>NZ_PVTJ01000001.1 GCF_003002955.1 Glycomyces artemisiae
GACCCCTCCCCAAAGCCGACCGGACCCTGCAAACCGTGCTCAAACTCCAGATGTATCGGCGTCACTCGAAAGAGGCTTTTGCATGAGCTTTCAGGCCGGTGACGTCCTCATGGTCCAGCCCACCTACAAGGAGCCCTTGGAGCTGCCGGGCGGTTACGCCGAAGTCGGCGAATCTCCGGTCGAGGCGTGTCTTCGAGAAGTCCGGGAGGAGCTGGGCATTGGCATCGCTCTCGGCGGCCTTCTAGTCGTTGACTGGGCTCCCGCGCCGAGCGAGGGCGAGAAAATCCTGTTCGTCTTCGATGGTGGGCAGCTCAGCGCTGACCAGGAAGCGGCCATCAAGCTTCGTGAGTCAGAGGTTTCCTCGTGGGGGTACTACAAGTTGTCTGCGATCGAGGCCCGCACTCCGGCTCGACTCTTCCGGCGCATCTTCCAGGCGACTCAGGCGGATTCGACTCGATACCTGGAAGATGGCGGAGCGGCAGGGATCACCGCCTTACCACTCCGCCGAGACATCAGCTCAATGCTGTTCAGTCGGCCTGTTCCAAGGCCGCGGTGATCTTCGTGCGGTGGCCTCTGAACAAGTCGAGGTCCTTCAGGTCGGACAAGGTTGCCCACGCGGTGTTGTCGACTTCGCGGTTCCGTGTGATCGTGCTGCCGTTGGGTTTGAGAACCATGCTGAACACGGCGATGACGGGAATGGTGGTCGGCTCCGAGGTGATGGCACGGTTGTCGAACACGTCGACCAAGGCGAGGTCAGACGGATCGAGACTCAGCCCGATCTCTTCTCGGGCTTCGCGGACGGCCGTAGCAGCCCAGTCCTCTCCGACCTCGCAGGCTCCGCCAGGGATTGCCCACTGACCAGTGTCAGACCTCTGGATCAGCAGAACTCGGCCGGCTTCGTCCCGGATGGCGATCTCCGCCCCTGTTGCCGCCGCGGACGGATGGAGCTCGAACGGACCGAATCGCTGGTAGCCGATTGACTCTGGGGAGATGTTCGCGGCGAGCTCACCGAGGTGCTCGAAGCGTTCGACGTTGTACGGATCGGCCGTCTCCAGGCCTCCTTCCTCCGCGATCTCCGCGATGTCACGGCAGATGGCGGCGACGACGGGGCTGACGATGACGGGCCGCTCGTCGATCTGTCGGGGCAAGGCGGGTATGGACGCGGGGGCGATGCCTGTCAACGGTCGCTGAATCGCAGTGTCGGGCGTCGGCCAGACCTCTCGCAAGTCGGCGCGCGTGAGCGAACTGGTGGTCCGGTAGATCGCGAGGTAGGTGTGCGGGTCGGGAAGGCCCAACACTCGGCTGTCGGTGAGAGCGACAGGCTGACCCGGTTCGGTCGCAGCAATCCGCGCAGCCGCAGCATTGATTTCGTCCGGCAGGAGTCTGCCCGGCTCCAAGAGGAAGGCCCGCCAGAGCCGGGCCCCGTCCGCGCACTCGATGTACAAGGCGACGGCGGCATTGGGAGTGTGGATGCCGCTGTCGGTCCGGAAGGATTCCTCGATGACGTCAACGTCTTGTGGATAGATCAGCGATGCGAGTTCGGCCGCGTGCCGTCGCAGGCGCGTGAACCGTTCTCGATCGAATTGGTCGGGTCGGTAGTGCAGGCCGAGCGTGGCCTGTGCACGGAAGCGGTCGGCCAGCCATGCGAGTCGGAGGCTGTCGGCGTGCTCGGTCATCGGGCGTCCTTCGATCGGTGCATCGGTCGTTCTAGTGGGGGATCCTTGCGTTGTTGACGTAGTCGATGGTGCGGCGCAACCCAGCCTCCCAAGTGACGGTCGGTTCCCAGCCGACGGCGTCACGAACCTTCGTGGCGTCGACCCGCAGCGCGAGGACTTCGGAGTCGCCGGGGCGGAACCGGTCGGTGTCCGAGAGCAGGGTCCGGGCGCTCCAGTGTCCGGCCTGCTCGCCGAGGTCGATGATGAGCTGGGCCCAGTCCTTCATGGTGATGCTGCGGCCGTTGCCGTAGGTGTAGACCTCGCCGGCCTTGCCGTGCGCGGCGAGGGCGAGGTGGGCGCGGATGCCGTCGACGAAGAAGGTGAAGTCGCGGCGTGGACGGAGGTCGCCGAGGACGATCCGCTCGGACTGGGACGCCTGGCGGATGATTTCGCCGGTGATGAACTCCAGGGACTGGCGGGGGCCGAAGTGGTTGAACATGCGGACCACGATGACCGGCAAGCCGTAGGCGGCGTGGAAGTTGCGGGCCAGGAAGTCCTGCGCGACCTTCGAGGTGCCGTAGATCGATTGGGGGTCCAAGGGCGAGGTCTCGGTGAAGACGACCTCGTCGAGGTCGTCGCCGTGGTGCAGGCCGTGGGCGTTGCCGTACTCCTCGGAGGTGCCGACCTGGTCGAAGCACGCGAGTTCGATGCGGTGGTCCACGAGCGACTGGAGCAGGTTGAGGGTCGCGCTGACGTTGGCGTTGAAGACGGCCTGAGGGAGGTGCCAGGAGTAGCCGACGTGGCTGAACGCGGCGAAGTTGAAGACGTAGACCGGGCGCTCGGCGTTGGTAAGGGCGCGGACGGCTTGGTCCACCGCGAGGCGATCGGTGAGGTCGCACCAGTGGAGGGTGAGGCGCCCTCGCTGGTGTTCGAGGTGGTGGAGCTGCCGGTGGGCCTTGGGACGGACCGTGATGTGGACGTCCGCGCCGAGTTCGACGAGGGCATCGGTCAGGTGCGAGCCGAGGAATCCGTCAGCGCCGGTGATGAGGACGGGGGCGTCCCGGTAGGCGTCGGCGAAGTCGCGCTTGAGCGCGGCGATCTCCTCGTGGGTGAACGTTCCGCTAGCGAGCGCTTCGATCATGACTGAGTCTCCGTTCCATCGATGAGGGCTGTTGGATGAGTGGGAGTGAGGGCCGCCGTCCACCCACGGCGGCCCTCTGGAATGAAGTCATCGAGCTGAGGCAGGTCAGCTCACAGTTGCCCGCCTTCGCGTAGAGCGCGGTCGGCGACGATCTCGCCTCGGTGATGCCACTGCCGCTGTGCCGCTGCGACGACCCGGTCTGCGCGGCCGTCGGTGTCGAGCCAGTCGGACCAGTCCGAATCTGGGAGCAGGCGTGGGCTGTTGCTTTCTAGCTGCTCGACCACACCGAGGTGGTCGCCGCTTGCGGTGACAGTCAGCCGGTCGACGCCGCTGAGGAAGTACCAGGTGAAGGTGAGGCGCTGGCCGTCGATGTCGACGATTTCCAGCGGAAGCGCGTCTCCCACGAGATCGATCTCCTCGGTGCCGTTCACCCCGCACCACCTGAGCGCCTCCCCGAGAGCCGCGGAGCCCCCACCGCCCCGCGGATCACCAGGTAGGCAAAGGCATCGCGGAAGTCCTGACAGCCGCGGCCTCGCCAACGCTGGCGACACCGTCGGCACGTCTTGATTCCCGCCCACGTCAGGCGAGGACGATGGACGACTATCGCCGCCTGCATGTCGGCCGCCTTGGCATCGGCCAGTATGGTCTCCATGTCACCAGTTCGCCTTCCATCTCGTTCTGGTGATGCGGGCCGCCGGGATCGTGAGTCTCCGGTGGCGGTCCGCCGCTTTCGGGCGATGCGACATGCACCGCTGGAAACTAGAATGAGCGGGGACACACCGGCTGTCACCGTTGCGCCGTTGCGGCAACTCAAAATGGACGTTCCGCAACGTGGCACTTATGGGAGGCCGTCATGGACGATGCAGATGGAGCCCGGCTTCGCGCCGCGCGAATCGAAGCTGGAATCGGGCTGGACATCCTCGCCCGCATCACCGGCAAGTCGAAGAGCCACCTGTCGCGAGTCGAGCGCGGCATCAGGCCGCTGACTCCAGGGATCGTGCTCGCCTACCACCGCGCGCTAGGGTGGTCGCTGCCGATCGGAGTCACGACCAGGGCCGCAGGCTCCGTACCTGCTGACGACGACATTGACGAGGCCGAGATGAGACGACGTACGCTCCTCCGCGGATTCGTGGCCACCACGACCGGCATCGGAGCTGGCTCCCCTCTGGCCGACGAGATCGAAAGCGTGACCGGCCCAGTCGCGTCCCCGAGCATGGTCAGCGAGTTCGACGCCGAGGAACTGGAGCAGGCCGCGCTGGCGCTCACCTCCCGGGACCTGCGAGGAGGCGGCCACGCCCTCATCAGCGAAGGCCAATCGCTGCTGACCTGGGCCACCGGCCTGATCGAACAGACCCGATCCGAATCGCTCCGCAAACGCCTCGCCTCGGCCGCCGGCTACCTCGCTGACCGAACCGGCTGGACCGCGTTCGACCTCGGACTCCATGACCAGGCGACCCGCATGTTCGGTCTCGGCGTCCGCCTCGCCGTAGAAGCCGACGACCGGAACCTGACCGCTCAGGCCCTCTGCGACATGGCCGGACAGGCGGTCTTCCTCGGAAAGCCCTCCGAAGCCCTCGCTTGTGCTGAACTCGCACTCGCTGACGACTCGATCGTCGACCAGCTCAAGGCCGCTCTCCTGGGCGTGACCGCTGAAGCGTACGGCCAGCTCGGCGAGCTCAACGAGACCCTGCGCTACATCGACCTCGCCAACGAACGCGCGATCGACAGCGAGATTCCGGACGACGCACCCGTCTGGCTCCCGGCCTTCCGCGGACCCCAGACCCTCATGGCCTCAACCGGGTTCGCCGCCTACCTCAGCTACCAGCAGAACCGACACGTCCTGGCAGCCTCTACCGCGCTCGAACACCTCGCCGCCGCAAGCAGCACGCTCGGCAGCTCACGAGGCAGATCAGCCACCCTCTGCCGACTGCGACAAGCCTCGATCTCTTGTGCCGCCGGAGAATCCGCTGAGGGCATTTCGCTTGCAGGGCAAGCGGTCGGCGACCTCCAGCTCGTCCGCTCCACCCGCATCCGCCGAGAACTCCGCATCCTGCGCGAGTCCCTTCCCTCCGGGAACCAGCAAGCGACCGCCGCCTCCACTCGGATCGACAAGCTCCTGACCGGGCAGGTCGTCCCGATCGCATGACCAGTGCGAGAACCCTGCTCGGCCGAAGCTCACTCATCGCCGTCGGCGCACTCTCCAGCCGCATCACCGGCTTCATCCGCACCGCCGCCATCGGCGCCGCCCTCGGAGCCGGACTGGTCGGCGACGCCTACACCACCGCCGTCATGCTCCCCGGCATCGTCTACGAGATCCTCCTCGGCGGCATCGGCACCGCGGTCCTCGTTCCACTCCTGAACCAGGCCAGGGCCAACCATCAGGATGGCGGCCGCGAGTTTGCCCAACGACTCTTCAGCTTCGCCGCCGTCGCCTTCGGCCTCGCCGCCCTCGTCGCAACCGCAGCCGTACCGCTGCTGATCCCCCTCCTCGGAGGCTCGGCAACCCACGGCGAGAGCGCGAACCTGACCACCGCATTCGCGATGTTCACCGTGCCCGCCGTGTTCTTCTACGGCATCGGCGCCGTCGCCACCGCAATCCTCAACGCACGCGGCACCTTCACGCTCCCCGCCTGGTCCCCGGCCTGCAACAACCTCACCCTCATCACCGCAGCCCTGGCCCTCATCGCATTCCCCGCCAGCGACTTCGGCGACCTCCGCACGATCCTGCTCGGCGGCGCCACATTGATCGGCGCTGCGCTCCAAGCGTTGATTCTTATCCCCGCCATGCGAAAAGCGGGTGTGCCCTGGCGATGGAAGCCAAGCCTGCGAGGATTCGGACTCCGGAAACTCTCAAAGACGATCCTTTGGGTCACCGCATACGTCGCCGCCGGGCAGCTCGGACTCCTGGTCATCCTCGGACTCATCCGAGCCGCAGCCGCAGAAGGCGGCCCCGGCCCGCTGATCTACAACAACGCCTGGGTCCTGCTCATGATGGCCTACGGCATCCTCGCACTACCCGTCATCACCGCACTCACACCCGAACTCTCCAAACGCATCCGACCGGATTCGACAAAGACTGCGAACGAGTATCAACGGGGGGTGCGGCTCCTCCTCATGCTCACCGCCCCAGCCGTCGCCGCTATGATCGCGCTGGCAGAACCCATCGCAGTGGTCCTCTTCGAGTGGAGCGACTACACGCACTCAGCAGCTTTGGCGACAGGCCCCGTCATCGCCGCTGCTGGTCTGGCCCTGATCCCGTATTCGATCTCGCAGCTCCAGTTCTTCACGTTCCTTGCCATCGGCGATGCACGGACACCCGCGCTGATCGTGATCTGGTCGACCATCATCAGAGTCGCACTCAGTCTCGCTGTCTTCGCGCTCGTGCCCGCTGCGCACTTGGCCGCAGTCCTGATGCTGGTCAACGCGATCGCTTACACAATCGTCTCGGTGGCTTCAGCCCATGTGCTCCACCGCCTGTTGGCCGCGAGGCATATCGTAGCTATCGAGTCTCTGATCAAATGGAGCGGAGGCATTGCAGTACTTCTCGTTTTCGCCTTTGCGACCGAATGGGCGGCCTCGGTATTGGTTACCACGCCGAGGACCGCGGCACTCCTGACCTTGATCGGATGCGCACCAGTATTCGCAACGACCTATCTCCTAGCGTTCCGCGCATCACACATCAGGATCTCACATTGAAGCTTTGCTTGAGTATTGCTCCTGCAGGGCAAATAAGTCTCTCGAGCGTTGAAGAAGGAATCTCATGAGCGCTCACTCAGCGGATGGCATTCTGAAATCAGGGTCACCGAGGCTGGCACCGCGCTTTTCCCAGATGTGATTGAAGTGAGATTCAATCTTGGAAGAGTCTTTGGACATATCGAACCCGTATCTTTCGAAAAGTGCTTCGAGAGTAATTGCGACAGGTTCCGAAATGTTATGTATTTCGGTGGTTATTTCTCGGGCTGCTAGGAGTGCGACGAAATCTATTGCTGCGCCGCGAGCTGTGAGAATGGCGCGATCTGGATCTGCGCCGGGTTGAAGTTGGGCTAGAAGCTGGTGCGCGCCGCTCCATTTTGAGGTGGCGCTGGTGTGAGCATATTCCCCCAGCGCTTTATGAAGTGCGCTCAAACGTTTCCATCCAGCTTTCTCTAGCCAATCTCTAGGGGTGGTCTCTGCTCGTTGTTCAAGGGTCATTGCCTTATCAGGTTTCATGCGCCAAACTCGCAGCCTTGAGGTCTGTTCAAGGACGCACCGCAGAATGCCTAGTGCTCTGCTATCGTCCTCTAGCCAAAGCCAGTAAGAGGAGCGAACCGCACTTCCAATTAGAGATGCGGCGGCCGCAGATTCCTGACGAGGGTGCCATTTTGCGAGAAGTGAGGCTGCTTCGGTCAAGGCGACCGAGAGGTTGACGCTGCCTCCAAAAGCGTCGATATCGAAGTTGTCTCCCAGGTCTTCGCTCTCGGTCAACATCACACTTCTCGCAAACCGCACACTGCGAGACCGATGCCATGCGAAAGCGTACATCACGAACTCATCATCCTGGAAAAGGCGGCCAGCAGGTCTATGGCCTTTAGAAGTGGCTGTGAACGTATTTGCCATAGCTTCAATGACATGGACCCAATCGTCACGCAGGCCCTCGCGGGGGAGCAGGGGAGCGAGCGCGATGAGAGGAGGTGCGGCAAGGTAGCCTTTTGAAAAGGTCGGTTCCTGAGAGGACTTGGTTGAGTAAACTGTGTCGCCTGCGTCTTCCTGAGAATTTGCGTTGCCTTCGCTGGGTTCCGAGAATCCATCCAAGCTTGCGCGCATTAGCCTTACTCCAGATGCATCGCCGGCCTCGGCGGCAATGCTCATGCCAGCGATGCGTATTTGACGGAGACACAAGGTAATGGTATCTGTAATAGCTGCTATTGCGATAAAGACTTCATCGGGCCAGTCTTGGGATCGCAATAGTGACTCGCCATCCCAACCAATTGCGTCAATCAGCTCGCGGCCATGCATCATTTCGCTAAGGAGGCCATAAAGCATAGGAGGACATATTTCGAACCCGTCAGATGTATGAATGTGTTGGTGATCTGATTCGGGCTCTTCTATAGAAATGATTTCATCGTCCTGGTCAGGAAATGATTCGGAGTGGTTGACCGGTTGATGGATTGTTTTGAAAACATCGCCACTACTCCATGTGCGTGCGATGTAGTCAATTGTCTTTTCTCCTGGGGATTGCTGGATGTTGGCGTTAAATGCGCGATGCATGGTCCATCGTTCGAACTGGGTTCGTGCGATAGTAGCGGCCCCTACAACCTGGCCGCAGAGGAGCAGTCTTACTGCAGTGACGGCGCTATCAACGCCCCAAGCTAGGTGGTCGACCCATTCTCCGACATAGCTCGAAGGGTGACGCCTGCTATCGGCACCATAGTGAATCAGGAACTTATCGATGACAGGTATTGGAGCAAGGCACGATAGCATCGGTCCTTTAATAAATTCCGGCAAGGATTCAATATGTTCCATCCGCTGTGTATATCTTGCTACAAGTGTTTCATAGAGGCGTTCGTCCCCAGATTTGCAGACGTGTTCGTATTCGGGTACGGTCGAACCTATCAGTCGTCCACGAAGATCAGCTTTTCTAGCCTTTCTCATAGCTTCCTTCGTGGCGCGCCGTTGGTCCGCGTCTCGCCTTCTATTCTTGTTACGCTGCCCCTTGCTCATCAGGCTCCTCCGGATGCAGGGAATCGTACCCTTGACGATTCGTTGCCTTGGATGTGAAAATTGGACCTTAAAAGGATAAATTCCGATAATATGACAAGAATTGAACAGTTTGTTAAAGCAAGACCGCTTCTATAGGCTCACTATATGGCCAACATTCACTTCCTGGGGTCCGGATCCATTGGAATTGGAATGGGCACTCACGTCAACTGCTCGGTTCAAAGCCATGATGGAACTGTATGCCCGAATCAGAGGTTTCAGTTTCCGCCGTTTTGACCGTAATAGAAGAGTCCTGACCGAGTTCTAAATGCTGGGTGTGCTGCCATCGAAGCTCTGGGACAGGTGAGGTAACGGCTCAACGTGTACTTGACGGGTCGGCAAGTGCTTCGCAGGGGCCGGAGGATGCGGTCACTGTAGTTTTTGCGGCACTCCTTGTCGGCGGCACGCTTCATCGTCAAGATTGCCCCTCAAGTGAGTTCGAGACAAGAGAGGGCGGCAATGGCTGACTGTAGGGGCGCGAAGCAGGTTGATGAGGCGTGGACGCGAGAGCGAGTTGTGGCTTTGGGGGTGGTCTGTGATGTGGAGACCGCTGGGCAGATTCTGGGGATCGGGCGGACAGTGGTGTACCGGCTTGCTCGGGAGGGGAGCTTTCCGGCTCCGATCCGGAAGGTCGGCGGGCAGTACCGGGTTCCGGTGAGGGGGTTGCTGGACTTCCTCGACGGGGTTGAGCCGGAGGGTCGGAATGTGGGGGAGACGGTCGGGCGCTGACCGGAAGCGGTGGGCGGTCCTGCTACCACGGTGCTATCACAGGGCCTGGTGATAGACTCAGGGGCCAACCGGAGTTGGCCCCTGAGCTGTGTATTTACCTGTACTCCCGAGCGGATTCGAACCGCCGTTTCCGCCTTGAGAGGGCGGCGTCCTAGGCCCCTGGACGACGGGAGCTTGCCTTGTCGTTCGCGGGCTGGCCGCGGCAACGGAGACAACTGTACATGGTCGGGGAGGGGGGTGCGCAAGCGGGATATGGCTTGTGATGTGGCCTACCTGAAGCGTGGCGGGCCGGGGCGTGGCGCCGACACCTTTTCAGGTGAACCCCCGTTGCGCCGGCCCCGGCCCGCCGGGCGACTGTAACGCGCCGCGCCGGTGGGCGCGGCGCGATTCTCACTGGTTGCTCGTGCTGGCCTGTCCGGTGATGCCGTCGAGCCAGGCGGCGTCGACGCCGTCGTGGTAGTTGACGAGCTTGGCGCCGAAGGCGTCGTCGCCGACCTTGGCGGTGATGCTGGCGATGACGCCGACGGTGGTCACGCAGACCTCGAAGGAGCCGACGGGCGCTTCGGCGGCGCCCTGGACGTCGACGCAGTCGGCGAGCTCGCCGGCGAGGGTGGTGTCGGTGAACTCGGCGCTGGCGGCGGCGTCGGCCGCGGCCGCGGCGAGCCAGGAGGCGACGTCGTCGTCGGTGGGGAGGAGGCCGTCGAGCTCCTGGCCGAGCCAGACGGCGAGGTCGGCGTCGTCCTCGCCGGCCCACAGGGACGGGCGGTCGCCGACGACGACCGCGGCGGTGCCCGCCTCGGGGTCGACGGCCACGAGCAGCGCGTCGTCCGAGCCTTCGAGGAGGTACTCGGCGGTGTAGGCGTGGCCTTCGCCGTCGACGAGGCGCTCGCTCAGCTCGGTGAGCGCGGCCTGGTCCTCCGAGGCCGTCTCCTCGCCGCCTGCGCCTCCGGAGCAGCCGGCGGCGAGCGCCAGCAGCGCCGCCGCGCCGAAGGCGGCGCAGCGCCGGAGGGGGTTCTGCACGATCATGGGGCTCCACTTCCGTTGTGCTCGGCGATGGAGGCGCCGGGGCCGCTCTCGGCGGCGCTCGCGAGCCGCGACTCGGCCGTCGGCATCCGGGGGGCACGCCTAGCACAGGTGTCTGATCTGAGATAGGACTCCACCTTATAGCGCCCTAACCAGCCTCCATGTAACACGAGGAGGACCCGTCGCCGCCATCGCGTTTTCGCGGCTCGGAGGCACTGCCGCCGGGGCCGGGGCGTAGGCTGGGGTGCTGTGGCCGGCGCAGTGTCGGGTCGGCCGAAATCCTTCGGACACGGCCCCGTAATCGGGCCGACAGTCATGATTCGGCTATCTCAGGAGTGACAGTGGCTGCAATTGAAGACATCCGGGCCAGGGAGATCCTCGACTCCCGCGGGAACCCCACGGTCGAAGTGGAGATCCTGCTCGACGACGACACGCTCCAGCGGGCGGCCGTGCCCTCGGGCGCCTCCACCGGCGCCTTCGAGGCCATCGAGCTGCGCGACGGCGACAAGTCCCGCTACCTCGGCAAGGGCGTCGAGAAGGCCGTGGACAACGTCAACGGCCCGATCCGCGACGCCCTCATCGGCATCGAGGCCTCCGAGCAGCGCCTCGTCGACCAGGCGCTCCTCGACGCCGACGGCACCCCGGACAAGTCGAACCTCGGCGCGAACGCCATCCTCGGCGCGTCCCTCGCCGCCGCCAAGGCCGCCGCCGACTCGGCGGAGCTGCCGCTGTACCGCTACGTGGGCGGCCCGAACGCGCACCTCCTGCCTGTGCCGATGATGAACATCCTCAACGGCGGCTCCCACGCGGACTCCAACGTCGACGTCCAGGAGTTCATGATCGCCCCGATCGGCGCGCCGACGTTCAAGGAGGCCCTGCGCTGGGGCGCCGAGACGTACCACGCGCTCAAGTCGGTCCTCAAGGACCGCGGCCTGTCCACCGGCCTCGGCGACGAGGGCGGCTTCGCGCCGAACCTGGAGTCGAACCGCGCCGCGCTCGACCTCATCGCCGTGGCCGTCGAGAAGGCCGGGTACAAGCTCGGCACCGACATCGCCTTCGCGATGGACGTCGCCGCCACCGAGTTCTTCACCGACGGCGCCTACCTCTTCGAGGGCCAGAAGAAGACCGGCGACGAGATGAGCGCCTACTACGAGGAGCTCATCGCGGCCTACCCGTTCGTGTCCATCGAGGACCCCCTCTCCGAGGACGACTGGGCCGGCTGGTCCGCGCTCACCGCCGCCGTCGGCTCGCGCCTCCAGATCGTCGGCGACGACCTGTTCGTGACGAACCCCGAGCGCATCCGCCGCGGCATCGACGAGAAGGCCGCCAACGGCCTGCTGGTCAAGGTGAACCAGATCGGCTCGCTCACCGAGACCACCGACGCCGTCGAGATGGCCCACCGCGCGGGCTTCGGCTGCATGATGAGCCACCGGTCCGGCGAGACCGAGGACACCACCATCGCCGACCTGGCCGTGGCCATGACCTGCGGCCAGATCAAGACCGGCGCCCCGGCCCGGTCCGACCGCGTCGCCAAGTACAACCAGCTGCTGCGCATCGAGGAAGACCTCGGCGACGCCGCCCGCTACGCCGGCGCCTCCGCCTTCCCCAAGTTCGGCAAGTAGAACGTATCCAGGGGAACCTGAAGCGGACCTGAAGCTGCCTGAAGGGAACCTGAAGTGAAGGCCCCCGTGCTTCGGCGCGGGGGCCTCCGCCGTGCCGCATCGACTAGGCTGGGCCCGTGAACGCGAGCCGTCGACCCAGCCGCCCCGGAGGACGATCCACCGGTCCCGGCCGCACCCGCGCCGCCCGGCGCCCCGCCCCCGGCACCGCGGGCCGCGCCGAGGTCAAGCGGGTCCGGTACCGGCCCGCCCGGAAGGTCTCCCGCCGCGCCGCCGTCCTCGCCCTCGTCCTCTCCGCGCTCGCCCTCGCGTACGCCTACCCCCTGCGCACGTACGTCGAGCAGCGCATCGAGATCAACCGCCTCGAAGCCGAGCAGTCCGCGCAGCAGGACCGCATCGACGACCTCGAAGCCGAGCGCCTCAAATGGGACGACCCCGAGTACGTCGAGGCCCAGATCCGCTCCAGCCTCCTCCTCGTGCCCCCCGGCGAGGACCTCGTCATCGTCATCGACGAGGACGACCCGAAGCACACCGGTGGCGAGGACGACGAATCCGGGGCCGACAAGCCCTGGTACGAATCGCTCACCGATACCTTTGAAGACGCCGATCAGCTTGATCCGGACGAGACCGAGGAACCGGGGGAATGACCGTGAAGGCAGTGGAGCAGGTGGCCCTGTGAAGCCCGAAGCGTGGCCGCAGGAGCCGCAGCCGGTGACCGACGCGGACGCGGCCGCCGTCTCCGCGCAGCTCGGGCGCCCCATCCGCGGCGCGCACGCCGTCGCCTGGCGCTGCCCCTGCGGGCAGCCCGCCGTCGTCGAGACCGAGCCGCGCCTGCCCGACGGCACCCCGTTCCCCACCACGTACTACCTGACCTGCCCCAAGGCCGCCTCCGCGATCGGCCGCCTCGAAGGCGGCGGCGTCATGAAGGACATGAACGACCGCCTGAACGCCGACCCCGAGCTCGCCGAGCACCACCGCCGCGCCCACGAGGACTACCTCGCCCGCCGCGCCCGCCTCGGCGACGTCCCCGAGATCGCCGGGGTCTCCGCCGGGGGCCTGCCCGACCGCGTCAAATGCCTCCACGCCCTCGTCGGCCACGCCCTCGCCGCCGGGCCCGGCGTCAGCCCCATGGGCGACGAGGCCATCGACAAGCTCCCCGAATGGTGGCGCACCTCCAGCTGCGCGACGAGGCAGGAGGCCGCCGAATGAGCGCGCGACGCGTCGCGGGGATCGACTGCGGCACCAACTCCATCCGCCTCCTCATCGCCGACATCGACGATGACGGCCGCCTCCACGACGTCGTGCGCCGCATGGAGGTCGTGCGCCTCGGCGAAGGCGTCGACCGCACCGGCCGCCTCGCCGACGCCGCCATCGAGCGCACCCGCGCAGCCCTCGCCGACTACACCGCGCAGATCCGCGAGCACGGGGCCGAGGCGATCCGCATGGTCGCGACCTCCGCGAGCCGCGACGCCGCCAACGCCGCCGACTTCACCGCCATGGTCGAGGCCGTCCTCGGCCAGGCCCCCGAGGTCATCACCGGCGACGAGGAAGCGCGCCTGTCCTTCACCGGCGCCGTCGCCACCCTCCCCGCCCACGACGGCCAGCGCCTCCTCATCGACATCGGCGGCGGCTCCACCGAGTTCGTGCGCGGCACCGGAGGCGACGTCATCGCCGCGATCTCCGTCGACGTCGGCTGCGTCCGCATGACCGAGCGCCACCTGCGCTCCGACCCGCCCGGCCCCGCCGAGATGGACGCCGCGACCGCCGACATCACCGGCATCGCCGACCGCGCCCTGGCCGTCGCCGACCCGGGCCGCGAGGCCACCGAGCTCGTCGCCGTCGCCGGGACCGCGACCACCGTCGCCGCGATCTCGCTGGGCCTGCCCGCCTACGACCCCGACGCGATCGACGGGACCCGCCTGACGTACGAGCAGGTCGCGAAGGTCACCGCCGACCTCGCCGCGGCCGACCACGCCGCGCGCCTGGCGATCCCCGTCATGCACCCGGGCCGCGCCGACGTCATCGTCGGCGGCGCGCTGGTGCTGCGCACCATCATGGAGCGCAGCGGGATCGGAGAGGTGCTCATCTCCGAGCACGACATCCTCGACGGCATCGCGCTCTCCGCATAGGACGAAACGGAGCGGCCCCGCTGCGATCGATCGCAGCGGGGCCGCTCCGTGTTCCGTTACGCCGGTTGCAGTTCCTTCGCGGGAGCCTTCGACGAGGCCCGCCACAGCTCGGCCGCCAGCCACAGCGCCGAGACCGTCACCAGTGCGCCCCAGGCGATCCGGCCCGCCTGCGGAATGAAGAACTGCGGCAGGTACGTGACCATCAGGACCGCGAACGGCACGCCGGACCACTTCGACAGCACGCCCGAGCGCCACACCGCGACGGCGGCCAGCACCCCTGCGATCGCGATGAGCGCCAGGCCGATCGCGAACACGGTCATCGCGGTCGGGTCGAGGCGGAACGCGTCGCCGACCTCGGTCAGCGAGGCGTCCCCGTCGGCGACGGCGCGCTCGCCGATCGCCTTGAGGCCGTACACTTCCGCGCCGTAGTACGAGATGGTCAGGCCCGAGCCGATGTAGCCGATGGTGGCGGCGAGGAACGCGGTCTTCTCGTTCTTCGTTCCCTCAAGAAAACCGCGGAGGGCGCCGTAGCCGAGGGGGATGAGGATGAGGCCGACGATGGCCGAGACGTGGGCGATGGACCATCCGGCGCTGGCCCAGGACGCGGCGCCTTCGAGGGTGGTCTGGTCCTCGCGGGGCGCGACGGCCTCGTAGAGGACGAAGAGGATCCCGGCGAGCGCGAAGGCGAAGGCGCCCATGCGGGCTCGGGGGTCGGGGGCGGTGCGGGTCATCGGGGCTCCTTATGGGGTTCACCGCTCATTTCCGTGAGCGGTGCTCTCTGTTGAGAGCAATGATTGCACATCGTTCCCGAGGATGCAAGAGCGGTGCTCTCGTTTCTGTACACTGGTCTCATGAACGCGCCGAGAACCGCCAGAGAACGCGCCCGCGCCGAGCTCACCAGGGAGATCCTCGCGACCGCGCGTCGCCAGCTCGGCGAGGTCGGCGCACCGGGGCTGTCCCTGCGCTCGGTCGCCCGCGACCTGGGCATGGCCTCCTCGGCCGTGTACCGGTACTTCGCGAGCCGCGACGAGCTCCTGACCGCCCTCCTCATCGAGTCCTACAACGAGGTCGGCGAGGCCGCCGAGGGCGCCGACCGCCCCAAGGCCGTCCCCGAGAACCGCTGGATCGGCGTGTGGAACGGTGTGCGCAACTGGGCCCTCGCGAACCGGCACGAGTACGCGCTGCTGTTCGGCACCCCGGTCCCCGGCTACGCCGCCCCGCACCTCACCACCGAGATCGCCGCGCGCATGCCGCTGACGCTGGCGCGCATCGTCGCGGACGCCAAGCGCGGCAACGGGCTCCGTCCCTACACCGGCCCCGAGTGCGACCCGTCCGCGATCGACCCGGCGATGCTCGTCCTGCTCGAAGAGGGCGCCTTCACCGTCGAGGAGACCGCGCGGCTCATCCTCGCCTGGAACCGCCTCGTCGGGATCATCGGCTACGAGCTGCACGGGCACCTGAACAACGTGACCGCCGACGACGCCGCGTTCTTCGACTACGCGGCCCGCGCCGAGGGCGCGAACCTGGGCCTCGCCTTCGACTAGGAGACGAAAGAGGGCCGCCCGGCACTGCCGGGCGGCCCTGAAGTCTCAGCGGCCTAGAAGAAGTACAGGCCCAGGGCGATGGCGGCCACGACCAGGACCGCCGCGACCGCGGCGAGGACCCACGGCCAGCGGCGGCGCGCGCGGTGCTCGGAGACGTCGCCGACGACCACGGTGACGTTGTCGGGGCCGCCGCCTTCGAGGGCGAGGCGCACGAGTTCCTCGGCGGCCGCCTGGGGGTCGGCGAAGTCGCGCAGGACGTTCTCGATCACGGCGTCGTCCACGACGTCGCTGAGCCCGTCGGAGCAGAGCATGTACCGGTCGCCGATCTGCGCGGGCCGGGTCTCGAAGTGCGCCGGGGCGGGGTTGGCCTGGAGCACGCGGGTGACGACGGACTTGTAGGGGTGGTCCTGGGCCTCGGCGGGGGTGATGGCGCCCTCGTCGACCAGGTGCTGCACGTACGAGTCGTCCACGGTCACCTGGACGAAGTCCTCGCCGCGCACCTGGTAGGCCCGGGAGTCGCCGATGTGGACGATGTCGACGGCGTCGTCGCCGAGCCACAGCCCCGTCAGGGTCGTCGCCATGCCCTCGGACTCGGGGTTCTCGGCCACGGCGGCGCGGATGCGGTCGCGGGCGGCCTCGACGACCTCGCCCAGCTCCGCGTGGGCGTCGGCGGGGGAGCGGCGCGCCAGGCGGGTCACCTCGGCGATGGTCACCCCGCTGGCGACCTCGCCGGCCGCGGCGCCGCCCACGCCGTCAGCCACCGCGAGCAGACGCCGCGACGCGAGGTGGGAGTCCTCGTTCAGGTCGCGGACCTTGCCCACGTCGGTGGCGGCGCCGTAGCGCCATCGCAATTCGGTCACAGGCGATCACCACTGATTCGGCACTGAGTTTCGGCAGTCTGTTCAAAGCTTGGCCGTTCGAGGGACATGGGCGCAAGTGTAGTGGTCCCGCACTCACAGCACGCGACCGTTGAACCCCGGTCCGCGCACCGGCCGGGCCCGGCGCTGTATCCCCCGTTCGTGCCACCCTGCCAACCCGCCGCTGAGCTGGGGTGACGCCCCGATTACAGTGGATTCAGCCCGCTTCGCCACCCACCCCTGGGAGCTGCCATGAAGTCCGTGCTGGCCGACCGCTACGTCCTGGAGCACGAGATCGCGCGGGGAGCGGTCGGCGTGGTCTGGCGGGCGTTCGACCGGATCACCGGCGACTGGGTGGCCGTCAAGATCCTCCGCGAGGAGCTGCGCGGCGAGGCGGAGATCTTCGAGTCCTTCCGGGCCGAGGCCGAGATCCTGCGGACCATCGACCACCCCGGGGTCGTCGGCGTCAAGGACTTCATCGTCACCGACGCGGTCTGCGCGGTCGTCCTGGAGTTCATCGAGGGCCTGGACCTGCGCGAGCACCTGCGCCTCCACGGGCCCCTCCCGGCCGCCGAGGCCGCGCTGCGGTGCGCCAGCGCCGCCGAGACCCTCGCCGCGATCCACCGCTCCGGCTACCGCCACTCGGACGTCAAGCCCGGCAACCTCATGCTGCACGGCGCCGAGGGCGTCAAGTTCGTCGACTTCGGCATCGCCCGCGCCGCCGCCTCCCGCACCGCGCCCTCCCACGGCACCCCCGAGTACATCGCCCCGGAGGTCGCCTCCGGCGACTCCGCGAGCACGGGCGTCGACAACTACGCGCTCGGCCTCGTCCTCTACGAGGCGCTCACCGCGCACAGCGCCTACCGGGGCGGGTCCATCACGGAGGTCGTCGAGCGCCACCTCACCCGCATCCCCGTCAAGCCCGCCGTCGTCGACCGCGACCTGTGGCAGGTCGTCGAGACGCTGCTGTCGCTCGACCCGCGCGCCCGCGGCGACCTCGACGCCGTCGCCGCCGAGCTGCGCCGCCTCGCCCCGCGCCTCTCCCGCCAGGCCACCGCGCCCATCGAACCCGAACTGCGCGAACGGGACGCGACGAAATCCTTCGCCTACGAGCCCGTCACACCGCACGCCGGGGAGGGCATCGGCGCGCTCCTCGCCGCCGGGCAGGAGCCGCCGCCCGAGCCCGCGCGCCGCGGCCGGTTCCTCGTGGCCGCCTTGGTCCTCGTGGGCCTGGCGGCCGCGGCGGTCTGGGCCGTCGCGACCCTCACCGGACCCGACGTCCCGAATGCGGAGAATGCGGGCGATCCGTCTGAAGAGGCCGGAACGTCCATCCCGGCCGGGGACCAGTCCTCTGGGGACCCAACGGAACCGGCCTCCACTGAGTCCCCGTCCGGTGACGCTGCGTCCCCCACTCCCGAAGGGCCGGAGTCGGAGAGCCCCGACGGCGGGGTGGAATCAACTGATATGTCCGGATCAGAGGGTGAATCCGGAGGCTCCACTGAGGGCGGTTCCGACGATGAGTCGCCCGGATCGGACCTCATCGGTTCCCCCATGCCGACAAGTGAAAACGGCCGCGACAGTCGATAATGATCCATGCGCGGCGAGTGACGCCGCGTCACCCGAACCGATGAGGGCGATGGGGATCACACGATTGGAATTCTCCGATCAAGCGTTGCAATACCGTATCGGTCGCCGTCGGATTCACAAGGCTTGCAGCGGAATCCGTGGTCACGCAGCATGAGTCATCGGTCGGGGTCTATCGACACATTGGAGCTGTCCACTTGTCAGGGCGGCATCCACATGGCATCCTGTCGGGCATGGCAGGAAAAGAACTCAACGCGACCTCGGCAGCATTGCTGGGCTTGCTTCACGAAGGACCGATGACCGGCGGACAACTCATGGCGGAGGCGACCCGTCGCCTCGGTCCGTACTGGACCATGACGCGCTCGCAGGTCTACCGCGAACTCCCCGCCCTCGCCGAAGGCGGCCTGGTGCGCGTCGGGAAGCCGGGGCCCCGCGCCTCGGTGCCCTACACCATCAGCGCCAACGGCAAGCGGGCGTTCACCCGCTGGCTCAACGAGCCGGCCCGGATCGGCCAGCTGCGCGACCCCGTCGCGCTGCGCACGGCCTTCCTCGACTACCTCTCGAAGGACACCGCCGACGAGATGTTCGCCGACGCGGTCGAGCAGCACCAGGAGGCCTTGGCAGAGGCCCGTGCCGCCGCGAAGGACTACGCCGACGAGGACCCGAACGCCGCCGTCGCGATGGAGTTCGCGATCGGCTACCACCGCTCGGCCCTCAGCTGGCTGAAGAAGCGGTAGACGGCTAGACCCCCGGCCCGCGGGCCGGACGCACGAGATCAAGCACGGAGCGGGACGCGGCCCTGAGGGGCTCGCGTCCCGTTTCGTATGAGCCCGAATACAGGCGTACCCTGATCTGTTGTGACCAGTGTCGATGTTTCCGCCGATCTCCGCGAACTCAAGGCGACGCTCGCCAGCGTCGAGGCCGTCCTCGACCTCCCCGCGCTCCGGCGCGAGCTGTCCGAGCTTGAGGCCGCGGCCGCCGACCCCGGGCTGTGGGACGACCCCGATCACGCCCAGCAGCTCACCTCCCGCCTCTCCTACGTGCAGGCCGAGCTCAAGAAGCTCGCCTCGCTCCACGGGCGCATGGACGACGTGGAAGTCCTCTTCGAGCTGGCCGACGCCGAGGACGACCCGAGCGCGGCGGCCGAGGCCGGCGCCGAGCTCGCCTCGATCCGCAAGGCCGTCGACGAGCTGGAGGTCCGCACCCTCCTCTCCGGCGAGTACGACGAGCGCGACTGCGTCGTGACCGTCCGCTCCGGCGCCGGGGGCGCCGACGCCTGCGACTTCGCCGAGCAGCTCATGCGCATGTACCTGCGCTGGTCGGAGCCGCACGGCTTCGGCACCGAGGTGTACGACGTCTCCTACGCCGAGGAGGCCGGGATCCGCTCGGCGACCTTCGCCGTCAAGGGCCCCTACGCCTACGGGCACCTCTCGGTCGAGCAGGGCACCCACCGCGTCGTGCGCATCAGCAAGTACGACAACCAGGGGCGCCGCCAGACCGGCTTCGCCGCCGTCGAGGTCGTCCCGGCCCTGGAGCAGACCGACGAGATCGAGGACATCCCCGAGGACGAGATCCGCGTGGACGTCTACCGCTCCTCCGGCCCCGGCGGGCAGGGCGTCAACACCACCGACTCGGCGGTGCGCCTGACCCACCTGCCCACCGGCATCGTCGTCTCCTGCCAGAACGAGCGCTCGCAGCTCCAGAACAAGGCCACCGCGATGGCCGTCCTCAAGGCCAAGCTGCTCCAGCGCACCCGCGACGAGGAGCGCGCGAAGGTCGACGAGCTGCGCGGCTCGGCCACCGCCTCGTGGGGCGACCAGATGCGCTCCTACGTCGAGCACCCGTACCAGATGGTCAAGGACCTGCGCACGGGCTTCGAGACCGCCGACGTCAAGGGCGTCTACGACGGGAACATCGACGGCTTCCTGGAGGCGGGCATCCGCTGGCGCAAGAGCGGCGAGAAGTCGACCGACTAGCACCGGATCGTAGATCCTGTTTCGTATAGGATCTACGATCCGCTGTGGACCCCCCGTGCCCGCCCGGTGACCCTCCGGCGACCCCGCATGGGCCTCCTGACCACATGTGCTTCCCCCGTTCGGACGAAATCACGTCGTTACCACCGGGCGGTCGTGACATATGGGTCGGAAACGACGGAATATGCCACGCTTGTGCTGGAGCCGCCGGACCGCCTCCGGAATTCGGCGGATAGACTCCGCCTCGTGATTCAGCTTGAGGGTGTAACCAAGCACTACCCCCGGTCGAACCGGCCCTCGGTCGAGGACATGAACGTCTTCATCGACAAGGGAGAGTTCGTCTTCTTCATCGGCCCGACCGGTGCGGGTAAGTCCACGATCATCAAGCTCCTGCTCCGCGAAGAGATCCCGGACAAGGGCAAGATCACCGTCGGGGACACCGACGTGACCCGGCTGCGCCGCTGGAAGACCCCGGCGTACCGCCGGAGCATCGGCTGCGTGTTCCAGGACTTCCGGCTCCTGCCGAACCGCACCGCGGCCGAGAACGTGGCGTTCGCGCTGGAGGTCATCGGCAAGCCCAAGTCCGTGGCCCGCCGCGTCGTCCCCGAGGTCCTCGAACTGGTCGGCCTCGGCGGCAAGGAGCACCGCTACCCGCACGAGCTCTCCGGCGGCGAGCAGCAGCGCGTCGCCGTGGCCCGCGCGTTCGTCAACCGCCCGCTCCTCCTGCTGGCCGACGAGCCCACCGGCAACCTCGACCCCGACACCTCGATCGAGATCATGCGGCTCCTCGACCGGATCAGCCGGACCGGCACCACCATCCTCATGGTCACCCACGACTCCAACATCGTGAACCAGATGCGCCGCCGCGTCATCGAGATCGAGAACGGCCAGATCGTCCGCGACCAGGCTCGCGGCGTCTACGGCTGAGCGAAAGGCAGAACCAGAGCTAATGCGCGCGAAGTACGTGATGTCCGAGGTCTTCCTCGGACTGTGGCGCAACATCTCCATGACCGTCGCCATGATCATCACCATGGCCGTCTCGCTGACGATGCTCGGCGCGGGCCTGCTGCTGTACAACCAGGTCGACGTGATCGAGGAGTACTACCAGACCAACCTCGAAGTGGTGGTCTACCTCGACCGCGACATCGACCAGGCGACCACGGACCAGCTCCAGGCGGACCTGGAGGCCAGCGGCTACGCCGAGCAGGTCGTGTTCGAGTCCAAGGACAAGGCCTACGAGCGGTTCAAGGACACGTTCGAGGAGTCCGAGGACCTCGTCAACTCCGTCGACGCCGAAGTCCTCCCCGCGGCCTTCCGCATCAAGATGAAGGACATCAACGACGCGCCGAAGCTCATCGCGGACTTCCAGGAGCGCGAGGGCGTCTACCAGGTGACCAACCAGCGCGACATCCTCCAGCAGGTGTTCGACATCCTCGGCGGGGCCCAGCGCCTCACCCTGATCGTCGCGCTCGTCCAGGGCGTCGCCGCGCTCATGCTGGTCGCCAACACGATCCAGGTCGCCGCGTACTCGCGGCGCCGCGAGGTCGCCATCATGAAGCTCGTCGGCGCGCCGAACTGGTTCGTCCAGGCGCCGTTCGTCCTGGAGGCCGTCTTCGCCGGCGTCATCGGCGCGATCTTCGCGTTCGCGACGCTCATCGCCGCGAAGTTCCTCGTCATCGACGGCCAGTTCAAGGACCTGTTCTCCCTGATGCCGCCGATCAGCATGCAGTCGATCCTGCTGCTCCTGCCGATCCTGACGGGCATCTCCGCGCTCATCTCCGCGGTCACCGCGTGGATCACGTTGCGGTTCAACATCAAGGTCTGACCCTCACCTGATCGGGGCGATGAGCGCCGATCCGCCTGAACATCCGTCGCAGATGGACTAGATTCTGGCGTTATGAGGCGAATCGGATGGCTGCTCGCGGCCCTGCTCTTCACGGCGGGGACCGCGAGCAGTCCCGCATTCGGGGTCTCCCAGTCCGATCTGGACGAGGTCGACCGCCAGAAGGCCGAGATGGCCGCCGAGCTCGAAGACGCCTCCGACGAGGTCCGCGCCGCGGGCGCCGTCCTCGCCGAGACCGAGGCCCGCCTGCCCGGCGCCCAGCACGACGTCGACGTCGCCCAGGGCCGCGTCGCCGCCGCCGAAGCCGAGTCCGCGCAGGCCGCCCGCGAAGCCGAGGCCGCCCGCGAGGCGCTCGCCGCCGCTGAGGACGAGTACGCCGCGGCGGCCGCCGCCGTCGACGAGGCCCGCGAGTCCCGCGCCGCCCTGTTCAACGCCACCGCCCGCGGCGCCGAACTGCTCACCGTCGACGCGATCCTCGCCTCCGACGACCCTTCCGAGGCCGTCGACGGCCTCACCTACCTCGAATTCCTCATGGACGGCAAGGAGCAGGCCGTGCAGGAGGTCACCCTCTCGCGCCGCGAGGCCGCCAACGCCGAGAACGCCGCCGCCGCGGCCGAGGCCGAAGCGGCGGAGGCCGAGGCCGCCGCCGCGCAGGCCCTCGCCGACGCCCAGGCCCGCGAGGCCGAGGCCCATGCCGCGCAGCTCGCCGTCCAGCAGCTCCAGGCCGACCAGGAGGCCGCGCTCGCGGTCGCCGAGTCCTCCCGCGACGAGGCCCAGGCCGACTACGACGAGCTCGAAGCCGAGTCCGAGCGCCTCGCCGACCAGCTGCGCCGCGAGGACGACGACGACAACGACCACGGCGGCGGCTCGTCCTCCGGCGGCGGTGGTGGCGGCGGCTGGGTCGTGCCCGTCGACGGCTGGAAGTCCTCGGACTTCGGCTGGCGGATGCACCCGATCTTCGGGTACGCGCGCCTCCACGGCGGCACCGACTTCGCGGCGTCCTCGGGCACCACGATCCACGCCGCGGCCTCCGGCAAAGTGGTCTACGCGGGCTGGAGCTCCGGCTACGGGAAGCTCACGTGCATCTCGCACGGCGGTGGCATCACCAGCTGCTACGCGCACCAGTCGAGCATCTGGGTCTCCTACGGCGAGCACGTCGACCGCGACGAGGGCATCGGCGCGGTCGGCACCACCGGCGACAGCACCGGCCCGCACCTGCACTTCGAGGTGCGCGTCGACGGCGAGCGCGTCAACCCCGTGCCGTACCTGCCGTCCTGCCTGTGCCGATAAGCTTTCGACGTACGACTGTTCGATCGTTAAGCTTGCCTGGTGTCCAAGAAGAAGCAGGAAAAGGTCAAGCACTCGGGTCCCGAGCGCTCGGTGGTGACCACCAACCGGAAGGCCCGCCACGACTACGAGATCCTGGACACCTTCGAGGCCGGGATGGTCCTGTCGGGCACCGAGGTCAAGGCGCTGCGCCAGGGCCGGGGGAACATCGTCGACGCGTACGCCGAGATCCACAACGGCGAGGCCCGCGTCCACAACTTCCACATCCCCGAGTACGACTACGGGACGTGGACGAACCACCCGCCGCGGCGCATCCGCAAGCTCCTGCTGCACCGCTCCGAGATCGACAAGCTCGCGCCGAAGCTCGACGAGGCCGGCCTCACGCTCGTCCCGCTGTCGGTGTACTTCCAGAACGGGTACGCCAAGATGGAGCTGGGCCTGGGCCGCGGGCGCAAGAACTACGACAAGCGCCAGGCCATCGCCAAGCGCGAGTCCGACCGCGAGATCGAGCGGGCCATCGGCCGCGCCAACAAGCGCGGCGGGAGCTGACGGGAATATCGGGTCGACCCCGTCCGTTGAGACGGGGTAGAATTCCACAGCACAACTGAACAGGGTGATGAACACTCACTCGACGTTGCACCTGGCACCATCCAGGGGCTGATCGGTTTCGACTCCGTACGTTGACGTGAGGGAAGCGGGTCGAGGAAGCCAACGCCGTCTCGTAAACCGATGTTGGAAACCAATAAGTGCCAACGCAAAGCAACGCACTGACTTCGCCCTCGCTGCCTAAGCGAGCGTGAAGTTTGCCGTTCCAGGGGCGCATCCGCCCTGGACCAGCGGCATCATCTGAGGATGCTGTGGCCGTCGTCTTGATCGCTGGGACGCCGTCCGAGACTTTCGGCGATTAGAGCCCGTCGCACCGACTCGTCCGCGTGATCGGTGGGGCTCGATAAAAGGCACAGCGGACTGCACCCGGAGAAGCCTCACGAAGGCCGCGGAGGACCAGGGTTCGATTCCCTGCAGCTCCACCGACAGACAAGGCCGGGACGCGGAAGCGTCGCGGCCTTTGTCGTGTCCGGGGCCCGTTCAGGCCGCTGCGCAGGCGCGGCGGCGGTAGGCGTCGAAGACGGTGCGGGCGTCGGGGCCGAAGTCCTCCCAGGGGCGGGCCGAGGCGTCGGTGGCGAGCTGGGCGAACAGGGGGACGGCCTCGGCGCCGCGACCGGCGTTGACCAGGCCGTACGCGGCCCAGCTGCGGTCGGCGTTCGTGTAGGGGCCCGTCGCCCCCTCCCGGGTGCCGAGGCGGTGGAGGACCGCGTCGAGGGCGCGGTGGACGCGCGGGTCCTTCCAGACGTGCTCGTTGACGTCCTCGTAGTCGTAGGCGGCCGCGACGACCAGGAACGCGAGCGACGAATGCGCGGCGGCGGCCCGCTCGGCGAAGGCGAACAGCGGGTCGTAGGAGCCCTGCCCCTCGGGGGACCAGTACATGAGCGCGAACTCGTGCCCGGCGCGGTGGAGCGGGTCGCGGGCCTGGAGCTCGCGCCAGATCGCATTGAACGTGTCGGCGTCGTAGCCGCGGGCGCGCGCAAGGACGACGAGCGTGAACCACGGGGTCGGGTCCTCGGGGGCGAGCCGGGCCGCGTGCTGCGCGGCGGCCTCGGTGCGCGCGACCGTCCGGTAGAACGCGTCGTGCTGCTCCGGTGTGGTCTCCTCCGGAGGCCGATCGCCGCGCAGTTTCCATGCGAGCCAGAACAGGCCGTGGGCGTCGACCACGGCGATGTGGCGCTCGTCGCCGCCTGCGGCGCGCCACGCCTGGAGCCACGCGCCGTCGGCGGCGGCGGCCTCGCCGAGGGCGTGGACGGCGGCCGAGCGCGTCGTCCACTCCTCGTAGCTGCGCTGGAGCAGGTCGGCGGCGGGCCTCCAGTCGCCCCGGCGCGCGGCGGCGACGGCCGCGGCGATCGCGGGCACCGCGCGGCTCACGTCGGTGCTGAGCGCGGCCGCCGGAGGCATGCCCCACCTGGTGACGTCCACGGGCGGCATGTCGGGCAGGCCGGGGATGACCTCGGCGGGGTTGACCGTGGGGTCGGTCGCCTGGATGAGGGCGATGACGTCGGACTGGGACACGGTGTCCATGTACGCGGAGAGGGACTGGCCGCGCCGCTTCGCCTCCTTCCGCATGGACATCAGGACGCGGGTCTTCGCCTTCAGGAGCAGTGCCATGAGGTGTTCGCCTTTCCGGTGGTCAAGGTGAGCAGTGCGCGCAGGGGCGCGGTGTCGGGGTCGTCGGCCACGGCGGCGTCGAGCGCCGCCGGGAGCGCGGTGCGGGCGTCCGCGCCGGTCAGCGCCGCGGCGGCCGCCCCGTGCAGGCCGTCGCGGACGTACAGGCGGGCGCGTTCGCGCCGCACCCGCGGCGGGTCGCCAGGCGAGGCCGGGGCGAGGTCGGGCAGGAGCCCCGCGTCGAGCGCGTCGAGGAGCACCGGCAGGGACGGTTCGCGGCCGGTGGCCCGGGCCGCGTTCGCAAGGACCGCATCGGTGTTCGCGGGCGGACCGGCGACGGCGCCGAAGAGGCGCTCGGAGTCGCGCAGCAGCCCGGCCGCGGCTCCGGCCGGGACCGGCACCGAACCGGGCGCGCGCATCGCGGCGACCGCCGCGATGCGCCGGGCCGTCGGCGGATGCGTGTCGTACGGGTCCGCCGCGGCGGGACCGGACGGGTCGAGCAGTGCGAGCGCGCCAGCGGTCGCCGCCGAACCGGCCGCGAGCGCGGCGGCGCGGTCCGCGGCCTGCTCCTGGGCCCGCGCGAGGCCCGCGGAGGCGCGCAGCACGAACGTGCCGTAGCGGTCGAGCACGGCGCGCAGGCCCCGCTGGAGGAGATCGTCCCCGTTCAGCGCGCCGAGGGTCCGCACGTAGGTGCGGCGGCTGCGGTAGGCGGCCCCGGCGAAGCGGGTGTCGCGGCCCGCGTAGTGCGCGAGCTCGTGGGCGAGGACCGCGGCGAGCTGCGCGGCGGTCATCGCCGCGAACAGCGGCGCGCCCACGGACATGGTCCGGTGCGTGCGGCACCCGCGGCGGTCCTCCCTGACGGCGGCGTTCGCGTCGGCGGTCAGGCGGATCTCGTGCGGCGCACCGGTGCCGACGGCCGCGGCGAGCACGCGGACCAGGGCCCACAGGCGCGGCTGGTCGCGCTCCTCCACGAGGACGCCGTCCGGCGGTTCGCGGTCGGCGGCGGCGAGCGCCCACAGGCCGTACCCGAGGGCCGCCAGGAGCGGCAGGAGCGCGACCGCGATCTTCGCGCCTCCCCACGGGGACACCGTGAACGCGTACGCGACGCCGCCGAGGAGGCCGCCCCCGACCGCGAGGATCAGCGCGGGGACGGCCCCGGTCAGCGCCGCCCACCACAGGGCCCGCAGCGAGGTCAGCGCCGGTCCTTCGGCTTCTTCATGCGCTCGGCGAGCTCCCGGATCTTCCGCAGCTCCGCTTCGAGCTCCGCAGCGGCAACCGGGTCGGCGGCCTCCCACAGCTCGGTGAGCTCGTCGTCGGCGGCGCTGCGCTCCATGCCGTGGATCTCGGCGGCCTGCCACGCGAGCCGGTGCACGCGCTCCTCCAGCGACGGGTCCTTCGCGAGGATCGCCTCGACCCGCTCGGCGACGCCGCCGCCCGGACGCGCCAGCGCGGCGACGTCCCGCTTCGCCTGCTCGGCGGACTTCCCGCCGACGAGCCGCGCCTGGAGGTGCGCGATCCCGGTGAGGACCATGGCGGTGACCACGGCGACGGTGATCCCGGCGAAGAACCCGTAGACGAGGTTCATGACCAGGCCGTTGCGCGCGAAGAACGCGAAGAGCACCGCCGTGGCGACCATGCAGACCAGGTACCACCAGTACCCGAGCCGGTCCAGGAACCGGAACCACGCGGGCTTGCGGCCGGAGAACCCGTCGAGGGCCTCCGCCAGCCGCGCGACCGCGGGCCCGGTCCCGGGCGGCGCGCCCGGCGCCGTGATGATCACGTGGTCCGACCTGCGGACCAGCCAGCCGACCTTCGCCATGGCCCCTCCTCGCTCGGGAGCGCCCACCGCGCCCCGGATCTCGCGGCCATCCTGCCCGGGCCCGGTTACCGCCGACTTACACCGCACTTGCGGCCCGGCCGCGCGGCTCGACTAGCCTGGTGCCCATGCCAGACACGGGCGCGCTCCGGTTCGGCGTCCTCGGGCCACTCGAAGCGTCGCGCGGCGGCGAGCCCCTGCTCCTGCGCGCCACGCTCCAGCGGCGGCTGCTCGCGGCCCTCCTCGCCGGATCGGGCCCCGTCTCGGCCGACGCGCTCACCGACGCGATCTGGGACGCCGACCCGCCCCGCGACGCCCGCAACGCCCTCCTCGTGGCCCTCCACCGCCTCCGCCGCGCCATCGGCGAACCCGAGCGGATCACCCACGGCCCCACCGGATACCGCATCCACGTCACCGCGGACGACTTCGACGCCGCCGCGTTCGCCGCCGAAGCCGCCGCGGCGCGGCGCGAACGCGCCGCAGGCCGCCTCGAACCCGCCGCCGACGCCTACACGCGGGCCGCGGCGCTCTGGCGCGGCGACGCCTACGCCGACGTGGCCGACACCGGCCTCATCCGCGCCGAAGCCGACCGCCTCGGCGAGGACCGGCTCCTCGCCGCGCAGGAACTCCACGAAGTCCACCTCGACCTCGGCCTCCACGACCGGGCCGCCGCCGGGCTCGAAGCGCTCGCCCGCGCCCATCCGTTCCGCGAGCGCCTCACCGCCCTGCGCATGCTCGCCCTCCACCGCGCCGGACGCCGCGCCGAATCCCTCCAGGTCTACCGCGAGACGCGCGCCGCCCTCGGCGGCGAGCTCGGCATCGACCCCGGACCGCTCCTCCAGCGCCTCCACGAGGCGGTCCTCCGCGACGACGAGCGCCTCGACGTCGTCGCCGCCGGGACCCTCGACGGACCCTGGACCCCGAACGCCCGCAAGCGGATCGACACCGCCCGGACCGTCCCCCGCGAACTGCCGCCCGAGGCCCCCGGATTCACCGGCCGCGAAGCCGAGCTCCGCGACCTCGAATCCGCCCGCCTCGGCGCCGACGGCGCCCCGCCCGCGCCGCTCGTCGTCCTCTCCGGCATGGCCGGCGTCGGCAAGACCGCGACCGCCGTCCACTGGGCCCGCCGCATCGCCGCCGACTACCCCGACGGGCAGCTCTTCCTCAACCTCCGCGGCCACACCGCGCTCCCCGCGCTCGAACCGGCCGCGGCCCTCGCTGCCCTCCTGCGGTCCCTCGGCCTCACCGGCGACCAGATCCCCGCCGACCCCGACCGGGCCGCCGCGCGCCTGCGCACCGCGACCGCCGACAAGCGCCTCCTCTTCCTCCTCGACGACGCCGCGACCGCCGACCAGATCGCCCCGCTCCTGCCCGGCGGCCCCGGCTCCCTCGTGATCGCCACCAGCCGCAACCGGCTCGGCGACCTCCTCGGCGCCCGCCGGCTCGACCTCGCCCCGCTCACCCCCGGCGAAGCCGCCGGACTCCTGCGCTCGCTCCTGCGCCTGCCGCGCACCGCCGACCGGCCCGACCTCGCCGACCTCGCCCGCAGCGCCGGATACCTCCCGCTCGCCCTGCGCCTCGCCGCCGCGAGCACCGCCGCAGCGCCCCGCGCGGACGGCGTCGAAGCCGTCTTCGACGCCTCCTACCGCGCCCTCGACCCCGACGCGCAGCGCCTCCTCCGGCTCCTCGGCGCCGTCCCCGCCCGGTCCCTCGCCGTCGGCGCCGCGAGCGCCGCCGCAGGCACGAGCACCGCGGAGACCGAACGCGCCGCCGAACGACTCGCCCACGCGCACATGGCGAACCGCGACGCCCGCGGCAGGCTCGTGCTCCACGACCTCATCCGCGACTACGCCGACGACCTCGCCACCGACACCGAACGCGCCGACGCCCGCGCCCGCCTCGACGACTGGTACCTCGACCACGCCGACGCCGCCTGCCGCCTCCGGCACCCCGGCTACGCGCGCCTCCCCGGGTCCGCCCGCGGCGCCGACGCCCCGCCCGACGCCGCCCGCTGGCTCGACGAGGAGCGCGAGCACCTCCTCGCCGTCGCCCGCCACGCCGCCGAGCACGGCCGCGGCGAGACCGCCTGGCGCCTCGCCGACATCCTCCGCGGCCACGCCTGGACCGACCTGGCCGCCGCCGACTTCCTCGCCCTCGGCCAGGCCGCCCTCCACGGCGCCCGCGGCTCCGCCGAAGGCGAGGCCGCCGCCGAACTGTGCATGTCCACCGCCTACCTCAAGTCCCGCGACTTCGCCGACGCCGGGCGCCACGCCGCCCGCGCCGCCGACCGGTGCCGCCGCATCGACTGGGACGCAGGCGAAGCCTCCGCCCACCACAACGCCGCGCTCGTCGCCTGGAACCTCGGGCGGCCCCGCGACGCCCGCCGCCGCGGCGAGGCCGCGCTCGCCATGAACCGCGCCGCCGGCCGCACCCGCGCCGCCAGCGTCAACCTCGGCACCCTCGGCGTCGTCGCCGCGGACCTCGGCGACCTGCGCGGCGGGCACCGGCTCCTCACCGAGGCCCTCGCGCTCGCCGAGTCGGCCGGCGACACCGCCCTGCGCGCCTCCCACCTGCGCGGCCTCGCCGCCGCCGCGATCGGCCTCGGCGACCTCGGCGAGGCCGAACGGCACCTGGCCGCCGTCACCGCCATCGAGGTCGACGCGGGCGAGCGGGAGCTCGGCGCCTCCACCGCGGCGTTCCTCGCCGACCTGCACTGCGCGCAGGGACGCTACGGCGAGGCGCTGGCGTACGCGGACATGGTGGTGCGCCAAGCGGACCTGCGCGGCGACCGCGCGAGCAAGGCGATCGGGCTCGCCGCGTCCGCGGCGGCGCTCAACGGGGCCGGGCGCCACGAGGAGGCGGTGGCCGCCGCCGCCCAGGTCCTCGGACTGGCCCGCGGCGAACTGACGACCACCCGGATCCGGGCCCTCGCCGAACGCGCGGCGGGACGGCTCGCACTGGGCGAACCCGATGCGGCGGAAGCGGACGCGGCGCAGCTCCTCGCCCTGGAGGACCAGGGGTACCCGCTCGCGGCGGCCGCGGCGCGCGACCTCACCGCCGAGATCCTGCTGGGCCGCGGCGAGACGCGCGCCGCCCGCGACCTCGCCGCGCGGGCCCTCGACGCGCACCGCGCCGCCGGGCACCGCGCGGGGGAGGAGCGGTCGCTGCGGCTCCTCGGCGCCGCCGTTTCCGCCGCTCGCTGAGCGCTATGTCCTTAAGATCACACTATGCACACGTTGTTGGTGGTCCTGCACGTGCTGACGGTGGTGGTCTGCGTCGGCCCGGCCATGCTGCTGCCGTGGCTGGGCGAGCGGGCGCTGCGGGAGCGGGACGGGGACCGCGTGCACCAGGCGGGGCGGCGCACCATGCTGTACAACGCGCTGACCCTGGTCGCGGCCCTGTTCGGGGTGCTCGCGACGGCCACCAGCGACCGCTACTCGTTCGCCGACGCGTGGCTCATCATCGCCTCGACCCTGTACGCGGTCGCGGTGGTCAACGGCGCGGCCGTCATCCCCGCGGTGCTCGCGCGGATCGGCAAGGAACTCCAGGACGCGCACGGGGTCATGGACGGGGAGCTGCTGGAGCAGCACCGGGGGCGCCTCCTGGCCCTGTCGGGCCTGAACCTCGTCTTCTACACCGCCGTCGTCATCCTCATGGCCTGGCGGCCCGGCGCCTAGCTCGCGGTGTCTAGTTCATCGACGGGTCGGACGGGTAGTGCGCGACCGCGGACAGCATGCCGCCCTGGCGCTTCCACACCATCGACCAGAGGTCCTCGGGGCTGGCGGAGAACGGGTCGGCGGGGAGGGCGTCGAAGACCATCCACGCGCCCGCCTCGATCTCGGACTCCAGCTGGCCCGGCGCCCATCCGGCGTACCCGGTGAAGACGCGCATGCCCTCCAGGAGCGGTGCGACCTCGTCGGGGTCCCGGGACAGGTCGAGGGTGCCGAGGCGCCCGAGCACGGGCCGGAACGCGTCGGAGAACGGCGCGTCCGCCTTGCGCCAGCCCAGGCCGATCGCGGCGTCCGGCTGGACCGGACCGCCCTCGAACAGGACCGCGGGGTGCCCGGCGAGCACGGCCCACTGGTCGAGGTAGTGGGCGACCTTCCGCTCGGTGGCGCGGTTGAGGACCACGCCGAGCACGCCGTCGGACTCGTGTCCGACGCCGATGACGACGGTGCGGTCGAAGTTCGGGTCCTGAAGACTCGGCGTGGCGACGAGGAGACTGCCCACGAACGACCTCGTCCGCGCCGGCGTCGTCTCACGGCTGACCATGGCTCCACCTCCGTTCTGCGCCCGCTTCGGCGAGGAGTGCTCGGGGTCCTGGGTGCGGCCCGGTTTCACCCGCACGGTAACCCGCGGGAGCGCGCTTGCAGCAAGGTTCTCGCACTTTCCGGAGAATTACACCGTGGTGTCGGGAGCCCGACAGTTGTTTCCTCACGGAGGGTGCACGGGAGGGGACGATCCGCCGTCGGAGGCGCCGTCGCAAGTGGAAGAAGGGGCCCCAGGTTCCCCTGGGGCCCATGTGATGTCAGTGGCTACCGGAGTCCGGCGAAGAGGTCGTCCTCGGGGAGGCGCGTGTCGATGCGGGACTCGACGAGCTCGTAGTCCTCGGTCGGCCAGGCCTTCTCCTGGATCGCGCGCGGCACGGCGAACCAGAACCCGTCCGGGTCGACCTGGGTCGCGTGGGCCTTCAGGGCCGCGTCGCGGATCTCGAAGTACTCGGCGCACTCGACGCGGGTGGTCACCCGCTCGCTCTTGTCGCGGGTCCAGTCCCCGGCGTCCATCCAGTCCTTGTACGGCGACTCCAGCCCCGCGTCGACCATCGCGTAGTGCAGGGCCTCGATGCGCGCCTTGCCGAAGCCGTGGTTGTAGTACAGCTTCAGCGGCTGCCACGGCTCGCCGCGGTCGACGTACTTCGCGGGGTCCCCGGCGGCGGCGAAGGCCGCGACGGAGATCTCGTGGGTCTTGACGTGGTCGGGGTGCGGGTAGCCGCCCTCCTCGTCGTACGTGGTGACGACGTGGGGCTTGAACGAGCGCATGACCTCGACGAGCGGCGCGGCGGCCTGCTCGGTGGGCACCAGGTAGAACGCGTCCTGGGGGAGGTCGATCCCGGAGTCGGGGAGCCACCCGTCGGGGAGCCCGGAGTCGGTGAAGCCGAGCCAGTGCTGCTGCACGCCGAGGATCTCGCGGGCGCGGGCCATCTCCTCGCTGCGCACGCGCGGGAGGTTCTCCTGGATCTCGGGGCGGTCCATCTTCGGGTTGAGGACGTCGCCGCGCTCGCCCCCGGTGCAGGTGACCACCAGGACCTCGATGCCTTCGCGCACGTAGCGCGCCATGGTGCCCGCGCCCTTGCTCGACTCGTCGTCGGGGTGGGCGTGCACGCACATCAGGCGCAGGGTGCTTCGGTTCGTCACAGCAGTCGACCTCGCTGGCTGGGAGACAGGGATCCTCGTCGCTCGGACCGACTCGCGCACCGCGGTAGTTGTCGGCTCCGGCATTCTGTGCAACGATACTCGATAATCAATGCTTCCCGGTTTCTCCCGGAATCCGGACTCCCGGCGGCGAAGCCGCTGATCGCGAAGGAAAGCCGCGCCAATGACTGAGACGCAGACCACGGACGGACGCGTGCCCGATACGGCCCACGTGTCCTTCCCCGACGGTCGCTACGGTCGGCGCCGCCAACCCGCCAAGCGCCGCCCGGCGCTGACCGCGGCCCTCACGGCCGGGGTCGTCGTCGCGGGCGTCGCCGCCGCGTGGCTCCTCATGGAGTCCTACGGCCAGGACGAGGTCTCCGAGCGCCTCCTCGCCTACGACGACTCCGTCGCTGGCCAGGTCGCCGTCACGTTCGAGGTCTACAAGCCGGCCGGCGAGGGCGCCGTGTGCGCCGTCCGGTCCCGCGACCTCGCCGGAGCCGAGATCGGCTACGCCGAAGTGGAGGTCCCGGCGGACGACTCCACCCGCGTGGAGATGACCTACGTCCTCCCGGTGGAGGGCGACGCCAACACCGGTGAAGTACTGAGGTGCTGGCAGGCCGACTGAGCACAGACTTCCGGCCCGTCGCACCGCATTCCGGTCGGCGGGCCTTTCGCTATCCGGGGCCCGCGCTCGGCACGCGGCGCGCTGAGGCGGGACCCGCAACACGGATCGCACTAATCGGAGGATTGAGAACACATGGCTACCGACGCTAACCAGGGCACCTGGCTGACCCAGGAGGCCTACGACCGCCTCAAGGACGAGCTGGACGAGCTCATTGCGAACCGCCCCTTGATGGCCGCGGAGATCAACGCCCGCCGCGAGGAGGGCGACCTCAAGGAGAACGGCGGCTACCACGCCGCCCGCGACGAGCAGGGCAAGCAGGAGGGGCGCATCCGCCAGCTCGAAGACCTGCTGCGCAACGCGAAGGTGGGCGAGGCGAAGGACTCCGACGAGATCCAGATCGGCACCGTCGTCACCATCGCGTTCGACGGCGACCCCGACGACACCGAGAAGTTCCTCCTCGGCTCCCGCGAGATCGCCGCGACCACGGACCTCACCGTGTACAGCCCGGACTCCGCGCTCGGCGCGGCGATCCTGGGCCACAAGATCGGCGACACCGTCGTCTACAAGACCCCCAAGGAGATCGAGATCTCCGTCAAGATCGTCGAGGCCGAGAAGTTCCTCGGTTAGCGCTGCGCGCGAAGGGGGCCCGCCGCGGCGGGCCCCCTTCGCGCACGCGGGGCCTAGGCCCGCTGGGTCCAGCCGACGTCGATCCGCTTGCCGTACTTGTCGAAGTAGTGCAGCGCGTCCATGTGGACGGCGACGGTGATCGGCTGCCCGGCGGACACCGGGATGTGCGGGGGGAGGCGGAACACGAGGTCCGCGGGCTTGCGGATGGGGCCCGAGTCGGTGTCGCCGCGGCGCTCGGCCGGGGCCTGCCCGAAGCCGGAGAACAGGCCGCCGAGGCGCCGGCGCGGCTTGGAGCCCGAGCGCGCCAGGTCCGGCTTGTCGCCGATGCCGTCGGGGACGACCGCGGTCGCGCCGATGTCGAGGAACACGAGCGTCTCGTGGCCGTGGTGCTCGTAGAAGCGGACGCGGCCCTGGATCGACTGGCCCGGGTGGCCCTCGGCGACCGGCGCGAGCGCCTCCGCGCGCATGCCGACCACGATGTTCTCGCCGTGGTAGCGGGCGACGGCGCGGCCGCGCAGGTCGTGCCAGGGCAGGCGCAGCTCCTGGTCGCCGAAGTCGAGCGCCACGTACCGGTCGAGGAAGACGTTCACGCGCGCTTCGAGGAGGTTCATGCGCGGGGTGCCCAGGAACGCCGCGACGTACATGGTCGCGGGCCGCTCGTACACCTCGTCGGGGGTGCCGACGTCCTGGAGGACGCCCTTGCGCATGACCGCGACCCGGTCGGCCATCGTCAGGGCCTCGGTCTGGTCGTGCGTGACGTACAGCGTCGTCGCGTCGTGGCGGCGCACGAGCGAGGAGATCTCCGTGCGCAGCTCCGCGCGCAGGCCCACGTCCAGGTTGGACAGCGGCTCGTCCATGAGGAACAGCTTCGGGCGCCGCACCAGGGCCCGGCCCATCGCCACGCGCTGCTGCTGGCCGCCGGAGAGCTGGCTCGGCTTGCGGTCCACCAGGTCCGAGATGCCCAGGGCCCCGGCCATGTCGCCGACGGCGTCGGGTACGGACTGGGCGCCGTTCTGCCTGCCGAGCTTGAGGGGGAACCCGATGTTGTCGCCGACGGTCATGTGCGGGTAGAGCGCGAAGGTCTGGAAGATCATGGCGGCGTTGCGTTCACGCGGGGGCAGGTCGTTCGCGTACTCGCCGTCCAGGAGGATCTCGCCGTCGGAGGGCGTCTCCAGGCCGGCCACCATGCGGAGCACCGTGGACTTGCCGCAGCCGGAGGGGCCGAGCAGGACGAGGAACTCGCCGTGGTTGACCTCCATGCTCAGCGAGTCCACGGCCAGGGTGTCGCCGGGGAACACCTTCGACACGTTCTTCAGCGTGACAGCAGTCACCGTTGACTCCAGGGGTTCAAGGGGATGGACAGGTGGTGGTCGGGCGGCGGCGCTGGGCGGGCGGTGGCCGGTATGTGTCCCGCGAGCTGCGCCACGGTTACGGGCTGACTGTTCGTAGCTTAAGCCTTCCGGTCTCTTTGGGTAACGGGGGTCACCCGCTGTTTCAGAAGTCCGGCGCGTCAGGTGCGCACCGATTCGCCCCGGGTGCGACCAGCCGTTTCGATGGGCGGAATGGAGCCGCCCACGGAGGTGCGGAATCGACAAATCGGTCGCTGGCAACCGTTATCGGGGCGTTCTGGAGAAGCGCGGAACCGGCCCCGGAACGGCGGGCGGGCACCGTGCGCACCGCGGGCACTACGATCGAGGCGTGACGGAACTCGTGACCCTGGCCGACGTCCGCGACGCCGCGGACGCGCTCGCCGGCATCGTCCGGCGCACCCCGCTGGAACCCTCCCGCGACCCCGTCCTCGACGGCGTCCACCTCAAATGCGAGAACCTCCAGCGGGCCGGGTCGTTCAAGATCCGCGGCGCCTACATGCGCGTCTCCGGCCTCAGCGACGAGGAGCGCCGCCACGGCGTCGTCGCCGCCTCCGCGGGCAACCACGCCCAGGGGGTCGCGCTCGCTGCCTCCACCCTCGGCATCCGCTCCACCGTGTTCATGCCCGAGGCCGCGCCGCTGCCGAAAGTGGCCGCCACCAAGGGATACGGCGCCGACGTCATCCTCGGCGGCCTCACCGTGGACGACGCCCTCGAATCCGCGCACCGCTTCGCCGACGAGACCGGCGCGACCCTCATCCACCCCTTCGACCACCGCGACATCGTCGCGGGGCAGGGGACCATCGCGCTGGAGATCCTCGACCAGCTCCCCGAGACGGCCACCATCGTCACCTCCGTCGGCGGCGGCGGGCTCATCGCCGGGATCGCCGCCGCGGCCAAGCAGCTCAAGCCGGGCATCCGCATCGTCGGCGTGCAGGCCGAAGGCGCCGCCGCCTACCCGACCTCCCTCGCCGCGGGCCGCCCCGTCAAGCTCGACAAGATGCACACCATCGCCGACGGGATCGCGGTCGGGCGCCCCGGCGACGTCCCCTTCGCGCACGTCGCCTCGCTCGTCGACGAGATCGTCACGGTCACCGAGGAGGACATCAGCCGCGCGCTCCTGTCGCTCCTCGAACGCAACAAGCTCGTCGTCGAGCCCGCCGGGGCCACCGCCTACGCCGCGCTCCTCAACTACTCCGTGGCCTACGACGAGCCGTGCGTCGCGGTCCTTTCCGGCGGCAACATCGACCCGCTGCTGCTGATGCGCCTCATCGAACACGGCCTCGGCGCCTCGGGCCGCTTCATGCGCGCGAGCCTGCGCTGCGCCGACCGCCCCGGCGCCCTCGCCACCGTCCTCAGACTCGTGGGCCGCTACGGCGGCAACATCGTCGACGTCTACCACCAGCGCTCCGACCCGCGCCTGAGCGTCGGCGAAGTCTCCGTCGACCTCTCGATCGAGACCCGCGGTTCCGAACACGCGACCGAAATCGTTGCGGCCCTGCGCGACGCGGGGTACTTCGTGTCGGTGGAGGGTCCTAGCATCTGAGGCATGACGAAAACTCTGGACGAACTCATGGAACCGGGCTGGGCCAAGGCCCTCGCCCCCGTCGCCGACGACGTCGCCAAGATGGGCGAGTTCCTGCGCAACGAAGTCGCCGAAGGCCGCAAGTACCTGCCGGCCTCCGAGCACATCCTCCGGGCGTTCCAGCAGCCCTTCGACGACGTCAAGGTCATCATCGTCGGCCAGGACCCCTACCCGACCCCCGGGCACGCCATCGGCCTGTCCTTCGCCGTCGCCCCCGACGTGCGCCCCCTGCCCAAGAGCCTCGTCAACATCTTCAACGAGTACCGCGACGACCTGGGCCACCCGCTCCCCGCCAACGGCGACCTCACTCCGTGGGCCGACCAGGGCGTGCTCCTGCTCAACCGGTCCCTGTCCGTCGCGCCCGGCACGCCCGCCTCGCACCGCGGCAAGGGCTGGGAGGCCGTCACCGAGCAGGCGATCCGCGCCCTCGCCGAGCGCGGCGGCCCCGCCGTGGCCGTCCTCTGGGGCGCCGACGCCCGCAAGCTCAAGGACCTCCTCGGCCCGATCCCCTCGATCGAGTCCGCGCACCCGTCGCCGCTGAGCGCCCGCCGCGGCTTCTTCGGCTCCAAGCCCTTCAGCCGCGTCAACGAGCTCCTCGCCGAGCAGGGCGGTGAGCCGGTCGACTGGCGCCTCCCGGCGCTGAACGAGGCCTGAGCGGCCGGGATACGGTTGCAGGGTGATCGAGATCCTGGCGCAAGAGTTCGGCCCGGAGCGCGACCAGGCGATGGCCGGTCCGCTCGGGGCGTTCGTGACGGTCTTCCTCCTCGTGACGATCATCTTCCTGATCAGGGGGATGAACAAGCACGTGCGGCGCTCGAACGCGCGCTTCGAGCGCGAGGCCGCCGCCGCTGAGGCCGCGACGGCGACGGCGACCGAAGACGACGCCAAACCCGCCTAGGCCCTGCCGTGCCCCGAAAGAACCGCCGCCGGGACGAACCCCGGCGGCCGACCTCCGGCGCCCAGGACCCGAGCCTCGTCGACGGTCCCGGCGGGCCCGTCCGCGTGCGCCGCATCCCCGGCGCAGGCGCCGAGAAGGTCTACCGGTGCCCCGGCTGCGACCTTGAGATCCAGCCGGGCACACCGCATGTCGTCGCGTGGGCCGACGACGGCGACGGCGACGACCGCCGCCACTGGCACACCGGCTGCTGGAACGCCCGCGACCGCCGCAGGCCCGGCCGCTGGCGCTGAGCGGCCGGCACCGAGCCGCCGGCGCTGAGCCCTCCGACGCGGCGGGCGGCCCCGATCGGGTGACACCGCGGCCGCGGGGGCCGGTTCCTGTCGGACCCCCGCGCGAATCTGGGACCCACCGTTCCCCGGGCGGGTGGGGGATAGGGATGGCGGGAACCAACGTAGCGAGGGGTGCGACACAGCGGGTGGCCCCGCACCCGCGCTGCCGGGGATAATTCCGGCGTGGCTGTCATCAGATCCGCGAGCATGCTCCCCGCCAGACGCGAGGCGCTCACGCTCCACACCGCCGACGGGCTCGAACTCGTCGGCGAACTCGCCCTGCCCGCCGACCGCGAACCAGAGGCGACCATCGTGTGCGTCCACCCGCTGCCCACCCACGGCGGCATGATGGACTCGCACGTCTTCCGCAAGGCCGCCTGGCGGCTCCCCGCACTGGCCGACATGGCGGTGCTGCGCTTCAACACGCGCGGCACCGAGTCGCAGCAGGGGAAGAGCCAGGGCGCCTTCGACAACGGCGTGGGCGAGCGCTTCGACCTCGCCGCCGCGGTCGAGTACGCCGAGTTCGCGGAGCTGCCGCGGCTGTGGCTGGTGGGGTGGTCCTTCGGCACCGACCTGACCCTCAAGTACGGCCTGGAGCCCGGCGTCGAGGGCGCGGTGCTCCTCTCCCCGCCCCTGCGGTACTCCAAAGAGGACGATCTGGAGCGCTGGGCCGACGACGGCCGTCCGCTCCTGGCGCTCATCCCCGAGCAGGACGACTACCTCCAGTACCCGGAGGCCAAGCAGCGCTTCGCCGCGGTCCCGCAGGCCGAGGTCGTGGAGATCGCCGGCGGCGGCCACCTGTGGGTCGGCAAGGCCGAGGAGGCCTTGGACCGCATCGTGGACCGCATCCTCCCCGGCCGCGCCCCGCTGCCGACCACTTGGGACGGACCGATGGAGCGCGGCGACACCTCCGCCTACGCGGACAAGTCCGTGGCGGCTTTCGGAGGCTTTCTTCCCAAACCCGAACGGGACTGACCCCGGCGCTCCACACGGGACCTGAAGCGGTCTTCAGGCGGCTTCAGGTCCCCTTCAGGTTCGCCCCCGCACTATTGCCTCCACGCCCGGCGGACCGCCGGACGGAGCGAAGGAGGCACACGATGACGGACTCTGATTCAGCACCGGCGCCGGACAGCCGGACGGGCCCAGGCCGGCATCGATCGGGTTGCGGGACTTCAGGTCCGGTCCCGCTCCCGGGTGGACGATCGAGCCGAGGTGCCGAGCGTCGGCCCCAAGCGGCGGGGGCCCGGGCCCGCCGCCGGGCTCAGACGCATTCGAGGAATTCGACGATGCTGGGCGGCATCGCGGTGTCGGTGCAGCCGGTGACGGCCACGAGGTCCTCGCCCTCGATGCGCCAGACGCGGCGCTCGGTCGAGCCCTCGCCGTCGCCGCCCGATCCGCCCGGGTAGTCCACTGTGGCCGCGACATAGCCGCCGCCGTCGGCGCACCAGCTCTCCACGACCTCGCCGTCGTCGAGCTGCTCGCTGATCCGCATGCCGAGCACGGCCGGGTCGGTGCAGACGGTCCCGGTGCTCTCGGGATTGGTGGCCGCGTAGGTCGCGAGGGCGGCGCCGCCCAGGAGCGCTCCCGTCAGGGCGATCCCCGCGGTCGCGGTGGCGATCGAGCGAAGGCGCGGGCGCAGCCCTACTCGCTCGCGGCCGGGCCGGTAGGGCGCCAGCTCGGTCGAGGACGCCACGGTGACGGGGCGCAGCCCGCGGCGGGGGAGGAGGCCCGCGGCCACTGAATCGGGGCGCAGGCCGGAGGCGACCGGCCCGCCGAGGGCGATGCGGGTGAGGTGCTCGCGGAAGACGTCGACGGTGGGGCGCCGCCGGGGGTCGGGGCTGAGGGCGGCCCCGATGAGGTCGGTGAGGTCCGAGTCCACGCCGGGGACGTGCGGCACGGGGGCGGCGCGCAGCAGCGGGTCGGCGGCGTCCTCGCGGGCGTGGCGCACCCAAGGCAGCCGCCCGCCGAGGGCGGCGTAGAGCACGGTCGCGAGGGCGTACACGTCGCCCGCGGGGCTGGCGGCGACCTCGCCCGCGACGGCGGCGTCGAGGTGCTCGGGGGCGGTGTAGGGGGTGGGGGGGAGGGGGGCCGCCAGGACGGGGGCGGTGACGTCGTAGGCGGTGAGCTGGAGGTGGTGCCCGGAGCCGACGAGGATGTGCGAGGGCTGGATCGCGCCGTGGATGAGGCCCGCGCGGTGGTAGACCGCGACGGCGTCGCTCAAGGCCACGCCGAGGGCGCGCACCTGCCCAGGGGGCATGGGCCCCTGCTCGGCGAGGAGGTCGGCGAGGGTGCGGCGCGCCGTGCCCACCGCGAGGTACGGGCGGCCGTTCTCGGTCAGGCCCACGGCCGCGCAGGGGGACAGATGGGGGTGGGCGGGGAGGCCGGTGAGCTTCGCGGCCCATTCGAGGAAGACTTCGCGCCGGGAGCCGTCGACGCGCTCATGCGCGACGGTCACGCACAGCAGCTCGGCGGGGTCGGCCGCGACGGTGCCGCCGAAGACGCTGCACACCGCGTCCCGGTGCAGTAAACGGTGGACGGCTGCGGGTCCGACGGTCTGGGTGCTCGACATCCTCACCTCCTCAGGGGGTCCGCTGATCGGTGTCGTGATTTGGCACTAAATGTGAGGCTATCCCATCCGATCGGTCGAGCGGTAGTCGGCCGTAGGGATGTGGCACGAAAGGGTGATCGAACCGGCACTCTCGGTCATATCCTGGAGCCCTGCCGGAGTCCGATGTGCCCTGTGATGAGGGTGTGTCGGAATTCGGTGAACTGGAAAAGCAACGATTCGGACACGAGACGCATCCGCTGTTGACGGTTGTGGAAAAACGTTGAACTATCGAATCCGTCTTGACCCCAGGGCGACGTCGGTCATGCCCCGGCACGCCCGGTACGAAGGAGTACTAACAGATGAACGTCAACCGACGCCACCTGCTTACCGGAACCGTCGGCGCGGCGGCGGTCGCCCTCGTCGCCTCCGCCTGCGCTTCCGAGGACGGCGACTCGGGCTCGGGCGCTGGCAAGAAGGTCGGCATCGCGATGCCCACGAAGACCTCCGAGCGCTGGATCCTCGACGGCGACAACCTGAAGGCCTCGTTCGAGGACCAGGGCTACGAGGTGAGCCTCCAGTACGCGAACGACGTGGCCGCCGACCAGGTCTCCCAGATCGAGACCATGGTGGGCCAGGGCGTCAACGTGCTGGTCATCGCCGCGATCGACAACAAGTCCCTGAACGGCGTCCTGGCCCAGGCGAAGGAGGCGGACGTCACCGTCATCGCCTACGACCGCCTCATCCTGGACACCCCGGACGTCGACTACTACACCAGCTTCGACAACACCAAGGTCGGGACGCTCCAGGGCACCTACATCGCCGAGAAGCTGGGCCTGACCGCGGGCGAGACCGGTCCGTTCAACATCGAGCTCTTCGCGGGCGCGTTGACCGATAACAACACCAAGTACTTCTTCGGCGGGGCCATGGAGGTCCTCCAGCCCTACATCGACGGCGGCCAGCTCGTCGTGCTGTCGGGCCAGACCGACCTGGAGCAGGTGGCGACCGAGAACTGGGACGGCGCCGTCGCCCAGGACCGCATGGAGACCATCCTCACCTCCTTCTACACCGGCGACACGAAGGTCGACGCCGTGCTGGCGCCCTACGACGGCATCAGCCGCGGCATCATCGCCGCCCTCGACGGGGCCGGCTACACCACGATGCCGATCGTGACCGGCCAGGACGCCGAGGTCGACTCCGTGAAGTACATCATCGCGGGCACCCAGGCCATGACCGTCTACAAGGACACCCGCGAGCTCGCCGACGTCACCGTCGACATGGTCGTGGCCGTCCTCGACGGCAAGGACCCCGAGGTCAACGACACCGAGACCTACGACAACGGCGACCACGTCGTCCCGGCGTTCCTGCTGGAGCCGGTGAGCGTCGACGCGACGAACTACCAGGCCGAGCTGATCGACTCGGGCTACATCGACGAAGCCGACCTCGGCTAGTCGACCCGCAGACCCTTCCTCTCGGGGGCGCTCGCCCGCCTGGGCGCCCCCGAACCTCTCCCCAGAGCAGTCCAATTCTCCAAATAGGACGAATCAATGTCTGAAGACATCCTCCGAATGCGGGGGATCACCAAGCGGTTCCCGGGCGTGCTCGCACTGTCCGGGGTCGAGTTGGGGGTCAAGCGGGGCACGATCCATGCACTCGTCGGCGAGAACGGCGCCGGCAAGTCGACCCTGATGAAGGTCCTGTCGGGCGTGTACCCGCACGGGGACTTCGAGGGCGAGATCGAGTTCGACGGCAAGCCCGCCGAGTTCCGCAGCATCCGCGACTCCGAGGCCTCCGGCGTGGTGATCATCCACCAGGAGCTCGCCCTGGTCGGCGAGCTGTCCATCGCCGAGAACATCTTCCTCGGCAACGAGCAGAAGAAGCGCGGCGTCATCTCCTGGGACCGCACCAACGCCGAGGCCGCCCGCCTCATGGCGCAGGTCGGCCTCCAGGACAGCCCGGCCACGCTGGTCGAGAAGATCGGCGTCGGCAAGCAGCAGCTCGTCGAGATCGCGAAGGCGCTCTCCAAGGACGTCAAGCTGCTGATCCTCGACGAGCCCACCGCGGCCCTGAACGACACCGACTCCGAGAACCTCCTCGACCTGCTCCGGCAGCTCCGCGAGGAGGGCGTCACCAGCATCATCATCTCCCACAAGCTGGGCGAGGTGCTGGCCGTCGCCGACCGGATCACCGTGCTGCGCGACGGCAAGTCGATCGAGACGCTCGACACCGAGGCCGACGCGGTCACGCAGGACCGCCTCATCAAGGCCATGGTCGGCCGCGACCTGGAGCACCTGTTCCCGCCGCACGAGCCGAAGATCGGCAAGGTCTTCTTCGAGGTGGAGGACTGGACGGTCCACCACCCCGACCAGCGCCACCGCGTCATCGTCAACGGGGCGACCCTGAACGTCGCCCGCGGCGAGATCGTCGGCCTGGCCGGGATCATGGGCGCGGGCCGCACCGAGTTCGCCATGAGCCTGTTCGGCCGCAGCTGGGGGTCGAACATCTCCGGCACCGCGACCATGGACGGGAAGGCGCTCCAGCTGCGGAACGTCCCCGAGGCGATCGAGGCCGGCCTGGCCTACGCCACCGAGGACCGCAAGCACTACGGCCTGCACCTCGACTACGACCTGCGCGAGAACTTCACCCTCCCCGGCCTCCACAAGCTCTCGAAGCGCGGGGTCGTCGACCAGGACCGCGTCGACTCGGTCTCCGAGCGCCTCCGCAAGGAGTTCGGGGTCAAGGCGCCGTCGGTCCACTCGCTCGCCGGGAACCTCTCCGGCGGCAACCAGCAGAAGATCGTGCTCGGCAAGTGGGTGTTCACCGAACCCGAGCTGCTCATCCTCGACGAGCCGACCCGAGGCATCGACGTCGGCGCGAAGTACGAGATCTACGAGCTGATCCACCAGCTGGTCGACCAGGGCAAGGGGGTCCTCATGATCTCCTCCGAACTGCCCGAGCTGCTCGGCATGTGCGACCGCATCTACGCGATGAGCGCCGGGCACATCACCGGTCAGGTCGACCGGGAACATGCCACACAGGAAGAGCTGATGCGCCTCATGACCCTTGAGACCGCCAGCGGGGGAGAAGAGCAACGCCAATGACCACCGTCCAGACCAAGCCGCGTCCGAGCCTGCTCGGCGCGCTGCGCAACATCAACCTGCGCGCCTACGGCATGATCATCGCGCTCGTGCTGATCATGATCCTGTTCCAGGTGCTCGACGTGGCGCTGCAGAACCAGAACTTCATCACCGCGCAGAACCTCACCAACGCGATCCTCCAGAACTCGTACATCCTGATCCTGGCGATCGGCATGATGCTGGTGATCGTCAACGGCCACATCGACCTGTCGGTGGGCTCGGTCCTCGCGTTCAGCGGCGCCATGTCGGCGATCGCGCTGTCGCGCTGGGACTGGCCGTGGTGGGCGGCGGTCCTGTTCGCCATCGGCATCGGCGCCCTCATCGGCGTGTGGCAGGCGTTCTGGATCGCGTACGTGCGCATCCCGGCGTTCATCGTGACGCTCGCGGGCATGCTCATCTTCCGCGGCCTGACCCTGAAGGTCCTCGACGCCGAGACCATCGGCACCACCGGCACCTTCAACACGCTCGCCTCGGGCTACGACGTCGGCGGCGTGGAGCTGCGCGTCCCGACCCTGGTGCTCGGCGTCCTGGGCGCGGTCCTGTGGGTGTTCTTCCAGGTCCGCGGGCGCTCCCGCCAGGCCAAGGCCGGGATCGTCGGCACCTCGCCGGTCGGCTGGGCCATCAAGACGATCGTGGTCGCGGCGGTCATCCTCGTCGCGGCGTACACGTTCTACTCGTACAAGGGCCTGCCGATCATCGGCTGGATCCTGCTGGCGCTGGTGCTGCTGTTCACGTTCATCGCGAACCGCACCGTGTTCGGCCGCCACATCTACGCGGGCGGCGGCAACGAGAAGGCCGCGCTGCTCTCCGGTGTGAAGACCAAGCAGACCACGTTCTGGGTGTTCGTCATCATGGGCGCGATGGCCGGCCTCGCCGGCGTCATCGTGACCGCCCGCCTGCACTCGGCGACGCCGGGCGCGGGCAACACGCTGGAGCTGAGCGCCATCGCCTCGTCGTTCATCGGCGGCGCGTCCGTGACCGGCGGCGTGGGCACCATCATCGGCGCCGTCATCGGCGGTCTGGTCATGGGCATCATGAACCAGGGCATGACCGTGCTCGGCATCGCGACCGACACCGTCCAGGTCATCCTGGGCCTGGTCGTCCTCGCCGCGGTCCTGTTCGACGTGTGGAACAAGAAGCGCGCCACCGGCGGCGGCAACGTCCCGCTCGTGGGGGTCACCCCGGGCGGCTCGGGCGAGGCCAAACGCGCGGCGAAGCCGGACGCGAAGGAGCCCGAGAAGGCCTCCACCAGTTAGGGACCGAGGCTCCCCTCGGTAGCAGAAGGGCCCCGCACCGATCCGGTGCGGGGCCCTTCCATCTGCGTCGCCTACGAGGACGAGACCTTCTCGGCGGCCTCGCTGCTGCTGGCCTGCTTGCCGCCGTTCTGCGGGCGCTTGCGGCCGTTGCCGTTCGCGGCGGGCTTGTTCACCGGCGCGTCCTGGGCGGGCTCCTCGCCGCGGCCCGCGCGGGCCTCCTCGATGAGCTTCTTGGCCTGGGCGCGGGCGGTGGAGAGGATCGCCTCGGAGTCGCGCCGCGCGGTCTGCTTGGCGGACTTGGAGAGCTCCTCGGCGCGGCGCTTGGCGGTCTCGGCCTTCTTCTCGGCCTCGGAGACGTACTGGTCGCGCTCGCTGCGGACCTGCTCGGCCTCCAGGTTGGCCTGTTCGAGGATCTTCTGCGCCTCGGCCTTGGCGTCGGCGACGAGCCGCTCGCGCTCGGCCTCGATCTCGGCGAGCTCGGCGCGGGCGCGCTCGACGTCGGCTTCGGCCTCGACCTTCGCGGCGTCGGCGTGCTCGCGGATGCGGGACGCCTCGGCCGCGGCCTCGGCGGTGATCTTGTCGGCTTCGGCGGCGGCCTGCCCGCGGAGGCGCTCGGCCTCGGCGGCGGTCTCCTCGGTGAGGCGGCGGGCGGCGGTCTCGGCGGCCTCGCGCTCCTGGCGGCTCGCGTCGGCCGCCTCGTCGCGCAGGCGCTGGGTCTCGCGCTCGGTCTCCTCGGTGAGCCGCAGGGCCTCGGCCTCGGCGGCCTCGCGCTGGGCGCGGGCGGCCTCCTCGGCCTCGGCGGCCAGCTTCGCGACCTTCTCCTCGGTCTCGGCGGTGACGCGCTGCGCCTCGGCCTCGGCCTCCTCCAGGCGGCGCTGGGCCTCCTGGCGGAGCCGCTTGGCCTCGTCGGCGGCCTCGGTGCGGGTGAGGGTCGCGTTGTCGGCGGCCTCGGCGCGCAGGCGCGTGGCCTCGTTCTCGGCCTCGGTGCGCACGGTCTGCGCGAACGTCTCGGTCTCCTGCTTGAACCGCTCCAGGTTCTCGACGGCCTCGGTGCGCAGGTCCCGCAGCTCCGCCTCGTGCTCGGCGCGCTTGCGCTCGGCTTCGGCCTCGGCCTCGGCGGCGATCCGGTCGGCCTTCTCGCGGGCCTCGGCAACGGCCTGCTCGGCGGCGAGCGCGGCGTCGTCCTTGAGCTGCTGGGCCTCGGCGCGGAGGCGCTCGACGTGAGCGACCAGCTGCCGGGTCTGCTCGTCAGCGGCGGCCCGCTTGTTCTCGGCGTCCTGCTCGGCCTCGGCGACGAGGGCCGCGGCGCGCTCCTTGGCCTGGTCGAGCATGGCCTGGGCCTCGCGGGCCCGCTTGTTGATCTCCGCGTCGATGATCGCGCGCCGGTCGGCCTCGGCCTTCTCGGCGGCGGCGCGGCGGGCCTTCAGCGTGGTCTCGAAGTCCTTGCGGGCCTGCTCGATCTGCGCCTCGGCCTCGCGCAGGCGCTGGTCGGCGCGCTGGTGCAGGTGCTGGGTCTGCGCGTGCGCGTTGGCCTTGATCTCCTCGGCCTGCTCCTCGGCGAGGGTGAGCATGTGCTCGATGCGCACGCCCAGGTGCCGGTAGGAGGCGTTGTCGCCCGCGGCGCTGCGGCGCCGCAGCTCCTGGATCTGCGCCTGCAACTGCTGGATCTGGACGACGAGCCGGTCGATCTGCGCGAGCGCCTCGGCGCGTTCCCCCGCCAGTGTGTCCATCTGGAGCTGCATCTGCTGGAGGTACCGGTCCACCTGCCGCTTGTCGTAGCCGCGCAGGGCCGTCTCGAACCCCCGGTCGATGGGTCCGCCCTCATCGAAGCCGGTCAGGAGTTCGGAATCGTCGAGTCTGTCTTCACGCGCCATGCCCTCATCCTCACGTAAGCCGCGTCCCGCCACCTCCGGATAGGGACCGGATGTGACGGGACGCGGCCGAGCTGTGGTTCCTCCACCGTCGACCTACGCCTACGATCATTCTTCACTGTCGTAGGTCTCGACGGTAACGCGGATTCGCCAGGTTTACTTGTTCGTCGGGTTTTTCTACTTGTCGCCGTCCTGCTGCCCGAGCGCCCCGCCGAGGGCGCCGCTGACCAGACCGCTGAGGTTGCGCAGGGTCTCCTGCACCTGGTCGCGCTTCGCGGTGAGCTCGGACACCTTGGTCTCGGCCTCCTTGGTGACCCGCTCCGCGTCGGACTTGGCGTCGGCGAGCAGGCGCTCGGCCTCGGACTTGGCGTCCGAGACGAGCTTGTTCGCGTCCTTCTTGGCCTTGGTCGTGGTGTCCTCGGCGTACTTGTCGGCCTCGGTGCGCTTCTCCTCGCCGCGGGTCTCCGCGGCCTTCGCGCGCTCCTCGGCGTCGCGGGCGCGGTTCTCGGCGTCGGACACGAGCTTCTGCGTCTCGGCGACGGCGCGGGTGTGGCGCTCCGACTCCTCGCGCTCGGCCTTCTCCTTGCGCTCGGCCAGTTCGAGGTCGAGGGCCTGGAGGTCCTTGTCGCGCTTCTCCTTCGCCTCGGCGAAGAGCTTCGCGGCCTCGGCGCGCTTCTCCTCCGCCTCGCGGGCGGCCTTGGCGCGCAGCTGGGTGATCTCGCGGTCCGCCGTGGCGCGGAGGGTCGCGACCTCGCGCTCGACGGAGGCCTTGAGCTCGGCGACCTCGTGGCCGGTCGCGGTGCGCAGCTGCTTGGTCTCGCGCTCGGCGTCGGCGCGGAGGGTCTCGCATTCGCGGCGGGCGTTGGTCCGCAGCTCCGCGACCTCGCGCTCCACCTGGGTGCGCAGGGCGTTGGCCTCGCGCTCGGCGTTCTGCTTCAGGGAGCCGGCCTCGCCGCGGGCGGCGTCGGTGATCTCGCGGGACTCCAGGCGGGCGGCCGAGAGGATGCCCTCGGTCTCGCGCTTCGCCTCGGCGCGGTGCTCGTTCGCCTGCTCTTCGGCGAGGCGCAGGATCTGCTCGACGCGCGTGCCCAGACCGGACAGGGTCGGGCGCGTGTTCTCCTCAAGCTGCTTCTGCTGCTCGGCGAGGCGCTGCTCAAGACCCTGGATGCGCTGCTCGGCCTGGCGCAGGCGACGCTGGGCGTCGGTCATCCGCTGCTCGGCCTCGGTCCGCTGCTGCTCGGTCTGCGTCAGCTTGGCGATGTTCTTCTGGATGAAGTCATCCACTTGGTGACGGTCGTAACCCCGCAACTGCACGGGGAATTCCGGCACCGATTGGTCGTTGTCGAAAAAGGTACTGCTGGAGGGCTGCTGCGACATGGACCAATACTTGCAGACGCGACTGCGAATGTCGACAGCAAGGTCAGGGGTTTGTGGGGCTCGAACCACCCGCAACACTAGCCGCAAATCGGGCGAATCCCTTGGAACGACACGGATGTCGAACGCGGTGAAGTTTCGGTGTCCTCCAGGTATCACCCGAACGGCGTCATCTATCCGACACTATCCGTGACTCGCGGCCCTGACCTGCAAGGGCCCTAAGCGGGTTCGACCAGTTCGATGAGGACGCCGCCCGCGTCCTTCGGGTGGACGAAGTTGATCCGCGACCCCGCCGTGCCCTCGCGGGCCCCGTCGTACAGCAGCCGCGCGCCCTTCGCGCGCAGCGCATCGGCGGCCGCCTCCACGTCCTCCACGGTGAACGCCAGCTGCTGGAGCCCCGGGCCCTTCGTCCCGATGAACTTCGCGATCGTCGACTCCGGCGTGAGCGGCGCGAGCAGCTGCACCTGCGCCCCGCCCTCGGGCCACGCCACCATCACCTCGACGACGCCCTGCGCCTCGTTGACCTCGCGGTGCACCGCCCGGCCCCCCAGCGCCCCCTCGTACCATTCCAGGGCCGCGTCCAGGTCGGGGACCGCGATGCCCACGTGATCGATGCGCCGCAATCCGATTCCGATATGACTGATCATGATGCTCACCCTCTGGAGTCTTTTAGACACTAATACCGTAGTGTGTGAAGGATGGCGGTTCAGAACCGGCACCGTGCCTACAGGTTCCGGTGTTATCCGACGGCCGAGCAGGAGCAAAATCTCGCTCGGACGCTCGGATGCGTTCGCCTCGTTTACAACAAGGCGCTCGACGCCAGGAACAAGTCATGGTTCAGACGCAGGGAGCGCACCACCTACGCGCAGACCTCCGCCCTTCTGACCAAATGGAAGCAGCGGCAGGACCTGGCATTCCTCAACGAGGTGTCGAGCGTGCCGCTGCAGCAGTCGCTCCGCAATCTGCAGAAGGCCTTCGTCAACTTCTGGGACCGTCGCGCCGCCTACCCGGTGCTCAAGCGGAAGCGCTTTTGCGGTGCAGCCGAATACACCAAGTCGGCATTCACCTGGAAGAGCGGTCGGCTGAAGCTCGCCAAGCATGCCGAACCTCTCGACATCCGCTGGTCCCGACGGCTTCCGGTCGGTTCGGAGCCCACGACCGTCACCGTCTCCAGGGACGCGGCAGGGCGCTGGTTCGTCTCCATGCTGGTCGAGGAGTCCATCTCCGCGCTTCCCGTCTCGGAAGAGAGCGTCGGTGTCGATGCGGGCCTCAATGCGCTCTTCGCGCTCTCTTCGGGGGAGCTGATCACCAACCCGCGTTTCGAACGGCAGGACCGGGAGAAGATCCGAAAGCTGCAGCAGGAACTCTCACGGAAGCGGAAGGGATCGGCGAACTGGTACAAGGCCCGGCTTCGGCTGGCCCGCGCCCGAGCCCGCGTCGCGGACCGGCGGCACGACGTCCTTCACAAGCTCAGCACTCGACTGGTTCGCGAAAACCAAGTGATCTGCGTCGAGGACCTGAACGTCAGAGGGATGTTGCGGAACCGGAGTCTCGCAGGGGCCATCGCGGACGCATCCTGGTCGCGGTTCCGCGAAATGCTGGAGTACAAGGCCGAATGGTACGGGCGTACCTTGGTCGTCGTCGATCGCTTCCTGCCCTCGTCGAAGACCTGCTCCGAGTGCGGGGCGCTTCGCGGTGGCATGAAGCTCCACCAGCGAACATTCAGCTGCCCCGACCCGGCGTGCGGACACGTCGAGGACCGGGACGTCAACGCAGCGAAGAACATCCTGGCCGCCGGGTTGGCGGTTGCAGCCTGCGGAGACGGTGTAAGACCGAAGCGCGCGTAGCGCGGAGGCAACCGTCGTTGAAACAGGAAGGCCGTCTGGGCGACCGGACGGAACCCGCTCCGCCGAGGACGGGTCGAAGCCAAACGATCGAGCGTATCGACCAACGGAGGTCCGCCATGAACGACACGACCGTCATCCTCGCAGCCGCCCGGACACCCATCGGGCGCTTCAACGGGGCGCTCGCCGACATCCCCGCCACCGACCTGGCCGGGACCGCGATCAGAGCCGCCATCGAACGCGCCGGCATCGGCCCCGACCTGGTCGACCAGGTCCTCCTCGGGCAGGTCCTGTCCGCGGGCTGCGGCCAGAACCCCGCCCGCCAGGCCGCCGTCGCCGCCGGGCTCCCTATGCGCGTGCCCGCGCTGGCGATCAACAAGGTGTGCCTCTCGGGGCTCGCCGCCGTCGGCCTCGCCGACCAGATCCTGCGCGGCGGCGCCGCCGACGTGGTCGTCGCCGGGGGCATGGAGTCGATGAGCCGCGCCCCGCACCTGCTGCCCGGTTCGCGCCGCGGCTTCAAGTACGGCGACGCCGTCCTCCTCGACCACCTCGCCCACGACGGCCTCACCGACGCCTACGACGGCATCTCCATGGGCGAGTCCACCGAGCGCCACCTCAAGGGCCGCAGCATCACCCGCGAAGCCCAGGACGCGTTCGCCGCCGAGTCCCACCAGCGCGCCGCCAAGGCCGCCGAGCACCTCGCCGAGGAGATCACGCCCGTCGAGACCCGCCGCGGCTACGTCGACGCCGACGAAGGGGTCCGCCCCGAGTCCACCCCCGAGGGCCTCGCGCAGCTGCGCCCCGCGTTCACCGAGAACGGCACCATCACCGCCGCCTCCGCGTCCCAGATCTCCGACGGCGCCTCCGCGCTCGTCCTCGCCCGCAAGTCCACCGCCGAGGCCAACGGCTGGGCCTGGACCGCCGAGATCCTCGCCTACGCCGCCGTCGCCGGGCCCGACAACTCCCTGCTCGACCAGCCCGCCAACGCGATCGGCAAGGCCCTCGGCCTCGCGGGCAAGCAGGCCGCCGACCTCGACGTGATCGAGATGAACGAGGCGTTCGCCGCCGTCGTCCTCGCCTCCGCCGAGACCCTCGGCGCGGGCCTCGACCGCGTCAACCCCGACGGCGGCGCCATCGCCCTCGGCCACCCCATCGGCGCCTCGGGCGCCCGCCTCGCCCAGACCCTCGCCCGCCAGCTCGCCCCGGGCGCGCTCGGCGCCGCCGGGCTGTGCGGCGGCGGCGGGCAGGGCGACGCCATCGTCCTCAAGGGAGCCTGATGGCCCGCACCGACACGGCGCTCCCGGACCTCGTCGCCGCGGCCCGCACCGGCGACCGCCGCGCCACCGCCCGCCTGCTCACCATCGTCGAGAACGACACCGCCGACGCCCCCGCGCTCGCGGGCCTCGTCAAGGGCGGCGACGCGCAGATCGTCGGCATCACCGGCTCGCCCGGCGTCGGCAAGTCCACGCTCGTCTCCGCGCTCATCACCGCCTGGCGCGGCCAGGGCCTGCGCGTCGGCGTCCTCGCCGTCGACCCGTCCAGCCCGTTCACCGGCGGCGCGATCCTCGGCGACCGCGTCCGCATGGCCGACCACGCGCTCGACCCCGGCGTCTACATCCGCTCGGTCGCCACCCGCGGCCACCTCGGCGGCCTCGCCGCCACCACCACCGCGGGCGTGCGCCTCCTCGAAGGGCTCGGCTTCGACGCGGTCGTCGTCGAGACCGTCGGCGTCGGCCAGGCCGAAGTCGAGATCGCCTCCCTCGCCGACACCACGCTCCTGCTGCTCGCCCCCGGCATGGGCGACGGCATCCAGGCCGTCAAGGCCGGGGTCGTGGAGATCGCCGACGTCTACGTCGTCAACAAGGCCGACCGGCCCGGCGCCGACGGCACCGTCCGCGACCTCAAGGCCATGATGAGCCTGGTGCGCCGCGAACCGGGGGAGTGGCGCCAGCCCGTCTGCACCACCGTCGCCTCCGAAACGAAGGGCATCGACGACCTCGTCGCCGCGATCGGCAAGCACCGCGACTGGCTCGCCGAAGGGGACCGGCTCGCCGCCAAGCGCCGCCAGCGGGCCGCCGCCGAGATCCGCGCCCGCGTCGACGCCGAACTGAAGCGGCGCTACCGGGTGCCGGACGCGCTGGCGGCGGCCGTCGCGGACGGGGAGACCGACGTCGCCTCGGCCGCGCGGAGCGTTCTCGGCGACACCGGCTAAACCTCTTCGCCTTCTCACCATGCGGCTTCGTAGACTGGAACGGTGACAGACGCAGCTGAGCAGACACCGGCCCCGGAAACCCACCTGCCGAAGACGTACGCGCCCGTAGAGGTAGAGGCGCGACGCTACGCGAAGTGGGTAGCCGACGGCCGGTTCAAGGCTGCCGACGACTCCGACCGCGAGCCCTACGCGATCGTGATCCCCCCGCCGAACGTGACGGGGCAGCTCCACCTGGGGCACGCGCTCGACCACACCCTCATCGACACGCTGGTGCGGCGCGAGCGCATGCGCGGCAAGGAGGCCCTGTTCCTCCCCGGCACCGACCACGCCGGCATCTCCACGCAGAACGTGGTGGAGCGCCAGCTCGCCGACAAGGAGGGCCTGTCCCGCCACGACCTCGGACGCGAGGCGTTCGTGGACAAGGTGTGGGAGTGGAAGGACGTCTACCACGAGCGCATCACCTCGCAGATGAAGAAGATCGGCGACGGCGTGGACTGGGACCGCGAGCGGTTCACCCTGGACGAGGGCCTCTCGGCCGCCGTCCAGACCATGTTCAAGCGCATGTACGACGACGGCATGATCTACCGCGCCGAGCGCATCATCAACTGGTGCCCGCGGTGCATGACCGCGCTCTCGGACGCCGAGGTGGAGCACCAGGAGGACGCGGGCGAGCTCGTGTCGATGCGCTACGGCGACGGGGACGAGTCGATCGTGGTCGCCACGACCCGGCTGGAGACGATGCTCGGCGACACCGCCGTGGCCGTCCACCCCGACGACGAGCGCTACCGGCACATGATCGGCACCACGGTGGAGGTGCCGTTCACGGGCCGCCGCATCCCGATCGTGGCCGACTCGCACGTCGACCCCGAGTTCGGCACGGGCGCCGTGAAGGTGACGCCCGCGCACGACCCGAACGACTTCGCGATCGGGCAGCGCCACGACCTGGAGTCGATCCTCATCATGGACGAGCGCGGCGTGATCACCGCGCACGGCCCGTTCCAGGGGCTCGACCGGTTCGAGGCGCGCTCGGCGATCGCCGCCGCCTTGAGGGCCGAGGGCCGCATCACGGCCGAGAAGCGCCCGTACATGCACGCCGTCGGGCACTGCGAGCGGTGCGACACCACGGTGGAGCCGCGGCTGTCGCTCCAGTGGTTCGTGAAGGTGGAGCGCCTCGCGAAGATGGCCGGCGACGCCGTGCGGTCGGGCGAGACGAAGATCCACCCGCCGGAGATGGAGAAGCGCTACTTCGCGTGGGTCGACAACCTCCTCGACTGGTGCATCTCGCGCCAGCTGTGGTGGGGCCACCGGATCCCGATCTGGTACGGCCCGGGCGGTGAAGAGGTGTGCGTGGGACCGGGCGAGACCGCGCCCGAGGGCTACGTGCAGGACTCCGACGTGCTCGACACGTGGTTCTCCTCCGGGCTGTGGCCGTTCTCGACGTTCGGCTGGCCCGATGAGACCCGGGCGCTGGAGAAGTTCTATCCGACCGCGGTGCTCGTGACCGGCTGGGACATCATCTTCTTCTGGGTGGTCCGGATGATGATGTTCGGTACCTACGCGATGGGGAGGGCCCCGTTCGGGGAGGTGTTCCTGCACGGGCTGCTGCGCGACGCGAACGGCAAGAAGATGTCGAAGTCCTCCGGGAACGGCATCGACCCGCTCGACGTGGTGGACCAGTACGGCGCGGACGCGCTGCGGTTCATGCTCGCGCGCGACGCGAACCCCGGCGCGGACGCGATCGCCTCGATCGAACTGGCCGAGATCTCCCGGAACTTCTGCAACAAGCTGTGGAACGGGACGCGGTTCGCGCTCATGTCGGGCGCGACGGTGGACGGCGACCTGCCGTCGGAGCCGTCGCTGATCGACCGGTGGATCCTCTCGCGGCTCTCGCACACCGTGGAGGCCGTCGACGGCTTCCTGGAGCAGTACGAGTTCGCGAAGGCCATGGACGCGCTGTACCACTTCGCGTGGGACGACGTGTTCGACTGGTACCTGGAGCTGACGAAGCCGGTGCTCGCCGAGGGCGGGCCGCGTGCCGAGGAGACCCGCCGCGTCATCGGCCACGTCTTCGACCAGCTGCTGCGGCTGCTGCACCCGGTGATCCCGTTCGTCACCGAGGAGCTGTGGCTCACGCTCACCGGCACCGAGGAGCAGGGGGACTCGCTCACCGTGGCCGCGTGGCCGACGGCGGCCGGGTCCGACGACGAGGCCGAGCGCCTCGTGGGGGCCCTCCAGCACCTCGTGACCGAGGTGCGGCGCTTCCGCTCGGACCAGGGCGTCAAGCCCAGCCAGCCGGTGCCCGCGCGCCTGACGGGCCTGGACGCGGCCGGCCTGGCCGACCAGGAGCCGCTCATCCGCGCGCTCGTGCGGCTGGAGGCCGAGGCCGAGGGCTTCGCGCCCACCGCCGAGCTCGCCGTCTCCGACCAGGTCACGGTCGGGCTCGACACGTCGGGGACGATCGACGTCGCCGCCGAGCGCGCCCGCCTGGAGAAGGCCCTGAAGGCCGCGGAGAAGGAGCTCGCCGGGACGACCGCGAAGCTCGGCAACGAGGCGTTCCTCGCGAAGGCGCCCGACGCCGTGGTCGACAAGATCAAGGCGCGCAAGGCGACCGCCGAGGCCGACATCGCCCGCGCGACCGCGCAGCTCGCACGACTCGCCTAGGCGGAGGCCGGGGCCCCGCGCCCCGGCCTCCCCTTTCTCACTGGGCTTTCTCACTGGGGGACCGATACTTTGAACGCCGAACTGGCGCAGGTCGAAGCGGCACTGGAGTCCCGCGGGTTCTCCCGCTGGGACTTCACGCTCGACCGCATCAAGCAGCTGCTCGACCTCATGGGCGACCCGCAGCGGTCGTTCCGCTCGGTCCACGTCACCGGCACGAACGGCAAGACCTCGACCACCCGCATGATCGAGCGGCTCCTGCGCGGGCACGGCCTGCGCACCGGCATGTTCACCTCGCCGCACCTCAACGACGTCACCGAGCGCATCAACGTCGACGGCGAGCCCATCAGCGCCGAGCGCCTCGCCCAGCAGTACTACGAGATCGCGCCGCTCGCCGAACTCGTCGACCGCGAGGCGTCCGAGCCGCTCACCTACTTCGAGATGACCGTGGCGCTCGCCATGGGCGCGTTCGCCGACACGCCGATCGACGTCGGCGTCATCGAAGTGGGCCTCGGCGGCGAGACCGACTCGACGAACATCCTCAACGCCGAGGTCGCCGTCATCACCCCGATCGGCATCGACCACACCAAGTGGCTCGGCGAGACCCTCGCGGAGATCGCGACCATGAAGGCCGGGATCGTCCACGAGGGATCGACGCTCGTCACCTCCTCGCAGCAGCGGTCGGCGATGGAGCCGCTGCTGCGCCGCGCCGCCGCGGTCGGCGCGAAGCTCGTCCCCGAGGGCCGCGGCTTCGAGGTCACCGCCCGCGAGGTCGCCGTCGGCGGCCAGCTCGTCACCATCGAGACCCGGGCCGCCCGCTACCAGGACCTGTTCCTGCCGCTCCACGGCGAGTACCAGGCGCACAACGCGGCCCTCGCGCTCGCGGCCGTCGAGGTCCTCCTCGGCGCCGGCGAGGCGAAGGCCCTCGACGCCGAAGTGGTCGGGCAGGCGTTCGCGGAGTTCACGTCCCCGGGCCGCCTGGAGGTCGTGCGCTCCGAGCCCGCGGTCATCCTCGACGCCGCGCACAACCCGGCGGGCATGGAGGCCATGACGAAGGCCGTCGCGGAGGAGTTCAACTTCCGCAAGCTCGTCGGCGTCGTCGGCATGCTCGCCGACAAGGAGGTCGACCACATGCTCGAACTCCTGGAGCCGGTCCTCGACGAGATCGTCATCACCAAGTCCACGTCGGACCGGGCGATGCCCGCCGCGTCGCTCGCGAAGCTCGCCGTCGAGGTCTTCGGCGAGGAGCGCGTCCACGTCCACCCGCACCTGCGCGACGCCCTCGCCCGCGGCATCGAGCTCGCCGAGGAGGCCGACGACCTGTACGAGTCCGGCGGCGGCGTCCTCGTCACCGGCTCGGTCTTCACCGTCGCCGACGCCCGCCGCATCCTGGTCGGCCGCCGTGGCTGAGCGCGACGAGCACCCCGAGACGCCCGAGGAGGCCGAGGCCCCTTGGGAAGCGGAGCCCGACCCGAACCGCTCGGGCCTGCGCGACCCCGCCCGCGCGGCCCGCAGCCTCGCGGCCGTCGCGCTCGCGTTCGAGGCGCTGGCGCTGCTCATGGCGATCGTCCCGATGCGCATGATCCTCGACGAGCCGACGCCCGCGACCGTCGCGGTCATCGTTCTCGTGATCGCCGCGGTCGCCTTGGCGGGCATGGCGAAACGCCCCTGGGTCTGGCCCGCCGGGGCCGTCCTCCAGCTCGCGGTGATCGCCTGCTGGCCGATCCACTGGTCCCTCGGCGTCGCGGGCCTCATCTTCGCCTGCGTGTGGCTCTACTGCTGGCACGTCAAGCGCCAACTGGCCCTGCCCCCCAAACGATGACGAAGGCGCCGACGTGGAACTGAAGACCGGGCGGCTCTCCCTGCGGCCCCTCGCGGCCGCCGACGCGCAGGCCCTCGCCCCGATCAACGCCGACCCGGAGGTCATGCGCTACATCGGGGAAGGCGCGCCGCGCACCCTGGAGCAGACCGAGGCGCTGTGCGCGAAGGTCGCCGCCCACTGGGACGACCACGGCTGGGGCGCCTTCGCGGTGACCGAGCAGGACGGCGGGGCCTTCGTCGGCCTCGCCCTCCTCGCGACCCCGTCGTTCCTGCCGGAGATCCTCCCCGCCACCGAGGTCGGCTGGCGCATCGCCCGCGACCGCTGGGGCCGAGGCTACGCCCCCGAGGCCGCCCGCGCCGTCATCGGCTTCGCCTTCACCGAACTCGGCCTCGACCGGGTCGTCTCCTGCATCCACTCCGAGAACGCCGCCTCGATCCGCGTCGCCGAGAAGCTCGGCATGGCCCTCGAACGCGAGACCACCGTCCCCGTCTACGACGTGCCGTGCAGCGTCTACGAATTGCGAACTGTCGGGTAGCCGACAACACGCGTTCTGCGAGTCTGTTTGGGTCGCATCGACATGCAATAGTGAAGCTGTCCGTTTCGGCCCAGAGCGCACGGCGGTGGTCCCTGTGAAGATGCAGCCTCGGCAACAGCTCCTCGACATCTGGAAGGCCCAGGTGGCCTACAGCTGGCGGCCCGCCGACGACGGCTCCCGGCGCAAGGAGTGGCACTGGGGCGGGCGCAACGACTCCGACGCCGTCGGCGACGCCCAGCAGCTCCTGTGCCTGCTCTACCCCGCCCAGGAACTCGTCGACCTGCGCTACGCCGACCCCGACGCCACCAGCGACGCCGTCCTCGAAGCGCTCTCGGGCCTCGGCGACGCCGTGGAGATCCCCATCCGCGTCATGCGGCTCATCAAGGACTACATGGAGAAGCACGTCGACGAGGAGGGCGTCCCCGTCTACTCCGGCGGCTCCAACATGCACCGCGTCGACCGCACCCAGAAGGCCACCGCCGAGCAGCGCGCCATCGACGTCACCGAGGGCTTCGCGCTCGCGATCCCGCTGAGCCTCACCGCCCTCTCCTTCCTCGCCGACTTCGCGCCCACCGTCGACCGCATGGGCCGCGGCGACCTCGTCCACGAGCTCCGAACGGTCGAGGAGACCGTCCACCGGCGCCTCCTCGGCGCCATCACCGGCCTCCTGCGGTCCTTCGCCGTCTCCACCTTCGACGCCGACGACGACTTCGGCCGCCAGCTCATCGCCCTCATCAACGTGGACGGCCAGCCCGACCGGAAGATCGTGCGCCGCTTCAGGGAAGAGGCCGAGGAGATCATCGCGACCCTCCGCACCATCACCGTCGGCTCCGGCGGCACCGCGGGCGTCGAGGCGCCCACCAAGCTCTTCGAGATCGGCTGGTCCTGGTCCGTCGTCGAGAAGGCCCCCGACATCCCCGACGTCTCCGACACCTCGACCCAGCGCGTCGGCCGCGCCGAGGACGCCCCCTACCTGTACTTCACCGTGGTCGCCCTCGAAGCGATCGCGACCCTCTTCTCCGACCGCGTCATGCGCCGCAACCTCCTCACCGAGGAGGAGCGCCGCCTCGCCCAGTCGCTCCAGATCCGCCTCGACGTCACCCGCCGCTACTGGGCCATGGTCGCGTCCTTCGGCGGCGGCTCCAAGTGGCCCCTGGAGGACGTCCCCTGGCGCACCACCGACGGCCTGGAGTACGACTACTACACGCTCCTGGTCTGCGCCGTCGCCACCGAGACCTTCGGCTCCAGCCGCGGCGGCGACGACGACCTCATCCGCCTCGCCGACGTCCTCGTCGAGCTCGCCAACCGCGGCCGCATCACCCGCCGCCCCCTCGTCGGCGACCGCGCCATCGAGATGCACTTCCCCGGCGTGAAGGCCGAACTCCTCGGCATCGAGAAGCTCGACGGCCCGGCCATGATCTGGAACATGGTCGACTTCGCGCCCCTGCTCCTCAAGCGCATCTACGACGCCGCCGGGCTCCTGGTCACCATCGCCAACCGCGCCGAGCTCCTCGAAGTCGCCGACCTCATATGGGAGCACCTGGCGCGCAGGCGCATCCGCGAGGGCCGCGCCGCCCGCCTGTGGGACCAGCCCCAGCAGGTCTACAACGAGCTGCCGAACTGGTTCGAGGACCCGTCGTGGCACTTCACGATCCGCGTCGTCGAGGCCATGGTCGTCGCCGCCCAGTTCGCGGGCTCCGAGCCGGCCCGCTCCCGCGACCTGGAGAGCCTCGCCCACGAACTCCTCGTGGAGGCCGAGCACATCTACGACCAGGAGCTGCTGCGCGGCTCCGGGAACGCCGGGCCCGCGCTGGCGCAGGAGATCCGGTCGGTGGGGCTGACGATCCGCCACGCGAAGGAAGTCGTGGACGAGCGCCCCGGCACCGCGTTCGCCCTGGGCGTCCAGGCCCTCATCGACCTCGACCGGCTCATCTCGGCCGGCCGCGACGCCGAGACCGGAGTGTGACGATGCTGCTGTTCGCGACCTCGGACAAGGGCGGCACGGGCCGGTCGGTCTCCTCGTGCAACCTCGCGTACCGGCGCGCCGTCCAGGGCATGAACGTGTGCTATGTGGACTTCGACTTCGGCTCGCCCACGGCCGGTGCGGTCTTCGGGATCGACGACCTGGAGCACGGCACGTACGGCAGCGGCATCCACGAGTACCTCCAGGACCACGCCTCCGAATCCGAGCGGTACTCGGTGTGGGAGGCCAGCGACCGCGCCGAGCTCCAGGCCCGCCCCGACGGCGCCGGGGAGCTCGTCCTGTGCCCCGGCGACGCCGACGGCTCGGAGTTCCCCGGCGACGAGAACACCGTCGACCGCTGCGTCAAGCTCCTGCAAGAACTCTCAAGGGAGTTCGACCTCGTCATCGTCGACCTGTCCGCGGGCCGCTCGCACGCCACCGAGATGGTCATGGCCGCGACCGCCCGCCCCGAGCTCGCGAACCTCCCGTGGCGGTGGATCGTCTACCACCGCTGGACGAAGCAGCACGTCATCGCCGCGCATTCCCTCGTCTACGGCGAGCGCGGCCTCGTGGAGACCGCGCGCTCCTACGGCGAGGAGTACCAGCGCAAGCTGCTCGACTCGATCCGCTACGTGCGCACCGCGGTCGTCGACCCCGACGGGGCCGACCTGAAGGGCCTGGAGGCCACGCAGATCCGGTGGCTGCGCAGGATCGACGCCGACCTGCACCAGATGGCCGTGCGCCTGAAGCTGGGCCGCATGAACCTCCTCGGCTCGGTGCCGCTCGACCCGGTCCTCCAGTGGCGCGAGCAGATCATCACCGACGCCGACGCGGTGACGCTGCGGATCGCCAACCAGGCGACCGTCCGGGCCTTCTCCGACCTGGCGTCACGCTCCACGGAGGAGCAGTTCGCGGCCGGACTCGAAGCGAGCGTGCGGGGGATCGAGTGACGTACGAGGAGACCAGCGCCAAGCAGCGCACCGAGCGGTTCGGCATGTCCCACCTGTCGATCGAGGTCGGGCACCTGTACGCCGACGACCTCGCCCGGACCGACGCGCTCAAGGAGCAGATGGCGTCGGCGGCCGCGTGGGTCCACGGCACCACCGAGGCGCTCTCGAAGCGCCTCGGCGGCCGCACGCCGCGCGTGAGCACCTGCTACCTCGTGGACGACTACTTCCACCAGGATCTGCCCGACCCCGAGCACCTCATCGCGCAGGTCTCGGAGGCCGCCGCGGCCGCGGGCCTGCGCATCGACTACCTGGCGCGCGAGTCCGCGTGCGACCGCATGGGGCCCTTGCAGCTCGCGGCGCTCGTGGCCGACCGGATCGTCTTCGAGCCGCCGCCGGGCACGAACGGCTCGCGCCCGCCCGTCTCGGACCTCGGCTGGCTCCCCAACGGCGTGCCCACGCCGAAGCCGCGCGGCATCGCGATGGGCGCGCCGCTGCGGTGGATCCCGCCGAGCCAGAACTCGCGCCGCGAGCACTCGGTGTTCCTCGACGTGGAGCTGTGGAACGACACCCCGAAGGGCCGCCGCTGGTCGTGCCCGATGCTCGCCGCGGTGTGGCAGCTGATCCGCCTGGGCGTGCTGCGCGACCAGGGCAAGCGCATCGGCGTGCCCGAGCCGGTCGAGTCGCTCGTGCCCGCCGAGCACGGGCACGTCCCCGGGCAGCGCCTCGGGAACCGCTTCCCCGACCGGTGGTCGGAGATGCCGCCGATCCTCCAGCTCGACAAGAAGGCGTTCCCGTTCCCCGCGTACCGGACCGTGTCGGTCCTGTCGACGGACTTCCTGGAGGTCGAGCACGCGGTGCGCGTCATCTGCGGGAGCGTCCGGCCCGACGCGGGCGCGCTCGACCAGATCCGCAAGTCCGCCGAGCGGGAGGGCATGTCGCTGCCCGAGGAGCTCGTGGACCGGCTCTCGTACGTCTTCCAGGGGCCGCTTTAGCGCGGGAACCTGTCGGCGGAGCCGCCCTGGCGCTGGTTCTGCTCCATCATGTCGAGCATCTTCGCGGCCAGATCCGCTGCGCCGTAGTCGATCTGGGAGCGCACGCGCTCGGTCATCGTGGCCCACTGCCGCGACAGGCCCGGGCGCCGCTCCAGGGAGTCCCACATGAACTCCAGGTCCCGGGAGGTCCGCGCGCCCGCCGACCACAGGTGCAGCAGGTGGTCCACGACGGGCCGGAGCGTGCGCAGCGTGTGCCGCGGGTCCTCGCCGATCTTCGCGAGCGCGATCCGCGCCGCGACGGCCGTCAGGAGCCAGTCGTGGATCGCGAGATCCTCTGCGGCGGCGGCGATGTGCTCAGGGTCGACCAGGCCGGTGACCATGCTCATGCGCCGCCGGTCGTTCCCGACGAGTCGGAACGCCACGGCCTTGCGGGTGCCGGGGTCGGCGATGGCCGCCCACCGCAGCCGGGTCGACCCGGTCTTGACGGGCGGGCGCTGGTCGAGCACGGGGCGCGAGAGCACGTCGTGGATCGAGTGGCGGGCGATGGCGGCGGTGTCGAGCAGTTCGGAGCGGTCGCGCCGGTTCTCGGCCACGAGGAACGCCCGCGCGAGCCGCTCGGCCTCGAAGTTCCCGATCGTCTCCAGCGTGCCGGGCCGCGCCAGGTAGTACGACCAGGGCATCCGCCGCGGCTGCTGCGGCGGCGCCACGGCGGTCCACGCCGAGCCCTGGAGCAGGTGCCCGCCGGTGAGGACCGCCCGGGAGCAGACCGTGCCGACCGCGCGGACCGTGGTGCCGTTCGCGGACTTGTCGTCGGCGTGCTGGTTGTCCTGCTTCGGTGCGAGCGGCAGCTTGCAGTCCACGCCGTGCAGGAGCACCGGCGACGCCGTGTGCGGGACGGGCCGCGCCCACTGGACGACGGTCTCGCCGACGGCGAGCGACAGGGCCGCGCGGGCCTCCTCGGGCGTCAGCGGCCGCGAGTGCGGCAGCAGCGCGGTGTGGATCTCGCCGACGATGAGCATGGGCACACTCCGGTTCGCAAGGGCGGGAACGGTATCGGTCAGGGGACTAGTCGCGCTCCCGGTGCTCGGTGATCGCCAGGCCGTGCCCGTCCGGGTCCCGGAACGCGGCCGCCCGCATCTCGTAGTTCTGCCCCAGCAGCGCGGTCCGCGGCAGGTGCAGGAACTGGACGCCGGCCTCGTTCATCTGCGTGAACGCGGCGTCGATGTCGCCGACCTCGAACGTGAGGTGCATGATCCCGGTCTCGCCGGGCGGCGCGTCGGGGCGCTCCCACAGCAGGATCTTCCCGAAGCCCGCGTCGAGGACGGCCGCTTCGGCGGTCCGGTCGGAGATCGCCAGGCCCAGAGCGTCCGTGTAGAACTCGACGGACCGCTGGAGGTCGGCGACCACGAGCGTCGCCGCCACGTCGGTGACGTCGGTGCCCCCGAGGCGCTCCTCGGAAAGGAGCAGTTCGGCGAGGTCGCGCGCGAGGCTGCTGCCCTCCTCGGAGGTCCGGGGCTTCGGCGGGGACGGCGAGCGCAGCTTCGTGGCGGCTTCCGCGATGGGGCCCTTGGGCGGCGCCTCCGAAGGCGCCTGGGCCTGGTCGGTCTCGACTTGCGCCGCAACCGATCCGGTGGCGTCCTCGATGACGGGGCCGCCGCCGATCTGCTCGCTCGGCAGCGTGAACGCCGCGGGCGGGTCGGCGGGCAGCGGGGCCGACTCCGAGGACGCCGAGTCCACGGGCGCCTCACTGGCCGGGGGCGCTTCGGCCTCCGCCGCAGCGGATTCGGGCTCGGCCGCCGGTTCCTCGTCGGCCGGCGGGGCCTCGATCGGTTCGGCCTGCTGCTCCCGGGACGGCTCGGACGCGGCCTTCAGCGCTTCGGACACCACGTACAACGGCGGGCCGGGCGCTGCCGCGTCCCCGGCGGGCATCGTCGGCTCGCGCTGCGGAAGTCCGTCGGCCGCAGCGGGTTCCGGCTCCTCGCGCGCCTTCGTCTCGTCGATGACCTCCTGGACGGAGGCCAGCACCGTGTCGAGCGCGTCGGGCTCCTGCGGCTCGACCGGGACGACGAGTGTCACCGGGCGGGCCTCGGCCGCCGCGACCGCGGGCTTCGGCGGTTCCGGTTCGGCCGCAGGCGGTTCGGGCTCCGCGGCCGGAGGTTCAGCGAGCTTGTTCGCGGGCGCGGCGGGAGGCGCAGGGGCCGCGGCGGGTTCGGGCGCAGGAGCGGTCGCAGCCGCCGCCGCAGGTGCGGCGGGAGCCTCGGTCGCCCTGGGCGGCTCCGGGATAGGCGCCGTCTCGGGCCGGTCCGGCTCGAACAGGTCGTCGAGCGATCCGCGCTCGGGCTGCTGCTTCACCGGGGCGCCGCGCGGCGGGTCGTCCTCGACGATGAGGTCTTCGAGCCGGTGCTGGCCGATGAGCGGCGGCGCCGGGACCGGCTGCGGGAAGCGCCGGGCCGAGTGCTCGACCGTGAAGAACGCGATGCACCCTGCGAGGCAGAGGAACGCGAGCACGGCGATGCCGACGCTCTGCGCGCCGATCGCCATGGACGTGAAGAAGAACGCCAGGATCAGTAAAGTGATGGCGCCGATCGCCCGCGAGGTGCGCCACCGCATCCGCCTGTCCGCGTTGAGGACCGTGCCGATCGCCTCGCCGCCCGCCGCATGGTGCTGGCGCGAGTGCAGGTCCTTCATCGCGTGCTGGTTGATCGCCCACCAGCGCGCCTGGTTCTGGCGCCGCTGCTGGTCCTGCAGGAGCCGCTGCTGCCGCAGCTGCTCCGCGGTCATGCCCCGGGCCTGCTGCTGGCGCGTCCCGCGCGGCTGGGCCTTCGCGGGCGCGACCTTGCGGGCCCCGGCCTTGGCGGCGCCGCCTTTGGCCGCGCCTTTCGCCCCGCCGCGGGCGGTCCCGCCCTTCGCGCCGCCCCGGCTGGGGGCCTTGGAAGGCCGCGGGGCGGGACGGGGTGGCTGTCTTGGGGGCATCTGGGACACCTCATCCGCAACTGGGAAACCGGGTTTCAACGTGAATCGTACGTGGGTGAGGCAACCGGCACAACATCGCTTACGATGGCAGCCACCGATCCGACAGACGCTTCCAAGGAGTTCCACGTGGCCGAGCAGCGCACGCTCGTGTTGATCAAACCCGACGCCGTCCGGCGCGGGCTCGTCGGCGAAGTCCTGTCCCGCTTGGAGCGCAAGGGCCTGCGCATCGAGGAGCTGCGGCTGCGGACCATGGACGCGGCGCTGTCGGACGCGCACTACGCCGAGCACGTGGGGCGGCCGTACTACGAGGGCCTGAAGTCGTTCATGACGTCGGGTCCGCTGGTGAGCCTGGTCGTCGCCGGGGACGAGGCGATCCCGGTGGTGCGGCTGCTCGCCGGCGCCACCGACGGCCGCAAGGCCGAGCCGGGGACGATCCGCGGGGACTTCTCGCTGTCGAACCAGCAGAACCTCATCCATGCCTCGGACTCGGAGGAGTCCGCGAAGCGCGAGATCGACCTCTGGTTCGCCGCTTAGGGTGCACCGCTGACGACGCTGGCAGCAGTGCGCCCGGTGCCCCGCTAGGCGGGGCTCGGGTGCTGGAGCGCCTCCAGGTCGGCCGGGGTGTCGACGTCGAGCGGGTCGCCCGGGCACGCGACCTCGCGCACCAGGTCCCCGTTCGCGGCGATGAAGTCGCGGGCCCCCCGGTCCCCGACGGCCCCGGCGGCGATGCCGTCGAGGTGCTCGCGCGCGAAGTACATCGGGTGGCCGCGGCGGCCCGCGTACGTCGCGACCGCGACCGTGGCCCCCTCGGCGGCGGCCGCGATGATCCGCCGCACCGCTTCCGCTTCGATGCGCGGCTGGTCGACGAGGGTCACGACGACCCCGTCGTACCGCGACGGCACGGCCGCGAGCCCGGCCTTCAGCGACGTCGACAATCCCTGCCCCCAGCGCCGGTTCATGACCGGCGTGAACGCCTCGGTGGCCGCGGCGAGCGCCTGCTCGGCCCCGGCGCCGAGCACGGCCAGGACCTGGCGGCAGCCGCCGTCGCGCAATGTGGCGACGGCTCGGTCGAGCAGGCTCCGGCCGTCGTATTCGACGAGGGCCTTCGGCTGGCCGAAGCGCCTTCCGGCGCCTGCGGCGAGCACGAGCCCCGCGGTGTTCCCCATGGTCGATCCCCCTTGTGATGGTCCCGCCTCCCGGCGGAATATGCGGCGGCGCCCCCTGCGCCGCCCGTCTGCGGGGCGGTCAGTCCAGGCTGACCGCCAGTGCGAGGTCCATCCGGTCGAGGGGGTTGCGCAGGTCGCGGCCGGTGAGCTCCTCCACGCGGCGCATGCGGTACCGGACGGTGTTCACGTGGACGTGGAGGCTCACGGCGCACTGGCGCCACGAGCCGTCGCATTCGAGGAACCGCCGCAGGGTCGGCAGCAGGTCGGAGCGGTGGCGCGCGTCGTATTCGAGGAGCGGGTCGAGGACGCGGGTGCGGAACGCGCGGGAGACGTCAGGGGGGACGGCCGCCAGGAGCATCCGGTGCGACACGAGGTGGTCGGGTTCGGCGACCTCGATGCGGCCGGGCCGCGGCTGCGCGAGGGCGGCGGTGTGGCGGGCCTGTTCGAGCGCGCCGCGGAGCCCGCCGGGGGAGGCGACGGGGTCGGCGATGCCGACGCCGATGGCGCCGGTCCCGCCCGGATGGGCCGCTTGCAGGACCTTGGCGCTGCGCCTCGCCCATGCGACGAGGCGGGCGCGCTCCTCGGGGAGCGCGGCCTTGCCGGCGAGGACGGCGACGGTCTCGCCGCCGCGGCTCGCCCACGCCGCCGCGGGCGGATCGAGCGGGTCCTCCATCGTCGCCGCCGTGGCGTAGTGGAGGACCTCGGCGATGACGGTCTCGCGCAGGGCCTCGGACTCGCCGGTCGCGGCGATGACCGTGGCGGGGCCGTCGGCGGGCAGGCCCGCGGAGCGCAGCAGGTGCTCGTCGGCGCGGCCCTCGCGCAGGGCGGTGACGAGCTCGACGTGCGGGGCGGGGCGCTGCGACGGGTCGTCGAGTTCGAGCATGAGCAGGGCCGACAGCTGCTCGGCGACGAGGCGGCGCTCCGGGGACCAGCGGGTGTGGTCGTCGCCGACGACCAGGAACCGTCCGGTGTGGATCGTGGAGCCGATCCCGAAGACCGAGTAGCAGCGGTGCCGGTCCAGGGTCACCTTCTGCGGCAGCCGGTCCGCGGCGTGCGCGCGGGCGACGACCGCGGCCCGCTCCGACTCGCCGAGCTCCAGGCTCCCGCGCAGCGCCCGTCCCGCGGGGGACAGGACCAGGCACTCCATGCCCAGCTCGCGGTCGATGAGTTCGAGGATCTGCCCGATGCCGTCGGCGGCGATGAGCCGCCGGTGCCGGTCGAGCAGCGACGCGAGGTCCCCGGAGCGGCCCGCGGAGAGGCGCTGCACGATCCGCTCGGTGATCTCGGCGAACGCGACCTCGGCGTCCACGGTGAACAGCGGCAGGTCGTGCTCGGCGCACGCGTCGACCAGGTCGGAGGGCACCGAGTGGAAGTCCGGGTGGTCGCCCGCGCCGAGCGCGGTAACCCCGGCGGCGATCAGGTTGCGCACGAACGCGTCCGAGTCCCGCTCGGCCCGGCGCCACATCATCCCGGTGAGCACCAGCTCGCCGCCGGACAGGTACCGGCGCGGGTCGCGCAGGTCGGTCGGCACGACCCACCGGACCTCGCGGTCCAGGTGGTGGCGGCCCGACACGAGGGTCAGGCCCAGTTCCGGCATCTGAAGCAGGGTACGCAGTCGCATGGTGGCCCCCAGGGGGTCCGGCCTTCTCAGGCGGGTTCGGGACGCGGTGGATACAGCCACCATAGCCCCGCCGACGGACCGACTTTGGACGATCCTCCAGCATTTAACGGCCGGGAAACCAAGGTTTCATAGGCGTTGACAATGCCTTCTGCCTCGCGTTTCGGCTTCAATTGCCCGACGCGGCGGCAAACCTGCCACGCTGAGGGGACACCTCGGGAGACCGGACGCGAACGGGAGGCGCCGATGTGGACGATCGCCGGGTTCAACGCGGCCGACGCCGAGTCCGCGACCCGCGTGCTCGCGGCGTGCTGCGCCTCGCCGGTCTGGGCAGAGGGACTCGCCACAGGCCGCCCCTACGACTCGCTGGCCGCCCTCGCCGACGCGGCCCTCGCGGCCTTCGACGCGCTGGACGACGCTGAGATCGAGCGGGCGGTGGACGCCCACCCGAGGATCGGCGGCGCGGCTCGACCTGCGCGGCCGATCGCGGTCCCGGCCGGGTTCGGCGCGACGGCGGACGGCACCGACGGATCCGCTGAGCGTGTGCAGCCCGCCACCGCTCCAGCCGGTTCCGGCACTGCGGCGGAACGCGTGGGCGGTTCGGCCGGAAGCGCGATCGCCGCCGAGGCCGGACCGGCGCCGGGAGCCGCCGCCGATCGCCGAACGGCCCCGCTCTCGGGCCCCGAGGCCGAGTGGTCCCGCGGCGAGCAGGCCCGCGCGATGACCGCCGACGCCGCCGTCAAGGCCGACCTCGCCGACGCCAACGCCGCCTACGAGCGCCGCTTCGACCGCGTGTTCCTCATCTGCGCCACCGGCCTCGCCGCGGAGGACATCCTCGCCGCGGCCCGCCGCCGCCTCGGCAACGACGACGCGACCGAACGCGCCGAGACCCGCGCCGAACTCCGCAAGATCGTCGCGCTCCGGCTCGGCAAGGCCTTCGGGGAGGACCGATGAGCGCGACACCGGCGAACGCCGACCGCACCGGCGCGGCGTCCGCGAGCCCCGAGTTCGTCGGCGCCGATGCCGCGGGCGCGGCCCCCGAGGTCGAACCGCCGACCGCGACCGTCTCCTCCCACGTGCTCGACGCCGCCACCGGCCGCCCCGCCGCGGGCGTCCGGCTCACCCTCCTGCGCCGCGACGGGGACGGCGCCTACACCGAGGTCCGCACCGGCAGCACCGACGACGACGGCCGCGTCGCCGCCTGGCGCACCGAGCCCGGCGCGCACCGGCTCCGCTTCGAGACCGGCGCCTGGTTCGCCGCCCGCGGGACCGACACGTTCTACCCCGAAGTCGAGGTCGCCTTCACCGTCGGCGACGGCCACCACCACGTCCCGCTCCTGCTGAGCCCATTCGCCTACTCCACGTACCGAGGCAGTTAGATGAACGCACCCGAACCAGGCTTCACCTTGGGCCCCAACAGCTACGGCAAGTCCGGCATCCGGCTCGTCCACGTCGACCGCGCCACCGCGCGCCACGCGATCCGCGACCTCACCGTGCACACCGCGCTCGCCGGGGACCTCGACGCGACCCACTACACCGGCGACAACGCCGGCGTCCTCCCCACCGACACGCAGAAGAACACCGTGTACGCCTTCGCGCGGGACGGCGTCGGAGCCCCCGAGGCGTTCGCCGAGCGCCTGGCCCGGCACTTCGTCGACACCACCCCCTCCATCACGCACGCCCGCGTCCGCGTCGAGGAGCACCCGTGGACCCGCATCGGCGACCACTCCTTCGCGCGCGGCGACGGCGGCGAGATCCGCACCGCCGAGGCCGCCTACGACGGCGGAACCGCCGCGGTCACCGCCGGCGTCAGGGACCTCCTGCTCCTCAACACCACCGACTCCGAATTCAGCGGCTTCCTGGCCGACGAGTACACGACCCTCCCCGAGACCGACGACCGCATCCTCGCGACCGCGGTCACCGCGACCTGGGCTTACGCGACCGTACCCGCGGCGTACGACACCGCCTTCGACGCCGCCCGGACCGCCCTCGCCGCGGCGTTCGCCGACACCTACTCGCTCTCGCTGCAACAGACCCTCTACGCCGTCGGCGAGCGCATACTGAAGGCGGTCCCCGAGGCCCGCGACGTGCGGTTGTCCCTGCCGAACCGGCACCACTACCTCGTCGACCTCGCGCCGTTCGGCCTCGACAACCCCGGCGCGGTCTTCCAAGCGGGCGACCTGCCCTACGGGCTCATCGAGGGCACGGTCCGAAGGGAGGCGGCATGAGCGTCGCGACCCGCGCCGACTTCCACCGCCCGGCGGCGGTGGGCGAGGCCGTGCGCCTCCTCGCCGAGCACCCCGAGGCCGTCCCGGTCGCCGGGGGCACCGACCTCATGGTCGCCGTCAACTACCGGCACGCCCGGCCCGAGGCGATGCTCGACCTCACCGGCCTCGCGGAACTGCGCGACTGGACCGACGAAGGGGACGCCGTGCGCATCGGCTCGGGCGTCCCGTACGCGCGCATCACCGCCGAGCTCGCGACGGTCCTCCCGGCCCTGGCCGCCGCCGCCCGCACCGTCGGCTCCCCGCAGATCCGCAACCGCGGCACCCTCGGCGGGAACCTCGCCACCGCCTCGCCCGCGGGCGACGGCCACCCGCCGCTCCTCGCCACGGGCGCGACCGTGGAGATCGCCTCCACCAGCGGCACCCGGACCGTCCCGATCGGCGAGTTCTACCTGGGCCCCAAGCGCTCCGCGCTCGGCCCGGGCGAGCTCATCACCGCGGTCACGGTCCCGAAGGCCGCAGGGCCGCAGCAGTTCCTCAAAGTGGGCACCCGCAACGCCATGGTCATCGCGGTCTGCTCCTTCGCCCTCGCGCTCGACCCCGACGCGCGCCGCCTCGGCACCGGCATCGGCTCGGCCGGACCCGTCCCGCTCACCGCGCCCGACGCCGAGGCCCTCGACCTGCCCTGGAGCAGCCCGGGCCGCTTCGACGACGCCCTCGCCGCCGAGTTCGGCCGCCGCGTCGCCGCGGCCGCCCGCCCCATCGACGACGTCCGCGGCACCGCCGACTACCGCCGCCACGCCCTCGCCGTCTGCGCCGCCCGCGCCCTCCGCCGCGTATGGACGACCGCCCACGACAGGAGCCCCCGATGACCATCAGCACGACCACCGCCGACATCGCGCCCGGCCGTGAACGGCCCCGGCACCCGGACCGCCCGTCCCCGACGGCGCCGCCCGTCGGCGGCGCCCCAAGCGCCGTTCGCCGCGACAGCGTCCGGCTCACCCGTGTGCGGAGGCCTCGATGCGCGTGACCTTGCACGTCGACGGCGCCGAGCTCGCCGCCGAGATCGACCGGCCCGGCGAGAGCCTGCTGTCCACGCTCCGCGACCGGCTCGGACTCACCGGGTCCAAGAACGCCTGCGAACAGGGCGAGTGCGGATCGTGCACCGTGCTGCTCGACGGCGCGCCGGTGTGCGCGTGCCTCGTGGCGACCGCCCAATGCGAAGGGCGCGAAGTGAAGACCGTGGTCGGCGCCGTGCCGCGGCCGGTGCGCGACGCGTTCGTGCAGTGCGGGGCCGTGCAGTGCGGCTTCTGCACCCCGGGGCTGCTCGTGTCGGTCGCCGACCTCCTCGAACGGGACCCCGACCCGGGCGACGCGGCCATCCGCGAAGCCCTCGCCGGGAACCTGTGCCGGTGCACCGGCTACGAGAAGATCATCGACGCCGTCCACACCGCCGCCGCGACGCTGGCCGGTGAGCGCCCGTGAATCACGCCATCTCCCCACCTCCTTCCGCATCCGCTCGGGGGACCGCAAGCCTCCCCGGCGGGTGTGACAATCCGACCCCGGAGCGTGTCCGATGAGCGCGATCGTGATCGAGAACTCCTTTGTGGCCGCCGTCGACGCCGCGGGCACCGAGTACCCCGCCGGGCACGTCGTCATCGAAGACGGGCGCATCACCGAGGTCGGGCCCGGCCCGGCCCGGCACATCGAAGGCGCGCAGCGCATCGACGGCACCGGCTGCCTCGCCACCCCCGGCCTCGTCAACACCCATCACCACCTGTACCAGTGGGCCACCAGGGGATACGCCACCGACCACACGCTCTTCGAATGGCTCGTCGACCTCTACCCGGTGTGGGGGCGGCTGCGCCCCGACCACGTGGCCGCCGCGAACACCGCCGGACTCGCGTGGCTCGCGCTCTCGGGGTGCACCACCGCCGCCGACCACCACTACGTCTACCCCGGCGGCCAGGCCGCCGAGCTCGTCGACGTGCAGGTCGCGGCCGCCGCCCGCATCGGCGTCAGACTCCAGCTCGCCCGCGGCTCGATGGACCGCGGCGTCTCCGACGGCGGCCTGCCGCCCGACCGCATCGTCGAGGACCTCGACGCCGCGCTCGCGGCCACCGCCGAAGCCGTCGACCGCCACCACGACCCCGCCCCGGAGTCCATGCTGCGCATCAGCGTCGCGCCGTGCTCGCCGTTCTCGGTCTCCACCGAGCTGCTCCGCGAATCCGCGGCGCTCGCCCGCGACAAGGGCGTGCGCCTCCACACGCACCTGTGCGAGACGGTCGACGAGGCCGAGTTCTGCGCGGAAGTCCACGGCTGCGACCCCGTCGAGTACATGGACCGGGTCGGCTGGATCGCCGGCGACGCCTGGCTGGCGCACGCCGTGCACCTCGACGACCGCGCCCGCGCCCGCCTCGGCGCGGCCGGGACCGGGGTCGCGCACTGCCCGTCCTCCAACGCCCGCTTGGGGACCGGCCTCGCCGACGTCCCCGGGATGCTCGCCGCGGGCATCCCCGTCGGCCTCGGCGTCGACGGCGCCGCGAGCCAGGAGGCCGGGCACCTCGGGGAGGAGCTGCGGCAGGCCGTCTACACCGCGAGGCAGCACCACGGCCCGCACGCGATGGACGCCCGCACCGCCCTGCGCCTCGCCACCATCGGCGGCGCACAGGTGCTGGGCCGTGAGACCGAGATCGGGTCCCTCGAACCCGGCAAGCAGGGCGACGTCGCCCTGTGGGACCTCACCGGCCTCGGCCACGCCGGGATCGCCGACCCCGTCACGGCCCTCGTCCTCGGCCCCGCCGCGCCCCTGCGGCTCCTCGCCGTCGCCGGACGGGCCGTCGTCGCCGACGGCGAACTGCGCACCGCCGACACCGAGACGCTCGCGAAGGACCTCGCCGCCGCCAGCGCCGACCTCAGGGAGGCACCCGATGCCTGAACCCGCCAAGACTCCGACCCCGCCGCCCTGGGCAGCCGGCGGGGTCGGGCGAGCACCCGACGGTGAAGCCGCGGAACGAGTCCCGGTCGCCGCCCCCGGCGGGCAGCCGCCCACCCGCGGCGTCCCGACCGGGCGCGTGCCCGGCGGAGGCGTCGGGGACTCGCCGATCCGCCCCGAAGCCGAGTCGAAGGTCAACGGGGCCTTCGACTACGCCTCCGACCTCGCGTTCGAGGGGATGCTGTGGGGCCACACGCTCCGCAGCCCCCACCCGCGGGCGCTGATCCGGTCGATCGACACCGCCGCCGCGCTGGCGCTCCCCGGCGTCGCCGCGGTGCTCACCGCCGCCGACGTCCCCGGGAAGCTCCACTACGGGCTCATCGAGGCCGACCAGCCCGTGCTCGCGCCAGGCGAGGTCAACTACCAGGGCGAGCCGGTCGCGGTCGTCGCCGCCGAGACCCTCGACCTCGCCCGCCGCGCCGCCGAGCTCGTCGACGTCGCGTACGAGGTCCTCGAACCGCGCTGCGACGCAGGCGAAGCGGTCGAGGCGGGGGAGTACTTCCGGTACCAGCCGGTGCGGCTCGGCGAGCCCGTGACCGCCGACGCGGCCGTCGTCATCGCCCGCGAGTACGAGGTCGGCATGCAGGACCAGGCGCCGCTCGGCCCCGAGTCCGGCGTGGCCGTCCCCACCGGCGACGGCGGCCTGGTGCTGCACGTCGCGACCCAGTGGCTCCACTCCGACCTGGAGCAGATCGCGCCGTGCCTCGGCCTCGCGCCCGAGCGGATCCACCTCGCCATGGCCGGGATCGGCGGCGCGTTCGGCGCCCGCGAGGACCTGTCCGTGCAGGTGCACATGGCGATGCTCGCCCTGCGCACCGGCAGGCCCGTGAAGATGATGTACGACCGGGCCGAGTCGTTCCTCGGCCACGTCCACCGCCACCCCGCGCGGATGCGCTACGAGCACGGCGCCGACCAGGACGGGCGCCTCGTCTACGTCAAGGCGCACATCGTCCTCGACGGCGGCGCGTACGCCTCCACCACCGAAGCGGTCGTCGGCAACGCCGCGTCGCTCGCGGTGGGCCCCTACAAGGTCGGGCACGTCAGCATCGACGCCTGGGGCGCGCGCACCAACAACCCGCCGTGCGGGGCGATGCGCGGATTCGGCGGCGTGCAGACCTGCTTCGCCTACGAGTCCCAAATGGACGCCATCGCCGACGCGCTCGGCCTCGACCCCCTCGAAGTGCGCCGCCGCAACGCCCTCGCCCAAGGCGACAAGCTCGTCAACGGCCAGGTCGTCGACGCCTACGACCCGACCAGGGCCGTTGACGGACAGCCGTTCTCGCCGCTGCGCGACCTCCTCGACCGGTTCGCCGACATCCCCGTGCCGCCGATCCCCGCCGGGCGCGACATCGTCGAGCTCCCCGGCGGCACCGGCAACACCACCCACGGCGAAGGCGTGCGCCGCGGCGTCGGCTACGGCGTGGGCCTCAAGAACATCTGCTACTCCGAAGGCTTCGACGACTACTCGACCGCGCGCGTCCGCCTCGAACTCGACGGCGCGACCGGGGAGCCCGTCGCCTACATCCACACCGCCGCGGCCGAAGTCGGGCAGGGCCACTGGAACCTCCAGACCCAGATCGCCCGCACCGAGCTCGGCGTCGAACGGGTCGTCCTGCTGCCCAACGACACCAAGGCCGGATCGGCCGGGTCCTCCTCCGCGTCGCGCCAGTCGTACATGACCGGCGGCGCCGTCAAGGCCGCGTGCGAGGCCGTGCGCGACCTGTGGCAGGGCCGCGACCTCGACGACGGCCCCATCGAGGCGACCCGCGTGTTCCGCCACCGCGCCACCAAGCCGATGGACCCCGTCACCGGGCAGGGCGACAGCCACGTGCAGCTCGCCCTCTGCGTCCATCGCGCCACAGTGGACGTCGACGTGGAGCTGGGGCTCGTCAAGGTCGTCGACCTCACCTGCGTCCAGGACGTCGGCAAGGCCCTCAACCCCGTCGCCCTCGAAGGGCAGATCCACGGCGGCAGCGCGCAGGGGCTCGGCCTCGCCGTCATGGAGGAGATCGTCACCGACGGCGGCCGCGTCAGGAACGCGTCCTTCACCGACTACCTCATCCCCACGATCCTCGACACGCCCCCGATGCGCCTGCGCATCGTCGAGAACGCCGACCCCGAAGCGCCCTACGGGCTCCGCGGCGCCGGAGAGCCCCCGACGCTGTCCTCCACGCCCGCGATCGTCGCCGCCATCAGGGACGCCACCGGCCTGCCGCTCACCCGCGTCCCCGTCAGACCCGAGCACCTCACCGTCCGGAGGCCGTCATGAACACCATCGCCGCCGTGCTGCGCGCCTGGATGCGCGAAGGCCGCCCCTTCGCGCTCGCGTCCCTCATCGGGACCACCGGATCCTCGCCGCGCCCGCTCGGCACCGCGCTCGCCGTCGACGGCCAGGGAGCGGCCGTCGGCGGCGTCTCCGGCGGCTGCGTCGAAGCCGCCGTGTACCTCCGCTGCCAGGAGGTCCTCGACACCGGCACGCCCGCGGTCGAGTCCTTCGGGTACAGCGACGACGACGCCGTCGCCGTGGGCCTCACCTGCGGCGGCACCATGGACGTCCTCATCGTCCGCGTCGCACCCGACGACACCGCCATCGGCGCCGCGCTCGACGCGATCCTCGGCGGCGAACCGGTCACCCTGGTCCGCGCCGCCGAAGGGCCCCGCCTCGGCCAGGCCGTCGCCATCACCGCGGACGGCTTCAGCGGACCGCTCGAACTCGGCGGCCCCGACCTGCCCGCCGCCTCCGGGCGCACCGGCGAGTTCGCCGTCGAAGTCCACACGCCGCCGCCGCGGCTGCTCGTCTACGGCGCCGTCGACTTCGCCGGTCCGCTCGTCAGGATCGCCAAGCTGCTCGGCTACCGCGTCACCGTCTGCGACGCCCGCCCCGTCTTCGCCACCGCGATCCGCTTCCCCGAAGCCGACGACGTCGTGGTCGACTGGCCGCACCGCCACTTCGACAAGGCGGCCGCCGACGCCGACACCGCGGTGTGCGTCCTCACCCACGACGAGAAGTTCGACACCCCCCTCCTCGAACGCGCCCTCGTCTCCGACGCCGGGTACATCGGCGCCATGGGCTCGCGCGCCACCCACCGCGACCGCCTCGCGCGCCTGCGCGACACCGGCGTCCCCGAGACGGCGCTCGCCCGCCTCAGATCCCCGATCGGCCTCGACCTCAACGGCCGCACCACCGAGGAGACCGCACTCTCGATCCTCGCCGAGATCACCGCCGTCAGGAACGGCGCCGCCGCGGGCTACCTCACCGAAGCCCAGGGCCCCATCCACCACTGACCCGCTGCACCCGCGAGCCCGCGGCGCCGCGGACCCACCGACAGCCCGAGCGGACCGGCCACCGAGCCCCGCGCGAACCGAAGGAGCCGACGATGGTCCACATGTTCCTCAACGGAGGCGGCATGAAAGGCGGCAACCTCCACCACCTCATCGGCGGCGCGCCGTTCCTCGGGCCGGCCACGACCCTGCCGATCTACCGGCTCCACTCGGTCCCCCTCGACGGCGTCGCCGACGACCACCCCGCCCTCCAGGCGGCACCCCCCGGAACCGGCGCCGCCATCACCGGCGAGCTCTACGACATCGACCTGCTCGTCCTCCGCACCTCCCTGCTCCCGGCCGAACCGCCGGACCTCGAACTCGGCATCGTGGGCCTCGCCGACGGCGCCGAAGCCCTCGGCATGCGCCTGCGCGACGACTGCGCCGGCCTCCCCGGCCTGACCGACATCACCGCCCACGGCTCCTGGCGCGCCTACAAGGCGACGAAAGCCGAATCCCGATGAGCCCCTTCGACACTCCCGAGGGCCCCGACAACCGCGGCCGCCCCCGCCCCACCTCCTCCTCGTCACCACTCCTGCACCTGGAGTCACCATGATGGCCGACCCCTCCGACATTTCCGGGCCCGTCGTCTACGACCTGGTGCTCCGCTCCCTGCGGACCGTCCTCCCCGACGGCGAGCGGCCCGCCGCCGTCGCCGTCGCGGGCGAGCGGATCGCCGTCGTCGGCGACTACGCGGAACCGATCCCCGCGCGCCGCACCGAAGACCTCCGCGACCTCGCGCTCCTCCCCGGGCTCGTCGACACCCACGTCCACGTCAACGAACCCGGCCGCACCGAATGGGAGGGCTTCGCGACCGCCACCCGCGCCGCCGCCGCGGGCGGCGTCACCACCCTCGTCGACATGCCGCTCAACAGCCTCCCGCCCGTCGTCGACACCGCCGCGCTCACCGCCAAGCGCGCCGCCGCCAAGGGCCGCACCTGGGTCGACGTCGGCTTCTGGGGCGGCGCCGTCCCCGGCAACGAGACCGAGCGCAAAGCGCTCCACGACGCGGGCGTCTTCGGCTTCAAATGCTTCACGGCCCCTTCAGGAGTCGACGAGTTCCCGCCGCTCGACCGGGAGGGCCTGCGCCGCGCCTGCGCCGCGGTCGCCGCCCTCGGCACCGTCCTCATCGTCCACGCCGAGAACCCCGCCTGCCTCCACGACACCGCTACTGCCACCGCCTTCGCGGACTTCCTCGCCACCCGCCCGCCCGAAGCCGAGACCGACGCGATCCGCGACGTCATCGACGCCGCGAAGGCCACCGGCGCGCGCGTCCACATCCTCCACCTCTCCGCCGCGGAAGCCCTCGAACCCATCCGCCGCGCCCGAAGCGACGGCGTCGACATCACCGCCGAGACCTGCCCCCACTACCTGGCCCTCACCGCCGAGCAGATCCCCGACGGCGCCACCGCCTTCAAATGCTGCCCGCCCATCCGCGGCGCCGCCAACCGCGACGCCCTCTGGGACGGCCTCGCCCGCGGCGGCATCGACTTCGTCGTCTCCGACCACTCGCCCAGCCCCCAGGCCATGAAGACCGGCGACTTCGCCACCTCCTGGGGCGGCATCGCCTCCCTCCAGCTCGGACTCCCCGTCCTCTGGACCGAGGCCCGCACCCGCGGGCACGGCCTCGCCGACCTCGCCGCCTGGACCTCCCGCGGCCCCGCCGACTTCGCGCGCCTGCACCGCAAAGGCCGCATCGCCGCTGGAGCGGACGCCGACCTCGTCGCCTTCGACCCCGAGCGCGAATGGACCGTCCGCGCCGCAGACCTCCACCACCGCCACCCCGTCACCCCCTACGACGGCCGCCGCCTCACCGGCAGCGTCACCGCCACCTGGCTGCGCGGCAAGCGCATCGACACCGCGGCCGCCCCGCGCGGCCGCCTACTGCGAAGGAGCCCGCGATGACCGACACCGCGCCCGCGCCCGGACCCCGCGCCGCCTGGAGCCTCCCCGACCTCGCCGCCCGCGCCCTCGGCGGCGCCGTCCTCGCCGCCAACGACGAGTCCTTCGCCGAGAAGGAGAACCTCATCCGCCCCTACCCCGTCGTCCACGCCGCGCACACCTTCGGCGCCAAGGGCCAGGTCTACGACGGCTGGGAGACGCGCCGCCGCCGCGACGACGGCCACGACTGGGCCCTCATCCGGCTCGGCGTCCCCGGCGTCATCAGCGCCGTCGCCGTCGACACCGCCTACTTCACCGGCAACTACCCGCCCCGCGTCTCCGTCGACGCCTGCCGCGCCGACGGCCACCCCGCCGTCGCCGACCTCCTCAAGGCCGACTGGCGGACCATCGTCCCGGTCTCGGACGCCAAGGGCGACAGCCGGAACGAATACGAGGTCGCCGACCCCGCCCGCTACACGCACGTGCGCCTCAACCTGCACCCCGACGGCGGCGTCGCGCGCCTGCGCGTCCACGGCACGCCCGTGCCCGACCCCGCCGGCTTCGCCGACCTCCCCTTGGACCTCGCCGCGCTCGCCAACGGCGCCGCCGTCACGGGAGCGTCGAACGCCTTCTACTCCAACCCGACCGGCGCGATCATGCCCGGACTCGCCGCCAGCCAGGCCGACGGCTGGGAGACCGCCCGCCGCCGCACCCCCGGACACGAATGGCTCGACGTGCGCCTCGCCGGGCGCGGTATCGTGCGCATCGCCGAACTCGACACCACCCACCTCAAGCACAACGCGCCCGGCTGGGCCTCGATCGACGCCCGCGACGGCGCCGACACGTTCCCGCTCCTCGAACGCACCGCCCTCCAGCCCGACACGCCCCACCGGTTCGTCCTCCCCGGCGACCGGCCCGCGACCGCCGTGCGGCTCAACATCTTCCCCGACGGCGGCATGGCCCGCCTCCGCCTCTACGGCCGCCTCACCCCTGAAGCCCTCCGCGACCTCGAAACCCGGTTCCGCTCCTGAACTCCCGGCGATATCCTCCCCGCATGGCACACCAGTCACCCGCGGACGGGCACAGCAGCGCCGACGACTTCTTCCGCACCGAGATCCGCACCGGCCGCATCGAACGCGCCGAAGTCTTCGCCAAGGCCCGCAAGCCCGCCTACAAGCTCTGGATCGACTTCGGCGACCTCGGCGTCAAGCGCTCCAGCGCCCAGATCACCGCCCGCTACACGCCCGAGGAGCTCGTCGGGCGCACCGTCGTCGCCGTCACCAACTTCCCGCCCCGCCAGATCGCCGACTTCATGTCCGAAGTCCTCGTCCTCGGCGTGCCCGTGGACGGCACCGACGAAGTCGTCCTCCTCGCCCCCGACGCCGACGTGCCCATCGGCGCCCGCATCTCCTGAACCCGGTTCACCCGCATTTCCCCTTTGGACCCGCAACCCCCAACCCTGCGGCAGCGTTCTCCCTGTACAGGCATGACGCAACCGGGCCCCGACTGCCCGGCGACCCCTCAGGGAGACCGCGATGACCGCAACCGACCGAACCCGACGCCTCGCGGCGGCGGTCGCCGCCGCGCTGGCGGCCGCCGCCGCCGCGGGCCTGTCCGCCCCGCCCGCGTTCGCGCAAAGCCCGGCGCCGACCAGCGTCTTCCTGGACCTCGACAACCCGCAGGTCCCCGGCAACCCGCCCCGCGCCGCCAACCTCGAAGTCCTCTTCGCGGAGGATCCGACCGGGGTCCTCGCCATGCAGCTCGACGTGGACACCGCCGACGCCACCATCTACTTCGGCGCGGGGCCGGGCTGCGAGACGCCCGACAACGTCCCTAACATCGAATGCGAGATCGCCGACCCCGGCACGTCGAACCTGTTCTCCTTCACGATCGCCGCCGCCACGGGCACCCCGCTCGGCGAGCACGACTACACGCTCACCGTCCTCCTCGACGGCGCCGAGGTCCACACCGAGACCGGCACGGTCGACGTCGTCGAGGACCGCTACGACGGCGTCTTCAGCGACTACGGCGCCGAGGACCTGACCTTCACCGACATCGCGGCCGGATCGACCGTCGACGTGCAGCCGCGCTTCACGCAGCACAGCGCCCTCCCCGACGACACGTACGCCGTCGTGGCCGCGTTCGGCGCGGGCATGGCCAACATGGGCGCCGAAGGCGTCGACCACGACGCGCCGTGGGACAACTGCTCCCCGAACATCTGGGAGCCCATGTTTGCCACGCAGTTCTGCTTCTTCCTCGACTACGAGGACGCCCCCGGCACGACCTTCCAGCTCGCCGGGCCGATCGAGTACGCGATCGACGCCGACGCGCCCGGCCCCCTCGCCGTCTGCGCCTGCGGCTACAGCCTGTTCGCCGTGAACCAGGCCGTCTTCGACCGCGATTTCGGCGAACCCTGGTGGGACCCGGACTCGCCGGACCTCATGACCCTCGAAGCCGCCGCCGACCAGGACGCGATCGACGACGACAACGACGGCGACCTCGTCATCGAGACCTCCGACCGCCCCTACGACCTCGCGGTCGAAGGCGCCGACCTCCGCGGCGGCGAGGTCGAGCTGACCATCCCGATCGGCAACGACGGCCCCGCACGGGCCCTCAACCGCCCCGCGTTCGAAGGCGAGCCGTCCTACTTCGTGCGCGGACAGCTCCCCGCGGGCGCGGAGGTCGTCTCGGTCGACAACCCCGACGGCAGCGGCTGGCGCTGCTTCGACGACGCCGAACTCGACGACCGCCGCGAAGCGCTCGAAGTCGACACCGAACTCGACCGCATCGACTTCGCCTGCGCCTTCTCGGGACTCAGCCCCGGCGAGTCGGTCGACGTGACCATCACCGTCGACGTCTCGGACGCCACCGGCGCGCCCGGCCGGGTCGAGGTCGACGCCTTCTTCCGGGGCGTCGACGGCGTGAACCTCGACGGCGACCCGTCGGACAACTCGGCGGCGCTCACGGTCGACGGCCGCTCGCTGCCGAACACCGGCTCGTCCACGATCGTGTTCGTGGCCGTCGCCGCGGGCGCGCTGGTCCTCGGCATCGTGCTCTTCATCGTCGCGCGCCGCCGCAAGCCGCCCGCGGACCCCGCCTAAGGACTGTCTGGGAATCGGGCCGGTCGCGGTCGGTCCCTCCGCTGAACGGCCGCTAGACGTCCGGTCCGGTCGCCCCCGCACGCTCGTGCGGGGGCCGCGGGTCGGCCCTGCGCAGCGCGAGTCTGAACATCGCACCTCCCTCCGGGGATTCGAGGACCTGCACCGTGCCGCGGTGCGCGAGCACCACGTCCTGCACGATCGCCAGGCCCAGTCCGGCGCCGCCGTCGTCGCGGCTGCGCGACTCGTCGAGCCGCACGAACCGGTCGAAGATCCGCCTGCGCTCCTCCGGCGGGACGCCGTTGCCGTCGTCGCCGACGTCGAGGCGCAGCCACTCGGCGTCCTCCGCGGCGAGGGTCACGGTCACCGCCGTCGCGGCGTGCCGCTGCGCGTTGTTGAGCAGGTTCCCGACGGCGCGCGCCAGGTGCCCGCGCACGCCGAACACCGACAGGTCCTCCTCGACGTCGAGCCGCACCGGCACCCGGTCCGTCGCCGCGCGCCGCGCCACCTCTTCGCGCACGAGCTCGGTGAACGGCACCTCGGCGTGCGGCGGCCGCTCCCCGGCGTCGAGCCGCGCGAGCAGCAGCAGGTCCGCCGACAGGTCCTGAAGCCGGACGACGTCGGCGAGCGTGGCTTCGAGGTCGAGCAGTTCCGGGTGCTCCCTTGCGATCTCGATCTGGCTGCGGAGGATCGCGAGCGGGCTGCGCAGCTCGTGCGAGGCGTCGGCGACGAAGCGCCGCTGCTGCGACACCGCGTGGTCGAGCGCGGTCAGGGTCATGTTCGTGGTGACCGCGAGGCTGTGGATCTCGTCGCGGCTCGCGGGCACCGGCACCCGCCGGGACAGGTCGCCGCCGGTGATCGACATGAGCTCCTGCTGGATCGCGCCGACCGGGCGCAGCGCCCGCCGGGTCACCAGCCAGGTCACGACCGCGACGACCAGGAGCAGCGCGGGCAGCGTCCACCACATGATCGCGGTGACGCTGCCGACGGCCTCCTCCTGCGTCTCCAGCGACGACCCCGAGTAGACGTCGTACACCGTGCCGTCCGGCGCGGTGGCGCTCATGGCCGCGAACCGGTACGACGCGTCCTCGTCGGGGAGCGCCACCGTGGCGTACTCGATCGACGACCCGACCGCGCCGCCGGAGTCCTCCACCTCGTCGGACGGCGTCTCGTCGTCATCGCCGCCGCCGTGGTCGTCGTCCTCATCGCGGTCGTCGTCATCGTCGTCCGAGTCGTCGCCGCCGGGCGTGGGGGTCCCGTCCTCGGTCGGCGACTCCGCCGCGACGGGGTCCGGCGCCGGGGCGAAGCCGCCGATCGGGCCGAGCCCTTCGAGGTCCTCGCTCGCGGCGACGACCGTGCCGTCTGAGGTGAGGATCTGCGCGGCCTCGTCGTCGTCGGGCAGCTCGATCGCGGCGGGCGCGGTGCCGGAGGCGAGCTGGCCCGCGATCGAGCGGGCGCTCACCTCGGCGGTGAGCTCGGCGCGGCCGTAGAGGTTGTCGCGCAGGAGCGTCACGACGAGGAACCCCGCGACGACGAGCGCGATGGCGACGACCACCGTGGCGCCCACCGTGGTGCGGGCGCGCACCGACTCGGGCCGCCACAGCAGCCTCCCGCCGCGGGAGTGCCGCCGGGACTCCTTGAGCGCCTGCCTCCTCACCCGCTCATCCACCGTCGGCCGCCAGCCGGTAGCCCGCCCCGCGGACGGTGGTGATGGCCGCCTTGCCGAAGGGCGCGTCGATCTTGCGGCGCAGGTTGGAGATGTAGACCTCGACGATGTTGACGTCGCCGTCGTAGGCGAAGTCCCACACGTGCTCCAGGATCTCCGACTTGGACACGACCTCCCCGGCGCGGGAGGCGAGGTATTCGAGGACGGCGAACTCCTTGGCGGTCAAGTCGAGCGCGGCGTCGCCGCGGCGGCAGGTGCGGGTGGCCGGGTCGACGGCGAGGTCGCCGAAGCGCCACACGGCGGGCCGCGAAGCCCTGCCGCGGCGCAGCATCGCCCGGATGCGGGCCTGGAGGACCACGAAGGAGAACGGCTTGGTGAGGTAGTCGTCGGCGCCCGTGTCGAGGCCCTCGGCCTCGTCGTACTCGCCGTCCTTGGCGGTGAGCATGAGGATCGGCGTCTCGACGCCCTCGTCCCGCAGGGCCGCGCACACCTGGTAGCCGTTCAGTCCGGGCAGCATGATGTCGAGGATGATCGCGTCGTACTCGCCGCCCCTCGCCATCGCCAGGCCGGTGCGGCCGTCATGGGCCAGGTCGACGGCGTACCCCTCGGCCGCCAGCCCGGCGGCGACCACCTCGGCCAGCCGCTGCTCGTCTTCCACCATCAGCAAACGCATGTCACGAAGCTTGGCACAAGGAACCTGAAGCTGAGCTGAAGTCGCCGCGCGGCCCGCGGTCTCGCGATCTGCCAGCGCAAACGCCGCATGCCTTCTGTCCTACGGCCCCAACCTGAAGCCGTCTTCAGGCGACTTCAGCTCAGCTTCAGGTTCGGTGGCGCATGGTTGCCTGCATCCGATCCGAACGGACCGAAAGGACCCGCCATGAACGACCAGACCCCGACCCAGGACCTCTCGAAGTTCGCGAAGGCCCGCCGCTTCACCGGCCGCCACCGCACCCTCGTGATCGCCGGCGCCGCCGGCGCGATCCTCCTCGGCGGCGGCACCGCCGCCGCATTCGCGGCCGACGACGACACGTTCGACCCGGCGAACTCCGGCGGCGCGCAGACCGGCTCGACCGAGGAGCCGACCCCCGGCGAGGAGCCGACTCCCGGCGACGACCGGGACGATGACGACGACCGCGGCGGCGACTGGGACGACGCGTGGGACGACCACGGCGACGACGACTTCGTCCTCCCCGACAACGCGATCGGCGAGGACGCGGCCGTGGAGGCCGCGCTGGCCGAGGTCGACGGCACGGTCCGCGAGGTCGACCTCGAAGGCAGCGCCGACCTCCCGGTGTGGGTCATCGACATCACCGACGCCGACGGCATCGAGTGGGACGTCGCGGTCAACGCCCTCGACGGCTCGATCCTCGGCTCCCAGCAGGACGACGACTCCGACGACGATGACGACCACGACGACGACCGCTACGACGACGATGACGACGACTGGGGCGACGACGACTAAGCGCTCCGGACACAGGTCCGGTCCCGACCTCGCCCCTACGGGCCGGGTCGGGACCGGGGCGGCCGGGCGAGTCTCCGGCCGCCGGGACGGCCCGGGTTGTCCGGGGGTTCCGGCGGGACGGTAGGCGGCCCGCCGGAACCCCTTGCAGCCCTTAGTTCTTCACCCGGTAAGCGAGGTTGGCGAACTGGCCGATGGGCTTGGCCTCGATGAGTTCGAGGCGGTCCGAGAGGATGCGGCGGGGGAGGAGCTGCGCGCCCGCGCCGAGGAAGACCGGCGCGAGGCTGACGCGGATCTCGTCGAGGAGGCCCGCGTCGAAGAACTGGCCGACGAGGTCGCCGCCGCCGACGATCCAGCGGTCCTTGTCGCCCGCGGCCTCCACCATCGCGGCGTGGACCTCCCTGACGTCGCCCGAGGCGAAGGTGATGTCGGCGCCGGGGACGGCCGGGAGGTCGCGGCTGGTGAGGACCCAGGAGGGCTGCGGGTAGGCCCACTTGTCCGGTTGGTCGAGGAGCCGCTCGTGCCGGACGATCCACTCGTAGGTGGTGGAGCCCATGCAGACCGCGCCGATGCCCTCGAAGAACTCGGCCATCTCGTCGAGCGGCGTCTCGGCGGCCCCGCCGTCGGGCCCGGGCTCCTCGTCGGGGTGCCCGCCCGGGACGGTGAAGAGCCACTCCAGGGAGTTGTCGGGATCGGCAATGAACCCGTCGACGGTGGTCGCGGTGTTGTACACGGTTTTCGCCATCCCGCCATCCGATCACGGGCCACCGACATCCCGTCGGCGATCCGCCGACGGCCGTTTTCGAACACCCGAGCCCCGCGCCCCCGTTCGTGCGATCCGACGCGCCGGATCATTTCTGTCGGGTTCCCGACATTGACCGTTTTGCACCGGATTAGACCCTCGGGCGTACTTAGGTAAGGGGTGCGTCACAAGGCGCAGTCAGAACAAGTTTCACCAAAGGGGTGATCATGGTAATGAAGAGGATCTTCACTGCCATCGGTGTCGCGGCCGCAGCGCTCGCACTCTCGCTGTCCGCCTCCTCCCCGGCCGCGGCGGCTCCCGTCGAAGCGCCGACGCCCGTGAAGTCGCGCATCGAGAACGCGGCGGCGCCCGACGCCGCCGTCGAGCAGCGCACCTGCCGGGCCCGCTTCGCGGAAGGGGTCAACCACCGCCTCCGCGCCGAGGCCGAGTCGGCGATCATCGGGTCCATCCCGGCCGGGACCTGGGTGCAGACGTCCTGCACCCGCGTCGCCGGCGGTGAATACACCGCGTGCGGCGTCTCCAGCGACTTCTGGATGGAGGTCTACTGGAACGGCAACTGGGGCCACAGCGCGTGGGGCTGCGTCAAGGACTGGGAGTTCACCTCTTAGACGGACACTGAAGCGGGACAACGGAAGACGGGGCCGGGAAGCATCGCTTCCCGGCCCCGTCCTCATCCGCTCATGCCGTCAGGCGCAGCGCGTTCCCGACGATCCGGTGCCCGTGCGCGCCCGCCGCCGTCAGGATCGACTCGGGGTGGAACTGCACCGCGAACCAGCGCTTCGCGGGAGCCTCGATCGCCATGACCACCCCGCCGATCGCCGCGGTGGGCGCGAAATCGCCCTTGACCTGGTCCGCCGTCGCGTACAGCGAGTGGTAGCGCGCCGCCGTGACCTCGTCGGGCAGGCCGTCGAACAGGCCGCCGCCGTTGACCTTCACGTTCCCGGGCTTGCCATGGCTCGGCTCGTCCAGGAGCGACAGCCGCCCGCCCGCGTGCTCGATCATCGCCTGGAGGCCCAGGCACACCCCGAACGCGGGCAGCCCGCGCCGCTCGATCTCGTCGAGCAGCGCCGCGGTCCCGAAGTCCTCCGGGCGTCCCGGCCCCGGCGAGAGCACCACCAGGTCGGGCGCGAGCTCGTCGAGGACGGCGGGCACGTCGAAGCCGAACCGCAGCGTCGTCACCTCGCAGCCGTGCTGCCGGAAGTAGTCGCCGAGCGTGTTCACGAACGAGTCCTCGTGGTCGACCAGCAGGACCTTCCGCCCGGTCCCCATTGGTCCGCCCGCGACCTCGATCGGCTCGGGCACCGGGGCCGCCGCGCCGAGGCCGCCCGCCGCCGTCTCCAGCAGCGCCCGCGCCTTCAGGTGCGTCTCCGCCTCCTCCGCGGCCGGGTCGGAGTCGTACAGCAGGGTCGCGCCCGCGCGCACCCGCGCCACGCCCTCGCGGATCTGCGCGGTCCGCAGCGTCAGCCCCGTGTTCATCGTCCCGTCGAAGCCCACGAACCCGACCGCCCCGCCGTACCAGCGCCGCGGCGTCGTCTCCTGCTCCTCGATGAACCGCATCGCCCACGTCTTCGGCGCTCCGGTCACCGTCACCGACCACATGTGCGTCAGGAACGCGTCCAGCGCGTCCATGCCCTCCCGCAGCCGCCCCTCCACGTGGTCCACGGTGTGGATCAGCCGCGAGTACATCTCGATCTGCCTGCGCCCCAGCACCTTCACCGAGCCCGGCACGCACACGCGGGCCTTGTCGTTGCGGTCCACGTCGGTGCACATCGTCAGCTCCGACTCCTCCTTCGCGGAGCCGATGAGCGCCGCGATCTGCGTCGCGTCGTGCAGCGGGTCGGCGCCGCGCGCGATCGTCCCCGAGATCGGGCACGTCTCCACCCGGTCCCCGGTGACCCGCACGAACATCTCCGGCGACGCCCCCACCAGGTACTCGCGCTCGCCCAGGTTGAACAGGAACTCGTACGGCGCCGGGTTCGCCGTGCGCAGCCGCTCGTAGAACGCCGTCGGCGAATCGCACGCCGCGTACATCTCGTGGCCCGGGACGACCTCGAACAGGTTGCCCGCCTTGAACTCCCGCTTCGCACGCCGCACCGTGTCGGCGTACACGCCCGGCACCGGCCCGTCCGGCACCGACGCGGCCCGCACGTAGTCGAGCGACTCGGTCTCCCGCGCCAGGCCCTTCGTCGTGCGGTCCCCGAACGTGAACTCGTACCGGCGCACCTGCGCGGTCTCCCGCTTGCGGTCCACCACGTACAGCTCGTCGGCCAGGTGCAGCACCAGGTCCCGCTGGTCGGCGGGCCGGTCCTTCGCGTACGGGATCGGCTCGAACTGGTAGGCCAGGTCGTACCCGAACGCCCCCCACAGGCCCAGGTACGGGTCGTCGCAGCGGAGCGCGTCGAGCACCACCCGCAGCGCCGAGAACGCCGTCGGCAGCTTCGACCGCAGCTCCTCGGGCACCCGCCCGGTGGGGACCGGGACCTCCACGCGCACCTCGCCGTCCTCGCGCACCACCTCCCCGACCCCGGCGGCGGCCAGCGCGTCGGCGAGCACGTCCACGAGCAGGTAGCCGCGGGCGTTCAACCGCCGCACCGTCACCGATCTGCCCTGCGCCACCACCTCCAGGGACGGGTCGACGTACGCGAGGTGGTAGCGCGAATAGCGCCCGGGGTACTCCATGCCGCTGGAGAGGACGCCGCCGCGGCGGGTCTCGACCTGCGCCACCACCGCGGAGAGGTCGGGGGAGTCGAGCTCGGACACGGTCCGCTCGACCGTCACGCCCGACGGGGTCTCGAACAAAGTCATCAGGGCCTCTTCCTCGAAAGAAACTGGGTCACTAGTCCCGTCCTGAGGCGGCCGACCCCGGATACGACGAAGCGACCGCCTACCAGACGGTCGCTCGCTTCACTCGCACGCGAAAGCAGGACGCCGCCTCAGCGACGCCACCACCAGTTGATCGCGTGGAATCTCACAGGCCGAATACTACATGCCCGCACGGTGGGACGCCGACCGGTGACCGCGCCCGCGCGCCGGGGCGAAACGCGCGCGACCGCCGCGGACGGCAGCGCTACACTTGCGTGCAACAGCGTCGACCCGGCCATCACCGGCGAGCTTCCGGAAGAACCGGCCGGCAACGGCCTCACTAGAACCGGACGGACGCGGCCCGTCACCGCCGCCGAACGAGCGGGCGCACCAGTGCGCCAAGCGAGGTGGTACCGCGGGCCGCCCTCACCGACACGAGGGCGCGTCTCGTCCTCGCACACGGAAACCAATGGCGTGTGTGAGGAGACCCGGGTCCCATGGCCTATCCACTCGACGACCCCAAGCGGGGCGTCCCCGCGAGCCCGAACCTCCCGGAGGTCGAGCGCCGCGTCCTCGACTTCTGGACCAAGGACGACACCTTCCAGTCCTCCATCGAGGCCCGCGACGCCGGCGAGAACGGCGCCAACGAGTTCGTCTTCTACGACGGCCCGCCCTTCGCCAACGGCCTGCCCCACTACGGGCACCTCCTCACCGGCTACGTCAAGGACATCGTCCCCCGCTACCAGACCATGCGCGGGCGCCGCGTCGAGCGTCGCTTCGGCTGGGACACCCACGGCATGCCCGCCGAGGTCACCACCGAGAAGGAGCTCGGCCTCAAGTCCAAGGCCGACATCGAGGCGTACGGCATCGACCGGTTCAACGCCGCCGCGAAGGCCTCCGTCCTCCAGTTCACCGGCGAGTGGCACGACTACGTCACCCGCCAGGCCCGCTGGGTCGACTTCGAGAACGACTACAAGACCCTCGACCTCACCTACATGGAGAGCGTCATGTGGGCCTTCAAGACCCTGTACGACAAGGGCCTGGTCTACGAGGGCTACCGCGTGCTCTGGTACTGCTGGCGCTGCGAGACGCCGCTGGCCGCCACCGAGACGAAGATGGACGACACCTACAAGGACCGCCAGGACCCGGCCGTCACTGTCGGCCTCGACGTCGTCGACGACGGCCCCCTGAACGGCGTCAAGCTCCTGGTGTGGACCACCACGCCCTGGACGCTCCCGTCCAACCTCGCCGCCGCCGTCCACCCCGCCGTCGACTACGTCGTCGTGAGCACCGAGGACGGCCGCTACCTCCTCGCCGAGGCCCGCCTCGCCGCCTACGCCCGCGAACTCGGCGAGGCCCCCGAGGTCGTCTCCCGCCACAAGGGCGCCGACCTCGTCGGCCTGCGCTACAACCCGCCGTTCGACTTCTTCACCGGCCGCGAGAACGCCCACCAGGTCCTCGCCGCCGACTACGTCACCACCGAGGACGGCACCGGCGTCGTCCACATCGCCCCCGCCTTCGGCGAAGAGGACAAGGTCGTCACCGACGCCGCCGGCATCGAGCCGGTCGTCCCCGTCGACGACTCCGGCAAGTTCACCGACGAGGTGCCCCCCTACGCGGGCGTGCACGTCTTCGACGCGAACAAGCTCATCATCAACGACCTCAAGGCCACCCAGCGCCTCCTGCGCCACGACACCTACAACCACAACTACCCGCACTGCTGGCGCTGCGGCTCCCCGCTGATCCAGCGCGCCCTCTCCGCGTGGTTCGTGGCCGTCTCGCAGTTCCGCGACCGCATGGTCGAGCTCAACCAGGAGATCGACTGGACCCCCGGCCACATCAAGGACGGCCAGTTCGGGAAGTGGCTCGCCAACGCGCGCGACTGGAACATCAGCCGCAACCGCTTCTGGGGCTCCCCGATCCCCGTGTGGGTCAGCGACGACCCCGCCTACCCGCGCACCGACGTCTACGGCTCCCTCGCCGAGCTCGAACGCGACTTCGGCGTGCACGTCACCGACCTGCACCGGCCCCACATCGACGACCTCGTGCGCCCCAACCCGGACGACCCCACGGGCAAGTCCGTCATGCGCCGCGTCCCCGAGGTCCTCGACTGCTGGTTCGAGTCCGGCTCGATGCCGTTCGCGCAGGTCCACTACCCGTTCGAGAACGCCGACTGGTTCGAGCACCACTTCCCCGGCGACTTCATCGTCGAGTACACGGCGCAGACCCGCGGCTGGTTCTACCTGCTGCACGTCCTCTCGACGGCCCTGTTCGACCGGCCCGCCTTCCGCACCGCAGTCGTCCACGGCACCCTCCTGGGCGCCGACGGCCAGAAGATGTCCAAGTCGCTGAAGAACTACCCCGACGTCCGCGAGTCCTTCGAGCAGTACGGCTCCGACGCCGTCCGCTGGTTCCTCGTCTCGTCCCCGGTCCTGCGCGGCGGCGACATGCCCGTCACCGAGACCGGCTTCCGCGACGCCGTGCGCCAGATCGTCCTGCCCCTGTGGAACGTGTGGTACTTCTACACGCTCTACGCGGGAGCCGCCGGGTACGAGGCCGAGCCCGCAGAGGCGCGCGCGACCGCGCTCGCCTCCGAGCACCGGCTCGACAAGTACCTGCTCGCGAAGACCCGCGAACTCGTCGAGGCCATGACCGAGGCGATGGACGGCTACGACCTCGTCGCCGCCACCGCCGCGTTCCGCGCCTACCTCGAAAGCCTCACGAACTGGTACGTGCGCCGCTCGCGCGACCGCTTCTGGGAGGGCGACGAGACCGGATTCGCCACGCTCGCAACCGCACTCAAGACCGCGACCGAAGTCGCCGCGCCGCTGCTGCCGATGGTCGCCGAGGACATCTGGAAGGGCCTCACCGGCGGCCGCTCCGTCCACCTCGCCGACTGGCCGGACCCCCGCGACCTGCCCGCCGACCACGCCCTCGTGGAGGCCATGGACGCCGTGCGCGACATCGCCTCCGTGGGCCTGTTCATGCGCAAGGCCCGCAAGCTCCGCGTGCGCCTCCCGCTCGCGAAGGTCACCGTCGCCACCCCGCACGCCGAGCGCCTCGCGCCCTTCGCCGACCTGCTCAAAGACGAGCTGAACGTCAAGGCCGTCGAGTTCGACGCGAACGTCGAGGCCTACTCCAGGTCCGACCTGAAGCTCGTGCCGCGCGTCCTCGGACCGCGCCTGGGCAAGGACGTGCAGCGCGTCATCAAGGCCGTCAAGTCCGGCGACTGGACCGCCGAGAACGGCACCGTCACCGCCGGGGGCGTCGTCCTGGAGGACGGCGAGTTCGAGCTGACGATGGTCGCCGTCGACGCCGAGCACACCGAGGCCCTCCCGAACGAAGGCGGCGTGCTCGTCCTCGACACGGAGGTCACCCCGGAGCTCGCCGCCGAGGGCCTCGCCCGCGACCTGGTCCGCGTCATCCAGCAGGCCCGCAAGGACGCCGGCCTCGACGTCACCGACCGCGTCGCCGTCACCGTCGACGCCGCGCCCGCGGTCCGCGCCGCCGTCGAAGCCCACCTGGACTTCGTCAAGGCCGAGACCCTCGCGCTGGCCCTGGACTTCGCCCCCCTCCCCGACACCGCCACCACCGGCGACGCGGGCGAGGGCGAGTCGGTCAAGGCCGCCGTGGTGAAGCAGTAGGAGACGACGCATGGGGCCCGGCGAGCGAAGCTCGCCGGGCCCCATGCGTCGTCCTGCGCGGACGGGTCAGTCGCGCGACGACACGCTCACGATCAGGGAAAACCTCGTAATACCGTGTGGTATCACGAGGTAGCATTACCGTATGGCCATGACCTTGCGACTCTCAGAAGAAGACGACCGGCTGCTCACCGAGCGGGCGGAGAAGGAACGTCGGTCGAAGCACGAACTCGTCGTCGAAGCCGTGCACAGCTTCCTGACCGAGCGGGACCGCCGGTTCAACCAGGCCCTGGAACGCGGGATGGAGCGGCACAAGGAGCTCCTCGATCGGCTCGCCAAGTGACCGAGTTCCTGACGATGCAGGACCTGATCCGGATCGCCTGCCGCGTGACCGGCAGCGACGATCCCCCCGTGCGTGACTGGGGCCTGCTCGAATCGGCCGCTGCGCGGCCGCGGGCGAGCGTGTTCGGCGCCGACGCGTATCCGACCCTCCATGAGAAGGTCGCGGCGCTGGTCCACTCGCTCGCCCGAAACCATGCGCTGATCGACGGCAACAAGCGGCTGGCGTTCATGGCCGCGTACACGATGTACGCCGTGAACGGCTACGACCTCGAACCGCCGGGCCCGGACGAGGGCGATGTGTTCTTCCGCGCCGTGGCCCAGGGCGATCTCGAAGTCGACGAGATCGCGAAGACGTTCGTGCTCTGGACGAGCCCGATCCGCTGAACTGGAAACGCGAAGGGGCCCGGCGAGCGCAGCTCGCCGGGCCCCTTTTCTGCTTGCGGCCGTTAGGCCATGTAGCCGCAGATCTTCCAGGCGTCGTCCTCCTTGACGAGGTCGAACGTCTCGTCCGTGGTCTCGTCGTTGGCGGTGATCGAGACCTCGACGGTGGCGGTGTCGCCGTCCTCGGTGGTCTCGCCGATCTCGTACGACATGTCCTCGAACATGGAGAAGGTGTCGCCGGCCATCTCCTCCATCTGCTGCTTCTCTTCGTCGGTCATGCCCTCGAACTGGGCCGCGGCGTCCTTGACGCCCGTGACGTCGTCGGCGCAGAAGTAGTCGCCCGCGATGTCGGCGGCCTTGTCGCCGTCGCCGTCGAGCATGGCGTTGACCATGTCCTCGGCGCCGTCCTTGAGGAAGCCCTCGACCGCGCCCTCGGGCGTGTCGTTCCCGGCGCCGCAGGCGGCCAGGGCGAGGACGAGGGCGAAGGCGCCGCCGGTCAGGGCGGTGGCGCGGCGGAGCTTGACGTTGATGTCCATTGGGTCCAATCAGATCGGGGGGTCGGGCACGGCCCCGGGTAGAGCCGTCGTAATCCGCACGTCACGTTAACGGGGCCGTGCAAACCCGGGGCGATCCCGGGCTGAACAGCGCGCTAAGCGTCCGGCCACCACGTGTGGTCGGCCGCGATGTAGTGGAACGCCGTGCGCACCTGCGACTCGTCGATCCCCTTGAGCCGCGCCCACGCCTTGCGGTACACGCGCAGCTGGAGCGCCGCGTGCTCCGCGGCCTCGCCCTGCGGCGGGCGGCCCGTCTTCCAGTCCACGATGTCGTAGCCGCCGTCCTCGCCGTAGAACACCGCGTCGATCCGGCCGCGCACCACGGTCCCCTCGTACTCGACCACGAACGGCACCTCCTGCGCGGCGATCCGCCGCCCCGCCCACGCCGAGGCACGGAACGCGGCCTTGAGCCGTTCGAGCTCCCTCTGGTCGACGGCCTCGTCGGCCGCGCCCGGCAGGTCCGCCGGGTCGAACAGGGCGCCGCCGCCGAAGAACTCCTCGACCCACGCGTGGAACTCGGTGCCCCGCTGCGTCGCCGGCCGCGGCGGCTGCGGCATCGGGCGGCGCCGCTCGGCCGCGAAGCCCTCCTCGTCGGCGCGCATCGCCATGAGCTGCGAGGTCGACAGCCGCGCGGGCCGCGGCAGCCGCACCACCCCCGACTCGCGCTCGTCGCGCTCGGCGATCAGCAGCTCCGCCTCCTCGCGCCACTGCCGCGCCAGCGGTCCCTCCCGCTCCGGCTCCGGCGCCGACAGCACCAGCTCCGCGGCCTCCGCGAACACCGCCTGCCGGGAACCCAAGGGCGCCTTGGCGGGCCACTCGGCCGTCCGCGCCTGGTCCTCCAGCGGATTCGACGGCCCCGGATCGGTCCACACCGGTACCTCCGCGCCCGCGTTCCGCGCCTCCTGGAGGAACGGCGCGGGCTTGCGGGCCGTCCGCGCCTCCGCGTCCCACCAGTACCCCGACGCCAGGAGCGAGCGCCGCGCCCGCGTGAGCGCCACGTACGCGAGCCGCCGCTCCTCGTCGAGCCGCGCCTCCCGGTCGTCGGTCTTGAAGTCCTGCACCGCCTTCTTCACATCGGCAGGGGTGTGCGCCTCGTCGAGGTACAGCACCGGCAGGTTCGCGGCGTCGCCGCGCAGCCCGTACGGCAGGCGCGCGGCGTCCGACACCCACGTCGAATCGCGCTTCACCGACGTCGGCAGGATGCCCTCGCACAGCCCCGGCACCGACACCACGTCCCACTCCAGGCCCTTCGCGGCGTGCACCGTCATCAGCTGCACCACCCCGCCCGCCGGGTTCGCGCCCTCCACGACCAGCCCGCGCTCGCGCTTCGCCGCCGACTCCAGGTACGACAGGAACCCCGGGACGCTCGCCCCGAGCGTGTCGTTCTCGTAGGACGCCGCGATGTCGGTGAACTCGTCCAGATTGGACAGATCCCCGTGGTGGAGCATGACCTCCACGTCGAGCCCCGAGTGCGCGATCACGTCGCCGACGACGTCGGGGAGGCTCTGCCCGAGCCGCCCGCGGATCCACGACAGCTCCTCGTGGAGCTGCGCGAACCGCAGGTACCCGAGCGTCGAGTACCGTTCGGCCGCACCGGGATCGGCGAGCGCGTCGGCGAGCGACGCCTCCGCCTCGACGCCCGCGTCCGGCTCGAACCCGCGCGAGTCGGGGGCCAGCTCCCGGGCCCGCGCCCACAGCGCCGCGATGTCGCGCGGCCCGATCCGCCACCGGTTCCCCGCGAGCAGCCGCATGAGCGCGGGCCCGTTCACGGGATCGGCCGCGGCGCGCAGCATCGCCACCGCCTCGGCGACCTCCGGGTAGTACAGCAGCCCGAGCGAGCCCACGACCTGCACGGGGAGCCCGGCATTGGTGAGCGCCCGGTGCAGGGCCGGGATCTGGCGGCGCTTGCGAATGAGGACCGCGGCGGTCTCGTCGGCGCCCGGCTGCCACACGGCGGCGAGGCGCGCGGCGATCCACTCGGCCTCGTCGGCGGCCGTCAGGTGCATGGCGGCCTCGACCGAGCCGATGCCGTGCTCGTCGTCGAACTTGGCGCCCACGGTGAGCGGCGGGACCGCGCCCGCGCGCAGCGGCTCGGACACGGCGTTCGCGGTCTCCAGGACCGCTTCGCGGTTGCGCCACGACTTCGTCAGGTACGCGACCGCGGCGGGGGTGCCGCCCGCGGCCGGGAAGTCCTGCGGGAACCGCTGGAGCGTGCCCGCCGAGGCGCCGCGCCACGAGTAGATCGACTGGTTCGGGTCGCCCACGGCCGTCACCGGGTGCCCGCCGCCGAACAGGTCCCGCAGCAGCGACACCTGCGAGAACGACGTGTCCTGGTACTCGTCGAGGAGCACCACCCGCCACCGGTCGCGCTCGGTGCGGATGATCTCGGGCGCGCCCGCGACGAGCTGCGCCGCCAGCGACAGCTGGTCGGCGAAGTCCATGACGCCCAGCTCGCGCTTGCGCCGGTCCCACGCCTCGACCAGCGGCAGCAGCTGGTCCCGCTTGCGCCGCAGAGACATCAGGTTGCGGAACTCGTCGTTCAGGCGCGCCGAGGACCGCTCTTCGAGGTGCTCGAACAGGTCCCGGTCGAAGCGGCGCAGGTCGGCGCCGTCCCGCAGATGCTCGGCGAGCTGCTCCGCGAGCTGGAGCACCAGCTCGGTGACGCGGTCGACGCTGACGTCGAACTCGCTCATCTCGCCGTCCCACGCGCACACCAGGTCCCGCGCGAGCTGCCACCGGCCCGTGTCGGTGACCACGCGCGTGCCCGGCTCGATGCCGATGCGCAGCCCGTGCTCGCCGACCAGGCCGCCCGCGTACGCGTTGTACGTCGAGACCGTCGGCTCGCCGTGCAGCTCGGCCAGCTCGGGCAGCGACTCGGTGAGCCGCCGCAGCTTGTCGCGGACGCGCGCGGCCAGCTCCGCGGCGGCCTTGCGCGTGAACGTCAGGCCCAGGATGTGCTCGGGCCGCACCACCCGGTTCGCGATGAGCCACACCACCCGGTCGGCCATCGTCGTGGTCTTCCCCGAGCCCGCGCCCGCGATGACCAGCAGCGGGTCCCGCCCCGCCTCGATGACCGCGCGCTGCTCGTCGGTGGGGGAGGGCTGCCCGAGCCGGTTCGCGAGCCCCACCGCCCCGAAGCTCCGGTGCCCCGCAACACGTTCACTCACCCGCGCCTCATTCATCGGTGACCTGCCGTCCCTCGTCAGCGATCGGGCAGCAGTGCTTGACCGAGCAGGTCTCGCACTTGCTGGTGGAGCGGGCCTCGAACACCGACCCGGCCATGCGGTTCGCCGTGTCCGCCACCAGGTCCCGCGCCCAGTCCGGGTTCTCGGCCTCCCCGAGCGGGCCCTGCGGCCGCGAGGCCGCCTTGTCGCCCTTCGCGTTCGGGTAGACCAGCTCCGCGCCGCCCGGCTCGGCGCCCTCCTCGAACGCCCCCTCCGCGACCGCGAGCTGGTACACGCCCAGCTGTGCATGGGACTTCGCCTCGTCGTACGTCGGCGGCGTCTTCCCGGTCTTCAGGTCCACCACGTACAGGCGCCCGTCGCCGTCGCGTTCGAGCCGGTCGATCTGCCCGGACATGACGACCTCCACACCGGGCGGCCCGAGTTCGAGCTTCACCCGGAACGACCGCTCCGCGCCGACCAGCTCCCTCCGGTTGGCGCTCAGCCAGGCCGCGAACCGCTCGACCGCGCCCGAGACGCGGCGGCGCTGCTGCTCGGCGTGCCAGGGCGCCTCGAACGGCAGCCGGTCGAAGTGCTCGCCCACGACCTGCTCCATGACCGCCCTCGGGTCGGCGGCCGGGTCGACGGTGACCGCCTCCGCGGCGGCGTGCAGGAGCGTCCCGAGATGGCGCGGCAGCAGGTCGCCGTCGTCGGCGCCGTGCGATTCGAGGACCCACCGCAGCCCGCACTGCTGCGTGGTCTCCACCTGGGACGGCGAGATCCGGATCGTCTCCCCGGCGAGCGCGAGCGCGCGTTCGTCGGAGATCTGCGCGAGCCCCCACCACTTCGCGGGGTCCGCGCCCGGCACGCCCGTGGCGGCGAGGCGCCGCAGCGCCGCGGCGGCCGCGTCGCGCTCGGCGTGCCCGGAGTCGACCACGGCCTCCCGCAGCCGCGCGGCGAGCGACGCGAGGCTCAGCGGCCGCCCGCGCCGCGGCGCGGCCGCGGGCTCGACGCCGAGCTCGGTGCAGAACCGGCTCGGCTGCACGTCGTCCGAGTCGACCGCGGTCACCAGCAGCCGCACCCGCGCCCGGGTGCACGCGTTGTAGAACAGCCGCCGCTCCTCGTCGAGGAGCTGCGCGACCTGGTCGACGTCGGCGCGCCCGTCGAGGACGTCGACGAGCGCCTCCGCACCCAGGAGCGACCCGCGCGGGCGCAGGTTCGGCCACATGCCCTCCTGCGCGCCCGCGACGACCACGAAGTCCCAGCGCCGCCCGTGCGCGGCGTGCGCGGTCGCGAGGGTCACCGCGTCGCCCAGTTCCGCACGCGCCGAGAGGAAGTCGCCGGGGAGCTGCTGGGTGAGCACGTGCTCGCAGAAGACCTCGGCGCCCGCGCCCGGCTGCTTCTTCTCGTAGTCGGCGGCCAGGTCGAACATGGCGATGACCGCGTCCAGCTCGGCGTCGGCGCGCTGCGCCCGCCGGTCCGAGGACAGGGCCCGGCGCCGCAGCCGCTCGCTCAGCTCCGAGGCCTCCCACACCGTCCACAAGGTCCCGGTGATGCCGGTCCCTTCGCGGGCGGCGGTGAACAGCGCGTCGAGGCGCCGCGCGGGCTCGGCCCACTCCTCGTCGGGGAGCGCCGCGATGCGCGCGGGGTCGGCGAGGGCCTCCACGAGCAGGTCGGCGCCGGGGGAGAAGTCGTCGGCGGCGACGGCGAGGCGCCGCAGCTCCTGGCGCAGCCGCCGCTCCGCGAACGGGTCGGCGCCGCCGAACTGGGAGTGCAGCAGCCCGGCCGCGACGGCCTCGTCGAGCCGCTCGGGGTGGCGGCCGACGAGGACGACCCGCAGCAGGTCGCGGACGGTGGGGTGGGCCGGGAGCGGCACGTCGTCGGCGGCCTGGCGGGTCGGCACCCCGGCGTGCTGCATGGCCCGGCGCAGGTGCGGGATCGCCGAGGCGGACTTGACGACGACCGCCATGTCGCCGTAGGGGATTCCGTCGAGCAGGTGGGCGCGGCGCGCGGTGTCGGCGATGTACACGGCCTCCCGCGTCGGCGAGGGCAGGTACACGACCTCGGCGCGGCCCGGCTCCTCCGACGTCGTGCCGCGGCGCCGGTCGCGGTCGGGGCCGCGCAGCCGCCGCGACAGGACCGTCGTCGCCGCGAGCGGCGCGAGCGCCGTGTCGTGGACGTCGTTCAACTGGATCACCGGGGCCTCTTCGCCGCCGCCCGTGGGGAACCGGTCGGGGAACTCCCGCACCGACTCCGGGTCGCCGCCCTGGTAGCCGAAGACGGCCGCGTCGGGGGAGCCCGCGGCGACGAGGTTCCCGCCCTCGCCCGCGAGGAGGCGCAGCAGCCCCAGGTGCGCGGGGGTCGCGTCCTGGAGGTCGTCGACGAACACCCACGAGGGCCGCGGGAGCAGCTCGGGGCGCGCCCGCAGCGCGGACGCGGCGGCCCGCACGATCTCCGCGGAGTCGTACAGGGCGCTCGACATCGACTGGAGCGCAAGGGTGGTGACGTACCGGTCGTAGAAGCGCGCGGCCGCGGCCCACTCGGGCCGGTCGTGATCGATCGCGAGGCGGGTCAGCTCGGGCGCCGAGAGCCCGCGCTCGCCGCTGCGCAGCACCAGGTCGCGCAGCTGCTGCGCGAACGCGTAGGTGCGCACGGCCTCGTCGAACCCCTCGGGCCACCCGAAGTCCTCGCCTTCGAGCATGGAGCGGATGAGCGCGTCGGCCTCGGGGCCGGTGAGCAGGCGCGGCTCCTCCCGGCCGTCCATCGCGGCGGCGGACCTCAAGAGCGCGAACGCGAACGCGGGGAACGTGTACACGCCGACCTCGGCGGCGGAGCGGTGGGCGGTGGCGGCGTTCAGCCGGGCCCGCAGGTACGCGGTGTCCTGGCGCCGCAGCCCGAAGAACAGGATCGACGCCGGGTCGACTCCGGCTTCCACTTTCGCCGCGGCGGCCCGCAGCAGCGCCTCGGTCTTCCCGGTCTGCGGCCCGCCGCGGACCAGGAGCGGCCCGGCGGCGTGGTCGACCGCCGCCTGCTGCGCCGGGTCGAGTCGGGACTCCTCCTCGGCGGGCGGATCGGTCAACTCATAGCGGAGGTCCAGCACGCTGCCCATGGAACCACAGCGAAGCACGGGGGTACGACAATCCCGGTCCCGGAGGGGCGCGCAAGGCGGCGCCGCCGGTCCGGGGTGTTTCGGACCGGCGGCGCCTGGTTTCCTTGAACCGGTTCTCGGGCTAGTTGAAGCTGAGGTTCCGGCGGCGCAGCCCCAGATGCCCGAAGGCCGCCAGTGCCGCGGCGATCACGGTGAGCACCACCAGGGCCGCCGCCGAGAAGTCCTCGGCCGGGTAGTTCCCCAGGTGGTCGAAGGGCGAGATCGCCATCGCCCACTCGGGGAGGTCGAGCAGCGCGCCGAAGTAGACGACCAGGAGCGTCCACGTCCACGCGAGCCACCGCAGCCAGCCCGCGCGGGGCAGCCATGCGAAGGCCGCGAACACGAACGCGATGAGCACCCAGATCGCCGGGAGCTGCACGAGCGTGCCGATCGCGATCTTCCCGAACAGGTCGCCGTCGCCGGAGGCGCCGCTCGCGGCGAGCCCGAGGCCGCCCACGAGGTTCGTGGCCGTCGCGGTGAACAGCGCGGCCGGGAGGTACGAGCCGGGCCAGCCGCCGCGGGTCACCGGTGCGGCGGCGACGAGCTCGCCGCGGCCGACGGTCTCCTCCTTGCGGCCGCGCCCCACGACGAGCACGCCGAACAGGGCCGCGACGATCGCGTTGATGGAGATGAACGTCGTGGCGAAGCTGGCCTTGAGGTCCGAGCCGCCCCGGTCGAGGATCTCCTTCTGCGCCGCCGAGAGCCCGTCGGCGAAGTCGTCGGCGCCGCCGAGGACCGAGCCGTACGCCATGCCGAGCAGCACCAGCGTGATGACGCCGGTCCAGATGAGGCCGCGGGTGAGCCGGAACGTCAGCGCGGTGGCGCTCTTGAGCCCCGGCTTCGCCGTGGCGCGGCCGCGGCGGGCCGCCATCATGCCCTGCCCGAAGTCGCGGCGCGAGACCATCGCGAACGCCACCAGCACCGAGCCGACCGCGACGGCCAGCGACACCAGCAGCGGCCACCACCGCTCCTGGGGCGTGTACACGTAGGTGAGCTGCGACCAGCCGACCGGGGAGAGCCAGGTCGCCCAGTTCCCCTCGGCGTTCCCGGCGCCCGCGAACAGGACCGACGCGCCGAGCGCGGCGAGCCCGTACCCGGTCGACGTGGAGGCGTTCTCGCTGAGCTGCGCCGCGATGGCCGTGAGCCCCGCGAAGACGATCCCGACCGCGGTGTGCGCGGCGCCGAACAGGAGCGGGCTGGCCCCGTCGCCGCCGTCGAGGCCCGTGGCGGCGAGCGCCAGCAGCCCGCCGAGGACGACCGCCGCGCCGACGCTGACGAGCAGCGCGGAGGCGAGGTCGGCCCGGCGGCCGATCGGCAGCGACCTGATGACCTCCGACCGGGAGGTCTCCTCGTCGGCGCGGGTGAGGCGGGTGACGAGGAGGACGAACATGACGGCGGTCATCGCGCAGGTCCACAGGAGCATCCGGTGGGAGAACAGCGCGCCGACGCTCTCGGCGTACGCGTGGACGTACTCCACGGGCCCGCTCATCGAGAGCATCGCGGGGGAGCTCATCGTGGCCGCGAAGCCCGCCCGCTCGGCCTCGGTCTGGTACTGCTCGGTGATGACGGGCACGACCATCCAGGTGAACCCGGCGATGCCCGCGATCCACCAGAACAGGAAGAGGCGGGACCGGCGGAGCTGGAACCGGAGGATCTTGCCGGTCCCGGCGAGCGTGCCGAGGCCGTTCTCGATCTCCGCTGCTGCGGCGGTCATTTCCCGTTCCCCTCGTGGACGCCCGACGCGGCGAGCTCGTCGCCGTAGAAGCGCATGAAGATCTGCTCCAGCGACGGCGGCTCGCAGGTGAGCCCGGCGACGCCCGCGACGGCGAGCTGCGCGAGCACGTCGTCCAGGGCGGACGCGTCGACGGTGCAGTCGATGTCGAGGCCGTCGGCGACCAGGTCGTGGACGCCCTCGTGGTCCTCCAGGCCCCGCACGGGGTTCTTCAGGGTGGCGCGCAGCCGCGAGCGCGACAGGTGCCGCATCTCGGCGAGCGAGCCGGTCTCGACGATGACGCCCTTGCGGATGATGCTCACCCGCTCGCACAGCGCCTCGACCTCGCTCATGATGTGGCTGGAGAGGAGCACGGTGCGGCCCTGGGCGGCGGCCTCCTTGACGCACTCGTTGAAGACCGCGCCCATGAGCGGGTCGAGGCCGGAGGTGGGCTCGTCGAGCAGGAGCAGGTCGACGTCGGCGGCGAACGCGGCGACGAGGGCGACCTTCTGCCGGTTGCCCTTGGAGTAGGAGCGGCCCTTCTTGCGCGGGTCGAGGTCGAAGCGCTCCAGCAGCTCGTCGCGCTTGCCCTTGTCGACCCCGCCGCGCAGGCGCCCGAGCAGGTCGATGGTCTCCCCGCCGGTGAGGCCGGGCCACAGGGCGACGTCGCCGGGCACGTAGGCGAGGCGCCGGTGGAGCTCGGCGGCGTCCTTCCAGGGGTCGGCGCCGAACAGTTCGGCGCGCCCCTCGTCGGAGCGGAGCATCCCGAGCAGGACGCGGATGGTGGTGGACTTGCCGGCACCGTTGGGGCCCAGGAATCCGTGGGTCTCGCCTTGGGCGACTTCGAGGTTGAGATGGTCGAGCGCGGTCACGTGACCGAAGCGCTTGACCAGGTTCTCAGTGCGGATCACTGCGTTCATGCGCTCAAGCTATCATAGTTTTCACAAATTTGTGAAACATATAGAGCGTCAAGATATCATCAACACGCATCAGGACGCGGCGAAGGAGAGTCATGGAAGAGCACAGCGATGAGCGCAAGGCCATGCTCGACTACGTTGAGCAGTTCTCCGCGATCCTGATCAGCAGCGGGATGCAGCGCATGGCCGCCCGCGTCTTCACGTACATCCTCGTCGACGACGAGGAGACCTACACCGCCGCCGAGATCGCCGAGGGCCTGAGCATCAGCCTCGCCGCCGTCTCCGGCGCCGTGCGCGAGCTCCTGGCCGCCGGCCTCGTCTTCAAGACCCGGCGCCCCTCCACCCGCGCCGACGTCTACCGCCTCAACGACGACGACATCTGGGGCGGCATCATGCTCGACCGCTCCGGCTTCCTCGACCGCTACCGCGACACCGCGGTCATCGGCATCGAGACCCTCCCCGCGGGGCCCGGCCGTGAACGCCTCGTCCAGACGGCCGCGTTCATGGAGTTCATCAAGGAGGAGATGCGGCTCATGCACGAGCACTGGCGCGAGCGCAAGCTGGAGATCAGCGCCGCTTACGAAGCGCGACGCCGCGGCGTAGACCCTTCCAGTTAGTCCGGTATGCTGCAAGCCTGACCGCCCCGATCAGAGACGAACCCTGGAGGAAGCCGACGTGGCCGACGACACCAGCCGCTCCGATGCGACCGCCGACAAGGGTCGTCCCACCCGCAAGCAGGGCGAGAAGACCGCCGAGCGCAACCCCTTCAAGAAGCTCGGCCGGTTCCTGCGCGAGGTGGTCGAGCAGCTCCGCAAGGTCGTCTACCCGACCCGCCGCCAGCTCATCACCTACTCGATCGTGGTGCTCGTCTTCGTCGGCATCATGATGGCCTACATCGGCGGCCTCGACCTGCTCTTCGGCGACCTCGTCCGCCGGGCCTTCGGCGCCGACTCCTAGCTTCGCCCGCCCCGTCCGGGGCGACCGGTTCGCGTGACCTGCGCCGTTTCGACGGTGCCTGAGTCGCGCCGCGCCGCGGAGCGGCTACCCTAGTGGGTATGACGCGCGCCGGTTCCGCCGGCGCGCGACTTCACAGGCGGCCCAAACGGCCGGGCCGCAGCATGGCGCGGCGCCGCCGCATCCGAGAAACCGAAGCACAGTCGCAGTGTCCCGCCGTCCGCGGGGCACCCAGCCGGAATGAGAGTCAAGCGTGTCTGAGTTCGACGAGGCCTTGAAGGAAGAAGCCGCGGCGCAGGCCGCTGCTGCGCAGGTCGCGGACGTCGACGACGAGCCGGAGACCGACCTGGACGAGGGCGCCGAGCCCGCCGAGCCCGAGGTCGACCCGGCCGAGGCGCTGCGCGCGAAGCTGCGCTTCGCCCCCGGCGAGTGGTACGTGCTGCACTCCTACGCCGGCTTCGAGAACCGCGTGCGCTCGAACCTGGAGAACCGCATCCAGTCCTTCGACATGGAGGACTACATCTACCAGATCGAGGTCCCCACCCACACCGAGGTGGAGATCAAGAACGGCAAGCGCTCCAAGGTGGAGGCCAAGGTCTTCCCCTCGTACGTGCTCGTCCGCATGGAGATGACCCCCGAGTCCTACTCCGTCGTGCGCAACACGCCCGGTGTGACCGGCTTCGTGGGCGTCGTCGACCGCACCGACCGGCCCAGCCCGCTGCCGCTCGACGAGGTCATCCAGTGGCTGCTCCCGCCCGAGCAGAAGCCGAAGGACGAGTCCGCCGCCGAGTCCGCCTCGACCGACCCGGACATCAAGGTCGACTTCGCCGAGGGCGAGTCCGTCACCGTCGTCGACGGCGCGTTCGCCTCGATGCCCGCCACGATCGCCGAGATCAACGCCGAGCAGCAGAAGCTCAAGGTCCTCGTGTCGATCTTCGGCCGCGAGACCCCGGTCGAGCTCAACTTCAACCAGGTCTCGAAGCTGTAGCACGAGCTACAGCTCACACACCTCCGCTCCGGGGCCCCGCCTTCCGGCAGGTACCCTGGAACGGTTGCGCGGCAGCCGAGCGCTGCCGTGCGCACGCAAGCGGCGCGGGGGAACGGCCCCGCGTCATCCCAGGAAGAGAAGGACACGATGGCTCCCAACAAGAAGGCCGTTGTGACGTTCAAGCTGGAGCTCCAGGGTGGTCAGGCCACTCCGGCTCCGCCGGTGGGCCCCGCCCTCGGTCAGCACGGCGTCAACATCATGGAGTTCTGCAAGGCCTACAACGCGGCCACCGAATCCCAGCGCGGCGAAGTCCTCCCCGCTGAGATCACGGTGTACGAGGACCGTTCGTTCACGTTCGTCCTCAAGACCCCGCCGGCCGCCAAGCTCCTGCTCAAGGCCGCAGGCGTCCCCAAGGGCTCGGGCGAGCCGCACCGCGTCAAGGTCGGCAAGGTGACCTCGGCCCAGGTGCGCGAGATCGCGGAGAAGAAGCTCCCCGACCTCAACGCCAACGACCTCGACGCCGCCTCGCTCATCGTCGCCGGCACCGCCCGCTCCATGGGCATCACCGTCGAGGGCTAGCACCGGCTGAACGCCACCCCGCCGGCACCGCCGGCGGCGAACCCAGTGGAAGGGCTCGCGCCAGCCCCCACCACGACATCCGAAGGATGGAACATGAAGCGCAGCAAGAAGTACCAAGACCTCCTCAAGAAGGTCGACCGGACGCAGTTCTACGCCCCGGTCGAGGCCACCGGCCTCGCCAAGGAGACCTCGCCGACGAAGTTCGACGCCACGGTCGAAGTCGCCCTGCGCCTGGGCGTCGACCCGCGCCAGGCCGACCAGCTCGTCCGCGGCACCGTCTCCCTGCCGCACGGCACCGGCAAGACCGTCCGCGTCATCGTCTTCGCCGAGGGCGACAAGGCCGAGGCCGCCGTCGCCGCGGGCGCCGACGAGGTCGGCTCCGACGAGCTCGTCAAGCGGATCTCCGAGGGCTGGCTCGAATTCGACGCCGCCGTCGCCACTCCCGACCAGATGGCCAAGATCGGCCGGATCGCGCGGATCCTGGGCCCGCGCGGCCTCATGCCGAACCCGAAGACCGGCACCGTCACGCCGGACGTCGCCAAGGCCGTCTCCGAGATCAAGGCCGGCAAGATCGCGTTCCGCGTCGACAAGCACGCGAACCTGCACCTGCCGATCGGCAAGACCAGCTTCACCGCCGAGCAGCTCGCGGAGAACTACAACGCGGCCCTCGAAGAGGTCCAGCGGCTGAAGCCCGCCAGCTCCAAGGGCGTCTACATCAAGAAGTCCACGATCTCCACCACCATGGGCCCGGGCATCCCGGTCGACCCGCAGGCGGTCAAGATCAAGTAGCGCCACCCAGTGTGACGTAGCCCCGGTGCAGGCCTCCTGCGCCGGGGTTTCGCACGTCAGGGGTGTACCGTGGCGGAGAACAACCCATAGACCGTTCGGTCACCGCCTCGTGCGGTTGTAAACCCTCCGGGGACCGACGCAGGGCGACTACTCGAAGCGACCATGGTGCGGGCTCCGGCCCGAAGGTCCCAGTGATGAGGCGTCCGCGAGGGCGCCTTTTTTGTCGCCTCCGCACGGTTGTGGATTGACCAGCCGAGAAAGGAGGGAAACATGGCTGACAGGGAATATCCGGCGGGCAAGACGACCGCCATCGCCGAACTCGCCGACGAGTTCTCCAGCGCGACCGCCACGGTGCTCACCGAGTACCGCGGGCTGACCGTTGCCGAACTGCGCGAGCTCCGGCGTTCCCTCGGCGAGGGGACGCAGTACCGCGTCGCCAAGAACACCCTCGCCAAGCGCGCCGCCAACCAGGTCGGTGTCACCGGCCTGGACGACCTGTTCGTCGGCCCCACCGCGATCACCTTCATCCAGGGTGACCCGGTCGAGGCCGCGAAGGGGCTCCGCGCGTTCGCGAAGTCGCACGAGGCCTTGGTGATCAAGGGCGGGTACATGGAGGGCAAGCCCCTCTCCGTCGACGAGATCAACAAACTCGCCGACCTCGAATCCCGCGAGGTGCTGCTGGCGAAGCTCGCCGGCGCGCTCAAGGCCACCGCGCAGAAGACCGCCTCCGTGCTCGCCGCCCCCGCAGGGCAGGTGGCGCGACTTGGCGCTGCGCTCCAGGACAAGAAAGCGGCCGCCGGGGAGTAATCCCCAGCAGGTCCGAGACTTTACAGAAAGGAACACACCATGGCTAAGCTGTCCACCGACGAGCTGCTGGAGCAGTTCGAGGGCATGACCCTTCTCGAGGTTTCCGACTTCGTGAAGGCGTTCGAGGAGAAGTTCGACGTCACCGCCGCCGCCCCCGTCGCCGTCGCCGCCGTCGCCGGCGCTGCGGGTGGCGAGGAAGCCGCCGTCGAGAAGGACACCTTCGACGTCGTCCTCGAATCCGCGGGCGAGTCCAAGATCAAGGTCATCAAGGAAGTCCGCGGCCTGACCGGCCTCGGCCTCAAGGAGGCCAAGGAGCTCGTCGAGAGCGCCCCCAAGGCCGTCCTCGAAGGCGCCAAGAAGGACGACGCGGACAAGGCCAAGGAGGCCCTTGAGGGCGCCGGCGCCACCGTGTCGCTCAAGTAACACGCACTTCGGCTAGACGCCAGGGGCCTCCCAGCCCTGGGTACGGAGACCGGGGCCGCACTGCATTCCGCAGTGCGGCCCCGGTTTCGTGCCACCTGAGAGATTTTCAGAAGATTCCCCGAAGGCTTGCAACGAAATCCGGGCACCGCCTCGTCTTGCGGGTAGACACACCTGACATGCGAGGAGAACGACGATGCCCGGGACAAGAGGGGCCGCGGCCGCAGCAGCGGCGGCCGCCGTACTGGCGCTGACCGCCGGCTGCGGCATGCTCGGCCTCGGCGAGGACGCCGAGGAGTCCGATGCGGACCGCCTGGTCGAGATGCTCAACGAGAGCAACCGGGTCGACGCCGAGCTCTCGGCCGCCGAGTTCCGGATCGTCGAGCAGTGCCTGGAGGCCGAGGGGTACACCGTCCACGAGCCGTGGATGATGCAGTCCTACGAGCCCGAGGAGCAGGAGTCGCTCACCGACTACTACCCCCACGAGACCTTCCTCATCGACCCCGAGGAGGCCGCCGAGTACGGCTTCGGCCAGTGGGCGAACAGCCCCGACGGCTGGGAGGACCCGGCCGCCGAGGACTACTACGCCGCCGAAGAGGAGGAGTACGAGGACGAGGGCACCTGGGAGGAGCCCGACTCCACCGAGTGGGACGCCCTCTCCCCGGAGGACCAGTACGGCTGGTACGTGGCCTACCAGGGCCAGGAGTACGCCGAGTGGCAGTACGGCACCGCCCAGGACTACGCCGACATGATGAGCGGCGAGGGCGAGTGGGCCGAGGACGCCGTCGAGGAGCCCAGCTCGGACTCCACTGAGGAGGAGGACACCTCCGACGAGGCCGTCGAGGAGGAGGGCTCGATCGACTTCGAAGAGGACGACATGGGCCCCGAGCCCAAGCCCGGCGGCTGCCAGCTGGAGATGATCGAGGCCCTCTACGGCGAGCCCGAGCTCGTCGAGGAGACCTACGAGGGCGAGGGCGGCGCCGAGGAGTCCTACTCCTACTGGACCTACCGCCCCGAGAACCCCGCCTGGGCCGACGAGGCCCTGTGGGAGGACATCGAGGCCGACTACGCCGCGCAGATGGCCGACCTCCAGGACGAGCTCATCGACTGCATCACCGGCAAGGGCTACGAGGGCTGGGAGTTCGACCAGTACAACTCGCTCCCGGTCTACGAGTTCTTCAACACCCTCTACTACCAGAACGCCTCCGAAGAGGAGCAGGACATGATGCTCGGGGACACCGAGGCCGTCGTCCCGCCGCTCCCCGACGAGGCCGGGGACTCCTACGAGGACTGGAAGGCCTACGAGATCCAGACGGCCGTCGACTTCGCCGCCTGCGGCGAGGAGTCCGGTTACGCCGACGCCTCCGAGAAGGCCTACGAGGACGCCCACGTCACCGCCTACGCGGCGATCGAGCAGGACGTCTACGCCTGGCAGGAGGACATGAGGGACGCGATCAGCAAGGCCCAGGAGCTCCTGGACGCCTAGCGCCCTCTGCAACACAAGACCACTTCTCTATCGGGGAAGAAAAGGCCCGGGCTGCGCAGATGGGGCGCGGCCCGGGCCGCCCCGTCTCCGACTCCTGAACAGCGGCCGAGCCCGCGTCACCTTGTCGGCGTGGGCTCGTTGTACAAGTGCGGCGGCATCGCCGCAGGTGCCCGGGCGCGAGACGCCGCTTCTCGGCGGGGCCACGGCCTGTGCCGGACCCGGCCGCGGGCGACGCGCAGGCGCCCCGCGCCCGCACCTTCCGCGACACGCCCGGACCGGGCCCTCCGCGCGGCGCGCCCCGCCGCCCCGAGGGACGCATCGTGCCTGCTTCCGGCCCGCTCCTCGCGACCGGGCCCAAGCGGCGCATCCGGGCGAATTGGACGCCTGACTTGACGAAGTGTGACTTGATCCTGCAAACTAGTTCCTCAAGCGCCACTATGCGGCGCAGAGGCAGGACAGCACGACGGTCCCAGCGGGGACCGGCCCGGACCGGGAGGAACTTCGGCAGCAAGAGAGATGGTCGTCACCACTCACCCCGCCGCACGGTGGGGCAGTTGACAGTCTGCCGGAGTGTACGCTAGGGTAATAATTTGCGCTGCCTCCTTCACGCCTTCTTGACGCGGTGAGGGTCGCGGACGGTGGGGATTCCAGGCTTTCGACTCACGTTTGACGTCATGCCCAGCATGACCGCTCGTTTCGATGCCCGTATCCGGCTGTCCTCGTCGATCCCGCATCGATGCGGTGACTGTGGCATGCGCCGGCCGTCGTAACACTCAGGTCCTCGGAAGGACGAATCTTGGCAGCTTCCCGCACTGGCAAGACCAGCTCCAGCAAGAGCAAGCACGCTCCCCGCCGTATCTCGTTCGGCAGGATCGAAGAGAAACTCGAAGTCCCGAACCTTCTGGCGCTCCAGACCGACTCGTTCGACTGGCTCGTCGGCAACGAGACCTACCGCGCCCGCGTGGGCGAAGACGCAGTCAGCGGCCTCGACGAGATCCTTGAGGAGATCAGCCCGATCGAGGACTTCTCGGGCACCATGAGCCTGTCCTTCTCCAACCCTCGCTTCGACGAGGTCAAGGCCCCCATCGAGGAGTGCCGCGAGAAGGACCTCACCTACTGCGCGCCGCTGTTCGTCACGGCGGAGTTCATCAACCACACCACCGGCGAGATCAAGAGCCAGACGGTCTTCATGGGCGACTTCCCCATGATGACCCCGAAGGGCACGTTCATCGTCAACGGCACCGAGCGCGTGGTCGTCTCGCAGCTCGTCCGCTCGCCCGGCGTGTACTTCGACAAGCAGCCCGACAAGACCTCGGACCGCGACCTGACCAGCGCGAAGGTCATTCCCGGCCGCGGCGCGTGGCTCGAATTCGACGTCGACAAGCGCGAGACCGTCGGCGTGCGCGTCGACCGCAAGCGCCGCCAGGCCGTGACCGTGCTGCTCAAGGCGATCGGCTGGGACAACGACCGCATCCGCGAGCGCTTCGGCTGGTCCGAGCTCATGATGGCGACCCTGGAGAAGGACACCATCAACTCGCAGGACGAGGCCCTGCTCGACATCTACCGCAAGCTCCGCCCCGGCGAGCCGCCGACGAAGGACAACGCGCAGTCGCTGCTGGAGAACCTGTTCTTCAACAAGAAGCGCTACGACCTCGCCAAGGTCGGCCGGTACAAGGTCAACAAGAAGTTCGGCCTCGACCACCCGATCTCGACCGGCGTGCTCACCGAGGACGACCTCGCGTCGACGATCGAGTTCATGCTGCGCCTGCACTCGGCCGAGCCGGGCTACGCGCCCGACGACATCGACCACTTCGGCAACCGCCGCCTGCGCACCGTCGGCGAGCTCATCCAGAACCAGATCCGGGTGGGCCTCTCCCGCATGGAGCGCGTCGTGCGCGAGCGGATGACGACCCAGGACGTCGAGGCGATCACGCCGCAGACCCTGATCAACATCCGCCCCGTCGTGGCCGCGATCAAGGAGTTCTTCGGGACCTCGCAGCTGTCGCAGTTCATGGACCAGGTCAACCCGATCACGGGCCTGACCCACCGCCGCCGCCTCTCGGCGCTCGGCCCGGGCGGTCTGTCCCGCGACCGCGCCGCCATGGACGTGCGCGACGTGCACCCGTCGCACTACGGCCGCATGTGCCCGATCGAGACGCCGGAAGGCCCGAACATCGGCCTCATCGGCGCCATGTCGACGTTCGCCCGCGTCAACCCGTTCGGCTTCATCGAGACGCCGTACCGGAAGGTCGTGGACGGCAAGGTCACCGACGACATCGACTACCTCACGGCCGATGAGGAGGACCGCTTCACCATCGCGCAGGCGAACCAGCTCCTGAACGACGACGGCTCGTTCGTCGACACCCAGGTCCTGGCCCGCGGCCGCGGCGGCGAGGCCGAGCTGCTCACCGCCGACGAGATCGACTACATGGACGTCTCGCCGCGCCAGATGACCTCGGTCGCGACCGCGCTGGTGCCGTTCCTGGAGCACGACGACGCGAACCGCGCCCTCATGGGCGCGAACATGCAGCGCCAGGCCGTGCCGCTCATCAAGACCGACTCGCCGCTGGTGGGCACCGGCATGGAGTACCGCGCCGCGGTCGACGCCGGCGACGTCGTCGTCGCCGAGGCCGACGGCACCGTCGAGGACTCCAGCGCCGACTACATCACCATCGCGCAGGACAACGGCATGCGCCGCACCTACCTGCTGCACAAGTTCCGCCGCTCCAACGCGGGCTCGTGCATCAACCAGGTGCCCCTCGTCACCGAGGGCGAGCGCGTCGAGGCCGGCCAGCCGATCGCCGACGGTCCCTCGACCGACAAGGGCGAGATGGCGCTCGGCAAGAACCTGCTGGTCGCGTTCACCACCTGGGAGGGCCAGAACTTCGAGGACGCCATCGTGCTCTCCTCGCGCCTGGTCGAAGAGGACGTGCTCACCTCGATCCACATCGACGAGCACGAGGTCGACGCCCGCGACACGAAGCTCGGTCCGGAGGAGATCACCCGGGACATCCCGAACGTCGGCGAGGAGATGCTCTCCGACCTGGACGACCGCGGCATCATCCGCATCGGCGCCGAGGTCGAGGACGGCGACATCCTGGTCGGCAAGGTCACGCCCAAGGGCGAGACCGAGCTGACCCCGGAGGAGCGCCTGCTCCGCGCCATCTTCGGCGAGAAGGCCCGCGAGGTCCGCGACACGTCCCTGAAGGTCCCGCACGGCGAGGCCGGCACGGTCATCGGGGTGCGCACCTTCAGCCGCGAGGACGGCGACGAGCTGTCCCCGGGCGTGAACGAGCTGGTCCGCGTGTACATCGCGCAGAAGCGCAAGATCGGCGTGGGCGACAAGCTCGCCGGCCGCCACGGCAACAAGGGCGTCATCTCGAAGGTCGTGCCGCAGGAGGACATGCCGTTCCTCCCCGACGGGACCCCGATCGACATCCTGCTCAACCCGCTGGGCGTGCCCGGCCGAATGAACATCGGCCAGGTACTCGAAGTCCACCTGGGCTGGGCGGCCAAGACCGGCTGGAAGCTGGAGGGCTTCGACGAGGCCTGGCAGCAGGCCCTGAAGGCCATCGGCGCCGACGAGGCCCCGGCGGACTCCAAGGTCGGGACGCCGGTGTTCGACGGCGCCCACCCCGAGGAGGTCCAGGGCGTCCTGGCGAACACGCTGCCCAACCGCGACGGGATGCGCATGGTCGCCCCGACCGGCAAGGCGCAGCTGTTCGACGGCCGCTCCGGCGAGCCGTTCCCGGACCCGATCTCGGTCGGCTACATGTACATCCTGAAGCTGAACCACATGGTCGACGACAAGATCCACGCGCGTTCGACCGGTCCGTACTCGATGATCACCCAGCAGCCGCTCGGCGGCAAGGCCCAGTTCGGCGGCCAGCGCTTCGGTGAGATGGAGTGCTGGGCCATGCAGGCCTACGGCGCGGCGTACGCGCTCCAGGAGCTGCTGACGATCAAGTCCGACGACGTCGTGGGCCGCGTGAAGGTCTACGAGGCGATCGTCAAGGGCGAGAACGTCCCCGAACCGGGCATTCCCGAATCGTTCAAGGTGCTGCTCAAGGAGCTCCAGTCGCTCTGCCTCAACGTGGAGGTGCTGTCCGCCGACGGGCAGGCCATCCAGATGACCGAGAGCGACGACGAGGTCTTCCGCGCGGCAGAGGAGCTCGGGATCGACCTGTCCCATGAAGAGCCCTCAAGCGTGGACTTCGAGAGCGCCTGACGTCGAGCCGGGGGCGGCGCGCAGCCGCACCGCCCCCGCCTTACGTCTCATCCCATCCTTAACAAAGCAGCACAAGGGGAAGAAGAGTTCAGTGCTCGACGTCAACTTCTTCGACAAGTTGAAGATCGGCCTCGCCACCGCGGAGGACATCCGGCAGTGGTCTCACGGCGAGGTGAAGAAGCCCGAGACCATCAACTACCGGACCCTCAAGCCCGAGAAGGACGGTCTCTTCTGCGAGAAGATCTTCGGTCCGACCCGGGACTGGGAGTGCTACTGCGGCAAGTACAAGCGCATCCGCTTCAAGGGCATCATCTGCGAGCGCTGCGGCGTCGAGGTGACGCGCTCGAAGGTGCGCCGCGAGCGCATGGGCCACATCGAGCTCGCCGCGCCCGTGACGCACATCTGGTACTTCAAGGGCGTCCCCTCGCGACTGGGCTACCTGCTCGACCTGGCGCCGAAGGACCTTGAGAAGGTCATCTACTTCGCGGCCTACGTGATCACCGCCGTCGACGACGAGGCGCGCCAGCGCGACCTGCCGACGCTGGAGAACGAGATCGTCGCCGAGAAGCGCCACCTGGAGCAGCAGCGCGACGCCGCGATCGAGGAGCGCGCCTCGAAGCTTGAGGCCGACCTGGCCGAGCTGGAGGCCGAGGGCGCCCGCGCCGACGTCCGCCGCAAGGTCAAGGACGGCGGCGAGCGCGAGATGCGCCAGATCCGCGACAAGGCCCAGCGGGAGATCGACCGCCTCGACGAGGTCATGGACACGTTCCGCAAGCTCGACGTGCGCCAGCTCATCGGCGACGAGATGCTCTATCGCGAGCTCCAGCAGCGCTTCGGCGAGTACTACACGGGCGGGATGGGCGCCGAGTCCATCAAGAACCTGCTCGAGAACCTCGACCTGGACGCCGAGACCGTGAACCTGCGCGAGACCATCGCGACGGGCAAGGGGCAGAAGAAGCTCCGCGCGCTCAAGCGCCTGAAGGTCGTGGCCGCGTTCCAGGCCACCGGCAACTCGCCGCTGGGCATGGTCCTCGACTGCGTGCCGGTGATCCCGCCGGAGCTGCGCCCGATGGTGCAGCTCGACGGCGGCCGGTTCGCGACCTCGGACCTGAACGACCTGTACCGCCGCGTCATCAACCGCAACAACCGGCTCAAGCGCCTGATGGACCTCGGGGCCCCCGAGATCATCGTGGCGAACGAGAAGCGCATGCTCCAGGAGTCGGTGGACGCGCTGTTCGACAACGGCCGCCGCGGGCGTCCGGTGACGGGCCCTGGCAACCGTCCGCTCAAGTCGCTGTCCGACATGCTCAAGGGCAAGCAGGGCCGGTTCCGCCAGAACCTGCTCGGCAAGCGCGTCGACTACTCGGGCCGCTCGGTCATCGTGGTCGGGCCGCGCCTGAAGCTGCACCAGTGCGGCCTGCCGAAGCAGATGGCGCTGGAGCTGTTCAAGCCGTTCGTGATGAAGCGCCTGGTGGACCTGAACCACGCGCAGAACATCAAGTCGGCCAAGCGCATGGTCGAGCGCGCGCGCCCGGTCGTGTGGGACGTGCTCGAAGAGGTCATCTCCGAGCACCCGGTCCTGCTCAACCGCGCGCCCACGCTGCACCGCCTCGGCATCCAGGCCTTCGAGCCGCAGCTCGTCGAGGGCAAGGCCATCCAGCTGCACCCGCTGGTGTGCACCGCGTTCAACGCGGACTTCGACGGCGACCAGATGGCCGTGCACGTGCCGCTGTCCGCCGAGGCCCAGGCCGAGGCCCGCATCCTGATGCTGGCGTCGAACAACATCCTGAAGCCCTCCGACGGCAAGCCGGTGGCCCTGCCCACGCAGGACCAGATCATCGGCCTGTACTACCTGACCCACAAGTCCGAAGGGCGCGTGGGCGAGGGCCGGGCGTTCGCCGACGTCGGCGAGGCGCAGATGGCGAAGGACCGCGGGGAGCTCGACCTCCAGTCGCCGATCCGCATCCGCCTGGACGGCATCCAGCACATCAACAACGGCGGCGGCGCCGAGCCGTGGACGGCCCCCGAGGGCTGGACCCCGGGCGAGCCGCTGCTGGTGGAGACCACGCTGGGCCGGGTGTTCTTCAACGAGTGCCTGCCGCCGGACTTCGAGTACGTCAACTACGAAGTGCGCAAGGGCCAGCTGTCGAACATCATCCACGACCTGTCCGAGCACTACTCGAAGGTGCAGCTGGGCGCCTGCCTGGACGCGCTGAAGTCCGCGGGCTTCCGCTGGGCCGGCTGGTCCGGCGTGACCATCGGCATCGAGGACGTCGTGGAGCCGGCGCACAAGGCCGAGATCCTGGAGAAGTACGAGGCGGACTCGGCGAAGATCGACAAGCAGTATGTCCGCGGCCTCATGACGGCCGAGGAGCGGCGCGGCGAGCTCACCGAGATCTGGACCAAGGCCACGGCCGAGGTGCTCGAAGACCTCAACGAGACGCTCCAGCCGGAGAACCCGCTGTGGCAGATGATCAACTCGGGCGCGCGCGGCAACATGCTCCAGCTCCGCCAGATCGCCGGCATGCGCGGCCTGGTGGCGAACCCGAAGGGCGAGATCATCCCGCGTCCCATCAAGTCCTCGCTGCGCGAGGGCCTGACGGTGCTGGAGTACTTCATCTCGACCCACGGCTCCCGCAAGGGCCTCGCCGACACCGCGCTGCGGACCGCCGACTCGGGTTACCTGACCCGCCGTCTGGTGGACGTGTCGCAGGACGTCATCATCCGCGAGGACGACTGCGGGACCGACCGGGCGCTGGACTTCCAGTTCGCGACCGAGGTCGACGGGCGCCTGATCGAGTCCGACATCGTCGACTCCTCGATCGACGCGCGCAACCTCGCCGAGGACGTCGAGGTCGACGGCAAGGTGGTCCTGGAGCGGAACACCGCGCTGAACTCGGACCACATCGCGACGCTGCTCGCCGCGGGCGTGCAGAACGTCAAGGTCCGCTCGGTCCTGACCTGCGAGTCCCGCCAGGGCGTCTGCGCGGCCTGCTACGGCCGGTCGATGCCCACGGGCGAGAAGGTCGACCTGGGCGAGGCCGTCGGCATCATCGCGGCGCAGTCCATCGGCGAGCCGGGCACCCAGCTCACCATGCGTACGTTCCACACCGGTGGTGCGGCGACGTCGCAGGACATCACGCAGGGCCTGCCGCGTGTGCAGGAGGTCTTCGAGGCGCGCATCCCGAAGGGCAAGGCGCCGATCGCCGAGGCGAGCGGCACCGTGCGCATCGAGGACGCGGAGAAGTCGCGGAAGATCATCATCACGCCGGACGACGGCTCCGAGGAGATCGTGGTCGACAAGGTGCCGCGCCGTCTGCGCCTGCGCGTGGGCGAGGGCGAGCACGTCGAGGTCGGCGAGAAGCTCGTCGAGGGCACGATCGACCCGCACGAGCTGCTGCGCGTGCTCGGTCCGCGGAAGGTCCAGCGCCACCTGGTGGAACAGGTCCAGGACGTGTACCGCTCGCAGGGCGTGATGATCCACGACAAGCACATCGAGATCATCGTGCGCCAGATGCTCAAGCGGATCACGATCATCGACTCGGGCACCTCGGAGTTCCTGCCGGGCTCCCTGGTCGACCGGCTCTCCTTCGAGGAGGAGAACCGCAAGATCATCGCCAACGGCGGCGAGCCGGCCTCCGGCCGCCCGCAGCTGATGGGCATCACCAAGGCCTCCCTGGCGACGGAGTCGTGGCTGTCCGCGGCCTCGTTCCAGGAGACCACCCGGGTGCTCACCGAGGCCGCGATCTCCGGCAAGTCCGACTCGCTGGTCGGCCTGAAGGAGAACGTGATCCTCGGCAAGCTCATCCCGGCCGGTACCGGCATCGCCAAGTACCGCAACGTCTCCGTCGAGCCCACCGAGGAAGCCAAGGCCGCGGTCTACTCCCTCGGCGGCTACGAGGACACCACGGCGGCGGCCTTCGCCTACGGCGGCGGCCCGGCCGTGAGCCTCGAAGACTCGTACGACCTGGGGACCTTCTAGCAACACCCGCCGATTCCCGACGGCATGCAAGAAACCGGTGGGCCGGTGGCGCGAAGCGCCACCGGCCCACCGGCGTTTCTCGGGCGGAACGATCGTCGCGAGCATGTAGAACATGAGCATGGTGACGATCGAGATTCGCGATGTCCCTCAGGACACATATGACCTGCTCGTGGCAGGCGCGGCTGCCCGCGGGCTGACGCTACAGGAATATCTGCTGTCTCTGCTCGAAGAGGCAGCGGCCGACGGCGGCTACGGGGGAGTCGCCGTCACAGGTTGAGATGGACGCGAAGCGCGTCGTCTATCTGGGCCATGTATTCGGCGCTGACCGATCCGAGGCGGTTGTAGAACCGTTCGAGATCGACCGCCTTGACCTGTTCCGCTTGGACTTTCGAGTCGTGCTCAAGACCGGTCGAAGCTGCGGGTACTACTACCTGGAACGGGTAGATCCGCTTGGTGTTCGTGGTCATCGGCACGACCGCCAGGACACCGCGGCCGATCTGCTCCGCTCGGCGGTTGGCCCCGTCGTTGGTGACAAGCACCGCGGGGCGAGCCTTGTCGACTTCGGAGCCGCGGACAGGCTCGAAATCGACAAGGTAGATGTCACCTCTCCTCATCGGTCATCCCGTCGCCGGTGACCGAGTCCCACAGCTCCGCGTCCTCGCTTGCGTACCACTCATCCCAAGCGGCCTCGTACTGGTTGCCGAGCTCCGCTTCACGCAGCAGCGCGATGCTGTGCTGCATTGCGGCCGAGCGTGAGGGGATGCCGTGCTCGCGTGCGAAGTTGTCGAGGAACCGGATGTCGTCGTCTGGAATGCTCAGACTTACTTTCATACCTATGACCATACCTAAGATTCCTACCCCAGGGTGTAACTCACGGGAGGGAACTTCAAGGGCGTGTCGAGGGTGTGTCGCATCACGCGCGCCGTCGGCCCATAGGATGGGCCGATGGAGCCTGGGGTGCGGCATCCGGATGATCCGGAGCCGGTGGAGTCGACGAAGGTGGTGGCGGCCAGGATGCTGGCCGGGGTCGGGGCGGCGCTGTCGGTGTTCGTGGGCGGGGCGGTCCCGGCGGTGATCGCGCTCATGCTGGCCCGGCAGGCCGAGGCGGACATCCGGGCCTCCGAGGGGTTTCTGCTGGGGGCCTCGCGGCTACCCGGGATCAGGCGGACCGCGTGGACCGCACTGGGGATCGCGGGGGCCGTCGTCGTTGCGGCGCTGCTGGTCTGGGTGGTCGCGATGGCGCGTTCGGCGGGGTCCGACCCGTACGGGGGCGGGGTCGCCTGACCTCCCGGGGAAGCCCAGGTGAACAAGCACTCCCTGCGGGCTCCCCGCGCGGGGCGCGCGGGTCCCGCGAGATAAGATGGCTTCGGTGTGCTTACCGCGCCGCATGGACGAGACGATGCCCTTCTCCCCGGCCCCGTGACACTGGACACGGATGCCGCTCAGGGCGAAATCGGCTTTGACCTTGTTCGTTAGGCTAGGTAGGCTTCTCCCTTGCGCCTGGACACCGCTTTGAGCGGCATGGTGGCCCTGTCAACTCCGGCAGCTCGGTCCCCGTGAGAGCCAGGCCAGGTTGCGTGTCTGCAAGGCACTCGGGACTCCGGTCTCGCGGGCCGGCGCCATCGGCACGCATCCCTCGCACTGGGGGCTTCGTGAACACGGCTCGTTAGCCGGTCTCCGAGGAGATCGCTTCACGAACGCGTCTGAACTCGCATCGCGGCAGGCTTCGGTCTGCCGGGCGGCGGGTATGGGTCCGGAGAGACGCGACACGCCCGAACGCGGGGGACGGGAACCCACGCCGCTGAGCAGCACTTTCGCCTGCTCCGGCACGGGGGACAGATGGCGTCGGAACACGAATACGCAACCGTCAACTGTTGAGAGGGGTCCGCCTAGTGCCGACTATCCAGCAGCTGGTCCGCAAAGGCCGCCAGGCCAAGACCAGCAAGAACAAGACGCCCGCGCTGAAGGGCTCGCCGCAGGCCCGCGGCGTCTGCACGCGCGTGTACACGACCACGCCCAAGAAGCCGAACTCGGCCATGCGCAAGGTCGCCCGCGTGCGCCTCATGAACGGCACCGAGGTCACCGCCTACATCCCGGGCGTCGGCCACAACCTCCAGGAGCACTCCATCGTGCTGGTCCGCGGCGGCCGCGTCCGCGACCTCCCGGGTGTGCGCTACAAGATCATCCGCGGTGCGCTGGACACCCAGGGCGTCCGCGACCGCAAGCAGGCCCGCAGCCGCTACGGCGCGAAGAAGGAGAAGTAAGCCATGCCGCGTAAAGGTCCCGCGCCGCGCCGGCCGCTTACCGCCGACCCGGTCTACAACTCGGTGCTCGTCACCCAGCTCATCAACAAGGTCCTCAAGGACGGCAAGCGCCGCCTCGCCGAGCGCATCGTCTACGAGGCCCTGGAGAACTGCCGCCAGAAGGCCGACTCGGACCCCGTGGTCATCCTCAAGCGCGCCCTCGACAACGTGAAGCCGACCCTTGAGGTCCGCTCCCGCCGCGTCGGCGGCGCGACCTACCAGGTCCCGGTCGACGTCCGTCCGCAGCGCGCCACCACCCTGGGCCTCCGCTGGCTCGTGGGCTACGCCCGCGACCGCCGCGAGAAGAGCATGGTGGAGCGGCTGACGAACGAGATCCTCGACGCTTCGAACGGCCTCGGCGCCGCGGTCAAGAAGCGCGAGGACACGCACAAGATGGCCGATTCCAACAAGGCGTTCGCGCACTACCGCTGGTAGTGAGAAGGAGACATCGTGGCTAACAAGGCCAACGCGGAGCTCGCCAAGCTCCGGAACATCGGCATCATGGCCCACATCGATGCCGGTAAGACCACCACCACCGAGCGGATCCTGTACTACACGGGCGTCTCGCACAAGATCGGTGAGGTCCACGACGGCGCCGCCACGATGGACTGGATGGAGCAGGAGCAGGAGCGTGGTATCACCATCACCTCCGCCGCTACCAAGTGCGAGTGGGACGACCACGTCATCCAGATCATCGACACGCCCGGCCACGTCGACTTCACCGTCGAGGTGGAGCGTTCGCTGCGCGTGCTCGACTCCGCGATCGCCGTCTACGACGGCGTGGCCGGCGTGGAGCCGCAGACCGAGAACGTGTGGCGCCAGGCGAACAAGTACAACGTCCCGCGCATGTGCTTCGTCAACAAGCTCGACCGCACGGGTGCGAACTTCTTCCGCTGCGTCGAGATGATGCAGGACCGCCTCAACTCGAACACCGCGGTGATCCAGCTCCCGATCGGGAACGAGGCCGACTTCATCGGCGTCGTCGACCTGGTCGAGATGCACGCCAAGGTGTGGCGCGGCGAGACCGGCCTCGGTGAGCACTACGAGATCGAGGAGATCCCGGCGGACCTGGCCGACCAGGCCGAGGAGTACCGCGAGAAGCTCATGGAGACCCTCTCGGACGTCGACGACGAGTTCGCCGAGAAGTTCCTGGAGGGCGAGGAGATCTCGGTCGCCGAGGTCAAGGCCGCCATCCGCAAGGCCACGATCGCGAACCAGATCAACCCGGTCATCTGCGGCACCGCGTTCAAGAACAAGGGCGTCCAGCCCCTGCTCGACGCGGTCATCGACTACCTGCCGAGCCCGCTCGACATCCCGGCGATCCAGGGGACCCTCACCGACAACGAGACCCCGGCCGAGCGCCACGCGGACGTCGAGGAGCCCTTCGCGGGGCTGGCGTTCAAGATCCAGACCGACAAGCACCTCGGCCGCCTCACCTACGTCCGGATCTACTCCGGCACCGTGGAGTCGGGCACTCAGGTCATCAACTCGACCAAGAGCCGCAAGGAGCGCATCGGCAAGATCTACCAGATGCACGCCAACAAGCGCGAGGAGCGCTCGGAGGCGCAGGCCGGCGACATCATCGCGGTGCAGGGGCTCAAGGGCACCACCACCGGCGACACGCTGTCGGACTCGAACAAGCAGGTCATCCTGGAGTCGATGATCTTCCCGGAGCCGGTGATCGACGTGGCCATCGAGCCGAAGTCGAAGGCCGACCAGGACAAGCTGGGCACCGCGATCCAGCGCCTGGCCGAGGAGGACCCGACCTTCCGCGTCAAGACCGACGAGGAGACCGGGCAGACCGTGCTCTCGGGCATGGGCGAGCTGCACCTCGACATCATGGTCGACCGCATCAAGCGGGAGTTCAACGTCGAGGCGAACATCGGCAAGCCCCAGGTGGCCTACCGCGAGACGATCACGCAGCGGGTCGAGAAGGTCGAGTACCTGCACAAGAAGCAGACCGGCGGTTCCGGCCAGTTCGCGCGCGTGCTCGTCAACCTCGAACCGCTGGAGATGAAGTCGAACGAGGACACCGTCTTCGAGTTCGACGACCAGATCTCCGGCGGGCGCATCCCGCGCGAGTACATCCCGTCGGTCAAGGCCGGCGCGGAGGACGCGCTGCCCGACGGCGTGCTGGCGGGCTTCCCGCTGGTGGGCGTCAAGATGGAGCTCATCGACGGGCAGTACCACGAGGTCGACTCCTCGGAGATGGCCTTCAAGATCGCCGGCCGCATGGTGCTGAAGGAGGCCGCGAAGCGGGCTCGTCCGGTGCTGCTGGAGCCGGTCATGGCCGTCGAGGTCATCTGCCCCGAAGAGAACATGGGCGATGTCATCGGCGACATCAACTCCCGTCGCGGCATGGTCCAGGAGATGGGCGAGCGCGGCAACGACCGCACGGTCGTGGCCAAGGTGCCGCTCTCGGAGATGTTCGGCTACGTCGGCGACCTGCGGTCGAAGACGGCCGGGCGTGCGAACTACTCGATGCAGTTCGACACCTACGCCGAAGTCCCGGCGAACGTCGCCAAGGAGATCATCGCCAAGGCGACAGGCGAGTAAGCGGCTCCCCGCCCGAGCCTGGGCGGGACCGCTGACCACCTGTTGCCAGCAGAGGCGCTGACTTCCGAAGCGACGCAATAGGTCAGATAAGTCAAACCAGATTTACCCAGTCCACAGGAGGACGAAGTGGCTAAGGAAAAGTTCGAGCGGACCAAGCCGCACGTGAACATCGGCACGCTCGGTCACGTCGACCACGGCAAGACCACGCTCACGGCCGCGATCACCAAGGTCCTGCACGACAAGTTCCCGGACCTCAACCCGTACACGCCGTTCGACGAGATCGACAACGCTCCCGAGGAGCGCCAGCGCGGTATCACGATCTCGATCTCCCACGTCGAGTACCAGACCGAGGCGCGTCACTACGCGCACGTCGACTGCCCCGGTCACGCCGACTACATCAAGAACATGATCACCGGCGCGGCCCAGATGGACGGCGCGATCCTGGTCGTGTCCGCCGCTGACGGCCCCATGCCGCAGACCCGCGAGCACGTCCTGCTCGCCCGCCAGGTCGGCGTGCCTTACGTCGTCGTGGCGCTCAACAAGGCCGACATGGTCGACGACGAGGAGATCCTCGAACTCGTCGAGATGGAGGTCCGCGAGCTGCTGTCCGACCAGAACTTCCCGGGCGACGACGCCCCGGTCGTGCAGGTCTCGGCCCTGGGCGCCCTCGAAGGCGAGCAGAAGTGGGTCGACGCCGTCGCCGAGCTCATGCAGGCCGTCGACGACTCGGTCCCGGAGCCGGAGCGCGCCACCGACCAGCCGTTCCTCATGCCCATCGAGGACGTCTTCACGATCACCGGCCGCGGCACCGTGGTCACCGGTCGTGTCGAGCGCGGTGTGCTCCTCCCCAACGAGGAGGTCGAGATCGTCGGCATCCGCGAGGGCGCCATCACCACCAAGGTGACCGCCATCGAGATGTTCCGCAAGACCCTCGACGACGCGCGCGCCGGTGAGAACGTGGGCCTGCTGCTCCGCGGCACCAAGCGCGAAGAGGTCGAGCGCGGCATGGTCGTCGTCAAGCCTGGCACGACCACCCCGCACACCGACTTCGAGGCCGCGGTGTACATCCTGTCGAAGGACGAGGGCGGTCGCCACACCCCGTTCTTCAACAACTACCGTCCGCAGTTCTACTTCCGGACCACCGACGTGACCGGCGTCGTGACCCTCCCCGAGGGCACCGAGATGGTCATGCCGGGCGACAACACCGACATGAAGGTGGAGCTCATCCAGCCCATCGCCATGGACGAGGGTCTGCTCTTCGCGATCCGCGAGGGCGGCCGCACGGTCGGCTCCGGCCGCGTCACCAAGGTCCTCAAGTAAGACAAGTTCCGGGGCGGTCCGAGAGGGCCGCCCCGGTTCATTCGCGTCCGGGGCCTGTCGGGTTCTGACGGTCCGGACGCCGATATAGCTGCATCCGCGTAACCTGCCCCACTGTTCCCCGACCCCAGCTTGCTGGGCATTCGGGGGAGCAGGCATAATATTCAGGTTGCGTTCGCACCAGCGCGCTTTTGACGTGCGCGGTGCTCACGCCCGGCCCGCGGGCCCTAGTAGGCGCTGTTGCTGTGCTGAGAGGGACCGTTCACGACGGGCAGGCGGGCGAGCCAGAAAGACCAGCAGAGGGCATTCGCGTGCCCGAGCCAGTCTCAAACTCGCGACACGCCCGACCGCGTGGAGCGGTCTGAACAGCCAATTTACGTTAGGTTAGGACACATGGCGGGACAGAAGATCCGCATCAGGCTGAAGGCCTACGACCACGAGGTCGTGGACTCCTCGGCCCGCAAGATCGTGGAGACGGTCACCCGTACGGGTGCCGCTATCTCCGGGCCGGTGCCGCTGCCGACCGAGATCAACCGCTTCTGCGTGATCCGGTCGCCGCACAAGTACAAGGACTCGCGCGAGCACTTCGAGATGCGCACGCACAAGCGCCTCATCGACATCCTCGACCCGACCCCGAAGACGGTCGACTCGTTGATGCGCCTTGACCTCCCGGCCGGCGTCGACATCGAGATCAAGCTGTAGGGGACCAATGGACAGGCAGATCAAGGGAATCCTGGGCACCAAGCTCGGCATGACCCAGGTTTGGGACGAGAACGGCCGCGCCGTTCCCGTCACTGTGGTGCAGGCCGGCCCGAACGTGGTCACCCAGGTCCGCAAGCCCGACGTCGACGGCTACTCGGCCGTCCAGCTGGGCTTCGGCGACATCAAACTCAAGAACGTCACCAAGCCGCTCCAGGGCCACTTCGAGAAGGCCGGCGTCGCTCCGCGTCGCCACCTCGTCGAGCTGCGCACCTCGGACGCCGCCGACTACGAGCTCGGCCAGACCGTCGAGGCCACGGCCTTCGAGGCCGGCCAGATCGTCGACGTCACGGGCACCACCAAGGGCAAGGGCTTCGCCGGCGTCATGAAGCGCCACGGCTTCAAGGGCCTCGGCGCCTCGCACGGTGCGCACAAGGTCCACCGCGCCCCCGGTTCCATCGGCGGCTGCGCGACCCCGGGCCGCGTGTTCAAGGGCATGCGCATGGCCGGCCGCCACGGCGGCTCGCGCCACACCACGCAGAACCTGCGCGTCCAGGCGGTCGACGCCGAGCGCGGGCTCCTGCTCATCGTGGGTGCCGTGCCCGGCCCGAAGAACGGCCTGGTGCTCGTCCGCTCCGCAGTGAAGCAGGTGGCATAAGCATGAGCCTTGAAATCAACGTCAAGAACGCCTCTGGTGAGGAGACCGGGAAGACCATCGCGCTTCCGGCGTCGATCTTCGACGTCGAGCCGAACATCCCGCTCATGCACCAGGTCGTGACGGCCCAGCTCGCGGCCGCCCGCTCGGGCTCGGCGAAGACCAAGACCCGCGGCGAGGTCCGCGGCGGCGGCAAGAAGCCGTACCGCCAGAAGGGCACCGGCCGCGCGCGCCAGGGCTCGACCCGCGCCCCGCAGTTCGCGGGCGGCGGCGTCGTCCACGGCCCGCAGCCGCGCTCGTACGCCGAGCGGACCCCGAAGAAGATGAAGGCGGCCGCTCTGGCGGGCGCCCTCACCGACCGGGTGCGCGGCGAGAACGTGCACGTCATCGACTCGTTCATCGCGGACGAGACCCCGAAGACCAAGACGGCCAAGGCCGCCCTCGCGGCGATCACCGGCGCGTCGAAGGTCCTCGTGGTCCTCTCGCGCGACGAGGAGACCGCGGCCCAGAGCCTGCGCAACCTCCCCGAGGTGCACCTGCTCGACGCCGGCCAGGTCAACACCTACGACGTGCTCAACAACGAGGACATCGTGTTCAGCGAGGCCGCCATCGAGGCGTTCATCGCGGACCGGACCGACGAGGAGGTCGCGGCGTGAGCAGCGAAGTGACCGTCGCCGACCCGCGCGACATCATCATCAAGCCGGTCATCTCGGAGAAGACCTACACCCTCCTCGGCGAGGGCAAGTACACCTTCGAGGTCGACCCGCGCGCCAACAAGAGCCACATCAAGATCGCCATCAAGGAGATCTTCGACGTGGACGTCAAGAGCGTCAACACCCTGAACCGCTCGGGCAAGCGCAAGCGCACCCGGACCGGTTGGGGCCAGCGCAAGAGCGTCAAGCACGCGATCGTCACCGTCGAGGGCGACCCCGGTCGCCTGGGTGAGATCTTCGGCGGACAGATCGCCTAAGAGACGCAGGGAGTTAACCGATATGGCTATTCGCAAGTACAAGCCGACGACGCCCGGGCGTCGTGGCTCCAGCGTCTCCGATTTCGCCGAGATCACCCGTTCGACCCCCGAGAAGTCGCTGCTGCGCCCGATCTCCAAGACCGGCGGCCGCAACAACTCGGGCAAGATCTCGACGCGTCACCGCGGCGGCGGGCACAAGCGCCGCTACCGGGTGATCGACTTCCGCCGCCACGACAAGGACGGCATCCCCGCGAAGGTCGCGCACATCGAGTACGACCCGAACCGGACCGCGAACATCGCGCTGCTGCACTACGCGGACGGCGAGAAGCGCTACATCCTGGCCCCCAAGGGGATCAAGCAGGGTGACACCATCGAGAACGGCCCGGGCGCGGACATCAAGCCCGGCAACTCGCTGGAGCTGCGCCACATCCCGGTCGGTACGACGGTCCACGCGGTGGAGCTCAAGCCCGGCGGCGGCGCCGCTCTGGGCCGCTCCGCGGGCGCCTCGATCCAGCTCCTCGCCCGTGAAGGCAAGTACGCGCACCTGCGCATGCCGTCCGGCGAGATCCGCCTGGTCCAGGTCACCTGCCGCGCCTCCGTCGGCGAGGTCGGCAACGCCGAGCAGGGCAACATCAACTGGGGCAAGGCCGGCCGCATGCGCTGGAAGGGCTGGCGCCCGACCGTCCGCGGTGTCGTCATGAACCCGGTCGACCACCCGCACGGTGGTGGCGAGGGCCGCACGTCCGGTGGCCGCCACCCGGTGAACCCGCAGGGCAAGCCCGAGGGTCGCACCCGGAAGAAGAACCACCCGACCGACCGGCTCATCGTGCGCCGTCGCCACGCCAACCGGAAGCGGGGTAAGTAAGCCATGGCTCGCAGCCTCAAGAAGGGCCCGTTCGTCGACGACCACCTGCAGAAGAAGGTGGACGTCGCCGTCGAGACCAAGAGCAAGAACGTCATCAAGACCTGGTCGCGCCGTTCGACGATCACCCCGGACTTCATCGGGCTGACCTTCGGCGTCCACGACGGTCGCAAGCACGTTCCGGTCTACGTCACGGAGAACATGGTCGGGCACAAGCTCGGCGAGTTCGCCCCGACCCGCACGTTCCGCGGGCACGAGAAGGACGACCGGAAGAGCCGTCGCCGCTAGGCCACGGGTTTGAGAAACGAACGAAGGATTAGAACGATGGCAACAGTGGAGCAGGAGGCTCCGAAGGCGCGCGCGGTGGCGCGGTACGTCCGCGTAGCACCCCGCAAGGCGCGCCGCGTCGTCGACCTCGTGCGTGGTCTGCCCGTGGACGAGGCCCTGACGACCCTGGAGTTCGCGCCGTTCAGCGCGGCCGAGGTCGTCTACAAGGTCATCGCTTCGGCTCAGGCGAACGCCGAGAACAACCTCGGTCTGGACCCGGAATCGCTCCTGGTGTCCGAGATCAAGGTCGACGAGGGCCCGACCATGCGCCGGTACCGTCCGCGCGCCCACGGTCGCGCCTACCGGATCAACAAGCGCACCAGCCACATCACCGTGGTGGTCGAGTCCGTCCAGGCCAAGGGCTCCAGCGCCGCTCCGTCGGTGCGCCGCCCCAAGGCCGCCGCCGCTCCGAAGCCGGTCGAGGCCGACGCGGAGTCCACCGAGAACGCTGAGAAGGAGGAGACCGCCTAATGGGTCAGAAAATCCACCCGCACGGGTACCGCCTCGGCATCAGCGCCGACTGGACCTCGCGTTGGTACGCCGACAAGGAGTACGCCGAGTACGTCGGCGAGGACGTCAAGATCCGCAAGCTCATGACCCAGGGTCTGGAGCGCGCCGGGATCAGCAAGGTCGACATCGAGCGCACCCGCGAGCGGGTCCGCGTCGACATCCACACCGCCCGCCCGGGCATCGTCATCGGCCGCAAGGGCGCCGAGGCCGATCGTCTGCGCGGCAACCTGGAGAAGCTGACCGGCAAGCAGGTGCAGCTGAACATCATCGAGGTCAAGAACCCCGACATCGATGCGCAGCTCGTCGCCCAGGGCGTCGCGGAGCAGCTGTCCAGCCGTGTGAACTTCCGTCGCGCGATGCGCAAGGCCATCCAGTCGGCCATGCGCAACCCGACCGTGAAGGGCATCAAGGTGCAGTGCTCGGGCCGCCTCGGCGGCGCCGAGATGTCCCGTTCCGAGCAGTACCGCGAGGGCCAGGTCCCGCTGCACACGCTGCGCGCGAACATCGACTACGGCCTGTTCGAGGCCGCCACGACCTTCGGCCGCATCGGCGTGAAGGTGTGGATCTACAAGGGTGAGGCCACGCTCAAGGAGCAGGCCGAGCAGGTGCAGCGTCGTCGCGACGCCGGAGGCGACCGCGGTGGACGCGGCGGCCGCGGCGGTGCCGGCGGGGGTGCCCGTGGCGGACGCGGCCGTGGTGGCCGCGGGGCCGCCGCTCAGCCTGCGGAGGCCGCTGCCGCCGCGCCCGCCACTGAGAAGCAGGAGGGCTAAGCGACATGCTCATGCCACGGAAACCGCCGCGCGGTTACCGGAAGCCTCACGCTCCGAAGCGCAAGGGCAAGGCCACTCGCGGCACGAAGGTCTCCTTCGGCGAGTACGGCATCCAGGCGCTGGAGCACAGCTACGTGACCAACCGCCAGATCGAGTCCGCTCGTATCGCCATGACCCGCCACATCAAGCGCGGCGGCAAGGTGTGGATCACGATCTTCCCGGACCGTGCGATCACCAAGAAGCCCGCGGAGACCCGTCAGGGCTCCGGTAAGGGCTCGCCCGAGTTCTGGGTGGCGAACGTCAAGCCGGGCCGCGTCATGTTCGAGCTCTCGTACCCGAGCGAGGAGACGGCCCACGAGGCCCTTCAGCGGGCGATCCACAAGCTCCCGATGAAGTGCCGCATCGTCTCTCGTGAAGGGGCAGGTGAGTAGTGATGGCTACTGGTATCGACACCGGTGAGCTGCGCGAGCTCAACGAGAAGGAACTCCAGGCGAAGCTCGTGGAGAAGAAGGAAGAGCTGTTCAACCTGCGGGTCCGGAACGCCACCGGCCAGCTGGAGAACAACCACGAGCTCGGTCTGGTCCGCAAGGAGATCGCGCGGATCTACACCGTCATGAACGAGCGCCGGCTGGGCCTGAGCGCCGCGCCGGAGGAGGTTGAGAAGTGAGCGAGGAAACTCAGACTCGCGGTCGGCGCAAGGTGCTTGAGGGCCTGGTCGTCGGCGACAAGATGGACAAGACCGCTGTCGTCGAGGTCGAGGACCGCAAGAAGCACTCGCTGTACGGCAAGGTCATCAAGTCCAACAAGAAGTACAAGGCTCACGACGAGAACAACGAGGCCGGCATCGGCGACCGCGTCACCATCATGGAGACGCGCCCGCTGTCGAAGACCAAGCGGTTCCGCATCGTCGAGATCCTTGAGAAGGCGAAGTAGGGGGATCGGGACGTGATTCAGCAAGAGTCGCGGCTCAAGGTCGCCGACAACACCGGTGCGCGGGAGATCCTGTGCATCCGGGTGCTCGGCGGCTCCGGCCGACGCTACGCCGGTATCGGTGACACGATCGTGGCCTCCGTCAAGGACGCCACCCCGGGTGCCGGGGTGAAGAAGGGCGACGTCGTCAAGGCCGTCATCGTCCGCACGGTCAAGGAGACGCGCCGTCCCGACGGCACGTACATCAAGTTCGACGAGAACGCCGCCGTCCTCGTCAAGGACGGCGAACCGCGAGGGACCCGCATCTTCGGGCCGGTCGCCCGCGAACTGCGCGACAAGCAGTTCATGAAGATCATCTCCCTCGCACCGGAGGTGCTGTAAGAGATGAAGATCAAGAAGGGCGACCGAGTCCGCGTCATCGCGGGCAAGGACAAGGGCGCCGAGGGCCTGGTGCTGGAGGCGTACCCCGACCGCGAGCGCGTGCTCGTCGAGGGTGTCAACCGCATCACCAAGCACACCAAGGCCGGCCAGACGGCGCGCGGTTCGCGGACGGGTGGCATCGTCACCCAGGAAGCCGCGATCCACGTGTCGAACGTGCAGGTGCTCGACGCCGACAACCAGCCGACCCGCGTCGGCTACCGGTTCGGCGACGACGGCCGCAAGGTCCGCATTTCGAAGCGGACGGGTAAGGACCTGTAATGACTGACGTTGCAGAGAAGATCGAGCCCCGGCTGAAGGAGACCTACCGCTCCGACATCCGCCCGGCGCTCCAGGACCAGTTCAAGTACGCGAACATCCACCAGATCCCCGGTCTGACCAAGATCGTGGTGAACATGGGTGTCGGCGAGGCCGCGCGCGACTCGAAGCTCATCAACGGCGCCCTGGCCGACCTGGCCACGATCACCGGCCAGAAGCCGCTCGTGCGGCTGGCCAAGAAGTCGATCGCGCAGTTCAAGCTGCGCGAGGGCCAGGCGATCGGCGCGAAGGTGACCCTCCGCGGCGACCGCATGTGGGAGTTCCTCGACCGCCTGCTGGCGATCGCGCTGCCGCGCATCCGCGACTTCCGCGGGCTCTCGGACCAGCAGTTCGACGGCAACGGGAACTACACCTTCGGTCTCACGGAGCAGTCCGTGTTCCCCGAGATCGACCAGGACAAGATCGACCGGGTTCGCGGCATGGACATCACCCTGGTGACCACCGCGAAGACCGACGACGAAGGCCGGGCGTTCCTGAAGCTGCTCGGCTTCCCGTTCAAGGAGAACGACTAATGGCGAAGAAAGCCCTCATCGCGAAGGCCAAGCGGAAGCCGAAGTTCGCCGTGCGCGCCTACACCCGCTGCCAGAAGTGCGGTCGGCCGAAGGCCGTCTACCGCAAGTTCGGCCTGTGCCGCGTCTGCGTGCGCGACATGGCCCACGCGGGTGAACTCCCGGGCGTCCACAAGGCTTCCTGGTAACTCCAGGCCCATAGCTCCGATCGCCACAGGCCCCGCCGCGCTCCACAAGGCGGGGAACCGGGGTGAGAAAGGTAAACAACGCTAATGACAATGACCGACCCGATCGCAGACATGCTGACCCGTCTGCGGAACGCCAACCAGGCCTACCACGACACGCTGTCGATGCCGCACTCCAAGATGAAGGCCTCCATCGCGGAGGTCCTCAAGCAGGAGGGCTACATCGCCGACTGGCGCGCCGAGGAGCCTGAAGAGGGCAAAGTCGGCAAGACCCTGGTCATCGACCTGAAGTTCGGCGAGCGCCGCGAGCGGTCCCTTGCGGGCCTGCGCCGCGTCTCGAAGCCGGGCCTGCGGGTCTACGCCAAGTCCACTGAGCTGCCGCGCGTCCTCGGCGGCCTGGGTGTGGCCATCGTGTCCACGTCCCAGGGCCTGCTGACGGACCGCCAGGCTCGCAAGCGCGGCGTGGGCGGCGAAGTCATCGCCTACGTCTGGTAGCAGGAGGGTATTAAGCATGTCCCGCATTGGGAAGCAGCCGATTCTGGTGCCCTCCGGCGTCGACGTCAAGATCGATGGCGCGACGGTGACCGTGAAGGGCCCCAAGGGCCAGCTCAGCCGTGAGCTGCCCGAGCCGATCGGCATCGAGAAGAACGAGGACGGGACCGTCTCGGTCACCCGCCCGAACGACGAGCGCAAGTCCCGGGCCCTCCACGGCCTGGCGCGGAGCCTCGTCAACAACATGGTCGTCGGCGTCTCCGAGGGGTACAAGAAGTCCCTGGAGATCAACGGCACCGGTTACCGGGCGCAGGCCAAGGGCAAGGGCGTGGAGATGAGCCTCGGCTTCTCCCACACCATCCAGGTCGACGCCCCGGAGGGCATCTCGTTCACCGTCGAGAAGCCGACCCTGCTGCACGTCGAGGGCATCGACAAGCAGCTCGTCGGCCAGGTCGCGTCGAACATCCGTCGTCTGCGCCCGCCGGAGCCCTACAAGGGCAAGGGCGTCAAGTACGTCGACGAGCGCATCCGCCGCAAGGCCGGGAAGGCAGGCAAGTAATGGCGAGCAAACTCGAAAACCGCCGCCCGTCCGGCTCGATCTCCGAGCGCCGCCGGATCGGCAAGAACCGCCGCCACTTCCGCGGTCGCAAGAAGATCAACGGCACGGCCGCCCAGCCGCGCCTCGCGGTCTTCCGTTCCTCGAAGCACATCGTGGCCCAGGTCATCGACGACGTGCAGGGCCACACGCTGGCCGCCGCGTCGACGGTGGAGCCCGGTCTGCGCGCCTTCGAGGGCGACAAGACCGCGAAGGCCAAGGAGGTCGGCAAGCTGGTCGCCGAGCGCGCCAAGGCCGCCGGCGTCGAGGCCGTGGTCTTCGACCGCGGCGGCGTCAAGTACCACGGCCGCGTCGCGGCCCTGGCCGACGCCGCCCGTGAGGCCGGTCTGAAGTTCTAGTCCGCTAGGACCTGCAAGCCGGGCCGGAGCATTCGCTCCGGCCCGGCTTTTGTGGTGTCTGGGGTGATTTGGGCGGCCCCGGGGAGGGGGCGGGCGCGGGGGCCGGGACGGCCTGAGCGACCATGGGCGGGTGCGTCCGGTGAAGCTCTCCCGAAAGACCGTGCTCCTGTCCAGCGTCACGGCCGCGTTCGCGGTCGTCGGCGGGGGAGCGGTGATCGCCGAGGCCACCGCGGACCGCGAGGTCGAGCCCGAGGGGGACGAGCCGGTGGAGGAGACGACCGCGGACCCGGTGGGGGAGCTGCTCGCGTCGATGTCCTTGGAGGACAAGGTCGGCCAGCTGTTCATGGTGTACGTGCACGGCGAGTCGGCCGACACGGACGACCCCGACGCGGTCGCGTCGAACCGGGAGCGGCTCGGCGCCGACAACGGGGCCGCGTTCGTGGCGGCGTACCGGCCCGGCGGCGTCATCTACTTCGACTGGGCGAACGGCCTGGCCGACCCCGAGCAGATCGCGCGGCTCTCGAACGGCCTCCAGGACGCCTCGGCGGTGCCGCTGCTCATCGCCACCGATCAGGAGTACGGCTCGGTGGTGCGCATCGGCGAGCCCGCGACGCAGTTCCCCGGCGCGATGCCGCTGGGGGCGACCCGGGACACGGGTGCAGCCGAGGAGGCCGCGCGGATCGCCGGGGCGGAATTGCGCGCGATGGGGCTGAACCACAATTTCGCGCCCGATGCGGATGTCAATGTGGACCCCGAGAACCCGGTGATCGGCGTCCGCTCGTTCGGGTCGGACCCGGACCTCGTGGCCGATTTCGCCGCTGCGCAGGTGCGCGGATACCAGGCCGGGGGCGTCGCGGTCTCGGCCAAGCACTTCCCGGGCCACGGCGACACCTCGACCGACAGCCACGTGGGCCTGCCGGTCATCACGCACACCGCCGAGGAGTGGGAGGCGGTCGACGCGCCGCCGTTCAAGGCCGCCATCGCGGCCGGAACCGACATGGTCATGTCCGCCCACCTGCAATTCCCCGCGCTCGACGACTCGCTCAAGCCCGCGACGCTGTCGCCGCCGATCCTCACCGGGCTGCTGCGCGAGCGGCTCGGGTTCACCGGCGTGGTCGTCACCGACGCGCTCGACATGCAGGGCGTGCGGACCGAGTTCGGCGACGACCGCGTGCCGGTGCTCGCGCTCCTGGCCGGGGCCGATCTCCTGCTCATGCCCCCGGACTTCCCCCTTGCGCACCAGGCGGTCCTCGACGCCGTCGGATCTGGGGAGCTCACCGAGGAGCGCATTGACGAATCGGTGCGGCGCATTCTCACGCTGAAGCATTCATGCGGCATTGTGGACACTCCCGAGGTGGATGAGGGCGCCGCGGCCGACTCGGTCGGCACCGACGCGAACCGCGCCGCGGCCCAGGACATCGCCGACCGCTCGATCACGCTCCTCGCCAACGACGGCACGCTGCCGCTCGCGTCCGGCTCGGTCCTGGTCACCGGCTGGGGCGAGAACACCACCCGGATGCTCGCATCGGCCCTGAGCGCCAGCGGCTTCCAGGCCGAAGCCCACGTCACCGGCGACGAGCCCGACGCCGACGCCATCGCGTCCGCCACGGCCGCCGCCGCGGGCCGCGACCTCGTCGTCGTCGCCACCCGCAACGTCCGCGCCGGGTCCCCGCAGGCCGACCTCGTCGCGGCGCTCCTCGACGGTGCGGCCCCGGTCGTCACCGCCGCGGTCGGCACGCCCTACGACGCCGCGCACCTGCCCGGCGCGAACGCGAGCCTCGCCGCGTACTCCTACGCCGCGCCCTCCCTTGCGGCCCTTGCCAAGGTCATCGCGGGCGCGGTCGAGCCGACCGGGACGCTCCCGGTCGACGTCCCCGCCGCCTCAGGCGACGTCCTCTACCACTTCGGCCACGGCCTCGGCTACCGCTAGCACGTTCACCGCCACGCAACGGAAAGTTATTTTCACAGGCTTGACTGTTCGTGGAACTTATCTCCATACTGGGGTCCAAGTGCCAAACCAGGCACTCCCCCCATTTGTGAGATCTCCTGACAAGCAGGGAGCATCGTGTGAACCTCTTCGCAACCCTCCGCACCCTCAGAAGACGCCACGGACTGCGCGCAGCGGTCGTGGTCCTCCTCTCCGCGGTCATGACCGCGACCGGACTCGCCGTCGCGAGCCCGGCGCAGGCCCAGGGCCTGGCGGGCATCGACGTCTCCAACTACCAGGGCTCCATCAACTGGACCTCGGTCAAGAACGCGGGCATCCAGTTCGCCTACATCAAGGCGACCGAGGGCACCACCTTCAAGGACGCCCGGTTCAACACCAACTACCCGGCCGCGCACGCCGCGGGCGTCATCCGCGGCGCCTACCACTTCGCGCGGCCCAACTCCTCCACCGGCGCGGCGCAGGCGACCTACTTCGCCTCGAACGGCGGCGCCTGGTCGGCCGACAACCTCACCCTCCCCGGCGCGCTCGACCTGGAGGCCCCGCCCTCGGGCGCGGCCTGCTACGGCCTGAGCACCACCTCGATGCGCAACTGGATCACGGACTTCTACAACACGTACAAGGCCCGGACCGGACGCGACATCGTCATCTACACGACCGCCTCGTGGTGGAACACCTGCACCGGCTCCTGGACCGGCATGGCCTCCAAGAGCCCCCTGTGGGTCGCGCACTGGGGCGCCTCGACCCCGTCGCTGCCCGCCGGATGGAACAACACCACGTGGACGTTCTGGCAGTACACGTCCACCGGGTCGGTCTCCGGCATCGCCGGGAACGTCGACCGGAACTACTTCAACGGCTCGACCGCGCGGCTCCTCGCGCTGGCGAACAACACCTAGTGCGACGCGCGGGCCGGGCCCACGAGGCCCGGCCCGCGGCGTCCCGGGAGGCAGACCATGGACGACCACCGCATCCGCCGCCGGGTCCTGTTCGGGACCGGCGCCCTGATCGCCGCCGGCGCGACCGCGTACGGCGCAACGGCCGCGCAGGCCGAACCCGACGACTCCGTGAACAGCGACGGTTACTCAAGCAGCGCAGTCGAACCCGACATCGACGCGACGACCGTCTGGGGCGCGCGGCTCCCGAACGGCACCAACCCCGTCATCCAGGGGAGCCCCGCGAAGCTGATCGTGCACCACACGGTCGCCGCGAACACGGACGACTTCTCCCGCGCGCAGGCCCACGCCCACGCGAAGTGGGTGCAGGACCTGCACATGGACGGCAACGGCTGGCGCGACTCCGGCTACAACTTCGTGGTCAGCCGCGGCGGCTGGATCACCGAGGGCACCACCGGGAGCCTCGCGGCCCTGAGCTCCGGGCAGCGCTTCATCCAGGGCATCCACACCTCGGGCCAGAACACGACGGCCCTCGGCATCTCGAACGAGGGCGCCTACCACGACGGCGCCGAACCGCCCGCGGCCCAATGGGAGTCGCTGGTGACGCTCTGCGCGTACGCGTGCGAGCAGTACGGCATCCCGTCGAGCGAGATCTACGGGCACATGGACTTCAACTCGACCCAGTGCCCCGGCGTCTTCCACGACCGGCTCCCGCAGCTGCGGGACGAAGTGGACGCCGCCCGCAGCTGGTAGTGAACCTGTAAGGCGCGCAAGCTGATCGCGCGCGGCGACGGTGACCGCCGCGCGCGATCGTTCACGTCCTGCGGTGCGACACCGCCGCGGCCGTGGCCGCGAGGGCCTTCGCGGTGCGCTTGCGCTGCTTGGCCGCGACCCCCACGAACAGGCAGTCGACGACCATGAGCTGCGCGATGCGGGAGACGGTGGCGCCGGAGCGGAACGTCGTCTCGCGCGCGGCGGTCGTGAGCACCAGGTCCGCGGTCTGCGCCAGCGGCGACCTGGCGTGGTTGGTGATCGCGATGGTGGCGGCCTCCCGGTCGCGGGCGGCCTCCAGGAACTCCACGGTCTCGGTGGTCGCGCCGGAGTGGGAGATCGCGACGGCGACGTCCTTGGGCCCGGCGAGGGCGCTGGCGACGAGCGCGGAGTGGACGTCGGGCCAGCTGAAGGCCACGGACCCGATGCGGTGCAGCTTCTTCACGAGGTCGGCGGCGACGATCCCCGAGGCCTCGACGCCGAACACGTCGATGCGCCCGGCCGCCGCGAGCGCGTTGACGGCGGCCTCGCAGGCGGCGGTGTCGAGGGCGTTCGCGGTGTCGGTGATCGCGCCGACGTCGGCGTACGAGATGGTGGCGATGATGCGGGACATGTCGGCGCCGGTGGGGATGTCGCCGCCCGCGATCTCGCGGTCGGGTCCGTCGCCGGTGCCGATGACGGCCTGCGCGGCGCGCATGCGCAGCTCGCGGTGGCCGGCGAGGCCGAGGGAGCGGCAGAAGCGCACCACGGTCGCCTCGGAGGTGCCCGCGGCGCGGGCGAGTTCGGTGATGGTCCGCGTGGAGGCGGCCTCGGGCTCGCGGATGATCTCTTGGGCGACCTTGGTCTCGGCCTTCGAGAGGGAAGGCAGGACCGACTTGATGAGCACCAGGAGGTTGGGCGCGTCGGTGCGGCTTGCTGGCATGACGTCACGGTACACCCGCGGGCGATTCGTCACGGTGCGGTGCGATTCTTCATTTGAGCCTCGATGGGTGAAATTTTACTTCATTGCGCTACGCTCGCAACTGTGAGTGAACCGACCGAGCGCCTCGAAGCGCGAACCCTGTTGGCAATGCTGGCGACCGAGCGCGCCGACCCGCGGTACGCGGGGATCGAGGGCCTGTCGACCCTCGACCTGGCGCGCACCATGAACGAGGCCGACGCGAGCGTCTCCGCCGCCGTCGCCGCGGTGCTCCCCGACGTGGCCGCCGCGATCGACGCCGTGGCCGACCGGCTCGCCAAGGGCGGGCGGCTGCGGTACGTCGGCGCCGGGACGGCCGGGCGGATGGCCGTCATGGACGCCGCCGAGTGCCCCCCGACGTTCTCGACCGACCCGGAGCTGATCAAGGCGATCATCGCGGGCGGCAAGGCCGCCGAGGGCGGCGCGGTCGAGGGCACCGAGGACGACGCGGCCGCGGGCGAGGCCGCGATGGTCGCCGACGGCATCGGCCCGGCCGACGCGGTCGTGGGCCTGGCCGCGAGCGGCCGCACCCCCTTCGTCGTCGCAGCGGTCCGCGAGGCCAGGCGGCGCGGTGCGTTGACGGTGGGGCTGTCGTGCAACACGGGCACGGTGCTGTCGGAGGCGGCCGAGCACCGGATCGAGGTCGAGGTGGGGCCGGAGGTCGTGGCCGGGTCGACGCGGCTGAAGTCGGGGACGGCGCAGAAGTTCGTGCTCAACATGGTGTCGACGATCAGCATGGTGCGGCTCGGGAAGGTCTACCGGAACTACATGGTGGACATGAAGGTCGCGAACCAGAAGCTCGCCGCGCGCGCGGTGCGCATGATCCGCGAGATCACCGGCGCCGGCTCCGAGGAGGCCGAGGCCGCCCTGGCGGCCGCGGGCAACCGCGTGAAGACCGCGGTGGTGATGCTCGAACTCGGCATCGGCGCCGCGGACGCGGAGGCGAAGCTGGAGCTGGCGGACGGGAGGCTCTCGGGGGCGCTGGCGGCCTGAGGGCACGCCGGCTCGGGCGCGGCCTTCGGCCGCCCCCGGTTCAACTGTGCCTGCGGGGTACGACATCCGCCGGCCGCGGCGGCATTCGGGTACGCCGCGTCGGCGGGTGCACGGCGCCGCCCCCGGTTCGACTGTGACTGATGGGTGTGACAGTCGCGGCGGGGGCGGCGGTTTCGCGGTGGGAGTCGTGCGTGTCTAGCGCCAGGCGAGCTGGCGGTGGAGGCGGACGCGTTCGGCCGGGTCGGTGACGAATGCGCTGGCGGCCATCCAGGCGGCGCCGATGGCGGGATCGGTGGCCTTGCTGATGCCGGCCTTGGGGTAGACCAGCCGGAAGCGCTCCTGGAGGAGCGCGGCGATGGGGGTGGGTCGGGTCAGGAGGCTGCCGGCCATGACGATCGGCAGTTCGCGGTCGACGACGTAGGAGACCGATTCGGCCAGGTGGCCCACGGCCCGCGCGACGATCGACTCGGCGACCGCGTCGCCGCCGTCGGCGGCCTCGCAGACCAGGGCCGCGAAGCGCGACAGGCGGACGGGCGGGTCCGCCATGCACTTGGCGACGAGCGCGCCGGAGCGGCGCTTGTCGGGGGCGATGGCGGCGATGATGGCCTCGACAAGGCGTCCGCCGGGGCCGTTGCCGTCGATGTGGCGCAGGGCCGCGCGCACGGCCTCGCGGCCGAGCCAGAACCCCGAGCCCGCGTCGCCGAACAGCCAGCCGTAGCCGTCGGAGCGCAAGGCCGGGGTGCGGTCGCGGATCGCGAACGCCACCGCGCCCGTCCCGGAGACGATCACGGTCCCGTCGGCGGCCGAGGACCCGGCCGCGAACGCGATGACCGCGTCCGAGACCACCTCGACCTCGCAGGCGGTCGCGAAGCGCCGCTTGAGGTCCGCGGAGAGTTCCCGCACCTCCTCGGTCAGCGACAGCGCGCCCGCGGTGCCGACGCACACCGAGCCGACCTCGGCCGGGTCGATGCCGCCGAGGGCCCGCTGGAACGCCAGGGCCATGTTGGACAGGGCGATCTCCCGGTCGCCGCCCACCGGATTGGCCGGTCCGGACGCGCCGGTGCCGAGCTGCGCGCCGCTCTCATCGATGAGGACGGCGCGGCTGCTGGTCCCGCCGGCGTCAAGGCCGACGGCGAGTCTTGCATGCATGTATGAGGGTCCTCGCTTCTCGCGCTACCAGCAGTATCCGCTCTAGGTGCAAACCAGTAAAAAAAATTCTCACGAACTTGACACGAGTGTGGCATAGGTAATAGTTTTTCTTGAATCCACCTCCCGAAAGGGTCACCCATGGACCGAACCCGGACAGAAGCCCCGCCCGCCCCAGCGGATGCGGGCGTCCTCGAACGGATCCGCTTGGGCGCGAACGACCTGTCCGAGGCAATGTCCAAAGTGGCCGACCAGGTCTTGGCCGACCCCGAAGCCGCGGCCCGGGCGACGATCATGGATCTCGCCGAGCTGTCGGGCACCTCCCCAGGAACCATCACACGATTCTGCCGTCACCTCGGATACGACGGTTACGCGGCCCTCCGGGTCGCCATCGCCACCGAGACCGGCAGGGCCTCGGCCAGGCACGAGACCGGCTGGGACGTCAACATCGGCCGCGAGATCGGCCCCGAGGACCCGCTCGACCGAGTCCTCAAGCAGCTCATCACGATCGACGCCGCGATGCTCCGCGGCACCATGGACCTCCTCGACCTCGCCGCCGTCGAGCGCGTCGCCGCCAGCGTCGCGGACGCCCGCCGCGTCGACGTCTACGGCGTCGGCTCCAGCGCCATCGTCGCCCGCGAGCTCCAGATGGGCTTCTACCGCACCGGCGTCGCCGCCTGGGCCTGGACCGAGGTCCACGACGCGCTCGCCAGCGCCGCGATCCTCGGCCCCGGAGACGTGGCCATCGCCGCCTCCATGTCGGGCACCACGGTGGAGATCGTGGAGATGCTCTCGGAGGCGGGGAGCCGCGGCGCGCTCACGGTGGCGCTCACGGCGTTCCCGGACTCGCCGATCGCCGAGATCGCCGACGTCGTGCTCGTGTCCGCGTCCCGCCAGACCGGGCACCGCGCAGACCTGCTGGCCGCCAGGCACTCCCAGCTGCTGGTGGCCGACCTCGTCCACATAGCCGTCGCGCAGCGGCGCTTCCCGGAGGCCAGCGAGGCCCTGGAATCGCGTGCGCGAGCCGTGGTCGGCCACCGACCGACGCCGCGGCCCCGGAACGGCGCCGGCTGACCGCCCGACCGATCTGCACCAACACCCTCTACCCCCAACTCAGGAGCGAAACCCATGAGGACAACCCGCCCGATATTCAACCGCCGCAACCTGCTCGGGGCCACCGCCGCCGGACTGGCGGCCTCCTCCCTGGGCGCGTGCGCGACCAGCGGCAGCGACGACGACGCCGAGGAGGTGACGGTCGGCGACGACGCCGAGAACCCGTTCGGCGTCGACCCGGCCGCGCCCCTGGACGTCGTCATCTTCGACGGCGGCTTCGGCAACGAGTACGCCGTCGCGCACCAGGCGATCTACAACGAGGCGTTCCCGGACGCGGAGATCACGCACCTGGCGACGCAGGCGATCGCCGAGACCCAGCAGCCGCGCTTCGCCGAGGGCAAGCCCGCCGACGTGCTCGACAACTCGGGCGCGCAGCAGATCCCGATGGACTCCCTCGTCTCGGACGGGGAGCTGGCGGAGCTGACGCCGCTGCTCGACGCGCCCTCCTACGACGACCCGTCGGTGACCGTGCGGGACACCCTGCGGGACGGCGTGCTCACCTCGGGCACGTTCAACGGCGAGGTGTACGCGCTGAACTACGTGTTCTCGGCGTGGACGGTCTGGTACGACGCCAAGCTGTTCCGCGACCAGGGCTGGACGCCGCCGACGACGTGGGAGGAGATGCTCGCGCTCTGCCCCGTGATCAAGGAGGCGGGGATCGCGCCGTGGACGTACGCCGGACAGCACCCGGTGTACCTGTACGACCTGCTGCTCATCCTCGCGGGCCGCCACGGCGGCGTCGAGGTCATCAAGGCGATCGACGAGCTCGAACCCGACGCGTGGCGCAACGAGTCGGTGGTCAAGGCCGCCGAGGCGCTCGCGGCGCTCTACACCGAGGGCTACATCCTCGAAGGCACGCCGGGCATCGACCACATCCAGTCGCAGACGGCGTTCAACGAGCGCAAGGCCGCGTTCATCCCGTGCGGGTCGTGGCTGCCGAACGAGCAGGCGTCGATCGCGCCCGCGGACTTCGAGTACATGCCGATGGGCGTGCCGCCGTTCGAGGGCTCGGTGCAGCCGGGCCTGATCAGCGCGGGCGGCGACGAGCCGTTCGTGGTGCCGAAGAACGCCACGAACCTCGCGGGCGCGTACGAGTACCTGCGGATCATGCTCTCCAAGGAGGGCGCGCAGATCTTCGGCGACACCGTGCAGGCGGCGACGATCGTCAAGGGCGTGGAGCTGGACAACCCGGCCGCCAAGGCGACCGACGCGCTCGTGTCCAATCCGGACGACCTGTTCCAGCCGCAGTTCCGGTTCTGGTACACGAAGATGAACGAGGAGGTCCGGCCCGCGCTCGGATCGCTGCTGTCGGGCGAGTCCACCGCGGCGGAGTTCATCGACCGGATGCAGACCGTGGCCGACGAGACGGCCGCCGACGACACCATCGAGAAGTTCCACCACGAGGACTAGGTCCGCAGCGAGAGGAGGGCCTGGGTCGTGAAGCACGGCAGGTACCCGTTCATCCTGAGTTTCCTGGCGCTGCCGGTGGGACTCTACGCCTGGCTGGTGATCCTGCCGTTCGCCCAGGCCTTCCAGATCTCCCTGACCGACTGGTCGGGGTCGAGCAACTCCTTCGACTACATCGGGTTCGACAACTACGTGAACCTGTTCAAGGACGAGCGGTTCGTCCTGCCCGCGCTGCGGCACACCGGGATCATCCTGGTGGTGCTGCCGGTGGCGACGATCGCGCTGGGCCTGTTCTTCGCGTTCATGCTGAACCTGGGCGGGCGCAGCCGCCAGGGCCGCATCGAGGGCGTGGCGGGCTCGCGGTTCCACAAGGTCGTGTACTTCTTCCCGCAGGTGCTGTCGGTCGCGATCGTCGGCATCCTGTGGAAGCAGGTGTACGCGCCGGAGAACTTCGGCGGGCTCATCACCGGAACGCTCTCGGCGATCGGGCTGCCGTCGCCGGTGAACGGGTTCCTCGCGGACAAGCGGTTCGTGCTGGCGGCCGTCATCGGGGTCCTGGTGTGGAGCGCGGTCGGGTTCTACCTGGTGTTCTTCTCCTCGGCGATGGCGTCGATCCCGCGCGACATCTACGAGGCGGCGATCATCGACGGGGCCGGGCGGTTCCAGATGTTCTTCAAGATCACGCTGCCGCTGCTGTGGGACTCGGTCCAGACCGCGTGGATCTACCTGTCGATCGTGGCGCTGGACGTGTTCGTGCTGGTGTACCTGATGACGCCGGAGCAGGGCGGCCCCGACACGGCGAGCGAGGTCGTCGGCGGCGTCATCTGGAAGTACGCGTTCAAGCACGGCGAGCAGGCGTTCGCGTCGGCGATCGGCGTGGTCCTGTTCTTCGCCGCGCTGTCCCTGGCCGTGGTGTCGCTGCGGTTCGGCCGCCGCGAGCAGATCGAGTACTGAGGTTCGACATGGCAACCGAGACCCCCGTCAAGCCCCCGGCCGAGGCCCCCGCGAAGACGCGCGCCTCCGGCGCCCCGCGCGAGGGCGCCGTGCTCAACTTCTTCTCCCAGGGCTTCCTGTGGCTGTGGTCGCTCATGGTCATCGTGCCCGTGGTGTGGATCGTGATGTCCTCGTTCAAGACCACGCGGGAGATCGCGTCGGCGCCGCTGGCGCTGCCGGAGTCGTTCCACTGGCAGAACTTCGCGAACGCGTGGACGAACGGGCACATCGGCGCGTTCTTCCTGAACACGTTGCAGGTCATGGTCTTCAGCGTCACCGGGACGATGCTCCTGGGCGCCATGGCCGCGTACGTGCTGGCCCGCTACCAGTTCTTCGGGAACCGGATCATCTACTTCGGGTTCGCCGCGGGGATGATGTTCCCGGTGTTCCTGGCCCTGTTCCCGCTGTTCAAGACCCTGGGGAACGTGGGCCTGCTGAACACCTACACCGGGCTCATCATCGTCTACATCGCCTATTCGCTGCCGTTCACGGTGTTCTTCCTGACCGCGTTCTTCCGCACGCTCCCAACTGGAGTGGCGGAAGCGGCGATCGTGGACGGCGCCGGACACTACCGGTTGTTCTTCCAGGTGATGCTGCCGATGGCGAAGCCGGGCCTGATCGCGATCACGATCTTCAACATCATCGGGCAGTGGAACCAGTTCCTGCTGCCGCTGGTCCTCATGGGCCGCAATCCCGACGACGCGGTCATCTCGCAGGGCCTGGCGAACCTCGCGATGCGCCAAGGGTACGAGGGCGACTCGGGCGCGCTGTTCGCCGGGACCGTGCTCGCGATGATCCCGATCTTCATCGCGTACGTGCTGTTCCAGCGCCAGATCCAGGAGGGCCTGACGGCCGGGGCCATCAAGTAGGAGTCCCTTCTCGCAGCCGCGAGTGCATTCATGGATCGCTCGCATGGTTCCAGATCAGACCCGGTGGCACCAATGACGGTGCTGCCGGGTCTGCATTTTTCAGGGAGCGGGTCTTTGCCTTTCTGGACCCGGGCCGCCGTAGCCCCTGCCGCCGCAGCACTTGCATTGGGGCAAGGGGTGGGTGGTGTGTGGTGGGGTGGGGCTGGGTGCTGTGGCTTTCGGGGTGTGTTGGGGCGCGGGTCTTTCTCGGCGGCGACAGCGGGGTGTGTGGTGGGGCGGGGTTGGGTTTTGCGGCTTTGGGGTGTGTTGGGGTGCGGGTTGTTTGGCGGCGACGGGGAGATGTGGGAGGCGGTCCAGCTTGAATGCCGGGCCTGGGGCTGGGTGTGTGCCTTGCGTTCCTCCTCCCGCCCTGGTTGGCTGGCCCGGGGCGGGCGGGGTCAGAAGGGCGGGTCTCCTGGGCTGCCGACCGGGACGGGTGTCGGCTGGGGTGTGGGTGTGGGTGTGGGTTTGCGGGGTGTCTCGGGTGGCGGTGCGGTCGCTTCGCCTGGTCCGGCCGCTGCGGGTGCGGGTTCTTTGGCGTGGGGTGTGAAGCGTGTTCGGCATTTGGCTCTGGCTGCCCGGATCGAGGCGAGGGCTCGTTGCCGTTCGGCCTCTTCGGCTCGCGAGTCCAGTTCGAGTTTGAGGGTGGGGGACCATTCGGTGCGGTAGAGGCCGGTCGGGAACACGTCCCAGTCCGTGTCCTGGTGTTCGGTGTCCATGTCGGCATCGGTGCGCCAGTCGGAGCATCCGCATTCCCCGGCCTGCCCGGCCCCGGTGTCATCACCGGTGGCGGGGTGGTCGTGGTGGGTGATGGTCGCCTGGCCGGGGCCGGTCTTTTCGATCGTCCAGCCGGTGGTGTGGATGCGGCCGTGGTGGAACCGGCACAGGAGGATCAGGTTGTCGGCACTGGTGTCGCCGCCGTCGGCCCAGTGGGTGATGTGGTGGGCTTCGGTCCAGGCGACCGGCCGGTCGCACCCGTGCCAGGCGCACCCTTCGCGCTGCTCCAGTTCGAGTTTGCGGCGGAGGGCGGGGTTGGGGAGGCGGGCGGCGCGGCCGAGTTCGATCGCTTCGCCGGTGTCGTAGTTGAAGACGCCGGGGATGACCTGGGCTTCGCACGCCATCAGGCGGGCTTTGGCGACCGAGACGGGCTGGCCTTCGAGGAGCGGGGTGCGGCCGGTGTCCTTGCCCTGCAAGGTGTCGATGTCGACGGTGAGGTCGAGGGTGGCGGTGTGGCCGTGCCGCTTCACCGCGTCGGGGCTGGTGCCGTATCCGGCGAGGAGTTGGTGGAGGGCTTCGGCGTGCCGGTTCGGCTGGGCCGGGAGCACGCCCTCGGGGTCAGCCTCGTCTTGGCGGGGTGGGGGGCAGGCGGTCTTCAGGTACTTGTCCAGGAGCCTGCCGGTGTCGCCGGAGAGTTCCCCGGAGAGGGCCCACATGCCGTTGTCGGTCTCGGCCAGCTCGATCCACTGAAGCGACTGCTCACCCAGGCTGTCAAGGAGTTCGGACTCTTCGGCGAGGTGGGCGGCCAGTTCGTCAAGGTGGCGCTGGAGGTCTTTGAAGGGGGCGTGGGTGCAGTACTGGGCGATGAGGTGTTCGGGTGTCGCGCAGAGGGTGTCGGCGTCGAAGGGGGAGGCCACGGGGGTGCGGAAGGGGGTGAGGGCGAACAGGCGCATCGCAGGGGTGCGGTCCAGCTGCCTGACTGCGTAGGCGACCTGGTCGATCCTGGCCTGCCCCGACACAGCCGCTTCGACCAAGGCCCGGAACTTCGTGGAGAGGCGGGCGATGGCCGCGATGTCCGAAGCAGTCCGGTGGGTGAAGTCGAACTGCGACAAGAGCAGGTCCCGCAGGGCGGAGTAGCCGAAGGCGGTGCGGTGGAGGTTCTGCTCCTTCATCGCGATCACCGAGGCGAGCACCTGCGCATGGTGGGTGTTGATGGCGGCGGCCGCAGTGTCGAGGGCGGTCCGGATGGCTTGGGCCTGGTCGCTTGCGCTGGTGCGGGCTTGGATCGTGTTGGTGGCCATCGGGATCACCCCCCTGTTGTGTTGTTGTGCTTTGCGTGTTCGCTGGTGTGTTTCAATTGTGACGCTGTGTGCTAAAGTGCGTCAACACCCAGAAGGGTGATCTTTGGTGAGGAAGTTTCACCAAGTCCCACCCGTACCACTACTCTCCTTCCCGCCCGCCCCCGGACCCCAAGGCCGCCAACCCAACCCAAGCGCAATGGGACCTCTTCGTCGCTGCCCGCTCTAACCCCAACCCCAAACCACCCGTCAGCCGAAGTCCCTTGACATGATCCGCCGCCCGGAACGCCCCCTTCGCGTCCCGAGCGGCGGTCGGCGCCGGGGGCTTCCGCAGACCCCCGGCGCCGGTCTATGACACCGCCACCGAGTCGAACACGGCCGCACCGGGATCGGACCCGTCGTGCGAGGTGACGAACAGGCCGATCACGGCCCCGCCTGCCAGCTCGACGGTGCCGAACGCCGACCAGACCTCGCCGTCGGGCGACCACGAGGCCGTCACGGTGTCGCCGGTCCGGCTGAGCCGCAGCCACATCGGGGCGCCGTCGCCGGTCCCGGCGGTGTCGGTGCCGAACCCGGACTGGAGGTGCACGCCGTTGCCGGGCGTCACCGCCAGCAGCGCGTAGTCGGCGCCCGCTTCGGGCGAGGACTTGACCATGACCCCGGCCTTCGCCCAGTCGTCGGTGTCCTCCTGCGAGAGCACGCGCGCGGTGATCTGCCCGTCGCCGTCGAGCGGCTGGTGGCAGTAGTGGAACTGGTCCGCGTCGCCCCAGATGTCGTCCCCGGCGCCGACGATCGTCCACGTGCCGCCCGAGACCACTGCGTCGCCGGGCATCCGCGGCGCGCCGACGTCCTCGCACGTCCACGGCTCCGGGACCTCCGGTGCGGCATCGGATATCGCGATCGAGTCGAACACGGCCGTGTTCGACTCGCTCCCGTCGTGGGAGGTCACGAACAGCCCCACGGTCGCCGGGCCCGCGAGCGTGGCGGCCGCGAACGGCTCCCACGCCAGGCCGTCGGGGGAGTGGTACGCGGTGACCTGCGACCCGTCCCGGACCAGCCGCAGCCACACGGGCGCCGCGGTGTCAGGACCGTCCACATCGGTGTCGAACCCGGTCTGGAAGTGCACGCCTTCGGCGGCCGTGGCCATGGCCGCCGCGTACGGGGAGCCCTCCTCGGCCGTGGATTTGATCATCACTCCGGCCTTCGCCCAGTCGTTCGTGTCCTCCAGCGACGCGACCCTCGCGATGATCTCGCCGTCGCCGTCGAGCGCCCTGTGGCAGTAGTGGAACTGGTCCGCGTCGCCCCAGATGTCGTCCCCGGCGCCCGTGAGCGCCGCGGTCCCGTCCGGATCGAACGCCGCCGAGCCCGCGATCGCCGGAGCGCCCACGTCCTCGCACGTCAGCCCCGGGTCCGCCGCCGCGACCTCGACCGAGTCGAAGAAGGCCGTGGAGAACTGCGTGTTGTCGTGCGCCGTCGAGAACAGCCCCACCTGCGCGTTCGCCGACATCGGCACCGTCGCCGACCCGATCGCGGTCCACGTCTCGCCGTCGTCCGACAGCTCGGCGGTGAACTCGTCGCCCGCGCGCGTCAGCCGCAGCCACGCCGCGCCCTCGGTGTACGCGAAGCCGCCGCCGTCGGTCCCGAAGTCCGCCTGGAAGTGCGCGCCGTGCTCAGGCGTCACCGCGACCGCGGCGTACGCCGCGCCCTCCTCGGCCGACTCCTTCACCATGATCCCGGCCTTCGCCCACGGGTTCGTCGCCTCCTGCGCCGTCAGCCGGGCCGTGATCGACCCGTCCCCGATCAGCGGCCGGTGCACGAAATGGAACTCGTCGGTCTGGTCCCAGATGTCCCAGCCCGCGCCCGTCACCGTGAACTCGCCGTCCTCGAAGCTGCTGAGCCCCAACTGGGTCCGCTCCCCGATGTCCGTCGACTCCCACGGCGCGGGCGGGTACGGCAGCTCGTCGAACGCCGCCGTCACCGACACGTCCTCGTCCGGCACGGTGAACACGTGCTGCTGCTCCGCGCCCGTCGACCAGCCCGCGAACGCGAACCGCGACCCGCCCGCGTACTGCGGCGACTCCGCGCCGAGCACGTACTCGGTGCCCACGACCATCCGCTTCACCGCCGTCCCGTACGGCCGCCCGTCGAGCGTGAACTCCAGGCCCGGCGGGTCCGTCCCGATCGACACCTCCACCGTGTTCGGATGCACGTCCACATAGGCCGTATCGGTCAGGCCGCCGGAATCGGTGGCCGTCACCGTGATCCGGTAGAACGTGTTGTCACCGCCGTGCGGCGCCCGCGGGATCTCGATCTCGCCCGAACCGCCTTCGGCCGGGCCGTAGAACGGGTGCACGTGGTCGGCGTGGTGGAACTGCACGGTCCACGACAGCGACGCCGCCCCCAGCTCCCCGTCCTCGGGGTCGGTCGCCGCACCCGAGAACGCGATCACGTCCCCGCCGTCGTACGTCAGGCCCGCTTCGGGCGTCAGCACCACCGCCTCGGGCCGCGTATTGCCCACCTGGACCTCGACCTGGGCGTGCGCCGTCTTGTCCCCGTCCGAGACCGTCAGCACCGCCTGGTAGACCCCGTCCTCGGTGTACGTGTGCACCGGGTCGGCCTCCGTCGCGGCCTCCCCGTCGCCGAAGTCCCACGAATAGGCCAGGCCGTCCCCGTCCGGGTCGTTCGACCCCGCCGACGAGAACGCCACCTCCAAGGGCCCGTAACCGGAGTCGGGCGACGCCGACGCCTTCGCCACCGGCGTCCGGTTCCCGCCCGAAGGCGCGATCCGGTACAGCTCGCCGGGGTAGATGTTCAACTGGTACAGCGCCCCGTCCGGCCCGGTCCGGAGCTCGACCGGCGTGCCCGCGTCCAGGTCGAAGTCGTGCACCCCGACCACGGTCTCGAACGCCGCGTCCATCTCCAGGTACTTCACGAACCCCAGCGTGTAGTCCGCGAAGAACACCGCGCCCTCGTACTGCTCGCCGAGCAGCCCGCCCTCGTAGACCTCGACCGAGGAGATCGAGCCCGCGCTCGCGGGCGGCGCCGTGTGCTGGTAGGCGTACACCGGCTGCGCGTACGGGCAGTCCTCGCACACCCCCTCCACGTGCGGCCACCCGTAGTTCGCGCCGCGCTCGATGAGGTTCAGCTCCTCCCACTCCGAGCCGCCCACGTCCCCCGCGAGGATCTTCCCCGCGTTCGGTCCATCGGGGACGAAATCCCACCGGAACGAGTTCCGCAGCCCGTACGCCCACACCGACGGCTCCGCCCCCGGCGTGTCCACGAACGGGTTGTCCGCCGGGATCGAGCCGTCCGGGTTGATCCGGTGCATCTTCCCGTGCACGTTCCCCAGGTTCGGCGGGTTCTGGTTGTTCGTGTTCATCCCGAGCGTCCAGTACAGCTTCCCGTCCGGGCCGAACTTGACGCTCCCCGAGTGGTGGAACACGTTCGCGTCCTGGTGCGACTGGATGAGCACCAGCTCCGAAGCCGAGTCGATCTCGTGCCCGCTCATCGTGAAGCGGCTCAACCGGTCCAGGTTGTCCGCCGCCGTGTATCCCACGTACACGTAGCCGTTCGACGCGAAGTCCGGGTCCAGTTCGAAACCCAGCAGCCCCCGCTCGTCCGACCCGGCCGTCGCCAGCTCGATCAGCGGGTGCTCGTGCAGCTCCCCGCCGTGCACCAGCTCGATGTCGCCGTTCTTCTCCGCCACCAGGATGTCCCCGTCGGGCGTGAACCGGAACGACGTCGGCTCCTCCAGGCCGCCCACCACGAGCAGCTTCTCGAACTCCTCCGGGGGCGCCGCCGTCGCCGCCCCCGGCACCACCAGCAGCGCGGCGCCCACGACGGCGCCGGCGGCCAAGCGGCCCAACCTCTTACCGAGCATGTACGACTCCCTCGTCGACCTCGTCGGACTGGTCCAGCCCGTGGACCGTCAGCTCCCAGAAATGGCGCTTGCTGGGCCGCAGCAGCTGCCCGAACGCCTTGTACGCCGCCACGCTCATGAGGCCCCAGTACAAGGGGACGGTGAGCATCGCCCGCACCGCCGCGTACAGGCCGCGCTTGAGGCAGCCGAGCATGAGCGCGTAGCACATGAGCGCATTGCCCGCGATCATCGCGAACATGCCGCCGTAGAGCACCGCCGGCGGGAACAGCGGCTCCATCCACTGCGGCCCGAACACGAAGTACGACAGCGTCATCGCCCACATCAGCGGGTTGACGAGCGTCGTCACCGTCGAGAACCCCAGCGTCAGGTGGATCGCCAGGGTCTTCCTCGTCCCCAGCTCCCGCCACAGCTTCAGCGGCTCCCGCGAGTGCACCAGCCACGTCTGGAGGTACCCCTTGATCCACCTGCTGCGCTGGCGGATCCAGTTGCCCAGGCGGGAGTTCGCCTCCTCCTCGGTGACCGAGACGATCATCCGCACGTCCCAGCCGCGCCGGGCGATGCGGATGCCGAGGTCGGCGTCCTCGGTGACGTTGAACGGGTCCCAGCCGCCGAGGTCGCGCAGCGCGTCGATCCGGAAGTGGTTCGACGTGCCGCCCAAGGGGATCGCGAGCCGGTGCCGGTCCATGCCGTGGAGGGTGAGGCTGAAGTTCGTGGCGTACTCGGCCGAGAAGCACGTGGTCAGCCAGTTCGTCCACGGGTTCCAGTACTGGAGCTCGGCCTGCACGCACACGACCCGGTCGGGGAGCACCCGGAACGCCAGGGCCGCCTTGCGGAGCTGGTCGGGGTCGGGCCGGTCCTCGGCGTCGAAGATGACGCACAGCTCGCCGGTGGCCTGGGCCAGGCCCACGTTGCACGCCTTGGGCTTCGTCTTCGGCGCCGAGTCGGGGACGACGACCGTGCGGAAGGTCCGCCCGGGCCGCTGCTGCGCGATGGCGGCCCGGGTCTCGCCGTCGTCGGCCTCCACGAGCAGGAGGATCTCCAGCTTCTCGGGCGGGTAGTCCATTGCGGACAGGCGGCGGACGAGCCCGGGGACGACCGCGGCCTCCCGGTACAGCGGCACGAGGACCGTGTACCGCGGCAGCTCGGCGTCGGGGAACGTCTCCAGCGCACCGGGTTCGAACCGCATGGCGGTGGAGCGGCCGGAGCCGAGCACCATCGCGAGCTTGAACCCGATCACGGCCAGGTACAGGACGATGAGGGCGAACATGCCGCCCTGCGCCCATTGCAGCGGGCTCGGCCCGAACCCGGTGAGCAGGTCGACGGCGATCGCCGCGGCGACGAACCCGACGAGGGCGAGCGCGAGGGCGGTCTGGCCGGTGGAGAGGAGCCGCTGGGCGCTGAGGCCCGCGGGCGGGGCGTCGGGGTTCACGCGGCACCGTCCTCGGCGCGGTAGACGAGCCGGTCGCCCTCGTCGTAGACGAGGTCGTAGTCGTCTTCGAGGGTCTCGGTGCCCCACAGGGCCTCCCAGACGTCGTCCTCGGAGCCGGGCGTCGCCCGCATGTAGATCCACTCGACCCCCGCGGCGTGCGGGTCCGCGAGGGCCTCCTCCCAGATCCGGTACGAGCCTTCGTAGATGAGCGAGCCGGTGGGCACCTGGGACTCGAACGTCACCGACTCGTTCTCGAACGACATCATGAGCGTGGTGCCGCCGTCGTGGTGCTCGCGCAGCCACGCGGAGACGGCGGCGTTGTCGGCCTCCCAGCCGCTGGCGCGGTACTCGACGGCCTCGTCGAGCGTGACGGCGCCGCCGACGGCGAGGGTCGCCCCGGCGACCGCGGCCCCGGCGAGGGCCCCGGCGGCGATGCGCCGGCCCGGCAGGAGCGGCACGAGCCGCCCCACGAGGTACCCGGCGAAGACCGCGGCGGGGATGAGCATGATGAGTCCGAAGCGGACGTTGTAGAGCGCGCCCATGACCTCCCTGACGTGGAGGGGCCGCTCGCCGGTGTACAGGGCCCACACGAAGAACGGGATGAAGACGAGCATCGCGTAGGGCACGAGCCGCCTCGATCCGAGCCGCTGCTGCACCGCGTAGAGGACGAGCCCCGCGACTCCCAGTGCGGCCGTGGCGATCCCGAGATTGTGGAGCGAGGCGAAGCCGTAGGTCTCCATCGCGGTCGGCAGCGACCCGACGTTGGCCTCGCCGTCGGCGACCCACAGGGACGAGTCGGCGTACTCGCCGGACTTCCAGTTCATGGCGTCGCCGAAGATCGCGAGGTTCCACGCCAGCCAGCCGAGGACCCCGGCTCCGGCGACGAACCCGAACACGACGAGCGAGCCCTCGGTGTGCGCGTACCTGCGGTGGCGGCGCAGCGCGGTGAACGCGACGATCGCGGCGGTGACGGCGAAGAGGATCCAGCCCTCGTAGCGGGTCAGGGTCGCGGCGAGGACCGCGCCGGAGGCCAGCGACAGGTCGCGGATGCGCCCTCCGGTGCACCACTCGTGGAGGTAGTGGAGGGCGGTGATCGCGCACGCGAACAGCAGCAGCTCGGTCATGGCCGTGGCCTGGAGGTACAGCACGTTCGGGTTGAGCGCGAAGAGCCCCGCGGCGGTGAGGCCCCCGGCCCAGTGGCCCGAGAGCGACCGGGCGTGGGCGAACAGGAACCGCACTGAGACCACATAGGACGCCATCGAGACGGCGGCCCCGGCGAACCCGTTGAGGTACAGCCCCTCCCACAGCGACAGCGGCGCTGCGAGGAGGTGCGGGAGCGGGAGCCAGACGCCGCCGAGCTGGGCGAGCCCGGCGGTGGGGCTGTCGACGACGCGCCTGGCGATGAGCAGGTGCGAGTTGGCGTCCTTGTACGCCAGCAGGTACCCGTGGTCGGCGAAGTAGAGGTACGCGGCGACCGCGACGGCGACGGCCGCCAGGGCGACCAGGGCCGCGCCGGGGTCCTTCGGGGCCGCCAGGCGCCGGGCCCAGCCGAGGCGGCGGGCGTCGCGCACCATGTGGCCGTAGACGACCGCGAGGCTCACGAGGGACTTGACGACGACCGACAGGCGCGCCCCGGTCTGCTCGCCGTGCTCCCTCGGGTAGTGCTCGACGGGGTGCTCGACGATGCGGGCGCCGTCGCCGGAGATGCGGCACAGCAGCTCGGGGGAGATGGCGGCGGCCTCGCCGGACAGGCGCAGGTCCTGGAGGAGCGAGCGGTCGATGAGCTTGTACGCGCAGTCGACGTCGCGCCCGGGGACCCGCAGCAGGGTCTTGCACAGGAGGGTCCACACCTTGGCGTTGAGGCGGCGGCGCCACGGGTCGGCGCGCCTGCGGCGGTAGCCGATGACGGCGTCGGCGCGCTCCTCCTTCTTGCGCTCGCGCAGGCGGACCAGGTCCTCGGCGCGGAACTGGCAGTCGGCGTCGGTCAGCAGGATCTCGCGGAACCCGGTGCGCCGCAGGGCGGTCTCCAGTCCGGTGCGCACGGCCGCGCCGTAGCCCTGGTTGCGCTCGTGGTGGACGGCGATGACGCGTCCGGGGTGGGCGGCGGCGAGCCGGTCGATGATCGCGCCGGTGCGGTCGTCGCTGCCGTCGTCCACGACGACGACCGCGTGCGGAACGCCTTCGCGGACAAGGGTCGACAGGAAGTCCTGCACGGTCGAGGCCACGTTCGCCTCCTCTCGGAAGGCGGGCATGACCACGGCCACGCCGTCAGTCGGCGGCGGCGCCGCCGTTCGGACCGGGGAGTGCTGCGGCTGGTCGGCGATGATCGTCAAGGGAATCTCCATAGTGGTCGGTGGTGGAAGCCTTGCGGCGGAACACGAGGTGGTCGCTGGCGAGGTAGGTGAGCAGGGCCCCGGCGCTGACCCCGGCGGCCGCGGCGGCCACCGGCGGCAGGAACGCCGCGACGAGGGCGTACACGCCCGTGTTGCAGGCCAGGCTCACTGCGACGGTGGCCTGGAACGAGAGCCAGCGCCGGGCCCAGGGGGCGCGCGGCGTCCGGCGGTCGGCCCAGGTGACGTAGGTGGACAAGAGGAAGTTGACTTGGGCCGAGGCGAGGAACCCGACCGCGTTGGCGAGCGGGCCGGGCGCACCGGAGCCCTTCAGCGCCAGGAGTATCCCGGCTTGAATTGCGAAACAGGTGAGTCCGACACCTGAAAATCGGGCGAGTCGCATCAATTGCGGCCGGAGCCGACGCATTCGATAAGCCTCCTGAAGGCACGACGGATAAGCGCATCGACTCTTCTTCAATGGAGTGTCGTGCGTTCGGCGATTCGGGTTGTACAGACCACATTACAGGCGGTTGAGCTGGCCATGTGGTCCGTCGTGGCCGGACCGCGACCACGGTGCGTCACTTGGGGGTTGGCAAATGTCCAGTTTGAGTGATTACGTGATTACACACGTCTCACGCGTATCCGATTGATTCGGACAAGTCGCGATTACATTTCCCCGGTGACTGTCGTGTAGTTGACTTTTAAGAATTGCCCGAATGGGGGATGACCCGCGAGTAGCTTTATCGGGTTCCCGTGAATGCGAACGAATATGTTACTAAACCCGTTAGACGAAGGGTCTTTACAAGCTCGGGAATTTGTGGAAATATCGAAATCGTTCGATCCGGCCCTTCTTCAGGGGCCCAAGCGAAGGAGACGACGATGTCCTCACGACTGGGCGCGCTCGCGGCGGCGACGGCCCTCGCGACCGCAGTGCTCGGCCTCGGCGCCCCCGCCCCGGCCGAAGCCGCCGCCGTGGCGTTCGACAACGGGCAGACCATCACCGACACCTCCGGGAACCTCATGCACGCCCACGGCGGCGGCATGCTCAAGGTCGGGAGCACCTACTACCTCGTGGGCGAGCAGCGCAACGACTACCTCTTCGACCAGGTCAGCATGTACAGCTCGACCGACCTCGTGCACTGGACGTTCGAGAACGACATCCTCAGCGCCGAATCCGACCCCGACCTCTCGCCCGCGAACATCGAGCGCCCCAAGGTCATCTACAACGCGGCCACGGACAAGTACGTCCTGTGGGCCCACAAGGAGAACGGCGTCGACTACGGCGACGCCGAAGTGGCCGTGGCGGTCTCCGACACCGTCGACGGCGACTACGAGTACCAGGGCTCGTTCCGGCCCGCCGGGTACGACTCCCGCGACATGACCCTCTTCGTCGACACCGACGGCACCGGCTACCTCATCTCCGCCGCCGACGTCAACTACGACCTCAACGTCTACCGCCTCACCGACGACTACCTCGCCATCGACGAGCTCGTCTACGTCTTCGACGGCTACCACCGCGAGGCCCCGGCCGTGTTCCAGCGGGGCGGCGTCTACTTCCTCGTGACCTCCGGCGCCACCGGCTGGAACGCCAACCAGACCCAGTACGCCACCACCACGAACTTCCCCGAAGGCGCCTGGTCCGGCTGGTCCAACGCCGGGAACTCCACCACCTACGGCTCCCAGCCGACCTTCGTCACCACGGTCCAGGGCACCGCCGGGACCAGCTACCTCTACATGGGCGACCGCTGGGGACCCCAATGGGGCGGCAAGCCCATGGACAGCGAGTACGTGTGGCTCCCCATCAGCTTCCCCAGCAGCACCAGCATGTCGCTGACCTGGTACTCGACCCTCAACATCGACGCCGCCGCGGGCACGGTCCAAGGCGTCGTCGGCAACGACGACGGGAGCCCCTACTCCACCAAGTTCGTCAACGCGGGCTCCGGCAAGTGCATCGACGTGCCCTCCGGCTCCAGCGCCGACGGCACGACCCTCATCCAGTACGGCTGCTGGAACGGCGCCCCGCAGGCCTTCACCTTCGACCCGGTCTACCCCGGCTCCAAGGTCGGCTCCATCGCCAACACCGCCACCGGCAAGTGCTGGGACGTCCTCGACCAGTCCACCGCCTCCGGCGCCCCCGTCGGCCAGTGGGGCTGCTGGGCCGGGGGCAACCAGCGCTTCTCGCTCCGCGCCGCCGCCGGAGGCGGCTACCTGATCGTCGCCCAGCACTCCGGGCTGTGCGTCTCGGTCTCCGGCTCCTCCGCCGCCGACGGCGCCGCCATCGTGCAGAGCACCTGCACCGGTGCCGCCAACCAGCGCTGGACGGTCACCGTCCGCTAGCGCGCGCCACATATATAAGGTCGCCGCGGGGCCGGGGGTCCCGCGGCGACCTGTGTCGCCTGCCTCATCCCCACCCCGCCGTTCGCCGCATGACCCGTGACCAGGCATAATCGAGAAGTTGTGCTCTCAGTGCGACGTCTCCGGGTCCCGAATCCGGACAACCTATGCGAGTCAGTCCAATTCTGGGCTGGCGTTTTAGCGAACGAAAGGAATCAGTCTCGTGGCTGATCAACAGCAAGCGGCCGGTGGCCGGGACGGCGGCGGCGACCGCCGCGGCGGTCGCGGCGGCCGCGGAGGACGCGAGGGCGGTCGCGGACGCGACCGCGCCGAGAAGTCCCCGCACATCGAGCGCGTCGTCACCATCAACCGCGTCGCCAAGGTCGTCAAGGGCGGCCGGCGCTTCGCCTTCACCGCCCTCGTGGTGGTCGGCGACGGCGCGGGCAACGTCGGTGTCGGCTACGGCAAGGCCAAGGAAGTCCCCGCGGCGATCGCCAAGGGTGTGGAGGAGGCCAAGAAGAACTTCTTCGAGGTCCCCCGCATCGGCGGCACCATCCCGCACGAGACGTTCGGCGAGGACGCGGCCGGCAAGGTGCTCCTGAAGCCCGCCTCCGCCGGTACCGGCGTCATCGCAGGCGGCCCCGTGCGCGCCGTGCTCGAATGCGCCGGCGTCCACGACGTCCTGTCGAAGTCCCTGGGCTCCTCGAACGCGATCAACATCGTCCACGCGACGGTGAAGGCGCTCAAGCAGCTCGAAGCCCCGGAGGCCGTCGCGGCCCGCCGCGGCATGCCCCTGGAGGACATCGCTCCCCAGGGCCTGCTGCGCGCCCGCGCCGAAGCCGCCCAGGCTGCGCAGGCTTAGGGGATCTGACATGGCACGTTTGAAGATCACCCAGCACAAGTCGGTCATCGGCGAGAAGCCGAAGGCCCGCGCGACCATCCAGACGCTCGGCCTTCGCAAGATCGGCCAGACCGTCTACAAGGAGGACCTCCCGCAGTACCGCGGCATGGTCCACCGCGTCCGTCACCTGGTCGACGTCGAGGAGGTCGAGTAGTCATGGCTATCCGCATTCATGACCTTCAGCCCGCCCCCGGCGCCAAGAAGGCCAAGACCCGCGTGGGTCGCGGTGAGGGCTCCAAGGGCAAGACCGCCGGCCGCGGCACCAAGGGCACCAAGGCCCGCAAGACCGTGCCGGCCGCGTTCGAGGGCGGCCAGCTGCCGCTCCAGAAGCGCCTGCCGAAGCTCAAGGGCTTCAAGCCGCACAACAAGCTCGTCTACCAGGTCGTCAACCTCGACCGCCTCGTGGAGCTCTTCCCTGAGGGCGGCCAGGTCGGCCCCGAGCAGCTGATCGAGGTGGGCGTCCTCAACAAGAAGGAGCTCATCAAGGTCCTCGGCTCCGGCGAGCTCGAAGGCGTCAAGTTCGACCTGTCGGCGCACGCCTTCTCCGCTTCCGCCACCACCAAGGTCGCCGCCGCCGGCGGCTCGACCACCGTGGTGGACAAGAAGACCGGCGAGGCGCTCGCCGAGTAGGGCGGACGTACAACTGATCTGCGCAAACGGGCCGGAGGGAACTCCGGCCCGTTTCGTCATGCTGAGTGCCGAATACTCTGCGTCCGAATGCGCCTGCTAGGCTCCCTTGGCGAGGTCCACCGTCTTCCTCGGGCGCGTGACCCTCCCCACTACGAACTTCACACGCCCACTGGTAACGAAAGGTGTTGCACCGCAACACCATGGGCCCCGCCAGGGGGTCTTGTTCAGGAGGAACCGCATTGCTCTCCGCCTTCATCAGCGCGTTTCGGACCCCGGATCTGCGCAAGAAGATCCTGTTCACCCTGATGATCATCGGTCTGTACCGACTGGGTGCGCAGATGCCGAGCCCCGGCATCGACTATGCCGCGGTGCAGTCCTGCCTGAACATCCAGCCGACCGATGAAGCCGGCGTCTTCGGCCTCCTGAACCTGTTCACCGGTGGAGCGCTCCTCCAGCTCTCGGTCTTCGCACTCGGCGTGATGCCGTACATCACCGCGTCGATCATCATGCAGCTCTTGACGGTCGTGATCCCCAGGCTGGAGCAGCTCCGCAAGGAGGGCCAGCCCGGCCAGGTCAAGATCACCCAGTACACCCGGTACCTGACGCTCGGCCTCGCCCTGCTCCAGGCCTCCGGGTACATCGCATTGGCGCGTTCGGGCATCCTGTTCCAGACCGAGTGCCCGAGCCCGATCCTGCCGGACCTGTCGGCCACCGACGCGAACATCCCCTACTGGATGTCCGTCATCGTCGTCGTCGCGGTCATGGTCGCGGGCTCCGCGATGATCATGTGGTTCGGCGAGCAGATCACCGAGCGCGGCGTCGGCAACGGCATGAGCCTGCTGATCTTCGCGTCGATCGCCGCCCAGATGCCCGGCCAGTTCTGGTCCCTCCAGGAGTCCGAGGGCTGGTTCATGTTCGCGGTCATCGTGGGCCTGTGCATCGCGATCATGGTGGCGGTCATCTTCATCGAGCAGTCGCAGCGGCGCATCCCGGTGCAGTACGCCAAGAAGATGGTCGGGCGCCGCATGTACGGCGGCACCTCCACGTACATCCCGCTCAAGGTCAACCAGGCCGGCGTCGTCCCCGTCATCTTCGGCTCGTCGCTGCTGTACATCCCGACGCTGTTCCGCCAGCTCAACCAGAACAGCGACGCCTCGTGGGTCCAGTTCATCGACCGGTACCTGCTCAACCAGGGCTCGTGGGTCTACATCACGCTGTACGCGTTCCTCATCATCTTCTTCACGTACTTCTACGTGTCGATCACCTTCAAGGTCGACGACGTCGCCGAGAACATGAAGAAGGCCGGCGGGTTCATCCCGGGCGTGCGGCCCGGCAACCCGACCGCGACCTACTTGCAGCGAGTCCTGTCACGCCTGACCTTCCCGGGCTCGCTCTATCTGGCCGCGATCGCTATCCTTCCCAATCTGGCCATCATCGCGTTCGGTAACCAGCAGCTGTTCGCTCAGTTCGCGTTCGGCGGCACCTCGGTGCTGATCATGGTGGGCGTCGGCCTGGAGTCGGTCAAGCAGATCGAGTCCCAGCTGATGCAGCGCCACTACGAGGGCTTCCTGCGCTGACGCAGGACTGACCTCGGTGCCACAGCGCGGCCGCCCAGGCCGCGCTATCGGCACGCTCGGCGAACGCCAGGTCGCCGAGGATCGGCAGCACGACACGGGAGGAACTTCTTTGCGACTGGTACTCGTAGGCCCGCCCGGGGCCGGCAAGGGCACCCAGGCGGAGATCATCGCCGAACGCCTCGGCATCCCCAAGATCTCCACCGGCGACATCTTCCGCGCCAACGTCTCCGGCGGCACCCCGCTGGGCCTCAAGGCCAAGGAGTACATGGACGCAGGGGACCTCGTCCCCGACGAGGTCACCAACGAGATGGTGGCCGACCGCCTCGCGCAGGACGACGCCGCCGACGGCTTCCTCCTCGACGGCTACCCCCGCAACACCGAGCAGGCGAAGGTCCTCGACGGCATCCTCAAGGCCGCCGGGACCGTCCTCGACACCGCGCTCGAACTGGTCGCCAGCGACGACGAGGTCGTGCGCCGCCTGTCGGGCCGCCGCGTCTCCAAGTCCACCGGCAAGGTCTACCACCTGGAGTTCGACCCGCCCGCGGACCCGGACTCCGACGACCTCTACCAGCGGTCCGACGACCGGCCGGAGACCATCAAGAACCGCCTCAAGGTCTACGCGGAGCAGACCGCGCCGCTCGTGGGCTACTACGAGGAGCAGGGCAAGCTCGTGCGGATCGACGCGATCGGCGAGGTCGCCGAGGTGACCGAGCGGGCCCTCGCCGCCATCGGCGCCGCGGAGTAGCCGCGTGTTCCGCCGTCGCGACCGGATCCAGTACAAGACCCCGGAGCAGATCCGCAAGATGCGGACCGCCGGCCTCGTCGTCGCCGAGGTCCACCAGGCCATGCGCGAGTCCGCGGGCCCCGGCGTCTCGACGGCGGAACTCGACCGCATCGCCGAGCAGGTCATCCGCTCCTCCGGGGCGGTCCCCTCGTTCAAGGGCTACGACATCGGCTTCGGGCCCTACCCCGCCTCGATCTGCTCGTCGGTGAACGAGCAGGTCGTCCACGCCATCCCGTCCGAGGACGCCGTCCTCAAGGCCGGGGACCTGCTGTCGGTCGACGTCGGCGCGATCGTCGACGGCTGGCACGGGGACGCGGCGATCACCATCGAGGTCGGCGAGGTCGCCCCCGAGCTGCGGGCGCTGCGCGAGGCGTGCGAGGCGTCCATGTGGGCCGGGATCCGGGCCGCGGCGACGTCGAAGCGCCTCGGCGGGATCTCGCACGCGATCGAGCACTCCGTGGAGCACTCGGGCGAGTACGGGATCGTCACCGGCTTCGGCGGGCACGGCATCGGCACCGAGATGCACCAGGACCCGCACATCCTCAACTACGGCCGCCCGAACGAGGGCCCGAAGCTCCGCCCGGGCATGGCCCTGGCGATCGAGCCGATGGTCACCCTCGGCTCGCCCGACACCGCGGAGCTGGAGGACGGCTGGACCATCGTCACCGACGACGGCTCCGTCGCCGCCCACACCGAGCACACCATCGCGCTGTGCGAGGACGGCGTGTGGGTCCTGACGGCCCCCGACGGCGGCGTCGAACAACTGGGCGAACTCGCTGCGAGCGCGGCTCGCGGTGAATAGGACTCCGATGCCATAATGGCCTCGTGACCGAAGACCACGGCAAGCTGCGCATCTCGAACGCCGACCGCGACGAGGCGATCGCGCAGCTCCGCGCGGCCCTGGACGAAGGGCGCATCGACCTCGGGGAGTTCGACGAGCGGTCCCTGGCCGCCTACAGCGCCAAGACCAACGCCGAGCTCGACCTCATCTTCGAGGACCTCCCCGGCGGCCGCCCGAAGGTCGGCGAGGTGGTCCCGGCCGCCGAGGCGCCCGCCGCCGCGCCCGCGGCCCGGCCCGAGCGCCGCGAGCACTGGATCAGGCGCGTGCCCGCGCTGCGCGGCCTGGTCACCGTGGGCGCGATCTGCACCGCCGTCTGGGCCGCGACCTGGATCGGCTCGGGGGAGCCGGGCTACTTCTGGCCGATCTGGCCCATCCTGGGCCTCGGCATCGCCACGGTCGTCCAGGTGGTCAACCTCGGGTTCGGCGACGACGACGAAGACGGGGACGACGGCGAGGACCGCCGCGACCGGGGCCACCGCCACGGCCACCACGGCGGCCACCACGGCCGCACCTCCCACTGACGCCCCCGGCAGCCCCTGCGAGCACCCATCCCAAGGAGCCCCCACATGTCCTCCCTCGAACGGTACGGCGACCGCACGATGCGGATCGGCAACCCCGAGCGCGGCGCCCTGACGGAGATCCTCCGCGCGGCGGTCGACCAGGGGTACATCGACCTCGACGAGTACGAGAAGCGCGTCGACGTGCTCCTCGCGGCCCAGACCGTGGGCGACGCCGAGGCGGTCCTCGCGGACCTGCCCGCGTACCAGCGGATCCTCGACTCCCAGGAGCCCGAGAAGCTCGGCACGCCCGACTGGATCAAGTGGCTATGGTTCGGGTTCTCGATCCCGATCGGCATCAACGTCGGCGTGTGGGCGGTCGTGGAGGCCCTCACGGACGGCCCGATCTACTTCTGGCCCATCTGGGTCATCGTCCCGATGGCCGTCATCGGCACGGCCCTGACGTTCGCCGAGCGCCTCATCATCCGGCCCGCCGAGGAGCGCAAGCGCAAAGAACGCCTGCGCCGCAAGCGGAACCGCTGACCAGGCAAGCGAAAAGCCCCGCAGCGCAAGCCGCGGGGCTTTTTCAGATGGGGTGATCGACGGGACTTGAACCCGCGACCTCCTGGACCACAACCAAGCGTTCTACCAGCTGAACTACGACCACCATCGGGCTTCAACAAGGAAGCCGGGGACAATAATAGCCACCCGCATGCGCGTGATGTCAACGGGGTTGGGTGTCCGCGGTCTCACCGGGCGACTCGACCAGGGCCGCGGCGGCGGCCTTCGCCTCCTCGCTCGTGGGCCCGGGCAGCGGCACGAACACGGTGCGGCGGTAGTACTCCAGCTCCTGCACGCTCTCCTTGATGTCGGCGAGCGCGCGGTGGGCCAGGCCCTTCGGCGGCTGGTTGTAGTACACGCGCGGGTACCAGCGCCGCGAGAGCTCCTTGATGGAGGACACGTCGATCATGCGGTAGTGCAGGTGCGCGTCGAGCTTGGGCATGTACTTGGTGATGAACGTGCGGTCGGTGGCGATGGAGTTGCCGCACAGGGGGGCGGTGCGCGCCTCGGGGACGAAGCGCTTGACGTACTCCAGGACCTGGTCCTCGGCCTCGGCGAGGCTGATCCGCGAGGCCCGCACCTCGTCGGTGAGGCCGGACTTGGCGTGCATGTCGGCCACGAACGCGCCCATGTTCCCCAGCACGGCCTCGTCGCACGCGATCACGATGTCGATGCCGTCGTCCAGGGGGGTCAGGTCCGGTCCGGTGACGAGCACGGCGATTTCGATGAGGGCTTCGGCGTCCGGGTCGAGACCGGTCATCTCGCAGTCGACCCACACAAGGCGTTCTTCTGTCACCCGGCCAACTCTACGCGCCGCCGGTCACGGGCGTGATCTTCGAGTCACGGGCCCGGAAGCGGCCCGCAGCGGCCCGGGGAGGCGCAGACTGAGAGGAACGAGGGGTGCTTGGAATCCGACATCAACAGCTGAGAATGGTGTTGCTTGTCACCGCTACCGTCCGCTATGGTGCGGATATCAGAGCGTCGCCGCCTTCCCGGCCGGAAACCGAGTGATTCGGGCCGCAAAGAGATGATCTCTCAACTTTTTCAAGGTAAGGCGCGTGTACCCCTAGAGATTGAAGGTTTGCGATGAAGCAGGCCGGAGACGATACCGTGACCAGGAATCGGATCGCCCCACCGCGACGCCGGTGAGGTGATCTCCGTCTCAGAGGCATCATGAACGATCCCCGCCCCCGTCCCAGTGACAGGAGCCGTGAACCGAGCATAGCCCGCGAGACCGGACGACGGGATTGCGCGAACGCCCGCAAGGGCACCCGTTCGCATCAGTTTCGTAACCGTGGCGCATCGAACACCGGGGCACGGAATTCCACGCAACGAAGCGGTCGTTGTAACTGGTACACCGTTCACGCGGTGTCGGGGGACGAGGAAGCTGGAGGAGACCTTGAGCGTGGATACTACTGACACACCCACCCTCACCACCCAAGAGGTCGCTGAGGAACGAGACCTTGTAGGCGTTTACCTGCACGAGATCTCGAAGACGCCACTGCTCGACGCCGCCGCCGAGGTGGACTTGGCGAAGGCGGTCGAAGCGGGTCTGTTCGCGAAGCACCTGCTCGGTGAAGGGGAGACCTTCGGCGGCGCCTCCGAGAAGGAGCTCGGCCGCCTGATCGAGGACGGCGCGCGCGCGAAGGAGCAGTTCATCAAGGCGAACCTGCGGCTGGTCGTGTCGATCGCCCGCCGGTACGTCCGCTCCGGGATGCCCATGCTCGACCTGATCCAGGAGGGCAACACCGGCCTGGTCCGCGCGGTCGAGAAGTTCGACTACGCGCGCGGCTTCAAGTTCTCGACCTACGCCACGTGGTGGATCCGCCAGGCCATCAGCCGGGCGATCGCCCAGCAGGAGCGCACCGTGCGCCTGCCCGTGCACCTGGTCGAGGACGTCAACCGGATGCGCAACGTCACCCGCCAGCTCACCCGCGAGCTCGGCGGCGACCCCGAACCCGACCAGGTGGCCGCCGCGCTCGGCGTCACGGTCGAGCGGGTCAACGAGCTCATCCGCTGGAGCCAGGACACCGTCTCGCTCGACACGCCGATCGGCGACGACGGCGACACCAACCTCGGCGACCTGGTCGCCGACTCCGACGAGCCCAGCCCCGAGGACGTCGTCCTCGCCGGGATGGAGCGGCAGCGGATCGAGATGATGCTCAACCACCTCGACGAGCGCTCGGCCGGCATCGTCAAGGCCCGCTACGGCCTCGAAGACGGCCGCGAGCACTCGCTCACCGAGGTCGCGCACCGGTTCCACCTATCGCGCGAACGCATCCGCCAACTGGAGATCCAGGCGCTCGCGCGCCTCAAGGAGCTCGCCAACGACCAGGTCATGGCCGAGGCGGCTTGAAGGCGTAAGCGCTGAGACGACGGCGGAGGGCCGGGGCGAAAGCCCCGGCCCTCCGTCTTGCCCTGCGGCGCCGCCGCGAACGATCGGCGGGTGTCGCACCCGCCCGGCACGCTTGCAAGCGGGGGCGGCTGCGAACGCGAGCGTCACTCGCGCGGCGGGTCAGACCCGGCGGTAGCCGTCGATCGACATGCCCATGTCGAGGTCGGAGATCTTCACGACGTCGCCCGGCTTGGGCGCGTGGATGACCTGGCCGTCGCCGATGTAGATCGCCATGTGGTTCTGGCCGTTGTAGAAGACCAGGTCGCCCGGCTTCAGGTCGTCGCGGCCGATCGCGGAGGTCTCGTCCCAGATCGCCCACGTCGAGTGGGTCAGGGAGATCCCCGAGACGCCGTAGGCGCCCGTGACCAGGCCCGAGCAGTCCCAGGTGTCGGGGCCGGCCGCGCCGAACACGTACGACTCGCCGAGCTGGTCCTTCGCGAACTGGGGGGCGGCGGTCGCGGCGTCGGCGCTGTACTCGGCCGTCGAACCGGACGAGGAAGAGGAGGAGGACGACGAGGACGAGGAGGACTCGCTCTCGGCCTCCGCGGCGGCGGCCTCGGCCTCGGCCGCGGCGGCCTCGTCGTAGGCGGCCTGGGCCTCCTCGATCTGCGCGTCGAGCCCGTCGACCTCGGTCGTGAGGTCGGCGATCTGCGCAGTGAGGGTCTCGCTGGTCTCGGTGGCCTCCTGGGCCTCGGCGTACTTGTCGCTCTGCTCCTGCGCGTACTCGACGAGCGAGGAGACCTTCGCGCCGAGCTCGTCGTCGGCGGACTCGACCGCGGCGGTGACGTAGGTGAGCTGGACGTCGGAGGAGCCGTAGTCGGCGGCCGCGGCGTCGATGACGGCTTGTGCGGCGGCGAGGTCGGTCTGGAGTCCGGTGATGGTGGCGGCGGTGGTGTCGCGCTCGGTTTCGAGGTCCTCCAGGTGGTCCTGGATCTCGGAGGCGGACGCGGCGTCGTAGTCGATGTCGTCGGCCGCGTGGGCGCGGCTGCCCGCGAAGGCTGTCACGAGCCCGACGGTGGCGACGGTGACGCCGGTGTAGGCGGCGACGCGGCGGAGGATCGCGCTCGCGCGCGAACGATGGTCGATGTCTGTGCAGGTCTGAGCCACCGGGTGGCCTTTCTTCCTCGGCCGCCTACCGGGTTAGCTGTCGGGTTCGGGCAGGGAAGGTGCCCTACCCGCCGTAGGGTCTCGGCGGGATTCACCCCTGCGCCGTCGCTGTGCTCGTTCGAGCAGCGGGGGGAACGGCGCGGCTGGGTCCCCGGCCCGCGCTGCGGTGTATCGCCCTGCACCGGGAGGAACGGGCGTCATGCGCTGCGCGGCTCGGCGGTCCGGACGGGTGGGTCTCTGGGGGAGCCCTGAGGACCCGACCGGAACAGCCGCCGACGCTAGTCCAGGGTGACCCGCATCGCCAAGTCCTGTGTGAGCGTCTTCACCGATCGAGACCGGACAGTCGTGACGCGACGGGAGACAGGGCCACTATCCTGCGGCTTTATTGTCCGAACGGCCGACCTCGGGCTGGACCGTCCGCCCGGACGGTTCAGAAGCTCCGGAGGGACTTCGGCGGGGGCGGGGATTTGATCGCGGTGGCGTCGGTGGCCGGGGGCGCGCCCGCGATGTACTCCCGCAGTTCGGTGCCTTCCACGACGCGGCAGGGGAAGGCGGCGCCCGCGCAGCGGCGGCGCAGCTGGGCGATCGGGAGTTCCGCGCCCGAGGCCGCGGCCACCACATTGCCGAAGCGGCGGCCGCGCAGCACCGCGGGCTCGGCCATGACCGCCACCTGCGGCCACACCTCCTGCATCGCCGCGAGCGCGGGCTTCAGGAACTTCATCTGGCCGCCGTCGCAGAGGTTCACCGCGTAATGCCCGCCCGGGCGCAGGACCCGGTTCGCGCCGTGGAGGAACTCGGTGCTCGTGACGTGCGCGGGCACCCGCGCGCCGTCGTACACGTCGGTGATGATGAGCTCGTAGCTCGCGTCGGGCGCCGACTCGATCGCCTCGCGCGCGTCGGTGCGGCGGATCTTCACCTTGACGCCGCGGGGGAGCGGGGCCTCGGCGCGGACGAGTTCGATGAGTTCCTCGTTCGTCTCGACCGCCTGCTGGTACGAGCCGGGCCGGGTCGCGGCCACGTAGCGCGCCATCGCGAGGCCGCCCGCGCCCAGGTGGAGGACCCGCAGCGGCCGCTTCGGCTCGGCGGCGGCGTCGACGAGGTACGCGATGCGCTGCATGTACTCCGCGTCCAGGTAGGACGGGTCGTCGAGGTCGACCGTCGCCTGGACGACCTCGTCGTAGACGAGGTGGAGCAGGTTCGGGCGGCCGGGGTCGCGGTCGAAGCGGAGGGCGTCAGGCATGGCGGGGCCGTTCGGGTTCGGGGAGCACGTCCTAGATTGTGCCCGAAGGGCCCTGGCTCGCCTGCGTGCGCGCCGACGCGGCGATGTGCGCGATCCGCCGCAGGGCCGCGAACACCGTCTCGCCGAGGACCGTCGCGGTGACCGCCTGCTCGACGTCGACGCCCTCGATCTTCGTGGCCTCCGCGATCGCCTCCATGTCGGCCGAGGCGAGGGCCGCCGCCGCGTCCGCGTAGTGCCCCAGCACCTCCTGCGGGTCGGGATTCCCCAAGCGGTAGAACGCGGTCAGGGCCGTGACCAACGCGTCGCGGTACATGGGCGGCGCCACCTCGGCCCAGCCGTACTCGTTCAGCAGCTGGTCGACCGTGCGCTCCGCGGCCTCCGTCGTCCCTTCGCTGGCGAGGGAGAACGTCGGGTCGCGGTGGGTCGCCGCAAGCGTCGCGCCGAGGGCCTGGAAGGCCGACTCGGGATGGCGCGCAAGCACAGTGAGCACCTCGCCGATCTGCGCCACCGAGAGGCCCGCGGTCTCCGAGAGGGCCCGGATCAGCGTCAGCCGGTGCACGTGCTCGGGCCCGTACTCGACGGTGTTGCCCTCGCCGTGCGCGCCCGCCTGGAGGAGGTGCTCCCGCAGGTAGTACTTGATCGTCGCGGCCGGGACGCCCGTCCGCTCCGCCAGCTCGCCGATGCGCATACGAGGGAGTCTATGACGGAAAGCGCGCCCGCGTTACCGTTGAGCCGCGGCCGGATCCCCTGCCCGAATCCACCCCACCGGAAAGGCGTTGGTCCCATGAGCGACCTTCGGACGGCCCTCCTCGAAGAGCTCCGCGAGATCGCGGCGGGGCCGGTGCCCGCGTTCGACCCGGCGCTCGCCGACGACTTCGCCGCGACCGGCCGCCGCCTGCCCTACGAGGTGCAGTACTTCGCGCGCCGCCGCCACCTCGCCGCGCTCGCCATCACCGGGGACGGGGCCGCCCTCTCCTCCCTGGTCAAGGACGTCTGCCAGGAGCGGTCCTGGGCCCTGCCCGCGCACTGGGGCGAGGACTTCGACCCGCGCACCTGCGTCGACCTGTTCGCGTGCGAGACCGCGCAGACCCTCGCCGAGATCCTGCGGCTGCGCGAGGACGTCGAGGGCGCCGAGCAGGTCGAGGCCGAGATCCGCGAGCGCGTGCTCGACCCGTTCTTCGAGTCGGAGTTCCCGTTCTGGTGGGAGCTGCGCATCTCCAACTGGACCGCCGTGTGCGCGGGAGCCGCCGGGCTCGCGGCCCTCGCGCTCGGGTACGACACCGACGTCATCCGCGGCCGGGTCCTGCCCGCGCTCCAGAGCTACCTGTTCTCCTTCGGGCCCGACGGCGGCTGCGTCGAGGGCGTCTACTACTGGATCTACGGCTTCGGGTACTTCACGTACTTCGCGGAGGCCTGGCGCGAGGCCACCGGCGAGGACCTCCTCGAAGGCAACGAGGCCATCGCCGCGTTCCCGGCCCGCGCCCAGCTCTACCCCGGGTCGTTCGCCACGTTCGGCGACACCGACGCCGACCCGCTCCTGCCCGCGGGCCTGCTCACCCGCCTCCACGACCGGCTCGGCGCCGACCTGCCCGCCGCCGACCGGCCCCAGACCTTCGCCGAAGACGAGTGCGCGCGCTGGGCCCCGCTCACCCGCACCCTCGAATGGGGCCGCCCGCTCCCCGAGGAGATCGCGCCCGCCCGCACCCTCCTGCCCGAGGTCGGCTGGTTCGTCGAGCGCCGCCGGCTCGGGCGCCGCATGTGGGCCCTCGCCGTCAAGGGCGGCTACAACGAGGAGCCCCACAACCACCTCGACCTCGGCTCGTTCATCATCGCCGTCGACGGCGAGCAGCTCCTGTGCGACGCCGGGGCCGGGGAGTACACCGCCGCGTACTTCGGCGACGAGCGCTACGAGCAGGTCCACCCCTCGGCCGCGTGGCACTCCGTGCCCACCGTCGAGGGCGCCGCGCAGCAGCCCGGCGAGGACTCGCGCGCCGAGCTCGTCGACGGGCCCGAGGGCCTGGAGGTGTACGTCGACGCGTACGGCGACGGCGCGCTCATCCGCAAGTTCTCCTGGACCGACGACGGGATCTCGCTGCGCGACTTCGGACCCGAGCTCACGGAGACGTTCGTCAGCCGCATCAGGCCCGAGCTCGAAGGCGACCGCGCCGTCTGGACCGGCGAGCGCGGCACCCTCATCCTCCACGGCGTCAACCCCGAGGACGCGGTGGTCGACTCGGTCGACACCGCCGACCACCGCGGTGTCGCCGACCGCCTATGGGCGCTCCGCTTCGGCCTCCCCGCCGAGCCCTCGCGCCTCCGCTTCGAGCTGCTCTAGGAGCCCGTCGGCCTTGAGGCGCCGGCGCGCGGCCGCGATCGCCTCCTTCGTGTGCTCGAACAGCCGCCCCTGCTGCCACAGCGGCTCCAGGACCCCCAGGGCCGCAAGAGGTTTCGCATGGACCGGCTCCAGCCCCGAGAGGTACACGGCGATGCCGCGGTGCTCCAGGCGCTTGATCGCGTCGGCGAGCACCGTCGCCCCCGACGCGTCCATCGTGGACACACGGCTCATGCGGAGCACGACCACCCGCACGTCCGCCACGTCCAGCAGCTGGAGCAGGAACCGGTGCGCCGCCGCGAAGAACAGCGGCCCTTCGAGCCGGTACGCCACGATGTGCTCGTGGAGCAGCGCCGCCTCCTCGTCGTGGTGGTCGCCGTGGTCGATCGGCTCCTCCTCCACCGACACCGACCGCGAGATCCGGCCCAGCGCCAGCAGCCCCGCCAGCGCGATCCCTATCGCCACCGCCCACACCAGGTTGAGCACCACCGTCGCGCCGAGGGTGAGCCACATGACCGCCGCGTCGGCGCGCGTCGACCGCGCCAGCGCCAGCATCGACCCGACCTCGATCATCCGGATCGACGTCGCGATGAGCACGCCCGCGAGCGCCGCGAGCGGGATGTGCGCGACCAGCGGCGCCAGCGCCAGCATCATGACCGCCAGCACCAGCGCGTGCGAGAGCGACGCGAGGCGCCCGGCCGCGCCGGACCTGACGTTCACCGCGGTCCGCGCGAGCGCCCCCGAGGACGGCATGCCGCCGAAGAACGGCGTCACCAGGTTCGCCACGCCCTGCCCGAGGAGCTCCCGGTCCGGATTGTGGTGCCTGCCGACGGTCATGTTGTCGGCGACCGTGGCAGACAGGAGCGATTCGAGCGCGCACAGGGCGCAGATCGCGACCGCGGCGGCCACGAGCTGCGGCGCCTCCGCGGCGAACGCGAGGAACCCGGCCTCCGGGGCCGGGATCGTGCGCGGCAGCGAGCCGATGACGGCCACGTCCAGGTCCGCGAACCAGACCGCGGCGGTCGCGGCGACGACCGCGAGCAGCGGCGTGGGGATCTGCGAGTGCAGGCGCGAGCCGAGGAGGATCGCGGCGACCACCCCGGCGGCGACGCCGACCGGCGCCCAGTCCGGGCGCACCGCGAACGCGTGGAGCGAATCCCATGCGCCCGTGAGCATGTGCTCGTTCTGCGGCGGCATCCCCAGCGCTGAAGGCAACTGCTGGACGGCGATGACGATCGCGACCCCGGCGGTGAAGCCCTCGACCACGGGGACGGGCACGTACCGCGCGTACCGGCCCGCGCCGGTCAGCGCGAGCGCCACGAGCATGAGCCCGGCCATGACCCCCACGAGCATGACGCCGGTGTGCGAGTGGGTGGCCGCGAGCGGCACGAGCACGACCGCCATCGTCCCAGTCGGGCCGGTGACCTGGAGGTTCGAGCCGCCGAGGAGCGCGGCGACGACCCCGGCGATGATGGAGGTGATGAGGCCCGCGAAGGCCCCCAGACCCGAGGCGATCCCGAACCCCAGCGCGAGCGGCAGGGCGACGACCGCGACGGTGAGCCCGGCGAGGAGGTCGGTGTGCCAGTGGCGGCCGAGGTGCTGGAAGTCGGACCGTTCGGGAAACAGCTGTCGGAATCGTCGGCGTTTCGTGGCAGTTGTCTCTCGTATCGTGGTCATGAGCGTATTGTCCCGTCCGGTGGTACGGGAGGACGCCTCCAACGCGCCGGGGCGGCGCCCGCTTCGCTTGCTGCCGTAGGATCGCGACCGTGCGTGAGAGAGGTCTGGAGACCGCGGTGCGGGTCGGCGGCGCGGTCGTCGCAGCGGCCGCGGCGGCCCTCGCCGCCCTGATCGAATCGTTCCTCGTCCCGACCTACTGGGACGGGATCGCCGTCCCGCTCGCCGGGGCGCTCGCGTTCGCCGGGAACTGGGCGCTCGCCGCGCTGGCGGTGTGGTGGACGGGGACGCGGTGGGGCGCGCTGCTCACGGCGCTCGCGTGGTTCGCAGTGGTCCTGACCGCCTCGATGCCGACGTCGGCGGGGTCGCTCGTCATCACCAGCGGCTTCAACGGCTACGCGCTGCTCCTGGCCGGTACCGCCGGGATCGCCGTCGCGCTGTGGCGGTATTTTCGTCCCAGACCGAGCAAAGCCCCCTCTGCCCCGAAGGAGTCCCGACCGTGACCCTCCTCAGCCGCCTCCTGATGCCGCACTGGCCGTCGATCTACGGCTTCGCGCTGGGCCTGATCGCCGCGAACCTCGCGGGCCGGATCGCCTCGAACGTGTGGGGCGAGGGCACGGCGATCGGCGACCTCGTGGGCCTGTACACGTTCGGCGCGATGTCCGCCGTCGCGATCGCGGCGGGGATCTGGTGGGGCGTGCGGCGCCGCCGCCAGGAGATCACCGGTGAGCTGCTCGTGATCTTCCTGGTCGCGACCCTGTTCGCCGTCCTCGTCAACCCGCTGATCGCGCGCGTGGACTACCCGAACCTCCAGGGCGTGTTCTCGCAGATCCCGATCTACTTCGCACTGCTGGCCCTGTCGGGCTGGGTGGGGTTCCTCATCGTGATGGCCCTCGGCGTCGACCGCTACGGCCGCGAGCTGAAGGCCACGAAGATCGCGTTCGAGCGCAAGGCGAGCCCCTCGAAGAAGGCCGCCGCAGCTAAGGCATAACGCGATACCCGTACCGGTAGCGCTCGGCGTACCCGAGCCGCTCGTACATCGCGATCGCCGGCGCGTTGTCAGCCTCCACCTGGAGGGCGGCGCGCGCCGCGTCCGCCTCCGCGCCCCACGCTTCGAGGGCGGCGAGGATCTCGGTGCCGAGGCCCCGGCGGCGGTACTCCGGGACCGTGCCGATGCTCGTCACCGCGAGGAGGTCCCCGGCGACGGCCCCGCGCCCGCGGGCCGCGAGCGCGCCGTCCCTCCAGATCTCGGCGTAGGCGCGGCCGAGCCCCGACCCGAAGACCCGCGGCGCCGTCGAGGCCGCGCCGCGGTCGGTCTGCGCGAGGAACGCCGCGCTCGGCGCGTCGGTGACCACCGCTTCGCCGTCGTAGCGGGTGTCCTTGAGCGCCTTGACCATCACGACGGTCTCCATCTCGTACGTCCAGCCGCGCGCGGCCAGCTCGTCGTCGAGGCGCCGCGTCACGGGCCCGGCCATGGAGAACTTCGGGACCAGGCCGCGCGCTTCGTACCAGTCGACGACCGCCGCGACGGCCGCGTCGACGCCGCCTTCGGGCGCGGTGAGCGCCAGGACCGAGTTCGCGCGGTTGGTGAACCCGCTGGCGGCCCGCAGCAGCCAGCCGCCGAGCGCGGCGGTCTCGGTCGCGGGCCACGTCTGGGCCAGGAGCCGCTCAGTGGCGACGATCTCCGAGAACGGGACGGGCTTCGGCGGCACGACCCGCGCGGCCACCACCGTGCCCGGGGACACATCGACGTCGCCGGTCCTCGTGCGCACCCGCCAGACGTCCCCAGCGGCGACGAGTTCCCCGGTCACGTCCCTGTAGCGGCGCCCCGGCGCGGGGTCGGCGAGGCCGACCCGGACCACCACCCGGCGGCCGACGTGTTCCGGTCCCAACATCTGGGGGCACCCCTATCCTTGCGAGCCGCATGCCGAAATAAGCTTTAGGCTCATCACAGCGCAGTCCGCCCGACAGCGCCCCGTAGGAAGGACGACTCGTGACTTACGTTATCGCCGAGCCGTGTGTGGATGTCCTCGACAAGGCGTGCATCGAAGAGTGCCCGGTCGACTGCATCTACGAAGGCAACCGGATGCTCTACATCCACCCGGACGAGTGCGTCGACTGCGGTGCATGCGAGCCGGTGTGCCCGGTCGAGGCGATCTTCTACGAGGACGACGTCCCCGACGAGTGGGCGCCGTACACCAAGGCCAACGTCGACTTCTTCGACGACCTCGGCAGCCCCGGCGGGGCCTCCAAGGTCGGCAAGATCGACAACGACGACCCGTTCGTGGCCGGTCTTCCGCCGAAGGCGGAGTAGTGGCGCTGCGCCGCCTCCACGGCGCGTCGCCCGCGCGGCGGCTGCCGCGCTTCCCGTGGGACCGGATGGCCCCGTACAAGGAGCGCGCGGCCGCGCACCCCGACGGCCTCGTCGACCTCACCGTCGGCGCGCCCGTCGACCCGGTGCCCGCCTCGATCCAGGCGGCGCTGCACGAGGCCGCCGCGATGCCCGGCTACCCCACGGTCGCCGGGCCCCCGGACCTCGCCGCCGCGATGCGCTCCTGGCTGCACCGCCACACCGGCGTCGCCGAGGACGTCGCGGTCCTCCCGACCGTGGGCTCGAAGGAGCTGGTCGCGAACCTGCCGTTCCAGCTCGGGATCGGCCCCGGCGAGACCGTCGCCTACCCGGAGATCGCCTACCCCACGTACGAGATCGGCGCGATCCTCGCGAAGGCCGACCCCGCGCCCGTCGCCGACCCGCGCGACGCCGCGGGCTCGCGCCTGCGCCTCGCGTGGATCAACTACCCGACGAACCCGACCGGCGAGACCGCCTCCGTCGAGCACCTGCGCGGCCTGGTCCGCTGGGCCCGCGACTCGGGGATCGTCATCGCCTCCGACGAGTGCTACCTGACGCTCGGCTGGGACGACGACCACCCGCCGGTGTCGATCCTCGACCCGCGCGTCAACGACGGCGACCTCACCGGCCTGCTCGCCGCGCACTCGCTGTCGAAGCGCTCGAACCTCGCCGGGTACCGCTCGGCGTTCCTCGCCGGGGACCCCGCGCTCGTCGCCGACCTCCTGGAGATCCGCCGCCACGCGGGCTTCATGGTCCCGTGGGCCGTGCAGCGCGCCACGATCGCCGCCCTCCACGACGAGGAGCACGCGATCGACCAGCGCGAGCGCTACCGGCGCCGCCGCGAGGTCCTGCGGGCCGCCGTCGAGTCCGCCGGGCTGCGCATCGACCACTCGGGCGCGGGCCTCTACCTGTGGGCCACCCGCGACGAGGACTGCTGGGACACCGTGGCCTGGCTCGCCGAGCGCGGCATCCTCGCCGCCGCGGGGGAGTTCTACGGCGCCAAGGGGAACCGCCACGTGCGGCTGTCGCTGACCGCGACCGACGAGGCGATCGCGGACGCCGCGCAGCGCCTCAAGTAGTACATGGGAAAGGGGCCCGCAGCCGGTGTGCTGCGGGCCCCTTCGCGGTGCGTCCGTTAGTCCTTCGGAATCGCCGGGACGTCGACCGGCGGGTCGACCGGCAGGTCCGGCGCCGCGCCGGTCACCGTCGCGAGGATGTCCTGGCAGGTCTGCGCCAGCGCCCCGATGTCGGGGAGCGCGGGCGCGTCGCCGCCGCCGGGCACCGGAAGCGGCAGCGGCGGCAGCTGCTCGTACTCGTCCAGGCTCTCGGCCGGGATCGGCGCCCCGGCGTCGAGCGCGGCCTGAAGGTCCGTCAGGCACGTGGCGAGGTCGGTGAGCGCGGTCGGGTCCGGAACGGGCAGGTCGCCCGGCACCGGCAGGTCGCCCGCGCCCGGCAGCGGCGGAAGCTGCTCGCTGTTGACTGTCTCGACTCGGTCGGCGGGTGCCGCGGCCCCGACCGCCGGTGCGGCGGCGAGGACGGCGAACGGTACGGCGGCCCCGATGAGGATCGCGCGCCAGGTGTTCTTGCGTACTCCGTTGGACGTGGACTGTGCCATGAGGATTGCTCCTGTGGATCGTCGGCGCTCCCGGCTCAGGTGCGGTCCTGCCTATGACCGTCCGCTCGAACGGCCCGACCGCCCCGTCGGCACCGGGATGCCTAACCTTCCGTAGGACTTTATGTACTCGACGTAATCCGCGCACCGGTTCGAGGGAATCCGCCGGGCAAATACCGACATCCTGCCCGACCGGGAGGCCCTGAGCAGGGCGATCACCGCGAAATCAGTTCGTCCGAAAGCCGACAGTTCCGAACGAGGCGATTGGCGGGCGTCGGACCCTTCGGCCACACTGGTCGGGTGACTGACTCGCTGCTCATCGGACGCGACCATCCCGCCTCCGCCCTGCGCGCGGCCGTCGACCGCACCGCGGCCAGCCACGGCGGACTCGTCCTCGTCGTCGGCGAGGCCGGCATCGGCAAGACCGCACTGGTCACCGCGGCCGCCGCGGGACGCCGCGACGAGCTCCTCGTCGCCTTCGCGACCTCCTGGGAGTCCGAGGCCGTCCCCGACAACTGGCTGTGGCTCCAGGTCCTGCGCTCGATCCGCGGCCAGTTCGGCGAGGACGCCTGGCGGTCGCTGCGGCCCGCCCCCGCGATCGACGTGTTCCTCGGCGAGGGCGACGGCGCCCGGCCCGTCGACTTCGAACTCCACGACGCCGTCACCCAGCTGCTCATCTCCGCCTCCCGGCTCCGCCCGCTCCTCATCGTCCTCGACGACCTGCACTTCTCCGACGCCGCGAGCCTCGAACTGCTCAAGTTCGCCTGCCAGCACACGTTCTTCGAGCGCATCCTGTTCGTCGGCACCTACCGCGACTCCGAGATCGACCCCGGCCACCGCCTCCGCGGCCGCATGCTCCAGCTCGTCTCCAAGGCCGCCATGGTCGGCCTCGACGGCCTGGGCGACGACGGCGTCGCCGCTCTCGTCGAGGCCACCGTCGGCGCCGCCCCCGACCCCGACACCGTCGCCGAGATCACCCGCCGCACCGGCGGCAACCCGTTCTTCGTCGAGCAGACCGCACTCCTGTGGGCCTCCGGGCAGCCCGTCGACGCCACCAGCGCCGGCATGCGCGACGCCCTGCGCCGCCGCATCGACCAGCTCCCCGAGCCGATCCTGAAGATGCTCGTCCTCGCCTCGGTCGGCGGCCGCGAGTTCCACGCCCGCATCATGTCCCAGGCCTCCGGCATCGACCTCCAGCGCATCGAGGGCGCGCTCGACACCGCCGCCCAGACCCGCTTGGTGCGCCGCGAACGGGACCGGTACGTGTTCGTCCACGACCTCGTCCGCGAGACCCTCTACAACACGATGGAGCCCGACGAGGCCGCCCACCACCACGGCTGCGTCGTGCGCGCCCTCGTCGCCGACGAGTCCCTCCAGAAGCACATGCTCATCACCGAGATCGCCCACCACGCCTGGCTCGCCGGAGACGACCTCGACCCTGAGATCGCCGTCGACCTCATCGCCCGCGCGGGCGCGAAGGCCAACGCCTGCATGAGCATCGGCGGCGCCGAGAAGTTCTTCCGCCGCGCCGTGGAGCGCTGCACGCCCGCCATGGCCCGCAAGCGGGTCCTGCTGCGGATCCAGCTCGCCGACGCCGTGTGGTGGCTCCGGCGCGAGGACGAGGCCCGCGGCGTCTACGCGCTCGCCCTCCAGGAGGCCGAGGACCTCGGCGACCCGATGCTCCTCACCCGCGCCGCCATGGGCGCGCCCCAAGCCGAGCGCCTGCCTGAACTGATGCGGCTGAAGACCCTCGCCTACGAGGGCCTCGCGGGCGGGCCGCCCGAGCCGGGCCTCGACCACGAGGCGCTGACCCGGCAGCTGCTGTACCGCTTCATGCTCGCCGCCCGCGAGTCCGGCGACGAGGAGGACATCTCCTTCGGCCTGTGGGCCTCGCACGCCGCCAACTGGGGTCCCGGCACCGCCGCGCAGCGCCAGGAGATCGTCGAGGAGCTCGCCGAGATCACCCGCCGCACCGGCGACGAGGAGATGCGGCTGCTGTCCTCCTCGCTGCGGTGGGTCGTGCTCCTGGAGCAGGGCGACCCGGCGTTCCTCGCGCAGCTCGCCGAGTTCCGCGCCCTCGCCGACGCGGCCGAGACCGACCACTGGCGCGGCGGCTCCAGCGTCGACCAGGCCATCATCGACATGTTCCAGGGCCGCTTCGACGCCGCGCAGGCCCGCATCGACGAGGCCGCCGCGCTCATGGACGGCGAACGCCCCCACCTCGACCTCGTCGACCACCTCCGCTGGGAGCTCCAGCTCGCGCGCGGCGAGGCCCCCGACGTCTCCGACGTGCACCGGTCGCATTTCGGCGGCCAGTACGCCGACCTGCTCTCCGGGATCAGCGCCCTGCGCCGCGGCGAGATCGGCCGGGCCCGCGGCCTCCGCGACCGCCTGGCCGCCGCCGACGGCCAGTACGGCTCGTGGGAGTCGCTGATGCTGCGCTTCGAGGCCGAACTCGCGGCCGCCGACGGCGACGCCGATCTCGCCCGCGGCGTCTACGACCGGCTCGCGCCCTACCCGGACGAGTGGCTGGTCGCCATGTGGGGCACCAGTATCGCCGGTCCCGTCAGCTACTGGCTCGGCGTGCTCGCCGTCGTCCTCGACGAGCCCGAGCGCGCCGCCGCCCACTTCAAGACCGCCGCGGCCCAGGCCGACCTGCTCGACGCTGCGCCGTGGTCGGCCCTCGCCCGCGCCGGGCTCGCCTGCCGGGCGGCCCCGGCCGCGCCCGCCCCCGACGCCGGCAGCGTCTTCCGCCGCGAGGGCGCCACCTGGACCCTCGCCTACGCCGGGTCCGTCCTCCACCTGCCCCACGCGAAGGGCCTCGCGGACCTCCGCGAACTCCTCTCCCACCCGAACGAGGAGACCGCCGCGACCGACCTGCTCGACCCGTCCGAGGCCGTCAGCGCCGACGCCCGCCTCGGCGGCGACGACCTCCTCGACCCCGAGGCCCGCGCCCGCTTCCGCGAGCACCTCGAAACGCTCGACGAGCAGATCGACACCGCCGCCGCGATCGGCGACGACGCCCGCGCCGCCGCCCTCGACGCCGAACGCCAGGCCCTCATCGAGCACCTCAAGGCCGCCACCGGCCTCGCCGGCCGGTCCCGGCGCCTCGGCGACAACCACGAGCGGGCCCGCAAGACCGTCACCAACCGGATCCGCAACACCCTCAAGAAGATCGAGGACGGCCACCCCGCCCTCGGCGAGCACCTGCGCGCGGCCGTCACCACCGGCTCCTCCTGCGCCTACCGCCCCGGCCCCGACGCTCCCGAGTGGACCTTGTGATGCGAAGGGGCCGGGAGGGTCGAGACCCTCCCGGCCCCGCCGGGTGTTATTCAATGAAGCGTCACTTGCGGTTGTAGGCCCGGAGCGTCAGGAACCCGAACACCGCGATGAACCCGGCCGACCAGATCAGCGTCGTCGCGACCGCCCCCGACGGCGACGTGCCGTCGAACAGGCCCCGCACCCCGTCCACGAGCTGCGAGATCGGCGTGTTCTCCACGACCGGCCGGAGCCAGCCGGGCATCGTCGCCGGGTCGACCATGATGTTCGACAGGAACGTCAGCGGGAACATGATCGACATCGAGATCGACATGACGGTCTTCTCCGACCGCGTGATCAGCCCCAGCCACGTCCACACCCACGAGAACGCGAAGCAGAACACCAGCAGCAGCACCACGCCCAGCAGCACGCCCGCCGCGCCGCCCGCGGGCCGGTAGCCCATGATCATCCCGGTGCCGAACATGATCGCGCCCGCCGCGGCGTACCGGAACATGTCCGCCAGCAGGTACCCGACCATCGGCGCGGCCCGCCAGATCGGCAGCGTCCGGAACCGGTCCGACACGCCCTTGTTGATGTCGATGTTCACCGACATGCCCGTGTAGATCGTCGTCATCACGATGCTCATGACCATGATGCCCGGCAGCAGGAATTGCAGGTAGTCGCCGGTGCCGCCCGCGATGGCGCCGCCGAACAGGTACGTGAACATCAGCAGCATGATGATCGGGAACACCAGGATGTCGCCCAGCTGCTCCGGCACGTGCTTGATCTTCAGCATCGAGCGCCACGCGAACGCCCGCGCCGACGCGAACGCGCTCGGCGGGGCCGGCCGCTCGCCCTGGTTGAGCAGTCTGCGCAGCCGCTCCTTCTCTACCGGTGCCGGCGCGTCCTGGTCGGTGCTCGTCTTCGTCTCGGTGAAAGCCATGATCGGTTCGTCCTCTGTCTCTCTCAAGTGGGCTGTCTAGGCGCCGACGCGCTCGGTGAGGGCGAGGAAGACCTCGTCCAGGCTCGGCTGGCCGAGCGAGAAGTCGTCGACGAGGATGCCGGCCTTCGCCAGCTCGCTCAGCGCGTGCGCGCCCTGCACGGCGTTGTCCTGCCCGGGCAGCAGCCGCGCGATGAGCGCCACCGGGTCGTCGTCGAGCTCGACCTCCGCCCGGAGCGCGTCGGCGAGGACGGTCCTGGCGTGCTCGCGCTGGTCGGTGTGGTGCAGGCGCAGCTTGATCGAGCCCGCGCCCACCGAGGACTTCAGCTGCCCCGGCGTGCCCTCGGCGATGACCTTCCCGGTGTCGATGACCGCGATGCGGCTCGCCAGCTGGTCGGCCTCCTCCAGGTACTGGGTCGTCAGCAGCACCGTGGTGCCCTCGCCGACGATGGTCCGCACGACCTCCCACACCTGGTTGCGGCTGCGCGGGTCCAGGCCCGTCGTCGGCTCGTCCAGGAACAGGAGCTTCGGCGTGATGATGATCGACGCGGCGATGTCCAGGCGCCGCCGCATCCCGCCCGAGTACGCCTTCACCTGCTTGCCCGCCGCGTGCGAGAGCCCGAACGCCTCCAGCAGGTCCCCGGCGCGCGATCGCGCCGCGGGCTTCCCGAACCCGTACAGCCGCGACAGCAGCACCAGGTTCTCCACGCCCGTCAGGTCCTCGTCCAGCGACGCGTACTGCCCCGTCAGGCTCACCTGCGTGCGCACCGCCGACGGGTCCGCCGTGATGTCGTGCCCGAACACCTCGGCCCGGCCCGCGTCCGGACGCAGCAGCGTCGCCAGCATCCGCACCGTCGTCGTCTTCCCCGCCCCGTTCGGCCCGAGCACCCCGTACACGGTCCCGGCCGGGACCTCCAGGTCCACGCCGTCGACGGCCTTGATCTCCTTGAAGTGCTTGACGAGCCCTTCGGCCCGGATCGCGGTCTCGCTTGCCATGTCGGCCTCCTGAGTGAATTACTGCCTTCACTCCGGAGGCGCTACACGCCCGCGAGAAGCCGCGAGGCCCCGCTACATGGCGTGTAGCGGGGCCCCAGAGACGCGTAGCGGCGGTCAGTCCGCCAGGTGCTTCGGCCGCACGACCAGCCAGAACAGCAGCGTCGCCGCGCCGCAGCCGACCGCGATCGCCGCCGCAGTGGTGTTCCACACCCCCGGCAGCGACAGCTCGTAGAACCGCGCGAACGGCGGCACCGCCAGCACCAGGACGAACGCGCCCGCGCACACCCCGACCAGCAGGCCCTTCCACCACACGTACGGCTTCGCGACGATCGCGAGCGCCACCAGCGCCAGGCTGAACAGCGTGATCGCCGCCGTCGTCTGCGGCTGCGCCGAGTCGTAGCCGTCGTGCGCGAGCGCCGCCAGGTACACCGCGAACGTCGGCACCGCGCAGCAGATCCCCGCCGGGATCGCGAACTTCAGGACCCGCTTCACGAACCCGGGCCGGGCCCGGTCGAAGGTCGGCGCGAGCGCGAGGAAGAACGCCGGGATGCCGATCGTGAACGCGTTGATGAGCGACTGGTGGATCGGCAGGAACGGGTACGGCAGCGGGTCGCTGCCCGCGGACCACGCGATCGACGCGCCCACGGCGATGAACAGCGCCAGCGCGATCGCGTACACGGTCTTGGTGAGGAACAGGTTCGAGACCCGCCCGATGTTCCCGAGCACCCGGCGGCCCTCGGCGACCACGTGCGGGAGCGTCGCGAACTCGTCGTCCAGGAGCACGACCTGCGCCACGGACCGGGCCGCGGCCGAACCCGACCCCATCGCGATCCCCAGGTCCGCGTCCTTCAGCGCGAGCACGTCGTTGACGCCGTCGCCGGTCATCGCGACGGTGTGCCCGCGCGACTGGAGGGCCTTCACGAACGCCTGCTTCTGGTGCGGCTTCACGCGCCCGAAGATCGTCGCCCGCTCCAGCAGGTCCGCCAGCTCCTCCGGGTCCTCGGGGAGGCGCCGGGCGTCCACGGTGTCCGCGGCGCCCTCGACGCCGAGCTGCGCCGCGACCGCGCCGACCGCGGCGGGGGAGTCCCCGGAGATGATCTTGACGGCGACGCCCTGCTCCTTGAAGTAGGCGAGGGTCGCGGCCGCGGTGGAGCGCAGGCGCTGGCGCAGGACCACGAGCGCCTGGGCCTTCACACCGGTGACCCCGCCGGTGGTCGACGCGGTCTCGGCCGTGACGAGCGAGAGGACCCGCAGGCCCTGCGCGGCGAGCATGTCGGCCTCCAGGAGCACCGGGTCCCCGGCGTCCAGGAGCACGTCGGGCGCGCCGAGGAGCCACGTGCCGTGGTCGGTGAAACGCGTCCCGGACCATTTGCGGGCTGAGGAGAACGGCATGACGTCGATGACCCGCCACCGCGGGTCGGCGACGGACTGCTTCTCCAGGTACGCCTCGACGGCCTGCATGGTCGGGTTGGGGCTGTCGTCGGCCGCGGCGAGCGCCGCGAGCGCTTCGAGGGACGCGGCCCGGTCGCCGCCCTCGATGGGGCGGATCTCGTCGACGTCCATGCCGCCCTCGGTGAGCGTCCCGGTCTTGTCCAGGCACAGCACATCGGTGCGGGCGAGCCCTTCGATCGCGGGCAGCTCCTGCACGAGGCACTTGCGGGCGCCGAGCCGGACCACGCCGACGGCGAACGCCACGGAGGTGAGCAGCACCAGGCCCTCGGGGATCATCGGGACGATCCCGGCCACAGTGGAGACGATGATGTCGCGCCAGTTCTGCGCGTCGGCGGCCTGGCTGATGATGAGGAGGATCGCGATCGGGACGATGAGCCAGTTGATGAGCTTGATGAACCGGTTGATGCCCTCGCGCAGCTCCGAGCGGGCCAGTGTGAACTTGCTGGCCTCCTCGACGAGCTTGGCGGCGTAGGAGTCCGCGCCGATGTGCTCGGCCCGGAACAGGCCGGTGCCGGCGACGGCGAACGAGCCGGACCTGACGTCGTCCCCGGGGGTCTTCGCGACCGGGTCGGCCTCGCCGGTGAGCAGCGACTCGTCGATCTCCAGGTTGCGGGACTCCACGACGGGCCCGTCGACGACGACGCGGTCGCCGGGCTCGACGAACACGAGGTCGTCCTTGACGATCCGGTTCGGCGCGATCTCCTGGACCTCGCCGTCGCGCAGGACCTTCGCGTTGGCCTGGTTCATGAGCGAGAGCTTGTCGAGCGTGCGCTTGGCGCGCAGCTCCTGGATCGTGCCGATGAGGATGTTCGCGATGATGACGCCCGCGAACAGGCCCTGCTTCCAGCCGCCGAACGTCACGGCGATCACGGCCAGCACGCCGATGACGGCGTTGAGCGGGGTGAACAGGTTGGCGCGCAGGATGGCCGAGAACGGGCGGCTCGTGTGCCGCTTGGCCTCGTTGACGGCTCCGGCCTCGACGCGCTCGGCCACCTCGGCGGCCGTCAGGCCGCGGTCGCCTGCCAGCATGGGTGTTGTCACGTCGACAGCTTATGCGACGTTCGCCGTCCTGTATCACCGCCGAAGGACCGGGATACGGCAATCGGCCCTCGGCCGTCCGACGGAGGTCTCAGCGCCGGAATCCGATTGCGGCCCGGCGGGGCCCGTTCCGTAGAATCCCTGATTATGGCCAATGTACTCACACCGCAGGGCGAGGACTTCCCTCGCTGGTACCAGGACGTCATCGCCAAGGCCCAGCTGGCCGAGAACGGGCCGGCGCGCGGCTCGCAGGTGATCCGCCCGACCGGCTTCGCCCTGTGGGAGCGCATGACGGCCGAGATGGACGCCCGCATCAAGGAGACCGGCACCGAGAACGCCTCGTTCCCCCTGCTGATCCCCGAGTCCTACTTCACGCGCGAAGCCGACCACGTCGAGGGCTTCGCACCTGAGCTGTGGATGGTCACGCACGGCGGCGGCAAGGAGCTCGAAGAGAAGCTCGCGATCCGCCCCACCTCCGAGACCGTCATCGGCGAGTACATGGCGAAGTGGGTGAACTCCTACCGCGACCTGCCCCTGCTGCTCAACCAGTGGTGCAACGTCATGCGCTACGAGCTGCGCACCCGCCTGTTCCTGCGCTCCTCGGAGTTCCTGTGGCAGGAGGGCCACACCGTCCACGACAGCTACGAGGACGCCCACGCGTTCACGCTGCGGATCCTCCACGAGGTCTACGCCGACTTCATGGAGAACGTGCTCGCGCTGCCCGTGCTGCGCGGCATCAAGACCGAGGCCGAGCGCTTCGCCGGGGCCCTGAACACGTTCGCCGTCGAGTCGCTCATGCGCGACGGCAAGGCCCTCCAGATGGGCACCTCCCACGAGCTGGGCCAGAACTTCGCGAAGGCCTTCGACATCCAGTTCCAGGGCAAGGACGGCAAGCAGGCCCACGGCTGGACCACCTCCTGGGGCACCTCGACCCGCATGATCGGCGGGCTCATCATGGGCCACGGCGACGACTCGGGGCTCCGCGTGCCCCCGAACCTCGCGCCCGTCCAGGTCTGCGTCATGGTCGTCAAGGACGCCGACGAGGTCCAGTCGGCCGCGCGGAAGGTCTTCGACGAGCTCAAGGGCGACGGCCTGCGCGTCAAGCTCGACGACCGCGCCGACACCGCCTTCGGCCGCCGCGCCGTGGACGCCGAGCTCAAGGGCTACCCGGTCCGCATCGAGATCGGCCCCCGCGACCTGAAGAACGGCGAGGCCACCGTGGTCTCCCGCGTCGAGGGCTCCAAGCAGACGATCCCGCTCGGGATGCTCGCCGAGGCCGTCGCCGCCGCGCTCCAGGGCGCGCAGGAGCAGCTGTGGAACGAGGCCCTGGAGTTCCGGGAGTCGCACACCGCCGACACGGCCACCGTCGAGGAGGCCGTCGAGGCCGCCCAGACCGGGTACGCCCGCCTGCCCTGGGACGCCTGCGGCGTCGAAGGGGAGCGCAAGGCCGCCGAATCCTCGGTCACCGTGCGGGTCCTGCAACGCGAGGACGGCTCCGTACCGGACTCCCTGGATGAACCCGGTCTCATCGCCTACCTCGCCCGGTCGTACTGATCCGGCCGTGCGCTAGACTCGGTCGCTGTACATGAGCTTTGGGACGGGTGCCCTCTCAACAACCGTGACGCAAAGCCAGGTTTCAGCGCGAACGCAATCCGGATTGATTCCCCTGGAAGGCGTGCGCGCTGCGTGATCCTTATTACAGGAGTAACAAGAACGTGGCAGTGAAGATTCGCCTCACGCGCATGGGGAAGATCCGTACTCCCCAGTACCGCATCGTCATCGCCGACTCGCGGACCAAGCGCGACGGCAAGGTCATTGAGAACGTCGGGATCTACCACCCGAAGGAGAACCCGTCCCGGATCGAGGTCAAGTCCGACCGCGTCCAGCACTGGCTCTCCGTCGGCGCCCAGCCGACCGACCAGGTCAAGGCCATCCTCCGCAAGACCGGCGACTGGCAGCGCTTCAAGGGCCTGCCCGAGCCGGGACCGCTGAAGGTCGCCGAGCCGAAGCCCGAGAAGGAGTCGCTGTACGTGGCGGCCCTCAAGGAGTCCGGTATCGACCCGTCGAAGGCCTACGTCTCGGAGGAGGCCGCCAAGGCCGCCGACACGAAGCCCGCGTCGAAGTCGAAGAAGTCCGCCGAGAAGGCCGACGAATCCGCTAAGACTGAAGAGGTCAAGGCGGAGGCCACTGAGGCGTCCGACGAAAAAGGGGAGTAGACCGTGCTGCGACCGGCGCTTGAACACCTTGTGAAAGGCATCGTCGATCACCCTGACGATGTCCGTGTCCGTCTGGTCGACTCGCGTCGCGGCAAGCGCCTGGAAGTCCGGGTCAACCCGGACGACCTGGGCACGGTGATCGGCCGCGGCGGCCGCACCGTCAACGCGCTGCGGCAGGTCATCGGCTCGATCGGCGGGCGCGGCATCCGCGTCGAGGTCGTCGATTCCTACTGAGGTCTGAGTGCGACAGCCCCGGGGGTCACCCCCGGGGCTGTTGTGCTGCAAGGAGAGGCAAGCAATGGCAGAGGTCGTGGTCGGCCGGATCGTGCGCCCCCACGGGCTGCGCGGCGAACTCGTCGTGGAGGTCCGCACCGACGATCCCGAGGCCCGGTTCCAGCCGGGGATCGAGTACGCCACCAAGAACGGCCCCCTGAAGGCCGTCTCGGTGCGCTGGCACCAGGGCCGGCCCATGGTCGGCTTCGAGGGCGTGCCCGGCCGCACCGAGGCGGAGCTGCTGCGCGGCGTGCTGCTCTCGGTCGACGTCGACGAGGACGACCTCGCCGAGGACGAGTTCCGCGACGACGACCTCGAAGGGCTGAAAGTCGTCGAGGCCGACGGCACCGAGGTCGGCACGGTCGCCCGCATCGAGCACGGCGCGGGCCACGAGACCCTCGTCGTCAAGCGCCAGGGCACGCATCCGGCGCGCATCCCGTTCGTCGCCGAGATGGTCACCGAGATCGACTTCGAGGCCGAGGTCATCACCGTGGACCTCCCGCCCGGGCTGCTGGAGCTGTAGTGAAGATCGACGTCGTCACCGTCTTCCCCGAGTACCTCGCCCCCCTCGACCTCTCGCTCATCGGGCGCGCCCGCGACAAGGGCCTGCTCGACCTGAACGTCCACGACCTGCGCCGCTGGACCCACGACGTGCACCACTCGGTGGACGGGGCCCCCGCGGGCGGCGGCGCCGGGATGGTCATGAAGCCGCAGCCGTGGGGCGAGTGCCTCGACGAGCTCGTCCCCGGTGAGGAGCGGCCCCGGCTGCTCGTCACCAGCCCCGCCGGGCGGCCCTTCACGCAGGCGATGGCGCACGAGCTGGCGGCCGAGCCGTGGCTCATGTTCGCCTGCGGCCGTTACGAAGGCATCGACCAGCGGGTCGTCGACTACGCGGCCGACCGCATGGAGGTCACCGAGGTCTCCATCGGCGACTACGTGCTCTTCGGCGGCGAGGTCGCGGTCCTCGCGATCGTCGAGGCCGTCACGCGCCTCGTCCCCGGCGTCCTCGGGAACGCCGCCTCCCTCGACGACGAGTCGCACAACGCGGGCCTCCTGGAGGCCCCCGCCTACACGCGGCCCGCCGAGTGGCGCGGCCACGAGGTCCCGCCGGTCCTCCTCTCGGGCGACCACGGCAAGGTCGACCGGTGGCGGCGTGAGCAGGCACTCCTCCGCACCGCGCGGGCCCGCCCGGATTTGCTGGAGCGCCTGGACCCGGGTAGCCTCGATGAACGTGACCGGCTCCTCCTCGAAGGGGCCGGGTTCGCCGCGCCCACGCAGGGTGTGGCAGAGTAAGACGGTTCCCCGCGACGTCCCGCCCGTTCAAGCGGTACCTCTCCCGGATCGGAACCCGTGAACTTTTCATCAACGAGGGTTGAAACCAATGAACATTCTGGATGAGCTGAACGCCGCCTCCATGCGCGCCGACGTGCCGGACTTCCGTCCCGGCGACACCGTCAAGGTCAACGTCCGGATCCAGGAAGGCAACCGGTCCCGTGTCCAGGTGTTCCAGGGCGTCGTGATCCGCCGCCACGGCGCCGGTCTGGGCGAGACCTTCACGGTCCGCAAGATCAGCTACGGCATCGGCGTCGAGCGCACCTTCCCGGTGCACGGCCCCATGGTCGACTCGATCGAGATCGCGATGCGCGGCAAGGTCCGCCGCGCGAAGCTGTACTACCTGCGCGACCGCAAGGGCAAGGCCGCGACCAAGATCAAGGAGCGCCGCGAGGTCTGATCCTCAAGCGTCTTCGGAGAACCCCGGGCACCCGCCCGGGGTTTTTCCATACCCTCCGTTTTCCGCTACGCTCACCGCATGAGTCCCGGTTCCTCCGACGGGGCGAAGGGCCCCCGCCGCATCGATTGGAGCCGCCTCCCCGGTCCCGGCGGGCCCGGCGCCCCCGTGCCGCCGAAGGGCCCCGCGAAGCCCCCTGGCCGCCCCGGCGTCCCGTTCGCGGGCCGCCCGCCCGCCACCGACGCCACCCAGCGCCTGCACCGCCCCGAAGGCCCCGCGGGCGCGCGCGACCGCGTCAGCGCCTCGCACGACCGCGTCTCCGCTTCCCACGACTCTGCTTCCCACGACAAGGTCTCGGCCGCCCACCGCACCGTGCCGCGCGACGCCGCGCCCGGCGACGCCGGCAAGCCGAAGAAGGAGTCCGAGAGCCGCCTCTCGCAGCCGCACAAGCGCCAGTACCTGTCGCTGTGGATCGAGCTGCCGCTGCTCCTCGTCGTCGCGTTCTCCGCGGCGGTCCTGCTGCGCACGTTCGCCGTGCAGCCCTTCTACATCCCGTCCGGCTCCATGGAGCAGACCCTCCAGGAGGGCGACAAGGTCCTCGTCCTCAAGCTCACCACCACCCTGCGCACGCCCCAGCGCGGCGAGGTGGTCGTCTTCCGCGGTACCGACTCCTGGGACCCCGAGTACCGGCCCGCGGGCGGCGGCGGGGGCTGGGTCGACGACCTCACCACCGGCGTCCTCGACCTCATCGGCCTCGCCGAGCCCGACGAGAAGGACTTCATCAAGCGGGTCATCGCCGTCGGCGGCGACACCGTCATGTGCTGCGACGCCGACGGGAACGTCGTCGTCAACGGCGTCTCCCTCCACGAGGACGAGTACGTCTACGACAACGCGCCCGTCGAGCCCGAGCCCGGCACCTGCCACTCGCGCCGCTTCGACCAGGTCACCATCCCCGAAGGGGAGGTGTGGGTGATGGGGGACCACCGCGGCAACTCGAAGGACTCCCGGTGCCAGGGCCCGGTCCCGGTGGAGAACATCATCGGCCGGGCCATCGCCCTCGTGTGGCCCACCGACCGGGCCACCGAACTGGCGATCCCCGACTCCTTCGACGCGCTCGACGGGACCACCGGAACCGAAGGGGCCCAGTCCGCCTCGGGCGCCGTCGGGGACGGCCGCCCGGCGGCGTGGGGCACGTCCTGGGAGTCACCGCCTTCGTTGCCCGCCACCGGTACCACCGCCCCTGCCGTCAGAGCGCGAGCGCGTAGACTCGCACCGTGATCGAAGAAGGGCAGGCGCCCGGCGCCGACGGCGAGGGCGCCGAGGAGACCTCCGACAAGCAGCAGCCCAAGAAGAAGGGGTCGTTCTGGAAGGAACTCCCCATCCTCCTGGGCGTCGCCATCCTCGTGGCGATCGTGGTGCGCACCTGGGTCGTCCAGACCTACTACATCCCCTCCGGGTCGATGGAGAACACCCTCCAGATCAACGACCGGGTGCTCGTCAACAAGCTCGTGTACGACTTCTCCGAGCCCGAGCGCGGCGAGATCATCGTCTTCACCGCGCCCGAGTCGTGGCGGTCGGTCATGGAGGAGGACGAGTTCATCAAGCGGGTCATCGCCGTCGGCGGCGACCACGTCGTGTGCTGCGACGACCAGGGGCGCATCACCGTCAACGGCGTCGCCCTCGACGAGGACTCGTACCTGTTCACCAACCCGGTCACCGGGGAGCAGGACCCGCCCTCCCAGGACCCGTTCGACGTGATCGTCCCCGAGGGGCGCCTGTGGGTCATGGGCGACCACCGCTCGGCCTCCGGCGACTCGCGCGAGCGGTTCATCCGCACCGGCGGGAACGTCGACGCCTCCACGATCGAGGTCGACGCCGTCATCGGCAAGGCCTTCGTCCTGTTCTGGCCCTTCGGCGACTTCAACTGGTTCTCCATCCCGGAGACCTTCGACGACGTCCCGGACCCCTCCTGACCGTGCTCCGCCCGGACCCTTCCCGGATGCGGCGCGACGGCGACCTGTACGCGCTGGAGGCCGCGCTGTCCCGGCGCGGCCTCGGCCCGGTCGCCGGGACCGACGAGGCCGGCCGCGGCGCGTGCGCCGGGCCCCTGGTCGTCGCGGCGGTGATCCTGCCGCCGAGCGCACGTCTGGAGGAGCTGAACGACTCGAAGCTGCTCACCGAGGCCGCGCGCGAGCGCGTCTTCGAGCGGCTGCGCCGTTCCCGGGCCCTCATCGGCGTCGTCTCGTACTCCCCGCAGGAGATCGACCGGCGCGGCGTCGGCGTCTGCAACCTGGAGGGCATGCGCGTCGCCGTGGCCCGCCTGCCCCAGCGGCCCGGGTACACGCTCACCGACGGGTTCCCCGTCCCGGGCCTGCCCGGGAGCCTCGGGGTCGTCAAGGGCGACCGCACGGCCGCGTGCGTCGCCGCCGCGGGCGTGGTCGCGAAGGTGACCCGCGACCGGATCATGGCCGAGCTCGACGGCCGCCACCCCGAATACGGCTTCGCGATCCACAAGGGATACGGGACGCCCGCCCACGAGGAGGCGATGCGCCGCTTCGGGCCCTGCGGGGAGCACCGCTTCTCGTACGCCAACGTCGCCGCGCTCGCCGTACCCGCCGCCGCCTGAACCGGGTTTACCGGGTCCTCCCGGCGTGAATCCGGGACGGGCAAGGCAAGCCGCGTCCGCGGCGGGGCATGCGCGCACTATCGTGGTTACCGTCGCATTGAAGGAGGAGCGTTGAGCGCCGAGGACCTCGAGAAGTACGAGACCGACATGGAGTTGCAGCTGTACCGGGAGTACCGGGACATCGTGCGGCAGTTCACCTACGTCGTCGAGACCGAGCGGCGGTTCTACCTGGCCAACGCGGTCGAGGTCAACGTGCGCGGTGCCGACGCCGAGACCTACTTCGAGGTCGAGATGAGCGACGCGTGGGTCTGGGACATGTACCGCCCGGCCCGCTTCGTCAAGCACGTCAGAGTCCTGACCTTCAAAGATGTGAATGTAGAGGAGCTGGACAAGCCCGACATGACGCTGCCGTAGAGGACGGGCCGCGGCTCCGATCCCGCCGCTACCATTGGACCGGTGTCCACACTCCGTGATGTGATCAGCGCGCACACCGACCTGACGTCGAACTCCGCGGCCCACCTCCAGCGGCTCGTCGCCGAATGGCAGCTCCTCGCCGACCTCTCCTTCGCCGACTTCCTCCTCTGGGGCGCCGTCAAGGACCACCCGGGCCGGTACGTGTGCCTCGCCCAGGTCCGGCCCACGACCGGCCCCACCGCCTACGAGGAGGACCAGGTCGGGCGCACCCTCGAAGGCGAGGACGCGAAGCACCTGAGCGTCGCGTACACCGAGGGCCGGATCTTCCGCGAGGGCGACCCGGTCTGGCGCGGCGACGTCGCCGCCCGCCACGAGGCCATCCCGGTGCGCCGCCGCGACCGCAGCCAGGTCATCGCCGTCGCCGCCCGCGACACGAACCTCTCGGACACCCGCAGCCCCTCCCACCTGGAGCTCAACTACCTCAAGACCGCCGACTACCTGGTGCAGATGCTCACCGACGGCGGCTTCCCGCCCCCGCTGCTGCCCGGTGAGCCGACCACCGCGCCGCGCATCGGCGACGGCCTGGTCCGCATCGGCGCCGACGGCCTCGTCCGCTACGCCTCCCCGAACGCGCTCTCGGCGTACCGCCGCATGGGCGTCACCGGGCACCTGCGCGACCGCGACCTCGCCGAGCTCACCCGCAGCCTCCCCTCCGACCCCGAGGTCGGCGCCGACGCGGCCCGCCGCATCGCCGACGCGCTCGCGGGCGGCACGCCGCGGCGCAAGGAGATCGAGGCGAAGGGCGCCACGGTCCTCATGCGGGCGCTGCCGCTGCGCCCCGGCGGCAAGGCCGCGGGCGCGCTCGTCCTCGTGCGCGACATCACCGAGGTCCGGCGCCTCGACCGCGAGCTGGTCACCAAGGACGCCACGATCCGCGAGATCCACCACCGCGTCAAGAACAACCTCCAGACCGTGGCCGCGCTGCTGCGCCTCCAGGCCCGCCGCGTGGGCTCCCCGCAGGCCCGCCAGTCCCTGGAGGAGTCCGTGCGCCGCGTCGCCTCGATCGCGCTCGTCCACGAGACCCTGTCCCAGTCCGGCGACGAGTCCGTGGGCTTCGACCAGATCGTCGACCGCGTGGCGTCGATGGCCGTCGAGGTCTCGGTGGCCGAGTCGAAGGTGACGCTGCGCCGCGAGGGCACCTTCGGGGTCCTGCCCTCGGAGTACGCGACGCCGCTGGTCATGGTCGTCAACGAGCTGATCCAGAACGCCGTCGAGCACGCCTACCCGCCCGGCCAGGACGGCGAGGTCGTCATCGGCGTCGAGCGCGACGGCGACCGCTTCCGCGTCACGGTCTCCGACCACGGCAAGGGCCTCCCCGAGAACTTCCGCATCGCCGACTCGACCCGCCTGGGCCTCCAGATCGTGCACACCCTCGTCACCGGCGAACTCCGCGGCACGATCGACATGCGCCCGCGCGCCGAGGGCGGCACCGAAGCCGTGGTCGACTTCGCGCTTCAGTAACACTCGTCCCGCATGCCGGTACGGCCGGGCCCCGCGACCGCGAGGTCCGGCCGGACGCGTGTCACCTTCATGTGACCTGCTGTCCAGGGAGCGGGACGTCGAGTGCAGTGGACGGGAACCTGTGTCATGCTTCTAGGCATGTCTCGCGCACACGGGCTCCGACTGGTGGCACGCCGCCACGTCGACTTCTGCCGTGTGTACAGCGCCATGTGTCTCATGTGCGCTTAATTCGCTTCCGGCTTTTCCGCCGTCGAATCCACGCCACACCTGTGTCCGCGATGAGGAGTACCGTGCCAACGCCAACGCGCAAACCGTCCCGCCCCAAAGGCCAAGGCCAGTGGGCCATGGGCCACCGGGAGCCGCTCAACAAGAACGAGCAGTCCAAAAAGGACGACAACCCGCTGAACGTGCGGCAGCGCATCGAGGGCATTTACGCCCACCGCGGCTTCGACTCGATCGACCCCGCCGACCTGCGCGGGCGCTTCCGCTGGTGGGGCCTGTACACGCAGCGCAAGCCCGGCATCGCGGGCGGCAAGACCGGCATCCTCGAAGAGGAGGAGCTGGACGACAAGTACTTCATGATGCGCGTGCGCATGGACGGCGGCCAGCTCGACCTCGCGCAGCTGCGGACCCTCGCCGGGATCTCCAAGGAGTTCGGCCGCGACACCGCCGACGTCACCGACCGCGAGAACGTCCAGTTCCACTGGATCGACGTGCGCGACGTGCCCGAGATCTGGCGCCGCCTCGAAGCGGTCGGCCTCGACACGCAGGAGGCCTGCGGCGACTGCCCGCGCGTCATCCTCGGCTCCCCGGTCGCGGGCGTCGCCGTCGACGAGGTCATCGACGCCACGCCGCAGATCAAGGAGATCCACGACCGGTTCATCGGCGACCGCAGCCTCTCGAACCTGCCGCGCAAGTTCAAGTCGACGATCGGCTGGCTGCCCGACAGCCCGTACGAGGTCAACGACATCTCGCTCATCGGCGCGGTCCACCCCGAGCTGGGGCCGGGCTTCGACCTGTACGTCGGCGGCGGCCTCTCCACGAACCCGATGTTCGCGCAGCGCCTGGGCACCTGGGTCGCGCAGGACGACATCGTCGAGGTGTGGCTCAACGTGGTGAAGATCTTCCGCGACTGGGGCTACCGGCGCCTGCGCACCCGCGCGCGCCTGAAGTTCCTCGTCAAGGACTGGGGCGCCGAGAAGTTCCGCGAGGTCCTCGAATCCGAGGCGTACCTGGGCCGCAAGCTCCCCGACCTGGAGCAGCCGCCGGTCCCGGAGAAGCTCCTCGACCACGTCGGCGTCCACAAGCAGCGCGACGGCAAGTACTTCATCGGCCTCGCGCCGGTCGCCGGGCGCGTCTCGGGCACGATGCTCGGCCAGCTCGCCGACATCGCCGAGAAGTACGGCTCCGACCGCGTGCGCGCCACCCCGCTCCAGAAGCTCCTGCTCCTGGACATCCCGGGCGACAAGGTCGACGACGCCGTCGAGGACCTGCGCGCGATCGGCCTGGAGGCGAACCCGTCGCCGTGGCGCCGGTCCACCATGGCCTGCACCGGAATCCAGTTCTGCAAGCTCGCGATCGTGGACACCAAGGACCGCGCCCGCGACCTCGTCGCCGAGCTGGAGAAGCGCGTCCCCGAGCTCGACACCCCCGTGTCGATCCACGTGAACGGCTGCCCGAACGCGTGCGCGCGCACCCAGACCGCCGACATCGGCCTCAAGGGCCAGCTCGTGGTCAAGGACGGCGAGCAGGTCGAGGGCTTCCAGGTCCACCTCGGCGGCGGCCACGCCTCCGCGGCGAGCCTGGGACGCAAGTCCCGCGGCCTCAAGGTCGCCTCGGAGGACCTCGGCGACTACGTCGAGCGCGTCACCCGCCGCTACCTCGCGGGCCGCACCGAAGACGAGACGTTCGCGCAGTGGGTCCACCGCGCGGAGGAATCCGAGCTCCAGTGAGCGGCCGCGTCGTCCCCTACCACTGCCCGTACTGCGGTGAAGAGGACCTCAGACCCTACGCGCCCGATGCCGACAGCGACGTCGACATCAAGGGCGGATGGCACTGCGCGGACTGCACCCGCGTCTTCGCCGTCAAATACCACGGGATGGCGGCCGCGCCGATCATCGCGCCGCCCTCCACCGGCGACCAGCCGGAGTGAAACACCCCGATCGGAGTGAAGCAGCATGAGCAGCAACGGGATAGGAAGAGACCCATTCGAACTCCGTGACCTCGCGACCGCAGCGGGGGAGCGCCTCGAAGACGCCACGGCCCACGAGATCATCGAGTGGGCGGTCGGCGAGTTCGGCGAGCGCTTCTGCGTGACCTCCTCGATGGCCGACGCCGCCGTGGTGCACCTCGCCAGCGAGGTCGCCCCCGGCATCGACGTGGTCTTCCTCGACACGGGCCTCCACTTCCCGGAGACCCTGGAGGTCCGCGACTTCGTCGCCGCGACGATGAACGTCAACGTGCGGTCGATCCAGCCCGACCAGAGCGTCCTGTCGCAGGACGCCGAGTTCGGGCCGCGGCTGTTCTCGCGCGCCCCCGACGAGTGCTGCTCGCTGCGGAAGGTCCTGCCGCTCAACGCGGCCCTGGCCGACTACGACGGCTGGGCCACCGGCCTGCGCCGCGACGAGGGCCCGACCCGCGCGAACACGCGCGTGGTCGACTTCGACCTGTCCCGCCGCAAGGTCAAGGTCTCGCCGATCGCGAAGTGGACCGAGGCCGACCAGGAGGCGTACATCGAGCGCCACAACATCCCGGTCAACCCGCTGCTCAAGGACGGCTTCCGCTCCATCGGCTGCTGGCCGTGCACCCGCCGCACCGCGCCGGGCGAGGACCCGCGCGCGGGCCGCTGGGCCGCGTTCGACAAGACCGAGTGCGGACTGCATGTCTGAGGAACAGGCGCCTGAACCCGGCGCGGCCCCGGCCGCGGCGGGGACGGCGCCTTCGGGGACGCCGCGGCCGATCGTCCTGGTCGCCCACGGCAGCCCCGACCCGCGCTCCCCGGAGGCCGTCCGCGCCATCGCGCGGGCGGCCGGAGCGGACGTCGGGTTCCTGGAGTTCAACGAGCCGCACCCGGTGGAGGTCCTGCGGGGCATCGCCGACACCGGCGAGTCCGCCGCCGTCGCACTGCCGCTATTGCTCACCGACGCCTACCACACCCGCACCGACCTCCCCGAGGTCGCGAAGCGCGCGGAGGAGTCCCGCCCGGGGCTCGCGGTCGCCGTCGCCCGCCCGGTGGGGGACCTCTCGCTCGCGCAGGCCCTGCTCCGCGATCTTCCCTACGGCATCGACGGGCTCGTGGTGTGCGCCGCGGGCACCCGCGTCGACGAGGGCCGCGCGCACGTCGCCGCGATCGCCGGCGAGGCGGGCCGCCTCCTCGGCGTCCCGGCCGGCCCCGGCTTCGCCTCGGGCCCGGGCCCCCGACCGGGTGAAACGGTCGAACTGCTGAAGGCCCAAGGCGCCCAGCGCATCGCGGCCGTCTGCTACTTCATCGCCCCGGGCATCCTGTGCGACACCGCGATCGAGTCGGCACGGGACGCGGGCGTCGTCCACACGGGTGAACCTCTGGGCGCCGCACCGGAACTGCTCGACCTCATCGCGAAGCGCGCCGCGGAGGCGTAGTTCAGCCGGGAGATCGCCTAGTTGTGGTCCAAGCGGGTCGCCTATTCGCTCTCGCTGAAGGGCCTGCGCTCGCCGAAGCCGACCGCGCGCCTGCTCGGGCCGCACAGGATCAGCGCCAGCAGCACCGCCGCGAGCGCCCACGCCGCGACCCCGATCACCGGGTGCGCGGACTCGCGCAGGTAGTACCCGACCGGCAGCCACAGGAGCGCCTGGAACACCGCCTGCGCGACGATGTCGCGGCTCTGGAGGAGCCGCCGCCCGATGAACCAGTAATAGAGCGCCGCGAGCCACGCCAGGAGCGCGATCCCGACGGCCCCGCTGACGGTGTCGACGTCGCCGGTGGCGATCTGGATCAGGGCCCAGGCCCCGGCCGCGACGAGTCCCGTTGCGAGGAGCCAGAACACGCCGGCGGCTGCGGTCAGGGTCCACGGACGTGCGCTGTCACCGTGGCTTTCGGTGACCGCGCCCATGTCGGCGTCGGTTTCGTTCACACCTCCACCGTATCCCGGGCTACGCTGCGGCTATGCGCGACCTGAAAGCAGCGCCACAGCGCGGCCTGCTCATCGTGAACCCGAAGGCCTCCACCGGCTCGCGCCGCCGTACGCGCTGGGTCGTCAAGAAGCTCGACACCGTGCTCGACCTGACGGTGGAGAAGACCGACGGGCGCGGCCACGGCGAGGAGCTCGCCCGCCGGGGCGCCGACGCCGGGTACGACGTGGTGCTGTCCCTCGGCGGGGACGGCACCGTGAACGAGGTCGTGAACGGCCTGGTCGCCGACGGCCGCACCGCCGAGGAGGCGCCCGTGTTCGCGCCGATCCCGGCCGGGTCGACCAACGTGTTCGCGCGGGCCCTGGGCCTGCCGTGGGACCGGCGCCGCGCGTCGACGGCGATCGTGTCGGCGCTGTCCGACACGCCGCGCACCCGCACCGTCAGTCTCGGTCGCGCGCAGGGCGAGGGGATCGACCGGCTGTTCACGTTCTGCGCCGGGCTCGGCTGGGACGCGTCGATCATCCAGAAGGTCGAGTCGTACCGCAAGAAGCGCAATCTCGGCGCGCACTACGCCCGCGCCGTCATGGCGGAACTGACTGAGCATGGCGTGGAAGGGGATTCGATCAAAGTGGCGCTGTCCACGGGCGAGGAGGTCGAATCGATGGGGATGGTCGTGGTCCAGAACTGCGCACCGTGGACGTACCTCGGCGCCCTTCCGGTGAATCTCAACGCGCGGGCGTCCTTTAATGCTGGACTTGATGTCCTGATTCTGCGTAAACTGGGTTTGTCGGACGCCGCGCTGACCGCCGCTTCACTGCTGGTGGGACGGGACGGACCCGACGGCAAGCACGCGGTGACGCATCACGATCTCTCCAGGATCCGGTTGCGCGCGTCGCTCTCGCAGGCGTTCCAGCTCGACGGGGATTATCTCGGAGAGCGCACCGAACTCGAACTCAGCTCGGTGCCGAAGGCGCTGCGGGTGGCCTGCTAACAACTTGGGAAAACCTCTAGGTGGGTGTTGACAAGTCGCCCGTGAGCAGGCAAGGTTGATTTCGCCATCCCTACCGGGACGGCGCGAGACTTACAACCGAATATCGTCTTTTCGGTGCGTTATAGACCGGGCGTCGTGGGTACTTCTGCCCTGGCGGACTTTACCTCGCAGGGTGTGTCGGCCAACCTTGAGTACCAGTGTGTCAAACCGGTTCGACTCGCTGTCACCGACCCCCTCCTTTACGAAGCCTGCAAGCCGGACAACGGCTTCGGCTCGCGCGGAGGGAACGTGTGGCGGGTGTCGCACGAGGACCCGCGGTAGGGGTCCCTGCGACACCGGGGAACGAGTTCCCCGAGTCTTCTTCGAGGTAGCACGGTGAGTTCACTCACTTCGTGCTCATTTCCGGAGTCGAACCCTTGACAAATCACAACCTTGTGAAAGTATTCACAAGGGCCCGGGTCACGGTGCGAACCGGTCGCAGATCCGCTCGCGGAGCTGTAGGTTTGCAGTCGCCATCTGGGCGGCCGACGCCGTAGGCGGGTGTGCCCCCCGGCCCAGTGCGTTCAGCAACGGTGCTGGCGCGACGCGAGGGCATTCCGAGCTCGCGGTGACAACGATTCCCCTTACAGGGAACCGCGATCCGTGCCGAGTGCCCGCCAGCGCCCGTCCGTGTGGTGCGACCGCCGCGGCGATTCCCGCCCGACGGAACACGGTACGGCGCGCGTGCGGAGCGCGACCTGAACGCCCGGTGCAGGGCCCCAGCGGCCCGCGACGCCCGAACGCAAGAACTCATAACACCGTGAAAGCAAGATGCTTGATGCTTAGCAAGGAGATGTTTTGATGGATTGGCGCCACGAGGCCATCTGCCGCGACGAGGACCCCGAGCTGTTCTTCCCGATCGGGGACACCGGTCCGGCACTGGTACAGATCGAGCAGGCCAAGAACGTCTGCCGGCGCTGCCCCGTGACCGAGGAGTGCCTGCGGTGGGCGCTCGAAAGCGGTCAGGACGCGGGCGTGTGGGGCGGCATGAGCGAGATCGAGCGCCGCGAGCTGAAGCGCCGCTCGGGTGCGCTGCGCACGCTCGCCACCCAGGTCGTCGGCTAGTACTGCGCAATCCCTTGATGTAACCCATCCCTCGAATTTGCGACAACAGAAGCTTGGAAGGCCCGGCATGCCCGCCGGGCCTTCAAGCTTGTCCGTCTCAGGACACGCTGCCGGCCCGCCGAAGGCGGTGGGGTGGGCCCCCGGTTGCAAAGATGCCCCAGGGGTACGACATTCCCGGGCGGGCTAGTGGATCTGGTGGCGCTCGGTGTCGGCGTCGGCTTCCGTCGCGGGGCGGCGCTGGCGGATGCGGATCGTGGTGGTGGCGTCGTGGACCTCGGCCTCGACCTCGTCGGTGAGGGCCCTGAGGACCTGCCACTGGTAGGACCCGGCGTCGGGGAGGGGCTCGCCCTTGGGGCGGCTCAGCACGATCTGGAGGGCCTCCTCGCCCACTTCCAGGCGGCACTTGAGGGGCTCGTCGCCGCTCTTGCGGCGAAACGGCCGGGGGCGGCCGGGGTCGGCGGGGATCAGGAGCGCCACGGCGGCGTTCACCGCCGCCCGCAGGTCCTCGATCTCGTCCAGCGAGAACCCGAGGCGGGTCGCCACCGCCGCGGTCGCGGTCGGCAGGACCGACAGGTAGTCGCCCGTCGAGGGGACGTCGAGCAGCAGCACGTCGTCGCGCTCATCGCTCACCGGCATAACCGCTTCCTTGTGACCGAGGAGCCCGAGACCGCGGACCCCTCTCGCTGCAAAGGATAATCGGACCGCGGGCCGGGCGCGGAATACCCCGCCCGAATTCCCGCGCACGGGGACGGCCCGAACGGAGAAGCGCCCTCTCCCGCGGCTCGGGACAGGGCGCTCCGCACGAATGCCGAAGGCGCTAGGCCTTCTTGGTCTCCCAGAAGATCTCGGCGATCTGGTCGATCTTCGCCAGCAGCTCCTCGGCGACCTTCGGGTCGGCGGAGCCCTTGGAGCCCGAGGCGCCCGCCAGCTTCGTCGCCTCGTTCACGAGGGTGTGGAGCTGCGGGTACTTCTCGAAGTGCGGCGGCTTGAAGTAGTCGGTCCACAGCACCCACAGGTGCTCCTTGACCAGGTTGGAGCGCTGCTCCTTGATGATCAGGGCGCGGGTCCGGAACTCCGGGTCCTCGTTGGCCTGGTACTTCTCGCAGATCGCCTTGACCGACTCCGCTTCGATGCGGGCCTGGGCCGGGTCGTAGACCCCGCACGGCAGGTCGCAGTGAGCGGAAGCGTCGATCGTCGGCAGCAGCCGCTTGAACAGAGGCTTGAACATGCGCCCCTCCAGCTTCCTTCAGTGGGTTGTGATTCCACCGCCGACCATACCTCTATGAACGCCCGTTTTGGTCGGCCCCCTAGAGTTGGGTACGCGACAACGCTGCTCACAGAACACCATGGTGGACAGTGAAAACAACGAATCGGAGGTCAGTCCCGATGCTCGCCGCCTACGCCCGCAACGTGAATCCCGAGGACCCGTTCGACGCGCTCTCGGTGGGTGAGATCGAGCCCCCGGCGGTGCCGGAGGACTGGACCCGCGTCGAGCTCGTCGCGGCCTCGGTCAACCACCACGACCTCTGGTCGCTCGCCGGGGTCGGGCTGCGCGCCGAGCAGACCCCGATGATCCTCGGGACCGACGCCGTGGGCCGCACCGCCGAAGGCGACGAGGTCGTCGTCTACCCCGTCATCGCCGACCCCTCGCTCGACGACGAGACCCTCGACCCCAAGCGCACCCTCCTGTCCGAGCTCCACCCCGGGACGCTCGCCGAGTACGTCTCGGTGCCCGCCCGCAACCTCGTGCCCGTGCCGAAGGGCTGGACCGCCGCCGAGGCCGCGTGCCTGCCCACCGCGTACCTCACCGCGTGGCGGATGCTCACCTCCCGCGGCCGCCTCGGCGCCGACGGCGCCGCCAAGGACAGCGCCGTCCTCGTCCAGGGCACCGGCGGCGGCGTCGCCACGGCCGCGATCGTCCTCGCCAGGGCCCTCGGCGCCCGCGTCTACGCCACCGGCCGCAGCCCCGAGCGCCGCGAGCGGGCCGAAGCACTCGGCGCCGTGGCCGTCGAGGCCGGCGGGCGCCTGCCCGAGCGCGTCGACGTCGTCGTCGACTCCGTCGGCGCGCCCGTCATGGCGCACTCGATCAAGTCCCTCAAACCCGGCGGACGCCTCGTCAACTGCGGCGTCACCGGCGGACCGATCGCGGAAGTGGACATGCGGCACGTCTTCTTCAAGCAGCTCGAAATCCTCGGATCGACCATGGGCACCCTCGCCGAGCTGCGGGAACTCCTCCTGTTCTGCGCCGAGAGCGGCCTCAAGCCCGTCATCGACTCCGAGCACGCGCTCCCCGACGCCGAGCAGGCCCTGCGCCGCCTGGCCTCGGGCGACGCGTTCGGGAAGGTCGTCGTCACCAACGCCTAGCCGCAGGCCCGGACCCGGGCCGACAGCGTCGTAAGTATGACAGTGGCCCCGGTTTCTGGCGGGTTCGGCCTCCGGCCGGGCCCGCCTGCCTTCACCCTGTAATGGATGTCACTCACGGGCCGGTTCCGGCCCCGGCATCGAACGCCGAGCGCCCGGCCGCAGTGAGCACGGGCGCCGAGGGCAGGGGAGCAGCGGCCATGTCGGTAATGGGTCGGGTCAAGGGCGGCATCAAGTCCGCCGCCGGAAGCACGTGGACCGTGGCCAGGAAGATCCTGGTCAGGGTCGCGATCGCGGCGGCGATCATGGTCGTCGCCATCGCGCTGGCGAGGAACGGCGAGAGCGCGGCCTCCGAGACCGCGGGGGCCGTCGGCACCGAGGCCCGCCCGATCGCGGCGCAGCACGCCATCCTCTCGGAGGGCTGGACCCACGAGCAGGACCTGTCGTGCAAGTACTCGGTGAAGGCCACCTTCGGGGTCTCGGTGTTCACCGAGACCGACATGGGCGCGCGGCGCCTGCTCCGGCTGCACAACAAGACCGAGGTCAACGGCGCGTGCGAGCCGACCCAGGGCGGCAGGACCATCGGCTGCGCGGGCCTGCGCTGGGAGACCGAGTGGATCAGGGTCCAGTCGGGCGACACCGTCGGCTACAGCCCGGCGTCGTGCCTCGTCAAGGAGGGGGTTCTATGAAGGCACCGGATCTGACGGCAGTGCCGGAGTGAGCGGCGACCGCTGGAGCACGCGGGGACCGCTCTGAGAGAGACGAACACGGACGGGGCGCGGATGTTGATCCGCGCCCCGTCCCGTGCGGCTACTTCAGGCCCACGCCCGCCACGCCGTTCACGATCTGCTTCTGGAAGATCATGAACACGATGAGCAGCGGCAGCGCGCCCAGGACCGCGGAGGCCATGTTCTGCGCGTACAGCAGGCCGTACCGCCGGTGACCACGCCGAGGCCGACCGGGAGGGTCATCATCGACGGGTCGGTCGCCACGAGCAGCGGCCACAGGAAGTTGTTCCACGAGCCGATGAACGTGAAGATCCCGACCGCCGCGAGGATCGGCCCCGACAGCGGCAGGATGACGCTCCACAGCACCCGCAGGTGCCCGGCGCCGTCGATCTTCGCGGCCTCCTCGTAGTCGCGGGGGACCGCGTCGAAGAACCGCTTCAGGATGAACACCATGACCGGCGCGACCACCTGCGGGAGCGCCAGGCCCCAGTAGGTGTTCGAGAGGTTCAGGAAGCCCACGATGTCGAACAGCGGGATGATGAGCGCCTCGCCGGGGACCATGAGCCCCGCGATGATGACCCCGAAGACCACGTTCTTCCCCGGGAAGTCGAACCGCGAGAACCCGTACGCGGCGAGCACGCACAAGGTCAGCGTCAGGACCGTGACGATCGTGGAGACCACCGTGGAGTTCACCATCCACACCAGGTGGTCGCCCTGCTCGAACACGGCCCGGTAGCCGTCGAGCGACCAGTCCCGCGGGATCCAGTGGACGTCCTGGCCGAGACTCGCCTCGGTCTCGGTCTTCAGCGACGTGGACAGGGCCCACAGCAGCGGCAGCAGCCACAGGACCGCGAGCAGGACCACCGCGACGTACACGATGACCGCGCCGACGCTGGGGCGCTTGAACCTCCGGCGCCGCGCGGGCGCCTCCGCGGGGGTGGCGGCGGGCTTGTCGAGCACTGCGGTCATGTCAGGCCCCCTTCCGTGAGAACAGCCGGAACTGGACGATCGAGACGAGCAGGATGAGCACGAACAGCACGTACGACAGCGCCGACGCGTAGCCGATCCGGTAGCCCTCGAAGCCCGAGATGTAGATGTAGTGGATGGCGACCTCGGTGGCCCGGTTCGGGCCGCCGCTGGTCATGAGGTACATCTGGTCGAAGATGCGCAGCGAGGCGATGAGCTGGAGCGTGATGACCAGGCCGGTGGTGCGGCTCAGCAGCGGGAGCGTGATGCTGCGCAGCTGCCGGAACCAGCCCGCGCCGTCGATGGCGGACGCCTCGTAGACGTCCTGCGGGATCGTCTGGAGCGCCGCGAGGTACAGCAGGAAGTTGAAGCCGATCGTCCACCACACGGTCGTGATGACCACCGACCACATGGCGCGGTTCTCGTCCTGGAGCCAGATCACGGGGGTGTCGGGGTTCTGGATCCCGAACAGCTCCAGGTAGTGGTTGAGCAGGCCGCCGTCGGGCTGGTAGATCCACGTCCAGATGGTCGTGACGACCGAGACCGGGATGACGAACGGCGCGAAGAACGCCAGGCGCAGGAACCAGCCGGCCTTGCGGGCGCGGTTCGCCAGCAGCGCGAAGACGATCGCGAGGATCACCAGCGGGGGCGTGGAGTACAGCGTGAACACCGCGGTGTTCCACAGGGCGCTCCAGGCCCGCTCGTCGGCGAACACCTCCGACCAGTTGTCCAGGCCCACCCAGCTCGGGGTGCGGCCGGTGATCGACTTGTCGGTGAAGGAGTAGTAGAGGCCGAGGATCGTCGGCCAGATCAGGAAGAGCGCGTACGCGGCGAAGAACGGGAGGACGAACCACAGTCCGGTCCAGTTGCGCCGCTTCGCGTTCGGGGTGCTCGGGGGCCGCGTCTCCACGGCCTGCGCCTCTGCGGGCGTCTCGGTTTGCGCAGTCATGGCGAAATCCCTATTGGATCGTTTCAATCAACCGGGTTCGGGAGCGAGACGAGGTCCTGGATCCGCTCCTTGAGCAGGGCCAGCGCCTCCTCGGGGTTCAGGGCCAGGCTGTAGACCTGCTGGAACACGGACCCGGACTCGTCGAAGAGGCGGGCGCCGGAGCCGGAGAACCACACGTCCGGGTCGAGCTGGACGTTGTCGACGACGCCGGAGTACTCCGCGTTCGGCTCCAGGGCCTGGTACTCGGGGCTCTCGGTGACGGGCAGGTAGGCGGGCGTGTGCCCGGCCCCGGCCCCCCAGTCGAAGGAGTTGTGGAGCATGAACGCCACGTACTCGATGGTGGCCTTGCGGACCTCGGGGTCCCACTGGTTGTGGTGGGGGAGGATGAAGGAGTGGCTGTCGCCCTGCGTGCGGCGGTTGCCGAAGAAGTCGGGCATCTCGGCCATGGAGAAGTCGAGGCCCTGGGCCTCGTTGAAGGCCCGGAAGCGGGTGATCTCCCAGTTGCCGACCTGGACGAACCCGGCGGCGCCGTTCTCGAAGTTGGCGGCGCACTGGGCGCCGTCGGCGAAGGTGGGGCACAGGCCCTCTTCGGCCATCATGTACATCGTCTCGATGGCCTGGAGCGCCTTGTCGTCGTCCATCTCGTAGTCGCCGTCGCCGAAGGACATCTCGCCGTCGGCCTGGCGGTACCAGGCCCAGAACTGCCGCCAGCCGCCGAAGGTGTCGAGGGAGGTGCCGTACTGGCCGGTGATCGCCTTGGCCTCGCGGAGGATCTCGAAGTAGGCGTCGCGGCCCTGGGTCTCCAGGAGGGTCCGGTCGGCGTCGAGGACGCCGATCTGCTCGCAGATCTCGCGGTTGTAGTAGTTGACGAGGGCGTGCGTGTCGAGCGGGATCGCGTAGAGGTCGCCGTCGACGAAGCACTTCTCCCAGATCTCGGCGGGGAACGCGTCGGGGTCGAGCCCGGCGTCCTCGACCTCCTTGAGGTCGAACGGGTCGAGGAGGGTGTCGGGGGCGAGGCTCTTGATGCGCGAGACGTGGGCGGTGGCGACGTCGGCGCCGTTGCCGCCGGAGGCGCCCATGACGACCCGGGTGTAGAACGGGGTGCCCCAGCCGAGGGTCGTGGCCTGGAGGTCGACGTCGGGGTACTCGTCCTCGAACCGGGTGTGGAGGTCGGTCATGATGGCGCCGTCGGCGCCCGCGAGGAGGTTCCACTGCTTCACGACGGTCTTGTCGCTGAGCGACACTGCGAGGGACCCGCACCCGGTGAGGCCGAGGCCCGCGGCGGCGGCCGTCCCGGTGAGGAGCGTCCTCCTGGAGAGGGCCCCTGGAGGCGAGGGATGGTTCGGCATCTATGCATCACTCCAATGTGAGCTTTGTTTGGACGGCAGTTCGAAGGGTGAACCGTCCTGACATTGTTATCGCTCTCATCGATGGAGTCAAGAGTGCGCATATATGGAAGCGCTACCGATGCGCAACCTGTTTTTCCCCGAGGTCCCGCACGGCCCCAGGGGACGCCGAAGGGGGGAGGCCGGAATCGGCCTCCCCCCTTCGGTTCTCGTCGCTTACTGCGGCTGCGGGACCGCGACGTCGATGAGCGCCTGCTGCTCGACCTCGTGGACCTTCGGCGAGCCGGTGGACGGCGCGGCGGCGGCCGGGCGGGAGATGCGGCGCAGGTGGACCCCGCCGAGCTGCTCCAGCAGGTTGAGCGCGATGAACGACCAGGCGCCCTGGTTCGCGGGCTCCTCCTGGACCCAGGCGGTCTCGACGGCGTTCGGGAACGCGCCGAGCGCGGCCTTGAGCTCCTCGGCGGGCAGCGGGTAGAGCTGCTCGACGCGCAGGATCGCGGTGTCGGTGACGCCGCGCGCGGCCCGGGCCGCGGCCAGGTCGTAGTAGACCTTGCCCGAGCACAGGAGGACGCGCTTGACGTTCTCGGCGCGGATCTCGCCGGACGCGAGCGCCGGGTCGCCGAGGACGGGCTGGAAGCGGCCGGTGGTGAACTCCTCCAGCTGGCTGACGGCGGCCTTGTGGCGCAGCAGCGACTTCGGCGTGAAGACCACGAGGGGCTTCTTGACCGGGTCGAGGCCCTGGCGGCGCAGCAGGTGGAAGTAGTTCGCCGGGCTCGTGGAGTTGACCACGCGCATGTTCTCGTCGGCGCACAGCTGGAGGAAGCGCTCGATGCGCCCGGAGGTGTGGTCCGGGCCGGCGCCCTCGTGGCCGTGCGGCAGCAGCAGCGTCACGCTGGAGTGCTGGCCCCACTTGGCCTCGCCCGAGGAGATGAACTCGTCGATGACGGTCTGGGCGCCGTCGACGAAGTCGCCGAACTGGGCCTCCCACAGGACCAGCATCTCGGGGTTCTCGACCGAGTAGCCGTACTCGAAGCCGAGCGCGGCGTACTCGCTGAGCAGCGAGTCGTACACGAAGTACTTCGCGGTGTGCTCGCCCAGGTTCGACAGCGGCGTGTACTCGCCGCCGGTCTCCTGGTCGATGACCACGGAGTGGCGCTGCACGAAGGTACCGCGGCGCGAGTCCTGCCCGGCGAGGCGCACGGCCTTGCCCTGCATGAGGAGCGAGCCGAACGCGAGCGTCTCGGCGAAGGCCCAGTCGACGTGCCCGGAGGTGGACATCTCGGTGCGCTTCTCCAGCACGCGGCGGACGGCCTTGTGCGGCGCGAACCCCTCGGGGAGCGTCGTGTGGGCCTTGCCGATCATCGCGATCGTCTCGGCGTCGACGGAGGTGTCGATGTCGGCGACCGGCTCGGGCTGGTGGCGCCACGGCAGCGGGCCGGTCTGCCCGGCCAGGGCCTCCTTGGTCTCGCGGAAGATCCGCTCCAGCTGCGCCTGGTAGTCCGCGAGGGACTCCTCGGCGTCCTCCATGGTGATGTCGCCGCGGCCGATGAGCGCGCGGGTGTACAGCTTGCGGACCGACTGCTTGGCGTCGATGACCTGGTACATCTCCGGGTTGGTCATCTTCGGGTCGTCGCCCTCGTTGTGGCCGCGGCGGCGGTAGCAGACCATGTCGATGACGACGTCCTTGCGGAACTGCTGCCGGTAGGCGAACGCGAGCTTGGCGACCTCGGTGACGGCCTCGGGGTCGTCGCCGTTGACGTGGAAGATCGGCGCCTGGATCATGCGGGCGACGTCGGTGCAGTACAGCGACGAGCGCGAGTGCGCGGGCGCGGTGGTGAAGCCGACCTGGTTGTTGACGACCGCGTGCACGGTGCCGCCGGTGCGGTAGCCGCGCAGCTGCGACAGGTTCAGGGTCTCGGCGACCACGCCCTGGCCCGCGAACGCCGCGTCGCCGTGGATGGCGACCGGCAGGACCGTGAAGCCCTCCTCGCCGAGGTTGAGGCGGTCCTGCTTGGCGCGCACGACGCCTTCGAGGACCGGGTTCACCGCTTCGAGGTGGGACGGGTTGGCGGCCACGGAGACCGTGATCCCGTCGCGCCCGTTCGGGGAGGTGAACCGGCCGGTGAGGCCCAGGTGGTACTTGACGTCGCCGGAGCCGCCGATGCTCTTGGGGTCGATGTGCCCCTCGAACTCGGTGAAGATCTTCGAGAGCTTCTTGCCGACGATGTTCGCGAGGACGTTCAGGCGCCCGCGGTGGGGCATGCCGATGACGACCTCGTCGAGCTCGGCGCTCGCGGCCTCGTTGAGGATGCGGTCGAGCAGCGGGATGAGCGACTCGCCGCCTTCGAGGCTGAAGCGCTTCTGGCCCACGAACTTCGTCTGGAGGAACGTCTCGAACGCCTCGGCGGCGTTCAGGCGCCCGAGGATGTGCTTCTGCTCCTCGACCTTCGGCTTCTCGAACGGCACCTCGATGCGCCGCTGGAGCCAGGCGCGCTCCTCCGGGTCCTGGATGTGCATGTACTCCACGCCGATGCGGCGGCAGTAGGAGTCGCGCAGGACGCCGAGGATGTCGCGCAGCTTCATGCGCTGCTGGCCCGCGAAGCCGCCGACGGGGAACGTCCGGTCGAGGTCCCACAGGGTGAGGCCGTGCGACAGGATGTCGAGGTCGGGGTGGCGGCGGATCTCGTAGTGCAGCGGGTTGGTGTCGGCCATGAGGTGGCCGCGGACCCGGTAGGCGTGGATGAGCTCGATGACCCGCGCGTTCTTGTCGATCTGGCCCTCGTGGGTCTTCGACACGTCGCGGACCCAGCGGACCGGCTCGTACGGGATGAGCAGCGAGCGGAAGACCTCGTCGAAGAAGCCGTCGCCGAGCAGGAGCTTGTGGAGGGTCGCCAGGAACTGGCCGGACTCGGCGCCCTGGATGATCCGGTGGTCGTACGTCGAGGTGACCGTCATGATCCGGGAGACGCCCAGGTCCGAGAGGGTCTCGTCGGAGGCCCCGGCGAACTCCGCGGGCACCTCCATGGCGCCGACGCCGACGATGAGGCCCTGGCCCTTCATCAGGCGCGGGACGGAGTGGACGGTGCCGATGCCGCCCGGGTTCGTCAGCGTCAGGGTCGCCCCGGCGTGGTCCTCCATCGTGAGCTTGTTGTTGCGGGCCTTGCGGACCAGGTCCTCGTAGGCCTGCCAGAACTCGCGGAAGTCCATCGACTCGGTGTTCTTGATGGACGGCACGACGAGGGTGCGCGAGCCGTCGGGCTTGGCGAGGTCGATCGCGAGCCCGAGGTTGATGTGCTCCGGCGTGACCAGCTGCGGCTTGCCGTCGACCACCTTGTAGGAGGCGTTCATGCCCGGGTGGGCCTTCACGGCCTGCACGAGCGCGTAGCCGATGAGGTGCGTGAAGGAGACCTTCCCGCCCTGGCCGCGCTTGAGGTGGTTGTTGATGACGATCCGGTTGTCGAACAGGAGCTTCGCGGGGACCGCGCGGACGGACGTGGCCGTCGGGATCTCCAGGGACGCGTCCATGTTCTGGGCTACCTTGGCCGCGACGCCTTTGAGCGGCTTGGTACCGAAATCGTTCACTGCTGGGGTCGCCTTCTCGGTCGAGGTCTCGGGTGCCACGGCAGCGGGCGCGGGCTCCGGCCGGACCGCCGGTTCGGCGGGCTTCGCGGGCGCGGCGGGGACGGGCTCCGGCGCAGGCGCGGGTGCGGCCTCCGCCTGCTCGGGGGCCTCGGCGGCGGCCTGCTTGTCGGCGGCCTTGTTCGCTGCGGCCTTGGTGTCGGCCGGCTTCTCGCCGTTGAGGTGCGCGGTGGTCGGATCGCCCCCGAAGAACTCGCGCCACCCGGCGCTCACACTGTCGGGGTTTTCGCGGTATCGCTCGTACATCTCGTTGACCAGCCACTCATTGGCACCGAAATCGGTCAGCGGATTGCCCGGAGTCGCACTCGACACGACTGAATCGCCTCTTCTTTGACGCTGCGTGGACGGGGACGGCAGTCCCCGGACTCAAGGGTAACCGGGAGGGGGGAGAACTGTAGTACCGGTAACGCCGTTGCGGGTCCGGTCACGTGGACCGCCGTGAACGTGCTGCGCAGCAGGTGGATACGGGTGGAAGTCTGGTTCGACACACCGGCGTGCCGCGGGTCCGGGAGGGGCCTCCGGAGGGCCTGCGGGCCGGTCTAGCCGGCCGCGCTGCGCTCCTTGCCGGAGAACGTCTCGGTGGGCTCCTCCAGCAGCTCCTCGGCGCCGACGACGGTGAACAGGCGCGTGATGAAGCGGTTGGGGTTGACGACGGCCAGCGCGACGCCCATCTCGCGGGCGATGCGGTAGGCCACGACGATGGTGCCGATGCCGGTGGAGTCGAGGACCGTCACCTTCGCGACGTCGACCCGGATGGCGGTCGCCCCGCCCGCTTCGAGCGCGTTGGTGATCGTCTCCCGGATCTGGGGCGCCGTGGCGTAGTCGACTTCGCCGGAGAGCTCGACGGTGACGACACCGGTGTCGGTCGTGGCGGTCTCGATTGACAGCGTCATATTGCGATCCTCGCCCCTGTTGGGATCCTGGCCCGAGCACACCTGCCGTACTCGGCTGGGACACAAAGTCTATCCGACGGCCCCGACCGAAAACAGCTCGCGCGCGCCGGATGACCGCAAAGCAACGCACTCTTCGGAAAAAGGTCACACGAACGTGATCCGCGTGGGTGCGGACGGTCACCTCGGCGGGCCCGCGCGGCGACCGCTTGGCACGCCACGGCGCCCGGCGTATGCTTCAGGACCACCTGTGACCAGCGGAGCACCGGCCCGTCGTGCCGACCGGCCCGCCCCGACCGCGAAGATGAGGCACATGCCGCTTTCGACCAGCCAGCCGAGCGCCGAGACCGAAGCGACCCTCCTGGTCGTCGAGGACGACGAGAACATCTGCGAGCTGCTCGCGACGTCGCTGCGGTACGCGGGGTTCGCCGTCCACGCCGTGGGCTCGGGCGACGAGGCGCTCCGCTCGATCGCGAGGCACCGTCCCGACCTGGTGGTCCTCGACGTGAACCTGCCGGACTTCGACGGCTTCGAGGTGGTGCGGCGGATGCGCTCGGGCTCCGACCACACGCCGGTGCTCTTCCTCACCGCCCGCGACGACACGGCCGACACCGTCACGGGCCTGTCGGTCGGCGGCGACGACTACATCACCAAGCCGTTCGCGCTCGAAGAGGTCGTGGCCCGCATCCGCGCGGTGCTGCGCCGCTCCTCCGGCGAGCTGCCGCGGCCCTCGCGCCTCCAGTACGCGGACCTCGAACTCGACGAGGAGACGCACGAGGTGTGGCGCGCGGGCAAGGCCGTGCAGCTCTCGCCCACCGAGTTCAAGCTCCTGCGGTACTTCATGATCAACGCCGGGCGGGTGCTGTCGAAGGCGCAGATCCTCGACCACGTGTGGCGCTACGACTTCCGCGGGGACGACGGGATCGTCGAGTCGTACGTGTCGTACCTGCGGCGCAAGATCGACACCGGGGAGCCGAAGCTCATCCAGACCCTCCGGGGCATCGGCTACGTCCTGCGGGAGCAGCATCGTTGAGCGCTCCGCGCGTCCTTGAAGGCGCCCGCGACAAGTGGGACCGCACCCCGCTGAGGGTCCGGCTCACCGCGGCCGTGCTCGTCCTCGTGGCCGGGTCGCTCATCCTCATCAGCGTCTCCACGATCCTGGCGCTGCACTCGTACTTCCTGGGCACCGTGGACGAGGAGCTGGAGGCGCAGCTGCTCAACTTCAGCCCCGACGTGTTCGACCCCGAGGACATGGAGGACGACGACGGGACCCCGGCCGTGCGGCCCGAGCAGTACGTCTTCTCGATCCTCTACAGCGGCGGCAACCGCTTCGACCGGCCCAACGACCGCGCCGACTACCCGGTGTTCGACTACGAGGACCTGGTCGCCGCCGACGGCGAGGCGTTCACGGCGCTGTCGGCCGACGGCACCACGCGCTGGCGGGTGCTGGGCCTGTCCGGCACGATGGTCGGCACGAACGACCCCGAGTACGACCCGGAGGACCACAACCTCCAGGGCGACGCGTACTACGTGCTGTCGTACAAGCTCGCGCACTTCGACAAGACCGTCGCAGGGCTGGTGTGGGTGGACCTGCTCATCGGGGCGGGCGTGCTCGCGGGGCTCGCGGCGATCGGCGTGGGCCTGGTGCGGGCGAGCCTGTCGCCGCTGCGGCAGATCGAGAACACCGCGGCGATGATCGCCGCGGGGAACTACTCGCGGCGCGTGCCCGAGCACGACCCGGCGACCGAGGTCGGCCGGGTGGGCCGGGCCATCAACTCGATGCTCACGAAAGTCGAAGGGGCCCTACGGGCTCGCGAGTACTCCGAGCAGCGCGCGCACGACTCGGAGGAGCGGATGCGCGAGTTCATCGCGGACGCCTCGCACGAGCTGCGCACGCCCTTGACGAGCGTGCGCGGGTACGCGGAGCTGGTGCGCTCGAACCCGCAGATGCCCGAGGCCGACCGGCAGCACTACATCCGCCAGATCGAGGAGGCCGCCAAGCGCATGGGCCTGCTCGTGGGCGACCTGCTGCACCTGGCGCGGCTCGGGCAGGAGCGGCCGGTGGAGACCGAGCCGGTGGACCTGGCGCCGCTCGCGCACGAGGCGGTGACCGCGCACGCGGTCATGGCCGAGGACCACGAGCTGAGCTTCACGTGCGTGCCCGGCTCGGCCACGGTGGTCGCGGCGGACCGGGCCCGGATGCGGCAGGTCCTCGACAACCTGCTGTCGAACGCGCTGCGGCACACGCCCGCGGGCACGAACGTGCACGTGGAACTCGCCTCGGAGGACGGGACGGTGCTGCTCACCGTCGCCGACGACGGGCCCGGCATGGAGCAGGAGACCGCCGACCGGGTCTTCGAGCGGTTCTTCCGCTCCGACGCGGTCGTCCACCCCGGCTCAGGGCTCGGCCTGGCGATCGTCGCGGCCATCGTGAAGGCCCACGGCGGCACGGTGCAGGTCGCGTCGCGGCCCGGCGAGGGCACGGCGTTCACGGTGCGCCTGGCGGCCGAGCCCGAGGTGGAGGCGCAGGACGAGTCCTAGCGTCCTCGGAGCCGATTCTTGGGAACCTCTGAGGCACCCGTCCCCGAGGCAGCGCTTGCCCGCGCCCGCCCGACCCGTCTGACCAGTGCGCCCGCGTCTGAACCGGACTCGGTTCATTAAAGGGTTTTAAGGCGTTTTTGCAGCGGGCCGAGAGCTGGGCCCTGCAAGCTGCTTACATGAGCAACACTGAGAGCACCAAGGGCCCCGAGGGGACCGAGCCCAGGGGCCCCGAAGGGGCTCCGAACCCCGAGCAGGCCGCGGCCGCCGCGGACCAGCCGCTCCCCGAGAGCTTCCAGGACCACCCCGCCGCCGAGCAGCACGTCGAGCACCCCGCCGAGCCGCCCGCGGCTCCCGAAGCGAGCCTGCCGCCCGCCGCGGCCCCGGCGCCCTCCTACCCGGAGGCCCCCGCCCACCCGCCGCTGCACCAGGCCCCCGTCCAGCACGCCCCGCAGGGGCCGGCGACCGAGCAGACCCGCGTGCTTCCGGCGGGCGCTCCCGCCCCGGCACCGGCCGGAGCGCCGCACATGAACGCGCCCGCACCGGGCTGGCAGCCCTCGCAGGTCCCGCCGATGTACCAGGGTCCGGGCGCGGTCGCGGCACCGCCGCGGCGCGGCCGCGGCAAGCTCGTGGCCGGGGCGCTCGCGCTGGCCCTGATCGCGGGCGGCGCCGGCGGCGTCGCGGGCTGGTTCCTCAACGACGGGAACCCGGGCACCACCGTGGTCGAGTCCGTGTCGATGAACGCCGGCGACGGCCTCACCTACACCGACATCGTGAACAAGGTCAGCCCGTCGGTCGTCACGATCGTCACCGACTCCGCGGAGGGCTCGGGCGTGGTCTATTCCAAGGACGGCTACATCGTCACGAACAACCACGTGGTCGACGGCGCGCAGACCGTGGAGGTCCGCTTCTCCGACGGCACGACCGCCGACGCGCAGATCATCGCCACCGACACGACGCAGGACCTCGCCGTCATCCAGGTGTCGGGCGTGGACGACCTGACGCCGATCACGTTCGGCGACTCCGACTCGATCCAGGTCGGCGACGCCGCCGTGGCCCTCGGCTCGCCGCTGGGCCTCGAAGGGACCGTCACGACCGGCATCGTCTCGGCCCTCGACCGGTCGATGACCGTCGCGGGCGAGGAGCAGCAGGGCTTCCAGCAGCAGTCAAGCTCGACGCTCACCGGCCTGATCCAGACCGACGCGGCCATCAACTCCGGGAACTCCGGCGGCGCGCTCGTCAACGGCAACGGCGAGCTCATCGGCATCAACACGGCCATCGCCACCACCGACTCCGGCTCGATCGGCCTCGGCTTCGCGATCCCGTCGAACACCGTCCAGAGCGTGGTCGAGCAGCTCATCCAGAACGGCTCGGTCGAGCAGGGCTACCTCGGGGTCTCGGTGGCCGACACCGACGGCAACGGCGCGATGGTCCTGTCCGTGGAGGGCGGCTCGCCCGCCGAGTCCGCGGGCCTGCAGGAGGGCGACATCATCACCGCCGTCGACGGCAACCCGGTCACCAGCGCCTCCGAGGTGGTCGCGGCGGTGCAGGGCACGGCCTCGGGCACCGAGGTCGCCATCACGTACACGCGGGACGGCCAGGAGGCGACCGCGAACGCGACGCTCGCCGCCTCGTGATCCTGAACGCGCGCAAGCGGAGACGCGGCCCCGGGCTTTCGCCCGGGGCCGCGGCCGTGTCACTGCGCGGCGCTCGTCCCGGCCTGGATCGCGGCCCGCACGGGGCGCAGCTCGACCGGCGGCTGGCCGGTGTCGATCCATTCCGCGAGGCGGTCGCGGTCCACGATGAGGACGCCCAGCTGGCGCGCGACCGCTTCGTTGCGGGCGGCGTGGTGCATCCAGTGGAGGTTCGCGTTGGTGATGATGACGCCGGCGTCGCAGTCCCAGCGGGCCTTGATCTCCCCGCCGAGGATCTGGACGTGGCGGTTGCCGTTGCGGCGGCGCAGCTGCTTGTCGTCCTTCTTGGCGCGCACGATGATCCGCTTGCCGTTGTTGAAGGTGACCACGAAGTTGCAGCCGAGGTCGTTCTTGCGGTGGCCGAACTTCTTGACGCGCTTGGCGTCGAGGCCGACGAGGAGCTGGCCGACCATCGCGTCGAACGAGGGCATGTTCATGCGGTCGACGTTGCGCATGAGCTCGTGGCGCTCGGCGGTGAGCGTGCGGTCGCGGTGCTCGTGGCCGCGGCTGCGGAACAGGACCCATCCCGCTATCGCCGTGCCCCCCAACAGGATCGCCACCGAAGCGAACCATGCCCAATGGTCCGCTACGAAACTCAGAACGTAGTAGCCGATGATGAGAGCGGCGAGACCCGCTCCTACTCTGAGGATCACGGACAAGGCGGCCTCCATTTGGTTCAGAGGGCTTGCGGTTAGCGTTATGTCGCCTGTGTTGTGACTACGAGTATCCGTTACCGTTCGCTCACGCGTAAGGGCAATGTCCGGTACCCGACAGCATGACTCGGCATCCTGCATGTGCGGCCCGTCGCGGCGCGCTCACCGGCCCGGCCCCCCGCCGCCGTTGGTGGGGGATACTGTCCCGGTGTCGACACCTACTTCTGGCGTTTTGGTGCTTCTCGGTGCGCCCCTGGGAAATCCAGAGGACGCCTCGTCTCGTCTGCGGACCGAGCTCGGCCTCGCGGACGTCATCGCCGCAGAGGATACCCGGCGGCTGCGGCGCTTGCTCAGTGAGCTGGATGTGGCCACCGGGGCTCAGGTCACGTCCTATTTCGAGGCGAACGAGGCGGGGCGAACCGAGACCCTTATCGAACAATTGTACGACGGCAAGCGGGTCGCCGTCATCACCGACGGCGGCATGCCCTCGGTCTCCGACCCCGGCTTCCGCCTGGTCCGGGCCGCGATCGACGCCGGGATCGCGGTCACGTGCGCGCCCGGCGCGAGCGCCGTGACGACTGCCCTCGCCCTCTCCGGCATGCCGTGCGACCGGTTCTGCTTCGAGGGCTTCGCACCTCGCAAGGACGGCGAGCGGCGCCGCCTCTTCGGCGAGCTCGCCGAGGAGAAGCGCACCATGGTCTTCTTCGAATCGCCGCGCCGTGTAGCGGATACCTTGCAGGCGATGTCCGAAACCTTCGGCGCCGACCGCCCCGCGGCCCTGTGCCGCGAGCTCACCAAGACCCACGAGGAGATCCGCCGCGGCACCCTCGCCGAGCTGGCGGCAGGCGCCGAATCCGACCCGCCCCGCGGCGAGATCACCCTCGTCATATCGGGCTGGACCGGCCCCGACGCCAGCGAGGCCACCCCCGAGGCCATGGCCGCGGCCGTCGCCGCCCTGGAGGAGGCGGGCACCGACCGCAAGACCGCCATGAAAGAAACAGCGACCCGCTTCGGTGTTCCGAAGCGGGTCGTCTACGACGCGGTGCTCAAAGCAGACTGATGCGGGTCATGCCGTCGGGCTCGGGCGCACGACGACGAACTCGCACTTTGCCGCACCAGATGCCTCCATGCGCGCGTCGGCGGTGAGCAGCGGAAGCCCGTGTCGCTCGGCGACGGCGACGTAGAGGGCGTCATAGGCGCTGAGGCTGTGCCGCAGTTTCCACGCCCGGTCGACCGCGTCGAAGTCGGGTGCGATCAGGTCCACGCCGAGGTCGAAGTACTCCCGGAGCGCCCACTCGGCGCGATCCGGCTCGACCTTCCCGCCCAGGACCATGCCTCGCAGGCTGTGCGTGAGCTCTGCGGTCAGATGTGTCGGCGCGATCCACTCCTGATGCATGGAGAGCGCACTCCGGGCCTGGTCGCCGAGGTCGTCGTCATGGGCGAGCGCGAACACCATCGCGCTGGCGTCGACCACGATCATTCGGCACCGCGCCGCGGAGCGTCTTTCGCGGCGAGCACGTCCTCGACGGTGAAGGTCGCGCTCGGCATGGTCTTCAGGCGTGCTTCGATCTCGGCGAGTTTCAACCGGTTGCGGTTGCCCGCGATCGTCTTGCGCACCAGGTCCGCCATGAACGCTTGCAATGACATGTGCTGGGCCTCGGCCATGGCGCGGAGCTCGGCGACCTCTGCTTCGGTGAGCGAGCGGATGAGCACGTTAGTCATACGTCGATGCTAGCTTGCAAAAGTGCAAGCATGCTTGCAACACGCTCACAGCTCGTCGAATTTGAAGGTCTTCCAGGACACGAGGGCGACGAGGACCGCGAAGGCCGCGAGGAAGCCGATCTGGGGGAGGACCGCCGCGGGGGACTCGCCGTAGACGACGACCGACTGGAGCGCCTCGTTGAGGTAGCGCATCGGCGAGGCGTACGAGAGCCACTGGACCCACTGCGGGGAGAGCGCGAGCGGGTAGAACGCGCCGGAGACGAACGCCATCGGCATCGTCACGAGGTTGCTGAGCCCGGCGGCGGCTGGGCTGGTCTGGGCGATGCCGCCGATGACCACGCCGATCGCGAGGAACGCGAACGTGCCGAGCAGGACCAGCGGCACCGCGAACCACGTCCACGCCGACAGTCGCAGCCCGAAGCCGACCGCGGCGACCGCGAGGAACACCGCGGTCTGCACGACCGCGACCACGAGGTTCACGGAGATCTTCGCGCCCAGGAACGTCCCCACCGAGGCGGGGGTGAGGCGCAGGCGCCGCATGAGCTTGTCGCGCTTCCAGTCCACGATCGTGCCGGCCGCTCCGAACACGCCGGAGATGGCGACGCCCCACGCGAGGATGCCCGGCGCGAGGTACTGGATCGGCTGGAGCGCGCCGCCGTCGGCCTCCTCGACGTCGGTGGCGAGCACCGGCACGTCGGGCGCCGCCGCGGAGAGGACCTCCAGGTTGACGTCGTCGACGAGCGAGGAGAGGCGGCCCGAGGCGATCGCGCCGGAGGTCGAATTCGTCGCCGACGGGTAGATGCGCACCGTGGAGCCGTCCTGGACGACCGCGGCATCAGCGTCGCCCTCGCGGAGCATCGCCAGCGCCGCGTCGAGGTCCGACGCGCTTTCGACGGTGAACTCGTCGGGGTCGGCGCCGTCGAGGACCGCGACGTCGCCGACGGCGACGATCCGGGAGGCCGCCGTGTCGCCGGAGCCGAAGACGCTCGCGAGCAGCACCATGAACATGAGCGGCAGGAGGATCGTGAAGAAGATCTGGCTGCGGTCGCGGATCCACCCGCGGCCCAGGGCCTTGAACAGGCTCAGGAACGCCCGGCCCCGCGTGCCCGCGGGCACGTCGCGGCTCGTCTCGGTGCGCTGCTCGGTCACCGCGCTCATCCGCGCCACTCCCGTCCGGTGACGTGCAGGAACACGTCTTCGAGGTTCGCCGTGCGCACCGCGAGGCCCTCCAGGGCCCCGTCGGAGGCCAGCGCGGTCAAGAGCTTGCGCGGGTCGCGGGTCTCGAACACGACCGTCCCGTCGGCGGTGCTCGCGGTGCCGTCGAGCGCGAGCTCGGCGATGCGGGCGTCGTCGAGCTGCCCGGCCGCGACGGTGACGCGCGTCGGCGCGTCGAGTTTCCGCACGAACCCGGCGGGGGAGTCGACGGCCTTGATGCGCCCGGCGTCCATGATGGCGACCCGGTCGCAGAGCGCCTCGGCCTCCTCCATGTAGTGCGTGGTGAGGACCACGGTCCGGCCCTCGTCGTTGATGGCGCGCATGAGGTCCCAGAGGTTGCGGCGGGCCTGCGGGTCGAGGGCGGCGGTGGGCTCGTCGAGGAACACCAGCTCGGGGTCGCCGACGAGCGCGCACGCGATGGAGAGGCGCTGCTGCTGGCCGCCCGAGAGCTTCTCGCAGCGCATGTTCGCGTGCTCGGCGAGGCCGACGAGGTCGAGCATCTCGGCGGCGCGGGCCTTCGCGGCGCCGTACAGCTCGGCGAAGGTGCCGATCTGCTCGGCGACGGTGAGGAACTCGAAGAACGCGGACGCCTGGAGCTGCACGCCGAGGCGGCGGGTCAGCTCGGGGGAGTGGGGCCACGGCGAGCGGCCGAGGAGGCGCACGTCCCCGGAGTCGGGCTTGCGCAGGCCCTCGACGATCTCCAGGGTGGTGGTCTTCCCGGCCCCGTTGGGGCCGAGGATGCCGAAGAACTCGCCGCGCTCGACGCGGAAGCTCACGCCGTCGACCGCGCGGACCTCGCCGGTCCGGCGGCCGCGGTAGGTCTTGCGGAGGTCGGCGACCTCGATGGCGGCGTCCATGAGGCGAATCTAGAGGATCGGCCGGTGTGACGGGGTTCTCGGCCGGGCGGGAGTGAAGGTGAACGGCGGTTCCCGGGCAAAACGGGCGTTCGCAGGGTCCCCCGGCTCAACAGTGCCGCACGGGTGCGACAGCGCCGAGGCGCCCGGCGTGCGCGCCTTCCTCGCATTCACACCCTCCGTAACAGGACCGTGAGGTGAACTTCACGGGCCCGGTACGACGGGCGCACGTCCAGGCAACGCCGTCCGCAGAGGGTGGGGCCATGACTTCGACACTGACGCCCCCGGCCGGCACGGCCGCCCCCCGCAAAGGCTGGATCAGCGACTGGCGCCCGGACGACGAGGGCTTCTGGCAGTCGACCGGCCGCAAGACCGCCCGGCGCAACCTGGTGTGGTCGGTGCTCGCCGAGCACCTCGGCTTCTCGGTGTGGACGATGTTCAGCATCATCACCCCGTACCTGGCGGCCTCGGGCTACGAGTTCTCCGTCAGCCAGCTGTTCTGGCTCACCGCGGTCCCGAACCTCGTCGGCGCGTTCCTGCGCATCCCCTACACCGCCGCCGTGGCCCTGTTCGGCGGCCGGAACTGGACGATCATCTCCGCGGCGCTGCTCGTGGTCCCGACCGCGCTCCTCGCGTACTGCGTCATGACGCCCGGCACGCCCTACTGGCTGTTCGTCGTCGCGGGCGTGACCGCCGGGTTCGGCGGCGGGAACTTCGCGTCGTCCATGGCGAACATCTCCTACTTCTACCCGGAGCGCCACCGCGGCTCCGCGCTCGGCGTCAACGCCGCGGGCGGGAACATCGGCGTCGCGGCCGTGCAGTTCTTCGGGCCGCTCGTGATCGGCGCGGCCGTCCTCGGCTCCTCGCAGGGCACCACCGACACCGGGCAGGCGTTCTACCTGCACAACGTGCCGCTGCTGTGGCTGGTCCTGGCCGTGTTCGCCGCGATCATGGCCTGGCGCGCGATGGACAACCTCGCGGTGGCCCGCACGCCGCTGCGCGAGCAGGTCCCGGCGCTGGCCCGCAGCCACACGTGGATCATGAGCGTCCTCTACATCGGCACGTTCGGGTCGTTCATCGGCTACTCGTTCGCGTTCCCGCTGGTCATCAAGCTCGCGTTCCCGGAGTTCAACGCCCTGTGGATCGCCGCGCTCGGCCCGCTCGTCGGCTCCCTCGCCCGCCCCATCGGCGGCTGGTTCGCCGACCGCCTCGCGGGCGCCCCGATCACCTCCGGCGCGTTCGCGCTCATGGCGGTCGGCGCGATGGGCGCGATCTGGGGCATCAACTCGGCGTCGTTCCCGCTGTTCTTCGCCTCGTTCATGCTCCTGTTCGTCATGAGCGGCGTCGCGAACGGCTCCACGTACCGGTCGATCCCGGCGATCTTCCAGGCCGAGGCCGCCGCCGCGGCCGGGGGCAAGGCCGGCGAGGCCGACGTGCTCCAGGCGAAGAAGATCACCGCCGCGGCCCTCGGCTGGATCTCCGCGATCGGCGCGTTCGGCGGGTTCCTCATCAACCAGGGCTTCCGCATCGCCAACGAGACCACCGGGTCCGTGGTCCCCGCGATGTGGGCGTTCGTCGGCGCCTACGCGTTCTTCCTGGTCCTCAACTGGTGGTGCTACCAGCGCACCGTCCTCGTCGCGAAGGCCCCGAGCCTCGCGTACGCCAAGGTCTGACCCTCTCGCGCACGGCCCGCAATCGCCGCCTCCGGGCGATTGCGGGCCACTTAGCATTCCTGAAACATCACTCACGTGAACGCGTAACCGCCTCTGGGCACACTCGCCCTCATGACCGCTCGCACCCGCCTCCCCGTCCTCCGCAGCGCCGACACGCACTGCCCGTACTGCGCGCTCCAGTGCGGCATGCGGCTCGAAGAGGACGCCGACGGCACGGTCACGGCCGCGCCCCGCGGCGGCGGCATGTGCAAGAAGGGGTGGACCTCGCCCGAGCTGCTCGACCACCCCGACCGGATCACGACACCGCTCCTGCGCGGGAAGCCGGTCTCCTGGGACGAGGCCCTCGACCACGTCGCCGACCGCATCCGGGCCGTCCAGGCCGAGCACGGGAAGGACGCCGTCGGCGTCTTCGGCGGCGGCGGGCTCACCAACGAGAAGGTCTACCAGCTCGGCAAGTGGGCCCGGCTCGCGTTGGGCACCAAGCACATCGACTACAACGGCCGGTTCTGCATGTCGTCGGCCGCCGCGGCCCTCAACCGCGCGTTCGGCGTCGACCGCGGCCTCCCCTTCCCCGCCGAGGACTTGAAAGAAGCCGAGGTCGTGGTGCTCGTGGGCGCGAACCCGGCCGAGACCATGCCGCCGTTCATGCGGTTCCTCCAGAACGCGGAGCTCATCGTCGTGGACCCGCGGCGCACCGCCACCGCCGAGGCCGCGCAGCTCCACCTCCAGCCCGCCCCCGGCACCGACCTCGCGCTCGCGAACGGCCTGCTGCACATCGCGATCGAGCAGGGCTTCCTCGACCGGGCCTACATCGCCGACCACACGTCCGGCTTCGACGAGGTCCGCCAGACCGCCGCCGGGTACTGGCCCGCGTTCGTCGAGCGGACCACCGGCGTCTCCGTCCCCGACCTGTACGCGGCCGCGAGGCTCATGGCGGGCAAGCGGACCGCGATCCTCACCGCCCGCGGCTCCGAGCAGCACGCGAAAGGCGTCGACACCGTCACCGCGTGGATCAACCTCGCGCTGGCCCTGGGGCTTCCGGGGCGCCCGTCCTCGGGCTACGGGTGCCTGACGGGCCAGGGGAACGGGCAGGGCGGGCGCGAGCACGGCCAGAAGGCCGACCAGCTCCCCGGGTACCGGATGATCACCGACCCGGCGGCGCGCGAGCACGTCGCGGGCGTGTGGGGCGTCGACCCCGAGACGCTCCCCGGGCCCGGCGTGTCGGCCGTGGAGCTGCTGCGCAAGTGCGGCGAGGAGGTGCGGATGCTGTTCGTGCTCGGCTCCAACCCGGTCGTGTCGGCGCCGCGGGCCGCACGGGTCGCCGACCGGCTCAAGGACCTCGACTGCCTCGTGTCGCTCGACTTCGTCATGTCCGAGACCGCGCGGCTCGCCGAGGTGGTCCTGCCCGTGACGCAGTGGGCCGAGGAGGACGGCACGATGACGAACCTCGAAGGGCGCGTCATCCGCCGCAGGTCCCTGCGCCCCGCCCCCGCCGAGGTCCGCTCCGACCTGTGGATCATGCAGGAGCTGGCCGCGCGCCTCGATGCGCCCGGCACCTACTCGACCGACCCGGAGGCGATCTTCGAGGAACTCGGCCGCGCCTCCGCGGGCGGCAAGGCCGACTACTCGGGGATCACCTACGGGCGCATGGAGACCCAGTCGTTCCAGTGGCCCGTCCCGGCCCTCGACCACGACGGCACGCCGCGCATGTTCACTGACCTGACGTTCTTCACCCCGGACGGCCGGGCCCGGTTCACCGCCGTCGACCACCGCCACCCCGCCGAGCGCCGCGACAGCGTCTACCCGCTGTACCTGACCACCGGCCGCATCCTCACCCAGTACCAGTCGGGCGCCCAGACCCGGCTCATCGGCTCCCTCGACGGCGAGCAGTTCCTCCAGATCCACCCCGACACCGCCGTGCGGCACGGCATCGGCGACGGCGACCTGGTGCGCGTCACCTCCCGGCGCGGCTCCTACACCGCCGCGGCCCGCCTCAGCGCCGACATCCGCCCCGACACCGTGTTCAGCCCCTTCCACTTCCCCGGCGCCGCCAACGCGAACGCCGCCGTCTCCGACGTCCTCGACCCGATCAGCCGCATGCCCGAGTTCAAGGTCTGCGCCGTCAAGATCGCCCTCGCCCCGAACCCCTGACCTTCGTCAGGGTTGAAGGGCCGGGAATATCGGTCGAAAGAAGGAGACGGTCCGGACGAATTGCCCAGGGCGGCAGCCGCTCCGGCGGTCAGAGTTGGTGATGCGGGCCCGACCGGGCCCGCGCCACCCACTCCCGATTGGACGCATCTTGCAACGCAGCACGAGACGGACCGTCCTCGTCGCGGCGGCCGCCGCGGCCGCACTGGGCCTCGGGGCCGTCCCCGCGGCCGCCCAGGGGCCCGAGGCGCCGACGCCGCTCGCGATCCCCGAGCCGACCGGCGCGTACGCCACCGGCACCACCGCGATCCACCTCGTCGACGAGGACCGCGCCGACGTCTGGGTCCCGGCCGAGCGCCGCGAACTCATGGTCACCATGTGGTACCCGACCGCCGACGACGGTCCCACCGCCCCGTACATGACCGCCGAGGAGTCGGCCCTGTTCGGCGCCCAACTGGGCATCCCCGCCGACCTCCTCGCCCAAGTGCAGACCAACTCGGTGCCCGGCGCCGAGCCGCTCGCCGACGACGGCTCCCTGCCGCTCGTGGTCCTGTCGCCCGGGTTCTCGTTCCCGCGCGCCACCCTCACCGGCCTCGCCGAGGAACTCGCGAGCCAGGGGTACGCCGTGGCCGCGGTCGGCCACAACTACGAGGCCCCGATCTCGTTCCCCGACCGCACCACCGAGTGCATCACCTGCGAAGACGACATCGACGGCGACACCCTCGTCCCGAACCGGGCCGCGGACCTCGACTTCGTCGTCGAGGAGCTCGAAGCGGGCGCCTGGGACGGCGCGGACCGCATCGACTTCGACCGGATCGCGGTCGGCGGCCACTCGATCGGCGGCGCGTCCGCGCACCGCACGCTCGCCGACTACGAGCGCTTCGACGCCGGGTTCAATCTCGACGGCACCTTCTTCGCGCTCGACCCCAAGCCCGTGCGCGAGCCGTTCCTCATGGTCGGCGCGGAAGCCCACGGGCAGCCCGGCGAAGACGACTCCTGGGACAAGGCCTGGAAGAAGCTCCGCGGCTGGAAGCGGTGGATCACCGTCGACGGCACCGGCCACAGCGCCATGACCGACCTCGCCCCGCTCGCCGAGCAGGCCGGCCTGAACGAGGACGCCACCGACGGCTTCCGCTCCAGCGACATCGCGCGGACCTACGTCACGGCCTTCCTCGACGCGCACCTGCGCTGCGAGGACGAACCGGTCCTCGACGGCCCCAGCGCCGAATGGCCAGAAGTCGAATTCCACAACCCGTAAGGCCCGCAAGGGGAACCAGAAAGGCCCGGCCGCGCGGGTGCGCGCGGCCGGGCTGCCTCACGTCCCCCGGAGCCGCTGGGGGAGGAGGAACTCCTGGGTCTCCTCGGCCACGGCCCGCTCGACCACCTCGACCGGGCCGAGCCCCGCGATCATCGCCACGACCTCGTCGACGAGCCGCGGCGGCGCCGAGGCGCCCGCGGTCACCGCCACCGTCGCCGCGCCGTCGAGCCACGCCGGGTCGACCGCTGCGGCCGTCTCGACCAGGTACGAGGCCACGCCCGCGGTCCGCGCCAGCTCCACGAGCCGGTTCGAGTTCGACGAGTTCGCCGACCCGACCACGAGCACCAGGTCCGCCTCGTCCACGATCGCCGCGACCGCGGCCTGCCGGTTGCTCGTGGCGTAGCAGATGTCCTCGGCCCCTTGCCCCCTGATGTGCGGGAACCGGTCGCGCAGGGCCGCCGCGATGGCCTCGACCTCCGTCACCGCGAGCGTCGTCTGGGACAGGTACGTGACCCGCCGCTCGTCCGCCACGCGCAGCGCCGCCACGTCCGCGGCGGTCTCCACCAGGACCGTCTGCGCCGGCGCGACCCCCATCGTGCCGACCACCTCCTCGTGGCCGTCGTGCCCGATGAGGACGACCGTGTCGCCCGCGTCCGCGGCCCGCTTCGCCTCCGCGTGGACCTTCGCGACCAGCGGGCACGTCGCGTCGACCGCGTCCAGGCCCCGCCGCGCCGCCTCCGCCTCCACCGCCGGGGCCACCCCGTGCGCGGAGAACACGACCAGCGCCCCCGCCGGGACCTCGTCCAGTTCGGACACGAACACCGCGCCGCGGGCCTCCAGGCCCGCGACGACCTGCGCGTTGTGGACGATCTGGTTGCGCACGTACACCGGCGGCCCGTGCTGCTCCAGCAGCCGCTCCACGATCTCGATCGCGCGCTCCACGCCCGCGCAGAACGACCGCGGCGACGGCAGCAGGACCCGGCGGACCGCGGTCACCACACCCTGCCGACGGTGCTCGCGGCCAGGCTCGTCAGCTCCTCGACCGCCCCGCCGTGCAGCCGCCGGTCCGCCAGCCCGTCGGCCGCCGCCGCTGTCAGCGACTCGGCGGCGCGCTGGCTCGCGATGCGGCCCCCGCACGACTCGACGAGCTCGGCCGCGCGCCGCAGCCCGTCCTCGTCGAGCGGGGCCGCGGCCCGGTACAGGGCAGCCAGTTCGGGCGCGTCGGCGTGGCCCGACCCGAGCGCGGCGGTCACCGGCAGCGACTTCTTGCGGTTGCGCAGGTCCGAGTAGACGGCCTTGCCGGTGACGGCCGGGTCGCCCCAGATCCCCAGCAGGTCGTCGACGTGCTGGAACGCGAGCCCGAGCCGGGACCCGAAGTCCCGCAGCGCCTCCACCTGCTCCGGCGTGCCGCCGCCGAACAGCGCGCCGAGCGCCGTCGCGCAGCCCATGAGCGACGCGGTCTTCGCCTCGCTCATCGCCACGCACTCGGCGAGGTCCACGTGCTCGCGGCCCTCGAACCGCGTGTCGGCGAGCTGCCCCTCGATGAGCGCCCGCACGGTCTGCGCGAGCAGCCCCGCGCCCGCGCGCGCCCGGTCGCCGCCCGCCTCGGCGATCACCTCGAACGCGAGCGCGTGCAGGGCGTCGCCGACGAGGATCGCGTCGTTGACCCCGAAGACCTTCCACGCGGTCGGTCGGTGCCGCCGCAGGCCGTCGCGATCGATGATGTCGTCGTGGATGAGGGAGAAGTTGTGGACCATCTCGACCGCGACTGCGGCCGGGACGGCGGTGTGCCACTGGCCGGAGACGGTCTTCGCGGCCAGCAGCGTCAGCAGCGGCCGCAGGGCCTTCCCGGAGTTCGCCTCGACCGGGTTCCCGGCCTCGTCGGTCCATCCGAAGTGGTAGGCCGCGATCCGCGCGGCCGGGGCGGGGAGCCTGCTCGCGGCGGCGCGCAGGCCCGCGTCGATGGCCGCGCGCTCGGCGGTGTACTGGTCGGTCAGGACGGTCATGCGGGGGCCTCCCAATCTCGGGGTACGGGCCCGGGCGGCCGCGGCGGTGCGCTCCGCGGCCGCCCGGGGCTCACTAGCGTCCGATCTCGACGTGTTCGAGGATGCCGAGCGCGTCGGGCACCAGCACGGCCGCCGAGAAGTAGGCGCTCACCAGGTACGACATGACGGCCTTCTCGTCGATGCCCATGAACCGCACCGACAGCCCCGGCTCGTACTCGTCCGGCAGGCCCGTCTGGTGCAGGCCGACCACGCCCTGCTCCTGCTCGCCCAGGCGCATCGCCATGATCGAGGTGGTGCCCGCCGCGGTGATCGGGATCTTGTTGCACGGCAGGATCGGGACGCCCCGCCACGCCGGCATGTGGTGCCCGTCGTACTCCGTGGGCGTCGGGTACAGGCCCCGCTTGCTGCACTCGCGGCCGATCGCCGCGATGGCCTTCGGGTGCGCCAGGATCACCCGCGTGTCGCGGCGCCGCGAGATCAGCTCGTCCAGGTCGTCGGGGGTCGGCGGCCCCGACCGGGTCGGGATGCGCTGGTTCAGCGCCGCGTTGTGCAGGAGCCCGAACTCGCGGTTGTTCACCATCTGGTCCTCCTGCTGCTCGCGCAGGGCCTGGACGGTGAGCCGCAGCTGCTGCTCCATCTGGTTCATCGGCTGGTTGTACAGGTCCGCGACGCGCGTGTGGACGCGCAGCACGGTCTGCGCCACCGACAACTCGTACTCGCGCGGCGCGAGCTCGTAGTCCACGAACGTCGTCGGCAGGTCCGGCTCGCCGGTGTGGCCCGCGGCGATGTCGATCGCCGACTCGCCGTGCTTGTTCGTCTTCGCGGACCGCCCGGCCCGGTACCGCTCCAGGTGCGCCGCGAGCGCCGGGATGCGCTCCACGAGCTCCGCGACCGCGGCGGTCGGGAGCGTCAGCACCGTCACCGGGGTCGCCGCGATGACGTCGTGGCCCCACACCGGCCCGGACTCGGTGAGCAGCTCCTCGCCGAAGTGGTCGCCGTCGACGAGGACCCCGAGGGAGAACCGGTCGCCGAACTTGCCCTCGCCGAACTGCTCGACGCGCCCGTGCGCGACCAAGTGCAGGCCGTCCACAGGGGCGCCCTGCTGCGCGAGGTGCTCGCCGGAGCGGATCTCGCGCTGCTCGAACCGGTCCGCGAGCGCCGCGAGCACCTCCTCGTCGTCGATGCCGCGCAGCTGCGCGATCTCGCCGAGCTCGGTGGGGATCACCCGGACGGCGTCCCCCTCGGTCGTGAACTCGACCCGGCCGTCGCCGACGACGTGCGTCAGGCGCCGGTTGACGCGGTAGGCCCCGCCCTGGGTCTGCACCCACGGCAGCACGCGCAGGAGCCACCTGGAGGTGATCTCCTGCATCTGCGGGACGGACTTGGTGGTGGTGGCGAGGTTGCGGGCGGCGGCGGTGCTGAGGCTGGTCTGGGGGTGCTGTCCGTTGGAGGTCTGCTGGGGGACTGCCGGGTTGCTGACGACGGCGTCGGTCATGCGAACACTTCCTCACTTTGAGGCGGTCAAGGCTCGACTAGCATCATATTGGCTACTGGGGCGTAAACCCCAATAAAATCACTCAAAAGAGTTGATCTGGAGCATAGTTCGCATCGATGTAATCGAAGCGCTCCTGGGCCGTCTGGTACGCCACCGGATCAGTGGCCCCGCTGCGGCTGAACGGGTACTCCAGCTGATAGGTGGCGAACAGCATGAGCGCCACCATCCCCGAGATCAGCCCGACGAGCACGTACTGGTACTTCCGCGTCGGCGTGCCCAGCGTCAGCATCACCGCGAACACCAGGATCGCGCCCGGCACCAGCACCGTCCACATCGCCGCGCTCAGGCCCCGCTCGGCCTGGAGCAGCCGGTCCGTGCGGTACCCGGTGATCGCCAGGACCCCGTCCTCGGCGTCCGTCAGCCGCGCCTGCACCACGTCGTCGTCGGTCTGCGCCCCCGCCACCGGTGCCCGCATCGCATCGAGCAGCATCAGCCCCTCGGAGGACACCGGCTCCCGGTCCCGCATCGCGGGCCACTCCTGCTCGATCACCTCGTCCGTGTAGGCCCGCACGGCCTCGCGCACCAGGTCCCGCTGCTCCGGTTCGAGCGCGGCCGCCGACCAGTACACGTCGACCAGCTCGTTGGCCTCCATGTACGTCACCTGCCCGGCCTCCTCCTTGTTCTCCCACGCCGTGATGAGGACGAACGCGAGCACGATCGCGTACAGGACCGTCAGTAGCTCGAAGATCGTCGTCCCGAGCTCGTTGTTGTGGGCCCGGTTCGTGGGCGGCGCGAACCGCTGGAGCAGCGCGATGACGACGCACGCCGCGGCGACGACCGTAAGGGTGAACAGGAGTCCCTGGAGCCAGATGGGCATTGACCTCACCAAACTTCGTAAAGCAAAATAAAAGGCATGAACAGTGATGAACAACGCAAAAGTCTGAGGTGGGATACGTGCGGCGCCTAGTGGCCTTGGTCATCGCGGCCGTCGCGCTCATGGGCTTCTCCGGGGTCGCGCTGGCCCTCGACTACGGTTGGACGCCTTCGGAAGCGGAGGAGGCCGGGCACCCCGAGCACCCGACGTACCCGGGCTACCCGACGTACCCCGAGTTCCCGTGCTGGAGCTACCCCGAGTACCCCCCGTATCCGACCTTCCCCGGACCGCATCCCCCGCACCCGCCTCATCCCCCGCACCCGCCCTGCGAGACAGAGGAGCCGGAGCCGTCCAGCCCCGCCGAGTCGCCGTCGAGCCCGACGCCTTCGCCTGGGGCCCCCGAGCCTTCGGCGCCCGCGTCTCCCGGGCCATCGCCGTCCCCTTCCGCGTCCGAGGCCCCGGCGCCGCCGGTACCGTCCAGTGAGGAGCCCCCTGAGAGCGATGCGCCCGAGAGCGAGCCCCCTGCGGCGCTCCCTGACCCCGGGCCGCTGCCCGAGGCGCTGGCGGTCGAAGAGGCGGCGGCCCCGGTCCAGGCGGACGAGGACGACGACTCCGCGGTCCTTAAGAAGCGCATGGCGGCCGTGGTGCTCGCGTTCGTCGCCGCGATGGGCGCCGGGGCGGCGTTCTCGGGCCGCGCGGGCAGGTAGTCGCGCCACGACGGCGGCCCCGGGACCCGGTACTGCGCCGGAACCGGGGCCTCGTCGGGCCCGCCCGCCTCCAGGAACCGGCCGACGCCGTGGGCGGCGGTCGAGCCCGGCGCGGCGTCGCCGAGGCGCCGCAGGGCCGCCTCGTCGTACCGGTCGGTCCCGTCGAGGTGCCACTTGTGGATCGCGGCGATCCAGTTCTTCAAATCGTCCACATAGGACGTCAATGCGGCCTGCGCGTCCCCGTCCAGCCCGTGCTCCTCGGCGAGGCCCGGCAGGTCGTTCTCCTCGACCATCCGGAACTGCTCGATGCGGGCGTCGGCGAGGGCCGCGGCGATCCGCACCGCCTCCTCGCGCCCGACCCCGAGGTACTCCTCGATGACGATGACGCCGTTGGCGAGCTGCCCTTCGTACTCGACCTCCTTGTGGTACGAGCACACGTCGTTGAGCAGGCACACCGCGTCCATGGCGCACGCCTCCATCCACTGGATCGGCCGCGAGGTCCACACCGCGTCGGGGACCTGCCGCCCGGCGCGCAGGCGCGCGAGGGACATCGTCAGGTCCGAGCCGAACGAGTCGCGGCGCATCTCCACGTAGTCGACGGGGTCGGGCACGCGGTTCTGCCCCTCGGAGTGCAGCTCCCACAGCCAGCCTTCGAGCATCTTCTCCACGGCGGTGCGGAACTCGGCCCGGCCGCGCTCGTCGAACGCGGGCGCGGTGCGCCGCCACAGGTCGTCGAGGCCCTTCTCCAGGGGGTTCGCGGGGGCGGGGGCCGCGCCGAGGTCGACGGGCATGAGCGCCAGGAGCCTGCGGTGCTGGGCGACGGCGGCGCTCAGGTCGCGGCCGCGCCCGAACGCGGCCGGGTAGTAGTCGTCGCCGTAGGTGCCCCACGCGAGCCAGTCGGCGGAGGCGTCGAGCTCCTCGGCGGTGCCGTCGGGGTCGATCCCGGCCGAGCACAGCGCGAAGTCGAAGCCGAGGAACTGCCGCCGGTTCCACAGGCCCGAGCCCGGCAGGGCCGGGTCCGGCGCGAGGAACCCCATGGCGGCGGCCCATTCGACGGCGTGCACGCGGGCGGCGTCGAGGTTCGGGTTGAGCCGCAGCGGGAACGGCTGGTGGAACTCCGGCAGCGCGGTCGGGCCGACCTTCCGGAACGGGATGCGCGCGTGCTGCTTCAGGCCCGAGGCGGCCAGGCGCGCCTGGGACGTGCCGATCCCGTTGGGGCCGCTCAGCACCCGCTGCGCGGCGTCGTTCATGTAGCGGCTGGAGCGCATGTGCCACTCGTGGCCGCCCGCCTGCCAGTCCTGGAGCCCCTTGGCGTACAGGGCGATCGCGAGCTGCTCGGGCGGCGTGACCCCTTCGGAGGCGCACAGCACCGGGATCTCGGTGAGCGCGGTGTTCTCGAACTGGTGGAGCCGCGAGGTGAGCACGTCGTTGACGAGCTCGGCGGCGGGCTGCGTGTCCAGGCCCAGGAACCGCTCGAAGACGAGGACCGCGTTCGCGTTCTCGCCCTCGCTCGTCACTTCCCGCTCGTACGAGAACAGGTCGTTGCGCAGGTGCACGGCGTCGGAGAACGTGTCGCGCAGGACCTTCAGCGGCCGCGAGGCCGCGACCTTGTCGGGGACTTCGGCGCCGACGGCGTACTCGACGATGCCCGCCGACCACGGCGCCCCGCCGACCTTGCGGCGCATCTCGATGTACTCGATCGGGTTCGCGACGCGGTCGGAGGTGATGTTGTCGAGCTCCCACAGCGACTCGAACAGGAGGTTCACCGTGGACACGAGGAACCGCTCGCGCCATCCGGCCGACATCGACGGCGCGGTCCGGTCCCACAGGTCCTTGAGTCCCAGCTCGACCGGGTTCGCCGGCTCCGGCGTCGGGCCGAGGTCGAGGGGCATGAACAGGGGGATGCGGTCGAGGTACGCCTTCGCGCCGGCCTTGTCGCGGGTGCGCTTGAACGCGTCGAGGAAGTGGTCGTCGAAGAAGAACACCCACACGTACCAGTCGGTGACCAGGTCGAGCGCGGACGCGTCGCAGTCGGGGTGCGTGTACGCGCAGAGGAGGCCGTAGTCGTGGCGGTCGAGCTCGGCCTCGTCCCAGATCACCCCGCCCCCTTCGGCGGGGGCGTCGAGCATGCCCATCTCCTTGGCCCAGGTCCGCGCGTGGGCGCGCGCGCCCTCGACGTGCGGATTCAGCCGGGCCGGGTACGGGAGGTAGAACGTCGGCAACACGAACGGGTGATTGTCTGACATACGTGTCCCTTTGGGTGAAACCTGCGTGCAAGGCAGATTTCACTCTAGGTGTCCGAGCAAGATCATCGCTACACCCGGTCGGGTGACGTGCACGAACCGTCCAGGCCGAGACGTCGAACCGTGCGCACTACTTAGCACGCGCGAAACATTGACCGCCCGATCGCGAAACAGCCCCGGGCGAACCTGGACGCCAGTCGGGGGCTGACAGCGCCGTCGCTCCGACGGCGCGGCCGCAGGGGTTGCCCCGCATCCCCGAGGCCGCGTCCGCAGTCAGCCCAGCACCTGGAGGTCCAGCGCGTGAAGGTCGCCATCGTCGGCTACGGCATGGCCGGGGCCCGCATCGCCCGCGAGCTCGGCCGCCGCGGCGTCGACGTCACCGTCTTCGGCGCCGAGCCGGCGGCCGCGTACAACCGCATCCTGCTCTCCAGCATGATCGCGGGCAAGCAGACCGAGGCCGAGATCGCCCTGCCCGTGCCGCCCGACCACGTCGAGCTGCGCCTCGGGGAGGCCGTCGAGCACGTCGACCTCGACGCCAAGACCGTCAACGGGACTGCGTTCGACAAGCTCGTGCTCGCCACGGGCGCCGAGGCGTTCGTCCCGCCCGTCCCCGGCCTCGACCCGCTCCCCACCGGCGCCTATGTGCTCCGCACGATCGAGGACGCGCGGTCGATCCTCGACGAGGCCGCGAACCGCGCGAGCGCGGTCGTCCTCGGCGGCGGGCTCCTCGGCCTCGAATCCGCGCGCGGACTCGCCAAGCGCGGCATGGACGTCACAGTGGTCCACGCGGCGGGCCACCTCATGGACCGCCAGCTCGACCCCTTGGGCGCCAAGGTCCTCGCCGACTCCTACGCCGAAGTCGGCGTCGCGTCGATCACCGATGCGCGGACCACCCGCGTGGTCCACGGCGACGACGGCCTCACCCTCGTGCTCGCCGACGGCCGCACGGTCACCGGGCAGCTCCTGGTCGTCTCCTGCGGCATCCGCCCCAACATCGAACTGGCGCAGGCGATGGGCCTGGAGACCGGGCGCGGCGTCGTCATCGACGACCAGTGCCGGACCTCCCACCCCGACGTGTTCGCGGTCGGCGACTGCGCCGAGCACCGCGGCATCGCCTACGGGCTCGTCGGCCCGGCCTGGGAGCAGGCCGACGTCGTGGTCGACCTCCTCTCCGACCTGAACCCCGACGCCGCCTACGAGGGCTCGCGCCTGGTGACCCGCCTGAAGGCCTCCGGGATCGAGCTCGCCGCGATGGGCGAGGTCGAAGGCGACGAGGTCGTCTCGTTCGCCGACCCCGCGCGGGGCACTTACGCCCGCTTGGTCATCGACGAGGAGGGCCGCCTCGCGGGCGCGGTCATGCTCGGCGACAACCCGATGGTGGGCCAGGTGGTCCAGTTGTTCGACACCGGCGACCCGGTGCCGCACGACCGCCGCACCCTCCTCATGGGCCGCCCCGGCGAATCCGTGTCGGTGGCCCCCGAAACCCCGGCGTCCATGCCCGACGAGGTCGTGGTCTGTCGCTGCAACAACGTCACGAAACGGGAGCTGCGCACGGCGTTCTTCGACGGCGCGCGCACCCCCGAGGCCCTCTCCGACGCCACGCAGGCGTCCACCGGCTGCGGTACCTGCACCGAGGACGTCGCAGGACTCTGCAAGTGGCTGAACAGCACCGTCGCTGGAATCGGAAGCGCCGCGGAACAACTCGATGAGGTGTCAGCATGAGCAAACTCGTTGTCATCGGCGACGGCATGGTCGGCCGCCGGTTCCTTGAAGCGGTCGCCCAGCGCGACCCGTCATGGGACGTCACGGTCCTGTGCGAGGAGCCCCGCCCCGCCTACGACCGGGTCCGCCTGTCGGCGTTCTTCGACGGCGTCAGCGCCGAGGAGCTCTCGCTGGCATCGGACCTCGACGGCGTGGAGGTGCGCCTCGGCGAGGCCGCGACCGAAGTGGACCGGGACGCCAAGGTGGTGCGTTCGGCGACGGGCGAGTACCCGTACGACAAGCTCGTGTTCGCGACCGGCTCGTACGCGTTCGTGCCGCCCGTCGAGGGCGCGGACCTGCCCGGCGTGTTCGTGTACCGCACCATCGAGGACCTCGAAGGGATCAAGGCCCACGCCGACGGGCGCCGCCACGGCACCGTCATCGGCGGCGGCCTCCTCGGCCTCGAAGCGGCGAACGCCCTGAAGCTCCTGGGCCTCGAAGTGCAGATCGTCGAGTTCGCGCCGTGGCTCATGGCCCGCCAGCTCGACGAGGCCGGCGGCGGGGTCCTCAAGCAGCACATCGAATCCCTCGGGATCGGCGTCGACTGCGGCACCGGCGGCACGAAGATCGAGGCCGTCGACGGGCGCCTGCGCATGGACACCAACCGCGAGGGCGTCGCCTACGACACCGACCTCATCATCTTCGCGGCGGGCGTGCGCCCCCGCGACCAGCTCGCCCGTGAATGCGGCATCGAGGTCGGCGAGCGCGGCGGCATCATCACCGACCTGGGCCTCCGGACCTCGGACCCGGACGTGTACGCGATCGGCGAGGTCGCCGCGGTCGAAGGCGTCTGCTACGGGCTGGTGGCCCCCGGCTACGCGATGGCCGAAGTGGTCGCCGACCGGCTCGCGGGCGGCGAGGCCACGTTCCCCGGCGCCGACATGTCGACGAAGCTCAAGCTCCTCGGCGTCGACGTCGCCCAGTTCGGCGCGTTCGACGGCCCCCTCGCCACCACCTACCTCGACCCCGCGAACGGCACCTACGCGAAGCTCGTCCTCTCCGACGACGCCCAGACCCTGCTGGGCGGCATGCTCGTCGGCGACGCCGAGCCCTACCCGCTGCTGCGCGCCAGCGTCGGCGGGAAGGTCCCCGGCACCCTCGCCGACCTCCTCGGCGGCGGCGAGGTCGAAGGCGCCCTCCCCGACGGCGCGCAGGTCTGCTCCTGCAACGCCGTCACCAAGGGCGAGATCATGGGCGCCATCCACGAAGGCTGCCACGACGTCGCCGAGATCAAGTCCTGCACCAAGGCCGGGACCTCCTGCGGCTCCTGTATCCCCATGCTCAAGCAGCTCCTCGCCGAAGGCGGCGTCGAGGTCTCCAAGGCCGTGTGCGAGCACTTCACGCAGTCCCGCGCCGAACTGTTCGACATCGTCAAGGTCACCGGCATCACCACGTTCTCGGAGCTCATCGCCCGCCACGGCACCGGCTCCGGCTGCGACCTGTGCAAGCCCGCCGTCGCCTCCATCCTCGCGTCGCTCTCCAACGGCCACATCCTCGACGGCGAGCAGGCCGCCCTCCAGGACACCAACGACCACTTCCTCGCCAACATGCAGCGCAACGGCACCTACTCGGTCGTCCCGCGCATCCCCGGCGGCGAGATCACCCCCGACAAGCTCATCGTCATCGGCCAGGTCGCCAAGGAGTTCGACCTCTACACCAAGATCACCGGCGGCCAGCGCATCGACATGTTCGGCGCCCGCGTCGAGGACCTCCCCAAGATCTGGCGCAAGCTCGTCGACGCCGGCTTCGAATCGGGCCACGCCTACGGCAAGGCCCTGCGCACCGTCAAGTCCTGCGTCGGCACCGACTGGTGCCGCTACGGCGTCCAGGACTCCGTCAAGATGGCCATCGACCTCGAACTGCGCTACCGGGGCCTGCGGTCCCCGCACAAGCTCAAGTCCGCCGTCTCCGGGTGCGCCCGCGAATGCGCCGAGGCCCGCGGCAAGGACTTCGGCGTCATCGCCACCGAGCACGGCTGGAACCTCTACGTCGGCGGCAACGGCGGCTTCACGCCCCGCCACGCCGACCTCCTCCTGTCCGACGTGGACTCCGAGACCCTGGTCCGCACCATCGACCGGTTCCTCATGTTCTACATCTCCACCGCCGACCGCCTCCAGCGCACCTCCAAATGGGTCGAAGGGCTCGAAGGCGGCCTCGACTACCTCCGCTCCGTCATCGTCGACGACAGGCTCGGGATCTGCGACGACCTCGACGCCATGATGGCCAAGCACGTCGCCAACTACGCCGACGAGTGGAAGGGCGTCATCGACGACCCCGAGAAGCTCCAGCGGTTCGTGTCCTTCGTCAACGCCCCCGAGACCCCGGACCCCTCCATCGAGTTCGAAGAGGTCCGCGGCCAGAAGTTCCCGGCGGGGAGCACCGAGCGCTCCCGGCCCGTCCTGCTCGGCACGCCCGTCATCCGCTCGTCCCAAGGGAAGTGATCCACGTGGAACCCATCTGCGCATTCGACCGGCTCGTCCCCGGGCGCGGCGTCGCCGCACTCCTCGCCGACGGCGCCCAGGTCGCCCTGTTCCGCCTCTACGACGACAGCCTCCACGCCGTCGCCAACCGCGACCCGTTCACCGGCGCGAACGTCCTCTCCCGCGGGCTCGTCGGCGACCGCGGCGGCGAACCCGTCGTCGTCAGCCCCCTCCTCAAGCAGGCGTTCTCCCTTAAGACCGGCGAGTGCCTCGACGACCCCGACGTCGCCCTGGAGGTCTACGCCGTCGAAGTCCAGGACGGCGTGATCCGCGTGGGCGCCCGCTCCGAAGCGGAAGTCGCCGCCTGATGGCCGCCGCCGGAGCCCCCGTCCGCGAGGCCGAGACGACGCTCGCGCCCCTGACCGGCTACACCGTGGCCGTCACCGCGCAGCGCCGCGCCGACGAGCTCGCGACCCTGCTGGAGCGCCGCGGCGCCCGCACGATCGTCGCCCCGACGCTGCGGATCGTCCCGCTCCCCGACGACGAGGCCCTCCGCGCGGCCACCGTCGAACTCATCCGCGAGGCCCCCGACCTCGTCGTCGCCACCACCGGGATCGGCTTCCGCGGCTGGCTCGAAGCCGCCGAAGGCTGGGGCATGGGCGAGGACCTGCTCGACGTCCTCGCCCGCGCCCGCATCCTCTGCCGCGGCCCCAAGGCCCTCGGCGCCGTCCGCGCCGCCGGGCTCACCGAGGAGTGGACCGCGCCCTCGGAGACCGGCGACGAAGTCGTCGAGTACCTCCGCGAACGCGGCGTCAACGGCCAGCGGGTCGCCATCCAGCTCCACGGCGACCCCGCCGAGGACTTCATCCGCACCGTCCGGGCCGGAGGCGGCGCCGCCGTCCCCGTCCCGGTCTACCGCTGGACCCTCCCCACCGACATCACGCCCGTGCAGCGCCTCGTGGACGCCATCTGCGCCCGCCGCATCGACGCCGTCACGTTCACCTCCGCGCCCGCCGCGAACGCGCTCCTGCGCATCGCCGGCGACCAGGCCGCCGACATGCTGGAGGCGTTCCGCGCCCCCGCCGAGGACAACGGCGTCCTCCCCGTCGCCGTCGGCCCCGTCACCGCGTCCCCCTTGTCCCGCTTGGGGGTCGACACCGTCCAGCCGCAGCGGGCCCGCCTCGGGTCCCTCGTGCGCACCGTCGCCTCCGCGCTCCCCAAGCGCTCCAGGCGCCTCCAGCTCGCCACCGGGCACCGCATCGAACTGCGCGGCCACATGGTCCTCCTCGACGACCAGCCGTACCAGCTCCCGCCCGCGCCCATGGCCGTCATCCGCGCCCTCGCCTCCGCCAACGGGAAGGTCCTCTCCAGAGCCGAGCTCCTCGGGCACCTTCCGCGCGGCGCCGACGGCCACGCCGTCGAGATGGCCGTGACGCGCCTGCGCGACGCCGTCCACCTCCGGTCCTGTGTGGAGACCGTCATCAAACGCGGGTACCGCCTGAACCTCGAAGTCTGAGGGGTGTGCGAGCAAGGGCTTCCCTTTGTACGATGAGGGAGCCCGAGTAACCGCCTGCAATCTGAATCGGAGGACGCCATGGCGTACCCGCCAGCGCCCCAGTACCCGCAGCAGCCGCTGCCGCAGGGACCGAAGACCAGGCCGGGGTCGGTCGCGGCCGTGGTGTGGACCCAGTTCATCACCGCGGCACTGCTCGTCGCCACCGGCATCGCCATGTTCGCGGTCCAGTCGGCCGTCAAGGACGTCGTCAGCGACGAGATCCAGAACGACCCCTCGCTCGCCGACTCAGGCATCACCGCCGACGACATCTCCACGATCATCACGCTCACGTTCGCGGTCGTCGCGGGCGTGTACCTCCTCTTCGCCGTGTTCTACGTGATCCTCGGCATCCTGAACAACAAGGGCAACCGGGCCGGGCGCATCCTCTCGTGGGTGCTGTCGGGCATCGCGCTGGCGTGCTGCGGCCTCGGCGGCCTCATCGGGCAGGTCGGCGAGACCACCTACAACGTCAACGGCACCGAGTACCAGGACGAGATGACGCAGGCCGTCGAGGACGCGACGCCGGGCTGGGTGAGCGCCCTCGACTGGGCCACGCTCATCGTGTTCATCGTGGGCTCGCTCATCATCATCATCCTGCTCGCCGTGCCCGCCTCGAACGAGTTCTTCCGCAAGGAGGACCTGAGCGCGGGCCCGTACCAGGGCCAGCCGCCTTACGGCCAGCAGCCGGGGCAGCCCCCGTACGGGCAGCAGCCTCCGCAGGATCCGGGCCAGCCGCCGTACGGGCAGCAGCCGCCCGCGCCGCCGGTCCAGTAAGCGACGCAACGGGAACGGCCCCGCCTCGATCGAGGCGGGGCCGTTCCGCGTCTCCTGTGGCTTTGCCGGGTCTAGCCCGGGGGCGCGGTGGGCGGCGGCACCGCGAAGGTCCGCTCCCGGTCGTAGCGCTCCAGGGCCTCGGTGTCGGCCTCCGTGCCGTGCCAGGCCGCGAGCAGCTCGCCTTCGCGCCTGCGGCTCAGACCCGCGCGGAGGGTGGGGGCGGCCGCGTTGGCCTTCCACCACCGCTCGATCGTGGTCGCCAGCGGCGACAGGTGCAGCCCGGCCGCGACGGCGGGCGCGGAGGGGCGGCTGCCGTGCCCGTCGTAGTCGGGGGAGGGCGCCCAGAAGCCGAGCGATTCGTAACCGGCCCAAGGGGTCACCTCCTGTTCGAGGATGAACTCCTGCGACACCCAGGTGAGGTTCGGGCGCTCGGTGAGGACGCCCTGCTCGATGAGCGCGTCGGCGATCCCGTGGAAGAACGCCTCCATGCCGATGTGGTCGCCGATCGCGTCGTAGGTGCCGCTGAGGCCCGTCTCGGCGGCGTCGAGGAGCCAGTTCGCGTAGTCCTCGACGTCGATCCACTGCACGGGTCGCTCCTGCGGCCCCGGCGCGAGGATCTCGCCGCCCTCGCTGAACCGCAGCGGCCAGTAGCCGAGCCGGTCGACCGGGTCCCCGGCGCCGACGATGAGGCCGGGCCGGGTGACGAGTGCGCGGTCGCCGAGGCGCTCGCGCACCATGTTCTCGATGGCGACCTTGCTGGCGCCGTAGACCTCCACGGACGGGTCGGTGGAGTCGGGCGCGGTCGGCTCGAACACCTCGTCGGTGACGATCTCGTGCTGGGCGTAGGCGGAGATCGAGGAGATGAACGACCAGTGGCCCGCGCCGTCGGCGAGTGCATCGAGGACGGGCCCGACGTGGGCGGGGATGCGGGCGACGTCGAAGACCGCGTCGAACTGCTTGCCCCGCAAGGCTTCCACGCCGCCTTCGACGCTGCGGTCGATTGCGACGAACTCGGCGCCTTCGGGCGGCTTGCCGCTGGCGCCGCGGGCGGCGACGGTGACCTGGTGGCCGCGTTCGAGCGCGAGGGTCGCGATCTTGCGTGACAGGTAGACGGTCCCGCCGAGGACGAGGATCCGCTTCGGTTGCGTGCTCATGCCCTTGAGCATGGCGGCCTGCCGGTCGGCGGGCAAGTGCGTTCGCCCACGGCGGATCCGCTCACAGCAGCGCGCGGCATGAGCGACGAGAGTCGGGGCTCGTCGACGGATCGGCGCCGGGTTCGAGGATGGCATCGCGGCGGTCTTGCGGCGGGGCGCGCGCGGGCTCAATATGCTGGGAGTAGACCCGGGGAGGGCGCCATGACCGACGATTGGGACGCCGCGGCCGACGACGTGGAAGACGGCGCGGAAGGCGGCTCGGAGGACGCCGCGGCAGGCGGCGCCGACGCCGCCGGGGACGGTTTCGGCGACGACTTCTTCGCCGACCTCGAATCCGCCCCCGGCACCAGTACGGCCGCCGACGACCTCTTCGCCGCCGACGGACCCGACGAGTACTCCTACGAAGCCGAGTCCGACGGCACCTTCGAGACCGCTGCGTCGGACCCCGCGGATACGGTCGACACCGCGACCGGCGATGTCGACGATGCGGCCTTCGACGATGCCGACTTCCCGTTCGACCTCGACTTCGACGTGGGCGGCGAAGGCTGACGCGACCCGGCCGAGGCGGTCCCGCTTTCGGGTGACAAGATCGCCGGGAGCGCCGGATCTTGTCGTACCCCCGGGGAACCATCGCCCCTACGGTCCCCCGGGTGGGTGGGGGTTAGGGATGGAAATAGCAGCACACGTGCGCATGCCTCGCAACGAGGCCGAGGCGGTCGCGATGCAGGTCGAGCTCGCCGGGTGCGTGGTCGCCGCCGACGACGACCGTCCCGTCGACACCGTTGCGGGCCTTGACATCGCCTACGACAAGGACTCGGACACCGCCGTCGCCACCGCGGTCGTCCTGCGCCGGAGCGACCTCGCCGTGCTCGACGAGGCGGTCGTCCACGGAACCTCCGACTTCCCGTACGTGCCCGGGCTCCTCGCGTTCCGCGAACTCCCGCTGCTGCTCAAGGCGATCGAGGCGCTCACCGTCGAGCCCGACCTGTACCTGTGCGACGGCTACGGCCTCACCCACCCGCGCCGCTTCGGCCTCGCCTGCCACCTCGGCGTCGTCCTCGACGCGCCCGCGATCGGGGTCGCGAAGAACCCGCCGCACCTGCCCGTCGCCGGCCCCGGCCCCGCCCGCGGCGACTGGTCGCCGATCACCGCGGGGGAGGAGACCGTCGGCTGCGCGCTGCGCACCCGCGACGGCGTCAAGCCCGTGTACGTCTCCGTGGGCCACCGCCGCACGCTCGCCTCGGCCCGCGAGCTCGTCCTCGAACTCGCCCCCCGCTACCGGCTCCCCGAGCCGATCCGCGCCGCGGACCAGTTGGGGCGCAAGCGGCTCGCCGAGACGCGGTAGGGCCTGCCCCACCCCCGACCGGCCCGCCCACCGGATCGCGGCCGGTGGGCTTTCGCCCTTACCGTTGAATGCATGCAGAAACCCCAGTCCGTCACCAACGCCGCACTACTGTGGACGCTCGCGGTCGTCGCGGGCGTCATCGAGGCCGTCTTCGCGGTCAGCGAGATCCGACAGGACACCGGGCTCGACGCGGGCGTGTGGACCGCCGTCGGCGTCCGCGGCCTCGTCTACCTCGCCGTGATGGCCCTCATCGTGGTCTTCGCGACCGGCCGCCGCTGGGCCCGCTGGGCGCTCGCCGGGCTCCTGTCCGTCATCGGCCTCGCGTCACTGGTCGTCGAGCCGGCCCGCCTCCTCATGGACGGCACGCCGTTCCTGGAGGCCTTCGGCGGCGACGGCGACCTCATGATGGGGATCTTCGTCGCCCGCATGCTGCACATCGGCGCCGTCCTGGTCGCGACGATCGTCATGTTCAGCCCCAGCGCGAACGCGTACTTCCGCAAGCCAGCCGAAGCCGTCGCGGCCTAAGCGCCCCGCAGCCACGCCGCCTCGGCGGGCGGGAGGTCCGGGACCGACGCGACCACTTCCACGAGGTCCCGCTCGCCCATCGCTGCCCGGAAGAACATCGCGGCCGTCACCCCGTGGTCGGGCCGGTGCACCACTTCGAGCACGGCGCCGGCCTCGACGTGCCCCGGCTCGACCACGCGCAGGTACGGGCCCGGCCGGGCCTCGCGCGTGAACGTCTTCAGCCAGCCGCGCTCGTCGATCCAGCCGCGGAACGTGCCGCACGGGATGCGCGCCCCGGTCACCTGGAGCACGAGCCCGCCGGGCCCGGCCCAGCGCTCGCCGATGAGCGCCGCGTTCACGTCGTAGCCGCTGGTCGTCAGGTTCTCCCCGAACGCGCCGGGCGCGAACTCGCGGCCCGTGAGCGCCCCGAAGTGCGCGTAGTCCTCGCTGCCGTAGACGTACACGGCCTGGTCGGTGCCGCCGTGGTTCCGGACGTCGCCGACGCGGTCGCCCGCGAGTCCCACCGTGCCCTCGCCCTTCGGCCCCGGCGAGGTCACCTCGACCGGGCCGTCGACGGGCCGCTTGTCGATGTAGGTGGCTGTGAGGCCCTTCCACGGGTTCTCCCGCGGGCGGCCGATGTTCACCGAGAGGATCTTCACGCGCCGGAGCCTAGCCGCGCCCGCCGTGCGCCTCAACCGCATTTGCGGTGTCGGTGCCCCCGGCTAGGCTTGCGGCGTGGGGGTGAGCACTCGGAAGCTGTTCCGCGACGACGCGGTGGTCCTGCGCACCTTCAAACTCGGCGAGGCCGACGCGATCGTGTCGCTGCTGGGCCGCGGCCGCGGCCGCTACCGCGCCATGGCGAAGGGCCTGCGCCGCACGTCCTCGAAGTTCGGGGCCCGCCTCGCCCCGTTCAGCCACGTCGACCTCCAGCTCATCGAGGGCCGCGCCGAGCTCCACACCGTCACGCAGGCGGTCGGTCTGCACCTGTCCGGCGGCGCGATCAGCGCCGACTGGGCCGCGTACACCGCCGCGTGCGTCATCGCCGAGGCCGCCGAGCGGCTCGTGCCCGAGGACCACCAGCCCGACCTCGACGTCTTCCAGCTGACCCTCGGCGCCTTCCGCGCCCTCGCGGAGACCGAGCTGCCGCCGGTGCTCGTCATGGACTCGTACCTGCTGCGCGGCATGAAGTCCGCGGGCTGGGCGCCCTCGCTCGACCAGTGCGCCGTGTGCGGCGCCGACGGCCGCCACCGTGCCTTCGCCGTCGCCGCGGGCGGCGCCGTCTGCGGCGACTGCCGCCCCGGCGGCGCCTCCGTCCCCGCCCCTTCCTCGCTGGAACTCATGCGCGCCTTGGAATCCGGCGACTGGGGCAGCGCCGTCGCCGCCGACCCCCGCCAGCGCAGCGAAGCCGCGGGCCTCATCGCCGCCCACTTCCAATGGCACTCCGAACGGCCCCTGCGGACGCTCAAGTACGTGCCCCACGGCCGCGGCGGCGCCTGAGCGGTCGCCGGGTCCGGCCCGCCTGCGCCGCGGGCGGGAACGCGAATGGTTCGCACGTCCGTTGTCGCCCCCGCTTGCAACAGTGCCCGAAGGGACCGACAGCGGCAGTGCGGGCGAGGGGGCCTCGGGGCGGGATTACGATCGAGGCCCCGCCGGGCGCGGTCGCCCAGGCGGGGTTCCCCGTCGAACTGGAGGTCCCGTGAGCCGCACCTATGAGCCGCCGAAGCCGCACCCGTCGGGCGCGGTGCCGCCCGAGCTGCCGCGCGACCTCGTGCCGAAGCACGTGGCGCTGGTGATGGACGGGAACGGGCGGTGGGCCAAGGAGCGCGGGCTGAAGCGGACCGAGGGCCACACGATGGGCGAGGCGTCGCTGTTCGACACGATCGAGGGCGCGATCGAGATGGGCATCGGGACCCTCTCGGCGTACGCGTTCTCGACCGAGAACTGGCGGCGCAGCCCCGACGAGGTGCGGTGGCTCATGGGCTTCAACCGCGACGTCATCCACCGCCGCCGCGACGAGCTGCACGCCATGGGGGTGCGCATCCGCTGGGCCGGACGCCGCCCGAAGCTGTGGAAGAGCGTCATCAAGGAGCTCGAAGTGGCCGAGGAGCTGTCGAAGCACAACGACAAGATCACGCTCCAGTTCTGCGTGAACTACGGCGGCCGCGCCGAGATCGCCGACGCCGCCGCGGCGCTCGCCCGGGACGTCAAGGCCGGGCGGCTCAACCCCGAGCGCGTCACCGAGAAGACGTTCGCGCGCTACCTGTACAACCCGGACCTGCCCGACGTCGACCTGTTCCTGCGCCCCTCCGGCGAGCAGCGCACCTCCAACTTCCTGCCCTGGCAGTCCGCGTACGCCGAGATGGTCTACCTCGACGTGCTGTGGCCCGACTTCGACCGCCGCGACCTGTGGCGCGCCTGCGAGATCTACGCGCGCCGCGACCGCCGCTTCGGAGGGGCCGAGCCCAACCCGGTCGCAGGCTGAGCCGAGCCGGGTCGCAGCAGTCCGGGCTTTAGCCGAAGGGCGTGAAGCCCCGGCCGCGCTCCTGGTCGGCCTGGAGCTTGTCGACCGTGGTCTGGAGCTTGTCGATCCGCTCCAGGATGAGCGCGGTGTCGGCCGACACCTGCTCGTCGAGGTCGTCGAGGCGCTGCGCCTCCTCCATGGAGGCCAGCACCACGCCGAGCAGCAGGTTCACCAGCACGAACGCGCCGAACAGGATGAACACCAGGTAGTACGGCAGCGTCCACATGTTGTGCTCCATGCTGTTGCGCATGACGTTGCCCATGTCGTCGAACGCCACCAGCTGGAACAGGTTCAGGAGCGCCTTCCCGACGGTCCCGAAGTGCTCGGGGTCGGAGGCGCTGAACGCGATCCAGCCGACCATCGCCCACAGGTACATGACCACGCCCGTCAGCGCGAACACGCCCGCCGACTTCGGCAGCGCCTTCCCGGCCGCGACCAGGATGATCCGCAGGGACGGCAGCGACCGGAAGATCCGCACGATCCGCGCCAGCCGCAGCATCCGCAGGATCGTCACGTTCTCGCGCAGGCCCGGCATGAACGAGGCGACCACGATCACGAAGTCGAACACGTTCCAGGCGTCCTTGAAGAACCGCAGCGGCCGCCGCCCGAACGACGCCAGCCCCGCCAGCACCTCGAACGTGAAGAACCCCAGGCACACGTGGTCCACCCAGTGCAGGAACTCCGCGACCGCCGCCGAATGCGGGAACGTCATCGCGCCCAGTGCCGCCGCGTTCACCAGGATCACCGACATCGACACCATCTGGAACCGCGGGCTCGCCAGCAGCGCCCTGCAAGCGGCGGGGATGCGGCTGGGGTCGGTACCTAGGGTGGGAACGCGCACCGCACAAGAGTAGTAAGTCGGCACACTCGGCGACTGCGGAGGTGAGCGGCCCGGTGACGCATTCGTCGGTCCCCATGCCGCACAATGAGGCGGTGAGCGCCGACCTCGCCGACACCGACGCCCCCGCCGCCGAGCGCCCCCCGCGGGCCCGCCGCCGCGGGCTCACCTCCATCGAGGCCCTCGGGCTGCTCCTCGTCTTCGGCCTCACCGCCCGGCCCGGCCTCACCGACCTGTTCGCCGCCCCCGCCGCCCAGGCCTGGGCCGCGCGGTTCGTCGCCGTGTGCGTGCAGGCGTTCCCGTTCCTCGTCCTCGGCGTCGCCCTCTCCGCAGCCATCAGCGCGTTCGTGCCCGCCGGGTTCTTCCACAAGGCCGTCCCCAAGCGCACCGCGCTCGCCGTCCCCGTCGCAGGCGTCGCCGGGGCCGTGCTCCCCGCCTGCGAATGCGCCTCCGTGCCCGTCGCCGGAGCCCTCGTGCGCCGCGGCGTCGCCCCCGCCGCCGCGTTCACGTTCATGCTCGCCTCCCCGGCGATCAACCCGATCGTCGTCGTCTCCACGTTCGTGGCCTTCCCGGGGAACCCCGAGATGGTCGCCGCACGCGTGTGCGCCTCCCTCGTGGCCGCGGTCGGCATCGGCTGGCTGTGGGCGAAGCTGGGGAAGACCGAGTGGCTGCGCCTGCCCGAGCACCGCCACCACGACGACGGCAAATGGGCCGCGTACTGGGCCGCGATCCGCCACGACTTCCTCCACGCGGGCGGCTACCTCGTCATCGGCGCCGCCATTGCCGCGAGCCTGAACACCCTCGTCCCCGAGACGTGGCTCGCGCCGATCGCCGACAGCCCCGTCCTCGGCGTCCTCGCGCTGGCGGTCCTCGCGGTGCTCGTGTCGATCTGCTCGGAGTCGGACGCGTTCGTGGCCGCGTCCCTGACGCAGTTCTCGCCCACGGCGAAGCTCGCGTTCATGGTGGTCGGCCCGTTCATCGACGTGAAGCTCGCGGCCATGCAGGCCGGGACGTTCGGCCGCCGCTTCGCGGCCCGCTTCGCCCCCGCGGCGTTCCTGGCGGCGCTCGCCGCCGCCGCACTGATGGGAGTGGTCTGGCTGTGAGACGCGACGCGCAGGCGGTGATCCTGCTCCTGGTCGGCGGCGGGATGCTGCGGCTGGCCTGGACGGGCGACTACCTCGACTACGTGAAGCCGTACGCGTTCTGGCTCATCGTGCCTGCCGGAGTGCTGCTCGTGGCGGTCGCCGCGATCACCGGCGTCCAAGCGTGGAAGGACCGCGCGGACTCCGGCGACGGGCACGGCCACGGGGAGCCGAAGGTCGCGTGGCTGCTGCTCGCGCCCGTGGTCGGGATGCTCCTGGTCGCCCCCGACGCGCTCGGGTCGTACGAGGCCGAGCGGACCGGCACCGTGGTGGGCGCCGAGGAGTCCCGGTCGAGCTACCCGGAGCTGCCCGACGACGTCGACCCGGTGCCGCTCACGCTCCTCGACTACGCCGCCCGCGCGATCTTCGACGAGGGCCAGACCCTGGAGGGCCACCGCATCCAGCTGCGCGGCTTCATCCTCTACGAAGGCGACGAGCCGCAGCTCGCGCGCATGGTCGTCTCCTGCTGCGCGGCCGACGCCCGGCCCGTCAAGATCGGCTTCGACTGGGCTTCTTCCAACAGCGACGTCCCGGCGGATCTGGAGCCGGACCAGTGGGTCGAGGTCGTGGGGGAGTACAGCCCGCGGCAGGGGCGCGACGAGATCAACGGCGAGCTCGTCCCGTACATCGAGGTCGAATCGATCACCGGCATCCCCGCCCCCGACAACGAGTACCAGTAGCCACGTCACTCTTTCGCGTGATCCGGGTCATGGAGTAGCGGCAGCGCGGCCCCGGACGCGAGGCGTCGCCGCTGGTCGCGGCCGTCGTGGACGTGCGCAGCGGTCATATTAGATGTTGACAATGATTGTCATGACGGAGCAAGGTTCAAGCATGCGCCGATCCAGCTTGCTCATCCTCCCCATCGCCGGCCTCGCCGCCGCCGGCACCCTCGCCGCGTGCGGGGGCCAAGGCGGCTCCGACGACGGCACCACCGGCGTCGTCGCCGCGTTCTACCCCCTCGCCTACGCCGCCGAGCAGGTCGGCGGCAACAACGTCAACGTCACCAACCTCACCCCCGCCGGCCAGGAACCCCACGACCTCGAACTCTCCCCCTCCGACATCGCCGAGATCGAAGAGGCCGACTACATCGTCTACCTCAAGGGCTTCATCCCCGAGCTCGACGCCGCCATCGAGGAGTACGCCCCCGACAAGGCCCTCGACGTGTCCACCGCCGTCGAAACCATCGGCTACGACTCCACCCAGGTCTTCGAAGACGACCACGCGGACGAGCACGCCGACGAGACCGCGGACGAGCACGCCGAGGAGGAGGGCGAGGAGCACGAGCACGAAGCACTCGAAGGCACCGACCCCCACGTCTGGCTCGACCCGGTCCGCTACGCCCAGATCGGCCAGGCCATCGCCGACGGCCTCGCCGGGATCGACGACGCCAACGCCGACGACTACAAGACCGCCGCCGACGCGTTCACCGCCGACCTCACCGAACTCGACGCCGAGTTCACCGACGGCCTCGCGAACCGCACCGGCGACGCCATCGTCACCTCCCACGCCGCGTTCGGCTACCTCGCCGACCGCTACGGCCTCACCCAGGTCGCCATCTCCGGCCTCAGCCCCGACCAGGAGCCCGACTCCCAGCGCATGGCCGACGTCGCCCACTACGTCGAGGAGAACGGGATCACCACGATCTTCTTCGAGACCCTCGTGTCCCCCGACATCGCCGACACCCTCGCCGCCGAATCCGGCGCCACCACCGCCGTCCTCAACCCGCTCGAAGGGCTCACCGACGAGCAGGTCGACGCCGGAGAGGACTACTTCACTGTGATGCGCGAGAACCTCGCCGAGTTGCAGACCGCCCTGGGCGCGGCGTAAGGCAGCATTAGGCCAATGCCCGTCCTCACCGTCCGCGGCGCGACCGTCTCCTACGGCGGTCGCGCCGTCGTCCGCGGCGCCGACCTCGCCGTCGCCCCCGGAGAGGCCGTCGCCCTCATGGGCGCCAACGGCTCCGGGAAGTCCACGCTCATCAAGGCCGTCGCCGGACTCGTCCCGCTCGCGGGCGGCACGATCGAGCTGTTCGGCACCCCGCAGAAGCGCTTCCGCGACTGGAGGCGCATCGGCTACGTGCCCCAGCGCACCGGCGCCGCCTCCGGTGTCCCCTCCACCGCCGCCGAGGTCGTCTCCCAGGGCCGCCTCGCCCACCGGCTCCTCGGCATGCCCGCCCGCCGCGCCGACCGCGACGCCGTCGCCCGCAGCCTCGCCGAAGTCGGCCTCGCCGACCACGCCCACTGCTCCGTCGACACGCTCTCGGGCGGCCAGCAGCAGCGCGTCCTCATCGCCCGCGCCCTCGCCACCGACCCCGACCTCCTCATCATGGACGAGCCCACGGTAGGGGTCGACGCCGAGACGCAGACCGCGCTCGCCGCCGTCATCGCCGACCGGATCGACGCCGGGTGCGCGGTCCTCCTCGTCACCCACGAGCTCGGCCCGCTCACCGACCGCCTCGACCGCGCCGTCGTCCTCGCCGACGGGAAGGTCGTCCACGACGGCGCGCCCCCGCGCCCGGTCGGCGAGCACGCCGACCCCGCGCACGAACACGTGCATCCGCACGCCAACGGCCACAACGGCACCGACGACCTCTGGGGCGGCAAGTGATCCTCGACTACTTCCAGTACGAGTTCATGCAGCGCGCCCTGCTCAGCGCGCTCGTCGTCGGCCTGTGCGCGCCCACCGTGGGCGTGTTCCTCGTACAGAAGCGCCTCGCGCTCATCGGCGACGGCCTCGGCCACGTCGCGCTCACCGGCGTCGCCGTCGGCTTCCTCACCGGCGCCGCGCCCGTGTGGACCACCCTCGCGGTCACCGTCGCCGCCGCCGTCGTCATGGAGCTGCTGCGCGCCAAGTCCAAGACCTCCGGCGACGTCGCGCTCGCGATGCTCTTCTACGGCGGCCTCGCGGGCGGCGTCTACCTCACCGGCATCGCCTCCGACAAGGGCGTCGCGAACCTCCAGCAGTACCTGTTCGGGTCGCTCCTGACCGCCGGATGGTCCGAGGTGTGGACCATCGTCATCGGCGGCGCCGCCGTCGCCGCGCTCATGCTGGTCCTGCGGCCCTGGCTCACCGCGATCTGCGCCGACGAGCAGTACGCGCGCGTCTCCGGCCTGCCCGTCGCCGCCCTCAACCTGCTCCTGCTCGTCACCACCGCCGTCACGGTCTCGGTGTCGATGCGCGCGGTCGGCATCCTCCTGGTCAGCGCCCTCCTGGTGATCCCCGTGGTCACGGTCCAGCAGTTCACGCGCTCGTTCAAGGCCACCATGTTCGCGTCGATGGCCGCCGGGTTCCTCATCTCCGGCGCCGGGGTCCTCACCTCCGCGGCCCAGGACGTGCCGCCCGGCGCGACCATCGTGCTCATCGGCGTCGCCGTGTTCCTCGTTACCGCCGTCGCCGCGGCCCTGACCCGCCGCGTGCGCCAGACCCGCCGCGCCCACCTGCCCCCCGAAGGCGAGCCGCTCGAAGTCGAACTCCCCGCGAACGCATGACCGCGGCGGCACCTGGGACCTCACCGGGCCCGGCGACGCGATATTTTTGCGGAGTGCGGACCGAGACCGAGCTAGCCGAAGAATCCACGCCCGCCGACTACGAGTCGGCGGGGGAGCTGCTGCGCGCGCTGGCGGCGCCGCTGCGGATCGCGATCGTCATGGAGCTGGCCGCGGGCCCCAAGTACGTGCACCAGATCGTGGAGACCCTCGGCGTCACGCAGCCGCTCGTCTCGCAGCACCTGCGGGTCCTGCGCGGCGCGGGGATCGTCCGCGGCACCAGGTCGGGCCGGGAGATCTCCTACTCGCTCATCGACGACCACATCGCGCACATCGTCACCGACGCCGTCAACCACGCGAGGGAGGAGCACTAGTGGCGACCAAGCCCCCGGCCGAGAACATGGCCAGGTCCACCAAGCAGCGGACCGCGATCCTCGACCTGCTCGAACACGACGACGCGTTCCGCAGCGCCCAGGACCTCCACGCGATCCTCCGCGACGCCGGGTCGAAGATCGGCCTGACCACGGTCTACCGCACCCTCCAGGCGTTCGCCGAGGCCGACATCGTCGACGTCATGCGCCTGCCCGGCGGCGACCACCTGTACCGGCTGTGCTCCGCCGAGGAGCACCACCACCACCTCGTGTGCCGCTCCTGCGGGAAGACCGCGGAGGTCGCCGGACCCACGGTCGAGCGCTGGGCGAACAAGGTCGCGGCCGAGCACGGCTTCACCGACGTGGGGCACACGCTCGAACTCCACGGCCTCTGCGCCGACTGCTCGCGTGCCGCGACCGGACAGTAGGGTAGGCAGCGTGCTGGTTGTATATCGTTTCGCCGTAACCGAAGGCGAGACGGAGACCTTCTCGCGCGACGCCGGGGACGCCCTCGCGGCGCTCGCCTCCTGCGGCGGCTACGTGCGCGGGGGCCTGGGCCGTGCGCTGGACGACTTCGACACCGACGACGCGGTGTGGATGCTGTGGACCGAGTGGGACGACGTCGGCTCCTACCGCCGGTCCCTCTCGAACTTCCAGGTGAAGATGGCGACCCCGCTGCTGTCCCGGGCCCTGCCCGAGGCGTCCGGGTTCGAGGTCCTCGCCGAGTGCGCCCCTGGTGAGCAGCCGCGCCGCACCGGCTCCGACCGCGAGGCGGACCCCGAGACCGCCCGCCGGGAGGCCGCCCGATGAGCGACCGCGACGCCGCGCGCCCCGACGGGGACGCGCAACCGGAGCCTGAACCGCGGCCCGAGGCAGCCGCGAGCGAACCGGCCCCCGAGCGGGTTCGCGACGACTCCCCGGCGCCCGAGCTCGTCGAACACATCGAGCCCCCGCAGCCGGTCCCCGACCGCGAGCCAGCGCCCGAGCCCGAGGCGCCCGCGCAGCACGACACCGGGCCGATCGAGGTCGAGCCGCACACGTCCGTCGAGGCCGTCGCCGAACCGGCCGCGCCCGCGCAGATCGCCCCCGAGCCCGGGGCCGCCCCGATCCCGTTCGAGCCCGAGCCGTCCGTCCCCGAACCGCCCGCGCCGGTCGCATCCAGCGCTGATGCGGACCTGGGCACCGCTGACACGCTCGCGCTCCCGCCGACGACCGCGGCCGTCGAGCCCACCCCGGTGACCTCGTCCGCGCCGCCGCCCCCCACCGGCGTGCCGGTGCCGTTCGCGGCCCCGCCCACCGAGCGCAACGGCGGGCGCCTCGCGCTCAAGCTGAGCCTCGGCATCGGCGGCGGCTTCCTGCTCGTGACGGCCGTGGTCGTCGCCGTCGTCGTCGCGATGGCGACGTTCACTCGGTCCCTCAGCGAGGAGATCGTCGACACCGCCGACTCCTTCATCGCCGAGCTCGCCGACGAGGACTGGGACGCCGCGTACGCGATGCTCTGCGCCGACCTGCGCGACCGCCCGGCCGACGACTACATCGCCGAATGGGAGTCGTGGGACGCGGCCACCGCCGAGGTCCAGCCCTTGGGCTACAACGACGTCGACGTGCGGGTCCGTCTCTCGGACGGTTCCCAGATCGCGCTCGTCGTCCCCGTCGAGCAGGCCGACCAGACGATCGGCACCAGCATCTGCGGCTGGTACGACGTCACCACCGATTAGCTAGCCGCTGTAGGGCGGCTGCGGCGAGTACGGCTGCGGCGGCTGCTGCGGTCCCGGCGCTCCCGGGTACTGCTGCTGTTGCGGGTACGCCCCCTGCTGGGGCGGCGGCCCGTACGGCGCCTGCACGACCACGACGAGCGCCGCCGCGCCCTTCCCGGGCGTCCAGGATCGCACGCCGGGCGTGAGCACCGCGATGAACAGGGCGATGAGCAGGGCGGCGATGAGGAGCTGGCGCGATAGGCCGATCACCCACTGGGTCTTCTCCGGCGGGAGCGCGTACGCGCTGTACCTGACGAAGTCCATGGTCTGCGCGACGGCGATCGCTCCCCAGGGGAGCGCCAGGATCGAGGTCCACACGATCGTGAACACGCGCGCGCCGAACGAGCCGCGCAGGACCCCGAGCGCGGTGATGAGCGCGAACACGGCGGCGAGGACGCCCGCCGCGGCGGTGACGAGGACGAGTCCGGTCCCGTACCCGAAGGCCATGTACTCGATGCCGTAGCCGCCGTTGTTCATCGCGATGAGCGACCGGATCGAGCCGAACCCGGCCCAGGCGGTCAGCGCGACGAGCAGGCCCGCGAGGACCGCGGCGAACGTCGCCGCCCCCGGCCGCGTCGCGGGCCGCTCGGGGCCTGCGCCCGGAGCGAAGCCGCCCGGCGCGCCGGGGAGCTGCACTTCGCCTCTTTGGATGCGGTGCATGAGGATCCATTGCCGCGCGGACTTGGAGCACAGGAGGCCCAGGAGCGTTCCGTACAGGCCGGCGAGGACGATGCCGACGAGCAGCGAGACCCACCCGGTCTCGATGAAGATGATCCCGAAGACGATCGCGACGGAGCTGAGCGCCAGGCCGAGGATCGCGGAGACGAGCGACCAGATCCACGCCCACCGCTTGCCGCGGGTGATGTGGATGCCGGAGGCGAGCGCCTGGACCGTCGAGTACACGGCGAACGCGAGCCCGATGAGGCTGAACGGGTTGAAGTAGCTGACCAGGCCGATCGCCGAGCCGATGTCGCCGATCCCGGCGAGGGCCGTGAAGATCCACAGGATGACCTGGATGCCGGTGATCGTGCCGGGCTTCGCCATCGACATCGCGGGCGGCGGGGCCTGCCCGGGGAGCGGCTGGTCTGGGCGCAGCTGCACCGGGCCGTACGCGCCGCCGGGGCCCGCCTGTTGTGGCGGCGGCGCGGGCTGGTACTGGAGGTGCATCCGGTCGGGCGGCGGGGGCGGGAAGGTCATCGGGGCGGGTTCCTCGCGATCGAGCGGTGCGTACGCGGTTGCGTAGCGGCCACCTTACCGGAAGCGGGCCGCCGCGGCCGCCCGCTCCGAGCGGGGTTTTCACGCGCCCTGGGGGAGCGGCGGTTTGCTAGTCTGACTGTCGCTGAACGACCTCCGATCAGAGCAGGACGCGCCGTGTCTGAGACAACGCCCACTTCCCATACGTTCCAAGTGGACCTGCGCGGACTGGTGGACCTGCTCTCGCACCATCTGTACTCCTCGCCGAAGGTGTACGTGCGCGAACTCCTCCAGAACGCGGTCGACGCGGTCACCGCGCGCCGCCAGATCGACCCGGGCTTCACCGCCGAGGGCGCCCCGGTGCGCATCGACGCCGACGGCGCGCGGCTGCGGATCACCGATCCCGGTGTGGGACTGACCGTCGCGGAGGTCCACAAGCTGCTCGCCACGATCGGCGGCTCGTCCAAGCGCGACGAGGAGATCGAGGGCGCGCGCCGGGACTTCCTGGGGCAGTTCGGCATTGGGCTCCTCGCGTGCTTCACCGTCGCGTCGGTCATCACCGTGACCTCCAAGTCCGCGAAGGACCCTGCCGCGCCCGTGGTCCGCTGGTCCGCGCGCGACGACGGCTCCTACACCGTCACCGAGGTCCCCGACGGCGAGCACCCGGAGCCGGGCACCACCGTCGAGCTGACGGCCCGCCCCGGCGAGGACTGGCTCAAACCGCACCGGGTCGTCCAGCTCGCCCGCGAGTACGGTTCGCTGCTGCCGGTGGAGGTCACCGTGTTCGGCGGCGGCGCCCCCGAGCGGATCACCGACACGCCGCCGCTGTGGGACCGCAAGCACCCCAACGCGACCGCGCGGCGCCTCGCCCTGAACCGCTACTGCGAGGACGTCATGGGCTTCCCGCCGCTCGACGTCATCGACCTCGACGTGCCGCTCTCGGGTCTCAAAGGGGTCGCGTTCGTGCTCCCGCACGCGGCGTCCCCGTCGGCCCGGCCCGCGCACCGCGTCCACCTGAAGCGGATGCTGCTCACCGAGACCGCCGACAACCTGGTCCCCGAGTGGGCGTTCTTCGTCCGCTGCGTCGTCGACACGGACTCCCTGCGGCCCACCGCGTCCCGCGAGTCGCTCTACGACGACGAGGCCCTGGCCGTCGCCCGCGACGCGATCGGCGCGCAGATCCGCGAGTGGATCTCCCGCCTCGCCGCCGAGGACCCGACCCGCCTGGAGGCGTTCCTCGCCGTCCACGAACTCGGCGTCAAAGCCCTTGCGCGCCACGACGAGGAACTGCTCGCCGCGATGCTCCCGTGGCTGCGGTTCGAGACCACCGCCGGGCGCACCAGCCTCCCCGAGTTCGCGCGCGCCTACGAGCCCGTCTACCTCGCCGCCACCGTCGACGAGTTCCGGCAGGTCGCGCAGATCGCCGCCGCCCAAGGGATCGGCGTCGTCAACGGCGGCTACACCTACGACGCCGAACTCGTGCAGGCCCTGCCGCGCATCGACCCCGACGTCAAGATCGAGCAGCTCCAGCCCGGCGTCATCTCCGCGAGCCTCGACCCGGTCGCCACCCGCGACGAGCTGGCGCTCCAGTCGTTCCTCGCCGCCGCCCGCGCCCGCCTCGACGCCGTGGACGTCGACGTCGTCGTCCGCGAGTTCAACCCCGTCTCCGTGCCCGCGCTCCTCCTCGACGACCGCGAAGCGCGCCGCGAGCGCCAGCGCGCCGAAGCCGAAGCGCAGGCCGACGACCTGTGGGGCGGCATCCTCGCGTCGATCAAGCAGCACGCGCCGCGCGCGCAACTGGTCCTCAACCACCGCAACCCCACCGTGCGCCGCATCAGCGGCATCGCCGACGCCGACCTGGCCGGGACCGCCGTCGAGTCGCTGTACGGGCAGGCGCTGCTCATGAGCCACCGGCCGCTGCGCAGCGCCGACACCGCGCTCCTGAACCGGTCCTTCATGAACCTGCTGGAACACGTTACAAAGGACTAGAACCCCCCGCCGAGAAGGACCGAGGACCCGCGATGGCCACTCCCGACCCCGACGCGATCTGGCGTCTGCTCAACGAGGCCCGCTTCGAGGAGCCCGGCGAGGCGAAGGTCGCGGCACTGGAGCGGGCCGTGGAGGCCGCCGACGCGGTGGGCGACCCCGAGCTGGTCAACTACGCGCTCAACGGCCTGGTCGACGCCTACGAGTTCTCCCGCGACTCCACGCGCCTGCTCGTGCCCTTCGCGCGGCTCCTGCGCGCCTTCGACACCCGGCCCGAGCACTTCGACGCGTACCTGACGCGGTCGCTGTACTGGACGTTCAAGTGGATCGTCGACTCGATGATCGAGCAGCCCGACGTGCCGCTCGAATCGATCGAGCACTGGCTCCAGGAGATGCGCCGCCGCTACGCCGAGGCCGGGTACTCCATGCACGCGCCCGCCGCCTACGAGATGCAGCTGGCGTTCCACACCGGCGACTACGACCGGGTCGCGCGCGCGATCGAGGCCCTCGGCGAGGCCGAGGAGGACGACATGTCCGACTGCACCGCCTGCCAGTACACGACCCTCGCGACCATCGTGTTCTACGCCGAGGAGGACTCCGCCGACGCCGCCATGGAGATGCTGGAGCCCGTCCTCGCGGGCGAGCACTCCTGCGCGCACGAGCCGCACTACGGGCTCGCGCTCTCGCTCCTGCCGCTCGTGGAGCTCGGCCGCCCCGCCGAGGCCCGCGCGAACCACCTGCGCGGCTACCAGATGTGCCGCGGCAAGGAGGACATGGTCCCCATGATCGCGCTGCACATCGAGTTCTGCGCGCTCACCGGGAACGAGCACCGGGCCGTCGAGATCCTCGCCGACCACGCCCGCTTCTTCGACCTCGACCTGGGAGTGCGCGAACGGCAGCGGCTCCTCGAAGTCGCCGTCCTCACCTGCCGCCGGCTCGCCGCCCTCGGGTACGCCGACGCGGCCGTGCCCGGCCCCGGCGGACGCGAATGGACCGCCGCGGAACTCCACGACTGGGCCGAAGCCGAGCGGACCGCGATCTGCGCGCGCTTCGACGCCCGCAACGGCAACGACCACCACTCGCGCATGTCCGACTGCGTCGTCGAGTCCACCCCCTACGACGAGCCGGTCCACCTGGGCCTCAAGGAGCCCCGCGCCGTCGAGCCGCCCGTGGCCCTCGCCGCCGGCGAGCCCGTCGAAGGCCCCGCGCTCGACGCGGCCATCGACGCCGCCTACGCCGCGTACGACGCCTGCTCCCCGGACACGTGGAAGGCCTGGCTGAAAGTCGGCGCCATCGCCGACGCGCTCGGCATCGAACTCATCGCCGAGCACCGCGCCGAGATCGCCCACGCCGAATCCGCCCGCGCCGACGACCCCGAGGCCGTCGAGGCGGGCCTGCGCCGCGCCGTCGCCCTCTTCGGCACCGCCGGCCAGCCCGGCCGGGCCCTCGTCGCCGAGGCGTTCCTGCTCATCCACCGCGCCGAGACCGCCCCCGACGAAGTGCGGGCCGCTGCCGCGCAGATCGCCGCCACCGCCCTGCGGCTGCGCGACGAGCACCGCATCGACGACCGGAGCCTGCACACCAGCCAGGTCCTCGCCATGCGTGCCGAATACCTCACCGGCGACCCCGCCCCCGACCTCGACGCCCGCGCCGAGGCCCTCGACGCCGAACTCGCCGACCTCCCCGACCGCCGGTACGCGCTCATCCGCCGCTGCGACCTGCTCGACCTGCGCGCCCGCCTCACCGACGACACCGACGCGAAGACCTGGCTCCTCACCGCCGAACGCGACGTCGCGCGCGCCGCCGACGCCGGATGGGCCGTGGCCCGCGCCAGCGCCGACCTCGCCGACCAGGTGGGCCTCACCGGCGACTTCGCCCAGGCGTACGCGATCACCCGCGAGGGCCTGACCGCCCTCGGCGACGAGCCGAGCCGCACCATCGCCGCGAAGCTCCACCTCCAGGCCGCCGAGTTCCGGATGCGCGAGGGCGACCACCCCGGCACCTACGAGCACGCCCTCGCGGCCTCCGTCCACTGCGACGCCGTCGGCATGACCGTCCCCGGCGCCGTCGCCCGCCACCTCATGGGGACCGCGCTCGTGGAGATGGACCGCCGCGCCGAGGCCGTCCCGATCCTCGAAGCGGCCCTCGACGACCTGCCCGACTCGGAGGCGTGGCGGGCGTGCAACATCCGCTTCAACCTCGCCGAGGCCTACGACAAGCAGGACGACACCAGGCGCGGCGTCGAGCACGGCCTGGCCGCGCTCGCACTCATGGAGACCCGCCCCGAGCTGGGCCGCGCGCCGCTGTACGCCGACACGCTGTTCCTCACCGGGGAGCTGCTGGAGAAGCTCGGGGAGCACGAGCACGCCCTGGAGGTGTACACGCGCGCGGCCGAGGCCGCCGAGGAGGTCGGCGACCTCACCTCGTGGGCGCGGGTGAGCCGCGCCCGCGTGTGGCTGCTGCGCACGATCTCCGGCGACGCCGCGTTCGGCGAGGGCCTCCAGTCGATGGCGCACATCGCCGCGGGCCTGATCGCCGAGCGCGCCAACCCGGAGGCCCCGGAGGCGGTGCGCGAGTCCGCCCGGTTCGAGCTGGGGGAGACGTACCGGCAGCACGCGCAGCTGACGTTCCAGTTCCTGGAGTCGCAGGCCGGGGAGCCGGGGCTGCGCCGCGACGAGGCCGAACCGGTGCTGGACCTCCAGCGGCGGGCGCTGGCGGTGTTCCGGGACGGGCCGCTGCTGCTGGAGCGGGCGTCGCTGACGGCGCATCAGACGATGTGGCTCCTCGCGGAGCTGGGCGACACCGCGGGCGCGGTCGAGGCGGGGGAGGACGCCCTGGGCTGGCTGGTGTCGCCCGAGCACGCCGAGGCCCGGGAGGGGTTCGTGCAGCACCTCGCGGATCTGCGCGGCGGCGGAGCCGCGGGTCAGGGCGGCGGGGCCTGACGGCGGCCGGGCCGCCCGTGCGAGGTACGCTTGCGCACTGGCGGCACGGGCTCACTCCGGCGAAGCTTGCGAGCTGGATCGAGCAGCACAGTCAGTGCGCCCGCCCGTTCACCACCGGATCGAAACCGGGTTGAACATCCGCCGAAAAGCGAACAGTCTGTTCGCGGAATCTTATTCGCAGTCTCACCGACCGCCAGCCGGATCGAGAGGAATCATCGTGTCCCAGGACCGCACCGAAGCGCTCATCAGCCTGTCCAAACGCCGCGGCTTCGTCTTCCCCAGTTCGGAGATCTACGGAGGCACCCGCTCTGCTTGGGACTACGGCCCGCTCGGTGTGGAGCTGAAGGAGAACATCCGCCGCGAGTGGTGGAACGCGATGGTCCGCGAGCGCGACGACGTCGTCGGCCTCGACTCCGCCGTGGTCCTCAACCCGCAGGTGTGGGTCGCCTCGGGCCACCTGGAGGAGTTCACCGACCCGCTCACCGAGTGCCAGTCCTGCCACAAGCGCTTCCGCGCCGACCACCTCATCGAGGCGTACCAGGAGAAGCACGACGGCGCCGAGCCCGAGGGCGGCCTGGCCGACCTCGCGTGCCCGCACTGCGGGGCCCGCGGCTCCTTCACCGAGCCGCGCATGTTCAACGGCATGATGAAGACGTTCCTGGGCGCCGTCGAGGACTCGGAGAACACGCACTACCTGCGCCCGGAGACCGCGCAGGGCATCTTCGTGAACTTCACGAACGTGATGACGGCCTCGCGCCGCAAGCCGCCGTTCGGCATCGCGCAGACCGGCAAGAGCTTCCGCAACGAGATCACGCCGGGCAACTTCATCTTCCGCACCCGCGAGTTCGAGCAGATGGAGATGGAGTTCTTCGTCGAGCCGGGCACGGACGAGGAGTGGCACGAGTACTGGCTCACCGAGCGGTGGAACTGGTACGTGAACCTGGGCCTCTCGGAGTCGAACCTGCGCCGCTACGAGCACCCGAAGGACAAGCTGTCCCACTACTCGAAGCGCACCGTCGACATCGAGTACCGGTTCAACTTCGCGGGCAGCGAGTTCGGCGAGCTCGAAGGCATCGCGAACCGCACCGACTTCGACCTGTCGACGCACTCGAAGCACTCGGGCGCCGACCTGTCCTACTTCGACCAGGCCAAGGGCGAGCGGTGGACGCCGTACGTCATCGAGCCCGCGGCGGGCCTGACCCGCTCGGTGCTGGCGTTCCTGCTGGAGGCGTACGACGTCGACGAGGCCCCGAACACCAAGGGCGGCGTCGACAAGCGCACGGTGCTCCGCTTCGACCCGCGCCTGGCGCCGGTGAAGGCCGCGGTGCTGCCGCTGAGCCGCAACGAGGACCTGTCGCCGAAGGCGAAGGACCTGGCCGCGCGCCTGCGCCGCCACTGGAACGTCGACTTCGACGACGCCGGGGCGATCGGCCGCCGCTACCGCCGCGCCGACGAGATCGGCACGCCGTACTGCATCACCGTGGACTTCGACACCCTGGAGGACCAGGCCGTGACGATCCGCGACCGCGACTCGATGAAGCAGGAGCGCGTGGCCCTCGACCAGGTCGAGCGCTACCTCCTCGAACGGCTCTAGCCGCGCGCTAGGCGCCGCCCATCGTGCGGGGGCCGATCTCGATCCTGTCGAGGTCGGCCCCTTCGGGTATCCAGGCCGCGTGCAGGTCGAGCTCCTGCACCGACTCGCCTTCGCCGACGGTGCGCCAGCCCGCGGAGCCGAGGTCGAACGAGAACGGGTCCTGCCCGGCGGGCAGGCCGCCGATGAGCACCCCGTCCGCGTTCCGGAAGATGATGGACACCCGGATCTCCTGCTCGACGGCGCTCACGACCCGGTAGTGGACGCGGTAGCCGTCGGGGCTGAGCAGCGGCTCCACCGAGACGACCGACACCTCCGGCAGCGGCGCGACGAACGTCCAGCCCCGCTCCTCCTCGGTGAGCCCCTCGGGGTCGGGGGCGAGGAACGACGGCTCGCGGGAGGTCAGCCGCAGGTTCTCGATCGGCGTGTCGAACAGCGCGGCCGACAGCACGAACCCGAGCTGCACCGTCGTGTCGGCGGGGATCGGGTTGGGGTAGAAGCTCTCCAGGTCGTCCTCGGTGCCGTCCTCGGCCACGGCCCACACGTCGAGCGACCCGGGCGTGGGCATGTCCGCGTCGAACGGGTTGCGCAGGACCGCGCCGAGGATCACGCGCGGCGTCCCCAGCTCGTCCACGACGGGGCTGAACCCGTACTCCAGGATCTCGAACTCGACCTGCCGCCCCGACGTGAAGTCGGGGCCGAGCGCGGGCGCGGTCCCCAGCTCGGTCACGTCGGCGATGCCGTCGTCGGGGAGCGGCTGCCACTCGACCGCCACCGCCAGGGCCGCCGCGCAGGCCGCGAGCGCCACCGCGAACGGCAGGCGCGGCATCGGCGCGGTGCGGCGGACGATGCGCGAGGCGAACCCCCGCAGTCGCCTTGCGGGGGCGCTGATCCAGCTGGTCGAGGGCATCGGGGGTCCCGTGTGAGAACGCTACACTTTGTGCACCACGGTAGCAGTCGAGGAGCCAGAGTGTCCGGAGCGGCGTCACCCGACCGCTGGGGCGACGAGCACGCGATCGACCTCGGCGCGGTCGACGCGCCCGCCGACGAGGCCCCTCCGGTTCCGACCACTATAGGCGTACCGCGGCGCCGCTTCCGCTTCCCGAACGCCGCCATGGCCCTCGCCGCGGTCCTCTTCCTGGTCGCCGCGGGCGCGATCGCCGTCGCCAAGTGGTCCCCGTTCGGCAAGCGCGACGCCGAGGGCGTCGTCACCGCCTTCCTGGAGGCCGCGCAGGCCGGCGACATCCGGGGGGCCCTGGCCTTCACCGACCAGCCGCACGCCACGGGGGACTTCCTCGTGGACGAGGCGCTCGACACCCGCTGGAGCATCGTCGAGGTCGGGCAGGTCGCGAGCGCGCCGAGCGCCCGCGAGGGCCGGTACGTCTCGCAGGTGTACGCCGAGATCGAGGCGTTCGACGGCACCCGCATCGGGTTCCGCTACTTCGTGGGCATCGAGGACGGCGAGGTCCGCATCGAGAACGCGCTCAGCGGGAGCGAGGCGTACCCGGCGTTCGACCACCTCGACGTCAACGGCGTCACCGTCCCGGTCGACGAGGCCTTGGGGATCACCAACATCGTGCTGCTGCCGGGGATCTACGAGTTCTACCCCGAGCTGCCGTCCACGATGGAACTGGAGACCGAGGGGGTCCTGCTGACCCTGGGGAACCGGTTCATCCCGCTCGGCGGCGACTACGCCGACGAGTGGCTGCCGATCCCGTGGCCCACCGTCTCGGCCGAGGGCGCGGCGCTCATCGACCGGGCGCTCCGCGCGCACCTCGACGCCTGCGCGCTCGACACTGAACGGGCGGACTGCCCGTTCGCGTTCCCCGAGGACGACGCGCGCACGATCGCGCCCGCGCCCGGCGCGGTCTGGGAGATCACGGCCTACCCGACGGTGCGGGCGCAGTGGTGGGGGTACGAGCTGCTCCAGGGGTTCACCCTGGTGACGACCGTGCCCGGCGAGGCGCGCATGGCGGTCGTCGTCACCGAGGACGGCGAGTCACGGGAGACGGTGGTGAGCTGCCCGGTCTGGGCCGACGGCCTCTACGCGGACCTGGACTTCGACGGCGGCGCGGTCATCCGCCGCCCCGACGGCACGACGCTCGAACGGTGCAGCTCGCTCGTGGAAGTGGGCTGACGAGGCGGACCGGGGCACGGCCTCGCGGCCGCACCCGTCGGTACCGGAACCTCAGTCGCTGTGGATGACGCAGTCGCAGTCGACCCACGCGGGGGCCGCGGCGCGGTCGGTGTGCGTGATGGAGTAGTGGCCGCGGCTCTCCGACGCCCACAGGGACGCGGGGCTGGCGGGCACGTCGGCCCCGACCTCGTCGGACAGTTCGACGGGTTCGGGCGCCTCGGCCGGGGCGGTCTCCAATTGCTGGACCATTGCGTTCATCGCTCCTTAGTCTCTATCCGAGTCAAACGCAGAAACGGCTCGCATGGTTCCGGGCTTGAGAGCAGTCTCACAGCGCACTCGCACCGCCCAGATTAGCGCCCCCCGGCGACAGGCACATAACGGTTTCATGCCAATGGATCGCCGGGGGCGCAGGTCAGGGTCGCCTTATCAACCGTTCAGGTGAGGCTCCTACCAGGACGATTTCCGTATTCCGGGCAATTCTCCGCGGTGCGCCATCGCCCTGAGTCGGACACGCGACAGTTGGAACTTGCGATACACGCCACGCGGACGGCCGTCCACCGCGTCCCGGCTCCGCAGCCGCACCGGCGAGGAGTCCCGCGGCAGCCGCTGGAGCGCCCGCACGGCCGCCGCCCGTTCCTCCGGGTCGGTCCCCGGGGCCGCGATCAGGCGCTTCAGTGCCGACCGCCGCTCCCGGTACCGGTCCACCAGGACCTCGCGCCGCCGCTGCTTCGCGATCGCGCTCTTCTTCGCCATTACCGCTCCTCCCTGAACTCCACGTGCCTGCGCACGACCGGGTCGTACTTTCTCAGGACCAGCCGGTCCGGGTCGTTGCGGCGGTTCTTGCGGGTCACGTACGTGTAGCCGGTGCCCGCGGTCGACCGCAGCTTGATCTTCGGCCGCACGTCGGTGCTCTTGGACGCCATCTCAGACCTTCCTTCCCTGTGCTCGCAGCCGCTGCACGACGGCCTCGACGCCATCGCGGTCCACGACCTTGATCCCCTTGGTCGACAATCGCAACCGCACATGCCGCCCCTCGCTGGGCAGGTAGTACCGCTTCGTCTGCAGGTTCACGTTCCAGCGCCGGCGGGTCTTCCGCTTCGACCACGGCACGTTGTTGCCGAACCCGGGTCCGGCCCCGGTCACATCGCATGTTCTGGACACGGTCGCCCTCCTCTCGTCGAGCACTACTATAATGACAATCGTTTTCAATTGGATCGGAGGTCCCATGTCCCAGCTCGCCCAGCCCGGCGCGGCACCGCCGCAGGCCGACCTGCGCCCCGCGCTGACGCTCCTGACCGGCTTCGCACCCGAGGCGACCCGCGCGACCGCCGACCTGCTCACCCGCGCCGACCCGGCCCTCCTCGTCGTCTCCTACGACCTCTCCTCGCTCGTCGCCGACGGCACCGTCCGCCGCACCGTCCGCGACGGCAGAGGCGTCATCGAGGACGAGCGCACCGCCCTCGAACACGGCTGCCTCTCCTGCACCGTCCGCGAAGACCTCCTCCCGGCCCTCGTCCGCCTGGCCCGCGAGCGGCCCGGCGGCGACCTGGCCCTGGTCCTTCCGCCGTCCATGGAGCCCGAGACCGTCGCCGCCGCCTGCTCCTGGTGCGAGATCGACGGCAGGCCCGTGACCGACGCGATCCGCATCGACTCCGTCGTCGCCGTCTGCGACCCCGCGACCCTCCTCGACACGCTCGACTCGGACCAGGACCTCGCCGACCGCGGACTCCAGGCCGCCGACGACGACACCCGCTCGGTCGCCGACACGGCCGCCCGCCAGATCGAGTACGCCGACACCGTCGTCATGTGGGCCCCGGGCGCCGACGCCGACTTCGAGCACACCCGCGTCTCAGTCCTCCTCCAGCGGCTCAACCCGTGGGCCCGCCACCTCGTCGTCGACCTCGACGAGCCCGTCTGGCTCTCCGCGCGCCTGCGCCGCAGCGGCGGCTTCGACCCCGACGGGCCCGAGCCGTACGGCCGCGGCCTGGAGGGCTACAGCGTCGGATGCCATGAGCCCGAACCGGACTGCGGCGTCGTCGCTGCCCTCTACCGGGCCCGCCGCCCGTTCCACCCCGGCCGCTTCCACGCGGCGCTCCCGAAGATCGCGGGCTCCACGCTCCGCGGCCGCGGCCACCTGTGGCTCGCCTCCCAGCCCGACTTCATCGGGGCCTGGGAGTCCGGCGGCGGCGGGGTCTCCATGGGCGGCCTCGGCCGCTGGCTCGCCGCCACCCCCGACGCGGAGTGGGGCGAGTCCAGCCCCGAGCGCCGCGTCAACGCCGACCTGCACTGGGACGACGACTACGGCGACCGCGAGATCCAGCTCGCGTTCGTCGGGCTGCACTTCGCGGCCGACGAGCTGGCCGCCGTCCTGGACGCGTGCCTCCTCACCGACGAGGAGGCCGCCGCGGGCCTGGACGCGTGGCGGGAATACGCCGACCCGTTCGAGGGTTGTCTCGAAGGCAAGGAAGGGATTGAGGAATGAAGCAAGGCATCCACCCGAACTACGACTACGTGGTCTTCCGCGACCGCGGCGCCGACTTCGCCTTCCTCACGCGGTCCACGGCCACCTCGGCCGAGACCGTCGAGTGGGAGGACGGCCGGACCTACCCGGTGATCGACGTCCAGATCTCCTCGGCCTCGCACCCGTTCTGGACCGGCAAGAGCCGCGTCCTGGACGACGAGGGCCGCGTCGCCAAGTTCTACAAGCGCTACGGCCAGAAGGGCAAGTAGCCCGACGACCGCAGCAGGGGCCTCCCCGGCACCGGGAGGCCCCTGCTGTCGTGTCCGGGATCGTATTTCCTGTAGGAAATAGGATGCAGGATGCGGTTCAGCCGCCGGAGGAGTCGATCTCGGCCCCCACCGGGACCGTCCGGTCGTCGCGGTCGTCGAGCCACCCGTCGGGCAGCGAGACCTTGCCGGGGGAGTTGGTGCGCCCGCGGGGCTTGCCGATCGTCGAGACGGGGAACGGCGCGTCGGCGTCGAGCTTCCCGAGCAGGTCTTCCAGCTCGTTCAGGGTCGAGACCATCGCCAGCTCGCGGCGCAGCTCGCCGCCGACCGGGAACCCCTTGAGGTACCAGGCGACGTGCTTGCGGAACTCGCGGCAGCCGTGCTCCTCCGCGTCGATGTTCCGCCGCGCCTCGTACGACTCGGCGCCCGCGATCCACTCCACGAGCAGCTGCGCGTGCCGCAGCATCACCTTCGCGACCTCCCCGAGCGACGGCATGAGGCGCGTTTCCCGCCCGCTGAACGCCGCCTCAAGGTCCCCGAAGAGCCAGGGCCGCCCCAGGCAGCCCCGGCCCACGACGACGCCGTCGCAGCCCGTCTGGGCGGCCATGCGCACGGCGTCGTCGGCCTCCCAGACGTCGCCGTTGCCGAGCACCGGGACGTCGAGGAGGTCCTTCAGGTCGGCGATGGCGTCCCAGTCGGCGGTCCCCGAATACCGCTCGGCCGCGGTGCGGCCGTGGAGGGCGACCCACGCGACGCCCGCGTCCTGCGCGATGAGGCCCGCCTCGCGGTAGGTGAGGTGGTCGTCGTCGATGCCCTTGCGCATCTTCACCGTGACGGGGATGCCCCGCTCGGCCGCGGTGTCCACGGCCGCGGTCACGATCTCGCGGAACAGCCGCCGCTTCCACGGCAGCGCCGAGCCGCCGCCGCGCCGGGTCACCTTCGGGACCGGGCAGCCGAAGTTCAGGTCGACGTGGTCGGCGAGGTCCTCCTCGACGACCATCCGCACGGCCTTGCGCACCCCTTCGGGGTCCACGCCGTAGAGCTGGAGGCTGCGGGTCTCCTCGTCGGGGTCGAACTCGATGAGCCGCATGGTCTTCGGGTTGCGCTCGGTGAGCGCCACGGTCGTGATCATCTCGCACACGTAGATCCCCGCACCCTGCTCGCGGCAGAGCTTGCGGAACGGCAGGTTCGTGATCCCGGCCATCGGCGCCAGGACCACGGGAGGCGACACGGGCTTCCCCGCGAGCGAGAGCTGATTCGTCACCGGTCGATTATCCCAGCGTCGGCCGGGTCCGGCAAAGCGCGAAGGGGGTGACCGCGGCCGCGGTCACCCCCTTCGGTGCGAGTGCTATTCGAGGTCGACCGTGACCGAAGCGGCCCAGGGCTTTCCGGCGACGTCGTACGCCCCGGCATAGCTGAAGCCGTCGCCGCCGACGGTCGCGCCGCCGGGGATCGCGGCCTGGCCGTCGAGGTAGGCGTGGAGCTTCTGGCCCTCGAAGTCGGAGACCAGGACCACCGCGGCGCTCCCGGCGTAGTCCTTCACGCCGAGCGCGGGCGTCTCCGAAGCGCACAGCGGGTCGGTCAGCCGCGAGTCCGCGAGCTGCTTGGCGACCTCGCCGCCCGCGACCCAGCTGATCGTCCCGGTGCCGCGGCTCGTCGCGATGAACTGGCCGCTCTGCGCGCCCACGACCAGGCACGTCGGGTTCGCCCCGACCTCCGTCGCCGCGGTCTCCGCGAGCTCCCGGTCCAGCTCGTGGACCGTGCCGTCGCTCGTCGCGACGGCCGGACCGGCCTCCGCGGCGGCCACGTCGGCCACGCCGCCGTCGAACCCGATCGCCTCGCCCGCGGCGGCGTCGAACTCCAGCGCCGTCCCGTCGTAGTACTGCGCCGCGACGCCCTGCAGCGTCGAGGTGAGGTCCACGACCGCGACCTGGCTCGCGCTCAGGTCGCCCACGACCGCGTATCCGGAGCCCGCGACCGTGTCGCGGTGCGCCCCGTCCTCCACGGTCCCGCGCTCCAGCGAGAGCGAGCCCGCCGAGTCCGACCACGCGTCGACCGAGGTCGGCGCCGTGAACGGCAGCGCCACGGTCCCGAGGATCTGCGCCGACGCGAAATGCCCGGGGTTCGGCAGGCCGGGGTAGGACTCCGACCAGCTCGACGAGTACGAGCCGCTCTTGTCGCCCATGGCGATCACCACGAGCGCACCGGTCTGCGACGCCGGGTTCCACGTCGTCACGAGCGCCAGCTCGTTCCCGTCGGTCAGCGCCACGTCCGTGGGCACCTGCCCGTCGGGCAGGAGCAGGCACGTGCCGCCCTGCGCGCCGGAGATCCCCGCCGTGGCGATGACCCCCGACGAGAACGCGATCACCGAGTGCGCGCTGACCTCGGCGCTCTGCTCCGGCCGCGCCAGCGCGACCGGCCGCCCGAGGTCCACGCCGAGCCCGGCGATGCACTCGGCGGTCGAGCCCTCCTGGAGCTCCAGTTCAGGGGTGCCGTCCTCGGAGAACCGGCCGCCCGCGCGCGGCGTGAGGCCGATGAGGTCGTCGGTGGACTCGACGGCGGTGACGTGGTCGATGCCGCTGAGGCCCGACTCGTCGGTGAGGTAGCCGAGCTGGCCCTGGACGCTGCGGTCCGCATCGCCCAACAGCGGCTCGGTGGCGAGCGCGTCGCCGCCGGTCGCGGCCACTTCCTCTGCGCCAGAGCCGGAATCGGCCTCGCCGTAGCGCCACGAGAACCACTCGGCGCTGCCCGCGGCGGCCGCGAGCTCGGTGTACTGCTCCGCGCTCAGGGCCGCGTCGGCGCCGGGGCTCTCGCTCGCGCCGCCGTCGTCGGACTCGTCGCCCGGGTTCGACGGCTCGCTCGGCGGGGCCGCGCCCAGCATGAGGACGATGCCGATGATGAGGCCGAGGGTGATGAGCCCGCCGATGCCGTAGATGGCGTAGCGGACGCCGCGGTGCGTCGGCGGCGCGGCCCGGACCGGCGGGGCCTGCGAGGGCTCCGGCTCGGCCGCGGTCTCCTCGCTGCGGCGCTGCGCGGGGACCGCCTCGGCGGGGGCGGTCTCGGTGGCGGCGGCCTGCTCGCCGAAGGGCTCCGGGGCGTCGGCGGGGAACCGCTCGGCGCCGTAGGCGCTCTGCGGCGCTTCGGGGAAGCCTCCGGGCTGCTGCTCGCCGTACGAGGACTCGCCGTACTGCGGCTCCCCGTACCGGGGCTCGCCGAACGGCTGCTCCTGGAAGGCGCCGGGCGCCTGGTCCTGGTAGGCGTCCTGCGGGGCCTGGCCGAAGGCGTCCGACCCCTGCCCGACAGAGCCCTGCCCGACCGTGCCCTGTCCGAACGCGGCCTGCTCCTGGAACTGCTGCTGCTCCGGGTACGCGCCCTGCGGGGCGGCCGGGAACGGGTCGGCCTGGTACTGCTGCTGCTCGGCCTGGTACGCGTCGCGGGCGGCCTGGGCCTCGGCCGCGAGGCGGTCGGCCTGGTACGGGTCGGACTGGTAGAGGTCCTGCCCGCCGGCGTCGCCGCGGTACTGGGTCTGGCCGTAGACGTCGGCCTCGTACGGGTCGGCGCGCAGCTCGGGGAACTCCAGGCTCCCGCCCTGCTGCGGCTCGGGGGCGTTGAAGCCGGGCCCGGACGCGGGGGCGGCGCCCGGGTCGGGGCGGAACGCCTGCGGGTCGGCGGGGCCGGGCTGTCCGGGGACGCCCGGCGGGGGCCACGCGGCGCCGCCTCCGGTGAGGCCGCGGCCGGTGTGCGACTGCTGGGAGATCCAGTCCTGGTTCGAGCGGGGCGGCCAGTCGGCGGACTCGCCCCACTCGCCCTGCTGCTGCGGGGGCGCGCTCGGAGGCGCGCCCGGGGTCTCGAAGAGCGTCCCGCGGACCTCCCCGGCGCGCGGCGGCTGGGCGCCGCCGAGGTCGCTCGCCCACTCGTTCCGCCGCGCCTCGGGGTCGAGGTCGTCGCGGGGCGCGGGGTCGCCCAACAGGTTCGGGCCCGCGGGCGGACGGGGATCGGACGACGCCTCTTCTTCCGGCGCTGCGGAAGGCAGGTGACCCACCCCGCGCGCGGTGATTCGGGGCGGATTCGTGGGTGTGGCCGCGGGTTCGCTGGTGGGAGGCCAGGAGGGCGGCTGCTCGGGCGATGGGTCCGGCATGATAGGCGACTCTAGCCGATCGGGGCGCGAGGCCGTGAGGCGTGGTCGGGAAAGATGTGACCGAGGAACATGGTACAGCGGGGGTTCGACCTCGAAGTTCTTCGGCGCCAAGCGGTTCCGGGCCGCCCGAAGGGGACGTGACGTTCGCCGCGGGCGTGTCGCCGCGTCGCCTCACAACCGCCGCGTCCGCCGCCGCGGTGTCGGACCCGGCAGGCAGAATGGTGGAGGCAGAAAGAGGTGAACAGTGGCGGGGCGAATCCGGGACGCCGACATCCAGCTCGTGCGCGAGCGGGTGGACATCGCCGAGGTCATCGGCGAGCGCGTCACCCTGCGCAACGCCGGAGGCGGAAACCTCAAGGGCCTGTGCCCCTTCCACGACGAGCGCTCCCCGAGCTTCAACGTCACCCCCGCGCGCGGCGTCTACCACTGCTTCGGCTGCGGCGTGGGCGGCGACGCGATCACGTTCCTCACCGAGCTCGACGGGCTCACGTTCGTCGAAGCCGTCGAACGGCTCGCGGGGAAGGCCGGGCTCAAGCTCACCTACGAGGACGTCGACGGTCGAGTCCAGCGCGGACCCTCGGGCCAGCCGGGCCTGAAGCAGCGGCTCCTCGACGCGCACACCGCCGCCGCCGAGTTCTACACCGGGAAGCTCCTGTCGCCCGAGGCGATGACGGCCCGGCAGTTCCTGTCCGCACGCGGTTTCGACCGCGACGCGGCGGCCACCTTCGGCTGCGGGTACGCACCCGACGCGTGGGACGCGCTCGCGAAGCACCTGCGCGCCAAGGGCTTCACCGCCGAGGAGCTGACCCAGGCGGGCCTGGCGAAGCCGTCCAGGTCGGGCAGCCTCATCGACCGGTTCCGGCGGCGCCTGGTGTGGCCGATCCGCGACTCGTCGGGGTCGGTCATCGGCTTCGGGGCGCGCAAGCTCTTCGACGACGACCAGGGCCCGAAGTACCTGAACACGCCCGAGACGCCCCTGTACAAGAAGTCGCAGGTGCTCTACGGGATCGACCTGGCGCGCAAGGAGATCGCGAAGACCGGCCGGGTCGTGATCGTCGAGGGGTACACCGACGTCATGGCCTGCCACCTCGCGGGCGTGCCGATGGCGGTCGCCACGTGCGGCACCGCGTTCGGCGCCGAGCACATCCGGGTGCTGCGCCGGTTCCTGTTCGACTCCGAGTCCGCCGACGGGCGGATCATCTTCACGTTCGACGGCGACGAGGCGGGCCAGCGGGCCGCCCTCAAGGCCTTCGACGAGGAGCAGCGGTTCGTCTCGCAGACGTACATCGCGGTCACCCCAGGGGGACAGGACCCGTGCGAGCTGCGCCAGTCCGCGGGCGACACCGCGGTGCGCGAGCTCATCGAGCGGCACACGCCGCTGGTGCAGTTCGCGATCGAGCGGGCCATCGCCAAGCACGACCTCGACACCGCCGAGGGCCGCCTGCACGCGACGCGCGCCATCGCGCCGCTGCTCGCGCGCGTCAAGGACCGCGGCCTCGTCGAGGAGTACCTCGGCGTGTACGCCGGGCGGCTCGGCAAGGAGAAGGCCGAGCTGCGCCGCGCCGTCCAGGGCGCCGCCGCCGGGCAGGCCCCCGCCGAGGCGCCGCCGCAGCCGCGCCGGGAGATGCGCGCCGACTCGATGCAGCTGCGCGCCCAGCGCGAGGTCCTCAAGGTCGCGTTGCAGCAGCCGCAGGTCGCCGGGCCGTACTTCGACGCCGTCGACGCCGCGCCCTACACCGACCCGAACTACCGGGCCGTGCGCGAGGCCATCGCCGCCGCGGGCGGCGCCGCGCACGCCGCGGCCGGGCCCAACTGGGTCGCCGCCGTCCAGGCCGCGTGCGCCGAGATCGCCGCCGGGGCGCTCGTCTCCGAACTCGCCGTGGAGGAGCTGCGGCTCGCGGGCGAGCCCGACGCCCTCTACGTGCGCACGATCCTCGCGCGCATCCAGCGGCCCGTCGTCGAAGCCGAGGTCGCCGACCTCAAGCGCCGCCTCCAGCGCATCAACCCCAGCACCGACAAGGACCAGTACATGTCCCTGTTCGGCCAGCTCATGGGCCTGGAGCAGCACGTGCGGTCCCTGCGCGACCAGGCCGCGAACGCCTTCGAGTGATGAAGCTCAAGGACACGTACACCTCGCCCGAGCACGGCTACTCCCTCGGGGTCGAGACCGTCTTCGGCCGCTTCTACCTCTCGATCCCCAAGGGGGACGGCGGAAGCGAGTGCTTCGAGATCACGCAGGAGCGCTACGAGGCGTTCCTCGCCGACCCGGCGCTGGCGCTGCGGTTCGCCGAGGCGGCCCGCCGCGGCGAGCGCGACCGGCGGCGCATGTTCGGGCCGCACGGGGACTGAGATGCGCCGAGGTCGCCCCCGTCGCCGGGAGCGGCCTTCGAAGACTCGTTTGCTAGAGCGCGGCCTTGATCGGCTGCGGCTTCGGGTTGCGCAGCGGCTCGCCGTGGGCGTGGAGCTCGCCGAGGGCTTCCTTCCACGACTGGATCAGGCCCGTCGCGTGGTAGGGGATGCCCTTCTCGATGCAGAACTCCTCGACGATCGGCTGCGCGTACTTCAGGTGCACCGACGGCATCGCCGGGAACAGGTGGTGCTCGATCTGGTAGTTCAGGCCGCCGAGCGCGAAGTCGGTGAACCAGCCGCCCTTGACGTTCCGGGAGGTCAGCACCTGCTTGCGGAGGAAGTCCAGCTCGGTCTCGCCGACGAACGTCGGCATGCCCTTGTGGTTCGGCGCGAAGACCGAGCCCATGTACACGCCCCACGCGGCCTTGTGCACCAGGATGAAGACGATCGCCTTGCCCGGGGACAGGAACGTGAAGACCAGCGAGAGGTACGCGGCCCAGTGGATCGCGAGGAACAGCGCCTCGAATCCGCGGTTCTTCAGGCCCGGCTTGAGGACCGACTTGATGCCCGAGACGTTCAGGTTCAGGCCCTCAAGGGTGAGGATCGGGAAGAACAGCTGCGCCTGGTACTTGCCGAACCAGGTGGTGATGCCCTGCGCGAAGCCCGCCTGGCGCTTCGACCACACGAACAGGCCCGGCGCGACGTCCGGGTCGAGCTCCTCGTGGTTGGGGTTGGCGTGGTGGCGGTTGTGCTTGTCGTTCCACCAGCCGTAGCCCATGCCGTTGGCGAGGTTGCCGGTGAACCAGCCGACCCGCTCGGAGGTGGAGCGGCTGCGGATGACCTGGCGGTGCGCGAGGTCGTGGCCGAGGAACGCGACCTGCGCGCTCACGATCGCGAGGAACACGCCCGTCAGCAGCTGCCACCAGGTGTTCCCGATCATGGCGAACGCCACCCAGCCGCCGATGAACACCGCGCCCGTGAGGGCGAAGCGGACGATGTAGTACGCGGGACGGCGGCGCATCAGCCCGGCCGCGTTGATGCGACGCGAGAGCTGCGCGAAATCGCTGCCGGTCCGCTGCGGGGCCTCGGCGGTGAGCGTCATGGAAGCTTCCGATCTGTCGGGGTCGTTCTCGACCTCTCAAGCCTCCCCGTCCGCGGCCTGGAAGTCGCTACCGCTGACCCGTCAATAGGGGTAGTGCTTGCCCTACCTTTCACAGCGGGCTCCCAGGTTCACCCAGCGCAACGTAAGGGAACGCCCCGGATCGCGTAAGGCTCATAACGGTGAGTAAGGAGTGGAACGGTGTCACATGAGGGATCTAGGCTCGACCACATGCCTGATGACAACGAGATCCTGGTCAGCGCCGCCGACCTGCGGAAGAGCTACGGCGAGCACGAGGCCGTGCGCGGCGTGGACTTCGAGATCCGCCGCGGCGAGGCCTTCGGCTTCCTCGGCGCGAACGGGGCCGGCAAGTCCACCACCATGCGGATGATCGGCTGCGTCTCCCAACCCACCGGCGGCACCCTGGAGGTCTTCGGCCGCGACCCGCACACCGAAGGCGCCGCCATCCGCGCCCGCCTCGGCGTCGTCCCCCAGGACAACACCCTCGACGACATGCTCACCGTCTTCGAGAACCTCGTGGTCTACGCCGGGTACTTCGGCATCAGAAAGAAGGCCGCCCGCGCGAAGGCCGAAGAGCTCCTCGACTTCGTGCAGCTCAGCGCCCGCGCCAAGGACCAGGTCTCCGACCTCTCCGGCGGCATGCAGCGCCGCCTCGCCATCGCCAGGTCCCTCATCAACGACCCCGAACTGGTCATCCTCGACGAGCCCACCACCGGCCTCGACCCGCAGGCCCGCCACCTCGTCTGGGAGCGCCTCTTCCAGCTCAAGCACCGCGGCGTCTCCATCCTCCTCACCACCCACTACATGGACGAGGCCGAGCAGCTCTGCGACCGCCTCGTCGTCATGGACGAAGGCCGCATCATCGCCTCCGGCTCCCCCCGCGAGCTCATCGACACCCACGTCACCAAGGAGGTCGTGGAGCTGCGCTTCGGCACCGCCCACACCGCCGAGCTCGCCGCCCTCGCCCACACCCTCGACGGCGTCGGCGCCCAGATCGAGCCGCTGCCCGACAAGATCCTCGTCTACACCGACGACGCCGACGACACGAACGCCGCCCTCGAAGCCCGCGACATCCACCCGTCGTCGGTCCTCGCCCGCCGCGCCACCCTCGAAGACGTCTTCCTGCGCCTCACCGGCCGCGCCCTCGTGGAGGACGAGGCGTGACCACCGCAACCGCCGCGACGGAAACGGCCGTCGACCGCGAGGCCCCCACCGCCCTCACCGGCGCCTGGCGCGCGTTCACGCTCCAGCTCGCCCTCTTCAAGCACGTCTGGCACGGCACCGTCTTCACCTCCGTGCTCCTGCCGATCCTCTACATGGTCTCGATCGGCATCGGCGTCGGCGCCTACATCGACCCCGCCTCCCTCGGCGGCCTCGACTACGCCGCGTTCATCGCCCCCGGCCTCATCTGCTCCGTCGCCGTCATGATGCTCGGCAACGACATGGTCTTCCCCGTCTTCGGCGGCTACGCCGACTGGGGCGGCGGCTACCTCGCCCAGCGGGCCACCCCGCTGCGCCCCGTGGACATCCTCAACGGCCACCTCGCCTACGCGGTCCTGTTCCGCCCCTTCACGAACTGCACGATCGTCGCGGTCGTCATGGCGTTCTTCGGCGTCTACACCTCCTGGTGGGCCGCGTTCGCCGTCATCGCCGCCGCGCTCGTCTCCGCCGCGATGGCCCCGTGGATGCACGCCTGGGCCTCGACGCTCAAGAACGACTCGAACCTGAACATGATCTTCCGGTTCGCCGTCATGCCGATCTCCCTGTTCTCCGGGGTGTTCTTCCCCGCCGACCAGATGCCGGCGTTCCTCCAGCCGCTCGTGTGGATCTCGCCCCTGTGGCACGGCACCGAGCTCGCCCGGGCCGCCACCGCCGACGTCGCGCCCGCACTGCCGCCCTACGCCCACATCGCCTACCTCGCGCTGCTCGCCGTGACGGGCTGGTTCGCCGCCCGCCGCGTCATCGAGCGACGCCTGAACTTCTAGGGAGCCCGCGTGTCCGTCATCGCCTACGGCGCCGCCCGCGCCGGCCTCCGCAACTCCGGGGCCCTGCTCAACCGCAACTGGGTCGCCATGCGCCGCGCCTGGATCCTCATCCTCTCCGGCGCCGTCGAATCGCTGCTGTTCCTGTTCGCCTTCGGATTCGGCGTCGGCGCCCTCGTCGGGGACATCACGCTCCCGAACGGCACCACCGTCTCCTACACCGCCTACGTGGCGCCCGCGATCCTCGCGAACGCCGCCATGATGGGCGTCCTCGCCGAGACCTCCATCAACGTGTTCGCCAAGTTCAAGTGGATGAAGGTCTACGACGGCATCCTCAACACCCCGCTGCGCCCCTGGGACGTCGCCCTCGGCGAGGTCTGGTGGGCCCTCATCCGCGGCTTCACCTACATCGGCGCGTTCGTGGTCGTCATGGGGCTCTTCGGACTCCTCGACTCCTGGTGGGCGCTCCTGGCGATCCCCGCGTGCGTGTTCATCGCGCTCGCGTTCGCCGGGATCGGCCTCACCCTCGCCACGCTGTTCCGCGACTGGACCGACTTCGACTGGATGAACGCCGTCGTCTTCGCGATGTTCCTGTTCGGCGGCACCTTCACGCCCGTCGAGGCCTACCCGGCCTTCGCGCAGCCGATCGTCTACGTCATGCCGCTGTACCACGGCATCGAGCTCGTCCGCGGCATCAGCCTCGGCCAGCTCGGCCCGATGATGCTCGTCCACATCGCCTACCTCCTCGCGCTCGCGGTGGGCGGCATGTGGATCGCGCAGCGCCGACTTGCACGGGCTCTGTATAAGTAGCAGTGGTCAAGCAGCAGGCCGCGTCCCCGTCCGCGGGGGCGCGGCTGACCCGTTTGTAAGAAAGTTTTCTTCATATGTGATCTTCACAACGGAGTAAATCTTCGGTACGTTCCCCTTATGAGACACCGAAACCGACGAATCGCACTCCTCGTCGCGGCGCTCTTCACCGCGGTCGCCGCCTCCTTCGCGCCGACCCTGGTCTCGAACGCCGACGACTTCACGGCGCAGGCCGTCTCCCACAAGAGCCCGTTCAACTGCAACAAGACGTTCTACGCGAACAACTGGTCGGGCGGGCACAACCCGAGCAACTCCATCGACTGGCAGACCTACGGGTCCGACGCCATCAACGGCGAGACCGTCCGGGCCACCGCCGCGGGCACCGCCTACTTCTACAACGAGGGCTCCACCAGCTACGGCCGGTGGGTCAAGGTCGTCCACTCCGACGGCACCCAGACCCGCTACGCCCACCTCGCCACGCAGGTGAAGGCCCCCGGCTCCTCCATGTCCGTCTCGCAGGGCACCGTCATCGGCACCGTCGGCTCCACCGGCGGATCCACCGCTCCCCATCTGCACTACGAGCAGCGGAACGCCAGCGGCTCGGTCGTCAGCCCCGTCGTCGAGGGCGTCTCGGTCCCCTTGGGCACCAAGAAGGCCGTCACCTCCTCCAACGGCTGCTCCGGCGGCAACCCGTACACCCCGGGCCAGGTCTGCGGCTCCGGCTACTCCCAGATCAACCAGCACGCTCTCGGCACGGTCGGCGCGGTCTTCCTGATGTACAACAGCTCCAACGGCTACAACTGCGTCGTGACCCTGAAGTACACCAGCGTCGGCACCGCCTCCGCGGTCTCCGCCAGCCTCCAGGTCGAAGGCGGCACCACCACCAAGGACTCCGGCAACTTCGCCTACTACGCAGGCCCGGTGAAGAAGTCCGCCCCCAACACCTGCGTCAAATGGGGCGGCTCCGTCGGCTCGACCACCTGGACGAGCGCCTGGAGCCATTGCGGCTGACCCGCCGCATCATGAAGCGCCCGCCCTGAGTTTGGCGCTTTGATCGTCCCCTCCCGAAAGGGAGGGGATTTTCGCTTCCCAACTGCTCGCTGCCGGCTTGCGGGTGGGGTGGGGGTTGGGGTTCGTGCGGGCGGCGACGAGAGGGTGGACGGTGGGCCGGGGTGGGGCGGGTTGCCTTGGGGCCGTGGGGGTCCGGGGGTGGAACGTGAGGATGTTCCCCGCGTGTGGGTGATGACAGTGGTGCCTGGTGCGAGGGATGATTGGGGTACGCACAGGGACAGGGAAATCGTACAGGTGTCGGGCGGTGCAAGCAGACTAAGCCAAGCCTCTGGCCGACCGGCAGACCAGACGATCTCCGAGGCAGCGCCGCCGACGCAAGGTGTCGGGCCGACGGCAGATCTCATCCCCGGAGTGCTATCGGGACCCGCAGCAGTCAACCACCCCCCACTGGGGCATGGTGATCGGGCGGGGGACCCGGGGAAGGGATCACCTCGACCCCGGGCGGTGTCCGCTACGAGGCACACGACCGGAACACCAAGCGACCGACAGGCCGAACCACACGCCGCACCAGGCGCGACATGCGCGTAGGGGCCGCGTCGCACCCGGCCGGGCATTCGAGGACCCGGCACCGCGACACCACCCCCACACGCACAAACTCGCACCACTGCGGCCACGGCCCACCACCGCACCACCCCGACACGGGCGCGAGCCTGCCCACAGGGACACACTCTCCTGACACGGGCGAAGCCTGCCCGGACGGGCGCACTCTCCCGACGGGCAGCCAACACGCCCACCGGGACGCATCACCCCGCGGCGGGCGAGAGCACACGCCCGTCACGGGAGCACCAACCCCGCCAGGCATCGAGTATGCCCACGGGAGCGAACACCCGCCGGGCGAGAGCATGGCGGGACCGGGAACCGGGGGACGAGGCCCCGGACCCCAGAACTGATCCGATCCCGAAACAGGGACCGAGACCGGAGCCGGGGGGAAGGACAGGAGGACAGGAGGACAGGAGGGGCAAGGGAGACCACGGAAGCCGCACCGCCGAGGACCGGCACGACACCGGCACCGGCATCGAGGCCTGGCGCCCGCAGACAGAGGCCGGATGCCAGGAGGCCGGGAGGCCGCACCTGCGAAGGAGGTGACACACCATGCACACCACGACCACGCCACACCCGCTGCCGCACCCGCGCCCGCTGTCGGCGCCGCGCCCCCGCGAGCAGGCCAGCGCCACCGGGAGCCGACCCCGCCCCGCCCCGGCAACGCACGCCGAACCGACCCCGCGCTCCGCCGTCGCTGATCGCCCGAACCCCGACCCGAACGCCGCCTCAACCCAGCCGCGCACGCCCAACCAATCCCACGCACCACCGGCACCCGAACCCTCCCCGCCCCGGCGACGCACCCCGAATCGAGCCCGTCCATCCCCGTCGCTGGTTGGCCGAACCTCAACTCCGTCGTCGCCCCAGCCCGGCCACGCCCCCCGGACCAATCCCGCGCTTCTCCGTCGCCGCCTGCCCGAACCCCAACCCCATCACCGCCCTAGCCCGGACAACACCACCTAGACACCACTCATGCGGCTCTGGGCGGCTTCAGCCATGTGCGGGCGGGGCACGTCGCGCACCGGCGGGGCGCGTTTTAGGGCCGAGCTGCCTTCCGACGCCTCGGGCCCCCGTGATTCGCTATGAGGCAAACCGGACCGGCATCTTGGAGTTGACGTGAGAACCCTCCTGCGACTGTGCATCGTCGTCGCGTTGGCCTGCGCGCCCGCCTTCGCCCCTTCGGCCGCTTTCGCCGCCGGGGGGCCGCAGGTGCTCGTCTTGACGACCGGGGCCGAGGCCGAGGACGTGGCGGACTACGCGGTCGAGCGCCTCCAGATGGAGGCCCGCCGCTGGAACTTCACCCTCACCGAGGGCGGGCCCGCCGACCTGGAAGACCTCGGCGACGTCGACGTGGTCGTCTTCGTCAACACCGGGGTCGACATCCTCGACCAGGCGCAGGAGGCGTCGCTCCAGTCGTTCGTCACGCGCGGGGGCGGGTTCGTCGCCACGAACTCGGCCGCGCTCAGCGAGCCGGACTGGAACTTCTACGGCGAGATGATCGGCGCCACCGCGCTCGCGCCGCCGCAGGACCCGCCCACCGAGCAGGACGTCTCGTTCAACTCCGGCTCCCCGATCACCGACGGCCTCGACGAGGAGCTGACGCTCAACGAGCGCTGGTACTTCTTCGATCCCGAACCGGTGCAACCGGAGTCGACGATCCTCGCGCAGCTCGGCTCCGGCGACCCGGTCGCCTGGAGCTCCGAGTCGCACCACGCCTTCTACGCCTCCCCGGGCGGCGAGGGCAAGACCTGGGGCGACCGCGACTTCCTCCAGCTGATCCGCCAGGCCATCTGGTGGGCCGCGGGCGAGGAGGGCGTGCTGCTCCAGAACTCCGACGACGCGGCCCCCGAATGGCCCTACACGTGGACGTTCGCGTTCTTCGTCATCGCGGTCGCCGGCGGCGGCTCGATCGCCGTGTGGCGCCTCGACAAGGACGAGACGCGGCGCGAGGCCGAAGCCGAGGCGGACAAGAGCGTGGGCGCGGGCATCTAAGCACTGCAAGCAAAAAGGGCGGACCTCTCGGTCCGCCCTTTTCTCGTCCCCGCGACTGTGCTTTTGCACGACGGTGCCGGACCGCTCGGAGCAAGAAGTTCCCACGACCCGCTCACACCCCCGGAGCGCCCATACGGCCCAGGTGGCCGAGCCGCGCCCGGCACCGCGCGGATCGGAGTCTACAACCGCCCGGTCACAAGGGTCCGCACATTCGCGACGCCGTTCTCGAAGGGCAGGTCCTCGTCCTCGGGCTCCTCTACGGGCCCGCCCGAGCGCTGCTTGATCGAGACCTCTTCGAGCGGGATCGCGAGCAGCGCCGACATCGCGTTCTCCTTCTCGCTGGCCTCGCGGGACCGCTCGGAGCGGCCCTCCGCGAACCGGTCGATCAGGGCCTTGAACGTGCTCCAGCGCACGTCCTCGTCCTCCACCAGCCGGGCCTCGGCGTGCACCACGACGCTCCGGTAGTTCATCGAGTGGTGGAACCAGCTCTTGGAGAAGACGAGCCCGTCGACCACGGTGGCGCTCACCGTGACCGGGAACGGCCCGCGCGCGCCCAGTCCCATGCTCCCGCCGGTGGAGCCGTGGACGTACAGCGTGTCGCCAACGCGCACATGGAACGTCGGCAGGATGCGGGGCGCACCGTCGGGGCCGACGAACGCGAGGTCGCAGAACAGCGCCTCGTCGAGGACCCGGTAGGACTCGGCCTTCTCGTAGGTGACCCGCTCGCGCGAGCGCTTCGGCGTCGTCCGCTCGGTCTGCTCGAACCGGCCGCTGGAGGGGCATTCGAGGGTGGACATCGAGGGGGGCTCCCATCGTAACATATGTACTGATACAATACTGAAGTTATGTCGGTACAGTATCAGATCACCGGTGCCGCGGCAACCGAGATCGCCGCCAGCGTCGAGGCCGGCGTGCGCTCCGGCGAGCTCGCGCCCGGCCGCACCCTGCCCCCCGTCCGCAAGCTCGCCGCCGACCTCGGCGTCGCGCCCGGCACCGTCGCGTCCGCCTACCGGCGGCTGCGCGAGCGCGGCGTGGTCGAGACCGGCGGCCGCGCGGGCACCTTCGTGCGCCAGCGGTCCGCGTTCACGCCCGTCGGCACGCTCACCGTGCCCGCCGGTGTCCGCGACCTCGTCTCCGGCGAGCCCGACCCCGCGCTCCTGCCCGACCTGAGCCTTCTGCGGGACAAGGTCGAGATCAGCGGCGGCAACTACCGCGACGGCGGCCCCTGCCCCGACCTGCTCGACCTCGCCCGCGAGCGCTTCGCCGCCGACGGCGTCCGCGGCGAGCTCACCGTCACCTCCGGCGCCCTCGACGCGTTCGAGCGCGGCCTCGCCGCCCGGCTCGAACCCGGCGACACGATCGCGATCGAGGAGCCCACCTGGGCCAGCGGCCGCGACCTGCTCCTGGCGGCCGGATACCAGGTCGCGCCGATCGCCATCGACGGCGAGGGCCCGCTGCCGGATCAGCTCGACGCGGCGCTCGCCTCCGGCGCCCGCGCGTTCATCCTCACGTCGAGGGGCCAGAACCCCACGGGCGCAACGGTCTCCGCCGAACGCGCGCGGCGGCTCCGCGAGGTGATCGCCCGCCATCCGGGCGTCTTCGTCATCGAGGACGACCACTGGGCCGAGCTGTCGCAGACGCCGCTGCACTTCGTCGCCGACGCCGCCGACCTGTGGATGTTCGTGCGCTCGGTCTCCAAGCCCTACGGGCCCGACCTGCGCACCGCCCTCGTCGCCGCCGACGCCGACACCAAGGCCCGCATCCAGGGCCGCATGGCCCTCGGCCACGGCTGGGTCTCCCGGCTGCTCCAGCACTTCGTCATCGCCGCGTGGACCGACGACGGCGTCGCGGAGACGATCCGCCGCGCCGGCCGCGTCTACGTCGAGCGCCAGACGGCCCTGCGGGAGGCCCTCGCCGCCCGCGGCATCGCGACGTGGGGGACCTCCGGCCTGAACCTGTGGGTGCCCGTCGCCGACGAGACGGCCGCGGTCGTCGCGCTGCGCGACGCCGGGTACGCCGTCGCCCCCGGCCGCGGCTTCTCCTTCCACGGCGACCAGGGCATCCGGATCAGCACCTCCCGGCTCGACCCCGAAGCCGCCCCCGCGGTCGCCGACGCGATCGCCTATGCCTCCGGTCCGGCGACGCCGCCGATCTGACCGGGACCCGGGCCGACCTCAGCGGCCCGGTCTACAACTCCAGAAAGGACACCCCGTGACCGCGTCCCACCCGTCTCCCCCCACCACCCGGACCGGAGTAAACGCTGTACCTCGCACTCCAACGGACACGACTCGAATCCAGAAGCGGGTCCTGCGCACCCTGTTCGCCACGCAGGTCCTCGGCGGCCTAGCCGTGGGCATCGGCATCGCCGTCGGCGCCCTCCTCGTGGAGGACATGACGGGCTCGTCGACCTACGCGGGCCTCGCGCAGAGCCTCTTCGTCGGCGGCTCCGCGCTCGTCGTCGTCCCGGCCGTGCGCATCACCGAGCGCTTCGGCCGCCGCGGCGGCCTCGCCTTCGGCTACGCGTGCGCCGTCGCCGGCACGCTGGTCATCATCGCGGCGATCCACCTCGACAACGCCCCCGTCGCCGTCCTCGGCTACTTCCTGCTCGGCTCGGCCTCCTTCGCCGGACTCCAGTCCCGGTACGCCGCAGCGGATCTCGCCCCCGAGGCGCGCCGCGGCTCCCACCTCGCGATCGTCGTGTGGGCGACCACGCTCGGCTCCGTCGTCGGCCCCTCGGTCGCCGGGCTCGCCGAGCGCGCGTGGGCGGCCTGGTTCGGCGGCCCCGAGTACGTCGGCTCGATGGCCGCGATCGGGATCCTGTGCGTGCTCACCGCCGCCGTCATCGGCGTGTTCCTGCGCCCCGACCCGCTGCTCACCGCCCGCCAGATCAGCGGCGAGACCGACGCGCCGCGCCGCTCCATCGCCGACGGGTTCCGCACCGCCAAGGCCAATCCGGCCGTGCGCACCGGCGTCGTCGCCGCGGCCCTCGGGCACTTCGTCATGGTCGGCGTCATGGCGATGACGGCCCTGCACATCAAGCACGGCATGGCCGACCCCGACCAGGCCCTCACCGTCGTCGGCGTCATCCTCGGCCTGCACATCGGCGGCATGTACGCCCTCGCGCCGGTCGTCGGCCGCCTCGTGGACCGCCGCGGCTCGCGCCCGGTCCTGGTGGGCGGCACCGCGATCCTCGTCGCCGCGTGCGCGGTCGCGGGCTCGGCGCCCTCGGACGACCACGTGCGCATCACGATCGGGCTGATCCTGCTCGGCCTCGGCTGGTCCGCGATGACCGTCGGCTCGGCCGCGCTCGTCACGGGCGCGGTCACCCCCGCGCAGCGCCCGTCGACGCAGGGCTTCTCGGACCTCGTGATGGGCCTGGCGGCCATGGGCGCAGGCATCGCCTCGGGCCCGATCGTGGAGTACTGGGGCTACGGGATGCTGTGCGTCTTCTGCGCCGTCGTGGCGCTGTGCGTCGTGCCGTTCCTCTTGGGCGGCTTCGCTGGCCCGAAGCCCGCCGAGGAATCCGCGTAACCCTATATCCTATTTCCTATAGGATATAGGATTTCAGTAGCCGTAGGCGCTGGGCGCGTTCTGGCCGCCGTCGACCGGCACGACGGCGCCGTTCACCGCTCTCGCCTTGTCCGACAGGAGGAACGCGATGACCTCCGCCACGTCCTTGGGGTCCACCAGCTCCTTCGCGGGGAACTCCTCCAGGAACGCCTCGTAGCGGCCGGGGTCGGCCACGCGCATCCGGTCCCAGTTGCGGTCGGGGATGAGCATCGACCCGGGCGCGACCGCGTTGACGCGCACGCCCGTGGGGCCCAGCTCGCGGCCGAGGATCGTCGCGGCGTGGTTGAGCGCGGCCTTCGTGGCGCCGTACGCGAGCCCGGGGGAGGGCTTCGACCCGGAGATGGAGGAGACCAGCACGGCCGCGCCGCCGCGGCGCCGCAGCTGCGGCAGGGCCGCCTTGAGGGCCGTCATCGCGTTCACCACGTTGACGTTGAGCGTGTAGGCCCAGTCGTCCGGCTCGGTGTCGGTGAGGCTGCGGCCGCGGGCGCCGCCGACGTTCGCCACGACCCCGCCGAGGTCGCCGAGCCGCCGGCCCGCCTCGTGCACGAAGTCGACGAGCAGCTCCCCGTCGTTCACGTCGAGCGCGCGCGAGGCGACCTGCACGTCGTACTCGGCGCGCAGCTTCGCCGCGAACTCGTGCAGCGGCGCGGGGTTCCGCGCGCACAGGGCCAGCGGGACGCTCTGGGAGGCCAGGAGTTCGGCCGTGGCCTGGCCGAGGCCGTGGCTCGCTCCGGTGATGAGGACTGGGCTGTTGAGTTGCATGCCGTTCATTTTGACCTGACGTGTCTCGTCCGGTCCACGTCCGACCGGCGGGGGTGAGCCCCGCCGGCCGGACGGTTCGCCGTCAGCGCCAAGCGGACAGAGGGTTATCGAGCCTGCCCGCGTAGATCAGGCTCTCCTCCTGGTTCTCGATGTCCACCATCTGCTGGTTGTTCTTGAGCTGCAAGCGGTTCAGGCACGAGAGTGGGAACGCGTCCTCGAACAGCGGGAACCGCGCGAACGCCTCGGCCAGCTCGGGGTGGTCCTTCTCATAGTCCTTGAGCGCCTCGGCGGCGACCCGCCAGAACTCGTCCTCGCTGAGCACGCCGTCGACGTGCAGGGTCCCGGCGAGGAACCGCAGGAAGCAGTCGGCGACGTCGGTGAGGATCGACAGCGCCCGCACCCCGTCGGGCACGTCGGCCCTGATCCGCCCGATCGCCTCGGGCACCTCGGTGGTCGGCTCCAGGACCGCGCACTCCTCGCCGATGTCCTTGAGGAACACCCGCTCCACGGCGCCGTCCTTGAGCACCAGGATGATGTTCTCGCCGTGCGGCATGAAGACCAGCCCGTACCGGTACAGGCAGTGCACGAGCGGCACCAGGTACGCGTCGAGGTACCCGCGCAGCCAGTCGGCCGGGCGCAGGCCCGAGCGGCGGATGAGCGCCGACGCGAACGGCTTCCCGTCCCGGTCGACGTGCAGCAGCGACGCCATCGTGGCGGCGCGCTCCCCCTTGCCCAGCTTGGGGACCGGGCTCTCGCGCCACAGGGCCGCGAGCATCTTCCGGTAGGGGGACCCCTTCGGCGCCCCGGCCGTGTAGGCCGGGTGCCGGTAGCCCACGGCCGCGCGCTCGCGGAGCACGGTCGTGCCGTGGCGCTTCAGGGTCGGGTCGCCGTGCACGAGGTCCGCCACCCAGTCGCAGATCGCGGGCGTGACCTCCATGTACTCGGTCGACAGGCCTCGCATGAACCCCATGTTCAGCACCGACAGCGCGGTCTTGACGTAGTCGCGGCCGGGGTCGGTGCGGTCGAAGAACGTGCGGATCGACTGCTGCGCCTGGAACTCGTCGTGGCCCTCGCCGAGCGGGATGAGCCGCCCGGCGGCGATCTCGGGCGCGAACGTCACGGAGATCTTGTTGCGCCACTGCCACGGGTGCACCGGAATCAGGTAGACGTCCTCATAGGTCAGTCCCCGGTCGGTGAGGACCGACGCGAAGTACTCGCGCGAGTCGGCGTCGACCTGAGTGTCCAGGAGCCACTGGAAGTCCAGCTCCGGCGAGGAGGCGAACATCGCGTGCTCGCGCGGCGCGGCGAGCCACATGAGCCGCACGCCCGCACCGGCTTCGGGCGCGTAGGCCCGGTAGTCCTCGGCGGTGAACCCGAGGCGCCCCGACCCGGCCACGAAGCACGGGTGCCCGCCGGTCATGGCCGCCTCGATCGCCTGGAAGCCCGCGCCGACGAGCGCTGCCGAGGTCGGCTGGTCCTCCGCGAGCTGGAACGCCCCGCGGTTGACGGTGGCCGCGACCTCTTCGAGGTAGACCGGCAGCACCGCGTCGCTCAGGCCCAGTTCGCCCTTGAACGCCAGGAAGAACGCGGCCGCGTCGGCCTCCAGCGCCGCCCCGTCGGGGCCGGTGCGCTCGACCGAGTCCGGGTCGACCACCCAGTGGTCGAGCTTGAACCGCCGCGCGCTGAACCGGTACTGCTCACCGTCCGCTTGCAGCACATACGATGCGCCGTCCTTGACGGGCACGAGCAGCCGCTCGTGGGCGAACTCGCCGATGGCCTTGGCCAGCAGGTTCCTGGTGGCCCGCTGCCACAGGGACGGGGTCAGGTGGTCGATCGCGCTCACGCGTTCACTCCTCTCGCTTCGGACCGCTCGAAGTCCATGCGGGTGCAGAAGCTCAGCAGCGCCTCCTTGTCCTTGAGCGCCACCGTCCTCTCCGGATGGAAGCCGGCGAACTCGTTGAGCCGGTGGATGGCCTCGTTGCCGGAGTCGGGCTCGACCACGACCCGCTCGGCGCGGAAGCCCTCGAACAGCAGGTGCATCACCGCGGTCATGACGCCGCGCGTGAACCCGGGGATCGGCTTTTCGGTCGGGGCCGTGAGCACGTGCATGCCCACGTCCCCCTCCTGCGGGTCGTACACCGACGCCAGCTCGGAGTGCGCCGGGTCGTAGACCTCGACGAGGAACCGGGCCCGGTAGTGGTAGAGCCCCATGTACGCGAAGTGGTACGGATCATCCTGAATGGACTCGTGCTCGGCGAGCACGTCGGCCACGGCGGCGTCCTGCATCATCCAGTAGCGCGCCTTCGGGTGCGTGACCCACTCGTGGATCAGCGGCGAGTCGGTCGGCGGGTCGACCGGGCGCAGCCCGAAGTCGCCCAGGTTCGGATGCAGGTGGTAGAAGGTCGCGGGGGCGGTCGCAAAGGTCATGGTGTCGGTGCTCCGAACTCCTGGAAGCCGATTCGCTGCTCGATGGGGTAGACCTCCCGGCCGGTCATCGACCGGATGATCCAGGAGTTGCGGTGGGCGGCCATGCCCAGGTCGGGGGCGGTGAAGCCGTGGGTCGCGAGTTCGGCGTTCTGGACGAAGACCTCGCCCTCGCCCGCTTTGTCGACGCTGTAGTCGCGGCGGGGCTCCAGGCGGCCGGTCGCGTCGAAGCGCAGCCGGTCCCGGACCTGGTCGAGGAAGGCGGGGACGCGGTAACTGTAGCCGGTGGCGAGCACGAGGCCCTCGGTGACCAGCTCGAAGCTCCGGTCCTGCTCGTGCTGGCGCACGCCGAGTCGCACGCTGCCGCATCCGGCGGCCTTCTCCACGGTGCAGTTCGTGAACAGGCGCGTCGGCACCGACCCCATGGTGAACTGCTTCTCGTACAGCACGTCGAAGATGTCGTTGATCAGCTCCGCGTTGATGCCCTTGTACAGTCCCTTGTGGGCCTGGTTGAGCTCGTCGCGCTTCGCCGCCGGAAGCGCGTGGAAGTAGTCCACGTACTCCGGGCTGGTCATCTCCAGGGTCAGCTTGGTGTATTCGAGCGGGAAGAACCGCGGCGAACGCGTCACCCAGTTCAGCTCGTACCCGCCTTCCTCGATGCCCCCCAATAGGTCCCGGTAGATCTCGGCGGCGCTCTGGCCCGAGCCGACCACGGTGATCGACCTGCAGCCCTTGAGCTTGTCGCGATTCTCAAGGTAGGACGAGGCGTGGCAGACGGTCTCGGACTCCAGCTCCCGGCACGCGGGCGGCACCCACGGCGGCGTGCCGGTGCCGAGCACCAGGCGCTTCGCGCGGTCGGTGCGCGTCCCGCCGGGCCCTTCGGAGGTGACGGCGTAGGCGCCGTCCTCCCAGGCCACGGCGGTGACCTCCCGCTCGAACTCCAAGTTCGCCATCCTCCTCGCGGCCCACCGCAGGTAGTCCTGGAACTCGGCGCGCAGCTGGAAGAACGACTCGCGGATGTAGAACGGGTAGATCCGCCCGGTGTCCTTGAGGTAGTTGAGGAACGAGTACGTCGAGGTCGGGTCGGCGAGCGTCACGAGGTCGGCCATGAACGGCACCTGCATGGTGGTGCCCTCGATGAGCATCCCGGGGTGCCAGTCGACGTCCGGCTTGCGCTCCAGGAACAGACCGTCGAGGTCGAGCGGGGCGGTGAGCGCGGCCAGGCCGAGGTTGAACGGCCCCAGGCCGATGCCGATGAAGTCGCGGACGGTCACTTGGCCTCCTTGCCGTGGCGCGCGAGCGCCTCCAGCACCGGGACGACGTCCTCAAGGGACGTCTCGGGGTTGAGCAGGGTGAGCTTGAGGGCGATGCGGCCCTCGACGCGGGTCGCGGCGACCATGCCCTCGCCGGAGGCCGCGAGGGCCTCGCGCGCGGTGCGGTGCACCTCGTCGTCGGCGCCCGCCAGGCGGAACAGCACGGTCGAGAGCTGCGAGGGCGGCGCGGCGACCTCGAAGCGCGGGTCGGAGGCGAGCCAGTCCCAGGTCTGGTCGGCGAGCGCGCAGACGCGGTCGAACATGGCGCCGAGGGCGTCGGGTCCCAAGGTGCGCAGCGTCATCCACAGCTTCAGCGCGTCGAAGCGGCGCGTGGTCTGGAGGCTCTTGTCGACCTGGTTCGGCAGCGCGCCCTCGACGGGGTTGAGGTAGTCGGCGTGGTGCGTGACGTGCCGCAGCGCGGCCCGGTCCTTGACGAGCAGCGCGGAGGAGCTCACGGGCTGGAAGAACGACTTGTGGTAGTCGACGGTGACCGAGTCGGCCTGCCCGATACCGTCGAGGAGCCCGCGGTGCTCCAGCGACACGAGCAGCCCGCACCCGTACGCGGCGTCGACGTGGAGCCAGACCCCGTGCGCCGCAGCGATTTCGGCGATCGGCCCGAGCGGGTCGACGGACCCGAAGTCGGTGGTCCCGGCGGTGGCGACGACCGCGGCGGGCACGTTCCCCTGCTCGCGGCAGGTCTCGATGGCGGCGTCGAGGGCCGCGGGGTTCAGGCGGAACCAGTCGTCGGCGGGCACCGTCACTACGGCGTCCTCGCCGAGGCCGAGGATCCTGGCGGCCTTGACGACCGAGAAGTGCGAGTGCGGGGAGGCGAAGAACCGCAGGCGGGGAAGGACCTCGACGCTCCGCGGCGGCGTCCCGGCCTCGACGCGGTGCTTGAGGAGCACGGCCTCCACGGCCTCGTCTCGGGCGAGGAGGAGCGCGTGCAGGTTCGACTGCGTCCCACCGGAGGTGAACACCCCGTCGGCGTCCGGGCCGAGGCCGACGCGCTGCGCCGTCCAGTCGATGAGCCGCTGCTCGATGAGGGTCCCGCCCGCGCTCTGGTCCCAGGTGTCCAAGGAGGTGTTCACGGCCGCGAGGACGGTCTCGGCGGCGACGGCCGGGAGTGCCACGGGGCAGTTGAGGTGGGCGAGGTAGCGCGGGTGGTGGAACCAGACCGCGTCGTCGAGGTAGAGCCCGCCGACCTCGTCGAACGCGGCCTCGAAGGACTCCAGGGGCCGGTCGAGGTCGACGGCCGCGACGGCGGGCGCGAGGGCCGCCGGTGCGGCGCCGGTCCACGGCTGATCGACCGCCGCGAACCGCTCGGCCAGGCGGGCGGCGACGTCGGCGACGAGGCCGCGGTAGGCGGCCGCCGAGTCGCGGCCGAGGAGGGCCGGGGGTGCGGTGCGGTCGAGCGGCGCGGGGGCCGGACGGAGGTCGGCGCTTGTCAGCACGGAGTGTCACCTTTCTCGGAGGGACTGCGCGGATGGGGAACCCGGGGAGCGTGTAGGTTAGGCTAACCTAAGCCCGTGTCGGGCGAAAGGCCTCATCCCGAATGGTGATGTTCTCCACGGTTCTCTGTGCGAACGACCGCTAATCGGCTTTTGTGTGAAATGACGGCGAGCCTCATACTCCATTGTGGAGCGACGGGGTGCGCTGCGGCTCAGCCGGTCCGCCGCTCCTGGGGCGGCTGGAAAGAATGTCGCGGCGGCGCCCGGGGGGAGTCGCCGCCGCGTTCACATCATCTCGGACCGCTCGGTCGCTGTCTGTCGGCGATCCGACACCGGTCGGGGGACTACCTGGACTCGGCGATCCAGGCGTCCACGACGCCGGTCATCGTCTCCAGCGGGATCGAGCCGCTGCTGAGGATGCGGTCGTGGAAGTGCCGCAGGTCGAACGCGGCCCCCAGCTCCCGCTCGGCTCTGGAGCGCAGGCCCTGGATGTGCCTGCGGCCGATCATGTACGCGAGGGCCTGGCCGGGCCAGGCGATGTACCGGTCGACCTCGTTGGCGATGTTCACTTCGGACAGGGCGGTGTTGTCGCGCATGAACTGCACGGCCCGCTCCCGCGACCACCCGAACGCGTGCATCCCGGTGTCGACCACGAGCCGGCAGGCCCGCCACGCGTCGAACGAGACCATCCCGAGCCGCGCCAGATCGCCGCTGTAGAGCCCGATCTCGTCGCACAGCCGCTCGGTGTACAGGCCCCAGCCCTCGCCGAACGCCGTCACGTACCCGAACTGCCGGAACTGCGGCAGGTCCTTCAGGGTCTGGCCCAGCGCGAACTGGAGGTGGTGCCCGGGGACGCTCTCGTGGAACGCGAGCGCCTCGTACTCGTAGCGCGAGCGCGTCTGCGGCGCATAGGTGTTCACCCAGTGCGTGCCGGGCCGCGAGCCGTCGGAGGCCGGGACGGTGTAGTACGCGAGGGTCGAGCCCTTGGCCGCGTGCTCGGGGATCACCTCGACCGAGCACGGGGCGAAGTCGTACTCCAGGAACGCCGCGGGGAGCGCGTCCTCGGCCCGCCGCAGCGCCGCGGTCACGTCGGCCACGATCTGCTCGGCGGTCTCGTACCGCAGCGAGGTGTCGCCGCGCAGCCGCTCCACGACCTCGGCGACGTCCCCGGTCCCCAGCTCCCTGGCCCCGATCTCGGCGAACTCGGCCCGGTTCCGCTCGACCTCTTCGAGCCCGATCCGGTGCACCGCTTCGGGGTCGAGGTCGGTGGTGGTGAACTGCCGCGACGCGGCCGCGTATCCCTCCAGGCCGCCCGGCACGTGGCACACGCCGACCTCGCCGTCGCCGCGGGCGACCGGCAGGAACTCCGCCTCAAGGGCCTCGCGCCACCGCGCGAGCGCGGGCCGGACCCGCTCGGCGACGAGCGCGCGGGCCTCGGCCTTCCACTCGTCGACGTCCACACCGGACGGCTCCGGCGCCGCGAGGGCGTCCCGTTCTATATCGGTCGCAAGGTAATCGGCCACCTGCTCCATGACCCCGAGCACGCCGCCCCGGGTCTGGTGCCGCCCTTCGGCCCCGGCCTGCCGGTACCGGTCCAGCACCGCGCCGAAGTAGTCGTCGAGCTTCCCGAGCCTGACGAGGTAGTCGCGGCTGCGCTGTTCGGAGTCGAGGCTCTGGCGCGGCAGCGAGGACAGCATCGAGGTGACCGGCCCGCTGATGGTGTTGCTCAGCGCGACCTCGCCGAGCCGGGACTCGATGACCGCGGACTGGTCGCGCACGAGCCGCCCGAGCATCGAGTGCGTGATCCGGTCCTGGCCTTCGAGCCCGCCCGCGTCGAGCGCGGCGAGGCCCTCGCGGACCTCCGCGTGGTGGGCGAGGCGAGCGGCGTCGCCGTCCCGGCCCGGGTCCGGCAGGAGGTGGTCGTAACCGGGAATCCCGTAGAAGCTCGCCGACATGGGGTTGTCGGCCAGGTGAAAGTCGAAGTACCGCTGCGCCAGCGCAGCGAGCTGCGGATCGCCCATGTGCACCCTTCCGAATCTGAGGTGCCCCGACCCTACTGCCCCCGCTAGCCGCCCGGCAAGCAAGCTTCCGTCGTGCGCTAACTTGGCGGCGGCCTCAAGTTGCGGTAGCGTTGTTGACTATGGCGTCAACTTACGAGAACGCGACAGCGACCGAGGAGCCCGAGGCTCCCGAGACCGAAGCGCCCGAGCCGCAGCGGCCCGTCGCGCTCAAGGCACCGCTCCTCCTGGTGACCTCCGACGAGGCCTACGGCGTGTGCGGCGCGGACGGGGTGTGCGAGTGATGGCCGGCGAGGTCTTCGGCCGCAGCGCCGACCCCGTGTCGATCGACGTCTGGTCCGACGTCATGTGCCCCTTCTGCTACATGGGCGACGCGCTCCTGGGCCAGGCCCTCGAACGCTTCCCGCACGAGACCGTCACCCGCTACCACGCGTTCCAGCTCATGCCGGAGCTGCCGAGCGACAAGCCGCAGAACGTGCTCGACATCCTGGAGCGGGAGAAGGGCTTCCCGCGCGCCCAGGCCGAGGCCATGAACGCCCAGGTCGCCGAGCGCGGCAAGAGCCTCGGCCTCGACTACCGGTTCGACACGGCCCTCGCGGTCAACACCCGCGACGCCCACCGGCTCTCCCACTTCGCCGCCGCGCACGGCAGCCAGACCGCCCTGGTCCACCGCCTCTTCAAGGCCTTCTTCACCGACGGCCTCAACGTCGCCGACCACGACGTGCTCGCCGACCTCGCCGCCGAGACCGGCCTCGACCGGGCCGCCGCGCTGAGCGCGCTCAAGAACGGCGACTACGACGACGCCGTCGACGCCGACATCCGGCAGGCCCGCGAACTGCGCGTCACCGGCGTCCCGTTCTTCGTCATCGACGGCAAGTACGGCGTCTCCGGCGCCCAGCCCGTCGAGGCGTTCCTCCAGGCCCTCGACACCGCCTGGTCCGACCGCTAACGCCCGCCGGCTACGCGCCGCCGCGGCTCTGCATGACCCGCTCGACCTGCTCGGGCGTCAGAGCCGCGGTCGGCAGCGGCCGCGCCCCCTCCGACCTGAGCCCGTCGAGCGTGAACGCCAGGCTCCGCCGCCACGCGTCCGGCGCGTCCTCCGCCGTGAACCGCACCAGCATCGCGGTGGACCAGAACACGAACAGCAGGTCCTCCGCCGCGAAGTCCGCCCGCAGCGACCCGTCGGCCTGCGCCCGCTCCGCGATCCGCCGCGCCTGCTCCTGCGACCGGTGGCAGACCTCCGCGAGCCGCGCCGTCCCCGGGTGGTTCCGCGAGATCACGTCGTTCAACGCCAGGTTCTGCACCTGGAGCTCGCACACCCGCTCCACGTACTGCGCGAACCCCTCCCACGGGTCCGCGCACGCCAGCGCCCGCCCCGCGGCGGCGTCGAGCCGCTCCTCCGCGTACTGCGGGACCACGGCGTCGATGAGGCCCTCGCGGCTGCCGAACCGGTGGTAGATCGTCCCGGTGCTCACCCCGGCGCGCTGCGCGATGGCGTCGAGCGGCGCGTGCAGGCCGCGCTCGCCGAAGACCTCGGCGGCGGCGCACAGGAGCTTCTCGATGTTGCGGCGGGCGTCCGCCCGCACCGTCCGCGCCTCGCCCACGGCCGCCCCCTCCATCCCGACGATCCCATCTTGACAATGTCCTCAACTTTACCGCGTTGCGCGCGGCCCGCGCCCGTGCGAAGCTGGCCCGATGCCGACCCCCGACTACCTGTTCTTCTGGAACGAGAAGCCCGAGCCCGACGGCCCCGGCCGCGGCTGCCTGAGCCAGTGGTGGCCTTCGGTGTTCACCGACGACGGCCGCCGCTACGACACCGCCGAGCACTACATGATGGCGCACAAGGCATGGCTGTTCGGCGACACCGAGGCCGCCGACAGGATCCTCGCCTCCGGCCACCCGCGGAACGCCCAGAAACTCGGCCGCCAGGTCCGCGGCTACGCCCAGGACGTCTGGGAGGCCGAGCGGTTCGCCATCGTCGTGCGCGGCAACGTGCTCAAGTTCGGCCAGCACCCCGAGCTCCTCGCCTACCTCCGCTCGACCGGCGACCGGGTCCTCGTGGAGGCGAGCCCGAAGGACCGCATCTGGGGCATCGGCCTCGCCGGGGACGACCCGCGCGCCGCCGACCCGGCGACGTGGCGCGGCCTCAACCTCCTCGGGCAGGCCCTCATGGAGGCCCGCGCGCAGCTCGCCGCGTAGCGAAAAGGCCGGTCGCACCGCGACCGGCCTTTCCCGTTGCGTCTAGCTCAATCCGTTGTCTTCGAGCCACTGCTTCGCGATGTCGGGCGTCGACATCTGGTCGACCGTGCTCTGCACGTTCAGCGCGATCAGGCCCTCCGGGGTGAGCGCGGCGCTCACCGCGTTGATCACCTCGGACACCTCGGACACCTCGTCGGCGATGTCCTCGCTGACCAGCGGGACCACGTTCGACGCCAGGAACAGCGACTCGGGGTCCTCCAGGACCACGAGGTCGTCGGTCTGGATGCGCGGGTCGGCGGTGAACACGTTCGCGACGTTCACGGTCCCGGCCACGAGGTCCTCGACGGTGGTGTCGCCGGTCGCGGAGAACTCGACCTGCACGCCGTAGACGTCTTCGAGGCCGGTCGGCCCGTACGGGCGCTCGGCGAGCTCGGGCGGGCCGCCGAGGGTGAGCGTCTCGGAGACGTTCGCGAGGTCGGCGATCGAGGTGAGGGAGTTCGCGTCGGCGAACGCCTTCGTGACGGTGTAGGAGTCCTGGTCGCTCGCGGTCGACTGCTCCAGGACCGTGAGGCCGTCGGGGAGGGCCTCGCCGAGCGCGGCGTAGACGTCCTCGGGGGAGCGGGCCTCGGTCTCGGCGTCGAAGAACTGGAGGAGGTTCCCGGTGTACTCGGGGAACAGCGTGATGGCGCCGCTCTCCAGCTCGGGGATGTAGGCGTCGCGCTGGCCGATGCTGAAGCGGCGCTCGACCTCCTGCCCGGCGCCTTCGAGGGCCTGGGCGTAGATCTCGGCGATGATCTCGTTGGAGTAGTAGGCCTGCGATCCGATGACGATGGCGCCGTTCGCGGCCTCGCCGGTCGACTCGTTCTCGCCGAGCGGGTCGTCGGAGGAGCAGCCGGTCATCGCGATCGCGGTGCCGAGGACGGCGGCGGCGGCGAGTCCTCTGCGTGTGCCCCGCATTGTGAACATGGGTCTTCCTCTCACTGATGGGTCATTGCTCGGGTGGTGGTGTCGGGTCAGGATTCGGTGCGGCGCCGCGGCGCGTGGCCTTGCGCGGCGAGCACGCCGTGGGGGACCGCGGCCCGCTGCGCGAGGGCCAGGAGCGCGTCGAGGACGAGCGCGAGGACCGCGACCAGGACGGCGCCGCCGAGGACGACCTCGTACCGGCGCAGGCTCAGGCCCGTGATGATCGGCAGGCCCAGGCCGCCGAGGTTGACGTACGCCGCGATCGTCACGGTCGCGACCACTTGCAGGACCGCGGAGCGGAGCCCGCCGACGAGCAGCGGCAGCCCGAGCGGGACCTCCACGCGCCACAGGACCTGCGCCTCGGTCATGCCGACGGCGCGCGCGGCGTCGACGGTGCGCCGGTCGATGGCCTCGAACCCCGAGTACGCCCCGGCCAGGAGCGGCGGGATCGCGAGGATCACGAACGTCACGACGGCCGCTTCTGGCTTGTGGAGCACGCCGAAGAGGAGCACGAGCAGGACCAGCAGGCCGAATGAGGGCACGGCGCGCGCGGCGCCCGCGAACGCGACGGCGACTTCGCGGCCCTTGCCGGTGTGGCCGATGGCCCAGCCGAGCGGGACGGCGATGACCGCGGCGATGCCGACGGCGATCGCGGTGAAGTACAGCTGCTGGAACAGCAGGTGCTGCAACGCGTTCGGCCCGGTCCACTGCTCGGGGTCGGTGAGCCAGGCGAAGGCCTCGGAGAGCAGGTTCACGCGGCGGCCCCTGCGGAGGCGCGGCGCCGCGCGGGCGTCTTGCTTCGGGCCCAAGGCATCAGGGACCGTCCGGCGAGCATGAGCAGCAGGTCCACCAGGAGCGCGATGAGCGCGACGGCGACGATCCCGGCGAGCACTTCGGGGATGATGCGCCGTTGGAGGCCGTTGGTGAACAGGTAGCCGAGGTTCGTGACGCCCACGAGAATCCCGACCGTGGCGAGCGAAATGGTGCTGACCGCGGTGACCCGCAGGCCCGCGAGGATCACCGGCCCGGCGAGCGGCAGGTCCACGGCCCAGAACCGGCGCGCGTCGCCGTACCCGACGGCGGTGGCCGCGCGGCGCACCGCGGGGTCGACCGAGTCGAGGCCGTCGGTGACGGCCCGGACCATGATCGCGACGGCGTAGATCGTCAGGGCGATCACGAGGTTCGTCTCGCTCGTCGCCGGATAGCCCGCGACGACCGGCAGGATCATCAGCAGCGCGAGCGAGGGGATCGTGTACAGCAGGCCGGTCACGGTGATGACCCAGCCGCGCAGGAGCCGGTACCGCCACGCCACCCACCCCAGGGGCAGGGACAGGAGGAACCCGGCGACGATGGCGATGACGCTCTGGCGCAGGTGGTCGAGCGTCAGGGATCCGATCAGGTCGAGGTTGTCGGACACCCAGTCCATTCAGGCCCCGCCTTCGACGAGGACGCCCTGCGTGCGGCCCTCGGCGTCCACGAGCACCGGCCCGTGCGGGGTCTGCTTCACGCGCAGCGCCCGCTTGCCGCGCTCGGCGCCGATGAACGCCGCCACGAACTCGTCGGCGGGGTCCTCGGTGATCTCGCTGGGGCTGCCGACCTGGAGGCGCTCGGCACCCTTCGCGAGGATCGCGACCTGGTCGCCCAGGAGGAACGCCTCGTCGATGTCGTGCGTCACGAACACCACGGTCTTGTCCAGCTCCCGCTGCAACCGGATCAGCTCGGTCTGGAGCTCGGCCCGCACGATCGGGTCGACCGCGCCGAACGGCTCGTCCATGAGCAGGATGTTCGGGTCCGCGGCGAGCCCGCGGGCCACGCCCACGCGCTGCTGCTGCCCGCCCGACAGCTGGCTGGGGTACCGGTCGGCCATCGACGCGTCGAGGCCCACGGTCGCCATCAGTTCCAGCGCCCTGGCCTTCGCGGCCCGCCGCGTCTCCCCGGTCAGCCGCGGCACGGTGGCGATGTTCTCGGCGACGGTGAAGTGCGGCATGAGGCCGCTGTTCTGCATCACGTACCCGATGGAGCGGCGCAGGTGCACGGCCTGCTTGGCGGCGACGTCCTCGCCGTCGATCTCCACTGTGCCCGAGGTCGGCTCGACCATGCGGTTGATCATCCGCAGCAGCGTGGTCTTCCCGCAGCCCGAGGACCCCACGAACACGGTGGTCTTGTGCGACGGGATCACCAGGTCGAACGAGTCGACGGCCACCGTCCCGTCCGGGAATCGCTTGGTGACGTTGCGGAACTCGATCATCGGGCTGCTCCTCGGGTCCGGGCGCTCACGCGACCCTACCCGATTTGCACCAGCCTTACTCCTCCTCGCTCTTACGTTTTCCGAAACAGAGTGTTCGACTCGGATACGGTGCGCCCCCGCGCCGGTATGGTGGGGCGCAAAGACAAGGAAGGGAGCCGGACATGGCGGAGCAAGTGGACGTGGTCGTCGTCGGCATGGGCCCCGGAGGTGAGTCCGCCGCGGCCGAACTCGCGCGCGCCGGACTCACCGTGGTCGGCGTGGAGCGCCGCCTCGTCGGCGGCGAATGCCCCTACTACGGCTGCATCCCCACCAAGATGATGGTTCGCGGCTCCGACGCGCTCGCCGAGGCCCGCCGCGTCTCCGGCCTCTCCGGCTCGGCCGACGTCACCCCCGACTTCGCGACCGTCGCCGCCCGCATCCGCGGCGAGGCCACCGACGACTGGAACGACCAGGTCGCCGCCGACCGCTTCACCGACGCCGGCGGCCGCCTCGTCCGCGGCGCCGCCGCCATCACCGGCCCCGGCGCCGTCCGCGTCGGCGACCAGGACTTCACCGTCGCCAAGGCCATCATCCTCAACACCGGCACCGAACCGGCCGTCCCGCCCATCCCCGGCCTCGCCGACACCCCTTACTGGACCAACCGCGACGCCGTCGCCGCCACCGAGGCCCCCGACTCGCTGATCGTCCTCGGCGGCGGCGCCATCGGCCTCGAAATGGCCCAGGCGTTCTCCCGCTTCGGCACCCAGGTCACCGTCTTCGAAGCCGCCGACCGCCTCCTCGCCCTCGAAGAACCCGAATCCGGCGACCTCATCGCCAACGTCTTCCGCACCGAGGGCATCGCCCTCCACACGGGCGCCGCCGTCGAGCACGTCTCCCACGACGACGGCCGCTTCGCCGTCAAGGCGGGCACGGTGACCGTGGAAGCCGACCGGCTCCTGGTGGCGACGGGCAGGAAGCCCAACATCAAGGACCTGGGCCTCGAAACGGTGGGCGTCGACGCGGGCGGCCGCTCGCTGTCCCCGGACGACCACATGAAGGTCGCCGATGGCGTCTACGCGATCGGCGACATCGCGGGTAAGGGCGCGTTCACCCACATGTCGATGTACCAGGCCAGGATCGCCGTCGACCACATCCTCGGCAACGACAACCCGGGCGCCGAGTACCACGCCGTCCCGCGCGTGACCTTCACCGACCCGGAGGTGGGCGCGGTCGGCCTCACCGAACAACAGGCCAAGGACCAGGGCATCCAGGTGGCGACGTCGGTCTCGGAGATCCCGTCCTCGTCGAGAGGCTGGATCCACAAGTCGGGCAACGAGGGCTTCATCAAACTCGTCGCCGACACCGACCGCGGCATCCTCGTCGGAGCCACCTCCGCCGGCCCCACCGGCGGCGAAGTCCTCTCCATGCTCACCCTCGCCGTCCACGAACACACCCCCATCCCCCGCCTCCGCCAAATGATCTACGCCTACCCGACCTTCCACCGCGCAGTAGAAGACGCCCTGAGCCGCCTGCCGTAGCCCTGTCGTATATCCGACTCGGGGATCGGCACATTCGGCATTGTGCCGATCCCACAATTCCGGCTGTGGAACCGCATCATCCGCCTGAAGAGCGGATATTACCGGGTCTCGACGAAAAATATTGGGGCGCAACGGAACCGGCTTGCCAAGACCACTCGGTCGCGGAATTCAAAACAAATCGAAGTAAGTAGATCCTTACATGCGTAATGTGCACGCCTCTGCCATCATTGAAGGTCCGCATGTTTCAGTTGCAATGGCGCGCTGAGCAAACGAACCCGATGGCAGAAGTGCGCCTTGCTCCACCCGATTCACGGCGCCGCTTCCGCCCTCTCCGTGGAGGTGCGCGATGCCCAGAAGGCGTTGGCCCACTGAGGCCGAACTCAACAAGAGCCTGACGCTCGCGGCGATGTGGATCCGGCGGCACCGGATGCCGGGCATGCAGGCATGGCCGGTCTCGGCGGGCGGGGCGGATCCGTCCCTGTGGGGCGGAACCGTGGACGCGGTCTGCGCGATCACCGCGCTCCGGAGGTCGGGATGGTTCGACGTCAGCGTCCTCGACGACGTCGACCTCGGCGCCGCGAAGCGCTGGGCCATGACGCAGCAGAACAAGAACGGGTCGTTCCGCAGCGGCGAGTTCGCGTTCTCCGGCGCGGAGCCGACCGCGTGGACGCTCATCGCACTCCACCAGATCACCCCCGACGAGCCGAGCCGCGAAGTCAAAGCGGCCCTCGCCTACCTGGAATCCTGCGTCGACCTGAACGACGGGTCGGTGTCCTCCACCCCGAACGGCGACCTGCCGCGCACCATGCCGACCGCACTGACGCTCTGGGCGTTCGCGCTCTGGCGGCACCATGACGACCTCCGATCGAAGATCGCGTCCTACCTGCTGCGCTGCCAGGACACCTCCAGCCACGGCTGGGGCGTGACCAGCTCGGCCCGGCCGAACCCCGCGACGACGGCCCAGGTCCTCGTCGCGTTCCAGGCCGCACGGGTCGCCGAGGACGACTACCGGCTCGCCGTCGAATACCTCGTGGACCAGCAGCGCGAGAGCGGCCGGTGGCCCAACAGCCTCGACGAGTGGGTGGCGGAGCGCCTCACTAACAAGTGCGCCAACAGCGGCACCGCGTGGTCCCTGCTCGCCCTCGCGAAGCGACGGGACCACCGCTCCCGCACGGCCTGCCTCCGCGCCGTCAACTACCTCATCGCCGGCGACCAGACGGTCTCGGGCCCGACCGCCGACCGTGGCTCCTGGAAGCTCTCGGACGACGGAGCGCAGCGGCACGTCTGGCTCACCGGCCAGATCGTCGTGGCGCTCGCGGCCTGGCGCAACGCGCTGCCGCCCGAAGGGTTCCACCGCGAGGGCATGCGCCTGACGACCTGGCTCCTGACCGCCTTCGACTTCCTCGTCAGCCGGGCGCCCCTGATCTCGACCCTCGGCGTCCTCGGCGCGGTCGTGGCCCTCACGATCGACAGCACCGACGCGGGACTCCGCTATCAACTCTTCGGCGACGGCGTGACCTTCCGCCAGAGCCTCCTGACCTCCGGGCTCGGCACCGCAATGCTCGGCGCGATCACCTGGCTCTACCGAGGCGCCCGAAACTGGCGCGCCCGCCGCCGCCGCGACTGAGTGGCCACATTTCTGAGGGCATCGTCCCAGGGCTTGGGTAGGGCATGGGGTGCCGAGCCAGTTCAGAGTCCGCGGAAAGCTGGGCCATGGCTCCTATATCGATGCTCGCCTGACCTGCGGCGGCCGACGCCACTGTGAGCACTTATTGCGTTATCATCACTCAATCGCATTGGAGCGGTTCCCATATGCTTCTGGCTCGACAACGCCGGAGGACCGGCCGAACCACCGCGGTGAGTGTCCTGTCCTAGTTGTCGGCATTGAAGCCGTGGCCATGAACCGCCTGATGGAGCAACTTGAGCACCCCCGCTTCCGACCCTAAACCCCCTTTTAAGGACCCGAAGCCGAGCGCGGAGCGCATTGTCCAGCTTGCGCAGCGAGTGCTTACAGGGGATATTCTTCTTCCCAGGTTCCAACGGAACTTCGTCTGGAGCAGAAAACAGATCATCGACCTGCTCGATTCCGTCGCCCGCAACTACCCGATCGGGAGCATGCTGCTTTGGCAGTCTCGTCAGGAGCTGGCGAACGAACGCGCGATCGCCGACCTTCCCGTCGCCGAGACCAAGCCCGACTACCCTGTGAACTACTTGCTCGACGGGCAGCAGAGACTCTCGACGATCTGCGGCGCCCTTCATTGGACCCCAGGCGATCCCATGAGTGTATGAAACGTTGCGTATGACCTGAAAGCGGAAGCTTTCCTGCACCTTGACACGCCAGGAGAGCCGGCGCTACAAATCGTTCCTCTTCGGTATCTTTCGACCGCGTCGAAGTACTTCAGCAGACTGACCGGGCTTGACGACGAGCTCCAAGCAAGGGCGAAGGCGTTGTTTGACCGTTTCACGGACTACCAGGTCGCGACAGTGACCCTGGGCGACATGTCGATCGAAGACGTCGCCCCCGTATTTGAACGTATCAACAGCACCGGAACTCCGCTGACCATAGTCGACTTGATGCGCGCGGCTACATGGAAGCCGACCTTCGACCTTGTCGACTCCATTGACCGACTCTCGGCCTCGCTTGAGCCGAAGCAATTCGATGCGATCGACCGGAAGACGCTGCTGCGAGCTATCGCTTCAGCCGCGGGCCATGGGTTCGACTCTGCATCGATTGACGATCTCCGGCACCGTAGCAAGGAGGATCTTCTCGCGGCAGTCAATGCAGTTGAAGCGGCTGCCAAGCGCACCAGCGACTTCCTTGCCACCGAGATCGGTGTGCCCGGCGCACGGGCGTTGCCGTACGTCAACCAATTCGCAGTCTTGTGCGAGCTGTTCCGGCAACTCCCCTCCCCAACGTCGAAGCAGTACGACCAAGTAATCCGATGGTTCTGGCGAACCACTCTCGGAAGCTACTTCGGCGGCTGGAATACTGGCCAGATGACCGCGGATCGTGACGCTGTCACCGCGTTCGCGAACGGCGACACCTCGAGCATCCAAACCTCGGCGTCGGCGCCTGCGGCGTCGATCTGGTCGACCCGAGACTTCCGCTCTAACAGTGCGACATCGAAGATGATGGCGCTTATGCTAGGCCAGAAGAAGCCCGTCGACCTCATCACCGGCCAGGCGATCGACGTGGCCAAGGCGTTGGCCTGGAACAACGACAAAGAGTTCCATCACTTCTTTCCTCGCGGATTCTTGAAGTCGACCAATATCGCAAAGAAGACGAATGTCATCGCCAACATCGTGATGCTTACCTCGATGAGTAATATTCGCATTCGAGATCGAGCGCCATCCGAGTACTTGCGATCCATATCGCAAACGGTCGGTGAGGGAGTTCTCCGATCTCGGCTTCGGTCTTGCATGGTGCCTGAAGCCGCCTATGAGGCGGCGCTGGCTGACGACTACATGGGGTTTCTTGCCGCTCGTTCCAGTCACTTGCAAGAGGAAGCGCTTCGCTTGGCCGGGCTCGACGACCCTGATGCGAGGCTCTTCTTATCGAGTTTAGTGATGCGGTTCAGGCGGGGACCGCGATGTTGTGCAATATCGAGGAGAACGGTATCGGCCGCTCCAAGCGGTCGGAATGACGAAAGGCCGGTCATTTTCGATCGGCCTTTCTGTGCCGGCTCAGCTGATCAGGGCCTTTGCGTGTCTGTTCTCGCAGGCAGAAGATCTCTGCGGGCGGGTTGGTCAACTTAGATCTCAGCGAACTTAGATATGATCTAAGTCAGAGACTGGACTGCCGAGGCTGTGTTTTCAGGCGAGCAGGGGCGGTAGCGCCGAAACGCTGGAACTGTCATGGTCGCGCTTCGCGTCTCCGATCTTCCCGGAGCCGAGGCGCTCCCGAGCGCCGTGGCTGGAGGCGTTCGAACTTCTCGCGCTCGCGCTGCTCCACGGCCGCGCCTCGATTGTGGTCGTCGATGAGGTCTCCTGGCTGTTCCAGCAGAATGCGCGGCTTGAAGACTCTCTGTAGACCGCGTGGAACCGCCTCCTGCGAAGCAAACCCGTGCTCCTGCTCCTGGTCGGCAGCGACCCCCACATGATGGAGGCATTCGTCGGCTACGGCCGTCCGCTTTACGACCGGACCGATTCGATGGTGGTAGCCGCTGGATCCTGCGGACACCGCGAAACTGACCGGTTCCCAACGATCGAGGGTATCTGCCGCTTGGAACTAGCAACGCCGTATGACAAGAAGACGAGAGGGCGGTCGATCTTCTCGCCCGGGCTTTTCAGCGCTCGGAGGTCTCCGCGTCCCGGCACCCCTGGCGCCAGGTCTCCATGAGCTGCATGCCCTGCAAGTTGATGATGACTCCCAGCGCGAACATCAACCCCGCCCCGGGGAGTGCCACCAAGAACCCGAACCCATAGGTCCCGAAGCTCGCAAAGAGCCCCAGCAACAGCGTCAACACTCCGATGGCGAACATCCACCCGGCAGCTTTCCCCGCCCGCTTGACCGCCTTCTCGATTTCATCGTCGAATTCCCTCATGCCCCCACCATATGGGCCGCAGCCCGTATTCGGGGTCCCGGCGATCCTCGAAAGGCCGGGCCCGGCTCGCCCGTTCGTGCGCTTCCCAGCCCGTCCGGCCCCATCTACCGTCAACGGATGGACGACAGAAAACCTCTCGACAACCCCTTGCTCACCGGGATGATCTCCACCGGTGTCGGCGCGCTCGTTCTGGGCACCGTGATCTGGATCGCCACGACGGACTTCGACCCAAGCTCATACAGCGGCATGGACGAGTCCAACCCGGCCGGCCAGTTCATCGGCGCTTCGATCGCCGGCTTCGGCCTCATGCTTCTCGCCCTTGCCTGGACTGCGGCCGTGGTCTGCCGCCAGCTCCTCGACATCTCCACCCCCGCCGACAAGCCGTGACCAGAACCGAGAAAAAAGCAAAGGCCGGTCATGAATGACCGGCCTTTCTGTGTCTGCTCCCCAACTTGGACTCGAACCAAGAACCTGCCGATTAACAGTCGGCTGCTCTGCCAATTGAGCTATTGGGGAATGGTTCTGCCGTGGTGGCGAACCGGATACGAGAGTACAGGAGGGGAGGGGGCGGGTGCCACGGGGGTGGGTGTGGTGTGGGTCCTCGGGTGGGTGGAATCGGGGGTGCGTTTCGTGCTTGGGCGGGCGGGGCACCCCGGGATGCGGCAGAATGGCCGCTGTGTGCGGGGGACGCACGGATAACGAGGAGCGTCCGGCCCGAGGGCCGGCCGGGGGAGGCAATTATGCGGAAGTGGTATCTCGTGGCCGGGTTCGCGGTCGGGTACATCCTGGGGGCGAAGGCGGGCCGCGAGCGGTACGACCAGATCGTCGACTACACGCGCCGGGTGGCCGGCAATGACAAGGTCCAGCAGGTCGCCTCGTCTGTGCGCAACCAGGCGGGGAAGGCCGTGAACGCGGCGCAGGACAAGATCAAGGACACGAAGTTCGGCGAGATCATCGAGAACTTCACCACCAGCGCCGACGAGCCCCCGAAGGCCGAGCCCTGGGACTCCGCCGGGGTCACCACCCCTGCGCGGAGTGAACGGGCCCTTCGCGAGGACTCTCCGGGTTTTTGAGTCAGAGCAGACTGAGAATGAAGGGCGGGATCCCGAGATCCCGCCCTTCTCTCTTATCCCTCAACCAGCAAGGTTTCGAGGGGGAGGTCCGCCACGTTCCTTCCGGCCTTCACCTTCCAGGTGCCCGGGACGGTCTCCCACGAGTGGGTCTGCTCGTTCCAGAACTGCCGCGAGCGTGCTTCCAGGGGAATCGTCACTTCGACTTCTTCGCCGGGGCCCGCTTCCACCGCCTGGAAGCCTGCCAGGCGGGTTCGCTCGATGCCGCCTGCCACCTCGGCGGACTCGTCCGGGGACAGGTAGACCTGGACCACCTCTCGGCCGGTCACCGCCCCCTTGTTCCTCACCTTGACCTTGACGGTGCTGCCGACCACCTCTATCGACTCGTACGCCCAGTCGGTGTAGGACAGGCCGTGGCCGAACCAGAACGCCGGCTCGACCGTCCCCCTGCGCTGCCAGGCCCGGTAGCCGATGAAGACGCCCTCTTCGTAGTGGAGCTTGCCCTCGTCGTCCGGGACGACCTGCGTCACGGGGGCGTCGGCGAGGGTCTTCGGCCAGGTGGTCGTCAGGCGGCCGCCCGGTTCGGCGCCGAGGAGGACCTCGGCGAGGGCGTTGCCGCCCTCCTGGCCGGGGAACCAGGTGAGGAGGATGCCGGCGACGTCGGCGGCCCAGGGCATCTCGACCGGGGAGCCGGTGTTGACCACGACGACCGTGTTCGGGTTGGCGGCGGCGACGGCGGCGACGAGTTCGTCCTGTCGGCCGGGGAGGCGCAGGTCGGCGCGGTCGAAGCCCTCGGATTCGGTGAGGGCGGTGGTGGAGACGACGACCACGGCGATCTCGGCGCCGCGGGCGGCGGCGACGGCCTCGTCGATGAGGGTCTGCTCGTCGGGCCGCGGCTCGGTGTGCATGAGTCCGAACAGGACCGAGGGCGGGAACCCGGGCGGGAAGTCGAACGGCGTGAACTCGTGGCGCAGCTCGACCTCCTGGCCTTCGTCGAGGCGGATGCGGACGCGCTCGACGCCGGGGCCGAAGAACGCCTCGAACGGGTCGTCGCTGACGAACTCCTGGTCCTGGTCGAACACGGTCTCGCCGTCGATGACGAGCTTGTGGTGCCCGAAGCCGCGGGTGCCGAAGACGTGCTCGCCGGTCTTGGTCGCGACGTAGCGGCCCTCGACGAGCGCGTGGTCGAACTCGTCGGCGGTGAGGCCGCCGGGGACGTATCCCATCCACTTGACGTCGCCGTTGGCGAGCGGTTCGGCGGGCAGCTGCGTCCCGTCCTTCGCGACGGGCCGCGCGGTGAGCGTGAAGCCGCGGTTCGCGGCCTCGATCTGCTCGAACAGGTCGACGCCTTGGGCGTAGACGACGCGGTCGCCGAGCTTGGCCCGCAGGCCGTCGAGCGGGGAGACCACGTGCGGCGGGAACACCGTCGCGGAGCCGCCGCCCAGGACGCGGGCCTCGGCCGCGGCGGGGCCGATGAGCGCGAGGCTGTGGACGACGTCGGCGTGGAGCGGCAGGATGCGCGTCTCGTCGCCCGCGGGGACGTCGTTCTTGGCGAGGACGAAGGAGCGCCGGGCGATCTCGCGCAGCAGCGCGTCGGGGTCCTCGATCGCCTCCAGACGCCCGGTGACCGCGGCCTCGACGCCGTCGAGAGCGCCGACACGGGCGGCGAGCTTGAGGATGCGGCGGACGTTCGCGTCCACGGCCGCCTCGGTGGTCCGGCCCTCGCGGACCGCGTCGACCAGCGCCTTCCCGAACACGGTGAGCGGCCCGGGCATCGCGAGGTCGAGCCCTGCTTCGACGCCCTCGACGGTGTGCCGCGCGGCGCCCCAGTCGGAGACGTTGAAGCCGTCGAACCCGAACTCCTCGCGGAGGACGTCCATGAGCTCCTTGTGCGCGGTCATGGTGGTGCCGTTGACGGTGTTGTACGCGGTCATGACGCCCCACGGGTTGACCGCGGCGGCGACCATCTCGAACGGCCGCAGGTACAGCTCGCGCAGGGCCCGCTCGCCGATGACGTTGTCGACGGTGAACCGGTCGGTCTCGGCGTCGTTGGCGACGTAGTGCTTCATGGTGGTGCCGACGCCGCGCTCCTGCACGCCCGCGACGTACGCCTCGGCGATGCGCCCGGTCAGGTACGGGTCCTCGCTGAACGCCTCGAAGTGGCGCCCGCCCAGCGGCGAGCGGTGCAGGTTGATCGTCGGCGCCAGGAGCACGTCGACGTCCTTGCGGCGGGCCTCGGCGGCGAGGAGGTTCCCGGTGCGGCGCACCAGCTCCGGGTCCCAGGACGCGGCCTGCGCGGTGGGGCTGGGCAGCGCCAGGGACGGGTCGGCGGCGGTCCAGAAGCGGCCGCGCACGCCGATGGGGCCGTCGGAGACGGTCATCGACCGCAGGCCCGCGTCGGGGGCGGCGAGGGTCCGCCACATGTCGATGCCGGCCAGCAGGTCGGCCTTGGTCTCCAGGTCCAGCTTCGCGAGCGCCGCCTCGACGGCCTCCTCGTAGTCGGGCCGGTCGGCGGGGACGGTCCAGTCGCTCATGGCGTGCCTTTCTTCGGTCTGCGCTGCGGTGCGCCGCCCCGAGTCTGCCACCGCTACCGAGCGACCGGTAGTGCCTGTGGCCGAATCGTGATTATCTATGCTGGAGTGCCATCGAGACCGAGCCCAGATCGAGGCCAGCAATGCCGAACCCGCCGCGACCGCACGGCGTCCGCCACGGTGCCCGCGGGCAGGCCCGCCGCGAGGAGATCGTGCGCGCCGCCATGGAGGTCATCGCCGAGCGCGGCTACCGCGGGGCCAGCCTCGCCGCCGTCGCCGAGAAGGTGGGCCTGACCCAGCAGGGCCTTCTCCACTACTTCCCGTCCAAAGAGGACTTGCTGATCGCGGTGCTCACCATGCGCGACGAATGGGACCGCGGCGACCGCGTCTCCTCCGACGGCAACCCGATGACCGTGGCCCAGACCGTCGGCGTGGTCGAGGCCAACGCGCACCGGTCGGCGATCATCCGCACCTTCTCCGCCCTGCTCGGCGAGTCCGTCACCGAGGACCACCCGGCCGAGCCCTACTTCCGCGAGCGCTACCGCCGCGTGCGCGGCGAGATGGCCGCCACGCTGCGCGCCCAGTGGGGTGACCGGCTCCCCTCCGGGCTCACCCCGGAGGAGGTGGCGCCGCTGGTCGTGGCGATCATGGACGGTCTCCAGTTCCAGTGGCTCCACGATCCCGAAGGCGTCGACATGCCCGCATCCTTCCGCGCGTTCCTGCGCCTCATCGACCCCGAGGCCCTCGCGTGACGCTGCCCGCGCTCGACGCGCTCGCCTGCCCCAACTGCGGCCAGGCCCTCGACCAGGCCGACCGGCGCCTGTCCTGCCGCTCCGGCCACTCCTTCGACCTCGCCAAGCAGGGCTACGCGCCGCTGCTCGCCCCCGGCTCCAACGCCACCACCGGCGACACCGCCGACCAGGTCGCCGCCCGCGAGGAGTTCCTCTCCGCGGGCTTCTACGACCCGCTCCTGACAGCCGTCGCCGAAGCCTCGCTCACCGACGCCCCCGGCGTCGTCATCGAGCCGGGCTGCGGCACCGGCCACTACCTCGCCGCCGCGCTCGCGGCCGCCCCCGGACGCGAGGGCATCGGCCTCGACACCTCCAAGTACGCGCTGCGGCGCTGCGCCAAACGGCAACTGCTCCAAGCGGAAACGGACGAACCGCGGCGAGCCGCCGGAACTCAGGCGCGACTCGCCGCGGTGCTCGCCGACGCGTGGAATCGACTTCCGGTACGCGACGGCGCCGCCGCCGCGGTGCTGAACGTCTTCGCTCCCCGCAACGCCGACGAGCTCGCACGCGTCCTCCACCCAAGAGGCGCTCTAGTGGTCCTGACCCCCCGGCTGGACCACCTCCGCGAACTCGTCGACGCCTTGGACTTGCTGAGCGTCGACCCCGCCAAACCGCAGCGGACCGCCGACCAGCTCGGCTCGGTGTTCGAGGCCGAGCGGGCCGACGAGATCTCCTATTCGATTGGCCTCGGACACGAGGACGTGCGCCGGCTCGTCGGGATGGGCCCCAGCGCCCGCCACCACGGCCCCGCCGAGCTCGACGCGGCCGTCGCCGCGCTCCCCGAGCGGATCGACGTCACCGTCGCGGCGACCGTCGCCCGCTGGCGCCGCAAGGGCTGAGAGCGGCCTGCGAGCCGACCCCTCCCGGTGCCGCGGACGAGGTCGGCCCCCGATGCCCTCCCCGTTGCACGGCAAACGCTTCGCACGGAAGTCTTGTCCTCGTTTGCCATGACCGATACGGTACGAGGCATCACCCCTGAAGCACCTGGAGATGAGTTCAGTGTTCGATGAGAAGCGGGCGGCCCGGCACGGCCTCGCCTTCACCGCCGCCGGGCTCCTCGCCCTCGCGGCGTGCAGCACCGGCGACGCCAACGCCCAGGAATCCGTGACCGTCCCCGACGAGGCGGTCGCGGCGGGCGAGGTCGAGGAGCTCACGGTCGAGGTCATCGAGTCCTACCCGCACGACCCCGGCTCGTTCACTCAGGGCCTCGAACTCGCCGAGCATCCCGAATACGGCGCGGTCCTCTACGAGTCCGCGGGCCTCTACGGCGAGTCCGACGTGCGCATCACCGACCCCGCCACCGGCGAAGTGCTCGCCTCCCAGGACCTCCCCGCCGAGGACTTCGCAGAGGGCCTCACCCTCACCGACGACGCCGTCTGGCAGATCACCTGGCAGGAGCACCACGCTTACAAGAGGGACCCCGCCACACTCGAAATCGTCGAGACCGTCGACTACGACGGCGAGGGCTGGGGCATCTGCTACGACGGCGAGCAGCTCGTCATGAGCGACGGCTCCGACACCCTCACCTTCCGCGACCCGGCCACCTTCGAGCCCACCGGGACCGTCAAGGTCACCCTCGACGGCGAACCGGTCTACTCGATCAACGAGCTCGAATGCACCGGCGGCCAGGTCTGGGCCAACCTCTGGCAGACCGACCAGATCGTCCGCATCGACCCCGCCACAGGCGAAGTCTGCGCCGTCGTCGACGCCGCCGGGCTCCTCAGCGACGACGAAGCCGCGGGCGCCGACGTCCTCAACGGCATCGCCGCCGCCGAAGAAGACGGCACCTTCTACATCACCGGGAAGCACTGGCCGAAGCTGTTCCTCGTGCGGTTCGTGTGAGCACAGTGCGCAGACCGTGACGATCCGGCGATTGCGCCGCTGGTCGCGGTGGGCCATGATGGCCTCATGGCCATCACCCCCCTTGACCGATTGCTGGAGTACAAGATGCACCTCTTGGCCGACTCCCGGCAGCCCCGCGTCTTCGCCGCCTGGTGGCAGGACCTCACCACCGCCGCGTTCTCCGCGTGGTTCATCGGCGGGCTGATCCTCGACGTCAACGCCCACGCCCGCGGCTGGGCCGAGTCCTTCTTCACCTGGTGGCACCTGGCGTTCTACACCGGCTTCTTCGCCACCGCCGCATGGATCGCCTGGATGCTCGTGCGCGCCCACCGCGCCGACGGGCGCACCGGCATGGCCGCCGTCCCCCACGGCTACGGCCCCGCGATCATCGGCGTCCCGCTGTTCCTGGTCTCCGGGATCGCCGACATGATCTGGCACCAGCTGCTCGGCGTCGAAGCCGACCTCGACATCTTCTTCAGCCCCTCCCACCTCGGCCTCGCCGCCGCCGGGTGCCTCATCGCCCTGGCGCCGTGGCTGTCCGCGTGGCGGCGCGAGGTCCTCTCCGTCGAGCCCGAGCCGATCCCGATCGAAGCGCGCCTCGCCGCGCCCGCGCTGTCCCTCGGCTTCGCCATCGCGACGCTCGTGCTGTTCCTCAACTACCTGGTCCCGTTCACCGACACGCCGTTCGCCACGGGCGTGGCCCTCGAAGGGCGCTTCGGTTACGACTCGGGCCCCGTGGCGGGCATGGTGTTCACGACGGTGCTCGTGCTCGCGCTGGCGGTCTTCACGACCGGCCGGTTCCGGCTGCCGCTCGGGTTCTTCACCGTGGCGTTCGCGTACCCGTGCATCATGGCCGGGGCGTTCACCGGCTTCGACAACGGCGCCTACGTGTGGGTGCTGCTCCTGTCGGGCGCGTGGCTCGACTTCCTCATCTGGCTCATCCGGCCCGAGCTGCGGCGCCGCCGCGACCTCATGGTCCTCGCGGGCGGCTGGGCGGTCCCGGTGTGGGCGGCATACATGATCGCGACCGGCGCGCACGCAGGGAACTGGCCGGTCGCCGAGATCGGCATCGGCGCGCCCGTGGTCGCCGCCGCGGTCGGGTGCCTGTTCATGCTGGTGGTCCAGCCCGAGCACCGCGACGCGGTCCGCCCGAGCCCGGCCGAGCCGTCGCCGTTCGACGACGTGATCGCCCGCGCGAAGGCCATGACCGCCAACCGCGGCACCGAGCAGCAGTAGGGGGTCGGCCGCCGCCCGCGGACGGCGGCCGACCTTGACTACTTCAGGGCCGCAAGACTTTCTGCCATGAGCGCGTCGGAGATGAGGGCCGTGCTCGTGCCCTTCGTGCGGCACGCGTACGCGCCCGAGATCCGGCCCGCGTCGAGGGCCTCGGCGAGCCCGTAGCCCTTGCCGCGCGCCCACAGCAGGCCCGACACGAACGCGTCGCCCGCGCCGTTGGAGTCCACCGGCGCCCACTCGGCCCACTCCGGCGAGACCGCGCCGAGCTCGGCCACGGGGTCGATGGCCCGGTACCGCTCCAGCGACCCGCCGCGTTCGAGGACGTAGCCGCCGTGCTCGCCGTCGGTCGCGATGACGACCGCCGCGCGGCCGTTGTCGATGATCCAGCGCATGGCCTTCTCCGGGTCGCCGCCGAGGCGGGCCGCGGAGAGGGTCACCAGGTCGGCGCGGCGTGCGAAGTCCTTCTGGTGCTCGGCCTCGCCGTCCCAGCCGTGCAGGTCGGTGGAGACGGTGACGCCCTCGGGGATGGCCGCCAGCACGTCGCGGGTGTGGTTGGGGATCGACACGTGGACGTGCTTCGCCTCGGCCACATGGGGTCCGAAGAAGGACTCGGGCATCCGCAGGTCGGGGTCGTGGCGGTAGTCGTAGAAGGAGTAGCGGCGGCCACCGGCGTCGACGAGGTTCACCGAGCGGGAGGTCCCGTTGGGGGAGATGAGGTAGCGGAAGTCCAGCCCGTGCGCGTCGTAGTGGCGGCGGATGAGCGCGCCCTGCTCGTCGTCGCCGATGTAGTCGATGAACCGGGTCGCGAGCCCGAGGTGGAGGCACCCGAGCGCGACGCCGTTCCCGGTGTGCGCCACGTAGTCGAGGATCGGCTCCACGTGCGTGGAGTCGCCGTCGCCGATCGCGATCTCCGGGACGCGCACGATGGTGTCGACGCCGACGCCGCCGACGACCAGGATGTCCAGCATGTGATTGCTTCCTTTGAAAAAATTTGCAGGATTGTGTGGAATCTGTTGCGAGGGCAACCCTATGGGAACGACTGTGCCAGGGTCAACACCGATTCTCACGCAAGGGGGACGCATCATGGTCAAGCTGGCCGTCATCTACTACTCGCAGACCGGGAACGTCTACGAGATGGCGAAGACCGCCGCGAGGGAGGGCCGGGACGCCGGCGCCGAGGTGCGCCTGCGGAAGGTGCGCGAGCTGGCCCCGCCCGAGGCGATCGCGTCGAACGAGGCATGGGCCGAGCACGCCGAGGCCACCGCCGACGTCGAGGAGGCGGCGCTCGACGACCTCGACTGGGCCGACGCGGTCCTGTGGGGCACGCCGACGCGGTACGGGCTGCCGACGGCGCAGATCAAGCAGTTCATCGACATCACGGGCCCGCTGTGGCAGGAGGGGAGGCTCGCCGACAAGGTGATGTCGACGTTCACGTCGACGCAGACGAGCCACGGCGGCCAGGAGTCGACGATCCTCGCGATGAACAACACGTTCTACCACTGGGGCGCGATCATCGTCTCGCCCGGCTACACCGACCCGCTCCAGTTCGACGTGGAGATCGGGAACCCTTACGGCGCCAGCCACATCGGGCTCAAGGGCCCGGTGTCGGAGAAGGACCGCGCCGCGGTGGCGATCCAGACCAAGCGCGTGGTGTCGATCGCGCGGCGCCTGCACGGCTGAAGGCGCGGCGAAGGGCCCCGAGGGATCGCCTCGGGGCCCTTCGCCGCCGCTCAGCGGGGCTGGACGACGCCGCGGCGGATCGCGTAGGCGAGGGTCGCCGCGCCCAGGGCCGGGCCCCAGACGTAGAACGGGAACGACCAGATCAGCTCCGGCGCGTCCTGGCGGATCGCCAAGGCCGCGAAGGGGAGCGCCATGAACGTGAACATCGCGGCCATGACCGAGGCGGGGACGATCGCGACCATCGGCGGCACGGGCCGGCCTTTGAGGCCGGGCATCCAGAACGGCCAGCGGACGCCCCACCGGTAGGTCATGCCGAGGCACAGCACGCCGCCGCCGAGGGCCGCGAGACCCAGGCACAGGCCCCAGACGCGGGTGGCCGGGTCGATCATGGAGCTGTCGAGCGGGCCGCCGATCCACGCCCACGGCGTCAGCCACGACATGCGCACGAGCCCGTAGGGGAGCGAGCAGGCGAACGCGATCCACGCGGCGGTGCGGCCCCAGCGGGCGGCGCGCTCGGGGGCGAGCCATGCGGGCGCGGGCTGCCCGTCGCGTCCGCTGAGGAGCAGCGTGAGCGCCAGGGCGGCCCAGATGCCGCCGCCGACGGTCATCCACACCTGGACGAGCATGTAGGCGGCGATGTCGGCGAAGCGGCCGCCGAGCATCGACAGGAAGTCGCCGACGGCGGGGAAGTCGATCACCCCGGTGAGGCCCAGGGCCGTGAAGACACCGACGACGGCGAGGCCCGCGATCGTCTTCGCGATGGGCCCGCGCGCGATGAGCACCGGGCTCGCGGCGATCAGGAGCGGGATGAACAGCGCGCACAGGTACCCGGCGAGGGACATCGGCGCGGTGGTGCTCATGACGACGCCGAAGGCGACGGCGAACAGGGCCGGGAGGGCCCAGCGCGTCGAGCGGGCGGCGAGGAGGCCGAGGACCCCGGCGGCGATGAGCGCGGCGGGTCCGGCCCAGTCGGGGACGGCCTCGGGGAGGCGGACGGTGGGGTCGTACAGCTCGTGCGAGAACGGCCCGGTCGCGGGGTCGAGGAGCTGCCAGAGCCCGATGGGGATCACGGTGAGGGACCACAGGAACGCCGCGAGGGCGGCGCGTCCGGTGCGGCGGTGCCGTTCGGGGCGCAGCTTTTCCAAGCGCTGGGTGGCGGGTTGCGTTGTCATGCCTTCAGCCTCGCGGCGGACGCGCCCCGGCCCCTCCCGCGCGCGGGCGAACCGCCTCCCCCTCGCGGGGGAACATTCCCGAGGCCGCTGCGAAACGCGGGCTTTCCTTCCCCGCAAAGCGATTGCAATACCGGATCGGCAAGGTCACGGAGCCATCACGAACTGGAACGGGTTCGGGCACGGCATGTGGCATCCACTCCCCGCCTGCCATAGGGTGTAACTCGGATCACGTCAACCTCCATGTCCACCTGCGGATCCATCTCGAACACTCAATAGGAGAAACCATGGCTCGCTTTCCCCGAGCACTGCTCGCTGTAGCCACCGCCGGCATCACAGCGTTGTCGCTGGCCGCCTGCGGCGAGGACGAGGACCCGTCGGCGTCCGGAGGTGAATGCACCGAGAGCGACGACGCACTGAAGATCGGCACGATCCTGCCGCAGACCGGTTCCCTCGCCTTCCTCGGCCCGCCCGAATTCGCGGGCGTCCACCTGGCCCAGCAGGAGATCAACGAGTACGGCGGCGTCCTCGGCAGCTGCGTCGACGTGCTCGACCAGGACTCGGGCGACACCTCGACCGACATCGCCAGCCAGTCCGCCGACGCCCTCATCGCGCAGGGCGTGCACGCGGTCATCGGCGCGGCCTCCTCGGGCGTCTCCTTCCAGTTCATCGACAAGCTGTACGAAGAGGGCATCGTCCAGGTGTCCCCGGCGAACACGTCGCCGGACTTCACCACCTATGAGCGCGGCGACTACTACTTCCGCACCGCGCCCTCGGACGTCCTCCAGGGCCGCGTCCTCGCCGACACGATCATCCAGGACGGCCACGAGAAGATCGCGATCCTCGCCCTCCAGGACGCGTACGGCACCGGCCTGGCCGACTCCGTCGAGCAGAACTTCACCGAGTTCGGCGGCGAGGTCGTCCTCAAGACGATCTACGACCCGACCGCGACCGAGTTCTCCGCCGAGGTCAGCGCCGTCGCCGACTCCGGCGCCGACGCGATCGTCCTGGTCACCTTCAACGAGATCGTCAACCTCGGCCCGGCCCTCGCCGAAGGCGGCCTGAGCGCCCAGGACATCCCCTGGTACCTCGTCGACGGCAACCTCGCCGACTACAGCGAGACCTTCCCGGCCGGCTTCATGGAGGGCGCGAAGGGCACCTTCCCGGGCGCCGACCCGGCGGAGATCCGCGACCGCCTCCTCGAAGTGGACCCGGAGCTGACCGACTTCACGTACGGCCCCGAGTCCTACGACGCCACCTCGCTCGTCGCCCTCGCGGCCATCGCCGGCGACAGCATCGACTCCGAGACCATCAAGGACAACCTGATCGACGTCTCCAGCGGCGGCACCAAGTGCACCGGCTTCACCGAGTGCGCCGAGCTGCTCGCCGAGGACAACACCGCCGACATCGACTACGAGGGCTACTCCGGCCCGATCGAGTTCTCGCCCGAGGGCGACGTCAACGCGGCGACGATCGGCGTCTACCAGTACCTGCCCGACAACACCTACGAGAACCTCACCTACACCTTCGGCGAGCTGAGCTAACCGAAGCGGCGCAAGCCAAAAGAAGCCCCCCGGGACCACAGGACCCGGGGGGCTCCGCCTTGCTCTCCGCTAGCTGGCCCGGCCGAGCGTGCCGAGGTACAGCTCCACGACCTTCGGGTCGTCGATCAGGCCGTCACCGGGACCGGTGTAGGCGCTGCGGCCCTGGTCCAGCACGTAGCCGCGGTCGCAGATCTGGAGGCACCGCCGCGCGTTCTGCTCGACCATGACCACCGTGACGCCGGTCTGGTTGATCTGCTTCGTGTTGAAGAAGACCTCGTCCTGCATCGCGGGGGACAGGCCCGCCGACGGCTCGTCCAGCAGCAGCACCGACGGCTCCATCATGAGCGCCCGGCCCATCGCCACCATCTGCCGCTCGCCGCCCGAGAGCGAGCCGGCCCGCTGCGCGCGCCGGTCCCCGAGCACCGGGAACAGGTCCGTCACGAACTCGAACCGCTCCTTGAACGCCTTGGGCCGCAGGAACACCCCCATTTCGAGGTTCTCCTCGACCGTGAGCGCCGCGAACACGTTGTTCGTCTGCGGCACGAACCCCACCCCCAGCGGCACCAGCTGGTGCGCCTTGCGGTTGGTGATGTCCTCCCCGCGCAGCACGACCTTCCCGGACGTGATGCCCACCAGGCCGAACATGGCCTTCAGCAGCGTCGACTTCCCGGCCCCGTTCGGGCCGATGATGCCGACCAGCTCGCCCTCGTTCGCGTACAGGTCGGTCCCGTTCAGGATCGACACGCCCGGGAGGTACCCCGCGACGACCTCGTCGGCGCGCAGCAGCGCGTCCTGCGAGGCCGCCAGGTGCCCTTCGCGGCTGCACACCTCGGTGGACGACTCGGCGGCCTCGTCGATGGGGGCGCCCGTCGGGCCGATCCCCTCGGTCTCGTTGTCGCTCATCACGCCTCCTAATGCTGTGCCGCGTCGTGGTGGGCGCCCAGGTACGCGTCGATCACCCGCTGGTCGGCCGAGATCTGGTCCGGCGTCCCCTCGGTGATGAGCTGCCCGGCCGCCATGACGGCCACCCAGTCCGCGATCTCGTGGACCATGTCCATGTCGTGCTCGACGAACAGCACGGTCATGCCCTCTTCGCGCAGGTCCTTGATGTGCTCCAGCAGCGACTGCTTCAGCGCCGGGTTCACCCCGGCCATCGGCTCGTCGAGCATGATCATCTTCGGCTTGAGCATGAGCGCCCGCGCCATCTCAAGGAGCTTGCGCTGCCCGCCGGAGAGCTCCCCGGCGTAGTGGTCGCGCTTGTCCGCCAGCTTGAACCGCTCCAGCAGGTCCAGGGCCCGGGCGGCGTTCTGCGCCTCCTCCTTGAGCCACAGCCACCTGAACGGCGCCGCCCACAGGCGCTCCCCGCGCTGGCGGTCGGCGCCGATGAGCATGTTCTCCAGGACCGTCATGCGCGACAGGGCCTTCGTCAACTGGAACGTGCGGACCATGCCCGACCGGGCCACCTGGTACGACCGCATCCGGTCGGCCCGGCGCCCGTCGAACTCCCACGAGCCGCGGCTCGGCCGGTCGAACCCGGTGAGCAGGTTGAAGAACGTGGTCTTCCCCGCCCCGTTCGGGCCGATCAGCGCGGTGATCGCGCCCCGCTGGACCTCGATGTGCGCGACGTCCACGGCCACGAGGCCGCCGAACGCGCGCCGCACCCCGGTCGCGGTGAGGATCGCGTCCTGCTTCGGCGCGCCCGGCTCGGCGGGCACGCCCGCGAGGGCCGCCTTCGCCGCCGCGACGCCCGCCTTCACGTCATCGGACATCGAACATCAGCTCCTTCCGGTTGCCGATGAGCCCCTGCGGCCGGAAGATCAGCAGCAGGACCATTCCCAGACCCAGCAGGAAGAACACCAGCGGGCCCACCTGCGTCGAGTCGATCACGCTCGGCGGGATCACGTCGGCGGAGATCGCCTGGATGAGCCCCTGCGCGAGGATGTTGTACAGGAACCAGAACAGCGCCGCGCCGAGCACCGGCCCGAAGATCCGGGCCGCGCCGCCGAGGATGAGCACCACGTAGAAGTAGAACGTGAAGTCCGTGGTGAACGCGTCCGGCTGGACGTTCGCGCGGCTGAGCGCGAACACGAAGCCCGCGATCGCGCCGATGATGCCGCCGAGGACCAGCGCCTGCATCTTGTACGCGAAGACGTTCTTGCCGAGGCTGCGCACGGCCTCCTCGTCCTCGCGGATGCCCTTGAGGACCCGGCCCCACGGGCTGTGGATGAGGAACGCCATGACCACCAGGATGACCGCGACGAGCGTCCACCCCACGATCATGACCCAGGTGTCGCGGTAGGAGTACTGGAGCTCGAAGATCCCGAAGTCCACGGCCAGGCGGCCGTTGTCCATCGACACGAACAGGAACGACCAGGTCGTGTCGCGGTCCCACGGGATCATCTCGAAGAACGGCTCCGAGAAGCCGCGCATGCCGTCCGAGCCGCCGGTGGTGTCCGACCAGACCGTCGCGCGCGCGATGCGCCGCACGATCTCGGCCGCCGCGATCGTCACGATCGCCAGGTAGTCGGCTCTCAATCGGAGCGTCGGGATGCCGAGCAGCAGCGCCATCACGCACGCCGCGAGCAGCCCGATCACGATGCCCCACCAGAACGGCAGGCCCATCGCGACCACGCTGAGCGCCAGGCCGTACGCGCCCATCGCCGCGAACGCCGCCTGCCCGAAGTTGAGCAGACCGGTGTAGCCGAACTGGAGGTTCAGGCCGATCGCGCCGAGCGCGTACACCAGCATCGTCGGACCGATGGCCTGCGTGAGCGCCTGGCTGAATACGAATTGCCAATCCATCGCGGGGCCCCCTAACCGATTCGCTCGCGGCGGCCCAGGATGCCCTGGGGACGGGTGAGCATGATGATGATGAGGACGGCCAGCGCGCCGACGTACTTGAGCTCGGGCGCCACCACGAGGGTCGACATCTGCACGAACACGCCGATGAGCATCGCGCCGACGAACGCGCCGAACGCGGTGCCGAGCCCGCCGAGGACCACGGCCGCGAACACGAGCAGCAGCAGGTGCTGGCCCATGTCGAACTTGACGCCGTCGCTGATCGACAGGAACACGCCCGACATGGCGGCGAGCGCGCCGCCGATCGTCCACACCAGGCGCACGACCTTGTTCACGTCGATGCCGGTGGACGCGGCGAGCGACGGGTTGTCCGCGACCGCGCGGGTCGCCTTGCCGAGTCTGGTGAACACCAGCGCCAGCCCGACGGCGACGCAGACCGCGAGCGCGATCAGGCCGGTGACGACCTCCTTGGGGGAGATGACGAGCCAGCCGAAGTCCCACGGAGGCTGGCCCACGTACTCGGTGTAGCGCTGGCGCTCGCCGCCGACGAAGAACAGCGTCGCGAAGCGGATGAGCAGGGCCACGCCGATCGAGATGATCATCATCGAGACCAGGCCGGTCCCTCTGCGCCGCAGCGGGGACCACAAGCCCCAGTCCTGCGCCCAGCCGAACGCGGCGCCCAGGACGACCGCCGCGATGGCGGCGATCCACACGGGCAGGCCGAACGTGACGTTGAACAGCAGCGCCATGACGCCGCCGAAGGTGACCAGGTCGCCGTGGGCGAAGTTGGTGAGGCCCGTCGTGCCGAAGACCATCGAGAGGCCGACGGCGGCGAGGGCGATCATGAGGCCGAAGTGGAGGCCGGAGACCAGGAGGCTGATGGCGCGGGTCGCCCCGCCCTCGCCCTCGATCTCGCCGACCTCGTCGGCGGCGGCGTCGTCCGCGGCGGCGTCCTCGCTCTCGGAGGACTCCTCGCCGGGCTCGCCGCTCTCGTCCTCGGAGGAGGAGGGCGTCTCGCCGCCGCCGGGGCTCTCGCCCGGGGTGCAGCCGTCCACCTGGGTGTCGAGCGGGAACAGGGCGGTGCGGTCGCCGGTGACGTTGACTTCGAGCTGCGGTTTGCAGTTGCGTACGACGAGTCCTTCGGGCAGGGTGGACTCGTCCAGGGTGACGACGTAGTCGCCTTCCGCGTCGAGCGGTACGGCCCAGGTGCCGTCCGCCGCGGTGGTGACGGTGGCGATCTCCGCCCCCGACGCGTCGGACACGGTGATCGACACGCCCTCTACGGGCTGGTCCTGCTGGTCGTCGAGTGTGCCGTGGATGCCGTACGCGTCCTGTGCGGCGGCACTGCTGCTCACCCCCAGACACAGCGACAGGCCGGCCAGCGCAGCCGACAGCAGCAACAATGCTCGTCTCAATGGGCCCCCTCGGGAGGTTTCGGGCGTCGGAACCCGCCGGGTGCAATGTTCGAGAAACACCGAACGGCGGGAGTGAGTCGGATCTTAAAGAGACCTGTCTAACATCAGCACGTGTCGTTATAGAACCGTTGCAAATGTGGCGCGAATGTTACCGCCGCGTCGCCCGCGCCCCAGGGGCCGTGCCACACGGTCGTTTCGGTCTCGTTCGACACCAGTGAACACTTATTGCTCCCGTCGCCCGCACCCGCACCCCGCCCTCCGCAACCCTGGGGCCACCGCGCCGACACGGGGTGTGAGAGGATATTGCCCGCTCGGGGCAGTAGCTCAGCTGGTTAGAGCAGGGGACTCATAATCCCTGGGTCGCGGGTTCAAGTCCTGCCTGCCCTACGCAGAAGGCCCCGCTTCTGCGGGGCCTTTCGTCTTTCACTTTCCTTTGCGCACCAATGGAACTCGATTACCAGGGGACCGTCGTGTCCTTGTGGTATTCCAATCCTTCCTGGAAGAAGCCGCCGTTGGGGCCGTCGTCGTCGATGAGGGCGAGGTCGATGGCGACCTTGGCGGAGACGGCGGGGTCGCGCCAGCCCTGGTTGTGGTTGAGGTCGGTCTTCGTGTAGCCGGGGGTCATGGCGTTGATCTTGACCGGGCCGTCCTTGAACTCCTTGGCATAGGAGATCGTGAGCATGTTGAGGGCCGACTTGGAGGCGCCGTAAGCCCCGCCCTGCATCTGGGCGAATTCGTGGTCGCCGGTCATGAAGGTCAGGGAGCCGACCTCGCTGGAGACGTTCACGATCCGCGGGGAGGCGGACTCGCGCAGCAGCGGGAGGAACGCGTTGGTCACCGCGACCACGCCGATCACGTTCGTCTCGAAGACCTTCCGGGTGGTCGCCACGGTCAGCTCGCTGGTGTTCCAGCCGCCGTCGGCCAGAGCGACCGCCGCATTGTTCACGAGGATGTCGAGCTTGTCGACCTGCTTCACCGCGGCCGCGATCGAGTCCTCGTCCGTGACGTCGAGCTGGAGGAAGTCCGCCTCGACTCCCGCTTCGCGGAGCCGCTCGACGGCCTCCTGGCCCCGCTCCTCCGAACGGGCCCCCACCAGGACCTTGACGCCCTTCGCCCCCAGGCCCTTGGCGATCTCGTATCCGATTCCCTTGTTCGCGCCCGTGACGAGCGCCGTCTTCTTTGCCATGCCATGAGCCTGCGCCGGTTTCCGGGACCTGCAAAGAGCACCGCTTATGGTGGTACATCCGGTACCTGGCTGCGGTCCGCGAACCGGGGGAGGATGGACGCATGGACCGCCAGCAGCTCGCCGACTTCCTCCGCACCCGCCGCGCCGCGATCACGCCCGAGGGCGTGGGACTGCCGAGCGGGCCGCGGCGGCGCACGCCCGGGCTCCGACGGCAGGAGGTCGCTCAGCTCGCGGAGATCTCCGTCGAGTACTACATCCGGCTCGAACAGGCTCGCGGTCCGAAGCCCTCCCGGCAGGTGCTCGGGGCGCTGGCCCGCGCGCTCGTGCTCGACCACGACGAGCGGGCGCACCTGTTCCACCTCGTCGACGAGCTGCCCGAGGCCGACTCCAGCCGCGAGGTTCCGGCGGCGATCCGCAACCTCCTCGCCGGGCTCGACGACTTCCCCGCGTACGCCATGGACGCCTGCTACGACATGATCGCGTGGAACGAGAAGGCCGAGCACCTCATGGGCTACCTGTCGGCGCTGACCGACGCCCAGCGGAACATCCTGCGCACCAACTTCTCCGGCCCCGGCGTCGCCGAGCGGCTCGCCGACCCCTCGATTCGCCGGTTCCTCGGCGAGAGCGTCTCGGACCTGCGCGCCTCCTATGCCCGCAACCCCGGCGACCGCAAGCTCAAGGCCCTCGTGGAGGAGCTGCTGCGCACCAGCCCGGAGTTCGGGGAGCTGTGGGCCGATCACCGCGTGGCCGTGCGCCGGGCCCAGACCAAGCGGGTCGTCCACCCGGTCGTCGGGCCGCTGGAGTTCGACTGCCAGGCCCTCGACGTGCCCGGAACCGGGCTGCGGCTGGTCGTGTATGTGCCGCAACCGGACTCGGCGACGGCCGAGGCGTTCCGGAGATTGGCGCCCGTCACTTCGGAAACCCCCGCGCCGCCCGCGTAACCCGCCCGCGACGGACATCACGCCGGGTTTTCACCTCGGGGACTTTTACTCGTGCGGCGAGTGTTATTACGCTTGGACTCGGAGGCGCACCGCCTCCCCGTCTTGACAGCGACCGGTACGGCAAGGAAGCAGCCGGTGACAGCCTCAGCGTTCTCACCCTCCTTCTCATCCCACCGGAGCTGCACACCATGCGCATGCCTCTCTTCGCCATGTCGATCGGCGCGTTCGGCATCGGCACCGCCGAGTTCGCGATCATGGGCATCCTGCCCCAGGTCGCCGCCTCCCAGGACGTCTCGCTCGCCCAGGCCGGCCTCGCCGTCTCCGCGTACGCGGTCGGCGTCGTCCTCGGCGCGCCCCTGCTCACCGTCGCCACCACCCGCGTGCCCCGCAAGCCGCTGCTCATCGCCCTGATGCTGGCGTTCGCGGGCGCGAACGTCGCGACGGCGCTGGCCCCCGACTTCGCGTTCCTGCTCGGGTCCCGCTTCGTCGCGGGCCTGCCGCACGGCGCGTTCTTCGGGGCCGCCGCCGTGGTCGGCGCGAGCCTCGTGTCCTACGACCGCCGCGCCCGCGCGATCTCCGGCATCATGTCGGGCCTCACCGTCGCCACGATCGTCGGCGTCCCGGTGAGCGCCCTGGTCATCGGCCAGATCTCGTGGCGCTGGATCTTCGCGGCCGTCGCCGCGCTCGGCGTCGTCGCGGCCGCCGCGATCTGGGCGACGGTCCCGGACACCCGCGGGGTCATCGTGGCCACCAAGGCCTCCGACGAGATCCGCGCGATCCGCTCCAAGCGCGTCCTGCTCCCGCTCGTGACCGGCGCGGTCGGCTTCGGCGGCATGTTCGCCGCCTACACCTACCTGACGCCGATCCTCGAAGACGTCACCGGCATGAACGCCCTCGCCATCGCGATCACCCTCGCGGTCTTCGGCGTCGGCCTCACGCTCGGCAACGTCCTCGGCGGCCGGATCGCCGACGCCGCCCCGATCCAGGGCCTGTTCGGCGCGTTCGCGTCGATCGCGACCGTGCTCCTGGCGATGTACTTCTCCATGAGCAACCCGGTCCTCGCGATCGCGGGGGTCCTGCTCATGGCGACGTCCTCGTCGCTGGTCGGCCCGATCATGCAGCGGCTGCTCCTCGACGGCGCCCACTCGGCCCCGTCGCTGGCGTCCTCGCTGCACCACGCGGCCTTCAACCTCGCGAACGCGAACGGCGCCTGGCTCGGCGGCCTCGCGCTGTCGCTCGGCCTGAGCCTGACCGCGCCGATCCTCGTCGGCGTCGGCCTGGCCGTGGCGGGCCTGGTCCTGTCCTTCCCGCTGGCCCGCGCGCACGCCGAGGCGCAGGTCCCGGACATCGCGCCCGCGGAGCTGGTCACCGCCTCCTAAAACGGCACGACGAAGGCCCCCGGCACAGCGCCGGGGGCCTTTCGCGTCGCTCAAGGAATGAGCACGACCTTGCCCGTGGTGCCCCGGTTCTCAAGGGCCCGATGGGCTTCGGCGGCCTCGGCGAGCTTGAACGTGTGCACGGCCGGGCGCAGCCGCCCGGCCGCGAGCTCGGCGAGCGAGCGCTCTTCGAGGGCCCGCACGCCGCCCATGCGCTGGATCATCTTCGGACCGAGCGCGCCGCTGACGGTGAGCCCGCGGCCCACGATGTCCTCCACGTTCGCCTCGGTGGCCTTCCCCGCGGACCAGCCGAACACGATCATGCGGGCGCCGAACCCGAGCCGCTCGAACACGGCCCGCCCGACCTCGCCGCCGACGGAGTCGAAGAACAGCGTCGCCTCGCGGCCTTCGAGGGCCCGGTCCAGGACGTCGGTCCAGTCGGCGGCCCGGTAGTCGATCGCCGCGTCGGCGCCGTTGGCGGCGACCTGCCGGACCTTGTCGGCCCCGCCCGCCAGGCCGATCACGTACGCCCCGGCGTTCTTGGCGGCCTGCACCAGGAGCGTGCCGAGCCCGCCCGCGGCGGCGGGGACGATGACGACGTCGTTCGCGTGGACGGGCCCGACCGCTAGGACCAGCAGCGCGGTCCGGCCGGTTCCGATCATCGCGACGGCCTCGCCGAAGTCCACGCCGTCGGGCAGCTCGTGCACCGACTCGACCTCGCGCACGGCCTTCTCCGCGTACCCCTGCGAGGCGGGGCCGAGGTGCGCCACGACCCGCTTGCCCAGCCACGCCTCGTCCACTCCTTTGCCGACGGCGTCGACGATCCCGGCGGCCTCGCGCCCGGGGATGAACGGCAGCTCCGGCAGCGGGAACGGCGTGCCCGACTTGCCGCTGCGGAAGCTCGTGTCGAGGACGTGGACGCCCGCGGCCCGGTTGTCGATGCGGACCTGGCCGGGGCCCGGCTCGGGGTCGGCGACCTCCTCGTACCGGAGCACCTCCGGGCCGCCGAACTCGTGGTGTCGGATCGCGTGCATGTCGTCGTTCCCTCCATGTCGATGGGTGTGCCGCAACAGTAGAGACGAGCCGACTGGCACCGCATCCGTCGACCGACTGGAGCCTCCTCACGCCTGGCGCGCGGGGTCGACGCCGAGCGCCTCGAACAGCTCCCGGGCCTCGACCGCGCACCGCGCGGCCTCGTACGACGCACCGGCGGCCTCGTAGGCGCGGGCGAGCGCCAGCAGGCTCCGGGCCTGGCGCAGCGGGTCGGGCATGGCCGCGAACACGTCGCACGCCTGGCGTCCCATCTTCACGGCCATGCGCAGGTTCCCGTCCGCGGTGTGCAGCTTGCACAGCACGCGGGCCTTGACCGCGAGCGTCTCGGAGGTCTGGAACCGGTCGAGCCGAGCGACCCGGTCGAGCGCGTCGCGGGCCTGGTCGAGGCGGCCGGAGTCGACGTGCATCTCCGCGAGCCAGTACGTGTACACCAGGACGTGCCGCCAGCCGTTGGACTGCTCGACCAGTTCGAGCCCGTGGAGCACGGCGGCCTCGGCGCGCGGGAAGTCGCCGTCGGCGCGGTGGACCGCCGACTGCCGGAAGTACAGCCGCGCCCGGTAGTACTTCGACGGGTGGTCCCGCAGCAGCTCGGCGATCTCGCGGCACAGGTCCTCCGCGGCCGAGACCCGGCCCTGGTCGATGTACAGCTCCGACAGCGACAGCAGCGGGTACACCGAGGTCGGGCCCTCGGGGGAGGCCGCGTCGAGGTCCCGGGCCCTGAGCAGGAGCGTCTCGGCTTCGGCGAAGATCCCCATGCGCCGCAGCACGGTCCCCAGCGACGCGAGGACCTCCACGTGGACGTACCGCTTCCCGGACCGCTCGGCCGCGCCGACGGCCTCGCGCAGGACCGACACGGCCTCCCGGTACCGGCCCAGGTGGGTCAGGGTGGTCCCGAGGTCGTTGCGGGCCTTGCCGGTCCGGTCCCCGTGCGGGGTGCGGCTGAGGTATTCGAGGGTCTTCTGCGCGAACGCGAGCGACTGGTGCAGCTCCCCGGACGCGTACGCGACGGCGTCGGCGAGCGCGTACGCGCGCACCGCGTCCATCGGGTCGTCGGACTTGACGCCGCTCTCGACGCCCCGCTCGGCGACGTGCGCGAGCTCGGGCAGCTCGTACCGCGACTCGGTGAGCGTGCGCCGGTCGGGGCCCTCCTCGCTGTACCCGGCGTCGGCGAACGCGATGAGCCGCGCGAGCAGCCGCGAGACCTTCGCGTGCCCGTTCCATTCGAGGAACGTCGCCACGATGTTGCGGTACTCCTCGACCGGCAGCCGCGCCGACCCGCGGCAGTACCACTCCACGACCTGTTCCCGGAGCCCTTGCAGCGCAGCCGGATCGAACACGGTCTCGGCCTTGCGGCGGGCGTATTCGCGCACGAGGTCGTGGAAGCGGTAGCGGCCGGGCCGGTACTCGTCGATGCGGTGGGCGGTGACCAGGCGCGCGAGGAGCCGCTCGGCCGCGGGCGGGTCCCACGACACGAGCGACATCGCCAGGCCCTTCGAGAAGTCCGCGCCGGGCAGGAACGCGAGGTTGAGGTACAGCAGCTCCTCCTCGGGGTCCAGGGCCTGGAACGACAGGTCGAACGCGGCCGCCACGGTGGTCGTCGGGTCGCCTTCGACGGCGAGGTGCGCGAGCCGGTCCCTCCCGGCGAGGGCCGTCGCGGTCTCGGCGAGCGTCAGGTGCTGAGCCGCGAGGTTGGTGCCGACGATCCGCAGCGCCAGCGGCAGCCCGTCGCACAGCTCCGCGATCCGGTCGGCCGCTTCGGGTTCGGCCGCAACGCGCTCGGCCCCGATGAGGCCCTCCATGAGCCGCACCGCGTCGGCGGTGCCGAGGGTCCCGACGGTCACCTGCCGCACGTCCCGCAGCGCCGCGAGGTCGGGCAGCCGGGACCGGCTGGTGACGACCGCGACGCACCCGTCGGTGGCCGGGAGCAGCGGCAGCACCTGCTGCGAGTTCCGGGCGTTGTCGAGGATCACGAGGGTCCTCGTGTCGGCCAGCCGCGAGCGCAGCAGCGCCGACGCTTCATCCACATCGGACGGAATGGATTCGGTGGGCACGCCGAGGGCCCGCAGGAACCCCGCGAGGACGTCCAGCGGCGTCAGCGGCGCCGTCCGGTCCCACCCGCGCAGGTTCACGTACAGCTGCCCGTCGGGGAACCGCTCGCGCACCCGGTGCGCCCAGTGCAGCGCGAGCGTCGTCTTGCCGGAGCCGCCGATCCCGGACAGGACCGCGACGCGCGGGCCGGGCCCGGTGAGCGCGTCGAGGGCCGCGAGCTGGCCCGACCGCCCGGTGAAGTGGACGGCGTCGGCGGGCAGCTGCGCGGGCGCCGGGAGCGACCGCGACGACGCGGTCTTCGGTGCGGCCCTGAGCGACGCGTCGTCGCGGAGGATCGCCGTGTACAGGTCCTTGAGCCGCCGGCCGGGGTCGATGCCGAGCTCGTCGGCGAGCTGGCGCCGGATCGCGTCGTACGCGTCCAGCGCCTCGGCGGACCGGTCCTCCCGGTACAGCGCCGTCATGAGCAGCTCGGCCGCGTGCTGGCGGTACGGGTGCCGCTCCAGGACCCGCCGCAGGTCCGCGACCACGGGCGCGCCGGTCGCGAGCCGCAGCTCCAGCTCCGCGCGGGCCTCCTCGGCGGCGGCGCGCTCCTCGTCCCACCGCAGCGCCCCCGCTTCGATGAGCCGCCCGGTCAGGCCTGCCAGGGCCGGGCCCCGCCACAGGTCCAGGGCCTCGCGCAGGGACTCAAGGGCCGCTTCGGGTTCGGACGCGGCGACCTGCTCGCGCGCGATCCGCGCGGCCCGCTGGAACCGGAGCGAGTCGAGCTTCTCGGGGCCCACGCGCAGCCGGTAGCCGTCGCCGACGGTCTCCAGCTCGCTGGTCCCGGCCCGCAGCAGCAGGCCGCGCGCGGTGGCGACGGTGTTCTGGATCTGCCGCTTCGCCGTCGCGGGCGGGTCGTCGTCCCACACCGCGTCCACCAGGCGGTGCAAGGGGATCACGCTGCCGGGCTCCAGGAGGAGCACGGCGAAGAGCCTGGGCAGGGTCCGGCCGGGCAGCGGCACGGGCAGGCCGTCCCATGCCAGTTGCAGCGGGCCGAGGATGCCGAAGTCCAAGGGCGCCACCTCCAGGGGGAGTCGAGGTGCGGGCCGGGCCGGAATTGGCGGTTCGCTCCAGTCTATGGGCATATCTTGATCATTTGGGAACGCTCGCAAGCCTTTCCACTCAGTGAACGCGCGGTCGCGCACCGGCCCCGGCCTGCATCCGCATCCTGCTCGTGAAGCACTCGTGAACGTGTTGACCCCCTTGTATCGGATTCTCGACACATCGAGCAGCAGATCGAGGAGGAGCGATGTTCACGAGACAGCGTCCCGAAGCGCAGACCAGCCCCCGCGAGGCCCGCGCCAGGTTCCGGGACGGGCTGGTGGCCCACACCAGCGGCTGGTCGCAAGGGTACGTCCAGGCGAACCTGGTCAGCGTGCCGCGGAGGTACGCGATAGCCCTGCGCCGCTTCGCGGTGCGCAACCCGCGGGCCTGCCCCCTATTGGACGTGGTGGGCGCCGGGCGCTTCACCACGGACCTCGCCGAGGGCGCCGACCTGCGCCGGGACCTGCCCGCCTACCAGGTGTGGAGCCGCGGCCAGATGGTCGCCCGCCGCACCGACGTCGCGGACCTGTGGGACCGCGACCTGGTCACGTTCCTGCTGGGGTGCAGCTTCACGTTCGAGCCGCTCCTGGAGCGCGCCGGCATCCCGCTGCGCCACCTGGAGCAGGGCGTCAACGTCCCCATGTACCGCACCAACCGGAAGGCCCTGGGCGCCAGGCGCTTCCGCGGCCCCGTCGTGGTGTCGATGTGCCCGGTCCCGACCGACCTGGTCGCCCGCGCCGCCCAGATCACCATGGAGCTCCCGTTCGCCCACGGCGCGCCCGTCCACGTCGGCAGCCCCGCGATGCTCGGCGTCCGCGACCTCGGCCGCCCCGACTTCGGCGACCCGGTGCGTCTCCACGACGGCGACGTCCCCGTGTTCTGGGCCTGCGGCGTGACCCTCCAGGAGGCCGTGGTGAAAGCCAAGCTGCCCTTCGCGATCACCCACGCGCCCGGGCACATGCTCATCACGGACCGCCGTGCCCGCACGGCGGACTCCGGCGAGATCAGGACCGTCCGGTGAGCGGCGGCACGGTCACACCGCGCCCGCCGACGCCGAGGCCGCGGCCGGTTCCGGGAGGCGGAACATTCCCAGGAAGCGCTCTGCCATCGCCTGGTCGCCCTGGACGGTGACGCGCCCGGCGTGCAGCGACACGTCGAGGCTGCGCCCGCCCAGGGTCAGCCGCTTGAGCGTCTCCGCGTCGGTCCTGATGACCGCGTGCGGATGCTCGGGCCGGCCCGGCGCCAGGATCAGCTGCGCGTCGATGATCTCCGCGATGAACGGCCGGTCCCCGACCCACAGCTCGAACGCCGCGTCGAAGCCCTGTGCCGCCTGCGGCATGAACAGCGACCGCATCGACAGGATCAGCGCGTCGGCGCCCATCGGCGCGTCGAGCGGGATCGCCGCCGACCGGGCGCCCCACCGCAGCAGCAGCACGATCGGGCCCTCCAGCTCCCGGCCCCACTCGGTCAGCTCGTACACCTTCGACGCCGCGGGCGGCGGCAGCCGCCGCTTCCCGACGACCCCGGCGGCTTCGAGCTCCCGCAGCCGCTGCGACAGCACGTTCGCGCTGGCGCCGTGGAGCCCCGAGCGGAGGTCGGTGAAGCGCTTGGGGCCGAGCAGCAGCTCGCGGACGATGAGGAGCGACCAGCGCTCGCCGACGAGGTCGAGTGCGTGGGCCGCGGGGCAGCCTTCGCCGTAAGTGCGCACGGTGGCCTCCAGGAAAGGGACAGAAACCGCAGGTGAACGGCAACGCGGTAGTTCCCGTTCATCCTATGGTCCCGTTCCGCGAGCGACAAGTCCTGGGAAATGACCGGAACATCTCGGAACGGTAACGTGAGGTCGGTAAAAGGTACGTGACGTACCGCCCGTCGCGCTTGCGCGCCCTCGGATCATGCGGCACCATTCAGATCGTGCCTGAACTGACCGCCTCCTCGCTCATGGAGCACCACGAAGCCGCCAAGACGCTCGTCGCGCTCCTTGAGGGCAACGGCCGATTCATCGCCGGAGAGCCCCGCTACAAGCGCGACATCACCTCCGCGCGCCAGCACGCGCCCGGGCAGAAGCCCAGCGCCGTCGTCTTCACGTGCATCGACTCCCGCGTCACCGCCGAGTCCGTGTTCGACTGCGACTTCGGGCAGCTCCTGGTCGTGCGCACCGCCGGGCACGTCCCCGACCGGGCCGCCGTCGGCTCCCTGGAGTTCGCCGCCGCCGAGCTCGGCGTCTCCCTCGTCGTCGTCCTCGGCCACGAGCGCTGCGGCGCCATCAACGCGGCCCTCCACGCCGTCGCCGACGACACCCACGACCCGCGCACCGACTACCTCGTCGAGCAGCTGTGGCAGCCCGCGTCCCAGGCCCTCTCGGAGACCTCCGACGGCGAGGACGCGGCCCCGAAGGCCCTGCGACTCCAGGTCCGCCGCACCGTCGCCGACCTCGGCCGCCGCGCGAACCTCGAAGGGGTCCTCGTCGTCGGCGCCGTCTACGACCTGGACACCGGCGAAGTGACGCTCATCGAGGAGAACTGACGGCCCCGGGCTGTCACAATCGGGGTATGAGCGACCAACCCTTGACCGGGGCCGAGATCGAACTCGCCCTCTCCGACCTGCCCGGCTGGACCCACGAGCACGACCGGCTCCAGAGCACGTGGACCTTCGACGGCCACCTCCAGGCGCTCGCCGCCGCCACCGGCGTCGGCCTGCTCTCGGAGCGCCGCAACCACCACGCGGACCTGACGATCAACTACAACAAGCTCACCGTCTCGGTCACCACCCACTCGGCGGGCAGCAAGGTCTCCGCGAAGGACACCGAACTCGCGCAGGCCGTCAGCGCGCTCCTCGACTGACCTTCCCAGCCGATCGGCTGGCGCGCAAGGAGATCCGCAAGCGTCCCAATGTGTACGAACCGGCCCGGCGGGGAACCCCGCCGGACACCGGCCTCCTCGGTTGCACTCGGGAGCACGTCATGGACGCTTTCGCCACCCGCCCCACCAGGGCCCACCGGCGCATGGCCCTCTACCGCCTCGCGCAGGCCCGCCGCCGCGGCGCGATCGACGCCGACGAGTTCCGCCTCCGCCGCCAGCTCGCCCGCCGCGCCGAGACCCTCGCCGACCTCCAGGCCCTCTTGGAGGACTTCGCCACCGACTACGAGCAGGGCCGCGACCACTGGCGCTACGGGCGCTGGCGCCGGCCCGTGCGCGAAGGCCACGAACTGGAGATCCAGCGGTTCGTCGGCATCGCGCTCCTGGTGGCCGTGCTCATCGCCGCCGCCGTCCTCGTCTGGGGCGTCGTGGCGGTCGCCGAGCACGTGAACTGAACCGGGCGGCGCTGCCGCATCGGCCTCGGCAGCGCCGCCCGGCGATCACTCGGGCGCGGTGAGCGCCCGGAGCTTCTGGGCGAGCCCTTCCAGGGCGTCGCCGATCCACGGCATCGACGCGGGCTCGTCGGAGACGAGGGCCGCGAGCCGCTCGGAGTCGTTCTCGCCGTACAGGCCCGGCACCGCCACGCGGATCGTCAAGCGCTCCGGGTCGTCGCCGAACGCGCTCCCCGGCAGGACCACGACCCCGAACCGCTCCAGCAGGACCTCCGCGAGGTCCGCACTCGTGGCGATACCCCAGTCGGCGGCCAGCGACGCGCGCAGCGGCTCGAAGTCCGGCCACACGTAGAACCCGCCCTGCGGCGGCATGACCTCGCATCCGGCGCCCGCGAAGACCTCCGCGACGGCGTTCGCGACCGACCCGTGGAGGCGCCGCGCCAGCGCCACCCGGTCGACCAGCTCCTGCGGGTCCGACCACGCGTACGCCGCGGCGTGCTGCATCGGCATCGGCGTCGAGGACCACAGCTCGGAGGCCGTGCCGCGCACCGACTCCCGCAGTCGCTCGCCGAGCGGCGAGTCCGGGAAGCGGGCGGCGCCGATCCTCCAGCCGCCGAGCGCGTAGTTCTTCGACAATGACGTGGTGGTCACCGTGCGCTCGGGCGCCCACGCGGAGGGGGAGGGGAACGCGCCGGGCTCGAACACGAGGTCCCGGTAGATCTCGTCGGCGGCGATGATGAGGTCCAGCTCCCGCGCGGCCTCGCACAGGGCCTTGACCGACTGCTCGGAGGCGAGGCGCCCGGTCGGGTTGTCGGGCAGGGTGACCACGACGATGCGCGGGTCCCGCCCGGCGGCGCGGGCCGCGCGCACGGCCGCGTCCATGGCGTCGGCGTCCGGCACGCCCCCTTCGCCTTCGGGGACGGGTACGCGGATGGGGTCGCGGCCGAGCATCTCCGCCTGGGCCCCGTAGGAGACCCACGCGGGCTTGGGGAGGACCACGTCGCCCCCGGCGGCGTGGAGGAGCGCGAACAGCAGCGGCTTCGACCCGGGGCCGAGGAGCACCTGCTCCTTGGCGGTGGGGATCGCGCGGCGGGTCCAGTACCCGGCGGCGGCCTCGCGGGCCGCGTCGGTCCCGGCGACGGGGCCGTAGGCGGTCTGCCCGGCGGCCTGCGCGAGGCGCTGCCTCAGCAAGGGGTGCACGGGGATCCCCGCTTCCCCGAACCCGAGCGCGAGCACCTCCTGCCCGGCGGCGCGGCGGGCGGCGATGGCTTCGTTGGCGGCGAGGGTGGCGGAGACGGTCACGGGTGACTCCTCGTTGGAGACTGTCTGAACGGGACCCAGAGTCCTCCACAAGGAGCATCATCGCAAGTATTTCTACCTGTTGCCGAGGATAAGATTGCCTTATGCTCGATGTTCGCCGCCTGCGCCTCCTCTACGAGTTCGCCGCCCAGGGATCGATATCCGCCACTGCCGTCGCGACCGGCCAGACGGCCTCCGCGGTCTCGCAGCAGTTGGCCGCCTTGGAGAAGGAGGCCGGTGTCGCGCTCCTCGAACGCACCGCCCGCTCGGCCCAGCTGACCGACGCCGGGCGCCGCCTCGTCGAGCACACCGCCCTCATCCTGGAGGCGATCGACGCCGCCGAGACCGATCTCGCCGCCGAGTCCGCCGAGCCGCGCGGCCGGGTCACCGTCACCGCGTTCCCCACGGTCGCGGTCGCGCTGGCGGGCCCGATCGTGCGCCGCCTGCGCCGCCACCCCGAGCTCCAGATGGTCCTGCGCCAGCAGCACACGGTCAGCGAGTCGCTGGCGCGCGTGCGCTCGGGGGAGATCGACCTGGCCCTCATCGACGACTGGTCGGGCCAGCGCCGCCCGGCCACCGTGGGGCCCTTGACCTTTCACCACCTCGTGAAGGACCCCCTCGTCGCGGTCCTCCCCGCCCGCCACCGCCTCGCCTCGAAGGAGGTCCTGTCCGCGCACGAGCTCGCGGGGGAGCCGTGGATCGCCTCCCCGGGCGGCGAGCCGTCCCGCACGGCCCTCGACCGCCTCTGGCGCGCGGAGGGCATCTCGGTGCCGGTCTCGGAGTTCGAGGGCCTCGACACGATCCTCACCCTCGTCGCCAAGGGCCTCGGCGTGACGGTGGCCCCGTGGATGGCCGCCGCCGAACGCCGCGACGTCGCCGTCCGCGCCGTCGCAGAGGAGCTCCCCGGCCGCGACGTCTACGTCGTCCACAGGACGGCCTCCACCGGCCGTCCCGCCGTGATGACGGTCCTCCAGGCCCTCCACCAGGCGGCCCGGAAACTCATGACGGCCGCCGAGCGGTTCTAAAGGTGCGACGGCGGGTACGGCGACTCTTCGGAATCCCATCCCTCCGCCGCCTCGGGCTTCGGCCGGGGCCGCTTCGGTTCTTTCGCCTTGGGCTGCTTCGGCTTCGGGCGCCAGTGCACCAGGTACGCCGCGAGCCACGTGGTGATCGGCACGGCCGCGATGAGGCCGAGCGTGCCCGCCACCGACCGCACGATCTCCGTGGCGATCGTCTGGCTCGTGAGCACCTGCTCCAGCGGCCGGTTCGCCGCGGCGATGAGGACCAGCAGCGGGAGCGAGGCGCCCGCGTACGCGAGCACCAGCGTGTTCACCACCGACGTCAGGTGGTCGCGCCCGACCCGCATCCCCGACTTGTACAGCCGCGCGGGCCCCCACTTCGGGTTCGCCTTCGACACCTCGTCCACCGTGGCCGCCTGCGAGACCGTCACGTCGTCGATGACGCCGAGCGCGCCGATGAGGATGCCCGCCAGCAGCAGGCCCGACATGTCGATCGGGTACTGGAGCGCGAGGTTCGTGGTGCTCTCGTCGAGCACCCCGTTCAGCTCCGCGAGCCGCACCGCGGCCTCCGCGAGCAGCACCGTCAGCACCAGCGACGCGAGCGTCCCGACCACCGCCACGGTCGTCGTCCGGTTCCACCCGTGCGCCAGGTACAGCGACACGAGCATGATCGCGGCCGCCCCGACGATCGCCACGAGCACGGGGGAGGACCCGTCGAGCACCGCGGGCACCATGAACAGCAGCACCACCGCGAACGTGACGCCCAGGCTCACCAGCGACCGCACGCCCTTCCAGCGCCCGAACGCCACCACCGCGAGCGCGAACGCGATGACCAGCGCCCACAGCGCCCCGGCCCGGTCGTGGTCGATGATGTGGAACTGCTGGCCCGACACCGAGTCGGGCGTGTAGATGAGGATGACGTCGTCGCCCGCCTCGACCACCGGCGCGCCAGGGCCGCTCGGGATGTCGACCACGGCCTCCTCGCCGGAGAACTCGCCGCTGGTGATCGTCACGACGACCTCGCCGCACACGTCGACGACCTCGGCCTCCTCGGCGCTGCACTCGGTCTCGGTGACGGCGATGACCCGGCCGTCGACCTCGGTCCCGTACTCGTCGATCGCGGCGTCCTCGACGCCCTGCGGCCACAGCAGGATCATGCCGATGGCCGTGGCGATCGCGGCCGGGACCAGGATCCACAGCGCGGCCCGGGGAACGGCGTCGTTGGGGATGAGGTGGCCGTGGCTGTGCATCACCGGTTCGCCGTGCTTCACAGGATCGTCGTTCACGTCCGAGAGCCTACGGCCCCGCGCCCGCCCGGGCGCGCAGCAGCGCGCCCGGAGCCGCCCGCAGCGGACATGCGCCGTGAACCGTCCGCGGCCGCCTGGGGACCCGTCCTGCAGCGCTCCAGTCGCCGAGGGTCAGGGCCTTCAAACGTCCACGGGATCGACCCACCGGACCGCGGAGTAATTGCGCCACAAGTGGAGCAGTGCCGGGTCTCCGTGTACGGCGAGGTCGTCGAAGGGAAGCCGGTTCCACAGCGCCAGGTACAGCAGCTCCACCGGGCCCTCGATGACGCAGTGCGGGGACTCGACCTCGCTGAACGTCACGAGCGGTCCCGTGTCGGTGGGGTGCACGTACCAGTCGCCGCGGCCCGGCGGGAGGTCGGTGGCGTGGATGTGGAGCACTGAAGGCCGCAGTGCCCGCACCCTGCTCGACGGGCGGCCGTGGAACCCCAGCAGCAGCTCGTCGATGCCGTCGGCCGCGAATTCGGGGCCGACCGGTGATATCTCGTCGCCGCGCGCCTGTTCGGCGTCGACGCGGTGGATGGTCGTCTCGTGGGCCTGTCTGCGGACCCAGAAGCGCCGTGAGGACTGAGCGGGGAACACCTGCCAGCACTGGAGGTCGTCGGGGGCGGCTTCCAGCACCGCCGCGAGCCGCATGAGGCCCTCCCTGACCCAGTCGACCAGCAGGTCGTCGTGGGGCGTGGGCCCCACGATGCGCTGGAAGTCCTGCTTGCGGGGATCGTAGGGCAGGGCTCTGCCCACGATCGCCGCCGCCCAGCGATGGACGGTCCCGATATGGGTCAAGAGGTCCTTGACGATCCACCCCGGGCAGGTGGGCACGAGCGCGTTCAATGCGAGTTCCCCACCAGCGACAGCGATCCGCTCCCCTTCGGTGCGCAGCACGTTGATTTGGTCGCCGATGTTCATCCTCTGAAGTTTCGCACCTGTGTCGTGAATTACGCAAGTTCGGCGGTGGACCGATACACAAGTGTTAAACCGGTGTAGCACTGGCGAGTCGGACATGAATGGGACCGTTCGCCACGGGAGTCGCCCGGGCACTCCCGTGCGGGGCGTAGGTTCGACGGATGCAGCACCGGCTCATCGTCGTCACCGACCGGCACGGGTGCCCGCGCCCGCTCGCCGACCAGGTCGCGCTCGCCCTCCGCGGCGGGCCGTTCGCCCTCGTCCTGCGCGACAAGGACCTCCCGTGGGAGGAGCGCCACCGCTTGGCCGCCGAACTGGGCATCCTCGTCGCCGAGTACGGCGGCGTCCTCATCGTCGCCGACCCCGAGGCTCCGGTGGCCGCCGCGCACCTCTCGGCCGCCCGGGCCGTCCCCGACCCGCGGCCGGTCCTGGTCGGCCGGTCCGTCCACGCGGGCGAGCCGATCGACCCCGGCCTGGACTACTGCACGTACTCGCCGGTGTGGCCCAGCGGCTCGAAGCCGGGCTACGGCCCGGCGATCGGGCCCGCCGCGCTGGCCGAGGTCTGCGCGGCGAGCCCGGTCCCGGTGTACGCGCTCGGCGGCGTGGACGGCCCGGACCGGGCCCTCGCCGCAAGGGAGGCGGGTGCGGCGGGGGTCGCGGTCATGGGGCAGGTCATGCACGCCGAGGACCCGGAGCACGAGATCCGCGCGCTCCGGGGCGCACTGGTCTGAACGGCGCCGCTAGCGGTCGAGGCCGTTGGCGGCGATGACCTTCGAGTAGAACTTCGCGCTCGACTTCGGGGTGCGCTGCTGGGTCGCGTAGTCGACGTGGACGATGCCGAAGCGCTTGTCGTACCCGAAGGCCCACTCGAAGTTGTCCATGAGCGACCAGGCGGTGTAGCCGCGCACGTCGGCCCCGGCCTCGATCGCGTCGTGGACGGCCGCGATGTGGGAGCGCAGGTAGGCGACACGCTCGACGTCGTCGACCTCGCCGTCCTCCCCGGGCCCGGTCGGGTAGGCCGCGCCGTTCTCGGTGACCATCGTGGCGACGCCGTAGTCCTTGTGGAGGCGCACCAGCAGGTCGGTCAGGCCGGTGGCGTCGATCGCCCAGCCCATGTCGGTGTACTCAAGGCCCTCGGGGGTGTAGTTCTCCACGTTGAAGGTGCCGGGGCCGACCGGGCTCTCGGGCACGCCGGCCTTGGCGCGCACCCAGGTCGGGCTGTAGTAGTTGACGCCGAGCAGGTCGATCGGCTGGTTGATCGCCTCCAGGTCGCCGTCCTGCACGAACGACCAGTCGGTGTGGTGCTGCGTGCGCGCCAGGACCTCCGCGGGGTACTCGCCGCGCAGGATCGGGTCGAAGAACACGCGGTTGGCGATGCCGTCGACGGTCTGCACCGCCTCCTCCTCGCCGCGGACCTGCGTCGGGTTGAGCACGATCGACACCTGCTCCGCCCCGGCGGCGCGCAGCGCCTGCACGGCGAGGCCGTGACCGAGGTTGAGGTGGTGGACGGCGGCGAGCGCGGCGGCGGGCTCGGTGCGGCCCGGCGCGTGGTGGCCGTTGCCGTAGCCGAGGTACGCGGAGCACCACGGCTCGTTCAGGGTCCACCAGGTGTGGACGCGGTCGGAGAGGCGGGCGCCGACGATCGCGGCGTACTCGCCGAACCGCTCGGCGGTCGCGCGCTCGGGCCAGCCGCCGCGGTCCTCCAGGTTCTGGGGGAGGTCCCAGTGGTAGAGCGTCGGCATGGGCTTGATCCCGGCCGCGACGAGCTTGTCGACGAGGCGGTCGTAGAAGTCGAGCCCGGCGGGGTTCGCGGGCCCGGAGCCGTCGGGCTGGATGCGCGGCCACGCGATCGAGAACCGGTAGGTGTCGACGCCGAGCGAGGCCATGAGCGCCACGTCCTCGTCGACCCGGTGGTAGTGGTCGCAGGCGACGGCCCCGGACTGGCCGCGCCACGTCTTCCCCGGCGTCGCCGAGAACGTGTCCCAGATGGACGGGCCCCGGCCGTCCTCGTTCGCCGCCCCCTCGATCTGGTAGGAGGCCGTCGCGGTCCCCCACAGGAATCCCTCGGGGAAGGTCAGCTGCGTCATCGGATGGCACCTTTCTCCGCCGCGCGACCGGGTTCCTCCGCGGCGCGGCGCTGGATGGAAACGAGTTGCCGGGCTCCGGAATGATACGCCACTGGAATCGCTCCCATCGAACAGGGAGGGACAGATATCGATCCAATCGCGCCCGGTAACGATTCAGCAATGCACACTTGACATTCACTGTTACCCAGAGCACCATTGCCAGCGTCGCCACGACGGCGGGTCAGGCAGCCCCTACCTGGTGTGGGACCGATGAGAGCGGTTTCACCGAAGGCCGGGGGCAGGGAGGCAGCCGCCCAGCCGGGCGCACGAAACCTGCGAAGAGAGGGAAACCCCGATGAGCAAGACCCGACGAATCACCTGCCTAGCGGCTGCCGCCAGCGTCATCGCGCTCGCCGCGGCGGCGTGCGGCGCACCCGAGGAGGACGGCGACGACCGCGGAGCCCTCCCGGACGACGCCACCGACTGCGCCAACTACGAGCAGTACGGCGACCTCGAAGGCGAGACCGTGTCCATCATGGGCTCGATCCTCGACGCCGAAGCCGACGAGATGCAGGAGGCCTGGTCCTACTTCGAGTCCTGCACCGGCGCCACCATCGAGTACGAGGGCACCGCCCAGTTCGAGGCCGACATGAAGGTCCGCGTCGACGGCGGCAACGCCCCCGACATCGCGCTCTTCCCGCAGCCCGGCCTCATGTCCCAGTTCAAGGACGACCTCGTTCCCGCGTCCGACGAGCTCAGCGCGCTCGCGACCGAGGGCTGGACCGAGGACTGGCTCAACTACGGCACCATCGACGGCACGCTCTACGCGGCCCCGAACTCCTCGAACGCCAAGTCGTTCATCTGGTACTCGCCGTCCTTCTTCGCCGACAACGGCTACGAGGTCCCGCAGACCTGGGACGAGCTGATCGCCCTGTCGGACACCATCGCCGAGTCCGGCGTCACGCCGTGGTGCGCGGGCTTCGAGTCCGGCGGCGCCACCGGCTGGCCCGGCACCGACTGGATCGAGGACATCGTGCTCCGCGAGGGCACCGACGTGTACGACCAGTGGGTGAGCCACGAGATCCCGTTCAACGACCCGCAGATCGTCACCGCGATCGACAAGGCCGGCTCGATCCTCCAGAACGAGGACTACATCTTCAACGGGACCGACACGATCTCCACGACCGCGTTCCAGACCGCGGGCCACCCGATCCTCGACGGCTCCTGCGCCTTCTACCGGATGGCGTCCTTCTACGGCGCCATGTGGCCCGAGGGCACCACGGTCGCCGAGGACGGCGACGTGTTCGCGTTCCGCTTCCCCGAGTCCAACGAGGGCGACAACACCATGCTCGTCGGCGGCGAGTTCGTGGCCGCGTTCAGCGACTCCGAGGCCACCGAGGCGACCCGCCAGTTCCTCGCCTCCGAGCTGTACCACAACTCGCGCCTCCAGACCGGCCCGTGGAGCACCGCCCGCCAGGGCGTCGACCCGGCCAACGCCACCACGCCGATCAACCAGTTCGCGACCGAGATCCTGACCGACCCGGCCGTCACCGTCCGCTTCGACGGCTCGGACCTCATGCCCGGCGAGGTCGGCGCCTCGTCCTTCTGGACCGGCATGGTCGAGTGGGCCGACGGGGCCAAGGACTCCCAGCAGATGGCCGACGACATCGAGAACTCCTGGCCGTAGCCCCGGCCTGAGCCTTCGATGCCGGACCGGACGGGACCCTCGGGCCCCGTCCGGTCCGGCACCCGGACACCTGGAGTCACAACGTGCAACTCTCAGATCTCACCGAGCGGTTCGGACTGCTGGCCGTCGGCCTCGTGGTCTTCGCCGCCGTCCTCCTGGCCCTCTACGGGCTCGCCGAACTCGCCTCGCGCCGCAACCGCAGCCGCGTCGTCGCCGCGGTGTTCCTGGCCCCGGCCGTCATCTTCCTGCTCGTAGGGCTCGTCTACCCGGCGGTGCGCACCGTCGCCATGTCGTTCTACAACGGCGACGGCACCGAGTTCATCGGCCTGGACAACTACGCCTGGGCGGTCTCGGACCCCGACGCCCTCCAGACGCTCATCAACACCGCGCTGTGGATCGTCATCGTCCCGCTGCTGTCGACCGCGCTCGGCCTGCTGTACGCGGTGCTCATCGACGGCAGGCGCGGCGAGCGCACCTACAAGGCGCTCGTCTTCCTCCCCATGGGCATCTCCTTCGTGGGCGCCTCGATCATCTGGAAGTTCGTCTACCAGTACGAGGCGTCGGGCGACCAGACCGGCCTGCTCAACCAGATCGTCGTCTGGTTCGGGAACGACCCGATCAACTGGCTCAACGAGGCGCCCTGGAACAACCTCCTGCTCATGGTCGTCCTGGTGTGGATCGAGGTCGGCTTCGCGACCGTGGTCCTCTCGGCCGCGCTCAAGGGCGTCCCGACCGAGATCGTGGAGGCCGCCCGCATCGACGGCGCCAGCCCGGCCGAGATCTTCTGGAACGTCACCGTGCCCTCGATCCGCTCGGCCATCGTCGTCGTCGCCGTCACCGTCTTCATCGCCACGCTCAAGCTGTTCGACATCGTGCGGGCCATGACCGGCGGCCACCACGGCACCGACGTCCTCGCCCACAACATGTGGGACCAGGCGTTCCGACTCGGCAACGACGGGCGCGGCGCGACCATGGCCGTCCTGCTGTTCCTGCTCGTCATCCCCGTCGTCATCTACCAGGTGCGCAACATGCGCCGCCAGGAACTGGAGGCCCGATGAGCACCGGCACGACCAGCCCCGACACCGAGGCCGCCCCGAAGCCCCCGACCATCGGCGAGAGCCGCGGGGACCGCCTGCGCCGGGTCCTCGGCAGCCGCCTCGGCTCCGTCCTGGCGATCGTCATCGCCGCGGTCTGGACGGTCCCGACGCTCGGGCTCTTCATCTCGTCGCTGCGTCCCGAGGACGACATCCGCGAGACCGGCTGGTGGACGATCTTCAGCAACCCGTCGTTCACGCTGGACACCTACAACTACGTCCTCTACTCGACGTCGCAGGGCGGCGGGCTCATCCGCAACCTGATCAACACCGTCGTCATCACCATCCCCGGCGTGCTCGTCCCGGTGGCCTTCGCGGCCATGGCCGCCTACGCCCTGGCATGGATCGACTTCCGCGGCCGGAACCTCCTGTACCTCGCGATCTTCGCGCTCCAGGTGGTCCCGCTGCAACTGGCGCTCATCCCGCTGCTGTCCTTCTTCAGCCAGGGGCTCCACATCGGATCGGTCACCATCATGCCGGCGTGGGAGCTGAGCGGGGTGGAGACGATCGTCCAGGTGTGGATCGCCCACTCGATCTTCGGCCTGCCGCTGGCGATCTTCCTGCTGCACAACTTCATGCGGGAACTGCCGGCCGACGTCATGGAGGCCGCCCGGATCGACGGCGCGAGCCACTCGCAGATCTTCCGACAGGTGGTCCTGCCGCTGGTGACGCCCGCGCTGGCCTCGATCGGGATCTTCCAGTTCCTGTGGGTGTGGAACGACTTCCTGGTCGGCCGCACCTTCGGCGGCGGCGAGTCGACGCGGCCGCTCACGGCCGTCCTCGGCGACATGGCCGGGACGTGGGGCTTCAGCTGGACGCGGCTCCCGGCCGCGGCCTTCATCGCGATCATCGTGCCCCTGGTGGTGTTCCTGCTGCTCCAGCGCTACTTCGTGCGCGGGCTGCTCGCGGGCTCCGTCAAGGGCTAGCGGCGAACTCAGAGCGGGGAGGGGCCGGTGCCCCTCCCCGCTCTCGCGCTATCTGGCGCCGCGCCACAGCTCCTGGAAGAACTCCGCGTACAGGTCCGCGACCGCCTGGTTGGAGACGCGCAGCAGGTTGTCGTCGGCGTGCTTCATCGCGTTGCCCTGGAGGTTGTGCGTGCCGGTCCACACCACCGCACGGCGGGTGCCCCCGAAGTACGCCTCCGCGACGATGAACTTGCTCCGCATCGAGTCGTGCACGCGCACATTGGAAGCGCCGAGCTTGTCCTCCAGCCACCCGGGACTGCTCGTGGCAGCGTCGAGGACCACGACCCGCACCTGGCACCCGAGCCCCTGGATCCGGTCGAGCTCCGCGCGCACCGCGGGCCGGTTGGACTGGAAGTTCGCGTGCCCCACCAGGACCCGGTCGCCGTCGCCGCACTTGGTGATCTCGCCGAGCTGCTCCGCCACCGGGTCGGGCCCGCGCGGGAACACCCACGCCCGCGCGAGGTCGGTGGTGGTCGCCTTGTTCTTGTCGGTCCACCCGTCCCAGTTCCCGGCGTACAGGCGGCTCCAGAACCCGCTGTAGAAGTCGTACAGCGCCCGGTCGCCGTGGACGCCGAGCATGTTGTTCGCCTGCGTCGTGTGCGAGCGCACGAAGCTGAGGCTCGTCACGAGCACCGTGGGCTCGCCGCCCTTGTCGATGAGGAAGAACCGGTTGTGGTCGGGGCCCTTGCGGGTCCCGTCGGCGTTCGGCAGGCACCCGCCCTTGCACTGCTTGACCTGCACGCCCGCGTTCTTCAGCTTCCTGATGACCGGGTCGTTCGCGGTGGGCTTGGAGCTGAGCTGCCCGACGACGGCCCGCACGTCGACCCCGCGGCCCTCGGCGGCGACCATGGCCTCGGCCAGCGGCGTCACCGGCTGGTCCAGCGACCACTGGTAGACCGCGGCCCTGACGGTGTCGCCCTTGCCGGTGGCGTTGATCTGCCTGACGATCTCGTTGATGATCGTGCTGTCCTTGCGCTCGCCGCCCGGGTTGGCGCGGCACACCGTGTAGGCGCCGGTGCGGACGCACCCGGTGACCCCGGCCTGCGCCGGGGCGGGCACCACGGCGGCCATGAGGAAGGCGCCGGCGGCGGCCAGCGCGAGGAGCTTGCGGTTCATGCCAGGACTCCTGTCGGTCGTACTGGACATGAAGATGTCACGTCTTACGTGACGCGGGGAGACTTCTGTCGGCTACAGGACGTTCGGCGAGGTAGGGCGGTCACGGCCGTGTAATTTCCACCAGGGCGAAATCGCGTTGTTGTCAGGCGGATTCCTGGAAACGTCGGTCGGATAGCCGACGGTCTCTCGACAATTGAAGGAGCAACCCGGAATTCGTCGTCAGGAGAGACCCATGAGCTCGTACGCGGCAAGTGAACTGCCAGAGGAGTTCCGGCAGACGCTCACCGATCCGGTGAAGCAGGACTCCGAACACGATGAGCCCCAGGTCCTCGCGGAGGACCAGCCCCGCCAGCCCGAACTGGCCGGCAACGCCTGGCTGCTGCTGGGCATCCTCCTCCTGGTCGCGGTGGGCGTCCTGATGCTCCTCATCTTCGCGTCGGGCGGCAACGCCGACTCGTCGATGATGCTCTGACGGGCGCCGAGCGAGAACCCTCACTGCGGTCGCGTCCGGATGGCCGCCGCCGTCCGGCAGTGAGAAGATCGTCCACGTGGAAACCTGGCGTGGAATAGACGCGACTCCCGAGGGCTGGCCCGCATCCGTCGTCGCGATCGGCGTGTTCGACGGCGTGCACCGCGGCCACGCCGCGCTCGTCCGCACGGCCGCGAAGGCCGCCGCGGAGCGCGAGGCGCGCTGCGTCGTCGTCACCTTCGACCCGCACCCGACGGCCGTGGTCGCGCCGCACGCGGTCCCGGCCCAGCTCGCGTCCGTCGACCGCCGCATCGAGCTCCTCGAATCGCTCGGCGTCGACGCGGTGTGCGTGCTGCCGTTCACGAAGGAGCTGTCGCAGCTCAGTCCCGAGTACTTCGTGCGCCACGTCCTCGTCGGCGGCCTCCACGCGAAGGCCGTCGTCGTCGGCGAGAACTGGCGCTTCGGCCACAAGGCCGCCGGGAACGTCGAGACCCTCGCCGAACTCGGCGCCGAGTACGGCTTCGAGGTCCTCCCGCAGGCGCTCACCGCCGACGACGAGGTGTACTCGTCCACCCGCGTGCGCAAGCTCGTCGCCGAGGGGGACGTGGCCGCGGCCGCCGAGGTCCTCGGCCGCGACTTCGGCGTCGAGGGCACCGTGGTCCACGGCGAGGGCCGCGGCGGCACGGCGCTCGGCTTCCCGACCGCGAACCTCGACGTCCCCGCCGGGATGGCGATCCCCGCCGACGGCGTCTACGCGGGCTGGTTCTGCCGCGGCTCCCAGCGGCTGCCCGCCGCGATCAGCGTCGGCACGAACCCGACCTTCCAGGGCTCGGCCCGCACGGTCGAGGCCTACATCCTCGACTTCGACGGCGACCTCTACGGCGAGCACGTGCGCCTCGACTTCACCGCCCGCCTGCGCGGCCAGGTCGCCTTCACCGGCATGGAGCCGCTGATCAAGCAGATCGAGACGGACGTCGCAGACACCCGCCGGGCCTTGGAGCTGGAGTAACGCCCCTGCTACCCTGGCAAGGTTGCAATCGACCAGCCTGCTGGACACCGCGGACTGGCCTTGAATCGAAATGGAAGGGTGTTCGAACATGGCGCTCGACGCTGTCAAGAAGGCCGAGATCATCAAGGAGTACGCCACCTCTGAGGGCGACTCCGGCTCGACCGACGTGCAGGTGGCGATCCTGACCCACCGCATCAAGGAGCTCACGGCTCACGTCCAGACGCACAAGCACGACCACCACTCGCGTCGTGGCCTGCTGCTGCTGGTCGGCAAGCGCCGCCGCCTCCTCAAGTACCTGAAGAAGGAAGACATCGCGCGCTACCGCGGCCTCATCGAGCGCCTCGGCATCCGCGACAACGCCTAAACGCAGACTTGACGACAGGGAGCGCCCCGCACCGGGACGCTCCCTTCGCCGTGCCCGGCGCCGCCGTTATCCCGCCTCACTTTCGCTTCGCGGCTGCCGCCGCGTCGGCCGGGTAACGTAAGGTGGCAGTTGAGCAACACGCTCCACCGCAGCGCCTCGTGCGAGGCGCGGCGCGGCCCGCCTGAGACCGCACCGGTCCTCGGTAGTGGCATCCGGATCACCCCGCGAGGGGGCAGGACATCCGAGTGCTTCGATCGAAGACCGGAAAGCGTGGCGGGAGACGCGCTTCCCGAACTACACAAGGAGATCGACACTCTATGTCCGATAACGACCGGACACCCGAGGCGTACAACCTCGGGGATCACCACGCCACCGCCGTCATCGACAACGGCGAGTACGGCATCCGCAAGATCCACTTCAGCACCGGCCGCCTGGCGAAGCTCGCCCAGGGCTCCGCGATCGTCCAGATGGACGACACCGTGGTCCTCTCGACCACGTCGGCGTCGAAGAACCCGAAGGACCACTTCGACTTCTTCCCGCTCACCGTCGACATCGAGGAGCGGATGTACGCCGCGGGCCGCATCCCCGGCTCGTTCTTCCGCCGCGAGGGCCGCCCCTCCGAGAACGCGATCCTCATCTGCCGCCTCATCGACCGCGGCCTGCGCCCGTCCTTCGTGTCGGGCCTGCGCAACGAGGTCCAGGTCATCGGCACGATCCTCGCCGTCGACGCGAAGGACGAGTACGACGTGGTCGCCATGAACGGCGCCTCCATGTCGACGCAGCTCGCCGGGCTGCCGTTCTCGGGCCCGCTGGGCTCGACCCGCGTCGTCCTCATCGACGGCACCTGGGTCGCGTTCCCGACCCTGGAGCAGATCGAGAAGGCCACGTTCGACATGGTCGTCACCGGCCGGGTCCTCGACTCGGGCGACGTCGCGATCATGATGGTCGAGGCCGAGGCCACCGACAACACCCTCAGCCTCATCGCCTCGGGCGGCACCAAGCCGACCGAGGAGGTCGTCGCCGAGGGCCTCGAAGCCGTCAAGCCGGTCATCGCCGAGCTGGTCCGCGCCCAGGCCGAACTGGCCGCGGTCGCCGCCAAGCCCGTCGCCGACTACCCGCGCTTCCCCGACTACCTCGACGACGCCTACGCGGCCGTCGAGGCGGCCGTGACCGCCGAGCTGGACCAGGCGCTCCAGATCGCCGACAAGACCGAGCGCCAGGACGAGCTCGACCGCGTCAAGTCCGTCATGCTGGAGAAGGTCGGCGCCGACTTCGAGGGCCGCGAAGGCGAGCTGTCGGCCGCCCTCCGCTCGCTCACCAAGAAGCTGGTCCGCAAGCGCGTCATCAACGAGGGCGTCCGCATCGACGGCCGCCTCCCCGCGTACATCCGCCCGCTGGGCGCGGAGGCCGGCATCCTGCCGCGCGTCCACGGCTCGGCCCTGTTCGAGCGCGGCGAGACCCAGATCATGGGCGTCACCACGCTGAACATGCTGCGCATGGAGCAGGCCATCGACACGCTGTCGCCGGTCTCGAAGAAGCGCTACATGCACAACTACAACTTCCCGCCGTACTCGACCGGCGAGACCGGCCGCGTGGGCTCGCCGAAGCGCCGCGAGATCGGCCACGGCGCGCTCGCCGAGCGCGCCCTCGTGCCGGTGCTCCCGAGCCGCGAGGAGTTCCCGTACGCGATCCGCCAGGTCTCCGAGGCGCTCGCGTCGAACGGCTCGACCTCGATGGGCTCGGTCTGCGCGTCCACGATGTCGCTGATGAACGCGGGCGTGCCGATCAAGGCGCCGGTCGCGGGCATCGCGATGGGCCTCATCTCCGAGGAGACCGACGAGGGCACCAAGTACGTGACCCTCACCGACATCCTCGGCGCCGAGGACGCCTACGGCGACATGGACTTCAAGGTCGCCGGCACGCCTGAGTTCGTGACGGCCCTCCAGCTGGACACGAAGCTCGACGGCCTGCCGTCCGAGGTGCTGGCGCAGGCGCTCCAGCAGGCCAACGACGCCCGCCACGCGATCCTCGACGTCATGCTCGACGCGATCAGCGAGCCCGGCGAGCTGGCCTCGACCGCGCCGCGGATCACGACCCTGAAGATCCCCGTCGACAAGATCGGCGCGATCATCGGCCCGAAGGGCCAGACGATCAACCAGATCCAGGACGACACGGGCGCGGACATCACCGTCGAGGACGACGGCACGATCTACGTGTCGGCGGAGAACGGCGAGGCCGCGGCCGCCGCGGTCGAGACGATCAACGCCATCGCGAACCCGACGCTCCCGAACGTGGGCGACCGGTTCCTGGGCACGGTCGTCAAGACCACCGACTTCGGCGCGTTCATCTCGCTGGTGCCGGGCCGCGACGGCCTCCTGCACATCTCGAAGGTCGGCGACGGCAAGCGCGTCGAGCGGGTCGAGGACGTCCTCGGCGTCGGCGACAAGATCGAGGTCGAGATCGGCGACATCGACAACCGCGGGAAGATCTACCTCGACAAGGTCTACCCGGAGGGCCAGGAGCCCGAGGGCTACAAGAAGGGCCGCCCGGCCGAGCGCAAGGAGTCCCGCGGCGAGCGGGGCGACCGCGGTGACCGCGGTCCGCGCCGCGACCGCGAGCGCGGTGGCGACCGGGGCGAGCGCCGCGACCGCGGCGAGCGCTCCGAGCGCTCCGAGGGCGGGGACCGCGACGGCGAGCGCCGCCGTCGCCGCACCCGCCGCACCGAGGACGCCGGAGGCTCGGAAGAGTAGATGAGTCGCCCCCAGACTCGCACGCTCATCGACGATCCGCTGGGCGGCACGGTCCGAGTGACCGTGCTGCCCGGCGGTTTGCGTGTGCTCACCGAAACCGTCCCGACCATGCGCTCGGCTTCCGTCGGCGTGTGGGTCGGGGTGGGGGCCCGCGATGAGGCCCCCGAGCTCGCCGGCGTCTCGCACTTCCTGGAGCACCTGCTGTTCAAGGGGACCGCGAAGCGCACGGCCACGGAGATCGCCGAGGCGATCGAGGCCGTCGGCGGCGAATCGAACGCGTACACCGCGCGGGAGCTGACCTGCTTCTACGCGCGGGTCCTCGACGACGACCTGCCGATCGCCGTCGACGTGCTCGGCGACGCCATGTGCGCGTCGCTCGTGACGCCCGCCGACGTCGAGGTCGAGCGCGACGTGATCCTGGAGGAGATCGCCGCGTCCCAGGACGAGCCCTCCGACGTCGTCCACGAGCTGTTCTCCCAGGCGCTGTTCGGGAACGGCGCGCTCGGGCGCGACATCGCCGGCGACCCGAAGACCGTGCGGGCGCTGACGCGCGCGCAGATCAACGACTTCTACCGGCACCACTACCAGGCCCCGAACCTGACGGTGTGCGCCGCGGGCGGCGTCGACCACGGCGAGACCGTCAAGCTCGTGCAGGAGGCGTTCGCGCCGCTGCTGGGCGGCGCCGACGTGCCGCGCCAGCGCCGCCACGACGAGTCGGTCCTGCCCGGGCCGCGGCGGCTCCTGGTGGAGCGCCACGACACCGAGCAGGCGCACCTGGTGGTCGGCTGCCGCCTGTTCTCGCGGCACGACCCCCGCAAGGACGCGTTCGAGGTCATGAACAACATCCTCGGCGGCGGCATGTCCTCGCGGCTGTTCCAGTCGGTGCGCGAGCAGCGCGGCCTGGCGTACACGGTGTACTCGTTCACCTCGTACTTCGCGGACACGGGCTCGTTCGGCGTCTACGCCGGGTCGAACCCCGACAAGGTCCACCAGGTGCGCAAGCTCGTGCTCGCGGAGCTGGAGCGGATGGCGTCCGAGGGCGTCACCGACGAGGAGCTGCTGCGCGGCAAGGGCATGAGCCGCGGCGGCATGGTCCTGTCGATGGAGGACTCCGGTTCGCGCATGAACGCGCTGGGCCGCGCGGAGCTGCTGTACGGCGAGCACCTGAGCCTGGAGCGGGAGCTGGCGGACATCGAGGCGGTCACGTCGGAGCAGATCCGGTCGGTGTCCGCGGAGATCCTGTCGCAGCCGATGACGATCGCGGCCGTGGGGCCGTTCGACGAGAAGGACTTCCGATGATCAAGGTGGGGGTGCTCGGCGCCCGCGGCCGGATGGGCCGGGCGACGTGCGAGGCCGTGGACGCCGCGGACGACCTGGAGCTGACGGCGACGGTGGTGCGGGACGAGCCGCTCGACAAGGTCGCCGGATGCGACGTGGTCGTGGACTTCACGCTCCCGGGCACGGTCATGGACAACCTCGCGTGGTGCACCGACCGCGGCATCCACACCGTGGTCGGCGTGTCCGGGTTCGACGCGCAGCGCCTGGACGCGGCCCGCGGCATCCTCGCCGCGGACCCGGAGGTCGGGTCGGTGATCGCCCCGAACTTCGGGATCGGCGCGGTCCTGATGATGCAGTTCGCGGCGAAGGCCGCGAAGCACTTCGACTCCGCCGAGATCATCGAGGCGCACCACCCGCGCAAGGTCGACGCGCCTTCGGGCACGGCCGTGCACACGGCGCGGCTCATCGCCGCGGCGCGCGCCGAGGCCGGGCTCGACGGGATGCCGGATGCGACGGAGACCGACCCGATGGGGGCGCGCGGCGCCGACGTCGACGGCGTCCACGTCCACGCGATCCGCTCGGCCGGGTACGTGGCGAGCCAGGAGGTCCGCTTCGGCGGGCCCGGCGAGCGGTTCGTCATCTCCCACGACTCGCTCGACCGCGAGTCGTTCATGCCGGGCGTGCTGCTGGCGATCCGCGAGGTCGTCAAGCGCCCGGGCCTGACGGTCGGCCTGGACGACCTGCTCGACTGAAGTATTCGCGAAAAGGCGCCCGCCAGAACGGCGGGCGCCTTTTCGCGCGCCGTCTACTCCGAGGCCGTGGGGCTCTCGGTGCCCGCCTGCTCCTCGGGGCTGGTGCTGGGGGTCGGCTCGGAGCCGCCCTGCCCGGATTCGGTGGTGGTCTCCTCGCTCGGCGTCGACGCGTCGTCGCTGGGGGAGGTCGACTCCGAGGGCGTCGCGTCGCCGGTCGGCTCATCGGTGGTGGCCGAGTCGGTGGGGTCCTCGGAGGCGCTCTCGGTCGGGTCGACCGCGTCGGTCTCGGTGGTGTCGGCGGTCTCGTCGGGGGTGTCGGAGACGGTGGCCTGGTTGTCGTCGTGGATGAACCGGCCGGGGTCGCCGGTGAAGATCCCGAGGAGGAACAGGGTGCCGACGGTGAGGCCGAAGACGAGGACGCTGGAGATCGCGATCGCGAGGACGGTCTTCTTGCGGGAGTTCACGTCGGTGACGCGGCCCTCGGGTTCGAGGTCGGGGACCTCCATCTCGACGGTCTCGTCCCGCGTGGAGTGGAGCTGCGCGGTCTCGGGGATCTTCGCGGTCGCGCTGGCGCTCCCGGTCTCGGGGGCCTGCTCTGCCGCGTGCTCGACCGTGGCCGCGGTGACCTTGCCGCGGGCAGTGGGGGCCATGGCCGCGATCTGCGACTTGATGCGCTCGCCGGTGGAGCGCATGGCCCGGAGGATGAGGACCGCGCCGATCGAGGAGCAGACGCTGAGGACGGCGGTGCCCGCGACGGTGCCCCAGATGTTGAGGACCTTCGCGAGGAGCGCGCCGATGACGGTGGCGCCGGCCGCGGCCAGGACCTGTCCGATGCTCAGTTCCAGGCCGGGCTCTTTGTCCTTGTGGCCCTTGCTCTTCGAGCGGTACTGAGTCAACGGCCCTCCCCGTTGTCGTGATCGTTCCGCGACGCGGACGGACTCACCAGGATACGGGCCGTGCACGGAGCGACTACGGTTTGTGCGCGAACTAACGGGTCCGCAGAGGGGCCCGCGGACGGGTCAGCGGGTGAGGCCCGTGGAGTGGCGCCGCAGCGCGAACCACTGCCACAGCCACAGGAGCGCCCCGATGACGACGACCGACCCGATCCCGGCGATCACGAACGCCCAGCCGTTCTTCTCCACGGCCGTCGCGTTCAGGTCGTAGTCCTGGCCCGGGACCATCCGCCACGTGACGGTGCGGCCGTCGAGCTCCCCGTTGTGCTCGGTGACGGTGGCCGGGAAGTTCACGCTGATGAGGATCTCGGCGTCCTCGAACGCCTCCGGGTCGATGAACCCGGCCGCGCGCAGGTCCCAGTAGCCTTCGAGCCCGTACTCGCGCCCGTCGTGGTCGATGCGCAGGTAGCCCCACTCGTCGCCGCCGAACTCCGCGAAGTCCGACAGCGGCCGGTCGGTGAACGACGCGGTCTGCCCGGTGAACCCGCCCTCCCGGTACGGCACCCGCTCGGTCCCCGGCACGCCGTCGAGCAGCGCGTCCAGGAACGCGTCGAGCTCCGAGCGGCTCAGCCCCTCGTCCTGCGCCTGCTCCAGGAAGTCGTCGCTCCACGCCGCGGTGAACTCCCCGCCGACCGTGTCGTCGGGCCGCACCTCCAGCCCCAGGTCGAGCCTGACGCACCCGGAGGCGGCGGCCAGCACTCCCACCGCGGCGGCACCGGTCAGCACCCGTCGAGCAATACCCAGCATGCCCCCGAGCCTAAGCCCGCGAAACAGACGAAACAGCGCTTTTGCGCACTCGCGCGCGGAGGTTAGTCTGTGGGGGAGGAGGACCCGTGTGCGCAGTCGATGAGGCGACCCTGGAGTCGCGGCCCGAACCGGAGCAGCCGGAACCGGGGCGCGGCAACCCGGTCAAACGCTGGGTGGCCGACATGGTCGTGCGGCCGTGGTTCGCGCCGCTGCTCATCCTCACCTGCTTCGCGGGCGCGGCCGCGGGGGTGGTCGCCACGAACCCCACCGACGACACCGGCCCCACCACGTGCCTGTTCAAACTCGCCACCGGCTTCGACTGCCCCGGCTGCGGCGGCACCCGCGCGTTCTACTACGTGCTCACCCTGAACCTGCCCGAAGCCGCCCGCCACCACATGATGGCCGTCTTCGCCGCCCCGTTCCTCGCCTGGATGTACCTCGCCTGGGCCCTCCCGCGCCTGTTCCCCCGCCTCACCTGGCGCCTCCCCACGGTCCATCTCACCCCCGGCGTCGTCACCGCGTTCCTCTCCGCCTGGGCCGCGTTCTTCATCCTCCGCAACCTCCCCTGGGACCCCTTCACGTTCTTCTACGTCTGAACGCGAAGCGGCCCGGCCACCGAGGTGACCGGGCCCGCTAGTGGGTGTTGATCGAAGCTTCTACGCGAACGCGCTCGCGCGGTGCAGGTAGATGTCGCCCGACACCGAGCGCGCCCGCACCTCCAGGCTCGTCCCGTCGCTCGACGGCGCCGGGGACGTGTCGCCCGTCGCCAGCTCCGAGGTCACCGAGCCGGCCTTCGCGTCCAGGTCCACCCAGATGTCGGTGCCCGGGACCACGCCGAGGCTGATGCGCCCCGAGACCGTGTTCGCCCGGACCGAACCGGAGCGCAGCGCGCCCAGCTCGATCCCGCCAGAGAGGGTGTTCACGTTCGCGTTCGAGTCCAGCCGCTCGGCCGAGATCGAGCCCGCCACCGTCTTCGCCGAGAAGTCCCCGCCGACGTGGTCGGCCTTGACCTGCCCCGAGGCGGTGTTCGCGCGGAAGTCCTCGATCGCGTCGATGACGCTGATCGAACCCGACACGGTGTTCGCCTTGACGCTCGTCGCGCTCTCCACGGTCGCCGACCCGGCCACCGTGTTGATCGAGACCGCGCCCAGCTTGCCGTGCAGGCTGATCGGCGCCGACGTCGTCTTGACCGACACCTCCGAGCGGACCGGGACCTTCACCGAGAGGTGCACGCCGATCTCCTTGCGGAAGAACCAGTTCTGCGCCTTCTCGGGGGCCACCACGCGCAGGTGCCCGTTCTCGAACGACACGCTCGCGAGGTCGGCCGCGTCGCCGTCGCCGTCCGAGCGGCGCTGCGCGGGCTTCACCTCCACGAGGACCGTGTCCAGCTCGTGGGCGGTGACGGTGACCGAGCCGTCGGCGAGGGTGATCGCCGCCGTGACCGGCCCGTCGTGGGTGAATTCGGTGTACTCGTTCATCCTTGCTGCTCCTAAGCCCGGGCGTAGCCGGTGATGCGCTGGCTGTACTTCGCGCCAGCGGGCTGCCCCGACGTGCGCGAGGCGTGGACCGCGTTGTTGATCGCGCGCACCAGCCAGGCGTTGACCGACGCGCCGTCCTTGGAGGCGACGCGCTCGACGTCCTCCTTGAGCGACTCCGGCAGGCGCAGCGTGATGCGGGCGACGTCGTCGTCCACCGGCGGGGCCGGCGGCGGCGCGGCCTCGGCGGTCTCGCCGCCGCTGACGCGCAGGTCGACCTCCTTGCCGCGCACCCGCAGATCGACCGACGCCGAAGATCCGGCCTGGTCCAACCCGGCGGTGATCTCCGCGGCGGCCTCCGAGAGCGCCTCCATGAGCGCCAGGCGCGCACCCGCGTCGAGCGCTTCCGACAGCAGTTCCGCAGTCCGCGCGGCGTCCTCCCCGCCCGGCGCGGCGGCGGCGGTGAGGCTCCGGCGGAGCGATTCGATATACGGCGTCAAGTCCATGACACCATGATGACATCATTTCTGACGTCTGTCAAGCGGCGCGCTGGAGCCGGGACGCGGCGCCCGCCCCGCCCGCCCCACAGGGCACACCCCGACGCACCCCGCGGCCGGGCGCGTGCAGGACCACACTCCGCCGCCGAGTACCCTCAGAGAGTCGAGAACCAGCACTAACAGCCAGCGAACACGAACGAGGGGGAGCGGGGATGCCCGAAATCGTACCGATGGACGTCCGACTCATCGCCTGGACGCACTTCGAGGCGCCCGCAGACGTCCCCTGGGACACCGACGCCGACGGCGGACAGGCCCTCGCCGAGTTCGCCGGCCGCGCCTGCTACCAGTCGTGGACCAAGCCCAACCCCAAGACCGCCACCAACGCCGGCTACCTCGACCACATCCTCCAAGTCGGACACCTCTCGGTCCTCGAACACGGCACCGTCAGCTTCTACCTCAGCGGCATCTCCCGCTCCCTCACCCACGAGCTGATCCGCCACCGCCACTTCTCGTACTCCCAGCTCTCGCAGCGCTACGTCCCCGAGCGCGACGCCCACATGGTCGAGCCCGAAGTGATCGCGAACGACCCCGAGCTCCACGAGCGCTTCCTCGCCGCGGCCGACGCCGCCCAGAGCGCCTACGACGACCTCCTCGAAGGACTCGAGAAGAAGTTCGCCGACGTCAAGAACGGCACCCTGCGCCGAAAGCAGGCGCGCCAAGCGGCGCGATCGGTCCTCCCCAACGCCACCGAGACCCGCATCGTCGTGACCGGCAACTACCGCGCCTGGCGGCACTTCATCGCCATGCGCGCCTCCGAGCACGCCGACGTCGAGATCCGGGCGCTGGCCGTCGAATGCCTCAAGCAGCTCAAGGACAAGGCCGCGAACGTCTTCGCCGACTTCCAGATCGCGAAGCTCGACGACGGCACCGAGGTCGCCTCCAGCCCCTACGTCACCGAGGGGTAGAGCCGCCAGGCGCACCGCCCGCAGCCTCCGGCCCCCGCCTCCGCGCGGGGCCCGGTTCCGAGCCGCGGGCGCCACGAACTTGAGACAGTTATACGAAACGAGCGGCCGGGCAAGCGCCCCCGCCGCCGGAACCAGCATTGGTGAAAGCAGATGCGCAACACAACGCGCCCCTTCGGGCGAACACTCGCGGCCATGATCACGCCGTTCACGCCCTCGGGGGAACTCGACGTCCCCGGCACGGCCGCCCTCGCGCGCCACCTCGTCGACGAGCAGGGCTGCGAGGGCCTCGTCCTCAACGGCACCACCGGCGAGTCGCCCACCACCACCGACGCCGAGAAGACCCAGGTCATCGAGGCCGTCCTCGAAGCCGTCGGCGACCGCGCCCACGTCGTCGCGGGCGCCTCCACCTACGACACCCGCCACTCGGTGCGCCTCGCGCAGGCCGCCGAGAAGGCCGGCGCGCACGGGCTCCTCCTCGTCACCCCCTACTACAACAAGCCCACCCAGGCCGGGATCGCCGCCCACTTCGAGGCCATCGCCGACGCCGTCTCGCTGCCCGCGATGCTCTACGACATCCCGCCGCGCTCGGTCCTCGGCATCGCCGAGGACACCTTCGCGCGCCTCGCGCAGCACGAGAACATCATCGCGTTCAAGGACGCCACCGGCGACGTCGTCAAGGCCCAGCGCGTCCGCGTCCAGACCGGCCTCGCCGCCTACTGCGGCGTCGACGAGCTCAACCTCGCCGCGTACGCCACCGGCCAGGTCGGCGTCGTCTCCGTGACCGCCCACCTCGTCGGCCGCCACATCAACGCGATGTTCGACGCCTTCGACGACGGCGACACCGCCAAGGCGCAGGCGATCAACGACGCCCTGCTGCCGCTGACCGACGCGGTCTTCAGCGGGCCCGGCCTCGCCGCCGTCAAGTCCGGCCTCGCCACCGCGGGCCTGCCCGCGGGGGAGCCGCGCCTGCCGCTGCTCCCCGCCGACGCCGACCTCTCCGCCCTCATCGCCGCCCGACTCGCCGACCTGAAGGAGGCCCGATGGGCCTGACCCGACCCAAGAACCTCGGCGAACCCGGCGCCCTCCCCGACGGGGCCCTCCGGGTCATCCCGCTCGGCGGCCTCGGCGCCATCGGCCGCAACATGACCCTCTTCGAGTACGAGGGCCGCCTGCTCATCGTCGACTGCGGGGTGCTCTTCCCCGACGTCGACCAGCCCGGCGTCGACCTGATCCTGCCGGACTTCACGCCGATCCTCGACCGCCTCGACGACATCGAGGCCATCGTCGTCACCCACGGTCACGAGGACCACATCGGCGCGATCCCGTTCCTGCTGGAGCACAAGAACGACATCCCCGTCGTCGGCTCCCGCTTCTCCGTCGCGCTCGTCGAGGCGAAGCTGCGCGAGCGGCGCATCAAGCCCGCCGGGATCGTCGTCGCCGAGAACGAGACGCTCCAGCTCGGCCCGTTCGGGTGCGAGTTCCTCGCCGTCAACCACTCCATCCCGGACGCGCTCGCCGTCGCGGTGCGCACCCCGGCCGGCCTGGTGCTCCACACCGGCGACTTCAAGATGGACCAGCTGCCGCTCGACGGGCGCATCACCGACCTCGCCGGGTTCGCGCGCCTCGGGGACCAGGGCGTGGACCTGCTCCTGTCGGACTCCACGAACGCGGAGATCCCCGGGTTCGTGACCTCCGAGCGCCAGATCGGCGCGGTCCTCGACAAGCTGTTCGAGGACGTCAAGGGCCGCATCATCGTCGCGTCCTTCGCGAGCCACGTGCACCGCGTGCAGCAGGTCATGGACGCGTCGTACGCGCACGGGCGCAAGATCGCGTTCGTGGGCCGCTCCATGGTGCGCAACATGGCGATCGCGCGCGACCTCGGCCTCCTGCACGTCCAGGACGGCCTCATCGTGAGCATGGACGAGGCGGTGCGCCTGCCCGCCGACGAGATCGTCTACATGAGCACCGGCTCCCAGGGCGAGCCGATGAGCGCCCTGGGCCGCATGGCCTCCGGCGACCACCGGCACATCACCGTCGAGCCCGACGACACGGTCATCCTCGCGTCGTCGCTGGTGCCCGGCAACGAGACCGCCGTGTACGGCGTGATCAACCGCCTGGCGCGCACGGGTGCGACGGTGATCCACAAGGACGTCGCGAAGGTCCACGTCTCCGGGCACGCCCCCGCGGGGGAGCTGCTGTACGTGCTCAACGTCGTGAAGCCCTCGAACATGATCCCGGTGCACGGCGAGGCCCGGCACCTCCAGGCGCACGCGCGCCTCGCGATCGAGTCGGGCGTCCCGGCCGACCAGGTCATCGTCATCGAGAACGGCGACGTGGTGGACCTGATCGACGGGCGCGCGCGCCTGGTCGGGCACATCCCGAACAACCTGATCTACGTCGACGGCCTGTCGGTCGGCGACGTCGGCGAGCCGGTGCTCAACGAGCGCCGCGTCCTCGGCGACGGCGGCTTCATCGCCGCGACGGTCGTGATCGACTCCGAGAACGGCAAGGTCGTCGGCGGCCCGACGGTGTCGGCGCGCGGGTTCTCGGAGGACCCGAAGGCGTTCGACGGGGTCCTGCCGCTGATCGGCGACGCCATGGAGCGCGCCGCGCAGGACGGGATCACCGATCCTCACCAGCTCCAGCAGATCCTGCGGCGCACTGTGGGGAAGTGGGTCAACGACACGTACCGGCGACGGCCTATGATCGTTCCCCACGTCCTTGAAGTTTGAGGGGCGCACGGACTTGAGGCCGACCGGCCTCGGCATATGAGAGAACGACCGGGGCGGCTCCGCCCCGATGTCTGAGTGAGTCTCATGTAAGCGGCGGGGCCGCTCCCGGGAGGGAGCGGCCCCGCCTCGCTGTCGTACCCCCGCGCTACTGTTGCGCCAGGGGTCCCTTAAGGGGGATTTATCAGCTTATAGTGGTATTTACTAGCTTTTGGGGCTGATCGGGAGCGGGTTCGGGGGTTCCGAGCGGAGGTCGTTCACGACCATGTCGGCCGGGGCGTCGAGGACCGCGGTGATCTGGGCGGCCACCGACTCCGGGCTCATCGCCCGCGCCGGGTCGTAGTCCGAGTCGTACTGGTCCCGCAGGCCCCGCTGCATGTCCGTGTCGAAATGCGACGGATAGAGGCTCGTCACCCGCAGCCCGTTCCCGCGCTCCTCCGCGCGCAGCGCGTCCGCGATCGCCTTGAGCGCGTGCTTGCTCGCCGCGTACGACGCCAGCTTCGGCGCCGCGTTCAGACCCGCCCCCGAGTTCAGGAACACCACGTGCCCGCGCGCCGCCCGCAGCGCGGGCAGCAGCAGCCGCGTCAGCTCCGCCACCGCCACCACGTTCACCGCGAGCGTCCGCTGCCACCACTCCAGGGTCTCGTCCTCCACGGAGTTGACATTGAGGACACCCGCATTGTGGACGAGCGCGTCCAGGCGCTCGACGCCCGCCGCCGCCACCGCGTCCGCCAGGGTCCCCGGCTCCGCGAGATCCGCCACCAGCGCCTTCGCGTGCGGCACACCCGCGAGCGCCGACTCGCTGCGGGCGTGCGCGATCACGGTGTCGCCGCGCGCGCTCAGCCGCTCCGCCAGGGTCCGGCCGAGGCCGCGCCCCGCGCCGGTGACCAGGATAGTTTTTGACATGCCGTCACATTAGCCCCTCCCGTGTAGCCCTTCACGTCAACGCCGACCGGCGTGCGGGCGGTAACGTAAGGGCCATGATGGCCAGGACGAGCGGCAAGGGCGGCACCGCCCGCAAGTCGAGCGCGCCCGCGGCGCGCCGCAAGCCCACCGCCTCCTCAAGCGGCGCCAAGCAGACCGCCGCGAAGAAGACCGCGGCCCGAAGGCCCGCCAAGAAGACGACCGCGAACGCCGCCAAGCGCACCGCGAAGAAGGCCGCCAAGCGCCGCACCCGCGCCGACGCGATCCCCGGTCCCCTCGAAGCCCTCGGCATGGGCCTGCGCGGCCTGTGGATCGGCACCGCCCGCACCACCGGCTGGATGGCCCGCTCCGTCGGCAAGGAGGCCGCCACCGCCCGCGAGATCGACCCCGCGCACCGCCGCGACGGCCTCGGGCTCCTCCTCGTCGCGACCGCGATCGTCCTCGCGTGCGCCGTCTGGTTCGACGTAGCCGGGCCCGTCGGCGAGCGCTTCGCGTTCATCCTCGACTGGCTCCTCGGCCTCGCCACCCGCGCGCTCCCGGTCCTGTTGGTGCTGTGGGGCATCCGCGTCATGCGCCAGACGCCCCCCGAAGGCGCCCACGGCCGCTCGCTCGTCGGCTGGACCGCGATCTGGCTCTCCAGCCTCGGCCTCCTCCACCTCATGTCCGGGCTCCCCGCCGACATGGGCGAGCGCATGGTCGCGGGCGGGCAGCTCGGCTGGCTCGTCGGCGGCGGGCTCGCGCTGGCCGTCTCCGCATATGTCGCGTTCCCGCTCCTGGTGCTGCTCCTGCTGTTCGGGGTCCTCGTGGTCACTGCGACGCCGCTGAACCAGGTGCCGACGAAGCTCGCGCACCTGTGGGGCCTCGCCACGGGCAAAGTGGAGTCGTATGAGGATGATGACGAGGAGGGCGGCGCCGAGCCGCGCATGACGCGCGCCGAGAGCCGGGAGGCCAAGCGCCTCAAGGAGGAAGAGGCCCGCCGCGTCCACCGGCCCACCACGGTCCTGCCGCGGCTCGCGCCCGAGGAGGTCCCGGAGCTGGGGCAGGAGGACGAGGAGCCCCCGCCGCCGCGCCGGTCCGCGCCGATCGCGGCGCCCGAGCCGGTCCGCGAGCCCCCGAAGCACACGCCCGCGCCGAAGAAGGTGGAGCAGCCGACCCTCTCGGACGGCGCGATGGACGGCGACTACCGCCTGCCGCCGCTCGACATGCTCCCGACCGGCCCGGCCGCGAAGAAGCGCTCGAAGGCAAACGAGGTCGTCATCGCGGCCCTCCAGGAGGTCTTCGCGCAGTTCAACGTGGACGCCGCCGTCACCGGCTTCACGCGCGGCCCCACGGTCACCCGGTACGAAGTGGAGCTGGGCCCGGCGGTGAAGGTGGAGCGGATCATCCAGCTCTCGAAGAACATCGCGTACGCCGTCAAGAGCGCCGAGATCCGCATCATCAACCCGATCCCCGGCAAGAGCGCCGTCGGCGTCGAGATCCCCAACACCGACCGCGACGACGTGGCCCTCGGCGACGTGCTCCGCTCGCCGACCGCCCAGGCCGACGCGCACCCGATGATCGTGGGCCTCGGCAAGGACGTCGAGGGCGGCTACGTCCTCACGAACCTGACGAAGACCCCGCACATGCTCATCGCGGGCGCCACCGGCTCCGGCAAGTCCTCGTGCATCAACACGCTCCTGACGTCGATCCTGGTGCGGTCCACGCCCGAGCAGGTGCGCCTGCTCCTCATCGACCCCAAGCGGGTCGAGCTGTCGAACTACGAGGGCATCCCGCACCTGGTCCACCCGATCGTGACGAACCCGAAGAAGGCGTCGGACGCGCTGCAATGGGTCGTCAAGGAGATGGACATGCGGTACGAGGACCTCGCGGCGGCGGGCGTCCGGCACGTCGACGACTTCAACCGGAAGGTCCGCTCCGGGGAGCTGAAGGAGCACCCGGCGTCGGGCCGCGAGTTCCGCCCGCACCCGTACCTGCTGGTCATCGTCGACGAGCTGGCCGACCTGATGATGGTCGCGGCCCGCGACGTGGAGGACTCGGTCGTGCGCATCACGCAGCTCGCGCGGGCCGCCGGGATCCACCTGGTGCTCGCCACCCAGCGGCCCTCCGTGGACGTCGTCACGGGCCTCATCAAGGCCAACGTGCCGTCCCGTCTGGCGTTCTCGACCTCCTCGCTCGCCGATTCGCGGGTCATCCTCGACCAGCCCGGCGCCGAGAAGCTCGTGGGCCGCGGCGACGGCCTGTTCCTGCCGATGGGCGCCTCGAAGCCCGAGCGCATCCAGGGCGCGTGGGTCTCCGACGACGAGATCGAGGCGGTCGTGGCGCACGCGAAGGCCCAGATGGACGCCCAGTACATCGAGGAGGTCACCGCCGCGCCCGGCTCGACGCGCGAGATCGACCCGGACATCGGCGACGACCTGGAAGTGCTCATCCAGGCGATCGAGCAGGTCGTCACCACCCAGTTCGGGTCGACCTCGATGCTCCAGAGGAAGCTGCGCGTCGGCTTCGCGAAGGCCGGGCGGCTCATGGACCTCATGGAGACCCGCGGCGTGGTCGGCCCCTCGGAGGGCACGAAGGCCCGCGACGTGCTCGTCAAGCCCGACGAGCTCGACTCGGTCATCGCCTCGATTCAGGGCGAGCAGGCGTAGGAAGCGAGGAGGGGCCGGTCCGACCGGACCGGGCCCCTACTCGAAGCTGGCGGTCAGCTCGTGCGTCTTGTCGCCGCTGATCGGCATCGAGATGCCCTCCTCGGGCCATTCGACCGGCCCTTCGGGGTGGAACGTCAGCGTGAACACGAGGCTGTCGGCCGGGACCGCGTACTCCAGGAAGTACGTGCGCCAGATCCCGTCGCCCCACTCCTCGTCCGTGTGCTCCACCGAGGCCGCCGTCAGCGCCCCGTTCGCGTCCGCGACGGCGAGGGCTTCTTCGGGATCGATGTTCCACTCCAGGCCCGACCCGGACTGGAGCCACCCGAACTGGAGCGCGAGGACCGCGCCGTCGTTCTCGGCCACCCAGCCCTCGCCGGGCTGGTACACCTCACGCGTGAGGGTGAATTCGGTGGAGTACACCCAGTCGTCGAACCAGTACTCGTACGAGCCGGTCGACGTGTAGCCGTCGACGGAGTTCTCCACGACGTCGGTGGTCACCGTGTCCGCGGACCCGTTGTACAGGGCCTGGACGAGCCCCTCGCGGGTGCGCGCGCGCAGGTCCATCGTCTGGGTCCGCTCGGAGTCGGTCATCTCCAGCGTCACCGGCGCGTCCTTCTCGACGACCGCCAGGTACGCGGCCCCGGCCACGGGCGCGGTGCCCGCGAACTCCCACTCCTCGGAGCCGATGACGAGCTTCCCGGAGAGCTCGGTGAGGTCGTCCACCGCGTACGGGGCCTCCACGCCCGGCTCGGGCGCGAACTGCACGAGCGTGAACTCGTACCCGGGCGGCGGCGGCACGGTGATCGGGTGGTCCTCGCCGATGAGGTACTCCAGCTGGAAGTCCGCGGGGACCTCGTCGAACGAGGCCACGCACTCGACGCGGAGCGCGAAGTGCGCGCCGCGCAGCAGCCCCTCGTCGCCCTCGAAGCGGTGCCCGCCCTCGCTCGGGCAGATCGAGACGGGCACTTCGTCGCTGGCGACCGAGTAGCCCGCTCGGGTGTTCAGCGTGCCCGTGGGCACCTCGCCGCACGCGGCGGCGCCGAGCGCGGCGGCCGCGGCGAGCGCCGCGAACGCGGCCCTGCGGGCGGGGCTGTTCCGGGGGATCCTGTCGGCTGGGGCGATGCCTTTGGGGGACATGGGACCAGCCTAAAGTATGGGTGCGACGCCCGGTGATCCGATGTTGCCCCAGCGCAGGAGGGCCGGGAACGGCCCGATTCGTCCGCCGGGCATTCGGCGCATACCGTCCGTGACCGGCCCGGAGCGGCCCCTGAGTGGGGTCGGCCACTCTACGCCCCGGACCACCGTGACGCTGCCCGCCGCCCCGGGCGTTCACCTGCCGCCCCTGGGTACGCTTTCTGGGTGTCATCAGCTCATTCGACCGCCGATTCGAACTCCCGCGCCGCAGGCAAGAGCGTCGCGCTCCTGACGCTCGGCTGCGCCCGCAACGAGACCGACTCCGAGGAGCTGGCCGCGCGCCTGGCCGCCGGCGGCTGGCGCATCAGCGACGACGGCGAGAACGCCGACGTGGTCATGGTCAACACCTGCGGGTTCATCGAGCAGGCCAAGACCGAGTCCATCGACGTGCTGCTGGAGGCCTCGAACACCGGCGCCAAGGTCGTGGCGACCGGCTGCATGGCGGAGCGGTACGGCCGCGAGCTCGCCGAGAGCCTCCCGGAAGCGGACGCCGTCCTCGGCTTCGACCACTACCCGGACATGGCCGCGCGCCTCGACGACATCCTCGCGGGCCGCACCATCGAGTCGCACCAGCCCGGTGACCGCCGCAAGCTCCTGCCGCTGGCCCCGGCCGCCCGCCAGGCCGCGGCCGCGGTCGTGCCCGGCCACTCGCGCGCCGCGCAGGCCGACGGCGCCGCGCCGGCCGCGGGCGCCCCGCAGCACCTCGCGGTGGTCCGCAAGCGCCTCACCGACGGCCCCGTCGCGAACCTGAAGCTCGCGTCCGGGTGCGACCGGCGCTGCACGTTCTGCGCGATCCCCACGTTCCGCGGCTCGTTCGTGTCCCGCACGCCCGAGGAGATCCTCGCCGAGGCCGCGTGGCTCGCCTCCGAAGGCGTCAAGGAGCTCAACCTCGTCTCGGAGAACACCACCTCGTACGGCAAGGACCTGCCCGACACGCAGGCCCTGGAGCACCTCCTCGAAGGCATGGCCGCGATCGACGGCATCGAGTGGATCCGCCTGTCGTACCTCCAGCCCGCGGAGCTGCGCCCGAGCCTCATCGAGGCGATGCACCGCACGGAGAAGGTCGTCCCGTACTTCGACCTGTCGTTCCAGCACTCCTCGGCGAAGGTCCTGCGCCGCATGCGCCGCTTCGGATCGACCGAGAACTTCCTGGCGCTGCTCGACCAGATCCGCGCGGTGTCCCCGCTCGCGGGCGCCCGCACGAACGTGATCGTCGGCTTCCCCGGCGAGACCGAGGAGGACGTGGAGGAGCTCATGGGCTTCCTCGAAGCGGCCCGCCTCGACTCCACGGGCGTGTTCGCGTACTCCGACGAGGACGGCACCGAGGCGGTCGACCTCGACGGCCACGTCCCCGAGGACGAGGTCCAGGACCGCCACACCCGGGTCGCGATGCTCGTCGACGAGCTGGTGAGCCAGCGCGCCGCCGACCGCGTCGGGGAGACGATGACGGTGCTCGTCGAGTCCGTGGAGGACGACGGCGTGGACGGCCGCGGCGCCCACCAGGCGCCGGAGGTCGACGGCACGGTCGCCCTGGTCGGCGAGGTCGAGGGCCTGGAGCCCGGCGACTTCGTGACCGCGAAGGTCGTGGACTCGCACGGCGTGGACCTGGTGGCGGAGCTCGTCGAGGAGGCCTGGTGACCGCCGACCCCCCGGTCTCGCCGTGGAACATCGCGAACGTGGTGACCGTGGCCCGGATCTTCCTGGTGCCGGTGTTCGCCGTGTTCGTGGTCCTGTCGGGGATGGAGCACACGGGGTGGCGGGTCGCGGCCTGCCTGCTGTTCGTGTTCATCTCGGCGACGGACTTCGTGGACGGGTGGCTGGCGCGCTCGCGCGGCCTGGTGACCGATTTCGGCAAGCTGGCGGACCCGATCGCGGACAAGGCGCTGATCGGGACGGCCCTGGTGCTGCTGAGCTACTACGGCGCCCTGCCGTGGTGGGTGACGGTGGTGATCCTGGTGCGCGAGCTGGGGATCACGGTGTGGCGCATGACGATCCGCAACCGCACGGTGGTGGCGGCGGACCGCGGCGGGAAGCTGAAGACGGTCCTCCAGATCACGGCGGTGTCGTGGATGCTGTTCCCGTGGCCGGCGCCGCTGGACGCGGCGGGGCTGTGGCTGATGTACGCGGCGGCGATCCTCACGGTCCTGACGGGAATGGATTACCTCTGGAAAGCATTCAAATCTAGGGAGAGCGAGCCGAACCGGTCGAGCTAGGCTTGCAGGACCCGTTTAGGCTCATATGAGCGACCGCGGCGTGGAGGAGAACCCTATGGTGTTGTTGAGGGAACTGCTGGGAGAGACCCTGCGTCGTCGTCGCCGCGCCCAGAAGCGGACGCTGCGTGACGTGTCGAAGCAGGCGAATGTGAGCTTGGGCTACCTCTCGGAGATCGAACGGGGCCACAAGGAGCCGTCGAGCGAGCTGCTGGCGTCCGTGTGCGGGGCGCTCCAGGTGCGCCTGTCGGAGGTGCTCGCGGAGGTGTCGCGGGAGGTCGCGGCGCACGAGCGCGGCGACGAGGCCCCGCAGCACCCGCAGGCCAGGCAGGTGCCGGTGCTGCTGCCGTCGCGGGAGCAGGCCGCCGCCGCGGAGGAGTCGCGGCGCCGCCGTCCGGCCGCCGCCATAGCGCAGGTCCGGTCCCGCCACCGCCGTGGCGAGGTGTCCGATTCGGTGGTCCGCGCGGCCGCCTGACTGCGTACCTGAACGCCGTACCCGATGATGTAGTTTTGCGATGGAGGCGTCACCCCTGTCCCGCAAGAGTGGCGCCGATGTCCGACACTAGAGGCAAGTCGGCGTTGCAGTTGCAAAATGTATGGCTCGCAAGCTTCGCCAAGTGAGCACCGGAAGGACCCCGATAATGGCCAATCCGTTCGTCAAGGGCTGGAAATACATGATGGCGCTCTTCGGTGCGAAGATCGACGAGTACGCCGACCCCAAGATCCAGATCCAGCAGGCGATCGAGGAGGCGCAGAAGCAGCACCAGGCACTGGTGGGGCAGGCCGCCTCGGTGATCGGGAACCAGCGGCAGCTGGAGATGAAGCTGAACCGCTCGATGTCCGAGGTGGAGCGGCTCCAGGCGCAGGCGCGCCAGGCGCTCGTGCTGGCGGACAAGGCCCGCGCCGACGGCGACGAGGCGAAGGCGCAGCAGTTCGAGTCGACCGCCGAGATCCTCGCCGGGCAGCTGGTCTCCACCGAGCAGTCCCTTGAGGACATGAAGGTGATGCACGACCAGGCGCTGACGGCCGCCGACCAGGCGAAGAAGGCCGTCGAGAACAACCAGATGATCCTCCAGCAGAAGCTCCAGGAGCGCACGAAGCTGCTCGGCCAGCTGGAGCAGGCGAAGATGCAGGAGACGATCGCCTCGTCCCTGGAGCAGATGTCGCAGACCGCCGCGCCCGGGAACGTGCCGAACTTCGACGAGATCCGCGACAAGATCGAGGGCCGGTACTCGAACGCGATGGGCCGCGCCGAGCTCGCCTCGAACTCGGTCGAGGGCCGCCTCCTCGAAGTGAACCGCGCCACCCGCGACATGGCGGGGGCCTCGCGCCTGGAGCAGATCCGCGCCTCCCTTGAGGGCGACCAGCTCTCGGGCGGCAAGGAGAAGGCGCAGATCGAGTCGAAGGAGTCGGTCACGAACGCCCGCCTCGCCGACATCCGCGCGTCCCTCGACGAGGGGACCGCGGAGGCGGACAAGACCAACAGCTAAGGACGCCCGGTGGACGCCAAGGAACGCAAGCGCGCGTTCAAGCGCCTGCGCTCCCGCCTGGCTTCCGCCAAGTCCTGGACCACCACTGCCGGCGGCGCCGCCGCCGGCAGTGCGTTCTTCATTCCCTATGCGGGTCTCGGTGCGCCCGACGGGATCTGGGTGACGGTCGCGGGGTTCTCCACGGCGATGGCCGTGGTCCGCTGGTTCGACTACCGGCGCCTGGCGCGGGCGCTGCCCGAGTCGGAGCGGGCGTCGCTGGAGCTGCACGGCCCGGCGAAGCTCGCGAGTGAGGCGAAGGGCCTGTTCGGCGAGGCTGCCGACGCGATCCGCCGGGGCCGCATCCGGGACCAGTTCAAGCGCAGCCGGGCGCTGCGGCCCTACGAGCGCCTGGAGCAGGCGTCCATCGCGGCCGAGCGGATGGCGAACCGCTTGCAGGGCAACGAGGAGGCCGTGGCGATCCTCGCCGGGGCGGGCCAGGCCGGGCGCGAGCTGTACCAGCTCGCCTTGAGCGTCAAGGACGTCGAGCAGGCGCTCGCGGTGTCGCCGTCGATGAAGCGCACGGGCCTCCAGGACGGCCTGGACCGGATGGTCGAGCGGCTCGAATCGGGCGTGACCGCCTACGAGGACATGGTGACCGCGGCGGGGGAGTGCCTGGCCGGGTCGATCGGCCTCCAGCACGAGCTGACCGCGCACCGCGCGGACGAGACCCTCGACATGCTCACCGACGCGGCCGACCGGCTGCGCGCGGCGGGCGACGCGGCGAGCGAGATCCGCGGCCGGATCGGCGAGCAGCGCGCCTGAGCCCTCGTACGTGAATATGTCTAATTTGGTGTAATCTCCGGGTGAAAGCCCGTATTCTTCCCGCCACGCTCGCCGCTGCCGCCGCCCTGCTTCCCGCCGCGCCCGCCCAAGCCGCGGACCCGGTCCCCGACGAACCGGTCCGCATGTACCTCAAGGACCACCCGGACCTGACGCTCGCCCAGCAGAACGGCGCGGTCCGCCTCGCCGCCGACGGCGACCTGTGGACGCTCCGCGCCGTCGAGGCCCTCCAGGATCTCGGCGAGTACCAGGTCGTCCGCGAGAGCGACGGGAAGTGCCTCTCCGCCGACGTCTCCGGCGGCGGCGAGACCGCCCCCGTGTTCCTCGCCGACTGCGCGGGCGCCGACGCCTGGAACGTCGTCTTCGACGACGCTCAGTCCAATGAGGACTTCCGGTTCATCGGTACCGACGGCTACTACCTCGGCCTCACCGACGACGCCGACGCCGTCGAAGGCGCCGAGGTCGTCGCCGTCGCGCTCGGCGACGGCGCCAGCCCCTCCCGCCACTTCCAAGAGTGGCTGTTCGCCGCCGTCCCGCCCGAGACGCCCACGCCCTCAGAGACGCCTTCGTCGGAGGCCCCATCGACCACGCCGCCCGCGGCCCAGCCGCAGCTGCCGACCACCGGAGCCGGACTCGGCGCCGTCCTCGCAGCGGGCGCCATCGCCCTCGCCGGAGGAACCGCGCTCCTGCTGTGGTGGCAGCGCCGCCGCGCCTTCCGCTCGGACTGGTAGCGCATCGTCCACAGCGACACAGTGATTCCCGAGATGTGGGAAATGCTGGGCGGCCCGGTCCGCCGGTGGCATACTTCCTCTCGTGACTTTCCAGCTCATGATTAGCTGCGGGCGTTCCGCGAGGCCGTAATGCCATCGCCGAACGCCAGACCTCCTGCGCCCGCAGGGGGTCTTTTTCGTTCAGGGCAAACGAACGTTCAGGTCCGACGCGCAGCACAGGACCCATCGGCAGACAGGACTTGGAGCACCAAGTGACGCAAGCAGACTCCGCTACCAAACCCGGCGAGGCAGAGACCGGCGCCGGGGACTTCCACGTCTTCGACACCACGCTCCGCGACGGCGCCCAGATGGAGGGCCTGCGCTACTCCGTCGCCGACAAACTCGCGGTAGCCGAGCTCCTCGACGAGCTCGGCGTCGACTACATCGAGGGCGGCTGGCCCGGCGCGATCCCCTCGGACACCGAATTCTTCGCCCGCGCCGCGGACGAGCTGAACTTCAAGCACGCCAGGCTGGTCGCCTTCGGCATGACCCGGCGCGCCGCCTCCACCGCCGCCGAGGACCCCGGCTTCAAGGCCCTCCTCGACTCCCGCGCGCCCGTCCTGTGCCTCGTCGCCAAGTCCGACATGCGCCACGTCGAGCAGGCCCTGAAGACCACCCCCGAAGAGAACCTCGCCATGATCGCCGACTCCGTCCGCACCGGACGCGAGCACGACCGCCAGGTCTTCATCGACTGCGAGCACTTCTTCGACGGCTACCGCCACGACCCCGTCTACGCCGCCCTCGTCGTCAAGACCGCCCTCGACGTCGGCGCCGAAGCGGTCGTCCTGTGCGACACCAACGGCGGCTCCATCCCCTCCGACATCACCGCGGCCTTCACCGACCTGCGCGCCCGCCTCGCCGCCGACCTCCCGCCCGAGCGCATCCGCCTCGGCATGCACGCCCAGAACGACACCGGCTGCGCCGTCGCCAACACCGTCGCCGCCGTCGAGGCCGGGGCCATGCACGTCCAGGGCACCGCCAACGGCTACGGCGAGCGCCCCGGCAACGCGAACCTCTTCACCGTCATCGCGAACCTGGAGACCAAGCTCGGCCGCAAGGTCCTCCCCGACGGCGGCCTGGAGAAGCTCACCCGCGTCTCCCACGCCATCGCCGAGATCGCCAACATGACCCCCGACGAGCACGCCCCCTACACCGGCCACGCCGCGTTCGCCCACAAGGCGGGCATCCACGCCTCCGCGATCAAGGCCGACCCGGCCCTGTACAACCACATCGAGCCCGAGCTCGTCGGCAACGACATGCGCATCCTCGTCACCGAGATGGCCGGCCGCGCCTCCGTCGAACTCAAGGGCCGCGAACTCGGCATCGACCTCGCCGGCGACAAGGACGCCCTCGACCGCATCACCAAGCGCGTCAAGGAACTCGAATCCAAAGGCTGGTCCTTCGAGGCCGCCGACGCCTCCTTCGAGCTGCTCGTGCGCGACGAAGTGGAAGGCGGCCTGCCGCGGCCCTTCACACTCGACACGTACCGCGTCATCGTCGACCACGACCCGAACGGCGCCACCGTCGCCGAGGCCACCGTCCGCGTCGACGTCGAAGGCGAGCGCGTCATCTCCACGGCGCAGGGGAACGGCCCGGTCAACGCCCTCGACGCCGCGCTGCGCTCCGCGCTGGCCGCCCGGCACCCGCGCCTGGCCGAGCTGACGCTCTCGGACTTCAAGGTCCGCATCCTCGCCGGGTCCACCGGCACCGACGCGGTCACCCGCGTCCTCATCTCCATGAGCGACGGCGAAGCCGAGTGGACCACCGTCGGCGTCGCCCCCAACCTCATCGAGGCGTCCTGGAACGCCCTCGCGGACGGCCTCGCCTACGGGCTGAACCGCCGCTGACTTCAGGCCACGAGCCGCCGAGACCGGGGACGGTCCACGAGACCGTCCCCCTTGCCCGGCCCGCGCCGACCGTGCGGGAGGGCGAACGAATGAAGGGGCCCGATCGATGATCGGGCCCCTATCGCTTGCGTTGCGTCAGTTGAAGACCGCGATCCTCTTCTGCTCCATGGCGCCGCCGCCGAAGGTCGTGAACGACCCGCCGACGGTCATGTTCGCGCCCGACGGGTGGACCGTGGCGTCCCAGGCGCCCACGACGCCGTTCGCGCCCGGGTTCCACGGCAGCAGGTTCCCGTTCATGTCGACCGCGAGGAGCTTCCCGCGGTGCGCCTTGATGCCGTCCACGCACTGGCCCAAGGGACCTGCGTGGTTGGTGTTGCACGCCTCGTCGAAGTGGCCGCCGCCGATGACGGTGTTGCCCCACACGGCGACGGTCTGCATCCCGCCGTCCACGGCCTGGTACCAGAGCGTCTCGCCGGTGGTCGTGAACGCCCGGATCTCGCCGCCGCGCCCGTCGAGCGCCGCGTACACGCGGTCCCCGGCGACGACGACCTCGCGGGTGAGGACGTACACCTTCGCGGAGAATCCCGTGTCGACCGCGCCCGTCACCGGGTCGACCGCGCCGAGCTTCCCGTACTTCTTGTCGCCGCCGATCATCGAGAACACGCCCGCGACGTAGAGGCGGCCGTGCCCGGACTGGACGTCGCGCACGCCGCCCTCGGACACCTCGGGTTTGAACGCGGCGATGGGAGCGCCCGTGGACGCGTCGACGGCGGCGAGGCGCGGCTGCGCGAGCGAGCCCACCTTCGTGAACGTGCCGCCGAGGTACACGGTGGACCCGACGGGCTCGATCGAGTAGACCGTGGCGCTCGGGTTCGGCCGCCACGCCGTGTCGAGCTTCCCGGTGGACAGGCTGAACCGGGCGATCCGGGACATCGCGGTGCCGTCGACCTCGGTGAACTTCCCGGCGACGTACAGGTACCCGCCGCCGGTCTTCACCTCGTGGACGGTGCCGTTGAGGACCGGCGCGAACGGCAGCAGCGCGCCGGTCCGCGAGTTCACCGCGGCCAGGTACGTGCGGTCCGCGTAGGTCCCGTCGGTCTGCTTGGCCCGGGTGAACAGGCCGCCGGAGTAGACGGTGTCGCCGTTGTAGGCGACCTTGACGACCTGGTCGTTGAAGGAGGCGGTCGCCTGCGGCAGGTTCGAGTCGATCGCCCCGGCCGGGGCCTGCACGAACAGCAGGGCCGCAAAAAGTGCTGAGATGGTGATCAGACGGCGCATTGCGGCAGTCTTCCACGCGGACGGCGCCCCGCGGCGGATTCGTGACGGCGCGTCAGGGGACAGCGGAGGAATGCGGTGACCCGCCCGATTGCCCCGTCGTACTACAGTTGAGGTGTGACTTCCTACAAGACCGATCGCGCCCGCGCGGCTGCACTCGCCGCGGACTCGGCCGTGTACGGACGCCGCCGTTTCGGCGCCGGGTTCTTCCTGGGCCTGGTGATCGTCGTGGTCCTCGCCGTCGTCCTGGGCTTCGTGCTCGTCGGCGGCCTGAGCGAGACCCTCCGGGTGCGCCTCGGCGCGACCTCGCTGTCGCTGCTGGTCGCGGCGCCGCTCACGTGCGTCCTGGGCTTCTTCGTCGGCATGTTCGGCCGCGTGCGCCGCATGGGCATGGGCATCGTCGTCGGCGCGCTCGTCGGCACCGTCGTCATCGCGGGCCTCTTCCTGCTCCTGCGCTAGTGCGGCCTCGGCGTGACCGGCGAGTCCGGCGCGCGGGAGCGCCGCGCCCGCAGCCGCCGCGCGAACTAAGCTGGGCCCGCAAGGTTTCGAACCAGTCTTAGAGAGGGGCCGACTGTGCGGATCGCGCGGATCGCTCACCCCACCGGCATGTCGTTCGCAGTCCTCGAAGGGGAGGGGCCCGGGGCCACCGCCGCGGAGATCGAGGGGCACCCGTTCGCGCAGATCAAGCTCACCGGCCAACGCTGGGCGCTCGACGACGTGCGGCTGCTCGCCCCGATCCTCCCGTCGAAGGTCGTGTGCGTGGGCCGCAACTACGCCGAGCACGCCGCCGAACTCGGCAACGAGGTCCCCAAGGAGCCGCTGATCTTCCTCAAGCCCTCGACCTCGGTCATCGGCCCGAGCGAGATGATCCGCCTCCCGGCCGTGTCCGACCAGGTCGAGCACGAGGCGGAGCTGGCGGTCGTCATCGGCCTGCACGGCGCCCGCGGCCTCGACCGCGAGGCCGCGAAGTCCTCGATCTACGGCTACACGTGCGCGAACGACGTGACCGCGCGCGACCTCCAGAAGCAGGACGTGCAGTTCACGCGCGCCAAGGGCTTCGACTCGTTCTGCCCGCTGGGCCCGTGGATCGAGACCGACGCCGACGTGGCCGACGCGGAGGTCCGCTGCGAGGTCAACGGCGAGGTGCGCCAGCTCGGCTCGACGAAGGACATGATCTTCGACGTGCCCGCGCTCATCGCGTACGTCTCGCAGATCATGACCCTCCTCCCCGGGGACGTGGTGCTCACCGGGACGCCCGCGGGCGTCGGGCCGATCCAGGCCGGCGAGACCGTCTCCGTTTCCGTCGCCGGCATCGGCACGCTGACCAACAAGGTGATCGCCAGTGAGTAACGCCCGCACCCGCTTCTGCCCCAGCCCGACCGGCACCCCGCACGTCGGCCTGGTGCGCACCTGCCTGTTCTCGTGGGGCTACGCCCGCGCGAAGGGCGGCTCGTTCGTGTTCCGCATCGAGGACACCGACGCGGCGCGCGACACCGAGGAGTCCTACGAGCAGCTCCTCGAAGCGCTCTCGTGGCTGGGCATGACCTGGGACGAGGGGCCCGACATCGGCGGCCCCTACGCGCCGTACCGGCAGTCGCAGCGCCTCGACATCTACGCCGACGTCCTCAAGCGCCTCCTCGACGGCGGCTACGCCTACGAGGCGTTCTCCACCAACGAGGAAGTGGAGGCCCGGCACCGGGCCGCGGGCCGCGACCCGAAGCTCGGCTACGACAACTTCGACCGCGACCTCACCGAGGAGCAGAAGGCCGCCTTCCGCGCCGAGGGCCGCAAGCCCGTGCTGCGCATGCGGATGCCCGACGAGGACATCGTGTTCCAGGACGCGGTGCGCGGCGAGGTCCGCACCCCCGCGGGCACCGTCCCCGACTACGTGGTCGCGCGCGGCGACGGCTCGCCGCTGTACACGCTCACCAACCCGGTGGACGACGCGCTCATGAAGGTCGACATGGTCACCCGCGGCGAGGACCTCATGCCCTCGACGCCCCGCCAGATCGTCATGTGGCACGCGCTCATCGAGCTGGGCCTGGCCGACGCCGAGCCCGAGTACGCGCACCTGCCGCTCATCGTCGACGAGCGCGGCAAGAAGATGTCCAAGCGCGACCCCCGCTCGAACCTGTTGCAGTACAAGGAGGCCGGGTACCTGCCCGAGGGCGTCCTCAACTACGTGGCGACGCTCGGCTGGTCCATCTCCGGCGACCGCGACACGTTCACCGTCGCGGAGTTCCTGTCGGCGTTCGACCTCCACGACGTCAAATCCAACCCGGCGCGGTTCGACGAGAAGAAGTTCGACGCGATCTGCGCCGAGCACTTCCGCATGACCGACCCCGCGGAGCTGACCCGCCTGCTGCTGCCGCGGCTGCGCGACGCCGGGCTCATCGGGGACGCCCCGACCGCGGCCGAGGCGCACGTCCTCGACGTGGCCGTGCCGCTCGTCCAGGAGCGCTGCTCGACGCTCGCGCAGGCCGTGGAGATGCTCCGCTTCCTGTTCTGCGGCACCGAGGTCGCGATCGACGAAGACTCGGCGAAGAAGACCTTCAAGGACGACGCCGCGCAGGTCCTCGACGCCTCCATCGCCGCGCTCGACGGCATCGAGTGGACGACCGCGAGCATCGAGGAGGCCCTGCGGGCCGCGCTCGTCGACGGCATGGGCCTCAAGCCGCGCAAGGCCTTCGGGCCGGTCCGCGTGGCGATCAGCGGCAAGACCGTCTCGCCGCCGCTGTACGAGTCCATGGAGCTGCTCGGCAAGGACGTGAGTATGGCGCGCCTGCGCGCCGCCCGCGCCACTCTGTAAGCGCCGCAAGGAGGACCGGCCCCGCACTGGCGTGCGGGGCCGGTCCTGTCTCCAGGGGCTCCGCTTAGCACACTACTGTGCAATGCATGGTACTGTCGTATGCGTGGACCGATCGCAACTGCTCAAAGGACTGCTCGACATCATCGTGCTGCGCGTCCTCGCCGACGAGGACGCGTACGGCTACGAGATCCTCCACCGCCTGCGCAAGGCCGGGTTCGAGGAGCTCGGGGACGCCACGGTGTACGGGACGCTCCGGCGGCTGTTCAAGGCCGGACACCTGTCCACCTACGTGATGCCCAGCGACGCCGGACCGCACCGGAAGTACTACGCGCTCACCGCGACCGGCCGCACCCGCCTGCGCGCCATGCGCGAAGCATGGGAGGACGTCAGCGGCAAGATGCGCGCCCTCCTCGACTCCCCCGAGAAAGGCTGACGATGACCGACTCACCCCGCGGCACCGAGGCGGCGACCTACCTCGCGGAGGTCCGCCGCCACCTCGCCGACCTGCCGCCCGCGGTCCGCGAGGACCTGCTCGCCGACCTCGAAGCCCACCTGAACGAGGTCGCCGCCGACCTGGAACCGGGCGCCACGCTCGCCGGACGCCTCGGCGCCCCGGCGGCGTACGCCGCGGAGCTCCGGGAGACCGTCGTCGTCGAAGGCGACTCCGAGCCGGTCGCGGCGCGCCGCGACCGGATCGCGGAGGCCCGCGCCGCCGTCGCCAGGACCGCCGACGCGGCCACCCGCTCGGCGGGCATGGGGGACTTCGCCGAGTTCCGCGAGAAGGTCAGGCCCGGCTGGTGGGCCGTGCGCGGCGCGGTAGGCGCGCTGCTCCTGCTCTACTGGTTCTCCTCGGTCCAGTACGGCTTCACCGACTTCTGGATCTTCGGCTCGTTCCCGGGCCTGGTCTTCGGGCTCGCGGCGGTGCTCCTCGGCGTCTGGATCTCCCTGCGGATCGGCACCGCCTCGACCCGCTGGGGCCGCACCTCGCAGCTGTGGACCGCCTGGCTCGGCGCGGGCCTGATGGCCCTGGCCGCCTACCAGTTCGCGTGGGTCTACACCGGCGGGCTGCCGGACCGGTACGTCCCGTCCGCGTCCTACTCCTACGACGACGGCTCCCTGGAGATCGAGGACCTCCGCGCCTACGACGAGAACGGCGAGCCGATCGACGGGTTCTACCTCTTCGACCAGAACGGCGACCCGGTGCTCCTCGGCGACCCGTACCGGTGCGATTCGGGGGACCAGTACACGGACCCGTACGGCGAACACGGCTACCTGTACCCGCTGTGCCCTACCCCGGAAGAGGCCCTGGGCGAAGCCACGCCCTCCGACGACCGGGAGCCCACCGCCGGACCGAGCGAGTCCCCGACCGCCGACGAGACCACCGAGGCCCCGGAGGAGTCCCCGAGCGACGAGCCCGACCCGACGGCGTCCGATGAGCCGACCACGGCAGAGGCCACCCCGAGCGAGGCCGACCCGACCACCGACTAGCCCCCACCCGCCACACCGGCCCCGCCCGCACCAGGGCGGGGCCGGTCCGTTGCCTCCTGTGACATTGCTCTCCGTGGACCTAAGTGGAAGAAAGAAGAAGCGTCCCGGGCACTGTCAATGGCCCGTTCGGCCGAGTCGCCGGCCCGCGGTTCCCGGCCTTTGGGGTGCCCTTCGCGATACTCCCGCTATCGGGCGAGACGGGCACGGAAGCCCTTGCGGTACAGGCGGCAATGTGCCGTAATGTCGCCGTTACCGAGCGGTACGGAACCGGCTGCGGGTCCTTTTAGGGTTACCCCCGATGTTTACCCGCATGAAGACGACCCGAGCCAAGCACCGCTCCGACGAGCGCCGCCCCGGCGGCCTCCGGCACGTGGTGCGCACCCGGGTGTTCGTGTCCTCGGCGGCCGTACTGCTCGCAGTCGGCTCGGCGAGCAGCGCGAGCGCCGCGATCATCGCCACCGACGACCCGACCGCCGAGGAACGGCTCGCCGAGCAGATCGTCGCCGACGCCGGCACCGCCGACCGCCAGTGGGACGACGTGGAGTCCATGGACAGCATCCTGCCCGAGAAGGCGGAAGCGGCCCCCGGGACCGCGCAGTCCGACCCCGCGGAGGTCCCCGAGGAAGAGGAGCCGGCCGCCGAAGCGGAGACCTCGGACGACTCGTCGTCCGGGCCGAGCGTCGACATCTCGGCCGAGTGCTCCGACTACTCCGGCAACCAGGCCATCGGCTGCACCATGACGCTCGACGCCGGGTGGGACATGGGCGAGTTCCAGTGCCTCGTGGACCTGTGGAACCGCGAGTCCGGCTGGGACGAGTCCGCCTACAACTCCGGCTCCGGCGCCTACGGCATCCCGCAGGCGCTCCCCGGCGACAAGATGGCCGCCAACGGCGACGACTGGGAGACCAACCCGGCCACCCAGATCGCCTGGGGCCTCGACTACATCGAAGGCCGCTACGGCAGCCCGTGCGGCGCATGGTCGCACAGCGAGTCCAACGGCTGGTACTAGCAGTCCCTTAGTCTCGATCCGACGCGAACCCGGAGTTCGCTGACCCAGGGAGGCCCCGGCGCAGCCGCGCCGGGGCCTCCTGCCTCTCCCGCAGCGCCCCTTCGAGCCGGTTGAGCAGGAACTGGAGCGACCCGCGCAGGTGCGCCTCGTCCTGGCCCGGCTCCCCGGTGAGGGCCGTGAGCACGTACTGCTCGGTGTAGTCCAGGCGCGTGCCGCCGCCCACGGGGGCGAGCGCCACCGTCACCAGGGACACGTTGCGGCGCAAGCCGTCCACGCTCAGCTCGTACCCGAAGACGATCCGCCGGGGCTCCTCCAGGTCGAAGATCCGCGACCGCCACTCCACCAGCTCCGGCGCCCCCGAGGCCGCGAACACGCCCGTCGAGGTCTCGCCGCCGCCCACGCGGAAGTCCAGCTCATGGGTGCCGTCCTTGCCCGGGATGCGGAACCAGCGGTCGCGGAGCGCGAAGTCGGCGAACGCGGCCCACACCCGCTCGGGAGGGGCGTCCAGGTCGCGCGAGAGGGTCGCCGTGCCGTGCACGGGTGCGTCGGTCATGCCAGACCGAACACCGCCAGGGCCCGAACGCTTCCCTCAGCCGCCGGTCTCCATCGACGCCGCCCGCACCGAGCGCAGCAGCAGCCGCGGGTCGCCGAGCATCCGCTTCAGGCGCCGCTCCAGACCCGCGATCGGCGTCAGGTTCTGCGGCGCGCGGGCGTCCTTGTGGGCCGCGGACCCCAGCGGCGGGAGCGCCGCGGCGGTCGCGTCGGCGAGGGCGATCGCGGCCTCGTCGGTGAGGTCGTCGGAGGCTTCCAGGCGCGCCACGCCCGACCAGCCGCGCGAGCTCGTCCCGGGCAGCCGCAGGTACCACGTGTAGCGGGGCCAGCCCGACACCAGGTGGAACACGGGGGTGCGCTGGCCGGGGGCGAGCTTCTCGACCACGGCGTTCTGCTCGCCCTTGAGGTAGGACCTGGAGTGGCTCTTGATGTAGCCCACCGAGTTCGAGAGCTGGTCGCGCCCGCGCAGCGGCCCGTCGAGGACCGCGAGCTCGGCGTCCATCGCCACCATCGAGGCGACCTTCGCCTCCAGAGAGGCCATCGCGTGCTGGGCCGCGGAGATCAGCTCGCCCGGGTCGGCGGACTCGACCTTGCGGTACGGGTACCGCCCGAAGTCAGCGCCGGGGTCGACGGCCGCGAACAGGCCGCGCTCCACGTCCGCCTCGGCGACGGCGGAGACGTGCCCGTCGAGGTCGCAGGCCACCGCCCCGGCGGCCCAGGAGACGCACAGGCCCGGCCAGCGCTCCCCGCCTTCCAGGAGCTCGACCCGGGCGTCGATGCGGCGCACGCCGTCGACCACGACGATGCGGCGCGGGCCCGTCGCGGGCGCGTCGATGGGGCGCCAGTCCTCGGGGTCGAGCTCGATCTCGGTGCGCACGGTGCCCCCGGTGCGCGAGGGCGACTCGGGGTTGTCGGCGAAGGACGGGTCCCACGCGTCGACGGTGATCTGCAAGGCGCACCTGCTTTCAGGTCGATTGCGGCCCAGCCTACTTCCCATCGTCGACGCGCGCGGCGCGCAGGGAGGGCCGGGGCCCTCCCTGCACGCTCAGACCTCGATCTCGGTGACGACGCCGGTCTCCAGCGAGTACACGGCGCCGACGACGGTCAGCTCCCCGTCGGCGACGAGTTCGGCGAGGTTCGGGTGCTCCTTGAGCGCCTGCACGGTGAGGGCGACGTTCGCGGCGATCATCGCGTCCACGGGGTCCCCGGACTCCTCCTTCGCGGCCTCGTAGGCGGGCGTGAGGGCCTCCACGATCTCGGGGAGGTGGTAGCCGTGGTCCTCGGCCTCCTCGGCCTCCTCGCCCGCGTCGGCGGCGGCGAGCGCGTCGTGGGCGGCGGTGACGGCCCCGCACTTCTGGTGGCCCAGGACGACGAGCAGCGGGGCCTCCAGGGCCGCGGGCCCGTAGGACACGGACTCGGACACGAGCGGGTCGAAGGTGTTCGCGGCGGTGCGGGTGACCATGATGTCGCCGACGCCGGTGTCGAAGACCAGTTCGGGGGCGACGCGGGAGTCGACGCACGTGAAGACCGCGGCGCGCGGCGCCTGGCCTTCGACGAGCTCCTGGCGGGTCTCGACGTCGGCGTCGGGGTGGGCGGACTCCCCGGCGGCCCACCGCTGGTTCCCTTCGAGGAGGGCGTCCCAGATCTCCTCGGCCGTCTCCAGGTCCTTGAGGTCCGGGACTTCGGCTGCGGCGGAAGCGGTCTCGGAGGCTGCGGCGCCCCCGGTGTCGGTGGAGCAGGCGTCGAGGGCGAGCACGAGGGCGGAACCGGTGCCGATCGCCGCGGCGCCGGTGAGCAGCTTGCGGCGATTGCCGGAAACGTTGAGAGATTTCACGATTCAGGGATACTCCTGCCGCGCGGGCGAACAGGAGGTGAACGATTCCGATGTGCTCCCCGGCATACGCCGGGGCGGGCCCGCGTCTAGGTCCAGCTCTTCTCGACGTGGGACCCCTTGGCGTCCTTGGTGATCCGGAAGCGCACGGGCACGCGTTCGGCGAGTTCGGGCACGTGCGTCACCAGGCCCACGGTGCGCCCGGCCGACAGCGTGAGGGCCTCCAGCGTCGTCGCGACGGCGTCGAGGGTCTCGGGGTCGAGCGTGCCGAAGCCCTCGTCGAGGATGATCGACTCCAGGCACGCGCCGTGGCGCGCGAGGCTCGCGAGCTGGTCGCTCAGCGCGAGCGCCAGCGACAGCGAGGCCGCGAAGGTCTCGCCGCCCGAGAGGCTCCGCGCCGGGCGGGCCATGTCGGCGTCGTGGTGGTCCACGACCCAGAAGTCCTGCTCGCGGTAGATGAGGTCGTACTGGCCCGAGGTGATCTGGTTGAGCATCACCGTCGCGCCCGCCACGAGCTCGTCGAGGGCCTCCGACAGGAGCCACTCCATGAACCGCCGCGCCTCCAGGTGGGACGCGAGGGCCTTCGCGACCTCGGCTTCGTGCGCGAAGCGGCGGGTCTCGGCCTCCAGGTCCACGCGCTGGGCGCGGGCGTCCCGCAGCCGCGCGGACGCGGCCTTGGCGGACTCGACGGCGGCGGCGTGCCTGCCGACGTAGTCGCCGCCGGTGCCGGTGCGCGGCACTTCGATGTCGAACTCGCCCAAGGAGAGCCGCAGCTCCCCGCGGAGGGTCGCGGCGCGGCCGTCGAGTCCGGTCAGCTCGGTGCGGGCCGCTTCGCGTTCGGCCCCGGCCCGTTCCAGCGAGGCCGCGGCCCAGCCGACGAGGGCGTCCCAGCTCGCGGCCAGGTCGTCTCCGGCGGCGGGCGGGGCCAGTGCGGCGACCTGGTCGCGGGCGTGCTGGAACTCCTTCCAGGCGCGCTGCTGCCGCTCGTCGGCGGCCTGCTTGCGCTTCTCGGCCTCGCGCAGGGCCCGCCGGGCGGCCTTGAGGGCCGCGCCGGTGCCCGCGAGCTGCTGGCGGGCCTCCTCGGAGGACGCTCGCTTCGCTTGCAGCGCAGGCGGGTCGTCGACGCCTTCGAGGCGCTTCTTCAGGCGCCCTTCGGCGAGTCGCAGCTCGGTGAGCCGCTCCTCGTAGTTCTCCAGCTTCGTCTGGAGCGCGACGACGGCGGCCTGCGCGTCGCGGTGCTCGATCGTGGCGGTGCGGGAGGCCTCCTCGGCCTGCTGCATGGACTCGGAGAGGTCGTGCTCGGGCACCGTGTCGACGGGCCGGTCGCAGACGGGGCACTCGTCGCCGACGCTGAGCCCGGCCCGGAGGGTCCCGGCGAGCTCGGCCATCCGGACCTTGTGGAGGGACGCGTGCTGGATCTCGACCTCCTCCCCGGCGGCCTCCTCCAGCTCCTTCGCCTCGGCGAACTGGTCGCGCAGCTCCTCGGTCAGCTCCAGGCCGGTCTTCAGCTTCGACTGGGTCTCGGCGAGTTCGGCCCAGGCCTTGAGCTGGCGTTCGATGAGCGCGAGGTCGAGGCCGTCGAGTTCGCCGCGGAGGCGCTCGTCCTCGGCCTCGGTGGTCTCCACTTCGGACGCCTTGTCCGCGGCGGCGGCAGCGGCGTCGGCGACCTGCGCGGCGATGTCGGCGACGCCCTCGGGCCGCTTGATGTAGGTGAGGGACGCGAGGTTCGACTCCGCTTCGGCGAGGCGCCTGCGGGCGGCGTCCACGGCCGCGGCGAGCCCGTCGAGGGCGTTCGCCTTGTCGCGCACGGGCTCGGTGAGCTTCTCCAGCCGCTCGACGCGTTCGGCGGCGGCGGCCAGTTCGGCGTCGGTGACGGCGGGCACGCGCGCGAGCTGCGCTTCGAGGGTCTTCATCGCGGTCGTGGCGGCGTCCCGTTTCGCGCCCGCGAGCTGCTGGACCCGCCGGTACACGCTGTGCCCGAGGAGGTTCTCCAGGATCTTGCGGCGGTCGGCGGGGGAGGCGTGGAGGAACTCCGCGAACTCGCCCTGGGGGAGGAGCACGCACTTGGTGAACTGCTCGAACGGCAGGCCGATGACGCGCTCGGCGGCGCTGCTGACCTCGCTGGGGCTGCCCGCGAGCGCGCGGCCGAGGCCCTCGACGAGCGATTCGTCGTCGGCGGGGTTCACGCCGTCGGGGAGCTGCTCCAAAGCGGCCGTGGTGGTCTTGACCTTGCCGTTGCGGTCGCGGCGCAGGATGCGGGTCGCCACGTAGTGCGTTCCGGCGGCGGCGAACACGAGCCGCACCCGTCCCTCCACTGCGGACGGCGCGAGGGCGTTCTGCGTGGTGTTGACCCGCCACCGCGGCGTGCGCCCGTACAGCGCGAAGCAGATCGCGTCGAGCACCGTGGACTTCCCGGCGCCGGTGGGCCCGGTGAGCGCGAAGAAGTCGACGTCGGTGAAGTCGAAGGTCTCGGTGCCGGTGTAGGACGCGAAACCGTTGAGGTCCAGCCGGATCGGGCGCATCAGGCCTCCTCGGAGACGGTCTGGGTGTCCTCGTACAGGACCGAGAACAGCTTGGCGACCGCCGGGTCGTCGTGCCCGTTCTCGGTCAGGTACGTGCCGAACAGCTCGCCCGGGCTCCTCCCGGACCGCCGCTCGCGCGGCGTCTTCTGCTCCAGGCGCATGACCGGGTCGATGTGGATCTGGACCGCGCTGGGGAACAGGTCGGCGACCTCGGCGCGGAGCCCGGCCCGGGCGGGCTCGGTGACGAACACGCGCAGCCACGCCCGTTCGTCCACTTCGGTCTTCGCGAGGGTCTCCAGGTTCCCGCGCACGGTCTGGAGCGGCACGGCCTCGGTGAGCGGCACGGTGCGGACCTTCGCGGGGATGCCGGCGCTGACCTCGACGATCGCGACGCCCGGCGTGTGGTCCTCCTCGCCGAAGTCCACCGCGATCGGCGCCCCGGAGTACCGGATCGGGCACGGCCCGACGATCGCCTGCGCCCGGTGCAGGTGCCCCAGGGCCACATACGAAGTGGTGGGCGGGAAGATCGCGGCGGGCACGGCGTAGTCGGCCACGGTGTGGACCTCGCGCTCGCCGCCGCCCACTTTCCCTCCGACCACCGTGAGGTGCCCGGTGAACAGGTTGACGGTGTCGGCGCCGAAGTCCTGCGTGAGCGCGGCGACGAGGCGCCGCAGGTGGTCGGCGTAGTTCGCCTCGGCCCCGGCCGCGCCGAGCTCGAACAGCTCGGCGGCGCGCACGGCGTGGCGCTGGGCGATGAACGGCAGGGCCGCGCACTTCCACCGCTCCCCGTCCTTCGTCTCCCCGGTGATGAGGTGGTCGGCGGCCTTGCCGAGGCTGCCGCGCAGGTGGATTCCGGCGGCGTGGGCCCATTCGCGCAGCGCGTCGAGGGCCTTGCCGTTGTCGTGGTTCCCGGCGACGACGACCACTTCGGCGCCGGTGCGGCGCAGGGCCGACAGGGCCGCCGTCAGGAGCTTCTGCGCCTCGCTGGAGGGCGAGGCTGTGTCGAACAGGTCCCCGGCGACGATCACGAGGTCCACGTCCTCGGCTTTGGCGACGTCGACGAGCTGTTTGAAGACCGCGCGCTGCTCGTCGAGCCGCGGGCGACCCTTCAAGGTGACGCCGACGTGCCAGTCGGACGTGTGGAGAATCCGCATTGCTGAACCCCTAGAACGGAATGTCGTCTTCGTCGTCGCCGGCGAGGTCGAAGGGGTCGACCTTGGCGGTAACCGACCGTGCGGTGGCGGCCGGGGCGGACCCGGCCTCGGCGGGGCGGGTGGCCCACGCGGGGAACGGGAAGTTCACCACGAGGGGGACCGGGAGCTCGGGCTGCGCCACGAACATGGTGCCGGGCTTGGCCATGAGCACGCGCATGCGCTGCGCCTGCGTGAGGAACCCGTACTCGGGCCGCGTGGCCTCGGCCGCGTCCAGGCGGCCGACGACGCGGATCGCCGAGTTCGACGCGATGCGCCGCTCCACTTCGGACGCGGTCTGCTGGGCGCCGATGAGGATCACCCCGAGGGACCGGCCGCGCTCGGCGATGTCGAGCAGGATGTCCTTGATCGGGCTGGTGCCCTCGCGCGGCGCGTACTTGTTCAGCTCGTCGAGGACCACGAACTGGAGCGGCCGGGCCGTGCCCGCCTTCTCCTTGCGCTCGAACTCGCTGCGCAGCACCACGCCGACGACGAACCGCTGCGCCCGGTCGGGCAGGTTGTGCAGGTCGACCACCGTCACCTGCGCGTCGGACGACAACGCCGCGCCGCGGGGCGGCAGGTCGCCGCGGATGAGCCGTCCGATGTCGCGCCCGGAGGCGATGAGCCGCCTGATGAACGCGTTCACCGTGCCCAGGCCGATCGCCGAACCCGCCCACTCGGTGCGGGTCTCGTCGTCGGCGAGCCGCTCGCAGATGAGGTCGACGAGGTCCCGGTAGCTGGTGAGGAGCCGCCCGTCGACGCTGATCGCGCCGTTGTCCTTGGGTCGGGCCTCCTTCCGCAGCCGCGCGGCGACCTGGTGGACGACCATCGTGTACTGCTGGCGGTCGTCGTCGCCGTCGGCGAACACGAACGGCAGCAGGTTGAGCTGGCAGAACTCGGCGAGCGTCCAGTAGAACGCGTCGACGCCCGTCGACCGGCACGCCACGTCGGGCACCCCGTTCGAGTCCCCTTCGCGCGGCGGCGCGAGCACCTCCACGGACTTGAACGCGCCCGGCTCCATGCCCAGGCGCCGGTACGAGTCGCGCACCGTCTCGTCGATCTTCGTGTTGTCGTGGTCGAGGAGCAGCAGGTCCTCGCCCTTGACGTTGAAGATGAGCGCCTTCGTGTTCGCGGCCTCCGCGCCCAGCGCGCCCGAGTGCAGCAGCGAGTACAGCATCCACGTCGCGAACGAGGTCTTCGTGGCGACCCCGGAGATGCCCGAGATCGACACGTGCGCGCCGCGGGTGCCGTCGAGGAAGTCCGGGTTCAGGAACACCGGCTGGCCGTCGCGCGAGAACCCAAGGGGCACTTGGCGGGCCATGCCGTCGAAGTACAGGGCCCGGTCGCGGTCCTCGCCGGAGGCCCGCTGCACCTCGGCGCCCGGGCGCGGCGGCACGAACACCTCCGGCTCGACGCGGGTCACCGTGACCTCCGCGGCCTCCTGCACCTGCGCCGGGAGCAGCCCCCCGGCGATGTCGAACACGTCGGAGTCGAACTGGGCGCCCTCGTGGCGGCTGCGCACCGACGTGACCACCCCGGAGATGCGGACCGTGCCGACCCCCGGGACCTGCCGCTCGGTGGTGAGCACGTCGTCGAGCTGCGCGTACGCCTCCGGCCCGACGCCGACCCAGAACGACAGGGGCGTCGCGTCCTCCGTGCCCAGCACGCGGCCCACCGATTCACTCATCGCTCGATCCTCGCACGTAGCGCAGGATCAGATTGCCCCCGGCTTCGAGGACGTGTCGCAGCCGCAGCGGCACCGCCTCCGGAGCCGCCTCGCCCTCGGCGACGCGCATCGGGCCCGCCCCGACGAGCAGCGGCGAGATCGTCAGGTCCAGCTCGTCCGCGAGCCCCGCGGCGATCAAGGACCCGAACACGTGCGGCCCGCCCTCGCACAGCACCTGCCGCAGCCCCCGCTCGCGCAGCGCCGCCACCGCCGCCGTGAAGTCCACTTCGCCCGTGCCCGCGGCGATCACGTCCGCGACGTCCCGGAACGGCTCGACCGCGGCCTCCGGCAGGTCCGCGGGCACGATCAGAATCGGCCGCCGCGGCGCCTGCGTGAAGATCCCCGCCCCCGGGTCCAGGCTCGCCGTGCGCGAGGCGATCGCCATCACCGGCACCTCCGGCAGGCCCTGCGCCCGCCGCCACGCCATCCGGTCCTCCGAGAGCACCAGCGGCCCGTACCCCTCGGCCCGCACCGTCCCCGACCCCGCCAGGAGCACGTCGCACCGCGCCCGCAGGACCTTGAACACCCGCTTGTCCTCTTCACCCGAAAGGGGACCCGACAGGCCCTCCAGGGTCGCCGCTCCGTCGGCGCTGGACACGAAGTTCACCCGCAGCCAGTCCGGTCCGGGCGGCGCGTAGGCCTCGTAGACCTCGTCGTCGGTCAGTTCATCGAGTTTTCGGTACAGCACGTCTGCCACCGCTGAAACCTAGCCCACCCCTCCGACAGCGGCGCCCCGAACCCGCGTCAGGCCCCCAGCACCTTCTCCAGGTACGCGTTCGCGAAGCGCCGCTCCGGGTCCACCTCGTCGCGCACCCGCCGGAAGTCCTCGAAGTGCTTGTACCGGCGCGAGAGCTGCTCCGCGCCCAGCGTGTGCATCTTCCCCCAGTGCGGGCGCCCCTCGGCCGCGTCGAACACCGCCTCGCAGTCCCGGAAGTACGGCACGTGGTCGTGCCGGAAGAACTGGTGCACCGCCACGTACGCCGTCCGCCGCCCCTGCGCCGTCGACAGCCAGATGTCGTCCGCCGCCGCGAACCGCACCTCCACCGGGAACGACACCGTGTGCCCCTCCCGCTCCACCATCGCCTGCAACTCCCGCAGCACCGTCGGCAGCGCCTCCCGCGGCAGCGCGTACTCCATCTCCCGGAACCGCACCGTCCGCGGCGACGTGAAGATCCGGTGCGACCGGTCCGTGTACTCCCGGGCGCTCCACACCCGCCCCGCCACCCGGTTCAGCCGCGGCACCATCGACGGGAACCGCACCCCGACCCGGTTGCTCGCCGAGAACAGCGCGTTCTCCGTGAACGTCTCGTTCCACCAGTACGACAGGCGGCTCGGCGCCCGCGACGGCTCCGACATCGCGTGCCGGTTGTTCCGCTTCGTCAGCGTCCGGTCCGTGTGCGGGAACCAGTAGAACTCGAAGTGGTCGTTCTCCGCGACCAGCTCGTCCAGGCCCTCCAGGACCGCCCCGAGCCGCTCGGGCCGCTCCACCGCGTGCAGCCGGAACGCCGGCACGCACTGGAGCGTCACCTCCGCGATCACCCCCACCGCGCCCAGGCCCAGCCGCGCCGCCGCGAACAGCTCCGGCCGCTCGAACTCCGTGCACTGCACCGTCTCGCCGCTCGCCAGCACCAGCTTCAGGCCCTTGACCTGCCACGCGAAGCCCCGGTACCGGTCGCCCGTGCCGTGCGTCCCCGTCGAGATCGCCCCCGAGACGGTCTGCGCGTCGATGTCGCCCATGTTCTCCAGGGCCAGCCCGTGCGCGTCCAGGACCGTGTTCAGCGCCGCCAGCGTCATCCCCGCCTCGACCGTGACCAGCCCCGACTTCGCGTCCGCCGCCACGACCTGATCGAGCCCGCCCATGTCCACCCGCACGCCCTCGGGCACCGCGATCGCGCTGAACGAGTGCCCCGAGCCGACCGCCTTCACCCGCAGCCCGTCCTCCGCGGCGGCGGCCACCGCGGCCGCCAGCTCCTCGGACGTCGACGGGCGCACCGTCCGCACCGGCTCGGCGCCCTCGGTGCGCGACCAGTTCTGCCAGTGTGCGTTCTCGGCGACGGGGGTCCCCATGGCGGCGGTCCTTCCAACGGCTCTGTTGAATACGAGGTGTACTTCACGGTAGCTTTCATCTAACCCCACTTGACCTGCGGAAGGGAAGTCGGATGGGCTATCAGGAAGCAACGGGCTCGCCAGGGGCCGCCGTCGAAGGCGCCGCCGACCAGCGGTTCGACGTCCTCAACCGGGCGACGCGGGGGATACAGCCCCCGTTCGCCGCGGTCGATCTGGACGCGTTCGACACCAACGCGGCCATCCTGCGCCGCAATGCGATCGGCAAACCGCTGCGCCTCGCCAGCAAGTCGCTGCGCTGCCGCCCGCTCATGCGGCGCGCGCTCGCCCAGCCCGGCTTCAAAGGCATCCTCGGGTTCACGCTGCCCGAGGCCCTGTGGCTGGCCGAGGAGTTCGACGACGTCGTCGTCGCCTACCCCACCGCCGACACCGACGCGCTCCGCGCGCTCGCCGCCGACGAGCGCCTCGCCCGCCGCATCACCCTCATGGTGGATTCCGTCGAGCACCTCGACTTCCTCGCCCGGCACGTCGAGCCGAGCCCGTCGCGGCCGCTGCGCCTGTGCCTCGAACTCGACGTCTCGCTCGAACTCCTCGGCGGCCGCATCCACATCGGCGCCTACCGGTCCCCGGTCCGCACCCCCGACCAGGCCCTCGACCTGGCCCACGAGATCGACAAGCGCCCAGGTGTGCGCCTGGTCGGCATCATGGGCTACGAGGGCCAGATCGCGGGCGTCCAGGACGCCTTCAGTGCCGCTGCGCTGCGCTCGCCCCTGGTGCGGCTCATGCAGACCGTCTCCAAAGCCGAACTCGCCGAGCGCCGCGCCGAGGCCGTCGCGGCGGTCCGCCGCGTCACCGACCTCGAATTCGTCAACGGCGGCGGCACCGGCTCGGTCGCCTCCACGGCGGCGGACCCGTCGGTCACCGAGATCGCCGCCGGGTCCGGCCTCTACTCGCCCGCCCTGTTCGACGGCTACCGCTCGATCCGGCCGCTCCCGGCCGCGTTCTTCGCGCTGCCTGTCGTGCGCAGGCCCAAGCGCGGCATCGTGACCGCCCTCGGCGGCGGCTGGATCGCCTCCGGCGTCCCGGGCCCCGACCGCCTCCCCAAGCCCGCGTTCCCCGCCGGGCTCCGCTACTCCAAGACCGAGGGCGCCGGGGAGGTCCAGACGCCCCTGCGCGGCCGCGCCGCCGACGCGCTCGCCATCGGCGACCGCATCTGGATGCGCCACGCCAAGGCCGGGGAGCTCGCCGAGCGCGTCAACACGATCCACCTGATCCGGCGCGGCGAGGTCGTCGACGAGGTCCCGACCTACCGCGGCGAGGGCCGCGCGTTCGTCTGAGCCGCAACGCGAACGAACAGGCCCGGCGGGAGTACTCCCGCCGGGCCCGTTCACGTCGTGCTAATCGTCGCGGCCGCCGTTGCCGTTGCCGTTCCCGCCGCCGGTGGTGCACTGGCCCAGCCATTCCATGATCGGCGTGCACTCCTCGTTCCCGCCGCCTCCCGGCGGCCCCTCCTGGACGCAGTGCGAGTCGCCCGGCTTCGCCGCGCAGTACGGACTGTCCGCGTCGACCATGCCCTGCTCGTTGAGGATGTCGTCGATGATCGCGGAGCCCACGTGCTCGGCGTCGGTCCAGCCCTGGGTCTCGTACTGCTTCGCGTCGATGGCGCCCTCCATGAACTGCTTCCACACCGGATAGCTCAGGGTGCCGCCGAAGACGTTGTCGGTGCCGCCGTTCTTGTTCAGCAGCGGCGCCGACTCGGCGGTCGCGTTGCCGACCCATGAGGCGATGCTCAGCTGCGGGATCGCACCGACGTACCAGGTGTGGGCGTTGGCGTCCTCGTAGCCCTCGGCCGTGGCCTCCCACGTACCGGTCTTGCCGGTGAAGGGCCGGTCGATCGGGCCGGCGTCGCCGTCGATCTCGGAGCCGACCCACTGGAGGTTGCGCGCGATGCTCGCGTCCAGGGCCGGGGTCTCCTCCAGCTCGCGGATCGGCTGGATCTCGTTGCCGTCGCGGTCGAGGACCTTCTCCACGAAGTGGGTCTCGTTGTAGGTGCCGTCGTTCGCGATGGTCGCGTACACGGACGCCATGTCCAGCACCGAGGTCGGGTACTGGCCGAACGCGATGTGGTAGTAGAACGGCGAGTTCGGCGAGTCCAGGTCGAGCGGGGTGCGCACGGGCGAGCCGTCCTCGTTGACCTCGTCGAGCGGCGCGAGCGGGTCGACGTTGCCGTTCGAGTCGGTCACGTACGAGCCGTCCTCGTTCTGCTTGGTGCCGTGGCGCGAGTAGGTGATCGTGCCGTCGCCCTCGATGTAGAACCGGTACGTGACGGCCACGCCGTCCTCGTTCTGGGTCATGGTCCGCAGGCCCATCTGGATGGCGTTCTCCAGGATCGCGGTGGCGCCGTACTTCTCCGCGATCGCGTACATGGGCGTGTTGCGAGAGTTGCGGACCGCGTCGGTCAGCGTCATGTCGGTGTTCTCGTTGCGGCCCGCGTTCGAGATCGTGCCGTCGCCGATGCCCTCCATGGTGTCGAACTCGCGCGGCGAGTCCGAATTCCACCACGAGTCGATCGAGGCGCCGTGCTCGATCGCGGTCGCCGCGGTGATCATCTTGAACGTCGAGGACGGCGGGTGCGGGTTCTCCATGCCGGCCTTGTCGATGCCGAGGCCGTTCTCGCCGCCGTAGTAGCCGAGGACCCGGCCGGTGCCGGGCTCGACGGCGACGACGGCGTCGGCCATCGACTTGTTCTGGTCGGCGAGCGCGGCGTCGTCGTTCGAGTTCGTGAACTCGAAGAAGTCGTCGTCGTTGACGTACACCTCGGCCTCGTTGATGTCGGTGACGATCTCGCCGTCGACGTTGAGCATGTTGCCGTCTTCGTCCGTGACGCGCTTGAGGTCGCCGCGGCTGGCCGTGGAGTACGCGAGCTGCTGGATCTGCGGGTCGAGGGTCAGCTGGACGGTGTAGCCGCCGGTGCCCGCGTCCTTGCCGTAGAAGTCGTTCTGGGTGAGGCCGTAGCGGCTCTCCAGCTCGTCCCAGATGTAGCCGTCGTTCGGGTTGGTGATGAAGCCGGTCGCCACGTCGTGGCCCCACGTGCCCGGGTTCTCCAGCGCCTCGCGGGTCTCGGGCATCCCGGCGTCCAGTTCGGCCTGGATGTCGGCCTTCTGCTCGTCGCTGAGGGTCTCGATGGTCAGCAGCGACTCCATGCCGTGCGTCCACCGGTCGAGGGGCGCGGTGCTGTCCTCGCCCGCCAGGCGCGGGTCGAAGGACCCGTCGCCCGCCTTGACCTGCATGGTCAGCATCGTGGCCTGGCCCCAGGTCAGCTCGTCGACCGGCACGCCGAACCAGACCTCGGCGGCGGCGGCGATGCCGTAGCTGCCGCGGCCGTAGAAGTTCAGGTTCAGGTAGTGCAACAGGATGTCCTCTTTGGAGTACTGCTGCTCCAGCTTCATCGCCATGACCGCCTCGCGGGCCTTGCGGCCGTAGGAGAGGTCGTCGCGGATGTCCATGACCATGCCCGCGTACTGCTGGCTGATGGTGGACGCGCCCTGGGTGTCGCCGCCGGTGACGTTGTTGACGAGGGCGCGCATGGTGCCCTTGTAGTCGACGCCGTCGTGCTCGAAGAAGTCCTTGTCCTCCAGGGCGAGCAGCGACCAGACGACCTGGTCGGGGAGGTCCTCGTAGGAGTCCACGAGCTTGCGGGTGTACTCGCCGTACCCGGCCACGAGCGTGCCGTCCGAGTAGGTGATCGAGGTGGACTCGCCGAACTTCAGGTCCTTCGGGGCCGGCACGTTCTGGAAGAACCAGGAGCCGGCCACGGTGACCGCGCCGAGCATCATGAGGCACACCATGATGAGCGCCGCGTAGACGCGGCGGCGGCGCACGGAGATCTTCTTCTTCCGCTTCCTGCCGCCCGGCGGCGGGGTGCCCGGGCCGGACTTCGGCCTGGCGGCGCCGACGACGGAGGCGCGCCCGACCCCGGCGCGGCCCGCTGCTACGGGGCCCGGCGGGGGCCCGGCGGGGGCCCCTGCGGGCGGTCCGGGCGGCGGCCCGGCGGGCGGGCCCATCGGCGGCGGCGGTGCGCCGTGGCCCGGCGGGAGCCCGTGCGGCGGGCTCGCCTGGAAGCCGGGTCGCGGCCCTGCCGGAGGCCCTGCGGGTGGTCCGGGAGGTCCGGCCGAGGGGCCTTGGGCGGGGCGGTAAACGTCGCTCATGCTCAACCATCCACGAGTTGTGAGGTGCCGGTCCTCGACGCGCGGTCCGAGTCGGCTTCGGCGAGCGCTGCCGAAGGGTGGTGGGTCCGGCCGGCACCCGCAGAACCTTGGATGCTAGCGGACCACGCCCGGTAGGCGAGGAGTGCTCGGATTCGCGGGTGAGGAAGGCCGCTTATCGCCCACCTTAGACCGCCGGTGCGACTCTGCTTCCGTCCCACCGCGCCTGGTACCGCCCCTTGCGGCGACATTCCGGACACCACCGCCGATCACGGCGTTCCGTCCCCGTGACCCATTTCACCCGCTACTTCGCGGCACCCCTGGCGGCCTGCCGTCCCGAGAACAGGCACCCGCCCAGGAACGTCCCCTCCAAGGACCGGTATCCGTGCATCCCGCCCCCGCCGAACCCGGCGGCCTCCCCGGCCGCGAAGAGCCCCGGCAGCGGCTCCCCGTCGGCCTTCAGGACCCTGCTGTCCAGGTCGGTGTGCAGCCCGCCCAGCGTCTTCCTCGTCAGCAGGTTCAGCCGCACCCCGATCAGCGGCCCCGCCTTCGGATCGAGCAGCCGGTGCGGCGACGCGACCCGGATCAGCTTGTCGCCCCGGTAGTTCCTGGCGCCCCTCAACGCCGTCACCTGCAAGTCCTTCGTGAACTTGTTCCCCATCTCGGCGTCCCTCGCCTCGACCGCCGCCCGCACGGTCTCGTACTCCAGCAGGCCCTCCCCGGTGATCGCGTTCATCTTCGCCACCAGCTCCGGCAGCGTCCGGGCCACCGCGAAGTCGGCCCCGTGCTTCTTGAACGCCTCCACCGGCCCTGGCGCCCCCGGCAGCACCCGCTTCAGCAGCAGCTTGACGTCCTTCCCCGTCAGATCGGGGTTCTGCTCCGACCCCGACAGGGCGAACTCCTTCTCCAGGATCTTCTGCGTGAGCACGAACCAGGTGTACTCGTGCCCGGTCGTCATGATGTGCTCCAAGGTCCCCAAGGTGTCGAACCCCGGGAAGTAAGGAGCGGGCAACCGGCGCCCCGTCGCGTCCAGCCAGAGCGACGACGGCCCCGGCAGGATCCGGATGCCGTGCTTGGGCCAGATCGGATCCCAGTTCTCGATCCCCTCCGTGTAATGCCACATCCGATCCCGATTGATCACCTCCGCCCCGGCGTCCTCGGCGATCCCCAGCATCCGCCCGTCCACATGCGCTGGCACGCCGGAAATCAGCCGCTTGGGAGGCGTCCCCAACCGCTCCGGCCAGTTCTGCCGCACCAGATCGAAATTCCCGCCGATCCCCCCGGAGGCAACGATGACGGCGCCGGCACTGATGGAGAACTCCCCGAGCGCTTCCCGGCTCGTCGACACCCCGCGAGCGGACTCGTCAGGAGAAAGCAGCGTCCCGGAGACTCCGGTGACCCGCCCGCCCTCGACCTCCAGCCGATCGACGCGATGCCGGAACTTCAGCTGCAACCGCCCATCGCCGACGGCCTGCCGCACCAACCTGACGAACGGCTCGATGATCCCCGGCCCGGTCCCCCAGGTGATATGGAACCGCGGCACGGAATTCCCATGCCCCTGCGCCGTGTACCCCCCGCGCTCGGCCCACCCCACCACCGGGAAGAACCGCACCCCCAACGAGTGCAGCCACGCCCGCTTCTCGCCCGAAGCGAAGTCGACATACGCCTCGGCCCACTTGCGAGGCCACGCGTCCTCATCCCGATCGAACCCCGCGGTCCCGACCCAGTCCTGCCACGCCAGCTCCCGCGAGTCCCTGATCCCCATGAACCGCTGCTCCGGCGAATCAACCAGGAACAACCCCCCGAACGACCAGAACGCCTGCCCCCCAAGCGACTGCTCGCCCTCCTGATCGACAACCGTGACCGTCTTCCCCAGCCGCACCAACTCAGAGGCAGCAACCAACCCCGCCAACCCACCCCCGACGACAACGACGTCACTGCCCATCGCCCGACCACCTTCCCAAGCAGCGAATACACCCCTACCGGCGCGTAGCAGAGGTATATCAGTACCTCGAACCTCCGTCAACCAACCTGGAAAATGCGTGGTGAGCCGGCTTGTCCTTGTGCCATTAGACTTTGCGCATGTCTGAGCTCGAACCCGGTGTGCATGAGGCCCTTGTGACGGAAGCGATTCGAGAGAAGTTGGCGTCTTTCGATGCGGATTTGATCAGACAGGCGGATCTCGACAAATTCGACTATGAGGAGATGCTGGCGCGGTTCCTCGGAGACCTTACGCGCAAAGTGCTCAGGCGGGCCGGAGGCTCAGACGGGGAGCTGGCGAACCAAGTCAGTATCACGAATCGCATTGTTGAGGCCCTCGCTGCGATCCACGAGGACGAAGGAGACAACGACTCACGGCTGGTCACGGAGCATCCGAAGGTCCTGCTCGATATCGCGGAGAATCGGCTTCCTGATGGATCGGTGAACTTCCCGTCCCGGCCGCAGGTTGCCCTCACCAGCAGCGCCTTGTTGGTCAACGGCCGGGAGCAACCACAAATCGGACATGAGGTCGCCATGGAGCTGCGGACGGCTGATCGAGTTGATCTCCTGTGTGCCTTCGTGAAGTGGCATGGCCTTCGACTTATCGAGAAAGAGCTGACCGACTTTATCGACCGAGGTGGTCGGCTGCGGGTCATCACGACCACCTACATGGGCGCCACTGACGCGGCGGCTGTTGAACGTCTGCGTGACCTGGGGGCCGAGGTTGCGGTCTCATACGACACGCGCCGAACCCGCTTGCACGCCAAGGCGTGGCTATTTCACCGCGCATCGGGCCTGGACACCGCCTACGTGGGTTCCTCGAACCTCTCAAGATCGGCCATGCTCGATGGCCTTGAATGGAACGTCCGGCTGGCGCGTGCTGAGCAGCCGCATCTCATTGACACCTTCGCTGCGACGTTCGAGGAGTACTGGAACGATCCTTCATTCGAGCCATACAAGTCCGAAGACGATCGTGTTCGACTGAAGGAAGCGCTCGACGCGGAAAATGGAGTCAAGATCGATCAGCTGACGATCGCTAACATCGACGTCATCCCATATCCCTATCAAAGTGAAATCCTGGATGAGCTAGCCGCGGCAAGGGAAGAACACAGCCACTGGCGGAACTTGGCTGTCATGGCAACCGGGACGGGTAAGACGATTGTTGCTGCGCTGGACTATGACCGGCTGCAACGAGCGGGAACCGTGAAAACCTTGCTTTTTGTCGCACACCGCAAGGAGATCCTCGAACAAAGCCTGGCAACCTTTCGAACCGTACTGAAGAATGGCTCGTTTGGTGAACTCATGGTCGACGGCAACCGACCTTCAAAGTGGCAGCATGTGTTCGCATCAATTCAATCACTTGGTTCTCTGACTGATCTAGAACCAGATCATTTTGACATGATCATCATTGATGAATTCCATCATGCTGCTGCGAAGTCCTACGAGAAGCTCCTCGACCACGCTGACCCGAAGGTCCTGCTGGGCCTTACTGCAACGCCGGAGCGGACTGACGGGCAGGACATCCTTCACTGGTTCGATGACAACAAGCCGACGGTGGAGCTCAGACTTTGGGAGGCGCTCGAACGAGGTCTCCTTGTTCCGTTCCACTACTTCGGGATCCATGACAACGTCGATCTTTCCGGAGTTGCCTGGAGACGTGGTCAGGGGTATGTTCCCGCCGAACTGGCCCAACGCTACATGAGCATCGATACCCGAGTGCCCCTCGTCGTACAGGCGCTGAAAGACAAGGTCGGAAATATAGGCGCGATGAAGGCGGTGGGGTTCTGCGTGAGCATCGAACATGCCAACTTCATGGCTGAACGGTTCGAACACCACGGTATCCCTTCACGAGCCATCACCTCCAAGATGACCTCGGTGGAACGAGCAGAGGCGTTGGCGCAGCTCAAGAACGGCATGCTGAAGGCTGTATTCACCGTGGACCTATTCAACGAGGGTGTCGACGTACCCGACATCGACACGGTCCTGTTCTTGCGGCCTACGGAGAGTGCAACGGTGTTCCTCCAGCAGCTTGGCCGGGGGCTCCGTCTGACCAAGGACAAGGCGGTCCTCACGGTCCTGGATTTCGTGGGGAACCAACACCGGGAGTTTCGATTTGACAAGCGCTTCACTGCGCTCACCGGCATCGCCCGGGGTCGACTGGCAGATGGAGTCGAGGCGGGGTTCCCGACTTTGCCTGCCGGTTGCTCGATCGACCTCGACCGTGAAGTCAGCCGGATCGTGCTCGCCAACATCAAGCAGTCGCTGGCCTACAGCATCAGGGATGCGAGCGAGGAGCTTCGCAGCCTGGGCAGGATCAGCCTTCGGCAGTACCTGCATGAGTCTGGCCGAGAACTTGAGGACCTCTACGCCGGAGACCGAGGTGGTTGGGCCCGCCTGCGACGCGAGGCAGGCATGGAATCGCGACCGCTCAGTGACCAGGCATTTGACAAGCAGCTTGGAAAAGCATTCAACCGCATGCTCCACATCGATGACCCGCGTCGCCTTGAGTTCCTCCGGGGCATTCTCCAAGGTGACACTCCGCCTCAGTACTCCGAGTTCAGCGACTTCGAGAAGCGGATGCTTGCGATGCTGCATGTGGGTATCGACAGCACGAAGCCGATCGCCAGCATCAGCACGACTCTGGAACGACTGTGGGGAAACCCCGTCCGAAAAGACGAACTCATTGAGATTACGGAGATCCTCCAAGACCGGGTCCACCGAGTTGCGAAGCCAGTTGATGTAGTTGCTCACTTGCCGCTCCGATTGCATGCCCGTTACACGAAGGACGAATTGTTGACGGCGTTCGGTATGGACAGGCCTCGTTACTGGGTCGCAGGAGTCCGGTATGTGCCCGAGGAAGCGGCTGATGTCTTCATGGTTACCATCGACAAGAGTGGTACAGGGTTCAAGCCATCAACGATGTACAACGACAGGGCAATTTCACTTACCCGCTTTCAATGGGAGTCGCAAGGTAACACTTCGTTGGCTTCTCCTACCGGCCAGCGGTACATCAATCACGACCAGCTGAAGAACTCGATCCACCTCTTCATTCGTCACATCAAAGAAGACTCCGGACCCTTCCTGTATTGCGGCCCGATGCACTATCGAAGCCATCAAGGCGAGAACCCTATCCAGATTGAATGGGAGCTCGAACATGAGCTACCTGCGGACGTCTTCCATTATGCAAAGGTCACTACCGGCTAAGGGCTGTCCCGTAAGTGCTCGGTGGAGCCTTGGTCAGTTCGCTTCTGGGGCGCTTCCGGTGGCGCCAGCATCGCGCAGCGACTTCCCCAGCGGCCCGGTGAGGTTGCGGGGATACCGGCGCCACCACCACCAGTCGGGCTCGCGGAGCTTATGGAAATGGGAGAGCGCTGCGCCGTCGTCGGCGATGGTCGCGGCCGTGAAGCGGTTGTCCAGGGCCATCAACCTCGGTGTCCAATCCTGGACTACGAAGTCATGGAGCAGCCCAGACGCCTCCCAGAGCCAATTCCGGCTGTAGAGGTCGTTGGTGTACTCGTGGATGGTGTGGCTGTAGCCCTGTTCAACCTCGCCCACCAGTCGCTCCCACTTGTCGACCATCTCAGCGACGGTGAACGCCTTCCGCCAGCCGTCCCGATGCAGCAGCTCGCCCACCTCTACCTCGCCATACGTACTCATTGCGACAGGTTCTCACAGACATCCTGCAGATCAAACGGGTATCTCCGACCGCTCGCTGATTTCGAGCCTCCCGAATCGAACGCCGTTGGAGCGCAATAGATCATGATGTTGTGTCAGGAGTGATCTCGGCGGGGGACGATTCGATGGTGCTCCTATTCAGCGGGCTGAGTCCTGGCCGGTTCGCGAACCTGGTCCGTCAGCTTCGCCGGGAAGGTGCCGATCCTGCAGTCCGGGGCCGCCCTTGGAAACTCACCTTTGAGGATCGGGTGCTGCTGGTCGCAGCCTACTGGCGTACCAACCTCACGATGCGTCAGATTGCGGCGTTGTTCGGCACTTCGAAGTCGGCTGCCGACCGGATCATCGATGACCTTGCGCCGAAACTCGCGCTCCGCCCAAGGCAGCGGTATGCGCCGGAGACGGTGTTGATCGTTGACGGCACGCTGGTTCCGACCAGGGATCACGCCGTCGCGGCCAAGTCGAAGAACTACCGATACTCGACCAACCATCAGGTGGTCATCCATGCTGACACCCGACTGGTGGTCGTCGTAGGGGAGCCCCTGCCGGGCAACCGCAACGACTCGATCGCCTTCGCCGCCTCCGGCGTCGACCACGCCACCCGCACCGCAACAGTCATCGCTGACGGCGGCTACCAAGGCACCAGAGCGGTGATCCCCCACCGGCGCAGGGCTAAGGACGAGTCACTTGTCGACTGGAAGGAGGCGCACAACGCTTCCCACCGAAAGGTCCGCGCGCGTATCGAACACACCTTCGCGAAGATGAAGGTCTGGAAAGTGCTGCGCGACTGCCGACTACGCGGCAATGGATCAGCCGAAGCGATGGCCGGCATCGCCCGGCTCCACAACCTCACCCTCGAAGACTGACACACCGCGAGCACCTCAACGGAACAGGCGGACAGTCAACTTACGGGACAGCGCTTAGCCTGCAGAGCGTGAAGGACTTCTTCTGTGGTGCCGGTTTCGGCTATTAGGGGGAAGATCTTGGTCGTTGCGTGGGTGTGGGATTCGGTGGTGAGGTCGGTTGTTGCGTCGGCGGGGATGGTGAGGTTGTAGCCGTGTTCGTGGGCGGAGCGGGCGGTGGATTCGACTCCGAGGGTGGTGGCTATGCCGGTGATGACGAGGTGGGTAATGGCGTGGCGGCGGAGGTGGAGGTCGAGGTCGGTGGCGTGGAAGGAGCCCCAGGTTCGTTTGGTGATGACGGTGTCGGCGGGGTGGGCGAGGCCGTCGAGACGACGACGTCGGCGAGCTTGTTGGGGGCCGTAGGGCGTGATTCGCTGCCTTTTGCAGGTCGATGATGAGGAGCGCGGTTCGCTCGTCGAGCTTAGTGATCGGCATGTTCCTGGGTGCTTTCTAGTCGGTGGTGAGGCGTTCGAGGAGCTTGAGGGCTTCGGCGAGCGTGGTTCGCTCTGCCGGGGTGAGGCGGTCCCGGATGGCTGTTCCCAGCCATTCGTCGCCCTCTAGCTGGGCGCCTTGGAACATGGTTCGGCCGGTGGGGCTGAGAGAGATGAGTTGGCGGCGGCCGTCTGAGGGGTCGGGGCGGCGTTCGATGAGGCCGCGTTCCTGGAGGGCGGCGAGGGTGGGGACGACCGCTTGGGGGCGGATGCGTTCGGCGGCGGCGAGGGCGCTGACCGAGGCGTCGCCCTCCTTGCCGAGGCGGCTGAGGAGCGAGGCCTGGGAGGGTGTGAGTCCTTGGTTGTCGGAGAGCTCCTTGAAGCGCCGGTAGAGGCGGCCGAACACCGCCCGCAGGTCGCGGGCGATGTTCGGCGACGAGTCTCCTGGGCTTGACATGCGAAGCGCCTAGTTGTTCAAGCCTTCTTTACCAGGCTTGCTTGAAGAGTTTCGACTACTGCGGCGGGCCCGGGAGTTCGGTCGGGGGTGGGGGGAGCTCCCAGGCGGCGTGGCGGAGCTGGGTGACCAGGTGGTCGGCCGCGGCCTCGACGTCGTCCTTGCGGAGCTTGTCGGGGAGGCGGTTGGTGGCGATGCGGGAGAGGATCAGCACGTTGAGGGCCGTCTCGCGCAGAAGCTGCGTCAGCGGGATGCGGTGGCGCGCCCCGGCGAGGGTGGTGATGGCGTCGGCGAGTTGATCGAGTTCGGGGTATTCGGCCTTGGGTGTCTCCATCGGGTTGCTCCTTTGGGTGTGCAGTTGTGCTTGCGGCAACTCAGAGGGTATGGACGACTACCGACAGTTCTCGACTAATTGCGAGGGTGGTGTGGTCAGGGTCTCTCCGTGAACCGGGCTCTTGTCTGCCCGGTTCACGGGAACCTATGCACGGCAGAGGATCTCGCCGTGGGGGATCATCAGCCAGGATTCCTCGGCGGCGCCCCAGGCCTTCCAGGCGTTGGAGATCGCCTGGAGCTCATCGGCAGTGGCGTGACCGCCGTTGAGGGCCTGCTTCGCGAAGTCGGAGTGGAGGCTGCGGTCGGCCCAGAGGCCGCCCCACCAGGTGCGGTCAGGCTCGTCGGAGAAGGTCCAAGTGGACGAGGTCGCCTCGATCGCCGTCTCGGGGAACCCGGCCTTCAGCGCCCAGGACTTGAGGCGGCGGCCGGCGTCGGGCTCGCCGCCGCCCGCGCGGGCGACGGTCTCGTAGAGGTCGAGCCAGGCGGTCAGCCCCTCCGACTCCGGGAACCAGGTGAAGGCCGCGTAGTCGCTGTCGCGCACCGCGATCAGGCCGCCGGGCTTCGCGACGCGGCGCATCTCGCGCAGGGCCTGGACGGGATCGCTCACGTGCTGGAGCACCTGGTGCGCATGAACGATGTCGAACGTGTCGTCCGGAAACTGGAGACTGTGGACGTCGGCCTGCTCGAACCTCGTGTTCGTGAGCCCGCGCTCGGCCACCGCGGCCTCGGCCTTCGGCAGGATGTCCGCGACGTAGTCCACCCCGGTCACCTGCCCGCCGTGCGCGATCTCCGCGAAGTCCGCAGTGATCGTGCCCGGCCCGCACCCGATGTCGAGGATCGTGTGGTCCGTCTTGAGGTACGGGAGCAGATACCCCGCCGAGTTCTCGGCCGTGCGCCAAGCGTGCGAGCGCAGCACCGATTCGTGGTGGCCGTGGATGTACTTCGCAGTCTCGTGTGCCATGCCGCAGAGACTACCTCTGCCGTATCAGCTAATGGGAGAACGATTTCATTATGTGGTCACCATCCGCGGCGCCGGGCGAGCCAGTCGGCGGCCGCCAGGCCGCTCCAGCGCATGTGGTCGTCGATCGCGGGGGAGAGGAGGCTCGCGGGGCGGTCGCGCCAGCCTCGGAGCAGCGCGCCCGACATGGCCGCGAGCACGGTGTCGAGCTCCTCGTCCGAGACCTCGGCGGCGGTCGGATGGCCCCTGAAGAGGGCGTCGGCGTCATGGCCGTCGGCGTGGGCGGTGAGCAGGAGCAGCACCGTGTCGACCCACGGCGCCATGTGCCTCGGCGAGGTCCAATCGCAGATCCACGCGCGGCCGTCGCCGACGATCATGTTGTCGGGACGGAGGTCGGTGTGGGCGATCTCGGCCGATGAGAGGACCTCGTCGATCCGGGATTCGAGCGCCGCGAGTTCGTCGCGCCTGCCGGACAGCGATGCAGGGAGCGGGAACGGCTGTGCTCCCGCGGCGACGTCGCGGAACGCCTTCAAGCTCCTTCCCGTCTTGACGGCGAGGCCCCGGAGCGCTGCTGGGGGCGGGTTGAGGGCCTCGACGGCATCGGCCCATGTGGAGAGCAGCAGTCGCACGGTCTCCGGACTCATCGGGAGCGCCACAGGGACGCCTTGGACCGCTTCGTATCCGGTCACGGCCCAGCCGTCGACGTCGGCGGCGAACTCGACCCTCGGCGCCGGCACCTTCGCAGGGAGCGCGGCAGTGTGCCGCGCCTCCGCCTCGTAGGCCGGGCGGTGGAGCGAGTCCGGGCCCGCCGCCTTCACGAACAGCGCCGCACCCGAGTCGGACCGGAGGAGGGCCGCGAAGCCGTTCGTGAAGCCGCCACCCGCGATGCCGACGTGGACCGGAGCGCCGCCGAGTTCGCGCTGGATGCGTTCCCGCACCGGGACCGGCAGGTCCGTGTACGCAGGCCTGACCGCGGTGGCGTCGATCCTCGGTGCGGGTCCGAAGCGGCTCATGACCAACCGCGGCGTCGGGCGAGCCAGTCGGCGGCTGCGAGGCCGCTCCAGCGTTGGTGGGCGCGGAGGTGCGGGGAGGTGTTGGGGAGCGGGGGTTCGGCGGAGCGGCTGAGGTAGTAGCCGGTGATCGAGGCGAGGGCGGTGTCGAGGTCGTCGTCGGTGACGCCGACGGCGGTGGGGTGGTCGCGGAAGAGGGCGTCGGCGTCGTGGCCGTCGCCGTGGGCCGCAATGAGGAAGCACACGGTGTCGAACCAGGTCGAGTGGACGCCGACCCAGTTCCAGTCGCAGATCCACGCTTGGTCGGCCCCGACGATCATGTTGTCCGGGCGCAGGTCGAAGTGCATGACGGAGTCGGCGGTCAGGGCGGCGTCGATGTCCTGCTCGATCGCCGCGAGTTCGGGGATGCGGCCGTCGAACGCCGGCGGGAGCGGGAACGGGGGGATCTCGCCCGCGTCGATGGACGCGAACTGGCGCAGCTCGGGGCCGATCGGCCGGGCGGTGACGCCGATGTCGAGCAGTGACCGCGGCGCCGGGGTCAGGGCTTCGGCGGCGTCGGCCCAGGCTTGCAGCATCAGATCGAGGTCGTGCGGGGTCATCGGGAGCGTCGGGGCTTTGCCCTGCACCGCTTCGAAACCGAGGACGCTCCAGTCGTCGATGTCCGCCGCGAACTCCAGGCGGGGGGCCGGGACGGCGGCGGGGAGGGCGGCGTTGATGCGGGCTTCCTGGCGGGAGGCCGCGAGGGCCCAGGGGCGGTCGGGGCCTGCGGCCTTGATGAAGAGTTCGGCGCCAGTCTCGGAGCGGACGCGGGCGGCGAAGGCGCTGCCGAAGCCGCTTCCGGCCGTGCGGATGTCGGCGGGCGGGGCGCCGAGTTCCCCGGTGATGATGGCGCGCACGGGTTCCGGGAGGGTCTCCCAGCCCGCGCGGTCGGCGGTGGCGTCGTAGGGGACCGGGGGTCCGAATCGGGGCATGTGGAGAGTGTGGCCGCAGTTCAGCGGGGCCGCAATCGGTTTAGGGGGAAGGAAGGGGCCCTCGCGGCCGTGGTGGGGGCGGCTGCGAGGGCCGGGGTCTATTCTAGGCGCTCGCGAGCAAGGATGGAATGACCACGGGCAGTACATAGCAGCCGATGTCGCCGACTTCGCTGCGGGTGAGGGCCCAGCGGGCGGTGCTGGCGTCGCGGCACAGGACCACGAACGCCACCATGCAGCTGAGCGCCCGCTGCGCGTCGGTCATGAACTGGAGCCACGAGTCCGCCTGCGCCGGATCGGGTTCGAGGACGGCGTCGAAGAGGAGCGCGATGACGCGCTCGCCGCCTTTGGAGTAGGCCGCGGCCACGCACACGCGCAGGCGGCCCTGCTGTTCGGGGAGGGTGAGGGTCCTGCGGCTGATGGCGATGTCGTCGTAGTCGGGGAGGTCGGGGCCGTCGGTGAAGTTGTACAGCTCTGTGGCGAATTCGGGGCGGGTCTCCATCAGCATGGCGAGGAGTTCGTTGTACTCGATCGACATTCGAGTTCCTAACTTCCGCGTGGGGTCACAAAAGGTGGGTTGTAGGAACAACGAAGACACGAGATTCCGGTTACGGGTAATCGGCGCGGTTTGGGGAGGAAACTTGCGGATGGGTCATGTTCCTCGCTGGTAACTTCTGAAACGCCAAGGGGCGCGGCGGGAATGACTCCCGCCGCGCCCCTGTGGATCTTGTTTACAGGCCGAGCTGGTGCTCGAAGTTGCCCTCTTCGATGCGCTTGGTGACCGCTTCGAGGTAGCGGGCCGCGTCGGCGCCGTCGATCAGGCGGTGGTCGTAGCTCAGCGTCAGGTGCATGACCGAGCGCACCGCGATCACTTCGCCCAGTTCGGGGTCGTTGATCACGCGGGGGCGCTTGACGATCGCGGCGGTGCCGAGGATCGCGGACTGCCCGACGGGGACGATCGGCGTGTCGAACAGCGCGCCGACCGAGCCGGTGTTGGTGATGGTGAAGGTCGCGCCGAACAGGTCGTCGGGCGCGAGGCCGCCGTCGCGGGCCTTCTTGGCGATCTCGGCGATCCGCTTGGCCAGGCCCGGGATGTTCAGGTCGCCGGCGTTCTTGACGACCGGGACGATGAGGCCCTTCGGTGTGTCCACCGCGAAGCCGACGTGCTCGGCCTCGGGGTAGGTGATCGTCTTCTCCTCCATGTTCATGGTGGCGTTGACGACCGGGTACTGCTGGAGCGCCTCGATCGCGGCGATCGAGAAGAACGGCAGGAAGGAGAGCTTCACGCCGTGGCGGGCGAGGAACTCGTCCTTCTTGGCCGCGCGGAGCTTCGCCACCTTCGTGACGTCCACTTCGCGCACCGTGGTCAGCTGCGCCGTGGTCTGCATCGACTGGAGCAGCGCCTTGGCGGCGGCCTGGCGCAGGCGAGACATCTTCTCGGTGCGGCCGCGCAGCGGGCTGACCTCGGCGGGGGCCGGGGCGGCCTTCGCCGGGGCGGCAGCGGCGGGCGCGGGCGCCTCGGCCTTCTTGGCGTCGATGAGGGCCTGGACGTCCTCCTTGCGGACGCGTCCGCCCACACCGGAACCGGTGACCTGCGCGAGGTCGACGCCGTTGTCGGCGGCGAGCTTGCGCACGAGCGGCGTCACGTACGAGCCCGAGGGCTTGGACGCGGGCGCGGCGGGAGCCGGAGCGGCCGGGGCGCTGACCGGGGCCTCGGCGACCTCGGGGGCGGCCGGGGCCGGGGCGGTCGGCGTGGACTCGGCCTGCGCCGGAGCCGGAGCGGGCTCCGGTTCGGACTTCACCGCGGGCGTCGGCTCGGGAGCCGGGGCGGCAGCGGCGGCGTCGCCGGAGCCGATGATCGCGAGCACGGAGCCGACCTCGGTGGTCTCGTCCTCGGCGACGCGGATCTCCAGCAGGGTCCCGGCGGCCGGGGACGGGATCTCCGTGTCGACCTTGTCGGTCGAGATCTCCAGCAGCGGTTCGTCGACCTCGACGGTGTCGCCGACGGCCTTGAGCCAAGTGGTCACGGTGCCCTCCGTGACGGACTCGCCCAGCTCGGGGAGCAGCACCTCGGTACCGGACGCGGCGGCGGCCGGAGCGGGGGCCGCGGCGGGCTCGGGCTCGGCGGCGGGGGCCGGAGCGGCCTCGGCCTTCGGCGCCTCGGGCTCGGGCAGCGGCTCCTGGGCGGGCGCGGGCGCCGGGGCCGCAGGGGCGTCCCCGCCGGCCTCGGACGGGTCGCCGATGATGGCGAGCTCGCCGCCGACCTCGACGTCGGTGTCCTCGGGGACCACGATCTTCAGCAGCACGCCGGCAACCGGGGAAGGAACCTCGGTGTCGACCTTGTCGGTCGAGACCTCCAGGAGCGGCTCGTCGACCTCGACGGTGTCGCCTTCCTTCTTGAGCCACTGGGTGACAGTGCCCTCGGTGACCGACTCACCGAGAGCGGGCATCGTTACCGATGTCGGCATCGTTCGTTCAACTCCTGCGGTTGTGGATTAGTCGTGGGCGTGCAGCGGCTTGCCGGCCAGCAGCATCGCCGCTTCGCCGATCGCCTCGTTCTGGGTGGGGTGCATGTGGATCAGCTGGGCGACGTCGTTCGCGTACGCCTCCCAGTTGTAGATCAGCTCCGCTTCGCCGATCTGCTCGGAGATGCGCGCGCCGACCATGTGGACGCCGACGATCGGGCCGTCCTCGACCGCCACGAGCTTGATGAAGCCCTGGGTCTTGAGGATGTTCGACTTGCCGTTGCCCGCGAGGTTGTAGTTGACCGACTTGATCTTGTCGGCGCCGTACTTCTCCTTGGCCTTGTCCTCGTTGAGGCCCATGGAGGCCACCTCGGGCTCGGTGAACGTGACGCGCGGGATGCCGGTCTCGTCGATGACGGCCGGGTTCAGGCCCGCGATGTGCTCGGCGACGAAGATGCCCTGGAGGAAGCCGCGGTGCGCGAGCTGGATGCCGGGGACGATGTCGCCGACGGCGTAGACGCCCGGGACGCTCGTCTGGAGGTGCTCGTTGACCGGGACGAAGCCGCGGTCGAGGGTGATGCCCTGCTCCTCGTAGCCGAGGTTCGCGGTGACGGGGCCGCGGCCGACGGCCACGAGCACGATGTCGCCTTCGACGACGGTGCCGCCCTGGATGGTCACCTGGACGCCGGAGGCGGTCTTCTCGACCTTCTCGAAGAACTTGCCGGTGTGGAACTTGATGCCGCGCTTGCGGAACGCGCGCTCCAGCTGCTTGGACGAGTCGGCGTCCTCGGCCGCGATGAGGCGGGGGAGGCCCTCGATGATCTCGACCTCGACGCCCAGCGACTTCCAGGCGGAGGCGAACTCGACGCCGATGACGCCGCCGCCGATGACGATGGCCTTGTTCGGCAGCTCGGTCAGTTCGAGCGCGTGCTCAGAAGCGATGATCTTCTCGCCGTCGATCTCCAGGCCGGGGAGGGTCTTGGAGTACGAGCCGGTCGCGAGGATGACGTTCTTGCCGGTGACGGTCTGGCCGCCGTCGACCTGCACCGCGTTCGGTCCGACGAGCTTGCCGGTGCCCTGGATGAAGTCGACCTTGTGGGCCTTGACCAGGCCCTGGAGGCCCTTGTACAGCTTGGAGACGACGTCGTCCTTGTACTTCTTCACCGCGGGCATGTCGACGCCCTTGAACTCCGCGAGGATGCCGAACTGCTCGGACTCGCGGGCGGTGTCGGCGACCTCGCCGGCGTGGAGCAGCGCCTTGGTGGGGATGCAGCCGCGGTGGAGGCAGGTGCCGCCGACCTTGTCCTTCTCGATCAGGGCCACCTTCAGGCCCAGCTCAGCGGAGCGGAACGCCGCCGCGTAGCCGCCGCTGCCGCCGCCCAGGATGACGACGTCGTATCCTGCGTTCGGGTCGCTCATTGCTCTCCCCACTTAACGATGCTTAGGTTCGCTGCCCATCCTTCCACCGGGCGCGTCTCGTGGTCGCCCAGACCCGGTGCTTGGAGTGTGCAACACCATTCAACCGCTTGCTGGGAGCTTCGGAAAGTCAAGTTCGTGTGCGGCTGGACACAGGCGTCATAGCGCATGTGTACGCTTGAAAGTCGACATCGGCGGGTGCGTGAGGAGCGGTCGTGGGCTGGTTCGGACGGAAGAAGAAGCAGGGCGACGGGACGCTGGACCGCGCCTCGGACAACGGCGACCAGCGCCACCTGGTCGAGTTCATCGGCACGCGCACCGGTGTCGAGGCGTACGTGGAGCCGAAGACCACGGTCACCGAGACCACGGTCATGCTCATCGCGCACGACGGCGAGTGGACGCGGCGCCGCGTCGACGGCCCCGCGGGCGCGTTCGCCTTGGGCCGCAAGTACAACGTCCCCGTGTACGAGGTCGCGAAGGTCGGGTACCCGCAGCGCAAGCGCGACTACGATGCGCGCAAGAAGCTGGAACAGCAGCGCCGCCAGTGACTTGAGCGGCCGGTCCTCTCGGACCGGCCGCTCGTGAATCCTCGTGCACTCTCCCGCCACATGGCGGTGAGCCGCGGTCGACTAGCGGGCGTGCTCCTCCAGGAGCGCCACCAGCGTCCGCACCGGCACGCCGGTCGCGCCCTTCGCCGTGTACCCGTGCGCCGAGTCCGAGTCGGCGGGGCCCGCGATGTCGAGGTGCGCCCACGGGATCTCCTCGGGCACGAACTTCGACAGGAAGATCCCGCCCTGGATCATGTGCCCGTCGCGCTTGAGGCCGGCCGCGCACTGCGACACGTCGGCGATCGAGGACTCCATGAGCTTGACGAGGTCGTCGGGGAACGGCATGGGCCAGCCGTGCTCGCCGGTCTCCTCGCCGATGCGGCGGACCCGCTCGGTCTCGGAGTCGGTGCCCATGAGGCCCATGGTGCGCCGCCCGAGGGCGATGAGCTGCCCGCCGGTGAGGGTCGCGACGTCGTAGACCGCGTCGGGCTCGTCCTCGACGGCCCGCGAGAGCGCGTCGGCGAGGACCAGGCGGCCCTCGGCGTCGGTGTTGAGGATCTCGACGGTCATGCCGTTGCGAATGGTGAGCACGTCGGAGGGGCGGTACGCCGAGCCGGAGACGAGGTTCTCGGCGAGCGCGACGGTGCACGTGACGTTCACGTCGAGGCCGAGCTTCGCGGCGGCGAGGGTCGCGCCGACGACGGCCGCGGCCCCGGCCATGTCGTACTTCATCTCCCACATGCCCGCGGTCGGCTTGATCGAGTAGCCGCCGGAGTCGAACGTGATGCCCTTGCCGACGAGCGCGATGTGCTTGCGCGCGCCCTCGGGCCGGTACGACAGCCGCACCAGGCGCGGCTCGGCGGAGGAGCCGCCGCCGACGGCGAGGACGCCGCCGTACCCGCCCGCCGAGAGCGCCTCGGCGTCGAGGATCTCGACCTCCAGGCCCGCGGCGACGGCGGCCTGCTCGATCTCGATGGCGAACGTCGGCGGGCGCAGCAGGTTCGCGGGGGAGGACACCCAGTCCTTGACGAGGGCGACGCTCTCGCCGAGGACGCGCGCCCGCGTCACGGCCTCCTCGGACGCGCCGTAGACGCTGACCGTCCCGGGGGCCGCGTCGCCGCCGCCGTCGGTCTTGAAGCCCTCGTACTTGTACGCCCCGAGGACCGCGCCGGTGGCGGTCGCCTCCGGGTCGCCCTCGAACGCGATCGCGACCGAGCCCTTCCCGAAGGCGGCGCGCACGGCCGCGCCCGCGGAGCGGCGCAGCGTCTCGTCGTCGAGGTCGTCGGCGTCGCCCAGGCCCACCGCGTACACGAGCGCCGCGCCGAGCCCTTCGGGCGCGGGCAGGCGGGTGAGGGACCCGGCCGACCCGGTGTTCCCGAGGGCCGCGAGCTGCGCGGCGAGCCGCCCGTCGAACGCGGCGTCGACGCCCGCGAGGCTCTCGGGGAGCACGGGCGCGTCCTCGCCGGAGAAGACGCCCACGACGAGGACCTCGACGTCCGCGTTCGCGGCGTCGCCGGAGGCGCTCAGCAGATCAGTCACGATCGTTCCTTAGCTGTTTCGGGGACCAAATGCTCCGATCCTAGCCACTGGGACGCACGCGATAGGCTCTGTCCCATGTCCGAACCGTCGCTGCTCACCTCACCGCTCCACTCCCGCCACATCGAACACGGCGCCAAGTTCGCCGAGTTCGCCGGCTGGGACATGCCCCTCCAGTACCCGAGCGGCGTGCTCGCCGAGCACCAGGCGGTGCGCACCGGGGTCGGCGTCTTCGACGTCTCGCACCTCGGCAAGGTCTGGGTGACCGGCGAGGGCGCCGCGACGTTCGTCAACCGCTGCCTCGCGAACGACCTCGACCGGATCGGCCCCGGCGGCGCCCAGTACACGCTGTGCCTCGACGAGAGCGGCGGCGTCGTCGACGACCTCATCGCCTACCGCTTCGCCGACGACCAGGTCTTCCTGATCCCCAACGCCGCCAACACCGCCGAGGTCGCCCGCCGCCTCGCCGCCGCGGCCCCCGCCGGGATCGAGGTCCGCGACGTCCACCGGTCCTTCGCGGTGCTCGCCGTCCAGGGCCCCGAGTCGCCGCGCATCCTCGAATACCTCGGCCTGCCCCACGAGCACGACTACATGAGCTTCCGCGAGCACCTCGTGGACCACGCCGACGTCATCGTCTGCCGCTCCGGCTACACCGGCGAGACCGGCTTCGAGCTGGTCGTCCCGAACGAGGCCGCCGGGGACCTGTGGGACGCGATGCTCGTCGCCGGGGCCTCCCCGTGCGGCCTCGGCGCCCGCGACACCCTGCGCCTGGAGATGGGCTACCCGCTCCACGGCCAGGACCTGAGCCTCGACATCACCCCCGTGCAGGCCCGCCTCGGCTGGGCCGTCGGCTGGGACAAGCCCGAGTACTGGGGCAAGGCCGCGCTCGACGCCGAGAAGGCCGCCGGGCCGCGCCGCCGCCTGTGGGGCCTGGAGGCCACCGGCAAGGGCGTCCCGCGCGCCCACATGACCGTCCTCGACGGCGACGCCGAAGTCGGTGAGACCACCTCCGGCACCCACGCGCCGACCCTGAAGAAGGGGGTCGCGCTCGCGCTCCTCGACGCCGCCTACAAGCCCGGCGCAGAGCTCGAACTCGACGTGCGCGGGCGGCGCCTGCCGGTGCGAGTCGTCAAGCCCCCCTTCACGAAAGCCACTCCCAAATAGACGTGCCTTTACCCTGACCTTGCCTGGCGCGACGTTCTCAGATAGCGTTTACCAGAACCTCGCAGACGAAGGAGTCACATGTCAGGCACCCCGCACCGCTATGCCATCGTCGGGACCGGATCGCGCGCCACGATGTACGTCAGGGCCATCATCGAGCGGGGTGACCGGACCGCGCTCGTCGCGCTGGCCGACACGAACCCGAAGCGGATCGCCCACCACGCCGCCGCCGTCGCCGAAGCGGGCCTGCCCGCCCCGGCCCTGTACGCCGCCGCGGACTTCGAGCGCCTCCTCGCCGAGACCGACCCCGACACCGTCATCGTCACCTCGGTCGACGCCACCCACCACGAGTACATCCTCGCCGCGCTCGCCGCGGGCAAGGACGTCATCTCCGAGAAGCCGCTGACCACCACCGCCGAGCACGCCGCCCAGATCCTCGAAGCGGAGGCGAAGTCCGAGGGCACGGTCACCGTCACCTTCAACTACCGCTACAACCCGCTGCACGAGAAGGTCGCCGAGCTCCTGCGCGACGGCGCGGTCGGCGAGATCACCTCCGTCGGCTTCGACTGGCTCCTCGACACCCGCCACGGCGCCGACTACTTCCGCCGCTGGCACCGCGAGGAGGCCAACTCCGGCGGCCTGCTCGTCCACAAGTCCGGCCACCACTTCGACCTCGTCAACTGGTGGCTCGACGCCGCCCCGGTGCGCGCCTTCGCGAAAGGGAAGCTCGCCTTCTACGGCGAGAACGGGAAGGCCAGCGGCCACGACCGCGGCTACGCCCGCGTCCACGGCGCCGAGGCCGCGAAGGACGACCCGTTCGCGCTCCACATGGAGGAGAACCCGACCCTCAAGGCCCTGTACCTCGACGCGGAGGACGAGGACGGCTACGTGCGCGACCAGTCCGTGTTCGCACCGGGCATCACCATCTACGACGACATGATGTCCCTCGTGGACTACGACTCGGGCGTGACGCTCTCGTACCGGCTCACCGCCTACTCCCCTTGGGAGGGCTACCGGGTCCACTTCAACGGCACCCAGGGGCGGCTCGAACTCCTCGTCGTCGAGAACGACCACGTCAACCCGGCCCTCAAGGGCCCCAACGGCGCCAGCATCCACGGCACCCACGCCGCGGCCGAGGAGGGCTGGTACGAGCTCACCGTCCACCCGTTCTGGGCCAAGCCCGAGAAGATCGACCTGGGGGAGTACCAGCGCGCCGGGCACGGCGGCGGCGACACCCGCATGCTCGGCGTCCTCTTCGACGGCGACACCGACCCGCACGACCGCTCGGCGAACGCCCAGGACGGCGTGAACGCGCTGGCCGCCGGCCTCGCGTCCAACGAGTCGATCCGCACTGGGCAATCGGTTGCCGTCGCAGACCTCTTCAAGCTGGAGAAATAACGCATGGCCCTGCATCCCGACCGACTCTTCCCGGCCGACGAGCGCACCCGCGCGATCGCGCGGGAGCTCCACCGCAACACCGCGGACCTGCCGCTGGTCAGCCCGCACGGGCACGTCGACCCGCGGCTGATGTCGGAGAACCGGCCGTTCCCCGACCCGGCCCGCCTGTTCGTGGTCCCCGACCACTACCTGACCCGGATGCTGTACTCCCAGGGCGTGCGCCCCGACGAGCTCGGCGTCCCCTCCGCGACCGGCGAGCCGGCCGAAGCGGACGGACGCACGATCTGGCGCCGGTTCGCCGAGCACTACAGGCTGTTCCGCGGCACGCCGTCGAAGCTGTGGCTCGACTACACGTTCGCGGAGGTCTTCGGCATCTACAAGGACCTCGGCCCCGACACCGCAGACGAGTTCTACGACCACCTCTCCGCGCGCCTCGCCGAACCGGCGTTCCGCCCGCGGGCCCTGTTCGACAAGTTCAACATCGAGGTCCTCGCCACCACCGAGTCCCCTGTGGACTCATTGGAGCCGCACGCGGCCCTCGCGGCCCTCCAGGGCGCCGACGGCCGCAAGTGGGGCGGCAAGGGCGGCAAGGTCGTCACCACGTTCCGGCCCGACAACCTGGTCGAACCGGGCTGGCCCGGCTGGAAGGACCGCGTCGAGCAGCTCGCCGCGATCACCGGCGAGGACACCGCGACCTTCGACGGGTTCCTCACCGCCCTGCGCAAGAGGCGCCAGGACTTCATCGCCGCCGGGGCCACCTGCACCGACCACGGGAACCTCACGGCCGCAACCGAAGACGACCCGAAGGCCGCCGCGGGCATCTACGCCCGCGCGCTCGCCGGGGAGGCCACCGACGACGAGGTGCTGCGCTTCCCCGCGCTCATGCTCGTCGAGTTCGCGCGCATGAGCGTCGACGACGGCCTGGTCATGCAGCTCCACCCGGGCGCCAACCGCAACCACAACCAGTGGCTGTACGAGGGCTGGGGTCGCGACGTCGGCGGGGACATCCCCGACGCCACCGAGTACACGCGGGCCCTCAAGCCCCTCCTCGACGCGTTCGGCAACGACCCGCGCTTCCGCATCGTCCTCTACACCCTGGACGAGACGGTCTTCAGCCGCGAGATCGCGCCCCTCGCGGGCGGCTACGCGGCGGTCTTCGCGGGCGCGCCCTGGTGGTTCCTCGACTCCCCGGAGGGCATGCGCCGCTTCAGGGAGGCGATCCACGAGACCGCGGGCTTCTACAACACCGCCGGGTTCGTCGACGACACCCGCGCGTTCTGCTCGATCCCGGCCCGCCACGACCTGGCCCGCCGCATCGACGCGTCCTACCTCGCGCGCCTCGTCGCCGAGCACCGCATGACCGACAGCGAGGCCGCCGAGACGGCGATCGACCTGGCGTACCACCTCCCCCGCAAGATCTACGGATTGGAACAGTAAGTGCCGACTCGAATCGAACGCCTCGAAGTCCACGACGTCCGGTTCCCGACCGCGACCGCAGGCGACGGCTCGGACTCGATCAACCGGGCCGACTACTCCGCCTGCTACGTGGAGCTGTTCACCGACGGGGGCCCCACCGGCACCGGCTTCACCTTCACCGGCGGCCGCGGCACCGAGATCTGCGTCCAGGCCGTCAAGGCCTACGCGCCCCTGGTGGTCGGCAAGACCGTCGAGGAGATCTTCGCGAACCCGGTCGAGTTCTCCCGCTCGATCGTCCAGGAGCCGCAGATCCGCTGGCTCGGCCCCGAGAAGGGCGCCACCCACATGGCCGTCGGCGCGATCCTCAACGCCGTGTGGGACCTGCGCGCCAAGCTCGAAGGCAAGCCCATGTGGCGCCTCCTCGCCGAGATGGACTCCGCCGAGCTCGCCGCGCAGATCGACTACCGCCACATCGAGGACGAGCTCACCTACGACGAGGCCGTCGCGATCCTCGACGAAGGCCGCATCGGCTACGAAGACCGCCTCAAAGTCCTGGAGAACGACGGCTTCCCGGCCTACACCACCTCCGTCGGCTGGCTCGGCTACTCCGACGAGAAGGTCCGCGCCCTCACCGAGCAGGCCGTCGCCGAAGGCTGGACCGCCGCGAAGATGAAGGTGGGCTCGCCCGATGTCGCCGACGACGTGCGCCGCGCCCGCATCATCCGCGACGTCCTCGGCCCCGACCGGCTCCTCATGATGGACGCCAACCAGATCTGGTCGGTGCCCGAAGCGATCGCCAACATGCGCGAACTCGCCGCGTTCGACCCGTACTGGATCGAGGAGCCCACCCACCCCGACGACATCCTCGGCCACGCCAAGATCGCCAAGGCCGTCGACCCGATCCGCGTCGCCACCGGCGAGGTCGCCGCCAACCGCGTCATCTTCAAGCAGCTCCTCCAGGCCGAGGCCATCAAGGTCTGCCAGATCGACGCCTGCCGCGTCGGCGGCGTCCCCGAAGTCCTCGCCACCCTCCTCATGGCCGCCAAGCACGGCGTGGACGTATGCCCGCATTCGGGAGGAGTAGGACTCTGCGAATACGTGCAGCACCTCGGCATGTTCGAATACCTTCGGATCGGGAAGACCCTGGAGGGACGCATGATCGAGTACGTCGACCACCTGCACGAGCACTACACCGACCCCGTCACCGTCGTGGACGGCCGCTACCGGCTCCCCACGCAGCCGGGATACTCGGTCACCCTCAAGGCCGAGTCGATCGCCGAGTACTCCTACCCGAACGGCCCGGCGTGGCTGAACTCTTGAACCCCGTCCTGACCAACGAGGTCCTGAAGCGGCTCCCCGGGGACGTCACCGTCCCCGGGGACCGCCCCGACCGCTCCGGGATCCTCCACCTCGGCGCGGGCGCCTTCCACCGCGCCCACCAGGCCGTCTACACCGACGACACCGACTGGGGCATCACCGTCGCCGCCCCGAACTCCCGCGGCGTCATCGACGCGCTCGCCGCCCAGGACGGCCTCTTCTCCGTCGCCACCCTCGGCCCCGACGGCGCCGCGCTCCGCGTCATCGGCTCCATCGTCGACACCGTCCACGTCGCGACCGAACGCGACCGCGCCGCAGACCTCGTCGCCGACCCCGCCACCCACGTCGTCACCCTCACCGTCACCGAGAAGGCCTACCGCGACCCGCGCGGCGTCCCCGGCCTCCTCGCCGACGGCCTCGCCCGCCGCGCCGCCGCCGACGGCCCGCCGCTCACGATCCTGTGCTGCGACAACCTCCCCGACAACGGGAAGACCACCCGCGCCGCCGTCGAACCCCTCCTCGACGACGCCACCCGCGCCTGGGCTGAGACCAACGTCACCTTCCCGTCCAGCATGGTCGACCGCATCGTCCCCGCCTCCACACAGGCCACCTACGAGCGGGCCCTCGCCGAACTCGGCGTCCCCGACCTCGCCGCCGTCGAAGCGGAGCCGTTCTCCCAGTGGGTCATCGAAGACGACTTCGCCGGGCCCCGCCCCGGCTGGGCCGCCACCTACACCGCCGACGTCGCCGGATGGGAGCGCCTGAAACTGCGCACCCTCAACGGCGTCCACTCCACGCTCGCCTACCTCGGCGCCCTCGCCGGAACCGAGACCGTCGCCGAAGCCCTCGCCCTCCCCGGCGCGGCCGACTTCGCGCGCTGGCTCATCTCCGAGCAGATCGCGCCGTCCTTCACGCCCCCCGACGGGCAGGACACCATCGCGTACGGCGACAGCGTCCTGGAGCGGTTCGCGAACCCCGGCATCCGCCACCGCTGCATCCAGATCGCCATGGACGGCTCCCAGAAGCTCCCGCAGCGGCTCTTCGCGACCATCGGCGACCTCGCCGAAGCGCACGTCGACCTCGACCTGATCGCCCTGCCGCTCGCCGCCTGGACCCGCTTCTGCGCCGGGAAGACCGACGACGGCGCGGACCTCCCGCTCGACGACCCGCTGCGCGACGTCATCCGACAGAGCCTCGCCGCGGCCGGACCGAACCCGGCGGCGAGAATCGACGCGATCCTCGGCCTCCGCCAGATCGTCCCCGAACCCCTCGCCGACAACCACCAGCTGCGCCGGGCCGCCGCCAAATGGCTGCGCGAACTCGACCGGCACGGCGTCGCCACCACCCTGGAGCACCTGTGACAACGAGCATCCCGCGCGTCGCCCTCGTGGGCGCCAACGGCTTCGGCCTCCACCACCGCGAGCACAACCTCGCCCCCCGCGTCGAACGCGGCGAACTCGCGTTCGTCGGCATGTGCGACACCGCCGAGATCCAGGAGCGCCCCGGCGCCCCCATCGGCGACACGCCCGTCTTCGACGACTACAAGGCCATGCTCGACGCCACCGACCCCGACGTCGTCATCATCGCCACCCCGCCGCCCTCCCACCTGCCCATCGCGGGCGACGCCATGCGCCACGGCGCCGACATCTACCTGGAGAAGCCCCCGGTCACCAACCTCGACGAGTACCGCAGGCTCTACGACGTCATGACCGAGACCGGCCGCAACGTCCAAGTCGGCTTCCAAGCCCTCGGCTCCCACGCGTTCAACGCCGTCCGCGACGCCATCGAAGCGGGCCGCTTCGGCGAGATCGAGTCGATCGGCGTCGCCGGGTCCTGGCAGCGCCCCGACTCCTACTACCGCCGCTCCGCCTGGGCCGGCAAGCGCGAACTCAACGGCACCCTCGTCGCCGACGGCGCCCTCGCCAACCCCTGGGCCCACGCCTCCCAGCAGGCCATCGCCCTCGCGGGCGACTGGCCCCTCCAAGGCCCCGTCGAACTCGAACGCCTCCGCACCCGCGAATCCATCCAGGTCGACGACACCGCCGCCTGGCGCGCGGTCAACAAGAACGGCGTGCGCATCACCGTCGCCGTGACCCTCTGCGGCGACAGGAAAGTCGAAGGCGACATCTACATCAAGGGCACCGAGGGCGAGGCCTGGTACGGCTTCCGCGAGGACCTCCTGCGCCTCCCCGGTGAGACCGAGGCGAAGCAGTACGGCTCCACGAACCTCCTCGACAACCTCCTGGCCCACCGCCGCCGCGGCGTCGGCCTCATCTCCGGCCTGCGCCGCTCCAAGCCCTTCACCGGCGTCCTGGAGCAGGTCCTCACCTCGCCCGTGCCGCGCCTCGTCGACGAGAAGCACCTCGAACGGGTCGGCGACGACCCCGTGACCATCCTCAAGGGCGTCGACCGGGCCGTGGTCGACGCCGCGACCCAGGGAAAGCTCTACAGCGAGCTCGGCCTCCCCTGGGCCTGAAGCGAAGACGGCCCCCGGCTCGCGCCGGGGGCCGTCGTGCATTCGATTGCCAAGACCGCTAACTGGCCCCGGCGCTGGCGGTGACCACCGACTTCACCTGCGAGGGCGTCGTCAGCGAGTACCCGTACGGGACGCCGCTGACCGAGCCGCTCGACGCCGGCGTGCCGGTGTTCACCAGGTAGTTGTTCCTGGAGAGGATGCGGCCCGGGTCCGAGGAGCCCTCGCCGATGTGGACGGCGTCGTCCGCGTTCTCCAGGTAGTTCCCTTCGAACAGGACGCCCGCGTTCTCGGTGGTGGCGACGCAGTACGAGCCGATGTTGACGTAGTAGTTGTTGTAGACGTGGACGGTCGAGCCGAACCGCACGCGCGGGGTGCGCTGGTTCGTGCCGTTGAACCAGTTGTGGTGGTAGGTGACCCGCAGGTGGCCGATGTCCTGGCCGCCGTTGTCGTCGGAGTGGCCCAGCAGCATCGTCTTGTCGGTGCCGTTGAACCGGTTCCAGGACACCGTGATGAAGTCCGAGCCGCGCTTGATGTCGAGCGCGCCGTCGTAGCCGGTGCCGAAGGTGTTGTTGTCGAACCACAGGTTCGTGGACGAGTCCTGGACGTTGATGGCGTCGTCGGACCAGTTGTTGAACCGCATGTTGTAGACGATCACGTTGCGGTCGGAGTCGAAGTTCAGGCCGCCGCCGGTGAAGGTGGCGCCTGAGTTCCCGATGATCGTGGTGTTGGACCCGACGTTCACCATGCCGGACAGGGCGATCGTGCCGCTGACGCGGACGATCTTGGCGCTGTTGGAGGCCACCGCGGAGGTGAACGCCGAGGCGCTCGACACGGTCGTGGTGGGGCCGCCCGCGCCGCCGGTGGTGCCGCCGTTCTGCGTGGCCCAGCCGGTGAGGCCGGTCTGGGCGAACGCGGGTGCCGGGTCGAGGGCGGTGACCGACAGCGCGGCCAGCGCGAGCGCCGCGACGAGTCCGAGGACCCGTCTGGCCGCGAGGGAGACGATCGTCGACATTGACGGACTTCCTTTCGTTGGAGGGGGGAGACGCAACATATCGATATGCGTCTATTTCTCACGGTAGGCCCGACCGGACAGCGTTTGCAAGGGGTCCGTCCGAAATAGAAAGAGACGGGGCCGGCGGGAAGGCACCGGCCCCGTCTGACTGGTGGCAAGCGCTGGTACTGGCGGGGCGGCGCCTGCCTCGGCAGTCGCTACGAGGCGCCCGCGCCGCCCTCCACGATCCCCGGGATCTGGTCCGCGGGGTCCGCCGAGTACGAGTACGGCAGGCTCGTGTCCACCGACCCGTTGGTGAGGATCTCGCCGGAGCCGTCGAGCACGTTGTCGAACGCGACCAGGCGGCCGTCGGCGGAGTCGCCCTCGCCGATGTGGGTCGGGTCCTCGGTGTTCTCGAAGTAGTTCGCCTCCACGATCACGCCCGCGTCCATCGTGGTCGCGATCCCGTAGGACCCGACGTCCTTGTAGTAGTTGTTGAACACGTGGACCTGCTCGCCGAAGCGCACGCGCGGGTTCCGCTGGTTCGTGCCGTTGAAGAAGTTGTGGTGGTAGGTCACCCGCAGGTGGCCCTCGTCCTGGCTCCCGTTGTCGTCGGAGTGGCCCAGGAGCATGTTCTTGTCGTGCCCGTCGAACCGGTTCCACGCCACGGTGACGAAGTCGGAGCCGCGCTTGACGTCCACGCAGCCGTCGTAGCCGACGCCGAAGGTGTTGTGGTGGATCCAGATGTTCGTGGAGGACTCCTGGACGTTGACCGCGTCGTCGTCCCAGTCGTCGAAGACGAGGTTGGTGACGATGACGTTCGACTGGCCCGAGACGTCGAGGCCGCCGCCGGTGATCCGGGAACCGGAGGCGCCCACGATCGTCGTGTCGGACGCGACGTCGTTCATGCCGGAGATGCTGATTGAGCCGGTGAGGCGGACGATGAGGCCGCCTTCGCCGATCGCGGCGAGGAAGTCGGAGGCGTTCGAGACGCTCACCTCTTCCGAGCCGCCGGTGACGCCGCCGTTCTGGCTCGCCCAGCCGACGGGTCCGTTCTGTGCCGCGCCGAGGTCGGCGGGGTCCGCCTCCTCGGCGCCGGCGTGCTGGGCCGCCCAGGCGCCGATGCCGCTGGCGGCCGCCGCCGCGCCCGCGCTTGAGGCGAGGAGCACGCGCCGCTTGATTCGCGGAACTGCCGGGTTGGTGCTCACGTTGCGTTCCTTTCGGTTGACGTTTCGTGGCATTTCCGGGATTTGCCCAGAAATACATGGAAATGAATCGATATGCTAACAAGGCAAGCCTGAAAAGGCAACCGGTTGCAGTCGACAATTTTGTTGCGTCGTGCTACAAACTCTCCATGGCTCTTTTCGACCTCCCCCTTGAACAGCTCCGCGAGTACCGCCCCGACGTGCCCGAACCGGCCGACTTCGACGAGTTCTGGAAGACGACCCTGAGCGAGGCGGGCTCCTTCGGCCTCGACGTGCGGCTCGAACCCTTCGACGCCGGCCTGGTCGCCGTGGACGTCCACGACGTCACCTTCGCCGGGTGGGGCGGCCACCCGATCAAGGCGTGGCTGGTCAAGCCCAAGGGGATCGAGGGGCCCCTGCCGTGCGTCGTGGAGTACATCGGCTACTCCGGCGGCCGCTCCTACCCGTGGTCGCACACGACGTTCCCGGCGGCGGGCTGGGCCCACTTCGTCATGGACACCCGCGGCCAGGGCTACGGCAACTGGCAGCCCGGCGACACCGCGGACCCCTACGGCACCACCGGTCCCACGAACAAGGGCTGGATGACGCAGGGCCTCGAATCGCCCGAGCACTACTACTACCGGCGGGTCTTCACCGACGCGTACCGCGCGGTGGACGTCGCGAAGGGCCTCGACGGGATCGACCCGGACCGGATCGTGGTCGCGGGCGGCAGCCAGGGCGGCGGCATCACCCAGGCCGTGGGCGGCCTGCGCGGCGACCTCGCGGGCGCGATCGTCGACGTGCCGTTCCTGACGCACTTCCAGCGCGCCGTGACGATCACCGACGCGTTCCCGTACCAGGAGATCGTCGAGTTCCTCTCGGGCCAGCGCCTGCGCGCCGACCGGGTCTTCGCGACCCTCAACTACTTCGACGGCCTGCACTTCGCGGCCCGCGGCACCGCGCCGGCGCTGTACTCGGTGGGCCTGATGGACGACGTCTGCCCGCCGTCCACGGTCTTCGCCGCGTACAACCGCTGGCAGGGCGAGAAGCGGATCACCGTGTGGCCCTGGAACAAGCACGAGGGCGGCGGCGTCCACCAGCGGGGCGAGCACCTGAAGTTCCTCGCCGAACTGCGCTAGGAGAACGAAGGAGGGCGGGGCCCGCGGGTCCCGCCCTTTCCTATGCCTCGCGGATCTTGAGCCGCTCCAGCACCTCGTCGTGGAGGAGCCCGTTCGTGGCGAGCGCGGAGCCGCCGTCGGGTCCGGGGCGACCGCGCAGGTCGGTGAAGGTGCCGCCGGCCTCCTGGACGATGAGGGCGAGCGGGGCCAGGTCCCACAGGGCCACTTCGGGTTCGGCGGCGACGTCGACGGCGCCTTCGGCGAGCAGGCAGTACGAGTAGAAGTCGCCGAAGCCGCGTTCGCGCCAGGCCTCGTGGAGGAGGCCGAGCATGGCCCCCTGGCGGTCGATCTTGGCCCAGCCGGTGATCGAGGAGATGCTCACGGAGGCGTCGCCGAGCTTGCCGACCTTGGAGACGCTGATGCGCTTCCCGGCGCGCTGGTCGCGCCCGGCGAAGGCCCCGGCGCCCTTCATGGCCCACCAGCGGCGGCCGAGGGCGGGCGCGGAGACGACGCCGACGACGGGCTCGCCGCGGTCGAACAGGGCGATGAGCGTGGCCCAGATCGGCACGCCGCGCACGTAGTTGCGGGTGGCGTCGATGGGGTCGATGACCCATTTGCGGCCGGAGGCGCCCGGGTTGTCGCCGTACTCCTCGCCGAAGATCCCGTCGCGGGGGCGGGCGCGGCCGAGCGTGGACCGCAGCACCTCTTCGATGGTGGTGTCGGCGTCGGAGACCTCGGTCATGTCCGGTTTCGACGAGACCCGGAGGTCCGAGGACCGGAACCGGCTCGTACCGATCTGGGCCGCCGAGTCCGCGAGCAGATGCGCGAGGCCGAGATCGTCGTTGTAGCTGGAAGAGGGCATGGGCTCATCCTACTGACCCGGCCCCCGCGGTCAGTTCTTCGTGTCCGCTTCGTGCAGGGAGGCGAGGACGCGGCGGAAGGAGGCGAGGCGTCCGGCGCGCGGGTCGTCGGGGCCGATCTCGGCGTCGAGGGCGCAGTCGCCGATCTCGGGGGTGTGGGTGCAGCCGCGCGGGCAGTCGCGGGCGACCTCGGCGAGTTCGGGGAAGGCCTTGAGGATCGAGTCGGCGGTGACGTGGGCGAGGCCGAAGGAGCGCACGCCGGGGGTGTCGATGACCCAGCCGCCGCCGGGCAGCTCGAAGGAGACGGTGCTGGTGGAGGTGTGGGAGCCCTTGCCGATGGCGCGGACCTCGCTGACGGCGCGCCCGGCGCCGGGGACGAGGCGGTTGACGAGGGTGGACTTGCCGACGCCGGAGTGCCCGAAGAACACGTTCTCCTTGTCGCGCAGGAGGCCGATGAGCTCGTCGAGGGGGCTGTCGGGCTCGGTGGCGACGATGGTGAGGTCGAGCTGCGAGTAGTAGGCGCGCACTTCGTCGACCATCGTGGGGGCGAGGTCGTTCTTGGTGAGGCACAGGATGGGGGAGACCCCGGCGTCGTAGGCGGCGACGAGGCACCGGTCCACGAACCCGTACCGCAGCGGCGGGTCCACGGTGGAGGCGACGACGACGAGGCGGTCGACGTTGGCGACGACGACGCGCTCGGTGGCGTTCTCGTCGTCGGCGGAGCGGCGCAGTTCGCCGTGGCGCGGTTCGATCCTGACGATGCGGGCGAGCGTCCCGGGGTTGCCGCTGAGGTCCCCGACGAGTCCGGCGCGGTCGCCGACCACGATGGACTGCTTGCCGAGTTCGCGGGCCTTCATGGCGGTGACCGCGGTGTCGCCGACGCGGCAGGTGTAGCGGCCGCGGTCGACCGCGGTCACGAAGCCCTCCTTGGCGTTCGCGTGCTTGGGCCGGATCTTGGTGCGGGGGCGGGAGCGGCGGGAGGCGCGCACCTTGACGTCGTCCTCGTCCCACTCCTCGTCGTCGTCGCTGTCGACGTCCCAGTCCGGCCTCGGCAACGGCTACTCCTTCCCGCGCACGGCCTGCTCCCAGACCTCCGCGAATTCCGGCCAGGTCTTGGAGGTGCAGGCGACGTCGTCGAGGACGAGGCCGGGGACGACGAGTCCGGCGACGGCGCCGGCGTGGGCCATGCGGTGGTCGGCGTAGGTCGCCCAGGTGCCGCCGGGGCCGCGGCCGCCGGAGTTGACGCGGAAGCCGTCCTCGTACTCGTCGACGTCGGCGCCGATCTTGCGCAGCTCGGTGACCAGGGCCGAGACGCGGTCGGTCTCGTGGCCGCGGATGTGGGCGACGCCGCGGATCGTGAAGGGCCCCTGGCTGACGCCGAAGAGCGCGGCGAGCGCGGGGGTGAGTTCGGCGGCGTCGGCGAGGTCGAGCTCGCCGGGGATCGGCTCGCCGGAGCCGACGGCGGTGAGGCCGCCGCGGCTCCATTCGACGCGGGCGCCCAGCTCGGTGAGGAGGTCGCGGACGGCGTCCCCGGCCTGGGTGGTCTCGGTGGGCCAGCCCTCGACGGTGACGGTGCCGCCCGCGGCGGCGGCGGCGATGAGGAACGGCGCGGCGTTCTGGAGGTCCGGCTCGATGGTCCAGGTGCGGCCCTGGAGCTCGCCGGGGGCGACGCGCCAGCGGTTCGGCTCGGAGTCGTCGACCTCGGCCCCGGCCTGGCGGAGCATCTGGACGACCATGTCGAGGTAGGGGCGGCTGGGCACGGGCCGGTCGCCGGTGTGGTGCAGGTCGATGCCCTCGGTGAACCGCGGCGCGGCCATGAGCAGCGCGGACACGAGCTGCGAGGTCTTGGACGCGTCCACGTCGAGGGCGCCGCCGCGCACGGTCCCGGTGGCTTCGACGGTGAACGGCAGGGCGAGGCGTCCGCCGTCCTCGATGCCCACGCCGAGGCCGCGGAGGGCCTTGATGACGCCGTCGTTGGGTCGCTTGCGGGCGTGCGGGTCGCCGTCGAAGGCGACGGGCCCGTCGGCGAGCGCGGCGACCGGCGGCAGGAACCGCATCACGGTCCCGGCGAGGCCGCAGTCCACGGACGTGCCGCCCTTGAAGGCGCCCGGTGTGACGGTCCACGCGTCGTCGTCCGAGGTGTCGACGCCGACCCCGATCGCTCTGAGCCCTTCGACCATGAGGAGGGTGTCGCGGGCGATGAGGGGGCGCTCGATGGTGCTGGGTCCGGCGGCGAGCGCGGAGAGGATGAGGGCGCGGGCCGTCATCGACTTCGAGCCGGGCACGCGGACGACCGCGTCGAGCTCGGCCTCCGCGTACGGGGCCTCCCAGCGGCGCTTGTCGGGGGCGGCGGTTGCGTTCACACCCGCCAGTCTAGTGGTCCGGTGTGCGGGAACCGGGTGGTCGCCGGACCGGGGTGGCGGCCCGGGGCCCGCGTCCGGCTGCGCGCCCGGAATTGAGGAGCCGGACTGTCGGGGGCGGGGGTTACGGTACGGGCATGTGCGGAAGGTACGCGAACAGCAAGTCGAGCCCGTCGATGGCGGCGCTCTTCGACGCGGAGGACTTGATCGCGGGGGCGTGGACCCCGAGCTACAACATCGCGCCCACGGTGCAGGCGCCGCTGGTGCGCCGCTCGAAGTCCCGCGAGGAGCGGGTGGTGGAGCTGGCCCGGTGGGGGCTGGTCCCGCCGTGGGCCTCCGACCCGGCGATCGGGGCGCGGATGTTCAACGCGCGCATCGAGACCGTGTCGACCTCCCGCGCGTACAAGCGGCCGTTCGCGACGCGGCGCGCGCTCGTCCCGGCCGACGGCTGGTACGAGTGGCGCAAGCTCCCCGGCGGCGGCAAGCAGCCGTACTTCTTCACCCGCCCCGGCGGCGTGGTGCTCGCCGGGCTCTGGGACACCTGGAAGGACGGGGACCTGACGCTCCTCACGTTCACGGTGCTCACGTGCCCGGCCATGGGCGAGGCGATGGAGACCATCCACGACCGCATGCCCTACGTCCTCCCGCCCGAGCGGTTCGCCGCCTGGCTGGGGGAGGAGGACGCCGACGAGGGGGAACTCCTCGCGGGTCCGCTCCCGTCCCTGCCCGGGGACCTGGAGATCCGCAAGGTCGGCCGCGGCGTCGGCCGCGCCGCGAACGACGGGCCGGAGCTCATCCGCCCCGCGGACGGCGAGGAGGGGCCGTCCACACTCCCTGGAATGTGACGCCTGGATTGTGAACTCAATCACACCGCTGCGTCGGTATCTGTACCACAGCTCGTCGGTCTTTCGTGTACAAGCCGTCGCCGGCTGAAGGGAACGCTTCCCCGCGTCTCGGCGTAGACGCCCGGAAGGGCTGCGGCGGCAGTGAAATAGGGAGGCAGCAATGCGGCGAATCCGCCCCGAGGAAGTAGCCCGCGCCCGTAAGGACCCCCGGCTGCTCGACGCCGCCGAGTACCGCAACGAGAACATCGGCGGCTCGTACCGGATGAGCGGCGACGACTGGCTCCGCCGCGGCAACTGCGCCGAGGCCGAGCCCGACGTCATGTACCCCGAGCCCCGCGAGCCCATCGACGAGGCCCTGGCCATGTGCGCGTCCTGCCCGGTCCGCACGCCCTGCCTGGTGCGCGCCCTCGAAGCCCGCGACCGCCACGGCGTCTGGGGGGCCACCGCGCCCCGCGAGCGCCGCGCCATGATCGAGGTCTGGAAGGACATCAACCCCCTGGCCGTCGGCGCCTAGCGCGCCCCGGTCCTGATCGGCCGCGACCGCCCTGCCCGGGGCGACCGTCGCGGCCATTCTCCGTCTCAGGGGGAGGAACCTCCCCGGACCGGCGGCGGTGTCTGGTCCGCCGGCCCGGGGCAGGTACTGGGAGTTCACGCCCCGGCTCGCGCCGCGGCGATCAAGGCCCTGCCGGGCCCACTGACGTTAACGATCCCGCGCACCGAAAGTTACCGATTCAATCCACAAAGTAATCATTTCGGATGGTTCCACGACCCATCGCCCGCTTCGCACCCCACCCTGAGCCCGGTTCCCGCACTGTGGCGGATCCGACTCCCGCATTCAGCTCCCGGCGGAATGAACCCGCCCCCGCCGCTGTTGAGCGGTACGAGTCTCCGACCTCGCTGTAAGGAGCGCATCGCATATGACCACCACCGTCCGCGGCCGCGAAGACGAGCGCCTGGCCGCTCTGCTGAGCGGACCCGAATGGTCCCCCGCCTACGGGACCGATCCCGTCGGCGGCGTCACCGCCGCAGGTATTTCCGCCGTCCCCGCCCAGGGCCCTGCCGTAGGCTCGGCTTCTGAGGCCGACGAGAGGGAGACGGTGACCGAGGCAGGAAGCGAGACCGCCCAGGAGCGGCGCGCGCGGTTCGAACGCGACGCGATGCCCCTGATCGACCAGCTCTACGGCGCCGCCCTGCGCATGACGCGCAACCCGGCCGACGCCGAAGACCTCGTCCAGGAGACCTTCCTCAAGGCCTACTCGAAGTTCCACCAGTTCCGCGAGGGCACCAACCTCAAGGCGTGGCTGTACCGGATCCTCACCAACACGTACATCAACTCCTACCGCAAGAAGAAGCGCCAGCCGCTCACCTCGCCCACCGACGAGATCACCGACTGGCAGCTCGCCGACGCCGAGTCCCACTCGGCCTCCGGCCTGCGCTCGGCCGAGACCGAGGCCCTCGACCACCTGCCCGACTCCGACGTCAAGGACGCCCTCCAGCGCCTCGGCGAGGACTTCCGCCTCACCGTCTACCTCGCCGACGTCGAGGGCTTCTCCTACAAGGAGATCGCCGACATCATGGGCACGCCCATCGGCACCGTCATGTCCCGCCTCCACCGCGGACGGCGCCAGCTCCGCCAGCTGCTGAGCTCCTACGCCGCCGACCGCGGCCTCTCGCCCGCACAGGAGGGCCAGTCGTGACCAGCGAAGCGGACAAGCCCCACCTCGACTGTCGCGAGGTGCTCGAAGAGGTCTACCTCTACCTCGACGAGGAATGCTCCGACGTGCGCCGCGGCGTCATCAAGGACCACCTCGACGAATGCTCGCCGTGCCTCTCCGAGTACGGCATCGAGCAGGAGGTGCGCACCATCGTGCACCGCTGCTGCTCCAAGGAGGTCGCCCCCGACGACGTCAAGGAGCGCCTCCGCCAGAAGCTCCACGCCATCGAGCAGGTCAGCGAGCTGTTCAGCGAGGTCGCCGAGCGCGATCGCTGACCGCGCCCCGGCGCCCTGCGCTCAGGCGGCGTTCGCCTCGATCATGCCGATCGAGATCTGGAGCGACGCCTCGCGGATCTCGTCCTCCGAGTCGTCGACCCGCGGATACGTGATCCAGTTGCTGTACAGCGTCGTGATCGCGTCCCACGCGCGCATGCGGTGGATCAGCGGCGCGTCGCCGTCGACCAGCAGCGCGTGCAGCCGGCGCTGGCGCAGCCGGAACACCGACATGCGGTCGAGGCGGGTGAGCGCGGCCTGGTTGTTCTGCATGAACCGCAGCACCGGCACGTGCGCGCGGATGACCTCCGCGTAGCGGCGCAGCAGCTCGGTGCGGGTGCCCAGGACCCTCGGCTGGGTGTCGCCCCAGTCGCAGATGCCGTCCAGGTCGTTCGCGTAGGACTCGAAGAAGCTCGCCGCGATGTCTTCCTTCGTCTTGAAGTGGTAGTACAGCGCGGCCTTGGTGACGCCGAGGTGCTCGGCGATCTCCCTGAGAGAGGTGTGCTCGTAGCCGTGCTCGCTGAAGAGCGCGATCGCGGTCTGCTGGATCCGCTCGCGGGTGCTCGGCTGGTTCTGCTCGCGCGGTTCGCGCGGCGACTCGGTCATCTGGGCAAGTCTCGTTCTTGTCCGGTGCGGCCAGTGCCATCGCGGGGCAGTCGCGGCCACGGCCGCCTGCCCCGCCAAGCGCTAGCTGTTCGGCCGCTTCCCGTGGTTCGCGGCCTTCTTCTTACGCGACTTGCGCTTGCGAGCTGCTTTCGCCATCGCTTCCTCCTTGGTGGTCTCGGGAATTCAGTGGGTCAACCTTACCGGTACCTGCGCGACCGTCCGGAGGGCGTTGACGACGGGGTGAAATCGACGGACGCTTGGGGGGTGTGCGAAGGGCTCCCGCCCGGTCCGCGGGACGCCCCGGCGGCGGTGGACGGTGGTGGCCCGCGTGGACTAGGCTTCATTTTGAAGGTTTGTTTAATATTTACTGCGGTACCCCAGGCGGTACACACGACAAGGAGCGACCCGTGAACCAGCCCCAGGCCGGCCTCCCCGACTCGACCGGCGCCGACGAGGCTCCCGGTACCGGCATGGCCGCCGACATCGCCGAGCAGCCCGGCGTCTACGCCGACGTGCTCGACCACGGCGCCGCCGAGATCGCCCGCATCGCCGCCCTCATCGCCCAGCGGCGCCCCCGCTCCATCGTGTTCACCGCCCGCGGCACCTCCGACCACGCCGCCCTCTACGCCGCCTACCTCACCGAGATCCGCCTCGGCCTCCCCGCGAGCCTCGCCAGCCCCTCCGTCGTCACCGTCTACGACGCCCGCCCCGACTGGTCCGACAGCCTCGTCATCGCCGTCTCCCAGTCCGGCGGCTCCCCCGACCTCGCCCAGGTCGTCGCCGCCGCCCGCGCCGGCGGCGCCCTCACCCTCGCCGTCACCAACAACCCCGGCTCGCGCCTCGCCCACGAGGCCGAACTCCACCTCGACGTCCGCGCCGGCCACGAGCGCGCCGTCGCCGCCACCAAGACCTACACCGCCGAACTCCTCACCCTCCTGCTCCTCATCGAAGGCATCCGCACCGGCACCGGCCGCCTCGACACCGCCGAGGCCGCCGCCCTCGACAAGCTCCCCGAACTCGCCCAGAGCGTCCTCGACGACCCCGGCGCCGCCGACCTCGCCGGGCGCTACCGCTTCGCGTCCCGCTTCGTCACCACCGGCCGCGGCTACGCCTACCCCACCGCCCGCGAGACCGCCCTCAAGCTCATGGAGACCTCCTACCTGCCCTCCCTCGCGTTCTCCGGCGCCGACCTCCTCCACGGCCCCCTCGCCATGGCCGACCCCGGCGTCCCCGTCCTCGCCGTCGTCGGCTCCGGCCCCGGCGGCCACGCCATGTGGAACGTCCTCACCCGGCTGGAGAAGCAGCGCGCCGACGTCGTCATCGTCGGCGCCGCCGACGTCCCCGGCCAGACCGCCCGCCTCGCCACCCCCGCCGTCGACGAGCGCATCGCCGCGCTCCTCGACATCCTTCCGCTGCAACGGCTCGCGCTCCATCTCGCCATCGAGCGCGGCGAGAACCCCGACGCCCCAAGAGGTCTCAAAAAGGTCACGGAGACGGTGTGATCCCAGCTCCGAAGGGCCGCAACCGCTGCTGTTCACCTTCGGTTCACCGAGACGTTCCCCCGCCTCCGTACACTCAGCGTCATGCAGGCCCCACCTGCCGCGCAGACCGGCATCACCGAGATCGTCTGGCATGACAGGCGATACCGGGCCCGTGCGGCCGCCGGAGGCGCCGCATTCGAGATCTATTCGGACACTTCGGAACCCGGGTTCCAGCCCGCGGGATCGACCTACCACCGGTTCGTCCACGCCTCCGAAGTGACCAGCCCCGGCGGGGAGATGCTCCTCGCCGGCGTCGCACCGCTGTCGATCCCGGTCATGCCCGGGATCACCGCGTCCACAGTGCACCAGTACAGCCAGAACCCCCGCATCGGCCCCGCCGAACGCGCCCTCGTCTCCGCCACCCGGGCCACCGCCTTCATCACCCCAGGCACCCGCATGGTCAAACCCCTCAGCCGCCACCAGGTCTCGCGCCAGCTCACCTCCGCGCCCCTCGTCAGCGGCCTCTGCTTCCGCGAGTTCGACGTCGCCCACCTCCGCTTCCCGAGCGACCGCATCGTCCTCTCCGGCGACCCCGACGACGTCCGCGACATCGCCTTCTGCCTCCGCTGGCGCGCCATCGGACCCGACGACTACACCAGCTCCGAGCTCGCCAACTTCCCCGGCCTCGTCGGCATCCCCGGCCGCGCACGCCGCGGCTCCATGGTCCTCGGCACCGGCTTCCTCCCCAGCGGCACGCACCTCATCGCCGAATACGCCACCGCCGGACTCGCCGACCTGCCGCTCTCCGCGCGCGCCGAGATCCTCGCGTACACGCCCGACGGCGCCGAGATCGCGCTGTTCCAGTACCAGCCGCAGACCAACGTGTGGAACCGCGTCGCCGGCGCCCGCCACCGCGACCTCGTCAACCGCATCCCCGGCCTCGAAACCGGCCGCACCCTCTTCCGCGTCAACCCCTCCGTCCACGCCGGACTCACCGGCGAGCACGAAGGCGAACGCGTCCCCATCACCGCCGACCCCGGCCACGGCTTCCACGCCTACGCCCGCGGCGCCGCCAGCCGCAGCCCCATCACCGCCCCGCGCCGCTTCCACACCCGCGCGCGCTGGCGCGACATCGAGGTCCTCGCCCTCGGCCGCAACGAGGACTGGGTCCGCCTGCGCCTCAGCCAACCCGACATCGAGGCGATCATGGCCGCCGACGCCACCTGCGTCGAACGCGGCGTCTACGAATGCTGGGCCCCCCTCGCCGAACTCGAAGACCCCCGCACCGTCATCACCGAATACCCCCTCCCCCCGACCCCGCCGATCCCCTAACGCGGGCCTTGGATTCCTGGCGAGGCGCCAGCGGTCGTCGATCTTGTCGACCCAGCCCATGCGCTGGAGGCGGTGGAGGGTCTCGGCCGCGAGGTCGGCAGGGAGGCCCGCAACCGCAGCGAGGCGGGCGGTCTCGACCACGTAGCCGCGGGGGAGGGACTCCACCAGGCGGGCTTCGACTTCGGTGAGGCGGTCGATCGGGCGGCGCTGGGGCGGCGGGGCGCTGGCGAGCGGGCCGCCGATGCCGGTGACGTCTTCGATGACCTCTTCGGCGCAGGTGACCAGACGGGCTTCCCACGGTTCGCGGGCGAGGCGGTGGACGCCGACCGATTGGGATGAGGTGACCGGGCCCGGGGTGAACATCAGGACCCGGCCCAGTTCTGCGGCGTATCGGGCCGTGTTCCTCGCGCCTGAGCGGTCGGCCGCTTCGACGACTACCGTTCCGGCGGTGAGTGCGGCGATCACTCGGTTGCGAGTGAGGAAGCGGTGCTTCATCGCGGTCGAGCCCGGCGGCCACTCGCTGATGAGCATGCCCTGTTCGGCGATCATGTTGAACATCGAGTGGTTCGCCTTGGGGTAGGGCATCTCCAGGCCGCAGGCCAGGACCGCGACCGTGGCGCCGCCCCGCGCGAGGGAGCCGAGGTGGGCCGCCCTGTCGATGCCCAGGGCGCCTCCGGAGACGATCGTCCAGCCCGCGCTGGTCAGGTCCGCGGCCAGGTCGTCGGCGAGGTGCTGGCCGTATTCGCTTGCGGCCCTTGAGCCGACGATCGCCACCGAGCGAGCGCAGAGCTCCGCGAGGTCGTGTGGGCCCCGGACCCACAGGCAGCGGGGCGGGCGCACATGCGGTTCGTCGGCGTCGCAGACGAGTTGGAGGTCGCGGAGCTGCTCGGGCCAGCCGGGTTCGCCGGGGATGAGGACTCTGGCGCCCGCTGCCTCGGTAGCGGCGGCGATCTGGGCGGCGCGGTCGGCGGGGTCCGGGGTGCAGGAGACCGCGGCGCTGGTGAGGCGGTGGAGGCGTTCGGGGACGTCGCCCGTCCAGATGCGCTTCACCGCCTCGATCGGGCCGACCTCGGCGAGGAGGTCGTCGAGCTCGGCGTCTCCGGGTTCGATCAGCTCGGACAGCATCATCAGTGCTCGGCGGTCGTCGTTCGGCAGGTTGGTCACTGGTCCTCCTCGTCGTCGAACATTCGTCGGCTGTTCATCTGACCGAGTAGCCCAGGCGCAGTTCGCTCGCCTCGGCCACGTCGTCGGCGGTCGGGCTGGCGTGTTCGCGCAGGTCCGCGATGGTCCACGCCAGCTTCAGGACCCGGTCGTAGCCGCGGGCCGTGATGCGCTCCTTCATGAGCAGCTCGTCCACGTACTTGCGGACCGGCGCGGGGAGGCGCCACCTGGCCGATCGGAGGGCCGGGCCCGGGACTTCGCTGTTCAGGCCCCAGGTCTCGCCCGCCTCCGCCCATCTGGCGGCGGCTGCCTCGCGGGCTCGTTGGACCCGTTTCGCGACGGACTCCGACGGTTCGGCCTCGGTCAGGTCGGTGAGGATCGCCGAGGGCGGGACCGGCGGGAGGTTGACCCGGAGGTCGATGCGGTCCAGGAGCGGGCGGGAGATCCGGGTCAGGTAGCCGCGGCGCTTGAGCGGTGGGCAGGTGCAGTCGACCGGTTTGTTCGGTGCGCAGGCGCACGGGTTCGCGGCCAGGACGAGGGTGACCTTCGCCGGGTAGCTGATCGCGGTGTTGGCGCGGCGGATGCGGACCTCGCCGCATTCCAGGGGCTGGCGCAGCGAGTCGAGGACCGAGCGGGGCCATTCGGGGGCCTCGTCGATGAACAGCACGCCGCGGTGGGCCAGGGCCAGCGAGCCGGGGCCGATGGCGCCGGTGCCGCCGCCGACCAGGGCCTGCATGGTGATCGAGTGGTGCGGGGCCTCGAACGGGGCGTGGTGGATGAGGGCGGCGGAGCCGCCGGTGAACCTGCCGCGGAGCGAATGGAGCGAGGTCACCTCGACCGCTTCGGCGTCGGAGAGCGGCGGCATGATCGACGGAAGGCGTTCTGCGAGCATCGTCTTGCCTGCTCCCGGGGGACCGACCATGAGCATGTGGTGGCCTCCGGCGGCGGCGATCTCCAAGGCGCGGCGGGCGAGCGGCTGGCCGCGGACGTCGGACAGGTCCGGGAGGCGGGGCGGTTCGGGTCGGGGCGGACGGGGGACCGGGTCGAGGGGAGTCTGGCCGAAGACCCAGGCGACGAGGGTGGCGAGGTCCGGCGGGGCGAGGATCGTCAGGCCCTCGACGATCGACGCCTCGGCGGCGTTCTCCGGGGCGACGATCGCGGTGCGCAGGCCCGAGCGGCGGGCCTCCAGGAGCGCTGGGAGCGTGCCGGGGACCGGGCGGAGGCCGCCGTCGAGGCCGAGTTCCGCCAGGAGGACGGTGTCGGCGAGGCGCTCGACGGGGAGCAGGTCGTCGGCGCACATGATGGTGACCGCGAGCGCAAGGTCCGCGGCGGAGCCGGTCGTGGGGACCGAGGCCGGGGCGAAGTTGACCGAGATGGACTTGTCCGGGAAGCGGAGCGCGGAGTTCGCCATCGCGGAGCGGACGCGGGTCTGGGCCTGGTTGACGACGCTGTCGGGCAGGCCCGACATGCGGACCGTGTCGGCGCCTTTGGAGGAGGACTTGAAGACCGAGGCCTCGACGGTCACCGTGACGGACGAGGCGCCGATGGTGCAGACGGTGGTGGTGCGCGCGTAACCCACGGCGTGCTCCTTTGCGGTGTTCGAGTGCCAGTTGCGTTGCGCCCGTGACGGTGAGCGCGAGCCGGTCGATGCGCCACGGCTGGTCGGGGCGGCAGTGCTCGCGCAGCCAGGCGCGGGCGAGCCGTTCGACGCGGTGGAGCTTCTCGCCGTCGACCGCGCCGAGCGGGCCGCCGAAGCGCGAGGAGCGGCGGGTCTTCACCTCGCAGACGACGACGGTGTCGGCGGCGCGGGCGACGAGGTCGAGTTCGCCGGTGCGGTGGCGCCAGTTGCGGGCGAGGATCTGCATGCGGTGGCGTTGGAGATGGGCGGCCGCGAGCTGCTCGCCGAGGCGGCCGAGTTCGTGCGGGCGGAGGCGGCGCAGGTCGGTGGCGGCGGGAGCGGGCGGTGCGGTCATGACCGGGCTCCTTCGGTGAGGGACGCGGCGTGGGGGCGGCCGGGGCGGGGGAGGAGGCGGACTTTGCCGTCGCCGAACAGGAGCATCGGGTCGAGGTAGCGGGGGCCGCGTTTGAGGCCGAGGTGGAGGCAGGCGGCGGCGGTGCAGGAGGCGTGGCCCGCTTGGAGCGTTCCTATCGTCTGGCCCGCGGTGACGGTGTCGCCTGCGGCGACGGCGGGTTCGACCGGTTCGTAGGTGGTGCGCAGGCCGTTCGCGTGGGCGATGCTGACGACGCCGCGGCCGGCGAGGTCGCCGGCGTAGACGACCCGCCCGGGCCCGGCGGCGACCACGGGCTGGGCGTCGGCGGCGGCGAGGTCGACGCCGCGGTGGCCTGGGAGCCAGGGGAGGGGCGGTGGATCGAAGCCGGTGCGGAGGTCGAGGCCGCCGGTGGGAGGGAGCCACGGGCCCGAGGTGCGTTCGGCGGCGGATGCGGTGGCGGGTTGCGTGAAGGCGGACGCAACGAGGATCACGGTGGTGATGAGGCCGAAGATGATCGCGTGGTGTAGTCGTCGCATGACTCAAGGTTGAGACGGGTGCCCGGAATCGTCCAGAAAAATCTTTTGGGCCTGTGGATAACTCGTTCGTCCTGGTCGGCGCATTGCGTCTGTCACTGCGGTCCACCGCCTCGACGGTGTCGCCGCGGGTCCAAGTACACTGATCGGAGCGGTACGGCACCACTGTGCGCCGAACCGACTTCGCGCGTTCGTCGCGGCCCGACCTCCATCGCCCGCTCATTGCCTGAGCACTGCGGTGGCGCGGTCCGGCCCTCGCGATCCCCCAGGTCCGGGTGCTTCCCGGTTGCGGATCGCCGGAGACGGGCGCCAGGCGCGGGACGCCCGGACTTCGGGCGCCTCCCGCGAATGAACCAGGGAACGAAAGGAATACAACCGTGTCGGTTGTCACCATGCGCCAGCTGCTCGAAAGCGGCGTGCACTTCGGCCACCAGACCCGTCGCTGGAACCCGAAGATGAAGCGGTTCATCCTCACCGACCGCAACGGCATCTACGTCATCGACCTGCGCCAGACGGTCGACTACGCCTCCAAGGCCCACGACTTCGTCAAGAACGTCGTCGCCGAGGGCGGCGAGGTCCTCTTCGTCGGCACCAAGAAGCAGGCCCAGGAGGCCGTCTCCGAGCAGGCCCAGCGCGTCGGGATGCCCTTCGTGAACCACCGCTGGCTCGGCGGCATGCTCACGAACTTCCAGACCATCCAGAAGCGCCTCATGCGCCTCAAGGAGCTGGAGATCATCGAGGCCAACGGTGCGGCCAACCGCACCAAGAAGGAAATGCTCCAGCTCATGCGCGAGAAGGACAAGCTCGAGCGCACGCTCGGCGGCCTCCGCGACATGGAGAAGACCCCGGCCGCGATCTGGATCGTGGACACCAAGAAGGAGCACATCGCCGTCGACGAGGCCCGCAAGCTCGGCATCCCCGTCGTCGCGATCCTCGACACCAACTGCGACCCCGACGAGGTCGACTTCCCGATCCCCGGCAACGACGACGCGATCCGCTCCGTCGCGCTGCTGACCAAGATCATCGCCGACGGCGCCGCCGAGGGCCTGCTGGCCCGCTCGGGCGGCCAGGTCGGCGAGAAGGCCGAGGGCGAGCCCCTCGCCGAGTGGGAGAAGGAGCTCCTCGTCGAGGACAAGCCGGCCGAGGCCCCGGCCGCCGAGGCCGCCGCGCCCGAGGCGACCGAGCAGCCCTCCGCCGAGTAATCGATCCCAGACGAGAAGTAAGAAGGGGAGCAATGGCCAACTTCACGATGGCTGACGTCAAGAAGCTCCGGGAAGCCACCGGCTCCGGGATGATGGACGTCAAGAAGGCCCTCGAAGCGGCTGACGGCGACTACGACACCGCGCTTGAGGCCCTGCGCATCAAGGGCGCCAAGGACGTGGGCAAGCGCGCCGAGCGCACCACCGCCCAGGGCCTGGTGGCCCAGTCCGGCAACACCATCCTCGAACTGCTCTGCGAGACCGACTTCGTCGCCAAGAACGGCGCGTTCATCGAGCTCGCGCAGACCCTCGTGGAGCGCGCCGACGAGGTGCGCCCCGCCGACGGGCCCGCGTTCGCGCAGGCCGAGCTGAACGGCAAGACGGTCGCCGAGGTCATCGCCGAGGAGTCGGTGAAGCTCGGCGAGAAGCTGGCCCTGGGCCGCGTCGGCTCGCTGGAGGGCGAGGTCTCGGTGTACATGCACCGCAAGGCCGCCGACCTCCCGCCCGCCGTCGGCATCCTCGTCTCCTACACCGGCGACGCCGAGGCCGCCCGCCAGGCCGGCATGCAGGCCGCCGCGATGCGGCCGAAGTACCTCACCAGCGACGAGGTGCCCGCCGAGATCGTGGAGACCGAGAAGCGCGTCGCCCTGGAGACCGCCAAGGAAGAGGGCAAGCCCGAGCGCGCCTGGGACAAGATCGTGGAAGGCAAGGTCAACGCCTACTACCGCGACTTCGTCCTGCTCGACCAGACCTCGGTCCTCGACAACAAGAAGACCGTGCGGCAGGTGCTGGCCGACGCCGGCACCGAGGTCACCGGCTTCATCCGCTTCGAAGTCGGCCAGGAGTAGCGGGTAGTCCGCGGGCGCGGACTACACTGGCTCCAGCCGTAAGCATGGGAAGGGGCGGCGGCGCAGGCCGCCGCCTCGTTCCATGTCCGCACCACAGCGGGCCGGACGGCCGCGAAGGAAAGACAGAGCAGGGGAGATCCCATGAGTCAAGCCACGTTCCGCAGGGTCGTGCTGAAGCTGTCCGGTGAGTCCTTCGGCGGCGGTTCCGTCGGCGTCGACCCCGACGTCGTCCAGGCCGTCGCCCGGCAGATCGCCGCGGGCGTGGCCGCGGGCGTCCAGGTCGCCGTGGTCGTCGGCGGCGGGAACTTCTTCCGCGGCGCCGAGCTCCAGCGCCGCGGCATGGATCGCGCCCGCGCCGACTACATGGGCATGCTCGGCACCGTCATGAACTGCCTCGCGCTCCAGGACTTCCTGGAGAAGGAGGGCGTCGACACGCGCGTCCAGACCGCCATCGCCATGGCCCAGGTCGCCGAGGCGTACCTGCCGCTGCGCGCCATCCGCCACCTGGAGAAGGGCCGCGTGGTCATCTTCGGCGCCGGCGCCGGGATGCCGTACTTCTCCACCGACACCGTCGCCGCCCAGCGCGCGCTGGAGATCGGCGCGCAGGAGGTCCTGGTCTCCAAGAACGGCGTCGACGCCGTCTACACCGCCGACCCGCGCACCGACCCCGACGCGCAGCGGCTCGACGACATCACCTTCGACGAGGCGCTCAAGCGCGAGCTCATGGTCGTCGACCAGGCCGCGTTCAGCCTCTGCAAGGACAACTCCCTCCCCATGCGCGTCTTCGGCGCCGACGACGACGGGAACCTGCGGCGCGCCATCGTCGGCGACCCCATCGGCACCCTCATCCACGCCGCCCAGGACTAGACCCAGCAGAAGCGGCGAACCCCGCGCCCGGGGACCTCCGCGCCACCGAGGACCCACGGCGGGACGGTACGGTCAGAAGTGCTGTCAGGCCGCGAGAGAATGCGAGTAGAACCGTGATTGACGACACCCTCCTCGAAGCCGAGGAGAAGATGGAGCGGGCCATCGAGCACGCCAAGGAGGAGTTCGCCGCGGTGCGCACCGGCCGCGCCTCGTCCGCCATGTTCAACCGGATCACCGTCGACTACTACGGTGCGCCCACCCCGATCCCGCAGGTCGCCTCGATCGCGATCCCCGAGCCGCGCATGGTCATCGTCAAGCCCTTCGACACCTCCCAGATGAAGGACATCGAGGACGCCATCCGCAACTCCAACCTCGGCGTCAACCCCTCGAACGAGGGCACCCAGCTGCGGCTGAACCTGCCCCCCATGACCGAGGAGCGGCGCCGCGAGATGATCAAGGTCGTCCGCACCAAGGGCGAGGACGCCAAGATCGCCATCCGCAACGTCCGCCGCAAGGCCAAGGACGAGATCGGCAAGGCCGTCAAGGACGGCGAGGTCTCCGAGGACGAGGGCCGCTCCGGTGAGAAGGAGCTCGACGACCTGACCGGCCGCTTCACCGGGCACGTCGACGAGCTCGTCGGCTCCAAAGAGTCAGAGCTGCTTGAGATCTGATGAGCACGATTCCCGACGGTCCGCCCGGCCGTCGCCCCCGCCCGTCGCTTGACGGCCCCGGGAGCGGGCCCGGCACCGCCGAGGCGGTCCCCGCGTCCCGGCCCAAGGCCGGACGCAACCTCCCCGTCGCCATCGGCGCCGGGCTCGGCATGGCCGCGGTCGTCATCGCCTCCGTGCTGATCCAGCCGGTCGCGTTCCTGGTCCTCGCGGTGATCGCCGTCGGCGTCGCCTGCTGGGAGACCGGCACCGCGATGCGCAAGGGCGGCAAGAACGTCCCGGTGATCCCGCTCGCGGCCGCCGGGGTGCTCATCGTGGTCCTCGCCTGGTTCGGCGGGGCCACCGGCCTGCTCCTGGGCACCGCCGTCAGCGTCGCCGCGCTGTACGTGTGGCGGCTCTCCGAGGGCGCCACCGGCTACCGCACCGACGTGCCCGCCGCGGCCCTCGTGCTCGTCCAGGTCCCGTTCCTGGCCGGGTTCGTGATGCTCCTGGCGACCTCCGAGGCCTCCGAGGCCCGCTGGATCGACGGCGCCGCCGCGCAGGTCCTCATCTACCTGTTCGCGGTCGTCATGTCCGACACCGGCGGGTACACCGCCGGGGTGCTCTTCGGCCGCCACCAGATGACGCCGCGGATCAGCCCCAAGAAGTCCTGGGAGGGCCTGGCCGGGTCCGTCGTGGCCGCCGCGCTCGGCGCCTCGGTCACCCTCTGGCTGTTCTTCGGCGTGTCCTTCCCGCTGGGCGTGGCGTTCGGCGTGTGCGTCGCCCTTGCCGCTACGTTGGGGGACCTGTCGGTCTCGCTGCTGAAGCGGGACCTGGGCATCAAGGACATGAGCAATCTCATTCCCGGCCACGGCGGGGTGATGGACCGGCTCGACTCGATCCTCATGGTGGCCCCGGTGGCCTATGTGTGGTTCCGTTACCTGCTCGGGTGATGTGTCCTGATTGGTGTATCCGGTGAAGGAGGGCCCGGGGTGAATTCGACGATCCGGGGTTGGCGGGCCGCGGGCCTGTCATGCGAGACTAGGTCGTGACATGTCTGTAGCACTCACGTTGACCGAACCGCGCCCCCGCAAGGCCGCGCCCCGGCACCTCGCCGACCTCGACCTGGCCGGGTGCCAGTCCGTCCTCTCCGAGATCGGGCAGCCCGCCTTCCGCGCCAAGCAGCTGCGCCAGCAGTACTTCGGCCGCCACGTCGGCGACGCCTCGCTCATGACCGACCTCCCCGCCGCCGCTCGCGAGGCCATCGGCGAGGCGCTGCTCCCGCGGCTCCTCGACCCGGTCCGCGTCGACTCGTGCGACGACGGGCAGACGGTCAAGGCCGTCTGGCGCCTGTACGACGGCGCGCTCGTCGAGTCCGTGATCATGGCCTACCCCGACCGGGTGACCGCCTGCGTGTCGTCGCAGGCCGGATGCGGCATGGCCTGCCCGTTCTGCGCCACCGGCCAGGGCGGCCTGACCCGCAACCTCACCACCGCCGAGATCGTCGACCAGGTGGTCGCCGCCGCACGCCTCGCCGAGGAGCGCGGCCTGGGCCGCCTGTCGAACATCGTCTTCATGGGCATGGGCGAGCCGCTCGCGAACTGGGCGCGCCTGAAGTCGGCGCTGCACCTCATCACGAAGCCGGTGCCCGACGGGATCGGGATCTCCGCCCGGAACGTCACCGTGTCCACCGTCGGCCTCGTGCCGACCATCGAGAAGCTCGCGCAGGAGGGCCTGCCGGTGCGGCTGGCCGTGTCCCTGCACGCGCCCGACGACGAGCTGCGCGACGAGCTCGTCCCCATCAACACCCGCTGGAAGGTCGCCGAGGTCCTCGGGGCGGCCTGGGAGTACGCTCGGGTGACGAAACGTCGCGTCTCGATCGAGTACGCGATGATCAGGGACGTGAACGACCAGGCGTGGCGGGCCGACCTGCTCGGGAGGCTCCTGAAGGGCCGACTGGTCCACGTCAACCTGATTCCCTTGAACCCCACGCCGGGGAGCCGGTGGGACGCGAGTCCCAAGCCGGTTGAGGCGGAGTTCGTGCGGCGGCTGCGCGATGCGGGCGTCTCCACGACGGTGCGCGATACGCGCGGCCAAGAGATCGACGGCGCTTGCGGGCAGCTGGCCGCTTCGGTACGGGAGGCCGGGACGCCCGGCCGCACCGCTGCCGAGCCGCCCGGCGCCTCCGGCGCCGCGGAGTAGGCGGAAAGGGTGGCTTGGTAGTGGCGAGTCATGGTGACCGGTTCCGGCGCCGGGCGTTGAGCCGGGGCTACAAGGTCGATGAGGTCGACGCGTTCCTTGACCGCGTCGAGGCGACGCTCGCCGGCGAGCCGGTGGGCAGTCCCGTCTCGGCGGACGAGGTCGACGATGTCGTCTTCAGGGTTCGCTTCGGCGGATACGACGAGTGGCAGGTGGACGTCTACCTCGACCGGGTCGCGCGGCAGCTCGCCGAACTGGAGGAGCGCGGCGTCCTCGGATCCGCCCCCGCCCCCGACTACGGCAAGCCCGAAGCCGCCGCCCAGGGCCGCGGCTTCGACGAGCCCCCGATGCAGCAGGGCCCCGGTTCGCGGCGCGCCCCCGAGACCCAGGCGACGCAGGTCATCCCCGCGCAGGAGATGATGGCCGCCCGCGAGATGGCCCCCCCGCCGCCCGCCCCCGAACCGGTCGGCCGCGGCCGCGGCCCCGTCAGGGCCGCCGCGGCCCCGCCCGACGACGAGGGCTTCGGCGACCTCCGCGGCGGCGGTGACGACGAGGGCTTCGGCTTCCTCGCCGGTCCTCCCGGCGACGACTACGACGACCCGTTCGCCAAGCGCGGCGGCGCCCCCCGCGGCGGCCAGGACTTCGGCGGCCCGGGCGGGCGCGGCGACTTCGGCGGGCCGCAGAACGACTTCGGTCCGCGCGACGATTTCGGCGGCCCCCAGAACGACTTCGCGCCCCAGCGGGACGACTTCGGCCCCGGCCCGGGCGACTTCGGCCCTGGACCTCGGGACGACTTCGGCCCTGGACCCCGCGACGACTTCGGCCGCGACGACTTCGCCCAGCAGCGGGGCCCGGGCGGCGCCAACGGCTACGGCCCCCGCGGCGGCGCCCCCGAGCCGGGCGTCTACGGCGGCGGTCCCAGCGGCGGCGGCGAGTACGGCTCGCCGCGCGGCGACTTCGCGCCCCCGCCGCAGGCCGGTCCGCGCGCGGGCGGCCACGACGGCCCCCAGGCCGGGCCCCCGCACGGCGCCACCGAGCAGCTCCCGCTCCAGTCCGACCCGCGGCGCGGCGGCTTCGGCCCCGCCGACCAGCCGGGCGTGTACGGACAGGGCCCGCGGCGCGGCGCCCCCGAGCCCGCCCCCGGGTTCGGCGCGGCCTACGACGACGAGTTCAGCGACACCGGCAGCCGCCGCGCGGCCCCGCCGCACCAGTCGCCGATGCAGCAGTCCCCGATGGGCCAGCCGCCGCACCAGACCGGCGCGATCCCGCGCGCCGACCGGTACGGCCAGCCCGAACCCGAGCCCATGCCGCCCGCGGCCCCGACCCAGGCGATTCCGCAGAGCCTGGTCCCGGGCATGCAGCAGGGCGGCCCGATGGGCCGTCCCGAACCGCAGCAGCCCGAGCCCTACGGGGCCCCGAGGGGCCGCGAGTACGGGCAGCAGGGCGGATTCGGCTCCCCGCCGCAGCCCGAGGACACCGGGTACGGCCGCCGCGGCGGCGTCCCCAGCCCGCCCGTCCAGGGCGGCTTCGGGTCCCCGCATGAACCCACCGGCGGGTTCGGCTCGCCGCACGAGCCCACGGGCGGTTTCGACCGCGGGCCGCAGCAGCACGAGCCCACGGGCGGTTTCGGGGGGCCCGTCGGCCCGCCGCCCGGCCCCGACCCGTCCGCCTTCGGAGCGCCCGCCGGCGGACCCGCAGGTCCGCCCCCCGGGCCCGGCCCGCGCGGCGCGGCCACCCCGCCGGACTTCGGCCGCCGCAACCCCTACGAGGGCCGCGGTTTCGAGGCGCCCAGCCGCCACGGCCGCGAAGAGATGACCACGGAGATGCGGGCGTCGGACTCCCCCTTCACGCCCGACGACGTGCAGCGCCTCGAACAGCTCCGCCGCGCCTTCCAGCCGCGGCGCTTCGGCTCCGGGTACGACCCGAGCCAGGTGGACCAGATGTTCGACGCCGTCTCCGCGGCGATGACCGGCCGCAACCCGGTCCCGCTCTCCGACCGCGAACTCGACACCAGCCAGTTCTCGCTCGTCCAGGGCGGCTACTTCGAGGCCGAAGTGGACTCCGCGCTCCGCGAGGTCCGCGAGATGTTCGCCCGCCGCGGCATGATGCACTGAGACGCAACGGAAAAGGGGGCGGGGCCGCGTTCGCGGCCCCGCCCCCTTCGTTCAGCGCTCGCTCAGCGCAGGCCCGCCTTGACGAGCCACACGTCGGTGACGATGACGGCCAGCAGCACGGTGACCGTGATGAGGATGAAGGCGTCCTCGACCCAGCCCTGGTGGTTGCCGAACAGGTACGCCAGGTTGATGACGATGCCGGCGGTCAGCGCGGAGTAGAGGGCCTTGCGGCTGGTGGGCTTGCGCTGATCGGGCGAGAGAATCTGCTCTTCGGCAGCCATGCTGGTTCCTCCAACCGTTCGTTTGATCCCGCACAGTCTCCCACGCCACAAGGACCAACGTCCCGGCCCCGCCGGAGCTGTGACTTGTAGTCTGGACGCGTCCTCGTCCCCATGTCCGGAAGGGTAACCGTGCGAATCACCGGTACCGGCCACGCCAGCATGTTCATCGAGACCGCCGCGGGAACGATCCTGTGCGACCCCTGGGTGAACCCCGCGTACTTCGCGTCGTGGTTCCCCTTCCCCGACAACTCGCAGCTCGACTGGGACGCGCTGGGCCGGGCCGACTACCTGTACGTCTCGCACCTGCACCGGGACCACTTCGACGAGGAGAACCTCACGAAGCACATCAGCAAGGACACCACGGTCCTGCTGCCGGAGTACCCCACCTCCGAACTGGAGTCCGAGCTGCGCGCCCTGGGCTTCCACAAGTTCATCAAGACCGTGTCCGAGGAGATCGTGGAGCTCCCCGGCGGCGTCAAGGTCATGATCCAGGCCCTCACCAGCCCCACGGACGGCCCCATCGGCGACTCGTCGCTGTGGGTCGAGGACGCCGACGGCACGCGCCTGCTCAACCAGAACGACGCCCGCCCCACCGACATGAGCGTCTTCCTCAAGCACGGCAGGATCCACGCCCACCTGCTCCAGTTCTCCGGCGCGATCTGGTTCCCGATGGTCTACGAGCTGCCCGACAACGCCAAGCGCGCCTTCGGGAAGCAGAAGCGCGAGCGCGGCTTCGACCGCTCGCTGCGCTACATCGACGACGTCAAGGGCGACTGGGTCTTCCCCATCGCCGGGCCGCCCTGCTTCCTCGACGACGAGCTGTACCAGTTCAACGACGTGTTCGGCGACGAGGGGAACATCTTCCCCGACCAGATGTCGTACGTCCAATGGCTGGAGCAGCAGGGGCACGACAAGAACATCATCCTGCTGCCCGGGTCCGTGGCCGAGGTCTTCGCCGACGGGCGGGGCTCGGTCGAGCACCCTGTGGACGACATCAAGCAGTGGTTCGAGAACAAGAAGCAGCACCTCGACGAGTTCAAGGAGCGGATGCAGCCGCGCATCGCCGCGGAGAAGGCGTCCTGGTCCCACCCCGAGATCGACGTCCTGGAGACCCTCCGCGAGCGCATCCAGCCGCTCATGGAGTCCGCCGAGCACATCGCCACCGGTATCGGCGGCCCCGTGCGCTTCGACCTGACCGCGCCGGACTCCGACGAGGTCGTCGAGTCGATCGTCTTCGACTTCCTGGAGCGCAAGATCCACCCCGACGACGGGGGGAAGGTCCGCTACCGGTTCCGCACCGAGCGGCGCCTCATCGAGCACCTGCTCCACATCCGTGAGGTCGACTGGGTCAACTCGCTGTTCCTGTCGTGCCGCTTCACCGCCGCGCGCATCGGCCAGTACAACGAGTACGTGTACGCGTTCTTCAAGTGCCTCAGCGAGGAGCGCCTCCAGTACGCCGAGGGCTGGTACGCCGAGCAGCGCCCCGACGACGAGGACATCACCATGAACGGGTGGCAGCTCCAGCGCCGCTGCCCGCACCTCAAGGCCGACCTGTCGGTGTTCGGCAAGATCGAGGAGGGCGTCCTCACCTGCCAGATGCACGGCTGGAAGTGGAACCTCAAGTCCGGCAAGTGCATGACCTCCGTCGGGCACGACATCCGCTCCTGCCCGGCCGACGAGGCGCCCGCCGCCTCCTAGGACGAGAACCCAAGGGCCGGAACGCATCGCGCTCCGGCCCTTCGCGCTACCCCTCGATGCCGAAGTCGTGCATCATCGCCACGATCTGCGTCTTGTAGAACTCGTCGATGTTCTCCTGCACCGGCAGGGACCCGAACGCCTCCATGACGACCAGCCCGAACACCCGCACCCATGCCGACGTGAACGTGAAGATCCACGACAGCGGCAGCGGCTCGCCCACGATGAACACCGAGCACTTGTCCGTCAGCTCGCGCTGGAGGTCCTCGGAGATCTCCGGCATCTCGACCGGCCCGGCCGCGGGCAGCTCGCCGGTCTCGGTCTTGCGGTAGAACGCGGCCATCTCGCGCCCGCACAGCTGCGAGTGCTCCAGGGACTTCAGGGTCACCGGGTCGACGTTCTCGGGGGACTGCTCCAGGCGCACGCCGTTGATCCCCATGGCGCTGTTGGACTCCGGGTAGGAGATCATCAGCTCGAACTCGCGCCGGTTGCCCACGGCCCAGGCCCGGAACGCCCAGATCCAGGACTTCATCCGTTCGAGGTGCGCGTCGGGCGGGGAGGCGTCCATCGCCTTCCTGGTCTCGGCGATAAGTTCGTCGTAGAGGTCGCAGCAGATGGCGACGAGCAGCGCGTCGAGGTTGTCGAAGTACCGGTAGAGGGCCGCCGGGGTGACTCCCACCTCCCGTGCGATGGCGCGGAGGGAGATCCCGCTCGGACCGTGCTCCTGGAGCTGGCGCCGGGCGCTCGCCTTGATCTCGGCGATGGTCTCCGCCCGCATGCGCTCGCGGCGGGTCGGGCCACCCGCGGTGTTGGAAGTCACTGCTCTCCTCTGTTTACGATTCAGTTAACGGCGTTGACTCTATGAGGGGCGTTCATTAGAGTAAACGGCGTTAGCTAAATTATCGACGCTTACCATCGTACCGCCGGGTCGCGCTTCGGCACCAGCGGTCGCAGCCTCCCTCTCCGTTGAACACCCATAGGAGAAACCTCATGTATTCCCTGCTAGGCCGGGCGGTCATCAAGACCCGCTGGGTGATCCTGGCCGGCGTCCTCGCGGTCTTCGCCATCGGCGCGACCTGGGGCCTCGGCGTCTTCGACGAGTTCACCGACGGCGGGTACGTCTCCCAGGAGTCCCGCTCCGTCGTCGATGCCGAGGCGATCGAGGACGAGTTCGGCTCCATCGGCGCCGAGGTCGTGGTCCTGTACTCCTCCGACACCCTCACGGTGGACGACCCGGCCTTCGCCGACGCCGTGCAGAGCGCGGTCGCCGACATCAACGGCATCGACGAGGTCGAGAGCGCCGCGTCCTACTACGAGACCGGCCAGGAGGGCTGGGTCGCCGAGGACCGGCACGCCACCTTCGTCCCGGTCACCCTCGCGGGCGCCTCCGACGAGGAGCGCGCGGGCGTCTTCTCCGGCATCGAGCAGGAGCTGCGCGACGCGGGCGACACCGGGGACCTGGAGGTGCGGCTCGGCGGCGGCGCGGCGATCTTCGCCGACCTGAACGAGCAGGTCCAGCACGACCTGGAGATCGCCGAGATGATCTCCATGCCGATCCTGCTGCTCATCATGATCCTGGTCTTCGGCGCGCTCGTGGCCGCTTCGCTGCCGCTGCTCATCGGCGGCATGTCGATCCTCGGCGGCTTCGCGATCACCCGCGTCATCACCGAGTTCACCGACGTGTCCGTGTTCGCCGCCAACGTCATCACCATCATCGGCCTCGGCATGTCCATCGACTACTCGCTGTTCGTGCTGCGCCGATTCAGGGAAGAACTCGCGCAGGGCCGCGACAAGCGCACCGCCGTCCTGAACACCGTCGCCACCGCCGGGCGCACCGTCATGGTCTCGGGCCTCATCATCGTCCTGTCGATGGGCGGCCTGCTCCTGGTCGACGTGCCGTTCCTGCACGGCATCGCGTACGGCGTCATGTCGGCCGTCGGCGTCGCCATGCTCGCCGCGCTCGTCGCCCTCCCCGCGGTCCTGTACCTCTTGGGCGGCAACGTGGACAAGGGCCGCCTGCCGTGGCGGCGCAACGCCGCGCCGAAGACCGACACCGGCTTCTGGCACGGCCTCGCCGCGGGCGTCATGCGCCGCCCCGTGCTCGTCCTGCTCCCCGTCCTCGCGTTCATGGCGCTCCTGGCGAGCCCCATGCTCGACATGCAGTTCGGCGGCGTCGACGAGCGCGACATGCCCGAGGACGCCGAGTCCCGCGTGGTCACCGAGACGATCGCCGCCGACTTCCCCGGCGGTGACGAGGAGACCTTCCAGGTCATGGCGGTCGGCGACGCGGCCGCGGCCGCCGAGGTCCAGTCCGAGCTCGAAGCGCTCGACTTCGTCGACGGGGTGCGGCCCGCGGCCGAGCCGACCGCCGACGCGACGCTCTTCGAGGTCCTCTACGACCTCGACCCGTTCAGCGCCGACGCCCGCGGCCTCATCGAGGACGCCCGCGCGATCGAGGTCGACGGGGCCGAGCTGTACGTCACCGGCGGCGCCTCCGACCGGGTCGACATGCTCGACGCCATCGGCGAGGGCCTGCCGTACATGCTCGGGTACATCGTCATCGTCACGATGGTGGTGCTGTTCCTCGCGTTCGGCTCGGTCCTGCTGCCGATCAAGGCGGTCCTGATGAACGCCGTCTCGCTCGGCGCCGCCCTGGGGATCGTGGTGTGGATCTTCCAGGAGGGCCACCTCTCGGACCTGCTGGGCTTCACGCCCTCGGGCTACATCGACCCGTCGAACCTGCTGCTCATGATCGCGCTGCTGTTCGCGCTCGCCACCGACTACGAGGTGTTCCTGCTGTCGCGGGTGCGCGAGGAGTGGGACCGCGGGGCCGACAACCGGACCGCCGTCCTGCGCGGCATGCAGTCGACGGGCTCGATCATCACCGCCGCGGCGGCGATCCTCATCGTCGTGGTCGGCGCGTTCGCGTTCAGCGGCATCACGTTCATGAAGATGATCGGCCTCGGCATGGCCGTGGCGATCCTGCTGGACGCCACCGTGGTCCGGATGCTCCTCGTCCCCGCGACGATGCGCCTGCTGGGCCGCGCCAACTGGTGGGTCCCCGGCCCGCTGGGGCGCCTGTACGCCAAGTACGGCATCAAGGAGTCCGACGAGGCCCCCGCGGCCGAGGAGCGCACGCCCGTCAAGGTCTGAGCGCCGACCGAATCTGCACACCGGGAACCAGGGGCCCGTCCGGAGCGATCCGGGCGGGCCCGTTCCGTTGCGGGAGTGGCGCGTTCCCGGCGCGTCCCGGTATGCGGCCCGACCAGGGCGCCCGTCCGAACAATATCCAAGAATTTAAGTTGAGCCATTGACTTTAGGCAAGCGGTTGCATAGATTGATGTGATCTAGGAGCCAACCCCCTCCGAAAGGTCCCAATACCCTATGACCGACAACGATGTCGCTGTGGTGCGCCCGAAGCAGCGCAGCTCGGGCCCACCGCCCGAGACCGCCGCGCCCGCGCCGCCCCCGGCCCCGAACAAGGGCCGCGGGACGATCCGCACGCGCGAACGCTGGGCCGCCCTGAGCTTCATGTCCCCGTGGATCATCGGCCTGCTCGCCATCACCATCGGGCCCATGGTCGCCTCGTTCTACCTCTCGTTCACCGACTACAGCCTCGGCTACGGCGAATGGGTCGGCGGCGAGAACTACGCCCGGATGCTCGACGACCCGCGGCTCGCCAACGCCGTCAAGGTCACCGCGGTCTACACGTTCGTGTCGGTGCCGCTCCAGCTCGCCGCCGCGCTCCTGCTCGCGATCGTCCTCGACCGGGGCCTGCGCGGGATGAGCTTCTACCGCTCGGTGTTCTACCTGCCCTCGCTGCTCGGCGGTTCGGTGGCGATCGCCATCATGTGGCGCCAGATCTTCGGCACCGAGGGCCTGGTCAACCAGCTGCTGGCGATGTTCGGCATCCAGGGCGAGGGCTGGGTCTCCCACCCCGACTACGCCCTCGGCACCCTGATCATCCTGCACGTGTGGACGTTCGGCTCGCCGATGATCATCTTCCTCGCGGGACTGCGCCAGATCCCCACCATGTACTACGAGGCGGCCAAAGTGGACGGCGCCGGACCGGTGCGCCGCTTCTTCAGCGTGACGATCCCGCTCCTGACGCCCATCATCTTCTTCAACCTGGTGCTCCAGATCATCAACTCGTTCCAGTCCTTCACGCAGGCGTTCATCATCTCCAGCGGCAAGGGCGGCCCGGCGGACTCCACGATGTTCCTGACGCTGTACCTCTACGACCAGGGCTTCACCCAGTTCGACATGGGCTACGCCTCCGCGATCGCCTGGCTCCTGCTCGCGATCATCGCGATCTTCACCGCGCTCAACTTCCTGATGTCGAAATTCTGGGTGTTCTATGGCGACAACGACTGAGACGACGACGCTCCCCGCCGCCCCGGCCCGCCGCCGTGAGCGCGGCGCCGCGACCGGCCTGCGCCGCTTCGTCTTCCACCTGCTCCTGACCGTCGCCGCGATGGTCATGATCTACCCGCTGCTGTGGATGCTCTCCGCCAGCTTCAAGCCCATCGACGAGATCTTCACCGACCCCGGCCTGATCCCCTCGACCTGGGAGTGGTCCAACTACTCCGAGGGCTGGAACGCCCTGCCGCACCCGTTCGAGAAGTACATCTGGAACTCGATGGTCATCGTGGCCGGCTCCATCGTCGGGAACCTGGTGTCCTGCTCGATGGCCGCCTACGCCTTCGCGCGGCTGCGGTTCCCGTTGCGCGGCATGATGTTCGCCATCATGCTCGGGACCATCATGCTGCCGATCCACGTGGTGATCATCCCGCAGTACATCCTGTTCAACAACCTCGGCTGGGTCGACACGTTCTGGCCGCTCATCGTCCCCAAACTCCTCGCCACCGACGCGTTCTTCGTGTTCCTCATGGTCCAGTTCATCCGCGGCCTGCCGCGCGAACTCGACGAGGCCGCCTCGATCGACGGCTGCGGCTACTGGGGCACCTACCTGCGGATCATCATGCCGCTGTGCATGCCCGCGCTCGCGACGACCGCCATCTTCACGTTCATCTGGACGTGGAACGACTTCTACTCGCAGCTGATCTACCTGCGCGACGTGGACCTCCAGACCGTGCCCCTGGCGCTGCGCCTGTTCATGGACTCCACGGGCACCACCAACTGGGGCGCCCTGTTCGCGATGTCGATCGTCGCACTGGGCCCGATCTTCGGGTTCTTCCTCGCCGGCCAGCGGTACCTCGTCCGGGGCATCGCCACAACCGGCATCAAGTAACATCCGGCATACATTCCCTCACACAGTCCTGAAAGGACCGAAGCATGCGCAAACCCAACCCCTCGGGCGTCTCGCGGAGGACGCTCGCCAAGGCCGGGATCTTCGGCGCTGCGGCCGCACCCCTCCTCGCGGCCTGCGGCAACGGCGGCGGCGGCGCCGACGAAGGCGACGGCGAGCTGGACTTCTGGTGGTGGGGCTCCGACCCCCGCCACGAGTACACCCAGCAGATCATCGACGCCTTCCTCGCCAAGAACGAGGGCGTCACGATCAAGCCCAGCCCCAACGAGTTCGACGCCTACTGGGACGCCCTGAACGTCTCCGTCTCGGGCAACAACGCCCCCGACGTGCTCCAGCAGGACGACCGCTACCTGCGCGACTACGCGGACAAGAACGCCCTCCTGGCCCTCGAAGAGCTCGACATCGACCTGTCGAACATCGAGGACGCCACCCTCAAGACCGGGCAGTTCGACGGCAAGACCTACGGCATCCCCACCGGCGTCAACGCGTTCGCGCTCCTGGTCAACCCGGCGCTGGTCGAGGCCGCGGGCGTCGCCATGCCCGACGACACCGCCTGGAGCTGGGAGGACTTCCTCGCCTGGACCGCCGACCTCTCGTCCAAGGGCGACGCGATCGGCAGCTCCGGCCTGTCGCTGAGCAACGAGTCGCTGTTCAACGTGTTCGCCCGCCAGAAGGGCGAGAGCCTCTACACCGACGACGGCACGCTCGGCTTCACCGAGGCCACCATGAACGAGTGGTGGCAGATGGTCCTCGACCTCCAGGCGGCCGGGGGCATCCCCGAGTCCTCGAAGATCGTCGAATACGCGGCCGCGGGCCAGGACCAGTCGCCGCTGGCGACCGGCACCGGCGTCTCGGAGTTCTACTGGACCAACCAGATCGGCGCGATCCAGACCGTCCTCGGCTCCGACCTCGTCCTGCTGCGCCCGCCGGGGGAGTTCACCGGCAGCCAGCCCGGCCTGTTCCTGAAGTCGGCCATGTTCTGGTCCGCCGCGCGCACCACCTCCGACCAGGCGGCGGCGGGCAAGCTCATCGACTTCCTGCTCAACAGCGACGAGTCCCTGGACCTCATGCTCGGCGACCGCGGCCTGCCGGCCAACATCGCCCAGCGCGAGCGGATCCTCCCGCAGCTCCCGCCGGACCAGAAGCTCGGCGCGGACTTCATCGCGGCGATCACCCCGGACCTCGCCGAGGGGCCCGCGGTCCCGCCGGTCGGCTCCGGCGCCGCCGCGGACATCATGCGCGGCGTCTACGAGGGCCTGCTGTTCGGCAGCGCCACGGTCGAGGAGTCGACCGCGTCGTTCATCGAGCAGGTCAACACCGCCATCGGCGCTTAAGCGCCTCTAGCACCGCACGACGCGAGGGGACGGGCCGCGCCCGTCCCCTCCCGCATGCCGCACGGGTATCATTGGACCGATGACCAGCCAGTTCGTGCTCACACTCTCGTGCCCCGACCGCCTCGGCATCGTGTACGCCGTCTCCGGGTTCCTCACCCGCCGCGACGCGAACATCGAGGACTCCCAGCAGTTCTCCGAGCACGGATCAGGCCGCTTCTTCATGCGCGTGGAGTTCAGGACCGAGCACGAGCGGGACGAGCTGGCCGTGGAATTCGCCGAGATCGCCCGCGAGTTCGACATGGACTGGCAGCTCACCGACCGGGCCGTCAAGCCCCGCGTCCTCATCATGGCCTCCAAGCAGGGCCACTGCCTGAACGACCTGCTCTACCGCTTCCGCATCGGCGCCCTCCACGGCGAGGCCGCCGCGGTCGTCTCCAACCACCCCGACTGGGCCGACCTCGCCGCGTCCTCCGGCGTCCCCTTCCACCACCTGCCCGTCGGCCCCGGCGGCAAAGCGGCCCAGGAGCAGGAGATCCTCGACCTCATCGAGGCCGAGCGGATCGACGTCGTGGTCCTGGCCCGCTACATGCAGATCCTCTCGCCCGAGTTCTGCGCGAAGCTCCCCGGCCGCATCCTCAACATCCACCACTCGTTCCTGCCGAGCTTCAAGGGCGCCCGCCCCTACCACCAGGCCCACGCCCGCGGCGTCAAGCTCATCGGCGCGACCTGCCACTACGTCACCTCCGACCTCGACGAGGGCCCCATCATCGACCAGGAGGTCGCCCGCGTCGACCACGCGATGACCCCCGAGGACTTCGTCTCCGCCGGGCGCGACCTCGAATCGACCTGCCTCGCCCGCGGCCTCGCCGCCCACCTCGATCAGAGGATTCTGCTCAACGGCCACTCCACGGTCGTTTTCCGCTAGCGGATAATGGCCGCGTGACAGCCGCGAATGTAGAGCAGCGCGAGATCGTGCTCCTGGGGTCCACCGGCTCCATCGGCACCCAGGCCATCGACATCGTCCGCGCCAATCCCGACCGCTTCCGCGTGACCGCGATCGGCGCGGGCGGGTCCAACCCCGCGCTCCTCGCCGAGCAGGCCGTCGAACTCGGCGTCGAGGCCGTCGCCGTCGCCGACGCGACCGCCCTCGAAGCGGTCCAGCTGCGCCTGTTCGCCGCCGCGAAGGAGCGCTCCTGGGATACAGGGGGCTTCAAGATGCCGAAGCTCATCGCCGGACCGAACGCCATGACCGAGATCGCCGCCTGGCAGGCCCACACGGTCCTCAACGGCATCAACGGCTCCATCGGCCTCGCCCCGACCCTCGCCGCTCTCGAAGCGGGACGCCAAGTGGCCCTTGCCAACAAGGAGTCCCTCGTCGCCGGGGGCCCCCTCGTCGCCGCGGCCGCCGCCCCCGGCCAGCTCGTGCCCGTCGACTCCGAGCACTCCGCGCTCGCCCAGTGCCTGCGCTCCGGGACTCCCGAACGCGTCGCCAAGCTCGTGCTCACCGCCTCCGGCGGGCCCTTCCGAGGCCGCACCCGCGACGAGCTCGCCGACGTCACCGTCGAGCAGGCCCTCGCCCACCCCACGTGGGCCATGGGCCCGGTCGTCACCATCAACTCCGCGACCATGGTCAACAAGGCCCTCGAAGTCATCGAGGCGCACGAGCTGTTCGGCATCGGCTACGACGACATCGACGTGGTCGTCCACCCCCAGTCGGTGATCCACTCCATGGTCGAGTTCACCGACGGCTCCACCATCGCCCAGGCCTCCCCGCCGGACATGCGCCTGCCCATCGGCCACGCCCTCGCCTGGCCCGACCGCCTCCCCGGCGCCGCCCGGCCCGTCGACTGGACGCAGGACGCCGACTGGCACTTCGAGCCCCTCGACGCGACCGCGTTCCCCGCCGTCGCCCTCGCCAAGGACGCCGGCCGCGCGGGCGGCCTGAGCCCCGCGGTCTACAACGCCGCCAACGAAGAAGCCGTCGCGGCGTTCCGCGACGGGCGCCTCCCGTTCCTCGGCATCGTCGACACGATCGCGCGGGTCCTCGACGCCGCCCCCGAGTTCGGCAAGCCCGCGAGTGTCGCCGACGTCCTCGAAGCGGAGAACTGGGCGAGGTCGAGCGCCCGACGGCTAGTCTTGGACGCGTCCGAGCGTTAGAAGGAGCTGCATTGGCCGCCTATATCACCGGGATCGCCCTGTTCGCGCTGGCGATCCTCATCTCCGTGAGCCTCCACGAGTTCGGGCACATGCTCACCGCGAAGGCGTTCGGCATGAAGGTGACCCGCTACTTCGTGGGCTTCGGGCCGACCCTGTGGTCCTTCCGCAAGGGCGAGACGGAGTACGGCGTCAAGGGCGTCCCGCTCGGCGGCTTCGTCAAGATCGTCGGCATGACCCCCCTCGAAGAGGAGGAGGAAGACCTCGACGAGAAGGACCAGAAGCGGGTCTTCTGGCGCAAGCCGCTGTGGCAGCGCACGATCGTGCTCGCCGCGGGCTCGGTCACCCACTTCATCCTCGGTTTCGTCGTCCTGTGGATCCTGGTCGCCTTCGTCGGGATCGGTGTCAACCCCGCGTACGCCGCGGCCCAGAGTGAATCGGAGAAGAACGTCGCGGTCGCGGTCGCCCCGTGCGTCGTCACCTCGGACCCTGACTCGGGCACCGCCGGGGACTGCGCCGAGGGCCAGATCGAGGGCCCCGCGTACACCGCGGGGATCGAGGACGGCGACGAGATCGTGAACGTCGGCGGGACCGCCGTTGACAATTGGGACTCGCTCATCGCCACCGTCTCCGACCTGAAGCCGGGCGAGGCCGTCGCAGTCACGGTCGACCACGAGGGCACGGAGAAGACCGTCGAGGTCACCCCGTACGCCGCCGAGGCCGAGAACGAGGACGGCACCGTCGAGACCGTTGCGCGCCTTGGCGTCATCGTCTACGTCGACCCCGCCATCCCGTACACCGCCGAGGGCGCGGGCCCGATCGCCGGGATCGGCGAGACCGTCTCCTACACCGGCGACATGTTCCGCGAGACGTTCGTCGCGCTCGGCCAGCTGCCCTCGAAGATCCCGCCGCTGTGGGACGCGATCATGGGGGAGGAGCGCTCCGAGGACACGCCCGTGAGCGTCGTGGGCGCCTCCCGCCTGGGCGGCGAGATGGTCCAGTACGACCAGTGGGCGATGTTCTTCATGCTGCTGGTGGTCCTGAACTACTTCATCGGCGTGTTCAACCTGCTGCCGCTGCTGCCGATGGACGGCGGACACATCGCCATCGCCTGGTACGAGAAGTTCCGGTCGTGGGTGGCCGCCAAGCGGGGCAGGCCCGACCCGGGCCGAGTGGACTACTTGAAGCTGATGCCGCTGACCTACGCTGTGATCGTCCTCCTGGGCGGCTTCATGCTGCTCACCATCACCGCCGACATCGTCAACCCGATCACTATCTTCAACTGACCAGCGAATCTGGGTGGAGACTAGCTCTATGACCGCAGTGAACCTCGGTATCCCCACCAAGCGCCACGATCACGAGATCGAGCCCCTGGCGCCCCGCCGGACGACCCGCCAGCTCAACGTCGGCGGCGTGCTCGTCGGCGGCGGCGCCCCGATCAGCGTCCAGTCGATGACCACGACCCGGACCTCCGACATCGGCCCGACGCTCCAGCAGATCGCGGAGCTGACCGCCGCGGGCTGCCAGATCGTGCGGGTCGCGTGCCCGACGCAGGACGACGCCGACGCGCTCAAGGTCATCGCGAAGCAGTCGCAGATCCCGGTGATCGCCGACATCCACTTCCAGCCGAAGTACGTGTTCGCCGCGATCGACGCGGGCTGCGCGGCCGTGCGCGTCAACCCGGGGAACATCAAGCAGTTCGACGACAAGGTCGGCGAGATCGCCAAGGCCGCCAAGGACGCCGGGACGCCGATCCGCATCGGCGTCAACGCCGGTTCGCTCGACAAGCGCCTCCTCCAGAAGTACGGGAAGGCCACGCCGGAGGCCCTCGTCGAGTCGGCGCTGTGGGAGGCGTCGCTGTTCGAGGAGCACGACTTCCGCGACATCAAGATCTCGGTCAAGCACAACGACCCGGTCGTCATGGTCAAGGCCTACCGCCTGCTCTCCGAGCAGTGCGAGTACCCGCTGCACCTGGGCGTCACCGAGGCCGGGCCCGCGTTCCAGGGGACGATCAAGTCCGCCGCGGCGTTCGGCGCGCTCCTGTCGGAGGGCATCGGCGACACCATCCGCGTCTCGCTCTCGGCCCCGCCGGTCGAGGAGGTCAAGGTCGGCAACCAGATCCTGGAGTCCCTGGGCCTGCGCGAGCGCGGCCTGGAGATCGTCTCGTGCCCCTCGTGCGGGCGCGCGCAGGTCGACGTGTACACCCTCGCCGAGCAGGTCACGGCCGGGCTCGAAGGGCTGCCGGTCCCGCTGCGCGTGGCCGTCATGGGCTGCGTCGTGAACGGCCCCGGCGAGGCCCGCGAGGCCGACCTGGGCGTCGCGAGCGGCAACGGCAAGGGCCAGATCTTCGTCAAGGGCGAGGTCATCCGCACCGTGCCCGAGTCGCAGATCGTGGAGGTGCTCATCGAGGAGGCCGTGCGCCTCGCCGAGGAGATGGGCGCCGACCTCCCCGACGAACTGAAGGAGCTCGCGGGACCGGTCGTCAAGGTCCACTGAGTGTCGGATGGCCGACTCCCGACATCGGGACGGTTCCCTACGCTGGAGTACAGCGGCAGTTCACGCCGGGTGCGAACCGGACATCCCGCTCATCGTGTGCAGAATTCCACATTGGTGACTCGGGGGATTCCGCCTGCCCGCCCCGGGGCGCCACGCATAATGACTGTCGTGCATGCACCCGTGGAAGGGGAGCCATCGACATGGGCAAGATCGAGCGCCAGATATCCGAGGGCGTCACCAAGTACTACTGGTACCCCGGCGAGAAGGTCGACTGGATCCGGGGCGTCCTGACGCTCCTCGGCGGCGGGCTGCTGTTCGCGCTGATCTACGTCGTCACGAAGAACACGCTCCTCGCCGCGGTCGTGGCGGGCACGGCGGTCCAGGCGGTCGTCGGCGCCTACCTCGGCCGCCGCGACGCCGCGGGGCTCTCGGAGTTCCACGACCCGGCGACCGAGCGGCGCGAGGCCGTCATCGACGGCACCCGCGCGGCCTGGCGCGGCACCCTCCAGGGCCTGCTGTGCGCGGGCTCGGCGATGCTGGTGCTCAACATGCCGCACACCGGGTTCCTCGCCGACTGGGTGCTCCCGTTCGTGCCCTCGATCATCGGCGCCCTCGCGCACTCCGGCGGGATGCTGTGGGAGCGGCTCGCGCAGGAGGTCACGGCCCCCGAGGCGGCCGCTGCCGCGGCGGCGGACGCCGACGCCGAGGCGCCCACGAAGGAGCTCGAAGCGGCCTAGCCGCTTCGTCCGAAAGGCCCGCGCCCCTGACGGGGGGACGCGGGCCTTCGGCGTTCGCGGGGAGTGGTGAGCCGACGCAGGGCGACTGCACGCCGCCTGGGTTGGACAGGCGGGGCGCTCGACCGCGGGAGGTGTCGTACACCGCCGCCCCGGTCGGAACCGGACGGCGGAACTACCGCGGGAGCAGCGCCCCGCGTCGGCTCGGTAGGAGAGAGTCCTCGCGGGGTCCGGCCTGCTCAAGGAGCGGACCGGTGCCCTCAGGATGCCCATTCGGGACTCGAAACGCAAGAGGTTTTCTCGTCGCGAACCGCACTTTTCCGCGTCGTCTCCGTAACGGTGCAACAGCCGCCCCGCAGGTCCCGCGCCCCACGCGGCTAGCATGTGCCGATGAGTTCCCGTCCCGCCCTGCGCCCCGGAAAGCAGAGTCCCCGCCGGAGCGTCCCCGAGTCGATCAGCCGCCCCGAGTACGTCGGGAAGCCCGGCCCGGCGCCGTTCACCGGCACCGAGGTGAAGGACGCCGAGACGATCGCGAAGATGCGCGTCGCGGGCCGCATCGCCGCCGACGCGCTCGTGGAGGCCGGGAAGGCCGCCGTCCCGGGCGCCACCACCGACCGGATCGACGCCGTCGTCCACGAGTACCTGTGCGACCTGGGCGCCTACCCCTCGACGCTCGGCTACCGCGGCTTCACCAAGTCCTGCTGCACCTCGCTCAACGAGGTCATCTGCCACGGCATCCCCGACTCCACCGTGATCCGCGACGGCGACATCGTCAACGTCGACATCACCGCCTTCATCGGCGGCGTCCACGGCGACTGCAACGCCACGTTCCTCGCCGGGGACGTCTCCCAGGAGGCCCGCGACCTCGTCGAGCGCACCTGGAAGGCCACCTGGCGCGGCATCAGGGCCGTCAAGCCCGGCCGCCAGCTCAACGTCGTCGGCAAGGTCATCGAGGCGTACGCCTCCCGCTTCGGGTACGGCGTGGTCCGCCAGTTCACCGGCCACGGCATCGGCACCGCGTTCCACTCCGGCCTCTACGTGCCCCACTACGACAACCCCGGGCTCACCGTCGAGATCGAGACCGGCATGACCTTCACCATCGAGCCGATGATCAACCTCGGCACCGCCGACCACGACATGTGGGACGACGGCTGGACCGCCGTCACCAAGGACCGCAAGTGGTCCGCCCAGTTCGAGCACACCCTCCTGGTCACCGGCGACGGCTACGAGATCCTCACCCTCCCCACCGAGGGCGCCCCCGCCGGGACCCCCGCGGGACAGGCGTAGCGGAGGGCCCGGCCGTGACATCGCGACCGGGCCCCTCACTTCCCTTGCACTCCTAGGTGATCCGGCGCTCGCTCGGCAGCGTCGCCTTCGTGAACAGCAGCGCCCCCGCGGCGGCGGCCAGCGGCACCGCCAGCAGCATGATCGCGAAGCTCGTCCACGGCAGCTCCCAGCCGTACAGCGTCTCGAACGGGTAGTTCCACTGGAGCGGCCGGTTCAGGGCCTCGCGGATCACCGCGTACCCGATCACGCCCGCCACCGTGCCCAGCCCCGCGCCGAACAGCGCGATCACCACCGTCTGCCACATGGCGAACCGCTTGCGCAGCCCCGGCGCCGCGCCGACCGCGCCGAGCGTCGCCATGTCCTTGCGCTGCTCCGCGATGATCAGGCCCGTCGACACCGCCGTCGCGCCCAGCGCGACCAGCGCGCACAGGCCCGTCACGGCGATCGTGAAGTAGAACATGAAGTCGTCCGTGTAGTCGACGTAGTTGAAGCTCGCGAACACCTGGCCGTCGGCCAGCTCCTGGCTGAAGTCCTGCATGAGGGCCTCGGCCGCGGCCTGGTCGACCTCGCCGCCCTCCACCAGGTACTCGTGGCCCCACACGCCCGACTCCAGGCCCATGAGCTCGGCCGCGGCCGGGCCCAGGAAGAGCCGGTTGTAGCCCAGCTCGCCCTTCTCGACGTACATCGCGGGCACCTGGATCTCGGAGGTCTCCTGGTCCTCTTCGAGCTCCACGCCGGTCTCGTCGTAGTACGAGAGGGTCTTCTCCAGGGTCACCATCCCGTCGTCGGTGATCGACAGGCGGTCGGCCACCAGGACCCCGCCGTCTTCGAGCACCGCGACCGCCCGGTCCAGCTCCTCGCCTTCGAGCCCGGTGTAGGTCGCCACGATGTGCGGGTCCGTCGAGCCCACCACGCTGTCGAGGCTGCCCCACAGGTCGTTGGGCGTCTCGTCGCAGTTCGGGTCCTCCCGCGCGGCCTCCACGGCCGCCCGGTCCAGCTCCTGGGTGGAGGTGTCCGCGGTCCAGTACGAGCAGACGTTCTCCTCGGGCCTGACCATGTTCCAGTGGCACTCGGTGGACCGCTCGTCGTCAGGGTCGACGGGCAGGCCGCAGTTCATCGGCGTCGAGTACGTGTCCACCGGCACCAGGTCCACGGGCCCGAGCTCCCCTTCCAGGATCGGCTCGGCCTCCGCTTCCGCGGCCTCCCAGTCGACCTTGCTCGCGTCCTGCTCCTCGCTGAAGTCGTACAGCGTCAGGGTCATGGAGTCCTGCGGGAGCAGGTTCTCCTGGGTCTCCAACTGCCGCACCGAGTCCGCGGTCACGATCATCGAGAACGCCATGCCCGCCGCGACCACGCCGAGCACCGCCGCGATGGCCGGGGCCGCGGAGCCGCGGTTGCGCCCCGCCTCCCGCAGCGCCATCCGCGGCGCCAGCGGCAGCCACTTCCCGAGCTTCGACGCCCATGACAGCAGCGCCGGAGTGCACGCGACGAGGCCCAGCTGCGCCAGCACGATCGCGCCCGCCATCAGCGGCATGATCCAGAGGTAGACGCCGGCGATGCCCGCCGCGATGCCCGCGGCCAAGACCGCGAGCCCGCCGAACAGCCACTTCTTCGAGCCCTTGCGGCGGCCCGCCCGCCCCGTCAGCGCCTCCACGACGTTGACGCGGGACGCGCTGATCGCCGCGGCGAGCGCCGACAGCAGCCCCGTGGCGAGCGCGACGCCCACCAGCGCGGCCTGGATCGCCGGGAGCACCCGCAGCCCCGCGCTGCGGTGCCCGACGAACTGCTCCAGCAGCGGCATCCCGGCCCAGACCGCGGCCACGCCGAGCGCGATGGCCGCGACCGCCGCGAGCACCCCGAAGAGCACGCCCCCGGCGAGCACGACGGTGCGGATCTGCGCCGGGGTCGCCCCGTTCGCGCTCATGAGCGCGAACTCGCGGGTGCGCCGCCGCGCGCTGATCGCGAACGCGGGCCCGGCCAGGAGCACGACCTCCATGACGACGATGACCACGATGAGCCCGTAGATCGCCAGCTCCGACTCCTCCATCGCGACCTCCATGGTCGCGTAGTCGCCGGTGGCCGGGGTGTCCAGGAGCGACTGGGACCAGACCGTCATCCCCAGCTCGTTCAGCGCGAGCGCGTCGTCCATCGTGAGCGGTTCGGGGGTGTCGACCAGCCAGCCGCTGGCCTGGGGCGCGAACATCCCGCCGATCGCGAAGCGCCCGTTGAGGTCCGACGGGAACTCGACGATGCCGCTCACCTCGTGGTCGCCCGTGCCGGCGCCCTCCTCGACCGTCAGGTCGTCCCCGACCCCCAGGCCGAGGTACTCGGCGGCGGCGGTGCTGAGGACGACCTCGCCGCGGCCCGGCGCCGACCCCTCGCGGTACACGAGCCCGGCGTCCTCGTAGGTCCCGTCGCCGAGGTTGTATCCGAAGGTGTAGATCTGCCCGAACCCGTCGGGGGTCGCCACGGTCGCGGACTCGCCCGAGCCGGCGGACACCGAGTACGGCGCGATCCAGGAACCGACCGGCAGCGACGCCAGGATCTCCTGGTCGGTGACCGCGCGGCCCGGGTCCTCCCAGTCCATCTCGAACGCGGGCCAGGTGCTGTTCCAGCTCTGCTGCTCCAGCGGCACCCCGGGGGTGGCGAACTCGATGTACGCCTCGTTCTCGCCGAGGACCTGCGCGGCGGTCTCCGCGTCGTCGAGGTCCGCGGTGTCGTACGCGCTGGCGGCGAGGGCGGCGCCGAGCAGGGGCAGGCCCAGGAGGGCGATCGACAGGGCCGACCGTCCCTTGTATCGCCACGCCTCGCGGCGGGCGATGCGGAAGGCGAGTCGCTGGCTCGCGAACATCACTGGGCCCCTTCGAGGAGGGTCTCGGCGTCCGCGAGCGGCGCGGAGGAGTCGACGACGCGGCCGTCGCGCAGGAACACGACGCGGTCGGCCCACCCGGCGTGCCGGGCGTCGTGGGTGACCAGGAGCCCGGCGGCGCCCTCGTCGCAGCGGCGGCGCAGGAGCTTGAGGACCTCCTCGCCGGTGACGGAGTCGAGCGCGCCGGTGGGCTCGTCGGCGAGGACGAGGCGCCGGTCGCCGATGAGGGCGCGGGCGATGGCGACGCGCTGCGCCTGGCCGCCCGAGAGCTCGTCGGGGAACCGGTCGCCCTGCTTGGCGTCGAGGCCGACCTCTTCGAGCGCGGCGTGCGCGAGCGTGCGGGCCCTGCCCGCGGACATGCCGTCGAGTTCGAGCGGCAGGGCCGCGTTCTCGGCGGCGGTGAGGCTGGGGACCAGGTTGTAGTCCTGGAACACGTAGCCGACGCTGCGGCGGCGCAGCGCGGCGAGCTTCTTCTTGTTCAGGGTCGCGAGGACGGTGCCCTCGACGAGGACCGCGCCGGAGGTGGGCGCGTCCAGGCCCCCGGCGAGGTTGAGGAGGGTGGACTTGCCCGAGCCGGAGGGGCCCATGATGGCGACGAGCTCGCCGGCCTCGATGGCGAGGTCGGTGTCGACGAGGGCGTTGACGGCGTTCTCGCCGTCGCCGTGGACGCGGGTGACCCGCTGGAGTTGCAGAACGGACATGGGGTGGGTCACCGCTTCTCTTGGAGGGCTTGGGTCTCGGTCTCGTCGGCGTGCTGGGGGAAGGGGCGGGGCTCGGGCCGGACGGTGCGGGCCACGACGGCCTCGGTGTGGTCGAGCCACCTGATCTCGGCCTCGGCGCGGAAGATCATCGACTCCAGGACCAGGCGCCACGCCAGCTCGGGCTGCTCCTCGGCGGCCTTGAGCCGGGTGTACTCCTGAAGGAGGCGGAGAGTGGCCGTCCGCTGCCGCTGGATGACGTCGGCGACGTCGACGCCGGGCGTGGTGACGGCCAGGGCGAGCTTGATCGTGAGCTCGTCGCGGGGCCGGTCGGCGGCCTGCACGGGGGAGGCGAACCACCCCGCGAGGTGGCGGCGCCCGGAGGCGGTGATCCGGTAGGGGCGCTGGCCGGAGTCGTTCTCGGGCAGGGCCTCGACGAGCTGGTCGCGTTCGAGCCGGTTGAGGGTGGTGTAGACCTGGCCGATGTTGAGCGGCCAGGTGTTGCCGGTGGCGCTCTCGAACGCGGAGCGGAGCTGGTAGCCGTAGGCCGGTCCGCGTTCGAGCAGCGCCAGGAGGCTGTGCTTGACACTCATGTGCAACCTCGCATCGCTGGGGACACTCTTCACCGTGAAGAGATACTCAGTAGGGTATAGCGGGTATGCAAATGATGGATACGCGGTATGGCTTCTGTGTGTCGCCCCAGGTCAGCGGGTTACTCGGGCCGTCCGGGCCACGGGTCGGCGACGGGCTGGCCGACGGCGAGCCGCCACCGCGCGAGTGCGACGGCCGCGGCCGAGTACATGTCGAGGCACAACTGCCGCTCGTCCGGGTCGGTCGCGGCGAGGCCGGCCCGCCAGGTGGCGGCGACGCTCTCCTCCACGGTGGTCAGCAGGTCCTGCGCGGCGGCCGCGTCGCCGATGACGCCGACGTCGTAGGCCGACTCGGGCGGAGGCGCGTCGGCGCCCGCGGCCGCGTAGTGGTCCAGCAGCACGTCGCGCCGGGACCGGTGCTCCGATTCGAGGGCCTCGGCCTGCGAGCGCGGGTCGCCGTCGAGGTGCACGGCGGCGGCCCCGTAGGCGTAGATCGCGGCGTACTCGGCGGCGAGGCCGGTGTCGATCGCGGTCACGCGATCACCGCCGCGTGGGCCGCGCGGGAGGCGGCGATCTCGCCGAAGAGCACGGCGTAGTCGGACTCGGTCGTCATGCACGCCTCGGCGGCCTCGGCGCTCCCGGCGGTCTCGGCGTCGGCGAGCGCGGCCGCGTCGGCGGGCGCCGCGGTCTCGTCCTCGGCGATCGCGTTCGGGCGCAGCAGCCGCTCCAGCGTCGCCGCGTGGGTGCGGTGGTCCTCGGCGATCTCGTTGTATCCCAGGGCTTCTGCTCCTTGCGCGAGGGCGCGCGCGGTGCGGAGCGCGGCGGTGAGGTCGGCGTCTGCGGTGGTGATCTGGCCGGTCTGACCGGTGCAGCCCGCGGCCGTGAGGACGGCCGCGCCTATCAGGAGTCCGCGTCGGGTCGTGAACACACACCCAGTTTCCCAGGCTGCCTTTCCATTCTGACTCCGGGCGGTTAATCTCGGCGAAATAGGCGATAGGAGAGGAGTGCGCATGGGATCCGAGCAGCGTGCCGAAGTGGAGTCGATCCTGTCCCCGGCGGTGTCCGCCGCGGGCTACGACCTGGAGGGGCTGACGGTGACGAAGGCCGGGCGGCGCCTGCTCGTCAGGGTCCTTGTGGACAAGGACGGCGGAATCAGTCTGGACGATGTGGCCGTTGTCTCGAAAGCGTGCTCGAAGGCCCTGGACGAGGCCGACTCCACGGGAGGACCCTTCGCGGACACCGCATATACCCTGGAAGTGTCGTCGCCGGGGGTCGACCGTCCGCTGACCGAGCCCCGGCACTGGCGGCGTAATATTGGGCGCTTGGTAGCCGTGAACATCGGGGAGGAGCCCGTGAAAGGGCGGATCGCGGATGCCAGCGAGCGGGGGATTGAACTAGAGGCCGACGGCGTGCGCCGCTCGGCCACCTATGCCGAGCTGGGGCCCGGCAAGGTGCAGATCGAGCTGCGATGAGCGTCCGAAGGCGACGCCACCGGCTCGCACGCCTTGAACGGCCGCGGTGAGGACAACTCAAGACTTAAGGAGAACGGGTGCATATCGACCTGGCCGCGCTGCGGTCGCTGGAACGCGAGCGCGACATCCCTTTCGAGACAATCCTCGGCGCTATCGAATCGGCGCTGCTGACCGCCTACAAGCACACCCCCGGGGCCGATGAGCGCGCACGAGTCGTGGTCAACCGCGACAGCGGAATCGCGAATGTCTTGGTGCCAGTGTTGAACGAGGAGGACGAGCTCGTCTCCGAGCGCGACGACACTCCCGAGGGCTTCGGCCGCATCGCCGCCCAGACGGCGAAGCAGGTCATCCTCCAGCGGCTGCGCGAGGCGGCCGACGAGGTCAACTACGGGGAGTACTCCGGCAAGGAGGGCGACATCGTCACCGGTGTCGTCCAGGCCCACGGGGAGCGCAACGAGCGCGGCATCGTCACCGTGGACCTCGGCAAGATCGAGGCGACGCTCCCGTTGAACGAGCAGGTGCCCGGCGAGTCCTACGAGCACGGGAAGCGCATCCGCGCCATCGTGATCCAGGTGAACCGGACGGCCCGCGGACCCCAGATCACCCTCTCCCGCACGCACCCGGCCCTGGTCAAGAAGCTGTTCGCGTTCGAGGTCCCCGAGATCGACGAGGGCGCGGTGGAGATCCCGGCGATCGCACGTGAGGCCGGTCACCGCTCCAAGATCGCGGTGCGCGCCACAACGAAGGACGTCAACGCGAAGGGCGCGTGCATCGGCCCCATGGGCTCGCGGGTGCGCGCGGTCATGAGCGAACTGGGCGGCGAGAAGATCGACATCGTCGACTGGAGCGCCGACCCGGCGCAGTTCGTCGCGAACGCGCTCTCCCCGGCGAAGACCCTGTCGGTGCGGGTGGTGGACGAGTCCACGCGGTCCACTGAGGTGATCGTGCCCGACTATCAGCTTTCGCTGGCGATCGGCCGCGAAGGGCAGAACGCGCGCCTTGCGGCCAGGCTCACCGGTTGGCGGATCGACATCAAGTCGGACGCGCACGTGTCCGGCGGCACGAAGGAGGAGACCGGCCCGGCCGGTGGCGGCCGCCGCTCCGGGAGGTAGACTTATTAACGGATCGCAACGTGACGCAGCGGTAGTCCGCACCTGTGTGGGATGCCGCAGACGTGCTTCCGCTTCCGAGCTGCTGCGCGTCGTCGTCCGACGCTCTGAGGGTTCCCAGAACCGCCTGGTTCCGGACCCGCAGCGCCGCCTCAGCGGCCGCGGAGCCCATGTGCACCACTCTTCGAACTGCCTTGACCAGGCAGTTCGTAAGCGTGCGTTCGCCAGGGCCCTCAGGATTGAAGGAACGGTGGACGTCGCCGCGGTGCGAGCCCTTGTCGAGTCGGAGTCGGCCGAGAGGCCGGCTCCCGCACACGAAAAGCAGGTAGAGACCGAATGAAGACCACGCGATGAAGTTCTCCCGATGAACTGGTTGTCAGTGGAAGGCTGAGGTCGGCGGGCGCTGCCCGTACGGCCTCGAATGTGAGGAGTGCAGTGGCAGCAAAGCCCCGCGTACATGAACTTGCCAAGGAACTGGGCACGACGAGCAAGGAACTGCTCTCGCGCCTGGGCGACATGGGCGAGTTCGTGAAGTCAGCGTCGAGCACGGTCGAAGCGCCGGTGGCGCGTCGGCTGCGGCAGGAGTACGACGCCGCACAGGGCGCCCCGGCAGCGTCGGCCGGGAAGAGTGAATCCCCGACGCCCGAGCCCGCGAAGTCGGCGGCGGCCTCCAAGCCGCGCCCGGCCGCGCCGAGCCCGTCCAAGATCATGCAGGCCAAGGTCGACGCGAAGGTCGAGTCCGTGGCCAAGAAGGCCGCGAAGAAGGCCGCCCCGAAGCCGGGCGCGCCCGCCGCGGCGGCGCCGAAGCCGGGCCCGAAGGCCCCGGCCGCTCCGGCCCAGCCCGAGATCAAGCCCGCGTCCGCCCGCGACATCGAGGTGGCCGCGGAGCAGAAGCGCGCCGAGGAGCTGCTCAAGCGCCAGCAGGAGCAGGCCGAGGCCGCCAAGCGCGCCGCGGCGGCGCCGAAGCCGGGCCCCAAGCCCGCTCCGGCCCCGGCGGCCCGTCCGGGTGCGCCGAAGCCCGGCCCCAAGAACCCGTTCGGCGTCGGCGGCGGCACGCCCGCCGCGAAGCCGCGTCCCGCGGACGGCGGCGGCGAGCGCCCGGGCGGTCCCCGTCCGAGCCCGCGCATGATGCCTCCGCGCCCGAACCCGGGCATGATGCCCGGCCGCCCTGCCGGCGGCGGTCGTGACGGCGGTCCCCGCGGGGGCCGCGGCGGCGGTCGCGGTGCAGGTGCGGGTGCCGGTCGCCCCGGTGGCGGCGGCGGTCGTCCCGGCGGGGGCGGCGGCAACTACCGCGGCAACTTCGGCGGTTCCGGCGGCGGCGGTGCCGCGGGCGGTGCGGGCGGTTCCGGTCCTTCGACCGGCGCGCCGGCTCCGTACCGGGGCGGCGGCGGTCGCGCGGGCGGCGGCGGCAAGGCGCGCGGCGGCGGTGCCGCGGGCGCGTTCGGCCGCGGCGGACCCCGCGGCAAGTCCCGCAAGTCGCGTCGCCAGCGGCGCCAGGAGTTCGACAACCTCGCAGCGCCGAGGATGCAGTCGGGCGCGCCCCGAGGGAACGGCGAGACCATTCGCCTCGCCCGCGGCGCGTCGCTCTCCGACTTCGCCGACAAGATCGGCACCCTGCCGGGCACCCTCGTCCAGGAGCTGTTCTCCTTGGGCGAGATGGTGACCGCGACGCAGTCCGTGTCGGAGGAGACCTTCGAGCTCCTCGGCGCCCACCTCGACTGGGACATCAAGATCGTGTCCCCCGAGGAGGAGGACCGCGAGCTGCTGTCGCAGTTCGGCATCGACCTCGACGCCGAGGACAAGGACGACTTCGTCCCGCGTCCCCCGGTCGTCACGGTCATGGGCCACGTCGACCACGGTAAGACGAAGCTCCTCGACGCGATCCGCCACACGAACGTCGTGGCGGGCGAGGCGGGCGGCATCACCCAGCACATCGGCGCGTACCAGGTGCACGTCGAGCACGAGGGCGAAGACCGCGCGATCACCTTCATCGACACCCCGGGCCACGAGGCGTTCACCGCCATGCGCGCCCGAGGCGCGAACGTCACGGACATCGTGGTGCTCGTGGTCGCGGCCGACGACGGCGTCATGCCGCAGACGATCGAGGCCCTGAACCACGCCAGCGCCGCCGGCGCCCCGGTCGTGGTCGCGGTCAACAAGGTCGACCTGCCCGACGCGAACCCGGCCAAGGTCCGCCAGCAGCTGACCGAGTACGGCCTGGTCGCCGAGGAGTACGGCGGGCAGACCATGTTCGTCGACGTGGCCGCCAAGCCGCGCATCGGCATCTCGGACCTGCTCGAAGCGGTGCTCCTGACCGCCGACGCGTCCCTGGAGCTGGAGGCTTCGGAGACCGGCAACGCGCAGGGCATCGCGATCGAGGCGCACCTCGACAAGGGCCGCGGCCCGGTCGCGACGGTCCTGGTCCAGAAGGGCACGCTGCGGGTCGGCGACTCGATCGTGGCGGGCGGGGCCCACGGCCGCGTCCGTGCGATGCACGACGCCGACGGCACCAAGGTCACCGAGGCGACCCCGTCGTTCCCGGTGCAGGTGCAGGGCCTCGCGTCCGTCCCGATGGCGGGGGACGTGTTCCTCGCCGCCGACGACGACCGCACGGTCCGCCAGATCGCCGAGCAGCGCCAGGCGCGCCGCCGGGCGGCCCAGCAGGCGTCCCGCGTCTCGCGCACCACGCTCGAGAACCTCATGGACAAGATCGCCGAAGGCGAGCGGACCACGCTCTCGCTCATCATCAAGGGCGACGGCGCCGGTTCGGTCGAGGCCCTCGAAGAGGCCCTGGTCGCCCTGGAGATCCCGGAGGAAGTGCACCTCCAGGTCATCCACCGCGGCGTCGGCCCGATCACGGAGTCGGACGTCAACCTCGCCGCGGCGGGCGACGGCGAGTCCGCGACGATCATCGCGTTCAACGTTCGCGCCGAGGGTCGCGTCCGCGACATGGCCGAGCGCGAAGGCGTGGACGTCCGGTACTACACGGTCATCTACCAGGCGATCGAGGAGATCGAGACCGCGCTCAAGGGCATGCTCAAGCCCGAGTACGAGGAAGCGGCGCTCGGTTCGGCCGAGATCCGCGAGGTGTTCCGCTCGTCGAAGCTCGGCAACATCGCCGGCGCGCTCGTCACGAGCGGCTCGATCAAGCGCAACGCGAAGGTCCGCCTCCTGCGCGACGGCGCGGTCGTCACCGAGACGACCATCTCGTCGCTGCGCCGGTTCAAGGACGACGCCAACGAGGTCCGCGAGGGCTTCGAGTGCGGCTTCACCTTGAAGAACTACAACAACATCGAAGAAGGCGACATCATCGAGGCCTTCGAGATGCGCGAGAAGCCGCGCGCGTAAGTGCGGCTGCTCCAGACCGATGCCGCGGCGCGGCTCGGCGAGGCCCTTCGGGGCTTCCGCCGGGCCGCGCTCGCAGCGCGTTTCACCCCGGAAGCCCTGGCCGCCGCCGACCGCGGCGACTACCGGGCCCTTCTCGACCAGTGCGGGGACGACCCGCTCGGCGTCTTCACCCGCCTGTTCGTCGCCGGTATCACGGTCGACGCCGAGGCGGCCTCGAACGCCCTGGCGCCCTTGACGCTCGGCGAGGCGGTCCGCTGCGGCATGCTGATCCCCGGCGGCTACGACGTCATCGCCGACTGGGGCGCCCAGTTCGAAGGCGACCGGCTCCTGTTCTCCGACCAGCGCCCCAACACCACAGGCGGGCGCGGCCCCGATCACGTGCTCGGCGTCGGCGGCGCCTCGAAGCTCCTCCTCGACCTGACGCTCCGCGACCCCGTCGCGAGCGCCCTCGACCTCGGCACCGGCTGCGGCGTCCAGGCGCTCGCCCTGACCGACCACGCCGCTGCCGTGGCCGCCACCGACCTGAGCGATCGCGCCCTCGCGTTCGCGGCCCTGAACGCGGCCGTGAACGGCGCGGACCTTGAACTCCTGCAAGGCGACCTGCTCGCGCCCGTCGCGGGCCGCACGTTCGATCTCGTGGTCGCGAACCCGCCGTTCGTGATCGCCACGCCCGGCTCCGGCTGGACCTACCGCGACGGCGGCCGCGAGGCCGACGGCATCGCCGCCGAACTCGCCGCGGCCTCCGTCGACCTCCTGAACCCCGGCGGGACCATGCAGTTCCTCGCGAACTGGCTGCACCGCAAGGGCGAGGACTGGACCGAGCGCGTCGCGGGCTGGTTCCCCGACGAGGGCGCACTCGTGTGGGCGGTCGAACGCGAGGCGCTCGACCCGCTCGACTACGTGCGGACCTGGCAGCGCGACTCCGGTGAGTCCCACGACGCCGAGCAGGCCGCGGCCTGGCTCGACTGGTTCGAGGCCAATGAGGTCGAGGCCGTCGGCTTCGGCTTCATCGCCGTGCGGAAGGCCAACGGCCCCAGCCGGATCGTCTGCGAGGAGGCCCGCCACGCGGTCCAGGCCCCGTGGAGCGACCGGATCGCCGACCGGTTCGCGGTCCTGGAGAGCGCGATCGAGCCCGAGGCGCTGTGGGAGTCGCGGCTGCGCGTCGCCGACGGCGTCGTCCTCCAGCAGACCGCCGCGGTCGGCGAGGAGGGCTGGGACGTCGACCGGCAGTGGCTCCAGCAGGCCGAGGGCATGCGGTACGCCGAGGAGGTCGACCCGCTCGTGGTCGCATTTCTAGGCGCGTGCAACGGTGAAGCCGAAGTGCGCCTTCAGGTCCAGCTCCTCGCCGAGACGTACGGGGCGGAGCCGGCGCTGCTGTACGCCCAGCTCTACCCCGTGATCCGCCGGCTCGTCGAGCGCGGTTTCCTCCAGCTCTAAGAACGCAGGTACGCCAGGACCGCCTTCACCCTGCGGTGGTGGTCGCCGTCCTCGCTGCTGAGCGCCAGCTTCGTGAAGATGTTCCTGATGTGCTTCTCGACCGCGCCGTCGGAGATGAAGAGCTTCTTGCCGATCGCCTTGTTCGAGTGGCCCTCGGCCATGAGGCCCAGGACCTCCTTCTCGCGCGGCGTCAGCGTCGCGACCGGGTCGTTCTTGCGGCGCCTGACCATGAGCTGCGAGACCACCTCCGGGTCGAACACGGTGCCGCCCGCGGCGACCCGCTTCAGGGAGTCCATGAAGTCCTCGATGTCGATGACCCGCTCCTTGAGCAGGTACCCGACCGCGCCGCGCGCGTCCGCCAGGAGGTCGTCCGCATAGGACACCTCGACGTACTGGCTGAGGATGAGCACGGGCGCGCCCGGGGCGATCTCCCGGGCGCGCGTGGCGGCTCTGAGGCCCTCGTCGGTGAACGACGGGGGCATGCGGACGTCGACGACCGACACGTCCGGCTTGTGCTCGGCGACGGCCTCCACGAGCGCGTCGCCGTCGCCCACTTCGGCGACGACCTCGCACCCGAACTCCTCCAGGAGCTTCACCAGCCCGGAACGGATGAGCACGGCGTCATCGGCGACCACTACACGCACGGAACCTCCACGACGATCACGGTGGGACCGCCGTCGGGGGAGTCGATGGTCCACTGCCCCTCGACGGCCTTGACCCGGTCGGTGAGGCCCGAGAGCCCGTGCCCCTTCGAGACGTGCGCGCCCCCGACGCCGTTGTCGCCGACCGAGAGCACCAGCCTATCGCCCCAGTCCTCGACCGACACGGTCGCTTTGGTCGCGCGGGAGTGCTTGGCCACGTTCGTGAGGCACTCGGCGGTCACGAAGTACACGGTGCTCTCCACCGCCGCCTTGTACCGGCCGTTGAGGTCCGTCTCCAGCTCCACCGGCACGAGCGAGCGCGCCGCGAGGGCCGCGAGCGCCGCCTCCAGGCCCCGGTCGGTGAGGATCGGCGGCGCGATGCCGCGCGAGAGCGACCGCAGCTCGTCGATGGTCTCCCTGGTCTGGGCGATCGCGGCCTCCAGGGTCTCCTGGGCCGCTTCGGGGTTCGTGGCGAGCTGGCGCTTGACGCGGGCGAGCTCCATGCCCAGGCCCACCAGGCGCTGCTGCGGGCCGTCGTGGATGTCCCGCTCGATGCGCCGCAGCGCGTCCGCCTCCGCTGAGGTCGCGGCGGCCCGGGACTCCTCCAGCTGGTCGATCCGCTCGTGCAGGCCGCTGATCGAGGTGAGCATGCCGCGGCCGATCGAGGCCTGGGCGAAAGCCAGGCCGCGGATGACCGGGACGATCGTCAGGAGCATCACCGCGGCGGCGATCCAGCACACGGCCGTCATCGCCAGGTACGAGTCGCCCCAGCCGAGCCACTCGGTGGCGTATTCGAGGCCCTGCTCCGACTCGCCGGTGGCCGCGATGATGATCCAGCCCCACGCGGGCCACGTCAGGGTCGCGAGCGTCACCGCCCACCAGACGATCGCGATCGCGAACCCGGCGATGGCCACGGGCAGGACCGTCACGGCCCACAGGATGTTCAGCCACGACTGGCCGTCGGTGAGCGCGGTCAGGAACCGCCGCAGCGCCGACGCGTCCTCGGGCGCGCGCTTGTAGCGCGGCTTCGGGAGCTCCCGGCGCAGCACCGCGGGGAGCATCGAGCGGCCCGCGGCGGCCATGCCGCGCATCGCGAACATCGTGGCAGCGGCGATGGGCACGCCGATCCAGATGACCGCGGTGCCGACCCCGAGGAGGGTGCCGACCACGCCGATGATGAACGAGGGCAGGGCGATGAAGAACATCGACAGGAGGTATCCGGTGTCGGTGCCGAGCTGCCGGAGGGTTGTACGCATGCGTCAACAGTAGAAAAGCGGGCCGCCCGGTACGACCCGGCGGTCCCGCTTGTTCAAGGTAGGGCCTGCCCTACCCTCACAGCATGCCGTCGCCCTGCGTGCGGCCCGCGCGGGTCGCGATCGCCGCGACCGAGTTGAGCAGGCTCATGATGCACAGGCCGATGACCAGGTTGATCGCCGCCGTCGCGATCTGCGATTCCAGCTCCGCCGAGGCCGTGAACGGGATGAGCACGCCCACCGCGATCACCAGCAGCATGATCCAGTTGAAGAACGCCATCGGCCGCGGCATCAGGAGCAGCAGCAGGTGCACGGCCGCGGTCGCCAGGATCGCGATCCCGAACGCCCCGAACGCGTAGGTGGTGGTCGTCGCGTCGCCGTACGTCCCCGCGTCGTCGGGCGACAGGATGTGGATGCCCAGCACCCCGCGCACCAGCAGGATGCCCACGAGCGCGACGAGCGCGGCCACGACCGCCGTCCCGAAGCCGCCCGCCCACAGCTTCCCGGCGTCCACGCTCGGCCGGTCCCCCTGCTGCGGCTGGACCGGCGGGTACGGCCGCGTGGGCTGATCCTGGTAGTTCCGGTCCCAGCCGCTCTGCGGTGACGCCATGGCTCCTCCTCGGTCCGCTTCCGGCCTCATCGTGGCAGGTACCCGTGACGGACGTCGCGAAACCGGTGATTTCCGGCAGCTGAAAAGATCTTGGGGATGTCAGAGGCGACGCGTAATCTAGAGCGGTGTTCACCGGATGCGTTGAATTCGACCTCCTCCTGCCCCAGGACTCCCGCTCGCTGAAGGCCAAGCGCTCCTACGTGCGCCCGATCGTCGCCTCCCTGCGGAAGTACGAGGTCGCAGTGGCGGAGGTCCGCGACCAGGAGGTCCACGGCCGCACTACGATCGGCGTCGCCGCCGTCGCGGGGGACCACCGCCACGTCGCGGAGCTCCTCGACGCCTGCGAGCACCACGTCGCGGGCCGCCCCGAAGTGGAGCTCCTCAGCGCCAGGCGGCGCCTCTTCGGTCCCGAGGACGAATGAGCGGCACAGGCGAGTGAGTATCCGCGCCCCGACGACGGGGCGCGGTCGACGAAGGCGCATCCGATCCGAGGTGCGCGCAGCAGTGGAAGGCAGGAACAGCGATGGCAGACGCAGCGAAGCGGGCCCAGGTGTCCAAGCGGGTCATGGAGCTGACCGCGCAGGCGGTCCGCAAACTCAAGGACCCCCGGGTCGGCATGGTCACCATCACCGACGCGCGCATCACCTCCGACCTGCGCGAGGCCACGGTCTTCTACACCGTCCTCGGCGACGAGGACCAGGTCAAGGCCTCCGCGGCGGGCCTGGAGCGCGCCACCGGGCACCTGCGCACCACCGTCGGCCGGGCCCTGGGGATGCGCCACACGCCGTCCCTCCAGTTCATCGCCGACACCGTCCCCGACCAGGCCAACCGCATCGAGGAGCTCCTCGCGAAGGCCGCCGCGGCCGACGCGGAGGTCCACAAGATCGCCGAAGGCGCCGCCTACGCGGGCGACGCCAACCCCTATATCGAGAAGGACGAGCCGGAGGACGAGGCCGAAGAGCCCGGCCGGTGACCGCCCCCACCCCCGCCGACCCGGCCGCGGCCCCGCCGCGGCCGGCCTCCTACCGGACGATCGCCTCCCTCGCGATCCCGGCCCTCGTCGTCCTCGCCGCCGAACCGATCTACCTCCTCATCGACACCGCCGTGGTCGGCCACCTCGGCGCCGTCCCGCTCGCCGGGCTCGCGCTCGGCGGCGTCATCATGGGCCTCGCGCCGCTCATCGGCGCCGTCCTCGCCTACGGCACCACCGCCCGCGCGGCCCGCCGCTACGGCGCCGACGACCGCCCCGGCGCCGTCGCCGAAGGCGTCCAGGGGACCTGGATCGCGCTGGCCGCGGGCCTGCTCATGATCGCCGCGATCGAGGTCTTCGCGGGCCCGCTCGCGCGCCTCATGGGCGACGACCCGGCCGTGGAGGCCGCCGCGGCCGAATGGCTGCGCGTCGCGATCCTCGGCGCCCCGTTCCTCCTCGTCGCCGGGGCCGGGCAGGGCTGGATGCGCGCCGTCCAGGACACCCGCCGCCCCATGTGGTTCGTGACGGTCTCGTTCCTCCTCTCGGCCGCGCTCGCCCCGGTCCTCGTCTACCCGGTCGGGCTCGGCCTCGTCGGCTCGGCGTGGGCGAACGCCGTCGCGCAGGCCATCTCCGGCACGCTGTTCCTCCTCGCGCTGCGCCGCGAAGGGGTGAGCCTGCGCGTCGACTGGCCGCTGATGACCAAGCAGCTCACCGCGAACGGCGACCTCATCATCCGCGGCGCCGCGTTCCAGGTGAGCTCCTTCTCGGCCGCGGCCGTGGCCGCCCGCGTCGGCACCGCCGCGCTCGGCGCGCACCAGATCGGCATGCAGCTGTGGTTCTTCGCGGCGCTCGCCCTCGACGCGGTCGCCATCGCCGCCCAGGCCCTCATCGGCGCCGACCTCGGCGCGGGCCGCCCCGAGACCGCGCGGGCCTCCGCGAAGCGCATCACGATCGTCGGCGTCGGCTACGGCACGCTGTTCCTCGTGGTGATCCTCGTGCTCGTCCCGGTCCTGCCGGGCCTGTTCACTTCCGATGCGGCCGTTCGGGACCAGCTCGGGAGCGTGTGGCCGTGGCTGGTGCTCCTGCTGCCCGTGGCAGGCGTCGTGTTCGCGCTCGACGGGGTCCTCATCGGCGCGGGGGACCTGCGGTTCCTGCGGAACATGACGGTGGCCTCGATCGCGAGCGGCCTGCCGTTCATGTGGCTCACGCCGGTGTTCGACTGGGGCCTCGCGGGCATCTGGGGCGGCATCGCCGTCTACATGCTCGTGCGGCTCGGACTCATCCTGTGGCGCTTGCGATCCGGTGACTGGGCCGTCACCGGCGCTGAGCGGGCCTGACAAAACCTGTCTCACAATGTGAATTCGACGTAGTGAGGCGCCTGAACCTCCGTTAAGGTTTCCAGGATGAAGACCGACTCATCACCTCGTCGCAGGCGCCGCGTCCGTCCCAATAATTGGGATGAAGAGAAGGCGGAGGCGCTGCGCGCCCTCCAGGAATCGCTCGACCGCCACCAGTAGCGCACCCCGCGCGGGCGGCCGGTTAGCCTCTACGACCGTGACCGCAGCGCAGAACGGCCCGCAGCCGGGCCTCATCGTCGTCGACAAGCCCCAGGGCATCACCTCCCACGGGGTCGTGGCCCGCATGCGCCGCATCTGCGGCACGCGGAAGGTGGGCCACGGCGGCACGCTGGACCCGATGGCCACGGGCGTGCTGATCGTCGCCGTCGGCAAGGCCACGAAGCTGCTGACCTACGTGTCCGGCCTCGACAAGTCCTATGCTGCGACGATCCGCCTCGGCCGGTCCACGGTGACCGACGACGCCGAAGGCGAGGCCACCGCGACCGCCGATGCCTCTGCCGTCGCCGATGAGGCGATCCGCGCCGGGCTTGCGGCGATGACCGGCGAGATCGACCAGGTCCCGAGCGCGGTGAGCGCCGTGAAGATCGACGGGCAGCGCGCGTACAAGCGGGTCCGCGACGGCGAGGCCGTCGAGCTGAAGCCCCGCCGCGTGACGATCGCCGCGATCGAGGTCCTGGCGATCCGCCGCGAAGGCAGTTTTGTGGACGTCGACGTCGACGTCTCCTGCTCCTCAGGCACCTACATCCGCGCCATCGCGCGCGACCTCGGCGCGGCACTCGACGTCGGCGGCCACCTGACCGCCCTGCGCCGCACCAGGATCGGCGGCTTCGGCCTCGACACCGCCGCCACCTTGGAGACCCTCGCCGAACGATCCGACGCGGGCGACCCGCTCGGCACCCTCACAATGGGCGACGCCGCCGCCCGCCTCATGCCCACCCGCACCGCGACCGATGCGGAGGCGAAGGCCCTCTCCTACGGCAAACCCCTCGCGGCGGCCGGCATCGAGGGCCGCTACGCCGTCCTCGACGCAGGCGGCGACCTCCTCGCCGTCATGACCGAACACGGCGACACGGCAAAACCCGAGACGGTGTTCGCGGCAGCGAACTGAAGGCGGAGCGCCGCGGCCTCCTAGCCGGACTGTCGGACCCCGCTGGCACCCTTGCAGACCGGGGGCCCAACCCCAGCGGTGTGGCGGGGCTGTCGGGTGCCCGGCTATCGCGGTGCGAGGATCTCGCTTCTGAAGGCGATCGGAGTGGTGCCGGTGCGCTGGGCGAAGAACTTGTTGAAGTTCGTGGCCGAGGAGAAGCCGAGGCGTTCGCCGATCCGCGCCGCCGGGATCGTGGAGCACGCGAGCATCCGCTTGGCCTCCAAGACGACCCGGCGGTCGATGAACTCCTTCGCGGGCATGCCAACCGCGGCGATCGTCGCGCGGGACAGCGTCCTGGGGGAGCACGCCAGGGCCTCGGCGTAGTCGTTCAGGGTCCGGGTGTTCGCGAAGTCGCGTTCGACCGCGTCGCGGAACGACAGGTACACCTCGCCCTGCTCGGTCCCGGGCGAGGCGCTCGGGAGGCTCGCCACGCGCAGCACCAGGACCGCGAGCAGGTGCCGGAGCACCTGCCGCCGCGTGTCCGGGGCGAGGCGGTCGGCCGAGTGCTCCCATTGGAGCTGCGTGGTCGCCGCGCGCAGCAGCGCGTGGTCGTCCGCCGCGGGGACGCGGAGCACCGGCGCGTGCGGGTCGTCGGCGCAGACGCCGATCGCGGTGTCGGGGTCGAGGAACCCGGTCGCGAAGCGGATGACCGTGCCTTCGGCGCGGTCGAGCGCGCCCCAGCGCTGCACCTGGCCGGGCCGGGCCCAGAGCCACTGTCCGGGCGCGACGGCGTGCTCCCGGAAGTCCACCGAATGGCGAAGGGCCCCGGAGGAGAGCGTGACGAGGCAGTGCCGGTCGGGCCGGAACGGCCGCGTGGGCGCCCCGCCCGCGCGCAGGCGCGCGAGGGTGAGGATCTCGAACGACGGGGCCGGAGCGGTGCCGAACGGTTCGGCGACGAGCGCGGCGGGGCGCTCGTCGGCGCCCTCCCAGAACCGGCCCGTTATGTCATCTTGTCGCGTATTCACCAGCATCAGCGGCAAGTTTATCCTTTTAATCCGGATTGCGCGGTGGGTTCCGATCATGCGACCGAGCCCCTGAGAGCTAGACCGCCTGGGAACTAGTTCAAATTGAAAGTACTCTAGTCGCATGACACAACCCAAGACCGTCGACTTCTGGTTCGATCCCGCGTGCCCCTGGGCCTGGATGACCTCCCGCTGGATCATCGAGGCGTCGAAGCTGCGCGACCTGGACGTGCGCTGGAACGTCATGAGCCTGTACGTGCTCAACGAGCCCAAGCTCGACGAGCTCCCCGAGCAGTACCGCGCGTTCATGCCCGGGACACTCCCGGCCGTGCGCGTCGCCACCGCCGTCGCCGAGCAGTACGACAACGAGACCCTCGGCCGCCTCTACACCGCCCTCGGGAACCGCATCCACCTCCGCAAGGACAAGGACCCCGAGAGCTACATCCCGTCCGCGCTCGACGCCGTCGGCCTCCCCGCCGACCTCGCCGCCGCCGCGAAGACCGACGAGTGGGACGAGGCCCTGCGCGCCTCGCACCAGCGCGGCATCGGCCTGGTCGGCACCGACGTCGGCACCCCCGTGGTCGCCGTCGAGAACGACGAGGGCGTCAAGGTCGGCCTGTTCGGCCCGGTCGTGACCCCGGCCCCGCAGGGCGAGGCCGCCGCGAAGCTGTGGGACGGCGTCTACGCCGTGACCACCACGCCGGGCTTCTACGAGCTCAAGCGCTCGCGCACCGACGGCCCGAACTTCGACAACCTCGTCGACGACCTCTAGCGCCTACGAGCGCATACGGGAAGGCCCGCAACGCGATCGCGTTGCGGGCCTTCCTCTCTCGTCTTAACTGACCTGGGAGAGCCAGGACTGCTCGGCGCCGCCGACGGCCTGCCGGTACGGCGCGAGCTCCCGCTCCCACTCCAGGCCCAGGAGCTGGTCCAGCCCGGAGCGCAGCGCCTCGGCGCTGGTGGTGGTCGCCAGGAGCGCGCGGATGCGGTCCTCGGCGATCATGATGTCGCCGCTGGCGCTCATCGCGGCGCGGTAGGCGCCGCGGCCGGGGACGTGCATGATGCGCTCGCCGTCGACGCCCGCGCTCGGGTCCTCGGTGACCTCGAATCGGAGCATCGGCCACTGCACCAGGGCCTTCGCGAACTCGGCGCCCATGCCGGCGTGGCCGGTCCAGGCGCGCTCGGCGCGCATGGTGCCCCGCTCGGCGTCCTGCGGGGACCACCCCAGCTTGACCGTTCCCTGCCGCGAGGAGCTGCCGGAGCTCTCCAGGACACGCCCGATCGCCCACTCGACGTGCGGGCACACGGCCGGCGGGCTGGAGTGGATGTAGATCACGCCGCGTGTCTGCATCGCGCACCTCCTTGGGAATCGGCGTATCTGAGTACTGGCTCACTCCTTGTGGTCATTTGGCTACGACTTGAAGCCGCACAACGGGTATCGACCGGGTCGAAGAAGGGATGGACTCGGACCCGGCACGCTATTCCGCTCTGTTACATACTGACAGCTTCGAAAGCATCGCGCTAGGCTTAAACGGCTCCGGGCACTCACTTTTTCGATCATTCGATGTGTCACACCCGGTGCATGTGCTAGTCGTCGCAGGACGCACCTGAGCTACACTTGCGCATGACCGGCATACTGTCGGTTTTCTTTTGTGGTCCAACCCAGGTTCGTGCCAGTCTTCGGGGCTGCTCTTCCTGCGCGAGACCGAAGATCCGTCTACACGACATGGTGAGGAGACCGGCGTGGCAGCCAACACTTCCAAGACAGCACGCGCTTCCGTCAAGGCCGGCCAGGGCAAGGGCGCCGCGGGCCTCAGCGTCCTCGGCGAGTTCAAGTACCTGATCCCGCTCAACGGCGGCAAGCACGTGTACCTGCGCAACCTGACCGACGGCAAGACCCTGCACCTCGCCACCGGCTCCGAGGCGTTCACCGAGGCCGTCAAGGCGCTCGCCGCCGCCGGCCACGGCGAGAAGATCAAGGCCGAGATCGAGGGCCTCGCGTCCTCGCTCCCCGCGGAGCAGGGCTGGGACACCACCCTGAAGTCGCTCGAAGAGGCCGGCGCCTTCTCCGCCGAGGCCGTCGCCGCGTAAGGGTCCGCCCCCGCGACTACCGCGCTCCATGCCCTCCGGGCGTGGGGCGCTTTTTTCATGCGCGTACAGACGCATGCCGAAAATGGTCGATCAAATGTTCGAGGGCGCTATTCGCGGTCCAATTTCTGCAACTGCGGAATGCGCGCGCGGATTGGCGCGGTTCACCCGATCGGCGGACCCTTATCGGGTATTCGGTCAATCGCCGAGATCGGCGGTGCACGCCGGTTCGGACTTCGGCACCTCGTCGACCGCCCACAGTGCGCTCACCAGGAAGCAGTAGTCCTGGTCCGGGCTGAAGCCGCCGCTGGTGTACGTGGTCTCCAGCGTCCCGTCCTTGTTCAGCGCCTCCGCCTGGTCGTCCCCGACGCGCTGCGCGAACACGATGTACCGCAGGCTGTCCGTGGCGCCCTCCGGGGCGTTCCACACGAGGGTCACCTCGCCCTCGTTCCACGACTCGATCGCCAGGCCCGTCGGGGCCCCGCCGCCGTCCGTGTCCGCCTGGTCGAGGTCGTCGCCGTCCTTGTTCGGGACGATCAGCCACAGCCACAGCGTCATGACCAGGCCCAGGACGACGCTGATGGAGAGCCCGAGGATCACGTAGCCCTTCAGGCTGCGGTTGTCCTTCTCCTTGCGCTGCACCGGTTTCGGCGCCTTGTACGCCTGGGTCTTGCGCTGCTTCGCGCCGTCGCGGCCGATCACCGGCGGTGCGAACACCTGCTGCTCCGGCGGTGCCGACTGCTGAGGAGCGGCCTGCTGCGCGGTCCACGGGGACGGCGGCGGCTGCATGCTCACCGGCGCCTGCGGCGGCGCCGAGTACGGGGCGATCTGCGGCGCAGGGGAAGCGGGGACCCCCGAGAACGGCTGCGCCGACGCGGGCGCGCCGGAGAACGGCTGGGCCGAGACCGGCGGCGCGGCAGGGGCGCCGTTGAGCTGCGCGTACCGCGGGTCCACCGCGTGCCCCAATTGGGACCCGAACCCGCCGTTCGTGCCGCCGCCGGTCATCCCCCCGGCGGTCGAGCCGAGCGTGTTCCCGTACTCCGAGTGCGGCATCGGCGGCTGCTGCACGGGCGCGAACGGGTCGAGCGGCACCCGCGTGCCCCGCGACGCCACCTCGGGCCGGTACACCGTCTCCTCGTTCGAGACGTCGCCGATCACCGACGGCGCCGCGGCCTTGCCGACCCCGCCGCCGTACATGCCGCGCTGGAGCTCCTCGGCGAACGCCTCGCACGACGCGGGCCGCCGGGCCGGGTCCCGCGAGAGGCTCCGCACGAGCAGCGTCTCCAGCCACTCGGGGACGTCCTCGCGGGGGAGCTTCGGCGGCGGCGCGTCGGAGGTGACCCGCTGGCGGTGCGTGTCCGGGTCGGTGCCGCCCTCGGGGTTCGCGAACGGCGCGAACCCGGCGAGGAGGTGCCACATGCTGGAGGCGAGGCTGAACAGGTCGCTCGCGGGCGTCTGGGCCTGCCGCAGCAGGGCCTCGGGGGACGCGTGGAGCGGCGTGAGCTTGTCGATCGCGGCCGTCGCCGCCAGCGCCGCGGTGCTCCGGGCGATCCCGAAGTCGGCGAGCGCGGGGCCGTACTGGCCGCGGAGGATGTTCTGCGGCTTCACGTCCCGGTGGAGGATGTCCGCGTGGTGGGCGGCCTGGAGGGCCTGGCCGATCTTGACGCCGACGTCGATGACGTCGGTGACCGGGAGGGGCCCGTTCGCTTTGAGGATCGCCGAGTACGAGCCGCCTTCGCAGTACTCCATGACGATGAACGGCTGCCCGGCCTCGGTGTGCCCGGTGTCGATGATCGAGACGATGTGGGGGTGGTTGGAGACCGCGACGGTCGCTTCGAGTTCCTTCTCGACGGAGTCGGCGGTGGTCATGTCGTCGTCGACGAGGAGGACCTTGACGGCCACGGTCCGGTCGAGCCGCTCCTGGACGGCGCGGTAGACGAACGCGGTCGACCCGTGCGCGACCATCTCGAAGTCGCGGAATCCGGGGACGGCCGGAGTGTTGAGGCTCAAGGCGGGGGCTCTCTGCCGGGGACGTTCGGTCCCGTCCAGATTAGCCCCCGCCCTGAGACTTGCTCAGATGCGTCCGCTCGTGCCGTTCAGCAGGTTCGCCACCCGGATGAGTCCGAGGTGCGAGTACGCCTGCGGGTGGTTGCCCAGGCCGCGCTCGGCGATCGGGTCCCACTGCTCGGGGAGCAGGCCGGTCGGGCCCGCGCACGCGAGGATCTGCTCGAACAGCTCCTCGGCGTCGGTGCGGCGCCCCACCTGGAGGTACGCCTCGGCGAGCCACGCGGCGCAGATGATGAACCCGCCCTCGGTGCCCGGGAGGCCGTCGTCGCGGTGGTAGCGGTACACCGTCGGGCCCGAGCGCAGGCCGGCCTCGATCTTGAGGACGGTCTTCAGGTAGCGCGGGTCGTCGGGCGGGAGCAGGCCGGAGAGGCCGATCCACAGCGACGCGGCGTCGAGGTCGTCGTGGCCGTACGCGGCCGTGTACGCGCCGATCTCGTCGTTCCAGCCCAGTTCGAGCACGTTCTTGGCGATCTGGTCGCGCAGCTCGGGCCAGTCGGGCTTGTACTCCATGCCGAACTGCTCGGCGACCTTGAGCGCCCGGTCCACCGTCACCCAGCACATGACCTTGGAGTAGACGTGGTGCCGCGGGGCCTGGCGGGCCTCCCAGATGCCGTGGTCGGGCTCGTGCCAGCGCTTGGCGACGGCCTCGACCATGTTCGCCATGACGCGCTCCTCGAACTCCGAGAGGTGCCCGCGGCGCTGGGCGACGGCCTCGATGAGCATCGCGACGGGGCCGAACACGTCCAGCTGGACCTGGTTCGACGCGGCGTTGTTGATGCGCACCGGCCGCGCCCCGGCGTACCCGGGGAGCGTGTCGATGATGGCCTCGGGGCTCGGGGCCTGGCCCTCGATGTCGTAGAGGGGCGCGAGCCGCTCGGGGTGCCCGGCGGTGCGCTCCAGGATGCCGGCGACCCATGTGAAGTACGCCTCGGCCTCCTGGAGCGAGCCGAGGTCGACGAGCGCGTTCGCGGTCATCGCGGCGTCGCGGATCCAGCAGAACCGGTAGTCCCAGTTGCGGACGCCGCCGAGCTCCTCGGGGAGCGAGGTGGTGCCCGCGGCGAGGATCGCGCCGGTCGGCTGGTAGCAGAGGGCCTTGAGCGTCAGCGCGGAGCGGCCGACGGTCTCGGGTTCGACGCGCGGGAGCTTCAGGGAGTCCGACCAGTTGCGCCATCCGGCCTCGGTGGTGCGGCGGCGCACGTGGACGGGCGGGCGCCACTCGGCGAGGTCGTCGATGCCCGCGCGCATCTCCAGGACGAGGGAGCCGCCGGCCTGGGCGAGGTCGACGGTGGCGACGGCCAGGGAGTGCTGCCCGTCGTACTCGATGTGCCATTCGACGCCGGGGGAGCGCAGGCTGATGGGCTCGCGGCCGCCGAGGACCTTGAGGCCCTCGTCGCCGACGGGCTGGAGCTGCACGGGGATCTGCCCGAACTCCGGCCGGGGCGCGAACGTGATCTTGACGGGGATCTCGCCGGTGATCTCGCGGACGAGGACGGTGGCGTTGAGGTCGCCGCGCCTGCGCGGGGTCGAGTCGAGCCAGTCGGTGACCGACAGGCCGGACCAGCGGGTCTCGACGCTCATGGTCCCGGCGACGTACCGCTGGCCGAGGGGGATGCCCGCGCTGACGGGCTGGACGGTGAAGTGCCCGGCGTGGTCGCCGCCGAGCAGGTCGGCGAAGACCGAGCCGGAGTCGGGCTTGGGGTGGCACATCCAGGTGACGCGGCCCTCGGGGGTGAGCAGCGCGTGGTTGGCGCCGTCGGCGATCATCGCGTGCCGCTCGATGAGCTGCGCGGACTCGCCCTGGAGCCAGGCCCGGCGGGTGTCGACGAGGCTCGCGAGGAGCTTCGCGACCGCTTCGGGGTCGTCGAGCCGGTAGGCGGCCCTGGTGGGGCCGGGGCCGATGCGGACGCCGACGTCGGGGCCGTGGAGGTGCGCGAACGCGTTCTCGTCGGTGACGTCGTCGCCCAGGAACAGCACGGCGGAGGCGCCGAGCTGGTGGCGGAGCTTGTCCAATGCGTCGCCCTTGTGGGTGGCGACCACCGACAGGTCGATGACCGCCTTGCCCTCGGTGGTCTGCACGCCGTCCCACGTCGAGGGGCCCTCGCGGACGTCGTCGACCGCGCGGCCGGCGTCGGCCTCGGTGGCCTCGCGCACGTGCAGGGCCGCGCCCGCGGGCTTGGGCTCGACCCGGGCGCCCTTGTAGCGTTCGGCGATCGCGGTGAGCTCGGCGACGAGCTTGTCGCGCAACCGCTGGTCCTCGCTGGAGAGCGCCCGGGTGAAGCCGATGTCGAACTCGGACCCGTGGGATCCGACCAGGTGCACTTCGGAAGGCAGGCGGGACAGGGCCGCCAGATCGCGCAGGGCGCGACCCGAGATGACCGCGACCTTGGTCTGCGGCAGGTTCGCGAGCGTCCGCAGGGCCGACACCGATTCGGGGATCGGTTTGGCCTGCGAGGGGTCGGTCACAATGGGGGCGAGCGTGCCGTCGTAGTCGCACGCGATCAGCAGCTGCGGAACACGGGCGAGCAGGGTGAGGGCCGAGCGGAGCTCTTCGGAGGAGCCGGGGCTCTCCGGAGCACGGCCCTCTGGGCTAGGTGCGGTCATCGTGGCGTATCTCTCCAACACCGTCGTTGCGGAATATGTGTGCCTACCGGCCCCTGCCTGCCGTTTTCAGTCGGCGGAGGGCAGGCTGCCCGGATTGTACGCCGCGCTGCGCTCCGGAACACCCAGCGCCGTGAGGAAGCTGCGGGCCCAACGGGACACGTCGTGCTTGCGCAGGTACCTCCTCATGGCGCGCATTCGCTTCATCCTATCGTCGGCCGACGCGGTCGCCGCTGTCACGAATCCGTCTTTCAGATCTGTCAGATCGTGCGGATTGACGAGGAACGCTTGCCGCAGATCTCCTGCGGCCCCGGCGAACTCGCTGAGGACGAGCGCGCCGCGGTTGTCGGTCTGGCTCGCCACGTACTCCTTCGCGACGAGGTTCATCCCGTCGCGCAGCGGGGTCACCGCCATGACGTCGGCGGCCTGGTAGAGGGCCGCCAGCTCGTACCGGTCGAACGACTGGTGCAGGTAGTGCACGGCCGGGAGGCCGACCACGCCGTACTCGCCGTTGATCCGCCCGACCTCCCGCTCGACGCGCTCGCGCAGGGCCACGTACTGGTCCACGCGCTCGCGGCTGGGGGTCGCGACCTGGATCATGACGGCCTTGGGGACCTCCAGGCGGCCGTCTTCGAGCAGCTCGCGGAACGCCTTGAGGCGCACCTCGATGCCCTTGGTGTAGTCGAGCCGGTCCACGCCGAGGAAGATCGTCTCGGGTTCGCCGAGCTCGGCGCGGATCTCCTTGGCGCGCTGGCGGACGCGTTCGGTGCTCGCGACCTCCTCGTTGGCCGCGGTGTCGATGGAGATGGGGAAGGCGTCGGCCCTGACGAGGCGGTCGTCGACGGTGACGTAGTGCCCCCTCGGCCGGTAGCCGAGCAGGTGCCGGGTGAGCGCGAGGAAGTTCTGCGCCGCCAGGGGCCGCTGGAAGCCGACGAGGTCGGCGCCGAGCAGGCCCTTGAGGATCTCCATGCGGTGGGGGAGCTGCATGAACAGCTCGACGGGCGGGAACGGGATGTGCAGGAAGAACCCGATCCGCAGGTCCGGGCGCCGCTCGCGGAGCATGCCGGGGACGAGCTGGAGCTGGTAGTCCTGGATCCACACGACCGCGCCGGGCGCGGCCTCGCGGGCGCACACCTCGGCGAACCGCTCGTTGACCTCGTAGTAGGACTTCCACCAGGAGCGGCGGAAGACGCGGGGCTCGACCGCGTCGTGGTAGAGCGGCCACAGCGAGGCGTTCGAGAACCCCTCGTAGTAGCGGTGGATCTCGTTCTCGCTGAGTTCGACCGGCAGCAGCGTGACGCCGTCGGACTCGAAGGGCTCGGGGGCGGCGCCGGCGATGCCGGCCCAGCCGATCCAAGTGCCCCGGTTGGCCTGGAGAACGGGTTCGAGGGCGGTGACGAGGCCGCCAGGGGATCGGCGCCAGGTTCGGTTTCCCTCTGCATCGACGACTGCGTCGACGGGGAGGCGGTTGGCCACGACGATGAACTGTGCGTTGCTCAATTCGTTTTCCTCCTTTCTCCAAGCCTAGCCGGGAAGGGCCGTCTTTTCCGCGGTGCGGACCAGGGCGGTGGTGACGTACGCGCACCCGCGCCAGGGCCCGTTGGCGGACCCGCCCCGGGGCTTGACATCATTGGTTCCGGTCAGTTCCGTACAGCTCGTCGCAAAGCGAAGGATCAGCGTGGCGCAGTTCATCTACACCCTGGAAAAGGCGCGCAAGGCGCACGGTGACAAGGTCGTCCTCGACGACGTCACCCTGTACTTCAACCCGGGTGCGAAGATCGGCGTGGTCGGCCCCAACGGCGCCGGCAAGTCCAGCCTGCTGCGCATCATGGCGGGCGAGGACCAGGTCTCCAACGGCGAGGCGAAGCTCGCCGTCGGCGCGACCGTGGGCATGCTCGCGCAGGAGCCGCCGCTGAACGAGTCGAAGACCGTCATGGGCAACGTGATGGAGGCCGTGGCCGACATCCAGGGCAAGCTCGACCGGTTCAACGAGGTCGCCATGGAGATGGCGACCGACTACACCGACGAGCTCATGGCCGAGATGGGCCGCCTCCAGGAGGAGCTCGACGCCGCCAACGCCTGGGAGCTCGACTCGAAGATCGAGCAGGCCATGGACGCGCTGCGCTGCCCGCCCGGCGACTGGCCCGTCACCAACCTCTCCGGCGGCGAGCGCCGCCGCGTGGCGCTGTGCAAGCTGCTGCTCGAAGCGCCCGACCTGCTGCTCCTCGACGAGCCCACCAACCACCTCGACGCCGAGTCCGTGCTCTGGCTGGAGCGCCACCTCGCGTCCTACGCGGGCGCCGTCATCGCGATCACCCACGACCGGTACTTCCTCGACAACGTCGCGGAGTGGATCCTGGAGCTCGACCGCGGCCGCACCTACCCCTACGAGGGCAACTACTCCACGTACCTGGAGAAGAAGGCCGAGCGCATGAAGGTGGAGGGCCGCAAGGACTCCAAGCTCCAGAAGCGCCTCAAGGACGAGCTCGAATGGGTCCGCTCCAACGCCAAGGGCCGCCAGACCAAGTCCAAGGCCCGCCTCGGCCGCTACGAGGAGATGGCCGCCGAAGCCGAGAAGACCCGCAAGCTCGACTTCGAGGAGATCCAGATCCCGCCGGGCCCGCGCCTGGGCTCCACGGTGATCGAGGTGAAGGACCTGCACAAGGGCTTCGACGGCGTCACGCTCATCAACGGCCTCGACTTCAGCCTGCCCCGCAACGGCATCATCGGCATCATCGGCCCCAACGGCGTCGGCAAGACGACCCTGTTCAAGACCATCGTCGGGATCGAGAAGCCCGACTCGGGCACCGTGAACGTCGGCGGCACCGTGCAGCTGTCCTACGTCGACCAGAACCGCGCGGGCCTCTCCGGCGACAAGTCGGTGTGGGAGACCGTCTCCGACGGCCTCGACTACCTCATGGTCGGCAAGGTCGAGATGCCCTCGCGCGCCTACATCGCCGCGTTCGGCTTCAAGGGCCCGGACCAGCAGAAGCCCACGAAGGTCCTCTCCGGCGGCGAGCGCAACCGGCTCAACCTGGCGCTCACCCTCAAGCAGGGCGGCAACGTGCTGCTCCTCGACGAGCCCACCAACGACCTCGACGTCGAGACGCTCTCCAGCCTGGAGAACGCCCTCCTGGAGTTCCCCGGCTGCGCCGTCGTGATCTCCCACGACCGGGCCTTCCTCGACAAGGTCGCCACCCACATCCTCGCCTGGGAGGGCGAGGACGCGGACGGCATGCCGAAGTGGTTCTGGTTCGAGGGCAACTTCGAGTCGTACGAGAAGAACAAGATCGAGCGCCTCGGCCCCGACGCCGCCAACCCGCACCGCGTCACGCACCGCAAGCTCACCCGGGACTAGCCGTGGCCCGCTTCAAGGTCGACGTGGCGCTGCGCTGGTCGGACATGGACGTGTTCGGCCACGTGAACAACAACAAGTTCATGGTGCTGCTCGAAGAGGCCCGCGTGGCGATGATGTTCGACAAGGCCGAGGACGCCGGGCTCTCCGGCTTCCGCGAGGGCGTCGTCGTCGCCCGCCACGAGGTCGACTTCCTGCTGCCCGTGGTCGTGCCCGCCGAGACGCGCGTGGAGCTCTGGGTCGAGCGGATCGGGAACTCCTCGTTCACGTTCGCCTACGAGCTCTTCGCGAACGGCAAGCTCGCGCTCAAGGCCAAGACCGTGATGGTCCCGTTCAACACCGAGAGCCAGCGGCCCCGGCGCGTCACCGACGACGAGCGGGCCTTCCTGGAGCGGTGGACCGAATGACGACCGGCGACGGCCCCGCCTTCGCCGCCCGCGTCGCCCGGCTCGACCCCGAAGCGCCCGTCCTCGCCCGCGACGGGCGCCTGTGGGCGACCCTGCCGATCGGCGTCCTCGCCGTGCGCGCCGCCGAGGGCCTCCCCGACGGCGTCTACCGCGCCGCCGACCTCGCTTCCGGGAACGCCGCTGCGAAACCCGAGGCGTCCTGGCGCGGGCGCCTGCCGCAGCGGCCCTGGGCCGTCGTCGAGACCGTGCCCGCCGCCGACGTCGCCGACATCGACCGCAAGGCCGGGGAGGCCCTGCGCGAGCGCCGCGGCAGCGGCGTCGGCGACCGGCGCCTGCGGGACGCGATGCTCGACCACGTCGCCCTCACCGTCGAGCACGGCGGCGCGCGCTACCCGGTCCAGGTGCGGCTCGTGGCCGCCTTGTGCCGCATGGGGTTCCTCGGCGACGAGCCGGTGAAGGTGCTCCGCTCCGGCCGCCGTCTCGGCCTGTCCGGCACCTTCGGCGCCGTCTGGGAACGCGACCGCGGTCTGCCCCTCCTCTGACCCCGCGGGCCTCCGGCCCGCCACCGTTCAGTGACCCCTGTGCAGTTGACAAGAATCCGACGTCCGGAGGATGGGACGCCGCTTCCGTCTCTGATACATATGAAACCCATGACAGTACCCACCGCGGGCCTGCGAACAAACGCTCGACGGTTCATACTTTCAGTCAGGATTGACTGACGGTTGTGCCAAGTCGCACCGAGTCCCTAGTCTGCTCACTGCAACGCGACGTAACTTGGCTGTGCCCGGCGAAGCACAACCAACCACAACCAATGCTTCAGTCCCGGACGAATGCCAACGAATTACCCAAGAACTGCCAGTGATTCGCATTTTGGGTGGGAAGGCGGACAACACCATGGCATGGTGGCGCAGCAGAAAACGCGACGCAGAAGACAACCCGGTGACCGAGGCGGTCGCCGAAGCCGACAGCGAGATCGGCGGCTCGGCCGAGCGCGCCCAGGCCCGCGGCAGCCAGCCGAGCGCGGTGCCGAACCCGCGCGCCGAGCGCGAGCGCGAGGCGGCGGAGTCCCTCGAAATGGAGCTCGCCGGCCGCGAGCTGCGCCATGAGCTGACGGCGGAGCAGCTCCTCCTCGGCCCCGAGGAAGAGCAGATCTCCGAGGTCGAGCGCTGGCACCTCATCAAGCAGGACCTCGCCGAGATCGATCCGGAGTTCATCTCCGACCTGGAGCAGATCGCGGCCGACGCCCGCGACGAGGCCGCCCCGCTCGACGCCGACCGCATCATCGCGGCCCTGAAGAACCTCGACATCCGCTACCTCGTGGACGAGAACGGCGGCATCGTCGCCCTCTGGGAGCGGCACATCGTGCAGGTCCGCGCGGAAGGCCCCGACGCCGACATCCTGGTCCTGCGCGCCCGCGCCTACCAGACCGTCCCCCGCGAGTGGGCCGAGCGCGGCTACGCGGCCATGAACGAGTGGAACCGCACCCGCCGCTTCCTCAAGGCGTACCTCGGCGAACCCACCGAGTCCGGCGCGCTCCCCGTGTTCGGCGAGATCCAGGTCCCCGTCCGCCCCGGCATCACCACCGCGCTCCTCGAAGAGCTCATCGACTGCGGGACGGCCATCTCCGGCACGTTCGTCGAGTGGCTCGAAGGCGAGCTCCTGTAACTTCCGGCGAGACCCGGACGCGGGCCGGAGCGCATCGGCGCTCCGGCCCGCGTTTCGCTCCCCGATTCCCTTTTGTGCAGTCGCTTTTGGTTGGAAATGCCGGATGAGGCGGGGTTGAACTGGGAAAACTCATCTACCCCACGAGTATCGGGACTGCGCTTTCCAAGCGCCTTCGGTAATCTATAGGTTCCCTTTGCATTCAAATGAATACAGGAGCACCCATGACCCTCCCGATCCCCGCCGCCGAGCCCCCGGCGAACGAGCCCGCAGCGGAGGCCCCGGCGCCGCCGCCGGAGGCGCCCTACCCGGCTCCCGCACCCGAAGCCCCGACCCAGGACGCCGCCGCACCCGCCCCCGCCGAACAGCCCGCCCCCGCCCCCGCGCCGTCCCAGCTGCCGCCCGCCATGACCCCGCCTCCGGCCGCCGTACCCGCGCAGTACGCGCCGCCGATGCCCACCGGCCCGATCCCGGTCCAGTCCGTCCCGACCGGCCCGATGCTCGTCGCCCCGCCGCCGCTGCCGCGCAAGCCCTCCAAGGCCGGGACCGTGGTCCTGGTGATCGCGCTCGTCGTGGTCGCCCTCGTCGCCGGGGCCTTCGCGTACGTGTACACGCAGGCCTCCGAGGAGTCCGACGCCCGCGCCGCCGAGATCGAGGAGCTCACCGCCGCCCAGGACGAGCTGGAGGCCGAGAACGGCGAGCTCGTGAACGACCTCGCCGGGCTCCAGCTCACCGCCGACGACTTCGAGGCCTGCCAGACCGCGTTCGACGCGTACAACAGCTTCGAGTTCGAGGGCGAGATCGACCCCAACGCCGAGAACTTCGAGGACCTGTTCACCGACGAGTACATCGAGTACCAGAACCAGGCCGCCGAGCTCTACCAGGACGTCATCGTCAAGTGCTCCCCGTGAGCCCTCGAACGGCGAAGGGCCCGGACGCGATGCGTCCGGGCCCTTCCCCTGTCGTGTCTATGCGTTGCGCATGAAGTCTGCCGCCCGCTCCATGTACTCCCACATCACGCGGTCGTACTCCGGCGACAAGGCCACCTCGTCCATCGCGGTGCGCATGCACTTGAGCCACGCGTCCCGCTCGACCTCGCCGATCGTGAAGGGCGCGTGGCGCATCCGCAGGCGCGGGTGGCCCCGCTCCTCCGAGTACGTGTGGGGCCCGCCCCAGTACTGCTCCAGGAACATCTTCAGGCGGCGCGCGGCCGGGCGGAGGTCCTCCTCCGGGTACATCGGGCGCATGACCGGGTCCTCGGCGACCTGCGCGTAGAACGCGGTCACCAGGCGGTCGAACGTGTCCTCGCCGCCCACCGCCTCGTAGAACGACTGCGTGGGCGCGGGCTGTCCTGTCGGCGTGAGGGGCACAACGGCTCGCGGGCTGTCACTAGGCATCTCCCAATCGTGCCAACCGCGGGGCCGCCTGGAAAGCCGATCCGGCGCGCGTCACACCGAATGGGCGGCATATCACCTTGTCGGCACTATGCGGGCGCGTTCGGGAGGGTCCGCGGCACGTAGATCCGGCCCGAGCCGGCCGGGTCGATGATCCCCGCCTCGCGCAGCGCCTCGGTCACGCGCCGCCGCAGCTCGCGCCCGGCCGCCCACTGCTGGTCGGAGGTGGTGCGCACGCCGAGGCGCACCTTGATCTCGTCGATCGTCATCTCGATCGGGCCCAGGTACTCCGGCTCCTTGAGGATGTGGTCGCTCCACTCCTCGTCCTCCACGAACCCGGCCGCGACCTCGGTGATGATCTCCCCGGCCCGGTCGATGTCCGCCGTCGGCGGCAGCGGCGTGTCCACCACCACGTACGCCCACGACTGGCTGGAGTTGCCGACCCGCAGGATCTGGCCGTTGCGCACGTACCACAGTGTCCCGTCGAGCGACCGCAGCGTGGTGACGCGCAGGCCCATGTCGACCACGGTGCCCGTGGCGTCGCCGACGTCGACGTTGTCGCCGACGCCGTACTGGTCTTCGAGGAGGATGAAGATGCCCGCCAGGTAGTCCTGCACGAGGTTCTGCGCGCCGAAGCCGATCGCGATGCCCGCGATGCCCGCGCTGGCGAGGATCGGCGCGAGGTTCACGTTGAAGGCGCTGAGGACCAGCATGAACGCGATCGTGTAGATGACGATGCCCGCGACGTGCTGGAGCACGCCGGTCAAGGTGTCGGCCCGTTTCGCGGACCGGTCGCCGAGCAGCTCCTCCCGCCGGGAGTTCGAGGAGCCGAGCTTGTCGGCGAGCTCGGCGATCGACTGCGGGCCCTTGATCGTGGTGACCTGCTTGATGATCCGCGCGATCGCGCGGTTCACCAGCCACCGCAGCGCGAAGGCGGCGATGAGGATCAGCAGCACCTGGCCGATCTTGTCGAGGACCACGCCCGCGTCGACCGAGAACTCCTCGTTCTCGGTGAGCTTGAACAGCAGCGTGCAGGCGTTGAAGCCCGCCTCGCAGGGTGAGGCCGTCTCGGCCGCCGCAACCGTAACCACAGTCATCCTTCTCCGCTTCCGCCCCGGCCGCACGGGCACCGGGACCGCACCGTCCGGCGCCACCGGGGGTTCGATCAGACGATATTCGTTCGTCATTCAAGATCCCACGGAACCAGGGTGCAATTTTCTGAGATATAGGTCAAACTTGACGGGACCGATGGCTTGGAGGTACGTCACCGTGATAGGTCCTCGACATAGGAGCACGCTTGACAGCGATGACCCTTCCCCAGGGGTGCATCCGAATCTCTTCACGCACGGCGTCGGCCTCGGGTCGGCGCTCGTGCTCAACCAGAGTTACGAGCCGCTGTGCGTGATACCAGTGAAGCGAGCGGCGGTGCTGCTGCTCACCCGCAAGGCCGAGACCGTCACTCCTGGTGACGGTTTTCTGCGCTCTGAGACCATGCACATCCCCGTCCCCTCGGTGGTGCGCCTGAACCGCTACGTCGCGATCCCCCGGCAGGTGGGCGCGAGCCCGTCGCGGCGCGGCGTCTTCACGCGCGACGACTGGCGCTGCGTGTACTGCGGCTCCTCGGCCGAGACCATCGACCACGTGGTGCCGCGCTCGCGCGGCGGCACGCACACGTGGGACAACGTGGTGGCGGCGTGCGCCCCGTGCAACCACCGCAAGAGCGACAAGACCCTCGCGGAGCTGGGCTGGCGCCTGCCGCGCGTCCCCCGCCCCCCGTCGGGCTGGCAGCTCCGCGGCTTCCGCGGCCAGCGCCGCCCCGACCCGGCCTGGGAGGCGTGGCTGCCGCGCCACGGGAAGGAGCGCGCCCGCCTCTCATAGCGCTCCCCATCGGACGGGCGGGGCCCGCCGGCCAGGTCTTCGGACCGCCGGCGGGCCCTTCCCGTACCCGATGCCTTTCGCCCCTTCGCGATCGGCCGCGCATGCGACCCGCGGCACCGACTTCCCACCTGCGGCGATGTGAGGGGCGCAATTGGATTAGGCTGACCGGGAGGTCACCCTGTCTCTGCAACTAGGGGAGCAACACAATGACATTCCAGGACTGGCTGATTCTGTTCGGCGCCCCGATCCTGGTCGTGGTCGCGGTCTTCGCCGTGGTCTTCCTGCGCCACCCGCGCCCGCAGTCCCGCTACCGTGCGGGCCAGCCCTACGACTTCAAGCCGGTTTGGTTCGTCGCCCGCAACGGAGCGGTGCCCGGCGACTCCGGTTCGCATGCGGCCGAGCTCGATGCGGCCGCCCACGGCGAGGCCCTCGCCGGCGGCCCCAAGGGAGGCTCCCATGGCAAGTGGTAACCAGGTCGCGGTCGCCGCGAGCGTCGTCGAAGGCGTGGACCGCAGCCCCGAGCTGATGCGCCAGCCGATGCTGGAGGGCCCCTTCGACGTGAAGGAGCTGCTCCACATCGACGAGGCGCTGTCGGTGGCCGAGCGCGACGGCGGCGGCCTGCACTACAGCGTGTACGTCGGCCCGCTGCACGACCCGGTCCGCGGCGCGGCCGAGGAGCTGCACGACCGGCTCGCCGACCCGGACCGCTCCGTGCTGATCGCCGTCTCGCCCGAGCAGCGGCAGCTGGAGATCGTCACCGGCCGCGTCGCGCAGGAGAAGATCCCGGACCGCTCCGCGGCGCTCGTGGTCTTCTCGATGGAGGCCGCGTTCGGCGCGGGCCAGCTCGCCGGGGGGATCGTCACCGGCCTGCGGATGCTCGCCGAGACCGCCCAAGGACGTTAAAGCACATACGGAACGGCGGCCCGGATGCATCGCATCCGGGCCGCCGTTCTTCGCGTCTACTCCTTGGCGTCCTGCGCGTCGGGCTGCTGGCGCTTGAGGAGCTCGTCGGCGTCGGTGAGTTCGAGCTTGGAGACGAACTCGACCCACGAGAGGGTGTCGGCGACGGTCTCGCGGATCGACAGGATCGTCGTGCCGGGGATGCGCATCGTCAGGGTCGCGGGGGTGCCGATCCGCTGCTGCGCCAGGACCGCTTCGGTCGGCTGGCCGTTGAGGCCGCGCGCGAGCTCGAAGACCGCGGACTCGTTCTCGCGGGCCTGGGGCACCCATTCCATGTCGCGCTTGAGCATCAGGGCCGCGCCGACGGGCTTGCCGTCGTGCTCGCCGTTGTAGGTGAGGACGATGCGGTTGGCGTCGCCGCGGGCGCTCGCGAGGCTCCAGGCGGCGTCGGCGACGTCGACGAGCTGGCCTTGGAAGCGGCGCACGGAGGTGCGGACCTGCTTGGCCTGGCGGCGGTCGGCGATGGGCTTGGCGATGACGCGGAAGAACACCACGAGGACGACGAGGACGAGCAGGCCGATCCCGGCGGCGGCGAGCTCGTGGAGGCCCGCGTCGACGGTCCAGATGATCGTCATCGGCACGAGGACGCCGGAGGCGAGGCCCAGGAGCGGCTTGAGCCAGAACGGGCCGGAGCCGCCGGGGAGGCGCAGGGGCGCCATGAGGCCGATGACGGCGGCGACGACGAGGGCGATGCCGGTGAGCTCGGGCGCGGAGACGCCGTAGCGGTCGAGCCAGCCGATTGCCCACCAGGACAGGAACACCGAGCCGATGGCGACGGTGGGGATGAGCAGGACCACGGCGAACAGGAGCTGCTGCGGCTGGGGGCGGGTGCGGGAGGCGAGGACGGGCCCGAGGAGCAGGAGCGGCAGGACCACCCCGAACAACGCGACCAGGGTGGCGCTGAGGACGACCACCGGCAAAAGCGCGGACAAGACTGCTCTCTCCATTCATCCCCGGGCGGGCGCCGCGGCCGCGCCGCGACACGGCGAGCTTACCAACGGGCGTGAGAAGCGCTCGGGGCTCCGGGACCGCCTGACCGGTCCCGGAGCCCCGTACGGACTTCCTCTTACCGCTGCGCGTCGAGCGCCTGGCCCTTGAGGGCGCGGGCGGTGTCGGCGCGGCCTTCGGCGACGCCGCGGCGGATCGGCGCGGGGCGGTCCTCGGCCAGCCACGCGTCGAGCACGCCGAGGGTGTCCTCGTCGATCAGGTTCGACGGGAACGCGTACTTCGAGTACTCCACGGCCTGCTGCGCGCCGAGCTTCTCCCACAGCTCCGGCACCGCGTCCAGGTACGGGCGCAGGTACGGGCGGACCAGGTCGGCCTGGTCGAGCGGGGCGAACCCGAGCATCGAGGAGCGGCGCACGTAGTTCTCGGTCGACGGGTCGGTGATCCGCTCCCAGGCGCGCTGCTTGGCGTCGGCGGTCGGGACGACGGCGCGGGCGATGAACGAGAGGCGCTTGCCGTCCGCGGTCGAGTCCCGGTCCAGCTCGGCGTCGATGGCGTCCTCGGCGACCGTGCCCGTCGCGACGAGCACGGTCAGCAGCGCCCAGCGCAGGTCCGCGTCCACCGCGAGGCCCTCGGGCACGTCCGCGCCCTCCAGCCACCCGGCGATGCGGGCGAGGTCGGCCTCGGACCGCGACGCCGACGCGTACGCCTTCGCCCAGGACCGCTGCGGGTCCGAGCCGGGTGCGGCGGCGTCCATGGCGGCCTTGGCGGCCTGGGCCCACTGCTCGCGCAGGCCCGCGCGGTGCGCGGGGTCGGCGTAGGCGAGCGCCCCGGCGACCTGGCGCTGCGCGACGGTGACGATGTTGATGTCGTCCTCGGCCGTCAGGCTCTTCACGCCCAGCTCCACGAACTGGGAGGCGCTCAGCTCGGCGTCGCGGAGCATGTCCCAGGCCGCGGCCCAGATCAGCGCCCTGGCGAGGGAGTCGGGCAGCGCCGAGGTGTGCGCGACCGCGGTCGCCAGCGACCGCTCGTCAAGGCGCAGCTTCGCGTAGGTGAGGTCGTCGTCGTTGAGCAGCAGCAGGTCCGGCTGCTTCACGCCCGCCAGCTCGGGGACCTCGGTGGCCGCGCCGGTGACGTCCACTTCGATCCGGTCGCGGCGCACGAGCGCGTCCCCGTCGAGGTCGTACAGGCCGATCGCGATCCGGTGCGTGCGGTGCGTCGGGTGCTCGGCCGGGACCTCCTGGGCCACAGTGACCTTCGCGTAGTTCCCGTCGCCGTCGACGGTGACGTCGGGGCGCAGGGTCGAGACCCCGGCCGTGCGCAGCCACATGTCCGCGAAGTCCTTCAGCTCCTTGCCCGAAGCCGCTTCCAGCTCGCCGAGCAGGTCCGCGAACACCGCGTTCGCGAACTGGTGCTTCGCGAAGTACGCCCGCAGGCCCGCCAGGAACGGGTCGATGCCGACGTAGGCCACGAGCTGCTTGAGGATCGAGGCGCCCTTGGAGTAGGTGATCCCGTCGAAGTTCGCCTGGATCTCCTCGGTGTCGCCCGCGGCGGTGTACACCGGGTGCGTCGTCGGCTGCTGGTCGGCGCCGTAGCCCCAGTTCTTGCGCGCCGACAGGAACGTCGTCCACGCCCCGTCGAACCGCGTCGCCTCCACGTTCGCCCAGTGGGAGGCCCACTCCGCGAACGACTCGTTCAGCCACAGGTCGTCCCACCAGCGCATCGTCACCAGGTCGCCGAACCACATGTGCGCCATCTCGTGCAGGATGACGTTCGCGCGCTGCTCCAGCTCGAAGTCGGTGACCTGCGAGCGGAACAGGAACGAGGCCTCGGCGATCGTGATGCACCCGAAGTTCTCCATCGCCCCGAAGTTGTACTCCGGCGCGAACACCTGGTCGTACTTCGGCAGCGGGTACCGCACCCCGAAGTTGGCGTGGAAGTGGTCGAAGCCCTGCCGCGTCACCTCGAAGACCCCCTCGGGGTCCAGGTAGTCCTTCATAGACTGGCGGCAGTACAGGCCCATGTCGATGCCGTCGTGGACCTCGTGGACCCCGAAGTACGGGCCCGCGCAGATCGCGGTGATGTACGGGCTCATCCGCACCGACGTCTCGAACAGCGTCACCTTCGTCTGGATCGCCTCGACCACGGTCTCCGACGCGGCCGGCATGTTCGAGATCACGGTCCAGTGCTGCGGGGTGCGCACCTGGAACGTGAACGACGCCTTCAGGTCCGGCTGGTCGAAGCACGCGTACACGCGCTGCGCGTCGGCCACCTCGAACTGCGAGTAGAGGTACGTCTCCTTGTCCACCGGGTCGGTCATCCGGTGCAGGCCCTGCCCGTCCGTGGAGTACGTGCAGATCGCGTTCACGATCAGCTCGTTCTCCGCGGCGAGGCCCGTGATCCGCAGGCCCTCCTTCGGGTCGAACCCGGTGAGGTCCACCGGCTCCCCGTTCAGGAACGCCTCCTCGATCCGCTCGGCGGCGATCTCGATGAACGTCTCGGCCCCCGGCTCGGTGCACGAGAACACCACGGCGGTCCGCGAGCCGAAGGTGTCGCCCCGCTCGTGCCCGGTCAGGTCGAGCTCCACGGTGTAGGAGTCGACCGAGAGCAGCGCGGCGCGCCGCTCGGCCTCGTCTCTGGTGAGAATGTGCGTCGACGGCACGATGCCTCCAGCGTCTTGGGTTCGGATATGAAAGAAGTGTGTCACATTCCCGGAGTCCGGTCGGCGGCCATGGTGACCGAACCGCGACCGATTACGCTTCTGGCGTGACTGCTGCACACCCGATCGACCTGGCCTGGCTCTCCACCGGAGGCACGGGCGCGAAGAACTACGACGAGTTCCCCGACGAAACCGAGATCACGCGGATCATCGAGGCCAACCCGGCGTCCATGCTGGGCGTCGAGATGCCTGCGCACACGCCCGAGGCCGTGGCCGCCGGGCTCGACTTCGCGGCCGCGCTGCCCGCGGCCGCCGAGCGCCTCGCCGCGCTCAAGGAGGCCGGCCGGTTCGCCGCGTTCGGCGACGTCGCCGTGGCCTACCGCATCTCCGGGGGCGACGAGCCCACCGCGTACGGCGTGTTCTGCCTGGTCGACACCGCCGAGATCTCCTCCTCCCCGGAGGAGCCCGGCCGGGTCATCCGCAACGAGGACGTCTTCATCGAGAAGGTGAAGCAGCGCAACGAGCTCAACCAGCTCCTGCGCCATCTCCTCAGCCCCGTGCTGCTCCTCCAGTCCTCCAAGGGCGACGAGCTGCACGCCGCGATCGAGGCCGCCATCGCGGACGCGGGCGAGCCCGTGGCCGCCGACACCGACGAGTCCGGCCGCGCCCACGAGATCTGGGCGATCGGCGGCGAGGCCGGGGAGGCCCTGGCCGCGCTGGCCGGGGACGGCGACCTCATCGTCGCCGACGGGAACCACCGCTCCCTCGCCGCGCAGGTCGGCGGGCTGGACCGGTTCCTCGCGGTCATCACGACCCCGCAGTCGGTCGTCATCCGCCCCTACCACCGCCTCGTGAAGGGCCTGCCCGGCTCCGCGGCGCAGCTGGTGGAGCAGATCGGCCAGATCGGCGCGAGCGTCACCGAGGTCGACGGCCCGCCGGAGACGCCCGCGGGCGGCGGCAGCGTCGTGTTCTACGGCTCCGGCCGCACCTGGGAGGTCTCCTGGGAGCTGCCCGGCGGCGAGAGCACGGTCGTCGACCGGCTCGACCACACCCGCGTCGAGCAGGAGGTGTTCAACGCCCTCCTCGGCTGGGAGGCGGGGGACAAGCGCATCACGTACGTCGGCGGCGACTACCCGGCGTCCTGGCTCAAGGAGCAGGTCGACGCGGGCAGGGCCGACCTGGCGATCCTCATCGCGCCGGTCACCGTCCCCGAGTTCGTGGACGTGAACCTCCAGCGGCTGAAGATGCCGCGCAAGTCCACCTGGTTCGTGCCCAAGGCCCGCGCGGGCCTGGCCATCGCCGAGCTCCCGAAGGGTTAGGGTCTGTCAACGTGCGCATCTATCTCGGCTCCGACCACGCGGGCCTCGAACTCAAGGACCACCTGGTCAAGCACCTGTCCGGCCGCGGCTTCGAGGTCGTCGACGTCGGCCCGCACGCCTACGACCCGGAGGACGACTACCCGCCGTTCTGCCTGAACGCGGCCGCGCAGGTCGTCGCCGACCCCGGGAGCCTCGGCATCGTCGTGGGCGGCTCCGGCAACGGCGAGCAGATCGCCGCGAACAAGGTCCCCGGCTGCCGCGCGGCCCTGGCCTGGAGCGTCGAGACCGCGAAGCTCGGCCGCCAGCACAACGACGCGAACGTCGTCGCGATCGGCGGGCGCATGCACTCGCTCGAAGAGGCCACCGCGTTCGCCGACGCGTTCGTCGACGAGCCCTTCTCGGGCGCCGAGCGCCACCAGCGCCGCATCGACATGCTGACCGCGTGGGAGGCCACCCACGAGCTGCCCGAACTCCCATAGGGCGCAACCGAACCGAGAGCGAAGACCCGGGCCGCGGTCCGGGTCTTCGCGCGTCCCGGGAAAACCAGGAGCATTCGGAACATCGCACCTGGAGTTATTGGACGGGTGTCGGTATCGTCAATCCATGTCCAAGGGTCTCCGCGTACTCCTCCAGATCTTCCAGGTGATCGGCCTTCTCGGCACGCTCCTCTTCCTGGCCTCCTCGCTCGGCTGGTACATCGCCGACTTCGACCTGACCGGCCTCGCCGAGGATTCGGCACCGATCGAACTGTGGGCCGTCGGCTTCGGCGTCCTCACCATCGCGCTGTCCCCGGCGCTGTGGTCCCTCGCCCGCGCCGGGGCGAACGCGCCCGTCGCCTCCGCCTCCGGGTCTTTCGACCGCGCCCCGGCTCCGGCCGCCCCGCAGCAGCCGGGCAAGCCCGGCGGCGTGTTCGAGCCCATGAACCCCGCGAGCGGGCCCGCCGCGCCCGCCTCCTCCTACGGCCAGCCGTCCGCGGGCTTCGGCTCGCAGCCGCAGGGCGAGAGCCCCTGGGGGTCCGGCCGCTGACGCCGGGTCGCCTCCGAAGCGATGCTGAGATGATGCGAACAACCGGCCCTCCGGGGACCGCGAAGGGTGGATTCCGGGCGTTACGCTATGGGCTCAAGCCTTATCGTGAAGGACCGATCCATGTCGAACGCCACCGTTGACCTCGTCTGCGGCCCGGCCGACCCCCTTCCGGGGTCAGAGCAGAGCTACCGGCTCACCGGTCTGCTCGGCTCGGGAGGCCAGGCCGACGTGTACCAGGCCGTGCGCGTGTCGGCGGGCATCTCCTCCGCGCCCCTGACGGTGAAGGTCTTCCGCCCGAACCCGCAGGACACCCGCGAGCACCAGTTCCGGTCCTGGGACAAGGGCGACGCGGTCCTCATGGACCTCCACTCGCGGAACGTCGGCTCGATCTGCCGCCGCATCGACGCGTTCTACGGGCGCGCCCCGCACCCCTCGGGCCGCCCGCCGCAGGGCGACCCGATGCCGTTCCAGGTCCTCGAATACCTCCCCGGCCACGACCTGCGCCAGCTCCTGTCGCAGCGCCTCGGCCGCGTCGACGCCGCGCGCACGCTCCGCTCCGTCGTCGAGGTCATGAACGCGATGCACCACCCGCCGGTCGGCGCGCACCCGGTGCTGCACATGGACCTCAAGCCCGCCAACGTGATCATCGGCCCCGACGGGTCCGCGAAGGTCATCGACTTCACCGGCGCCCGCTACTACACGCCCGCGCACCTGACGACCATCGCGTACACGCGCGAGACCGCCGGACCCGAGGCCCACCAGGGCACCGTCGGCCCGGCCTACGACGTGCACGGCTTCGGGTCGATCGCGTTCTACCTCGTGACCGGCGCGACCGCGCGCACGGACTCGCCCGGCCACGAGCAGAGCGTCCCGTGGGCGCGGCTGCGCCGCCACCCCGTGCTCGAATCGAACCCGCGGCTGCGCGAGCTGCTGACCGCGCCGCTCGACGACGACCCGGCGAACCGGCCCCGCACCGAGGAGCTGCCGCGCTGGATCGACGACCTCGCCTCGGTCGTGTCCCGCGCGAACCTCCCCGACCTCGGCGTGGACTGGGGCCGCGGGGCTCCGCCCGCCGACGCGACCCGCCGCCTCGGCGCCCCGGGCGCCGACCGGACCCGCCGCATGGACGCGCCCGCGGCGATGGGCGTCCCGCCGACCCAGGTCGTCGGCTCCCCGCCGCCCGCCAACGGCACCCGCGTCATGGACGCGGCGGCCCACGGCCCCAAGGACCAGCCCGTCGCGGGCCGCGTGCGCGTCCCGGACCAGGGCTCCTACTCGCCGGGCCGGTCCGCCGGGCCCGCCGAGCGGCGCGGCCCGCTGCCGCGGCTGCGCCTCGCCACCGACCCCGAGGAGCCCAGCGAGCGCGAGCTGGCCAAGCAGGACCGGGCCCCGCTGCTCGGCCCGCCCGGGTCCCTCGCGAAGGGCTTCGAGCTGTCGGTCATCGGCGGCCTGTTCTCGCTCATCATGTGGCTGCTCAAGACCATCACCACGGGCATGGAGACGCTTCAGACCCAGGTGCTCGGCTACCTGCTGGTCCTCGCCGTCGCCGTCGGCCTGTTCTTCCTCATCCGCATCTCCGGGGGCATCCTGTGGGGCCGCTGGCTGCGCGCCAAGCGCAAGTCCGCGCGCCTCGCGCACCTCGCGGCCGGGATCTTCCTGTTCATGGTCGGCATCGACTACCTCGGCGAGCTGAGTTGGAGCTGGCTCGATTTCGACTTCGGCTGGTTCGACTGGATCACCGGCCTCTTCGGATAGTGATGTTCCGTCCGAATGGCGTTGATTCTTGGGATTTATCGCAGTTCTCATGGAACTTCGAGAATTTCTCCAGCGCTCCTGAAGCGGTGCGCCCTACCATTTCCGGTAACCGACACCGTCGAATCCTTGCCTTGGTTTTCCAGATTCGACGGTGCAACCAACCCGGACGGACGACGCGTCTAGCTGACGACAGATCCTCCTCGGACACCGGAAAGGCATTGAGATGACCGCAGTGACATCGGTCGGTGCCGAAGCGCTGACTCCTGAGCAGCGCGAAGCCTTCGACCGCGACGGCTACCTCATGATCCGCGGCGCGCTCGACGCCGATGAGATCAAGCGGTGCTCGGACGCCCTCGACAGGGTCTACGAAGTCGAGCGGGAGGCCGGCAGGCTCAGCCCCGAAGGCGCCATGCACCGCCTCGACGCCGTCACCTCCTGCCCGGAGCTCGCGTTCCTGCTCAACCACCCCCGGACCTTCCACTACGTGTGGTCGATCCTCGGCTGGAACTTCCACGTCTACCACTCCCACGTGGACAAGCACCCGCCCATCCAGGGCAAGCGCCCCTTCCGCTTCGAATGGCACCAGGACGGCGGCCGCCAGAACCGCGAGACCGAGACCGAGCCGCGTCCGCGCCTGTCGGTCAAGCTCGCGTACTTCTTCACCGACCTGTCGGTCGAGGGCCGCGGGAACACCAAGATCATCCCCGGCTCGCACAAGTGGAACACCATCGACGGCCCGCCGCGCCGCGACATGGAGTGGCCCGACCCCGAAGGCGCCATCGAAGTCACCGGCAACGCCGGCGACGTCATGTTCTTCGACCGCCGCATCTGGCACGCGCGCAGCGACAACTACTCGGACCTGACGCGCAAAGTGGCGTTCTTCGGGTTCACGCCGCGGTGGATCCGCGCCCGCGACATCGTCGACCACCTCCCGAACGAGCCGTGGTGGGACGACCTCGACCCGGTCCAGCAGCAGCTCCTCGGCGGGCACGCGCCGACGGGCGACCACGGCTGGGGCCACTGGCCGAAGGAGACGCCGCTGTACAACTGGCTGGCCGAGCGTGACCTCCTCGACCCGTCGTACCCGCCCCTGCGCCCGTAGCGGTCCCGGCGTGGCAGTCTGAACCCATGACCGACACCGACCTCGCCCGCGACATCTTCGACCGCTCGCACCTGACCGGCGAGTTCACGCTCCGGTCCGGGGTGGTCGCGAACGAGTACTTCGACAAGTACCTGTTCGAGTCCGACCCGGTCCTGCTGCGGCGCATCGCGGAGGCCCTCGCCCCCCTGGTGCCCGCGGACGGCGTGGACGCGCTCGCGGGCCTGGAGACCGGCGGCATCCCGATCGCGGTGATGCTGTCGCAGGTCACCGGGATCCCGGCGCTGTTCGTGCGCAAGGAGGCCAAGACCTACGGCACGTGCCGTCTGGCCGAGGGCGGCGAGGTCGACGGGCGGCGGCTGTTCATCGTGGAGGACGTCGTCACCTCCGGGGGCGCGGTCCTCGACGCGGTCGAGGAGCTGCGGAACCGCGGCGCGGTCGTCGAGCAGGGCGTGTGCGTCATCGACCGGGAGTCGGGCGGGCTGAAGAACCTGTCGGACATCGGGATCGAGCTGAAGGCGCTGTTCACGATGACGGAGCTCAAGGCCGCCGGAGCGGAGTAGGACGCAGAGCGGAAGGGGCCGGACGCCGATGGCGTCCGGCCCCTTCGCCGTCCTTGCTACCTGGCCCAGAGCCAGATCTCGGAGCCCTTCGGGTGCTCGCTGCCCGGGTCGAGGGACTGCTCGAACACCGTGCCGGTGAACCAGATCTGCGCGGTCTTCACGGTGAACCCGAGCGCTTCGAGGGTGTCCTTGGCCTCCTCGACGTCCATGCCGACGACGTCGGGGACCTCGACCGGCTCGGGCCCGGAGCTGACGACGAGGTCGACCGCGTCGCCCGGCCCGGCGGGCGCGTCGGCGCCGGGGGACTGCTCGATGACCGACCCCTCCGGGATCGTGTCGCTGTGCCGCTGCGAGACCGCCCCGACCACGAGGCCCTCGGCCTCCAGCGCCGTCGTCGCGTCGGCCTGCGCGAGGCCGACCACATCCGGGACGTTGAGCGGCGGCATGCCGTCCGAGACGTACACGGTCACCGGCGTCCCGGACTTCACCTCCTCGCCCGCGGGCGGGTCGGTGCGCGTCACGGCGTCCTTCTCGACTTCGGTGGAGTACTCGTGCTCCACGGTGACCTCGGCGTCGAAGGCCGCGAGCGCCGACCGCGCGTCGTCCTCGCTCTGCCCGGCCAGGTCCGGCACCGAGTACCGCTCCGGCCCCAGCGACACGACGACGGTGATCGTCGCGCCCTGCCGGATGCGGTCGCCCACTTCGGGGTCCTGCGAGACCACCCCGCCCGCGGGAACCGACGACGAGTAGCCGTCGACCAGCTCCACTTCGAAGCCCCGCTCCTCGGCGTACGCCTCGACCGACTCCCGGTCCTGGTCCAGCAGCGACGGCGTCGAGGTGTACCGGCCGATGCCGATCCACCATCCGGCCGCCGCCACCGACACGAGCACGGCCGCGATGAGCCCCAGCGTGACCAGGGCCTTCCAGTTCCGCTTCGCCTTCGGGTGGTCCACGACCATCGTGGTCTGCACGGCGCGGGTCGGCCGCGGCACCTGCCCGGTCGTGCCCGGCACGTGCCGCAGGTCCACGGCCTGGAGCCGCCGCAGGAACGCGCCCGCGTCGACCGGCCGCGACCCGGGCCGCCGCGAGGCGGCCGAGACGACCAGCTCCGCGAGGCCCTCGGGGACGTCGGGGGTCTTCAGCTGCGGGGACGGCACGTCCTCCTCGACGTGCCTGCGCGCCACCGCGCCCGAGTCGGGCCCGTCGAACGGGACCTCCCCGGTGAGCAGCTCGTACAGCAGGATCGCCGACGAGTACACGTCGCTCGCGGTCGTCGCGGGCTTCCCGCCGACCAGCTCCGGCGCCACGTAGGCGGCGGTCGCCACGAGCGGCCCGCCGGTGTCGCGGTCCCCGTGGACGGCCTCGGCCAGCCCGAAGTCCACCACCTTGACGCGGTCGCCGCGGCCGCCGTTCTTGAGGAGGATGTTCTCGGGCTTGATGTCGCGGTGCACCAGCCCCGCGTCGTGCGCGGCCTGGAGCCCGTCGAGGAGCTGCGAGCACAGCTCCACGGCCTCGTCGATGCGCAGGCGCCGCCGCCGGTTGAGCAGGTCGCGCAGGGTGGTCCCGGGCACGTACTCCATGACCACGTACGGCAGTCCCTCGTGGACGCCCTGGTCGAACACGGCCACGACGTTCGGGTGCGAGAGCCGGGCGATCGTGCGCGCCTCGTGCGTGAACGCCTTGAGGTCGAACCCGTGCGAGCGCCCGGCGGTGATGATCTTCACGGCCACCGTGCGGTCGAGCCGCTCGTCGTGGGACTCGTACACGTCCGCCATGCCGCCCTGGGCGATCAGCCGCTTGAGCCGGTAGCGCCCGTCGACGAGCGCACCGGTCAGGTCCCCGGTCGTCGTTGTCAACCCGCACCTCCTACACCTGCTGACAGTGTATGAGCTTGCGGCTTCCGCTACAGGACCTCTGCGCCGGGGAACACCGGTTTGTCCGGTGCCACAACGCCGAGGCGCTTCGTGGCCCGCGTCAGCGCCACGTACAGGTTCCGCAGACCCGTCGCCGCGATCGCGTCGGGGTCGACGACGATGACGCTGTCGAACTCCAGTCCCTTGGCCTGCTTCACCGTGAGCACCGACGCGTCCGCGATCCCGGCCAGGCCCGCGGCCCGCTCCGCGGTCGCCACGACCGCGACGCTCCCGTCCCCGACGAGGGCCTTCTCGGCCGCGACCTGCTCCTCCACGACCCGGTCCACGTGGTCCCCGGCGACCTCCAGCCACGGCTCGTGCCCAGATTCGCGCACCGACCGCGGCCGCGCCGCGTCGACGCCGATCGCTTCGAGCACCCGTACGGCGACGTTCATGATCTCCTTCGGCGTGCGGTACGACACCGTCAGCTGCTCGGCCCGCCAGTCGAGGTCCCAGTCCCCGAACACCTCGCCCCAGCTCGTCGGCGCCACCGGTCCCGCGGCCTGCGCGAGGTCCCCGGCCACCGTGAACGACCGCGTCACGCACCGGCGCATGAGCGCCCGCCACTCCATCGGCGACAGCTCCTGCGCCTCGTCGACGATCACGTGCCCGAAGATCCACCGCCGGTCCGCCGCGGCCCGCTCGGCCACGGACACGAACCGCTCGTCGACCTGCCGCTCCCCGAGCCAGAACTCGTCGATCACATCGGTGGCCTGGAGCAGCTCCGACTCCTCGTCCTCGAAGTCGAACGACGCCGAGCCGGCCGCGATCGTGAGCACGTCCTGCGCGTACGCGATCTGCTCCGCGCTGGGCCCGCTCTGGCGCTGCGCCCGCTCCACGTCCCCGAGGTGCTCCGCCGCCTCGTCGAGCAGCGCCACGTCGGCCTCGCTCCACCCGCCCGGCTCGCGGTACAGCAGCGCCCGCGCCTCCTTCTTCAGCACCGCCGCCGCCGACGCGATCCGCTCGCGGGACGCGAACAGGTCCTCCAGCAGCTCCTCGGCCGTCAGCTCGGGCCACAGCTCCTCGATCTGCCCGCGGATCACCGCGTCAGAGGCGATCTCCACCGCGAACTGCGCCCGGTCCGCGAGCCCCAGCAGGTTCTCCCCGCCGAGCGGGTCCTCGCCGATGATGTCCGCGTACTGCGTCGCCAGATCCGCGATGACCCGCTTGTGGAACGTCTCCCGCGCCTCGTTGTGCGCCAGGCCCGTCTCGCGGGCCGCGTCGCGCGCCGACGTGATCTTCTCGGGCCGCAGCCACAGCTCGTGCCCCTCGAAGTCCACCGGCAGCGGCTCGCGCGGCACGACCTGCCGGTCGGCGACCGCGCTCGCGATCACCCCGGCCATGACGGCCCGGCCCTTCACGGCCGCAACGGCTTCGGTCTCAGGCCGGTCGGCCACGATGCCGGGGAACAGCTGCGAGGGCGTGCGCAGCAGCACGTCGGTCTCGGCCAGGCCCGGCAGCACGTCGGAGATGTACCGCAGGAACTGCCTGCCGGGGCCGATGATGAGCACGCCCTGCCGCTTCAACCGCTCGCGGTGCTCGTACAGCAGGTACGCGGCCCGGTGCAGCGCGACGGCGGTCTTCCCGGTGCCCGGGGCGCCGTCGACGATCATGACGCCCTCCAGGGGCGCGCGGATGATCCGGTCCTGCTCGGCCTGGATCGTCGCCACGATGTCCTGCATCGCGCCCGTGCGGGCCGCGTCCAGGGCCGCCAGGAGCGCCCCCTCCGACCCGATCGTCGAATCCGAATCCGCCGCCGCGTCCAGGTCCAGGACCTCGTCGTTCACCGACCTGATCCGCCGCCCCTTGGTGTGCAGGTGGCGGCGGCGCCGCACGCCGGCTGGGGACGCCGCGGTCGCCAGGTAGAACCGGCGGCCCGCCTCGCTGCGCCAGTCCACGAGCAGCTGCTCCCCGCCCTCGGCGTGGATGCCGATGCGCCCCAGGTACATCGGGGCCTCCGCCGCGTCCACGTAGTCGAGCCGCCCGAAGCACAGGCCCTCCTCGACCGCGTCGAGCAGCGCGATCCGCCGCCGGTACAGCAGCGTCTCGGCGTCGCGCTGCGACCGCTCCTGGTCGTTCTCCACATGGCGGCGCCCGGCCTCGCCGAGGCGCTCGGCGGCCTCGTCCCTGAGCCGGTCGACCCGGGCGTACAGCCCGTCCAGGCGGGTCTGCTCGGCCTTGACGGCCGGAGTGATGGCAGCGGACACGGCTCTCCTCGGAGACGGAGCGGATGTTGTAAGGGGCGCAGACACTGCGCGGGAGCGGCCCCCGCCGATGGACGGCTCGCCGAATGCGCCGTGCCGATCGCGGTGGAACCGGTCAACCTTAGCCCCGTCCGGGCCGCTCCGTCTCCCTTCCAGGCGCGAAACGAATCTCCATCACGCCCCGGTAACGATCATTTGACCCGCTCTGCACGCCCCATTAGGGTTGGCCCGAAATGTGCCCGGAACACGAGAGACTGGAGCGAACGAACCCATGGTGAGAGAGAACTGGGGGTCGAGGGTGGGCTTCATCCTGGCCGCCATCGGCTCGGCGGTCGGGCTCGGCAACATCTGGCGCTTCCCCGGCGTCGCCTACGAGAACGGCGGCGGCGCCTTCCTCGTGCCCTACCTCGTGGCCCTGACGACCGCGGGCATCCCGCTGCTGGTCATGGAGTTCACGATCGGCCGCCGCTTCAAGGGCTCCGCCCCGGTCGCCTTCCGCCGCATGAACAAGAACGCCGAGGCCATCGGCTGGTGGCAGGTCGCCGTCTCCATCGTCATCGCCGTCTACTACGCGGCCATCATCGCCTGGGCCGGCTGGTACGGCTGGTTCTCCGTCTCCCAGCAGTGGGGCGCCGACCCCGGCACCTTCCTCATGGCCGACTTCCTCCAGGCCAGCGACGGCTTCGGCGACTTCACCACCTGGCTCCCCGGCATCGGCCTCGCCATGGTCGTCGTCTGGGCCTTCACGCTCCTCGTCATCGGCGCGGGCATCAAGAAGGGCATCGAGACCACCAGCAAGGTCTTCATCCCCCTCCTGCTGGTCATGTTCGGCGTCCTCGTCGTCCAGGCCCTCACCCTCGACGGCGCCGTCGAGGGCCTCAACGCCTTCTTCACGCCCGACTGGGAGAAGGTCCGCGAACCAGGCGTGTGGCTCGCCGCCTACGGCCAGATCTTCTTCTCCCTGTCGATCGGCTTCGGCATCATGGTCACCTACGCCTCCTACCTCAAGCGCAAGTCCGACATCACCACTTCGGCGTTCACCGTCGGCTTCGCGAACTCCTCCTTCGAGATCCTCGCGGGCATCGGCGTCTTCGCCGCCCTCGGGTTCATCGCCTACGAGTCCGGCGTGCCCATCGCCGAGCAGACCCACTCGGGCGTGGGCCTCGCGTTCGTCGCGTTCCCCACGATCATCAACACGCTGCCGTACCTCGCGGGCCTCTTCGGCGTCCTGTTCTTCGCCTCCCTCGTGGTCGCCGGATGGACCTCGATGGTGAGCATCGTGCAGGTCCCCGTGGCCGCCATGGAGGACCGCTTCGGCTGGGGCCGCGTCAAGGCCACCGCCGTCGTCGGCGGCGCGATGGCCGTCGTCTCGCTCCTCCTGCTGCCCACCGCGAGCGGCCTGATGTTCCTCGACGTCTCCGACTACTACATCAACCAGTTCGGCATCGTCGTCGCCGCGCTCGTGAGCATCGTCGTCACCGTCTGGGTCATGTGGCGCTGGAAGGAGCTGCGCGACGACGCCAACGCGACCTCGACGTTCAAGGTCGGCCCGATCTGGTTCGTGTGCCTCGGCGTCATCACCCCGGTCATGCTCGCGGGCATCCTGTTCCTCAGCCTCCGCGACCTCCTGGCCGCCGAGCCCGGCCTGGAGGCCTACAACCAGTACCAGGCGTTCGGCTGGGCCCTCGCGGGAGGCGCGCTGGCCTTCGGGACCATCATGGCGCTCATCCTGCGCCGCAAGGAGGTCCCGCCGATCGAGACCGAAGAGGAAGCGCACGAAGTGGAGGCGGCCCTGTGAGTGCCACCGCAATCGCCATGATGGTCATCGCGATCGTCGTCATCGGCGGGGGCCTCATCGTCTCCGCCACCGTGCTCATGACGCACCCGGAGGAGTCCGAAGAGGACTGAGCACCGATCCATGACGGCCGCGCACGTTCTGTGCGCGGCCGCCGTCGTTCCGTGCGAATGCGGTGCAATTCCCCGAAAAACCGGAGAAACCGCGGCCGCTCCCCTTGTGTGCCTTGCCGGGAACTGTTAGGTTACTTTTTAATTCATGTCGTCCCAGCTAGATCGTGTTACGACATTGAAGAGAATCGCTGAACCCAACCCCCGATAGGAGACGACGATGCGCAAGTCGCGCAAGATCATCCTGTCCATCGCCGGAGCCGCGACCCTCGCGGTGTCGGCCTCCATGGCGGCCCTCGCATGGGGCCACGGCTACACCTCCGACCCGCCCTCCCGCTCGGCGCTGTGCGCCAGCGGGGAGGTCACCAACTGCGGGGCCATCTCCTACGAGCCCCAGAGCGTCGAGGGCCCCAAGGGCTTCCCGGCGGCCGGACCCGCGGACGGCGAGATCTGCTCCGCGGGCCACGACACCTTCGCCGAACTCGACGACCCGCGCGGCGGCAACTGGCCCACCACCTCGGTGAGCGCCGGCCCGAAGACCTTCACGTGGACGATGACCGCGCGCCACTCCACCGCCACGTTCGACTACTACATCACCAACGCGAACTACGACCCGGCGCAGCCGCTCACCCGCGCGGACCTCGGGCTCACCCCGATCGCGTCGTTCAACATGGGCGGGGCCCAGCCCGACCACACCATGACGCAGACCGTGACGCTCCCGTCCCGCACCGGCCAGCACCTGGTCCTCGCGGTCTGGAACATCGCGGACACCGCGAACGCCTTCTACTCCTGCATCGACGTCGACTTCGGCGGCGGCGGCTCGGGCGACCCGTCCGACCCGCCGACCTCCACCGACCCCGGCACCGGTGAGGGCTGCTCGGCCGCGGCCTGGGCCGCCGCCTCGGTGTACACCGGCGGCAGCAAGGTGACCCACAACGGCATCGCCTACACCGCCTCCTGGTGGACGCAGGGCGAGGAGCCCGGCACCACCGGCGAATGGGGGGTCTGGAAGCAGACCGCCACCTGTTAGCCAACCTCCGCACAAGTCCGCGGGCCCGGCCGATCCACCCCCCCGGTATCGGCTGGGCCCGTGGCGCGCGTCTCCCTTGACACGCAGGGGAGGCGCGGATACGGTTGTCCGGTCCTTGTTCCCGACGTTAGGCACTCACTTGAAGCTCTAGGTCGTAGACATCGCGCCGCCACGTCTCTGCGCACGTGCACGGTGTGTCTTCGATCAAGAGGGTGTCCTATTTCCGGGAACGATCCCTTTCCGCCGTCAGGCGCGATGTCTCTCATGTGATCCCGTTCGACAACTCACCTGAGAGAGGTCTCCATGGCCACCACCTATATCAACGTCCAGCAGCTGCGCTTCGCCTGGCCGGACGGCGACCGCGTCTTCGACGGCGTCGACGTCGTGTTCTCCGACGGCCGCACCGCCCTCGTCGGCGACAACGGGACCGGCAAGTCCACGCTCATGCGCCTGGTCGCCGGGCTCCTCAAACCCGAGTCCGGGTCGATCACCGCGTCGGGCCTCATCGAGTACCTGCCGCAGGAACTCCCGCTGCGCCTGGGCGACACCGTCGCCGACCTGCTCGGCATCGCCGACAAGCGCCGCGCGCTCCTGGCGATCGAGGCGGGCGACGCGGGGGAGGAGCACTTCGCCGCCATCGGCGACGACTGGGACTTCCTCGACCGCTCGCGGGTCGCGCTCGACGAGCTCGGCCTCGACCACGTCGGCTTCGAGCGCACCGTCGCGACCCTGTCCGGTGGCGAGTCGATGCTCGTGGGCCTGGCCGGGCGGCTCGTGCGCCGCCCGGACGTGCTCCTGCTCGACGAGCCGTCGAACAACCTCGACGCCTCCGCGCGGCAGCGCCTGTACCAGGCGATCCGCCGATTCGGCGGCACGCTTGTCGTCGTCAGCCACGACCGGGCGCTCCTGGAGCACGTCGACTCCGTCGCCGAGCTCTACAAGGGACGCATCCGCGTGTTCGACGGCAACTACAGCGCCTACGAGGCGGTCATCGCCGCCGAGCAGGAGGCCGCGGCCCGCGCCGTGCGCGACGCCAAGCAGGACTTGACGAGGCAGCGCAAGGAGCTGGTCGCCACCCGCATCCAGAACGACAAGGGCGCATCCGCGTGGAAGCGCGAGCGCGACCGCGGCGGCACGCCGAAGATCCTCCTCAACGGCAAGAAGAACGCCGGGGAGGTCTCGTCGGCGAAGATCCTGCTCGCCAAGCAGGAGGACGTCGCCGAGGCCCGCGAGCGCCTCGACGCCGCCGAGGAGACCGTGCGCGACGACGGCGGCATCAGCGTGGACCTGCCGGAGACGCACGTCTCGACGCACCGCGAGATCGCGCTCGTCGAGGGACTCAAGGCCGGTGAGATCTACGGCGACGGCGTGGGCCTGCACCTGCGCGGGCCCGAACGCGTCGCCCTCACCGGCGACAACGGCTCCGGCAAGACCACGCTGCTGCGCGCGGTCGCCGCGGCCGCGCGGGTCCCGCACGGGTTCCTCACGCAGCGCCTGGAACTGCTCGACGAGGACGCCACGGTGCTCGACAACGTGCGCTCCGCCGCGCCCGAGGCCCCGCAGGCGCTCCTGCGGACCCGCCTGGCGCGCTTCGGGATGCGCGGCGACGCCGTGTTCCAGAAGGTCGGCACGCTCTCGGGCGGCCAGCGGCTGCGCGCAGCGTTGGCGACGGTGCTGTCCTCGCAGCCCGCGCCGCAGCTGCTGCTGCTCGACGAGCCGACGAACAACCTCGACATGTCCTCGACGCGCCAGCTTCAGCAGGCGCTCACCGCGTTCCAAGGCGCGCTGGTCGTGGTCAGCCACGACGAGGCGTTCCTGGACGGCATCGGCGTGACCCGCCGGGTCGGCCTGGTGCGCGGCGAGGGGATCGTCGAGGACGTGCCGGTCGCGGCCTGAACTCCGGGCCCGTGCCCCTGCGGACACGGGCCCGGAATCCCCGTCTCGGGGCGGCTCCGGGCCGATACTGGTCGGGCCGACCACGAAGGAGCGCCCATGCCGTCCCGCGCCGCCACCGCCTTGACCGCCTTCCTCGCCGCCGCCGCGCTGTCGGGCTGCGGGGGAGGCGAGGACGTCGCCGACGCCCCGGGCGGCACCTGGACCGCCGCGCTCGAACCGACCGCCGCCTGGGCCGACCTGGACCCGCAGGCGACCGGCACCGCCGACGTCAGCTCCACGGGCAGCACCTCGGTGCAGCTCGCGGTCGCCGGGCTGCGCCCCGACACCGCCTACATGGCGCACGTCCACGACGCGGCCTGCGACGAGGACCCGCCCGGCGGCGGCCACTGGCTCGCCGACCCCGACGGCGAGGACGCGGCCGGGAACATCATCGAGCTGTCGTTCACCACCGACGCCACCGGAACGGCCACGACCACCGAGTCCACCGACCTGGTCCCCGACGACCGCGCGAAGAGCATCGTCGTCCACGCGCCCGACGAGCTCGCCGAGGACGAGGGCGCCGACTCGAACCGGGTCCTGTGCGGGGACCTCACGGCAGAGTGAGGGCTGCTCGCGTGCGGAGCGGTGTCGGACCCCGCGCGCAGGATTGCAACCGGGGGGTCCCCAGGGGTCCGATTTGCCGGGACGCTCCCGAACCGGGCCGCGGGTGCCACACCCGCGCATAATGCATGGCGCGCGGGCGCGCCGCCCAAGTATCCTTGCCTATCGTCATGCCCAGCAGCGTCCCGAAATCCCGTCCCAGCCTGCACGAGCGCGTCTCCGCGCTGCGCACGGCCGATCAGCGCGCCCTCCGGCGGCGCCTCCGGGAGGCCCGCGACCTCGACGGGCAGGCCCGCAGCGACGCGTTCGCGCGGCTCGAAGCCGACGTCGAGTCGAAGGAGGCCGCGCTCGCCGCCCGCGCGGCAGGCGTGCCGAAGATCGTCTACCCCGAAGAGCTGCCCGTCTCGCAGCGCAAGGACGACATCCTCGAAGCGATCCGCGACCACCAGGTCGTCATCATCGCGGGCGAGACCGGCTCGGGCAAGACCACGCAGATCCCGAAGATCTGCCTCGAACTCGGCCGCGGCGTGCGCGGCATGATCGGCCACACGCAGCCGCGGCGGATCGCCGCCCGCGCGGTCGCCGAGCGCATTGCCGAGGAGCTGGGCTCCCCGCTCGGGGAGGCCGTCGGCTGGAAGGTCCGCTTCACCGACCAGGTCTCCGACCGCTCGTACGTCAAGCTCATGACCGACGGCATCCTGCTCACCGAGATCCAGCACGACCGGCTCCTGAGCGCCTACGACACGATCATCATCGACGAGGCCCACGAGCGCAGCCTCAACATCGACTTCATCCTGGGCTGCCTCAAGCAGATCCTCCCCAAGCGGCCCGACCTCAAGGTCGTCGTCACCTCCGCGACCATCGACCCCGAGCGGTTCGCCAGGCACTTCGGTACGGAGGCCAAGCCGGCCCCCGTTCTTGAGGTCTCGGGCCGCACCTACCCCGTCGAGGTCCGCTACCGGCCCCTGCGCGACGAGGAGGGCGACGAGGACCGCGACCAGACCGACGGCATCCTCGACGCCGTCAACGAGCTGTCGCGCGCCGGGGACGGCGACATCCTCGTGTTCCTCTCCGGCGAGCAGGAGATCCGCGACACCGCCGACGCCCTCGAAAAGGCGAAGCTCCGCCACACCGAGATCGTCCCGCTCTACGCGCGCCTCTCCGCCGAGGAGCAGCACCGGGTCTTCCGGCCCCACACCGGCCGCCGGATCATCCTGTCCACCAACGTCGCCGAGACCTCGCTGACCGTGCCCGGCATCCGCTACGTCGTCGACGCCGGGTACGCGCGCATCTCCCGCTACTCCGCCCGCACGAAGGTCCAGCGCCTCCCCATCGAGCCGATCAGCCAGGCCAGCGCCAACCAGCGCGCCGGGCGCTGCGGCCGCGTCGCCGAGGGCATCTGCATCCGCCTGTACTCCGAAGAGGACTTCAACTCCCGCCCGGAGTTCACCGACGCGGAGATCCTGCGCACCAACCTCGCGTCCGTCATCCTCCAGATGACCGCGGCGAAGCTCGGCCGCGTCGAGACGTTCCCGTTCGTCGACGCCCCCGACTCGCGGAACATCAAGGACGGCATGGACCTCCTGGTGGAGCTGGGCGCGCTCGAAGACGTGCGCTCCGGCGAGCGGCGCCTGACGAAGGCCGGGCGCGACATCGCGCGCCTGCCGATCGACCCGCGCCTGGCCCGCATGATCCTCCAGGCCCGCGAGGAGGGCTGCGTCCACGAGGTCGCCGTCATCACCGCGGCGCTGTCCATCCAGGACCCGAAGGAGCGCCCGGCGGACAAGCGGGCGCAGGCCGACCAGTCGCACGCCCGGTTCAACGACCCGGACTCGGACTTCTCGGCGTTCCTGAACCTGTGGCGGTACCTCGAAGGGGAGCGCCGCTCGCGCTCGTCGAGCTCCTTCCGCCGCATGTGCAAGCAGGAGTACCTGCACTACCTGCGCATCCGCGAGTGGCAGGACCTGGTGCGCCAGATCCAAGGGGTCCTCAAGTCCCTGAAGATCCCGACCCAGCCCACCGAGCCCGTCCCCGACGCGAAGCGCATCCACACCGCGCTCCTCGCCGGGCTCCTCTCGCACATCGGCGTCAAGGAGGCCGACACCCGCGAGTACCTGGGCGGGCGCAACGCGAAGTTCGCGATCTTCCCCGGCTCGGGCCTGGCGAAGAAGCAGCCGCGGTGGGTCGTCGCCGGGGAGCTCGTGGAGACCAGCCGCCTGTGGGGCCGCGTCGTCGCGAAGATCGAGCCCGAATGGGTCGAGCCGCTCGCGCAGCACCTCGTCAAGCGCACGTACTCGGAACCCCACTGGGCCAAGCGCTCCGGCGCGGTCATGGCCTTCGAGCGCGTCACCCTCTACGGCGTCCCGATCGTGGCCCGCCGCAAGGTCAACTTCGGGCGGATCGACCCCGAGACGAGCCGCGAGCTGTTCATCCGGCACGCGCTCGTCCAGGGCGAGTGGGAGACCCACCACAAGTTCCTCGCCCGCAACCTCGCGAAGATCACCGAGGTCGAGGAGCTGGAGAGCCGGGTCCGCCAGCGGGGCCTCCTCGCCGACGAGCAGACCCTCTTCGACTTCTACGACGAGCGCGTCCCCGCCGACGTCGTCTCCGGCCGCCACTTCGACACGTGGTGGAAGCGCCAGCAGGACAAGACCCTCCTCGACTTCGACGAGGCGCTGCTCCTCGGCGACCGGGCCGAGGCCGTCGCCGCCGACGACTACCCCGAGGTCTGGACCTCCGAAGGCGCCGACCTCGAACTGGACTACGAGTTCGAGCCCGGCTCGGCCCGCGACGGCGTCACCGTCGCCGTCCCGCTCCCGGCGCTCCAGCAGCTCGACCAGGACGCGTTCACCTGGCAGGTCCCGGGCCTGCGCGCCGAGTTCGCCGAGGCGCTCATCAAGAGCCTCCCGAAGTCCCTGCGCCGCAGCTTCGTCCCGGCCCCCGACTTCGCGAAGGCCGCCGTCGCCCGCATGGCCCCGGCCCCCGGCCGGCCCATGATGGCCGCGCTCGCCGACACGCTCAAGTCGATGACGAACGTGCACGTCCCGTTCGACGCGTTCGACCTCACGAAGGTCCCCGGGCACCTGCTCGTGACCTTCCAGGTCAGGGACGAGGACGGCGCGGTCCTCGCCGAGGGCAAGGAGCTCGGAGCGCTCCAGCGCCAGCTCGCCCCCAAGACCGAGGAAGCGGCCGCCGAGGCGTTCGACCTCGAACGCACCGGCCTCACCACCTGGGACTTCGAGGCGCTCCCGAAGCTCCACGAGACCCCGCGCAAGGGCTACACCGCGAAGGCGTACCCCGCGCTCACCGACGAGGGCGCCACCGTCGGCGTCAAGGCCTTCCCCGACGCGGGCTCGCAGGCCGCGAACATGTGGGCCGGGACCCGGCGCCTGCTGCGCCTGAACTGCCCCGACCCGCACCTGAAGGAAGTCCTCACCCGCAACGAGCAGCTCGCGCTCGCCACGGGGCCGTACGCGAACGTCGACGCGCTCCTGGCCGACTGCGTGCGCACCGTCCTCGACAAGGTCCTCATCGAAGGCGGCGGCCCCGCCTGGGACCGGGCCGGGTTCGAGGCCCTCCTCAAGCGCGCCCGCCCCGAGGTCGCCGGGGAGTCCCCGGCCGTGGCCCGCAAGGCCGCCGCGGTCCTCACCGAGGCCCGGAACGCTGCGCGGCTCCTGGAAGGCAAGTTCGACTTCACGATGCTCGCGGCGATGAGCGACATGCGCCGCCAGCTCGAAGGGCTCACCGGCGCCGACGGGTTCGTCGGCGCGACCGGCTGGTGGCGCCTGGACGACCTCCTCCGCTACGTCAAGGGCATCGCCTACCGCGCCACCCGCGTCGTCGCCGACGTCAACGGCGACAAGGGGAAGATGGACGTGATCCACTCCCTCGAAGCCGAGCGCGACGCCCTCGCCCGCTCCCGCCCCGCGGCCCTGCGCACCGGCGAGGGCCGCGAGGTCAGGTGGATGCTCGAAGAGCTCCGCATCTCCTTCTTCGCGCAGCAGCTCGGCACCCGCTACCAGATCTCCGAGAAACGCATCAGGAAACTCCTCCAGACGCTCTGACGGGTGACGGCCCGGTGCCGGGCCTGGCCCGGCCGCAGTAGCATGGCGCCGTTCGCATCCCCCTATGCCGGAGTGCCATGAGCCCGTCCGATGAACTCGAACCCGCAGGCGGGCAGACCGCCGCCGAGTGGACTCAGTACGACTCGCACCTCCACTACGCCTGCGCCGTCGTCCAGGGCCTGCGCCGGAACGGCCTGAGCGACTGGAGGCCGGTCCCGACACTCGTCCGCACCGACCCCGGGGAGCTCCCGGTCGCCGACGGCCAGGCCACGCCCATGTACTTCCAGGCCGCCGGGGACGGCAGCTACTCCACATCGGGGATGTTCGCGTTCGGCAGCGTCGGATTCGTCGCGGGCGCGCTCGCGGTCAACGCCATCGCCAACAACGCTGCCAAGCGCCGCGCCCAGGCCGACCTCCAGCGCCGCTGGATGCCCGGCCCGCCCGGCTCGATCATGGTCTCCACCACCCGGGTCATGTTCTGGAGCCACACCGAGCAGTACAGCATCTACTGGTCCGGGCTCGACATGATCGATCTGACGGGCCCCGACACCGTCGTCTTCCGCTACCGGGGCAACGACACAGGCGCCGACACGATCGTCCAGTTCCAGACCATGTCGGCGGTGCTGATCTTCGCGCTCGCCGCACACGACTCGTTCCCCAACCATCCGCGCTGGCTCTCCGGCGGCTGGCTCCCGATCGGGTTCGAGGACCACTGCGACGCCTGCGGGTACCCCCGTCCCGAGGTGCGCTGACCCCCGCGTCCGGGCGATTCCCGCACGCGTGTCGGACCCTGGGTGCATGATCAGAATCCGGCCGCGCGAATTCCTCCGCGCCGGGTGATGCCAACCGGGCGTCAATCTGACATCATATGAGGTGGCGCACACGCGTCGCGCAAACCAGAACCCTTGCACCATGCGAACGCTCCTGAAGGAGGACGACGTGTCGCATTCCACCGACTACGCCATCGAGACCGAGGGCATCACCAAGCACTTCGGCGACCTCGTGGCCGTCGACCACATCGACCTGAACGCCCGCACCGGGACCGTGCTCGGCGTCCTCGGCCCCAACGGCGCCGGGAAGACCACCATGGTCCGCATGCTCGCCACCCTCTCCCAGCCCACCGCCGGGACCGGCCGCGTCGGCGGCTACGACATCATCGAGCACGCCCCCGAAGTCCGCTCCCTCATCGGGCTCACCGGCCAGTTCGCGGGCATCGACGAACTGCTCACCGGGGAGGAGAACCTCCGCTTCATCGGCCGCCTCCTCGGCATGCACACCAGGGACGCCAAGGCCCGCGCCCGCGAGCTCCTCGCCCAGTTCAACCTCGCCGACGCCGCCGACAAGCCCGCGAAGGCCTACTCCGGCGGCATGCGACGCCGCCTCGACCTCGCCGCCAGCCTCGTCGGCCGCCCCAAGATCCTGTTCCTCGACGAACCCACGACCGGACTCGACCCGCGCGCCCGCGGCGAACTCTGGGGCCTCGTCCGCGACCTCGTCGCCGACGGCACCACCGTCCTCCTCACCACCCAGTACCTCGAAGAGGCCGACCAGCTCGCCCACGAGATCGCCGTCATCGACCACGGCCGCGTCATCGCCACCGGCACCCCCACCCAGCTCAAGGCCAAGATCGGCGGCCAGACCCTCCGCATCCAGCCCGAGGACCACGGCCAGCTCGACGCCCTCCGGAGCCTCGTCGCCGAGCGCTTCCCCGACCTCGAACCCATGGTCGAAGCCGGAGCGATCACCATCGGTGTCAACGACGACGGCGTCATGCCGACCCTCGCCGCCGACCTCCGCGACCGCGGCATCGCGCTCACCGAGTTCCACCTCGGCCTCTCCAGCCTCGACGAGGTCTTCCTGACCCTCACCGGCCGCCGCACCGAAGAGGACGCCGACGACAGCGAGGAGGAGGCGAAATGACCGCCGCAACCATCGAGGCCCCCGCGCCCGCGCTCGGCCGCCCCGGCCTCGGCGCCACCGTCAGCCAGACCCTCTCCATGGCCTGGCGCCAGATGGTCCGCATCAAGCACAACCCGTTCGAACTCGTCGACCTCAGCCTCAGCCCGATCATGTTCCTGCTGCTGTTCGTCTACGTCTTCGGCGGCCAGATGGCCGGATCCACCTCCGACTACCTGCAATACGTCCTCGGCGGCCTCATCGCCCAGAACGCCATCTTCCTCACCATGTACACCGGCACCGGCATCAATGCCGACCTCCGCAAGGGCGTCTACGACCGCTTCCGGTCCCTGCCCATCGCCAGGTCCGCGCCCCTCGCCGGGAAGATCTTCGCCGACATGTTCAAGCAGGTCTGGTCCGTCGTCATCATGGTCGGCCTGGGCCTGCTCATGGGCTTCGAGCTGCGCAGCGTCGGCTACGCGTTCCTGGCGACGCTCGTGCTCGTGGTGTTCGCGCTGGCGATCTCGTGGGTCTCGGTGCTCATGGGCGTGGTCGCCGACTCCGAGGAGAAGGTGCAGATCTACGCGTTCGTCATCATCATGCCGCTGACGTTCACGTCGAGCGCGTTCGTCGACATCAACACGATGCCGGGGTTCATGCAGGCATGGGCGAAGGTCAACCCGGTCACGCACCTCGCCGACGCGATGCGCGGCCTGCTGTCGTACGGCCCGATCGCCGAGCCGCTCATGTGGACGTTCGTGTGGGCGGTCGCGATCTTCGCGGTGACGGCCCCGCTCGCGATGCGCGCCTACCGCCGCAAGATGGTATAGCGCAAGAGGAAAGGGCCGCCCGACCGGGCGGTCCTTTCGCTGCGTTCAGACCTTCGCGAGGACCTTCGGCGCCACCGGTTCCACCCGGTTCGGCTTGTGCTGGAGCTGCGCCAGGAGGGTCGCGCCGAGCGCCACGGCGAAGCCGAGGGTCTGCCACACGGTGAACGTCTCGCCCGCGAGCAGCCAGCCCACCGTGGCGGCCGTGAGCGGCGAGAGCAGGCCCAGGAAGCTCAAGGGCACCACCGAGAGCCGCCCGATGCCGCGGAACCACAGCCAGTAGCCCAGGGCCGTGTTGACCAGGCCGAGGTACAGGTAGCCGAGGACGTTCGTGCCCGTCAGCTCCGGGACGCCGCCTTCGACGAGGAGCGCGAGCGGGGCGAGCAGCAGGCCGCCCGCGGTGAGCTGCCAGCCCGCGAGGGCCGCGGGCCCGGCGCTGCGCGGCAGGCCCCACTTCTTGGTGAGCACCACGGCGGTCGCCATCGAGACCGCGCCGCCGACGCCCGCGAGCGCCCCGGTCAGGTCGAGCCGGGCCTGCGCGGTGAGGACCACCATCGAGACGCCCGCGACGCCCGCGATGCCGAGCACCCACGTGCGCAACGGAACCCGCGTGTGGAGCACCAGCATCGTCATCCCCGCGGTCACGAGGGGCCCGACCGCGCCGAGGACGGCCGCGACGCCGCCGGGGAGCCGGTACGTGGCGATGAACAGGAACGCGAAGAACACCGCGATGTTCAGCAGGCCGATGACGGCGGACTTCCACCACCACGACCCGCGCGGCAGCTTTCGTGCCAGGAGTATGAGCAGGAGCCCGGCGGGCAGGGCCCGCAGGAGCGCGGTGAGGAGCGGGCGCTCGGCGGGGAGGAACTCGGTGGTGACGAAGTACGTGGTGCCCCACATGACCGGTGCGAGGGCGGTGAGCAGGAGGTCTTTGGTGCTGCGGTTCATGACGCTTCCTTCGAAGTAGCTTGGCTGAAATTAGCTTACATCAAACTAGTTTAGAGTCAAGATACTTGAGGTAGAGTTGGATCACCGCCAGGGACTTGCCCGGCGCCCGTGCAGGTAGGGGAGAATACGGCCATGACTGACGACGCCGTGGACCGCATCATCGGCCAGTGGCACCGCGAGATGCCCGAGCTCGAACTCGACTCGATGGCGCTGTTCGGCCGCATCCACCGCATCTCCCAGAAGCTCGGCGCGCGCCTCCACGCGCTGCGGTCGGAGCAGGGCTTGGGCCGCAACGAGTTCGACGTGCTCGCCACGATCCGCCGCTCCGGCGAGCCGTTCACGCTCTCGCCCAAGGAGATCAGCGCCGCCATGATGCTCTCCTCCGGCGGCCTCACGGGCCGCCTCGACAAGCTGGAGGCCTCGGGCTTCATCGAGCGCCTGCCCGACCCCGGCGACCGCCGCGGCATCAAGGTCCGCATGACGCCTCTGGGCCGCGAGGTCATCGAGGAGTCCGTGCGCATCGGCATCGCCGCCCAGAACGAGGCCCTCGCCCCGCTCACGGCGAAGGAGCGCGACCAGCTCGGCGCGCTCCTCCGCAAGCTCCACGCGGGCTTCGAGGACCAGCCCTTCGACTAGCCCGTATCGTCTAGGGCCGCATGTCGATCTGGTAGTCGAAGTCGTAGATGACGACCGGCGCCGGGGGAGTCCGGTCCGGCTCCGGCTGCGGGAGGGGCTCCGGCGCGGGCGGCGTCAGCTCCTTCCAGCGCGCGATCGCGGTCCGCATCGTCTCGGGCCCGAACGGGCCGTGCTCCGCGGCCTCGTCCTCGGTGAGGAAGCCCTGCGCCGCTTCGGCGCACAGCCGCGCGACCTCGGCGAGGTCCCGCACCTGCGCCCGCGCCCACCAGTAGTCCCCGGGCTCGCCGTGGCCCGGCACCACGACCGGCGGCTTCCAGCCCAGCAGGTGCTCGACGGCCTGCGGCCACTCGATCGGGAAGGCCGACGAGTAGGACGGCGGCGCGCCCTGCTCCAGCAGGTCCCCGGCGAACAGCACGCCCGCGTCGGGCACCTCCACGACCATGTCGTTGTCGCTGTGCGCGGGCCCGACCTGCCGCAGCACCACCGTGCGCCCGCCGAGGTTCAGCCCGACCGCGCCCTGCACGCGGCAGTTCGGCGGCACCAGCCGCGAGGCCCCCATCTGCCGGGCCTCCTCCTCGCGCCCGTCGAGCCGGTACTTCGCGACCCACTTGCGGCGCTGCTCGTCGCCGAACCGCACGTAGTGCGCGCCGTCGGCCACGGCCCACACTGAGGACTCGCCGAACGCCGACGTCCCGAACCAGTGGTCGAAGTGGTCGTGCGTGTACGCGACCTGCCACGGCAGGTCGGTCAGCTCCCGGATCGCCGTGGCGAACGCGAACCCGGCCTCGGCGCTGATCCCGGTGTCGATCACCAGGCAGCAGTCGTCCCCGACGACCAGCCCCAGGGTCTGGTCCAGTTCCTCCAGCCGCCGCGCCCACACGCGGTCGGCCACTTCGATCCAGCGGTCGCTCATGCCCGCAATGGTATGCGGCGCGCACCCCTCCCGGCGGGGCCGCCGGAGAGCGATCTCCGGGGCCGATCTACCTTCACTGAGGATCATTTCCAATTGGCGCCGAACATGCGTCAAGATCGATACACATGCGAGCCGTAATATGATGCAAGTCCTGATTTATCCCCTGCTCAGGACACGAACGGATCACGGATCGACCCACATGTCTCATTTCGCGGCCGTGTTAGTTTCGGGGGGAATACGAACCCCCTCCCGTGTACGAAGGAGTACCACCCTTATGCACCTCAGTCGTCGTGGCCTGCTGTACGGATCGGCGGGCGCCGCCGCGGTGTCGCTGGCCGGGTGCGGCGCGGGCGAGGAGTCCGCTTCGCTGACCGGCTTCACCGGCATCTCGATGCCCACCGACACCTCCGAGCGGTGGGTGATCGAGGGCAAGGCGCTGGAGTCCAACCTCAAGGGCCTCGGGTACGACGTCATCCACCAGAACGCCAAGGACGTCGTCGAGGACCAGATCGCGCAGATCCAGTCCATGGTCGACGAGGGCGTGGAGTTCCTCGTCATCGCCGCCATCGACAACACCTCCCTCGGCCAGGTCCTCGCCGACGCGAAGGACAAGGGCGTCACCGTCATCGCCTACGACCGCCTCATCCTCGAAACCCCCGACGTCGACTTCTACGCCTCGTTCGACAACTACCAGGTCGGCGTCCTCCAGGCGACGCACATCATCGACCGGCTCGGCATGCGCGACAACCCGGGCCCCTTCAACATCGAGCTGTTCTCCGGCGACCTCGGCGACAACAACTCGCAGTACTTCTTCATGGGCGGCCTCGACACCCTTGAGAGCTTCATCTACGAAGGCAAGGTCCTCATCCCCTCGGGCCAGACCGAGCAGGAGCCGACCGCGACCGCGGGCTGGAGCGGCGACGCCGCCCAGACCCGCATGAGCGACCTGCTCGGCGAGTTCTACGACGACGACGAGACGGAGCTGCACGCGGTCCTGTCCCCCTACGACGGCATCAGCCGCGGCGTGGTCGCCGCGCTGGTGGACGCCGACTACGAACCCGGCACCGGCGGCTTCCCCGTCGTCACCGGGCAGGACGCCGAGGCCGCCTCGGTCAAGGCCATCAAGGACGGCACCGGCCAGACCGAGACCGTCTTCAAGGACACCCGCCAGCTCGCCCACACCGTCACCGGCATGGTCAAGGCGATCGTCGACGGCGGCGACCCGGAGGTCAACGACCTCGGCACCTACGACAACGGCTTCAAGTTCGTGCCCTCGCTCCTCCTGGAGCCCGTGGACGTCACCGCCGACAACTACAAGGAGGTCATCGTCGACAGCGAGTACCTCACCGAAGAGCAGATCGACGCCGGAGAGGCGTAGCCTCCCCGTCGCGTTCGGAGCGCGGCCGGACCCCTTCGCGGGTCCGGCCGCTTCCGTTTCGCCCGATCCGCCGGATGTACTCAGGACGATCCGGAACGCCTGCGTCGCACCAGGTGACGGCCGCTCCGTTACGAGATCGTTATGCGACCCTTCTTCGGGTTGCTGCGTGTCTCATTTGGTACGGTGCCTGGGCCGGTCACGCTCAACCCCTGACCGCCGGCGCCCTGACTACCCCCCAACCCAACAGTCATCTACTTAGGAGAGACATGAACCGTACCCTCAAGCGGGTGCTCGGACTGGCCGGCAGCGCCGTCCTGGGCCTCGCCGGAGCGGTCACCTTCGCCTCCGCAGCCCAAGCCCACCACGTCGAGATCACCGGTTACTCCGAGTGCACTGACGACGGCTGGACCGTCACCTGGGAAGCGACCGACTGGAACTCCCAGAACCTCGGCGCCGGTGTCGTCACCGCGCTGAGCGCCGAGCTCGAAGGCGACCTCCAGGTCGGCGCCTCCCTGCCCCACCCGAGCACCGGCGAGGTCATCACCGGCACGCAGACCCTGAGCCTGGACCAGGCCACCGCGGAGCTCAAGATCGACGCGGAGTGGCCGAACGGCCAGGAGGGCTCCGGCACCGGGGTCGTCAGCCAGCCCGAGGGCGGCTGCGAGGCCCCCGAGGAGCCCACGCCCGAGGTCGAGGCCGGCGGCTACTCCGACTGCTTCGGCGTGTTCGTCTACGGCGACAACTACAACCCCGAGGCCCTGGCGGAGTTCACCTTCGACCCGAGCAACGGCGACGCCGTCTCCTACACCCCCGAGGTCGACGAGGGCGCCTGGGAGTACTTCCTCCTGGACGACCCGGAGACCGGCCTGACGGTCGACATCCTCGTCGACGGCGAGCTGTACACCACCATCGAGTGGGTCGACAACCCGCTGTGCCACTACGTCACCGCCGAGGCCGACTGCGACGGCCTGAACTTCACCATCTCCGTCCCCGAGGACGGCGAGGAGACGACGTTCTACTTCTACACCAGCTACGACGAGTCCGAGACCGTCGAGGTCGTGGCCCCGGGCGAGTCCAAGACGATTACCGTCCCGGCGCAGAACAACGAGGAGTTCTCGGTCTTCTACTGGGTCGAGACCCAGAAGGACTCCGTCTACGGCGAGGTCCCGTGGACCCCGTGCCCGCCGGAGGAGACCCCCAGCGAGTCGCCTTCGCCGAAGCCCGAGCTCCCCAAGACCGGTAGCTCGCTCTCGATCATGATCGGCTCGGCCGCCGCGCTCATCGTGGCCGCCGGCGTGATCTTCTTCCTGATGCGTCGCCGCCGCGCCGCGCAGGACTGGTAGTCACACCCGAAGGGGTACGGACTCCGGTAGAAGCTGAATAGGTCAGGGGCCCCGCAGCGAAAGCTGCGGGGCCCTTGCCGTTCCCTTCGCTAAGCCACGCCCGCGAGCCGCAGCAGCGCCGTCGTCGCGGCCGCCGCGACGACCACGAGCGCGAGCGGCGCCTTCCGCCACGCGAGCACGCCGCCGACGAGCACGCCCGCGGGGAGCGCCCAGCCCGCGAAGCCGCCGTCGACCAGGAGCGCCGCGGTCACCGCGAGCGCCAGCAGCACCACGGTCGCACCGGCCCGGATGACCTGCTCGGCATGGTCGGAGAGGGTCATGCGCCGCCGCAGCAGCGGCCCCGAGAGCCGGATCAGGTAGGTCCCGGCCGCCAGCGCCAGGATCGCGATCATCATCGTCATGCCGCCGTCTCCTCGTTCCGGTTCGCGCCCTTCCACATCACCACGAGCCCGACGAGCGCCAGCAGCACCGGCACGCCCGCGGGCAGGAGGAAGCTGGTGCCCAGCGCGACCGCGGTGCCGAGGACCCCGGCCGCGAGGGTGCGGCGGTCGCGCAGGTTCGGCATGATGATGGCGAGCATGATCGCGGGCAGGGCCGCGTCGAGGCCGAGGGCCTTCGGGTCGGCGATGAACTGCCCGGCGAACGCGCCGAGCACGCTCCCGAGGTTCCAGATGACGAACAGGCTCACGCCGACGGTCCAGTACGCGTGGCGGGCCCGCCGCCGGTCGTCCCCGGCCGCGAGTGCGAACGCCGCGGAGTGGTCCACGAGCAGGTGGGTGCCGATGAGCTTGGCGCGCAGGGAGGTCCAGTAGACGTCGCCGACGGCCATGCCGTAGGGGACGTGCCGCAGGTTGAGGATCAGGCCCGCCGCGACGCCCGCGAGGAGGCCGCCGCCCGCGGTCATGATCCCCATGGTCGCGAACTGGGAGGCGCCCGCGAACACGAAGAGGGACATGGCCGTCGACTGCCACCAGGGGACGCCCTGCGAGGTCGCGATCGCCCCGAAGGACACCCCGACGATGAACAGCCCGGCGTCGAGCGCCGCGATGTCGCGCAGCAGGCCCCGGTCGAGGCGCTTGAGGATTCTGAAGGGCATCGCCGAAGTATGCCCCGGCGCGGGCGCCGTGAACAAACGTTCAAGGGCGCGCCCGGCGATGCCGGACGCGCCCTTCAAGCACGTTGTCTAACAAGGCTTTAGACCTCGTAGTACAGATCGAACTCGTGCGGGGTCGGGCGGAGGCGGATCGGGTCGATCTCGTTCTCGCGCTTGTAGCTGATCCAGGTCTCGATCAGGTCGGGGGTGAACACGCCGCCCTCGGTGAGGAAGTCGTGGTCGGCCTCCAGGTTGTCGAGCACCTTGTCGAGCGAGCCGGGGACCTGCTGGATGTCGCCGTACTCCTCCGGGCCGAGCTCGTACAGGTCCTTGTCGACCGGCGCCGGCGGCTCGATCTTGTTCTTGATGCCGTCCAGGCCCGCCATGAGCATGGCGGAGAACGCCAGGTACGGGTTGCTCGACGGGTCCGGCACGCGGAACTCGACGCGCTTGGCCTTGGCGTTGGAGCCGGTGACCGGGATGCGGGTGCACGCGGAGCGGTTGCGCTGCGAGTACACGAGGTTCACGGGGGCTTCGAAGCCCGGCACGAGGCGGCGGTAGGAGTTCACGGACGGGTTCGTGAACGCCAGCAGCGAGGGGGCGTGCCGCAGCAGGCCGCCGATGTAGTGGCGGGCGGTGTCCGAGAGGCCCGCGTAGCCGGTCTCGTCGTAGAACAGCGGCTCGCCGTTGGCCCACAGCGACTGGTGGGTGTGCATGCCCGAGCCGTTGTCGCCGAACAGCGGCTTCGGCATGAAGGTCACGGTCTTGCCGGCCTGGGTGGCGGTGTTCTTGATGATGTACTTGAACTTCTGCACGTCGTCGCCGGAGTGCAGCAGCGTGTCGAAGCGGTAGTTGATCTCCGACTGGCCCGCGGTGCCGACCTCGTGGTGGGCGCGCTCGATGGTGAGGCCGCCCTCGATGAGGTTGGTGACCATGCGGTCGCGCAGGTCCGCGAAGTGGTCGACGGGGCCGACCGGGAAGTACCCGCCCTTGTGGCGCGGCTTGTAGCCGAGGTTCCCGCCGGGCTCGTCGGCGCCGGTGTTCCAGGCGCCCTCGACCGAGTCGATCTCGTAGAAGGCCTGGTTCGCGGTCTGGTCGAAGCGGATCGAGTCGAAGATGTAGAACTCGGCCTCGGCCCCGAAGTACGCGGTGTCGGCGATGCCGGAGCCGGCCAGGTACTGCTCGGCCTTCTTCGCGACGTTGCGCGGGTCGCGGCTGTAGGCCTCGCGGGTGAAGGGGTCGTGCACGAAGAAGTTGAGCGCCAGGGTCTTCTGCTCGCGGAACGGGTCGACGAACGCGGTCGCCACGTCCGGCAGGAGCAGCATGTCCGACTCGTGGATCTCTTGGAAGCCGCGGATCGACGAGCCGTCGAACGCGAGGCCCTCTTCGAGGAGGTCGTCGTCGAAGGACTCGGCCGGGATGTTGAAGTGCTGCATGACGCCGGGCAGGTCGCAGAAGCGGACGTCGATGAACTTCACGTCGTTGTCGCGGACGTAGCCGAGGAGCTCTTCAGGGCTGGAGAACACGAAGGTATTCCTCTCGGTAGGTGAGGTGCCGGGAGGACCGTGCCGCGGCCCCGCCCAGCGGGTCCCGGAACGTCGATCACCCGGTCCGGTCGGGCCGACCTCGCTGTCGACGCCTAAGCTTATTAGGCGAAACGCTAACCGCGATCAATTGCCTCACCGTAAATCAATTGTTTCGCGCATGTTACTTGCAAAATGCGGGCCTGTTCACAATCGGTCGAAACCACAGCTCAGACCGGTGCAGTTACCCCGCAATCGGGGCGAGTCGTAGACTCGCGCCATGACGAGCGAACGCGGTGCGAAGACCCCCGAAACCACCGGCTCCGGTCAGGAGCTGGCCTCCATCAGCCTGCGCTTCCTCGCGCTGGTCATCGACTGGGTCGCGTGCCTGATCCTCTCCTACCTCCTCCAGTGGGCCGGCGTCGAGCCGCCGCGCGTCGCCGGAGCCGACCTGCTCCCCTCCGGGCTGTTCCTGCTCTACACCGCGGTCGCGCTGGCGGCCGGGACGCAGACGCTCGGCATGGCGCTCATGCACATCGCGTGCATCGACGCCGACACGGGAGCGCGCCTGCCGCTGTGGCGGTCGATCCTCCGCGCGGTCCTGCTCTCGCTGGTCCTCCCGGCGCTCACGGCGATCGTGCACCCGTACAACCGCGGCCTCCACGACCTCGCGGCCGGATCGGTCGTCCTCCGCGTCCCGCGGAGCTAGGTCCGCTGCATCCACTTGACGAGCACCGCCGACGGCACCGGGTAGGCGCCTTCGCGCCGGGCCCGGTCGGCCACCTCCTGGTCGGAGGAGACGACGATGACGGGCCTGCCCTCGGGCTCGACCCGCGCCAGCTCCACCACCACGTCGTCGGCGATCTGCCCCTTGGCGCTGAACAGGACCCGCACGCCGCGCGCGGACGGCTTCGCGCCGAAGATCGCGTCGGCGCCGTCGAAGACCACCGTGACCTCCGCGTTCGTCTGCGCCGCGGCCGCGCCCAGGCCCTGTACGAGCCGGTTGCGCTGCTGCTCCAGCGTGAGCGTCTCGCCCCACGCGGAGATCGTCACGTTGTAGCCGTCGACGATGAGGTGCGGGTTCGGCAGCGACAGGAGGTGGTCGAGGCGCTGCGGGTCGGCCTGGCCGAGCCCGCGCGAGCCCTCGAAGGGCCGCTCCTCGGGGTCGTCGCAGTACTCCTCGGCGATGTAGTCCGCGGGCCGGTCGTCGACCGGTTCGAGCCCGAGCTCGCGCCGCAGGCCCGTGGCCGCCCCCGAGAGGGTCTCCATGAGCAGCCACAGCCGCGCCGACGCGAGCCGCTCGGCCTCCTTGTCGGCCTTGCGGACCCGGTCCAGCTGCTCCCGCAGGGACTCCACTTCGGATTCGAGGCGGCGGCGCTCGGAGCGCCGCTCGGTCTCGGCGTGCTTGAGGCGCCCCTTCTCGGCGGCGAGGTCCCCGGCGGCCTTCGCGGCCCGCTCCTCGGCGTCCCGCAGGTCCTTGCGGGCCCGCCGCAGCTCCTCCTGGAGCGTCGCCGCGGCCGTCCGCTGGTCGGCGAGCGCGCCGCGGAGCTTCCCGTTCTCCTTCTCCAGCGACGCGAGCTTCCGCTGCCCCGCCTCGTCCGGCGCCGCGGGCGCCGCCGGGACGTCGGGCGCGTCCGGGATCGCGTCCACCGCCGAGGCGATCAGGTCCCGCCACCCCTCCGGGCGCAGCAGGTACGTCAGCGCCGCGACCTCCACGGGGTCGGCCATCGGCGACACCGCCCCGCCCTCGCCGATCGCCGCCACCAGCGGCGAATCGGTCGACGCGAGCACCTCCGCGAGCCCGGCCCGGAACTCCTCGTCCCGGTCCAGGGCCGCCGCGATCTCGCCGCGGGCCAGCTTGGCGCGCTTGGGAGGACTGAACTTCATGAAGCGCCGCAGCCGGGCGGGCACCCGCCCGGGGACGAGCCCCGGCATCGCGACCGCCGCGATCTCCACGGCCCGGCGCCGCACCGGCTCGGTCAGGAACACGATCGGGCCGGGCTCGGACCGTTCGGCCGGATCCCCCTCGCCCGAGCCGTCGTCGCCGGCCCCCGCGGAGGCCGACGCCTCCGGCAGGCCGGCGTCGGGCCCGGGCCCGCTGGTCTCGTCGCCGCTGCTCATAGGCACCAGTGTGCCATCGCCGTCACAGCCCGGAACTGGCGACCGCGCCTCTTCACCCCCCGCTCATCCGGGATCTCCGCGCCCGACCGCGGGGCGTGGCAGACTGGTCGGATCATGAAGGGGGTCATGATGTGAGCCGGACACTGCTGGTGACCAACGACTTCCCGCCCCGCCGGGGCGGCATCCAGACCTTCGTGCACGGCATGGCGCTCCGGCTGCCCTCCGACGGCCTCGTCGTCTACACCTCGACCTCCCCGGGCTGGGCCGAGTTCGACGCCGCCCAGCCGTTCACCGTCGTCCGCGACCGCACCGCGATGCTCCTGCCCACGCCGCGCGTCGCCCGCGCCGTCACCGACCTCGCCCGCGAGCACCGCTGCGACCGCGTCTGGTTCGGCGCCGCCGCGCCCCTCGGGCTCCTCGCCGCGGACCTCAAGCACCGCACCGGGATCGAGCGCGCCATCGCCCTCACCCACGGCCACGAGGTCGGCTGGGCCGCCATGCCCGGCACCCGCGGGCTCCTGCGCCGCATCGCCGCGTCGCTCGACGTCATGACCTACCTCGGCGACTACACGTACCGGCGCCTCGCCCCCGTCGCCGCCCCCTACACGCGGCTCGAACAGCTCACCTTCGGCATCGACACCGAGACGTTCCACCCCGGCGTCGACGGCACCCCGATCCGCGAACGCCACGGCCTCGGCGACCTGCCCGTCATCGTGTGCGTCTCGCGCCTCGTGCCCCGCAAAGGCCAGGACAAGCTCATCGCCGCGCTCCCGCACGTGCGCGAGCAGGTCGGCCGGGACGTCAGGCTCCTCATCGTCGGCCAGGGCCCCTACGAGTCGACGCTCCGCGCCGAGGCCCGCCGCCACGGCGTCGCCGACCAGGTCGTGTTCACCGGCGGGGTCCCCGAGCACGAGCTCGCCGCGCACTTCGCCGCCGGGGACGTCTTCGCGATGCCCTGCCGCACCCGCCGCCGCGGCCTCGACGTCGAAGGGCTCGGCGCGGTGTTCCTCGAAGCCGCCGCCACGGGCCTGCCCGTGATCGCCGGGGACTCCGGGGGCGCGCCCGACACGGTCCTCCACGACCGGTCCGGGTGGGTCGTCGACGGCCGCGACCTCGGCGAGATCGCCTACCGCCTCAGCCAGGTCCTGTCCGACCCGCTGCTCGCGCGCAAGCTCGGCGAGGCCAGCCGCGACTGGGCCCTCGCCGAGTGGACCTGGGAGCGTCAGGCCGGGCGCCTCGAAGGCATGCTCTACGGCGAGACCGTCTGAGCGCCTGCCGAAACGGTGTTAGAACTTGGGCTGGTCGGGGGCTTCGAGGAGGCCCAGCTTCAGGGCCGTCATGAGCGCCTGCGCGCGGTTGCCCGCGCCGAGCTTCTCGTAGAGCTTCGAGATGTGGGTCTTCGCGGTGGACTCGGAGACGTACAGCTGCTTCGCGATCCCCGCCACCGACAGGCCGTCGGCGAGGAGCTTGAGCACCTGCGACTCGCGCGGCGACAGCTGGGGCCCGGTGGGGGTCAGGCGCCGCTGCATCGCCTCGGCGAGGTCCGCGGCGCTGAACGCGGTCGGGTTCGACGCGGCGTGCCGCGCCGCCGACACCACGTCGTTCGCGGGGGCCGACTTCGGCACGAACGCCGACGCGCCCGCGTCCAAAGCGCCGAACAGCTGGTCGTCCCCGGCGTACATCGTCAGCACCACGATCCCCATGTTCGGGTGGGCCTTGCGGAGCTTGCGGGTCGCGTCCAGGCCCGACCCGTCGGGCAGGCGCAGGTCCATGATCACCACGGAGGGCATGAGGGACGCCGCCTGCCGGAGGGCGTCGGCGGCGGTGTCGGCCTCGCCGACCACCTCGAACTCGGGGTCGCGGTCGAAGGCATGCCGGAGGCCCTTGCGGATCAGATCGTGGTCGTCGACGATCAGCACCGTCGTCTGACCGGTCGTCTCCAGCGCGTCAGCGTTCATGCGTGTCTCTCCTCATTGGCTGCCACGGCCACCACCGTGGTCTGGCCGTCGGGCCGGCTGTTCAGTTCTGGCGCGGTCGGCGGCCGCCCAGGCCGCGGACCCGGGCCGGGGGGCCTCGGCCCTCGGGGTGGGCCGCGCCCCCGCGTTCAGCACCACCGCCACGGTCGTCCCGTGCGGCTGGTGCGGTCGGATCTCCAGCGAGCCGCGGATGCGCTCGGCCCGCTCGCTCATGATCGCCAGGCCGTACCGCCCCTCGGAGGCCTCACCGGAGAGCCCCTGTCCGTCGTCGGTCACCTCGATGCGGGTGTAAGGCGGGTCCACCTCACACGTCACCCACAGGTTCTCGGCCCTCGCGTGCTTGCGCGCGTTCGTGATCGCCTCCTGGGCGATCCGCAGCAGCTCGGCCTCGGTGCTCGCGGGCAGCCGCGCTCCGCCCTCGTCCAGGGACAGGTGAACCCGCAGTCCGGCGGAGGCGCCCACAGTACGAGCATAGTCCGCGATCGCGGAGGCCAGGCCCCCCTGACGGTCGACGTTCGACCGCAGCTCGAACAGGGAGAACCGCAGCTCCGTGACGAGCCGCGTCACCTCCGAGCGCAGGTCCTCCAGCTCGCCCTTCGCCTCCCCGGCCTCGGGCGGCAGGATCGCCATCGCGTTGTCGATCCCGTACCCGAGCATCGCCAGCGCCTGGGCGATGCCGTCGTGGATCTCGCGGGCCAGGCGCTGGCGCTCCTCGGTGGTCGCCATGGACCTGACGTCCTCGAACAGCAGCGCGGTCTCCAGGCGCAGGGCCGCGCCCTTGGTGCGGTCCTCGGCGGCGGTGATCGCCTCGGGTCCGAACGCGGCCGGGTCGTCGGACTCGATCGCCACGAGCCCCACCGTGCGGCCCTCGGCGACGAGCGGGATCACGAGGGACGCGACGGGCCCCTGGGTGGACCGCGACAGCGGGACCTGCCCGGCCTGCGGCTTCTGCCCCGCCCACGCGTCGGCGAGCAGCGAGTTGAGCTGCGGCGACGTCTCCCAGTCGACGCGCTCGTCGGCGTGCTCGGCGAGGACGACCAGGCGCCTGCCCGAGGCGGCCGACAGGACCGCGGCCCGCTCGACGCCGGGGATGCGCGCGGCGGTGTCGACGATCTCGGTGGCGATCCCGCCCGGGTCGAGCGTGGACCCCGGGAGCTGCCTGGCGACGACCCGCAGCTGCGTGAGCAGGGCCGCGGCCTCCGCGTACGGCAGCTGCGAGTGGTGCATGTCGGAGGTGCGGGAGCGGCGCAGCCACCACGCGCCGACCGCCGACGCGAGCCCGAACGCGAGCGCGATCGCCGCGGTCGTGACGTACGTGCCGCGGTTGAAGTCGGCGACCCGCGGGGCCTGCGCGAGCAGCCCGGCCGCGGCGAGCGCGACGAGCGCGGGCGGGCCCCACGTGCGCAGCCGCGACCAGCGGTCGCCGTCCTCGACGGGCGCGGCCGCGTCGAACGCGGCGGTCGCGAACGGCGCGATCAGGTACGGGAGCATCCACGAGGGCAGGCCGCCGGTGGCGAGCGTCCCGAGGACGACCACGGCGACCTCGGCGAGCCGCCCGGCGGGCGCGAGCAGCCGGTGCCGGGGGAGGACCACCCCGGGAAGCGCGGCGAGCGCGAGGATCCCGCACCAGGTCGCGGCCTCGGCCAGGCCCACTGAGAACCAGCCGAAGACCGCGACGAGCGCGAACAGGGCGCCCCGGAGGGCGACGGCGGGCAGTCGCCACTGGCGTTCCAGCGCCGCCTCTTCGCCCATGGGCCCCTCGCCTACTTGGTCTTGGTCTCCTGCTGCGCCGAGTCGTACAGCGCATTCACCTCGCCTGAGTATTTTTCCATGACGACGTGACGTTTGACCTTGACTGACGGAGTGATTTCACCGGCGTCTTCGCTCAGCTCGACCGGAATGACCCGGAATCGCTTGATCTGCTCCGCGCGGGAGACCGTCGCATTGGCCTCGTCGACCTTCGCCTGGAGCTCCGCGAGCAGCTCCGCGTCGTCCACGAGGTCGGCGATCGGCGTCTTCGGGTCCTTGCCCTGGCGCGAGAGCCAGTCGGGCAGGATGTCGCCGTCGATGGAGATCAGGCACCCGATGTACGGCCGCGCCTCGCCCACGACCAGCGCGTACGCGATCAGCGGGTGCGAGTCGAGGATCTTCTCCAGCGGCCCGGGGGCGACGTTCTTGCCGCCCGCGGTGACGATGATGTCCTTCTTGCGGCCGGTGATCGTCACGTACCCGTCGTCGTCGATCTCGGCGATGTCGCCGGTCTTGAACCAGCCGTCCGCGTCGAGGACCTCCGCGGTCGCGGCGTCGTTGTTCCAGTACCCGGGGAACACCTGCGGGCCCTTGGCCTCCAGCTCGCCGTCGTCGGCGACGCGCAGCGCCGTGCCCGGCGTGGGCCGGCCGATCGAGCCGACCTTGATGGCCGTCTCCAGGTTCAGCGACAGCACCGGGGAGGTCTCCGTGAGCCCGTAGCCCTCGAAGATCGTGATGCCCACGCCGCGGAAGAAGTGCCCCAGCTCCGGGCCGAGCGCCGCCCCGCCCGAGACCGCCGAGTTGCACTCGCCGCCCACGGCCGCGCGGATCTTCTTGTACACCAGCAGGTCCCACAGCTTGTGGCGCAGCTTCAGGCCCAGGCCGGGCCCGCCGGGCTTGTCGAGCGCGCGGCTGTACTCCTTGGCGGTCACCGCGGCCTTCTCGAACAGGCCGCCCTTCCCCTCGTCGACGGCCTTCTGGTACGCCCCGGCGTACACCTTCTCGAACACGCGGGGGATCGCCAGCAGCGTCGTCGGCTTGACCACGGGCATGACCGCCGTCAGCTTCGTGCGGTCGGCGTGCGCGATCGTCGTGCGCGACTCCATCCCCGCGATCTGGAGGATGCGGGCCAGCACGTGCGCGAGCGACAGGAACAGCAGCATGCGGGCGCCGTCGTACAGCACGCCCGGGACCTCGGGGATGATGTTGCGGATGTCGTTGAGCAGGTTCCCGTGGGTGAGCATGCAGCCCTTGGGGCGCCCGGTCGTGCCCGAGGTGTACACGATCGTCGCCAGGTCGCCCGAGCGCCGCGACCTCCGGCGCTCCTCGATGTCCACGTCGGCGTCCGCGCCGAGCGCGGTCAGGGCGTCCACGCCGCCCTCGTCGATGGTCCACACGTGCTTCACGTCGGCGCTGAGGCCCTCGACCATCGCGGCCATCCCGGGCGTCTCGGCGACCACCGCGGTCGCGCCGGAGTCCTCCAGGATCCATTTCGCCTGGTCGGCCGAGGACGTCTCGTAGATCGTCACCGTCACCGCCCCGGCCGCCCAGATCGCGTAGTCCAGCAGGGTCCACTCGTAGCGGGTCGCGGACATGAGCGCCACCCGGTCGCCGGGTTGCACGCCCGCCGCGGCCAGGCCCCGCGCCACCGCGACCACCTGGTCCCGGAACTGCACGGAGGTGACGTCCTGCCAGGTCGCGCCCTCGTCGAACGAGCGCATGTAGAGGATCGAGGAGGGGTGGTTCTCGGCCGCGTCCCACAGGGCGGTGAGGGTGTTGTCTTCGTCGGGCACTGTCACCACTGGGGGGACGGCGAACTCGCGCATTATGGCTCCGTTCAACGCGCCGTGGTTACGGCGTTGTAAAGAAGGCGGTCGACACGTGATGGGCATAACTTACCGGTGAGTAAACTCCCTTGGCAAGTCAGGTTGAATTCCGATGCTAGAGCAACGGGAACGAGAGCGAAAGCCACTGCGGTGATACCTTCGCCAAGGGGGATGGAACAGCCGATTTCCTCGGGAATTAATCGTGCCGTAAAGTCTGTCGGTGGCCCGCAGCGTCGCGTGGCAGCCAACGCCTCAATTCCGGGAACCGCTGGAGGGACAGCTGTGAGTCTGACTATCGGAGTCGACATCGGGGGCACGAAAGTCGGCGGCGGACTCGTCGACGAGAACGGCAACGTCCTCGCCACGGCCCGGCGCCCCACCCCCGCCGACGATCAGGCGGGCGTCATCCAGGCGGTCAAGGAAGTCGTCGACGAGCTGCGCGGCGGCCACGAGATCGAGGCGGTCGGCATCGGCGCGGCCGGATGGATCTCCTCCGACCGGTCCACGGTCATGCTCGCCCCCAACGTCTCCTGGAAGGACGAGCCCCTCCGCGACAAGGTCACCGCGGTCATCGACCTCCCCGTCGTCGTCGAGAACGACGCCAACGTCGCCATCTGGGGCGAGCACCGCTTCGGCGCCGCCAAGGCCCACCGCTCCTCCGTGCTCTACACGATCGGGACCGGCGTCGGCGGCGGCATCGTCGTCAAGGACAACCTCCTGCGCGGCACCCACGGCGTCGCCGCCGAGATCGGCCACATCCGCTCCGTCATGCCCGACGGCCGCCCCTGCGGATGCGGCCGCGTCGGCTGCCTGGAGCAGTACGCCTCCGGCCGCGCCCTCACCCGCGCCGCCCGCGAGGGCGCCGCGGCCGACCCCGCCAAGGCCGCCGTCCTCCTCAAGCTCGCCGGCGGCGACGCCGAGGCGATCACCGGCCGCCAGGTCACCGACGCCGCCCGCGAGGGCGACGAGGTCGCGCTGGCCGCGTTCGACTCGATCGGCTACTACCTCGGCAACTCGGCCGCGGACATGGTCAACCTCATCGACCCGGGCGTCATCCTCATCGCCGGGGGCGTCGTGGACGCGGGGGACCTGCTCCTCGATCCGATCCGCAAGCACTACGAGCAGGCGCTCGCGAACCGCGCCCAGGTGCCGTTCGCGGAGGTCCGCGCGGCCGAGCTCGGCTCGAAGGCCGGCGTGATCGGCGCGGCCGACCTCGCCCGCCACCGCGACATCGTCCCTTAAGACGACTGGCGGAAAGGCCTGGAGCGGATCGCTCCGGGCCTTTCCCTTACTCCTTATATATGCGCGATCAGCACACGTTCACCGACGCGTTGCCGCTGATCGTCCAGTTCGTGTTCTCGCCGCACGGCGACTCCCGGACCGACGTGTTGTTCACCGTCATCGTGATCCAGATGTCCTTGTTGTTGGCGAACTCGGTGCGGGCCGCGAGGCGCACTTCGCCGCCGCCGTTGACCGTGCCGCCGCGGATCGAGACGTTGTAGCAGTTCTCGATGAGGACCGCGTTGTTGCCGTTGTTCGCCAGGTCGACGTTCTTGATGACGACGCCGCCGGACTGCGAGACGCAGAAGATCCCGCGCCCGCCGCCGCGGGAGATGACGTTGTCGACCCAGATGTTGGTCGCATAGCCGCCGCTCGCGGTCTTGCCGTTGGTGTTCGCCATGCGGAACGTGGCGTAGCCGGTGCCGGTGGCGACGTTGTCGCCGTCGACCGTGCCGACCCAGCCGTTGCGCGAGTTCTGGATGAGCAGGCCCGACTCGCCGACGTTCCGGGCGGTCACCTTGGTGATGTTGAAGCCGTCGATGTTCCACGTCTCGACCGCGTGCGACCCGGCGCCGGAGACGTAGACGTCGTTCATCGTGACGTTGTAGTTCCACGCGGCGTCGCGGTCGAAGCGGATGCCGAGGCCGCCGCTGAGGGTCAGGTCGATGTCGCCGAGCTTGAGGCCGTTGGTGCCGGAGAAGCGCAGGCCGAAGTAGGGGTTCCCGGCCATCTTCAGGTACGCGATGTTGACGTTCGTGGTGTTGATCGCCTCGATCGCGCCGCGCCCGGAGCGGTTGGCGACAGTGATGGTGCCGCAGCCCTCGAAGGTCTTGCCGCTCTGGATGGTGATGGTGCTGGCGCCGATGTTGCCCGAGGCCATGACGGCCACGCGCTCGCCGCTGGCGATGGTGTCGACCCCGGCCTGGACCGCGGCGCGGTAGTCGGAGCCGGAGTAGACGGTCGTGCCGCCGTCCTTCGTGGTGTAGGCCCCGGAGGAGCCGGTGACGGTGGCGTTCGGCGTGCCGGCGCCGCAGCCCTGGGCGAGCGCGGCCTCGGGGACGGCCACGGCGCCGAGCGCGCCGGTGAACACGACCGCGGCCGCCGCGAGGGCGAGGCGGATTCGTCGTCTGGGATTGCCGGTGGGGGACATCGTTGTGCTCCTTGAGATTCCCATCGATTTGAACGTTTCAACCGATCTATGATCGAGAGATCGAAATGAATCGATTTAATGGGATCATAGCGGGCGGACCCGCGATTGGAAAGCGCTACCCACGCGTAGATCGACACGATCGGGTGACACACCGCCCGCCGCCGGGCGTTGCTGTCGCACCCCTCGGCAAGACTCGCCGCTACGGTCCCCTCTGGGAGGGTGGGGGCTAGGGATGGTCCACTACCTCTAGCCCCCCGATTGCTTCAGTCGCGCTTGTAGCCCACGACCAGTTCGCCCGCGAGCTGCTCGCAGAACAGGCCGATGTCGGTGATGACGCCGATCGCCTGCGCCGAGCCGCGGTCGGCCAGCTTGGTGACCGTGGCGGGGTTGATGTCGACGCTCACCAGCGGCACCTTCGCGGGCAGCAGGTTCCCCGTCGCGATCGAGTGGAGCATCGTGGCGACCATGATCGCGAACCCGACGCCCGGCAGGGCCGCGCGCATGGCGCGCTGGCCCTCGATCACGTCGGTGTACACGTCGGGCAGGGGCCCGTCGTCGCGCACGGAGCCGACGAGCACGAACTCCTTGCCGTTCTTGACCAGCGCGTGCATGATGCCGCCCTTGAGGACGCCCTGCTCGACCGCGTCGGCGATGGACCCGCAGGTGCGGATCTTGTTGATCGCGCGGATGTGGTGCTCGTGGCCGTGGGGGACGCCGTGGCCCTTGTCGAGGTCGACGCCGAGGGAGGTGCCGAAGAGGTTCGACTCGATGTCGTGGGCGGCGAGGGCGTTCCCGGCGAAGACCACGTCGGCGTAGCCCTCGTTGATGAGCGCCTCCAGGGCCTTCCCGGCTCCGGTGTGGACGATCGCGGGGCCGCCGACCCAGAGGATCTTCTCACCGCGGGCCTTGACCTCGCGCATGTGCTGGGCGATCTGGCGGACCTGGAGCGCCTGCGGGCGCTCGGAGGAGACGCCGCCGCTCATGAACTCGAAGTTCGACGCCTCGGGGCTCTTGCGCTCGGGCTCGGGCAGCGGGAGGACCTTGACGCCCTCGCCGCCGCAGACGACGAGCTGCCCCTCCTTGACGTCGGACACCGGGAGGGTCCAGGCGCGGGAGTGGTCGGCGGTGACGATGATGCCGCAGTCCATCTCGGAGTTCTCGACGTCCATCCAGCCGCCGTTGAGGCGGATCTGGGTGTCGAAGTTGGTGGTGGAGTAGAAGTCCTCGGGGAAGACGCCGTCGCGCGGGGCCGGTTTGAGCGTGGCGATGCCGGGTTCGAGGGGGTTCGCGCCGTGGGTCTGGAGGCGCATGACGATGCGCTCCAGCAGCTCCGGCGTCTCCGCGGAGATGGTGAGCTGCGCGTACGACTCGTCGGTGTGGTGGCGCCCCACGTCGAAGCGGTCGATCGAGTAGGCCCCCGAGTACTCCAGCACGTCGTCCATGACGCGGGCGAAGACGCCCTGGTCGATGAGGTGCCCGCGCAGCTCGACGGTCATTGCGTGTTCCACGTTCAGTGCTCCTGTCGTTCCCGGCGCCCCGACCCGGCACGGCGGCGCCGGGTCGAGCCTAACCGGAGGCGCGCGCTGGGCGCCGCCCGCCGGGTGCGTCGCGGCAGGCTCTTCGGGGAGGCGCGGTCAGGGGGCGGCGGGCTGCGGGGGAGCGGCGGCGGCCTTCGCGGCGTCGACCTCGTCCGCGGTGGGCCAGGCGCGGGTGATGAGGAAGTGGATCGCGAACCCGACGACGCCCCAGGCGCCGACCGCGTACGGGATGGGCACGCCGAGCTCGGCGGCGAGGCCGACCCCGGCGATGGCCAGGCCCTGGCAGAGCTGGAGCCCGGCGTTGACCGCCGAGACGACGCGGCCGCGCCAGCCTTCGGGGATGCACTGCGCGAGCGTCGCGTTCATGGGCGCCATGATCATCGTCGCGGCGCCCGCGCCGAACGCGAGCACGAGGACCCCCGGCAGCGGCGGGTCCAGCAGCGCCGCCGCGAGGGCCAGCGGCGCGAGGAACGCGAGCGGCCGGATGAGCCGGAACCGCACCGAGGGCCGCACGAACCGGGTGAACAGGAGCACCGCGAGGACCGCGCCGACGGCGTCGATCGCCATGATGAGGCCCTGCGTCGCCGACCCGCGGCCGAGGTGCGCGGCCCACAGGACCGCGACGCCCTCGGGGACGGCCGTGAGCGCATAGAGGCCCCAGATACCCAGCGACACGGTCCGCAGGACCCGGTTGTCGCGGAGCATCCGCAGGCCGTCGGCGGTCTCGGCGAGCACGTGCCGCCGCTCCTCGCGCTTGTTCGCGGAGGGCCGGTACCGGACGAGGCCGAGGACGGCGACGGCGCTGACGGCGAACAGGACCGCGTTCACCGTCAGCGCGGTGTACGGGTCGATGGAGGCGAGGAGGCCGCCTGCGAGGAAGCCGATGATCTGCGCGATCCCGGCGGCGCTCATGGTGAGGGCGATGGCGGTGGTGAGGCGTTCGCCGGTGAGGATCTGCGCGAGGGTCGCGGTGCGGGCGGCGTTGTAGGCGGGCTGGACGGCGGCGACGGCGAAGACGACGGCCATCATCGCGGGCACGGGCATGCCGGGGATGAGGAGCAGGGCGATGAGGCCGGCGCGGAGGACGTCGCAGGCGACCATGACGTTGCGGTACGGGTAGCGGTCGACGACCGCGCCGAGGACCTGCGCGAGGCCGAGGTAGGGGGCGTAGCTGATCGCGAAGGAGGCGACGGCGAGCGCGGAGGACCCGGTGTTCGCCCAGACGAGCGCGGTGACGGCGACGCGGTTGAGCATCGACCCGGCGTTGGAGAGGCAGAATGCGAGGAGGTACGCGGCGGCCTCGCGGTCGCGGACGACGTCCGAGAACCGCGAGCGCCGCTCGGCCTCCGGCGCGCCGGGGGGATCGGCGGCCTTGGGGTTCTGGTCGGACACGGGGCCTTCCCTGCCATTCCACGTTGCCGTGCGCCCGCGGCGGCGACGGTGCTCGGCTCGGCGGGCGGGGCGGGCGGTGCCCGCGCTCCGCGGGCGTCACCGGGGGTGCGATACCTGAAGGGGCGGTAAGCGACAATCCTCCGCGATTGCCGCAAGTGTCACTAGTCTGCCGCTGGCGCAGGAGGTTGTCAAGCATCCCACTGTGTTCAAAGTGTAAAAAGGCGGACGGACCCGGTGGGTCCGGACCGAACCGCGCCCCAGCCTAAGCGTGTCACTTCAGGAGGATCGCGGCGGGTCGCGGCGGCGTAACGGTGGTCGGTCCTCGGAGGGCCATGCCACTGACGGTATCCTCCAACGGTCGTTGTAGGAACCCGCTAAGGAGCCGTGATGTCCGCCAGTGCCTCCTGGATCGCCCGAGACGCCGCCGCCGTCTGGCACCCGTTCACGCAGCACGCCGACTGGACCGGCGACGACCCCACCGTGGTGGCCCGCGCCGAGGGGCCCTGGCTGTGGGACGTCGACGGCCGCCGCTACCTCGACGGCGTCTCCTCCCTGTGGACCACGACCCTCGGCCACGGCCACCCCGGCGTCAACGCCGCCATCGCCGACCAGCTCGCGAAGCTCGACCACGCCACCTTCCTCGGCGCCTCCCACACCCCCGGCATCGAGCTCTCCGAGACCCTGATCGCCCTGGCGCCCAAGGGCGACGACCCGGACCTGACGAAGGTCTTCTACGCCGGGGACGGCTCCTCCGCCGTCGAGGCCGCCCTCAAGATCGCCTACCAGTACTCGACCCAGACCGGGCACCCGCGGCCGAAGTTCGTGCGCCTGAACCACGCCTACCACGGCGACACGCTCGGCGCGGTCGCCGTCGGCGGCCACGACCTGTTCCACCAGGCGTACAAGCCCCTGCTGCTGGAGACCGTCGGCATCGAGTCGCCCGGCGACCGCGCCCTCGGCGCCGACCGCCTGACCACGGCGATCTCCCACCTGCGATCGGTCATGCACGAGCACGGCGACCAGGTCTGCGCGATCATCGTCGAGCCCATGATCCAGGGCGCCGCCGGGATGCTCGACTACGACGCCGCGTTCCTGCGCGAGGCAAGGACACTCGCCTACACCTACGGCGCGCTCCTCATCTTCGACGAGGTCGCCACCGGGATCGGCCGCACCGGCCGCATGTGGGCCGCCGAGCACGCCGGCGTCGTCCCCGACCTCCTCACCTGCGGCAAAGGCGTCACCGGCGGGTACCTGCCGCTGTCGGCGGTCCTCGCCGCCGAGCACGTCTACGAGGCGTTCCTGACCCGACCCGGCGATTCGAGCCCGCGCACGTTCTTCCACGGCCACACCTACACCGCGAACCCGCTGTGCTGCGCCGCCGCGCTCGCGAACCTCCGCGTCATGGGGGAGCAGGACGTCGTCGCCCGCGCCGACCGCCTCGGCGAGCGCCTCGGGAAGCTCCTCGAACCGGTCGCCGCCAAGGACGCCGTCACCGAGGTGCGCCGCCTCGGCACCATGATCGGCGTCGAGGTCGCCCCCGACGGCCACCGCACCGGCTTCCGCGTCTGCCGCGCCGCCCGCGACCGCGGCGTCTGGCTGCGCCCCCTCGGCGATACGGTCGTCGTCATGCCGCCCTTGACGCTCGGCGACGACGAGGCCGACCTCCTCGTGGAAGCCCTCGACGCCGCGATCGACGAGGTCCTGGGATGAGCGCCGCGCACGGCGAACCGGCGCGCCCCGAGATCCGGACACAGCCGCAGGCCGGGCCCTCGCCGGAGGCGCTCGCGGCGGCCGAAGAGCGCCGGGCGCGGCCCGGCGGCGCGCCGACCCCGCCGCCTGGCGTCCCCGCGCAGCCGCAGCGGGCGCCCGACCCGATGAACGCCGTCTGGGACCGCTTGGCGCGCAAGGCGGACCTGCGCGCCAAAGCCGGGCTCGCCCGCACCGCGGCGCCGCGCACCGACGCGATCGACCTCGCCGGGAACGACTACCTCGGGCTCTCGCGCCACCCCGACGTGCTCGCCGCCGCGGCCGCGGCCCTCGCCGAACACGGCCTCGGGGCGAGCGGGTCGCGGCTCGTGCGCGGCACCACCGGCGTCCACGAGGCGTTCGAGGCGGACTTCGCGCGGCACACCGGCGCGGCGACCGCGGTCCTCTACTCCTCCGGGTACCTCGCGAACCTCGGCGCGGTCGCCGCGCTCGCGAGCGGCCCGGTCCTGCTCGACGCCCACGCGCACGCCTCGCTCCACGACGCCGCCCGCCTCGCGGGCCGCCGCGCGGAGACGTTCGCGCACAACGACCTCGACGACCTCGAACGGCGGCTCCGCGACCTGAAGCCCGCGCTCGTCGCCGTCGAGTCCGTCTACTCCGTCCTCGGCGACGCCGCGCCCCTCGCCGACCTGCACGCCCTCACCTCGGCGCACGGCGCGCTGCTCCTCGTCGACGAGGCCCACGCCATCGGCACGATCGGCCCGCACGGCGCCGGAGGCGTCGCCGCCGCCGGGCTCGCCGGGCAGCCCGGCATCGTCCTCACCGCGACGCTCTCCAAGGCACTCGGCGCCGCGGGCGGCGTCGTCGCCGGACCCGCCGTGCTGCGCCGCCACCTCCACGACACCGGCCGCACCTTCATCTACGACACCGCCCCGCCGCCGGCCGTCATCGCCGGAGCCGCCGCCGCACTGCGTATCGCCCGCGAATCCGACGGCGCCCGAACCGAACTCGCCCGCCGCGCCGCCCTCGCCGCGAAGCTCCTCGACGCCCCCGCGCCCGCCGCCGGGGTCTGCTCCCCGCCCGCAGGGGACGCCCGCGCCGCCACCGCCTGGGCCGCCCGCTGCGCCGCACAAGGCGTCGCCGTCGGCTGCTTCCGGCCCCCGTCGACCCCCGACCACCGCTCCCGCCTGCGCATCACCGTCAACACCGGCGTGCCCGCGGCCGAGTTCGCGCACGCCCTCGACACCGTCCTGGAGGCACGACCGTGATCCCCTTCGAAGGCCCGGTCCTGGTGACCGGCACCGACACCGGCGTCGGCAAGACCGTCGCCACCGCCGCGATCGCCGCCGCCCTCATCCGGCAGGGCCGCAGCGTCGACGTCATCAAGATCGCCCAGACCGGCGATGACGACGACGCCGCCGAGGTCACCCGCCTCTCCGGCGCCCCCGCCCGCGCCCTCGCCGCCTACCCGGACCCCCTGGCGCCCTTCGCGGCCGCGCGCCGCAGCGGCCTGCCGCTGCTGAAACTCGCCGAAGTCGTCGACGCCGCCCTCGACTCGCCCGCCGAGGTCGTGCTCCTCGAAGGCGCCGGGGGCCTCCTCGTGCAGCTCGGCGAGGACGGCTGGACCGCCCGCGACCTCGCCGTCGAACTCGGCTGCCCCGCCGTCGTCGTCACCCGCGCCGGGCTCGGCACCCTCAACCACACCGCGCTCACCCTCGAAGCCCTCGCGCGCAGGGGGATCGACGCGGCGATCGTCGTCGGCGCCTGGCCCCACGACCCCGGCATCGCCGAATACGAGAACCTCACCGACCTGCCCGGCGACCGCCTCGGCTGGATCCCCGACGGCGCCGCCGCCCTCGACCCCGAGGCGTTCCGCCTCGCCGCCACCGAATGGCTCGCCCTCCCCGAACGCCCCTGACCAGGGCTTGTCCGGCGGTTGCACCACCCCGCTACATTTGGCTGCGATCTGGCCCAATCGGGCCATATCAACGCGATGCGGGCGCCCCTACCCCCGGCGCCCGCATCGCGCGACGGTCGTTCCGAGCCCTGTTCCCCTAGGCCGACACCGGATCAGGCTCCGCCCGCCGCGCCAGGTACCGCGGCACCGCGGCCTCCAGGAGCCAGTCCAGCCCCCAGTCGATCCCCGACTCCCCGATCGGACGGAACTCCGCGCGCATCCGCAGCCCGTCGTCGCCGTCCCCGGTGTGCGGGACCGTGTGCTCCCACGCGTCGCGCGGGTCCGTCGTGGTCATCCACGAGTACGTGTTCACCTGGTAGTCGTAGGCGATCCAGTCGACCTTCATCAGCTTGGAGCCCAGCACCTCCCCGAACATGAGATCCCGGACGCCGGTCTCCTCGGCGGCCTCGCGCATCGCCGTCTCGCCGGGCGTCTCGCCCGGCCGCGCCCCGCCGCCGGGGACCTGCACGCCGGCTTCGGGGCGGTCGACGTGGAGCATCACGAGCACTTCCGTCCCACTCGGTCCTTCCCGGAGGACGTAGGCGGTGCCGCGCTGGCGGAACTTCAAGAATCGCTCAGACATCCCGCCAGTCTGGCAAGCGCATGCACCGCGCTGCAACGCATTAGCGCGCCGTTCGGCCCCGCGTCGTTCAGCCAGCCAGCCGCACCACGAGCGGGCTCGGCATCCGGAACGACAGGTTCGGGTCGCTCACCGGCGCCGCGACCACCGTGCAGCGCGGGAGCAGCGGCGCCAGCTCCGCCACCACGACCTCCGCCTCCAGGCGCGACAGCTGGCTCCCCAGGCACCGGTGCGCGCCCGCCCCGAACGCGAGGTGGCGCCGCGACCCGCGCTGGCCCGGGACCAGGTGCGCCGGGCACGCGGCGACGCCCTCGTCGGCGCCCGCGGCGGCCAGCCACACCAGGACCGAGTCCCCGGCCGCGACCGGCACGTCGCCGATCTCGGTGTCCCGCAACGCGACCCGCCGCCACGACGTGATCGGAGGGAGCAGCCGCAGGCCCTCCTCCACGATCAACGCGGGCTCGTGGGCGAGCAGCGCGGGCTCCTCGACGAGCCGGTGCAGCAGCAGCGTCAGGAACTGCGAAGTCGTCTCCTGGCCCGCCACCAGCAGGAAGAACAGCGCCGCGGTCGCGGCGTCCTCCCCGTACGCCTCGCGCACGTCCCCGGCGGCGCCGCCCGAGACCGCGGCCCAGCCGCGGAGCATCGCGTGGAACGGCCCCACGGCTTCGGCGAGCTCCCGTTGGCGCGCAGGCGAAGGGTCGCCCCAGAACAGCTCCAGCGCCGCCCGGCTGAAGCGCTTGACCTCGGCGGTCGCCGACGCCTCGAAGTCCAGCAGGCGCGCGAGCGCGGCGAGCGGAATCTCCGAGGACACGGCCGCGTCGAGGTCCACGTCCTCCCCGGCCCGGAGCCGGTGCGCCGCAACGGCGACGGTGCGCCGCGCGAGGCCGGTGAGCCACGGACGCAGCGCCGCGACGCGCGCAGGCGCGAACACCTCGCCGAAGCGCTCGCGGATCGGGCCGTGCGTCGCAGTGTCGTTGTTGGCGAGGGTGGCGGGGAGCCGGAACCGGTGCGAGGCGAGCTCGCGGAGCGCCCCGGCGGGGACCGGGACCACCGCGTCCAGGGCGTTCGCCGCCGAGAACCGCTCCCGGTCGGCGAGGACCTCGCGGGCGAGGCGGTGCGAGGCGACCACGACCTGCCCGTCGCGCCGGAACACCGGGGCTGCGGGGCGCGGATGTTTCCACAGCTCGAACAGCACGAGCGGAGCCTACCTCCCCCGAAAGTACGAGGCCCGCTCACGGTAATCTGCTTGCAGTCTTTCGGCGCATTTCACCCCGGACGGCCGCCCCCGGGCGCGCCGCGGGGGCGCCGTCCGGCGCAGGACCCGACATGCCCACAGAAGGAGACCGTTCCCTTGCAGGAGTACTCCTCCCAGGCCGCGTACGACCGCGGCGAGGCCGTCTGCGTGATCGGCGCCGGGGCCGCGGGCCTCATCGCCGTCAAGAACCTCCGCGAGAACGGCTTCGAAGTGGACTGCTACGAGCGGGACACCGTCCTCGGCGGCCTGTGGAACCCGCAGAACCAGCACAGCCCGCTGTACCCGAACACGCACCTCGTGACCTCCCGGTCCCAGACCGAGATCCCCGACTTCCCGATGCCCGACGACTGGCCCGACTACCCGTCCTCGGCGCAGATGCTCACCTACTTGACCGCGTACGCCAAGCACTTCGGGCTCTCCGAGCACATCTGGTACGGCTCCGAGATCTCCCACGTCGAGCCCGTCGAGGGCTCCCGCTTCGAGGTCGTCGTCAAGCCCGCCGCGGGCAACGCCGCCCGGCGCCTGCGCTACGCCGCGGTCATCATCGCCACCGGCCACCACTGGTCCCCGAACCTCCCGTCCTACCCGGGCCTCGACCAGTTCCGCGGCACCGTCCTCCACTCCTCGCAGCTGAAGGACCCGTCCCGCCTGCGCGGCAAGCACGTCCTCGTCATCGGCGGCGGGAACTCCGGCACCGACATCGCGTGCGAAGCGGCCGTCAACGCCGCCTCCTGCACCCATTCAGTGCGCCGCGGCTCCTGGCACCTGCCGAAGTACCTCGGCGGCGAGCCCGGCGACTTCGCGCTCGCGCGCGTCGGCGGACGCCCGAAGTTCCTGCGCCGCTTCCTGACCGACCGCCTTCTCAAGGGCCCCGCGAGCCTCGCCGCCCGCATGGGGATCGTCCCGGAGGGGAAGCCGTTCGCGGAGGAGCCGGTGCGCAACGGCCGCTACATGGAGCACGTCGGCGACGGCTCGATCCGCCGCCGCGGCGAGGTCGCGCGCTTCGACGGGTTCGACGTGGCGTTCGCCGACGGCACCGAGATCCGCCCCGACCTGGTCGTCCTCGCCACCGGGTACCGGCCCAAGTTCACGTCGGTCGACCCGAAGCTCCTCGGCATCCAGGACGAGTCGCCGTACCCGAACCTGTACGCGCGCATGTTCTCCCCGAAGATGGAGACCCTCGCCGTCGCGGGCCTCGTGGAACCCGGCGTCGGCGTCCTCCCCATCGTCCACTGGCAGACCCACGCCATCGCCCACTGGCTGCTGGTGCGCAAGAGCGACCCCGAGCGCGCCGCGAACTTCCGCGTCCAGGTCCGCACCGAGGCCGAGCAGGACACCGCCCCGGCCGGGACGTCGCCGCGCCACCGGCTCGCCGTCGACGCCGCCACCTACCTCGCCAGCCTCGGCCGCATCATCGACACCCTCGAACAGGAGCCCGCCAAATGAGCCTCGCCGCCTGGGTCCGGCGCGCCCGCACCCCCGCCCCCGCGCCGGTCGCGCGCGAGTACGCCTACCTCGAACCGGCCGACCTCTTCGACATGGAGATCAAGGACGACCCCGAGGCCAGCCCCGTCCTGTGCTGCACCGGCGACCCCGCCGGGGCCGCGGCCTTCCAGGCCCTGTGGCTCAAGCGGATCGCGGGAACGGGCCGGTACGCCGCGTCGGTGAGCGTCCGCGGCCAGGGCGGCACGCCCGCCGCCGACGGCGGCCTCGAAGCGCGCGCCCACGACCTCGTCCAGGCCGCGGTCACCGTGCCCCGCCAGACCGTCCTCATCGGCCACAAGGAGGGCGCGGCCTGGGCCGCGCTCGCCGCGGGCCGCTACCCGGCCGCCGCGCTCGTCCTCGTCTCACCGCAGAAGGTCCCGAAGGAGCCCCCGACCCCCGTCGGCGGCCCGCCGGTCCTCCTCGTCGTCGCCGAAGCCGAGACCCAGACGAAGGAGGTGCAGGCCGTCGCCGACGCCTACGGCATCGCGCCCCTCACCTTCGCCGGCTCCCCCGACGACGTCTTCAAAGGCGCCGGCGCCGAAGGACTCCTCGACGCGATCCTCTCCTGGCTCGCCCGAAAGGAATAGCCCCGGCGCACGCCAAGGGCCCGACGGGGCGCTGGGGAAGGCCCCCCGTTTTCCAAGCTACTGGCGGGAACCTGAAGGGGAGCTGAAGCGCGTCCCCCGAAAGGGGTCAGACGACCGCGCCGTCGTCGGTGTCGTCGGGGTCCTTGTCCGGGCGCAGGCGACTGATGAGCAGCCACACGCCGATGAGGAACCCCACGAAGCCGACCAGGCGGCCCGGGGTCGTCCCCAGCGGCGCGATGCCCGGGTTCACCAGCAGCGCCAGACCGGCGATGACGAGCAGCACCCCGCCCACCGCGGGCAGGCTCGGCCACGGGACCGGCGGCGGTTCCGGCGGGTCGTAGTCGTCCTCGTCGTCATCCGGCAGGTCCGCGTCCCACAGCTCCAGCAGGCCCGGCTCCTCATCGGACGACGACATCCGCGACGGCGGCGTCACCGCCTCCGCCGCGACCTCCTCCTCCGGCTCCGGCGACTGCGACAGCGTCGGGTCCTCAAGGCCCGCCACCAGCTCCGCGAACCGGCGGTCCACGTCCTCCGGCAGCAGCTCGCCCTCCCGGCCGTCCTCCTGGCCGCCGGCCTCGGGCTCCTCGCCCCGATCAGTCATGGACCGACCGCGCCTTCGCCAGCTGCCGCTCCATGAACGCGACACTCCCCGAGAAGATCGTCTCCGCGTCGTAGTCCAGCGTCGCCACATGGAAGCTCCGCGGCAGCACCGTCGACTCCACGTCCTTCGACCGCACCCCCGCGCGCACCACCGCGCTGTTCCGCGGATTCACCACATGGTCCTGCGCACTCGTGAACAGCCGCAACGGCACCGTCACCCGCGCCAGCTCCGGCCGCGTCACCTTCCACAACCGCCGCAGCGACACGTACGCCGCCACCGGGGTCCGGTCGGTCGTCTTCTCCCGCACGTCGGGCTTGTTCAGGTCCGACCCGATCGCCGCGACGCTCGGCATCACATACCGCAGCACCGGCGCCAGGAACCCCTCGCGCTTCGAGTCGAAGATCGCCGGGTTCACCAGCACCAGCCCCGCTAGGTCGCCCCCGCGCTGCTCCGCCAGCCGCAGGCACAGCGACCCGCCCATCGACAGGCCCCCCGCGAACACCGGAAGGCCCAGCGCCAGCGCCTCGTCGAGCGCCTCCTCCAGGCGGGCGTACCACTGCTGCCACGTCGACTTCGCCAGCACCTGCCACGTCTCGCCGTGCCCCGGCAGGAGCGGCGCGATCACGTTGAAGCCCGCGTCCCGCAGGTGCTCGCCCCACGGCCGCATCGACGCCGGATCCGACGTGAACCCGTGGCACAGCAGCATCGTGGCCTTGGCGTCAGGTCCGAGGTCGAACGCGAACTCCTCGGAATCGATCGTCACGTCGCCTCCCGGATCGCCGAATGTGGGGCGCCGGACCCGCCCGGCCCGGAGCGGCCCGGGGCCGCGGCCGGGGAGGTCCCTTTTCGCGCTGCGTGCCCATTCTCGCACGCGCCCGCCCCGCCCTGCCACCGCTCAAGGCGCGCGACCGGCCCGCCCCGGGCGGACGCCGGTCCGCCGGATTGACCGATGCCGATACGCTTGGACCCGTGATCATGTGGTGGTTTCTGAAGGCGACACTGGGGTCGCTGCTGTGGGTGGTCTACCGCCCGAAGGTCGACGGGCTCGAACACGTCCCCGACGACGGCCCGGCGATCCTGGCCTCCAACCACCTCGCCGTGACCGACTCCTTCTTCATGCCCCTGGTCCTCACGCGCCGGGTCACCTTCATCGCGAAAGAGGAGTACTTCACCGGCACCGGCTTCAAAGGCTGGTTCGTGCGCACCTTCATGAACGCCGTCGGCGCGATCCCCGTCGACCGCGCCGGAGGCGACGCCGCCAACGTCTCCCTCGACACCGGCAAGCGCATCCTCACCGAAGGCCGCCTGTTCGGCATCTACCCCGAGGGCACCCGCTCGCCCGACGGCCGCCTGTACAGGGGCAAGACCGGCGTCGCCCGCCTCGCCCTCCAGACCGGCGCCCCGGTCGTGCCGGTCGCCATGCTCAACACGGGCGAACTCCAGCCCATCGGCCGCCGCATCCCCCGGATCGGCCGCGTGCGCATCAAGTTCGGGCCGCCCCTCGACTTCCACCGCTACAGCGGCCTCGTGGGCGACCGGTTCATCGAGCGCGCCGTCACCGACGAGGTCATGGACGCCCTCCGCGAGCTCACCGGCCAGGACTACGTCGACGAGTACGCCGCGAACGTCAAGAAGCGCCAGCAGCAGAAGGAATAGTCGGTACCGCTGACCCGAACCTCTTACTCGGGTCCTCCGAAGCCCGCCCGCCGCCGCAGCGCGGGCAGGTCCACCACCACGATCTTGCGGCCCTCCGTCCGCAGCCAGCCCCGGTTCGCGAAGATCCCTATCGCCTGGTTCACGCTCTGGCGCGACCCGCCCGCCATCTCCGCCAGCTGCGTCTGGTTCAGCTCGATCGTCGTCATCGGCGACGAGTGCTGCTCCGCCAGACGCACCAGCGTCTTCGCGACCCGGCCCGGCAGATCCAGGAACACGTGGTCCGAGGACTGCTCCGTCAGCCGCCGCACGATCATGCCCATCGACCGCAGCACCGCGTCGAGCATCTTCGGGTTGCCGTGCACCAGCTCCAGGAACGACGAGCGCGCCAGCGCCAGCGCCGACGTGTCCTCCAGGGCCTCCGCGCTGGCCGACCGGGGGGAGCCGTCGAGGAGGGAGACCTCGCCGAGGACCTCGGGGGCGCGGGCGACGTGGAGCATGGCCCGCTCGCCGGTGGCCGCGGTGCGGAAGACGCTGACGGCGCCGGAGCGGATCATGATGAGCGACTCGCCCGGCTCGCCCTCGAAGAACAGGAGGTGCCCGCGCCGGTAGTGGCGCTGCACGGCCACGCCCGCGATCTGCCGCCGCGCCTGCGGGTCGAGGCCGGCGAACATGGCGACGCCTGCAAGCGGGTCTTCAGATGGGCTGACACCCATAGTTCTCCCCCTTCGGTGGGTCCCGGGTCGCGGGTTCCCTCCGATGATCGCTGTCTTTTCCGTCGTTGTACAGAGCCCGGTGTCGGAAACTTCACGCTCCGTTGGGTCGTGTGTCCAGACGGTGCACTTGTCGCTCGGCCGCGCGTACGATCGAGTCTACGTGCTTTCGCGTTGATTGTCCGGTATCGCGCTTCTCATATGCAGATTGCGAGGTCAGATTCCGGCTGCCTGATCGTATGGCGTAGCGTCGACTCCAGCCCGGCGACATACGGGCGGGTCCCGATTCGGGCTGAACAGACCGCCCGTGATCATACGAAAGGCCGATGCGTGGCGTACCGCTACTTCTACGACACCGAGTTCATCGAGGACGGTCGCACGATCGACCTGGTCTCGATCGCGGTCGTCGACGAGCACGGCCGCGAGTACTACGCCGTGTCGACCGAGTTCGACCCGTCGCGGGCGATCGAGTGGGTGCGGCGCAACGTCCTCGACAAGCTCCCGGCACCGTCGAGCCACCTGTGGAAGGACCGGGCGACGATCCGCGACGAGCTGTACGAGTTCCTGGTCGGGCCGGTGCGCCGCAAGACCGGCAGCCACCCGGGGGAGCGGGTGGAGCTGTGGGCGTGGATCGGCGCGTACGACCACGTCGTGCTCGCGCAGCTGTGGGGGACGATGCCGGAGCTGCCGCGCGCGCTGCCGCGGATGACGAAGGACCTGCGCCAGCGCTGGGAGGACCTGGGGCGCCCGGACCTGCCGGTGACCCCGGACGCGGACATGCACGACGCGTTGACCGACGCGAAACTGAATCTGGCCCGGTGGAAGGCCATGGAGGCGGTGCGCGGGGACCGCTCGGGCGTCGTCGAGTCCCACCGCTGAACCCCGTCCTGAACCCCTGGTCGCCGCTCCCGGGCCCCGATATATGGTGGGCGAAGTTTCGGCAATGAGGCCGCCCAGTTAACAGTCCTCACTTCTAGGGAGTTAGACGCATGCGCATTGGCGTGCTCACCGGCGGCGGCGACTGCCCCGGTCTCAACGCGGTCATCCGAGCCGCTGTCCGTAAGGGCACCAAGGAATACGGCCACGAGTTCGTGGGCTTCCGCTACGGCTGGAGGGGCCCGATCGAGGGCATCACCCAGGAGCTGAACTGGGACGTTGTCGAGAACATCCTCGACCAGGGCGGCACCATCCTCCACTCCTCGCGGACGAACCCCTACAAGATCGAGGGCGGCGTCGAGGCCATCAAGAAGAACATGGCCGACCTGGGCGTGGACGCGCTCATCGCCATCGGCGGCGAGGACACCCTGGGCGTGGCCACGAAGCTGACCGCCGACGGCGTGAACTGCGTGGGCGTGCCGAAGACCATCGACAACGACCTGTCGGGCACGGACTACACGTTCGGCTTCGACACGGCCGTGAACATCGCGACCGAGGCCATCGACCGCCTGTGGACGACCGCCGACTCGCACGACCGCTGCATCGTCGTGGAGATCATGGGCCGCCACGCGGGCTGGATGACGCTGCACGCGGGCATCGCGGGCGGCGCGAACGTGACCCTCATCCCCGAGGTCGCCTTCGACATCGAGAAGGTTGCGGCGTTCGTCAAGGACCGCAAGGAGGCCGGGAAGGCCACCATCGTCGCGGTGTCCGAGGGCGCGCACGCCCAGGAGGGCATGGTGCTCAAGGACGGCGAGGTCGACGCGTTCGGCCACGTCAAGCTCGGCGGCGTGGGCGACTGGGTCGCGGCGGAGATCAAGGAGCGCGCCGGCATCGAGACCCGCGCGATCATCCTCGGCCACCTCCAGCGCGGCGGCACCCCGACGGCGTTCGACCGCGTCCTGGCGACGCGCCTCGGCCTCGAAGCCGCCGACGCGGTCAACGAGGGCGACTTCGGCAAGATGATGGCGCTCCAGGGCACCAACGTCGTGCGCATCCCGATCCACGAGGGCACCGACGTGCTCAAGACCGTTCCGGTCGAGCGCTACGCCGACGCCGAGGTCTTCTTCGGCGTCTAGCGCACCCCGAAGGCCGGTCCTATCCGCTGGGGTGGGCCCCCGTTTTCAACGCTACCTGCGGGTTCCTGAAGGGGAGCTGAAGACGGACCGGCCACAAAGCACTGCGAATGCGCAACCGCGGGCGCGTCCGGTCGTTAGACCGGGCGTGCCCGTCGCTTTCACCGAGTCCATCGCGCAGAGGGAAATCGGCGAGATCCCGCATCTCGCCGATTTCACGTTCCACAAGACCCTTCGAGACGTCGACTTCGAGGGCGTCCCGGTCAAGGGCCTCGACGCCGACTTCTACCGGCGCCCGGTCGGGGACCGGCTGCTCAGCGTCGGGGTCTACCGGTTCGGGGGGAGCGAGACCCACCGGGCCTGGGGCTGGGTCGGCGAGGCGCACTGCTCGTGGCACGCCTACCGGGACCCCGGCACGGGCGGGTTCGACGGGCCGTTCGCGGGATGCCCGCTGCTGCGGGTGATCCTCGACGGCCGGCGGGCCCGCGGGTTCGAGCTGGGCCCTGACGGCCCGGCCCGGCGGTTCCTCGTCGATCCGGAGGATGGAGTTGTGGCGGGCGCGGTCACCGCGCGCCCGGTCTGACCGGCCCCTGCCGGGCCGGGGTCATTCCCCTTCGGCGGCCTGCGCGTCGGCCGCTTCGGCGCGCTCCAGGCGGGTGGCCCGCCGCGTGTAGACGATGGCCGCGGCCGTGATCGCCAGCCCGAAGAACAGGCCGGTGCCCGCGAACAGGGACGAAGCGCTCGGCGAGAACCCGAGGATCGCCACCGGCACCTGCACGATGCCGATCAGCCCCACCAGGAGCCACTTGTTCTGGCCCCGCCCCCACAGCAGCGCCGTCCAAATGGGCGCGACCACGATGGCCAGGGTCGCGATGTCGAGCGCCCAGTGCAGCACCGGGTTGTGGACCCGGTCGTGCTGGAACGCCATCGCCGGGCTCGACACCGCCAGGATCATGGCGGCGACGGTCGCCACGAATGCAAGACGACGTGTCATTCGTGACCTCCTTTGCGTGCGAAGCCTTAACGCTACGTCCAGTAGTCGCCCATGTCTGTCGGGTATCCGCCACTAGCCGGACCGGGTTCGCCCCGCTTCAGCTTCCCTTCAGGTTCTCCTGTGTAGCTTGGGAAACCGGGGGGCCTTCCCCAGGGCGCCCGGCGGTCTCCGTGGTGCGCGCGAACGGCCGGGAGCCCAGCGGGCTCCCGGCCGTTCGCGTCGCAGTACTGCGGGTTTACGGGTGGGTCTTGGACAGCTCCGCCGCTTCGACCGTGTGGCGCAAGAGGAGCGCCGTGGTCACGGGGCCGACGCCGCCGGGGACCGGGGTGAGGCGGCCCGCGACCGGGGCGACCGCGGCGTAGTCGACGTCGCCGACCAGGCCGCCGTCGTCGGTCGGGTTGGTGCCCACGTCGATGACGGTGGCGCCGGGCTTCACGAAGTCGGCGCCGATCATGCCCGCGCGGCCGACGGCCGCGACCAGGATGTCCGCTTCGCGGCAGACCGCGGCGAGGTCCTTCGTCCGCGAGTGGCACACGGTCACCGTCGCGGACTCGTTGAGCAGCAGCAGCGCCGCGGGCTTGCCGACCACCGTCGAGCGGCCCACGACCACGGCCCGTGTGCCCGCCAGCTCCAGGTCCTCGCGCTTGAGCAGCTCCAAGACGGCCGCGGCGGTCGCCGGGGCCCACGTGCGGCGGCCCTGCGCGAGGCGCCCCAGGCCCTCGGAGTTCGCGCCGTCGATGTCCTTGAACGGGCTGATGTACCACCCGACCTCGGGCAGCGTCACCCCTTCGGGCAGCGGCGTCTGGCAGATGATCCCGTGCACGTCGGGGTCCGCGGACAGCTCCTGGAGCTTCGCGATGATCTCGCCCTTGCCGGGCGCGTCGAGCTGCTCGATGCGGCAGTCGACGCCCTCCTTCTCGGCGGCCTTCTTGATGGACCGCACGTACCAGGCGGTGCCCTCGTCGTCGGTCGGCACGACGACCGCGAGCGTCGGCGCCGTCCCCTCCGCGCGCAGCTTCGCCGCCGCCGCGGCCACGTCTGCGCGGATCGCCTTGGCGACCGCGCGCCCGTCGATGTCGCTCATGCGCGGATCCGCTTCGCCACGGCGTGCATGATCGCCTCGGCCTGCACCTTCGCCTGGAGCGCCTCGTTCAGGGCGCCCGCGAGCCGCTCGCGCTCGGCCTGGTCCTTGATCGACACCAGGTTGATGTCCACGTTCAGCGCGGCCGACTCCAGCGCCGACTTCGCCGCCGACGCCGCCACGGCCACATCGGACAGCACGTTCGGGTTGGAGCCCTCCAGGATCCGCCCCGACAGCTTGATGACCTCCGCGGCGACCCGCGCGACCGCGAGCGGCACCGCCGCGGCCTCGACCAGGCCCACCTGGATCGCCGCGGTCCGCGCGGCCTTCTCCTCGTCGGAGGACTTCGGGAGCTTGTACGCGGCCACGACGCCGGAGAACGCCTCGGCGTCGTCCTCGGCGAGCTGGAGCGCCTCGCCCCGGAGCCGCTCGGCCTCGGCCAGGACCTCCCGCATCACCGCCTCGTGCTCCGCGAACTTCGGCTTCCCGATCGTCAGGTTGCACACCATGGAGACCAGGGCGGCGCCCATGGCCGCGTTCACCCCCGCCGCGGCGCCCCCGCCGGGCGCCGGCTTGTCCGACGCGAGGTCGGACAGCCACTCATCAATCGTCGTCTTACGCACCCGACCAGCCTAGACGCGCCCCCAAAGGTGGGATGTCTGCGCGACCCCGAGTGTGTCGCGGCGGCCGGTCCGGGCAGTGGCCCAACCCATGGGATTGCCAAATCGGTGTCACCGCCGCCGGTGCGGCCCGCGTACGATATGCGCGTGAACCGCCAATGGCATGACCTGCGAAACCCCGGTCTCGTCCCCGTCGTCGCCGACGAGGAGGAAGCCGAGCGCTATCAGCTCGACGCCTGGCGGGACCTGCCCCGAGAGCAGGTCCCCCCGTGGCCCGACTACGCCGAGGTCGAGGACGTGACCGGCGTGCTCGCCGCCGTCCCGCCGATCGTCGCGCCCTACGAGGTCGACCACCTGCGCGAGCGACTCGCCGAGGTGTGCGAGGGCCGCGCGTTCCTCATGCAGGGCGGCGACTGCGCCGAGACGTTCATCGACAACACCGAGCACCACGTCCTCGCGAACATGCGCACGCTCCTCCAGATGGCGGTCGTGCTCACCTACGGCGCGTCGCTCCCGGTCGTCAAGGTCGGCCGCATCGCCGGCCAGTACTCCAAGCCGCGCTCGGCCGCGACCGACTCGCTCGGCCTGCCCGTGTACCGCGGCGACATGTTCAACTCGCTCGAAGCGACCGAGGAGGCCCGGGTCGTCGACCCGCAGCGGATGATCCGCGCCTACGCCAACTCCGCCGCGACCATGAACATGCTCCGCGCCTACCTGCGCGGCGGCCTCGCCGACCTCATGGCCGTCCACGACTGGAACAAGGACTTCGTGCGCACCTCCCCGGCCGGGGAGCGGTACGAGGCCATCGGCCGCGAGATCGACCGGGCCGTGCGCTTCATGGCCGCGTGCGGCGTCGAGGACGACAACCTCCACACCGCCGAGGTCTTCGCGTCCCACGAGATGCTCGCCATCGAGTACGACCGGGCGCTCACCCGCATCTTCGACGGCAAGGCGTACGCCCTGTCCGGCCACATGGTCTGGAACGGCGAGCGCACCCGCCAGCTCGGCGGCGCCCACATCGACTTCCTCTCGCGCGTCGCGAACCCGGTGGGCTGCAAGATCGGCCCCACCGCCACGCCCGAGTGGGTCGTGGAGATGTGCCAGAAGCTCAACCCGGAGAACGTCCCCGGGAAGCTCGTCGTCATCACCCGCATGGGGCACAAGAACGTCCGCACCCTCCTCCCGCCGATCGTCGAGAAGGTCGAGGCCGCCGGGTGCAAGGTCGTGTGGCAGTGCGACCCCATGCACGGCAACACCTACGAGTCCGCGTCCGGGTACAAGACCCGCGCGTTCGACCAGGTCGTCGACGAGGTCCTCGGGTTCTTCGAGGTCCACCGCCGCATCGGGTCCCACCCGGGCGGCATCCACATCGAACTCACCGGCGAGGACGTCACCGAGTGCGTCGGCGGCGCCCAGGAGATCCGCGATGACCAGCTCTCCGACCGGTACGAGACCGCGTGCGACCCGCGCCTGAACACGCAGCAGTCGCTGGAGCTCGCGTTCCTCGTCGCGGAGATGCTGCGCCACTGATCCCGCCCCGCTGACCAATAGAGTGGTGTGCATGAGTGCACACGACGTGTTCCTGCTCGGCGGAGTGTTCCCCGGTACCGCGCCGGCGGAAGCGCTCCGCCGAGTCGTCTCCTATGCGCGCCAAGCCGAAGCATCCGGACTCGACGGCGCCTGGACCGCCGAGCACCACTTCATCGAGTACGGCGCCAGCCCCTCCGCGACCCTCATGGCCGCGCACCTCCTCGCCGCGACCGAGCGCATCCAGATCGGCACGGCCGTCGCCGTCCTCTCCACCCGCCACCCCGTGGCCCTGGGGGAGGAGGCCGCGACGCTCGACGCCCTCGCCCCCGGCCGGTTCCGCCTCGGCGTCGGCCGCGGCGGCCCCTGGATCGACCTCGACGTCTTCGACGCCGGCCTCGACCGGTACGAACGCGGCTTCGAAGAGGGCCTGCGGCTCCTCGCCACCTGGCTTTCCGGCGCCACCGAAGTCGCCCACGCGGGCGAGTTCTTCGACGTCCTGCCCGTCCGCGTCATGCCCCCCGGCTCCGGCGCCCCGCTGTGGGTCGCGGCCACCGGCGAAGGCACCGCCCGGCTCGCCGGACGGCTCGGACTGCCGCTCCTCCTCGGGATGCACGCTCCAGACGAAGAGCACCGCTCGCTGATCGGAGCATGGCGCACCGAAGCCGAGGCCGCCGGACACGACCCCGACGCCGCCGAGCACGTCTCGACGCACCTCGCCCAGGTCGCCGACACTCCCGCAGACGTCGACCGCCTCCGCGAATCCCTCACCGAGCTGCTCGTCCGCGGCACCGGCCAGTACGTGTCCCTCAAGCCCGGCCGCACCCAGCGCGACCACGGCGCGTACGTGGACTGGATGATCGGTCGCCACGCCGTCGGCACCGCTTCCCATGTGGCCGAACGCCTCGCGGCCTCCGCCGATGCCACCGGCGTCGCCCGGCAGCTCCTCCTCGTGGAAGGCTGCGGCGACCCGGACGCGGTGCGCGACAACGTCGCCGCCCTCGGGGCGGCCCTGGCGCCCGCGGGGACTAGTACGGCCGGAACTGCGGCGCCTGCGGCGGCAGGCCCTTGAGCGGATCGCGGCCCTTCTGCCGGAACCACTGGTTCGCCGAGCCCGTGAACAGGCACAGGAGCGTCACGATCGGCATCGACAGCCCCAGCAGCGTCCAGACGAGCCGCGACCCGTCGACCACCGAGGCCTCCATGTCGCCGACCCGGAACCCGGCGTACAAGCCGTAGAACCCGGTCACGATCGACCCGAGCATGAGCAGGATCGTCGTGACCTGCGCCCAGCGCCGCCCCGTGCCGATCTTCACCGCGAGGATCCCGTACAGGATCACGATCATGATCGTCACCGCGATCACGACGACGAGCAGCGCCGCGAGGTCCTCGAAGCCTTCGGAGAGGTCCTCCTCGAACCCGAAGTCGTCGAAGTCGACGGAGGTCCAGAACAACCCGATCGTCCCGGTCCCCGCCCCGCAGCAGATCAGGAACGAGAACTGGAGCCACATCATCACCTGCGCGGCGGTGACGGTGCCGGGCTTGCGATGCAGCAGCTCCGGCGGCAGCGGCGTGGAAGGCGGGGTCAGCATGGGCGGGTCCTCCGGGTGGGCGGTCCCTGAATTCTAGGGCTCGGGGGCCACCGCGTCCGGTCCGGTGAACCAGCGGTCGGCGTCGGGGGTGTGGAGGTTGATGACGGTCATGGCCTGGAAGGCGAGCCAGGGGAGGGCGGTCGCGAAGGTGGTCAGAGGCGCCGGTGAGACGGAGGCGACCGCGCAGGCGGCCACTGCCAATGCGGCGCAGGCGAGCGTCGCCGCGGTCCGCGCCCCGGCGATGCGGTCGCCGAGCATCAGGGTCAGGAGCCCGGCGCCGATGCCGAGCGCCGGGAGGCCCACGAGGAACATGAGCAGCGCGAGCCCGGGCCCGGCGGCGGTGAGCAGGTGCGCGCCGAACGAGTCGTCCGTGACCTGCGAGGTCAGCAGCACGTCGCACAGGAGGTAGCCGTACTGGAGCCACAGCCCCGCCTGGGCGCGGCCGATCGAGCGCGGCTTCACCGGCCGGTCCGAGGTGGGGGTCATGGCCCAAGTGTCGCGCATCCGCGGCCGGGCCGCCCACTTCAGCGGAGCGCGGTGCGGAGGGCCTCGAAGACCGTTTCGTCCTGGAACTCGTAACCCATCGCTTCGAGCTTGCGGGGCTTGATGTTCGCGCCGCGGAGCATTTCCACGGCCGCCTCGCCTGCGACGATCTTGACCGCCCAGCCGGGGATGGGCCAGATCGCGGGGCGGTGGACCGCCGCGCCGAGGGCCTTGGCGAAGTCCTTGTTGCGCACGGCGTTCGGGCCGACCATGTTGACCGGACCCGCGGTGTCGCCCTCGATGACGAGCTTCGCGGCGGCCGTCCAGTCGCGCAGGGACATCCACGACATGTACTGGCGCCCGCTGCCGAACCGGCCGCCCAGGCCGAACCTCCACGCGGGCTTCAGGCGCGCGATGAGGACGCTGCCGGGGCCGAGCACATGGCCCGTACGCAGGTAGGCGACCCGCGCGCCCGCCTCGGCCGCAGGGGCGGCGGCCTGCTCCCAGGCGAGGCACAGCTGGCCGAGGAAGTCGGCCGCGGCCGGGTACGTCTCGTCGACTTCGAGGTCGGCGCGGTCGCCGTACCAGCCCATCGCGGAGCCGTTGATCAGCGCCGGGACGCCCGCCTGCGCGACCGCCTTGGCGAGCACAGTCGTCGGGATCACGCGGGAGGTGCGCAGGCGCTGCTTGTACGCGGCGTTCCAGCGCTGGCCGCCGATGGAGGCGCCGCAGAGGTTCACGACCGCGTCGGCGCCGTCGAGGATCTGCGGGTCGAGGGACTCCCGGTACGGGTCCCAGCGGATCTCGTTCTCCTCGTCGGGGCGGCGCCTGACGAGGCGGACGATGTCGTGGCCTTCGAGGGCCTGCATGAGGGCCGTGCCGAGGTAGCCGCTCGAACCGGCGATGACGATGCGCATGGGCTCAAGACTAAGTCCTCGGATGCGCGTACCAGTCCAGGACTTGCGTTCGCAGGCCCGGCGCCTGGAGCTCGGCGTTCGCCTGGATCGCGGCGAGGGTCTGGGCGGCGAGGGCCCGGCGCCATTCGAGCTCGGCGGTGCGCATCGCGGTGTCGATCGCGCACGGGGCGCGGAACACCGACGCGGGCTCGTCGGCCCACACGCCGTGCTGCCGGATCTCCGCGCACTGGAACGCCTCGTCGGGGCCCTCGATCGCGGTGAGCACGTCCATGAGCGTGATGTCCGCCAGCCGCTTCGCGAGCCTGAACCCGCCCTTCTTGCCTGCGGTGGAGGTGAGGATCCCGGCCTTGACGAGCGGCTGGAGCTGCTTGTTGAGGTAGGCGGGCGGCAGGCCGTACCCGGCGGCGAGCCGGGCGGTCGAGACCGGCTCGGCCGTCTCGGGGTCGCCGCGGCCCATCCAGTCGAGCAGCAGGCAGCAGTGCGCGGCCCATTCGACGCCTTCGCTGATTCGCATAATCCCGATGATAGTCGTCCCGGTTTCGTGCACACGTGTTCCAGAGCACTGCACTTGCCGATCTTTATCTAGACATGTAATGTCTAGATATCAACTTCGAACCGGAGGAACACCAGATGAGCACCGCCCCCCAGCCCGTCATCGCCCGCGCCGCCGACGCCGAGCGCCTCGCCCACGCGCAGCAGTCGGTCATGACCCTGCTCGCCGACTCCTCCGCTACCGGCGGGGCCCTGTCGGTGACCCGCTCGACCTTCCCCGACGGCGGCGACGGCGCGCCCTCGCACTTCCACACCGCTGCAAGCGAATCGCTGTTCGTCATCGCGGGCCGCCTCCAGGTCCTCACCGGGGACGAGGTCGTGGTCCTCGAAGCGGGGGACTTCGTGTCGATCCCGCCGGGCCTGCCGCACGCCTTCGGCGCCGCGAAGGGCTCCGACGCCGACGTCCTCGCGGTCTTCACGCCCGCCGCCGACCGGTTCGACTACTACCGCCTGCTCGAACGCGTCGTTGCGGGCGAGGCCGACCCGGCCGAGATCCCCGCGTCGGGGCAGCAGTACGACAACCACTACGTCGCCAGCGACGCCTGGGTCCGCGCCCGCGCCTAGGGAACGCGAAACGGCCGCCCCGGGAACGCACCCGGGGCGGCCGTCGCCGTCACTACAAACCCAGCTTCGCGAGGTCCAGTCGCCCGTAGCGGTTGCGCCACACCACGCCCGCCTTCATCCCGGCCATCACGGACCGCTGGAGCGTGTTGTCCTGCGGCAGCTGGTCGACCGGGGTGTCCTCGGGCCGCCCGAACACGAAGCGCCACAGGTCGGTCCTGTTCCCGGCCGGGTCGCCCTCGTTCAGCAGGTCGAACAGCGCCGCGAAGCCGGGGATGTTCGACCGCTCCGGCAGCCAGTCCCGCAGCTGCGGGTCGAGCAGCCACGACTCGCACCGGAATTCGAGGTCCTCGGGGCCGGCGTACCGCTCAGGGAACACCGCGGGCAGGAACTCCATGGCCCATTCGACCGAGTCGCGGACGGCGTCGAGCGTGAGCGGCCCGCCCTCGCCGCGGATGTGCATGCCTGCGAACGGCTTCGGATCGGGCCCTTCGACGCAGAACTGGAGCCGTCCGAGCTGGTACAGCGCGCCGCGCACGTGACCGGTGAACCAGTTGCCGACGTCGAGCCCGGGCCGGCCGTAGATCCGCCGGTTCAGCCGCAGCTTCTCGCCGATGTCGGCCAGGACCCGCCGCGACAGGTCCTCGTCGACGCCGCGGTCGCCGTGGAACTTCAGCATGTCCGGGACGGCCGCGAGCAGGGGGAACAGGCTCAGCATCGGCTGCCCGGCGGGGGGCCCCGGCCACCCGAGCCACTTCTTGCCGCCCATGTCGGCCGCGATGCTCTGGTACAGCCGGTCGGCGAGCTCCAGCGCGGCGCCGTCGAGGGAGCCGAGGGCGCGCACCGCGTCGTCGGCGTCGTCCGCGTCGGCGCCGCACCAGTCGAGCAGCAGTTCGCGGACGGCGGCGGTGTCGGGGGCCGGGTAGGCCCGCACGGCGCCCGCCTGGGGGAGGTCGAGAGTCACCGGCCTATGTCACCATGCCCGGCCCCCCGGCGGCAACATCGGGTCGGTCACCCTAGTCTGGGTCCGTGCGACGGCTGCTGACGCCCCCTTGGATCGTCCTCCACTGCTTCGCCGTGGTCCTGACGGTCGCTTTCGGCCTGCTCGGGTGGTGGCAGCTCGGCCGCGCCCAGGGCGGCAACGCCATCAGCTGGGGCTACGCGCTCGAATGGCCGGTGTTCGCGATCTTCACGCTCACGGTGTGGATCAGGCAGATGCGCCTGGAGCTGCGCAAGGACCGCCCCGAAGGCGAAGCGCCGCGCCGCCGCCCCGAACCGCCGCCGATGGCCTCGCCGTTCGAGGATTCCATCTTGAGCGCCCGGCAGTCCTCGTCCGAATCCTCCCAGGGGAGCCACGCATGAACGCCGCTCTGAAACGCTTCCGGATCGTCGCCTGGATCGTCGGCACGTTCCTCATCGGCCTCGTCTTCGTCGCCATGCCGCTCAAGTACATCGGCCACAACGACGTCCTCGTCACCGTGATCAGCCCGATCCACGGCCTCTGCTACATGGTCTACCTGGTGCTCGGCTTCCACCTGGCGCAGCAGGCCGGCTGGAAGTTCTGGCCGCACACCGTGGGCCTGCTCCTCGGCGGCACCGTCCCGATCGGCTCCTTCTTCGTGGAGCGCTGGGCGCACCGCCGCATCCTGGAGGAGCACCCGCAGGCCGCCGACCCGAAGATCCGGCAGGAAGAGCGGGTCTGAGACGCGTCGAAGGGCCCGGCGGCCAGGCCGCCGGGCCCTTCGTTCACGCCTTATTCCAGGTACGACCCGGCCTTGAACGTGTCCCAGTCCAGGGACCACCCGGTGAACCCGTCGCCCTGCGGCACGTCGATGCCGGTGTTGGTGACCACGACCGGGTCGCCCCAGCGCACGAAGTTGTAGATCCACTCGCCCATCTCGTCGGAGACGTTGATGCAGCCGTGGGAGCCGTTGGAGCGCCCGAGCCGGTCGGCCGCCCACGGGGCGCCGTGGATGAACTGCCCCGAGAACGTCAGGCGCATCGCCCATTTGACGTCGGTCTCGTAGTCGTACAGGTCGGAGACGAACGTCGAGGACTCCTCGCGGCTCATGATCGTCATGGTGCCGGAGAACGACCGCGCGTCGTTCCCGTCGATCGGCTCGTCGGAGCCCAGCGAGATCGGGATGGTCTGCACGATCGCGCCGTCCAGGTACGCCCGCATCTGCTTCGTGTTGTTGTCCGCCTCCAGCAGCCGCGCCTCGGAGTCGGTGGTGAACGACGTCTCCTGGTCGAACTCGCCGTACTTCCCGTCGCCGAGCGCCAGCCCGCCGAGGCCGAGTCTGACGGTGACCTGCGTGCCCGGCTGCCAGTACTCCTTGGGCCGGTACTCCAGGGCCCGCCCGGTGATCCAGTGCCAGGAGCCCTCCTGCGCCGGCTCGGAGGTGACGAACAGGCGCCGCTCGACCGAGGCCCGCATGTCCTCGGCGACCTCGTAGTCGGAGAAGCGGAACGCGAGGATCGCGCCCTGCCCGACCGTGGAGTCCTGCCCTGGCAGGTAGTTCTCGATGCTGACGCGGTCGCCGGGGGAGGCGATGACGGTGAACGTCGAGGTCGCTTCGGCGACGAGCCCGGCGGCGTCGGCGGCCTTGACGGTGGCCGTGTAGACGCCCTCCCATTCGAGGGGGCTCGCGGGGACCCAGGTGGTCCCGTCGGGGTGCATGGCGCCGTCGACGGCGTTCCCGGACGCGTCGGTCAGCGCGAACTCCTGGAACTCGCCGTCCTCGACGGTCCAGGCGATCTCGGTGGCGGCGGTGGCGTCGGCCGAGCCGTCGGCGGGGGTGATGGTGACCTTGGCGGCGCTCTGCGGCTCCTCGGAGGACCCGCCGTCCGAGATGGTGCCGTTCTCCTTCGTGCAGGCCGCGGCCAGCCCGAGGGCGGCGGCCGACCCCGCGGCGGCGAGGGCGCCGCGCCGGGTCAGAGAGGATCGTCCGAAGCTCATCGCCCAACGGTACACATGTGCGGCCAGCCCGAGTCCCCTGTGAACCTGTGAGTTCCGCCGGGTCGGGGGTTACGCGCGGATGCTCAGGTGGACGTGGTTGGTGTGGTCGGAGGACGGGTCGCCGTACGCGCCCGAGTAGGACTTCCAGCCGTTGCCGGGGAACCAGATCTGGCGGTACCAGATGACGTACTGGACGCCGAGGGCGTCGGAGTTCTCGATGAACCAGGCCGCGAGGTTCTGCCCGTAGTCGTAGTCGCCGCCCGTCGCGTCGCCGCCGAAGCCGCCCGGCTCGGAGGAGAAGTCGCAGGCCCGGCCCTTGGGGTGCTCGCCCGAGCCCGAGGGCCGGTAGCAGGAGACGTACCTGGTGAACCCGGCGATCTGGGCCTGCTCCAGCGCGTGGAGGGTCCGCGGGGTGAGGCACCCGTCGGCCGGGGTCGGGTCGTCCTCGGTGCAGCCGCCCCCGCCGCCCTCGTACGGCTCCGCCGCGGGCGCATCGGACGCGGTCGGGCCGTCGGTGGAGGTGCCGCCGGAGCCCGCGAGCTCGCGGGCGGCCTCGTCGCGGGCCGCTTGGAGTTCCTCGGTGACGTCGGCCTGCTCGGCGATGTTGTCGTCGAGGGTCTGCTGGAGCGCCTCGATCTCCTGGAGGCGGGTGATCAGCTCGTTCAGCCGCTGGGCGCGGGACTCGCCGAGGAACTGGAGCATCTCCATGGCCGCGATGGCGTCCTGCGGGTCGCCGGAGGCCAGGAGCGCGGCGGTCGACTGGTAGTCGGAGGTCGTGGACGCGACGTACGCGAACTCCTCCAGCTCGGTCTGGAGCGCGGCCCGCTCCTCGGTCGAGTCCGCCAGCTCCGTTTCGAGGTCCTCCTGCTGCTGCTGCAGCTCGGCCAGCTCGTCCTGGGCGTTCAGGTAGTCCTCGATGGCCTGGCTCAGCGCCGCCGAGGCCCCCTCCTCGCCCTCCTGCGCGCTGGACTGGGACGCGGGGGAGACCAGGAACACGACGGCCGCCACTGCGGCGACGGGGAAGGTGAGCAGGCGCTTGAGCAGCGCTGCGCGTCGTGCGGGGCGTCCGGCGTTCACGGCTTGCGGTCCTCCGGTGGGGAGCCGACCTCTGGGGTCGATTGGTCGGGCCCAACTCTAGAACGGGAGGATTCCTCGGGCCGAACCGGGCCGTCGGGCATAGCCCCAGGCAGCCGCCGCGTCACGGGCTGCGACAGCACTATGGCGTCGCTTACGCGCGACCCTTCCGGGGGAAGGTGAACTGCTAGGATTGTTCGAAATTGAACCAGCCGCGGGCTGGTCCACGGGAGCAGAGAGGAGGAACGGGATGGGCGCGGGCGATTTCGAGAGCCGCTGGCTCCGACCCGACGTGAACGCCGTCTGGACCCGGTTCCTCCAGGTCACCCACCGCCTGGAGCACCACATCGACCGGCGCCTCCAGGACAACCACGGCATCACCCACACCCAGTACGAGATCCTCGTGCGCCTCGCCGACGCCGACGAGCGGGCCCTGCGCATGAGCGACCTCGCCGACCAGATCGTCACCGCCAAGAGCGCCGTCACCTACCAGGTCAACCGGCTCACCGACATGGGCCTGGTCCACCGCCGCAAGTGCGACGCCGACAACCGCGGCACCTGGGTCACCCTGACCCCCGCCGGGCTGGAGCGCCTGGAGCAGGCCGCGCCGTGCATCCTCTCCCTGGTCCGCGAGCTGTTCCTCGACGACCTCAACTGCACCCAGTCCGCCGAGCTCGACAAGCTCCTCGGCACCTGGTCCGACAACCTCGACGAGCACGAGCGCAACCCCGTCCGCCACCCCGAGCACTGAGCCGCACCACCCGTCCGGGGCGCCGGGCGGTGTACGGCCTGCCGACGGTCCGTACCGGTGTAGGGTCAGGCCGTGCCGAGCTTTCCACGTCCCCGTTCGACCGTCCCCTTCCGAGTGGACGGACTCGCCGACCTGCTGCCCGAGGCGGGGGACCTGGACCTCGCCGTCACCGGTGTGAGCCTCGCCGCAGGCGCCGTCGAACCGGGCGACCTCTTCGCGGCCCTCCCCGGCGCCAACCGCCACGGCGCCGAGTTCACCGCTCAAGCCGCCGAACGGGGCGCCGTCGCCGTCCTCACCGACGCCCGCGGCGCCGAACTCGTGGACGGCCTCCTCCCCGTCCTCGTCACCGAGGACCCCCGCACCCTCACCGGCGAGGTCGCCGCCCGCGTCTGGGGCCGCCCCTCCGAGCGCCTCAACCTCATCGGCATCACCGGCACGAACGGCAAGACCTCCACCGCGTACCTCGTCGAGGCCGCGCTCGCGCACGCCGGGCGCACCACCGGCATCATCGGCACCGTCGAGACCCGCATCGCCGGGGAGCGCATCGAGTCCGAGCGCACCACCCCCGAGGCCCCCGAACTCCAGGCGCTCCTGGCGACCGCCCTCGAACGCGGCGTCACCGACGTCGTCATGGAGGTCTCCAGCCACGCGCTCGTCCTCGGCCGCGTCGAAGGCTGCCGCTTCAAGGCCGCCGGGTTCACCATGTTCGGCACCGACCACCTCGACTTCCACACCGACCTCGACGACTACTTCGCCGCCAAGGCCCGCCTCTTCGACGGCCGCGCGCAGATCGAGGTCCTCAACGCCGACGACGCCCGCGTCGCCACCCTCGCCGACGGCGTCAACCGCACCTTCTCCTTCCGCGACCCCACCGCCGACTACTACGCGCACGACATCGCCGGGGACGGCTTCACCCAGACGTTCCACCTCAGCGGCCCCTTCGGCAAGGGCGACGGCCGCGTCAACATGCCCGGCCGCCACAACGTCGCCAACGCCGTCCTCGCCGTCGCCCTCCTCGAAGCCGTCGGCCTCGACACGGACGCCGCCCTCGCCGGGGTCGCCTCCTGCACCGGCGTGCCCGGCCGCATGGAACTCGTCTCCGGCGACTCGCCCGTGCGCGGCGTCGTCGACTACGCCCACAAGCCCGAGGCCATCACCGCGGTCCTCGCCGCGCTCCGCGAGTCCACGCCCGGCCGGGTCATCGCGATCCTCGGCGCCGGGGGCGACCGCGACCGCTCCAAGCGCCCCCTCATGGGCGCGGCCGCCGCGGCCGCCGCCGACCTGGTCATCGTCACCGACGACAACCCCCGCACCGAGGACCCCGCGCGCATCCGGGACGAGGTGGCCGCCGCCGTCCAGGGCGTGCCCTGCCGTAATATTCCGGGACGGGAAGCCGCCGTCCGGGAGGCCGCCGCACTGGCCGCGCCCGGCGACGCCGTCGCGCTCCTCGGCAAGGGGCACGAGACGTACACCGAGACCGCCGACGGCCCGGTGGCGAGCGACGACCGCGTGCTCCTGGCCCGCGCGCTCGCCGACGCGGGATGGGTGAAACCGGGACCGCACGCTGAAGCGTGATAGTCCGACAAGCATGACCTCACAACAGCAGGAGGAGTCCGCCGCGTGATCCCCATGAGCCTGGCCCAGGTCGCCGCCGTCACGGGCGGCAAGCTCAGCGAGACGGCCGACCCGGAGGCCGTCGTCACCGGCGGCGTCGAGTTCGACTCCCGCAAGGCCGGGCCCGGCGGCCTCTTCCTCGCCATCCCCGGCGCCAAGGTCGACGGCCACGACTTCGCAGCCAAGGCCCATGAGCAGGGCGCCGTCGCGACCATCGCGACCCGCCCCGTCGACGTCCCCGCGGTCTACGTGGACGACGCCGTCGCGGCGCTCACCCGCCTCGCCAAGCACATCGCCGCGAACGCGAAGGTCCGCATCATCGGCGTCACCGGCTCCAACGGCAAGACCTCCACGAAGGACCTCATCGGCCAGCTGTGCGCCCGCCTCGGCCCCACCGTCGCCACCGAGGCCAACTTCAACAACGAGCTCGGCCACCCGTACACGGTCTGCCGCACCACCCCCGAGACCGAGTACCTCGTCCTCGAACTCGCCGCCCGCGGCCTCGGCCACATCACGCAGCTGTGCGAGATCGCCCCGCCCTCGATCGGCGTGGTCCTCAACGTCGGCATCTCCCACCTCGACGGCTTCGGGTCCATCGAGACCACCGCCAAGGCCAAGTCCGAACTGCCGCAGGCGCTCGGCCCCGACGGCACCGTCTTCCTCAACGCCGACGACCCGCGCGTCGCCGCGATGGCGGGCCTCACCGACGCCACGGCCTGGAGCTTCGGCGTCCGCGAAAAAGCCGACATCCGCGCCGAGGACGTCGACCCCGGCGACGGCCGCCACGCGTTCACCCTCGTCACCCCCGCCGGGTCCGCCCGCGTGCAGCTGAAGCTGTGGGGCGACCACCACGTCTACAACGCCCTCGCCGCCGCCGGGGTCCTCTGGAAGCTCGGCGCGACCCCCGAGGAGATCGCCGAAGGGCTCGCCGAGTCCGGGCGCCTCTCCGAGCGCCGCATGGACGTCTTCACCCGCCCCGACGGCACCGTCGTCATCGACGACTCCTACAACGCCAACCCCGCCTCGATGGGCGCGGCCGTCCGCGCCCTCGGGCTCCTGCCCACCGAGGGCCGCCGCATCGCCGTCCTCGGACTCATGGCCGACCTCGAAGAGCTCGAAGAGGAATGCCACCGGCGCCTCGGCGAGCAGGCCCGCGACGCCGGCATCGACGAAGTCATCGCCGTCGGCGAAGGCACACAACCCATCATCGACGGTGCCGACGGCGTCACCGCCACCCATGTCCCCGATCAAGCCGCGGCCATCGCGCTGCTCGAAAACCGGCTGCGCCCCGGCGACGCCGTCCTGGTGAAGGGCTCCCGCTACCGCACCTGGGACGTCGCCGACCACTTGCGCGCCAAGGAGGAAACCGACCAGTGAGAGCAGTCATCGTCGCCGCGTTCGTGGCGTTCGCGCTCACCATGGCGCTGACACCCCTCGCCGCCAAGCTGTTCCGCCGCCTCAAGGCCGGACAGCCCATCCGCTCCGACGGCCCCCAGACCCACCTCGCCAAGGCCGGCACGCCCGCGATGGGCGGCGTCGTCTTCATCTTCACGACCGTGCTCGCCTACGTCGCCGGACACCTCGTCCTCATGGCGCTGCCCGAGCAGGTCAACGGCGTCACCTTCAACCGCCCGACCGGCTTCACCGCCACCGGCATCGTCCTCATCGGCCTGTTCGTCGCCTGCGGCTTCGTCGGCTTCATCGACGACTGGATCAAGATCCGCAAGAAGCACTCCGGCGGCATCTCCGGCCGGATGAAGATCCTCGGCCTCTCCATCGCCGCCGCGATCTTCGGCCTAGTCGCCGTCTACTACACCGGCTCGATCCACACCGACGAGATCTCGGAGACCGTCGCCACCCCGTACCTCTCCTTCACGCGAGAAGTCGAGTGGCTCAACGTGACCAAGATCGGCATGGTCATCATCATCATCTTCCTGGTCAACGCCACCGCCAACGGCGTCAACCTCACCGACGGCCTCGACGGCCTCGCCACCGGCGCCTCCATGATGGCGTTCCTGGCGTACATGATCATCGGCTTCTGGGAGTACCGCCACTGGTGCGGCGGCGCGCAGCCCGCCGCGAACCTCTGCTACGACGTGCGCGACCCTCTGGAGATCGCCCTCGTCGCCGGGGCCGCCGCGGGGGCCATGTTCGGCTTCCTGTGGTGGAACACCTCGCCCGCCCAGATCTTCATGGGCGACTCGGGCGCGCTGGGCCTCGGCGGCCTCATCGCCGGGCTCGCCCTGACCTCCAAGACGATCCTGCTCCTGCCGATCGTCGGCGCCCTGTTCGTCATCATCACGTGCTCCTCGATCATCCAGTACACCTCGTTCAAGCTCACCGGACGCCGCGTCTTCCGCATGGCGCCCCTGCAGCACCACTTCGAGCTGGCGGGCTGGTCCGAGGTCAACATCGTGGTCCGCTTCTGGATCATCGCGGGCATCGGCGTCGCCATCGCCCTGGGCTTCTTCTTCGCCGACTTCCTGCGGATAGCGGGGTAGCCGGTGACCGGAGTACCCGAACGCGTCCTGGTGGCCGGAGCCCGCATGGCCGGGGCCGCCTGCGCCGAGCTCTACCTCGACCGCGGCGCCGCCGTCACCGTCTACGACCGCGACGACTCCGACCGGCTCCGGGCCCTCGCCGCCCGCGGCGCCAGGACCGCCACCGGCGAGTTCGACCCGGCCCTCCTCGACGGCGTGCAGCAGGTCCTGCTCTCGCCCGGGTTCCCGCCGGACCACCCGGTCGCCGAAGCCGCCCGCGCGGCCGGGATCGAGATGTTCTCCGAGCCCGAACTCGCCTGGCGCCTGCGGGAACCGGGGGCCGCGCGCTGGCTCGCCGTCACCGGCACCAACGGCAAGACCACGACCACGACGATGCTCGCCGCGATGCTCGCGGCCGGGGGCCTGCGCACCGCGGCCCTCGGCAACATCGGCGCGCCGCTCGTGGAGGCCGCCAACGGTCCCTACGACGTCATCGCCGTCGAGCTCTCCAGCTATCAGCTCCACTGGTCCTCCGAGCTCGCGCCGACCGCCGGGGCCGTCCTCAACCTCGCGCCCGACCACCTCGACTGGCACGGGAGCTTCGACGCCTATTCCGAGGCCAAGGCCGCGGTCTGGCGCGGCGGCCGGGCCGTCGTCAACCTCGACGACCCGGCGGTGGTCGCCCTCGCCAAGCACACCGACGCGCACGTCACCGGGTTCACGCTCAACCAGCCCGAGCCCGGCCAGTTCGGCGTCGCGCTCGGCTACCTCGTCGACTACACCGGGGACGGGCCGGTGCAGATCTGCTCGGTCGACGACGTGCGCCCCGCCGGGTGGCACAACGTCGCCAACGCGCTCGCGGCGGCCGCGCTCGCGCGCCAGGTCGGCGTCTCCTACGCCGGCATCGCCCAGGCGCTGCGCACGTACACCCCTGAGCCGCACCGGAACGTCGCGTTCGCCGAGCACGCCGGGATCACCTGGGTCGACGACTCGAAGGCCACCAACCCGCACGCCGCGGCCGCCGCGCTCGCCGCGTACGACTCGGTCGTGTGGGTCGCGGGCGGCCAGCTCAAGGGCGTCGACGTCGACGGGCTGGTCGCCGAGTACGCGCACAAGCTCCGCGCCGCGGTCCTCATCGGACAGGACCGGGCGCTCATCGCCGACGCGCTCGCGCGACACGCCCCCGGGGTCCCCGTCGCCGTGCTCGACGGCGGCGACGATGCGGTGATGACCGACGTCGCCGCCCGCGCCGCGGGCTTCGCGCAGCCCGGGGACACCGTGCTGCTGGCCCCCGCCGCGGCCTCCTACGACATGTTCCGCTCCTACGCGCACCGCGGCGACGCGTTCGCCGCCGCCGTCCGGGGGCTGATCGGGGGGGACGAGGGGTGAGAAGCGGGTTCACCGAGATGCTCCGCGGCCTGCTCGACCGGCCGCTCGCCTCGTACTACCTGCTGCTCTCCTCCGCGGGCCTGCTGCTCACGATCGGCCTGGTGATGGTCTTCTCCGCCACCATGGTCGAGTCCTACGAGGCCACCGGCAACGCGTTCGCCGTCATCCTCCAGCAGGTCATCTGGGCGGTCGTGGGCCTCGTGTGCTTCTGGATCGCCCAGCGCCTGCCCGCCCGCACCTACCGGGCGGTCTCGCGCCCGCTCCTGGTCGTCGCGATCCTCCTCGGCCTGTTCCTGGTCGTCATGTCCATCAAGCAGAAGCAGGACGAGGCCAGCGGCGACGCCTCCGGCGGCATCGCCACCGACCAGCTGTGGATCCACATCGGCAACGTCCAGTTCCAGCCCGCCGAGATCGCGAAGTTCGCGCTCCTGCTGTGGGCCGCGGACTCGCTGGTGCGCCTGGGCCCGCGCATCGCCTCGTGGCGGGACCTCGCGATCCCGATGTTCCCCATCGCGGGCCTGCTCATGATCATCATCGGCTACGCCGACCTGGGGACGATGCTCATCATCCTCGCGATGTTCGTCGGGCTCCTGTGGGCCTCGGGCGTGCCGCTGCGCATCCTCGGGGTCCTGTTCGCCATCGCCATGGTCGGCTCGGCCCTCCTCATCGCGTTCGAGGGCTACCGCATGGAGCGGATCATCTCGTTCTCGCGTCCCGAGGACTTCGCCGACACCTGGGGCTACCAGGCGATCCAGGGCTACTACGCGATCGCCGACGGCGGCTGGTTCGGGCTCGGCCTCGGCGAGAGCCGCCAGAAGTGGGAGTGGCTCCCCAACGGCCACAACGACTTCATCTTCGCGCTCATCGCCGAGGAACTCGGCGTCGTCGGCTGCCTGGTGATCCTCGCGCTGTTCGGCGTGCTCGTGTACACGGGCTTCCGGATCGCGCGCCGCTCCGACGACGCGTTCCGGTCCCTGGTGGCCGCGGGCGTGACGATCTGGATCGCGGGCCAGGCGTTCATCAACATCGGCGGCGTCCTCGGCCTCATCCCCATGACCGGCGTCCCGCTCCCGTTCATCTCCGACGGCGGCACCGCGCTCGTCGTCGTCCTCGCGGCGGTCGGGATGCTCGCCGGGTTCGCGCGTGCCGAACCCGACGCCGCGCAGGCGCTCCGGGCGCGCAATCCGTCCCGTCTCGTACGCTTGCTCTGGGCCCCCCTGCCGCCCGCCCCTCGCTCCGAATCCGACTCGGAGACCACCAAGAAGAGTCCTACGACCAGAAAGAAATGACGTTGGCACAGCTTCGATCGGTCGTCCTCGCCGGCGGCGGCACCGGCGGCCACATCTACCCGCTCCTCGCCTACGCCGACTGCCTGCGCCGCCACGACCCCCACGTGCGCGTCACCTGCCTCGGCACCGAGAAGGGCCTGGAGAACGACCTCATCCCCAAGGCCGGGTACGACCTCCGCAACGTGCCCGCGCACCAGCTGCCGCGCAAGGTCAACCTCGACCTCCTCCTGACCGCGCCCCGGATGCTCAAGGCCATGAAGGCCACCCGCGACATCCTCGACGAGGTCCAGGCCGACGTCGTGGTCGGATTCGGCGGCTACGTCGCCGTCCCCGCCTACCTCGCCGCGTGGCGCCGCAAGACCCCCATGGTGATCTTCGAGTTCAACGACCCGCCCGGGGTCGCCAACAAGATGGCCCTGAAGTTCAGCGACAACCTCGCGCTCGGCTTCCCGCACCTCTCGCAGGCCTCGCCGATCCTCGCCGACGGCGAGTTCACCGGCGTGCCGCTGCGTCCGGCGATCAGCCACCTCGACCGCAACGCGCTGCGCGCCCAGGCATGCCAGTACTTCGGGCTCGACCCGCGGCGGCCCGTGCTGTTCGTGTACGGCGGCTCCCAGGGCGCGGCCTCGATCAACAACGCCGTCTCCGGTGCGGCGCAGATGCTCTCGCACCGCGGCGTGCAGGTCCTGCACATCACCGGCGCCCGCCGCGACGAGCCCGTCCACATCCCCGAGGGCCTGCCCGTCCCGTACCGGACGCTCCCGTACCTCGACCGCATGGACCTCGGCTACGCCGCCGCGGACATGGTCCTCGCGCGCGGCGGCTCCATGACCGTCGCCGAGGTCTCGGCGCTCGGCATCCCGACGGTGTTCGTCCCCATGCCGTGGGGCAACAAGGAGCAGTACCGCAACGCCGGGCCGGTCGTCGCCGCGGGCGGCGCGATGTTCTGCGACGACGAGAACCTCAGCCCCGGCTGGATCGCCGAGAACCTCATCCCGGTCATCACCGACCGGAACCGCGTCCTCCAGATGTCGCAGGCCGCGGCGGCCTTCGGGTCCCGCACCGGCGACGAGGCGCTCCGCAACTACACGCTGAAGGTGGTCTCCCAGGCATGAGCGATCCCAACGACCTGACCAGCCCGATCGACGAGGGCGTCACCGCCGAGGACCTCGGGCACGTGCTCTTCATCGGGGTCGGCGGGGTCGGCATGAACGGCCTCACGCGCCTGTACGCCACCCGCGGGCTCCCCGTGTCCGGCTCCGAGCTGAAGGACTGGCCCTCGCTGCCGGAGCTGGAGCGACTCGGCGTGACGATCCACCGCGAGCACGTCGCCTCCAACCTCGACGGCGTCGACACCGTCGTGCGCTCGACCGCGCACAACGACGAGCACCTCGAAGTCGCCGAGGCCCGCCGCCGCGGCATTCGCGTCTACCACCGCTCCGAGGCCCTCGCCGCCGCGATGACCGGACGCCGCTCGATCGTCGTCACCGGCACCCACGGCAAGACCACGACCACCGCGATCATCACGCAGATGCTCGAACACGCCGGGCTCGCGCCCTCGTACGTCAACGGCGGCGAGAACATCGGCGCGTACACCGGCGCCCACGGCTCCGGCGACCTGTTCGTCGCCGAAGCCGACGAGTCCGACCGCTCGTTCCTGCGCTACCGGCCCGAGGTCGGCATCGTCACCAATATCGACGTGGACCACCTGAACACCTACGGGGACATGGAGTCCCTGACCGAGGCGTTCGAGCGGTTCTGCCGCAACACGGACAAGGACGGCCTGCTCGTCCTGTGCGCCGACAACCCCGGCACGCTCGGGCTCGCGAAGAAGCTCCGCGCGGAGGGCCGCACCGTCGCGACCTACGGGTTCAGCGACGGCGCGGACGTGCAGCTCGGCGACGTCGAGTCCAGTGTGGACGGCGTGGACTATACGGTCCTCTACGAGCAGCAGGTCCTCGGCCGCTTCCACCTGCCGATGCCCGGCCGCCACATCGCCCTCAACTCGACCGCCGCCATCGCCGTGGGCCTGTACCTCGGCCTCGAACCGGAGGACATCGCCGCCGGGATCGCCGCCTTCGGAGGGGTCAAGCGCCGCTTCGAGAAGCGCGGCGAGAAGGACGGCTACGCGGTCTTCGACGAGTACGCGTACCACCCGACCGCGATGACCGAGGCCGTGAAGACCCTCAAGGAGGTCGCCGGGGACGGCCGCCTCATCGTGGTCTTCCAGCCCTACCGCGCCTACCGCACCATCGCGATGCGCGAGGAGATCGCCGCCGCGCTCTCCCTCGCCGACAAGGTCGTCGTCATGGAGATCTTCGGCCCCGGCGAGGAGATCCCCGAAGGCGAAGGGGGACAAACGCTCCTGGACGCCATCGCGCTCCACGCCGACGACAAGGTCTTCGTCCCCGAATGGGACGACGTCCCCGCCGCCGTCGCGGCCCTCGCCTCCGAAGGCGACGTCGTCGTCACCATGGGCGCCCCGCCCGTCTCCCTCATGCCCGACGACCTCCTGCGCTGACGACTCGACGACGGGGCGGTGCCGGTCCGGCACCGCCCCGTCGTCGTGCTCCCGCTTGTAACCGGGAGGTCGCCTTCGGTGGGTACCATGTTGCCCCCGAACGCCATCCCACCCCCCCGGCAGGTGACCGCACCATGTCCGTCAAGAGGCTCATCGCGGACGCGAAACGCTCCGGCCGCACCCGGCTCGACCTCTCCCGCAGGAACCTCACCGCAGTCCCCGAAGCCGTTCGGGGGCTCACGAACCTCACCGAACTCGACCTCTCCGTCAACGGCCTGACCCGCCTCCCCGACTGGATCGGGGAGCTCACCGCGCTCACCAGCCTCAACCTGTACGGCAACCGCCTCGCCGCCCTGCCCGAGTCCGCCGGCGGGCTCGACCGGCTCGCGTGGCTCAACGCCGGCGACAACCAGCTCACCGCGCTCCCCGCGTCCATCGGGCGGCTCGCCGCCCTCACCCGGCTCGATCTCGACCTCAACCGGATCACCGCGCTCCCGGGCTCCATCGGCCGCCTCACGCGCCTCGCACGGCTCGACCTGTTCCGCAACCGCCTCACCGACCTCCCCGTCGCCCTCGAACGGCTCCAGGCGCTCACGTGGCTCGACGCGGGCGACAACCGCTTCGGGACCCTCCCCGCGCCCATCACCGCGCTCACCGGCCTCACCTGGCTCGAACTGTCCCGCGTCGGCCTCACCGAACTGCCCGACGCGATCGGCCGCCTCGTCAACCTCATCCACCTGGGCCTGGGCGACAACCGGCTCACCACCCTGCCCCGCTCGATCGCCTCGCTCACCGCCCTCGACCGCCTCAACCTCAACGGCAACCAGTTCAAGGAGCTGCCCGAGCACATCGGCGCCCTCACCGAGCTCAGCCGCCTCGACGTCGAGGGCAACGGCCTGCGCGCCCTGCCCCGCTCCCTGTTCCGCCTCGACAAGCTCGCCGTGCTCCACCTCGACGGGAACCTCCTACCCGCCGAGCAGCGCGGCGCCGCCGAGACCGGCCTGCCCGAACTGCGCAAGCTCATCGAGCGCACCGACGTCGAAGGCGCCGACTTCCGCGAGTCGAAGCTCGTGCTCGTCGGCGAAGGCGAGGTCGGCAAGAGCTCCCTCCTCGCCGCCATGCGCGGCGAGCCCTTCAACCCCGACCGCGGCTCCACCCACGGCATCGAGGTGAAGACCCTCGAACTCGCCGGGCCCGGCGCCGACCCCGCCGACGCGATCTCCTTGAACGCCTGGGACTTCGGCGGCCAGAAGGCCTACCGCCCCACGCACCAGCTGTTCTTCACCGCGCCCGCCGTCTACGTCGTCGTGTGGAAGGCCCGCCAGGGCCCCATGCAGGGCTTCGTCGACTACTGGATCGACCTGATCCGCCGCCGCACCAGCGACGCGAACGTGAAGATCCACGTCGTCGCCACCCACGTCGACGCCGAGGGCCAGCACCCCAAGATCGACCAGGCCGGCATCAGGGAGCGCCACGGCGACCTCGTCGGCGGCTTCCACTTCATCGACTCCGCCACCGGCACCGGCATCCCCGCCCTCAAAGCAGCCCTGTGGGAGTCCGCCGCCGCGATGCCCCAGATCGAGCGCGAGGTCCCCGCCAGCTGGAGGAACCTGCGCCGCAACCTCATCGAGAGCGGCGAGTCCTACCTCGAATACGACGCCTACGAGCGCCGCGCCGACGCGTTCGGCCTCGACGCCGACGCCGCCCGCGCCCTCGCCCGCATCGCCACCCAGCTCGGCTACTGGATCCACTACCCCGAGATCCCCGGCCTCGACGACATCGTGGTCCTCAAGGGCGACTGGCTCTCCACCGCCGTCAGCCTCGTCCTCGACGACCCCGCCGCCGCGGCCGCCAACGGCCTCGTCGCCCACCCGCGCCTCGGCGACCTGTGGGACGACCCCGGCCGCGGCCCCCGCTACCGCTACGACCCGAAGTTCCACCCGGCCCTGGTGCAGCTCATGGAGAAGTACGACATCTCCTACCGCATCGCCCGCGAGCCGGGCCGCCCCGAGTCGAGCCTCATCGCGCAGCTCCTCGACGAGGCCCCGCCCCCGCTCGACGACGTGTGGCACGCGTTCGGCCCGCGCCTCGCCCGCGACGCGCAGCTGTGCGAGTTCCTCGACGCCAACGGCGCCAAGGCCGTCCCCGAGGGCCTCATGCACCAGCTCATCGTGCGCTGGCACCGCCGCTCCCTCGGCCGCGAGCGCTTCGAGGACTCCGTCCACTGGCACAGCGGCTTCGTCATCGAACCGGACCCGTTCTCGCGGGCCCTGGTCCGCCTGGAGGGACAGCGCCTGCGCATCGAAGTGAAGGCCGTCTACCCCGAGCAGTTCCTCCACGAGTTCGTGCGGGACCTGGAGGCGTACGCGGGCGAGCTGTGGCCCGGCCTGCGGCTCAAGCGGCTCGTGCCGTGCGCGGGCGTGTGCATCGACCCCGAGGTCTCGGAAGCGGGCCTGTTCGGCATGGAGCGGCTGCTGTCGCGGCGCCGCCTCGGCAAGAAGACCGCGGAGTGCCGCCGCTGCTGGCAGGACGTGCCGATCGACGCGCTCCTGCACCGCCGACCCGCCGACGACGAGCCCGACGAGGCCCCCGGCGCGCCGCAGGGGCTCGACGCGATCGAGCAGTGGACGCGGACCCAGGAAGAGCTGCGGAAGATCATCGGCCTGCTCTCCGACGAGGCGGTCCAGGGACCGCGGTTCTACACGGTCGAGCTGCGGGACAAGGGGTCCTGGGCGAAGCGGCTGACGCACGTCGGCATCCGGGTGGTCCTGTGGTGCGAGCACTCGCAGCTGCCGCTGTACGTCCTCGACGGCGACCCGTCGAGCGGCGTGTTCGACATCGACGTGCCGCGCGAGTGGCTGCTGAAGTCGGCGCCGCTGATCCGCCGCACCCTGAAGGTCCTGTGGTCGACGGTCCTGCCGGGCGGGTCGGTCGCGCTGGACCTGCTCATGCCGTCGTTCGACCCGGCCGCGATCGAGAACCACCTGGAGCTCGCGGAGGAGTCCTTCAAGGTGATCGCCGAGGTCGGGGAGGACGCGCTGGCGGCCGAGCAGCCGTGGGCCGCGGGTTCGGGGAGCGCCCGTTCGGGCGCGGAGCTGCGGCGCCTGCACGCGTTCCTCAACAAGACCGACCCGGGCTACGGGGGCCTCGAACGGGTCCAGGACCGGGGGCGGTTCCTGTGGGTGCACCGGCGGTTCGCGGGGGAGTACGAGCCGGGCGTGCCGACCTTCGACGCCACATGACGAAGGGGCGGGCGCTGAGCGCCCGCCCCTGCTTCAAAGCCGTTCAGTCCCAGGGCATCCCGTTGCGCCAGTAGCCCATGAACGCGCCGGACTCCTTCGGCAGGCCCAGCTCCTTGCGGATGGTGAAGCGGAGGGTCTTGACGACGCCGGTCTCGGCGGCGATCCAGACGTACGCGCCCGCGGTGACGGGTTCCTGCGGGGCGTCCCAGATCATCTCCTCGCCGGTCTCCTCGAACTCGCCGCGGGCGCCGAAGTCCATGGCGCGGGCGGCGTCGGTGACGGCGGGGACGAGCTTGTCGCCCCAGACGGCGCCTTCGCGGGGCAGCCAGTGGACCTCGACCTCTTCGGGGGCGTCGAGTTCGAGGACGTCGGCGGCGGTGGGGATCTCGATGTAGACCTTGCCGCGGGCGGTGACCGGGAGGTCCTCCAGGATCGCGGCGATGGCGGGGGCCGCCGTCTCGTCGCCTGCGATCAAGAGGTCCGCGCCCTCGGGCGCGTGGAAGTCGACGCCGCCGTGGGGGCCGTCGTAGCGGGCGTCGGGGCCGAGGAGCAGGAGCTCGTCGCCGACCTGGACGGTCTGGAGCCAGCGCAGGGCCGGGCCGCAGTGCTCGTTCGCGCCGGCCTCGTGGACGACCATGTCGACGTCGACTTCGCCGAGTTCGGGGCGGACGGCGCGCACGGTGTAGGTGCGCACCCCGCACTGCTCCTGCTCGGGGAGGGCGCGCAGCTCGGAGTACCAGCGCTCGGAGCGGGGCATCTTGTCGAAGCCGCACGCGGGGGCGGGGAAGATGAGCTTGAACCGCTGGTCGTTCCCGTTGTCCGCGAAGTGGGCGAGGGACTCCCCGGCGAACGTCACCCGAAGGAAGGAGGGGCTGAGGCGCCGCAGCGCCCGCACTTCCCCGGGGAAGATGTCGAACGCCCGGACGGTCTGCTCCGGTGCCGCTTCGGCCTGTGTCTGCGTCGCCACGCGCTGCCCCTCCTTGAGGTTTAGGATTGCCTAACCTTATCCGAAGGTGCGGCGTGCCGCCACCGTCAGGTGGCCCGCCCGTGCCATGATCGGTGCATGCGCGGCTCCGAAGATCCGGCCGGGCCCGGTCCCTGGCGACTGGTCCACGTGGTGCGCCGCGGCCTGCCCGACAAGAGATTGAGGTACACGGTCCTCGGCCTGCTGGCCCTGTTCCTGGCCTCACTGCTCGTGCTGTGGACCGTGCCGTGGTTCCAGGTGCAGCGCATCGAGGTCGAGGGGACCTCGGTGCTCGACCCGGCGGAGGTCCAGGCGCTCGGCCAAGGGGCCCTTGGCGATCCGCTGCTCGGCGCCGACCTGGACTCGCTCGCGTCGGCGGTCGCGGGGCTCGCGCCGGTGAAGTCGGTGGACGTCACCCGGTCGTGGCCGGACGCGCTGCGCGTGGACGTCACGGAACGCGAGCCGTATATGGCCGTTCCGTCGGGCGACGAGACTTTTCTCATGGTCGATTCCGAAGGTGTGGCATTCGACGAGACCGATTCGCCTTCCGGTTCTGTATGGATAGTCGAACTCGACGATCCGTCACCGGACGACCTCGCCACGGTGGAGACCCTGAAGGTCCTCGAATCGCTCCCCGCGAGCCTGGCCGACGAGGTCGAACACGTCGAATCGCCGTCCCCCGCGGGGGTGACGCTGTTCCTCGAAGGTGGACGGACGCTCACGTGGGGCGACGGTTCCGAGGGGGAGCAGAAGGCCGAGGTCGCCGATCGATTGCTCGCGGTCGGGTACGAACATGTCGATGTCAGCGCACCAGATGCCCCCACTGTGAGTTAGCGTTAAGGGGGAGCGGGTGTGCGTGCGTGCTTGGGCGCATCCCGTTTGTCGCACCCAGGGCCGCGCGAAGGGGAAGGAAGGCAGCCGCGATGACACCACCGCACAACTACCTCGCCGTCATCAAAGTCGTTGGAGTCGGAGGCGGCGGCGTCAATGCTGTCAACCGGATGATCGAGGCGGGCCTCAAGGGCGTCGAGTTCATCGCCATCAACACCGACGCCCAGGCGCTCCTGATGAGCGACGCCGACGTCAAGCTCGACGTCGGCCGCGAGCTGACCCGCGGCCTCGGCGCGGGCGCGAATCCCGAAGTGGGCGCGAAGGCCTGCGAGGACCACCGCGACGAGATCGAGGAAGTCCTCAAGGGAGCCGACATGGTCTTCGTGACCTGCGGCGAGGGCGGCGGCACCGGAACCGGTGGCGCACCGGTCATCGCGAACATCGCCCGCAAGCTCGGCGCGCTCACGATCGGCGTGGTCACCCGGCCGTTCGCCTTCGAGGGCAAGCGCCGCCAGACCCAGGCGGTCTCGGGGATAGAGGATCTGCGGAACGAGTGCGACACGCTGATCGTCATCCCGAACGACCGCCTGCTCCACCTCGGCGACCGCTCCATCTCCATGATGGACGCCTTCCGCCTCGCCGACCAGGTGCTGCTCTCCGGTGTCCAGGGCATCACCGACCTCATCACCACGCCCGGCCTCATCAACCTCGACTTCGCCGACGTCAAGAGCGTCATGTCCGGCGCCGGGTCGGCGCTCATGGGCATCGGGTCGGCGCGCGGCGAGAACCGCGCGGTCGAGGCGGCGCGCGCGGCGATCGAGTCGCCGCTGCTTGAGCAGAGCATGGAAGGCGCGCGCGGCGTGCTCCTGTCGATCGCGGGCGGCTCGGACCTCGGCCTGTTCGAGATCAACGACGCGGCCGAGCTCGTCTCGGACTGCGCGCACACCGACGCGAACATCATCTTCGGCGCCGTCATCGACGACGCCCTGGGTGAAGAGGCGCGGGTGACCGTGATCGCCGCGGGCTTCGACACCGACGACTCGGAGTTCGAACTGGCGCAGCCGCCGCGGATCTCGGCCCTGCCCGAGCAGAAGCCCGAGCCGGTCCGCGAGGCCCGTCCCGAGCCCGAGCGCGAGTCCGGCGCGGGCAAGGTCCTGTTCGACGACGTCGACGTCCCCTCCTTCCTCAAAGAGGGCTTCTAGCGGCGGCGCTCCGTCGAGTCCCTGAAGCGACTCGGCGGACCGCCGCCCGCAGCCCCGCACGCACCACCCACGAGGACCGCCTTGAGCACTGAAGCCCGCCGAGTCCAGTTGCAGGACAGCCTGAACCGGACGCGCGAGGCCATCGCCGACGCCTGCGAGCGCGCGGGCCGCCCCCGCGACGCGGTCCGGCTCGTGGTCGTCACCAAGACCTTTCCCGCGCTCGACGCCGCCACGCTCGTGGAACTGGGCCAGGCCGACCTGGGGGAGAACCGCGACCAGGAGGCCGCGCCGAAGGCCGCCGAGCTCGCCCGCCGCGGTCTGGAACCGGTGTGGCACTTCGTGGGGCAGCTCCAGCGCAACAAGGCCCGCTCGGTCGCCGCGTACGCCGACTGGGTGCATTCGGTCGACCGCGCGAGCCTCGCCGACGCCCTCGACAAGGCCGCCGCGGCGCACGGCCGCCGCCTCAGTGCACTCGTCCAGGTGAGCCTCGACGGGGACACCGCCCGCGGCGGCGTCGCCGCCGCGGACGTCGAGCCGCTCGCGGCGCACCTCGCGTCGCTCGACTCGATCGACCTCAAGGGAGTCATGGCCGTCGCCCCCATCGGCTGGGACCCCGCGAAAGCCTTTGCGCTGCTGGCGGAGTCCTCCGCGGCCGTGCGCCGCGTCGACCCGGCCGCGACCGAGGTCTCGGCGGGCATGAGCGGCGACTTCCGCGAGGCCGTCGCGGGCGGGGCCACAATGGTCAGACTGGGGAGAAACGTCCTCGGCGAACGTGAACCGATGGCGTAAGGTATACGGCAGTAAAGGGATCTTTGCCGCGGCCGTTCATTCACGTCCGCGGAAAAACACATCCGTGTAAGGAGTCGGCGCTAGGATGAGTCCGCGTACCTGACTCAACAGGGGCGGCCCGAGGAGGGAGCAGGATCGATGGGCGCGATGCGGAAGGCAGGCATCTGGCTCGGCCTCATCGAGGACGAGGAGGAGCGCGGCTACAACGGCTATGAGCAGAACGACGAGTTCGCCGAGGAGCCGGCCCCGGCCGCGGCGACCCGCGCGCGGGGGTCCCAGCGGACCACCGGCCGCGTCGGCCGCCCCGCCGAGGAGCGCCGCATCGAGGAGCGCCGTCTCGACGACCGCAGCCCCGTCCGCCAGCTCAACCGCGGCTCCGGCTCGGTCACCCCGCTGACGCGCGACAACCTCGCGCTCGCCGAGCCCTCCACGATCCGGCCCGTGCCGGCCGAGGAGGAGTCGCCCGCGAACTACCGGATCACCACGCTCCACCCGACGACGTACAACGAGGCGCGCACCATCGGCGAGCGCTACCGCGACGGCACGCCGGTCATCATGAACCTCTCGGAGATGGAGGAGGCCGACGCCAAGCGCCTGGTCGACTTCGCCGCCGGGTTGATCTTCGGCACCCGCGGCTCGTTCGAGCGGGTGACGAACCGTGTGTTCCTCCTCTCGCCGCCTCACGTTCAGGTGACGGCGGAGGACAAGGCGAAGATCGCCGAGGGCGGGTTCTTCAACCAGTCGTGACCGGGCGGATAGACTCCGTACCGTGAACCTGGCACTCCAGCTCGTCTACTTGGCGCTCTTCGCGTTCTACCTGTTCCTACTGGCTCGCCTGGTGTGCAGCGTGGTGGTCCAGTTCTCCCGCCGCTGGGAGCCCGGCCCCCGGGCCGCGGCCCTGCTGGAGACGGTCTACAGCGTGACCGACCCTCCCCTGAAGGGGTTGAGGAAGGTGATACCCCCTCTCAGGCTTGGTACTGTATCGATTGATCTGGCGTTCCTGGCGCTGCTCCTGATCGTGTGGATCCTGATGGACTTCGTGATCGCGGGATTCATCTCCTAGCAGTTCCGGGCGGGGGTGCACGGCACGGTTATCGTGTCGGGTGGCCTTGTGCGCCAGGCGAACAGCTGAGAAGGAGTTTCGAATGCCGCTGACCCCAGCCGACGTTCACAACGTCACGTTCAAGAAACCCATGCTCGGAAAGCGCGGATACGACGAGGACGAGGTCGACGGTTTCCTCGACGAGGTCGAGCGCGAACTCGCTCGCCTCAGCGATGAGAACGGCGAGCTTCGCGCCCAGCTCGACAGCCTCCGCGCCGGTGCTCCCCCCGGAGCCGCCGACCACGCCGAGATGGCCGCCGCACTCGACCGGGTGCAGCGGGAGAAGCACGCCATGGAGCAGCAGCTCCAGGAGCTCGACGGCGAGCTGCACGAGATGCACCAGCAGATGGTCGCCGCGCAGCAGCAGGCCCAGCAGCTCCAGCAGGAACTGGCCCAGCGCGGCCCCCAGCAGGAGGCGTCCGCCCCCGCCGGGGCCGGCGGCGAGCAGGAGGCCCTGCGCCTTCTCATGGTCGCCCAGCGCACCGCCGACGAGCACCTGGAGGACTCCCGCCGGGAGGCCGACACGCTTTTGAGCGAGGCCCAGCGCGAGTCGCAGACGATGGTCGCCGAGGCGCAGCGCGAGGCGCAGACGATGGTCGACCAGGCCAAGCGCGAGTCCACCACCATGGTCGCCCAGGCCCAGCGCGAGTCGAAGACCATGGTCACCGAGGCCCAGCGCGACGCCGACACGATGGTCACCGAGGCCCGCACGCAGGCCGAGGACCTCGTGGGCCAGGCCCGCGACCGGGCCGAGCGCATGGAGATGGAAGCCGAGGAGGAGCGCCAGAAGGTCATCGGCCAGCTGGAGGAGTCCCGCACGTCCCTGCTCCACAACATCGAGGAGCTCAAGACCTTCGAGCGCGAGTACCGCACCCGCCTCAAGCTCTACCTCGAAAGCCAGCTGCGCGACCTGAACGGCCAGCAGGGCCGCACCCAGGAGGAGGCCTTCGAGGAGGCCCAGCGCGAGACCGGCGGGAACGAGCGCACCGGCGCCCGCTCCGCGTTCGTCATGCAGGGCGGCCGAGGCTGACCCCACTCCCGCCTCCCCGGGAGCCGCGCGTGCCGAGGCAGGGTCGCGCTGTGCGACATTGGCACGCCTGCGGGCATAACCTGAACGGGGATCGCCTCGTTATCCATGGGTGAGCGGGTGAGGGCGCCGGTGTCCCGAGTACGGGACGCCCGGGCCGCCCTCACCGCCGCCACCACCATGCGTTAGCGATCCGCGGTCCCCTCGGGGCCCGCGGTAGGACCGCGCGAGGGCTCCGCCGCCCCGCGCAGGGGAGGACACGACGTGATCGTCAGCAGCCTGCTGATCCTCGTCATAGCCGCGGTCTTGCTGGTCACTGGCATGATCACCGGGAACGACCAGTTGCTGGTCTCGTCGATCACCGCGAGCCTCGCCGCGGGGATCGCGCTCTACGTCGGCATCCGCGGGAGGGGCGCCAAGCGCCCGCGCATCGCCTCCCAGCGGACCGCCCGGCCCGCCGCCGACGACGACACGCAGCAGTTCCGGCGCATCGGCGCCGACGACAGCCCCACCACGGAGCTGCCGCTCATCGAAGGCAAGGTCTTCGAGTCCACCGACTACGCCGTCGACCGCGACCCGGAGCTGCGCTTCGAGGAGCCGCCGCGGCAGGCGACCAGCCACCGGGCCCCCGAGTCCCTCGCGGACGAGCCCACCGAGCAGCGCATGTCCAGCATCGAGGCCGCGGGCCTCATGCGCCTGGACACCGAGGTCGCCGTGATCGACGGGCGGCCCCGCTTCCACCACTCCTCGTGCGCGCACCTCACCGGCCGCGACCACGAGCCGCTCCCCGTCTCCGAGGCCCTCGAACTCGGGTTCACGCCGTGCGCGATGTGCGAGCCCGCCTCGCGCCTCCTCATGGTCCCTGTCGCGGGGCGCTGAACGCTGACGCACAGTCCGGGGTCAAGTTCTCGAAGTAATTGACCTAGTTGCAGGTCTTGCGTATCCTGTGTGCTTAATTGCGCGGCAGGCTCCCGCCTCGGCGGGGCCTGGCGCGCATTGTCCTCGTTTCGGCGAGGTCGTCAGGAGTACGCGAACTCGGGAGCCGCGATGCCGAACGCCCGACGCAGGGCACTGCCGAGGCCCCCGCGTGTCCCGACGACACCGGAACCCGAGCCGACATACCCCTCCAGAGGCGCGTCATGAGTCCAGCCAAGAAGACCCAGAAGCAGGCCGCGAAGCAGACGGTCGCCAAGAGCGCCAAGAAGAGCGCGGTGAAGAAGGCGCCGGTGAAGAAGGCGGCGGCCAAGAAGGCGGCGGTGAAGAAGACCGCCGCCGCGGGCCGCGCGACGCCCGCGAAGAAGACCGTCAAGAAATCGGTCAAGAAGGCCCCGGCGAAGCCCGCGGCCAAGGCCGCCGCGCCTCCCCCGGCGGCGCCCGAGACCGACCACGCGCCGCGCACCGAGAGCGAGCAGGCGGAGCTGCGCGCCGCGCTCAAGGAGCGGCTCGACGAGCTCGTCGCCGAGCAGCGCCGCTACTCCGACTCCATCGCCGTCGCCCAGCGCGAGCGCTTGAGCGACACCGCGGGGGACGACCAGATCGACTCCGGCTCCAAGACCGTCGAGCACGAGCACGAAGTGGCCGTGGCCGGTTCGCTCTCCGAGCGCATCCGCCAGGTCAGCCACGCCCTCGAACGCATCGACGAGGGCGGCTACGGCTTCTGTGAGAAGTGCGGCAAGCCCATCCCGGCGGCGCGTCTGGCCGCCTTCCCGTCCGCTACCCTCTGCGTCAGTTGCAAACAGCTTGAGGAGCGACGCTGAGCGAGGACACCCAGCCCGGGGCCGACGACGGCCCCGGCCCCGACGACACCACCCCCGACCCCGAGCCCCAGGCGCCCGCGAGGCGCCGGCGGCCCGGCCTGACGCTGGCCGCGCTGCTCATCGCCGCGGTCGCCGTCGGCCTGGACCAGTGGACGAAGTACCTGGCCGAGGCCAACCTCGACCCGCAGGAGCCCGTGCGCATCCTCGGCGGCCTGGTCTACCTGAGCCTCACCTGGAACTCCGGGGCCGCGTTCAGCCTCGGCACCGGCTACACGTGGATCTTCACGATCGTCGCCTCGGCGGTCGTCGTGTTCCTCGTCCTCCTGTCCCGGAAGATCGTGTACCCGGGCTGGGCGATCGCGATCGGCCTAGTCCTCGGCGGCGCCGCCGGGAACCTCGTCGACCGGTACTTCCGCGAGCCCGGGTTCGCCCACGGCCACGTCGTCGACTTCATCAGCGTCTTCAAGCCCTTCGCCGAGGCCTTCCCCATCTTCAACCTCGCCGACTCGGCGCTGTGCTGCGGCGTCGTCCTCATCGTGCTCCTCGAACTCACCGGCCACGGCTTCTCGCCCGAGGCCCGCAAGAAGCCCGCCCCCGACGGCGCGAAGGCGGACGCATGAGCGCCGACGGGCGCCAGACCCGGTCGCTGCCGGTCCCCGAGGGCTTCGAGGGCCAGCGGATCGACCAGGTCGTGTCCCGGCTCCTGGGGCTCTCGCGCACCGTCGCCGCCGAGCTCGTCACCGCCGGGGACGTCACCCTCGACGGCTCGCCGTGCGCCACCAAGTCCGAGCGCGTCTCCGCGGGCGCCTGGCTGGAGGTCGTCCTCCCGCCGCCGCCCGAGGACGTGCGCGCCCGCGTCGAAGAGCCCGTCGCGGGCCTCGACGTGGTCTTCGACGACGAGGACATCGTCGTCGTCGCCAAGCCCGTCGGCGTCGCCGCGCATCCCAGCCCCGGCTGGACCGGCCCCACCGTCACCGGCGGCCTCGCCGCCGCCGGGTACCGGCTCTCCTCCTACGGCGCCGACGAGCGCCAGGGGATCGTCCACCGCCTCGACGTGGGCACCTCCGGGCTCATGGTCGTCGCCAAGAGCGAGCGCGCCTACTCGGAACTCAAGCGCGCCTTCAAGGAGCGCCGCGTCTCCAAGCGCTACCGGGCCGTCGCCCAGGGCCACCCCGACCCGCTGTCGGGCACCATCGACGCCCCGATCGGGCGCCACCCGCGCCACGACTACAAGTGGGCCGTGGTCGCCGACGGCAAGCCCAGCGTCACCCACTACGACACGATCGAGGTCTTCCCCGGCGCGTCCCTCATGGACCTCGGCCTGGAGACCGGCCGCACCCACCAGATCCGCGTCCACTTCTCCGCGCTCGGCCACCCGCTCGCGGGCGACCTCACCTACGGCGCCGACCCCGTCCTCGCCGAGCGGCTCGGCCTGACCAGGCAGTGGCTCCACGCCTACCGCCTGGAGTTCGTCCACCCCGGAACCGGCCGCGCGGTCACCTTCACGAGTGATTACCCGGACGACCTGGAGACGGCGCTGGCGCGGTTGCGAGCGGACCAATAGGAAGCCACTAGACTGGTTCCAGGCGCCCGCCGCATCGCCGGGGCGGACGTAACGCACGCCTCACCCCCGGGCCGGAACGGTCCGCGATTCGCAACGGGCCTTGAGGAATCGTTGTGTTCTAATAGTCGCGGGTGGTAACGGCGCCCGGTCGGGGCGACGCGGGACCGCGAGCCGCCCTGCCCGCGGACCGGTCCACCGCAACGGTCGAGAGGAGGTCGCACGTGAACACGCCCGAGGCTTGGAGCAACGACCGCAGCAACGACGGCTCACGCTGGCAGAAACTGCTCGGTCGCGGCCGCGGCGGTCGCGCCGGCGGCGCCCAGCAGACCCCCACGCCCCCGCCCCGCGAGTCCTACCCGCCCTCGCCGCCCGTCGGCCCGCCGCCGGGCCAGGCGCACTACTCGGTGCCGACCGCGGGCCGCCGCCCGCCGGTGGCGACGCAGACCCCGCCGAGCGCCGCGCAGATGACCCAGCCGATCCGCCCCCAGCAGGGCCTGCCGCCGCAGCCGCGCCAGCCGCAGCCCTCGGCCGAGCCCAGCCCGGTCGCGCTCCAGCGGCTCCGCCGCGACCTCGGCCGCAGCCGCGTCATCGCGTTCATCAACCCCAAGGGCGGCGTCCACAAGACCACCGCCACGGTCCTGTCCGCCGCGGCCATGGGCACCGCCCGCGGCGGCGGCGTGATCGCCTGGGACGACAACGAACTGCGCGGGACGCTCGGCCTGCGCGCCGGGTCCGCCCGGCACGGGCGCACCATCCGCCACCTCGTGGAGCACCTCGACCAGGTCGAGGCCGCGGGCGTCCACCTGCCCGAGCACCTCGACGAGTTCCTGCGCCACTCCTCCGACGGCTCGTTCGACGTGCTCGCCGGGGACGAGGACCCGAAGCTCCAGCGCCGCCTCGACCCGACCACGGTCCTGCGCGTGCTCGACATCCTCACGCGCACCCACAACATCGTGTGCATCGACACCGGCAACAACGTCGAGTCCCCGAACTGGCGCACCGTCGTCTCCTCGGTGGACCGGCTCGTGGTCACCACGGTGCCCCGCGAGGACGCCGCGTTCTCCGCGGACTGGATGCTCGACCACCTCGAAGAGGGCGGCTACGGCAACCTCGTCAAGAACGCGGTGACGCTCCTGTCGATGCCCACCCCGAACCCGGGCCCGCTCCTGCACGACCTCCAGCGGCACTTCTCGCAGCGGACCCGCGCGTGCGCGGTCGTCCCCTACGACCCGTCCCTGGAACCGGGAGCGAAGATCGAGTTCTCGGCCCTGCGGCCGGAGACCCGCGCCGCCTGGTTCGAGGCGGCGGCGACGATCGTGGACGGTCTGTAACTGCAGCGTCCACCGAACACGCCACCGCCCCCCGAGCCCGCTGTGGCAGGATTCCAGGCGTGACCGACGAAGCGACCCCGGCATCCCCCAGCACCGATCCGCACGTCTACGGCGGCCCGCCCGCACGGTCGCCGCGCACGGTCGGCCGGGACCTGCTCGCCGCGGGCGCCCTCGCCGTGGTCCTCACCGCGCTCGGCTTCCCCGCCGCGATGCTCTGGCAGATCGTCACCCCGCGCGTCGAGTTCGTCGTCGTGGACGGCGGCTGGCTCCCCACCGAGACCTACCCCGACGGGTACATCGAAGGCGACCTCATGTTCGCCGGGATCGGCCTGGTCCTCGGGATCGTCGCCGCGATCGCCGCGTGGTCGGCGATGCGCGAGCGCCGCGGCCCGCTGCTGCTCCTGGGCCTGGTCATCGGCTCGATCGCCTGCCAGGTCGTGGCCTGGAAGATCGGTGCGAACGAGTGGCAGCAGTTCTGGGACGCCGTGGAGCGCGCCCCCGTCGGCGTCCACATGTTCCGGCCCCCGTCGGTCCTGTTCGTCGAGCTCGACCCGGCCGCCGCGTGGGACGCGCTGAAGGTCGGGCATCTCACAACCGCGCTCGACTCGCTCCAGCTCGGGGCCCTCGCCGTGATGGCCCTCGCCGCGACCTTCACTTACACGGTCTGCGCAGGTTGGTCACGTCGTCCCAGCCTTCGTACGGACGCTCCCGAATAGCGGTATGCCCTTTGACCTGGAATTGCGGGTGACTACGCTTGGAGCGTGCTCAGACGCATCGACCTTTCAGGAGAAATCGCCGGCTACCCGGTCCGCGCCCTGCGCGGGCTGATGCCGCGCGCCGAGCTCGACGTGAACGCGGCCCTGGCGCAGATCCAGCCGCTCCTCGACGACATCGCCCACCGCGGGACCGCCGCCGTGGTCGAGATCGTCGAGCGCTTCGACGGCGTGCATCTTGAGCACCTGCGCGTTCCCGAGGCCGCGATCAAGGCCGCCGTCGCCGAGCTCGACCCCGGGCTGCGCCGCGCCTACGAGACCTCCATCGACCGGGTCCGCACCGCGCACCGGGCCCAGCGCCTCCCCGACAGCACCACCGAGGTCGCCCCGGGCGGCACGGTCACCGAGCGGTACCTGCCGGTCGGCCGCGTCGGCCTGTACGCGCCCGGCGGCCTCGCCGTCCTCGCCTCGTCGGTGATCATGAACGCCGTCCCCGCGCAGATCGCGGGCGTCGAGTCGATCGCGCTGGCCTCCCCGGCCCAGAAGACCAACGGCGGCCTGCCCGACCAGGGCATCCTCGCCGTCGCCGGGCTCCTCGGCATCGACGAGGTCTACGCCGTCGGCGGGCCCGCCGCGATCGGCATGTTCACCTATGGCACTGACGAGTGCGACCCGGTGGACATGATCACCGGGCCCGGGAACATCTACGTCACCGCCGCGAAGCGCGCCGTGCGCGGCCTCGTCGGCATCGATGCCGAGGCCGGGACCACCGAGATCGCGGTCATCGCTGACGCCGGGGCCGACCCGGTCCACGTCGCGGTCGACCTGATCAGCCAGGCCGAGCACGACCCGGCCGCCGCCTCGGTGCTCATCACCGACTCCGCGGCCCTCGCCGACGCCGTCGACGCCGAGCTGGAGCGCCGCGCGCCCGAGACCCGGCACGCCCAGCGGATCATGACCGCGCTCGCGGGGGAGCAGTCGGGGACGATCCTCGTCGCCGACATCGACGAGGCCGTCGCCGTCGCCGACGCGTACGCCGCCGAGCACCTGGAGATCCAGACTGCGAACGCCCGCGAGGTGGCCCTGCGCATCCGCAACGCCGGGGCGATCTTCGTCGGCCCGTACTCGCCGGTGTCCCTCGGCGACTACTGCGCCGGGTCGAACCACGTGCTGCCGACCGGCGGGTGCGCCCGCCACTCGGCGGGGCTCAGCGTGCACACGTTCCTGCGCGCGGTCCACCTCATCGACTACTCCCGCGAGGCCCTTGAGGTCGTCGCGGACGACGTGGTCGCCTTCGCGGTCTCCGAGGACCTCCCGTCGCACGGCGAGGCCGTGTCCGCCAGATTCGAGGCGAAATGACAGAGATCGAGAACCTGCTCCGCGCGGATCTGCGCGGGCAGTCGCCGTACGGCGCACCGCAGCTCGACGTCCCGGTCCAGTTGAACACCAACGAGAACGCCTTCGCCATCCCCGAGGACGTGGCCGCCGTGGTGGCCGAGTTCATCGGCCGGGAGCTGCGCGGCCTCAACCGCTACCCCGACCGCGACGCGGTCGCGCTGCGCACCGACCTGGCTGCCTACCTCGGCCACGGGCTCACCGCCGACCACGTGTGGGCCGCCAACGGCTCCAACGAGATCCTCCAGCAGCTGCTCCAGGCGTTCGGCGGGCCGGGCCGCACCGTGCTCGGCTTCATGCCGTCGTACTCGATGCACCCGCTGCTCGCCCGCGGCACCGGCACCGCGTTCATCGACGGCGGCCGCGAGGACGACTACACGCTCAGCCCCGCGTACGTGCGCGCCGCGATCGAGGAGCACGACCCCGACCTGGTCTTCCTCGTCTCGCCGAACAACCCGACCGGGACCGCCCTCGACGCCGAGGTCATCGACGCCGCCTACGAGGCCGCGCGCGGCCTCGTCGTCATCGACGAGGCGTACGCCGAGTTCGCCCGCGACCCCGGCTCGACGGCCCTCGGCCGCCTCGCGGGCCGCAAGCGCCTGGTCGTCACCCGGACCCTCTCGAAGGCGTTCGCGTTCGCCGGGGCCCGCGTCGGCTACCTCGCCGCCGATCCCGAACTCGTCGAGAAGCTCCTCCTGGTGCGCCTGCCGTACCACCTGTCGAGCATCACGCAGGCCGCCGCCCGCGGCGCCCTCGCCTGCACCGCGCAGCTCCAGGCCGAGGTCGACGAGCTGAAGCACCAGCGCGACCGGATCGTGAAGAGCCTGCGCGCCAAGGGACTCCCCGTCGCCGACTCCGACGCGAACTTCGTGCTCGTCGGCGGTTTCAAGGACGCCGCCGTCGTGTGGCGCGCGATCCTCGACCAGGGCGTCCTCATCCGCGACGTCGGCCTCCCCGGCCGCCTCCGCATCACGGCCGGGACCGAGGAGGAGACCACCGCGCTCCTCGACGCGTTCGACGCCGTTCTGACCGATCGCCCTGAATTGTTCGAGGAGAGCAAGTAAGTGAGCCGCACCGCGCACATCGTCCGCACCACCGGTGAGACCAGCGTCGACGTCTACGTCGACCTCGACGGCACCGACAAGGTCGTCGACATCGCCACCGGCGTCGGCTTCTACGACCACATGCTCCACCAGCTCGGCAAGCACGGCGGCTTCGACCTCAAGATCGCCGTCAAGGGCGACCTCCACATCGACGCGCACCACACCATGGAGGACACCGCGATCGCGCTCGGCCAGGCGTTCGCCGGGGCCCTCGGCGACAAGGCCGGGGTGGTCCGCTTCGCCGACGCCTCCGTGCCGCTCGACGAGGTGCTCGCGCGCGCCGTCGTGGACCTCTCGGGCCGCCCGTACATGGTCCACGAGGAGCCCATGGACATCGCGCCGATGATCAACACGGACTACCCGACGTCGATGACCCGCCACATCCTCGAATCGTTCGCGTACCACGCCCGGATCTGCCTGCACGTCACCGTGCTCCGCGCCGCCAACCCCGGCCAGAAGCCCGACGCGCACCACGTCATCGAGGCCCAGTTCAAGGCCCTCGCGCGGGCCCTGAAGTACGCGACCCGCATCGACGGCACCGACATCCCCTCCACCAAGGGGGTCCTGTGAGCTGGGCCGGGCCGATCCTCCTCATGGCGCTCGCCGGCATCCTCGTCGGCGGCGCGGTGAGCCTGCGCCGCAACGGGAAGCTCCCCGCCGCGGTCGTCACCGGGATCCTCGCCGCCGCCGCGTTCGGCGGCGGCCTGTACCTCGTCTACGGGTAAGGGGGACAAGGTGACCAAGCCGAAAGTGGTCCTCTTCGACTACGGCTCGGGCAATCTGCGCTCCGCGTTCCGGGCACTCGAACGCGCAGGCGGCGACGTCCAGCTTACGAGCGACCTCGACGCGGCCCGCCGCGCGGACGGGCTCGTCGTCCCGGGCGTCGGAGCCTACGCGGCCTGCATGGAAGGCGTCCTCAAGAGCGGCGTCGACGCCGTGATCCGCGAACGGGTCGCCGCCGATGCACCCGTGCTCGGCATCTGCGTCGGCGAGCAGGTCCTCTTCGCGGAGGGCATCGAGCACGGCGTGGAGACCGCCGGGGTCGGCGTCCTCGAAGGCCGCGTGGAGCTGCTCGACGCGCCGCGCATCCCGCACATGGGCTGGAACACCGTGCGCGCCGACGCCGGGATGCGCCTGTTCGCCGGGATCGGCCCCGAGGAGCGCTTCTACTTCGTGCACTCCTACGCCGCCAAGGCGAAGCCCGCGGGCTCGCTGGTCGCGGTGTGCGAGCACGGTGAGCCGTTCATCGCCGCAGTGGAGCGCGGTGCGCTCGCCGCCACCCAGTTCCACCCCGAGAAGTCCGGCGACGCCGGGTACGCACTGCTGACCAACTGGATTCGAGGATTGTCATGACCGAGCTCCAACTCCTGCCCGCCGTCGACGTCACCGGCGGCAAGGCCGTCCAGCTCGTCCAGGGCGTCGCGGGCTCGGGCAAGCAGTACGGCGACCCGCTGGAAGCGGCCCTCGAATGGCAGCGCCAGGGCGCCGAGTGGCTCCACCTCGTGGACCTCGACGCGGCCTTCGGGCGCGGCTCGAACCACGAGCTGCTCGCCCAGGTGGCCGCGAAGGTCGACATGCAGGTGGAGCTGTCCGGCGGCATCCGCGACGACGAGACCCTCAAGCGCGCCTTGGCCTCCGGGGTTCGCCGCGTCAACATCGGCACCGCCGCGCTCGAAGACCCCGAGTGGTGCGACCGCATCTGCGGCGAGTACGGCGACCGCGTCGCGATCGGCCTCGACGTCAAGGGCGGGCGCCTCGCCGCGCGCGGGTGGACCCGCGAGGGCGGCGAGCTGTTCGAGACTCTGGAGCGGCTGGAGCGCGCCGGGTGCGCGCGGTACGTGGTGACCGACGTGAACTCGGACGGGATGCTCTCGGGGCCGAACCTGGACCTGCTCCGCAGCGTCTGCGAGGCCACCGACAAGCCCGTGATCGCCTCCGGCGGGGTGTCCTCTCTGGACGACCTGCGGGCGCTGGCCGGGCTCGTGGACGCGGGCGTCGAGGGCGCGATCGTGGGAACGGCGCTGTACGAGCGTAACTTCACGGTCGCTGAAGCGTTGAACCTCCTGAAGGGTATGTAGCTCAAGGGGAGGCGCGCATGGCACTGGTCGAACGGGTTCCTGAGACCGGGCCGTGGGCGCAGCTCTACGGGTATTCGCGCGCCGTGGCCGTGGGCCCGCTCGTGGTCACGAGCGCGTGCACCGCCGACGTCGAGGCGCGGCCGCACCTGGAGGGCGATCCCGCCGGGCAGGCCCGCGAGGCGTTCCGGACCGCGCTCGACGCGATGGTCCACGCGGGCGCCGGGGTCTCCGACGTCGTGCGCTCCCGCCTCTACGTGACCGACCCGGCCCACGCCGACCCGGTGGGCCGGGTCCACGGCGAGTTCTTCGGCGTCGTCCTCCCTACGGCCACCGTCGTGATCGTGACGGGCCTGTTCCACCCCGGCCAGCTCGTGGCCGTCGAGCTGGAGGCGTTCCGCGCCTGGCGCGACATCGACTAGCCGCGAAGCGACCTCATGTTGCAGCGGGTGTCGGACCCTGCGCGTAGGGTTCAAAACAAGGGGACCCCCGGACGCCCGATTTGCGGAGACGCTCCCAGTTGATGTTGGATCATTTGGGGAGTTATGCCACCTGTCGGCTTAACGACCGTTCAGTAGTATTGGCTGTGAGTCCGACCGAAGGCTCGCCGTAGTCTCGCCAAAAGTGAGGTGTCACCGTGGACGCTGAAGAGATCGCCGAAGGCCGCGAGCGCTGGGCCAAGCGCTATGCCTCCGCCGCCAAACGCGACGCCGACTTCACGACCCTGTCGGGTCTCGAAGTCGAGCCCGTTTACGGACCGCCCGAAGGGGTCGACGACCCGCGGATGGGCCGCATCGGCTGGCCCGGCGAGTTCCCGTACACGCGCGGGCTCTACCCGACCGGCTACCGCGGCCGCCAGTGGACCATCCGGCAGTTCTCCGGTTTCGGCAACGCCGAGCAGACGAACGCCCGCTACAAGATGCTCCTCGGCGCGGGCGGCGGCGGCCTGTCCGTGGCGTTCGACATGCCCACGCTCATGGGCCGCGACTCCGACGAGCCCGCCTCCCTCGGGGAGGTCGGCCACTGCGGCGTCGCCATCGACTCCACCGCCGACATGGACCGGCTCTTCGACGGGATCGGCCTCGGCGGCGTCACCACCTCGATGACCATCTCCGGGCCCGCGGTCCCGATCTTCTGCATGTACCTCGCCGCGGCCGAGCGCCAGGGGGTCGACCTCTCGACCCTCGACGGGACGCTCCAGACCGACATCCACAAGGAGTACATCGCGCAGAAGGAGTGGCTGTTCCCGCCCGAGCCGCACCTGCGCCTCATCGGCGACCTCATGGCCTACTGCGCCGAGCACATCCCGCGCTACAAGCCGCTCTCGGTCTCCGGCTACCACATCCGCGAGGCCGGATCGACTGCGGCGCAAGAACTCGCGTTCACCCTTGCCGACGGGTTCTCCTATGTGGAACTCGGTTTGTCGCGGGGCCTCGACGTGGACGTGTTCGCGCCGGGCCTGTCGTTCTTCTTCGACGCGCACATCGACTTCTTCGAGGAGGTCGCGAAGTTCCGCGCGGCCCGCCGCATCTGGGCCAAGTGGCTGCGCGACGTCTACGGTGCCGAGACCGAACGCGCGCAATGGCTCCGGTTCCACACCCAGACCGCCGGGGTCTCGCTGACCGCGCAGCAGCCGTACAACAACGTGGTGCGCACCGCCGTCGAGGCGCTCGCGGCCGTCATGGGCGGCACGAACTCCTTGCACACCAACGCGCTCGACGAGACGCTCGCGCTCCCCACCGACCAGGCCGCGGAGATCGCGCTGCGCACCCAGGCGGTGCTGCGCGACGAGACCGGCGTGACGAACGTGGCCGACCCGCTCGGCGGCTCCTGGTACGTCGAGGCGCTCACCGACAAGATCGAGGCCGAGGCCGAGGACCTGTTCCTCCAGATCCTGGCTCTCGGCGGCGAGACCGGCGACAACGCGGCCGACGTGGCCCGCGAAGCGGCCGGACGCCACGAGATCGGGCCCGTCACCTCCGGCATCCTCCGCGGCATCGAGGACGGGTGGTTCAATGCCCAGATCGCCGAATCGGCCTTCACGTACCAGCAGCAGCTCGAAGATGGCACGAAGCACATCGTGGGCGTCACCGAGCTGACGAACACCGTCACCGCCGACCTGGAGATCCTCCGCGTCTCCGGCGAGGTCGAGCAGGGCCAGAACGCGCTCCTCGCGGAGCGCCGTGCGGGCCGCGACAACGCCGCGGTCGAGCGGGCGCTCGCCGACATCGTCACGGCCGCAAGGGGGACCGCGAACCTCATCGAGCCGATCCTCCAGGCGGCCCGCGTGGAGGCCACGCTCGGGGAGATCTGCGGGGCGCTGCGCGACGAATGGGGCGAATACCGGGAAAACGCTGCCATTTAACGCCTAACGCAATATTCATCCGGCGGCATTGATCTTGCGCGCGAAACGGTGTAACAATGGGGTGTCAAGTACCCATACGGGGCAACATGCTTCAAACCGATGTCCATTGGGGGCAGGAGGGCGATCGCATGGGAGACAACAACACCGAAAGCAAGCGGCGCGGCTCGGACGAGTACGGCCATCTGGCGCCGCTGTTCCGGGAGCTGGCCGGCCTCGACGCGGACGACCCGCGGCGGGCCGAGGTCAGGGAGCGGCTCGTCACCGGGCACCTCCCGCTCGCGGAGCACATCGCCCAGCGGTTCTCGGGCAAGGGGATCGCGAAGGACGATCTGGTGCAGGTCGCGTCCGTGGGCCTGATCCACGCGGTCGACCGCTTCGACCCCTATCAGGGGTCGGACTTCCTTTCCTACGCGGTGCCGACCGTGATGGGCGAGGTCAGAAGGCATTTCCGCGACACGAGCTGGCCAATGCGGGTCCCGCGGCGGCTCCAGGAGCTGCGGATCGCGGTGAACCGCGCGGGCGCGGAGCTGTCGCAGCGGCTGGGCCGACCGCCGAACGACGCCGAACTGGCCGACCACCTCGGCATCACCGAGACGGAGGTCCAGGAGGGCTACGAGGCCAGACAGGCGTACCGGGCGGTCTCGCTCGACGAGGCGCCGTTCGCCGACGAGGACGCGCCGCGCATCGGCGACGCCATCGGCGGCGAGGACGCCGCGCTCGGCCTGGTCGAGGACCACGAGTCGCTGGTGCCGCTCATCCAGGAGCTCCCGGAGCGGGAGCAGAGGATCCTGGCGCTGCGGTACTTCGGCGACATGACGCAGACGCAGATCGCCGAGGAGGTGGGGATCTCGCAGATGCACGTCTCGCGGCTCCTGCACCGCACGCTCGGCGAGCTCCGCGAGGGCCTGGAGCAGACCACCGAGACCGAATAGCTCTGAGAGAACGGGGGCGGCGGAGCGATCCGCCGCCCCCGCGCTCACACCTCCCGGTGCGCCAAGGTGTCGCGGATGTGGTCGACGAGCCCGATCCCGGGGCCGACGACGAGGTTCGCGGGCGTCGAGTCCGGCGCGTGCGGGTGCGGCCGGGTCGGCGCGAACTCCTTGGCCGCGAGCATCTTGAACCCGATGTGCCGCCGCTCCTCGGCGTCGCAGGCCGCGGCGAGGCGGGGGAGGAGGTGCGCCTCCTCCTCGATGATGTGGGCCCGGACCCCGGTGATGAGCCGCTCCAGGAGCGGCTCGAAGTCGAAGTCCGCGGGGCCGCGCTCGTCGAGGGCCTTCATGACCATCTCGGCCTCGCCGTAGACGGCCAGCTCGTGCTCGACGATCTCCTCGCCGTCGTCGAGGCGCTTGCGGATCACGGGGTGCGCGAACTGCTCCTGGACCACCGCGTGGCGCACCAGGTTCGCGATGACGTGGTCGACGAGGGCCTTGCGCCCCACCGGTTCCGACGCGGTCGCTTCGAGTTCGGCGAAGGCCGCCTCGAACGCGCGGTGGTCGTCCTCGACGACGCGGATGAGATCGGTGTCCTGCTCGGTCTGGGGCATCGCTGCCTCCTAGGGTGTCGGGGCGATTCGTTGTGGGGCAAGGTGTTCCGGGGCGCTGCGGGGGCGGGAGGGCCGCCGGACGGCGGCCCTCCTCGACCGGGTTCAGGAGCGGATCGACTCCACGAGTTCGCCGGTGACGGACTCGGGCATCCCGTGGGACAGGTCGGCGAGCGCGATGATGCCCACCAGCCGCCCCTGGTCGATCACGGGGATGCGGTGGATCTGGTGCTCCTTCATCTTCGCGATGGTGATGTCGATGTCCTCGTTGGCGTCGGCGAGGATCAGGTGGCCCTGCGGGAGCCGGTCGACGGTGTACGTCGCGGCGTCCTCCCCGGCCGCCATGACGTTGATGACCAGGTCGCGGTCGGTGACCATGCCCTTGATCTTCTCGTCCTCGGCGCCGCAGATCGGCAGCGCGCCGACGTTCAGCTCCATCATGAGGCGCGCCGCGTCTGCCGCGGTCTGGTCGCTCTTGACGCAGGTGCACCCGGTGTGCATGAGTTCGCGTGCGGTTGCCATGTGGCCCATCTCCTTCTTCGGGACCGCCCGAGTAGTGAATGTTCCTCGATTTTCTCCGTTTACCCGCCTCCCCGGGCCATAAGCGCCGAATCAGGCGAGGAGCCGCTGCGCGGCGTGCGCGATCGCGGCGGCGTCGATCCCCGCCGCGGCGAGCTGCTCGGCCGGCCCGGCCGACCCGGGCATGCCGTGGACGGCGAGCTTCTTGAACCGCACGTCCGGGATGCGCCCGGCGACGGCGTCGAGGACCGCGTCCCCGAGGCCCCCGACCGGCCGGTGGTCCTCCACCGTGAGGATCCGCCCGGTGTCGGCGGCGGCCTGCCGGACCGCGGCCGCGTCCAAGGGCTTCACCGAGTACGCGTCGATGACCCGGACCGGCACCCCGTCCTTGAGGAGCCGCTCGGCGGCGCTGAGCGCCTCGGGCACCGTGACCCCTGCGGCGACGATCGCGAGCCGGTCGTGCGGCGACGACAGGAGCGTCTTGGACCCGCCCACCGGGAACGTCTCGTCGGACCGGTAGATCACCGGCGTCTCCCCGCGGGTGGTCCGCAGGTAGCTGATGCCCGGCACGTCGGCCATGGTCGCCGTCAGGTGCGCGGCCTGGTTCGCGTCGCACGGGTACAGGACCACGCTGCGCCACAGGGCCCGCATCATCGCGAGGTCTTCGAGCCCCATCTGGCTCGGGCCGTCGCGGCCGATCGACACGCCCGCGTGCGACCCGACGATCCGCAGGTCGGTGCCGCTGATCGCGGCCATCCGCAGGAAGTCGTGCGCGCGGGTCAGGAACGCCGCGAACGTCGCCGCGTACGGCACCCACCCCTGCGTACGCAGGCCCACCGCCGTGCCGATCATCTGCTGCTCGGCGATGTAGCACTCCACGAACCGGTTCGGGAACGCCTCCGCGAACGCGGCCGTGCGCGTGGAGTCGGCGACCTCCCCGTCGACCACGACCACGTCGGGATCGGCTTCGCCGACGGCCATGAGCGCCTCCCCGAAGCCGTCGCGGGTCGCGGCCATCGTCCCGACCGGGTACGACGGCAGGTGCAGCTGCGACCGCTCGCCGCGCTGGCGCGGCTCGGTGGACCTCGGCGGGCTCACTTCGACGTGTGCGGAGCGCACCCCGCCGAGCTCGACCACGGCCTTCTCGGACTCCTGGAGCGGCTTGCCGTGCAGGCCCTCCTTGTCCTCGGCCGCGGCCACGCCCTTGCCCTTGCGGGTGCGCGCGATGATCGCGGTCGGGCGCGAGTGCTCCTCCTCAGCGGCGGCGAGCGCCTGGTCGATCGCGGCCGGGTCGTGGCCGTCGATCTCGACCGTGTGCCACCCGAAGCAGCCGATCCGCGTCGCGTACGCCGTCGTGTCCCACTCGTACCTCGTGGGCCCGCGCTGCCCGAGCCGGTTGACGTCGACGATCGCGCACAGGTTCCCCAGGCCCAGGTCCGCGGCGGCGGCGAACGCCTCCCACATGGAGCCCTCGGCCAGTTCGCCGTCCCCGCACAGCACCCACACGCGCGCGGGCGAGCCGCCCAGGCGCGCGCCGAGCGCCATCCCGACGCCGATCGGCAGGCCCTGCCCGAGCGACCCGGTGGCGACGTCGACCCACGGCAGTCGCGGCGTCGGGTGCCCCTCCAGGTCCGAGCCGAGCCGCCGGTACGTCATGAGGTGCTCCTCGTCGATCGCGCCGACCGCGCGGAGCATCGCGTACAGCAGCGGCGACGCGTGGCCCTTGGAGAACACGAGCCGGTCGTTCCCGGCCCGGTGCGGGTGCGCGAAGTCGTAGTGCAGGTGGCCCTCCAACAGGCCCGCCATGAGGTCGGCCGCCGACATCGAGGACGTCGGGTGCCCCGACCCCGCCTGCGCCGAGACCCGCACCGCGTCCACCCGCAGCTGCTGGGCCAGCTCCTCCAGCCCGGAGATCCGTTCGTCGATGACGCCCATCCTGTCCCCTCCGATCACTGAGTCCTCTGCGGCTACCCGCAGCCCCGGCCGCAAAACCGCGTGTCGCCGCCGCGGCGACGGGTACCCGGAACGCACCCGAAAGGAGAGGAGCACGCCATGAACTCGCGACCGATGTCGACCACCGGCCACCACTGGTGGGAGGCCGAACGGCGGCGCACGACCGCCGTCCAGGAGGGCCTGAACGCCGTCTCGTGGGTCCTCCTGCTCATGGGCGTCGCCGGGTTCATCCCGGCGCTCACCACCGATTTCTCCAGGATCGCGTTCGCCGGGGACTCGCAGACCGAGCTGTTCGGCGTCTTCGCGATCTCCGTCCTCGCGAACCTGCTCTACCTCGCGGCCGGCGTCGCCGGCCTCATCATGTCCTGGATGGCCGCGTACGCGCGCCGGTTCCTCCTCGGCGGCGGCGTCCTGTTCGCCGTCCTGGGGCTCATCGGCCTCTTCGCCTCCGGGATCGGCGGCTTCCTGCCGTGGAACGGCGCCTCCGCGCTGCTCCAACTGGGCCTGGGCGTCCTCATGATCGTCCTCGGCCTGGTCCTGCACCGCCGCCTCCCGCGCGAGAGCGAGGCCCGCACCGACGGCGACTTCGGCGAGACGAACCGCGGCGCCGCCCGCTAGCGGGGGTTTCCGGCCCCGCCGGGCCGGGAACCCCGTCCTCATCGGAACGGCCGCGAACCTCGGAGGTGACAGGCCATGCCGCAGCAGCAGTGGACGAAGAAGGAAGAGCGCCAGTACCGGAAGATCCGCGACAGCGCGGAGGACCGGGGCGAGAGCGAGGACCGCGCCGAGGAGATCGCCGCGCGCACGGTCAACAAGCAGCGCGCCCGCGAAGGCAAGACGAAGACCGCGAGCCGCACCTCGACCGAGGACATGTCCTCGTCCAAGCGCGGCGGCCAGCGCTCGCACTCCGGGCCCAAGGGCCGCACCAAGGACCAGCTCTACGAGGAGGCCCGCAAGAAGAACGTCAAGGGCCGCTCGAAGATGAACAAGGCCCAGCTCAAGCGGGCCGTGGACCGCAAGGGGTGACGACATGGACGTCCGCGACCACTGGGACGCGCACGACCGGTCCGTCGGGGAGCTCGTCGGCGACCTGGCCGCGGACGTGACGCACCTGGCGCACCTCGAAGCGCAGCTCGCGGCCCGCGAGGTCGCCGAGAAGGCCAAGCGCGGCGCGCGCGGCGGCGGCATGTTCGCCGCGGCGGGCGTGCTCGCGTTCTACGCGGGGGCCGCGCTGCTCCTGGCCGCCGGCATCGCGCTGGCGCTGGTCTGGCCCGCGTGGCTCGCGGCGCTGGTGATCGGCGTCGTGCTGCTCGCGGCGGCCGGGATCGCCGCGCTGGCGGGCCGCTCGGCCCTGAAGCAGGCGATGCCGCCGATCCCCCAGGACACCATGGAACGCGCCCGGCAGGACGCCCGGGCCTTGCAGGGAAGGATGCACCGATGACCCGTCCGAACACGCACCCCGCGGACATGCCTCCCGGGGCGGGGCTCGCGCCGCCGCCGTCGACGGGCATGCCGTACCAGCCGGACGTCGAGGTCGTGCGCCGCGACGACGCCGAGGAGCACGAGCACCGGCACGACTGGTCCGAGGCCGACGAGGGCAGCGCCGAGGCCGCGGCGAAGTCCGCGCCCGAAGCCACCGTGGAGGAGCTGATGCGCGAGGCCGACCACGCCCGCGACCGCATCGACGAGGCCGTCCACGAGCTGCGCGAGCGCCTGGGCCTGTCGCCCGACGCCGAGCACGCGCACGGCCCGTTCGCTCCGGTGCGCCGCCACCCGTTCACGGTGGCCGTCGCCGCCGCGGGGGCCGTCACGGCCACCGTGGTCACCGTCGCCGTCACGCGCGGGCACCGCCGCGCCGAGTCCCGCTCGGCGCGCGAGAGCGCCCGCCTCGCGGCGGCGAGCGCGACGATCGCCGCGAAGTACGGCGGCAACGCCGTGAAGCTCGCGGCGGGGGACGCCGCGAAGGCCGCCCGGCGCGGCCGCAAGTCGGGCCGCAAGGGCCTCGACCGCACCGTAGCGGCGGTCGGGTCCGCGGCGGACCGCCTCCGCCCCAAGCGCCGGTCGAAGTTCCGCCGTCTCATCAGCCGCTGAGGCGCGGACCGGACACGCACCGGCGGACCCGCGGGTCCGCCGGTGCTCCGCGTCCGGGGGCGGGACCTGTGTCACAGCGGGCCCGCGCCTCGGCTCCCGAACCGGGCGGCATGTCCGCTTTCGGGGCCGGAACGCCTGACCGCCACTGGTACCGAACGTGCGAATGCGTTAGGTTGTCTGAGACCCACCCGTGTACAGGCGCCGTTCGGCGCGCGCCGGGGCGGGTCGCACGCGCGTGGGGGGACTCCCTCCATGTGAACGGTCACTTCTGAACGAGCCCAAGGAGGCTGCACAATGACTGGCAGCGACAACGGTGCCGTTGCTATCGGGATCGACTTCGGCACGCTCTCGGGCCGCGTCGTCGTCGCCTCCGTAGCCGACGGGCGCGAACTCGCCAGCGCCGAGCACGTCTACGAGCACGGCGCCATCGAGGAGGCCCTCCCCGGCTCCGGCGTCCGCCTGCCGCGCAGCTGGGCGCTCCAGTCGCCGAAGGACTGGGTCGACGTGCTCAAGAACGCCGTCCCGGCCGCGGTCGCGGCCGCGGGCGTGAGCGCCGACCAGGTGATCGGCATCGCCACGGACTTCACGGCGTGCACGATCCTGCCGACCACCGCCGACGGGACGCCGCTGTGCGAGCTCGACGAGTACCGCGACCGCCCGCACGCGTGGCCGAAGCTGTGGAAGCACCACGCCGCGCAGGGCCAGGCCGACCGCATCAACGCGGTGGCGGCCGAGCGCGGCGAGTCGTGGCTGCCGCGGTACGGCGGGAAGATCTCCTCGGAGTGGGCCTACGCGAAGGGCCTCCAGCTCCTTGAGGAGGACCCGGAGCTGTACGCGCGCGCCGACCGCTGGATCGAGGCCGCGGACTGGATCATCTGGCAGCTGTGCGGCGAGGAGACCCGCAACTCCTGCACCGCCGGGTACAAGGGGATCGTGCAGGACGGGGAGCGCCCCTCCCGCGAGTACCTCGCGGCCCTGAACCCCGACTTCGCGGACTTCAACGCGAAGATGGAGCACCCGCTGTCGGCCCTGGGCGACAAGGCCGGCGAGCTCACCGCGGAGGCCGCTGAGTGGACGGGCCTGAACGCGGGCACCGTGATCGCCGTCGGCAACGTCGACGCGCACGTCACGGCCGCTTCGGCGAAGGCCGTCGGGCCGGGCCAGATGGTCGCCATCATGGGCACGAGCACCTGCCACGTCGTCAACGGCGAGGAGCTGAAGGAGGCCCAGGGGATGTGCGGCGTCGTGCGCGACGGCATCACCAAGGGCCTGTGGGGCTACGAGGCCGGCCAGTCCGGTGTCGGCGACATCTTCGCGTGGTTCACCAAGAACGGCGTCCCGGCCGCGTACACCGAGGCCGCCGCCGAGCGCGGCATCTCGATCCACGAGTACCTGACCGAACTCGCCGCGGAGCAGCCGGTGGGCGCGCACGGCCTGGTGGCGCTCGACTGGCATTCGGGGAACCGCTCGGTCCTGGTCGACCACGCCCTGCACGGCGCGATCCTGGGCCTGGGGCTCCAGACCAAGCCCGAGGAGATCTACCGGGCGCTCGTGGAGGCCACGGCCTTCGGGACCCGCATGATCGTGGAGACGCTCGTCAAGGCCGGCGTGCCGATCGACGAGTTCGTGGCCGCGGGCGGGCTGCTGAAGAACAAGTGGCTCATGCAGACCTACGCGGACGTGCTGCGCATGCCGATCACGGTCCTCACCTCGGAGCAGGGCCCGGCGCTCGGCTCGGCGATCCACGCGGCCGTGGCCGCGGGCGCCTACCCGGACATCCACGCCGCGTCGGCGGCGATGGGCAAGGTCGAGCGCAACGCCTACGTCCCCGACGAGGCCCGCGCCGACGCCTACGACCGCCTGTACGCGGTCTACGAGGAGCTGCACGACCACTTCGGCCGCGGCGGCTCGCGCGCGCTGCACACGCTGAACGAGATCGCCACGGAGGCAAGCAAGTGAGCTACCAGTCGACTCCCGAAGTCCAGGAGATGAAGGAGCGCGTGTGCGCGCTCCACGCCGAGCTGCTGCGCTGGGGCCTGGTGACGTGGACGAGCGGGAACGTCTCGGGCCGCGTCCCGGGCACCGACGTCATCGTCATCAAGCCGTCGGGCGTCTCCTACGACGACCTGACCCCGGACCTCATGGTCGTGACCGACCTCGACGGGAAGATCCTCGAAGGCGACCTGTCGCCGTCCTCGGACGCGGAGTCCCACAACGAGGTCTACCGGCGGATGCCCGAAACCGGCGGCGTGGTCCACACGCACAGCCCGTACGCCACCGCGTGGGCCGCGCGCGCCGAGCCGATCCCGTGCGTGCTCACGGCCATGGCCGACGAGTTCGGCGGGGAGATCCCGCTGGGCCCGTTCGCGCTCATCGGCTCCGACGCGATCGGCAAGGGCATCGTGGAGACCCTGCGCGGCCACCGCTCCCCGGCGGTCATCATGCAGAACCACGGCGTGTTCACCATCGGCAAGGACCCGAAGTCGGCCGTGAAGGCCGCCGTGATGACCGAGGACGTCGCCCGCACCGTGCACATCTCGCGCCAGCTCGGCGAGCCGGTGCCGATCCCGCAGGCGGACGTCGACTCGCTCTACGACCGCTACCAGAACGTCTACGGCCAGGCCCCGAAGGAGCAGTAGGAAGCAATGGGAACAAAGGCTCTGCATACAAAAGAACTGTGGTTCGTCACCGGCAGCCAGCACCTGTACGGGCCGGAGGCGATCGAGCAGGTCGCGCAGAACTCCGCGGACATCGTGGCGGGCCTCGACGGCGCCGACTCGATCCCCGTGAAGGTGGTCGCGAAGCCGGTCCTGACCACGCCTGAGGAGATCCGGCGGGTCCTCCTCGAAGCGAACTCGTCGGACGAGTGCATCGGCGTCATCGCCTGGATGCACACGTTCTCGCCCTCGAAGATGTGGATCGCGGGGCTCGGCGCCCTCCAGAAGCCGCTGCTGCACCTGCACACGCAGCACAACCGCGACCTGCCGTGGGCCGACATCGACATGGACTTCATGAACCTGAACCAGGCCGCCCACGGCGACCGCGAGTTCGGGTACATGCTCACCCGCCTGCGCCACCGCCGCAAGACCGTCGTGGGCCACTGGGGCGACCCGCAGGTCCAGGAGCGCGTCGGCAACTGGGCCCGCGCCGCCCTGGGCTGGAACGAGGTCCAGAACCTCAAGCTGGTGCGCTTCGGCGACAACATGCGGTACGTGGGCGTCACCGAAGGCGACAAGACCGAGGCGCAGATCCGCCTCGGCGTCGAGGTGAACACCTACGGCGTCAACGAGCTCGCCGAGCGCGTCGCGTCCATCGAGGACAAGGCTGTCGACGAGCTGGCCGCGGTCTACGAGGCGGACTACGACGTCGTCCCCGAGCTGCGCGCGGGCGGCGCCCGGCACGAGTCGCTGCGCGACGCGGCCCGCATCGAGCTGGGCCTGCGCTCGGTCCTCGAAGAGCACGGCGCGAAGGCGTTCACGGACACGTTCGAGGACCTCGGCGCGCTCAAGCAGCTCCCGGGCATCGCGGTGCAGCGCCTCATGGCCGACGGCTACGGCTTCGGCGGCGAGGGCGACTGGAAGACCGCGGTCCTGGTGCGGCTCATGAAGGTCATGGCCGCGGGCCTGCCCGGCGGCACCTCCTTCATGGAGGACTACACGTACAACCTGGGCGCGGAGTCCCCGCAGATCCTCGGCGCGCACATGCTCGAAGTGTGCCCGACGATCGCCTCGGAGAAGCCGACCGCGGAGATCCACCCGCTCGGCATCGGCGGCAAGGAGGACCCGGTGCGCCTGGTCTTCACCGCCCCGCCCGGCCCGGCCCTCATGGTCGGCCTCCTCGACCTCGGCACCCGGCTGCGCCTGGTCGCCAACGAGGTCGACGCGGTCGAGCCCGACGAGGACCTCCCGAACCTGCCGGTCGCGCGCGCCGTGTGGGTGCCCCGCCCCGACCTCCAGACCTCCGCCGAGGCATGGCTGACGGCGGGCGGCCCGCACCACACCTCGTTCACGCAGGCGTTCGGCCGCGAGGTCATGGAGGACTTCGCGGAGATCGCCGGGGTCGAACTCGTGACCATCGACGGCGACACGAACGCCCGCGAGTTCAAGCAGGAGCTGCGCTGGAACCAGGTGTACCACCACCTTGAGGGCGGCATCTAGCCCCTGAACAGGGATAACACGCGCTGAGGGCGGGCCTGCGGGCCCGCCCTCTCGCGTTTCCAGCGAACGACTTGTTGTACAGGCACTGTACAGGTACAGTACAGATATGACCGCTGGATCCGGGGCGGCGGCACGGCCGCCCAAGAAGAGCACGATCGTCGCCGAGTCCCTGCGCACGGCGATCCTCTCGGGCCGCTACCGCGACGGCCAGCTCCTCCCCGGCGAGCAGGATCTCGCCCAGCGCTACGACGTCAGCCGCGGCACCATCCGCAAGGTCCTCGCGCAGCTCGCCGAGGAGTCCCTCATCAACACCCGCACCGGCGTCGGGTCCTTCGTCTCCTTCGGCGGCAAGGCCCTCGACCAGGCCCTCGGCTGGGGCCGCGCCCTCGCGGGCGCTGAGCTCGCCACCACCGTGCTGCGCGCCGAGATCGTCGCCGACCCCGACCTGGCCGTGGGCGTCGGCGCCGCCTCCTCCCGCTTCCTCGCGCTCGACCGCGTGCGCGCCCTCCCCGACGGCACCCCCGTCTCCCTGGAGCGCAGCCGCGTCCCGGCCACCGGCGTCCTCGCCGACGTCCCCCGCGACGGCCTCGTCGACGACTCCCTCACCGAGACGCTCCGCCGAGCCGGGCTCACGCCCGCCTCCGGCGAGCAGTGGGTCTCCGTCGCCGCCCTCGACCTCGACGACGCCGCGCTCCTCCAGCGCGCCGCCGGGACGCTCTTCCTCCACTCCACGCGCCTGGTGCGCGACGCCCGCGGCGAGTTCGTCGAGAAGGTCGTCTCCTGGCTCGACCCCGACCACTTCCGCGTCCACATCAGCTTCGGGGACCGCGCATGAACGCCGCCGACCGCGCCCTCGGCGCCTTCGCGGGCCTCGCCCTCGGGGACGCCCTCGGCATGCCCACCCAGTCGATGTCCGCGCGCGAGATCGCCGAGGACTACGGCGACCTCGACGGCCTCGCCGCCGCGGGCCCGCGCCAGCGGATCGCCGCCGGGATGCCCGCCGGGTCCGTCACCGACGACACCGAGCAGGCCGTGCTCCTCGCCGAGCTCCTCATCGAGCACGACGGCGCCCTGCCCGCCGACGAGTTCGCCCGCCGCCTCCTCGCCTGGGAGCGCGGCATGATCGACAAGGGCTCCCTCGACCTGCTGGGGCCCTCCACGAAGGTCGCGCTCCAGCGCCTCCAGGACGGCGAGGACCCGTCCGTCACCGGCCGCGGCGGCGCCACCAACGGCGCGGCCATGCGCGTCACGCCCGTCGGCATCGCCGTCCCCCACGTGCCGCGCACGCCCTTCCTCGACGCCGTCCAGGACTCCGCGCGCATCACCCACAACTCCAGCCTCGGCCTCGCCGCCGCCGCGGCCGTCGCCGCCGCCGTCTCCGCGGGGATCGACGGCGCCGACGCCGCCGAAGCGGTCGCGACCGGCGCCGACTACGCCGACTACGCCGAGCGCCGCGCCCACTGGACCGCCGGAGGCCGCATCGGCCCACGCGTCCGCTGGGCCGCGAACCTGCTGCGCGAGGCCGACCCCGGCGACCACCACCGGCTCCTCGTGGACCTCGTCGGCACCTCCGTCGCCGCGCAGGAGTCCGTCGTCGCCGCGCTCGCGCTCGCCGCCGCCGCGGCCGACCCGTGGGACGCCCTGCGCACCGCCGCCCGCGCGGGCGGCGACACCGACACCGTCGCGGCCATGGCCGGGGCCGTCCTCGGCGCCGTCCACGGCGCCGCCGCCTGGCCCGCCGACGCCCTCGCGGACGTCCAGGCCCGCAACGGACTCGACCTCACCTCCCTCTGCGCGGGCCTCCTGGCCCTGCGCGAACGCCACCGGAACTGAACGCCCGCACGACTTTCCACTCAACGAAGACTGGAGCGAGACCAATGGCCATCACCACCGACGACGTCGCCCCCGGCGGCACCCTCACCGCGATCGAGCAGCGCGGCATCGAACCCGTGCCCGACAAGGACCGCAACGGCAACGCGTTCCAGCTGTTCTGGGTCTGGTTCGCCGCCAACATCTCCGTCCTCGGCCTGCCCCTCGGGGCGACCCTCGTCGCCCTCGGCCTCAACATCTGGCAGGCCGTCATCGTGGCGCTCATCGGCGCCTTCGGGTCGTTCGCGCTCGTCGGCATCGTCTCGGTCGCCGGGCGCCGCGGCGGCGCGCCGTCGATGACGCTCTCGCGCGCCGTGTTCGGCGTCCGCGGCAACGCGGGCCCCACGTTCGTGTCGCTCCTGTCGCGCCTGGGCTGGGAGACCGTCAACACCACGACCGCCGCGTTCGTGCTGCTCTCCCTGTTCTCGATCTTCGCGGGCGAGGAGATCGCCGCGAAGGACGCGCCGGTGCTCACGCTCGTCGCGATCGCCGTGTTCGTCGTCTGCACGCTCCTGGTCTCCGGCCTCGGCCACACCGCGATCCTCGTCATCCAGCGGTGGGCCACCTGGATCTTCGGCGCGCTCAACCTCGTCGTCGCCGCGTTCCTCATCGCCACCGTCGACTGGGACGCCGTCACCGCGACCCCCGCCGGGTCCTGGTCCGCGGTCCTCCTCGGCATCGGCACCATCGCCGCGGGGACCGGCATCGGCTGGGCCAACGCGGGCGCCGACATGGCCCGCTACCAGAAGACCTCCGTCAAGGCCGCCCACTTGATCGCCTCCAGCGCCGCGGGCGCCGGCATCCCGCTGCTGCTGCTCATCGCGCTCGGCTCGCTCCTGACGGCCGGCAGCCCCGACCTCGCCACCGCGCCCGACCCGGTCGCCGCGATCCGCGAGATGCTCCCCGCGGGCATGGCCGTCCCGTACCTCATCGCCGCGTTCGGCGGGCTGCTGCTCTCCAACCACCTGTCGGTGTACTCGGCGGGCCTGACGACGCTGACGCTCGGCGTGCGGGTCAAGCGCGTGTACGCGGTGACCCTCGACGTGGTCGTCACGTTCCTCGGCTCGATCTACTTCATGCTCATCGCCGGGGACTTCTACGGGCCGTTCATCGCGTTCATCTCGCTGCTCGCCATCCCGATCACCGCGTGGCTCGGCGTGTTCCTCGTCGACATGCTCAAGCGGCGCACCTACGACCCCGCCGCCCTGATGGACGTGCGGCGCACCTCCGGGTACTGGTACCGCGGCGGCGTCGAATGGCGCGCCGTCGGGGCGTGGCTCATCGCGATCGTCCTCGGCTACGTCCTGCGCGGCGCCGGCCAGGACGGCATCGCCTGGATCGCCACCTTCGCGGCCGCCGCCGTGCTGTACTTCGCGCTGGGCGGCGCGAAGCCCGCCGCCCGGAAGGAGCCCACCGCATGAGCGGGCGCGTCGTCTACACCGGGAACGTCATCGTCGACATCGGCCTGGCGGTCCCGGCGCTCCCCGAGCCCGGCGGCGACGTCCTCGCCTCCGCCTCCTCGATCACCGCGGGCGGCGGCTTCAACGCGATGACCGCCGCGGCCCGCGACGGCGCCCCGGTGCTGTACGCGGGGCAGTACGGGACCGGGCCGTTCGGCGCGATCGTGCGGGACGCCCTGCGCGCCTTCGAGGTCGCGGGGCCGGGCCTGCGCGACCTTGACAGCGGCTACTCGGTGGTCCTCGTCGACGCGTCCGCCGAGCGCACCTTCGTGACGTACGTGGGCGCCGAAGGCCAACTGCGCCTTGAGGACCTGCGGCGGGTCGCGGTGACGGGGGAGGACGTGGTCGTGGTCTCGGGCTACGGCCTGGCCCACCCGGTCAACGCCGAGGCGCTCACCGCCTGGCTCCCGGCCCTCCCGGAGGAGACCCGGGTCGTCCTCGACCCGGCGCCGCTCGTGGCCGACCTCCCGCCGGGCGTCCTCGGCGCGGCGCTGGCCCGCACGGACGTCTTGAGCGCCAACGCCAGGGAGACCCGCCTCCTGACGCCGACTCTCGGGGACGCGCCCCTGTCCGAGCGCGCCGCGGCCCTGCGCCCGCGCCTGCGCGAGGGCGGCACGGTCCTCGCCCGCGACAACAGCGCGGGCGCCTGGATCGCCGACGCCGAAGGCACCCGCCTCGTCCCGGGCTTCCCGGTGACCGCGGTCGACACCACCGGCGCAGGCGACGCCCACACCGGCGTCCTCGCCGCCGCTCTCCTCCGCGGCGATCCGATCGACGCCGCGGTCCGCCGCGCCAACGCCGCGGCCGCCCTGGCGGTCACGAGACGAGGCCCCGCGACGGCCCCCGAAGCCGCCGAGACCGACCGCCTCCTGCGCTAGAACATCGTCTCGGGCCGCTTGCCGTGCAGCGCCTGGTAGGCCGCTCTGATCTCCTCGGCCACCTCCTCTCCGGCGTGCAGGCGCGCGAGGAGCGGCACCAGCCAGTGCAGCCCGGCCGCGTCGAACTCTTCCGCGAACATCGGGTTCAGGCCGGTCCGCGACTCGTCGAGCACGTTCCCCAGCGGGACGATCCCGCCCGCGTTGACGATGTGGGGGCCGAGCGAGAACGACAGGAGCGAGTCCGCCCCCGCCGGGTGCACACCCACTTCGACCGGGTGCGGCCAGGGGCCGGACCCGGTCCGGGCCACCACGATGAACTGCCGCCTGGGGGCGGGCCGCTTCCGCTTCGCCATCGGACGATCATGACCGACGGGTCCGACATGTCGCACCCCTCTGGGATGCTCGGGGCATGACCTTCCAACTGACGATCGACTGCGCCGACCCGCCGCGGATGGTGGCGTTCTGGGCCCCGGCCCTCGACTACGTGCCCGAGCCGCCGCCCGACGGGCACGCCACCTGGCGCGCCTACTGGGAGTCGCTCGGCGTGCCCCCGGAGGAGCTGCCGCCCGGCGCCGGGGAGCTCCCCGAATCGATCGTCGACCCCGCGGGGCGCGGGCCGCGCATCTGGTTCCAGAAGGTCCCGGAGCCGAAGGAGATCAAGAACCGGTTCCACCTCGACCTCAAGCCCGGCGGCGGCCGCGGCGTCCCCCGGGACGTGCGCATCCAGCGGGTCGACGCCGTGGTGGAGCAAGTGGTCGCCGCGGGCGCGGTCGTGCTGCGGGTCAACGACGACCCGGACTCCGGGCATTACGCCGTCGCGCTCCAGGACCCCGAGGGCAACGAGTTCGACGTCGTCTAAGGCTCTTACGCGCCTTGGAGCAGGGCCTTCACCCGGTCGGGGGCGAGGATCGCGTCCCAGGCGATCTCCGCTGCGCCGGTGAGCGGCCCTGCGTCGCCGACCGTTCCGGCGAGGATCTGCGGCGGCTCGTCGCGGCGGAACGCCATGAGGCCCGCCGCGCAATGGGATTCGATCGTGTCGCGGCGCAGGCGGATCAGGTCGACGCCGAGGCCCGAGAGGCTGATCGCCTGCGGGTCGAGGGCGTTCGCCAAGGCGCCCAGGCCCGTTCCGAGGGCCGCGGCGTTCGCGTCGACCGCCGCGGACGCCTCCGCGTCGCCGTCCTCGGCCCAGCGCAGGATCTCGCGAGCGAGTTCGCGGCCCTCGCCGTAGCCGGGGCGCGCGCCGAAATGGCGGACGAGGGCGTTCGCGCCGACGTCGAGGCTCCAGCAGCCGCGCGCGCCGCACATGCATTCCAGCGGGGACCCGGTGAGCGGCATGTGCCCGAACTCGCCGGCGATGTTGTGCGCGCCGCGCTGGGCGTCGCCGCCGAGGAGCAGCGTGCCGCCGATGTCGAAGTCGATGTGGAAGTGCATCGCGGTCCCCATGCCGCGCAGCGCGCCCCGCCGCGCCTCCGCGAGCCCGGCCAGGCGCGCGTCGTTGTCGATCACCGTGACCGGCCAGTCCGGGCCGATGAGGCCGGCCAGGTCGACCTCGTCCCAGCCGAGGTGGGAGATGTGGAGGCGGTGGCCGTCGCGGATCGGGCCGGAGGTGGCGAGGCCGACGACCGCGAGCCGGTCGGTGGCGTGCCGCGCGATGGCGGCGCGGAGGTCGGCGAACACGCGCGGGGTCCGGTCGTGCTCGCCCCCTTCGAGTTCGGTGATCGCGCCGCCCAGCGCGACCGAGGCGAGCGTCCACGTGTCCTCGCGGAAGTCCACCGCGAACGCCAGGGGCCCTTCGGGATGCGGTACCAGCAGGGTCGTCGGCCGCCCGCGCCCGGCCGCCTCGGCCGGGACCTCGTGCAGGAGCCGGGCCCGCTCCAGCTCGCCGACGAGCGCGGCGGCGGTGTTGCGGCCGATGCCCAGCACCCGCGCGGCCTCGGCCCGCGTGATCGGCGCGGCCGCGTCGTGGACGGCGCGCAGCAGCCGGACCTGGTTGCGGGTCCGCAGATCGGCGCTCGTCATGGTCTCCGGCATAGGGGGAGTATGCCAGCCGATAATTTTGTGTCTGACGCGAACTTAAACCTTGACGGCCCGTCCTTCGTCCTGTTATGTTCTCACCAAGAACAAAACCTCGATCCGGAACCGGGACCCCCATGTCTGACCAGCTCGCGCTCCGCCGCGCCCGCCTCGGCCTCCACGGCGCCTTCGCCACCTCGGGCCTCGTCATGGGCGCCTGGGCCGCGTCCCTCCCCGGCGTCGACGCCCGCCTCGACCTCGGCGAAGCGCGGCTCGGCACCGTGCTCCTCCTCATCCAGCTCGTCGGACTCGCCTCGATGGCCCTCGCCGGGCGCATCGCCGACCGCATCACCTCCCGCCGCCTCCTCCTGTGGACCGGCCCCGCCACGCAGCTGGTCCTCATCGCCCCCGCGCTCGCCCCGAACTACGCGACCCTCCTCGCCGCGGCCGCCCTCTACGGCGTCGGCGTCGGCTTCATCGAGGTCGGCATCAACGCCCACTCCGTCGAGCTCGAACAGCGCTTCGGACGCCCGATCATCTCCGCGTTCCACGGCCTGTGGAGCCTCGGCAGCGCCGCCGCCGGGGCCCTCACCTCCCTCGGCCTCGTCCTCGGCCTCGGCAACCAGGCCATCCTCATCGCCGTCGCCCTCGCCGCCACCGCCCTCATGGCGGCCACCACCCGTCCGCTGCTGCCGCCACCGGGTCGAGACGCCGGCGGCAGCAGCGGCGCCCCCGCCGCGCCCGCGGCGAAGATCGGCGCGGTCCTCCTCGGCGCCCTGTTCCTCCTCGGCCTCGGCGGCCACCTCGTCGAGTCCGGCGCCATCGACTGGGCGAACCTCCACGCCGCCAACGTCCTCCACGCCGACGACGCCCTCGCGCCCCTGTCCTACACCGTGTTCGCCGTCGCCATGACCGTCTTCCGCCTCCTCGGCGACCCCGTGCGCGCCCGCCTCGGCCCCGGCCGCACCCTCCTGTGGGCCGGCGCCCTCGCCGCCGCCGGGTACGCGATGGTCCTCGCCTCCGGCGCCGCGGGCGGCCTCCCGCTCGCCTGGACCGGCTGGACCCTCGCCGGGACCGGCATCGCCGTCATGGTCCCGGTCCTGTTCAGCGCCATCGGACAAGCCGGGGGCACGCCCTCGAACGTCGCCCTCATCTCCATGTCCGGCTCCGCGGGCCTCCTCGTCGGCCCCGCCGCCATCGGCTTCCTCTCCGAAGGCACCAGCCTCACCGTCGGGCTCCTCGTCCCCGCCGCCCTCGCCGCGTTCATCGCCGTCGGCGGCCCGGCGACGATGCGCCGCCTCGCGCGGCGCACGCCACACCCCGCGCAGGTCGCGCCCCCGACCGGCGCTCACGTATAGTTGCCAGCGCAGAAGGGGAGTAGCTCCCAACGCTGCGGTCGACATACTGGCGCCCCCGGGCACCCGGCCGCACGGCCTCGATCCGAGGCGAGCGAGACCTTCGACCAAGGCCGTACGGCCGGGTCGAGGTCCTGCCTACCCTCCTCCCGGCTCTGACACTGGGAGGATCACCCTCAATGGAAGCTCTGCTCATCGCCGCGGGCGTCGCGTTCGGCGCCATCTTCGTCGGCGAGCTCGGCGACAAGAGCCAGCTCATGGCCCTGACGTTCGCCACCAAGTACCGGCTCCGCACCGTCATCCTCGGACTCGTCATCGCCATCGGCGCGCTCATCGGCCTCTCCGTGGGCGTCGGCGCCGCCGTCGGCAACCTCCTCCCCACCGACTGGATCCGCCTCGCCGCCGCCGTCATGTTCATCGGCTTCGGCCTCTGGGGCCTGCGCGGCGGCCAAGAGGACGACGACGAGGACGGCCCCGTCAAGGAGCGCCGCTCCGGCCTCCTCACCGTCGTCACCGCGATGTTCCTCGCCGAGTTCGGCGACAAGACCATGATCATCGGCATGGGCCTGGGCTCCAGCTACAACGGCTGGGGCGTGTGGATCGGCGGCACCCTCGGGATGCTCGCCGCCGACCTCCTCGCCGTCTTCGCGGGCGCCTGGGTCGCCAAGCGCATCCCCGAGAAGGTCGTCCGCTACGTCTCCTCCGGACTGTTCCTCGTCATCGGCGTGCTCCTGGGCATCGAAGCCGCGACGGCGCTCGCAGGCTGACGCGGGCTAAGCTGGCGGTCATGCCGAAAACGGACGAGAACGAGGACACCGCCGTCATCTACACCGACGGCGCCTGCTCAGGCAACCCCGGCCCCGGCGGCTGGGGCGTCTACCTCAAATGGGGCGACCACGAGAAGGAGCTGTACGGCTCCGAGAAGGCCACCACCAACAACCGCATGGAGCTCATGGCCGCCATCCAGGCCCTGGAGGCCCTCAAGCGCCCCCTGCCCGTCGTGCTCTACACCGACTCGTCCTACGTCCGCAACGGCATCCTGACCTGGATGAACGGCTGGAAGCGCAACGGCTGGGTCAACGCCAAGAAGGAACCGGTGAAGAACGCCGACCTGTGGCGGCGCCTCGACGAGGCCGCCGCCCGCCACGAGGTCGACTGGCGCTGGGTCAAGGGCCACTCCGGCGACCCCGGCAACGAGCGCGCCGACAAGCTCGCCGTCCAGGGCCGCGACGAGGCCGCCGGACGCCGCTGAAGCGCGGCGGACGCGCCGCTGAGGCATTGTTGAGGCACAAGCTGAGGCAGAGCTGCGGCACCGCCGAGGCGCGGCCCCCGACGCCGCGCGGCCCACACCATCCCCGGCCCTGACCGCCGGTCCCCGATGAGAATGGAACAATCACCGTCATGAGCGACCAGGTACCGTCACGATTCTCCGGAGGCGTCGACCTCAGCACCCTCGCCGCCGCCGCGCAGGCGCAGCAGCAGGCCGCCGCCAACGGCGCCCCCGCGGGCGCCGTCCTCGACGTCACCGACGCCACGGTCCAGGCCGAGGTCCTCGAACGCTCCCTCGACGCGCTCGTCGTCGTCGCGTTCTGGGCCGACCAGGTCCCCGAGAGCGTCCAGGTCCGCGACCTGCTCCAGCGCCTCGCGGGCGAAGCCGCCGGCGCCTGGGTCTACGCCCGCGCCGACGTCCTGGAGAACCAGCAGCTCGCCGCCGCCCTCCAGCTCCAGGCCCTCCCCGCGGTCGTCGCCCTCGCGCAGGGCCGCCCGCTCGACCTGCTCCAGGGCCCGCAGACCGAGCAGGGCCTGCGCCAGTGGATCGGCCGCGTCACCCAGGCCGCCGGACTCGACGTCCCGCAGCCGGTCGACCCCGAGCTCGCCCGCGCCGAGGCCCTCCTCACCGAAGGCGACCTCGACGGCGCCGAAGCGGTCTACGACAAGTACCTCAAGAACCACCCGGCGTCCGACGAGGCCGAGGCCGGGATCGCGCAGGTGCGGATGATCCGCCGCGTCGGGGCCCTCCCCGACAACGCCGTCGCCCTCGCCGACGCCGACCCCGCGAACATCGACCTCGCGCTGGCCGCCGCCGACCTCCAGCTCCTCTCCGGGCAGGCCGAGGCCGCCTACGAGCGCCTGATCGGCCTGGTGGCCAAGAACTTCGGCGACGATCGCGAGCGCGTGCGCAAGCGCCTCGTCGAGCTGTTCACCGTCGCCGGACCCGACGACCCGGCCGTCGCCAAGGCCCGCCGCAAACTCAGCGCCGTCCTCTTCTAGGCGACGGAACCCGAACGGCCCCAAGCATTCCCGGACCTCCGCGGCGACCGCTCGCCGCGGAGGTCCGGCCGTTCGGAGGAGGTAGATCACCTGGTGCCGCAGCGTTCCCTGTGCCAAGCTAGCGGAACGAGCAACGGTGGGAGGTGAGCGGTGGCGACTCGGACGAGACGGGTGGCCGTCCTCGACGCGCCCTCCAACCTCGGCCTCCGCCCGCCCACCCCGCACACCGTCCCCGGCTGCGCGAAAGCCCCTGGGGCCCTCCGCGACCACCGCCTCGTCTCGCGCCTCAACGCCGTCGACGCCGGATGCCTCACCCCGCCCCGCTTCGACGCGTCTCCGTGGCGCCCCGGCGACGGCGTCGGCCAGGCCAAGGCCATCGCCGAGTACACCCGCCGCCTCGCCGACCGCGTCGAGCGCCTCTGGCAGGAGCGCCGCTTCCCCCTCGTCCTCGGCGGCGACTGCTCGATCCTCCTCGGTCCCGCGCTCGCGGCCCGCCGCCGCACCGAACGCGACCGCAAGCCCCGCGGCCTCGTCTTCATCGACGCGCACTCCGACTTCCGCCACCCCGGCAACTCCCAGTACGTCGGCGCCGCCGCCGCCGAGGAGCTCGCCCTCGCCACCGGCCGCGGCCAGCCCGACCTCACCGACATCGGCGGCCTGCGCCCCTACGTCGACACCGACCACCTCGTCATGCTCGGACTCCGCTCCGACGACCCCCACCGCGTGGAGCTCGAAGCCACCGGCATCTCGCTGCGCACCGTCCCGGCCCTGCGCGCGGGCGGCGTCGGCCGCAGCGCCGAATGGGCCCTCGACGCGGTCGGCGACGTCGCCACGTTCTGGCTCCACGTCGACGCCGACGTCATCGACCCCTCCGTGATGCCCGCCGTCGACGGCCCCGCGCCCGGCGGCATCTCCCTCGGCGAACTCGGCCAGATCATCACCACCTGCGCCGCCGACGACCGCTGCGCCGGCATGGACCTCACCGTCTTCGACCCCGACTACGACCCCGACGGCGAGTACGCGAAGGCCCTGGCCGACCTCCTCGTGGAGTGCCTTCAGTAGCACTGCGTAGGGCCGCTGATCTGGCGGAACCGCTGAACGGCGGCCCCGATTCCGGTAGAGCTGTGTGGAGCAACCGGAGGAGGAGCGCCCATGGCAGGCACCGCGACGCCCCGCAGACGCTGGACCCTCATCGCGGCCGGAATCGTCGCCCTGGCCGCGCTCGCCGTCCTCGCGGTCGTCCTCATCGCCCGCGCCTCCGCGCCCGAGCCCGTCTACGTGGCCGTCGCCGGGAACCTCGGCGGCGCCGACTCCACCGAGATCGAGTCCGACCTCCTCCCGGGCGTGCAGCTCGCCGCCGACCGCCTCAACCAGGCCGGCGGCATCGACGGCCGCACCGTCGAGATCCTCGCCTACGACGACGGCGGCGACCCGCTCAAGGCCAAGGAGAACGCCGAGGCCATCGCCGCCGACGACCGCGCCATCGCCGTCATCGGCCACACCACGACCGACCCGTCGATCGCCGCGTCCCCGGTCTACGCCGACGCGGGCATCCCCGCGATCAGCCCCTCCGCCACCGGCGACGACCTGACCGCGAACCGGCCCTGGTACTTCCAGGGCATCTTCGACAACACGCAGCAGGGCGCGTTCCTCGCCGCGTACGTCGACGCCGTGCTGGCGCTCGACCGCGCCACCGTCGTGTGGGGCGACGACCGGTACGGCACCGACGTCCACGAGGGCTTCACCAGCGCGTTCGGCGGCACCGAGCAGAGCACCACGATCGACCTCGCCGGGGACACCGACGCCGCGGTCGACGCCGCCGTCGCCTCGATCGCCGCCGACGCGAACCGCGGCGCGATCGTCCTCGGCCTGCGCCCCGACCTCGCCGGGCGGATCATCCCCGGGCTGCGCGCCGCGGGCGTCACCGAGCCGATCATCGGCGGCGACAAGCTCTCCTCCGAGGCGTTCACCGCCGAAGTCCACGAAGCGCTCGTCGCGGGCGGCGCCGACGAGGCCGCGCTGGCCGCGCCGATCTACGCGACCGCGCCGGTCCTCACCGACTCCCTGACCGGCGAGGCCCTGAAGTTCCTGCTCGCGTTCGTGCGCGAGCACGGCTACGTCCCGGACTGGCCCGCCCTCACCGGCAGCGACGCGCTCGCGCTCATCGCCGACGGCCTCGAAGGCGCGAGCCTCGACCCGGCCGACCGCGCCGCGGACCGGGAGCTGCTGCGCGACGCGTGGGCCGCGACCGACTCGCCCGAGACCGCCGCCGAGGGCCTGAGCGGGCCCCTGTACTTCGACGACCGGACGCTGGTGCGGCCGGTCCGCATGGGCGTCTTCAGCGGGAACCGGCCCGTCTCGGCGCCCGTGCAGCTCGTCCCGTACACGCCGACCTCGGGCCAGGACGCGGGCGCCGAGCTCGCCGGCGGCGCCGCCGTCGAGTTCGAGGAGGAGGTCCTCGTGCCCTCCCAGATCGTCTCGACGGGCGTGAACATCAACGAGATCCGCGACCTGAACACGCAGGCGGGGACGTTCTCGGCCGACATGTTCATCTGGTTCAACTACACCGGCGGCGACGACGTGCTGAACGTGTGGTTCCCCAACGCCGTCGACAAGAGCCTGGCCCTCGGCGATCCCTTGGAGTCCAAGCAGGTCGGCGACACGAAGTACCGCCTGTTCCACGTCGAGGGGACGTTCAAGGCCGACCTGGAGTTCCGGCGGTTCCCCTTCGACGTGCAGCACCTGCCGATCGTGCTCCAGAACCGCACGCTGCCCGACAGCAGCGTCGTCTACGTGCTCGACGCGGCCGTGCGCGCCCAGACCCAGGCCGAGCGGCTCGCGAGCGCGGGCGACGCGACCACGACGATCGACAGCATCCCGAACTGGCAGGTGGACCAGGCGCTGTTCACCGCCGAGACCGTCGGCACCACCGCGAACATGGGCGACCCGAGCGCCGACGCCGCGGGCGGGCTCTACTACAGCCAGTTCGTGACCGACCTCCAGGTGCGGCGCGACGTGGGCGGCTTCCTCGTCAAGAACCTGCTCCCGCTCGGGCTGCTCGTGATGGCGACGTACGTGTCCCTGTTCCTCGGCTACGACGCCGTGACCTCGCGCGTGTCGATGGCGATCACCGGCATCCTCTCCAGCGCCGTCATGCTCAACTCCGTCACGAGCGTCCTCCCCGCGATCTCCTACACCGTCGCCATCGAATGGCTCTACTACCTGTTCATCCTCATCTGCGTTGCCCTCCTCGTCATCGACCTCGTCGGCTCCTCCTGGGCCGCCAAGGGCCGCAAACGCCGCCTCCGATGGCTCACCATCGGCTCCCGCATCGCCTACCCGGCCGTCGTGATCGCCGCCGCGATCACCTACTGGGCGGTCTTCGGCTGACCGGCGCTTCCGTTGCGAAGCCGCCACTTCCGCAGGCTGACGCTCTGTAGAGTGCGGCCGAGCAGCGCCGCTGCTTCGGACTGGGTGCAGCTCAGCACGATCCGGTCCTCCTCCGGCGTCCACCGCTTCCGGGCGACGCCGTAGCGGCCCGCCTTCGCCGGATCGGGTGTCCACGCGGCGACCTGGATCGCCGCCTCCCGCTTGCGGTCGATGCCGATCGCCTCCGGCGGGTTCCATACCCAGGCCGCCAGTTTGGCGGCGGCGCCGTTGAGCACCATGATGTTCGCGACGCCGTCGCGCCGGTTCGGGCGGGCGGTGCGGGTGACGCCGCAGACCTCCTGCACGACATCGCAGAAGAACGCGGCGAGCGGCTCGCTCGCCGTCACCAGGCTCACGAACGGCTCGCCCTTGCCGGTGAAGCCGACCGACCCGTCACCGTCGAGCAGACCGCGCACATAGTCGGCAGCTGCGATCGGCGGAGGCGGCGGCGCGACGGTCCGCGACTTCCGGCCGGGAGGCACACCGGTGGCCGCGAGCGCTCTTCGGACCTCTTGATCGAAGAACGACAGCGCGACGGACTCGTACCTTTCGCTGAAGTTCGTGTCGCGCGTGCGCCTGCGGATCGAGGAATAACAGGGCAGCACCGAAGCGAGCCGCGGCAAGACAGACTCATCGCGCGCCGACAGTTCAAGCACGACTTTGCCCTTCCCGTCGAGGCTGCCGTGGTGCGAGCCATCCGTTTGGAGCAGTCCGATGAGGTAGGCGATTTCTGGCTTCGTTAGGTCGAACATGGAGCAACCGTATGGACGCCGACCGACAACTCAGGCCTCGTAAATCCGTCGTAAGAGATGGGGATCTCACGGACGAGTCTGAAGCGACCCGCAAGGGCGCCATCCGGGCCGGGCTGGGGGACATGGGGATCATCCCCGGGTCGATGGGCGCGTCGAGCTTCATCGTGCGGGGCCTCGGGAACGCGGACGCGTACGAGTCCGCCTCCCACGGCGCGGGCCGGAAGATGAGCCGCAACGCCGCGCGGAAGCGGTTCACCGCAGAGGACCTCATCGCGCAGACCGAGGGTGTCGAGTGCCGCAAGGACTCCGGCGTGATCGACGAGATCCCGGGCGCCTACAAGGACATCGACGAGGTCATCGCCGCCCAGACGGACCTGGTCGAGGTCACGGCCCGCCTCCGGCAGGTCGTCTGCGTCAAGGGCTGACGCCGGTCAAGGGCCGGACGCGCATCGCGCGTCCGGCCCTTCAGTCTTGGCCTCCCGCGCCGAGGGCGCTCGCGTACGGCTCGTGGGCGGCGAGGGCCTTGTCGAGGGCTCCTGAGTCGGTCCAGAGGTAGTGCCATTCGTTGTCGCGGGGGTCGGTGGTGATGCGGCGGAGGGTTCGGCGGGCGAGGTCGCGGAGGTATGCGGCGTCGAAGGGGTGGGCGGTGAGGAGGTCGGTGATGCGGTCGGCGGGGGAGGGGGCGCCGAGGCGGATTGCAGTGAGGACCGCGGCGGCGACCGCGGCTTGGGCCTCGGGGTTCTCGATGTAGTCGAGGACGACGAGGACTTCGAGCATGGCGGCTTCGAGGCGCTCGGTGTTCGCGTCGGTGTCGTCGCCGAGGGCGCCGATGCAGTCCCATGCGCCGTCGTTGTCGAACGGTCCGTAATCCCAGGCGCCCATGCGCTGCTCCTTCGGGGGTCGATGGTGGTCCGAAGTGTAGACGGGGCCACCGACAGCGCCGCCGAAAACGGGTGTCGCCGGGCGTGGCGGGTGCGTATGCTCCCCGCGTGGATTTCGAGGGTTTCGAGGGACTGGACCACCGCGAGGCGGCGGGGCGGCTGCTCGCCGCGGGCTGGAACGTCTGCGGCGCAGGCGATTGGGCCTACGTGTGGCGCTCGCCGGACGGGCGGCTCGTGGCCCGCGTGTGCGCGTTCGAGCCGGGGTACGGGGTGTTCACTGAGCTGTGCGGGCTGCTCGCGGGGCATCCGATGCTGCCGCGGATCGACTTCGACGCGGAGCTGGCGGGTGGCGGTCGGATCACCGTCATGGAGGCGCTCAGGCCTGCCAGTGCGGAGGAGCGGGACTCTGTGATGGAACGCTGGGACGCGGCGGAGCCGGGCGATCCGGTCGCCGCGGTGCGGGCCGAGGCCGAGCGGCTCGATGCGGCGGCGGCCCGGGTGGTGCCGTTCTGGGGCGGGCTGGACCGGAACCCGGGGAACGTGATGAAGCGGGCTGACGGGAGCCTGGTGCTCGTGGACCTGTTCTACGCGAACGGGATCGAGATCTACAGGGCTTTGGTGGAGGAGCCCGCGGTCGTCGCCGCCGCGTTCCCTGCGGACCAGCGGGAGTTCATGTGCGACATCGCGGTCGTCGCTCGCGAGTCGACGCCGGAGGAGATCGCCGCCCTGCGCGCCGGGGCGGCCTCGATCAGCTGAGCCGCCTCATGCGGCGGTCGGCTCCTCCGCGCGGCGCTTTTGCGTCGCGCTCCAAGCGAATTGGAGTGCCGCGGCTACAGCCGCCACGACGATCAGCCCCGGAACGAAGACCTCGATGCCGATGAACCCGGGCGGATTGAAGTCAGGGTCGGGGCTGAAGAACAGCCAGTGGCTCCCGGCCGCGACCGCTGCGAGCAGGGCCGCGAGGAATCCGTACGCGATCCGGCGCTCGGCCCGCCGCCACACCGCGAGCGCGAGCAGGGCCGCGGCGGCGCCGTGCACCAGGACGAGCCATCCGGTCGGGTCGGCGGGGGCGACGGCGGAGCTGATGTAGATCGTGAGGAAGAACAGGGCCATCGCCATGACTGCGAGCCCGCCCGCTTCGGCGAGGAACGAGCCCGCGCCCGAGCGCGACCGCCTCCAGACCGCGAGCAGCAGCCAGCACGGCGGCATCGCCATGAGCACGAAGAAGATCGGGCCGACGAAGTGCTCCGTCCAGGTCCACGTCGCGCCGGTCCACATGTAGCCGAACCAGTCGTAGAACGAGACGACCCACAGGATCGGCGCGGCGATCAGGGCCGTCAGCGTGAGGGCGCGGCCCTGGGTGAGGAGCGCGGTGGCGACGGCCGCCCAGAGGGCGGCGAAGTCGAGGATGAGGCCGAGGGCCGCGTCCATCGGAGCGACCCAGCCGTTGTAGATCGAGGCCGCGACGAGCACGAGGACGAGCGGCCCTGTGGCCCAGGCGATGCGGTGCCCGAGGGTTCCGCGCGGAGTGTGCGTTTCGGTGTCCATGGGGCCAGTGTCCGCGCGGTCCGCAAGGGCCCGGCCGCCGAATCGGACACTCATTGTCGGTTCCCCACAACGGGTCTCGGCGAAATGCCCGGTTCGGCCCCCAGATTTTCTAGGATTCCTCCAGGCGTTCCGCCCCTTCGCCGGTGGCGATGAGCGGCATGAGGACGTGGTCGAGGAACTCCTCGATGACGTCGTCGGTGGCGGGTTCGGCGCGCGTCAGGAAGTAGTGCGTCAGCAGCCCCGGGGCGAGGTTGACGACGCGCGGGTGCAGCGCCTCGGGCTTGACGGTGCCGCGAGCGACGCCGTCCTCGTAGATCTTCGCGAAGATCCTGATGCGCGGCGTCTCGATGCGGGTGCGGAGGTCCTCGGTCACTTCGTCGGGGGTGCTCTTGAGCTCGCCTATCCAGCCGCGGATGGCCTCGCCGAACGGCGAGGCCTGCTGGCCCGCGATGTGGCGCATGACCTTGCGCATGTCGCCGCGCAGGTCGCCGCTGGGCTCGAACGAGGGCTCGACCTCGGTGGCCTTGTACCTGGCGGCGGCCTGGATGAGGCGGGCGCGGTCGGGCCAGCGCTTGTACAGCGACGCCTTGCCCGCTTTGGCGCGGGCGGCGACGGCCTCCATGCGCACGTTGGCGTAGCCGACTTCGGCGAGCTCGGCGAGCGCGGCGTCGAAGATGGCGTGCTCCAGGTCGTCGCCGCGCCGGCGGCCCGGTGTGGACTCGGTCACCACGATCCTTTCAATAGTGAACGATGCGTTCACTAAATGCTAGCTTAAAATAAGAGACGCTCCGTTCACTAACCTTGCGTCCCCCGGAAACCACCACGTACCAGGCCGCCGGGCCTTCACCGCGCCCGAAAAGCCTCTTCCCGAAACACCATAGGAGGCAGTCCTTTGACCGCCGTATCCGACGCTCCGCCGAAGGCGCCGATGACGCACCGCGAGGTCCTCCGGGCCCTCTCCGGCCTGCTCATGGTGCTGTTCGCCGCGATGGTCTCCTCGACCGTCGTCTCCGTGGCGCTCCCGCAGATCGTGGGCGACCTGGGCGGCACCCAGTCCCAGTACACCTGGGTCGTGACCGCCACGCTGCTCGCGTCGACCGCCTCGACCCCCGTGTGGGGCAAGCTCGCCGACCTGTTCGACAAGAAGCGCCTGCTCCAGATCGCGATCGTGATCTTCGCGGCCGCCTCGCTCGCGTGCGGGCTCGTGCAGAACACCGAGCAGCTCATCGCGCTGCGCGCCGTGCAGGGTCTCGGCATGGGCGCCCTCCAGGTCCTCGTGCAGGTCATCATCGGTGCGATGGTCAGCCCGAAGGAACGCGGCCGCTACAACGGCTATCTCGGCGGCGTCATGGCCGTCTCGACCGTGGGCGGCCCGCTCCTGGGCGGCGCCATCACGGACGCGAGCTGGCTCGGCTGGCAGTGGTGCTTCTTCCTCGCCGTGCCGATCACGGTGATCGCCTTCGCGATGCTCTCGCGCACGCTGCACCTGGACGAGACGAAGAAGACCGACACGAAGGTCGACTACCTCGGCGCGGTCCTCATCGCCGCCGGCGTCTCCCTGCTGCTCCTGTGGGTCACGTTCGTCGGCGACGACTTCGACTGGATCTCCTGGCAGACGCTCGCGATGGCGGGCGGCGCGGTCGCGATCCTCTTCGCGGCCGCGGTCGTGGAGACCCGCGTGAGCCAGCCGGTGGTCCCGCTGCACGTCCTCAAGCGCCGCGACCCGGCGCTCGCCACGATCGCGAGCCTGGCGGTCGGCATGGCGATGTTCGGCGGCTCGGTGTTCCTCGGCCAGTACTTCCAGATCTCGCGCGGCTTCTCGCCGACCGAGGCGGGCCTGCTGACGATCCCGATGATGTTCGGCGTCCTCGTCGCCTCGGCGGTCGCGGGCCGCATGGTCTCGAAGTCCGGCAGCGTGAAGCCGTACATCATCACCGGCACGCTGGTCCTCACGGCCGGATTCGCGATGCTCGCGACCATCGACCACGAGACGTCCCTGGTCTTCATGGGCTTCGGGATGTTCGCGGTCGGCGTCGGCGTGGGCATGTCGATGCAGAACCTGGTCCTGGTCGTCCAGAACTCGGTGCCGCTGCGCGAGCTCGGCGCCGCATCGGGCGCGATCACGTTCTTCCGCTCCCTTGGCGGCACGATCGGCGTCTCGGTCCTGGGCGCTGTCCTCGCGAACCAGGTCGCCGACAAGATCCGGGAGGGCCTGGCCGCCATCGGCATCGACGCCGCGGCTGCCGGTGGTTCCAGCTCCAGCCTGGACCTGGACGCGATGCCCGAGCCCATCAAGGAGATCGTGCGCGCCGCATACGGCGACGCCACGGGCCACCTGTTCCTCATCTCCGCGTGCATCGCGGCGGCGGGTTTCATCGCCGCGCTGTTCCTGACGCCGGTCCGCCTGCGCGAGACCGTCGACCTGGTCGAGGAGATCGCGGTGGGCGAGGAGACCGTCCTCGGCGCCAAGTAGCACCGCCAAGTAATCCCCGAGAAGACCACCGGGCCCGAGCACGCACCCGCTCGGGCCCGGTTTCGCTTGTCCCGGAAGGGCTCGGCGCGTCCGAGGCGCGGACCGGCCCGTCCGCGACGCGGGCGCGCGTCGTGTTCCCGCCGTGATCCCGCCTTTGTTCCGCCTCGCCCGGAGTGTCGGGTCCACGAAGGATGGAGGTCACGCCGGCCGGACACCCCGCCCGGCCATCCCTCAGAGGAGAACCGCATGACCGAACAACCGTTGCTCTCGCGGCGCCGCCTGCTCCAGGCCGCCGTCATCGCCCCCGCCGCGGCGATCCCCGTGCTCGCAGTCGGCAGCCCGGCGAGCGCCGAGTACCGGGGCCTCGTCTCCCGCGACGAGGTGATGACCCGGGCCCGCAACTGGTTCACCCGCAACATCCAGTACAACGGCGCCAGCCGGGCCAGCGACATCGAAGGCAGCCACACGTACCGGCAGGACTGCTCGGGCTTCGTCTCCATGGCCTGGCACACCTCCACCCCGGGCCACAGCACCAGGAGCATCCCCGACATCGCGGCCAAGATCGAGTGGAGCGAGCTCAAGCCCGGCGACGTCCTCAACTCCTACGACAACCACTGCATGCTCTACCACATGCGCGGCGACGACGGGAACATCTGGATCTACGACCTCGCGGACACCGCGAGCGACATGCGGCACAAGCAGGTGTCCCCCGCCTCGCTGCGGTCCCAGAACTACATCCCGCGGCGCTACCGGAACATCCGCGACAACTGACCGGCCACCGGCGGCGGGGCTCCGGCCCCGCCGCCGTTCGCTTGTCGCGGAACGGTTCAGTCAGAGCCGTAGATGAGGGCGACGATCTGGTCGGCGGCGGCTTCGGTGTCGTAGTCGGGGTCGGCGAGGCGTTCGGCGACGACGGCGTCGATGGCGCCGCCGGTGATGATCGCGAGGGTGCGGAGCTCGGCGTCGGTGCGGGGACCGAGGGCGTCTTCGGCGGCGCGGAGGAGGTCGGCGAGGGGGCGCCAGCGGGCGGCGGTGTCGTGGGGGGCGTCGCCGTGGGTCATGGCCTCGATGATCATGCGCGTGTGGCGGGGGTGCTCGCGGAGGTGGCCGATCATCGAGCGGACGTAGGCGGCGGGGGCCTGGTCGGGACCAGCCGCCTCGACTGCGGTGCCGACGTGCTCCACCAGTGCGCCGAGCACGTGCTCGTACGCGGCCTGGACCACCGCCGCTTTCGACGGGAAGTGGTACAGCACAGCGGCTTTCGTGATCCCGGCGCGCTCGGCGATGGCGGCCAGGGAAGCGCCCGCGTAGCCGCGGTCGGCGACCAGTTCGACCGTGACTTCCATGAGCTGGCTGCGGCGGGCGCGCTCGGTGAGCGTCAGCTCGCGCTCCTCCGAGCGCTTCGGGCGGGTTGTCATGACACTGAATTCTACCGTATGGTCAAATTACTTACCAATCGGTTAGGAGAATCATGGACGACGAGACGCTTGAGGCAGAACCCCAGGTCAAGCGCAGGCGCAGGCGCCGCCGCTGGCTCATCGCCGGAGGCGTGGCGGTCGTGGTCGTGCTCGCGGGGGCGTTCGCGCTGCGGACCCCGTCGCCGGTGGGCCATTGGCGCAGCGCCGAGGGGTACGACGCGTTCGTGGAGGCCTATGACGCGGCCTTCGCGGACATGCCCGAACCGGATGAGACCTTGGACGTGCGCACCGACTTCGGCGTCGTGCGCTTCTACCGGTTCACCGGGACCGGCGACGCCGCCGAGCCGCTCGTGCTGCTGCCGGGCCGCGCCTCGGCCTCGCCGGTGTGGGCCGGGAACCTGTCCTCGCTGCTGGCGATCGGCGACGTCTACACCGTCGACCTCCTCGGCGAGCCCGGCATGAGCGTCCAGGACCGGCCCATTGAGGACGACGCGGACCAGGCCGAGTGGCTGGACCAGGCCCTCGCCGGGCTGCCGGAGGACCGCTTCAACCTCGTGGGCGTCTCGATCGGCGGCTGGACCGCCGCGAACCTCGCTGTGCGCCAACCGGAACGCGTCGCCTCGGTGACCCTGGTCGACGCGGTCTTCGTCTTCGACGGCATGCCGGTCGGCACGATGATCCGCTCCATCCCGGCCTCGGTGCCCTGGTTCCCGAAGTCCTGGCGCGACGGCTTCAACTCCTACACCGCGGGCGGCGCCGAGGTCGAGGACGTGCCGGTCGCCGACATGATCGAAGCCGGCATGCAGCACTACCAGCTGCGCCTGCCCGCGCCCACGCAGATCACCGAGGACCAGCTCAGCGCGCTGGAGATGCCGGTCCTCGCGATCATCGCGGGCCGCTCGGTCATGCACAACCCGGAGACGGCGCGCGAGACCGCAGAGCGGGTCTTGCCGGACGGGTCCGTGGTCTTCTACGAGGACGCGACGCACGCGGTCAACGGCGAGCATCCGGAGGAGATCGCCGCGGATATCGCTGAGCTGCTTGGGGTTTGAGCGGGCTCAGATCCGGTACGGGGGGAGCAGCGCCAGTACGCGGTCGAAGTCGGCTTTGCGGCCGGGCCCGGTCCGCACGGTCGCATGGGCGCCGTCGGGCAGGACCCGGATGATCTCACGGCCGTAGGCGTACAGGCGCTCACCGGCCGGGGCGCCGTAGACGGAGTTCTTGAAGCCGAGGATGTTGATGATTCGCAGCTCGCCGCTCGCGGGGTCAAACACGCAGTACGGCTTGATGAACTGGAAGACGCCGAGCGTGATGAAGAAGGCCCCGGCGAACAGGAACCCGATGGCCCCCGGATTCCCCAGGCCGAACACCAGGGTGACGCCGCCGCCCATCACCAGCAGCCCGCCGAACACGACCACCGAGGGCGCGACCGGCTTGTACCGGACTTGGACTCGGTGGTCGTGTGGCGTATCGGGCTGCATCGCGGGATTGTATTCAGCCGCGTCCCGCCGCGCGGAGCAGACTGCCGAAGTCTGCGGTCTGAAGGTCGAAGATCGGGGAGGCGTCGCCGAGCTTCGAGTCCCGAACCTGGAAGCCAGAGGCGGCAGGGCGAGCTTCGACGCACTGAGAGTTCGAGTCGCCACTGCTCTTGCTGGACTTGCGCCACCCGGCTTGGCTCATAGCTTGAACTCCTTAATTGACCTGGCCATCTCATCCGTAGCAGCGAGTCTCGTCTTGTAGTGCTTAACGGACTCGGCCTCCTCGAAGTATAGGTAGGCGTCTTGCGCCTCCACGAACACGACATCAGGGTCGTGTTTGGCCGGGAACGACAGCAAGGTGAAGGGCAAGTGCATCAGCGACGGCGGCCCGGCCGAGAACGGGAGATACCGCACAGTGGCGTGATCGAGCGTGTCCGCTTCGATCAAGCGGCTGACCTGATCCGCGTCGCAGCCCATGCGGAGCACTGCTTCGCTCATCAGGAAGTCGAATTTGGGACCGCCGCCCTGCCAAAACGGGGCCTGAAGCTCTTTCCGAATGCGGACTTCCTTCTCAATCGCGGCTTCATCGAGTTCAGGGTTGCGATCGAAGAGCATCCGCATGGTGCTCTCGGACTGAAGCGGTCCGGGAACGAAGGTCGTTTCGTAGATGTTCACCGTGCTGGCATGGGCCTTGAGCTCGTTGAAAGCGTCGAAACCGAAGATTTCCCGACCGCGTGGCTGGGTCCAGGTGGTGGCGTCTGGACCGAGGCGCCAAAGGCGCTGAAGCTCGAACTTCTCCGCCTGTGGCATTCCATAGAGATCGCACAGGGTGCCGATGACCGGATAGGTCAACTGCGTGGCCTCGCCGTCTTCGAGCCTCTGCGCAGTTCGGGTGGATCCCACGGCGTCCACTATGTCCGGATGCCGGAGCGGCTTCTTGGCGGCCAGCCTTGCGAGCTTGAGCTTGCGGCCGATGAGTTTGCGCCGCATAGGAGTCTGTCGTGTCGTTTCGTTCCCCATCCGGTAAGTAAAGCAATGGTCACTGAAATCGCAACCCCTATCGGCCGTGAGTTCGATGTGGCGTCTGGCGTGTGGCGTGTGGGCTAACCCCAAACGCCGCAGCCTAGCGCCACAGCCTCGGGGCGCCGTCCAACTGCCACGCTCTGACCTGCGGTTTTGCTATTGATTCGGCTTCTCATGCGCCCTACTGTCGACACATCGCGAGTCGTTCCAACGAGAGGGGAAAGCGATGAAGGAGGCGCAGAGTCGGAAATCCGACCCATTGGCGCGGGGCGGGTTCACCGATGGGACCCATGAGTTCTGGGTGTACGCGACCACTGCGGACGCGCCGGATTCGTTCCAGGTCGCCGCAGACGGGAACCGGGCGGACATCGTCATGGTCGTCTCGGGCCTGAATACCGGTGCCCTGCACGCCACTTGGGGAGACGAGTGGCGCAGCCGCACGGCCGAATGGCAGGAGTGGGCGAAGTCCTGCGCCTTCCACGTGTTCGACAAGGGCAGCCTCCTCGCGGAGCCGAGGACCCGGTTCTGTGATGGCTGAGACGACCCTCGCCGACGGCTGGCTCGGCGACTTCAGCAGGGGCCCAGCGGTGTTCACCGTCTACCGGGTCGGCCCGGAGGAAGGCGGGCACCCGCTCGGTCCGCCCGAGTACCGCATCGAGTGCAACGACGGCGCGGGCCCGCGCGAGATCTGCCGCTTCTTCGGGGACACCGATCTGCCTGCCGAGTGGTTCGGCGCCTGGCAGAACGACCCGTGGTGCGACTGGATCCTGGCCCAGGCGAACAAGACCATCCGCAACCCTGAGCGGTGAGCGGCGTCGGCCGCCACCCGCGCGGCAGCTCGACCGCGTGACAGGGAACCGGGGCGGTGGACTTGGTGGAGTCCGCCGCCCCGATTTTCGTGCGTCTACTGCTTGCGGCGCTCCCGCTGCTTCCAGCGGTCCTCGCTGACCGGGCGCGACACCGCCTCCAGGAGCCGGTCGAAGTCGGCCTTGTCCGAGGTCCACCGGCTCACGGGACGGACTTTGCCGTTGAAGTCGACGCGGCGCAGGCGCGTTCCATCGCGTTCGAGGCGCTCGCGATTCGCGCCGCCGATGACCTGGCGTCGTGTGCCGAGAATGGCGGGGAAGACGATCGACCCGGTCGAGACGTCATAGACGCAGAACGGCCGGGAGAACGAATTGATCCCCATGTAGGTGAACAAGAGGGCGAGCACGAGGGCGTACCAGGAGGTGCGCGGATCGTTGAAAAGGTAGTAGATCCATACAACGAACAGCGCACCGCCGAAGGCCGTGCATCCGATCGAGGTCGCCTTGCTGTATCGGACGACGACGACCGAGTCGGGGGTACCGGACACAATATTCTCCTGTGGACCGAGGGGAAGGGCGACGCCACTGTATCCGCCCTCGGGCCCTGCGCGCCAGCGCGATTCGCGGCGCGGCCCTCAGCGTTCTATCGCGGGGCCGTGTTCGGGCGGGAGGGCCTGGACGAGGCGGGCGAAGTCGGTTCGGTCGGTGCCGGTGGGGCTGACGCGGTGGCGTTCGCCGTCGGGGAGTTCGCGGAAGACGCGGCGGCCGTCGAAGTAGACGCGTTCGCCTTCGGCGCCTGGGGTTCCCTTGCTGCCGGGGCCGATCGCGGCGAAGACCGTGAGCACGCCCGTGTCGGGCTGGAACAGGTACCGGGGGCGGAAGAACGAGCGCAGGCCGCCGCCGATGAGCGCCAGGCCCGTCAGGCCGATCGGCACGAGCACGGGGATGAACGGCGTGAACAGCGTGACCGCCGCGCACGCGAGAAGGACGAACCCGAGGACGGTCGTCAGTACGGACGCCTTGCGGGAGTAGCGGACTCGGATGAACCTGGAACCTTCGGCGGACGGCATCGCGTCTCCTGGGGGAAGAGGGCGGGGGCGTCTTCAGGATAGCGAGCGCGGGCCCGCTTCAGTGCCAGTTCTCCACGGCGAACACGAACCACACGGCGGCGGTGCCCGCGGTGAGCGAGGCCAGCGCCCCGGCTTCCATGGCCTCGTCGCGGTCGTAGCCGAGCCGGTGCCGCTCGCCGGAGGGTACGGCGGTCAGGTAGCCGCACGCGTCGATCTGCCACGGCGACGCGAGCGGCCGCGTCTTGCGCTTCACCCCCGGCACCCGCTCCGGCTGCTCCCGCCGCGGCCCCGGCTCGACCTGCGGCCACTCCCGGGCGAGGCTGCCGCGCTTGTAGACGGCCGTCTTCTGCGCGTACTGGAGCACCTTGTACCCCAACGGGATCCACTCGGCGAGGCCGTATCCGCCGGGCTCCACCCGCTCGGTGAACGCGTACGTGGACTGGTCGCCGCCGTAGACGATGTACTGCACCGCGGCCTGCGCCGTGTCGAACGGGTCGAGCCGGGCGGTCTCCGCAGGCGGATAGGGGTAGTGGTCCATGCGCCGAGTCTGCCAGCCGCCGTCAACATCCCTGGGGTGGGAACTTCCTTCCCACGAAAAGCCTTCTCTGGAAGGGAGCGCGATGCGGCCGTAGCGTCGAGGCATGACCAGTGACAACACCACCGCGAAAGCCAATCTGGGCCATGCCGCCGTCAACCGCATCGGCTACGGCGCCATGCAGCTCGCCGGTCCCGGCGTGTTCGGGCCGCCCGCCGATCCCGAGAACGCGAAGGCCGTGCTGCGGCATGCCGTCGCGTCGGGGGTCGACCACATCGACACCGCGCAGATCTACGGGCCCGACGTCGTCAACGACCTCATCCGCGAAGCGCTCCACCCGTACCCGGAGGGCCTGGTCCTGGCCACGAAGGTCGGCGGGGCCCGCGACGCGCAGGGCGGCTGGCTCCCGGCCGGGGAGCCGGACTCGCTGAAAGCGCAGGTGGAGGAGAACCTCCGCTCGCTGCGGGTCGAGCGGCTCGACCTGGTGAACCTGCGCCGATTCGAGCGCGACTTCCCCGACGCCCCGGCGCCCGCGCTCGCCGACCAGCTCGGGGCGCTGGTCGAGCTGCGCGACGAGGGCAAGATCGACATGATCGGGATCTCGAACGCCCGCTTGGAGACCGTGCGCGAGGCGATCGACCTCGCGGGGGTCGTGTGCGTGCAGAACGCCTACAGCATCCTCGACCGCACCGACGACGACATCGTGGACCTGGCGCGGGAGCGGGGCGTGGCGTTCGTGCCGTTCTTCCCGCTCGGCTCGGCGTTCCTCGCCGGGGGCGGGCCCGCGCGCATCGCCGCGGACGAGCACATCGGCGCCGTCGCCGCCAAGCACGGCGTGGCGCCCTCGCAGATCGCGCTCGCGTGGCTGCTCGCCCGGTACGAGCGGATGCTGCTCATCCCAGGGACGGCGTCGATCGCGCACCTCGACGAGAACCTCGCGGTCGGCGCGATCGAGCTCGACGCCGAGGACCTGGCGCGGCTCGACAAGGTCCAGCCCTAAGCGGCCGGGACCGCCGTCTCGGCGACGAGCGCGCGCAGGGCGTCGAGCTTCTCGGCGTCGGGGCCTCCCGGCGGCGCGGAGCAGACGATGATCCTGACGTTCGAGCCGGTGACCATGAGGGTGTCGCAGTCGATCGTGAGGTCGCCGACGACCGGGTGGTGGACCGTCTTCACCATCGCGCTGTGGGGCGCGGCGCTGCCCTCGTCCCACAGCGCGGCGAACCGCGGGCTGCGGGCCCGCAGGGACGCCACGAGCGTCTGGAACGCCGGGTCGTCGCCGAGGTCGCTCGCTGAGAGCCGCAGGTCCGCGACGAGCGCGCGCTCGAACACCTCGCCGCCGCCGTGCGGGGTCGCGATCAGGGACGACGCGCCTTCGATGAAGGTCCGCTCGACCAGGTTCGACCCGACGGCCTCGGCGGGGGACGGCAGGTCGAACAGGGCGCAGAGCAGGCGGTTCGCGTACAGCAGCGTCCAGTCCGCGGTGAAGACCGCGAGCGGCTGGCCGGTGATGCGCGAGACGATGCGGCGGGCGGCATCGGGGACCTCGACGGACACGGTGCCGGGCCCGGGAGGCAGGTGGTTCGCGGCGCGGAACAGTAGCTCGGTCTCGCTGTCCGAGAGCCGCAGGGCCCGCGCGAGCGCGGTGACGACCTGCGCGGACGGGGTCCGGAAGCGGCCCTGTTCGAGCCTGACGATGTAGTCGGCGCTCACTCCTGCGAGCGCGGCGAGCTCTTCGCGGCGCAGGCCCTTGGCGCGGCGCCTGCCGCCCGCGGCCATCCCGGCGTCCTTCGGGTCCATGCGCTCCCGCCAGGTGCGGAGCAGGCTCCCGAGCGTCTGGATCTCAGAGGACGACATGCATCGATTCTAGGCCGCGCGTATCGGCGGTCAGTAGTTCTGCCATTCGGATTCGACGAGGTCGAGGATGACCGGGTGCATGAGGGTCGACGGGGGCATGTCCATGCGGTCGCGGTCCGGCTGGAACACCTGGGCGGCGTCGAGCAGTTCGGGGGTGAGGGACTGGAACGGGCCGACGGAGGTGTCCAGGCCCAGTTCGGGGGCGGCGCCGTCGGCCTGGACGAGGTGGAAGCCCCAGTCGCCGAAGGAGGGGACCGAGACCCAGTAGGGGGTGGGCTCGTACCCGGCGGCTTCGAGGGTGGAGGCGATGGTCCAGTAGGTCTTGGGGGCGAAGTAGGGGGAGCCGCCCTGGACGACCATGCGGCCGTCTTCGGCGAGGTGGTCGCCTGCGAGGCCGTAGAACTCGGTCGAGTAGAGCTTCGCGGTCTCGGTGGCGTCCGGGTCGGGCATGTCGACGACGATCACGTCCCAGGTGCCGGTCTGCTGGCGCAGCCAGGTGAACGCGTCCTCGTTGACCACCGTGACCTTCGGGTCGTCCAGCGAGTCTTCATTGAGCGCCACCAGGTCGCCGAAGTCCTGCGCGAGGTCGGTGACCGCGCCGTCGAGGTCCACGAGCGTGACGGTCTCGACGTCGTCGTACTTCAGGATCTCGCGCACGGCGAGGCCGTCGCCGCCGCCGAGGACGAGGACGTTCGCGTGCGGGCCGTTCATGGCCGGGTGGACCAGGGCCTCGTGGTACCGGTATTCGTCCACTGAGGAGAATTGCAGGTCGCCGTTCAGATACAGCCGTAGGTCCTGCTCGCCGAACGGCGACGCCGACTCGGTCATGACGATCTGCTGGTACTGCGAGTCCTCCGAGTACACGATCGGCGCCGCGTAGAGCGCCTGGCGCGCATCGGTCTCGAACTTGTCGGTGTACGCGAACGCGGCCACCAGGAGGAGGGCCGTCAGCCCCGCGACCAGGCCGAGGAGCTGCTTCGCCAGCTTCGACAGGTCGCCGCGGAACAGGACGAAGATGAGGAGCACGCCCGCGACGGCGTTCACCGCGCCCACGATGAGCGCGCCCTGGATCTGCCCGAAGAACGGCAGCAGCACGAACGGGAACGCGAGCCCGCCGATGAGCCCGCCCAGGTAGTCCGCCGCGTTCAGGTCCGCCACGGCCGCGCCCGCGGCCTGCTCGCGGATGCGTTGCAGCAGTTCCATGAGCAGCGGGATCTCCGCGCCGATCAGCAGCCCGATCGCCGCCGCGACAACTACCAGCGGCAGCGAGTACAGGTCGGTCCACGCGAACGCCGCGTACAGCAGCATCACGCTGAAGCCGCCCAGCAGCGCCAGCACCAGCTCCACCGCCGCGAACGCCAGCGCCGGCCACCGCCGCAGCGGCTTCGCCGCCAACGCCCCCAGCCCCATCGCGAACACCATGATCGCCAGGACGATCGACGCCTGCTTCGCGGTGTTCCCGACCAGGTAGGCGCCCAAGGTGATGAGCGCCAGCTCGTACACGAGGCCGCATGCCGAGACCGCGAACGCGGTGGCGAGCAGCCCGAAGCGCGCCAGGCGGACCCGGCGCGCGCTCAACGTCGGTTCGGCCGTCCGAGGGGTGTCGGACGCCGCGATCAAGACAGTGCCATCGCGATGACCCCGCCGAGCGCGAGGTGCATCGCCGCGTTCACGAACACCGCCGGGTGCAGCTCGTCCTCGGTGAGCGTCTCGCCGAGCTTCCCGGGGGTGAGCCAGTCGAGGATCAGGAACGCGATCGCCATGGCGCCCAAGCCGATCACGCCGTACACGAACGTGGAGACCACGCCGCGGAGCACGCCGCCCTCAGAGGCCCAGATCGCGCCGACGACGATCAGGCCCACGCCGATGACGTTGGAGGCCAGCAGGATCGCGGCGTTCTTGTTGCGCTCGGTCCAGATCTGCTCGCCGAGCCTCCCGGGGGTGAGCCAGTCGGTGACGAGGTAGCCGAGCACCATGAGCGCGATGCCCACGACGCTGTAGGCGACGGCGCCGACAAGGGGGCCGAGGACGTCGCGGCTGAGCTCTTCGATCATTGGAGGCCGTGCCTTTCAGGAGTGCTTCGGTACATGTGCGTTACTTGCCGGAACCGGGGCCGCCGCCGCGGAACGGCGACGGGGGCGAGGACGACCAGCCCCACAGGATGAACACCGACGAGTAGTGGTTGTACCCGGACCGGTAGTCGTGCAGCAGGATCTTCGAGCCGCCGCGGTACGGGGAGACGGCCACGATGTGCTTGGAGTACTGGAGGTAGTAGACGCCGCCCGACGAGCGCTCCTCGCGCGCCTCGGCGTCGTCGTCGATCTGGTCGGCGACCGTGGCGGGGGACAGGCTCGACGTGTACGCCTTGCCGCCGCCCTCGTCGAGGTTCGAGGCCCGGTCGTAGTGGTCGCGGATCGTGGCGGTGGGGTTGTTGAAGTTGGAGTTCATCAGGAACACCCCGCCGCAGCACAGCGCCAGCACGACGACGATCGCGGTCCAGTGCTTCCAGTTCAGGCCGCGGGAGGCGGGGGTGTGCGGCTGCTGCTCATCGGTCATCGGCGGTCCTCAGCGGTCTCTCGGGGTTCGGGGTCAGCTTACGGCGGCGACGCTGCTGACGGTGGTCACGACCTCGCCGTACTGCGGGTACGTGTGGACCGTGCGCCACGTCAGCGGCTCGGTCCCCACGACCTCCAGCGCGGTGAGCGCGTCGGGGTCGCCGCCGAACAGGCCCACGAGCAGGTCCGGTTCGGCGGTGCGCTGCACGGCCCGGTCGCGCAGGGCCCGCACGCGGGCGCGCAGCTGCGGGACGGTGAGGGTCTCGACGGTGCACTCGTAGCGGTGCCGCCAGGCGCCGACGCGCTGGCTGAACGTCTCGGGCAGGTCGGGGCCCAGGTTGGTGCGGTAGGCGAGGGTCTCGGCGAGGAGGCCGTCGGGGGTGGCGACGACCGCCTGGTGGCTGGCGCCGAGGAGGCGCAGCGACAGCCGGAGGGGCCCGGCGTCCCGGTCCATGCGGTCGAGGACCGGCATGGGCGGGGCGTCGGGGCGGAAGGTGAGCGAGGCGGCCGAGACGTCGGCGAACGGCACCTCGATGTGCGCTATCAGTGGGTGCTCCGGTGGATGGGGATCGGCGAGCGGACGGGCTTACGCCTCGTCGCTCTGGTGGTAGATCGTGATCTGGTTGCGGTCCAGGGTGAGGCCCTTGGCGAGCTCCCACTTGGCGCCGTCGCCGAACGACTCGAACGAGAGCTTCTGCCCGTCGGGCCCGGCGTAGTCGTGGTACTTGACCGACCCGGTCGGCGCGAGCCCGGTGGTGGCCTCGGACGTGTACCGCGCGGTGCCCTTCTCGTCGGACCGGTACGAGACGCCCTCGTGACTGAGTTCACGCGGCCCGGGCTTCAGGTCCGTGTCGGTGATCTCCTCCCAGAGGACGACCTCCAGGTCGGGGTCGGCCTCCACCGACAGCCAGCGCTTCACGCCGGTCCCGGTGTCGAGGAAGTGCTCCGACCAGCGGTAGTCGCCCTCGGAGAGGCGCAGCGAGCCGCGGACGGCGAGGGTCTTGCCGTACAGCTCGACGAGGTCGGCGGCCTTGAGGCGGCGGGGGTCGCCGCGGAGGACGTCGGTGTCGGCGTCGGCGAACGGGTCGACCGGCCCGCGGGCGGCGACGGGTTCGTCCTTGCGGGTGTTCCTGCGCCAGAGCCACCATCCGAGGGCGGCCAGGGCGATGATGATGAGGACGACCCAGATCATGGTGCTGCCTTCGCGTTTCGGGGGGTGCTTCGGTGGCGGGATGGTTCCTTCGATCACTCTACCGTCGCGTCGGCAACACCGGTGTCACCCGTGCGCCATGTGGGGAACCTACGATCTAGCCTGGAAGCGGCTCACAATGATGTGGGTCTGACGTGATTCGGACTGGAGTGTCGAGACGTGTTGGCGTTCATCGGAGACGAAGAGTTCCGCGAAACCCTCCCCGACCGGGAGGAACTGCTGACCGAGGCGGCCCGACTGGCCGGATCCGACGAATCGCTCGCCCGGCTGGTCGAGCTGTACTGGAGCCTCGTCTCCGACGACGACCTCGTCGGCCGCTCCGCCCAGCAGCTGCTGGAGACCACTGCGCACCACCGCCGCATGGCCGAGGTCCGCGCCCGCGGGCAGGTGTGCCTGGAGATCGACTGCCCCGACGACGCCGAGGGCCCCGACGCGGCCTCCTCGACGCGCGTCGACCTCGTCTGCGACGACTCCCCGTTCCTGGTGGACTCGCTGACGGGCCTGTTCAACCGGCACGGCATCGACATCGCCGTGTTCGTGCACCCGATCGTCCCGGTCCGCCGCGACGCCGACGGGAACCTCCAGGAGGCCCCCGCCGCGGGCGGGCACGCCGAGTCGTGGATGCACATCGAGGTCCAGCGGCTCTCCGACGCCGAGGACATCGAGCGGCTCGAAGCCGAGATCGAAGTGGTCCTCTCCGACGTCGCCGCGTGCGTCGCCGACTGGCAGGCCATGCGCGCCAAGGCCCTCGACATCGCCGCCGACCTCGAAGGCGCCGCCTCCGGCACCGCGGGCTCGAACCCGCTCCCCGTGCCGCCCAAGGACATCGACGACACCGTGGAGCTGCTGCGGTGGCTCGCGGACGACAAGTTCACGTTCCTGGGGTTCCGGCAGTACAAGCTCACCGGCGAAGGCGACGACCAGGCCCTCGCCCCGCTCGCCGAGACCGGCCTGGGCCTGCTGCGCAAGGCCCCCGCCTCGCCGCGGCCGCTGTCGTCGTTCAACGCCGACGCGCGCGCCCAGATCGGCACGAAGCGGCTCCTGGTCATCACCAAGTCGAACGCCCGCTCCACCGTCCACCGCACGTCCTTCATGGACTACATCGGCGTGAAGACCTTCGACGCCGACGGCGTGCCCGACGGCGAGCTGCGCTTCCTCGGCCTGTTCACCTCCGCCGCGTACCTCTCGTCCGTGACCGACCTGCCCGTCGTCAAGCGGAAAGTCCAGGACGTGCTGGAGCGCTCGGGCGTGACCCTCTCCTCCCACTCCGGGAAGGACCTCGTCACCGCCCTGGAGACCTACCCGCGCGACGAGCTGTTCCAGGCCCGCACCGACGACCTGTACTCGACGTCGATGGGCGTGCTGCGCCTGGCCGGGCGCCGCCGCCTGCGCCTGTTCGCGCGCCGCGACGTCTACGGCCGCTTCTACTCCTGCCTCGTCTACCTGCCGCGCGACCGATACAACACCGAGAACCGGCAGAAGATCGAGGCGATCCTGCGCCGCCGCCTCCACGGCAAGGCCGTCGACTACGACGCCCGCGTCACCGAGTCGGTGCTCGCGCGCCTCCACTTCGTCGTGCGCATCGACCCGTTCGCCGAGCACCCCCCGGTCGACGTCGAGTCGATCCAGGCCGAGCTCGCCGACGCCACCCGCTCCTGGGACGCCGACCTCGCCCTCCAGCTCGACCACCACGTCGGCGAGGGCCAGGCCCGCACCCTCTACAAGCAGTACGCGAACGCGTACCCGCCCGCGTACAAGGCCGAGCACTCGCCCATCGACGCCGCCAAGGACATCGCGAAGCTCGAACTGCTCCGCGAGGCCGGCGACATGGAGCTCCAGCTGTTCCGCCGCGGCGGCGACGACGCCGACGTCCACTTCAAGCTGTACGCCTTCGACCAGCCCGTCGGCCTCTCCGAGGCCCTTCCGGTCCTGCGCGACCTCGGCGTGCGCGTCGCCGAAGAGCGGCCGTACCACATCAAGCGCGCCGACGGCACCATCCACCTCCACGACTTCGGCCTGGAGCTGCCCGGCAACGCCGCCGAATCGGTGCCGCAGCTGCGCATCCGCTTCGAGAACGCGTTCCGCGCCGCCTGGGCCGGGGAGGCCGAGTCCGACCGGCTCAACGAGCTCGTCATCCACGCCGGGCTCACCTGGCGGCAGGTCGTGGTGCTGCGCGCGCTCGCGAAGTACCTGCGCCAGTGCGGGTTCGTGTTCTCGCAGGAGTTCATCGCCGCGACGCTCGGCGCGCACCCGGAGATCGCCGCGAACCTGGTGCGGCTCTTCGAGGCCCGCTTCGACCCGCGCGTGGGCGCCGACCGCGGCGCCGCCGTCGCCCGCATCGACGAGGCGCTCGCCGAGGGCCTCGCCGGGGTCCCCTCGCTCGACGCCGACCGGATCCTGCGCGCGTTCCTGACGCTCATCCGCTCGACGCTGCGCACCTCGTACTTCCAGCGCGGCCACGCGGGACGCCCGAAGGAGTACGTGGCGTTCAAGTTCGACGCGCGCGCGATCGACTTCCTGCCCAAGCCGCGGCCGATGGTCGAGGTGTTCGTGTACTCCCCGAACTTCGAGGGCGTCCACATGCGGTACGGGAAGGTCGCGCGCGGCGGCCTGCGCTGGTCGGACCGGCGCGAGGACTTCCGTACCGAGATCCTCGGGCTCGTGAAGGCCCAGGAGGTCAAGAACACCGTCATCACGCCCGTGGGCGCTAAGGGCGGGTTCGTCCTCAAGAAGGAGTCGTTCGCCGACCGGGCCGCGTTCCAGGCCGAAGGCGTCGCCCGGTACCGCGAGTTCATCTCGGCGCTGCTCGACATCACCGACAACCGCGACGCCGACAACACGGTCGTGCCGCCGCCGAACGTCGTGCGCCACGACCCCGACGACCCGTACCTGGTCGTCGCCGCCGACAAGGGCACCGCGACGTTCTCCGACATCGCGAACTCCGTGGCCGCCGAGTACGGGTTCTGGCTCGGCGACGCGTTCGCCTCCGGCGGGTCCGTCGGCTACGACCACAAGAAGATGGGCATCACCGCAAGGGGCGCTTGGGAATCGGTCAAGCGGCACTTCCGCGCCGAGGGACTCGACACGCAGACGCAGGACTTCACCGTCGTCGGCATCGGCGACATGGCCGGGGACGTGTTCGGCAACGGGATGCTGCTCTCCGAGCACATCCGGCTCGTCGCCGCGTTCAACCACATGCACATCTTCATCGACCCGAACCCGGTCGCCGCCGTCTCGTTCGCGGAGCGGCGCCGCCTGTTCGACCTGCCCCGGTCCACGTGGGCCGACTACGACAAGTCGCTCATCTCGGCCGGCGGCGGCGTGTGGGAGCGGGCCGCGAAGTCCATCCCGGTCTCCGACGAGGTGCGGGCCGCGCTCGGCATCGACGCCGACGTCAAGGACATGACCCCGCCCGAGCTCATCCGCGCGATCCTCACCGCGCCCGTCGACCTGCTGTGGAACGGCGGCATCGGCACGTACGTGAAGTCCTCCCTCCAGTCCGACGCCGACGCGGGGGACAAGTCGAACGACCCGGTGCGCGTCAACGGCGAGGACCTGCGCTGCCGCGTCGTCGGCGAAGGCGGGAACCTCGGGTTCACGCAGCTCGGGCGCATCGAGTACTCCCAGTCCGGCGGCCCCGAGGGCACCGGCGGGCGCATGAACACCGACTTCATCGACAACTCCGCGGGCGTCGACACCTCCGACCACGAGGTCAACATCAAGATCCTGCTCCGCTCCGCCACCTTGACGGGCCGCATCGACCCGGCGAGCCGCGACAGGCTGTTCATGGACATGTCCGACGCGGTCGCCGACGCCGTGCTCGCCGACAACTACGGCCAGAACATGGCCCTCGCCAACGCGATCCGCCTCAACCGGCGGCTCCTGCCCGTCCACTCCAGACTCATGAAGCACCTGGAGAAGACCGTCGGCCTCGACCGCGAGATCGAGGGCCTCCCCAGCGACAAGCAGCTCAAGGAGCGCGCCGCCGCCGGGTCCGGGCTCACCGAGCCCGAGCTCTCGGTCCTGCTGTCGTACGTGAAGATCTGGGCCAAGCGCGCCGTCCTCGACTCCGACCTGCCGACCGAGGACTGGACCGCGCCGGTCCTGCGCGAGTACTTCCCCGCGCCGCTGCGCGAGCGGTACGCCGACCTCATGGCCGAGCATCCGCTGCACCGCGAGATCGTCACCACCGCGGTCGTCGGCGAGGCCGTCAACCGCGGCGGCACCACGTTCTTCTTCCGCATCGCCGACGAGACCGGCGCCGACGTCGTCGACGTCCTCCGCGCGTACGTCATCATCCGCGACGCCTTCGGCCTGCCCGACCTGTGGCGCCGCATCGAAGCGCTCGACAACCAGGTGCCGCAGGAGGCCCAGGTCGCGGCCATGCTCGTCATCCGGCGGCTCCTCGACCGCGGCGTGCGCTGGCTCGTGCAGCACCGGCGCGGGCACCTCGACGTGACCGCCGAGACCGAGCGGCTCCGCCCCGGGCTCGCCGTCCTCCAGCCGCTGCTCCCGGTGCTGCTCACCGACTCCGAGGCCGTCGGGTTCGAGGAGTTCGTGGACCAGCTCGAAGACCAGGGCATGCCCGCCGAGATCGCCCGCGACGCTTCAGCGCCGATCTTCGGGTTCGGGCTCGTCGACGTCGTCGAATGCGCGCGCCTCCTGGAGACGGACCTGGAGACGACCGCGAAGGTCTACTACGGGATCGCCGCTCGCGTGCACCTCGACGAGATCCTCAACCAGATCTCGGCGCTGCCGCGCACGAACCGGTGGCAGACCCTCGCCCGGTCGGCGCTGCGCTACGACCTGTACGGCGCCATGGCGGGCCTGACCGCGAGCGTCCTCCAGGCGAAGCCCGGGACCGACCCGGCCGAAGCCGTCGACTCGTGGGCCGAGCGCAACGCCGCCGCGATCGCGTCCGTGCACGAGGCCACCGAGGAAGCCGAGCGCTCGGATGAGAAGCTCGCGGTCCTGTCGGTGTCGCTCAGGCAGATCCGCGGCCTCGTGGAGACCGACGGCGATTGACCGCTCACACGCGCCGGTGGCGTGTGGGGACCCCGTGGATAATGTGGGCTCGGAGGAGAAGGAAGTACGAATGCCGAAGAGCCACACCCCCGGGGTGCCCAAACTGCTGCGCGTCCTCAACGACCAGGCCGCGCTGAAGCTGCTGCTGGAGGACGGGCCGCAGACCCGCGCCCAGCTCGCCGAGCGCACCTCCATGTCGAAGGTCACCGCCTCGCAGATGATGGAGCGCCTCCAGACCCGCGGCCTCGTCGAGGTCGTCGGCTCCAAGTCCGGCGGGCGCGGGCCGAACGCCTCGCTGTACGCGGCCGTGCCCACGTTCACTTACGTTGTGGGCGTTGAGGTCGGACCCGTGACGACGAAGGGCGCCTGCGCGGACTTCACCGGCCGGATCGTCGGCCGCGCGGAGATCGACGTGGAGGGGTCGACGGACCCGGTCGCGGTCGTGCGCCGCGTCGTGACCGACTCGGTCGCGGACGCCGGGATCGAGATGGGCAAGGTCGGGCGGATCACGCTCGGCACGCCCGGCGTCATCGACCCCGCGAGCGGCGACATCGGCTTCTCGTGGAACCTCCCGGCCTGGCACCGCGGCCTGCGGACGGCGCTGAACGAGGAGTTCGCGCCCGCGGTCGCGATCGAGAACGACGTGAACCTGGCGACGATCGCCGAGCAGCGCTCCGGAGGTGCGGGCGGCGCCTCGGACTTCGTGTACGCGTGGTTCGGCGGCGGCCTGGGTCTCGGCGTCATCCTGAACGGCGGGCTCTACCGCGGCGCTTCCGGTGCGGCGGGCGAGATCGGCTTCCTGCCGGTGCCCGGCGGCGACCTGCCCACGGGCGGCGTCGTGACCCGGCTGTCGAAGGGCTCGTACCAGCGGGTCATCGGCGGCGACGCGGTCCTCGACATCGGCGCGAAGCACGGCTTCGACGCCGCGGAGCCGGAAGACGTGTTGACCGCGGCCCTGGCGGCTGGGCCGGAGGGCGCGTCGTGCCTCGACGAGATCGCGCGCGGGATCGCGCTCGGCATCGTCGCGGTGTGCGTGCTGCTCGACCCGACGGTGGTCGTCCTCGGCGGCCCGGTCGGCTACGCGGGCGGGCTCGAACTCGCGGGAAGGGTTGCGGCCCAGACCTCTCAGCTCGCCCCGGTCACGCCGAGCGTCGTCGCCGGGACGGTGGTCGAGGAGCCGATCATGCGCGGCGCGATCCTCCACGGCCTGGATGCGGTGCGAGAGAGCCTCTTCGACTGAGCCGCAGACGAAACCGCCCCGCCGCGAATGCGGCGGGGCGGTCGTGCGTTTCGGCTAAGCCGCGTCGCGGCGCTGGAAGGACCAGGTCGCCAGTGCGGCGAACAGCAGGACGATGCCGCCGAGGAGGGCCCCGGCGTCGCTCCAGGTGATGACCATGACGTCCGGGGTCATGTCGTTGAAACCGGTGTATCCGCCGACCAACTCGATCCGACCGGTGATCCACGCGCCCACCCACGTGTACAGCGACAGGCGTTCGGGGAAGTCCATCGACAGGTTCATCGACACCATGTTCACGATCAGCTCCCCGATGATCAGGTAGCCCGCGATGACGCCGCCCGCGATGGCCGTGTGCCGCCCGAGCATCGCCAGCGACGCGCCGAGGAGAGTCATGCCCAGGGCGAGCACGCCCGTCCGCAGCACCAGCTCCAGCGTGTCCTCCCACCACACGCCGTTGAGCACGCCGACCTCGCCGCGCAGCGAGGCCACCAGCACCAGCAGACCGAACGCGAGCGCCGCCAGGACGACCACCCCCGCCGCGCACGCCGTCAGCGCCGCGCCGAGCTTGGCGCCCCACAGCCGCATCCGGTTCGGGTGCCACACCATCAGGTTCGACATGCCGCCGCTCGACCACTCGGCGCCGATCGCCGACGACCCGAGGAGCATCATGACCAGACCGGCCACGATCATGACTCCGACGATGAGGAACGGCCCCTCATCTGCGAAGTCGAACGTGTACGTCCAGAGGAAGTCCTCCGCCCACCAGCCGCCCACGGCGTGCTCGCAGGCCTCTTTGTGGCTCATGCCCTCGTACTCCGGGTCGGTCTCGACCCAGCCGTACATCTCGTTGTCCTCGAAGTAGGACTCGTCCTCGACGCAGTCCAGGTAGTCGGGGTTCTGCTCGTTCATCTCGTCGGCCTGCGCCTGCGCCTCCGCGAGGGCCGCCTCGTCGGGGCCCTCCGTTGAGATGGACGCCAGGATCACCGCGAGGCCCACCACGCCGGCGAGCAGGAGGATTCCGAACACCAGGGTCAGGCGCCGGCGCGCGATGCGCCGCAGCTCCGCTTTGAACAGGTTCACCGCTGCGCCTCCTCGGCTTCGGTTCCGGCTTGGGGCCCGGCGTCGGGCGTCACTGCGACCGGCACCTCGATCGGCGCCGCCGTCTGCGGCACCGCCACCGACTGCCCGACCTGGACGGTCTGCCCCGGCTGCGGGGCGGTCCCCGTCAGCTCCAGGAACACCGACTCCAGGTTCTTCGTCTGCGTCACCAGCTCCGACAGGTAGATCCCCGCGTCGGCGAGCGTCCGCGTCACCCACGCCGCCTCCGGCGCGCCCGTCACGACCAGGCGGTCGCGCTCCACGACCGCGCCGACCTCCGGCTTCGCGTTCACCAGCGCATCAGCGGCCTCCGGCAGCGACGCCGCGTCCGGGAACCGCACGCTCAGCGACGCCCCCGAGTGGCCCGCGATGATCTCGGCCACCGAGCCGTCGACGATCCGCCGCCCGCGGGACACGATCGTCATCGAGTCGCACAGCTGCTGCACCTCCGACAGGAGGTGCGAGGACACCACGACCGTGACGCCCTGCTCGTGCGCGAGCCACTGGAGCAGCTCGCGCATGTGGTGGATGCCCGCCGGGTCCAGGCCGTTCGCGGGCTCGTCGAGGATCAGCAGCTCGGGCTGCTTCAGCAGCGCCTGCGCGACCGCGAGGCGCTGGCGCATGCCCAGCGAGTAGCCCTTGACGGCCGACTTCGCGGCGTCGCGCAGGCCCGTCTGCTCCAGGACCGCTTCGACGCGCTCCTTCGGGACCCCGGCGCTCTCGGCGAGGAGCTGGAGCGTCAGCCGCCCCGAGAAGTGCTTGAAGAACTGCGGGGACTCCACGACCGCGCCGATGCGACCCACGACCTCCGGGAGCCGGTGCGGCACCTCCTGGCCGAAGATCCGCATGGTCCCGCCGTCGACGCGGATGAGCCCGAGCAGGGCCCGCAGCGTCGTCGTCTTCCCGGACCCGTTGGGGCCCAGGAAACCGTGCACCTGGCCCGCGGCGACCTCAAGGTCGAGGCCGTCCAACGCGTTGTGCGGCTGGCGGAAGCTCCGTCGATACGTCTTCCGCAGCCCCGATATCTCGATGATGGGGGGCATGAACTCGTTTCCAGTCGGGGGTCGGCGCCGCCGCGGGCGCGGCGGCGTGCAATGCACGTACAAGAGACGCCGCCGGAGGCCGTGCCGTTGCACGGCCGCCGGAACGCCGCGGGTCCGCCCGGTCGGTGGGAGGGCTCGCCCGTGTGTCCTACTCCCACCTCAAGGCCCGCCTGTGCCCGGCCGTCGGGGGCGCGTGGTTTCATTGACCCGTGGCTCAGTCTGAACGCGTCCTCGACCTGTCCGGCGTCACCGTGCGACGCGGCGGCAACCAGCTCCTCGACGGCGTCGACTGGCAAGTCGACGCCGACCAGCGGTGGGTCGTCCTCGGCCCCAACGGTGCGGGGAAGACGACGCTGCTCAACCTAGCGGCAGCCCGCAACCACCCCACCTCCGGCGTCGTCCAGATCCTCGGCGAGCGCCTCGGCCGCGTCGACGTGTTCGAGCTGCGCCCGCGCATCGGCCTCACCACGACGCAGGTCGCCGACGCGATCCCGCGCGACGAGAAGGCGTTCGACGTGGTCCGCACCGCCGCCTGGGGCATGATGGGCCGCTGGCGCGAGGAGTACGACCCGCAGGACGACGAGCGCGCCGCCTCGCTCATGCGCTGGCTCGGCGTCGCCCAGCTCAGCGACCGCCTGTTCGGAACGCTGTCGGAGGGCGAGCGCAAGCGCGTCCTCATCGCCCGCGCGCTCATGACCGACCCCGAGCTGCTCCTCCTCGACGAGCCCGCCGCCGGACTCGACCTCGGCGCCCGCGAAGCGCTCGTCGCCACCCTCGCGGGCCTCGCCCGCGACGAGGCCGCCCCCGCGCTCGTCCTCGTCACCCACCACGTCGAGGAGATCCCCCCGGGCTTCACCCACGCCCTGGTCCTCTCCAACGGCGGCGTCATCGCGGCGGGCCCGATCGCCGAGGCCCTCACCTCCGAGACCCTCTCCAAAGCCTTCGGCCTCCCCCTGACCCTCACCGCCAACGGCAACCGCTTCACCGCCACCGCCGCCTGACTCACCGGGCCGTTCTCACACGCGCAGCGTTCGCCGCCCCGCGCCCGGCTCGGCTACGCTGAGCCGGTGAGATTCCGGTGGTGGCGTGCGACGGTCCTGACGGCCGTCGCCGTTTTGGCGCTCGTGTACCTCGCCGGACTGACCCGCCTCGGCGAAGCCGAAGCGGAGCAGCTCCACGCGGTGCCCGTGCTCGCCGCCGACCCCACCGCCGAGCTCGCCGCCATGCGCACGAGCGCACCCGTCGGCGGCGACGACCCGCAGGCCGCGCTCGACGCCGCGCTCGCCGACCCCGCGACCGCCGCCGAGCTCGTCGCGGCCGTCCCCACCGCCGCCTCCGGCGAACTCGGCGCCGCGCTCGCCGCCCTCTACGACGCGGGCGGCGGCCTCGACCCGCTCGAAGTCAACGACTTCTTCACCGGCCTCGGCGAGGAGCAGACCGCGTGGCTCGCGGTCCTCTACCCCTCCGCGATCGCCGAGATGCCCGGCGCGCCCTTCCACGCCCGCATGGCCGCCAACCAGATCGTCCTCGAAGCGACCACCGCCGCCTCCACCGCGTACGCCAGCCCCGACCGCCCCTGGACCGGCGACGCCGAGCGCCCGCCCCGCGAGGAGCTCCAGCGCCTCATCGGCTCCGGCCGCCAGTTCCTCTACCTCGACCCGTACAACAACGCGGGCGACGGCTCCTGGATCGAGGTCGTCGGCGACCTCGACACCGCCGCGAACGTCGCGGTCCTCGTCCCCGGCGGCTCCGCGGTCCTCTCCAGCGAGAACTTCGACCTCTACTACCACCGCGCGAAGTCCTTCGTGGACGCCTCCGACGGGGAGCTCGCGATCGTCGTGTGGGCCGCCGCCTCCTGGCCCTCCGGGTGGGTCGAGGAGTCCTGGGCGTCCTGGTCGCAGGTCGCCGCCGAGAGCCTCGCGTCCTTCACGTTCGACCTGCGCAACCAGATCGGCGACCGCCCCCTAACCCTCATGGGCCACTCCTACGGCGGCGCCGTCATCGGCTACGCCGAGACCTACGACCTCGAAGCCGACCAGGTCCTCCACATCGCCTCCGCGGGCATGGGCAACGACGTGTACAGCCCCGAGGACTACTCCGAGCCGTGCCGCACCCGCTACTCCATCACCGCGCCCGGCGACCCGATCTCCTACGTGCAGGGCATGCCGTACGTCCCGCTCCTGGGCCACGGCGCCGACCCCGACGACTTCCCAGGCGTGCAGACCCTCGCCACCGGCAGCCTCTCCGACGCCCCCGGCGCGGTCGACGACTACGGCAGGAGCCTCGCCGACCAGGGCATCGCCGGGAAGACCATCGAAGGCGTCCACTCCCACTCCGAGGTCTTCTACCCCGAAGGGGACGCCTGGAACAACATCCTCCAGGTCCTCCTCGGCGGCGACCCGCAGCTCGCCGACGAGCAGCCCGTGCCGAACGACGCCTGCTCCTAGGCCGCCGGAACGCGAGACGCGGAAACGGGCGCGGCCACCGGCCGCGCCCGTTCCTGAATGTCCGTCCGCTAGTCGCGTTCGAGCAGCAGCCCCAGGTGCTTCTTCACGACCGGCAGCACCTCGTCCACGGTCACGTCCCGGCCCAGCTCCCGCGAGAGGCTCGTGACGTCCGCGTCGGTGATCGCGCACGGCGCGATCCGGTCCCAGTAGCTCATGTCCGGGTTGCAGTTGAGCGCGAAGCCGTGCATCGTCGTCGCCCAGCGGACCCGCACGCCGATCGCGCAGATCTTCCGCTCCGGGCCCTTGTCGTCCTCCGGCAGCCACACGCCCGTGCGGTCGCGCAGGCGCCCGCGCGCCGACGACACGCCCATCTCGTGGCACACCGCCGAGATCATGTCCTCGACCCGGCGCACGTAGCCGACCACGTCGACCTTGTTGCGCATCTTCATGATCGGGTACCCGACGATCTGGCCCGGCCCGTGCCAGGTGATCTGGCCGCCGCGATCGGTCGTGACCACGGGCGTCCCGTCCTGCGGCAGCGCCCACGTCTCGGTGCGCCGCCCCGCCGTGTACACGCTCGGGTGCTGGAGCAGCAGCACGGTGTCGCCGATCTCGTCGTCGATCCGCCGCTGCTGGAGCTCCTTCTGGTAGTCCCACGCCTCCTGGTAGTCCATGAGGCCGCGCTGCTCCACCGTGATGCCTTCAACGGTGCTGATCGTGCTGGTCCCGGCGGTGTCGACGCCGCCGGCTCCCACTGATGCGGTCATCATCCGACCCTAGTCCTCCGCGCGCCCCGGCGGCCAGCTTCAGCCGCGTGCGTCACGGTTGTTCCAGGCGTGCGTCGTGCCCGTTATGGGCAGGTCCTCGTTTATGATGCCGTTACTTAATTGCCGACTAGTTGCGGCCCACGGCCGCCCCGGTGACCCGGCGTGAGCTGTCACACTACTATTCCTAAGGTATTTAAAGCCCAATCCGCTCGCCCCGCGCCAGTCGAGGGTTCCACACGACCACAGGGATACGAATGGAAGCAACGCCGAAGGCTCCGATGGTCTCCATCCAAGGAGTGAACAAGCACTTCGGAAACCTCCACGCGCTCAAGGACATCGACCTGACCGTGGACGACGGCGAGGTCGTGGTCCTCATCGGACCCTCCGGTTCCGGCAAGTCGACGCTGTGCCGGACCATCAACCGCCTCGAAACCGTCGACGCCGGCTCGATCACCGTGAACGGCAAGCCCCTCCCCGCCGAGGGCCGCGCGCTCGCCAACCTGCGCGCCGACGTCGGCATGGTGTTCCAGCACTTCAACCTCTTCGCGCACCTCACGGTCCTCCAGAACATCACCCTGGGCCCGATCAAGGTGCGCCGCACGCCGAAGGCCAAGGCCGAGGAGCGCGCCCGCCAGCTCCTGCAGCGGGTGGGCCTGGCCGACAAGGCCGACGCCTTCCCCTCGCAGCTCTCCGGCGGCCAGCAGCAGCGCGTGGCCATCGCCCGCGGCCTCGCCATGGACCCCAAGCTCATGATGTTCGACGAGCCGACCTCCGCGCTCGACCCCGAGATGATCAACGAGGTCCTCGACGTCATGCAGGACCTCGCCCGCGAGGGCATGACCATGGTCGTGGTGACCCACGAGATGGGCTTCGCCCGCCGCGCCGCCAACCGCGTCGTGTTCATGGCCGACGGCCAGATCGTGGAGGTCGCGCCGCCCGACGAGTTCTTCGACGACCCGAAGACCGCTCGCGCGCAGGACTTCCTCGCCAAGGTCATGTCCCACTGAGCCGCACCCGAACACCACACTGTCAGCCCCACCCATAAGGAAGGAAACAGCCATGCGCGCATTCCGCAAGGCCGCCGCCGCGATTGCGGCCGCCGGCCTGCTGTCCCTGGCCGCCTGCTCCGGCGAGGCCAGCCAGGACGCCGAGGAGCAGGAGTCCCTGGAGGAGTCAGTCGGCTCGTACTCCCTGGAGCAGGCCGCGGAGATCCCCGCCGGCTATATCCAGGACATCCAGGACAAGGGCGTGCTCACCGTCGGCGTCAAGTTCGACCAGCCGCTCATCGGCCAGAAGAACACCGCCACCGGCAAGATCGAGGGCTTCGACGCCGAGATGGCCCGCCTCCTCGCCACCTACATCTTCGGCGAGGTCGTCGAAGAGGGCGACGACGCGAACCTGGTCTTCGTCGAGACCACCTCGCAGAACCGCGAGACGTACATCAACGACGGCACCGTCGACGCGGTCATCGCCTCGTACTCCATGTACCCCGACCGCCTGACCCAGTTCGAGTTCGCCGGCCCGTACTTCCAGACCGGCCAGAACGTCATGGTCGCCGCCGACAACACGGACATCAACTCGGTGGCCGACCTCGCCGGCAAGAACGTGTGCATCGCCGAGGGCTCCGGCTCGATCGCGAACCTGGAGGCCGAGAACCCCGACGCCGTCATCACGCCGCTCGCCGACTACGCCGCCTGCGCCGAGGCCCTGGAGAACGGCCAGACCGACGCCGTCAGCACCGACGAGACCATCCTCTACGGCTTCACCGTCGACAAGCCCGACGCCTTCCGCGTCCTCGACTCGTCGAACATCTTCACCGACGAGCCCTACGGTGTGGCCATGCCGCTCGGCGAGACCGACGCGCGCAGCTTCGTCAACGACATGATCGACGAGATCCTGGCCAACGGCGACTGGCAGAAGGCGTTCGACCTGACCTTCGGCGCCGCCGGCATGCCGGTCCCGGACCCGCTGCCGGCCCCGAACCGGTACTAGGTCCCTTCGCAACCGTTCGGTGAGGCGGCGGCGGCCGCGCAGTCGGCCGCCGCCGCCCGCCTTATGGAGGAGTCCGCTTGTTCGACAATTTCGACCTGATGATCGAGGCCCTCGGTGCCGGTATGTGGACCACCGTGTGGGTCACCCTCACCAGCTACGCCATCGCGCTCGTCATCGGCATGGTCCTCGTGGTCATGCACGTCAGCCCCGCCTTCCCCGCGCGCTGGGCCGCCAACGCCTACACGCAGCTGTTCCGCAACGTGCCGCTGCTCGCCGTCCTGTTCATCATGTACTTCGGCCTGCCCAAGGTCGGCATCGTGGCGGACAACTGGGTCTGGGCCCTGCTCGGCCTCGGCATGTACACCGGCGCGTTCGTCGGCGAGACCATGCGCTCGGGCATCAACTCGATCCCGCTCGGCCAGTCAGAGGCCGCCCGCTCGCTGGGGCTCACCTTCGGGCAGTCCCTGAGCTCGGTGATCCTGCCGCAGTCCGTGCGCGCGGTCATCCCGCCGCTCGGCTCGCTCCTGATCGCCCTGGTCAAGAACAGCGCGCTGGTGCTCGCCATCGGCGTCCCCGAACTCACCGCCCGGTCGCGGCGGCTCATCGAGGACACCCAGAGCCGCTTCGACCTCTGGGGGGTCATCATCTGCGTGACGGTCGGCTACCTGCTGATCGCCTTCGTCCTCAGCTACCTCGTGCGGATCGCTGAGAAGCGCACCGCTTTCGTCCGGTGAGAGGGGCCGAATCGTGAACAGCAAGAACGAGACCACCGTCCTGTTCGACGCGCTCGGCCCCAAGGGGCGGCGCAACGCGAACATCGCCGCGATCGCCTCGGCGGTCGTCATCCTCGGCGTGCTCGGCTGGGTCGCCTACGTGCTCTACGGCGAGGGCTTCTTCGAGTCCTCCCGCTGGGTCAACCCGCTCGACGCGCTCGTCGTGGAGACCACCTGGATTCCGGCGATCGTCAACACGCTCGTGGCGTTCGCCCTGGGCTCGCTGGTCGCCCTCGTGCTCGGTGTCTTCATCGGCTTCGGCCGGATCTCCAGGTTCCTGCCGACGCGCGCGGCCTCCACGGTCTACGTGCAGTTCTTCCGGTCGCTGCCGCTGGTGCTCCTGATCTGGGTCTCCTTCACCATCGACGGGCACTTCGGGTTCACCACCGACACGCTCGGATGGAGCGGCGAGGCCCGGCGCCTGACCTTCCTGGTCTTGGGCCTCGGCATCTACAACGCCGCGATCCTCGCCGAGATCCTCCGTGCCGGCGTCAACGCCCTGCCCCCGGGCCAGGCGATGGCGGGCCAGGCGATCGGCCTGCGCCACGGGCAGGTGCAGCGCCTCATCGTGCTGCCCCAGGTGCTGCGGAACATGCTCCCGGCGGTCCTCGCGCAGCTGGTGATCCTCCTCAAGGACACCTCGCTGGGCTACGTGATCACCTACCCCGAGCTGCTGCACTCGGCCAACATCATCGGCCGCGACTACAGCAACTCCTTCCTCCAGGCGCTCATCATCGCGGCGCTCATCTACTTCGCGATGGCGTACGCGCTCTCGAAGGTGGTGGTCTTCGCCGAGCGGCGCATGCGCAAGAAGACCGCGGCCCCCAAGGCCGCCGCGCAGCTGGAATCGGTGGTCGCCGGCGGCACCGCCGGCACCGTCGTCTGATATCCCGTTCGCACGACCCGAGAGGGCCCCGTCTGCTCCGGCAGGCGGGGCCCTTCCGTATGAGCGACAGTCGTTTTCGCGGCCTGCTAGGCTCCCTCTTGAAATCAACAACCATTTTCAATTGGTGGGGGACCGGAACGATGAAACTCGCCTTCGTCGGCAAGGGCGGCTCGGGCAAGACCACGATGGCCTCGCTGTTCGCGCGGCGCGCCGCCGCGCTGGGCCACCCGGTGCTGGCCATTGACGCCGACATCAACCAGCACCTGGCCGCGGCGCTCGGCCTCGACGCCGAGGCCGCCGCGATGGGCCCGGTGCTGGGGGAGCGCCTGGCCGACATCAAGGACTACCTGCGCGGCACCAACCCGCTCGTGCCCTCGGCCGACCTCATGCTCAAGACCACGCCGCCGGGGCCCGGCTCGCGCCTGGTCACCGTGCGCGAGTCGAACCCGCTGTTCGACGACCTGTTCACCGAGCACGACGGCATCCGCTTCGCCGCCACCGGCGGCTTCGTCGAGGACGACCTCGGCGTGTCCTGCTACCACTCGAAGGTCGGCGCGGTCGAGCTGCTGCTCAACCACCTCGTGGACCGCACCGACGAGTTCGTCGTGGTCGACATGGTCGCGGGCGCCGAGGCCTTCGCCTCGGGCATGTTCACCCGCTTCGACCACACGTTCCTGGTGTGCGAGCCGACGCTGCGCTCCGTGGGCGTCTACAAGCAGTACCTGGGCTACGCCGAGGACTACGACGTGCGGATCTCGGTGATCGGCAACAAGATCGACGACGAGTACGATGTGGCGTTCCTGCGCGAGCACGTCGGGGACGCGCTCCTGGGCTGGTGTGCGCGCTCGAAGTACGTCAAGGCCGCCGAGCGCGGCAGCGTCGGCCCCGTCGCCGACCTCGAACCGGAGAACCTCGCCGTCGTGGACGCCGCACGCGAGCGGGCCGCGGCCGCGGGCAAGGACTGGGCCAAGTTCACCCGCCAGGCCCACGAGTTCCACCGCAAGGCCGCCCTCGCCTGGGGCAACGACCGCGCCGGGGTGAACCTCGCCGACCAGATCGTCCCGGACTTCGTCCTCGGCGAGCACCTCCTGAACGCGCCCGTCCACTAGGGCCGCCCCAGACCGCGCCCGGGCCCCTTCTGGACGCCCGGGGGCGCCGGACCCGTCTGCGTCGAGTACCCGACAGCGGAAGGGCACGGGCGCCAGCACAATGAACCGATTCCGAACCGAGAGGAGTACGCATGTCCCTTGACGTCTCTGAAGACCTGCTCAGCAAGGCCGAAGCGGGGGAGGTGACCGACGCGGAGTTCCTGGACTGCATCAAGCAGTCCCTGCCGTTCGCGTGGGACCTCTTCGCGAAGGTCGCCGACGACCTGAAGAACGGGGTCGTCTCGTCCTCCGGGTCGACCCAGTTCGCGGACAACACCACGCCGCCGCCGGACGAGCAGGCCCGCGGCCAGCTCCTGCGGGCCCTCGCCTCGGACTCGATGCGGGCCGCGCTGGAGCGCCACCACGGCGTCAAGTTCGCCTTCCAGAACTGCCACCGCATCGCGGCGTTCCCGGTCTCCGAGGTCGACTCGGACACCTACCGCAAGTTCACCTCGCCGCGCGGGCAGCTGCTCAACCAGTCGCCCGAGCTGAAGGACTGCTAGCGGCGCACCGCCGACGACGTACCGCACCACCGAAGGGCCGCAAGGACAACGGCGTCCGGGCGGCCCTTCGGGCTACGCGGGCCCGCCCTCGGCCCCGTCCTCGGGCTGCGCGCCGTAGTGCCCGGGGCGCCGCGTGATGAGGAAGTCCCGCACCAGCTCCTCGCCCTGCTTCACCAGGGGCCGCAGGATCTTCAGCCGCGACAGCGCCACGACGCGGGCGGCCAGCGGCGCGGTGCGCCGCGCCAGCTCCTTCGACTTCTCCTGGCCGGGGGAGTTGTCGTACACCCAGTGCAGGACCACCACCATCTGGTGCAGCCACAGCATCTCGGGGAGGATGTCGGCCATGTCCTTGGGCACCTTGGTCTTCGAGCCCTCCAGGACCTCCCGGTAGAGCGCGATGTCCCGGTCGCGGCTCTCGCCGGAGTCCTCCGAGAACGGACTCAGCGGGCTCGACGGGTCGGCCGCGTTGCGGAAGAACTGGCCCGCGAACGCGTGGTAGGGCCCGGCGATGTCGAGCCACGCCAGGAGCGCCGCCTCGATCCGCTCCGCGAGCGTCTCCTTGCCCTCCAGCATCGTCGGCGTCAGCTCGGCGTGCCGGTTCGTGGCCTGCTCGTAGAAGCCCTGGATCAGGTGCTCCTTGGACTTGAAGTAGTAGTACGCGTTCCCCACGGACACCCCGGCCTCGGCCGCGATCGCCCGCATCGTCGTCTTGTCGTAGCCGCGCTCGGCGAACATGTCGAGGGCGGTGTCGATGATGCGCTGCCGCGTCCGCTCGCCCTTGCTGGAGGGGCGGGCGGACGCGTCGGCCTGATCGGGTTCGGAAGCAGAGGCGCTCACAAAGGCGATCCTACTGGGGCTGAGGGCCGTACTGACCCGGCCGCGGGCGCGGCGGCTCCATCGCGCCGAGGGCGCGGGCGTCCACGACGCGGCCGCGCCTGCGGAAGCCGTTGAGGACGATGACGTTGAGCACGTGCAGGACGCCGAGGACCAGGAGCACGGCGCCGATCTTGACGGCGACGGTCTCGAAGACCCCGCGGGCGGTGGCGATGTCGGTCCCGGTGCGCAGCCACAGGGCCACGAACCCGAAGTTGAGCAGGTAGAAGCCGACCTGGAGGAGCCGGTTGACGGCCTGGGCGAGCTGCTCGTCGCCGTCGAAGACGTCCTTGATGAAGTGGAAGCCGTTGGCGCCCAGGGTCCGGGCGACCCAGACGGTGAGCGGGACGGCGACGAGCAGGTAGGCGGTGTAGGCGACGACCGTCATGTCCATGGCGGTGCTCCGTTCTCTGGGGGTCATGAGTTGAACATGTTCAACTTCTGATTCCACGCTACGCAGCTTCTTGAACATGTTCAAGACCGCATGCTGAAATATGGCCGACGCCACGCGACGCCGCTGCCGGTAGGCTTTCCGGCGTGACTGTTGCGGTGCGTGTGATCCCCTGCCTGGACGTGGACGCGGGGCGGGTCGTCAAGGGCGTCAACTTCGAGAACCTGCGCGACGCGGGCGACCCGGTCGAGCTGGCCGCCGCCTACGACGCGGCCGGGGCCGACGAGCTGACGTTCCTCGACGTGACCGCGTCCTCCGACGACCGCGGCACGATGATGGACGTCGTCGCGCGCACCGCCGAGCAGGTGTTCATCCCGCTCACCGTCGGCGGCGGGGTCCGCACCCCCGACGACGTCGACCGGCTCCTGCGCGCGGGCGCCGACAAGGTCGGCGTCAACACCGCGGCCATCGCCCGGCCCGAGGTCATCGCCGAGATCGCCGACCGCTTCGGCAACCAGGTGCTCGTGCTCTCGGCGGACGTCGCCTCGGGCGCAGAGACGGATTCGGGGTGGGAGGTCACCACGCACGGCGGGCGGCGGCGCACCGGCATCGACGCGGTCGAGTGGTGCGCGCGGGCCGCGGGGCTCGGCGCGGGGGAGATCCTCCTCAACTCGATCGACGCCGACGGCACCAAGGCCGGGTTCGACCTGCCGCTCATCGCCGCGGTCCGCGCCGCGGTCGACGTGCCCCTCATCGCCTCCGGCGGCGCGGGCGCCGCCGCCCACTTCCCGCCCGCGGTCGCCGCGGGCGCTGACGCGGTCCTCGCCGCCTCGATCTTCCACTTCGGCGACGTCGCCATCGGCGAGGTCAAGCAGGAGCTCAAGGCCGCCGGGCACCCGGTGCGGTAGGCCGCCGCTCCGATAAGGGTTGGCGACTGTCGGAGGAGCGAGGCATCATTGCCACCGGACGCTTGCCGCCCGGCTAGCGACCGCCTCGCAACACCACGCTGGCGCACCCACCTGACCGGAGACCCAATGACGCTGCCCACCGGCGCCGCCACCGCACCCGACGACCTAGCCGCCGGCGCGGACGAGCGCATCCTCGCCCGCGGCCTCAAGAACATCGGCGACATGATCCGGCTCGCCCCCAAGCCCTTCGCCGTCGGCGCGGCCGGGGCCATGATCAACACCGGCATGACCCTCCTGCTGTCCTACGTCGTGGGCTGGGTCGTCGCCGGGATCGCCGTCCCCGCCTACGAGAACGGCGAAGTCGCCCTCGGCACCGTCCTCCTCGGCGTCGCCGCGCTCCTCGGCACCTCCATCGTCCGCTTCTCCTCCATGTGCGCCAGGCGCATCGGCGCAGGCGTCATGCAGTTCGGCGTCCAGGCCATCTGGCGCCGCCAGATCACCCGCCGCTACCTCGCCCTCCCCGTCTCCTGGCACCAGAAGCACCCCACCGGCACGCTCCTGTCCAACGCGAACGCCGACGTCGAGGCCGCCACCCGCCCCCTCGCGCCCCTCCCCTTCGCGTGCGGCACCCTCTTCATGGTCGTCATCGCGATGATCGCGTTCTTCACCATCGACTGGGCCGTCGCGCTCGTCGCCCTCGGCATGTTCCCCGCCCTGTTCGCCCTCAACGCCGTCTTCGCCACCAAGATGGCCCCCCGCGCCAAGCGCGCCCAGGAGCTGCGCGCCGAAGTCTCCGCGGTCGGCCACGAGTCCTTCGACGGCGCCCTCGTCGTCAAGGCCATGGGCCGCGAAGCCGCCGAGACCGAGCGCTTCAGCGGCTCCGCCACCGAGCTGCGCGACGCCATGATCGGCGTCGGGCGCCTGCGCGCCGCCTTCGATCCCGCCATCTCCGGGCTCCCCGAGATCGCCGTGCTCATCGCGCTCCTCGTCGGCCTCGCCCGCTTCGAAGCGGGCGCGATCGACCTCGAACAGCTCGTCACGGTCTCCTTCATGTTCTCCGTGCTCGCCTTCCCCGTCCGCGCCATCGGCTGGGTCCTCGGCGACCTCCCCGGGTCCGTCGTCGGCCGCGCCCGCGTCGACCACGTCCTCTCCGCCACCGGCGACATGGCATACGGCGACAAGGAACTCCCCGAGACCGGCGCTCCCGCCCGGCTCGAACTCGACGCCGTCGCCTACGCCTACCCCGACGGCCACGAGGCCCTCCGCGAAGTCACCTTCACCGTCGAGCCCGGCACCACCGTCGCCCTCGTCGGCGCCACCGGCTCCGGCAAGTCCACCCTCGCCCACCTCGCCGCCCGCCTCGTCGACCCCACCCGCGGGACCGTCCGCGTCGACGGCGAGGACCTCCGCGGCCTCACCCACGCGAGCCTCGCCCGCACCACCGCGCTCGTCCAGCAGATCCCCTTCGTCTTCGACGACACGATCCGCGCCAACATCGGCCTCGGCCGCCCCGGCCTCGACACCGGGCCCGACGCCGACGAGCGCCTCTGGGCCGCCCTCGCCGCCGCCGGAGCCGAGAAGTTCATCGCGAACCTCGACGACGGCCTCGACACCGAGGTCGGCGAGCGCGGCACCAGCCTCTCCGGCGGCCAGCGCCAGCGCCTCACCCTCGCCCGCGCCCTCGCCGGCGAGCCGCGCCTGCTCGTCCTCGACGACGCCACCAGCGCCGTCGACCCGAAGGTCGAGTCGCAGATCCTCGCCGGGCTCAAGGACTCCGCCGAGGCCGTCAGCGTCCTCGTCGTCGCCTACCGGCGCGCGACCATCGCGCTCGCCGACGAGGTCGTCTTCCTCGAAGGCGGCCGCATCACCGCCCGCGGCCCGCACGCCGAGCTGCTGCGCACCCACCAGCCCTACGCCGACCTCGTCACCGCCTACGAGCGGGCCGAGGCCGAACGCGAATTCGATGAGGAGAGTGCGGCGTGACCGCCGAGGACCAGACCCAGACCGGCCCGTGGGAGACCGTCAAGCGCGGCCTCCAGCTCTCCCCCGAGCTGCGGCGCGGCATCGGCTTCACCGTGTTCCTCGCCGCCGTCACCGCGCTCGGGCGGCTCGTCGTGCCCGTGGGCGCGCAGAAGATCCTCGACGAGGGCCTCCTCGGCTCCGGCGGGCCCGACCTGCCGTACGTGTTCGCCGTCGCCGCGCTCGGCACCGCCGCGCTCCTGGTGACCACCGCCGCGAACTACGTCATGAACCGGCGCCTGTTCGTCGTCTCCGAGCACGCGCTCGCCGCGTTGCGGCGCAAGACGTTCCGGCACATCCACGACCTGTCGATGCTGCACCAGCAGTCCGAGCGCCGCGGCGCGCTCACCGCGCGGGTGACGACCGACATCGACCAGATCAGCCAGTTCCTCCAGCAGGGCGGCATGGTCCTGGTGACCTCGACGGCGCAGATCATCGTCGCCACCGTGGTCATGGTGTTCTACTCGTGGCAGCTCGCGATCGCCGTGTGGATCGTGTTCATCCCCGTCACGTGGCTCATCAAGTGGCTCCAGAAGCACCTCGCGTCGGCGTACACGAGCGTGCGGCGCTCGGTGTCGAAGATGCTGTCGGCCGTGGCCGAGTCGGTGGTCGGCGCGGGCACGGTGCGCGCGTACGGGGTCGGGGCGCGCACGAGCGAGCGCCTGGACGAGTCGATCGAGGAGCACCGGCGCGACCAGACCCGCGCGATCAGCCGCTCCGCCCTCTCCTTCGGCGCGGGCGAGCTCGTGTACCTCGGCGTCAACGCGGTCGTGGTGGTCCTCGGCGCGTTCCTCGTCGCGGGCGGGCAGATGACCGTCGGGGAGCTGACGGCGTTCCTGTTCCTGGTCGTGCTGTTCACGCAGCCGGTGGTCATCGGCACCGAGACGCTCAACGAGGCGCAGAACGCGGTCTCGGGCTGGCGGCGGGTCCTCGACATCATCGACACCGAGCCCGACGTGGCCGACCCGGTCGACGGCGTCGCGCTTCCCGAAGGGCCCCTCGGGGTCCGCTTCGAGGGCGTGCGGTTCGCGTACCCGGGCGGCGCGGAGGTCCTGCACGGCATCGACGTGGAGATCCGCGCGCATTCGAAGGTCGCGGTGGTCGGCGAGACCGGCTCGGGCAAGACCACGTTCGCGAAGCTCCTGACGCGGCTCATGGACCCGACCTCCGGGCGGGTCCTCCTCGGCGGCGCGGATCTCACGGGCGTCACATTCGCGTCCCTGCGCGGCCGGGTGACGATGGTCCCGCAGGAGGGCTTCCTGTTCAACGGCACGCTCGCCCGCAACGTGCGCTTCGCCCGCCCCGAGCTCACTGACGCGGAGATCTACGTGGCGTTCGCCGAACTCGGGCTCACCGAGTGGGTCGAGACGCTCCCCGCGGGCCTCGACACCGAGCTGGGCGAGGGCGGCGCGAACCTGTCGGTGGGGGAGCGCCAGCTCGTGTCCCTGGTGCGCGCGTATGTGACCGACCCTGACCTGCTCGTCCTCGACGAGGCCACGAGCGCGGTCGACCCGGCGACGGAGCTGCGCCTCTCTGCGGCCCTCGACGCCGTCACCCGCGGCCGCACCACCGTCATCATCGCCCACCGCCTCTCGACCGCCGAGACCTCCGACGAGGTCCTGGTCTTCGACGCCGGGAACCTCGTCCAGCACGGCCCCCACGCCGAGCTCGCCGCCGAGGCCGGCTCGGTCTACGCGGGACTCCACGGCTCGTGGGTGGAGCAGACCCGCTCCAGCTGACGCACGATGACGCATTGCGGGCCCGCCCGGTCGCCGAGCGGGCCCGCTGTCGTCTCGGAGGCGCAGTCGTCTCGGATATGCCGTCGCGTCAGGCGGCTCGGCCGAGGCGGCCGCGCGGCATCCGCCAGTTCCGCGCGAGCGTGGACTCCCGCAGGTTCCGGGCCTCCCCGAAGTAGTCGCAGAACTTCATCACCAGCGGGTCCCACGCGAGCGGGTCCACGTACGCGGTGCCCGGCACCAGCAGCGATTCATCCACATGGGACCGCAGGATCTCGGCCTCGAACGCCGAGCAGCCCTTCCCGAACGGGTGGACCGCGGTGATCCGGCATTCGAGCTGGATCGGGCACTCCGCGACCCGCGGCGCCCCGACCAGCTCGCCCGCCTGCGCGGTGAGCCCGGCCGCCCCGAACTTGTCGGCCTCGAACCGGTACCCCTTGGCGGCCTTCGCCTCCGGGACCGGGTCGGTCGCGGTCAGGTCCGCCAGCCGGTCCACCGCGTCCGCGAGCGCGCTCGGCACCAGGTTGATCGTGCACTCCCGCACCGCCCGCATGTTCCTTGCGGTCTGCGACCGGTCGCCCATCCCGAGCATCGCGGACTGCCCCAGCCACCACGCCGACGACATCGGCGCGACGTTCGGTCGCCCCTCCTCGTCCCGGGTGCCCAGGAGCACCACGGCGCTCCCGTAGTAGTGGACCTTCAACGGCGTGTTCACATGCATGCCCCAATGGAACCCGCCCCGCGCCGGCCCTGCTGGCCGGAAAACGACGCGGCGTCAGTCGACGGTGAGGACGATCTTGCCGGCCGTGCGGCCCGTCTGGAGCGACTCGTGGGCCTTGGCGACCTCCTCCAGGGGGTAGGTCTCGGCGATCGTGGGGCGGAGCCTGCCCTCGTTGATGAGCGCGGAGAGGGCGCGCATGCCGCTCCAGTCGGGTTCCACCAGGACGAAGCCGGTGTGCAGGCGCTCCCGCTCGGAGTCGGGCAGGTCGCCTGGGATGACCGACATGAGGAAGCCGCCGTCCTTGAGGACCGAGGCGGACTTCGCGGTGTACTCGCCGCCGATCGGGTCCACCACGATGTCGATGTCCGAGACTGCGGCCGCGAAGTCCGTGGACCGGTAGTCGATCGCCTCGTCAACCCCGATCGAGCGCAGGAACCCGTGCTTCGCCTCGCTCGCCGTGCCGATCACGTACGCGCCGCGGGCCTTCGCGATCTGGACCGCGAGGTGGCCGACGCCGCCCGCGGCGGCGTGGACCAGGACGCGCTGGCCTTCGCGCACGCCCGCGTTGTCGACGAGCGCCTGGTACGCCGTGAGGCCCGTGAGCGGGACCGCCGCGGCCTCCACGTGCGTCAGCGACTGCGGCTTGAAGTCGAAGTGGCGGGCCGGGGCGGTCACGTACTGCCCGTAGCCGCCCGCCTGGTGCGGGAAGCGCGGCATCCCGTAGACCTCGTCGCCGGGCGCGTACAGCCGCACGCTGGCGCCGACGGCCTCCACGGTCCCGGAGACGTCCCATCCGAGGATGAAGGGCGGCTTCAGGCCGGTGAGGCCGCCGGATTCGCGGGACTTCCAGTCGGTCGGGTTGACGCCCGCCGCATGGACTCGCACGAGGATCTCGGTGGGGCCCGGTTCGGGGCGCTCGACCTCGGCGAGGTGCAGCACCTCCGGTCCGCCCAGTTCGTCCTGGACCACTGCTCGCATTACGGCCATGTTCGGTTCCTCTCCATCGGTGTACGCGTCCCATTCTGTGCCGCAAGGCGATCGCCGGAAAGTGGCCCGAGGGCCATGATGTGAAACAATCGGGCCATGACAGCTGCGCACCGCGTCGCGGTCCTCGCGCTCGACCACGTGATGGCGTTCGAGCTCGGCGTCCCCGACCGGATCTTCAAGGCCGCGGTCCGCGACGACCTCACGCACCGCTACGACGTGCGGGTCTGCTCCCTCGACGGCGGCCCCGTCAGGGCCTCCGGCGGGTTCACGGTCACAGTGGACCACGGCCCGGAGGCACTCGCGTGGGCCGACACGGTCGTCGTCGCCACGATCCAGCCCGACGGCCCCGTGTGCGACGTGCGCGAGCTCCCCGAGGGCCTCGCCGAGGCGTTCGCGACGATCCGGCCCGAGGCGCGCATCGTCTCGTTCTGCTCGGCGGCGTTCGTGCTCGCCGAGCTCGGCCTCCTCGACGGGAAGGCCGCGACGACGCACTGGGTCCTCACCGACCGGTTGCAGCGCCGCTTCCCGAAGATCCGCGTCGACCCCGACGTGCTGTTCGTCGACGAAGGCCGCATCCTCACCTCCGCCGGGGCGGGCGCGGCCGTCGACCTGTGCCTGCACCTGGTGCGCCTCGACTACGGCGCGCGCGTGGCGAACGCGGTCGCCCGCCGCTGCGTGGTCCCGCCGTGGCGCGAGGGCGGGCAGGCGCAGTTCATCGAGCGGCCCGTCCCCGAGGAGCGGGACGCGGGCACGGCCGGGGCCCGCGCGTGGGCGCTCGCCCACCTGGACCGGCCGATCGGCATCGACGACCTCGCCGCGCAGGCTGCGATGAGCCGCCGCTCGTTCACGCGCCGGTTCCGCGACGAGACCGGCGAGAGCCCGCTGCACTGGCTCAACCGCCAGCGCGTCGAGCACGCCCGGCACCTCCTGGAGGCCACCGACCTGACGGTGGACCAGATCGCGCGGCGCTCGGGCCTGGGCACGGGCGTGTCGCTGCGCCAGCACCTGCGCGCCGTCCTCGGCGTCTCGCCTTCGGCCTACCGCCGCACGTTCCGGGAGAACGCCGCTACGGGATGAGCAGGAGCTTCGCGGTGGTCTTGCGGGCCTGGAGCAGCTCGTGGGCCTCGGGGGCCTCTTCGAGGCGGAAGGTCTCGCCGACGCGGACGAGAAGGTTGTCGTCCTCGATCATCTGGAAGACGTCGGCGGCGCGGGCGAGGTACTCCTCGCGGGTGCGTGTGAAGTCGCCGAGGGTCGGGCGGGTGAGGACGAGCGACCCGCCTTTGTGGAGCCGCTGCGGGTCGACGGGCGGGACGGGGCCGCTGGCCTGGCCGAACAGGGCCATGACGCCGCGGGGCCGGAGCGCTTCGAGGCCCTCGTCGAAGGTGGTCTTGCCGACGCCGTCGTAGACGGCGGCGACGCCCTCGCCGCCGGTGAGCTCGCGGGCCTTGGCGCCGAAGCCCTCGTACCGCAGCACGTGGTCGGTGCCGTTCTGGCGGGCCAGTTCGGCCTTCGCGTCGGTGGAGACGGTGCCGATGACCTTGCCGCCCTTGTACTTCACCATCTGCGTCAGGAGCAGGCCGACGCCGCCCGCGGCGGCGTGGACGATGACCGTGTCGCCCTCCTGCACGTCGTAGACGCTGTTGCACAGGTAATGCGCGGTGAGGCCCTGGAGCATGACGGCCGCGGCGGTCTCGACCGCCACTTTCTCCGGGACGGGCACGAACTCGTTCGCGTCGGCGACGACGAGGTCGGCGTAGGACCCGGGGACGCTCTTCCAGGCGACCTCGTCGCCGACGGCGAAGCCGGTGACGCCCTCGCCGAGCGCGGCGACGTACCCGCCGCCTTCGAGGCCCGGCGTGAACGGCAGCGGCAGCCCGTAGGCGCCGGTGCGGTGGTACACGTCGATGAAGTTGACGCCGGCCGCGGCGACCCTGACGGCGATCTGGCCGGGCCGCGGGCCCGGGTCCTCGCCGTCAGGGTCGCCATCACGCCCGGCCCGCCGGTCCGCTCGACCACGATCGCCTTCATGAGGTTTCCTTCCGCCGCAGGTTCTCCCATAACTTAGCGGCTCCCTGTCCTATTCCTCCGGTCCGGTCCGGCGTCCGCCGACCCCGTACTTCATGCGGGCCCGGCCCCACGGGTTGCGCACGGCCGTGCGGGTGTCGACCTCCTCGCCCACGATGCGGCGGATGGCGTCGCGGAAGCCCTTCTGGCGCATGTGGTGGCGCAGGACGTTCGCGGCCGGGTCGGTCGTCAGCTCCTTCATGAGCGAGACGCACAGCGCGAGCATGACGATCGCGAAGGGCAGCGCCACGATGATCGTCGCGTTCTTGAGCCCCTCCAGGCCGCCCGACAGGAGCAGCACGGCCGCGACCGCGCCGATCGTGGAGCCCCAGAACACGACGAGCGGCTTCTTCGGCGCGAGCGAGCCGCGGCTCGACAGCGACCCGAGGACGAGCGACGCCGAGTCGGCGCCGGTCACGAAGTAGATCGCGACGAGGACCATCGACAGGCCCGACATGAGGCTGTACAGCGGCAGGGAGTCGAGGAGCGCGAACAGCGCGTACTCCTCGCCCTTGCCGAGCGAGTCGCTGTAGTCGGTCCCGTTGCCCTGCTTCCACAGCGCGGTGCCGCCGAGGATCGCGAACCACACCGTCGAGGCGGTCGAGGGGATGAGCAGCACCCCGACGATGAACTGGCGGATCGTGCGGCCCCGCGAGATGCGCGCGATGAAGGTGCCGACGAACGGCGCCCACGACAGCCACCACGCCCAGTAGAAGATCGTCCACGCGGCCATCCAGTCCGCGCCGCCGAACGCGCCGGTGACGCTGGAGAGGTTCGTCAGGCTCGCCAGGTACCCGCCGACCGCGTTCGGCCACGCGTCGAGGATGAACAGGGTCGGGCCCGCGAAGAACACGAACACGATGAGGAACAGCGCCATGACCATGTTCGTCGTCGACAGCCACTTGACGCCGCGGTGCACGCCCGAGAACGCCGACGCGACGAACGCCGCCGTCAGCGCCACGATCACGATGATCTCCAGGAACTTCGAGTCCTCCACGCCCGCGACGATCCCCAGCCCCACCGCGACCTGGAGCGCGCCCAGGCCCAGGCTCGCGGCGGTCCCGAACACGGTCGCGAACACCGCGAGGAGGTCCACGGTGCGGCCCACTGCCGGGCCCCACCGCCTGCCGCCCGTCAGCGGCTCGAACGCGTCGCTCATGTTGTTGCCGCGGCCCTTGCGGAACGTGGAGTAGCCCAGCGCCAGCCCGGCCACGGCGTAGATCGCCCACGGGTGCAGGCCCCAGTGGAAGAACGAGTAGACCAGCGCGCCCTCTTGGAGCTGGTCGGTGTAGAACGGGTTGTCGGGGTTGAGCTGGAGCGGCGGCGGCGGGTCCACGTAGTGCGACAGCGGCTCGGCCACGCCGTAGAACATGAGGCCGATGCCCATCCCGGCGGCGAACATCATGGAGATCCACGGGAGCGTCCCGAACTCGGGCTCCTCGTCGGAGGACGCCGCGAGCTTGATGTTCCCGTACCGGCTCGCCGCGATGTAGATCGCCAGCACCACGAAGATGTTCGCGGCGATGATGAACAGCCACCCGAAGTTCGAGATGACCCAGTTCAGCGCCGCCGTCGAACCGTCCTCGAACTGCTTCGGGAAGACCGCGCCGACCACGATCACCGCGAGCGTCACGATCGCGCCCGTCCAGAACACCGGCTTGTCCACCGGGAGCGTCGCCTGCCGCTCCTCGTCCTCGATCGGGCGCTCCGGCGGCGGCGCCTCCTCCGGTTCGACGTGCTCGGGATCGGTCGGCGTGTCGCTCGCGGACATGGCGCGCTCCTCTCGGATCGAACGGGGACTCAAGCCACCATAAGGGACCAATCAGTCTGATCCGGCCGAATCGCCTGCGCCGGGGGTTCAATCGCGCCGGTACACCAGCAGCGCCACCGACCCGAGCGGCCGCGCCTCCACCAGCCGCAGCGGCCGCGCCGGGGACTGCGGGAAGCGCGCCGGGTACGTGAACCGCGCCGCCCCCCGCTCGCCGAGCAGGAACGGCGCCACCGCCACGTGCAGCTCGTCCACCACGTCCGCCGACAGGAACGCCGTGTGCACCGTCCCCCCGCCCTCCACCAGCAGCCGCGCCACCCCGCGCGAGGCGAGGTCCGCGAGCGCCGCGCGCAGGTCCACCTCCCGGTCCCCGGTCGCCACCGCCTCGGCCGCCTCCGGGCCCACCGCGAACACCGCGGCCCCCGCCGCCGACGTGTACACCACGACCGGGTCCCCGGCCGCGAACAGCCGCGCCCCCGGGTCCAGCTCCCCCGAAGGCGAGAACACGACCCGCAGCGGCGACTCGCGCCGCCCCGCCGCGGCCCGCGCCGCCCGCCGCTGCGGCGAGCGCACCAGCAGCCGCGGGTCGTCCGCGCGCACCGTCCCGGCCCCGACCGCGATCGCGTCCACCTCCGCGCGTACCGCGTCGACCCGGTCGAAGTCCTCGGCGTTCGACAGGATGAGCCGCTCGGGCGAGTCGTCGTCGAGGAACCCGTCGAGGCTCACGGCGGCCGAAAGGATGACATACGGGCGCTCCATGCCCCCGAGAATCCCACGATTCACTCCCCGACGGGCCCGGGTGGCACCGCGCGCCGCGGTGCGATCACAATCGATAACCGTGGAAGGTCGAGAAGCGGCCCTGGAGGGCCTGGCGTTCAACGCCGAGGGGCTCGTGCCCGCGATCGCGCAGCAGCACGACACGGGCGAAGTCCTCATGCTCGCGTGGATGGACGCGGAGGCGCTGCGGCGCACCCTCGCCACCGGCAAGGCCACGTACTGGTCGCGCAGCCGCGGCGAGTACTGGGTCAAGGGCGAGACCTCCGGGCACCACCAGGCGGTCCTCTCCGTCGCCGCCGACTGCGACGGCGACACCGTCCTCCTCCAGGTCGACCAGACCGGCCCGGCCTGCCACACCGGCACCCGCACCTGCTTCACCGGGAGGGAGATCGCATGAGCGACGCGCCCGAGACCCCCGAAGCCGAAGCCTCCGGCGCGCCCGACCGCGCCGCCGAGCGCACCCGCGTGATCCTCGCCGGCATCCTCGCCGCCGCCCTCGGGGCCCTCGCCGCCTCCCGCGGCTGGACCTCCACCGCCGACACCGGGCACGCCGGGATCACCGCCACCACCGTCCAGTCCGGGACCGACCTCGCCTCGTGGGCGCTGCCGTGCGCGCTCGCGGGCGGCGCCGCGTTCCTCGCGATGCTCGCCACCGGGAACCGCGCCCGCCGCGTCCTCGGCGCCGTCGCCGCGCTCGCCGGGCTCGCCGCCGCGCTCGGCGGCATCCTGCACCTGACGTCCGGCGCGTGGCCGATCACGCTCGCCGCCGCGGCCCTGGTCCTCGCCGCCGCGGGCGCGTGGACCACCGCCCGGGCGGGCGGCTGGCCCGCGACCGACCGGTACGAGACCGCCGGGGACGGCTCCGGAGACCAGGCCATAGCAGAGGACCCCGTGTCGCTGTGGAACGCCCTCGACTCGGGCCGGGACCCCTCGTCGCCTAATATCACGGCATCGGCGCCGCAGAAAGGACCGCGTAGATGAACGTGCTGGAGCAGATCATCACCGAAGTCCGCGCCGATCTCGAACGGCGCGAGGCCGAGACCCCCATCGAGGCGATCCGCGAGCGCGCCGAGGCCGCGCGGGCCCCGCTCGACGGGTACGCGGCCCTCAAGACCGGCGGCGTGAGCGTCATCGCCGAAGTGAAGCGGGCCTCGCCCTCGAAGGGCGCGCTCGCCGACATCCCCGACCCGGCCGTCCTGGCCGCCGAGTACGCCGCGGGCGGCGCCTCGGTCATCTCCGTGCTCACCGAGCAGTCCTACTTCAAGGGCAGCCTCGACGACCTCGACGCGGTGCGCGCGAAGGTCCAGATCCCGGTGCTGCGCAAGGACTTCGTGGTCTCCCCCTACCAGGTCCTGGAGGCCCGCGCCCACGGCGCGGACCTGGTCCTGCTCATCGTGGCCGCGCTCGACCAGGACACGCTCGTGTCCCTGCACGAGCGGATCACCGGGCTCGGCATGACCGCGCTCGTCGAGGTCCACACCGAGTACGAGGCCGACCGGGCGATGCGCGCGGGCGCCAAAGTCATTGGCGTGAACGCGCGCGACCTGACTACGCTCGAAGTGGACCGCTCGGTGTTCGAGCGGATCGCGCCGGGCCTGCCCCGGGACGTCGTGAAGGTCGCCGAGTCCGGCGTCCGCGGCACCCGGGACCTCATCCGCTACGCGAGCGCCGGCGCCGACGCCGTGCTCGTCGGCGAGGGGGTCGTCAAGCAGAAGAGCCCGCGCGACGCCGTCCGCGAGCTGGTCACCGCCGGCTCGCACCCGGCGACGCCCAGACCCATCTAGCACGCGAAGGGGAGAACCTTGCCCAATCCAGATCCCGGCGGCCACTGGGGCGAATTCGGCGGGCGGTTCGTCCCCGAAGCGCTCATCGCCGCGCTCGACGAGCTCGAATCGGCCCACGCCTCCGCGATGGCCGACCCCGGGTTCCTCGCGGAACTCGACAAGCTCGGCCGCGAGTACGGCAACCTGCCGTCCCCGCTGTACCTCGCCGAGCGGCTCTCGGAAGAGGCGGGCGTGGAGGTCTGGCTCAAGCGCGAGGACCTCAACCACACCGGCGCGCACAAGATCCGCAACGTGCTCGGCCAGGCGCTCCTGACCAAGCGCATGGGCAAGACCCGCATCATCGCCGAGACCGGCGCGGGCCAGCACGGCGTCGCCTCCGCGACCGCAGCCGCCTACTTCGGCCTCGAATGCACCGTGTACATGGGGGAGGAGGACACCCGCCGCCAGGCCCTGAACGTGGCCCGGATGCGGCTCCTCGGCGCGGAGGTCGTGCCCGTCACGACCGGGTCGCGGACCCTCAAGGACGCCATGAACGAGGCCCTGCGCGAATGGGTCGCCACCGTCGACGGCACCCACTACCTCATCGGCTCGGTCGGCGGCCCGCACCCGTTCCCGATGCTCGTGCGCGACTACTGCCGCGGCATCGGCGACGAGGCCCGCGCCCAGTTCCTGGAGCGCACCGGGGCCCTCCCCGACGTCGTCGCCGCGTGCGTCGGCGGCGGCTCGAACGCGATGGGGATCTTCACCGCGTTCCTCGACGACGATGTGAAGCTGTACGGCTTCGAGGCCGGCGGCGACGGCTACGACACCGGCCGCCACGCCGCGACCATCACCGCCGGGCAGATCGGCGTCCTCCACGGCGCCCGCACGTTCGTCCTCCAGAACGAGGACGGTCAGACCATCGAGTCGCACTCGATCTCCGCGGGCCTGGACTACCCGGGCGTCGGCCCCGAGCACGCGCACCTGGCCGCCACGGGCCGCGCGCACTACGAGCCCGTCGACGACGCCGAGGCCATGGCCGCCTTGGAGAAGCTCGCCCGCACCGAGGGCATCATCTGCGCGATCGAGTCCGCGCACGGCCTCGCCGGGGCGCTGCGCCTCGCGAAGGGCCTGGAGCCGGGCGCCCGCGTTCTGGTGAACCTCTCGGGCCGCGGCGACAAGGACATGGGCAACGTCGTCGAGTACTACGGCTACGACGGTGCCTTTCAAGAGCAGGGAGCACAGTAGATGCGCGCCGCCGAAGCGTTCGCGAAGTCGAAGGCCGAGGGCCGCGCCGCGCTCGTCGGCTACCTCCCGGCCGGGTTCCCGACCCTCGCCGACTCCATCAAGGCCGTCGAGATCATGATCGACCACGGCGCCGACATCATCGAGCTGGGCCTGCCCTACTCCGACCCGGTCATGGACGGCCCCGCGATCCAGCGGGCCGCCGACCAGGCGCTCGCGCAGGGCTTCCGCACCCGGCAGGTCTTCGAGGTCACCGAGGCCGTCTCCGGGCGCGTCCCGATCCTCGTCATGACCTACTGGAACCTCGTGGAGCGCTACGGGGTCGACCGGTTCGCGCGCGACTTCAAGGCCGCGGGCGGGGCCGGGCTCATCACGCCCGACCTCATCCCCGACGAGGCACAGGAGTGGATCGCCGCGTCCGACGAGCACGACCTCGACCGGGTCTTCCTCGTCGCGCCCTCCTCCACCGAGGAGCGCATCGCGTCCACGGTGGAGGCCTGCCGCGGCTTCGTGTACGCGCAGTCGGTCATGGGCGTCACCGGCGCCCGCGCCGCGACCTCCGCTGCCGCGCCGGAACTGGTGCGCCGCACCCGCGCCCACACCGACCTGCCGATCGGCGTGGGCCTCGGGGTCCGCTCGGGCGACCAGGCCGCCGAGATCGCGTCCTACGGGGACGCCGTCATCGTCGGCTCCGCGATCGTCAACTGCTACCTCGACGCCGACGACATCCCCGCAGGCCACCAGCGCCTCGCGGACCTCACCGCGGACCTCGCCGAAGGCGTCCGCCGCTAGACCGCACCGGCCCCGCAGGCACAGCCTGCGGGGCCGCTCTATGCCCGCGTCCGGCCCTGCCGCCCTCACCCGTTAGGTTTATGCCCGTGGACCTTGCTTCTATCCCGAGCCCGTCCGAGTCGGTCTGGCACCTCGGCCCCGTCCCCATCCGGGCCTACGCCCTCTGCCTCATCGCGGGCATCGTCGTCGCCTGCTGGATCGCCGAGGCGCGCATGCGCCGCCGCGGCGCCCCCGAGTGGGCCGTCCTCGACCTCGCCGTGTGGGCGGTGCCCTTCGGCATCGTCGGCGGCCGCCTCTACCACGTCTTCACCAGCCCCGACGCCTACTTCGGGCCCGAAGGCGACCCGTGGAAGATCCTCGCGGTCTGGGAGGGCGGCCTCGGCATCCCCGGCGCGATCCTCCTCGGCGGCGTCGGCGTGTGGCTCGGCTGCCGCCAGCTCAAGCTCCCGTTCACCATGGTCGCCGACGCCATCATCGTCGGCATCCCCGTCGCCCAGGCGATCGGCCGCCTCGGCAACTGGTTCAACCAGGAGCTGTACGGCAGGCCCCTCGACGCCTGGTGGGCCGTGCAGATCGACCTGGGCCACCGCGTCGACGGGTACGAGAACTACTCGACGTTCCACCCCACGTTCCTCTACGAACTCCTCTGGAACCTCGGCGTGGCCCTCGTCGTGTGGCTCGCCGACCGCCGCTTCAAGTTCGGCGCCGGGCGCGCCGTCGCCCTCTACGTCGCCCTCTACGGCATCGGCCGCTTCTGGATCGAGGGCCTGCGCATCGACCCCGCCGAAGCCATGTTCGGGCTGCGCCTGAACCAGTGGATGAGCATCATCGTGGTCGTCGCCGCCGTCGCCTACCTGCTCATCGCCCGCGGCACCCGCCAGGTCTTCGTCTACGAAGGCGCCGAGCGCATCGCCGTCGCCTGGAACTCCGAGGCCGCGAAGGAGGCCGGGTACGTCGACGGCGCCCTCCCCAAGGGCGTCCTGCTCGCCCCGCCCGCCGGCGCCGACGACGCCGGGACCCCCGAATCCGACGAAACCGAGGACACTCGACCCGAGGAGGACGGCGTCGCCGACGAGCCGTCCGACGAACCCCAGGCCGAAGCGGGCAAGACCCGCGACGACGGCTGACCGATACCGCTTCCCCCCGGGCAGGTCCAGATGCACAACCGTAGAGCCGTAGTCGTCGGCGCCGGCGTCGCCGGGCTCGCCAGCGCGATCGTGCTGTCGAAGCTCGGCTGGCGGGTGGCGCTGCTGGAGCGGCGCGAGCGCCTCAAAGGCGACGACCTCGGGATGATCCTGTGGGCCTCGGGCGTGCGCGCCCTGCGCGCGCTCGGGGTCGACGCGACCCTCGACGCCGCCGGGACCCCCGTGGACCGCTTCGAGATCCGCAACGAGGAGCGCCTGTCCTCGTCGTTCGCCGGGGCCATGCTCGGCGCCGACGACGGCACCCCGTCCGTCATGGTCCACAACGCGATGCTCTACGAGGCGCTCGTGTCGCGCCTCGGCGACTCCGTCGAGGTCCACCCCGCGGTCCAGGTCGACCGGATCGACATGGTCGACCCCGCCGCGGGGGACAAGGCCCGCCGCTGGGACGCCGACCTCGTCGTCGCCGCCGACGGCATCGACTCCCCGACCCGCCCCCTCATCGCCCCCGGGTCGCCCACAGTGGACGCCGGAGTGGTGGTCTTCCGCGGCACCATCCCCGCCCACCGCGCCCCCGAGCGGGGCGCCGAGGCCGTCGAGATCTACGGCCCCGACCGCCGCCGCTTCGGCTACGGCGACCTCGGCCACGCCGGTGCCTGCTGGTGGGCCACGGTCCCCGGCGGGATGCGCCCGGAGTCCCCGCAGATCCAGCACGAGCTGATCAACCGCTGGTTCGCCGACTGGCCCCCGCCCGTCGGCAAGTACATCGCCGCCACCCGGCCCTCGGAGCTGACGCAGCAGTCCGTCCGCTACGTCTGGCCCGTGCCGTCCAGGCTCCACCAGAGCGCCGGGAACGGCGGCCTCGTCCTCATGGGCGACGCCGCGCACGGTGTCGCGCCCATCCTCGCCCAGGGCGGCAGCCTCGCCCTCGAAGACGCCGTGACCCTCGGCTGGGCGCTGCGCCGCACCCCCGAGTCGATCCCCGACGCGCTCGCCTCCTACGACCGGGCCCGCCTGCCGCGCATCAAGCGCGTCGCGCGGCTCTCGCGCCGGGTCCACACGATCGCCTCGGGCGGGCGCGGCGTCACCCGCGGGCTCCTGCGGGCCGTCCCCGACTCGTGGGTGCAGAGCCAGGCCGCGTCCCTCGCCGACTGGCAGCCGCCCCGCTGACCCGATAGGTTGGTGCCCATGGAGATCCGCGACGCCCGCCCCGAGGACTGGCCCGCCGTGTGGGCCTTCGCCCGGCCCGTGATCGAGTCCGGCGAGCACTTCGTGTGGGAGCCGGGCACCCCCGAGGACCGCCTGCGCGCCTACTGGATCGAGAAGGAGCCGCCCGCGAGCGCGCTCGTCGCCGAAGCGGACGGCCGCGTCGCCGGGATCGCCGAGATCCACCCGAACCAGCCCGGCCGCGGCGCGCACATCGCCAACGCGGGCTTCATGGTCGACCCGGCCGTGCGCGGCCGGGGCCTCGGCCGGGCCCTCGGCGAGGCCGCCCTGGCCCGCGCGAAGGCCGACGGGTTCGCCGCGATGCAGTTCAACGCCGTCGTCGCCACGAACACCGCCGCCGTCGAGCTGTGGCACTCCCTGGGCTTCCGCACGCTCGCGCTGCTGCCCGCGACGTTCCGGCACCCGTCGAAGGGCCTGGTCGACATGCACCTCATGTTCCGCGAGCTGTGACCTTCGCGGCCTCCGAGTAGCATCGCTCTCACCATGAACGAACTGCGCGAGTCGATTCGCTCCCTGGGAATCGCCGACCCCGAGACCGCGGTCGCCGTCCACGCCCTCACCGGGGCCGACCCCGTCCTGCTCCAGTCCCCGGCGCCGCTCCCGCAGCGCTTCGAGCAGGTCGACGGCTGGCTCATGCAGGGCTTCCTCACGCCCGAGACCCCGCACTTCGCGGCCGTCGACGGCGCCCCCGCCGCCGCGCTCGGGGAGGCCCCCGACGAGGCCGAGGACGCCGTCCTCTCGCTCGTCGTGGTCCGCCCCCGCACCCTGTACGACCTGCGGACCGGCACCCGGCTGAGCGAGGCCGACCTGACCGCGCTCCTGCCGCGCCTCGAAGCGGCCGGGCTCATCGCGCCCGCCGCGAACCCCCTCGACCCGGACAATCCCTTCTGGATGTTCACGGACCGCTTGGCGCGCTTCCACTACGCGGTCCTGCGCCCGCACCTGGACCGGTGGCGCCGGGGCCGCATCGCGGAGCCGCTGTGGCGCCGCAACCGCGCCCGCTTCGACCGGTACGTCGGCCGCCCCGAGTTCCTCAACCTCACCCGGGAATGGGCCCGCGAGGCCACCGGCGCCGCGACGGCGACGCGCATCACCGTCCCCGACCCGCGGTTCCGCCAGATGCGGACCCTGGAGCTCGCCACCTGGGACGAGAAGGGCGAGGCGCTCGCGCTCGGGACCGTCCGCTGGCGCTTCCGCATGGTCGAACGCCAGCTCAAGCGCCTGCGCTACGTCAAGCGGCTCCTCGGCGATCCGCCCGTGCACCTGTACTGCGTGGCCTCGCGCTTCGAGCCGGTCATCGCCGGGGACGCGGACCCGGGGCTGAGCGTCGTCACGTCCCCGGCGCTCCTCGCGACCGCCGGTGACGAGGTGTCCGAATCCAGCCATGACGGTGACTTACACCCCATTTCCCGGCTGGTGGGCGCGGAAACGCGGCGGGTAGGCTGAAGCAATTCTTCCCCGTACCCGGAATCATGAGGAGTGACGATGGCGGCAAGCGTGGACGCGGTAGTGGCGGGAGCCGGTGGGTTCATCGGCGGGCACCTGGTGGCGAGCCTCCTCGCCGAGGGCAAGACCGTCCGTGCCGTCGACGTGAAGCCCCTCGACGAGTGGTACCAGGTCCACGGCGAAGTCGAGAACCTCCAGCGCGACCTCGCCGACCTCGCGAACTGCCGCGAAGCCGTCGGCGACGGCGCCGCCGAGGTCTACAACCTCGCGTGCAACATGGGCGGCATGGGCTTCATCGAGAACAACAAGGCCCTGTGCATGCTCTCGGTCCTGCCCTCGACTCACATGCTCATGGCGTCCAAGGACGCCGAGGTCGGGCGCTTCTTCTACTCCTCCTCCGCGTGCGTGTACGCCGGGTACAAGCAGACCGAGGCGAACATCGCGCCCCTGAAGGAGGAGGACGCCTACCCCGCGGACGCCGAGGACGGCTACGGCTGGGAGAAGCTGTTCTCCGAGCGCATGTGCCGCCACTTCCGCGAGGACTTCGGCCTCCAGACCCGCATCGCCCGCTACCACAACATCTACGGCCCCGAGGGCACGTGGGACGGCGGCCGCGAGAAGGCCCCCGCCGCGACCTGCCGGAAGATCGCCGTCGCGGCGCTCACCGGGCAGAAGGAAGTGGAGATCTGGGGCGACGGCGAGCAGACCCGCTCGTTCACGTACATCGACGACTGCGTCCACGGCACGAAGATGTTCACCCGCGGCGACGTCACCGAGCCGCTCAACCTCGGCTCCTCCGAGCTGACCACGATCAACAACCTGTACTACCTGGTCGCCGACATCGCCGGGATCGACATCGAGCTCAAGCACATCGACGGCCCCCTGGGCGTGCGCGGCCGCAACTCGGACAACACGCTCATCCAGAAGTACTACGGCTGGGAGCCCTCGATCTCCCTGCGCGAGGGCATGGCGAAGACCTACGCGTGGGTCTACGACCAGGTCAAGGCCAAGCTCGCCGCGTAATGGCAGCTGAGAAAGCACAGCCGAGGCTCCGCCGCGTCGACGTCCTCGGCGTCGGCGTCTCCACCGTCGACCAGGCCATGGCCCTCGACGAGGTCACCCGCTGGGTCGACGAGGGCGAGCGCCACTACGTGTGCGTCACCGGCGTCCACGGCGTCATGGAGTCCCAGCGGGACCCCGAGCTCCTCGCCATCCACAACGCCTCCGGGCTGACCACGCCCGACGGCATGCCGATGGTGTGGGCCGGGCACAAGGCCGGGGCCGACTGGATGGACCGCGTCTACGGGCCCGACCTGATGCTCAACGTCCTCGCCCGCGCCGCCGAGCGCGGCTGGTCCTCGTTCCTCTACGGCGGCAAGGACGGCGTCCCCGAGCTCCTCGCCGAGAAGCTCGCCGAGCGCATCCCCGGCGTCAAGTTCGCCGGGATGTACTCGCCGCCGTTCCGCCCCCTCACCGAGGAGGAGGACGAGGCGATCGTGAAGCGCATCAACGACTCCGGCGCCCAGCTCGTGTGGGTGGGCCTGTCCACCCCGAAGCAGGAGCGCTGGATGGCCGCCCACCGCGACCGCCTCAACGCCCCCGCCCTCTTCGGCGTCGGCGCCGCCTTCGACTTCCACGCCGGCCTCGTCCCGCAGGCCCCCCCGTGGATGCAGCGCAACGGCCTCGAATGGTTCTACCGCCTCACTAAGGAACCGAAGCGCCTGTGGCGCAGGTACTTCCAGAACAACCCGGCCTACCTGCGCCAGATCCGCAAGCGCCCGCCGTTCCTGCGCGACTAGACGACACCTGATCGCCGTCCGGCCCCGACAGGGCCGGGCGGCGATGCCGTCCAGCGACCATGTCGTACCCCCGTGCCAGGGTTTTGACCGGGGGCCCAGCGATGTCCGATTTGCCGGGACCCTCCGTTCACGTTTCTCACCCGCCTGCTCGCCTGACCCTCCCGCACGGTCGGCGCTAGGCTGTGCCGCATGGTCGACAACATGCCGAAAGAGAGCGCCAAGGCGCCCCGCCACCCCCGCATCGCCGTCGTGTGGTCCGTCCTGTCGGCCGAGATCGAGCGCTTCGCCGCCGGGACCGGCGCGACCATGCGCATCCTCGACGTCGGCGGCGGCTCCGGCGGCTTCGCCGTGCCCCTCGCCGAGCTCGGCCACGACGTCACCGTCGTCGAGCCCAGCGCCAACGCCCTCGCCTCCCTCCGCCAGCGGGCCGCCGACGCGGGCGTCACCGACCGGCTCATCGCCGTCCAGGCCGACGCCGACGAGCTCCCCGACGTCGCCGAGCCCGCCTCCGCCGACCTCGTCCTGTGCCACAACGTCCTGGAGATGGTCGACTACCCCGACACCGCGCTCGACGCCCTCGCGAAGGTCTGCGCCCCCGGCGGCGCCGTCTCCGTGCTCGTCGCCAACCGCATCGCCGCCGTCCTCGGCAAGGCCCTCTCCGGCCAGTTCGGGACCGCCCTCGACCTCCTCACCGACATCGACGGCGTCGCCGAGGGCCGCGACACCCTCAAGCGCCGCTTCGAGACCGCCACGCTCACCGCGCTCGTCGGCGGCTCCGGGCTCGTCACCGAGCAGGTCCACGGCGTCGGCGTCGTCGGCGACCTCGTCCAGGTCCCCGAGAACGCCACCGGCGAGGCCCTGCGCGAGTTCGAGCTCGCCACCGCCGCCCGCGTCCCCTTCCGCGACATGGCCACCCGCATCCACCTGCTCGCCCGCAAGCCCATGCGCTGACCGGAGCCGCCGGGCTCGGCGCCTACGCTCAGCGACGTAGAGGCGATTACGCCGCCGGGACCACGCCGCCGCGGCACCGGGACCGTAGCCTTGAGCCTGTGACCACCACCAACGCGACCCGGCCCCGCCTCCCGGCCCCCGTCTTCGACATCGGCCTGGCGGTCCTCCTCGCGCTCCTCGCCTCCGGCGGAACCGTCGGCGCCAACGACGGCCACCGGCCCGAGCCCGTCGCGTTCGCGCTCATCTGGGCCATGGCCGCGTTCCTCGCGGTCCGCCGCCTCTCGCCCGAGGCCGCCCTCGCGGGCACCGTCGCGGGCCTCTCGGTCTACCTGTACCTCGACCTGCCGCCCGGCCCGGTGTTCATGCTCCCGGCCGTCGCCGTGTTCTTCTACGCGTTCACCAGGTCAGTACGCGCCCTCGCCATCGCGCTCGGCGTCCTCTACGTCTACACGGTCGCCTTCCACCAGGCCGTCGAACCCGGCCGCAGCCTGTGGTTCATCGCCACCATCGCGCTCCTGTGGCTCGCGATCCCTGCCGTCGGCGGCCGCATCGCCCGCGAGGCCCGCCGCGCCCGGGCCCGCGAGCGCGAGGCCGAACGCGAGCGCTACCGCGCCGACGAGCGCGTCGAGATGGCCCGCGAGATCCACGACGTCGTCGGCCACTCCCTCGCCGTCGTCTCCATGAACGCCGGGGTCGCCCTCCACACCGCCGAGAAGCACGCGGGCACCCCCGAAGGCGTCGTCGAGAACCTCCGCGCCATCCGCGAGGCCTCCAACCTCGCCCTCCAGGACCTCCGCGCGACCCTCGCGCCCCTGCGCCGCGGCCAGGCCCCCGAACTGCGGCCCACCGGCGCGATCAGCGACATCGCCGCGCTCGTCGACGGCGTGCGCAAAGGCGGCCTGCCCGTCGAGTACCAGCTCACCGGCGACCCCGCCGCCGTCCCCGTGAACGTCGCCGCCACCGCCTACCGCGTCGTCCAGGAGTCCCTCACCAACGTCATCCGCCACTCCGGCGCCACCAAGGCCGTCGTCCAGATCGCCTGCGACCCCGAGGCCCTGCGCGTCCACATCCTCGACGACGGCCGCGGCGGCCCCCTCCACCCCGACCGGATGGGCCAGGGCGTCACCGGCATGATGGAGCGCGTCCAGGCCGGCGGCGGCGCCTTCACCGCGGCGCCCCGGCCCGGCGGCGGCTTCGCCGTGAAAGCCCACATCCCTTACGACCGTAAGGAAGCGCGATGATCGAACTCGTGATCGCCGACGACCAGAGCCTCATCAGGATGGCCCTGCGCAACCTCTACAAGGACGAGGACGACATCCACGTCGCCGCCGAGGCCGAGGACGGCCGCGAAGCCTGGGAGGTCATCCGCCGCATCAAGCCCGACGTCGCCCTCCTCGACATCCGCATGCCCGGCCTCGACGGCCTCGAAGTGCTGCGCCGCATCGGGAAGGACCCGTCGCTGTCCGGCACCCGCGTCGTCATGATCACGACCTTCGAGATCGACGAGTACATCTTCGAGGCCCTCGCGGGCGGCGCCGCCGGGTTCATCATGAAGGACGCCCCGCCCGAGGACCTCCTGCGCGCCGTGCGCCTCGCCGCCGCCGGGGACTCCCTCCTCAGCCCCGACGTCACCCGCAAGGTGATCGACGCCTACGCCGAGCGCGGCACCGGCGGCGCCCGCCCCCACCCCAACCTCGGCGACCTCACCGAACGCGAGCAGGAGATCCTCCGCTGGGTCGCCACCGGCCTGCCCAACGACGAGATCGGCGAGCGCCTGTTCATCAGCCCCGCCACCGTCCGCACCCACGTGGGCAAGCTCCTCGCGAAGCTCGGCGCCCGCGACCGCGCCGGCCTCGTCGCCATCGCCTACCGCTCGGGCCTCGACATCCCCGAGACCTAGGGCCTGTCCTAGACGGTCCCCGCCCGTTCTCGTCCACTCGCGCCGCCATTCCGGTATACCGGACCCGCTTGTGGCCGAAACGACACGAAACCGGCTAGCCTCTTGCCATGCCTTCGAGCCCGTACCTGGCGGACACCCGACCCGCCTACGGCACCGGCACCCTCGCCGATGTCATGCCCACCGCCCTTGCGGCCCTTGGGGTTCCGCAGCCAGCGGGCAGCGCCGCGGCCCTCCTGCGCGGCGGCGGCACCGGCGGCAGGGGCGGCGAGCTCGACGGCGTCCGCCGCATCGCGGTCCTCCTCCTCGACGGCTTCGGCTACCACCTCCTCGGCCAGGCCGCCCAAGCCAGCGCCACCATCGGCGCCGTCCACCACGGCGAACTCGGCACTCTCACCCCCATCACCGCGACCGTCCCCTCCTCCACCCCGATCAGCCTCGCGTCCCTCGCCTGCGGCCTCCCTCCCGGCGAGCACGGCATCATCGGGTTCACCGTCCGCGTCCCCGACACCGGCGACCTGGTCACCCACATCCGCTGGGACGGCTCCAGCCCCGACCCGGAGGCCTGGCAGCCGGGCCCGACCGCGTTCGAGCGCGCCAGCGCCGACGGCGTGGCCTGCACGATCGTCTCCAACGGCGCGTTCCGCGACACCGGCCTGACCCGCGCGATCTACCGCGGCGCCGACTGGCTCCCGGCGATCAGCCCCCGCGAGGTTGCCGAGGGCACGGTGGCCGGGCTGGCGCGCGCCGACCGGAGCCTCGTCTACGCCTACTTGCCGGACGTCGACACGGCCGGGCACTTCCACGGCATCGGATCCCCGGACTGGCTCGAAGCGGTCGCCGAGGTCAGCGAGGCGATCGACGGCATCCTCACCGGCCTCCCGCGGGACGCGGCCCTGTTCGTGACCGCCGACCACGGCATGGTCAACGTGACCGACCGCCTCCACGTCGACCAGCGGCCCGACCTGCTCCAAGGGGTCGACGTCATCGGCGGCGACGGCCGAATGCGGTACCTGTACGCGCTGCCGGGCGCGGTCGAGGACGTGCGCGCCGCGTGGGCCGCCGCGGTGGGGGACCGCGCTGAGCTCATCGACCGCGACGAGGCCGTCGACCGCGGCTGGTTCGGCCCGAAGGTCACCGACGCGGCCCGCGAGCGCGTCGGCGACCTGGTCGTGGCCTGCAAGGGCACGTTCGCGGTCGTCGGCGTCGAAGGCGAGCCGCCGCACGTCGCGCGCCTCATCGGCCAGCACGGAGGCCTCACGGCCGCGGAGATGGCCGTCCCGCTGTGGACCTACCGGGCGGGCTGAGCGCCCCGCCACCCGGAAATCCCCGCGGTAGCGGGGCGAAACTCGGCGTCATGCACATCGAGATGGAAGCTTCGGGCTCATCCTCGCGGCGGCGAGGAGACGGAGCGCTCAGCACTGAGAAGAACGAACTGTCGGTCCTGCTGGTTACGATTCGGCTGTGACCAGTGACGTCGATCGCTTCATCGGGCCCGACCTGTCCGATGACGAAGTGTCAATCCTTCACGTTGACATGGACGCTTTCTTCGCGTCCGTCGAGGTCGCGCGCGACCCGTCGCTGCGCGGGAAGCCGGTGATCGTCGGCGGGCTCGGCCCGCGCGGGGTCGTCGCCGCCGCGTCGTACGAGGCCCGCAAGTTCGGGGTGCATTCGGCGCTGCCGATGGTGATCGCGCGCCGCCGCTGCCCGCACGGGGTGTTCATGACGCCCACGACCTCGTACGGGGAGGTGTCGCGGCAGATCATGGCGGTCTTCCGCGAGTACACGCCCCATGTGCAGCCGATCTCGGTCGACGAGGCGTTCCTCGACGTCGCCGGGGCCCGCCGCCTCATCGGCTCGCCCGTCCAGATCGCCCGCGCGATCCGCGAGCGCGTCCGCGCCGAGCACGGGATCACCTGCACCGTCGGGATCGCCTCCACGAAGTTCCTGTCGAAGCTCGCCTCGGAAGCGGTCAAACCGGACGGCCTCGGCGTCGTCCCGGTCGAGACGGAGCTGGAGTTCCTGCACCGGCTGCCGATCCGCGCCGTGTGGGGGATCGGCGAGAAGACCGCCGAGAAGCTCCAGCGCCTCGGCATGCGCACGGTGGGGGACCTGGCGCGGCTCGATGTCGACAGTCTCGCCTCGTCCGTGGGCACGGCCAGCGCCGAACACCTGTACGCGCTTTCCCGGAACATCGACCCGCGGCCCGTGAGCCCCGAGCGCATCGAGAAGTCCATCAGCAACGAGACCACGTTCGGGCACGACGCGCCCGACGGCGCCGTGTGGGGGCCGGTGCTGCTGGAGCTGTCGCGGAAGGTCGCGTCGCGGGCGAGGGCGGCGGGCTGGGCCGGGCGCGGGGTGACCGTGAAGATCCGGTTCGGGGACTTCCGCACCATCACGCGCTCGCGCATGCTCGCGGCGCCCACGGACGTGGGCCGGGAGATCTACGAGGCGGCCCGCGAGATGGCCGACGCGGCCGCGACGGCGCCGGTGCGGCTCATCGGCGTGAAGCTCGACCACCTTGTGGAGTCCGCCGCGGTCGGCCGCCAAGTGGCGCTCGGCGAGCCCGAACACGGTTGGCGCGACATCGAAACGGTGATGGACAAGGCGCGGGAGAAGTTCGGGAAGGGGGCCGTCGGGTCCGCGGGGAGGCTGGCGCGGCGTGACTCGCGTGTAGACACCCGCGACGCTGGGAACCCCGGCAGGTGAGCGCCGCCGCACCGGGGGTCCCCGCCTGGGGTTCCGAGGCCAGAACGCACCGATTCAAGGACGAACTGCCTTCCGCCTCGGGCGAAAGCCTCGTAGACTTGGACTATCAAGCACCGGGGCCTCGACAGGCTCCGTCGAGACTAGTGCAGGAGGAGTGTCGTGCCGCTCTCCGACCACGAGCAACGTCTGTTCGAGCAAATCGAGCAGTCCTTGTCTGAAGACCCGCAGTTCGCCAATGCGGTGCGCGCCCACGACCCGGCGCACGTGACCCGGCGCAGGCTCATCCTGGCCGGGGTCGTCACGGTCATCGGCATCGCCGCCGTCATCGGCACGGTGATCGCCGGCGGGAACGTCGCCAAGTGGGGCGCCCCGATCGGTGCGGTCCTCATGTTCGGCGGCCTCATCCTGGGCCTGTGGGCCCAGCGCCGCGGCACCAACGTGAAGCTCAAGGCCGTCGACGGCAAGGGCACCACGCGGTCGACCGGCGGCTCCAAGAACGCCAAGCCCGGCGGCTTCACCTCCCGCATGGAAGAGCGCTGGCGCCGCCGCCGCGACAACGGCGACATCTTCTGACCTGCATCCGATAAGCGCACGCGAGCGACGGGCCGCGCCTCAATGGCGGGCCCGTCTTCGCGTGCCCGGACATTGCTTACAGGCATGGCGTTCAGCAGGTAGCGGAACGGCCCGACGGGAGATCCCGTCGGGCCGTTCCGATGTTCGGCGGCAGCGCTGCGGCTAGCGGCCGCGGAGCATCGCGCGGCGGGCGGCGCGGCCCTGGTTGACGCTGGTCGGGATGGGGCCCTTCGGGATGGCCATGCCGATGCCGAGGGCGTCGAGGCGCTTGGCGATGTGGTTGGCGTCCTTGGAGTCGATGTTCTTCGGGAGCTTCATGAGGCGCTTGCGGACCTCGGTCACCGAGAAGTCGTCGCCCGCGGCCTCGCCGACGAGGAACGTGTACACCGGCGTGGAGCCGACGACCCGCGAGATGCGCTTCTTCTCCTGGCCGAGGAGCTTGCGGGTCTTCGGCCCGCCCTCGCCCAGGAGCACCACGCCGGCCTTGCCGACCGCGCGGTGCACCATCTGGGTCTCCGAGAGGGCCGCGACGCCGGGCGTCACGGTCCAGCCGCGGATGCCGTCGATGAGCGCGTACGCCGCGCCCGGCTTGCCCACGGCCTCCGCGTTCACGACCTTGCTCGTGCGCATGTTCAGCACGATCAGGCCCGCCAGGAGCGCCACGAACAGGGCCGAGATGTACCACAGCAGCGAGAACCGCGCGAACACGACCAGCGCGGTCACGATGACGAACGGCAGCAGGATCGCGGCGGCCTCCAACGGCAGGAACAGCTTGTCCCGCTGGTTGGTGAACTTGATCGCCATCCCGATCGTCTTCAGGCGCGACCCGAACGTCTCTTTTTCCTGCTGCTTTGCCATGGACTCGATTCTACCGGCGTGTTACGCGAGCACTTCGCTGTGGGCTTCACTGCGGGCTTCGATCGCCTGTCGGTACAGGCGCCCGGCCCGGTAGGAGGACCGCACCAGCGGGCCGCTCATGACGCCCGCGAAGCCGATCTCCTCGGCCTCGGCCGACAGCTCCACGAACTCCTCGGGCTTGACCCAGCGGTCCACCGGGTGGTGGCGCTTCGTCGGGCGCAGGTACTGCGTGATCGTGATGAGCTCGCACCCGGCCGCGTGCAGGTCCTGCAGGGCCTGCGAGATCTCCTCACGGGTCTCGCCCATGCCGAGGATCAGGTTCGACTTCGTGACCAGGCCGGCCGCGCGGGCCTGCGTGATCACGTCGAGCGACCGCTCGTAGCGGAACGCGGGGCGGATGCGCTTGAAGATCCGCGGCACCGTCTCCACGTTGTGCGCGAGCACCTCCGGACGCGAGGAGAACACCTCGGCGAGCTGGTCGGGCTCGGCGTTGAAGTCCGGGATGAGCAGCTCGACGCCGCACCCGGGGATCGCCGCGTGGATCTGGCGCACGGTCTCGGCGTAGAGCCACGCCCCGCCGTCGTCCAGGTCGTCGCGGGCCACGCCCGTGACCGTGGCGTACTTCAGGCCCATCGTCTTGACCGACTCGGCGACCTTCATCGGCTCCAGGCGGTCGAGCGGGCCGGGCTTGCCGGTGTCGATCTGGCAGAAGTCGCAGCGCCGCGTGCACTGGGAGCCGCCGATGAGGAACGTCGCCTCGCGGTCCTCCCAGCACTCGTAGATGTTGGGGCACCCGGCCTCCTGGCACACCGTGTGCAGCCCCTCGCTCTTGACGAGGCCCCGCAGCTCGGTGTACTCCGGTCCGGTCTTGGCCTTGACCTTGATCCAGGAGGGTTTCTTCTCGATCGGGGTCTGGGCGTTGCGCACTTCGAGGCGCAGCATCCGGCGTCCTTCAGGCTGTACGGAAGTCACCGCCCCAGCCTACGCCGCGACACCGCGCACCGGCAGGTGTCGCTCGGCACAGCGGCCCGCCGCGTCAAACGTAGGATGACGTCGCCGCTGGTGTAATCGACGCGGCACCGCCGGGGCGCACACCATGAGGGGACAGCAGTGGAACTCATTCACCAGGGCAAGGTCCGCGACGTCTACGCCGACCGCGGCGACCTCATCCTCGTCGCCTCCAACCGCGTCTCCGTCTACGACGTCATCCTCCCCACCGAGATCCCCGGCAAAGGCGCCCTCCTCACCGCCCTGAGCCTGTGGTGGTTCGAGCGCCTCGCCGACATCGTCCCCAACCACGTGATCTCGGCCGACGACGTGCCCACCGAGTTCGCCGGGCGCGCCGTCCGCGTCAAGCGCCTCGACATGGTCAAGGTCGAAGCGGTCGTCCGCGGCTACCTCACCGGGTCCGTCCTCAACGACTACCGCGCGACCGGCACCGTCAACGGCGTCGCCCTCCCCGCGGGCCTCGAAGACGGCTCGAAGCTCCCCGAGCCCGTCTACACCCCGACCACCAAGGCCGACGTCGGCGAGCACGACGCGCCCGAGACGTACGAGCAGACCGCCGCCCGCCTCGGCCCCGACCTCGCCTCCCGCGTCCGCGACCTCACCCTCGACGTGTACCGCCGCGGCGCCGAGATCGCCCTCGACAAGGGCATCATCATCGCCGACACGAAACTGGAGTTCGGCCTCGACGAGGACGGCGTCCTCACCCTCGCCGACGAGGTCCTCACCTCCGACTCCTCCCGCTTCTGGGACGCGAAGGGCTGGAAGCCCGGCCAGACGCAGCCGTCCTTCGACAAGCAGTTCGTGCGCGACTGGGCCCGGTCCACCGGCTGGAAGCCTGACGACGCCGAGGCCCCCGAGATCCCCGCCGACATCGTCGAGGCCACCCGCGCGCGCTACATCGAGGCGTACGAGCTGCTCACCGGTCGGCGCTGGCAGTGACACGAACGTGAGAGGGGCGGGCGCTAATGGGCGCCCGCCCCTTTTCCCTACGACCTGAACAAACCCTCGCCGACGAAGCCGCCGTCAGACGCGCCCGGCGGCACCGCGTACACGCCCGAGCCCTCCGCGGTGATGAACTCCGTGAGCCGGTCCCCGGCCGCCATCTTCTCCTGCGCGTCGATGAACACCTGCGGGTCGGCCTGGAACGACACGAACAGCAGGCCCGCGTCATACGGGTGCTCGGCGTGCATGTGGCCGTCGAGGTGCCCGTCGCCGGCCGCGTCGGAGCTGACGTCGCCCTGGGTCAGGAACCCGTAGTCGTAGTTGAAGCCGCGCCGCACCATCGCCGCGTCGTGGACCACCGCCACATGCGAATCGGCCGGGACCGCGGGCAGGCCCGAGGCGTCCAGGACCTCGAAGTCCGGGTGGTCGAGCTCGCCGCCGCCGCTCAGCGGCGCCCCCGAGTCCCGGTCCCGCCCGAACGTCAGGTTCTGGTCCTCCGCCGACAGCACCGACCAGTCCGGCAGGCGCATCCGGATCTTGCGGAACACCTGGTACGTGCCGCCCTCGAACCACGACGGCTCCGAATCGACCGCCCACACGCGCTCGTCGAACAGCGCGCCGCCCGCCTCCGGGTTCGCGCTGCCGTCCTTGAACCCCATGAGGTTCCGCGGCGTGCCGCCAGACGGCGCCGACGAGAACCCCTGCTGCATCCACAGCAGCGTCCCCAGGCCGACCGCGCGCTTGCGCAGCTCCAGGAACGCGCCCGACACCACCTGCTGGTCGTCGCCGCAGATCTGGAGCAGCAGGTCCCCGCCCGACCACGCCGGATTCAACTTGTCGCCGTCGAACTCGGGCAGCTCCGCGAGCTTCGAGGGCCGCGCCGACTCCAGGCCCGCCTTCGCGAACGCCGCCGGGCCGATCCCGAACGTCACCGTCAGCCGCGCCGGGTCCAGGCCCGCCGCGACCGCCTCCGCGTCGAACTGGTCCGGGCCGTCGATCGCGGCTTTCGGCGGCGCCTCGCCCGCCGCCAGCGCCGCGGCCGTCGCCGACCAGTCCCGAAGCAGCGCTTCGAGGTTCGCCGCGACCGCGGCCGCATCGAGTGTCTCGCCCGAGGCGAGGTCCGTCGCGGCCAGGTCGAACGACGCGAACAGCGCGTGCGCCTGCGCCGGGGTCGCGATCCCCGCCTGCCGCTCCCCGAAGAACGGCTCCACGGCCGACGCCTCGTGCTCGTGCCCGGCCTCGCCGTCGTCGTGGCCCCCGGATCCGAGGGCCTTTCCGACGCCCGCGCCGACCGCGGCCGCGAGGGTCGCCGTCGCCAGGGCCGTCCGACGCGTCACCGACGGCTCGTCGTCGCCGTCCGCGGGCGGACGCTCGGCCCGCTTCCACAGCCCGACCGCGACATCCGCGATCACGAAGACCGCCAACGAGATCCCCAACAGCGGAAAGAACCACCCGACGCCCGCCGCGACCGCGACGACCACTGCGATGAGCGGCCACGGCAGCCGCCGCAGGCCCCCGCGCGGGTACGGGCGGCCGACGAGCGCGCCGCGCGGGCGCCGCTGCCACCACATCCGGTAGCCCCACACGATCATGCACACCAGCGCGATCATCGCCACTGCGAGCAGCAGTTGGTTCGCCAGCCCGAACAGGAGGCCCATGTGCAGCGCGATCGCGACGTTCGTCGCCTGCGCCATCACCGGCCAGTCCGCGAACCGCAGCTCCTCCGTCACTTCCGGTGCGCCCGAAACGGTGTCGACCACCACCTGATCCTGCTGCAACGGCAATGACCGCTGCTGGCCCGTCACCAGGTACTCCGTGCCCGAACCCGACGGCAGCGCGATCTGCACCGGCCCCGACATGCCCGCATCGAGCGCCGCAGCGTAGACGCCGTCGAGGAGCGTCACCGCGAACACCGACGACCCCGAAGCACCTGAATGCTGATGCTCCGCATGCGCATCAGAGCCGCCCTCGGCCACGGTGAGCGACGGCGTCGTCCAGTCCAGCGCCTCCCGCAGCTCCGAGACGTGCTCTCCGGCGTACCGCGACCACGTCAGGCCCGTCACCGACAGGAACAGCAGCACGATCACGAGCCACAGGCCCACCGGGCCGTGCCACGCGAGCGTCCGCCCGCGGCCCCGGCCCTCCGGCTTCGGCAGCCAGAAACCGCCGTCCCTCCGTTTGCGGGCGATCCACAGGACCAGCCCGCCCAGTGCCACGACCCACAGCCACGACGCCGCCAGCTCCGAGTAGAGCCGCCCCGGCTCGCCCAGGTGCAGGCTGCGGTGGAGCGTCGAGATCCACTCGCGCACCGGCCCGGCCTGCGACGACCCGTACGTCGTCGAGTCCCCGAGCACCTCCCCGGTGTACGGGTCCACGTAGACGATCGCGACCGCGCCCGACTCGCGGACCGCGCCGTCGTCGACGAGCACCCCCGTCGAGTCCCCGGCCTCAGCCGGAGGCCGCACCGCAGTCACCGTCCAGTCCGGATGCGCGGCCGAGACGGCCGCGACCTGGTCCGCGAGCGTCAACGACTCGCCGCCGGGATCGACGGTCTTCAGATCTTGGTAGAGGTAGTCCTCCAACGGGTACGAGAGCGCATACGCCAGCCCCGTCAGGGCCGACACGAGCAGGAACGGGGCGATCAATATGCCGGCGTAGAAATGCAGCCGGAGCAGCAGCTGCCGCAGGGCAGCCGGAATTCTGGACATGGTTCGCTTTCTGAGCGGCCCGGAGCGCGCACCGCACCCAGGGCAGGGGGAAGCGCCGAACGGCGCTCGGGGACAACGGGAATCAGAAAGCGAACCGCGGCGGACCCCGCCGCGAGATGGCCGCCGCAGCGACCGGGGCCGGACGCGGCGCCCGCGTCCGCGGCGTGAGCCACCGCGGCCGCACCGCGACCGGGGATTCGGCGGACGCCACGCGCACCAGGCGCGCGGCGTACAGCGTCAGCAGGTCGAGCAGCGCCGCCGTCGCGGCTTCACCGCGCGCGAGCCATGACGCCTGCGCCAGGGCCGCGGCGATGTGGACCAGCCACATAGACACACCCGAGCCGTGCACGTGCAGCGCCTCGACAGCCCCGGCCTGGAACAGCTCGTGCAGGCCCCACTGGGCCGCGAGGCACAGCGGCGCGAGGACGAGGAAGCCGCGCTGGCGGCCTCCGGCGGCGTACGCGGCGGCGAAGACCAGCGCGAACGCGGCGGCCGACTGGAGCGGGCCGGGCGCGTGCCCGCCGCTCCACAGGTGCAGCAGGAGCGACGCCGAGCCCGAGACCGCTGCGAACACGGCGGCCCGCAGCGCTCGGATCGGAGCCCAGCTCATCTGCACGGCCGTATTGTGTCACGGGCCCGGACGCGCGGACGCCCCCGCGTCGGCCATCCGACACGGGGGCGTCTCCGCGGTCCGAGGATCAGGACCGCTTGCGGCCGTAGGTGAGGCGCCGCAGGAGCACCTCGAACGGCCCGCGCATCCCGGCCTTGTCCATGAGCACCGCGATGAGCACGGTGGCCGCCCAGGTGCCGAACGCGACCCCGAACGCCCCCAGGTACCCGAGGTCCTCGCCGAGGCCGATGCCCCATGCGGTGAGCAGCGGCGCCATGATGAACGACTGGAGCAGGTAGCTGGTGAGCGACCGCTCGCCGACCGCGGCGAGCGCCCCGGGGACGCCCTTGCGGCCGTAGCCGCGGAGCTTGTGCGCCAGGAGCGCGAACCCGCAGATGTAGCCGAGCCCGGCGTACATCCCGCCGAGGAGCTCCAGGTAGACCGCGGCGCGCCACATGGGCGTCGCGGGCTCCCAGGCGCCGATCGCGATGAGCGCCACGGGGAGCGAGGAGAGGATGTTCACCGCCATGCCGGAGAGGAAGACCCGCTTCAGCTGCGGCAGGTGGTCTTCGGGGTGATTCAGCCAGCCCGCGCGCTGGAGCATCATGCCCGCGATGATGAGCGGGAAGAACGTGCCGGTCGCGATGAGCGCGAGCACGCCGACGGGGGAGGCGAGCGCGCCCAGGATCATCTGCTCCACGTACGGGGGCAGGCCGGGGTCGGCGGGCGTCGGCCCGGACGACTCGCCGATGGTGAAGACGTACGCCATCAGCACGTTCCCGATGAGCACCACGTACGCGATGCTCGCCCACAGCCACTTCTTCAGCGACTTGTCGGAGAGGTGCACGAAGAACAGGGCGATGAGGCCCATGGCGCCGTAGGGGGCGAGGATGTCGCCCATGAACAGGAGGACTGCATGCAGGAACCCGAACGCGAGCAGCCACCACGAGCGGCGGCGCAGGATCTTGCGGACGGCCTTGGTCTCCATGCCGCGCGCGAACATGCGCGAGGCCATGACGGCGATGCCGAAGCCGTAGAGGATCGCGAACATCGGGCGCGAGCGGTCGGCGATGAGGAGCTGCTCGACGAACAGCGCGATGTGGTCGGCGGCCGACTGGCCGGTGTTGTGGCCGTACCTGTCGACGCCCATGCCCCACAGGTGGATCGGGACGTTCGCGAGGGCGATGAACAGCAGCATGCCGCCGCGCGCGATGTCGGGCGCGAGCGACCGCTCGGCCTTGGTGATGGGCGCGGGCGGCCCGGCCTTGGGCGGATCGGCGGTCGCGTAGGGGGTGGCGGTCACGGTCGCTCCTTCAGGATCGGACGGACGGGTTTCCTGGTCTCCTCGCCGCGGTGGGGTCCGCGCCTGCTCAGTCTAGGAAAATCGTGTCCTTTTGACGGTAGTGCCAGCCCCCGTCCCCCGCTCCCGCCTGCGGTACCGTTCCTCCTCGTTCTGAGGAACGACGACTTCCCGGCCGCGTCATACCAGGGTCCTACTCCTCTGCCTGCGGGCGATGTCGATCGAACTTTCCGGCGGCGACAGTAAGGGGCGGATTGCGGGCCGTGACGGGCGGGTTCTTTGGCGTGGGGTGTGAAGCGTGTTCGGCATTTGGCTCTGGCTGCCCGTATCGAGGCGAGGGCTTGGCCGGGGCCGGTCTTCTCGACCGACCAGCCGGTGGTGTGGATGCGGCCGTGGTGGAAGCGGCAGAGGAGGATCAGGTTGTCGGCGTTGGTGTCGCCGCCGTCGGCCCAGTGGGTGATGTGGTGGGCTTCGGTCCAGGCGACCGGGCGCGAGCAGCCCGACCAGGCGCACCCGCCCTGCTGCTCCAGTTCGAGCTTGCGGCGCAGCGCCTGGTTCGGGAGGCGGGCGGCGCGGCCGAGTTCGATCGCTTCGCCGGTGGCGTAGTTGAAGACGCCGGGGATGATCCCGGCTTCGCAGGCGAGGTGGCGGGCTTTGGCGACCGAGATGGGCTGGCCTTCCAGGAGCGGGGTGCGGCCGGTGTCCTTGCCCTGCAAGGTGTCGATGTCGACGGTGAGGTCGAGGGTGGCGGTGTGGCCGTGGCGCCGGGCTGCGTCGGGGCTGGTGCCGTATCCGGCGAGGAGCTGGTGGAGGGCTTCGGCGTGCCGGTTCGGCTGCGCCGGGAGCACCCCGTCGAGGTCTTGTTCGTCCTGGCGCGGGGGCGGGCAGGCGGTCTTGAGGTACTTGTCCAGGAGTCTGCCGGTGTCGCCCGACAACTCGCCGGAGAGGGCCCACATGCCGTTGTCCTGCTCGGCCAGTTCGATCCATTGGAGGGACTGCTGGCCGAGGGAGTCGAGGAGTTCGGACTCCTCGGCGAGGTGGGCGGCGAGTTCGTCAAGGTGCCTCTGGAGGTCTTTGAAGGGGGCGTGCTGGCAGTACTGGGCGATCAGGTGTTCGGGTGTCGCGCAGAGGGTGTCGGCATCGAAGGGGGAGGCCACGGGGGTGCGGAAGGGGGTGAGTGCGAACAGGCGCACCGCCGGGGTGCGGTCGAGTTGGCGGACGGCGTAGGCGACCTGGTCGATCCTCGCCGAACCCGAGACGGCCGCCTCCACGAGTGCCCGGAACTTGGTGGAGAGGCGGGCGATGGCGGCGATGTCGGCGGCGGTGCGGTGGGTGAAGTCGAAGGTGGAGATGAGCCAGTCGCGCAGGGCGGAGAAGCCGAAGGCGGTGCGGTGGAGGTTCGCCTGCTTGGCGTCGATGACCGCGGAGAGGACCTGGGCGTACTGGGTGTTGACCACCGAGGCGGCGGTGTCGAGGAGGGTCCGGATGGTCTGGGCCTGGTCACTGCTGCTGGTCCGGCTGTGGATCGTAGTGGCTGCCATCGGGATCACCTCCTTGTTGTGTTGTGCCCTGCGTGTTCGCTGGTGTGTTTCAATTGTGACGCTGTGTGCGATAGGGTGCCAACACCCAGAAGGGTGATCTTTGGTGAGGAAGTCTCACCCCGCCCCGCCCGCACCACCTGCACCTCACCCCATGTCACCCTCAGACCCCATGGCCGCCAACCGACCTCGGCAACAGGTCGACCTCTTCGTCGCTGCCCGCTCTAACCCCAACCCAAGACCACCCGCCAGCCAAAGTCCCAGGACGCAAAAAGGCCCCGCCGCTTACGCGACGGGGCCTTCCTGCAAGCAGTGACGCTACGGCTTCGTGAACAAAAGCGCGGCGTTGTGGCCGCCGAAGCCGAATGCCGTGTTGAGCGCGGCCTTCAGCTCCACCTTGCGGGCCTCGTTCGCGGCGACGTCGAGGTCCAGGGCCGGGTCGGGGTTCTCCAGGTTGATCGTCGGGGGGATGACGCCCTCGGTGATCGCCAGGATGGCCGCGATGGACTCGACCGCGCCCGCGCCGCCGAGCAGGTGCCCGGTCATCGACTTGGTCGCGGTGAGGACCACGTGGTCGCCGACCTCGCGCTTGATGCCCTTGACCTCCGCCATGTCGCCGACGGGCGTCGACGTGGCGTGCGCGTTGACGTGGCCGATCTCCTTCGGGTCGATACCGGCCTGCTTGATCGCCGCGCGCATCGCCCGGCCCCCGCCCCGGCACTCCGGGTCGGGCTGGACGATGTCGTAGCCGTCGGAGGTCAGGCCGGAGCCCGCGACGACCGCGTAGATCTTCGCCCCGCGGGCCTCGGCGTGGTCGCGGCGCTCCAGGACCAGCGCGCCCGCGCCCTCGCCCATGACGAACCCGTCGCGGTCGCGGTCCCAGGGCCGGGAGGCGCGCTCGGGGTCGTCGTTGCGAGTCGACATGGCCTTCATCGAGGAGAACCCGGCCATCGGCAGGCCGCCGATGACCGCTTCGGCGCCGCCCGCGACGACCGCGTCGGCGCGGCCGGCGCGGATCATGTCGGCGGCCCAGGAGATCGCCTCGGCGGAGGTGGCGCACGCGCTGGTGGGGGCGTGCACGCCTGCCTTGGCGCCGAACTCCAGGCCGACGACCGCGGCGGGCCCGTTGGGCATGAGCATGGGCACGGTGAACGGGGAGACCTTCCGCGCGCCGCTCTCCTCCAGGATGTCGTCCTGGGCGAGGAGGGTGAGCGCGCCGCCGATCCCGGAGCCGAAGACGACCCCGAGCCGTTCCTTGTCGAGGTCGTCGGTCAGCCCCGCGTCGTCCCACGCCTGCTGAGCCGCGACGAGCGCGATCTGCTCGGAGCGGTCGAGCCGGCGCAGCCTGACCCGAGGCAGGACCTCGGAAGGCTCCACCGCCAGCTCGGCGGCGATCCGGCACGGGAGTTCCTGCGCCCACTCGTGCTGGAGCAGGTGCACGCCGGAGCGACCGGCGACGAGTGCCTCCCAGGTCGACGCCACGTCCCCGCCGAGGGGAGTGGTCGCGCCGAGCCCGGTCACGACTACCTCAGTCACATTAACCCTTCTCGATGTAGGAGACGGCGTCGCCGACGGTCTTCAGGTTGGCGACCTCGTCGTCGGGGATCTTCACGCCGAACTTCTCTTCAGCGGCCACGACGACCTCGACCATGGCGAGCGAGTCGACGTCAAGGTCGTCGGTGAAGGACTTGCCGTCGGCGACATCGTCGGGGTTGACGCCCGCGACCTCTTCGAGAATGTCCGACAGGCCTTCGCGGATCTCGTCACGAGACAGAGCCATGAGTTAATTTCCTCTCGATAGTTACGGGCAGCGGATGACCTGCCCGGCGTAGGTGAGCCCGCCGCCGAATCCGAACAGGAGGATCGGGGCGCCGGAGGCCACCTTGCCACTTTGTACCAACTTCGACAGCGCCAGCGGCACCGACGCCGCGGAGGTGTTGCCGGAGTAGACGATGTCCTCGGCGACGACGCAGTCGTCGCTGAAGTCCAGCCGCTTGGCGATGCCCTGGATGATCCGCAGGTTCGCCTGGTGCGGCACGAAGGCCGCGAGTTCGGAGATCTTCACGTCGGCCCGCTCGGCGACCTTCTCGATGAGCGGCGCGAGCTGGGTGGTGGCCCAGCGGAAGACGGTCTGACCGGCCTGCTTGATGAACGGGACGTCCTCCTCGATGCGGATGACGTCGCTCATCGACGGCTCCGAGCCCCACACGACCGGGCTGATCGCCAGCGCCGGGTCGTCGGTGCCCTCGACCACGACCGCGCCCGCGCCGTCGCCGAACAGGACGCACGAGGTGCGGTCCTCCCAGTCGGTGACCGCGGTGAGCTTCTCGGCGCCGATGACGATGGCGCGGGTGGCGCTGCCGGCGCGGATCGCCATGTCGGCCTGGGCGAGCGCGTACTCGAAGCCGGAGCAGGCGGTGTTGACGTCGATCGCCGCGGGCGCGCCGATGCCGAGCGCGTCGGAGACGCGGCAGGCGGTGTTGGGGCAGACGTCCTTGGCGGAGACCGTGGCGACGATGACCATGTCGATGTCGGCGGCGGTGAGGCCGGCGTTCTCCAGGGCCTGCCGGGCGGCGTGGATCGCCATGTCGGCGACCTTCTCGTCGTCGGCGGCGATGCGGCGCTCCTTGATGCCGACGCGCGAGACGATCCACTCGTCGTTGGTGTCGACGATCTTGGCGAGGTCCTCGTTGGTGAGGATCTTCTCGGGCTGGTAGTGCCCGACGCTGACGACGCGTGTTCCGTTGACGCTCACTCGGCTCCTTCGTTCCCTGCGAGGGCGGCGGCCGCCGCGAGGTCTGCGGGGGTGTTGACGTTGAGTCGTTCCACGCCCGTGAGCGCCCGCTTGGCCAGCCCGGTGAGCGTGCCCGCCGGCGGCAGTTCCACGACCGCCGTGACGCCCAGTTCTCCAAGCGTACTCATGCAGGCGTCCCATCGGACGGGTGAGGTGACCTGGGCCACCAGTTGCTGCAAGGCGGCGGCGCCGGAGGTCACGGGCCTGCCGTCGCGGTTCGACAGGAGGGTGCGGACCGGGTCGGCGGTGGGGATCTCGGCGGCGAGCGCTTCGAGGGCCTCCTGCGCGGGCGCCATGTGCGGGGTGTGGAACGCCCCGGCGACCTTGAGGGCGATGACCCGGGCCTTCTCGGGCGGGCTCGCGGTGAGCTTCTCGATGGCGGCGACGGGCCCGGCGGCGACGATCTGCCCGGCGCCGTTGCGGTTCGCGGGCCAGGCGCCGGCGGCCTCGATGCGGTCGAGGACTTCCTCCTCGACGCCGCCGAGGACGGCGGCCATGGTGGTCGGCTCGATGCTGCACGCGGCGGCCATCTCGCGGCCGCGGACGGCGGCGAGGCGGACGGCGGCCTCGGGGGTGAGGACCCCGGCGATGGCGAGCGCGGTGAGCTCGCCGACGGAGTGCCCGGCGACGGCGTCGAACGCGTCGAGCGGGAGGGATTCGGCGGCGATCAGTCCGGCGGCGACCAGCAGCGGCTGCGTGTTGGCGGTGTCGGTGATCTCGGCCTGGTCGGCCTCGGTGCCGAGGCGCACGAGGTCGAGGCCGATGAGGTCCGACCAGTCGCGGAGCTTCGCCGCGGCGGCGGGGTCGGCCTCGATCCACGGTGTCAGGAACCCGGGCTTCTGGGAGCCCTGCCCAGGGGCGAGAATGGCAAGCACACTAGAACTTTCGCATCGGCGGCATGGGATCCGGGAGCACTCAGAGGACTGAAAGCCCGGTCGGTTCTTGTAGGGAATCTACAACACTCGTTGTCAACTGCGAGGACGCCGGGTCGCCGGGGAGTTCTCCAGGCGGCCTATGGTCAACCCCACACGGAGCACGAACGCCTCATGCGGATCGGTGGGGGAGAAACCGGTCACCTCCTGGATGCGGCGGAGGCGGTACCGGACGGTGTTCGGGTGCACGTACAGCTCGCGCGCGGTGCCTTCGAGGACGCCGCCGGAGGAGATGAACGCGTCCATGGTCTCCAGCAGCTCGCCGCCGGCGCGGCGCAGCGTCATGAACACGCCTTCGCGCAGGCCGCGGCGGGCGGCCTCGTCCCCGGCGATGGCCCGCTCGGGGAGCAGCTGGGTCGCGGTGACGGGGCGGGGCGCGTCGGGCCAGGCGGGGGCGGCGCGGTGCCCGGCGACGGCCGCGAGCGCCGACGCGGACGCGTCGGCGAGGCCGGTCACGGTGGGGCCCACGACGATCGGGCCCTCGCCGAACTGCCCGGTGAGCTTCTCGACGATCTCGACGGGTTCGGCGACGCCGCCGAGGAGGAGCACGAGGCGGGCCCCGTGGACGCCCGCGAGGATGTCGAGCCCGAGCCGCCGGGCGGCCCGCTGCACCGAGTGGAGCACGAGCGTGGCCTCGCCGCCGGGGGTGGCACCGCAGACGACGGTGATCGTCTGGGTCTCGGACCAGCCGAGCGCGGCGGCGCGGCTGATGAGCTCGTCGGGGTTGTCGCCGCGCAGGAGCGCGTCGACGAGCATCGCCTGGAGGCGGGCGTCCCACGCGCCGCGGGTCTCGGCGGCGCGGGCGTACACGCGGGCGGCCGCGAACGCGATCTCGCGGCTGAAGCGCAGCACCGACTCGCGCAGCTGGTCGTCCTCGCCGTCGGCGGCGAGCTGGGGGACCTGCTCTTCGACGACGTCGATGACGACCTGGATGAGGGCGACGGTGTGCTGGAGGGAGATGGCGCGCGCGAGTTCGAGCGGCGCGGCCTCGAACACCATGTCGGAGGTGCCGAGGTCGTCGCCGGAGGAGCGCAGCCACTCCAGGAACTGACGGACGCCGGCCTGGGCCACCAGGGTCACCATCGAGCGCTGCTCGGCGGGGAGGTCGCGGAACCAGGGGAGGCGTTCGTCCATCCGGGTGAGCGACTGGGTCGTCAGCGCCGACGAGGAGCGTTCGATGTTCTGAATGGTCGTGGCCAGGTCCATGCCCTATAGCCTGCCAGACGTGGCGCGCGCCGCGCACCGACGTCGGACGGAATACCACCGGCGCCACTACTGTTGCCCGGGAGAGGACGAAATCACCCGAGACAGAGAGGCGGTCCTATGGCCACCGTTGAACTGACCAAGGACAACTTCGAGGAGACCGTCACCGGCAACGGCATCGTGCTGGTCGACTGGTGGGCCGACTGGTGCGGGCCGTGCAAGATGTTCGCTCCGACCTTCGAGGCGTCCAGCGAGCAGCACCCCGACGTCGTCTTCGGGAAGATCGACACCGAGGACCAGCAGCAGCTGTCCGCCGAGGCCGGGATCCAGTCGATCCCCACCCTCATGGCGTTCCGCGACGGCATCCTCCTCTACAGCCAGCCGGGCGCGCTGCCGCCGGCCGCGCTGGAGGAGATCATCGGCAAGGTCAAGGAGCTCGACATGGACGCCGTCCGCGCCGAGATCGAGAAGGAGGAGGCCGAGGAGGCCTAATCCCGGAGACCGATTGAGGGCGAGCGCGTTTCGGACGCGCTCGCCCTCTTTTGTCCGTCCATTTTGCGTGCTACGTTGAGCTTCGGTTGGGGACAGCAGCAGGGTCACCTCCCGAGGAGGCACGCAGTGCCGGCCGACACCACCCCCGATACCCGCCCCCTGCTCGGCGCCGCGGCGCGCCGGGCCCTCACCGCGAGCCACGTCGTCCTCTCGGTCGTCTGGCTCGCCTACATGGCGTTCGTGCTCGCCCTCTGCGTCTGGGTCCTCGTCTCCCCAGAGCCCGGCACCGCCGACGCGGCCTGGGCCGTCGCCGGAATGTTCAACGGCCTCGGCACCGGCGCGATCAGCTTCGCCGTCCTCGGCACCGGCCTCGTCCTCGCCGCCTCCGGCGGGCTCCTGCGCCACTGGTGGACCGCCGCGAAACTCGCCGCCGCCGTCGGTGTCATCGCCGGGGGCCTCGCGGTCCTGCGGCCCAGCCTCACCGCGCTCGCCGCCGGGGCCGGGACCGGCGCCGATCAGGCGGCCCTGACCGCCGGAACCGCCCTCGGCACGATCAGTCTGGGCTTCGCCGTCGCCGTCTCCTACCTGCGCCCCTGGGGCCGCATCGGGCGGCTGCGCGCCGAACGGCCCGTCGCGGACGGCCGCATCGAGGTCCGGGTGCGCCGCGTCGTCCCCGTCGCCGCGAAGGTCCACGCCATCGAGCTCGTCGGCCTCACCGGCCGCCTCCTCCCGCCGTTCGAGCCCGGCGCCCACCTGGAGGTCGAACTCCCCTCCGGGACCGTCCGCCACTACTCCCTGTGCTCCTACGCCGGAGACCGCCTCCTCTACCGGATCGCGGTCCTGCGCGAGGACGCCGGGCGCGGCGGCTCCCGCGAGGCCCACCGCCTCCGCGAAGGCGACCGCATCCGGATCTCCCCGCCCCGCAACCAGTTCCCGCTCGGCCTCCACTCCGGGTACCTGTTCATCGCCGGAGGCATCGGCATCACCCCGATCATGCCGATGATCCTCCAGGTCGAGCGCTCGCGGCTCCCGTGGCGCCTGGTCTACACCGGCCGCGACCGCTCCACGATGGCCTTCGCCGACCAGCTCGCCACCACCTGGCCCGGCAACGTCGTCCTCTACCCGACCACCAAGTACGGGCGCCCCGACTACGTCGCCGAACTCGCCGGGCTCCCCGCCACCACCGGCGTGTACGCGTGCGGGCCGGTCCCGCTGATGGACGCCCTCGCCGACACCGTCCGCCGCGTCGCCCCGCAGCTGGAGCTGCACACCGAGAAGTTCGCCGCCCCCGCCGGGCCCGCCCCGTTCCCCCTGTTCGCCAAGCGCAGCGGCGTCGAGATCACCGTCGGGTCGGACCGGACCGCGCTCGCCGCGCTCGTCGGCGCCGGCGTCGAGGTCCCCTCCAGCTGCGAGAACGGCGTGTGCGGCACCTGCCGCCTCCGCGTCGTCGAGGGCAGCCCCGAGCACCCCGGGCGCGTCCCCGGCGCGCTGGCACCCGACGGGGCGGTCCTGTTCTACCCCTGCGTCGGCCGCGCCCGCGGCAGGCTCGTGGTGGACGCCTAGCCGACGCATGACGAAGGGCCGCAGGCGATCCGCCTGCGGCCCTTCCGATGTCACTGCGGCTTAGGAGTCGCCGCCCGCCTCGCCGGCCTCGGCGGCCGTCGGGTCGGTGATCTGGTACTTCGCCGCCGCCTGCGCCGCGAGCTCCGGCTTGACCTCGCCGCGGGCGGCGAGCTGCTGGAGGGCCGCGACGGCCACGGACTCGGCGTCCACGTTGAAGTGGCGGCGCAGCGCCCCGCGGGTGTCGGAGTGGCCGAAGCCGTCCGTGCCCAGCGAGGTGTAGTCGCCCGGCACCCACCGGCTGATGAGGTCCGGGACCGCCCGCTGGTAGTCGCTGACGGCCACGAACGGGCCGTCGGAGCCCGAGAGCTTCGCCGTCACGTACGGGACCTTCTTGTCGGCCTCCGGGTGGCGCAGGTTGTGCCGCTCGGCCTCGATCGCGTCGCGGTTGAGCTCCGACCAGGAGGTCACCGACCACACGTCGGCGGCCACGCCCCAGTCCTCGGCGAGGAGGTCGGCGGCCTTGCGGGCCCACGACATCGCCGAACCGGAGGTCAGCAGCTGCACCCGCGGCCCCTGCACGTCCGAGGACGCGACCTTGTGGATGCCGCGGAGGATGCCCTCAACGTCCACGTCCTCGGGCTCGGCGGGCTGCACGATCGGCTCGTTGTACACCGTCAGGTAGTAGAAGACGTGCTCGCCGTCGGCGTACATGCGCTTCAGGCCGTCCTGCATGATGTGCCCGATCTCGTACCCGTACGACGGGTCGTACGAGACGACCGCGGGGTTCGTGTGGGCGATGAGCAGCGAGTGCCCGTCCTCGTGCTGGAGGCCCTCGCCGTTGAGCGTGGTCCGCCCGGCCGTGGCGCCGATGAGGAACCCGTTCGCGAGCTGGTCCGAGGCGGCCCAGATCGCGTCGGCGGTCCGCTGGAACCCGAACATCGAGTAGAAGATGTAGAACGGGATCATCGGCTCGCCGAGGGTGTCCCCGGAGGTGCCCGCCGCGGTGAACGCCGCGACCGACCCGGCCTCGTTGATGCCCACGTGCAGGAGCTGACCCTGCTCGGACTCCTTGTAGGACAGGAACAGGTCCCGGTCCACCGACAGGTACTGCTGCCCGTGCGGCGAGTAGATCTTCGCCGTCGGGAACATCGCGTCCATGCCGAACGTGCGGGCCTCGTCGGGGATGATCGGGACCCAGCGCTTGCCGGTCTCCTTGTCCCGCATGAGGTCCTTGAGCAGGCGCACCAGCGCCATCGTCGTGGCGGCCTTCTGCTTGCCCGAGCCGCGCTTCGCGGACTTGTACGCGTCCTCGCCCGGGAGCGAGAGCGGGATGACCGTGTTGCGGCGCGAGGGGATCGACCCGCCGAGCGCGCGGCGGCGCTCCTGGAGGTACTCGTGCTCGGCCGAGCCCTCCTCGGGCTTGATGTACGGCGGCAGGTACGGGCTCGCTTCGAGCTGCTCGTCGGTGACCGGCATCTCCAGGGCGTCGCGGAAGCCCTTGAGGTCGTCGAGCGAGAGCTTCTTCATCTGGTGGGTCGCGTTGCGGCCCTCGAAGGTCGAGCCGAGCTTGTAGCCCTTGACGGTGTGCGCGAGGATCACCGTCGGCTGGCCCTCGTGCTCCATCGCGGCCTTGTACGCGGCGTAGATCTTCCGGTCGTCGTGGCCGCCGCGGCGCAGGTCCCAGATCTCGTCGTCGGTCATCGGCTGCGCCATCGCCTTCGTGCGCGTGTCGCGCCCGAAGAAGTGCTCGCGGATGAACGCGCCGGACTCGGCCTTGAACGTCTGGAAGTCGCCGTCGGGCGTGGTGTTCATGAGGTTCACCAGCGCGCCGTCGTGGTCGGCCGCCAGCAGCGGGTCCCACTCGCGGCCCCACATCACCTTGATGACGTTCCAGCCGGCGCCGCGGAAGTACGACTCCAGCTCCTGCACGATCTTGCCGTTGCCGCGCACCGGCCCGTCGAGGCGCTGGAGGTTGCAGTTGACGACGAACGTGAGGTTGTCGAGCTCGGCGCCCGCCGCGAACTGGAGCGCGCCGCGGGACTCGACCTCGTCCATCTCGCCGTCGCCGAGGAACGCCCACACCTGCTGCTGCTTGGTGTCCTTGATGCCGCGGTCGTCCATGTAGCGGTTGAACAGCGCCTGGTAGATCGCGTTGATCGGGCCCAGGCCCATCGACACGGTCGGGAACTGCCAGTAGTCGGGCATGAGGCGGGGGTGCGGGTAGGAGGGCAGGCCGCCCTGCGGGCGCGACACCTCCTGGCGGAAGCCGTCGAGGTCGTCCTCGGTCAGGCGTCCCTCCACGAAGGACCGGGCGTACATGCCGGGGGAGGCGTGTCCCTGGAAGAAGATCTGGTCGCCGCCGCCCGCGTGGCCGCGGCCGCGGAAGAAGTGGTTGTAGCCGACCTCGTACAGGTTCGCGGCGGAGGCGTACGTCGAGATGTGGCCGCCGACGCCGATGCCGGGACGCTGCGCGCGGTGGACGGTCATCGCCGCGTTCCAGCGCACGAACGCGCGGATGCGGTGCTCGACGGCCTCGTCGCCGGGGTAGTGCGGCTCGGCCTCGACGGGGATGGTGTTCACATAGTCGGTGCTCGTCGACGCCGGGACGCCGATCTGGCGCTTGCGGGCGTGTTCGAGCAGCCGCTGCATGACGTAGCGGGCACGGGTGCGCCCGCCGGCGTCGAGGAGGCCGTCGAGGGATTCCAGCCACTCGCTGGTCTCCCCGGGGTCAGTGTCCGGTACTTGGGTCGGCAATCCGTCACTGATGGGCGGCCGGTTCTGTTCCGTGGTCACGGGCGATCCCTCGTTCTAAGACTGCGGCTTTGCAGGGTTTCTTCAGGCAGCAGAGTGTCGTCGTTCGCTACCATCTTCCCCCGAATCTACCGCGACGCTCGGCCGCCCACCCGGGTTGATGCGACGGTGCCCACACTCTGCGCACGCGCAGGCCCCGGACGTGCGACCGTTTGCCGAGGAAGGTTCGCGAACGGGCGCGCGAGTCGGCCATATGCCCCACCGAATATGCTCTACTCCATATGCTGTGGTTCACAGAGCGAGCGCTCTGGCAACCGACCTCTGGAGGGGACAAGGTGAACGCTTCGAGCAGCCCGGTGGACGTGTCGAGCGTGGTGCAGCGGCTGGGGCTCGACGGCGTCGAGGCGGTCATGGAGATCGGCTTCGACACCGACGTCGACGCCGCGCTGCGGACGGCCGTGATCGAGGCCGTCGGCGAACTCCTCGACGAGGACTCCGACGAGATCGTCGGCGCCGTCCTCCTGTGGTGCCGCGTCGAGGACGGCGACCTCGTCGACCTCCTCCTCGACGCCCGCGACCCCCTCGCCGACGACGGCGTGGTGTGGCTGCTGACCCCCAAGGCCGGGCGTCCCGGGCACATCGACCCCGCCGACATCGAGGAGTCCGCGGCGCTCGCGGGCCTGAAGTCCACCAAGACGCTCAACGCCTCCCCCGACTGGGTCGCGTCGCGCATGGTCGTCGCCCGCCGCTAACGTTCAGCGCGACAACACCCGCAGGCCCTCCCTCGCGAGGGCCCGTCGCAAGGAGCGCGCATGCCCATCGAACCCGGAACCGCGGCCCCCGCCTTCACCCTGAAGGACCAGAACAACCAGGAGGTCTCGCTCGCGGACTTCCACGGCCGGAAGCACGTCCTCCTCGTCTTCTACCCGTTCGCGTTCACCGGCGTGTGCGAGGGCGAGCTGTGCGGCATCCGCGACAACCTCGACGCCTACCAGTCCGACGACGTGCAGGTCCTCTCCGTCTCCGTCGACTCCCCGTTCGCGCACAAGGTGTGGGCGCAGCGCGAGGGCTTCGAGTTCCCGCTCCTGAGCGACTTCTGGCCCCACGGCGCCGTCGCCCAGGCCTACGGCGTCTTCAACGACGAGAAGGGCATGGCCAACCGCGGCACGTTCGTCATCGACAAGGACGGCGTCGTCCGCTTCGCCGAGATGAACATGCCCGGCGAGGCCCGCGACCAGTCCCTGTGGCAGAAGGCCCTCGCCGACCTCCAGGGCTAGCCGATGCGCGGGCGCACCGGTCCCGGTGCGCCCGTCAGCGGTCCACCGGCGCGTCGCCCCACGGGCTCAGGAACACGTACGTGACCATCGGGTACTTCTCGCGCAGCCGCGCCTCCACGGCGCGGCTCGTCGCCTCGATGTGGGCGCCGTCGGCGCCGTCGCGGTAGTCGATGCGGGCCGCGACGAGAACCGAGGTCGGGCCGAGCTGGAGCGTCAGCAGCTCCTGCACGGCCGTGATCTCCTCGCCCGACTCCAGCTCCCGGCGCACGGCCTCGCGGAACCGCGGCGGCAGGCTGCGGCCGATGAGGAGCGAGAGGTTCGCGTGGCCCAGGAGCACCGCGACCACGAGCAGCAGCAGTCCGATGAGGACCGACGCGCCGCCGTCGTAGCGCGGGTCGCCCGTGATCTCGGTGAGCGCCAGGCCGCCCGCTGCCAGCAGGAGGCCGACGAGCGCCGCGGCGTCCTCCAGGAACACCGCCTTCAGCGACGTGTCGGGCGTGTACTTCAGGAACCGGCGCGGTCGCACGTCCCATTCGGCCGACTCGCTGCGCAGCTGCACGATGGTGCGCCCGAACGAGACCGCCTCCAGCGCGAACGAGATCGCCAGGACGATGTAGGACACCAGGAAGTCGGCCTCGCCGCCCGAGTCCATCGAGTGGAAGCCGTGGGTGATCGAGAACAGGCCGCCCGCGACGAACGTGAACGCCGCCGCGAGCGCCGCCCACATGTACGCGGTCGACCCGTAGCCGAACGGGTGCGCCTCGTCGGGCCGCTTGGCGCTGTTGCGCAGCGCGATGTACAGCATGATCTCGGTGACCGTGTCGGCCGCGGAGTGCGCGGCCTCCGAGACCATCGCCGCCGAGCCCGAGAGGATGCCGGCGACGAGCTTCGCGACGGCGATGGCGAGGTTCATCAGGCCCGCCACGAGGACGGTCAGGACGCTCTCGGACTTCACTGCGCTCGCATCGCTCACTCCGGAAGCCTATGCGAGGGAACGCCCCCGGCGGGCCCGGATCGGGCCCGCCGGGGACGTTCCGCTAGGCGTCCTCGTCGATGAAGCCCCACTCGCCGACGTTGGAGAACACGCGCATGGTCGTCGCCCAGTTGTCGCGGACGTTCACGACGTCCTTGTCCACCATGACGAGCGCGGGCGTCCACGCGAGCGGGAGCTGCACGGCCTCGTCGAGGGAGATCTGCGCGGCCTCGTTGTTCAGCTCGGCGGCGCGGTCGCGGTCCATGGTGGTCGCGAGCTCGTCGACGATCGCGTCGACCCGGTCGTCCTGGAACCCGGTGTGGTTGCCCTCGCCCCAGTAGTCGGCCGCGGAGGCCGCGAACAGCGGAGTCTCGATCCACGAGAACTGGATGAGGTCCCAGTCGCCCTCGTCGAGCACGGAGCTGAGCTCGCCGTTCGGGATCGGGTCCACCTGGAGCTCGATGCCGATCTCGGCCAGGTAGGTGATGACGAGGTCCTGGATGATCGGGGTGAACGCGTTGCCCTCGATGCCGGCGCGGTACCGCAATGTCACGGGTTCGCCTGCGGGCGTGAGGAGCTGCTCGTCCTGCCAGGTGTACCCGGCGGCTTCGAGGATGCCGCGCGCGGCGTCGATGTCGCCCGAGCCCAGGGTGGAGCCTTCGAGCTGGTCGGTCCAGTACTCCGAGTCGGGCCGGAAGAGCACGTTCTGCATGGTCTCGATGTCGGCGTACGCGGCGCCGTAGGCCCGCTGGTTGACGTCGTCGGCGTCGATCGCGGTGAAGATCGCCTCGCGCAGGGCCTTGTCGGACAGGAACGGGTTCTTCAGGTTCGCGTCGATGTGGGACCACCCGGACTGCGGCGCGACGCTGTACTTGACGCTCTCCTCGGAGGCGAGCTGGTCGAGGACCTCGGGGTCGAAGCTGGAGGGCGCGGCGCCGTCGATCGTGCCCTGGCGCAGCTCGGTCGCCATCGCGTCGGCGCTGCCGATGTACTTGAGCGTCAACGAGTCGAGCGTGGACTGCTGCGAGCCGGTCCACTCCGGGTTCGGCACGTACTTCGCGTACTCGCCGAGCACCCCTTCGGTCATCTTGAAGGGCCCGGCGCTGTAGTCGAGCGGCGGGTTCTCGGAGAAGTCGGCGACGGACGCGGCCATGACGGCCGGGTCGGTGCGCCACTCGGCGTGGCCGCGGGCCTCGGCGATGTGCGCGGGGTGGGTGATGACGCCCGCGGAGTACCACTCGGAGTCGAGGTAGCCGTCCACGTAGGTCACGACGACGGTGTTGTCCTCGGCCTCCTCGATGGAGGCGACGGTCGAGCCGTAACTGCTCGCGGGCGTGCAGCCCTGGCACTGCGCCTCGTCGCCGGAGGTGGCGCGCCAGTGCCAGACGAAGTCGTCGATGCCGATCGGGACGCCGTCGCCCCAGGTCGCCTCGGGCTTGATGTGGTAGGCGACGGTGAGGGGCGCTTCGGCGAGGAGCTCGGGGGCCTCGGCGTAGATGCCGTCGTTGTAGTGGATCACGCCGTCCTGGTCGAACGAGAACACCGTGGGCCGCAGGGGCTGGTTGATGATCGAGGTCGCGAGGCTGGAGCCGTAGATGTCGGCCTGGCCCCACGCCTCCCACTTGCCGTCGACGGCCCACACGAGGTCGCCGCCGTCGGCGCGCTCCCCGGAGTTGCAGGTGGTCGGCTCGGTGATGCAGTCCTCGAAGCCGACGCCGGTCGCGTCCGCCTCGCTGCCGCCGCCGCAGCCCGCGACCGCCAGGGTGAGGGCGGCCGCGACCGCGGCGAAGGACGTCGTCAAAGCGCCGCGGGTCGGCGCCTCGGTCTCAGGCATTGGAGGGCCTTTCGGATGGTATGGGGGGATGTGCACTATGGCACGTCACGAACGCTATCGCCACCCTCAAGGAATGTCAACTTAAACGATAGGAATACTCGTGTATCTCACATCCGGGCGAGCCGGTCGAGGTGCAGCCGCACCGCCGCCCCGGTCCGCTCCTCGTCGCCGGTGGCGACGAGGTCGAGGATCGCCCCGCGCAGGACCGCGAGCGTGAGCGTCAGGTCCGCCTCGTCCGCACCCGGCTCGCATGCGGCGAGGACCGCGAGCCAGTCGTCCACGGTGGCCTTCGCGAAGCCCGCCCAGGCGCCGTCCGGCTCCACGAGCGAGCGCGCGTACGCCTCGGTCCACAGCCGCAGCAGCGGGCGGTGCCCCGGGTCGGAGGCCCACTCCCACAACCGCTCTGCGGCGGCCGCGAGACCCACGGGCTCCCCGAGGCGGTCCAGGAGCGCCAGCTCCTCGGCGCGGGCGCGGGCCAGCAGCTCGCGGATGAGGCCGTCCTTGCTGCCGAACAGGAACAGCAGCACGCGCGGGCTGGAGCCGACCGCCGCGGCGAGCGGGCGCAGCGACATGTCGGAGAGGCCGTTCGCGAGCACGTACGCGTATGCGGCTTCGAGCAGTTCGGTCCGGCGGGCGGAGGGGCTGGTGCGGTCCAGGGTCACGGGTCTAGCATAAAGCCACTGAAACGAGTGTTTCACTCGATCGCGAGTCTGGAGGACCCCGCCATGGCCCACACCGAACTGCGCCCGGCCGACCGCCCCGGCGACCTGGGCTGGATCGTCAAGTCCCAGGGCGAGTACTACGCCGAGGCCCTCGGCTGGTCGAACGGGTACGAGGCCATGGTCGCGAAGATCGTGTCCGGTTTCGCCGACCTCGACCCCGAGCGCGAGGCCGCCTGGATCGCCGACGTCGACGGCGAGCGCGCCGGGAGCGTGGCCCTCGTGGCCGACGGCGCCCCGGGCACGGCCCGCCTCCGCATCCTCTACGTCGACCCCGCCGCCCGCGGCCTCGGCCTCGGCGCGCGCCTGGTGGGGGAGTGCGTCGGCTTCGCGCGCGCGGCCGGGTACGAGCGGGTGGTCCTGTGGACCGTCGACGTGCTCGCCTCGGCCCGCCGCATCTACCAGGCCCAGGGGTTCACGCTCGACAAGGAGGAGCCGTTCCACCGCTTCGGCCACGACCTCACCGGGCAGGACTGGGTCCTGGAGCTCAAGCCTCAGTAGACCTTCCGGCGCCGCCCCGTCGCGGGCGCGCTCCTGGCGTCGGTGATCCGGGCCCGGAAGAACCGCGACGCGGCGGCCTGGAGGCGGCCGCGGCCCGAGGCGCTGAACGGGACCGAGCGACGCGCGAGCGCACTGGTCACGTGCGGCGGAACGCCGCGCCGGTCGGTGTCGCCCGGCGCGTGGTCGGCGCGGACCGTCTCAACCCCGACCATCGTGGTCCAGTACAGGCCGGTCCGCTTGCGCCACAAGTGGATCCCCTTGACCTCCGACCACGGCAGCTCCACGATGGGGCTCAGGGAGCGGTTGCGCTGGGAGGTCTGCGGGTAGAGCCGCACGCCCTGCCGGTCGAACTCGGCCACCGGCTGGCGCTTGGCGAGGTTCCGCAGGCGCGTCAGAGGCCAGGCCAGGAACCCGGCCGCGGCGATGAGCGCGAGCGGCCAGCTGTTGCTCGTGCTCCCGGCCGCGGCGGCCACGGCCCCGGACGCGAGCGCCGCGCCCGCGGCGGTGCGCACCGCGTCGCGCCAGTGGGGACGGTCGGTGACTTGCTCTACCTCGGAGCCGGGCATGCGGAGTCCTCAAGGGGTTGAGGGGAGGGCCGACCTCATCATCCCACGCCCGGGCCCCTTCCGGCGCCGGAGCGCCGCCCCGATTTCGGCCGCCGGGGGGAGGAGCCCGGGGCGCGCGGGCGATACTGTGCGCTGACCGCGTGAGGCGAGAGGGAGGACGGGCCATGGTGGAGGCCAAGCGCTGGCGGGTGCCGATCGCGACCCGCGACCACACCGAGGGGCACCGGCAGGCGACCTGGCTGGAGCTGTTCTTCGACCTCGCGTTCGTCGTCGCGGTCGCGCAGGCGGCGCTCCAGTTCGAGCACGCCGCCGCCGAAGGGCACGTCGGGGAGGGGCTGCTCGGGTACGCGTTCGCGTTCGCCGCGATCTGGTGGATCTGGGTTTCGTTCACGTGGTTCGCGAACTTCTTCGACACCGACGACGTGCCCTACCGGCTGCTCATGATGGTCATGATCGCCGGGTCCCTCGGCCTCGCCGCGGGCGTGCCGCAGGCCGCGCACCTCGACTTCCGCATCTTCGTCGTGTCCTACGTGGTCATGCGCCTCGCGTACGTCGCGCAGTGGGGCCGCGTCTACCGCACCGGCGACCCGGCGATGCGCCCGCTCGCGCTGAAGATGATGGTGTGGACCAGTTTCGTGCAGCTCGGCTGGGTCGCGTTCCTCCTGGTGCCCATGGACCTGCGCGTCGAGGCATGGCTCGTGTGGTTCGCGCTCGACCTCGCCGTCCCCGTCATCGCGCGCTGGGACCCGCGCCTCGGCGGCCACTGGGGCCACATCCGCGAACGCTACGGGCTGTTCACGATCATCGTCCTCGGGGAGGCCGTCTCGGCGGCGACGATCGCCGTCTCCGGCGCCGTCGACTCCGGCCTCGACTTCGACACCGCGCCGCTCCTCACGCTCGCCGCCGCGGGCCTGGTCACCGTGTTCGCCCTGTGGTGGATCTACTTCGACTTCAGCGGCGGCCACGCCTTCGACCGCGGCCCGCGCACCGTCTACGTGTGGGCGTACGCCCACTACCTCGTGTTCGCGTCCGTCGCCGCGCTCGGCGCCGGGATCGCCCTCGCGGTCGTCCGCATCACCGACCCGGAGCACGTGCACCTCGGCGACCGCGCCGTCGCCCTCGTCCCCGCGGTCGCGGTGGCGATCCTGCTGCTCGTCACGCTCCTCATCGAGACCGTCAGCGAGCACGGCATGGCCGCGGGCCACACCGCCGCCAAGTTCGCGGCCGCCGCCGTCGCGATCGGCGCGGCCCTGCTCGCCCCGGCGATCACGATCCAGGGCGCGGCCGTCGTCACCGCGCTGGCCCTCACGGGCCTGGTCGTCTACGGCGTCGTCGAGCAGCACCGCCTCACCGCCGCCGAGGAGGCCGAGGCGGCCTGAGCGGGCGGGGGCGCATTAGGATCGAGCGACCACCGCCCTTCGAGCCCCGAGGACCCGACGTGACCGCCACCGACACCGACACTCCCGAAACCCCGGTCCGGAAGCGCCGCAAGTGGCTGCGCGGTACGTTCATCGCCTTGGGGGTGGTGCTCGTGCTCGCGGTCGCAGGGCTCGGCGGCGCCGGGTGGTACTTCTCGAACGAGGTCCTCGTGCCCGACCACTCGCCCTCGGAGTACTCGCTCACCGTCGAGGCCTTCGACGAGACCACGGTGACGATCACCCGCGACGAGGCCTCCGAGAAGGGCGGCGTGTGGGGCCTGGCCTGGGACGGCGGGCACGCGGTCGTCGGCGACATCGTGTCCGAGGACGACGGCACCGTCACCCGCACCCTCCAGAACGTCCTCTCCGGCGACCTCGCCGAGGGCCTCAAGGTCCGCATGGACATGTACGGCTACCGCGGCGACCCGCAGACCGCGCTCGGCCTCGCGTTCGAGGAGGTCCAGATCCCGACCGGCCTCGGCGACGCCCCCGCCTGGCTCGTCCCGGCCGACGGCGACACCTGGGTCATCGGCGTCCACGGCCGCAACGCCACCCGCGAGGAGCTGCTGCGCTCCACCGAGGTCTACCACGGCCTCGGCTACCCCGTGCTCGACGTGACGTACCGCAACGACGAGGGCGCGCCCGCCGCCGAGAACGGGCTCATGAGCCTCGGCGAGTACGAGGCCGACGACGTGATCGCCGCGATCGACTACGCGCTCGCCAACGGCGCGAAGGACGTCGTCCTCCACGGCGTCTCCATGGGCGGCTCGACCGTCGCCACGGCCGCGCGCAAGATCGAGGACCCGTCCGTGATCAAGGGCCTCGTCCTCGACTCCCCGTGCGTCGACTGGAACTCCACGCTCGACATGCAGGCCGCCGACCGGAACGTCATCGACCCGATCACGTGGGCCGCCAAGCGGGTCGTGGAGTTCCGCGCCGACATCAGCCTGCACGACCTCGACCAGCGGAACTTCGCCGACGAGTTCGCCATGCCGGTGCTCCTGTTCGTCGACACCGCCGACCGGACCGTGGAGCACACCGCGACCCTCGACTTCGCGGGCATGCTGGGGGACTCGACGCTCGTCGAGTCCGCTTCCGGCCACACCGCGACCTGGAACGAGGACCCCGCGAAGTACGCCGCGGAGCTCCAGGCCTACCTCGCGTCGCTGTCTTAGGGGGCGCTGTAGAGCGGGTTCGCGCCCGGCGGCCGCTCGGCGGCCGACACCGGCCCCGGCGCGGTGCCCTCGCCGAACGGCGAGCCGCCCAGGCGCTCGCGGCCGTGCTCCGAGAGCCAGTTCGCGAGGTCCGGCCCGGCCGGGACCACCTGCGTCGGGTTGACGTCCTCGTGCACGACGTAGTAGTGCCGCTTGATCTGGTCGAAGTCCACGGTGTCGCCGAACCCGGGCGTCTGGAACAGGTCCCGCGCGTACGCCCACAGGTTCGGCATCTCGGTGAGCTTGTTCCGGTTGCACTTGAAATGGCCGTGGTACACCGGGTCGAACCGCACGAGCGTCGTGAACAGCCGCACGTCGGCCTCCGTGATGTGCGCGCCCATGAGGTACCGGCTCGCCGCGAGCCGGTCCTCCAGCCAGTCGAGCGCCGCGAACAGCCGCTGGTACGCCAGCTCGTACGCGCGCTGCGAACCGGCGAACCCGGCCCGGTACACGCCGTTGTTGACCTCCGTGAAGACCCGCTTGACCACCGGCAGCATGTCCGCGACGAGCCCCGCGGGCACCAGGTCCGGGGCGCCCTCGCGGTGGAACGCGCGCCACTGGGTCGACAGGTCGAACGTGATCTGCGGGTAGTTGTTGGTGACGACCTGCCCCGAGGGGACGTCGACGATCGCGGGCACGGTGATGCCGCGCGGGTAGTCGGGGAAGCGCTTGAAGTAGTGCTCCTGGAGCCGCTCGGTGCCCAGCACCGGGTCCCGGCCGTCCGGATTCAGGTCGAACGTCCACGACCGCACGTCGTGGACCGGGCCCGGCGTGGCGAGCGAGATCGCGTCCTCCAGGCCCAGGAGCCGGCGCACGATGATCGACCGGTGCGCCCACGGGCACGCCCGCGCCGCCACGAGCCGGTACCGGCCCGGCTCGACCGGCCACGCCGCGGCGCCCTCGGTGAGCCCGGCGATCCGCGGGTCCCCGATCGGCGAGGCCGCCTCCACGGGCGCGGCCAGCGCCGCGTCGACGTCGGCGACGATCCGGTCCTCGATGTAGTTCGTATCGCGCTTGAACTCGCCGCCGGTGACGTACGCGCCCGCGGTCGAATGCTCCGTGCCCTTGGTCGGCTCGTGCTGCTCTTCCATGGCCCCCAGCCTACGCAAGTAGGCTCGGCGGGACTCCGCAGAAAGGGATCGCCTTGGACGACTTGACGACCGACGAGACCATCGTCCGCTCGCTGCTGCACGACCAGCGCCCCGACCTCGCCAGCCTGGAGCTGCGGCTCGTCGAGTGCGGCTGGGGCTGCCGCATGTGGCGCCTCGGCGCGGACCTCGCGCTGCGCCTGCCGCGCACCGAGGACGCCCCCGGGCTCATCGAGCGCGAGCACCGCTGGCTCCCGGGCCTCGCGCCGCTCCTGCCGCTGCCCGTGCCGGTCCCCGAGTACCTCGGCACGCCGACCGAGGCGTTCCCGAAGAACTGGATCGTCACCACCTGGGTCGAGGGCACCCCCGCCGACGTCGCGCCCGTCACCGACGCCGCCTCGGCCGCCGTCCTCGGGGCGTTCCTCACCGCGCTCCACCGGCCCGCCCCGGAGGAGGCCGCGGTCGCCACGGACCGCGGCGTGCCGCTCAAGACGTTCACGATGGAGTTCGACGACCCTGCGCTGCAAGCGGTCTGGGACGACGCCCTCGCGGCCCCCGAGTGGGACGGCCCGCCCGTGTGGCTCCACGCGGACCTGCACCCCGCGAACGTCGTCACCGCGGGCGGCGCACTCACCGGCGTCATCGACTTCGGCGACATCTGCACCGGCGACCCGGCCACCGACCTGTGCGCGGCCTGGCTGCTCCTCCCGGACCCCGTCGCGTTCTTCGACCACTACGAGACCGACGAGGCGACGGTCCGCCGCTCCCGCGGCTGGGCCCTGCGCCGCGCCGTCGGGCTCCAGCACATCGGGCGCGCGGGCGTCGAGGGCAGGCACTGGGGCAAGCCGACGTGGCTGCCCGCGGGCGACGCGGCGCTGGAGCGCCTCCTCGCGACCTGACGGCAATAGGCTGGACCCGGCGTGACGACTGAAGGGGAGCACATGGAAGCGACCGACCCGACCGCACTCGAAGACCGCTACGGCGCGCACAACTACCACCCGCTGCCGGTGGTCCTCGCCGAAGGCGAGGGGGCGTGGGTGACCGACACCGACGGGAACCGGTACCTCGACTGGCTCGCGGCGTATTCGGCGGTCAACTTCGGGCACCGGCACCCGCGGCTCATCGCCGCGGCGAAGGCCCAGCTCGACCGGCTCACCCTCGCCTCGCGTGCGTTCCGCACCGACGCGCTGGGGCCGTTCCTCGCGGGCCTCGCGGAGCTGTGCGGCAAGGACGCGGTCCTGCCGATGAACACCGGCGCCGAGGCGGTCGAGACCGCGATCAAGGCCGCCCGCAAATGGGGCTACACGAAGAAGGGCGTCCCCGCGGACAGGGCCCGGATCGTGGTCTTCGACGGGAACTTCCACGGCCGCACCACCACGATCGTCGGCTTCTCCTCCGACCCCGGCTCCCGCGAGGGCTTCGGGCCGTTCACGCCCGGGTTCGACTCGATCCCCTACGGGGACATCGACGCCCTGCACGCGGCGATCGGTTCCGACACGGCCGCGGTGCTCATCGAACCGGTGCAAGGCGAAGCGGGCGTCATCGTCCCGCCCGCGGGCTACCTGCGCGCCGTGCGCGCGGCCTGCGACCAGAGCAACGTCCTGATGATCGCCGACGAGATCCAGTCGGGCCTGGCCCGCACGGGCCACACCTTCGCCTGCGACAGGGAGGACGTCGTGCCCGACGTCTACCTGCTCGGGAAGGCCCTCGGCGGCGGGGTCGTCCCGGTCTCCGCGGTCGCGGCCGACCGCGAGGTGATGGACGTGTTCACCCCCGGCACCCACGGCTCCACGTTCGGCGGCAACCCGGTGGCCGCCGCGGTCGGCGCGGAGGTCGTCGCCATGCTCGCCACCGGCGAGTGGCAGGCCCGCGCCCGCGACCTCGGCAAGCACCTCGAAGACGCGCTCGCGACCCTCGACCCGTCCGCGGTGGACGCGGTGCGGGTGTGCGGGCTGTGGGCGGGCGTCGACCTCGCCGACGGCGGTCCCAGCGCCCGCGAGGTGTGCGAGCGGGCCGCGCGGCTCGGCCTGCTGTGCAAGGAGACCCACGAGAAGACCGTGCGCATCGCGCCGCCGCTCGTGATCGAGCCCGAGGAGATCGACCGCGGCGTCGCGATCCTCAAGCGGGCGATCGAGGGCTAGGGCCCGTCCTAGGCGTCGGAGCTGCGGGCCGCGAGGATCGCGATCGCGCCCGCGGCGTCCTGGATCCGCTCGTCGTCCACGTCGCAGCCGTGCTCCTTGAGGACGGCGAGCAGGTCCGCGACCACCGGCCCGGTGGCCTCGATGGCCCACGACCGGTCCACCGGGTGCGCGTAGTCCGAGCCGCCCAGCTGCACCCCCTCGTGGTTCCACACGGCCGCCGCCGCGGCGGCGATGCGCCGCGCCCGCGTCTGCGGGTCCCCAAGGGGCGCTTCGCGTCCGGCCTCACCGTCGCCGAGGACGGGCGTGGCGTACGTGGGGCGCACCGGGGTCCGGTACCGGTCGTCGCCGAAGAGGTCTCTGAAATCGCCGATGCCGTGCATTGGTGTGCTCGCTTCCCCCCACCTGACGGTTGATCCGCTCCCCCTATTTGTACCGCGTCCGCCCGGTCCGCCCCCAAGTGGCGTCCCCCGTCCGAGTCGACGAGCGCCCCCGGGCGCCCGACCGGCTTGCTAGGATTCCCCGTCACCGCGAACCGAGTCCCCGGAGTGCCCATGGCCGTCGCCAGGCGGACGTCCCGCGACATCCGCAGCGAGTCGCGCCTCATCGTCGTGCGCGCGCTCCTCGCCGCGGGCGAGACCACCCGCAACGAGCTCGCCGAGGCCACCGGCCTCAGCCCCGCCACGGTCTCCACCGTCGTCGGCGACCTCCTCAAGTACGGCATCGCCGCCGAGACCGGCCTCATCGGCAACGGCATCGGGCGGCCCACGACGGGCCTGCGGTTCAACGCCGACAGGGGCCGCGTCGCCGGGGTCTACGTCGAGGACAAGTACCTGGAGGCGACCGTGTTCGACGCGGCCCTGGGCCGCCTCGCCACGGTGAACGCCAGCGCCGAGACGCCGGTCGAGGAGGCCGACGACGTCATCGACTGGATCGTGCGCATCCTCGACACCGCGCTCGACCGGGCGGGCGCCGAACGCGGGGACCTCCTCGGCGTCGGCGTGCTCCTCCCCGGCGGGATGCAGCGCCCCGTCAAGTCCGCGCCGACGCCCGGCGGGATCTGGCTGCACCTCGACCGGCTGCGCGACCGCCTCGGCCTGCCCGTGGTGGTCGACAACCCGCTCAAGGCGATCGCGACCGCGGAGCTGTGGCTGGGGGCCGGGCGCCGGTCCGGGAACATCGTGACCGTGAGCCTCGGATACGGGGTGGGCGCGGGGATCGTCCAGGACGGCGCGGTCGTGCGCGGGGCCACCGACTCGGCGGGCGAGTGGGGGCACAGCCTCCTGGTCTTCGACGGCCGCCTGTGCCAGTGCGGCAGAAAGGGATGCGTCGAGGCGTACATCGGGGCCCTGGGGATGCGGCAGACCGTCGCCGAGCTCGATCCGGGCCATCCGCTCCTCGACGGGCCCGACGGGTACGTGTTCCTGCACGCGTTCACGGATGCGGCCGAGGCGGGCGACCCGGTCGCGGTCGCGGCGCTCGACCGCACCGCCCACTACCTCGGCGCGGCGCTCACCGACCTCGTCGCGGTCCTCAACCCCGAGGTCATCGCGCTGACCGGCTGGCCGGACTTCCCGGCCTGCCGCGAGCGGGTGATGCCGATCGTCTGGGGCCGCATCCGCGCCGACGCCCCCGGGTCCGCCGCGGAGGACCTGGAGATCGAGCTGGTGGGCAGGCACGGCATGGAGGGGATCGCCGCGATCGCGTTGGAGCGCTTCATGAGGGACGTCGGCCTGGTGACCACCAGGGTCCTGCCCGCGCTCTAGGCCCCGGCTTCGGCCTTGCGGAGCGACCCGAGCGAGGAGAACCCGAGCAGCACGAACCCGGCGATGACCGCGGTCGCCGCGGCGGCGGTCGCCGTCGTCGCGAGCGCGAGCGCCCCGCCTGCGACGGCGAGGCCGATGAGGCTCCACGCGAGCGGCGTGAACACGGGCGCGTCGAACGCCTTCGCGAACGGCAGGAAGTGCACGCCCACCACGAGGACCACCCAGCACACGGTCAGCTCCGGCCGCTCGAACACGCGGTTGATGATGTTGGCGCCCAGGAGGATCGCGACGACTTCGGCGGCCACGGCGATCCAGTAGGTCCGCAGCGACTGCCGCGTCGGCGGCTCGCCCGCGGGGGTCGGGCGCCGCATCACGACCCACATCGCCGCCGCGAACGCGGCGACCCCGGCGATCCTGACGACCAGCGGCAGCACCCCGGGCAGCCCGCCCGCGTTCACGAGGACGAAGACCAGGCCGCCGATGGACCCGATGGTCCCTCCGAGTTTCTCTCCATGCACTGCGGTATTCAAGCACACGTGTGCGAATCGGGACGGGGCTAGTGCAGTGCGGCCGAATACGACGCGAGGTGCGGGCCCTTCGGCGAGGGGATCGCGGTGACCGTGGCGTGCAGGGCGATCGCGGTGGTCTCGCCGGGGGCGGCGTGGAAGCGGGTGCGGTGTTCGGCGCGTGTCAGGTCGACAGTGGTGGCCGGGCGGGTCTGGGTGGGGTGCTGCGGGATTCGCACGACGAGGTCGTGGTCGCCTGGGGCGAGCTGGGTCCAGGTGCGGGTCCAGCCTGCGGCGACGGGCTCGCCGTCGAGGAGGACTTCGGGGGCGGGGACCCAGGGGCGGCATTCGGGGGCCGCGGGTTCGCCGATGCGCACGGTCCGCCAGCGCTGCAACGGGTTCGGCTTCCCGCCCGCGAGGGCCGCGACGGCCTCGGGCGGGTAGCGGTCCAGGGTGTAGCGCAGGTGCAGGCCGAGTCCGGCCCAGCCGGGGGCGGGGGCCATACGGGCGGGTTCGTCGGCGTCGAGGACCACCGGCTCGTCGTCGGCGGCCGGGGGAGCGGCGACCGCGACGCGGCGCAGCCGGGCCTGCTTCCGCAGCGCCGCAATGATCGCGGCGGCCCCGATGCCGAGCCCGACCGTGATCGCGGCGGCCGGGGCCGCGGCGAGGATGCCGGGGTTCGCGAGGGCGGTCCAGGTGAGCGCGGCCGCGGCGGCGACGCCGCCGAGCAGCAGGAGGTAGTACAGCGCCACCGATCCGGGACGGCGGCGTTCCATGAACGACACGGGGTCCCGCAGTTCGCCGGGGAGGGCGAACCGGTCGGCGGTGTCGCCGAGGACGCCCGCGTAGTCGAGTTCGAGCCGCTCGCCCGCCGCGAGCGCCACCTGCCGGTAGCAGCGCGAGTGCCCGCCCGCGACGGCGACGAGGTGCGTCCCCGGCGTGAGCGTCAGCTCCGTTGCGCCCCAGCCCCACGAGGCTGGAACGCCGTCGACGCTGACCACCGGCGCGAGCGGCCGGGAAGCGCGCAGCGAGGGCCGGGCCTCGCGCGAGTCCTGGTTGCGCCAGGCGGTGCGCACCACCACGATCGCGTCGGTCGCGCTCGTGCGCGCATCGAGCCGCCGCCCGGTCCGGACCTCCACGGCCGCGTCGGGATGCGGCCGCACCGCCCAGGCGCGGAACGGCGGGAACACCTTGAACGGGCCGAGGCGCCGCAGCCCCGGGAGCACCGGCCAGGCCAGGAGCAGTGCCGCGGCGGCCAGTGCGAAGGCCACGGCTACTTCCCGCCCCAGTCGGGCGCGTCGTCGTCGGCCCACTCGGGCGGGTCGATCGCGGGGATGAAGTCGAGGTTGCCCGGGTCGAGCCCGTACTTCGAGCGCGGGTCCTCGGCGCCGTCGACGTCGCCGTCCCCGGCGATGTCGTTGGCGTTCAACCCGAGGTTGTACGCGCCCTGGCCGCCCACGAACAGGTGCCCGAGACCGCCCGCGACATGGCGCCCGCCCGACGGCGCGGCGGCGTTGCGCAGGCCCAGCTGGGCGAGGCCCTGGATCATGTTGAACGCGGTGGGGCCCACCATCTCCAGGGGGTTGACGACGTTCCCCTGCGAGGCGAGGGCGGTCCACGACACGGTCATGCCCCCGCCGATGGCCGCGGCGATCGAGTTGCCCACCACTTTCAGCGCCCCGTCGAGCGACTGGAGCACCCCCAGCCCCATCGCGGCGATCGACATCGCCGCCGTCCGCACCGCCGCGGCGGCCGGGGCGGTGAACGGGACGGCCTGGAGCGGCCAGTACACCACGGCCATCGCCATGAGGCAGGTCGCGAGCGCCGCGTACGCGGTGACCATGACGGCGAGCAGCGCCGCGATGGTGAACAGGCCCACGCCGACCTCGATCGCGAACGCCGCGATCGTGAACAGCTGCGTGCTCACCTTCCCCGACTGCTCGTGGAAGGCGTCGCAGTCGTCGCCCTGCCACGCCTCGGAGTCCATTGCGGACACCTCTTCATCGAGGCCCTTGCCCGCGGTGATGTACTTCTCGGCCAGCTGGAACCAGTACGCGCCGACCATCATGAGCTGGCCGGGGTTGCACTGGTTCATGTAGACGATGCGGGCGATCTGCGTGCACGAGGGACCGAACGTGAAGGCGGGCAGCACGATCTCGACGGCCGCTGCCGGCGCCACGACCGCGAACAGGTCTATCATGCCCTGGAAGCTCTTGGGATCTGGTGCGCCGATTGACATTGCGCGTTCCTTTGCGGTTCGGGAGTCAGTTGAAGTCGGAGGCGCAGGCCTGATCGGCGTCCTCCCAGGAGGTCGCGCAGCCGTCGAGGTTCTCGTTCATGGCCTGGAAGCACTCGGCCGCGCCCTGGACCATCTCGTTCATGTAGCTCACCGCGGTCGTGTAGACCATTGCGAGCGACGGCGCGACCGAGGTGTACAGCGTCTGGTCGATGCTCCGCAGGTTCGGGAGGATCTCGTTGGCCTCCTCCAGTGTCGGCGTCACGTTCGCCTGGATGTCGGCGCCCAGCTGCCGCAGCGCGGCGGGGTCGATCTTCGTCATGGCGTCCTCATTTCCCGTGCAGTCGGCGGATGATCTCGTCGTGCTGGCGCCGCAGGTACTCGTACTGGCCGCGCACCTTGTCCCCGTACGCGTCCATCTCCCCGGGCAGGCCGTCGACCTGCTCCATCGTCAGCGGCAGGCCGAGGCCGTCGACCTGGGCGCGCTGGCGCTCCTTCAGGTCCGCGATGGCCTTCGCGGCGGTCTCGGTGATCTCCTTGCCGAGCGCCTCGGGCCCCAGCTCGCGGGCGTGGATGCCGAGGAGGACGCCCGCGATCGGGTACTCGCCGGTGGACTCGACGGTGACGGTCTCGTCGGGGCCGGTGGCGCGCCCGGTGACCGGCACGAGCTCGGCGGGGGTGCCGGGGCGGGGCTGGAACCGCTCCAGGATCCGGATCGCGGCGTCGAGGCCCGCGGTGGGGATCTGGTCGGCGAGTCCCATGCGGGCCATGGACCTCGGGTCGTCGGGCGGCAGCTCCTCATCGTCGGCGCCGTACTCGGCCCGCTTGCGGTCGATGACGGCCTGGAGGCCCTCCTGGCGCAGCCCGTCGCGGAGGTTCTTGAGCTCGGCGAGGGCGTCGGCGGCGGAGCGGGACTCGTGGGCCTCGGCGGCCCTGACGGCGTCGGCCGCTTCGCGGGCGGTCCAGGTGACGAGTTCGGCGAGCTCGCGGGCGGGCAGGCGCAGGGCCTCGACCGTCAGGCGGACGACGGGGGCGCCGTTGCCGTCGACGACGGTGACGCCGCCGTCGGCGCTGGTGTATGTCGGCGGCGGGGGTCCGGTGTCAGTCAAGGGGGGTCTCCGTCCCTGTCAGGCATCGCGAGGGGGCTGCTAAGAGGATAAACCGCAGATGCCACGCGAAGCGCCGCAGATCCCTTGTGGCAGTTCATGCTCCGAGAGGCCACAGTGGACTGATTTGATATCGCAATCCCGTTGCGGCGGTTGGGGACGCGGAAGGGCCCGGCGGGACGATCACCGCCGGGCCCTCGCATCGGTGCCGCGTTCAGATCCCGGCGAGCGCGCGCCCGGCCTCGCGGCCGGCGTCCAGGGCCTGCCGGTGCTGCTCCGCGGCGAGGTCGCGGAGCGCCTCCATGCCCGGGGTCGTCGCGGCGAGGGTGAGCTCGCGCTTGACGATCGTCAGGTCCGCGCCCCAGATGTCGCCGAGGACGCGCTGGAGGTACGGCGTGGAGTGGTCCCAGCCCTCGCGGGGCGCGCCGGGGCCGTAGCCGCCGCCGAGCGAGGTGACGAGGACCGTGGGCGTGCCCTTGAGCACCGGCGTGGTCGGCCCGGCGCCGGAGATGACCAGGTCGGTCCAGGTCTTGAAGTGCTGCGAGACGCCGTAGTTGTACAGCGGCACGGCGAGGATCGCCGCGTCCGCGGACTGGAGCTCCTCGGCGAGCTGCGCGGCGAGGCCCAGAGCCTCGACGTGCGCGGCCTCGCGGTGCTCCTCGGGCGTGTGCGAGCCGATGGTGGCGTTCGCCCACGCGTCGGCGGGCAGCGGGTCGGTGCCGAGGTGGCGGCGGACGACGGTGCCGCCGGGGTGGGCGGCGGTCCACTCGGCCTCGGCGAGGTCGGCGATCTCGGCGCTGGTGGACGTCCCGGGCAGGATGCTGGCGTCGAGGCGGAACAGGTTCATGCGGATGGCTCCTTGCAGCGGCGCCGTCACGGGCGGCGCGGTCGGTTCGGGAGGGGCACGCCGTCGGGCCCCTCGCCAACTAAACGGACTTTACCCCGTTTATATTTCCGGCCGGTAGAGTGATCCCGTGGACCGACCCGTCGTACCTCTGGGCAGGCCGCGCACCGAGCGCGCCGACGCCAAGCGCAACCGCTTGCGGCTCTTGGCCGTCGTGCGCGAGATGCTTGAAGAGTGCGGCGCCGAGCATGTGACGATGGACGCACTCGCCGAGCGCGCCGGACTCGGCAAGGGCACGGTCTTCCGCCGCTTCGGCTCCCGAGCCGGGATCTTCAAGGCCCTCCTCGAAGAGGAGGCCCGCCGCTTCCAGGAGCTCGTGCTCTCCGGCCCCCCGCCGCTCGGCCCCGGCGCCGGCCCCGCCGAGCGCCTCATCGCCTACGGCCGCGTGCGCATCGGCTTCCTCACCGACAACCTCGCCGTCGCCCGCGCCGCCATGGACCGCGACGTCGCCGCACCCGCCGTCGAGGTCGACATGACCCGCCTCCACATCCGGATGCTCCTGGGCCAGGCCGACCTCGGCGTGCGCGACGTCGAGGGCCTCGCCCTCCAGCTCTCCGCGGCCCTCGAAGGCCCGCTCCTGCTCTACATGGCCTCCCCGCAGGCCCTCACCGACGCCCGCGACGGCGGCGCGATGCGCCTCGCCGACGCCTGGCAGGACCTCGTCGAACGCCTCTTCCGCGCCGGCCCGGAACAACCGCCGCGCGGGCCCGAATAAACCGCCCCGCGGTCTCGCTTTTCCGGGCCCGGGGGACTACGCTGATCCACATTGCTTGCGCATTCCGACAACACATGTTGGAGGACTGCACGTCACGGCAGCGGCCCGAGCGGCCCCGTGCGGCAGGAGCGAAGCCCCTCCCGAAATGCCCGGAACGCATTGCGTCCATGATCCGACATCACCCGTAGTGAGTAACGCGACACTCACTTTCCGGAATCCTCCATAGGATTCGATCATGGTCCCCGCCAACCTTCCCCCGCCGGAGCCGGTCCACCGACCGGCCGACACCAACACCTCCGCCGGTACACCCGGTCGGACCCTCGCCGGACCGCCGGCGCCCTCCACCGCCGCGGCACCCGCCGGTGGCATGACCTGCTGGACCCAGGAGGTCTAGACGTGGCACTCGATTTCGACGGCGACTTCGTGAGACAAGCGGTCGCCATCCTGCTCAGCGCGAACCAGCTCATCGCCTACTGGCTCGCCGGAAACAAGAACAACCTCGGCTGGCTCCTCGGCGTGCTCGGCGGCATCCCGTGGATCGCCTTCATCGTGGTCTGGGACGTCTGGGGCCTCGCCCCGCTCGTCATCGGACTCCAAGTCATCTACATCCGCAACCTGGTGCGCTGGTGGCGGGAGAGCCACAGCGCCGAACCCGCGCTCGACCCGCCCGTGGTGACGGCGGCAAAGGTCGGCGCGCCGACCGCTTCCTGACGGGACACCGCCGGACCGGCTGGGGAGGGAGCGCCCCGAGGAGGGGCGCTGCAGCCGGCCGGCGGACCCGTTCACAGGAGGCGGTCGCACCGTGTCACGACCGAGGAGTTGTGCGAGAATCGCTCGGTGCATGTCGGCAGGCCGTTGATCCGGGGGTTCCGCGCCCTCGTCTTCGCCGTCGCCTGCACCGGCGTCACCGCCGCGCTCCACTTCGCCGCGGGCGGCCACCGCTTCGACCCGCTCCACCTCGCCGCCGCCGTCGCGGCCGTCACCGCCGCCGCCGTCCCGCTCGGGAAGCGCCAGCGCGGACCCCTCGGCCTCCTCGCCGCCTGCATCGCGGCCCAAGCGGTCCTGCACGTGTGGTTCACCCTCGCCTCCGGGCACCTCGCCCACCTCGACCCCGGCCTCACGATGACCGGCGTCCACCTCCTCGCCGCGGCCGCCACCGCCCTGTGGCTCGCCCGCGGCGACGCCGCCCTCGCCGCGCTCGCCGACCTCCTCACCCTCTTCGCCGCCCCGGCGCTCGCCCTCCTGCTCGCCGCGGCCCCGGTCGCGCCCGCGCGCACCGCGCCCGCGCACGCCGCCCCGCGTCCCAAGGCCCGCCGCTTCGCCGCGGTCGCCCCGCTGCGCGGACCCCCGCTCGGAGCGCTCGCGGGATAGGCCCCCGGCCGCCCGCGACTCCGCCGACCGCACCCGCCGCCCCGGCGGGTGGACGCTCCGAGACCCTTGAGGCACACCACCATGACCGCCATCCGCCGCAACACCTTGCGCACCATGCTCACCGCCGCGTCCGGGCTCGCCCTCGCGCTGGCCTTCGCCGCCCCGGCCTCCGCCCACGCGGGCCTGGTCGGCACCGACCCCGAGGACGGCGCCGTCCTCGACACCGCGCCCGCCTCGGTGAGCGCCACGTTCTCCGAGAACCTCGACGGGCCCTCCACCGAGATCGCCGTGACCGGCCCCGACGGCGCCGTCATCGACGCCGGGGACCCGGTCTTCGAGGGCGACACGTTCACGCAGCCGATGCTGTACGCCGAGCCGGGGGAGTACACGGTCGCGTACCGGGTCATCTCCGAGGACGGCCACCGCATCGACGGTGCCGTCAGCTTCACCGTCGCCGAGATCCCGAACGAGCTGTCGCTCAACCCGGTCGAGACCGAGACGAGCTCCGCCGCCGAGACCACCGCGGCATCCGCCCCCGCCGAGACCGAGTCCACCTCCGAAGCCGCCGCCGCCGAAGAGGACTCCGGCAACAGCGCCGCGGTCATCGCCGGGGCGCTCCTGGTGCTGCTGGCCGTCGCGATCGGCATCGCGGTCCTGCTGAACCGCCGCCGCAAGGCCGCCGAGTAGCCGAGCGGGCGGCACGCCGGAAGGCGTGCCGCCCTTGCCGACTACTCCCCGGTCACGCCGTCGGCGAACTCCCGCATGATGTCGATGTGCCCGTTGTGGCGGGCGGTCTCCTCGATCATGTGCAGCAGGATCCACCGCAGCGAGCACGGCTCGCCCTCGGGCGGCGCGTTCCGTTCGAGCGCGTCGAGCGGCAGCGCGTCGGCGATGGCGACCGAGCGGGCGCACTGCTCGTCGTACTCGTCGAGCAATCGCGCGAGCGGCACGCCGTCGACGCGCATCTCCGCGTCGGGGTCGTCGTCGCTCCACGGGCCGCGGTCGGGCTCGCCGAGGAGGCAGACCTCGAACCACGCGTGCTCGTTCCACCGCAGGTGGGAGACGAGTCCCGCCACGGTCATGAGCGGTGAGGGAAGGTAGGGACGGTGGGCTTCGGCCTCGGCGAGCCCTTCGGCCTTCTTGCGGACGGTCTGGCGCTGCCAGCGCAGCCGCTCGTTCAGAGCGGTGCGTTCGTCGATCGGTTGCGGTTGCACCTGTTGGCGTTTCATACGGATACTCCAGGTTCGCGGGTGCCGCCCCGCCCGTGGAGCCGCCGCGTCAGCGCACGCCGCGGGAGGGGGACACCGGTTCGTTCGGATTCGACACCGTTTCCACCTCCCTTCCGTCGCTTGCGGTTCAGTCCGAGTCTAGCGGGTCGTCCAGGACCGCCTTGAGGATGCGGCGCTGGACGCCGTCGGGGTCCGAGCCGGAGACCTCGGCGATCATGATGAGCGCCTTCCACAGCGTCCAGGCGCGGGCCCGCGCCCAGGTGCCCGCGTCGAGGCCCGCTGCCGCGCGGAAGACGCGGCGCTCCTCGAAGTCGAAGTAGCCCCAGGCGATCTGGAGGTCGCTCGCGGGGTCGCCGGTGCCGCACGTGCCGAAGTCGATGAGCGCCGAGAGGCGGCCGTGCTCGGCGAGGAGGTTCCCGGGCGAGACGTCGCCGTGGAACCAGACGGGCGGCCCCTGCCAGACCGTGCGCATCCCGGCGTCCCAGACCGCTTCGCATGCGGCCGTGTCGATCTCGCCGTCGAGGCGGTGCAGGGCGAGCTGCACCTCGTCGGCGTAGGCGCTTGGGTGGCAGCCGCGGTAGAACGAGTGGCGCCCGGCGGCCGGGCCGTCGGCGGCGGGCACGGCGCGCAGCGCGGTCAGCGCCGCGCCGAGGTCGCGCGCACACTCGGTCCTGTCGATATCGCTGTCCTGCAAGGTATTCCCGGTGAGCCAGCGCCGCACCGACCACGGGTGCGGGTAGTCGGCGCTCGGGGCGCCGGTGGCGACGGGCGCGGGGACGGGCAGCGGCAGGTGCGCGGCGAGGAGCGGCAGGACCCGGTCCTCCTTGGCGACGGCGAGCGCGTACGTCGGGCCGGTGGGCAGGCGCACGGTGAGCTCGTCGCCGAGGCGGAAGGTCCGGTTGTCCCAGCCCTGCCGCGCGACCGGTTCGACCGGCAGGTGGGACCAGTGGGGGAACTGCTCGGCGACGAGGGCGCGGGCGAGGTCCGCGGTCGGCTCGGTCATGCGGTCTCCGTTGCGGTGGGGGAGCCGTGATCGTGCCATGCGGGGCGGCCCGGCCGCATCCGATTTGCGGCGGCCGCCCCCGGGGCGGGCCCGGGGGCGGCCGGTCAGGCTTCGAGGAGTTCCTGCGCGTGCGTGAGGATGCCGCGGATCTGGTCCTGCCAGGCGTAGGTCTCGGTCTCGATGGACAGGTAGTAGTCGGCCTGGGTGTCCTCGTGGGCCTGGCGGGCGGTCTCGCGGAACCCGGTCTCGTCGCCGCATTCGGCGACGTCGACGGCGAGCGCGATCTCGAACGCGAGCTTGCCCTCGTAGTCGGCGGGCGCGTCGTCGGGCAGGTCGGGGTGGTCGTGGACGTCGGCCTCGCCGGTGTACAGCTCGTAGAGGTAGTCGCTGACCGGCAGCGAGCCCTCCTCGTCGAAGGCCCACCCGGGGCGCCCGCGCTCGGCGAGGCAGTCGACGAGGTCGCCTTCGGCGCCCGCGATCCGCTCGCGGTACCGCGTCTTCACCTCGGCCATCGCGGCGAAGTCCTCGGTGGGGGTGGCGGGCCGGTAGTGCCAGTACGCGGCCGAGTACTCCTCGCCCTCGCCGCCTTCGACGACGAGTTCGAGGCCCTCGTAGAGCGCGTCGATCATCTCGCGCTTGCAGCCGCCGGGCTCGGGCTCGACGTAGTCGGGCTGCTCGTCCATGTCGATCTCGCCCTCGTCGGCCTCTTCGGCCGGGGCCCGGTCCTCGCCGACGAGGTGGCCGTTCTCGTCGGCGGCGATGGCCTCGCCGTAGAAGGCGACGTACCAGTCGTACCGGTCCTGCGGGGAGAGCGCCTCGAACGCGTCGTTCTCGAAGCGCGCGCCTCCGGCCTCGGGGCTCCCTTCGGCGAGCGCGTCGTCCGCGGCGTCGATGCCGCGGTACTCGTCGTACTCGGCGGCCAGGTCCGACTCGCGGCCCTCGTCGGTCCAGCTCCAGGAGCCGAAGCCGAACCGCTCGGCCTCCTCCTTCTCCAGGAGCCAGCCGTCGTAGGGGTAGTAGTCGAAGAGGGTCTCGGTCTCGGCGGGCTCGGGCTCGGGCGCGAAGTAGAGCTGGTCGTGGACGGTGAAGCCCCGGTCCTCCAGGCACCGCTGCATGAGCCGCAGCTCGACGGCGTCGAGCTCGGCGGTGAGGCGGTCGGTCTCGTTGACCATCTCGACGAGGCGGGCCTCGTCGAACGACCCGGCAGCGGTCCCGCCGCCCTCGTCGCCGCCGGAGCCGTCCGTGCCGTCGCCGCTGCACGCGGCCGCGGCCGCGGCCGCCAGGGCGACCGCGATGCCGACCAGGCCCGCGGTGGTACTGCGCTGCATAACTGCTGCTCTTTCGATGGGAGCCGGAACATGACCCCCTCAATACGCGCGCGTGCGGCAGCCCGGTTGCCCGGCTCGGCCCCTCTTTGGCGTCCGGCGCTCAGCGGCCCCCGTAGAGCCGGGCCATGAGCTCGCGGACCGACGCGTCCATGTCCTTGAACTGCTGGATCGAGGCGTCCTGCATCTGGGCGACCCGCTCGTTCATCTCGCCGAGGTCGGCGGTCGGCACGGGCACGGCGGTCTGCTCGCCGCGCAGGTCGATCGCGGTGTTCAGGGCGAGGGTGAGCTGCTCCAGGAGCGCTTCGGGCCCGTCCTTGAGGGCGCTGAGGGTCATCTTGATCTGCTCGAACCGGCCGTCGGTCCCCAGCGTGACCTTGATGCGGCCGTCGGCGGCCTCGGTCAGGATCGGCTCCGTCTGCGCGCCCGCGGTGCCGGGCCCCTGCGCGAGGGTGTCGCGCGCCGCCGAGAGCTGCTCCGCGATCTGGTCTTCTCCGAACATGCGTCCTCCTAGCCGTTCCTGCCGAGCTTCGCCATGACCTGGCTGATCGAGGCGCTGAACGCCTGCAACTGCCGCACCCCCGCGTCCTGCACGGCGGCCAGGGACTCGTTGATGGCGTCCAGGTCCGGGACGGCGTCCGCGGCGGTGACCATCGCCGCCCGCTTGCCGAGCGCCTCGTTCACCGCGATGAGCACGTGCTCGGCGATGTAGTCGGTGCCCTCCTTGAACGCCTTGGGGTCCGCGAAGATCTCCGCGACCCGCCCGTCGGCGCCGAGCGTCACCCGGATGCGGCCCTTCGCGGCCTCCACGGTCACCGGCTCGGCCCGGCCCTCCTCGGGCGCGGCGGCCGCGCGCGCGAGCTCGGCCCGCGCCTCCGCCAGTCGCCGCGCCTTGTCGTCTGCCTCGGCCATGGGCGCTCCCCTCTCGTTCACGAAACCGGCTCATCGTATCCCGGTCATTCGATCGGAAAACGCCCGCGGGCGCGCCGCCCGGCCGCCCGCCGCCCCGGAACGTGATCTCGGCGGCGTTGCACGCCGGGGCGAGGCGGATTACCCCTGGCGGAACGCGGCGGCGGCCTCCGGGAGGGCTACCGTTGATCCATGACCTATCGATACCTCACCGACGCCGACGCCGACGCGCTCCTCGAATCGACCTACCCCCAGGCGCGCCAGCTCCCGGCCCTGTCGGAGCTGATCGGCAGCGACCTGCGGTGGGACCCTCCGGCCCGCACGCTCGTCTACCTCGCCGAATGCTGGATCGAAGGCGTCGGCTACGGCCAGCGGCTGCACACGTGCGCCGCGCGCAACATCAACGGGGACAAGGACCTCGCCGTGGAGTTCTCCCGCGCCGCCCGCAAGGGCGACGCCGATCTCGTGGCCGCCGCGGCCGACGAGGTCCTCTCGATGGTCGCCGAGGGCGTCAGCGCCGCCGACAACGCCGCAGCCACGGCCGCGATCACCGCGATGCTCCACGGCGGCCTCACCGAGTCGCCGTCCCGCAAGCCCATGTTCGCGGCCCTGCGCGCCCAGTGGTCGGCCCGGCCCGCCGCGAGCTGACCCGGCGCCTGAGTCGGCCGTTCGGCGGACTCAGCGGCGCGGCGTCCCGCCTCGCGACCGAGGCGGGAGGCCGTCCCCTCCCGTGAGGATGGTGGCGACCGCGGCATCGCGATGATGCCGGAGCACACCACCTCGAACGGGAACACCATGCACCGCAAACGAATCGCCCTGGCCGCGTTCACGGCGGCGGCAGTCGCGGCCGCCGTCTCCGCCGCCTCCTACTGGCAGGCCTCCGCCGAAGAGCGCCCCTCCCCGGACCGGCTCCAGCGGGACGCCGACGCCATCGTGGACGTCGGCGTCACCGGCGTCCAGGCCCGCGTCACCGACGGCGACGGCGACACCCGCGCCGTCGTCAGCGGCGTCGCCGACATCGAGACCGGCGAGGCCGTCGACGACGAGGGGCTGATGCGGATCGCCAGCGTCACCAAGACCTTCGTCGCCACCGTCGTGCTCCAACTCGCGGGCGAGGGCGCGCTCTCGCTCGACGACACCGCCGAGGACTGGCTCCCCGGCGTCGTCCAGGCCGAGGGCATCGACGGCGGCGAGATCACGATCCGCCAGCTCCTCCAGCACACCGGCGGCCTGCCCGACTACGCCGACGAGCCCGACTGGGGCACCGAGGCCCACTTCCAGCGCACCCGCTACGACATCGCCGACCCCGAAGAGGTCCTCGCGGCCGCGCTGGCGGCCGGGCCCGTCGGCGAACCGGGGGAGCAGTGGTCGTACTCCAACCCCGGCTACATCGTGCTGGGCATGATCATCGAGGAGGCCACCGGCCACCACTGGGCCAAGGCCGTGCACGACCGGATCGCGCGGCCCCTCGGCCTGGAGGACACCTTCTGGGCCGGGTTCACCGCGAAGACCCCCGAGCCCCGCGCTGAGCTCTACCAGCGGTTCGAGCCGGGCGGCGACCTCGTGAACGTCACCGAGTACATCGACCACGACGCCTCCGGCGGCCTGGTCTCCACCACCGAGGACGTCGACCGCTTCATGCGCGCCCTCATCGGCGGCGACCTGCTCGAACCCGCTCAAATGGAGGAGATGCAGCGGACCGTCCCGGTGACCGGCGAGGGCTACGATCTCATCTGGCCCGGCGGCGCCTCGTACGGCCTGGGCGTGTTCCGCCTCGGCTTCGACGACTGCGGCGAGGGCCTGTGGGTCGCCGGAGGCGACATCACCGGCGCCATGACCCGCGCTGCCGCCACCGGGGACGGCGCGCACTCCGCCACCGTCTTCAGCTCCACCGAACTCCGCGACTCCCTCGAATCGGGCGTCGCCCAGAACCTCGCCACGAACGACCTGATCGAACACGCCCTCTGCGGCCGCAACTGACTGCAGAAACCCCCGGGGCGATCCGCCCCAGGGCTCAACCGGGTCCGGCCCTCGGTCGGCAGGGCCCGCAGCATCTCCGCGAACTCCTTGGGCTGCTCCACGAGACCGCCGCGCCCGCCGCGGAACCGGACCGGCTCGACGCCGGGCGGCTTCGCCAGCCTGGTCGAGGCCGACTACGTCGGCAGGCCTGTCTGCGGCGGGGGCTTGCTTCAACGGCTCATGCTGATCTCGGTTTCCATGCGGGACAGCTTCTCCGGGTTGCGCACGTGGTAGGCACCGGTGACGCGGCCGTCTTCGATCCGCAACGCCACGACGCCGTCGACCCTGCCGTCGAGGCGCACGAGGAGGCCTGGTTCGCCGTTGACCTGGACCGGTTCGACGGTGCGCTCCGCGTCGCGCCGCCACCAGCCGACGGCCAGGAGCCGCGCCACCTTGTCGGCCCCGACGACCGGGTGCGGGAGCGCGTGGCGCTGGCCGCCGCCGTCGGTCAGCGCCACCACGTCGGGTGCGAGGATGTCGAGCAGTTGTTGCAGCTCACCGGTCTCGACGGCTCGCTGGAAAGCGTCGAGGGCGGCCCGCGTGTCGGCAGGCGAGGCGCCCGCGCGCGGGCGCCTCGCGGCGACGTGCGACCGGGCCCGGTGCGCGATCTGCCGCACCGCGGCCGGGGACTTGCCGACCGCTTCGGCGATCTCGCCGTAGCCGAGGTCGAACACCTCGCGCAGCACGAAGACGGCGCGCTCGACCGGCCCCAGGGTCTCCAGCACCAGCAGCATCGCCATCGAGACGCTCTCGGCCAGCTCCACGTCGTCGGCGACGTCGGGAGCGGTCAGCAGCGGCTCGGGCAGCCACGGGCCCACATAGGTCTCCTTGCGGCGGCCCAGGTGCCGCAGCCGGTCCAGTGCCAGCCGCGTCGTGATCCGCACCAGGTAGGCGCGCTGCCCGGCCACGGCGGCGTGGTCGACGGCCATCCACCGCAGCCACGTCTCCTGCAGGACGTCCTCGGCGTCCGCGGCGGATCCCAGCATCTCGTAAGCCACGGTGAACAGCAGGTTCCGGTGCCGCACGAACACCGCCGTTCCGGTGTCGGTTTCCGCGCTCATTCCGGCCTCCCGCCCGCTCGTCCTTCGCACTGTCACACGCACGGGACGCCGGCGGCCACCGGTTTGTGACAGCCCCTGAAGGCGTGCCTCGTCACAGCCCCGGATTGTCACAGGACCCGTGTCACCGACGTCCTGTGATCGCAAGACGCCGAAAGGAACCGAGAAAGGAACACCACCGATGGGAACACCCGCCGCAGCGCGATCGCGCATGCCGAACCCGCTCCCGCACCTTCCCGGGATGGCCGACCTGGCGAAGGGCCTGCACGCCATGATCGAGGCGAGCACCGTCCCGCAGCCGACCATCCGTTTGATGGAGCTGCGCGCCGGGCAGCTCCTGGGCAGCACCTATTTCGCGGTCCGCGACACCGCGAACCTCCGCGCCGCCGGTGAGAGCGAGGACCGCATCACCGCCGTCGCCACCTGGCGCACCGCCGCCTGCTTCACCGAAGCCGAACGGGTCGCGCTGGAACTCGTCGAAGCGGTGCTCACCGCGAACCCGGCCGGCGAGCGGGTCCCCGACGAACTGCACGCCAGAGCCGCCGCGCACTACGGCGACAAGGGACTGTGGGACCTCGTCATGGTGCTCGCGCACATCGGGTTCTTCACCCCCGCCGCGCTCATCGCCAAACCCATCCCCGGCATGCCGCCCGGGCAGAACTACAGCGAATAGGGAAGGCAGCAATCATGAGCATCGACACGATCGCCGTCGCCGGAGCGACCGGCCGCCTGGGCCGCCACGTCGTCGACGTCCTCACCGAGCAGGGCCGCCAAGCGGTCCCGATGTCGCGGGCCACCGGCGTCGACATCGTCACCGGCGAAGGCCTCGACGCGGCCCTCACCGGGGTCGACGCCGTCATCGACGTCGCCTCGTGGCACGCCTCCGACGAGGCCGCCGCCACCGAGTTCTTCCGCGTCGCCGCCCGCAGCCTGCACGAGGCCGGGCAGCGGGCCGGCGTGCGCCGCATCGTCGCCGTCTCCATCATCGGCGCCGACAAGGCCACCTCCGGATTCATAGTCTCCCAGCAGGTCCACGAGGCGGCGCACCTCGCCGGGCCGGTGCCGGTGCGGCTCCTGCGGGCCGCGCAGTTCCACGAGTTCGTCGGGCAGCTCCTGGACTGGCAGCCCGGGGACACCGCGTACCTGCCGAACCTGCCGACCCAGCTCGTCGCCGCCAGGACCGTCGCCGAGGAGCTCGTGCGCCTCGCCGTCGAACCGGAGGCCGGACCCGTCCAGGAGGCGCCGATCCCCGAGATCGCCGGGCCGCGCCGCGAGATCATGGCCGAAGCGGGCGCCCTCCTCGGCGAGCGACGCGGCGTCAAGGTAGTCGGCATCGACAACCCGGACATGCCCGACGCCGACCTGGCCGCCGCGGGCGCCTTCCTACCAGGTCCGCACGCGAAGCTCGCGGGCCCCACATTCGCCGAATGGCTCGAAGCCCAAGGCTGACAACCATGCCGAACCCCCGGGAGCGCACCGCGCTCCCGGGCCCCCGCCGAACGAACGGCTGGGTGCGCGGAGATGGTCCGGCCTGTGGACCGGCACGGCCGGCGCGACGTCGATCGCCCCGATAAGAACATAGGGGAGTCGGTCACTGTCGCGATTACCGGCGATGCGCCGGTTACCGCGCAGGTCAGAGCTTGATCGCCAGACATCGACCATGTTCACGGTAATCAATATGCTGTGGACCTTACCCTCGCTTATTACCACTCTAAGCCCCAGGTCAAGGTCCTGTTGGCGCGGCTGCGGCGGCTGATTGCGGCGATCGGCACCCAAAACTGGCACGAACCGGTACCCCAATTGTCCGGGCTTGCGACCGGCTGCCGCAACGGTCAACCCAGGGCGATCCGCGACCGCCTCGAACCGGACGAGTATGAGCGCCTCCTCGGCGCGGTCCGCGCTGGTGTCTCGAAACGCGAGCTCGCGAAGCAGTATGGGGTGAGCCTGCGAACGGTCTACCGGCTTCCGACGAATTAGCCTCCGGCCATGCTTTCGGGTGGTTGCTGATCAGACGGGAGTCCTGAGAGTTCAAGAGCGTCGTTATCGATATGTGCATCCCGTCCAGTGGGGTGCGTGCGGTGCTCTTCGGCGGCGACCGTCATAGGTCTGACTGGAAGATGATGGTCGCCGCCGGCCCAGATCTGGAGGGACTCCTGCGATGGCTGAGAGCGGTCTGCGCCGCGCGGTCGCTTATTATCGCGTCTCCACTACTCGGCAGGCCCAGACCGGTACCGGTGCTGAAAAGTACGGCGATTCGATCGCGACGCAGCAGGCCGCTTGCCACCGGTATGCGGCCGAGCACGGCCTCGAACTCGTCGCCGAGTATCCCGAGCCCGGTGCCTCATGTACCGCGATCGATCGCAGGCCGAAATTCCGGGAGTTGCTGGAGCGGGTATTGCATCGTCGTGACGTGGAAGCTGTGGTGGTCTACGCGCGCTCGCGTGCCTTCCGGAATGCTTATGAAGCCATGGTCACCCGTGAAGAGTTCCGCAAGCTCGGCGTCGAGCTGCTCTCGACCCAGGAACCCTCAGAGGTGGGCCCGGAGGGCGACCTGGTCACGTTGATCCTCGACGGTGTCAACGAGTACCAGTCCCTCAAACTCGGTGCAGACGTCTCGTTCAAGATGGCCGCCAAGGCCGCCCGCGGGGGAACCCCGGGCTGGGCGAAACTTGGCTACCGCAACGTCCGCATGCGGGTTGACGGCCGCATCATGGCAACGATCGAGATCGACTCCGAACGGGCGCCGTTCATCGATACCGCGTTCCGGCTCTTCGCGACCGGACAGTTCTCGATCAACCGTTTGCAGCGCGCACTCACCATTGCCGGGCTGCGAACCCGCCCGACGAGGTCGCATCCGGCAGGGACGGCGATCTCGATCTCGCACCTGGCAACGGTGCTGCGCGATCGCACCTATCTCGGCTATGTCCAATGGTGCGGTAAGGAGTACCCGGGCAGGCACCCGGCGCTGGTCGATGCGGAGCTGTTCGACCGGGTGCAGCGGGTGCTCGCTGATCGAGGCAGAGGCACCCGCGAGTGCAAGTGGGACCACTATCTCAAAGGACTCTTGTGGTGCCGCCGCTGCTCTCGGCGGATGATCCTCGAGGGCGCTCGCAGCCACAGCGGGCGCCTCTACTTCTATTTCCGCTGCGCTGGCATGCACCGCCATGGTTGCGACCTGCCCCGCATCCCAGTCGCCGCAGTCGAGGCCGCTGTTGAGCTTCATTTCGCAGCCGTCAGGATCGGCCCGGGCGAATGCACCGAGACCGCGTACCTGATCGCCGGAGCGCTCGCCGACCGCCGCAGGGTCCTTGACGTGCTTCGCAAACAGCTCGGATCCGAACTGGCCAGGCTCGATCGGCTCGAAGACCAATACCTTGAACTGCTGGGCAGCCCCGGATGGCCCACCGAGAAACTCACCGAGCGCCTGCAACGACTGGAAATTGAACGCGACAACGTGAACCGGCAACTCGCCGCCGTAAAGGACTGCCCCACCGACCAGACACTGCACGAGCGCATCGGCGATCTCCTCGGCCGTCTGACCCGGCCGCACCAACTATTCGCTCAGCTCTCCGGGGAGCTGCGCAAGACGCTCACGACACTGTGCTTCGACAAACTCGTCATCGACGCCGCGGATCGAGCCCCATACCAGCCGATGGACACCTCGGGACTCCATGTAGAGGGCGCACGCCGGCCTCTGATCGACCGGCACGCCCTCGCCGACCTCATAGTCGCGGCAACGGAAACACCACCGCGAGCGCCTCACCAATCGCGTTGCCAATCAGAACCGAGCATCGAGTTGCACAGCAAGCACCAAGCCTCAACGCCGCGGTGAAACCGACGCGCAACCAAAACTACGTCTCGGAGAACACGCTCCGCATCGTTCTAGGGGGTCTGGCGTCACATCGGGAGTGCAAAGGTGACGTTGTCCTCGGCGTCGAGTCCGACGAGACTGCCACCGATGGGCCAGTCGACGAGTACCTTCCGCGCGAGTGAGATGGCGAATTTCGGTTCGGGATCGCCTTCAATGGTGACGTGGACGAGGGCGGCTTCCCCGGGAACTCCTGGGCCGGGGATTCGTGCGAGCCACAGGCCGTCCCGGAGGCCGCCCATGGGAACGGGCTCGTTGAGGGGCGTTTCGATTGCGGCGAGGAGAACTTGCCTGATCGCTTCCGCCTCAGGTGTGTCCGGGATGGCTCGGAAGATCAGACACGCGGTGAGATAGGCGCTCTTGATGGCGGCCAGGAGGCACCGGTTCTGGTCGGGGGCAGTGAACTGGATGGCGACCTCGCCGCCCAGTTCGAGCATTTCGGGGATCGCCGGGTCACACTGGTTGCCTTCGAAGAACAGCACCGGAAGGGATTCGTGGGTCTCGAGGATCTGAATTTTCGGTCCTCGGCGTTGGCCCTGAATCGCGGGGTGGGTGAAGCGGGTAGGGAGGAGGTCGTGCACCCAGTCGGCAAAGTCGGCCTCGAGTCTGCTGCCGACCAGGCTGTTGCAGCGTTCGCAGGTCCGAGTGAGGACCGTGCCGCCGATCGATTCTGGTGGGATGTGCTCCCGCTTGCTCGGGTTGGGGGAGAGGCAGATCGGGCACTTGTCGAAGTTCATTGGCCGCGCCTGCGCGATGAGGTCAGCGGTGAACTGCTCTCCGTTTGGAAGTTGCAGGCGCCTGACTGAGTGCGTTGTACCGTCGGGAGCGGTGAATCCGTGAGGCCATTCGGGCCCGCCAGGTCCGATTTGCGGTTCTGATGGCGTTGAGTCGCCCTCGTCCGGCGGTTCAACAGTCTGTTCGTTGGTCACCATCTGAGTGTGGCCGATGAGTGCGAGATCGGACAGTCTGTTATTTGTGGTTGTCGTGGTCTGGCTTTTCAATGTTGTTCTGAACTGGGGCATTGGGCTGGAAGACAGGGTGTGCGAACACGACCACTTGGTTCCTTTCCACTTCGTACCCGAGCACGGGATGGCTGCCGTCCCCTCCTTCGGCGTCCATCAAGACCGGCTTGTTGACCTTTCGGCCGATCGCGGTCAAGAATTCGCAGAACAGGTCGAGGCGCTGCTGCCCTTGGAGCTCACGCAGGTCGACATCGAAGTCGATCGCCTCCTGTATGTGGAACCGGAAGATCGCCAGGAGCTCGGTAGCCGGCCAGACCCGCAACTCGGGACACTCAGCATCCAAGGGACGGGTCAGGATCGTCGCAGCGCTGGGAGTCGCCAGCACCCTTCCTCCCTCGGAATACTGATGCGGCCAGCCCCGCTCGGCGACAAGATCGAGCACTGCTTGCCAGTCGTAGACAGAGGTGTTGGGTACGACCACATCCGGAAGCATCCCCATCAGATCGGGGTCGAAGAAGTCTGCGACCTCTTCCCATCGAAGACTGCTCACCAGGCGATCCTGTCCGGTCGCGGGCCAATTGAGCCTGTTTCAACTTGACCGGTGTTCGTAGTCGTTGAGGACTTGGACGGCTTTCGCAACCTGCGTGATCTGGTCCGGATCACAGCGCACCTGGTCGAAGATCGCCCAGGTTTTGAGCTGGGCGAACATGCGCTCGCCGGGTCCGCGGAGCCGGGCGTGGAGGCGGTTGTACTCCTTCTGCCACTCAGGCTTGCCTTTCCCCTTGAACGGGGTGACCACCAGGTTGTGGTCGAGCCCGTCGTAGCCTTTGTCGCCCAGGGCCAACAGGCCATGTTCGGCCAGCAGGCGGGGGATCTGCCAGATCCGGGCGGCCTTGGTGTCGTGGATGGAGCCGCGGATCGCGCCGGAGATCCACAGCAGGTTCCCTCGTGCGTCACCGATGGCCTGGATGTTCATGCCGTGCCGTTTGTGCTTGCCGGAGTAGTAGGGCTGGTCGATCTGGTTGCGGTCGATGTGGATCAGGGCGCCGTCGAGGATCACGAAGGCCGCACCGGTGCGCTTCGCGTGTTGCAGGGCGTCGCGGATGCCCGGGGCGCGGGCGGCGAGCAGGCTGATGGTCTCGCGGGTTCGACGCCATGCGGTGGCGGCCGAGATGCCGAAGCCAGCCGCGAGGTCGCGCAGGGCTTCGCCTTTACGCAGGTAGGCGAGGGTGAGCAGGGCTTGGGTGCCGGGGTCGAGGGCTCGCCACCTGGAGCCGATGGTCTTGCGGTGGGTGCGGATGAGTTGGGCAACTTGGTTAAGGGTCGCGGTGGACAGCGGCAGGGCGGCGGGTTGAACAGCAACCGGAGCTCCTGGTGGTCGTTCAGGCAGAAGTAGCATTCGCCGTTCTACCAAGAGCTTCTTCACGTCGTCATTCCGCCTGTAGTCCGAACGCGTTGCGCTCCAACCGATCACGACCAGGATGCAACAACCTCTTTCCACGGTGTCCGCGGGCTTCTGCTTTCGAGGGTCACACAAGGCTGAGGTTCCGCTGGTGCTTGAGCGCCTTGGGGTCGGCGGCCGCGGCGTTGTGCGTTGGCCCAGACCGCCTTCGTGAGGCTCTTCTGTGCCTCACGAAGGCGGTCTTGCGGCCCTGGTGGATCTCCTCGGAGTCGAGCTGGGCGAGGGCGGTGTCGCGTTCGGCGAGGAGCTCGTCGACGAGGTTATCGCCTTCGAAAAACCCGGCCTGGCAAGCGTTAGTCTCCCCGGCCGTAATAGTTCATGTCGGGCTCTTCGGCAAAGTATGGGAACAGGTTCTCGAGAGGGTCCGGTTTTGACGGGTTTGCGGTCTTGTCGGTGCGTGCATTCCTGCCAGACCTGAGCACCTCTTCTGTCAGCCTGTCGCCGTTGGGCTCCTCGTCCGGGCTTTCAGTCGCGTCGGTGCGTGCATTGCCGCTAGACATGGCTTCCTCCCCTATCACATTGTCGAAATATTATACATCGAAATGATTGCATTTCGGACGAGTTGCCGCCCATCCCGCCGTTCTGGAGCAGCCGTGTCCGCCGGCTCGCGGGGAGGCTACGAACACCGATCAAGTTGAAACGGGCTCATTGCCTGTGAGCTTCGCGGGTTCAGCGCGACCGCGCTTGACAAAATTACTGAGTAGAGTCATTATTGAGCTAACTCAGATTGAGGATGTGGGCGAGGCCCGGGGAAGGAGTAGTTCGTCATGAAGGCGTTCGTGGTCGGCAAGTACAAGGAGCCGCTGGAGCTCGCGGAGGTGGCCGAGCCGGTTGTGGGTGAGCGGGACGTGCTCGTGCAGGTGGAGGCCGCTGGCCTGAACCTGCTGGACGAGAAGGTCCGCAGGGGCCAGTTCCGGCAGATCCTGCCGTACCGGCCGCCGTTCGTCCTCGGCCACGACCTCGCCGGGACCGTCGTTGCGGCCGGAGCGGGCGTGCGCGGGTTCAAGATCGGTGACGAGGTGTTCGCCCGGCCCGCGGATCACCGCATCGGCACCTTCGCCGAGCGGATCGCCGTCGCCGAGGCCGACCTGGCGCTCAAGCCCGCGTCGATCAGCATGGCTGAAGCCGCCTCGCTGCCGCTGGTCGCGCTGACGGCCTGGCAGGCGCTGGTCGAGAGAGGCAACCTCCAGGCCGGGCAGCGGGTCCTCATCCACGCCGGGGCCGGCGGGGTCGGGTCGATCGCGATCCAGCTCGCCAAGCACCTCGGCGCGACGGTCGCCACCACGGCGAGCGGCTCGAACGCCGACTTCGTGCGCGAGCTCGGCGCCGACACCGTCATCGACTACCGCACCCAGGACTTCGAGCAGCTCCTCGGCGGGGTCGACCTGGTGGTGGACAGCCTGGGCGGGGAGAACCTCGAGAAGTCCCTGCGCGTACTGCGCCCCGGCGGGAAGGCGATCGGGATCGCCGGGCCCCCGGATGCGGCTTTCGCCCGCGAGATCGGCGCTGGGACGGCGCTGCGGTTGGCGACGACCGCGCTGAGTGCCGGTGTCCGCCGCCAGGCCCGCAAGCTCGGCGTGACCTACGAGTTCCTGTTCATGCGCGCCAGCGGCGACCAGCTCCGCGAGATCGGCGCGCTCATCGACTCGGGCGCGCTGCGCCCGATCGTCGGCAAGACCGTCCCGTTCGACCAGATCCCCGAGGCCCTCGGGGCACTCGAGCAGGGCGGTATCCGGGGCAAGGCCGTCGCCGTCAAAGCCTGACCGCGCCATTCGACCATCACTACGATCATTCACATACAGGGAGTCATCATGAACACGCAAGACAAACCAGTCACGTCGTACCTGGAAGCGCCGACGCGCACCGTCACCGCGAACGGGGTCACCTTCGCCTACCGCGAGCTGGGGCCCAAGGGCGGCATCCCGGTGGTCTTCTTCGTCCACCTCGCCGCGACCCTCGACTACTGGGACCCGCGGATCGTCGACGCGATCGCTGCCGACCGCCACGTCATCGCCTTCGACCAGCGGGGCGTCGGCGCCACCACCGGCGAGGTGCCCGACTCGGTCGAGGCGATGGCCGAGGACGCCTACGCATTCATCAAAGCGCTCGGCTTCGACCAGGTCGACGTCTTCTCCTTCTCCCTGGGCGGGTTCGTCGCCCAGGCGCTCATCGCCGCGCACCCGGACCTGGTCCGCAGGCTCGTCCTCACCGGGACGGGGCCGAAGGGCGGCAAGGACATCGACAAGGTCGCCGGCCTGACCTACCTCGACATCCTCAAGGCAACCGTGACGCGCTCGGACCCGCGGGAGTTCCTGTTCTTCAACCGCAACGCGGCAGGCAAACGCGCGGCAAAGGCGTACGTCGCGCGCACGACCGGCGCGCACACCGAAGTTCAGGACGCGCCGATGAAGGTGAAGGGCTTCCAGACGCAGCTGGGGGCCATCAAGAAGTGGGGCCGCGGCACGCCCCACGACCTGTCGCGGCTCACGCAGCCGACCTTGATCGCCAACGGCGACCACGACCGCATGGTCCCCTCGGTCCTGTCCGAGGACCTGCACCGCCGCATTCCCGGCTCCGAGCTGATCATCTACCCCGACTCCGGGCACGGCGGGGTCTTCCAGTACCACGAGCAGTTCGCGCCGGTCGCCGCCGCGTTCCTGAACCGATGAGCGCCGCACGAGGCGGCCGAAAGGAGTCGGCGATGTCCACGCCACTGGCCTTCACCAGGAAACCGTTCACCTCCTCGATTCTGCTGTGGGTGCGCGAGGACCAGCCCAGACGGCAGGGCATGGACCGATGGAAGGGCCCGCACTCCCAGATCATCTCCGCCACACCGGGATTCGAGGAATACCGCCAGATCCACCTGGCCGAGACCAACCCCGGCCTGTGGCCGGCCGTCGAGGGCGTCGAGACCGCCATCCCCGCAGACCGCAGGATCGACGGGATCGCCGAGGTCACCATGCAGACGGTGCTCTCACCACTGCGGGGCCGCAAGCAGACCAAGCTCGCCTACCTCGACGAGGTCAACCTGTTCCGCCGCACCATCCTCTACGCGGGGCCGCCGTACTCGACGCACTGGTACGACCTCGGGGCCGGCGAGCGGACGGGGGCCCGGGCCCTGGTCTACGTCAGGAAGCGCGAAGGCGTCGGCACCGGCGCCTTCCGCAAGGTCCTCCACGACCGGCTCGTCCCCGCCCTCGCGGAGAACAGTGGGTTGACCGAGCTGCGGACGCAGGTGTTCATGCCCTGGAGACGCGGCCTGTGGAACACGCCGAACGTCGCCCACGACAACCCGGCAGACCGGCAGTTCCACGCCTCGCTCCTGGTCGGCTTCGCCGATGACGACACGATGCGCGGGTTCTTCGCCGGAGCCGCCGTCGGGGAGGTGTCCTCCCGGCTTCCCGCGTTCGCCTCGGCGGTCCACGCCTACGAAGTGGAGCAGGCGCTCACGTTCGTCAAGGACGGCACCGCCCTGCCCCGATTCGAGGAGTGACCGGCCGCCTCGGCCGTGGCCCCCGGTCCGATCGGGGCGGCAGCAGCGAACCCGGTTCGCCTGCCACCGCCCCGCGCCGGTCAGCGGCCCTGGATGGGCAGCTCGGGGTAGACCTCTTCGAGCGGGGCGCTGAGCCCGGCCTTGAGCTCCACCGACGTCGCATCGGCAAGCACCTCGTACTCGCCCGCTTCCAAGGCGTCGTAGACGGTGCGGACCAGGTCCGCCGGATCGGTCTTCGCCTCGGTGACGTGCGCGGCCATCGCCGTGTCGACATACCCCACGTGCACCCCGACGACGTGGACGCCGCGGGGCGCCAGTTCCAGGCGCAGCGAGTTCGTCGCCGACCACAGCGCCGCCTTGGTGGCGCTGTAGATACCACCGACGGCATACCAGCTCAACGCCGAATGGAGGTCGATGATCGCCGCCTGCTCCTTCGCCTCCAGGACCGGCGCGAACGCGCGGGCCAGGAACAGCGGGCCCAGGAAGTTCGTCTCCACGTTCGCCCGGATCTCCTCGTCGGTGTGGGTGAGGATGCCTGCGCTGGAGACCGAGACGGCGGCGTTGTTGATCAGCACCGACACATCACCCGCGGCCGCGGCGGCCGCCCGGATGGACTCGGGGTCGGTGACATCGAGCGCGAGCGGCACGATCCGCTCGTCCTCCCACGCCCTGGGGTGGCGGGCGGTGGCGTACACCTTGGCGGCGCCGCGCTCGAGCGCGGCGCGGACGAAGTGGGTGCCGATCCCGCCGTTCGCCCCGGTGACGAGAACGACGGCACCATCAAGTGCGGTCATGGTCTGGCTCCTTCAACAGTCGGAAACCCGCACCGGCCGGCGCAGGCGGTCAACGCGGCACCGCCCCCGAAGCGACGGCACCGAGCGGGCCGCGGCCGCGTGGAAGAATGAACCACGACGCAACCGAGCCCACGCAACATTGACCATAGTCATAATTGATTGAAGTCAGATTCTATTCCCGGAGGATGCGATATGCCAGCCGCCCCCCACAAGGTCGGGCGACGTGAGCGGAACAAGCAGGAGAAGCTCGACCGCATCACCGCCGCCGCCCGCGAACTCTTCGCCGAGCACGGCGTCGACGAGGTCACCACCCAGCAGATCGCCGAAGCGGCCGACATCGGGACCGGCACCCTGTTCCTCTACGCCAAGAACAAGGGCGAACTGCTCCTGCTCGTGCAGAACTCCACCTACGCCGAAGCCCTCATCGAAGGCAGGAACGCCGCCGAGGACACCCCCGAGATCCTCGACGCGGTCATGGCGATCATCCGCCCGGTCGTGGTCTGCAACCGCAAACAAGTCGACAACGGCCGCACCTACCTGCGCGAGATGGTCTTCGGCGACCCCGCCGAACCCCACCACCGCGACGCCCTCGACCTCACCGTCGAGACCGAAGCCGCCATCGCCGCCGTCCTCGGGCGCGACCAGGCCACCGACCCCACCACCGCCGCCGCACTCGCGCACATCATCTCCGCGATCATGTTCATCGCCATGGCCCCCACCATCAACGCCGACCGGAGCATCGAGGACCTCCTCCAAGAGATTCGCGACCAGCTGCGTATCGTCCTGGCTCCCTGATCGCCACGGCCCCAAGGAGTATGCGAGTCATCACTGCCCCACCCGTTCGATCCCCGGAGTCGGACGAAGGTTTAGCCGTACGTCACCTTTGAGGCCCACCGTGTCAGGATGCGCCCCTCCTGCCAATCAGGACAAGAAAAGAAGGACCTTCAACGTGAAAGTCCTTCTTGTTCCATATGTCCGTTTGTGGGTGCTACAGGGATCGAACCTGTGACCACCTCCTTGTAAGGGAGGTGCTCTACCGCTGAGCTAAGCACCCTGGGGCGCGATGGGGGCGCGCCGAGCCTGAGAAAGGGTACCTGAACGGGGGCTTGGGCGCGAGTGCGGGTCGAAGCGCGGTCGCGGGGAGAGGTGCCGCACAGGCGGAATTCAGTGGAAGCTTCAAGTGTTGCTGCCAGGGTGGAAACAGTACGTGTAGACATCTGGTCCGACATCGCCTGCCCCTGGTGCTACGTCGGCAAGGCCCGGTTCGACAAGGCCGTGGCGGGCCTCGAAGGGAAGGTCGCCGTCGAGGTGCGCCACCGCTCCTTCGAGCTCGACCCGAACCGCGAGCCCGGCGAGGTCGACGCGGTCGTCCCGATGATCGCGAAGAAATACGGCATCAGCCCCGCCCAGGCCCAGGCGAACGAGTACAAGCTCGGCGACCTGGCGAACCTGGAGGGCCTGGAGTACCGCACCGAAGGCCGCGACCACGGCAACACCTTCGACCTCCACCGCCTCCTCCACCTCGCCTCCGAGAAGGGGCTTGAGGCCGAGGTCTGGAAGGCCTTCTACACCGCGAACTTCGCCGACGAGGCCTCGATCTTCCAGCGCGACAGGGTCATCGAAGTGGCCGTCGCCGCCGGGCTCGACGAGGCCGACGTCGTCGCCGTCCTCGACGACCCCGAGCGCTACCGCGAGGCCGTGCGCGCCGACGAGGCCGAGGCCGCCGCGCTCGGCGCCACCGGCGTCCCGTTCTTCGTGATCGACGAGAAGTACGGCGTCTCCGGCGCGCAGCCGACCGCCCTCTTCGCCGAGATCCTCGAAAAGGCCTGGGACGAGCGGCAGCCCGCGAACTAACGGGACCTAACTGGCGAAACCTTCACGATTCGGCGCGCCCGGGCATATCCTGAGGCGAATTCCGACTACGAGGAGGCGGTAGCCATGCCCATGGATCGCGAGACGCAGCTCAAGCTGGTGAACCTGCGGGACGACGCCGGCGTGCTCTCGCTCTACGTCAACGCCGACCCCCGGCAGGAAGGCTCGACCCCGCCCTGGAAGACCCGGCTCGACCAGGGCCTCAAGCAGCTCCGCGAGGCCGTCGGCAACGGCACGGCCCCGCTCCTGGGCCGCCGCGTCGAGGACCTCAAGATCGACATCGAAGCGCTCGTCCGCCCCGGCTCCCCCGGGATCGGGCGGGCGCTCTTCGTCGCGCTCGGCACCGGCGAGACCTACAGCGTCGCCATGCAGACGCCCCTGACCGACCGCGTCGCCCTCGCGCCCCGCTCCCACATCGCGCCCATGTTCGGCGCCTGGGCCGAAGGCGCCCCCGTCGGCGTCGTCGTCGTGGACGGCAAGGGCATGCGCATCCTCGACAGCCGCTTCGGCCAGTGCGAGGAGGTCTCCGGCCTCGCCTTCGAGCTCGACACCGACGAATGGCGCGTCATGAAGGGGCCCGCCGCCGTCCAGAGCGCCTACGGCGGCCGCGACGGCTTCGTCTCCTCCAACCAGCAGGACCTCTTCGACTACCGCGTCGCCGAGCACCTCCAGAAGTTCCTCGCCGCCGCGCACTCCACACTGGAGGAGCACGTGACCGAGTTCGGCTGGGAGCTCCTGGTCCTCGCAGGCGAGCCCGAACTCGTCGAGGCCGCCTCGAAGCACCTCCGCAACGGCGTCAAAGCCGAGGTCGTGCCGTCCAAGCTCATCCTGAGCCAGAAGTCGCCCGCGATGATCCAGCAGGCCGTCGCGCCCGAGATCGCCGCCGCCCGGCACGCCCGGGACCTGCGGCTCGCCGCCGCCTTCGCCGAAGCGGTCCCCAAGGCCGCCATCGGATCAGAGGAAGTGCTCGACGCGCTGCAAGGCGGCCGCGTCGACCGGCTGCTCATCGAGCGCGACTCCGTCTGGAGCGCCCGCCGCATCCCCGAAGGCGCCGTCCTCGCCGACGCCGTCGCGCCCGGGGAACCGGAGGTCGCCACGGCTGTCGCCGAAGCGCAGCTCGGCGAGGCGATGATCGAGATGGCGCTGGCGTCCGACGCCCGCGTGTCGATCCTCGGCGAAGGCGTCGACCTGGGGAAAGAGGCCGGAGGCGTCGGGGCGATCCTGCGCTGGTGACGACCCCTTGAGGGGATAGTTAGGTTATGCTAACCTATCCTTGGCAGTTCGAACTAGGGCCGCGAGTCTCTCACCTCTCGCGGCCCTAACTGCGTCTCCGGGCTCTGAATCCGTTGCACCGGACCATCTCCTGCGTCACATTGCGGCTCAGGGCCTTCCCTTCCGGCAGAATTCAACATACATTGAATTCATCAAGTGATGAATTTCCGAACACGGCTCACCCCTAGGAGACCGCCATGAACGAGCAGCAGCAGCAGGCCGAAGTCATCGTCGTCGGTGCGGGCCCCACCGGGCTCCTCCTCGCGGGCGACCTCGCCGAAGCGGGCGTCAAGGTCACCGTCCTCGAAAAGCGCGGCGCCGAGATCTCGAACCTGTCCCGCGCCTTCGCCGTCCACGCCCGCACGCTCGAAGTCCTCGACTCCCGCGGCCTCGCCGACGACCTCTTCGCGCTCGGCGGCCGCCGCCTCGGCGAGCTGTTCCTCTTCGGCCGCGCCAAGGTCAAGCTCAGCGGCCTCGACTCCCGCTTCCCGTACGTGCTCATGACCTCGCAGTACAACGTGGAGCGCGTCCTGCGCGAGCGCGCCGCCGCGGCGGGCGTCGACTTCCGCTTCGACCACAAGGTCATCGGCATCGACCAGGCCGACGGGAGCGCCACCGTCCGCACCGACAAGGGCGACTTCACCGCGACGTACGTCGTCGGCACCGACGGCGTCCGCTCCGCGGTCCGGCAGGCCGTCGGCATCGACTACCCCGGCGAGGCCGTGCTCCGCTCGATGATGCTCGCCGACGTCGAACTCGACGAGCCGCCCGCCGAGAGCCCCGCCGTCAGCGGCGCGAACGGCGCGTTCTGCTTCATCGCCGACTTCGGCGACGGCCTGTGGCGCGTCATCGGCTGGAACGCCGCCGACCAGCAGGACGACGACGCGCCCGTGTCCTCCGACGAGATCCGCACCGCGCTCAGGCTCGCGTTCGGCACCGACTTCGGCATGCACGAGCCGAACTGGTCCTCGCGGTTCCACTCCGACGAACGCCAGGCCACCGCCTACCGCGCCGGGAACGTGTTCCTCGCGGGCGACGCCGCCCACTGCCACTCGCCCGCCGGGGGCATGGGCATGAACACCGGCATCCAGGACGCCGCGAACCTGTCGTGGAAGCTCGCCGCGGTCCTGCGCGGCGCCGACCCGGCGCTGCTCGACACGTACGCGGCCGAGCGCCACCCCGTCGGCGAGGCCGTGCTGCGCGCCAGCGGCCGCATCATCCGCGTGGCCGCCAACAAGTCCCGCGTCGTCGGGGCCGTGCGCGGCGCCGTCCTCGGCACCGCCCTCAAGCTGGACCCGGTGCAGCACAAGGTCACCGGCCTCATCAGCGGCATCGACGTCCACTACCCGCACGCCCACGGCGAGCACCGCCTCACCGGCGACCGCGCCCGGGACGTCGACCTCGCCGACGGCACGCGGCTCTACGAGGCGCTGCGCGCCAGGCGGTTCGTCGTCCTCGACAGTGCGCTTGAAGACAGCGCCGTCGCCCGCGCCACCGCCGAGCCCGACGGCACGGCCCGCGTCGTCCGCCCTGACGGCTACATCGGCTGGGCCGGGGCCGACGACCCCGCGGCCATCGCGGCGTACCTGGAGGCGCACGCCGGGAAGCTGTAACCGAGGAAACCAGGACGGCGGCGGACGCGAGTCCGCCGCCGTCTCTTGTGGTCTTCGGGGGCCGTCCGACACGAGTTCAACGCGCGTTCACCCCGTTGGGGTTGCACTCAAGTGGCATTTGTCGTGAACTTGCATTCCACCCTGATTCATCCTGAGATATAGAGGTTCAATGACAAACGTCCTCAGTCGACGCGGCGTGCTCGGCGCGGGCCTCGCCCTCGGTGCGACGGCGGTCGCCACCGGAGCCTTCTCCAGTTCCGCGCAAGCGGAAGAGGCCTCCGGCGGCCCCGTCATCGGCGAGCCGCGCCGCGACCAGCTCCACCTGCTCACCTTCAACCTCCGCTACGAGGGCGGCGACGCCTCGCCCCACACGTGGGACGAGCGCCGCCCCCTCGTGAAGACCGTCCTCAAGCGAGAGCAGCCCTCGGTCCTGTTCACGCAGGAGGGGATCTACCCCCAGCTCCAGGACGTGCGCGAGGACCTCGGCGGCCACTACGACTGGATCCACCTCGGCCGCCTCGGCGGCTCCCGGTCGGAGGCCACCGCGGTGTACTGGAACACCAAGCGGCTCAAGGTCGTCGAGTACGACCACCAGTGGCTCTCCGACACCCCGCTGCTCATCGGCTCCAAAGGATGGGGCAACAACGTGGTCCGCATGCTCACGTGGGTCCGGTTCCTGGACCTGCGCACGGGCAAGGAGTTCTACGTGGTCAACAACCACTTCGACCACCAGTCCGAGGACGCCCGCCAGAAGGGCGCCCAGATGAACCTCGACGTCATCGCGCCGTGGGTCGAGCAGGGCTTCCCCGTGGTCGCCGCGGGCGACTTCAACCAGGTCCCCGACACCCCGACCTACACGATCCTCACCGACGGCGGCCTGGTCGACACCATGCTCGCCGCCGAGGAGCAGGTCACGCCGGTGTGGGGCACCTGGAACGGGTGGAACCCCGTCCCCAGCGAGACCGAGCGCCGCATCGACTGGATCCTCGCCACCCCCGGCGTCCGCATCCTCAAGGCCGCGGTGAACACCTACGCGAAGGACGGCCTCACCCCGTCCGACCACTGGCCCGCCCAGGCGCTCGTGGAACTCCCGTAACCGTGAAGCTCCAGCGGGGCGGCGGGTCCGGCGCTATGGTCGCGACCATGGACACCGTTCGGAACGCCGCCCCGCCGGACCAGCCGCCCGCGCTCGCCGGCGTCCCGCTCGTCGGCCCGGTCGCGGCCCCCGAGCTCCAGGTGATGACCTACAACCTGAAGACCGCCTCGGGCCGCGCCCCGCACTCGTGGTGGAAGCGCCGCCCGTTCGTGGCGCAGGTGGTCCGCGACGAGCGGCCCACCGTGCTGTGCACGCAGGAGGGCCAGTTCTACCAGCTCCGCGAGCTGCGCGAGGACCTCGACGGCTACGACTGGGTCCACCTCGGGTGCGCCGGGGGCTCCCGGTCCGGGTCCACCGCGATCCTCTGGGACGCATCGCGGGTCGTGCCCGTCGCGTACGACCACCTGTGGCTCTCGCGCCACCCCGACCGGATCGGCTCGCGCGCGTGGGGGACCGGCGCGATCCGCATGCTCACCTGGGTCCGCTTCGAGGACAAGGCCACCGGCAAGGACTTCCACGTCGCGAACGTCCACCTCGACCACCGCTCCGAGCGGGCCCGCCGCAAGGGCGCCGCGATGTGCCGCGACCTCCTGCGCGGCTTCCAGGGCCCGGCGGTCCTCGCCGGGGACTTCAACTGCCGCCCCGACTCCGAGGCCCACGCGGTCCTGGCCCGCGATCTGGCCGACGCCTGGGACACCGCCGCGACGCGGCTCACGCCGGACTGGGGCACGTTCAACAGCTGGCGCACCACGCCCGCCGAGAACGGCCGCCGCATCGACTGGATCATGGTCAAATCCGGTCCGAAGCGGCAGGAGCTGACCGTCCGCAGAGCGGGCGTCAACACCCGGACCGGGGACGGGCTCGCCCCCTCCGACCACTGGCCGGTTCAGGCGGTGTTCACGATCGGCCGCTTATGCTGGTTTTAGGTGCTGCGGTCGAGGTACTCGCGGATCTCCCGCACGGCCGAGCGCCCGGCGCGGTTCGCGCCGATCGTGCTCGCCGACGGGCCGTAGCCCGCGAGGTGGATGCGCGGATCGGCCGCGACCCTGGTGCCGTCCATGACGATCCCGCCGCCCGGCCCGCGCAGCTTCAGCGGCGCGAGATGGTCGAGCGCGGCCCGGAAGCCGGTGGCCCACAGGATGACGTCGGCGGGCACGAAGCGCCCGTCGTCCCATGCGACGCCGCCGGGCTCGATCCGGTCGAACATCGGATTCCTTTCGAGGATCCCGGCTTCGCGAGCGGCCCTGATCTCGGGCGTGAGCGGCACGCCGGTGACGCTGATGACCGACTGCGGCCGCAGCCCTTTGCGCACCCGTTCGTCGACCATCGCCACGGCCTCGCGGCCCCGGTCGGGGTTGAAGTCGCCGCTGCGCCACTGCGGCTCGCGCCGCGTCACCCACGTGGTGGCGGCCGCGACCGGGTGGATCTCCATCAGGTGCTGCATCGCGGAGATCCCGCCGCCGACGACCACGACCCGCTCGCCCGCGAACTCCTCCGGGCCGCGGTACTGCGCCGTGTGGAGCTGTCTCCCTTGGAAGGTCTCCTGGCCGGTGTAGCGCGGCCAGAACGGCCGCTCCCACGTCCCCGTGGCGTTGATGAGCGCCTTCGCGATCCACGCGCCGCGGTCGGTGGCGACTTCCAGGCGCTTGTCGGGGAGCGAGCGCACCGACCGGACCGACACGGGCCGCTCGACGCGCAGGTCGAACTCGCGCTCGTACGCGGCGAAGTACTCGGAGATGACCCCGGCCACGGGCGTCGACTCGTCGGGCTCGGGCACCGGCATGCCCGGGAGCTGGTACACCCCGTTCACGGTCTTGAACGTGAGCGTCGGCCACCGGAACTGCCACGCCCCGCCCGCGTGCGGCGCATGGTCGAGCACCGCGAACCCGGTCCCGGGCTCGAAGTGCCGCCGCAGAAAGTACGCGGCCGACAATCCGGCCTGCCCGGCCCCGATCACGACGACGTCCACTTCCCGCATCACACCAGCCAAAACGCCTCAGCGAGGCGCGGGATTCCGCCCGGTGAGGGCGCTCACTGCGGCGCGGGACGGTGCTTCCGGTCCCCTACGCCTCCGGCTTCGGGAACAGTGCTTTCATCGTGAACGCATCGGCGGTCGGTCCCTTCTCGCGGAGCATCGTGAGCCGCTTCTCGGCGTCCTGGACGGTGGGCCGTTCGCCCGCCGGCACCCACCACAGCGCGGTGATCGCCTCCTTGAGGTGCTCGAACCACTCGCGGCGCCGCTGGAGGTACGGGCGGTGGACCGCGCCGTACACGTACGCGCGGAACGTCTCGGGGTCCTCCCACACCGACATGTTCACGATGAGCCACTCGTCGCCCCAGAACCGGAACGCGGTCGCCCCCTCGCCCTCCCCGTCGGCCAGCCGCCACACGAACCCCTCGTGCGCGTCGGCCGCCGCGTTCACCTCGGCCAGACCGTCCATGAAGTCCTTCATCACCGGCGAGTCCAAAGGCGCGCGCATCCGCCCGATGTTCACCTGCGCCAGTTCATAAGCCGCACTCATGCAATGAGCCTGCCAGCGCCGAACCCCCGCCGTCAACGCCCGCCGGGGAATCCCGGTCGCACCCCAGTCGACTGGGTTTCGACACGGAGAAGGGGCGGGCCCGGTCGGGCCCGCCCCCTTTGCTTCGGTTGTGCTACTTCGCGAGCAGGCCGCGGAGGACGTACTGGAGGATGCCTCCGTTGCGGTAGTACTCGGCTTCGCCGGGGGTGTCGAGGCGGACGACGGCCTCGAAGGTCTTGACGGCGCCGTCGGGGCTGGTGGCGGTCACGGTGACCGTGTCCGGGATGCCCGTGTTGACGGCGGTGACGCCGGTGATCGCGATCGTCTCCTCGCCGGTGAGGCCGAGGCTCTGGTGGGACTCGCCCTCCGGGTACTGGAGCGGCAGGACGCCCATGCCGATGAGGTTCGAGCGGTGGATGCGCTCGTAGGACTCGGCGATGACGGCCTTGACGCCGAGGAGGCGGGTGCCCTTCGCGGCCCAGTCGCGGCTGGAGCCGGTGCCGTACTCCTTGCCGGCGAGGACGACCAGCGGGGTGCCCTCGGCGGCGTAGTTCTGGCACGCGTCGTAGATCGTGGCGACGGGGCCGCCGGCCTGCGTGAAGTCGCGGGTCCAGCCGCCCTCGGTGCCCGGGGCGAGCTGGTTGCGCAGGCGGATGTTCGCGAACGTGCCGCGGACCATGACCTCGTGGTTCCCGCGGCGCGAGCCGTAGGAGTTGAAGTCCTTGGGGCCCACGCCCTGAGACTTGAGGTACTCGCCCGCGGGCGAGTCGGCCTTGATGGACCCGGCGGGGGAGATGTGGTCGGTGGTGACCGAGTCCCCGAGCTTCGCCATGATGCGGGCGCCGTGGATGTCCTCGACGGCCTCCGGCGTGGCGGGCATGTTCTCGAAGTACGGGGCCTTGCGCACGTACGTCGACGCCTCGTCCCACTCGAACGTGTTGCCGGTCGGGATCGGCAGGGACTGCCAGGTCTCGTCGCCGTCGAACACGGACGCGTACTCGGTGAGGAACATGTCGCGGCCGATGTGGCCGTCGACGACCTCGCGCACGTCCTCGGGGGCGGGCCAGATGTCGCGCAGGTACACGTCCTGCCCGTCCTTGCCCTTGCCGATCGGGTCGGAGGTCAGGTTGATGTCCATCGTCCCGGCGAGCGCGTACGCCACGACCAGCGGCGGACTGGCGAGGTAGTTCATCTTGACGTCCGGGTTGATCCGGCCCTCGAAGTTGCGGTTGCCCGAGAGGACGGCGGCGACGGCGAGGTCACCGGCCTGGACCGCGGCCGAGGTCTCCTCGGGGAGCGGGCCGGAGTTGCCGATGCAGGTGGTGCAGCCGTAGCCGACCAGGTTGAACCCGAGCTTGTCGAGGTACGGGGAGAGCCCGGCGCGCTGGAGGTACCTGGTGACGACCTGGGACCCGGGCGCGAGCGAGGTCTTCACCCACGGCTTGGACAGGAGCCCGGCCTCGACGGCGTTCTTGGCGAGCAGGCCCGCGCCGACCATGACGTACGGGTTCGAGGTGTTGGTGCACGAGGTGATCGCGGCGATCACGACGGCGCCGTGGTCGAGCTGGAACTCGCCGGCCTCGGTCTTGACGGTCTGCGGGTTGTGCGGGCGCGAGCCGTTGGGGGCCTGCGCGGGCGCGTCGGAGCCCGGGAAGGACTCGATGCCCGGCTCGTCGGCCACGTAGTTGGCGACGTCGCGGCGCCACTGGTGCCCGGCGTTGTCGAGCGGGATGCGGTCCTGCGGGCGCTTGGGCCCGGCGATGGAGGGGACCACGGTGGAGAGGTCGAGTTCGAGGTACTCGGAGTACTCGGCCTCCTGCTTCGGGTCGTGCCACATGCCCTGGGCCTTGGCGTACGCCTCGACGAGGGCGATCTGCTCCTCGGAGCGGCCGGTCAGGCGCAGGTAGTCGACGGTGCGCTCGTCGATCGGGAAGATGCCGCAGGTGGACCCGAACTCGGGGGCCATGTTGCCGAGCGTGGAGCGGTCGGCGACGGGCACCGAGGCGACCCCTTCGCCGTAGAACTCGACGAACTTGCCGACGACGCCGTGGTCGCGGAGCATCTCGGTGATGGTGAGGACGAGGTCCGTGGCGGTGGTCCCGGGCGGGAGGTCGCCGGAGAGCTTGAAGCCGACGACGCGGGGGATGAGCATGGAGATCGGCTGGCCGAGCATCGCGGCCTCCGCCTCGATGCCGCCGACGCCCCAGCCGAGGACGCCGATGCCGTTCTCCATGGTGGTGTGGGAGTCGGTGCCGACGCAGGTGTCGGGGTACGCGAGGCCGTCGCGGGTCATGACGACGCGCGCGAGGTGCTCGATGTTGACCTGGTGGACGATGCCGGTGCCGGGCGGGACGACCTTGAACTCGTCGAAGGCGGTCTGGCCCCAGCGCAGGAACTGGTAGCGCTCGCGGTTGCGCTCGTACTCGCGCTCGACGTTGCGCTGGAAGGAGTCCGGGTGGCCGAAGAAGTCGACGATCACGGAGTGGTCGATGACCATCTCGGCGGGCGCGAGCGGGTTGATCTTGGCCGGGTCGCCGCCGAGGTCGCGCACGGCCTCGCGCATGGTGGCGAGGTCGACGACGCAGGGGACGCCGGTGAAGTCCTGCATGATGACGCGCGCGGGCGTGAACTGGATCTCGGTGCTGGGCTTGGCGTTCGGGTCCCAGGAGCCGAGGGCGCGGATGTGGTCGGCGGTGATGTCCGCGCCGTCCTCGTTGCGCAGCAGGTTCTCAAGGAGGACCTTGAGGCTGTACGGGAGCCGCTGGTGCCCCTCCACCTTGTCGATGCGGTAGATGTCGTAGTCGTGTTCGCCGACCCGCAGCGTGTCGCGGGCGCCGAAGGAGTCCGTACTCACCATGAGAGCTCCTCGTCGAGTCTGAACTGAAGGTCGGTCTCAGTCTGCCGCAACCCGGGAGGTCGGGGACCGCGGTCGGTCAGACCGCCGACTCTTAAACAGTACGTCCGTCTTATTTAACGGTTCCAACTGTAGCACCCGCGTGCGGCCGGGCGGTGCTCAGCCGGGCCTAAGACGCATCGAGTGGCATGGATCGCCAAGAGGGGGGCCGCAAACGGGAACGGTGAAGGCCGACGGCGGGAGCGGTTGTGTGCGGTGATGCCCCCGCCGCCGGCCCGGTGCGGTGGATATAAGCCTGAAATCGGACTATACGCTCCGGGCCTCCGGGGCCGTCACCGGCCCTGCGGTGCCCGGAGCGACCAGCGGTTCTATCAGTGCGCGCCCGCGATCCGCGGCCCGGCCTCGCGCTGCTCGGCGAGCCACGTCTCGACCTCGTCGGAGGTCCGCGGGAGCCCGGCCGAGAGGTTCTCGCAGCCGTCGGCGGTGACCCGCACGTCGTCCTCGATGCGGATGCCCACGCCGCGCAGCTCCTCGGGGACCAGCTCGTCGTTGGCCTGGAAGTACAGCCCCGGCTCGACGGTGAGCACGAAGTCCTCCTGGACCGCGCCCTTGTAGTAGTGCTCGGGCCGCGAGGCCGCGCAGTCGTGCACGTCGAGGCCGAGCATGTGCCCGAAGCCGTGGAGCGTCCAGCGCCGGTAGATGAGGGAGTCCTTGTCGAGCGCCTCGTCGACGGTGCCCGGCAGGATGCCCAGGTCGCTCAGGCCCTCGGCGAGGACCCGCATGCACGTCTGGTGGATCTCCTGGAACTCGGTGCCCGGCTTGATGACGTCCATGCCGGCCTGCTGCGAGGCGTGCACGATGTCGTAGACCTGCTTCTGGAGCGGCGTGAACCGCCCGTCGACGGGGATCGTGCGGGTGACGTCGGCGGTGTAGAGGTGGTGGTTCTCCACACCCATGTCCATCAGGAGCAGCTCGCCGGTCTTCGTGGCGCCGTCGTTGGTGATCCAGTGGAGCGTCGTGGCGTGCGACCCGGCGCCGACGATCGAGTCGTAGCCGAGCCCGTTGCCCTCCAGGCGGGCCCGCGAGCGGAACACGCCCTCGATGAGCCGCTCGGAGACCGAGCCGGTCGCCGGGATGATCCGGGCGACGTCCTCGAAGCCGCGCACGGTGATGTCGACGGCGTCCTGGAGCTGCTCCAGCTCCCAGGAGTCCTTGCGCAGCCGCAGCTCCGACAGGACCGCGGCCAGCTCGCCGTCGCGGGTCAGGCCCTCGGCCTCCTCGGCCGGGAACCGGGCGTCCAGCGCGGCGTCGAAGCCGCGCAGCACGCGCACGCGCGAGCGCTCCGCGCCCTTGAGCGCCTCGTCGAGGCCCTCGACGTCCTTGCACGGCAGGCCGAGCCGCGTCTCGGTCTCCTCAAGGGAGTGCTTGCGGCCGATCCACAGCTCGCCGTACTTCGCGGAGCGGAAGAACTCGTCGGAGTCGGTGCCCTTGCGGGGCCGCCGGTACAGGACCGCCTCGTGGCCGCCGCCGCTCGGGTGCAGCACGAGCACGCCCTCGGGGTCCTGGTCGCCGGTGAGCCACACGAAGTCCGAGCCCGCGCGGAACGGGTAGAACGTGTCGTTCGAGCGCCGCTGCTCCTCGCCGGTGGGCACGATCAGCACCTCGCCGGGGAAGGCCGCCGAGAGCGCCTCGCGGCGCCGCGCCGTGTACGCCGCCTGCGGCAGCGGGGCGGCGTCCAGGTCCAGCGGCCCCCACCCGGAGCGCATGAACTCCAGGAACTTCTCGGGGAACTTCGGGTCGTGGGGTCGCTCCCCGGACTTCGTCTCGGCCATCGCCGTTCCTTTCCATCGACACTTGTCGCGCGACTAGGGGCGCTTGGGGATGACGGTACCGCGTTCGTGAGCGCCCCATGACGGTCCCGGCCGCTCGTGCCCTCCGCACTGGCACCGCTACCCTGAGAATCGTGACCGATCGCGCCAATTCGTCGCTCAACCCACCTTCCGGCAAGGGGGCGCCGTCGCGACCGAGCGTCACCCTCCCCGAGGGCCAGCTGGAGCAGATCCGCCGCCTCGTCGCGGTCGGCCGGGCGGAGTCGGTCGACGAGTACGTCGGCGCGGCCGTCGCCGAGCGCCTCGAACGCGACCGCTCCCTCTCCGAACTCCAAGACCTCTTCGAGCGCAAGGGCCAGGGCCCCAGCGCCGAGCACCTCGCCTGGGCCCGCGAGGTCCTCGGGGTCGAGGAGAAGGACGACGGGGAGGCGCGCCCATGATCGGCGGCCGCATCCTGGACGTCTCGGCCATCGTCGGATTCGCCACCTCCATGCCCTACCCGCAGGCCGTGGTCTTCACCGCCCTGGAGCAGAACGTCGTCCTCGCGATCCCCTCCGGCGCGCTCGCCGAGGCCTGGTCGCAGGCCCGCCGCCGCGACCGCGACGCCCTCCTGGTCCTGCTCGGCCTGCCCGTCACCGTGGTCATGGACCTGGACCAGAAGTCCGCCCGCGACGTGGGGCTCATGCTCTCGCGCTCGCGCCAGCACGGGAACATCGCCGCCGGGCACGTCGCCTGGTGTGGCCTGAACCGCCCCGGGTGGCCCATCGTCACCGGGGAGCCGAAGACCCTGCTTGCATTCGATGCGAGCCTGGAGATCGACCAGCTCCCCTGAGGGGCCGGGCGAGGGACAATAGAGGAGCAGCGTGACCGCCGTACAGGAGCAGCCAATGACCACCACCGGCCCGCTCGAATACCGACCGCGCAAGTCCCGCATCGGGGCTTGGATCGGCGCGGCCGTGGCCTGCTTCGGCTTCACCGCCCTCTCCTTCTCCCTCGGGACGACCACCGTCGAGGGCGGCACCGTCACGGTCGCCGACCAGGCCGCGATGATCGGCCTCGGCGTCATCGGCGCCGGGATCGCCCTGAGCTTCCTGCGGCTGCGCGTGCGCGCCGACGAGAAGGGCATCGAGGTGACCAACGTCGCCCAGAAGCGCTACTTCCCCTGGCAGGTCGTCACGGCCATCAACTTCAGCGACAAGATGACCTGGGCGACCGTGGAACTCGCCGACGACGACGAGATGTCGATCATGGCCGTCCAGGTCACCGACAAGGAGCGGGCTGTGGCGGCGATCAAACACCTGCGAGCGCTCTTGGAGCAGTCCCGCAGCTAGGTGCTACGATGGCTTGTCGATCGCACTGCGCTGCCCTGTCGGGCCGCGTGCAGTGCTAGCAAGCGGAGTCCAGCTCCCACCCGCAGCCGGGCCCTTCGGGGCCGACTGGCGACCGGGTCACAAGACGGCGATCGAGTTCGCCGTGCTTTGGAGTGGACCCCGGCATACGCTGGGGTCTTTCTTTGTTGGGACCTCATGCCCGAGGCCGCTGGGTCACGCTTGCGCGACGAGCCGCCGGTGCACCCGCACCGGTGACGACCCGAAAGCCACAGGGGCGCCGGCGCGAACGCGTCGGCGAGAATCGCAACCAAGGAGGCCCCATCAGCGATTTGCGCGTGAACGACCAGATCCGGACCAAGGAAGTGCGTCTGGTCGGCCCGCAGGGTGAGCAGGTCGGCATCGTGTCGATCGACAAGGCCCTGCAACTGGCCGCGGACGTCGACCTGGACCTGGTCGAAGTCGCACCCACCGCCCGTCCGCCGGTCTGCAAGCTCATGGACTACGGCAAGTACAAGTACGAGTCCGCTCAGAAGGCCCGTGCCTCGCGCCGCAACCAGCAGCAGACGGTCATCAAGGAGATGAAGCTCCGGCCGAAGATCGACAAGCACGACTACGAGACCAAAAAGGGTCACATCGTGCGCTTCCTCACGGCCGGGGACAAGGTCAAGATCACCATCATGTTCCGCGGCCGCGAGCAGTCGCGACCGGAGCTGGGACGCCGCCTGCTGGACAAGCTGGCGGAGGAGATCTCCGACCTCGCGGTCATCGAGTCCGCCGCGAAGCAGGACGGCCGCAACATGATCATGGTCGTCGCCCCGATCCGCCCGAAGGGCGAGATCAAGGGCGGCGGACGCAAGGGCCGCGACCGCGGCGAGGCCGAGCAGGCCCCCGCGGAGCAGGCCGAGCCGGCCCAGGCCGACGCCCCGGCCGAGGCCCCGAAGCCCGACGAGACGCCCGAGTCCTAGACCCGGGCGAACGGAGGAGCCGGGCGCGGCGACGCGCCCGACCCGCTCCGGTTGAACTAAGGAGAAGCAGATGCCGAAGATGAAGTCCCACAGCGGTGCCAAGAAGCGGTTCAAGGTGACCGGGTCGGGCAAGCTGATGCGCCGCAGCGCCGGCAAGAACCACCTGATGCTGGCCAAGAGCGGCCGCTTCAAGCGCAAGGCTTCGGGCGACCAGTCGGTCTCCCCGGCCGACACCAAGCAGGTCAAGAAGCTGCTGGGCATGTAGCCCCTCCCGATTGCCTTCCAACCGCTTTTAACCGCAAGGAGACCTACTGTGGCACGCGTCAAGCGTTCGGTGAACGCCAAGAAGAAGCGCCGCGTCGTACTCGAAGAGGCCAAGGGCTACCGCGGGCAGCGCTCGCGCCTGTACCGCAAGGCCAAGGAGCAGCTGCTCCACTCGTACACCTACTCGTACCGCGACCGCAAGGCCCGCAAGCGCGAGTTCCGCAAGCTGTGGATCACCCGCATCAACGCCGCGGCCCGCGCGAACGGCATCACCTACAACCGCTTCATGCAGGGCCTGTCCCTCGCCGAGGTCGAGGTGGACCGCAAGATCCTCGCCGAGCTGGCCGTCTCCGACCCGGCGGCGTTCACCGCCCTGGTCGAGGTCGCCAAGGCCGCCCTCCCCGAGGACGTCAACGCCCCGGTCGAAGCGTAAATGCCGGCGTCGTTCAAATGAGCGCAGATGAACCCGGGACGGGCGTGCTCACCGCGCGCTCGTCCCGGGTCGTCAACGCCCGCAAGCTCCAGCGCCGCCGCGGCCGCGACAAGGCCGAGCGGTTCCTCGCCGAAGGCCCCCAGGCCGTGCGCGAGGCCGTCGACGCGGGCGTCGTCACCGACCTGTTCTACGACCTCGACGCCGACACCCGCCACACGGACCTGATCGATGCCGCGGTCGCCGCGGGCGCGCACGTCCACCCCTGCACCGACGAGGGCCTCGCCGCCCTCGCCGAGACCGTCACACCGCAGGGCCTCGTGGCCGTGTGCCGGTTCTTGGACCAGCGGCTTCCCGAAGACCCGAAGCTCATCGCGGTCCTCCACGGCATCACCGACCCCGGGAACGCCGGGACCGTGCTCCGCGCGGCCGACGCCGCCGGGGCCGACTGCGTCGTCTTCGGCACCGACTCCGTCGACCCGTACAACGGCAAGTGCGTGCGCTCCTCCGCCGGGAGCCTCTTCCACCTGCCCGTGGTGCGCGCCGCCGACACCGCCGACCTCCTCGACGTGTTCGTCCACGCCCAGATCCTCGCGGCCGCCGCCGACGGGGACGACCTGTACGCGCTCGACGCGGCCGGGGACCTGGACGCGCCCACCGTGTGGCTGTTCGGCTCCGAGGCCCACGGCCTCGACGACGGCACCGCCGCGCTGGCCCACCGCCGCGTCGGCGTCCCCATCTGGGGGAGGGCCGAGAGCCTCAACCTCGCCGTCGCCGCAGGGGTGTGCCTGTACGCGAGTGCGGCCGCCCAGCGCAGGAAGTAGCATGGACTCATGTCTTACGGTCGCCGCGAATTTATCCAGCCCGCCGGGTGCGGGCTGGGCGGCTAGCCGACCACTCCTCCCCAGCGGGCTGCGGCCGCGCCGCGCGTCTTTTCTAGACTGCTGATGGTCCCGCCAGGAGAGAGACGAATGAGCACTGAGAACGAGGCTGGCCTGCTCCAGCCCGAGGCCCTCGCGAGGGCCGTGAAAGACGCCGCCGCCGCGATCGAAGCGGCCGGAAACCTTGAGGCGCTCGCCGCCGCCAAGTCCGCCGTCCTCGGCGACAAGGCCCCGGTGTCGCTGGCCCGCAGGGCGATCGGTTCGATCCCCGGCCCCGAGCGCGGCGAGGCCGGCCGGAACGTCAACGCCGCCCGCACCGAGATCACCGCCGTCTACGAGGCCCGCGAGGAGATCCTGAAGGCCGCCGAGGCGGCCCGGATCCTCAGCGAGGAGACCGTGGACGTCACGGCCCGCACGCCGCGGCGCCGCCAGGGCGCCCGCCACCCGATCAACGTCCAGATGGACCGGATCGCGGACCTGTTCGCCGCCATGGGGTACGCGATCGGCGAAGGCCCCGAGGTCGAACTGGAGTGGTTCAACTTCGACGCGCTGAACATCCACCCCGACCACCCGGCCCGCACCATGATGGACACGTTCCACATCGCCGACGGCGACGGCGGGTACGGGTCGAACATGGTGCTGCGCACGCACACCTCCACCGTGCAGATCCACACGATGCTCACGCAGGAGCCGCCGATCTACACGGTCGCGCCCGGCCGCGTGTACCGCACCGACGAAGTGGACGCGACGCACTCGCCGGTGTTCCACCAGACCGAGGGCCTCGTGGTCGACAAGGGCATCACCATGGCCGACCTCAAGGGCACCCTCGACCACTTCGCGAAGTCCGTGTTCGGACCCGACGCGAAGACCCGCCTGCGGCCCTCGTACTTCCCGTTCACCGAGCCCAGCGCCGAAGTCGATGTCTGGTTCGCCGCCCACAAGGACGGCGCCCGCTGGATCGAGTGGGGCGGCTGCGGCATGGTCAACCCGCGCGTGCTGCGCGCCTGCGGCATCGACCCCGACGTGTACTCGGGCTTCGCGTTCGGCATGGGGGTCGAGCGGGCGCTCATGCTGCGCCACGGCATCACCGACCTGCGCGACATCATCGACGGCGACGTCCGGTTCCCGGCCGGCCTGCGAGTGGAGGAGTAGACGATGAGGATTCCCGTTTCCTGGCTCGCCGAGTACGCCGCCCTGCCCGCGGACCTGTCCACCGAGGCGCTCGACGCCGCGCTGGTCGAGTCCGGCCTCGAAGTCGAGGAGGTGGACGACCTGCGCGGGCGCGTCACCGGCCCGCTCGTGGTCGGCCGCGTCGCCTCGATCGAGGAGCTCACCGAGTTCAAGAAGCCGATCCGCCACTGCCAGGTGGAGGTCGGCGAGGCCGAGCCGCGCTCGATCATCTGCGGTGCGAGGAACTTCGCCGAAGGCGACCTCGTCGTCGTGGCGCTGCCCGGCGCCGAGCTGCCCGGCGGCTTCAAGATCGCCTCCCGCAAGACCTACGGCCGCCTCTCGGACGGCATGATCTGCTCCGCGCGCGAACTCGGCGTCTCCGACGACCACGAGGGCATCATCGTCCTCCCTGAAAGCACGCTTGAGCAGACCGCGGTGGGCGAGGACGCCCGCCCGGTCGTGGGCCTCGACGACGTCGTCTTCGAGCTGGCGATCACCCCGGACATGGGGTACTGCTTCTCGGTGCGCGGCATCGCCCGCGAGGTCGCGCACCGCCTCGGCGTCGCCTTCACCGATCCAGCGTCGAAGGCCGTGGAGCCCAAGGCCACCGAGCACCCGCCGTACCCGGTGCGCGTGGAGACCGACGGCTGCACGCGGTTCACGCTGCGCGAGGTGCGCGACGTGGACGCGAACGCCGAGTCCCCCGAGTGGATGGCCCGGCGCCTGACCCAGGCGGGCATGCGCCCGCTCGGCCTCGCCGTCGACGTCACGAACTACCTCATGCTCGAACTCGGGCACCCGCTGCACGCCTTCGACCGCGACGCGCTCGAAGACGTCCTGGTCGTGCGCCGCGCCCAGCCCGGCGAGACGCTGAAGACCCTCGACGACGTCGAGCGCAGGCTCGACCCCGAGGACATGGTCATCTGCGACGCGACCGGCCCGCTCTCGCTGGCCGGCGTCATGGGCGGCCTCACCTCCGAGGTCGTCCCCGGCACCCGGAACGTGCTCATCGAAGCGGCGCACTGGGACCCGGTGTCGATCGCCCGCACCTCGCGGCGGCACAAGCTCACCTCCGAGGCGTCGAAGCGGTACGAGCGCGGCGCCGACGCGGCCCTGAGCATGATCGCCGCGCAGCGCGCCGCGGACCTGCTCGTCGAGTACGGCGGCGGGACCCACGTGGAGGAGGTCGCCGACATCGACCGCCGGACGCCGATCCCCGCGATCGAGCTTCCCGTGGCCCTGCCGTCGAAGACCGTCGGCGTCGACTACGACCGCGCCACCGTGGTCGCGATGCTCGAAGCCGCTGGATGCACTGTGGACGGCGAGGGCGACGTGCTCAGCGTCGTGCCCGCGCCGTGGCGCACCGACATCACCGACCCCGTCGACCTGGTCGAGGAGGTCGTGCGGCTGCACGGCTACGCGCACGTGCCGTCGGCGACGCCCCGCGCCATCGCCGGGACCGGCCTGACGGCCGCGCAGCGGCGCCGCCGCCGCGTGGCCCGCGCGCTGGCCGACGGCGGGTTCGTCGAGACCTACACGTTCCCGTTCGTCTCACGCGACCGCGCCGACGAGCTGGGCCTGGACGAGAAGGACCCGCAGCGCCAGGCCGTCGCCGTGCTCAACCCGCTCGACGACGCCGCGCCGCTGCTGCGCACCACCGTCCTCGCGAGCCTCGTGAACGCCGTGCGCGTCAACCTGGCGCGCGGCGCGAAGGACCTCGCGGTCTTCGAGGAGGGCCTGGTCTTCCAGCCCGCCGAGGGCTGGACCGAGCTCGACCCGGTCGTCCTGCCCGTCTCCAAGCGCCCCGACGACGAGGCCATCGCGGCCGCGATCCGGCGCCTGCCGGTGCAGCCGCGCCACGTCGCCGCCGTCATGTGCGGGCAGGCCGTGCCCGCCGGAGTGGACGCGCCGGGCCGGGCCGTGGACTGGGCCGACGCGGTCGAGGCCGCCGAGCTGGTGGCCGCCGCCGCGGGCGTGAAACTCGAAGCGGCCCAAGGGCAGGCCGCGCCGTGGCACCCGGGCCGCTGCGCCGAGCTGCGCGTGGACGGCGCCGTCGTCGGCCACGCGGGGGAGCTGCACCCGGAGGTGTGCGAGCGCCTCGGGCTGCCGCGCCGCACCGCCGCGATGGAGCTGGACCTGACCGCGCTGCCGCTGCCGGGCCTCGCGCCCGCGCCGGTGGTCTCGCACTTCCCGGCGACGCTCATCGACGTCGCCGTGGTCGTGGCCGAGTCGGTGCCCGCCGGGCAGGTCGAGTCCGCGCTGCGCGAAGGCGCGGGGGAGCTGCTCGACTCGCTGCGCCTGTTCGACGTGTACCGGGACGCGAAGCTCGGCGAGGGCCGCAAGTCCCTCGCGTTCAAGCTGGAGCTGCGCGCGAACGACCGGACCCTCACGAACGAGGAGGGCGTGGCCGTGCGCGACGCCGCCGTCGCGGTCGCCGCGGAACGCTTCGGCGCCGGGCTGCGCGAGTAGCGCCGATCGGTCTCAGGGCCCGGTGTCACCTCGGTGGCACCGGGCCCTTACTGCGTGTCCCGGTACGGCGGGATTTCGGAGTAAGGCCGGAGCCGCGGCATGTCGCATGGTCCGCGCCTTTTAAGGTACGTGGTGTGAATAACGGGAACCCCTCTCGCATCGGCAGGCGCCTGAGGCGGTCCGGCTCTGAAGGCGGACCCCCGGGGAGCCACCGGGCGGGCCTCGCGTACAGCGGGGCGCGCCGCGCCGCCTGGTCCCTCCCCCTCCCGGACCGGTTGCGCGACATGCAGTTCACGAAACTGCACCTCGCCGTCGGCGGCGCCGCCGCGCTCGTCGTCGCCGTCGGCGCCTCGATCGTCCTCGGCAACCTCCCCGGCGGCGGCGCGGGCGAGACCGCCGAGGACGCCGCGCTCCTGTACAACGACGGCCGCGCCCTCCCCGCCGACTTCGCCGACTCGCACCCGTCCCTCGTGGAGCGCATCCACACCGAACTCGAAGCGCGCTACGGCATCACCGCCGACCGGCTCTACGACGAGGACGCCAACCCCGACGGCTACCGCGTCGTCCTCACCCTCGACAAGGCCCTCCAGGACGCCGCCGAGGAGACCCCCGGCGAAGCGGGCGTCGTCGCCGTCGAACCCGGCACCGGCGCCGTGCTCTGCTACTACGGCGCCGAAGCGGAGAACGGCGCCGACCTCGTCGGCTCCGCCGCCCCGCACCCCTCCTCCTCCGTGTTCGACATGATCACCGCCGCAACCGCGCTCGAATCCGGCGCGTCCATCGAGTCCTGGTGGAGCGACGACGACGTGGACGTCACCCTCGCCGAAGCCGTGCAGGAGCAGCGCGACGGCGCCATGGACACCATGGCTGGCGAGTACGGCGCCGCGAAGGTCCTGGAGACCGCGAACGGCATGGGCCTCACCGCGATCGCCGACGCCGACGGGACCCTCCGCGACCTCGCCTCCGGCGACTACGACGGCCTCGACCCCGCCGGGCTCGGCTCCTACCCCGTGCCCGTGGTCGACATGGCCGGCGTCTACGCGACCATCGCCGCGGGCGGCAAGTACGCCGAGACCCACCTCGTGGACGCCGTCCTCGACTCCGGCGACGGCGAGATCCGCGCCGACCAGGACATCCGCACCAACCAGGCGATCGCCGAGACCACCGCCCAGGACCTCCAGTTCATCGGCCTCGGCGAGGCCGACGCCATGGAGGACCGCGACTTCTTCGGCATCGGCGCCGACTTCCACGGCACCACCACCCAGTCCTGGTTCGTCGGCGCCATACCCCAGCTCAGCGTCGCCGCCTGGGCCAACGGATCAGCGGCCGCCGACGGCGGACTGCCATTGTGGCGCAACGTCATCGACACCGCCATCGAGACCAGGGGCTACGAGGCCGAGCGGCTCCCCGGCGCCTCCGGCGAGGGCGAGGACCTCACCGACGGCATCGAGGACGACGGATCCATGGACCCGGACGGCGAGTACTGCCAGGCCCACCCCGACGACGCCGGATGCGCCGCTTCCCAGAGCCCCAGCGAGGCCGAGTCCTCCAGCGAGGCCGAGGAGACCAGCGAGGAGCCCGAGCCCGACCCCACCACCTCCTCCGAACCCGAGCCCGAACCGACCACTTCGGACGAACCCGAGGAGACCACCAGCGAGTGCAACAGCTGGCCCTTCTGCTGAGCGGACGCCCCGGACGCTCCACAAGGCCTCGGCTACCATGCAGCCCATGACTCCCAACGGCTTCCCGAAGTCGCGCCTCGCGCTCGCCCTGGCCGTCCTCGTCCCGCTCGGAGTCCTCGGCGACGCGATATGGATCCGCCTCGCCGGAACACCGCCGTGGCAGGGCCTCGACGACCACTGGAACGCCCTCGTCGGCGGCCCCGCCGACGGCGTCCGCTGGCAGCTCGCGCAGCTCCTCAACCGCCTCGGCGCCGCACCGGGCCTCGCGCTCCTCGCCATCGCCGTCGTCGCCCTGCTCCTCACGAAGCGCTGGCGCTCGGCCGTGTTCGCGTGCGCCGCCGTCGCCGCGTCCGCCATTGCGGTCGACCTCGTCAAACGCGTCGGCGACCGGCCCCGGCCCCTCGACGTCATGATCGACACCGGCTCCTGGGCCTTCCCCTCCGGGCACGCCGCGCGCATGGCCGCCTTCGTCGTCATCGTCGCCGTCGTCTGGATCCCCGCCCGCCACCTCCGGACCTGGTGGCCGGTCGCCGTGTTCCTGACGGTCCTCATGATGGGCGCCCGCACCTGGCAGCACGCCCACTGGCTCACCGACACCATCGCGGGCGCCGCCCTCGGCTGGTCTGTCACCGCCCTCGCGTGGTTCGCCCTCACGCCCCTGCTCGACCGCGAACGCGCCCAGCGCGAGGCCCTCGACGCGCCCGTCGGGACCGACGCCGATGGATCCGGTGCCTTACGCTCGGTGGGAAACGGGAAACACGCGATAGCAGAGGTGCCCTGATGTCCACGCCCGACCCCATGTACGACCCGCAGGCCCAGCAACCGCAGCAGCCGCCGCCCGGCCAGCCCTACCCGCCGCCGCCCTACCCCCCGTACGGATACCCGCCGCCCTACGGGTACCCGGCCCCGCAGCCGCCCATGAACGGCATGGCGATCGCCGCGCTCGTCGTCGGCATCGTCGGGGTCTGCAACCCCATCGGCATCCTCGGACTCATCTTCGGCACCATCGCCAAGCGCCAGATCGCCGAGCGCGGCGAGAGCGGCGAGGGCTTCGCCACCACCGGGATCGTCCTCGGCTGGATCGGCGTCGCCTCGATCGTGTTCTGGATCCTCTACGTGGTCTTCTGGGTCACCACGTTCGGGGCGCTCTTCAGCGAGCTCGACGAGCTGCCGACCAGCGACCCCAGCTGGGACGACTACAGCGTGGTCCTCACGCTCCTCGGGGTCGCCTGAAATACGTCACGGCCGCGGTGTTCGCGGCGGCGAGCACCGCGAACGCGATCGCCGCCGCGGGCAGCCCGAGCCCCCACAGGGCCCACGCCCCCGCGCCGAACGCCACCGCCTTCACGGCCACGGTCCCGGCCACCGGCAGCGGCACGCGCGCCTTCGGCGCCGCGAACGCACCCCACAGGGCCACGAGCGCGCCGACCGCCGCGACCGCGATGAGCAGCCGCGTCCACAGCGCGTGGTCGAGGTCGAGCGCCCACCAGGCGACGAAGACGAACAGGGCCAGTTCGAGCACGAGGGCGACGAACGCGTTGGCCATCACGAGGGTGCGGAGCACCCCGCTGTACCGTTCCCACTCGGGGCGGAACTGGGGAGGATTCACCTGGGTCACCCGAACATGATGGACCCTCCGGGACAGATGGGGTGCGTTGGGTGCGACCAAAGTCGGAGCCCGCCTCCCCTCCCGGACCGAGGCCGCGCGCCCCGGGACGTGATGGGATGGGGGCATGACCAGTCCGCCCGGCCTCCTCCGGCGCATCCGCAGAGGCGACCTCATCGCCGCCGGGGTCATCTTCGTCCTCGGATCGCTCTTCATCGGACTCGGCGTCTTCGAGCCGTACATGGTCGACCTGCCGCTGTGGGTGCGCTTCATCCCCTTCGGCCTCACCTGCCTCGGCGTCGTCGTGCGCCGCGCCTCGCCGGGCCTGTGCCTCGCCCTCGGCACCGTCGGCTTCGGCACCGAGATCGCCATCGGCGTCACCTTCGCCACGATCTGCGTCTACACCGACAACCTCTACGCCTACGCGCGCTACGGGCCGCGCCGCGGCGTCCGCGTCCTCACCCCGGCCGTCGTCGTCGGGGTCCTCGGCCTCGGCGGGCTCGTCCTCCTCGAAGGCGGCGGCACCACCGGGGTCCTCACCACGCTCGCGATCCTCGCCGTGGTCCTGCTGTCCCCGATCGCGACCGGCATCATCGTCCGCCAGGCCCACGACCGCGCCCTCCTCGAACGCGAGCGCGCCGAGCAGATGGCCCGCCTCGCCGACGTGCGCCGCCGCGAGGCCGTGCTGCGCGAACGCACCGTCATGGCCCGCGAGCTCCACGACACCGTCGCGAACTACCTCTCCGCGATCGCCCTCCAGTCCACCGCCCTCCAGGCCCGCCGCGACCTCGACTCCGACGCCGTGCGCACCTCCATCGCCGCGATCCGCGCCTCCAGCGTCGACGGCCTCGCCGAGCTGCGCCGCATCATCGGCATCCTCCGTGCCGGGGACGAAGGCGAGGAGCTGGCCGCCTACCGGATCGACCAGATCCCCGAACTCGCCGAGCGCATGCGCGCCGTCGGCCTCAAGGTCGACTTCCGCACCGAGGGCGAGCCGCGGGATCTGCCCGGCGAGGTCGAGCTGACCGCGTACCGGGTCGTCCAGGAGTCCCTCACCAACGCCCTCAAACACGGCCGCGACGCCGTCGCCGCGATCGAGTACACGCCCGGGACGCTCGTCGTCACCGTCGTGAACGCCTTGGGCGGCAACGAGGAGGCGGTGCCCGGAGCCGGATCGGGCCTGGTCGGCATGACCGAGCGCGTCCGCCTCCTGGGCGGGAAAGTCCATGCCGGGCCGGACGGCGACCGCTGGGCCGTCCGCGCCGAGATCCCGACAGGAGTGACGGAACATGACTAGGGTCCTGCTGGCCGACGACCACGCGGCCGTGCGCGCCGGGCTGCGGATGCTCCTGGAGAGCGCGGGCGGCGACGGCGACGAGGGCATCGAGGTGGTCGGCGAGGCCGCCGACGGGGTCGAGGCGGTCGCGCTGGCGAAGGAGCTGCGGCCCGACGTGGTGGTCATGGACATCCGGATGCCCCGCAAGGACGGGATCGCGGCGGCCGCGGAGCTGCGCGGCACCGCCGACGTCCTGGTCCTCACCTCCTACGGCGACGACGCGAACGTCTTCGACGCGCTCCGGGCGGGCGCGAGCGGGTTCCTGCTCAAGGACGCCGACGCGGCGACGCTCGTGGAGGCCGTGCGCACGATCGCGCGCGGGGACGGGCTCATCTCGCCCGCCGTCACCCGCGGCCTTATCGCCGAGTTCGCGCGCTCCAGGCCCGCGTACGCTCCGATCGAGGCCGACGCGGCGGGCCTGGACGCGCTGACGCGCCGCGAGACCGAGGTCCTGGGCCTCATCGGCGAGGGCATGTCGAACGCGGAGATCGCCGCGGAGCTGGGCATGGCCGAGGCGACGGTGAAGTCGCACGTCACGCGCGTGCTCGCCAAACTGGGTCTGACCAACCGCGTCCAAGCCGCGATCTTTGCCCGCGAACAGGGGCGATAGTCACATCCCACTCAGCGGAATATCCCTTTCGCGCCTCGTCTGAATGCTGATACAGTTCTCTGCATAGTCATTCAAGACGGAGGTTTCCAGTGACGTTCAAGGTCGCCGTGGCGGGAGCCAGCGGCTACGCGGGAGGCGAGGTGCTCCGGCTGCTGGCCGACCACCCGCAGCTCGACGTCGCCGCCGCGGGCGCGCACAGCAACGCCGGTGAGTACATCACCGCAGTCCACCCCCACCTGTCCGCGTACGGCGACCGACGCTTCACCCCGACGACCCCGGAGGCCTTCGCCGACGCGGACCTCGTCGTCATGACCCTCCCGCACGGCCAGTCCGCCGCGCTCGCCGCGCAGCTGCCCGCCTCCCAGAAGATCGTCGACCTCGGCGCCGACCACCGGCTCGAAGACGCCGCGGCCTGGGACGCCTACTACTCCGGCCCCCACGCCGGGGCCTGGACCTACGGCCTCCCCGAGCTGCCCGGCCAGCGCGAGCAGATCGCCGCCGCCGACCGGGTCGCCGCGACCGGCTGCTACGCCGTCGCCACGGTGCTCGCGCTCCGGCCGCTCCTGGACGCCGGGATCGCCTCGCCCGAGGACGTCGTGGTCGTGGCCGCCTCCGGCACCTCCGGCGCCGGGAACGCCCCGAAGAAGAACCTCCTCGCCTCCGAGGTCATGGGCTCGATCAGCCCCTACAAGGTCGGCGCGCACCAGCACGTGCCCGAGATCAAGCAGGCCACCGGCGCGGCGTCGGTCTCGATGACCCCGCTGCTCGCCCCGATGCCCCGCGGCATCCTCTCCACCGTCACCGCCAAGCCCCTCGCCGAGGTCTCGGCGGCGGACGTGCGGGACGCCCTGAACAAGGCCTACGCGGGGGAGCACTTCGTGCGGGTCCTGCGCGAGGGCCAGTGGCCGTCGACGGCGGCCGTCTACGGCACCAACGCGGTCCTGCTCCAGGGCGGCACCGACAAGGACTCCGGGCGGATCATCGTGACCGCCGCGATCGACAACCTCGGCAAGGGCGCGGCCGCGCAGGTCGTGCAGTGCGCGAACCTCATGCTCGGCCTCGACGAGGCCGCCGGGCTCACCGTGAACGGAGTGGCGCCGTGACCATCACGACTCCCAAGGGCTTCAAGGCGTCCGGCGTCACGGCGGGCCTCAAGCCCTCCGGGAAGCCCGACATGGCGCTGGTCGTCAACGAGGGCCCGCTCCAGGTCGCCGCGGGCCGGTTCACCGGGAACCGCGTCAAGGCCGCCCCGGTCAAGTGGTCGCAGCAGGTGCTCACCACCGGCGCGCTCAAGGCCGTGATCCTCAACTCCGGCGGCGCGAACGCCTGCACCGGCCCCGAGGGCTTCCAGGACACGCACGCCACCGCCGAGAAGACCGCCGAGGTCCTCGGCTGCGGCGCAGTCGAAGTGGCGGTGTGCTCGACCGGGCTCATCGGCGAGCGGCTCCCCATGGACAAGCTCCTGCCGGGCGTCGAGGCCGCCGCGAAGGCCCTCGCCGCCGACGGCGGTCCCGCGGCCGCGACGGCGATCATGACCACCGACACCGTCGCGAAGAACGCCGTCGTCGCGAGCCCCGCGGGCTGGAGCCTCGGCGGGATCGCCAAGGGTGCGGGGATGCTCGCGCCGGGCCTGGCGACGATGCTCGTCGTGCTCACCACCGACGCCGTCGTGGACCACCCGCTCGCGGACGCCGCGCTCGGCACCGCCTGCCGGTACTCGTTCGACCGGCTCGACTCCGACGGGTCGATGTCCACCAACGACACCGTGCTCCTGCTCGCCTCGGGCGCCTCCGGCGTCGAGGCCGCCGCCGACGAGTTCATCTCGGCGCTCACCGAGCTGTGCAAGGACCTCGCGCACCAGCTGCTCTCGGACGCCGAGGGCTCCACGAAGGACGTCGCGATCACCGTCTCGGGCGCGGCGACCGAGGACGACGCGGTCGAGGTGGCCCGGATCGTGGCCCGCGACAGCCTCGTCAAGACCGCGCTGTTCGGCTCGGACCCGAACTGGGGCCGCATCCTCGCCGCCGTCGGCACCGCGAAGGCGCCGTTCGACGCCGACGCGGTCGACGTGGCCGTCAACGGCGTGTGGATCTGCAAGGCCGGCGCCGCCGGGGAGCCGCGCGACCTCGTGGACCTCAAGGGCCGCGACGTGAAGATCGACATCGACCTCCACCACGGCGCCGCCTCGGCCACGATCTGGACCAACGACCTGTCCCACGACTACGTCCACGAGAACTCGGCGTACAGCACATGACCGATATCAGTGACCTCGCACCGCATCTGCAAGCGGCCCTTGGCAAAGCGGAGACCCTCATTGAGGCGCTACCGTGGCTCCAGCGGTTCACCGGCTCGATCGTGGTCGTCAAGTACGGCGGCAACGCCATGATCAACCCGGAGCTCCAGGCCGCGTTCGCCGCGGACATGGTGTTCCTCCACTACGTCGGCATCAAGCCGGTCGTCGTCCACGGCGGCGGCCCGCAGATCTCCGCGATGCTGAAGAAACTCGACATCGCCTCCGAGTTCAAGGGCGGCCTGCGGGTCACCACCCCCGAGGCCGCCGACGTGGTCCGGATGGTCCTGGTCGGCCAGGTCGGCCGGGAACTGGTGGGCCTCATCAACAACCACGGGCCGTTCGCGGTCGGCATGTCCGGCGAGGACGCGCAGCTGTTCACCGCGAAGCGCCGCTGGGCCGAGGTCGAGGGCGAGCGGGTCGACGTCGGCCGGGTCGGCGACGTCGCGTCGGTCAACACCGCCGCGATCGACGACCTCATCGCCGCCGGGCGCATCCCCGTGGTCTCCACGGTGGCGCTCGACCACGACGGCATCCTCTACAACCTGAACGCCGACACCGCCGCCGCGGCGCTCGCGGAGGCGCTCGGCGCGCAGAAGCTCATCGTCCTCACCGACGTCGAGGGGCTCTACGAGAACTGGCCGGACAAGGACTCGCTGCTGCGGCAGATCTCCACCGACCATCTCGCGGACATCCTCCCCTCGCTCCAGGCGGGCATGGTCCCGAAGATGGAGGCGTGCCTGCGCGCCGTCAAGGGCGGCGTCCCGCAGGCGCACGTGATCGACGGCCGGGTCCCGCACTCGACCCTGCTGGAGATCTTCACGACCGACGGCGTCGGCACCATGGTCCAGGAGACGGCATGACCTATTCGGAGCAGATCAAGGCCCGGTACGCCAAGGCGCTCATGGGCAACTACGGCCTGCCGCCCGTCGCGATCCGCGAGGGCTCAGGCTCCACCGTGATCGACGTGGACGGCAACGCCTACCTCGACATGATCGGCGGCATCGCCGTCTCCAGCCTGGGGCACAACCACCCCGCGCTCGTCGAGGCGATCGGCGGCCAGGCCGCGCGGCTCGCGCACACCTCGAACCTCTTCCTGCACGAGAAGGAGGTCGAGCTCGCCGAGAAGCTCCTCGAACTGTGGGGCAACCCCGGCCGGGTGTTCCTGTGCAACTCCGGGACCGAGGCCAACGAGGCCGCGCTCAAGCTCGCGATCCTCCACGGCAACGCCACCGGGAAGGCCAAGATCGTCGCCACCGAGCACGGCTTCCACGGCCGCAGCCTCGGCGCGCTCTCGATCACCGGGAAGGCCGCGATCCGCGAGCCGTTCGGGCCGTTCCCGCGCGAGGTCGTGTTCGTGCCCTACGGCGACGCCGACGCGCTCAAGGCCGCCCTCGACGACACCGTCGCCGCCGTGTTCCTCGAACCCACCCAGGGCGAGACCGGCGTGGTCCCCGCCCCGGCCGGATACCTCAAGGCCGCACGGGAACTCACCGCTGCGAACAACGCGCTCCTCGTGCTCGACGAGATCCAGTCCGGGTTCGGGCGCACCGGCGCCTGGTTCGCCCACCACGCCGAAGGGATCGTCCCCGATGTCGTGACCCTCGCGAAGGGCCTCGGCGGCGGCGTGCCGATCGGCGCGGTCCTCGCGACCGAGGCCACCGCGGCGCTCCTGACCCCCGGGACGCACGGCTCCACGTTCGGCGGCAACCCGATCGCGTGCGCGGCGTCCCTCGCCGTCATCGACACGATCGAGCGCGACCACCTCTTCGACAACGTGCTCGCCCTCGGCGCGCACCTCGAAGCGCGGCTCCTCGCCGACCCCCGGGTCACCGAGGTCCGCGGCCAGGCCCTGTGGCGCGGCATCGCCCTCGCCGAGCCCGTCGCCGCCGACGTCGTGAAGCACCTCATCGGCCTCGGCGTCCTCGCCAACGCGCCCCGGCCCGACACGATCCGGATCGCGCCCCCGCTGACGATCTCCCAGAACGAGATCGACCTGTTCTGCGACAAGCTCATCGCGGCCCTCGACGCCGTCTGTCCCGCACCCGGAGGACGACCGTGACCCTCAAGCACTTCCTCAAAGACGACGACCTGACCCCCGCCCAGCAGGCCGAGGTCCTCGACCTGGCCGCGAAGCTCAAGGCCGACCGCTACGCCTACCCGGCCCTCAAGGGCCCCAAGTCCGTCGCGGTCGTCTTCGAGAAGCCCTCCACCCGGACCCGGCTGTCCTTCGACGTCGGCATCGCCGAACTCGGCGGCCACTCCGTGGTCCTCGACGCCCAGTCCACCCAGCTCGGCCGCGGCGAGACCATCGCCGACACCGCCCGGGTCCTCTCCCGGTACGTCTCCGCGATCGTCATCCGCACCTTCGGCGACGACCGGATCGCCGAGCTCGCCGAGCACGCCACGGTGCCCGTCGTCAACGCGCTCACCGACGGCTGGCACCCCTGCCAGCTCCTCGCCGACCTCCAGACCATCGCCGAGCACAAGCCCCTCAAGGGCACGAGCATCGCCTACGTCGGCGACGCCGCGTTCAACATGGGCAACTCCACCGTCATCGCCTCCTCCATGGCGGGCATGCACGTGCGCATCGGCGCCCCCGCGGGCTACCAGCCCGCCGACGAGGTCCTGGAGCGCGCCGCGCAGATCAACGCGACCACCGGCGGATCGGTCACCGTCACCGCCGACCCCGTCGAAGCCGTCTCCGGCGCCGACGTCGTCTCCACCGACGCGTGGATCTCCATGGGCATGGACGACAGCGCGAAGCGCTTCGCCGACCTCAACCACTACCAGCTCAACGCCGACCTCCTCGCCCACGCCGCCGCCGACGCGATCGTCCTCCACTGCCTCCCGGCCCACCGCGGCCAGGAGATCACCGACGACGTGATCGACGGCCCCCACTCGCGCGTGTTCGACCAGGCCGAGAACCGGCTCCACGCCCAGAAGGCCCTGCTCGCCTGGATTCTCAAGGAGTCCTCGTGAGCCCGCACCCGTCGCCCCGCCCTCCGCTCGCTTCGCTCGCTTCCCCGAACCGGAGTGAACGCTGATGAATCAACCGACCACCAAGGCCGCACGCCAGGCCCGCATCGTCGAGCACATCTCGAACGGCGCCGTCCGCTCCCAGACCGAACTCGCCGCGCTCCTCGCCGCCGACGGGATCGACGCCACCCAGGCCACGCTCTCGCGCGACCTCGAAGAACTCGGCGCCGTCAAGGTCCGCGGCACCGACGGCGGGTCCGCGGTCTACTCGATCTTCGCGGAAGGCGAACGGCCCCTCCGCGACGCCGAGGCGGCCCCCGACCGGCTCCAGCGCCTCCTGCGCGAACTGCTCGTCGGCGCCGACCACTCCGCGAACATGGCCGTCCTGCGCGTCCCGCCCGGCGCCGCCCAGTACCTCGCCTCCGCGATCGACCGCTCCGGCCTCGCCGACGTCATCGGCACCATCGCCGGAGACGACACGATCGCCGTCATCGCCCGCGACGGGGTCCTCGGGACCCAGATCGCGGACCAGTTTCTTACCTGGGCCGGCAAAGCGCCAGACCCCTACCACGCCACCACTGAGGAAATAAAGGAGAACCAGAAATGACCGAGAAGGTAGTGCTCGCCTACTCCGGCGGCCTCGACACGTCCGTCGCGATCCCGTACCTGGCCGAGCAGCTCGACGCCGAAGTGATCGCCGTGGCCATCGACGTCGGCCAGAACGGCGAGGACATGGAGGTCATCAAGCAGCGGGCCCTCGGCTGCGGCGCCATCGCCGCCGAGATCGTCGACGCGCGCGAGGAGTTCGCCGCCGACTACTGCTTCCCCGCCGTGGCCGCCAACGCCCTCTACATGGACCGCTACCCGCTCGTCTCCGCGCTCTCCCGGCCGCTCATCGTGAAGCACCTCGTGGCCGCCGCCGAGAAGCACGGCGCCACGATCGTCTCCCACGGCTGCACCGGCAAGGGCAACGACCAGGTCCGCTTCGAGGCCGGCCTCGCCGCCCTCGCCCCGCACCTCAAGGTCGTCGCGCCCGCCCGCGACTTCGCCTGGACCCGGGACAAGGCCATCGCGTTCGCCGAGGAGAAGCACCTCCCCATCGACGTGACCAAGAAGTCCCCGTACTCGATCGACCAGAACCTGTGGGGCCGCGCCGTCGAGACCGGCTTCCTGGAGGACATCTGGAACGGCCCCATCGAGGACATCTACGACTACACCCAGAACCCCGCCGAGGAGCGCGAGCCCGACGAGGTCGTCATCACCTTCGTCGCCGGCAAGCCCGTCGCCCTCGACGGCGTCGAGAAGTCCGCGTTCGAGCTCATCAGCGAGCTCAACCAGCGCGCCGGCGCGCAGGGCATCGGCCGGATCGACATGGTCGAGGACCGGCTCGTCGGCATCAAGTCCCGCGAGGTCTACGAGTCCCCGGCCGGCATCACCCTGATCGCCGCCCACATGGAGCTCGAAAACGTCACCATCGAGCGCGAGCAGGCCCGGTTCAAGCGGACCGTCGACCAGCGCTGGGGCGAGCTCGTCTACGACGGCCTCTGGTTCTCCCCGCTCAAGCAGAGCCTGGAGACCTTCGTCAACGACGTGCAGACCTACGTCACCGGCGAGGTCCGGCTGACCCTCCACGCCGGCAAGGCCACCGTCACCGGCCGCCGCTCCGAGACCAGCCTCTACGACTTCGACCTCGCCACCTACGACGAGGGCGACGCCTTCGACCAGTCCAACGCGCGCGGCTTCGTCGAGCTGTGGAGCCTCCCGGCCAAGCTCGCCGCCGCCCGGAACGAGCGGATCAAGGCCGAGGCCGAGTAATGGCGAAACTGTGGGGAGGCCGCTTCACCGGCGGCCCCGCCGCGGCCCTCGAAGCGCTCAACGCCTCGATCGGCTTCGACTGGCGGCTCGCACCGTACGACCTCAAAGCCTCCAAAGCCCATGCGCGCGTGCTCAACCGCGCCGGGCTCCTCACCGCCGACGAGCTGACGCAGATGCTGTCCGCACTGGACTCACTCGGCGAGGACGTCGCGAACGGGACCTTCACCGGGACCATCGCCGACGAGGACGTCCACACCGCGCTCGAACGCGGCCTCGTGGAGCGCCTCGGCGACCTCGGCGGCAAGCTCCGCGCCGGACGCAGCCGCAACGACCAGATCGCCACCGACCTGCGCCTGTACTGCCGCGACCACGCCCGGGGGTTGGCCGCGGACGTCACGGCGCTGGTGGACGCGCTGGCCGGGCAGGCCGCGGCCCTCGTGGACGCGCCCGCGCCGGGCATGACGCACCTCCAGCACGCGCAGCCGGTGACCCTCGGGCACCAGCTCCTCGCGCACGCGCAGGGCCTCCTGCGGGACCTGGACCGCCTGCGGGACTGGGACAAGCGGGCCGCGGTGTCCCCGCTGGGCGCGGGCGCGCTCTCGGGCTCCTCGCTGCCGCTCGACCCGGTGGCCGTGGCCGAGGAGCTCGGCTTCGACGCGCCCGTCGCGAATTCCATGGACGGCGTGTCCGACCGCGACTTCGCGGCCGAGCTGCTGTTCGTCTGCTCGATGATCGGCGTCCACCTCTCCCGCCTGGGGGAGGAGGTCATCCTCTGGTCGAGCCAGGAGTTCGGCTGGGTGACGCTCGACGACGCGTTCTCCACGGGGTCGTCGATCATGCCGCAGAAGAAGAACCCGGACGTGGCCGAGCTGGCCCGCGGCAAGTCGGGGCGCCTCGTCGGCAACCTGACCGCGCTGCTCGTGACGCTCAAGGGCCTGCCGTTCACGTACAACAAGGACCTTCAGGAGGACAAGGAGCCGGTCTTCGACTCCCTGGACAACCTGGCGCTCCTGCTGCCCGCGGTGACCGGCATGGTCGAGACCATGACGTTCAACGTCGAGGTCCCGCGCGCCTCGGCGCCGAAGGGGTTCAGCCTCGCCACCGAGATCGCGGACTGGCTGGTGCGCAAGGGCATCCCGTTCCGCTCGGCGCACGAGATCGCGGGCGCCTGCGTGGCCCACTGCGAGGCCCGCGGCATCGAGCTGCACGAGATCGCGGACGAGGACTTCGCGTCCATCTCCGCGCACCTCGACCCGTCGGTGAAGGCCGTGCTCGACGTGGACGGCGCCCTCGCGGGCCGCACCACGCCCGGCTCGACCGGCCCGAAGGCCGTCGCCGACCAGCTCGCGCAGGTCCGCGACCAGATCGCGTCCTGGCGCGCCTGGGCCGAGTAGGACCGGAGACCACGAAGCGGCCCGCGCCTCGGCGCGGGCCGCTTTCCGTTCCGGTCAGATCTCCTTGGAGAGCCGCCGCAGCCTGACGCTGGTGATGACGGTGAGCAGGCCCCAGACGATCGCGAAGAACCCGATCGTCACCACGAGCGCGATGGCGCCTTCGCCGGGCTTGGCGAGCAGCAGGATGCCCAGGACGATCCCGGCGAGGCCGGAGAGGATGAACAGCCAGCGCCCGCCCGCGTCGCGGCCGAGGCCGAAGCCGTTGACGAGCGAGCCGATGCCGGTGACGATGGCCCAGAACGCGATCACGTACAGCAGCGCGAGCGCGGAGATGCCCGGCCACACGAGGGCGATGACGCCGGCGACGACGCCGAGGACGCCCATGAAGATGAGGAAGCCGCGGCCGGTGTGCCGCCGCAGGCCCATGACGATCGCGGTGATGCCGTCGACCACGGCGTACGCGCCGAACAGGATCACGAGCGCGAGGAGCGTGATGCCGGGCCAGAAGACCGCGAGCGCGCCGAACACGATCGTGAAGATGCCGCGCACCAGGACCCACGCCCAGTTCTTGGCGAGCAGTTCGAGCATCGTGTCCACCCCGTTCCACCTGCGGTAACGCTTGTACCTGCCACGCTAGCCCCGGCGGGGCCCGAACGTGTGGAAACGGCATGAAAACGGGCCCCGGCGCAGCGCGCCGGGGCCCTGGGTTCCCTGTTCCTACGCTCGGGCGGGCTCCTTCGCGGGCTCGCGCTCGGGTTCGACGGTGACGTGCGGCAGGGCCCGGTCGAGCCACTTCGGCATCCACCACGCGGACCGGCCGAGGACCTTCATGATCGCGGGCACGAGGAGCACGCGGATGACGAACGCGTCGAGGAAGATCGCCGCGGCCATGCCGACGCCGAACTGCTGGAGCAGCCGCGACTCGCTGAACACGAACGCCCCGAACACGGCGATCATGATCGCGGCCGCCGCGGTCACGACGCCGCCGGTGGAGGCGAGGCCCTTGCGGACCGCCTCGCGGGCGTCGCCGCCGCGGACCCATTCCTCGCGCATGCGGGACATGAGGAACACCTCGTAGTCCATCGAGAGCCCGAAAATAATCGCAAAGGACATGACGGGCACGAACGCCTCGATCGGGCCCGGCTCGGCGCCGAGGGCCCCGCCCTGGAACATCCAGGTGACGAGCCCGAGGCTCGCGCCGATGGTGAGCAGGTTGAGGATCGCGGCCTTGATCGGGATGAGGACCGACCGGAACACGACCATGAGCAGGAGCATCGACAGGCCGACGACGAGGATCAGGAACAGCGGCGCCCGCTGCTCGATGATGTCGCTGAAGTCGATCGCCGCGGCGGTGGCGCCGCCGACGTACTGGTCGCCCGCGACGCCGTCGAGGTCGTCGCGCAGCTCGTGGACGAGGTCCACGGTGGCCTCGTCGCTGGGCCCGCCGGTGCCGAACACCGTGGACATCCACAGGTCCTCGCCGATGGGGAACGCCGGGGTCGCGTACTCCACGCCGTCCAGCGCGCCGACCGCGTCGTAGGCCGCGGCCGCTTCGGCCTCGGTCCCGTCGGTGACGACCAGGAGCGGCCCGTTGAAGCCCTTCCCGAACCCGTCGGCGAGCATGTCGTACGCCCGGCGGCTCTGGAGCTCCTCGGACTCGGTGCCCGCGTCGGCGAAGCCCAGCCGGATGCCCGCGAGGGGCGCGGACAGCGCGACGAGGCCGACGGTGACGAGGACGATCGCGAGCCACGCCTGCTTCTCGACGAGCCGCGACCACGCGTTCCAGCGCCGCCCGGGCACGCCCTTGGCCTTCGCCGCGTGCTTCCTCACCCGCTTCTCGATCCGCTTGCCGAACATGGCGAGCAGCGCGGGCAGCAGCGTCACCGACGCGAGCATGGTCACCAGCACCACGAGCGCGACGGCGATCGAGACCGACTGGAGCGCACCGAGTCCCAGCGCGTACAGGCCGATGAGGGCCACGATCACGACCGACCCGGCGAACAGCACGGACCGGCCCGCGGTGTCGAGGGCGGTGGCGGCGGCGTCGCGCCTGGCCGCGCCGCCGAGGAGTTCGGAGCGGAACCGGGCGAAGATCAGGAGCGCGTAGTCGATGCCGACGCCGAGCCCGACCAGGAACAGGATGGGCGTCAGGTACGTCGGCAGCGTCGTCACGTGGGACACGAGCTGCGCCAGGCAGAACGTGGTGCCCACGGCGAACACGGCGGTGATGAGCGGCAGGCTCGCGGCCAGGAACGACCCGAACATGAGCACGAGGATCACCAGGGCCGCGAGGATGCCGATGCCTTCGGCGGCCCCGCCGCCGCCCTCCTCGGCCTCGCGGATCGGGTCGCCGCCGAGCGCGACGTCGAGGCCGTCCCCGGCGGCGTCCTCGGCCACCGGCAGCAGCGCCGCGGCCTCCTCGGTAGTCCCGTCGAACGCGGCGGTCGCGTACCCGACGGTCCCGTCGGCGCTGATCGCGCCGGGCTCGGTGTACGGGTCGGTGACCGCCCCGACGCCGGGCATCGCGGCGAGGTCGGCGAGCAGCGCGTCCACGCGGTCCTGCTCGGCCGCAACGGCATCGGCGGCGAACACGACCTGCACGGTCACCGGGTCCGCGTCGGGGGCGCGGTCGGCGAGCAGGTCCGAGAGCTCCTGGGACTCGGTGCCGGGCATCGAGAAGTCGTCGTCGAACGCCGATCCGACGACGGCGGCGGCGCCGATCGACGCGGCGAACACGAGGACCCAGACGAGGAGTGCGGTGAGCGGCCGGCGCTGCGTCCAGTCGGACAGGCGGGCCATGCGCGAGCGCGGGCGGGCGAGGTCTTGTTCCATGCCGCGACTATCGCCGCCGCAGGGGCCCGGTCGCATCGTCCCGGCAGCGGCATTCGCGCTACCTCCGCGGGATCAGGCCCTCCCGGGCCCGTACCACCCCGGTAGCATCACTGCCCGTCGGTCCACGTGGGACGGACGAGCCCGGCCTCGTACGCGGTCACCACCAGCTGCGCCCGGTCGCGCGCCGACAGCTTCGACATGATGCGGCTGACGTGCGTCTTCGCCGTCGCGGGGGACAGGAACAGGGTCCTGGCGATCTCGTCGTTGCTCATGCCCGTCGCCACCAGCTTGAGCACCTCGGTCTCCCGCTCGGTGAGCGCGCCGAGCTTCGAGCTCGGCTCGGGCCGCGCGACGCGGCCCGCGAACTCGGCGATGAGCCGCCGCGTCACCTTCGGGGAGATGAGCGCCTCGCCCGCCGCGACCACCCGGATCGCGTGGATCAGCTCATCCGGATCGGTGTCCTTGACGAGGAACCCGCTCGCGCCCGCGCGCAGCGCCCGGTACACGTAGTCGTCCTCGTCGAACGTCGTCAGGATCACGACCTTGACGCCGTCGAGCTTCGGGTCCCGCCCGATCCGCTCGGTCGCCTCCAGGCCGTCCATGCGCGGCATCCGGATGTCCATGAGCACCACGTCGGGACGCTTGGAGCGCACCAGCTCCAGGGCCTCCGCGCCGTCGCCGGCCTCGCCGACCAGCTCCACGTCCTCCTCGTCGCCGAGGATCGACGCGAACCCGGCGCGCACCAGCCGCTGGTCGTCGACGAGCATCACCCGGATCACTTCGGCACCTCCAACGGCCACGCGGCCTCCACGGCGAAGCCGCCGTCCTCGCGCGGCCCCGCGTCGAAGGTACCGCCGAGGCCCTCCGCGCGCTCGCGCATCCCCGCCAGACCGTTCCCGGCCTTGTTCGCGCCCTTGGCATCCCCGACGCCGTCGTCGACGACCGCGAGCGCCAGCGTCGACGTCCCGATCACCACGTTCACCTGCACGCGGGTCGCGCGCGCGTGCCGCAGCACGTTCGTCAGCGACTCCTGCACCACCCGGTACGCGGCGGCGTCCACGGCCACCGGCACCTCCTTGCCCCCGTCGACGCGCAGGTCCACCTCCAGGCCGGACGCCCGCGCCGCCTCCGCGAGCGCCGGCAGCTGCGCGATGCTCGGGCCGGGCCCGGTCGGCGCGGCCTCCCCGGCCTCCCGCAGCACCCCGACCATGGCCCGCAGCTCCCGCAGCGACATCCGGCTGGTCTCGGCCACGACCTCCAGGACCTCCCCGGTCGCGTACGAGGGGTCCTTGCGCAGTTTCCGCAGCGCCGCGGTGGTCTGCACGTTGATGAGCGACAGGTGGTGCCCGACGGCGTCGTGCAGGTCCCGCGCGATCCTGATGCGCTCCTCGGCGACGGAACGGCGCTGCGTCTCCTCCAGCGCTACGAGCGTCTCGGCCCGGTACCGGCGGTGGTGCGCCACGACCGCGCCGATCGCGGGGACCGCGATGATCCAGCCCGAGAGCATGAACGTCTCGCTGGCGGTCATGTGCGCGAAGTCCGCGAGGACCTCCGAGACCACGACGATCACGAACGTGCTCGCCGCGATCACCGACGCCGCAACGAGCCTGCCGAGGGCCGCGAGCGTGTACAGCGCGACCACGAACGCCGAGAGCATCGGCCCGTCCGTCGAGGACGCCGGGTAGTAGACCAGCGTCGCCGCCCACGTGACGAGCGTGACCGCGAGCGGGTACGGGGTCCGGAAGAACAGCGCCACGATCGAGACGCCCATCATCGCCCACGCCAGGCCCTCGTTCAGGCCCTGCGTGTCGGTGATGCGCAGCTCCCACTGCACGAACGACCAGGTCAGGACCACGACCGCGTTCACGGCCCCCGCAACGAGGTCGCCGGGCCGGAACAGGGTCGCAGGTCGTTTCACAACAACAACTGTAGGGGAGCGCCCGGCCCGGGCCGGGCGCTCCCGCGCGTCACTTCGCCAGCCCCGCGCGGCGCAGCGCCTCGGCCATCGCGCTCTCGGGCGCGGCCTGGCGGCCCCCGCCCTGGCGCGGCTGCTGGCGTCCGCCGCCCTTGCCGCCCTTGGCGTTCCTGTCCCCGCCCTGACGCCGCCGGTCCTGGCCGCCGCCCGCCTCGGGCTCGTCCTCCAGGCGCATCGTCAGCGAGATGCGCTGGCGCTGGAGGTCCACGGACAGGACCTTGACCTTGACGACGTCGCCGGGCTTGACGATCTCGCGCGGGTCCTCGACGTAGCGGTTCGCGAGCGCCGAGATGTGCACGAGGCCGTCCTGGTGGACGCCGATGTCGACGAACGCGCCGAACGCGGCGACGTTCGTGACGGCCCCTTCGAGGAGCATCCCCGGCTTGAGGTCGGCGACCTTCTCGACGCCCTCCTTGAACGCGGCGGCCTTGAACTCGGGCCGCGGGTCGCGGCCGGGCTTCTCCAGCTCCGCGAGGATGTCGGTCACCGTGGGCACGCCGAAGCGGTCGTCGGCGAAGTCCCCGGGCTTGAGCTTGCGGAGCGTCTTCGCGTCGCCGACGATCCCGGCGACCGAGACCCCGGTGGCCGCGATGATCCGCTCCACGACCGGGTACGCCTCGGGGTGGACCGCGGACACGTCGAGCGGGTTGTCCCCGCCCGGCACCCGCAGGAACCCGGCGGCCTGCTCGAACGCCTTGGGGCCCAAGCGGGGCACGTTCAGCAGGCCCTTGCGGTCGGCGAAGCGGCCGTGCTCGTCGCGGTAGGCCACGATGTTCGCGGCCACGGACTCGCTCAGCCCCGACACCTGCGACAGCAGCGGCACCGACGCGGTATTCAGGTCCACGCCGACGGCGTTCACGGCGTCCTCGACGACCGCTTCGAGCGAGCGCGTGAGCTTCGACTCGGTGAGGTCGTGCTGGTACTGGCCGACGCCGATGTGCTTGGGCTCGATCTTGACGAGCTCGGCGAGCGGGTCCTGGAGCCGGCGGGCGATCGAGACGGCGCCGCGCAGCGACACGTCCATGCCCGGGAGCTCCTTGGTGGCGTACGCGGACGCCGAGTAGATCGACGCGCCCGCCTCGGAGACGACGATCTTCGCGATGTCCGCGGTCCCCGCGAACGCCTTCACGAGGTCGGCGGCGAGCCGGTCGGTCTCGCGGGAGGCGGTGCCGTTGCCGATGGCGATGAGCTGCACGCCGTGCTTCTTGACGAGCGCGCCGAGCACGGCCAGGGAGTCGTCCCAGCGGTTCTGCGGCTGGTGCGGGTAGATCGCGGTGGTGTCGAGGACCTTCCCGGTGGCGTCGACCACGGCGACCTTGACGCCGGTGCGGTAGCCCGGGTCCAGGCCCATGACGGCCTTCGGCCCGGCCGGGGCGGCGAGGAGCAGGTCCTTGAGGTTCGCGGCGAAGACCTTCACGGCCTCGTCCTCGGCCTGCTGCCACAGCCGCATCCGCAGGTCCACGCCGAGCTTGACGAGGATGCGGGTGCGCCAGGCCCACGAGACGGTCTTGGCGAGCCACGCGTCCGCGGGCCGCCCTTCGTCCCTGATCCCGAACTTCGCGGCGATCACGGCCTCGCAGTCGGCCCCGTCGGCCTCGGCCTCGCCCGGCTCCAGCGCGAGCGAGAGCGCCTCCTCCTTCTCGCCGCGGAACAGCGCGAGCACCCGGTGCGAGGGGAGCGTGGTGAACGTCTCGGCGAAGTCGAAGTAGTCGGAGAACTTCGCGCCCTTCTCCTCGGCCCCGTCGCGGACCTTCGCGACCACGCGTCCCTTGCGCCACATGCGTTCACGCAGGTCGCCGATGAGGTCGGCGTCCTCGGAGAACCGCTCGGTGAGGATCGCGCGGGCCCCGGCGAGCGCGGCGGCCGCGTCGGCGACCTCCTTCTCCGGGTTGAGGAACGCCGCGGCGGCGGCCTCGGGGTCCTGTGAGGGATCACTCAGCAGGAGGTCGGCGAGCGGCTCCAGCCCGGCCTCGCGGGCGATCTGGGCCTTGGTGCGGCGCTTGACCTTGAAGGGCGCGTAGAGGTCTTCGAGCCGCGCCTTCGTGTCGGCGACGTCGATCTGCGCGGCCAGCGCCTCGGTGAGCTTGCCCTGCTCGCCGATCGATTCGAGCACCGCTTTGCGCCGGGCCTCCAGCTCCCGCAGGTACCCCAGGCGCTCTTCGAGGGAGCGGAGCTGCTCGTCGGAGAGGCCCCCGGTGGCCTCCTTGCGGTACCGGGCGATGAACGGGACGGTGGAGCCGTCGTCGAGGAGCGCGACGGCCGAGCGGACTTGGTGGGCGCCGACCGAGAGTTCTTCGGCGATGCGTTGATCGATAGCTTGAGCCACGGGAGGATTCTGCCAGAGCGCTGCGACAACACCGGGGAGAGCCGCAAGCCCCGACCCCCCGGTGGACGCTTCCGGACGGGTTGGGTAAAGTTCTATCCCGTCGCCGGGGGAACGGAAACAAACTCCTGGAAGACATGCGGACGTAGCGCAGTTGGTAGCGCGACACCTTGCCAAGGTGTAGGTCGCCGGTTCGATCCCGGTCGTCCGCTCGGAGCTCGAAAGAGCGCTGTCCCGGACGATTAGCTCAGCGGGAGAGCACTCCCCTGACACGGGAGAGGTCACTGGTTCAATCCCAGTATCGTCCACCGAAGTGAAAGGCCCAGGTTCGCAAGGCCTGGGTCTTTTCCACACCAGGGTGGGTTGTCCGAGCGGTTAGGTAACGGCCTGCAAAGCCGTGCACACGGGTTCGAATCCCGTACCCACCTCCATCGAATGAACATCGAGGAACGAAGCCCGGGCGACCGGGCTTTTTCCTTACCCTCCCGCTTCTGCATCAATTCCGCATACCCCCATTCTCTTTCGTCCTCTGGAAGCCCGTTTTGGGGCCGTTGCCCGGGCACGCGCTTGCGGCCGGGCGCGGAGATTTATTGACATCACTGCCCGTCGGAATTAAGCTCTGGAAATTATCGGTAAAGGCTCCGAAAGTTTCGGTCGAGGCGGTCGTGTGATCGTGCGCATTCGGTCGGAAACCGGGCCGTTCTCAAGGAGGAGACACATGTCGGACGTGTACGGGCGAACGCCCTTCAAGGCGACCCGCCGCGGACTCATCGGGTTCTCGGTGGCCGCCACGGGTGCGATGGCGCTCGCGGCGTGCAGCGACGACGGCGACGCCGAAGTGGACCTCGACGCCCAGTCCAAGGGCGCGATGGACGACTTCAAGGCGGACACGCAGTTCAAAGCGACCGAGCCGTTCACCCTGTCGCTGCTGTGGACCGAGTGGCCGGACCTGCCGGTGACCGATACCTGGACCTTCTTCGACGAGATCGAGAAGCGCACCAACGTCAAGTTCGAGCTGACCACCATCCCCTTCAGCGACGCGGTCGAGAAGCGCAGCCTGCTGCTCAGTGCGGGCGACGCCCCTTCGATCATCCCGCTCGTGTACACCGGCGAGGAGGACTCGTTCGTGTCCTCCGGTGCGATCGTGCCGATGAGCGACTACGTCGAGCACATGCCGAACTTCCAGAAGTACGTGGAGGAGTGGGACCTCGGCGGCATGATCGACAACCTCAAGCAGGCCGACGGCAAGTACTACATGCTGCCGGGCCTCCAGGAGGTCTCGGTCCCGGTGTTCACGCTCGTGATCCGCAAGGACGTCTTCGAGTCCGTCGCCGGGGGCATCCCCGAGACCTGGGACGAGATGCGCGAGGCGCTCGTCAAGATCAAGGCCGCCTACCCCGACTCGTACCCGCTCGCCGACGGCTTCGAGGCCGCGTCGATGCTCAACTACGCCGCGCACGCCTTCGGCGCGCAGGCCGGCTGGGGCTTCGGCGACGGCATGATGGACGACGGCAACGGCGGCCTCCAGTACACGGCGGTCTCCGAGGGCTACAAGCAGATGGTCGAGTACTTCCGCGGCCTCGTCGCCGACGGCCTGCTCGACACCGACTCGCTCACCGCCGCGAACGACGGCTCCGGCGGCGGCAGCGTCGCCGAGAAGTTCGCCAACGAGCTCGTGTTCGCCGCGTCGGGTTCGAGCGGCACCGCGATCGAGTTCGCGCAGGCCCTGAACGAGACGGTCGGCGAGGGCAACTACGAGGTCCTCCAGATCGCCCCGCCCGGCGGCCCCGCCGGGCAGGTCGTCGAGCCGCGGAACTTCTGGAACGGCTTCATGCTCAACGCCGAGGCCGCGGAGTCCGAGTACTTCCTCGCGACCCTCCAGTTCCTCGACTGGCTCTACTACAACCCCGAGGCGCGCGAGCTCATCCGCTGGGGCGTCCTCGACGAGACCTACACGAAGGACGCCGACGGCAAGATCACCCTCAAGCCGGAGTTCTCCCTCGACGCGTACAACATCAACCCGGGCGCGCCCACGGACATCCAGGCGGACCTCGGCTGGTCGAACTCGGTGTTCGCCGACTCGACCGAGGCCCGCTCCCTCAAGGAGTCCTACAACACGCCCACGTTCGTCGAGTACATCGACTCCGTGCTCTCCACGCGCACCCCGCGCGACCCCAACCCGCCCGCGCCCCTCGACGAGATGGAGCTGGAGCAGGCCTCGCTCCTCGCCACCCCGCTGAAGGACACCGTGGACACCAACACGCTGCGCTTCATCATGGGCGAGCGCGACATCGCCGAATGGGACGACTACGTCGCCGAGCTCGAAGCGCAGGGCCTCCAGCAGTACGTCGACCTCGTCAACGGGGCCCGGACCCGCTTCGAGGAGGAGAACTCCTGATCCGCCCGCCGGGGCCCCTGGCCCCGGCGCCGATCGGAGGTGCACGCATGACCCTCACCAGCACCGAGCGGCCGGCCGCAGCGCCCGCCGCGCCCCCGCCGCCGCGGCGCCGCAAGCGCCGCCAGACCTGGCGCGAGGCCTTCCGCCGCGACTGGCAGCTCTACAGCCTCGCGCTCCTGCCCCTGATCTTCTTCGCGATCTTCAAGTACGGCCCCATGGTCGGCAACGTCATCGCGTTCCGGAGGTTCCGCCCCGGCGGCAGCATCTTCGGCGACGAGTGGGTCGGGTTCCGCTACATCGAGATGTTCATCAACGACCCCTCGTTCTGGCACGTCTTCACGAACACCGCGATCCTCGGCGGCCTGACCCTGGTGGTCTGCTTCCCGCTGCCGATCATCCTGGCGCTGCTGCTCAACGAGGTCCGGAAGCGGCACTTCAAGAAGATCGTCCAGTCGATCTCCTACCTGCCGCACTTCCTGTCGGTGGTCATCGTCGTCGGCATGCTCATGCAGCTGCTGTCGCTCCAGGGCACCGTCAACCAGATCATCGGCGCGTTCGGCGGCGAGGGCATCCCGTTCCTCCAGCGGCCCGAGTGGTTCCGCGCCGTCTACGTCGGGTCGGAGGTGTGGCAGACCGTCGGCTGGGGCACGATCCTCTACCTCGCGGCCCTCACCTCCGTCGACGACTCGCTGTACGAGGCCGCGCGCATCGACGGCGCGGGCCGGTGGCGCCAGACCTGGCACGTGACCCTCCCGGGCATCCGCCCGACGATGATCACGCTGCTGATCCTCAACATCGGCACGTTCCTCAACGTCGGCTTCGAGAAGGTCCTGCTCCTGTACAACCCGCTGACCTACCAGACGGCCGACGTCATCTCGACGTACCTGTACCGGGTCGGCCTGGTGTCGAACAATCTCAGTTATGCGGCGGCGATCGGCCTGTTCCAGGCCCTGATCGGCCTCGTGATGGTGCTCTCCGCGAACCTGATCTCGCGGCGGATGGTGGGGACGAGCCTGTGGTGACGACGAGAATCGACCCCGAGCGGGTCCTCCGGGGGCCCAGCCGCGGCCGCGAGACCCGCGGGACGCGCGTCTTCGGCGCCTTCAACACCGTGTTCCTGATCCTGCTGTGCGCGCTGATGCTCTACCCGTTCATCACCGTGCTCGCCCAGTCGTTCTCCTCGCCCGGCGCGATCAACGCCGGCCAGGTGTCGTTCTGGCCCGTCGGCTTCAACACCGACACGTACGCCGCCGTCATGCAGAACGAGACGTTCTGGCGCAACTACGGCAACACCGTGCTGTACACCGTCACCGGCACCGCGATCGCGATGGTCCTCACCACGACCTACGCGTTCGTGCTCTCGAAGCCGCACCTGAAGGGCCGCAAGGTCCTCATCGGCATCGCCGTGTTCACGATGTTCTTCAACGGCGGCCTGGTCCCCAACTACGTGCTCATCTCCTCGCTGGGCATGAAGAACACCATGTGGGCCATCGTCCTGCCGGGCGCGATCTCGGTCTTCAACCTGCTGGTCATGAAGTCCTTCTTCGAGAGCCTCCCCAAGGAGCTCGAAGAGGCCGCGCAGATCGACGGCCTCGGCTGGTACGGGATCTTCGGGCGCATCGTGCTGCCGCTGTCGAAGGCCGTCATCGCCACGATGATCCTGTTCTACTCGGTCGCGTTCTGGAACGACTGGTTCGCCGCGTTCCTGTACCTCGACAAGACCGAGCTGTTCCCCGTGACCCTGTTCCTGCGCAACCTCATCGCGGGCGCCTCCACGACCGCGTCCGAGGGGGCCGCGGCCGCCGGGACCACGACCGCCCTGGTGTCCTCCAACATCCAGGCGGTGACGATGATCCTCACCGTCATCCCGATCCTGTGCATCTACCCGTTCGTGCAGCGGTTCTTCGTCACGGGCGTCATGCTGGGGTCGGTGAAGGGGTGATGGCCCGCACCCGTCGCCCCGCCCACCGGCTCGCTGCGCTCGCCTCTCCCCAAAAAGGAGTGAACGCTGAATGATCCGCACTGACGCCGACGAGGTCGGCCCCGGGACCCTCTCCCGGGCCACCGCCGCGGTCTACCGCTACCTCGTCCTCGCCGTGTTCCTCGCGGTCGCGGGGCTTCCCACCGTGGCGCTGTGGACGCTTCTCGCGCCCGAGGCCGGGAACGCGGTCCTGTTCGCCGCCGCGCTCCTGCCCGCCGCGCCCGCCCTCTCGGCGGCCCTGTACGCGCAGCGGGCCTGGGCCGCGGAACCGGACCTGACCCCGGCCCGGCCGCTCCTGCGGGGCCTGCGGCTCAACCTGCGCGACACCCTCGCGTGGTGGGTCCCGGTGCTCGCGGCGGCGACCGTGCTCGCCGTGAACGTCCTCTTCGCGGGGACCGTGCCCGGCGGGGCGGTCCTGCGCCCGGTCGGCGCGGTCCTGCTCGTCGCGCTCGCGGTGTGGTCGGGCCACCTGCTGACGGTGACGTCGTTCTTCTCGTTCCGCTTCCGCGACGTGCTGCGCGTGGCCGCCGCCGAGTTCTTCCTGTCCTGGAAGTCCTCGCTCGGCATCCTCGCGCTCCTCGTCGTCGCGGCGGCCGTCGTCGTCGCCGGCTCCGAGGCGGTGCTCCTTCTCGTCGGCTGGGCATTCGCCGCCGGCCTGTGGCTCGTCGTCCGCCCGGCCGTCGACGACGTCACGAAGCGGTTCACCCGACCTTGACCGGACCCGAACGCGGGCGGGAGGCCATGCCTCCCGCCCGCGCCCGCATACCCTCTGCGGCCCGCGGTTGAACCGATTCAAGGACGACGCGGCGGGACGCCTCCACAGTGGTCCGTTTCAGGGCTTTGATGGCGGTACCGGCGCAGTGTTGACGTGGAGTTGATCGTTAACTATTGTGTCAATCACGTTTGAATCCTTTCAATAACGTGTGACGGCCGCGCCTCCCTGGCGCGGCACCCCTCGCCGGGCCCCTCGCCCGGACGCATCGACGGAGATGTGGAGTACGCGCATGACGACACTGGACACCCCTCGCGGTCCGGCGGCGGCCGGCGGGTCGCGGACCGAGCGCTGGTACGGGCGGCTCGACGCGATCGCCTACGTCGGCGCCCTGAACCTCCTGGTGATCGCCTTCACCCTGGCGGGCGGCATCGTCCTCGGCTGGGCCCCCGCGCTCGCCGCGGCGGCCGCGTGCAGCCGCACCCGCCTGCGCGGCGACTCCCAGCACCTGTTGCGCGCCTTCGCCTCCCGGTGGCGGCGCCGGTTCGTCCACGCGAACCTCCTCGCGGCCCCGTCGGCGCTCGTGCTCGCCGCCCTCGGCTGGAACCTCGCCGCCGCCGAGTCCCCCTGGCTGCGGGCCGCGCTCGTCGCCGCCCTCGCCCTTGCCGTCGCGCACCTGCTCCTCGCGATCGCGATGGACGCCCACTACGAGCTGCGCCGCGGCCGGTGCCTGCGCCTGGCCTGGGAGTTCCTGCTCCGCTTCCCCGGCGCGCCGCTCCTCCTCGCCGCCACGACCGCGCTCGTCGGCGCGGTCACCGCACTGGTCCCCGGGCTCGGGCCGGTGCTGTCGGTCGGCGTGTGGATCCACCTGTGCACCGCGCTGTGCCTCTCCTTCTTCGCCGCGAACGACCGGAGCCTGCCGGGCGCGGCCTGACGATCCGCCCGCCGCCGGCGGGACGGCAATCGAGAATCCCCTTTCCGAAAGGACAACCCCCATGTTGAAAAGAAAGCGCATACCGGTGGCGCTGCTCGCCGTCGGGAGCCTCGCGCTCGGCGCGTGCTCGGACGGCGGCGACAACGCTGAACCGCTGGAGTCGCTCGACATCATGGCGCCGTTCTTCTCCGCGGTCCCGCCCGAGGAGGACGACCCGGTCGACAAGGCGCTCAGCGACCTCGCCGGCCTCGACCTGAGCGTCCAGTGGGTGCCCAACACCGACTACGGCAGCAAGACCAACACCGTCCTCGCGGGCGACGACATCCCCGACGTCATGGTCATCCAGGGCAAGGACCAGTCCTTCGTCCAGACCGCCGAGGCCGGCGGGTTCTGGGACCTCACCGAGTACCTCGCCTCCGGCGACTACCCCAACCTCGTCACCGAGAACCCGCAGGTGCAGGAGGCCGCGAGCGTCAACGGGAAGGTCTACGGCGTCTACCGCGCCCGCGACGTCATCCGCACCAGCGTCATCCTCCGCCAGGACTGGCTCGACAACCTCGGGCTCGCCCAGCCGCAGACCACCGCCGACCTCTACGAGGTCGCCCGCGCCTTCACCGAGGACGACCCGGACGGCGACGGCGAGGATGACACCTACGGGATCATCAACCCCGCCTGGGGCGGCATCGGCAACGGCAGCCCCTACGACGCCATCGAGACCTGGTACGGCTCGGGCAACCTGTGGCGCGAGGAGGGCGGCGAGCTCGTCCCCGCCTTCACCACCGACGAGTGGCTCCAGGCCCTCCAGTACGAGCGCGACCTCGTCGCGAACGGCTACGTCAACGCGGACTACGCCACGATGGACCCCGCCACCTGGAACGAGCCGTTCCTGAACGGCGAGGGCGGCATCATCATCGACGTCCAGTCCCGCGCCACCCAGCTCGCCGGCCTGTTCAAGGAGCAGGACCCCGAGCACTACGACCAGTACGTCGCGCTCGTCGGCCAGCTCGACGGGCCCAACGGGACCTACGCGCTGCCCACCTCCGGGTACTCCGGCTTCCTCGCCGTCCCCCGCGCGGGCGTCCAGACCGAGGACCAGCTCAAGCAGGTCCTGACGGCCCTCAACGAGCTCAACACCACCGAGGCGCAGAACCTCATGAACCACGGCATCGAGGGGGACAACTACACCGTCGTCGACGGCGAGGCCGTGTTCGACCCCGCGAAGCAGGACTTCACCGACCAGGTCACCGGGGCGTGGGCGCAGCTCGGCATGAACGTCGCGGGCTACAACGCCTACCCGATCCAGGAGGAGACCGAGTACGACAAGGCCCTGTACCAGCAGCGGCTCGACCTCCAGGCCGAGGACCTCGCGAACGCCGTGTTCAACCCGGCCGCCGGGTTCGTCTCGCCGACCTACACCACCAGCGGCGCCCAGCTCGACACGATCATCGCCGACGCCCGCATCCAGTACATCGCGGGCCAGATCGACGACGCCGGACTCCAGGCGGCCCTCGACACCTGGCGCTCCAGCGGCGGCGACGACGTCGTGCAGGAGATCAACGACCTGTACGCCGACCTGAACTGACCGCCCGCGCGGGGCCGGGCCCGCCCGGCCCCGCGCACCGAACCCCCAAGGAGACTGCGATGACGACCGCCCTCGCGGCCGACCGCGAACCACCCCTCGCGCGCGGGCCCGGCCGCCTGCGGCGCCTGCGCCGGGACGCCGTGCGCTACCGCTGGCTGTTCCTGCTCATGCTCCCCGGACTCGTGTACTTCGCCCTGTTCCGGTTCTGGCCCATGTACGGGGCGCGGATCGCGTTCAAGAACTACATCCCGTTCCTCGGCATCGACGGCAGCGAATGGGTCGGCTTCGCCCACTTCCAGGCGTTCCTGTCGAACCCCGACTTCCCGCGGCTGCTCGTCAACACCCTCGTCATCGCCGCGCTCAGCCTGCTCATCGCGTTCCCGCTCACGATCGTGCTGGCGCTGCTGCTCAACGAGCTGCGGCTCCAGATCCTCAAGCGCACCGTGCAGACCCTCGTCTACATCCCGCACTTCCTGTCGTGGACCGTCGTCGTGTCGATCACCGCGCTGCTGTTCGCGATCGACACCGGACCCCTGTGGACGTTCTTCGCGGGCCTGTTCGGGACCGACGCGAACATGCTCGCCGACCCCGACTGGTTCCGGCCGCTCGTGCTCATGCAGATGGTCTGGAAGGACACCGGCTGGGGCACGATCATCTTCCTCGCCGCGCTCGCGGGCGTCGACCAGGAGCAGTACGAGGCCGCGATCATCGACGGCGCGGGCCGCTGGCAGCGCGTCCGCCACATCACGATCCCCTCGATCCTCCCCACGATCACGGTCCTGCTGATCCTGCACACCGGCCAGATCCTCAACACCGGCTTCGAGCAGATCTACCTGATGTCGAACTCGCTCAACCGGACCGTGGCCGACGTGTTCGACACGTACGTCTACTTCGCGGGCATCGAGCAGGGCGCCTACAGCTACTCCACGGCCGTGGGCCTGTTCAAGGCCATCGTCGGGCTGGTGCTCATCTTCGGCACCAACTGGCTCGCCAAGCGCTTCAACCAGCAGGGGATCTTCTGATGTCCACGACGCACAAGCGGTTCAACACCCGGGCCGGCCGCGCCTTCGACGTCCTCAACGTCGCGATGCTCACCGGCGTCGGCCTGCTCGCGATCCTGCCGTTCCTGTACGTGCTCGCCGGGTCGCTCGCCACCGAGCTGGAGATCACCACCCGGCCGTTCTTCCTGTGGCCGAACGAGTTCACGACCGCCTCGTACGCGTCGATCCTGTCCTCCGACGTGTTCGTGCGCGCCTTCGCGACCACCGTGGCCGTCACCTTCGTCGGCACGCTCGTCCAGCTCGGCCTGACCGCGCTCATGGCGTACCCGCTCGCCAAGCCCGACCTCCCCGGGCGCCGCACCGTCCTCGCCCTGGTCGTGTTCACGATGGTCTTCAGCGCCGGGATGATCCCGACGTTCCTGGTCGTCAAGGACCTCGGCCTGCTCGACACCTACTGGGCGCTCATCCTGCCGCTGGCGATCAACCCGTTCAGCCTCATCATCATCAAGAACTTCTTCCAGCAGCTCCCGCGCGAGCTCGAAGAGTCCGCGAAGATCGACGGCGCCAACGAGCTCCAGGTGCTGTGGCACGTGATCCTCCCGCTGTCGAAGCCGGTCCTGGCGACGTTCGCGCTGTTCTACGCCGTCGGCATCTGGAACGACTACCTCTCGCCCCTGCTGTACCTGAGCGACACGAGCAAGTGGACGCTCCAGATGATCCTGCGGCAGGTCACCGCCGCGGCCTCGCTCTCGGCCGACGAGATGGCGACCGACGTGCCGCCCCCCGCCCAGGGGATCAAGTTCGCGGTGGTGATCATCGCGACCATCCCGGTGCTCCTGGCGTACCCGTTCCTCCAGAAGCACTTCGCCAAAGGCATGCTCATAGGAAGTGTGAAGGGCTGATGACGATCCACCTCGCCGGCGACTCCACCGTCGCCCCCACCGACGGCGGCGCCGCCTCCGGGCGCCCCGACCTGCCGCTCCTGGGCTGGGGCGACGAGCTCCAGCGGTTCACCGCCGAACCGGTGCAGAACCACGCCAAAGGCGGCGCGACCACCGAGTCCTTCCGCGAGGAGGGGCGCTGGGACGCGCTCGCCGCCGCACTCGAACCCGGCGACACCGTCGTGATCCAGTTCGGGCACAACGACCAGAAGGAGCCCGAGACCCTGGCCGCCGACGGCGGCTACCGCGACCGCCTCGCCGCCTTCGTCGCCGAGACCCGCGCCGCCGGGGCCCGCCCGGTCCTCGCCACCAGCGTCGAGCGCCGCATGTTCCACGAAGGGGCCCTGCGCCACTCGCACGGCCCGTACCCCGCCGCGGTGCGCGCCCTCGGCAAGGAGCTCGACGTGCCGGTCGTCGACCTGACGGCGTTCACGCGCTGGCTCTACACCTGGCTCGGCGAGGACGAGTCGGCCGCGCTGTTCGTCCACGGCGCGGCCGCCGACCTGCGCGTCGAAGTCGACGAGCAGCTCCGGGGCGACAACACCCACTACACGACCGCCGGAGCCGCCGCGGTCGCCCGCTTCGTCGCCGAGCACCTGCACGCCCTCGACGGCGTCGGCGACGACCAGGAGCCGCTGGGGAAGTGGCTGGTCCGGCCGTGACCTACCGCAACCCGCTCGCCGAGGCGGCCGACCTCGACGGCTGGACCGCCGAGGGCCCCGCCGGGACCGCGCACGCCGACGGCGGCCTGGTCCTCTCCAGCACCGCCGACGAGGCGGCCCTGGCCGCGGCCGGGCGCGGCGACCACGCCCACTTCACGCTCTGGTGCCCCGAGGTCTTCCCCGCCGACATCGCGATCGAATGGGACTTCAGACCCCTTGCGGGCGAAGGACTCGCGATGCTGTTCTTCGCCGCGGCCGGCACCGGCGGCCGCGACCTGTTCGATCCGGCGCTCGCGCCGCGCACCGGCTACTACCCGCAGTACCACTCGGGCGACGTCTCCGCCCTGCACGTGTCCTACCTGCGCCGCAAGTGGCCGGCCGAGCGCCGCTTCCGCACCTGCAACCTCCGCAAGAGCCCCGGCTTCCGCCTCGTCGCCCAAGGCGCCGACCCGCTGCCCGGCCCCGAGGACGCCGACGGCCACTACCGCGTCCGCGTCGCCAAGCGCGGCCCGGAGGTGACCTTCGCGATCGACGGCCTGACGCTCTTCACGTTCCGCGACCCCGAACCGCTCGGCGCGGGCCGCATCGGCTTCCGCCAGATGGCCCCGCTCGTCTCCCACTACCGCGACCTTGAGGTGACCGCCCTGTGACCACTGTGGATGTGCCCCTGCGCTGGCTCGACGACGCCGCGCCCGACCTCGCGCTCGCGGGCGTCACCTGCGGCGTCCCGCTCGCCCCCGGCGCCGTCGCCGACCCCGCTGAACTGTCCGTAGTGGACGACACCGGGACCCCGGTGCCCGCCCAGACGTGGCGGCTCGCCGCCTGGCCCGACGGCAGCGTCAAATGGGCCGGGATCGCGCTCGGCGCGGGCGAGCCCGCGGACGGCTACCGGGTCGTGCGCGGCCCCGGCCCCGCACCGGCCGTGCGGGTCCACGTCGCGGAGACCGCCGACGCCGTCGCGGTCGACACGGGCGCCGCCCGCATCACCTTGTCCCGCACCGGCACCGACCTGGTCCGCTCGATCCGCATCGGCGACGCCGAGGTCGCCGCCTCGGGCCGCCTCGTCTCCAGCCGCCAGGACCGCCCCGAACCCGACGTCCCCGGCCGCGCGCACGCCACCGGGCACGTCACCGCCTGCGAAGTGGAGCAGGACGGGCCGCTGCGCGCCGTCGTCCGCGTCACCGGCGTCCATCGCGAGGACTCGGGCCGCGCATGGCTCCCGTTCACCGTGCGGCTCGTGTTCGCCGCCGGGGCCGCGACGTTCCGGATCGTCCACTCCTTCACCTGGGACGGCGACCCCGAGCGGGACTTCCTCTCCTCGCTCGGCCTGCGGTTCACCGTGCCGCTGCGCGCGGACCTCCACGACCGCCACGTGCGCCTCGCGGGCGCCGGCGGCGGCTTCCTGCGCGAGGCCGTGCGCGGCCTCACCGGCCTGCGCCGCGACCCCGGCGCCGAGGTCCGCGCCGCCCAGCTCGACGGCCGCCCCGTCCCGGACCCGTCCTCCTGGGACCGCGACGTGGAACCCCTGTCGCGCTGGATCCCCGCCTGGGCCGACTACACGCTGCGCCAGCCGAACGCGAACGGCTACACGATCCGCAAGCGCACCGCCGCCGACCGGCCCTGGATCGACGCCGCCCAGGGCACCCGCGCCGACGGGCTCGCCTACGTCGGCGACACCGCGGGCGGACTCGCCCTGGGCCTCACCGGGTTCTGGCAGTCCCACCCCACCGGCCTCGACGTCCGCGCCGCGGACACGGACGCCGCGACGCTGACCCTCTGGCTCTGGTCGCCCGACGCCGAGCCCATGGACCTGCGCTTCTACCACGACGGCCTCGGCCAGGACACCTACGCCGACCAGCTCGACGCGCTTGAGATCACCTACGAGGACTACGAGCCCGGCTTCGGCACCGCCCACGGCATCGCCCGCACCCACGAGCTCACCGTGACCCCGTACGCCGCCACGCCGCCCGTCGCCGAACTCGCCCGCCTCGCCCGCGGCACAGCCCTGCGCCCCCAGCTCGCGGCCGCGCCCGAAGCCCTCCAAGGGTTCCTCGGCGACTGGGACCTGCCCGACCGCGCCGACCCGAAGCGCGCCGCCCTCGAAGACCGGCTCGACTTCCTCCTGGACTTCTACATCGGACAGGTCGATCAGCGGTCCTGGTACGGGTTCTGGAACTTCGGCGACGTCATGCACGCCTACGACGCCGACCGCCACACCTGGCGCTACGACGTCGGCGGCTACGCCTGGGACAACTCCGAGCTCTCCCCGGACCTGTGGCTGTGGACCTCGTTCCTGCGCACCGGCCGCGCCGACGTCTTCCGCCTCGCCGAGCGCATGACCCGCCACACCGGCGACGTCGACGTCTACCACGCCGGCCCCTGGCGGGGCCTCGGGACGCGGCACAACGTGCAGCACTGGGGGTGCAGCGCCAAGCAGGTCCGCATCTCGACGCCCGCGTACCGCCGCGTCCACTACCTGCTCACCGGCGACGAGCACACCCGCGACCGCATGCTGGAGCAGCGCGACTCCGACGCGACGTTCCTCGCCCTCGACCCGACCCGCAAAGTGCGCGCCGACGCCGCGACCTACCGGCCCGAGCGCGGCGCGCTCGCGGTCGGCCTCGGCACCGACTGGAGCGCGCTCGCGGCGACCTGGCTGGCGGACTGGGAGATCACCGGGAACGAGCGGTCCCGCGACCGCCTCGTCGGCACGATGCGCGACATCGGATCGCTCCCGAAGGGCTTCTTCACCGGCGAGGCCCTGTACGACCTCGACAAGGGCCGCTTCGACACCGCGCGCGACCGCGTCGCCCTCTCGCACCTCTCCGCCGTGTTCGGCCTGGTCGAGGTGTGCAGCGAACTGGTGTCCCTCATCGACGCCGGGCTGGTCGACGCCCCCGGGTTCAAGGACGCCTGGCTCCAGTACTGCCGCCTCTACCTCGCCGACCCCGAGGCCCAGCGCGCCGAGCTCGGCACCGCCCCCGCGGGCGTCCACCTGGAGCAGGCCCACTCGCGCCTCACCGCGTACGCGGCGCACCGGCTCGGCGACGACGAGCTCGCCGACCGGGCCTGGCGCGCCTACTTCGCGGGCGGCGAGTTCATGGGGGAGGACGCGTTCCGCACCGTGCGGATCCTCCCGCCGGAGGTCCTCGCCCCAGTGGACGAGGCGCGCACGCTCTCCACCAACGACGCCGCCCAGTGCGGCCTGGCGACCATCCAGAACCTCGCCCTCATCGGGCACCGCCTGCGCTGACCCGGGCACGCGGAAGGCCCCGGATCGCTCCGGGGCCTTCCGCGGTCTCGCTGTATTTACTCGGTCTCGGTCTCGGCGTCCGTCGCCTCGGCCTCGATCTCGACCGGCGCGCCCGCGACGGGGATGCGCTGAGCCGTCGGGGCGGGCTTGACCGCACCGGCGACGCGCACCGTCAGGATGCCGTCGGCGACGCCGGCGGTCAGCTGCTCGGCCGTGGTGCCCTCCGGGAGCGTGAACTCGCGGCGGAACGAGCCGGCCGACAGGCCGCGCACCAGGTACCGGTCGCCCTCGGCGGACTCGCGGGCCTTGCGCTCGGCCGTGATCGACAGGCGGCGGCCTTCGAGCTCGACCGTGACGTCCTCGGCGCTGACGCCCGGGACCGCGGCGCGGACGACCAGGTCCTCGCCCTCGGTGTAGACGTCGGCGCGCAGGGAGTACTGCACGGCGCCGCGGCCGAAGCCGAGGCGCACGAGGCGCTCGAACTCGCGGTCGAACTGACGGAACGCCGCGTAAGGGTGCTGGTAGCGAACGATCATGGTGGTCTCCTCAGGTCTCGTCATTAGCACTCTCGGGTGTTGAGTGCTAACGGTCTATACGACGCCCGCGCCCCGCCGAATATTTCAGCCGTGACCGGCGTCACGGGACCCGCGGCGTCCCTCCTGGACCCGAGGAGTTCTTCAAAAAGCGCCCGACCTGCGACGACGCGCTCCTAGACTGACGTCGTTTCCGACCGAACGGGGGTGCGGTCCGCGATGACTCGAACCGGCACGGGAAGCCGCGCCGCCGCGGCCCTGACCGCGGCGGCGCTGGCCGCCGCCGCACTCCTCGGACCCGCCGCCGCCGCGCAGGCCACCCCGCCGATCGTCCTCTCCGGCGCGATCACCGACCAGGTCGACGCCCTCGGCGACCGCACCGCCGACGTCGAGGACGCCATCGACGGCCTGAAGTCCTCCACCGGCATCGGCATGTACGTCGCCTACATCGACAGCTTCGACTCGTACTCCCCGCAGACCTGGGCCGACACCACCGCCGTCGACTCCGGGCTCGGCTCCGACGACATCCTCCTCGCCGTCGCCACCGGCGACCGCCGCTACACCTGGTCCGTCGACTCGGCGTTCCCCCTCTCCGATGCACAGCTCAACGAGGTCGCCTCCAGCCTCATCGCCCCCGCCCTCCAGGACGAGGACTGGGCCCGGGCCGCCGTCGACGCCGCCGCCGGATACCAGGCCGCCGCTGACGGCGACGACGTCTCCAGCGCCGGCTCCGCTTCCGGCGCCAACGTCCTCGGCATCGTCCTGTGCCTCCTCGTCGTCGCCGCGATCGTCATCGCCGCCGTCGTCTGGACGCGCCGCCGCCGCAAAGGCGCACCCGCCGCCTCCAAGGGCGGCAAGCCCGTCGACCAGCGCACCACCGAAGACCTCAACAGCGAGGCCAACCGGCTCCTCGTCGAGACCGACGACGCCATCCGCACCAGCGAGCAGGAGCTCGGCTTCGCCGTCGCCGAATTCGGCGACGAGGCCACCGGCGGCTTCACCCAGACCCTCGCCGGCGCCAAGGAGCAGCTCTCCGAGTCGTTCCGCATCCGCCAGCTCCTCGACGACGACAAGCCCGAGACCGAGGACGAGCGCCGCCGCATGCTCGCCGACATCATCGACCGCCTCACCAAGGCCAACGGCGACCTCGACGCCGTCGCCGGGGACTTCGACGCCCTCCGCGACCTCGGCCGCCGCGCCCCCGAAGCCATCGCCGCCCTCAAGGAGCGCGCCGCGCGCATCGACCTCGACGCGGCCCGGACCGCGCTGGCCGCCATGGGGACCGCGTACCCCGCGACCGCCGCCGCCACCGTCCGCGAGTTCCCCGACAACGCCGCCGACCGGCTCCGCTTCGCGCAGGAGCAGCTCGCCGACGCCGAAGCCGCGGTCGCCGCCGACGACGGCGGGAAGGCCGCCGTCCTCGTCCGCGCCGCAGAGGAGGCCGTGGGCCAGGCCGAGCAGATGGCCCAGGCCGTGGTCCGCCGCGGCACCGAGCTCGACACCGCCGCGTCCCAGCTCCCCGGCGTCCTCGCCGAAGCCGAGCAGGACGCCGCCGACGCCGAGCGCCTCGCCGGCACCGAAGGGGGCCAAGCCGTCGCCGCGAAGGCCGCGAACCTCAAGGCCGTCATCGCCGAGGTCAAGGCCCAGACCGGCCCGGTCGACCCGCTCGCCGCCACCGGCCGCGTCGAGCAGGCCTCCCTCGACCTGGAGAACGAGGTCCGCGCCCTCCAAGGGGCCGTGCAGAACGCGCAGAAGGCCCGCGCGCAGCTCCAGCAGATGCTCCTGAGCGCGCAGAGCACCGCCGCGGCCGTCGAGGACTACGTGACGACCAACCGCGGCGCCGTCGGCCCCGAGGCCCGCACCCGCCTCAACGAGGCGAAGCAGCAGCTCGCCCAGGCCCGCGCGCTCGCCGACACCGACCCGGTGCAGGCCCTCGCGCTGGCGCAGCGCGCCGACCAGCTCGCGAACGCCGCCGCGCAGCTCGCACGGCAGGACGTCGAGGGCTACCTGGCGCCGTCGAACCCGAACAAGGGGTCGAACCCGATGGGAGGCAACGCGGGCGCGATGCTCGGCGGCATCCTCCTGGGCCAGATCCTCGGCGGTGGCGGCGGGCGCGGCGGCGGCTTCGGCGGAGGCGGCTTCAGCGGGGGCGGTTTCGGCGGGGGAGGCGGCGGCCACCGCCGCGGGCCCGGGTCGTTCGGCGGGTCGGGCACCCGCGGGAGGCGAGGGGGTGGCGGCCGGTTCTGACTTCCGGGCCGCTGGCCCGTCTTCCGCAAGCACTGTGAACAAGGAGTGGACATGTCGAAGAAGCAGTCGATCTTCGGGAGGATCTCGCAGCTCGTCAAGGCGAACATCAACGACGCCATCGACAACGCCGAGGACCCCGCCAAGATGCTCGCCCAGATCGAGCGCGACTACAAGAACAGCATCGTGGACGCCGAGAACGCCATCGCCGAGACCATCGGGAACCTGCGCTTGATGGAGGACGACTACGCGGCCGACCAGAAGGCCGCCGACGAGTGGGGCGCGAAGGCCAAGAACGCCAGCCAGAAGGCCGACCAGCTGCGCGCGGACGGGAACGCGGCCGAGGCCGACAAGTTCGACAACCTCGCGAAGGTCGCCCTCGGCAAGCAGATCGCCGTCGAGAAGGAGATGTCCGAAGAGGCGCCGATCATCAAGAGCCAGCAGGAGGTCGTGGACAAGCTCAAGACCGGCCTGGGCCAGATGAAGGACAAACTCAACGAGCTCCAGGCCAAGCGGACCAGCCTCTCGGCCCGCGCCAAGACCGCCGAGGCGCAGCAGAAGGTCAACGAGGCCATCGGCAGCATCGACGTCATGGACCCGCTCAGCGAGGTGAGCCGCTTCGAGGACAAGGTCCGCCGGGAGGAGGCCAAGGTCCGCGGCCACCAGGAGCTCGCGATGTCCTCGCTCGACAGCCAGTTCGAGGCCCTCGACAGCGTGAGCGACGACGCCGACATCGAAGCGCGCCTCGCGGCCCTCAAAGCGGGCTGACCGCAGACGGCCCGACGGCCCCGGAGCGCGGTGCTCCGGGGCCGTTCGGCGCCGTGGGAACGGTGTTGCGCAGGCGCGGCGGCGCGGCGAGAATGGCGCCATGTCTGAAGTCGCCATCCGCCCCCGCCTCGACCGCGCCGACGCCGAAGCCCTCGTCCGCGGCGCGCTCGGCGCCGACTTGGCGTTCACCGCGCACGAGGAGTTCAAGGACGGCTTCTTCAACGCCGCCCACGCCCTCGACCTGGCCGACGGCCGCCGCCTCGTGGTCAAGGTCGCGCCCGACAAGGGCCTGAAGCTGCTGCGCTACGAGGTCGACCTCATGGCGACCGAGATCGAGTGCTTCGAGCGCGGCCTGGCCGCGGGCGCGCCCATGCCGCGCCTGTGGCACGCCGACCCCGACGCCGGAATCCTCGTCATCGACCGCCTCGACGGCGTACCGCTCTACAAGGTCCGCGGCGACATCCCCACCGATCGACTCTTGGCCCTGCGCAAGGAGATCGGCGCCCAGGCCGCCCGCTTCGCCAGCGTCACCGGCGAGCACTTCGGCTACCCCCGCGCGAGCGGGCGCACCATGAGCAGCACCTGGTCGGAGTCCTTCCTCGCGATGGTGAACGACGTCCTCGACGACATCGAGGAGCAGGGCACGGCGCTCCCGCGCCCCGTCGCCGCCATCCGCGCGTTCCTCGAAGGCGAGCGCGGACTCCTCGACGAGGTGACCCGGCCCGCGCTCGTCCACTTCGACCTGTGGGACGGCAACATCTTCGTGCGCCGGGGCGGGGACGACTGGGAGTTCGAGGCGTTCATCGACGGCGAGCGCGCGTTCTACGGCGACCCGGTCGCCGAGCTCGTGTCGCTCCAGATGGTCCCGGAGGAGGAGTTCCCCTCGGCCGTCGAGGGCTTCCTGGGCCGCCCGATGACCGCGGGGGAGGAGCGGCGGCTCGCGCTCTACCGCACGTACATCATGCTCATCCTGGTCGCCGAGTGCAAAGTCCGCGGGTTCGACGCCGAGCAGGAGGCGAACCAGAAGAAGTGGGCCACTGAGACCCTGGAGAAGGACTTCACCGCGTTCGGCCTCTAGTGGTCGTGGTCGTGGTCGTCCGGGTCGGTGCGCGCCGCCGCCTTCTCCTTGGTAGCGCGCGCTAGCCCGAACGGCGGCATGTTGAAGTAGGAGGTCTCGTAGGCCCCCGCGGGGACCTGGTACAGCTCGTGCCACAGGCCGACGTCGCCGTTGTCCTTCACGTTGCGGTTGAACCACTTCCAGAAGCCGCGGTGCAGGCGCTCCTGCGAGTGCGCGTACTCCTCCAGGTGGTCGCCGCTGCGCCAGTACTGGACGACCATGACGACCCGGCCGCTGAGCGCGAACCGCGAGTCGAGGAGCCCCAGCTCGGGGTCGGACGCCAGCTCCCGCAGGATCTTCCGGAGCGCGATGAGGACCGGCAGCCACCGGCCGACCTTCCACAGGCGGTTGATCCGCATGCCGCCGGTGAAGACCACGAGGTCCTCGCCGTAGTCGACCACGACGCGTCCGGGCCTGACCTTCGCCACGTGAGGACCTCCAAGGGGTGAGCGGTAGTTAGCCTCCCCTAACAGGTTAACGAAGCGTGTTCGCGACGCGTCAAGCGGTCGCATCCGCGACTCGCGTCACTCGCGTTGCGCGCCAAGCTATCCAGGCCAGCTCCACTGTGCGACCTCGGGAAGGTCCTCGCCGTGCTCGCGCGTGTACTCGCGGGCGGCGTGCCGCGCGTCGACCATCCGCTGCCGCAGGCCCGCCGCGTTCGGGCCCAGGCCCGGGACCCGGTCGATCACGTCCATGACGAGCCGGAACCGGTCGAGGTCGTTGAGCATGACCATGTCGAACGGCGTGGTCGTCGTGCCCTCCTCCTTGTACCCGCGCACGTGGATGTTGTCGTGGTTGGTGCGCCGGTACGTGAGCCGGTGGATGAGCATCGGGTAGCCGTGGAACGCGAACAGCACCGGCCGGTCGGCGGTGAAGATCGTGTCGAACTGGCGGTCGCCCAGGCCGTGCGGGTGCTCCGTGTCCGGCTGGAGCCGCATCAGGTCGACCACGTTCACCACCCGGACCTTCAAGTCCGGCAGGTGGACTCGGAGCAGGTCGGCGGCGGCCAGCACCTCCAGGGTCGGCACGTCCCCGGCGCATGCGAGGACCACGTCGGGCTCGCGCCCCGCATCGGTCGACGCCCACTCCCAGATGCCGAGGCCCCGTTCGCAGTGGCGCACCGCCTCCTCCATGCTCGTGTACTGGAGCGCGGGCTGCTTCCCGGCGACCACCACGTTCACGTACTGTCGGCTGCGGAGGCAGTGGTCCATCGTGGACAGCAGTGTGTTCGCGTCCGGCGGCAAGTACACCCGCACGATGTCGGCCTTCTTGTTCATCACGTGGTCGATGAACCCCGGGTCCTGGTGCGAGAACCCGTTGTGGTCCTGGCGCCACACGTGGCTCGACAAGAGGTAGTTCAGCGACGCGATCGGCCGCCGCCACGGGATGTCCCCGGAGGAGTCCAGCCATTTCGCATGCTGGTTGAACATCGAGTCGACGATGTGGATGAACGCCTCGTAGCTCGTGAACAGGCCGTGCCGACCCGTGAGGAGGTACCCCTCCAGCCAGCCCTCGCACAGGTGCTCCGACAGCGCCTCCATGACCCGCCCGTGCGGCGCCTGGTGCTCGTCGGTCGGCAGGATCTCCGCCTGCCACTGCCGGTCCGTCGTCTCGAACACCGCGCCGAGCCGGTTCGACTCGACCTCGTCGGGCCCGAACAGCCGGAACCGGTCCGGATTCCCCGACATGACGTCGCGCAGCCACGCCCCCAGCACCCGCGTCGCCTCCGCGACGGTGCGCCCGTGCCCCTCGATCGCGACCCCGTAGTCCCGGTAGTCCGGCAGCACCAGGTCCCGCAGCACCAGGCCCCCGTTCGCGTGCGGGTTCGCGCTCATCCGCGCCTCGCCCTCCGGCGGCAGCCCCAGCAGCTCCGGCACCGGCGCGCCCGTCGCGTCGAACAGGTCCTCCGGCCGGTACGAGCGCATCCACTCCTCAAGCATCGCAAGGTGATCCGCATTCGTGCGCACCGCCGACAGCGGCACCTGGTGCGCCCGCCACGTCCCCTCGACCGGCACGCCGTCCACCTCGGACGGACCCGTCCAGCCCTTCGGTGTGCGCAGTACGATCATCGGCCACCGCGGTCGCACCGGCGTGCCGTTCGCCTGTGACCTCGCGTCCGCGCGGATCTCCGCGATCCGGTCGAAGCACGCGTCGAGCGTCCCCGCCAACTGCTGGTGCACGTCCGCCGGATCGTCCCCGTCCACCAGGAACGGCTCGTACCCCGCGCCCCGGAAGAAGCTCGCACGGTCCTCGTCGGAGATCCGCGCGAACACCGTCTGGTTCGCGATCTTGTACCCGTTCAGATGCAGGATCGGCAGCACCGTTCCGTCCGACACCGGATTCAGGAACACGTTCGAGAACCACGACCCCGCCAGCGGCCCCGTCTCCGCCTCGCCGTCGCCCACCACGCACGCCACCGTCAGCCCCGGGTTGTCGAACGCCGCCCCGTACGCGTGCGACAGCGCGTACCCCAGCTCCCCGCCCTCGTGGATCGAGCCCGGCACCTCCGCCGCCACATGCGACGGGATCCCGCCCGGGAACGAGAACTGCCGGAACAGCCGCCGCATCCCCTCCTCGGAGTGGTTCACCGACGGGTACAGCTCCGGGTACGTCCCCTCCAGCCACGTGTTCGCCACCATCGCCGGACCCCCGTGCCCCGGCCCGCACACGTAGATCATGTCCAGGCCCCGCGCCTTGATGCACCGGTTCAGATGCGCGTAGATCAGGCTCAGCCCCGGGCTCGTGCCCCAGTGGCCCAGCAGCCGCGGCTTGACGTGCTCAGGCTTGAGCGGCTCGCGCAGCAGCGGATTGTCGAGCAGGTAGATCTGCCCCACCGTCAGATAGTTCGCGGCCCGCCAGTAGGCGTCGACGAGCGCCAGCTCCTCTTCGGAAAGCGGCGCGCTGGAACGGTCGGTCTTCGCGGTGTCCATGCGTCAGAGCGTGCCCCATAACGCGCGCACTGACCGCGATTCGCAAGAATAATTCGCGCTCGGCCCGGTCCCGGTCCTTCAGCAGCCGCTCCACCGCCGCCAGCCGCCCCTTCACCTCGATCAGCGCCGCCCGGACCTCCGTCGCGTCCACGCTCGCCTTCTCCGCGAGGTCCCGGTACTGGTCCGCCCGCTCCTCCGCCGCCCGCGACTTCGCCGCAGACGCCGCGAACGCGATCCCCGTGATGATGATCGCCGTCACGAGCAGGGACATCCCGAAGACGAACAGCATCCCCGACTGGCCCATGTTCATAGCGTGCTCCCATCCTCCGACGCCTCCCCGAAAGTGTAAGGCCCCGCGCCGTCGCACCCGCGGGGCACAATCACAGGCATGCTCGCCGACCACCTGCCCGTCTTCAACATCCGCCTGCGCACAGAACGCCTCGAACTGCGCCTGCCCGACCTCGACGACCTCGCCGACCTCGCCGACCGCGCCGCCGAAGGCGTCCACGACCCTCCTTCCAGCCCTTCGAGAACGCCTGGACCGAAGCCGAACCCCGCGAGCGCGCCCGCACCGCCCTCCTGTGGAACCTCCGCCTCCTCGCCGGCCTCGACCCCGACCGCTGGAGCCTCCCCTTCGTCGCCGTCCACGACGGCCGCGTCATCGGCAAGCAGGACCTCGCCGCCAAGCAGTACAACCTCACCCGCGAAGCCACCACCGCCTCCTGGCTCGGCCGGGCCCACCACGGCCGCGGACTCGGCACCGAGATGCGCGCCGCCGTCCTCGCCCTCCTCTTCGACGGCCTCGACGCCGAATGGGCCCTCAGCGACTCCCTCGACGGCAACGGCCCCTCCGAGGGCGTCTCCCGCAAACTCGGCTACCAAGCCGACGGCATCGACCACCAGGTCTACAAGGACCGGCGCGTCACCAGCCGCCGCTGGCGCCTCACCCGCGCCGACTGGGAGGCCCACCGCACCCACGAGGTCGCCGTCGAAGGACTCGACCGCGACGCCAAAGCCATGCTCGGCGCCGCATAACTCGATTGCGGGACCGGTCGCGCCCCGCGAGAATCGAGCCATGCTCGCCGACTACCTGCCGGTCTACAAGATCCGGCTCCGCACCGAACGGCTCGAACTGCGCCTGCCCGACTTCGACGACCTCGCCGCGCTGGCCGACCGCGCCGCCGAGGGCGTCCACGACCCGGACTTCATGCCGTTCCTGATGCCGTGGACGGACGCCGAGCCGCTCCAGCGGGGCCGCGGGACGATCCAGTGGCAGCTGCGGGTCATCGCCGAGCTGACCCCCGAGAAGTGGACCCTGCCGTTCGTCGTCGTCCACGACGGCCAGGTCGTCGGCACCCAGGAAGTGAAGGGAAACCAGATCACCCTGACCCGCGAGGCGTCCACCGGCTCGTGGCTCGGCCTGGCCCACCACGGGCAGGGCATCGGCACGGAGATGCGCGCGGCGGTCCTGGAGTTCATCTTCACCGGCCTCGGCGCCGAGTACGCCACGAGCGCCTCGCTCGACGGCAACGGCCCGTCCTCGGGCGTCTCGCGCAAGCTCGGCTACAAGGCCGACGGCATCGAGCACCACGTGGTGCGCGGCGTGCGCCGCCAGGACAACCGCTGGCGCCTCTCACGCGCGGACTGGGAGGCGCACCGCAAGCACGAGGTGCGCATCGAGGGGTTCGGCGAGGAGGCCCGCGCGATGCTCGGGCTGGCCGCCGCGGAAGCGTGATCTGAGCCCCAATCGGCGCCAAGGCCCCATGAAGTCCGATTGAACCGTGCGCTACAGTATGGTCGTTCGCAAGTCAAGGCTTGTGGAATGCGGACGTAGCGCAGTTGGTAGCGCGACACCTTGCCAAGGTGTAGGTCGCCGGTTCGATCCCGGTCGTCCGCTCTGAAGTGAAGGCCCGGTCGGATGACCGGGCCTTTCGCGTGCCCGGGGACCGGGGTCGGTTCGGGGCGGACGTAGCGCAGTTGGCTGTGCCGTTGCAGCGCTTCGCGCTGGTGCGACACCTTGCCAAGGTGTAGGTCGCCGGTTCGATCCCGGTCGTCCGCTCAGATGAGAAGGGGCCTCCCGAACGGGAGGCCCCTTTGCTCATGCCTTGGCGTCCTTCGGAATCCAGCGGACCCCCATCTCCTGGTCCTCGACCGCGCGCCCGGGGAGCGGGTCGCCGCCGGGGGCCCGGAGGGCCTGGAGCGGCAGTTCGAGGCTGCGGAGGCGCAGCTCGGTGGTCCGCTCCTTGTCGCCGATGCGGATCGACGCGAGCGACTCGGTGATCATGATGAGGTCGCCGATCCGCGCGTCGGACCGGAGCACGCCCGCGCCGTGGAGCTTCTCCATGAGCACGTGGTTGAGCCGGTCGCCCTCGATCGCGGCCTTGAACATCTCCTCGGAGGGCGTGAAGGTCCCGGCGAGCTTGACGGTGATCGACGCGGTGTCGGCCGCGACGACGGCTCTCATGAAGGCGCAGAACGCGTCCCACGGGTCCCCGTCGTCGTCGATGGCTTCCTGGACGAGCTCCATGTGCCGGTCCAGGCCGTCGCTGCACAGCTTGCGGAGCAGGTCCTCCTTGCTGGGGTAGCGCCGGTACAGCGCGCTGATGCCGACCCCGGCGCGCTTGGCGACCTCCGCGATCGGCGCGGCCGGGTCGTCGACGAACACCTCGTGGGCGGCTTCGAGGATGAGCTTGTCGTTGCGGGCGGCCTGCGCCTTGCGCCCGCTGAGCGGCTTGTCGGTCATGGCACGCATCCTATCCGGAACAGAGCGGTTCATTCTGGTACGCCTTCGCCGGCCGCACCCGAAGGCACGACCGGCGGAGGGGGCTCATTGCGTTCAGTGCTCGGCCTTCGCCTGCTTCGGCAGGCCGAACGCGACGAGGAACGCCACCAGCGTGAGCAGGACCGTCAGGCCCGCCACCGCCTGGGCCGCGTCCATCGACTCGGCCGCGCCGGAGCCGATCGCGAAGCGGCTGAAGAACACCGTCCCGAGCCCGGCGACGCCCAGCGCCGACGCGCCCTGCTGGAAGGACTCCAGGAGGCCCGACGCGGAGCCGACCTCGTGGTCCTCCAGGTCGCCGGTGATGATCCCGAAGAGCGGCACGAAGATCATGCCCATGCCGATCCCGAAGACGCCGAGCGCCGGGGACAGCGCCCAGGTGCCGGGCGCGGCGGCGGCGCCGAACTGGAGCCAGACCACGGTCAGGCCGACCGCCATCACCGCGAGGCCGAGGTGCAGGACGCCGCGGCCGAGCTTCGGCGCGAGGGCCGCGGAGGAGCCGGAGCCGATGAACGCGCCGACCGCCCACGCGGCCATCGCCAGGCTCGCCTGGAGCGGGCCGAAGCCGAGGCCGAGCTGGAGGAACAGGCCGACGGCGAGCGAGAACCCGGTGACCGCGCCGAAGAAGACCACGACGAAGGCGATGCCGGAGGTGTAGGACCGCTTCTTGAAGACGCTCAGCTCGACCAGCGCGGTGCGGCCGGAGCGGGCGCGGCGGGCCTGGGTCCAGGCGAACAGGCCCAGGACCGGGACGGAGGCGACGAGCATCGCGATCGACCAGGCCGGCCAGCCGAGTTCGCGGCCCTCGACGAGCGGCACGAGCAGCAGGCACATCCCGGCGCCCGCGATGAGCGCGCCGCCGAGGTCGAGCTTGAGGCCCTTGACCGCGGGAGCGCCCGCGGGCAGGACCTTCGCGCCGAGGACGATCGCGGCGAGGCCGAGCGGGAGGTTGATGAGGAAGATCGAGCGCCAGCCCGTGCCGAGCAGGTCGGCGTCGACGAGGACCCCGGCGACGACGGGTCCGGCGATCGAGGCGAGCCCGATCGCGGGGCCGAACAGCGCGTAGGCCTTGCCCATGTCGCGGCCGAACATGTCGCGGATGAGCCCGAAGCACTGCGGCACCATGACCGCGGCGAAGACGCCCTGGACGACGCGGGCGGCGAGGAGCAGCCCGATCGAGTCGGCCAGGCCGCACGCGAGCGAGGCGGCGAGGAAGCCGGCCAGGCCGATCATGAGGACCCGCTTGCGGCCGAACATGTCCCCGAGGCGCCCGCCGGTGAGCAGGCCGACCGCGAGGGCGAGGGTGTAGCCCGCCGAGAGCCACTGGATCGTGGCGGCGGTGCCGCCGAGGTCGCCGCGGATCGCGGGGGCCGCGACGTTGACGATCGAGGCGTCGAGCAGGTTGAGGAGGGTCGCGGAGAGGATGGCGACGAGGCCGAGCCAGCGGCGGGGGAAGGTCCGCGGGGGCGCGGCGTCCGCCGCCGCGGCGGGGGTCGGGGTTTCGACGATGGCGGTCACGGGTGCCTCCGGTTGATCCGAGTTCTTTGGAACGGAACGCTTGATTCCACTATAGCAGAGCGGAATGATCTGTTCCAATAGCGGGGCCGAAAAAATCCCGCAGCGATGTCGCTGCGGGCTCGGGCTGCTGGAACGCCGGGGCCTAGGTCTCCTGCCCCGCGTTCAGGTAGCCGAAGATGATGATCATCGCGACCGCGACGATCACCAGCCAGAGCGTCGCCTTGCGGAACTTGTGGCGCGCGCCGGGGGAGAACCACATGACCGCCGCGATGATGAGCAGGACCCCGACGACCACGCCGGGAGCGGCGCCCAGATTATCTTCCATCTACAGACCAATCGCATCAGAGGTGACCAGGGGACTGTTGTACCGGTCGCCCGTTCCATCATCCCGACCGGGGCCCGGCCGGTCAACCCGAACGGCTCACCACTCGCATGTGGTCCCTTCGGCGTTGCGGCTGTGGTACGACAGCGTGACCTGGTCGGCGTAGTCGACCGTGGAGCCCGCGGACGGGAACTGCTGGACCACGGTGCAGTGGGCGGGCTCCGGGGTGATCGCGTAGTAGCCGACGTCGGCGACGACGTTGCTGAACCCAAGGCCCTCAAGGTAGTCGCGGGCGTCGAACGTGGTCCGGCCGGTCACGTCGGGCAGCTCGGTGGTCCCGGACTTCGGCTCGTCGGCCTCTTCCTCCTGGGTCTCCTCGCCGCCGGTCTCGCCCGAGCCTCCTTCGGAGCCGCCGCCATCGGTGCCGCCGCCGCTCTCGGTCTCCTGCGCCGCAGGGGACTCCGTGGCGGACTCGGACGCCTCCGGGTCCGGCGAGGCCGACGTCTCCACGGCCCCGGTCGTGTTCGCAGCGGCCTCCACCGTGGACTCGTCCGCGCCGCCCTGCGGGCCGTCGCCGGTCCACGGGCTCCACGCCACGACCCCGAACACCGCCGCCGCGAGCACCACCGCGACAGCCACCAGCGCGAGGCGCCGCCGCGGCCGCCGTTCGGTCTCCTCGACGGGAACGCCCGGCTCCACCGACGGCGGCACCGTGATCTCCCCGGTCGCCGCCGAGCGGCATGCGGCGGCGAACGCCGCGCCGGACTCCCAGCGCTCCTCCGGGGCCTTCCGCAGCGACCGCGAGACCACCGCCGCGATCTGCGGCGGGACCGTGTCCGGCAGCGCGGGCGGCTCCTCGTAGAGGTGACTGTGGATGACCGCCATCGGATCGCGCGCCGGGAACGGCGGCGTCCCCGTCAGGCACTCGTACGCGACCGCGCCGAGCGAGTACAGGTCGGACTTCCCGGTGACGTCCTGGTTCCGCAGCCGCTCGGGCGACACGTAAGGAACCGTGCCGAGCACTTCCTTCGAGTCGGTCAGCCGCGAGCGGTCCACGAGCAGCGAGATCCCGAAGTCCACCACCCGGACCCGCCCGTCGGCGTCGATGAGGAGGTTCGCGGGCTTGACGTCCCGGTGGACCACGCCGCGCCGGTGGGCCTCGCCGAGCGCGTCGGCGGCCTCGGCGACGATCCGCATCGTCCGCTCCGGGTCCAGCCGCTCCTCGCGGGCGAGCAGCCGCGCCAGCGAGACGCCGTCGACCAGCTCCATCGCGAGGAAGTGGACGGTGCGGTCCCCGTCGAGCTCCTCGCCGTACTCGTAGACCTGGACGTAGCCCGGGCCCTTGAGGCTCGCGAGGGTCTTCGCCTCCCGCTCGAAGCGCTCCCCGGCGCCGTCGAGGCCGGGCAGGAGGATCTTGACGGCGACGTCGCGGTCGAGCTGCTCGTCCCGGGCCCGCCAGACCGCGCCCATGGCGCCCGAGTCGATGAGCCGGTCGAGCCGGTACCGGCCTGCGAGAAGGGTTCCCGATTCCACGGGAACCAGTCTGACGGCCGCTTGCCACGCGGCAGGTCCGGGGTCCCCGTTCGGGTCCATCCGGCCCGAAATCCACTAGGCTGGCAACGAAACCGAGCGGAGGAGGACCCAATGCCCGAATTCATCGAAGTCCCCAAGGGCCTCGACCGCGTCATCGTCGCGGACACCGAGATCGGCGACGTCCGCGGCGAGGAGGGCTTCTACCACTACCGCCAGTACAACGCCGTGGAGCTCGCGAAGCACTGCTCGTTCGAGCAGGTCTGGTACCTCATGACCCACGCCGAGCTGCCCACCCGCGCCCAGCTCGACGCCTTCAAGGCCCAGGTGGCGCCCTACCGCACCCTCACCCCGCAGCTGCGCGACCTGCTCCCGCACCTCGCCGCCGACTCGCCGCTCGACGGCCTGCGCACCGCGCTCTCGGCCGCGTGCGCCGCCCGCCCCATGAAGCCCGTCCTCGACATCGACGAGGCCGCCCGCGCCGACGACGCCCTGTTCGCGTGCGCCGTCACCCCCGCGATCCTCACCGCCATGTGGCGCCTGGGTCAGGGCCAGGAGCCGCTCGACCCGCGCGAGGACCTCGGCTACGCCGCCAACTACCTGTACATGACCACCGGCGAGGTGCCCTCCCCGGAGGCCGCGCGCGCGATCGAGCACTACCTGATCCTCACGATCGACCACGGCTTCAACGCCTCCACGTTCACCTCCCGCGTCATCGCCTCCACCGGCGCCGACCTCGGCGCGGCCCTCGTCGGCGCGATCGGCGCCCTCTCCGGGCCGCTCCACGGCGGCGCCCCCGCGCGGGCCCTCGACGCGCTCGACGCGATCGGCGGACGCGACAACATCGACGCGTGGATCCGCGGCGAACTTGAGGCCGGGCGCCGCATCATGGGCTTCGGCCACGCCGTCTACAAGACCGACGACCCGCGCTCGCTGCACCTGCGCGACGTCGCCGACGAGTTCGGCGGCGACATCGTGGACTTCGCGAAGACCGTGGAGCGCCGCGTGGTCGAGATCCTCGCCGAGGTCAAGCCCGGCCGCAAGCTCTACACGAACGTCGAGTTCTACGCGGGCGTCGTCATGGAGCTCGCGGGCGTCCCGCGCCCCATGTTCACGCCGACGTTCACCACCAGCCGCGTCGTCGGCTGGAGCGCGAACATCCTCGAACAGGCCCGCGACTCCAAGATCATCCGCCCCCGGGCCCGCTACGTCGGCACCCCGCCGCCCGTGCCGGTCCCCGAGGACGGCTTCGCCGACTGAGCGCAGCCCGCGTCCGTTCCCGCTTTCGGGTGACAAGGCGGCCGCCCGCGGCCGTTCTTGTCGGACCCGGGCGGGAGGATCGGCGCCTATCCTCTTCCCCGGGCGGGTGGGGGCTAGGGATGGACGTCCCCACCCGCCCACCCCCGCTCGCGCCCAAGCTCACAGGTGAGCCGCCGCGCAGATCGGCTGCGGGGCGCGCACGGGGTGGATAGCGTTGGAGCCGTGGCTCAAAGTCTCTACCTCGCCAGCCTGGACCCCGGCAGCGGCAAGTCGACGGTGGCCGTCGGCGTCATGGACCTGCTCACCAGGCGCGCCGGCTCCGTGGCCGTCTACCGCCCCATCGTCCGCGACGACCACACGGCCGCCGGGGACCCGATCATCACCCTCCTCAGGGGCCAGTACCGGCTCCCCGCCTCCTACGCCGCCTCCGTCGGCACGACCTATTCGGACGTGCGCGCCGACGCCGACGCCGCGCTCACCCAGATCGTCGAGCGCTACCACGAACTCGCCGACAAGCACGAGGTCGTCCTCGTCGTCGGCTCCGACTTCTCCGACGTGTCCTCGCCCGTCGAGTTCGCGTACAACACCCGCGTCGCCGTCAACCTCGCCTCGCCGATGCTCCTGGTCGTCACCGGCCACCGCAAGACCCCCGCCGACATCGCCGCCGCGCTCCGCTTCGGCACCGCGCAGGCCGAGGCCGACCACGCCACCGTGCTCGGCACCGTCGTCAACCGCGTCGAACCCGCCGACGCCGACCTCGTCAGGGCCGCCCACCCCGGGACCGGCGTCGTCGCCGAGGACGCCGAACTCGTCGCCCCCACCGTCGGCGAGCTCATCGAGGCCGCCGGCGGCACGCTCATCTCCGGCGACCCGGACGTCTTCACCCGCACCGTCGGCGACGTCGTCGTCGCGGCCATGACCCTCCCGAACCTCCTCACGCGCCTCGCCGACGACAAGGCCGTGATCCTCCCCGGCGACCGCTCCGAAGTGCTCCTCGGCCTCATCGCCGCGCACCTCGCCGAAGGCACCCCGAGCCTCTCGGCGGTGTTCCTCACCGGCGGCATCCGGCCCGAGCCGCAGATCCTCGACATCGTCGCGGGCCTCGACTCCCGCCTGCCGATCGCGCTCGTCCCGCACGACACGTTCGACATGGCGAACCTCGCCGGGGACGTCACCGGCTCCCTCGCCGCGGGCGGCCAGCGCAAGATCACCCGCGCCCTGGAGGACTTCGCCGCGGGCGTCGACGGGGACGACCTGCTCGACCGGCTCGCGCTCGCCAAGCCCACTGTCGTCACGCCGATCATGTTCGAGCACTCGATGCTGGGGCGCGCCAAGGCCCTCGACAAGCACATCGTGCTCCCCGAAGGCGCCGAGCCGCGCATCCTCAAGGCGGCCGAGATCCTCATGCGCCGCGACGTCGCCCGCCTGACGCTCCTCGGCTCCGAGGCCGAGATCCGCTCGCAGGCCGCGCAGCTGGGCGTCGACATCACCGGGGCCGCGATCCTCAACCCCGGCGACCACGAGATCCGCGAGCGCTTCGCGAAGGAGTACGCGCGGCTGCGCGCCCACAAGGGCGTCACCGAAGAAGCCGCGTACGACCAGGTCGCCGACGTGTCGTACTTCGGGACGATGATGGTCCACACCGGGATGGCCGACGGGATGGTCTCGGGCGCGGTCCACACCACCGCCCACACGATCCGGCCCTCGTTCGAGATCATCAAGACCCGGCCCGAGGTCGCGGTGGTCTCCTCGGTGTTCTTCATGTGCCTCGAAGACCGCGTGCTCGTGTACGGCGACTGCGCGGTCAACCCGAACCCCGATGCCGAGCAGCTCGCCGACATCGCGCTATCCTCGGCAGGCACCGCCGCCGAGTTCGGCGTGGAACCGCGGGTGGCGATGCTCTCCTACTCGACCGGCACCTCGGGCCACGGCGAAGCCGTGGACAAGGTCCGGGCGGCCACCGAGATCGTCCGCGCCCGCCGACCCGGCCTTCCCGTGGAGGGGCCCATCCAGTACGACGCCGCCGCCGACGCCGGCGTCGCAGGCACGAAGCTCCCGGACTCGCAGGTCGCGGGGAAGGCGACCGTCTTCATCGTCCCGGACCTGAACACCGGCAACAACCTGTACAAGGCCGTGCAGCGCTCGGCGAACGCGGTCGCGGTCGGCCCGGTGCTCCAGGGCCTGCGCAAGCCGGTCAACGACCTGTCGCGCGGCGCCACCGTGCCGGACATCGTCAACACGGTCGCGCTCACCGCGATCCAAGCGAGCCAGACCGCCTGAGCGGGCGGGCGCTCTAGAGGGGAAGTGCCAATGGGCGCACCGGTCCTGGTGATCAACTCCGGTTCCTCGTCGATCAAGTACCAGCTGGTCGACGGCGAGACGATGGAGGCGTCGACCTCGGGCCTGATCGAGCGCATCGGACAGTCCGGTTCGGTCCTCACCCACAAGCACGAGGGGGAGAAGACCGTGCGGGAGGGGCGCTTCGCCGACTACGGCGAGGGCCTCGAAGCGATGGTCGAGGCCTTCGAGGAGGCCGGGACGCCGCTCGCGGACGCCGGGCTGATCGCGGTCGCGCACCGCGTCGTCCACGGCGGGGAGCGGTTCGTGCAGCCGGTCGTCGTCGACGACGAGGTGGAGCGCGCCATCGACGAGCTGTCGGCGCTCGCGCCCCTGCACAACCCCGCGAACCTGGAGGGCATCCGCACCGCGCGGAAGCTCTTCCCGAAGCTGCCGCAGGTCGCCGTGTTCGACACCGCGTTCCACGCGACGGTGCCGGAGCGGGCGCACCTGTACGCGGTGCCGAGCGAGTGGCGCGAGGAGCACGGGGTGCGCCGGTACGGCTTCCACGGGACCTCGCACGCGTACGTCTCCCGCAAGGCCGCCGAGCTGCTCGGCAAGAGCCCCAAGGAAGTCAACGTGATCGTGGCGCACCTTGGCAACGGGGCGTCGGTGACGGCGGTCGAGCGGGGCCGCTCCATCGACACGTCGATGGGGCTGACGCCGCTCGAAGGGCTCGTCATGGGGACGCGGTCGGGCGACATCGACCCGGCGATCGTGTTCCACATGCACCGGCGGACGGGGGCGAGCTTCGCGGACCTCGATGCGGCCCTGAACAAGCGGTCGGGGATGCTCGCGCTGAGCGGGCACCAGGACAACCGGGCGATCGAGCAGGCCGCCAGGGCGGGGGACCGGGCGGCGCAAGTCGCGCTGGAGATCTACTGCTACCGGATCCGCAAGTACATCGGCTCGTACATCGCGGCGCTCGGCGGCGCCGACGCGATCGCGTTCACCGCCGGGATCGGCGAGAACAGCGCGGAGGTGCGGGCGCAGGCGCTGTCGTCGCTCGTGGCGCTCGGCGTGGACCTCGACGAGGCCGCGAACGCGGCGGGCGGGCCGGTCATCTCGACGCCGCAGTCGCCGATCACGGTGATGGTCATCCCGACGAACGAGGAAGGCGAGATCGCCTCCCAGACCGCGGCGCTCCTGCGCTCCTAGCGGACACGGAAAGGGCGGACCGGGAATCCCGGTCCGCCCTTCCCCTTCGTCGCCTGCGGCGGCTACACACCGCCGGCGAGCAGTTTCGTGAGGGTGGTGTCCATGTCCACATAGCCCGATTCGCGGCCGCGGGGGACCAGGCTGTAGGCCCGGCGGAGGAAGCGCTGCACGACGCCGCGGTTGATCTCGAAGAGGGCGTTGCCGTCGGGCGAGGAGAGCGCCAGGGCCACCGACTCGCCGCGCGGGGTCGTCCAGGGCCAGACGCGCACATCGCCGATGCCGGTGGGCTCCTCCAGTCCCTTGGCGAGCAGTTCCCGGGAGAAGGACCAGGCCACCTGATCGGCGTCCGTCCCGTCCGGATGGAACATGACGCAGACCGCGTAAGGGTCGTCCGGGTCGTATCGCAGACTCGCGCGCACACTCACCGTCGCGAAATCGGGCGCGACGAGCCGCATGGTGGTGCCGATATCGACTGTCGCCGATCGTGCCATGCTCATAGCGTTACCCCCCAGTGTGCGGCCGGCTCCCCCGAAGCCGGCCGTCATTCCAGTCCGCCGCCGCACCGGAGCACCGGTTTCGCGACCGCGAACAAGTCGTGACTCAGGTCTATCATTCAAGCCCTTGCGCCGTACGACGATCGGCAAGACCGAGCCCGGCGCGTTCCGCTGATTCAGGGGCAAAATCCGACAAAAGACCACCGTTAATCTTCCGTCAATGTCGTAATTACAACAACAGGCTTCACCCATTCGCGGTACCATTTCGCGCGCATCCGAGGCCCGGACATGATAGCGCGTTCGTCCCACTCGCCTGGAAAGTCCGAATTTAACGGAGCGAGTTCCGCGGGGCCGCGGTGATAGCGTTTCATCGACGTTCTCGGACCCGTCGGAAGGGGCGAACAATGGGCCAGGGGCAATGGACCGAAGTCGACGCGTTCCTCGGATCGCTGCTCGTCGGGGAGGACGACGTCCTCGCCGACGCGACGGCCGCGGCCCAGCGGGCCGGGCTGCCGCCGATCTCCGTCTCGCCCGCGCAGGGCAAGCTCCTTTACCTCCTTGCGAAGACCCTGGGAGCCAAGCGGATCCTCGAAGTCGGCACGCTCGGCGGCTACAGCGCGATCTGGATGGCGCGGGCGCTGCCCGCGGACGGCCACCTCGTGAGCCTGGAGTACAGCCCCCGGCACGCCGAGGTCGCCAGCGGCAACGTGGCGCGCGCCGGGCTCGTGGGGACCGTGGAGATCCGGGTGGGCGCCGCCGCCGAGACGCTCCCGAAGCTCGCCGAGGAGGGCGGGGAGCCGTTCGACCTCGTGTTCATCGACGCGGACAAGGGCGGGTACCCGACCTACCTCGACTGGTCGCTGAAGCTGACCCGGCCGGGGAGCCTCATCATCGCCGACAACGTGGTGCGCGGCGGGGCCGTGGCCGACGGCCTCAGCCGCGACCCGAACGTGCAGGGCGTGCGGTCCTACCTGGAGAAGGTCGCCGCGCACCCGAAGCTGGAGGGCACCGTCATGCAGACCGTGGGCGTCAAGGGCTACGACGGGCTGTCGATCGCGCGCGTCCTCGCCTAGGGCGGACGGGACGGGGCGGCGCCCTTCACCGCTCCTGGTAGTCGGCGAACCGCTTGAGCACCATGCCGATCAGCCGCGTCATGAGCTTGCGCGGGCGCCGCGGCAGCAGGTGCGCCTCCGGCCAGTTCCTCGCGTCGGGGACCACGTAGCCCTTGTCGCGGTCGAGGGCCTTGAGCGACTGCCGCGCGATCGTCTCCGGGGCGGCGAGGAGCCAGCCGAGGCGCCGCCGGTCGTACTTGATGCCGTTCGCGATCGGGAAGCCCGTGTCCACCGGCCCCGGGCACACCGCGAGGACCTTCACGCCCGACCCGCGGGTCTCGGCCCACAGGCCCAGGCTGTAGTTCACGACGAACGCCTTCGTGGCCGCGTACAGCGCCATGTACGGCTGCGGCTGGAAGCCCGCCATCGACGCGACGTTCACGACCGACCCGTGCCCGCGCTCGACCATGCCCGGCAGGAACCGCTTCACCAGGCCCGTCACGGCCACGACGTTCACCATCGCGGTGTCGCGGCTGTACTCGGCGCCGATCGACACGTCCCGCCCGAACGTCCCGATCCCCGCGTTGTTGACCAGGACCTCGACCTCGATCCCGGCCACGGCCGCGGCGACCCGGTCCGCGGCGTCCGGGACCGCGAGGTCCTCCGCGACCACCAGCGCCTCGACGCCGTACTCCTGCCGCAGCTCCGCCGCGAGCGCTTCGAGCCTGTCCCGCGAGCGGGCCACGACCGCGACGTCCATGCCCCGCCCGGCGAGCTGCCGCGCGAACGCCGCGCCGATCCCCGACGACGCGCCCGTGACGAGCGCCCACGACCCCATCCGGTCCCCCCGTTCCTCCGCCCACAGCGTAGCCGGGACAGCGCCGCAGGTCGCGGCCTCTGTACGGGTACGCTTGCCGTACCATGACGATGCCGGCCCATCCGATCACGCGCCGACTGGCCCTTCCCGGCTGGTCGGTCCTGCGGTTCAGCTTCACGCTGATCGCCGCCGTCCTCCTGGCCGCGTCGCTCGCCACCGGGATCCTCGTCGTGTTCTGGATCGGCATCCCCGTCGCCGTCGGCGTGTTCCTCGCCATCCGCGTCTGGGCCAACTCCCAGCGGCGCATGATCGGCGAACAGCTCGGCGTCGACATCCCCGTCCCCTACCGCGAGCGCCCCAAGCGCGCGCGCCTCGACCAGCAGGCGCTCCACCTCGTGCGCGAGGCCGCCACCTGGCGCGACTTCGCGTGGCTCGCCATCGACGCGACCCTCGGGTTCCTCGTCAACCTCCTCTACCTCGGCGTGTTCGGCATCGCGGTCTACTACCTCGTCCAGCCGTTCCTCCTCGCGACCGTCTTCCACGCCGCGCCCATCCCGAGCATCAACGACTTCGGGTTCTTCCACTTCGACACCCCCGCGCAGACCCTCATGCTCGTACCGCTCGCCCTCGGCCTCGGCTTCGCCTGGTGGCGCTGGGGCGAGCTGTTCCTGCGCTGGTACTCCCACCTCGGCGTCCTCTTCCTCGGCCCCACCGCGAACGCGCTGCTCACGGCCCGCGTCTCCGAGCTGCGCCAGTCCCGCGACCTCACGGTCGACTACGCCGCCGCGGAGCTGCGCCGCATAGAGCGCGACCTCCACGACGGCGCCCAGGGCCGCATCGCCGCGCTCAGCCTCACCCTCGGCATGGCCGAGGAGCTGCTCCACCAGGACCGGCCCGAGCAGGCCGCCGCCCTTGTCGCAGAGGCCCGCCAGACCTGCTCGGACGCGCTGGAGGAGATCCGCGACCTCGTGCGCGGCATCCACCCGCCCGTCCTCGCCGACCGCGGCCTCACCGGCGCGCTCCAGGCCATGGCCCTCGACCACCCGCTCCCGGTGTCCGTGGTCGACCGGCTCGGCGGGAAGCTCCCCGCGCCGCTCGAAGCGGCCGCGTACTTCGCGACGAACGAGATCCTCACGAACATCACCAAGCACGCCGACGCGACCCAGGTGCAGGTCGTCGTCACCCACGAGCACGGCCTCGTCCGCATCGAGGTGCGCGACGACGGCCGCGGCGGCGCGGCGGTCGCCTCGGGCGGGGGCCTCGACGGCGTCTCCCGGCGCCTCGCCGCGTTCGACGGCACCCTGGAGGTCGACAGCCCCGACGGCGGCCCCACCACCGTCACGCTCACCATCCCCGCCGTCGCGGTCGGCCCCGCGGCGGTCGAGAATAAACGCGCGGCCGGCAGCTGAGCCCGGACCACCGAACGCAAGGAGCTCTGATGGACGTCGTCCTCGCCGAAGACCACTCGCTCCTGCGCGACGGCCTCACCCGGATGCTCGAAGCGCACGACTTCACCGTCGTCGAGGCCGTCGACAACGGCCCCGCGCTCACCGCCGCGCTCCTCAAGCACCGCCCCGACGTCGCCGTCGTCGACATCCGCCTCCCCCCGACGTTCAAGGACGAGGGCCTGCGCGCCGCCATCGAGGCCCGCCGCCACATCCCCGCGCTCCCGATCCTCGTGCTCTCCCAGTACGTGGAGCAGCTGTACGCCCGCGAGCTCCTCGGCGACCGCCGCGGCGGCGTCGGCTACCTCCTCAAGGACCGCATCTCCAACGTCGGCGAGTTCATCGAGGCGCTCCGGCGCGTCGCCGCGGGCGGCACCGCCATGGACCCCGAGGTCGTCGCCCGCCTCCTCGGCAAGCAGCAGAACCGCCTCGACGCGCTCACCCCCCGCGAGCTGGAGGTCCTCGGGCTCATGGCCGAGGGCCGCACGAACGCCGCCATCGCCGCGTCCCTGTTCATCACGGAGAAGGCCGTCGGCAAGCACTCCGCGAACGTGTTCCGCAAGCTCGGCCTGGGCCAGTCGGAGGACGACAACCGGCGCGTGCTGGCCGTCCTCGCCTACCTTGAGGGAAACTGACGGGATGGACCTGGAGGACCTGGCCCGGCTGCGGAAGGCCCGCGACGCCATGGACCGCGACTACGCGAAGCCGCTCGACGTGGCGGCGCTGGCGCGGATCGCGCTCATGTCGCAGGGGCACTTCTCGCGGAGCTTCCGCGCCGCGTACGGCGAGACCCCGTACTCGTACCTCATGACCCGCCGCATCGAACGCGCGAAGGCCCTGCTCAGGCGCGGCGACATGACGGTGACGGAGGTGTGCTTCGCGGTCGGGGTGAACTCGCTGGGGACGTTCTCGACCAGGTTCACCGAGCTGGTTGGGGAGTCCCCGAGCGCGTACCGGGCCCGGGACCACGACAACGGCGCGAACATCCCCGCGTGCATCGCGAAGGCCTATACGAGACCGGTCAGGAATCGAGAAGCGAAGCCCCCCGCGTCCTCGTAAGTTGGTCCCATGAGCATCAATCTTTCCCAGTGCTTCATCGCCGTCGACGACCACGACAAGGCCATCGCCTTCTACCGTGACGTCCTGGGCATGGAGGTCCGCAACGACGTCGGCTTCGAGGGGATGCGGTGGGTGACCGTCGGCTCCCCGGACCAGCCCGACGTGAACATCGTCCTCGAACCGCCGCTCGCCGACCCGAACGCCTCCGAGACCGATCGGGCGACCATGAACGAGCTGCTCGCGAAGGGCCTGCTCCGCGGCGTCATCTTCGAGACCGACGACGTCGACGCGACCTTCGAGCGGATCAGCGCCGCGGGGGCCGACGTCCTCCAGGAGCCCATGGACCAGCCGTACGGGGTGCGCGACTGCGCGTTCCGCGACCCGGCCGGGAACATGCTCCGCTTCAACCAGCCGCGTAAGTAGACGCCTTCGATTCGTAAGGTCCGCGGGACTGTCGCCCGCCGCCGGTAGTCTCGGCGGCGGGCCGCCCCGGCCCCGGAGACGGATGGAGACCACCACACCATGGCCACCGGCACGACACCCAACCCGGCCGACGCGCACGACCTGATCCGCGTGCAGGGCGCACGCGAGAACAACCTCAAGGACGTCAGCGTCGACCTCCCCAAGCGCCGCCTCACCGCCTTCACCGGCGTGTCCGGCTCCGGCAAGAGCTCGCTCGTGTTCTCGACGATCGCCGCCGAGTCGCAGCGGCTCATCAACGAGACCTACTCGGCGTTCGTGCAGGGCTTCATGCCGACCCTCGCCCGCCCCGAAGTGGACGTCCTCGACGGCCTGACCACGGCGATCATCGTCGACCAGGAGCGCATGGGCGCGAACATCCGCTCCACCGTCGGCACGGTCACCGACGCGAACGCGCTGCTGCGCATCCTCTTCAGCCGCCTCGGCGACCCGCACATCGGCGGGCCCGGCGCGTTCTCCTTCAACGTGCCGTCGGTGTCCGCCTCGGGCGCGATCACCGTCGAGCGCGGCGGCAAGACCATCGCCGAGAAGGCCACGTTCAACCGGCTCGGCGGCATGTGCGCCCGCTGCGAGGGCGTCGGCTCGGTCAACGACTTCGACCTGACCGCGCTCTACGACGGCGAGAAGTCCCTCAACGAGGGCGCGATCCTCATCCCCGGCTACTCGATGGACGGCTGGTACGGGCGCATCTACCGCGCCTCCGGGTTCTTCGACCCCGACAAGCCGGTCAAGAAGTACAACAAGCGCGAGCTCCACGACCTGCTGTACAAGGAGCCCACCAAGATCAAGGCCGAGGGCATCAACGTCACGTTCGAGGGCCTCATCCCCAAGATCCAGAAGTCCATGCTGTCCAAGGACGTCGAGGCGATGCAGCCGCACATCCGCGCGTTCGTGGAGCGGGCCGTCACCTTCCAGACCTGCCCCGAGTGCGAGGGCACCCGCCTCGGCCCCGAGGCCCGCTCGTCCAAGATCGCGGGCGTCTCGATCGCCGACGCCTGCAAGATGCAGATCTCCGACCTCGCCGCCTGGGTCTCCGGGATCAAGGAGCCGTCCGTCGAGCCGCTGCTGAAGTCCCTGCGGGACCTCCTCGACTCGTTCGTGGAGATCGGCCTCGGCTACCTGTCCCTCGACCGGCCCTCCGGCACGCTCTCGGGCGGCGAGGCCCAGCGCACCAAGATGATCCGCCACCTCGGCTCCTCGCTCACCGACGTCACGTACGTCTTCGACGAGCCCACCGTGGGGCTGCACCCGCACGACATCGAGCGCATGAACCAGCTGCTGCTCCAACTGCGCGACAAGGGGAACACCGTCCTCGTCGTGGAGCACAAGCCCGAGGCCATCGCCATCGCCGACCACGTGGTGGACCTCGGCCCCGGCGCGGGCACCGACGGCGGCACCGTCCAGTTCGAGGGCACCGTCGAAGGGCTCCGCAAGTCCGGGACGCTCACCGGCCGCCACCTGGACGACCGCGCCAAGCTCAAGGACGAGCTGCGCGAGCCCACCGGGAAGCTCGCGGTGCGCGGCGCGAACGAGAACAACCTCCAGGACGTCGACGTCGACATCCCGCTCGGGGTCCTGTGCGTCGTCACCGGCGTCGCCGGGTCCGGGAAGTCGTCCCTCATCCACGGGTCCGTCGCGGGCCAGGAGGGCGTGGTCGCGATCGACCAGGGCGCCATCAAGGGCTCGCGGCGCTCCAACCCCGCCACGTACACGGGCCTGCTCGACCCGATCCGCAAGGCGTTCGCGAAGGCCAACGGCGTCAAGCCCGCCCTGTTCAGCGCCAACTCCGAGGGCGCCTGCCCCACCTGCAACGGCGCGGGCGTCGTCTACATGGACCTCGGCATCATGGCCTCGGTGTCCACCACCTGCGAGGACTGCGAGGGGAAGCGGTTCCAGGCCGCGGTCCTGGAGTACAAGCTCGGCGGCAGGGACATCAGCGAGGTCCTCGGCATGTCCGTCGCCCAAGCGGAGGCGTTCTTCGCCGACGGCGAGTCGAAAGTGCCTGCGGCGCACAAGATCGTGCAGCGCCTCCACGACGTCGGCCTGGGCTACATCAAGATCGGCCAGCCGCTCACCACCCTCTCCGGCGGCGAGCGCCAGCGCCTCAAGCTCGCGACCCACCTGGGGGACAAGGGCGGCGTGTACATCCTGGACGAGCCGACCACGGGCCTCCACCTCGCCGACGTCGAGAACCTCCTCGGCCTCCTCGACCGCCTCGTCGAGTCCGGCAAGTCCGTGATCGTCATCGAGCACCACCAGGCCGTCATGGCCCACGCCGACTGGATCATCGACCTCGGCCCCGGCGCCGGCCACGACGGCGGCAAGGTCGTCTTCGAGGGCACCCCCGCCGACCTGGTCAAGCAGAAGCAGACGCTCACCGGCAAGCACCTCGCCGAGTACACGGGCGCTTAGGAGTCCTCCGGCGGGAGGTGGCGTTCGCTCCAGTGCGCCAACGGCTGAAGGAGGGAGATCAGCTCTTCGGCGTCGGGTGTGAGCGTGTACTTGATCTGGACCGGCGTGCTGGGAATGACCGTGCGCTCGATGAGCCCGCGGGCCTGCAGCTGCTTGAGCCGCAACGCCAACTGCGGATCCGAGATGCCCGGGGCCAAGGCGCGGTACTCCTTGAACCGGCGGGCGCCCCGGGCTCCGGCGAGCAGGATCGGTCCGGTCCAGCGCGTCCCGATGATGTCGATCGCGCGCAGGATCCGGTGGCAGTGCTCCTCGTCGACGGGCGCGTCCGGCGGTCTCAGTGCTTCCCTAGAGCTGGTCACTTCTCAAAAGTAAGTCGCTTTGGCGACGTTTGCCAAGCCGGATCGGCGAGTGCGAGGCTTTCCCTGACCGACGAGAGGGGAGCACGCCATGACCGCACCGACCGCGCCGGAGGCCCGGCGAGTGGACCGGGTGTCCGACAAGGTGGACCTCGGCCCGACCGCCATGTCCGCTCGCAGTTCGCTGATCATCCCGCCGGGCAGGGACTCCTGGACCGATCCGTTCCTGCTCATGGGGGAGGAACTGGTCAACCAGCCGGGCTTCGACTGGCACCCGCACCGCGGGATGGAGACCGTGACCCTCATCCTGGACGGCGTCCTGGAGCACGGCGACAGCATGGGCAACGCCGGTGAGCTCGGGCCGGGGGACGTGCAGTGGATGACCGCAGGGCGGGGCGTCATCCACCGCGAGGTCGCCGCCCGCTCGGAGCACGCCCACGTGATCCAGATGTGGCTCAACCTTCCGTCGCACAAGAAGCTGGTGCCCACCGGCTACCAGGACCTGCGGGCCGGCCGGCACGCCGTGCACACCGAGCCGGGCGTGCTGGTCCAGGTGATCTCGGGAGCGACCGGGGCGGTGCGCGGTCCGGCGGTCAACCACTGGCCGATCCTGGGCATGGTGATCACGCTCGATCCGAAGGCCGAGTACCGCCAGATGCTCGACGGGAGCGAACGCACGTTCGCGTACGTGATCGCGGGCCGGCTGGCGGTCGGCGGCCGGACCGTGCGCGCCGGGCAGATCGCCTGGTCCGATCCCGTGTCCGGGCAGGGCGACCCGACCACGTTGGCCTTCGCCGCCGCCGACGCCGACGAACAGGCCGCGGTGCTGCTGTTCTCCGGCCGGCCCATCGGCGAGTCCGTCGTCGCCCACGGCCCGTTCGTGATGAACACCCGGGCCGAGATCGCACAGGCCTACCGCGACTTCCATTCCGGCGGGTTCGGCGGCATCCCGGGGCGCACGAGCCTGCCCGCCGGAGCCTGACCATCGAGGCCGCACCCCGCGTCTCGCGAAGACGCGCAAGGCGATCGGCCATCCCCGAGCAATCCGAGCAAGGAGAGACGGCAATGACGACAGTGCTCGTGGCGGGCGCGACCGGCAGCCTCGGCGGCCAGATCGTGAAGCACCTGCTGGATCGGGGCGCCGACGTGCGCGCGCTGGTCCGGAAGTCCTCGGTGGACAAGCTGACGGCGCACCCGAATCTGACGGCGCATGTCGGCGACCTGACGGACGGCGCGGACGCGCTGGCGCGTCACCTCGACGGCGTGGAGGTCGTCGTGTCCGCGGTCCAGGGCGGTCCCGAAGTGATCATCGACGGGCAGCGGGAGCTGCTGCGGGCCGCGGAGCGGGCCGGCGTGCACCGGATGATCCCGTCGGACTTCTCGATCAACCTCTACGGATACGGCTACGGCGTCAACGTCCTGTCCGACCTCCGCCGCGTGTTCGCGGACTCGTTCGCCACATCGACGGTCGCGCGCACGTCGGTGGCGATCGGCGCGTTCCCGGAATACTTCCTCGGACCGGTCCACGAGGTGCTCGACCCGGCGGCCGGCACGTTCTCGGTGTGGGGCGACGGCACGCGCCCGATCGACATGACCACCATCGCCGACACCGCCGCGTTCACGGCCGCGATCGCGCTCGACCCGAGCACCGCGGGCCGCGACGTGCACGTGGTCGGCCAGCAGTTGTCCATGATGGAACTGCGAGACGAGGTCGAAGCGGCGTCCGGGCGGCAGTGGGAACTGGTGCGCAAGGGCACGCTCCAGGACCTCCGCGCGGAAGTGGTGCGCCGGCAGTTCAACGCGTCCAGCCTGGTCGAGTACGTGGCCCTGCAGGCCCAGGTGGCCATGTTCGACGGAACGGGCTCGCTGCGGGACGTGCGCAACGCGGACTACCCGGACGTGGTGCCGACTTCGCTGGCGGCATATCTGGCGGGCCGGGGCGCGGCGCACTTCACGCCGCCCGAAACGCCGCGGCGCCCGGGAGAGTGGCCGACGGCGGTCTGACCCGTAGCCGCTGGAAGGCGGTGGGGCGGGCCGGAACGCGCATCGCGCTCCGGTCCGCCCGGCTTCGGTGTGAGCCAGCTAACCGCACTTCACTGACACGATCTGTCAGTGAACCTGCCGCATCCTCTTCACCATGACGACCACCGCCCAGGCCGCCCGCCCCGTCGCGCTGCCGCCCCGCAACCGCGCCGAGCACCTCCTCCTGCCCGCCACGTTCATCACCAGCCTCGGCAACGGCGTGCAGCTCGTCGCCGCCGCCGTCCTCGTCTTCACCACCGGACAGAGCGCGCTCGCCGTCGGTTGGCTCTACATCCTCGTCTCGATCCCGCCCGCGCTCCTGTCGCTGTGGTTCGGCTCGATCGCCGACCGCTTCGACCGGCGCACCCTCTGCCTCATCGCCGACCTCGCCAGCGCCGTCGCCGCCGCGTTCCTCCCGGTCTGGATCCTCGCAGGGGGCGATCCCGGGCCTGTCGCGTACGGGACCGCGTTCGCGCTGTCGCTCCTGTCGGCGATGTTCACGCCCGCGGGCGGCGCCCTCATCAAAGAGCGCGTCCACCCGGCGCGGACTGCGCTCTTCAGCGCCCACTACGAGATCGCGATGCAGCTGGGGCTGCTCCTGTCGGCGGCGCTCGGCGGCATCCTCATCCACTATGTCGGCACCACGCCCCTGTTCATGTTCAACGGCGTCACGTTCCTCGCCTCGGCGGTCGCCTTGTGGGCCATGCGCAAAGCCCCGGCCCGGACCGGCGCCGCCGCGCACGCGGCGGCGGACGGGGGAGTGCCGGGCGCGCCGCTGGTGCGGCTGGGCCTGCTGTACGCGTGCGGGCAGATGCTCATCATGGTCAGCAACACGACGCTGATCGTGCTCGTGTACGTCGCGTTCGACCGGGGCGCGGGCGTGTACGGGGTCGTGGACGCGCTTGCGGGGCTGGGCTTCTGCGTGGCGGCGGCGCTGTTCCCGCGGGTGGCCGCGCGGTTCGGGGAGTTCCGGGCGGCGGTCGTCGGCGGCGTCGGGTGCGCGCTGATGTCGTTCGTGCTGCCGCTGCACCTGGTGATGCTGCTCCTCGCGGTGCCCCCGGCGGCGTTCATGGTCGGGACGTCGCGGGTCGGCCTGCGCTCGATCCTGCTCCGCTCGGTGCCCGAGCGCCGCGCCGGGCGCCTGTTCGGCGCGGTGAACGCGGCGGGGCTGGGTCTGAGCGCGGCGATGACGGTCCTGGTCGCGGCCGTCGCCGACGCCACCCACATCCGCTACGGCTTCTACCTGCTCGGCGCGGTCTGCGCGCTGGCGATGGCGGCCACGGCGTTCTCATTGCGGGGCAAAGTGTCCGGCAGCAGCGGCGCGGTCAGTTGTGAAGGTTGAGGACCGCCTGGGCGCGTTCGCGCATCATCGCCCGCAGGGAGGCGGGTTCGAGGACTTCGACGCCGGCGAGCTTCATGAGTTCGCCGGAGGCGACCCAGTCGGTCTCGACGGGGATGGTGGCGACGGCCCACCCGTCTCCGTCGCGGTCGGCTTTCGCTATGGCCTCCAAGGTGTCCGCGTCGAGCTGGTCCGAGGCGCGCTCGACCGCTTCGGGCGAGAACCGCACGACCGCGGTCCCCTTGTAGCGGCGGGCGTCGAAGGCGTCGAGGTTCTCGGCCCACCAGGCCGCCAGGTCGAAGCCCTCCGGTCGCTCGAACTCCTCACCGGTCTTCACCGCCGACAGCAGGTTCGCGACCTTGTACGGCAGCACCGGCCCCGTTCCCTGCGAAGCCGCCAGGTACCAGCGCCCGCCCTTGAGCACGAGTCCGAGCGGGCAGAGGTCGCGTTCGACCTCGCGCGGCTCCTTCCAGCGCCGGTACCGGACCCTGATCCGCTGCTGCTCCCACGCGGCGTTCGCCACCAGTGCCAGCAGCGGCACCGGCTCGGACCGCTGGAACCAGGTGACCACGTCGAGGTGGAACAGCCGCCGCGCCCGCTCGGCGCGCTCCCGCTGCTGGGGCGAGAGCGCCGCGGAGAGCTTCAGCTCCAGGGCCGCCAGCTCGGTCTGGAGGCCCAGGTCGGTCGCGGCCTGCGGGACGCCGGTGAGCGCGAGGGCCTCCGCCTCGCCCGCGGTCACCCCGGTCAGCCGCGTCCGGTAGCCCTCGACAAGCCGGTAGCCGCCTTCGTGGCCGCTCTCCCCGTAGAGGGGGATGCCCGCGGCCGCGAGCGCCTCCGCGTCCCGGTACACGGTCCGCACGGACACGCCCAGCTCCGCCGCGAGCGCGTCGGCGGTCATCCGCCCGCGCTGTTGGAGCAGCAGGATCATCGACACCAGGCGGCCAGCACGCATACGGCAAGTATCCGCGCCGGGCCGTCCGGATACCGCGTCCGGTGCCGGTGCGGCGGGGTTTCGGCGAAAAGCCTTGGACGGCTGCGGGAGTGCATAGAGTCCGGTGCGGCAACGGCTCCGGTCCGCTGTGGACCGGGGTGCCCGACGACACCAGGGAGCGCCATGCCGAACGCACGACCCGTCCGATCCTTCCGACTCCGCCATCCCGAGCGGCTGCGCCGCCTGGCGGCCGCTGCCGCCGCCGTGCCGGTGGCGGCGCTCATCGGGGCCGCTGGGGCCTCGGCGGCACCGCCGCAGCAGCTCGACGTCGTCCCGGACCTCGACGCCGCCAGGATCGACCTGTCCGGCCGGGCGTCGATCAGCCTCCTCGACACCGGCGACGAGCTGTACGGGACCGGGAAGCTCAAGGGCGACGCGGAACTCGCCGTCCCGAGCCCGGAGGGGTACTCGGAGATCCAGGACCTGTTCCTGCACCGCAAGCGGGGCTCGGGCGGCGACTTCGGCGACGTCGACGTCATGATCGGCCCCGACCGCGGCGAGAGCCTGCACTGCGACGACCCGGGGATCATCGACTTCGCGACGGGCCTGGCGTTCGACGTCCGGAAACTGCCGCGCGGCTTCGAGAGCGGCGGCGACCCGATCACGCTGGTCACCGACCCGTTCGTGCTCGAACCGGCGGTCCCGGCGGAGGGCTTCCCGCCGGTGAACCAGCAGTACACGCTGGAGGACTCGGTCGCCCTCTACCAGGAGACCGGTCCGGGCCAGTACGAGCAGATCGGCCTGCTCGAAGGGTTCGACGTCATCGTGAACCAGAGCGCGGCCCGCTAGTCCGCGCCGGGGCCGCGGCGGTGCCGCGGCCCCGTTTCGGCCCCGTTTCAGCCCCGGATCTCCCTTGCCTCCCAGGCGTTCGCGCCCTAAGCTCACTCCCACGCACGACGACGGGAGACCCCGCGATGACGCAGACCCGCAGCGCCGACTGGGACTACGGCGAACTCTCCGCCCGCGTCTACGAGCTCGACAAGCCGGTCGGGAAGTCCCTCAACGGGGACGTCGAGTTCTACTCGCGCCGCCTCGCCGGGACCGAGGGCGACATCCTCGAACCGGCCGTGGGCACCGGCCGGATGCTCGTGCCGCTGGTCCGCCTGGGGCTCAACGTGACCGGCTACGACACGTCGGCGCACATGCTGAACATCTGCCGCCGCAACCTCGACGAGGCCGGGCTCGACGCCGACGTGTTCATCGGCGACATGACCTCCTACGTCAAACCCGGTGCGTACGAAGCGGTCCTGGTCCCGACCGGGTCGATCGTGCTCCTGCCCGACCGGTCCGCCGCGGTCGAGGCCCTGCGCCTCATGCACGCCAGCCTGCGCCCGGGCGGGCGCCTCTTCGTCGACCTGCCGCCCTCGCGGCACTTCACCGACCCCGGGGGCCTGCGGCACTGGCAGGACGGCGACGACGACCTGCTCACCTTGCAGACCATGCACGTCGACGTCGACCCGCTGGGCCTGCGGGTCGTCCGCTGGCTGCGCTACGAGCTGTGGCGCAAGGGCCGCCTGGTCGAGACGCAGCTCCAGAACAGCGGCCTGCTGTGCTTCGAGGTCGAGGAGTTCCTCCAGGTCCTCCACGAGGCCGGGTTCGCCGACGTGACCGTCTACGGCGACTACGACGAGGACGCCGAGGCGGGCGCGGACGCGTCGATCTGGACGTTCGAGGCCGTCAGCACCGACTGACCTACTCCAATGCCGCAGCGTCGAGGTCGAGCAGCCGCTCCAGGGCCTCGGCGCCCGGGCCGGTGAGGCGCACGGCCCGCGTCGATCCGATCCTTCGGATCCAGCCCGCTTCGAGGAACCGGGCGCAGACGGCCGCGCCCGCGAGTCCCGCGAGGTGGCTGCGGCGCTCCGTCCAGTCCAGGCACTCCTTCGCGGCGGGGCGGCGGCCCGTCGACCACGCCGCGGTGTCGACGCCCAGCTCAGCGGTCATCCAGTCGCGTCCCTTGTCGCTCAACGCGAACCCCGCGTCCCGGTCGATGAGCCCGCGGCCGGTCATCGCGTCGGTGACCGCGACGCCGAGCCGCCCGGCGAGGTGGTCGTAGCAGGTGCGGCCGCGCGCCAGCGCCGCCGACGCGGTGGACGCCCGCAGGCCCGTCGGCGCGGCGGCCGCGGGGAAGTGCCCGGCGAGCGACTCGATGAGCGCGGCGGTCTCGGGGTCGGCGAGCTGCACGTACCGGTGGCGGCCCTGCCTGCGCTCGGTGCACAGTCCGGAGTCGACGAGCCGGTGCAGGTGCCCGGTGGCCGTCGGCGCCGACACGCCCGCGACCCGCGCGAGTTCGCTTGCGGTCCAAGCGCGCCCGTCGAGGAGCGCGACGCAGAACGTGGCCCGCGTCGGGTCCGCGAGCACCGCCGCGACCTCCGCCAGCCTGGTTCCCTGCGCGCGATCGGTCATGCCCCGATTGTGCCCCCGCGACACTTCGGCGGTCGCCGAACCGTCCCGGCCCTACCGTCGCCCCATGATCTCGTTCGGCCCCGACCGCGCCCCCGAACTCCTCGCCCACCCGGGCCTCGTCCCGCCGCCCGCCGAGTCCGGCCCGCCTGGAACCCTCGGCTGGCTGCGCACCAGTGTCGCGCGCTTCGCGACCGGCGGCGACCACGCCCGGCGGCGCACCCAGGCCGCGGACCTGTTGGCGGCCATGGACCTCGACGTGCTGCGCCTGCGAGCGGAAGTCCTCGCCTGCATCGCCTTGGAGGACGCGCCCCTCGACGTCATGGACCGCATCGCCCGCGACGTGCCGGTCCGCACCCTCGCCGAAGCCCTCGGCGCGCCCGGCCTCGACCCCGCGGCCGTCCGCACGGTCGCCGCCGCCTACCTCACCGGCGACGCGGCCCCCGAGACCGACGCCGCCGTCGCGGCCCTGGTCGCGGCCTTCGGCGGGGTCCCCGACGAGCCAACGGCCGCCCGGATCGGCCTCCTCGTCCAAGCCTGCGAAGCGACCGCCGCGCTCATCGGCAACACCCTCGCCGCCGGAGGCGGTCTCGATCCCGCCGACCTCGCCGCACAGCTCCGCGACGACCCGCCCGTCAAAGCCACGACCCGAACGGCCGCAACCGAAACCGAGGGCCTCCGACCCGGCGGTACGGCCCGCATCGAACTCGACGGCACCGCGCCCTTCGGCGCCGGCCCCCACGCCTGCCCCGGCCGCGACCAGGCCCTCGCCATCGCGACCGGCGTCTGCGAAGCCCTCAAACGCGTAGCGCCGCCGACCGGGCCGATCGCGTACGAACCGCGCCCGAACCTCCGCATCCCCGCTTCGATCCACGTCAGGATGGACCCGTGACCTACGCCGCCTTCGCCGCCGCCCACCGCGGCCCGCGCCCGCTCGTGCTCCCCAACGCCTGGGACCACGCCTCCGCGGCCGCCCTCGCCGCCGCCGGATTCACCGCGATCGGCACCACCAGCCTCGGTGTCGCCGCAGCCCACGGCCTCCCCGACGGCGCCGGAGCCACCCGCGACCACACCATCGCCCTCGCCCGCCGCCTCGCGCCGCTCCCGGTCCTCGTCACCGTCGACATCGAAGGCGGCTTCAGCGACGACCCCGCCGAGGTCGCCGCCCTCGCCGCGACCCTCGCCGGACTCGGCATCGTCGGCGTCAACCTCGAAGACGGCCGCTCCGACGGCACCCTCGCCGACCCTGATCTCCACGCCGCCCGCATTGCGGCCGTGAAGGACCGCTGCCCCGACCTGTTCGTGAACGCCCGCACCGACCCGTACTGGCTCGACACCGGCAGTCCACTGGAGACCGCGCTCGCCCGCGCCGCACGCTACACGGCCGCGGGCGCCGACGGCGTCTTCGTCCCGGGTGCCACCGCCGCCGGCGACATCCGCACCCTCGCCGCCCGCATCGACGCCCCGCTCAACATCCTGTACACCCCGAGCGGTCCCACCGTCGACGACCTCGCCGCCCTCGGCGTCGCCCGAATCAGCACCGGCTCCCTCCTCTACCGCGCCGCCCTGACGGCGGCGGTCCGCACGGCGGCACTGATCGGCGAGGGGGAGCCGGTGGCGGGGGACCAGCTGACCTACGCGGAGGTCACAGCGTTGCAAGCTCCTCGGGAGTGAACGCGCGCAGGATGCAGAACTCGTTCCCCGCGGGGTCGTTCATGACGATCCACGACGACGAATCGTCCTGCCCGACATCGGCCCGCTTGGCGCCCAACGCCTCCGCGCGGGCGACCTCGGCGGCCTGGTCATCGGGGCGCAGGTCGAGGTGGAGACGGTTCTTGACCGACTTCCCCTCGGGGACTTTGACGAACAGGATGTCGGGGGAGACGCCGTCCTGCGGGCTGCCCAGCGGCGGCTCCAGCACGACCTCCTTCTCAGAGGTGTGGGTGATGCGCCAGCCCAGCAGCTCGGCCCACCAGGGGCCCAGCTCCTGCGGGTCGGCGCAGTCGACGATGATGCACTGCCATTGCAAACTCATCGCGCAACAGTAATGCCCTCGCGTTCTCACGCCGCAGGGGACCGCGTTCAGGACTCTTCGATGAAGCTGAGCATCTTCTCGAACCGCGCCTTCGTGGCCGCGGCGGCCCGGAACTCGGCCTCGACGCGGGCGTGCTCCTCGTAGATCACCGCCCGCTGCTCGGGCGTGACCTCGTCGGCGCTGCGGCAGCGCCGGAGCTTCGCGATCGCGCGGCTCGGCAGGCCGTTCGCGAACATGAGCTTGATCCACTGGACCTGGTCGACCGCGTCGGCCGGGTAGACGCGCTGGCCGCTCGCGGTGCGCTCGGGGTGCAGGAGGCCCTGCTCCTCGTAGTACCTGAGCGCGCGCACCGTCGCGCCCGTCGCCTCGGCCAGTTCTCCGATGCGCATCCGCGCCCTCCCGTTTCCCGCTGTGGTGTCCGCCACCGTCGCTTGCCCCTCACGCTGACGTGAGGTCATAGCGTCGACCGCATGGACATCAAAGGATCAATCGCATTCGTCACCGGCGCCAACCGCGGCATGGGCCGCCATTTCGCCCGGCAACTTCTGGAACGCGGCGCGGCCAAGGTCTATGCCGGGTCGCGCCGGATCGATTCGGTCGACCTGCTCGGCGTGGAGCCCGTGCAGCTCGACATCACCGACCCGGCGTCCGTCGCGGCGGCCGTCGCGACCGCGTCCGACACGACGATCCTCGTCAACAACGCGGGGATCGCGACGTTCGCGAACCTCGTCGGCGGCCCCGAGGACGCGATCCGCCTGGAGATGGAGACGAACTTCTTCGGAACCCTGAACATGGTGCGGGCCTTCGCGCCCGTGCTCGGCGCGAACGGCGGCGGCGCGATCCTCAACATCCTGTCGGTCCTGTCGTGGCGCTCGGCCGGGATGGGCCACGCGTACTCGGCGGCGAAGGCCGCGTCGTGGAGCCTCACGAACGGCGCGCGCCTCGAACTCGCCGCCCAGGGGACGCAGGTGACCGGGCTGCACGTCGCCGGGATCGACACCGACATGCTCAAGGGCATCCCCGCCGACAAGAGCGACCCGGCCGACATCGCCCGCGCCGGCCTCGACGGCATCGAGACCGGCGCGCTCGAAGTCCTCGCCGACCAGGTCACCGTCGACTTCAAGGCGGTCCTCAACGCCGACCCGGCCGCCCTCTACCCCGAACTCGCCGCGGCGCGCACGGTCTAGGCGCCGGACCAGACGCCCGTCTTCGCGGTCTCGGCCGCCCAGTCCGCGAAGCGGATCGGGGCGCGGCCGAGGACGCGTTCGACGTCGCCGGTGGTCGCGGCCATGGCGCCGCCGCGCATGAACTCGTACATGAGGTTGAGGAACACGACGAGGTCCTCGGGGAGGCCCGCGGCGCGGAGGGCCGCGTCGTGCTCCTCCGGGGCCTCGGCGCGGAAGGCCACCGGCTTGCCGGAGGCGGCGGCGATGGCGGCCATCGCCGCGTCCATCGACAGCGACTCGGGGCCGCTGAGCTCGTAGACGCGCCCGTGGTGGCCGTCCCCGGTGAGGACCGCGGCGGCCACCGCGGCGATGTCGGCGACGGCGATCAGCGGCTCCGCGGTCCCCGCCAGCGGCAGCGCCAGCTCCCCGGCGAGCACCGCTGGGTAGTAGTCGCCTTCGCTGAAGTTCTCGTTGAAGTTGTTGGGCTGCAAGACGGTCCACTCGATCCCCGACGCCTGCACGGCCGTCTGGGCCGCGTACATGCCGATGGCCTCGGGGCCGACCCCGGCCGCCGCGGCCAGGTCCTGGACCCTGCGGCCCGACTGGGCGACGATGCGGCGCACGCCCGCCTTCTCCGCGGCGGCGACGAACGCGTCGGCGGGGAACGGGTGGTCCGGCGGCACGAGGTAGACGGCGGCAGCGCCTTCCAGGGCGGCGTCCCAAGTGGACTCATCGGTCCAGTCGAGGGGGATCGCGGTGCTGCGGGAGACCGCGCGCACGTCGTGCCCGCCGGCGCGGAGCAGTTCGGTGAGGCGGCGGCCGACCTTGCCGGTGGCGCCGGTGACGAGGATGGTTCGGGTGTGGGTGTGTTCGCTCATGGGACCAGTCAACCGTCGATTCGGTAGCGGATGAATGGCCGCAGAGCCACGTTCGATGCGTGATCGTCCACGGGCCGGGGACGCCGCCCCCGGCCCGCGGACGCGGCTCAGCCCGCGGCGATGGCCTCGATCGCGGCGTTCGCCTGCTCGAACTCCTTCATCGCGGATTCGATCCAGGGATGGGGCTGGGGCTCCAGCACCGCCTGCTGCATGTACGCGAGCCCGGCCTCCACCGAGGACCCGAATTCGAGGTTCGGCTGCGGATCGGGATCGTCGTACACCTTGCCCGACTGCGGGTCGAACCAGCTGAAGCCCTTATAGGACACCGCGCCGCCCTTGTCGATGAGCTTCGCGGCCGAGTAGAACGCCGCCGCCGCTTCGGATCGCAGCTGCTCGGCGAGCTTCTCGTCCTTCGTCAGGTCCGCCTGCGCGAGGAGCGTCTGTCCCTGCCCGAGCTGCTCGTAGAACGAGACGCGTTCGGCCGGGTTGACCGCGTAGTCCTCGAAGTCGAAGAGCCCCAGGCACACCCAGCAGTCCTTCGGCCACCACTTGCGCGGCCCCTCGACGGGGATCTCCCACTCGGGGCAGACGCGTTCGACGGTGCCGGTCTCCTCGTCGATGACGAAGAAGCAGTACCTGAACGTGCCGCCGCCCGCCTGGGCCGGGGCCTGCACGAGCAGCGCGGTGGAGAGCGCGAGCGCCAGCGCGGCCGCTAGGCCCGCGGCGAGCCGGAGGGTCCGGCGCAGTGTCGTCCGGGCGCTCATCACGCGGCCGCCAGTTCGGACAGGCTCTCGTAGGCCGCGTCGAACTCCTTCAGGGCCCCTTCGATGTCGGGCTCTTTGCCGAGGGTGTTCTGGAGGATCCGGACGCCTTCGGCCATCGCGTACCCGGCCGCGATCCCGGGGTCGGGCTGCGGGTCGCCGAGGTACTCGCCGTTGACCGGGTCGGTCCAGGCGAAGCCGTCGAACCCGATCTCGTACTCGGAGACGATCTCGGCGGCGGCGAGGAACTGGCCGCCCGCTTCGGCGCGCAGCTGCTCGGCGAGCTTTTCGTCGTCGGTGAGGTGGGATTCGGCGAGGAGCCCGAGGCCCTTGCCGAAGCGCTCGTTGAAGTCGTAGCGGACGGCGGGGTCGACGTAGTCCCTCCAGAAGTCGAAGGACGGCAGGCAGACCCAGCACTCGGGCGGCCACCACTTGCGCGGCCCCTCGACGGGGACCTCAACCGGCACGCAGATGAGGTCGAAGGGGTCGTCGGTCCTGGTGTCGGGGAAGCAGACCTCGATCCAGTAGCCGCCCGCCTGCGCGGGGGCCGGGATGAAGAAGACCGCGGAGACGGCGAGCGTCACCGCGATCATGAGGCGTCTGACGAGGCTCATGGCACTCCTTGGGGGAAGGGTGGATTGCCGCCTCAGTATGGAGTCGCCGCGCGCTGACCGTGGGTACACGCCGGTGTGCCCGACCGTAACTCAAGTGTCCGATGAGGACTAACGGCCGGTTCGGCCGCCTTTGCGGGGCCGGACCGGCCGGAAAGATGGCACGCGGTGTGCCAGAGGGCTTGCCCCGCGCGCGGCAGGTCTCAGGCGAGGCCTGCCAGGATCTCGGCGAAGCGCTCGGGGCGGACGAGGGCGCCGACGTGGCTCGTCTCGATGGTGTGGACGTCGAACACGTTGTCCGGGGTGAGTGCGTCGGCCTCCTTGATGAACAGGTCCTGGAGCTCGATCGGGATCGACGTGTCCTGCGTCAGCCGCACGTAGCTGCGCGGAATCCGGCCCCAGGTGGCGGCGTCGGCGCGGTCTTCAGGTCCGCCCGCGTCGAGGCTCTCGTCGGGGGTGAGCGTGGAGAGGAACACGCGGAACTCGTCGTCGGTGCCGTCGGCGAGCATCGACTCCTTGAGCGCCCCGAGGAGCACGGGGTCGGCGGTGCGCCAGTTCATGCGGACCGCGCCGAGGCGGGCCGGGTTCGCCGCGGCCACGCCCATGGCCTGGTCGAGGACGCTCCCGGCGTTCTCGGGCCGGGCCACGTACTCGCGCGGGGTGTGGTCGACGCAGCACCACGCCGAGGCGTAGACGATCCGGTCGAGCAGGTCCGGGCGGCGGTTGGCGACCGCCGTGAGGGTCACGCCGCCGCGGCTGTGGGCCACGGCGATGACCGGCCCGTGCTCCCTCGCGCGCTCCAGGATCGCGGTGACGTGGTCGACGTTCGCCTGGAGGCCCACGCCGTCGAGCTTCGACGCCGCCACGGCCAGCTCCGCCGCGTCCTGGGTCTGGTACGCGGACGGCATGCCCGCCGCGAAGCCGTGGCCCGGCAGGTCCACCGCGAGGGAGCGGTGGCCGCGCAGGGCCAGCTCCCGCATGAGCGGGGCCCAGGAGAACGAGTTGGCGTTGGAACCGTGGATGAGGACGAACGTCGGTGTCATGGCGCTCATGATTGCAAAGACGTCGATGCCGTGGTGGCCCCGGTGGGCGGCAGTGTGTGACGGGACAGCGGGGCAGGTCGGCGGGGTGGGGGACCAGGGTGGAGGCGCCGGGCCGGGCCGCGTCCGCGGCCCGGCCCCCTGGGGCTAGGCGAACGTCGCGCCTAGGTTCGGGTAGTTCTTCGGGACGAGGAAGTTCGTCGAGGCGATCGAGCCGTCGGCGGCCCGCGCGCCGGTGACGACGGCGGCGCTGGTGTTCGCGAGGTCCGCGTCGACCCAGCTCGACTTGATGTTCCACGAGTTGCCCGAGCCGGTCGAGGAGCCGAGGGCCACCGGCGTCGCGTTGTTCACCGCGAGGTTCGCGGTGAGCGTCGAGGTCGAGGAGTCGAAGTCGAAGCCGGTCTTGCCGTTCTTCCACGCCGTGGAGCGGCTGATCTGGAGCGAGCCGGGGTTGCCGTTGTCGGTGAAGCCGTGCGCGGAGTTCTTCCACGCCATGGAGTTCACCACGACGTGGTTCGCGGGCGGGTCGACGTCGCCGCCGCCCAGCTTGAAGCCGTTGCCGTCGCCGGAGTAGTTCGGCAGGTTCCAGTAGTTGTAGCCGTTGCCCCAGGCGGCGGTGTCCTCGATGCGGATGGGCGAGAGGAACTCCCACGCGTCGAAGCCGTCGTCGGCGTTGTTCCACAGGCGCGCGCCGATCACCTTGTTGCCGGTGCCCGAGCCCTCCTTGATCGCGAGGCCGTCGGCGCTCTCGCCGTTCTTGCGCGGGTCGCGGTTGCCGTACGAGTCGAGGTTGAGGATCGTGTTGTTCGCCGAGGCGCCCTGGATGTGGAGGCCCGACTCGTAGTTGTCGCGGGTGACGAGGCGGTCGTAGACGTTGCCGCTGGCGTCGAGCGCGAAGATCGCGTACGGGCCGTGGACGATCTCCAGGCGCTCGAAGCGCCAGAAGTCGCCTTCGACGTGGAGCGCGCCGCGGTCGGCGCGGGGGATCGAGGAGTCGACGGCGCCGGGCGTGTACGGCATGTTCTCGCCGTCGATGACGACTTTCTCGGTGCCGTAGGCGCGCATGGTGATCGGGGCACCGGCGGTGCCGTTGGAGTTGACCTGGATGTTGGTGCTCGGCGCGTAGGTGCCGCCGCGGATCTGGATGACGGTGCCGGGCACGGCCTTGTCGACCGCGGCCTGGATGGTCTTGAGCGGCGCGGCGACGGTGCCCGCGTTGGCGTCGTTCCCGTTGACGGCCACGGTGATCGTGGTGGTCTGGGCGGAGGCGGCGGAGGTCGAAGCGAACGCGGAGGCGGTGCCGGCCGCGACGGCGACGACCGCTGCGATGGCGAACACCGCCTTCCGGAGTCGGCCCGAATGCTGGTGGGTCATGTGAGGGTGACTTTCTCGCTGGTGCCGGGTACGAGATCGGGAAGGCGCTTGCCGTCCCGAATGCCACGGTAACCACTTTCATCGAAGAAAGTCAATATATGGGTCAGGGTCGGGAGTGCCTTTCGAGGAACTGGTAGACCTCGGTCTCGTCGACGCCTGGGAAGGAGCCCAGGGGCATCGCCGCGAGTTGGGAGCTGGCGGCGCGGGCGGTGGGCCAGACCTGGCCGGCCCAGGTCTTGGCGAGGTTGCGGGGCGGGTTGCGGCAGCAGTCGGGGTCGGGGCAGCGGGAGACCGAGCGGGCCTTGGTCTCCTTGCCGCGGAACCACTTCGCCGACTCGTAGGGGACGCCGATCGACAGCGAGAACAGCCCGTCGGCGCTGCGCTCGGTCCGGGCCGTGCACCAGTAGGTGCCCGTCGCCGTGTCCGTGTACTGGTTGAAGGCGTTGAACTTGTCGGGCACGTCGAACACCTGGCGGCTCGTCCAGTACCGGCAGATCGGCTGGCCCTCGATCGCGCCGGTCGGGTCCGCCGGGAACGCCACGTCGTCGTTCTCGTACGCCTTGAAGATGATCCCCGACTTGTGGACCTTCTGGAAGTGCGTGCGAATGCCCAGATGGTGCGTGGCGAGGTTGGTGAACCGGTGCGCCGCCGCCTCGTACGAGACCGCGAAGTTGTCGCGCAGGTCCTCGACCGCGACCTCCTTGTCCGCCATGGCGCTCCGCAGGAACGCCACCGCGCTCGACTCCGGGATCAGCAGCGCCGCGGCCAGGTAGTTCGTGGACACGCGCTGGCCCAGGAACTCCAGGTACGTGCGCGGCACCTCGTGCTCCAGGACGTAGCTCGCGAGGGCCTGGAGCAGGACCGTGCGCGGGTCGTGCGAGCCGGTCCCGACCTGCGTCAGGTAGATCCGCCGGTGCTTGAGGTCGGTGACCGACCGCGTCGAATGCGGCAGGTCGTCCACGTGGTGGAGCGTGAACCGCAGGTGCGCCGCGAGGTCGGCGATCTGGTGCTGCGACAGCGGGCCGCCCGCGTAGTCGACCTTGCCGAGCAGCGTGCGCGCCTCGGCCTCGATGTCGGCGAAGTAGTTGTCCTTGTCGCGCATCCGCCGCCGCAGCTCCGTGTTCGCGCGCCGGGCCTCCTCCGGCGTGGCCGTGTGCAGGTTGACCTGGCGGTCCACTTCCCGGTGCAGGCCCACGAGGGCTTCGAGTGCCTCGGTGGGAATGCGGCTCGACGGCTTCACCGACGGCAGCCCCAGCGACCGGTACTGACTGCTGCGCTGGGCCCGCTCCAGCTCGATCTCCAGCGCCACGCGCCGGTTCGGGGGCTCCGCGCCGAGCAGCTCGTCGGAAGAAACGCCGAACGCCTTCGCGAGCGCCCGCAGCATCGACAGCTTCGGCTCCTTCTTGCCGTTCTCGATGAGCGAGAGCTGCGAGGGCGCGGCGCCGACGGCCGCGCCGAGGTCGTCGAGGCTCATCTCGCGCTGTTTGCGCAGGTGCCGGATCTGCTTGCCGAGGCTGATGAGGTCGACCGAGACGTCGTCGGCGGCCAGTTCGGCGGCCTCGGCGGCGCCCCACGGGCGGTGCGGGGCCTCGGAGGGGCGCGGCGGCAGGTTCGTCATTTCCCCAGTATCGCGAAGAAACGCGAATCTTTCTACCGGGAACCTCTGATGCGTCGTCCCGATCGATGAAAGATTGCTGTTACCTGCAAGTAATGACCGCTGCGGCGGTCCCGACTCTCGGAGCCGACGATGTCCGACAGCAAGCGCGACCCGATCGACACGCAACTCGCCGCCGAACGCCTCGCCATCGAGTGGGCGTCCGACCCCCGCTGGGCCGACACCGCCCGCGACTACACCGCCGCCGACGTCGTGCGCCTCCGCGGCCGCGTCACCGAGGAGCACACCCTCGCCCGCCGCGGTGCGGAGCGCCTCTGGTCCCGGCTCACCGAGGACGCCGCCACCGGCGGGTACACCCACGCGCTCGGCGCGATGACCGGCGGCCAGGCCGTCGAGCAGGTCAAGGCCGGCCTGCACGCGATCTACCTGTCCGGCTGGCAGGTCGCCGCCGACGCGAACCTCGCGGGCCAGACCTACCCCGACCAGTCCCTGTACCCGGCGAACTCCGTCCCGCAGGTGGTGCGCCGCATCAACAACGCGCTCATGCGCGCCGACCAGATCGAGGCCGCCGAAGGCGTCCAGTCCGTGGACGACTGGCTCGTGCCGATCGTCGCCGACGCCGAAGCGGGCTTCGGCGGGCCCCTCAACGCCTTCGAGCTCATGAAGGGCATGATCGCCGCCGGCGCCGCGGGCGTCCACTGGGAGGACCAGCTCGCCTCCGAGAAGAAGTGCGGCCACCTCGGCGGCAAGGTCCTCATCCCCACGGGCCAGCACATCAGGACCCTGAACGCCGCCAGGCTCGCCGCCGACGTCGAAGGCGTCCCCAGCGTCATCGTCGCCCGCACCGACGCCGAGGCCGCCACCCTGCTGACCTCCGATGTGGACGAGCGCGATGCCAGGTTCCTCACCGGCGAGCGCACCGCCGAGGGCTACTACCGCGTCGCGAACGGCATCGAGTCGTGCATCGCCCGCGGCCTCGCCTACGCGCCCTACGCCGACCTGCTGTGGATGGAGACCGGCACGCCCGACCTCGAAGCGGCCCGCACCTTCGCCGAGGCGATCAAGGCCGAGCGCCCCGACCAGATGCTCGCCTACAACTGCTCGCCCTCGTTCAACTGGAAGCGCCACTTGGACGACGACACGATCGCGAAGTTCCAGCGCGAGCTCGGCTCCATGGGGTTCACGTTCCAGTTCATCACCCTCGCCGGGTTCCACGCGCTCAACCACTCCATGTTCGACCTCGCCCACGGCTACGCCCGCGAGGGCATGACCGCCTACGTGGACCTCCAGGAGCGCGAGTTCGCCGCCGAGGAACTCGGGTACACCGCCACGAAGCACCAGCGCGAGGTCGGCACCGGCTACTTCGACCTCGTCACGTCCGCGCTCAACCCGAACTCGGCGACCCTCGCGCTCGCCGGGTCCACCGAGCAGGGGCAGTTCCACTAGCCGTCCGGCGACCAGTCCGTTCGGGCGGGGCCGGAGCCGGTCCCGCCCAACCACATGAGGAGTTACCAGTGGTCATCGATTCCCAGATCCGCACCGACGCGGGCATCACGGTCAACGGGCCCCGCGTCGCGCGCGAGGACGAGGTCCTCACGCCCGAGGCGCTCGACTTCATCGCCGCCCTGCACCGCAAGTTCGCGCCCCGCCGCCAGGAGATCCTCCAGGCCCGGCAGGAGCGGCGCATCCGCATCGCCAACGGCGCCGACCCCGGCTTCCTGCCCGAGACCGCCGACGTGCGCGACGACTTCTCCTGGAGCGTCGCCACCCTCGCCCCCGGCCTGGAGGACCGCCGCGTCGAGATCACGGGCCCCTGCGACCGGAAGATGACGATCAATGCGCTCAACTCGGGCGCGAAATGCTGGATGGCCGACCTGGAGGACTCCTCCACCCCCAACTGGCACAACGTCATCGACTCGCAGGTGAACTTGCGCGATGCCATCGAGCGGCGCATCGACTTCACCTCCGAGCAGGGCAAGGAGTACCGCCTGAAGGGCGAGACCCTGACCGACCTGCCGACGATCATCGTGCGCCCCCGCGGGTGGCACCTCGCCGAACTGCACCTGCGCGTCGACGGCCTGCCCGTCGCCGGGTCCCTCGTGGACTTCGGCCTGTACTTCTTCCACAACGCCCACCGGCTCCTGGAACTGGGCCGCGGCCCCTACTTCTACCTGCCGAAGCTCGAATCGCACCTCGAAGCGCGCCTGTGGAACGACGTGTTCGACACCGCCCAGGACCTCCTCGGCGTCCCGCGCGGCACGATCAGGGCCACCGTCCTCATCGAGACGATCACCGCCGCGTTCGAGATGGAGGAGATCCTCTACGAGCTGCGCCGCCACTCCTCGGGCCTGAACGCCGGGCGCTGGGACTACATCTTCTCGGTCATCAAGAACTTCCGCGAGCGCGGCGCCCGCTTCGTGCTGCCCGACCGCGACCAGGTCACCATGACCGCGCCGTTCATGCGCGCCTACACCGAGCTGCTGGTGCGCACCTGCCACCGCCGCAGCGCCTCCGCGATCGGCGGCATGGCCGCGTTCATCCCCTCCCGCAAGGACCCCGAGGCCAACGCGGTCGCGCTGGAGAAGGTCCGCGCCGACAAGACCCGCGAGGCCGACGACGGCTTCGACGGCTCCTGGGTCGCCCACCCCGACCTCGTGCCCGTCGCGATGGAGGTCTTCGACGAGACCCTCGGCGGGCTGCCGAACCAGATCGACCGGCAGCGCGAGGACGTGGTCCCGAACGCCGCCGCGCTCCTCGACGTCGCCGCCACGCCCGGACAGATCACCGAGGCCGGCATCCGCAAGAACCTCGAAGTGGGCGTGCGCTACATCGAGTCCTGGCTGCGCGGCGTCGGCGCCGCGGCGATCAACAACCTCATGGAGGACGCCGCGACCGCCGAGATCTCGCGCTCGCAGATCTGGCAGTGGATCAACGCCGGAGCCAAGACCGATGACGGCCGCACCGTGACCCGCGACTGGGTCGGCCAGCTCCTCAAGGAGGAGTACGCGTCGCTCCAGCGCTTCGACGGCGACCGCTTCGACGACGCCCTGTCGGTCTTCACCGAGTGCGCGCTGGGCGAGGACTACCCGACGTTCCTCACCCTGCCCGCGTACACCCGGTTCCTCATCTGAGGGCCGACTCCCTCGGCCGACCCCGCATGCTGGCGCGCGGGGTCGGCCGCCCCCCGGGGATCACAAGATATATGTCGGAATCGATGTAAGCGGCCTTCCCGAATTGACAAGTGGGCAACCGCCCACTCATAATGGGCACACGGTCATTATCGGCTGCGAGGAGGGAAGTGCCCATGGAGGATGCAACGGCGACCAAGGTCGTCATCGTCGGCGCCGGACCGGTCGGGCTCACGCTCGCGTGCGACCTCGCCCGCCGCGGAGTGGGAGTGCGGATCATCGACCGCGCCGAGCAGTTCCAGGTCGGGACCAGGGCGCGGGGCGTCCGCGGACGCACCCAGGAGGTCTTCGAGGACCTCGGCGTCCTCGACGAGCTGCGCAAGCACGCGGAAGCGCCGGGCACCTCGCGCTTCTACGACGAGGACGGCAATGTGGTGCGCGACGTCGTCATGTACGATGCCCCGCCCGTCCCCGGCGCGCCCTACCCCGGGAGCCTCATGGCCGGGCAGCAGTTCACCGAAGCCGTACTGCGCGAACGCCTTGCGTCCCACGGGGTCGCAGTGGAGCTCGGCGGCGAGTTCACCGGCTTCAGGCAAGACGGCGACGGCGTCACCGCGGACGTCCGGTTCGCCGGGCGCCGCGAGGAGATCCGGGCCCGGTACCTCGTCGGCTGCGACGGCGCCGGGAGCACCGTGCGCAAGCAGGCCGGGATCAGCTTCCTCGGCGAGACGTGGGAGCGGCAGCGGATGCTGTTCGGGAACCTCACCGTCGACGGGCTCGACGACTCGGTCGCGCACCTGTGGGCCGCGGGCCCCGGCGGGATGCTCAGCCTCGCCCCGATGCCCAAGAGCGGCACGTGGTTCTTCACCGCGCCGCTCCCCTCCGAGGGCGGCGGCGAACCGGTCTCGGTGGAGGCCTTCGCCGGCATCTTCGCCGAACGGGTCGGCCTGCCCGGCGTCAGCTTCCGCGACCCCGTCTACCTCTCGGTCTACCAGGTGAACATCCGCATGGTCGACCGCTACCGCTCCGGCCGCGTGCTCCTCGCCGGGGACGCCGCCCACGTCCACCCGCCCGCCGGAGGCCAGGGCATGAACACCGGTGTCCAGGACGCCTACAACCTCGGCTGGAAGCTCGCCCGCGTCCTGCGCGGCGCCCCCGAGTCCCTCCTCGACACCTACGAGGAAGAACGGATGCCCGTGGCCCGCCACGTGCTCGACACGACCGTCGCCCGCGGCCGCCACTGGGCCGCCGCCGGGGCCGCGCAGGTCGCCGACCGCATGCGCGGCACCTTCGAGGGCAAGGACCCGTTCAGCGACGTCAGCGGCCTCAGCCTCCACTACCGCGGCTCCAGCCTCGCCCGGCAGCTCGACGACGGCATCGGCGTCCGCGCGGGCGACCGCGCCCCCGACGCGCACGGCACCGACACCGGGACCGGCGAGCGGGTGCGGCTCTTCGACCTGTTCCGCGGCACGCACTTCACCCTGCTGCTCTTCGGGTCCCGGCCCGCACCGGTCGCGGGGGAGGACGTCCGCGTCCACCGGATCGCCGGGGACGAGGCGTTCGAGCGCTACGGCGTCAAGGACGGCGGCCTCGTGCTCGTCCGCCCCGACGGCTACATCGCGCTGGCGGGAGGCGCCTGGGACGACCGGTCCGTCGCCGACTACCTTGCACCCCTGGCGGTAGAGTGAGCCGCCTGGAGGAGGACCCATGCCGACCGGTATCGCCATGCACGACGCGCGGGAGCGGCTGCTCGCCGCCGCCGAACGGGTCCTGCTGCGCGACGGCCAGAACGCGCTGACCAGCCGCTCCGTCACGGAGGAGGCCGGAGTTTCGAAAGGTGTGCTGCACCGGCACTTCGCGGACTTCGACGACTTCCTGGCCGAGCTCGTGCGCACCCGCATCGCCTTGGCCGAGAACGAGATCGGCTCGCTCCAGGGCTCGGAACCGCTCGTGGAGAACCTGGCCCAGGCGCTTACTTCCGTGTTCACGCCCGTGAACCTGGGCCTGGTGAAGGCCGTGATCGCCCGCGACGGGCTGCGCTCGCGCCTGCGCGAGACGACCCCGCAAGGGCTCCCGATCCTCAACGAGGCCAGCGCGTCCCTCGCGGCCTACCTCGACGCCGAGCGCCGCGTGGGGCGCCTCAAGCCGGACGCCGATCCGCGCACGCTCGCGATGACCCTCGTCGGGACCGGGCACCTGCTGTTCGCGGGGGAGCTGGGCGGCCTGCCCGACGAGTCCGCGGTGCGGGAGGTCGTCGAGTCGGTCGTCGTGAGCGCCGTCTCCTAAGCGGCTCATTCGTCGTCGCGCAGTAATGCGCGCGCCGCCTCGACCGCGAGTTCCGCCTCGGCCGTGGCGGCCGCGTAGTGGAGGCGCCGCATCGAGCGGATCGCCGAGCGGATCTCCTGGAGGTAGCCGCTCGCGCTGTGCGCCTTGCGGAAGTGCGGTTCGGGGAGCACGGCGGGGTCGAGGCCGACGGTGTCGATCGCGACGCCGTACGGCAGTCCCATGTGGGCGATGGCGTCGCAGTGCTGGAACGCCGTGTACGGCGCGGAGGTCACCACCAGGACGCTGTCGCCGGGGGTGAGGTCGGCGATCTCGTCGGCCCAGAAGCGGCAGGTGTCGACGGTGTCGGCGCGGCGTCGGTCGGGGACGGACGAGGGGGCGGCGACGGCGCGGACGGTCATCCGGCCGGTCTCGTAGGTCGCGACCTTCCACGACCGGCCGGGTTCGCGGTGCGGGTCGCCGCCTTCGGCGATGTGCGGGCGGCCGTCGATGCCGAAGGCGCGCTTGAGGGACGCTTCGATGGCGTCGACTTCGAAGGCGCCGCAGTGGAGTCCGCTGAGGCGCGCGGCCTCCAGGTCGGCGGGGCCGAGCGGCCGGAAGCCGCCGACGCCGGTGACGTGGTCGGCGCGGGTCCCGGCGGCGAGGATCTCGGCGGCGAACCGGGTGCGGAACAGGCAGGAGGCGACGAGGCCGCCGAGGACCAGCACGTGCGTGTAGTGGTCCAGGCGCGGCTTGAGCTCGGCGCCGAGGCCGAGGGCCAGCGCGGCTTCGGTGACGGCGAGCTCCTGCTCGGGGTCGAGCGGCTGCGGCGCGGTCTCGTGGCGTTCGCGTCCGGCCCGGAAGTCCCAGTGGACGGCGGAGAACGCTTCGAGGTAGGCGAGGTCGGTCGCGGTGCCGGTGCCCGGGAGCGCGCCGCCGAAGCGGTGCAGGAGGGCGGCCATGGGCGCGGATTCGACCCAGGCGGCGACGTCGTCGAGGAGCGAGCGGGGGCCGGGGCCCCGGCCGTCGTAGTGCGGCAATCGCACGGGTGCGAACTCGGGCATGGCTAGTCCGATCTGCGGTGGAGTCGCGGCCTTGTGAGCCGTGGTGTCTTTGGGGCTCATGCTAATCGGTTACTGCGTGTACTTCTCTGTTCAGACCAGGCGAAACGCCGTGTCGCGGCCCAAACACGCCGGTGCCGTCAGCGGAGTGGTGCGCGCGCGGCGTGGGGTTGCCGACCGCGCGTGTGGTGGTCCTGGTGTGCGGTGGGCGAACACGGGTGCGCCCCTGTCGCTTGGAAGGCGCTGTCAGGCCTCCCGGGGGTTGCCTCGGGCTCGCTCTGGGTGGAGGCCGGTCGCGTCGTAAGCGGGGGAGCATGGCGGTGCGGACTTCCGCGAGGAGTTCGCGCATGGCGTTCTCGGCGTCCTCGGAGCGGCCGGAGGCGACGGCGGCGGCCACGGCGTCGTGGAGGTCGAGGGCCTCGGGGACGGGCTTGTGGGGCATGAGGCCGAGCTGGGTGCGGCCGCGGAGGACGGCGGCGACGGGGTCGGCGAGGGCGCCGAACATCTCGTTGCCGCTGGCGCGCAGGAGGAGGTCGTGGAATTCGACGTCGCGCTCCATGAACTCGGTGAGCTCGGCGGCCTCGCCGAGGTCGCGGAGGGCCGCGGCGAGTTCGACGACGCGGGCGCGCTGGGGTGCGGTGGCGGCGCGGGCGGCGGCGCCGGCGGCGAGGGGCTCGACGGCGATGCGCATCTCGGTGAGGGTGCGCAGCTGGGCGTTGCGGCCGGGCCCGGCCAGGCGCCACCAGATGACCTTGGGGTCGAAGACGTTCCATTCGGCGATGGGGCGCACGGTGATGCCGACGCGCCGGCGGGAGCGGACCATGCCCATGTTCTCCAGGACCCGCATGGCCTCGCGGGCGACGGTGCGGGAGACGCCGAAGCGCTCCTGGATCCAGTCGAGGGTGAGCACGCGGCCGTCGGGGAGCTCGCCGGAGGCGATCTCCAGCCCGAGCTTGTCGAGCACGGGATCGTGGAGGCCCAGGGGGTTTCGCGTGTCGCCCATGCCGGAATCCTATCCGGGGCCGGGTTGCGCCGCGGTACGAATGGTGTTACCTTTCCGTCTGAAAAGTATTACCTTTCAAGGAGGAGGGGTCCATGTCCGCGACCTGCCTGGTCGTCATGGGGGTGTCGGGCTCGGGGAAGAGCACCGTCGCCGAGCTGCTCGCCGACCGGCTCGGCTGGCCCTTCACCGAGGGCGACGAGCTCCACCCCGCGGCCAACATCGCGAAAATGAGCGCCGGGATCCCCCTGACGGACGCGGACCGCGAGCCGTGGCTGCGGATCATCCGCGACCGCATCAGCGCCGCAGCCTCCCAGGGCCGCTCGACCGTCGTCACCTGCTCCGCCCTACGCCGCGCCTACCGCGACATCCTCCGCGAGGCCGACGCCCGCGTCCGCTTCGTCCACCTCGACGGCTCCCGCGAGCTCATCGGCGAGCGCCTCGCCCACCGCGGCGGCCACTTCATGCCCCCGAGCCTCCTCGACTCCCAGTTCGCCGCGCTCGAACCGCTCGGCCCCGGCGAGGACGGCCTCGTCGTGAACGTCGCCGACACCCCGGCCGACATCGCCGACCAGGTCCTCGCCTTCCTCGAACACTGACCCGGCCCCTCCGACCCCGGTCCCCTCGACCCCCGTCCCCTCCCCTTTTCCTCCCGATTCCCCCGCAATGCAAAGGAGCTTGCACCCCATGGAAATGGACTGGACCCAGACCCTCGGAGCGGGACCGCTCCTGGGGATAGCCGCAGGGGCCGTGGCCCTGCTGCTCGTCCTCATCATCTGGCTGCGCGTACACGCGTTCCTCGCCCTGGTCACCGTCTCGGTGCTCACCGCGTTCGCCACCGGCATCCCCGCCGATCAGCTCATCCCCGTGATCTCCTCGGGCTTCGGCACCACGCTCGCGAGCGTGGCGCTCCTGGTCGGCCTCGGCGCGATGCTCGGGCGCCTCGTCGAGGTCTCCGGCGGCGCGAAAGCCCTGACCGACATGCTCATCGCGAAGTTCGGAGAGGACCGCGCGCCGCTCGCCCTGGGCGTCGCGTCGCTGATCTTCGGCTTCCCGATCTTCTTCGACGCCGGGCTCGTCGTCATGCTGCCCATCATCTTCGCGGTCGCGCGCCGCCTCGGCGGCGGCGTCCTCAAGTACGCCCTCCCCGCCGCGGGCGCGTTCTCCGTGATGCACATCTACGTGCCGCCGCACCCCGGCCCGGTCGCCGCCTCGTCGCTGCTCGGCGCCGACGTCGGCCTCGTCGTGGCGCTCGGCCTGCTCGTCGCGATCCCCACCTGGTACCTGACGAGCTACCTGTACGGCCTGTGGGTCGGCAGGCGGATCGAGCTGCCCGTGCCCGACGTGCTCTCCGGCGGCCCGCAGGTCGAGGACGCCGAGAACCCGCCGCGCGCCCGCACCGTGATCCTCCTGCTGCTGCTCCCGCTGGTGATGATCTTCTTCGACACCGGCCTGAACACCGCCGGGTCCGCGGGCTGGGTCGACTCGGAGGCCTCCTGGTTCAGCATCGCCCGCGCGCTCGGCTCCACGCCGATCGCCCTGCTCGTCACCGTGTTCGTCGCGTCCTACGTCCTCGGCGAGCGCCGCGGCCGCACCCGCGCCTGGGTCGAGGACCTCCTCAACAACGCCCTCGGCCCGGTCTGCGCGATCATCCTCATCACCGGCGCGGGCGGCATGTTCGGCGGCGTGCTGCGCACCAGCGGCATCGGCGACGCGCTCTCCGACGCGCTCTCGGGGATCGGCCTGCCGGTCATCGTGGCGGGCTTCGTGATCGCCACCGCCCTGCGCATCGCCCAAGGGTCGGCGACCGTGGCCCTGACGGCCGCGGCCGGGCTCGTCCAGCCCGTCGTCGGCGCGGGGGACTACAACGCCGTGCAGCTCGCCGCGATCGTCCTCGCGCTCGCCGCGGGCTCGGTCATGGCCAGCCACGTCAACGACTCCGGGTTCTGGCTCGTCGGCCGGTTCCTCGGCATGGACGTCAAGACCACCCTGAAGACCTGGACGGTCATGGAGACCACGATCGGCCTCCTGGGCTTCGGCCTCGCGTGCGCGGTCTACGGGATCGCCACGCTCGCAGGCTGACAGCTCGCAAGCTGATTCACTGAGGGAGCGAGGGGAGGCGGGCCGCGGCCCGCCTCCCCTCCATTTCGTCTTCTAACCGCGGTTCATGCGGCGCACGGCCAGCTCCGCGAGGAGCGCCGCGCCGTCGGCCAGCACCGAGTCGTCGAACGCCGCGCGCGGCGAGTGGTTCGACGCCGCGTCCGCCGGGTCCTCCTTCACGGTGGCGCCGTAGAACATGTAGCTCCCCGGCACCGCCTCCAGCACGCGCGAGAAGTCCTCCGAGCCCATGACCGGGTCGGGCATCTCCACGTACCGGTCCTCGCCGAACAGGTCCTTCGCGGTCTCGGCGACGAACGCCGCCTCGTCCGCGTCGTTGACCGTCGCCGGGTACTCGCGCTCGAACCGCACGTCGGCGGTGAGCCCGTGCGCGGTCGCGATGTCCTCGGCGAGCTTCACCGACTCCTTCTCGACCTGCGCGAGCGCCTCCTCCGAGAACGTGCGCACCGTCGCCGCGAACTTCGCGTTGTCGGGGATGATGTTGTGCCGGGTCCCGGCGTTGAACGTCCCCACGGTGATCACGATCGGGTCCCACACGTTGAACCGGCGCGTCACCAGCGCCTGGAGCGCCGTGATGATCTCGGCGGCCACCGGGATCGGGTCGAGCGTCGTGTTCGGGCGCGACCCGTGCCCGCCCTTGCCGATCACGTTCACGAACAGCCCCGAGGACGCGGCCATCATCGGCCCCGGCTTCGTGGTGAACACCCCGCGCGGCACCGTGTCGGAGATGACGTGCAGCCCGTACGCCGCGTCGACCTTCCGGCCCGCCGCCTCCAGCACGCCCTCGGCGATCATGTGCCCGGCGCCGTCCCAGCCCTCCTCGCCCGGCTGGAACATGAACACCACGTCCCCGGCCAGCTCGGCCTGGTGCGCGGACAAGAGCTTCGCGGCGCCCACGAGCCCGGCCGTGTGCAGGTCGTGCCCGCACGCGTGCATGGTCCCGACGTGCTTCGACACCCATTCGGCGGGGTTCTCCTCGGTCACCGGCAGCGCGTCCATGTCGCCGCGCAGCAGCACCGCCGGGCCCGGCTTCCCGCCGCGCAGCACCGCGGTCACCGCGGTCGACGACTCGCCGAGCGTGATTTCGAGGGGCAGGCCCTCCAGGGCGGCGAGCACGGCCGCCTGCGTCTTGGGCAGGTCGAGTCCGATCTCGGGGATCTGGTGGAGTTCGCGCCGCAGCGCGATCAGCTCGCCCTCGATGGCGGCGGCCTCTTCCCGGAAGTCCATGTGCGCTCCTGGCGTATTGGGTTCTCGTCTGCTAGCCGGGCGGTCAGTTCGCCTGGTGGACGCAATACTGCCACGTCCGCCCCGAACGTGAAAGGGCGCCGCGGCAATCGGCCGCGGCGCCCTTAATCCTATAGGATATATCCTATAGGGTCGGTGCTCAGAAGACCGGGGCCCCGTCGCGGGTCAGCACCCAGTCCACCGACGCGAACTCGGCCGGGTCCAGGGCGCCCTTGGCGGTCACCCACTCGATGATCCGGGTGCGGATCTCGATCGACTCGCTCCAGATCTCCTCGGCCGCGGCCACGTGCGGGAAGTTCCCGCCGCCGTTCGCCCGGTAGTTGTTCACCGCGAACACGAACTGCTGCGCGTCGTCCACCTCCGCGCCCGCGTGCTTCAGGTTCGCGATCCGCGACCCCGCTGGCTTGGCGATGTCGATCTCGTAGGTGAAGCCCGAGACGTAGTCGTAGTTGTAGTCGGGCCGGTTGTCCGCGTTCGTGATCGCATCCGGGTCCACGGCCCCGCCCGCGGCGGTCTGCACGTAGTACTGCGCGGAGTACTCCAGGTAGTCCCGGATCTCGGCGCCCGTCAGCAGCTTCGCCACCAGCGTGTTGTCGTAGATGTACAGGCTCGACAGGTCCTTGATCTTCACGTCGCCCTGCGGGATCAGCGAGGTCCGCGAGAACGGCGACGCCTGCGACACCACCGGCAGGTCCGCGTGCTCGGTCCCCGCCAGCGCGCCCTTGACGACGTCCTCCTGGACCTTCGTGATGAGGTCGATGATCGGCTCGTCCTTGTAGCGGGCCTCGGCCGTGTCGAGGTCGATCGAGGCCTGGCCGACGACCTGGTTGACGTAGGCGACGACCTCGTCGTGCTCGGCGGTGAGGATCTCGGTGATCGCCGGGTGCTCCTCGGCCGTGTTCGAGTTGAGGACCGTCGCGCCCGCGGCCTCCACCTTCCAGGATCCCTTGTCCCACACCAGGTCGAAGTCGAAGCGGGTGAGGCGCTGGCCGTAGCAGAGCGGCTCGGAGAGGATCACCTCGCGCCCGTCGGGGCCGGCCACGCGGGTCTCGGCGATCTCGACGTGGGCGTGGCCCACCAGGATCGCGTCGATGCCGGGGACGGTCTCGGCGACGATCTTCGAGGCGTTCTCGATGCCCAGGCCGGTGGAGGTGTCGTACGCGGAGGTCCCGGAGGTGCCCGAGTGCGCGGAGACGATGACGACGTCGACGCACTGCTCTTCGCGCAGGTGCTTGACCCAGTAGGCGGCCTCGGTCTCCAGGCTCGGGAATTCGAGGACGCCTTCGACGATGGCCTTGTCCCAGATGGTCACGCCGGGGGTGCACAGGCCGAGGATCGCGACCTTGACGTCGCGGCCGCGGGGCGTGCGCAGGCGCACGATGTGGTACGGCGGGAACGCGGGGCGGCCGGTCTCGGTGTCGATCACGTTGGCGCCCAGGAGCGGGAAGTCGAGCTGCGACTCGAACTTGCGGAGCGTGTCGAGGCCGTAGTTGAACTCGTGGTTGCCGAGCGCGGCGGCGTCGTAGTCGACGGCGTTCATGGCCTGGGCCATGGGGTGGACGGGCCCGCCGTCGGCGGCGATCGGGTCGACGCGCGCGTAGTAGTACGCGAGGGGCGTGCCTTGGATGGTGTCGCCCGCGTCGATGAGGATCGTGTTCTGCTTCCCGACCTCCTCGCGGATCTCCTCGACGAGGGTCGCGACGCGGGCGAGGCCGCGGGTGTTCCCGGCGGCGTCGGTGTACGCGGCGTCCTTGAAGTAGTCCCAGTTGAAGACGTTCCCGTGGAGGTCGGTGGTGCCCATGACCGTGAACGAGTAGCGCTTCGTGGAGGACTTCGCGGCCGCGGGCGAGGCGGCGGCGACGGCGGCCGCGGCCCCGGCGGCCGACGCGCCGAGGAGGGTTCTGCGGTTGACTGCTGGCATTCGGGGTCGCTCCTTGTTCAGCACCTGACTTGCGGGGATGCCTGGAGTATGGCACCCGGAGATTCCACTCCTCGCGGGGTGTCATCCCATGACCCCATCTTGAACGGCGGATGTCGAACGCGGGTCGAAACGGTGCATGAGCCCCGCTTACAGGAACGGCAGGTCCGGTTGGGGGAGCAGCGGGGCGAGCGCCCTGCTGATGAGGATCGTGGCGGGCAGGACCAGGAACGCGGCGCCGATCGCGACGACGAGGACCGCCGTCCACCTGGGCGTCGACTCGCGCAGGCGCCGCAGCCGCACCGTGAACAGCATCCCGGCCACGATCAGGGGCGGCCCGACGGCGACGACCCACGCGGGGACCGGCCCGAGCGTGACCGGCGACTGCTGGACCCCGGCGACCGCCACGATCCCGGCGGCGAGGGCCAGGCTGAAGTCGATGAAGTACAGCAGCGACTCGGGGACCTCGACCTCGTTGAGGTAGGTCGACCGGAACGCGAAGCACAGCATCAGGAACACCACGGTCATGGCGATGAGCGCGAGCCGCACCATCCCGGCCTGGTCCGAGGGCGGCAGGTCCATCGCGGCGCGGACGGCGGCGATGACCCCGGCGACGATCGAGAACAGCACGATCAGCAGGACGTCGAGCAGCAGCCAGACGCCGAGCGCCGCGGGCTAGGAGCGGCGCGTGCGCGGGCTCGCCTGGGCGAGTCCGATGAGGACGAGGTTGATCGCCGCGAACGCCGCGAGCCACCCCCACGACTCGGCGTACCGCCCGTCGCGCAGCGCCGCGACCCACAGCGTGTAGCACAGCACCTCGGCGGCGATCACGACCGTGCCGATGAGGACGTCGCCGATCGGCTTGGCGAGCTTCAGGAACGGCACGCCCATGACGAGGCCCAGCAGCAGCCAGAACAGCAGCAGCAGGAGCCACTGCGCGGTGATCGCGAGCGGCATGAACGCGAGGACCTGCCCGCGCACGGTGTCGCCGAGCGCCTGCCCGAGCGGCCGGGACTGGTCGGCGCCGTAGAAGCCGTACGCCACCGCGAACAGCAGCACGCCGATGATCAGCCGCAGCTTGCCGGGGTCGCGCCAGAACTTCTGGTCCACCTGGACTTTCGCGAACCGGCCGACCGCGACCCCCGCGTCGACGGCCCACCGGATCGCCCGGTACGCCCAGTACGCGGCGAAGATCCCGGCCAGGAGCCAGAACAGGGACCGCAGCACCGGCAGCTCGACGTCGGCGCCGAGATCGGACAGGATCGATTGCACGCCTTCAAGGACGGCGTCGAGCCACGCCATGGGGGCTCCCGAGGGGCGAAGAGGGGACGGGCCAGTCCACTGTATGCCTCCCGGGCTCCGGCCGCCTCCTCAATAACCGCCCGGCGCCGATAGCATCCGGGGATGATCTGCGTCTACGGGGCCGGGAGCATCGGGTGCTACGTCGGCGGGCGGCTCGCCGCCGCCGGGGCGGACGTCGTGTTCGTCGGGCGCGAGCGCATCGCCGCCGAGGTCCGCGCCCACGGCCTGCGCCTCACCGACCTCGACGGGGCCGACGAACGAGTCCCCGCCCCCCGCTACGAGACCGACCCGGCCGCCGCCGCGGACGCCGACCTCGTGCTGGTCGCCGTCAAGTCCGCCGCCACCGCCGACGCCGCCGCCCAGCTCGCGCCGCTCCTGCGGCCCGGCACGCCCGTCGTGTCCTTCCAGAACGGCCTGCGCAACGCCGCGACCCTCCGCAGTGGACTCCCCGAGGCGGTCGTCATCCCGGGCATGGTCGCCTTCAACGTGGTCCACCGCGGCGACGGCGCCTTCCACCGCGGCACCGGCGGCGGCCTCGAAGCCCAGGCCCACCCCGCCCTCGCGCCCCACCTCGACGCCTTCGCCAGGGCCGCAATGCCCCTCGCCCTCCACGACGACCTCCTCGGCGTCCAGGCCGCGAAGCTCCTCCTCAACCTCAACAACGCCGTCAACGCCCTCTCGGGACTGCCGCTGCGCACCGAGCTGTCCCAGCGGCCCTACCGGCGCGTCCTCGCCCGCGCCCAGCGCGAGGCCCTCGCCGCCTACAAGGCCGCCGGGATCAGGCCCGCGAAGACCGCCGGGGCCGATCCGCGCCTCGTCCCCCACGTCCTCGGCCTGCCCGACGCCCTGTTCACGCGCATCGCCGCCCGGATGCTCGCCGTCGACCCCCACGCCCGCTCCTCCACCGCCGACGACCTCGCCGCGGGCCGCCCCACCGAGGTCGACTACCTCAACGGCGAGATCGCCGCGCTCGCCGCCGAGCACGGCGCCGCCGCGCCCGTCAACGAACGCCTCACCGCGCTCGTCCACGCCGCCGAGGCCGGGGGCCGCCGCGACTTCACCGGCCCCGAACTCCTTGCGGCCGTGGTGCGCCCTGACTGAGCGCACCCGTTCAGCACGGGGCCACCTCCGGTTCACTCTCGTTGGCTAGCTTGACATCCGCCCCAACGGCACAACGAGGAAGGAGGACGAATGCGAACGCCAGAAGAGATCATGCAGGAGCTGGAGTCCCGCGTCGCCGTCATCCAGGAGCAGGCCGGGCGCGCCGAATCGCTCCTCGCCGAATCCGAGACCACCGCGGCCGACGAGGACGAGATCGTCACCGTCACCGTGAACGCGGGCGGCACCCTCACCGGCCTGCGCTTCTCGCCCCAGGCGCGCGGCCTCTCCGGCACCGGCCTCGCCGACCTCGTCCTGGAGGTCTACGGCCAGGCCCTCGAAGCGTCCGGCCGCAAGACCGCGGAGATCATGTCCGGCCTCCTCGGCGGCGACTCCGAGGCCATGAGCGTCATCACCGGCTTCACCCAGCCCCGGACGGAGTCCTAGATGGTCCACGTCGACCCCCAGATGCTGCGCGACCACGCGTCGCGGCTCGTCAACGGCCCCATGCCCCTCGTAGTGCAGGCCGCCGACGCCGCCAAGACCGTGCGCCTCGGCGACGAGAACGCCTACGGCATCGTCTTCGCCCAGCTCATCCCGCCCGCCCTGGACCTGTTCCTCGACGACGGGTCCGAGACCCTCGACTCCATCGACGACCTCGGCACCGGCTTCACCACGGCCCTCCAGGCCACCGCCCAGCAGTACCAGACCGTCGACGACGAGGTCGCCGCGGTCTTCGACGCCCTCCAGAAGGAGCTCGACCGGTGAACGCCGCGAACCCCCTCATCGAGGGCGAGACCCCCACCTCGATGCCGCAGAGCTCCAAGATCTTCTACGGCGTCTACAAAGCCGGGCAGGCGTACGGCAACGCCATCACCCAGGGCCAGGTCGACGTCGGCGACATCGCCTCCTCGACGTTCTCCCTCGGCCTCGACGCGCTCTCGTTCATCTCCAACCCCTTCAAGCACCTCGTGCAGGCCGGCGTCTCCTGGCTGTTCGAGCACATCTCGTTCCTGCGCGAACCCCTCGACTGGCTGGCGGGCAACCCCAACGCCATCGAGGGCCTGGCGATGACCTGGAACAACATCTCCATGGCCCTCCACGACGCCTCCGAAGCCTGGAACGCCGAGCTCCAGTCCACCGCCGACTGGGACGGCCAGGACGCCGACGCGTACCGCCAGAGCGCCGCCGCCTTCGGCTCTGTCATCGCCGGGACCGCCGACGGTGCGAAGTGGACGGCGAACCTCATCACCGGCGCGGGCGTCCTCGTCGCGATCTTCCGCACCATGTTCCTGGAGATCATCTCCAACTTCATCGCCGAGGCGATCCTGTGGATCCTCTCCGCGCTCGCCACCGCCGGGTTCACCTTCGGCGCCACGGCGGCCGCCGCCGTCGCCCGCGTCGTCTCCAAGGCCGTGTCGGTCTTCGCGAACCTCGTCGGCAAGCTCGGCCAGCTCATGTCGAAGCTCGGCCGCTGGGTCGCCTCGCTCCGCAAGTTCGGCACTCAGTCCACCGGCCTGAAGAAGGCCCTCGACGGCGCCACCGACACGATGCTCAAGGGCACCTCCACGGGCCTCATGCGCGGCGGCAGCAGGGTCATGGACGGCGCGCAGAACCTGCGGGGCCTCTCCAACACCCCGCTCGCGAAGTCCCTGGACCCGCTGAAGAACAGCTGGAAGAACCCCATCGACAAGATGAAGACCGTGAAGTACACCGCGAACTCCACGGCCGCGGGCGAGAACCAGATCTCCAACATGGAGAAGGAGCGCGAGGCCAACGGCGGTCCCTAACGGCCGCACCCCGGGCCCGCGCGGCAGCGTCAGCCGGAACCGGCATCCTTCAGTGCTGTCGAGAAGCGCGACGTCCCCGCCGTGCGCCTGCGCGATCTGGCGCGCGATCGGCAGGCCGAGCCCCGTCCCCGGGGCCCGGCCGCCGCGCCAGAACCGCTCGAACACGCGCTCCCGGTCCGCCGCCGCGATCCCCGGGCCCTCATCGACCACGGTGAGCGCCACCGCGTCCAGGCCCGCCTCGACCTCGATCCGCACCGCGGTCCCTTCAGGAGCGTGGCGGACGGCGTTCCCGACGAGGTTCGCCACCGCGCGGCGCACGCTCGGGCCGTCCACCGCGGCCTCCGCACTCGCCGCCTTGGTCACCTCGACCGGCCGCGCGAATTCCGCCGCGACCTCCCGCGCGAGCGCGGCCAGGTCCACCGGCCGCCGGTCGATCACCCGGGCCCGCCCGCGGGCGTCCACCAGCAGCTCGCCCACGACGTCGCGCAGCCGCAGCGCCGCGTTCCGGCTGCGCTCCAAGCCCTCCCGGTACAGGTCGGGGTCCGGATCGGGATGCGCCAGGACCACGTCGGCGCCGGTGATGAGCACCGCGAGCGGCGTCCGCAGTTCGTGGCTGGCCTCCTCGACGAGCTTGCGCTGCACCAGGGCCGACTGCTCCAGCCGGTCGAGCATCGCGTCGAACGCGGCCGCGAGCGCCCGCGCCTCGGCCGTCCCCTGCGCGCTCCCCACGCGCAGCGCGAGGTCCGAGGCCCCGATCCGCTCGGCCGCGGCCCGCACCCGCTCGAACGGGCGCACCGCCCGGCCCGACCACCACCACGCGAGCGCGGCGGTCACCGGCAGCAGTAGCGCCACGGTGAGCACCGCCCACGCCGTGGGGTCGACGCCGGTGCGCATGATGGTGCGCGCCACGCCGTCGGCGCCGGTCTCGGTCACCTCCTCCTGGTTGATCGAGGTGACCGCGAAGACCAGGACCACCGGGAGGTAGATCGCGAGGAACCCGGTGAGCGCCAAGCGGACCCGCAGCGAGTTCACCGCGCCTCCAGGCGGTAGCCCGCGCCGGTGACCGTGCTGATCGGACCCGGCTCGCCGAGCTTGCGTCGCAGGCGGCTGAGGATCACCCGCACGGAGGCGGTGAACGGGTCGGCCTGCGCGTCCCACACGTGCTCAAGCAGGTCCTCAGTGGACAGCACTTCGCCGGGGTGGTGCATGAAGTACCGCAGCATCGAGAACTCCCTCGCGGTCAGTTCGAGTTCGGCGTCGCCGCGCCAGGCCCGGTGGGCGGCGGCGTCGAGCCGCAGGTCCCCGACTTCGAGGACCGCGTCCCTGACGTCGGCGCGGCGCGACAGGGCCCGCAGCCGCGCCGCCAGCTCCGCGAACTCGAACGGCTTGACCAGGTAGTCGTCCGCGCCCGCGTCGAGCCCGGCCACCCGGTCCTCCACGGCGTCGCGGGCGGTGAGTGCGATCAGGCGCCGCGGGCGGCGCAGGTGCGCCTCCGACCCGAGCCGCCGCAGCAGCGCCAGCCCGTCGCCGTCCGGCAGCCCCAGGTCGAGGCAGGCCACGTCGAAGTCGTTGGCGCACAGCAGCTCCTCGGCCGCGGCGACCGTGGCCGCGAGGTCCACGGCGTACGCCTCGTTCCGCAGGCCCAGTGCGAGCACCGGGCCCAGGTCCGGGTCGTCCTCCACCAGCAGGATGCGCACGCCCGCTCCTCTCACTCGCGCCGGGCCGCGGCGGTCCCGGCCGGGCCGGTCACCGTCATCGCGTCGCCGTCGAAGACGACCCGCACGCCGTCGCCGACCCCGGCGAGTTCGCGGCGGTACTCGCCTTCACCGGTCGGCACCAGCGTAAACACCGGCCGCTCGGCCCCGAGCCAGACGCCGCCGATCCCGCCGCGCTCGTCGAGCGCGTACCAGCCGAGCACGGTCTGCTCGGCCGTCACGAGTTCCACGTAGGTGCGCAGCTCGTCCTGCTCGACCGCCGTGCCGGCGAGGCGGACCTCCTCGATCGCGCCGATGTCGCCCTCGACGGCCTCCAGCTCCTCGCGTCCGGCCTCGGTCTCGCCGCCCAGCAGCGCTTCCACCAGGGCCTCATGGGCCGCGACGTCCTCGGCGGTGAAGTCCGCGGAGGCGAACATCGCCGCCACCGCGTCGGCGCCCGTCGCGGCCGCCTCCAGGCCGTCCTCGCCCGCCGTCACCGTGTACGACCCGCCCGAGTCGAGCACGTAGGTGCCCTCCCTTGCTTGCAGCTCTTCGGGATCGACTTCGGCGTGCCCCTCCGGCAGCGGGATCGGCTCACCGGCTGCGAGTGCGGGCCCGATCGCGTCGACCAGGTCCCCGGCGGTGACGTCCTCGCCGTTCGACGCCACCGCGATGCTCACTTCCTGCTCGGGCAGCCAGGCGGCGACCGCGTTGTGCCCGGTGTCGCCGCCGCCCCCGGACGCGGTGATCACGGGCGTGCCGAGCAGCTCGGGCCCCACGGACACCCACCCGGGGATCTCGGCGGTGCCGTCCCCGTTGTCGAACGTCGTGTCCAGCAGCGCCTGCACCGCTTCGGGATCGATCACCTCGCCCTCGAACAGGGCCCGCGTCCAGTCCGCGAGTTCCCCGGCGGTCATGGCGAGGTCGCCGTTGCCCTCCATGGCCCAGAACGGCCCCGCGAAGTCCCCGTTCGCGGTCGACGGCGCCCCGTCGACCCGCCCGACCGCGCGCGGCCCGGGCGCGGCGGGCTCGCCGTCCCAGAACCCGCCGAACCGCTCCCCGCCGAGCACGAGCATGTTGTCCGCCATGTGGTCCCGGTAGTTCCCGGTCGCCTCGTCGACGATGAGCGCGAGCAGCGAGTACCCGGCGTTCGAGTACAGGAAGTCGCTCCCCGGCTCGAACGCCGACGCGAGGCCGCTGATCGCCGCGACCGCCGCGTCCCGGTCGAGCGGCTCGTGGTCGCGGCCGTGCTCGCCTTCGAGGCCGCTCGTGTGCAGCAGCAGCTGCTCCACGGTGACCTCGGCGGCCGGGCCCGACAGGCCCGGCAGCAGCGACCCGGCCGTGTCGTCGAGCGACAGGAGCCCGTCGTGCGCGAGGCCGAGGACCGCGGCGGCCGTGAACGCCTTGCTCACCGACCCGATCGCGAACACCGTCTCATCGGTGACCGGCGCCGTCCCGTCGGCGGTCCCGAACGCGGCCCTGCACTCCACACCCTCCCCGGTGATCGCCACGGTCCCGCTGAACCCGGCGTCGGCCCACCGCCCCAGCCCGCTCACCAGCGCCGGGTCGCAGCCGCCGGCCTCCTCGGTCGTGTCCGGGTCGTCCTCGATCGTGCAACCGGCGGCCAGCACGGCCGCCGCGAGCATCGCCGCAATTCGTCTCATGCCCGGACCGTACGGGCGGGCGTGTAAACCGGGCTTGAACGAGCCCGCCGCCCCAAGAAATTCACGAACTTCGATTCACTCCATTGCCTTTGAAAGCGGATTCCGACTATACTTCCCGAAGGCATTGAATCGATTCACTTCAATGCGTGAATCTAAGCGCACCGTGTCGACCCGGCATGCCCATGGTGCGCCGCTCCGCCGCACCCCGGTGGACTCCTCTCTCACACACGGAGCAACCATGCGTACAACCCGAAACCGGCGGCTGCGCAGCCTGTCGGTCCTGACGGCGGCGGCCCTCGCGGCCGCGACCGCCACGGCGGTCTGGGGCGTCGCCGACGCCGCCACGGTCCGCTATGAAGCAGAGACCTCTCCCGCGACGTGCGACGGGACGATCGACTCCAACAACGCCGGATTCTCCGGCAGCGGATTCTGCAACACCAGCAACGCCGTCGGCGCCGCGGCCCAGTTCACCGTCAACGCCCCGAGCGCGGGCACCGTGTCCCTCGCGATCCGGTACGCCCACGGCGCCACCGACACCCGCTCGGCCGACATCGCCGTCAACGGCGCCACGATCCAGGCCGCGAGCGCCTTCCCCGCCACCGGCTCCTGGACCACCTGGTCCACCAAGACCGTGTCCATCCCCGTGAACGCGGGCAACAACACCGTGCGCCTGGCGGCCACCACCGCCGCCGGGCTCGCGAACATCGACTACGTCGAGGTCACCGACGGCGGCACCCCGCCGCAGCAGAACGGCAAGTACGAGGTCGAGGAGCTGACGCGCGGCGTCACCGTCGTGCCCTCCGGCTCGGGCGGGCTCGTGTCGTGGCGCCTGCTCGGCACCGATCCGTCCAATGTGGCGTTCAACGTCTACCGCGACGGCGCCAAGCTCAACTCCTCGCCGCTTACGGGCGCGACGAACTACCTCGACAGCAGCACCTCCGGCACGTACACCGTGCGCCCGGTCGTCAACGGCGTCGAGGGCGCGGCCTCCAGCGCCGAGGCCACCTTCAACTCCTCGGGCTACCTCGACCTCCCGCTCCAGCGGCCCAGCGGCGGCACCACGCCCTCCGGCGAGGCGTTCACCTACGAGGCCAACGACTTGAGCGTCGGCGACCTCGACGGCGACGGCCAGTACGAGTACGTCGTCAAGTGGTACCCCTCGAACGCCAAGGACAACTCGCAGTCCGGGTACACCGGCAACACGATCATCGACGCCTACGAGCTCAACGGCACCCGGCTGTGGCGCATCGACCTGGGCCGCAACATCCGCTCCGGCGCGCACTACACGCAGTTCCAGGTGTACGACTACAACTCGGACGGCCGCGCCGAGATCGCGATGAAGACCGCCGACGCCACCGTCTCCGGCACCGGCCAGGTCATCGGCTCCTCCGGCGCGGACTACCGGAACTCCTCCGGGTACGTCCTCTCAGGACCGGAGTACCTGACGATCTTCAACGGCCAGACCGGCGCCGCGATGGACACCATCGACTACAACCCGCCGCGCGGCACCGTCTCCTCCTGGGGCGACAGCTACGGCAACCGCGTGGACCGCTTCCTCGCGGGGACCGCGTACCTCGACGGCTCCACGCCCTCGATGATCTTCGCCCGCGGCTACTACACGCGCAGCGTGATCTGGGCCGTGGACTGGAACGGCACCGACCTGACCACCCGCTGGACCTTCGACTCGAACTCCGCGGGCAGCCAGTACACCGGCCAAGGGGCGCACAGCCTCTCGATCGCCGACCTGAACGGCGACGGCAACCAGGACGTGGTCTACGGCGCCATGGCGGTCGGCTCCAACGGGCAGGCCCTGTGGCGCACCGGCTTCGGCCACGGCGACGCGCTCCACGTCTCCGACTTCGTGCCCAGCCGCGCCGGACAGGAGGTGTTCATGCCCCACGAGAGCACGAGCCAGCCGTCCTCCAGCCTGAACGGGAGCAACGGGGCCATCCTGTTCCAGACCCCGGCGTGCTGCGACAACGGCCGCGGCGTGGCCGCGAACGTGCTCGCCTCGAACGCGGGCGCCGAGTACTGGTCGTCGGCCGTCGACGGCCTGCTCAACGCCTCGGGCCAGAACATCGGGTCCAAGCCCGGCTCGATCAACTTCCTGTCCTGGTGGGACGGCGACGGCGAGCGCGAGCTGCTCGACGGCACCTCGATCACCAACTACCCGTCCGGGACGCTGCTCTCGGGCTCGGGCGTGGCCTCGAACAACGGCACGAAGGCCACGCCGGGCCTGTCGGCCGACCTGTTCGGCGACTGGCGCGAAGAGGTCGTGTGGCGCACCAGCGACAACACCAAGCTGCGGATCTACGCCACGCCGTACCAGACGGACCTGCGGATCGCCACGCTCATGCACGACGTGCAGTACCGCGTCGCCATCGCCTGGCAGAACACCGCCTACAACCAGCCGCCGCACCCGAGCTTCTACATCGGCTCCGATGTGACGACCTACCCGTGGCCCGACGTCCACACCCCGTAGGGGAGTGAGCAGGCCCGAGGCCCCGGCGCTCTTTCCGGGGCCTCGGGAGCCCAAGCGCCGCTTAGCTGCTCCGCGGGAGGTCGCGCAGGACGATCTCGCAGTCGTAGTGCTGCGAGGCGGTCATCGTGCCGCGGAACCACAGCAGCGGCGTGCGGGACGGGTCGCCGGGGGCGACGATCGGACGCAGGTTGTCCACTTCGGAGTCCTCGGTGACCGGCGTCCAGGTCCACGTCGCGCCGCCGTCCGCGGTGCGGGCGTGGAAGATCTCGTGGAACGCCAGCGCCGACCCGTCCCGCGGGTCCACGGTGGTCGAGACGTACACCGAGTCGAGGTCGTACGGGTCGATCGCGGCCAGGCCCGTGTAGTCCTCCTCGTGCGGCATGAGCCCGGCCCCGGCCTTCGCGAACTCGTTCACGGTCCACTCGCCGCCGGGCGCCATGCGCGCGTAGAAGAACCGCAGGTCCGGGTGGGCCCGGTGGCGGTCCAGGTGCTCCTCCTCGCCCGCGCGGGCGGTGAGCACCGCGGCGACCGAGCCGTCGTCGCCGCGCCGGATGTCGGTGGTCCAGCAGTGCGACATCCGCACCCCGCCCCACCGCGACCCGGCCGCGAGGATCTTAGTCAGTTCCACTTGCGACGGCGCCTCACCGGAGACGGCCTCGGCGTCGACGACCGTGCCGTCGCTGCGGTGCAGGGCCCCGTTCTCCAAGTAGCCGTGGTAGATCGAGTTGTCGTAGTCCCGGGGGTGGTGGTCGGTGGTGACCAGGTCGATGCGCTTCCCGTCGCCGGCGTACCGGGTGTAGCCGTTGACGTAGCCGACCTTCGGCCGCGTGAACAGCTTGCCCGCGTAGGCCCAGGTGTCGCCGTCGTCGTCGGAGACCAGCGCGCACTGGTCGTCGTTGACGGCCCGCGCGAAGCAGTACAGGCGCCCGCCCATCGACCGCAGGTTCGAGTACGTGACGCCCGCGCCGCCCGTGTAAGCGCTCCAGTCGAACTCGCGCTCGGGCCCCCAGCGGGTCGGGTCGCCCGGTTCGCTGACGCGCCAGCGGGTGCGGTCGTCGGTCTTGTGCTTGGTGTAGACGGCGAGCCAGCGGCCGTCGGCGCGGCGCCACAGCGCGGGCACGTCGTGGTCGTCGGTCTCGAAGACCTCGTGGAGCACCACGACCTCGCTCGTCCCGGCCCGCAGGTCGACCACCGCGAGCTCGACGTTCCCGGACCGGCCCGCGCCGCCGGGGCCCTCGGCCGCGGCGATCGAGCCGACCACGAGGGTCTGCGCCTGCGGGTCGACGAGCGCGCGCTCGTCCTGGAACCAGCACCAGGCTCCGTTGTCGTTGACCGTGAGGATCGGGGAGTGGGCATTCACGGAAGGGGTCCCTTCGTCGGCGTCCTTGCCTTTCCGCCCCACCCTACTGGAAAGCGTTATCCATCGCCAGTCCCACGTTCGTCCTGCCACCAAAGGCGCAGTCCCCGAACCGAAGATCGATCCCGCGGCCGACGCCCCGGCCCCCTTGCGCTCCATACGCTCGCACCATGGACCTCGCCATGGCCGCGTCACTCGCCGCCCTCGCCCTCATCGACTCGACGAGCTTCGGGACGCTGCTCATCCCGATCTGGCTGCTCCTCGCGCCCGGCCGCGTGAAAGCGGGCCGGATGCTCGTCTACCTGGGGACGATCGCGGTGTTCTACTTCGCGGTCGGCATGGCGATCGTGCTCGGCGCGACGACCTTCATCGACGACCTCGGCGCGCTCCTGGACACCCGGCCCGCCATGTGGGTCCAGCTCGCGGTCGGCGTGGGCCTGGTCGTCCTCAGCTTCCGCTTCGACTCCAAGAAGTCGAAGGAGGGCGGCGGCCGCATGACCCGCTGGCGCGAGCGCGCCCTCGGCATCGAGTCCGAGCCCGGCGCGGTGAAGACCCGCACCGGCGCGCTCCCGCTCGTCGGCCTCGCCATCGGCGCCGCCACCCTCGAAGTCGCCACGATGCTCCCGTACCTCGCGGCCATCGGCATCGTCACCACCGCCGGCATCGGCGGCGCGGCCACCACTGCGACGATGGCCGGGTACTGCCTCGTCATGATCGCCCCGGCCCTGGTCCTCATGACGGCCCGCCTCGTCGCCCGCAACGCCGTCGAACCGCTCCTCGTCAAGATCAACGACTGGATGACGAAGAACGCCGCCTCCACCACCGGCTGGATCGTCGGCATCGTGGGCTTCCTGGTGGCCCGAGACGCCGCCTGGCGCCTCGGCCTCCTGGAGCAGCTGCTCAACCGCTGAGCCGTTCCCGCCGGTGTCCCGCCTGCGTCTTGCCCACCACGGAAGAGGATCGCGACTACCGTCGAATTCGATGCCCCCACATCGAAAAGGCAGGTGACGACCTTGACCCCGGGCGTACTCCTCAAGGCCTACCGCGAGCGCGGCGGCCTCACGCAGCGCGAGCTCGCCGACCGGTCCGGCGTGAGCCTGGCCGCGATCCGCGACCTCGAACAGGGCCGCAGCCGCCGCCCCCGCCGCGACTCGGTCCACGCGCTCGCGCGCGCCCTCGACCTCACCGGCCCCGAGGAGCGGCGGCTCCGCGCCGGCGCGCACACCCCGCCCGTGCTCGCCCCCGTGCCCGCGGCCCCGGCCGCACCGGCCGTCGCGCTCGGGGTCCTCGGGCCGCTGACGGTCTGGCACGGCGGCGTCCCGGCGCCGCTGAACGCCGCCAAGCCGCGGGTCCTCCTGCTGCGCCTCGCCCTCACCGCCGGTGAGGCGGTCGGCCGCGAGGAACTTGCGGACCTCCTGTGGGGCGAGCGGCGGCCCGACTCCGCCGCGAACCTGCTCTCCACCTACATCGGACGGCTGCGGCGACTCCTCGAACCCGGCCCCGACGCCCCGCTCATGCTCTCCGGCACCCTGGGCGGCTACCGGCTCACCGCCGGGCCGGCCGTGCTCGACCTCGCGCAGCTGCGCGCGCTCGCCTCCCGCGCCGCGGCCGAACCGGACCCGAAGCGGGCCTTCCACCTCCTCGCCGCGGCCGCCCGGCTCTGGCGCGGCGAGACCGACGTGGACGAGCTGCGCCACGGCCCGCTCATGGCCGCCCTCATCGAGGAGTACGCCACCCTCCTGTGCGCTCTCTCAAGGGCGGCAAGGCGGCTCGGCGAGTGCGAACCCGTCCTCCCGCCACTGCGCGCCCTCGCCTCGCGCCTCGAACTCCACGAGCCGCTGCACGCCGAACTCGTCGCGGCGCTCGCCGCCGCCGGACGCCGGACCGAGGCCCTCGCCGCCTACGAGCGCATCCGCGGCGCTCTCGCCGACCAGCTCGGCATCGACCCCGGCGGGCTGTTGCGCGAGGCCCGTCGCGCCGTCCTGCGGCCCGTCGCCGCACGCTGACGCGGCCGGACCGGCGCCCAGGGCCCCGGTCCGGCCGCCGTCGGGGTCAGCCAGCGACGATCTTGTGGTACTGGCGCGGCACGTAGCCGTTGCTGCGCAGCCAGTCGATCGTGTACGTGTGGGCCCGCATCCCCATGCCGACGGTCGTCAGTTCGTACGCCCGGATGGCGTCGGGGATCTCGGCGTGCCACTTCTCGAAGAGCATGCAGTGGCCGTTCGGGTAGGCCGCGGCCTTGTTGAGGATGTCGCCCTGCTTGAGGTTGTCCCAGGGCTTCTCGCGGGAGATGTCGGGGAGGGTCCGGGTCGAGTGGCCGGGCGTGGGGGAGTGCCACGCCATCGACACGAAGCCGGAGCAGTCCTGGCGGTAGGTGTGGCTGCCCTCGTAGTCGCTGGCGCGGCTGTCGCCGTTGTACGGGATGTCACGGTTGTACCAGTTGCGAGCCCGCAGCATCACATTGGAGCGCGTGATCTCGCCGTTGTAGGCGGCCTCGGCGGGGCTGGCGACGACGATCGCGGGGATCGTCACGGCGGGCACGAGCGCCGCGGCCCGCAGGAGCCTGCGCCGGGACAGGTTGGTCTGGTCGTCTCGATCGGCCATGCGCGTCTCTTCCTCTCAAGGGGGCCCGGTCCCGGGGCGGCCCGCCCGCGCGGTGCGCCGCCCCGGCTCCGGGGATGAACTGCCCTTGAGGTTACGAATCCCGCATCGACCCCGAATGACACCGAAACCCGTACTCCACCCGTACTCCGGTGCGCCTCAAGCGGACCTGAGCGCCCGGTGCAGGCGGATCGCCGAGGCGAGGAAGAACAGGCCGCCGACCGTGGCGTACCCGGCGACGCCGGTCAGGGCCGCGGCGTCGCCGCCGGACATGATGATGAAGCCGGTGCCGGCGACCGTGGAGATGGCGCCGCTGAGGATCTGCGGCCACTGGCCGCCGAGCCCGCGGCGGCGGATCGCGACGACGAGCTGCACGACTCCGGCGGTGATCGCCCAGACGCCCCACACGCGGAGCACGGCCGGGAGGCCGGAGGCGGCGGCGAAGCCGAGACCGATCGCGGCGAGGAGGCTCAGGCCCATGTTGAAGTACAGCAGGACGCGGTTCTCGGTCGAGGACCGGAAGTCGACGACGGCCGCGGCCACGTCGAACAGCGGGTAGAGGACGAGCAGCGCGGCGCCCAGCGCCCCGATCTCGGCGCCGCTGGCGACGAGGAGCCCGGCCCAGACGGCGGCGAAGGCGAAGCGGACGTAGTACAGGTTGCGCAGCGACGCGGCGTGCTGCGGTCGGGATTCGAGATCGGCGGTCATGGCGTCCTCCTGGTGAGTTGAAGTAGAATGACTAGTCACTCTACTTGAAGGATCATACGCACGGCGCAGCCCGGCGTGCAAGAGGGGAAGGACACGTATGATCGCGACCGTGAAGACCTCGATGCGCGAACGCCTGATTGAGGCCGCCATGCAGCTGTTCTACGCCTCCGGCCTGCGGGCGGTGAGCGTCGACAAGGTCATCGAGGCCGCCGCGACCACGAAGGTCACGTTCTACCGGCACTTCAAGGGCAAGGACGACCTCGTCGTCGCCTACCTGGAGCGCCGCGCCGCCATCGAGCGCGACGGCATCGGCGCCGCCGTCGCCCACGGCAAGGGCGACCCCGAGGCCGTCATGCGCCTCGTCTCCGAGGCCCTCGCCGTCATCACCTGCGAGCCCGGCTTCCGCGGCTGCCCGTTCATCAACGCCGCCGCCGAGTACCCCGACCCCGACAGCGCCGTCCGCAAGACCGTCGACGAGCACCGCCGCTGGTGCAAGAACACGTTCGCCGAACTCGTCGCGCCCCTGAACCCCGCCGACGCGGGAGCGGCGGCCGACGACCTCATGCTCCTGCGCGACGGCGCCATGGTCGCCGGATACCTCGACCGGCCCGAAGCCGTCGCCGCCTCCTTCCTGCGCAGCGCCACCGCAGTCCTCAACGGCCACAAACGGGCCTGACGGACCGCGCCGCCGGACGTGGGCGGGGACACCTTGCGCCTTAAGTTAGGTTTGCCTAATATTCCGGTGAACCCCCGCGTCCCCAGACAGGAACTCATGAGGCTGCCCGTCCTGCTCCAGGCCCCCGCCGACCCGATCCCGGTGCGGCCCATCCGCATCGACGCCGCCACCACCCCCAGGCGGCTGACGCTGCGGGCCATCGCCGCCGCACCCAGGCAGATGGTCCCCGCCGCGATGCTGCTCGTCATGCACCAGGTCGGCGAGTCCCTCGTCCCCGTCATCATGGGCTTCGCGATCGACCAGGCCGTCGCCACCGGCGACCCCGTGCGCCTCGCGCTGTGCGTCGCGCTCCTCGGCGCCGACTTCGCGCTGCTGAGCTTCAGCTACCGCTTCGGGTCCCGCCTCGGGCTCCTCGGGATCGAGGCCGTCCAGCACCGCATGCGCACCCTCGTCGCCGACCGGCTCCTGGACCCCAAGGGCGTCAAGGGACGCGCCGGACTCCCCGGCGTCTCCCTCTCGATCGCCGCCACCGACGTCAACAACCTCGCCCGCGCCGTCTCGATCGCCGCCTGGCCCGTCGGCGAGATCGCCGCCGTCCTCCTCACCGGCACCGTGCTCATGGTCCTGTCCTGGGAGCTCGGCCTCATCGTCCTCATCGGCGTCCCCCTGCTGCTCCTCATCATGGACCGCGCGGGCGGCCCCCTGCGCCGCCGCAGCCACGACCAGTCCGCGCTGGCCGCCGAAGCCTCCGGCAAGGCCGCCGACCTCCTCGCCGGGTACCGGGTCCTCTCCGGCCTCGGCGCCCAGGGCGCCGCCGCCGACCGGTACCGCAAGGCCAGCCGCGACGCCCTCGCCGGGAGCCTCCGCGCCGCGGGCTCCCAGGGCGTCTACACCGGCTCGATGAACCTCGCCTCCGGCCTGTTCGTCGCCGGGCTCGCGGTCGTCGCCGGGCTCCGCGCCCTCAACGGCGACCTCACCGTCGGCCAGCTCATCACCATCGTCGGCCTCACCCAGTTCATCATCGGCCCCCTCAGCGGCCTCGCCACGAACGCCGGGGCGATCTGGGCCGCCGCCCTCGCCTCCGCCGAGCGCGTCCTCTCCATCCTCCAACTGCCGCACCACGACGCGGCCCACGGCGACGCCCGCCCCGAACCCGGCGACGGCAAGCTCAGCCTCACCGGCGTCCGCACCGCCAACCTCGACGGCCTCGACCTCGACATCGCCCCCGGCGAATGCGTCGGCCTGCGCGCGACCCCCGCGGCCGCCGCCGACCTCGCCGCGCTCCTCTCCGGCGGCGCCGAACCCGATGCGGGCGCCGTCGCCTGGCAGGGCCGCCCCTTCGCCGAATACGACCTCGAAGCGCTCCGCGCCGCCGTCCTCGTCGTCCCGCACCACGCGGCCCTCTTCGACGGCTCGATCCTCGACAACGTCGGCCTCCTCACCGCCGACCGCGAAGCCGTGGACGCCGCCCTCGACGCCGCCGACTGCGCCGAGATCATCGACGCCGCCCCCAACGGCCTCGACACCGAGGTCGGCGAGGACGGCCTGCGCCTCTCCGGCGGCCAACGCCAGCGCATCGCCCTCGCCCGCGCGCTCGCACAACGCCCGCCGCTCCTGGTCCTCCAGGACCCGACCACCGCCGTCGACTCGGTCACCGAGTCCCGCATCGCCGAGCGCCTCCGCGCCGCCCGCGGCAACGGCTCGACCCTCCTCGTCACCGACGCGCCCGCGCTCCTCGCCGTGTGCGACCGCGTCGTGGACCTGAACGCGAAGGCCACCGCATGAGCGACGACACCCGCGAGACCCTCCCGCTCGCCACCGCCGCCCAGGTCCGCTCCGAGGTCCGCCTCGCCCTCAAGGGCGGCACGGGCAAGGTCGTCGGCGTCGTCGCCCTCCTCACCCTCGGCGCCGCCGCCGGGCTCGCCACCCCCTGGGCCCTCGGCGCCCTCGTCGACGCCGTCGCCGAATCCCAAGGCGCCGAACGCATCTGGCTCCTCGCCGCGACCATCGCCGCCGGAGCCCTCTTCGCGGCCCTCTTCGACGGCCTCGGCCAGGTCGGCGCCACCCGCCTCGTGGAGCGCGTCCTCGCCTCCACCCGCGAGCGCATGGTCGCCCGCGGCCTCGCCCTCCCGCGCGCCGCCCTCGAACGCGCGGGCGCCGGCGACCTCGTCTCCCGCGCCGGCGACGACGTCGCCGTCATCGCCGAGGCCGCGCCGATGGTCGTCCCGGCCGTCACCGGCTCCGCGTTCACCATCGCCACCACCGTCGTCGGCATCGCCGTCCTCGACTGGCGCTTCGCCGTCTGCGCCCTGGTCCTGGTCATCCCCGTCTATGTGACGACCCTCCGCTGGCACCGCCGCAACGCCCCGCAGATCTACGAGGCCGAGCGCGCCGCCATGGCGACCCGCGCGCAGCACCTGCTCGCGTCGCTGCGCGGCATCGAGACCGTCCACGCGTTCAACCTCTCAGGGATACACGGCAAGCGGATCCTCCTCGCCTCCTGGGCCGTGAGCATCTGGTCCGTGCGCGCCCGCACGGTCGTCAACGGGTTCTTCGCGCGCATCAACCTCGCCGAGTTCCTCGGCATGAGCTCGATCCTCGTCGTCGGCTTCCTGCTGGTGCGCGAAGGCCAGGGAACCGTCGGCGCGGCCACGACCGCGATGCTGTTCTTCCTGCGGCTCTTCGGGCCCATCAACGAGCTCATGTTCGTCGTCGACGAGCTCCAGTCCGCGCTGGCCTCGATGCGCCGCATCGTCGGCGTCATCCACGCCGACGAGTTCAAGGCCGCGGAGCGCGCCGAGCCCGTCGACGCGGCGGCCGACGCCTCCGGCATCCGCTTCGAATACGTTGCGGGCCATCCGGTCCTGGACGACGTGTCGCTGCGCATCGGCGCGCAGGAGACGGTCGCGCTGGTCGGCTCCTCGGGCGCGGGGAAGTCCACGCTGGCGGCGATCATCGCGGGCGTGCTCGACACGGCGGGCGGGACCGTCTCCGGCACAGCCGCCCTGGTGACGCAGGAGGTCCACGTCTTCGACGGCACCCTGCGGGAGAACCTGGATCTGGTCCGGCCGGGTGCGAGCGACGACGAACTCCTGGCGGCCCTCCGCAGTGTGGGCGCCGAGTCCCTGCTCAACCTCCCTGAGGGCCTCGACACCGGCATCGGCGACCGAGGCACCGAACTCACCCCGGCCCAAGCCCAGTCGCTCGCCTTGGCGCGCATCGTGCTCCTCGATCCGCCGCTCGCAGTCCTCGACGAGGCCACCTCCGAGGCCGGGAGCGCCGACTCTGCGGCCCTCGACCACGCCTCCGCGGCGGCCCTCGACGGCCGCGCCGGGCTCCTCGTGGCGCACCGCCTCGATCAGGCCGCCCGCGCCGACCGCATCGTGGTCATGGAGAAGGGCCGCATCGTGGAGGAGGGCACCCACGAGGATCTGGCGAATGCCGACGGCCCGTACGCCCGAGCCTGGAGCCTCTGGACGCGGGGCCGCTCCTAGCGGGCGAGAGCCATACTGCGGTCATGCGCCCCTCGATCGCCATCGCCCTGACCGCGCTCGCCTTGTCCGGCTGCACCGCTGAGGAATCCGAGCCGGGTTGGGAGGCGACGGTCTACTACACCGCCGTGGAGTCCTTCCACGACGGCGCTCCGGTCGAGGTCACCGGCTGCCCGACCATCGAATGCGACGGCGGTGACGACCCGCTCGGCGCCTACCCGGAGGACTTCGTCCAGGCCGTCGAGGACGAGGGCACCGGCCGCATCACCAGCGGCGACCATGCGGGCGAGTACCTGAACTGGTCTTACGACGTGGGCTACTGGCTCGACACCGCCCCGCGCAACTCGCACGGGGACCCCTTGCGCCCCTTCGCCTCCGCGGCGGCCGACCCGGATGTCCTCGCGGAGGGGACCCAGGTGCGGATCGCCGACTGCGGCGATGCGGAGGATGTCGATCCGGAGGTCTGCGAGCGTCTCCGATCCGCCGACTGGACCGTCGAGGACGAGTTCACCCCCGGCCTCGGCGGCGACCACCACATCGACCTCTACCTGGGCGAGGAAACCGGCCCCGACTTCACCGAAAGCGCCTGGTACACCACCTTGACCAACGCGCGCCTGGAAACGCAGAACGGCCCCCGGTGACGCGGGGGCCGTTGGTCCTGCCGTTGCGCTAGCGCTTCAGACCGCCAAGGATGGCGGCCCAGTCAGCGGCGGAGGCACCGAGGATCGGAGAAGACTCCCCGAGCTTGGTGTCCCGCACCTGCACGACGCCTTCGTGGGCACGGGCCTCGACGCAGGCCCCACCCTGGTTGCCGCTGCGTGAGGACTTCTTCCACCTTGCCTCCAGGCACTGACCGCCTTGGCTGTTGCTTCGGGAGGATTTCTTCCAGTTTGTTGTCAGCATTGCTGGTCTCCACTCATGTCAGCCGCTCGGACACTGCGAGCGTGTCTGAGAATAGGCCACGCATCCGGTCGATTTCCTTCTTGGTCGCCTCGTAGTGCGCACCGAACGGCCCTTCGTGATAGCCGACATCATGCTGGTGATCTCCTCCGAAACCCAGGAGTGTGTACGGCCCATCGGTAGAAGGGTGGAAACCTCGTGTCGGCAGGATGTAGACCTCGACCCCGGGACGCTCGTTGTCCTCAATTAGTCGCTGGAGCTGCTCTTCGTAAAGCTCGCTTCCTGAGATCAGATCGAGGGAGTACTGCGTCTGAATCACGCGCAGTTTGGCCGGGTTGGTGTTCTCCAAAACAGCCTTCCGGCGGCTCTCCCGGAGATCGAGCGAAGCTTCAATCTGTTTGTGCGTCAAGAGGCCGCTCGCCTCCATGCTCGCCCGGCCGTAAGCGCGGGTCTGCAATAGACCCGTGATGTAGGTGTCTTCGAAGATGTCGATCGAGGTAGCCAGCGGCTCAAGCTGTCTCAGCCGCTCGAACCATCGAGGGCCGCTATCCCGCCATGTGTTCGGTGAGCCTTGCCGGATCTGCTTGGCCTTCGCCTCGGCTTCGGCGATCACATACTCAGGCGCTCCGTACTTCCCGAGGAGCCAGCCCACCGTCATCGGCTCCATGTACTGGAGCTTTCCGGACTCGTAGGACCCGATGATGTCCTTGGTGGTCCCGAACTCGTAGGCGGCCGCCTCCCGGCTTGAGAAGCCGGCCCGGATTCGCCAGCGGGTCAACAGATCACTGAGATCGCGTTGCAAGAATCCTGCGCTCATGCGCACATCCTTCCAGTTCGTGACTCTGTGCTGTCAAGCGTCAACTCTCGCGGAATTTCCACTTGAATTCCCACCCGGCATGGTCGCCCGGACATTTGCCACTGGAAGTCGGCGCTGACCTGCACCTATGTTGGTCTTCACTGGTGTGGGAGTGAGAGGAGAGTTCCCATGGCTGACACCACTGAAGTGCAACGGGGGTCCTTCGACAAGGACGGGACCCGGTTCGACGTATGCGCCTCAAGCGCGATGGCTCCCGAGGCGATGCGCGTGTACCAGGCGGGCGACCGGAGCGTGATCGCGCTCGTCGTCTCCGGGCTCAATTCCGGTGAGCTGAAAGCGAGTTGGGGTTCCGGGTGGGGCGCCTACCCGGAGGAGTGGCGCGACGACTTCGAGGAGCGCGCCTATCGCGCGTACGTCTCCCGAGTGCGATTCTGCAATGGCTAGACTCGCCGCGGCCGATGAAGGGCCGTACAACCTCCGCTCCGACGGCAAGCCCGGGATCGACGGCTACCTGGGCGACTTCCACCGCGGCCCAGCGGTGTTCACGCTCTACTCCCTCGGCTCGCATCCGGCCGATCCCGCGCGCATCACCGAGTACCTGCTCGACGTCGAAGACGGCGCGGGCCCGCGTGAGTGCTGCCGCTTCACCGACGACACGGACTCCGTCCCCGAGTGGAGCCGCACTTGGCAGAACGACCCCTGGTGCCCGGCGATCATGTTGCGCTGCCAAGAACTCATCGACCATCCGAGCGACTAGACCAGTCGGGGCGAGTCTCCCCAGGACCGCGCCCCGACTTCCCGCCGAGCCATGGGTGGATGGCTCGGCAAGGTCCCGCCGCCTCCTTCCGGCCTTGCGGGACCCGGGGCCGTGGCCTGCTGTGACGAGCGGGCCGCGGCCCTGCCAAGGCGATGAAGTCCTCACGCGCCTAGATGCAGGAGTCGAACCAGTAGGCCGGCTCCCAGTTGATGTCTTTCCAGCCGCCGCCGGGGTTCGCGTTGGGCGAGAGCCACACGTTGTCCTGATCGAAGCGCGCGAGGGCCGCCCCGCCGGTCTGGTTGTTGTTGACCCAGCCGCGCCCGCGCCACTCGTAGAGGTAGTACGACCCGCAGATGTAGATCTTCCACACCCGCCATTTGTTCACGTGATCGTCCTGGTACTCCAGGACGGCAACACAGACGTACCTCCACTCGCAGGAGGGCAGGTAGCTCGGGGCGTACACGCCGCGGGCGCCTTCGTAGACGTTGGAGCCGGGCACCCTCGACCCGCCGAGCCACGGATCCGGGTCGAAGACGTCGGCGGCGGCGACGTCAGGCGACGCGGGCGGCGCGGGCTCGCTTGCCGCCCCCTGCGGGACCGCCACCAGGGCGGCCATGACCAGGGACGCGACCAGGGCGAGCACAAGCCGCCCGGTTCGCCGCCTGAGCCGTTGTACGAGTTCGTTCATGATGGTGCTCCTGTTCGGGAGACTGACTGTTCCGCTCCCATTGAGCACATCGGACACCACCGGTTCCAAGCCGTCGTTGGAATCGGTTGGAACTGCCGCCCCGCCGGGACCGCCGCCGCGCCGAAGACCGTCGTGACGGGCGGCCGCGGCCCTGTTCGCGTTGGGCCGCAGGTCAGGAGCGGCCTCGGCCCCGGATCTTCACGTCCTCAAGGCAGACCAGACTCACGCCGGTGATGCGGCCCTGGAATCCGCGGGCGCGGATGGCGGTCGCTGCCGCCTCCTCGGCTTCCATGCGGGTGGCGATGTCGGCGTCCTCCGGGCTCTCCTCATCGATGGTGAGGAGGTAGCGGAACTCGTATCCGATGAGTTCAGGCGCGTAGAGGAAGGTGCCTTCCGGGGTGAACTTCGCCGCGAACATGCCGTGGGCGTCCTGGTCGTCGCGCAGGCGCTGGCGCTGGTCGTCGGTGAGGTCTTCGAAGCGGCCGCGGACCGTGGCGCGGTAGGTGCGGCTCATGCCGTGACCTCCTTTCGGGTGGCGGCGATGAACATGGCCGCGATCTCGTCCGCCAGTTCGGCGGCGCCCGCCTGGTCCGCGGTGAGGCGCAGGGCGGCGCCGTCGAGGACCGTGCGGACCGCGAAGGCCATGGTGCGCGTGTCGAAGACGCGCATTTCGCCGGTCTCCTGCCCCTCCTCGAAGAGTGCGACCAGGTCGCCGATCGAGGCGGCCGCGCGGTCGCTGTAGTACCGGGGCTGCTGCCGTCCCGCGTGCTCGACCACCGCGATCAGCGCGGCGGCGGCCTCGGGCTGCTGCGCGCAGTACTCCAGGAAGGTCCTGATGTAGGCCGCGAGCCGGTCCCCGGCGGGCTCGGGTGCCGAGAGCACCCGTTGCAGCTCGGGCGCGAGCGCGCCGGTGACCGATTCGGTGACGGCGGCGGCGAGTTCGTCCTTGCCCGAGAAGTTCCCGTGGACGGCGCCCCTGCTGAACCCCGCGTGCTCGGCGACGGCGTTGAGTGAGGTCGCGGCGACGCCGTCGCGGGCGAAGAGCTCGATCGCGGAGCCGATGAGGCGCTGGCGGGTCGCGGCTTGGCTCTCCTTGCGCGTCAGCCTGGCTGCGGGTGCGGTTCCCTGATTCACGCGAATCAGGATACAGGGGTGTATTCGAATGTCAACTTGTATCTGAAACCGGTCGGGCTACGGGCGGCGTCGGCCGGGACGGACGGCGGTGAGCTGGACCGTGTCGTCAGGGGCCGCGGGGCGGGGGAGGTGGAGGATCATCGTCGCGTCGGCGGCGAGGGCGGGCTTGTTGCGGCGGGCGCGGATCGCCTCGATCACCATGGGGATCACCGAGACGAGCACGATGAGGATGAAGATCGACTCGATGTGCTCGCCGATCGCCGGGATGTTGCCGAGGGCGGCGCCGAGGAGGATGATCCCGGCGGCCCAGGCCACGCCGCCGATCGTGGAGTGCAGGAAGAACTTCCGCGGGTCCATGCGGCCGATCCCGGCGATCCAGGTGATGAAGGTCCGCACGAACGGCACGAAGCGCGCCAAGATGATCGCCTTCGGGCCGTGCTTCTCAAGGAACGCGTGAGTCTTCTCGACGTGCTCGCGCTTGAAGAACCGCGAATCCGGCCGCCGGAACAGCGCCGGACCCGCCTTGAAGCCGATGAAGTACCCCACGACGTTCCCGACCACGGCCGCCGCGGTCGCCAGGACGCACACGATCCACAGCGGCGCGGCGATGGCCCCCTGCGTCACGAACAGGCCTGCGGTGAACAGGAGCGAGTCGCCCGGCAGCACCGGGAAGACCGAGCTCTCCGCGAAGATGACCAGGCACAGCCCGACCACGACGTACGGCCCGAAGGCGGTGAGCAGATGCTCGGGATCGAGCCAGGCGGGAAGCATGCGCGCCATGCTACCGACCGAAGCTCAGACCGGCGTCAGCGTGTTTCAGCGCGTTTCGTCACGTCGGCGGGGCGGTCGGCGATGACGGATCGATGACGCCTGCTCCTACCGTTCGGCTTCCAGTCGAAGGCAAGGTATGAGGAGGCGGACATGGTGATGAAATGGGCCGTGGGCGAGATCGCGCCGCGCGTGGACGGGGTGCCCGGGTTCGTGATCGACGTCGAGGACCATCTGTACGACACGCAGGCCGCGGCACGGGAGTACCTGCAGCAGGCACTGGACTTCGGCCACGAGGCCAGCACCGAGGCGCAGGCCGCGAAGCTGCTGCGGACGATGACGGCATCGAGCCAGGCGCTGCTGGTCGTGTGCCCGCCGATCCGGGGCTGGGTCGTCTTCCCGGTGCGGGACGGGTTCTCGCCGACGCAGGAGGGCCTGTTCTACCTCGACGACCACCGCGACGACTTGGTGCGGCGCTTCACCGCCCGCACCAACACCGCGACCGGAGGCGGCTGCGCGGTGGTCGCCCTCGCCGCCGTCGGCGGGCTCGTCGCGGGCGTGGCCGCGCTGGCGCAGATCCCTTGGAGCGCTTAGGTTTTCCGGGCAGGCGAAAGGTCCCGGGCGCCGCACACGTCTTGACCTTTCGGCGGCCGGGACCTTTCGGGTCTTCTAGCGCTCGATCTTGTCGAGGTGGAGCATGCGGGCGAGGTTCTTGTCGAGCTCGTCGTCCCGGAAGATCTTCTTCCAGTCCTCCTTGATGATCGACTCGCGGCCGTAGTCCATGGCGATGAGGCACGCCTCGCTGAACGGGTTGTCGCCGCGGAGGCCGTTCGCCAGGGCGACCTGGGTGTGGCCCAAGAGGATCGAGCGGGCGGCGGCCTCGGGGACGCCCATCGTGTTGACGGCCTCGTCGAGGGACTCCTTCAGGAGCGCGCCGACCATGCACGCGATGGTCTCGACCAGGGTCGGCTCCAGCTGCGCGAGCTGCTTCACCGTCACCCAGTGGACGTCGATCACCGGCGCGTAGATCGCGCGCACGGTCGCCTCCACGAGGGCCTTCGCGGCCGGGTCGTCGGACTCGACCGCGGCGATGGCGTCCTGGGGGGCCGCGATGCCGCCGAAGGTGTCCGCGTACTCCTCGGGCGTGGTGCGCTGCAAGAAGATCGACGGGTGGCACGGGTGGGCCACGGCCTGCACGACGTCGTCGCGCTTGGTAAGCAGCCCCGCGTAGGCGGCGGCCGGGTCCAGGGTCAGGGCGATCGCGCCGGACTTCATGAGCGGCACCGCCTCGGCCGTGACCGACTGGAGTGCCAGGTCAGGGACGGCGAGGACCACGATGTCGGCGTCGGCCACGGCCGCGGCCAGGTCGGTCAGCTCGCGGCCCGCGTCGGTCGTGCGCTGGCGTCCAGCGGGGGAGTTCTCCACGTAGGCGACGGTGTGCGCGGTCTTCACCAGGTTGTCGGAGACGCGCATGCCCATCTTGCCGCCCGCCCCGATCACGGCGATGTTGTAGGTCTCGGTGCTCATCGGATGCTCCTCAAATAGTCCACTGTGGTTCGTGTCCAGGCCTGCTCGGCGCGGACGGTCGCTTCGGCGCCGCCCTGCCACGGCAGCCAGTGCTCGACGATCTCGTTGACGCCCCGCTCGCGCGGGCGCACCTCCCGCAGCAGGTGCGGGTAGTCGTGCAGGCCGGTCCCCATCGCCGCGCCCGAGTAGGTGAACCCCACCCAGCCGTCCTGCCTGGCGAACGCGAAGTCCTTGGCGTGCACGTTGACCGTGACGGGCGCCGCGAGCTCCACGACCTCCGTCGGCCGCTCCAGCCTCGCGACCACGTTGGCCGGGTCGAGGCAGACGCCGATGTTGGGGCTGCCGGTCGCGGCTACCAATTCGACTAGGTCCTTGGTCGATACCTGCTCGTACGTTTCGAGGGCGAGCGTGACGCCCTGGGATTCGTAGGCCGGGAGCGCTTCGGTCAGCCAGGCGAGCGCCTGCGGGAGGGTCGGCGCCGAGTCCGGGCCGGTGACCATGCTCCGCACCAGCTTCGCTTCAAAGATTTCGGCGAGGGCCAGGAAGCGGGACAGGTGCTCGGGCTCGATTCCCTTGGTGCCCAGCTCGATCTGGAGGCCCAGGTCGCGGGCCGCACCCGCGGCGTCCTTCAGTTCCCGGTCGGTCATGCCTTCGAGCGGCGCGTAGTCGCAGATCTGGAAGAGGTCCACGTCGAGTTCGCGGGTCGCCTCGAACTCGTCAATCAAGGACAGCGGGCGCTCGACCCGGTCCGAGTGCTGCCAGAAGAAGGCGTAGCTCCCCAGCCCGATCATGACGCCACCCTGGTTTCAGCGAGTGCCGTCGCCTCGTCGAGCACCGCCGCCAGGTTCTCCGGGTCGTGCGCGAACCGGCCCAGGAACAGGCCGTCGACCGACCGCCCCAGCTCGGTCAGCAGGCCCGGACCCGCCGAACCGCCGTAGATCACCGAGGAGCCCGCGCGGTCGGGCGCGATGTCCAGCGCCATACGCAAGGCCGTCGTCACCGCCGCGATGTGCTCCACCGGAGCGGGCTCGGACGCGCCGATCGCCCACACAGGCTCGTACGCGACCACGACCGGCCCGGCCGGTGCGCCCGACAGGCTCCGACGCAGCTGCGCCACCGTCGCGGCCGCGGCGGCCTTGGGGCCCAAGCGTTCCGCTTCGCCGACGCACACCAGCGGCGTCACGCCGCCGCGCAGCGAAGCCGCAGCCTTCGCCGCCACCGCGTCGTCGGTCTCGCCGAACAGGCGGCGGCGCTCGGCGTGCCCGATCTCCGCAATGGACACCCCGACCTCCGCGAGCTCGGCCGCGCTCACTTCGCCGGTGAACGGGCCCGAGTCCGCGACGGCCACGTCCTGCGCGCCGATCCGGACCGGCGACCCTGCGAACGCGTCGCGCGCGGGAAGGATCTGGAGGTAGGTCGGGATCACGAACAGCTCGACCGCGCCCGAGGCCAGGCCCGGGTGCGAGCGCACGCGGTCGGCGACGCGCGCGAACCAGTCCTTCGCTGCGGCGTGCCCGAAGTACATCTTCAGGCTCACCCCGACCACCACCGGCGCCATCAGCAGGACCCGGTCGTCTCGAACTCGCCGATGACCGCGACCTTCTCGGCCGAGGCGCTCTGCGGGTCGAAGCGGTAGTCGAGCCACTCGCGGACCAGGCGCCGCGCCAGCTCGACGCCGATCACGCGCTGGCCCATGGTGAGGACCTGGGCGTCGTTGGAGAGGACGCTCCGCTCGACGGAGAAGCTGTCGTGGGCCGTGGCGGCCCGGATGCCGGGGACCTTGTTGGCGGCGATGGCGACCCCGAGGCCGGTGCCGCAGATGAGGAGGGCCCGGTCGGCCTCGCCGTCGGCGACGCGCTGGGCCGCCTCGATGGCGACCTTCGGGTACGGGGTGTGGCCCTCGGCGTCCACGCCGACGTCCACTACGGACGCGACACCGGCGTGGCCTTCGAGGTCCCGCTTGAGGATCTCCTTGTAGTCGAAGCCGGCGTCGTCGCTGCCGACGACGATGCGCAGCGGCGCAGTACGCAGGGGCTCAGGCATGGTGGTTCCTTCCTTCGAACAGTTCGCCGATCGCGGTGGCGATCAGCGCGAGGGAGTGCGCGCCCGGGTCGGGGGTGCCGAGGCTCTTCTCGGCGTGCGGGCGGGCGCGGCCCATGCGGGGCAGGAGCTCCGCGGTGGCTTTCGCGGCGCGCGAGGCGTCCTCGGCGGCGGCTTTCCACGCGGTGGGGAGATCCGCTCCGGCGTCTGCGTTGCGCTGCAAGGCTTCGGCGAACGGCACGAGCGCGTCCACAAGGGTCTTGTCGCCGACCTCGGCCTTGCCGTAGTCCATGACGCCCTTGGCGCCGTCGGCCACTCCGGCGGCGACGTCGGCTGCCGTGGGCTTCCCGTGGTCGCCCAGGCGTTCGGCGACGCCGGTGAGGATCACGCCCCACAGCGCGCCGGAGGTGCCCCCGGCCTTGTCGGCCCACGCCGCGGCGGCACGGGCCAGGGTGGTGCCCGCGCCGGCCCCGCTTGCGGCTGAACCAGCGGCGAGCGCGGCCTTCGCGCCGCGCTGCATGCCGATCCCGTGGTCGCCGTCTCCGGCGACGGCGTCGATGCGGCCGAGTTCGTCCACATTGGCGTCGACGGTGGCGGCGATGACCTCCAGGGCGGCGCGGACCGTGCCCGCGGCCTCCCGGGACGCCTCGTCGGATTCGGGGACGGCGTCCGCATCCGCGGCACCGTTCCCGTTGGCGGCCTTGAGCTGTGCAGGCGTGACGGACCCGCGGCGGTAGGCCGGGGCGTCAACGGGGGTCTCCCACAGCGCTTCGAGTTCGTCGTCGAGCCAGAACAGGGTGAGCGAGGTCCCGGCCATGTCGAAGCTCGTGCAGTACTCGCCCACGTGCGGGTCCACGATGACGAGTCCCGCCGCCTCAAGCAGCTGGGCGACCCGCCGGTAGACGACGAACAGCTCCTCGTATTTCAGTGAGCCGAGCCCGTTGAGGATCGGCACGACCCGCGCGCCCGCGGCGGCGATCCCCTCGGGGACCTCCTCCAGGAGCTTGGCGACGAGCAGTTCCGCGAGGCCGTCGGCGGTCGGAATGTCAGTCTCGTCGATGCCGGGCTCGCCGTGGATGCCGAGCCCGACCGCCATGCGGCCCTCGGGGACCGAGAACAGCGGCTCCTCGGCGCCGGGGAGCGTGCAGCCGGAGAACGCGACGCCGATCGAACGGGTGCGCTCGTTGGCGAGCCGCGCGAGGCGCTCGACCCCGGCGAGGTCGTTCCCGGCCTCGGCAGCGGCGGCGGCGATGCGGAAGACCGCGAGGTCCCCGGCGATGCCGCGCCGCTTGTGGCGTTCTTCCGGTGCGGCGCTGAAGATGTCGTCGGTGACGGCCACCGTCGCGCACGGGATGCCTTCGGCGCGCAGGCGCTCCTGGGCCGCGTCGAAGTTGAGCACGTCCCCGGCGTAGTTCCCGTAGGTGAACAGGACGCCGCCGCCGTTGTCGGCGGCCTTCGCGACCGCCTGGATCTGCTGCGCCGAAGGCGAGGCGAACAGGTTGCCCATGGCCGCGCCGTGCGCGAGGCCCTGGCCGACGAGGCCGCCGAACGCCGGGTAGTGCCCGGACCCGCCGCCGACCACGACGGCGACCTGGCCGCGCGGCGACTCGGTGGAGCGGACGACGCCGCCGGTCACGCGCTGCACGTGACGGCCGTTCGCGGCCGCGAAGCCGTCGGTCATCTCGTCGGCGAAGTCGGCGGGGTCGTTCCAGATCCGGGTCATCGCGCGCCCGCCTCCTCAAGGTCCGGTGCGGTCGCGGACTTCCCGCGGCGCGCGAGCGCCACCATGAGCACCGCCGACAGGAGCATGAACCCGCCGACCACGGCCATCGCGGTCTCGTACCCGCCGGTCCAGTCGTGGATCGCGCCGGTGACGTACGGGGCGCTGAACCCGGCGAGGTTGCCGACCGTGTTGATGAGCGCGACGCCCGCCGCGGCGGCGGCGCCGGTCAGGAACCGGGTCGGGAGCGTCCAGAAGTTCGGGAGCGCCGCGAAGATCGCGCAGGCCGTCACGGTGATGACCGCGATGGTCGCCGCGGGGGAGTCCACGAGCAGCGCCAGCGGGATCGAGGCCGCGCCGAGCATGGCCGGGACGGCGATGTGCCAGGTCTTGAGGCCGCGCTTCGAGGCGTCCTTGGACCAGAAGTACATGACCACGGCCGCGGGCAGGTACGGGATCGCGGTGATGAGGCCCTTCTCGAACACGTCGAACTCGGTGCCGGCCGCGGCCTGGAACCCGTCGATGATCGTGGGCAGGAAGAACGCGAGGGCGTACAGGCCGTAGATGAAGCCGAAGTAGATGAAGGACAGCGTCCAGACGCGTCCGCTCTTGAAGGCGTGCCGCACGGACGGGTGCTTTTCGCTCGCCTCGGTGGTCTCGCGCTCGGCTTCGAGGGCGCCGGTGAGCCAGGTCTGCTCCTCGGGGGTGAGCCACTTGGCGTCGGCGGGCTTGTCCTTGAGGTAGAACCAGGCGATGATCCCGACGACGATCGCGGGGATCGCCACGCCCATGAACATGAAGCGCCAGCCTTCGAGGCCGAAGAACACGCCGTGCTGCTGGATGAGGGCGCCCGCCAGGGGCGCGCCGATCACCGTCGTCAGGGGCTGGGCCAGGTAGAACAGCATGAGGATGCGGCCGCGGTACTGCGAGGGCACCCACAGGCTCAGGAACAGGATCGCGCCGGGGAAGAAGCCGGCCTCGGCGACGCCGAGGAGGAAGCGGAGGGCCACGAGCTGCTCGAAGTTCTGCACCCACGTGAACAGGAGCGCGACGACGCCCCAGCTGATCATGATGCGGGCGAGCCAGCGGCGGGCGCCGAACTTGTGGAGCGCCAGGTTGGACGGCACTTCCAGGATGATGTAGCCGATGAAGAACACGCCGGACGCGAAGCCGAACTGGGCGGCGGAGAGCGCCAGGTCCCCGTTCATGCCGTTCGGTGCGGCGAACCCGATCGCGGTGCGGTCGAGGTAGTTGATGAAGAACATCAAGGCGACGAACGGCACGAGGCGGATCGAGACCTTGCGGATGGCGCTGCGGGCTACGGGCGGCGCTTCGGGGGCTGCTGACCGGTTCACGGTGTCTCCTGACATCGGCTCTGATGACACTGGGGGCGTCTCCCATATTGGCGAACCGGTTGACCAATTGCAACACGGAGTCCCACATGTTGATCATTCTGTAATGTTCCGGCAGCTCGCAGCCGTTGCCGGGAATCCCCCGACCGGCCCCTGACCGCCTGGACCGCAACTAGACCGGCGTCGCACTCGGGGCGGAAGGGTGGTTTCGCCGCGCAAAAGGACGGTAAGTTTCATCCATGCCCGCCTACCCAGGAGACCGCGCCGCCGACATCGCCGCCTCGCTCGGCGCCCTGCCGAGCAGCAGCCCGGTCTCGGAGGTCGCGCGCCAGCTCCTCGACCTGTTCACCAGCGGATCCATCGAGCCCGGGACGCGCCTGCCCGCCGAGCGCCAGCTCGCCACCACCCTCGGCGTCGGCCGCTCCGCCGTGCGCGAGGCCCTCGCCGCGCTCGAACTCCTCGGCATCGTCGACGTGCGCCCAGGCTCGGGCACCTACCTGCGCGGCACCGCCTCCGAACTGCTCCCGCAGACCCTGCGCTGGGGCCTGCTCATCGGCCGCCGCAAGACTGACGAACTCCTCGAACTGCGCTCGGGCCTGGAGATCTACGTGGCCCGCCTCGCCGCCTCGAACGCCACCGAGGACGACCTCGCCGCGCTCGCCGGGCACGTGGCGCGCATGCGCGAATCCGAGGACCTGGCCGCCTTCGCCGAGGCCGACCGCGACTTCCACAACGGGCTCGCCCGCGCCGCGGGCAACGAGGTCCTCATCGACCTCCTCGACGTGGTGCGCTCCCTCCTCCAGGTCTACGCCGACCGCGCCGTCTCCGGCGACGAGGAGGCCCGCACCGCCCTCGACGAGCACGACGCGATCCTGCGCGCCGTGACCTCCCGCGACCACGACGCCGCCGCCTCCGCGATGGCCGTCCACATGGCCACCGCCTCGATCCGCCTCGCGGCAGAGCAGGCGGGCCGACCATGACCGCCGCGCCGCCCTCCGACAAGACCGCGTTCGTCTGGGGCCCAGACGACCTCATGGAACTCCCGCGCGCCGGGCTCCTCGAACTCGGCGTCCCGGCCGCCGGACTCCCCGAGGACGACTGGGTGCCCCGGCTCGTGCCCGGCGTGTACGACGCCGACGGCGCGCCCGAGCCGCTGCAGCCGTTCGCGGTGATCGAGCTCCAGGCCGGCGACGTCACCGTCGACATGCGGCTGATCCTCCTCGGCACGGTCCCCGGCTCCGCGAACCTGCTGTACGTCCTCGACCCGGCCTCGGGCGAGGTCCTCCAGTTCGACCGGCGCAGCCGCGGCGTACGCGGCGTGAACTCCTCCTACCGCTGGTTCGTGGAGTTCCTGTGGCAGATCGAGGCCGCGAAGAAGCACCGCGGCGCCGCCGATCTCGCAGGCGTCCTCAACCCGGGCCTGCGCGCGACGCTCCGGTCCGTCGACCCGTTCGCGTTCCAGGCCGAGCAGTGGTGGCCCGCGGTGTGGAAGGAACTCGCTCCTTCTGGGTAACCCCTCCGGGGAACCGAACTAGGGTGGTCCGCAGGACGCCCGAGACGCGAAGGAGCGCTCATGACCGTGGTAGTCACCGATGCCCCCGACCAGCAGCGCTGGGAGGCCCGCATCGACGGGGAACTGGTCGGGTTCGCGCAGTACAAGCGCCACGACGGCGCGATCACGTTCTTCCACACCGAAGTCGAGCGCGAGGGCGCCGGGATCGGGACGGCCCTGGTCCGCACCTCCCTCGACGCCGCGCGCACCGCGGGGGCGCGGGTCCACCCCGTGTGCCCGTTCTACGCCGGGTGGATCGAGCGCCACCCCGACTACGGCGACCTCGTCCACGAGAAGGCGCCGCACCTCGGCGAAGAGGACTGACCGGGCCGCACGGCCGCGGCCGGTGACGAGGGTCATGCCGGAAACGGACCCCGGTCCGGGATTGCCGGGGCCCCGGGGAGCGTTGCCCGAAGGGCGAACCCGAACTTCCTCCGAAAGGCGGCCGTCCATGCCCGTAGCCCTGTCGATCCTCGACCTCGCGCCGATCGCGCCCGGACGGACCGCACGCGACAGCTTCGCCGCGAGCGTCGAACTCGCGCGCGCCGCCGAGCGCACCGGCTACGAGCGCGTCTGGTACGCCGAGCACCACTCCATGCCGACCATCGCGTCGAGCGCCACCAGCCTCGTCATCGGCCACGTCGCCGAGCACACCGAGACCATCCGCCTCGGCGCGGGCGGCATCATGCTGCCCAACCACTCCCCGCTCGTCATCGCCGAGCAGTTCGGCACCCTCGAATCCCTCTTCCCCGGCCGCATCGACCTCGGCCTGGGCCGCGCCCCCGGCACCGACCGGCAGACCATGCGCGCCATCCGCCGCGACGCCACCTCCTCCGACACGTTCCCGCAAGACGTCCTCGAACTCCAGGGCTACCTGCGCGGCAAGTCCCTCATCGAGGGCGTCCAGGCCGTGCCCACCGCCGAGACCGAAGTGCCCCTGTACCTCCTGGGCTCCTCGCTGTTCGGCGCGCAGCTCGCCGCGAGCCTCGGCCTGCCGTACGCGTTCGCCTCGCACTTCGCGCCCGACGCGCTCCACGAGGCGATCGCGGTCTACCGCGAGCAGTTCCGGCCCTCCGAGCAGGTCCCCGAGCCGTACGTCATCGCGGGCGTCAACGTGTTCGCCGCCGAGGACCCCGCGGACGCGGAAGCCCAGCGCCGCATCGCCTTCCGCAACCGCGCCCGCGCGTTCATCGCCCGCGGCCCGGTCGGGCGCGAGTACACCGACGACGAGATCGACGAGTTCCTGGCCTCGCCCGCGGGTGACCAGCTCAACTCGATGGCCCGCTACACCGCGGTCGGCGGCCCCGAGGACGTGCGCGCGTTCCTGGAGTCCTTCGCCGCCGCCACCGGCGCCGACGAGCTCATCACCGTCCACTACACCGAGGAGGTGCCCGACCGGATCGCCTCGGTCGAGCTCACCGCCAAGGCCATGGGCATCGGCTAGCGAGTCACACGCGCCCCACTGGAGGCCCGCCGTTCGCGGCGGGCCTCTTACGCTGTCCTCCGGATTCCACCCTTCACGAGAGGCCAGGGCATTGGGACAGCTGACGGACACCACCGCGCTCATCACCGGAGCGTCGCGCGGCATCGGCGCGGCCACCGCGCGCCTCCTCGCCGCCGAGGGCGCGCACGTCCTGGTCAACTACCGCGACAAGGCGAAGCGCGCGAACGCCGTCGTCGACGCCATCACCGGGGCGGGCGGCTCCGCGGCCGCCGTGCAGGCCGACATCACCGCCGCCGCCGACCTCGACCGCCTCTTCGCCGGGATCGAGCGCCTCGACGTGCTCGTCCTCAACGCCTCCGGCGGCCTGGAGAAGGACGTCGACCCCGACTACGCGCTGCGCCTGAACCGCGACGCCCAAGTGGACCTCGCCGCCCGGGCACTCCCCTTGCTGCCCAAGGGCGGCCGCATCGTCTACGTCACCAGCCACCAGGCCCACTTCGCGGCCACCGAGGAGCTCGCGGTCTACGCGCCCGTCGCCCGCTCCAAGCGCGCGGGCGAGGACGCCCTGCTCGCGATGCTCCCCGAGTTCACCGCCCGCGGCGTCGACTTCGTGACGGTCTCCGGCGACATGATCGAAGGGACCATCACCGCGACCCTCCTCGAACGCGCCCAGCCCGGCACCATCGCGCAGCGCCGCGAGGCCGCGGGCGGGCTCCTCACCGTCGAGCAGTTCGCGCAGCACGTGGCCGACGCCGCCGTCGCCGACCTGGAGACCGGCGCGGTCGTCCTGGCCGGGGGCCCCGGCGCCTGGGCCCGCGACTAGCCGAAACAGGCCGCGCTCCCACGGAAGAAAGTGCGAGCCTCCCTCTTGTAGATCGGTCTACAGTCTGTGTAGATTGATCTACACCCAAACCCCAGGGAGGCTCCCAGTGGCATCGCGTCCGTCGGCCGGCTCGGTCACCATCGAGGACGTCGCGCGCGAAGCGGGCGTCTCCCGGGCGGCGGTCTCCAAGGTCATCCGGAACGCGTACGGCGTCAGCCCCGCGATGAAAGCCCGTGTGACCGAAGCGATCGAGAAGCTCGGCTACCGCCCGAGCGTCTCGGCCCGGGGCATGCGCGGGAAGACGTTCACCGTCGGGATCGAGATCCCCGAACTGTCGAACCCGTTCTTCCCCAAGCTCCTCGCGGGCGCCACGGCCGCGCTCTCGGGCTCGCCCTACCGGCTCATCATCGCCCCGGCCGACCCCGAGCACGGCGAGGGCTACCGCGCCATCCAGGCGCTGGTGGACCGGCAGGTCGACGGGGTCATCGCGGTCTCGCCGCTGGTCGACCCCGAATGGCTGGAGGCGCTGGCCGACCACGTCCCGGTGGTCATGATCGGCCGCCACGACCGCTCGCCGAAATACGACGCAGTCGTCAGCGACGACGAGGACGGCGCGCGCCAGGTCATGCGGCACCTGCTCGACCTGGGGCACCGCGACATCGCGCACCTGACCCCCGCCGCCGGTCTCGCCGGGATCGAATCGGGTGCGCCGCAGGCGATCCGGCTCGCCGCCTACCGGGACGCGATGCAGGAGGCCGGCCTCGGCGACCGCATCCGCGTCGTGGGCTCCCCGAACGGCCAGCCCGAGTCGCGGCGCGTGGCGCTGGGGCTCCTGGCCGAGGCGGACCGCCCGACCGCGGTGTTCGCCTCGCACGACGAACCGGCCCTGGGGGTCATGCACGCCGTGGCCGACGCCGGGCTCACCCCGGCCGACGTCTCGGTCGCCGGGTACGACGACGTCGAGATCGCCGCCCACCCGGGCATCTCGCTCACCACCGTCGACCAGCACGGCGAACGCATGGGCCGCCTCGCCGCCGAGCTGCTGCTCGAACGCATCGCCGGGCGCGCCGAGCCCCGGCACGAGACGGTGCGGCCCGAACTCGTGGTCCGCACCAGCACCAGACCGCCCCGCCCGCGGGGCGGGGCCCCGCGCCTGCGCGCGGTCGGCAGGACCTGACCATCACCGATCCACAACCGCACCATGCAATCCCTCTGGAATGAATCGTTCCAATGGCGTCACCAATGGAGGTCACGACCATGTTCCCGACTCGACCCCTCCGCCGCACCGCGGCCGGAGCCACTCCGCACATGTACAGCTCCGCAGGCGTCGCCGTGGTCGCCCTCTCCGCCGGACTCGCCCTCACCGGGTGCTCCACCGGCGGCGGCGACGACGGGACCCTGAACATCCTCATCGACAACTCCGAGGCCACCGGCCAGCTCATGCAGGCCCTGGTCGACGCGTACACGGAAGCGAACCCGGACGTCGAGATCGAGCTGGAGCTGCGCCCCGGCGGCAGCGAGGGCGACAACATCGTCAAGACCCGCTTGCAGACCGGCGACATGCCCGACCTGTTCTTCTACAACTCCGGGTCGCTCCTCCAGGCGCTCGCGCCGGACCAGACCCTCGTCGACCTCGCGGGCGAGTCCTACATGGACGTCGTGACGGACACCTTCAAGGACGGCGTGAGCGCGGGCGACGCGCTCTACGGCGTCCCCGTCGGCCACGCCGTCGGCGGCGGCGTCCTCTACGACCTCGCCGCCTACGAGGAGCTCGGGCTCGAAGTGCCGACCACCTGGGACGAGTTCATGGCGAACAACCAGGCGATCCTCGACGCGGGGGGCCGCGCGCCGGTCATCCAGACCTACGGCACCGAGTCCGCGTGGACCTCGCAGCTGTTCGTGCTCGCCGACAACTACAACGTCCTCGCGGCCGAACCGGACTGGGCCGAGGCGTACACCGCCAACGAGAAGCACTTCGCCGACACGCCCGCGGCCGCCGCCGGGTTCGAGCACCTCCAGGAGGTCGCCGAGGCCGGGTACCTCAACGAGGACTTCGCGTCCCTCACCTACAACGAGGGGCTCGCCGCGCTCGCCGCGGGCGAGGGCGTCCACTACCCGATGCTCACCACCGCGCTCACCGAGATCGAGGCGACCGATCCCGATGCGCTGGACGGCATCGGCTTCTTCGCCCTGCCGGGGACCGACGCCGCGAACGCGGGCCTCACGACCTGGCTGCCCGGTGCGCTCTACCTCCCGCAGTCCACTGAGGATCAAGGTGCGGCGAAGGACTTCCTGGCGTTCGTCGCCAGCACCGAGGGCTGCGACGCGCAGACCGCCGGCGCCAGCGTCATCGGCCCGTACTTCATCGAGGGCTGCACCGTCCCCGAGGACGTGCCCCCGGCCGTGGCCCAGCTCCAGTCCTACTTCGACTCCGGGCTCACCGCACCGGCCCTGGAGTTCCTGTCCCCGGTCAAGGGCCCGGCCCTGGAGCAGATCACCGTCGAGGTCGGCTCCGGCATCCGCACCGCCGCCGACGCCGCGTCGCTCTACGACGAGGACGTCAAGAAGCAGGCGCAGCAGCTCGGCCTCGAAGGCTGGTAGGCCCCATGGCGACCACGGCAACCGCGGCGCCGCCACGGCGGCGCCGCGGCCACCGGAGCCACTACCCGCTCTGGTTCTACCTCCCCGCGGGCGTCGTCTACGGCGTCCTGTTCATCGCCCCCACGATCGCGTCCTTCTACTTCGCGTTCACGCGCTGGAACCTCTCCGGGACCGAGTTCATCGGCTTCGAGAACTTCGCACTGTTCTTCAGCGAGCCCTACCTGTTCCAGGGCCTGGTGAACACCTTCGTCTACGGCGTGCTCACCTCCGGGCTGAAAGTGGTCCTCGGGCTGCTCCTCGCGGTGTTCCTGACCTCGCAGATCATCGCCCGCGGGTACCTGCGCTCCGTCGTGTTCTTCCCGACCCTGGTGAGCACCGTCGGCGTCGGCATCACCTTCACCGTGCTCATGGACCCCGGCGACGGGCTCGTCAACCAGGCGCTCGCGCTGTTCGGCGTCGACGGGCCCGGCTGGCTCACCGACCCGAGCCTCGCCCTCATATCGGTTGCGCTCGTGGACGTCTGGAAGGGCGTGGGCCTGGCGACCCTGATCTACATCGCCGGGGTCGTGGCGATCCCGCAGGAGTACTTCGAGGCCGCCCGCGTCGACGGCGCCACGAGCGCGCAGCGGCTGCGGCACATCACCCTCCCGCTCATGCGGCCCGCCACCGCCACCGTCATCGTGCTGTCGCTCATCGGCGGCCTCAGGTCGTTCGACCTCATCTGGGCCATGACCCAGGGCGGCCCCGGGTTCACCTCCGACGTCGTCGCCTCGGTGATCTTCAAGCAGTACCAGGCCGGGTTCTGGGGCCTGTCCAGCGCCGGGAACGTGGTCCTGTTCCTCATCGTGGCCGCGTTCATGGTCCCGCTCTACTGGAAGCTCAACCGCAAGGAGGTGGACCGTTGAGGCGCCGCCGCACCGCCGGGGTCCTCTCCGGCACGATCGCGATCATCGTCTCCGCGGTGGTCTTCCTCGTCCCGTTCGCGTTCATCGTCCTCACCGCGTCCAAGACCCGCGGCGAAGCGGCCCTGCGGGAGTTCACGCTCCCCACCGAGTGGGCGATCTGGGAGAACTTCCTCGCGGTCATCCGCGAACGCGACTACATGCTGCTGGGCGCGTTCGTGAACTCCACGATCCTCACCGTCGCGAGCGTCGCCGTCATGGTCGTCCTCGCGGCCATGGTCGGGTACGTCATGCAGCGGCGCCCGAACCGCCTGACGCCCTGGCTGAACGCGCTCGTCCTCGCCGGGCTCATCATCCCGCCCGCGGTCGTCCCCACCATCTGGGTCCTCCAGGGGCTCGGCCTGTTCCGGACCCTCCACGGGCTCGTCCTCATCGAAGTCGCCTACGGGCTCTCCTTCTGCGTCCTGCTCTTCCGCGCCTTCGTCGCCACCATCCCGCGCGAACTCGACGAGGCCGCCGTCATCGACGGCGCCGGGCCCGTGCGCCTGTTCTTCCAGGTCGTGTTCCCGCTGCTCAGATCCGTGATCGTCACCGCCGTGATCGTCCAGTCCGTGGCCGTCTTCAACGACTTCCAGAACCCGCTGTACTTCCTGCCCGGCGACGACCACGCCACCGTCCAGCTCACCCTCTACAACTTCAGGAGCCAGTACACGACCGAGTGGAACCTGCTGTTCATGGACATCCTGCTCATCACCATCCCGCCGCTCGTCATGTACGCCTTCTTCAACCGCCAGATCGTCGCCGGCCTCACCTCCGGCGCGATCAAAGGCTGAATATCCACAAGGGAGACCCGATGCACGTTTACGGACTGCGCGCCGAGTACCGCACCGACACCCCGTTCACCGCCGTGAACAGGCCCCGCCTGTCGTGGAAGACCGCCGACGCCCCGCCCGGCTGGACCCAGGCCGCCGCCGAGATCGAATGGCGCCGAGGCGAAGCCGCCGCCGTCGCCCGCGTCGACGGCCGCGACTCCGTGCTCGTCGCCTGGCCCTTCGAATCGCTCCAGCCCCGCGAGCAAGGAAGCGTGCGCATCCGCGTCCACGGCGCCGACGGCACCGCCACCGACTGGAGCGAGCCCCACGGCATCCGCGCCGGATTCCTCGGCGACGGCGAATGGCACGCCCGGTTCATCACCGTCCCCGAACCCGCCGACATCGGCCAGCCGCTCCTGCTGCGCCGCGAATTCACCGTGAAACCCGGCCTGGAGGCCGCCACCCTGTACGCCACCGCGCGCGGCGTCTACCAGGTCGAGATCGACGGCGTCCCCGTCGACGCCGACCGCCTCAAACCCGGCTGGACCGCCTACCGCTCCCGGCTCGTCCACGAGACCAACGACGTCACCGACCTCCTCCGCGAAGGCGCCAACGTCATCGGCGCGAACCTCGCCGGAGGCTGGTACACCGAGGGCTTCGGCTTCCACGGCCAGGCCAGGCCCTTCTACGGCAAGTACCCGTCCTTCGCCGCCCAACTCCACCTCGAATACGACGACGGCACAACGGAAACCATCGCCACCGGCGACGGCTGGCGCGCCACCGCAGACGGGCCGATCACCGCCAGCGGCATCTACGCGGGCGAGTCCCACGACGCCCGCCGCGCCCTCCCCGGCTGGTCCTCGCCCGGCTTCGACGACGCCCGCTGGCTCGACGCCCGCCCCGACACCGCCAAGGCGATGGTCCCCGTCGCTGCCACCACCGCGCCCGTGCGCGCCACCGCCGAACTCGCCGTCCAGGAGGTCATCACCACCCCCAGCGGCCGCACCGTCGTCGACTTCGGACAGAACCTCGTCGGGCATCTCCGCATCAGCGTGCAAGGCCGCGAAGGCGACACCGTCGTCCTGCGCCACGCCGAAGTCCTCGAACACGGCGAACTCGGCACCCGGCCCCTCCGCCACGCCAAAGCCACCGACACGTACACCCTCGCCGGGAACGGCACCGAGACCTGGGAGCCCGAGTTCACCTTCCACGGCTTCCGGTACGCCGAGATCCAAGGCTGGCCCGGCGAATTCGACCCCGCCGACGTCACCGCCGTCGTCGTCCACTCCGACCTCAAGCGCACCGGCCACTTCTCGTCCTCGCACGAACTCCTCGACCGCCTCCACGAGAACGTCGTCTGGGGCATGAGGGGCAACTTCGTCTCCATCCCCACCGACTGCCCCCAGCGCGACGAGCGCCTCGGCTGGACCGGCGACATCCAGGTCTTCGCCCCCGCCGCGAGCTTCCTCTACGACTGCGACGGCTTCCTCGCCTCCTGGCTCGACGACCTCGCCCTGGAGCAGTTCGACGACGGCGCCGTCCCCTTCATCGTCCCCAACGTCCTCGAATGGGCCCAGACCCCCGCCGCCGCCTGGGGCGACGCCGCCACCGTCGTCCCCACCGTCCTCTTCGACCGCTTCGGCGACCGCGCCGTCCTCGAACGCCAGTACCCGAGCATGCGCGCCTGGACCGACCACCTCGCCGCCCTCGCCGGGGACCGCCACCTGTGGGAGGGCCGCTTCCAGTTCGGCGACTGGCTCGACCCCGACGCCCCGCCGGAGGACCCCGCCCGCGCCAAGACCGACCCCGACATCGTCGCCAGCGCCTACTTCCAGCGCTCCGCGGCCCTGACCGCCCGCGCCGCGACCGAACTCGGACACACCGAGGACGCCGCGACGTACGGCGCGCTCGCCGAAGCCGCCCGCGAGGCGTGGGTCCGCGAATACGTCACGGGCGCGAGCCGCATCGTCTCCGACGCGCCGACCGCGTACGCGCTGGCGATCGAGTTCGACCTCGTGACCGACCCCGAGGCGCGCGAGCGGATGGGCGCGCGGCTCGCGTGGCTCGTGCGCCGCGCGGGCTACCGCATCGGGACCGGGTTCGTGGGCACGCCGATCATCCAGGACGCGCTGACGCGCACCGGCCACGCCGAGACCGCGCGGCGCCTGCTGCTCCAGACCGACAACCCGTCGTGGCTGTACCCGGTGACCATGGGCGCCACCACGATCTGGGAGCGCTGGGACTCCATGCTGGAGGACGGCACGATCAACCCGGGGGAGATGACCTCCTTCAACCACTACGCGTTCGGGGCCATCGCCGACTGGCTGCACCGCACCGTCGCCGGGCTCGCGCCGCTGGAGCCGGGCTACCGGCGCATCGCCGTCGCCCCGGTCCCGCTCGCGGGGCTCGACCGGGCCGCGGCCGAGCTGGAGACCCCGTACGGCCGCGCCCGCGTCGGCTGGGAGGTCCACGACGGACGCGTCGTGGTCCACGCGCAGGTCCCGCCGAACACGACCGCGCTCGTGACCCTCCCGGGCCTTGAGGCGTTCGACGTCGGCTCGGGGGACCACGAGTGGACGATCGACGACCCGCGGACCGAGCCGCGCAGGGCGGGACTGACGATCGACTCGCGGCTGTCGGACCTCATCGAGGACGCCGAAGCGCACGAGGCGGTGCTGCGGGCCGTCGAGGCCGTCGACCCCGAGCGGGCCCGGAGCCTGCGGTCCGCGCAGTGGACGGAGCACCGCACGCTCCTGGGCGAGCTGACCCCGGGCCCGCCCGCGGTCCTCGCCCGCGTGGAGGCCGCGCTCGCGAACCTCAAGCGCGACTGAGGTCCGACCAGCAAGGTAAGGGCCCCGGATCGTGCATCCTATAGGATATAGGATGCACGATCCGGGGCCCGTGAGGCGCTTACCCCTTGACGGCGCCGATGATGACGCCCTTCTTGAAGTGCTTCTGCACGAACGGGTAGATGACGAGCGCGGGGACGATCGCGACCATGACGATCGCCATCTTCACCGCGAGCGTCGGCGGCGCGCTGCTCAGTCCCGAGGCCTGCGGCAGCGGGGCCGACTCCACCACGTAGGTGCGCAGGACCAGCGCGAGCGGCCATTTCGACGTGTCGTCGAGGTACAGGAACGCGTTGAACCAGCTGTTCCAGTAGGCGACCGCGTAGAACAGCGTGACCACGGCGATCACGGCCTTCGACAGCGGGGCCACGATCTGCCACAGGACCCGGAACTCCCCGGCGCCGTCGATGCGCGCGGAGTCGAACAGCTCCTGCGGGAGGCTCATGAAGAACGCGCGCAGGACCACGACGTTGAACGCGGACACCGCCATCGGCAGGATCATCGCCAGATAGTTGTCGCGCAGGCCGAGGGCGCTCACCCACAGGTACACGGGGATGAGCCCGGGGAAGACCACGAACATCATCAGGACCGAGAACAGGACGGTCTTGTGCCCGAAGGACCCCGGCTTCGACAGCGAGTACGCGCCGAGGATCGACACGAGGACGCTGACGACCGTGCCGACGGCGGTGACCGCCAGCGACACCACCAGGGACCGCAGCACGACCGGGTTGCGGAACATCTGCTCGTACGCCTCGAAGGTGATCCCGTCGCCGGGCCAGACCACGAGGCCGCCGACGCGCTGCACGGTCTCGGCGCTGGAGAGGCTCGTCAGCGCGATCGTGTACAGCGGGAACAGGATGAGCAGGGCGATCACGACGATGCTCGCGCCCTTCGCGGTCTGCCCCGCGACCGTGGGCTTCTCCTCCCACGCGGCCCGTTTCGCTTTGGCGCTCATGACTTCGAGTACACCCCCCGTTCGCCCAGCAGGTGGGCGGCCTTGTTGGCGGCGAGGATGAGCACGAGCCCGACCACGCCCTTGAACAGCCCGGCCGCGGCCCCGTAGTCGAAGTCGCCGGTGCGGATGCCGCTGTAGTAGACGAACGTGTCGAACACTTCGGACGCCTGCGACCCGACGGCACTGCGCTGCAGGAAGAACTGCTCGAACCCGACGTTCAGCGCGTCGCCGAGGCGCAGGATGAGCAGCAGCACGATGACCGGCCGGATGCCCGGCAGCGTGATGTGCCACAGGCGCCGCCAGCGTCCGGCGCCGTCGACCGCGGCGGCCTCGTACAGGTTCGGGTCGATCGCGGCGAGGGCCGCGAGGAAGATGATCGCCCCGAACCCGGCCTCCTTCCAGATCGCCTGTGAGGTCACGAGCAGGATGAACGTGTCCGGATTCGTCATCCAGTCGACGCCTTCGAAGCCCGCGCCGCGCAGCGTCTGGCTGAGCAGCCCGGCGCCGCCGAGCATCTGCTGGAAGATCGCGATCACGAGCACCCAGGAGAAGAAGTACGGCAGGTACACGATGCTCTGGAGCATCGACCGCAGCCGCTCGGACACCAAGGAGTGCATGAGGAGCGCGAGCGCGATCGGCACCGGGAAGTAGAACACCAGCTGGAACGCGGTGATCGACAGCGTGTTCACGAGCGCGCGCGTGAACTCCGGGTCGGAGAACAGCAGCTGGAAGTGCGTGAAGCCGACCAGGCGCGAGCCGAGGATGCCGCCGGTGTACGGCTTGTAGTCCTGGAACGCGACCACGTTGCCGAGGGTGGGGATCCACCAGAACCCCCACACGAGGAGCATCATCGGCGCGGCCATGAGCAGCAGCGGCCAGTCCCGGCGCAGCCGGGTCAGCCAGTGCGCCTTCGGCTGCGGCGCACGGGGCGGGGCGTCCCCCGCCGCGGCGGCGGGGGACTCGATCGTCGTGGTGCTCACAGGCGGTCGTTGTCCTCGGCGATCTTGGTGTAGTACTCGCGGGCGGCGTCGCCGACCTTCGCGCGCCAGTCGTCCACGATGGTCGCCCATTCGGAGACGTCGCGCTGGCCGCGGTAGATCTCGTGGCAGGCCTCGGTCATGGGCTCGTTCTCGGCGGAGAGGTCGGAGGGCATCTCGACGCGCAGGCCCTGGAACGGGCTGGGGTCGAGGAAGGCCGCCGCGTTGGTCTCCCACTCGTGCAGGCGCTCGACCATGCCGGGGTACTGGAACTTGTTGTTGGCGTTGGCCCGGCCGGACAGGAACATGTAGGTGGGGGCGACCTCGGTCTGGCCCAGCTCGGTGCGCTGCGGCACGCCCTCGGCGTCCACGGTGAAGTGGACGCCCTCGACGCCGTCGGAGACGAGGTCGTACTCCAGGGTCTCGTACGGCGCGGAGCACCAGTTGGCGACCCGCAGGCACTCCTTGATGCGCTCTTCGGAGAGGTCCTTCTTGATGAAGGTGAACATGCCGGCGGGGTCGTCGCGCCAGATCGTGGGCGTGCCGCCCGCCTCGCGCGCGAGCGGGTCGACGATCTGGAGATCGAAGCCCTCCACGCCGCGGTAGGTCTGGTACATCTCATGCCAGGCGCCGACGCCGTCCTCGAAGAACAGGCCCTGGCCGGACCCGATGATCTCCTTGGCGTTGGTGCTGCGGTCGGCCACGTAGTCGGGGTGGACGAGGCCCTTGTCGAAGACCTGCCGCGTGTACTCGATGGCGGCGGCGAACGCCTCGGTCTCGAACTTGTGGACGAGCTTGCCGTCCTCGACCTTCCAGAGGGTGGGCACGCCCATGGCCTCCTGGACGGTCTGGTCGAGGCTCGCGAAGGCCCACCGGTTCGCGGACGGGTCGTTGACCTCCTCGGCGAGGGCGAGGAGCTCTTCGAGGTCCTTCGGGTGCTCGCCCAGGCCCAGCCCGTCGAGGAGGTCCTGGCGGGTGAACAGGGCGTTCGTGTACGGGGACCTCTCCCACGGGATGCCGAGGAGCTTCCCGCCGAAGACGCCCATCGCCCATGCGGCCGTGGGGTACGAGGCGAGGAGCGGGTAGTCGGCGGCGGCCTTGTCCCCGGCCAGGTAGGGGGAGAGGTCGGCGAACAGCTCGTTGGCGGCCTCGGTGAAGTCGGAGAGCTTGATGATCTCCCAGCCGGGGATCTGGAACATGTCGGGCACGTCGCCGCCCGCGAGGGTGGTGGTGATCTTGTCGACGTAGTTGTTGCCGTCGGCGATGTTGAAGACGACGGTGCCGCCGAGGATCTCGTTGACCGCGGTGAAGTACGAGTTGCCGGGCAGGCCGGGCGGGGTGGGGTTCCACAGCGGGGTGATCGCGGTGATGTCCTCGCCGGTGGTCATCACCGGCTCGGTGACGACCTGCTCGGGCGCTTCGGGGCGCGAGAGGTAGCCGGGGGTCACGGTCCCGTCGGGCTGGCCGGGGAGGTCGGGTTCCAGGCCGCCTTCGTACGGGGTGTAGGTCGGCAGCAGGTCGGCGAGCTCGTCGGAACCGGCCGCGGTGCCCTCGGGCCCTTCGTCGAGGTCCGCGCACGCCGCCAGCGATGCGGCGGCGGCCGCGGCGGCGCTCGCCTGGAAGAGGCCGCGGCGGTGCAGTCGAAGGGTGCCGTTCTGGTTGTCGCCCATGGCGATGCCTTTCGTCGGGGGATACAGGATTCGCCGGGTATGCAGGCCGAGGGGCCGTTCTTTTAAAGGTATGACCAAACGAATTTAACTACACGGATGAGAGCTGCGCAACTCTGGGCCCGCGGCTCGCCCCCGACCTCGCCTTCTCCCCGTTCCGCCTGACTCCATTGGGGACTGACGCGCGGCAGTGGAAAGCCCGGGACGGTCGGGCCGTCCCGGGCTGCTGGTCGATTGGTCCTACATGTCGCGGTAGCGCTTGGCGGCCTTCAGGAGCGGCTCGATGATCTCCGGCGTGACCTGGCGCGGGGCCGGGACCTTGTCGAAGCTGAACTTCTCGGTGAAGAACACCCCGTAGGCGGGGGTGTCGCGCTGGAAGCGCCAGCCTTCGGCGAGCGGCCCGGCGTCGTAGGCGTCGAAGCCGATCGAGTCGAGGAAGTCGGTGACGGCCTGCTTCGCGGCCGCGTCGTCGCCCGCGATGGCGAGCACGGAGCGCTCGGGGTCCCCGGCCGGGCGGGCGAGGGTCGCCACGTGGCCCTGGTAGATGTTGTTGAAGCCCTTGACGACGAACGACTCCGGCAGGTGCGCCTGGAGGAGTTCGCTCACGGTGGTCGACTCGTCGTCGAGCTCGGGGATCTGACCGTCGCGCTCGGGGTAGTAGTTGTTGGTGTCGAAGACGACCTTGCCGCGCAGCTCCTCGACCGGGACGGTCTTGTACGCCTTCAGCGGGATGGTGACGACGACCAGGTCGCCCGCGGCGGCGGCCTCGGCGGGCGTGGCGGCGCGGGCGTTCGGCCCCAGTTCCGCGACGAGGTCCGCGAGGGTCTCGGGCCCGCGGCTGTTGCTCAGGACCACGTTGTGGCCCGCCTTGACTGCGAGGCGTGCGATGGCGCCGCCGATGTTGCCGCTGCCGATCAATCCGATTGTGCTCATACCAGTGAGTAACGTGCGCACAACTGCCGCAATTCCGCCTTTTCAAGGTGTTCTGCGCCATGCTGGACGGAGGGACGTGAGGCTTCCTCGATCCGCGGCCGCCCCCGGCTGCAACTGTGCCGCGTGGGTGTGACGGCAGCGGTGTGAATGCGAGGATGCTTCGATTCGCGGTCGCCCCCGCTTGCAAGCGTGCCTCGGGGGTGCGACAGGGCGGTCGGAATCGGGGCGGGAATGCTGGGAAGGCGCTTGATTCTCTCTCGTCTTTATGCTTAAAATCGCCCGCGGCACTTGATCGGTAAAGGGGGAGCGGGCATGGGCGCACCGCGGAAGGCCAGCATGGCCGACGTCGCCGACCGCGCCGGCGTCTCCGTCATGACCGTCTCGAACGTCATCAACCGGCCCGAGATCGTCGCCGAAGTGACCCGGGACAAGGTCCACGCCGCCATGCGGGAGCTGCGCTACCGCAACAACCTCGTCGCCCGCAGCCTCCGGCTCGCGCGGCCGCGGCAGATCGGCTACATCCTCCCTGCGCCCGACGCCTCCGGCAATCCGTACATGAACGTGTTCCTGCACGACCTCGCCACCGCCTGCCAGGCCGCCGACCGGAACCTCACGCTCATCACCCAGCAGGACATCGAAGCGCTCATCAGCGCCTGCGAGGACCTGTACTTCGGGCAGGCCGTGGCCGGGTTCGTCGTCTCCAACGTCGGCTCGGAGGACGACCGGCTCATCGAGCTCCAGAAGCGCGGCATCCCCTTCGCCGCGTACGGCCGCGACGCCGCCGCGTTCGACAGCCCCTGGTCGTGGGCCGAGGGCGATGCGGCCCTGGGCGTCGCGACCGCCGTCGACCACCTCGTCGAGCGCGGCCACCGCGAACTCGCGTTCGTCGGCGCCGACCGCCGCAGCGAGACCGTCCTCCAGCGCGAGCTCGGCTACCGGGAGGCCTGCGAGCGGCACGGCCTCGCCGCCTCCACCGCCGACGCGCGGATCGTCCACTGCCGCGGCGACCTCGCCACCGGCGTGCGCGTCGCCGCCGCCCTCCTCGACTCGGACGCGCCGCCCACCGGGATCGTCTGCAAGACCGACACGCTCGCCGCGGGCGTCGTCATCACCCTCCAGGCCCGCGGCCTCACCCCCGGCCGCGACGTCGCCGTCACCGGGTACGACGACACCCCGCTCACCGAGTTCGGCACGGTCGGCATCACCTCGGTCCACCAGGACTCGGCCGGGATCGCCGCCGCGCTCGTGCGGCTCGTCGTGGAGCAGCCCGCCGAGCCGGAGCACGTGCTCGTGGCGCCCTCGCTCACGGTCCGGTCCAGCACCGACCCCATGCGCAACAGGACCGTGCACACCGGAACCCCGCACACCGAGACCGTGCGCACCGAGCCCACGGACTCCGAGACCGCGGACACCGAGACCATTCACGCCGAAACCCAAGCGGCCCAACGATTCAACACCGAAGAACACGTATAGCAAGGAGCACTGCCACATGTCACAGGCACCCATCCGCGTCGTCGTCTGGGGCGAGAACCGCCACGAGCAGGTCGAGCCCTCCGTCGCCGAGCGCTACCCCGACGGCATGCACGGCGCCATCGCCAAGGGCGTCGGCGAATGGCTCGGCGAGAAGGCCGTCATCACCACCCGCACCCTCGACGAGCCCGAGCACGGGCTCACCTCCGACGTCCTCGACGAGACCGACGTCCTCGTCTGGTGGGGCCACGCCGCGCACGGCGACGTCGCCGACGAGATCGTCGACCGCGTCCACCGCCACGTCCTCGCCGGGATGGGCCTGATCGTGCTCCACTCCGGCCACTGGTCGAAGATCTTCACGAAGCTCATGGGCACCACCTGCACCCTGCGCTGGCGAAGCGAGCACGACCGCGAACTGGTGTGGACGGTGAACCCGCAGCACCCGATCGCCCGCGGCATCCCGAACCCGATCGTCATCCCCGAGCAGGAGATGTACGGCGAGTACTTCGACGTGCCCACCCCCGACGAGCTCATCTTCATCTCCGGGTTCACCGGCGGCGAGGTCTTCCGCTCCGGCATGACCTACCGGCGCGGCTTCGGCCGGATCTTCTACTTCAGCCCCGGCGACCAGGACTTCCCGGTGTACCACCACCCGGACGTCAACCACGTCATCGCCAACGGCATCGAATGGGCCCGCCCCGACCGCGAGCGCGAGACGCCGACGCTGCTGCGCTACGACACCGACGACTTCTTCAACGGCCAGGGCTACCGCGGGGCGTTCGAGCGATGAGCTTCACGACGCTCGACATCGAAGGGCCGCTGCGACTCGTCGTCGTCGGCGCCGGCGGCATGGGCCGCGCCTGGATGCACACCATCGAGGCCGACCCCGCCACCGAGCTCGTCGGGATCGCCGACCTGTACCCGGCCGCCACCGAAGCGGCCGCGGCCGACCTCGGCCGCGACCTCGCCACCGGCGCCGACGCGGTCGAACTCGCGCAGCGCACCGGCGCCCACGCGATCGTCAACGCCACCATTCCCGAAGCGCACCACCCGGTCACGATCGCGGCGCTCCGCGCCGGGCTCCCGGTCCTGGGGGAGAAGCCCGTGGCCGCCACCGTCGCCGAGGGCCTCGCGCTCGCGGCCGCGGCCGAGCTCACCGGGCACCTGTTCATGGTCAGCCAGTCGCGGCGCTACAACCGCGGCCTGTTCCAGGCCAGGCAGGACGCGGAGGCGCTGGGGCGCATCGGGATCGTCTCGGTCGACTTCTTCCAGTCCCCGCACTTCGGGGGCTTCCGCGACGAGATGGACTCGCCGCTCCTGCTCGACATGGCGATCCACCAGTTCGACATGGCGCGGTTCCTCCTCGACGCCGACCCGGTCGCGGTCGTCTGCGAGGAGTACAACCCGCCGTGGTCCTGGTACGCCGGGAACGCCGCGGCCACCGCCGCGTTCGAGATGGAGGGCGGCGCCCGGTTCACGTTCAACGGGTCCTGGTGCAGCCCCGGCCTGGAGACCTCCTGGAACGGCGCGTGGCGGATCTCCGCCGAGCACGGCAGCACCGTCTGGGACGGCGAGGGCGAGCCGGAGACCAAGGCGCTGTCGGACGCCGAGCCGAAGGCGGGCGCCGAGGTCCCCGGCGAGGGCATCGCCGGGTCCCTGCGCGAGTTCACCGAGGCGCTGCTCCACGGCAGCGAGCCGATGGGCCGCGTCCACGCGAACGTGCTCAGCCTCGCGATGGTCGAGGCCGCGATCCGCAGCGCCGCCGAGGGCCGCCGCGTCCGGCTGGACGAGATCCTCGACGGGGCCTACGAGTCCGCGCTCGCGACGACGACCGACATCGATATCCTCACCGTGTTGCAAGGGTGGCCGTCGGTCCGCGACGGCCTGAACCGAGGGAGCCGCAGTGACTGAACCTCTCCGCATCGGCATGGTCGGCTACGCCTTCATGGGCGCGGCCCACTCCCACGCGTGGCGCACCGCGCCGCGCTTCTTCGACCTGCCGCTCGCACCCGAGATGACCGCCCTCGCCGGGCGCGACGCCGACCGGCTCGCCGCCGCGGCCGCCAAGCTCGGCTGGGACTCCACCGAGACCGACTGGCGCCGCCTGATCGAACGCGACGACATCGACCTGGTCGACATCTGCGTCCCCGGCAACCTGCACGCCGAGATCGCCATCGCGGCGCTCGAAGCGGGCAAGCACGTCCTGTGCGAGAAGCCGCTCGCGAACTCCGTGGAGGAGGCCGAGGCGATGACCGCCGCGGCCGAGGCCGCGAAAGCCAACGGCGCGCTCGCCATGTGCGGGTTCTCGTACCGGCGCACCCCGGCCCTGTCGCTCGCGAAGCGCCTGGTCGACTCGGGCGCGCTGGGGGAGATCCGGCACGTGCGGGCGCAGTACCTCCAGGACTGGCTCACCGACGAGAACGCGCCGCTGACCTGGCGCCTCGACAAGGCCAAGTCCGGTTCGGGGTCGCTCGGCGACATCGGCGCGCACATCATCGACGCGGCGCAGTGGATCTCCGGGTCCGACGTCACGGGCGTCTCGGCGATCCTGGAGACCTTCGTGAAGGAGCGGCCCGTGGGCGGCGACTTCGTGGGCCTCGGCGGCCACGGCGGCGCCGACGGCCCGAAGGGCCCGGTCACCGTGGACGACGCGGCGGTGTTCACCGCGCGGTTCGCGAACAACGCGGTCGGCGTCTTCGAGGCCACCCGCTTCGCGCTCGGCCGCAAGAACGCGATGCGCGTGGAGGTCAACGGCTCCAAGGCGTCCCTCGCGTTCGACTTCGAGGACATGAACTCGCTGTGGTTCTACGACGCCGCCGACGAGCCGAACGCGGGCTTCCGCAAGATCCAGGCCACCGAGCCCGAGCACCCGTACACCGGGAACTGGTGGCCGGTGGGCCACGGCCTCGGCTACGAGCACGGCTTCACCCACCAGGTCGTCGACCTCGTGAACGCGATCGGCGCGGGCGAGCAGCCCACGCCGTCGTTCGCCGACGCCCTCCAGGTGCAGCGCGTCCTCGCGGCCGTCGAGGCCAGCGCCGCCGACGAGAGCCGCTGGACCGCGGTCTGACCCGTCCGACCAGGCGCTCGGGGCCCGTCCACCGCAAAGTAGTGGACGGGCCCTTTACGCTGCAAGGCATGGACACCCTGCTGAACGTGATCGACGTCGAGGCCACCTGCTGGGAGGGCCGGCCGCCCGCCGGCGCGGTCAACGAGATCATCGAGATCGGCCTCACCGTCGTCGACCTCGCCGCCGGAGCACGGCTCGCCAAGCACCGCATCCTGGTGCGCCCCAGGCGCTCGCGCGTCAGCGAGTTCTGCACGCGGTTGACGGGCCTCACGCAGGCCGAAGTGGACACCGGCATCGAGTTCCCGGACGCCTGCGCCCTCCTCGTCAAGGAGCACCGCGCCGACTCCCGGCCCTGGGCCAGCTGGGGCGACTACGACCGCAACCAGTTCCAGCGCCAGTGCAAGGCCACCGGGACCCGCTACCCGTTCGGCAGCCGCCACACCAACGCCAAACTCGTGTTCACCCAGGCGAACGGCCTCAAGCGCCGCCCCGGCATGGCGACCGCGCTCGACATCGCGGGCCTGCCCCTCGACGGGCGCCACCACAGCGGCGCCGACGACGCCTGGAACATCGCCGCCCTCGTCCTCGGCCTCGCCGCGACCGGGGACTGGCCCGAAGGGGACTGAATGGCCTGGAGCACCCGTGAGATCGCCGAGCTCGCCGGGACCAGCCTGCGCGCCGTCCGGCACTACCACGAGGTCGGGCTCCTGCCCGAGCCCGAGCGCAAACCCAACGGCTACAAGCAGTACGGCGTGGCCCACCTCGTCAGGCTCCTGCGCATCAAGCGCCTCGCCGACCTCGGGTTCTCGCTCCCGCAGATCGCCGCGATGGGCGACGACGACCACCACCCCGAGCAGGCCCTGCGCGACCTCGACGCCGAACTCGCCGCCACCATCGAACGGCTCCAGCGCATCCGGCTCGAACTCGGCGCGATCCTCCGCGAGTCCGCCCCCACCGACCTGCCGCCCGAACTCGCCCCCATCGCGGCGGAGGACGGCCTGTCCGCCACCGACCGGAACTTCATGGTCGCCATGTCCCGCATCCTCGGCCCCCGCGCCGTCGGCGCCTACGCCGACCTCTTCCGCGACACGCCTCCCGTGCCCGTCGACCGCGAATTCGAGGAGCTGCCGCCCGACGCCGACGAGGCCACCCGCGCGGACCTCGCCGAACGCATGGCGCCCTTCGCCCGCGAGGTCGCGCAGCGCTTCCCGGGCATCAACGACCTCAGCGACGCCCCGCACGGCGAGGACTTCGCGCGCCGCTCCATCGGCACCACGCTCCGCGACCTCTACAACCCCGCGCAGCTCGACGTCATGGTCCGCATCCACGCGCTTCTGTGACCTCCTTCATCACAACGCCCGAAGCGCTTGACTGTGCCGCAGCGGCATGGCCTGAACTGGGCCGTATCCCCGCAAACAGGGGAACAGCCACAGGAAGGGTGCACCATGAGACGACACACCAGAAGACGGCGCATCGCGATCGCCCTCGCGCTCGCCGCAGCGGGCGGGCTCGGGACCGTCGCGGTCCTCCCGGCCGTCGCCCAGGAGTCCGGGCCCGAAGCGGAAGCGGTCGACTGGGGCGCCTGCCCCGACGACGTGACCGGCGGCGACCGCCTCGAATGCGCGACGGTCGACGTCCCGCTCGACTACGACGAGCCGGACGGGAAGACCATCGGGGTCATGGTCTCCCGTCTCGCCAGCACCGACACCGAGGAGCGCCGCGGCATCCTCCTCCTCAACCCCGGCGGTCCCGGCGGCGCCGGCCTGAGCCAGCCGGTCGAGCTCGTCGACCTCGGCCTGCCCGACGGCGTCACCGACGCCTACGACCTCATCGGCATGGACCCCCGCGGCGTCGGCCACTCCACGCCCGTCTCCTGCGGCTTCACCAATGAGCAGGGCCACCCCGGGAACGTCCCGCCGTACGCGGTGGACGACGCGGCGGTCGCCGAGCACGCCGCGTACGCGAAGTCCGTCGCCGAGCAGTGCGCGGCGAACGACACCGAGGGCCTCATGCCCCACATGTCCACGGCCAACACCGCCCGCGACATGGACTTCATCCGCGCCGCCCTCGGCGAGGAGCGGCTCAGCTTCTTCGGCGCCTCCTACGGCTCGGTCCTCGGTGCCGCGTACGCCTCGCTGTTCCCCGAGGAGAGCGACCGGATCGTCATCGACTCCAACGTCGGCGGCACCGCCCTCGACTACGACGCCCAGCGCCGCTGGGGCAGCGGCTTCGAGGAGAACTTCCAGCACTTCGCCGAGTGGGCCGCCGAACGCGACGCCGCCCACGGCCTCGGCGACACGCCGGAAGCCGTGCAGGACAAGTACTTCGAGATCGCCGAGCGGCTCGACCAGGAGCCGGTCGGGGAGTACGACGGCCGGCTGTTCCGGTTCCTCGTGTTCGTCTCGCTCTACAGCGAGGACGCCTTCGCCCCGGCCGCGCGCCTCTGGGAGTCGCTCGACCTGGGCGACGCGGCCGCCGCCGACCGCGCCGTCGGCGAACTCGACGCGCCAGTGGCCACAGACGCCGCCGACACGCCCTCCCCGTACGACAACGCCTGGTCCGCGTACCTGGCCGTGACCTGCAACGACGCCGACTGGCCGGAGGACCTGGCGACCTACCAGGCGAACACCGCCGCCGACCGCGAGGCGCACCCGATGTACGGCGGCGCGGGCGCGAACGTCAACGCGTGCGCCTTCTGGGCCAACGAGCCCCTGGAGCCGCAGGTCGAGATCACCGACGAGGGCCCGGCGAACGTCCTCATCGTCCAGAACGAACTCGACGTCGCCACCCCCTACCCGGGCGCGGAGCTCAACCGCGAGGCCTTCGGCGACCGGGCCCGCCTCGTCACCGTCGACGGCTTCGGCCACGGCGTCTACGTGTACGGCGGCAACGCCTGCGCCCTGAACACCACCACGGCGTTCCTCCTCGGCGGCGAGCTGCCCGAGGACGACGTCCACTGCGAGGCATAGCGAAGACGACAAGGGCCGGGCGCGCATGCGCGCCCGGCCCTTGTCATGCCAGACCTGGTGCGGGCCATTCTCAGTGACACGCCGATGAGTTGTAGCCCCATTGAGGGATAATTCAGTATTTTCCGGTTGTGACCGATTTCCTCGACCGCCTAGTCGGGCAGGCGCTCAGCACTGCCAAGGCTTCAAGGGTGGCGGACATTCACGAGTGGGCGCAGTACCACAACTCGCGACTGGCGCCCCATGTGCTCGCTCGCATCGCGCACCCGGAGGAACCGGAAGCGCTCCTCCACCTGTCCGAGGACCGGACCCGGCTCGACCATGCCGCGCTCGACCTTGAAGCGGTCTGCACCCTCGCCGCCGCCATCGGTCTCAAAGCGACCACCGACGCGGAACGCGCGCACGCGCTCGCCCTGTTCGACCTCGCGCACCGCCGGCTCGGCGGCTCCATGCCCGCCAAGCACCAGGAACTCCACGTCATGACCGCGTACCTGCTGGACCGGCCGGAGCGCGTCAAGCGGCTCCGCCGGTCCTACCAGGGACTCTCCGGCACCTTCAAGGACGCCTTGCGCTGCCAGGACGCCCACCCGCGCCGCGGCGGGACCGCGGACGCGTACCTGCGGCGCTTCCGGGAGTTCACCGGCTGGGCCGACATCGACTGGGAGGAGCCGGACATCGACCGGCTCCGCACCGCGCCCGCCGCCCCCGTCGAGGACGGGCCGCTGATCTCGGTCGTCATGACCTGCTTCCAGCCCGACGCGCGACTGCTCACCGCGGTGCGTTCGGTGGCGGCGCAGTCATGGCAGCGGTGGGAGCTGCTCCTCGTCGACGACGGCTCCGGACCCGGGTACGCGGAGGTGCTGCGCGAGGCCGCGGGCCTCGACCCGCGCGTGAAGCTCCTCATCCAGCCCGAGAACGCCGGCACCTACCAGGCCCGCAACCGCGCCATGGCCGTGGCCGAAGGCGAGTTCATCACCGGACTCGACTCCGACGACTGGGCCCACCCCCTGCGCCTCCAGCACCAGGTGCAGCCGCTGCTGGACCGGCCGGAGCTGGTCATGGTCGAGTCCGTCAGCGTCGCGGTGAACGAGGACCTGTCGCTCGTGATCGACCCGCAGATCGCGGTCCTCGCGGCGAGGTCCACGCCGATCATGATCCGGGCCCGCGAGGTCATGCAGCGCATCGGCTTCTACGACGAGGTCCGCCGCTCCGCCGACTCCGAGTACCGGCTCCGCGTCAAGGCCGCGTTCGGCGCCAAGACCTCGCAGCGCATGAAGACCGGGCCGCTGACGCTGGTGCGCTACAGCGGCGACACGCTCTCGGCCGGGGAGGTCTCGCGGCACTGGATGTCCGCGAGCCGGTTCGCGTACCACTCCGGATTCGTCCGGTGGCACCGGCGGATCGCGACGAAGGCGGCCTCCCCGTTCCTCGCCTCGGTGCCCCGGCCCCGGCCGTTCCCCGTCAGCCAGGACATCGTCCGCGGCAAGGCCGCGAGCGCGGCGGTGGTGTACGAGCACCTCTACGCCGCCGACTGGAGCGCCCTCGACAAGCGGCGCCGACGCATGCTCGACGACGCCGCCCGGCGCACCGCCCGGGGCGCTGCGGTCGGACTCCTCCACTGCCCCGAATGGGTCGGCATCAACGGCAAGCCCTCCCTCATCGACGAAGGCGTCCTGCAATCGGCCGCCGAGCACGGCTTCGACTTCGTCGACCCCGAGGCGGGGCACACCGCGCCGGTGAGCGTCCCGACCGCGGCGTTCGGCGAATTCCTCCGCTTCGAACACCCCGTCCTCGCCGCGGACCGGCTGCGGGTGCAGTCGGACGAGCCGGCGCCCCAGGAGGCACCCCTGCCCGCAGTCGACCGCGCGATCCCGAAGCGGCCCATGCGGTCGCTGCTGCGCGCCGCCGCCGCCGCGCTCGGCAAGGCCGTCCTCCGCAGGCGCCGCCTCGCGGCCGCGGCCGGCCTCGGGGCGCTGGCGGTCGTGGCGGCCGCCGGTGCCGCTGGCGCGCTCGTGGGCGCCGTGGCCGCCGCGCTGTGCCTGCTCGCCGCCGCGGTGTACCTGGTCCTGCGACGCGCGCTCGCGCGGCTGCGCGCCGAAGCGGTGCGCACCGAGCGCGCGAAGACCGCGCGCGCCGGGCTCCCCGAGAAGAAGCGGAAGCACATCGAGCAGTGGGAGCAGCGGCTCCTCCACGGCTGGTCGGCGTCCGCCGGGGCCGTCCTCACCGAGATCGCCGAGCGCGACTCGGGGCACTACGAGAGCCAGGTCCGCGCCCTCGCCGCCCTGTGCGCGCACCGGGCGGCCGTCGCCGCCCGGACGCCGCGGAAGCTCGACCTCGACATCGTCATCGTCTCCACATTGAACCTCCGCGGCGGCACGACCTCGGCGAACGAGGCCGAGATCCTCGCCTACCGCGAGGCCGGGCTCAAGGTCGGGCTCGTGCACCACCCGGTCAAGGACCGGGCGATGAGCCGCCCGGTCGACCCCCGGTTCCTCGACCTCGTCGACGGCGAGCGGGTCGTCCGCGTCCAGCCCGAGGACACCGTCCGCTGCGATCTCGCGATCGTGCGGTTCCCGGTGGCCCTGGAGCAGATGATGGAGGACCGCCCGCAGATCGACGCGGAGCGGACCGTGCTGCTGGTCAACCAGACCCCCTTCGAGGAGTACGGCCTCACCGGCGGATACGGCACCTCCTGGAGCATCCCCGACGTGCACCGCAACGTCACCGAATGGCTCGGCCGCCACACCTGGTACCCGATCGGCCCGGCCGTGCGCGACACGCTGCGCGCCCACCACGCCGCCGAACTCGACGGCGTCGACCTCGCCGACGACTTCTGGTACGAGACCATCGACCTGGCGCAGTGGACGCCAGAGCGGCCGCGCGAGCGCGCCGAGGACGAGCCGTTCCGCCTCGGACGGCACAGCCGCGACCACGTGACCAAGTTCCCGAACATGGCCGCCCGCCTGCGCGCCGCCTACCCCGCCGACGACGGCGTCGAGGTGCACATGCTCGGCGGCCACGATGCGCTGCGCCGCATCCTCGGGGCGATCCCTCCGGGCTGGACCTCGCACCCGTTCGGCAGCATGCCATCGACGGAGTTCCTCTGGAGCCTGGACGCGTACGCGTACTTCGTCGACGAGAACCTGGTCGAGGCCTTCGGCAGGGCGCCCCTGGAGGCCATGGCCGCCGGCGTGCCGTGCCTCCTGCCACCGGACTTCGCCGAGCTCTTCGGCGACGGCGCCCTGTACTGCGAGCCCGAGGGCGTGGCCGCCCAGGTGCGGCGCCTCGCCGACGACCGTGCCTTCCACGCCGAACGCGCCGAAGCCGGCAGGCGCGTCGTCCGAGAGCGCTTCTCGCCGCAAGCGCTGCTGCGCCGGGTCGCGGGCCTCGGCGTCACCGCCCCGGCGCGGGCGGCGGTACCCGTCCCCGCCGAGCCCGCAGACGCCGTGAGCCTTGGAGGCAACCGATGATCCCGACCCTGCTCATCGCCGGTCCCGTCCTCCTCGTCCTCACCGTGCTCTGCTGCCGCACCGGCGTGCGGATCGCGCGGCTGCGCCGCGACCTCGCCGCCCGCCGCGCCACACTGGAGCTCCTGCACCGAGCGGCCCGGAGGCCGGGCCCGCCCGCCGCGGCCGACCTCGGGCGGCTGCGCCGCGTCGAGGACGGCCTCGCGGGCGGCTTCCCCGCCGCGGCCGCCGAGGACGCGCGGAAGGCCGCCGCGATCCGCGGCATCCCCGTGCGCGACCGCCTCGCGATGGTCCGGTCGGTCGCCGCCTGGCAGCGCCTCGACGAGCAGGCGCCCGCGCGCACCGTGCGCGACCGGTTCGACCTCGTCGTCGTCTCCCATTTCGGACTGCCCGGCGGCACCACCTCGGCGAACGAGGCCGAGATCAGGATCTGGCACGAGCACGGCCTCAAGGTCGGCCTCATCCACCACCCCGTCTACGCGTGGGGCCCGAACGCGCCGGTCCACCCGCGGATCCGGGCGCTCGTCGACGCCGGCGCGGCGCGCCTCATCGACCGCGACGCCGAGATTGAATGCGATCTCGCCCTCGTGCGCCTGCCGACCGTGATGGAACGCCCGCTCGAACGGCGCCCCGCCGTCAAGGCCGCCCGCACCGCCGTCCTGGTCAACCAGACGCCCTACCGCCGCTACGACGAGTCGGGGCCGCACGACCACGCATGGGACATCGCCACGGTCGCACGGAACGTCGAGGAATGGCTCGGCCGCCCCACCTGGTACGCGGGAGGGCCGCTGGTCCTCGCCGCGCTGCGCCGCCACCACGCCGCGGAGACCGCCGGACTCGATCTCGCCGCCGAGCCGTGGAACGAGGCCATCGCGGTCGCCGACTGGCGCCTCGGCCCGCGCCGGACCCCCGACGGCCGCATCCGCATCGGCCGCCACTCGCGCGACGACGCGCTGAAATGGCCCGAGGACCCCCAGACGCTGCTCCAGTGCTACCCGGAGGCCGATCCGTTCGAGATCCACGTCCTCGGCGGCGCGGACGCGCCGCGCCAGGTGCTCGGCCGCCTGCCCGCCAACTGGACCGTCCGCGACTTCGGCGCCCTGACCGCCCGGGAGTTCCTGGCGCGCATCGACGTCATGGTGTACTTCATCGCCTCCGACGGCCTTGAGGCGTTCGGGCGGGCGCCGCTCGAAGCGATGGCCGCGGGCGTCCCGGTGATCATGGACCCGCGGTTCGAGCCCACGTTCGGGCCCGCCGCCGTCTACTGCGCGCCGGAGGAGGTCGCGGACGCCGCCGCCCGGCTCGCCGCCGACGCCGAGGCGTACGCCGCGCAGCGGTCCGCCGCCTGGGACCACCTCGAACGGCACTTCTCGGCGCGCGCGCTGATGGACCGGCTGCGGCTCGGCGCCCCCGCGGCCGGCCCCCGGCAGCGGACCGGCTCAGGCGATGGTCATCGTGTTCCAGCCGGTGTCGACGACCGGCGATGAGCCGTACCCGCCGAGGCCGTCGCCCTTGAAGAGGTACAGCAGGTTCGAGGCGCGCTCGCGGCCGAGCCAGTCGGCGTGGCCGTCGCCGTCGAAGTCGCCGACGGACGCGGCCGAGTCCAGAACGTCCCAACCGCAGTCGAACAGGACCGGCGCCTCGAAGCCGCCGCTGCCGGGGCCGCCGTAGAAGTACATGCACTCGTCGGTCTCGCGCACGGCCACGATGTCGGCATGGCCGTCCTCGTCCATGTCGCCGATCGCCGTCAGCTCCCGCACCCGGTCGAAGCCCGACCCGATCGCGGTGCGGCGCCCGTGCGTGCCCGTCCCGGTGCCCGGGTAGAGCCACAGCGTCCCGGTGCCGGCCTCGACGGCGAGGAAGTCGCGGTTGCCGTCGCCGTCGTAGTCGTGCCCGGAGACGACGGTCAGCATGGCCTCCCAGCCGCGGCCGATCCTCACCGGGGCGTCGAAGCCGGTGCCGTTCCCCGGGTAGAAGTTGAGCGCGCCGGTGGAGGCGACCCTGCCGAGGAGGTCGGCCCGGCCGTCCCCGTTCAGGTCGCCCGCGGTCTCGATGAGATCCATGCCGCCCCAGCCCGACCCGACCGTCGACCGGGGGCGGAACCCGCCCGCGCCGTCGCCCGGCCACAGCTCCAGGGCGCCGGTCTCGTCGCGGCGTGCCAGCACGTCGTCGAGGCCGTCGCCGTCGTAGTCGTAGTTCCCCGCGGCGACCTGCTCGACCGGCTCTGCTTGCGCCGCAACCGGAACGATGAGCAGCGCGGCGACGACCGCGCCGATTCCGGCGGCGGCCCGCCACGGCCCGCCGCCGCGGTTCGATGACCCGAATTCCATGAGTACTCCTCCGATCGGGGCCGAACGGCCCGATAAGGCGGAACTGAATCGTCCACATTCAACTCCATCCCGAGGCGCCTCCCGGCGAGATTTTCGCGAAACGCGAATGACGCGGCGACCGCCAGCCTAAATTCGAGGCGTGATTGCGGACTTCTTTCAGCGGCACCGGATCGCCGTCGCCGCCGCCGCGGTGCCGCTGGTGGTCCTCACGGCCACGGCAGTGACCGCCGCGCCGCCCGAATGGCTCACCGCGCACACCGTGCAGGAGCAGAGCGACGCCTCGCCCAACTTCCGGCGCGTCGCAATCGACGGCCCCGGTGCGACCATCGACCTCCTCGGGCAGCCCGAACCCCTCGACACCGGCGCCTTCGCGGGCGAGGTGGACCTCGCCCGGCAGCCGGGCGAGGAGGCCATGACGACCGCGAACCTCGTGCTCGCGTCGTCGGGCGAACCCGGGCTCGCCTTCGGGCAGGTCGCCGTCTCACTGCGGGCCGAGAGCCTCACGGACTACCAGTACAACCCCGACGAGCAGTCGCTCGTCGTCGAGCACGGCCTCGAATTCGAAGTCGAGCGGGCGCCGGGCATCGGCGTGCGCGGCGAGCCCGTCTTCCTGTACACCGGCCCGCTCCGGCTGCTCCCCACCGAGGCCGTGGACCCGCCCGTGTTCCCGCCCGAAGGGCAGACGTTCGCGCTGCCCGCACCGGTGCTCCTGTGGGAGGGCGCCGACGGGGTCACCAGCTCCGAGCCCATCGGCATGCTCACCGGGTTCGCCCTGACGGTCACCCACCCCGCATAGCACCAGCGAAAGGACCGAAGCCATGACTTCGATCGCACGCCGCAGAGCCGCCGTGGTCGCCTCCGGCGTCCTCTCCGCGCTCATCGCCGGCATCCCGGCGCTCGCCCAGGAGCGCGCCGACGGCGGGCCGACCCTCGACTTCGCGGCCGCGACCTGCGGCGCCGCAGGCGACCTGGAGGCCGAGTTCCTGCTCGCCGAACCGCTCGACGCGCCCGCCGGAACGGCCCACACGGTCGTCGACGTGCGGGTCGAGACCGAGGCCGGCCCCCTGGCCCCGACCATGATCGGCGGCACGCTCCGGCCCGGCGCCGAGCTGCCCGGGCCCGGCGAGGGCTCGCTCTCCGGCGCGGCCCACGTCCCCGCCGGCGGCGGGCGGGTCGCCATCGCCGTCGACCTCGAACGCGGCGCCGAGACCACCACAGTGGAGGGCTCGGCGCTGGTCGAGCCGTGCGAGCCCGCCATGCCGGACGAGGAGCTGGAGGTGCCCGACCGGGTGTGGGGACCCTACGGCGGCAAGCGCGCCATCCCCACGCACGTCAGCCCCACGGGCGGGCAGACCACCCACCCGAGCGTGCTCTACTTCCCCGACGGCTGGAACGGCTACGAGTACTGGATGGCGCACACGCCCTACCCCGGCAGCAACTCGGCGCACGAGGACCCGAACATCGCCGCCTCCCACGACGGCGTCAACTGGGTCGTCCCGGCCGGGCTGACCAACCCGATCGACGACCAGCCCGGGCTGCCCGGACCCTACAACTCCGACACCGACCTCGCGATGGGCCCGTCGAACACCATGTACCTGTTCTGGCGGGTGGTGATCCCCGACCTGATGCAGGAGCGCATCAAGTTCGTGAGCTCCACCGACGGCGTCCACTGGTCCGCGCCGGCGGAGGCGGTGCGCAGCTCGATGAGCGTGCGCAGGCCCCTCTCGCCCGCGTTCGCCTACGTGGACGGGCACTGGGTCATGTGGGCCGTCAACATCACGCGCTCGCCGAACCGAGTGGAGTACGCGGTCGGCGGCGCCACGCCCGCGAAGGCGACGTGGGGCGCGCCGGTCCCGGTCGCCGTCGGCGCTATGCAGCGCGAGAAGGAGCCCTGGCACCTCTCGATGCGCAAGGAGGGCGACGAGTACATCGGACTCCTCAACGACACCGTCGTCGGCTCGACCGGCCGCGACGGCGACCTGCTCTTCCTCGCTGGCGCCACGCCGACCGACTTCGCGAACTCCGCCAAGTCCATCGTGCCGCGCACCAAGCCGTTCCAGCACGACCACCTCTACCGCGCGAGCATGATCGTCTCCAGCCAGTACGACAGGCCCGGCTACCGCATGTGGTACTCGGCCCGCATGGCGCTCAACCCGGACGTGTGGAACGTCCAGGACGTCTTCATGCACGGAGCGCAGGTCCACGGCGCCCCGTGACCGGGGACGGGCGAGGGCCGGACGCGAATGCGTCCGGCCCTTTCCCCTGTCCTAAGCCCGGGTGATCCGCAGCGTCGCGATCTGGAAGGGCCGCAGCGCCAGCGACACCGAACCGGCGTCGCTCGCGGTCACCGCGGCCGTCTCGACCTCGCGCTCCAGCAGGTCCGTCTCCACGACGGCGCCCGAGGTGAAGCCGAGGTCGAGCACGGCTTCCGTGCGCGCCCCGTGCGCCTCGTAGAGCCGCACCACGACATCGCCCGAGCCGTCCTCGGCGAGCTTCACCGTCTCCACGACCACCGCCGGGTTCCCCACGGCCACCAGCGGTTCGACCGCTCCGGCGGCCACCGTACGCAGCGGCAGGTTGAGCCGGTACCCGGCCCGCACCGCCTCGGCGACGCCGCCGGGGACGAGCGAGGTGCGGAACACGTGCTCGCCCTGGTCGGCCTCCGGGTCCGGGAACAGCGGGGACTTGAGGAGCGTCTGGCGCACCACGGAGAAGGTGCCGCCGCCGCTTCGCGGGTGCCGCGTCACGTCGTGGCCGTAGGTCGCGTCGTTCGCGACCCCCAGGCCCCGGCCCGCTTCGCCGACGTGGACCCAGCGGTGGGCGCACGTCTCGAACCGGGCCTCGTCCCAGCTCGTGTTCGTGTGCGTGGGCCGCTCGATGTGCCCGAACTGGATCTCCGAGCGCGCCGACGCCGTGTGCACGTCGACGGGGAACGCGAACTTCAGCATCGTCTGCCGCTCATGCCAGTCCACAGTGGTCTCGATGTCGACCGCGGCCCGGCCCGCCTCCACGGTGAACACCTGCGTGATCGTGGACTCGCCGAAGGTGCGGACGGTGCGCACCGCGGCGCGCTCCTTGCCCTCCTCGACCACCTGCACCTCGTCGGCGGCCTCCAGGTCCCGGCCCGAGCGCCGGTACTCGACGTCCACGTCCCACGCGTCGTAGTTCCGCGGCGTGTCCGTGAACGCCTGGAGGAGGCCCGCACGCTCCCCCGGCGGGACGGTCTCGCGGCCGGTCCCGCCGTCCACCAGGGAGGTGATGAGCCCGTCGGCGTCGAAGACCACGCGCACCGCGCCGTTCGCGATCACCGTGGAGCCCGCATCGCGCTCCACCGTCACGACGTCGTTCACCTGCTTGGCGCCCACCGAGAACGCGGGCACGCCGTCGACCTCGTAGGGCCCGGAGTTCACGAAGCCTTCGCCCTCGGCGGCGCCGCCGGAACCGAGCGCGGCCACGGCTCCGGCGATCACCGGCTCCAGGTCCGCCTCGATCTGCGCGTACTCCTTCGCGGTCTGGTCGTAGACCCACCCGATGGACGAGCCCGGCAGGATGTCGTGGAACTGGTTGAGCAGCACCGTCCTCCACGACTTCCGCAGCAGCTCGTACGGGTATTCCGCGCCCGTGCGCACGGCCGCCGTCGCCGCCCACAGCTCCGCTTCGTGGAGCAGCGCCTCGCTGCGGCGGTTCCCGCGCTTCGTGCGCGCCTGCGACGCGTACGTGCCGCGGTGGTTCTCCAGGTACAGCTCGCCCGACCACACCGGACGCGACGGCAGCTCCTCCTCGGCCGCCTCGAAGAACTCGATCGGCGGCGCGATCCGCACCGTCGGCGACCCCTCCAGGTCCGCCGCGCGCCGCGCCGCCGCCATCATCTCCCGGGTCGGACCGCCGCCGCCGTCGCCGAACCCGAAGGGCACCAGCGACATCGACGCGCGGCCCTTGTCCGCGAAGTTCCGCTCGGTGTGCGCCAGCTCCTTCGGCGTGAGCTGCGAGTTGTACGTGTCGACCGGCGGGAAGTGCGCGAAGATCCGCGTCCCGTCGATGCCCTCCCAGTCGAACGTGTGGTGCGGGTACTTGTTGACCTCGTTCCACGACAGCTTCTGCGTCAGGAAGTACCCCGCGCCCGCCGCGCGCGCGATCTGCGGCAGCGCGCCCGTGTACCCGAACGAGTCCGGCAGCCAGACCTCGCGGGTGTCGACCCCGAACTCCTCCAGGAAGAACCGCTTCCCCTCCACGAACTGCCGCGCCATGGCCTCCGCACCCGGCATGTTCGTGTCCGACTCGACCCACATGCCGCCCACGGGCACGAACCGGCCCTCGGCGACCCGCGCGCGGATGCGCTCGTACAGCTCCGGATAGAACTCCTTGATCCACGCGAACTGCTGCGCCGACGAGCACGCGAACACCAGGTCCGGGTCGGCGTCCATCAGCTCCAGCACGTTCGAGAACGTGCGCGCGCATTTGCGCACCGTCTCGCGCACCGGCCACAGCCACGCCGAGTCGATGTGCGCGTGGCCCACCGCGTACACCTGGTGCGCCGACCGCGCCGCCGGGGACGACAGCACGCGCCGCAGCGCCTTGCGGCCCGCGACCGCGGTCCCGTGCACGTCGTGCGGGTGCACCGCGTCGACCATGGCGTCGAGGGCCGCGAACAGCTCTGCGCGCCGCGGCGAGCCCTCCGGCAGCTCCAGCGCCAGCCCGCGCACCGTCGCCACGTCCTGCACCAGCTCCCACACCGTCGCGTCGCGCTGCACCACTGCGATCCGGCCCAGCCGGTAGATCGGCGTGTCGGGCGCGGTCTCCCAGCGCCCCAACGGGGTCGGAGCGAAGCGGACGCCGCTGGTGAACACGTCGGGGTTCGCCGCGGCCTCCACGTACAGCTCGAACGACTCGCCGGGCTTGAGGCCGAGGCGCACGTAGTCGTTCTTCGGCTCGATCGCCTTCAGTGTGCGGCCCGAGCCGTCGAAGACCAGGGCCTCCACCTGGAAGCCCGCGCCCTCGCCGATGAACCCGGGGTCGATCGCGAGCTCCACTTCGCCCGGCTCGGCCGTCCAGTCCGCTGGGACCGTGCCGGACACCTTGAACCACACGGTGCCCCAGGCCCGGCCCCACGCGTACCCTTCCTCGACCGGCGCGTACGACTGCCCGACGGCCTCGCTGAACGGCACCGGCTCCCCGGGGACCGCCCAGGCCGCCACCCGGACCGGCGCGCTCGCCCGCTCCCTCGCCGGTTCCAGGCGCTCCTTCACGAAGCGGTCGAGGCGGACCTTGACGGCGTGCTGCTGCTGATGCAATTGAAACTCCTCTATGGGGGAGGGTCGTGAGCATTCGACGTGCCGGGTCGGCCCCCGGGTGCTGCACCCGCGGCCGATGCGAGTGTAAGCCCTTTCCCGGGGTTCGCGAAACGGGCGGAAGCGGGCCGTTCACTCCCGCTGCCGCTCAACCGGCGACGCCCTCCAGTCCCGTGTCGCGGTACCGCGCGACCGCGGCGGGCGAGGCGAGGTGCGCCACGAGCGCCCGCGCGGCCTCGTCCGCTCCGGCGCCCGTGGCGGCGGCGAACACCGTGTAGTGCTGGGCCGCTTCGGGAAGCGGCCCCACGAGCCGGGCCTCCGGCACGAACCGCAGCTCGCTCAGCTGCTGCACGGCCAGATCGGCGCGCCCGTCGAGGAGCGTCTCCGCCACGAAGCCCTTCTCCACCACGGTGGCGCGGGCGTTCACGCGGTCGGCGATGCCGAGGTCGGCGAGGAGCGACGCGAAGTAGACTCCGCTCGCGCCGGTCTGCGAGTACGCGACCGAGCGGGCCGCCACGAGCGCGGCCTTCATTGACTCCACAGTGGAGATGTCGGGCAGTTCGCCCTCCCCGGGCGGGGCCGCGACGCCGACCCCGACGCGGGCGATCTCCACGGCCTCGTCGAGGACGCCCGCCGCGACCAGCTCGGCGAGCTGGTGTCCGACCCCGATCATGACGTCGGGGTGGTCGCGGTGCTCGATGCGCTGCAACAGGACGTTCGTGGGGTCGTAGACCGCCTCGACCTCGTGCCCGGTGTCCGCGGTGAAGTCGGCGAGGACCCCCGCGTCCAGGGCGAGGCGGACGGCCAGGGTGCTGAACAGTCGGACGGGCTTCACGCGGCCCCCTTCAGGTAGTCGGGGTTGACGAGGTTACCCGGGCGCGGGTCCCCTGCGAGGAAATCGGCGACCTGACCCGCGGCCATGAGGCTCGACCGGGCCCGCGCCTGGTGCGTCGCCGCTCCGATGTGGGCGGTCACGAACACCCGGTCGAGGCCGCGCAGCGGGCTGTCGGCGGCGAGCGGCTCGGTCTCCAGCACGTCGAGCGCGGCCCCGCGGAGGTGCCCGCTGCGCACCGCGTCGGCGAGGGCCGCTTCGTCGAGGACGCCGCCGCGGGCGGTGTTGACGAGGAACGCGCCCGGCTTCATCGCCGCGATCCGCTCGCGGTCGATGAGGTTCCGAGTCGACTCGTCCAGGAACAGGTGCAGCGTCAGGAAGTCGGAGGCCGCGAGCACCGCGTCCAGCGAGCCCCGCTCGATCCCGTGGTCCCCGGCGAAGTCCGCGTCGAAGTACGGGTCGTACGCGATCACGGTCATCCCGAGCGCCCGCGCGACCCGCGCGACGGCCTTCCCGATCGAGCCGAGCCCCACGATCCCGAGCACCGATCCGGCGAGCTCGGTGCCGCTCGGCTGCTCCCACCGGCCCTCGCTCACGGCCGCGATGTTCTGCGGCAGCAGGCGGGCGCCGTTGACGAGCTGGCCCAGGACCAGTTCGGCGACGGACTCGCGGTTGACGCCGGGCGTGTATGTGACGGCCACGCCCGCGGCGGTCGCGGCGGCGACGTCGATGTTGTCGTACCCGACCCCGCAGCGCCCGAACACACGCAGTCGCGTTGCTGCCGTGATGACCTCGGCGGTGAACCGGTCCGTCCCGGCCACGATCGCGTCCGCGTCGGCCACGGCGTCCGCCAGGGACTGCCCGCTGACGCGCCGGTCCGCGGCCCGCGCGAACACGACCTCGTGCCCGGCGCGGCGCAGGAGCCGCTCGACCTCGCCGCCCGGCTCCAGATATGCGGTGGTGACCAGCACCCGCGCGCTCATGCGCCCTCTCCTCTCACCTGCGTGTAGACGGCGACGGTGTATTCGCCGATCCCCTCGGTGCCGCCTTCGCGGCCGTACCCGGAGGACTTGACGCCGCCGAACGGCGCTTCGGCGACCGCGAGCGCGGTGCTGTTGACGCCGATCATGCCGACGTCGAGGCGCGCGGCCACGTCCCGTGCGGCCTCCGCGGGCCCGAAGACGTAGGCCGCGAGGCCCTGCTCCACGGCGTTCGCCCGCGCCACCGCCTCGTCGAGGTCCCGGTACGGCAGCACCGGGGCGACCGGACCGAACGGCTCCTCGGTGAGGATGCGCGCGTCCTCGGGCACGTCCGCGACGACCGTGGGCGCGTAGAACCACCCCGGCCCCTCGATCCGGTGCCCGCCCGTGAGGATGCGGGCCCCGCCCTCGCGCAGGTCGTCTACAAGGGACTCAACGGCGGCGAGGCGCCGCGCGTTCGCGAGCGGCCCCACCTCGACGCCCTCGGCGTCCCCGGCCCCGACCTTGAGGTTCGCGGCGGTCTCGGCGAACACCGCCGCGAACGCCTCCGCGTCTTCCTGCGGCACGAAGAACCTGGTGGGGGAGATGCACACCTGCCCCGCGTTGCGGAACTTCGCGCCCGCGAGCGTCTTCGCGGCCGAGGCGGTGTCGGCCCCGGGGAGCACGATCACGGGCGCGTGGCCGCCGAGTTCGAGGCTGAGCGGCTGGAGGTGCTCGGCGGAGAGCCGCACGAGCTCGCGCCCTACCGGGATCGACCCGGTGAGCGTGATCTTGCGGATCGCGCGCGACCCGATCACCTGCGCCGCAATGGAAGGCGCGTCGCCGGTGACGACGGCGACGGCGTCTCCGGGCAGGCCCGCCTCCACGAGGCACTGCGCGAGCGCGAGGGCCGCGCTCGGGGCCTCCTCGGCGGGCTTGACGAGGATCGAGCACCCGGCGGCGACGGCGGGCGCCAGCTTCCGGGCCGGGAGCGAGGCCGGGAAGTTCCAGGCGGTGAACGCGGCGACGGGTCCGATCGGGCGCCGCTCGACGCGGAACTCGCGGTCGCCGTCGCCCCAGGTCCGGCCGAGGTCGCGCAGGGCCTCGTGCGCGAACCAGTCGAAGTACCCGGCGGACTGCTCGATCTCGGCGCGGGCCTCGCCCAGGGGCTTGCCCTGCTCGGCGGTGATCGCGCGGGCGACGGTCTCGGCCCGGCCGCGCAGGAGCGCCGCGGCCCCGGTGAGGACCCGCGCCCGCTCCTCGGGTGCTGAACGGCGCCAAGCTCGGAAGCCGCGTTCGACCGCGGCGAGCGCGTCGTCCACATCGGATGCGGTGGCGAGGGCCGCGGTGCCGACGGCCTCGCCGGTGGCGGGGTCGCGGAGCGGGACGGCCCCGCCGTCGGCGGCCGCGCGGAGGCGGCCGCCGACGTACAGGAGAGTGTCGGTCATCGCGGTTCCAGGACCACGAGGGACACCGACGGCAGCGGGAGCGCCGTCTCGTACCGCAGCGCCCCGTCCTCGGCGGTCACCGTCCGCGCCTCGCCGACGGTCTCCAGGCCCTGCCTCGTGTGGATCGCCTTGAGCGCGTCCGCGTCCGGGTCCTGCGGGGACCCGAGGGCCTCCCACACGGTGTGGGCGTTGGAGTGGTCGGCGTCGATGCGGTACTCGGTCGCCGTGTAGGACCCGGCCGCGAGGCCGGTGAAGGCCAGAGCCGCGGCGGTCGGCTCCGGGTCCTGCGCGTACTGGTCGTCGCCGTGGCGCCACACGAGCGCGGTGACCGTGCCGTCGTCGGCGATGGACGCGAGCGCGTCGACCTCCTCGGGCATCCCGTACTCGCGGCCCGAGAGGTCGTCGATGGGGAACGCCCGGTCCGAGACGGCCGGGAGCCGCCGCCGTCCGAGCTTCGCGAAGAGCCGGTAGGCGTTCATGAGCGGCTTCTCGATGCCGCCCTGGGTGGTCCACGACCGGGTGCCCTCGAAGTACCGCTCGCCCTCGAAGTAGAACGACCAGGTGGTGGCCTGCTCGATGTTGTCGCTGTGTGCCGCGGAGAGGTCGAGGAGCTTCTTCATGAGCTTGGCCTGGAACACCGGGTAGTACTCGGTGTTCTGGAACCGGAAGTTCGGGTTGTCGTAGGCGGAGTGGTGCGCGGGCACGCCCGCGTCGCACTCGTCGATGAGCGCGGGCAGCGCCGCGTACTCGGGGAACTCGTCCATCACGGCGAGGAGGCGGTCCACTTCGAACAGCATCTTCACCGCCGAGGGCGACTCCTGCACGGGCGCGGGGGCGCCGATGGGCCCGTAGGTGCGCCACGGCGTGAACGCCGAGCCCTTGGTGTGGAAGGAGACGTAGTCCAGCGGTGTGCCGGTCGCCTTGCAGTGCTTGAGGAACCCGCGCAGGAACTCGACGCCGTCGTCGCCGCCGGTGACCGAGGGCCCGCCGACCCGCGCGTCCGGGAGCACGCCCCGGATCGCCTCGACGGTGACGGTGTACAGGTCGTAGTACTGCTGCGGGGTGCCGCGCCAGTAGAAGATGTCGGGCTCGTTCCACAGCTCCCACACCCAGGTGGACACCTCTTCGGCGCCGTACCGTTCGAGGACGTGCGCGGCGGTGGCGGCGCACAGGCCGGCCCACTTGCCGTAGTCCTTGGGCGGGAACGACCACAGGCCCTGCTCGTAGGCGCTGTAGACGGTGGGGCTGGAGAGCACCGGGAACACGGCCTTCTCGGGTACGAGGTCCTTCGGGGTGAACCCGAGTTCGACGAGCACGTGGTGCCCGGCGCCGGTGATGGCGTCGTAGGTCTCGTCGAGGAGCGTGAAGTCGTAGAACGGGTTCCCGTCGGCGTCCTCGTGGTAGACGTTCCCGTTGCCCCAGTGCGGCTGGCCCCAGCCGCTGCCGGAGCAGAACATGTAGTGCGGGCGCACGTGGAACGGCTGCGGGGAGAACGCCCCGATGCTGTTCAGCAGCTTCTTGCCGTCGGGCCGGTACGTGTAGTTGATCTCGTCGTAGCCCATGCTCGCCCAGATCGGGGCGAGGTCGACGCCCGGCGCGGCGGCGTCGATGCGGACCTCCGCGTCGCGCACGTGCCGCGGGTTCGGGTCGGACCGGGTCGCGGACGGGTGCCGCCGGTTCCGCCCGGCGTGCGCGGTGGTTCGTGAGTTCGGCATGGTCAACCTTTCAGGCCGGTGTTGCTGATGCCCTGGACGATGAATCGCTGGGCGAGGAGGAAGATGAGCAGCGGCGGGGTGATGGCGAGGATCGTGGACGCCATGACCACCCCGTATTCGCTGTCCCCGTAGGCGGATCGGAACGTGATGAGCGCGAGCGGGAGGGTCTGCATCGACGGCGTGGAGGTGGCGATGAGCGGCCACAGGAAGTCGTTCCACGCCGCGAGGAACACGAGGATGCCGAGGGTGGCGAGGCCGGGCCTGATGAGCGGCAGCACGATGTACCGGTAGTTCTGCCAGGCGTTCGCGCCGTCGATCTTCGCGGCCTCGGTCAGCTCCACGGGCAGGTTCGCGATGAACTGCCGCAGCAGCACCACCCCGAACAGGGACACCACGTGCGGGATGATCAAGGCGCCGTACGTGTTCAGCAGGCCGAGCGCGGCGAACTGCTGGAACAGCGGCACGAGGATCACCTCCGTGGGGACGAGCATCATGAGCACGATCGCGGCGAGCACCACCGCGGAGCCGCGGAACGGCAGGCGGGCCAGCGCATACGCCATCATCGAGCACACGACGAGCGCGAGCACTGTCGCCGCGACGGCGACGACGGTGCTGTTGAAGAACGCCACGAACACGTTCACGGCCCGCCCGTCGGGCTGCACGAGCTTCGTCCAGTTCTCGCCGGTCGGGTCGCTCGGGAGGAACCCGGAGCCGGAGGTGATCCGCTCGGCGTTGAACGAGCCGACGAGGACCCACAGGATCGGCAGGGTCCACGCGAGGGCGAGGACCGCGGCGATGATCGTGCCGATGCGGCGGGCGCGCCGGTCGGGGCTCTTGGATCGCGGGCGCAGGGCGGCGGCGGTCATGAGGCCCTCCTTCGGGTGAGCGCGAGCTGGACGGCGGTGACGACGAGGATGACGAGCGCGAGGGTCCAGCCGATCGCGGCGGCGTAGCCGGTCTGGAAGTCGCGGAACCCGGACTCGTAGAGCATCTGGAGGACGACGCGGGTCGACCCGGCGGGCCCGCCCTGCGTCACCAGGTACACCTGCTCGAAGACCTTGAACGAGTCGATGAGCCGCAGCAGGATCACCAGCATGAGGACCGGGGCGATGGCCGGGAGCGTGATGTGCCGGAACCGCTGCCAGAGGTTCGCGCCGTCGATCTTCGCGGCCTCGTAGAGCTGCGCGGGGATGTCCTGGAGCGCCGCGAGGAGCACCAGCAGCGGGAAGCCGACGCGCCACCACAGGGTGATGAGGACGACCGCGCCCATGGCCTCGCCGGGCGTGGACAGCCACGCCTGCTCGGGCATGCCGATCGCGCCGAGGATCTGGTTGACGTTGCCGCCCAGGGGGTTCAGCGCGGTCTGCCAGATGATGGCGACGGCCGCGCCGGTGAGCAGGTAGGGGGAGATGAACGCGGCGCGGATGGCGCCGCGGCCGCCGAGCCGCTGGTTGAGCAGCATCGCCAGCAGCAGGCCCACCGCGACCAGGACGGGCACGTTGAGGACCACGAACAGGGCCGTGTTCCCGAGGGCCGCATGGAAGTCCGGGTCCGTTACGAGGCTCGCGTAGTTGTCGAGGCCGACGAATCCGCCGGTGCCCTCGGCCATGTTGGTGTCGGTGAGGCTCGTGTAGAAGCCGTTGACGACCGGCACGACCCACAGGAACAGCAGGAGCGCCAGGAACGGCGCGGCGAACAGGATGCCGACGCGCGTGAGCCGCTTGCGCCGCTTGGGAGCCGCCGCGGGCGTCGTCTCTGCAGGGGTCTCGACGGTCGCGGTCATCGGGTCGCCCCCTTGATCGCGGCGGTCGCCTGCCGGGCGGCCTCGGACATGAGCGACAGGTCCTCGTTGCGGTACACGATGGACTGCGTGGCGCTGGTCAGGTACGTGAGCGCCTGGTTCCAGCGCGGCGCGTAGGGGACGAACCGGGCGCGCGGCTGCTCGGCGACGAACGTGCCCATCGCGGCGACGACCGGGTCGTCGCTGGCCTCGATCTCGGCGTCGACGCCGTTGAACGAGGGCGCCTGCGACCCGGCCCAGGTGACCGACCCTTCGCGCACGACCCACTCGATGAACTTCGCGGCCTCGGCCCGCACCCAGTCGTCGTTGCTGCGCTGCACGGGGATGCAGTACACGTGCGAGGTGGCGGCGACGGCGGGCGCGGCGTCGAAGAACGCCGGGACCGGGGCGACCCCGAACTCCTTGCCGTCCTCCTCGTTGGCCTTGACCACGTCGGCGAGGCCCCACGGGCCGATGAAGATCATGCCGACCTGCTCGTCCTGGAACTGCTGCCCCATCTGGACGCCGTCGAGGAGCTGCGAGGGCGCGATGCCGTCCTCGTGGACCCAGCGCCGCTCCATGTCGATCGCCTCCAGGGACGCGTCGGAGTCGAACGCGGCGGTGCCGTCCTCGGCAACGAGCGTGCCGCCGTTCTGCCAGTTCATGGTCAGCCACGGCATCCACGTGGCGGGCTCGCGGATGAACCCCCACACGCCGCTCTCCTTGAGCGCCTTGCCCGCCGCGACGAACTCGGCCGCGTTGGCCGGGGGCCGCTCGGGGTCGAGCCCGGCCTCCCTGAACAGCCGCTTGTTGTAGACCATGGCCTGCGGGCCGGTGCTCATGGTGATGCCGAGGCGCCTGCCGTCGGCGACGGCGAGGTCCTGCGTGCCCTCGACGAAGTCGCCCTCGGCGAAGCCGAACGCGGCGAGGTCGAGTTCGTGGAGGAACCGGCGCAGGGGCGGGACCTCGTTGTTGTGGAGCGCCATGATCGCGGGCGGGTTGCCCGCGATGGACGAGGTGACGAGCTTGGTGAGGTAGTCGCCGCCGTACGCGGGCGCGGACATGCGGATCTGCGCGCCCTCGGACTGCTCGTTGTAGCGGTCGACGATGCCTTGCATGACGACGCCGTCGGGCCCCGTGTAGAAGGTGACGAATTCGAGGACGTTCCCGCCGGCGGCGGTGGTGTCGTCGAACGGGGAGCCGCAGGCGGTGAGGAGCGGTCCGGCACTGGCTGCCGCACCCGCTCCGAGGAGTGCTCTTCGGGATATCTGGACCATTCGGCGCGCCTCCTTGCGCGATCCGGTGCCGCTGTCAGGGGTCGTCGGCTCGGGTTGTGCGAGGGCACCGGTGCCGACTCCGGGAACGCTAACCCAGTGATTGGAGATTGTCAACAATAAATAATCTGCAACTTGGTGGTAGGCTTCCGGGCGAAGGAGGACCCGTGCAACTCACCCCGTTCGATGTCGCCGCCACGACGCCAGCGCTCGCCGCCCTGGTCGCGGACCGGCTGCGGGACATGATCACCCGCGGCGAGCTCGCCCCCGGCGAGCGCCTGAAGGAGACCGAGCTCGCCGACGCCCTGCACGTCAGCCGCGGCCCCGTGCGCGAAGCGATCGCCCTGCTCGCCGCCGAAGGGCTCGTGGAGACCCAGCGGTACCGCGGCGCGCGCGTCATCAGCCTCAGCGCCCGCGACATCGAGGAGGTCTACTCGCTGCGCCTCGCCATCGAGCGCCTCGCGATGGCCCGCGCCGCCGCCCGCTGCGGCCCCGAGGACCTCGCGGCCCTCGACGACGTCCTCACCCGCATGAAGGACCTCCCCGCCGACGCCGCGCCCGGCGACGTCGCCGCCCTCGACCTCGAATTCCACGACCTCGTCTACGAGGCCGCCGCCCACGCCCGGCTCGACCGCACCTGGGCGCCCATCCGCAGCCAGGTCGCCGTCTTCCTCAACGCCCGCACCGACGGCGACTACTTCCGCTCCACCAGCCACGCCAAGCACGCGCGGCTGCGCGACGCCCTCGCCTCCGGCGACCCCGCCGCCGCGGTCGCCGCCATCGACGACCACATCGGCTGGGTGCTCCTGCGCCTCGCCCCCTCCCACATCGACGAGACCCCCGAAGACAAGACCACCGAAGGAACCGCATGAGCACCAACTGGGCCGGGAACATCCGCTTCTCCACCGACCAGACCGCCCGCCCCCGCACCGTGGCCGAACTCCAGGAGACCGTCGCCGCCGCCGGCCGCGTCCGCGCCGTCGGCACCGGCCACTCCTTCAACGACATCGCCGACACCAAGGGCCTCATGGTCTCCGTCGCCGACCTCCCCGCGCACGTCGACATCGCGCCCGACCGCCGCACCGCCTCCGTCCCCGCCGGAGCCCCCTTCGCGCACGTCGCCCGCGCCCTCCACGCCGAAGGACTCGCCCTCGGCAACACCGGGTCCCTCCCGCACATCTCCGTCGGCGGCGCCGTCGCCACCGGCACCCACGGCTCCGGCGACCGCAACCCCGCCCTCTCCGGATACGTCGCCGCGATCGAATACGTGCGCGCCGACGGCCAACTCCTCACCCTCAGCCGCGGCGACGACGCCTTCGACGGCTCCGTCGTGGCCCTCGGCGCCCTCGGCGTCGCCGTCCGCCTCCACCTCGACGTCCGCCCCGCATTCGACCTGCGCCAGGACCTCTTCCTCGACGCCCCATGGGAACCCGTTCTCAACAACTTCGATGCCATCACCGCGGGCGCCTACTCCGCGAGCCTCTTCATCCAGGACTGGGCCGCCCCCGCCCTCACCCAGATCCTCCTCAAGACCACCGGCACCGCCCGCCCCGACCTCCCCGTCCCCGCCCGCTACTCCACCGCCCGCGCCGTCTCGCCCGTCGCCGGAGCCGCCGACGACACCGTCACCCGCCAAGGCGGCGCCCCCGGCCCCTGGCACGAGCGCCTCCCGCACTTCCGCCACGACGCCGCCCCCTCCAACGCCGGAGACGAACTCCAGTCCGAGTACTTCATCGACCGCGCCCACGCCCCCGCCGCCCTCGAAGCGCTCCGCACCTACGCCGACGCGATCAACCCCGCGCTCCTCGTCTCCGAGATCCGCACCCTCGCCGCCGACGGCCTCTGGCTCAGCGGCGCCTACAAACGCGACACCGCCGCCGTCCACTTCACCTGGAAACCCCACATGGACGCCGTCCGCACCGCCCTCACCGCCGTCGAGCACGCCCTCGCCCCATACGACCCCCGCCCCCACTGGGGCAAGCTCGCCGCCGACCCCGACCGCCTCGCCCGCTTCCCCCGCGGCCGCGCCTTCCGCGAACTCGCCGACCACGCCGACCCCGCAGGCAAGTTCCGCGGCCCCTTCCTCGACCGGGTGCTCGGGGCCTGAAGCGCCCCACCGGCATACACTGGACCACCGGGCCGGCAGGCGGCCCGGGCACAGGAGAGGAGACCGACGTGGCGGCACCGGACCTCATGGGCGCGCCCGCGATGCCCCCCGCCCTGTCCACGCTCGTCGCCGACCGCCTCCGCGAGATGATCACCCGCGGCCTCCTCGCTCCCGGCGAACGCCTCAAGGAAGCCGAACTCGCCGACTCCATGGCCGTCAGCCGCGGCCCCGTCCGCGAAGCGATCTCGATCCTCGAACGCGACGGCCTCATCGAGACCCTCCGCCACCGCGGCGCCCGCGTCATCACCCTCACCTTCGACGACATCGAAGAGGTCTACTCCCTCCGCCTCGCCATCGAACGCCTCGCCATGGAGCGCTGCGCCGCCCGCGCCACCCCCGAGACCCTCGCCCGCATGGACGACGTCATCGCCCGCATGAAGGCCCTCGCCCCCGACGACGACCACGTCGCCCTCGACCTCGAATTCCACGACCTCGTCTACGCCGCCGCCGACCACACCCGCCTCCAGCGCACCTGGAACCTCCTGCGCAGCCAGGTCTCCATGTTCCTCAACGCCCGCCTCGACCGCGACCACTTCCGCGCCTCCGCCTGGAGCGAGCACGCCGAACTCCGCGACATCCTCGCCGAAGGCGACCCCGCGGCCGCCGTCGCCGCCGTCGAACGCCACATCGGCTGGACCCTCCGCCGCATCCGCGAGACCCGCGGCGCCGACCCCGACACCCCCGCCACCGGCCCCCTCTCCGGCCCCGGACCCCAGGGCAAGACCGGCCTCTGACCGCCCGCGACACGGAATGTGATCCGGGCGCCCGCACCCTGCGAACACCGCCGAGGGACCGCTATCCTCGTGCGCATGGACGATTCACCCAGTCATAAACCCTGGCTCACCTCGGGGCGGCCGCTGCCGATTCCCGCCACGCCGCAGCGAGGTGAGCGTTGAGCACGGAAGTCTGGGGCATCCTCGCGGGTGTCATCCTGACCGTCGGCACCGGCCTCTTCGTGGCCTCCGAATTCGCCCTCGTCAACCTCGACCGGCCCGAACTCGAACGCCGCCGCTCCCAAGGGGAGAAGGGCCTCGGCCCGAGCATCAAGGCGCTGCGAGTCACCTCCACCCACCTGTCGAGCGCCCAGCTCGGCATCACCCTCACCACCCTCCTCGCCGGGTACACCTTCGAACCGGCGATCTCCTCGCTCCTGCGCGAACCGCTCCTCGGCCTCGGCGTCACCGAGAGCGCCGTCTCCGGCGTGGGCGCCGTCGTCTCGATCGTCGTCGCAACGCTGTTCTCGATGATCCTCGGCGAACTGGTCCCCAAGAACTTCGCGCTGGCGGTCCCGCTGGCGACCGCGAAGCTCGTGGTGCCCTTCCAGATCGGGTTCACCGCGGTCTTCAAGCCGCTGGTGCTGCTGTTCAACGGCACCGCGAACCGCACGATCCGCGCGATGGGCATCGAGCCCAAAGAGGAGCTGTCGGGGGCGCGCAGCGCCGAGGAGCTGAGCTTCCTCATCCGCCGCTCCGCCACCGAAGGCGCCCTCGACCGCGACGAAGCGGCGATGCTCCACCGCACGCTCACCTTCTCCAGCCACACCGCCGGAGAGGTGATGACCCCGCGCGTCAACGCGGTCACCTTGGAGCGCACGGCCACCGCCGCCGACGTCATCGCCGAGGCGGCCCGGACCGGGCACTCCCGGTTCCCCGTCCTGGGGGAGGACGTCGACGACGTCATCGGCGTCGCGCACGTCAAGACCGCGTACGGCGTCGAGTTCGACCGCCGCGCCGCCGTTCCCGTCACCGACCTCATGTCCGAGCCGCTCAAGGTCCCCGAGACCGCGGGCGTCGGCTCGCTGCTGGGGACGCTGCGCGGGCGCGGCTTCCAGATCGCCGTGGTCGTCGACGAGTACGGCGGCACCGCCGGGATCGTCACCCTCGAAGACCTCGTGGAGGAGCTCCTCGGCGAGGTCCACGACGAGCACGACCGGCGCCGCGCCGACATCGTCAAGCACGCCGACTCCGTCGTCGTCTCCGGCTCCCTGCGGCCCGACGAGCTCTGGGAGCGCGCCGGAATCCGCATCCCCGAAGGGGAGGACTACGAGACCGTCGCGGGCTACGTCCTCGACGCGCTGGAGCGCATCCCCGCGCTCGGCGAGGAGATCCGCCTCGAACGCGGCCTCCTCCGCGTGGACCGGCTCACCGGCTCCCGCATCGACCGCCTCCGCTACCTGCCCGACGACCCGGCCACCGACCCGGCCTTCGGCGGCACGCGCGAGCGCATCCTGGAAACCTTCGAGCAGGAGGCCGACCGATGAGCGAGTACGTGCCCGGACTGGTCTGGCTGGTGGTCCTGCTGGTCGCCAACGCGTTCTTCGTGGGCGCGGAGTTCGCCGTCATCTCGGCCCGCCGCTCCCAGATCGAGCCGCGCGCCGCCGCGGGAAGCCGCGCGGCGAAGACGACCCTGTGGGCCATGGAGCACGCGACGCTCATGCTGGCGACGAGCCAGCTCGGCATCACCGTGTGCTCCCTGGTGATCCTGAACGTCTCCGAACCGGCGATCCACCACCTGCTCGAATACCCGCTCGGCTGGACCGGGCTCACGCCCGCGATGGTCAGCGGGATCGCGTTCGCGGTGGCGCTGCTGGCCGTGACGTTCCTCCACGTGGTCTTCGGCGAGATGATCCCGAAGAACATCGCGTTCTCCGTGCCCGACCGCGCCGCGCTCCTCCTCGCGCCGCCGCTCGTGCTCGTCTCGCGGATCGTGCGCCCGCTCATCTGGGCGCTGAACGCGATCGCGAACGGCGTGCTGCGGCTGTTCCGCATCGAGCCGAAGGACGAGGCCCAGAGCGCCTACACCATCGACGAGGTCGCGACCATCGTCGAGGAGTCGCAGCGCGAGGGCACCCTCGTCGACGACTCCGGGACGCTCGCGGCCGCGTTCGAGTTCACCGAGAAGACGGTGGCCGACGTGGAGGTCCCGCTCGCCGACCTGGTGCTCCTGCCCGCGGGCGCGACCCCGCGCCAGGTGCAGGAGGCGGTCTCCGACAGCGGGTACTCCCGCTACGTCCTGGAGAACGGCGGCGCGCCGCACTCGTACCTGCACCTCAAGGACGTGCTGGACCTCACCGGCCCGGCCGACCTCGACGCGCCGATCCCCGCCGACCGCTTCCGGGACCTCCCCGCGGTCGACGCCGCGGCCGAGCTGGAGGACGCGCTCGCGCAGATCCGCTCCCAGAACGCCCACGTCGCCCGCGTCGCGGACGCCTCCGGCGCCGTCACCGGCGTGCTCTTCCTCGAAGACATCATCGAAGAGCTCATCGGCGAAGTGCAGGACGCCGCCAGCGCGTGAGTCCCCGACCGGCCGCGCGGTCCGCCGCGCGGCCGGTCTCACAGATTCCCGTTCCGCTTGACTTCCCGCAGGGGACCGCGTAGCGTCGGCCCTATACATGCAAGCATTGCAATATGATATTGATTTTGAAAGCGAGTTTCAATGGGCCACGGACACGACCACGGTGCAGCCGCTCACGCGGGCGGACGCCACGCCTGGCGGCTGCGGGCCGCGCTCGCGCTGATCGGCGTCTTCTTCGTGGTCGAACTCGTCTTCGGCCTGCTCTCCGGTTCCCTGTCGCTGCTCTCGGACGCCGGGCACATGGCCGCCGACGTCACCACCCTCACCGCCGCCCTGGTCGCCACCCGCCTCGCCGTGCGCCCCGACACCACCGGCCGCCGCTCCTACGGCTCCTACCGCGCCGAGATGTTCGCCTCCGCGTTCGCGGTCCTCGTCATGCTCGGCGTGGCCGTCTACATCGTCGCTGAGGCGATCGGCCGGATCGGCGCGTCCCCTGAGATCCAGGTCGGCCCGATGCTGGTGGTCGGCGCGCTCGGCCTGGCCGTGAACATCGCCGCGATGGCCCTCCTGCGCGCGGGCGCGGGGGAGAGCCTCAACGTCAAGGGCGCGTACCTCGAAGTCATGGCCGACACGGCCGGGTCGGTCGGCGTCATCGTCGCGGGCGTCCTGGTCGCGACCACCGGCCAGGCCGTGTGGGACACCGGTGTGGCCCTGGCGATCGGCGTGTTCGTCGTGGCCCGCGCACTGCCCTTGGGCCGCCAGGTGCTCGCGATCCTCGCCCAGCACGCCCCGCCCGGGATCGAGCCGGCGCGGGTCGCCGGGTCGCTCGCCGGGATCGACGGCGTGCGCGAGGTCCACGACGTGCACGTCTGGACCCTCACCTCCGGGATGCACGTCGGCACCGCGCATCTGGTCACCGAGCCGGGCGCCGACGGCCACGCCGTCCTCGACCGCGCCCAGGACCTCCTGCGCGCGGACTGGGGCATCGACCACCCCACGGTCCAGGTCGAACCGGCCGCCCACGCCGGGTGCGACGAACCGGGCCGCTGCCCGGTCCCCAAGGAGGTCACGGTCCCCAAGGAGCTCTAGCAGCAGGCGATGCCCACTGCGGCCGCGACCGGCGCGGCCATGATCAGGAGCGGCGCCGCGAGCGCCGCGAGGTTCCCGCCGAGGATCGTCCCGACCCCGGCGGGGCCGGGTCCGCTCCGCTCGCCGAGGAGCCGTTCGATCCGTGCGACGGTGTCGCCGCCGCTCGCGGCCATCGCCCGCGGCGGCACCTGCGCCGCGGCCACATGGAGGAGGCTCGCGGCGAGCGTGCGCCGCCCGGCCGCCCGCGCGGCGGTGTCGTCGGCGGCCATCTCCACCAGGTGCGCAACGTGATCCGGCATTCTCGCGAACAGCGGCACGGCCCGGAACGCCCGGCCCGCCGCCTCGGCGACGAGCGCGATCAGGTGGTGCCGCCCGGCCAGGTGCGCCCGCTCGTGCGCCACGACGGCCCGCAGCTGCGGCCGGTCCAGGAGCGCGACGGCCCCTGACGTGAGCGCGATGAGGCCCCCGCGGCCGGGCAGGCAGAACGCGGCGACCCGCGAGTCGTCGACCACGCTCGCCCCGGACACGGGCTCCACGTGGCATCCGGACAGCATGCGCCGCAACAGGTCCCGCTCCCGCCCGGCCTCCCGCGCCACGGCCGCGAGCGTCCCGAGCGCCCGCGCGGGCACTCCGAACACGAGCACGACCGCGATGGAGCCGAGTGCGATCGCACCGAACGTCCCGTAGTGCTCCCGCAGCTCCGTGAGGCAGTGCCACGCGAAGCCGCGCGGGCCGCCGTCGTGGACCTCCAAGGGCACCACCAGGACCGCGCCCGCGAGCACGACCGCCAGGAGCCACGACCCCGCGAGCGCGAACCACGACGCGATCGCCAGCCGCGGCAGCGACGAGACCCACCGGGCCCGCTCCAGCACGCGCGGCCCGTACCAGCCGAGCACGGCCGCATAGGAGAGGAGGAGTCCGGCGGCGATCACGACGGCCGTCCTTCGGCCTCGTCCATCAGGGCCTTGAGCTGCGCCAGCTCCTCCAGCGAGATCTTCCCGATGAACCGCAGGAGCGTCGCGCCGCGGTCGGCCGAGGACTCCAGGACCGACGCCATGGCCTCGGCGTCGAAGTCCTCCCGGGCGAGCGCCGGGCGGTACGCCCAGGCGCGGCCGACGCGCTCGCGCGTCACGATGTCCTTGCGGTGCAGGTTGTCCAGCACGGTCATCACGGTCGTGTAGGCCGGTTCGGGCTCCCGTTCGAGGGCCTCCAGGACCCCGCGCACGGTCACCGCCTCCGCGGCGCCCCACAGCACCGCCATGATCGCCGCCTCCAGCTCCCCGAGCCGCCGCATCCGCGCCCCCAAATCGTCCGTGAGCGCCCATCGTAGTGCCGGGCGGCGCGGAGCCGGAGCGCCGGAGGACCCGGCCGGCGCCGCCGCCCGGCTCGGGCATCGCGTCTCGCGGGCGCCATGCAGACAGCATGGCGCCCGCGCCGGACCTTGCGGAGTCCGACTGAGAGGGCGATCGGCTCTCGTTCCGGCTCCTAAGCGAAAGCCCCGGCTCACAGGCCGGGGCTTTCGCGCTGGCGGACCTTACCGGCTGTTACCACGACCCTCCGCCGTAGGTCAAAGCCTCGCTCGCCCTGGACCCGACCGAGCCGAGTCGGAATAGTCTCGCCCCCATGCGTTTTCTGGAGCTCACCAACGACTTTCCGCCTAACCCCATGTTCGGGGCCGGTATCCATGTCGCCGATCTGGTGAAGGGGCTGGCCGAGAACGGGCACCGTGCCCTTGTCGCCACGCGCAAGGCCGATGGCCCGGTCCGCCGCACGCTGCATGGAGGCCTGGTCGAGGTCGTGAACGCGGGCGAGCGGCATGATGCGGACAGCCCGCTGTCCAAAGGAGACCATCTGCACCCGCGCTGGTTCATGGCTGATCGACTGGCGTACAACCATGCGCTGCTCGGCCCGCTGGACGAGTCGGAGTCCGGGTTCGACATCGTCCACAACCACGATCCGATCATGGTGCCGCTTGCATGCGAGGCGGCCGAAGCCAACGATGCGCCGCTGCTGACCACGGTCCATCTCGCGGACGTGGTCATGGAGCGATCAGGGGTGTCGCGTCCTCGCTGGATCGACCGGCATGTGATGCGGGCGTTGGAGCTCGAGGGATACCGCCGCTCATCGCTCATCCTGGCGCCGTCTGAGGCGACGGCGGGTCTGCTGCGGGACGAATACCCTTGGTGCGCTGACAAGGTCGCGGTCGTGGAGCTCCCTTGTGGCGATCGCCCCTCTGCTAAGACCTCCTATGAGATGGCGGGCCCGGCGCAGATCCTGGTGGTGAGCCGTCTCGACCCGAACAAGGGGCTGGTTCCCCTGATCCAGGCGCTCGGCGAGCTGCCGCCGGGCACGGTCGAATGCACGGTGATCGGGGCCGGCGGCATGCGGGAGCGACTGAGAGAAGCCGCAGCCGCAGCCGGTGTGACGCTGCACTTCCGCGGTGCCCTGCCCCGTGAAGAGGTGCTCGGCGCCTACCGAGAGGCCGATCTCCTGGTGGCCCCCTCGCCGCTGGAGACGTACGGCCTGGTGCTCCAGGAGGCCATGGGGGCCGGGCTTCCCGTGGTGGCCACCGACATTCCAGCGTTCACCGAGCGGATCGACGACGGCGTCAACGGCCTGCTGGTGCCCGTCGCCTCCGGTGAAGCCGGGCTCGGTCCGGACGTCTCGGCCGTGGCTGCGGCCGTACGCAGGCTCATCGCCTCTGCGGACCTGCGCCGCGACCTCGGCAAGGCCGCCCGCGAACGCGAGATCAAGTCCACCCGGGCGTACGCGGATGAGATCGTCACCACGCTTCGGGCCATGGATCTGGATGCATGGCAGAGCGCCTAGTTTGTCCGGAAATTTCGTCAGGAGACCGTCAGACCCACTTGGAAACCCTTGACCCGCAGCCGGATCCGCCATAGATTCAATGGCACCGTTCAACGATCGAGGAAGGGTGATGGACCATGAAGATCATCAACCGCATTCTCCGCCGCAAGTCCCAGCGCATGGCTGGACGCAACCAGTGGCCGCCGGAACACTTCTACGGCTAAGTCGATCGAAGACGGGGCGCGTCGAGGCGAACGCGCCCCGTTCGCACGTCCGAAGGAGGCGCATTGAGCGAGGACTCGGGCTCGCGCCCGCCCGGGCCGCACGGGCTGTTCGGGAACCAGCGCGCGTACCAGCGCGACAGGATCGGATTCCTCCTGCGTAACCAGCGCGAGTACGGCGATGTGTTCAGCTTCAGCGACGTCTCCACGGTCGTCCTGGACCCCGCCCTCATCCAGCAGCTCCACGCGCGCACCAATGCGGAGTTCGCCTCCGAGGTCTCGATGTTCTCGGACAAGGGGCGCTTCGAGCGGCTGCTGAGCACCATCCCGACCACCATGGCCGCCCGCCGCAAGGGCTGGCGCGGCGTCAACAGATCCGCGTCGGCCCGGCACGCCGCCCGCCTGGTCGACGCGTTCGACCGGGTGATGAAAGAGACCGGCGGCCGCGAGGTCGACGCCAACGACGTCATGATGCGGGCCGCCGGATTCGCCGTGGCCGACTTCATCTTCGGTGGTGACGGCCGCGACGTCGCGCCGATCGTGGACGCCGTCGACCGGGCCGTCCGCGCCACGCAGGTGCTGATGGACCGCCCGTACCGGCTCCCGTCCTGGCTCGCCACCCCCGGCCGCGTCCGGATGCGCCGCGGCGCGCAGGGACTGCGCGAGGCGATCGCCGACCGCGTCGCCGCCCGCCGGGACCTGCCTCCGGAAGACGGCCCGCGCGATCTGCTGGACGTATTCCTCGAATCCTCCCCGGGCGACCCCGAGCACGTCCACATGCCCCTGAACCTGATGCTCCGCGCCGGGTACGGCGCACCGGGCGCCGCTCTCACCTGGGCCGCAAGGCAGCTCGCCCTATACCCCGAACACGCCCGGGCCCTCCGTGAGGAGGCCGAGTCGCTCGGCGACCCCACGGCTCCCGGCCGCCCGCTCGCCGAAGCCTTCGTCAAGGAGGTACTGCGCATGTACCCGCCCAGCTGGTTCGGCGGACGCGAGGTCGCGGCGCCCGCGGAACTCGGCGGCTGGCGATTTGAGCCGGGCGAGCAGATCATGTTCAGCCCCTATGTGGTGCACCGCGATCCGCGCTGGTGGGACCGGCCCGAGGAGTTCCTCCCGGAACGCTGGGACGGCCCGGAGTCCCCGCACGCCCGCCACGCCTACATCCCCTTCGGCGCCGGTCCCCGCATCTGCATCGGGAACCAGCTCGCCATGATGGAGCTGACCCTGAGCGTCTCCAGGCTGGCCCACCGCTACGCCATCGAGCTCGCGAACCCCGACATCCCGATGGTCCCGCAGACGATCCTGCGCCCCCTTGGTCTGCGGGCCAGCTTCGCACCCGTCTGACCTGGCCTGCGAGCCGTCGAAGATCAGGTTGGCCAACTACCTCACGGTCGTCGGTTTCGAGCGCTGCCGCCGTCAACCCCGTCCACGTCGCGGTACCAGACGATCAGCGCCTGGTCGGCTCCCTCGTCCCTGAATCCTCGGCGAACCAGGCGACGACATCGGTTTCGAGGTCGGCGAGTTCGGCCCGGCGCGCGGGTCCGAAGGTCAAGGGCTCCATGGGACCGACGCTGGCTGCCTGTCCTTGCGCCGACGGTCACCAGGTGCGGTCCGAGTCGGAACGTGTGGGTCTTCACGACCTTCTTGGTTCCCGTGCTTATCGCCGGGTGCTACGCACTGGCCGTCGTCGACACGCCGTACCGCGGTGTTTCGCTTCCGCTCGTGCGGCGGCGGGCGTGGAATGCTCGGCCTCGGAAAAGTCAATCGTGCGGGGGCTGCGGAGATGCGGGAAACCAAGGACTTCTACGAGAAGCTCTGGGGTCGTCGGACGCTGCTCGACGCCATCGCCCATGGCGTAGGCGGCTTCGCAGGTGTGCTCGACGGCGATGCCGCGCGGGTCCCGGGACCGGTCGGGCCGGACCGCATCGAGCAGCTCGCGGAGCAGTACGCCCGCCTCGGCGACGAGTCCGCGCCGGACCCCGGCGCGCTGGCGGGAGCGATGGCAGAGGACTTCTTCGCCGGCGCGGTGAACTGGCGCAGCCCGGCGGCGCAGCACAACATCGGCGCTGCGGTGAACGCCGTCTCGGCTGCGGTGCAATCCTTGTCGCTGGCGCTCAACGTGAACCTGATCAACAACGACCAGGGCGGGAACACGGTGGCCGCCGAGCAGGCGGTCGCCCGGATCCTGGCATCGCTGATCGACGCCGATCCCCGCCAGGTCCGAGCGCTGTTCACCTTCGGGGGGACCGGGACGCTGCTCTACGGCATCAAGGCCGGCCTCCGCCGCGCCGATCCCGCCTCGGCCCGGCACGGCACCTCCGGGCGCATGGCGGTGTTCGCCGTCGAGGGCGGCCACTTCTCCGCAGTCCGCGGACCGGGAGCGCCGCGCTCGCGGGCGACACCTGGCTCATCCTGTCCGACATCGACGGCCGCCAGGTCGGCGCCATGCAGCACGTCGACGACGGCGACTCCTTCCGCGTCTACGACTCCCTCAAGGACGGCTACAGCGTCGAGGGCTGCCTCCAGACCTACACTCCGCGGACCGGCTGGGTCACCCTGCGCTGCAAGAACAACGACTTGGGCGCGGGCACCTGCGAGAGCTTCAGCTACGACGTCATCACCGGCCTCATCTACCGGATGCGGCTCTGCCACGCCCTGGTGCCCTGCGCATACCAGGGATTCAACGAGTAGCCGCACGGCCGCCCGGGACCGTCTGGCGCCGTCGAATCGCTCCGGCGGTCCCGGGCGGCCGTGCGGGGAGACGGTCGAATCCCGGCGTTCGCTCAGAATCGGATGGCGCCTCGGCCGCGGCGTGCGGCCGGGGCCGAGCGTGTTCGGCTCGGCCCCGGCCGGGATGCGGCTATCGCGCGGCGAGGGTGCAGGCGTTGTCGGCGTGGTATTCGCTGACCCCGCCGTCCATGAGGCCGATCATGCAGAACGCCTTGGCGCCCCAGCTGCCAGAGCCGCCGGTGTTGCAGGCCTGGGTTCGCTTCGGTCCGACCTCGTACCCGACCGCCCTCAGGTAGTAGACGCAGTCGGCCGAGGTCTGGGCGCTGACGTCGCCGTCGGCGGCCGTGGCGACCGCCGCGGCCGGGCCGCCCGTATCGGCGGCATGGGCGGGGGAGGCGGTGAGCGCGAAGGTGAGGGCGAACGCGGCGGCCGCGAGCAGGGCGGCGAGCGCCATTCCCATGGTGCGGCGATGATCGATGGAACGGTTCATTGATGGCTCCCTTGCGGTGTGGCCGGGGCCGGGCCCCGGTGTGCCGCCGCCCGTCTTGCGGCCGGCCGGCACTGGTGCAGGTCCAGTGCACCCGAGCACGACCGATCGGTGAAGGCATCATTGGAATCGGTTGGAAAACGCTGCCCCGCCTCGCGCCGGTGCGGCAACCGCCTCCCAACCGATCCGTTCGACCAGATCGAATCCTTCCTCCAAGGTGGAGGCCGTTTCGCCGCCGTGCAGGTCTGGTGTGATGACCGCATGACCGTGTTCTCGGCCAAGAGCTCTCGTGCTGTTCTACCCTGCCGCGGTGCGCTCCCGGTGCGCCTCTGCTGCCAGGCGGACCATGTCGTCCCGGGTGATCCGGGGCGTGAAGCCGAACAGTTCACGGGCGCGCGTGTTGGAGGTGACGTAGCCGGGCGCGGTGGGCGGGAGGGTGACCTCGACGGTGTCGAGTCCGGCCGCCTCGGCCAGATCCCGGGCGAAGTCGCCCAGGTCGGTGGAGTCGTCGGGGCCCAGGCCCGCGACCTCGTAGCCGGTCGTGTCGGCCTCCACGGCGAGGACGACGCCGCGGGCGAGGTCGTCGGTCGCGAGGATGCCCATCCGGACGGGCGCCCCGTCGGAGCGGCGGGCCACCAGGAGGGTTCCGTCGTCTCCGGCGTACGGGGCGAGCTGCTCGGCGAGCGCATGGTCCCCTGCGGCGAGGGCCTTGCGGTGGCGGCGGGACGCGAAGAAGCGCGGGCCGGAGAAGAAGGAGTCGGGGTCGAGGAGTTCGGCCGGGTGCTGCGTGTGGGAGAAGCGGAGCGCGACGGCGTCCCAGCCGCGGGTGCGGGCCGCGAACGCGACGGTCTCTTCGGCGAGGACTTTCGACAGGCCGTACCAGGTGCGCGGCAGGCGCGGATGCGCCTCGTCCAGCGGCTGGTACTGCGGCGCGTTCTCCGGGTAGACCTCGCCGGTGCTGGCGAGGACGAAGCGCCGCACGGCGCCGCCGTCGAGGGCGCGCACGAGGTTGAGCGTGGCGGTGACGTTGGCGTGGTGGAGGCGCGCGGCGTCGGCCTCGTCCCAGGACATGAGGGCCCCGAGGTGGGCGACGGCCTCGACTTCGGCGAGCCGGGGGTCGGACGGTTCGAGGTCGGCGAGGTCGCCGATGAGGTAGTCGACGCCGGGGACGGCCTGCCGGGGCGCGACGAGGTCGAGGCCGATGACGGTGTGGCCGTTGTCGACCAGTCGGGCGGCGACCGCGCCGCCGACGCGGCCGGAGGCCCCCGTGACTGCGATGCGCATCAGGACTCCTTCAGGGGCAGCCGCGAGGTCTCGCGGGCGCCGAGGACGACGAGGAACGTGACGAGTGCGGCGCCCATGACGTAGAACGCGGGCGCGAACTGGTTGCCGGTCCAGGAGATGAGGCTCTGGGAGAACCACGGGGTGATGCCGCCGAACGCGGCGACCGAGATGTTGTAGGCGATCGCCATGGAGCCGTACCGGATGTTGGTGGGGAACAGCTCGGCCATGGCGGCGCTCATGGCGCCGTCGTAGGCGGCCATGAAGATCCCGAGCAGGATCATCGCGGAGGCCGCGGCCCAGAAGGTGCCGCCGTCCATGAGCATCAGGGTCGGGTAGGTCAGCAGCAGGAAGCCGCCGGCGCCCAGGAGCATGACCGGGCGGCGCCCGATCCTGTCGGAGAGGAGGCCGAACACCGGGACGAGGACGGTGATCGCGAGCAGGCCGACGACGGTGACGGCGTAGCTGGTCTGCTGCGAGTACCCGAGGTCCGATTGCAGGTAGGAGGGCATGAAGGTCTGGAGGATCCAGTGGCCGACGGCCTTGAGGACGACGAAGCCGACGCAGAACAGCAGGGCCTTCCACCAGCGGCTGACTGAGGTCCGCAGCGGGGCCGCGGTGACCTCGCCCTTGGCCTGGATCGCCTGGAACTCGGGGGTGTCTTCGAGTTTGCGGCGCAGGTAGAGGCCGGAGAGTCCCAGCGGCAGGGCGAGCATGAACATGACGCGCCAGCCCCAGTCGTTGAGGGCGTCGGTGCCCAGGACCGAGGTGTAGAGCAGGACCAGGCCGGCGCTGACGACGAACGCGGCGAAGCCGAAGACGTCGACGAAGCTGGAGACGAAGCCGCGGCGGTTGGAGGGCGCGTACTCGGCGAGCAGCGTGGTCGCGCCGCTGGACTCGCCGCCGGCCGCGAAGCCCTGCACGAGCCGCACGACCACGAGCAGCGCCGGGGCCCACACGCCGACCTGGTCGACCGTCGGCAGCAGGCCCATGGCGAGGGTGGCGCCGGAAGTGATGAGGATGACCAGCGCGAGCGTGTTCTTGCGGCCGAGCCGGTCGCCCATCGAGCCGAAGAAGAGGCCGCCGAGGGGGCGCATGACGAAGCCGGCGCCGAAGACGGCGAAGGACGACAGGAGGGCGGCCTGCGCGTCCCCTTCACGGAAGAAGTGGACCGCGATGACCGATGCCAGGGTGCCGTAGAGCCCGAAGTCGAACCATTCGACGAAGTGGCCGATGCCGGCGGCGGTGATGACCTTCCGCATGCGGCGTCGGCGGGCCTCGTCGTCGACGGGCGCGACCGCTTCGGGCGGGCGGGACGCGCTTTCGAGGGCCGGTTCCTGAGCCATAGGTGCTCCATTCAACATCATTGTCGTTGTCGACCGAGCGTATACCAGTGAATGATCGTTGTAAACCACTAGGTGAAACATATCTTTCACTGAGCGGTACACTGGCCGCAACGCCGAGGTAGGGAGACGCAATGAAGCAGCGAGTGCAGCAGCACGACGTGGTCGTGATCGGAGGAGGACTCGCCGGCACCTGCGCGGCCGTCGCCGCCGCCCGTCTCGGAGCGAAGGTCGCGCTGGTCACCAACCGGCCCGTCCTCGGCGGCAACTCCTCCAGCGAGGTCCGCGTCTGGGTCGTCGGCGCCACCGCCCACGGCACCCAGCGCTACGCCCGCGAGACCGGCCTCATGGGGGAGCTGTTCCTGGAGAACAACCACCGCAACCCCGAGGGCAACCCCTACTACTGGGACCAGACCGTCCTCGACCTCGTGCGCGCCGAACCGAACGTCGCACTGCACCTGAACACCGATGTGCGCCAGCTGGAGATGGGCGAGCCCGGGCCCGACGGGCCCCGCATCGCCGCCGTCACCGGCTGGACCATGGGTTCGGAGACCGAGACCCGCTTCGAGGCCCCCGTCTTCATCGACTGCACCGGCGACGGCCTCGTCGCCCACCTCGCGGGCGCGACCTCCCGCATCGGCCGCGAAGCCCGCGCCGAATACGACGAGCCGTGGGCCCCCGAGACCGCCGACGACGAACTCCTCGGCTCCTCGATCTTCTTCTACACCAAGGACGCCGGACGCCCCGTGCCCTTCGTGCCCCCGCTCGCCACCAAGGACATCCGCGACACCCCCATCCTCGCCAACCGCATCATCCGCACCGGCGACAACGGCTGCGACTACTGGTGGATCGAGTGGGGCGGCGAACTCGACACCGTCCACGACAACGAGCGCATCCGCGACGAGCTGTGGTCCGTGGTCTTCGGCATCTGGGACTACATCAAGAACTCCGGCGAGTTCGACGCCGAGCGCCTCACCCTCGAATGGGTCGGGGCCGTCCCCGGCAAGCGCGAGTACCGGCGGCTGTGGGGCGACTACACCCTCACCCAGCACGACATCCTCGCCCAGCGCGAGTTCGACGACGCCGTCGCCTTCGGCGGCTGGTCCATCGACCTCCACCCGGTGGAAGGCGTCTACGCCGAGCGCGCCGGAGCCCAGCAGCGCTACAGCGACGGCACCTACCAGATCCCCTACCGCAGCCTCTACTCCAAGGACGTCGGCAACCTCCTGTTCGCCGGCCGCAACATCTCCGCCTCCCACGTGGCCTTCGGCTCCACCCGCGTCATGGCGACCTGTGCCACCCAGGGCCAGGCCGTCGGCACCGCCGCCGCCCTCGCCGCCCGCGAACGCCTCTCGCCGCGCGCGGTCGGCCGCGACCGCCTCGCCGAGCTCCAGCGGACCCTCCTGCGCGAGGACGCCCCGGTCATCGGGGTCCGCCGCGACGACCCCGACGACCTCGCCCGCCAGGCCGCGGTCACCGCCACCAGCACCCTCGCCGCCGTCACCACCCGGCCCCACGCCACCGGCGAGTACTTCCCCCTCGACCGCGACGTCGCCGTCCTCGTCCCCGCCGACCCCCGCCTCGACGCCGTCGAACTCGACGTCCGCGCCGACCGCGACACCGTCCTGCGCATCGAGCTGTGGGACACCGGCCGGCCCCAGAACGCCGTCCCCATCGGACACCTCGCCACCCGCGAGGTCCACGTCCCCGCCGGCACCGGCACCGCCCGCGCCGCCTTCGACTGGGAGCCGCCCGGCGGCAACCGGCAGGCCGTGGTCGTCGTGCGCGCCGACCCGCACGCCGCGCTCGCCCTCACCGGCGAACGCCCCCACGGCGTCCTCGCCATGGGAGCCAAGCTCACCACCGACCAGGCCTTCGACGACCACATCGCCGAGGAGCAGGCCCAGGCCGTCACCGACTGGAACGCCCGGATGCTCCGCCGCCGCTCGTTCGCGCTCACCGTCGAACCCGCCACCGCCGCATACGTTCCCGCCCAGGTCGTCGGCGACCACCAGCGACCCTACGGCGGCCCGAACCTGTGGTCGAGCGCGCCGCTCAGCGCGGAAGCGCTGGCCGCCGACCCGGTGCGCCTCGAACTCGCCTGGCCCGAGCCGCGGCGGCTCGCCTCGCTGCGCCTGGTGTGGAACGACGACGTCGACGAGGACCTCATCAACCTCCACCACCACCGCACCGGCTTCCGCGTCATGCCCGAGCTCGCCGCCGACTACACGGTCGAAGCCCTCGTCGGCGGCGAGTGGCGCACGCTCGCGGAAGTGAGCGGGAACCGCCACCGGCACCGCATCCACGACTTCGATCCGGTCGAGGCCGCGGCGGTGCGGATCGCGGTCTCGCGCACCAACGGCTCGCCCTACGTGAGCCTGTGCGCGGTGCGGGCCTTCGCCGAGCCGAGCGGGCGGGCCGCGGCGCTGCCGTGGCGCTGACCGCGGCCGGGACGCCCGGGCGCGGCGCGGTCCCGCCGCCGCGCCGGGCACCGACCGCCCTGGCCCGCAAGGCAGGCCCTAAGCTGTCGCCGGGAGGTAACCATGCCCGCTGAGGTGCAACAGGGGTTCGGCCGCGCCGCTTCGGTGCTCGCGGTCATCGGCGCGTCCACGACCGGCCCGATGCGCGCGTCCGACATCGCTCGGGCCACCGGGCTGGGACCGTCCACGACCGCCCGGCTCCTGGCGACGCTGGACGAGCTCGGCTACGTCGCGAAAGTCGGCGACATGCCCGGGTACACGATCGGCACCACCGTGCTCCGGCTCGCCAGCGAGGGCCTCAACCAGAACCCGGTGCACCGAGAGTCGCGCGCCATCGCGGAGGAACTGGCGAACCGGACCGGCTTCAGCGCCAACGTCGCCGTCCGCGACGGCAACCGGCTCATCTACCTGTGCCACTTCGAGGGCCGCCACGCCCCCAAGAGCCACACCATGATCGGGATGAGCCAGCCGCTGCACGCCTCCGCGCTCGGCAAATGCCTCCTGCTGGACACCACCGAGGACGAGCGCCGCGAGCTGCTCGGCGAGCTGCCGGTCTACACCGCCGCCACGATCGCCACGCAGGAGGCGCTCACCCGGGAACTCGAACGGGTGCGGCAGGCCGGCGCCGCCGTCGAGGACCAGGAACTGGCCCTCGGCCGGCTCGGGACGGCCGCGCCGATCCGCGGACCCGAAGGCGGCGTGGTCGCGGCCATCTCGATCTCGGGGCGCCTGTCCCTCCTGCGCGAGCACGGCATCGACCGCCTCACCGAGGACGCCGTGGAGGCCGCCGACCGCATCAGCGTCGGCCTCGGCCTCATCACCGCCGTCGCCCACGACTGAGCGGCCCGGTGGCGCGCGGCAGGCGCTTTCACGTTCGAAGGCCTGCCGCCGGGAACCTTGGTACGGTCGAATCACGAGAACGGTCGGCCACCCGTTGCAGCGGCGAAGGCTCCCTCTGCGTGGGTCCGGAGCCTCCAACTCGTCTCGAAGGGGAAGCGGTGGAGAACAAGCGAGTCCCAGAGGAACTGGACCCGGAGGCCGCACTCGGCCTGCTCGACCGCGCCGAGTTCGGGCGCGTCGCCTTCCTCGCCGACGGCGTTCCGACCGTCAGACCGGTGAACCACGTCCTGCTCGACGGCCGGATCGTCGTCTTCACACGGCACACTTCGGCGCTCGGACGAGCGGTGCGGCGTCAAGCGGACGTGCAAGTCGCCTACCAGGCCGACCAGATCGATCCGGGCACCCGGACGGGCTGGAGCGTGCTCGTCGCCGGCACCGCCGCCGATGTCTCCCGCGGGCCGCACGCGGCGCAGCTCGGGCTCCAAGTCCAGTCCTGGATGAAACTCCCGCTGGACATGGTCATCGCCATAGAACCGCAAGAGGTCACGGGCCTGCGCCTCGCGGCGGAATCCGGTGGCCCCCGCTAAGGGGCAGCGCGAGATTGGCACCTACGCCAAAGCTCCGGCTCATAGGCCGGGGCTTTATTGCCGGTGGTCGATACTGGGATCGAACCAGTGACCCCTCGCGTGTGAAGCGCAATCGGCCCGTTTCGGATGCCTGGTACGGCCGTTGATGAGCTGGTCAGCGGCTTTGCGGCCGTACCGTTCGGGTCCCATGTTAGCCGCTGTTGTCCGCACCTACGGCTCTTGGATTGGCTCTTGGCTCGACCGTCCACTATGGTTCTAAGCGAGGTCCAACGGCGTCGCCACCTTGCCGTAGCCGACGCTTGCGGCGGCAAGATGCCCGACCCGATCTTACAGCGATGACGCTGACCGCCACGGCCGTGATCCAACGGGCCCGGACGCCGTTCGTGTCGGCCTTGCTCGGAGCGGAGCCGGAGTCTCGCGCAACCAATACGTACCCATGTTCGAAGTACTTGACGCTCCCCACGATCCCGCTGTCGCTGCCCTGGCGCCCCTGCGCCCACCCTGCTCGTAGTCGTTGCGATGGTCGCCGGTTCGCGCGCCTGGTCCGCCTCGCTGGCGCCCGCCGCCGCACAGGGACCGGCCGAAGGCCGCACGCCCTGGGCGAGCGGCGCGCGCCAGGCGCGCGCAGCGCGCCCTTGATGACGTATAGAAAGTTTGAACCGGTGCGCTTCGGCTGCATCGGGATCGATGGGGAGTGCTGCACTGGAAGAGGCTGCATCTGGCGACGAGGGGAAGGTCACGAGTATCATCACTGGTATGACTACAGGAAACGTCACGGTTTCGCTGGATACGGCGATCATCGATATGGCGAAAGAGCAGGCCGCTTCGGCGGGAATGAGCATGTCGGCCTGGGTGGCGCGGACGATCCGCTCGGCGACATTCGAGGCTGCTGCCCGGCGGTACGCAGAGTTCGAGGCTGAGGGCACCGATATGGCGGCCTGGGATGCCGAGAATGACGCGGCGGACCGCCTGGCCGGTGCTGAGTGGTAAGGCAGGGAGAGTTCTACGACCACACGCTTCGGGGCCACCGTTACAGGGTCCTCGTGGTCAGCTCCGATGCCCATAACGCCGTCGCAATCCCCTGGGTGGTTCCGGTCCGGCACGGCGCCGTTGACGCACCGCCCTACCTGGTGGCCTTGTCGGAGGCTGATCCGTTGAGTGGCACCGCGGACATTGGCCGGTTGACTCAACTGGGAGTGTCCGGCGAACCGATTGGGTTGGTGGCGGGTGCGACGATGAATCGAATACGGAACGCGATCCACGACATTTTCGCAGGTTAACGACACTGGTTTGCTAGACCTGTACACGACAAGAGTTGCGTCGTCAGATGTCTTGTTGCGGGGCCAACGCTCGCCAATTGGGTCTGCTTTCTCGGCTTCGCGGACGGTCTCAATGATGGATTGCGGCCCGTCTCCGAACGCAACCTTGGCGAACTCCTCCCAGCCAAGCAGGTGGAAGAGTTCTACGGCGCGGGCAGCTCCATCACTCATGACTGCGAGAGCTTCGATTGCGGTTGTCGGGACTGAGCCAGTCAATGCCTGTTCAGCGATTGAACTATCGGCGGCCGCAACCCAGAAACCCTCCGGGGTGTTGCGAGTTGCGAGTTCAGCACGCTTCATTGATTGCAGTGCAACAGCTTTGCGAGGATCACCAATTGGATACCGATCAGCTTCTTGTTGCTCCTGGGGCACAGGGAACCTGCCGCGTTGATCGCTGGTAACAATGGTTTCTTGCTTCGTCTGGACGAGAATAGTGGCGTCACCGAGCAGCAGCCAACGCATCTCCTTTGGGCCGAAACTAACGATCGCAACTGCCGCGCTTGGTGTGCCTGGATGTGTCAAGTCGCATGTGCCACGGTGAAGATCGGCAACCGACCCGATAGCGACCCTCAGAGCTTCCTTGAGGGCGGTATCAGGACGAATATGAGTTTTGAGGGTATTACCGAGTTGGGTGGCAAACCAAGCCGCCCCGTGGATACATCCTGTCTCTGTTCGCGCGGTCGCGCCGTCGAGCAGGATGACTGTGGTCGGATCGACCAGAAAGTAGTCCTCGTTGGGCTTCTCCGACGTGCCCGGACTCGTGTATCCCTCAACCCTCATCTCAGGCTCCACCCTGCTCGTAGACCTGACTCATCCGCTCTACCTTCATGATCTTCGCGGACTTGCCGTCCTTCTTCTCGAAATCTACAGACACGAGAACTGAAAAGCGCTTCGTCTTGAGCTGCCGATACAGCTTGCTTACGTTGTCAGAGAGCCATTCTGCGGCACCGAGGGTTCCTTCAGAGTGAATACCGGCGACGTAGAGGAAGGTGCCGTTGCCGTCTGGTCGGGGAAGTCGGCCGATGTACCCGTAATCCTGGTTGATGCCCTTGTCACTGGGGGATCGGTATTCGACTCCGACCGTCTTGTCGGTGAGGTACCAACCTCGTTCGTCTTCCTTGAAGCCGAGATGTGAGTCCGCAGCTAGAACTTGTTCCAGGAAGGGCAGCACTCGGGGCGCGGTCAGGACGATGAGGTTGGGTCGGTTGAGGTTGACCAGTCCTGGCGGCGGAACCTCTTCATTCACGGCGTCAAGTCCCAGCACGCGCGCAGTCTCCGCAAGGATGCGAGATGCGTTCATGGATTCGGTTGAGACCACGTACTTTGCGGCGGTGTCCCGGCGTCCGTGCTCGGGCTTGGTGCCAATTGCGATGGTCAGTGATCCGGAACCGAGGAACGCTCGCTCCGGCTTCGCACCCTGGGATCGGAGCTGGGAAATGCGAGATTTCGAGACACCAAGGGCATCTGCAACGTCACTGGCACGCATCCCGCCTTCAATCAATGTATCGAGACCATCGCGCCTGACATGAAGAACCTTGGTCACCTCATCCTGGAGCTGCTCAACTGCGGCGTGAGCAGCCTTGGTCCGCTCTAGTGGGTCCTCGATCTCGCGTAGTGCTTGAGCAACTGCTGGAACCTCAAAGTTGATGGTCATGGATTCAGTGTACCCGATTTAAGGCCCCTAAACGAGGCTGCCTCTCGAGACATAATGTGATGTTTCCGCAGCTAGATGACCACTTTCTGTCCTCCTGGTTGATAGCCCTGAAGATTTTTGTTGAGGGGGCTTGACGACTTCATGGCCGCGTGGTTTACTTGGTTTATGGCCCTCAACTTCGTGTTGAGCCCTCTGAACTCTGAGCGGATCTCGGTGTTCATGGGGATCGCGACGGGCGCGATTCCTGAGCCAAACGGAAAGAGGTATCTCAATGCTTCAGAAGCTCCCGATCAACCTGTCTGGCTACTCGCTCATGGTCACCGAGGCTCCCGAGCTGAAGACCTTCGAGAAGGACGGTCAGACCACGGTCGCGACGACGTTCGACACGAAGGAGTCGATCTTCGTCGTGAGCGTCTTTGCGAAGCCGCTCCAGAAGTCCGCGTTCGGTAAGCGACTCAAGGGTGAAGAGATCAAGGTCGAGTTCACCCGCGAGCCGGACCAGGAGTTCGACGAGGGCACGTATATCCAGCTCGACCGTCCCACCGTCTCCGTCTCGGAGTTCACGAACGAGAAGAACAAGACCTTCGTCTCGCAGAAGTTCCAGGCTGAGGGCCTGGTTCCTGCGCCCAAGAGCTAGCGGCTGGCGCTGCTTGGTGGCCCTTCCCCCGGGTCTTGACGGGGCGGCCGGTTTGAGTCCGGCAAGGGCACTGGGCCGGTGAGGTGTCATTCGCGCAGACGGGATGTCGTGCGGGTGCCTTCGCTGGTGAGTTGTCACTGAATTCAACAGGGTGTTTGAGCTTGCCTTTTTCCGGGCTGACTCGCCGTCCGCAATAGACACCTCGTGTCGCGGTCGCCGGGTTCATTCCTCCACGGGCGCAAGGAAGGAGACGCATCTCCGTGGAGGTTTGTGCACGTCGAACGTCGATGTGCGGGTTTCCCCGAAAGGGTAGGTGAATCAATGTGAGTAATCCGAAGTCGGTCGAGGAGATCGCGGCGATGCGGCAGGATCTCAAGACCTCAGTGGAGGAGCTGGAGACGGCTCTCCTGGAGCACTTGGCCCCGCGGATGCCCGACGGGATCGTGCTGTTCGGGGTCGAGATGACGAACACGATGTTCGTGTTCGGCACGTGGGTCGAGGGCCTGGAGAGCGTCCGGGATATCGAGGCCCTGTCGTACGCGTTCCGGTCCGACGTCGAGAAGTACACCAACAGCGAGGGTTACACGAACCTCGTCGTGTGGGTCGTCGTCGCGGAGATGAAGGTCCGCTTCGACCTCTACTTCGAGGACCCGGAGCGGAACGCGGCGGCGCTGCGCCAGTACGACTAGCCCCGGCTCGATAGGGCTCATTCCCTCATGGACTCACCGGCATGTGTTGCCGCCGTGGGGGTTTGTGCGTATCGACAGCCGGTACGCGGATCACCGAAGGGACGGTGAACGCACATGAGTTATGGGACTCGGGATTGCCCGCCGGATGGCGAGTGCGCTACGTGCTCATCGCGGGAAGACCTCGCGGTCTATGAGGCCGACACCGATATCGGCGTCATCTGCCTCACCCTGTGCGAGCGGTGCGCCGACCGCGGCGAGCTGCCCCGGATCTCGGTGGGCGGTGCCGCGCGCATGGTGCTGGAGCACTGCGAGCACCGCGGCGTTGACCTTGAGTACGACCGGCGCCTTCGCGAGGCTGAGGACGAACGATGGCGGTAACAACCGCCGAGGTTGCACGCATCGCCGCGGGCCGCAATCCCGACGAGGTTGACGCACTGTTCCGGCAGGCCCTCGCTGAGGTGCTGCCTGCCGGGACCGTGCAACCGCGGTGGATCGCCACCCGCACCGGCCTCGCCGGAGTCTTCCAGGGCTACCGGGCGCTAGAGGACTTCGCCGACTGGTGCGCGGTCCTCGACATCGAACCGGCCTCGGACTTCGGTCCGCCGCCGGAAGTCGAGCTGTGGGCCGATGCGTCGGTTCGCGGCCATCTCATCCGGGTCCGCTGCGTCGCCGACGAGAGCGAGGCCCGCCGCCATTTCCGCATCTGCCCCGCGTGGGCAGTCGAGTAACCGAGAGGAAAGGAATGGGACAGACCCTCTACAGCAACGAAGCGCGCGAGGTCCGAGCGTGGGCCGATGCCGAGTCGCGCATGGCGAGCCTGATCAAGATGGAGCGCAACCGCCCCGGCCGACAGGCGACTGATGAGTTCGCCACGCACCAGCTCAACGACTTCTTCCACCGCGAGTGCCCCGGGCTCCCGCTGCCGTGGGAGTGGCGATGGACCTACGGGTGCCCTCGCGGGTTCCTGACGGTCATGGTCGCCTACGGGGTCCGCGAGTGGGCCGAAGTCCTCGGCGACGGGACGGTAGAGGCCGAACCCGGCGGGCCCGGGGAGTCGAAGCTCCAGGCCGACTGCCTGAAGTTCGGGCAGCGGTTCACCGTCTGGGGCTACGTCCGCGACGACGAGGTTCGCGGCATGTCGAAGCTCGTTCAGGGGTGGTCGATGTGACTGCGGCCCAACAGGTTCCGTGGGACCTCGATGAGGCGTGCCGGATCGAAGCGGAAATGCACCGCGACGGCTGGTACGACCCGCCGCAGGCGCAACTTGAAGCGATCATCACCAGGGCCGCGCACCGCATTGCCAGTGTCGGCGACGACTTCGCCACCGAGGAGCTGAACGACTTCTTCGACGCGCAGTGTTCGGGGATGTTGGTCCCGGACCAGTGGCAGTGGTCGGGCACGCGGATCGAAGGCCGCTTCGACCACCAGGTTCACGCCGGGGTCCTGGAGTGGGCGCGGTGGGCTGGCGGTGGGCAGGTCTACGCCGAACTCGGCATGGATGACGTCGTGTGGACCGATTGCACGGTCTTCCGCTGCCGGTTCACGATCTGGGGCTACCTGCCTTACAGAGACATGCTCGGCATCGACGGCCTGCGGGCCGACTTCCGGCCCTAGCGGCCATCAACGAACAGAAAGGAGGTGACATCAACGATGGGTGATTTCTGGTGGGTGTGGCTGGTCCTGGCCGCGTCCCTGGGGCTGAACGTGGTCCTGCTGCGCTTCGCGGCGCGCCGTTTCTTCCGCTACTGGACGCTCTAACCGCTTGGGGCGTCATGCTTCCTGACCACTTCGCTTCTCCACCGCCTACGGGGGCCGGTGGGGCTGCGTGGCCGTCAGGCCAAACCCCCGCGCACGAAAGGAGAACTACCGCGTGGAACGGATCGACTGGTTCAAGATCAACGAACGCTCACAGCAGAAGTACGCCAACTTCATGGCGGCCCTGGCCTCGCTCGGGACCGTGCTCGAAGACGCCGACCGGATCGTGAAGGCGTACACCGACGCCTACGAGACCGAGCGCCCGACCGGCTACGCCGTGGTCGAGCCCGAGGAGCTGAAGGACGCCGCCGAAGACCTCACCGCCTCGCTGAACTCGCTGGTCGCCAAGGGCCGCAAGCACGAAGCGAAGCTCAAAGCCTGGGAATGGTCCTAGACCCGACAACGTACTGAAAGGACACGCACGGATGGAACTGACCAGGCGCAACGTCGAGAACGTCGTGGAATCGATGGACGTCGCGATGCGGACGCTCCGCGAGGCCATGGTGGGGATGCCGGACAAGGAAATGGGCTTCAAGCGGGCACACGAGAACGCCGCCCGCGACGCCGCCCACTTCATGGTCCTGCTCACCGAGACCGCCGGGCACCGCTAGACCTGCTTCGGCCGGTCCGATCCTCCCCAACCCGCACGGGGGCGTTGGGGAGCGGTCGCATCCGCCGAAACACACCAATCACTAAGCCGCTCAACCAATCACGCCACTAGGCGGGAGGTCATTGTCATGCCTGAAAACACTATGAACACCAAACGCAAGACCGGTCGGGAGTGGAAGGCCGCCGCTTGGGCGCTCCACCACCCGATCCTTACCACCGCCGCGACCGGCCTCGGCATCGCCGCCGCGACCGCCCCGGAGATGACCGGCGCGGCCCTGGTCGCCGGAGTCGCAGGAACGGTCACGTGGGCGCGGGTGCACCCGGAGTCCTACGACCGGTACGCCGCCCCGCGGGTCCGCGATGCGCGCCGTCGCTGGCTCTCCTGGAACTACATGGGCCTGGGCTGGCGGCGGAACATGCGCGAATGCGGGCTCTCCCGCTCCCACCCCGGCAACGGCGACATCCTGATTCCCCGGGTGCTCAAGGTCCAGGTGCATTCACGGCACGTCGAAACCATCTTCGTGAAGCTCCTGAAGGGGCAGACGCACAAGCAGTGGACCGATGCCCTCGACGCTCTCGCCGTGGCCTTCAACGCCGAACGGGTCGCGATCGAGAAGGTCAAGCCGCAGGTGGTCGCGCTCATCGTGCAGCGCACCGAGCCGTTCACGTGCACCATCGACTTGCCCCCGCTGCCGCAGACCGAGAGTGAGGTGGACTTGGGCTCGGTGTTCCTGGGCATCGACGAGTACGGCGCGGCCTGGTGCGAGTCGGTCTTGGGCAACCACTTCCTTGTCGTCGGGGCCTCCCGGTCGGGGAAGAACTCCATCACCTGGGCGGCCCTGTGGGGGCTGGCGCCGCTGATCCGCTCCGGCGTCGTCCGGGTGTGGATGTGCGACCCGAAGCAGACCGAACTTGCGATGGGCAAGGGCCTGGCCTACCGGTACGGGTCCGGCGTCGCCGAGTCCGCCGAGGTCGTCAAGGAGTTCCTGGAGGATCAGCAGGCGATGCAGAAGCGCCTCCAGGAGGCGGGCCTGCGGAAGTTCACGCCCTCGGTTGAGACGCCGTTGAACATCCTGGTCGCCGACGAGATCGGCGCGATGCTCGCCTACGGGTCCGGCGCGGCCGACGACCGCACCTCGATCCGCACCATCCGCTCCGGCATGGACCTGATCGGCTCGCAGGGCCTCGCCACGGGACACGCCATGTGGGGCTTCGTCCAGGAGCCCACCAAGGATGTCGTGTCCTGCCGCGAGCTGTTCACGCTGCGGGTGTGCCTGCGCACGACTTCGGCGGCACACGCGGATATGGCGCTCGGCGACGAGATGCGCCGCCGCGGGGCCATCGCCGACGAGATCCCGAACATCCCCGAGACCGCGGGCATCGGCTTCAAGGTCGCCGAACGCACCCGCACCCCGATCCGCGTCCGCGCCGCCTACGCCACCGACGAGGACATCCGCGCCCTGGTCGAGTACGTGACCGCGGGCCGGGACGCCGAATCCGCCCCGCACCTGCGCCTCGTCCCCGACGCGGCCTAGAGAGGAGGAAACCGCCATGGCTGCAACGAAACAGAGCGTCAAGCAGACGCCCGACACGGAGGAGGAGGCCAAGAAGGTCGCGAAGCTGCGCAAGCGGCTCGGGGTCGCCCGGCAGGTCCACGCCATCGCCGACGACCCGTACCTGAAGGTCGTGGAACTGGACGCGCTCAGGGGCTCGATCACCGGCGCGCTGTGGTTCTTCCTGTCGGTCGGTCTGGCCTACACCACGGTCGGCGTCCAGCGGTTCATCGCCCACGGCGCCTCGATCACCGATCCGATGTGGTGGGGCGCCTGGGCGGTCGAGCCCGCTCTCGCCGGGATGCTCATCACTGTGCTCCGGTGGGAGGCGGCGATGCTCATCCGCGGCATCCGCATCGAATCCCGGTGGGTCTCGATCACGAAGTGGGCGCTGCTGCTGTCCACGCTGGTGATGAACGTGCTCTCCTCGATCGGCGGGGCGGTCGTGGAGGTCGTCCTGCACATCATCTTCCCGGCGCTCGTGTTCTGCCTCGCCGAGGTCATGCCCGTGGTGCAAGACCGGTTCGGGCGCGCGCGAGCGAAGATCCTCGCCGAGATCGCCGCGCACCTCGCCGCCGAGGAGGCCGCACGCGAGGCCGACCAGGCGAAAGACGCCCCGGCAGTGACGACGCCGGCCCTTTCCCCGCCGGTCACCGTCGCCGACTTCGCCGAGGACTTCGACCGGGCTCCGGCGCCGGTCTCCCCGGCCCTGCCGCCGGTCGCGCCCCGGACGCCGGAGCCGACGCCCCCGGCGCACCTGCCGCGCCCGAAGCTCCCCGCACCGATCGCGCACGCCGTCGAGTCCCGCGCCGCCGAGCTCGCCGCCGCCGGACGGTCCATCACCGCCGCCGACGTCCAGGCCCTGATCGCCCTGCCCGCCCCCATGGCTGAGCAGGCCGCGAAGTACTACGCCGCCGCACACGCCCCGGCGTAGACCCGACCGCCGGGCGGGAGCATTCCACCGCTCCTGCCCGGCCCTGACCCTAGAAAGGACACCTGATGTCGAAGTTCCACTTCAGCGGCGACGGGAACGTCACCATTGGCGCGGTCAATCCGGCCGGGCCGGTCACCATCGGCGCGATGGGCCAAGGCTCCACCGCCCACTTCCACGGCTCCCCGCCTTCCTCGACCACGCCGCGGCTCCCGCAGTCCTCGACCCCCGGCAAGCACCGCAAGGCCCCGAAGCTCCGCGGCATGGCCGCCGCCCTCGACAATGACGCCCTGCGCTCCAGGATCGAGGACGCGACCGCCGACCTCATCGACTGGGCGGCCGTCCAGGGCCCCACCGATGACCCGTGGACGGTCGAAGTGTGGATCGAGCCGGTCGGGTCCGGGCACAGCCTCGACCTGTACTTCAAGGCCCGCCGCCACTACATCGACGCCTCCGGTCTCACCTACCCGGACGGCACGGTGTGGACCGACGAACTCGCCACGACCGTTGTCGAGCGGATCACCCGCCTCGCCGCCGCCGACCCGACCCCCTACCAGCGGTAGCGGAGCAACCATCATGAACCACTACGTGAACCTGACCGGGGACTCCTACTTCGTGCAGTACGTCGGCGACTGGATCCGGCACAAGGGCGGCCGACTCGAACAGGACTACAACATCCTCGCCATGTTCGAAGAGGACGGCACCCAGTACGTCCAGGCGCACTACAGCGGTCACGGCGACACCTACCGCGTCACCGTCTTCCCCGAAGGCTACGACCTGCACCCCGAACTCCACCCGGGCACCGAGGACCGGCCCTGGCCGCCGGACTGGCCCAAGATCGCCGCCGACATCCTCTCGATCAGCGAATACCCCGGCGACTGGGACGAACGCTTCAACGCCGACGAGGACGCCGAGGACGGCGGCGAATGAACCAGTCCTCCACGGTCCTTGCTGCTCTGGCTTCCCGCGCCAAGCACGCGCGGTCCCAGACCGCCCTAGCCGATGCGAAGGCGCAGACGCTCGCCTCCGGGCTCGTGCCCTCGATCGCCGCGGCCATCGCCGCGGGGGCCTTCGCGGGCGTCACCGGCCCCGCTGCCGTCACCGGCTGGATTGCCGCCGCCCTCGCCGCCGCGGCGGTCGCGTTCCTCGGGCTCGTCCTGTGGCCGCGCACCTCCAAGCGCCGCGGGCCCTCCACGCCCCGGCAGCTCCTCGACGTCCTCGCCGAGGCGAGCGAGACGGAACAGCTCCACCTTGCCGCCACAGAGGCCCTGCGCCTCGAACGCATCGAAGCGGTCAAGTTCGCGTGGCTCCGCGCCGCAATGGCGCTCACCGCCGCCGCCGGACTCCTTGCCGCCACAACCGTGGCTCTCGCCGTCTCCGGCTGAGCCCCAACCGATCCCGCACGCGAAAGCCCGGACCAGCTAGACCCTGGTCCGGGCTTTGTGCTCTCCGCTAGCAGAAAGCAGGAAACGACCTTGAACTCT
>NZ_PVTJ01000002.1 GCF_003002955.1 Glycomyces artemisiae
GGTTCGGCGCCCGCAGACGAACCGCAGCCAGGGGTCGAAGGCCAAGGGAGCCGAGAACGCCAGGAGGGCCGACACGGCCGCACCGCGAAGGGAGGCGACACACCATGCGCACCACGACCACACCACACCCGCGCCCGCTATCGGCGCCGCGCCCCCGCAAGCAGGCCAGCGCCACCGGCACCCGAACCCGCCCCGCCCCGGCAGTGCACGCCGAACCAACTCTGCGCTCCGCCGTCGCTGATCGCCCGAACCCCGACCCGAACGCCGCCCCAGCCCGGCGACGCACCCCCAACCAATCCCGCGCTCCGCCGTCGCTGCCCGCACGAACCCCGACCCGACAGCGACCCGGCCCCGGCAACGCAAGCCCGCATTCCCCTCCCCCTTTCTCTTCTCCCGTCCCCGCCCTCCCTAACCAAGTGCTCGAACCTTGAACGAAATCGACCGCGCCCCTCGAAACGACAATCCGGCTCCTCGCGTCGACACCAACACCGGCACCGCCGATTCCTCTGCGGCTGCGGCCGATTCGACCACCAGTTGCGCCAGCGCAGAAAGGCCCGGTCCCCCTGCCGGGACCGGGCCTTCGCCGACGCCTACTCGTACAGGTCGTCGGCCGCCTTGCCGATGCCCCAGACGTCCTCGTCGGGGTCCTCGATGAGCGTCGACTCGCGCGCGTTCTCATCCTCGGGCCGCCCGCCGCCACCCCCGCGGCCGCCGCCCATCATGCCGCCCGCCCCACCCGCGCCAGAAGCGGCCGCCGCGGGCACGCCGCCCGGAGCACCGGTCGCGCCGACGGGAACCGAGGAGCCGGCCGAGACGCCCGCAGCACCCGTCGAAAGCCCGCCGCCGAGACCGCCGCCCGCACCGCCGCCGAGGCCCGCGCCGGAGGCGAGGCCGCCGGAGTAGTCCTCCGGGTCGAGTTCGGAGGCGTCCCAAGGGTTCTCAAGGTCGGGGGTCTCCGGCTGCGCGAGGTCCTCCATGCCCGAAGGGGTCTCAGGCGTGGTCGGCTGCTCCGCGCCCGGCTCCCCGGCCTGGTCCTCCTGGCCGGGCTGCTCCTCCTCCTGCTTCTCCTCGTCGGTCTGCTCCTCCTCGGACTCCTCGCCCTCGCCTCCGGAGGAGCCGTCGCCGCCGGTGCCGGAGTGGTCCTCCGCCATCTCGTTCATGCTGTGGTCGTCTCCGCCGGACGTCCTGTCCTCCAAGGGCTTCAGCAGGTCCGCCGCGGCTGTCAGCGCGGCGCCCGCAGTCGCGTCGGCGGCGTTGACGAGGGTCGTGAGCGTCTGGAGGCCGAGGGTCCCGGCGAGGGCCTGGGCCTGGAGCGCGGCCTCGATGATGCCGCCGAAGGGTCCGGCCGCCGCGATCGCGGCCCGCTGCGCCGCACCGAGGGTCACGAGGGGCGCGGGCTGGATGTCGAAGCCCACGGCCTTCAACGCGGTGTCGGCGGCCCGCAGGAGCGTGCACTCGGTGAGCATCTGCGACCCGGCCGCGGCGAGGCTCCCCGCGGTCGTGGTGATCTCGCCGATGACCTGGCCCAGGTGGGCGGTGACGGTGCCGACCTCCCCGTTGAAGGCGTCGTTCGCGGTGTCGCGCCAGTGCTGGTTGATCCCGGCGACGTTCTGGCCGTACTCGGTCTGCTGCGCGGCGAGATCGCTTGCGGCCGCGGCCATCTCGGAGGCGTACGTGATGAACTCGGTGGGCTGCGCCGCAAGGGCGTCCTGGTAGCTGGGCATGTCCTCTCCTATCGCCGCGGGCCGGTCGGGAGCTGGTTCTGGATGGCGGCGAAGCGGTTCCCCGTCTCCTGGTCGTTCGCCTCCGCGTCGTCGGCGCTGCCGACGACCTGGTCGCCCTGCCATGTGAGGCGCCGCTCGACGGCGCTCGCGACGGCATGGAGCGAGGTCTGCCAGCGCCGGCCCGCGTCGCCGGTCGCGAAGCCGCGGTTGCGGTCCGCGGCCGACGCCGCCGGGCGCTCCACCCGCCTGGGCGCGGCCTGGCTGTGCGAGGCCATTGCGCGCAGGCCGGTGCCGCCCGTTCGCACGCCTTCGACGTCCATGTGCACGGTCATGGGTTCCTCCTTCGAATCCGCACTCCCGGACGGGCGCCCGGCGGCGTTCCGAGCACTCTCCCGCCAGGGGCCACCGATCGGTCACCGCTGCGCCCGAATGGTCCGATGACGGATGTGTGACCGCCCGGTCTTCCATGGGCCGCATGGATCCGAGACCGGGCCCGCCGGGGCCCGGGTCCGCCAGAGGAGGTGCGCTGCGATGACCGACGACCTGTCCGCGACCGGCGAGGGGGCCGCCTGGTCGGTCGAGCTGCCGTCGTTCGAGTTCGCGATCGCGTTCGGGGACGCCGCGACCGGCGGTGAGCGGGCCGGGTGCTCGGCGGGGGACTGCCCGCACCCGGTGGCGCATCCGGCGGAGGAGGACTGGGTGCAGCTCGCCTCCGCGGTCCCCGTGGAGGGCCAGTCGGCGAGGTTGAAGCCGCGCTGCGAGGGCATGGCCTATCCGACCGAGGACGATTTCAGGGCGGCCGTGAACGCCGTCAGGCCGGAGGACCCCGACGCGTTCTCGTTGCAGCGTCTGCGCAGCGGCTGGACCGAGGAGGTCGGGGAGCGGATCGCGTCGTGGCCCGACCGGATGCGCTCGAAGCTCGCGTCGCTCGCCGAAGGCTGGGCGGGGGACGACTTCGACGCGCTCGCCGAGCAGGCCGACGCGGCGCGGGCGCTCGTCGAGGGCGTGCTCGACGACGTGGAGGCGGCGGCCGCGGAGCTGGAGCGGCGCGAGTCGGCGATCTACGCGCTCCAGGGCGGCGATTCCGGCGAGATCCCGTACCCCGCGCCGCTGGTGGGGGTCGAGGGCGAGTGGTCGGAGCTGGCGGCGCTGCACGTCCGGCCCGCGTGGTGGCAGGGCGACTGCATCCGCATGACCTGCGAGGAGGCCGAGCGGGCCATGGAGATCGCGGGTGCGGACGCGGCGCTGGCGACGGAGGTGCGGGAGTTCATCGAGGAGCGGGTGGGCGAGGGCCTGTCGGGCCTGGGCGCGCTGGTGGCCGACGTGCGGTCGACCGCGGGCCTGGAGGCGAAGGACGTCTTCGGGGAGCGGGTGGCGGCCGAGTTCGCGGCGTACGAGGAGCGGCAGGCGGCGATCGACGAGGCCATCGCGGCGAAGCGCGACGGCCAGAGCGAGGAGCTCGCGGCGGTGCGGGCGACCGGTGAGGACCGGCCGTTCCCCGGTACCGCGGACGCGTCGTACATGGATCTCGCCGCGCCGGAGGCGGAGCGGCCCGCGGCGCCGGTCGCGCCGCAGACCGTGCAGGACCCGAGCCCGGTCCCGCCCGGCGGCGACGGGTCGGTGCGGGAGCAGGAAAGCCCTTGGGAGGCGCCGGAAGACGACGAGCCGGTGTCCGGCGGCCTCGCGGGCGGCACCGGAGGAGGCGGCGGGCTCGGGCCCGGCGGCACGCAGGGCTCCGGGTTCGGGGGCCGGGGCGCGGCCGTCGCGGTCGCGGGCGGGCCGGGCGGGGCCCCGCAGGGGCTGTTCGGTCCGGCGGTGACGACGCCGACCACCGCGACCGCGAGCAGTCCGCGCGGCGGGGGCCTGTTCCACTCGCCCGCGGGGCAGCAGGTTGCGGCGCCGAAGGACCCGGACCGGAAGGGCAAGGGCGACAAGGAGACCGAGGACGGCGAGGGCTCCGAGGACGAAGCGCCGCAGCTGTCGCGGCGCGAGACCGGGAACGTGTGGGGCTACGTCAGGCCCACCGAGGACCCCTACAACTGAGCACCGAGAGCGAAGGAGCGAGACCCATGGGCGAGCGCGTGTACGACCCGGCGGCGGTCGAGGAGTACCGGCTGTTCCTGCTGGAGCTGATCGGCGAACTGGAGGGCGGCGTCATTCCGGTGCTGGCGCAGGGGACGCTGAGCCGGGCGCCCGCGTTCGGGACCGCGCCGGGCGCGGCCGACGCCGCGTCCCGCTACCTGGAGTCCCATGCGGCGCTGTGGCGGAACCTCCAGTACCTGCGCGGGACCCTGCACGGCCTGGAGGCGGCGCTCGCCGGGTCCGAGGGCGGCGATGCGGGCTTCCACTTCACGTTCACCGTGTGAGGGAACGGGAGCGGCTCGCGCCGCGCACCCGGGAGCAGGTGCGCGGCGCGAGCCGTCGCGGCGGGCTGGAACGTGCCGCTCTTAGAAGGCCCCGTCGGGGAGGTCCATCGGGACCAGGTCCGCGGCCTCGACGATCTTGCGGTCGGCGGTGATGCGCGGGAGCACCTCGTGGGCGAAGAACTTCGCGGCCGCGACCTTGCCGCGGTAGAAGTCGTCGTCCGCGCCGCCGTCGAGCTTGGCCTGGGCGACCTCGGCCTGGCGCAGCAGGAGCCAGCCGACCATGAGGTCGCCGACGGCCAGCAGCAGGCGCCGCGAGTGCAGCCCGGCCTTGTACAGCTCGCGGGGCTCGTCGCCCATCGCGGCCATGAGCGCGGGCTGGAGCGCCTCCAGGATGCCCTGCACGTCGCCGAGGGCGCGCAGCACGCGGCCGCGCACCTCCTCCAGCTCCGCGTGGCCGTCCTGGGTGGACTCCATGATCTCGCTCGCGACGGCCATGAGCGACTCGCCGTTGTCCTTGATGATCTTGCGGAACAGGAAGTCGAGGCTCTGGATGGCGGTGGTGCCCTCGTAGAGCGTGTCGATCTTCGCGTCGCGCACGTACTGCTCCAGCGGGTAGTCCTGGAGGTACCCGGAGCCGCCGAACGTCTGGAGGGACTCCGAGGACAGCAGGTCGTAGGCGCGCTCGGAGCCGCAGCCCTTGACGAGCGGCAGGAGCAGGTCGTTGATCTTCTTCGCGGTCTCGGCCGCGTCCGCGTCGCCGTCGGCCTCGGCGATGATGGCCTTGTCCTGCCACGAAGCGGTGTACGAGACGAGCGCGCGCAGGCCCTCGGCGTAGGACTTCTGGAGCAGGAGCGAGCGGCGCACGTCCGGGTGCTTGATGATCGGCACGCGCGGCGCGGTCTTGTCGGTCGACTGGAGCAGGTCGGCGCCCTGGATGCGGCTCTTGGCGTAGTCGAGCGCGTTCAGGTAGCCGGTGGAGAGCGTCGCGATGGCCTTGGTGCCCACCATCATCCGCGCGTACTCGATGATGAGGAACATCTGGCGGATGCCCTCGTGCTTGTCGCCGAGGAGCCAGCCCTTCGCGGGGGCCTTGTCGCCGAAGGTGAGCTCGGCGGTCGCCGAGACCTTCAGGCCCATCTTGTGCTCGATGTTGGTGACGTTCACGCCGTTGCGCTCGCCGAGCTCGCCGGTGGCCGGGTCGAACAGGTACTTCGGCACGATGAACAGGCTCAGGCCCTTCGTGCCGGGGCCGCCCGCGCCCTCTTCGCCGACCGGGCGGGCGAGGACGTAGTGGATGATGTTCTCGGTCATGTCCTGGTCGCCCGAGGTGATGAAGCGCTTGACGCCCTCGATGTGCCAGGAGCCGTCGGGCTGCTTGTACGCCTTGGTGAGGCCCGCGCCGACGTCGGAGCCCGCGTCGGGCTCGGTCAGGACCATCGTCGCGCCCCAGCCCTTCTCGACGAACAGCTTCGCCCACTCCTGCTGCTCGGGCGTGCCCTCGCGGTACGCGGAGTGCGCGAACGAGGAGCCGGCGGCGTACATCCACAGGGCCGGGTTGGAGCCGAGCACGAGTTCGGCCAGGGACCACCAGAGCATGCGCGGCGCGGAGGTGCCGCCGAGGACCTCGGGCAGGTCCAGGCGCCAGTACTCGGCGTCGATGAACGCGCGGTACGACTTCTTGAACGACTCGGGCAGCGTCACCGAGTGGTTCGCGGCGTCGAACACGGGCGGGTTGCGGTCGCCCTCGACGTAGCTGGAGGCCAGCTCGTTCTCGGCGAGCCGGGCCAGCTCCGCCAGGATCTCTCGGGCGGTGGCCTCGTCCAGGTCGGGATAGGCCTGGTGGTCGAGGATCTTGTCCGCTCCGAAGACCTCGAAGAGATTGAACTCCAGGTCCCGGAGGTTGTGGCGGAAGTGCGTCATTGCTGGTCCTCCATTACTCGGTGGTAACCACCATCATATTACCCGTCAGTAATCTCTACAAGGATCCCGCGGTCCGCCGCAGGTCCGCCCGCGTGTCGCGGTCGGATACCCGACAGCGGCGTCGTTCGATCGGGTGATCGTGGAGGTCTCCGGCCGGGTGCCGTAACCGGCGCACTCGTGCCTCGTTGAACCGTGCATCAGACCGCCTGTGCGATTCCCGCCGAAGCGCAGAGGCCGGTTCCGCCGCCGAGGACCGACCCGCCGCACCGCTGCGCCGCATCCACCAGGAGCACCCCAGATGATCCGTGCCGTCGCCAACCAGATCGCCGCCCGCGTCGGGCCCGTCTACGTCGGGCGCCACCGCCGCGCCCGGCCCGTCCTGCACCGGGTCCTGCGGCTCGTCAGCGCCGCGCCCGAGGCCACCCTTGAGGAGGCCGTGCGATGAGCCGCCGCCTCCCCGTCCGCCTCACCAAGCGCCGCCGCAAGCGTCCGCGCCTGACCGCCCTGCGGCGCTGCCGGATCGGTCAATCCGCCTCCGGGCGGTAGTCCAGGAGCAGCAGCGCGATGTCGTCGGTCAGCGGGCCGCCGACCCAGCGCCGCAGCGCCGTCTCCAGCGACGCCAGCCCGTCGCCGGTGTTGCCGTGCCCGATGAGGCTCCACGCGCGCTCGCGGATCGGGAAGAACTCGCCGTCCCGGCGGGCCTCCGCCAGGCCGTCGGTGTACAGCAGGATCCGGTCCCCCGGCTGGAGCCGCACCGTCAGCTCCTGCGCCGACGGGCTCAGGCCCAGCGGCGGCGCCATCGACTCGGGCTCCAGGTAGGTCGCCACGCCGTCGCGCACCAGCATCGGCGGCGGGTGCCCGCAGTTGAGGATCTCCAGGGTCCCGCCGCGCTCCTGGAGCAGGATCGCCGTCACGAAGTCCTCGTCGCCGCCGTTGCGCGCCACCGCGTGGTCGAGGTCGTCGATCATGCACCGCTGGTCCGGCCGCTCGAACGCCACGTGCCGGAACGAGCCGAGCACCGTGGACGACAGCCGCACCGCGTCCAGGCCCTTGCCGCGCACGTCGCCGATGACGATCCGCACCCCGTACTCGGTGTCGAGGGCCTCGTACAGGTCCCCGCCGATCTCCGCGCCCGACCGGGCCGACACGTACCGGGCCGCGATGTCGAAGGGCCCCAGGCGCTCCCCGATCGGCCGCAGGATCGCCTGCTGCACCACCGAGGCGAGCTGCGTGAGCCGCCGCATCCGCTCGTCGTCCCGCTCGCGCACGACCGCCACGGCCGCGGCGATCACCACGGCCACGGCCACCACCAGGAAGTCCACGCCGTGCTGCGAGACCGCCGAGATCGAGAAGTCCCGGAGGGTCCACAGGAACCCGAAGGCCGCGGCCATGCTCGCCGCGCCGACCCCGGCGACCCAGCGCCACGGCAGGAACGCCGACGCCGCCAGCGGCGGCAGCGCCAGCCACGACACGGCGTGCGAGTCGCCGCGGGCGGTCAGGCGCAGCCCGACCAGGACGACCACCACCGCGAACGCGGCCGTGAACGCCGACCGCACGGACGGCGCGGCCCAGCCCTTCCACAGGTCCCCTCGGGCCTGGGCCGGACTGCGGCGCTGCGTAGTGCGCATGTGGTGGCATGCCTCCTTCCCACCGGATCGCGGGCGCGTCCCGCACGCTCGGGACTCCGCTCGGGGTCCCCGGTTCCGGGCGCAGCGGGCCCTCGGCCCCGGACCGGGCCGGAGGGGTCGCGCCCTCGCACCGGCCGGGGGTGTCGTCAGCACCGGCCCCGGCCGGCGGCGGTGGGAAGCCCGGAGCGCCGGACCCGTTTCGACCATCGCCGATGTGAAGATCGTAATGGTCGGCGCAGCGCTACCGGGCGTGGAGGACGCCGCCGCTTCCGAGACGGCGAAGTCTGTGCGTTCGGGCGGACGAAACCGACGAACGGGCCTTCGCGACTCATCCGTTCGGACAGGGTTTCAGGCTTCTGAACTGGGACGCCGCTTCATGTGCGATACGCCGCAGGGACGCCCGGCGCCGATTCGGAAGGCCCGTCGCAAACGTGACGAAAAGCGCTGGCACGGTGACCGCGCGTCGTGCGAATCTGGAACGCGTGCAGTTCACGATCGCGAAGACCCCCTACTCCAGCCCCGCCGCGCGCCTCCTGTGCGAGGAGGTCCAGGCCGAGTACGTCGTGCGCTACGGCTCCGGCGACATGACCGAGATGAGCGACGCCGACTTCGAGCCGCCGAACGGCGAGTTCCTCGTCGTCTTCGACGAGTCCGGCGAGCCCGTCGGCTGCGGGGGCTGGCGCGCCCACGGCGACGGCGATGCGGAGATGAAGCGCGTCTACGTGCGCGCCGCCGCCCGCCGCCAGGGCCTCGCGAAGCGCATCGTGGCCGCCGTCGAGGAGTCCGCCGCGGCCGCGGGCCGCAAGCGCGTGATCCTGGAGACCGGTCCGCGCCAGCCCGAGGCCGTCGCGATGTACGGCCTGCTCGGGTACACCCCGGTCGACACGTTCGGCTACTACAGCGCCGAGGACGGCTCGATCCACCTCGGCAAGGAGCTCGGAACCGACCTTCCATAGTAATTCACTGAATTGCGATCAGAAGCGGCACGCAACCACCAAAGCCGCTCATCGCGCCTTTCGGGTCAGGAAGGCCAAACGGCCTGATCCTCACCTCCACCCCGAAAGGATCAAAGTGGACATGAAGAGGAAGCAGCTGGTCCGCCTCGGCGCGGGCGTCGCCGCCGGGCTCGGCGCCGCGGCCATCGCCTGGGCCGGCGTCGCCGCCAACGCGCAGGACAACGCCGCGGACAACGACTTCGAGGCGCAGATCATCGGCGGCCAGCCCGCCGAGGAGGGCCAGTACCCCTGGCTCGTGGGCCTGGGCTCCGCGGGCGAGGGGACCCCCTGGGAGCGCCAGTTCTGCGGCGGCTCGCTCATCGCCCACGACGTCGTCCTCACCGCGGCGCACTGCGTCGAGGGCACCGAGGACGCCTCGGAGCTCGTCGTCTTCTCCGGCTCGGTGGACCTGGAGTCCGACGAGATCGTGGAGACCGCGGTGACGGACTTCCACATCGCGGAGGACTACAACGACCCCATCGCGATGGCGAACGACTGGGCGCTGCTCAAGCTCGCCGAGGAGGTCGACCAGGAGCCGATCCCGCTCAACACCGACCCGGCGGCCGAGTTCGAGGTCCTGGAGACCGCGGGCTGGGGCAACACGGGCGAGGAGTACCCGACGGTGGCCGAGTGGGTCGAGGTGCCGTTCGTGAGCGACGCCGACTGCGAGGCGGCCTACCCGGGTGAGGTCGACGCGGCCTCGATGCTGTGCGCGGGCGACCTGGAGAACGGCGGGGTCGACTCGTGCCAGGGCGACTCGGGCGGCCCGATCATGGCCGACAACGAGGGCCTGACGCTCGTCGGCATCGTGAGCTGGGGCTACGGCTGCGCCGAGGCCGGCAACCCGGGCGTGTACGGCGAGGTCGCGGACTTCGACGACGCCATCGACGAGGTCCTCGCGGGCTGGTCCGTCGAGTAGACCCCTTGATCCGTGAAGGCCGGGAGGGGCGGGCCCTCCCGGCCTTCCGCATTCCGGATGCAGTCCGGAATGGACTATTCGCAGGCGTCCGTCCCTATTGCTGAATACAGGCGTGTATACGCCGCTATTCACTGAAAAACAGCTTAGATGTGGATTACTCAGATATGAGCGATATTCCCGTATGCTGCTTGCGGCAGGTGAACGCCTGGATCCACCCTCACCCGAAAGGATTTCTCGCGTGAAGCACAACCGAAAGACCCTCGTCAAGATCGGCGCGGTCGTCGCCGCCGGACTCGGCGCCGCCGCGTTCGCGGTCGGCACCGTCGGCGCCAACGCGGACGAAGCCACCACCGACGGCGACTTCGACGCCCAGATCATCGGCGGCCAGCCCGCCGCCGACGGCCAGTTCCCCTGGACCGTCGCCCTCGCCGACGCGGGCGACCCGTCGTTCAACTTCTGCGGCGGCTCCCTCATCGCCGAGGACGTCGTCCTCACCGCCGCCCACTGCACCGAGGGCTCCGCCGCCGGGGACATCGTGGTCCGCCACGGCGACACCGACATCACCCAGACCGACGTCTACGACGTCAGCGAGATCGTCGTCGCCGACGGCTTCAACGGCTCGACCATGGTCAACGACTGGTCGCTCATCAAGCTCGCCGAGCCGATCAGCGGCGCCGAGACCCTCCCGCTCACCGAGGAGGACACCAAGGACTGGGGCACCCTCACCGTGATCGGCTGGGGCACCACCGAGTCCGGCTCGATGTCGCAGGACCTCCTGTACGTCGACGTCCCCTACATCAGCGACGGCGACTGCTCCGGCGCCTACGGCTCCGAGTTCGACGCCGCCACGATGATCTGCGCGGGCGACCTGGAGAACGGCGGCGTGGACTCCTGCCAGGGCGACTCCGGCGGCCCGCTGATCTCCGAGGACGGCGTCCTCGTCGGCATCGTGAGCTGGGGCTACGGCTGCGCCGAGGCGGGCAACCCCGGCGTGTACGCCAACGTCGGCCTCCTCTACGACGACATCACCGCCGCCCTCGCGACCCTGTAGCGGCACACCTCCTCCGGGGCACCGTGCGGCCCTCCGCGGGCTTTTGTATACTCGGTGCGGCTCCGTTCAGGCGGAGTTCGCGGGTGTAGTTCATTGGTAGAATGCGACCTTCCCAAGGTTGAGAGGCGAGTTCGATTCTCGTCACCCGCTCCGCGAGGATTTCACGGCCGTCCGGTTCCACCGGGCGGCCGTTTTCATGTGCCCAGCCGTGTGCTCAGCCGTGCGCGCCGCGGGCACGTGTTCGATTTCGTTCGATTGAGCTGTTCCGGGCCTCCGATTCCGACACCGGTTGACCGTATTACGCCTGTGAACTGCGATGTTATCGGTCTCTCTTGGGGCGCATGATGACGAATAGAGACCCCCTTCACTTTCCGGGTGGGCGCAGGTACCATGATCGCATCGAAAGTTTCCGATACTTCTTCTGAAACTTTCGGACGGACGAACCCTCATCCCTCGAAAGGAACGCGCCCGATGCGAAATCCCCTTCTCCGGCCCCGCGCGCTCGTGGCGGCCGGTGCGGCCGCCGCGCTCGCGCTGACCGCCGCCGCGTGCGGCGACAGCGGCGAGAGCGACGCCGACATCACCTGGTGGCACATCCAGAACCAGGACCCGCTCATGTCCACGTGGCAGGAGTTCGCCGACGACTTCGGGGCCGAGCACGACGTCACCTTCGACGTGCAGCCCATCGAGAACCAGGCGTTCAAGGACCGCATGGGCACCGCCTCGCAGTCGGGCGACGTCCCCGACATCTTCCACACCTGGGGCGGCGGCGTGCTCGCCGAGCAGGTCGAGGCCGGCCTCGTGCAGGACCTCACCGGCAAGCTCGACTGCATCGACCAGATCAACCCGATCGCCTTGGAGCCCTATACGATCGACGGCAAGCTCTACGGCATGCCGTTCGACGCCGGGGTCGTCGGGTTCTGGTACAACATGGACCTGTTCGCCGAGGCCGGCATCGACGCGCCGCCCGCCACCTGGGACGAGTTCCTCGCCGACGTCCAGGCCCTCAAGGACGCCGGGATCGCGCCGATCGCCCTCGCGGGCGCCGACCAGTGGCCCGGCCACTACTACTGGACCTACCTCGCCATGCGCACCGTCGGCCTCGACGGCCTCGAAGCGGCGGCCGAGGCCGGGGACTTCTCCGGCGACGGCTTCGTCCAGGCCGGTCAGATGGTCGCCGACCTCGCCGCCCTGGAGCCGTTCCAGCCCGGCTTCGAGTCCGCGACCTACGGCGAGGCCGACGGCCAGTCCGCGGTCATGGGCGAAGGGCTCGCCGCCATGGAGCTGATGGGCCAGTGGGCTCCGCAGGCCCAGCGCGACAACTCCGGCACCGACGGGCCCGAGAACCTCGGGTTCTTCCCATTCCCCACGGTCGAAGGCGGCGTCGGGACCACCACCGAGTGGCTCGGCGGCGGCAACGGCTACGCGGTCGCCGCGGACGCGCCCGACGAGGCCCTCGACTTCCTGTGCTACTTCATGGAGCCCGAGAACTACTCGCGCGCGATCACCGAGGGCAACCTCACCCCGGTCGCCGTCGACACCGCGGCCGTCGCGCCGGACCTGAACGAGGACACCCAGAAGGTCGTCGACGCGCTCGCCACCGCCACCGGCACGCAGCTGTACCTCGACCAGGCGTACCCGCCGGCCATCGGCGGCGTCATCAACGAGGCCACCGAAGGGCTCATCCTGGGCCAGCTGACCCCCGACGACTTCGTGTCGATGGTCAACGAGGCGTGGGCGGCCGAGGAGTGACGACCACGGAGTCCCCCCGGGTCTCCCCGGGGCGCCCGGACCGCCGCGAGGGCAAGAGCCCCCGCAAGCGGTCCGGGCGCCCCGGCGCGGGGACCCTCGCGACGTTCATCGCGCCCGGCCTGGTCCTGTTCCTGCTCTTCGTGATCCTGCCGGTCCTGTTCGCCGCGTACGTCGCGTTCTTCCGCTGGAACGGGCTCGGCGGCGTCCCCACCGACTTCGTGGGCCTGGAGAACTTCCGCAACCTCCTCCAGGACGAGGTGTTCCTCGGGGACCTGTGGCGCCTGGGGCTCATCGTGGTCCTCTCGCTGCTGGTGCAGCTGCCGATCTCCTTCGGCCTGGCTATGCTCCTGCACCAGCGGTTCCCCGGGCGCACCGCGTTCCGGCTCCTGTTCTTCGTGCCCTACGTGCTCACCGAGGCCGTCACCGCGGTCCTGTTCCGGCTCGTGTTCTCGCCGCGGCGCGGCTTCGCCGACTCGCTCCTGGCGAACCTCGGCGTCGACTCGCAGGTCGGGTGGCTCTCCGACCGCGAGATCGTCATGTTCGTCATCTTCGGGATCCTCACCTGGAAGTTCTTCGGCTTCCACATGATCCTGTTCCTCGCCGGGCGCCAGAACATCCCCGACGAGCTGTACGAGGCCGCCGCCATCGACGGCGCCACCGGCGCGCAGGCGTTCCGCTCGATCACGCTGCCGCTCATGGGCCCCACGGTCCGCATGATCGTGTTCCTGTCCGTGATCGGCACGGTCCAGCTGTTCGACCTGGTGTACGTGCTCACCGGCGGCGGGCCGTTCCACGCCTCCGAGACCCTCGCGATCACCATGTACGAGCAGGGCTTCCAGCGCAACCAGATCGGGTACGCGTCGGCGCTGTCCATCGCGATGTTCCTCATCAGCCTCGTGTTCGCGCTGTTCTACCAGCGCTTCGTCCTCAACCGCGACCTCCAGGGGTCGATCACCACCGCCGGGAACCGCTCATGAAGGTCACGACGCGCCGCGCGCGCCTGCTGCGGCACACCGGGTTCTACATCGCCGCGTTCGTCACCACCGCGTTCGTGGCGACGCCGATCCTGTTCGCGCTCCTGGGCGGCTTCAAGGACAACCAGCAGCTGCGCGAGAACGCCCTGGGCCTGCCGAGCCCGTGGAACACCCAGAACTACACCGACGTGCTCGCCTCGGGCGCGTTCTGGCAGCAGGTCTTCTCCTCGGTGTTCATCGCGCTCATCACCACGTTCATCGTCGTCGCGTGCTCGGCGATGGTCGCGTTCGTGTTCGCGCGCTACGCGTTCCGCGGCCGCGAGGGCCTGTTCACGCTGTTCGCGGCGGGCATGATGTTCCCGTTCGCGGTGGCGGTGCTGCCGCTGTTCATCATCCTGCGCACGTTCGAGCTGCTCAACAGCCCGCTCGGGGTGATCCTCCCGCAGGCCGCGTTCGGCCTGCCGCTGACGATCATCATCCTGCGCACGTTCTTCCGCTCGATCCCCGCCGAGGTCGAGGAGGCCGCGACGATCGACGGCGCCGGGCCGTGGCTGTTCTTCTCGCGCATCCTCCTGCCGATGGCGCGGCCGGTGCTCGCGACCGTGTCGGTGCTCGCGCTCGTCGGGTCGTGGAACTCGTTCCTGCTGCCGCTGGTGGTGCTCCAGAAGTCGACGTGGTGGACGCTCCCGCTGGGCGTCACCCAGTTCAGCGGCCAGTACGCGTCCGACACGGCGAAGGTCCTCGCGTTCGTCATGCTCGCGATGCTCCCGGCGCTCGTGTTCTACGCGTTCGCCGAGCGGCACCTCATCAGCGGGCTGACCTCGGGCGGCACGAAGGGTTGAGACGGCCCGTCCGAGCCGGGCCCGGGAGCTTTCGAAGCGCCCGGGCCCTTTTTCTGCTCCACGGGAACCGCCGGGCCGCGGGCGGCGTCCCACCGGCATGAAAGCGAAACTCCTCACCGCACTCGCGGGCGCGGCCGCCCTCGCCGCCGCCGGGTGCACCTCCTCCTCAGACGGGGGCGACCCCGACGTCGAGGCCGTCCCGTGGGTGCCCGCCTCCGCGCAGCTCGCCTCCTACGGCGGCTGCGACGAAGCGCTCGAAGGCATCCAGGACGCGGCCGCCGCGATGATGGCCCAGTGGCAGTCCGGCGGGTACTTCGCGAACGGCTTCGCCGAGGACGGCGTGGCCCGCGAGGAAGGCGACATGGCCGCCGGGTCCGACAGCGCCGAGGCGCCGACCGCCGCGGCCTCGGACGCCTACTCCCAGACCAACAACGCGGTCGCCGGGGTCGACGAGCCCGACATCGTCAAGACCGACGGCGCGTTCGTCTACAGCGTCGTCCAGAACGAACTGCGCGTCGTCGACACCCGCTCCGGCGAGGTCGTGGCCGAGCACCGCTACGACGACATGTCGTGGGACCACGAGCTGTTCCTCGGCGACGACGAACTCCTCGTCATGTACACGCAGGACCGCCAGGACGGCGAGACCTACTACAGCGAGTTCACGATCGACCGGCTCGACCCGGCGAGCCTCGACGTGCTCGACACGTTCTCCATGGACGGGTCCATGGTGGACGCGCGGATGGTCGGCGGCGAGGTGCGCCTCGCGGTGTCCTCGCAGCCGAGCATCCAACCGGTGCAGGACGTCCTGTACGACGCCGACGCCGACCTGGAGGACCTCAAGGCCGCCATCGCTGCCACCGAGCTTGAGGACTGGGTGCCGGGCTTCAGCGTCAACGGCGAGGACGGCGAGATCGACTGCCGCGACATCGCCCACCCCGACCGGTTCTCCGGCTCCGCCGTGACCGTGTTCGGGCTCGCCGCCGACGGCGGCTGGGAGGACGTGGAGCCGCACACGGTCATGGCCGACGGCGACACCGTCCACGGCACCACCGAGAGCCTCTACCTCGCGCACTACGACTACGGCTGGGGCGCGGCCGAAGACGAGCAGCCGCAGTCGGAGACCGAGCTGTACCGGTTCCACTTCGAGGACGGCGAGCCGCGCCTCGCGGGCGAGGCCACCGTCCCCGGGTCGCTGCTCAACCAGTACTCGCTCAGCGAGTACGACGGGCACCTGCGGGTCGCCACCACCGAGAACGACTCGGTGTGGGGCTGGTGGGGCGGCGGCTGCGGCCCGGCCGACGACTGCGCTTGGGAGGGCGCCGAAGTCGCGCCCGCCGAACCGGAGCCCTCGAAGTCCACGGTGACGGTGTTCGCCGTCGGGGACGACGCCCTCACCGAGACCGGCTCGGTCACCGACCTCGGCGTCACCGAGCAGATCTACGCCGTCCGCTTCATCGCCGACACCGCGTACATCGTCACGTTCCGCCAGACCGACCCGCTGTACACAGTGGACCTCTCTGACCCGGCGAACCTCGCCGTCACCGGCGAGCTGAAGATCACCGGCTACTCCGGCTACCTCCACCCCGTGGGGGCCGACCGGCTCCTGGGCATCGGCCAGGAGGCCACCGAGGACGGCGTCACCACCGGCCTCCAGGCGAGCCTGTTCGACACGGCCGCACCGGAGGCCGCGGTCCTCGACCAGTACTTCCGCGAGAACTCGGACTCCGCCGTCCAGTGGGACCCGCACGCGTTCCTGTACTGGGACGACGCCGGGATCGCCGTCCTGCCCGTCACCGACTGGGGCCCCGACTACTCCAACTACCGCTCCGGCGCGGTCGTCCTCGCGATCGGCGCCGACACGGTCGACCAGGCCGCCTGGATCGAGCAGGAGGCCTCCGACCCGTACAGCGAGGGCATCCTCCGCACCCTCGTCATCGGCGACCAGCTCTGGACCCTCTCCGCAGCGGGCCTGCAGTCCAACGAACTCGGCGGCGGCTACGCCCAGACCGCCTGGATCGGGTTCTAAGGGACCGGGGGGATGAAAGAGGGCCCGCGCCGCCTTTCGGGTGGCGGCGCGGGCCCGTTTCCTTGCGCCGTAACTCGACCGGGGTGATGCCGGTGAGCATGCGGACGGCGCCGAAGCCCCACATCTCGTCCCAGGCGCTGGCGTAGACCGCGCCGTCGTCGGCGGTGGGCCAGCCGGTCCAGACGGCGTTGCTGGCCTGGGACCAGGCGCCGTTGTACCAGACGGGGATCGCGGGGAGGTCGCGGAGCGCGAAGCGCTCCAGCTCGGCGATGATCTCCATGTAGCGGGGGTCGTCGGAGGCCACAGTGGAGAGTTCTTGGGTGAGCTCCCAGGCGTCCTCGTTCTCCCAGCGGGAGTAGTTGCCGGTGAGCTGCGCGTCGGCGACGGGCAGCTGGAAGAGGTACCGGAAGTGGCTCCACGGCGAGTTGGTGAGGCGGCTGTCGTTGTTGACGAGCAGGTCGAAGTCGCCGCCGGCGCGGGCGGCGTCGACGTCGGCGGCGTCCACCGACTCGGCGGTGACGTTGATGCCGGCGTCCACGAGGTCGGAGGCGATGGAGCGGGCGGCGTCCTCCCAGTCGGTCCAGCCGGTGGGGACGATGAGCCGCAGGGAGAACGGCTCGCCGTCCAGGTTCTCCACGAACCCGTCGCCGTCCTCGTCCTTGTACCCGGCGGCGCCGAGGAGGGCCACGGCCTGGGACGGCTCGAAGACGAACCCGTCCTCCTCGACGATCCCGGCGTCGTAGTAGCGCTCCCAGACCGGCAGGAGCCCGGTCGGGTGGGCCTCGGTGACCATGCCGCCGTAGACGGCGTCGACGATCTGCCCGGGGCTGACCGCGAAGGCCATGGCGCGCCGGAACTCCGGGTCGTCGAGGGGCTTGCGGGTGGTGTTGGGGATGAGCATCGCGGTGTTCGCGGGCGCCATGAACGGCGGCTTGTCGTAGTACGTGGTGAGCGCGGGGTCCCCGGAGATGAAGTCGGCGACGCCGGGCATGAAGTTGTTCGCCAGGTCCAGGCGGCCCTCGATGAGCATGTTGAGGATGTCGGCGTTCGAGGGCGTCACGAGGTCGACGATGAAGCGGGGCCGCACGTCGAGGCCGAGCGCCTCGGTGGCCCACCAGCCGTCGCGCTTGACCCAGGCGATGCGCGTCTCGTCGAAGGAGTGGACGCGGTAGGGACCGGTGACGACCGGGTCCGGGCCGAGGGCGCCGGTGAGGACCTCCTCGGGCGCGTACGCTTCGAAGACGTGCTTGGGCACGATCTCGTTGGTGTACAGGAAGTTGTCCCATTCCTGGTGGCGCGCTTCGGTGAAGGTGAACCGGAGGGTGAGCTCGTCGACGACCTCCACGGCTTCGAGCCAGTCCCAGACCCCGGCGAAGGGGACGCCGTCGGTCTTGCCGAGCTCGAACGTGTACGCGACGTCGTCGGCGGTGAACGACTCGCCGTCGCTCCAGTCGATCCCGGCGCGCAGCTTGAGCTCGAACTCGCGCTCGCCGGTCCACGTCCCGGACTCGGCGAGCCAGGGGGTGAGGGCCTGCTCCTCGACGTCGTAGAGGAAGAGGTACTCGTAGCCGAGCCCGTTGAGGCCGGTGACGCCGCCCGCGGTGACCGGGTTGAAGTCGCCGGGCGGTCCCCACGCCGTGCCGGTCGTGTACAGGGTCTCGCCGCGGGGGAACTCGTCGATCACGAGGCCGTCCGCGTCCGTCTCGGCGGGGGGCTCGTCGTCGCTGCACGCGGCGGTCGCCAGCACCGCGGTGGCGGCGAGCGCGGGGAGGTGTCTCCTCTTGGTCATGTCGGTTCTGCTTTCCGTCGAGGGATGACCGGGCGCCGGGTGCGCGAGGCCGAGGTGAGGGAAGCCTCGCGGTGGAAGAACGTTAGCGCAGACTGGAAGCGCTGTCAGTCCGGGCGATTCGCTGATTCGCCGGAATTGCACGGATAAATACAGCGATTGCGCAACCGTCTTCGCAAACGCTCCCATGGAATTGCGCGATATCGGTGCGAAATCGATACCGATCGAACTCGAAACATTCGGCGGGCCCGCGCCGGGTGCGGCGCGGGCCCTTCCTGGTTCCCTTCAGGTCGTCGGCCGGGTGCTAGCGGCCGAGGTTGCTGAAGCGGCGCACGCCGAGCGGGAGGAACACCGCGGTGATGACGAGCGGCCACGCGATCGCGGCGAGGAGGGCGTGCTGCTCGGGCCAGGCCGTCCCGGCGGCGACGGGGTTGCCGAAGAGCTCGCGGATGGCGGTCGCGGTGGCGGACACGGGGTTCCAGGCGGCGATGGCGCCGAGCCAGCCGGGCATGAGCTCGGGCGGGGTGAACACGGAGGAGACCATGCCGAAGGGGAAGGCGAGGGCGAAGAGGGTCCCGGCCTGCTCGACGTTCTTGACGAGGAGGCCGAGCCAGACGCCGATCCAGATGAGCGCGAAGCGCAGCCACAGCAGGAGCGCGAACGCGCCGAGCGTCTCCCACATCGTTCCCCCTGAGCGCCAGCCGATGGCGAGGGCGATGAGGCTGAGCACGAGCAGGTCGACGGCGGCCTGCACGGTGTCGGCGATGTTGCGGCCCACCACGACCGCGGAGGAGGCCATGGGCATGGACCTGACGCGGTCGATGAAGCCCTTCTCCTTGGCGTAGGCGACGGCGGTGGCGGTGTTCATGAACCCGAAGGCCATGGTCATGGCGAACATGCCGGGCATGGCGTAGGCGACGTAGTCGACGCCGGCGCCCTGGCCGGTGACGTCCATGGCGGACCCGAAGACGTACACGAACAGCAGGACCATGACGATCGGGAAGCCGAGGGCCCACGCGAAGTTCGCGGGCTGGCGCAGCACGTGGGTGAACTCCTGGCCGACGATGGCGCGGTAGTCGTGGAGCGTCCACTTGATCCGCCCGGCGAGGGTCTCGCCGGGGAGCGGTGCGGTCGAGGTGGTCACTGGTTCTCCTTGTCGCCGATGAGGTCGAGGAAGGCCTCGTCGAGGGTGGGGCGGCGCAGGCCGATGTCGGCGACGGTGATCGCCCGCTCCTGCACGGCGGTGGCGGCGGCGGTGAGGGCCGCGACGGGGTCTTTGACGGCGGCGGAGACGCCCGCGGCGCCGACGGCGACGTCCCCGTCGGCGACCTGCTCGGCGATCGCCTGCAGCGCGGGCAGGTCGGCCGGGTCGGTGGCGGCGATCTCCAGGCGGTCGGCGCCCATGCGCCGCTTGAGCCCGGCGGGGGTGTCGTCGACGAGGTTGCGGCCGTGGTCGATGACGGCGATCCGGTCGCAGAGGCGGTCGGCCTCGTCGAGGTAGTGGGTGGTGAGGACGACGGTGGTGCCGTCGGCGGCGAGGCCGGAGACGGCGTCCCAGACCTCGCGGCGCCCGCCGGGGTCGAGGCCCGTCGTCGGCTCGTCGAGGAACAGGACCTGCGGGGCGAGGATCATGCTCGCGGCGAGGTCGAGGCGGCGCTTCATGCCGCCGGAGAAGTGCTTGGCCTGGCGGTCGGCGGCCTCGCCGAGCCCGAACTGGTCGAGCAGCTGCCCGGCGCGCTCGCGGGCGCGGGTCTTGCTCAGCCGGTACAGCTTCCCGAAGAGGACGAGGTTCTGGCGGGCGGTGAGGAGGTCGTCGACGGCGGTCTGCTGTCCGGTGAGGCCGATGCGGCGGCGCACCTGGCGGGCGTCCTTCGCGACGTCGAACCCGGCGACGGCCGCGCGCCCGGTGTCGAAGCGCAGCAGGGTGGTGAGGATGCGGACGGTGGTGGTCTTCCCGGCGCCGTTGGGGCCGAGGAGGCCGAGGACGGTGCCGGACTCGGCGGCGAGGTCGAAGCCGTCGAGCGCGGCGGTGTCCTTGAATCGTTTGCCGAGGCCCGATGCCTCGACGGTCGTGGTGGTCATTGCCTGGTCTCCCTGAATCGGGTACGTTGTACCCAGTAATAGCATACGATGTACCCGGTTAGCAAGCGCGATATCATGAGGCCCCTATGGCGACACCACAGACGGGGGCGGGCGACCCCACACGAAGCCTGGAGCTGCTCTGGCGCGACCTGAGCCCTGCGCAGAGCAAGCCCGGGCCCAAGCCGCGGCTCACGGTGGACCGGATCGTGGAGGCCGCGATCGCGGTCGCCGACCGCGAGGGCTCGTGCTTCGGGATGCGCAGCGTCTCGGCCGAGCTGGGCGTGGGCGCCATGACGATCTACCGGTACGTCCCGGGCAAGCGGGAGCTCATCGACCTCATGGTGGACCGGGTCGGCCGCAACGACGGCGACGAGTCGCTCCTGGAGGGCCTGGACTGGCGGGCCCGGCTGGAGCTGCTCGCGGAGGGCACGTGGGAGGTGTACGACGCGCACCCGTGGCTGCTGGAGATCAACCAGCGGCGGCCGGTGTTCGGCCCGGACTCGATGGCGGGCTACGACTTCGCGATCAGCGCGTTCGAGGGCCACGACCTGCCCGACCGGGAGATCAACCTCGTCATCACGTCGATCATGAACCTCGTCACCGGCACGGCCCGCCAGTACCTGATGCGCGACAGCGCGGAAGAAGCGCCGCTCGCCGACGAGCGCGAGTGGTGGGCGATCCAGGAGCCGTACCTCAAGCGCGCCTTCGAATCCGGCAGGTTCCGGCACGTCCAGCGGTTCTCCGACGAGTCCGCGTGGGACGCGACGGCCCACCAGGCGATGCGCTACGCCCTGGAGCGGTTCCTCGACGGCCTGGCGCCCCGCATGGAGGCGGTGCGCCGCAAGGGCTCAGAGGCTTAGGCCCAGCGGAAGTACCACGCCTTCGACCGGATCATGTGCTCGGCGAGGTCCTCCAGGGTGGGCACGCCGGAGTCGAGGAGGTCGGGGCAGTACGCGTAGGCCTCCCCGGCGACGGCAATGGCCTCCTCGGGTGCGGGCGGGCGGGGCACGTACAGCTCGATCACGTCGTAGGTCATGGCGACGAGTTCGGCCTCGAAGCGGCGGTTCCAGCTGCGCAGGACCGCTGCGTGCTCGGCGCCGTACAGCTCCCAGTTCGTGGAGCCCTTCCACGGGAACATGGCGGGGATCTTCCAGCCCGCGTCGGTGCGCACGAGGCCGAGCAGGCCCTCCGACTGCGGAGTGGCGAAGTCGGAGTCGCCGCGCCGGGGCAGGATCGGGACGCCGCGGGCGGGCTCCCCGGCCTCGGCGCCCTTCTCGTGGAGCAGTTCGGCGGCGTCGATCTCGTCGGCGCGGGCGAGCTCGTCGTCGCCTTCGTGGACGATCGCCTCGCCGTTGTCGCGCCATTCGCCGGGCGCGCCGAGGAGCACGGGCATCCACCCGGTCTGCTCGGCGGACTGGCGGATGTCGAGCCACCAGCGCAGGGCCTCGGAGGCGCGGACCCCGAACGCCCACATGGCGGTGTCGCCACGGCGCACGAGCTGGTGCATCTTGGGGACGGCGAGCCCGGCGGCGCGCAGGTCGGCGCGCGGGGACCCGGCGATGTCGAGGTCCTCGGAGTCGATGCGCGGCATCATCTCGTCGCGGCCGGTGCCCTGCCGGGGCGGCTCGGGCTTGTCCAGTGTGAGCAGTTCGCGGCGGGGCCGTTCGGGCACGAAGATCTCATCGGAGGAGTCGGGCGCGGGGGCCGCGTGCGGCTCCGCGGCGTCGGTCACGGGCTCGGGATCGGGTTCGGGCGCGAGGTCGGGCACGAGCCGGAGTGCGGTCACGGACGTTGCGGCGGTGATGCTGTCCTCCTCCTGGGCGGCCGGGGAGGGGTCCGGGCCGGTCTCGGGGGCGGCATCGCCGAGCGCGCCGGAGGACGCGCCGGGCTCTGGCGCGCTCTCGGGCTCGGAGGCAGGTTCGGGTTGGGCGGCGGGATCTGGCACTGAATCAGGTGTGTCCCGGCGCCCCAACAGACGCTGGAGGAGTCCCACAATGAACCATGATGCCCTGTCTCCGCCGGAAGCGCCACGCCCACCCCCGAAGAGGGGCAGGCGAATCGGCCGAGCAGGGCTCGCGTCAGCGGTCCCGGCCCTTCTTGAACAGCAGCCCGAAGAAGAACGCGCAGGTCAGGATCACGACCATGATCGCGAGGAGTTTGAACATGATGGCCATGGCGGTCACTTCACCTTGGTGAGGTCGGGGCGCTTGGGGGTGACGGCGTCCCCTGAGGACTTGCCGGTGAGGCGGCGCTTGACCCAGGGGGCCAGGTGCCTGCCGGCCCACTGGACGCCGTTCATCTCGCGGCGGGGCCGCGGGAGGTCGGGGAGGGGGTCGAGCCATGCCGGGTCGGGCTCGATGCCCAGGGCCTGGCACACGTCGGCGGCGACGCGGCGGTGGCCGAGGGTGTTCATGTGGAGGCGGTCGACGGCCCACAGGCGCGGGTCGTCGAACGCGCGGTCCTCCCACAGGTCGACCAGGACGGCGTCGTGCCGCTTCGCGACTTTGCGGTAGGCCTCGTTCATGTCGGTGAAGCGCTTGCGGAGCATGCGCATCCCGGGGATGTGGGGGGTGACGTCGGCGCAGGTGAAGAGGACGACCTGGGCGCCGGAGGCCTTGAGGAGCCGGACGACCTCGTGCGCGCGGGTCGCGAGGGGCACGTGGTTGTAGCCGGGGCGGAGGGCGTCGTTGGCGCCGGCCGCGAACGACACGAGGTCGGGGCGCTGCCGGATCGCGGGGACGACCTGCTCGTCGACGATGCGGTCGAAGAGCCTGCCGCGGACGGCGAGGTTCGCGTAGGCGAACCCGGGCCACTCCTCGGCGGCCCGTTCTGCGAAGAGGTCGGCCCAGCCGCGGTCGCGGCCGCCTCGGGGGTCCGGATCGCCGACCCCTTCGGTGAAACTGTCGCCGATGGCCACGAAACTCGTATACGCCGCCGCCACTGCCCGCCACCTCCATGTTCGCCGTGCGCCGGGTCTCGCACCCCGCGCTGCTCTCGCAAGAACGCTGCCTTGTGGGCGCTGACCAGCATGCCTCACCTAGATAACGATCGGATTTCGATCAGGTGGCGAGGTCGGGCACAGCGGTCGATACGACGCAGGAGGCCGCACCGCTCACGGAGCGTTCCCGTTCGGCCGCTTGGGGTTCAGGCGGTGTACCACCCGGCGGCGCCGGGCTCGATCCACCAGGTGCGCTTGCGGCCGAGCTGCCCGGCGAGGCCGTCCTGGATGTAGGTGACGGTGTCGGCGGGGTGGACGGCGACGGCGCGTCCCTTCGCGCGGCGCACCTCGATGCGCAGGCGCTTGCGGAAGCGCCCGGCCATGACGGGGACGGCGACCGCGACGTCGATCTTCCCGTCGGCGGGGTCGGGCTCGGCGAGGACCATGTCGTCGGCGGCGGCGTACCCGTCGGCGTTGGCGACGACGCACGCGAGGATCTGCTCGGAGCCGTCGGCGAGGACCACGTCGTCGAGGTTGACGACGCCCCGCCAGGGGCGGTCGCCGCCGCCGAGACGCACGCCGTCGACGGCGACGCCGCCGCCGTCGTGGCGCATGAGGTCGGTGCGCTTCACCGCGCCGGAGACCACGGCCTCGGCGACGTCGGCGGGCTTCTCGGGCAGGCCGAGGCGCACGACGATCCCGGGGACCGTGCCGAGCGGCAGGACCGCGAGCGCGGGCAGGTCGGGGATCGTGCGGCCGTCGGGCAGGCCCTCGGGGCGCATGGAGGGCGCGGGCATCGCGAGGCGGGTGAGCCGGGCGACGACGGCGTTGACCTGCTCGTCGGTGTCGGCGGCGAGGACGATCCGCTCGTCGGGGTCCTGCGCGGCCTGGTCGATGTCCTCGGGGGTGCGGGCCTCGACGGTGCGCACGGCGGCCCCGCGGGCCTTCAGCTCGTCGGCCAGGTGCAGCGCCTGGGTGCGCGGCCCGGGGTTGGAGCAGTCGGACTCCACGAGTGTCAACACGACGACGTTCACCCGGCCGACTCTACGGTGTGACGGGGACCCGCTTCATAGTGCTCGGGCCTGCTGTTACCCCAGATAAACGAATGCCAGTAGGCTTACCAAGTAATCGGGTGATCAACTTCCCGGGAGGATGTGGGCAGATGCCGGCGATCGCGGTCGTAGGAACGCAGTGGGGCGACGAAGGCAAGGGCAAGGTCACCGACCTGCTCGGCGCCGAGATGGACTACGTCGTCCGCTACCAGGGCGGCAACAACGCCGGACACACGGTGGTGACCCCCGACGGCACGAAGTACGCCATCCACCTGGTCCCGGTCGGCATCCTCACCCCCGGCGTCGTCCCGGTCATCGGCAACGGCGTGGTCGTGGACCCGAAGTTCCTCATCTCCGAGCTCGACGAGCTGACCGCCGGCGGCGTCGACGTCTCGAACCTGAAGCTCTCCGCGGACGCGCACCTCATCATGCCGCACCACCGGGCGCTCGACCGGGTCGTCGAGCGGTACCTGGGCGGGGCGCGGATCGGCACGACCGGGCGCGGCATCGGCCCGGCGTACGCCGACAAGGTGGCCCGCCAGGGCATCCGCGTGCAGGACCTCCTGGACCCGAAGATCCTCTCCATCAAGCTGGAGCAGATCCTCCGCGAGAAGAACCAGATCCTCGTGAAGGTCTACAACCGCAAGGCGATCGACCCGCAGGCCGTGGTCGAGGAGTACCTCGGGTACGCCGAGCGCCTGAAGCCGTACATCGCCGACACGCGGCTGCTGCTCAACAAGGCCCTGGAGGCGGGCAAGAACGTCCTCCTCGAAGGCGCCCAGGCGACGATGCTCGACGTCGACCACGGCACCTACCCGTTCGTGACGTCCTCGAACCCGACGACGGGCGGCGCGTGCGTGGGCACCGGCATCGCGCCGAACAAGATCACGACGTCGATCGGCATCATCAAGGCGTACACGACCCGCGTGGGCTCGGGGCCGTTCCCGACGGAGCTGTTCGACGAGTTCGGGGAGTTCCTGCTCAAGAAGGGCGGCGAGTACGGCGTCACCACGGGGCGGCGGCGCCGCTGCGGCTGGTTCGACGCGGTGCTGGGCCGGTACGCGGTGCGCGTCAACGGGATCACCGACCTGTTCGTGACGAAGCTCGACGTGCTCTCCGAGCTCGAACGCGTCCCGATCTGCGTGGCGTACGAGGTCGACGGCGAGCGGGTCGACGAGATGCCGATGACGCAGACCGGGGTCCACCACGCGAAGCCGGTGTACGAGTACCACGACGGCTGGTTCGAGGACATCTCCGCGTGCCGCAAGTTCGACGAGCTGCCCCGCAACGCCCAGACGTACATCGAGCGCCTCGAAGAGCTGTGCGGCGCACGGGTGTCCGTGGTCGGCGTCGGCCCGGGCCGCGAGGAGAACATCATCCGCCACCCCATGATCTAGCGTTTCGTCTGGAGGGGGCGCCCGCGGGCGCCCCCTTTCGGCGTCCCCGGGGGCCGCGCCGGGACGGAGTACCCTGCCCTCATGCCCGAGCACGCCGCCCCCGAACCGGGTTTCACGGTCAACGACCCGCGGGTCCACAACCTCATCCAGGGGCAGGAGGTGCAGCTTCACATGCACCAGCCGGTCCAGGCGGCGGTGCACTCGTTCGCCGACGGGCCGCTCCTGGTGGGCCGCATCCCGAACGCCGCCCCCGCGCGGATCGCCCGGTACGGCCTGATCGCCGCGGAGGGCCCGACTGTTCTCACGGGCCTGACGGGCGCAGGCAAGACAGAGGTCGCGGCGGAGCACGCCCGGAGGCAGTGGAACGCAGGCGAACTCGACCTCCTCGTCTGGGCGGACGCGGCCACCCGCGAGGGCATCGCGGCGGCGTTCGCGGCAGCCGCGGCGGCGGTGCGCGGCGACGACCCGGCTGATGAGGAGGCCGCGGCCGTCCGCTTCCTCACCTGGCTCGACCGGCCCAACGCGCCGCGGTGGCTCGTCGTCCTCGACGGCGTGACCGATCCCGGCCATCTCGCGGGGCTATGGCCCCCTGAGACCTCCCGCGGACAGACGATCCTGACCACCCAGATTCGCAGCACTGCGATCGACGGACACCGCGTTCACCTCGGCCCCTTCACTTCCGATTGGTCCGCGACGTACCTGGAGTGGCGCCTCGGCGCCGGCTCGCGCGCCCTGGACGGCGCGGCCGAACTGGCCGCCGCGCTCGGGCACCTGCCGCGCGCGCTCGCTCTCGCCGCCGCGCACCTCCTCGACCGGCCCGGAACGACCTGCCGCGGCTACCTCGCGTCCCTCCCCGACGCCGGCGCGCCCGTCACGGCCGCGATCCATCCGGTGATCGCCGCGGCCGCCAGCGACGACCTGCCCAGGCTCGCGTCCTCGGTCCTGGAGCTGGCGTGCCGCCTCGACCCCGCGGGCATCCCCCTCGCGCTGTTCACCTCCGATCGCGCCCTCCGGACGTTCGCGGACGTCTCCAGCGGCCGCTCCGACACGCCGCCGACCCGCGCCGACGTCGAGGACGCGCTCGCGGCCCTGCACCGGCTGTCGCTCGTCGACATCGACGGCGACGCGGTCAGCGTCCACCCGCTCGTGCAGCGCGCGGCAGGGGAGATCCTGGAGGCGAGGGGCCGGGAAGCGACGATCCGCATCGCGGGGTACATCTTCCACGACATCTGGCCGGGGGAAGACGACCCGCGCATGCCGCTCTTCATCGCCAATGTCGAACGGATGCTTGCGAACACGGACGGATCGCTGTTCGCCGACGGGTTCGCGGCCAAGGTCCTGTTCGACGCGGTCCGGCACATCGGCACGACCCGGCCGATCGGCGACGCCGTCGCCTACGCCGAGCGGTTCGCGGCCGCGTGCGAGACCCATCTCGGCGCCGACCACGCCGACACGATGGACGCGCTGGCGTGGGTCGACCACTGGCGCGCGAGGACCGGAGAGACCTTCGCCGAGGACGAGTAGCGCCGTCTAGCGCTTCGAAGACGGCTTGCGGCGGGGCGCGGCCGACCGCGGGGGCTCCTCGCGGATGTGGTCGCGGACGCGGGCCATGGTGTCGCCGAGCCGGTCGAGGTCGTCGGCGGAGACCGCTTCGTACAACAGGCGCCGGGTGACCTCGATGTGCCCGGGGAGGACCTTCCCGACGGTCGCTCGGCCGCGGTCGGTGATGGCGACGAGGGTGGCGCGCTCGTCGTCGGGGCTGGGGCGGCGGGTGACGAGTCCGGCCTTCTCCAGCTGCGCGGCCTGGTAGGTGAGTCCGGAGCGGCTGTAGACGACGCCGTCGGCGATCTGGGTCATGGTGAGCTGCTCGACCCCGTTGAGGGCCATGAGGATCTGGAACTGGACCGTGCTGATGCCGCCTTCGGCGCGGAGCTGCTGCTCCACGTGGTGCTGGAGGAGGCTCACGGCCTCGGTCAGCGCGAAGTAGGCCTCCAGCTGCCGCGGCTCGGGCAGCCGGACGCCGCCGAGGTCGATGTCGGGACCGGTCACCCCCGAATCCTACCTGCTTCGAATTCAAAGCAATGTGCCGACCATCACGCACCCCGACCCTTGTGCTTCGAATTCAAAGCAGTCTAAGCTCGAACACAGATGCTTCGAACTCGAAGCACAATCTGAAGGAGTCGCAATATGAAAGCCATCCGCTACCACTCCTACGGTGACAGCCGCGTCCTCGCCCTCGAAGAGACCGACCGCCCCACCGCGGGCCCCGGCCAGGTCGTCGTCAAGGTCGCCGGCACCTCGTTCAACCTCCTCGACGCGGCCATCCGCGTCGGGATCATGCAGGAAGCCATGCCGATCGACTTCCCGCACACGCCCGGCGTCGACGTCTCCGGCACCATCGCCGAGACCGGCGAAGGCGTCACCGGCTGGAGCACCGGCGACCCCGTGATCGCCTTCCTCCCGCCCACCGCGCCCGGCGCCGCCGCCGAGTACGTCGCCGTCCCGGCCGACCTCCTCGCCGCCGCCCCCGCCACGGTCCCGCTCCCCGACGCCGCGGCCCTGCCCACGGTCGGCCTCACCGCCCGCCAGGCCCTCTTCGACCACCTCGACCTCAAACCCGGCCAGCGCCTCCTCATCAACGGCGCCGGAGGCGCCGTCGGCGGCTACGCGATCCAGCTCGCCAAGCGCGCGGGAGCACACGTCACCGCGACCGCCAGCCCGCGCAGCCTCGACCGCGTCAAGGCCGCGGGCGCCGACCGGATCGTCGACTACACGGCGGAACCGGTGGTGAAGACCCTCGCCGGTGAGCACTTCGACGCGGTCCTGCAACTGGTCCGCGACACCCCCGAGGAGACCGCGGCCCTCGCCGACCTCGCCGCCGACGGCGGCGCCTTCACCAGCACCACCATCCCGGGGCCGCAGACCGCCCGGATCAGGGTCGAGCACGTCTACGTGGCGAACGACCCCGCCCGCCTCGCCGACCTGGTCGCCCTCGTCGACGCGGGCGAACTCCGCATCGACGTCGCCGAGCGCCTCCCGCTCGCCGACCTCCCCTCCGTCCACGACCGCGCCGTCGAAGGGAGGCTCCTCGGCAAGACGGTCCTCACACCGTGACCGCCGACCCGCCCGGGTGCGCTTAGATTGCCGGGTGGCAACCGTTGAAGGACCGTCGGGTCAGGACGCACCGGCACCGGAACGACCGGCCCGGGACACCCCGGACCGGCCGGCACCGGAACCGTCACCGGTACCCGGTGACGACCCCGGGCTCGAAGCGGCCATGGCCGAATTCACCGCAGTGAGGCCGCGACTGTTCGGGATCGCCTACCGGATGCTCGGCAGCGCGAGCGAAGCCGAGGACCTCGTCCAGGAAGTGTGGCTGCGCTGGCAGGCGTACGACCGGGCGTCGGTGGCCGAACCCGGGGCGTTCCTGGCGACGATCGCGACCCGGCTGTCGATCAACGTGCTGCAGTCGGCGCGGGTGCGCCGCGAGACCTACATCGGTCCGTGGCTCCCCGAGCCGGTCGACACCGCGGCCGACCCGCACCTGGGCGCTGAGCGGGGCGAGGCCCTGGAGTACGCGACGCTGCTGCTGATGGAGCGGCTGTCGCCCAACGAACGGGCCGCGTACGTGCTCCGCGAGGCGTTCGACTACCCGTACGGTCAGATCGCGGAGGTCCTCGGCACGACCCCGGCGGCGGCTCGCCAGCTGGCGAGCCGGGCCCGGCGCCACATCGCCGACGGCCGGCGCTCCCGACCGGCACCGCACGGGCAGCGCGAGCTCCTGGAGGCGTTCATGACGGCGGCCCGCTCCGGCGACATGCAGGGCCTGGAACGGCTCTTCGCAGCCGACGTCGTGAACATCTCCGACGGCAACGGCGCCGTCAAGGTGGCCCGCAAACCGCTCGTCGGCGCCACCCGCGTGGCGAAGTTCCTCAACTCCATCACCTGGCTCTGGGACGACGTCACGATCGAATGGAAGGACCTCGGCGGCCGGACCTGGGCGGTCCTGCACCAGAACGGCGGCGTCTACGCGGCCCTCACCGTCGACGCGAACAGCACCGGCATCGACCAGGTCCTATGGCTGGTAGCCCCCGAAAAACTAGGCGCCTTCCAGCCCTGATGCGCGATCCGGCGGCGGATCGGCAGCAGGGCGATGCCCGTGGCCTTCGTGCGGGCCAGCGATGCCTCGATGATCCCGCGGGTCTCCGCGAGAGTCGGCCTCCCGTCGCCGCGCTCTGCATGCAGGTCGCGGAGCCAGGCCGCGTCGTTCTCGATCCACGGCCGCATGACCAGCCGGTCGGTCGCGAGATGGCATTCCATGGGCGCAAAGGCGGTCATGCCGCAACTATGCCCCTCCGCGCGCCGGGCCCCGGGCGGCGCAGCCGCCCGGAGCCCGGCGGCCCGGTGCACTAGCGCGCCAGCCACTCCCGGTACGTGGTGGTCGACAGGACGGCGTCGTCTCCGGCGATGAGGGCGTCGCCCTTCACCGCCGGGAACATGCCGGCCGTGTCGTCGACGAGCACGGTCCGCTTGTCGCCCTTCGCTTCGAGCGTGATCCGGCCGAGCTCGTCGAGCGTGAACACCTCGGGCCCGGCGACATTGCGCGTCCCGCCCAGCGGCGCCCCGGCCGCGACGTCCGCGACCGCCCGCGCGATGTCCGCCGAGGCGATCGGCTGCACGCGAGTCGCGGGCAGCCGCACCGTGTGCTCGTCCGAAGTCCACGAGAGGACCGCGTCCATGAACTCGAAGAACTGCGTCGACCGCACGATCGAGTAAGGCACCGGCCCGGCCTTCAGCACGTCCTCCTGGAGCGTCTTCGCCCGGTAGTAGTCCAGCTCCGGCACCTGGTCGACCCCGACGATCGACAGGATCACCGCGTGCCCGACCTCCGCGTCGCGCGCCCCGGCGAGCAGGTTGTCCATGCTCGTCTGGAAGAACGCGGGCGACTGCTCGTCGAACGTCGGCGAGTTCGTCAGGTTGACGACCGCCCCCGCCCCCGCGAGCGCCTCCGCGATCCCCGCGCCGCTGAGCAGGTCCACGCCCGTGGACGGCGAGTGCGGCACCGCCTCGTGCCCGCCCTCGTTCAGGATCCTGACGACCTGCGATCCGATGAGCCCGGTACCGCCGATGACAGCGATCTTCATTGCACACCTCCGGTTCCGCGGGACGGCCCCTGCCGCCCCGTCGACAGCTCAGACAAGACGCGCCCCGGATCTGTGACATCCTCCCGCGCCCGCCCGCCGAAAACGCCCGTTCCGGCCCCGCCCGCCGCTTGATAGCGTTTGCGCCATGAGCGAGCCGACCGCCTTCCCGCTGCGACTGCCGGACATGCCCCTGCACGACCCGTACGTCGTCGCCGACGCCGCGACCGGCCTGTACCACCTCTTCACCTCGAACCTCGACCTTTCAGGCACCCCCGGCACCGGCACCATGGCCTACCGCTCGCGCAACCTCCGCGACTGGGCCGAGCCCGTCCCGGTCTTCCTCGTCGCCGACGAGGAGCAGCCGTGGGCGCGCCACGGCGCCTGGGCCCCCGAGGTCCACCGCTGGAACGGCCGCTGGTACCTGTTCACCACGCTCCACAACGCCGACGCGCCCCTGCCGGTCCCGCAGCCCGGCGAGTACGGCACGCCGTTCCCCGTCGCGAACTACCGCCGCTCCACGATCGTCGCCGCCGCCGACGACCTCACCGGCCCCTACCGGATGCTGCGCCCCGGCGAGCCGATCCTCCCCGCCGAGCTCATGACCCTCGACGGGACGCTCTACACGGACGACGCCGGGAAGCCGTGGATGGTGTACGCCAACGAATGGCTCCAGCGCATCGACGGCACCATCGAGGCGTTCCCCCTCACCGACACCCTCGACGCGGTCGCGGGCGACCCCGTCGTCCTCTTCCGCGGCTCCGACGCCTCCTGGCTCACCCGCGAACTCCCCGCCGGAGTCCCCCACCAGATCGCGCCCTACGTCACCGACGGCCCGCAGCTCTACCGCGCCCCCGGCGGCGCCCTCGTCTGCCTGTGGTCCACGTACGAGAAGAACCGCCTCACCGCGGGCGGCATCGACGGCGACTACGTCCAGACCTGGGCCGTCTCCCCTTCCGGCCGCCTCGAAGGCCCTTGGGAGCAGCGCGAACCGCTCGTGCGCGCCGACTCCGGCCACGGCATGCTCTTCACCGCCTTCGACGGCACCCTCATGCTCATCCTCCACCGCCCCTTCACCAACGCCCGCGGCAAGCTCTACGAGATGGCATGGGACGGCGACGAACTCAAGATCGTCCGCCACCGCACCGACCTCGACGGCGACCGGTAGCCGACATCGGCCGCGCGCAGACTACCTGCGCGCGTGGACGATCGGTGTACCCTGCGTACATCGGTCCTTCCCGTGCAGCGCCGCACCGAAGCGCCCGTTTCCGACCCCGACGACACCAGTCCTGTCTGGATGAGGAAGGTCTGCATGCTCGGAGAAGACCAGATCGCGGAGTTGTCGGCCGCGCCGAACGAACCCCGCGGGAGTCGATGACCATGCCCGGATTCAACGTCGATCCCGAATCGATGCGGCGCTCCGCCGACGAACTCGACGCGGCCACCACCGAAGTGCAGTCACTGCTGGACGAGTTCACGGCGGCCGTCGAGCAGTTCGCCGACGCTTTCGGGGGCGACATGATCGGCTCGCTCGCGGGGGTCGGGCACCAGATCTGCGTGGACGCGCTCACCGAGACCCTGACCCTCGACGTCGAGGAGCTGACCGGCCTGGCCGCGGCCGTCCGCGAGATGGCCGACGACCACGAGACGGTCGACGGCGAGATCGCCGCCTCCTTCACCACCCTCGGCAAGGACCTCGGCCCCGCCTGACCGCCCGTCCGGCTCCACTATCGACTCGACGAGGAGAACACCCCCATGGGCATGCAACTACCCTCGGAACTCATCACTCTGCTGGGCATGCTCGGCTTCGAGTGGCCCGAGTCCGACGAGGAGAAGATCTTCAACCTCGCCGGTGAATGGACCGGCCTGGCGGACCGGATCGACGGCCGGGTCGAAGCACTCAACGCGGCCGCGAGGACCCTGCTGGACAACAACTCCGGCCGCCAGATCGACTCGTTCAGGGACGAGTGGGAAGGCTCCGATTCCGCGGTCGCGAGCATCAGCGACGCCGTGGACCCGAACAACAAGGTCAACATCTCGCTGACCATCGTGGCCGGCCTGGTGCTGGCATTGAAGATCCAGGTGATCATCCAACTGGCGATCCTGGCCGTCCAGATCGCCTGGGCCCTCGCGACCGCCGCGGTGACCTTCGGCGCCTCCCTCGTGCAGATCCCCATCTTCAAGAAGATCACCGGGATGATCATCGACCAGCTGATGGACATGGCGATCGGGAGACTGCTCAATGGTTGACAAGGGCAAGGGACCATCCGTCAGCGCCGATGGCAACGCCGCCAAGATATTCAAGGAAGTCGCTCAGGAGTTCAAGCCGGCCAGGAGGCGGAACCGACGCCGCGGCAAAGGCGGAGGCGGGGGCGACCAGCCCAATCCCGACACCACCCCCACGCCCGGCCCCTCCAACGAGTTCAAGCCGAAGGCCCCGGAACACCTGGAGCCGAGCGATGACAAGGTGGCGGACCGGCAGAGACTGCGGCAGGCCCTCCACGACAAGATCGACGACGTGCGGAACCCGAACAACCCCAACCAGTACCCCAAGGGCGGCGAGCCGTGCGTGAGCGCCGTGTGGGACCGCAAGTCCGGTCGGGTCTACTACGACCACAACGTCAAGGAACAACCCAACCGGGACGACTTCGATCCGATCCTCCAGGAGCGGATGGACAGGTTCGGGAGGGGCGAATGGGACGAGCGGGGGCTCAAGCCCGGCATGATCACGAACTACGGCGTCCCCGGTCAGCACTCCGAGTCCCGAGCGACCAACAACGCGCTCAAGGACGCCCGCGCAGAAGGGCGCGACCCGAGCATGGACGACTTCTGGGTCGAGAACGCCAACGCCAAGACCAAGAAGCCGATGAAGTGCTGCATTCAGTGCACGCAGATGGTCGACGGCGTCGACGGCAGTTCGAGCGGCTGGAACATTCATGGCGGCAAGCGCAGCGAAGACAAAGGCTGGGATGGAAACTTCTAACGGTAAGGTGGCCGCGTGAAACCAAATTACGATCCCGTCGCCTTGACGGTGCCCGATGACGAAGTCGAGATCGACGACGAACTGGTGTACCGGCGCGGCTCCGAGCGGTTCACGGGATTCACCGGCCGGACGAGGTACGGCGGCAACTACGAGTTCCAGAGCTTCAAGGACGGCTTGCTCGACGGACCCAGCGGGGAGATCACACCTGAGGGCGATCTGGTCGTCGAGGAGTGGTACCGGGGGAACTTCCTGTACGGGATCACCAGGAAGTTCCGGCAGGACGGGACACTGGCCACGGCGATCGGGTACGAGTACGGATTCGTCGTCTGGACGGTGAAGTTCGACTTCGACGGGAGTTCCGTCACGTCGACCGAGCTCGCGGAGTTCGATGAGACGCAGATGAAGACCCTCGGCATGTTCCGCCGCGAGCTGCCGATGCCCCCGGTGCCCGGCCCCGAGTACGCGGGCGACCTCCAGAAGCACTGATCCCCGAAACGACCGCCAGGGCGGTGGTGTCACCGCCACCGCCACCGCCACCGCCCCAAGCGTTACATGAGACTCCGACGAAAACGTTCTTCAACACGCCGTGTCGCGCATTCCTTTGCGATGACACCGGGTTGGCACGCACGCAGGGGTACCGTTCGACCACACCCGGCCGCTATAGTGCGGATTGGATGCTGTTAGCGCCGATTCGCCCCTTAGGAGCGGCTATGAGGACAATGACGACCTGCATGGCGGCGGCGGTGCTGCTGCTCGCCGGATCCGCTTGCAGCCCGGAGGAGTCTGAGGAGGGCGACGGGTCGATCACCTTCTGGACGCCGTACACGACGCCGGAGCGGATCGCCGCGCAGCAGCCCGTGATCGACGCGTTCACAGAGGAGACCGGGATCGACGTCGAGATGGTCCCGTTGGAGCCCGACCAGATGGGGCAGACGCTCGTCACCGGCGCGGCCTCGGGCGAAGTACCGGACGTGATCGCGCACAACCCGTCGAGCACGGCCGCGTGGGCCGCGCAGGGCCTGCTCGACGACGAGGCGCCGCAGGAGGTCGTGGACGAACTCGGCGCCGACACGTTCTCGCAGGCCGCGCTCGACATGGTGACCGTCGGCGGGGCGCTGAACGCGGTGCCGTCGGACGGGTGGGGGCACATGATCGCGTTCCGCACCGACCTGTTCGCCGACGCCGGGCTGGAGCCGCCCGAGTCGGTCGCCGACCTCGTGGCCGCCGCGGAGGCGCTCCAGTCGGACGGCTTGGCGGGCATCGCGATCGGCACCACCCCGGGCGACGTGTACACGCAGGAGGGCATCGAGTCGATGCTCCTGCCGTTCGGGTGCCGGCTCGCGGAGGACGGTGAGGTCGCGATCGACTCGCCCGAGTGCGTCGAGGGCCTCGCGAACTACCAGCGGCTCGCGGCGGCGGCCGGGCCCGCGCAGATGGACGTGGAGGCCGCGCGGGCGGCGTACCTGTCGGGGTCTGCGGCGATGGTGCTGTTCTCCTCGCACTTCGTGGACGAGGCGGCCGGGCTCGACGTCGACAACCCGGTGACGTGCGCCGAGTGCGCGGAGGACCCGCGGTTCCTCGCCGAGCACACCGCGTACCTGACTACGTTCACCGGCAACGGGTCCGAGACCCCGGCCGTGTACGGGCAGACCACGAACTACGGGATTCCGGCGGGCGCGAACACCGCCGACGCGAAGGCGTTCATCGAGTACATGCTCACCGACGGGTACGTGGAGAACCTCGCCTCGGCCACGGAGGGCCGCATCCCGGTGCGCCCCGGCCCCGAGGCCGGGTCCACGGAGTACCTGGACGCGTGGGCGGAGCTGCCGTTCGGGAACGACCAGACGCAGGAGGTGTCGATCGCGCAGGTCTACGGGCCCGAGCTGGTCGACCGGATGGCCGCGGGCGCCGAGGAGTTCACCCGCTGGGGCTGGGGCACCGACGACGCCGAGCTGGCCGGGATCGTGTTCTCCCAGACGATCCTCGCCACCGAGGCCGAAGCCCTCTTCGAAGGCGGCGACCCCGCCGAGGTCGCCGCCGCGATGGCGGCCGCGGTCGAGGCGGCGCAGCAGGACCTGGGCTGATGGCATCGCCCGACCCGACTGGCGACCCGCCGCGTTCGAACACCGGCTCCGATCCGGTGTCGGACCCCGGTGTCACCGTTGAAACCGGGGGGCCTTCCCCAGCGCCGGGCCGGGCCGCGAGCGCGCCCGAAAACCACTCGCCGCCAAGCCCGCGTTCGAACACCGGCGCCCGAGCAGTGTCAGACCCCCGTGGCACGCTTGCGACCGGGGGCCCAACCCCGAGGCATCCAAAGGCCCCTGGTGTGCCCGGGCACCGTGGGCCCCGCAGGCCGCTCACGATGTCCCGCCGCGAGGACCGCGACGGGCGGCTCCTCGTCGCTCCCACGATGCTCGTGGTGCTCGCGTTCGCGGTGCTGCCGTTCCTCGCGGTCGTGCTGTTCGCGTTCCTCGACGTCCGCCTGGTCGACATCCCGCGCCTGTACCTCGACGAGCTCGACTTCACCGGCGAGAACCTCGCGGGCGTCTGGGCCTCGCCGCGGTTCTGGTCCGCCGCAACTACAACGGTGGTGTACGCCGCCGCGTCGTCGGCCGGGGCGATCGTCGCCGGCCTCGTCGTCGCGCTCGCGCTGCGCCGCCCCTTCCGGGGCCGCGGGCTGATCCGCGCGCTCGTGCTCGTCCCCTACATCCTGCCCGTGGTCGCGGCGACCACGATCTGGAAGACGCTCCTCAACCCCGGGTACGGCCTGGTCAACGCCGTCGGCACCGAATGGCTCGGCTGGGCCGGGCCGGTCGCGTTCCTCACCACGACCAGCCGCGACGTCGGCCCGTTCACCGTGCCCGTCGCCCTGTGCACCGTGATCGCGTTCGAGGTGTGGAAGACCGCGCCGCTCGCGTTCCTGTTCATCACCGCGCGCCTCCAGGTGATCCCCGGCGACATCGAGGAGGCCGCGCAGATCGACGGCGCCGGGAAGACCCGGATCTTCCGCCACCTGCTCCTCCCCGAGCTCGCCGGGGTCATGGCGCTCCTGGCGGTCCTGCGGTTCCTGTGGTCGTTCCAGAACTTCAACGACATCTACCTGCTCACCGGCGGCGCCGGAGGCACCGAGGTCCTCGCCGTGCGCGTCTACACCGAGCTCGTGGTGCGCGCGAACATCGGCACGGCTTCGGCGACGGGCCTGCTCATGACCGGGATGCTTCTGGTCGTCGTGGCCGTGTACGCGTGGATGCTGAAGCGGGGGAAGGCATGAGGAGCGCAGAGGACCGCGTGCTCGGCGTGCTGCGCTGGGCCGTCATCGCCGTGGCGGTGGTCATGACGGCGGGACCGCTGCTGTACGGCATGCTCCTGTCGGTGCGGCCGTACCAGTCCGTGGTGTCCGAGCCGCTCGACCTGCTCCCCGCGCCGAGCGAGTTCACTGTGGACTCGTATCCGACGGCGATGGGCGAGTTCGGGCTCGGCGGGAACATGTGGAACTCGCTCCAGGTCGCGCTCGTCACGGCGGGCCTGGCGATCGTCCTGAGCATCCTCGGCGCGTACGCGGCGGTGCGGCTGCGGTTCTTCGGGCGCGACACGGTGAACGTCGTGTTCCTGGGCGTGTACCTGCTCCCGGGGATCGTGCTCGCCGTGCCGCTGTTCGTGCTGCTCAGCCGGATCGGGCTCACCGGGAGCCTGGTCGGCCTCGTGTTCGTGTACACGGCGCAGACGGTCCCGGTGGCGCTGTACATGCTCCGCACCTACCTCGCCGCCGTGCCGTCCTCAGTGGAGGAAGCTGCGATGATCGACGGGTGCGGGCGGATCGGGGTGATCCGGCGGGTGGTCCTGCCGATGGCGCTCCCGGGCGTCGCGGCGACCGCCCTGTACGTGTTCATGATCGCCTGGAACGAGTACCTGTTCGCGCTGCTGTTCCTCGTCGCCGACCGGGACCGGTGGACGGTGTCGCTCGGCATCGCGCAGCTCACCGAGTTCTCGGTGTCCACGACGGTGCTCATGGCGGGCTCGATCGCGATCACCGTCCCGGTGGTCGCCGGTTTCTTCCTGGCGCAGCGGCTCCTGGTGACGGGGCTGACGTCGGGGGCGGAGAAGGGGTGAGGGGCATGGCGGTCCGGTTGGGGATCATGGGGGCCGGGGCGAGGGGCTCGGACACATACGGGCGGTGGGCGATCGAGCGGCCCGGCCGGGCGCGGGTGGCGGCCGTCGCCGACCCGGACGCGCACCGGCGGGACCGGTTCGGGGACGCCGCGGGCGTCGACCCCGCGCGGCGGTACGCGGACTGGCGCGGCCTCGTCGCCGACGCCGACGCGAACGGCCTGGACGCGATCGTGATCGCCCTCCCCGACCGGCTCCACGTCGAGGCCGCCCTCGCGGCGGCGGGCACGGGGCTGCCGATCCTGCTGGAGAAGCCCGCCGCGACCACCGAGGACGACCTCGACCGGCTCGCGGCGGCGGCTCGGGAGCGCAAGGCGCGCATATGGATCGGGCACGTCATGCGCTACCAGCCGTTCTGGCGGACGATCCGCCGCGTCGTCGACTCCGGCGCCGTCGGCCGCCTCGTGACCATCCGCATCGAGGAGAACATCGGGTTCTGGCACTACGCGCACTCGTACGTGCGCGGGAACTGGCGGAACCTCGCCACGTCGAGCCCGATGGTCCTCGCGAAGACCTGCCACGACCTCGACATCATCCGCTGGTTCGCGGGCGAAGCGCCGTCCGCTGTGTCCTCGATCGGGTCGCTCTCGTACTTCAAGGCCGAGAACGCCCCCGAAGGCGCGCCCGGGCACTGCCTCGACGGGTGCCCGGTGGCCGATTCCTGCCCGTTCTACGCCCCCAGGTACTACGCGGAGGCCCTCGCCGACCGGGACGGCTGGCCCGTGGCGCTCCTCGGCGACGACCTGTCCCCGGAGGGCCGCCTCGCCGCCCTGCGCGACGGGCCGTACGGGCGCTGCGTCTTCCACTGCGACAACGACGTCGTCGACCACCAGCAGACCGTCGCCGAGTTCCCCGGCGGCCTCACCGCCGTCCTGTCGACCTCGGCGTTCACCGGCCAGAACACCCGGACCGCGCGCCTCACCGGGACCGCGGGCGAGATCGCCGGGAACCTGCGCACCGGGTCCCTCGAAGTCGACCTGTTCTCCCCGGCCGCCGCACTCCCCGACCTGCCGGAGGCCCGGCAGGTGCAGGCGTTCACGCGGGAGCCCATGGGGCACAGGGTGTTCGAGCTGCACGCCGGGCCCGTGACCGCCACGGGGGAACCGGACCACCGCGGGCACTCCGGGGGCGACGAGGCGCTCATCGACGCGTTCATCTCCTCCCTTGAGGACGGCGACGGCGGCGACGCCGCACCCGACCTGGAGGCGTCGATCGACAGCCACCGCATGGCGTTCGCCGCCGAGCGCTCCCGGCACGGCGCGGCCGTCGTCCACTGGGGTCGGTCGTGACCTGGTGGCGGGGCGCGGCCGTCTACCAGGTGTACCCGCGCAGCTTCGCCGACGCGGACGGCGACGGCGTCGGGGACCTCGCCGGGATCGAGTCGCGCCTGCCGTACCTGCGCGACCTCGGCGTCGACGCGGTGTGGATCAGCCCCTGGTACGCCTCGCCCATGGCCGACGGCGGCTACGACGTCGCCGACTACCGGGCGATCGACCCGCGCTTCGGGACCCTCTGGGACGCCGAGCGGCTCATCGCCGCCGCGCACGCCCACGGCCTCAAGGTCATCATCGACATCGTCCCCAACCACACCTCCGACCGGCACCCGTGGTTCCAGGCGGCCCTCGCCGCCGCCCCGAGCTCGCCCGAGCGGGCCCGCTACCACTTCCGCGACGCCCCGAACAACTGGCGGTCCCGCTTCGGCGGCCCCGCCTGGACCCGCGTCGACGACGGCCAGTACTACCTGCACCTGTTCGACACCGCGCAGCCGGACCTCAACTGGGACAACGCGGACGTGCGCGCGGAGTTCCTCTCGATCCTGCGGTTCTGGCTCGACCGCGGCGTCGACGGCTTCCGCATCGACGTCGCCGACCGCCTCGCCAAGCAGGCGGGCCTGCCCGACCGCGTCGCCCCGACCCGCGCCGCGCCCGACGCCGTCGCCTCTGAGCCCGGTGCCGCCGAGGCGAGCGTCCCCACCTTCGCGGGCGAAGGGCCGCAACCGGACAAGGACCAGCCCGAAGTCCACGGGATCTACCGCGAATGGCGGCGCGTCCTCGACGAGTACCCCGACCGGGCGTTCGTCGGCGAGATCTGGGTCCCCGACCCCGAGCGGTTCGCCATGTACCTGCGGCCCGACGAGCTCCACACCGCGTTCAACTTCGCGTTCCTCAAGTGCGCGTGGGAGGCTAGGGCACTCCGCGGCGTCATCGACCGCACCCTCGCCGCGCACGCGCCCGTCGGCGCCGCCCCGACCTGGGTGCTCTCCAACCACGACGTCACCCGCCACGCCACCAGGTACGGCCGCGCGGACACCCGCTTCACGAAGCGCGTGCACGACGTCCCGAGCGACCCGCAGCTGGGGCTGCGGCGGGCCCGCGCCGCGGCGCTGCTGTCGATGGCCCTGCCCGGCAGCGTGTACGTCTACCAGGGCGACGAACTCGGCCTCCCCGAAGTGTTCGACCTGCCCGACGAGTCCCGGGAGGACCCCGTGTTCCGGCGCACCGGCGGCGCGGACCTCGGCCGCGACGGCTGCCGCGTGCCCCTCCCCTGGGGCGGCGACGCCCCGCCGTTCGAGTTCGGCGACGGCGGCGCCTGGCTCCCCCAGCCCCCGGAATGGCGCGACCGCACCGCCGCCCGCCAGCTCGCCGACCCCGCCTCCATGCTCTCCCTCTACCGCCTCGCCCTGCGCCTGCGCCGCGACGACCCCGCCCTCGGCGACGGCCCCATGCAGTGGCTCGACGCCCCCGACGGCGTCCTCGCCTTCACCCGCGGCCCCCGCTTCACCTGCACCGTCAACCTCACCGACCGCCCGATCCCGCTCCCCGCAGGCAAACCCCTCATCGCCAGCGCCCCGCTCGAACCCGCCCCGGACAGCGGCGGCGCCCCCGCCCTCCCGCCCGACGCGGCGGCCTGGCTCCGCACCTGACCCGCCTCGCCCTGTCGTACCCGCCGGGCACCATAGGCACCGGGGGCCCAGCGGGTCCGTCCGCATCCGCGTGCCCGCGAACCGCTTCGCCCGTTCGGCCGTGGCGCGGTTCGACGGGTCTGGTTAGAGTTGCGGCGGACCGGAGTGGCGCAGGCGGGTCGGAGGTGAGGCGTGGGCAGGAGCTCGGAATGGGTCGTCGTCGAGCGCAGCTCACCCACCCGCCGGATCTCGTCGCTGGCGCTGTACGCCGCCGCGTGCGCGGCGGGCATCGGCGCGCTCGTCGGGCTGGTGCGCACCGAGCCGTCGATCCTCGACTCCGGGGAGCCGAACCCCGTCGCGGCCCTGCCGGGGTTCTTCACCGTGATGGCGCTCCTCGGCGCCGCGTGCTTCCTCGTGCCGCTCGTGCGGCCCCCGAAGCTCATGGTCAACCACTTCGGGCTGCGGGTCCGCCCGAGCTTCGGGAAGGCGCTGCTCATCCCCTGGAGCAACGTCGAGGAGCTGGCCGCGATCCACGTCGGGTCGAAGCGGCGCGGCACCTCGTACCTCCTGTTCGCCGCCGACGTGTACCTGGGGCGCGGCGGCTCGGACCGGCCCGGGTTCCTCGGCCGGTCGGTGCTGCGGGAGGCGAACCGGGCAACTGAAGGCCTCGTCGCCGGGTTCGACCTGGCCGTGCGGTGCAAGGACTTCGCGACCGAGCCGCAGCAGCTGCTCGCACGGCTCGCATCGTTCGCGCCCGGGCACGTGCAGGTCGTCGACCGCCTCTGAGACACGCCGCCCCCGGGCCCGCGCGGGGTGTTCGCCGCCGGCGAAACCCCGTCGGCGCCACCGGAACCGGCCGGGAGTGGCCCGTTCCACCAGCCGTGATGCGAGGCTTGCCCCAAATGCCGGTCCCTGCCTCGCGCGGCCGATCCGTACACTGGAGGCGACCCGACCGCTCCGGCCACCCGAGCAGGCCGTGAACCGGCTCGGCCGCGCGGTCGCCTCACCCGACCGGCGTGCCGGTCCGTCAGCATCGGAGGTACCCGTGGCGTCGATCCCGGACGAGGGCCTGCGCGCGACCCTGGCCACCATGGCGCCCGGCACCGCGCTGCGCGACGGCCTCGAACGCATCCTCCGCGGCCGCACCGGCGCGCTCATCGTCGTCGGCTGCGACGGCGTCGTCGAGCGGATCTGCACCGGCGGCTTCGAGATCGACATCGAGTTCTCCGCGACCCGACTGCGCGAGCTGTGCAAGATGGACGGCGCGGTGGTCCTCACCACCGACGGGTCCCGGATCGTGCGCGCGGGCGTCCACCTCATGCCCGACCCGTCCATACACTCCAACGAGTCGGGGACGCGGCACCGCACCGCCGAGCGCGTCGCCATCCAGACCGGGTTCCCGGTGATCTCCGTCAGCCAGTCGATGCACACGATCGGCCTGTACATGGGCGACATCCACCACTTGGTGGAGCCGTCGACGCAGATCCTCTCCCGCGCCAACCAGGCGCTCGCCACCCTGGAGCGGTACAAGCAGCGCCTCGACGAGGTCGCCGCGAGCCTCTCCAGCCTGGAGATCGAGGACCTCGTGACGGTGCGCGACGCCGTCACCGTCCTCCAGCGCCTGGAGATGGCGCGCCACATCGCCGATGAGGTCGAGGGCCACGTGATCGAGCTGGGCACGGACGGGCGGCTGCTCGCCCTCCAGCTCGACGAGCTCATGGCCGGGGTGGACGCCGACAGGGAGCTGGTCGTGCGCGACTACCTGCCCGACGACGTCGACTACCGCAAGGCCCTGCACGCGGTCGACCAGATGAGCTCCCCGGAGCTGCTCGACCTCATCGCGGTCGCGCGGTCGCTGGGCTACCCGAACTCGCCCGACGTGCTCGACCGGCGGGTGTCGCCGCGCGGGTACCGGATGCTCGCGAAGGTGCCGCGGCTGCCGGAGGCGGTCATCGAGCGGGTCGTGGACCGGTTCGGGGCGCTCCCGGAGCTGCTCGGGGTCACGGTGGAGGAGCTTCAGGACGTCGACGGGGTCGGTCCCGGTCGGGCGCAGTCCATCCGCGAGTCGCTGACGCGGCTCGCGGAGGTGTCGATCCTCGACCGGTACCTGTAGTCGACCCTAGGTGAGGCGGAGCTTCGCGGGGGACGAGGCGGCGTCGCCGAGGACGGCGCGCAGCTCGTAGTCGCCCGCGGGGAGCTCCCGGCGGGCGCCGCGGCAGCCCTCTTCGGAGGCGAGGCCGTCGACGGTGAACTCGACGGTCTGGCCCGCGCCGTCGCTCAGCTCGACCTCTTCGCCTTTGGGTGTCTCGCAGTGGGCGGTCGAGTAGACGACGTCGGACTCGGCGGCGAGCTCCACGGCGACCTCGCGGAGGTCGACGGTGCAGGGCGTGTCGGCGCCGGAGGCGACGAGGACGCTCACGGGCACCTCGGCGCCGGACCGGACCTCGTCGAACGCGGCGACGACCTGGAGCATGAGGTCCTCGGCGGTGCACGCCTCGACAGGAGGCACGGACGGGGACGGCGACGCGCTCGGCGAGGGGGCCTCGGACGACGGCTCGGGGATGTAGGGCCGCTGGGCGCTCCCGGAGGGCTGCGGGGCGGTCCACTCCTGCTGGGCCGCATCGGCTTCGCCGCTCGCGTCGGGCTCACCGCCGCCGCCGAGCGCGCTCAGGCCCACGATGGCGAGGACGACGAGGACGAGCACGACCCCGGCCACGATCCCCCGCCGTTTCCAGTAGACCGACTCCGGCTCCGAGCCCTTCACGAACCTGCCTTTGAATCCCTGCACGCGGGGACGCTAACGCAGCCCGGCCCCACGAGAGCGGAATTACACGCGCCCCGGCCGCCGCGGTCCGGCGATTGTCGGACCCCCATGTCAGGGTTTTGAACCGGGGGCCCGCAAGACCGCCTCCTTAGGCTCCGCCCCTGCCCGGAAACTCCCGGCCGCACCCGGATGTCGGACCTTCGTGTCAGGGTGTTGAACCGGGGGCCCGCGATCCGCCGGTGCCCGGCTCTGCGGGTGCCCGCCGGGCGGCGCCGCGCCCCGACCCGCCTCGCCCGTTGTCGGACCCCGCGCCGACAATGGGGGGATGCGTGCCGCGAGCGAGACCCCGACCGAACCGGCCCTGCCCTCCCCCGAGCTGCTCGCCGAGCGGCTGCTGCCGTGGTTCGACGCCAACAACCGCACCGAGCTGCCGTGGCGCCGCCCCGGGACCACCGCGTGGGGCGTGCTCGTCTCCGAGGTGATGAGCCAGCAGACGCAGGTCGCGCGGGTCGCACCCGTGTGGGAGGCGTGGATGGAGCGGTGGCCGACGCCCGCTGACCTCGCCGCCGCGCCGACCGCCGACGTGCTCCGCGAATGGGGCCGCATGGGCTACCCGCGGCGGGCCCTGCGCCTCCAGGAGTGCGCGCGCGCCATCGCCGAGGACCACGGCGGGACCGTCCCCGCCGACCCGGCCGAGCTCGAAAAGCTCCCCGGCATCGGCAACTACACCGCCGCCGCGGTCGCCGTGTTCCACTACGGGGGCCGCCACGCCGTCGTCGACACGAACGTGCGCCGCGTCGTCGCCCGCCTCGGCGGCCGCGCCGACGCCGGGACGGCCACCACCCGCGCCGACCTCGCCGCGACCGCGTCGCTCCTGCCCGAGGACGCCCCCACCGCGGCCCGGGTGTCCTTGGCGCTCATGGAACTCGGCGCGCTCGTGTGCACCGCCCGCAAGACCGAGTGCGCCGCCTGCCCGCTCAGCGACGCGTGCGGGTTCTCCGGCCAGGAGGTCCCGGCCGGGCCCAGCCGCAAGCGCCAGCGCTACAAGGGCACGAACCGGCACGTGCGCGGCGAGGTCATGGCGCTGCTGCGGGACGCCGACGGTCCCGTCGAGCGGGCCCGGATCGACGCGGTCTGGCACGATGCGCGCATGGTCAACGAGGCCGTGGCGCAGCTGATCGAGGACGGCCTGATCGGCACCGACGAGGCGGGGCGATTCGAACTCCCGAGTCGGTGACAAACGGGCGGGCCGCTGCTAGCGTGGGAGTTGAGAGAACTTCACGATGCTCGGTCGGCACCGATCCGCAGGATCGGCGGCCCCGGGTCCAACCCCGCCGGTCACCGCGGCGGGGCACCGGACGGACCTCCGGGTCCGGCTCACCACCGGTGCCGGGACCGATCGCCTACCGCGCGGCCGCCCCCGAGCGGCCGGCCAGGAACACGACGACGCGGCTCGCGCCATCTACCGTCGCGTCGACCGCGGACCGGCCGCACGTCAAGCGGGCCGCGCAGGAGCGGACGCCTCCAGCGGCGGACGCGACCGAGCGGATGCAATGCCGTCGGGGTACCGCGCGCTCAGACCCGGGCGGCATTGCTACGCATCGGGGACCGCGGCCGCCACGGGCGCCTCGGCCCGCTTCGCCCAGCGGACCAGCCACCACACGACGAGCACCGCGGGCAGGCCCTTGAGCATGATCCCGCCGAGCACCCCGAGCGACCCGAGCCCCAGCCCGTCGCGCAGCAGCGGCGAGTTCCACACCGCGTGCAGGACGATGACGGCGCCGACCGCGGCCGCGGCGATCCACGCCGACCGGGCGGTGCGGCGGGTCGCGGCGTAGGCGATGCCCGCCCCGGCGATGGCGGTGAAGATCGCGTGGCTCCACAGCCCCGCGAGGACGCCGCGGACGATGAAGACGGCGACGACCGGTTCGACGACGTCCCCGGCCCGGTTGATGACCGTGTTCGACATCGCGAACGCGTAGCCCTCGACGATCTGGAAGCCCACGCCGCAGAACGCGCCCAGGACGATCCCGTCGAGGACCCCGTGGAGGCGGCCCCAGAAGATCGCGACGACCAGGACCACGCCTGCGGTCTTGACGACCTCCTCGACGACCGGCGCGGCCAGGACCGGAGCCCACCGCTCGGCCCACGCCGGGCCCCACGCGGTCGCGAACAGGCCGTGGAGGGCGCGGGACCCGAACAGGGACGTCATGACCGCGACGGTGGCGCCCCAGGCGAGGCCGATCGCCAGGCCCGCGCCCGGCAGGGCGAGGTGCCCGGCGAGGCGGCGGCGCATCACCAGGAACGGGACGGCGAACAGCGAGAACAGGACGAGCGCGGTCGTCCCGGCGCGCGGATAGGCCAGGGCGACGGGGAGCGTGTTGTACAGCAGCAGGATCGCGGCCGCGCCGATGAGGAGCGCGGCCGTCCACTGCACGGGGGAGGCGGGGTCGGGGCGCGGCATCAGGCGGCCCCGAAGGAGAGCTGTGCGATGAGCGCGTCGATGCGCTCGACGGTGTGCGCGTCGAGGGACGCGCCGCGGGCGGTGACCTCGGCCCTGGTGTCCCCGTGGACGAACGCGCACGCGAACCCGGCACCGGTCTCGGTGGTGAAGGAGCGCCCGGCGCCCTCGACGCCGTCGGCGGCGCAGTCGCGCGGCTCGGTGAGGCGCACGCCCGGCTGGACTTCGAGGAGGCGGGCCATCTCGGCGGCCAGGTACTCGGCGTCGAAGCCGTAGGGACCGGCGACGGCGATGTCGACCTCCGCGTCGCCGACGATGAACTCGGCGCGGCCGGACTCGGGCCGGTAGTAGCCGGGGCGCATCCGGGTGTCCTCGGGGGCGGTGAGGGTGACGCCCGCGAGCGCGAACTGCTCCCCGCCGACGTCGACGGTGGGTGAGACGGCCTTGTTGAGCAGGGGGACCCCGAGTGCGAACACCAGGACCGCGGCGGCGACGGCAGCGGCGACGGCGAGGCTCCTCAAACGGGACACACCGCAAGCGTCCCATGTGATCCAGGCGAATGCATCCGTAATGCCCGGGGAAGACACGGGCGGGGCCGGAGCGAAAGCAGCGAACGCCGGGGCGGGCGCGAGACGGGCGGGGACCTGCCGGCCGGGACCTGGTTCAGGGGTCCTGCGGCCGGCGTCTCCGCGGTGCGGTCGCGCGGGCGCGGGCCCTGAGGGAGGGCCCGCTTCCCGACCGGCTGAGGGCCGGCGAGCCGGCGACTGCGGCTTCGATGGGGCGGCGGCCGGAAGGGTGGTCCGGCCTCGGACTGGTTCCTCATGCCTCGTCGCCCGGTCGGTGGCGGGAGGCGGTCGTACTCGGTGCTGCGGCTACTCCGCGGCTTCGCGCTGCACGGGGATGTCCCCGTTGATGAGCGCGCGGATCTCGGACTCGCGGTAGCGGCGGTGGCCGCCGAGGGTGCGGATCGCGGAGATCTTGCCGGCCTTGGCCCAGCGCGTCACGGTCTTGGGGTCGACGCGGAACATCGCGGCGACCTCAGAAGGGGTGAGCAGGGCCTCGGATTCCACCGGAAGGTTCAGCTCTGTCGTCATCGTTCGTTCTCCTCCACACACGGGCTGCGAATCACCGGCTGCCGAGCCTTGATTCGTTCCTTCTGCAATCGTCCGGCCTGTCGTAGATGTCCGACATAGGCCGAACGGCCGATTTTGCTTGGACTTTCCGCTCGGTCCGCTCATCCGAGTGATCACTCCACAAGCGAACGACCTGGTCGCGGGGCCGGCGGCCGCGCGGGACGCGAGGTCAGTTCAGGCGTTCCGCGAGACGACGATCACGCCATCGGTCGACAAGGCGCGCATAGCATTCCTGCGCGTCCTCGGGCTCGGAGGCGCCCAGGTGGTCGAGGGCCTGCCAGGTGAGGTCGACGGAGTCCTCGTCGCGGAGCTCGTCCGCGTCCATCCTGGAGGCGATCCCGCCGTAGTCGAGCTCGACGACGGAGTCGCGGTGGAACCCGTCGAGCCAGTGCCCGGTCTCGGCGAGGGCCTCGGCGAGCTCGGCGCCGTCGCCGAACTCGGCGCGCACCAGGTTGCGGGCGACGGCGAGGCCGCTGCGGGACTTCGCGATCGGGGTGCGGTAGCGCAGCTGCACGAGGCCCGGCTGGATGACCAGCTCGCGGTCCTCGGGGCGCACGCACGCGAACCAGCGCAGCGGGACCGACCAGGTCGCGACGTGCTCGTGGGCGTCGGCGGGGGCCTCGCGGCGGTCGGCGCCCTCGTCGAGCGCGACGACCTCGGCGGCGGAGGCGAGGAACTCCGCGGGGAACAGGGCCTCGGCGACGGCCTCGGGGGTCAGGCGCCGCACCTCCAGTGCGGCCGAGGCGATCCGGTAGCGCAGGTTCCACGGGCACACGAGCGGATCGGCGTCGCCCCGGTCGATGACGTAGGCGTCGCGCCCGAAGGAGGGGACGCCCCGCCAGGGCCATCCGATGCGCTCGTACAGTGCTTCCCGTCGGACCCTCGGGCCGTCGAGCGGGTCGACCGCGCGCCCCGACGCGGCGTACGCGCGCCAGTACCCGGCGTCGGCGAACGCCGCGGCGGGCTCGTAGACGCGCAGATAGGACGCGCTCGGTGCGTACACGAGCCAGATACTTCCATATCGGCATCCTGCCTGCCTTGAAGGGCAGGGCTCCCGGCTCACGGTCGGACGGCGCCTACCGCTCACGGACGGGTTCCTCGTTCCTCCGCTATCGCGGGTTCCGGGCCGCGCCGGGCACGCCCGGTCTCACCGGCCCTCCGGAGGCGTTTCGGGTCTCCGCATGCCTTGCGGCGACCAGTCGTCTTCCTTCGTTCCTGATGTTGGCCTCGGCGTTCCTGTCGCGGTCATGGACCGCACCGCACCCGCACGCCCACCGCCGCACCGGCAGGCCCGCCTGCCCTCGCGGGCCGGTGAGCGCCCCGCAGGCGGAGCACAGCTGAGTCGAGGGGAACCAGCGGTCGACCCGCACGAACGTCCTTCCCGTGCGCCGGGCCTTCGATTCGAGCAGGACGAGGAACCTGCCGAGCGCGGCGTCGAAGACCGACTTCGCCGCCCGGCCGCGGGCGAGGCCGTGCACCGGCAGGTCTTCGACGTACACCGCTTGGTTCTCGCGGAGGATGCCGATGACCTGCTTGTGCAGCCAGTCGTCCCGTCGGTTCCCGATCGCCTCATGCACCCGTGCCACGGCGATACGGGCCTTCTCTGCGTTGCGGCTTCCCTTCTGCTTGCGGGCGAGCGTGCGCTGCGCCTTCTTGAGCCTGCGCTCCATCGCTCTGAAGAACCGCGGATTCTCGACGGCCCTGCCGCCGCGGAGGACCGCGAAGTCCTTCAACCCGAGATCGATGCCGGTCTCCTGGTCGACCGGATCGAGGAGTTCGGCGCCGTCGTCGACCGCTACGACGAAGCTCGCAAAGTACCTGCCGGCGGCCGTCTTGACGATCGTCACCGAGCTGGGCTCGGCGGGAAGCTCCCGCGACCAGGCGACCCGGATCTCGCCGATTTTGGCGAGGTAGAGCCGCCCGGTGTCGCGCAGCACGAACCCATTGCGGGTGAAACGGGCCGCCTGCCGGTTCGACCGGCGCTTGAACCTCGGCGGCCCCGTCCGCGCACCCGCGCGCGTTCCCTTGAGCGAGTCGAAGAAGTTCCGGTATGCCCGGTCGCAGTCCCGGACCGCCTGCTGGAGCGGGATGTTGGAGACCTCGGTCAGCCAGGCTCGCCGTTCGGTGCGCTTCGCCTCGGTGATGAGCTGCCGCTGGAGCAGGGAGCCGGTGGGGTACGGTTCGCCGGTCTCGTGCGCGCGCTTCCTCGCGGCGACCGCGTCGTTGTACACCACACGGACGCATCCGAACAGCCGCGCAAGCGCGGAGCGCTGCGGGGCGGTCGGATACAGCCGGAACCGGTAGCGGAGTTGCACCGGGCGAAGGCTACGGGAGGGGTGCGACATCTGGCCGCCGCTCGCGGAGCCGGGCCTGGCCCGCGGGCCGCCGGTCATATGCTGGTGGCGTAGGCATACCCGCGCTACGACGAGGAAGCGGCCGCGACCCGGCCGCGCCCCTGGGGCGCCGCCCGGCGCGCACCGCGCTCCGGGGCCCGAACCCCTAGAGAAGAACTGGAGAGCAAGCCATGAGCATCTTCGACGCGACCGGCCACGAACAGGTCGTGTTCTGCCACGACCCGGACACCGGGCTCCGGGCGATCATCGCGGTGTACTCCACCGCGCTGGGCCCGGCCCTGGGCGGCACCCGCTTCTACCCCTACGCCTCCGAGGAGGAGGCCCTCACCGACGTGCTGCACCTGTCGGAGGGCATGGCGTACAAGAACGCGATCGCCGGGCTCGACCACGGCGGCGGCAAGGCCGTCATCTGGGGCGACCCCGCGACCCTGAAGAGCGAGGCGCTGCTGCGGGCGTACGGCCGGTTCGTCGAGTCGCTCGGCGGGCGGTACGTGACCGCGTGCGACGTCGGCACGTACGTCGAGGACATGGACCACATCGCGCGCGAGACGCGGCACGTGTCGGGCCGCAGCCCCGAGGCCGGCGGCGCCGGCGACTCCTCGATCCTCACCGCGTTCGGGGTGTTCCAGGCGATGCGCTCGGCGGCGCAGCACCGGTGGGGCGCCGTGGACCTGACCGGCCGCACCGTGGGCGTGGCCGGGCTCGGCAAGGTCGGGCGCCACCTCGTCCCCCACCTCGTGGAGGCCGGGGCGCAGGTCGTCGCGTGCGACGTGAACGACGCGGCGATCCGCTGGACCCAGGAGCACTTCCCGCAGGTGCGGATCGTCGCCGACGCCGACGAGCTCATCGCGTCGGGCATCCACGTGTACGCCCCGTGCGCGCTCGGCGGGGTCCTCGACGAGGACGCGCTGAAGACCCTCGACGCCGAGATCGTCTGCGGCGCCGCGAACAACCAGCTGGCCGCGCCGCACATCGCCGACGAGCTGGAGCGCGCCGGAATCCTCTACTGCCCCGACTACGTCGTCAACTCCGGCGGGGTCATCCAGGTCGCCGACGAGTACGACGGCGCGTTCGACTTCAAGCGGGCCGAGCGGCGCACCGCCGGGATCTTCGAGACCACCGGCCGCATCCTCGACCGCGCCAAGGGCGAGGGCACCACGCCCGTGGCCGCGGCGAACGCCCTGGCCGAGGAGCGCATGGCCGCCGTCGGGCGGCTCCAGCGGCTGCGCCTGTTCCGCTGACCCGCGCCCCCGCCGCACGGATCCTATAGGATATAGGAAATATCCTATAGGATCCGCCTTCGCGGTGCGCGCACAGCGTCATCGCGTCCATCCGGACAGTGAGAACGAATCTCGCGATTCGGGCGGATGTTCGTCCCCGTCTGGTGGTCATCGCCGGTAATCTGTGGCATCCAACTCACGGCCCGGGATGCAGTCGGGCGCTGCGAGCCTGTACCGTAGGAGCCACGAAGAGATTGCAAGCATTCCGGGGCGCCGCAATGGCTGCCCCGATGATTTCTGTGCGAGGGGGTCGAGCCATATGGGGCGCGGCCGAGCTAAGGCAAAGCAGACCAAAGTGGCCCGGAAGCTCAAGTACCATGCTCCGAACACCGACCTGCGCGCGCTGGAGCGCGAGCTAGGGAGCGGTCGTGAGGACGAGGTCGACATTGAGCCTCCTTCTGAAGAGGAGGAGCCGGACCCTTATGCCGCTTATGCCGACGATCGGTACGACGGAGACGAAGACGATCTCCGCGAGGATGACTGGCTCCCGCCGAAGAAGCAGTTAGCGCTGCGGCCCACGGGGACGCCGCCGGATCGTGCGAGCACGACGAGGCGCTGAACCAGGGCAAGGCGGGCCCGCCCGACCGATCTCCGCAATCTCCATATCCAGAACGGGCAGGCGCCTCCACTGCGCCCGCCCGGCTCCCGCACCCGCCGCGAGGCCAGGGCAGGGGGCGGCCCTGGAGCAAAGACTCGGATGTCGGCGCGGACGACGCGATATCCAATATGCACGAAGAGAGGCGGCGCGACCGCGATCTTGTAGGAGATCCGGTCGCGCCGCCTCTTCGGCTGCCCGGGGGCCGCTACTGCTGCGGCGCCTGGGGCCACTGGTTCTGCTGGGTCTGCGGCGCGGCGGCCGGCGGGACCGCGGGCTGCTGACCGGTCGGGTACGCCGGGGGCGCGGCGGGCGCCGCGGCGGGGACGGCCTTCCCGGGGACCAGCAGCGCACCGGCGGTGAACAAGGCGTACGCGCCGACCAGCAGGAGCGCGCCGATCCACGCGGACGCGTCCGAACCGGACGAGCCGTCGGGCAGCGACAGCAGGTCGTACAGGAACCCGGCGAGGAACACGCCCGTCCCGGCCACCGTCAACGACTTCCACAGGGAGCGCAGCTTCTCGCCGCCGAACAGGGCCAGCGCGAACATGACGATCACCGCGGTCAGGACCGACGGGAGCCCGAACAGGCTCGCGGCGACGTCGACCTGGAGGTCGGTGCCGTCGCTGGTGCCGGTGATGAGGCCGGACAGGGCCAGGGCGCCCAGGCCGGAGAGGCCGAGGATCGCGGGGACCGAGGGGACGCCGAGCTTGTCGAACAGCGACGGGGCCGGCGGGGCGTAGGCCGCGTACTGCTGCTGGGCCTGGTACTGCGCCTGGGGCGAGGCGTAGGGGGCCTGGGGGTAGGGCTGCTGCGGCTGGCCGGGCTGGCCGGAGACGGGCTGCTGCGGGTACCCCGCACCTGATTGCTGTTCACTCATGCCCTCATCATGCCCTGAGCGGGCAAATGGGCGCACCCGGGTTGCGGAGCCCGGAAGGTCCGGGGCGGGTCCGGCGCGGATTCGCGGGCCCCAACGGCAGCGGCCGCCGCGGCGGAACCCGTAGGCTGGAGCCATGTCGCAGCGTCTCCGTCCCGTTTCGCCCATCTGGGTGGCGGGACGTCCCCAGCACGGCGAGGAGGAGTTCTTCGTCACCCACCCCTTCGACGATTCCCCGGTGGGCGCCACCTCATGGGCGACCGCCGGGCAGGTGGAGGCGGCCGTGGCCGCCGCCTCGGGAGCCGCGGCTGAGTGCGCGGCGCTGCCCGCGCACGTGCGGGCCGAGGCCCTGGACCACGTGCGGCGGCGCCTCGACGAGGAGGCGGAGACGTGCGCGGAGCTCATCACCGCGGAGTCGGGGAAGCCGATCGCGTGGGCGCGCATCGAGGTGCGCCGGGCCGTGTCGGTGTTCCGGTGGGCCGCAGAAGAAGCGCGGCGGTTCGGCGGCGAGGTCCAGCGCCTCGACACGGACGCGTCCGCGGAGGGCCGCATGGCCCTGGTGCGGCGGTTCCCGCGCGGCCCGGTCCTGGGGATCACGCCGTTCAACTTCCCGCTGAACCTGGTGGCGCACAAGGTGGCCCCGGCCGTGGCGGCGGGCTGCCCGATCGTCCTCAAGCCGGCGCCCGCGACGCCGCTGTCCTCGCTCCACCTGGGGGCCCTGTTCTCGGAGACGGACCTGCCCCCGGCGATGCTGTCGGTGCTGCCGGTGCCGAACCACCGGGCCGACCAGCTCGTGGAGGACCCGCGGCTGCCGGTCGTGTCGTTCACCGGCTCGGGGCCGGTGGGGCACCAGATCCGGCAGAAGGTCCCCGGGAAGCACGTGACGCTCGAACTCGGCGGGAACGGGGCGGCCCTGGTCGCCGCCGACTACCCGAAGCGGGACTGGGCGGCCGAGCGGATCGCGGTGTTCGGGAACTACCAGGCCGGGCAGTCGTGCATCGCGGTGCAGCGGGTGTTCATCGAGGCGCCCGCTTATGCGGACATGGCGGCGCGGATCGTCGAGCAGGTGAAGGCGCTGCCGTCGGGGGACCCGAACGACCCGTCGTGCAAGGTGGGGCCGCTGATCTCCGCGGAGGCGGCCGAGCGCGTCCAGTCGTGGATCGAGGAGGCCGTGGACGAGGGCGCGAAGGTCCTGTGCGGGGGTGGGCCGCGGCGGGGCGCGCTGGTCGAGCCGACGGTGCTCGCCGATGTGCGCGCGGACGCGAAGGTGCTGCGCGAGGAGGTGTTCGGGCCGGTGCTCGTGCTGGCGAGCGTCGACAGCTTCGAGGTGGGGCTGGCGGCGGTGAACGACTCGCGGTTCGGGCTCCAGGCGGGCGTGTTCACCGACCGGCTGCCGCAGGCGATGCTCGCGCACCGGACCCTGGACGTGGGGGGCGTGGTGATCGGGGACGTGCCGTCGTTCCGGGCCGACCAGATGCCGTACGGGGGCGCGAAGGCCTCGGGGACGGGCCGGGAGGGCGTGCGGTCGGCGATGCTGGACTACACGGTCGAGCGGGTGCTGGTGCTGCCGGACGTGCTCTGATCCGGGTGCGGGGGCGGCAAGCGCCCGCGAGGTGCGTCACCTCGCACCGGTGACGGGCCGGGCCGTCCGGTGCGGTTCCACCGCCTGCGCTGCGAGTTTCCTTCACAGGTTTGGCCCTCCGCGCGACGGCTGTTGACAAAGCGCTATAGCGTGGCTTGCATGACGGTCCCTCCCAATTACGGCCCACCGCCTGACCAGCCGCAGACGCCCGGGTACGGCTACCAGTCGCCGTACAACGGCGGCCAGAGCCCGTACGGGGGCCAGCCGCAGCAGCCTCCGCAGTACGGCTCCGCACCGCAGTTCAGCGCCGGGCAGGCGGGCGGGGGCGGGCAGCCGCCGTACGAGCCGCCGACGTCGTTCGGGCCGCCGCTGCCGCCGCCCGAGCCGCCGAAGCGCAACTACGCGCTCATCGGCGGCGTCATCGTCGGGGCGCTCGTGCTGATCCTGGGCGGGGCGCTGCTGGTCGTGATGAACCTGAACAAGGACGACGACCCGGTGGCGGGCGGCGACGAGACCACGCAGGAGGAGTCGCCGTCGGACGACGCGAGCCCCAGCGAGGAGGCCACGACCGAGGAGGAGCAGACCGACTCCGAGGTCGGGATGTGCCTGCCGTACGAGCCGGTGATCGCCGACGGCGGGTACGGCGACGGCCTGGAGCTGGTCGACTGCTCCGACGCGACGGCGTTCTGGGAGATCACCGCCCAGTCGTACGACGTCACCGACGTGCCGGTCGACGACGAGGGGAACCTGACGGACTTCACGGCCGCGAAGGCGCTGTGCGGCGACGACTGGGCCGTGCTCCACCCCGGCGAGCTGTGGACGAACTGGCACTACGTGTACTCGTCGGGGACGCTCGACTCGCTGTACTGCATCAAGGCGACCGGCGCGGCCGACCCGAGCGAGCCCGAGAACACGCCGTACGTGCCCGCCGAGGGCGACTGCTTCTACGACGCCGACTCGTGGTGGACCGTGGACTGCTCCTCGTCGCTGGCGCAGTACGTGGTCGTCGGCGTCGTCAACATCGACGAGCCCGTCGCGATGACCACCGACGAGGCCGCCGACCAGGCGACCTGCGGCGGCTCCTGGTACTGGCAGGTCACCGACCCGGAGGGCCGCACGTCCGCGATCCTCTGCGGCGACGACGTCTAGACGCCGTCAAGATGATCTAGGCACTGGCAAGACGGACGGGGGCGGCCTGCGGGCCGCCCCCGCTCCGCTTCCCGGCTCCGCTTCCCAGACATGGAACGACGGCGGCGCGACCGTTTCCGGTCGCGCCGCCGTCGGCGTCGATGGGGACTAGCCGAAGCGGCCGGTGATGTAGTCCTCGGTGCGCGGGTCCGCCGGGTTGGAGAACAGCCGCTGCGTCTCGTCGAACTCGACGAGGAAGCCGAACCGCTCGCCCGCCTCGTCGACGTCCGCGGAGTAGAACGCCGTCGCGTCGGAGACGCGCGCCGCCTGCTGCATGTTGTGCGTGACGATGACGATCGTGTAGTCCTTGACGAGCTCGTTCATGAGCTCCTCGATGCGGGCCGTCGCGATCGGGTCGAGCGCCGAGCACGGCTCGTCCATGAGCAGGACCTCCGGCTGCACGGCGATCGCGCGCGCGATGCACAGGCGCTGCTGCTGACCGCCCGAGAGCGCCAGCGCGGACTTCTTCAGGTTGTCCTTGACCTCGTCCCACAGGGCCGCGCCCCGCAGCGCCTGCTCGACCCGGTCGGCCAGGCCGTCCTTCATGCCGTTGATGCGCAGGCCGTACGCGACGTTGTCGAAGATCGACTTCGGGAACGGGTTGGCCTTCTGGAACACCATGCCGATGTGGCGGCGCACCGCGATCGGGTCGACCCCCGAGCCGTACACGTTCGTGCCGTGGAAGGTGATCTCGCCGGAGACCTTCGCGCCGGGGATGAGGTCGTTCATGCGGTTGATCGACCGCAGGACCGTGGACTTGCCGCAGCCCGACGGGCCGATCATCGCGGTGATCTGGTTGCGGGCGACCGGCAGGGAGACGTCGCGGACCGCGTGCGCCTTCCCGTAGTGCACGCCCACGCCCTTGAGCTCGATGACGGTCTCGGTGGCGACCGGGGAGGCCGCCCGGCCCTGGGCGGCGAGGCCCGCGATGGGGGCCTTGGCCCTGGTGCCAGTCTCGTTCACGGTCACGCGTGCTCCTATCACCGATCGTCAACCGCCGTTAACGTGTCCTGCCCTCATGGTTCGCCATCGAGGTGCACGACGGGGGGCCAACAGGTGAACTGGCAGTGAACGGGACTGCGTCGGCGGTCACTCCGCCGACGCTCGGCGCAGGCGCGGCTCAGGCGTGCTCGGGCGGCAGCAGCTCGTCGTTCGGGTACCCGCCGAGCAGGTCGTCGGAGGCGGTGAGCGTGAACGTGTCGCCGACCGGGACGGCGCCCAGGTCGACCGAGCCCGCGACGTCGCCGTCCTCGGCGAGCTCCATGAGCATCCCGCGGATCACCGGCGCCGGGACGCCCGCGTCCTCGGCGAGCGCCGCGAGCGACACGTCCACCGTGGCGGACTTCGCGTTCCCGGGCAGCACGAACCGGCCCTCGTCGTCGAACTCGTAGTCGACGCCGCCGACGCGCCTGATCGCGATCGCCGTGAGCTCTTCGAGGTCGCCGCGCTGGTCGGCGGCCTCCTCGATCGCTTCGAGCTTGTCGAAGGAGAGCACGTCGAACGGGTTGATGTACAGCTGCGGGGCGACGTACAGGCCGCCGTCGCGCTGCTCGGACCGGTACAGGCCCAGGGCGAGGAGGAATTCGAGGAGGTCGCGCACGGTGTGGGGGACGGGCAGTCCGGCGCGGCGGCAGTGGGTGGTGAACGTGTCGATGCGCTCGCTGCGCTCGGCGGTGGCCCGGTCGTACTCCTCGCGGGCCTCCTTCTCGACGACCTCGGGGGAGGCGCCCAGGTGGTGCTCGGAGGCCTCGGCGATCCAGTCGTCGACGTCGCCCGGGTCGCACCAGACGGGCTCGTTCCAGATGTCGTCCTCGGGGAAGGCGTCGGCCCACCATCCGGCGGGGAACGGGTTGAGGGAGGGGACGGTGCGGAACAGCTCGATGCTGCACGGCATGATGCGGATCCACGCGGGGTGCATCGGGGCTTGGACCGGGCCGGACTCGTCGCCGAAGGGCCGCTCGAAAGATTCCACGCATCGACCGTATCAGCGCAGGGCGACGGCGCTGAACCTCCGGGACGCGACTTCGCTTTCAGCGTAGCGGCGGGTTCAGGGGCCGTCCCGGCGCGGTGATGCCAGGTGTTGCTCAGTGCCCGTTGAGTGCCCGTTCGACGGCCCGCCCCCGCTCGGTTCGCCCTCGCGGGCGGACCCGGGGGCGCGCCGGCGCCGGGACGGCCCTCGCGCGTCGGGCTTGCCGGCTCCGGTGCGGGCCATGCCCGCTGCCGGAGGGACGCCGCCTGCCGCGTCCGGGCCGACGTTACTCCGATCGATACGGGTGGATATCGACCGATCGGCCGGGTCCGGCTATCCGTTCGATCGAATACCGGAGAGGTCCGGTTCGAAGGCGGCGAGCGAGGCGACGTGGTCGGGGGTGAGGTATTCGAGGGTGCGGACCTGCTGCTCCAGCATGCGGCCCACGGTGACGATCTGGTCGGCGGCGTTCAGCACCAGCCAGTGCTCGTATTCGGCGTAGCGCTCCTCGACGTCGGCGATCACTGAACAGTCCTCCCTGATGTGCCCTGTGGATGGTGCGATCCGGAACAACCTATTGCGCCGCGAGCCGTCCGCGGATTCATGACACACCCGCGGCGGCGGAAATAGCGGCGTCCCCGGACCGCCCTGTTCAGGATCGCAGCACGAGTTTCAGCGTCGACACCCCGTCCCCCGTGATCTCCACGGGCACGCCCCAGTCCTGGCGGGTGAGGTGGCACGCGGGGTGCTCGGCCTCGGCGTCGCAGGTCGCGGCCTGCGCGACGACCTGGAGGACGCCCTTCTCGATGCCGTCGGCGAGGACGAGCTCGCGCGTGAGGTCCTCCGTGCGGCCCGCGCCTTCGGCGAGGAGCTGCGGCGGGTCGGCGGACACGGTCACCTGGACGGGCGAGCCGTACGTGTAGTCGAGCTTCTGCCCCTGGGCGGGCTCGAAGAGCACGTCGAGGCGGAGCCTGCCGGGCGCGACCCTGGTGCGCTTGCGGGTGACGCGGTGGTGCTGCCCGGAGACGGCGGCTTCGGAGAGGTCGGGCACGGCGAGGCGGTGCGCCGCGGACTCGACCACGACCACCTTGCCCCCCGAGGCGAGCACGTCGCTGGGCTCGGCGAGGCCGGACGCGAGGGTCGCGACCTCCCCGGTGCGCGGGTCGTAGGCGCGCAGGGCGCCGTTGTAGGTGTCGGCGACGGCGACGCGGCCGTCGGGGAGGACGGCGACGCCGAGGGGGTGCTGCATGAGGGCGTCGGCGGCGGGGCCGTCGACGTGCCCGAAGTCGAACAGGCCCTGGCCGACGACGGTGTGCATGGCGCCGTCCTCGACGTACCGGAGCGCCGAGGTCTCGGAGTCGGCGACCCACAGGCGGGCGCCGTCGGCGGCGAGCCCGGAGGGCTGGGCCATCCACACCTGGTCGAGCGGGCCGTCCTTGAGGGACTCGACGGTGGTCCCGGCGTAGGGGGCGACGGTGCAGGCGACCGGGTCGAAGACCCACAGCTGGTGGATCCCGGCCATGGCGACGACGACTTTGCCGTCGTACCAGGCGAGGTCCCAAGGGGAGGACAGGTCGACGTCGAGTGCGGCGTCGGTGCCGTTGTCCATGCGCCACTGGCTTCCCGTGCCCGCGACGGTGGTGGTGAAGCCGGTGGCGAGGTCGACGCCGCGCAGGAGGTGGTTGACGGTGTCGGCGACGACGAGGTCGTACCCGGCCGCGGCGGCGACGTCGGCGGGGAGGAGCACGAGGCCCTGCGGCTCGTTGAACTCGGGGGCGGCGCCGTCGGCGCGGCCCCGCTCGCCGGTCCCGATCACCGTCTTGACGGTGGAAAGATCGGGGGCGAGGCGCACGAGGCGGTGGCGGGCAGTGTCGCTGACGAGCACGTCGCCGCCGGGGAGGGCGATCGCCTTGCCGGGGAAGCGGAGTGCGGTCTCGGCGGGCGGGGCGGCCACGTAGGGGCTGCCCTCGGGGTCGAGGGTGCCCTTGGCGGCGTGGGTCTCGACGAGGCCGCCGATGATGCGGTCGAGGGCTTCGGCGTGGCCCTCACCGGCCATGGTGGAGACGACGTAGCCCTCGGGGTCGACGACGACGAGGGTCGGCCAGGCGCGCGCGGCGTAGGCGTCCCAGGTCTTCAAGTCGGGGTCGTCGAGGACGGGATGCTCGACGCCGTACCGCTCGACGGCGGCGGCGAGGGCCTGCGGGTCGCGCTCGTGCTCGAACTTCGGGGAGTGGACGCCGACGACGACCACCGCGTCGCCGTACTTCGCTTCGAGGGGGCGCAGCTCGTCGAGGACGTGGAGGCAGTTGATGCAGCAGAACGTCCAGAAGTCGAGGACGACGATCTTGCCCTTGAGGCTGTCGAGGTCGAGCGCCGCACCGCCGGTGTTGAGCCAGCCGCGGCCTTCGAGCCGAGCCGCGCGCACGCGCGACTGCGCATTCGGAACCGATGCCTTCGAAGCCGCCGCCTTCGGAGCGGGCTTCGTGGCGGCGGCCTGCGGGGACGCGCCGTCCGGGGTCGCGGCGGCGGAGGGCTGAGCACTGGAGGACTCGGTCACGGCCCGAGCCTAGCTCGCGCGCACGTCCCAGCTCCCCTGCTCGGCCTGTTCCCGAACGAGACTCACATACAGCGGCGAGGGCCGGTGGATTCCCACCGGCCCTCGCCGTGATGTCATATCCCCGCGGTATTTTTGCACCAGGGGTCCCTTAGACCGGATTTATCGCCATAAAGCGGGATATCAGCCGGTTTGCCGGGGTGTTATTCGTCGGCCGGAGACTCGGTGGCCTCGCCGCCGCCGTCGCCTTCGTCGGTGCCGCCGAGGAGGCTCAGGCAGTAGACGTCGTCGCCGACGGTGAGGGTCTCGCGGCCCGCGTCGGCGCATTCCTGGCCGTCGCCGACCTTGTCGACGATCTCGTAGTCCTCGCCGTCCACGGCGTCGGCGCAGTCGACGGCCTCGGCCTGGTCGCCGGAGGTGTGGCGGACGCAGCCGCCCTCCTCGAACTTCGGGGCCGCGAACAGCAGGAAGTAGACGCCCACGGCGGCCGCGATCACGACCAGCGCGCCCACGGCGGCGAGGATCGGCACCAGGCCCTTCTTGCGGCCTCCGCCGCCGCTGGCGGCGGCGGGCGCGGGCGGGTACTGGCCGGCCGGCGGCACGGCGCCGGTGCCCGGCTGCGAGTACTGCGGGGCCGCCTGCGGCTGCGAGGGCTGCGCGGGCGAGCCGTACGCCGACGGCGGGGCCGGCGGCTCGCTGTACGGGTTGTGCGCGCCGATGATGAGCTTCTGCGTGTCGTCCGACTGGGTCGGCGGCGGGCCGGCCGGCGGCTGGTACGCCGACGGGGGCTGCTGCTGGTACGGCTGCTGCGGCTGCTGGTAGGGCTGCTGCACCGGGGGCGGCGGCGGGACGGCCGCCGGGCCCGGCTGCTGGGCCTGGTTCGCGAGCGGGTTCGGCGGGGGCGAGGGCCACGCCGCCGGATTCGCAGGAGGCTGGGCCGCGGGCGAGGGGCTCGGCGCGGCCTGCTCGCCGTACGGGGCCGGGGCGTTGAAGCCCGAGATGCCCTGCGGCGGCAGCACCTGGGTGCTCTCCTCGACCGGGTCGGTGACCGGCTGCTGCGGCTGCGACGGGCCCAGGCGCAGGATCTGCGTGCCGTCCTCGTCGAACTGCGGGCCCGGAGGCGGCGACTGGGACGCGGGGGCCTCGTACGCGGGCGGCGGGACCTGCGCGGGGGCGTCGGCCGCCGGCGCGGGCGGGACGTCCGCTTCAGGGGACGCCGGGATCGTCTGGGTCGCGCCCTCGTCGACCGAAGGGGCCCCGGGGGCCGCCTGCGGCGCTTCGGGTTCCGGTGCGGCCTCGGCCGCCGGCGCCTCGGCGGGGGCCTCGGACGCGGACTCGGGAGCGGGAGCCGGAGCGGCCTCGGCCGCGGGACTCTCCGGTTCGGCGGGCGCCGGGTCGGCCGGGCCCGCGTCGGCGGCGCTCGCAGGAGCGTCGCCCTCGGCGGGACTGCTCTCGGCCGCGCTGCTCGCTGCGGCGCCGCCCTCGGCAGCGCTCTGCTCTGCGGCGCCCGTTTCGACAGCGTCCTTATCGACAGCGCCCTCGTCGTCGGGGCCCTTTGCTGGCGGGTTGCCTTGCTCGGAGGTCACGGCTGCTCCTCAATGCTGCTTCCGGCCTGGCGTCTTGGGGGCACGCCAGACGGCAACACGGTACCGCAGCGGCGCCAACGATCACTCGACAGGGTTAAGCGGGCACGGGAAACGCGGCCGTGCGGCAGAACGGGAGGAAAGGGAAAGCGCCCGGAGGGCAGAGAAAAGGCCGGGCGCCAGCTGTTGCCCACCCCTCATGGCAATAGCGGCGCCCGGCCGGTGTGAGAACCCCCTGGAGAGGGTCTCCGCGGTGTGGCGACTCGGCGCTGTCATCCACACCAATGGGAGGAGATAAAGTTCGCGGTCCCTGTGCCCCTTCGGCGCCCGGCTTGCGAGCTCCGTCGGAACTGAGACGCGGAAACTTCGAAGTTATGTTTCCTCGTTGTTTCCGTGCCTCAATTACAACACCGAACGGTAAGATCCGCCAACGAATCGCTGGTGCGCTTGGTCACGTCCAGGCGAGCAGCGTTTCCCCAGGGTGCGATAGGAACGCGCCCACGTCGGCGAGGAACTGCGAGCCGAGCTCCCCGTCGATGAGGCGGTGGTCGAACGACAGCCCGAGCGTCGTCACCTGGCGCACGGCGATCTCGCCCTCGTGGACCCACGGCTGCGGCCGGACCGCGCCGAACACGAGGATCGCCGACTCGCCGGGCGGCAGGATCGGGGTGCCCGTGTCGACGCCGAAGACGCCGACGTTGGAGATCGAGATCGTCCCGCCCATCATGTCGGCCGGAGTGGTCCGCCCCTCGCGCGCGGTGCGGGCGAGCGAGCCGATGGCGTCGGCCAGACCGACCAGGCTCAGGTCCTGGGCGGCCTTGATGTTCGGGACGACCAGGCCGCGCGGGGTGGCGGCGGCGATGCCGAGGTTCACGTCGTGCTTGACGACGATCTCCTGGGCGGCCTCGTCCCAGCGGGCGTTGATCATCGGGTGGCGGCGCGCGGCCAGCAGGACCGCCTTGGCCACGAACAGGAGCGGCGTGACCTTGACGTCCGCGAACTCCTTGCGCGCCTTGAACTCCTTGACCGTGTCCATCATGCCGGTGACGTCGCAGGTGAGGAACACCGTGACGTGCGGGGCGGTGAACGCCGACGCGACCATGTTCTGCGCGGTCAGCTTCCGCACGCCCTTGATGGGGATGCGCTGGTCCTCCGCGGCGACGGCGGCCCGCTGCGGCGCGGCGGGGGCCGGGGCCGCGACGGCCGCCTCGACGTCGGCGCGCGAGACCGTCCCGTTCGGGCCGGTCGGCACGACCGACGCGAGGTCGACGCCGAGGTCCTTGGCGAGCTTGCGGACCGGCGGCTTGGCGAGCACCGGGCCGCCGGGCGCCGCGCCGTTCGGCGCCGGGACGGCGGGGACCGGCGGGGCGGCCTCCACCGGGGGCGGCGTGAACGACGGCGTGATCACCGACGGCGGCGTCACCGGGGCGAGCGACTGCGGCGCGGGCGGCGCCGGCGTCTCCGCGGCGGGCGCGGCGCCCTTGCGCTTGCGGCGCTTGGACCCCGCCTCGCGGGCGCCGTAGCCCACGAGGTTCGGGGTGCGCTCCTCCTGCTTCGCGGCCTCGGGCGGCGCGTCGGCCCCCTCGACCTCGAAGGTGGCGAGGGGCTTGCCGACGTCGACGGTCTCCCCGGCTTCGGCGTGGTGCTGCGCGAGCACCCCGTCGTAGGGGCTGGGCACCTCGACGAGCGCCTTCGCGGTTTCGACCTCGACGAACGGCTGGTTGAGCTTGACCTCGCCGCCGGGCTCCACGAGCCACGCGGCGACCTCGCCCTCGGTGAGGCCCTCACCGAGGTCGGGCAGGTTGAACGTGATCTTCTGTCCCATGTTCGCCTCCTCAGTGCTCCAGGGACCGGTCGACGGCGTCGAGGACGCGGTCCAGGTTCGGAAGGTAGTCGTCTTCGAGGCGGCTCGCGGGATAAGGCACGTCGTAGCCGGTCACCCGCAGCACGGGCGCCTCCAGGGAGTAGAAGCACTCCTCGGTGAGGCGGGCGGCGACCTCCGCGCCGATGCCGACGTTCCCGGGGGCCTCGTGGACGACCACGGCCCGGCCGGTCTTGCGGACCGACGCGAACAGCGGCTCCCAGTCGATCGGAGACAGCGACCGCAGGTCGACGACCTCCAGGTCGAGGCCCTCCTCGGCGGCGGCCTTCGCGGCGTTCTCGGCGACGTCCACGGTGGGGCCGTAGGCGATGAGCGTCGCGGTGCGGCCCTCGCGGACGGTGCGCGCCCGGTGCAGGTCGAGGCCTGGCTTCTCGGTGTCGACCTCGCCCTTGCCGTGGTAGCGGCGCTTCGGCTCGAAGAAGATCACCGGGTCGTCCCCGGCGGCGGCCTGCTGGATCATCCAGTACGCGTCGGCGGGGTTGGAGCAGGTGACGACCTTCAGGCCCGCGGTGTGCGCGAAGTACGCCTCGGGGGACTCGGAGTGGTGCTCGATCGCGCCGATGCCGCCGCCGTAGGGGATGCGGACGACGACGGGGAGGCGGATGCGGCCCCCGGAGCGGTTGGGGATCTTCGCGAGCTGCGAGACGAGCTGGTCGAACGCGGGGTAGACGAAGCCGTCGAACTGGATCTCGCAGATCGGCCGGTAGCCGCGCATGGCGAGGCCGATCGCGGTGCCGATGATCCCCGACTCGGCGAGCGGGGTGTCGATGATGCGGTCGGAGCCGAAGTCCTTCTGGAGGCCGTCGGTCACGCGGAACACGCCGCCGAGGCGGCCCACGTCCTCGCCCATCACCAGCGACTTCGGCTGGTCTTCGAGCACGCGGCGGAGGCCCTCGTTGAGGCCCTTGATCATGGACATGGTCGTCATCGGACGTCGCTCCCCGCTCCGGTGGAAGGCTCAGCGAGCGAGGCCTGGAACTCGACGGCCTCGGCGCGCTGGGCCGCGATGCCCGCGGGCATCTGGGCGTACACGTTGTCGAACATCTCGGACACCTCCGGGTCGGTCAGGGCCATGACCCGGGCGCGCAGCGCCCGGACCTGCTCGCCGGCCTCGGTGTCGATGGCGGCGAAGTACGACTCGTCGGCGAGCCCTTCGGCCGCCAGCCACTTGCGGTAGCGGACCACCGGGTCCTTCGCGCGCCAGAAGTCCAGCTCGGCCTCGTCGCGGTAGCGGGTGGCGTCGTCGGACGTGGTGTGGGGCTGCATGCGGTACGTGTAGGCCTCGACGAGGCTGGGGCCCTCGCCGCCGCGGGCGCGGTCGAGCGCGCCGCGGGTGACCGCGTAGGTCGCGAGGACGTCGTTGCCGTCCACGAAGATGCCGGGGACGCCGAAGCCCTCGGCGCGGCGGTACGGCGGGAGCCGGAACTGGCGGGCGTTCGTCTCGGAGATCGCGTACTGGTTGTTCTGGCAGAAGAACACCAGCGGGGAGTTGAACACCCCGGCCCACACGAGCGCCTCGTTGAAGTCGCCCTCGCTGGTCGCGCCGTCGCCGTGGTAGACGATGACGGCCTCGCCGTCCTCGGTGCCGACCGCGCCGTCCATGGCGACGCCCATGGCGTACCCGGCGGCGTGGAGGGTCTGCGAGGCGATGACGATCGCGTACATGTTGAACCGGTCGGCGACCGTGTCGCGGCCGCCGAGGTCGACGCCGCGGAACAGCGCGAACGACGAGATCAGGTCGATGCCGCGGCACCACTGGACGCCGAGCTCGCGGTAGGCGGGGAAGACGGTGTCCTGGGGCCGCAGGGCCCGGCCGGAGCCGACCTGGGCGGCCTCCTGGCCGAGGAGGCTCGGCCACAGGCCGAGCTGGCCCTGGCGCTGGAGGGCGGTGCCCTGCGCGTCCAGTTCGCGGGTGATGACGAGGTCGCGGTAGAGGCCGCGGTACTCCTCGTCGCTCAGGTCGATGTCGTAGTCGGGATGCTTGACGCGCCGTCCCTCGGGTGAGAGCAGCTGCACGAACTGTGGTTCGTTCGTCGAGGCGGGTTTCGGACGGCTCTTGACCGTCTTCTTGGCTGGACGCTGTGTGTCGCCCATTGATGCCTCCTCATATTCGTATTCCGGTACATCCAAGCATCCCAAAGCCCTGGGCGGTGCGCGTCACACCCTTCACCCGATTACTATTCGGGACTGAAGTCTGACACTGAGTAGCCGAGGGCTGTCGATCATCGACATCATCGGCCCTGAACGGCCGTTTCGTCGCACGGGGGTGGCGGGAAGGAGCACGCAGTGCACGGCAGAGGCAGCGACCAGGGGGGACGCTGGCCGGTGGGGATCTGGTTCGCCCTCGTGGGGATCAGCGCCGGCACGGTGGCGTCCTTCGCGATGGTCGGGTGGACCTTCACGCGCGGGCTCTACACGGGCGCCGACGGGACCGAGCCGATGGAGATCGAGTCCGGCACGGTGATCATCGAGGGCGAGGAGCCCCCCGCGACGCCCGGCGAGATCGCGGGGCTCGCGGGTGCCGAGCCCGTCCCGGGCGGCCTGGCCGAGCCCGGCGAGGGCGTCGAGCCCGTCGCAGCCGAACCGCAGGCCGAACTCGTCCCGCAGCGCGACCGCGGCGAGCCCGACGACGCCCCCGGTCCTCCCGTGGAGGAGGGCGGCGAGGAGTCCGAGCCGCCGCGGCTCGTCCCGATCGGCGAGGACCCGTGCGGGCCCGAGGAGTCGGGCGAGAACGGCGAAGAAGACGACGGCGAGGACGACGGGAACGGCTGGGACCACGGCGACTGGGACAATGGCGGCTGGGACGACGGGTGGGACGACTGGGACCACGGCGAGTGGGATGACGGCGGCCGGGACGACTGGGGCGAGAGCTGGGACGACGCCTGGAGCGAGTCCAGCAGCGACGACGAAGCCTCCGACCCCGCCGCAGATCCGGAAGTCGAAGCCGATGCCGGGGTCGATGCCGATGCCGACCTCAACACCGAACCCGGTTCCGAATCCAGCCTCGAACTCGAAGCCGAGCTCGACGCCGAACTCGAAGTCGACCTCGATCTCCAAGCGCCCGAACCGCTTCCGACCGAAGACGAGGATTGATCCCGTCCCCTACCGCGACGCCCCGCGCCCTGCCGAACCTGCTCGCCCGAAGGGGTGAGATGTGGGGAAGGCCACCCCGCAGCCGTAACCTGCATATGCGGATTGCCGTTACCCCCTTCGAGGGCGCGTCCCCGAGCGATCGAGGCGCGCACGGATCTAGGTGGGGTACAAGCAAATGGATCTCTTCTCTCGCAGCATGCTGGCGTGTTCGGCCGAAGCGGGCCTGACCACGACGGCGCTGTCACGGCACGTTCCGCTCCTTCGCCGCAACATCCGGGCCGGCGACCAGGTGTCGCTGCTGAGCCGCTGCGTCGGCTCCGACGGTCTCGGCAGCGGCGACCACGTCCTCATGCTCACAGGCGAGCGCCTGGTGGTGACCCGGCAGTCGCGGCTGCTCGGCCGCGTGCGCCTGTGCCTCGACGCGCCGGTCGCGGCGATCGAGAACCTCCGCTGGTCGGCCGACCCGGCCGGTCCAGGCGTCGAACTCAACTTCACGGTCCTGGAGGGCCCGGGCGCGAGCGAGCCGCACCGCTGGCACTTCTGGCTTCCCGCGAGCCACGCCAAGCGGGTGTGGCGGGTGGACGCGCTGCTCGCGCGGGCGTTCCGCCGCCCCAAGGTCACGGCCCGCCCCGCCGGGCGGCCGCGGCAGCAGCGGCCGAACCCGCTCCTGTCCCCCAGCGGCGTCTTCCCGGTCGTCCCCGCGCCGCTCGCGGGCGCGCTCTTCCCGGGGGACGGCGGGCATCCGACGAGCCCGCTCCCGATGAGCGACACGGTCCGCCTGGAGCGGCTGGTGCGTCCGGCAGTGGCGGCGATCGAGCCGCCGCACGCCGCGGTGCCGTCACCGCGCCCGCCGTCGTCGCCGCTCAACGCGGGGCGGCCGTCCCCCGGCCCGGCGGCGCAGGATGCAGCGGTGCAAGGTCCTGTCGAGGCCGGCCCGGTGGGGGCCAGCCCGGTGGGTCCGGCGCCGACGCTGGCGGCGGCCTGACCTCTTCACCGGGCCTTCTCGGCCCGGCTTGAGACCAGGGTGCGGGCCGCGGCGGCGGTTGGACGCCTGCCGCGGCAGGACGCGGCCCGCATCCTCGAAATCCATGCAGCGGTTGACGAAGGGGGCCGGTGCGACTCGCTGTCGCACCGGCCCCCTTGCGCTGCTTGCTGTCCCTTACCGCCCGCGCTCTAGCGGCGGAGTTCGGCGGTGCAGCACTTGACTGAGCCGCCGCCCTTCTTGAGCTCGGAGAGGTCGACGGGGACCGGCGTGTACCCGGCGTCCTCGACCTTGCGGGCCATGGCTTCGGCTTCGGCGTTGATGACGACGTTGCGGCCGTCGGAGACGAAGTTGAGGCCGAATCCGGCGGCGTCCTCGGCGTCGGCGATGACGGCGTCGGGGAAGAGCCGTTCGAGGAGGAGGCGGCTGCCGGGGGCGAAGGCGTCGGGGAAGTAGGCGATGTTGTGGTCGTCGAGGGGGGCGAGGGCGGTGTCGAGGTGGTAGTAGCGGGGGTCGACGAGGCGCAGGGAGACGACTTGGCGGCCGAACACGTCGGCGGCCTCGGCGTGGGCGCGGGCGTCGGTGCGGAAGCCCCAGCCGGCGAGGACGAGTTCGCGGCCGGGCAGGTAGGTGAAGTCGCCTTCGCCTTCGTTGATGTGCTCGGGCTCGGCGAAGGTCCAGCCGGAGGTGCGGTACCACTTCTCATGGGCGTCGGCCTCGGGGCGGCGCTCGGGGTGGCGGAAGCTCGCGCCGTAGGCGATGCCGTCGACGACGAACGCGCCGTTGGCGGCGTAGACCATGTCGGGCAGGCCCGGCTCGGGTTCGAGGCGGAGCACGTCGTGGCCGAGAGAGGTGTAGATGTCGGCGAGCTCTTCCCACTGGGCGCAGGCGAGGGCGGCGTCGACGGGGGCGGTGGTGTCCATCCAGGGGTTGATGGCGTACTCCACCGCGTAGTAGGCGGGGCGGCACATGAGGTACGTGCGGCGGCCGGGCGACCGGGTCGCGGTCACCTGGTCAGGTGAAGAACGGTGTTTCTCCATTGCGCGAGTGTAGACAGCCCGCGGCCTGCGTAGCGACCCTCCAGCCCCTCGACACTCGGGAGTGTGACCAAACCACCTCATTCCCTACGCTGTCAGCGCTTTCATCCTTCCCGGCCGGGCGCGGGCGGACTGATTCCGGGGCCCCTCCCCCTCCCCGTGCCCACCCTCCGCCGACCAGCACACCAATTACTCGTCAAGCCTGTGTCTTCTCCGGGTCCCCCGGCGGCCTGGCCTCGGCCGCCGGGGGGCGGATCGTTCGTCGTCGGTTCGGTTATTGGAAGGCCACCGGGCCCGCGCGGGAGACGGCCCTGGCAGGGCCGAGGAGCTGCGGGAGGCCGGTGGGGGTCTCGGTGACGAGGACCGTCACTTCGAGGCCGTTGACGTCGCAGCGGACGAACTCCGTCGACGTCCGCTCGACCATCGCCCTCGCCGCCCCGCAGGCCTCCCCTTCGCCGAGGAGGACCCGGGAGGCGCCTTCGAGCGCGGCGGCGTCGGCCGCTCCCTGGGCGCGGTGGCGGGCGGCCCCGGCCTGGCCGATCGCGGTATAGGCCACCGCCATCGCGACCAGTGCCGCGGCCACTCCCGCCGCCAGGACCGTCGCCGAGCCCTGCTCGCTAGCGCCCCGGGTGCGCCGGATCAGACGCACCCGGGCGCTCAGACCGGAGCGGATACGGGTCCGCCTCATCGGACCGGCCCCGGTTCGAGCGGTGCGACGGCGGTCGCGGTGATCGTCATCGGCGGCGTCAGCGGGCCGAGCGGCCGCGTCGGCGCGGTGACCACGGCCCGGGCGAGGTCGCCGTCCTCGGAGACCGCGACCGAGGCGCCGTCGGGCAGGTACGCGTCGGCGACGGCGTGCGCGTCCTCGCCTCGGGCGGCGGCGATCGCGGCGCTGTTGGCCGCGTCGATCGCCCGGACCTTCAGGCCGACCGCCGACACCGCCCACAGCCCCAGTGCCAGGACCGCGACCACCGCCGGGAGCGCCGCCGCCGTCTCGGCGGTGACGTAGCCGCGCTGGCGCGGGTCGTCGCGGGCCCGCCGGTCGGGCGGCCGGCTCGCGCGGGGCCGGGACCGGTGCGGCGCGTTCACTGGAGGGCCCGTTCGATCAGGGCCTGGAGGGCGGCCTCGACCGGGCCGGAGGTGAGGACCTTCATGAGGATGCCCGCGAAGGCGACCGCGGCGAGCGTGCCGAGCGCGTACTCGGCGGTGCTCATGCCGCTCTCGCCGCGCATTCGGGACGCGAACTTGCCGCCCCAGCTGGGTTTCGCGGTGCCGCGCATGCGGCCGGGCCGCCATTCGTCGGGTTCGCCGGGGCCGGGGCGGCGGTAGCGGGAGGCCGGGCGGTCGTCGGGGACCTGCGGGTCCTCGGCAGTGATGGGCGTGCGGGCGCGGTTGGCCCCGGGGGACCAGGCCGGTGCGTCCACGGGCGCCGCGGTGAGGCGGACGGTGGGCTCGTCGAGGTCGTCGTGCCCGGGCTCGCGGTCGTCGCGGAACGCCTTGCACCTGGGGGCGTCGCAGGTCGCGGTGCGGCAGGTGGGCCAGCGGATCGAGTCGGGCCGGCAGGCGGCCTGCATGGCGGGGGACGGTCGGTGGTCGGCGGTTCGGGTGTCGGCGCGCATTGCGGTGTCCTCTCTTCGGTTGCGGTCGGGTCAGAGGCCGGGGGCCAGGGTCTCGGCGACGACGCCGAGGACCACGGGGCCGATGCCGGCGATGACGAACGCGGGCAGGAAGCACAGGCACAGCGGGCCCACGAGGGCCACTGCGGCGCGTCCGGCGCGTTCGTCGGTCCTGGTGCGCTGCTCGGCGCGCAGCGACGCGGCGAGCTGTTCGAGTCCTCCGGCGACGGCGGCGCCGGTGTCGCCGGAGCGGTCGAGCTGGCGGGCGAGCCGGGCGGCGCCGGGGAGCCTGCCGAGTTCGGGGAGCGCCTCGGCTGCGGTGGCGCCGAGGTGGATCGCTCCGGCGAACCGGTTGAGGCGCTCGCCGATCAGCGGGTCCTCGGTGTCGGCGACCGCGAAGGCGACCTGCGGGAACGGGGCGCCGGAGCGCAGGCCCGCCGCGATGAGGTCGAGGGTCCACGGCCAGGCCGGGGCGAGCCGGTCGGCGGCGGCCCGTTCGGCGCGGTCGGGGTCGCGGCGCAGGAGCCGGGCGGCGAGCCACCACGCGGCGAAGCCCGCGAGGATGCCGGTCGGCCCGCCGACGGCGACGGCGGCGACGACCCCGAGGAGCGGTCCGATGAGGCGGCGGATCATGACGCGCCCCCCGGTCCGACGGAGTTGATGAGCGCGCCGGTCCAGGCGAGTCCTGCGGCTTGCAGGCCCATGGCGGTCGCGGCGGCGGCCATGCCGAGCGGGTTCGCGAGGAGGAACGCGAGCGCCTGGGCGCCGAGGAGTTCGCCGAAGGCGACTCCGACCGCGGGGAGCGCGATGAGGAGTGCGGCGGTGGCGCGGATCGACGCGGTCTGGGCGTAGGCGCGGGCGGTCGACTGCTCGGTCTCGCGGAGGTGCTCGGCGAGGCGGCGGCACAGGTCCGCGGCGGGTGCGCCGAGTTCCGCGGCGATCGCGAGCGCGGCGCGGAGGCGGGACGCGGCGGCGGTGGCCTCGGCGGGCCAGTCGGGTTCGGCCGAGGCGAGGGCGCGGGCCGGATCGGTGCCCGCGGTGAGGTCGGCCGCGAGGTAGGCGACCGTGTCGGCCGCGGCCCGGTCGGCGTCGCGCCGTCGTTTCCGCAGGAGCGCGCGGTGCCAGCTGATGGCGGCCGCCGCGGCGTAGACGGCGGCGGCGAGTGCGGCGTTGGCGGCCGCGAGCGGGCCGAGGCCGCCTTGGTGGCGGTATCCGGCGAGCCAGGCGGCGAGCAGTGCCGCGGTCAGGGCGATGCAGGCGGCGGTGGTCTTGGGCCGATGGATGATCAGGGCGTTGGCGATGGCGGTCATGCGGTTCGCTCCCTCAGCAGTCGTTCGAGGATTCCGGCGGATTCGCCCGGCCCGTGTCGGGTCCAGGCGGTGGTGACGGCGAGCCCGGCGGGCCCGGTTTCGATGACGGCGATCTCGGCGGCCTGGCGGCCGGTGCCGGTGCGCCGCAGGTGGACGACGACGCGCAGGGCGGCGACGAGCTGGGCGTGGAGTCCGGCCCGCGGGAGGCCGTGCGGGAGGGCGAGGGCCTCCAGGCGGGCGGGCACGTCGGCGGCGGTGTTGCAGTGGAGCGTCCCGGCGCCGCCTTCGTGGCCGGTGTTCAAGGCGCCCAGGAGTTCCACGACCTCGGCACCGCGGCATTCGCCGACGACGATCCGGTCGGGCCGCATCCGCAGGGCCTGGCGGACCAGGGCCGCGAGGTCGACCGCTCCGGCGCCTTCGACGTTCGCCGGGCGGGATTCGAGCGTGAGCGCGTGCGGGTGGTCGAGGGCGAGTTCGGCGGCGTCCTCGACGATCACGATCCGCTCCGTGCGGGCCGCGGTAGACAGGAGACTCGCGAGCAGCGTGGTCTTGCCGCTGCCGGTGCCGCCGGTCACCAGGAACGGGAGCCGCGCTTCGACGATGCGGAGCAGGAGGTCGGCCATGTCGGCGGTGAGCGTGTCGGCCTCGACGAGCTGCGTCAGCGTGAACGCCTTCGACCGGTGGGTGCGGAACGACAGGTACGGGCCGGTGGCGGCGATCGGCGGGAGGACGGCGTGGAAGCGGGTGCCGTCGGGGAGCCGCACGTCGGCGTACGGGCTGCCCGCGTCGAGGCGCCTGCCCGCCGCGGCGGCGAGGCGGCAGGCGAGGGAGCGGACCGCGTCGGCGCGGCCGAGGCGGACCTCGGTGGGCCGCAGGCCGTCGCCGCGGTCGGCCCAGACGCCGCCGGTGCCGTTGACGACGACGTCGGTGACGGCTGGGTCGTCGAGGAGCGGTTGCAGGGGCCCGGCGCCGATGAGGTCGCCGCTGAGCGACGCGGTGAGCCGCAGGAGCGAGTCCTGGTCGGGCGGGGCGGCCCCGGAGGCGCGCAGGGCCCGGACGATCTCGGCGGTGGCGGAGTCGCGGCCGCCGGGCCGGGACTGCGCGGCGAGCTGGCGCCGGACCCGGTCCAGCAGTTCGAGGCTCATCGGACCGCACCGGTGCGGGCGAGGCCGCTGCGCGGGCGTTCGCGGCTGAGTTCGGCGGTGAGGTCGTGGACGGCGCGGGCGAGGCGCCCGCGCGGGAGGCGGCCTTGGCGCAGCAGCACGGGGAGGCGCCGGTCGGTGGGGATCGCGCCCCACACCGGGGGTTCGGCCCAGTCCGCTTCGCGCGGGCCGTCCCAGGAGACGCCCGCGGGGCGGGGACGGGCGTCGCCGCGCAGGACCGCACCGAGGTGGGCGTTGTAGAGGCCGTAGGCGGCGGTGACGCTGCGGGCGGCCTCCCAGGACCGTTCGCCGGGTCCGATGACGACGGCGACCGAGCGGGCGGCGGTGGCGGCGTGGGCGGCGGCTTCGGTTCTGGCGCGGGGCAGGTCGACGACGACGAGGTCGGCGGCGAGGCGCGCGGCGCGCAGGACCTGGTCGAACACGTCGGCGGGGACGTCGGCGGGGTTGCGCGGGTCGGGACCGATGAGGTGGAGGCCGCCGCGGCGGGGCAGGCCGTCGAGGAGTCGTTCGGGTTCGAGGAGGCCGGAGCCCTCGGCGAGGGAGGGCCAGCGCCAGCCGGGTTGGGAGGCGAGTCCGGTGGCGGCGTCGATGCCGCCGCCGGTGGGGTCGAGGTCGATGAGGACGGTGCGGCGGCCGTCGCGGGCGGCGCTGCCGGCCGCGGCGAGGGCGATGGTGGAGGCGCCGGCGCCGCCGTGTCCGGCGACGGCGGCGATGACGGGTGCGGGTTCGGTGTCGCGGGCGGTGCGGGTGAACAGGTCGGAGAGCCATTTGTCGGCGGCGGGGAGGGCGATGACGCTGGTGGCCTGGAGCTGGAAGGCCATGGGCCACAGGATGGACTCGTCGGCGGGGTCGTTGCCGAGCCAGGCGACGGTGGTGCAGAAGACGAGGTGTTCGCGGGCGGGGAAGCCGAGTTCGATGCAGGCGGCGCCGAGGTCGGGTCCGACGAGGACGATGGGGGCGCGCTGCCAGGTCGCGGCGGCGTCGGGGGCGTGGTCGATGCGGCGTACGGGGTGGCCTGCGGCGGCGGCGAGGGGGAGGACGGCTTCGGCGAGGCGGTCGTCGGCGGTGACGAGGATGGATTCGGCCGCGGGTGCGGCGGTGGCGGTGGTGCGGTCGAGGATCGCGGCCATGGTTGCTCCTACGCTCAGTGGTGTTCGCGTGACGTGGAGCAACCTTGACGGGTGGGGGCCGGAACCGGCAAGGAAAAGTTTTGGGGCTGTGGATAACTCGCGGAGCCGCAGGTCGCGGCCCTGTGGATAACTTCGCGGAGGTGAGTCGGGTTCGGATATGCGGCGAGGGACCGTCCCGGCGGGACGGTCCCTCGTGGAGGTCGGCGGTTCCTATTCGGGGCGGATGCCCCAGACGCCGAACCAGGCTTCGCTGGGGGAGAGCTCGATGAGGTCCTCTCCGGTGGCGAGGGCGTTCGGCGGGCAGGTGGTCGGCTCGATGGCGACGGAGGCGCGCTTGCGGTCGCCTTCGAGGCCGTCGGAGGTGTAGATGTGGACCCAGCCGAAGGACTCGTCCATCCAGACGGTGACGGCCTGGCCGGAGACGGGATCGGCGAGGCGGACTTCGGCCTTGCCGTCGGAGCCGCGCTTGAGGTCGCCGTAGGCGTCGTCGATGACGAGGTCCTTCAGCACCGTGGGCTCGTCGAAGTCGGCGGGGCCGGAGCCGACGGGGATGCTCTGCTTGTCGAGTTTCAGCTTCTTGGCGGCCGGGACGTGGAGGGTGGCCTCGTCGATCCGCTCCAGGGAGCCGGGGATGAGATAGGAGTGGGTGCCCATGCCGAACGGCGCGGTCTTCGTGCCGGGGTTGGAGACGGTGTGGGCGGCGCGCAGGCCCCCGGGGCCGACGGACCAGCGGGTGCGCAGTTGCAGCGTCCACGGGTAGCCGAGGCGGGCGGGGAGGCGGCATTCGAGGGTGACGGAGGTGTCGGTGACCTCGACGGCGGACCATTCGGCCCAGGCGACGAACCCGTGGAGGGCGGTGTTGGTCTCGATCTCGTTGACCGGGAGCTGGTACTCGGTGCCGTCGAAGGTGTACTTGCCGTCGCGGATGCGGTTGGGCCAGGGGGCCAGGACGTGGCCGGACCAGCCGGGGGCGAGCTCCTCGTCGCCGTAGCTCATGACGACCGGTCGGCCGCGGTAGGAGTACGAGCGCACGCCGCCGCCGACAGCGACGATGGTGGCCTCGTGGTCGTTGTAGGCGATCACCCATTGCTCGCCGGACAGCGCCATAGGGGTTACCTCCATGTCGTTATCGATGGGCTGGATGTGCTTTGACGTTAGCTCATGTCGGATGACCTGCGGCACGCGTGTCGATGTGGGCGAGATCGCAGGAAACCGTTGAAACCAACAAGACCCATTATTGAAACCCTCCCATCAAACCGGGCAAAATTGGGCAAATAACTAAGCTCACGATGCTTGTCTCATATTTTGCGCCACTTCCGTACCGCCGTCGAGGATCACCCCCGCCCCGCGGGCACTTCCGTCGGGGACGGCCGTGAGGCACCATTTCCAGATAACTACGAACCGTCGCCTCCCGGAAGCCCCCGGTCGGCAACCACAGGGACAACACACTCAGGAGTACAACGATGTCTGAGTTCAAGCCCGGCCTCGAAGGCGTCATCGCCTTCGAAACCGAGATCGCCGAGCCTGACAAAGAGGGTGGTTCGCTCCGCTACCGCGGGGTGGACATCCAGGACCTGGTAGCGCAGAGCACCTACGGCGACGTATGGGGCCTCCTCGTCGACGGGAAGTTCGGAAGCGGCCTGCCCGCCGCGGAGCCCGTGCCCGTCCCGGTCTCCTCCGGCGACACCCGCGTCGACGCCCAGGCCGCGGTCGCCATGCTCGCCCCCTACTGGGGTCTGAAGCCGCTGCTCGACATCGACGACGAGACCGCCCGGGACGATCTCGCCCGAGTGTCCGTCACCACGCTGTCGTTCATCGCCCAGTCCGCGCGCGGCTCCGGCCGCCCGGCCGTGCCCCAGTCGGAGATCGACAAGGCCGAGACCATCACCGAGCGGTTCATGCGCCGCTGGCGCGGCGAGCCCGACCCCGCGCACGTCAAGGCCGTCGACACCTATCTCATGTCCGCCGCCGAGCACGGCATGAACGCCTCCACCTTCACCTCCCGCGTGGTCGCCTCCACCGGCGCCGACGCGGCCGCCGCGATCTCCTCGGGCATCGGCGCCCTGTCCGGCCCGCTGCACGGCGGCGCCCCCTCGCGCGTCCTCCACATGATCGAGGGCGTCGAGAAGTCCGGCGACGCCGAGGGCTACGTGAAGAACCTCCTCGACTCCGGCGAGCGCCTCATGGGCTTCGGCCACCGCGTCTACCGCGCCGAGGACCCGCGCTCGCGCGTGCTCCGCGCCGCCGCGAAGGAACTCGGCGCCCCCCGCTACGAGGTCGCCGAGGCCCTGGAGTCCGCGGCCCTCGCCGAGCTGCGCGCCCGCAAGCCCGACCGCGTGCTCGCCACGAACGTCGAGTTCTGGTCCGCGGTGCTCCTCGACTTCGCGGAGGTCCCCGCGGAGCTGTTCACGCCGATCTTCACATGCGCCCGCGTGGGCGGCTGGAGCGCCCACATCCTGGAGCAGAAGAAGCTCGGCCGCATCGTGCGCCCGTCCGCGACCTACGTCGGCCCGGGCCCGCGCGGCCTCGACGAGGTCGAGGGCTGGAACTAGCCGAAACGCCTGCGAAGCGGCCCGCACCCCGAGGGGCGCGGGCCGCTTTCACATTCCCTCGGCGATACCCGGTATGCGCGGTCGGGATAGGATCGTCCCCGAAACCCCACCACCCGAACGGGACGACGCATGCCCTCCCCCCGGACGCCGCACCTGCGCCGCCGCGACCTCCTGGTCGGCGGCCTCGCCGGGCTGGCCGTGACCGCCGCGGCGGCCGAGAGCACCAGGTCGGTGTGGGACGCCGCGTCCGGCACCCCGTTCCCCGAGCCGCCCCGCACCGGCCCCGTCCACCTGATGATCGGCGCGCACCCCGACGACTGCCTGTACTTCGTGAACCCGCGCGTCGCCCGCGTCGTCGAGGACGGCGCGGACCTGTGCACCGTGGTCCTCACCGCGGGCGAGGCCGACGGGCGCAACACGTGGAACACCGCCGCCCCCGTCGACTACGCCGGGTACGCCGCCTCCCGCAACAACGGGCTGCGCCGCGCCTATGCGCTCATGGCCCTCGGCGACGCCGACGCGCCCTGGGACCGGTCGCGGGCGACCCTCGGCTCCGGGCAGGACGTCGAGCTGTGCGTCCTGCGCGACCGGCCCGGCGTGCACCTCGTGTTCTGCTCCCTGTGGACGAACCTCGGGCGCGTCACCGGCGACTTCACGCGCCTCCTCGCCCTGTGGGAGGGCCGCCTCGACGCCTCCGCGGTCCTGCCGCCCGCCGGATCGCCGCTCGGCGCCGGGTCGACCGTGGACCGCGCCACGGTGCGGGCGAGCCTCGCCGAGCTGCTCGACCGGTACCGGCCCGTCGCCGTGAACACCCTCGACCTCGACCCGGACCCCGTCGCCGGGGAGCGGCTCGGCGCCGAGCAGACCGGCTACTCCGACCACATCGACCACACCGCCGCCGCCCTCTTCGCATGGGAAGCCGCATTGGGGACCGGTGCGACCGTCGAGTCCTGGCGCGGCTACTACAACCGGCGCTGGCCCGGGAACCTCGGGCCCGCGGACCTGGACGCCAAGGGCGCGGCGCTGGACGCGTACGCGTGGGCCGACGGCGGCGACTGCGGCCATGCCCCCGGCTGCGGCGACCGGCTCATCGTCGGCCCCGGCGCGGGGACCACCTACGGGCACGCCACCCACCCGCGGTACACGCAGGCGCTCGTCCCCGTCGAGACCGCCGCGGGCATCGCGCCGGCGGTCGTGCGCGGCGGGCGCGCCGCCGTCCTGCGCGGGGACCGCGGCTGGGACGGCCTCGGCGGGCCCGTCCTCCTCCCGTCCCTCGCGGCCGCCGGGACCCGCCTCTACGGGATCGGCCCCGAACTGACGGAGGACCCAACCGCGCACGTGCGGGACCTGTACTGCCTCGACCGGGACACCGGCGAGTGGGCGAACCTCGGCAACCCCGCCGGGACCGGCCCGGCCGCGCGCACCGTCGGGCAGCCCGCCGCCGCCGACGACGGGACCACCGCGGTCGCGTGCCTGCGCCACCCCGACGGCGGGCTCGCCGTGCGCACCCGCACCGCGCACGGCTGGAGCGACTGGGCGCACCTTCCCGGGCCCGCCGTGCACGAGGCGCCCGCCGCGGTCGGCGCCGCCGGGGCCTTCACCATCGTCGCCGCCACCCCCGACAACATCGCCGCCTGGGAAGGCGACGGCACGGCCTGGACCCAGCGCGGCCTCGACCTGCCCGGCGCCGACGGCGCCGCCCACATCCCCGCCGGGGCCGTCACCGCCGAGCAGGCCCCCGACGGGCGCCTCCTGATCGCCTCCCGCGCCGCCGGCGGCAGCGACGTCGTCCTCCACCTCGGGCAGGGCACGGCGTGGACGGGCGTGCGCGTCCCCCTCGAAGGCGGCATCCTCGCGCCCACCGTCGCGCTCGGCCCCGACGGGGCGATCGCCGTCGTCTGCGACGACGGCAGCGGCGCCCCCGCGGCCCTCGTCCTCGACCTCGACGACCTCGACGGCGCCGCAGGGGAGCTCGCGCTCCTGTCGCGGCCGTGGACCCGCGGCGACGTCACCGTCCTCAAGCGCCCCGCGGCGGCGTTCGGCTCCGACGGGTCGCTGCGGCTGTGGGCCGTCGCCGCCGACGGTGAACTGTGGACGGCGCAGGCCGGGCCCGGCGCGCCGCCGCCCGTCGGGTGGGAGAGCGCCGCCTGACCTGCCGGTCCGCCCGTCCCAGCCTGCGGCCGGGCCGGGCCCGCGCGATCACGCCCCGCAGGCCCGGGTTTACAGTGAGGCCCAGGACCGACCCAGATGGGAGCCTTACCGTGACCGACCAGATCACCATCCCCGCAGCGCTGCTGCCCGCCGACGGGCGCTTCGGATCCGGACCCTCCAAGGTCCCGTCCGAGGCCATGAGCGCGCTGTCCGGTCTCGGCAGGTCCGTCATGGGCACCTCCCACCGCCAGAAGGCCGTCAAGTCGCAGGTCGGGCGCCTGCGCGCGGGCCTCGCCGACTTCTTCGGCCTCCCCGACGGGTACGAGGTCGTCCTCGGCGTCGGCGGCGCGACCGCGTTCTGGGAGGTCGCCGTGTTCGGCCTCGTCGACGACCGCGCCCAGGCCGCCAGCTTCGGCGAGTTCGGGTCGAAGTTCGCGAAGGCCATCAAGATCGCCCCGCACCTCGGCGACCCGACGATCGTCACCGCCGAGCCCGGCACCGCCGCGTACCTCTCCTACGAGGAGGACGTGGACGTCTACGCCACCCCGCACAACGAGACCTCCACCGGCGTGGCCGTCGACGTCAAGCGCGTCGCGCACCCGGGCGCGCTCATGCTCCACGACGCGACCTCCGCCGCCGCGGGCCTGCCGGTCGACCTCACCGAGACCGACTGCTATTACTTCGCGCCGCAGAAGGGCCTCGCCTCGGACGGCGGCCTGTGGATCGCGGTCCTCAGCCCCGCCGCGATCGAGCGCGCCGAGCGCATCGCCGCGTCCGGCCGGTACATCCCCGCGTTCCTCGACCTGAAGACCGCGATCGACAACTCCCGCAAGGAGCAGACCTACAACACCCCGGCCGTGGCCACCGTGGTGCTCGCCGCCGAGCAGGTCGACGCGCTCAACGCCGCGGGCGGGCTCGACGCCGCGACCAAGCGCTGCGCCGAGTCGGCCGGCGCGATCTACTCGTGGGCCGACGCGAGCACGTTCGCGACTCCGTTCGTGACCGACCCCTCCCTCCGCTCCAACGTGGTCGCCACGGTCGACTTCGAGGGCGTCGACGCCGCTGAGATCGCGAAGGTGCTGCGCGCCAACGGGATCGTCGACACCGAGCCGTACCGCAAGCTCGGCCGCAACCAGCTGCGCATCGCCACCTACCCCGCGGTGGACCCGGCGGACACCGCCAAGCTCACCGAGGCGATCGACTACGTGGCCGCGAAGCTCGGCTAGAGCGGCCGCAACGGTTCCTCGGCCGGTCGGGCGGCCCGGCACCCGCATGCCGGGCCGTCCGACCGACACGACCGTACCGGCTGCCACCGACAACGCCTCTGAACTGGACGTTCGCTTCAGGAGCCACACCCGGACACCCGACGGGCCGGACCGCTTCGCGGTCCGGCCCGGTTCCGTTCGGCGCGCACCGGACTCGGTTACATTGAAACGGTGAGAGAAGCCCCCGACCGCCGCGACCTCCGCCTGCTGCCGCAGCTCATCGAGCACCAGCGGGTGCGCACGACCCCGGTGAAGGCCAACGACTTCTCGATGCCCCTGGAGACCCCGAGCGCCGGATCGGCCTCCGCGCAGCGCCTCACCTTCGACGACGGCACCCACCTGTTCGCGAAGTTCGCCGAGGGCCGCGCCCCCGGCTACCTCGCCGCCGAATCCAACGGGCTCCGCTGGCTCGGCGAAGCCACTGAGGCGGTCGTGCCGGTCCTACACGCCGACGACGGGATGCTCGTCGAGCCGTGGATCGAACCGGCCGCCCCGACCCCCGGGCACGCCGCCGCGCTCGGCCGCGACCTCGCGCGGATGCACGCCGCGGGCGCCGACCGGTTCGGCGCGCCCTGGCGCGGCTACATCGGCGAGACCTTCATGGACAACGACCCGGCCGGTGCGACGTGGGCCGAGTGGTACGCCGCCAAGCGGATCGCCCCGTACCTGAAGCCCTCCCGCGACAACGGCGCCCTCGACGCGGCCGACGTCGAGGCCGTGGAGCGGCTCGCGTCCCGGCTCGGCGGCCTCGCCGGGCCCGAGGAGCCGCCCGCCCGCGTCCACGGCGACCTGTGGTGGGGCAACGTCCTGTGGGGCGCCGAGCGGGCCTGGCTCATCGACCCGGCAGCGCACGGCGGCCACCGCGAGACCGACCTCGCGAACCTGCGCCTGTGGGGCGGGACCCCGCTGCTGGAGACGATCCTCGCCTCGTACGCCGAGGCCGCGCCGCTCGCCGACGGCTGGGAGGAGCGGACCCCGCTGCACCAGCTGTTCCCGCTCCTGGTCCACACCACGCTCTTCGGCCGCGCCTACCGCTCCCAATTGATGGGACTCGTGTCTCACTTTACGAAACTGTCATAGTGGGGGACTACGCTCGAACCATGCCTGCACCGATCCCCGCACCCGGCTCCGCGGCCCCCGCGAGCGCCCAGGGCCCCGGCGCCCTGCGGGACCGGCACGGACGCGTCGCCACCGACCTGCGCGTGTCCCTCACCGACCGCTGCAACCTGCGCTGCGCCTACTGCATGCCCGAAGCCGGACTCCCGTGGCTGCCGAAGCCGACCCTGCTCACCGACGACGAGGTGTCCCGGCTCGTCCGGATCGCCGTGCGCGACCTCGGCGTGCGCGAAGTGCGCTTCACCGGCGGCGAGCCGCTCCTGCGCCCCGGCCTCGCCGGCATCGTCACCGAGGCCGCCGCCCTGGACCCGCGCCCCGAGATCTCCTTGACCACCAACGCGATCGGCCTCGACAAGCTCGCGCCGACGCTCGTCGCCGCCGGGCTCGACCGCGTCAACGTCTCCCTCGACACGCTCGACCGCGACACCTTCAAGGCCCTCGCCAAGCGCGACCGGCTCGACGCGACCCTCGCCGGGATCGCGGGCGCGGCCGCCGCCGGGCTCGCGCCCGTCAAGATCAACACCGTGCTCATGCGCGGCGTCAACGACACCGAGGCGCCCGCGCTGCTGCGGTTCGCGCTCGAACACGGCTACGAGCTGCGGTTCATCGAGCAGATGCCCCTCGACGCGGCGGGCGTGTGGCGCCGCGACGAGATGGTCACCGCCGCCGAGATCCTCGATGCGCTGCGCGCCGAGTTCGACCTCGTGCCCGACCCCGCGCACCGCGGGTCGGCCCCGGCCGAGACGTGGCTGGTCGACGGCGGGCCCGCGAAGGTCGGCGTCATCGGCTCGGTGACGCGGCCGTTCTGCGGCGACTGCGACCGCACCCGCCTCACCGCCGACGGGCAGGTCCGCAACTGCCTGTTCGCGCAGGGCGAGACGGACCTGCGCGGGCTCCTGCGCGAGGGCGCCTCGGACGCGGAGGTCGCGGGGCGCTGGCGGGAGGCCATGTGGGGCAAGCTGCCCGGGCACGGCATCGACGACCCGTCGTTCCTCCAGCCGTCCCGGCCCATGTCGGCGATCGGGGGCTGAGGGTGGTCACGGTGCGGTACTTCGCGGGCGCGAAGGCGGCCGCGGGGCGCGGCGAGGAGCAGGTCAGCGCCGCCGACGTCGCGGAGCTGAAGTCGGTCCTGGAGGGCCGGCACGGGCCGGTCCTGGGGAAGGTCCTGTCGGCGTCGACGCTGCTGGTGGACGGACTGGCCGCGCGGGACCCGGGGACGGTGCTGCCCGCGGGGGTCGTGGTCGAGGTGCTGCCGCCGTTCGCGGGCGGGTGAGGCGGGCCCGGTCCGGGTGCGGGCCGGAACGTGAAAGCGGATTTTCCGGATTTGTCCCGCGCCGCGGCCCCTTTCCATGACCGTACGCTCCGGGTCCGACACGGTGCGCGTTCGCAGGTGCGGCCCGGTTCCGGGCCGGTTCGGGCGGGGATCGCAAGCCGTGCGGGGGTGCGCGTCCGGGTCGGGGGCGGGAGCCGCTGGCTCGGGGGCGGTGCGTGTCTGCGAGGATGCATGTGTGCGCCGTCCTGATGAACGAAAGCAGCCGCAGGTGGCGTCCCCGCTGTTCGAGCTCTCGGCCGACATGCGGACCACCGGCGAGCGGCGGCGCCGCTCGCACCGGCCCCATTCGCGGTACGTCCGCGAGTCCGTGCCGATGCCGGAGCCGGCGTTGACGACGCGGACGCCCGACCCGTGGCTGGAGTCCGCCCCGCTGCTCACCGGCATGGACGAAGTGGGGGCGGGCCTGCTCGACTCCCTCGACGCGATGCAGCGCGTCGCCGCGTCCGCCGGGCGCGGCCCGCTGCTCATCAACGCCTCGCCCGGGACCGGGAAGACCCACCTGCTCATCCGCCGCACCGCGTACCTGGTGCAGGAGCTGGGCGTGCCCGCCAGGCAGTGCCTGGTGCTGGCCGCCTCGACGGCGGGCGCGGCGCGGATCAGGCGGGAGCTGAGGACGCTGCTGGGGCGCGAGGCCGCCGCGATCACCGTCGCCGAGTTCGACGACTTCACCGCCGCCTCCCCGCCCGAGCTCGGGCACCTGTTCATCGACGACCTGCCGCGGATGCCGATGCGGCTGTTCCGGCAGCTGACCGAGCACCGCGGGCCGGAGGCGGACGTGACCGCCACGGGCGACCCGGACTCGGCGCTGTGCGCGGGCGAACCGGCCGCGTTCGCGGCGTTCGGCGAGCAGTTCCCGCAGGCGCACGTGATGCGCCTGTCGCGCAACCACCGCAGCCCCGCCGCGGTCCTCGTGGCCGCCTCGCAGGTGGTCGAGCCGATCAGCCGCGTCCCGGGGCGCCTCGTGCAGCCCGAGCGACCCGCCCTGGAGGGCTCGGGGATCGGCCGGTACTTCGCGGTCGACGCCGACGACGAGAAGCGGTTCGTGGAGGCCCTGACCGAGCGGCTCGCCGACCTCGGGGTCGCCGAGGGCGAGCTCGCGGTCATCGGGCCGGACGGCCTGTCGGTCGCCGAGGCGGCCGACGGCGAGTACCGCGTGGTGTGCCTCACGGGAGTGACCGCCGAGGACTGGCCGAACACGGCCGCGGCCCGCCGCGAGCTGTACGTGGCGCTCGGCCGGACCCGCGACCTCGCCTACGTCTCCCACACCGGTGCCGGATCGCCGCTCCTGGCCGATGTGGACCAGGGATTGTTCAGTCCTTTCGGGATGGTCCCGCAACTGCGCTCGGGCCCTGAGCAGCCGCGACTGCTGTAGCACGCGCGGTCCGACCACGTGGAGTTCCCACGCGGACACGAACGGATGGGACACAATAGGCGGGTAACCGCCGTCTCACGCTGGGAGTCCCGATGGAGCACACCGAAGAGGACACCGTTCCTCTGCACCGGCCGGATGCTCCCGCCTGGTCTCCGTTCGCACCGCCGGAAGTGAACGCGCAGTACGCGGCCGGCCCGGAGGCCGTCCACAATCCGCGCACCACCGACCACGTGCCGAGCGCGCCGCCGCCCCCCGCGATGCCGATGCCCGCGGAGCCGCAGTCGCCGACCCCGTCGCAGCCGCAGCAGGCCGCGCCGGACGGCTGGCCGTCGCCGCCGTCCCAGGGCGTGCCGCCGGTGTCGCCGCACGTCCCGGTGCCGGTGTTCCCCGACCACGCCGGTGCGCTGGAGCGCGTCGGCGTCACCGCCGACGACTTCGCGTCGCGGCGGGTCGTGCCGCCGCGCCCGCCGGTCGCCGAGACGGGCCTGCGCGGGGCGCTGCACCGGTTGAGCTTCGGCGCCGTCGCGCTGCCGCCCGGCCCGCGCGAGCGCGCCCGGCAGCGGGCGGTCGAGACGGTGCGCCGCAACTTCGGGGGCCTGCGCCAGATCACCGTCGTGAACCCGAAGGGCGGGGCGGGGAAGACCGTCGCGGTCCTCATGCTCGCGATGACGTTCGGGCGCCACCGCGGCGGGTACGTGCTCGCGTGGGACAACAACGAGACGCAGGGGACGCTGGGCATGCGCGCCCAGCAGGACTTCCACGTCCGCACCGTCCGCGACCTGCTGCGGGACCTCGACCACTTCAAGGGGCCCACGGGGCGGATCGGCGACCTGTCGCAGTACGTGCGCGCCCAGGGCGGCGCGATGTTCGACGTGCTCGCCTCCGACGAGTCGGCGACGGCCGGGGAGATGCTCACCGCGCAGTCGTTCGGGGACCTGCGGGAGGCGGTGTCGCGGTTCTACAAGCTCATCGTCGTCGACACCGGGAACAACGTGCGGGCCCAGAACTGGCAGGCGGCGATCGACGCGACCGACCAGCTGGTGGTGACGATGTCGGCGCGGAACGACTCGGCGGAGACCGCCGCGAGGATGCTCGACCACCTGGAGCAGACGGGCCGGCGGGACCTGGTGCGGGGCGCGGTGTCGGTGGTGTCGATGCCCGCCCACCGCAAGGACGTGGACCTGCCCGCGGTGCAGCGGCATTTCGCGGCCCGGACCCGGGCGGTGCTGCTGGCGCCGTACGAGAAGCTGCTCGACTCGGGCGAGCCGATCCGCTACGACTCGTTGAGCAAGGCGTCGTCCGCGGCCTGGCTGCGGATCGGCGCGGCGGTGGCCGAGGGCCTGTAGGAGGCCAGGAGGTCGACGAGGCCCGCGGCGGCGTCGGCGAGGCGGGAGTCGTCCTCGTCGGCGTGGCCGGTGACGAGCGCGCCCTGGACGAACACGAGGGCGGTGCGCGCGAGCCGCCCGGGGTCGGCGGCGGGGTCGAGCTCGCCGCGCTCGACGGCGCGGGCGAGGATCGCGGCGAGGTCGCGTTCGAGGTCGGTCCAGGCGTCCTGGACGCGGCGCATCGTGGCCGGGTCGTCGGCGAGCTCGACGGCCGCGCGGACGACGAACCCGCCCTCCTTCGAGTGCCTGACGACGACGTCGAGGATCTCGGCGACGGCCCGCAGCGCGTCCGCAGGGTCGTCGTCGGCGGCTTCGCGAGCTGTCGCGCGGCGGGCTATCGCGCGCAGCTCCGGCTCGGTGTCGTCCCTATATCGTTGCAGCGCTGTGATGTAGAGCTGGTGCTTGGACCCGAACGCGGCGTAGAGCCCGGCGCGGTTCATGCCGGTGGCGGCGACCAGGTCCGACATGGAGGTCGCGGAGAACCCGCGGTCCAGGAACACCCGTGTCGCAGCGCGAAGGACTCTGTCCAAATCGGGGTTCTTATTTCTGCTCACGTTGAGCACCGTATCGACACCCGGTGCTACGGGTCAATAACCGCAAGGCGGGAGTTGACTCACGAGGCGCGAGTGAACGGTCGCACTGCGCAGGCGCCCGGCTTGACACCCCCAGGGGCAGCGGCGAGAATGAGCGCAAACTGAACAGGCGTCTGGCGGGGGAAGTCCGGTGAAAGGCCGGCGCTGACCCGCAACGGTAGTCGCGGTCGCGAAATGCGACAACCGGGCACCCTTCTGCTCCTGCCCGGTCCACCCGCGTGAGCCCGAATACCCGCCGCGCCCAACGGAAATGTCAACGCCTGTCGTGGTCTACAGGCGCTTGCGGCGCAGCCGCCTGCCCGAAGACCCACTCGCTCTAGGAAAGGTCAGGCAATGCGCCACCTTGCCGGCCGCGTGCTCATCGCAGCGGCCCTGCCCGTCACCCTGCTCGCGGCGTCGCCCGCGCACGCCCAGTCGTCGCAGCCGTTCGCCGAGCCCGCCGCGGCCGCCGCGTCCTGGCTGGCCGCCCAGTCCGACGGGACCGCCTGGAACCAGGACCCGGCGACGACGCTCGACGCGGTCATCGGCCTCCAGGCCGCCCGCGTCGGCGGCGACCAGGTGCAGACCGCGCTCGAATGGCTCAACGACACCGCGGTCCTCGACCCGTACGTGAACACGACCGCCGCGGGCGGCGCCGGGTTCAACGCCGGGTCGGCCGGGAAGGTCATGTACACCGTCGCGACCGCCGGGGGCGACCCGACGGACTTCGGCGGCATCAAGCTCGCCGAGGAGACGGCCGCCGCGCAGGCCGCGAACGGCACCTACGGCGACGGCACCGCCCTGTCGACCGCGTGGGCGGTCCTCGGCCTCTCGCGCACCGACACGCCCGCGGGCGAGGCCGCGGCGACCGGGTTCGCGGCGGTCCAGTGCCCCGACGGCGGCTTCAGCTTCGGCGACGTCGACGGCGGCGACGACTGCGTCTCCGACCCGGACACGACCGGCCTGGCCGTCTCGGCGCTCACGACCCTCGGCGACCCGGCCGCGGCGTCCCTGGAGCCGGCCGTGGCCTGGCTGGAGGCGGCGCAGGCCGAGGACGGCGGGTTCGACGGCGGGTTCGGCGAGAACGCGAACTCGACGGCCATGGCCGCGCAGGCGCTCCTCGCGGCCGACCGGCCCGAGGCGGCCGAGCGGGCCGTCGCGTTCCTGCTGACGCTCCAGTTCGGCTGCGACGGCGCCGCCCCCGGCGCGTTCATGTACACGAACCCCGAGGACGCCGACTTCGGCGAGGCGACGCGCCTGCTGGCGACCGCGCAGGCGATCGTCCCGGTCTCGGGCCAGGACCTTACAACGCTCGACGCCTCCGGCTCGGCCGCCGACGTCCCCGCCGTGGACTGCGAGTCCGCGGACGCGGGCGACGGCGCCACCACGGCCGCCGACGACGAGGAGTCCGGTTCGGCCTCCTGGCTGCCCTGGGCGATCATCGCCGCGGTCGTCGTCATCGCCGCGCTCATCGTCGTCTTCGCGCTGCGCTCGCGCCGCGGCGGCGGCTCGGGCGGGGCGGGCGCCGCGGCGCCCGCCGGGCCGAACGCCGACGGCGCGGCTTCCGGCGGGTCCGCTTCGGACGAAGCGGCCGGCGAGGACACCGACGAGGGCAAGGACAAGTAGTCCCTCCCGTGTCCCTTCGCGAACGACGCGCAGCCAGCGCCCGCCACTCAGGCGGGCGCTGGCTGCGCGTGCGCGCGGTGGCGCTCGCGGCGCTGTTCGCGGCCGCCGCGCCGGTGGCGCCCGCGGCCCCCGCTGCGGCGCAGGACGCCTGCGCAGGCGTGACCGTGGTCGTCGACTTCGGCGAGCTCGACGACCTGCGGACCGGGTGCGCCGCCGATCCGGCGGACGGGCTCGACGCGCTCGCGCAGGCCGGGTTCGCGGTGACGGAGGTCGCGGCGATCCGCGGCATGGTGTGCAGCATCGACGCGCTGCCCGCGACCGATTGCGGTGCTTCACCTCCCGCGGACGCGTACTGGTCGTACTGGCACGCGAACGCCGGGGACGAGGAGTGGACGTACTCGATGGTCGGCGGCGCCGACGCGACTCCTGACGCGGGCGACGTCGAAGGCTGGGCGTTCGGGGACGGCTCCGCGCCGCCCGCGCTCGCGCCCGGCGACGCCGTCGCATCGGAGGCCGGGTCGGAGCCGGAGTCCGGCGGGTCGTCGTACACGTGGATCATCGCCGTGGCCGTGCTCGCCGTCATCGGCGTGCTCGCGGCGTGGCGGCTCCGGCAGCGGCGCGCCTGACCGTGCCGACCGGACCCGGCCCGATGCGCCGCCGCACCGCCCACCCCGTCGCCTGGTGGGCGTGGGCGCTGCTGCTCGCGACCGCCGCGGGGCGCACCGCGAACCCGTGGCTGCTGCTCCTCATCGCCGCGGTCGCCGGGCTCGTGGTGGCGTTCTGCCGGGGCGACGAGCCCTGGTCGGGCGCGTACCGGGTGTTCCTCTACATCGGGTTGAGCGCGGTCGCGGTCCGCATGGCGTTCTATGTGGTCTTCGGCGGCTCCGACGGGCCGACGGTCCTGTTCACGCTGCCGTCGGCGACGCTCCCGGAGTGGGCGGCCGGGTTCCGGCTCGGCGGCGACGTCACCGCCGAGGGCGCGCTCGCCGCCCTGTACGACGGGATGCGGCTCGCGGTGCTGCTCGTGTGCGTGGGCGCGGCGAACGCGCTCGCGAGTCCGCGGCGGCTGCTGCGGTCGGTTCCGGCCGCGCTGTACGAGGTCAGCGTCGCGGTCGTCGTGGCGCTGTCGGTGGCGCCGCAGCTGGTCGCGTCGGTCGGGCGGGTCCGGCGGGCGAGGGCCTTGCGCGGCAACACGAGCCGGAGTCCGGCGAACCTCATGCGGACGGTCGTCGCGCCGGTGCTGCACGAGGCGCTCGACCGGTCGCTGCACCTGGCCGCGGCCATGGCGTCCCGCGGGTACGGGCGCGCCGCGGGCGTGCCCGCCCCGGCCCGCCGCGCCACCGGCGCCGCGCTCCTCACCGGGCTCCTCGGCCTGTGCGCGGGCGCGTACGCGCTCCTCGGCACCGCTACTCCAGCGCCCCTCGCGTGGGCGGTCCTCGCGGTCGGCGCGGCCGCCGCGGTCTTCGGGATCGCGTTCGCGTCCCGGCGCGTGCCGCACACCAGGTACCGCCCGGACCGCTTCGGCCTCAAGGACTGGGCGGTCGCCGCCTCCGGCGCGGCCGCCGTCGCCGGTTCGGTGGCGAGCCTCGCCCTCGAACCCGCGGCCCTGTGGCCCGCGACCGCGCCGCTCCATGTACCCCCGCTCCCCCTGTACGCCGCGGCCGGAGTCCTCCTCGCCGCCGCGCCCGCATTCCTCGTGCCGTCGACGCCCGAGAGCGCCGCCCGGCAAGCGCACGAGCGCACCCCGACCCCGGCCCGCGCGGAGGCCGCTGCCGCGGCTCCGGCAAGCAACGGCGATGGAACACCGGGCGGCGACCGGCAGCCCGCTTCGAGCGTCGGCACCGGCGCACCACAAGGCGGGCGGCGTCCCGCCGCGGACGCCGAATCCGCGGCGCCGCGAGGCGGCTCGGGCACCGACACCTCGGCAACGGAAGGCACCCGATGACCGTCGACGCCATCGTGTTCGAGCACGTCACCTTCGCCTACGAGGCAGCCCCGACCGGCGCGGGCCGGACCGTCCCGGCGGCGCCCGTCCTCGACGACGTGTCGTTCGCGCTCCCCGAGGGCGAGTTCTGCCTGCTCGTCGGCCCGACGGGCGCCGGGAAGTCCACGCTCCTCAAGGCCGTCAACGGGCTCGTGCCCCGCTTCACCGGCGGCGACATGCACGGCCGCATCGCCGTCGCCGGGCGCGAGGTGCGCACCGCGACCCCGGCCGACCTCGCCGACGTCGTCGGCTACGTCGGCCAGGACCCGCTCGCGGGGTTCGTCACCGACGAGGTCGAGCTCGAACTCGCCTACACCGCCGAGCAGCTCGGGATCGCGCCCGCGGCGATGCGCAAGCGGGTCACCGAGATCGTCGATCTGCTGGGCCTCGCCGACGTGCGGGACCGCGCGCTCGCGCAGCTGTCGTCGGGTCAGCGCCAGCGGGTCGCGATCGGCGCGGCCCTGGTCGCGGGCCCGGCCGCGCTCGTGCTCGACGAGCCGACGTCGGCGCTCGATCCGGCCGCGGCCGACGAGGTGCTGTCAGTGCTGCACCGGCTCGTCCACGACCTCGGCGTCACGGTGCTGCTGGCGGAGCACCGGCTCGAACGGGTCGTCCAATATGCAGATTCCGCCCTCCTTCTCGACGGCGGCAAGGTCGCCGCCGGTCCGCTCGGCGAGGTGCTCGCCGAGTCCCCTGTCGCTCCCCCGGTGGTCGGCCTGGGGCGGCTGGCCGGATGGCCCGGCCCGCCGGTGACGATCCGCGAGGCCCGGCGCCACGCCGCCGGACTCCGCGCGACCATCACTGAACGTGCCCGAACCGTAGCGCGACACACCGACACTTCCGTCCCGTCCGCATCGCTGGAACCGCCGCTGCTGGAGGCCCGGGGCGTCACGGTCGACTACCCGGGGGTGCGCGCGGTCGCCGGGATCGACCTCGTCGCGCGCCGCGGCGAGCGCATCGCCCTCATGGGCCGCAACGGGTCCGGGAAGTCCAGCCTCATGTGGGCGCTCCAGGGCACCGGGAAGCGCTCCGGCGGGACCGTCGCCATCGCGGGCGCCGACCCCGCGTCGCGCAGGCCCGGGGAGCGGCGCCGCCTCGCCGGGCTCGTGCCCGCCGAGGCCGCCGACCTGCTGTACGCCGAGACCGTCGCCGCCGAATGCGCCGGAGCCGACGCCGACGGCGGCGCCCCCAAGGGCGCCTGCGCGAAGATCCTCGACGACCTCGTCGACGGCGTCGACCCCGAGACCCACCCCCGCGACCTGTCCGAAGGGCAGCGCCTCGCGCTCGCGCTCGCCGTGACCCTCACGGCCGCACCGCCCCTGCTGCTCCTCGACGAGCCGACCCGCGGCCTCGACTACCCGGGGAAGGCCGCGCTCGCCGCGCGCCTGAAAGCCCTCGCGCAGGCCGGGCACTGCGTGGTCGTGTCCACGCACGACGTCGAGTTCTGCGCCGAGTTCGCCTCCCGCGTGGTGGTCCTGTCGGACGGCGAGGTCGTCGCCGACGGCCCGGCCCGGCAGATCACCGCCGCGTCGCCGATGTTCGCGCCGCAGGTGGAGAAGATCCTGCCCGGCTGGCAGACCGTCGCCGAGGTCGCCGCGGCCCTGGGGCGCGACGGTGAGTGAGGTCCGGCCCGCGGCGCGCCCGGCCGCGCGGCCCGCCGTGCATCGGCGAGCGGCGGTGGCTTTGGCGCTCGCGGCGGGGTTCGGGCTGGTGGCGATGTCGTGGCCGCTGCTGGCGGCGCCGGGCGGGGCGCTGACGGAGACCACGTCGGGCCCTTGGCTGTTCGCACTGCTGCTGCCGCTCGTGACGGCGACGGTGGTGGTGCAGCTGGCCGGCGGCGGCCTGGACGCGCGGGCCGTGGCGCTGCTGGGCGTGCTCTCGGCGGTGGTGGCGGCGGTGCGGCCGTTCGGGGCCGGGGCGGCCGGGGTGGAGACGGTGTTCTTCCTGATCGTGTTGGCGGGCAGGGTGTTCGGGGCCGGGTTCGGGTTCCTGCTGGGGTGCACGGGCCTGTTCGCGTCGGCGCTGCTCACGGGCGGGGTGGGGCCGTGGATGCCGTACCAGATGTTCGCGGCGGCGTTCGTGGGCCTGGGCGCGGGCCTGCTGCCGCGCACGCCGGACACGCGGCCGGGCCGGGCCGGGGAGCTGGCGCTGCTCGTCGTCTACGGGGTGGCGGCGTCGCTGGCGTACGGGCTGCTGATGAACCTGTCGTTCTGGCCGTTCGCGATCACGCAGGGGGAGCTGGCGTACGTGCCGGGCGGCGGGCTCGGCGAGAACCTGCCGCGGCTGCTGGCGTACTCCCTGGCGACGTCGCTGGGCTGGGACGTGGGACGGGCGGCGACGACCGCGGTGCTGCTCGTGCTCACGGGCCCCCTGCTGCTGCGGGTGCTGCGGCGGGCGGCCCGGCGCGCGAACTGGTCCTAGCGGCGACGAGCCCGGCGGGACCCCAGGCGTTCAGGCGTTGCGGGCGAGGCGGAAGCCGAGGTCGTCGATGTGCAGCACCGGCATGGTGCGGCGGCGCACCCCGGCCCGGCACGACCAGTGCTCGTCGAACCAGCCGCCGCCCTTGATGACCCGGTAGTCGCGGTAGACCTCCCGGTCGTACACGTCGAAGCACCACTCCCAGGCGTTGCCGAGCATGTCGTACAGGCCCCACGGGTTCGGCTCGCGCCCGGCGACCTCGTGGAGGCGCTCGCCGGAGTTCCCGCGGTGCCAGGCGATCGCGTCGAGGCCGCCGTAGCGCGGCCCGGCGGTCCCGGCCCGGCAGGCGTGCTCCCATTCGGCCTCGGCGGGCAGCCGGTAGCCGTCCGCGGCGCGGTCCCACACGACGGCATCGCTCTCGCCGGTCTCGGCTCCCGCGTAGACCGGTTGCAGCCCTTCGCGTTCCGACAGCGCGTTGCACCAGCGGACGGCGTCGAGCCAGGACACCTCGACGGCCGGAAGGTCCCCGGCGCCCGCACCGCCGAGCACCTCGGCGTACAGCCCGCGCGTGACCGGGACGGCGGCCAGGCGGAACGGCGCGACCTCGGCGGTCCAGGAGCGCTCGGTCCGCCGGTCGTGGAGCGTCGCGGTCCCCGCGGGGATCGGCAGCATCTGCGGTGTCACCGACGAATACTAGAGCCCGCCACCGACAGGTGACGCCGGTCACGGCCGGTCACATCGCCGGGCCCGGCCGGTTCACACGGGCAACAGCGTCCTACAGAACCGGAGCAGTCCGATGAGCATCGCCTACACCATCGTCACCGTCGCCGCGGCCCTCTGGACCGGGTTCTCGGCCTACTCGATCTGGGCGAAGGCCCCGTACGTGGTCGAGCCCCTGCGGCACTACGGCGTCCCGCAGTCGTGGTGGTTCCGGCTGGGCCTCGCGAAGGCCGCCGGGTCGGCCGGCCTCCTCGTCGGCCTGGCCGTCCCGTGGATCGGCATCGCCGCGGGCGCCGGCCTGGTCCTGTACTTCCTCGGCGCGGTCGTCACCGTGGCGCGGGCCCGCGCGTACGGGATGCTCGTCGCCCCGCTCATGTACCTCGTCCCGGCGGCCGCCACGCTCACCCTCGGCATCCTCGTCTGAGCCTTTCCATTACGGCCGCAAAGGAAAAGGGCCCGCGCGGTGCGCGGGCCCTTCCTCCTGTTCCCTTAACGCTGCCACTGCTCGGCGAAGGAGACGCCGACCTTGGGACTGCCGATGAGCGCGAGCGGCGTGAAGAACCCGATCTGCCCGAGGACCCCGATGAGGACGACGATCTGCTCCTCGGTGAGGTGCTTGCGGGCCTCGTCGACGAGCTCGTCGGAGACGCGCTCGCCGGTCGGGTTCGGGGTGTGGACGGCCTCGGCGAGGGCCAGCGCGGCCCGCTCGGCGTCGGTGAACAGCGGCGAGGTGCGCCAGGTGGCGACGGCGCCGAGCCGCTCGGGGGTGTCGTCGGCGGCTTCGAGCTGCCGGGCGGTGAAGTAGCTGGAGCCGAGGAGCTGCCCGACGCGCAGGTGCACGAGCGACGCGGTCTTCGCGGGGAGGGCGCCGTCGGCGTTCACCTTGTTGACGGCGGCGGCGATCTCGTTGACGACGGGCAGGTACTGGGCGGGGTTCTCGATGCGGGGCAGGACGATCATGGCGGTGTTCCCTTCTCGGTGTTCGCGGTTCTGCCTCCATGACGGATGCCTGGACGCCGATGTGACCGCCCTTCGTGCGATGCGCGTCACATGAGATTGCGGGAGGGGTCGGCGCGGGCCCGGCGTTGAAAGGCGCACCGACGAAGGGACCCCCATGAGCACTCCTCCCACGCGATCTGCCGAGGGCCGCGTCTGGCTGGTCACCGGCGCCGCCGCCGGGTTCGGCCGGGCGATCACCGAGGCCGCGGTCGCCGCGGGCGACACGGTGGTCGCGACCGCCCGCACCCCGGAGGCGCTCGGCGACCTGGCCGCGGCGCACCCGGGCCGGGTCGTCCCGGTCCGCCTGGACGTGACCGACCCGGAGCGGATCCGCGCGGTCGTCGCCGAGACCATGCTCTGGTACGGCCGCATCGACGTGCTGGTCAACAATGCGGGCCGCGGGCACCTCGGCGCGGTCGAGGAGACCACGGACGCGGAGCTGCGGTCCCTCATGGATCTGCACGTGTTCGGGCCCGCGAACCTGGTCCGGGAGGTCCTGCCGCACATGCGGCTGCGCCGTTCGGGCGCGATCGTGCAGCTCTCCAGCATGGGCGGGCGCACGTCGTTCCCCGGCGTGGGCGCCTACTCGGCGACGAAGTTCGCGCTCGAAGGGCTCAGCGTCGCGCTCGCGGCGGAGGTCCGGCCGCACGGGATCGACGTGATGGTGGTGGAGCCGAGCGCGTTCCGCACGTCGTTCGCGAGCGGCGGGCACACCGAGTCGGCGCCTGTGGAGGGCTACGAGGACACGGTGGGGCGGTTCCGGGAGTCGTTCCCGGCATCGGACGGCAGCCAGCCGGGCGACCCGGCGAAGGCCGCGGCGGCGATCGTCGCGGCGCTCGGCGCCGAGGAGGTGCCGCTGCGCCTCGTCCTGGGGGACACGGCGGTCGACGCGATCCGCAGGGACCTCGCCGCGCAGGCCGCGGAACTGGACGCATGGGAGCACGTGTCCCGCGCGATGGGCTACTGAGCGAGCAGCCACCGCCAGCGCGGCAGCTCCGCGGCCAGCGACGCCGCCGTCAGGGCGCTCAACGCGATCGCGGCCCATGCGGGCCAGGCGATCCAGGCGCAGACGACCCCGGCGGCCATGGTCGCCGCGAGGATGAGGACCGTGACCGGTCCGGGGACGGGGACGATCGCGGAGGGCTTGTCGCCGGGCGTGGCGAACACGGTCGGGATGGCGATCGCGACGACGACCGCGGCGATCCCGAGGGCGAGGTTGACCTGGGCGGCGGCGGTGCCGAGCGCGGCCCACGCGGCGATCTCGGTGAGGAACCGCAGGGCCGCGGCGGTGCGCCGCTTCGGCGAGGCCGCGCCGAGGTCGTGGACGGGGGTCTGGGTCACGGTCCGATGATCCTCCGCGAAGCGCTGCGCCGCAAACGCGGACGGGCCCGCCGTCCCCGGCGGGCCCGTCCCCGAAACGCGGTCAGCCCATGAGGGCCCCGGCGCCGAGGAGCGCCTTCAGGTCCGCGGACAGCTCCACGGACGGCCGAACCCGCCACGCGTCGCCGAGCGCCAGCAGGGTCGTCTTGGGCCCGTTGGCGATCTGGACGCGGACCTGCGCCTCGCCGCGGTGGGTCCGGAACGTGTCGGAGAGCTTCTCGATCAGGTCCGGGTTGACCGACGCGGCCCGCAGCGCGAGCGTGATCGGCGCCGAGTTCGACTCCGGGCCCGAGGTCGTGTCGAGGACGGCGAGGTCCTGCGCGATGAGCTGCGCGGTGCCGTCCCGCCGGTCGAGCTTGCCCTTGACGCAGCAGATGAGGTCGTCGGCGAGCGACTCCGACACCAGCTCGTACGTGTTCGGGAAGAACCGCACCTCGATCGAGCCGGCCAGGTCCTCCAGGGTCGCGGACGCCCACAGCTTGCCCTGCTTGGTGACCCGCTTCGCGACGTTCTGGAGGATCCCCGCGACCCGCACGTTCGCGCCGTCGGGCAGCTCCTCGCCGTGCAGGGCCGCGACCGGCCGGTCCGCGTTCGACGACAGGAGCCGCTCGAACCCGTTGAGCGGGTGGTCGGAGACGTACAGGCCGAGCATCTCCCGCTCGAACCCGAGCTTGTCGCGCCGGTCCCACTCGTCGTCGGCGATGGTCAGGTCCACGCCGAGCGTGTCGGTGGTCTCCTCCATCATCCCGCCGAACAGGTCGAACTGGCCCCGCGCCTCCTCCTTCTTGATCGACACCATCGCGTCGATCGCCTTCTCGTGCACCTCGGCGAGGCCCCGCCGCGCGTGCCCGAGCGAGTCGAACGCGCCCGCCTTGATGAGCGACTCGACGGTCCGCTTGTTGCACACCGCCGCCGGGACCTTCTGGAGGAAGTCCTTGAAGTCCGCGTACGCGCCCTTCTCCTCGCGCGCCTCGATGATCCCGGCGACGACGTTCGCGCCGACGTTGCGCACCGCGCCGAGCCCGTACCTGATGTCCTTGCCGACCGGGTGGAACATGTGCCGCGACTCGTTCACGTCCGGCGGCATCACCGTGATCCCCATGCGCCGGCACTCCGACAGGTACACCGCGGCCTTGTCCTTCGAGTCGCCCACCGACGTCAGCAGCGCCGCCATGTACTCCGCCGGGTAGTTCGCCTTCAGGTAGGCGGTCCAGTACCCGACGAGCGCGTACCCGGCCGCGTGCGACTTGTTGAACGCGTACCCGGCGAACGGGAGCATGATGTCCCACAGGGTCTTGATCGAGTCCTTGGAGTACCCGTTCGACTGCATGCCCGCCTCGAACGCCGCGAACTGCTTCTCCAGGACGTCGAGCTTCTTCTTGCCCATGGCCTTGCGGAGCACGTCCGCCTGCCCCATCGTGAACCCGGCGAGCTTCTGCGCGATGCGCATGATCTGCTCCTGGTAGACGATCAGGCCGTACGTCTCGGCGAGGATCTCCTCCAGGGCGTCCGCCAGCTCCGGGTGCAGCGGCGTGACCTCCTGCCGCTTGTTCTTGCGGTCGGCGTAGTTGTTGTGCGAGTTCGCGGCCATCGGGCCCGGCCGGTACAGGGCGTTCACGGCGATGATGTCGTTGAACTCGGTGGGCTGCATCCGCTTCAGCAGCTCGCGCATGGCCCCGCCGTCGAGCTGGAACACCCCGAGGCTGTCGCCGCGCGCCAGCAGCTCGTACGCCTTCGGGTCGTCCGTCGCGAGCGTGTCCAGGTCCAGCTCGATCCCCCGGTTCAGCTTGATCGCCTCGATCGCGTCGCCGATGACCGTGAGGTTCCGCAGCCCCAGGAAGTCCATCTTCAGCAGGCCGATGTCCTCGCACGACGGGTAGTCCCACCCGGTGATGATCGACCCGTCCGGCCTGGCCCACATGGGGATGCAGTCCACGAGCGGCTGCGACGACAGGATGACCGCGCACGCGTGGACGCCCGCGTTGCGGATCAGCCCCTCCAGGCCCAGCGCCGTGTCGAAGATCGTGCGGACCTCGCCGTCCGACTCGATGAGGCTGCGGACCTCCTGCGCCTCCTTGTACCGCTCGTGGCCCGGGTCCATGATCCCCGACAGCGGGATGTCCGTGGCGGCCACGGGCGGCGGCAGGGCCTTCGTGATCCGCTCGGCGATCGAGAACCCCGGCTGCCCGTGGTGGACGCGCGCGGAGTCCTTGATCGCGGCCTTGGTCTTGATGGTGCCGAACGTGATGACCTGGGCGACGAACTCCTTCCCGTACTTCTCCGTCGCGTACGTGATCATCTCGCCGCGCCGCCGGTCGTCGAAGTCGATGTCGATGTCGGGCATCGACACGCGCTCGGGGTTGAGGAACCGCTCGAACAGCAGCCCGTGCTCGATCGGGTCGATGTTCGTGATCTTCATCGCGTACGCGACGAGCGAACCGGCCGCGGACCCGCGGCCCGGTCCCACGTAGATCCCCACCGAGCGGGCGTGGGAGATGAGGTCGGCGACCACCAGGAAGTACGACGGGTACCCCGCGTTGATGATGACGTTCAGTTCGAGCTCGGCCCGCTCCAGGTACTCCGCGGGCACGTCCCGGCCCGGGAACCGCTCCGCCAGGCCGACCCGCACCTGCTCGCGCAGCCACGTCCCCTGGTCGTGCCCCTCGGGCACGTCGATGACCGGCATCCGGTCCTGCACGGCGAACACGTCCTCGTAGGACTCGACCATGTCGGCGACGAGCAGCGTGTTCGCGCAGCCCTCCTGCCACAGGTCGTCGTTCTTGATCCCGTACATCTGCTCGGCCGAGCGCAGGAAGTAGCCCTCGCCGTCGAATTTGAACCGCTTCGGGTCGTCGAGCGTCGTCCCCGACTGGACGCACAGCAGCGCCGCGTGCGTCGACTTCTGGTCCTCGGTCACGAAGTGGGAGTCGTTGGTGACCAGCGGCCGCAGCTTCATCTTCTGCGCCATCTCGTACAGCTCGTTCTTGACGCGCATGTCGATCTGGTTGTCGTGGTCCATGATCTCCAGGAAGAAGTTCTCCGGCCCGAAGATGTCCCGGTAGTCGGAGGCCGCCTGGTACGCGGCCTCGTGCTGGCCGAGCCGGAACCGGGTCTGCACCTCCCCGGAGGGGCAGCCGGTGGTCGCGACGATCCCCTCGGCGTGCTGGGCGATGAGCTCGCGGTCCATGCGCGGCTTGTAGTAGTAGCCCTCGAAGGACGCGATGCTGGAGAGCTTGAAGAGGTTCCGCAGGCCGGTCGAGTTCTTCGCGACCATCGTCATGTGCGTGTAGGAGCCGCCGCCGGAGAGGTCGTCGCCGCGCTGGCTCGGCTCGCCCCAGAAGACGGGCTTCTTGTGGAACCGGTCCTGCGGCGCGATGTACGCCTCGATGCCGAGGATCGGCTTGATCCCGGTCTTCTTCGCCTCCTGGTAGAAGGCGTACCCGCCGTACATGTTGCCGTGGTCGGTCATGGCGATCGCGGGCTGGCCGAGCCGCTGCGCCTCTGCGAACAGGGGTTTGAGTTTCGCGGCTCCGTCGAGCATCGAGTACTCGGTGTGCACGTGCAGGTGGACGTACTGGTTCGACACGCTTCGCTCCCGCTTTGACCTGTGGTTTTGTCCTCGCTGGGCCCCCGGCCGCGCCCCCGCGGACGGCCCGCTCCAGACCCTCTAGCCTAGCCCCCCGGCGGGCCCGGCCGCGCGGCCTCCGCGGCCCCGATGGGCGCCGCCACGGTCGCTCAGGGGCGCTCGGCGAACGCCTCGCGGGTGGCGTCGTCGAGCGGGAAGAACAGCTCCACGGCGAGTTCGGAGACCGTGACGTCGCGGGGCGCGCCGAACGTCGCGATCGTCGTGAACATCGACAGGTCGCCGCGCGGGGTGCGCACCCGCAGGGGCAGCGCGATCGGGCTCGGGGCGGCCCCGTCCCACCGGCCGTCTTCCTCGCCGACGGGCTGGTAGGAGCGGACCTCCTCGACGAGCGCGGCCACCGCCGGGTGCTCGTCGACGGCGAACTGCTCGCGCAGCCGGTCCAGGAAGTACTGCTGCACTTCGCGGAAGTTCAGCAGCCGCGGCGCGAGCCCGCCGGGGTGCAGGGCCGCGCGGGCGAGGTTGGCGCGGCCCGAGAGCAGTGCCGGGTCGACGCCCTCCATGAGCCGGGCGGCGCCGCCGTTGAAGTCGAGGAGGTTCCCGAACCGGTCGACGACGACCGCCGGGAGCGGGTCGTGGTGCTCCAGGATCATCCCGACGGCCTGCCGGGCCACGGCGAGCCGGTCGTCCCAGTAGTCGGTCTCGTCCCATTCGGGCGCGAAGCGCGCGGCCACGAGCAGCGCGTTGCGTTCGCGCAGCGGCACGCCGAGCGCCTCGGCGAGGCGCAGGACCATGCGGCGGCTGGGCTCGGCGCGGCCGGTCTCGACGCGGGAGAGGTGCCTCGCGGAGACGCCGGTCTGCACGGACAGCTCGAACTGGCTCAGGCGGCGCCGCTCGCGCCACTGCCGCAGGAGCGCACCGAACGCGGGGAGGGTCTGGACGGTCACGGCGCAACCGTATCCGCGGCCCGGACCGGGGGCCATGACCTCCGAGGTCATTGCGGGCCGGACCGGGCGCGCCGACGATGGTCGGCATGCGGCGACCGCCCGGGTCCCGCCCTTTCGGAGGATCTCATGACGACGACCACCCGCTCCGCTTCCGAGGCCCGCCTGCGCTCGGTCCTGCGCCAGGACGCCGCCGCCTGCGCGGCCTTCGGCCTCCTCATGACCGCCGGGTTCGCCCTGGTCGACCGGCTGCTGGGCCTCGGCCCGGCCTGGTCGGTGCCGCTCGGCGTGTACCTGCTCGGCTGCGCGGCCGCCCTGGCGCTGGTCGCCGGGTACCCGGCGCTGGTGCGGGGACAGGTGATCGGCGTGGTGGCGAACAATGCCGCGGCCGCGGCGGCCCTGGCGGCGCTGCCGTTCACGGGCCTGGTGGACCTGACGGTCCTGGGCACGATCGTGCTGCTCGGCGGGGCCGCCCTGGTGGCGCTGTTCGCGGTGCTCGAAGGCACGGGCGCGAAGCGCCTCGCCTGACCCGGGCCGCGGGCGGCGCGTCCGCGCCGCCCGCGGCTACCACGCCGCTGCGCAACACGCCAAACAATCCACAACCACTTTTCAAGTCGAAAACAGTTATCCACAGGATGAAAAGGAATTCTTGCCAGTAGTCGACCCCTGACGGACAGTTGACCCATGCACACCACACAGGCAAGAATCAGCATCAAGGGCCCCACTGACCTTCTTTCTACAATCCCCCACCTGCTCGGTTTCCATCCCGAGCACAGCCTCGTCGCGGTGGGCCTCATCGCCCGGAAACTCCAGTGCACCTTCCGGGTGGACCTCCCCGGCTCCGCCGACCACCTGGAGCACCTGGTCGACCTGACGGCGCAGCTCAGCCGCAACAACTGCGACGAGTGCGTGGTCGTCGCCTACGGCGACAAGGAGGTCGCCGAGGCCTCGATCGCCCGCGCGGCCCTCCGCTTCGACCACGCGGGCATCCGTCCGCTTGACCAGCTCCGCGTGACCGACGGCCGCTGGTTCAGCCTGACCTGCGACCAGCCCTGCTGCCCGGCCGAGGGCATGCTCCTCCCCGAGTCCACACCGGCGTCCTGCGAGGTCGCGGTCGCGGGCTGCCACGCGGCGGCCGACCGCGCCGCGATCGCCGAGCAGCTGGCCCCGGCCCCGCCGGGCCGCCGCGCCGCGGTCGAACGGGCGGTGGCGAAGTCGCTCGCCGCCGAAGCGGACCTCGACTGGGCGGGCCAGCGCTCCGCGGACCTCAACGCGATCGACCACTGGCTGAGCACGAGCGCCCTCCCGGGCCCTGACGACATCGCCTCGATCGGCCTCGCCTTGGGCGACCTGGACATCCGCGACTACGCGCTCCGCCGCATCTCCAGCGGCCGGCTCGAAGGCAACCGGATCGACCTGTGGCTGTGGGTCGCCCGCCACATGGCGGACGACCTCCTCGCTCCGGCCGCGACGGTCGCGGGCTTCGCCGCCTACCGCTTCGGGAACGGCGTCCTCGCCCTCGAAGCGTTCGAGACGGCGCTGAAGGCGAGCCCGCACTACCGGCTCGCGCAGATGCTCATGGCCGCGCTTCAGGCGGGCTACCCGCCGAGCGCCCTCGGCAGCATCGGCACCGGCGACATCGAAGCCGCGGAGAAAGAGGACTGACCCGAAGACCCGGCCTCCCCCGGAAACCCACCAAGAGAGAAGAGCAGTAATGCCACCGGAATCGAAACTTCATCGATCGGAGCAGACACGCACCGGAGCCGCACCTTCCACAGGCCACCGCGCCCCGCCGGGGATGGCTAGTCTGGGGGCATGGGTGAACTCCCGAGCGATTTCGCCGCGATCCTCCTGGTCGGCGGCAGGGCCCGGCGATTCGCCGGATGCGCGAAGAGCGAACTGGTCGTCGACGGCGCCACGATCCTCGAACGCATGCTGGCCGCCTGCGCCGGGGCGGCCGCCCGGGTCGTGGTGGGCGCGCGGCCCTCCGATGCCGCGCCCCTCCCCGAAGGGGTGGTCCAGGTCCTGGAGGACCCGCCGGGTTCGGGCCCGGCGAGGTCGGTCCGGACCGGCCTGGGGCACGTCCCCGACCACTGCACGCGGGTGGCGGTCCTCCCCGGGGACCTCCCGTTCCTGACGCCCGAGGCGCTGCGGCTCCTCCTGGGCACGGCGGACGCGGCGGGCCCGGAGACCGGAGCGGTCTTCTGCGACAACGCGGGACGCAGGCAGTGGCTGTGCGGCGTATGGCCCGCGGACCGCCTCCGCCGCAACGCGGCAGGGGTCGAACCGGGAGCCCCCGCGAGGCTCCTGTTCACCGGGATCGACATCGAGACCGTGGTCTGGGAGGACGCCAGTCCGCCCCCGTGGTTCGACTGCGACACCCCGGAGGACCTCGACCAGGCCCGGACCTGGGCCGCCGACCTCAAATAGCGGCACCGACCACGACCGACGCCACCGCGACCACCGGCCTCCCCGGCATCGCACGGCCCCGGTCGCCCTGCCGCAAGGGCGGTCAACGACGACCGCCGGCCGCCGCCGAGGCGACGGCCTCCGACACCATGCAGGCAAACGACATCGGGCGGGTGGGCGAGGGGCGGGGTGGGGGCGGGGGGGAGGGGCCGCCGAAGCGATCGTGAGTAGTGCAGGGCAAGCGCTGTCAGCTCCGGCCCCCAAGGGTGGTCGCGCGGAGCGCTCGCGTCGCGCATGAACCCCGGCCGGACCCGCCGGGCCCCGGGGCCGCCTTGCGGCGGCCCGGGGTCAGACGACGTCGAAGCGGTTGTCGAGGGCGCCGGTCTGGAAGAACGTGACCGCGGCGAGCGCGATCAGGAACAGCGCGAAGCCGACCCAGTGCAGCTGGCGCCGCTCGCGCGGCGTGAAGGTGAGGATCGCGCCGCAGATCAGGCCGCCGATGAGGCCGCCGACATGGCCCGCGAGGCTGAAGCCCATGAAGATGGTCAGCACCAGGTTGAGGCCCAGGAGCACGTAAATGCCCTGGTTGTCGCGCCGGAGCTTGCGGTTGACCATGATGAGGAGCCCGAACAGGCCGTAGACGGCGCCGGAGGCGCCGGCCGTGAACGTGTCGTACGAGAACAGGTAGACCGCGACCGAGCCGGCCAGGCCCGAGAGGAAGTAGGCCGCGGTGAACCGCGCGGGCCCGAGGTCGCGTTCGAGGATCCGCCCGAGCATCCACAGCACCACCATGTTGAACAGCAGGTGGATGGCGCCGAAGTGCAGGAACATGGCCGTGACCATGCGGTAGTACCCGCCCGCGGCCACGACCGGCGCGGTGAACGTGCTGCCGAAGAGCGCTACCGGCACGTCGGTGTTGTAGCCGGGCACGTACCCGATCTCGGCGCCGAGCATGTGCAGCGGGGTCATCGTCGAGGTCGTGACCGCCGCGAGGCTGCCGCCCGCGACGATCGCCAGGACGAACACCGCGACGTTCGCGCCGATGAGGATCTTCGTGGCGGTCCCGGCGGCGCCCGCGCGCGAGCCGCCGCCGAACGACGAACGCGTCTTGCGCATCGTCCGGCGGCCCTCGGCCACGCAGTCGGGGCATTGGAAGCCCACGGGGGCGTCGATCCGGCAGTCGGCGCAGATCGGCTTGTCGCAGCGCACGCAGCGCAGATACGTCTGGCGGTTCCGGTGGCGATAGCAGACCGGGGCCGACTGCTCTTCGCTCATCGAGGCCTTGCTACTTCTCGATGACGACGGACTCGATGACGATCTCGTTGACCGGGCGGTCCATCGGGCCGGTCGGGGTCTTGCCGATGCGGTCGACGACCGACTGCGACTCGGGGTCGGTGACCTCGCCGAAGATGGTGTGCTTGAAGTTCAGGTGCGGGGTCGGGCCCAGCGTGATGAAGAACTGGGAGCCGTTGGTGCCGGGCCCGGCGTTCGCCATGGCGAGGAGGTACGGCTTGCCGAAGTGGAGGTCCGGGTGGAACTCGTCGGCGAACTGGTAGCCGGGGCCGCCGCGGCCGGTGCCGGTCGGGTCGCCGCCCTGGATCATGAAGCCGTCGATGACGCGGTGGAAGATCACACCGTCGTAGTACGGGCCCGAGCCGGGCTGGCCGGTCTCCGGGTCCTTGTACTCCTTGGTGCCCTCCGCGAGCCCCACGAAGTTCGCCACGGTCTTGGGCGCGTGGTTGTCGAGCAGTTCGATCCGGATGTCCCCGGCATTGGTCTTGAGCGTCGCCTTCGTCATGGCGTCAATGGTGCCAGACGGCCGAGGTTCGTCCAACTTTCTCCCCCGTTTCCCTCGACGGGTGTCACAGGCCGGTGCACGATGAGTTGTACATGCACCTAGAGGAGGCATTCACGATGGGCTTCAGCCGACGTTCCGCGACTCCCACCCGGGAGGCAGTGGACCATTTCAAGCACGGTGTGACCTCGTTCAAGGACGCGGGGTTCGCGGCCGCGCGCGGCACGCGCGACGCCGCGGCGCCGAAGGTCAACGTCGTCCTCACCAAGGTGGGGCTGCGCAAGCCCCCGGCGCCCAAGTGGCCGTGGGTCGCCGGCGCCATCGGGGCGGGCCTGGCGGTCGGCGGGGCCGTCGCGTACCTGTGGTACCGCCGGCGCACCGAGTCGATCGGGGAGCAGCTCCTCGCCGACGAGCTCCTCGACGACACGGAGCTGGACGACCGGGCGCTCCACGAGGAGCTCGTCGACAGCGCGAGCCGGTAGCGGCACCGGCGGCTCGGCAATCCGGGGGGATGCCGCCGCCGCGCCACAAGAGAAGGAACACCGCCCGGCCCGGGGCCGGGCTATCGGGGATCCGTGGGGGCACGGGTCCCCGGAATCGTTCCGGGGCAAGAAGAGCGCGGGACGCGGGAAAGGGCAACGCCGGACCGGTGTCTCGTCCCGGGGGGGAGTGGGCGAGTCCACCGATCCGGCGTCAGGGGGCGGGATAACGGCTGCTGCCGCGGCTGGGCCGCGGCCACGCAACCGATTGTGTCGCCCCGCTCGCTCGCGGGGAAGGGCGGTGCGGTGGCGGTTATACGCCATGTCGCATAACCGCCATCCATACTCGACCGAGTGTTCCCGTGCCGTCACGATACGTGTCGTGACGGACGGTGCCGCGGTCAGGCGCGGGAGCTCTCCACGGCCTTCGCGAGGCGGCGCACGCCCTCGTCGATGCGGTCGGCCTTCACGGCCGAGTACGCCAGGCGCAGGCAGGACTCGCCGCCTTCGAGCACGAAGTCGGTGCCCTTGACGACCTGGACGCCCTCCTCGGCGGCCGCGGCCGCGACCTTCGCGCAGTCGACGCCCTCGCCGAGGTCGACCCACAGGAAGTAGCCGCCGTCGGGGACGACGAACTCGGCGTTCGGCAGGTGCGCGCGCAGCGACGCGGCGAGCTGGTCGACGCGCTCCTCCAGGGCGGCCTTCACCGTCTCGATCGACCGGTCGAGCGCGCCGGAGGCCGCGAACTGGTAGATCGTGGACTGCGCGAACATGTTCGGCGCGATGTACGTGTTCGTGGCGGCGGCCGCGATCTGCGCGATCAGGTCGGCGGGGCCGACGAGGTAGCCGGTGCGCAGGCCGGGGCAGACGGTCTTGGAGAACGAGGACGCGTACACGACGCGCTGGTCGCGGTCCTGCTCCAGCATGGTCGGGAACTGCTCGCCGCGGAAGCGGATGTCGAGGTACGGGTCGTCCTCGAAGATCGTGAAGTCGTACTCGTTCGCGAGCTGGAGGAGGCGGACGCGCTTCTCGCCGGAGAGCGTGACGCCGGCCGGGTTCTGGAAGTTCGGGATGATGTGCGCCAGGGACGGGCGCACGCCGCCCTTGAGCAGCACCTCCAGCTCCTCGATGTCGAGGCCGTCGGCCTGGACGCGGACCGGGTGGAGGCGGCCGCGGCGCTCGCGCAGGCCGAGCAGGGTGCGGTCGTAGGTGGGCCGTTCGACGATCACCGGCGAGTCGGGCTTGACGAGCGCGTCGAACAGGAACGCGTCGGCCTGCATCGAGCCGTTGGTGACCAGCACGTTCTCGGGGTTCACGCCGTGCTTCGCGGCGATCCACTCGCGCAGCGCGGGGTAGCCCACGGACGTGCCGTAGCCGGTGGTCCCGGCCGGGTCGGCGTCGAGGGCGGCCGTGGCCGCGGCCTTGATGCCCTCGGTGTCGACGATGTCGAGCGACGGGGCGCCCCGGGAGAAAGAGATGACGTCGGTGTTCGGCATGACACCAGCGTAAGCGGCCCATAGGGCGGGCGTCGAGCGGTATGCGGGCGCGCCGCGGCGCAGCTCACGCGGCGGCACCGGGAGGGAGCGCGGGGCAGCGCCGGTCAGCGCCCGGCACGGGCCGGGGACGGGCCCGGGGCGGGTCCCGGATCGAGAGGGGGACGGGACCGGTTCGCACCCCGGACGGGACCCTCATCGGGCACGGCGCGGCGGGCCCGACGCGCGGTCCGCTCCGGCGGGAGCGCCGGGCGCGATACGGTGCAGGAGAAACCGTTCGCAGAAGCACAGATCCCGCGGCCCCGCGGGCGGACCGGTTCCGCGCCGAGGGCCCGGAAGGAGGAGGACGATGACGTCGCTCGACCGCACGAGGGCCCCGTGGCCCTACGATTTCCTTCCCCCCGTCCCGTCGTTCACCGTCGTCTCCGACGACGTCGCCGACGGCGAGGTGCTCCCGCAGGCGCAGGTCGCCGGGGAGGACGTGTCCCCGCACCTGGCATGGTCCGGGTTCCCCGACGAGACCGCGGCGTTCGCCGTGACCTGCTACGACCCCGACGCGCCCACCGGGTCCGGCTGGTGGCACTGGATGCTCCTGGGCCTCGACGCCTCCGTGACCGAGCTGCCGACCGGCGCCGCGGCCTCGCCGCCGCCGGGGATCGTGCAGCTGCGCAACGACTCCGGGACCGTCGGCTTCGCGGGCGCCGCGCCGCCGCCCGGCGACCCCGACCACCGGTACCTGTTCGCCGTGCACGCCTTGCAGGACCAGGTCGACGTCGAGCCGACCTCGTCGATGGCGGTCGGGGCGTTCCACTTGACGTTCAACACGATCGCGCGCGCGGTCATCGCGCCGGTGTACCGCAATGGCTGAGGCCGTAGTCCTCGCCGCCGCCCGCACCCCGCTGGGACGGCGCGGCGGCGTGCTCTCCGGCGTCCACGCCGTGGACCTGGCCGCGCACGCGATGAACGCGGCCCTGGAGCGGTCGGGCCTCGGCCCGGACGCCGTCGACGACGTGGTCCTCGGGTGCGTCTCGCAGGTCGGGGAGCAGTCGTGGAACATCGCCCGGAACGCGGTCCTCGCCGCGGGCTGGCCCGACGCGATCCCCGGGACCACGGTGGACCGGCAGTGCGGGTCGAGCCAGCAGGCGGTCGCGTTCGCGGCCGCGGCGGTGCTCGCCGGGCACGCCGACGTCGTCGTCGCGGGCGGCGTCGAGTCGATGTCGCGGGTGCCGATGGGGTCGAGCCTCGGCGCGGGCGCGGGGGAGCCGTACGGGCCCGCCGTGCGCGAACGCTATGCGGCGCAGGTCGACGCGACCGAGGCGATGCCGTTCAACCAGGGCGTGGCCGCGCAGCGGGTCGCCGCGAAGTACGGGATCGGCCGGGAGGCGATGGACGCGTTCGCGCTCGCCAGCCACGAGAAGGCCGCCGCGGCGACCGACAAGGGCCGCTTCAAGGCCGAGATCGCGCCGATCGCGGGCGTCGAGGCCGACGAGGGCATCCGGCGGGACACGAGCCTGGAGCGGCTCGCGGGGCTGCGCCCCGCGTTCACCGCGGACGGGACCGTGACGGCGGGGTCGTCGTCGCAGATCTCGGACGGGGCGGCGGCGCTGGTCGTCACCACCGACGAGCACGCCCGGCGGCTCGGGGTGCGGCCGCTCGCGCGGATCGCGGCGGCGTGCGCGGTGGGCTCAGACCCGGTGCTCATGCTGGACGGGCCGATCCCGGCGACCGCGAAGATCCTGCGGCGCACCGGACTCGACCTCGACGAGATCGACGTGTTCGAGGTGAACGAGGCGTTCTCGGCGATCCCGCTCGCGTGGCTGGCGGAGACCGGCGCGGACGAGGAGCGGATGAACCCGAACGGCGGCGCGATCGCCCTCGGCCACCCGCTCGGCGCCTCGGGCGCGCGGCTCGCCGCGACCATGCTCCATCACATGCAGGCCGACGGGTTGCACCGCGGCCTCCAGGTCATGTGCGAGGGCGGCGGCATGGCGAACGCGACGGTCTTCGAACTGCTGTAACGAAACCGGAGCAACCCGGCAGATCACGAAATAACGCGATAAATCCGCCCTTAAGGGACCCCTGGCACAAGAGTACGCCGGGGGTCCGACATGTTCGGGGCCGAGTCCACGCGAGGAGGACTCGGGTTCGGGGCGGGGTGCCGGGGCCTGCCTGAGACGGGCCCGGTCAGCGCCACTTCGAGAGGACGAGCAGGGCCGCGACCATGCAGGAGAAGCCGACCGCGAGGTTCCAGTAGCCCCAGGCCTCGACGGGGAAGGCCATGCCGGAGAGGTAGAACAGGGTCAGCCAGCCGATGCCGATCACGATGAGGGCGACGGCGGTGATCGGGACCCAGGTGGGGCTCGGCTCGTAGCTCTCGCCCGAGCTGGTGCTCGTGCCAGCAGAGCTTGAGTAGACCTTCTTCTTGCGCACGCGTGACTTCGGCATCGACGACTCTCCAACTGAGGGACATGTCCGGCGTCCAGGGTACCGCCCGCCGGTGACGCGGCGTCCGCGCGGCATCGCGTAGCTCACACCCCGGCGGCGACCTGCCCGGTTCCGGGCGGCGAACGCGTGTAAGGAGTATGGCGGGACCGCCGGGCGGCCCGCCCGGCGCGCCCGGGCCGCGAGGTCCCGGCCGCGCCGGTGGGCTGCCCGTTCGGGCGATACTCGGCCTCGCGGGACAACCCTAGGATTGCCTCGCGCGTTATGGTTACGACAGCGCCCGCAGCACACGGGCACGACTGAGGGGAATTTCCAGGTGAGCGATCAGGACTGGTCCCCCTTCGCGAGCGAGCCTCCCCCTCGTCCGCAGGGTCCCCAGGGGGCCGCTCCCGGACCGGCGCCCCAGCAGCCGGCGAGCCCGCCGCGCGCGCCGCAAAGGCAAGGGCCGCAGCAGACACCGCCGAACGGGCCGCGGCAGCCGAGCCCTCCGCGGGCGTCTTCGCCTGCGCCCCAAGCGGGTCCGCCGACGACGCCCGGCCGCGCCAGCGTCCCCGGCGCGCAGCCGCCCGGGGAGCGCCCGCCCGGGGCGAGGCCGAGCCCCGGCCCGCGCACGCCGCCCGCCGAGCCCGACCACGACACCACGACCGCGCTGCGCCCGCCGAAGCTCGCGAAGGCCCCGCTCGTCCCCGAGCCCGACGGCACCGCGATCCTCCCGGTCATCCCCGCCGAGGACGTCCCCGCCCCGCCCGGCGCCGAGTCCGCCGCCCGCAAGAAGCGGACCGTCAAGCGCCACAGGGGCGAAGGCGGCGCCCGCTCCACCGTGCGCGGCCTCGGCGAGGTCCTCATCAGCCTCGGCGCGATCGTCCTCCTGTACGCCGCCTACGAGGTCTTCGGCGTCTCCGGGGAGATCAACAACGAGCAGGACACCCTCTCCACCGACCTCGACACCATGTGGCAGGCCGAGGAGGAGGGCGACGAGGGCTCCCCGGTCCCCGAGCTCGGCGACGCGTTCGCGCGCATGTGGGCGCCCGACATCCGCCCCGAGTCGTGGACCCTCGTGGAGGGCACCGAGCCCGCCGACATCGAGTACGCGCCCGGCCGCTACCTCGACGGCGCCATGCCCGGGGAGCAGGGGAACTTCACGCTCGCCGGGCACAACGTGCCCGCGATCTTCCAGAAGATCCGCGACCTCGAACCGGGCGACAAGGTCGTCATCGAGACCAAGGACTACTTCTACGTCTACGAGGTCCAGGAGCACGTCGTCGTCGACGAGACGCAGGTCGACATCACCGCGCCCGTCCCCGGCGACCCCGGCGCCGAGCCCGGCGACGAGGACTACTGGCTGACCCTGTTCACCTGCCACCCCCTGTGGGACAACTACGAGCGGTACGTCGTGTACAGCCAGCTCGTCGACACCATCGATCGCGACGCCGAGGGCGACCTGCCCGACGCGGCCGTGGACGCGGAGGCCTGACGTGTACTCGTGGATCTGGCGCAAGCTCCCGTTCGGTCTGCCCGGCAAGATCATCGGCTCGGTCGCCCTCGGCGCCGGGACGCTCGCGCTGCTGTGGTTCGTGCTGTTCCCCGCGATCCGGCCCCACATGCCGTGGAGCAACGTCGACCCGGCGGGCGGCGTGAACGTCGACCAGCCCGAAGGGGGCGGCGACGCGTCGCCGACGTGCACGCCCGGCCTCGACTGCCAGGACACCCAGTTCGACCCCGAGGACTGGCACACCGCCGAGTCCCCCACCGGGGAGACGAGCGAGGGCGACGGGTGACCGCCCGGAGCGGGCCGTGACCGGGAGCGTGCTGGTGGTGGACTTCCGCGACTCGTTCGTCCACACCATCGTCTCCTACCTGCGGGCCCTCGGGGCCCGCGTCGACGTGCGCCGCTCCGACCGGACCGATGTGGATGAAGCGGTGCGGCTGCGCCCCGCCGGGGTGCTGCTCTCCCCCGGGCCCGGCCGCCCCGACGAGGCCCGCCTCGGCCACGACCTGCTCGACCGGTTCGCCGGGGACGTGCCGATCCTCGGGGTGTGCCTGGGGCACCAGGTGATCGCCGAGCACTGGGGCGCGGTCGTCTCGCGCGCCGCCGAGCTGCGCCATGGCGAGACCTCCCCGATCCTCCACGACGGCACGGGCGTGTTCGCCGGGCTCGCGAACCCGTTCACCGCCACCAGGTACCACTCGCTCGCCGTCGAGCCCGGCAGCGTCCGCGACCCGCTGCGCGTGACCGCGACCAGCGAGGACGGCACGGTCATGGGGCTGCGGCACCGCGGCGTCGACGTCGAGGGCGTCCAGTTCCACCCCGAGTCGATCCTCACCGACGACGGCAGCGCCCTCCTCGCGAACTGGCTGCGCCGCACCGGGACCGGGCCTGGCGCCGGGGGCGCGTGAGACGCCCGGGCGCCGGGAACCGTGCGGTTCGGGACGGCGGCATGACGCGCGGCACTGACAGTGCAGTCGAGTGTGGATGCCGCGGCCCCGCACCGCGGTCGCCTAGGCTGTGCGGATGCGGCGACAACGCCGCCTGCTCCCGGGGGGACCGCGCATGACCGACAAGGACTGGGCTCCGCGCCGCAGGGGCGGCGGCTCCCGGTTCGCGGGGGTCCTGCTCCTGCTCGTGGGCGCCTGGCAGGTGTTCATCGGCTACGCCGTGGCCTCCGGCGACGCGTACGTGTTCACCGGCGGCGGCTACTGGTACCGGGCCGACAACGCCGGCTGGGGCTGGGTCAACCTCGCGATCGGCCTGGCCGCCATCGCGATCGGCTTCGTGCAGCTCGGCCGGGTGCAGTCGCGGCGGCTGGAGCGGCTGCGCGGCACCGGGTACGCCGGGCTGCTCGTCGCGGTCGTCTCGGCCATGAACCAGTTCTTCCTCGCCCCGCAGTACCCGCTGTGGGCGACCCTCGTCATCGCCGTCGACGTGTTCGTCATCTGGGCGCTCACCACCGGTCCCGAGCACGGAGAACGGGACTAGATCTCCCGAACCGCCACGTGAGTCCCGCGGGCCTGGCACGGTGGAGGGATGGGTGGACGGTCGATCGTCAAAGCCGCCAAGCGATACGGCGCCGCGAGCCGCGGCGACGCCGCGGCCGCCCTCACCTACTACTCGGTGCTGTCGCTGTTCCCCGCGATCCTCGTCGGCACCTCCCTCATCGGGCTCCTCGACGCCGACGCGACCGCGTCGCTCCTCGACGGCGCCGGGACGCTCGTCCCCGGCGACTCCATGTCGATCATCGAGGACGCGGTGGCGCGCCTCCAAATGGACCCGCGCACCGCCGGGCTCCTCGCGCTCCTCGGCCTCGCCACGGCCCTGTGGGCCGCCTCCAACTACGTGGCCGCGTTCTCCCGCGCCCTCAACGCCGTCGACGACGTGGACGAGTCCCGCAAATGGTGGACCGTGCTCGTCGTGCGGGTCGTGCTCACCCTCGTCGTCGGCGCCCTGACCGCCGTGTGCGCGGTCGTCGCCGCCACCGGCGGCTCCGTGGCCCGCGCCGTCGGGCGCGCGCTGCACGCCGGGGACGCGGCGGTCGCCGTGTGGGGCTGGGTGAAATGGCCCGCGATCACGGTGCTCGTCATCGTGATCGTCGCGCTCCTGTACTGGCTCGCGCCCGCGAAGCGGTCCCGGCTGCGCCGCCGCGCGCCCGGCGCGGCCCTCGCCGTCGTCCTGTGGCTCGCCGCCTCCGCCGGGTTCGGGCTCTACGCCGCGAGCTTCGGCAGCTACGACAAGACGTACGGCGCGCTCGGCGGCGTCATCGTGTTCCTCGTGTGGCTGTGGATCACCAACGCCGCCCTGCTGTTCGGGTACGAGTACAACGCGACCGCCGAACCCGAGGCCGACACGGCCGGGACGGCCGCGGGCGAGGCCTCCGAGCCGAGCGCCGCCGAAGACGCGACCTAGCCGGTCCCCTTGGCCTGCACCAGGCCCGACTCGTACGCGAACACCACCAGGCCCGCCCGGTCGCGGACCGCGAGCTTCATCATCGCCCGGTGCACGTGCGTCTTCGCCGTCGCCGGGCTGATGAACAGCCGCTCGGCGATCTCCGCGTTCGTCAGCCCGCGGGCCACCAGCGCGACGATCTCCGTCTCGCGGGTCGTGAGCCCCTCGACCTGCCCGGCGAGGCGCGAGGGCGGGTGCGCGACGTACTCGGCGACGAGCTTCGCGGCGATCTGCGGCGACAGGAGCGTCTCCCCGCCCGCCGCGGCCCGGATGCAGCGCAGCAGCTCCTCCGGCTCGGTGTCCTTCACGAGGTACCCGGCGGCGCCGGCGCGGAGCGCGTCGAACACGTACGCGTCGAAGGAGTAGTTGGTGAGCATGACGACGCGCACGTCGCCGAGCCGGTCGTCGGCGGCGATGGCGCGCACCGCGCCGATGCCGTCGCCGCCGGGCATCTCGACGTCGAGGAGGGCGACGTCGGGCAGCGCCTCGGCCGCGAGGCGCACCGCGGTCGGCCCGTCGGCGGCCTCGGCGACGACGGTCATGTCGTCCTCGGCGTCGATGAGCGCCCGGAACCCGCCGCGCATGAGCGGCTGGTCGTCGGCGAGCAGGACCCGGATCACCGCGACTCCTCCAGTTCGGGCGCGGCCCCCGCGGCCGCAGTGCTGGCGGCAGGAGGTGCGGCAGTGTCGTTGGAGACAAGATCGGGGAGCCGCGCCCGGACGGTGAAACCGTACTCGCCGGGTCCGACATCGAGGGTCCCGCCGAGGTCGTCGACGCGTTCGCGCATGCCGGTGATCCCGTTGCCGGGGACGACCGCGGCGGCGTCGCCGTTGTCGGCGACCTCGACGACGACCGCGCCGTCCTCGCGGCGCACCCGCACCCGGACCCGGTCGCCCGTGGAGTGGCGGACCGCGTTCGTGAGCGCCTCCTGGACGATCCGGTACGCGGCGTGGTCGGTCTCGGGGTCCACGGGCAGGTCGCAGCCGATCTCGCAGTCGACGTCCACGGTGAACCCGAGGCCCCGGTAGCGGTCGGCGAGGTCCTCGACGCGGTCGAGGCGGTGCCCGTCGTCGTCGCGGAGCATCGTCAGGGTCTCGCGCAGCTCCCGCGTGGCGTCCTTCGCGGCGGCCTCCACGGCGACCAGGGCCGTGGGCGGGTCCTCGCCCCGCTTGCGCGCCAAGTGGATCGCGACCCCGGCCTGGACGCGGATGACGGAGATCGAGTGGGTGAGGGAGTCGTGGAGCTCGCGGGCGATCCGCACGCGTTCGTCCGCGGCCTTGCGTTTGACGGCCTCTTCGCGGACGTGCTCGGCCTCGGCCATGTAGGCGTCGCGCTGGCGCCGCGACAGGCCCGAGATGAGGGCCACGTGCAGCCAGCCGACGACCAGGAGGGTGCGCTCGACGACGCCCGCGTCGAACTCCCAGCCCGCGGTGCGGAGGTTCCCGAGCGCGGTCATCGCCGACAGCGCCAGGACCGTCCACACCGAGAGCGCCCGGTAGCCGGTGTACATGGCGACGGCGATGGCGACCAGCGCGGGGACGACCGCGAGCGGCCCGACCCCGAGGGGCCCGCTGGCGAGGACCGCGCCGACCGAGACGGCCAGGACGAGCCGCGGGCGGCGCCGCCACAGCGGGAACACCAGGGGCCCGAGCATGAGCGGGAGCCAGCCCCACGTCGGCATGCCGTCCCGGACGTCCTTGATGAGGCCCGCGGTGAGGGTGTCGGCGAGCATGACGGCGGTGACGACGAGGTCGAGGCGCCTGCCCGCGAGGACGCGCGCGCGGCGGTCGGCGAGTCGGCTGCCTGTGGCGCTGGGCTCGGGGGGACTGGGCATGCCCCGATGGTATCGCCGCAGGCGGGCGGCGTCGTCGGCCCGCGGTGCAGGCCGCGGGTACGCCGCTGGGTGTACGACCGGCGGGGTGCTGCTGCGCTCGGCGAGGCCGTTATCGCCGCCTCGGGGCGGACGACGCGGCGGCGCGCGGCGGGGAGGCTGGAGCCATGCGGCGGCCGCGGTGCCGCCGGTAGCCCAACGAGGAGGGAGTCCCCCCGTGTCCCCTGCGGTCAGGCATGTCGTCCCTGTCGATCCGAAGCACGCCGAAGGCCTTGTGGCCGAGGTGTACCGGCAGGTCAAGTCGGAGCTGGGCGTCCTGGGCCCGGCGCTCACGATGTTCTCGCCCGCGCCGGAGCTGCTGGCGCCGGTGTGGTCGCTGCTGCGCGAGTCGCTGCTCGTCGGCGGCCCCGAGGAGCGGAAGGCGAAGGAGGTCGTCGCGACGGTGGTCGCGGTGCGCAACGGGTGCCGGTTCTGCACCGACGCGCACGTCACGATGCTCCACGCCGCGGGCGAGCCGGAGCTCGCCGAGGGCCTGCGCGCCGGGGTGGCGCCGCCGGAGTGGGCGGCGCTCGCCGACTGGGCGGCCGACCCCGTGGTGGACGGGCCGTTCGCTCCGGAGGCCGCGCCGCGGTTCATCGGGACGGCCCTGGTGTTCGAGCTGCTCACGCGGCTGTTGAAGGTGCTCGCGGAGAACGAGGCGCCGAGCCCGGTCCTGACGACGCGGCTGGGCCGGTCGGTCGGGTCGCGGATCGTCCGCCAGCTGGTGGCCGCGGAGCTGGAGCCGGGCGCGTCGCTGCCGCTGCTGGAGGAGCGGCCGCAGTGGGCGCGGGGCACCGTGGTCCGCGAACCCGCTTGGGCCGCAGGGTCGCCGGTGGGGCGCGCGTACGGCGCGGTCCGGTCGATGGCCGCGTACGGGTCGATGCTCCTGTCCGACGCGGCGGTCGAGGCCGTGGCTCGCACCGTGGGCGCGCAGGGCACGGACCTGGTCGACCGGGTGCCGGAGCTCGCGGGCGCGGCCGGCCTGCCGCGGGAGGCGGCCCTGGGGGCGCGGCTGGCCGTGGGCGCGGCGCTCGCGCCGGGCGCGGTCGCGGACGCCGACGTGGCGTCGTGGCGGGGCGAGGTGTTCACCGACCACTGCGTGGTCCATCTGCTGGCGTTCGGCGCGATGACCGCCGTCGACGCCGTCCAAGACGAGATCGAAACGAGGAATGTCGATGCTTAGGTTCTATCGGGTGTGGATCGGCGTGCTCCACGCGCTGATCGGGATCCAGTTCTTCCTGGCCGGGTACGGGGCGCTGGGGACCGGTTCCCCCGACGAGTCGTTCTCCCTGCACATCATGAACGGGCGGCTCATCGCGGCGGTGGCGCTGCTGGGCATCCTGTTCGCGGCGCTGTCGCGGGCGGGCGGGAAGCTCGTCGGGCTCGCGGCGGGCGTCCTCGGCCTGGTCGTCCTCCAGTCGCTGATCGCGCTGGTGAGCGTGGCGGGGACGACGCCGGGGCAGATCATCTTCGGGTTCCACGCGATCAACGCGCTCATGATCATGGGCGTCGCGGAGGCGTCGGCGAGGCTCGCGAAGCGCCTCATCGCCGAGCGCAAGGAGCGCGCGGAGAGTGCGGAGGCCCTCCCGGCCGCGGCATGAGACCTGCATGAGGGGAACCAGGGGCCCGCGGCGCGATGCGCCGCGGGCCCGCCCGCGTCCCGGGGGCGGGCGGTGGGATGCTCGGGGGATGGGTGAGCTGGTGCGGCGCCGGTGCGCAAGGGTCCTGCTGGTCGACGAGGAGGACCGGGTGCTGCTGTTCCGCAGCGTCGACTACATGGGCCCGGGCGTGGAGTACTACGTGACGCCCGGCGGCGGCCTCGACGCGGGCGAGTCGCTGGAGGCGGGCGCGGTCCGCGAGGTGTTCGAGGAGACGGGCCTGCGGCTCGACGGGCCGCTGGGGCCGGTGGCCGCCGAGACGGCGGGCGTCTGGTCCGACGGCCCGGACCTGGCGGTCGAATCGGAGGACGCGTACTTCTTCGTGCGCGTCCCGCACTTCGACCCGGTCCGCGACGGCTTGGAGGCGATCGAGCAGCGGGAGTTCACCGAAGCGGTGTGGCTCACGATTCCGGAAGTGACGCAGATCGATGCGCTGGTGTTCCCCGCGCGGATCGCGTCCCTGCTCACCGCCCTCCTGGACGGTGCGATTCCCGCTGCGCCCCTTCGCATCCCGTGGGGCGCATGGACTTGGGACACCGATAGGGGCTGGACGACTACCGAGCGTGCCCCCATACTTGACCGGTGAGCGCGACGAACGAACCCACCCGAATCGACCGGTACGGCGCGCGGTGCATCGTGATCGACGAACAGGACGCAGTGCTGTTCATCGGCCGGTCGGCCACCGCGGACCGCCCCGCCCGCTGGTTCCTGCCCGGCGGCGGCATCGACCCCGGCGAGACCCCCCTCGACGCCGCCGTGCGCGAGCTGTTCGAGGAGACGGGCCTGCGCGTGCCGCCCGCCGACGTCACCGGGCCGGTCGCCCGGCGGTCCTTCAGCCGCTCCCGCGACGGGGAGGTGTTCACGCAGGACAACTACCTGTTCTTCACGCGTGTCCCGCGCTTCCAGGCGCGCGTGTCCGGCGGCGACGCCTACGAGCAGGACCTTGAGTTCAAGTGGATCGGCGTCGACGAGCTCGCCGCCGCCGAGGGCCACGACGCCCCGTTCGACCCGCTCCTGCACCTCATCAAGCGGCTCGTCTCCGGCGACGTCCCGGCTGAGCCGCTCCGCCTCGAACCCGCCGGCAGCCGCACCGCCGACACCTCCGTCCGATGAGCATCGAGTCGGCGACCGGCGCCGGGTTCCGCGTCTCGACGCGCGTCATCCTCACGGCCCCCGACGGCACCGTCCTCCACGTCGGAGGCGACCGGTGCCGCGAAGGCGTCGAGCGCTGGTTCACGCCCGGCGGCGGCGTCGAGGACGGCGAGGCCCCCGCGGCCGCGGCCGCCCGCGAGCTGTACGAGGAGACCGCGCTGAGGGTCTCGGCCGAGGCGCTGGGCGAACCGGTCGGGCACGGGACCTACGTGTGGTTCCTGCGCGGCCGCCTGATGGTGCAGCAGAACTGGTACTTCCACCTGCCCGTCGAGCGGTTCGCGCCGCGCATGCTCAGCGACATCGACTACGAGAAGCACCTGACCTTCCGGTGGCTGCCGGTCGAGGAGTGCGGGTCGACCGACGGGATGCTCGACCCGTGGCGGCTCGTCGAGCTCGTCAAGCGGCTCAGGGACGGCGACCGGCCCGCCGAGCCGGTCGACCTCGGCGGGTCCTACGGCCCGCGCTTCGGCGACTGAACGCAGCACGCCCCCGCCCATCGGGCGGGGGCGCGTCGTGTTGCGGCCCTTAGACCTCGTGCTCGGTGCGGTCGCCCGACCAGTCGGTGTGGAAGGTCCCGTCGCGGTCGACGCGCTTGTACGTGTGCGCGCCGAAGAAGTCCCGCTGGCCCTGGATGAGCGCGGCCGGGAGGCGGCGCGAGCGCAGCCCGTCGTAGTAGGCGAGCGCCGAGGAGAAGCCCGGCGTGGGGATGCCCGCAAGGGCGGCGGTGGCGACGACGCGGCGCCACGCGTCCTGCGCGTCGGTGACGATCTTGGTGAACTCGGGCGCGGCCAGGAGCGTCGGCAGCTCGGGGTCCGAGCGCCAGGCGTCGGTGATGCGGTCGAGGAAGCGGGCGCGGATGATGCACCCGGCGCGCCACAGGGCCGAGCAGGAGCCGAGGTCGATGCCCCAGTCGTACTCGGCGGAGGCGGCGGCGATCTGGTCGAATCCCTGCGCGTACGCGACGATCTTGGAGGCGTAGAGCGCCTGGCGGACGTCCTCGACGAACGTCTCCGGGAAGTCGGTCTTCGCGGTCGGCCCGGTGAGGAGGTCGACGGCGCCTTCGCGCTGCTTCGTGCCGGAGGAGAGGGCGCGGGCGAAGGTGGCCTCGGCGATGCCGGTGACGGGGACGCCCAGGTCGAGGGCGTTCTGGACGGTCCAGCGGCCGGTGCCCTTCTGGCCGGCCTGGTCGACGATGACGTCGACGAGGGGCTTGCCGGTGGCGGCGTCGACGTGGCCGAGGACTTCGGCGGTGACCTCGATGAGGTAGGAGTCGAGCTCGCCGGCGTTCCATTCGGCGAAGGTCTTCGCGAGGTCGGCGGGCTCGATGCCGACGCCGCGGCGCAGCAGGTCGTAGGCCTCGCCGATGAGCTGCATGTCGGAGTACTCGATGCCGTTGTGCACCATCTTGACGAAGTGCCCGGCGCCGTCGGGGCCGAGGCGGGTGCAGCACGGGGTGCCGTCGGGGGCCTTGGCGGCGATGGCTTCGAGGATCGGGCCGAGGGACTCGTAGGACTCCTCGGAGCCGCCGGGCATGATCGCGGGGCCGAGGAGGGCGCCCTCCTCGCCGCCGGAGACGCCGGTGCCGACGAAGTGGAGGCCCTTCTCGCGCAGGGCCGCTTCGCGGCGGCGGGTGTTCTCGAAGTGGGCGTTGCCGCCGTCGATGACCATGTCGCCGGGCTCCATGAGGGCGGCGAGCTGGTCGATGACGGCGTCGGTGGCGGGCCCGGCCTGGACCATGATCATGGCCTTGCGGGGCCGCTTGAGGGAGGCCACGAAGTCGGCGAGCTCCTCGGAGGGCACGAAGTCGCCCTCGTCGCCGTGCGCGTCGATCAGCTCGGTGGTCTTGGCGTACGTGCGGTTGTAGACGGCGACGGTGAAGCCGTGCCGGGCGAAGTTGCGTGCCAGGTTGGAGCCCATGACGGCCAGCCCGACCACGCCGATGTCGGCGGTGCTCATGCCTGTCTCCCTACGTTGCGTGAAGAGGTGTCCGCCCCGATTCTCGCCGGTCGGCCCGGCGCGGGGCGCACCACCGCCGATCGTATCCACACGGCGGGACGTGCGCCTCCCGTTGTCGCAAGGGCCGGGTCTGCGGTGGTTCGGGTTCGAGCGGGCGGCGACGAGAGGCCCGATGCGGCTGGGGCCCGATTGCGGCAGTCGGGTCGACCGGGGCGCGGTGGATCCGCTCGTGTGGGCCTAGTTGAGACGAATCCTTCTGCAGCACAACATAACTGCCGGAAACATGAATCTTCTCTACCCGTTTCAGTGATGACGCCCGACCGCCACCCTGTCATTATTGGATTAGCACAAGAAGCCGAAAACCCAACAGGTATTCGAGCATCAGCCGAGGAGGTGAGAACCGATGAGCGCCAACAGGTCCCCGAGCACCAAGGCCCAGTCGGTCCGCGCCTGCCTCGACGACACCGCCGCACTCATCAACGGCGCCTACGCCACCGCACTGCGGGTCGCGATCGACGCGTTCGCACACCAGGTGCACCGCGACGGCGACGGGTTCTCAGCCCAGCGGGACTGGATGATCGCCCAGTTCGACTTCACCCACTCGGCGGCCGGAGACATCGCCGCGATCGCCAAGCACGCCCCGCGGTTCACCGTCCTCGCCGAAGCGGCCCTGTCCGGGTACGCCCGAATCGACCAGGTCGCCTACGCCGTCCGGTCCCTCGCCAAGACCGCCGCCAGCGCCCTGTTCGCCCGCATCCCGTTCCGGACCCCGGTGGCCTCCCCCTTCGATCCCAACACGGCTTGTGCCACACCGGAGGCCCTGGTCGCCGAGTACGCCGCGCACGCCCCGTTCAAGGTCCTCAAGCGCCACCTGGCCGAACTGCACGCCAACCTCGCGGAGGAAGCCGAGCTCTTGGACGGGCTCGGCGAGGAGTCGCTGCAGCGGCTCGAACTCCAGGAACTCGGCGAGGGCGGCATGTGGGTCCTCAGCGGTCTCCTGTCGGCCGACACCGGCCGCCTCATGGACAAGTACTTGAACACGGCCGTGCCGCCGCCGCGCCAGGACGAGACCGACCAGCACGGTGTGCTCCCCCCGCAGGCCAATCGGAACGCCGAAGCCCTCCACCAGCTCCTCGCCGGCTACGGCGCCTCCCCCGACGCAGTCAAGCGGCACGGCCACACCGCCACTCTCGACCTCATGGTCGACATCGAGACCCTCCAGGGCAAGGACACCGACCGGGCGGCGCTTCTGGAGGGCCAGCCGGTCAGTGTCGCCAAGGCCCGCCTGCTGGCCTGCGAGGCCGGGGTGATCCCCTCGGTCTTCGACTACGCCACCGGTGAAGCCGTCGAACTCGGCAGGGCCGCCCGGCTTCCCAACACGTCGCTGCGCAGGAAGCTGGAGCTTGAGCAACCGGAGGGCTGCGCCTGGACCGGCTGCGACCGGCCGGTCGCCTGGACCGAAGCACACCACCTGGTGCACTGGGCGGACGGCGGCGAGACGAACGCCGACAACCTGATCCTGCTGTGCAGGTTCCACCACGGCCGCATCCATACTGCGGGCTGGACCGTGGAGAAGACCGGGCCGGGCAGGGCGGTCATCACCCACCACGACCACCCCGCCGCCTCCGGCACCGCGGTCCTTGCAGGCGCGGCCGGGAACGGGGAGGCCGAAGGGTGCGAGTGCCTGGACTGGCGGACCGACGTGGACATGGACGCGTCAGTCGCCGACGACGCGAAGTACCTCTTCCCGACCGGGCTGTACCCGTTCGAATGGTCCTCGGCGCTGGCGTCCGACCTCGGTTCGATGGCCGCCCAGGTCCAAGCGGCCCGTGAGTACTTCGAAGGCGGCAGCGCCGCCCGGTTCGACGCCCGGGGCCTGGGCAGCGGCCTTGGCCGGGAGGAGGGCCGGACCCCGACCGAGTCGGAGGTCTGCCGGGTCCCGGTCACCGATCCGCCCCGGGTCTTCGGGGAGGGCCGGTCCGCCGAGGATCTGATCCCCTTCTTACCCCGCCTGCCGGGGCCGCGGACCCCGGCGGGGACGCGAACGCAGCACGCCGGGCCGGAATGGCCTCCTCCTCCAAGGCAGCTGCATGTGCCTGCCCCTGATCCAGGGTGCGGGCATTCGCATTGCCCCCCAGTGGAAGCGATCGAGACCCCGTGCGCGACCGCAGATGCCCGCCCGGTTCACGGGCAGGCGGTCACCCCGCCGGGCCGGTCGGCTGCCGGGTCGCTCGACCGCCTTGCGGCTCCGTCACCGGTTCGGGCCGCCCCGCAGCCCCGCGCCGCCCTGCCGTCCGCGGAACCGACGGCCCGCGGACCTGCGGGCAGTCGGCGCGGGAGGCCTGCGCGCCCGCCTGACTCATCCCGCGCCTGTTCATCGGCGACGCTCGAACCCCGCGCGGATCGGATCCCGAGGCCGCCCCGCGGCACCGCCCCGGATCGGATCCCGAGGCCGCCCCGCGGCACAGCCCAGCGGCACCGCCCGGAGGGGCGCGCTTCGCCGAGTCGCAGGCAGTCGGCGGCGTGCACCCGCGCCGAGCGGGCCGCCGTCTTCGCCGGGGCCGAAGACGGCGAGTTCGACGTCGCCGACCAGCAGGGCCCCGCCTAGGCTGTGACCATGCAGTATCACGATTCCGTGCTCGGCCTGATCGGCAACACCCCGCTGGTGAGGCTCGGGGCCGTCACCGGCGGCGCTTCGGCGACCGTCCTCGCGAAGGTCGAGTACCTCAACCCGGGCGGGTCCATCAAGGACCGCATCGCCCAGCGCATGATCGACGAGGCGGAGGCGTCCGGGGCGCTCAGGCCGGGCGGGACGATCGTCGAGCCGACCAGCGGGAACACCGGCGTCGGGCTGGCGATGGTGGCGCAGCAGCGCGGGTACAAGTGCGTGTTCGTGTGCCCCGACAAGGTCTCGGAGGACAAGCGGAACGTCCTGAAGGCGTACGGCGCGGAGGTCGTGGTGTGCCCCACGGCCGTCGACCCGGAGGACCCGCGCTCCTACTACAAGGTGTCGGACCGGCTCATCAGCGAGATCGACGGCGCGTGGAAGCCCGACCAGTACTCGAACCCGGCGAACCCGGCGTCGCACTACGCGCAGACCGGCCCGGAGATCTGGGAGCAGACCGAGGGGAGGATCACCCACCTGGTCGCGGGCGTCGGCACGGGCGGCACGATCACCGGGATCGGCAAGTACCTCAAGGAGGTCTCCGGCGGGAAGGTGCAGGTCGTGGGCGCCGACCCGGAGGGCTCGGTGTACTCCGGCGGCACGGGCCGGCCGTACCTGGTCGAGGGCGTTGGCGAGGACTTCTGGCCCGCGAACTACGACCGGGACCTGGCCGACCGGATCGTGGAGGTCACCGACGCGGAGTCGTTCGCGATGACGCGGCGCCTCGCCCGCGAGGAGGGCCTGCTCGTGGGCGGGTCCGCGGGGATGGCGGTGGTCGGGGCGGTCGCGGTCGCGCGGGACGCGGGCCCCGACGACGTGATCGTGGTGATCCTCCCCGACGGCGGCCGCGGCTACCTGTCGAAGATCTTCAACGACTCGTGGATGACCGAGTTCGGGTTCCTCAGCGCCTCCGGGGAGACCACGGTCGGCGAGGTCCTGGCGGGCAAGAACGGCGACATCCCCGAGCTCGTCCACGTGCACCCGCAGGACACGGTGCGCGAGGCGATCGACATCATGCGCCAGTTCGGGGTGAGCCAGATGCCGGTGCTCAAGGCCGAGCCGCCGGTGACGTCCGGCGAGGTCGCGGGCGCGGTCGCGGAGCGGGACCTCATGGACGCGCTGTTCGGCGGGAAGGCGACGCTGCACGACCCGATCGAGCGGCACATCGGGGAGGCCCTGCCGACGATCGGATCGGGCGAGCAGGTCGAGCGGGCCGTGGCGGCGCTCCAGGACCGGGACGCGCTCATGGTGTTCGCCGAGGGCAAGCCGGTGGGCGTGCTCACCCGGCAGGACCTGCTCGGGTACGTGGAGGGCTGATTTCCCGGTTCCGTTGACGGAAGGCCCCGCACCCTCCTAGTATAAGTCTCAACTTATATTAGGAGGGGCACATGTTCGATGCCGTAGACCCGATCGCGGCCGTCGAGGCGGTCGCGCGGGAGGTCCGCACCGGCGAGCGCGACGGGAAGCCGACGCGCCTGGTCGTCGCGCGCCGCACCTACCGCGCCGACCGCGCGGACGTCTGGGACGCCGTCACCAGTCCCGACCGCATCCCCCGCTGGTTCCTGCCGCTCAGCGGCGACCTGCGCGAAGGCGGCCGGTACCAGCTCGAAGGGAACGCCGGGGGCCTCATCGAGCGCTGCGACGCGCCCGCCTCACTCGCCGTCACGTGGGAGTTCATGGGCGGCGTCTCCTGGCTCGAAGTCCACCTGAGCGAGGCCGCGGACGGCACGGTCCTCGAACTCGTCCACGAGGCGCTCGTCGACCCCGAGTTCTGGGGCCAGTTCGGTCCGGGCGCGGTCGGCATCGGCTGGGACTCGGCCCTGTTCGGCCTCGACCTGCACCTCGCGGGCGGGGAGGACGTCGACCAGGCCGAGGCCGAGAAGTGGGCGGTCAGCCCCGTCGGCGTCCGGTTCTCCACGATCGCGGGCGAGTCCTGGGGCGAGGCCGCGATCGCCGACGGCGACGCGCCGCAGGCCGCGAAGGCCGCCGCGGCCAACGCGATCAAGTTCTTCACGGTGCCGCCCGAGGAGGCGTGAGGGGCTCGGCATAATTGCGCGGTCCCTGCCGCGAAGTCGTTGAGAGTGAGGCCCGATGTCGGACTTGGTATTCGACGCGCTCGGCGACCCGGTGCGGCGCCGCATCATGGAGCTGCTCGGCGCGGGCGAGCGCCCGGCCGGGGACGTCGCGGCCGTCATGCGCGAGGGCCTCGGCATCTCCCAGCCCGCGGTCTCCCAGCACCTCAAGGTCCTGCGCGAGGCGGGCCTGGTGACGGTGCGGGCGGAGGGGACGCGCCGGATCTACGGCGTCGACGACGCGGGGCTGGACCGGGTGCGGGCGTGGCTCGCGCGGTTCGAGGACGCGTTCGCGGGTCCCTTGGACGCACTAGAGACCGAGCTCGCGCGGGGGAAGCGCGAGCGGCGGCTGCGCGGGGAGGGCCGCCGGGAGCGGCGCGGCGCCGCATAGACACGAACAGTAAAGTATCCGACTCGTTCGGTTGCGGGTCTTCGCAAGGCGGCCCGCAAACCGGGCGAGTCGGATTTTTCTGCGCCCTGGGGCCTTGACAAGCGCCGTGATGACCGACACGATTGGAGACATACATTTAGGAATCTTTAAATATATGGAGGTCCCTTGCGACGCCTACGATCCGCGGCCGTCATCGCCGCCGCCACTCTCGCCGCGGCAGGCGCCGTCGCCCTGCCGGTCGCCTTCGCGAACGGCGCGTTCGCCGAGGCCGCCTGCGAAGGCGCGCCCTGGCAGTCGAGCGCCGTCTACGTCGGCGGCGACCGCGTCAGCCACCAGGACCGCGAGTACCGCGCCAAGTGGTGGACCACCGGCGAGACCCCCGGCACCACCGGCCAGTGGGGCGTCTGGGAGGACCTCGGCGCCTGCGACGGCGCGGGCCCGACCGACCCGCCCACCACCGAGGAGCCGACCGAGGAGCCCACCGGCGGCCCCGGCCAGGGCGACCGCCTCCTCACCGGCTACTGGCACAACTTCGACAACGGCTCAGGGGTCATGGAGCTCAACGCCGTCCCCGCCGCGTACGACATCATCGCCGTGGCCTTCGCCGAGTCCACCACCACGCCCGGCCAGATCGACTTCGCCCTCGACTCCAGCCTCACCGGCGCCGGGTACACCGAGGCCGAGTTCAAGGCCGACATCGACGCGATCCAGGCCCAGGGCCGCGACGTCGTCATCTCCGTGGGCGGCGAGCGCGGCAACGTCACGATCAACGACGCCGCCACGGCCGCGGCGTTCGCGAACTCCGTGGTGTCGCTCATGAACGAGTACGGCTTCGACGGCGTCGACATCGACCTGGAGCACGGCATCAACGCGGGCGCGATCGAGACCGCGCTGCGCCAGGTCGCCGGCGCCAAGCCCGGCTTCACGTACACGATGGCGCCGCAGACGATCGACTTCCAGTCCACCTCGGCCGGGTACTACCAGCTCGCGGTGAACACCAAGGACCTCCTCACGATCGTCAACATGCAGTACTACAACTCCGGCTCCATGCTCGGCTGCAACGGCCAGGTGTACGCCCAGGGCGACATCGACTTCCTCACCGCGCAGGCCTGCATCCAGCTCCAGGCCGGGCTCGCCCCGTCCCAGGTGGGCCTGGGCCTCCCGGCCGTCCAGAGCGCCGCGGGCTCGGGCTACGTCAACCCGACGATGGTCAACGACGCCCTGACCTGCCTGGAGACCCGCCAGCGCTGCGGCGACTTCGTGCCCTCCCAGTCCTACCCGGGCATGGGCGGCGCGATGACCTGGTCGATCAACTGGGACAAGACGAACGGCTACAACTTCGCCAACACCGTCGGATAACCGCTTCACCCTCTCTCGCAAAGAGGACCGGCCCCGCCCTCGTAGGGCGGGGCCGGTCCGCGCGTTCAGTAGCGCGGGGGCTTGCGGCCGGCGACGGGGCGGTCGGTGGTGCGGCGCTGGAGGGAGGAGAGGTGCTCGTCGGCTTTGAGCTCCTCGTCGGTGGGGACCATGACGACGGTGAAGACGAGGAAGAGGAGGACGATCGCGGTGAGGGTGGCCATGGGGAAGACGAGGTCGACGGCGTCGACGCCGTGCGGGGCCTCGTCGGCCTCGCCGCCTGCGACCAGGCCGAGCATCCCGGTGTAGTGCATGAGGTTGACGGCGAGGGCCATGACGGCGGCGGCGAGCCACATGGAGGAGGCCCTTTGGAGGCGCCAGGAGAGCCACAGGGCGGTGGTGGCGGCGCCGATCGCGATGGCGACGGAGGCGATGACGTAGCCGAGGCGGTAGTCGAGTTCGACGTCGGCGCTGACGGCGGCCATGCCGGTGTAGTGCATGGCGGCGACGCCGATGCCGGTGAGGGTCCCGGCGGCGGCGAGTTTGAGGGGCGTGTAGCGGCCGAGGCCGATGGCGTAGAGGCCGCAGGCGACGACGGCGACGGCGATGAGGGCGCTGAGCGCGGTCGTCCACGGCTCGTAGAGGATGCGGGCGTCGCGGACGGCGAAGCCGAGCATGGCAACGAAGTGCATGACCCAGATCCCGGTGCCGCCGATGGCGAACGCGGCGACGGTGAGCCACAGGGCGCGCCGCCCCGCGCCCTTGTGGCGGCGGGCGTGGCGGGCGAGGAGCAGCCCGAGGGCGGAGCCGGTCATGGAGACCAGGAAGGCCACGGGGAGGGTGGCGTACCCGTGGGAGAAGTGTTCGATCATCGCGGATTCCGAGGGGTGGGTACTGAGCAGTAAGGATGATCGGATCGTAATCGCGGAGAGGGGGTTCCGCGTGCCGCGCGTTTATTCGGAATGCGGATTGTGCGATGGTTTGCACACCGATGAAACCGCTCGGAAGGGCACAGGGGCGACAGTCGCGGCCCGAGAATTCCCCCGACCGGGTGAATCGGTTCTGGCCGTTCGCACTGATCCGGACAAGCGTTGTGCGCCGCCTCACATCTCACCCGAGTAGCCAAGGGGCACAACGAAAAAGGCCGCCGACACCGGGGCCGGCGGCCGGACGTCTCAGCGTCCTATGTGCATCCGCGACTACGTGACGGTGATGTGGCGGCGGCGCCCGACGGTGAGGACGGGCTGGCGGGTCGCCTCGTAGAAGTCGTTGCCTTTGTCGTCGACGACGATGAACGCCGGGAAGTCCTCGACCTCGATCTTCCAGACGGCCTCCATGCCGAGCTCGGGGTACTCCAGGACCTCCATCGACTTGATGTTCTCCTGGGCGAGCTTCGCGGCGGGGCCGCCGATGGACCCGAGGTAGAAGCCGCCGTGCGCGTTGCACGCGTCGGTGACGCGCTGCGAGCGGTTCCCCTTGGCGAGCATGACGAACGAGCCGCCCGCGGCCTGGAACTGGTCGACGTAGGAGTCCATGCGCCCGGCCGTGGTGGGCCCGAATGACCCGGAGGCGTAGCCCTCGGGGGTCTTCGCGGGGCCAGCGTAGTAGACGGCGTGGTCCTTGAGGTACTGCGGCAGCTCCTCGCCCGCGTCGAGGCGCTCCTTGATCTTCGCGTGGGCGATGTCGCGGGCGACCACGAGCGTCCCGGTGAGGGACACGCGGGTCTTGACCGGGTACTTCGACAGCTCGGCGCGGATCTCGGACATGGGCCGGTTCAGGTCGATGCGGACCGCGTCGTCGTCGAGGTCGTCCTCGGAGACCTCGGGCACGTACCGGCTCGGGTCGCGCTCCAGCTGCTCCAGGAACACGCCCTCGGCGGTGATCTTGGCCATGGCCTGGCGGTCGGCCGAGCAGGAGACGGCGATGGCGACGGGCAGGGACGCGCCGTGCCTGGGCAGGCGGACGACGCGCACGTCGTGGCAGAAGTACTTGCCGCCGAACTGGGCGCCGATCCCGAACTGGCGGGTGAGCTCCAGGACCTCCTGCTCCAGGGCGGTGTCGCGGAAGCCGTGCCCGGAGGGGGACCCCTCGGTGGGCATCGAGTCGAGGTACTTCGTGGACGCGTACTTCGCGGTCTTGAGGGTGTACTCGGCGCTGGTGCCGCCGATGACGATCGCGAGGTGGTACGGCGGGCACGCGGCGGTGCCGATCTGGCGGAGCTTCTCCTCCAGGAACCGCATCATCGCGTCCGGGTTGAGGATCGCCTTCGTCTCCTGGAACAGGAACGACTTGTTCGCGGAGCCGCCGCCCTTGGCGATGAACTGGAACTTGTAGGCGTCGTCGCCCTCGGCGTACAGGTCGATCTGCGCGGGCAGGTTCGAGCCGGTGTTCTTCTCGTCCCACATGGTCAGCGGGGCCATCTGGCTGTAGCGGAGGTTGAGGTCGCGGTAGGCCTGCCAGACGCCGCGGGAGAGGTGCTCGGCGTCGCGGCCGTCGGTGAGGACGTGGCGCCCGCGCTTGCCCATGACGATCGCGGTGCCGGTGTCCTGGCACATGGGCAGGACCATGCCGGAGGCGATGTTCGCGTTCTTGAGCAGGTCCATGGCGACGAAGCGGTCGTTGCCGCTGGCCTCGGGGTCGTCGAGGATGGACCGCAGCTGCGCGAGGTGCGCGGGCCGCAGGAAGTGGGAGATGTCCTTGACGGCCTCCGCGGCGAGCTGCGTGAGGACCTCGGGCTCCACGGTGAGGAAGCGCCGCCCGGCGGCCTCGACGGTGCTCACCCCGTCCGTGGTGAGCAGGCGGTACTCGGTGGTGTCCGGGCCGGTGGGAAGCAGGTCGGTGTAGTGGAACTCCGATGTCATGACATCGAACTTAGCGCGGCTCCCCGCGCGGGCCGGGCGCGGCGCGGCTTCGGTCCGAACCGGACGCCGCGGCCGTTTCGGGGCGGTGTCGCGCCCGGTCCTGTCGGACCCGGCGGGTACCGTCACACCCAGGCGGAGCGGCCCCGGCCGCACCGCCTGTAAGCAGGTACGATTGCCAGGTTGCCCGCCGCGAGGCGCGGCAGCGCGCAAGTGATTCCTCCTGCTGCGGAGAGACCGCAGCCGATTGAGACCGAAGGAGGTGGATCGATCTTGCGTCACTATGAACTCATGGTGATCCTCGAACCGAACATCGAGGAGGCACAGGTCGGCCCGACGCTGGAGAAGTTCCTCAAGGGCGTCAAGGACGCCGGAGGGGCCGTCGACAAGATCGACGTCTGGGGCCGTCGCCGTCTGGCATACGAGATCAACAAGAGCAACGAGGGCGTCTACGCCGTCGTCGACCTGCAGTCCGAGCCCGGTCCCGTCGCTGAGATGGACCGTCAGCTGCGGCTCAACGAGTCGGTGCTGCGGACCAAGGTGCTGCGACCGGAGCTTCGGTAACCCGACCCTGCAACTGCGAGACCGTCAAGGAGATAGGTCATGGCAGGAGAGACAGTCATCACGGTTATCGGCAACCTCGTCGACGACCCCGAGCTGCGTTACACGCCGTCCGGTGCCGCCGTCGCGAAGTTCCGCATCGCATCGACCCCGCGCACGTTCGACCGCGAGTCGAACCAGTGGAAGGACGGTGAGGCCCTGTTCCTCACCTGCAGCGTCTGGCGCCAGTACGCCGAGAACGTCGCCGAGTCGCTTTCGCGCGGTACCCGCGTGATCGTGCAGGGCAGGCTCAAGCAGCGCAGCTACGAGACCCGCGAGGGCGAGAAGCGCACTGTGTACGAGCTCGACGTCGACGAAGTGGGCCCGGCCCTGCGTTTTTCCACCGCGAAGCTCAACCGGTCCGGCGCGTCCGGCGGCGGAGGCGGCGGCCGTTCCTTCGGGGGCGGCAGCGGCTCCGGCGGCGGTTCGATGCCCGACGACCCCTGGGCCTCGGCCGCCCCCGCGGGCGGCGCCAGCGCCGCCGGCTCCGGCGGCTTCGACGAGGACCCGCCGTTCTAACCGGGCGCCCAGCCCGGAACGATCTCGAGTAAGAGGCAAGACAGAGACATGGCCAACCCGAAATCGGCTCCCCTGCGGAAGCCGAAGAAGAAGCCCAACCCGCTTGAAAAAGAGGGCATCACCTACGTCGACTACAAGGACACGGCGCTGCTGCGGAAGTTCATCTCCGACCGCGGCAAGATCCGTGCCCGCCGTGTGACCGGCGTGACCACCCAGCAGCAGCGCCAGATCGCCGCGGCCGTCAAGAACGCCCGCGAGATGGCCCTGCTCCCGTACACCAGCCAGACCCGCTAGGAAGGAGCGCAACATGAAGATCATCCTGACTCATGAGGTGCCCAACCTCGGCTCGGCCGGCGACGTGGTCGAGGTCAAGCCCGGTTACGGCCGCAACTACCTGCTGCCGCAGGGCCTTGCGATCGCCTGGACCAAGGGCGGCCAGAAGGAGGTCGACGCGATCCAGCGCGCTCGCGCCTCCCGCCAGATCCACGACCTGGACAAGGCCCGCTCGGTGGCGGACCAGCTGAAGCAGACGGACGCCCACATCGTCGCCCGCACCGGCGACGGCGACCGCCTCTTCGGCTCCATCACCGCGGCCGACATCGTCAAGGCCGTCGACGAGGCCGGCGGCCCGAAGATCGACCGCCGCCGCGTCGAGCTGGCCTCGACCATCAAGTCGGTCGGCACCTACGACGTCACGGTCAAGCTGCACCCGGAGGTGACCGCGAAGTTCAAGCTCCAGGTCACCCCGGCCAAGCGCCGCAAGAAGTAGGCAAAGCACGTCGAAGGCCCGCGACCATCCGGTCGCGGGCCTTTGTCGTACCCCCATGAAAGGGTGGTCTTTTTCAGTTTGGTGTGGTGAAGGTGGGTTCGGGTGGGTACCCGGGGCCGCCCGTACGGCGTCAGATCACCCAGCCCGCGGTCCGCAGGACCACCGTCACGAGCCCCGCACCGAGGATCGCCGCCGCCGAGCCCGCTACGCCCGCACGCCATCCGGCGCGCGGGAGGCGCAGCAGGACCGCGACGAGGAGGCTCGCGGTGAGCGACGAGAGCGTCCACGCCCAGCCGCCCGCGACGGCCGCGCCGACCCGGCCCGCCACCGTGCACCCCGACGCCGCGCAGTTCGCGTCCACCGGCGGCTGCGACACCACCCACGTCAGGTAGACCACCGCCGGCACCGCGTACCAGGCGAGCGTCACGAGCAGCGTCGGGGTGAACGCGCGCTCCCCCGGCCGGTCGTCGCCTTCGGGGTCGAGCCGGGGCCTGCGTTCGGGGCGCTGCGGAGCGGTCATGAGCCGGTCTCTCTTCTGATCCGTGCCGGGGTCGCCCCCATGCTATCGGCAAGTTGGCACGAACGGATTTCCGTCCACAGGCAGTGGACGGCGTCCCCGCAGCTCCCGACCCGCATCCGAGGCCCGGTCGCGTTGTTGTCCACAGGTTGTCCACAGGCCCGGGCCGGGTTATCCACAGGTTATCCACAACCTTGTCCACAGGTTGTCCACAGGGTCGTTTGCAACCGTGCCCGGCGCGACATAGCGTCATTGACGCCGCCCTTCTGTCGTATGCGGGCGGTACTGTCTCCATGAACGCACGGTGACCGAGGGGGTGGACGGCATGGCCGACGTGTCGACGGACGGCGTCTTCTCGCGAGGCGCCAACGGAGCGAACGGGTCCTATTTCGACACGCCCCCGGAGGACCCCTTCGCGGGCGGCGGAGGCGGCGGCAACGGCCACGGGGGCGGCGGCGCCCGCACCTTCGAGCGCACCCCGCCCCAGGACCTCCAGGCCGAGATGTCGGTCCTCGGCGGCATGCTCATGAGCAAGGACGCCATCGCCGACGTCATCGAGGTCCTCGGCCCCGGCGACTTCTACAAGCCGTCCCACGGCATGATCTTCGACGCCGTCATCGACAAGTTCGGCAACGGCGAGCCCGCCGACGCCGTCACCATCGCCGCGGCCCTCGCCGACACCGGCGACCTCGCCAAGATCGGCGGCGGCCCCTACCTCCACGACCTCCTCAACACCGTGCCCACGGCCGCGAACGCCGGGTACTACGCGAAGATCGTCAAGGAGAAGGCGATCCTGCGCCGCCTCATCGAGGCCGGCACGAAGGTCGTCCAGTACGGGTACGGCGGCGGCCAGGGCGGCCGCGACATCGACGACCTCGTCGACCTCGCCCAGCAGGCCGTCTACGAGGTCACCGACAACCGCCAGAGCGAGGACTTCGCGGTCCTCTCCGACCTCCTCCAGCCCGCCATGGACGAGATCGAGGCGATCGGCGCCAACCAGGGCGTCATGACCGGCATCCCCACCGGCTTCGCCGACCTCGACCGGCTCCTCTCCGGCCTCCAGGCCGGGCAGCTCATCATCGTCGCCGGCCGCCCCGGCGCCGGGAAGTCCACGGCCGCAATGGACTTCATGCGGCACGCGTCCCTCCACCACCGCCACGCCGCGGCCCTGTTCTCCCTCGAAATGAGCAAGCTCGAAATCGTGATGCGCCTGCTGAGCGCCGAGACGCGCGTCCCCATGCACGTCCTGCGCTCGGGCGACCTCTCCGACGACGACTGGACGCGCCTGGCCAAGCGCATGGGCGACATCTCCGAGGCGCCGCTGTTCGTCGACGACACCGCGTCGATGACCATGATGGAGATCCGGGCGAAGGCCCGGCGCCTCAAGCAGCGCCACGACCTCAAGCTCATCGTCGTCGACTACCTCCAGCTCATGACCTCGCCGAAGAAAGTGGAGTCGCGCCAGCAGGAGGTCTCCGAGATCTCCCGCGGCCTCAAGCTCCTCGCCAAGGAGGTGCAGTGCCCGGTCATCGCGGTCGCGCAGCTGAACCGCGGTCCCGAGCAGCGCACCGACAAGCGCCCGCAGCTGTCCGACCTCCGCGAGTCCGGCTCGCTGGAGCAGGACGCCGACGTCGTCATCCTCCTGCACCGCGAGGACTACTACGACAAGGAGTCGCCGCGCGCGGGCGAGGCCGACTTCATCGTCGCCAAGCACCGCAACGGCGCCACGGACACGATCACCGTGGCGGCCCAGCTCCACCTGTCGCGCTTCGTCGACATGGCGGTCTAGGACCCCCGTTCCCCAGCGCCACCACTCGTCAGCGCCACCATTCGACCGCCATCGACGGGCCCGGGCCCGTCTCGTGCTCCAGTTCGTCGACCGCCTCGTCCCCGACGTCGACGCCCGCGAACAGCGTCCCGTGCGCGGCCCCGGCGACCGCGTCGCGCAGCGGCAGCCACCAGCCGAGCAGCACCACCGGGTACAGCATGTACCCGAAGCGGCTCGCGGGCATGAGCAGGAACGCGGTCGTCAGACCGGCTGCGCACCACATCGCCGCCGCCGCGGCCGTCGACGGCGGCCGCGTCCACAGCAGCCACGCGATCACGACCGCCGCGAGCCCCAGCAGGCCCTTCGCGATGAGGTCCCCGGCGGGCAGGTAGTTGACGACGAGGTAGCCGATGAACGGCGACTGCGCCGGGGACTCGACCACGCCGTGCCCGAAGCCGAACGCGATCACGTTGTCGAAGAACCCGCGCGCGTCCACCGCGAGCACCGGCGCCATCGTGGCCACGACCGGGACGGCGAAGCCCGCGGCGAAGCGGCGCAGGCCGCCCTGGCGCCACATCAGGAACGCCATGACGACCGCGACGGGCCACGCGAACAGCTTCAGCGCCGCCGCCGCGCCGACCGCCAGGCCCGCGGCGAGGGACCGCTCGCGGTGCGCGAACGCGAGCGCGAGGACCAGGAGCGCGACCACCGGCATGTCGTCGCCGCCGGTCGCGAACGTCAACGCGCACACCGGGAACACGAACATCGCCTGGAACGCCCGCAGCAGCGGGCCCTTCCCGGCGCCGAGCACCCCGGGGCGGGTGCGCAGCAGCCGGAACGCGCCGTACGCGCAGGCCGCGGCGGCGAGGAGGAAGTAGATGCGGGCGTCGGTCCACCAGTGCTGGCCGAACAGCGCGGCCGGGAACCCGAAGACCGCCATGCCCGGCTGGTACGGGTTGTAGCCGTGGACGGGGTTCGGGAGGGTGGTGATGACGTCGGCGTGGAGGTAGGGGCTGCCGGTGTCGAGCAGGCGCGCGCCGGACTCCTCGACGACCTCGACCTCGGACTGGGCGCGGCGCTCGCCGACGCCGATCGCGCGCTCGACCGCCATGAACACCAGCGGGAACGCGGTGACGGCGACCGCGGCCCCGCCCGCGACGACGGCCCGGCCGCGCCAGACCGCCCCGGTCTGAGTCAGCAGGACCGCGGTGCAGACCGCCGCCGGGAGGTACCCGCCGATGGCGACGGCGCCCCAGACCTCGTGCGGGACAAGGGTGGTCCACAGCGCCGTCGCGCCCGCGAAGATCGCGGCGGCGGCGTACAGGGCGAGGTCGATGGAGAGCGGACGGTGCGACACCCGGACATCGTACGGTGACCGGACCCGCCCCGCAGGACGGCGGCCGCGAGCCCCGGGAAGGCGCGGATCGCGGGCCCCGATCACAAGGGTGACACCGGGGTCCGACAAGCGGGCGCCGCCGGGACCGGTTAGTGGAAGGGGATCCTCGCCCAGACTTCCTGGGTGCCGTCGCCGAGGGTGCGGGCGCCCCAGTCGGTGGACAGTTTGGACACGATGAACATGCCGCGGCCGTGCGCGGAGTCGAGGTTCACGGAGCACACGTGGGGGTGGGTGCGGGAGCCGCCGTCGATGACGCGGACCTCGACGTCGGCGGGGCCGAGGACGTAGGCGACGCACACTTCGTTCCCCGGGAGCGGCCGGGCGTGGCGGACGGCGTTCGAGACGAGCTCGGTCGCGCACACCAGGAGGTCGTCGCGGGCCTCGTCGGGGAGGTCGGGGAGCGCGTCGCGCAGCCACCGGCGGACCTGGCCGGGCGCCCCGGACTGGTGGGGGACGCGCAGCCGCTCCGGCGCCGGTATCGCAGCTGGCATCGCGTTCTCCCTTCCTTCCGACGTGCCCTGGGGAGGCTATACAGCAACCTACCTTTAACATCGGCGCGACGCCAGCATTACCGTCGGACCCTGAGTCCGTCTTGAGGCGCCGGGATCAGCCGGTGAGGGTCTGGCGGATCGCGGCGGGCCGGTCGGAGATGATGAGGTCGACTTCGAGGCCCGCCATGCGGTGCGCCGTGTCGGCGTCGTTGACGGTCCAGGTGTACACCTCGTACCCCGCCTCGTGGCTGCGTTCGACGAAATCGGGGGTCGAATCGATGTAGTCGACCCGCGAGGAGAGGATCTGCACCCCCTCGGGCGGGCGCCGGAACGGGTACTCGAAGATCCACACCAGCGGCGTGTCGGCGTCGAGGCCGCGCCAGGTCTTGAGCGCGGCCCGCGAGAAGGACATGACCGTGACGTCGAGCCCGGGCCAGCGCTTCAGGGTCTCCCACAGCCGCAGTTCGAGGCGGGGCCCGAACTTCGAGGGGTGCTTGGCCTCGATGAGGAGCTTGAGGTCCTTGCCGGAGTCGACGACGAGCCCGAAGACGTCTTCGAGGGTGGGGATGCGCTCGGCCTCGGGATTGCCCGCGCAGTCGGGGTACTGGTGCGCGAAGTTGAACTCCCGCAACTGGGCGAGTGTGAGGTCGGCCACGGCGCCTTTGCCGTCGGAGGTGCGCTTGACGGTGCGGTCGTGGTGGAGGACGAGGTGCCCGTCGGCGGTGAGGCGGATGTCGAACTCGAACCCGTCCGCGCCCTCGACGATGGCCTGGCGGAACGCGGCGAGGGAGTGCTCCGGCAGGAACTCGTTCGCGCCTCTGTGGGCGGCGATCAGCGGGTGGGACACCCTTTGAACGATAGACGGTGGGGGCGACGGCGTGGTCGCTCCGCGGTGTCCGGTTCGCGTTGTGGCGGTGAACACGTCCGCTTCGGGTGAACGTCGGATGGCCGGTCGCCGACGCGCGGCGGCTCGGGCGAGGGGCGGGCAGTCGGCCGCGGCGACGGTTTTGGGCGGTGGCGGGTGACGGGTGGGAGGATAGTGGGCGTGCGTTACGAGGAAGGGGCCTACCGGGACCTGGGGTGGGCGAAGATCGACGTCGGGCGGCCGGCCCGGACGGGCACGGCCGAGGCCGTGTACGCGGCGGGCAAGACCCCGGCGCAGGTCGCGGGTGCGCTCGCGGCGCTGCGCGAGGCCCACCCGGGGCGGGTCGCGGTGGCGACCCGCTGCGACGAGGCGTGCGCGGCGGCCGTGCGGGAGCGGTTCGCGGGCGAGCCGGTGCTCGTGGAGGCGGGCGTGTGCGCCGTCGGCGAGTTCCCGGTGCCCGAGTCCGGGCCGCTCGCGGTGGTGTGCGCGGGGACCTCGGACCTGCCGGTGGCGCAGGAGGCCGTGGTCACGGCCCGCGCGAACGGCCTCGACGCGCGCCTGATCCCCGACGTGGGCGTGGCCGGGCTGCACCGGCTCCTCGACAAGCTCCCGGAGCTGCGCGAAGCGGTGTGCGTGATCGTGGTGGCGGGCATGGACGGGGCGCTGCCGTCGGTCGTGGCGGGGCTCGTGTCCGCGCCGGTCGTCGCGGTGCCCACGTCGGTCGGGTACGGGGCCGCGTTCGGCGGGCTCGCGCCGCTGCTGACGATGCTCAACTCGTGCTCGCCTGGCGTGACGGTGGTGAACATCGACAACGGGTTCGGGGCGGCGATGGCCGCGGCCCGGATCCTGAACGTGAAGGCGGAGCGATGACGGTCGCGTGGCTCGACTGCTCGGCGGGCGCCTCCGGCGACATGTTCCTGGGGGCGCTGGTCGACGCGGGGGTGCCGCTCGAACTCATGCAGGCGGCGGTGGACTCGCTCGGGACCGAGCCGATCCGGTTGCACGCCAAGCGGGTCGCCCGGCACGGGCTCGCGGGCACGAAGGTGGACGTGGAGGTCCCGGAGGCCGCGAACGACCGGCGCTGGCGGTCGATCCGGGCGATGCTCGAAGGCGCGGACCTCGACGAGGCGGCCCGGAAGCTGGCGCTGGGGGCGTTCGCGCGCCTGGCGGCGGCGGAGGCCGCGGCGCACGGGATCGACGAGGAGGACGTGCACTTCCACGAAGTGGGGGCGCTCGACTCGATCGCGGACATCGTGGGCGCGGCCGCGGGGCTCGCGTCGCTCGGGCTCGCGAAGGTCACCGCGTCGACGGTGACGCTCGGGGGCGGCACGACGCGCGGGTCGCACGGGTCGATCCCGCTGCCTGCCCCGGCGGTGCTGCGGGTCCTCGCCGACGCGGGCGCGCCCGTGGTGGGCGCGGTGCCGTACGAGGCGTGCACGCCGACGGGCGCGGCGATCGTCGCGGCCGCGGCCTCGGGGTACGGGCCGCTGCCGGAGATGGTCGTGGAGCGGGTGGGCGTCGGCGCGGGCGGGCGCGATCCGCAGGAGCGGGCGAACCTGCTGCGCATCGTGATCGGCCGCGAGGTGGAGACGGCGCGGCGGGCGGCGCATGCGCACGTCCACCGGGTCGGGGCCGCGTCCCAAAAGCAGGCGCAACCGCATGAGCACGGTCGTCACATGGATGCTGCGGCAGGGCACGATCACGGCCATGCCCATGGGCCGCAGGCGGTCCGCGATCCGCACGACCACGGCGTCGGCAGCGTCGGAGCGAAGCCGGTGGTCATCGAGACGAACGTCGACGACCTCGACCCGCGGCTGTGGCCCTCGGCCCTCGCGGCGCTGCTGGAGGCGGGCGCGTCGGACGCGTGGCTGACGCCGATCCTCATGAAGAAGGGCCGTCCCGCGCACACAGTGCACGTGCTGTGCCGGGCGGAGGCGGTGGCCGCGGTGCGGTCGGCGCTGGTGCGGCACACGACGACGATCGGCATGCGCTCGTACGAGATCGACAAGTACGCGCTGGAGCGCCGCTACACGGTCGTCGATGTGGACGGTCAGTCGATCGGGGTGAAGACCGCGCTGGAGCACGGCGAGGTCGTCAACGCGTCGGTCGAGTACGAGGACGCGGCGGCCGCGGCGGCCGCGCTCGGGCGCCCGCTGAAAGTGGTCGTAGCGCAGGCGACGGCCCTTGCGGCGCAGGAGTATCCGCACTGACCGGGGCGTGGGTGGGAGTCGGTATCCTGCCCGCATGATCGATTTCGAGAATGGTTCGGTTTTCAAGCTCAAGCTCACCGACGACCCCGGCTTCCGCGACGAGGTCGCCCCGCTGCTGGTCGACGGCGAGGAGGTGGCGCTGACGTTCGAGGGCGTGCGCGACTTCATCGTCTTCACGAACAAGCGCATCATCGCCGTGAACGTCCAGGGCATCACCGGCCGCAAGAAGGACTACACGACCCTCCCCTTCAGCAAGGTCCAGGCGTACTCGGTGGAGACCGACGGTCTCATGGACAACGACGGCGAACTGGACCTGTGGTTCTCCGGGCTCGGCAAGGTCCGCTTCGAGTTCAAGGAGAACGTCGACCTGCCCGCGGTCGCCAAGCACATCGCCGCCTGCTCCCTCTAAGCCCCGCAACGACTTAGAGCGGCGCCGGGCCCCCCGTGGTGCCTACGGACCGGGGCCCGGCGCCGCTGTCCTGTCAGCCGTGCGTCGCGTGTGCGGGCGCGGGGACCTCGCCGATCTCCTCGCCTTCGCCGAGGACCACGAACTGGCCCATCATCCCCGAGTCCTCGTGGGCGAGGATGTGGCAGTGGAACATGTACGGCAGGTTCGGGTCGGTGTAGTCGGCGAACCGCATGGCCAGCCGGTACTTGCGCTGCGGGACGAGCTGCACGGTGTCCTTCCAGCCGAGCAGCTGCGGGGGCGGCTCGGCGCCGTCGACGTCGAGGACCCGGAACTGGACGTCGTGGACGTGGAAGCTGTGCATGTACCCGTCGGCATTGGTCACCTCCCACACCTCGACGGTGCCCTCCCGGACGCCGAAGTCGATGCGCGCCAGGTCCATCGCCTCGCCGTTGATCTGGCTGAACCCGGAGAGGGAGAACGAGCGCTCCTCGGCGGCCTCGGCGGGGTCGACGTCGGGGGCCGCGCCCATGGCCTCCGGCACCGAGGTCTCGTCGGCGAGCGCGTCGGCGGCCCGGAACTGGCAGACGTCGAGGAGGTCCTCGGCGCCGTTGACGCGGGCGAGCGGGCCCGTGTAGCCCTCGGCGGCCGGGTGGGACCTGAGCACAGCGGTCTCGCCGGGTTCGAAGGCGACGACGATCTCGGCGCGCTCGCCCGGTGAGAGCTGGAGCCGGTCGGTCTCCCACGCCTCGGGGAGGAGGCCGCCGTCGGTGGAGATGAGCTGGAACGGGCGGTCGTCGCCGAACCCGAAGTTGTAGAGGCGCGAGACCGAGCCGTTGAGCAGGCGCAGGCGCACGAGGCGGGTGGTCACGTCGAAGTAGGGGCCGAGGGTCCCGTTGACCATGATCTCGTCGCCGAGGATGCCCTGCATGCTCATGAACGAGCCGCCGTCCTCGAACTGGTTGTCGCCGTTGAAGTTGCGGTCCTGGACGATGAGCGGGACGTCGTCGACGCCGTACGTGGACGGCAGCGGCAGGGCCTCGGACTCCTCGTCGTCGATGATGAACATCCCCGCGAGTCCCTTGTAGACGTGGTGTGCGGTGCGGCCGTGCGGGTGCGGGTGGTACCAGAGGGTCGCGGCGGGCTGGTTCAGCGTCCACTGGGGGGTCCAGTCGCCGCCGGGCTCCATCTCCTGGTGGGGGCCGCCGTCCATGACGGCGGGCAGGTGCATGCCGTGCCAGTGGATCGAGGTGCCTTCGTCGAGGCCGTTGTACACGGAGAACGCGATCTCCTCGCCGCGCTTGGCGCGGATGGTGGGGCCGAGGAAGTTCCCGTTGATCCCCCAGGTGGCGGTCTCGGCGCCGTCCTTGAGCGCGGTGGTGCCGGCTTTGATGTCGAGGTGGAACACGCGGGCGCCGGAGGGGTCGTCGGCGGACTCCGCGAGCGGGGGGATCGCGAGGGGGTTGTCGAAGTCGACCTTCCCGGCGGTGTCGAGCTTCGCGCTGCTCCACAGGTACGCGACGGTCCCGGCCCCGCCGAGCGCGATCACGCCCACGCCGCCGCCGACACCGATGAGGGTCCACTTCAGTGCATTACGCCGCTTCATGAACGCAATGGTCGCGGCGCGACCCGCCCGATGCATCGGGCCGAGGGAGGCAATGCCCGTACACCGTGGGGACTACGCGGCACCCGCGAGTCAACCCCGGGTATCGCCTCGGGACGCGGGCCCTATTCCTCGGCGAGGTAGCCGCGGAGGTGGGCGGCGTTCACCGCTGCGGCGCGGCCGGCGACTTCGAGCTTCGCCATGGCCCGCGAGAGGTGGACGCTCACGGTCTTCTCGGAGATGAACAGCTCGGCGCCGATCTGGCGGTTCGTCAGGCCCCGCGCGACCAGGCACAGGACCCCGAGCTCCCTGGGGGTCAACGGGGTCGACGTCGGCATGGCCGTGTCGAGGCGGGCCCGCTCGGCGAGCGCGCACAGCTCCTTGCGCAGCGGCTCGGCGCCCAGCTCGATCGCGGTGCGCTTCGCGGCGACGAGCGCCTCCGCGGCCTTCAGGCGGGCGTCGGCGCCCGGGGACGCGAGGAGCGCCTCGGCGAGGCGCCAGCGGGCGTACGCCTGCCGGTACGGCTCGGCCCAGTCCTGCGCCGGCGCGGGCGCGGCGCCGTCTTCGAGCATCGCGAGGGTCTCGGACGCGAGCGGGTCGGTCAGGGCCAGGTCCAGGCGCTCCTGGTCGGTCAGGCGCGGCACCGGGTCGGCCGCGGGCCCGCCCGCGGGCGCAGGGGCCTGGGCGGCGAGGGCGGTCCGGTAGTCGAACGCGTCGGCGGCCGTGCGCCACCGCTCGGGGTCGCCCTCGCCGTACAGGCGGGTCGCCTCCGCTTCGAGCTGCGCGGCCCACGCGATCCCCTCGGGGCCGAGGGTCCCGGACATCGGCTGGCCGTGCTCCAGGAAGAACCGGCCGCGCTCGGCGAGCCGCTCGCCCGCGGCGACCGCGTCCTTCGCGCCCGCGGTGTCGCCGTCCCGGCGCAACTGGTGCGCGAGGTCGGCGGCGGCGCCGATGCCGGTGGCGCACACCGACACCCCGGCGAGGTAGTAGCCCCGCATGCGGGTCATGAGCTCCGTGGCGCGCTCGACGCGGCGCAGCGCGTCGGCGGGCCGGTGGCGCCAGCGGTCGAGCTCGGCGCCGCACAGGGTCGCGAGCGCGAGCACCTGGCCGTCGATCTGCCACCGGTCGGCGAGGTAGTCGAGGCGGCGGTCGGCGGTCTCGAAGCGGCCGCGCGCGACGTCGACGAGGAGGACCGCGGCGGCGAGGCGGGTGAGGACGACGCCGGGCAGGACGCTGGAGGCCATCTCGCCGTTCGCGTCGACGTCGCCCCAGCGGCCCAGCATGTAGTTGCAGATGACCTGGCGGACGGCGATCTCCACGCCGAAGCCGCTCCACTTGTCGCCGGTGCAGCGGCCGCGCTCCATGCCGCGGTCGAAGTGCACGAGCGCCTCGCGCAGGCGCGCGGCCTCGACGAGGACCAGGCCGTTGTTGAAGTGGCCGCGCAGCTCCACCTCGTGCCATTCGAGGCCGCGGACCAGGTCGAGGGCCTCGGTGTTGCGGGCGATCGACTGCTCGACGGTCTGCTCGCCGCGGCGGAACGCGGCGAGGCTGTCGGTGAGGGTCGCGTCGGCCTTCGCGGCGCGGGCCGCGGACGTCTCCTCGGGGTCGTCGGACGCGGCGAGGACCGCGTCGGCGGTGGCGATCGCCGCGGCCGTCCACGCCCTCGCGTCCTCGTGGCGGCGGTTGGCGTAGATGGTGCGGCCGACGACGCCCTGCGCCCACGCCTTCACCGCGCGGGGCTCCTCGTCCTTGACCAGTTCCCATGCCTCCCAGGCGACCCGGTGCGCCTGGTCCTCGTCGCCCTCGATGGTGAGGAGGTGCTTGGCGTACTTGCGGCGCGTGGAGGCGCCGAGGATCGGGTCCCCGGAGGCGTCCGCGAGGCGCACCGCGGCGGCCGAGAACGACTGGGCGCGTTTGATCTCGCCCGACGCCTCCGCGTTCGCGGCGGCGCGGGTGGTCAGCCGCAGCTCCGTGATGCCGACGGGCCGCTGCGCGGCCGGGACCCGCTCGAACAGGGCCAGGGCCCGCTCCAGGTGCAGGAGCGCCTCGGCGGGCGCGGCGAGCTCCACGGCCTCGTCGGCGGCGCGCACCGACGCGGCGAGCGCGCAGCGCAGGTCCCCGGACTCGTAGGCGTGGTGGGCGAGTTCGGCCTCGGCGCCCTTGCCGTTGTCGCCGGCGAGGGACTCGGCGATCTTCTGGTGGTACCGGATCCGCTCGCCCGGAAGGAGGTCGGAGTAGACGGCCTCGCCGAGGAGGGCGTGGCGGAACGCGTACGTGTCGGCGCTCTTCTGCACGATGATGCCGTGCGAGATGGCCGCGCGCAGGGCCTCGTCGAGTTCGCGCTCGTGGCGCAGGCCCGTCTCGTCGAGCAGCGACCAGGCGGCGGCGTTCAGCCGCGCGTACGTGAAGCGGCGGCCCAGGACGGAGGCGAGGCGCACGACCTGCCGCGACGCGTCGGGGAGGCGTTCGAGGCGGGCCAGGAGGACCTCCGCGAGCTCGAACGTGACGGTGTGGGTCTCAGCGGCCGCGAGTTCCTCGGCGAGGAACGCGTTCCCCTCGGAGGCGGCGGCGATCTTGGAGACGGAGACCTCGTCGAGCCCGGTGTTCAGCTCGCGCACGAAGTCGGCGGCGTGCTGGGAGTCGAACGGGTCGATCTGGAGGCGCTGGACGGCGGGGAGGCGCACGAGCTCGGCCAGGAGCGGGCGGAGGGGGTGGCCGCGGTGGACGGCGTCGGCGCGGTAGGAGCCGAGGATGAGGAGGCGCTGGCCGGTGAGGCGGGAGGTGAGGAACGCGAGGAGGTCGCGGCTGGAGCGGTCGGCCCAGTGGAGGTCTTCGAGGGTGATGACGACGGTGCGGTCGGCGGCGAGGTCGGCGAGCGCGGCGTGGAACGCCTCGAACAGGCCGAGGCGGCCGAGGTCGCCGTCGGAGGCGGGGTGGCCGGGGAGGAGGGGGCGCAGGCCGGGGTGGGCGGCGACGAGGTCGGGCTGGTCGCGGGCGAGGGTGCCGGTGATCTCGGCGAAGGGGAGGTAGGGGAGTGCGGAGTCGGCCGTGTCGAGGCAGTGGCCGGTGACGGTGAGGACACCGTCACCGGCGCTGTCGTTGAACTCGTGGAGGAGCCGGGTCTTGCCGACCCCCGCGTCCCCCGAGACCAGGACCGTGGCGGGCCTGCCGTGCTTCGCGGCGTCGAGCGCGTCGCGCAGCGACGCGAGCTCGGCGTCGCGTGCGAAGAGCGGGAGGTCGGAACCTAGGCGCGGCATGTCTGCAATCATGACACGCCCTTAGGACACGGCGGCCCGGTCGGTTTCGGCGGCGGCGGCGCCCTCCTCGGTGTGCTCGGCGCCGTGGCGCAGGCCCAGGGCCCGCACGACGCGGTCGGCGACGCCGCTGTGGCGGACGTGGGTGCCGCCGCGGCGGGTCTCCTTGGCGGCCTTGATGAGGCGGCGGGCCTGGCGCTCGTTCTCGGCCTCCTGGCGGAGCTCCTCGGAGCGGGCGTAGTGGAGGTAGTGCAGGTCGAAGTCGTTCATCTTCGTTCCTTCGGTGTCAGTGGCCGGCGTTTCCGGCCTGACACCAATACTCGTGCTGAGGCCCGGCCCCGGGCATCAGGCGTCCGCGTCGAAGACCGCCGCAGACCCCTTACTTCCGGGCCTCAGCACCCTCAGGTCCCTTACCCGCGGGCCGGAGGCCTTACTTTCGCGAGCGTGGAGGGCCGCCAGACGGCCTTACCGATGTCGATCGTGAGCGCCGGGACGAGCAGGGACCGGACGACGACGGTGTCGAGGAGCACCCCGAAGGCGACGACGAACGCGATCTGCGCGAGGAACAGGATCGGCAGGACCGCGAGCGCCGAGAACGTCGCCGCGAGGACCACCCCGGCCGAGGTGATGACCCCGCCGGTGGCGACCAGTCCCCGGACAGTCCCGGCGCGGGTGCCCAGGCGCGCGGACTCCTCGCGGACCCGCGTCATCAGGAAGATGTTGTAGTCGATGCCGAGGGCCACGAGGAACACGAATCCGAAGAGGACGACCGTCGGGTCGGCGCCGGGGAACCCGAAGAGGTGGTTGAACACCAGGGCCGAGACGCCCATGGTCGCGCCGAAGGACAGGACCACGGTGGCCGTCAGCAGCAGCGGGGCGACGATCGACCGCAGGAGGGCCATGAGCACCAGGAGGATCACGGCCAGGACGATCGGGATGATGACCGCGCGGTCCCGTTCGGACGTCGTGAGCGTGTCGAGCTGGATCGCGGTCGGGCCGCCTACCAAGGCGCCGTCGACGGCGTGGACCGCGTCCCGCAAACGCTCCACAGTGTCCAAAGCGGCGTCGGAGTCGGGCGCGTCCTCAAGGACCGCTTCGATCTCCACGAGGCCGTCCGCGGTGCGGACCCGCCCGGTCTCGTCGACCGCGGGCGCGGCGGAGGCGACCCCGTCGACCTGCGCGGCCGCGAGGACCTCGTCGAGGGACGACTCGTCCGCGACGATCACCGCGGGGGCGCCCGCGCCGGCCGCGAAGTGCGCGGCGAGGACCTCCTGGCCCGCCACCGAGTCCACGTCGGTGAGGAACACCTCGGTCTGCGACGTCCCGTCCGCCTTGAGCTGCACCGTGAACGCTGCCGCGACCGCGAGCCCCGCGGCCGTCACCGCCCACACGACGCGGGGCCGGCGGGCGACGAGCGCCGCGACGCCCGCCCACAGCCGCGAGGGCCGGGCGCGCCCGGCGCCGACCCGGCGCGGCCAGAACGCGGCCCGCCCGAACAGGGCCAGCACCGCGGGCAGGAACGTCACCGCGGCGAGGAACGACCCGCCGATGCCGATCGCCGCGACCGGCCCGAGGCCCCGGTTCGACTCCAGCTGGCTGAACAGCAGGCACAGCACGCCGAGGACCACGGTCCCTGCCGAGGCCGCGATCGGCTCGATCGTGCCGCGCAGCGCCCGGCGCACCGCGGCGAACCGGTCGGCGCCGCCGTCGAGCTCCTCCTTGAAGCGCGCCACCAGCAGCAGCGCGTAGTCCGTGGCGGCCCCGAACACGAGGATCGACAGGATGCCCTGGCTCTGGCCGTTCAGGTCCACGGCGCCCGCGTCGGCGAGCCAGTAGACGGCGGCGCTGGCGACCGCGAGCGCGAACCCGCAGGACAGGAGCACCAGGACGGGCAGGAGCGGGGAGCGGTAGACGAGCGCGAGGATCACGGCCACGACGGCGGCGGCCACGAGCAGGAGGAGGCCGTCGACGCCGCCGAACGCCGCGCCGAGGTCGGCGCCGAGCGCGGCCTGGCCGGTGACGAGGACGTCGAGTCCGTCGGGGCGGTCCTCGGCGAGGAGGTCGCGGATGTCGGCGACGGCGTCCGCGTCGTCGGCGCCGCTGTCGATGAGGACGACGAGCTGCGCGGCTTCGGGCGGGTCCTCGGCCGAGAGCTGCGGCGGGATCGACGGCCCGGCGTTGAAGGGGAGCGCGGCGAGGCCGGCGGCCGCGGCGTCGAGGTAGGCGACGTCGGCGTCGGTGAGGCCGCCGGATCGCTCGGCGACGACGATCGCGGGGACGGCCCCGGTGTCGTCGAATGCCTTGCGCAGCTCCATGACCTCGGTGGACTCGGCCGACGACGGGAGGAACGCGGAGCCGTCGTTGCTGGCGACCTCGCTGAGCTTCCCGGCGTAAGGGCCCGCGAAGGAGCCGAGGGCGAGCCAGGCGAGCGCGAGCAGCGCGGGGACCAGCCAGCGCAGGCGCCGGACGGGCCGCGGTCGTTCAGGGGCCATGTGGGAGTCTCCTCGCGTCGCGGTGCAGCAGTGATTCCATGGACGGATATTTCGATGGTCGAAATAGTAGACTGCATGCTGACCACCGACTCGGATAGGACGGCGCGTATGACCCACGGCACCGAGGGTGGCGGACCCACCGACAGGGACCTGTCGCGGCTGCTCCAGAACCTCACCGTCGAGTCGGACCGGTACGCGGAGCGCTTCGGCGCCAAGCACGGGCTGCACCGCACCGACGTCAACGCCCTCGCGCTCGTCATGGAGGCGGCCCGCCTCGGCGACCCGCTGTCGCCGTCGACGCTCGCGAGGGAGCTGGGCCTGTCCCCGTCGGCGACGACGGCGCTCATCGATCGGCTCGAAGCCCTCGGTCACGTCGAGCGCACGCGGCCCGCCGGCGACCGCCGCCGCGTGGCCCTGGAGGTCCCGGAGGCGGCCGTGGAGGCCAACCGGCACCTTTTCACGCCGCTCGCGATCGCGTTCGCGCAGGCGTGGACCGGGTTCAGCGCGGAGGAGCGGGAGGTCGTGGCCCGGTTCCTCAAGGTGAGCACCGAGACGATGAAGGCCGTCAGCGCCGAGGCGCACGATCAGGCCCGCGACCACCGGTCCCGGTAGGCCCCTTCGGGGTCGAACCGGGCGGTCTGCCGCTCGTGGTTGAATCCGCGGTTCGGGCGGGTGTCGTTCCCGGTCCCGGCCGTCCACTGCCAGTTGCCCCAGTTGTTCGCCTCGTCGAGGTCCACGAGGTGCGCGGCGAAGTGGGCGGCGCCGTCGCGCCAGTCGAGGCCGAGGGTCTTGACGAGGTATCCGGCGGTGATGAGGCGGGCGCGGTTGTGCATCCAGCCCTCGGCGTGGAGCTGGCGCATCCCGGCGTCGACGATGTCGACCCCGGTGGAGGCGGTCCGCCACGCTTCGAGGGCTGTCAGGTCCGCGTCCCAGGTGTCGCTCGCGCCCTTGCGGTACGGGGTGTCGGTGAGCGCGGGGAACGCGGCGAGGACCTGGAGGTGGAAGTCCCTCCAGCACAGCTGCCGGACCATCGCCTCGGGCAGGCGCGGGTCGTCGGCGGCCGCTCGGGCCGAGAGGCAGCCGAGCGCGAGGTAGGGGCTGAGGCGGGAGGTGCGGTCCCCGGCGAGGTCGTCGTGGCGCTCGCCGTAGTCGCCGGAGCCCGGGGCCCAGGCGTCGAGGCGGGCGAGGGCGGCGCGCTCGCCGCCGGGCGGGAGGCAGGTCGCGGTCGGCTCTGCGGGCGGGAGGTCGTGGGAGCCGGGCAGGTCGGGGACGTCGAGCCGGTCCGGTTCGGGGGCGATCGGACGCCGCGGCGCCTGCGACCAGGCCCGCCAGTACGGAGTGAAGACCTTGTAGTGGTCGCCGCCGCCGCTGGGGAGGAGTCGGCCGGGCTCGACCGCGGCAGGACCGGGGACGACCTGGAGTTCCGCCGCCGCGGCGAGGCCCGCGAGCATCCCTTCCGCGAAGCGCCCGGCGTCGGAGGCGCACACGACGAGGTCGGCGCCGGTCGCGGCGAGCACGTCCTTCACCTGGGCGACCGTGTCGCCGCGGCGGACGACGAGGCCGCCTCCCAAGGCGCGCAAGGACTCCCGCAGGTCGTCGAGGGATTCGAGGAGGAACTGCCGCTGGTTCGGGTTCGCCGCGCGGGCGGGGTCGTCGACGTACAGCGGGACGACCCGGTCGGCGTCCCGGCCGGCCGCGGCGAGCGCCGGGTTGTCGTGGACCCGCAGGTCGCGCGTGAACAGCAGGACGGCGGTGCGGGTCATGGCGGCTCCAGACGTCGGCGCCGACCGGGCCGGGCGGCCCGCGCAGCGTAACCGCCGCGCCCGCCCCGCCACGGGAGGCGCGTCAGCGGGGCGGCTCGACCCCGGTCCGGGCCTTGACGACGCCGACGGGGCACGAGAGGCCGTTGGGGCCGTGGTCGCAGTAGCCGTTCGGGTGCTTGTGCAGGTACTGCTGGTGGTCCTCCTCGGCGAGCCAGTAAGGGCCCGCGGGGCGGATCGCGGTGGTGATCGCGCCGAGCCCGGCGGCGGCGACGACCGGCGCGAACGCGGTCCGGCTCGCCTCTGCCGCGGCCTGCTGCCCAGGGGTCGTCGTGTAGACGACCGACCGGTACTGGCTGCCGATGTCGTTGCCCTGCCGCATGCCCTGCGTCGGGTCGTGGTGCTCCCAGAAGACCTTGAGGAGGTCCTCGTAGTCGACCTCGGCGGGGTCGTAGACGACCCGCACGGCCTCGGCGTGGCCGGTCAGGCCGGTGCAGACCTCCTCGTAGGAGGGCTTCTCAGTGTTGCCGCCCATGTAGCCCACGGAGGTCGTCCACACCCCCGGCACGCGCCAGAACAGGCGCTCGGCCCCCCAGAAGCAGCCCATGCCGAAGTAGGCGACGGCCGCATCGGGACCGGGAACGCCTTCGACGGGGTGCTTCAGGACCGGGTGCACGGTGCTCATCCGGCAAGTCTGGCACGCGCGAATTACAGGTGCCAGGCGTCCGACCGGGCCGCTACCGTGGACCGATGGTCTCGAAACTCAACCAGTTCACGTTCGACGCCCGCGACGGCTACGAGCTCGCGAAATTCTGGAAAGCGGTCACCGGCTACACCGAGCATCCCGACTACCCCAACAAGCCCGAGGAGGAGGAGAACTTCATCGGCCCCGGCGGCGCGCACCCGGGGCTCCTGTTCATCAACGTCCCCGAGGGCAAGACCGTGAAGAACCGGCTCCACCTCGACATCGCGCCGGAGCACGGCACCCGCGACGAGGAGGTCGAGCGGCTCCTCGCCCTCGGCGCCACCCTCTACGAGGACCACCGCGAGCCCGACGGCACCGGCTGGGTCACCATGCGCGACCCGGAGGGCAACGAGTTCTGCGTCGAGCGCTCCGACGCCGAGCGCGGCCGCTAGGACGACCCTGAACGCGACCGCGGGCCGCCCGTCACGGGCGGCCCGCGGTGCGAAGTCCGGTGGCGTCTCCTGCCGAAGAGGCCCGTCGGGGGCCTTTGCTCGAAGCTACTTCTCCGCGACGGCGTCGAGCTGGCCGTCGCCGTCCGCGTCGACGGCGGCGGTGTCGTACTTGCCGTCCCCGTCGTGGTCGATGAGCACGTGGTCGATGACCCCGTCGCCGTCCTTGTCGACCGCGAGGAGGTCCGCGGTGCCGTCGCCGTCGACGTCCACGTGGTACTCGACCGACCCGTCTCCGTTGCGGCGCACGCCGACCGTCTCGTCGACACCGTCGCCGGTGATGTCCATCTTGTGTACTTCGTCGAAGCCCATGAGGCATCTCCTAAGCAAGGAAGTGGTAAGTGTCGTCTGCACGATAGCGCGCCTATCCATAGCCAGTGGTACTCGCGTCGGCTAGCTTAGGGACATGCATGACGGTCACGGGTTTTCCACACGCGCCATCCACGCCGGTCAGGAGCCGGATCCGCTGACGGGCGCGGTAGTGCCGCCGATCTACGCGACCTCCACCTACAAGCAGGACGGGGTCGGGGGCCTCCGCGGCGGCTACGAGTACTCCCGGTCGGGCAACCCGACCCGGACCGCGCTGGAGACCTGCCTGGCCGCGATCGAGGGCGGCACGCGCGCGTTCGCGTTCGCCTCCGGCCTCGCCGCAGAGGACGCGATCCTGCGGGCGCTCCTGTCCCCCGGCGACCACGTCGTCATCCCCGACGACGCCTACGGCGGCACGTTCCGCCTGTTCGACAAGGTCGCCGTCCGCTGGGGCCTGCGGTACACCGCCGCCCCGATCACCGACCTGTCCGCGCTCACCGCGTGCATGAGCGAGGGCACGAAGATGGTGTGGGTCGAGACGCCCACCAACCCGCTGCTCAACATCGCCGACATCGAGCAGATCGCCGACATCGCCCACCGCCACGGCGCGATCCTGGTCGTGGACAACACGTTCGCGAGCCCGTACCTCCAGCAGCCGCTCGCGCTCGGCGCCGACGTCGTCGTCCACTCCACCACCAAGTACATCGGCGGCCACTCCGACGTCGTCGGCGGCGCCGCGATCGTCCGCGACGATGAGATCGCCGACGCGATCGCGTTCCACCACAACGCGATGGGCGCCGTCGCCGGGCCGTTCGACGCGTTCCTGACCCTCCGCGGCGTCAAGACCCTCGGGGTGCGCATGGACCGCCACTGCGACAACGCCGAGCGCGTCGCCGAGTTCCTCGCGGGCCACCCGAAGATCGCCGAGGTCCGCTACCCCGGCCTCGCCGAGCACCCCGGGCACGACGTCGCGGGCAAGCAGATGAAGCGCTACGGCGGCATGATCTCCTTCCGCCACAAGGACGGCGAGCAGGCCGCGGTCGACGTCTGCGCCCGCACCGAGGTGTTCACGCTCGGCGAGTCCCTCGGCGGCGTGGAGTCCCTCATCGAGCACCCGGGGCGCATGACCCACGCCTCGGTCGCCGGCAGCGCCCTGGAGGTCCCCGCGGACCTGGTGCGCCTGTCGGTCGGCATCGAGGACGCCGACGACCTCCTGGCCGACCTGCGCCAGGCGCTCGGCTGACCGCCGCCTCCCCCCGGTAGAGCCCCAGTCCCCCGCGAGAAAGGACGATCAGTGAGCTGGTCGGGAACCACTGCGCAGCAGATAGCGAAGGCGGTCCGGCGCGGCGACGCGGACGCCTCGGTCGTCGTCGACCACCATCTGCGCCGCATCGAGGACCACCGCGAGGCCGACGCCGCCCTCACCAGCGTCCGCAAGATCGAATCGCTCGCCGAGGCCGCGGCCGTCGACGACATCGAGAACCGCGACGCCCTCCCCGCCGCGGGCGTCCCCGTCGCGGTCTGCGAGCAGCTCCCGGTCACCGGGCACGCCCCGCGGCTCGGGTCCAACGCCGCGGTCCTGCCCATCGCCGACACCGACCACCGTGCGGTGCAGCGCATCCGCGGCGCGGGCGCGGTCGTCGTGGCCTTCGGGCGCTCCTCCGAGCTGGGGCTGTGGCCCGCCACCGACGACGACGGCAACGTCCCCGCCAACCCCTGGCGCCCCGACCGCGGCATCGGCGGCCCCTCCGGCGGCACCGCCCTCGCGGTCGCCACCGGCGCCGCCCCCATCGGCATCGGCCTCGACGGCCCCGGCTCCGCGGGCGGCGTCCGCACCGCCGCCGCGGCCTGCGGCATCGTCGCCTACAGCCCCGAGCACGTGCCCGCCGACATCAACGCCGACCCCGAGCACTGGCTCGGCGGCCACGTCGGCGTCATGGCGACCACAGTGGACGACGCGGCGCTGGCCTATGCGGCCCTGACGCACCGCTCCCCGCGCTCCACCGGCGATCCGGGGCGCCTGCGCATCGCCGCCACGAACTCCGCCCCGCTGCCCGCCCGCGTCGACGACGACGCCACCAAGTGGCTGCTCAAGGCCGTCCGGTCGCTGACCGACCTCGGCCACGACACCTTCCGCGCCAAGCCCCGCTTCGGCGCGCGCCTCACCCCCGCGTCGTCGGGCGCGTGGACCTGCGCCGCGTACCTCCGCAGCCTCAAGTGCGGGCCCGACGGGCTCCAGCGGCGCACCAAGCGCCTTGTGGCCGTGGGCGAGCGGACGTACCTCGGCGGCCTGTTCGGCGGCGTCCTCGGCGACGGCAACCGCGTCCGCCGCCACCTGGAGGACTGGTTCGACCTGGAGGACTACGACGTCCTCATCACCCCCGGCCTGCCCGCGGCCCCGCCCGCCGCCAAGGAGTGGTCCCTGGAGCCCTTGCGCTCCAACGTCACCCACCTCGCCTCGGCCGCGGCCTTCACCGCCCCGTTCAGCCTCGCCGGGCTGCCCGCCCTGGTCGTCCCGGTCGGCATGCGCTCCGACGGCGCCCCCGCGACCGTGCAGCTCGTCGGCCCGCCCGGCTCCACCGGCCGCCTCTTCGACGTCGCCGCCCAGCTGATCGCCAAGCTCCGCCCGCGCCGCTACGCGCCGGGCCTGAGCTGGGACTAGCCGGGACCCGCACCGACCTGCCCGGGCCGGACCAGCCGCTCCGCGGCTGGTCCGGCCCTCTTGCGAACCCTCCTCGGGTTCACTAATGTTCGCGATGTGCACACAGTTTCATCATGCGCACACTCAAATCGACCCTCCTCCGCGAACCCTGGGGCCGCCGTGAGCACCGCCTTCATCCTCGACGCCGTCCGCACCCCGATCGGCCGCCACGGCGGCGCGCTCGCGAAGGTCCGCCCCGACGACCTGGCCGCCAAGGCGATCGGCGGCCTCGTCTCGCGCCAGCCCGCTCTCGACCCGGCCGCGATCGGCGACGTCGTCCTCGGCAACGCCAACGGCGCGGGCGAGGACAACCGCAACGTCGCCCGCATGGCCGTCCTCCTCGCCGGGCTCCCGGCGAGCGTCCCCGGCACCACCGTCAACCGCCTCTGCGGCTCCGGCGCCGAGGCCGTCGTCGCCGCGGCCCGCGCGGTCGAGTGCGGCGACGCCGACCTCGTCGTCGCCGGAGGCGTCGAGTCGATGAGCCGCGCCCCGTGGGTCCTCCCGAAGACCGAGCGGCCCTTCCCGCGCGGCGGGCTCGAACTCGCCGACACCGCCCTCGGCTGGCGCCTCGTCAACCCCGCCATGGCCCCGCAGTGGACCGTGAGCCTCGGCGAGGGGGCCGAGATCCTCGCCGACGAGTTCGGCATCACCCGCGAGGCACAGGACGCCTTCGCCGCCCGCAGCCACCGGCTCGCCCACGCCGCATGGGAATCGGGGGCCTTCGCCGACGAGATCCTGCCCCTCCCCGAGCTCGACCGCGACGAGGCGATCCGGCCCGCGACCACCCCCGAGATCCTCGCGGGACTGCGGACCGCGTTCCGCGCCGACGGCACCGTCACCGCCGGGAACGCCAGCCCCCTCAGCGACGGCGCCGCCGCGCTGCTCCTCGGCGGCGAGCGGGCCGCCGCCGACCACGGCAAGCCCCTGGCGCGCATCGTCTCCCGCGCGATCACCGCCGTCGAGCCGCACCGGTACGGCATCGGCCCGGTCGCCGCCGCCGAACGCGCGCTCGCACGCGCCGGGATCGGCTGGGGCGACCTCGACACCGTGGAGCTCAACGAGGCCTATGCGGCGCAGTCGCTCGCGTGCCTCGCGTCGTGGCCCGGCCTCGACCCCGCGATCGTCAACCCGCAGGGCGGCGCCATCGCGATCGGCCACCCGCTCGGCTGCTCCGGCGCGCGGCTCCTCGCGACCCTCGCGTGGCGGCTGCGCCGCGACGGCGGGCGGTACGGGATGGCCGCGCTGTGCATCGGCGTCGGGCAGGGGATCGCGGTCGTCCTCGAAGCGGCCTAGGACGCAAGGGGACCGCGGGTCAGCCCCACTGGATCGCCATGTCGGCGAGGATGCGCGCGGCCGTCACCAGCAGCGGCGGCAGCAGGTCGCGGCGGGCCTTGTCGAGGTCGGTGCGGCTGGCGTGCGAGGAGACGTTCACGGCCGCGACGGCCTTCCCCCACTGGTCGCGGATCGGCACCGCGATCGACCGCAGCCCCTCCTCCAGCTCCTGGTCGACGAACGCCCACCCCTGCGCCTTCACCCGGTCGAGCTCCTCGCGGAGCTGCTCGACGTCGGTGATCGTGTGCGGCGTGAACGCCGTCAGCTCCATCGACTCCAGCATCTCGTCCAGCCGGTACCCCGGCAGGTCCGCGAGCAGCACCCGCCCCATCGAGGTGCTCGCGGCCGGGAAGCGGGTGCCGATGTTGATCGAGACGCGCATGATCCGCTGGGTCGCGACGCGGGAGACGTAGACGATGTCGGTCTCGTCGAGGACCGCGACGGACGCCGACTCCTGCACCTCGGCGACGAGCCGCTCCAGGTGCGGCTGCGCGATCTCGGGCAGCGTGAGGCTCGACAGGTACGCGAACCCGAGCTCCAGGACCCGCGGGGTGAGCGCGAAGTAGCGGCCGTCGAAGCGCACGTACCCGAGTTCGGTGAGCGTCAGGAGGAACCGCCGCGCGGTCGCGCGGGTCAGGCCGGTCTCCTTGGCGACCTCGCTGAGGGTCATCGCCTCGCGTTCGGCCGAGAACGAGCGGATGACGGCGAGCCCGCGCGCGAGGGTCTGCACGTAGTCGGAGTTGCGGGGCGCGCTCGTCGCCGCCTCGTCGCTGCCCGGGGTCTCCTGCATGGAATCACCCTATCCGTGGTCGGCCGCGGCGGCCTCAGCCGCGCTCGGCAGGGCGCGCATCCGGTTCCTGATCCGGCTCCGGTCCGGTACCGCAGTCCGCGGCGGCGTGCTCGGCGACGACGCCGCCCGCGAGGCGGAACGCCCGGTTCGCGCGGGGCAGCCCGGCGTAGACCGCGGTGTGGAGCAGGACCTCCTTCACGTCGTCGGCGCTGACGCCGTCGCCGAGCGCGGCGCGGACGTGCATCACGAGCTCGTCCTCGCAGCCCGTCGCGCACAGGACCGCGATGGTGAGCAGGCGCCTGGTGCGCGTGTCGAGGCCGGGCCGCGACCAGACGCCGCCCCAGGCGAACTCGGTGAGGAACGCCCCGAAGTCGCGGTCGAAGTCCGTGCGGGACGCGTTCGAGCGGTCCACGTGGGCGTCGCCGAGCACGGCCCGGCGCACCCGCTCGCCGTCAGAATCCGTCACGATCGGCCTCCCCGCGGTCCCGGGCCGCGCTCCGGGCGGCGCCCCTCGCTGCGGCCATGCCCCTCACGGGGCCCGTGCAGCTCGCTAAGTCCTTGTCCCTCACCGAGGAAGCCGATGACAGCGCGGTTGAACCAGTCGGGCCGCTCCGCGGTGAGCAGGTGCTTCGCGCCCTCGGCGAGGAGCGTCCGCGAGTCGGGGAGGTGCTCGTCGAGGAACGCCGCGTCGGCGGGGGTCGTGACCTCGTCGGCGGTCCCCGCGACGATGAGCGCGGGCGCGGCGATCCGGGCCAGGTCGGCGCGCTGGTCCATGGCGCCCAAGGCTTCGCAGCAGGCGGCGTAGCCCTCGGCGTCGCAGGCGTCGAAGCGGCGCCGGAACGCGGCCACGGTCTCCGGCTGGTCCTCGCCGAACGCCGGGGAGAACCAGCGGCCCATCGCCGCGCCGCTGATCGACGCGCACCCCTCGGCCCGCACCTGCTCGGCGCGTTCGCGCCAGCCCTCCGGCGTGCCGATCTTCGCTGCGGTCGAGACGAGGACGAGCCGGTCGATGCGCTCGGGACGGGTCGCGGCGAGCCGCAGCGCGACCGCGCCGCCGAGCGAGACGCCCGCGACGTGCGCGCGCTCGATCCCCAGATGGTCGAGGAGGTCGGCGATGTCGCCCGCAAGGTCGTCCACCGTGAGCGAACCGCCGGGCCCGGGCTCGAACGGCGTGCCGCCGTGCCCGCGGGCGTCGAAGCGCACCAGGCGGAACCGCGCGCCGAGCGGCGTCACCTGCGGCCGCCACATCTCCATCGAAGTCCCGAGCGAGTTGACGAGCACCAGCGGCGGCCCCGCGCCGTCGGTCTCGTAGTGGGGGATCATCCTTCGGCCTCCCGCAGGTTGCGTTCCATGACGTCGGGGTGGACCTGGAGGCCCTGCAACGACTCGCGCAGCCACGCCGCGGCGGACCCGGTGAGCCGCAGCAGGTCCGAGAGCGTCTCCCACTCGCTGTGCCACAGCCCCGGCGAGCGCTGGAGCTCCTGCGGCATCGCCGCGAACAGCGTCGCCACCAGGCCCGGCGTGCGCGCGGCGCACGCGCGGGCGCACGTCGCCGCGACCGGGTTGCGCTTGTGCGGCATCGACGTGGAGCCGCCGGGACGGCCCTCGCTCACCTCGCCGATCTCGTTCTGGCTCAACAGGATCACGTCGACCGCGACCTTCCCGCACGCCCCCGCCATCGCGGCCGCGACCGATCCGATCTGCACGACCGGGGTGCGGTCGGTGTGGATCCAGGCCCACGCCGCGTCGAGTCCCAGCAGCTCCCCCAACCGGGCGGCGATCCGGTAGCGGTCCCCGGCGAGCGGGTCCCGGGTCGCGCCGACCCCGCCCGGCCCGGAGTACGAGAGCCGGTACTCCAAGTGCGCCTTCGACTTGCGGGCGTTCGCCAGGATCACCGCCCAGGTCTCCGCGGCGCCGCCGAAGGACACCGGCTCCGCCTGCTGGAGCAGCGTCCGGCCGTTCATCTCCAGGTCCGGATACCGGTCCTTGAAGGAGCCGGCGGCGCTGATGCAGCGCCGGTAGTCATGGTGCAGGCGCCGGATCGCCTCCTTGGCGACCAGCATCATCGCCGTGTCCATGGCGTCCTGGCTGGTCGCGCCGAAATGGACCGCGTGGCGGTGCCGCGCGGGAACGCGCTCGCGGAGCGCGTCGACCACGCCCGCCACCGGATTCCCGATCGCCGCCGCCGAGTCCGCCGCCGCGCCGAGATCGAATCCGCCCCCCTCGATCGCGGCAGCGACCGCGCGGGCCGCCTCGGGATCGAGCGCCCCGACGTCAGCGGCCGCTTCCGCCAGCGCGCCTTCGAAGCGGAGCAGCGCGTCCAGCCATGCCCGGCCCGAGACCGCCTCCGCGGCCCGGCCGCGGGAGAACACTGCGTCGAAGAGTCCGGTCACCGCGCTATCCCCTCACACATCGAAGAACACCGTCTCGTCCCCGCCTGTCTCACCAGAGCCTTGGAGGCGGATGTCGAGGCGGAGGCCGTCGCGGTCGGGGACGGCGATGAGGGTGTGCCGCCGGTCGTTCGGGACTTTCGCGAGGACCGGGTCGTAGGCGTTGAGGGGCTCGTCGGGGAAGTACATGCGGGTGTGGAGGTGGAGGAGCAGGCCGCGGGCGTGGACGAGGAACGCGAGGTGGGGCGCGCAGCCGTCGCCGGTGGCGCCGGGGCGGACGGTGGTGAACGCGAAGCGCCCGGCGGGGGCGGTGGAGCAGCGGCCGAAGAGGCCGCCGACGCGGCCGTGCGGATCGGCTTGCAGCACTTCGACGAGCGCGTCGGGGACGGCCTCGCCCGCGCCGTCGCGGACCGTTCCGTGCACGCGGAGGTCCCCGTCCGGGACGATGACGGGCCCGCCCGGGTAGGGGAGTGCGAAGCCGTAGAACGGCCCGATGGTCTGGGCCGGGGTGAGCGGCTGCTCCCGGACCTCCTCAGCGTTCCGTTCCGCCATCAGGCCCCGCCGTCTCCGGGGAGGTCGTGTTCGAAGACCGTGCGGTCGGGGCCGCGCAGGACGATGTCCCAGCGGTACCCGGTGGCCCACTGGTCGACCGTGGCGTCGAGGTCGAAGGCCGCGACCATGCGTTCGCGCGCGGCCGGGTCGGTCACCGACTGCATCACCGGATCGTAGGGGAAGAGCGGGTCGCCGGGGAAGTACATCTGGGTGATCAGGCGCGCGGCGAACGCGGTGCCGAAGAGCGAGAAGTGGATGTGGGCGGGGCGCCAGGCCTTGTCGTGGTTGCGCCACGGGTACGGGCCGGGTTTGACGGTGGTGAACCGGTAGGTCCCGTGCTCGTCGGTGAGGCAGCGGCCCACGCCGGTGAAGTTCGGGTCGAGGGGCGCGTCGTGGGCGTCCTCGGCCTGCGCGTACCGGCCGGAGGCGTTGGCCTGCCAGACCTCGACGAGTTGCCCGGCGAGCGGCGTGCCGTTGCCGTCGCGGACCTGCCCGGTGACGACGATGCGCTCCCCCAGCGGGGTCCCGTCGTGCTGGGCGGTGAGGTCGGCGTCGATCGGGCCGATGGGGCCGGTGCCGAGGAACGGCGCGGTCAGCTCGGTCTCGGGGTCATGGAGCGGGACGAGCGGCAGCTTCGGGTGGCGCAGGGCCGTCGACCTGTAGGCGGGGAAGTCGCGGTCGGGGTGGGCGCCGCGGCCGTCGCGGCGCAGGGGCTCCGCCATGTCGGCGCTCCTTTCGTGGGTCAGGAGGTCAAGGCGCGCAAGGCGTCGAGCTCGGCGCGCGTGGGCGGCTCGGTCGCGGTCAGGTCCGGTGCGACGCGCAGGGGCCAGCCGGTGCGGGTGCGGGCCTCGGCGGGGTCGACGCCCGGGTGGACGCTGACGAGCACCAGTTCCCGGGTGCCCGGATCCGGTTCGAGCACACCCAGGTCGGTGATGACCTTGACGGGCCCGGCGCCGCGCAGGCCGAGGCGCTCGCGGGCGCCGGGGCCGTCGCCGTGGCCGACGGAGGTGGTGAAGTCGAGCCGGTCGACGAGGATCCGCGGCGTGTGGCGGACGACCACGATCGTCTCCTTGCAGGACGCGGCGATCTCGGGGGCGCCGCCGGCGCCGGGGAGGCGGACCTTCGGGCGGGCGTAGTCGCCGATGACGGTGGTGTTCAGGTTCGCGTACCGGTCGAGTTGGGCCGCACCGAGGAAGCCGGTGTCGATGCGTCCGGGCTGGAGCCAGTAGTTGAAGATCTCGGCGCTGGAGACGACGGTGTCGGCGGTCTCGGCGAGCGAGCCGTCGCCGATCGACAGGGGCGGGCGGGGCGGCTTGGAGCCGATCGTCCCGGACTCGTAGATGAGGACGATGCCGGGTGCGCAGGTCGCGCGGGCGAGGTTCGCCGCGAGCGAGGGCAGGCCGATGCCGACGAAGCAGGTCCGCTTCCCGGCGAGCGCGCGGGCGGCCGCGACGGTCATCATGTCCTCGGCACTCGGCCCGGAGCGGTCGTTCACTCGGCCTCCAGGACGTTCGCGTCGATCCAGGCCCGGAACGCGTCGCGGTCGCGGCTGACGGCGTCCCAGTCCCGGTAGAAGTCGTTGTCGCGCTCGGTGTACCCGGCCGCATAGGAAGGCGCGGCGCCGCCGGGGACCTCGCAGACCCAGTCGATCACCCAGTGGGGCAAGAAGACAGCGCCGGGCACGGGTGCGAGGACGTCCACGACCTCCTCGACGGTGACGACGCTGCGGCGGGCGGCGAGCACGGCCTCCTTCTGGGCGCCGACGATGCCCCAGAGCTGCACGTTCCCTTCGCGGTCGGCGCGCTGGGCGTGGATCACCGCGACGTCGGGGTTCAGCGCGGAGACGGCCGTGAGGCGCTCGCCTGTGAAGGGGCAGGTGATGGGGGCGATGGAGTCGGTGACGTCGACGAGGTCCGTCCCCGCGTACCCGCGCAGCACCGCGAACGGCAGCCCCGACGCACCCGCGACGTAGCGGTTCACCAGCCCCGCATGGGAGTGCTCCTCGATCGCCAGATCGCGCGGCCAGCCGTGCTCGACGGCGTCCCGCAGCCGGTGCAGCGACCCCACCCCGGGGTTGCCGCCCCACGAGAACACCAGCTTCGCAGCGCACCCCGCGCCGATGAGCTGGTCGTAGATGACGTCGGGAGTCATCCGGATCAAGGTCAGGTCCCGCCTGCCCTGCCGGATCAGCTCGTGCGCGGCCGCGTGCGGGATCAGGTGCGTGAAGCCCTCCATGGCGACGGCGTCGCCGTCCCGGACGGCGGCGGCGAGGGCTTCGGGGAGGGCGGTCAGCCGCGCCATGGGCCTCCTCCAGGGAGTTCGGTATGCGAACGAACGAAGCATACACGAACATCTATCGTTTTCCAACGGCCGCGCAGCCGCTCCCCTTGCCTCGCATGCCCGATCCCGATAGGATGCTTGCGTTCACATGTCGAACATTGATCCGCAAGACGAACACTCCCCGGTACCCTCTCGGCCCCCGCACTGCCTCCCCCACGCCGACAGGAGCGACGACGATGTCAACCGAACTCCCTTCCCCCGCTTCCCTCCTCGACCCCGCGGTCTGGGACTCGCGCCGCTTCGACGGCGCCTGGCGCCCCGCCGACACCGTTCGGCCCGTGGTGGAACCGGCCACGGGCGCGGTCCTCGCGCACGCCGCCGTCGCGTCCCCGGCGGACATCGCGGCCGCCGCGAGCGCCGCCGCGGCAGCGCAACCCGATTGGGCGGCAACGCCGTTCCACGTCCGCGCCGCGGTCCTGCGCCGCGCCGGCGACCTCTTCGAGGCCCACGCGGCCGAGATCCACGAGTGGCTCATGCGCGAGTCCGGGGCCGTCCCGATGAAGGCGGGCTTCGAGACCCATGTGGCCGCGGCCGAATGCCACGAGGCGGCGGCGCTCGCGTCCGCGCCGATCGGCGAGCTCCTCCCGTCGGAGTCGCCGCGCCTGTCGATGGCGCGCCGCGTCCCGGTCGGCGTCGTCGGCGTCATCGCCCCGTTCAACGCCCCCTTGATCCTCGGCATCCGCTCGGTCGCCGCGGCCCTCGCGCTCGGCAACGCGGTCGTCCTCAAACCGGACCCGCGCACCGCCGTCTGCGGCGGCGTCGCCATGGCCCGCGTCTTCGAGGAGGCGGGCCTGCCCGCGGGGCTCCTCCACCTGGTCCCCGGCGGGCCCGACGTCGGCGAGGCGATCGTCACCGACCCGAACATCCGCGTCATCTCCTTCACCGGCTCCACGCGCGCCGGGCGCGCGGTCGCCGCGGCGGGCGGGCGCCTGCTCAAGCGCGTCCACCTGGAGCTCGGCGGCAACTCCGCGCTCCTGGTCCTCGACGACGCCGACGTCGAGGCCGCCGCGAGCGCCGCGGCCTTCGGCTCGTTCTTCCACCAGGGCCAGATCTGCATGACCGCGGGCCGCCACCTCGTCCACGAGCGCCTCCACGACGCCTTCGTCGACGCCCTCACCGCGAAGGCCGCGGCGATGACCGTCGGCGACCCGTTCACCGACAAGGTCGACCTGGGCCCGGTCATCGACGCGGGCCAGCGCGAGAAGATCCACGCCCTGGTCCACGCGGGCGGCCAGGTCACGACGGGAGGCAGCTACGAGGATCTGTTCTACCGCCCCACCGTCGTACGCGCCGCCGACGACGCGACTCCGGTCTGGCGCGAAGAAGTGTTCGGCCCGGTGGCGCCGGTCCGCACGTTCACCTCCGAGCAGGAAGCCGTGCACCTCGCCGCGGCATCGGACTACGGCCTGTCCCTCGGCATCATCACCCGGGACGTCATGAAGGCCCTGGACCTCGCCGAGCGCATCCCCACCGGCATCGTCCACATCAACGACCAGACCGTCGGCGACGAGGCCCACGCCCCCTTCGGCGGCGTCCGCGCCTCCGGCACCGGCGCCCGCTTCGGCGGCCGCACCGCCAACACCGAGGCCTTCACCGAGACCCGCTGGATCACCGCCCAGTCCCGACCGGGCCCCTACCTCTGGTAAACCCCCAGCTCACCAACGTGACCCGCATCTCGAACCCCTCCCCGGCCCCGCCCCCGAACCCTGTGTAAACTAGTCCCGGTTCCAAGGTCTACGACCTCTGGAACGCCAATCAAGGGGCTTTGGCGCAGTTGGTAGCGCGTTTCCATGGCATGGAAAAGGTCAGGGGTTCGAATCCCCTAAGCTCCACCATTTTGAGGCATACCACTTCTGACCAGGTGAAACAAGTTCGGATTTTGAGGTTCGGGACCAAAATTCCGACAGCGCAGTCGAAAGCGGCCATCGAATCGATGGCCGCTTCTTCGTTGGAGCGGTGGGCTGCCTGGTCTTTCTCTCGGACGCGCAGTCGTTGCCGCTGCTCGGCAGGGAATCTCGACTGCTTGCGGTGGAGGTGGGTGCGCCATCGATGCCAAGGTTCTTGAGGTCTGAGCTCTGCCGCCGGATCATTCACTACGTGGCCATGCTAGATCTCAAGCGGCACAACGAAATACGGCTGTCGTGCTAGCACTCCATCCGTGATTCGCGAGGTTCATGGTTCTGGCGTCGGAAGCAGATTCTGGCGCGTCGCATGATGGTCGGTTACCTTGGCGGCGCGGAACTCGTCATCTCTATGACGGAGTCCGCACAGGGAAGGTAACGACATGACCGAATCAGGTACGCCCGAAGCGCTGGCGGGGGCGTTCGAAGAGCAGCGCGAGCGCTTGGTGGCAGTCGCCTACCGGATGCTGGGGTCGCGGGCGGATGCCGAGGACGCCGTGCAGGAGGCCTGGATCCGGCTGGCGCGGCAGGAGCATGCCTCGATCGACAATCTGGCCGGATGGCTGACCACCGTGGTCGGCCGGGTCTGCATCGACGCCCTCCGCTCGCGCACAGCCCGGGCCGAGCTGTCGTACGACGATCGGCTGCCGGAGCTGGTGGTGACCGTGGACGGCGGGCCGACGCCCGAGGACGACGCGATGCTCGCCGAATCGGTCGGGATGGCGCTGCTGGTGGTGCTCGAAACGCTCACGCCCACCGAGCGGCTGGCGTTCGTCCTGCACGACATGTTCGGGGTGACGTTCGCCGAGATCGGGGAGATCATCAGCCGGTCGGCCGACGCGTCCAAGATGCTCGCCAGCCGGGCCCGCCGGAAGGTGCGGGGCGCGTCGCTGCCGACCGAGGAGCGGCGGCGGCAGCGCGACGTGGTCGACGCGTTCATCGCCGCCGGCCGCGCCGGGGACTTCGAAGCGCTCGTCCAGCTCATGGACCCGCAGGTCACCTGGCGCACGCTGCACCCGCAGGGCGTGCTGACCACGGTCGGGGCGGCCGAGGCGGCCGACTCGGTCGTGCGCGGCATGAAGTCGATGACTTCGTCGCTGGCGGTCATGCTCAACGGCGAGCCCGGGTTCGTGGCCTGGGGCGCGAACGGGAAGGTCCTCGGCGTTGCGGCGTGCACGGTGGTCGAGGGCCGGATCGTGGAGCTGCTGACCGTGAGCGACCGCAGGCGCCTGGACGCCATGGGGCTGCCCGCCCGGCCCGAATAGGCCGCTCGCCGGGGTTGTTACGTCTCGGCGGTTTGCTTCGTCGTAGTGGTGCAAGCATCCGAAGACGAAGGAGACCCGACATGGAACAGCGGATCAACCCGATGGGCAACGAGCTCGGCGCGAAGTGGGCGAAGTACATCATCTCGTCCAACAAGGTCATCGCCGATTCGTCGCTGCCGAAGGGGTTGCAGGAGCTGGTGAAGATCCGCGCCAGCCAGATCAACGGCTGCGGCGGCTGCCTGGACATGCACACCAAGGACGCCGCGGCCGCCGGTGAGAGCGCGGTGCGGATCAACCTGGTCGGCGCATGGCGGGAGACGACCGTCTACACCGACGCGGAGCGGGCGGCGCTGGAACTGACCGACCAGGGCACCCGCCTGGCCGACTCCAGCGGCGTCACCGACGAGGCGTGGGCGAACGCGGCGAAGCACTTCGACGAGGACGAGCTGATGGCCCTGGTCGCCCTGATCTGCGTGATCAACGCCTTCAACCGGCTGAACGTGATCACCAAGACCCCTGGCGGCGCGTACCAGCCCGGCCAGTACGCCTGACGCCCGCACTCCCCCCAGGTTCGCGGGCGGACCGGGTAATCAGGTCCGCCCGCGGCCCCTCAGACATCTTGCTCAGGAGGAAACCATGAACATCGCACTGTGGATCACCGCCGGCCTGATGGCCGCCGTCTACCTGCTCTCCGGCTTCGGGAAGCTGTTCGTCCCCAGGGAGAAGATGGCCGCGATGGGCGCCGCCTCGCGCTGGGTCCTCGACTTCCGGCCCAACACTCTCAAGGCCATCGGAGCGCTCGAAATCCTCGGCGCCACGGGCCTGATCCTGCCCGCCCTGCTCGACATCGCGCCGATCCTGGTGCCCCTGGCGGCGAGCGGCCTGGCGATCATCATGATCGGCGCCGTCATCGTGCGGACCCGCCGCGGCGAGACCAAGGCCGCGCTCGGGGACGGGGCCTACCTCGCCGCGACCGCCTTCATAGCGATCGGTCGCTTCGCTCTTGAGCCCTTCACCGGCTGACCTGCTTCCCACCGCGCGGGCGAGCCCGCGCGGTCTCCTTCTCACCCATCCGTGATGACTACTGCGGCAGATGGAATTCGGGCGCAGACAGGAAGAGCTGCTCTCGTATGATTCGTGTTGCGCGGCAAGAAGAGACGAGTGCGGCCGCTGAGGCCAGGATATTTGAGGGAGCATTCGCGGCCGCCGGGCAGGCGGTGTTCGACGCGATGGCGGACCTGTTCGGCTCCCGGCCTTGCCGGATGAGCGCTGGTGACTATGTCACCGGGCTGCTGGCGAGTCTGGAGCGGAAGAACTGCGTGACGATCGCCGAGTGGGCCGGGCATTCCAGCCCCGACCGGTTGCACTACCTGCTTGAACGCGCGGTCTGGGACGAGCGGGAGCTGCGTGCCAGGATCGGGGCCCTCGCCGTCGAGCGCCTCGGCGGCGAAGGTGTGCTCGTTCTTCGACGAGACTGGCGATCTCAAGAAGGGCCGCTGGTCGCTGGGTGTGGCCCGGCAGTACACCGGGACCGCGGGCCGGGTGGAGAACTCGCAGGTCTCGACCTGGGCAGGGCCGCTTCATGGTTCGCTCAACCAAGGTCACGACTGCAGCGAGCGCCGTGAGGACGGCGAGGAGGGCGAGGCGCCCGGGTTGCCGCCAGTCCAGGTGGGGGCGTGCCGATCGGCGGTTCTGCAGGGGCCGTTGCGGGTCGGCTCCGATACGCTGGAAGCCGACCCACCCCTTTGGAGCACCTCTTGCGGCATCTCACCTCGGTCATGACGGCGTTGGCAGCCGTGCTCGCTCTGGCCGCCTGCACCTCGGACGAGCCGGAGGTCCCGGCGGCCGAGGAGGCGGCCGGGCCGCCGTTCGACATCCTGGCCTTCTGCGCGGCCCCCGCGGCGGTCGAGGCCGCTCCGGAGTACGTCCCGGGCGGCGAGAACGTCACGCAGTTCCTCCTCGGCGAGACCGCCTGGGGGAACAGCTTCGGGCCCGAGGTCGATCCTCCCGAGTACCCGTACCCGGGGGTCTGGACCGAACAGGACCCCGCGCTCGTGGTCTGCTCCGAGTACGTCGAACCGCCCGAGGAGACCGACTGCGGCGCATACGGCGAGGTCGGCACGGACCCGCTCCAGGGCGGGTGGGTCTACGTCACGCTGCAGTCCCACCATGTGGCGGCGCGGATCTACGAGGCCCGCACCGGGGCCCTCCTCGAAGAGCGGACCGTCGAGGCCTCCACCGAGTGCCCGGAGGAGGTCGACACGACCAACGCGTTCGTCGGCGGCACCACCGAGGTCGAGAGCGCCGTCGCCGAGTCCCGCGAGGTGTGGGCGCTGTTCGCCGACTACGTGAACTACGCCGGGCACTGACATCAGCGCACGACGGCGCCAGCGGGCCGGCTCTCCCAGACCTGGCAGGCCGGCACGTCGAGGCTCCAGCGGACGGATCGGCCGTGCCGCTGGGCCGCAACGAGGCCCGCGCGGCACAGGCCGCAGCCCGACCCGAAGGAACGCCCGGTTCGCCGGCCCCGGCATCGCGGCGACCGCGGTCCGGCGGGCCGCGTCCAAGGCACTCGACCTGATCGCCGAGGGCCTGGCGCGCACCGGGCTCCCGCTCGGCCCGGTGCCCGTCACCGTGATCGAGGTCCTCGCGAGGACCGCAGGGCGCACCCGGCTCGCGACCCGGACCGCGTAGCCGCACGCGGCCACCGCCCGACCGGGGCGTGTCGTCTTCGCGACGCACGCCTGTCCGCGGGTTGCCCTGCGGCCCTACGGTTGCGGAAGGGACACGTGGAGATTCGTCTTCGACCTCCTGACCACCGTCGCGACCGTCGTCGGGCTGACCGGCGGGCTGGTCGCGGCGTACATGGCCTACCGGACGTACCGGCTGGAAGTGCGGCGCGACCTGGAGCGGGAGAAGGCGCAGGAGCGTTCGCAGGCGGACCTGGTCTCGGCGTGGTGGGCCGAGCGGTCCGGGCAGTTCGGGATCTTCTACCTGAACGCCTCCAAGGTCCCGGTCCACAAGGTCAGCCTCTCGGTGCACTCCCCCGACGACCCGAACATCGAGGTGCGGTTCCCGCTGCCGATCATGCCGCCGAACTCCGAGCCCGGCTTCGTGCCGATCGACATGGAGGTGCCGAAGCCGCAGTCGTGCGAGGTCGAGGCGCTGTTCAGGGACGCGTCGACGGACTGGTGGCTGCGCAACCGGGAGGGCACGGTCTCGAAGATCGCCTCCGAGGTGGTGATCTGGAGCGGGGAGTCCCGCCGGAAGTCCTTGCAGCCGTTCATCGAGACCTTCCTCAAGCGGTACGGCGTCAAGCCGGAGTTCCGGACCGGCCGGATCGAGCGCGGCCCCGTCACCGCCGCCGGGAACCCCCTCCGGCATCGAGACGACCCTCAGCGGCGACGCCGTGGACGAAGCACTCGCGCTCACCGCCCGGGACGTCGCCGGCCTGCTCCTCCGCGCCGTCGACAACCAGGACCTGTACTACCCCGGCACCACCGAGTCGCTCGCGCTCGTCGCCGCCCTGGACGACTACGCCATCGCGTGCGACGACGTCGGGCGGTGAGCGAATGCCGTGCAAGGAGGACGCTCCGTCTCACTCCGGCATGCCTGTCAACTGTGCAGTCCGTTCCCAGAGGCGGTCGCAGCGTTCGGGGTCGGTGGTGTGGGGCGCGGTGGGGACGGGTGTGCGTTTGACGTAGAAGCGTCCGGTGGTCGATGCCAGTGCCGGATCGGTTGCGAGCCAGGTGGGGGTGTCGGCGCCGACGTCGGGGCCGCCGGGGGAGACCAGGGCCGAGGCTGCGGCGAACGCGCGGAGGGCGCCGCGCATGGTGCCTTCGCCGAGGCGGGTGCCGCGGATGATGCCCGGGTGCGCGCCGTTGACGGTGATGCGGGTGTGCTTGAGCCTTCGGGCGAGGGCGTAGACGAGCATGGCGTTCATGTTCTTGGTGCGGGCGTATGCGGTGGCCGGGCGGAGGCTGGGCAGGCGGCCCAGGGCGCGGAGGTCGCGGCATTCGAGGTCGTCGAGGTCGACCGGCATGGGGGCCAAGGCGCGCGGGGAGGCACCGACGATCACGAAGCGCGCGGGGCGGTCCCCGATCGGCTCGATCAGCGAGCGCAGGAGGACGTAGGGCGCGAGGTGGTTGACCGCGAGCGTGCGCTGATGGCCTTCGGGAGTCCGGTCGTCGGGGTCGGCGACCACTGCGGCGTTGCTGACCACGATGTCGGGCGGCGCCTCGGCGAGGCGGCCGGCGAGGGCGCGCACCTCGCCGAGCAGCGCTAGATCCGCCTGCTCTGCAAGCAGATCGGCATCGGGGACGGCCGCGCGGATGCGGGCGCCCGCCTCGTCGAGGCGGCGCGTGCTGCGGCCGACGAGGACGACCCGCATTCCTGCGGCGGCGAGATTGCGGGCGATCGCTTCGCCGATGCCGGAGGTGGCGCCGGTGACCACGGCGTTCATGGTGTCGGACATGGGATTCGGTCCTTTCCGTTCGCGGCGGCGCCGCATGGTAGGTTGACAACGTCAACCTAGATCGAATGGTTGACGTTGTCAACCCGAGGAGGTTCGGTGAACCGCACCCGCGAGGCGCTGATCGATGTGGCCGCCCGACTGCTCGACGAGGGCGGGACCGACGCGGTGACACTGCGGCAGGTCGGGCACGGTGCCGGCGTGTCCCATAACGCGCCCTACAAGCACTTCGCGGGCAAGGAGGCGCTCCTGGCGGCGGTCGCCGCGCGCGAGCTGCAAGGACTGCGCACGGCGATGGAGCGGGCGGCCGAGAGGCAGCGGCCCGGGGACGCCCTGCGGACCGTGCTCGTCGACTACGCGGCTTGGGCGCTGCGGTACCCGGCGCGGTTCAAACTCGTGTTCGGGCGCTGGAGCATCGAATCCGATGAGCTCGCCGAGGCCGCGACTGCGGCCAACGCCGCCTTCGTCGACCTCGTCGCCGCCGCGCAGCGCGACGGGGAGCTTCCGGCGGGGGATGCGGTTCGGTTGGCGGCGTTGATCCGCGCGCTCGCGCACGGGGCCGCCGACCTCGCGCTCGCGGGGCACCTCGCCGGGGAGCGCAAGGGCGCTGTCGAGCCCGGAGACCTGGTCGAAGATCTGCTCGGCTATCTCAGATCGCGTTAGCGGGGCACGCGGAGGAGCAGGTGGTCGGTGAGGGTTCGGGGGCCCGGCTGGGGGTGGAGGTGGCCGGTCTTGACGAGGGCGGTCATGAGGTCCCAGATGAGTTCATGGGCGAGCACAAGGATGGGTTCGTGACGGCCGGTGTCGGGGAGCGCGGCGGCGAGGGCTCGGGCTTCGGGGTCGGATTGGAGTGCTCGGGCGATGGTGTCGGCGATGGCGAGGCTGTGGTGGTGGAGTTCGTCTTCCCCGGTCAGCACCGGGACGGCTCTTTGGGAGTGCGGGTCGGAGAGCAGGGACTGGCCGGCGTCTGAGCGGGCGAGTTCCCATAGGGCGTTGGAGGTGGCGTCGGTCCAGACCATGACCAGGGTTGCGGCGGATCCGGGGACCTCGTTGACGCCGGCGGTGTTCTTGCGGGGCGGGTGGAGGGCCCAGAAGGCGCCGTTCCAGTAAGGGCGTTCGACGCTGAGTTCGGTGGTGGGGACGAGGCCGTGTGCGCGGAGGCGGTCCCAGAGGAGGCCGTCGACGGCGTGGCCGAAGACGACGGTGTAGTCGTGTGCGGTGTGGCCGCGGCGGCGCAGCTCGGTGGTGATCGCCTTGACGCCGCCGGTGAGGCGGGGTGCGAGGGTGTCGGCGAATGCCCGGATTCGGGGGCGGAGCGCACTGAGGAGGTCGGGGCCGATCACCGGGAAGGCGGTGGTGACGACTTCGCCGTCGATGGTGATCAGCTCGTAGGCGCGCAGCAGCGCGAGCTGGCTCTGCGAGGCGCTGACTCCCCGGGCGTGCAGCTCGGACATGGTGATTCCGTTGCGGGCGTGGTAGAGCAGGACGCCGTTGTCGTCCATGGCGACCACCGAGTGCGGGGTGCTGCGGGCGCCGAGCGCGAACGCGTGGAGGCCCCATTGGGCGAGGTCGGCGGGCGCGTCGGTGCGGTCATCGGACATGCGGACATTCTCCCCGTTCAGGTTTCGCGGAGGCCGATGCGGGTGTGGAGGCGTTTCAGGGGCGGTGGGACCACCGGTTGCACCGGCCGGTGAGGCGCATGACCGCGGGGAGGAGGACGCCGCGGATGATCGTGGCGTCGCCGGTCACCGCGAGGGCCGGCGTGATGCGGCTCGCTCATTCGGGCATGCCCCCGGACGGCGGGCGGAGGGCGTTCGCGGCGGCGTCGGCCGCTTCGTCCTCGGGCGTGGTGGGCCAGGCGAGGTCGGGCTTGTGCAGACGCAGCGACACGATGCCGTGCAGGCCCGTCCACAGGCGCAGGGCGATCGGGAAGGCGGCCGCCTCGCTGCGGCCGGTCCGGGCGGCGATGAGTTCCTGGAGGCGCTGCACCAGGTCCCATCCGGGACGGCGACCGTCGGCGAGGGCGGGGAGCCGGTCGGCGCTCTCGAACAGCAGCTGGTACGCCCCCGGGTTCGACAGTCCCCATCGGACATACGTGGCCGCGCGCGCGGCGAGATCGTCGCCGCAGGACTCCAGCGCGTGCCGCAGTTCGCCGAACTGCTCGTCGATGACCGCGTCGACCAGGTCCTCCCCGGACGCGAAATGCAGGTACACCGCGGAGGGGGCGACGCCGACGTCGCGCGCCACGGCGCGCAGTGACGGCAGTTCGAGCGTCTGGGGCCGGACGATCAGCGCCCTGGCCGCGGCGATCAGCTCCTCCCGCAGTCGGGCCCCCTGGCCCCGCTGGTTGCCGGTCCTGCTCATGGCCGATTGCATCTGTAAGTGAACACCTGTACAGTCTAACTCACTGAACACCTGTTCACTTATATCGAGGACGGTAGCCATGTTCCACAACGCGGTCACAGTGGTGACCGGGGCCAGCGCGGGGATCGGCGCGGCGTTCGCCCGCGAACTGGCCTCCCGCGGCAGCGATCTCGTGCTCGTGGCGCGGCGGCGCGACCGGCTGGAAGACCTCGCCGAGACGATCCGGGGCCGCCACGGCCGCCGGGTCGACGTGGTCGCGGCGGACTTGAGCGAACCCGGGGCCGGCGGGCGCCTGGAGGCCGAGTGCCGGGCGCGGGGGCTGCGGCCGACCTCGCTGATCAACAACGCCGGGTTCGGGATGCACGGCGACCTCGCGCACGCCGACAGCGACCGCCTCGCCGCCATGCTCCGCCTCAACGTCGAAGGCCTGGTGGACATCACGCGGGCCTTCCTGCCGGGACTCCTTGAGCACGGGAGGGGCGCGCTGGTCAACGTCGCCAGCAGCGCCGGATACCAACCGGTCCCGGGCATGGCCGCCTACGCGGCCAGCAAGGCGTTCGTGCTGTCCTTCACCGAGGCGCTCTGGCGGGAGACCCGGCGGACCGGCGTGCGCGTTCTCGCGCTCTCTCCGGGGCCGACGCGCACCGAGTTCTTCGATGTGGTCGCGACGATGAACGACCCGGCCGGGACCTGCCAGACGCCCGAGCAGGTCGTGCGCACGGCGCTCCGGGCCCTCGCCCGCAGGCACGCCCCGCCCAGCATCGTCTCCGGCCGGCTCACCGCCGCCCAGGCGACCGCCGTCAGGTTCCTGCCCCGGCGGGCCGGGATCGCGATCGCCGGCGGCTTCACCTCCGCGAAGCCCGCCGCGTGACACCGTGAGGGAGCCGGCGACCAGTTCCCTGAGATCCTGCGACCCAAAGGTTCGGAGTTCGGTCCCGTGCAGCTCGCGGGAACGGCCGACGTGGCCGACAGCCGACGTGGTGCGTCCTAGAGGAGCGAGCGGACGACGGCGGCGAAGTCCTCCGCGAGCGGGTTCCCGGCCCGCCAGGCGAGGGCGACGCGCAGCGGTTCGGCGTCGGCGAGCGGGACCCACACGAGGTCGGGGCGGGCGTAGTAGGCGGCCATCGACTCGGGCGCGAAGCACACCGCCGCGCCCTCGGCGACCTGTTCGAGCATCTCCTCGACGTTGTCGTTCTTCGGACCCCACCGGGGCTCGCTGCCGTCGGGGCGGGGGTTCACGGCCCACCAGTCGACCCACTCGCGCGGCGCCTTGTCCGTCCACATGAGCGGCTCCGCGTTCGTCTCCAGGACGGACACCGCGTCGCGGCGCGCGAGGCGGTGGCCCGCGGGGACGCCGAGCACGCGCGGCTCGGTGCGGACGAGGACGCTCTCGCAGCCGGTCAGGTCGGCCGGGAGCCACACGAACGCGGCGTCGACCGCGCCCTCGCGCAGGGCCGCGGCCTCGCCGCCCCAGTCGAACCGCTTGGGCACCACCCGGACCCCGGGGCGGCGGCGCGCGAACTCGGCGCGGGCGCGCGTGGTCAGCTCACCGGCGCCGCTGGCCTCGAACCCGACCCGCAGGACCCCGCCCGTGCGGTGCCGCTCGGCTGCCGCGGCCACCTCGTCGGCTGCGGCGAGGGCCGCCGCGGCGGCGTCCAGGACGTCGGCGCCCGCGGCGGTCGGCTCGACGCCGGCGGGGGTGCGGTCGAACAGCCGCACCCCCAGCTCGGCCTCAAGCCCCTTGAGGGCGTAGGAGAGCGCGGGCTGGCTGACGTACAGCGCCTTCGCGGCCCTCCCGAGGTTCCCGTGCTCGGCGATGGCCGCCAGATACCGCAACTGCCGCAGCTCCATGCAGCGATCATAAGCCGCCTTTATGGCCCGGTCGGAAACCGGTATTGGACGCCCCAAGGGCCCCAGGGGGATAAAGGACCGGCACACCGACGGAAGGAAACCCCGTGGACACCGAACCCACCCGCACCGCCGAGGGCCGCGTCTGGCTAGTCACCGGCACCTCCTCCGGCTTCGGCCGGGCGATCGCCGAGGCCGCGCTCGCCGCGGGCGACACCGTGATCGCGACGGCCCGCCGCCCCGAGGACCTCGACGACCTCGCCGCCGCCCATCCGGGCCGGGCCGTGCCCGTGGCCCTGGACGTGACCGACCCCGCCCGCGTGCGCGCGGTCGTCGCCGAGGCGGTCCTCTGGTACGGCCGCATCGACGTCCTGGTCAACAACGCCGGCCGCGGCCACATCGGCGCGGTCGAGGAGACCACCGACGCCGAGCTGCGGTCCCTCATGGACCTGCATTTCTTCGGACCCGCGGACCTGGTCCGGGCCGTGCTGCCGCACATGCGCGCCAACGGAAGCGGCACGATCGTGCAGCTCTCCAGCATGGGCGGGCGCATGTCGTTCCCCGGCGTGGGCGCGTACTCGGCGACCAAGCACGCCCTGGAGGGGCTGAGCGCGGCCCTCGCCGCGGAGGTCCGCCCGCACGGCATCGACGTGCTCGTGGTCGAACCGGGCGCGTTCCGCACCGGCTTGAACGGGGCCGGGCACGTTCAGTCGGCGCCGCTCGACGCGTACGAGGCGACCGTGGGCCCGTTCCGGTCCGCGTTCCCGGACGCGGCCGGGAAGCAGCCGGGCGACCCCGCGAAGGCCGCGGCCGCGATCCTCGCCGCGCTCGCGGCCGACACCGTCCCGCTCCGGCTGGTCCTGGGCGCGGACGCGGCCGACGCGATCGGCGCCGAACTCAAGGAGCAGCAGGCCGAGTTCAGCGAGTGGGAGCCGGTCGCCCGCGCCACCGACTTCGACTAGCGGACGGTCGGCGATCCCGCGCAGGACGACGCGGTGCCGCGGACGGCAGCTCGCGGTCCCGCAGCCGGCCGGTCTCGAGCGGCTCGTCCCGCCGGGCTCGCCGCAGCAGCCGCGCGTGCACTCCGATCCCCTCCCGTTCAACCCCCGTGAAGAGGAGCGCAAGAACAAGCGACTCACCTTCATCCTCGGGACGATCCTCACCATCGGCGTCATCGCGTTCATCGCCTGCCAAGTCGCGATCCGCGACTGGCAGTGAACGACGCCTGCGCTGCCGCGGAGCACGGTCCCGGTTTCCAGGACGTTGTGTAGATGTCGTTGCGGTTAAAGGAAACTGGCCGTCTGGTGGCGCGGGCGGGAATGCGATACGGTGAGGGATCTTTAGCGTTCACCTGGCGCGCCCCGAGGAGATGACCGTGGCCGGACTTCAGATCGATCCCGAGGGGATGCGGCGGTCCGCCGACGGGCTGGACGCCGCGAAGGACGAGGTCCAGGCGCTGCTGGACCAGTTCACGGCGGCGCTGGCGCAGTACGCCGACGCGTTCGGCGGGGACATGGTCGGGTCGATCGCCGGGCCCGCGCACGAGGAGTGCGTCGCGGTCGCGACAGAGTGCTTCACGTCGAACATCGAAGCGCTGGAAGCGTACTCGCAGGACCTCCGCGAGATGGCCGACGAGCACGAGGCCAACGACGCCGAGGTCGCCAAGAGCTTCACGACCATCCACGGCGGACTCAAACCCTGAGCCCTTCCACCCCGGCCCCTGGCCCCTTCCCACCCCCAACCCCCTTGCTCCCCATGCGGAGAGGAGTCGCCATATGGGCATGCAGCTGCCCTCCGAACTCATCACCCTGCTGGGGGTGCTCGGCTACGAGTGGCCCGAGTCGGACGAGGAGAAGATCTTCAACCTCGCGGGCGAGTGGACCGCCATGGCCGACCAGGTCGCCGGGCGGGTCGAGTCGCTGGACGCGGCGGCGCGGTCGCTCATCGAGGGGAACTCGGGCGCCGACATCGACGCGTTCCGAGCCGACTGGGAGCACGAGGAGTCGGCGCTGCGGAACATCGCCGACGTCGCCGACCCGACGAACGAGATCACCATCGGGCTGATGGTCACCGCGGGGATCATCCTGGCGCTGAAGATCAGCGTGATCGTGCAGCTGGCGATCCTGGCGTTCCAGATCGCGCAGGCCATCGCGTTCGCGGCGGTCACGTTCGGGGCGTCGCTGGCGCAGATCCCGATCTTCAAGAAGATCACCGGGCTCATCATCGACCAGCTCATGGACCGGGCGCTGAGCGCGGTGCTCAATGGGTAGCTCCAGTTCCAAGATGAGCGGCGCAGGCAAAGCCGTCGGGACCATCATCAACAAGGCCGCGAAACTCCCGAAATCGTTCCGGAAGGCCGTGAGCCGCAAGAAGAAGCCGGGCGACACGAGCGCGGCGCCGGACCCGAGGACGACCGCGCCGACGCCGGACGCCCCGAAGGGCTGGACGCACCCGAAGCACCCCGAGGTGAAGCTGAGCCCCGAGGACAACGCGGCCGTGGACCGGTTCCTGGCCCGTTCGCGGGACGCCGAGTCGCGGATCACCCCCAAGATGGACGAGATCGCCGCCGCCAACGACTCGAAGCTCATCGGGCGCGACCACCGGCTCAAGACCGAGGACTCGCTGAAGGAAAAGGTCGCGAGGATCCAGCGGCGCAACCCGGACGCGACCGCGGACGACGCGATCGCCGAGATCAACGACTCCGTCAGGTACACCCTCGGGCACGCCGACGACAAGTACACCGACGGCGTCAAGAACGCCCAGCAGACCCTCAAGGACGCCGGGTTCGAGCCCGACCCGAAGCAGTACAAGTTCAAGTGGAACCAGGACGGCAAGTACCAGGGCATCAACACGACCTGGCGCGATCCCGAGACCGGCACCCAGTTCGAGGTGCAGCACCACACCGACCAGAGCTTCTGGGCCAAGGACGAGGGCACGCACGATCTGTACGATCAGATGAAGGTCCTCGACGACGCCGACCCGCGCAAGGCGGCGCTCGACGCGGAGCAGAAGAAGATCTTCAACGAGGTGCCGCATCCGAGCAACGTGCAGGACCTGAAGACGTTCGATGGGAGTTTCGGTGGAGGATCTTAGGTACTTCGTGATGGTGAGCCACCGCTGGCCGAGGTCCAATCCCGCGGGGTTCCTGCGCAAGTACCGCGAGGGCGGGAAGGGCTGGAGCGAGGAGTACGACTTCGCGAAGCCCGGCTGGGTGCGCACCACGTTCTTCCTGGACCACGACCGCGGCCACATCGACTACGACTACGAGGAAGTGCCCGCCGCGGAGGCCGAGGCCCTCATGGAGGAGAAGCGCCGCCGCAAGGCCGAGCGCGACCGCCTCCAGGGCGCCTGAGCCGCCGCCGGGGCGGACCGCGCGGCGGCCCGCCCCGGTGAACCGGTCGGCGCCTAGGCGGCCCCGCGGCGCATGCGGAGCGCGATGAGCGCGGCCGCCGCCGCGACCGCGGCCATGGCGAGGAAGGCGTCGGAGTAGGCGGCGCCGCCGGCGGCCGCATGGAGCGGGTTGACCGCGTCGCGTCCGCTCTGGCGGACGGCGGTGACGAGGACGCCGAAGACCGCAGGTCCGGCGCCCGCGCCGAGGAACTGCGCGCCTTGGAGGAGCCCGAGGCCCACGCCGACCTGCGATGCGGGGAGGGCGCCCGCGGCGCTGCTGAGGATCGGGGTCATCACGAGGATGAAGCCGACGCTGAGGACGAGGATGCCGACGCCCGCCGGGACCACGGAGACGCTCCCGGCGAAGGCGGACAGGAAGAGCGCGGCGGCGATGACCGCGGCGAGGCCCGCCAGGACGAGGGGCCGGGACCCCGTGCGGTCGGCGAGGCGGCCGATCAGGGGCGAGAGTCCGGCGACGGCGAGGCCCGCGGGAACCATGACGAGGGCGCCCGCGCCCGGTTCGAGGCCGTTGACGTCGATGAGCAGCAGCGGCACGTACACCAGGGCGCCGAGGTTCACGGCCATGGCGAGGAACGCGGTGAGGACCGAGGCGCGGTAGTGCGGGTCGGCGAACAGCGCGGGCGGGGCGAACGGGTGCGCCGATCGGGCGGTGCGCCAGGCGAAGAGCGCGAGCGCCAGGGCCGCCGCGGCGAGGCTGCCCCAGGACGCCGGGGCCGCGGGGCCGTCGGCCTGCATCCGGGTGAGGCCGAACAGGGCCAGTCCGGCGCCGGCGCCGAGCAAGGCCCCGCCGAGGAGGTCGAACCGGTCGGCGCCCGCCGGGCGCCCGTCCGGGAGGAGGCGCAGCGCCGCGGGGAGCAGGAGCAGTGCGGCGGCGAGCATGATCCAGAACAGCGCGGACCAGCCGAGGTACTGGCCGATCCCGCCGCCGAGCGCGGGTCCGGCGGCGGTGCCGACGCCCGCGGCGGCGGAGACGACGCCGATGCCCATGCCGCGCTTGCCTTCCGGCAGCAGGCGGGTGATCGCGATCATCGCGAGCACCGGGATCGCCGCGGCGCCCGCGCCGGTCACGATCCGGCCCGCGACGAGCACCGGGAGGTTCGGGGCGAGCGCGCAGACGAGGCTGCCCGCCGCGTAGAGCGCGAGCGCGAACGCGAAGAGGCGCTTGAGGCTCGCCCGGTCGGAGACGCGGCCGTAGACGGGGACGCCGATCGAGAACATGAGCAGGAAGCCGGTGACGACCCAGGCGAGTTCGGCCTCGGAGGCGCCGAACTGCTCCCCGATCGACGGCAGCATGAGGTTGACCATGTCGCTGGCGACGACGGTGGCGAGGACGGCGGGCATGAGCAGTGCGAGCAGGGGCGCCGCGGCGGGGGCGCGTTCGGGTGCGGTTGCGGTGGCGGTCATGCCTCGGTTCCTCCGGTTGAACTGATACTGAAAGGGTTGCAGTTTGGGTTGAAGCGAAGGCCGGGGACGTCCCCGGCCTTCGGCGGTCAGCGCTGCAGGTTGAGCTCGCGCTCCTTCTCCAGGACCCGGTTGACGAGGTCGGCGATCGTGGTGCGGCCCAGGCGCTCCTCCATGGCCCGCTGAGCCTCGCGGAACTCGTCTTCGAGCAGCGCCTGGATGTTGCGCCCGACCTCGCACTCGCGGCTCGGCGGGTGGGGGTGCCCGGCGAGCACCGGGCCGGTCTCGACGGCGGCGTACGCGTCGTAGAGCGTGATCGACCGCGGGGGCCGGGCCAGCCGCCAGCCGCCGCCGCGGCCCTCGGTCGAGTGCGCCAGGTCCGCGTCGCGCAGGGAGCCGAGGATGCGGCGCACGAGCACGGGGTTGCTCTCCAGGCTGTCCGCGATCTCGCCGGACGTCAGGGTCCGCTCCTCCCAGCGCGCCAGCATGGTGAGGGCGTGGATCGCGACCGCGCTCCTGCTGCTGATGCTCACTCGGTCCCCCTCGTCGCTTAGACTGGCACCAGAGTAGTTGCGGTTTATTGCGCCGTCAAGTCGGCCGCCGGTTGCGCTTCGCGCCGCGAAACTCTAGGAATAGGGGATGGACTACAGCAGCACAGGGCGGCGCATCCTCGACGGCATTCGGTACATGACGCTGGCGACGGCCAGTGCGAACGGGCGGCCGTGGGCGACGCCGGTGTGGTTCGCGCACCACGGGTACGAGGAGTTGTGGTGGGTCTCGCGGCCGGGCTCGCGGCACTCGCTGAACCTCGCGGTGCGGCCGCAGGCCGGGATCGCGGTCTTCGACTCGACGGTCCCCATCAGCACGGGCCAGGGCGTGTACGTCGAAGCGGTCGCGGGGGAGGCCCCCGGCGAGGATCTCGCGCGCGGGCTCGCGGTGTACTCGCGGTGCTCGGAGGCCGAGGGCGGCCGCGCCTGGGGCCCGGACGACGTGACGGGCGCGGCGCACCTGCGGCTCTACCGCGCGCAGGTGGTCGAGGCGTTCGTGCTGTCCCCCGAGGACGAACGCGTCCCGGTGGACCTCGCCGCGGAGTGAGCCGGCTCGCGCCTACCCGCGCGGGCGGCGGCGGTCGTGGAGGAGGGCGGCGAAGCCGTCGAGGTGGCGGGCGAGGGTGTAGTCGAAGAGGGCTTCGAGGTCGGTGAAGGCGTCTTGGGGCGCGGCGGCGAGGAGGGGGAAGTCCTCGGCGGACAGGAGCGTGTCCGTCTGAGGGCGCTGGGACCGGTGCCAGTGGTCGAGGGAGACGCCGGTCTCGATCTCGGCGTCGGCTTCGGCGGCGAGCGCGAGGGCGGCGGTGTTGACGAGGGCGTGGAGGGCGAGGGCTTCGCGGGCGCAGGTGCGGGGCGAGAGGCCGAGGCCGTCGAGGGCGCGGAGGGTCCATTCGGTGTAGGCGGCGAGCGCCGGGACGAGGAGGGGCCTGGTGAAGGAGACCGCGCGGGCGGCCCAGAGGTGGCGGCGGTAGAGGTCCCATTGGAGGCGGGCGATCGCGTCGAGGCCGCGGCGCCAGTCGGCGGCGGGCTCGGGGAGGGGGCGTTCGGCGGCGATCTCCTCGATCATCGCGAGGAGGAGGTCCTCCTTGGTGGCGACGTGGCGGTACAGGGACATCGGGCCGACGTTCAGGTCGGCGGCGACACGGCGCATCGTGACCGCTTGCAGCCCTTCCCGGTCGGCGATGTCGACGGCTTGCCTGCGGATGCGCGGGAGGGTGAGGGGAGGGGGGAGGGACCCTTTGCGGGCGGGCCGCACCTTCGGGGCGGGACTCTTGGCGGGCACCGGCTTCGCCCGGTCGCTCACGACCGTTCCGGCACCGACCTTGGTGACCACCAGGCCCTCGTCGCGCAGCACCGCCATCACCCGGTTCGCCGTCGCGGTCGCGACGCCCCAGCGCTGTGCGATCTGCCTGACGGACGGCACCCGGTCCCCCGGGCGCAGGTCGCCCGCGGCGATGCCCGCTCGGAGTTCCGCGGCGATCTGGCGGTACGGCGGTTCCATCCCACCAGTGTACTAGGTCATTCATCGCCGGACTAGCACACTTTCCCCCAGCCGTGCCTTTCACTGCACCGTTTCCCGTGTGAGCCTGGGTTCCGTGGACATCGATACAGTGTACGCATCCGATGCCGGCGGACTCGTCGGCGTGCTCTCCTCGGCGTTCGCCGCCGATCCGCTCGCCGCATGGCTGTTCCCCGACGAGGGCCGCCGGGCGGCATACCAGGAGGGGTTCTACCGGTCGCTGCTCGGCCGTCCGCGGGCCGAAGCCCACGTCGCCGGGGCCGAGGGCGCTGCGCTCTGGCTGCGGCTCGACCGGGGCGAACGGCTCGACGCCGGCAGCGCGCCTCCCGGCGGGCCCCTCGCCCGGTTGTTCTCGCTCGGCGCCGCGCTCGGCGAGCGGCATCCGGTCGACCGGCCGCACCTGTACCTCGCGGTCATGGGCGTGGTCCCCGCGTCGCAGGGCCGCGGGATCGGGTCGGCGCTGCTGCGGCACGGGCTGGCGCTCGCGGACCGGGACGGGCTGCCCGCGTACCTGGAGGCGAGTTCACCGGGCAGCCGGGCCCTGTACCTGCGGCACGGGTTCGCCGACCTCGGCGGGCCGGTCCGGGTCGAGGGCGCGCCGCCCGTCCAACCGATGCGGCGGGAACCCGCCGCTACCGATTCGTAAGGAGCACAAGCCATGTCCAATCCCACCGTCGTGCTGGTGCACGGCACGCACGTCTCGTCGTTCAGCTGGGTCGGGCTCACCTCCGAGCTCACCCTCCGCGGGTTCCCCACGGTCGCAGTGGATCTGCCCGGGCACGGGGTCGACGGGTTCTACCCGCGGTCGTACCAGGCGCCGCAGGACCTTGCGGCCCTTGCCAAGGAGCCGTCGCCCCTCGCGGGGCTCACGCTCGACGACTATGCGGAACACACCGTCGAGGTCGTGCGGCGGGCCCGCCGGAACGGGCCGGTCGTGCTCGTCGGCTCCAGCCAGGGCGGGGTCACGTTGGGCCGGGTCGGGAACGCCGTGCCCGAGCTGGTCGACCGCCTCGTCTACGTGGCGGCGTACTGCCCGGTCGAGCTGCCGAGCATGGCCGCGTACCTCGCGGAGCCGGAGAACGCGGAGAGCCTCATCGCCAAGGTCACCGCGGCCGTCGCCGGGGACCCGGCCGAGCTCGGGGTGGCGCGGGTGAACTGGCGGACCGCCGATCCGGTGCTGCTGGACGGCATCCGCGAGTGCCTCGCGGGCGGTTTCGGCGACGAGGAGCTGCTGCGGGCGCTCAACCTGTTCCAGCCCGACGAGCCCGTGGCGGTCCCCCTGGCGGAGACCAGGGTCGAGGCGGACCGGTGGGGGCGCATCCCGCGGACGTACGTGCGGTTCACCGAGGACCGGCTCATCCCGCCCGCGCTCCAGGACCGGTTCATCGCCGAGGCCGACCGGCTGACGCCGGGCAACCCGACCGAGGTGCATTCGCTGCCGCTGCCGCACGTCGGGCCGTTCTCGCGGCCGGAGGTCGTGGAGCTCATCGCCGGGATCGCCTCGCGCGCAAGGGAGTAAGGAGCAGTGAGGACGCCCGGGGTCATGCCCCCCGGGCGTCCTCGTTCCGGATCCCGTTGCCGGAGTTATGCGTAGGTCTCGAACTCGGTGATCTTCGGCGTGCCGGAGGCCGAGGTGATCACGAAGTTGACCTTGGTGAGGGACGTGGCGGTGAAGGAGATCGTGCCCGCCCCGGTGCCGGAGGCGAGGACCGCCCCGGTGTCGTTGTTGACCAGCTGCCACGAGCCGATACGGCCGGTCGCGTCGGAGGCCTCCTTGATGACGACCGTGTCGATCGTCTTCGCGGAGCTCCACTTGACCGAGACGCGCCCGGTGGTGCCGCTCGGGGACCAGTAGGTCGAGGTGGAGCCGTCGATGACGTTGCCGTAGCTGGTGCCGGAGGCCTTCGAGGTGCCGTCGGCGCCCGCGCCGATGCTCAGGTTCGCGCCCGTGGGCGGGTTCCCGGTGGTCGGCGCGTCGGTGGTCGGCGTGGTCGTGGTCGGGCCCGCGGTCGGCGAGGTCACCGAGCAGGAGCCGTCGGAGGTCTTCAGGCCCTTGTTCGCGCCCGCGGTCGCGGTCACGATCGACGGGACGCAGCTCGCGTTGTCGAGGCTGTACGAGTACGGGATGGAGACCGTGGTCGTGGAGGTCGGGTTCGGGCCCGCCGGGTGGTTGTCGGTGCCGGGGGACGACCAGGTCACGTTGTCGAAGGTGTTCCCGCTGACCTGCCAGTAACCCATGAGGTCGGTGTAGAAGGTCCCGAGCGGGTCCTTCGAGTCCTCGAAGTAGTTGTTGTCCACCTTGATCTTCGCGCCGACGCGGGGGTTGATGCCCGACTCGACGATCCCGGTGAAGTAGTTGTTGTAGGTGTGCGCGGTCCCGCCGCGCAGGAGCGGCATGCGCGAGTTCAGGTTCTGGTACAGGTTGTGGTGGTAGGTGATGAAGCTGCTCGCGGTGTCGCTGTCGCTGGAGCCGACGAGGCCGCCGCGCTCGGAGTTGCGCAGGATCGAGTAGGAGAGCGTCACGTACTTGGTGTCGTTCTTCAGGTCGAACAGGCCGTCGTAGCCCTCGGACTCGCCGCCGGAGGCTTCGAGGGTGGTGTGGTCGACCCACACGTTGCGGACCGTGCTCTCCATGCCGATGGCGTCGCCGCCGTTGGAGGTCGGGGAGCCGGACTTCTTCACGTTCTTGACCGTGACGTTCTGGATGATGATGTTGCTGGAGTCGCGGATGTGGATGCCGAGCTGGTCGAACGTGGCGCCCGAGCCGACGCCGAGGATCGTGACGTTGCTGATCCCCTTGAGCTCGATGCGGTCCGCGGCGGTGTCGCAGCTGTCGCCGTCGACCGCCGTGGTGTTCCCGTGGTTGATGGTGCCCTCGACCTGGATGATGATCGGGGTGCTGGTCGAGGCCCGGTTGCACAGGGCCGCATGGATCTGCGTGCCGGTGGTGGCGCGCACGACCGCGCCGCCGGCGCCGCCGGTGGTGCCGCCGTTCTGCGTGGCGTAGCCGGTGGCCGCGTTGGACTGCGCCGAGGCGCCGGTGGTCGAGAACGCGATGCCCGCGACGGCCACGGCCATCGCGGCGGCCACCGTGCCGACCTTGAGTGCTAGCGATCGTCTCATCGCCGAGCTCCTAGGGGTTAGGGATTGACATGTTTCAATGAGTCTAAGGAAAGCCCTTTCCGGAAATCAAGGGTTTTGGGCAACCGATTGCACAAGTTTTTCGCGGCGGCGGTGCGGGCGGTCCGAGCGGGCGTCAGCCCAGGTTCTCCAGGGCCTCTTCGGCCGACGCGGCGTGCGCGTCCATCGCCGACCACGGGTCCGGTTTGCGCATGAGGCGGCGGCGGACCTTCTCGGTGGTGTACTTCGCGGGGCGCGAGCGGCCGAGCTCGTCCCAGTCGAGCGGGGTGGCGACGGCCGCGCCGGGGCGGGCCCGCAGCGAGTACGGGGCGATGAAGGTCTGGCCGAAGGCGTTCCGGTTGACGTCCAGGAAGATCCGGTCCCCGCGTTTGTTCTTGCGCTGCGCGGTGGTGAGCAGGTCCGGGTCCTCGGCGGCGAGGCGGTCGGCGACCGCGAGGGCGAGCTCGCGGACGGCGTCGAAGCCGGTGGAGCGGTCGAGCGGGGCCGCGACGTGGTAGCCGCGCCCGCCGGTGGCCTGCACGAACGGGGTCAGGCCGATCTCGGTGTAGACGTCGCGCAGGCGCCGGGCGACCGTGTGGAGCACCGTGTGGTCGGTGCCGTCGGGCGGGTCGATGTCGATGACGAGCCGGTCGGGCCGTTCGAGGTCGTCGACGGTGGAGGGCCAGACGTGGAACTCGATCGCGGCCTGGTTCGCGAGGTAGACGAGCGTCGCCGGGTCGTCGCAGACGACGTAGTGGACGGTGCCCCCGTCGGTGCGCGACCGCACCGCCTCGGTGCGGATCCAGTCGGGGAAGTGGTCGGAGGCGTCCTTCTGGAAGAACCCGCTCCCGCCGATGCCGTCGGGGAAGCGGCGCAGCGTGAGCGGGCGGCCCGCGAGGTGGGGGACCATCGCCTCGGCGACCGACTCGCAGTGGTCGATCAGGTCGCCCTTGGTGAGGCCGTCGTCGGGGAACAGGACCTTGTCGAGCCGCGAGACCTTGATGTCGCGGCCCGCGACTGCCACTGTTGCGGCTTTGCCTGGCGCCATGCGGGGTACACCTCCTTGATGCGGAGGTGTACCCGCAGGTCGCGGCCGTAAACGAGCGTCCTATGCCTCCCGTTCGGCGAGCGCGGCGAGCTGCCCGATGACCGTGCCCCAGCCCTCGTGGAAGCCGAGCTCCTCGTGGCGCTTGCGGGACGCGGCGCTGCCGTGGCGCACCAACGCGCGGTACGCGGTGCCCTCGGGGGCGTCGGCGAAGGTGATCTCGGCGGTCATGGCGACCGGCTCGGGCTCGGCCGGGCGCCAGGCGCTGTCGATCGCGTTGGTGAAGACGATGCGCTCGCCGTCCTCGACGACGAGGAACGCGGCGTCCATGTGCGGCCGGAATGCATCGCCGTCCTCGCTCATGCTGGTGACCATCGGGCCGCCGGGCACGGCGTCGAAGCGCTCGACGCGGCACGCGTACGGGGCCGGGAGCCACCACTGCTCGAAGCGGGCCGGGTCGGTCCAGGCCCGCCAGACGCTGTCGCGGGGCGCGCGGATGACGCGCTCGATGACGAGGTCGAGTTCGGTGTTCATTGGTGCTCCTCGGGATCGGTGACGAACTGCTCCAGCCGGTCGGTGCGCGACTCCCAGACCCGCCGCTGCTCGGCGAGCCAGTCGTCGACGAGCGCGAGCCGCTCGCGCCGGAGCGCGCAGGTGCGGACCCGGCCGGTCTTGGCGGTGCGGATGAGGCCGTTCGCCTCCAGGGTCCGCACGTGCTTCATGAAGGAGGGGAGGGTCATCGGGAACTCGCGGGCGAGGTCGCCGACGCTCATCGGGCCGCGCCCGAGGCGGCGGACCACCTCGCGGCGGGTGGGGTCGGCGAGCGCGGTGAACACACCGTCGAGAGCGGTGCCGACCAGCGTCTCCGAATACTGTGCCATAAGGCTAAGTATTACTCACTGAAACACTTAGCGCAAGGGCTAAGTGTTTTTTGCTAGCGGATGATGAGCCGCGGCTCCACGAGCAGGCCCTTCGGCTCCTGCGCCACGACCTTGTTCCCCTCGGGACCCATGAGCATCTCCAGGATGCCGGCGGCGACGCGCTCGGGGAGCTGCTCGACGCTGGAGATCCCGAGCGCCTCGGCGGCGGCGGTGTTGTCGAAGCCGACGATCGGCAGCTCGGGCCGCCCGGCCTGGACGGCGGCGAGGTGCGCGCCGATCGCGAGGGCGTCGCTGACGCACACGAGGCCGTCGATCCCGTTCGGCAGCAGGGCCTTCACGGCCTCCTGGCCTTCGGCGACGCCGTCCTCGGCGGTGAGCCGCGGGGCGGTCCGCTCCCCCATGGCCTCGCGCCAGCCGCGCTCGCGGTCGCTGCCGCTCTCCGAGCCCTCGGGCCAGCCGAGGAACGCGATGCGGTCCCCGGCCCGGTCGAGGAGATGCCTGGTGGCGCTGCGGGTCCCGGCGGCGCCGTCGATGTCGACCCACGGGTGGGCGGCGGTGTCGGTCCCCCAGGGGCGGCCGAAGGCCGCGAAGGGGACGCCGCGTTCGAGGAGGCGGGCGGCGCGGCGGTCGCCGCGGGAGGTGCCGGTGAGGACGATCGCGTCCACTTCCCCGGCGTCGGCGAGCTCGTCGAGGTGCCGCAGCTCCTCCTCCAGTGTCCTTGCGGCGTAGAGGAGGACGCGGAGGCCGCGGGCCGCGGCACTCTCGGTCAAGGCGTGGACGAAGCGGTCGAGGACGACGCCGGAGACGCCCCCGGAGTAGGGGTCGAGCTTGACGGCGATCGTGGAGGTGCGCTGGGTGCGCAGGCGCCGGGCGAGGGCGTTCGGGGAGTAGCCGAGGGCCTCGATCGCGGCCTGGACCTTGAGGCGCGTCGACTCCTTCACGATCGAGGGGGAGTTGACGACGTTGCTCACGGTCTGGCGCGAGACGCCCGCTTCGCGCGCGACGTCCCCGATTGTCGCGGCCTTCCGTTCCGCCATTCGGCCCTGTCCCCTCGCACTTGACGTTCGCTCGCGGACGAGCCTATCGTATGATCGTTCCAATAAAAATTGATCGATCCAAAAACGGTCGGTCGATGGATCAAAGGAGATTCACCGTGAGCAGCAGGAGACGCACCGCCCTCGCGGCAGGGAGCGCGGCCGTCGCCGCCGCGCTGGCCCTCGCCGGGTGCGGAGGCCAGGGCTTCGACGACAGCGGCAACGACGACGCGGAGGGCCTGACCTCCTCCGACGACGCGCTGACGATCCTCTACGGCGCCAGCGGCGAGGCCGAGACGCAGGCGATCGAGGCCGCGCTCGCGGCCTGGTCCGAGGAGTCCGGCATCGAGGCGACCGCGGTCGCCGCCACGAACATGGACCAGGAGCTGTCGCAGGGCTTCGCGGCGGGCTCCCCGCCCGACCTGTTCTACCTGGCCCCCGAGAAGCTCGCCGGGTACGCCGCGAACGGCTCCCTCGAACCGTACGGCGACCTGCTCGCGAACAAGGACGACTTCTACCCCGGGCTCGTCCAGAACTTCACGCTCGACGGCGAGTTCTACTGCGCCCCCAAGGACTCCTCCACGCTCGCGCTGGTCATCAACACCGACCTGTGGGCCGAGGCGGGCCTCACCGACGCCGACATCCCGACGACCTGGGACCAGCTCGACGCGGCCGCCGCGGCGCTGACCTCCGGCGACACGGTCGGGCTCGCGTTCGGCGCCGAGTACCAGCGGGTGGGGGCGTTCATGGCGGGCGCGGGCGGGCGCCTGGTCTCCGAGGACGGGACGACCGCGGTCGCCGACTCCGCGGAGAACACCGAGGCGCTCGAATACGTCAAGGGCCACTTGGAGGACGGCACGTTCGCCTATGCTGCGGACCTCGGCGCCGGTTGGGGCGGCGAGGCGTTCGGCAAGGGGCTCGCGGCGATGACCATCGAGGGCAACTGGATCACCGGCGGCCTGTCCGCCGACTTCCCCGACGTCGACTACAAGGTCGTGGAGATGCCCGCGGGCCCGGCCGGGCAGGGCACCCTCCAGTTCACGAACTGCTGGGGCATGGCCGCCGACTCGCCGAACCAGGAGGCCGCGCTCGACCTCGTGGAGTACCTGACGAGCGCCGACCAGCAGCTCGCGTTCTCGGAGGCCTTCGGCCCCATGCCGTCCGTGCAGTCCGCGGCCGACACGTGGAGCACCGACAACCCGGAGCTCGCGGCGTTCCTCGCGGGCGCCGACTACGCGACGGGCGTGCCGACCGCGGCCGGCTCCGCCGAGGTGATCGCCGACTTCAACGCGCAGCTCGAATCGCTCGCGGCCGGCGACCCGGCGCAGATCCTCGCGACCGTGCAGGGCAACCTCGAAGCCGTGGTCGGCTGACCATGGCCCTCAAGGCACCCGGCAGACGCGCCCGGCGCGAGGACGCGCGCGCCGGGTGGCTGTTCACGCTCCCGGTGATCGCCGTGCTCGGGCTGTTCCTGCTCGTGCCGGTGCTCATGGCCCTGTGGGTGAGCTTCTCCGACTGGACCGGGCGCGGGTCGCCGCTCGCGCCCGGCGTCGGGTTCGTCGGCTTCGACAACTACGCGGCGATCACCTCGGGCGGCGGGCTCGCGGAGCGGAACTTCGGGATCGCCCTGCGCAACAACGCCTGGTACGTGCTCCTCGTGGTGCCGCTCCAGACGGGCCTGTCACTCCTGCTGGCGGTCCTGGTGAACCGCGCGGTGCTGCGCGGGCGCGGGCTCTTCCGCACCGCGTTCTACTTCCCGTCGGTGACCAGCTCGGTGGCGATCACGGTGCTGTGGCTGTTCCTGTTCTCCACCTCCGGCGCGGTCAACCAGGTGCTCGGGTGGATCGGCCTCAACGGCCCCAACTGGTTCAACGACCCGCGCGGGATCGTCCACGTCGCGCTCGGCGGCGGGAACGGGCCCGCGTTCCTCACCGGTTCGGACTTCCTGGGCGTGACGTGGTGGGACTGGCTGTCGGGGCCGTCGGTGGCGATGAGCGCGCTCGTCCTCATGGCGGTGTTCACCACGAGCGGCACGTTCATGCTCCTGTTCCTCGCGGCGCTCCAGAACATCGGGCCGGAGCTCGACGAGGCGGGCCGCATGGACGGCGCCACGGCCTGGCAGCGGTTCTGGAGGATCACGCTCCCGCAGCTGCGGCCCGCGCTGTTCACGGTGCTCACGCTGGGGCTCATCGGGTGCTGGCAGGTGTTCGACCAGATCTACACGGGCACGCAGGGCGGGCCCGGCAAGACCACGGTGACGCCCGCGTACCTCTCGTACGAGGCGGCGTTCACCGACCAGGCGTGGGGGCAGGGCGCGGCGATCTCGTTCGTGCTGTTCGCGATCATCGTCGTCTTCACGGTCTTCCAGCGGTGGGCCCTGCGCGAGCGGGACACGTCGAAGCGGGTCGCGCGACGCCTCGCGAAGGAGGCGAGGGCATGACGACTACTTCCATGGCGCGCAAGCGCAGGCCCCGCATCGGGCAGGCGGTGCTGTACGCGGTGCTCGTGTCCCTCGCGGTCGTGTACGTCTTCCCGTTCCTGGTGCAGATCGCGACCTCGTTCAAACCGGACGCGGAGGCCGCCGCGAACGCGGTGTCGCTGTGGCCGCAGACGTGGACGTTCGCCGCGTACGAGCGGCTGTTCACGCGCTCGGACTTCCCGCTGTGGTTCGCGAACTCCGCGGTCGTCACGGTCGCGGTCACCGCGGGGCGGGTGTTCTTCGCGTCGCTCGCGGGCTACGCGCTCGCGCGGCTGAAGTTCCGCGGCCGGGGGCTCGTCTTCGCGCTCATCGTCGCGGTGATGGCCGTCCCGTCGGTGGTCCTGCTGATCCCGAAGTTCCTGGTGCTCAACCAGCTCGGCATCTACGACTCCTATGCGGGCATGATCCTGCCGCTCCTGGTGGACGCGGCGGGGGTCTTCATCATGAAGGGCTTCTTCGAGTCGGTCCCGGTGTCGGTGGAGGAGCAGGCGCGCATCGACGGGGCCGGGACGTTCCGGGTGTTCTGGTCCGTGGTGCTGCCGATGGCGCGCCCGGCGCTGGTCACGATCGTGATCCTGTCGTTCCAGGGGTCGTGGAACGAACTGAGCCACTTCATCGTCTCGACCCAGTCGCCCGAGCTGACGACGCTCACGAAGGGCGTGGCCTCGCTCGCGTCCGGGCAGCTCAGCCAGGGCACGCAGTACCCGGTCAAGCTCGCGGCCGCCGCGATCATGACGATCCCGGTCGCGGTGCTGTTCTTCGTCTTCCAGAAGCACATCATGAACACGAGTGAAGGAGCCGTCAAGGGATGACCCCCGGCCGCCAGCCTTTCCTGCACGACGCCGTCATCGCGCTGCACGCGCCCACCCAGGCGTGGTCGCGGCCCGACGGCGCGATGACCGCCCCGATCGACGGCCTGTTCCACGGCGACCGCCGGTTCGCGCGCGGCCTCCGGATCGAGGTCGAGGACGAAGCGCCCGAAGCGATCGCGACCTCCGGGCGCGGCGCGCGCACCGTCGGGTTCGACGCGGTCCTGCGGGGCGTGGACGACCCGTCGCCGGACCCGCACCTGCGCCTCGGCCGGGAGCGGACCGTCGGGGACGGGACCCTCGCGGAGGCGCTGACCGTGGCGTCGGTGGTGGACCGGGAGGTGGCGGCGGTGCTCCGGCTCGTCGTGGAACCGGACTTCGCGCCGTTGCAGGAGGTCAAGTCGGGGCACGGGAGGGCCGCGGCGTGGACCGCGGACGTCGACGGCGCCTCGGCGGTCGTCGCCTCGGGCGACGCGTCGTTCGCGCTGAGCACCGACGCCGGAACCTGGTCCATTGAGAACGGATCGCTGGTCCTGGAGTGGCCCTTCACTGTCGGACCGGGCGAGACCGCGGTGCTGCACTGGGGCATGCGGGTGAGCGACCCGGGCCTGGTCGTGCAGGCCGCCGCGCATCGCGCGGGCTGGGCCGTCGACACCACGGGGGTCGACGGCCGCCTGGCCCGCTGGGCCGCGACGGCGCTCGACGACCTGGACGCGCTGCGCCTGGCGTTCCCCGAGCACCCGGAGGACGACTTCCTCGCGGCCGGGGCGCCCTGGTTCTTCACCCTGTTCGGGCGCGATTCCCTGTGGGCCGCACGGATGATGCTCCCGGTCGATGTCAACATCGCGGCCTCGACGCTCCGCGTCCTCGCACGCCTGCAAGGGAAGGCGGACAACGCCGAGACCGAGGAGGAGCCGGGGAAGATCGCGCACGAGCTGCGCGCCACCGCGTTCCGGATGCCCGGTGAGGACATCACGCTCCCGCCGCTCTACTACGGCACGGTGGACGCGACGGCGCTGTGGGTGTGCCTGCTCGTGGACGCCTGGCGGGCCGGGATGCCGCGCGAGGAGGTCGCCGAGCTGGTCCCGAACCTGCGGGCGGCCCTCCAGTGGATCGCCGTGGCGGCGGCGAAGGACGGGTTCCTGTCGTACTTCGACCGCAACGGCAAGGGCCTGTCGAACCAGGGCTGGAAGGACTCCGGCGACTCGATCCAGTGGCGCGACGGGCGACTCGCGAAGGGCCCCATCGCCCTCTGCGAGGCCCAGGGCTACGCGCACGAGGCCGCCGCGGGCGCCGCGGACCTCCTCGACGCGTTCGGCGACGACGGCGACCAGTGGCGCGGGTGGGCGGCGCGGCTGCGCGAGCGCTTCAACGAGCGGTTCTGGGTCGAGACCCCCGAAGGCCGCTACCCGGCCATCGCGCTCGACCGCGACGGGCAGGCCGTGGACACGCTCACCAGCAACATCGGGCACCTGCTCGGCACCGGGATCGTGGACGCCGCGGACGAGGCGGCCATCGCGAGACTGCTTGTGGGCGAGTCGATGAGCTCGGGCTACGGGGTCCGCACGATGTCGAGCGGCGCGGCCGGATTCTGGCCGCTGAGCTACCACGGCGGGGCCGTGTGGGCCCACGACTCGGCGATCATCGCGCACGGCATGGCCCGCGCCGGGCTCCGCGAGGAGGCCGCGGTCGTGGTCGAGGGGCTCCTGCACGCCGCGGAGGGCTTCGGGTTCCGGATGCCGGAGCTGCACGCCGGCTTCTCGCGCGCCGAACGCGACCGCCCGGTCCCCTACCCGGCGGCGTGCCGCCCGCAGGCGTGGTCGGCGACCGCCGCGATCACCTGCCTCCAGATCGCCAGGGGCGCTTAGGCTTCCGGGGCCCGCAGAGGGGGCGGGCCCCGGAAACACGGGAAGCACCGGGAGGACCGGAAGGGCCGGAAGGGCCGGAAGGGCCGGAAGGGCCGGAAGGGCCGGAGGCAATCTCCTTATGGGAACTAGCTTTCGGCTTGCGGGTGATCTTGGGTTGGGGTTAGAGCGGGCAGCGACGAAGAGGTCGAGTTGTTGCTGGGGTTGGTTGGCGGCCATGGGGTCTGAGGGTGGTGCGGGCGGGGCTGGATGAGACTTCCTCACCAAAGATCACCCTTCTGGGTGTTGGCACCCTATCGAACACAGCGTCACAATTGAAACACACCAGCGAACACGCAGGGCACAACACAACAAGGAGGTGATCCCGATGGCGACCAACACGATCGAAGCCCGCAGCGGCAGCGACCAGGCCCAGACCATCCGGGCCCTCCTCGACACCGCCGCCACGGTAGTCAACACCCAGTACGCCCGGGTCCTCGCCGCGGTCATCGACGCCAAGCAGGCGAACCTCCACCGCACCGCCTTCGGCTTCTCCGCCCTGCGCGACTGGCTCGTCTCCACCTTCGACTTCACCCACCGCACTGCCTCGGACATCGCCGCCATCGCCCGCCTCTCCACCAAATTCCGGGCACTCGTCGAAGCAGCCGTGACAGGCCAGGCCAGGATCGACCAAGTCGCCTACGCGGTCAGGCAGTTGGACCGCACCCCTGCGATGCGGCTGTTCGCACTCACCCCCTTCCGCACCCCAGTCCCCTCCCCCTTCGACCCTGCGGTGCTGTGCGCGACACCCGAACACCTGATCGCCCAGTACTGCACCCACGCCCCCTTCAAAGACCTCCAGCGCCACCTTGACGAACTCGCCGCCCACCTCGCCGAAGAGTCCGAACTCCTCGACAGCCTCGGCCAGCAGTCCCTCCAATGGATCGAACTCGCCGAGACCGACAACGGCATGTGGGCCCTCTCCGGCGAACTCTCAGGCGACACCGGCAGACTCCTCGACAAGTACCTCAAGACCGCCTGCCCCCCACCCCGCCAAGACGAACAAGACCTCGACGGCGTGCTCCCGGCCCAGCCGAACCGGCACGCCGAAGCCCTCCACCAGCTCCTCGCCGGCTACGGCACCAGCCCCGACGCAGTCAAGCGGCACGGCCACACCGCCACCCTCGACCTCACCGTCGACATCGACACCTTGCAGGGCGAAGACACCGGCCGCACCCCGCTCCTCGAAGGCCAGCCCATCTCAGTCGCCAAAGCCCGCCTGATGGCGTGCGAAGCCCAGGTCATCCCCGGCGTCTTCGACTACGAGACCGGCGAGGCGATCGAACTCGGCAGAGCCGCCCGCCTCCCCAATGCCGCGCTGCGCCGCAAGCTCGAACTGGAGCAGCGCGAAGGGTGCGCCTGGCACGGGTGCTCCCGGCCGGTCGCCTGGACCGAAGCCCACCACATCCAGCATTGGGCCGACGGGGGCGACACGAACGCGGACAACCTGATCCTCCTGTGCCGCTTCCACCACGGCCGCATCCACACGGCAGGCTGGTCGGTTGAGAAGACCGGCCCCGGCCAAGCCCTCATCACCCACCACGACCACACCGCCACCGGTGATGGCACCGGGGCCGGGCAGGCCGGGCAGGCCTGGGAGTGCGGATGCCCCGACTGGCGCACCGATGCCGACATGGACACCGAAAACCAGGGCAGCGACTGGGATGTGTTCCCGACCGGGCTCTACCGAGCCGAATGGTCCGACACCCTCAAACTCGAACTGGACTCGCGAGCCGAAGAGGCCGAACGGCAAAGAGCCCTCGCCGCCATCCGACAGGCAAGAGCCAAATGCCGAACAAGGTTCACACCCCACGCCAAAGAGCCTGCACCGGCCGAGGCGAGCGGACCGACCTCACCACCACCGCCCCCGCCAGCAGCCACCCATCGGGAACCGATCCCGGCCGGCAGCCCAGGAGCCCCGCCCTTCTGAACCCGCCCGCCCCAGGCCAGCCAACCAGGGCGGGAGAAGGAAAGCGAAGGCACGGCACACACCAAGACCCCAGGCCCAGCATTCAAGCCCGGCCGCCTCCCACATATCCCCGTCGCCGCCAAAAGACCCGCACCCCAACACACCCCAAGCCGCAAAACCCAGCCCCGCCCCACCACACACCCCGCTGTCGCCGCCGAGAAAGACCCGCGCCCCAACACACCCCGAAAGCCACAGCACCCGACCCCACCCCACCACCCACCCCGTTGTCGCCGCCCGCACTGAGCGGACACACGACCACGATGCGCCGATCAGGCGGCGGCCGCCGGGACCGGGCGCTCGTGCGGGCCGGTGTAAGCGCTCAGAGGGCGGATGAGGGCGTTCGCGTCGAGCTGCTCGATGATGTGCGCGGTCCAGCCGGTGATGCGGGCCATGACGAACAGCGGTGTGAACATCGGGATGTCGAAGCCCATGAGGTAGTAGGCGGGCCCGGCCGGGAAGTCGAGGTTCGGGTGGATGCCCTTGGCCGCCAGCATGGCCGACTCCAGCTCCTCGTACATCCGCACCCACCGCTCCCCGCCCGTCAGGGCCGCCATGTCGTCCAGTGCGGCCTTCATGGTGGGGACGCGCGAGTCGGCGTCCTTGTAGACGCGGTGCCCGAAGCCCATCACCTTCTCCTTGGCGGCCAAGCGGTTCCGCAGCCAGTCGGCGGCGCGCTCGGGCTCGCCGATCTCCAGCATCATCTTCATGACCGCTTCGTTCGCGCCGCCGTGGAGCGGGCCCTTGAGGGCGCCGATCGCGGCGGTCACGGCCGAGTACATGTCGGAGAGCGTGGAGGCGACGACGCGGGCGGTGAACGTGGAGGCGTTGAAGGAGTGCTCGGCGTAGAGGATCATCGAGACCTCGAAGCAGCGCAGCACTTCCGGGGCCGGGACCTCGCCGAAACACATGTGGAAGAAGTTGGCGGACCAGCCCAGGGACGCGTCGGGGGCGATCCGGTCGAGGCCGCGGCGGCGGCGGTGCGCGTGGGCGATCACCGTGGGGAGCTTCGCGAACAGCGCTTCGGCCTTGGCCTGGTTGGATTCACGCCGGTTGTCGTCCTCGGCGGGGTCCTCGGCGCCGAGGCTGGAGACGGCGGTGCGCAGCAGGTCCATCGGGTGGCAGCCGTCGGGGACGCGGTCGACGACCCCGATGGTCGAACGCGTCACTTCCCGTTGGGCGCGTTCACGATTGACGAAGGCCGCGAGCTGGGCCGCATCGGGGAGCTCGCCGTACCAGATGAGGTGCGCGACCTCCTCGAACGAGCGGGACGCGGCGAGCTGCTGCACCGGGTAGCCGCGGTACGTCAGGGACAGCGTCTCGGGCACGACCTCGGAGATCGCGGTCGTGTCGGCGACGACTCCGGCAAGGCCCTTGTGGACGTCCAGCGGTGCGGTGCTCACGATTCCCTCCCGGGGACCTCGAAGTTGAACAGCTCCTGGTCGAACTCGTTGTAGGAGGCGTAGTCGACCAGGTCGTAGAGGCGGGCGCGGGTCTGCATGCGCTCCACCAGGGACGCCTGCGTGCCTTCGGTCTTCAGCGTCGCGAACAGCTCGTCGACGGCGCCCATGGCGGCGCGGAGGCTGGAGACGGGCCAGATGACGAGGTTGTAGCCGAGGTCCTCCAACTGCGCCGCGGTCAAATTAGGGGAGGTCCCGAACTCGGTCATGTTGGCGAGCAGCGGAACGTCGATCGCCTTGCGGAAGGCCGCGAACTCGGCCTCGTCGCGCAGCGCTTCGGGGAACACCAGGTCCGCCCCGGCGTCCACATAGGCTTTCGCGCGGTCGATCGCGGCGTCGAGGCCCTCGATGGCGCGGGCGTCGGTGCGGGCGCAGACGACGAAGTCCGGGTCGGTGCGGGCCTTGACGGCGGCGGCGACGCGGCGGACCATCTCATCGGCGGGGACCACGGCCTTGCCGTCGAGGTGCCCGCAGCGCTTGGGGTTCACCTGGTCTTCGAGGTGGCAGCCCGCGAGCCCGGCGTCCTCCAAGGACCGGATCGTGCGGGCGACGTTCCCGACCTCGCCGAAGCCGGTGTCCGCGTCGATCAAGGTGGGGAGGTCGGTGGCGCGGGCGATCTGGCCGCCGCGGGTCGCGACCTCGGTGAGCGTGGTCAGCCCGATGTCGGGCAGGCCCAGGTCGGCGGCGAGGGCCGCGCCTGAGACGTACACACCGTCGAAGCCGTGGTCGGCGGCGGCCTTCGCGACCAGGGGCGAGAACGCCCCGGGGAGGCGCTGGAGGCGGCCCGACGCGAGGCCCTCGCGCAGGCGGCGGCGCTTCTCGGACGGAGTCGGCATCAGAAGAGCCCCTTCGCGGTCGGTTCGGTCAGCGCGCCGGGCGGCGCAGCCAGGTTGAGGGCCCGGACGCCGTTCGCGTCGAGCGCGTCGATGCGGCACGCGAGGTCGAGGAACCGGTCCTGCTCGGCCTCGTCGATGACCCCTTCAGTGAGGGTGCGGAACTTCGCGATGTACTGCTCGCGCCCGAACGGCCGCGCCCCCGCCGGGTGCGCGTCGGCGACGGCCAGTTCGTCTTCGATGAGCGTGCCGTCGTCGAGCGTGATGACGACGCGCCCGCCGAACGCGCGCTTGCCCGGGTCCGGGTCGTGGTACCGCGCGGTCCACTCCGGGTCCTCCACGGTGCGGACCCTCCGCCACAGGCGCACGGTCGATTCCCGGTGCGCGCGTTCGGGGGTGTAGGACCGCTCGTGGTGCCACGCGCGGTCTTCGAGGGCCACCGCGAAGATGTACATGATCGAGTGGTCGAGGGTCTCGCGGCTCGCGTCGGGGTCGGTCTTCTGCGGGTCCTCCGCGCCCGTGCCGATCACGTAGTGCGTGTGGTGGCTCGTGTGGATCACGACCTCGCGGATGCGGTCGAGGTCGACGCGCGGGGCCATGCGGCGGGCCAGGTCGATGAGCGCCTGGGACTGGTACTCCGCCGAATGCTCCTTCGTGTACGTGTCGAGGATGGCCCGCTTCGCCTCGCCCGCAGCGGGAAGCGGCACCTCATACACGGCTTCCGGCCCGCTGAGGAGCCGCGCGATCACCGCGTCCTCGCCTTCGTAGATCGGCGACGGGGCGCCCTCGCCGCGCATCGCCCGGTCCACGGCCTCGACGGCGGCCTTGCCCGCGAACGCGGGCGCGTACGCCTTCCACGAGGAGATCGCGCCCTTGCGGGACTGCCGGGTCGCGGTCGTCGTGTGCAGCGCCTGCCCGATCGCCTGGTAGACGGTCTCCACGGGCAGGTCGAGGAGCGCGCCGATCCCGGCGGCGGCCGAGGGGCCGAGGTGCGCGATGTGGTCGATCCGGTGCTCGTGCAGGCAGATCCCGCGCACCAGGTCCACCTGGACCTCGTATCCGGCGGCGATGCCGCGCACGAGCGCGCGCCCGTCGAGGCCCCGGTGCTGCGCGACCGCGAGCACGGGCGGGATGTTGTCGCCGGGGTGCGAGTAGTCCGCGGCCAGGAACGTGTCGTGGAAGTCCAGCTCCCGCACGGCGACCCCGTTCGCCCAGGCGGCCCACTCCGGGGAGGACCGGAACGCCGCCGGGAGGCCGAACACGGCCGCACCCGGCGCGTACGGGTGCGCGCGGGCCTGCGCGCGGGCGCTCGCCACGGGACGGCGCGCGAGCGACGCGGCGGCGACCGCGGCGTTGTCGATGACCCTGTTCCCGATCATCTCGGCGACCTCCCGCTCCACCGGGACCGGGTCGACCGCGGCCGCGGCGAGCTTCCAGGCCAGCTGGCCCTCCCGGGGCAGGTCCTCGCGGGAGGCGTGGGTGCGGACGCGGTGGGTGATCACTCGGCGGCTCCTAGCGCTGCGGCGGCGGGTACATTTCACAGTATGCACACACCCGGATGCCCTTGAAACCGCTGTAAATGTGGTTTCTTGTGGAAAATTCCGGGCCGGTTTGTGGAATCTGTGAAAGGACGAGGCCATGGCGCTGCGCAAGGCGAAGGTGGGGCTGCGGCTGCGCCGGTTCCGCGAGGAGCAGGGGCTCACGCAGGCCGCGCTCGCGACCGCGCTGGGGATCTCCACGAGCTACGTCAACCAGATGGAGTCGAACCAGCGGCCCATCACCGGGCCGGTGCTGCTGCGCCTCGCCGAGGTCTACGACGTGGACGTGCAGCGGTTCTCCGCCTCGGAGAGCGACCGGCTCACCGCGCAGCTGCGCGACGCGCTCGCCGACACCGCCCACGCCGACCGCGTCTCGGACGGCGAGGCCCGCGAGCTCGCCGAGTCGATGCCGGGCCTCGCGCAGTACGTGGTGGACCTGCACCGCCGCTACCAGCACATGGTGGAGCGCAACGCGGCGATGAGCGCGGAACTCGACAGTGCCTCTTCGGGCCGGGACGGCGCAGGTTCGCCGACGGCGCACGAGGAGGTGCGGGACCTGTTCTACGCCAAGCGGAACCATGTGGCCGCGCTCGACGAGGCCGCGGAGCGGATGTACGAGGAGGCCGCGCTCGATCCCGGCAGCCTCGCCGAGGGCCTGGCCCGCCTGCTCCACGATCGCTACGGCACCGTCGTCGTCGATCTCGAAGCGGGCGAGGCGAACCGCGTGAAACGCCGCTTCGACCCCGACGCCCGGGTGCTGCGGGTCTCGCCGCTGCTGAGCCCCGGGCAGCGGGCGTTCCAGCTCGCCACGCACCTCGCGCTCGTCGCGTGCGACGACCTCATCAGATCCGAAGTGGAGGCCGCGGACCTGTCGGGGGACGAGGCCCGCGGCCTCGCGCGGATCGGGCTCGCGAACTACTTCGCGGGCGCGCTCATCCTCCCGTACGGTCCGTTCCTCAGGGCCGCAGAGGAACTTCGCTACGACATCGACCTGCTCGGGCGGCGCTTCCGCGTCGGGTTCGAGACCGTGGCGCACCGGTTGTCGACGCTCCAGCGGCCCGGCGCGCGCGGCGTGCCGTTCTTCTTCGTGCGCGTCGACCGGGCCGGGAACATCTCGAAGCGCCAGTCCGCCACCGACTTCCACTTCTCGCGGGTCGGCGGCACCTGCCCGCTGTGGGACGTCTACGAGGCGTTCGCGAGCCCCGGGCAGATCCGCACGCAGCTCGCGCAGATGCCCGACGGCCGCTCCTACCTGTGGGTCGCGCGCACCGTGACGCGCCGCTACGGCGGGTTCGGGACACCCGCGAAGACGTTCGCGATCGGCCTCGGCTGCGACCTCCACCATGCGCACCGGCTCGTCTACGCCGACGGGCTCGACCTCGCCAACCCGGCGATGCTCACCCCGATCGGCCCCGGCTGCAAGGTGTGCGACCGCAAGGGCTGCCCGCAGCGGGCGTTCCCCGCGATCGGCGCGCCGCTGGAGGTGACCGACCGCCAGAGCCGGTTCACCCCCTACCCGTCGGCGAGTTAATGCGAGGGCGCGTGCTCCGCGTCGTCCCGGAGCTTCCGGTTCGGCAGGAAGAACGCGAGCACCGTGCCGACCAGGATCACCGGGACCAGCCCGAGGAAGATCGGCAGCAGCGCGTCCGAGTACGCGTTGATCACCTGGTCGCGCAAGGCGTCAGGGAGCGAGCGGACGATCGCGGGCGTGATCGACTCGGCCCCGGCGCCGCCGAAGTCCGTGCCGATCCCGGCGAGGTGGTCGGTGAGCCGGTTCGTGAAGATCGCCCCGACCACCGCGACGCCCACCGTGGCGCCGATCTCGCGGAAGAAGTTGTTCGAGGAGGTCGCGGTGCCGACCTCGCTCTGCGGGAACGCGTTCTGCACGGCGAGCACCAGGTTCTGCATGACCAGGCCCATCCCCGCGCCGAGGACCGCGATGTAGGCGCACAGGACCCACACCGGCGACGACGGGTCGAGTGTGGACATGAGCCAGATGCCGACGGGCATCACGAGCATGCCCGCGACCACGAACCCCTTGTACCGCCCCAGCTTCGACACGAGCGACCCCGAGGTGACCGCGGTGAGCATCATCCCTGCGACCATCGGGATGAGCAGCAGGCCCGACTCGGTCGCCGAGTAGCCGTACACCATCTGGAGGTACGTCGGCATGTACGAGATGACCGCGAACATGCCCAGGCCGATCGCGATCATGCCGATGAGCGTGGCGATGGAGAACACCGGGTTCTTCACCATGCGCAGCGGGATGAGCGGCTCCTTCGCGCGCTGCTCCACGACCGCGAACAGGACCGCGGCGGCGATCGTGACCGCGCCGAGCCACAGGATGGTCGGCGACGTCCAGTCGTACTCGGTGCCGCCCCACGTGCACACCAGGATCAGCGAGGTCACGGCCACGGCCATGAGCGCCGTCCCGAGATAGTCGAAGGCGACCTTGACCTGCTTGCGCGGCAGCTTGATCGCGAGCGCGGAGATGAGGAGCGCGGCGACGCCGAGCGGCAGGTTGATCCAGAACGCCCAGCGCCAGTCGGCGTTGTCGGTGATCCAGCCGCCGAGGAGCGGGCCCGCGACGGCGGCGAGGCCGAACACGGCGCCCATGGGGCCCATGAACTTCGCCCGCTGGCGGACGGGGACGAGGTCGGCGATGATCGCCTGGGAGACGATCATGAGCCCGCCGCCGCCGAGGCCCTGCAGGGCGCGGAAGGCGATGAGCTGCGGCATGTCCTGCGCGAATCCGGCGAGGCCGGAGCCGACGACGAAGACCGCGAGTCCGGCGAGGAAGAGCTGGCGGCGGCCGATGAGGTCGCCGAGCTTGCCGTAGACGGGCATGCCGATGGTGGCGGCGAGGATGTACGCGGTCGTCACCCAGGCCATGTGGGAGAGGCCGTCGAGTTCGCCGACGATCGTGGGGAGCGCGGTGGAGACGATGGTCTGGTCGAGCGCCGACAGGAGCATGGTGACCATGAGCGCGGCGTAGATCCACCCGAAGTGGGAGGGGAGCTTGGCGCCCGCGCGCTCCGCGGGCGGTTCGAGGGTCTCAGTGGTCACGGCGGACTCCTAGCGCGGGAAGGATGACGGCGTCGATGTAGGCGGTCAGGTACTCCGAGTCCGGGTGCTTCCCGGTCATCATGGGGCGCACGGCGATGGGCGCCAGGAGCAGTTCGTGGACGAAGCGCCGCCCGGGCGGGTCGGGCGGGATCTCGCCGCGTGCGATCGCGCGGTCGATGACGGTCTCGACGGCCCGCTCGATCGGGGCGGCCATGACCTCGCGGACGGCGGCGGCGAGGTCGGCGTCGGAGCGGGCGGCGTTGTGGATGCCGGCCATGAGCTCGTGGTCGCCGGGCGCGGCGTGCTCCATGGGGCCGACGCCGGCGACGAGGTCGCCGCGGAGGCTCCCGGTGTCGACGGCTTCGAGCGGGTGCGGCTTGCGGTTGCGGACGGCCTCGACGACGAGGCGCGGCTTGCCGTTCCAGTGGCGGTAGAGCGTGGCGGTGCTGGTGTGCGCCTCGGCGGCGATCTGCTGCATGGTCACGTTCTCGTAGCCGTGCTCGCGGACCAGGCGCTCGACGCATTCGTAGATCTCGGCCTCGCGCTCGGGCGTGAGCCGTGAGCGTCGTTCCATCCGCCTGCTCCTATCGAAACGAAGTGTTTTCGTTTCGATCATAAACACGCCGCGGACGCCGCGTCCACGCGTGTGGCGGATCAGACTTCGATCTGGGACCCCATGATGATCGTGCGCTCGCGCGGGAGCCGGAAGTGGTCGGCGGCGTCGGCGGTGATCCGCGAGGTGGCGATGAACAGGTGCTTGCGCCACTGCGCCATCGTCGGCTGCTCGCTCGCGTGCAGGTGGATCGTCGACAGGAAGTACGAGGCGTCCCCGATGTGCAGCCGCCCGCCGTGCCCGGCGCGGTCGAGCTGCGCGAGCGCGCGCGGCACGTCCTGGACCTCCATGTACCCGAAGCGGATCTGCACGTAGACGATGCCGTCGTCGGCGAAGCCGAGGAAGTCCTCCTTGACGCGGTCTTCGTCGCCGACGCGCGGGACCGGCTGCGTCTCGATCGAGGCGATGACGATCTGCTTGTGCCGCACGTGGTTGTGCTCCATGTTGGCGCGCAGCGCCAGCGGCGTGGTGAGCTTCCCGCGGTTGAGGAACACGGCCGTGCCGCTCACGCAGTTCGTCTTCGGCAGCTCGGCGCGCAGCTGCTTGACGCACGCCCGCAGCGGGCCCTCGCGGCGCTCGCGCTCGGCGGTGACGATCGCGCGGCCCTTCTGCCACGTGACCATGACGGTGAACGCGGCGAGCCCGATGAGCAGCGGCAGCCACGCGCCGTGGACGAGCTTCGTGAAGTTCGCGGCCAGGAACAGCAGGTCGAACCCGATGAGGACCGCCCCGCCGCCGACGACCAGCCACAGCGGCAGCTGCCAGCGCGACTTCGCGATGTACAGGAACAGGAGCGTCATGATCGTGATCGTCCCCATGACGGCCATGCCGTACGCGTACGCGAGCGCGTGGGAGGACCGGAACGCGAACACGAGGGTGAGCACCGAGACCATGAGCAGCCAGTTGATCCACGGCACGTAGATCTGGCCGTACTGCTCCGCGGAGGTGTGGTCGATGCGCAGGCGCGGCAGGTACCCGAGGCGCGACGCCTGGGCGGCGACGGAGTAGGCGCCGGTGATGACCGCCTGCGCGGCGATGATCGTGGCCGCCGTGGCGAGGAGCAGCAGCGGCAGGCGGGCCCAGCCGGGGGCGAGGAGGAAGAACGGGCCGGAGACGGCGGCGCCGTCCTCCAGGATCATCGCGCCCTGGCCCATGTAGTTGAGCAGGAGCGCGGGGAAGACGAGGATGAGCCACGCCTTGGTGATCGCGGGGCGGCCGAAGTGGCCCATGTCGGCGTACAGCGCTTCGGCGCCGGTCACGCACAGCACGATCGCGGCGAGCGCGAAGAACGCGATGTGGAAGTGGTCGAACAGGAAGTGCGCCGCGTAGTAGGGCGAGAGGGCCTTGAGGATCTCGGGGTGCCCGCCGATCCCGCGGATGCCGAGGACGGCGAGCACGCCGAACCACACGATCATGACCGGTCCGAAGGCCCGGCCGACGACGGCGGTGCCCTTGCGCTGCACGAGGAACAGCACCACGATGATGAGCGCGGTGAGGGGGATGACGAGGCTGTCGAGGCGCGGTTCGACGACTTCGATGCCCTCGATGGCGGAGAGCACGGAGATCGCGGGCGTGATCATCGAGTCGCCGAGGAACAGGGACGCCCCGAAGATGCCGAGCGCGGCGAGGGTGAGCGCGGCGCGGCGCCCGCGCCCCTGCTTCCACTTGTGGAGCAGGGTGATGAGGGCCATGATGCCGCCCTCGCCGTCGTTGTCGATGCGCATCGCCAGGAGCACGTACGTCACCGTGACGATGATGACCATGGACCAGAACATGAGGGACACGACGCCGTAGATGCTCTCGGGGGCCACGGGCACCGGGTGCGGGTCGGCGGGGTTGAACACGGTCTGGAGCGCGTAGATCGGGCTGGTGCCGATGTCGCCGAAGACGACGCCGAGGGCGCCGACGACGAGCGCGAGGCGCGTGGCGTCCCGGACGCCGTGCCCGGGCTGGGGCGCGGTGTCGGTTGCGGGTCCGGGCTGACCCGCGCTGCCGGCGGCGGTCACTTGCGGTCACTTCCTGTCGGGCGGTCGGTCGGCGGGCACGCGCGGGCGGGCGTCCGCGGTCGTGTCCGACCGATGCACGATACCCCGCTGAGCGGCCCCGCCGACCTGGAGCCGCGAACGGGGGACGCCTGCCGGTGGACGGCGTTGCCGCAGATCACACCTCGATTGTCGTCCCGTTCCGGCCGCTGTGCCACTAAAAATGCCGGGGCGTCCGGGCCCGCGGCGGGGCTACGATGGTCGGCGGTGATCCCCCGGGGCCGGACGGCCGCGGGGGCGTCCGCGGCCCCCTTCCCCATCCAGTCCCCGAGCCCTGCTGCGGCGCAACCGAACCGGCGCAGACCCTTTCCCTCGAACCGAATCCGGGGCATTCCTGATGGACTCCATCACCCTCGACGGCAAGCACCCGATCGCGTCGCTCGCGCGGACCCTCAAGCCGCGGCGGGGGCGCCTCGCCGCGGCCGTCGCCGTCTTCATCGTCAAGGACAGCCCGGTGTGGCTGCTGCCGGTCATCACCGGCGCCGCGGTCGACGCGGTCGTCGGCGGCGGGCCGGTCTCGGACCTCGGCTGGCTCGCGCTCGGCGCGGCCGTCCTCGTGTTCCAGAACGTGTTCACGCACGTGTGGTTCACGGGCCTGTACATGGGCGTCGTGCGCTCGCTCGGCGCCGACCTGCGCAACGCGCTCGCGGCGCGGCTCCAGCTGTTGTCGATCGGGTTCCACTCCCGGTCGAACGCGTCGATCATCCAGAGCAAGGTCGTGCGCGACGTCGAGAACGTCGAGCTCATGCTCTCCCAGTCGGGCGGGCCGTTCCTCCAGGCGGTGTTCGTGTTCGCGGGCGCGATCACGATGACGGCGCTGTCGGTGCCGCAGTTCCTGCCGGTGTTCGCGCTGTCGCTGCCGTGCGGGTTCGGCGTCTGGTGGTTCACGCGCCGCCGCACGCAGGAGCGCAACCAGGAGTTCCGCAAGGAGATGGAGGTGTTCTCGGCGCGCGTCGGGGAGATGGCGGCGCTCATGCCGATCACCCGCGCGCACGGCCTGGAGCACATCGCGGCCGAGCGGGTCTCGCGGGTCGCCGACGAGGTGCGGCACCGCGGGCTGCGCCTCGACGTCGTCAACGGCCGCTTCGGCGCCGCGAGCTGGGTGACCATGCAGCTGCTGTCGGTCGGGTGCCTGCTGCTGGCCGCGGCGGTCGCACTGCTGGGGTGGGCGCCGATCTCGGCCGGGCAGGTCGTGCTGCTCGGCACGTACTTCTCGATGCTGACCGGGTCGGTGGGCTCGGTCCTGAACCTGGTGCCGGTGACGGCGCGCGGCACGGAGTCGGTGCGGTCGATCGCGGAGGTCCTCCAGGACCCCGACATCGAGCGCAACGAAGGCCGGTCCGTGGACGCGGTCGAGGGCCGGGTAGAGCTGCGCGGCGTCTCGGTGCGCTACCCCGATTCGGGGCGCCCGGCGCTGGACGGCGTGGACCTGGTGGTCGAGCCGGGGAATACGGTGGCGTTCGTGGGGCCGTCGGGGTCGGGGAAGTCGACGCTCATGAACACGGTGCTCGGCCTGATCCGGCCGGAGGCGGGCGCGGTGCTCGTCGACGGCGCGGACATGGAGGGCCTCGACATGCGGTCGGTGCGGCGGCACGTGTCGGTAGTGCCGCAGGACTCGGTCCTGTTCGAGGGGTCGGTGCGCGACAACATCACGTACGGGCTCGGCCCGATCGAAGATGAACGCGTGCGGGCGGCGCTGCGCGACGCGAACGCGCTCGAATTCGTGGAGGCCCTGCCGCACGGCTGGGACACGGTCGTCGGCGAGCGGGGCGCGCGCCTCTCGGGCGGGCAGCGCCAGCGCCTGTCGATCGCGCGGGCCCTCATCCGCGACCCGCGCATCCTGTTCCTCGACGAGGCGACGAGCGCGCTCGACTCGGAGTCGGAGCGGCACATCCAGGGCGCGCTGGAGACGCTCATGCGGGACCGCACGACCCTGGTGGTCGCGCACCGGCTGAGCACGATCCGCTCGGCGGACGTGATCGTGGTCCTGGAGCACGGCCGCATCGCCGAGCAGGGCACCCACGCCGAACTCCTCGCCGCCTCGGGCCGCTACGCGGCCCAGTGGGGCGTCCAGCACGCCGCGGCCTGAGCAGGGCATGCCGCGGCTTGACGCCTTGGGGAGGGCCCCCGGTTTCAAACTTAGCCGGGGGTACCTGAAGGGGAGCTGAAGCGGGATCAGAAAGTTTATCGACTAAACTTAGTCGCATGAGCACTCCCCGCGTGTCCGCAGCCGTGCATCCGATCGTCTCCGGTTTCCACCCCGACCCGACGGTGTGCCGGGTGGGCGAGGACTACTACCTGGCGCATTCGAGCTTCGAGTACTTCCCGGGGGCGCCGCTGTTCCACAGCCGGGACCTCGTGTCGTGGCGGCAGATCGGGAACATCCTCGACCGGCGGGGCCAGTTCCTGCGCGGGGACGGCCGCCCGTCGGGCGGGATCTACGGGTCGACGCTGCGCCACCACGACGGCCGCCTGTACTTCGTGACCACGAACGTCGGCCACGACATGGGGCAGACCATCGTCTCGGCCGAGCTCGTGTCCGATACCGACCATGCGAACCTGGTGTGGAGCGACCCGGTGTTCGTGCCGCAGGCCGCCGGGATCGACCCCGATCTGGCCTGGGACGAGGACGGCACCTGCTACCTCACCTGGACCGGCGCCGTCCGCACCGACGACGGCGGCCGCAGCGCGAACGGCATCTGGCAGGGCCGCCTCGACATGAAGACCGGCGGGTTCGAGGAGCCCCCGTACCGGGTGTGGGAGGGCTCGGGCCTCGCGTATCCCGAAGCGCCGCACCTGTACCGCATCGGCGACCGCTGGTACCTGCTGCTCGCCGAGGGCGGGACCGAGCGCGGCCACTCCGTGACGATCGCGCGCGCCGACCGCCCCGAGGGCCCGTACGAGCCGTGCCCGCGCAACCCGGTCCTCACCCACCGCTCCACTCCGCACCCGGTGCAGAACACCGGCCACGCCGACCTCGTCGAGACCGCCGACGGCGACTGGGCCGCCGTGTACCTGGCGGTTCGCCCCGGCGGGTTCACGCCCTCGTTCCACGTGCTCGGCCGCGAGACGTTCCTCGCGGGGGTCGACTGGGTCGACGGCTGGCCGGTGTTCGACGAGGACCGCTACGAGTTCGCGCCCGACCCGACCGGTTTCACCGACGAGTTCACGGCCGGCAGGCTCGGCCTGCGCTGGGTCGCGCCCGCGAGCGAGCCGGGCAAGATCGCGACGGTCCGCGACGGCGGCGGCCTCGACCTGCGCGACCCGGCCGACGGCTCACCCGGGCTGCTGTGCGTGCGCGTCAAGGACCTCCGCTGGGAGGCCGAAGCGGCGTTCGCCGGCTCGGGCCGGTTCGAGGTCCGCATCGACGACCGGCACCGGTACGGCCTGGTCTACGCCGAGGGCCGCGTCACTGCGGAGGCCCGGATCGGCGGGGTCACCGCCGAGCTCGGGTCGGTCGCGGCCGGTCCCGAGGCGGTCCTGCGGATCGCGGCGGTCGAGTGCGAGGCCGAGACGATGACCGCGTACGGCCCCGACGACCTCGTGCTCACCGCCGACGGCGCCGAGCTCGCGCGCCTCGACGGCCGCTACCTGTCGACCGAGGTCGCGACCGGCTTCACCGGCCGGATGCTCGGCGTCGGCGCCGCCGGGACCGGCTCGGTTCTGCGGCGGTTCGCCTACAGGCCTGCCGACGGCACACAGTCGTAAATGGTGCACAGTCGTAAACGGTCAAGGTCAGGGCCGCACTCGGCCCTGACCTTGAGCAGACCTAGTCCTTCTCGGACAGGTCGCGCACCACGACGACCGGGCACGGCGCGTGCGAGACGCAGTACTGGCTGACCGAGCCGACGAGCGTCCCCACGAACCCGCCGTGCCCGCGCGAGCCCACGACGAGCAGCGACGCGCCCTCGGCGGCGTCCATGAGGACCCGCGCCGGGTGCCCGGCGACCGAGTTCTGCACGATCACCACGCCCGGGTCGGCGCCCGCGGCCTGGTCGACCGCGCGGCTGAGGACCTGCTTCGCGGCGGACTCGAACTCCTCGTTGCTGGGGAGCGTCATCACCATGCCCGTGCCGTACGCGGCGGGCACCTCCCACGCGTGCACCGCCTCCAGCTCCGCGCCTGTGAGCGCGGCCTCGCGCAGCGCCCATTCGAGCGCGCGCTGCGACGGGGCCGAGCCGTCGACGCCGACGACGATGCGGTCCGGCTTGTGCTCTGAGACGTCCATGTCCGCTCCTTCCGTCTGGCCCCTTCTTGGGGGGACCGTCCGGGTACCCGAACGGGGCCCGCGCCAACCCGGGATCGGTGCGAATCGCCGCTTCCCGCTCCATTCGGGAGTTATATTCAGGCGTCACGGACCGACCGAGCAGCGAGGACGCCATGGCGCACGACACCGCCGCCAGCTCCGCCACCGCCGAAGCCCGCCCCGCAGCGAAGTTCACGTTCTGGACCATGACCGCGATGGTCGTCGGCTCCATGGTCGGCGCCGGCGTCTTCTCCCTCCCCGCCCGCTTCGCGCAGCAGACCGGCATCGCCGGGGCGCTCATCTCCTGGGCCGTCGCCGGGACCGGCATGCTCATGCTCGCGTTCGTGTTCCAGCACCTCGCCGTCCGCCGCCCCGACCTCGACGCCGGGGTCTACGCGTACGCCAAAGCCGGGTTCGGCGAGTACCCCGGCTTCTTCTCCGCGTTCGGGTACTGGGCCAGCGCCTGCGTCGGCAACGTCACCTACTGGGTCCTCATCATGTCGACGGTGGGCGCGGTCGTCCCGGCCCTCGGCGAAGGCGACACGGTCCTCGCAGTCGTCCTCTCCTCGGCGGGCCTGTGGGGGTTCTTCCTGCTCATCAAGCGCGGCGTCAAGGAGGCCGCGGCCATCAACCGGGTCGTGACGGTCGCGAAGCTCATCCCCATCGCGGTGTTCGTGGTCCTCGCGCTGTTCTTCCTCGACCCGCGCGCGCTCGCCGAGAACTGGGGCGGCGCCGACTACGCCGGCTCCCTGTTCTCCCAGGTGAAAGGCACGATGCTGGCGACGGTGTTCGTGTTCCTCGGCGTGGAGGGCGCGAGCGTGTACTCGCGGCACGCGAAGCGCCGCGAGGACGTCGGCCGCGCCACCGTCACCGGCTTCCTGTCGGTGTTCGCGGTGTTCGCGTCGGTCACGATCGTGTCCTACGGGATCATGCCGATGGACGAGATCGCCGAGCTGCGCCAGCCGTCCATGGCGGGCGTCCTGGAGCACGCGGTCGGCACGTGGGGCCTGGTGTTCGTCTCGATCGGGCTCATCGTGTCCGTGCTCGGCGCGTACCTGGCGTGGACGCTCATGGCCGCCGAGGTCCTGTTCGTCGCCGCGAAGGACAAGGACATGCCGCGGTTCCTCGCGCGGTCGACGCCCGCGGACGTGCCGGTCCCGGCGCTCGCGCTGTCGACGGCGCTGAGCCAGGTGGTCCTGGTCGTCACGTACTTCTCGGAGGACGCGTTCAACTTCGCGCTCGACCTCACGAGCGCGTTGACGCTCATCCCGTTCCTGCTCGCGGCCCTGTTCGCCGTGAAGGTGGCGACGGGACGGGACCGCGGCGCCGTGGGCTCGCGAACCGGCGGGGCGGTGCCGATCGCGCTGCTCGCGGTCGTCTACACGGCGTTCCTGCTGTTCGCGGCGGGCCTGAAGTTCGTGCTGGTGTCGTTCATCGTGTACGCCCCGGCGACGATCCTGTTCGTCATGACCCGCCGCGAGCAGGGGCGGCGCGTCTTCAGTCCGGGTGAGGCGGTGCTGCTCGCGGTGTCCGTGGCGGGCGCCGCGCTCGGCGTCCTCGCGCTCGCGCTCAGCTGGATCTCGATCTAAAAGGGGAAGCACATGGCCAACGGATACGGCGTCCACTCCGAAGTGGGCAGGCTGCGGAAGGTCCTCGTGTGCCGGCCGGGCCTCGCGCACCGGCGGCTGACGCCGACGAACGCGGACGGGCTGCTGTTCGACGACGTCATGTGGGTGGAGAACGCCCAGCGCGACCACCTCGACTTCGTGAACAAGATGCAGGCCAGGGGCGTCGAGGTCGTGGAGCTGCACGACCTCCTCGCGGCCACCGTCGCCGACCCCGCGGCCCGGTCGTGGCTCCTCGACCGGAAGATCACCCCGAACGAGGTGGGCCTCGGCCTGGTCGAGCCGACCCGCGCGTACCTGGAGTCGCTGACGCCCGCGTCGCTCGCGGAGTTCCTCATCGGCGGCCTCTCGACCGCGGACCTGCCCGAGGACCTGCGGCCGCCGTACATCGCGCTCGCCCGCGAATCGACGGGCGTGCGCGAGTACCTGATGCCGCCGCTGCCGAACACGCTCTACACGCGGGACACCACGTGCTGGCTGTTCGGCGGGCTCACGCTGAACCCGCTGTACTGGCCCGCGCGGCGCGACGAGACGCTGCTGATGAAGGCCGTGTACACGTTCCACCCGGAGTTCACGGGCTCGACGGTGTGGTGGGGCGACCCGGACGAGCAGTGGGGGCAGGCGACGTTCGAGGGCGGTGACATCATGCCCGTGGGGAACGGCGTGGTGCTCATGGGCATGAGCGAGCGCACCTCCCGGCAGGCGATCACGCAGGTGGCGCGGGCGCTGTTCGCGCGCGGCGCGGCGCAGCGGGTCGTGGTGGCGGGCATGCCGAAGCTGCGGTCGGCGATGCACCTGGACACGGTGTTCACGTTCGCCGACCGCGACGTGGTCACCCTGTACCCGAAGATCATGGACTCGGTGCACGCGTTCTCGCTGTACCCGGCCGACCGGGAGCCGGGCCTGGAGCTGGTCGACCACGGCACGGCCGCGTTCACCGACATCGTGGCGGCGGCGCTGGGCCTGTCGGGCCTGCACGTCATCGAGACCGGCGGCGACGTGTACGCCTCCGAACGGCAGCAGTGGGACTCGGGGAACAACGCGGTCGCGCTGGAGCCGGGCGTGGTCATGACGTACGACCGGAACACGCAGACGAACACGCTGCTGCGCAAGGCCGGGATCGAGGTCGTCACGATCGTCGGCGCCGAACTCGGCCGCGGGCGCGGCGGCGGGCACTGCATGACCTGCCCGATCGTGCGCGACCCCGTGGACTTCTGACCGGCCGCCGATAGTGACCGCCGCCACTCGGGCGGTGCTGCGGTCACATCCGGGCCGACGATTGCGTCATACCGGTGACCGCACTTCGGGGAAGGGACCGGACATGACCGACGACCAGTGGCTCGCACGCCGCTTCGACGAGGACCGCCCGCGGCTGGAGGCCGTGGCGTTCCGGATGCTCGGCTCCTCCGGCGAGGCCGAGGACGCCGTGCAGGAGGCCTGGTTCCGCCTGGCCGCCTCCGACGCCGACCGCATCGAGAACCTGTCCGGGTGGCTGACCACGGTGGTCGGGCGCGTGTGCCTGGACCAGCTGCGGCGCAGGAAGTCCCGCGCCGAGCAGCCCATCCCCGAGGCCGGGCCCGAGCCGGCCCCGCTGCCGGGCCTCGCCCCCGCGCCGGACGACCCGGAGTCGGCGGCGGTCATGGCCGACTCGGTGGGCCTGGCGCTGCTGGTGGTCCTGGAGACCCTCGAACCGGCCGAGCGGCTCGCGTTCGTCCTCCACGACATGTTCGGCGTCCCGTTCACCGACATCGCCCAGATCGTCGACCGGACACCAACGGCCGCAAGGAAGCTCGCAAGCCGGGCCCGCAACCGGGTGCGGGGCCTCGGCGAGCCGGAGCGCCGCGACGCGGCCCGGCAGCGCCAGGTCGTGGAGGCGTTCATGTCCGCCGCGAAGGAGGGGGACTTCGACGCGCTCGTGTCGGTGCTCGACCCCGACGTGACGCTCCGGACCGACGCGGCCGAGGTCGGCACCATCCTGCGCGGCGCGGCCACCATCGCGGGCGGCGCGATGACGTTCGCGGCCATGGCCTCCCAGGCGCAGCTCGTGTTCGTCGACGGCAAGGTCGGCGCGGTCTCCTCGATCCCCGGCCTGCCCACGCGGGTCCTCGTGTTCACCGTCGAGGACGGCCGGATCACCGCCATGGAGGGCGTCACCGACGCGGCGAGGATCCGCGGCATGGACCTGACGCTCCTCGACGACTGAGACGGCGCCGGGACTCCCGGAATCGTGTCATCCATCGTTCCTCGATCGGTATCTATTGACTTTCGATAGATACCGATCGAGAATCGATGCATGAACCAGTTCTTCACCCTCATCCTGCGGCTCGCGATCGCCGCCGCCCTCCTCGCCTCCCTCTTCGGCCAGATCATGATCGTCCCCAATTCGGGCATGCTGGAGTTCCAGCGCGACTACGGCCACGACCTCGCTCCGATCCTCGCCGCCGCCTCGATCATCGGCGTCGCCTGCGTCCAGGTCATGCTCGTCGCGGGCTGGATGCTCCTCGGCATGATCGACCGCGACGCGATCTTCAGCCGCAAGGCGTTCCGCTGGATCGACGTCATCATCGGCGCCGCGCTCGCGGGCGTGCTCCTCTCGCTCGCGGTGACCGCGTGCTTCTTCGCCCTCGACCCCGGGATCGACGAGATGGTCTTCTTCGGCGCGATGCTCGGCCTGGCCTCGTGCATCGGGGCCGGGTGCTCGTTCGCCATGCTCATGGTCATCATGCGGGGGCTCCTGCGCAAGGCCACCGAGCTGAAGACCGAGATGGCCGAGGTCATCTGATGGCCATCGCGGTGGACATCGACCTGCTGCTCGCCAAGCGCGGCATGTCCGTGGGCGAGTTCGCCGAGGCGGTGGGGATCAGCCCCGCGAACGTCGCGGTCCTCAAGAACGGGCGCGCGAAGGCCGTGCGGTTCTCCACGCTCGAAGCGATCTGCCGGGTCCTCGACTGCCAGCCCGGGGACGTGCTCCGCTTCGTCCCCGAACCGGAGTTAGGAACAGCGAACGGCGGCACCGGAGACCGGTGCCGCCGTCTCCGTCTTCCCTAGTGCCCGAACTGGTCCGAGTCGGCCGCCGCGGCCTCGCCGCGGTCCAGGCCCGACAGGGCCTCGACGTCGGCCGGGTCCAGCTCGAAGCCGAACACGTCGAGGTTCTGCTCCAGGCGCTCGGCGTTCGAGGACTTCACGGCCACCGCCAGGCCGAGCTCCAGGTGCCAGCGCAGCACGATCTGCCCCGGCGTCCTGCCGTACTTCTCGGCGAGCGCGGTCACGAGCGGGTCCTTGCGGACCTCGCCGCCCGCGCCGCCGATCGGGGACCAGGACTGGGTGACGATGCCCTTCGCGGCGTCGTACTCGCGCGAGGCGTCGCGGGTCGTGAAGGGGCTCAACTGGATCTGGTTGACGTCGGGCACGACCCCGGTGGCGTCGATGATCCGGTCGAGGTGCGCGGGCTTGAAGTTCGAGGTGCCGATCGCCTTGACGCGGCCCGATTCGAGCAGCTGCGCGAGGCCCTGCCAGGCCTCGACGTATTTGCCGTGGTCCGGGTTGGGCCAGTGGATGAGCAGCAGGTCGAGGTAGTCGAGGCCGAGGCGGTCGAGCGCGCGCTCGGCGGCCTCGGCGGCGAGGTCCACGCCGTGCCATTCGCGGTTGAACTTGGTGGTGACGAACAGGTCCTCGCGGGCGACGCCGGAGGCCTTGAGGCCCAGGCCGACGCCGCGCTCGTTGCGGTAGTTCTCGGCGGTGTCGACGAGGCGGTAGCCGAGTCCGATCGCCTCGGCGACCACCCGCTCGGCCTCGGCGTCGTCCATGGGCCAGGTGCCCAGGCCCAGGCGCGGCATGGCGGCGCCGTGGACGAGGTCGACCGTGGGTGCGGTGGGAGCCACGATTGCGTCCCTCTCTCATCGGTTGCGGTTCGGCGTCTAACGCTACCTCCCGCCCCGACAGGTGGCGCGCTTTGTACCAGTGCAAAGAAATCTTTGTATTGGCATGTACATTCGATGCATGGGAACGAATGAGAACGCCGCGCTGCGCGTGCCCCCGGCCTCCCCCGCCGACGCGCTCGCCCACTTCACCGGCCTGCTGACCTTCAGCACCGACGTCTCCGACGTGTTCGCCGCCGCCGACCTGGAGGACCCCGGCTTCACGCTCGTCGACACCCGCGGCGCAGCCGCCTGGTTCCAGGGCCGCGTCCCCGGGGCCGTGCACCTGCCGACCGACGAGATCGCCGCGCGCGCAAGCGGACTCGTCGACGCCTCCAAGCCCGTGGTCGTGTACTGCTGGGGCCCCGGCTGCAACGGCGCCTACCGCGCGGCCGTCGAGTTCGCGAAGCTCGGCTACCGGGTGAAGTACATGATGGGCGGCTACGAGTACTGGGTGCGCGAGGGCCTCCCGGTCGCCACCGACGCCGGCGTCGAACGCGGCCGCCCCGACCCGCTGACCGCCCCGTCGAGCGGCGTCTCCTGCGACTGCTGAGGTGATGCCGACACGGACACCTCGACCGATGCTAGACTGGACTAACTTAGTCCAGGAGGTTGCTGTGGACATGCTCGCTCACGAATACAACATCCACGAAGCGAAGACCCACCTGTCGAAGATCGTGGAACGGGTCGAACGCGGCGAGGAGATCATCATCGACCGGGCCGGGAAGCCGGTCGCGAAGATCGTGCCGCTGGTACAGCACGTGCAGCGGACGAGCTTCGGGATGTTCAAGGACCGGTTCGAGCTGCCCGGCGACTGGGACTCCGAGGAGACGAACCGGTCCATCGCCGAAGACTGGGAAGTCTGACCGGTGCGCCTGCTCCTCGACACGCACGTAGTGCTCTGGTGGTTCCGGGGCGACACCGACCAGTTCACCGAGAACATGCGGGAACTGCTCCGCAACGAGCTCGAAGTGTTCATCAGCCCGATCAGCCTGCTGGAAATCGAGCTGAAGCGCGCCCGCGGCAAGCTGCCGGTGCCCGACGACTTCACCGAGGCCGTCCGATCCAGCGACTTCCGGGAGCTCCCCGTCCGGCACAACCACGCGATCGCGGCAGGCCGCCTCCCCGACATCCATCGCGATCCGTTCGACCGGTTCCTCATCGCGCAGGCCCGGTGCGACAACGCCGCGCTCGTGACGCGCGACGCGGTGATCCCCAAGTACGACGTCGAGGTGCTCGCGGTCTGAACCCGTCGGCGTGCAGATCGGCACCGCGTACGCGACGACGTTCGAGCTCGTGGCCTTCCGGGGCTGGTGCGGGGGCCGGGTCGCCCGGCCCCCGCACCGCTCTGGGGTTGCCGGAACGCCTAGAAGCCGCCTTCGAGGACGCCGGTCTCGCCGTCCTCGCCGGTCGCGGTGACGGTGAAGCCGTCGCCGTCGGCGCTGCGCGGACCCCCGTTGGGGTCGAACTGGCCCGCGAGCGTGTACTCGTTCCCGGCGGGGACGACCGCGCCGTCCTTCAACGTCCAGCGCAGGACCGCGTAGCCGTCCTCGCTGGTGTAGACGGCTTCAGTGAAGAGGTTGTCGTCGGTGGTCCACGAGTCGAGGTAGGCGAGGCCCTCGCCTTCGGCGAGGCGCAGCTCCACTTCGAGGCCCGTGAGGGCCTCCTCGGAGCGGAACTTCACGACCGACTGGGTCCAGTAGTCGGAGTTGTTCGGGTCGAGGGACCCTTCGCAGTGCAGCCAGTCGGGGGCCTCGGGCTCCTGCGTGCCGTCGTCGCCTTCGGCGCTGCTGCCGGACCCGGAGGGCCCTTCGGGGGTGGTCTCGCCGCCCGTGTCCTCTTCCGCCGCTTCGCTTTCGGAGGTCTGGGCGCCGGGGCCCGCGGCGGGCGGGGCCGGGTCGGGGTCCGCGGACGGCACCCCCTGGGTGAGTCCGAACAGGACGACGCCGCCGATGAGGACGACGGCGGCGCCGGTGGCCAGCGCCAGGTGCGGGACGCGCCAGCGCGCGCGTTCGGGTGCGGCGGCGGCGCCGCGGGGCGCGCGCATGCCTTCGGCGACGCGGCTCCACATGCGGTCCGTGTCGGGTTCGAAGTCCTCGGCGTGGACGCGGAGCCTGTCGGGCAGTTCCTCGCTCACGACACCACCCCGTTCCTGATGGGCGCCCACGCGGGGCCGTCCTGCGAGGGCCCGAGGAGGCGGCGCAGGTCGGCGAGCCCTTTGGAGGTCTGGGATTTGACGGTGCCGACGGAGATGCCGAGGGCGTCGGCGGTCTCGCGCTCGGACAGGCCGAGGGAGTGGCGCAGGACCACGCAGGCGCGGCGGCGCATGGGGAGCCGGTCGAGGGCGGCGCGCACGTCGACGACGGCGGCGGTGTCGGGGCCTTCGGCGGCTTCGGTCGGCTTCTGCCAGAAGAGGGTGTTGCGGCGGCGTTCGCGCACGGCGGCGCGGATGCGGGTCTTGGCGAGGTTCGCGACGATGCCGCGCGCGTAGGCGATCTGCGAGCGGGCCCGGCGGGCCTGGTCCCATTGGCGCCACACGGCGAGCATGGCGTCGGCGGCGATGTCCTCCGCGGCGGTGCGCTCGCCGACGAGCATCCACGCGAAGCGCGCGAGCTCGGCGTGGTGCCGCTCGAAGAAGGCGCGGAAGGCGTCCTCGTCGAGTGCAGCGGGGACGTCCAACGGGGGCCTTCCGGTCGCGATGCGGGGAGGCGATTCTAGCAGCAGGACCGTGACCCCCTCACGTTCCGTTGCACGACAGGCGCAGGCACCCCCGGTGCCCGCGCCTGTCGATCTCCCATGGCAGGAAGCCCATCCGTGGAACCAGCGGAGTCGTTACGGGCGGCGCGCCATGGCGGGGGTGGTGGTGAACGTCGTTGCGGACATCGCGGCCCGTCCCTCCGGTAGCTGTGCGGTGCGGCGGAGCCGGGTTGCCGCACCGTCTCACAGTCGCCGCGGACGCCCCGAAGGTTGCCGCCGGTCCGGGATTTTCCCGAAGTTTTTTCGCAGTGAAGCGCCGGTGCAGGTCAGCCGATGCGGGCGGGGGCGGTGAGTCCGGTGAAGAGGTTGTCGAAGACGGCGGTGCGGTCGAAGCGCATCGCGTGGGCGCGGGCGCGCTCGGCCCGGTCGGCCCGTTCGGCGGGGTCCATCGAGACGGCGAGGTCGATCGCGGCGGCGAGGGCCTTCGGGTCGGCGGCGGGGACCTCGATGGCGTGGTCGCCCACGGCTTCGGGGATGCCGCCGGTGGCGGTGGTGATGACGGGGCCGCCGCCGGCGAGCAGCTTCTCGACGAGGGCGATGCCGAAGGTCTCGACGAACTCGGGGCGCGGCTTCGACGGCAGCGCGTAGGCGGCGCAGCCGTTCATGAGCAGCGGCTTCTCCTCGTCGCTCACGTCGGTGAGGAACACGATGCGGTCGTCCCCGGTGGCGAGGGCCTTCGTGTCCGCGAGGGCCGGGCCGGTCCCGGCGATGACGAGCCGGTGCGTCTGCGCCGCGGCGGAGTCGCGGTAGGCGGCGATGAGGTCGTCGGCGCCTTTCGCGGCGGCGACGCGGGAGAGGAACAGCACGTACCCGTCGCGGGCGAGGCCGCGCGCGGCGAGCGCCGCGTCGACGGCCGCCGGGTCGAGGTCGGTGTAGGCGGCGGCGTCGACGGCCGGGTAGGAGACCTGGACGCGCGCGGCGACCTCCTCGGCGAACCGGGTGCCGAGGGCGAGGTCGACCTGCGCCGCTTCTGCTTCGATGAGGTCCTTCGTGTACTGGGAGACCGCGACGCACCGGTCGTTGGCGAGGTAGGTGGTGAACAGGGCGGCGGCGGCGCCGAGCTCGCCGCGTTCGAGGCAGCCGCGCACGACGTTCGTGATGTCGGAGCCGACCGCTTCGGCGATGGTGGTGACGTCCGCTTCGAGCCCTGCGGCGCGCACCGACCGGAGCGCGTCGACGACGGCGTTCGCGTGGGGGGACAGGTACATCGACATGCACACGGTCGGCACGCCGTCGGTGAACAGCTCGACGAGGCGGCCGGTCATGCCGAGGAGGTGGCGCCCGTCGGGGACGCGGTAGTCCCCGACGGGTCCGGGCCGCTCGACGGTGATGCCCTCCGAGTAGGGGAGGAGTTCGTCGAGCGGTTTGAGCGGCAGTCCCGCGGCCTTGAGCGTCTCGATCGGCCAGGTCACGATCCGCACGTCGTCGAAGCCGCGGGTGAGGGCGACTTCGGCGAGGCCGCGGGCCTCGGTGGCGTGGCCGCACACGACCGGGTCGGCGCGGACGACGATGACGAGGCGGCGCTGCGGGCCGCGGGACTGCTCGGTCACGGTAGGAACTCCTGGAAGCGGGCTCCGGCGTCCCGAGCATGGTCGGCACGGTCGGAGGCGGACGGCGGGCGCGTCTTCGTCGCCCAGTCGGAGGGTTCGGGCCCGAGCTCGATCTCCAGGCGCCCGCCGCCGTGCAGCTGGTTGCCGGTGATGAAGCTCTGGTCGAGGGGCTTGCCGTTGAAGCGCGCGGACTGGACGTACCGCGGGGCCGTCCCGTGCGCGTCCTCGCCGATGCCGGTCTCGGCGTGCCCGGTGGTGACCAGCTCGAAGTCGTTGCCGCCGAAGCGCAGCTGCGCTTCGGCGAACGCGGGCGCGTTGACGAGGAACAGGTTCTGCCCGGCGACGGGGAACAGGCCGAGCGAGGCCCACACGTACCACGAGGACAGGGCCCCGGAGTCGTCGTTGCCGACGAGGCCGCCGCGGCCGGTCCCGAACTGGTACGACAGGGCCGCGTGCACGACCTCCGCGGTCCGGTCGGGCCGCCCGGCGTAGTGGTAGGCCCAGGGGGCCTCCATGTCGGGCTCGTTGTTCAGGCCCTCGAACCGGTCGAGGTCCAGGCCCATCGCGAACTCGCTGCCGAACGGCGGCACCCCGAGCTGCACGACCGGGTCGGCCCCGAACCCGAAGAACCGGTCGAGGATCGACGTGAACTCCTGATCGCCCCCGGCGAGGGTGATGCGGGAGGCCATGTCGTGGAGGAGCCGGAACGAGTAGTTCCAGCGCCCGCCCTCGTAGAAGCTCGAATCGCGCAGGAGCCCGTCGGGGCCGAACGCGTTCACCCAGCCCTTCGCCCTGGCCTCCAGCTCGTCGGCGAGCTTGAGGTCCCCGAGGCCGCGGGCGAGGATCGCGGTGCACCAGTATCCGGTGGCGAGGTCGAGGGTGTGGCTGATCGGGTGGACGACGCCGCGCTCGGTGTAGTCCTCGCCGTAGCCGCGCCGCAGGTCGTCCTGCATGTGGACGAGCGCCCAGTCCCATTCGGGGCCTTCGAGTCCGAGCTGGAACCCGTCGGCGAGCACGGTGTGCGCGAGCGCGGAGGCCTGCCGGAAGAACCGGTCGGAGCCGCGGGCCATCCGGTACCCGATGGGGAGGTTCCCCTCCTCCTCGGCGATGCGCACGATCGCCTCCAGCATGTCCGCGCCCTTGGCCGGGTTCAGGGCCGTGAGCAGCGGGAACTGGGTCTTGTACATGTCCCACATCGTGGCGATGTCGAACACGAACGGGCCCTTGGAGGGCCAGAACGGGCTCTCGTCCTGCGCGAAGCACGGCTTGATGAGCGAGTGGTACAGGCTCGTCGCGAACACGGTCCGGCGCTCGGGCGTGCCGCCCTGGACCTCGACCTGGGAGAAGTAGTCGGACCAGGCGTCGCGGGTGTCGGCCAGGGCCGCGTCGAACCCGGCCTGCCCGGGGAGGGCCTGCTCCAGGTTCCGCTTCGCCTGCTCGGTGCCGCGCATGGAGAAGCCCATGCGGATCTCCACGACCTGCCCGGCCCTGGTGGGGCCCATGAACATGAGGCCGAACGGGCGCAGCGTGGTGCGGCGGATGTAGTCGAAGTCGAGGCGGGTGCCGCCGTCGACGCGGCGGCGGTCGTACCAGACGAGCTGGCGCCAGCCGGGCGCGTCGGTGTCGATGTAGACCGACAGCGGGATGCCCTCCATGACGACGGTGCCCTGCGCGCACCCCTGCCCGAGGCTCTCGATGCCGGCACGGAGGGGCACGGTGGTGCCGTGCTCGATCGCGAGGCCGCCGTAGGAGAAGTCGATGACGACGCGCGAGGACGACGACTCGGGGAACGTGTACCGGTGGACGGCGGTCTTGGCGCCCACGGTCAGCTCGCAGCGGATCCCGTTCGCCAGGGTCGCGGCGTAGTACCCGGGCGAGGCCTCCTCGTCGGCGAGGCGCCACCGGTTCCCGAGCGAGTCGAGCGGCTCGACCATCGGGGTGACGCGGAAGTAGTTGTAGTACTTGCGGATCGCACCGGTCCCGGACTGCTGGAAGTGGGTGAAGCCGCTGGCGAGGTACTCGTCGTACATCGCCTCGGGCGCGCCCTCCTTGGAGATGCCGTACAGGCCGTACCCGGTCGGGTACGCGCCCGAGCACGCGCACGCCGAGACCATCCCCAGCGGGTAGCACGCCCCGGGGTGGGTGTTCCCCACTTGGGCCTTCGGCCACCACCAAGCGGCGGCCAGCCCCTGCGCCGCGGGCAGATCAGTAGCCGCTGTACCGATGAAGGGGTCCACGCTGTCCAAGATGCGACTGAGATTAGAGCTCATTCGTCACATCCTCGTTACGCCGCGATGAACGCGCAAGCGTTCATGCGCACTTCGTCTAAGATCCCCCGCTGCGACACCCGCAATGCACCATTCGCCCGCGCCGCCCGCCGCGCCCGCCCGCGCAACCGGAGCTTTCGCGCCGCCCGCCGCCGCGCCCGGACCGCCATCCGCCCCTCGTCCGCTGTCGGACCCTCCGGGCACTATGGAATCGGGGGGCGCTCGCGACGCCCGAATTGCGCAGAACCGCCGAGACGCTCCCGATCGCCGCCCGGCCGGTAAGGCAGACCCCACCACCGTTCCGCCAGTGCACGTCAGTGTGCGGCAACGCGATCGGAAATACCGTCGTAGGCATGAGCACCACCCTCGCCGCCCACCGCCGCCCCACCGCCGCCGACCGCGCCTCAGATGCCGGGATCGCCCTCACCCGCGGGGGCCGCCGCTGGCACCGCCCCCTCCTCGTCCTCGGGATCGCGTGCGGGGTCGTCGCGCTCGCGTCGCTCGCCGCGATGCCCTTCGACGACCGCACGATCCTGGGCGAGTCCGTCTGGGTCAAGTCCTTCAAGTTCGGGTTCTCGTTCTTCGCCTACTGCCTGTCGCTCGCCTGGCTCCTCTCCCACATGACGAAGCTGCGGCGCACCGGCTGGGCCTTCGGGACCCTGTTCGCCGTCATCAGCGCCGCCGAGGTCGGCGTGATCACCGCCGCGGCCGCGATGGGCACGTTCAGCCACTTCAACGCCTCCGACGACGCGTTCAACCAGGTCGTCCAGATGGCGTTCCAGTTCGTGCCGGTCATGTTCCTCGCGAACGTCGTCATCGCCGTCCTGGTCCTGTTCCAGCGCATCGGCGACCGGGCCGTCACGGCCGTGATCCGGTGGGGCCTGCTCCTGTCGAGCCTCGGCATGTTCGCGGCGTTCTTCATCGTCACCGTCGGCGGCCAGGGCCAGCGCACCCAGGTCGACGCCAACGGGACCGAGGTCCCGCTCAACGCCGGGCACGGCGTCGGCGACCTCGACGGCAACGGCATGGTCCTCACCGGCTGGTCCACCACCGGCGGCGACATGCGCGTCGCCCACTTCATCGGCCTGCACGGCATCCAGGTGCTCATCGGCCTCGGGATGCTCCTGAGCTTCCTGGCGGTCCGCCGGGCGTGGCTGCGCGACGACCGGGTCCGCGCCGCGGTCGTCCGCTGGAGCGCCGCCGGGTACCTCGGGGTGTTCGCGACCGCCGCGTGGCAGGCCGTGCGCGGCCAGTCGTTCACCTCGCCCGACGCGGCCTCGCTCGCCGCCTACGGCGCGGCCGTCCTCGTCGCGGCCGCCGGGATCGCCCTCACCGTCGCCCGCGCCCGCCGCACCGTCGACGCCGAGGACCGCGCGCTCGAACTGAGATAACGCTTGCTTCCAGGCATTGCATCGGGCCGGGACCGCCGTTAGGCTGGTCCCGGCCCCGACCCGTCCCACAGGAGGCAGCAGACATGGAACCCTTGCGGCCCAAACGGCTCCGCCCCGGCGACACCGTCGCGATCGCGGCCCTGTCCGGCCCGCGCAGCGCCCACCGCGCCGAGGAGCTCGACGGCGCGGTCGCCGTCCTCGAAGACGCCGGGTTCCGCGTCCGCCTCACGCCCCTCGTCGAGGCGGGCGGCCACCGGTTCTGGCGCTCCGCCGCCCCCGCCGAGCAGGCCGCCGAACTGAACACGCTCCTCAACGACCCGGAGGTGCGGGCGATCATCCCGTTCGCGGGAGGCAACGCGACCACCGCGTACCTCGACCGCATCGACTACGACGCGGTCCGCCGCGACCCCAAGCCGCTCCTCGGCTTCAGCGACATCACCGCGCTCCACCTCGCCCTGCACTCGCGGACCGGCCTGGTCGGCATGCACGCCGACTTCGCGCCCGGCCTCAGCGGCCGGTTCTGGGCCGACGCCTCCCCCGAGCGGCACGCCCAGATCCGCGACCTCCTCTTCGGGCTCCTCACCGGCGAGATCACCGAGACCGCCCTTCCCGCCGACCAGCCCTGGGAGACATGGAAACCCGGGAAGGCGACCGGCCGCCTCGTCGGCGGCCTGCTCGACCGGCTCATCAACGTCCAGGCCTCCCCGTACGCGCTCGCGCCCGAGACCTGGGACGGCGCCGTGTTCTTCTGGGAGGACGTGGGCCGCAACCTCGGCCACGTGTGGAACCAGCTCCACGTGCTGCGCATGCAGGGCGTCTTCGACCGCACCGCCGCGATGGTCGTCGGCATCCCCGCCGGGATCTCCGACCGCGACCTCCCCGACGGGACCCTCGCCGGCGTCGAGGACGTCGTGCTCGACGTCCTCGCCGACTACTCGTTCCCGGTCCTCGCCGGAGTCGACTTCGGACATACCGGCCCGAACCTGCCGATGCCCATCGGCGCGTTGGCCTCCGTGGACGCCACCGCCCAAGAGCTGCGGCTCCTGGAGTCGCCCGTCGACTAGACGCTTCTTGCACGAACGGGTTGCGTTCGCAATTCCCGGACCCTAAGCGGTTGCTTTCTTGTGGACCTTCGGGCACGGTTGGTAGACATGAGGATCCGAACGGCCACCCCCGCCGACGCAGACGAGATGGTTCAGGTCCGCACCGCATCCTGGCGCGCGGCCTACGAAGGCCTGGTCGACGCCGACGTGCTCGCCGGGCTCCCCGACGAGGCGTCCGAACGCTACGTGCGCTACCTCGCGCGCAGGCGCCCCCTCGAAACCGAGTTCGTGGCCGAGAAGGGCCCCTACGTGATCGGCTTCGCCTCGTTCACCTGGGACCGCGACGAGACCGACGAGGACGGCGCCGGCCCCGGCACCCCCGGGCTGGTCCAGTCGATCTACGTGCACCCCGACCATTGGAGCCGCGGCGCGGGCCGGGCCCTCATGAACCAGGGCGTGCGCTGGCTCGCCGAGCAGGGGTTCGCGCCCGTCCGGGTGTGGATCATGGAGGGCAGCGAGATCAGCCGCCGCTTCTACGAGCGGTACGGCTTCGAGTCCGACGGCGCCCGCAAGACCATGGAACTCAGCGGCGCGACCATCCCTTGTGAACGGTTGACGCTCAAAGAATCCTGACCGCGGCCCGCGCCCGCACTGCCGGACCAGCACTACCGAACCCGCACTACCGGACGACGTCGAAGACCTGCTTCTGGATGCCGTTGCCGTACACCTCGTGCTCGACGAGGTCGAGCTTCACGGCGTCCTGGTCGGCGTCGCTGAACAGCCGCTTCCCCGCGCCCAGGAGCAGCGGGAACACCAGCAGGTGGTAGCGGTCGACGAGCCCGGCGTCCGCGAGGCTCTTCCCGAGAGTGGCGCTGCCCTGCACCGACAGCGGCCCGCCGTCGGTCTCCTTGAGCGCGGCGACCTCGTCGATCGAGCGGAGGATCGTGGCGGGCCAGCGCTCGTCGTCCTCCTTGAGGGTGGTGGACACGACGTACCGGGGCTTGGCGTTGTACCCGGCGAACTCCTCGGTCATGGTCGGCCACACGGGCGCGAACGCCTCATATGAGGTCCGGCCGAGCAGGAGCGCCCCGGCCTCCTCCTGCTCGCGGCCCTTGATCTCGTAGGCCTCGGGGAGGAACTCGACGTCCTTGAAGGTCCAGCCGCTGTTGCGGTAGCCGGGCTCCCCGCCGGGGGCCTCCATGACGCCGTCGAGGGAGACGAACGCGGTGACGATGATCTGGCGCATGATGCGGGCCCTTTCGCTCGGTGGATGCTCGCTCTCCCACTATGACGAGCGCCCCTGACAGGATTCATCGCGAACCTGAAATCCAGTTCAGGAAGCATGGCAGGAGGCATGCCAGGGAACCCGGTCAGGGCAGGCGCAGCGTCGCGAGGACGGGCGCGTGGTCGCTGCCGTCCTTGCCGAGCACCGCGTAGTCGAGGACGGCGAGGCCGTCCTCGGCCAGGACGTGGTCGAGGGTCACGGCGGGCGGGCGCACGATCCCGTTCAGGTAGCCGCCCTCGATCGGCCGCCACGTCGGGGTCAGGCCCTCACCGGTGGCGTCGGCGGCGTCGGTGTACCCGTCGGCGAGGAGGCCGCGCAGGTTGTCGTGGTCGAGCGTGGCGTTGAAGTCCCCCGCGAGGACCCACGGCGCGCCGCCGTCGGGCCGCGGCATCTGCTCGAAGTCGTCCTCCCACAACGGGATCCGCTCCGGCGTGGCGGGCGCGGCGGTGTGCACGGCCATGAACCTGACGGCCTCGCCGCCGAGGTCGACTTCGGCGCCGATCTGGTAGAAGATCCCGTCGCGGCCCACGGTCTCGATGCGCTCCAGGGGGTGCGCGGCGTACAGGCCGGTGCCGACGGCGAGCCCGTCGGGTTCGAGGATCGAGTAGGGGAGCAGCTCCTCCAGCCCGAGCTCGGCGAGGCCCTCGGCGGCGCCGGGGGTGAGCTCCTGGACGCTGAGCAGGTCGGGCCGGTGCTCGGCGACGAGGTCGACGACCTTCCCCAGGTCCGTCTGGCCCACGTACAGGTTCACGGACATGACGGTGAACTCCGCGCCGCCCGCCGCAGGCTGCTCGTCGGCGCTCATCCGCGGCACGAGCACCACGGCGAGCGCGATGACGGCCGCACCCGTGACCGCGAGCGCGGCCCAGTGCCGCACGGCCGCCTGCACCCCCGCGGCGACGACGGCCGCGAGCACGAAGTACGGCACGAACGCGACCGTGGTGACCAGGACCCACCCGGTCTCCAGCCCGAGCACCCGGATCAGCGTGTACGCGACGACCCCCGCAGTGCCGGTCCACGACAGGACCCGCAGCCACCGGGAGCGCCACCAGGGCCGCTCGGCCGCCTCGGGCTCCCCGTCCGCTTCGGTCACCTCGGTGTCGGTCATGGGACCGGAGCCTAACCTGCACCGTCCACACGCCCCCGCGGTCAGTCCCTGAGCAGGTCGAACCGGGGCCGGACCGCATCGGCGAGGGCCTTCAGGTCCGCGCCGGTGTACGGGTCGAGCAGGGCCGCAACGGCTTCGATCGCGCCGAGCACCGCGGGGCCGGTGAGGTCGGCGGGGTGCGTGGCCGCGATCCCTTGCGGGGCAGGGGCGTCGGCGTTCTCGACGGTGACGGCCCCGAACTGCGGGTAGGTGAGCCCGAGGTCCGCGGCATGGAGGCTCCACACCTGGTTCCGCGCCTCGGTGAGGGACCCGAGCGCCCGCCAGGGGCGCCCGCGGGCCGCGTGCCGGGCGGCGTCGCCGAGCGCGATCCACGCCAGGAACGCCCACTCGCGGCGCGCGGCCGCGTCGGGGGTCCACCGGCCCGGGTCGACGGGCTCGGCGAGGCGGCCGGCCTTGTCCACGACCGCGGTCGACTGCGGGGCGAGGCCGGTGCGGGCGGCGGCGTCGAAGACGACGAGGGACAGCTGGCGGCCGTCGCGGTAGACGCAGACGAGGTGTGTGACGTCGCCGAGGCGCTGGCGGAGGGTCGCGGCGGTCGGCGCGAACCCGGTGGCGGCGTCGAGCGCGGCGGCGATGCGCGGGTCGTCGTCGGCGAGTGCGGTGACGCCGATCCCGGCGTCGACGTCGGAGTACGCGTCGCCCGCGCCGCGGCCGAGCGACCCGCCGAGTTCGACCCACTCGACCCAGTCGGCGGCTTCGGCCCAGGCGCGCAGGGCCGCGACGATCGCGTGCGGGTCGGGTGCCATCGGTGCCTCCTCGGTGCGGTTGACCCGCAACGCTACCGGAGGGTCAGGACACGGGCGTCCAGTCCTCGGGCGGGTCCTCGCCGACGCGGCCGTCGACGGCTTCGCGCAGGAGGTCGGCGTGGCCGGTGTGGCGGCCGTACTCCTCGACGAGGTCGCAGACGATGCGGCGGACGCTGAAGTGCCCGCGGCCGGGCCACTCCCAGTGCGCGTCCTGGTCGAGGCCGCCGTCGGCGGTGATCGCGGCGAGACGCTCGCGGGAGCGGGCGACCGCGGCGTCGTACAGCCCGTACAGGTACTCGGGGCTGTCGTCGGCGGCGGAGCCGAACTCCCACGCGTCGGAGTCGTCGAGCGGCGCGGACACCCACGGCTCGCCGGGGGACTCGCCGCGCATCTTCCACGCGAACGTGATGTCCTCGACGCGCGCGAGGTGCTTCAGCAGCCCGCCGATGGTGAGGTCGGAGGCGCCGATGCGCTGGGCGAGGCCCGCGGCGTCGAGGCCGTCGGCCTTCCAGCGGAAGGTGGTGCGGAGCCGTTCGAGCATGGCGAGCAGGTGCTCGGACTCGGTGCCGGCGAGCGGCGGCTCCCAGGAAGGGACGTTGTCGGTCATGCCGGTTACGGTAGCGGCGGGGACCGACAGGCGGGCCCTTACAGCGTGTTGGCGAGGCTGACGACCTCGACGTCCATCGACGAGTTCGCGGGGAAGTCGATGCGGGAGGGCGCGACGCCCGCGGCGACGAGGTGCGAGCCGAGCGCGGCGACCATCGCGCCGTTGTCGGTGCACAGCTTCGGGCGCGGGTACCGCAGCGTCAGGCCCGCGGCCTCGGCGCGCTCGGCCGCGAGGCCGCGCAGGCGCGAGTTCGCGGCGACCCCGCCGCCGAGGAGGATCGTCTCGACGCCGTGCTCCTTCGCGGCCAGGATCGCCTTGCGGGTGAGGACGTCGCAGACGGCCTCCTGGAACGCGGCCGCCACGTCGTTGACGGGCACGTCCTCGCCGTCGGCGCGGCGCGCCTCGATCCACCGCGCCACCGCGGTCTTCAAACCGGAGAACGAGAAGTCGTAGCGGTGCCGCTCCTGGTCCTTCGGCGCGGACAGGCCGCGCGGGAACTCCACGAACGCCCGGTCGCCGTCCTTCGCGGCCCGGTCGATGTACGGGCCGCCGGGGAACGGCAGGCCCAGCAGGCGCGCGACCTTGTCGAACGCCTCGCCCGCGGCGTCGTCGATGCTCGCGCCGAGCTGCGTGACCTTCCCGGCGAGGTCCTCGACCATCATGATCGTCGAGTGCCCGCCCGAGACGAGCAGCCCGATCGCGGGCTCGGGGATCGGCCCGTTCTCCAGGGTGTCGACGGCGATGTGCGCCGACAGGTGGTTGACGCCGTACAGCGGGACGCCCGTGGCGATCGAGTACGCCTTCGCGGCGCCGACGCCGACCATGAGCGCCCCGGCCAGGCCCGGCCCCGCCGTGACGGCGATCCCGTCGAGGTCGCCGAGCGCGAGCCCGGCGTCGTCGAGGGCCCGCTGCACCGTCGGCACCATGGCCTCCAGGTGCGCGCGGGACGCCACCTCCGGCACGACCCCGCCGAAGCGCGCGTGCTCGTCCACCGACGACGCGACCGCGTCGGCCAGCAGCTCGTGGCCGCGCACGATCCCCACACCGGTCTCGTCGCACGACGTCTCGATGCCCATCACCACAGGTTCGGTCTTCACAAATCCATCCTCATCACGGCGGCGTCGGTGCCGGTGTGCTGGTAGTAGTTCTTGCGCACGCCGATGCCGTAGAAGCCGTACCGGTCGTACAGGCGCTGCGCCGGGACGTTGTCGACCGCGACCTCCAGGAACACCGACTTCGCGCCGCCCGCGCGGGCGCGCGCGACCAGGTCGTCCATGAGCATCGTCGCCACCCCCCGGCGCCGGTACCCGGCGTCGACGGCGATGTTGTTGATCCACGCCTCGGTGTCGCTGAACGCCGTCCCCGCGTACCCCGCGATCCGGCCCTCGGGGCCGCCCGCGGACCGGTCGAACACGGCCCGGTAGTCGTGCCCGGCCGCGAGCTCGGACCACAGCAGGCCCTCGCTCCACGCCTCGGGCCCGAAGATCGCCGTCTCCATGCGGGCCATCTCGGCCAGGTGCCACCAGCGGACCCGGCCGATCAGCAGTTCACCGTTCATCAGTCAAGGAGTACCACGCCGCGCCGGCCGGTCACGCCCCGCTCGCGGGCCGAGCGGGCGGCGCCACCGCGCCCTTCGCGGGCTGCGCGTCCGGACGCCGCAGGTACAAAGGCGTCAACTGCTCCGACGGCGCGCCCGACAGCAGCCGCGGCGCGGCCAGCTCCACGAGCTTCACCAGGTCCGGGTACACCGCGCCGGCCTCGGCCGGCACCGGCAGCTCGGCCGCGTACTTCGCCGCGCCCTCCCCGACCGCGTAGTCCGCGCGCGTCTCCGGCAGGTCCGCGGGCTTGCCGACCTGCGGTTCGCCTTCGCGCACACCGTCCTCGTACACGGCCCAGTAGATCTCCTTGCGGCGCGCATCGGTCGCCGCGAGCGCCCGGCCCCGCGTGTTCCCGCCGATCCCGTCGAGCGAGCACACCCCGTACACCGGGATGCCCGCGCCGTCGGCGAACGCCGCCGCCGTGACCATCCCGACCCGCAGGCCCGTGAACGGCCCCGGGCCGACGCCCGCGACCACCGCGTCCACATCCTTCACGGTGCGCCCCGCGTCCGCGAGGCACGCCTCGATGAACGGGCCGAGCTTCTCCACGTGCCCGCGACCGTCGACCTCACGGCGGAACGCCGTCAGGAACAGCTCCGGCTCGAACGCGGGACCGTCGAGGTCCACCAGCGCGGCCTGCACCGCGCTCGTCGAGGTGTCGAGGGCGAGGACTCTCATGCGGCCGCGCCGACCGGCAGGCCCAGCGACGCGAGCCGCTCGGCCCAGTCGCCGCCGTGCGCGTGCAGGACCGCCTCGCGCACCTCGTCCGCGCGGCGCTCGATCGCGACCTCCAGGTACGAGTCGGCGAGGCGCTCGGCCAGGCCCGCGCCCCACTCGACCACGGTCACCGCCGCGTCCACATCGGTGTCCAGGTCCAGGTCGTCGAGCTCGTCGAGGGTCTCCAGCCGGTACGCGTCGACGTGCACCAGCGGCACGCCCGCCGCACCCGCGCGGTGCGACCGCGCGATCACGAACGTGGGGCTGGTGATCCGCCCCTCCACGCCGAGCCCCGCGCCGACGCCCTGCGTCAGCGCGGTCTTCCCGGCCCCGAGCGGGCCGGTGAGGATCACGAGGTCGCCCGGTCGCAGGACCGCGGCGAGCCGCAGCCCGAACTCGTGGGTGTCTCCGGCCGTCTGGAGCGTCAGCCTCACGTCTCACTCCTCAATGTCAATGCCGTATCGATGCCGGGTCAGGAATCCCGGTGGTGCCCGTGGGAGAACGGCGCCCAGCGGCGGTGCCGCCCCCGGTCGCCCTCAAGCGGCTGCGCCGCCCGAGACGGCGGACCGTCACCGATCTCCGCCGCGACTTTGTCGATCATCTCCAACAACAGTTGTGAGATCTCACCAGGATACTCCAGCTGCGGCGAATGCCCCGCCTCGGCTATGAGCTCCAATCGCGACCCCGGCAGCGCCTCCGCGAGCCGCCGCGAATGCCCCGGCGGCGTCAACGGGTCCCCGTCCCCCACCGCGACCAGGATCGGCAGGCCCTTGAACTGCGGCAGGACCGCCGTCGCATCGTGGTCGAGGATAGCGCGCGCATACCCCACGATCGACTGGATCGACGTGCGCCGGTTCATCCGCTCCACCAGCGTCACGATCGACCCCGGCGGATTCGGCGACCGGAACGCCGCCTTCCGCGTCAGCAGCCACCCCAGGTCCCCCGCCAGCAGCCGCGACCGGTCGATCAGATCCGGCGTCCACCCCGCGACCTGCTGCAGCATCGGCAGCACCGTCCGCCGCAGCCGCCGCAACGCCCGCATCGGCTTCGTCTCCACCGTGTCCAGGCCCGCCGCCGACGTCGACAGGAACGCCACGCCCTTCACCCGCTCCCGGAACTCCTCCGGGTACAAGCGGGCGTACTGCATGATCGTCATCCCGCCCATCGAATGGCCCACCAGCACCAGCGGCCCCTCCGGCGCCGCCTCCTCCAGCACGTCGTGCAGGATCTCCGCCAGATCCTCGATCGAGTACTCCGTGCGCGTCAGACCACCCGACCGGCCGTGCCCCGGCTGGTCGTACAGCACCGCCCGCAACCGCACCCCGCCCCGCACCGCATCCGCGATCGCCTTCCGCTGGAAATAGAACGTCCCCATGTCCTGCATGTAGCCGTGGATCAGCACCACCGTCAGGCCCGCGTCCTCCGGCCCCGCCGTCTCCACGTGCACCGACGCCCCGCCCCGCGCCTCCACCGTCCGCACCGAGTTCACCGGCGGCATCTCGAACGGCTCGTGCGCGTACGGGTCCGCCGACGACGCCCGCGTCCGCCGCGCCAGATACCGCGGCACCCCGTACGCCAGCGCCGCGCCCACCGCGATCCCGCCGGTCACGCCCCCGGCGATCGCCCAGCCGCGCGCCCGCCGGCCGCCCCGGCCCGATTGCCTCTCGCTCATGCGACCTCACTGCACAACTCAACGGGCCCAAGGGGTCCAAAGGAAGGGAAAGGAAGATGGTACGTCTAGTCGAGGCCCCGGTTCCACAACCGGGGAATCCGGGCACCCAGGCCCGTGAGCACATCGTTCGGGATCGTCCCCGCCCACGCCGCCCAGTCGTCCGCGTCGGGGTGCTGCTCGCCCGCGCCGATGAGCACCACCGGCTCCCCCGGCTTCACCGGGTCGTCACCGCAGTCCACCGTGAACTGGTCCATGCAGATCCGCCCGAGCACGCGGCGGCGCTTCCCCGCCAGGTACACCTCCGCCTTGTTCGACGCGGCCCGCGGAATCCCGTCCGCGTACCCCAGCGGCACCAGCGCCACATTCGTGTCCCGCTCCAGGATGTGCGTGTGACCGTAGGAGATCCCCGACCCGGCCGGCAGCCGCTTCACACTCATCACCTGGCTGCGCACCTCCACCACCGGCTGGAGGTCCACCGGGAACTGCGGCACCGGGTTGTAGCCGTACAGCGCGATCCCCGGCCGCACCAGGTCGTACCGCGTCTCCGGGTCGCTGATGAGCGCCGCCGAATTCGCGAGGTGCCGCACCTCCGGCGCCAGGCCCGCCGCGGACACCGCCGACAGGAACCGCTCGAACGCCGCCTTCTGCGCCGCATTCGCCGGATGCCCGATCTCGTCGGCGCACGCCAGATGGCTCCACGCCCCCGCGACCACCACGGACCCCGCGGCCTGGTGCTTCGCCGCCGCCTCCGCCGCGAGCTCCCACTCGTGCTCGGCGACACCGCCCCGCGACATGCCCGTGTCGCCCTTGAGATGGATCCGCGCGGGCGTCCCCGCCCTGTCCCCGGCCGCGGCGGCCGCTTCGAGCTGCGCGAGCGACGAGACGCCCAGATCGATCCCGGCGCCCACGACCTCGGCGAGGCCGGGCTGCTCGGGAGCGAAGAAGAACGCCATCACCGGCACGGCTTCCAGACCCGCCGACTGCCGGAGCTGCCACGCCTCCTTGAGGGTCACGACTCCGAGCCGGTCGGCCCCGGCCTCGGCGGCCACGCGCGCCGCCGGGACCATGCCGTGCCCGTACGCGTCGGCCTTGACCATCGCCATCATCGGCACGCCCGCGGTGCGCGCGAGCGACTCGACGTTGTGCGCGAGCCGCCGCCAGTCCGCGCTGGCCTTCGCCAGGCCGGACATGCCGCCGTTCACCGGCTCGGTCAGGATGCGGTAGTTGTCCATCGCCACGGGTCAAGGGTACGTGGCGCCGCGGCGGCCCGGTCGCAGCGACCGGACCGTGCATCCCGGGCGAAACAGGAGGCACGGTCCGGAACCGCCGCGGCGCCCGGCGGCCGCTAGGCGGCCTCGGCGCGGACGGTCCGCGCGGCCTCCACGAGCCCTTCGAGCGCGGGCACGACCTCCTCGTAGCGCCTGGTCTTCAGGCCGCAGTCGGGGTTGGCCCAGACCCGGTCGGGGCCGAGCGCGGCGACGGCGAGGCGCAGGGCCTCGGCCATCTCGGCGGCGGCGGGCACGCGCGGGGAGTGGATGTCCCATACGCCGGGGCCGATGCCGCTGCGGTACCCGGCGCGGCCGAGGTCGGCGACGACTTCCATCTTCGAGCGCGAGGCCTCGATGGAGGTGACGTCGGCGTCGAGCGCGGCGATCGCGTCGATGACCACGCCGAACTCGGAGTAGCACAGGTGCGTGTGGATCGCGGTGTCCGGCCGCACCCCGGAGGTCGCGAGCCGGAACGACCGCGTCGACCACTCGCGGTAGGCCGCGCGGGGCGCTTCCCGCACGGGCAGGAGCTCGCGGAGCGCGGGCTCGTCGACCTGGATGATCGCGGTCCCGGCCGCTTCGAGGTCGGCGACCTCGTCGCGCAAGGCCAGGGCGACCTGGTCGGCGGTGTCGGCCAGCGGCTGGTCGTCGCGCACGAACGACCACGCGAGGATCGTCACGGGCCCGGTGAGCATGCCCTTGACGGGCTTCGCGGTGAGCGACTGCGCGTAGGAGGTCCACGGGACGGTCATGGGCGCGGTGCGCGCGACGTCCCCGTAGAGGATCGGCGGGCGCACGCAGCGCGAGCCGTACGACTGGACCCATCCGGCGGCCGTGGTCGCGAAGCCGGTGAGGAGTTCGGCGAAGTACTGGACCATGTCGTTGCGCTCGGGCTCGCCGTGCACGAGCACGTCGATGCCGAGCCGCTCCTGCTCTGCGATGACGGCGGCGACCTCGGCCTTCATGCGGGCCTGGTAGTCGGCGTCGATCATGAGGCCCTGCCGGTGCGCCGCGCGGGCCTTGCGGAGCTCGGCGGTCTGCGGGAACGAGCCGATCGTGGTGGTCGGCAGCGGCGGCAGCGGGACGCGCTTCGCTTGGGAGGCTTGGCGGTCGGCGTAGGGCGCGCGCCGGTCGGCGCCGTCGCCGAGGGCGGCGAGGCGGTCGCGGACGGCGGCGTCGCGCCAGGCGGCGGGACTCGCGGGCCGGGCGTCGCGGGCGCCGTCCGGATCGGCCAGGACCGTGAGCTCGATGAGCTTCTGGCGTGCGAACGCGAGCCGCTCGGCAAGGAGCGGCGGCAGGCCGGTCTCGGGCGCGAGGTCCACGGGGACGTGCAGGAGCGAGGACGACGAGGCGACGCCGACGCGGTCGGTGAGGGCCTTGACGGCCTCGATGTCGGCCGCGGCGTCGGCGAGGTCGGTGCGCCAGATGTTGCGGCCGTCCACGACCCCGGCGACGATGAATGTTTCACGTGAAACATCCAGCGACGCAAGTGCTTCCAGGTCGGACCGGCCGCGGACCAGGTCGAGCGCGATGCCTTCGACGCCCGACTCCAGGAGCACCGGCAGCGACTCGCCGAACGGCCCGTAGCCCCCGGCGACGAGGATCTCCGCTTCGGCGACGAGCCGCCGGTACGCGGCGGCGACGGCCTCCAGCTCCGCGGGCGTGCGGTCGGCGCAGAGCGCGGGCTCGTCGAGCTGGATGAGCCCGGCCCCGGCTTGAGCGAGCGCGGCGAGCATCTCGACGTACACCTCCACCAGATCCCCGAGCCGGTCGAAGGGCCGGAAATCCGCGGGCGCCCCCTCGGCGGCCTTGGCGAGCAGGAGCAGCGAGGCGGGCCCGACCAGCACCGGCCGGGCGTCCAGCCCGCGCTCACGAGCCTCAAGAAACTCCGCGACGGCCTTCTCAGGCCGGGGAGCGAAGGCAGTGGCAGGCCCGATTTCAGGCACCAGGTAGTGGTAATTGGTGTCGAACCACTTGGTCATCTCCAAAGGGGCAGCGGCATCGTCCCCGCGGGCGGCGGCGAAATACGACGCGAGCCGGTCGCTGCGGCGATGACGAGGCGCAACCGCGTCGACGGCGAACGCCGCGTCCAGCACGTGGTCGTAGTAGGAGAAGACGCCCGTGGGGACCTGGTCGAGCACGGACAGGTCGTCGAGCATCTCGGCGCGGACGGCCGCGGCGGCCCGTTCGAGCCCGGCGGCGTCGAGGCGTCCGGCCCAGTGGGCTTCGAGCGCGCGCTTGAGCTCCCGGTCGGACCCGATGCGCGGGTAGCCCAGAGCGGTCGAGCGCACGGCAGTGCGATGGTTCATGTGTCAGTTCCCTCGAACTTGCGACAGCGGGACCGCGCGCGGTCGCGCGCGGTACGCGGGCAGGTATTCGGACTCGGAGGCGCGCCGTCGCCGGCACCTACTCCCCGCCGCTTCCCAGGCCCTCGCGGGCCCAGTGCTCATGGCGGGTTTCGTTCCCCCTCACCGCTGCGGGGCAGTCCTGGATTCGCACCAGATTCCCTCTTGGCCGCGGCGCCTTGCGGCGCTGCGGAACCAGCGTCGACTGCGATGGTACGGCCGCGGCCGGGCGCGCCGTGCGTCCCGGCCAGAGTGTGAGAACCGGCGCGGGGCCCTGCGGGCCGCCGAGTAAGGTCCGAGCCGGGCCGGGACCGCGGCCCGGTACACGCCCGAGGAGGATTCGATGAGCAGGAAGACCGCAGTCGTTACGGGAGCGAGCAGCGGCATCGGGGCGGCCACCGCCCGGGCACTCGCCGAAGCCGGATTCGACGTGGTCCTCGGCGCGCGCCGGGCCGACCGGCTCGCCGAGGTCGCGGCGGAGTTCGGCGGGACCGCGCGCCCGCTGGACGTCACCGACGAGCAGTCAGTGGCCGACTTCGCCGCGAAGATCGACCGGTGCGACATTCTCGTCAACAACGCGGGGGGCGCCTTCGGCCTCGACTCGATCGCGGGCGCCGACCTCGACCTGTGGCAGCGCATGTACGACGTGAACGTCCTCGGCACCGCCCGGATCACCAAGGCGCTCCTGCCGAAACTCGTCGAATCCGGCGACGGCCAGGTCGTCGTCATCGGCTCCATCGCGGGCCACCAGCCGTACCCGGGCGGCGGCGGATACAACGCCGCCAAGCACGCCGAGGCCGCGATCACGCGGGTCCTGCGCATGGAGCTGCTCGGCCAGCCGGTGCGGGTGTGCGAGATCGACCCGGGGATGGTTGAGACGGAGTTCAGCCTCGTCCGCTTCGAGGGCGACCAGGACCGCGCCGACGCCGTCTACGCCGGGATGACCCCGCTCGTCGCCGCCGACATCGCCGACGCCATCGCCTGGGTCGCGACCCGGCCCGCCCACGTCAACATCGACCAGCTCACCATTACCCCGCGGGACCAGGCGGGCGCCCAACTGGTCCACCGCCGCCAATAAGCTCTGACCAGGCACTACACAAAGTTATCCACAAGTACGTTCTTCACATTCGACACTTCCCAACCCCACCTGTTGTAGTAGATAGCAAAAACAGGCCATCCGGCACCTGCGGGATGGCGGCGACATAGGGGAATTCGCGAACGTCGCCAGGTCTCGTGCGGGGAGCTCCCCGCGCGGAACCGCCGCAGGTGCCACCTCCTCCGCGGAGACCGCGGGCGGCCGGCCAGTACAGCCGGCCGCCCGCGACGAACCACAGATCAAGACCTCCAGCGCTACTCGCTCAAACTGAACTCGGGCGAGGTCCACTGCTCCCAGTCCTCGGGGTCGTCCTCGTCCCCGAGGGCCTTGAGCACCTTCACCGTGAGCGTCCACCGCCCGGGCTCCAGGGCCCCCGGGCGCTGGGCCACGAGGTCCTCCAGGTGGACCCCCATCGCGTCGTCGGGCCCGGGGGAGCGCGGGAGGAACGCCTCCTGGTCCCATTCGACCACCTCCCCGGTGTCGGCGTTCGCGGCGCTGACGGCCATCGCCGCGGGCTGGTGTCCGAGATAGACCAGGGCCGCGAGGGCGGGCCCGTCGGCGAGGCTGAAGGTCTCGCCTTCCTCGACGTCGCGGTATTCGTACTCGCGGGTCTCTGGGTCCTGGGCGACGACGGCCGCGAGCTTGGGGAAGTCCGGGTGCTCCAGGACCGGGATCGCGAGGTAGTCGCCCTGGTAGCCGGAGTACGCGGCCGTCAGGGACTCGCCGCCGCCCTCGGGGCGGGCGGTGATGCGGCCGCCGAAGACGCTGCCTTCGGGGAGGTCGGCGCTCGGCGTCACGGTGACCTCGATCGTGGCGGACTGGCCCGGGTAGAGGCGCAGTTCCTTCGGGGAGAAGTCCACCTCGGGCGCGGCGGCGCTGAAACCGGGGTCGCGGTCGTCGCCGGTGGTCGCGATGGTCGCCTGGTGGGTCATCGTGTAGTCGCGCACGTGGTGGTCGCGGGAGGTGAGCGTGAGCTCGAAGGTGCGCGGCCCGGTGCCGTCGCCGGTGTTCACGCCGGTCGGGTAGAGGCACGCCTCGGCGTCGAGGGCGTCGACCACGTCGATCACGCCGGTCCCCTGCCGGTGCGCCGCTTCGAGTTCGCCGAGGCCCGGGTTGTCGCCCCACGGGACGGGCTTCGCGGAGTTCGCGAGGCGGGTGCGCACGTCGCGCGGGTCGAGGCGCGGTTCCGCGTCCAGCAGGAGCGCCGCGGCGCCCGCGACGTGCGGGGAGGACATCGAGGTGCCCGAGAGCGACTCGTAGGACCCGTCGGCGACGGGCACGGTGGACCAGATGCCGCCGCCGGGCGCGGCCACGTCGGGCTTGAACGCGAGGTCCGGGGCGGGGCCGTACGCGGAGAAGCTCGACGCGAGGCCCCCGCGCGGCAGGTCGACGAGGACGGTGTCGCCGGTGAACTCCAGGACCGGGGCCTCGCCGATCGCGGCGAGGTCGTGGAGGTCCTTGCCGTCGGCGTCGGTGACGGAGAGCGCGGGGACGCCGAGGTCTTCGATGCCGGAGCCGCCGAAGGGGCCGGGCCTGTCGTTGTAGATGACGACCGCCGTGGCGCCTTCCTCGACGGCTCGTTCGTACTTCTCCTTGAAGGTGCAGGTGCCTCGGACTATGAGGGCCGCCTTGCCGTTCACGTCGCCTTCGGACGGGTCGTCCTTGCAGGCGCGGCCGAGCCAGACGAGGCCGTCGGTCTTCCCTTCCGGTTCAGGGGAGTCCGACAGGGTCTTGTAGCCGACCGGGCGGTCGAGGGCCGCTACGAAGGCGGCGTCCATCCGCTCGGCGGGGTTGTCGGTGGAGGCCACGGCGATCACGTCCTCGCCGACCCCCGGCGCCGAGCCCGAGTAGATCCCGGACTCGCCGTCGTTGCCCATCGACGCGACGACGACCGCGCCCTCCTCGGTGAGCCGGTCGGCGGCCTTCGCGGTCGGGTAGCCGGGCCACTGGAACGACTGGCCGAGCGAGAGGTTCACGACGTCCATGCCGTCGTCGAGCGCGGCCTCCAGCGCCTGCATGATGACCTCGGCGCTCGTGGAGCCCTCACAGCCGAAGACCCGGTACGCGCCGAACTCGACGTCGGGCGCGACGCCGGTGACCTCGCCGTCGGCGCCGACGATCCCCGCGACATGGGTGCCGTGCCCGGCGCAGTCGGCGGGGTCGTCGTCCGGGGCCGGGTCGGAGCGCTCGGGGTCGTCGGAGTCGAAGTCGTCGCCCACGAAGTCGGTGCCGAAGGCGACGCGGCAGCCGTCGCCGAAGCAGCCGCCGAGGTCGGGGTGGGTGTAGTCGATGCCGGTGTCGATGACGCCGACCTTGACGCCCTCGCCGGTGATCCCGCGGTCGTGCGCCACATCGGCGCGGGTCGTCTGGATCGCCTGCGCGAGTTCGGGAACCGGTCCGGACTCAGCGGCCGCGTCCGACTCGGTGACCGCATCGGACCGGGTCGCGGGGCCGCCGAAGACGACGTCCGACCAGACGCGCTCGACCATGCCGAGCTGCCCGAGGCGCCGCGCGGTCGCCGGGTCGGCCTCCACGGAGACGCCGTTCCAGATCCGCTCGAAGTCGTGGCGCACTTCGAAGTCGAGGCCCCGCGCGGCGTCGAGCACGGACGCGTCGGCGCCCTCGGCGAACTCGATCAGCCACACCTGCGCGGGCCCGTCGGGCTCCGCGTGCGCGGCGGGCGCGGCGAGGGCCAGCAGCGGCAGTGCCACCGCGGCGGCGAGCGGCCGCCGCCAGGCGGGCGGGACGGAGGGGAGCGTGCGCGAGCCCGGCATCGGGAGTCCCTTCGGGTGGGGCGCCCGCCGGGGGTTCGCGGAGGCGCCCGGAACCCCCGGCGGGCGGCTATGGCAGGACCTCGATCGTCGGGCATCGACCGCGCGGAACCGCGCATTTGCCGCGCGGCCCGCGCGCGTGTCGGGCCGCCGCCGCAGGCGTCAGTACCCGAGGGCGCGCGCCAGCGCGAACCCGCCGAGCCCGGCCGCGAGGCCCCCGGCGAGGTTCATCGCGATGTTGAGGGCGGCGTGGGGCCAGCGGCCCGCTTCGACGAGGACGAGGGTCTCGTAGGAGAGCGTCGAGTACGTGGTGAGCGCGCCGCAGAAGCCGATCGACAGGACCGCGGACCAGGTCGGGTCGGCGACCGCGACGGCGAGGAACACCGCGAGCGCGGAGCCGAGGACGTTGACGGTGAGGGTCCCCCAGGGGAGGTGGCGGCCGAGGTAGTGGGCGACGACGAGGTCGGTGAGGAAGCGGGCGGGGGCGCCGAGGGCGGCGCCCGCGGCGACGAGGAGGAGGGTCATCGGCGCCGCCGGGCGGTGAGGCGGCGGGTGGCCCACATGCCGGTCGCGGCGGCGGCGAGGGCGGCGGCGATGGTGGCGGTGGCGTAGGCGAGGGCGAGGAGGGCGGCGCCGGCGTCGACGGCGCGGCCGACGCCGACGATGAACGTGGAGAAGGTGGTGAATCCGCCGAGGACGCCGGCGCCGAGGAAGGGGCGCAGGAGGCGGCGGTCGGGGGCGATGTCGGTGACGACGACCATGAGGGCGCCGATGAGGAGGCCGCCGATCGCGTTGGCGAGGAACGTGGCGGTCTCGAAGCGGCCGGGCTGGGGCGGGAAGGCGACGAGGAGGCCGTACCTGGCGAGGGAGCCGATGACGCCGCCGAGGGCGACGGCGCCGAGCACGATGGGCGGGACGGTGCGGAGCGCGTCGCGCAGGGTGGGTCGGTTGGTTCCGGGCACGGCTCGAATCTAGTCCCCGGCGCGGGCCGTATGCGATCCCTCACGCCTCTTGCGCCCGAAATGCGAAAGGCGCTACCGTTGGCAGGCGATGAGTTACACCGTCACGAACCAGTACCTGACACGCAGGCGTCACCTCGACTTCTGCCGCGTGTCGACCGTGCTCTGTCGTCGCTAGCGCCGCTCCCACCGGCCGGCTCGCCGACGTACTCGTTGCTTCTCCCGCTGGGTCCGAGCCCGACCCGCACTCCTGACACCGCTTGAGGCGCGCGACCGCGCGCCCGTTCGCGGTGCGCCCGCCTTCACCAGAGGTATTCATGTCCAGTGCTTCCGACAGCACGGCCGACCAGGCCGTGGTGGAAAATTCTGATTCTTCGAAGCCCAAGCGCCGCAAGCGCATTCCGTTCGCCGCGCAGTTGCTCATCGGCCTCGTGCTCGGCCTCGCCTTGGGCTACGTCGCCCGCGAGTGGTCCGTCGCGTGGCTCGGCACCGCGTTGGAGACGGTCGGCACGCTGTTCGTGCAGCTGCTGTTCCTGATCGTCCCGTTCCTGGTGTTCACCGCGATCGTCGCGTCGATCGCGAACCTCCGCAACCTCGCGAACGCGGGCCGCCTGGTCGCCAAGACCCTCGGCTGGTTCGCGATCACGTCGCTGATCGCCGTGGTCATCGGCATCGCGATCGGCCTGGCGACGAACCCGGGTTCGGGCGTGGAGCTCTCCAGCGCCGCGGCCGCCCCGGAGACGCAGGGCTCGTGGACGGACTTCCTCACCGGCATCATCCCGACGAACCTCGTCGACGCGTTCGTGAACGTCAACGTGCTCCAGATCGTGTTCGTGGCGATCGTGGTCGGCGCGGCGGCGGCGAAGCTCGGTGACAGGGCCGAGCCGTTCCTGAAGTTCAACGCGTCGGCGCTGGCGCTGATCCAGAAGACGCTGTGGTGGGTGATCCGCTTGGCGCCCATCGGGACCGCGGCGCTCATCGGCAAGTCGGTGTACGCGTACGGGTGGGACCTGCTGGAGCCGCTCGCGGTGTTCAGCATCGACATCTACGCGGGTGCGCTGATCATCCTGCTCATCGTCTACCCGGTGCTGCTGCGCGTGTTCGCGAAGGTCTCGCCGGTGCAGTTCTACCGCAAGACGTGGCCGGCGATCCAGTTCGCGTTCGTGTCGCGCTCGTCGGTGGGGACGCTGCCGCTGGCGCAGAAGACCGTGACGGACCGGCTCGGCGTGGACCGCGACTACGCGTCGTTCGCGTCGCCGTTCGGGGCGACGACGAAGATGGACGGCTGCGCCGCGATCTACCCGGCGATCGCCGCGATCTTCGTGGCGCAGGTGTACGGCGTGGACCTGGCGGTGCAGGACTACTTCCTGATCGCGTTCGTGTCGGTGATCGGCTCGGCGGCGACGGCGGGCCTCACGGGCGCGACGGTGATGCTGACGCTGACCCTGTCGACGCTGGGCCTGCCGCTCGAAGGCGTGGGCCTGCTGCTGGCGATCGACCCGATCATGGACATGATCCGCACGGCCACGAACGTGGCGGGGCAGATGGTGGTCCCGGTGATCGTCGCGAAGTCGGAGCAGCTGCTCGACCGCGGCGTGTACGACGCGGCGCCGCAGCCGCTCGACGAGGCGGCCGCGTTCGGGGGCGACGTCCCCTCGCAGCAGAAGGGCGAGGCGGCGCTCCAGCCTGCATAGCTTTGTTCTCTCCTGAGTAGCGGGGGGCCGGCCCGGGTGGGCCGGCCCCTCGTTCGTAGCGGCCCAGCGCTATGCGCCGTAGTGCTGTTCGAGGCCGTCGAGGACGCGCTGGAGGCCGAATTCGAAGTGGCCGAGGTTCGTGGCGGGTCCGGCGACGGCGAGCGCGGCGAGGTGGGGGAAGCGGGAGGCGACGGCGGGGTCCTGGAGGAACCGGAAGAACGCGCCGGTGGATTCGCCGCCGCCGATCTCGGGGCGGACGGCGCCGAGCGCGAAGCAGTCGACGGTGAGGACGGCGAGGAGCCCGGTCCCTTCGGGCATGCCGACGGCGGCGAGGCGGCCGAGGACCTGGTCGACCCAGCCGGCTTCGCCGGGGCCCATGGGGCGGTCGCCGGTGGCGACGGGGAGTGCCCACGGGTGGGCGAGGAACAGGTCGCGCACGCACCGGCCCCATCCGGCGAGGACGTCGCGCCAGGTGTCGGCGTCGGGGAGGGGCGCGGGGGCGGACATGAGGGAGTCGTACATGAGGACGACGAGTTCGTCCTTGCCGGGGACGTGCCGGTAGAGGGACATGACGCCGGAGCCGAGGCGGTCGGCGAGGTGCTTCATCGAGACCTTCTGGAGCCCTTCGGCGTCGGCGATGGCGACGGCCTCCGCGACGATGCGCTCGCGGGTGAGGCCGGAGGGCCGCCCGCGCCCGGGCCGGGGGGCCGCGCTCGCGGCCCCTTCCCACAGCAGCTCGTACTCGCCCTGTCCCACAGCGCCGCACCCCCCCTTGTTTTGCTCCGCAGCCTAGGGCCCGTGGCGGACTCGCGTGCACCCACCGGGCGTGCGTATGATGTACGCTAAATAGCGTATCCCATACGCATCGATCGGACCCCACCATCGATCGGAGAAACCGGTGACCCAGACCCTCGACCGCCCCGACAGCACCCCCGCGCCCGCCAGGCCCAAGTGGTACCGACGCCCCTGGATCGTCCCGCTCTTCGCGGTCGCCGGGCTGTTCGTCGCCGCCCGGCTCCCCTTCTACCTCACCTTCGACACCGGCGACTCCCTCGTCGAACTCCAGCCCGCGAACCCCGAGACCCACTACCTGATGCTCTCGGCGCACATCCTGTTCGGCTCGGTCGCCCTCATCACCTGCTCCATGCAGGTGTGGACCTGGCTGCGCCAGAAGCACCCCAAGGTCCACCGGGTCTCCGGGCGCCTCTACGTGTTCCTCGGCGTCGTCCCCTCCGGGATCTTCGCGCTCGTCGTCTCCATCATGTCGACCGTCGGCCCCGACGGGAAGATCGGCAACGTCCTGCTCTCGCTCCTGTGGTTCGCCACGACGTTCGCCGGATTCCTCGCCGCCCGCCGCCACGACTTCCAGGCCCACCGCCGCTGGATGATCCGCAGCTTCGCCCTGTGCTGGTCCATCGTCGTCAACCGCGTGTGGATCGTCCTGCTCCTCGTCATCCTCCTGCCGTTCAAGGACTCCTACTACGGCGGCGACACGGACGCGCTCGTCGCCGACGTCGCCGTCGCCTCCATCTGGCTCAGCTGGATCGTCAACCTGATGATCGCCCAGTGGTGGCTCGACCGCAGGCCCAAGCGCCGCGCGCGGAACACCCCTGCGACGAAAGTCGCAGCCGCGTAACGGCCCGTGCCACCTTCGGGGCGGCCGGGGCTCCACCCCCGGTCGCCCCTTTCTCACGTGAAAGTCCATGCCGCGGAAGGATTCGCGGGCCCCGCCCCGGCGCGATGCTGAAGAGCATGGACACCACCACCGCCACCGCGCCCGAGCGGGCCGCGGCCCCCGCAGCGAAGCGGCTCCCGCTGCTCGACGTCCTCCGCGGCGTCGCGATCCTCGGCACCCTCGGCACCAACGTCTGGATCTTCACCTCCGCCCACGGCGAGGCCGGGCCGCTCCTCGGCTACGGCATCACCGGCGGCGGCCCCTTCGGCGAGGTCTTCGAACTGCTCGCCAACGGCAAGTTCCTCTCCATGCTCACCGTCCTCTTCGGCGTCGGCCTCGCCATCCAGTACCGGTCCGCCGAGAAGAAGGGGCGGCGCTGGCCCGGCCGCTACCACTGGCGGGCCCTGTTCCTCTTCGCCGAAGGCACCGTCCACTTCGTCCTGCTGTTCGCGTGGGACGTGCTCATGGGGTACGCGGTCACCGCGATCACCGTCGCCTGGCTGCTGAAGCGCTCCGAACGCGCCCAGCGCGCCGTCATGTGGACCGCGCTGAGCCTCCACCTCGCGATCATCGCGCTCATCACGGCCGCGACGGCGCTCGGCCCCGGCAACGACCCGTCCCGGGACGCCGAGGTCGCGGCGCTGTACGCCGACGGCTCCTGGCTCGACCAGGTCCGGTTCCGCCTCGACCACGCCCTGGTCTTCCGCATCGAGCCGATCATCACGTTCCCGATGCTCGTCTTCCTGTTCCTGTTGGGCGTCAAGCTGTTCCGCGCCGGGGCCTTCGGCGCCGAGGACGCGGGACGCCGGATCAGGAAGCGCCTCATGGCATGGGGCCTCGGCCTGGGCCTGCCGCTGAACATCGCCGTGCAGTTCGCGCCCGACGACTTCCTCTACGCGGAGCGGTACCTCGTCGCGCCCGTCGTCATGCTCGGGTACATCGGCCTGACCGGGCTCCTCGTGGAGCGGCTGCGCCGCGGCCCCGTCATGACCGCACTGGAGTCCTTGGGGCGCACCGCGCTCAGCGGGTACATCCTCCAGAACCTCCTGGCATCGGTCGTCTGCTACGGCTGGGGCCTCGGGCTCGCCGCGCAGTACGGGACGCAGGCCTGGTTCGCCCCGGCCCTGTGGCTCGGCATCAGCGCGTTCCTCCTCATCGGGTCCCGGCTGTGGCTGCGCCGCTTCAAGAACGGCCCCGCCGAGGCGCTGCAGAAAGCCGTCCTCCGCTAGGAGACAGGAACAGAGGTGCGGGCCGGGGAACGACCGGCCCGCACCTCCCACTCACCCGGAAGGTCAGGCGGCGACCGCCTCACGGTCGCCGGCGCGGTCGCGGGTCAGGCGCCGCCGCGCGAGCGAGACCAAGGGCCACAAGGCGATCAGCGCGATGATCCCGTACACGGTCCACGCGACCGGCCCGCCGACCAGGCCCGACGGCTCGCCGCCGGACAGCTGAAGCGCCATGCGCGCCTGCCGCTCCGCCATCGGGCCGAGGATCACGCCCACGATCATCGGCAGCATCGGAATCCCGAAGCGCCGCATCGCGAGCCCGATCAGGCCCAGCGCGAGCAGCACGAACAGCTCGAACGACTGCCCGCTCGTCGCGTACGCGCCCATCGTCGCGAAGAACAGGATCCCCGCGAACAGGTACGGCTTGGGGATGCGCAGCAGCTTCACCCACACCGGGATCAGCGGCATGTTGAGCACCAGCAGCATCGCGTTGCCCACGAACAGGCCCGCGATGAGCGTCCACACCAGCGCCGACTCCTTCTCGAACAGGAGCGGGCCCGGCTGGATGCCGTAGGTCTGGAACGCCGCGAGCATGACCGCCGCGGTCGCGTTGCACGGCAGGCCGAGCGCGAGCATCGGCACGAGCGTGCCCGCCGCGGAGGCGTTGTTCGCCGCCTCCGGGCCCGCGACGCCCTCGATCGCGCCGTTCCCGAACTCCTGCTTGTGCTTCGAGAGCCGCCGCTCCGTCACGTACGACAGGAACGTCGGCACCTCCGCGCCCCCGGCGGGGACCGCGCCGAACGGGAACCCGAGCGCGGACCCGCGCAGCCACGGCCCCCACGAGCGGCGCCAGTCGCTGCGACCCATCCACACCCGGCCGACCGGGATGATCTCGTCCTTGCCGTTCTTGCGGCGCGCCGCCGTCCACAGCGCCTCGCCGACGGCGAACGCGCCGACCGCGACGATGACGATGTCGATGCCGCTCGCCAGCTCCGGCACGCCGTACGTGAGGCGCTGCTGCCCGGTCACCGCGTCGATGCCGATCGTCCCGATCACCAGGCCCGCCAGGAGCGACGCAAACCCGCGGATGCGCGACGAGCCCAGGACCGACGCGGTCGCGACCAGCGCGAGCACCATGATCGCGAAGTACTCGGGCGCGCCGAGGCCGATCGCGAACTGCACGGTGATCGGGGTGACGAACACGAGCGCGATCGTCGCGATCGTCCCGGCCACGAACGAGCCGATGGCCGCGGTCGCGAGGGCCTGCCCGCCGCGTCCGTTGCGGGCCATCTTGAAGCCTTCGAGGACCGTGACCACCGACGACGACTGGCCCGGCGTGTTCAGCAGGATCGCCGTCGTGGAGCCGCCGTACATGCCGCCGTAGAAGATCCCGCCGAACATGATGAACGCCTGCGTCGGCTCCATCCCGTACGTGATCGGCAGGAGCAGCGCGATCGCCATGGCCGTGCCGAGGCCCGGCAGCATCCCCACGGCCGTGCCGATGGTGACGCCCAGGAGCGCGATGAGCAGGTTCCCCGGGGTGAGGATCGCGGCGAAGCCGTCGAGGAGCGAATTCAGGTTGTCCATGTCCGCTGCCCCCTACAGGATTCCCTGGAGGACGCCCGCGGGCAGGCCGAGGCCCAGCCCGATCGCGAACCCGTAGAACGTGGCCAGGCCGAGCACGACCGCCGCGGCGAGCGTCAGGAAGTACCGGCGCGAGCCCAGCACGATCGCGGCGCCCCAGAACAGGAGCGACCCGGAGATGACCCACCCGAGCCAGTCGATGAGCAGCGCGTTCGCGATGAACACGGCGCACAGCAGGCCCACGGTCTTCAGGTCGAACTTCTCGTTCGCGCCTGAGCCCCCGTCCTCGCCGTGCCCGCCGCGCAGCACGTTCAGCGCGTAGAACGCGGCGACGGCGAACAGGAGCACCCCGAGGATGATCGGGATCGGCTTCGGGCCGATCGGGTCGTTCGAGGCGGAGAACCCGCCGAGGCGGGAGGCGTCGACGATGACCAGGACGCCGAGGACGGCGAGGAACCCGCACACCCACAGCTGCGCGAGGTCCCGCTTCGGCGGCGCCGCGGCCTCGGGCTCAGCATCGACGGCCTCGGTCGCGGCGGCCTCGTCCGCCTCCGTCTCCACGGCCTCGGCGGCGTCGCCGCGGTCGGCAGCGGTCATGCGAGGCCCAGTTCCTGGAGCGTCGCGGCGACCGTGTAGTCCTGGTCGGTGAGGAAGTCCGCGAAGTCGTTCCCCGTCATGAACGCGTCGGTCCAGCCCTGCTTCTCCAGCTCGTCCTGCCACGCCGTCGACTCGTACATCGCGGTGAGCGCGTCGGTCCACTTCTGGACGTCCTCGTCGGAGATCCCGGGCGGGGTGACCCAGCCGCGCCAGTTCGTGAACTCCAGGTCGATCCCGGACTCGCGGAACGTCGGCGCGTCGGGCACGACGTCGACCCGCTCGGCGCCGGAGGTCGCGAGGACCCGCAGCTGGCCGGCCTCGATCTGGTCGATGAACTCGCCGACGCCGCTCGCGCCGAACGACACCTTCTCGCCGAGCAGCGCGGGCAGCAGCTCGCCGCCGCCGTCGTAGGACACGTAGTTGACCTGCACCGGGTCGATGCCGACGGCCTTCGCGAGGCGCATCGGCAGCAGGTGGTCGGGGCCGCCGGGGGAGGAGCCGCCGCCCGCGGTGACGCCGTCCAGGTCCGCGGACCAGGCCGCCACCAGGTCCTCGATCGTCTGGTACGGGGAGCCGACGGGCACGACGATGGCCCCGGACTCCTCCACGAGCTTCGCGATCGGCGTCGTGCCGGTGAGCTTCGCCTCGGAGTTCTGGGTGTAGGAGGCGCCCACGACGCCCAGGCCCATCTGCATCGCGAGGTCGCCGTTCCCCTCCTCGCTGACGGTCCGCTGGAGGCCCACGGTGCCGCCGGCGCCTTCGAGGTTGAACACCTCGACGGCCTTGGCGATGCCCTCGTCCTCCATGATCCGGGCGATGGAGCGCGCGGTCGTGTCGTAGCCGCCGCCGGGGCTGTTGGGGACCATGATCCGCAGGCCGGTCAGGGGTCCGTCGCCCGATTCGCCCTCGGCGGTCAGGCCGCACGCCGAGGCCGCCGCCAGGGCCGGGACGGCCGCCGCAGCGCTGAGGAGGGCCCTCCGGTGAAATTTCATCGTCGTTGCTCTTTCATTTCGGGGTCGGGGTGAGAGACGATGGTCACCCCGGCGCCGCCCCCGCGTCAGCCTTGTGTCCGTATCGATCATTGAGTTCATTGTGTTCAGGCCCCTGACCCGCCCGACCCTCGCCGGCCAGCTCCTCCTCTTCCAGCTCACGGTGATCCTGCTGGTGCTCGCCGCCGTCGCCGGTCTCTCCCTCGCCCAGTCCGCGGCGGTCTTCAACGCCGAGCAGGGCCGCCGCGTCACCCAGCTCGCCGAGTCCCTCGCCGCCTCCGACCTGGTCCGCGGCCGCCTCCCCGAACCCGCGCCCTCCCAGACGCTCGCCCCGCAGATCCAGGCCGACCTCGAACGCTGGCAGGTCTCCTCGGTGACCCTCGCCGACCCCGGCGGCAGGATCGTCGCCTCCACGAACCCGCTGCTCATCGGCACGCAGCTCCCCCTCGGCGACGGCGTCCTCGACGGCCGCGGCTGGCGCGGCGAGATCGAGCTCGGCGGCCGCACCGAACTCGTCGGCCAGGCCCCGGTCATCGGCGCCGAACCGGAGAACCTCGGCGTCCAGCTCGGCGTCGCCGTCGTCGGCCAGGAGGCGCCCACGCTCGCGCGGCTCCTCGTCCAGGCCGTGCCGACGCTCCTGCTCTACCTCGGGGTCGCGAGCGTCCTCGGCGTCGCCGGGTCGTGGCTGCTCGCCCGCCGCATCAAACGGCAGACGTTCGGCATGGAGCCCAGGGAGATCGCGGGCCTCGCCGAGCACCGCGAGGCCATGCTCTACGGCATCGCCGAGGGCGTCATCGCCGTCGACGACCAGCACCGCGTCACCCTCGTCAACGACGTCGGCCGCCGCCTCCTCGACCTCCCCGACGGCGCCGTCGGCCGCACCCTCGACGACCTCGACCTCACCGCGCGCCTCCGCGACGTGCTCACCGGCACCGTCACCGGCTCCGACCAGGTCGTCCTCCAGGGCAACCGGGTCCTCGTCGTCAACCGCATGCCCGTCGAGAAGGACGGCCGCGCCCTCGGCGCCGTCGCCACCCTCCGCGACCGCACCGAACTCGCCCAGCTCGAACGCGACCTCGGCTCGTTCCGCTCCACCGCCGAGGCCCTCCGCGCGCAGGCCCACGAGTTCGACAACAAGCTCCACACCATCTCCGGGCTCATCCAGATCGGCGAGCAGGACGAGGTCGTCCGCTACATCGACGCCCTCAACCGCCACCGCCAGTCCCTCGACCTGTCGATCGGCGGCCCCATCCGCGACAAGGCCATCGCCGCGCTCCTCATGGCGAAGTCCGCGCAGGCCTCCGAACGGCAGGTGCGCCTCGACATCGCCGAAGGCACCGCCCTCGGTCCGCTCTCCGCCGAGGACTCGGCCGACGTCGGCACCGTCCTGGGCAACCTCATCGACAACGCCGTCGACGCCGCCGCAGGATCGCCCCTCCCCCTCGCGGCCGAGGCCTGGGTCAGGGTCGACATCCGCGAAGCCCAAGGCGCCGTGACGATCACGGTGGAGGACAACGGCCCCGGCGTCCCGCAGGAAACCGCGGAAGAGGTCTTCGAGCACGGCTTCACCACGAAGTCCGCGAACACCGGCACCACCGCCGAGCGCGGGATCGGACTGGCGCTCACCAGGCTCGTGTGCGAGCATCACGGCGGCGGCGTCCGCGTGGAGAACACCGGCGACGGCGCCCGCTTCACCGCGCAGCTGCCGCTGCCCGACCGACCCGTCCCGGCAACGCCTGTCCCTTCAACGTCCATCGCTGCAACGGCTGAGGAACCGACATGATCGATGTGCTGGTAGTCGACGACGACTTCCGCCTCGTCAACATCCACCGCGGATTCGTCGAACGCACCCCGGGCTTCCAGGCCGTCGCCTCGGCCCGCACCGGCGAGGAGACCCTCGCCGCCCTCGACGAGCACCGCCCCGACCTCGTCCTCCTCGACCTCTACCTGCCCGACGTCTTCGGCCTCGACCTGGTGCGCCGCATGCGGGCCGAAGGCCACGAGACCGACGTCATGGTCATCTCCGCGGCCCGCGAGTCCGAAGCCGTCAGGGCCGCCGTCCGCCTCGGCGTCGTCTCGTACCTCCTGAAGCCCTTCAGCTTCAACGACTTCCAAGAACGCCTGGAGCAGTACGCCAACACCCGCGCCGGCCTGGCGATGGCCGTCCACGACCAGGCGGACATCGACCGGGCCTTCGAACGCACCGGCTCGGCCACCTTGATGCCCAAGGGATTCAGCACCGAGACGGCCCAACTGGTCGAGTCGACGCTCCGCGACGCCGAAGGCTCCCTCTCCGCCGCGGAATGCGCCGAACGCATCGGCGTCTCCCGAGTGAGCGCCCGCCGCTACCTCGAACAGCTCACCGAACGCGGCCGCGCCGAAGTCGCCCTGAAATACGCCGGCCGCGGCCGCCCCGAACGCCGCTACCGCTGGCGCTGACCGAACACCGCCTCCACCGCATCGAGATTCGCCGTCCACCACCGCAGCAGCCGCTCGTCCGAGAAGAACACCCGGTCGCTCGCCGGCTCGCCCAGGTAGTAGTGGTACTTCAAGTGCCACACGCTGGTGATGAGCCGCCACCACCGCCGCCGCGCCGCATCCGCAAGCGCCGCACCGGAAATCGGCGCCACCGACCGGTACCCGTCCAGGATCGCCGCGATGCACTCCAGGTCGACGCTCCCGTCCGGAAGCGCGCACTGGTACATGGAGGCCCGCACGACCTCCTCCCCGTACGCGTTGACCCGCAACCGGTCCCAGTCCAGCACCGCCGCGATCCGCTCCCCCTGCCAGATCAGATTCCAGTTCTGGCAGTCCCCGTGGATCCACCCCACCGGCCCGACCACCGGCCCCTCGGGCCGCAGATGCTCATGGGCCGCAACCAGTTCGATCCGGCTCTCCAGCAGAGGCAATGCCGCCGAGTCGAACTCGTCAAGCCTTCCCTTCGCCCCGATGAGCCCGAGATAATCCCCGATCCGCTCCTTCGCCGTTCCGACAGAAGGCGGAGCCTCCACCCGAGGCGCCTCATCGGGAAGCAACCCGGGCCGCGCCAACGCGACCCGCACCCGCCCGAGCATCTCGCCCATGTGAAACGACGCGGTCGGCGTCATCTCGGCACCCCGCCGATGATCCCCGTCGACCCACCGCGCCAAGTAGTAGCAGTGGTCGCCGACCTCAGTGACCAGCTCACCGCGGGGCCCCGGAACCACCGGGACGACGGGCACCCCGGCCTCCCCGGCGGCCCCCATCACCGCAAGACTCCGCCGAGCCGCCTCCGGCTCGGTCGAAGCGAGCTCCTTGAGCGCGAACACCCCCGCATCCGCCTCGACCCGCCAGTTCCGGTTCAGCAGCCCGTCGGCCAGGTACCGGACCCGGCGCACCGCCCCGAGCCCGTACACCGCGGCGACCGCATCGATCCCGGCCCCGGGCCCCTCAGAAGCATCCACCGCAGCAGGCTACCGGCCCCGCCCCGGACCCCGCACGGCCGTTTCCGCCCCCTGGACACGAAAAAAGCCCTGTCATCAGGGCTTTCACAGTGGAGTCTAGGGGAATCGAACCCCTAACCCCCGCCTTGCAAAGGCGGTGCTCTGCCAATTGAGCTAAGACCCCTCGCGGGCCGGCGGTGAGGCCGGTCCGTTCGAGTATCCCCGCTGCGCGCGGGGCAACAGCGAGGATACCCGCGGTGCAGTGAGGTGGCTAACGCGATTCGCTAGTGCACGTCCTCCGCGGAGGTGGTGGCCTCGTGCCACAGGGTGCGGTCGTCGTTGATCGACTTGACCTTCTTGGCGACCACGAACGCGACCGTCGCCACGCCGGCGACGATCAAGATCTTCTTCCACATGGACCCAGGCCCCCATATCAGAGATTGCCGCGTACAGCAATGCCGCGGTCGGCATCGCGCGATGCGCCTCAGCATAGCGAAACTGCGGCGCGGCGGGCCGCCGGGCCGCGGCCCGCAGGCTCAGTACCTGATGCCGGGCGTGTCGCGGGCCGGGTCGAGGAAGGTCTTGGCGGCGGCGAGGGCGGCCTCGTCGCGCAGGACCTGGCCGGGCCGCGAGCCGTAGCCGAGGAGGACGCCCTTCCACTCCATGCGCAGGTACTCGGCGGACAGGCGCAGGGTCCCGGCGAGCGGGGCCGAGACGTCGGGCTCCTCGTCGCCCTGGACGGTGACGCCCCACAGGCGCCGCCCGCCCATGCGGGCCTTGAAGTCGAGGCCGGGGACGCGGAGCCAGCCCGACCAGTAGTCGAGGTAGTTCTTCACCGAGCCGCTCACGGAGTACCAGTACAGCGGCGACGCGATGACGATGTCCGTGGCGGCGAGCGTCGCGTCCTGGAGGGTCTTCTCGGGCCCCTCGGCGAACGGGGTCTTCCCGTCGCCGATGTGGCGGCGGTCCCGGAAGGGCGGCAGGCCGAGGTCGGACAGGCGCAGCCACTCCTGGGCCGCCTCCGGTTCGAGGTGCTCGGCGGCGGCGCGGGCGAGGGTCTCGGTGTTCCCGCCGGTGCGGGAGCTGCCGAGGACGAACAGGAACGAGCGCGGGGAGTCCATGGGGGCACCTTCGAGCGGGGGACATGGGTCTCCCCGTTCAAGGCCGCGGGCCGGTCCCGGTATTCCGGGCAAGAAAAAACCCGCCGGTGACCGGCGGGTGTCTGTGGGCGTACCAAGACTCGAACTTGGGACCTTCGAGTTATCAGCTCGACGCTCTAACCACCTGAGCTATACGCCCTTGCTTCGGCCGCTCATCGGCGGCGCTGAGAAAGATTACCCCACGTTCGTCCCGTGCGCGAATCAGGGGCCCTCCCTGGAGGGACGGGCATCACTGGGACGGAACGGCGGAGCGCCCGCGGCCTTTTCCCGGCCGCGGGCGCTCCGTCAGAGTCCTGCTAGTCGCGCTCGGCGAGCGTGACCTCGACGCCGCCGACGAGGTCGGCGCAGACGTTGTAGATGAACGACCCGAGGGTCGCCAGGGCCGTGAAGAGGACCATGTTCACCACGCCGAGCAGGGCCGCGGCCCCGATGACGCCCTTCGCGGTGATCCTGAAGTCCTCGGCCGCCGCGGCCGAGTCGCCGCTGCCGCCCATGAGCATCTGGAGCATGTCGTTGACGGTGTCGAACACGCCCATCGCGTCGAGCGCGATGTACAGGACGGTGGTCGCCACGACCATGACGATGAACAGCACGATCGACACGGCGAACGCGAACTTCATGACCGACCACGGGTCGATCCGCTTGAGCCGCAGGCGGGCCCGGCGCGGGCCGCGGGCCGCGGCCTGGCTGACCGCCGCGCGGGCGGCACGGACCGCGTCGGCGACGCGCGCCGAGGAGGCGACCCCCGCGGCCTGCTGGGCCGCGGTGTTGCCGGTCGGCCCGGTCGACTGCGCGATCGGGACGGCCTCGGGCGTCACCGGCGGCGGCGTCATCCCCGGGGGGCGACGCAGCGTCAGCGTCTGGTCCTGCGCCGGGGCCGGCTCCGGCGACGGCTTGTCGTCGGCGGTCGGCTCGGTGTCGGCGGGCGACTCGGAGGGCAGCTCCGGCACGTCGTCCTCGCGCTCGGTCTCCGCTGCGGTGGCCTTCGCGTCGGTCATCTACTCGTCCTGCCCCTCATCGGGTTCCGGTTCCTCGGCGCTCCTGGTGATGGCGAGCAGCGACACTTCCTCGGGCAGGTCGATCAGCTTGACGCCCTGGGTGTTGCGGTCCGAAGTCTGGCGGACCGGCTTCACAGGAGTCCTGATGACCCCTCCCTCCGAGGTGATCGCGAACAGCTCGTCGTCGGGCGTCACCGACAGCGCCCCAACCAGGTCGCCGCGCCGTTCCGTGATCTTAGCCGTCAGGACGCCCTTGCCGCCGCGGCCCTGCTGCGGATACGCGTCGACCGGAGTCCGCTTCGCGTAGCCGCGGCTGGTCGCGACGAGGATGTCCATATTATCGCGGAGCACGATCATCGTGAGCAATTCGTCGTCCCCGACGAACCGCATGCCGATGACGCCGCTGGTGGCCCGGCCCATCGGGCGCAGCGCCTCGTCGGTGGCCTGGAAGCGGATCGACTGGGCCTTGCGCGAGACCAGCAGCAGGTCGTCCTCCTGCTGGATGAGCGCCGCCCCGACCAGCTCGTCGCCGTCGCGCAGGTTGATGCCGACGATGCCGCCGGTGCGCGGGGAGTCGAAGTCGGTGAGCTTGGACTTCTTGACCAGGCCGTTGCGGGTGGCGAGCACCAGGTACGGCGTGACCTCGTAGTGGGGCAGCTGGATGACCTGCGCGATCGTCTCATCGGGACCGAACGCGAGGATGTTCGCCACATGCTGGCCGCGGGCCGTGCGGGACGCCTCCGGCAGCTCGTACGCCTTCGCGCGGTACACGCGGCCCTTGTTCGTGAAGAACAGGATCCAGTCGTGCGTGGTCGTCACGAAGAAGTGGCTGACGATGTCGTCCTGCTTGAGCTGCGCGCCCTGGACGCCCTTCCCGCCGCGCTTCTGCGAGCGGAACGAGTCGGTGGTGGTGCGCTTGACGTAGCCGCCGCGGGTGATCGTCACCACGATGTCCTCGCGGGCGATGAGGTCCTCCATGGACACCTCGCCGGCGTCGGGGAGGATCTGCGTGCGCCGGTCGTCGCCCCAGCGGGCCACGACCGCGCCGAGCTCCTCGCGGATGATCTCGCGCTGCCGCTCGGGCTTGGCGAGGATGTCCGCGAGGTCGGCGATCTTCGCCTCGATCTCGGCGAGCTCGTCGATGATCCGCTGCCGCTCCAGGGCCGCGAGGCGCCGCAGCTGCATGTCGAGGATCGCGACGGCCTGGACCTCGTCGACCTCCAGCAGCTCCATCAGGCCCTGCTTCGACTCCTCGGCCGACGGCGAGCGGCGGATGAGCGCGATCGTCTCGTCGAGCAGGTCGAGGGCCTTCGCGAGGCCGCGCAGGATGTGGGCGCGCTCCTCGGCCTTGCGCATCCGGTACCGGGTGCGGCGGACGATCACGTCGATCTGGTGCGCCACGTAGTAGCGGACCATCTGCGCGATGTTCAGCGTGCGCGGCACCCCGTCGACCAGCGCGAGCATGTTCGCGCCGAACGTGTCCTGGAGCTGCGTGTGCTTGTACAGGTTGTTGAGCACGACCTTCGGGACCGCGTCGCGCTTGAGCACGACCACGATCCGCATGCCGGTGCGGCCCGAGGACTCGTCGCGGATGTCGGCGATGCCGCCGAGCTTGCCCTCCTTGACGAGGTCGGCGATCCGCTCGGCCAGGTTGTCGGGGTTCACCTGGTACGGGAGCTCGGTGACGACCAGGCACGGGCGGCCCTTGGTGTCCTCCTCGACCTCGATGACGGCGCGCATCTTGATCGAGCCGCGGCCGGTCCGGTAGGCGTCCTCGATGGCGGCGCGGCCGAGGATGGTCGCGCCGGTCGGGAAGTCGGGGCCGGTGATGATTCCGAGGATCGCCTCCAGGGCCTCCTCCTCGGTGGCCTCCGGGTGCTCCAGGCACCAGTCGACGGCCTTGGCGACCTCGCGCAGGTTGTGCGGCGGGATCTTCGTGGCCATGCCGACCGCGATGCCCTCGGAGCCGTTCACGAGGAGGTTCGGGATGCGGCTGGGGAGGATCGTCGGCTCGGTGGTCTTGCCGTCGTAGTTCGGCTCGAAGTCGACCGACTCCTCGTCGATGTCCCGCAGCATCTCCATGGCGAGCGGTTCGAGGCGCGACTCGGTGTACCGGTGCGCGGCCGCCGGGTCGTTGCCGGGGGACCCGAAGTTGCCCTGCCCGTCGATGAGCGGGTAGCGCAGGCTCCACGGCTGGGCCATGCGCACCAGCGAGTCGTAGATCGCGCCGTCGCCGTGCGGGTGGAACTGCCCCATCACGTCGCCGATGACGCGCGAGCACTTGACGTACCCGCGGTCGGGGCGGTAGCCGCCGTCGTACATCGCGTAGAGGATCTTGCGGTGGACCGGCTTGAGGCCGTCCCGCACGTCGGGCAGCGCGCGCCCGACGATGACGCTCATCGCGTAGTCGAGGTACGAGCGCGACATCTCCACTTCGATGCCGACCGGTTCGATGCGGCCGTGGCCCTCGGGGATCTCCAGCTGGTCTTGGTTGTTCTCAGGCACCAGTGCTTCCTTGCTGTGTCAGACGAAGTCGTATCGGGCCGAAGCCTTAGATGTCCAGGAACCGGACGTCCTTGGCGTTCTCCTGGATGAAGCGGCGGCGGCTCTCCACGTCCTCACCCATCAGGACGCTGAAGAGCTCGTCGGCGGTTGCCGCGTCGTCGAGCTGAACCTGGAGCAGGTTGCGCTGCGAGGGGTCCATGGTCGTCTCCCACAGCTCGGTGTAGTTCATCTCACCGAGGCCCTTGTAGCGCTGGATCCCGTCGGACTTGCGCGGGTCGGCCTTGCCGGACGCGACGCCCGCCTCGACGATGCGGTCGCGCTCGGCGTCGGAGTACGCGTAGTCGACCAGGTCGCCCTTCTTGTTCCACTTGATCTTGTAGAGCGGCGGCTGGCTCATGTACACGTGGCCCAGCTCGATGAGCGGGCGCATGAAGCGGAACAGGAGCGTCAGCAGCAGGGTGTTGATGTGGTGGCCGTCGACGTCGGCGTCCGACATCAGGATGACCTTGTGGTAGCGGAGCTTCTCGGCGTCGAACTCCTCGTGGATGCCGGTGCCCAGGGCGGTGATCATGCCCTGGACCTCGTTGTTCTTGAGGATCTTGTCGAGCCGGGCCTTCTCCACGTTGAGGATCTTGCCGCGGATCGGCATGATCGCCTGCGTGCGCGGGTTGCGGCCCTGCTTCGCGGAGCCGCCGGCCGAGTCGCCCTCGACCACGAAGATCTCGCACTCCTCCGGGTTCGTCGACTGGCAGTCGGCGAGCTTGCCGGGCATCGAGGAGGTCTCCAGGAGGCTCTTGCGGCGGGCGAGCTTGCGGGCCTGCGCCGCGGCCTTGCGGGCGTTCGCCGCGCTGGAGGCCTTCTGGACGATGATCCGCGCTTCCTTCGGGTGGCGGTCGAGCCAGTCGGGCAGCCACTCGTTGCAGACGCGCTGCACGAAGCCCTTGATCTCGGTGTTGCCGAGCTTCGTCTTCGTCTGGCCCTCGAACTGCGGCTCGCGGAGCTTCACGGAGATGATCGCGGCCAGGCCCTCGCGGATGTCCTCGCCGGAGAGGCGGTCCTTCTCGGACTTGATGATCTTCTTCTCGAGCCCGTACTTGTTCACCGCGTTGGTGAGCGCCGCGCGGAAGCCCTCCTCGTGGGTGCCGCCCTCGTGCGTGTTGATCGTGTTCGCGAACGTGTAGACCGACTCGCCGTAGGACTCGTTCCACTGCATCGCGATCTCGACGGTGTGGAACTCCTTCTCGTCCTCCGCGGTGAACTGGACCACCGTGGGGTGGATCGGGTTCTTGGAGGCGTTCAGGTGGCGCACGAAGTCGGCGATGCCCTCGTCGTACTGGAACTTGACCTCGCGGACGTTGCCGTCCTCGTCGACCTGCTCGGGGCGCTCGTCGCGGAGGGTGATGGCCAGTCCCTTGTTGAGGAAGGCCATCTCCTGGAGGCGGCGGTAGATCGTCTTGTAGTCGAATTCGAGGGTCTCGAAGATGTCGCCGTCGGGCCAGAAGCTGACGATCGTGCCGGTCTCGTCGGTGGGCTCGCCCTTTTCGAGCGGGCCGGGCTGGGCGTGCTTGTAGTCCTGGCGCCAGTTGTAGCCGTCGCGCTTGATCTCGACGGTGACGCGGGTGGAGAGCGCGTTCACGACCGAGACGCCGACGCCGTGCAGACCGCCGGAGACGGCGTAGGTCTGGGAGTCGAACTTGCCGCCCGCGTGGAGGACCGTGAGGGCGACCTCGACGCCGGGCTTCTTCAGCTTCGGGTGGAGGTCGACGGGGAAGCCGCGGCCGTCGTCGCGGACGCTGACGCCGCCGTCGTCGGTGAGCGTCACCAGGATGTCCGTGGCGAATCCCGCCATGGCCTCGTCGACCGCGTTGTCGACGACCTCCTGGATGAGGTGGTGCAGGCCGCGCTCGCCGGTCGAGCCGATGTACATGCCCGGGCGCTTCCGGACGGCCTCAAGGCCTTCGAGCACCTGAAGCGAACTGGCGCTGTACTCGTCCTGCTGCTTCGCCGCCACCGGCAACTCCTTCTGTCGTTCACGCATCGTAGTGAGAAAGCTAGTCCATGGTTGTGACACTTTTCAGCCGTCTGGCCTCGGCCCTGCCGGATTGTCTGGTCCGGGTGGGAGGGCGCGGGCCCCGCGGCGGCGGGTCGGCCATGGAGGCGGCCGGACGCTGGGAGCGCCGGCCGGACTGCATGCGTCAAGTCTACTGCGATTCAGCTCGCGATCCGGTGTCTGTGCGCCTCATTGTCGTCACAGTCGCACTGGGAGCCGCGGACATGAACCCCCCTACGGACCTAGGGGTGGACGGCTTCAGAACGTGTCACGAGAGCCATTAAACCGCACCCGCCTGGGGCCGTAGGAGCGAGTCGGCTGCCTCGGTCCGACGATCTTCAGCCGTTTGACGACGCTCGGGCCCAGGGCCGCGGCGATCTTGGCGTGGATCTGGCGCGAGAACAGGCGCAGCTGCGTGGCCCAGGCGGTGGACTCGGCGACGACGAGGAGCTCGCCGTTCTCCAGCTGCTCGGGGCGGCAGTGGCCCGCGATGTCGGGGCCGACGATGGCCTCCCAGCGGCCGAACACCGACGCGTCGGCCACTTTGCGCGTCCAGCCGTTCTTGCGCACGATCTGGGGGAGGAGGCTCCCGAGCAGCTCGGGGTCGCGCTTGTCGGGCCCGGGGCCCGACCACTCCTTGCGGAAGCGCGGGTCGTCGGACTTGCCGCGCCGGCGCGGGCGCGGGCGGTAGTCGTAGCCGCCGTTAGAGGACACGCTTCACTTCCCCTTCCCACACGTCGTAGCGGGCGCCGGTCAGCCGGTCGGGCACGTCTCCGGCGACCGCGCAGGTGATGAGCGTCTGCGGGGCGGCCTCGGCGTACTCGGCGAGGCGCTCGCGCCGCGTGGCGTCGAGCTCGGCGAAGACGTCGTCGAGGATGAGGATCGGGGCGGTGCCGTCGGCGCGCAGGAGCTCGAAGGCGCCCAGCCGCAGTGCGAGCGCGACCGACCAGGTCTCGCCGTGGGACGCGTAGCCCTTGACGGGGAGGCTTCCCAGGACCAGGTCGAGGTCGTCGCGGTGCGGGCCGACGAGGGTCGAGCCGCGCTCGACCTCCTTGGAGCGGGCGGCGGCGAGCGCGGCGGTGAGGCGCGCTTCGAGGACGTCGCGGTCGGCGGTGAGGCCGTCGCCGAGCTCGGACTCGTACGTGAGGGTCACTTCGGCGCGGCCGTCGGCGATGCGCGAGTGGGCCTTCGCGACGGGTTCGGCGAGGTCGTCGAGGAGCGCGAGTCGCCCGGCCATGAGCTCGGCGCCGTGGGCGGCGAGGTGCGCGTCCCACGCGTCGAGGGTCGCCATCTCGGCGCCGCCGGGGCCGCGGCCGCCGGTCTTCTTCGCGAGGTACGCGGTGCGCAGGAGGGTGTTGCGCTGCTTGAGGACTCGCTCGTAGTCGGCGCGCACGCCCGCGAAGCGCGGGTAGCGGGCGCACAGCAGCTCGTCGAGGTAGCGGCGGCGGGCAGAGGGCTCGCCGCGCACGAGCGCGAGGTCTTCAGGGGCGAACGCGATGGCCTTGAGGGCGCCGATGATCTCGCGGGGGCGCTTGAGGTCGGTCCGGTTGAGGCGGGCCTTGTTCGACTTGCCGGGGACGATCGCCAGCTCGGCGAGGAGGCGCCGGGAGTCGTGGAGGATCTCTGCCCTGACGACGGCCTGCTCGCAGCCCTGGCGGACCAGGGGCGCGTCGGAGGAGACGCGGTGGGAGCGGAGGTTCGCCAGGTAGACGAGGGACTCCACCAGGTTGGTTTTGCCGTGTCCGTTGGGGCCCACCAGGATCGAGGGCCCCTCGTCGAACATGACTTGGGCGTGCGCGTAGGACCTGAAGTCCGTCAATTGCAGCTGTCGTACACGCACGCCTCTATCTTGCCGTCTCGGTCCGGGGCGCTGCTTGCGAGCCCCGGCAAATGTTCAGTCGGACTTCACGGCGTGTCCGCCGAACTGGTTGCGCAGCGCCGCGACGGCCTTCATCGCCGGGGAGTCCTCCTGGCGCGAGGTGAAGCGGGCGAACAGCGACTCGGTGATGGCCGGGAGCGGGACGCGCAGGCGGATGCCCTCGTCCACGGTCCAGCGGCCCTCGCCGGAGTCCTCGACGTAGCCCTTGACGTGGTCGAGCTTCGGATCGGAGTCGAGCGCCCGGTCCATGAGGTCGAGCAGCCAGGAGCGGATGACGGTGCCCTCGCGCCACGACTTGAAGACCTCGGGCACGTTGTCGACGTACTCGCTGGCCTCCAGAAGCTCGTAGCCCTCGGCGTACGCCTGCATCATGGCGTACTCGATGCCGTTGTGCACCATCTTGGCGTAGTGCCCGGCGCCGACGCCGCCCGCGTGGACGAAGCCGTGCTCGCCCTCGGGCTTGAGCGCGTCGAACACCGGCTGGAGCCGCCGCACGTCGGCCTCGGCGCCGCCGACCATGAGCGCGTAGCCCTCGGTCAGGCCCCACACGCCGCCGGAGACGCCCGCGTCGACGTAGCCGATGCCGCCCGCGGCAAGGGTCTTCGCGTTGACCGCGTCGTCGGTGAAGCGGGAGTTGCCGCCGTCGACGACGATGTCGCCCTCGGACAGCAGCCCGGCCAGCTCCTCCACGGTGGACCTGGTGGCCTCGCCGGCGGGGACCATGACCCACACGGCGCGCGGGGCGTCGAGCGCCTCCACGAGCGCGGCGAGCGAGTCCACGTCGGCGACGTCCGGGTTGCGGTCGTAGCCGACGACCCGGTGTCCAGCCTTTTCGAGCCGCAACTTCATGTTGCCGCCCATCTTGCCGAGCCCGATCATGCCGAGTTGCATGTCGCGCCCCCTTTCAAACACGAAAGCGTTCCGCGGTGTTCGCGCCAGGGTCGTTCACGTCGTTGTGCGGTCAGGCGTCCCAACGCAATGGTTGCAGCATGTACAGGTACACGTCGTGGTTTGTGTCCGAATCCTCATCTTCGGGCGCGGGCTGCCCGGTCATCACGACCGGCTTCCCCAGCTCGTTCATCTTGAACGCCGTGTAGGGGGCGTCCATGGCGGCGAGGCCGTCGAGGAGGTACGTCGGGTTGAACGCGATCTTGCCGGGCTCGCCGTCGAGCGCGCAGTCCATGGCCTCCGACGCCTTCGCGTCCTCGGCGCCGCCGGCCTCGACCACGAGGCCGTCCTCGTCGAACGAGAGGCGGATCGGCGAGTTGCGGTCGCCGACGAGCGCGACGCGGCGGGCCACCTCGATGAGCTCGGAGGTCTTGACCTTCAGCGTGGTCGCGTACGAGGTCGCCAGGAGGCTCCGCAGCGGCGGCAGCTGGCCGTCGAGGACGCGGGAGGTCGTCTGGCGGCCGCCCGCGGTGAAGCCGATCATGCCGGGGGCGCCGTCGGTCCCGGTGGGGACGGCGATGGTCACCGGGCCCGACAGGGAGCCGAAGGTGCGGGCCGTGTCGGCGAGGGCCTTGGCGGGCACCAGGACCGTGACCGAGACGCTGGAGTCGCCCGGCTCCCACGACGAGTCGCGGATGGCCATGCGGTAGCGGTCGGTGGCGAGCATGCCGATGCCGCCGCCGGTCATCTCGACCTGGACGCCGGTCATCGTCGGCAGGGTCTCGTCCTTGCCCGCGGCGACGGCGGTCTGGGCGACGGCCTTCGCGAACTCCTCGGCGTCGATCGTGCCGATCGCCTCGGGCATCTGCGGCAGCGAGGGGTAGTCCTCCAGGGGCATGGTCGGCAGGGTGAACCGGGCCGACCCGCAGGTGAGCTCGGCGTGGGGGCCGTCGACGACGAAGTCGACGGGCTTGTTGGGGAGGGCCTTGACGATCTCGGCGAGGAGCTTGCCGGAGACCAGCGCGGTCCCGGCGCTCTCGCCGGTGACCTCGACGGTGACCCGGGTGGAGATCTCGTAGTCGAAACCGGAGATCGTCAGGGTGCCCTCGTCGACCGACAGGCGGGCGCCCGCGAGGACGGGCACCGACGGGCGGGCCGGGAGGCTCTTCGCGGTCCAGGAGACCGCGTCCGCGAAGGTGTCGCGTTCGACTTGGAACTTCATGGGTCGCTCCTTCTCGATGAAGCTCGGTTGTTCACAGCGCTATTACTAATGGTTTCTCTATAGATATAACTGTCGTCGTAGTCGTCGGTGCTGTGGAAACTGTGGAAAACCCGCCTTTCCGCAGCGTGTTCCGGCTACCGGCCTGTGGACGGCCTGTGGAGAACCTGTGGATGAATCAGGAGCTTATCCACAGCCTCCGACACCCGCCGAGTTTTCCACATCTCATCCACAGGTCTGTCCACAGCTTTTCCACAGGTTATGCACAGGGTTCTCCACAGCCGCAAAGCGAATGAGAATCGCGCTTCCGCCTGTTTTCCACACGTCGTCCACAGGCTTTCCACAGATTCCGGGGCTTATCCACAGCTTTTCCACAGAGTTGTCCACAGGCCGCTCATTCGTCGGTGTGTTTCAAACGGTTCGTCAATTCCGCGATCTGGTTGTAGAGGGCCCGGCGCTCCGCCATCTGCTTCCGGATCTTCTTGTTCGCGTGCATCACCGTCGTGTGGTCGCGGCCGCCGAACGCCTGCCCGATCCGCGGCAGCGACATGTCCGTCAGCTCCCGGCACAGGTACATGGCGACCTGCCGGGCGTTCACGAGGATCCGGGACCGCGAGTTCCCCTTCAGGTCGGCCGAGGCCACCCCGAAGTAGTCGGCGGTCGCCTGCATGATCTGGTCCACCGTCACCTCGGCGGTGTTGCCGCCCTCGGGGATGAAGTCGTGCAGCACCTCCTCGGCGAGGCCCAGGTCCACCGGCTTCTTGTTCAGGCTCGCGTACGCCGTCACCCGGATGAGCGCGCCTTCGAGCTCGCGGATGGAGTGGTGGATCTGCGTCGCGATGAACTCGACCGCGTCGGTGGGGACGTTCAGCTCGTCCTGCACGGCCTTCTTGCGAAGGATCGCGATGCGCGTCTCCAGGTCCGGCGGCTGGATGTCCGCGAGCAGGCCCCACTCGAAGCGGGTCCGCAGGCGGTCCTCCAGGGTCTGGAGCTGCTTCGGCGAGCGGTCGGAGGAGATCACCAGCTGCTTGTTGGCGTTGTGGAGCGCGTTGAAGGTGTGGAAGAACTCCTCCTGCGTGCGCTCGCGGTCCATGAGGAACTGGATGTCGTCGATGAGGAGGATGTCGACGTCCCGGTAGCGGCGCTGGAACGCCTGCTGGCGGCGGTCCGACAGCGAGTTGATGAAGTCGTTCGTGAACTCCTCGGTGGTCACGTACCTGACGGACTGGGCGGTGCCCAGGTCGTGCGCGTAGTGGCCGACCGCGTGGAGCAGGTGCGTCTTGCCGAGCCCGGAGCCGCCGTAGATGAACAGCGGGTTGTAGGCCTTCGCGGGCGCCTCGGCGACGGCGAACGCGGCCGCGTGCGCGAACCGATTGGACGAGCCGATGACGAACGTGTCGAAGTTGTAGCGCGGGTTCAGGCGGCCGACGCCGTCGACGGCCTTCGCGGGCGCGGCCTGGTGGGCCTTGGTGATGCCGCCGCGCCGCTCGGGGTCCGGGTCGTCCGACGGCGGCGGGGCGACCGGCGGCGCGGCCTGGTCCTTGTGGCCGTCGGCGCGGCGGGCCGCGGTCTCGGAGAGCACCCGTTCGAGCTCGGCGCCGTCGGCGGGCGGCTCGGGGGTGCGCTCCTCCCAGCGGGGCGTCTCGGCCTCGGCCGGGCGCGCCGGCTGGTGCGGGATCGGCGCGGGCCGCTCGGGCTCCGGCTCGGGGACGCGCTCGACGGGAGTCGCGGGCCGCTCGGGCGCCGGGCGCTCAGGCGCGGCGGCGGGCTCGCCGGGGCGGAACGCCGCGGTGTCGAACAGGCTCGGCGGGTTCTGCGCGGGCACCGGCCCGCGCGGCGCGGCCGGGGGCTCGGGGTCGTCGAACTTCGGCCGCTCGAACACGATCGTCGCGTCGGCGGCGCCGGGTGCGGGCGTCCCGTTCGCCGGCTGCTGCTCGGGCACGGCCGGCGCCTCGGGAGCCGGAGCGGGGGCGGCCTCGGCCTGCTTCTCCTGCAAGGTGACCGCGATCTGCGTCGGCTGGCCCAGGTGCCGGGAGAGGGCCTCGCTGATGGGGACGCGGAGCTTCGACTCGAACGCCGAACGGGCGAACTTATCGGGGGCGGCGACGATGAACGTGCCCGGCATCGACAGCACCGGCTGCGACAGGCGCATCCACGCCGCCTGCTGGCGGGTGAGCGACGACGCCTCGGCCAGCTCGGCGGACACCGCCGACCAGACTGCCGACAGATCCTGGTCGGTCACGTTCGCCATCCCTCGTGTTCATCGTCGGTGTGCTCTTGTCCCGAACGGCCGGTTTCGCGAAGTTCCGCGGCCGCGGACGGTAGGCTCGGATCCAGTCGGTCCGCACTGCCGGACCCGCTTCCCGCGGCGGCGCCCTCGCCGCGTCCCAGCAAGTTTTCCACAGGTTATCCACAGGCCTTCAGGTGCCCTGTGCACATGCGCCGCTTGTGACAATGTTTCCTGAATCACGGTCATGACCTGGTATTTCTCGCAACGTCCCTGACGATGCCGTTCCGGCGCCGCGGAAGTCGCCCACAGTCCGGGAGAAGTTATCCACAGGCTGCTCGCGAGCTTGGACAGGCGGAACAAGAGCGCTGTGTATACTCGAAAACGGCCAAAGGCAAGAACCAAGCCGAGAAGGCCCTACCGCAGGGCATGCGGAACGTCAAGTCTGTGGAGCCCATGTAAGACCGCCTATGGCGGCTATAGGCGGAACGCCCGTGAGGGAAGGAAGCAGAAACCCACCCGTAGCCGGACTGCGGTCCGCGAGCCGGAAGTTCCCCAGCCAACGGCTGGGGGAGGATGCCAAATGAGGTGGTTGCCCGTCTCTTAGAGGGTCATGCCACATGCACGGCCCGGGTCATGGGCGCGACGTGAACACACTGCTAGAGTTGTTCAGCGCCCCGTAGACCCGGGCCGAAACACTCTGATCCGGCTCAGGGCGCAAAGCCTTTTGATCTGTAATGGGAGACATCCGTCGTGAGCAAGCGCACCTACCAGCCGAACAACCGCCGTCGCAAGCGCACCCACGGCTTCCGGCTGCGCATGCGCACCCGTGCGGGCCGCGCCATCATCAACGCGCGCCGCAACAAGGGTCGCAAGCAGCTGACCGTCTGAGCGCTTGCCTCAGGTCCCCTGCGCGAGGCGGGCGAAGGCCCGCCCGCGGGGGATGAGGACGTGATCCAGGTGCTACCAGCCGACGCGCGCATCCGCAGCAGCCGGGACTTCGGTGCCGCGCTCAAGCGCGGCCGCCGCGCCGCCCGCGGCGGCGTCGTCGTGCACTGGGCACCAGCGCTCCAACCGGCCGACGAGCCGGCGACACCGTCCGAAGCCGATGCGGACCGCACGGCGCGGGCGGGTTTCGTCGTCTCCAAGGCAGTAGGCAACGCCGTGGTGCGCAACAAGGTCAAGCGCCGCCTCCGCCACGCCGCCGCCGCGGAGCTCCCCCACTGGCCCGCCGGGACCGACGTCGTCGTCCGGGCCACCCCGAAAGCCGCCGAGCGGGACTTCGCCGAACTGCGCCGCGACCTCACCGAGGCCGTCCAGGCGGCCCGCACCGGGAAGAGCGGCCGCCAGCACCGGGGCCGGTCGTGACCGCCGCGGCGCCGCCCCACGAAGGCTGTTCGCCCAGGGCGAAAGCCTTTGACCCCAAGGCGGAATCACGCCTGGTCCGAGTGGTGGCCGCCCCCGTGATCGCGTACCGTCGGTGGATAAGCCCGGCGCTTCCGGCACGCTGCCGCTTCTACCCCAGTTGCAGCGCATATACCCTTGAGGCGCTGTCCCGGCACGGTGCAGCCCGTGGCATATGGTTGAGCCTGCGACGGCTGGGACGGTGCCACCCCTTTCATCCGGGGGGTTTCGACCCCGTGCCCCCTCGGCATGAGTGAGCACGTGATGAATTCGAGCGAGATGACTGGAGTCCGCAAGTGATGGAGTGGGCCTACAACGGCGTGTCGTGGGTGCTGCTGCGGTGGCACGACCTCTGGTCGAACGTCTTCGGCGGCGACGACAACGGGTTCCTGCAGAGCGACTGGGCCTGGGTCCTCGCCATCGTCGGCGTCGTCATCACCCTCCGCATCATCCTGTTCCCGCTCTTCGTCAAGCAGATCCAGTCGCAGCGGGCCATGCAGAAGCTCGCGCCCGAGATCAAGGCGCTCCAGGAGCGCTACAAGAACGACCGCGAGACGCTCCAGAAAGAGATGATGGAGCTGTATCGGAAGGAGAAGGCGAACCCGCTCATGGGCTGCCTTCCCATCCTGATTCAGATGCCGGTCTTCCTGGCGCTCTTCCACATCCTGCGCCGCCCCGACCCCGCGCAGACGATGAACATCAACCTGTACGGCTGGACCGACAACGACTGGTCCACGTACGTCCACGCCAAGCTCTTCGGCGCGCCGTTCTGGAGCACCTTCCTCACGCCGGCCGACGATCTCATCCCGGTGGACTCCTCCTCGCTGAACGTCAAGCTCGTCGCGGGCATCCTCGGCGCGCTGATGATCCTCACGACGTTCCTCACCACCCGGCAGATGATCCTCAAGACCGGCTGGAACGAGGACCCGAACCAGCGGATGATCCAGAAGGTGATGCTCTACGGCATCCCGGTCATCATGGTCTTCTCCGCGGGCGCGTTCCCGATCGGCGTGGTCATCTACTGGACCATCAACAACCTGTTCTCGCTGGCGCAGCAGCAGTACGTGCTCCGCAAGTACCCGCCGCCCCAGCAGAACACCGCGAACGCGAAGCCGCCGAAGCCCGGCACGAAGGCCCACGAGAAGATGCTCGAAGAGCAGCGCGAGACCGAGCAGCGCCGCAAGGACCTGGCCCCCAAGCCGGGCCAGAAGCCGAAGCAGACCGGCGGCGCCGCGAAGCCGGCCTCCGGCTCGGGCGTGAACGGCGCGAACGTCAACGGCTCCGGTGCCGCCAAGAGCGGGCCGGGCGCGGGCAAGAACCTCTCGCGGGCGGAGCGGATCGCCCGGGCCAAGAAGGTCAGCGGCGCGCAGCAGGCCTCCAAGAAGAAAAAAGGCTAGGGGGACGGTCGGCGGCGACGCAGGCGCCGCGGATCAGCCACAATGGTGCAAACTAGGCTTATAACGAGCGATAGGACGAGTTGGCAATTATGGGAGCAACTGAGGTGCGGGAGGACGAGGTGGCCTCCGAAGACGACCTCTTCGAGCAGAGCGAAGTGGCGGCCGACTACATGGAGGGCCTGCTGGACATCCTCGACCTCGACGGGGACATCGACGAACTCGTCGTCGGCGACCGCCCCCAGGTCGAGATCGTCGGCGAAGACCTCGGCGGGCTCGTCGGCCCCAAGGGCCAGACCCTCGAAGCCCTCCAGGAACTGTGCCGGCTCGCGGTGTACCGCAAGACCGGGGACCACTCGCGCCTGATGCTCGACATCGGCGGGTACCGCGCGGGGCGTCGCAAGAAGCTCGCCGAGCTGGCCGAGAAGACCGCCAAGCGCGTGATCGAGACCGGCAGCGTGGTGAAGCTCGACCCGATGAGCGCCTTCGAGCGCAAGTGCGTCCACGACGTCATCAACGCCACCGACGGCGTGCAGAGCGAGTCCGAGGGCGCCGAACCGCGCCGCCGGGTCGTCGTGAAGCCGGCCGAGTAGTACGGAGCCCGAGAACGCATGAACGACGAGCCGGAAGGCTCTGAACCCGCCGAGGCCAATGTTTCACGTGAAACATTGGCCTCTGTGTTCGGAGCGGACGAGGATCGGATCGCCTTGGCGGAAGGCTATGTCGGCCTCCTGTCGACCATCGGGATCGAGCGCGGCCTCATCGGGCCGCGCGAGGTGCCGCGGCTGTGGGGGCGGCACGTGCTCGGCAGCGCCGTGGTCGAGGAGGCGATCCCCCGCGAGTCCGACGTCATCGACGTCGGCTCCGGCGGCGGCCTCCCCGGCATCCCGCTCGCCATCGCGCGGCCGGACCTCTGGGTGACCCTCGTGGAGCCGATGCAGCGGCGCGTGGACTTCCTCGACGAGGTGATCGCCGCGCTCGGCCTGGAGAACGTGGAGGTGCTCCGCGCCCGCGCCGAAGAGGTGGACCCGCGGGGCAAGGCCGACGTGGTCGTCTCGCGCGCCGTGGCGCCCCTGGGGAAGCTCGCCGGCTGGTGCCTGCCGCTGGCCCGGGTCGGCGGCGTCATGCTCGCGATCAAGGGGCAGAGCGCGGCGGAGGAGATCGAGCGCGACGCGCGGGCCGTCAGGCGCCTCGGCGGCGGGCCCGCCAGGATCATCGTGTGCGGCGAGTCGAAACTGAGCGACCCCGTGTTCCCCGTCCCCGCAACGGTTGTGGAGATCGAGCGGGTGAAATAGCCGCCCAGCCAACCCGACCGGAAAATTCATACAGCGAAAGCCCAAGGGCTGCAACGAGTGCCGCGATGAGACCCGCATCGCGGCACTGCGTATTCGGCAGTGCGCTCCGGGTTCGGATAACCTATCCCGAGTAAGCTACTCCGAGCAGGGCGATGTTTCACGTGAAACATTCGGCCCGTAGTCTGTGGCGGTGAACGTGCGCGACCCCCTTCCCTCCGAAGATCGTGAACACAGCTCCCTTGGCGGCGATACCCCGGCCGAGCGGCGCATCCGGAACCTCCTCGATGCCGCCGTGAGCGAGGAGGCGCCCCCCTCCCGCCGCCACCGCTATCGAGAAACCTCCCCCGAATCGGGTGGCGCAGCCCCGGCCTACGGGCAGACTGGGTCAGAATCGGTTGCGAGGCAGTCCGGCGCGGGCGTCGGCACGTCCGACCGGTCTGACACCAGCGGGGAACGGGGGGACGGCATGGCGAGAGCATCGCGCGGCAAGACCGGACGGCATCTGGCGCCGGACGAGGCACAGGCGAACAACGGGCGGAAGGCCGCCGCGAAGACGGTGCCGCAGCAGGCGACGTCGATCAAGGAAGGCGGGCCGCTGGACGACGACCTCCCGCTGGCCCGCGAGGCCCAGCGCGCGGTGCGGGTCCTCAACCCCTCCGGGGCCGTGACGATGCCGCGCCCGACCCGCCGCCGCGTCTTCGCCGTCGCCAACCAGAAGGGCGGCGTCGGCAAGACCACGAGCACCGTGAACCTCGCGGTCGCCTTGGCGCTGCACGGGAACCGCGTCATGGTCATCGACCTCGACCCGCAGGGGAACGCCTCCACCGGTCTCGGCGTCGAGCACGGCGCGGGCACTCCGAGCGTCTACGAGGCGCTCGTCGAGGGCCAGCCGCTCGACGAGATCGCGAAGACCGTCGACGGCATCCCCTCGCTCTACTGCATCCCGGCGACGATCGACCTCGCCGGCGCCGAAGTGGAACTCGTCAACGTGGTCGCTCGCGAAGGGCGCCTTGAGAAGAGCATCGAGACCTTCAGCGGGGAGCTCGACTACATCTTCATCGACTGCCCGCCGTCCCTGGGCCTCCTCACCGTGAACGCGCTCGTCGCCGCGGAGGAGGTGCTCATCCCGATCCAGTGCGAGTACTACGCGCTCGAAGGGCTGGGCCAGCTGCTGCGGAACATCGAGCTCATCAAGGCGCACCTCAATGCGCGCCTGCGGGTCTCGACGATCCTGCTGACGATGTACGACAAGCGGACCAAGCTCGCCGACCAGGTGGAGCAGGAGGTGCGCGGGCACTTCAGCGAGATCGTCCTCGACGCGGTCGTCCCGCGAAGCGTGCGCGTCTCCGAGGCCCCCGGCTACGGGCAGTCGATCATGACGTACGACCCCGGCTCGCGGGGTGCGACGAGCTATTTCGAAGCGGCCGAGGAGATCGCCCTGCGCGGTGCGAAGCTCTCCCGGCGCGGGAAGAACCAGAAAGGCGGGAACTAGTCGATGGCTGCGGCGAAGCGCGGAGGGCTCGGTCGCGGACTGGGCGCGCTCATCCCGACCGGTCTGGCCGAGAGCACGACGACGGAGTCCGACGAGGACCCGTCGCCCGCTCCGGTGGCGGCACCCCGTCAGGCTGCTCCGATCGAGCGCGATGTTTCACGTGAAACATCGACCCCCGAACCCGCGCCCGAGGCGTCCCCCGAACCCGATGTTTCACGTGAAACATCGGACGGCCCGGATCTCGTGCCGGTCCCGGGGGCGAGCTTCCAGCTGATCCCGATCGCCGACATCGGCACCAACCCGAAGCAGCCGCGGCAGTTCTTCGACGACGAGCACCTCCTCGAACTCCAGACCTCCCTGACGGAAGTCGGGATGCTCCAGCCGATCGCGGTCCGCGAGCGGACCCCGGACGAGCCGCGCGAGGACGGCGCCCGCTTCGAACTCGTCATGGGGGAGCGGCGCCTCCGCGCCGCCACCGCCCTCGGCTGGGAGACCGTCCCGGCGATCGTGCGCCGCACGGCCGACGACGAGATGCTCCGCGAGGCGCTCCTGGAGAACATCCACCGCGTCCAGCTGAACCCGCTCGAAGAGGGCGCGGCCTACGCGCAGCTCCTCGAAGAGTTCAACGTGACGCAGGAGGAGCTGTCGAAGAAGATCGGCCGCAGCCGCCCGCAGATCTCCAACATGATCCGCCTCCTCGGCCTCCCGCCGACCGTGCAGACGAAGGTCGCCGCGGGCGTCCTCACCGCGGGCCACGCCCGCGCGCTCCTCGGCCTCGACAGCGCCGACTCGCAGGAGCACATCGCCGAGCGGATCATCAGCGAGGGCCTGTCGGTGCGCAGCACCGAGGAGCTCGTGACGGCCAACCGCCTGGAGGAGAAGCCGGAGCTCGACGAGCCCCGCCCGCGCGACTCGCGCGCCGCGAAGGACCGCATCAAGGCCCCCGGTCTGGAGGAGCTGAAGGAGCGCCTCTCCGACCACTTCGAGACGCAGGTGTCGATCTCCTGGGGCCGCAAGAAGGGCAAGATCGTCATCGAGTTCGGCTCGCTCTCCGACCTCGACCGGATCGTCGAGCAGATCGGTGTGGAGTAGCCGCACGGAGGAGTAGTTCCAAGGCACGAACAGGGGGCGGGATGTTTCACGTGAAACATCCCGCCCCCTGTTCTATTCGCTCTGCGCGGCTAGGAGAGTTCCCGCCACATGATGATGTCGTCCCGGTAGTCGTCATCGGCCATGCGCACGGCGCGCGGCAGACGGCCCACCTCAGTGAATCCGTGTCGGCGGTAGAAGGCGTCGGCGCCGGTGCCCGAGCGGACCTTGAGGCTGAGCGCCTCCAGCTTCAGCTCTTCGCGGGCAACGTGGTCGACGGCCGCCAGCAGCTTGCCCCCGAGTCCGCCGCCCTGCCGGGCGGGGTCGACTTGGACGTGGCGCATGGTCCGCCACCCGTGTCGCGGCGGGCTGTCGTTTGATGTGAGAACACACCAAGCGACAATGGCGGCTCCTTCCTTTAGAGCGACCAGCGTGTCAGTCCGGTCGATCACTCGCGCGAGAATGGAGACGGTGTGAGGGCGGACCTCGTCGATGTTGACCGGCGGGACGAACCCGACGGAACCGCCGGCGTTCGTCACTCTCACCCAGAGATGGCTGAGTTCGTCAACGAGCGCGGCGGTGACCGGCGGGTCCACCAGGACGGCGATGTCGTCGCCCGAAACGGGCGTCGCCTCCGGCGTGGAACTATCAGTCACTGTTGCTTGCACGCCTTCCAGCTTGCCCTACGGACCGGCCCTCCCGACAGGGGCTTCCCGCCATATGGGCGCACGTCACTTGTGCCCTCGAATACCATTTTCCGGGCTGATTCTCCTGGTTCGCGGGCCATGATCCCTCCACAGTCGGGGGTCGAGCGAGTGGACCGTGAGTTAACCCATTTGAAATCTGCCAAAAGGTGGATTCCGGTGGTTTCCACGCTCGCGTTCATGGGGTATTTTTCGATGGTGGCAGCTGCGAGTACCCCCGGCCCGAATTCCAAGCCCGACTTGGCGAATCAGAGCACCCGACCCCCGACACCACGCGCGAGCGGCGTTCGCCCCGCCCTGCCCGCGTTCGTCGACTGGCCGGCCTTCCCCTTCGAGGGGGACCTCCGCATCAAGCCGCTCCAGGAGCCGGTCCCGGCCGAGCCGCCCCGCCGCGGCGACCGCCAGGAGCAGTGCGCGGCCTGCCATACGCCCGACTCGGTGTACCTCTGGTCCAACGAACGCTGGCGCCTGAAGTCGCCGCCCGCGCCGAGCGGCCTCCCGGTGGTGGTGATCCTCGAACCGCGGGCGCACCTCGATCTGGGGGACCTGTCGACGATGCACGCCGCCGAGCTCGGCGTCCTCACCGTGCGCCTCGAACGCGCGATCCGCTCGCTCGAATCGGTCGCCCAGGTCCACGTCAACCGCTGGGGCGACGGCACCGCGCACCTCCAGCAGTGGTTCCTGGCCCGCCCCCACGGCTACCTCCAGCTCCGCGGCCCGTTCATGACCATGTGGGACGAGATCCTCCCGCCGGTCGAGGAGCACGAGTGGAAGATGAACCTCGAATACATCGCCGCCTGGCTCAGCGACGACTGAACCTCAACGGCCCCTTGCCATCCGGGGCTCCGACACCCCGCAACGCCATGCAGAAGGGCGTCGATGTTTCACGTGAAACATCGACGCCCTCTCGTCTCGTCGCCGCTCGGCTAGCCGCGGGCGAGCGCCCGGTGGACCATGGTCGCGAGGACCTCGCCGAAGTCGAGGCCCGCCGCCTCGATCGCCATGGGCAGCAAGGAGGTCTCGGTGGTCCCGGGGGCGACGTTGGCCTCCAGGACCTGGATGCCGCCCGCGTCGTCGACCATGAGGTCCACGCGGGACATGTCGCCGAGTCCGAGGGTCCGGTGGACCTCCAGTGCCAGTTCGGCCGTGCGGGCCGCCACGGGCTCGCTGAGGGTCGCGGGGACCGTCCAGCGGGTCGCCCCGGGGTTGTACCGGGCCGCGTAGTCGTAGTCTCCGTGGAGCGGCGCGATCTCCACCGGCGGCAGGGCCACGGGCCCGTCGCCGAGGTCGAGCACGCCGACCGCGATGTCGCGGCCCTCGACGAAGGACTCGATGAGCGCGGTGTCGCTGTAGGAGAAGCAGCCCATCATCGCCGACGGGAAGTCGTCCTCCTTGTGCACGGCGTGCACGCCGAGGCCCGACCCGCCCGAGTTCGGCTTGACGACGAGCGGCAGGCCCATCTTCGCGGCGATCCGGTCGAGGAGCTTGCGCGCTCCGAAGTCCGAGAACGCCTGGCGCGGCATCGACGTCCAGTCGGGCGTGGGGATCCCGGCCGAGCGGAGCAGGTCCTTCGCCGTGATCTTGTTCCACGCGCGGCGCGCGCCCGTCGAGCCGGTGCCCACGATCGGGATGTCGCTGAGTTCGAGCACCGCCTGGAGCGAGCCGTCCTCGCCGGGCTGGCCGTGCACGAGCGGCAGCACCACGTCGGGCGGGTACTCCTGGAGCGCGGGCAGCAGGTCGCCGTCGAGGTCCCGGACATCGCAGACGTACCCGAGCCGCTGGAGCGCGTCGGCGGCCCGGCGCCCCGACTTCAGGGACACCTCGTGCTCGTAGGACATGCCCCCGGCGAGGATCAGGACCCGGATGTCCGCGGCTGCGGCGCCCTCCTTCATGCCCCGCCCCCCGCGAACGTGTCGCGCAGTTCGATGTCGCTCGCGACGACGCCCGCCAGCCGGCGCACGCCCTCGCGGATGACCTCCGCGGTCTGGGTCGAGAAGTTCAAGCGCATCTCCCTGCGGCCGTTGCCGTCGGCGTAGAAACCGGTGCCCGGGACGTACGCGACGCGCTCCTGGAGCGCGCGGGGGAGCATCGCCTTCGAGTCGAGCCCCTCCGGCAGCGTCGCCCAGATGAACAGGCCGCCGCCGGGGACGGTCCACGTCATCCCCTCGGGCATGTAGTCGCCGAGCGCCGTCAGGAGCGCGTCCCGGCGGTCCCGGTACAGCGTGTTGAAGACCTTCACCTGCTGGCGCCACTCCATCTCCGTGAGGAAGCGGAGCGTCGCCTCCTGCGTGAGCCCCGAGGGGCACAGGATCGACGCCTCGATCGCCAGGAGCAGCTTGTCGCGCACCGCGGGCGGCGCGAGGACCCAGCCGAGGCGCAGGCCCGCGGCGAATATCTTCGAGACCGTGCCGAGGTAGATGACGCCCCGCTCGGCGCGGGCGCGCAGCGGCGCGGGCGGCGTGCCGTCGAAGGCGATCATCGAGTACGGGTCGTCCTCGATGACGAGGAGGCCGTGCCGCTCGGCGATCGCGAGGATCTCCTCGCGCCGCTCCTCGGTCATCGTGACGCCGGCCGGGTTCTGGTACGTCGGGATCGTGTACAGGAACTTCGCGCGGCGCCCTTCGCGTTCGAGCGCGGCGAGCGACTCCTCCAGGCCCGCGGGGATCAGCCCGTCGTCGTCCATCGGCAGGTGCCGGACGTCGGCCTGCGCCGCCTGGAACGCGCCGAGCGCGCCCACATAGGTCGGGCCCTCGGCGAGCACGATGTCGCCCGGGTCGAGGAACGTGCGGGCGAGCAGGTCGAGTCCCTGCTGCGCGCCGGTGGTGAGGACGAGGTCGTCGGCGGAGGCGCGGATGCCCGACAGCTGGAGGACCCCGCAGAGCGCCTCGCGGAGCGCGACGCTCCCCTGGCCGGGGCAGTAGCCGAGCGCTTCGGCGCCGACCTGCGAGAGCAGGCGGGTGAACATCTCGCCGAGCTCGTCCATGGGCAGGGCCGCGGTGTACGGGTTCCCTCCGGCGAGGGAGACGACCTCCGGGCGCGCGGCGACCGAGAACAGTGCGCGGATCTCCGACTGTGCCATCCCGTGAACCCGGGATGCGTAGCGACCGGTGTAATCGTCGAGTGTTGTACCGGACACGCGGAGACCTCCTCTGATGGTCCTCGTCGCCCGCGAACCGTGGTCGCGGGTCCTGTGTGACGCCAGCCTACGGGCCCCGCCGGAAGCGGCGCGACAGCGTCGCAGCTCGCGCACAGTGATCGAACCACTCTACTAGCACAGGGACCGCACACCGCGCGTGTTTTCCGTCATGTGGACCCCTCGCCGACGTAGGCTGGACGGGTGCATCGGCGCATGGTCAACCTCACACTCGACTCCTTGGACGAAGTTCCGAGGCGTTGCCGCGCCTGCGTCTTCTGGGAGCTCTCGCCCCTGTGCGCCGAGGCGGCGCGCGACGTCGGCGAGCCCGCCGCCGAGAAGGAGGCGTGGCTGTCCCACACGCTCCTCGAATGGGGCGGCTGCGGCCGGATCGCCTACGAGGGCGACGCGGTCGCCGGGTTCGTCACCTACGCGTCCCCGAAATTCGTGCCCCGCTCCATGGAGTTCCCCTCGGGCCCGGTCTCGCCCGACGCGGCGCTCCTCATGACCGCCTACGTCAACCCGGCGTACGCGGGGACGGGCCTGGGGCGCCAGCTCGTGCAGACCGTCGCCGCCGACGTGGCCCGCCGCGGCATCTACGCCCTGGAGACCTTCGGCGACGCCCGCGGCGAGGCCGGGGCGTGCCTGGTGCCCGCGGACTTCTACCGCTCCGTGGGCTTCAAGACCGTCCGCTTCGACCCCCGCTACCCGCGCCTGCGCCTGGAGCTGCGCTCCGCGATCGACCGGAGCGTGGAGGCCGAGGAGCACTGGGCGCCCGGCGACTCGGTGGAGTGGTTCAAACTCGACGACGTCGAGCTCGACAAGTTCTTCGGCGAGGCGACCACCGGCAGGAACCGCATCGACCGCCCCGGCTTCCAACGCGACGGCGGCCTCTTCGACAGCTCCCTCTTCGACAGTGGCGCTCCGGACTGCGGCCCACGCGATCGCAATCCGTCCGACCGCGACATCTGACCTGGGCTTTCGCCTTGGCGCAGAACATGAAAGCGGATATTCCCGAAATGTCCCCTTAAGGGACCCCTGGTATCAAAAATATCGCGGGGGTACGACAAGATCAGGGGACCGAGCCTCCGGCTCGATCCCCTGATCGGTGAAGAATTCCTCGCGTTCGCTACTGGCCCAGGAACTTGCGGATCGCGGCCTTGGGCTGGGCGCCGATGAGCTGCTGGGCGGGCTGGCCGTCCTTGAACAGGATCATCGTCGGCACGCTCATGACGCCGAACTTGCGGGTGGTCTCCGGGTTCGCGTCGGTGTCGAGCTTGCGGATCTCGATCGAGTCGATCTCCGTCGCGAGCTCTTCGAGGACCGGCGCGACCTTCTTGCAGGGGCCGCACCATTCGGCCCAGAAGTCGACCAGCACGGGCTTGTCGGCTTCCAGCACCTCGGCCTGGAACTGCTCGTCGTTGACGGCTTTGATGGCGCCCATGGGCATCCTCCTGTGTGATGTGAAGAAGGGAGAAGTCGGTGTCAGGCCGCGACCGCGGCGTCTTCGAGCGCCGCGATGTAGCGCTCGGCGTCGAGCGCGGCGGAGCAGCCGGTGCCGGCGGCCGTGACCGCCTGCTGGTAGGTGTGGTCGACGAGGTCGCCCGCGGCGAACACGCCCTCCAGGTTCGTCTTCGTCGACGGGGCCGCGACCTTGACGTAGCCGGACTCGTCGAGCTCGACCTGGCCCTTGAACAGCTCGGAGCGCGGGTCGTGGCCGATCGCGATGAACAGGCCGGTCGCCGGGAGGGTCCGGGTCGCACCGGTGACGGTGTCGACCAGGTCGACGCTGGCGACCTTGCCGCCCTCGCCGTTGATCTTCTCGACCGCGGAGTTCCACGCGACCTCGATCTTCGGGTTGGCGAGCGCCCGCTCGGCCATGATCTTCGAGGCGCGGAACTCGTCGCGGCGGTGCACGATGGTGACCTTCGAGGCGAACTTGGTGAGGAACGTGGCCTCCTCCATCGCCGAGTCGCCGCCGCCGACCACCGCGATCTCCTGGTCGCGGAAGAAGAAGCCGTCGCAGGTGGCGCACGCGGACACGCCGCGGCCCATGAGCTCGTTCTCGCCGGGGACGTTCAGCGGCCGGTACGCCGAGCCGGTCGCGAGGATCACGGCCTTCGCCTGGTGCTCCTCGTCGCCGACCCAGACCTTCTTGATCTCGCCGGTGAGGTCGACGCGGGTGACGTCGTCGGAGACGAGCTCGGCGCCGAAGCGCTCGGCCTGCTTGCGCCACTGGTCCATGAGCTCGGGGCCCATGATGCCCTCGGGGAAGCCCGGGAAGTTCTCGACCTCGGTGGTCTGCATGAGGGCGCCGCCGAACTGGAAGCCCTCGAACACGAGCGGGCGCATGTTGGCGCGCGCGGTGTACAGCGCGGCGGTGTACCCGGCCGGGCCCGAGCCGATGATGATGACGTCGCGGATTTCGCTCACCGGTGTCGCTCCTGTGGTCGTTCGGCGCGCCAGGGACGGCTCCCCTGGTGCTGACAGCTTCAACCAATCCTATTGACCCGAAATTCCAGCGGGCGGACCCGTGGCGGCCGTGTGACAGGCGCATTCCCCGATCGTGGGGAACGTCACCGCGGCTTTCGTCAAAAGCGCAGTGCAAGAAGCGCAGTGCGAACAGCGCAGCCGCGGTGGGCGCCGTCCCTACGGCTGGATCGCGAGCGCCTCGATGACGCCGTCCGCGCAGGCCGGGGTGAGCGCGACCGCGGTCTCGCCTTCGTCGGACACCAGGAGCGCCATGATCGCCGGGGACGACTCGTACCGCGCGAAGTCGACGGCGACGAGGAGGCTCTGGTACTCCTCGGCGATCGCGTCCTCGCAGGCGCGCCAGAACTCGCCGCCCGCGGCGAGGTCGGCCAGCTCGGCCGGGACCTCCCCGTCGGCGGTGTGGTCGCCGAGGCCGCGCAGGGCCGCGAGCAGGTCGGTCGAGGCGGAGTAGTCGGTGCCGGAGGCGAACGACTCGACGTCGAGGACGCCCATCTCCGCATCGGAATCGGCCGAGTCGCCGCCCTCCTCGCTGAGGGAGTCCTCGCTGGAGGACTCGGGCGCCGCCTCACCCGCGGCGTCGTCGTCGCCCGACCGGGGGCCGTCCTCGGCGTAGACCTGGTCCGAGCTGGGGCTCTCCCCGGAGTCGGCGGTGAGCGCCTGGAGGCCCACGGCGACCGCGCCGACGGTGACCAGGACCGCGGCCGCGCCGGAGGCGATCGCGTACCGGACCCGCTTGGGGCGCAGGCGTTCGGCGAGCGAGGCGAAGAAGCCCTCGCGTTCGGGTTCGCGGGCGGTGCTGCGGAGCGTGTCGGCGGACGGGAGGGAGTCCAGGACGCGGTCGAGGCGGTGCGCGACCTGCTCCGGGAGGTCCCCGTAGCCGTCGGAGGCCTGCCGCAGCGCACGCGCGACCGCGGCCTCGGTTCCGGCCTCGGCCCCGGTCTCCCCGGGCGGCTGCCCGATCATCGGCTTCCCTCCTCTCGGCTCATGGGACTGCCCTCTCCGGGTTCGACGCCGCGCTGGGCGGGCGGGTTCCCGGCCGGGTCGAACTCCGGCAGGCGCTCGGCGAGCCGCTTGCGGGCCCGCGACGCGCGCGACTTCACGGTGCCGGGGCGGACCTTCAGGATCGCGGCGACCTCCTCGACCGGGTAGCCGAGCATGTCGATGTAGACGAGGACGGCGCGCTGCTCGAACGGCAGGTCCGCGAGCGCCCGGTGGACGCTCAGGCGCAGGGCCGCCTGCTGCGGGTCGTCGGAGCGCGGCGAGGCCGGGACCGGTTCGCGCCCGTCCTCGGGCAGCGGGACCGTGGGCCGGCGCCCGGCCGCGCGGATGCGGTCGAGGCACGCGTTCACGACGATGCGGTGCAGCCAGGTGGTGACCGCGGAGCCGCCCCGGAACGACCCGGCCGCCTGGTACGCCTTGATCATGGCGTCCTGGAGGGCCTCGGCGGCGTCCTCGGGGTCGGCGAGGGTCCGGACCGCGACCGCCCATAGGCGGCCCCGGTGGCGGCGGAACAGCTCCCCGAACGCGTCCCGGTCGCCGCCGACGTGGCGTCGCAGCAGCTCGGCGTCGCCCACTCCGTCCAGCGGACCGCCGAACGGGCCGTCCGAAGCGGGTCCGTCGGCGGGCAGGGGGCGGAGGGGGCCGGGCACGGTGCCTACCGGACGAACACGTTGATGTCGGAGATCGTGAGCTTGTATCCGCCGGACGACGGGGGCAGCTCGGTCACCCACACCACGATGTACCGGGTGGCCTGACCGCCCGCCTGGATCTCGATGTTCGTGTCGGCGTCCTCGACTGCGGGGGCGAGTTCGGTGAAGCCGTCGACGATCGCCTGGTCGCCCTCGGAGGAGTCGCCGGGGTCCTCGTCGCCCGCGAGCAGGCCCACGGTGGCGCCCGCGCTGGTCATCTGGACCCGCACGGAGGCGACCTCCTGGGCCTCGCCGAGGTCGATGAGGATGCCCATGCCGGGCTTGAGGTTCCCGAAGGCGGGGTCGTTGCGGTAGGTGTTCGTGGACCAGCCGGTGGAGGCGTTGCCGTCGAACGCGGCCTCGACGCCCTCGCCCTGGTTGCGGTCGCCGTCGGGCGGGTCGACGACGCGGATGTCGTCGGCGGTGATCTCCGCCTCGGTGGGGGCGGCGATCTCGGTGTCGTCCTCGGAGGTCGGGTCGGCGCCGGTGTCCTCGCCCGCGATCTGGTCGTCGGCGCCCGCGGGGTCGTCGCCGCCGCCGAACATGATGGCCGAGCCGACGACGCCCGCGAAGATGACGGCGGCCGCGACCGCGGCGATGACGGCGAGGCGCTTCATGCCGACGGGCGGCGTGGACGCGTCGGCGGCGCCGCGCCGGCCGAGGCTGATCGCGCCGAGGACGCTCGTGGCCTGGGCCGGGGCGGGTTCAGCGCCGCCGGTCTCGGCGAGGCCGCGCAGTTCGACCGCGAGCTCCGCGGCCGAGGGCGGGGTCTGGGAGTGGTCGAGGAGGTCCGCGGTGAGCGAGGCGAGGCGGCGGGGCAGGCCCGGGACGACCTTGTCGGCGTCGAGGACGCGGCCCCACTCGTCGGTCGCGGCGTCGGGGAGGCCGGTGTTCTCGGCGGGGACGACGCGCGGCCAGGCGCCGGTGAGGCACGCGTAGAGGGTCGCGCCGAGGGCGCGCACGTCCTCGACCTGCGTGTTCCCGGGCTCGTTGCGGGGCTCGGTGACCATGACGCGGTCGTCCTCGGAGAGGAGGATCGAGCCGGGCTGGAGGTCGGCGTGGGTGACGCCGCCGTCGTGGAGGGCGGCGACCGCGTCGGCGACGGACGCGACGAGTTCGAGGGCGTGCCCGCTTTCGAGGGGCTGCTGCTCCAGGACGCCGCGCAGCGAGGAGCCGTTGACCCATTCGCGCACCACGTAGGCGAAGCGGCCCTCGTCGACCGCGTCGTAGACGTCGACCATGGAGTCGACGTGGGTGCGGGAGGCCGCCACCGCGGCCGTCATCGTCGGCGCCGCGTCCTCGCCCCCGGGGGAGCGCAGGACGACCGCGACGGAGCGGTGCAGGAGGACGTCGACGCCCCGCCACAGCTGGCGGTGGCCGTTCGCGCCTCCGACGTGCTCTTCGAGGCGGTACCGCTCCGCGAGCAGGTCGCCTACGGACGGCACTTCGGCAGAACTCATGGTGCGGGGTCCTCCCCTCTCAGACCGGCCCCGCGGAGGGGCCGTGCCGGCCGGTCGGGTCTTTCAGGAATGCGGGTGCAGCGCGGTGGTGCAGGGTCTTCCGGTGATCCGAGGCCGCTGGTCCTCAGGCCAGAGTGCACGTATGGATCGTACTTGCCTCATCGTCGCAGCCTTGCGCGCACCGTTGCCTGGAGCGACGCCATTTCAGTGACGCGGAATACCAGGCAGGCGGCGAGATACACGCCCAGCAGGGCGATCCCGAGGACGATCGACGCACCGAGCTGCCCGAGTTTGGAACCGGACACGTCGGGCCACGCGAGCCACCCGGCGTACGCGGCGCCGCCCGCGATCAGTGCGGCCGCACCGGTTCGCACCAGGCCGTTCAGGGTCTTGCGCATGCCGAGGAGCCCGACCCGCTTGCGCAGCAGGCTCATCGACAGCAGGAGCGAGACCAGGTAGGACACGCCGTTGGCGGCGAGGAGGCCGACGACGACCCATTCGAGGGGCAGGAGCGCGAACGCGAGGAGGTACCCGCCGATGCGGATCGCGATGACCGGCAGGTTGAACAGTCCCACCGTCTTGGTGTCGGTCTGCGCGTAGAACGCGTAGATCTGCAACTGGGACACCGAGAACGGCATGAGGACGACGCCGACCATGAGCAGCGCCTGCCCGGTGGCGACCGCCATGGTGTGGTCGTAGGCGCCCCACTGGAAGATGGCGAGGGCGATCGGCTCGTGGAGGGCGATGAACGCGGCGGCGATGGGCACGAGCAGGAACGACGCGAGGCGGATCCCGGAGGAGAGGTGCTCGGTGAGCTCGGACCAGCGGCGGTCGTCGGCGGCGCGGGTCATGCGCGGCATGAGCGCGGTGATGACGGAGACCGCGACGATCCCGTGCGCCATCATCATCATCAGGTACGCGTTGTTGTAGACGGTGGTGCCGGGCACGAACTGGTCGTCGGCGGCGTTCCCGGACGCGGCGTTCGCGACCTTGATCACGGCCATGACGGCGAGCTGGTTGGCGACGACGAACAGGAGCGTCCACGCGGCCATGCGGCGGATGTCGCGCAGCGGCAGCGCCGAGAAGTCGAACCGCAGGCGCCACCGGAACCCGGCCTTGCGGAGCGCGGGGGCGAGGCACAGGACCTGGATGAGCACGCCCGCGGTGGTCCCGCCGCCGAGGAGCAGGATCATCCCGTTCGTGACCTGGTCTGCGGTGGCGAACAGCTCGCCGCCGGGGCCGGGGACGGCGTCGCGGGTGAAGACGAGGAAGAACACCGCGCCGACGGTGATGACGACGAGGTTGTTGATGATCGGCACCCACATGGGGGCGCCGAAGTGCTCGCGGGAGTTGAGGACCCCGGAGAGGACCGCGAACAGGCCGTAGAGGAGCAGCGCCGGGAGCATGAGGTACGAGAACTCGGTGACGAGGTCGTACTGGGAGGGCTCGGCCATGGCGCGGGCGATGAGCGGGGCGCAGAGGGTGACGACGAGCGCGGCGGCGCCGAGGACGAGGGCCGCGAGGGTGAGCAGGCGCTGCGCGAACGCGTCGCCGCCGTCGGGGTCGTTCTTGTGGGCCTTGACGAACAGGGGCATGATGATGCTCGCGAACACGCCGCCGAGGACGAGCTCGTAGATCATCTGCGGGAAGTACTGGGCGGTCGTGTACGAGTTGCCGAGGAGCCCGGCGCCGATCGCCGCGGAGATGACGACGGTGCGCCCGAACCCGGTGATGCGCGAGACGAGGGACCCCGCGCCCATGAGGAGGCTGGAGCGGACCACGTTCCGGCCCTTCGGCTGCGGCTCCTGGACCGGCTGCTGCGGCGCGGAGGCCGGGGCGGGCGGGGGCGGTCCCGCGGGGGTGTAGCCGTTGCCGGTGAGCGGGCCGACGGGCCGGGCGAACTGCTGGTTCGCGTGGGGGTGGCGGCCCGGGGCGGGGCCAGACGGCGAGTAGTCGGGGCCAGGTCCCGGTCTCGCGCTAGGTTCGGCCATTCTCGCACTCTCCGCTAAGCTTGCCCGGCGATGTCTGACAACAGTAGCGGTAAGGAAATCACGGTCCCGCCGATAGCCGATGAACTGGGTCGGCTGTTCGAGCGGGGCGGCCATGAGCTGCACCTGGTCGGCGGCCCGGTCCGCGACGCGGTGCTGCGCCGGCCTGTGAGCGACCTCGACTTCACCACCGACGCCCGCCCGGAGGCGACCGAGGCGATCCTGCGCGCGCACTGCTCGACGGTGTGGACCACCGGCGCCGACTTCGGGACCGTCGGCGGCATGTTCCGCGGCGAGCAGGTCGAGGTGACGACCTTCCGCGCCGACGCCTACGACCGCGTCGGCCGCAATCCGATCGTGCGCTACGGCGACCGCCTCGAAGACGACCTGGAGCGGCGCGACTTCACCGTGAACGCCATGGCCGTCTCGGTGCCGGGGCACGTGTTCGCCGACCCGTTCGGCGGCATCGCGGACATCGCGCGCCGCACGATCCGCACGCCCGCGTCCCCGGAGTCGTCGTTCGCCGACGACCCGCTGCGGATGCTCCGCGCCGCGCGCTTCGCCGCGCAGCTCGGCTTCGACATCGAGGCGGGCACCCTCGACGCCATGCGCCGCATGGCGGGGGAGCTCTCGCGCATCACCGCCGAGCGCGTCCGCGACGAGTTCGTGAAGCTCATGCTCGCGCCCGATCCGGTGGTGGGCCTGCGCATCCTCGTCGACACCGGCCTCGCCGAGTACTTCCTGCCGGAGCTGCCCGCGCTGCGCATGGAGATCGACGAGCACGCCCAGCACAAGGACGTCTACGAGCACTCGCTCCAGGTGCTGCGCAACGCCATTGCGCTGGAGACCGACGGCCCGGACCTGCTCATGCGGCTCGCCGCGCTGCTCCACGACATCGGCAAGCCCGAGACGAAGGACGTCGCCCCAGGCGGCGGCGTCACCTTCCACCACCACGACGTGGCCGGGGCCCGCCTGGCGCGCAGGCGGATGCGCGAGCTGAAGTTCCCGAAGGCCGACGTGCAGGCCGTGTCGCTGCTCATCTCGCTGCACCTGCGGTTCTACGGCTACGCGGACGGCGAGGAGGGCGGCTGGACCGATTCGGCGGTGCGCCGGTACGTGACCGACGCGGGCGACCAGCTCGACCGGCTCCACGTCATGGTCCGCTCGGACTGCACGACCCGCAACCGCCGCAAGGCGGAGCGGCTGCGCCGCGACTACGACGCGTTCGAGGACCGCATCGCCCGCATCCGGGCCGAGGAGGACCTGCGCGCGGTCCGCCCCGACCTCGACGGGAACGCGATCATGGAGCTGCTGGGCCTCAAGCCCGGCCCCGAGGTGGGCCGGGCCTGGGCGTTCCTCAAAGAGCTTCGGCTGGAGCGGGGTCCGCTGCCCCGCGAGGAGGCCGAGGCGGCGCTCCTCGACTGGGCCGCTTCGGAAGGGATCGCACCGCGTCCAGACGCGGGATGAGGATCTCCTGCACCACCAGGGCGCACATGACCGCCACCGCGAGCCACCGCGACGCCGCGGCGGCGAGGAACAGGCCCTCGGGGATGCCCCGGCCGTCCTCGGCGGACACCTGGAGCATCTTGCCGTAGAACGAGAAGAAGTAGAACAGCTCCGCGGCCTGCCACACCAGGAAGAAGCCCCACTTGGGGCGGGCGAGCACGACCAGCGGCAGCAGCCACAGCACGTACTGCTGCGACCAGACCTTCCCGAACAGCAGGAACGTCGCGACCACGAGGAAGCACAGCTGCGCCAGGCGCGGCACCACGTCCTCAGTGGACGGCGTCTTGAGCCCGTACCCGCCGCCCGCGGTGCGCCGCTGCGCGAAGTACCCGAGCGCGGCGATCCCCAGGCAGGACAGGGCGAACAGCACCAGGTACAGGTCGTTGACGAACTCGGAGTCCCACAGGCGCTCCCAGCCGGTGAGCCCGCGGAGCACGTACCAGCCGGTGCCCCAGTCGACGGGCCGCTCGGAGTTCAGCTCGAAGAACCGCATCCACGAGTCGGGCCACAGGTACGCGACGGGCCCGTTGATGACGGCCCACGTGATCGCGGCGGTGGCGGTCGCCTGGAGCGCGGGCAGGAGCTTCTTCTGCCGCAGCGCCAGGATCAGGAGCGGGCCGAGGAACAGGAGCGCGTAGAACTTCGCGGCCACCGCGAGGCCGAGGAACAGCCCGGCCATGACGGGCCTGCCGCGCTGCCAGTACAGGAAGAACGGCATCGACAGGGCGACGGCGAACAGGTCCCAGTTGACGGTGGCGGTCACGAGGATGACCGGCGCGGCGGCGAGCATCATCGCGTCCCACGGCCGCGAGGGCCGGGAGTGGACGAGCGCCGGATCGGGGTTGGGGCCGGGGATGTCGGTGCGGCGGTTGTCGCGGCGGATGGCGTGGAGGACCGCGATGGCGGCGGCGCCGCAGATGAACAGCACGATCGCGTTGAGGTGCCAGAAGACCGGGCCGCCGTCGGTCCCGGCGACGGAGCCGATCCGGTAGGCGATCTGCCCGAGCACGCCCATGAACCATCCGGTCAGTACCGGGTATTCGACCGGGTGGTCACGGTAGGGGACGGCGCCCTCGTTGAGCTTCTCCGCGCCCCACAGCGCGCGGATGTCGGTGTAGCAGGCGTTCGTGTACTGCTGCCAGTCCACCCAGCCGCCCGCCGAGCACGGGTACTTCTGGATCCAGTTGACCGCGAACGCGATCAGGCCGGTGAGGAGGATGACCCGGATCGGGATCCAGAACCGGCGGCGGGGCGGGTCGGCGGCGTGGTCGCCGAACGGTCCGCCGATGAGGCCCGACGCGAGCCGGGCGGCGCGGTCGGTGAGGGTGGGCGCGGCCGGGGGGTCCCCGGCGGGGCGCTCGGCCTTCGCGAGGGTCGGCGCGTCGTTCGGCGCGGGGTTCGGTGCGGATGCAGACGGCGGCATGGGCCTTATTGTGGCCCATGCCGCCGCGGTGGTGCTACGGGCCGAGGGTCGCCCCCCGGCCTCACTCAGTCTCTGCCGTTGCCACCCGGCTCCTCCGTCGTCGCCCCTTCGGTCGTCGGCTCGTCGGTGGTCTCGTTGCAGTCAGGCTGGAAGATCGGGCACTCCTCGTCCGTCGACTCCTCGCCGGTCGGGTCGGTCGTCGGATCGTCCGTGCCCGGATCGCCGTCGTCCTCGCCGGGCTGGCAGGCCTGCCCGTCCCAGGTGCCGCCGTCGGCCTCGCACTCCTCCTGCGCTTCGTCCTCCTGCTGGCCCGCGCACAGCGGGTCGTCCGCGTTCTCAGCGCAGAACGCGCCGCCTTCGAGCGGGCCGCCGGCCTTCTCGATGTCCCAGCTCTGGTCGTTGCCCTGGTCGTCGACCTTGCCGTCCCAGTCGACCGCCTCCCAGTCCGTCGCATCGAGGATGCGGTTCATCGCGGTGAACCACACCGGGTACGCGGTGTTGGAGCCGAACACGTTGTTCTTGTTGCCGTCGACGTCGGCGATCGGGTCCGACTCGGAGGTCACGTTGCCGACCCACGCGGCGATGGACAGCTGCGGGATCGCCCCGACGTACCACGCGTGCGCGTTGTACGAGTCCGGGTAGTCGTTCCCGTCCTTGTCCTTGCCGCCGGCCTCCCAGGTACCGGTCTTGCCGAAGTAGTCGCGGTCGAGCTGGTCGACCGAGGAGGAGCCGCCGATCTCGGAGCCGATCCACTGGAGGTTGCGGGCGACCGCCTCGTCGATGGCCTGCCCGGACTTGAGCTCGTTGACCGGCTGGACCTCTTCGCCCTTGTACTCGACCTTGGCGACGAAGTGCGACTCGTTGTAGACGCCGTTGTTGGCGATGGTCGCGTAGATCGAGGCCATGTCGCGCACGCTCGTCGGGTACTGGCCGAACGCGATGTGGTTGTAGAACGGGTCGGTGTTGCCCTTGCCGCCGATGGTGCACTCGGTCGGGTTCTCTTCGTAGATGAACTTCCCGTCGGTGTTCACGATCGGGTTGCAGTCGGCGTCGACCTGGATGCCCGCGTTGACGTCCCAGTTGCCGGAGGCGTCGACGATGGGGTCGCCCACGCTGTCGACGGCGGTCCCGTGCTGGGTGTAGGTGCCGTTGTCGGTCATGTGGTAGTTGATGCTGACGTCCCAGGCCTTGCCGTTCTCGTCCTCGATCGTCCGGGCCTGGTTCATGACCGACAGGCCCATCTGGTCGGCGTAGTCGAGGATGGTGCTGGCGCCGTACTCCTCGGCGATCGAGTACATCGGGGTGTTCTTCGATTCGCGGACCGAGTCGGTCAGCGTCATCTCGACCTTCGAGTTCTGGCTGCCGTTGCGCAGGGTGCAGTCCGGGTAGGTGCCGCCGCCGATGCACTCTTCGAGGTCGTCGAGCGTCAGCGACTCGAACTCGCGCGGCGAGGAGGCGTTGAACCAGGAGTCGACGGAGTCGCCCTCCTCCATGGCGGTGGCGGCGGTGACCATCTTGAACGTCGACGAGGGCGGGTGCGGGGACTCCGCGCCGGCCTTGTCGACGCCGAAGCCGTCGTCGCCGCCGTAGTAGCCGAGGATCGCGCCGGTCTCCGGGTCGATCGCGACCATCGCCGACATCATGTACGGGTCGTAGTCGACCAGCGCCGCGTCTTCGTTGCTGTTCTCGAACTGCGCGTACCCCTCGTCGGTGAGATCGCGCTCGGCCTGGTTGACGTCGGTGACGACCTGGCCGTTCTCGTCGACCGGCTGGCCGTCCTCGTTCTTCTTCACCGCGATGGCGCCGCGCGAGCCGGTGCTCTTGAGCGAGGACTGGATCGCCGGGTCGATGGTGAGCGTGATCGAGTAGCCGCCGTCCTTGCCGCTGCCCTCGACGCCCTTGAGCTGGTCCTTGGTGATGCCGTAGCGCGCTTCGAGCTCGTCGAAGACGTACCCGTCGAGCTCGTTGATGATGAAGCCGACGTCGGTGTTGCCGCCCCAGGACCCGGAGGCGTTGAAGTCGGTGGCCGCGGTCTCGATGACGGCCTCGTACGTCTCCGCGTCGCGGTCGGCCTGGCTGATCTGGCCGGTCTCCAGCAGGGCGTCCATGGTGAACTCCCAGCGGGCCTTCGCGGCGCCCTCGTCGTAGGCGTCGGTGTAGTACGGGTCGTAGTAGCCGTTGGGCGACTTGACCTGCATGACGATGTACGCGGCCTGGCCGTAGGTCAGCTGGTCGAGCTCGACGTTGAAGTAGTTCTTCGCGGCGGCCTTGATGCCGTACGCCCCCCGGCCGAAGTAGGCCGTGTTCAGGTAGGCGGTGATGATCTCGTCCTTGTCGTACTCGGACTCCATCTTGATCGCCAGTGCGGCTTCGCGGGCCTTGCGGTCGTACGAGATCTCGTCGCGCGCGTCCATGTACATGCCGGCGTACTGCTGGGTGATCGTCGAGGCGCCTTGGGTGTCGCCGCCGGTGAGGTTGTTGACCAGCGCGCCCATGGTGCGGATGTAGTCGACGCCGCCGTGCTCCCAGAACTTGCGGTCCTCAAGGGCGACCAGCGCGTCGGTGACGGTCTCGGGGGCCTGGCCCGGGTCGATCTGGAGGCGGAGCGTGTCGCCGTAGGCGCCCGCCTGGGTGCCGTCGGCGTAGAAGAACGCGGAGGACTCGCCCTTGCGGAAGACGTTTTCGAGGTCCGGGGTGTTCTGGAAGAAGTAGGTGGCGATGACGGTGACGCTCGCGACGAACAGGATGCCCATCGCGATCATGGCCGCGAGCATCTTGCGGCCGAGGCGTTTGCGCTTCTTCTTGGCGCCTTCGAGGTCGTCCTTGTTCAGGGGGCCGTTGCCGGCGCGGCGGCGGCCGCCGTTCCCGGCGCGGCCGGCGCGGGCGTCGGCCTCGTCGAGGTTGACGCGGGCGGCGCCCACGGACGCCGAGCCCACCGAGGCGGATCCGACGGAAGCGGAGCCGACGGACGCGCGGCCCGCGCCGCCCACGGAGGCGGAGCCGACCGAGGCGCGTCCGGCGCCGCCGACCGACGCCGAGCCGGTCGGGCGGGCGGAGCCGACGGAAGCGGAGCCGGTCGGGCGCGCGCCTCCGACGGACGCGGAGCCGCGGCCGACGGGCGCCTGGCCCCCGGGCGGGGTGCCGTAGCCCTGCTGCGGGCGCCGCGGCGGCTGGCCCTGGCCTTGCGGGGCGCCTTGCCGGCGTCCGCCGCCCCACCCGTAGTCGGGTTCGCGGGAACCGCCCCCGGGGGCGGCGCCGTAGCCGCGCGCCTGCCCGGAGGCCCGGCCCTGCGGCCGCCCCTCCTCGGGCGGCGGGGCGGGGCGGTAACCGTTGTCGCTCATGCTCAACCATCCACGTGCTGTGTAACCCCAGCGGGGCTTGCCGGTCGGCCCGGTGCGCGCCGGAAGGGTGGCGCCCGGGGGCGCTCCGGCGGACCGGCGTTCGCAAAGGTCTACTTCCGGCATGGGGGGTGGCCGGTCGTCTCGCAGTCTCGCACACCGAATCTGAGAAGACTCTGCTAGACCGCGTCGTGCGCACGAGCTTATCGGATCGAAGTGCCCCTGAACAGGGCGCGGACCCGTAGCTTGACGTGATTTGCACCTGCCGCTATGGTTATCCTGATGTATCGGCCCGATACATCGAGCAGTTAGATCGCCGTGTGAGAGGAGGGACGAGATGTTGGAGCTGGCCATTCTGGGGCTCTTGCATGAATCCCCGATGCACGGCTATGAGCTGCGCAAACGGCTGCTGGCCCTGCTGGGGGCCATCCGGGCGGCGTTCAGCTACGGGTCGCTCTACCCGACCCTCAAAAGAATGCGCCTGCGCGGGCTCATCGTCGAGGAGGCGCCGGCGGGCGTCACATCCGAGAAGACCGCCGCGACCCGCACCGGAGCAGAGAAACCCCTGCTCAGCGGCCGCAGGGCCCGAAAGGTCTACCGGCTCACACCCGAGGGCAAGGAGCACTTCGCCCAGCTCATGGCCGACGCGGGCCCCGAGTCCGCGGACGAGGCCCTGTTCGGGGTCCACTTCGCGTTCTTCTCCCGCACCGACCCGGCCACCCGCCTGCGCATCCTCGAAGCGCGCCGGCGCCGCGTCGAGGAGCGCCGCGAGCGGATCCGCGAGGCGCTCGCCCGCACCGCCGAGCGGCTCGACGCCTACGGGCTCGAACTCCAGCGCCACGGCCTGGAGACGGCCGAGCGCGAGGTGCGGTGGCTCAACGAGCTCATCGCCACCGAGGAGGGCCGCGGCCCGCGGCGGCGCAACGACTTCGGCGATCCCGTCGCCGGGACGGGAGGGCCCAGCGCCCTCCCGGAACAGGGAACACCCGATCCGGCTGCGAGCGCCGGAGACCCAAATAAACAAGACAAAGGAGGCATGCGCGATGGGTAAGCTGCGCGTAGCCATTGTCGGCGTGGGCAACTGCGCCTCTTCGCTGGTCCAAGGCGTCGAGTACTACCGCGACGCCGCTCCCGAGGACCGGGTGCCCGGCCTCATGCACGTCCAGTTCGGCGACTACCACGTGAACGACATCGAGTTCGTCGCCGCGTTCGACGTCGACGCGAAGAAGGTCGGCCAGGACCTCTCCAGCGCGATCAACGCCTCGGAGAACAACACCATCCAGTTCGCCGAGGTGCCCCCGACCGGCGTCCAGGTCCTGCGCGGTCCGACGCACGACGGCCTGGGCCAGTACTACACGGAGATGGTCACCGAGTCCTCCGAGGCGCCGGTCGACGTGGTCAAGGCGCTCAAGGACGCCAAGGCGGACGTCGTGGTCTGCTACCTGCCGGTCGGCTCCGAGACCGCCGCGAAGTTCTACGCGCAGGCCTCGATCGACGCGGGCTGCGCGTTCGTGAACGCCCTCCCCGTGTTCATCGCCTCCGACCCCGAATGGGCCCAGAAGTTCACCGACGCCGGGATCCCCATCGTCGGCGACGACATCAAGTCGCAGGTGGGCGCGACCATCGTGCACCGCGTGCTCGCGAAGCTGTTCGAGGACCGCGGCGTGCGCCTGGACCGCACCTACCAGCTGAACTTCGGCGGCAACATGGACTTCATGAACATGCTGGAGCGGACCCGCCTGAAGTCGAAGAAGATCTCGAAGACGCAGTCGGTGACCTCGCAGATCCCGCACGAGATGCTCGGCGCCGACGTCCACATCGGCCCGTCGGACCACGTGCCGTGGCTGACCGACCGCAAGTGGGCGTACATCCGCCTGGAGGGCACCACCTTCGGCGACGTGCCGCTGAACGCGGAGCTGAAGCTCGAAGTGTGGGACTCCCCGAACTCCGCGGGCGTCATCATCGACGCGGTGCGCGCCGCGAAGATCGCGATGGACCGCGGCCACGGCGGCCCCGTGGAGTCGGCCTCCTCGTACTTCATGAAGTCCCCGGCCAAGCAGTTCTCCGACGAAGAGGCCCGCATCTCCGTCGAGAACTTCATCGCAGGCCTGTAAGCACTGCGAACGCCGCGCTTTCAGCGCCGCGCTGACGCGCGCCCCAAGGGGGACCCCGATTCCAAGCTGAGCCGCTGTTCGGCTCGCAAGCTTCGCCGAAACGAGGTCCCCCTTGGCATACCCCGGAGCTATCCTCGGCTAATGCGCACCGACCGGCACGTCCGCAACCTCGCAGGCAACCGCCGTTTCCGGCACCTGCTGGCCGTGCGCCTCACCTCCCAGGCCGCCGACGGCATGTTCCAGGCGTCCCTGGCGCTCTCGGTGTTCTTCAACCCCGCGCTCGGCGAGGCCGGCGACCCGTTCAGGTACGCCGCCGCCGTCGCACTCCTCCTCGGCCCGTACTCCCTGCTCGGCCCCTACGTCGGCACGGTCCTCGACCGGTTCAGCCGCCGCAACCTCATCGGCGGCGCGAACCTCGTGCGCGCCGCCCTCATGATCGTCATCTGCCTGACCCTCCCCGGCGGCTTCAACTGGTCGTGGGTCCTGTGCGCCATGGTCGTCCTGGCCGCCAACCGGTTCGTGCTCGCCGGGCTCGGCGCCGCCCACCCGCAGGTCGTCCCGCCCCAGGACCTCGTCACCGCGAACTCCGTCGCCTCCACGCTCGGCGCCCTCGCCTACGGCCTCGGCCTGGCGACCACCGGCATCGCGAAGCTCATCGACTCCGGCGTCTCCTACTCGATGCTCGCGCTCGCCGCCGGGGCCGGGTACCTCGTGTCCGCGTGCATCGTGTGGGCCGCGTTCAGACGCGAAGGGCTCGGCCCGACCGAGGACGAGGCCCCCGCGGGCGGCCTGTGGCGCGGCCTCGCCGCTACCACCGCCGGGATGGTCGCCGGATTCAGGCACCTCGGCACCCGCCGCGGCCCCGCGCTGGCGATGGCCGTCCAAGGGCTGCACCGGTTCCTGTACGGCATCGTGTTCATCATCGCGATCGCCCTGTTCATGGGCTTCTTCTGGGACGTCGAGTCCGACCCGGCCCGCACCACCACGATCTCGTGGCTGCTGGTCCTCGCGGTCCTCGGGAACGTCGGCGTCCTCGCCGCCGCGATCGTCACCCCGCGCGCGACCCGCGTGTGGGGGCCGAAGAACTGGGTCGTCGTCCTCATGGCCCTGTGCGCGGTCGTCGCCGCGGCCCTCGCCGGGACGATGCGCCCGGTCATGTTCGCGGTCGCGGTGCTGCTCATCAACATCGCGTCGCAGGGCGTGAAGATCACCGTGGACACGAGCATCCAGCGCGGCATCGAGGACGCCTACCGCGGCCGCGTGTTCAGCGTCAACGACACCGTCTACAACGTCGGGTACCTCGCCGGGCTCTTCGCCGCCGCGCTCGTCGTCCCGACCGACGGCTACGCGCCCGGAACGCTCGTCGGCGTCGCCGTCTCCTACGGTCTGATCTGCGTCGGATACGCCTACCTCGCGCGAGACGACGCCCCGTACGATGCTGAGTCATGGAGCCCAGCCGCCCCGCAGACCCAGCCGCGACCGAGCACGAGCCGGTAGCCTCCAGCCCCTTCAAGTCCACGCCCCCCTGGGAGCGCGGGTCGGGGTGGAAGCGCGGCCTCGCCGGGCTGGGCGCGGTGCTCCTCACCGCCGGGTCGATCGCCGCGGTCGCATGGCTCGCGTTCCGCGACGGCGGCGGCGAAGGCGGCGACACTGGCGAGGTGATCTCGGAGCGCTGCAAGGTGACCGAGGCCGACGACGCCGGGAGCGGCGCCGACCCGCTGGAGGCGTCGGCCCCGCCGGAGCGGTCCCTTGCGGTCGTCCAGACCAACTACGGGGAGATCGCGGTCATGCTCTGGGGCGACCTCGCGCCGTGCGGCGTCGACGCGTTCTCCTACCTCGCCGAGACCGGCTTCTACGCGAACCACGAATGCGACCGGCTCACCACGCAGGCGGTCGACCCGACCGCGATCCTGCGCTGCGGCTCCCCCGGCGCCGACCCCGGCAGTGCCTCTGAAGACAGTGACGACTCGTACGGACCGGGCTGGCGCTTCCAGGCCGAGACCGGCATGGCGGGCAACGACGTCGCCGACGTCCTCGCGCTCGTCACCGACGACCGCGGCCGCGCGGGCTCGGCGTTCGCGCTCATCCGCGGCGCGGCCGTGCCGACCGCGGGCGTGAGCGTCATCGGCGGGATCGTCGACGGCTTCGAAGTCCTCGACGAGATCGCGGCGCTCTCCGAGACCGTCGAATCCGACGGGCCCCCGCCCCTCCCGGTCGAGATCTGGTCGATCACCGTCACCGAGCTGTCGGACCTCCCGAGCGGCCCCGACACCGTGGGCGAGCTCACCACCCCGCCGGGCACCGGCACCCCCTCGGGGACGGCCACGCCGAGCGGGACCGCGACTCCGACCGACGCCGCGACGACGCCCTAGCGGCGCCTAGTCGTCGTTCTCCTTGCCGGGGCTGTTGCGCTTCGCGTACTTGTCCACGTACTCCTGGCCGGTGAGCCGCCGGATCGCGTCCATGACCTCGTCGGTCACCGCGCGGATCACGACGCGGTCGTTCTCCATGCCCTTGTAGCGGGTGAAGTCGAGCGGCTTGCCCACCCGCACCCCGACCGGCGCGACCCGCGGCCGCGACTCGCCGATCGGCAGCACCTTCTCCGTCCCGATCAGCCCGACCGGCACCACCGGCGCCCCCGAGGCGAGCGCGAGCCGCGCCACCCCGGGCTTGCCGCGGTACAGGCGGCCGTCGGGCGAGCGCGTCCCCTCCGGGAAGATCGCGAACACGCGGCCCTCTTCGAGCACTTCCAGGGACGGCTCCAGGGCCGAGGCGCTCTTGCGCCCGCCCGAGCGGTCCACCGCCACCTGCCCGAGGGCCTTCACCGTGGAGGAGATGATCTTGCCCTTGAGGCCCGCGCCCGTGAAGTACTCGATCTTCGCCATGGTCGCGATGTGCCGCTTGGTGGTCAGGCCCAGGAAGTAGTGGTCGGCCACGGAGAGGTGGTTCGACGCCAGGATCACCGGCCCGGTCTCGGGGATGTTCTCTTTCCCGTCGATCCATGGCCTGTAGATCAGTTTGACGGCCGGGGCGGCCGTCCATTGCAGCGTCCTGTACAGCACCGTGTTCAGCTCTCCAGTGGTCTCACCCTTGGGACGGGTCGGCACAATTATGGCTCGCGAACCGCCGAAGGCGAAACCCGCGAGCCGCCGCATCCCCAGAAGACCGCGCCCGAAGACGCCGACGGCCCCGCCAGGAAGGCAGGGCCGAGTCTAAGGCATTCCCCGTACTCAGAGGTACTGGCCGGGCGGGTGGTCGCGGTCGTCACCGCGCGCGGCCCGCTCCGCCATGACCGCCCTCAGCTGCGGCGGAAGGTCGCTGCCCGCGGGCAGCGCCTTCAGCTCCCCGCCGCGCATCTGGTCGAGCTGGAGCCGCGCGGCCATCTGCTGCGCGACCAGCGCCGCCTGGATGCCGTGGAACAGCCCTTCGAGCCAGCCCACGAGCTGGGCCTGCGCGATGCGCAGCTCCGCCTCGGTGGGGATCTCGTCCTGCCCGAACGGCAGCGACAGGCGTTCGAGCTCGTCGCGCAGCTCGGGCGCGAGCCCGGTCTCCAGCTCGGCGATGGACCGGGCGTGGATGTCGCGCAGGCGCTGGCGGCCCTTCTCGTCGAGCTCGGCCGCGCGGACCTCTTCGAGGAGCTGCTTGATCATGGAGCCGACGCGCATGACCTTGGCGGGCTCGTGGACGAGCCGGGTCGGGTCGGACTCGTAGGGGTCGCCGTCGGCGTCCTCGCCGTCGGCGGGCGCGGCGGATTTCGCGGTGGCGACCGGGTTGCCTTCGGCGTCGACGATGAGGAGGTCGTCCTCGTTCTCCTGCTCGTCCCGGTCCGGCTCGGTGTTTGCGTCGCTCATGGTCGCATTGACCCCACAGTCGTGTCGATGGTGGTTCCGTTCCCTTGCTTCGAGCCTAACGCGGAAGCCCCTGGGGGTGTTCCCGCTCGCCGTCCCGGCTCGGGGATAAGCGAAAAGGCCCTCTGGTCGAAACCATCGGGCCTTTGCCTGTGCGCGAGGGGGGACTTGAACCCCCACGTCCTTGCGGACACTGGCACCTGAAGCCAGCGCGTCTGCCATTCCGCCACTCGCGCGTGTCGGGACTTGCAACGCGACGATAGTACCTTGCGCGAGGAGTCCCGCTCAACGGGGTATTGGCTCCGTTGAGGCCGGGGCCACTACAGGAGTGTGCGGACGCGGCCGACGGGCTGACCGCCGCCGAGGATCTCGGGCCCGGTGAGGGCGTCGATCTCGGGTTTGGCGGCCTGCGGGACGTCGAGCCCGGCGATGGTGGTGAGGGCGCGGAGGGCGACGGGCATGGAGGCGCGTCCGCCGCCGTCGTCGATCTTGACCGCGACGGCGCCGACGCCGGGGGCGGCGACGACGTGGAAGCCTTCGGCGCCGCCTTTGGCGAGGAGGCCGGGGACGGCGGCCATGGACCGCTGGTCGGGTCCGCGGGTGCCGTCGATGAGGTGGGGGTGGGCGCGCATGGCGTCGGCGACGCGGCGCTCGCTGGTGCCTTCGGGGGCTTCGACGAAGCGGGCGAAGGCGCGGGCGATGCCGTGGAGGGAGACGGCGAGGACGGGCGCGCCGCAGCCGTCGACGCCGATGTGGTCGACGGTCTCGCCGGTGAGGTCTTCGACCGTCTCGACGATGAGCCGCTGGAGGGGGTGCTCGGGGTCGCGGTAGGTGGCGGTGTCCCATCCGGCGGCGGCGCAGGCGGCGAGCATCCCGGCGTGCTTGCCGGAGCAGTTCATGTACACGCGTTTGGGTTCGGGGCCTTCGAGGGCGACGACGGCGTTGCGGGCGTCGAGGTTGCCGGGCAGGTCGGGCGGGCACTGGAGGTGGTCCTCGGTGAGCCCGGCCGCGGCGAGGACGGAGCGGACGCGTTCGATGTGGAACGGCTCGCCGCGGTGGCTGGCGGAGGCGATGGCGAGGTCGGCCTCGGAGCGGGGCTCCCAGCCGGCGCGGAGCATCGCGAGGGCCTGCATGGGCTTGTTGGAGGAGCGGGGGAACACGGGGGAGGCGGCGTCGCCGATGGCGGCGGCGAGGCTTCCCGCGGGGTCGGTCACGGCCACGCTGCCCCGGTGGAAGCTCTCGGCGAATCCGGACCTGACGACTTGGGCGACGGGTTCGCCGCCTCGGTACGAAGCACTCATACTGCGAGGCTAGCCGGGCGGCTAGAGGCTCGCGGCCTGATCGCCCGTGATGAGGCGCACGTCCTCGTTCGCGACGGCCGACCGTTTCACCTCGGCGAGCGCGATCTGGCCGAGCTCGTAGTGCTGGACGGCGGTGCCGATGGTGCCGACTTCCTTGCCGTCCAGGGTGATCGGGGTGCCGTGGGCGGGCGGGTGCTCGTCGGTGCCGTCGAGGTGGAGCATGACGAGGCGCCGCGGCGGCTGACCGAGGTGGTGGACCTTCGCGACGGTCTCCTGGCCGCGGTAGCAGCCCTTGTCGAGGTGGACGGCGGCGGCGAGCCAGTGCGGGACCTCGTGGGGGACGGTCTTCTCGTCGGTGTCGGTGCCGAACGCGGGGAGCTTCGCGGCGACGCGGAGGGCGTTCCAGGCCCAGGTGCCGGCGAATGTTCCGGCGGCTTCGGCGGCTTCGGCGAGCCGGCCGCGGCGGACGAGCACGTCGAAGGTGGGGACGCCGAGTGCGTCGGTGCGGCGGGTCCACCCGTCGGTCTCCTGGAAGGGGCCGCCGGGGTACACGGAGGTGGGGACGGCGAGGAGGTCCTTGGAGGCGAACTTGGCGATGGGGACGGGCTGGACGACGGGGGCGTCGTCTTCGGCGCGGGCGATGCCGGTGAAGGTGAACAGGGCCCAGTCGGCGGACTCGTCCCTGATGTCGACCTCGGTGCGGAACTTCATGAGCTCCAGGTACTTCAGGAGCGGTTCGCCGTACCCGGGCTCGGTGTCGAGCCAGGTGGTGGCGCCGTCGTCGTAGACGTTCGCGTGGTGCTCGACGCGGCCGGTCGGGGAGAGGATGAGCGTCTCGGTGCCCTCGTGCGGCTTGAGGCCGGTGAGGTGCTGGGTGGAGAGGGAGTGGAGCCAGGTGAGGCGGGCCTCGCCGGTGACGCTGATGACGTCGCGGTCGGAGCGGTCGAAGAGCGCGCCGGTCTCCATGGCCGCCTTCTGCTCCTTGAGCGGCCCGCCGTAGTGCCAGGCGGTGCGGCCGTCGGCGGTGGCGACGGCGCCGGGGAGGGTGAGGAGCGGGGACGGTCCGATGGTGCTCATGCGTGCTTCTCCAGGCAGTCGGCGCAGGTGCCGAACAGGGCGACGTGGCCGACGTCCATGACGAACCCGGTGGCGTCGGCGACCTCCCTGCGGACTCCAGCGAACTTCGACGGGTCGACTTCGGTGATCCGGCCGCAGCGGTGGCACACCAGGTGGGCGTGGCCGCGGTCGCCGGACAGGTGGTAGGTGGGGGCGCCGTGGGAGAGGTGGGTGTGCGAGACCAGCTGGAGCTCTTCGAGGAGGTCCAGGGTGCGGTAGACGGTGGTGATGTTCACGCCTTCGACCTGGCCGCGGATGCGCTCGTGGATCCGCTCGGGGGTCGCGTGCCCGAGCGCGCGGACCGCCTCCAGGACGAGCTGGCGCTGCGCGGTCATGCGCAGGCCCTTGGAGCGCAGCACCGCCGCCAGTTCGGTCTCGGCCTCGGCTTCGGTGGGCATGACTGCATGGTACTGCGCCGGGCGCTCGCCGGATCGCTCCCCGGCGGGGAGCACAATGAGCGGATGGCACTAGTAACCGCAGTACTGCACCGCGGCGTCGTCGACTCCGACGCGCCGCTCCTGTGCGCCGACGACCTCGGGGTCCTCCGGGGCGACGGCGTCTTCGAGACGATCAACGTCCGCGGCGGCGCCGCGTTCCTCCTCTCCGAGCACCTCGACCGGATGGCGAACTCCGCGCGCCGCATGGAGTTCGAGCTGCCCGCGAAGGCCGAGCTCGCCGAGCTGGCCGAGCAGGCCCTGGTCGCGTGGCGCGAGCGGGCCGAGGGGGAGGGCGCGCTGCGCCTGGTCGCGACGCGCGGCCGCGAGGCCGGCGGCCCGCCCACGGTCTACGCCACGGTCGACCCGGTGCCGCGGGAGCGGATCCTGCCGCGGCGCGACGGCCTGCGGATCGTCTCGGCGACCCTGGGGGTGAATGCCGATGCGCGGGGCGACGCCCCGTGGCTTCTAGGCGGGGTGAAGGCGCTGTCGTACGCGTCGATGATGGCCGTGACCCGCTGGGCGAAGGCCCAGGGCGCGGACGACGCCCTGTGGGTGTCGGCCGACGGGACCGCGCTCGAAGGCCCCACCTCCTCGCTGCTGTGGCTCGAAGGGGACACGCTCTTCACGACGCCGACGTCGGCGGGGATCCTCCCGGGGACCACGAGCGCGTACCTGCTGGAGCAGGCCCCGAAGGCGGGCCTGAAGACCGGCGAGAAGCTGATCTCGTTGGGGGACTTGAAGAACGCGGAGGCCGCGTGGCTCTCCTCCTCGGTCCGAGGTGTGGCCTTCATCACTCAGATCGACGGGGAACCGGTCGCGCAACGCCCGGACATCACCGCTGAGCTGGACAAACTCGCGGGTTTCGAGGTGCCTTCGTAACGGTTCGGCATCGTTTCCCAGGTTCTTCCCAGGCTCGCCACAGGTCCCGTTCAGAGACGGTCCTCATAGTAATGAGTGTTCCGGTCACGCCGACAAGCCAATCGGAGGGACATGGGCAGTCTTCCGGGAGGCACGGAACAATCCGGGGGCACTAAGCCGGTAAGGGCAATCGGGCACAGCCCTACCGGTGCCAATGAAAAGTGGAGCTCCTCCACTTTATCGGGGCCGCAGCGAATGGGCAAGCGCTGCGGCCCCATTACCGTGTCACAGGACCGACACGAAACCGCATCGGCGCCAAACACACTCGCACCGAACGCGGTGCCGCCTGCGGGAACGCCGCCCGCATTCGTCCCGGCGCCATCCGCGGCACTGCCGCCGCTTCAGCCGAGGACCTTCCCGGGATTGAGGATGCCGAGCGGGTCGAGCGCCGCTTTCAGCCGCCGCTGCACCGCCAGGTTCACCGGGTCGACCTCCCGTTCCAGCCACTCGCGCTTGAGCATTCCCACCCCGTGCTCGCCGGTCACGGTGCCGCCCATGGCGAGCGCCATCTCCAGGATGTCGTCGAACGCCGCCCGCCCCGCTTCGAGCGACCCCGGCTCCTCGGGGTGGACGATGATGTTCGGGTGCAGGTTCCCGTCGCCCGCATGGGCGATGACGCCGATGACGACGCCGTGCCGCTCGGCCGCGGCCTGCACGCCGTCGAGGGCGTCGGCGAGCCGCGCCCGCGGGACCGCGACGTCGTCGACCAGGACCGTGCCCAGCTTCTCCATGGCGTGGTAGGCGCTGCGCCGCGATTCGAGGAGCGCGTCCGCCTCCTCGGCGTCGGTGGCCCGGTACACCTCGGTCGCCCCGGACTCGGTGCACAGCGCCTCGATCGCGGCGAGCTCCGCGTCGGGGTCGGCGTCGGCGGCGACGAGCAGCAGCGCCGCGGCCTCCGTCGGCAGTCCCATGGGGCGCAGCGCTTCGAGGGCCCGCAGGTGGACGTTGTCGATGAGCTCCAGGAGGCTCGGCTGCTTCCCGGCGGCCATGATCGCGGTGACCGCGCGGCCCGCGTCGGCGGTCGTGGCGAACACCGCGGCGAGCGTGAGCCGCTGCGCCGGAACGGGTGCGAGCTTCACCGTCGCCTCGGTGACGATCCCGAGGGTCCCCTCGGAGCCGCAGAACAGGCGCACCAGGTCGTACCCGGCGACGCCCTTCGCGGTGCGCCGCCCGCACCGCATCACCTCGCCGGAGGCGAGCACGACCTCCAGGCCCAGCACGTACTCCGGGGTCGTCCCGTACTTGACGCAGCACATGCCGCCCGCGGCTGTCGCGATGTTCCCGCCGATCGTGGAGATCTGCCACGACCCCGGGTCGGGGCTGTACCGCAGCCCGAACTCCTTTGCGGCCGTGGAGATCGCCGCGTTGAGGACCCCGGGCTGGACGACCGCGAGGCGGTCCACCGGGTCGATCTCGATGATCCGGTCCATGCCCGAGACGTCGAGCAGCAGCGCCCCGTCGACCGCCGTCGCCGCGCCCGCGAGCCCGGTCCGGGCCCCTTGCGGCACCACGGGAACGGCGAGCTCCGCGCAGACGCGCACCGCCGCGCTCACCTCCTCGGTCGAGCGGGCCCGCACGAGCGCGGCCGCCCGCCCGGCCGGGACGAGCCCGGCGTGGTCCACCGAGTGGGCGGCCAGCACGTCGGGGTCGGTGACGGGCTCCAGGCCCGCGGCTTCCAGAAGGGGGATCAGATCGCTCATGCCCCGATTGTCGCGCACCGCGCGGTCGCGCCGATCCGCGACGGATCGTAGATCCTATAGGAAATAGGATCTACGATGCCGGGCTAGGCGTACGGGTCGGTGTCGACGACCGTGCGCACGATCTCGGCGAGCGCCTCGACCCGCTCGATGCCCTCCTCCTGGGAGGACGAGCCGCCGGTGAGGATCGCGATCTCGATGGGGTGCTCGGTGTCCCCGGCGACGACGCCGATGGAGTTGACGACCCACTCCCCGCCCATGGCGTCGCGGGTGTCCCAGCCGTTCTTCATCCACACGGTCTCGCCGTCCGCGGCGGCCGCGGAGACGCCCCACTGCTGGAAGTCCGCGAGGTCGCCCATGAGCGAGCGCGCGTACTCGGTCTGCTCGGCGTCGAGGACGCCCGCGTCCTCGTACAGCGCGATCTCCAGGACCCGCAGCTGGTCGAGCGCGGTCGTCTGGGTCTTCCCCCACTGCTCGGTCTCGTTCGGGTTCGTGTGCTCCAGGCCGAAGTCGATGTGCGCCTGGGCGATCGCCGCGTGCCCGTCGTCGAACGTCCCGCCGTAGAGGACGTCGTTCGTCGCGTCGTTGTCGGACTCGCGGATCATCAGCTCCGCGCGGTCCAGCAGCCAGCCCGGGACTTGGTCGAGCGTCCCGTACTCCTTGAGCATCATCGTGAGGATCTCGACCTTCACCACCGACGCCGTGTCGTACTGGGTCTCGCCGTCGTAGTCGAGGCGGAACTCGCCGTCGTCCACGGCGACCGCGGCGTAGAAGTTCTCGTCGTCCTCCTCCGCGAGGTACGCGGCGACGGCGTCGTCGAGCTGCGTCTGGAGCTGCTCCTGCGCGGCCTCGCGCAGCTCCTCGTCCGACGGCTGGAGCGAGGAGCTCGACAGGTCGTCGGCCTGCGAGCCGGGCAGGCTCTCGTCGGAGGAGCCGCCGGACCCGCCGTCGTCGCGGCCGGATCCGACGATGAACACCACTGCGGCGACGAGCACGGCGAGCCCAGGGACGGCGAGGTAGGGCCAGAGCCGCCGCGATGAGGCGTGTTTGGAGGTCACAGCTGGGAACCTGACTTCGGAAAGCGGGGGATGCGGACGAATTGCTGCGGCCCACGCTAAAGCAGCGACCGACGCGCACACAAGCGGGGCCGATCCCGAGTTCCGTAACGGTTGCGCATCGGTGCGTGCGCCCGGCCGCAGGGGGCCTGACCTCCGATTGTCTCTCGCCGCACCCGCAACGACCAGCGTCCCTCGTCACTGGGAACGCATCGGCACCAACAGAAACGGACACCGCACGACGAAGCGCCCGCCGGAAACCGGCGGGCGCTTCGTGCGAGTCTCAGTTGTCCGCGGACCGGCGGGGCCGTGAGGCACTGGTCCGGGCGATCGGTGTGGGACCTGGGGAGGAAATGACCATCATCGAGAGCCCGAGCCGCAGTGCCTCACGGAGACTCCACCGTGCCGTGCCCCGGCCGCCCGGAGGGCGGCGCGATCGAAGACGGCGCGCTCTGGCGGCTCGCCGCCGCGCCCGTCTTCGACAGCTCCGGCCGCCGCGTGCGGCGGGCCGGTTCGGGGCCGGTGAAACACCGGGCCGCCCGCTGCCGCTCGCGGCGGTTCCGCACCCGGCCCCCGGTCCAAGCCGGAGAGCCGTGCACGGGGCCCGCCGCGGCGGCCGACTGCGGCGCCGGGGCCTTCAACAGGACGGCGGTGCTCATACCGCCGCCCGCTGCTTCAGGAGGGTGCGCGCCACCGCGGCGGCCACCCCCACCAGGCAGATGATCGCGACCAGGGCCAGCAGGCCGTTCGCGCCGTCCGCCACCGCCTTCGGGTCGACCGCGACGACCTCGTCCTCAGCGGCCGGGTCGAACGCCCCGTCGTCGGAACCCGGGTCGCCGAACGCGTTCACCTCGTCCTCGACGGGGGCCGGCGACTCGTCCTGCGCGGGCGCCTCGTCCTCCGGGCCCTGCTGCGCCGCGGCGTCGTCGCCCGCGGGCGCCTCGCCCCCGGCGTCCTCCTCGGAGCCGTCCTCGGCGTCGGGGGCCGGGAGGGCGTGCTCGTCGGGCTCCTCCGTCTCGGTGCCCGACTCGTCGTTCTCATCCGACTGGGCTTCGACGACATGCACCTGCGCGGAGTCGTACTCGGCGAACAGGCCGTGGCACGAGGGGACCATCGCGACCTCGGCCGACCGGTTCATCTCGAACACCTGCGTCGAGCCGTTCGCGATGTCGTAGACCTCGTCGCCCACGTACAGCTCGGCGTCGGCGCCCAGCTCGTTCGTGTACCGCACCTGCGAGCCCTGCTCCACCGTCAGTTCAGACGCGTCGGGGATCGACGACGCCGACAGCAGGCCCAGCGTGCCGCAGTCGCCGCTGAAGACGATCTCGCTGCCCGTGCCCGCCTCCGGCTCCTCGGCCGTCGCCATGCTCACCCCGGCCGCACCGCCCGCGGCGATCACCGCGGCCGCCGACAGCGCGGCGAGGCGCGAGCGCCGCCGCTGCGAGCGCCGGTCCATCGCCGCCTGGACCACCGGGTTGACCCGCCCGTCGTTCACCGGGTACGGCAGCGGAGGACGCGTCTGGGCCCGGGACTGCTGACCGAGCTTCGTCTTGTGTCTTCCCATGCCTGCGTCTCTCCAACCGCGATTCCGTCTGGGTGTGCGGACCCGGATCCACCGCGGGAATCAGGTCTCAACCCCGTTCAACGACCGGGCGGCGGAAAGGTGACGGCCCCGGCCGCACCCGATTCGCGGACGGTCCTCATGCGCCCGATTACTGCGCCGCGACCGTCCGTAGGATGTGCCGAGACAGCACCGAGCGAGACCGCGGGAACCCCATGGTGATCACCGAGCCCGACTCCACCGATTCGGACCCCGGGCGCGAGCCCGACGACGGCGCAGCAGCCGTGGCCGCGGCCGAGCCGAAGGCCGAGGACGCGAACACCGGCGAGCACGAGCGCTGGCAGCGCTTCGCCTCCGGCGAGACCCCCGCCGCCGCGCCCGGCCCGCCCCCCGGGCGCCTGCGCGCCGCCGGGCGCCTCGCCGCGCGCGCCGCCCGCAGCGAATGGACCCTCGCCGCGCTGTGCAGCGCCCTCCTCGCCGTCGCCATGACCTGGCCGCTCGCCAAGGACCTCGACGACGTCGTCCCCCACGACACCGGGGACCCGCTGCTCCTCACCTACATCCTCGGCTGGGTCGGCCACGCCCTGCGCGACAACCCCGCCGGGATCTGGGACACCAACAGCTTCTGGCCGCTCCACGACGCGTACCTGTTCACCGACACGCTCATGGGCTACGCGCCGTTCGCGCTGTTCATCACCGGGCCGACGAGCGCGCTCGTGGTGTACAACGTCCTCTACATCGCGTCGTTCGCGCTCGCGTTCCTCGGCGCGTACGCGCTCCTGCGCCAGCTCGGCGCCCGCGTCGCCGGGTCGGCCGTCGCCGCGGCCGCATTCGCCTACGCGCCGTGGAAGCTCGGCCAGGCCGGGCACCTCCAGGTCCTGTCGTGCGGCGGGATCGCGCTCGCCCTCGCGATGCTCGCGCGCGGGCACGGCTGGTCGCTGCGGCACGGCTTCAAAGCGGAGAAGCAGCGGCCCGGGTGGATCGTCGCCGGGTGGCTGACGGCCCTGTGGCAGTTCTCGATCGGCGCCGGGCTCGGCATCCCGTTCGTGTACCTGCTGCTCGGCATCGGCGTGGTCGTGGGCCTGAACTGGCTCATCATGCGCCCGCGCCTGAAGTGGCAGACGCTCGCCGCGGACGGCGCCGGCGGCGTCGTGTTCAGCCTCGGGGTGCTGTGGATCGCCGACAAGCACGCGGTGGTCGCCCGCGCCTACCCCGAGTCGATCCGCGACGTCGACTACATCTCGTGGTTCAGCCCGACCTGGCAGTCGTTCATCATCTCCCCGGAGGAGTCGCGCCTGTGGGGCGCGGCGCACGAGGCGGCGCGCGCGGACCTGACGTGGGCGCCCGAGCAGGCGCTCCTCGTCGGCTTCACGTTGGCGGCCTTGGCGATCGCGGGCCTGATCTGGTCGTGCTGGACGGGCTGGCAGCGGTTCTGGCTGGCCCTCGGCGGCTTCGCGGTCTTTGCGTTCGCCATGGGCCCCAACTTCCTCGACCACGGCTCGTGGGCGTGGGCGCTGCTGTACGAGTACGCGCCGGGCTGGGAGGCGATCCGCACGCCGGGGCGCCTGGTCATCTACCTGACGCTGATCCTCGCGGTCCTCGCCGCGGGCACGATCACCCGGATCGCCGACGAGGCCGACGACGTGGCGCACCGCGCCCGGGTCGACAAGCGCCTGAAGGTCAAGGCCCCCAGGCGGGTTCACGCGCTGCTGTTCGCACCCGTCGCGCTGGTCCTGTGGGAGGGCCTCACGGCCGCGCCCTATGTGGAGGTTCCCGACGCGCCCGTCGACATGTCCTCGCTGGAGGGCCCGGTGCTGTTCCTGCCCGCGGGCGGCGGCGACACGAAGGTCCAGTACTGGACCCTCGACGGGTTCGTGGAGACCGCCAACGGCGTCGCCGCGTTCACCCCCGACGAGCAGGCCGGGATCAAGTCGATGGCCGAGGCCTTCCCCAGCGACGACTCGATTGCGGCCCTGCGGGACGCGGGGATCGAGACCGTCGTGGTCCTCCCCGGCTCGGGCTTGGACACCGAGGCCGAGCCGTTCGGCGTCGACGTCGAGCGCACCGGCACCGCGGTGGTCTACGACCTCAACCCGTAAGGGCCGCTTCAGGCTCTGCTACTTCAGGACGGGCCGATCGGGGTGAGGAACGCGAGCGCCCCGATCGCGTCGAGCCGCGGCGGGGAGTGCAGGGGCGAGGCGGTCACGTCGAACGTGCGGTGGACGCCGCGGCGCTCGATGCGCATGAGGCTGCGTTCGAGGGCGTCGGTCTGGAGCGCCTGCACGGGCGCGAGCCGGGCGAGTTCGGCGTCCACGAGCGGGTGCGCCCCGGCCGTGAAGTCCAGGAACCGCAGGCCCGCATCGAGGAAGCGCGGCATGACGATGTCGATGTCGGGGCCGAGCCCGAGGATCTGCCTGGCGGGGCGCGAGGTCGCGACGACGCGCGTGTCGGCGGCGAGCAGCAGGCACGCGTCGGCGCTCGCCGCGACCGCGGTGCGCCACGTGGACAGCGCCGCGTCGAGTCTCCTGCCATCGCGTCCGGGCGCGGAGCCGCGGAGCGGGATGACCAGTTCGAGTTGCGTCAATTGGGCGTCCCGGGGGTAGTGGTTACGCTCAGTCTGTCCATGTTAACTGAGAAAAGTTGATCTTCGTCCCCGGCGCGTCTACCCTCGGGTCATGAGTGCAGATGCCGCGCCCGCGTACGGAGTCGACTCGGAAGTGGGGCGCCTGCGCAGCGTCGTGCTCCACCGGCCCGGGGGAGAGCTGCGGCGCCTGACGCCGCGCAACAACGGCGCGCTCCTATTCGACGGGGTCCCGTGGGTCGAGCGCGCCCAGGAGGAGCACGACCGGTTCGCCGGGGTCCTCACCGAGCACGGCGTCGAGGTCCTGTACCTGGCCGACCTGCTGCGCGAGTGCCTCGCGCTCGACGAGGCCCGCGAGGCCGTCACCGTCGGCGTCGCCGCCGACCCGCGCCTGGGGCAGACCCTCGGCCGCGAGCTCGCCGCGTTCCTGTCGGGCCTCGACCCCGAGCGCCTCGCCGCGGTCCTCGTGGAGGGCTTGACGAAAGAGGAGTTCGGGCCCTCAAGCAGCCTGCGGCACCGGATGATGCGCGCCGTCGAGTTCGTCGTCGACCCGCTCCCGAACACGATGTTCACCCGCGACTCGGCGGTATGGATCGGCGACGCCGTCGCCGTCACCAGCCTCGCGATGCCCGCGCGCCGCCGCGAGACCACGCTGACCGGGATCGTCTACCACCACCACCCGCGCTTCGCCGACGTGCCGAAGCTCTACGACCCGTCCCTGGAGCACCTCGAAGGCGGCGACGTCCTCGCCCTCGCCCCCGGCGTCCTCGCCGTCGGCGTCGGCGAGCGCACCACCCCCGCGGGCGTGGAGCGCCTGGCGCGCAAGGTCTTCGAACGCGGCACCATCGGCACGGTCCTGGCCGTCCCGATCGCCCAGCGCCGCGCCACCATGCACCTCGACACCGTGTGCACCATGGTCGACCGCGACCGCATGGTCATCTACGCGCCCGCCGCGCAGCGCCTGGAGTCGTACACGATCACCCCCGACGGCGACCGCATCGCCATCCAGGGCCCCCGCCGCTTCCTCGACGCCGCCGCCGAGGCCATCGGCGTCGACGCCATCGAGACCATCCACACCGGCGAGCGCGACGTCGTCACCGCCGAGCGCGAGCAGTGGGACGACGGCAACAACACCCTCGCCCTCGCCCCCGGCGTCGCGGTCGCCTACGAGCGCAACACCGTCACCAACGCCCGCCTCGAACGCGCCGGCGTCAAGGTCCTCACCATCCCCGGCTCCGAACTCGGCTCCGGCCGAGGAGGCCCCCGCTGCATGTCCTGCCCCACGACCCGAGCCCCGCTCGCAGCCTGACGCTGTCGGAGGCCCGGGATACGTTGGCTCGAAAGGGGGCCTCGATCAGGGACATTTCCGAAATAACGGATTTGTCCCTGACCGAGGCCCCCTTCTCAAGAACCTGTATCACCCGTCTCCGACACGGAGGCGCAGGTGAGGGAAGTACGCGTTAGATGTTCGCGGCGATGTCCTTGCGGTAGTAGCCGCCTTCGAGTTTGACGCCTTCGGTGAGGGCGTAGGCCTCCTGGCGGGCTTCGGCGACGGAGCGGCCGGTGCCGACGCAGCCGAGGACGCGGCCGCCGGTGGCGATGAGCTGGCCGGAGGCGTCGAGGGCGGTGCCGGCGTGGAGGATGCCGTCGGCGTCGGCGCCGAAGAGGGGGCGGCCGGTGACCGTGGTGCCCGGGTAGCCCTCGTTGGCGACGACGACGCACACGGCGGCGCCCTCGCGCCACCACAGGGAGCCGAAGTCGGCGAGCTTGCCGGTCGCGGCCGCGTACAGGAGCTCCCCGAGCGGGGTCTCCAGCAGCGCCAGGACCGCCTGGATCTCCGGGTCGCCGAAGCGGGCGTTGAACTCGACGACCTTGAGGCCCTTGGACGTCAGCGCGAGGCCGCAGTACAGGGTCCCGACGAACGGGATGCCGCGCCCGGCGAGCTCGGCGAGGGTCGGCTCGGCGACGCGCTCCATGACCTCGGCGACCAGGTCGTCCGGGGCCCACGGCAGCGGCGTGTACGCGCCCATGCCGCCGGTGTTCGGGCCCGTGCCGCCGTCGCCGATGCGCTTGAAGTCCTGCGCGGGCAGCATCGGCTTCGCGGTCGTGCCGTCGGCGATGACGAACAGCGACACCTCCGGGCCGTCGAGGTACTCCTCGATGACCACGCGCTCGCAGTCCATGGCGTGCGCGAGCGCCTGCTCGCGGTCCTCGGTGACGACGACGCCCTTCCCGGCGGCGAGGCCGTCGTCCTTGACGACGTACGGCGCGCCGAACTCGTCGAGCGCCGCCTCGGCCTCCTCGCGGGTGCGGCAGGCGCGCGCGGCGGCGGTCGGGACGCCCGCGGCGGCCATGACCTCCTTCGCGAACGCCTTCGAGCCCTCGATGCGGGCGGCCTCGCCGCCCGGTCCGTACACGGGGATGCCCTTCGCGCGGACCGCGTCGGCGACGCCCGCGACGAGCGGGGCCTCCGGGCCCACGATCACGAGGTCGGCCGCGCAGGTCACCGCCAGGGACGCCACCGCGGCGGGGTCGGTCTGGTTCACCGGCACGCACTCGCCGAGCGCGGCCATGCCGGGGTTCCCCGGAGCGCAGATGAGCTTGGTGACGGATTCGTCCGCGGCCAGGGCCGCCGCGAGGGCGTGCTCGCGGCCGCCGGAGCCGATCAGGAGTACTCGCACACGGCCAGTTTACGGGGTGGATACGTGCTGGTTAACCGCCACGCCGGTGGCGAACGTGACACCCGCCCTCCGGACGGGTGCGCACCAGGCGCAGCGCCGCCGGAAAGTGACATCATTGCCCCGTGACTGCGAATGTGCTCGCCGAGCGTTATGCCTCCGCGCCGATGCGCGACATCTGGGACCCCGTCGGGAAGATCAAGGCCGAGCGGCGCCTGTGGATCGCCGTGCTCCAGGCCCAGCACGACCTCGGCGTCACCGTCCCCGACGGCGTGATCGCCGACTACGAGCGCGTCCTCGACCAGGTCGACCTCGCCTCGATCGCCGAGCGCGAGCGCGTCACCAAGCACGACGTCAAGGCCCGCATCGAGGAGTTCTCCGACCTCGCCGGCCACCAGCACATCCACAAGGGAATGACCAGCCGCGACCTCACCGAGAACGTCGAGCAGATGCAGGTCCGCGAGTCCCTCGAACTCGTGCAGGGCCGCATCGTCGCCGCGCTCGTGCGCCTCGCAGCCCGCGCGCAGCAGTACCGCGACCTCGTCATGGCCGGACGCAGCCACAACGTCCCCGCCCAGGCCACCACCCTCGGGAAGCGGTTCGCGACCTGGGCCGAGGAGCTCCTCGCCGCCCACGACCGCATCGAGGACCTGCTCAAGCGGTACCCGCTGCGCGGGATCAAAGGCCCCGTCGGCACCGCCCAGGACATGCTCGACCTGTTCGGCGGCGACACCGCGAAGCTCGCCGAGCTCGAACGGCGCGTCGCCGCCCACCTCGGGTTCGAGCGCGTCATGGACTCCGTCGGCCAGGTCTACCCCAGGTCCCTCGACTACGAGGTCGGCACCGCGCTCGTCCAGGCCGTCGCCGCCCCCTCCTCCGCCGCGCTCACCATCCGGCTCATGGCCGGCGCCGAGCTCGCCACCGAGGGCTTCATGCCCGGCCAGGTCGGGTCCTCCGCCATGCCGCACAAGATGAACACCCGCTCCTCCGAGCGCGTCAACGGCCTCGCCGTCGTCGCCCGCGGCTACGCCGCCATGCTCGGCGAACTCGCCGGGGACCAGTGGAACGAAGGGGACGTCTCCTGCTCGGTCGTCCGCCGCGTCGCCCTCCCCGACCTGTTCTTCGCCGTCGACGGACTCTATGAGACGTTCCTCACGGTCCTCGACAACTTCGGGGCCTACCCCGCCGTCATCGGCGCCGAACTCGACCGCTACCTCCCCTTCCTGACCTCCACAAAGGTCCTCATGGAGGCCCTCAGGCAGGGCGCCGGCCGCGAGGACGCCCACGGGGCCATCAAGGAGCACGCCGTCGCCGTCGCCCGCGCCATGCGCGAGGACGGCCAGCGCGAGAACGACCTCTTCGACCGCCTCGCCGCCGACCCGCGCCTCCCGCTCGACCGGGACGGGCTCGCCGCGCTCGTCGCGAATACGGGTGAATTCACCGGCGCCGCAGGCGATCAGGTCGACCGTGTCGCCGAAAGGGTGGCCGAAGCGGCGAAAGCGCACCCCGAGGCGGCCGCGTACCGGCCCGGCTCGATCCTCTGACGGGCTGTGACCTGGCCCCGGTCCCGCAGCGCGGCGCTGGCCCAGGTCAGTGCCCGTGAATATGCTGGTCCTGTTCCGTCCATGTGACCGACAGGAGTGCGACCGTGGCCCGTGTAGTGGTCGACGTGATGCTGAAGTCCGAAATCCTCGACCCCCAGGGCGAGGCCGTCCTCGGGGCGCTGCCCCGCCTCGGCGTCACCGACGTGTCGTCGGTGCGGATCGGCAAGCGCGTCGAGATCGAGTTCGACGAGAACGCCCGGAACGTCGAGGAGCAGTCGCGCGTCATCGCCGACCAGCTCCTGGCCAACCCCGTGATCGAGTCGTTCGCCATCTCCATCGAGGGCGCATGAGCGCGCGCGTCGGGGTCGTCACCTTCCCCGGCTCCCTCGACGACCGGGACGCCGCCCGCGCGGTGTACCTGGCCGGGGGCGAGCCGGTCGCGCTGTGGCACGACGACGCCCAGATCCACGGCGTCGACGCCGTGTTCCTGCCCGGCGGGTTCTCCTACGGCGACGCGCTGCGCTGCGGCGCGATCGCCCGCTTCAGCCAGGTGATGGACACCGTGAAGGCCGCGGCCGCCCAGGGGATGCCCGTCCTCGGCGTCTGCAACGGCTTCCAGGTCCTGTGCGAGTCGCACCTGCTGCCCGGCGCGCTGGTGCGCAACGCCCACCTGCGCTACCGCAACCGGCCCGCGCGCCTGCGCGTGGAGACGACCCGGACCGCGTGGACGAACGCGTTCGCGCCCGAGGCCGAGATCGTCCTGCCCGCCAAGCACGGCGAGGGCCGGTACGTCGCCGACGAGGCGGTCCTGGACCGGCTGGAGGGCGACGGCAGGGTCGTCTTCCGGTACCTCGACAACCCGAACGGCTCGATGCGCGACATCGCCGGGGTGGCGAACGAGGCCGGGAACGTCGTCGGCCTCATGCCCCACCCCGAGCACGCCGTGGAGGCGCTGACCGGGCCGTCGACCGACGGCCTCGGCATCGTCGCCTCCGTCCTGGCCCACCTCAGCGAGGGAGCGAGCCGATGACCAGCTACGTGCCAGTGGACACCGTCGGGGTCGCCTCGGCGACGCCCGACGAGAAGCAGCCGTGGGCCGAACTGGGCCTCAAGGACGACGAGTACCAGCGGATCCGCGAGATCCTGGGCCGCCGCCCCACCCAGTCCGAGCTCGCCATGTACTCGATCATGTGGTCCGAGCACTGCTCGTACAAGTCGAGCAAGGTGCACCTGCGCCAGTTCGGGCAGAAGAACCCGCGGACCCCGCGCCTGCTGGCCGGGATCGGCGAGAACGCCGGCGTCGTCGCCATCGACGAGAACATCGCCGTCACGTTCAAGGTCGAGTCGCACAACCACCCGTCGTACGTCGAGCCCAAGCAGGGCGCGGCCACCGGCGTCGGCGGCATCATCCGCGACATCATCGCGATGGGCGCCCGCCCGATCGCCGTCATGGACTCGCTGCGCTTCGGCGCCATCGACCACCCCGACACCGCCCGGGTCCTCCCGGGCGTCGTCGACGGCATCGGCCACTACGGCAACTGCGTGGGCCTGCCGAACATCGGCGGCGAGACCTACTTCGACCCGTGCTACCAGGGCAACCCGCTCGTCAACGCGCTCAGCGTCGGCGTCATGCCCCGCTCGCGCCTCCAGTCGATGCAGGCCTCCGGCACCGGGAACGTCGTGATCCTCCTCGGCGCGAAGACCGGCCGCGACGGCATCGGCGGCGTGTCCGTCCTCGCCTCCGCGACGTTCTCCGAGTCCGGCGAGGACGACGCCCGGCCGTCGGTGCAGGTCGGCGACCCGTTCACCGAGAAGCTCCTCATCGAGGTGTGCCTGGAGCTGTTCGACGCGCAGCTCGTCGTCGGCGTCCAGGACCTCGGCGGCGCCGGGCTCACCTGCGCGCTCAGCGAGACCGCGGCCGCCGGCGACGGCGGCATGCACGTCGACCTCGAACTCGTCCCCTTGCGCGCCAAGGGCATGGAGCCGCACGACATCCTCGCCTCCGAGTCGCAGGAGCGGATGCTCCTCATCGTCGACCCGGCCAAGGCCGAGGAAGTGCTCGCGCGCGCCCACCGCTGGGGGCTCCTCGCCACCGCGATCGGCACCGTCACCGACACCGGCCGCCTCGTCGTGGACTTCCACGGCCAGACCGTCGTCGACGTCCCGCCGAAGTCCCTCGCCGACGAGGGCCCGGTCTACAATCGGCCCCTCGCCGAGCCGAACGACCTGGGGCTCATCGCGGTCGACCGCGCCGAGACCCTGCCGCGCCCGGCCACCGACGAGGAGATCCGCCAGACCGTCCTCGACATGGCCGCCAGCCCGAACCTGTGCGACAAGTCCTGGATCACCGAGCAGTACGACTCGTCGGTGTTCGGGAACACGGTCCTGGGCACGCCGCACGACGCGGGCGTCGTCCGCCTCGACGAGCGCACCGGCGTCGGCATCGCGATCTCCCTCGACGGCAACGGGCGCTTCGCGCGCCTCGACCCGTACCACGGGGCGCAGCTCGCGCTGGCCGAGGCGTACCGGAACGTCGCCGTCACCGGCGCGACCCCGATCGCCGTCTCCGACTGCCTGAACTTCGGGTCCCCCGAGGACCCGCACGTCATGTGGCAGTTCGAGCGGGCCGTCACCGGGATCGCCGACGGATGCCAGAAGCTCGGCATCCCCGTCACCGGCGGCAACGTCTCGTTCTACAACCAGACCGGCCGCGAGGCGATCCACCCGACGCCCGTCATCGGCGTGCTCGGCGTGATCGAGGACGTGGCCCGGCGGATCCCGCTCGGCCTGGGCCGCACCGGCGACACGATCGCGCTCATCGGCACCACCGAGGAGGAGCTGTCGGGCTCGGAGTGGGCCGCGGTCAAGCACGGGCACCTCGGCGGCGTGCCGCCGAAGGTCGACCTGGACCACGAGATGAAGCTCGCGGACCTGCTGTCGCGCCTGGCCGAGACCGAGCAGCTCGCGGCCGCGCACGACCTGTCCGAGGGCGGGCTGGCGCAGGCGCTGGTCGAGGCGATCTCGTTCTCGGGCATGGGCGCGCAGATCCTCCTGCCGGAGGGCGCCGACCCGTTCACGTACCTGTTCTCGGAGTCGTCCGGGCGGGTGCTCGTGGTGATCCCGCGGGGCCAGGAGCTCGCCGTGCGCTCGGCGTGCGAGTCCCGCGGCCTGCCGATCACGCCGCTGGGCGTGGCCGACGCGAACACCGACGGCCTGCACCTGCGCGACCACTTCGACCTCTCCCGCGACGAGATCGACGCGGCCTTCAAGGGCCGCATCGGCGCCCGCCTGGGAGAGTAAGGACACAGAAGTAAGGAATAGGGCCCTCGGCGTTCGCCGGGGGCCCTACTCGTCTGCGTCCTCTTCTGGCGCGTCGAGCGGTTCGCCGTGGGGGCCGGTCAGGGGGAGGACCTCGGTGAGGTCGGCGCGCTGGCCGGAGGCGGAGACGCGGCCCGCGGCGACGGCGTCGGCGAAGGCGAGGCGGCCGGCGGCGAGTTCGACGAACACGACCGGGTGGCATTCGACGACGTTGGGGGGCGTGCCGCGCCGGTGGCGGGGGCCCTCGACGCACTGCACCGCGCCGTACGGCGGGACCCGCACTTCCACGGAGTGTCCTGGGGCTTTGGCGGCGAGCGCGCGCAGCAGCTCCCGCACCGCCGCTTTCAGGGTCTCCTTGTCGGGGGCCTCGTCGTTGTCGATCGCGGCGATGGCGTCGGCCACAGCGTCCACGGAGAGACCTCCCGGTCACGTTAGACTGCCCGTTACGGCACGTTGCCGAACGGCGATGATCGCCGCTGGACCGTCGCCCGCGGCACCGCCCGCACCCCGGTCCCGTAACCGAAATGAGACCAGGCATAGTGGCGACGACGGCCCGCTTCCGTGGGTTCGTCGTGCCTGCCCGCTGCGAGATCCGCGGGCCGGGCCCGAAAGCACATGCCCAGGAGGGGATGTAGATGACCGTAGCGGCCGCACCGAGCGGGACCCAGGGTAGCGCCCCGCGGTCCCCGCGCAGGCGACGGGGTGCTCTGGCCTCGCGCCTCGCCGGCCTCGCCGCGGCGGGCGGCGTCCTGCTGCTCGGCGTCCTCGCGTTCCCGCAGGCCGCGATGGCCCAGGGGCAGTTCACGGCGACGATCAACAGCCAGAACCCGTTCATCGACATCGGCGGCGCGCCCGCCTCGGTGTCGGTGACGCTGTCCGCCGCGCACAACGACCCGATGGGCAAGGACGCGGACGTGTCCGCGGAGCTCGAAGGGATCGGCGACTACGCGTACATCACCGTGCAGGACGGCGGCGGGTGCACGATCACCGGCGACACCTCGGTCAAGTGCGAGGACGTCCCGATGGGGCAGACCCGCAACATCACCTTCCTGATCAACCCCTACCCGGACTCGGACCTCCCCGAGGGCCAGCAGGAGATGGGGCAGTTCAAGGTCAAGTACAACGGCGGCGACACCTCCACGAACGTCACCGTCACGGGCCACGCCCAGAACGCGGTCAACAAGATCAGCGGCAAGGTCACCTCGAACGGCGAGCCCGTCGAGGGCGCGAAGGTCGTCCTCAAGGACGGCGAGGGCAACGAGCGCGACACCGAGACCGGCGGCGACGGCGGCTTCGAGTTCACCGGCGGCGGCAACCCGATCAAGGCCGGCGACATGACCCTCACCATCACCAAGGAGGGCTTCGAGGAGAAGGTCGAGGAGTTCACCGTCGAGTCCGGGGACTTCAACCGGAACGTGACCCTCGCCCAGGTGCAGGAGGAGGAGACGACCTCCGCGGCCCCGACCACCGAGGCCGCCCCGTCCCCCGAGCCGAGCGAGACCAAGGACGAAGAGGGCGGCGGGATCTCCGGCACGCTCCTGTTCCTCATCATCATCGGTGCGCTCCTGGTGATCGGCGGCATCGTCGGCATCGTGTTCCTGCTGCGCGGCGGCAAGGACAAGGACGACGACGACGGCGAGAGCTTCGCCCCCGACGGCCCGCCCGAGCACAAGCCAACCGCCGCCCAGGTCGGCTCGCCCGGCGTCTACCAGGCCGGGCCCGCGCCCGGCTCCGAGGCGCCGACGATGATCCACCCCGGCGGCCTCGTCGACGGCGCGGCCTCGGCCCCGACCGCGTTCGGCCCCGCGTACGGCGGCGGCTCGGACTCCACGCAGGTCATGCCGCAGGGCGGCTTCGGCGCCCCGCCCGCCGGGCCCGGCCCGGTCGGCCCCGACGGGACGACGATCCTCCCGGTCGTGAAGCAGCCCGGCGGCCCCGGCGCGTCCGACGCGACGCAGATCATGCCGCAGGCGAACCTGTCGAACCCGCCCGCGGCCCCGCACGGGTCGTTCGGCGCCGACGCGGCCACCCGCCCGCACCCCTCGCCCACCGGGGCGTTCGGCGCGGACCCGGGCGCGACCCGGCCCCACCCGTCCCCGACGGGCGCGTTCTCCGACCCCGGCGCGACCCGCCCGCACCCGGGCGCGGCGCCGACCGGCTCGTTCTCCGACCCCGGTGCGACGCGGCCCTACTCGGCGCCGACCCCGCCGCCGTCCGGCGGCGGCATGTTCGAGCCGCAGAACCCGGGCCTGGTGCCCGGCGCGCCGTCCGAGCCCCGCCACGGCGGCCCGAGCGCGCCCCAGTACGGGCCCGGCTCGCAGAACTTCGGCGGCCCGGCCCAGCCGAGCCAGCCGCAGGGCTACGGCCAGTCCCAGAACTACGGGCAGCCCGGCCAGGGCTTCGGCGGCGGCCAAGGCGGCCCGAGCCAGCCGCAGGGCTACGGCGCGCACGGCGCTCCGAGCGCCCCGCAGGAGCCGACCGGGTACGGCCAGTCCATGCGCCGCGACCCGTACGCCCCGTCGGAGCCCTCGGCCCCGCCCGCCGGGACCCGCCCGATGCCCCAGTACGGCAACCAGTCCCAGCCCTCGGCGCCCTCCTACGGCAGCGACGCGGACCGCGACCCCGACGACCCCGACTCGCGCCGCACCGAGCGCCGCAGCTGGGGCGAATGGGACGACCGGCCCCGCTCCTGGTAGCCGAGAGCCCGGTCACGATCGCAGCCCCGATCGGGTGACACGAGCGCCGCGGGGGCCGATTCCTGTCAGACCCCCGCGCAATGCTGGCCGCTATCTTCCCCGGGGTGGGTGGGGGCTAGGGATGGAACTACTACTACCCCACCCACCCACCCTCCGGGTGGAGCGCGCCCCGTGCCCCGTGCCCTCCGCCGCCCGCGCCGCCGCGGAGGCCGCCCGCGCCGGGCCACCGCCCGCGTTCGCCTGCCCCGGCGGTGAAACCGGCCCCGGTGGGCGGAAATGCGCGGAGTTTCACCTAGTCGGGAGGGGCACGGCACACACCCGCGCTCGTTGGACAGTGGCGCCGCGCCGCAGGTCCGATAGACTGGCACCTGCGGCTCGGGCGAACCGGGCGGCGATTCTGCCAGCCGACTGAGGAGTTAGCAGTGGCCCGAGGTGACGGTCGACTCACCACGGAACTCGATCCCGACAATCCCGGCCCCCGCGACGCCTGCGGCGTCGTCGGCATCTGGGCCCCAGGGGAAGAGGTCTCCAAACTCACCTACTTCGGGCTCTACGCGCTCCAGCACCGCGGCCAGGAGGCCGCGGGCATCGCCGTCTCCGACGGCGCCCGCACCGTCGTCTACAAGGACCTCGGGCTCGTCGCCCAGGTCTTCGACGAGTCCACCCTCGCGCCCCTCCAGGGCCACCTCGCCATCGGCCACGCCCGGTACTCCACCACCGGCGCCCCCACCTGGGAGAACTCCCAGCCGACGATCCGGTCCACCTCCACGGGCACCGCGATCGCCTTGGCGCACAACGGGAACCTCGTGAACACCGCCGACCTCCTCAAGGAGGTCGACCGGCTCGGCATCGACATGGGGACCACCACCTCCGACACGCACCTCATCACCGCGCTCCTCGCCGCCCACCCCGACGAGTCCGTCGCCTCGGCCGCCGAGCGGGTCCTCCCGCAGCTGCGCGGCGCGTTCTGCCTCGTCTTCATGGACGAGAACACCCTCTACGCCGCCCGCGACCCGCAGGGCGTCCACCCGCTCGTCCTCGGCCGCCTCGCCTCCGGCTGGGCCGTCGCCTCCGAGACCGCCGCCCTCGACACCATCGGCGCCCACTTCGTGCGCGAGGTCGAGCCCGGCGAGCTCATCACCGTCGACGAGCACGGCCTGCGCTCCACCCGCTTCGCGAACCCCGAGCCCAAGGGCTGCCTGTTCGAGTACGTGTACCTCGCGCGCCCCGACACGAAGCTCGCCGGGCGCAACGTCTACGCCACCCGCGTCGAGATCGGCCGCACCCTCGCCAAGGAGCACCCCGTCGACGCCGACCTCGTCATCGGCGTCCCCGAGTCGGGCATCCCGGCCGCGATCGGCTTCGCCGAGCAGTCCGGCATCCCCTACGGGCAGGGCTTCACCAAGAACCAGTACGTGGGCCGCACCTTCATCCAGCCCTCGCAGTCCCTGCGCCAGCTCGGCATCCGCCTCAAGCTCAACCCGCTCGTCGACCAGATCAAGGGCAAGCGCCTGGTCATCGTCGACGACACGATCGTGCGCGGCAACACCCAGCGCGCGCTCGTGCGGATGCTCCGCGAGGCGGGCGCCGTCGAGGTCCACATCCGCATCTCCGCGCCGCCGGTCGAATGGCCGTGCTTCTACGGCATCGACTTCGCCACCCGCGCCGAGCTCATCGCCGGGTCGCTCGACGTCGACGGGATCCGCGCCCAGATCGGCGCCGACTCCCTCGGGTACGTCTCCATGGACGGCCTGGTCCGCGCCACCGAGCAGCCCGCGTCCCGCCTCTGCATGGCCTGCTTCGACGGGAACTACCCGATCGAGCTGCCCGCCGCCGACCTCATCGGCAAGCACCTCATGGAACCGCAGCCCCAGTCCGCCGCGTCTCATTCACCCACTGCCCAAACCAAGCGAACCACCGAAGCGAGCACGCAAGTGCGGGAAGGGACCACAGCGTGAGCAGCGGCACCACCACTCAGAAGACGATCTCCTACCAGTCCGCGGGCGTCGACATCGACGCCGGGGACCGGGCCGTCGAGGCGCTCAAGCCCTCGATCCGCAAGACCACCCGTCCCGAGGTCGTCGGCGGCATCGGCGGATTCGCCGGCCTGTTCGCGCTCGACACCGAGAAGTACAAGAAGCCGCTGCTGGCCTCCTCCACCGACGGCGTCGGCACCAAGCTCGTCATCGCGCAGAAGCTCGACATCCACGACACCGTCGGCATCGACCTCGTCGCGATGGTCGTCGACGACCTCGTCGTGTGCGGCGCCGAGCCGCTGTTCCTCCTCGACTACATCGCGACCGGGCAGGTCGTGCCCGAGAAGATCGCCGACATCGGCGCCGGGATCGCCGACGGCTGCCGCTACGCGGGCTGCTCCCTCATCGGCGGCGAGATCGCCGAGCACCCCGGGGTCATGAAGCCCGACGACTACGACATCTCCGCCACCGGCGTCGGCGTCGTCGAGGCCGACGAGCTGCTCGGCCCCGAGCGCGTCAAGCCCGGCGACGTCGCGATCGCCATGCGCGCCTCCGGCCTCCACTCCAACGGCTTCTCGCTCGTGCGCCAGGCCCTGTTCGGCGTCGGCGGCCTCGACCTCGGCGCCGTCATCCCCGAGTTCGCCACCGCCGAGCGCAACCAGCGGACCCTCGGCGAGGAGCTGCTCACCCCCACGCACATCTACGCGAAGGACTGCCTCGAACTCGCCAAGGAGTGCGACGTCCACGCGTTCGCGCACATCACCGGCGGCGGGCTCGCCGGGAACCTCGTCCGGTCGCTCCCCGAGGGCCTCCAGATCGAGGTCGACCGCGGCACCTGGACGCCGAACCCCGTGTTCGACGTCGTCCAGCGCACCGGCGGCGTCTCCCTCGAAGAGATGGAGCGCACCTTCAACATGGGCGTCGGCATGGTCGCCATCGTCGCGCCCGACCAGGTCGACCGGTCGCTCGCCGTCCTCACCGCCCGCCACGTCGAGGCGTGGACGATCGGCGAGGTCACCGGCGGCGGCTCCGGCGTCAGACTCGCCGGTGACTATCTGACGGCTGGCTAGGGATCTCCGGGTCCCCGTCGGGGCCCGGCTCCTCCGCGTCCGCGGACGCCGCGGCGACCGCCTCGCGGTGCTGCTTCGCCTTGATGCTCAGCCACAGCCACAGCAGGCCCAGCGTCGGCAGCACGGCCGCCGAGATGAGCGCCGGGATCAGGTGCAGCGTCGGCGTCAGCATGACCCCGAGGATCAAGAGCACCGAGATGAGGATGGTGCGCCGCGTCGCCGGGTCGAACACCGCGACCGGGCCGAGCGGGATCGTCGCCCACGGGACGCGCTTGGCGCAGCGGATGATGATGAGCCCCAAGAGGAACCCGGCGGGCTCGTCCGAGAGCCAGTGCTGGCCCAGGAACACCTGCGAGGAGAACACGATCACCGGCGGCGCGATGAGCAGCGCCAGCCGCGCCCACCGCGGCAGGATCCCGCCGACGAGCATCACGATGAGCCCGAACAGCAGGATCGAGTTCACCGCGTGGCCCGAGGGGAACGCGGTCGCGTCGGGGATGCCGCCGCCGCCCTCCGGGTGGTAGGTGAACAGCAGCGGCCCCTCTGGCGAGACCTCCTGGAGCGCGAACGGGTGCTGCGAGAGCGGCCGCCCCAGCAGGTGCTTCATGCCGAGGATGCTCGCCAGGGTGATGAACGACAGCACGTACATCAGCAGCGGCCGGATCGACCGGGACCGCAGCGCGCACCAGATCGCGATGAGCAGCGTCACCGTCGCGACGGTGCGGGCCTGGCCGAACTCGGCGCCCGCCTTCGCGAGGTCCCGCAGCCACTGCACGTCGTTCGCGTCCACCGCCCACAGCCGCACCTCCCAGTCGAGGCGCACCAGCCACGACGGGTACGACACGAAGAACGCCAGGCCCAGGAACGCCAGGAACATGAGGAGGTCGGGCCACCAGCTCGTCGGCCGCTTCCCGTACGGTTCCCAGTCGAACCAGCCCACGGGGATGTACCGGCGCAGGGGCGTGATGATCTGCCGCACCAGGGCGCCGTCGGAGACGGTGACGCCGCGGTCGGTGATGTTGTCGCTCCTGCGCGCGGTAGTCGACCGGTTCGATTCAGAAGACATATACGGATGTTCGCCGGTCAAAGTGAATTTTGATGCCGCCACACCCGAACTGGACCGAATTTGTTATCAGGTCGGTATATATGGTGTGGTTTGCGACGCAACACCGATGAGCTGCACCGATACTCAGCGATACCGGTCACGTTCCGACAGCGTAGCGGCGGGCCCTCACGCGGGCGCCGGGAGGCCGAAGCGGACCCCCGTCAGCTCCTCCGAGACCGTCCACAGGCGGCGGGCCGTCGCTGTGTCGTACGCCTCCTTCGCGGCGCGGACGAGGACCGGTGCGCCGGTGCGCTCCTTCCTGCCGTCGGGGCCGAAGTACTGGCCGCCTTCGGCGTCCGGGGCCGTGGCGGCGCGCAGCTGCGGGAGGGCGCCCGCGGCCGGGGGCTGCGTCGTGAACGGCACGAGCAGGTTCGCGATGAAGCGCCACTGCGCGTTCATGCTGCGAAGCAGGCCGGTCGAGGAGAACCCCGGGTGGGCCATGAGGCTCTTGACCGGGCTGCCCGCGGCGCGCAGGCGGCGGTCGAGTTCGAGTCCGAAGAGGAGGTTCGCGAGCTTCGACTGCGAGTAGTAGGCGACGGGGCTGCGGCGGCGCTCGCCGACCGGGTCGTCGAAGTGGATGCGGCCGTGGCCGTGCGCGAGCGAGGAGACGGTGACCACGCGCGGGTCCGGGCCCTGGAGCCGGTCGAGCAGGAGCCCGGTGAGCGCGAAGTGCCCGAGGTGGTTGGTGGCGAACTGGATCTCGTGGCCCTGCGGGCTGAGCGAGAACGGCGGCGCCATGATGCCCGCGTTGTTGACGAGGACGTCGAGCGGGGAGTCGAAGCCGTCCGCGAACGCGCGCACCGAGTCGAGGTCGGCGAGGTCGAGGCGGCGCACCTCCAGGTCCGCGCCCGGCACGTCGTCGCGGATCGCCCCGGCCGCGGCCTCGCCCGCGGCGGTGTTCCGCACCGTCATGACGACCCGCGCCCCGCGGCGGGCCACGGCCCGCGCGGTCTCCAGGCCGAGCCCTGAGTTCGCGCCCGTGACGAGGTAGACCCGTCCGGACTGGTCGGGGATGTCGGCGGTGCTCCAGTCGTGCGTCATGGTCCAGCCCTTCGCTCCGGTAAGATGAACCTTGCTTCATCATATAATGAAGCATGATTCAGGTTATGGCAAATCCGCAGGACCGACTATGATGCTCGGCGGGGAGAGGAGACCGCATGCCCGACCAGCGGCCGCTGCGCGCCGACGCCGCACGGAACCGCGCGAGGATCATGGAGGCCGCGACGCGCCAGATCATGGCCCGCGGCCCCGAGGTCCCGATGGAGGCCATCGCCGAGGACGCCGGCGTGGCCGTCGGCACCCTCTACCGGCACTACCCCACCAAGCAGGACCTCGTCGTCGCCGTCCTCGCGGAGTGCTTCGGCGCGTTGACGAGCGCCGCGGAGGCCGCCGCCGACCGGATCGACGCGGGCGCCAGCGCCATCGCCGAGTTCACCGCGTTCGCGCGGATCGTCATGGAGGACGCGGCGGGGAACCTCGCCATGAAGGCCGCGGCGCGCTCGCTAGGCGCCGACGTCCACGAGGCGGAGGAGCGCCGCCGCGGCGAGGCCGCGATGGCGCGGCTGCTGGACGCGGCGAAGGCCGAGGGCACCGTGCGGCCCGACCTGGGGATCGAGGACTGCTACCTGTTCTTCATCACCGTGCCGGTGGACCAGCCGCCCGCGGTGCGCGACCGCTGGTTCGAGCTGATGCTCGCCGGGTTCCGCGCGGGGGCGGTCAATACGTCAACGGCCCCTTGAGGACCGAGAGCGCCGCGGAACGGTCGCCGTCCCATTCGAGGGCCGGGTCGTCCTTGGTGAGGCGCCCCCACAGCATGAGCAGGAGCTCCCCGGCGGTGCCGGTGACCTCGGCGACGGGGTCGCCGGGGCCGTAGATCCACCAGTCGCCGGTGTCGGAGGCGGTGAACTTGACGCACGCGTCCGGCGGCCAGGCCTTGCCGACGCCGACCATCTTGGGCGCCAGGACGTCCAGGACCTCGGAGACGCCCGCGGCGGCCAGGGCCGGGTCGAGGGGGGCGGGCACGTCGACGGTCTGCTGGGCGTCCCAGCGGTGGAGCATGGTCTCGACGGCGATGGACCGCTGCCAGTACCCGGCGTTCGGGGGCGTGAAGTGGCCCCACGCGGGGGTGGCGGGGTCGACGTCGAGGGACATGACGAGGAGTTCGGCGGTGCCTTCGAGCCACCGCAGGAGCTCGCCGCGGTCCTGCGGGGCCAGCGGCGGCGCCCCGTCGGGGGGCGTGTCGCCGCCGGTCCACTCGGTCACGCACGCGGCGGTGAACAGGTTCGAGTGCCCTACGGCGCGTGCGAGTCCGGCGAGGTCGATCGGTTCGGCGAACTCCTCGCGGTAGGCGATGGGCGCGCCGAGGTCGCCCTCGGCGACGCAGGTGCGGAACGCGTCCATCTCGCGCCGGAAGCACCGCAGATATGAAGCACCGTCCATACCTCCACCCTATCGGCGGCCCCGGTGCGGGCCGGAACGGGAGCGTCCGGTCAGCGCTCGTAGACCGGGCGGCCCATGAACCAGTTGCCGGGCGCGTCGGGGTCGGTGCTGGACCAGTACTCGACGACGGCGCGCACGAACTCGTCGATGGAGAGGGTGCCGTCGCCGTCGCGGTCGAGGTGCGCGAACGCCTTGTCGACCTCGTCGGCCGGGAGGTTCGGGAAGTGGGCGCGGGAGAACGCCGCGAACTCGCCGGGCCCGACGTCGCCGCTGGCGTCGGCGTCGGCGATGGCGTGGAAGGTGCGGGCGAGGTGGCCGACGGTGGCGTCGGCGGCGGCCGGGTCGTCGGCGAGGGTGCGGGTGGAGGCGATGAACGTGGCCTTGTCGATGGCCTCGACGCCGTCGGCGAGGTGGGGGCGGTGGAGGCCGTTCCAGATGTCCATGTACGCCGAGACGATCCAGGACTCCTCGGGGGAGCCGGGGGTGTGGCCGAGCTCGGCGGCGGTGCGGCGGCCGAGCTCGATGTGGTCGTGCTTGTCCAGGCGTCCGTCGCCGTTGGCGTCCAGGTGGTCGAAGCCGTGGGCGATCTTCGCGGTGAGCATGTCCTCGGTCATGCGTGCAGCATCGCAGGAGCGGGGCGCCGCGGCGGGTATCCCGCGCCGCGGCGCCGTGAAGTCGTATCAGGCCTTGACGATGCGCAGGCCCTGGGTGCCGCCGTCGACGGCGAGGCTGGCGCCGGTGAGGGCCTTGTTGACCGGGTCGGCGAGGTAGACGATCGCGCTCGCGACCTCTTCTGCGGAGACGAGGCGGCCGGTGGGCTGGCGGGCTTCGAGGCGGGCGCGCTCGCCTGCGGGGTCGTCCGCCTGGTCGAGGAGGCGCTGGACCCACGGGGTGTCGGCGGTGCCCGGGTTGACGCAGTTGACGCGGATGCCTTCGGCCACATGGTCGGCGGCCATCGCGAGGGTGAGCGACAGGACGGCGCCCTTGGACGCGGAGTAGAGGGCGCGGTTGACGAGTCCGGCGGTGGCGCAGATCGAGGCGGTGTTCACGATCGCGGGCGAGGGGGACTCGCGCAGGTGCGGGAGGCAGGCGCGCGAGAGGCGGACCATGCCGAGGAGGTTCACGTCGAGGACGCGGAACCACTGCTTGTCGGAGTTCTCCTCGACGGTGCCGACCGCGCCGATCCCGGCGTTGTTGACGAGGACGTCGATGCGGCCGAAGCGCTCCGCGACGGCGGCCACGGCCAGGCGGACCTGGTTGTCGTCGGCGACGTCGCACTGGTGGGACCAGTGCTTCGGGCTCTCGTTGAGGTCGAGGACGGCGACGTTCGCGCCGCGCTCGGCGAAGGCGTCGGCGGCCGCCGCGCCGATGCCGGAGGCGCCGCCGGTGACCACGACGGTGAGTCCTTCGAAACCGCTCATGCGTGCTCTCTCCATTCAGGACCGTTCGGGTAGGCGAAGCGCTGGAGGCTCTCCCATTTCATCTCTGCGGAGAACCCCGGCGCGGCCGGGGCGGCGTAGCGGCCGTCCCGGATGACCGTGGGGGCGGTGAAGTGCTCGTGGAGGTGGTCGACGTACTCGATGACCCGGTCCTCCATGGTGGCGCTCACCGAGGTGTAGTCGAACATCGAGAGGTGGCAGACGAGCTCGCACAGGCCCACGCCGCCCGCGTGCGGACACACGGGCACGTCGAAGTGCTTGGCGAGCAGGAGGATCGCGAGGTTCTCGTTGACCCCGGCGACGCGCGCGGCGTCCATCTGGAGGAAGTCGATCGCGCCCGCTTGGAGGAGCTGCTTGAACATGACCCGGTTGTGGACGTGCTCGCCGGTGGCGACCTTGATGGGCGCCACGCGTTCGCGGATCGCGGCGTGGCCGAGGACGTCGTCGGGGCTCGTGGGCTCCTCGATCCACCACGGGTCGAACTCGGCGAGGGCCTTCGTCCAGTCCACGGCCTGGTCGACGTCCCAGCGCTGGTTCGCGTCGACCGCGATGCGGATGTCGGGCCCGACGGCGGCGCGGGCCGCGGCGAAGCGGCGCCGGTCGTCCTCCAGGTCGGCGCCGACCTTCAGCTTGATCTGCTTGTAGCCCTGGGCGACCGCTTCGCGGGCTAGCGCCACGACCTTCTCGTCGTCGTAGCCGAGCCAGCCCGGGGAGGTGGTGTAGGCGGGGTAGCCGCGCGCCTCGATCTCGGCGATCCGCTCGGCCTTGCCGGGTTCGGCGGCGCGCAGGAGGTCGAGGGCCGCTTCGGGGGTGAGCGCGTCGGAGAGGTACCGCCAGTCGACGCACCCGACGATCTCCTCCGGCGTGAGGGAGGACAGGTACTTCCACAGGGGGAGCCCGGCGCGGCGGGAGGCGAGGTCCCAGGCGGCGTTCACGAGGGCCGCGGCCGCGAGGTGCATGACGCCCTTCTCCGGTCCGAGCCAGCGGATCTGCGAGTCGCGGGTGAGCCGCAGGTAGAGGGCGCCGAGGTCGGCGGGGCCGTGGACGTCGGTGCCCACCACGTACTCGCTGAGCGTCTCGATCGCGGCGCAGCACAGGTCGTTGCCGCGCCCGATCGTGAACGTGAACCCGTGGCCCTCCCGGCCGTCGTCGGCGTGGAGCACCACGTACGCGGCCGAGTAGTCCGGGTCGGGGTTCATCGCATCGGAGCCGTCGAGGCGGTGCGACGTGGGGAAGCGGACGTCCACGACGTCCACGGCCGTGATCACGCCTGCACCGCGGGGTTCTTCGTGGAGCCGAGCCCTTCGATGCCGACTTCGACGACGTCCCCGGCCTTGAGGTAGGGGAAGCGGCCGGAGAGCGCGACGCCCTCGGGGGTGCCGGTGAGCAGGAGGTCTCCGGCGTCGAAGGCCATGAACTGCGACATGTGGTGGATGATCTTCGCGACCGAGAAGATCATGTCCTTCGAGCTGGAGTCCTGGCGGGGCTCGCCGTTCACCTTGGACCACAGGCGGAGTCCCTGCACGTCCGCGATCTCGTCGGGGGTGGCGAGCCACGGGCCGAGCGGCGTGAACGTCGGGCAGGCCTTGCCCTTCGAGAACTGGCCGCCGGAGCGCTCGATCTGGAACTCGCGCTCGGACAGGTCGTTGGCGACGACGAACCCGGCGATGACGTCGAGCGCCGCCTCCTCGGACTCCAGATAGGACGCGGACTTGCCGATGACGACGCCGAGCTCCACCTCCCAGTCGGTCTTCACCGAGCTGCGGGGGATCTGCACGTCGTCGTTCGGGCCCACGATGGTGTTGGGGTGCTTGTAGAACACGACGGGCTCGGCCGGGGGCTCGGCGCCGGACTCGGCGCAGTGCGCGGCGTAGTTCATGCCGATGCACACGATCGCGTTCGGCTTCGCGATCGGCGGCGCGATCCGCTGCCCCGCGACGTCGATCTCCGGGAACCCGGCCACGGTGGAGATGCCGCCGCGGGCGAGGAACTCGCCGTCGATGTCGCCGATGGGGCCGGAGAGGTCGTAGTACTTGCCCTCGTGGAGCGCCACGGGGGTCTCGTAGCCGGGCTGTCCGATGCGCAGGTACTTCATTGCTCTCCTAGCTGGTAGACCTTGGCGGCGGTGCCGCCGAAGACGTCGGGGTCGGTGCGGCCGAGGACCTCGGTGAGGGCGTCCTTGACCCGCGTGTACGTGGAGGCCAGTTCGCAGACGGGCCAGTCGGACCCGAACATGAGCCGGTCGGGGCCGAACAGTTCGAGCGCGGTCTGCACGAACGGGCGCAGGTCCGCGGGGGTCCACCGGTGCCAGTCGGCCTCGGTGACCAGGCCGGAGAGCTTCGCGGCCACGTTGGGGCGCTTGGCGAGCGGCGCCACGGCCTCGCGCCAGGCGCGGAGCCCGGCGTCGCCGTCGCGCACCTGCGGCTTGCCGAGGTGGTCGAGGACGAACACCAGGTCGGGGACGGCCGCGGCGGCTTCGGCGGCGGCCGGGAGCTGGTCGACGCGGACGACGAGGTCGAAGGTGGGGACGTGCTGCGCGACGGCCTTGAGCGCCTGGATCGCCTCGGGCCTCGCGAGGAAGTCCGCTTCGGGGCGCTCCTGGACCTGGTCGCGGAGCCCGACGAGGTACCGGGCGCGCGGGTGGTTGTCGTACCGCAGCAGGGTGTTCGACAACGCGGGATCGAGCAGGTCGATGTGGCCGACGACGCCGGCGATCTCCTCCACCGCGCCCGCGAGGTGCAGGAACTCGACGGTCTCGGACGGGTGCCCCCATCCGGCCTCGACGAGGACGGTCCGGTCGACGCCGGCGGCCTTCAGGTTGGCGCGCAGGTCGGCGACGCCGTAGTCGCGCCGGATCGGCGCGAATTCCGGTTTGCTTGCGAGCCACGGGTAGTCGGCGGTCCAGACGTGGTGGTGCGCATCGATGACGAGCGGGGCCGTCATGGGACGGGTGCCTCCTCGGCCAGGAGCCCGGCGGCCTTGAGGTCGTGCCACAGCGCGCCGGGGATCGGATGGGCGTACATGGCGAGGGCGTCGTCGACCTCTGAGGGGTTGCGCGCGCCGACGAGGATCGACGCGACGGCGGGGTGGGCGGCCGTGAACTGGAGCGCGGCGGCCCGCAGCGGGACGCCGTGGCGGTCGCAGATCCCGGCGACGGCCTGGGCCTTCGCGACCATGCGCGGATCGGCCGCGGCGTAGTTGAACGTGGCGCCGGGCTTCGGGTCGGCGAGGATGCCGGAGTTGAAGACCCCCGCGGCGATCACGGAGACGCCGCGGTCGAGGCACAGCGGGTAGAGCCGGTCGAGCGCCGACTGGTCGAGGAGCGTGTACCGCCCGGCGATGAGCGCGACGTCGAGCTCGGTCGCCTCGATGATCTCCGCGGCCGCGTCGGTCGAGTTCATGCCGATGCCGACCGCGCCGACCTCGCCGCTCGCGCGCAGCTCGGCGAGCGCCCGGTAGGTGCCCTCGACGGCCTCCTTGCGGTGGTCGTCGGCGTCGTGGATGAGGCCGATGTCGATGCGGCCCAAGCCGAGTCGTTCGAGCGAGGAGTGGTAGGACGCGAACGCGCCGCGATAGGAGAAGTCGAACTCGGCGCGCTTGCCGTTCGGCTCGGCCCACAGGTCCCATTGGCCCTCGTGGTCGACCAGGACCCGGCCGAGCTTCGTGGAGAGCGCGTACCCGTCGCGGCCGCGGGGCGCGAGCGCGGCGCCCACGCGCTGCTCGGACAGGCCCGCCCCGTAGTGGGGCGCGGTGTCGAAGTGGCGGATCCCGCCGTCCCAGGCGGCGTCGACGGTGGCGGTCGCGACCGCGGGGTCGACCGGGGCGAACAGGCCGCCGAGCGGGGCGCAGCCCAGGCCGACGGCGGTGACGGCGACATCGGTGGAACCCAGCCGCCGAACCGGCGGCGCGGAGTGGTGAGCGCTCACGAGGTCTCCAAATCGCATATCCTATAGGATATCGGATTCGCGTCGGGGTGATGCTGCGGCGCGTATCCGCGAGGTGTCGCCTATATCCTATAGGATCTACGGTTATGGGAGAAGTACAGGTGCGACCGCAGCGGCAGACGCTCGCCGACAAGACCTACGACGAGTTGAACTCGCGCATCATGCAGAGCGTCCTGCCGCCGGGGGCGAAGCTCAGCATCGACGGTCTCGCAAGGCAGATGGCGATCTCGCAGACCCCGCTCCGCGAGGCCCTGGCCCGTCTGGAGGCCGAGGGGCTGGTCGAGCGGCGGCCGCTGAGCGGGTACTCGGTGACGCCGCTGCTCACGACCGAGGAGTTCAACGACCTGTTCGACCTGCGGCTGCTCATGGAGCCGCTCGCCGCGAGCCGGGCGGCGGAGCGCGTCGCGAACCCGCACAACATGGTCGGCGACGGAAAGGCGCTCCGCGCCCTGGCGCGCACCCCCGAGTACCACTCCGACGCGAAGCTGAGCCAGCTGGCGTTCACCGAGGCGGACGCGAAGTTCCACGCGTCGGTCGCGAAGTGCAGCGGCAGCCCCGTCCTCGCCAAGGCGATCCGGCGGCTCGACGCGCACCTGCACCTCCACCGGGCGTACATGGAGCCCGAGTCGATCAGTGAGACCGAGGCCGAGCACCTCGCGGTCGCGGAGGCTATCATTGCTCAGCAACCGCTTGCCGCTGAAGCGGCGATGCGCCGCCATCTGAAGCGATCCAGGGTGCGGCACGCCGCCGCCTTCACCGCGGCGGAAGCCGACGCCGCGCCGAACCCGAAGCGCGCCAAAGCGAACCGATGACGACTGCCGACCAGCCGGTCCCGGAGTGAGAGCCGGGCCCGGCGCCGAAGAGAAGAGGTGACCGCGCGATGAAGCGCGTAGCGCTGTTCATCACCTGCGTCAACGACGCCCTCTTCCCCGAGGCCCCGAAAGCGGTCGTGCGCATCCTGGAGCGGCTCGGCTACGAGGTCGACTTCCCCGCCGCGCAGACCTGCTGCGGCCAGATGCACGCCAACTCCGGCTACAAGAACGACGCGGCCAGGCTCGCCCGGTCGTTCGACGAGGTCTTCGGCGGATACGACGCGATCGTCACCCCCTCCGGCTCCTGCGCCGCCATGGCCCGCGACCAGTACCCGCACCTCACCGGCTCGGACATCGGGCAGCGCGTCCACGAGCTGTCGGAGTTCCTGGTCGACGTCGCCGGAGTCGAGGACGTCGGCGCGCACTTCCCCCACTCGGTCACCTACCACCCGACCTGCCACGGCACCCGCGCGCTCGGCCTGGGCGACAAGCCGCTGCGGCTCCTGCGGGCCGTCGGCGGCATCGACCTGGTCGACCTGCCCGCCGCCGACCAGTGCTGCGGCTTCGGCGGGACCTTCGCCCTCAAGAACTCGGAGGTGTCCTCCGCGATGCTCGCCGACAAGTGCCGCAACGCGGCCGCCACCGGCGCCGAATACCTTGCGGCCGCGGACAACTCGTGCCTGACGCACATCGGCGGCGGCATCAGCCGACTGAGCCGAATTTATGGCTCCGCAGGCGTCGCCAAGAGTGGCGGCCCGAAGCCGATCCACTACGCCGAGATCCTCGCGAGCACCGCATGAGCGACATCGTCCCCGCCGCCTCCCTCATCCCCGCCGACGCGCCGTTCCCCAAGGCCGCCAAGGTCGCCCTCGGCATGCCGCAGCTGCGCGCCAACCTCGCCCACGCCACCGGCACCATCCGCGCCAAGCGCGCCAAGGTCGCCGGGGAGCTCGACGACTGGGAGCGCCTGCGCGACACCGCGTCCGCCGTGAAGGCCGACGTGCAGCGGCGCCTCCCCGAACTCGCCGTCGAGTTCGAGCAGAACGCGACCGCCGCGGGCGCCACCGTCCACTGGGCGCGGGACGCGAAGGAGGCCAACGAGATCGCCGCGCGGATCGTGCGCGAGGCGGGCGCCGAGGAGGTCGTCAAGGTCAAGTCCATGGCGACGCAGGAGATCGAGCTCAACGAGCACTTCGAGGCCGAAGGGCTCAAGGCGTTCGAGACCGACCTCGCCGAGCTCATCGTGCAGCTCGCCGAGGACAAGCCGAGCCACATCCTCGTGCCCGCGATCCACTACAACCGCACGCAGATCCGGGACATCTTCGAACAGAGGATGGGGGACGCGCCGGTCGGGTTGACCGACGACCCGGCGGCGCTGGCCGAGGCCGCCCGGCTGCACTTGCGGCGCCGGTTGCTCTCCTCCACCGTGGCCGTCTCCGGCGCGAACTTCGCGGTGGCCGAGACGGGGTCGCTCGTGGTCGTGGAGTCGGAGGGCAACGGCCGCATGTGCCTGACGATGCCGCGGACGCTGGTGAGCATCGTCGGCGTCGAGAAGCTGCTGCCGAGCTTCAGCGACCTCGAAGTGTTCATGCAGCTGCTGCCGCGCTCGTCCACAGGGGAGCGCATGAACCCGTACACCTCGGTGTGGACCGGGGTCCGCGAGGGCGACGGCCCGCAGGACGTGCACGTCATCCTGCTCGACAACGGCCGCACCGGGGTCCTCGCCGACGAGGTCGGCCGCCAGGCGCTCTCGTGCATCCGCTGCTCGGCCTGCCTGAACGTGTGCCCGGTGTACGAGCGGACCGGCGGCCACGCCTACGGGCACGTCTACCCCGGCCCGATCGGCGCGATCCTCGCCCCGCAGCTGGAGCCGGGGAAGCACGACGACCTGCCGTACGCCTCAAGCCTGTGCGGGGCCTGCTACGAGGTCTGCCCCGTGAAGATCAACATCCCCGAAGTGCTCGTGCACCTGCGCCAGCAGGGCCCGCACCAGGCCGCCGAGAAGGCCGCGATGGGCGCCGCGGAAGCGGTCATGGCCCGCCCGCGCCTCTGGCGGACCGCGCTCAAGGCGGCCCGGCTCGGGTCGATGCCGTGGCGGCGCAAGGGGTTCGTGCGGCGGATGCCGTGGCCCGTATCGAAGTGGACGGTGAGCCGGGACCTGCCGGTGCCGCCGAAGGAGTCCTTCCGGGACTGGTGGAAGGAGCGCGACCGGTGAGCGCCAGAGACGAGATCCTGGCGCGGATGCGCCGCGCGCTGGAGGGCGCTTCGGCGGCGCCGCCCGTGCCGCGCGAGTACCGGCGCAGCCTGGACGCCGAGGTCGACGTGGTCGCGATGCTCATCGACCGGCTCGTGGACTACAAGGCGAACGTGCACCGCGGTCTCGACGCGATCCCCGAGGCGCTCGGCGGGGCCGTGCGCGTCGCCGTGCCCGCGGACCTGCCCGCGGAGTGGCGGCGCGGCTCGGCCGAGTTCGTCGAGGACCGCGGCCTGACGGTCGAGGAGCTCGACGGCGTCGACGCCGTGCTCACCGGTTGCGCTGCGGCCGTTGCGGTCTCGGGGACGATCATGCTCGACGCCGGGGCGGCCCAGGGCCGCCGGGCGCTCACGCTCGTGCCCGACCACCACGTGGTCGTGGTGCGCCGGGACCAGATCCGGGGGCACCTCGCGGAGGCGCTGCCGCGGCTCGACCCGACCGCGCCGCAGACGTGGATCTCGGGGCCGTCGGCGACCAGCGACATCGAGCTCCAGCGCGTCGAGGGCGTGCACGGTCCCCGCCGACTGGACGTCGTGCTCGTGGACTAGCAGGGCCGGCAAGCGCCGGAGTAGCTAGCGGCCGATGCCGGGGCGGCCGGAGCGGCGGACGCGTTCGCGGCCGAGGAGCCACAGGGCCTGGACGCCGTCGGTCCAGGTGATCTTCTTGCCCTCCTCGCGGCTGCGCGCCGTGTACGAGATCGGCACCTCGTAGGGGCGGATGCCGCGCTTGAGGAGCTTCGCGGTCAGCTCGGCCTCCATGCCGAAGCCGCCGGAGCGGATGTTCAGGTCCAGGTACATCTCGCGCGGCAGGAGCTTGTAGCAGGTCTCCAGGTCCGAGATGTACGAGTTGAAGAGGATGTTCGCGGCGAGGGTGATCCCCTTGTTGCCCATGACGTACCAGAACGAATACGCCGAATGGGACCCGAAGGACCGCGAACCGTACACGACCTCGGCCCTGCCTTCGAGGACCGGCGCGAGGAGGCGGGGGAGGTCCGACGCGTCGTACTCGCCGTCGGCGTCGAACACCACGATGTTCCGGCCCGCGGCCGCCTTCGCGGCGGTGCGGATGGCCGCGCCCTTGCCCTTGTTGCGGTCGTGGCGGATCAGCTTCACGCGCGCATTGTCCTCGAAGGACTGGAGCACTTCCCAGGAGCGGTCCCTGGAGCCGTCGTCGACGACGACGATCTCGGTCTCGCAGGGGAAGTCCACCGCGAGCAGCTCTTTCAGCGTCCCGGCGGCGAGGCGTTCCTCATTGAAAACCGGGACGAGTACCGACAACAGCATCTTGCTGCTCCATCCCCTCGTGTCCGAACACGATTGCACAACCATAACGCGCTGCCGCCAGAGCGGCATCCGCCGGACCGGTCGTGTTGAATGGAGCGGTGCTGCTCGTCCTGTGGCTCCTCGCCCTGCTTCCGGCGCTCGCCTACGCCCTCCGCCCCCGCGACGGGGCCGTGCTCGCCCCGGCCCGCCTGGCGGTGATCCGGGCGGCGCTCCTGCTGGGCGCCTTCGCGATCGCGGTCGTCGAGGCCGCATCCGTGGGGCACGCGCTCACGCCGGCCACGGTGCTGGCCGCGTGGCTCGGGGCGACCGCGGCGATCGCCGCCGCGGTCGTGGTCCGCTGCGTCAGGGACGTCGACGGCGGGCGGGGCCAGTCCCTCGACGTCCTCAAGGAGGAGCTGCGGTCCCGCCGCGGCGCCACCCGCCGCACCTGGCGCCGCACCAAGCGCGCCGCCGCCGCGGCCCCCGCGTGGCAGTGGGCCCTCGGCTGCGTCGTCGCGATCCTGGCGATCAGCGCCGCGGTCCTCGCGATCGCGTCCTCCCCCAACAACTTCGACTCGCAGACCTACCACCTGCCGCGCATCGAGCACTGGGTGCAGAACGCGTCGGTCGCCGTGTACCCCACCGGGATCCACCGCCAAGTGGACCTCGGTCCCGGCGCCGAGTACCTCCTCGCGCACCTGCGGCTCCTCTCCGGCGGCGACAGCGCGTACAACCTCCTCCAGTACCTCGCCGGGGTCGGCGCGGTCCTCGCCGCCTCGCGCATCACCGCGCAGCTCGGCGGCGGCCCGACGGCGCAGCTCGCCACCGTGTTCGTCCTCGCCACCACCCCCGAGGTGCTGCTCCAGGCCACCAGCACCCAGGTCGACCTGGTCGCCGCCGCGTGGGTCGCGGCGCTGGCGACCGTGGTCCTCGACGAGTTCACGCGCCCCGGGGACGCCGACGGGAGCGCCCTGCGCGCCGCCGCGCCCGCCCCGGACGCCCTGTATCTGGGGCTCGCGCTCGGGCTCATCGCCGTCACCAAGACCACCGGTCTCCTCGCCGCCGCGCCGCTCCTCCTCATCTGGGGGATCGGGCGGCTCGTGCGCGACGGGCACCGGCGCCGCCCGTGCCTGTGCGGGCGCAGCCCCGGCCGCTGCTCGCGCGCCGACGCGTCCCGCGCGTGGGCCTCCCGCGGCCGCACCGTCCTCGCCTCCCTCGCCGTCATCGCGCTCGGGCTCGCCGTCGCCGGGCCGTTCCTGTGGCGCATGCAGGAGGCGTTCGGCAGCCCGCTCGGGCCGCCGATGCTCCGCGAGTCCATCGGGGTGCAGACCGCCGACCCGCGGCTGCTCCTCGTCAACGCGCTCCGGATCGCCCAGACCGGCCTGGACACGCCGCTGTTCTTCCTCTCCGACGCGACGGCGGGCGCGATCAACGGCCTCGCGAACCTCATGGGCGTCGACGCCAACGACCCGCGGATCACGTTCGGCACCAGCGAGTTCCCCGTCCCCGCGTGGTACCCGGACGAGGACCGCGCGGCGTTCCCGCTCACCGGCCTCGCGTCCCTCGCCGGGCTCGTGTGGTTCGCCGTCAAGGGCCCGCGGCTGCGCCGCGCCTACGCCGCCGCGCTCGCCGTGGCCTTCATCGGCGTCGCCTGCACCGTGTCCTGGCAGCCGTGGGTCAACCGCCTCGTCGTCTTCCTCATCGTGCTCGCCGCGCCCGCGGCCGGGCTCCTCGCCGCCGCCCTGGTCAAGGGCGTGGCCCGCACCGCCGGCGACAGGCGCCGCCGCCGCGCCGCCGTCGCCCTCATCGCCGTCGTCGCGTCCCTCGCGTCCGTCGCCGGGCTGCTGACGGTGGCGTACGGGTACCCGCGGCGCCTCACCGGCGCGTGGTCGGTCTTCAGCCTCACCGACATGGAGGAGCGGTTCGTGCGCCGCCTCGAATGGCTCCCCCAGTACGAGGCCGCCGCCGACGCGGTCGCCGCCCGCGATCCCGAGACCGTGGGGATCGTGCAGGGCAACGACTCGTGGGAGTACCCGTGGTGGATCCTCCTGCCCGAAGGCACCGAGATCGTGGCGCTCGAATCGGTCGTCCCCGGCCAGGACCCGCCCGAGCCGGACTCGGTGGACGCGATCGTGTGCGCCGAGGACCTCGACCGGTGCGCCGACCTCGTGCCCGAGGGCTGGGAGTTCACCGACCTCGGCACGGTCGGGTACGCCATCCCCGGCGGGGGCGGCTGACCTGCGGGGGGTGCGGCCACTAGCCTGGTCGCATGCTGCTTAGCGATCGCGACATCCTCGATGCCGTCAAGTCGGGCCGCCTCGGCATCGACCCGTTCGACGAGGTGCTCGTGCAGCCCTCCAGCATCGACGTGCGCCTCGACCGCCGCTTCCGGGTGTTCAACAACCAGAAGTACACGCACATCGACCCCTCCCGGCAGCAGGACGAGCTGACCTCGCCCGTGGAGGTCGCCGACGACGAGCCGTTCGTGCTCCACCCGAGCGAGTTCGTGCTCGCCTCGACCCTGGAGGTCATCTCCCTCCCCGACGACCTCGCCGCCCGCCTCGAAGGCAAGTCCAGCCTCGGGCGCCTCGGCCTGCTCACCCACTCCACCGCCGGGTTCATCGACCCGGGCTTCTCGGGGCACGTCACCCTGGAGCTCTCGAACGTCGCGAACCTGCCCATCACGCTGTGGCCGGGCATGAAGATCGGGCAGCTGTGCCTGTTCGGGCTCTCCAGCCCCGCCGAGAAGCCCTACGGGCAGGGCGCGAACTTCTCCCGCTACCAGGACCAGCGCGGCCCCACCCCGTCCAAGTCGTGGATGCACTGGCGCACCTGGCCCACGTAGGCCCTGACCGCGCACTCCGGGTGCCAATCGAGCGAAACTCCTGAATACGGGTGCTATCCGGCCTACGGTCGGGGTATGAACTTCACGCAGAGCTTCCAGAACATGATGGACAGCGTCATCGCGTTCCTGCCGCGGGCGCTCGCCTTCATCGCCATCCTCGTCGTCGGCTGGTTCATCTCGAAATGGATCGGCCGCCTCGTCGGGAAACTGCTCAACCGGGTCGGCCTCGACAGGGTCGGCGAACGCTCGGGGCTGCGCCGCTTCACCGGCAAGTTCGAGCTGAGCGACCTGCTCGGCCGGGTCGTCTACTACATGCTGCTGCTGTTCACGCTGCAACTGGCGTTCGGGGCGTTCGGGAACAACCCGGTGTCGGCCCTGCTCAACCAGATCGTGGGCTGGCTGCCGCTGCTGTTCGTCGCGCTCGTCATCGTCGTGGTCGCCTTCGCGGTCGCCAACGCGGTGTTCAAGCTCGTCGACGGGACCCTGGAGAACACCAGCTACGGGCGGACCGTGGCGCGGATCTGCCAGGTCGCCATCATCTTCTTCGGCGCCGTGGCCGCGCTCGGCCAGGTCGGCATCGCCACGACGGTGACCACGCCGATCCTGTGGACCGTCCTGTCGATCGTCGCGGGCGTGACCATCGTCGGCGTCGGCGGCGGCCTCATCGCGCCGATGCGCGAGCGCTGGGAGCGGATGCTCTCCAGCGCCGAGACCGAGGCCTCGCGCATGAAGGACGACATGCAGTCGCCGCGCACGCACGACGCGACCGCCTCCATGTCGACCACGTACTCCTCGGAGCGCTACGGCGCCGAGGCGAACACGCAGGTGCAGGAGCCGATGCCGCCGACCGGCGCGCCCGCGGCGCCCGCGATGGGCGAGCCCGGCGCGACGGGCCAGGGCGGGCCCTCGGACCCGAGCACCCGCTGACGTCCGCGACGGGAGTCCATGTGTCCGGTCTCCCGCACCGCGACATGAACGCAGCTCGACACGCTGCTCCACGATCGGCCGCATCCCGAGCACGGGGGGTGCGGCCGGTCCGCGTTCCGGGGCCCGCCTCCCGATGAAAGTGGGCTTTTGCTCCGTGCTCGCGGGACTACGCCCGAGTAACCTCATCTGGGTGGAAATGCAAACAGCAGGGGGACGGGGCGGGTCCAAGCGCCGCCGCGAGATCCTCGACGTCGCGGTCAAGCTGCTGGCCAAGCACGGCTACCACGGCGTGTCGATGGACGACATCGGCGCCGCCGCGTCCATCACCGGCCCGGCCCTGTACCACCACTTCAAGGGCGGCAAGGAGCAGATGCTCGCCGACGCCCTCATCCCCGTCTCCGAGCGGCTCCTCGCGGGCGGGCGCCACTGGGCGTCCGTGCACTCCGAGGACCCGCAGGCCGCGCTCGAAGCGCTCGTCGACTTCCACCTCGAAGTCGTCATCGACTCGCCCGAGATCGTCATCCTCCACCTCCACGAGCTCGACCGGCTCCCCGAGGAGCCGCGGCGCGAAGTCCGCAAGCTCCAGCGCGTGTACGTCGAGGAGTGGGTGGGGGTCCTGTGCCGCCTGCGCGAGGGCCTCAAGCCCGAGCAGGCGCGCGTCCTCGCGCACGGCGCGTTCGGCCTGATGAACTCCACGCCGTACCTCTCGCTCGGCCAGGAGGTCTCCGCCGACGAGACCGCCGCGCTCCTGCGCGCCGCGGCCCTGCGCGCGCTCGACCCGGGCTGACGTCCCGCCCTGCGGGATAGCATGGGCGGGTATCGGGTCCAACGACGGACGGAGGCGGCATGCACCAGCCCGAACGGGTCACGCTCAGGGAGGTCGCCCCGCGCGACGGCCTCCAGAACGAGCCGCCGGTGCCCACCGCCGACAAGATCCGCCTCATCGACGCGCTCGCCCGCACCGGCCTCTCCCGCATCGAGGCCGTGAGCTTCGTCAGCCCCAAGGCGGTCCCGCAGATGGCCGACGCCGCCGACGTGTGGGCCGCGGTCGAGAAGCACCCCGGCATCCGCTACTCCGCGCTCGCCCCGAACCGGCGCGGCGTCGAGCGGGCCCTGGACGCCGGGTTCACCGCCGTCGAGGTCGTCGTCTCGGCCTCCGAGACCCACAACCGCGCGAACGTCGGGCGCACCGTGGACGAGTCCCTCGCGGAGCTGCCGGACATCTGCGCGCTCGCGAAGGAGCACCTCGCGGCCGTCGAGGTCATCATCGCCACGAGCTTCGGCTGCCCCTTCGAGGGCGACATCGACCCGGGCCAGGTGGCCCGGATCGTCGAGGCCGCCGAGGCCGCGGGCGCCGGGCGGATCGCGTTCGGCGACACCACCGGGATGGGCACGCCGCGGCGCGTCACCGACCTCCTCGACGCCGTCGCGACCGGCCTGCCGATGCTCATGCACTTCCACGACACCCGCGGCACCGCGCTCGCGAACCTGCTGACGGCCCTCGACCGGGGCGTCACCGAGTTCGACGCGAGCGTCGGCGGCATCGGCGGCTGCCCGTTCGCGCCCGGCGCCAGCGGGAACGTCGCCACCGAGGAGGTCGTCCACATGCTCCACGACATGGGCGTCGACACCGGCGTCGACCTCGACGCCCTCATCGGCACCGCCGAACTCGCGCAGGAGATCGTCGGCCGCCCCCTCGAATCCGGCGTCCTCCGCGCCGGCCCGCGCACCAGGCTCTCGCCGAAACCGTAAGGGCCGCTTGAACTCTCTGTGAACTCCGTGCAACCTCCTGCGCTGCCGGCGGCGTCTGAGGACGGTGCCCGCCGAACCCGGCGGGCGCCTTCCCTCCGAACAAGGAGTGCACATGCGCAAGCGCATCAGCGCAGTACTCGCGACGGCGGCGGCGTCCGCCGCGATCGTCCTCATGACCGGCACGGCCGCCTCGGCGAGCACCTCGTACGCCAAGGACGTGGACTGGAACTCGGACCCGAAGACGTGCCACCAGGCGGTCACCGGCTACTACTCGCCGAAGGTCGACGCCTGCTACGAGGAGGACGGCGACATCCTCTGGGTCCTCGACCGGCAGGCCGACGGCTACAGCAGCCGCATGGTCTGGCAGAACCTGACCCGCGGCACCTCGGGGTCGTGCGTCCACAACATCGGCGCCGACAAGGGCTGGGCGGCGTGCGACTTCGACTGGCCTGAAGGCGACACCATCGTCTGGGACATCAGCTGGGACACCTCGTCCGGCTGGAAGTCCTCGGGCCGCCAGGTCTACTCGAACGCGTAGGCAGCCGACCCTGCCGCCGGAGGTGCGCCCGGCGGCAGTGCGAAGGCCCCGGGGTCTCGAACCTCCCCGGGGCCTTCTTCCGGACACCGCCACAGGACGGCCGGTGCCCGCGTGCCGGGTAAAACCTCCGAATACCCGGACGTCATCATCGTGACATTCGAACCTCAAAGCCAACACGCAACTCGGGCGAACCTCACGTCACATTTCGCTAACGCTAGGTGTCGTTCGGCACATGTTCGGCGAACTTCCAGGCCGCGAGCACCGCCGCGACCACGAGCAGCCCGAACACCCCGCGCCACCCGTACAGGGGCAGCGCCGCCAGGGACAGGACCCCCGCCGCGATCCCCGCCAGGAGCGCCGCCGCCGACAGGCCCACCGACGCGGAGCCGTCGCCGACCTCCGCGGCCGCGAGGACCCGCCCCGACACCGCGACCACCGCGCCCGAGGCGACCCCCAGCAGGCCGCACGCCGCCACCGCGAACGCGAAGCCCGGCGCCAGCGCCGCCGCCAGTGCCAACAGGGCGAGGGCGCCGGCGCCGATGCCGCCGGCCGCGCGGGCCCGGCCGAGCGGGCCGGTCCGCGGGATCGCGCTCGCGGTGAGCGTGAAGCCGATCGCGAACGCCCCCAGCGGCCACAGCCGCGTCCCCGAAGGAGCGTGGAACTCGGCGGCGGCGTCGGCGGCGAGGAACGCGGTCACCGCACCCGACCCGAAGGCGACGGTCTGCGCGTACGCCGCCCACAGCGCGGTCGCCCAGCGCCGGGGTGCGGGGCGGCGGCCGGCAGGCGCCTTCCGGGTCTCCATGGATGCGGTCATGGCTCGACCGTAGGCGCGCGGGAATGATTGCGCCCCAGTCGATCGACCGGGCCCGGCGACCGGTCCGCGGACCCGGTCCCCCGGGCGACCGGGCACCCCAGTCGAATGACAGATGCGACCGGGGCCCGGGCGCGGATACGCTGGAAGCGTCCCCGGTCGTCCTGAGGATGGAGTCGCCTTGTCGCCTGCATACGGCCCCGCACCGCAGTCCCTGCGCGAGGGCCCTGCGGCCCAGGCGTACGGCGAATCGCCCGCGCCCGCGCTCCGCGCCGTCCTGTACGGCCGCGACCGGGAGCTCGACTCGATCCAGGCGCTCCTGGACGGCGCCCGGGTGGGCCACGGCGGCGCGCTCGTCGTCCGCGGCGAGCCGGGCATCGGCAAGTCGGCGATCGTCGACGCCGTCATCCCCCGCGCCGAGGGCTTCACGGTCCTGCGCACCCTGGGCGTGGAGGCCGAGCACACGTGGTCGTACGCGGGGCTCCAGATGCTGCTGCACCCGCTGCTGCACCGCCTCGACCGGCTGCCCGCGGCGCAGGCCGACGCGCTGCGCACCGCCCTCGGCATGGCCGACGGCGCGGGCCGGGCGCACTCGCTGCAGGTGGGGCTGGCGCTGCTGAACCTCCTCGTGGACGCCTCCGCGAAGCAGCCGGTGTACGTGGTCATCGACGACGCGCACTGGCTGGACCGCGACTCCACGAACGCGCTCCTGTTCGCCGCCCGGCGCCTCTCGACCGAGTCGATCGGGATGGTCCTGGTCGTGCGGGACGGGTTCGCGCCGGACTTCCCGGCGCCCGGCATCCCCGAGCTGACGCTGGGGCCGCTCGACCTGCCCGCGTCGCAGGCGATCCTGGACATGCGGGCCGACGAGATCCCGTTCACCAGCCGCGACTGGATCCTGCGGATGGCCGAGGGGAACCCGCTGGCGCTCCTGGAGCTGCCGGCCGCCGACAACGAGGAGTCGCTGCTGCGCGCCGACACCTCGAACAGCCGGTACTCCACCACCTCGCGAATCAAGCAGGCGTTCACCGAGCGCATCATCGCGCTCCCGGACCGCACGCGCACGATCATGCTGCTCGCGGCGGCCGAGGAGACCGGCGAGACCGCGGTGATCGCCGAGGCCGCGGCCCGCATGGGCTCCAGCCTCGCCGACCTCGAACCGGCCGAAGTGGACGATCTGCTGCGGTACCACCGGGGCCGCATCGAGTTCGTGCACCCCCTGATCCGCTCCACCGCCTACCACTCGGCGCCGCGGGCCCGCCGCATCGAGGCCCACCGGGCCCTGTCGGAGGCGTTCGGCGACGGCGACATCCGCGCCGCCCGCCACCTGGCCGCCGCGACCACGGGTCTGGACGAGAAGGCCGCCGCGGCCCTCGAAGCGATCGCGTCGTACGAGGCCGAGCGCGGCGGCTGCGTCGCCGAGATGGCCGCCCTCGAACGGGCCGCGAGCTTCACGCCCGACCCGTGCCGCCGGGGCCGGCGCCTCGTCGAGGCCGCCCAGTGCGCCTACGCCGCGGGCATGACCGGCAAGGCCGTCGAGCTCGCCGAGGCCGCCGAGCGGCTCACCGACGACCACGTGCTCCTCGCCCGCGCGGCCCTCATCCGCGCGACGATCCTGTCCTGGGCCGGCCACTCCAAGGGCTTCGACGTGTGGATGGAGTCGGCCGAGCACTACGCGGCCACCGGCCACGAGAACACCGGCTACCCGCTGCTGCGCGGCGTCTGGAACGCCTGGGAGACAGGCGACTTCGCGAAGGTGAAGTACGCGTCGGGCCTCGCGTCGAAGTACGGCGGCACCAACAACGCCTGGACGAGGCGCCTCGCCCGCGCCGCCGCCGGACTCAACCGCCGGCCCGGCGACACGGCGGGCGAAGCGGTCGACGCGCTGCGGTCCCTCTACGACTACTACCAGCCGCTGCACGAGGACTTCAAGGCCTACGACCAGGTCCTCGCCGCGCGCTGGCGGCTCCTCGCCGGGGACGTGCACGCCGCGTACCAGGCCGCCGCCGAGCAGGTCCGCGACTGCCGCGAGCGGGGCGCGTTGAGCCCCCTGGTGTGCGCGCTGCTGGTGCAGGCCCAGACGCAGCTCCACTACGGGCGGTATGCGGACGCGCAGGCGGCCGCGTCGAGCGCGATCGAGCTGGCGCACGAGCAGAACGACCGCCGCGTCCTCATGCAGGCCCGCATCTGGGTGCTGCTGCCGATCGCCGCGATCCGCGGCGAGGAGCGGCGCTGCCGCGAGCTCGTGGCCGCCGCGATCCAGGACGCCCCGGACGACTCGGTGGTCCCCGCCGACACGGCGCTGGGCCTGATGGAGCTGGGGCTCGGCCGGTACGAGGCGGCGTTCGACCGGCTGCTGCGCATCGCCGAGGGCGTCACGCCCATGGAGGTGCTCACGCAGGTCCCGACGCTCGTGGAGGCCGCGTTCCGGGCCGGGCGGCTCGCCGAGGTCAAGGAGGCGTTCGACTGGTTCGCCGACTGGGCCGACGCGACGGGCCGCTCCTACTGGGAGGCGCTCGTGGAGCGCTGCCGGGCGCTCATGGCGACCGAGGCGGAGGCCGGGACGCACTTCGCGCGGGCCGTGGAGCTGCACCGCGCCGACGACATCGACCCGTTCGAGCGGGCCCGCACCGAGCTCGTCTACGGCGAGTGGCTGCGCCGGGTCCGGCGGATCAACGAGGCGAGGGCGCACCTGCGCGAGGCCACGGAGGTCTTCGAGCGCCTCGGCGCCGCCCCCTGGACCCAGCGGGCCCAGGGCGAGCTGCGCGCCGCGGGCGACTCGACCGCCGTCGAGGCCAAGCCCGACCTCGCCGAACTGCTGACGCCGCAGGAACTCCAGGTGGTGCGCCTCGCCGCCGACGGGCTGACGAACCGCCAGATCGGCGAGCAGCTGTTCGTCAGCCCCCGGACGGTGGGCTACCACCTGTACAACGCGTACCCGAAGCTCGGCGTCTCCTCGCGCACGGAGCTCGCCAAGCTCGACCTCTAAGCGGCCCTCGGGGTCCGCCACGGCTTCGTGGTGGCCTGGAGCGCGGCGCCCGCGACGAGCATCGCCGCGACCACCCACGCCGAGAGGCGGTAGCCGTCCACGGCCGTGGCGCCGAGGCCCCAGGCGAGGGCGGCCAGGACCGGGCCGAGCGAGGACCCGATCGTGCGGGTCGTCGCCATGAACGCGCCCGCCGTCCCGGACTGCTCGGGCGGGGCCGACGCCAGCAGGTACGTGTTCATCGGGCTGTTGAACACGCCGTACGCCAAGCCCAGCAGGCCGATCCGCGAGCCGAGGCCCACGAGCCCGGAGTCCTCGCCGACGAGGATGAGCGGCACGATCGCGGCCACGACGAGGACCGCGCCGACGAGGGACACCCGGCCGGGGCCGAACCGGTCGGCGAGCCAGCCGGCGACGGGCGTCATGGCGGCGACCCCGCCGATGAACGCGAGCATCACCGTCGACACGAGCTCCGGGCGCGCGCCCTGCACGTCGGTGAGCAGGTACGGGAGGCTGAAGTTGAGCAGGCCCGTCACACCCGACAGGAGCGTGAGGCTCAGCAGCGCCCCGCCCAGCTGCGGCGACCGCAGCAGCCCCACCGTCGCCGCCGACGACGGCTGGCGCACCCACGCCGCCGCGAGCACGACGCTGATCGCGAAGGCCCCCAGCGCGATCCACGGCGCCGTGTCCACGTACTCGAACGCGAGCAGGAACGACGCGATCGCGCCGCCCGAAGTCACCGTGTCGACCAGGAGCGCGCGGTCCGGGCGCGGCAGGCCGGTCCCGTTGGAGGGCACCGCGACCGCGACCGCGGCGACCGCCGCCGCGCCCATGACCGCGAACACCCAGAACAGGCCCTGCCAGTCGAACGCGGCCACGACGAACCCGCCCGCGCCGACCATCCCCATGCCGCCCACCGTCATCATCAGCGCGATCGCCGACATCGCCCGGCCGCGGTGCTCCGGCGAGGACGAGGTGACGACGATCCGGCCGGTCATCCCGAACAGCAGCCCGCCGAGGAGCCCGCCGACCGCGCGGGCCGCGAGCAGCAGCCCGAACGACGGCGCGAGCGCCGCCGCAACGGATGCGACGGTGAGCGCGGCCATCGAGAACACGGCGACCGCGCGCAGGTCCGCGCGGTCGGCGAGGCGGCCAGCGGCGATCGCGACCGCCCCGACCGGGAGCGCGTACGCGAGGAGCACCCAAGCGGTGGCGGCCTCGGACACCCCGAACTCGGTGCGGATGAGCGGCAGCGCGACGGCGATGCTCGACATGGCGCCCGCCACGACGAGCTGCGAGAAGCCGACGGCGAGGATCGCCCCCCATCGGGTGGCGGCGGCCTCCGGGGCCGCTTTCGTTGCAGTGGTCATGGCGGCCACCGTATTGACCGGCCGACCGGCCGGGCATCCGTCACGTGACCGAAAACGGCGCGGTCACCCCGGACCGGCCCGCACCGGTCGCGGACCGGCCGCATGCCCCCGGTCCTTCAGCAGCCGCGCGCCTTCCGTCACGTGCGGTTCCAGTCGCGGGCCAGTCGGTCGACGGATGTGGGCCACGTCGGTCCGCCCGTAGCTTCGGTCCCGAACCACGACAGTGAAGGAACCGCCATGACCGACAAGCTCAACCTGGCCGTCATCATCGGATCGACCCGCGAGGGCCGCTGGGCCCCCGCCCCCGCCAACTGGATCGCCGGCGTCGCCGAGCGCCACGGCGGGTTCGACGTCGACCTCATCGACCTCCTCGACGCCGACCTGCCCCAGCACCTCGCCGAACAGGACATGTGGTCCACCCCGAGCGACCCGTCCGCGAACGTCGCCGCCCTCGCCGAGCGCCTCGACCGCGCCGACGCGTTCGTCGTCGTCTCCGGCGAGTACAACATGTCGATCCCCGCGGCCCTCAAGCACGCCGTCGACTACTACATGAACGAGTGGGCCGCCAAGCCCGTCGCCATGGTCACCTACGGCGGCAAGGTCACCGGCGGCCAGAACGCCGCCCAGCACCTGCGGCAGATCTTCCCCGAGCTGCGCACCATGACGATCCGCAACACCATCGCGTTCCCGCGGTTCTACCAGCACTTCGACGAGCGCGGCGAGTTCACCAAGTTCGACGAGTCCGAACCCGCCGCGAAGACCCTCCTCGACGAGCTCCACTGGTGGGCCCGCGCCCTCGCGAACGCCCGCGCCGCGACCCCCATGCCGTCCCCGTTCTAGCGGACCGGACATTCCCGCCCAGTGGCCGCGCCAAGGGCGAACCGGGCGGGCGGCGGTACCGTTGGAACCGTGCTGTACGGACGCGACACGGAGACCGCCGCCCTCGCCGACCGCCTCGCCCGGGCCCGCGAAGGACACGGCTCGGCGCTGGTCGTGCGCGGCGAGGCCGGGATCGGCAAGTCCAGCCTCGCGGCCGCCGCCGCCGAGACCGCCGCCGACTTCACCGTGCTGCGCTGCACCGGCGTCGAATCCGAGCACTCCTGGTCCTTCGCGGGCCTCCAGGCGCTCCTGCTGCCGCTCACCGGGCACCTCGAATCGATCCCCGAGCACCACGCGTGCGTGCTCTCGCGGACCCTCGGCCTCGAAGCGGTCCCCGACAAGGCCGCGCCCCCCGGCGACCTGCGGTTCACCGTCGGCCTCGCCGCACTGAGCCTCCTCGCCGCCGCCGCGGCCGACCGCCCCGTGCTGTGCGTCGTCGACGACGCGCACTGGCTCGACCCCGACTCCGCGGCCGTCCTCCTGTTCATCGCCAAGCGCCTCGCCGCCGAACCGGTCGCGATGGTCCTCGCCGTCCGCGACGGCTACGCGCCCGACTTCCCCACGCCCGGCCTCGACGAGATGCGCCTGGGGCCCTTGGACGACGCGTCCGCCGGGGCCCTCGTCTCCGCGCGCCTGGCGGGCCTGCCCGCCGACGCGCGCGCCCGCGTCCTGCGCACCGCCGAAGGCAACCCGCTCGCGCTCCTGGAACTGCCCGCGGCCGAACCCGACACCCGGTCGGCCGTCGACTGGACCGGCGCCCGCTCGACCACCACCCGCCTCACGCAGGTCTTCGGCGACCGCATCGACCGGCTCCCCGAAGCCACCCGCACGCTCCTGCTGCTCATCGCCGCCGACGAGACCGCCGACCCCGCGCTCGTCCTCGACGCCGCCGCGAAGCTCGGCGCGCGCCTCACCGACCTCGCCCCCGCCGAAGCCGACGACCTCGTCCGGTTCCAGGGCGGGCGGTTCGCGTTCGGGCACCCGCTCATCCGCTCCGCCGCCTACCGCGGCGCGCCCGTCTACCGGCGCCTCGAAGCGCACCAGGTCATGGCCGACGTCATGGACCCCGACGACCACCGGCGGCCCTTCCACCTCGCCGCCGCCGCCACCGGACCCGACGAGACCATCGCCGCGGCCCTCGAAGCGTCCGCCGAATGCGCCTCCACCTGCGGCGGGCACGGCGTCGAGTACGCCACGTTCGAACGCGCCGCCGCCTTCACCCCCGAAGGGCCCGAACGCGGACGGCGCCTCCTGCGCGCCGCCGAAGCCGCCGCCGCCGCGGGCAACGGCCCCAAAGCCCGCGAACTCGTCTTCCAGATCGCCAGGGCCACGAACGACCGGGCCGTCCTCGCCCGCGCCACCCTCACCGCCGCGATGGTCGCCGCCTGGGACAACGACGTGCGCGAGTCCTACCGGCTCTACATGGAGGCCGCCGACCACTACACGGCCGCGCAGCCCGAGGCCGCCGGGTACCCGCTGTTCCGCGCCGTCGAACTCGCCTGGCAGGCAGGCGACTTCTCCCGCGCCGAAGTCGCCGCCGAGCACGCCCAGCGCCTCGCCATCGACCACTCCGCGTGGGTCCAGGACCTCGCCGTCGCCACCGCCGGGTTCAACCGGTCCTGCGCGTACACCGTCACCGAGGCCGTCGAGTCCCTGCGGCGGCTCACCGCGATCCACGTCGGCTTCGGCGACGCCGTCAGCCCCGAGAACCGCGCCATGATCGCCTGGTGGCAGACCCTCGTCGGCGACATCGCCGCCGCCGAGCAGACCGCCGCGGGCGCCGTCCGCGTCGCCCGCGAATCCGGCGCCGCCGGGGCCCTCCCGCGCCTGTTGACCCTGAACGCGCTCACCGAGTTCCACCGCGGGCGCTGGCAGGACGCCGAGGCGCTCGCCGCCCGCGCCGTCGAGCTCTCCGTGGAGCTGGGACAGCGGATCGGGCCGGTGAAGGCCCGCGCGTACGTCCTCGCGCCCGTCGCGGCCCTGCGCGGCGACGCCGACCTGACAAGGTCCCTTGTGGAGGCCGCCGAGCGCGACTCGCCCGGGAACAACCTCGTCCCCATCGACGTCGCCACCGCGCTCCTCGACTTCTCCTTGGGCCGCAACGAGGAGGCCCTCGACCGCCTCGCCGCCCACCTCGACTCGCACGCGCCCGGCGACGCCCTCGGGTACGTGCCCGTCGCCGTCGAGGCCGCCGTGCGCGCGGGCGAGCCCGGCCGCACCGAGAAGGCGTTCGACTGGTTCGCCGAGTGGGCCGCGGCGGGCGGCCAGGACCATGCCGCCGCGCTCGTGGAGCGCTGCCTGGGCCTGCTCGCCGCCGAAGCCGACGCGGGCGCCCACTACGAGAAGGCCGCGGGCCTCCACCGCGCCGCCGAGCTCGCCGGGAACGCGTTCCCGTTCGAGGCCGCCCGCACCGACCTGCTCCTGGGCGAGTGGCTGCGCCGCGCGCGCCGCGTCAACGAGGCCAAGTCCCGGCTCCGTTCGGCCGCAGCGGTGTTCGAGCGCCTCGGCGCCGAGCCGTGGACCGAGCGGGTCCGCCGCGAACTGCGCGCCGCGGGCGACGCGGGCCCCGTCGAGGCCGCGCCCGACCTCGCCGCACGGCTCACTCCCCAAGAGCTGCAAGTGGTCCGCCTCGCTGCGGCGGGCCTGAGCAACCGCGAGATCGGCGAGCACCTGTACCTGAGCCCCCGCACCGCCGGGTACCACCTGTACAAGGCGTACCCGAAGCTCGGCGTGGCGTCGCGGACGGAACTCGCGAAGCTGGGCCTCTAGGCTTCGCGCGCTACAGCCCGTGGCGCTGGAGGAAGTCGAGCACGAGCCTGTGCCACTCCTCCGGCCGCTCGGCCATGATCACATGGCCCGACTCCACCTCGGCGTACTCGGCGCCCGGGATGCCCGCGGCGAGCTGCCGGTGGTTGGCGGGGTCCACCAGGAGGTCCCCGGTCGCGGCGACGACCAGCGTCGGCACTGCGACGGCGGCGAGGTCGGCGGTGACGTCGACGCGCTGGACCAGGTCGAGCTGGGCGGCGGCGCCGCCCGCATCGCGTCCGGCGATGCCCGCGACGGCCTCGGCGACGGCCTCCGGCGCGAGGGCGTTGGTGAACCCGGGGCTGAAGGCCGCATGGACCGCGAACCGCGCGAACGACTCCCGGTCGCCCCGCTCCAGGAACGTCTGCCAGACGTCGATCCCCAGCCGGGTCCGGTTGTCGGCCTTGGCGAGTCCGGCCGCGAGCACGAGCCCGGCGACGCGGTCGGGGTGGCGCACGGCGGCGCGGACGGCGACGGCCGTGCCGAGGGAGAAGCCGATGAGCGTGAACCGCTCGGTGGCGGCGTCGGCGACGAGCGCGTCGGCGAGGGCGTCGAGTTCGAGGTGCGTGTCGTCGGCCGGGTAGTCGGAGCCGGTGACCGTGTGGCCTTCGGCGAGGAGCGGGATGAGCGAACCGAAGTTCGGGTCGACGCCCCCGGTCGCGCCGTGGGCGAGGACGATCCCGGGACCGGAGCCGGTGACAGTGGTGGACAGGGCGATCGGAGCAGTGGAAATGTTCGTCATGTCCCGGACGTTATGGCTTCACACCAGTGTGAAGGTCCAATGAACGTGATGGAGGCCACGATGCTGATCGGCGAGCTGTCGCGCCGCACCGGCGTGAGCACCCGGCTGCTGCGCTACTACGAGGAGCAGGAGCTCCTTGTGCCGCAACGCGACTCGAACGGCTACCGGTCCTACGCCGAGGACGCCCCCACGGCGGTCGAGCAGATCCGCGCCTTCCTCGACGCGGGCCTGACCACGCGCGCGATCCGCGAGCTCATGCCGTGCCTGTGCGAGAAGGGCATGCGCCACTGCGACCACTCCCGCGCGGTCCTCGACGACGGCCTCGACCGCCTCGACCAGCAGATCGCCGCCCTCACCGAGAAGCGCACCCTCCTCGCCGACCAGGTCGACGGCATCACCAGCCAACCCCTCCGCCCCGGCCCGTCTTAGCCGCGGCGGGCCCAGGTGCGGGCGGCCGCCTGCTTGGCGTCGTTGATGGTCTCGACCTCGACGACCTCGATGCGGTGGCGCTCGGAGACCGAGCCCTTCGGGACGATCGCCGTCTTGAAGCCGAGGCGGGCGGCCTCGGAGACGCGCCGGTCGGCGTTCACCGTGCGGCGCACCTGGCCCGTGAGGCTCACTTCGCCGATCGCGACCAGGTCGGCGCTCACCGCGATCTCCTGCTCGGCGCTCACCAGCGCCAGCGCCAGCGCGAGGTCCGAGGCGGGCTCGCGGACGCGGATGCCGCCGATCGTCGTCGCGTACACCTCCCGGTCGAGCAGCCGCATCCCGCCGCGGCGCGTGAGCACCGCGAGGATCATGTTCAGCCGCGCCTGGTCGAGCCCGGACACGGTGTGCCGCGGGATCGCGCCGTCCTTCACCGACTTCCCCACGAGCGCCTGCACCTCCACCGGCACCGCACGCCGGCCCTCCATCGTGACGGTGACGCAGGTGCCGGGGGTCGGCTCGTTCGGCGCGTCGTCGAGGAACAGCCCGGAGGGGTCGGCGAGGGAGACGATGCCGTCCTCGGTCATCTCGAAGCAGCCGACCTCGTCGGAGGGCCCGAACCGGTTCTTGACGCCGCGCAGCAGCCGCAGCATCGAGTGCCGGTCGCCCTCGAAGTGGACGACGGTGTCGACCAGGTGCTCCAGGGCGCGCGGCCCGGCGATGTTGCCGTCCTTCGTCACGTGCCCGACGAGGATCACGGCCATGTTGCGCGCCTTGGCCTCCTGCGTGATCGCGGTGGCGACGGCCTTCACCTGGGTGACGCCGCCGGGGACGCCGTCGGTGTCGGGCGCGAGGACCGTCTGCACGGAGTCGAGGACGAGCAGCCCCGGCTTGACGTCCTCGATGTGCCCGAGGACCGCGCCGAGGTCGGTCTCGGCGGCCAGGTACAGCTCTTCGGAGAGGCACCCGGTGCGGTCGGCGCGGCGGCGCACCTGGGCCGCGGACTCCTCGCCCGTGGCGACGAGCGCGCGCCCGTACCCGGCCTCGCCGAAGCGGTGCGCTACTTCGAGGAGCAGCGTCGACTTGCCGACGCCCGGCTCCCCGGAGATGAGCGTGACGCCGCCGGGGACGATCCCGCCGCCCATGACGCGGTCGAACTCGCCGACCCCGGTCGGCAGGCTCGCGGCCTGCTCGGCGGAGACGGTGCCGATCTTCAGCGCGGGCATCGCCGGGCGCCGCACCGCGCTCCCGCCCCCCGACGGGCCGGAGGCCTGCCGCGGCGGCGCCGCGGACTCCTCCATGGACCCCCACTCGCCGCACTCGGGGCACTGCCCGACCCATTTCGGGACGCGCGCCCCGCATGCCCCGCAGGCGTAGGCGATCCGCTGGCTCTTCGACATGGCGCCCAGCTTACGGCCCGCGACCGACAACCGGCTGTTCGAAGCACCGGCGGCGCGGATTGTCGGACCCGCCTGGCACGATTGCCGACCGGGGGCCCATCCCCAGGGCCTGATCGGGCCGTTCGGGTGCCCGGAAATCCGGGCGCCGCGATCGGAGCGGCGCCGATGTCGGACCCCTCGGGCACCATTGCGAACCGGGGCCCACCCCGCGGGCCGCGGCGGCTCTCGCCGTGCCCGGCGGCGGGGCGCCCTCGTCCCTGCCCCGACACGTCCCTTCCGCGGTGCGACAAGTGGCCGAAAGGGGTTTGCCGCGCTGTTTACACTTGCGGCATGAACGCAGCGGAGCACCGCGACGGCTCACGGGCACTCGCGCTGGAGGCGGCCCCGGCGCCGGCCCGGTCGCAGGGCGGCGCGGTCTTCTTCGACCTCGACAAGACGATCATCGCGAAGGCGAGCAGCCTCGCGTTCTCGCGCCCGCTCTACCAGGGCGGGCTCCTCGCGCGCCGCGACGTCCTCAAGGTCGCCTACTCGCACCTCCTCTTCCGCCTCGGCGGCTCCGCCGACGAGGTCCAGATGGCGCGCACCCGCGACTCCGTCGCCGAGCTCTCCCGCGGCTGGCCCGCCGAGGAGGTCAAGGCCATCGTCGAGGAGACGCTCGACGAGCTCATCGCCCCCGCCGTGTATGCCGAGGCCGCCGCGCTCATCGAGGCGCACCGCTCCGCGGGCCGCGCCGTGGTCCTCGTCAGCGCCTCCGGCGAGGAGATGGTCGCCCCGATCGGGCGGATGCTCGGCGCGACCGACGTCATCGCCTCGCGCATGGTCGTCGGCCCCGACGGCCGGTACACCGGCGAGATCGACTTCTACGCCGCGGGCCCGGCGAAGGCCGAGGCCATGCGCCTGTTCGCGGCCGAGCGCGGCATCGACCTGGACGCGTCGTTCGCGTACTCCGACTCCATCACCGACGAGCCGATGCTCCGCGCCGTCGGCTTCCCGCGCGCCGTCAACCCCGACCGCGGGCTGCGGCGCCTCGCCCAGGAGGAGGGGTGGCCGCAGCTGACGTTCCGGCGCCCCGTGGCCCTGCGCCCGCAGCTGTCCGGGCCCAGCCCGCTCAAGGTCGCGGCCGCGGGCCTCGGTGTTGCCGCAGTTGCGTACGTGGTCTGGCGAGTGTGGAGGGATCGGCGCCTCCGGACCGCTTGAGCAGCGCTTTCCGCAGATGAGTAGCCTCAGCGAGATGGAACGCAAACAACCGGCCCGTCTGGCCGACGTCGCCCGAGCCGCCGGCGTCTCGGTGGCCACCGCCTCCCGCGTGCTCAACGGCTCCCCGCACCGGGTGAGCGACCAGCTCAGCGAGCGGGTCCGCGAGGCGGCGCGACGGTTGCGCTACGCCCCCAACGTCGGCGCGCAGGTGCTCGCCCGCGCCACCTCGCAGACGGTGGCACTGCTGCTCCACGACGTCACCGACCCGTACTTCGGGCAAATCGCGGGCGGCGTGCTCGCCGAGGCGGCCCGCCGGAACGTGCGCGTCCTCATCGCCGACACCGGCATCGACCCCGACTCCGAGGTGCAGCACCTCGACTCGCTGCGCGGCTACCGCCCGCGCGCGGTGATCGTCGCCGGGTCGCGGACCACCGACAAGGCCGCTGAGCAGCGCCTCTCCGAGCACCTGTCGGACCTGCTGGAACTGGGCGCGACCGTGGTGTCGGTGGGCCAGCCGGGCCTGCCGGGGCGGGTCGTGCGGCCCGCGAACCGCGAGGGCGCGGCCGGCCTGGCGCGGCACCTGTCGGAGCTGGGCCACCGCCGGTTCGCGGTCGTCGCCGGGCCCGAGCAGCTCCAGGTGGTGCGCGAGCGGCGCGAGGGGTTCCTGTCGGCGCTGCCCGCGGACGCCGAGGTCGTGCACGTCCCGGCCGAGTTCACCCGCGACGGCGGCTACCAGGCGGGGCGGCGGCTCCTCGACGGCCCGCAGCTGCCCACCGCGGTGTTCGTGACCTCCGACGTGCAGGCCACGGGCCTGTGCACGGCCCTGCGCGAGGGCGGCGTGGACATCCCCGGGCAGGTGTCGGTGGCCGGGTTCGACGACATCCCGATCGTGCGCGACCTCACGCCGTCGCTGACGACCGTGGCGCTGCCCCTCCACGACATGGGTGTGCGGGCCCTGGAGGCCGCGCTCGTCGACGAGGAGGACTACCCCGAGGAGCTGTCGGTCGACGCCGAGCTCATCGAGCGCGACTCGACGGCGCCACCGCGCGCCTGAATCGCTTCGAGCAGGGCGGGGCCGGGCGGCCCCGCCGTTCGTCTTGTCCGAAAATGTGGTTTTTCTCAAGTCGATGTAACCGAGTGGAAACGCAGGCGGGCCGCATTTCCGCCCGGTGCGCGCTAACATCAAGAATCAGAGCTGTTCTATATGTTGGGATGTCGATCGATCGACGTGGGTGAATCCGCTCTCACCGTGAAATCGGCAACCGCTTAAACATAGGGAGATTTCAATATAACTCCTGGTAGTGCGGCTTCAACTCAATAGCCGGTCCTGCGGCCTGCGAAATGATCAAGTGTCGGCGGTGGCCCCGCTGGCAGTGCAGGCGTAATCTCGGCGGTGGATCCGGACCGGGCCCTGGTGCAGCCCGATTCGCGGTCCAACGGAACCGAAAGCCTTTGCGAGCCGGAAGCGTCGTCGTTACCGCCCGGCCACACCGCGGAGGCATATTCAGGGTTGGAACTGGATTAATGGCAGTGCGGCCGAATCCGGTCCCGACTGGAACCAATCCGGAAGGAACACGATCATGGTGCGAGTCACCGTCGAGGCCGAGACGCCAGTCTCGCCGGTCAGCGGCGAAACGCTCTCCAAGTCCGACGCGGAGCGCATCGCGGGTGTCCTCAAAGCACTCGCCGATCCGAACCGCCTCCAGCTCATCAGCCTCATCCAAGCGGCTCCCGAGCAGGAGGCGTGCGTCGCCGAGCTGACCGAACCGCTCGGGCTCTCGCAGCCCACCGTCTCCCACCACCTGCGCATCCTCGCCGAGGCGGGGGTCGTCCAGCGCGACAAGCGCGGGGTGTGGGCCTACTTCCGCCTCGTCCCCGAGACGATGCGGATCGTCGCCGACCTGCTGACGCCGCCGAAGCGGCGCCCGCGCCGCCGGTGACCCCAGCGGACGCCGGGGCCGGGCCGTTCTCGGCCCGGCCCAGGACGTCCGGTGACGTGCGGTAACGCTCGGTCCCCTTGGGATAACTGAAAAACGTGACCTCGACGGCGTTTGCCCCAGGTCATACACTCGTCACATGGCAGGTGTGCACCGCAAGCGAGGGCGCCTCTCGAAAGAGGGCCGCCGCCTCCTCGGAGGCGCGGCGCTGCTCGCCGTCTTCGCGCCGGTGACCGCCTACACGCTCAACGCCGCCATCGCCCACGTCCAGTCCTGCGGGACGGAGGTGGAGCTCCAGGTCGCGGCCGCGCCCGAGATCGCCGCGGTCCTCGACGACTTCATCGCCGCGGGCGGCGGCGCCCCTTCGCGCGGCTCCGACGTGTGCGCCGACATCACCGTCACCTCCGTCGCGGGGAACGCGGTCGCCGACACCGGCGCCGACGTGTGGATCCCCGAGACCGGCCTGTGGCGCAACCTCCCCGATGCAGGTCTCGCGGAGCAGTGGGAGGTCCTCCAGGAGTCCACCGCCGCCAGCGCGGTCGGCCTCGCCCTCCCCGAAGGCGAGAGCACCGACCAGGTCCTGCCCGACGAGACCGAAGTGGCCCTTCAGGATCCGCGGCAGCACGCCGCGAGCCTCATGTGGATTGTCATCTTCGGCGTCGACGAGTACACCGCCGAAGGCGGCGACGGCGCGGCCGTCATGTCCGCCCCCGAGGTCGCCGCCCACAACGCGGGCGGCGCCGAGCAGCTCCAGGCCCCCACGGGCGCGACCCAGGTCGCCCAGTTCGAATACCCCATGTACGTGGCCGCCGGGATCGGCGACGACGAGCGCGAGGCCGCCCAGAACCTCCTGCGGTCCTACGGCAGCGACCAGTACTCCGAACTCCTTGCGCAGCACGGGCTCACGCCCGGCATCCCGCAGCCCTCGCCGTCCTCCACGGAGATCATCACCGCGGCCCTCGACGCCTGGGACCGGCGCTAGACCGGCCCTTGCGGGGGACCTAGACGGCCTTCGCCATCGCCTGGTTGAGCACGTCGTTGAAGACCTGCCAGCATTCCTCGGACCGGAAGTCCGCCACGTCGACGCTCGACCACGCGTGGAACACGCCGTCCTCGGCCTCGGTGAACACGCTCAAGGCCCCGCGCCAGCGGCCCGACACCTGCGTCCGCTCGGACACCCCGATGTCGCCGTTCTGGAAGATCTGGAGCGGCTGGTACGGCAGCTCCCCGCGCATCGCGTCCCGGTCCGAGGTCGAGCAGCGCCCCGCGCACGGCTCCCAGCCGACGGTGATCTTCGAGTCCCCGGCGTCGGCGGTGCACACCGCGGTCTGCCCGGACTCGCTGCACGAGAACGCCTCCGGCACGCGGAACGCGAACGGCCAGCCCGCGTACGCCACGGTCCGGGTCGCGTCGCCCTCCGCGAACAGCGTCCCGCCGACCCGCTCCTCCGGGGCGTCGGCGTCCCACTGCGGCACCTCGTTCTCCGGCTCGCCCTCCTCGGCCGCCTCCGACGGCGCCTCGGTGGTCGCGCCCGCCTCGGTCGTGTCCGAGGGCTCGGCCGACGACCCGGCCGGGTCGTCGCCGCCCGACAGGAGGACCCACACGCCCACGACGAGCGCGAGGATCACCACGACCGAGCCGATCCCCACGAGGATCGGCACGAGCTGCGAGCGCTTCTTCGGCGGCGCGATGATGACCACGGGCGGGGAGATCGGCGGCGGGGACGGCGGCCCGACCGGCGAGGCCGGGGCCGCGGAGCGCTGCGCGGCCGCCATCTGGTGCGCGGCGCGCTGGGCCGCGGCCGCGGGCCCCACGGGCAGCGGCCCGGTGGCGGGCCCGAGCGCGAGGAGGCGGTCCATGATCCGGTCGGCGCCGCGCAGCCGCGGGTCCTTCAGGACCACCACGTACGGCTGCTCGGCTTCGAGGTCGGCGACGAGGATCGGGGCGTCCTCGGGCCCGGCGGTCGCGTACGCCCAGGCCACGGTGTCGGACAGGAGGCCGCGGCGGGCCGGGTCCTTGGAGGAGGTGGAGCCGAGGGTGAGGATCTGGACGGGGCGCCCGCCCTCGTCGCTGCCCTCGCACAGCTCGTAGGCCCCTTCGACGCGCGCGGTCGCGACATCGTTGTACGGCCCGACCGTGCGACTCATCGAAGCCCCCTCAACCTGCGATAGCCGAGCGCTGTTCGGCCGTGCGAGCCGTTAGAAGCGCGGAATTACCACTAAGTATGGCCCGGCCCCGCACGCCGCGCGACACCTGGCCGAACGCCTCCCGCGCCGCGCGCCGCGAGGGTCGGCCGCGCGGCCCCGGAGGGTCGGTCCGATGACCGAGGCGGGCTCGAACGCGAGCCGGTTACGCTGGCCGCGTGACCAACATGCTCAGCGGAACACTGGCACTGGCGGCCGCCTCCACGGGAGACGTCACCCACGCCGACGAATACGACGGCATCATCGGGTGGGTGCTCGACCTGATCACCAGATTCGGTGAGGTGGGCGTGGGCCTCGCGCTCGCGATCGAGTCCGTCTTCCCCCCGATCCCCTCCGAGCTCATCCTGCCCGTGGCGGGGTTCCTGTCCTACCAGGGGCACATGAACTTCTGGCTCGCGATGTTCTTCGCCGCGCTCGGCTCGATGGCCGGCGCGTACATCCTCTACTACGTCGGCTACTTCTTCGGGCGCGAGCGCACGCGGTGGCTGTTCGAGAAGCTGCCCCTCCTGGAGCTCAAGGACTTCGAGCGCTCGGAGAAGGTCTTCGCCAGATGGGGCGGCGTCGCGGTGCTCGCGGGCCGCTGCCTTCCCCTGGTGCGCAGCGCGATCTCCGTCCCGGCGGGGATCGAGAAGATGCCGTTCTGGAAGTTCACCGGCTACACCCTCGTCGGCTCCGTGGTGTGGAACGGGATCTGGATCGGCCTGGGCTTCGCGTTCGGCCCCGCGATCGAGCCGATCCTCAACGAGTACTCGGGGCTGCTGAGCAAGATCGTCGTCGGCATCATCGGCGTCCTGTTCCTGTGGTTCGTGGTGCAGCGCACTATGAAGATCATCCGCAACAGGCGGAACGGCGGCGGCGAGGACCAGAACGGCGGTGCGGGGCACTCGGACACGATGATCCTGCGCCGCGTGCAGTAGCCGGAATCACTCCGTTTTCTTTGCGGCCCTTCGCGTTCGCGTGAAGGGCCGTTCCGCGTCCCCCGAACGCCCCCGACTCGGGCATATGCGGCATCCTCACATTTCGGGTGCGCAACGTCGCATCATTTTCGAATTTCTTCGCGTCTGGGCGTAACCGCGCCCCCGCCTCTCCAGTTAGTCAGGGTGGCCGCACGCGATGCGGCCGGACCGGAGTGTCACCGGTCCTTGGACAGCGAGCGCGGTCCCCGATCCGCCGGCGATCCAGCCGGTGCGGTCGCGGCTGGGGGTCGCATGAGCGGGCGCCGCAACCGGCGCCGCCGCCATCAGCCGCTGGTGAACCGACAATTCAGCGATCTTGCACCGCTCCGCGGTCCGTCCGTGCTGCTTCCCCAGTCGCCGGACCCGGACGGTACGAAGAAAGGCAAAACAAGCAGATGAAGATGCGCACTGTGCGTACGGCGGGCCTCGTCGGGGGCCTCGCCACGGGGGCTCTGCTGCTCGCGGGGACGGCCGCTCAGGCCGCCGACAACGGCGTCGAGGAGTCCGCGGGCGACCTCGTCGCGGCGACTCCGGAGGCCCTCGGGGGGCTCCCGGTCGCTCCGGACCAGGTCACCGGCATGGCCGGCGGTCTGACCCAGCAGGTCCCCGGGCTCGACGCGGTCTCCGCGGTCCCCGGCCTCAACATGCTGGTGCCCTCGGGTCCCGACGCCGAGGCGAAGACCGACAAGCCCGCCGAGAACCCGGCCAAGGGCGGCCAGGACCAGAAGGACGAGGAGCCGCAGGGCGGCCCGCTCGACGCCCTGCCGGTCGACGACCTGCTCGGCGGCCTCGGCGGCGGCCTCCCGGTCCCGCTGCCCTTCTAGGGCGGCCCCATACGACGGCCAGGCGCCCGCCGCGCCCGGCCCGACACGGACGACGGGCCCGTCCGGCCCGCGGCGGTCCGCAGGACGAGCGAACGCGCTGAGGCGGTGCACCGCCGAGGCCGCGCGAGCCTGCCCGCGAACCGCCGCACCGGACGGCCCGCCGCCCGCGCACCACAACTCTCCCGGTTTCGATAGCACCCTGTGACGAGGTGGGACCCAGCCCGCCTCCGAACGCGCACAAGCCATCGGAGCCACGGAGCTTCACGGGGGACGTGATGGAACAGCAACAACCATTTCCCTGAAAGGTGAGACTTCGTGACTAACTCATGGGCTCGCAAGACCGCGCAGACCGGACTCGTCGCCGTCGGGGCGGTCCTCGTCGCCGGCGCCGGCACCGCGCACGCCACCGGGCCTGACACGACCACGCAAGGCAACGTCGGGGCCGTCTCCGGCAACCAGGTCGTGGCCCCGATCCAGGTGCCCGTCAACATCTGCGGCGTCGCCGCGGCCGTCCTCGGCACCGCCGACGCCGGCTGCGAGGGCGGCGCGGACGCCGACTTCGGCGGCGCCGGCCACCTGACCACCCAGAACAACACCGGTCTGGCGAACGGCAACCAGGCGTTCGCCCCCGTCCAGGTCCCGGTCGACGTCAGCGGCATCGCCGCCGCGGTCGGCGGGCACTCGGGCGCCGGGTCCGACGGCGGCTCCAGCGCCACCGTCGCCGAGTCGGGGCACGTGACCGAGTCGGGCAACACCACGACCCAGCGCAACTGGGGCGCGCTCTCGGGCAACCAGCTGCTCGCGCCCATCCAGGCCCCGATCAACGCCTGCGGCAACGCGATCGCCATCGGCGGGGTGTCCGACGCGGGCTGCGAGGGCGGCGCCGACGCCGACTACTCCGGCGCGGGCCACCTGACCACCCAGGACAACGTGGGCCTCGGCAACGGGAACCAGATCTTCGCGCCGATCCAGGCGCCGGTCAACGTGTGCGGCAACGCCATCGCGATCCTCGGCGTCGCCACCGCCTCCTGCGACGGCGGCTCCGACGCGGAGATCCCCGGCGGCCACGAGGGCCACGACAGCCACAAGGGCCTGGACCAGGGCGACATGGAGGCCGCGGACGTGGATCTCAACGAAGAGGCCCTGCCCGTCCCCGGTCTCGACACGGTCGGCGGCGTCGTCAGCGGCGCCCCGGTCGTCGGCGGCCTCACCGGCGGCCTGGTCGGCAACACCACCTCCGAAGGTGTTGCGGACACGGCCTCCGACGCGGTCTCCGGCGTGACCGAGCTGGCCGGCGCGGGCGTCCTCTAGGACCCCGTTCCGAACGACCTGCACGGCAAGGGGACCGCACCGGCCAGGAGCGGCCCCGCAGGAGAACAACGAATCGCGCCGCGGCCCGACGGGCCGCGGCGCGAAGTCGCGTCAGCTATTCGGGCTTCTCGTGGAGGCGGGCGGCGAGCGCCTCGTTCATCGACGCGAGGGCGCGCTCGGTGTCGCCGAGGGTCCTCGCCATGAGCGGCACGAGGATGCCGGTGAACCGCTCGCCGTGGGTGAGGACCGTGGTCCCGTCCTGCTGCGGTTCGAGCACGAAGTAGTGCTCGCCGTCGAACAGGCCGCCGGGGCCGAGTTTCCCGAGCCAGCGGATCTGCCGGGCGGGCGAGACGCGCAGCACGCGCGGTCGGAACGTCGCCGACTTCCCGTTGCCCTGCATGAAGATCGCTTCGAGCCGCTCGTCCTCGGCGAGGAGACCGGAGATCTCCCTGATGAACGGGTTCCACTCGCCGTAGGCGGGGAAGTCGGTCAGGACCGCCCACACCTCGTTCGCGCGGGCTTCGAGGTGCGCGGTCGTCTCGATCCGGTGCTCCTTGCCCCCGGCCCAGATGGCGTACGCGGTGATGGCGGCGACGATGACGGCCGCGACGACCAGGATGATCACTGTCCCAGACTCCAGAATCGAATATTGCCTTGGTCGTCGCCGGTGACGGCGTACTGCACGCCGTCGACGGTGACGTCCACGAGTTTGAGGGGCGAGCCGCCGCCGTCGGAGGCGAAGTCGACGGTCTCGCCGGTGCCGATCGCCACGGCGCGGGCCTCGTCGTGCTCGTTGATGTAGAGCAGCGACTGCTCGACGTCCCCGTCGAGCGACATGTCCACCATCTCGTAGTGGAACTCGTCGTCGAGGCTCTCGTACGCGAGCGGCGAGAGCGCGGGCGTCTGGCCTTCGAGGTCCCAGAAGTGGAGGAGGCCGTCGTCGCCGTAGAGCATCGCGTACGGGGTGTGGAAGTCGTAGACGACGCCGAACGCCTCGGTGACGACGCCGTCCATCTGGTCGTCGGACATGTTGAGCCCCATGGGCTCGCCGGTGCGGCCGTCGATGACGTCGACGGTCTGGTCGCCGGTGACCGCGACGATGTTCATCGAGGCGCCGTCGATCGTGGAGTAGAACCGCGGGTAGCCGTACCCGTCGGGCAGGTCGAAGCGCGAGCGCGTGATCTGGTTCTGGAGGTCGAACAGCTCGTACTCGTCGTCGTTGAGCATGCCGAGCGTGGCGTAGAACTCGACGGTCCCGACGCGGTTGTACAGGTTGTCGGCGCCCTCGGCGACCATCTCCGGGAGGAGGGTCTCGGTGAAGTCCCCGGTCTCGGGCGACCACACGTAGGGGACGGTGCCGGTGCCCAGCGCGACCACGAGTTCGTCGCCGTTCGAGGCGGGCACGGGCCACAGGGCCTGGACGCCGGTGCCGATGTCGAACTGGTCGACCATCTCGCCGGAGGCCATGTCCCACTGGCGGATCACGCCGTCGTCGCCCGCGGAGAACAGCGTCGTGCCGCCCTCGTTCTCGGCGGCGGCGAGGGACTGGACCCGGTCGGTGTGGGCGCCGGTGATCTCGGAGAGGAGCGTGCCGGCCTCGGCGGTCGTCCAGTTCGGCTCGAACGCGGTGGCGATGACGCCGGAGTCGAAGGGGTCGACGTCCTCGCCTTCGTCGCGGTTGAAGTACCAGGCGAGCCCGGCGATGATGAGCAGGTCGACGGCGATGAACCCGGCGAGGAGGCGGCGGCCGACCTTCTTGCGGCGCAGCCGGTCCGCGTCGGTCTCGGGCGGCTCGGGGTCGCTGCCGGACACCGACATCGGGGGCGTCACGGGCTGGGCGGTGCGCGGCGGGAGCGCCTGCGCCGAGGGCGCGGGCGGGGACTGCGGGAGGGGGGCCGTCCGCGGGGGGCTGTCCTGGCGGTAGGAGGTGCGCGGGGCGTGGGGGGTGTGCGGGGCGAGGGAGACGGCGGTCTGGGGCGTCAGCGGCGACGGGGCGGGCTGCGCGGGCGGCGTGTAGGGGCGCTGGAGCGACAGGGTCGAGGTGTCGGGGCCCGACCACAGGACCGAGCCCTCGGCGACGACGACCTCCGGCTGGTCGAGGACCGTGGGGGCGACGCCGAGTTCGCGGTGGAGCAGGGTCGCGACCAGGGGCATGCGGCTCGCGCCGCCGACGAGGAAGACGCCCGCGGAGTCGGCGAGGTTCAGGTCCGCGGCGCGGATGACGGCCTGGGTGACGCGGATCGTCTGCTCCAGGTGCGGGCGGGCGAGCTGTTCCAGCTCGGTGCGCGTCAGGTGCGCCTCGACGTCGAGGAGGGGGATCGCGATGTCCGACTGCTGGTGGCGCGAGAGGCGCTCCTTCGCGCCGCGCACCTCCTCCTGGAACTCCCGGAAGGAGCGGCGCTCCTCGATCGTGGTGGGGTTGACCAGGCGCTTCCAGCCGTCGCGGTCGCCGTAGACGGACCCGAGGTGCTCGATGAGGGCCGCGTCGATGTCGAGGCCCCCGAGGTCGCCGCGGCCGTCGAGGGCGACGGTCTCGAATCCGGTCTCGGTGCGGCGCACCACGCTCGCGTCGAACGTGCCCGCGCCGAGGTCGTAGACGACGATCGAGGAGCCGACCGCGGCCCGGTGCTTCAGGGTCTCCGCGTAGTAGGTCGCCGCGGCGACCGGCTCGGGCACCATGCGGACCGCGCCGAGCCCGGAGCGCGCGGCGGCGTCCTCCAGGACGCGGCGGCGGGCCGGGCCCCACTCGGCGGGGAACGTCAGGGTCGTCTGCGCGGGGCGGCCGACGACGCGGCGGCACTCGTCGGCGACCGCGTCGAGGACGGCGGCGATGAGGTCGGCCACGGCGAACTCGCGCTCGCCGAGGAGGGTCGAGGGCAGGTCGATGAGCCGCTTCGGGTTCGGCTCGAACCGCTCGGGGTGCCTGCGGCCCGCGTGGACCGCGTCCTTGCCGACGAGCAGCCCGCCGTCGCCGTCGGCGCACACCGCCGAGGGCATCAGCGGGGCGCCGTCGAACAGCAGCGGCCGCACGCTCCCGTCGGCGCGGCGCACGACCGCGATCGTGTGCGAGGTGCCGAAGTCGACGCCGAGCGAGGTTCCTTGGGGGCCGGGGCTCATGACAGGAATCGTAACGAACCGAACGAACACGGAACGGCCCGCGCGGGCGGCCGCCCGGTCCTCGCCCCCGGGCCCTGTCGGCACCCGGTGGCATCGTTGAAAACGGGGGGCCACCCCGTGTCCGGTTTGCCCCGGGCGCTCCGTTCACGTTCGTCACTCCTAACCCGCTTGAATTTGTTCGGTCGTCCGTCGTAATGTCGTGGGGTACTGACGCCGACCGATCGGACCCGCATGAGCGCTCCCGCCCACCTCGACCCGACCAGGCCCGTCGCCGAGCGCGTCGAAGCCCTGCTCGCCCTCATGAGCGACGAGCAGAAGCTCGCCTGCCTCAACGGCATCCCCGAGACCGTCCTCGCCGACGGCAGCACCCTCCCGGCTTTCGGCAACGCCTTCAACGAGGTGCTGCACAGCTCCGGCAAGAAGCCCGACGCCACGTTCTTCCCGCAGGCCATCGGCCTCGGCGCGACCTGGGACACCGAGCTGCTGGAGGCCGTCGGCGAAGCCGTCGCCCACGAGGTGCGCGCCCGCGACACCGACGTGTACGCCTCCTTCGGCCCCGTCGCCGACATCCGCTCCAACCCGCTCGCCGGCCGCTTCGAGGAGGGCTTCGGCGAGGACCCGCTCCACGTCGGCGCCATGGCCACCGCCTACGCGTGGGGCCTGCGCGGGCGCCACCCCGTGTACGTCAAGACCTTCACGCAGATGAAGCACTTCCTCGGCTACAACCACGAATGGCACCGCTCGCAGAGCTCGTCGTCCATGAGCGTGCGCGCCCTCCACGAGTACCAGGCCGTGCCCTACCGGATGCCGGTCGAGGCGGGCGCGGTCATGGGCGCGATGACCGCCTACAACAACGTCAACGGCGTGCCCTCGATCATCTCGCCGCTCATGCAGACCCTCCGCGGCGAATGGGCCGCGGACGGCGAGTTCTTCTTCCTCCCCGACGGCTGGGACGGCGTCAACCTGCACACCACCAAGGCCGAGCCGTGGGACACCTGGCAGGTCGACCCGCGCGGCGACGTGCCCTACCCGACCGCCCTCGCGGCCGAGCAGGGCCTCGCGATCGACGCTGACGAGAACGGCGTCTACGCCTCCGCGCTCATGCTCCTCGCCGGGGTCAGCCACTTCGCCGACGGCTCCGAGCTCCCGTTCGTGCCGAACGCGGGCGAGGCCGTCGAGCGCGGCGTCCTCGGCGTCGACATGTCCCATGTGGACCGCGCAGTGCGCGACTGGCTCCGCTTCCTCGTCCGCACCGGAAAGCTCGACGGCGACGCCTGCGAGTACAACCTCGTCCCGGCCGACCCGCACCCGCAGGACAGGCCCGAGCACATCGCGCTCGCGCACCGCGCCGCCCGCGAGCAGCTCGTGCTCCTCAAGAACGAGCAGCACGCGCTGCCCCTCCCCGAGGCCGCGAGCATCGCCGTCGTCGGCCCCCTCGCCGACCTCAACCTCCGCGACTTCTACAGCCCCACCGTCCCCGCCGACCGCCGCCCGAGCCCCCTCCAGGCCCTGCGCGAGCGCTTCAGAAACGTGACCCACCACAGCGGCAACGACACCGTCGCCTGGCAGGCGGGCGGCAAGTACGTCACCGTGGCCGAGGACGGCGCCGTCGCCGCCCGGTCCGACGACCTCGGCGCGACCGAGACGTTCGAGGTCTGGGACTGGGCGCACGAGCAGCACATGTTCCGCCACAACGCCACCGGCAAGTTCGTCCAGGCGAACCTGTTGCAGCGCAGCGACGGCCCGGCCACCTTCGAGAACCAGGCCGGCGCCTCCGGCGGCGGCGGGCCGCGCCTCGAAGCCGTCACCGACGTCATGGAGGACGGCGACGCCTGGTTCACCCACCAGAACCTCCACTACCGCCGCGACGGCGGTGCGGACGGAGGAGCGGTCGAGCTCTTCGGCGTCAACCACGTGCCCGCCGAGGCCGACGGCCCCTTCCACCTGCGCCTCGCCGCGGACGGCACGCTGCCGCTCGTGAAGGGCCCGGCCGAGCCGGTCCTCACCGAGACGATCGTCGAGAGCGGACCCGGAGCCGCCGCGGCCGTCGCGGCCGAAGCGGACTGGGCCGTCGTGCTCGTCGGGAACCACCCGATGGTCAACGCCCGCGAATGCTTCGACCGCCCCGGCCTCGACCTCGCGCCGCGCCAGGCCGACCTCGTCCGCGAGGTCGCCGCCGCCAAGCCCGGCCGCACCGTCGTGGTCGTGGTCTCGGCCTACCCCTTGGCGATCGGCGACATCGCCGCCGACCCGAACGTGGCCGCGATCCTCTACACCTCCCACGCCGGGCAGGCCCTCGGCGCCGCACTGGCCGACGCGATCAGCGGCGACTACTCGCCGGCCGGGCGGCTCACCTCGACCTGGCTCGCCGACACGTCCTCGCTCCCGAAGGCGGGCCCGCGCGCCGAGGCCTTCCGCGTCGGCGACGTCGACATGCTCGAATACGACGTCATCAGCGCCGGGCTCACCTACCAGTACTCGAAGGCCGAGCCGGTCTACGGGTTCGGGCACGGCCTGAGCTACACCGCGTTCCGGTACGGCGACCTCCAGGCGCCGTCCACGGTGGACGCCGCCGAGCGGTTCACCGCGGCGGTCGACGTCACCAACACCGGCGACCGGACCTCCGACGAGGTCGTGCTCCTGTTCGCGAGCATCGGCGAGTCGGCGTACGGCGACCGCGTCCCCGGGACGCGGCTCGCCGGGTTCACCCGCGCCCGCGACATCGCCCCCGGCGAGACCCGCCGCGTCGAGATCGAGGTCGACCCGCAGCACCTGTTCGTGTGGGACGTGGTGAGCGGCAAGCGGATCGTGGAGACCGGCGACTACCTGTTCGGTATCGGCGCCGACAGCGAGGGCCCGGAGGCCGAGGTCCGCATCCAGGGCGAGACGATCGCGCCGCTCGACCTCTCCCAGACCGCGAACGTCTGGGAGAAGGCCACGATCGCCGAGGGCCTCACCTACTGGGAGGTCGCGAAGCTGAACACCCTCGCGCGCGAGGGCGGCTACCACTCGACCGGCTCGCGCCGGGCGGGCAGCCACGTCGGCTTCACCAAGGCCGTCCTGGACGGCGCCAAGGCGATCGAGCTGCGCACCGCCACGACCACCGCCGACTGGGCCGACCTTTCCGACCCGGTCATCGAGGTCCGCGCCGCGGCCCCCGACGGACCGCTCCTCGCCGAGGTCGAGGTCCCGAAGACCGCGGGCCTCCAGTCCTTCGCCGAGGTCAGCGCGCCCCTCACCGGCGCTGAGGGCACCCAGGACCTGTACCTGGTCTTCCGCTCCGGGGGCGTTTACATCGACACGATCCGCCTGGCCCGCTAAGCGAATCGCATAGAAGCAAGGGGGCGGGACCGAACGGTCCCGCCCCCTTCATGCTGCGCTCTAGTCGTGGTGCTCGGTGGCGACGATCCGCCCGCCCGCGGTGTGGAAGACCACGAACTCGCCCTTCTCCAAGGGCCCCACCGGCACCGTGGTGCCGAGGCGGCCGCTGGTGTAGGCGATCATCTCGTCGATGTGCTCGCCGTGCCCGCACACGACCGCGGGCCTCCCCGACTCGATGATCTCGTCGAGGCGCGCGGTGGCCTTGGCGGGCTTGAGGGTCCCGATGGTAAACTCGGGCAGGCCGGTCACGGCGACGCCCTCGGCGGCGCAGTACGGCAGGAGCGTCTCCAGGCAGCGGGCGCTCGACGAGGAGTACGCGGCGCCCGCGGGGAACGCGGCGAGCAGCACTTCGAGCTGCTGGGCGCGCTCGCGGCCCCGCTGGTTCAAGGGCCGCAGCTCGTCCTGGTCGAACCAGTCGGCCTTCGACATCGCGATCGCGTGGCGCACGAACACGATCGGGACGGTCTCGCGGGCGATCTCGCGCGAGAAGTCCTCCAGCACGGGCTGGTCGCGCTCGTAGGTGAGCCGGTCGGCGACCCGGTCGAGCGGGATCCACTCCAGGTCGTCCACTTCGCGCGGGTCCACGGCCTCGTCGACGGCCTCGCCGTCGGCTGCCGGTGTCGCGCACCAGTAGTCGACGCGCTTGAGCTTCCCCTCCTTGTCGTAGAAGGAGGGCGCGAGCGGGCGGCCGAGGACGGGGCGGATGCCGGTCTCCTCGAAGACCTCGCGCTGGGCGGCGGCGAGGAGGTGCTCGCCGCGCTTGAGCTTGCCCTTCGGGAACGTCCAGTCGCCGTACTTGGGACGGTGGATGAGGGCCAGCTCGGGGCGGCCGTCCTCGCCCGGGCGCCAGAGCACGGCGCCTGCGGCGAGGATCTCGGGTTGCATCAACGGTGCTCCTGCATGAGTTGTTCCTGGAGGTCCGCGCCGCCCCTCGGGCGGGACCACAGCCCGAGCGGGCCGAGCCGCCAGGTCCGCGTGCCGTCGTCCATGCCGCGGTCCAGAAGCGAGGTCAGCTGCGCGCGATGGGCGTCGCCGAGGACCCGCACCAGGACCTCGACCCGGCGGTCGAGGTTGCGGTGCATGAGGTCCGCGCTGCCCAACCATACTTCCGGGTCGCCGCCGTTCTCGAACACGTACACCCGGGAGTGTTCGAGGAAACGGCCGAGCACGCTGCGGACGCGGATGTTCTCGGACAAGCCGGGCACGCCGGGCCGGAGCACGCAGATGCCGCGCAGGAGCAGGTCGACCTGGACGCCCGCCTGGGAGGCGCGGTACAGGGCGTCCACGATGCCCTCGTCGGTGAGCGAGTTGCACTTGAACCGCAGCCGCGCGGGCAGGCCCGCCTTGTGGTTGTCGATCTCGCGCTCGATGCGCTCGATGAGGCCGGGGCGCAGGGAGTGCGGGGCGGCGAGGAGCCGGTGGTAGTCGACGTCCCGGGAGTAGCCGGTGAGGTGGTTGAACACGGCGTTGACGTCCTCGCCGACCTCGGGGTCGGTGGTGAGGAGCCCGAAGTCCTCGTAGAGGCGCGCGGTCGTGGGGTGGTAGTTGCCGGTGCCCACGTGCGTGTACCGCAGGAGCGTCCCGTCGGCCTCCTGCCGCACCACGAGCGAGAGCTTGCAGTGCGTCTTGAGGCCCACTATCCCGTACATGACGTGGCAGCCGGCCTGCTCCAGCTTCTGCGCCCAGTCGATGTTCGCCTGCTCGTCGAAGCGGGCCTTGATCTCCACGACGACCACGACCTGCTTCCCGGCGTCGGCGGCGTTGATGAGCGCGTCGACGATGGGGGACTTGCCGGAGGTGCGGTACAGGGTCTGCTTGATCGCGAGGACCTTCGGGTCCGCGGCGGCCTCCTCGATGAGCCGCTCCACCGAGGCGGTGAACGAGTCGTAGGGGTGGTGGACGAGCACGTCGCGGTCGCGCATGACGGCGAACAGGTCCGACTCGGGCGGCAGGACCTGCTCGGAGGGCCGGAACCGCGGGTACTTCAGGTCGGCGCGGTCGATGTTCGCGATGGCGTCGAGCCCGGCGAGGTCGAGCGGCCCGGGGAGGCGGTAGACGACCTCGTCGTCGACGCCGAGCTCCGCGGTGAGGCGGTCGAGGACGCGCGGGTCGATGGTGTCCTCGACTTCGAGGCGCACGACGGGCCCGAAGCGGCGGCGCAGCAGCTCCCGCTCCAGGGTCTGGAGGAGGTTCTCGGTGATGTCCTCGTCGATCTCCAGGTCCTGGTTGCGGGTGACGCGGAACGTGTGGTGGGCGAGCACGTCCATGCCGGGGAACAGCTGCGCGAGGTTCGCGGCGATGACGTCCTCAAGGGGCGTGAACCGGCCGGGGGCGACGGCGATGAACCGCGGCAGCAGCGGCGGGACCTTCACGCGCGCGAACCGGGTGGTGCCGTTGCGGGGGTCGCGGACCTGCACGGCGAGGTTGAGGGACTGCCCGGAGATGTACGGGAACGGGTGCGCGGGGTCGACGACGAGGGGCGTGAGCACCGGGTACACGCGGGTGCGGAACAGCTCCTGCATGCGGGCGCGCTCGACGTCCTCCAGGTCGGCCCAGCGGACGATCGCGATGTCCTCCTTGGCGAGGAGCGGCGCGATCTCGTCGCGGAAGTACTCGGCGTGCTCGATGCTCAGCTGGTGCGCGAGCCCGGCGATCCGGCCCAGCAGCGCGTGCGGGGAGCGGCCCGTGGAGGTGCGCACGGGCAGACCGGTGGCGAGGCGCCGCATGAGCCCGGCGACGCGGACCATGAAGAACTCGTCGAGGTTGTTGGAGAAGATCGAGAGGAACCGGACCCGTTCGAGCAGGGGCAGCTCGGGCGACTGCGCCAGGCGCAGGACGCGCCCGTTGAACCGCAGCCAGCTCTCCTCGCGATCGAGGAACCGGTCGGGTGGCAAACCGGCGTCAACGAGGGGAACAGGGTCACTATTCGTCATACATCACAAGGTTAACGAAGAAAATGAACTCGTGGTGAACGCGCTTTGAAATCCGCTCATGATCGCCGGATCACGTTCCGTGACCACAGGGGAGTCCCGCTGGCAGCGCGTCCGCGCCGGTCTGCGGCGAACGCGTGCGGGGACGGCCCGGTCGGGGAACACTGGGCGCCGGAGCCGAAACCAGAGCGGAGAGGAGGCGCCGTGAGCGACGACAACGACGGCGACCCGTACGGCTACATCGACGACGGCGAGGAGGAGGGCGAGGACGTCGAGGAGGACATCCTCGACGCCCGCGACTACAGCGAGGCCGACCGGTGGGGCATGACCGCCGACGAGGAGCGCCGCGGCGCCCCGCTCGCCGAGGAGCTGGCCGCCGAGGAGCCCGACACGGCCGTGGGCGACGACCGCCCGCGCCCCGGCGACCCGGTCCCGGACGAGTACCTCCCGGAGGACCCGCCGTCCTATTGAGCGAAGTGAACACACGGAAAAGGCCCGCTGGCGAACCAGCGGGCCTTTCCCTGCTGCGGTCCCGACGGGATTTGAACCCGCGACCTCCACCTTGACAGGGTGGCGAGCACTCCTAGCTGCTCTACGGGACCTTGACTGAACTCTGCCGAGTCCTCAAGGTCGCAAGACCTCTTCATTTATACCATCCGCGTCCGTGTGACCGGCGCCGCGTCTGGGCTGTACCCCCAACGGGATTCGAACCCGTGTTACCGCCTTGAAAGGGCGGCGTCCTAGGCCACTAGACGATGGGGGCGCACGTTGATCCTGGCACGCGGCAACGAGTGTCGCATTCCGTTTTCTCCGGCTCACCACCGCGGAATTCCGCTTGGGCTCGACAAGCATACGTGACCACGGAGGGCCCTCCGAAGGAGGGTGGCCGTTGAGACCGCGGTCTCAAGGCACGGTCTCAAGGCGGCCCGCCGCGGCGCCGGAGGCGCTGCTCGCGGCCCCGCGCCGACCGCCTTGCTAGCGTTGGTCCATGGAGTTCGCCTATCTGGGACCGCGCGGGACCTTCACCGAAGCCGCGCTCCGCCGGCTGCCCGCCGCCAAGGGCGCGGCCACCGTGCCGATGCCCTCGATCCCCGAGATCCTCGACGCGGTCCGCCGCGGCGACGTCGGCGCCGGGTTCGTGCCGATCGAGAACTCCCAGGAGGGCACCGTCACCCTCACCGTCGACGAGCTCGTCGGCGGCGATCCGCTCGTCATCGCCGGGGAGGTCGTCCTCCCCGTCACGTTCGTGCTCGCCTCCGCGAAGCCCCTCGCCGAGATCGCCACCGTCGCCTCCCACCCGCACGCCATCGCGCAGACCCGCGGGTACCTGCGCCGCGAGCTGCCGAACGCCGCCGTCCACCAGGCGCTCTCGACCGCCCAGGCCGCCCAGCGCGTCGCCGACGGCGAGTTCGACGCCTGCGTGTGCGCGCCCTTCACCGCCGAGGCCGCCGGACTCCCCGTGCAGGCCTTCGACATCGGCGACAGCTCCGGGGCCGAGACCCGCTTCGTGCACGTCGTGCGGCCCGCCGCCCCGCCCGAGCCCACCGGCAACGACATCACCTCCCTCGTCGTCTACATCGACCACGACCGGGTCGGCGCGCTCCTGGCCGTCCTCACCGAGCTGGCGATCCGCGGGATCAACCTCACCCGCATCGAGTCGCGCCCCACCGGCGAGGGCCTGGGCCGGTACGCGTTCCTCCTCGACTGCACCGGCCACCTCGCCGACGCCCGCATGGGCGAGGCCCTCACCGGGCTGCGCCGCATCTGCGCCGACGTCAGGTACCTCGGGTCCTACCCGCGCGACCACTCCGACCGGCCCGTCCCGCACCCCGAGGGCCTCAGCGACGCCGACTTCGCCGACGCCGCGGCCTGGCTGGAGCGCCTGCGCACCGGCGGCGCCGCCTGACGGCCCCGGGGTCCCCGGGCGCGCGGACCCCGCGCCGCGCCTCCCCCGCCTAGTCTGGGGCCATGGCCTCACTGCCCGAGGAGCTCGCGCTCCTCGCCCACGACGACACCACCGGCCGCGACCGGTCCGGCGGCCACCTCGAACTCGGACTCGCCGGCGCGGTCCTCTACGAGCTCGCGCTCGCCGGACGCGTCGGCGTCGAGTCCGGGAAGGTCCGCGTCCTCGACCCCGCCCCCACGGGCGACGCGGTCGTGGACGCCGGGCTCGCCGCGATCGGCGCCGACAAGCCCCGCATCGCCCGCGTCGCGGTCGAACGGACCGCCAAGGGCCTCAAGCGGACCGTCCTCGACGCGCTCGTCGCCCGCGGCGCCCTGCGCCACGAGCGCGGCAAGGCCCTCGGCCTGTTCCCCCTCAACCGGTACCTCCCGCAGATCCCCGACCCGAAGGCCGACGCCCGCGCCCGCCTGAGCGCCGCCGCCCGCACCGGCCGCGCCTTCGACGACCGCACCAAGGCCCTCCTGTCCCTGGTCAGCGCCATCCGCATCGACGCGGTCGCGTTCCCCGACCGCGCGTCCCGGCCCTCCCGCAAGGAGCTCAAGGCCATGGGCGGCGACTCGTGGGTCGGCGAGGCCGTGCGCAAGGCCGTCAGCCACAAGGACGCCGCGTCGGCGGCCGCCGCGAGCTCCGGCGGCGGCGCCTGAGCGGGACCCGTGAGCGGTCCTGGGTGCGGCCGCCGCCGCGGCGTGGTTGACTTGAGGCATGTCTGAAACGTCTCCTTCGCATCGGAACGGAGTGCCGCCGCTGGTCCCGACGCCTCCGGCGATCCCCGTCCCGCCCGGGATCCCGGTGCCGCCGGCGCCGCCGACGCCACCGGGCCCGGAGCGGGGGAAGCGGTTCCCGAACCAGGTCAAGATCAGCGACCCCGAGCGCATGAAGGCCCTCGCCCACCCCGCCCGCATGGCCGTGTTCGACTTCCTCGGCACCCGCCGCGTCCAGGGCTTCGACGGCGCCACCGCCACCGAGATCGCCGAAGTCGCCGGGATGACCCCGAGCGCCATGAGCTACCACCTGCGGACCCTCGCGAAGGCCGGGTTCATCGAGGAGGCCCCCAGCCGCGGCGACGCCCGCGAGCGCGTCTGGCGGCTCGCGCTCGACAGCTTCTCGATCTCCGCCGAGGACGACGCCTCGCCCGCCGACCGCGTCGTCGAGCGGACCATGGGCCAGATGTTCACCGAGCGGCAGGAGCAGAACTACGAGCGCTGGCTGGACCGGCGCCTCGACGCGAGCCGGGAGCTGCGCGACGCCTCGGTGGCCTCGCAGGGGCGGCTGCGGCTCACCGTCGAGGAGTCGAAGGAGTTCATCCAGCGGTTCCACGACCTCGAAGGCGAGTACGCGGAGCGGTCGCGGCGGCGCTCGGAGCAGGGGCCCGACGACGAGGACGGCACGGTCGTCTTCAACTACCTCTTCCGCGTCTTCCCGCAGTCCTGAGCGGGCCGGGCGGCCCCGCGCCGCCCGCTCCGCCGACCTCACGGAAAGTCGTGAAAGAACTACTTCGGAAAAATCTGAAAAACCTCTTTCGCAACCCGATGTGAAAGCGTATCTTCGAAATATGTCTTTCACATCCTTCCTCGACGGGACCCGCTGGTCCGACGTCTACACCGCCGCGGCCTGCGCGTTCCTCGCCGGCACGGCCATGTTCACGGCCGACTTCGCCCTCACCCTCCGCCTCCAGACCGACGGCTACGGCGGCATCGCCATCGCCGCGCTCATCATCTGCGCGACCCTCCCCCTCGTCGTCCTCTCCCCGGTCACCGGCCGCCTCGCCGACCGCTTCGACAGCCGCACCCTCATGGCCTGCTCGGGCCTCCTCCAGGCCGCCTCGATCGTCGCGATGGCGTTCACCGACAACCTGATCGCCCTGTACGCGCTGGTGATCCTGAACGCCTGCGGCACCGCGGTCAACATGCCGGTCGTGAGCGCGCTCGTCCCGGTCATGGCCGAGCCGAAGGACCTCCCGCACGCCGTGGCGATGGTCCAGACCGGCACCCTCACCGGCCTCGCCGCCGGACCGGCCCTCGCCGGGGTCGTCATCGGCGCCCACTCCGCCGCCGCGGCCCTCATGCTCGCCGCCGGGTTCGCGCTCCTGCGCGTGCTGTGCTGCCTCGACATCCGCACCCGCCGCGGCGGCGTGCGCCGCGACCCCGCCGCGCAGGCCGCGACGGACGCGGCCCCGTGGCGGCTCGGCGGCGACCGGCTGCTCACCGCGATGGTCTTCGGCCTCAGCGCCGTCATCGCCGCGATGTGCGCCGTGAACGTCCTCAGCGTGTTCCTCGTTCGCGAGGTCTACGACGCGACCGAGTCGATGTACGGCCTCATCAAGTCCTGCTGGACCGTGGGCATGGTCGCGGGGGCGTGGCTCGCCGCGGCGCTGATCCGCCGCCTCGACCGGGACGTGCAGCTCGCGTGGATGCTCATGGCGTGCCTCGCCGGGGTCGGCCTGGTGTGCATCGGGCAGGGCGTGCCGCTCGCGTCGGTGCTGCTCATGGTGCCGCTCAACCTGATCGGCGGCATGTTCAACGCGGGCGAGAACTCGGCGCTGGGCATCGCGGTGGCCCGCCGCGTGCCGGAGGCGTTCCGGGGCCGCGCGAACGCCGCGGTGAACGGCCGCGTCAACGCGGCCCAGCTCATCGGGTTCCTCCTCGGCGGCGCGATGTCCACGGTCATGGACGTGCAGGCCGCGTTCATCGCGGTCGGCCTCGTCTCGATCGCGATCGTCCTCGCCTGCCTCCCCCTCATCCGCCGCGCCGCCCGAGCGGACGGCGCCGGCGGCACCCCCGCCGCCCGGCCCGCCCCGGAGCGCGCCCTCGCGGGCGCCGCCGCCTTAGCCCCGCGCCCGCCGCGGGGATGGTGAAAGCAGGCCCGCCGACAGGAAACAGGAGAACAGAGGGCCGGAGGCAGTGCGTGCCTCCGGCCCTCGCTGTACGTCAAGCCGGGTAGGCGCGGATCTCCGCGGCCTTGACCGCGGCCCAGACCTCCTGGCCGGGTTCGAGGCCGAGCTGGGCGGCGGCGGCCGGGGTGATGTCGGCCGCCGCGCGGAGGGGGCCGTCGAGCTGGACGCGCAGGTGGTCGCCGTGGCGGTGGACCCCGGCGACGACCGCGCGCCACGTGTTGCGCGGGCTCCCGTCGGGCCGGGACCGGAACAGCGCCACCGCGCTCGGCGGGAACGCCGCGAACGCGTCGCCCTCCAGGGGCTCGGCGGTCGCGAGCGACTCGCCCGAGGCGAGCGCCACGGTCCGCCCGGAGGCGTTGCCGCGGTACAGGTTCAGGCCCACGAGCCGCGCGATGTAGTCGGTGCGCGGCCGGGCCGTGATCGACTCGGCGTCGCCCTCCTGGACCGCGCGGCCGTCCTCGACGACCACGAGGCGGTCGGCGAGCATGAGCGCGTCCACCGGATCGTGCGTCACGAGCACCGCCGGGCCCGCGAGCCCGGCGAGGTGCCGGTGGAGTTCGGCGCGCATGTCGAGGCGGGTGCGCGCGTCGAGGGCCGCGAGCGGCTCGTCGAGGAGCAGCAGCGCCGGGTCGGTGGCGAGCGCCCGCGCGAGCGCCACGCGCTGCGCCTGCCCGCCCGAGAGCTGCCCGGGGCGGCGCTTCCCGAAGTCCCCCAGGCCGACCCGGCCCAGCCAGTCGGCCGCGAGGGCCCGCGCCTCGGCGCGGCCTCGGCCGCGGCGCCGCGGCCCGAACGCGACGTTGTCGACCGCGCTCAGGTGCGGGAACAGCAGGTAGTCCTGGAAGACGACGCCGATGCGGCGGTGCTCGGGCGGCACCCAGCGCGCGGTCCCGGAGGGGTGTTCGAGACCGGCACCGTCGAGGAGGGTCCCGTCGAGGTCGATGTGCCCGCCCGAGAGCGCCTCCAGGCCCGCGAGGGCCCGCAGTGCGGTGGTCTTCCCGGCGCCGTTGGGGCCCAGGAGGGCCACGGTCTCGCCGGGCGCGGCCGTCAGGCGCAGGTCGAGGCGGAAGGACCCGCGGTCCACCACCAGGTGCGCGTCGAGGCCGCTCATGCGACGGCCGTCCAGCGGTCGCGCAGCGACGCGAGCACCGCCACGGAGACGGCGAGGAGGATCAGGCTGAGCACGATCGCGGCCTCCAGGTCCGATTGCAGCGCAAGGTAGACCGCGAGCGGCATGGTCTGCGTGCGGCCGGGGAAGTTCCCGGCGAACGTGATGGTCGCGCCGAACTCGCCGAGCGCCCGCGCCCAGCACAGGACCGCCCCGGCGAGGACGCCCGGGGCGATCATCGGGAGCGTCACGCGGGAGAAGACGGTCCACCGGCCCGCGCCGAGGGTCGCGGCGGCCTCCTCGAAGCGCACGTCGGCGCCGCGCAGCGCGCCTTCGACGGAGACGACGAGGAACGGCATCGACACGAACGTCATCGCGAGGACGACCGCGGTGGTGGAGAACGGGATCGTGACGTCGAACCGCTCGTGGAGCCACGAGCCGACGAAGCCGCTGCGCCCGAACACGAGGAGCAGCGCGACGCCGCCGACCACGGGCGGGAGCACCAGCGGCACCGTCACGAGCGCGCGCAGGAGGCTGCGGCCGGGGAAGTCGCCGCGGGCGAGGAGCCACGCGATGGGGACGCCGAACAGGAGCGACAGCGCGGTGGCGAGCGTGGCGGTGACGAGGGACAGGCGCAGGGCGTCGAGCATCGCGGGCTCGGCGAGGCGCGCGGGCAGCTCGGTCCACGGGGCGCGGGCGAGGAGGCCCGCGAGGGGGAGGATGAGGAACGCCAGGCCGACCGCGGCGGGCGCGAGCAGCGCGGCCGGGACGCGGCGGCGCCGGGTTCGCTTGGCGGGCATGGCGTTCCCCTCCTCCGTCTCCGGTTAGGGCCGCTGGAATCCGGCGGCTTCGAGGACCGACCAGGCGTCGTCGCCGAGGACGTACTCGGTGAACTCGGCGGCCAGGTAGGTTTCGCGGGCGTCGGCGAGCGCGGAGATCGGGTAGGCGTTCACGGCCTCGGCGGACTCGGGGAACTCGACGGCGTCGACCTCGTCGTCCGCGGCGATGGCGTCGGTGCGGTAGACGAGCGCGGCGTCCACTTCGCCGAGGGTGAGCTTCTGGAGGGTGGACTTGACGTCGGCCTCGTAGGTGACGGGCGCGAGGTCGGCACCGGAGGCGGCGACGGCGGTCTCGGCGGCGGCGCCGCAGGGGACTTCCGCGGCGCAGGCGGCGAAGTCGAGGCCCGCGAGGTCGGCGAGGCCGGTGACGCCGTCGGGGTTGCCTTCGGGGACGGCGATGACGAGCTGGTTGAGGGCGAACACCTGCGGGTCGACCGCGGCGCCGGCGTCGGTCACCTTGTCCATGTTCTTCTGGTCGGCGGAGGCGAACACGTCGGCGGGGGCGCCTTCGGTGATCTGCGCGGCGAGGTCGGAGGAGGCGGCGAAGCCGAACTCGACGGTGACGCCGGGGTGCTCGGCTTCGAATTGGTCGCCGATCTCGGTGAACGCCTCGGTGAGGGAGGCGGCGGCGAGGACGGTGAGGGTGGCCGGCTTGATGTCGGGGTCGGTCTGGTCGAGGTCGTCGCCGCCGCTGCACGCGGTGAGGGCGGCGAGCGCGAGGGCGGCGGTGAGGGCGAGGGCGGGTGTGGTGCGGCGCATGCGGGGCTCCCGGTTCGGCGCTGGCCGTCAGGCTTCGACGACGACGTTGGTGGACTTGACGACCGCGGTCGCGAGCGAGCCGACTTCGAGGCCGAGGTCGTCGACGGCTTCCCGGCTCATGAGCGACACGACCCGGAAGGGGCCGACCTGGAGGTCGACCTGGGCCATGACCTGGTCCTTGACGATCGCGGTGACGATGCCGCGCAGCCGGTTGCGCGCCGAGGAGGTCCCGTTGCCGTCGGGCGCGGCGGCCCGGTCGCGGGCGAACGCGGCCAGGTCGGCGCCGGTGATCGCCCGGTGCCCGTGCTCGTCGCGCTCGGCGTCGAGCCGCCCGGCGTCGATCCAGCGGCGGAGGGTGTCGGCGGAGACCCCGAGCAGCTCGGCGGCCTCCCCGATGCGAAACGTCGTCACCGTACGAGCATAACCTCGCGGATGCGACGCCAGTGCTGGCAACTGCTCGCATTTGCAAACTCGTTAGCGTGAAACCCTCGTGTTTGCGGCTCCGGCAGAATGTCGGACCCCTGTGGCACGGTTTTTGAACCGGGGGCCCGCTGGTTGGTCGGGACGCGCGGCCGAACAGCGGCTTGTGCTGCCCTCGAAGCGCAGCCCCGCCGCCCGCAAGCGGCCCCGTCAGCCCCAGCCGAGTTCGTGGAGCCGCTCCTCCTCGATACCGAAGTGGTGGGCGATCTCGTGGACGACCGTGACCGCGACCTCCTCCACGACCTCCTCGGGCGTGGAGCACATGCGCAGGGTCGGGCCGCGGTAGATCGTGATGGTGTCAGGGAGGACCCCGCCGTACTCCCAGCCGCGGTCGGTGAGGGCCGTGCCCTGGTAGAGGCCCAGGAGCTCCTTGTCGGCGCCCTCGGGTTCCTCGTCGACCAGGATCACCACGTTGTCGAGCATCGCCATCAGTTCGGCGGGCACCGCGTCGAGCGCGTCCGACACCGCCGCCTCGAAGTCCGCCTCGTCCATATCTACCGCCACACGCCCACAATATGCGCTGGGGAGGCCCGCGGCCCGGCCGGTAATCTGTGGACGTGATTGATCTGCGAGCACTGCGAGAGCACCCTGACGCCTACCGCGACAGCCAGCGCAAGCGGGGCGCGTCCCCGGACGCCGTCGACGCCCTGCTCTCCGCCGACTCCGAGCACCGCAGTGCGCTCCAGGCCTTCGAGACGCTCCGCGCCGACCAGAAGGGCCTGGGGAAGCGGATCGCGGGCGCCGCGGCTGACGAGAAGCAGGCGCTGCTCGAACGCACGAAGACCCTGGCCGCCGAGGTCAAGGAGGCCGAGGCGCGCGTGACCGAGACGGCCGCGGCGTTCGACGCGGCCGGGAAGGCCATCCCGAACCTGGTCGCCGAGGCCGCGCCGCCCGGCGGCGAAGACGACTACGTGGTGCTCCGCGAGGTCGGCGAGCGCACCGAGATCGAGGACCCGAAGGACCACCTGGAGATCGGCACCGCGCTGGGCCTGCTCGACACCGAGCGGGGCGCGAAGGTCTCGGGCTCGCGGTTCTACTACCTGACCGGCGACGGGGCGCTGCTCCAGCTGGCGATGCTGAACCTGGCGATGGCGCAGGCGGTGGAGACGGGCTTCACGCCGATGATCCCGCCGGTGCTGGTGCGCCCGGACGCCATGGAGGGCACGGGTTTCCTCGGCGAGCACTCCGACGAGATCTACTACCTGGAGCGCGACGAGCAGTACCTGGTCGGGACCTCTGAGGTGCCGCTCGCGGCGTACCACTCGGGGGAGAACCTGGGCGAGCTGACGCGGCCGGTGCGGTACGCCGGCTGGTCGTCGTGCTTCCGGCGCGAGGCGGGCTCGTACGGGAAGGACACGCGGGGGATCATCCGGGTGCACCAGTTCGACAAGGTCGAGATGTTCTCGTACTGCCGGCCCGAGGACGCGGCGGCGGAGCACGAGAAGCTTCTGTCCTATGAGGAGCAGATGCTCCAGAAGATGGAGCTGCCGTACCGGGTCATCGACGTGGCCGCGGGCGACCTGGGGACGTCGGCGTCGCGGAAGTTCGACTGCGAGGCGTGGGTGCCGACGCAGGGGCGCTACCGGGAGCTGACGTCGACGTCGAACTGCACGACGTTCCAGGCGCGGCGCTTGAACGTGAAGTACCGGGACGAGCAGGGCCGCAACGCGGTCGCGGCGACGCTGAACGGGACGCTCGCGACGACGCGCTGGATCGTGGCGATCCTGGAGAACCACCAGCTGCCCGACGGGTCGGTGTCGGTGCCGAAGGCGCTGCGCCCGTTCCTGGGCAAGGACGTCATCGAGCCGAAGAAGTAGCCCGGACGCGTTTCAGAGCATGGAGCGGCCCGCCGACCTTCCGGTCGGCGGGCCGTTGTCGTCGCTGATGGGCCGGTCCGTTTCGCGGGCAGCCCAAGCCGCTGTTCGGTCGCGCGTCCCGCCCAATCTGCGGGCCCCCGGTTCAAAGACCGTGCCACAGGGGTCCGACATTCCGGTGGGCGGCGCTAATCCGAGAGTTGCTCGTCGAGCCAGGCTTTGAGGACGAGGGCGTGGTTGACCTCGGGGTCCTTGGCGGCGTAGAGGAGCGTGACGGGGCCCTGGCGGGCGGCGTCGAGGAGCGGCTGGGCGCGTTCGGGGTGGCCGTCGAGTTCGCTGCGGTAGCGGCCGGTGAACTCCTCGAAGCGGTCGGCCATGTGGCCGAACCAGATGCGGAGGTTCGGGGAGGGCGCCGCGTCCTGGGCCCACTCGACGCCGTCGAGGTCCTCCTTGCTGACCCCGCGCGGCCACAGCCGGTCGACCAGGAACACCGTCCCGGCCCGCTGCGGGTCCCGGCGGTAGTCGTAGACGCGTTCGATCGTGATGTCGGACATGTACGCACGGTATGCCCCTTCGGCCAGTGATGAGGGTGTTTGGTGTGATTGCAGCTTTCATGAGGCCGGCCACGTGAGTTCAGCCGCTCGACACCCTGCCGTTCACCCGCGCCGGGCTACCGTTGAGGCGTGTCAGACATCGCCCCGGCCCCGTTGAGCAGAGAGCAGCCCCCGAAGCTCGTCGCCGTGGACCTCGACGGCACGGTCGTCGACTACCACGACGAGCAGCTCACGACCCCCAGCCGCGCCGTGATCGACGCGATCGGGCGGGTCAGGGAGGCGGGCGTGCCGGTCGCGGTCGTCACCGGCCGGGCCCTGTGGGGCACGATCCGCACCGCCACCGACCTGGGGCTCGACGAGGGGTTCGCGTCGGCGAACCACGGCGCCGCCGAGTTCGACCTGGGCCGCGGCGAGGTCTCCTACGAGGCCGTGGTGGACGTGCGGTCGGCGGTCGAGGCGTTCCTCGCGGCGGACGGGGCCGTGGAGTTCGCCGTCGCGCACGGCCTCGACGGCTGGTGGCACACGAAGGGCTTCAAGCGGGACTTCCACGCGAAGTGGGCCGGGGTCATCGGCCTCGACGACCTCCTGGACCGCCCGGCGGCCCGGATCGTCGCGCGCGTGGCCTCCGACAACAAGTACGGGAGCGCCACGCGCTGCCCGCACGCGATGCGGCTCGCCGAGGGCGCGGCCCTCGACCCGCTCGCGTACCACGTGGAGGTCGGCTATAACGGCTGGGTCGACATCGGACCGCCCGGGGTGACGAAGGCGACCGGCATCGCCCGCATCGCCGAGCGCTACGGCGTATCATCGGCCGACACCGTGGTCTTCGGCGACGCCCACAACGACCTGACCATGTTCGCGTGGGCCGGACACGCCGTCGCGATGGCGCAGGCGGACCCCGACGTGCGGGCCGCCGCGGACGAGGTCGCGCCCTCGGTGTGGGAGGACGGCGTCGCGAAGGTGCTGGCCCGCTGGTTCCCCTGATCCCGGCGGAGGTTCGACGAACGAGCGATTCGCGGCAGCGGGTCGAGACTACCGAGGAGGACGCATGATCCAACTGGCCCGGCTCCCGAAGCTCGTCGCGACGGACCTCGACGGGACGGTCGTCCGCTCGGACGAGTCCGTCTCCCCCAGAACGATGTCGGCGCTCAAGCGGCTCGCCGCCTCCGGGGTGATCCTGGTGGGCGCCACCGGCCGCGGCCCGCGGCTGCTCGACATGTGCCGCAACGACGTCCCCTCGGCGGACTTCCTGGTCCTCGGCCAGGGCGCGTTCGTGTACGAGTGCCGCTACGACGACACGGTCGTGCAGCTCGCCGACCGGTCCGTGGACGGCGAGGTCCTGCACGAGGCGTTGCGGCTCATCGAAGCCGAGGTCGGCCCGGTGCGCGCGCTCGCCGAGCCCGCCGACCCGGACCGGCCGCTCACCGGCGACGAGATGCCCGACTGGCCGTGGCCCGCGGTGCGCTTGGAGACCGCGCCCCGCGACGTCGCATTCACCGGCCCGATGGTCAAGGGCTACTTCGTGTCCGACAACTACTCGGGCCCCGAGCTGCTCGTCGCCGCGCAGGACGTCATCGACGAGAACCTGGTCACCGTCACCGAATCGGGCGTCGGGATGCTCGAAGTGTGCCCCGTGGGGGTGACGAAGGCCGCCGGGATCCAGGTCGTGCTCGACAAGTTCGGCATCGACTGGTCCGACGTGCTCGTCTTCGGCGACGCCACCAACGACCTGTCGATGATGCGCGCCGCCGGGCACTCGGTCGCGATGCCCAACGGGCACCCGTGGGTGCAGGCCGCGGCCAGCGAGATCGCCCCCGCGGGCAACAACGACGACGGCGTCGCCCAGTACGTCGAGGCGCTCCTCGAACTGCCGTAGGCCCGCCCGCGGCACTGTCGGATCAAGGACAGGCGGCGCAGATCCGTTGCGCCCCGGCGCGAACGGCCATAGGCTCCTCCCTGGTGGGATCACTGGCCGAGCACGTTCGCGCACAGGGAGACACCGCATGCCCCCATCCGACGACCCGCCGCACGGGATGCCCTACCGCAGGGAGACCCGCTACGACCCGCCCGCGGCCCTTCTGGAGCTCCAGGACGAGCCGCTGCGGCGCATCAGGTACTACCCCGACGGCGCCGAAGGGTGGCTCGCCACCGGGCACGCCCTGTCGCGGCGGATCCTCGCCGACCCGCGGTTCTCCACCGCCGAGCGGTTCGTGCACTCGCCCACCGACCTCCCGCACGTGTTCGTGTCCATATCGGAGCAGGTGCCGCCCGGGTTCTTCCTGTTCTTCGACCCGCCCGAGCACACCCGCCTGCGCCGCAAGGTCACCGGCGTGTTCACCGTCAAGCGCATGAAGGACCTGGAGCCGCGCATCGCCGACATCGTCGACGGGTGCCTCGCCGCGCTCCGGGCCGCCGGGCCGGGCGCGGACCTGGTGCGCGAGTTCGCGCTCCCCGTCCCGTCCCTGGTGATCTGCGAGATGCTCGGCGTCCCCTACGCCGACCGGGACGCGTTCCAGCGCAACTCGACCGACATGCTCGACCTCTCGCTGTCAGTGGAGGACCGCAACAAGGCCATGGCCGAGCTGTTCGGGTACCTCGTGCAGCTCGTGCCCGCCAAGCGCGCCGACCCCGGCGACGACATGCTCTCCGTGCTCGCCGCCGACGGGGACCTCCACGACGTCGAGACCGCCGGGATCGGCCTCATCCTCCTCGTCGCGGGCCATGAGACCACCGCGAACATGCTGGGCCTGGGCACGATCGCGCTCCTGGAGCACCCGGCCCAGCTCGCCCGCCTCACCGCCGACCCCGGGCTGTGGTCCGCGGCCGTCGAGGAGCTCCTGCGGTACCTCACCGTCGCCCACAACGGCGTCATGCGCATCGCCAAGGAGGACGCCGAGATCGAAGGGCGCCGCATCAGCGCGGGCGACCACGTCACCGTCGCCCTCCAGGCCGCCAACCGCGACCCCGGCAGGTACGAGCGCCCCGGCGACCTCGACGTCGAACGGGACGCCAAGGGGCACCTCGCGTTCGGCCACGGCATCCACCAGTGCGTGGGCCAGCAGCTCGCCCGCGTCGAGATGCGCATCGGCTTCGCGAGGCTCTTCGCGGCATTCCCGGGCCTGCGCCTCGCCGTGCCCTCCGCGGACATCCCCATGCGCAGCGAGATGAACGTCTACGGCGTCCACACGCTGCCCGTCGCCTGGTGAGCGCCCGCCGCCCCTGACCGGCGCGGCCGGGACCGTCGTCCACCAGTGGCGATCCCGGTCGCGCCTTCTCCTTGCGGCGCAACGCGTTCAGCGAACGTCCCAGACCGGTTCGTCGGACTCGACGACCTTGCCGTCGCGCTGGAACACCACGAACCGGTCGAAGCCGCGCGCGAACCAGCGGTCGTGCGTCACCGCGATGACGGTGCCCTCGAACGACTTCAGGCCCTCTTCGAGCGCCTCGGCGCTCGCCAGGTCGAGGTTGTCGGTCGGCTCGTCGAGGAGCAGGCACGTCGCGCCCGACAGCTCCAGCAGCAGCACCATGAACCGGGCCTGCTGCCCGCCCGAGAGCGTCCCGAAGTCCTGTTCGGACTGGAGCGCGAGCTCGTAGCGCGACAGGGCGCTCATCGCCTTCGACCGCTCCAGCGACGGCCGGTCCCGGTCGCCGTCCCACAGGATCTCCCGCAGCGTGCGGCCCGCGAACTCCGGATGCTCGTGCGTCTGCGAGAAGTGCCCCGGATGGACGCGGGCGCCCAGGCGCGCGGTCCCGGTGTGCCGCACCGGCTCCAGCTCGGCGACCACGCCCTGCTCGGGGTCGGTGCCGCCGCGGGCGAGCAGGCGCAGGAAGTGGCTCTTGCCGGTCCCGTTGGCGCCCAGGACCGCGACGCGGTCGCCGTACCAGACCTCCAGGTCGAACGGGAACGTCAGGTCCTCCAGCTCCAGCTGCTCGCACACGACCGCCCGCCTGCCGGTGCGCCCGCCTTCGAGCCTCACGCGGATGTCCTGGTCGCGCGGCGGCTCCGGCGGCGGCCCGGCCTCCTCGAACTTCCGCAGCCGCGTCTGCGCCGCCCGGTACCGGGAGGCCATGTCGGAGTTGAACGCCGCCTTGTTCTTGTACATGAGCATCAGCTCGCGCAGCTTGTGGTGCTCCTCGTCCCAGCGGCGCCGCAGCTCCTCGAACCGCTCGTGGCGGTTGGTGCGCGCCTCGTGCCAGGTCGCGAACCCGCCGCCGTGCGTCCACGCCGTGCCCGCTTCGAGCGTCACCACCCGGTCGGCGGTGTTCGCGAGGACCTCCCGGTCGTGCGAGACGAACAGGATCGACTTGTCCGACTCCCGGATCGCCTGCTCCAGTTCGCGTTTCGCGGGCACGTCGAGGAAGTTGTCCGGCTCGTCGAGCACGAGCACCTCGTCGCGGCCCCGGAGCAGCAGATGCAGCGCGAACCGCTTCTGCTCGCCGCCCGAGAGCGTGCGCAGCGGCCGCGACTCGACCTCCGTCCACGGCAGACCCAGCACCGACACCGCGACCGTGTCGCACACGACCTCGAACTCGTACCCGCCCTCCTCGCCCCAGTCGGCGAGCGCCTGCGCGTACGCGAGCTGGTCGCGCTCGTTCCCGCCAGCCATGCGCGCCTCGGCCTTCCGCCTGCGCTTCCAGACGTCGCGCAGCCGCGGCGGGCCCAGTTCGGCGGCGAGGTCCCCGAGCGGCCGCTCGCCCTCGCGCATGCCCACGAGCTGGCGCATCACGCCCAGGCCGCCGCCGTGCGCGACCGTCCCGGAGTCGGCTTTCAGGTCCCCCGTGACGATCCGGAGCAGCGTCGTCTTGCCCGTCCCGTTCGCGCCGACGAGCGCGACCTTCGCGCCCTCGCCGACACGGAACGACACGTCCGAGAACAGCGTCCGCCCGTCGCCGAGCACGTACCCCACGCCTGAGAGGTCTGCGAATCCCATCCCGCGATTGTGGTCGGACGTGCTCCGCCCGTCAAAGCGTTTGCGGCGGTGGCCGCGGCCCCGGGGACCTGAATACGCTGGAGCGATGAACGACACCCCCGACTCCAGCGGTCCCGAGCGGACCCCCAAGGGCTTCTGGCGGCGATTGTCCGCCAGCGACTGGGTCGAGCTGGCCATCTACGTCGCGTTCGGACTGATCGCGCTCATCGCCGGGATCGGATGGCTGCTCGCGCGGGTGTGATCCCCCCGGACCCCTCCTTACCATTGCGGCATGGACCCGCTCAGCGAACTCCTCGGCGGCATCCGCGCCGAAGGCGCGATCCTCGGCGACGCGCTCCTCAAGGCCCCCTGGGTGGTCCGGTTCGACGACCGGGCCCCGCTCACCATGGTCACCGTCGCCCGCGGCGGCGGCGTGATCCTCCTCGCCGACGGCACCGCCGTCCCCGTGAAGGAGGGCCAGACCGCGGTCGTGCGCGGCCACGAGCCGTTCCGCATGGCCGACGACGCGGCGTCCGTGGAGCGCCCGCACCTCGACTACTGGCTCACCTGCTTCGACCCCGAGGCATGCGCCTACGAGGCCGCGCCGCCCGGCGGCGACGGGCCCGCCACGGACCTGTTCGTGGGCGCCTACCGGGCCACCGGGCGCCGCCACGAGCGGCTCCTGCGCGCCCTCCCGCCGGTGGTCGTCGTCGACGACGACGCCGAGACCTCCGCGCTCCTCGCCGTGTGCGCCGACGACCTCGCCTCGCGCAAGCCCGGCACGCAGGCGTACATCGACCGCCTCTTCGACTGGGGCCTGGTCTGCACCCTCCGCACCTGGTTCGACGAGCAGGCCGAGGCGGCCCCGAGCTGGTACCGCGGTTTCGCCGACCCCGTCGCCGGGCCCGCCCTGGAGGCCATCCACACCCGCCCGGCCGCGCCCTGGACCGTCGCCGGGCTCGCCTTGCAGGCGGGCGTGTCCCGGGCGCTGCTCGCCAAGCGCTTCACCGAGGTCATGGGCGAACCGCCGCTCACGTACCTGACGGCGCGGCGCATGGAGCTCGCCGAAGAGCTCCTCGCCGACCCCGACCTCACTGTCGCCCAGATCGCGCGCACCGTCGGCTACGCCGACCAGTTCGGGTTCAGCAACGCGTTCAAGCGCCGCAAAGGCACGAGCCCCACGGCGTATCGAGCGAAGGCCGCCGTCTGAGCCGAGCCTGATGCGATGCCGCGGACCTGGCCGAACGCGCCGCCCGGGACGCCGCGGCGCCGCGTCAGTCCTTGTCGGTGCGCATCCACCAGTGCGCGCCCAGCCCCGCCGGGTCGGCGAGCCGGGCCGCTTCGCCCGACTCGGCGAGCGCCAGCGCGTACTCCACGGGCGACGTGCGCGCCAGGCTGAGCGGCGGCCGCTCGCCGCGCATCCTCAAGGCCCGCAAGGCGTCCCGCTGGCGCACGACGCGGTCGGCGCCGACCGCGTCGACGGCGACGTGGGCGGTCAGGTCGCAGGTGCCGTCCGGGACCGGAGCGGCGAGGCGGCCGTCCTTGAAGCCGGTGAGGGTGCCGCCTTCGGGCCGGGCGTCGGCGGTGTGGCCGTAGTCGACGGCGAGGGCCGTGCCCCGGTCGAGGCGGGCGGTCAGGGCGCGCCAGGCCTCGTCGCGCGGGCGGCCGATCTCGGCGCGCTCGCCCGGGGCCTTGACCGGCCACCACCGGTCGAGCCAGCGTTCGTCGGCTTCGTCGATCCGCGTGCCGGGCCGGACCGCTCCGCGAGGGTCGACTTCCTCGTAGCGGCGGACGCCCTCGGCGTCGACCACGGCGACGTCGCAGGGGACGTTGTCGAGCAGTTCGCACGCGATCAGGAGTCCGGTGAAGTGCTCGGGCGGCTCAGGAGTCCACGCGACGCGCTCGGGGAGGCCTCTCGGTCGGGGGCGGAGCTCGACGGCGGTGAGGGCGATGCGGTCGGGCAGGAGCGCGGCGAGGTGGGCGAGGAGGTCGCCGCCGCCCGCGCCGACGTCGACAACGGTGAATCCGTCGGGCCGCCCGAGACGCTCGTCGGTCTCGGCCGCGAGCCGTGCGACGGCGGCGGCGAAGGCCCTGGTCTGGGCGCTGGTCGCGAAGTGGTTCGCGGGGAGTTCGCGCCGGTAGAACCCGCCGGGGCCGTAGAGGGCGCGGCGCATCGCCTCGCCCCACCGCTCGAATCCGGCCATGCACCGACCCTAGGCGTGCAGTGAGAATCGCCACTCGGGGGCTCCCGGGCTGGCGTTGCCGCGGTGGAGACGCACAATTAACGCGTAAGCAATGACCGGTACCTTCCGAAGGACTGGATCAGCATCATGGATCAGCAGCGCAGCGGCGCGTCGCAGCGACCGGCCTCACGGCTCGCGGTCGGCGTCGTCTCCGCGGGCCGGGTCGGCTCCGTCGTCGGGGCGGCTCTCACCCGCGCCGGCCACCGCGTGGTGGCCGCCTCCGCCGTATCCGACGACTCCCGCAAGCGCGCCGCCCGGCACCTCCCGGGCGCCGAGATCCTCCCTCCCCCTGACGTGGCCGCCGCCGCGGACCTGGTGCTCGTGGCCGTCCCCGACGACGCGATCGGCCCGCTCGTGGCCTCGCTGCCCGTGCGGCCCGGCCAGATCTGGGTCCACACCTCCGGCGCGCTCGGCGTCGAGGCGCTGCGCCCGGCGCGCGACGCGGGGGCGCTGACGATCGCGCTGGCTCCGGCGATGACGTTCACGGGCCGCGACGAGGACCTGGAGCGCCTGAACGGCATCTCGTGGGCCGTCACCGGCGAGGCCGAGGCCCGCTTCGTCGGGGAGGCGCTGGTCCTGGAGATGGGCGGGGAGCCCGAGCACGTGGACGAGGCCGACCGGGCCCGGTACCACGCGGCGCTCGTGTACGCCGCGAACCACCTCATGACGCTCGTGAACGACGCCGCGGACCAGTTGCGCGCCATCGGCATCGCGAAACCGGAGCGGCTCATGGCGCCGCTGGTGTCGGCGTCGCTCGACAACGCCCTGCGGCACGGCGACGCGGCCCTGACGGGGCCGGTGTCCCGCGGCGACGCGGGCACGGTCGCCCGGCACCTGGAGGCCCTCGCGGGCACCGACATCGCCGAGACCTACCGGGCCATGGCCCGGCGCACCGCCGAGCGCGCCCTCGACTCGGGGCGCCTGAGGAGCGCCGACGCCGAGGGCCTGCTCGACGTGCTCGCCCGCCCCGACAAGGAGGAGACGCCATGACGGCGCTCGTTCACACCAAGGCCGACCTGGCGAAGGCCCGCGCCGCCCTGCCCGGGCGCGTCGCGGTCGTCCCGACCATGGGGGCGCTCCACGCGGGCCACCGCGCGAACTTCAAGCGCGCCAAGGAGGTCGCCGATTCGGTGATCGTCACGGTGTTCGTGAACCCGCTCCAGTTCCGCCCGAACGAGGACCTCGACAAGTACCCGCGGACCCTCGACGCGGACCTGGCGATCTGCGAGGCCGACGGCGTGGACCTCGTGTTCGCGCCGAGCGTCGCCGAGATGTACCCGGACGGGCGCGAGGGCCTGACGACGGTGCACGCGGGACCGGACGGGGAGCTCCTCGAAGGCGCGTCGCGGCCCGGGTTCTTCACCGGAGTGCTCACCGTCGTCTCGAAGCTGTTCCACCTGACCCGCCCTGACGTCGCGATGTTCGGCGAGAAGGACTTCCAGCAGCTCGCGATGGTCCGGCGCATGGTGCGCGACCTCGACATGGGGATCGAGATCGTCGCCGTCCCCACCGACCGCGAAGGCGACGGCCTGGCCCGGTCGAGCCGCAACGTGTTCCTGTCGGCGGCCGAGCGGGCCGCCGCGCTCGCGATCCCCCGCGCGATCGAGGCCGCCCAGGCCTCCCCCGACCCGCTCGCCGCCGCCCAGAAGGTCCTGGCGGCCGAGCCCGGCCTGGACGTCGACTACGTCGCCGTCCGGGCGAACGACCTCGGCGAGGCCCCCGACCGGGGTCCGGCGAGGATCCTCATCGCCGCGAAGGCGGGCACGACCCGCCTGATCGACAACGCCCCCGTGAAAGTAGGAGACGCCCGATGATCCGCACCATGTTCAAGTCGAAGATCCACCGCGCCACCGTCACCCAGGCCGACCTGCACTACGTCGGGTCCGTCACCGTGGACGCGGACCTGCTCGACGCCGCCGACATCCTCGACGGCGAGATGGTCGCCATCGTCGACATCACCAACGGCGCGCGCCTGGAGACGTACACGATCGCCGGGGAGCGCGGCACGGGCGTGATCGGCATCAACGGCGCGGCCGCCCGCCTCGTCGCCCCCGGGGACCTTGTGATCCTCATCTCGTACGCGCAGATGGAGGACGCGGAGGCGCGGGCGTTCACGCCCACCGTCGTTCACGTCAACGAGCGCAACGAGATCATCGAGGTCAACGCCGACAAGGCGCACCCCGCGCCCGGAACGGCGGGCAACGTGGTGGCGTCGCCACTAGCCGGGCGGTAAGTTACAGACTCATGAGCGAAGAACCGAAGAACGAGACCGCCGACAAAGCGACCGCCGACGAGGCCAAGAAGGCCGACAAGCCCGACCCCGTCGACGACCTGAAGACCACCCGCCACACCCTGGGCGACCTCGCGTACACGGCCACCACCGGGCGCATCGTGTTCCACGAGGAGGTCACCGAGGACGAGAAGTTCAACGGCCGCAAGCCCAAGGCCGAGGTCTCCATCACGTACTACACCCTCGACGACGCCGACGTCACCGAGCGGCCGGTCACCTTCGCCTTCAACGGCGGCCCCGGTTCGTCCTCGATCTGGCTGCACATGGGCCTGCTCGGCCCGCGCCGCGTCGACTCCGGCGACGCCGGGAACCTCACCCCGCCCCCGTACGGCCTCCTCGACAACGAGGAGACCCTCCTGCGCCACACCGACCTGGTGTTCATCGACCCGATCTCCACCGGCTGGTCGCGCGCCGTCGAGGGCGGCAACCCCCGCGACTACCACGGGTTCACCAAGGACATCGAGTCCGTCAGCGAGATCATCCGCCTGTGGACCACGCGGAACAACCGCTGGCTGTCGCCGAAGTTCCTCATCGGCGAGTCCTACGGCGGCACTCGCGGCGCCGGCATCGCCGAGTACCTCCTCACCCGGTTCGGCCTGGCCCTCAACGGCGTCATGTTCATCGCCCCGGCGTTCAACATGGAGACGCTGTTCCACACCAGCCGCTCCGACCTGCCCGGCCCGCTGTTCCTCCCCATGTACGCGGCCACCGCGCACTACCACGGGCTCCATCCCGACCGCGACCTCGACGACCTCGTCGCCGAGGCCCGCGCCTACGCCGACGAGTACCGCGCGGTCCTCGCCAAGGGCCAGAACCTCGCGCCCGAAGAGCGCGCCGCCGCCGTCGCCAAGATCGCCTCCCTCACCGGCGTCTCCGAGGACTACGTCGACGCCGCGAACCTGCGCCTGGAGCACACCCGCTTCTACGCGGAGCTGCTGCGCCACAAGCGACTCGTCACCGGCCGCCTCGACACCCGCTTCACCGGGCCCGCCGACCACTACACGTACGAGCGGATGCCGTACGACCCGTTCCTCATCGGCACCGACGGGCCGTACACGGCCGCGCTCCAGCACTACGTGCGCACCGAGCTCGAATACGAGAACGAGCACGTCTACGAGCGGCTCTCGCGCGCCGTGCACCCGTGGTCGTACAAGGAGTTCGAGGGCGAGGCCGTCGACGTCATCGGCAGGCTCGGCAACGCCATGCGCCTCAACCCGCACATGAAGGTCCACGTCGCCATGGGCCGCTACGACGGCGGCGTCCCCGTCGAGGCCATCGAGTACACCCTCGACCACCTGGAGATCCCCCTCGAAGCGCGCGCCAGCATCGAGACCAAGACCTACCCGGCCGGCCACATGATGTACGTCCACGAGCCGTCCCGCCTGGCCCAGTCCGCGGACCTCGCCGACTTCGTCCAGCGCGCCTCCGTCCGAGGCTGACCCCACCCGTGACCACCGCGAACCCGGGCCCGGCCTGCACCGCCACCAGCGGCACAGGCCGGGCCCGGCGCTCCTGTCGCACCCCTCGGGCACGCTTGAAAGCGGGGGCGCCTGCGAACCGGCGAATCACTCACATTCCCGACTGCGGGGCCTGGCTACAACACCGCTGTCACACCCCCAAGGCACCTTTGAAAGCGGGGGCGCCAGCGAACCCGCGAATCCTTCGCATTCCCGCCCGTCTGTGTGACGCGATCGTCACGTCCGCTGGCGCGGAGGCGCCCCGTGAGGGCACAGTTGATCCGAACCGCGCGCCCGTCGGCGCGCACACCGAGCGGGTCCCCGGGCGACCGGGCCGACCCGGCTAGAAGGGCGACGGCACGTGCCACCCGTGTTCACTGGGCCGGAGGCCGGGGCGCTCCCGCACCTGCCCCGCCTGCCGCGGCGGCTGCGCGCCGCCGCGCCGTCATGGACCGAGACGACCGACGTGTGCGTCATCGGCTCCGGCGTCGCCGGGCTCACCTGCGCGCTCAACCTGCGGCAGGCCGGATTCCACGTCACCGTCGTCACCAAGGTCCACATCGACGACGGCTCCACCCGCTGGGCGCAGGGCGGCGTCGCCGCCGTGCTCGACCCGCACGACACCCCCGAGGCGCACGCCCGCGACACCCAGATCGCCGGCGTCGGCCTCTGCGACCCCGCGGCCGTCGACGTCACCGTCACCGAGGGCCCCGAACGCATCGCCGACCTCATCCACCTCGGCACCGAGTTCGACCGCGACCCCGACGGATCACTCCAGCTCACCCGCGAAGGCGGCCACCGCGCCCGAAGGATCGTCCACGCCGGCGGCGACGCCACCGGCGCCGAGATCCAGCGCGCACTCCACGCCGCGGTCCTGCGCGACCCGTGGATCCGCATCATCGAGAACGCCATGGTCCTCGACCTGCTCACCGACGCCCGCGGCCACGCGGCCGGGGTGAGCCTCCACGTCCTCGGCGAGGGCGTCGAGCACGGCGTCGGCGGCGTCGAGGCCCGCGCGGTCGTGCTCGCCACCGGCGGCCTCGGTCAGATCTTCCAGTCGACCACCAACCCCTCCGTGTCCATCGGCGACGGCGTGGCGCTGGCGCTGCGGGCCGGTGCGACCGTGACCGACCTGGAGTTCGTCCAGTTCCACCCGACGTCCCTGTACGTCGCAGGCGTCCAAGGCCTGCGCGGTCGGCCCGGCGCCTCCGGCCCCGGCGGCGGCACCAAGGCCGGAAGCCCCGAACTCGGTCCCGACGGTATCCCCGGGGACCGACACTTCCAGGACGCGCACGCGGTCCGCGTCGACCAGCAGCCGCTCATCTCCGAGGCGCTCCGCGGCGAAGGCGCGTACCTCCGCGACTTCACCGGCGACCGGTTCATGGTCGGCCGCCACGAGCTCGCCGAGCTCGCGCCCCGCGACGTCGTCGCCAAGGCCATCACCAACCGCATGATCGCCGAAGGCAAGCCGCACATGTGGCTCGACGCCCGCCACCTCGGCCGCGACATGCTGGAGCACCGGTTCCCGACGATCACCGCGTCGTGCCGCGCCATCGGCGTCGACCCCGTGAGCGACATGATCCCCGTCGCCCCCGCCGCCCACTACTCCTCCGGCGGCGTGCGCACCGACCTGCACGGGCGCACCAGCGTCCCCGGCCTCTACGCCGCCGGGGAGGCCGCCTGCACCGGCCTGCACGGCGCCAACCGGCTCGCCTCCAACTCGCTGCTCGAAGCGCTCGTGTTCGCGCAGCGCATCGCCGACGACCTCGCCGAGCGCAAGCCGAGCCCCGGCGTCCCCGAGCTCCCCGAGGGCGAGGGCACCGTCTGCTCCACGACCTCCCGCGCGCCCCTCCAGGAGGCGATGACGAAAGGCGCGGGCGTGCTCCGCTCCGAATCGTCACTGGAGGCCACCGCGGCATCGCTCACGGCATTGGGGGACAATGTGTCCGGACGTCCGCGACCGGCCACATGGGAGGCAACCAACCTGCTGACCGTGGCGGCCGCCGTCACTGCCGCGGCACACCGCCGCCGCGAGACCCGAGGCAGCCACTGGCGCGAGGACCACCCCGACGCCGCCGACGCCTGGCTCGGCCACCTGTGCCTGTCCATCAGCTCCGACGGGGAGCTCGAAACCACCTGGGAGCCCATCAGATGAGCAGATTCGCCGAAGTCCCCGGCGGGGCCGGACTGGACGAGCGGCTGCTCGCCTGCCGCCTCGACCCCGAGGACGTGTACGTCGCCGTCCAGGACTACCTGGACGAGGACCTCTCCCACGCGCGCCGCGACGTGACCTCAGAGTCGATCTTCGGCCCCGAGCACACCTCCACCGTGGCCGTCACCGCCCGCGCCGACGGGCTCCTCGCGGGCCTCCCGGTCGCCCACGCGGTCTTCCACGCCATGCCCGGGGACGTCGAGTTCACCTACCTCGCAAAGGAAGGCGCGCGCATCCGCGCCGGGCAGGTCCTCGCCCGCGTCACCGGCCCCACCCGCTCGCTCCTCGCGGCCGAGCGCACCGCCCTGAACCTGCTGTGCCGCATCAGCGGCGTCGCCACCCACACCCGCCGCTTCGCCGACGTCCTCGCCGACTGGCACACCACCGTCCTCGACACCCGCAAGACCACGCCGGGCCTGCGCGCCTTCGAGAAGTACGCGGTCCGCGCCGGAGGCGGCGACAACAAGCGCATGGGCCTGTACGACGTCGCCATGATCAAGGACAACCACAAGGAGGCTGCGGGCTCGATCACCGAGGCGTTCAACGCGGTCCGCTCCGCCGAGCCCGATGTGGACGTCCAGGTCGAGGTCGAGACCATCGAGGAGGCCCTCGAAGCGGTCGCCGCCGGAGCCGTGTTCCTCCTGTGCGACAACATGAGCCCCAAGGAGCTCGCCGAGGTCGTCGAAGCGGTCGGCGAGCGCGCCGAGCTGGAGGCCACCGGCACCATCACCCTCGACAGCGCGGTCGACTACGCCGCCACCGGCGTCGACTACATCTCCGTGGGCGCGCTGACGCACTCTTCGCCCATTCTGGACATCGGCCTGGACTTCGAGGAGTAGCCGTGCTGCTGTGCGTCGACATCGGGAACACGAACACGGTCCTGGCCGTGTTCGACGGCGAGACCCTCAAGCACTCGTGGCGGATCCGCACCGACCCGCACGCCACCGCCGACGAGCTGGGCCTGACGTTCCGGGCCCTCCTCGACGGCGACGGCGTCGACCTCTCGGGGATAGCGCTGTCGTCCACGGTGCCGCAGCAGGGCGCCGAGGTCGCGAAGATGGCGCAGCGGTACTACCCGCACGCGCGCCTCGTCCAGATCGCGCCGGGCGTGAAGACCGGTGTGCGCCTGAGCATCGACAACCCGCGCGAGGCCGGGCCCGACCGCATCGCGAACACATACGCGGCGTTCCACCTCTACGGCGGGCCGTGCATCACCGTCGACTTCGGAACGTCGACGAACATCGACGTGATCTCCGATGCGGGCGACTTCCTCGGCGGCGCGTTCGCTCCGGGCATCGAGATCTCCATCGACGCGCTCGCCTCGCGGGCCGCGAACCTGCTGAAGATCCCGCTCGTGAAGCCGCGCAGCGTCATCGGCAAGAACACCGTGGAGTGCCTCCAGTCCGGCATGGTCTACGGCACTGCGGCGCAAGTGGACGGCCTGGTCCGCCGCATCACCGCCGAGCTGGGCGGCGAGGTCAGGGCGGTCGTCGCCACCGGCGGCCTCGCGCCCGTGGTCATCGAGCAGTGCGAGACCATCACCCACTACGAGCCGAACCTGACCCTGCACGGGCTCAGGATGATCTGGGACCGCAACGCCTGACCGCCAAGGGCGCTGCGGTCCCGGGCGTCACTGCTGCTGCTGGCTCTCCGGCGGCGCGGGGTCCTGGGTCGCCGCGGGGGCGCCCTTCATGCCGCCCTTCGCGCCGGTCATCGGGTAGCCGCCGATGATCTTCGCGATGCTCTTGCCTTCGGTGATCTCGTGCCCCTTGAAGGTCATCTGCGGGATGACCTTGCTGTCGTAGATCGGCTTGAGGCCGCCGGTGCCGGGGATGTTGCCCGAGCCCCACGGGCTGCGCAGCGTCTTGTAGATCTCGGCGCCGTTGTCGCCCTGCGTCCCCGTCATCTTGCCGAAGCCCTTGGTGTTCTTGCCGGCCGCGATCGCGGCCTCCTGCTGGTCGAGGGCCTTGCGGTTGTAGGCGATGTTCTTGTAGCCGGTCTTGACGTACCCCTTCATGCCGAGGTTCGACACGGCCTTGCCCGCGTCGTCGAGCGACCCGGCGACCTTCGGGAAGCGGCCCGCGAGCTTCGACATCGCGTTGCCGAGCTTCGCGAGGTGCGTCATGATCTTCGCGATCTGGACGAGCGCGTCGGCGATGACGCCGGAGATCATGGCCGCGAACGACCCGCCGAAGGTGAACCACGAGGCCGCCAGCGCCGCGAGTGCGTACATGACGGCGCGGGCCACGAACTCGCAGATGACCTCCAGGATGATCGCGCGGGTGACCGCGGTCCAGATCCCCATGACCTCCATGTACTTCGCGATGCTCCCGGAGGCCGAGCCCGCGGCGCGGATCGCGGCCTCGAAGTCGGCGAGGCGGTCGCGGTAGGCGTCGGCGGCGTCGCCGGTCCAGTCGGCGACGGTGCCCGCGTCGCCGACGAGGTCGGTGGCGGCCTGGTCGAGGGCGGCCTCGATGTTCTTCCAGGTGTCCTTGGTGGCGTTGATGGACGTGGGGTCGCCCGCGAGGATCTCCAGGAAGTCGCGCAGCGGCCCGACGTGCTCGATGAGGAACCCGACGCCCGCTTTCGCGAACCCCATGAGCGGGTTGAGGACCATGCCGATGATGTCGAGGGCCATCACGGTGCCGTTGAGGCCCTTTTCGAGGTCGGTCTCGGAGTTCGCGAGGAGCTGGGCGCTGTGGAGGGCCTTCGCGCCGGTGAAGGTCCCGGCGCCGGGGACGGACTTGTCGGGGTTGACGATGAGGTCGTTCATGGCTGCTCCGTCTCGCTGGTGAACTCGTTGAACGTCTGGGCGACCGCGTCGTCGTTGTCGTGGTACGCCTGGCCGGTCTCCTTGATCTGCGCGGCGAGTTCCTCGGTGCCGTCGACGGCGAGGCCGAGGGCTTCGACGGCCTTGTTCTTGAGGTCGGCGGCGCCGCCCGCGAACGGCAGGTTGACGATGCCGAAGTCGAGGAGGTCGCCGTAGCCCTTCTGCTGCGCGGCGTCGGCGGCCTGCGCCACCCGGTCGACCACTTTGGACTTGATGCCTGCGGCGTGGTTCTCGAACGCCTCGGCCGACGGGATCTGATTGCTGTTCTGCACGGCGGCTACACCTCGGGGCGGTTCGCTCTGACCTGGCTGACGATCTCGCTGTCCTCGCCGAAGACATCGGCGAGAGCCCGGGTGGAGTTGTCCCCGGCCTGGATCGCGGCCTGGTCGTAGACCTCTTTGATCATGGCGGCGAGGGTCCGGGGGGTGAGGGTGGAGGCTTGGCTGCTGAGGTGGATCTCCTGGAGGGCGCCGCCCGCGCCGACCTTGATGCGCACTTCGCCGTTCTCGGACTTGGCGGTGGCGGTGGCGGCCTCAAGGGCCTCGTCGAGGCTGGACGCCTTCTGCGCCATGGCGGTTATGCGGGCCTCGAAATCCCGCAGGAATCCTTCTGGGTCTTCGAACACGGAGGGCATGTTCCCCGCACCTTTCTCGAAGCAGGCTGGTGACGGCGTGAACGTAGCGGCCGCGGGTTACGGGCCGGTGCGCTTCGCGGGGCTTCGGGCGGGCGAGGGCGGGGCGCGGTCGGGGTTGGCCTGGAACGCTTCTGCAAGATTTCTTTATGGAAATGCAATCTCCGCTGACGCGCGTGCGGGGCCGCCCCGATTTCGGGGCGGCCCCGCACGCGCGGAACGGGTCTCGGGCGGCCGTGTTTCAGGCGGCGGGGCCGGGGACGGGGCCGTGGGCGAGGTGGACGCTTCTGGCGCCGCCGCGCATCCGGATGCGCCGGGCGAGGGCCACGGCGTGCTTGACGTCGTTGGCGAGGAACAGGATCGTCGGCCCCGAGCCGGAGACGTGCGCGGTGAGGGCGCCCTCTTCGAGGCCGCCGTGCATGAGCGAGGCGAGCTGCGGGCGCAAGCTCACGGCCGCGGCCTCCATGTCGTTGACGAGGAGGCGCGCGAGCGAGTCGGCGTCGGCGCCGGACTCGAAGGCCCGCACGATCTGGTCCACATCGGAGGAGTAGCGGCCGATGCCGTCCTCGCGGAGCCGGTCGACCTCCTTGTAGCACTCGGGGGTCGAGATCTGCGTGTCCGTGGTCGCCACGACCCAGTGCCAGGTCCCCTTGGCGTCCACCGGGGTCAGCTCCTCGCCGCGGCCGGTGCCGATCGCGGTGCCGCCCTTGAGGCAGAACGGCACGTCGGAGCCGAGCCCCGCGGCGAGCCGGTGCAGCTCGGCGTCCCCGATCTCCACGTCCCACAGCCGCGAGCAGGCGATGAGCGCGCCGGCCGCGTCCGCGGAGCCCCCCGCGAGGCCCCCGGCGACGGGGATGCGCTTGTTCAAGTGCAGCTTGACGTCAGGTTCGATCCCGGCGTACAGGGCGACGAGCTTCGCGGCCTTGTGCGCGAGGTTCGCCTCGCCGGTGGGCAGCTCCCCGGCGCCCTCCCCGGAGATGGTGACCTCGATGCCCGGCTCGCCGCGCCGCTCCGCGGTCACGGTGTCGTGCAGCGAGATCGCCTGGTACACCGTGGACAGTGCATGGTAGCCGTCGGCGCGGGCGTCCCCGACGCCCAAGTGCGGGTTGATCTTGGCGGGGACGTCGACGGAAACGCCGACCGGCGGTGCGGCCGGCGCGGTCTGTCCGGTCATTCAGGCCTCCTCAGGTCCGACTGGTCCCGCCCAGCGCCTCCTTGGCGTCGGCGAGGGCGATGAACTCCGCTATGTCCAACGATTCACCCCGCCTGGTGGGTTCGATCCCGGACCGCTCCAGCACCGCGTCCACGTCCTCGCCCGCCCACGCCTTCAGGGACTGGCGCAGCATCTTGCGCCGCTGCCCGAACGCGGCGTCGACCGCGCCGAACACCTCGACGCGGTTCGCGTCGGGGCTCTGGATGCGCTCGAACGCGACGAGCGCGCTCGCGACGTTCGGCACCGGCCAGAACACGTTCGCCGACACCGACCCGGCCCGCTTCGCCTTGGCGTACCAGGCCATCTTCACGCTCGGCGAGCCGTAGATCTTCGACCCGGGCTGCGCGGTGAGCCGGTCGCCGACCTCCGCCTGGACCATGACGAGGCCCTTGCGCAGCGTCGGGAACGTCTCCAGCGCGTGCAGCACCACCGGCACCGCGACGTTGTACGGCAGGTTCGCGACCAGCGCCGTCGGCGGCTCCGGCAGCTGCTCGGGCGCGACGCGGGCGGCGTCGGTCTCGACGACCGCGAGCCGCTCGTGCTCCTCGGGCGCCCGGTGCGCCACCGTCGTGGGCAGCGCGAGCGCGAGCTTCGGGTCGATCTCGACGGCGATCACCTTGCGGGCGATCTCGATGAGCGCCAAGGTGAGCGAGCCGAGGCCGGGGCCGACCTCCATGACGACGTCATCGGCGTCGAGCTTCGCGGCGGCGGCGATGCGCCGCACCGTGTTCGCGTCGACGACGAAGTTCTGGCCCCACTTCTTGGTGGGGGTGATGTTCAGGCCGCGCGAGAGCGTGCGGATGTCGCCCGAGGTCAGCAGGCGCGCCATCAGCCCTGGCCCCCGGCCAGGAGCGGCTCCAGGACGATCCCCGGGTAGTCGTTCTGGATGGTCTGGATGCGGTACTTGTTCGGCAGCGCCACCAGGAACGCGCCGTCGCGGGGCCGCGAGAACACCTCGACGCCCGGTGCGGTGCGCAGCCGCGCCGCGCCTTCGGCGTCGGTGAGCCGCGCGAGCTGGTACGGCAGGTTGCTGATCGTGGCGGGGACGTCGAACTCGGCCTGGAGCCGCGCCGTGGTCACCTCGAACTGGAGGGGCCCGACGGCGGCGAGCACGGGCGTGGCCTCGCCGCGCCGCTCGGAGTACAGGACCTGCACGACCCCTTCGGCGTCGAGCTGCGCGATGCCGCGCCGGAACCGCTTGGCCTTCGACGTGTCGTGCATCTGGAGCGCCCCGAAGTGCTCGGGCGCGAACGCCGGCAGCGGCGGGTACTCGACGGCCTTCCCCTGGTAGATCGTGTCGCCCACCGACAGGCCGGTGGCGTTGACGAGGCCCACGATGTCGCCGGGCCACGCCTCGTCGACGGTGTCGCGCGCCGACCCGAACAGGGTCTGCGCGTACTTCGTGGACATGGTGCGCCCGCCCTGGGCCTGCGTCACCTGCATGCCGCGCTCGAACCGGCCCGAGCAGACGCGGATGAACGCGAGCTGGTCGCGGTGCGAGGCGTTCATGTTCGCCTGCGACTTGAACACGAACCCGGAGAACCCGGTCTCCAGCTCCCGCGGCTCGCCCTTCGCGTCGTCGCGCGCGAACGGCGACGGCGCGATGTCCACGAGCAGGTCGAGCAGCTGCCCGACGCCGAAGTGGACGAGCGCGGCGCCGAACAGCGTCGGCGTGGTCTGCCCGGCCTCGAACGTCTTCTGGTCGAAGTCCGCCTCGACCTCGCTCAGCAGCTCCGACTCCTCTTGCGCGCGTTCGTAGTCGGCTCCGAACATCGCGGCCGCCTCGGCGGCGCCGAGCTGCTCGGCGATCGCCGACCGCTCCCCGCCGGGGGAACGCTCGTAGCGGACCATGCCGGGAACCTGGGGTCCGGCCTCGCGGCGGCCGTCGCGCCATTCGCCGAACCCGATCCGCTCGATGACGCCGCGGAACTCGCCGCCGACGCCGACGGGCCAGGTCACGGGCGTGGGCTTGATGCCGATGCGCGTCTCGATCTCCTCGATGAGTTCGAGGGCGTCCTTCGCGGGCCGGTCCCACTTGTTGATGAACGTGATCACGGGGATGCGCCGCGCCCGGCACACCTCGAACAGCTTCAGCGTCTGCGGTTCGAGGCCCTTCGCGGCGTCGAGGAGCATCACCGCGGCGTCGACGGCGGTGAGGACCCGGTAGGTGTCCTCGGAGAAGTCGGCGTGGCCGGGGGTGTCGAGGAGGTTGACGACGCAGCCGCGGTACTCGAACTGGAGGGCCGCCGACGTGATCGAGATGCCGCGGTCCTGCTCCATCGACATCCAGTCGGACACCACGCCCTTGCGGTCGCCCTTGCCGTGGACGGCGCCCGCGGTCGAGATGGCGCGGCCGTGCAGCGCCAGGGCCTCGGTGATCGTCGACTTGCCGGCGTCGGGGTGGGAGATCACCGCGAACGTGCGGCGGCGCGCGGCCTCCGCCGAGATGTGGCTGGACATGGATTCCTCAAGCTTCTGAATTGCGTGCGGGCCCGACCCTCAACGATAGCCGTGGTGAACGACACGGCCGCGCAGCCCGCTGCGGGGCGGTTTCCTGTCGGACCCCCGCGCAAACCTGGACGCTACGTTCCCCTTCCGGGTGGGTGGGGGTTTGGGACGGCCTACTGCCTTCAGCTTTTCACGCGACTAACCGGCGAGCTCGGCCTTGACGATCCCGGCGACGACCTTCCCGTCGGCGCGGCCCGCGGTCTTCGGGCCGATCGCCTTCATGACCTTGCCCATGTCCTTCGGCCCGGAGAACCCGCCCTCGGCGATCGCAGCCCGCACCAGTTCAGTGACTTCTGCCTCAGTGAGCTCCGTCGGCAGGTACCGCTTGATGACGGCCTCCTCCGCGAGCTCGTTCTCCGCGGACTCCTCGCGGCCCCCGGCGCGGAACGCCTCGGCCGCCTCACGCCGCTGCTTCGCCTGCTTGACCAGGACTTTCACGATCTCGGCGTCGTCGAGTTCGCGCTTGCTCTTCCCGGCGACCTCTTCGTTCCGAATTGCCGTGATGATCATGCGGAGCGTGCCCAGTGTCACCTTGTCCTTGGCCTTGAGGGCGGCTCGCATATCCGTTTCCAGCTGGGTCTTTAGCTCGCTCATAACTCGACAATCTACCGTTGGGGGTATGAAGATCAGCCGTGGACTTGCCGCAGCAGCCGGGATCGGGGTCGGCGCGGGGGCGCTGGCGCTCGCCTACGCGTCCCTATACGAACGCGTCCAGTACACGCTCAGGCACTTCGCGGTGCCCGCGCTTCCCGAAGGTGCCGAGCCTATCCGGGTCCTGCACATCTCCGACCTCCACATGACGCCCGGGCAGGTCCGCAAGGCCCACTGGGTCGCGTCCCTGTCCGCGCTCGACCCGGACCTGGTGCTCCTCACCGGCGACAACCTCGCCCACCCGGACGCGGTCGACCTGGTCGCCAAGACCCTCCGGCCGCTGTTCAAGGCGCCGGGCGCGTTCGTGTTCGGCTCGAACGACTACTACGCGCCGGTGTTCAAGAACCCGCTCCAGTACTTCAACAGGAACCACGAGCACCGGTACGGCGAGCCGCTGCCCACCGAGGAGCTGCGGAAGGTCCTCGTCGACGGCGGGTGGCTCGACCTCAACAACGCCGCCGCCGACAAGGTCGTCTCCGGCATGAACGTCCACTTCGCGGGCGTCGACGACCCGCACTTCGACCTCGACGACTACGAGCTCGTCGCCGGGCCCGTCCCCTCCAGCGCCGACCTCTCGATCGGCCTCACGCACTCGCCCGAGCCGCGCGTCCTCGACTCCTTCGAGTCCGACGGCTACGACTTCGTGGCCGCCGGCCACACCCACGGCGGGCAGGTCTGCGTACCCGGCTACGGGGCGCTCGTCACCAACTGCGGCATCGACCGCGAGCGCGTCAAGGGCCTCCACCCGTGGGAGGACATGTGGCTGCACGTGTCGGCGGGCCTGGGCACCAGCCCGTACGCGCCCGTGCGGTTCGCGTGCGCCCCGGAGGCGAGCCTCCTGACGTTCGTCCCGAAGGTCTTCTAGTCGCGGCGCCGGGGCCCGGATGTGACCGGGCCCCGCGCCCCCGACCCCGTTCGACGGGCCTGCCCGGGTTCGGGTAGCATTTCCCAACGACGCATCCGCCCAGCGTGTGCGCGAAAACAGAACATCGGGTTGTGGCGCAGCTTGGTAGCGCACCTCGTTCGGGACGAGGGGGTCGCAGGTTCAAATCCTGTCAACCCGACCACAGCAAGTCCGGCTCAGGCCCCGTCTTCGACGGGGCCTGACTGGTTTCTCGCTCGACACTCCAGGCCAAGGGCGAAGCCCTCGGCCTGGAGCATCTCCTGTTTTCCGAACAAGGTCAGGGTTTCGGCTTCACCAGGCCCGCGTCGTAGGCGGCGATGACGGCCTGGACGCGGTCGCGGGCGCCGAGCTTCGCGAGGACCTTGCCGACGTGCTTCTTCACCGTCGACTCGGTGAGCACGAGCCGCTCGGTGATCTCCGTGTTCGACAGGCCCTGGCCGATGAGGACGAGCACTTCGAGCTCGCGGTCGCTCAGGTCCCGCAGGCGCGGGTCGGCCGCGGCGGGGGAGTCGGCTGGCGGCGAGAGCACTTGGTGCGCATAGGCGTCGAGGAGGCGCCTGGTGAGCCTCGGGGCGACGACGGCGTCGCCGGAGGCGACGGCGCGGATGCCCGACACGAGCTCGTCGGGGCGGGCGTCCTTGAGGAGGAACCCGCTCGCGCCCGCGCGCAGGCCGTCGTGGGCGTACTCGTCGAGGTCGAACGTGGTGAGGATGATGACCCTGGTGCGGCCGCCGGAGGCGACGATGCGGCGGGTCGCTTCGAGGCCGTCCATGCCGGGCATGCGCACGTCCATGAGCGCCACGTCGGGCCGCAGGTGCGCGGCCATGCGCACGGCCTCGACGCCGTTCGCGGCCTCGCCGACCAGCTCCAGCCCCTCGGTGCCCTGCATGAGCATCGACAGGCCGAGGCGCTGCATCGGCTGGTCGTCGGCGACGAGCACGGTGATCACGAGGTCTCCTCCTCCGGTTCGGGCACGGTGCTGGCGGCCGTCTGCTCCAGCTCCACGTCGACGAGCCAGCCGGTGCCGCTGCCGTTGGGGCCGATGATGACCGTGCCGCCGTAGAGGGCGGCCCGCTCGCGGATGCCGATGAGGCCCCGCCCCGGTTCGCTGCGCCCGGCCGGCGGTCGCGCAGCCCCGCCCCCGGAGTCCATCACTCTGATGTGGACCCGGCTGTGGTCGACCGACAGCGTCACGGCGGCGGCCGCCGGGCCGCCCGCGTGCTTGATCGTGTTCGTCAAGGCCTCCTGGATGATCCGGTAGACCGTGAGCTGGACGCCGGACCCGAGCAGGTCGAGGCGCCCCGACGTGCGGCAGTTGACGATCAGGCCCGCTGCGCGCACGCGGTCGAACAGCGCGTCGAGGTCGGCAACTCCCGGCTGCGGACTCAGCCGGCGCTCGTCGCGGTCTTCGGCGTGCAGGACGCCGAGGACGCGCCGCAGCTCGTCCATCGCCTCGCGGCCGGTCTCGCCGAGCATCCGCAGCGTCCCCGCCGCCTCCTCGCCGCGCTTGTCGGCGAGGGTCGCCGCCCCGTCCGCCAGGGTGACCATCACGGACAGGTTGTGGCCGAGGATGTCGTGCATCTCCCGGGCGATGCGCGAGCGCTCGGCCGCGGCGATGAGCCGCTCGCGCTGGTCGCGTTCGATTTCGAGCCGCCTCGCGCGATCCTCCAGCGCCGCGGTGTACATGCGGCGGATGCGCACCGCCAGGCCGATCGCGCCCGCGGCGGTCACCGCGGGGAGGATGAAGAACAGGCTCAGCAGCGGCCGGTCGATGTCCTCGAACACCAGCACCATGAGCAGCAGCTCCACGGTGATGACGACGCCCGCCCACGTGAACAGCCGCAGCGAGCCGCGCGAGGCGAGCGAATAGAGCGCGAAGAGGACGCAGAGGGCGAACAGGACGCTGACGCGCGGCGGCAGCCACAGGCCGATCGCCGACTGCGCGACGACGATCGTCGAGACGATGAAGAACACCAGCGCGGGACGGCGCCGCCGCCACCACAGGGCCGCCGCCATCGCGGCCGACAGCACGTACGGCATGACCGCCGGGACGGTGTCGCCCGCGTCGGAGCCCGGCACCGAGCCGCCCTCGCCGAACAGCAGCTCCGCCAGGGCGGCCAGGGCCACGAACGCCACCACGGCCGCGTCCAGCACCCGCGGGTGCCGCTCGTCGAACCCGCGCATCCGCCGCCGCAGCCGCATGACGCGGTCCAGCGGCGGATGCGCCGGCAGCGGGTCGTCCCCGGGGAGCGGCGCCGCCCGCTCCCCGGGACCGGCCGCGGGCGCTGAACTCATGGCCCTCATTGTCCGCGATTCACTTCGCCGCGTCGATGAGCTTCGCGTTCTCCTCCGCGCCGTCCTCGGCGAGGCGCTGGTGGAGCCGCTCGCCCTCGACGTCGACGTTCGGGAGGACCCGGTCCAGCCCCTTCGGCATCCACCACGAGCCGCGGCCGATGAGGGCCATGACCGCGGGGATGACCGCCATCCGGACGACGACCGCGTCGAACACCACGGCCATGGTCAGGCCGAAGCCCATCGAGGCGATGAACGACTGCTCGGCGAGGATGAACGCGGCGAACACGCTCATCATGATGAGCGCGGCGGCGACCACCACGCGCGAGGAGTGCCCGTAGCCGTCCACGATCGCCTCCTTCGGGTCCGTGCCGTTCACATACGCCTCGCGCACGCGCGTCACCAGGAAGATCTGGTAGTCCATGGCGAGGCCGAACACGAGGCCGATCATGAGGATCGGCATCATCGACATGATCGGGCCGGGTTCCTCGACGCCGAACAGCCCTGCGCCCCAGCCCCACTGGAAGACCGCGACGAGCGCGCCGAGCGCCGCGCACACGCTGAGCACGAACCCGAGGGTCGCCATGAGCGGCACCAGGATCGAGCGGAACACCAGCATGAGGATGAGCGCCGCGAGGACGACCACGAGCGCCAGGTACGGGACGAGCGCGTCGCTGAGCGTGTCGGAGATGTCGATGCTCATCGCGGTCTGGCCGGTGACCGACCAGGCCGCGTCCGGGTCCCCGGCGAGCGCGTCGCGGATGGCGTGGACGAGGTCGGTGGTCGCGGCGTCGGAGGGCCCGGTCTCGGGGATCACCGAGATCAGGACCGTGTCGCCCGCCTCGTTGGGGACGGACCGGCCGATGGACGCGACCCCGTCGACGCCGCCGAGCTCCTCGGTGACGGCCTTGACGGCCGCGGCCGGGTCGGTGCCGTCGCCGAGGTCGCCGACGACGAGGAGCTGCCCGTTGTAGCCCTCGCCGAAGCCCTCGGCGATGAGCGCGGAGGCGCGGCCCGCGGAGGTCTCCGCGGACGGCCCGGTCGTCAGGCTCAGTTCGAGGTCGGCGGCCGGAATCGAGATGAGGCCGAGGCCCGCGATCCCGATGAGGCCCACGAGGACGGGGCGGCGGGTGACGAACCCGGCCCAGCGCCTCCCGCCGTTCGGCTTCGTCTCCTTGAAGCCCGCGGCGATGCGGCGGCGCTGGCGGCGCGAGAACACCTTCGCGCCGAGCAGGCCGCCGAGGGCCGGCAGCATCGTCACGGCGATGACCACCGCGAGCGAGACGGCGACGGCCGCGGCGGCGGCCATCTGCGTCAGGAACGGGATGTCCACGACCGCGAGGCCGAGCAGCGCGATGACCACGGTCAGGCCCGCGAAGACCACCGCGGACCCGGCGGTGCCGACGGCGCGGCCCATCGCCTCGGCGCGGGCGTCGGGGTCGTCGACGCGGCCGTCCTGGGCGAGCTCGCTCCGGTAGCGCGAGAGGATGAACAGCGCGTAGTCGATGCCTACCGCGAGGCCGATCATGATCGCCAGGATGCTCGTGGAGTCGTTGACCTCCAGGAACGCGGTCGAGGCCGTGATCCCGAACGTGGTCACCGCGATCCCGATGAGCGCGGTGAGGATCGGCAGCCCGGCGCTCAGGAACGCCCCGAACGTCAGGACCAGGACCACCAGCGCGACGCCGATGCCGATCGCCTCGGTCGCGGGCGGCCCGCCGGACTCTTCGAGCACGTCGCCGCCGACCTCCACCTGGAGGCCCTGCCCCTCGACGTCGTCGATCGCGTCTTCGAGGTAGTCGATCGTCGCCTGGTCGAGGTCCTTCTGCGGGGCCGTGTACGACACCTGGAGGACCCCGATGGTCTGGTCCTCGGCCGACAGCATGCCGACCGGTTCCCCGTTCGGACCGGTAGCGAACGGGCTGGCGACCATCGCGACCTGCGGCGACTCCTCCATGACCGCGGCCAGGCCGTCGACCACGGCGGCGTGGTCCGCGTCGGTGAGCGGCCGCCCGTCCTCGGAGGCGAAGACGATCTTGGCGGAGGCGCCGTCGGCGCTCATCTGCGGGAAGCGCTCTGCGAGCAGGTCGAACGCCTCCTGGGACTCGGTGCCCGGGAGGACGAACTCGGCTTCGGTCTCTTCTTGAAAGGCGACGGCGGCCGCGCCGACGCCCGCGGCGATCAGGACCCACACGGCGATGACGAGCCATCGCAGCCGCAGGGACCCCCTGCCGAGCCGGTAGAGGAAGGTGGCCATGGACGGGTTGCTCCAATCGGAAGACGGTGCCGCACCCCTTCCGCGGCATCCGCGACCGAACCTACGAGCGCCCGGGCCCGATCCACTGGGCCCGCAGTGGAGTCTTCCCGCCCCCAGTGGGCCCCAGGTACCAGTCCCCGCCCGGGCCCCGCTCACACGAACGAGGGAGTCCTTACGGTTGGTAGTCGCTCAACCGCTCAGCGGATTCTGTCGGAGCATCAACGGGCATAGCCTCTTCCTACCCCGGCAACCCTCCGATCCCCTGGGAGGCAACATGTCCTACATCCCTCCACCCCCGCCCCAATCCCCGACGCCGGGCGCCGCTCCGACCGGTCTCTGAGGGCCTGGTTCTCGGATGAGTCCGGGGCGAGGGCGCGGGATCGAGCGCGGTGTATCGCGGGCGGCCGACCTCGTCAGGTCGGCCGCCCGCGTGCCCCGCGGAGCTGAGCTATCGGCGGGGACCCGGCGCGGGTGGCTTCCCGCGCTCGGGCCTCGGTATGGCGACGTTCGCGAATCCCCTCTGTCGCCGCCATCCCGCCGATAGCGGATGACGTTTTTGCCATCTACTACAACAGGTACGGCATCGAACTGTCGAACACGAAGAACCTACTTGTGGATAACTCGACGAAACCGCAGGTAGAAGTGGGTCGGCGAATCGGGCGGATCCAGGCGACCCCGGCGAGGGCAGCGATGACGGCGACGACTCCGGTTCCGTCTACTACGAGAACTGCGACGCCGTCCGCGCCGCGGGCGCCGATCCCATCCACCGCGGCGACCCGGCTACGCGTCGCATCTCGACCGGGACGGGGACGGCGTCGGCTGCGAGTGAGGTCGGGGCGGGGTAGAGGAAACTTCACCCCGAAGTCGGGCGCCTGCGGCAATGGCGGGAGCTGCGGATCTGCTTAATGTTCTAGGCATGGACATAGCAATGCCGCAGGCGCTCCCGTGGCGTCGAGCGCCCCGCGTGATCGTGCGGGGGCTGTGGGACGGCCGGACCTGGCTCGCCCTCGTACACCTGGTGGCCGGGTCGGTGATCGGCACGCTCGGCGGGATCGTCATCGGCGTGCTGTTCGCCATGGGCGCGGCGGGTTTCGTCACCCTCGTCCTCCCGGCGATCGCGCTGGCCGCGATCCTGCTCGTCAGCGCCGCGCTCACGATCGTCCAGCGCGCCCGCCACACCGCCTATCTCGGGATGGAGTGGCCCGAGGACCAGTCGGCGCCCGTGACGTTCACGCCCCGCTCCCTCCTCGGCGTCGTCCGGGCCGCGAAGACCTGGCGCCAGTTCGCCTACCACGTGATCGCGGGCGTGTACGGGTTCTTCGCAGGGCTCATCGCCTTGACCGCGTGGACGATCGCGCCCGCCATGATCGCCTCGCCGATCCTCGGCATCCGCTCGGGCCTCGGGCTCCGGCACTTCGTGCTGTTCCTCGGCGGCGTGGTCCTCCTGCTCGCGGCCCCGTGGATCACGCGCGGCCTCTCGGAGCTCGACGCGCTGTTCGCCCGCCAGCTCCTCGTGGGCACCACCCGCGCCCAGCAGCTCGAACTGCGCGTCACGGACCTCACCGAGAGCCGTCACTCCACAGTCGACGCCGCGGACGCGGAGCGGCGCCGCATCGAGCGGAACCTCCACGACGGCGCGCAGCAGCGCCTCACCTCCCTCGCCATGAACCTCGGCATCGCCCGCGCCACCCTCACCGACCTCCCCGAGGAGGCCAAGCGCGCCCTCGCCGAAGCCCACGAGGAGTCGAAGCAGGTCCTCACCGACCTGCGCGACCTGGTGCGCGGCCTGCACCCCGCCGTCCTGGAGGACCGGGGCCTTGACGCCGCGCTGTCGGCGGTCGCCGCGAGGTCGCCGATCCCGGTGCGGCTCAAGGTCGACATGGACCGGCGCGTCGCCCGCGACGTGGAGGCCGTGGCGTACTTCGTGGTCTCCGAGGCGCTCACGAACACCGCCCGCCACGCGGGCGCCGAGCACGCCGCCGTCGAGGTGACCCTCACCGGGGACGTGCTGCGGCTGAAGGTGATCGACGACGGACGCGGCGGCGCCGACGCCGAGAACGGCACCGGCCTCAAGGGACTGTCCGATCGCGTCAGGTCCGTCGACGGGACGTTCAAGCTGACCAGCCCGCTCGGCGGGCCCACCACCATCGAAGCGGAGCTGCCATGCGCGTCGTGATCGCCGAAGACTCTGTCCTCCTCCGGGAGGGCCTCGCCCGGCTCCTGGAGATCGGCGGGATGGAGGTCATCGACACCGTCGGCGACGCCGAGGCCCTGCTCCGCTCGGTCGAGCGCGACTGCCCCGACCTGGTCGTGGCCGACGTGCGGATGCCGCCCGACCAGAGCGACGAGGGCGTGCGGGCCGCGCTGGTCCTGCGCCGCAGCTACCCCGACCTGGCGATCCTCATGCTCTCCCAGTACGTGGAGGAGCGGTACGCGGTCGAGCTGCTCACCGGGCAGATGCGCGGCATCGGCTACCTGTTGAAAGACCGCGTCGCCGACGTCGAGGAGTTCCTGGACTCGCTGCGCCGGGTCGCCGACGGCGGCACCGCGCTCGACCCGGAGGTGATCTCGCAGCTCCTGGTCCGCCGCGACGGCGACGAGCTCGACCGCCTGACGCCGCGCGAGCGGGAAGTCCTGTCGCACATGGCGGAAGGCCGCTCGAACGCCGGGATCGCGGCGGTCCTGTTCCTCTCCGAAGGGGCCGTGAGCAAGCACATCAACTCGATCTTCTCGAAGCTCGGACTCCCGCCCACCGACAGCGGCAACCGCCGCGTGCTCGCCATTCTCAAGTTCCTGCAAGGCAACGCAAAGGACCGGTCATGATCGACACCCCGACCAAGCCCGCGGCCGACTCGCCCGACGCCCCCGGCCAGCCCGCCTACCCCGCCCGCAAGGTGTGGTGGATCGTCGGCGGCTCCATCACCGGCGCCGCCCTCGTCACCGGCTTCACGATCTTCGGCGCCTGGGCCTGGGCCGTCTCCAACGAGGACGACAGCATCACGCGCACAGAGGAGTTCGACCGCGCCGTGAGCGCCGTCGACGTCACCGCCGACATCGGCGACATCGAGTTCGACGCCGCCCGCGGCACCGCCCTCGACTTCCGCCTCGAATCGACCTGGCGCGGACGCGAACCCGAGACCTCGGAGGAATGGAGCGGCGACCTGCTCTCCGTCAGCGGCGAATGCGACGACGGCCGCCTCCTAGGCATCGACATCGACCAGTGCCAGACGAACTACACCCTCGGCCTGCCCGCGGGCGCCGACGCCTCGGGCGACGCCGGGGTGGGCGACATCCGCCTCGACGGCCTCGACGGAGACGTCGACGTCATCACCGGCATCGGCTCGATCACCGGCACGAACCTGCGCACGACCGGCGTGACCGTGGAGAGCGGCGTCGGAGACGTGGACCTCGAATTCGACGCGGTCCTCGGCGACATCGCGGTCGACGCTGGAGCCGGAGACGTGGTCATCACCGTCCCCGACGACGGCACCACCTACGACGTGCGGGTCGACGGCGGCGTCGGCGACCAGGACATCCGGGTCGCGACCGACCCGACCGCCGACGCCGACTACGTCATCGAGGTGGCCAGCGGCGTCGGCACCGTCACCGTGAAGTACGGGATCTGAACGCCCCCACCGGGAGCGAAAGGCGAGACCGCAGCAGGAAACCGGAGCGGCCCCGCGCGATGCGCGGGGCCGCTCAAGCTTGACCGCTCCGGCCGGGGACGGCCTCGGGCGGTCCCGCGAAAAGCGCGGGTCGCTCCGGCGCGGCCGTGCCGCTCCGGCCGCAGGGCACGTCAGCGCCGCGCAAGGCGCGGCGACGGCGCTCCCTCCGCTATTGCGCCGCGCCGGTCAGCTCGGCGACCGCGCTGTCGCGCCCGAGCTTCGCTCCGGCGTCGTACGCCTCCTCGAACGCTTTGTCGCCCAGCGCTTCACGGGCCCGCTCCTCGGTGCGCAGCTCCGTGTCGTATCCGCGGCCGTCGTCGATCCCGAGCAGCGCCCGAGCGAAGCCCAGCAGGCGGGCGGCACGGGCGGCGTCGTCGTCCAAGAGCGCCGCCGCGGCGGACACGCGGCAGGCCATCGCGAGGTCCGCGACCGCCGCGCCCTCGATGTTCGCGGCGGAGATGGCCGCGACGGCCTCCGGGCGGCCCTCGCCCTGGAGCAGCACCACGAGGTCCTTGAACGAGGAGGTGAGGACTTTGATCCGCTCGCCGAGGCCGGTCGCCCCGTCAAGGGCCCCTTCGATGTCGGGGATCACGGCGATCGCGTCGCGGTAGCGGCCCTCGCTGATGAGCACCGGCAGCTGGAACCACCGCGCGTACGCCATCGAGTTGGGCTCCCGGACCGTGTCGGCGAGCGCGATCGCCCGTTCCAACGCCTCGTGAGACCCCTCGACGTCGCCGTTGCGGGCCCGCCACAGCGCGAGTTCCGCGTACGCCTCGCTGGCGTCACCGTAGGTGCCGAGTTCGTCGAGCAGCCGGGCCGCTTCGTCGGCCGCCTGCACTCCTTCTTCAAGGCGCCCTTCCCATCCGAGACGCTCGGCCTTGATGCGCAGCGAGGACGCGAGGCCCCACCGCTCGCCGATCTCCGCGAACACGGCTTCGGCGCGGTCGGCGGGCGCGGCGCCTTCGAGGCCGCGCGTCTGGCTCTCCCCGGCGGCCTCGATGATCAGCGCGGTGCCGAGCTCCCAGCCCTCCAGGCCGCGCCCGTCGGCGGGCCCGGCGTCCGGGAGGAACGCGGGCGCCATCGTCACCAGGAACTGGCCCGGCGCACCCGGTTCGAGCGCTTCGCCCTTCGCGATCCCCGCCCTGATGTCGTCTTGTCCCGCAAGGAATCCGCCCTTCGCGGTCGCGGCGACGCCGGAGACGATGAGCGCCGCCGACTGGAGGTGCTCGGGGATCTCGGCCGGGACGGCGAGCACCGCTTCGGCCCAGTGCCGGAACTCGGAGTAGCTCCCGCGCAGCTGCCAGTACCAGAACAGGGCCGCGAGCATCCGCAGCCCGGTCTCGACGTCGGCGGTGGCCGCGGCGCGGCCGATGACGGTGACGAGGTTGCCGTGCTCGGCGGTCAGGCGGGCCATGGCGGTGATCTGGGCGGCGGTGCGCAGCTCCTGGTCGGAGCGCTCGGCGAGTTCGATGCAGCGCTCGGCCATCTCGTCGGCCATCGCTTCGGCGTCGCCGCTCTCTTCCAGGCGCGCAACGGCGTAGGAGCGGATCGTCTCCAGCATCCGGTACCGCTCGCCGTCGCGGTCCACAAGGGATTTTTCGACGAGTCCGGCGAGCGCGTCGAGGTCGTCGACCCGCTCCAGCGCGACCCCGGCGGGGTAGACGCACAGCCGCATGGCAAGGGCCCGTTCGGTTTCGGACAACAGGTCCCAGCTCCAGGCGATGACCGCGCTGAGGGTGCGGTGCCTGGCGGGCGCGGTCCGGTCGGATCCGGCGAGGAGCGCGAACCGGTCGTCCAGTCTGGACGCGATCTGCGCCGCGTCGAGCGCCCGCATGCGCGCGGCGGCGAGTTCGACGGCGAGCGGCAGGCCGTCGAGTCGGCGGCAGATCTCCACGACCGCGTCGATGTTCGAGTCGTCGAGCTTGAAATCGGGCCTGACGGCCGCGGCCCGCTCGCAGAACAGCCGCACGGCCGGACTCGACTCGGGGTCTTCAGTGGACAGCGGCAGGGGCGGGATCGGGAACAGCCGCTCCCCGCCGATCGCGAGCGCCTCGCGGCTGGTCGCGAGGATGCGCAGCCGCGGGCACGCGCCGAGGAGGCGCGAGGCGAGGTCGGCGACCGCGTCGAGCTGGTGCTCGCAGTTGTCGAGGACGATCAGCGCGTCCTGCCCGCCGAAGTACTCCTCCAGGCGGGCGGCGGCGCCGTGCGCCGAGGGCTCCAGCAGGCCCGACTCGCGGGCGCCGATGGCGCGGAGCACGGCCGGGGCGACGTCGGACCCGTCGGTGGTCGAAGCGAGCTCCACGAGCCAGACCCCGTCGGGCGCACCGCCTTTCGCGGCGATGGCCGCGGCGGTCTCGACCGACAGCCGGGTCTTCCCGGCCCCGCCGGGCCCGGTGACGGTGACCAGCCGCGCGGCGGCGACGGCGTCGGCGAGCGACGCGAGGTCGTCTTCGCGCCCGACGAAGCTCGTCAGCAGCGACTTCAGGTTCGAGCGCCGCGCGGGCTTCGGCGCGGGCGCGGAGGACTGGCGCAGGATCTGGAGGTGCAGGTCGGCGAGCTCGGAGGACGGGTCGGCGCCGAGCTCGTCGGCGAGGCGCTCGCGGGTCTGCTCGTACACGTCGAGGGCCTCGGCGGGGCGGCCGGTCGCGTAGAGCGCGCGCATGTGGAGGGCCTGCCAGCGCTCGTCGAGGGCGTGGGCGGCGGCGAGGGGTTCGAGTTCGGCGAGCACGTCGGTGCCGGTGGCGACTTCGAGGGCGAGCCGCTCGCGGGTGGTCTCGGTGCGCAGGCGCTCCAGTCTGAGGGCTTCGTTCTGGGCGAACCGGTAGTCGAGGAGGTCGGCGAGCGCGGGGCCGCGCCAGAGCCCGTCGGCTTCGCGGAGCGCGGTGAGATCGCCTCCGCGCCTTCCGGTCTCGGCGAGCCGCTCGAACCTGACGAGGTCGACGTCGCCGGGTTCGACGGCGAGCTTGTACCCGGCGGCGCCGCGCACGACCTTGTCGGCGCCGATGGCGCGGCGCACGCGCGACACGAGGGCCTGGAGGGCGTTCGCGGAGGTCGCGTCGTCCTCCCAGATCGCGTCGATCAGCGTGTCGGCGGAGACCTCCCGTCCGGCTTCGAATGCGAGCCGCGCCACGAGCGCGCGGAGTCGTGCTCCGGCGAGGTCGAGGGGCTGGTCCTTGTCGTCGCGGATGTCGAACGGACCTAGAAGGAGTACGCGCATGCGGGCAAGTCTGCCCTGCCCCACTGACCACATCAGGACTCGGCCCGGCCTGTCTTGACGCTCCCTTGACGCCTCCCCCGTGAACGCCATCACATATCACCCGATCGGGGACGACGGGTCGAAAAGCGTCGTACCCCGTCGATAACTTCGGGTGAGCAACTGAATACCGCATCGGATCTCCGGGCCCGGTGCGACAGACGATCGGACGGTGAGATGACCATGACGACTTCATCCAGCAGCTCCCAGATCCACACCGCGACCACCCTCGACCCCTACCCGCCGGAACCGGCGGCCCGCCCGGCCGCGGGGCTTGCGGAGGCCGCGACGCCGGCAGCGGCGGGGCCGCCCGGCCCGGCGGCGGTCGCAGAGGCCCTCAGCTTCGAGACGATCCCCATCGAGCTCCTCCGCGAGCACTTCACGAAATGGCTGATCGAAACCCTCATCCAGGCTCACTTCCCGACAGAGCCGAAGCCGAAGCGCGCCAAGGCGGCGAACCGCCCGCCGACCCGAAAACGCGAAGGTCCGCTCACCGACGCAGCACTCCCGCCACAGCAGCCGGAATCGCCGCGATTCACACCGACTGCCGCGCTGATCGAATCGACGTCCGCCGCGCGTATGGCGCCTCCGGCCGACCTGGCGCAGGTCCAGTCGCCGGTCGCGGCTTCGGGCCTCGCCAACTCGCCGGTCGGCGTCCTGACCGTCTCGCGGATCGCCGCTCCGGCCTCGACCGACCTGTCGATCGAGGCATCGGCGTCCTCGGCTCGGCCGCAGTATGTGCGGATGGGGGACAAGTCGGTGTGGCTGACGAAGCCGATGCTGCGGGCGCGGGGGTGGACCGAGTCGGCCATCCGCGACTTCCTGCCGGGTCCTGAAGCGCTGAAGCCGAATCCGCGGTTCGCGGTGTCGGGCGCGCCGATGCCGGTGTGGCGGCCCGCCACGGTCGCCAAGGCCGAGTCCGACCCGAAATGGCGGGCCTGGCTCGAACGCTCGCTCCAGCGGCGGCAGACCACCCTCGCGGCCCTGGCCGACTCCCCGGACCAGGAGTTCCGCACCCGCCTCGAACTCGCCGACCAGGCCATCAAGGACAGCCTCGTCCCACCGACTCTCCTCGAATCCCTGGGGCCCGCCATGTGAGCGCTCGCGCCGCCGCTGCCTGCTGACGAGGGCGCAAGCGGTCGGCGGCGGCGCGATCACCGGGGAGGGCCGAGGGAGAGCCAGGGGACGGGCGCACGGCCGCGGCGCGATTGACGGCACGATGCCGTGAGTCCTATAGTGCTAACATCCTAGTTAAATAGAGAAATCCTCCCCTTCTCTGGCCGGATCCACGCGCGATCCGGTCGTCCACAAGGAGCAACCCCTGATGAACACCCTCAAGAAGATCGCGAAGTGGACCGGAATCGTCCTCATCGGCGCATGCGGCATCGTGCTGCTCGGAGGCGGCAAGATCACCTCCGGGACGCTGATGGTCGTCACGGCCTTCCTCCTGGTCGTCCTGGCCGGGAAGCACCTGGTCCCCCGCTGGGTCGGCATCGTCCTGGTGTGCGCCGTGCTCGGTCTCGTCGCATGGAACATCTCCACCACCGACCTCCCCGGCGAGGTGAGCGGCAATGCGATGGCGTGCACTGAAGTCGTCGACACCCCCGAGACCGGCATCAAGTTCCTCGACCAGGTGCTGTACATCTTCGGCGGATTCGCGGCCCAAGCGGAGCCGTAGAACCCGCCCCGGACCCCGCCGGGGCCGCGAGGCCCCGGCGGGATTGGGGAGCGGGGGAATCGGGAAAACGGAGGTTTCAGGGCGGGCCGGATCTTAGGTTGGAGGTCGGTTCGCGGGGAATCGACAAGGGGGATCGTGATGAGTGATTTCGCGTTCGCGGGCAAGACGTTCGTGATCCGGCTGGACAACGGCGTCGTACTGCACAACATCTTCGGAGCCGAGGGCAACAAGCTCCAGTACGCCGAGATCGACGGCGCCTCGGAGGGCGCCTCCGGGACCGTCGACCTGCACGTCGCCGAGGTCTCGCCGAAGGTCTACCTGCTCGGATGGAACGAGGTCACCGGCACCGCGGTCACTCACGTCATGAACTTTCACGACCGCACGATCACCGGCTTCTGGTCCTTCGACGAGAACGGCGGCCGGACCGGCGAGGTCCACTCCGGGACCTTCGAGGACCTGGACTAGCGGCAGCCGCAGCTGGGAGAAGATCAGTCCGAACCGAGGAGGACCTCATGATCGTGAACGTGGACAGGTCGAGCGTCGCGATGGGCGACGACATCTACCCCCACGACGAGGCAGTCGACCTGTCCGAGTCGAGCACGATCGCCGAGGCCGTCGCCTCCCTGCGCGTGCGCGGGTACCTGCCGACCATCGCGGGCGGGCGCGCCACCTGGCTCCTCGAAGTGAACGGCAGGCCCGCGGCCGTGATCGCGCAGCAGTGGCCCGAGCCCAAGTTCGCCGTCGACCCGTCCGACACCCTCGGATCGTTCGGCGGCCCGGTCTCCCTCATGTTCAAGTACCGGGCCCAGATCGACCCCGACGATCTCTACAGCACCCTCTCCGGGGACTGACCGCCGCGCTCGCATAGTGGAATCGCGGCGGCCCGGCGGGTCCGAGGCGGCTTATGCTCCTGGTCGATCAAGGAGGGCCGCAATGGGATTCGTGCTTGACGGGCCGACGTTGGACGGGTCGCTGGTGCGGCTCGAACCGCTGGAGCAGCGGCATGCCGCCGAGCTGGCAGTAGCCGCCGAGGAGGGCCGGGAGTCTTACGGGCACACCTGGGTTCCCCGCACCTCCGAGGTCGCCGGTTACGTCGAGGCCCAGTTGGAGCGGCGCGATTCGGGGCGGCTCGCTCCGTATGCCCAGGTGTCCCGCCAGACCGGGCTGGCGGTCGGAGCGACCGCGTTCTGGGACCCGCGCCTGCATCCCGACAGCGGCGAGCTGTTCGCCATCGAAGTCGGGTTCACCTGGCTCGCGGCCTCGGCGCAGGGGACCGGGATCAACGCCGAAGCGAAGCTGCTGCTGTTCACGCATGCGTTCGAGACGTGGAAGGTGGAAAGGGTCGACCTCAAGACCGACGCGCGGAACCTCCGGTCCCGGGCCGCGATCGAGGCGACCGGCGCGCAGTTCGAAGGCGTGCTCCGCAACTGGTCGAAGTCCTGGGCGCCCGGCGAGGACGGCAGGCTGCGCGACTCGGCCATGTACTCGATCATCGCGCCGGAGTGGCCCGAGACCAAGTCCCGTTTGCAGGCCAGGCTCAGGCGAGTTTGAAACCCGCCGCCGTCGCCAGCTCCCCGGCGATCTCCACTGCTTGATCCGCTGTTATCAACGCTCCCTTCAGACTCATGAGACCGGTGATGCCGCCGAGTTCGGACCGGCGCAGGTCGCAGCCCTTCGCGTTCGCGACCCGCGAGAAGTCCGCCCCCGGGAACGAGCACTCGATGAACACCGCCTTGGAGAGGTCCCCGAGGAACGTCGCGTTCGTGAACCGGCACCGCTCGAACACCACCGGCCCCTTCGCCGTGCCGATCGAGATGCCCGCGAAGTCCGCCCGCGAGTCCGCGACGTAGAGGTCCTGCACCAGCGAGAACTGCGCCTGCCAGCCCACGAGCTGGCTCTCGGTGATCTCCAGTCGGCGAGCAGTCACCTGCTCCCAGCGCGCATTGGACAGCACCGAGTGGTCCACCGCCACATCGACCACCTCGAACGGCGACAGCACCGCCCCCGACAGGTCGCTGTTGCGGATCAGCGAGCCCTCCAGGCTCCCGTCCCCCTGGGCCTCAGTCCAGTCCGCGCCCTCGACGACCCGCTCGCTCCACTCGAAGTCGTAGTCCGGCCCCTCCTCCAGAGGACGCAGCCGCTCCGCCTCGACCAGCGGCCTCCGCATCGACAGCTTGTCGTCGATCTTCCTGAACTTCACCCGGTGCCTCCTCGCTCGACCCCCGGCAGGCTACGCCACCCCACCGACAATCCCGGCGAGGGAAGAGCTGGCCGCTTCATTACCTGTGCTTGCGGTGGTCAAGGGAGCATCTGCACCAGGTCCTTGACCGCGACCTGCTGGGAGACCAGGAGCCACAGGAGGAGGGCGACCAGGGCGACCTTGACGAATAGGCCGGTGGCGCGTTCGGTGAGGTCGATTCCGGCGGAGAGGCGGGGGACGCGCGCCGGGGCGTCTTCGGGGCGGGCGTCTTCCTGGAAGCGGTGGAGGCGCTGTTCGGTCTCGGCGAGGTACGCCGTGTCGGCCGTGCCTGCAAGGACGATCGCCATGCGGGACAAGGTCTCCTCGACTTCGGGCGGCACCGAGACGAGCATTGAATCGTGGCCGGACAGGTGCTCGCGCAGGTGCGCCACGCTCAAGGAGAGCAGGAGTGCAGTGGGGTGTTCGACGCCCGGGCCCGCCCCGGCCCGGAGGTGGCGGGCCTGACGTTCGGCTGCGAAGGCGACGGCCTGCAATACCCTGCGCCGCTTGCCGGAAGCGTCGGCCACGGGGCGCTTCGCCGGCTTCTCCGGCAGGGACGCCAGGAACTCCGACACCTGGTCGAGCGCATGCCAGCGCCGCAGCCGCGAGCGGAGCAGCCGTTCGAACGCCCAGAGGCAACCGGCGGCCGCCGCGGTGCCGAGCAGAGCGATGAGGAAGGCGTGCCGATTCTCTTCGCGCGGTTCGGGAGACAGCACGAACTGGCTCCAGAGGAGCAGGACCGTCAGGGCTGCGGAAAGCAGCCCGATCCGTGAGAAGAGGTGGAGGCGGTAGACCTCCTTCGCCGCCTCGAATCGGCTCTGCGCATCTGTGTGCGCTTCGGGCAGCGGGAGCTTCGGGGCCCAGACGTACCAGGACTTCCCGTCTGAGTACATCCACTTGAACGGCCGCATGAACCCCAAGGGGCTCAGCAGATACGCGAAATAGAGGCAGACGAGCACCGTGAAGACGCCCAGGTCGCCCTGGAGCGGCGACGTGTCGGTGTACGCCTGAACCACGAGCAGGATGAGGTACACGCCCGCCGCGGTGATCGCGAGCGACAATGCGAACAGGAACGGTATGCCGAAGACGCCGTCGATCAGCGCCATCGCGGTCTTGAACCACCGCCCGCCTCTGGTCTGACGCATTCGGTACGCGCGGAACATGTACTTGGTCGCGACGAGCGGCCCGCGCTCTCCGAGGAGCTGCGCCCATCGCTCTTCGAGCGCGCGGATCAGGATGCAGAAGATCCAGCCGAGGAATCCGAACAGCAACAGCTGCAGCAGGAACAGGCTGACAGTGGCAAAGAGGACGGTCGCAGCGAATTCGAGTGCGTACATGCGAAGGGCACTCCTGGAGGGGGAGACAGGGCCCAAAGATGATACTGCGACTGAGCGCGAAGCGGGGGATCACCGAGACCCGCGGAGGCGGTCGGCGAGGCGGCGGATTGCTGCGGTGATCGGGCCTCGGGGTTGGGGGCGGGGGCGGGGGTGGTGGGCTTCTGCGAGGGGTTCTGAGGCTTGGAGGAAGCGGTCCCAGGCGAGTTCTCGGAAGTGGGGGAAGGAGTCGGGAGCTTCGTAGCGGCGGTGGCGGCCGGTGCGGTGGTCGCGGCGGTAGGTGTTGTCGGGGCGCCAGGGCCAGGGGCCGGGGTCAAAGGCGTCGTAAGGGGTGGTGCGGAGAATGTACCCGGATGGGTGGGTCGTGAGCTGTGTCGGACGGTTTTTGGGCGCAGTCGGCTGCGGTATCGTCGAACACGACATAGAAGGCTCTGCCTTTCTTGTTGCAAGCCGCCCGGTGGTCAAAGTTGGTAGCTACGAGCCACTGGGCGGCGTTTTTTATGGACGGTGTAAAGAATGAACACCGCCCACGGGATTGTCAACCCCATGTGACGGTGTGTCGCGAAGTCTTATATGGATTTTGTTGGCGCGGCTGGGTTAGCGCGCGGCCCGCAGGAGGCTCTTGAAGTCGGCGAGCGCGAGGTCGAAGACCGGAGACTCGTTGCCCAGCTTGGAATCCCGCACGTGCATTCCGTCAGAGTCGTTGCAGGCGGCCAGTTCCACGCAACTGGAGTTGTTGTCGCCGCCGCTGTGCGAGCTCTTGCGCCAGGCCCGACGGAGCTCGACACAGTCGGAGTTGTTGTCGCCGCCGCTACGGGTGCTCTTCCGCCAAGCCGTCACGTCGGTCATCGAGGTACTCCTTCAACGCGATCGATTTACCCAGGAGGATGTTCCAGAGGTCATCGTATCGCTTGATGCGAGTGTCTTCCTCGATGCACCAGCTGTTGTCCCATACCTCGGTGTACACGAAGTCAGGGCCGCCATGCTCTGCTTCGCCAGCGCGGTAGATCGAGAAGGCGGTGGCCCCTTCGGGGTACAGCGTGGCCACGATCCGGATCTCCCAATTCGGGAGCGAGTCGAGATACTGAAGTCGTTTGAGTTGGGCGAGACGATCGGGCTCGCTGAGGAACCGCAGGTTCCTGAGCGCCACATCGCTGATGATGAGCACGACCTTGGGTTCGTCCGTGCGGGCGAGGAGTGCTCTGGAACGCTCCAGCTTGAACTTCCAGCCTCGTTTGAGCTGCGCGGCGGTGTAGTTCTGGGTCATGGGCACGACGCCGAAATGGTAGGCGCGGGTTTGGGCGATGCCCGGGATCAGGTACGGGTCCCACTTGCAGATCACGCCGTTGTACATCTCGGCGAACTGGAGGCACAGGGCGTTGAACCGCCGGTCGGCCTGGAAGTTCTTCTGCGCCTCGTTGCGGGCGATGTCCTCCATGTAGTTGCTCAGTTCTTGCGGGATCTTCAGGTACTTCGCAAGCCCTAGCACCTCGCCCACATCCGGGCACTTCTTCGACTTCTCCCATCGCGCGACGGTCTGGTAGTTGACTCCCAGGAGAGCGCCGATGTACGCCTGCGTTCTCCCGCGCAGCTCGCGGTAGTGGTGGGTCACCCTGCCCGGGAACCACTTTGCGAGATGTGATTGCGCCATGCGGTGCTGCCTCTCCATGAAGTGCTCGCACTGTCCAACCTCCGATGATGACATTGCGTTGTGGATGAGTCATCCCCTGTCAGAGTGGGGTCGATGACGAATTCTGATTGGGTCAGTTTTCGTCACTCAGAACTCGGCAAATGAAGGCCCTGTTCAGGGGCTTGCGATGCGCTTATGTTGGTGGTGGGAAGAGCGCATCGAAACCGAGTCCGAAATGGAGGATGGCGATGGGTGGACCGAAGCCCGATGAGTCGGGGCGAGAGGCGTTGGAGCGCGGGGAGTTCAGCGACGGCCGGACGGAGTTCAAGGTCCGGGCGTCGAGTTCCGTTGCGCCGGAATCGTTTCAGGTGTACACGGAGGGGAACCCGGTCGATATCGTGCTGATCGTTTCGGGGCTGAACACCGGACACCTGCATGCGACCTGGGGTGCGAAGTGGCGGGCCGCCACGCCTGAATGGAAGGTGTGGCTGGAGGACGCCGCGTTCAAGGTGTTCTACACCGGGCGCGGGATCGGGGTGCGGTTCTGTGACGGCTGAGACCGGGGAAGTGCACTCCGGCGACGACGGCTGGCTCGGCGACTTCTCCAGGGGGCCAGCGGTGTTCGCGGTCTACCGGGAGATGGAGGCGGCGCATCCGCTGTCGCCTCCGGAGTACCGGATCGAGTGCAACGACGGGGCCGGGCCGCGGGTGATCTGTCGGATTCCCGACGGTTCCGATCCGGCGCCGGAATGGCTCGGCGCGTGGGAGGGCGACGAGTGGTGCGAGTGGATCCTGAAGCAGGCCCTCGGCCTGATCAAGCGGCCGCGGAACCGGTAAGGGGCCGTTCGGCTTCATAGGCCGCCCGAGGTGCAGGAGTAGCCCTAGGGCCCCTGACTCGGGCATGAGAAGGGCCGGCCGATGCTTGGTGGAGCATCGGCCGGCCCGTTCGTCTGCGCGAATCCTACATCCTATAGGAAATAGGATCCTCTGCTCGAATCCTACATCCTATTTCCTATAGGATGTAGGATCGCCGGTCAGAAGTCGGCCGGGGCGAGGATCGGGCTGCCGACCTTGCCCATCAGGTCGTTCGTCGGGTGGTTGCGCTCGCTGCCGAGGAAGAAGCTGAAGATCGTTCGGCGCCATTCGTCGGGCGAGATGCGGTTGTCGTGGTCGGCGTCGAGGAACTCGAAGAGTCGGTGGCTCTCTATATAGTCGACCCCGTTCCAATTGCGAAGGAGGTGAACGAACTCGCCGGAGCTGATGAGGCCGTCGCCGTCCTCGTCGGCGATCGCGAAATAAGCGTCGGCGATAGAGGCGAGCTTGGCGGCAGCCGTGATGCGGTCAGCGAGCATGTGCTCGGCGAGCGCGTTGCGAAGCTGGCGACGGGTGACGCGGGCGTCATCGCCATCCGCGGCCGGGGCGATGAACTCCGTCCACAGGCGCTGCGTGGCCTCGCGCAGCTCCAGGCCCATCGGGCTCTCGACCGGGACGCCGCGCGCACCGAGCACGCGGTCGGCGGCCTGGCGCAGGTTCTCCTCGGCGATGTAGTCGTTGCCGTCGACGTCGAGGGTGTCGAACCAGCGGTCGAACTTGTTCCGGCTCACGCTGCCTACGATCGGGCGGCGGCGGCGCCTGACCGTGGCGACGACCGCGGCCCCTGCCGCGATCGTGCCTGCGGCGACGGCGCCCGCGACCAGTGCTTTCTTGGTGTTCGAGTTTCGCGGCATGGATTCGGCCTCCCGTTGCTGTTCCCTTTCGCGTTCCCTGTCCAGGTCGGATCGTGCCATGGCGGGAGGGGCCGGGGACTGAAACGGCCGATCCGGGCGGCGGCCGGAGCGCGCCCGGAAATCGTAGATCCTATATCCTATAGGATATGTGATTCGGTACGGCCGGAGTCATTCCCAGGGGCGCAGGTCGAGCAGGGCGCGGACGGTCTCGATGTACTGGAGGTTCGTGTACCCCGAGCCCGAGTCGAGCGCGGTCTCGACCGTGCCGAACCCGGCCTGGTAGGCCGAGATGACGGAGTTGAGCAGGCAGGTCTCCTGGTGGTCGGGGATCGCGTCGTCGCGGGAGCAGTCGTCGGCGAGGGAGTAGGCGCCGGGGTCGGGGGCGTCGAAGTAGTTGACCGCGAAGTACTTGGCGAGCCATTGGATCTGGGCGCTGCCGAGCATGGCGTTGTCGTGAGTATCGGTGCGGTCGAAGTCGGTCTCGAAGCGGGTGTTGACGAACTCCTCGGTGTCCGGCTGGATCTGCATGAGGCCGGTGCCGCCGTCGCAGGCGACGATGTCGGACTGCCAGCCGGACTCCATCCAGGCGATGGCTTTGACCAGGTCGGCGGAGAGGTCGACGCTGGAGTTCGTCCAGAACTGGGTGCCGGCGGCGTCGGCGAGGGCGGCTTCGACGTCGGCGGCCGAGTCGCGGCCGCCGTCGAGGTAGGTGGTGCAGGGCGGGTGCTCGGAGGGCGGGACGGTCGGGAGGGCGTGCTCGGTGGCCTCCTCCTCGGTCTCGGTGCCGATCGGGGGGTTCGGCTCGGGGTCGGTGGTGGGCGCGGGGTCGGTGGTGCGGGGTTCCCAAGCGGGGGTGGGGGACTCGGTGACGGCGTCGTCGGTCGTGGTGGCGGCGACCGGGTCGTTCCCCGAGCCGTCGGGGAGGAACAGGAACACGGCGACCGCCGCGGCGCCCAGGAGCAGGACGAAGGCCACGAGCCAGGTGCCCGCGCCGCCGTCGGGGTCGTGGCCCGGGTCGGGGTCGGAGTCGGGTTCGAGGTCGAGGCCGATCTCCTCGGGCTCGGGGGAGGGGTCGCTCATGGAGGGGTCCTGTCTGCACTTGTGACTACTCCATGAAGCGTACCGACCACGGGCGGGCGGCAGGGTACTCCGAACGGGCGGATCACGCTAGCGCCGAGATCATAATTGAACGTGTTCAAGAATCGGGGTATGGTTGTGCCATAAGGAGGAACCCCCATGAAGATCGTCATCCCCGGAGGCACCGGCAACCTCGGCGCCGTCCTTGAACGCGGCCTCCTCGCAGCAGGCCACCGCATCACGATCCTCACCCGGAACCCGATGCGGCCCAATCATCTGCACTGGGACGGGCGGACGCTCGGGCCCTGGGCCGACGCCCTCGACGGCGCCGACGCGGTCATCAACCTGGCCGGGCGCAGCGTGAGCTGCCGGTACACGCGCGAGCACCTCGACGAGATGACCGCTTCGCGGGTCGACTCGACCCGGGTTGTGGGGCAGGCGATCGCAGCCTCGGCGCGTCCGCCCGCGGTGTGGCTCCAGGCCGGCACCGCGACGATCTACGCGCACACCCAGGGGCGGCCCAACGACGAGGCGACCGGGGTCATCGGCGGCGGCGAGCCCGATGCGCCCGCGTACTGGGCCGAGAGCATCGCCATCGCACGGGCCTGGGAAGCGGCCCTCGCCGAGGCAGACACGCCCGGGACGCGGAAGGTCGCGATGCGGACGGCGATGGTGATGAGCCCGGACCGCGGGTCGGTGTTCGACGTGCTGTCGCGGATGGTGCGGTGCGGGCTCGGCGGGGCCGTGGCGGGCGGGCGGCAGTTCGTGTCGTGGATTCACGAAGCCGACTTCGTGCGGGCCGTGGAGTTCCTGCTGGAGCGCGGCGATCTCGCTGGCGCGGTGAACGTGTGCGCCCCGCATCCGCTGCGGCACAAGGACTTCATGCGGATCCTGCGGCGCGCAAAGGGTGTGCGGTTCGGGATCCCGGCGACGCGGTGGATGGCCGAGCTGGGCGTGTTCGCGCTGCGCACCGACACCGAGCTGCTCCTCAAGAGCCGCCGGGTGGTGCCCGCGCGGCTGGAGGCCGCCGGGTTCCAGTTCGAGTACCCGGCCTGGGAGGCCGCGGCCGGGAACCTCGCGTCGGGGAATGTGTCGGTCACGGAGCGTACGCTCGCCGCCTAGCCCTGGAGGCGGTCCTCGATGAACCCGGCGACCGCCATGAGGGCGGCGACCGCGGCGGCGGTCCAGCAGACGGCGCTGAACGAGACGGCGTGGGCGAGCACGGAGCCGAGCCCGGCGCCGACGAGGTAGACCGCCCACACGCCCGCTTGGAGGCGGGCCGAGCGGAGGTCGTCGCGGGTGCCGGACAGGTTGACCGACAAGGCGATCAGGGTGCCGGTGAGAACCGTGGTCGTCACCCCGGCGAGGCCGATCCGCGCGGCGTGAATGCTCTGCACGCCCATCGCGAACGCCGCCAAGGCGATCGCGACGTTGAAGTTGCCGGAGAGCCCGGCCAGGGCGAGGAACACGACCTCTGCGACGAGAAGAGCCGGAACGCCGAAGCTGGTGAGGACGTGCCTGCGGGTCGCGAGCGACGCGGCCACCGTGCCGGCCGCGAACCCGCCGAGCGAGCACAGCGGGCCGATCGCGGAGAGGGAGTCGCCGCGGCCGGTCAGCTCCCCGGAGACCGCGACCGCCAGGAGCACGGCGTTCCCGGTCTGGTTCGCGACGAACTGCTGGCCGAGGCTGAGGAACCCCGCCCCGTCGACCGCACCGGCGAGCGCGGTCAGCACGAGCGCCGTCCACGCGTGGGCTCCGGCGCGGTCGATCGGGGCGGACGTCATCGGTGTTCCTCAGCCTTCCTCACTGGTGCATGGCGATCGACGGCCCTCAGCTCTCCCTGCGCTTGCGGCGCATCGACGCCGCGACCACCGCGCCCGTGCCGAGGAGGATGAGCGCCGCCGCGCCGAACGCGATGGGGCCCAAGGAGGAGCCGGTCGTCGCGAGCGGCGAGAAGCCGCCGCCGCTGGTGGTCGAGTCCGTGCCGCCGGACGGGGAGCCGGTGTCGCTCGTGGCGTCGCCGGTCGTCGGGCCGCCGCTGGTGGGCCCGTCGGAGGTGGGCGCGTCGCTGGACGGGGTGTCCGTGGTCGGCGCGTCGGTGGTCGCGTTCGTCGAAGGCGGCACGTCGTCCTCGCAGGCCAGCTCCGCCGCGAACGGGAACTGGTGGATCTCGCCGCCGCTGAAGCCGATGTCGCCGTGGACGGCGTTCTTCGCGATGATCTGGCCCTCGACGTTCGAAGCGCTCAGGTCCGTGTAGTCGGCGTCGGGGGCGAGGATGCTGCCCTCGACCGTGTCGCCGCCGGTGAGGGTCAGGTGCGAGGTGTCGTTGAAGTTCCACAGCATGTAGGGGGCGCCGTTCCCGCCGCCCGCGCCCGGCTGGTTCTTGACGAACCAGTCCATCTCGCCGCCGGTGCCGGAGGTGTCGACGTTGATGAGCAGGGGCGTGTCCGCGGTGGGCTGGTTCGCGAAGACGAGCTCGGTCATGTTGTTCAGATCCTCACCCGTCACGTTCAGGACGTTGGTGACACCGGGTTCGAGTGTGATGCGGATCTGCGTGCCCGGCTGGACCTCGCCCTTCGGGATCACGGTCATGCGGTCGTTCTTCATCTCGACCTCGTGCGCATCGCAGGCGTACAGATCGCTGGCGTTGGCCCGGAGTTGGGCGAACGCCGCAGCGAAGTCGATCGGCGAGGACTCGACCGACGAGAGCGGCTCCTGCGTGTCGAGTTCGATCCGCGGCGTGGAGTTGTACCCGGCGCCGTCGGCGACGACGTGCGTGTTCACCGAGGCGTTGTTGCTGTCGGTGTTCAGGGCGTCGGAGCCGGTGAGGTCGCCGATCTTCACATAGTTGTGGACCTGCACGACCGAGGTCGCCGGGTCCTGCGTCCAGTCGACGCGGCCGCCGACGACCAGGCCCGACTGCTCGGCGTCCCCGGGCGCGATGAAGGTGCCGGCCTCGTGGATGTTCACGTTGTACGAGCCCTTGACGACCAGGTTCCCGCCCGTGGCGACCGGGCCCTCCGACTCGGTCGAGACGAGGGTGGTCTCGTTCTCCACGAACGAGTTGAAGTCGAGGGCGGGCGCGAGCGGGTCGTAGGTGACCGTCGCGGCCTGGGCGGTCGGGGCGGTGCCCGCGGCGTTGAAGGCGATGGCTGTCGCGGCGGCGGCCGCGGTGAGCGTCGCCGCCCCCGCGAGTGAGAGGCGGCGGGCCCTGCGGCCCCGGGTCTTCAAATGCACGTGTCCCCCTTGGGTGCTCGATGGTCGTCGGCCGGGGGAGCCGGGCCTGAGCCTAACGGCGGGGGCGGGCCGGGGCGGCGAGTGAAACGCGCGGCGGCCCGGCGGATGTTCACTCGTTCAGGAGACGCAGTACCACTGGGCGGGACACGGTGCCCGCGACCTGTTTCGCGAGGTGGTTCGCGCTGGCGCCCGCGGCGTTGGCGCGGCGGAGGGCGGCGCCGAGCTCGTCGCGGGCGGCGTCGGCCTCGGCCTGGGCGCGGCGCAGGTGCTCGGCGGCGGCGGCGACCTCGTCCTCCGGGTCCTCGGGCGGGGCGGGCGCGGTCTCGGGGGTGAAGGCGTTCGCGGCGTTCTCGGCGAAGGGCACGAGGAGGGCCTTGATGGCGTCGACGTCGTTCATGCGGTCGCCGAGCATGAGGCTGCGCAGCTGCGGGACCAGGTTGAGCCAGTTGGGGATGCCGCAGATGAGGAGGGTGATGAGGCCCGCGCGGAAGGCGTCGTCGGTGGCGAACCGGTCCATCGCGGCGTCGAGCTTGCGATCGTAGTGGGCGCGGCGCCAGCCGTCGATGTCGTGGGCGTCCTCGCCGCGGTGCAGGCCCTCCCAAGTGAGCAGGCGCAGGAGCTGCGGGTGCTCGCGGTGGTAGTCGTAGAGGCGGAGGACGAACGGGCCGACCCGGCCGTCGTTCCAGAGGGGGTCGACCATGTCGGTGAACTCTTTGAGCGCGTCGATGAGGACGGCGTCGAAGAGCTTGTCCTTGGAGCCGAAGATCCCGTAGATGCGCTCCTTGTTGACGCCCGCGGCCTCGGCGATGCGGTCGACGCGGGCGCCCGCCAGGCCGCGCTCGGCGAACTCCTCGCGGGCGGCGCACAGGAGGGCGGTCCTGGTGGCGTCGGAGCGCTTGGCCTCGTGCTTGGGCTCCGGCTCGGCCCCTCGGGCGGCCCCGGGTTTGGCGGGTGCGGTCGGCATGAGTCCCAGGTTACCAGATTCACAACCAACTATTTGGTTGACATGGGGCCGCGGACGGGCCTACATTTGGCCGCATGACAGCATCCACCACCGCGTCATCCGTCCGGTATGTGTCCGCGGGACCTGCCGGGCGACCCAGGACCGAGTACACCCCGGCGCGCGTCGCCGTCCCGGTCTTCGCCTTCGCCGCGCTCCTCGCGACCGGCCAGATGTACACCCCCATACCCATGTTCGCGCAGATGGAGGCGTCATGGGACGCCGGGATCGGCGCGATGACCTGGATCATCTCCGCCTTCGCGTTCGGCTACGCCGGCGGGTTCGTGCTCTTCGGGCCCATGGCCGACCGGTTCGGGCAGCGCCGCGTGCTGGTCACCGGATTGATCGCCGCCGGGGTGGTCACACTCTTGACCGGTCTGGCGCCGACGCTGGCGGTCGCGATCCCGCTGCGGGTCCTCCAGGGCCTCGCCGTCGGCGCGATCCCGCCGGCCATGACCGCCTACGCCACCACCAGGATCGACCCGGCCCGGCGCGCGGTCGCCGTGACCGCGATCGTCACCGCGTTCCTCTCGGCCACCGTGATCGGCCAGCTCGCGGCGCAGGCCGTCGTCGGCTTCGCGGACTGGCGGTGGGTGTTCGGCGGGTCCGCGGTGCTCTTCGGGGTCGCGGCGCTCGCGGCCCTGCGGATCATGGCGCCCGACCAGGTGCGACCCGATGCGAACCTCGCGCGCAGCTACGCGGCGATCCCGCGGGTGCTGCGGATCGGGCGGCTCGTGCCGATGTTCGCCGCGGCCGCACTCGCCATGGGCTCCATGGTCGCCGCGTACACCGGGATCGAGCTGACCGGCGTCGTCACCGGCAGTGCCGGGCTGCTCGCGCTGCGCGCCAGCGCCCTGCCGGTGATGATCGCGCTGCCGTTCCTCGCCGTGCCGCTCGCGCGGCTGGACCGGACGACGCACCTGCTGGCCGGGACGGGCGTCGCCGGGGTCGCGATGGTCGGGGCGGCGTTCGCGGGCGGGGAGGTCGTGGCGCTCGCGTTCCTGCTGGCCGTGCTCGTGCTCGGCATCGGGATCGTGGGCCCGGCCATGAACCAGACCGCCGCGGAGGCGGGCGGGGAGCACCGGGCCGCCGCGACGTCGGTGGCGATGTTCAGCTTCTACGTGGGCGCCACCGTCGGGCCGCTGGCGGCGCGGGCCGTCGCGCCGCACGGGTTCTCCGCCCTCGCTTGGACGCTTGCGGCCGCGCTGTTCGTTGCAGCAGGATTGGCCTTGTGGGGCAAGAGGAAAGCCTCACGCGACTGAACATTTCAGACAGAGGAGGCCAACTCTGATGGAGCAGCAATACGAGCGCGGACTGAAGGCGCTTCAGTTCGTCTCGGGCGAAGCCGAACCGTCGGTCGTCACCTCCCTCGCCGACATCGCCCCCGAACTCGGTCGGCACATCGTCGAGTTCGGGTACGGCGAGATCTACTCCAATCCCGTCCTCGAACCGCGGGACCGGCAGCTCGTGACGCTCGGGGCCCTTGCGGCGCTGGGCAACGCGGCGCCGCAGCTGCGGTTCCACATCAACGGCGCGCTCAACGCGGGGTGCACCCGCGAGGAGGTCGTCGAGGCGCTCACGCAGATCGCGGTCTATGCCGGGTTCCCCGCGGCGATCAACGCGATGACCGCCGCCCGTGAAGTGTTCGCGGCGCGCGACGCCGAGGACTGACCGGGGCGGGGCGGGCGACCCCACACCGCCCGCCCCGCACCGGGTCAGCCGAGGGTGAAGCGCAGAACCGCGGCGCCGTCGGCGTCGATGCCGAGGAGCTGGACGAGCAGTTCGCCTGCGGCGGGCTCGTCGTCGAGCCCGCTGACGTCGCCAGGGCACTGCGACTGGAACGAGGCGCCGACGGCGCGGATCTCGCAGATCCCGTTGACCGAGCCGCCGACGGAGGCGCCGCCGTCGACGATCGCGAACTCGATGCCCTCGTCGGTGACGGCGGTGACCGAGAACGGGAGCGCGTCGCCGACCTCGATGTCCACCGGTTCGGCAACGGCCACTTCGCAGGCGCCGTCTTCGCAGGCGGCGTAGTCGGTGCCGTCGGCGGCGAGGGGGCCGGTGGGTTCGGCCTCGGTGGGCTCGGCCTGCGAGGTCTCGGCGGCGGTGGTCTCGGGTTCGGTCGCGGCGTCCCCTGACGGGTCGGCGCCGGGCTCCGCGCCGCAGGCGGACAGGGCTGCGGCGGCGAGGAGGGCGAGCGCGGTGCGGGCAGTGATGTGGCGCATGCGCCGACGGTAGGCGCGCGCGGGCGGGACCGGTCCCGGGCGGGCCGTGCTGCACTGGGGTTCCCGAGGGCCCGAGGAGTGCCGCCATGTACCCCTTTCCGATAGCGCCGCAGGCCATCCCGCCGCAGCCGCAGCCGCTCCGCGGCGATGCCGATCCGATCGCGGCGGTCGCCGGCAACGCGACGATGCTGGGGATCGGGTACATGCTGCTGCGGCGGCCGATCCTGGCCGTGGTGGCGCTGTGCGGCACCGGGTTCCTGACCTGGTCGGCGGCCGTGCAAGTCGAGAATCCCTTGTGGAGGTTCCTGCTTCCGGCGTGGGGGCTCGCGATGATCCTGCACGCGTGGTGGCTGACGCGGCGGACCGTTCCGTCCGTGCTGGTGGACCCGGCCGGGGCCGTGCGGCGGCTCCGGTTCTTCGCGGGCACTGCCGCGGCCCTGGTGCTGCTCTCCTTGGGCTGGTTCAGGATCGACGCGTGGTGGATCGTGCACGACGCCGAGGCCGCGCAGGCCGCCGGGGACTGCGAGGACGTGGTGGCGGCGCTCGGCACGCTCGACGCCGTGCACCGGGTCGCGTTCGGGCCGGTCACGACGCGCGGGGACGAGGAGCGGGAGGCGTGTGGAATCCTCCTTGCGGCCCTTGAGGAAGCGCCGTCGGAGGCCGCGGAGGGCCTCGGGGAGTACCTGGAGCACCCCGGGGCGCTGTGGGACGGCGCGGGGCCCGAGCGGGCCGCGCTGCTGCTCGAAGCGGCCGCCGAAGGCGGGGCGCTCGACCTGACCGACGTCGAGAACGCGTTCGCGCAGTTGGAGACCACGCTCGACGAGCACCCCGGGCAGGCGGGGGCGGTGCGCGGCGTCGTGGAGGCGTTCACGGCCGGCCTCGTCGACATGCCGCCCTGCCACGGGTACGCCGCCGACCAATGGCTCGCCGAACAGGACTGGGACGCACCGGAACTCGCCGAACCCGCCGCCGCCGCGGCGGCGGACGCGCCCGTGCGGACGCTCCGCTGCGGCCAGGAGTGGGCCGACGGCGGCGACCTGGAGACGGCCGCGGCCCTCTACCGCGAGTTCTTGACCGAGTATCCCGAGCACGAGCTCGCCGCGGAGGCCGCGGACGGGGTGCTCGACACCGGCTCGTACTGCGCCGACCCCGTCGCGTACCCCGGGGCGCCCGCGTACAGCGGCCGCGGGCCGCACCCGATGCGGTTGCAGGGCACCACGTCGGAGGACCGCGGCTTCCCCGCCGAATGGCTCGGCGAGGACGCGGCCGGGACCGAGCTCGTCGTGTGCGTCACCGCCGAGGTCGGCGACTACCAGGACTCGTGCCGGTACCAGCGGTCCGACGGGAGCACCCTGTGGGCCACCTTCTACGCGCACCGGTTCGACATCACCGCGTACGAGCTGCGCACGGGGGAAGAGGTCGCCGCGTACTCCCGGCAGATCGGCAAAGCCTGCCCGGACACCATGGACAACACGTACTCGACGGTCTACTTCTCGTACTCCGGCGACTTCATGTCGCTCGCGTCCGAGTACACCGACGCGGAGTTCCGCGGCATGTTCTCCGGAATTGTCGGAGCCTAGAGGTACTGTCCGACCTGCTGGTGGGGGACCTGGCGCTCGGTGCGGTGCGGGTCGGTGCCGCCGCGGCGGGCGTACAGCTCCGCGAGCGTCATGGGCTCGCGGACCTGGGCGCCGCCGAGCCAGTCGCTGGATTCGAGCGGCGACAGCTCGCCGACCTCGATCTGCGCGAGGCAGCGGCCGGGGCGGACCACGGCCGGGTGGAGGCGGTCGAGGCGCTCGTTCGTGGTGATCGCCACCATGATCTCGCGGCCCTGGCCGAGGAGGCCGTCCGTCAGGTTCAGCAGGCGCGCGAGCGACTGGCCCGACGCCTCCTTCGCCTCGCCGCGGATGAGCTCGTCGCAGTCCTCCAGGACCATGAGGCGCCAGTGCTCGCGGCGCGTCTCGCCCGGGGCGAGGTCCGTCTCGATCGCGAGGTCCATCTCCGACCCGATGATGACCTCCATCAGGTAGGACGGGTCCGCGAAGAACGCCTCCGGGTCGAGGACCGTGTCGACCTGGCACCACGGCGCCCACTCGCGGGCGAGGGCCCGCAGCGCGGTGGTCTTGCCGGTGCCGGGCGGGCCGTGGAAGAGCACGAGGCGGCCCGTCACGTCCGACGACTGGGTCGCCATGAGCTTCCCGAGCGCCGAACCGGCGCTTGAGGAGTAGTTGCGCTCGATCTCCGGCCAGCGCGGGGCGCTGATCGAGCGGGTCGAGCGGAACGGGCCGCGGGCCGAGCGGTACCAGAAGCCCATGTCGACCTTGTCCTCGCCGACCTCCTCGACCGAGCCGGTCCGGTCGGTGATGTACGCGGCGATCTCCTCAGCCCGCTCGCGGGTGACGGCCGTGACCACGGCCTGGCCGGAGCCGTCGCGCCAGCGCTGCGTGCGCAGCGTCCAGCCGTCGCCGGTGACGAGCTGGAGGAACGAGGTCCCCGAGATCGACCGGATGAGGGACCCGCCCTCGGGGATCAGGTCGACGTCGTCCGCGACCATGTCGAGCGCCCGGACGACCGCGTGCGGCTGCGCGCCGGTCACGTACGCGTCCAGTGCCATGAGGTTCAGCACGTTGGACGGGTCGTCCGAGCCGTCCAACGTGAAGTGCATGTTGCCCAGCACGCCGCCGCCTCCCTGGAGCAGGTTCATGATCTCACCGCGTCTTTCGATGATTCCCATCGCGATCCACCATAGAAAATACGGCTCCGCCCGCGTCGCTGCGACTGGCAATGCTCTTCGGACGGCGCCCCGTGATCGTGCCTTATGACCCCGACAGCGCGGATCGGCGCCCGCGGGGTTGGGCCGGGGGAGTTGCCGGAGATATCTGACCCCACCCGGTGGGGCGTGAGCTGGAACAATCAGCCATGCTGGGTTACGTGACCGCATCGACCGAGACCAGCCAAAACACCGCCGACACCATACCTGTTGGCGGCGGCGGTCCCCGAAGCGGGCTGCGCGCGGCGAAGCGCGGCCGGGGGCTGCGCGTCCTCGCCGTCGCCGCCGCGGGGCTCGCCGGGCTGCTCGCCGCGGTGATCGCCCTCGACCTCGGCGGCGCCGTCGACGTCGAGGCCGTCCCCGGGCTCTCGGCCGCGGACCCCGCGGTCACGTGGGCCGCCGGGCTCCTCAAGTACGCGTACGACCTGGCGATGCTCGCCGCCGTCGGCTGCACCATCGCGGCCGCGTGCTTCCTGCCCGGGAGGGCTGACGCGCGGGTGCGCCTGTCGGCCCAGTCGTGGCGGTGGCTGCGCGTGGGCGCCGCGGCCTCCGGACTGTGGGCGGCCGTGGCGCTCGTGAGCCTCCCGGTGGACTTCGCGAACACGTTCGCGCGGCCCCTTTCGGGCGTCACCCTTCCGGGGCTGTGGTCCTACATCGCGCAGTACGAGCAGGGCCGGGCGCTCGGGCTCACGGTGCTCCTCGCGGGCGCGGCCGCCGTCGCTGCGGCGCGCGCGTTCACGATCCCGGGCGCGGCCCTCGCCGCGGTCCTGGCACTCGCGGCCGCGGTGCCGCCGGTGTTCACCGGGCACTCGGCGTCCAACGGCAACCACCAGATCGCCGTCGACGGGCTCCTCATCCACATCGTGGCCGCCGCGTTCTGGGCCGGGGGCCTGTTCGCGCTGTTCATCGCCCGCAAGGACCCCGCGGTCGCCGCCCGCCGGTACTCCGCGGCCGCCGCGTTCGCGTACCCGGCCGTGGCCGCCTCCGGGCTCATCGTGTTCGTCGCGAACGTCGCGTTCAGCGACCTGTGGGCGTCCGCGTACGGGCGCATCGCCCTCGCGAAGCTCGCGGTCCTCGCCGTCGGCGGCGTCCTCGGGTGGGCGCACCGGCGCCGCACCCTCCCCGCCGTCGCGGCCGGGAGCCGCCGCGCGTTCAACCAGCTCGCCGCCGTCGAGCTCGCGCTCATGGCGGTCGCGTTCGGCCTCGCCTCCTCCCTGTCGGTCACCCCGCCCCCGGCCGAGGAGCTCCCCGACCCGAACACGGCCCTCCTCGGATTCCCCACGCCCGAGCCGATCACGCTCGCGCGCCTCCTCACCGACTGGTACCCGTCGGTCCTGTTCTGCACCGCGGCCCTCGCCGCGACCGGCTTCTACATCGCCGGTGTCGTGCGCCTGCGCCGCCGCGGCGACACCTGGGCCTGGTACCGCACCGCGCTGTGGATCGGCGGCTGGGCGGTCATCGTGCTCACCACCTCCACCGGCCTCGGCAAGTACGGCATGGTCCTGTTCAGCGCCCACATGGTGCAGCACATGGCGCTCAACATGCTCGCGCCGATCCTGCTCGTCCTCGCCGCGCCCGTGACCCTCGCGCTGCGCGCCCTCAAGCCCGATCGCGCCGGGGGACCGCGCGAATGGCTCCTCGCCGCGCTCCACAGCAAGTGGTCGAGCTTCATCTCGCGGCCGCTCATCGCGCTCCTCATCTATTTGACGAGCCTCTACCTCATGTACTTCACCGGGATGTTCGAGTGGGCCATGCGGTCCCACTTCGGGCACCTGTTCATGACCGCGCACTTCCTCGCCGCCGGAAGCCTCTTCTTCTGGGTCGTCATCGGCCCCGACCCGAAGCCCCGGCCGCTCTCCTACCCCGCCAAGGTCCTCCTCTACTTCGTGTCGATCGTCTTCCACGCCATCTTCGGCGTGACCCTCATGATGGGGACCACGCTCATCGCCGACGGCTGGTACACCCAGATCGCCGTCCCCTGGGTCGCCGACCTCCTCGCCGACCAGCGCGCCGGAGGCGGGATCGCCTGGGGCTTCGGAGAAATCCCCTCCCTCATCATCATCGTGGTCCTCATCGGACAGTGGGCCCGCTCGGAGGAGCGGGAGGGACGCCGCCTCGACCGGATGGCCGAACGCGCCGCCGCCTCGGGCCATCCGGAGGACGACCCCCACGAGGTGTACAACGCCTACCTTGCCAGCCTCGACCAGGAACGGCGCTAGACGAACGTCCGGAACCACCCCCGACCGACGTCAGGGATTCCGGCCCCCGATTCCGGTCGAAAGACAGATGCGGCCCGCCCCTGGCCGCCATACCGTTGCGGCATGAGCGACACCAGCCACACCAGCGAGACCGCCGCCTTCGAGACCCTCGCCGTCCACGCCGCCGAACCCCGGCCCGCACACGGCGGATCCGTCGTCCACCCCCTCTACCAGGGCACCGTCTTCGAGACCGTCCCCGGCCAGGCCTACGACGACCTCCAGTACATCCGCCTCAACACCAACCCCTCCCAGGAGTACCTCCACCGCAAACTCGCCGCCCTCGAAGGCGCCGAGACCGCGCTCGCCACCGCCTCCGGCATGGCCGCCATCACCACCACCCTCCTCGCCACGCTCGGCGCCGGAGACCACCTCATCGCCGCGGGCGCCTTCTACGGCGGCACCCACCACTTCCTCACCGAGCAGGCCCCGCGCCTCGGCTGGACCGTGGACTTCGTCGACCCCGACGACCACGACGCCTGGACCGAAGCCCTCCGGCCCCAGACCAAGGCGTTCATCGTCGAGACCATCAGCAACCCGCTCGCCCGCGTCGCCGACCTCGAAGGCATCGCCGCGTTCAGCCGCGAGCACCGCCTCACCAGCATCATCGACAACACCTTCGCCACACCCGTCGTCTTCCGGCCCCACGCCATCGGATTCGACCTCGTCTGCCACTCCGCGACCAAAGCCCTCAACGGCCACTCCGACCTCGTCGCCGGAGTCGTCACCGGCTCGCACGAACAGGTCGCCGTCGTCCGCCACGTCCTCAACCTCTACGGCGGCAGCCTCGACCCCCACGCCGGATTCCTCCTCGCCCGCGGCCTCAAGACCCTCGCCCTGCGCGTGCGCCAGCAAGGCGCCACCGCACTCGCACTCGCGCAGTTCCTCAACGGCCACAACGCCGTCGCCGAAGTCAACTACCCCGGCCTCGACACCCACCCCGACCACGCCCGCGCCGCCGCGCTCTTCGACGGCTACGGCTCCGTGCTCTCCTTCCGCCCCGCAGGCGGCGTCGAGGCCGCCGAAGCGATCCTCAAAGCGCTGCGCCTCCCCTACGTCGCCCCCAGCCTCGGCGGCGTCGAATCCCTCATCACCCGGCCCGCGATCACCAGCCACGCCGGCATGAGCCCCGAGGAGCGCGCCGCCGAAGGCATCCACGACGACCTCATCCGCTTCTCCACCGGCATCGAAGCCGCCGAGGACCTCATCGCCGACTTCCGCCGCGCCCTCGGCGACTGACACCGGGGAACCGCACGAACACGAAGGGGGTGGTCGCTGGCGCAGGGAACAGAACTTCATTAGGGTGGGGCCAATGCGCCGAATGCCCGCGAAAGGGGCCGTGCCATGGGACCGTCCGACCGGATGCTGCTCGTCGAGATCACCGAACGGCTCAAACGCCTCGGCGGCGCCGTCGACGGCGTCCGCGAGACCCAAACGGGCATCGAACGGCGCCTCGACGCCCTCGAAGCCGAAGCGGCCGCGAACCGCAAGGCCCTCAAGGCGAGCGCGCGCACCTCGTACGCCCAGGTCGAGGACCTCATGGCGCTCTACCGTCTCGCCGGGCCCGCCGGACCGCTCCCGCGCATGCGCGGCTGGGCCGCCGGACCCGAACTGACGCGGTTCCTCGCCGAGGAGTTCACCGCCCGCGGCGGCGCCCGCGTCCTCGAATGCGGCTCCGGCACCACCACCGTGGTCCTCGCCCTCGTCGCGCGCGCACTCGGCACCGGGCAGGTCACCGCGCTCGAACACGACCCGCACTACGCCGCCCAGACCCGGGCCGAACTCGACGCGCGCCACCTCGGCGGCTGGGGCAAGGTCGTCGACGCGCCCCTGACCGACGTCGACCTCGACGGCGAGCGCTGGCGCTGGTACGACCCGGACCTCGTGCCGCACAGCGAGATCGACATCCTCCTGGTGGACGGCCCTCCCGGCCCGACCGGGCCGCAGGCCCGCTTCCCGGCCCTGCCGGTCCTCGCCGAGCGCCTCGCCAAGGACGCCCTCGTCGTCCTCGACGACGCCGACCGCCCCGACGAGCGCGCCATCGCCGCCCGCTGGTCCGACGCCCACCCCGACTTCACCGCCGAGCACCTTCCCCACGAGCGGGGAACGCTGCTGCTGCGCCGCACTCCGGAGACCGACGAGGGCTGAGTCCGGTCCCGTCGGATGAACCCGGGTCCGACGGAAGTCCGGGTCGGGCCCGGTCTCGCCGAGCGGACCTGGGTCCGGCCCGCGGTGAGTCCGGTCCCGTCAGGCCGGTCCGGTGGCGTCCTCGCTCCTGAAGCATCCTGCCGTCCGGGGGTCACATGTTCCGGCGCCCGTACGTCATGAGTGCGAGGAACCGGAACCACTGGAGGACCGAATATGAACACGGACAACGCATCGCGCACGATCGCGCTGGTCACCGGCGCGAACAAGGGGATCGGGCGGGCGACCGCCGCGCGGCTCGCCGCCAGGGGCGCGACGGTGCTCGTCGGGTCGCGGGACCCGGGCCGCGGCGAGCAGGCCGCGGCGGCGATCCGGGCGGACGGCGGGGACGCCCGCGCGGTCGCGCTCGACGTCACCGACCAGGCGTCGATCGACCGGGCCGCCAAGGAGATCGAGGAGCGGTACGGCCGCCTCGACGTGCTCGTGAACAACGCCGGGATCTCCGGGTCGGGGAACGCGGCGCCGCAGGATGCGGTGGACCGCGTCCCCAGCGCCGTCGACCTCGCGGTGGTGCGGGAGGTGTTCGAGGTCAACGTGTTCGGCGTGATCGCGGTGACCAACGCGATGCTGCCGCTGCTGCGCCGCTCGCCGCGGGCCCGCATCGTGAACCTCACGAGCCATGCGGCGTCGCTGGCGCTGTACGCGGACCCCGAGGGCCCGTTCACCGCCCTGCCGTCGGCGGCGTACTCGCCGTCGAAGACCGCGCTCAACGCGATCACTGTCCAGTACGCCAACGAGCTGCGGGCCGAGGGCATCCCGGTGAACGCCGCCGCACCAGGCTATGTGGACACCGAGATCAACGGCAACACCGGCCTCCTCGCCCCGGCGCAGGCGGCCGAGTACCTGGCGGACCTGGCGCTGCTGGAGGCGGACGGGCCGACCGGCGCGTTCACCAGCGCCGACGGCCCGCTGCCCTGGTAGCCGGCGTTCAGGCCCGTTTACTCCAGTGGGGCATGGGGATCGGGACGAACCGGATGCGGGAGCCCGGGCGGGCCTGGGCGGCCGCGGCCTGGGCTTCGGGGCCGACGACGCCGATGACCGGGTAGCCGCCGGTCGTGGGGTGGTCGGCGCCGAAGAGGATCGGCTGGCCGTTCGGCGGGACCTGGAGCGCGCCCGCGGCGATGCCCTCGCTCGGGAGCTCCAGGGACGCGTCGGTGCGGGCGAGGGCCGGGCCCTCCAGGCGCAGGCCGATGCGGTTGGAGTGCTCCGAGACCGTCCAGACGCCGCGGGTCAGCTCCGCGACCGCCTCGGGGCGGAACCACTCCAGTCGCGGTCCCAAGTGGAGCTTCATGACGAACTCGTCGCCGATGCCCGCCCACGGTGCGGGCCACTGGGTCGGCAGCGGCGGGTGGGCCGGTGCCGGGCCGAGGGGGATCGTGTCGCCGTCCTTCAGGGGGGCCGGGCCGAGCCCGGAGAGCAGGCACGTGGAGTGCGAGCCGAGGCTCGACTTCGGGTGCAGGCCACCGGAGAACGCGAGGTAGGACCGGACGCCGACCTCGGCGGGCCCGGCGTCGAGGACCGACCCGGCCTGGAGCTTCACGGGCTGGCCCCAGGACTCGGGGCGGCCGTCGACCGTGACCGCGCAGGGGGCGCCGCCGACGACGACGGTGACGTCGCGGTGGGCCCTCACCGTGCAGCCGTTCAAGGTCGTCTCCAGGGCGCATGCCCCGGTCGGGTTGCCCGCCAGCTGGTTCGCGAGCCTCCAGGAAGGACGGTCAGCGGCGCCGGAGGGCGGCACCGCAAGGTGGCCCCAGCCGGGCCTGCCCGCGTCCTGGCAGGTCGTGAGGACGCCGGTGCGGAGGATCTCGATGTGGCTCATACCCGCACCGCCGCGAATCGCACGCGGGTGCCGGGGACCAGGAGCGCCGCGGGTTCGCGGTGCTCGTTCCACAGGCGGCCCGGGTTCGTCATGGTCGCGATGAGCTGCCAGCCGCCGGGGCTGGTGCGCGGGTAGACGCCCGTGTAGGGCCCGGCGATGCCGAGCGAGCCCGCGGGGACGCGCGTGCGCGGGCTGTCGCGGCGCGGCACGCGGTAGCGCTCGGGGAGCCCTTCGAGGTAGGCGAAGCCGGGGGAGAAGCCGCAGAACGCCGCCTCGTACTCGATCCCGGAGTGGATGTCGGCGACGTCGTCGGGGCGCACCCCCCACAGGGCCGCAACGGCTTCGAGGTCGGGGCCGTCGTAGCAGACGGGGATCTCGACGGCTTCGCCCGCGGTGTCGGGCTCGTCGGCGAGCGGCCAGCCGGGGAGTTCGGCGGCGAGGAGCTCGGGTTCGTCGACGCCGTCGACGAGGACGGTGGTCGCCCCCGGGACGAGGTCGGAGGCCTCCAGGAGGCCCGACATGCGGCGGCTCTGGAGCGAGCGGTAGCAGGCGCGGGCGGCGGCTGTGGTGCCGCAGTCGATCAGGATGCCCCTCGGCCCGGCCGGGAGGGGCCTGAGCCGGTGGGCGGCGGGCGGTGTGCTCACGAGAATGCCTCCACGTCGATGCCTCGTTCGTCCAGTGCGGCCCGGATTGCTGCGGCGACCGCGACCGCGTCGGGACCGTCGCCGTGCACGCAGATCGATTCGGCCGCAACGGGGGTGCGGGTCCCGTCGACCGCGGTGACCTCGCCGTGCGCGGCCAGGTCGAGCGCTTGGAGCACGGCGGCGGCCGGGGCGAGGAGCGCGCCGGGCGCGCCGCGCGGGACCAGGCGGCCGTCGCTCAGGTAGCCGCGGTCGGCGAACGCCTCGCCCGCGACCCGCAGGCCCGCCGCGGCGGCGGCGCGGTCGAGTTCGCCGCCCCGCTGGGTCAGGACGAGCCCGATCCCGGCGAGGCGCGCGCCTTCGGCGACGGCCGCGGCCTGGGCCGGGTCGCGGCCGGCCCGGTGGTACAGGGCCCCATGGGGTTTGACGTAAGCGACGTGCGACCCGGCGGCCTCGGCGAAGACCCGCAGCGCCCCGATCTGGTAGGCGACCTCGGCGGCGAGCTCGGTGGGCGGGACGTCCATCTCGCGGCGCCCGAACCCGGCGAGGTCGCGGTAGGAGACCTGCGCCCCGATCCGCACGCCCGCGGCGGCGGCCAGCTCGCAGACCCGCCGGAGCGTGGCCGGGTCGCCGGCGTGGAAGCCGCAGGCGACGTTCGCGCTCGTGACGATCCGCAGCAGCGCGGTGTCGTCGGTGAGCTCCCAGCGGCCGAAACCTTCCCCCAGGTCCGCGTTGAGGTCCATGCGATCAACGGTACCGGATCACTCTTTCGGGCGCATTTTGCGCACACAGGTGGTTCCGGGGCCGATTGCTGTCGGACCCTTCGGCGATCATCGGCCGCAGACCGGCGATCCCCGCTGCGCGGGCGGGGACCAAGCGCTGCCCCGCAAGGGTTCCGGATGAACCGGGTCAGTCGCGGCGGCCGGTCGGACCGGGCCGGGTGATGGTGAAGTCGACGCGCAGTGCGTAGCGTCCGGCGACATATGCGCTCGTCGTGTGTTCGAGCGGGACGCCGCGATGGTCGGTGATGGTCCGGGTCTCGGTCAGCAGGGGCGTCTCGGGGTCGATGCCGAGGGCGGGCGCGTCCTTGCCGGCGACCTGGGCGGTGAGGACCGAGGACCCTCCGACCGGGTCGTGCCCCAGGTCCCGCAGCGCGCTGTGGAGCGATCCGGTCTCCAGATCGGCCGACAGCAGCGGCGCGAGCGCTTCGGGGAACACGGCGTGTTCGATCGCCACCGGGAGGTCGTCGAACATGCGGATGCGGCTGATCGCGACCACGGGCGCGTCCAGGGGGAGGCGCAGCGCCTCGGCTTCAGCGGCGGTCGCAGGGCGCAGCCCCGCATCGAGGACCCTGGAGCGCGGCGTTCGGCCTTCGGCGCGGGCCTGGTCGTGGAAACTGAGGAGCATGCCGACCGGGCGGGCGGCGGTGCTGCGGCGGACGAAGCTGCCTCTGCCGGGGATGCGCTCGATCAGTCCGTCGCGCTCCAGTCCGGCGAGGGCGGCGCGGACCGTCATCCGGGAGACGCCGAACTCGGTCGCCAGCTGCGGTTCGGAGGGGAAGGGCGCGCCCGCTTCGGCGCCTGCCAGGCGGCGGCGCAGCTGCCGTTCAATGCGCTCGTACAACGGCTGCGTGGCGGCCATGGCGTCAGTCCTCCGGATCACGGCGTGTGTGGAAGGTCAATCATGCTCGGTCGGCGGCCGGTCGACATCGGCGTCTCAGTTGTATAGGCTGTCTAGACAGCTTGAATCTGAGAGGAGAACCGCCATGTCGAACGACACGGCCGCCACCGAGCCCTGGACCGGGCCCCTGCCGGCGCTGGCGGCGGTGGCGAAGATGATCGACCACTCGCTGCTGCGGCCGGAACTGACCCGGGCCGAGGTCGACGCGGGCCTGGACACCGCGCTGGCGTACCGAACGGCGTCGGCGTGCGTGCGCCCGGCCGACGTCCCCGCCGCCGCGGCGGCACTGGCCGGGAGCGGGGTCCTGGTGGGGACCGTCGTCGGGTTCCCCCACGGCTCCTCGACGGTCGCCGCGAAGGTGTTCGAGACGACCGAGTCGATCGGCGCGGGGGCGCAGGAGGTGGACATGGTCGTCAACATCGGCCGCCTCAGGTCCGGGGAGACCGCCTTCGTCCGCGATGAGATCGCCGCGGTCGTCGCCGCCGCGCAGGGTCGGGCAGTGAAGGTGATCTTCGAGAACGCCTACCTCGACGACGAGCAGAAGACCGCCGGGTGCCTCGCCGCCGAGGCCGCGGGGGCCGCGTTCGTGAAGACCAGCACCGGGTTCGCGCCCGGCGGGGCCACCGCTCACGACATCGCGCTCATGCGCCGCACCGTCGCCCCCGGCGTACAGGTCAAGGCCGCCGGCGGCGTGCGCACCCTCGACGCCCTCCTGCACCTGCACCGCCTGGGCGCCACCCGCTTCGGCGCGACCGCCACCGCGGCCATCCTCGACGACCTCGCGGGCCGCCTGCAAGGCGCCGCACCGCGCGCCTCCTCGGACGCAGGCCACGGCTACTGAGCGCCGCCGTCCCCACCGGCGGGCCGCGGACCGGCGGCCCGCCGGTCCGCGGAGCCGATTCGGCGACTCCGGCGCGAGCCGCAAGCCGCGCAGCGGAAGCGGGTTGCGGCAAACGCTTTCTCTGGCTATGTTTCAAGCAGTCAGCCAGGTCCGGCCGAGCGGCCGCCGATTCTCCCGGAGGAACCATGACGACCGGTCCTGCCTCGAACCCCGACGACCTGCGCGCCCCTGCGCCGCTGTTCACCGACCCGGTCTTCGACGGGCCCACCGACCCCACCGTCGTCCACGACCCCGCGACCGGCCTGTGGCACCTGTTCTACACCCAGCGCCGCGCCAACCAGCCCGATGCGGGCGCGGCCTGGGTCCACGGCACCGACATCGGCCACGCCACGAGCCCCGACGGTCGCGAATGGACCTACGTCGGCACCGCCGCCGGGCCCGACTGCGACAACCGCGACACCTGGTGGGCCCCGGAGGTCCTGCGCCACGAGGGCCGCTGGCACATGTACGTCACCTACCTCGAAGGGGTGCGCGAGGACTGGACCGGCCCCGCCGAGATCCGCCACTACACCTCCGAGGACCTGGACACCTGGAAGTACGAGTCCACGCTCGACCTCGACTCCGAGCGCGTCATCGACGCGACGGTCCACCGGCTCCCCGACGGGCGGTGGCGCATGTGGTTCAAGGACGAGCGGCGCGGGAGCCATGTCTACACTGCCGACTCCGACGACCTCTTCACCTGGGCCCCAGCGGGTCCCGCCGTCACCGGCCAGGCCCAGGAGGGCCCCACGGTGTTCGCGCTCGGCGGCGTCTACTGGATGGTCACCGACGGCTGGTCGGGCCTCCTCGTCCACCGCTCCACCGACCTGGAGCACTGGCACCGCCAGCCCGTGCCGCTCCTGGCCGGGCCCGGCCGCCGCGCGTTCGACGAGGCGCTCGGCCACCACGCGATGGCCCTGACGCAGGGCCCCGACGAGGCGTTCCTCTACTACTTCACGCACCCCGGCGGCGGGCGCCGCTCCACCGTCCAGGTCGCCCGGCTGCACGTGCGCGAGGGATGGCTGCGCTGCGACCGCGACGAGCACTTCGACTACCTCCCCGACCCCGCGAAGACCGCCGCGCTGCGCGGCGGCGCGTCCTGAAAGGGGCATGCGGGACGCCCGAAACCGTCCTAACAGGGGCGAAGCGAACTCCTGACACACGGCAAACAAGCTTGTCGAATCCCCTGGTAGGGCGGCACTTCTCGGGGACCCGTTTGTGGCGCGCCCGGTCTATGCTGAAGGCCACACCGAGTCCACTGAGACCCCCGGAGGCGGCATGTTCGGTGAGGACGCGATCGCCCAGCAGCTGGCGGAAGCCCGCTCGGCGCTCGACGAAGTCAGACAGCAGCAGGGCCAACCGGTCCAGCCCGTCACCGCCGAGGCGGCTGCCGGGCGCATTCAAGTGACCCTCGGCGCGAACGGCCGCGTCGAGAAGTTCCGCTTCCTGGAAGAGCGGGTCCTCAAGGAGGGCACCGAGTTCCTCGAAGTCGAGATCGCCAAGGTCGTCAACGCCGCACTCGACGCCCGCGCGGAGGCCCTGACGGCCGACGTCCCGCCCCCGGACCTGGAGGCGATCGGCGACGCCGTCGCCCAGATCCAGGAGCAGGGCGTGCGCCAGATGCGCGAGATGACCGCGCAGATCAGCGCGGTCATGCAGAAGCTCCAGGGAGGGGCCTGACATGGCCGTCAAGCTCAACCTCGACTCGATCCGCGAAGGCGCGCAGCAGCTCGACTCCGCGACCGAGGCCGTGCAGGGCCTGTTCGACCAGTTCAAATCCTCTGTGGACGGACTGGCGGACTCGTTCGGCGGCGACATGATCGGCAGCCTGCTCGACCTGGCCCACCAGGCCGTCATGGAGGCCATCACCGAGTGCATCACGACGAACATCGAGGACCTCGGCGACTACGCCGAGAACTTGCGGCAGATCGCCGACACCCACGAGGAGAACGACGCGGAGATCGAGCGCCTGTTCCGGGCGATCCTCGCCGAGCTCGGCCGGGGCTGACCCCCCGGGCCGCGACCCGACCCGCTCCCTCTATCCCCCCCTGACCCTTTCACTCTCTCTTCCCTTCTCTCCCAACGGCCGCCGCACCGGCCCGCATCAACTCCTTCATAACGCTCCGTACCTCGGGCACTGCGCAGTGTCCCCTCCCTTCGAAGGAGCCCTCAGTGGGTTTGCAACTGCCCTCCGAGCTGAGAAGCCTCCTCAGCATGCTCGGCTACGACTGGCCCGAGCCAGACGAGGAGAAGCTCTTCAACCTCGGCAACACCTGGACCGACCTCGCCGACCAGATCGGCGGCGCGATCGACAAGCTCGAAGCCGCCGCGAAGACCGTCATCGACAACAACGTCAGCGACGACATCGCCGCGTTCAAGTCCGAATGGGAGGACGGCGAGTCCGCGGTCCGCAACATCGCGGACATCGGCGAGCCGTCCAACATCATCAGCATCGGCATCATGATCGCCGCGGGCGTCGTGCTCGCCCTCAAGATGCAGATGATCGTCCAGCTCGTGACGCTCGCGATCCAGATCGCGCAGGCCATCGCCACCGCCGTGGCGACGTTCGGGGCGTCCCTGCTGGAGATCCCCATCTTCAAGATGATCACCTCCAAGCTCATCGACATGCTCATCGACATGGCCATCGAGTCGGTGCTCAATGGTTAGGATGCGCACCCGCGCCGCGCGGAAGACCACCGCCAAAGGCGCCAAGATCATCTCCGGACTCATCAGCAACACGCATTTCTTCCGCACGGGGAAAGGCGGCGGCAGCTGGGTCAAGAAGACCGTCTCCAGCGCCGCGAAGAAGACGACCCGGTCGCGCTGGCGCGCGAAAGTCGGGCACGCGCTCAACAACGACTACAAGGGCACGTTCTTCAAGCAGCACCCCAATCTCAAAGGCAAAGTGGTCGTCCACCACGCCATCGAGCAGCAGGTCCTGCGCCGCTACCCCGGCCGGTTCAGCGCCGCGGAAATGCACTCGCTCCAGAACCTGCGCGGCATTCCCAAGGGGCAGGTGAACAGCCGAGTCCACCTGAGCCAGATCCGCAAGGAATGGAACCAGTTCTACAAGGACTACCCGAACGCCACCCGCCAGCAGATCCTCGACCATGCGACGAAGGTCGACCTCAAGCTCGGCACGAACTTCAATCCGTCCGTCCCCTAAGTTAGGATGCGCCAATGAGCTACTACCTTCTGGAGCCCGAGGTCGCCGGGGAACTCGGCGAGGACACGGTCATGGACCTCGACGCGCAGCCGCCCGTCGTGACCAGGCTCCAGTACGTGATCCAGGACTGGCTCGGCGACGAGATCCTGGAGTCGACCCCCTGCTTCGTCGTCACGGAGCACCTGGCCGGCCTCATCGGCGCGGCGGGCCTGTCCGGGTACCGCCTCGCCGACGCCGAAGTGGTCCTCGGCGAGGACGCCGAGGAGCTCGCGGGCGGCCCCGTCGACCTGCCCAAGTGGCAGTGGCTCCAGCTCACCGGCACCGCCGGGGCCGACGACTTCGGGGCGTCCTCGAACGGCAGCCTCGTGGTCTCCCAGCGGGCCCTCGACGTGCTGCGCCAGGGCGCCCTGAACAACTGCGACGTCGAACCGCTGTAGCGGACCGGATCGCGAAGGGGCGGAGGGACTGCGGTTCCTCCGCCCCTGCTGCGTCCCCAGCTCGGAGCAGCCGGCGCCTATGATGACCTGGTAACGACTGAATCGCGGCGTATGCGCAGTACGCATGCGCCGCAACGCGGAAGGACCGCACCCCTTGCACTACTACCTCAACGCGTTCAAGCAGTACGCCGTGTTCGCCGGGCGGGCCCGGCGCCAGGAGTACTGGATGTTCGCGCTCTTCCACTTCATCGCCTTCCTGGTGCTGTACGGGCTGGGGCTGTTCTCCGGATTCGTCCTCGACGGGAGGGTCCCCGACCCGGTGGCCGTGGCGCTCATCATCCCGTTCTTCCTCTACGTCCTCGCCTCGTTCGTGCCCGCGCTCGCGCTGACCATCCGGCGCCTCCACGACACCGGCCGCGAGGGCGCCTGGTTCTTCATGGCGTTCATCCCCTTCGGGGTCGGCGCGGTCTTCATGATGATCTACATGTGCTCCGACGGGAACCCGTTCCAGAACCGCTTCGGCCCCGATCCCAAAGGCCGCCAGGAGATGCCGCCGCCCCAACCCGGCTACGCGTACGGCTACCAGCCGTACGGGCAGCCCGGGTACCCGCCGCAGCAGCCCGCCCCGGCCCAGCCGGGGTACCCGCAGCAGGGGTTCCAGCAGCCGGGCCACCCGCCCGCGCCGCACCCGCAGCAGCCCGGCGCCTACCCGCCCCCGCAGCAGCCGCCCGGACCCCGCGTCTAGACGACGCAGGGGCGGCCGGTCGCACCGGCCGCCCCTTTCGCATGCGCGCCTTGCATGTCCGCGGCGGGCGCGCCTCCCTCAGTGCTCCGTGTCGGTCCACTGCTGCCAGCGGACGTTCGCGGGCAGGGCGCCGTCGAGCTCCCACAGGGCCGCCAGCGCCGCCTTGACCAGGTCCGCGCCGATCTCCGCGTCCGGGGAGGGGGCTGCGGCGGCTGCCGGGGGTGCCGGCATCGGAGGACGGGTCATTCCGGACTATAGAGCGATTCCGGACGTGGCGGGGTACGGCGCGGTGACCGATGCGCTGCTTTGGGGCGCAAGGGGATCTGCGGGGCCGGATGGCTCCGGACCCGCGGGGGAGGCGGGGGTCAGAACATGCCGGAGAAGGCCGCCACGACGAAGAGGACGAGGACGACCAGGACGCCGATCGCGATGTAGAGGAACAGCTCCGGGGAGATGATGAAGATCACGAGGCAGGCCGCGGCGGCGATGGCGATGGCGACGCCCGCGATCTTCCACTTGCTGGAGCGCTCGTCGGCGCCGTCGCGGAGCTGCTGGTTGGCCTTCGAGAGGGACTCGGGGCGCATCACGCGGGTCGGCTCCATCGACGCCTCCTCGAACCCGGGGGGCGGGAGCTGGCGGAGGTCGGAGATGAGGACGTCGAGCTCGGAGTAGACGCGGGCGCGCATCGCGGCGTCGACGCGGTCCTGGTACTCCGGTACGTCCAGGCGGCCCTCCTCCACCGCCTGACGCAGGCGCTCCATGACGACCTGCCGGTCGCTCTCCGAGGCGCGCATCTGATCGCGGTCCATTCGGCCACACCTCCAATGTCGGATGCTCCGTCTAGGATGCCAGGGCCCGGCAACACGCTGCCACGCCGAGTGGCGGCGCCCTGCCAACCTATGGCATCGCGGCCACGCCGCGGCTCCTCTTCCCGAACCGGGAGGAAACTGCGACGATGAGGGGGTGAGCGAACAGCTGATCGTCGGCGTCGGTGCATCGACCGAAGCGGCCGACATGGTGCTCAACATCGGCCCGCAGCACCCCTCCACGCACGGGGTGCTCCGGCTCAAGCTGCGGGTGGACGGCGAACGCGTCACCGAATGCGAGCCGATCGTCGGCTACATGCACCGCGGCGCCGAGAAGCTCTACGAGGTGCGCGACTTCCGGCAGATCATGCTGCTCGCCAACCGGCACGACTGGCTGTCCGCGTTCTCCTCCGAACTCGGGGTCGCCCTCGCCGCCGAGCGCCTCGCCGGGATCGAGGTCCCCGAGCGCGCCGTGTGGCTGCGCATGGCGCTCGCGGAGATGAACCGGATCCTCAACCACCTCATGTTCCTCGGGTCCTACCCCCTGGAGATCGGCGCGATCACCCCGATGTTCTACGCGTTCACCGAACGCGAGCGCATCCAGGCGGTCATGGAGGAGGCCAGCGGCGGCCGGATCCACTACATGTACAACTGCGTCGGCGGCCTCAAGCAGGACGTGCCCGACGGCTGGGAGGACCGTGCCCGCCGCGCCGTCGACGACGTCGAGACCGGCATGGCCCGACTCGACAAGCTCCTGCGCCACAACGAGATCTTCGCCGCCCGGACCAAGGGCGTCGGCGTCCTCGACGCCGCCGCCGCGGCCGCGTTCGGCGTCACCGGGCCCGTCGCCCGCGCCTCCGGCCTCGACTTCGACCTGCGCCGCGACGAGCCCTACCTCGCGTACGGCGACCTCGACGTGCCCGTCGTGACCCGCACCGAAGGCGACTGCCACGCCCGCTTCCTCTGCCTCATGGACCAGGTGTACGCCTCGATCGAACTCGCCCGGACCTGCCTCGACCGCGCCGCCGCCGTGCCCGGGCCCGTCAACACGAAGCTCCCGAAGATCTTCAAGCCCCCGGCGGGCGAGACCTACGTGTGGACCGAGAACCCGCTGGGCGCCAACGGCTACTACCTCGTCAGCCGCGGCGAGAAGACCCCCTACCGGCTCAAGCTCCGCACCGCGTCCTACGCGAACGTGCAGGCCCTCGCCACCCTCATGACCGGCTGCCTCATCCCCGACATGATCGCCATCCTCGGCTCCATGTTCTTCGTCGTCGGCGACATCGACAAATAGCCGCCTACGCGCAGCCGCCCGTCGTCTCGTGGACGCGGAGCGGCTCGGCCTCGACCGCCTCGGTCCAACTGGCGAGCTCCCCGCCGCCCGGGCAGGGGACCGCGCCGTACTCCCATTCGGGGGTCGCGCTCGCGGGCGGGTCCGGAGTGAAGTCCGGGACGCCGCCGTCGAGGGGGCGGCAGCCCGTGGTCGCCTGCACGGTGACCGGCTCGGACCAGCGGCCGCCCGGAGGGTCGGGGACCTCCGCGGTCACGCGGAGGCTGATGTAGCCGTCGGCGTCGCCGAACCACACGGCCGCATCCGAATCCGAGGACGGTTCGAGGCCGAACCGGTCGGCGAGCGCCTCGACCTGGTCGACCGTCGCCCCCGAGATCTGGAGCGTCCGCGACAGCGACGCCCCCGGGCGCACCGGCGTCACCTCGCAGTCCTCCACGCCCAGCGGCCCCGCCGCGAGGACCGCCGCGCCCGTCACCGAAGCGGCCGCCTCGCCCAGGGCCGCGTCCATGACCGCGCGGGCCTGCGCGGCGTCCACCTGCTCGCGGACCGTCGCCCGAGTCCCCGCGAACGCGGCCGCGAACAGCAGCAGCGCCCACACCATGACCGCGACGCGCAGGCGGCGGCGCCAGCGCGCCGAGACGTTCGAGAACACGGGACACAGTCTGCCCTACCCGATCCGCGAGACAACCGTCACAATCAGCGATCCGGTGTCACACTCTTGAACCATGCCCCGTCCTCCCGACATGAACCGACCGGAATCCGCCGCAGCGATCTTCCAAGAACTGCGACCGCGCCTCGTCGGCGTCGCGTACGGACTCCTCGGCTCCGTCAGCGAAGCCGAGGACGTCGTCCAGGACGCCTGGATGCGATTGCAGCGCACCGACGCCGACGCCATCGACGACCTCACCGGCTGGCTCGTCACCACCACCTCCCGCCTCGCCCTCGACGTCCTGCGCTCCGCACGCGTCCGCCGCGAAGCCTACGTGGGCCCGTGGCTGCCCGAACCCGTCGAGACCGCCCCCGACCCCGCCGACAGCGTCAGCCTCGCCGACTCCCTGTCCTGGGCGATGCTCGTCGTCCTCGAAACGCTCAGCCCCGCCGAGCGCGCCGCATTCGTCCTCCACGACGTCTTCGGCCTCACCTTCGACGAGGTCGCCGAGACCCTCGGCCGCACCCCCGCCGGCTGCCGCAAGCTCGCCAGCCGCGCCCGCGAGCACGTCGAGCGCCGCCAGCCCCGCTTCGACGTCGACCCCGACGAGCACCGCCACGTCGTCGAGGCGTTCTCCCGCGCCGTCACCTCCGGCGACATCGAGGGCCTCACCGCCCTCCTCGACCCCGACGCGGTCCTCACCTCCGACGGCGGCGGCGTCGTCCGCGCCGCCCGCAACCCTGTCCGCGGCGCCGACAAGATCGCCCGCTTCCTCACCGGCGTCACCCTGCGCTACGACGACTTCCACCATCGCGTCACCACCGTCAACGGCGGCCCCGCCCTCCTCACCGTCGTCGGCGGCGAAGTCGGCGGCATCACCCTCCTCGGCATCGCCGACGGCCGCATCGTCGCCGTCGACATGGTCCGCAACCCCGACAAGCTCACCGGAATCCACGAAGTCCACCGGCCCCGATAGGCCCCGCAGGAAGGAACACCATGGAAGCCCGACTCGCCTTCACCGACACCGAGTTCGCCAAGGCCTACTACAAGAACATGCTCGCCAACGAGAAGCTGTTCCACACCGCCTCCACCGTCCCGCACCGCACCATGGAGCTCGTGAAGCTGCGCGCCAGCCAGATCAACGGCTGCGGCTTCTGCACCGACATGCACTTCAAGGACGCCGTGCACGCCGGAGACGACCCCGAGCGCCTCAACCTCGTCCCCGTCTGGCGCGAAGCGCCCGCCTTCGACGACGCCGAGCGGGCCGCGCTGGCCCTCGCGGAGGAGTCGGCGCGCCTCGCCGACAACCCGCACGGCGTCAGCGACGAGACCTGGGAGGCGGTGCGCAAGCACTACGACGACGAGCAGATCGCGGCCCTCGTCGCGATGTGCGCGCAGATCAACGCCTGGAACCGCGTCAACGTCATCCTCCGCACCCCCGCCGGGTTCTACGACCCGGCGACGAAGACCGCCCGCTACAGGGAACTCCAGAAGTAGCGCCCCGCCGGGACGTGAAAAGGGCCCGGACACGAACGTGTCCGGGCCCTTCCTGACTGGGATACGAGCTGAATCGCCCCGGTCGGTACTAGCGGCTGACGGCGAGCTTCGTCTCGTTGACGCCGCGGGCGGCCTCGATCTCGCCGGTGGCGTCGCCGTAGCGCGAGAGCGCGCGGAGCGTCCACTTGCCGGGGGCGGCGAAGAAGCGGAACTGGCCGCCCTCGCCGGTGACGACCTCGGCGGTGAACTCGCCGGTGCCGTCGAGGAGGCGCACGTACGCGCCCTGGACGAGTTCGCCCTCGTCGTTCACGACCGTGCCGCTGAGCACGGTCTCCTTTTCGAGGTCCACGGACGCCGGCAGGGCCAGGTCCTGGTCGGGTGCAGCGCAGCTGTCAGACATGGATCTTCCTTTCCGTGCCGTCGCCGGCTACTTGGTGCCGGGCTCGTCGCCCAGCGCGATCGGGACGCCCACGAGGGAGCCGTACTCGGTCCAGGAGCCGTCGTAGTTCTTGACGTCGGTGTAGCCGAGGAGCTCGCGGAGCGCGAACCAGGTGTGGCTGGAGCGCTCGCCGATGCGGCAGTAGGCGATCGTCGACTTGGACTCGTCGAGGCCGGCCTCGCCGACGTAGAGCTCGCGGAGCTCGTCCTCGGACTTGAAGGTGCCGTCCTCGTTCGCGGCCTTGGACCACGGGACGCTCAGTGCGGTCGGGATGTGGCCGGCGCGCTGGGACTGCTCCTGCGGGAGGTGGGCCGGGGCCAGGAGGCGGCCGGCGTACTCGTCGGGGGAGCGGACGTCGATGAGGTTCTTGACGCCGATGGCGGCCTCGACCTCGTCGCGCTTGGCGCGCAGGCCCCAGTCGAGCGGCTTGGCGACGTACTCGGTGGCCTCGCGCTTGGGCACCTCGGTGACGACGTCGCGGGCGTCGAGCTCCCACTTCTTGCGGCCGCCGTCGAGGAGCTTCACGGACTCGTGGCCGTAGAGCTTGAAGTACCAGTACGCGTAGGCCGCGAACCAGTTGTTGTTGCCGCCGTAGAGGACGACGGTGTCGTCGTTGGCGATGCCGCGCTCCGAGAGGAGCTGCGAGAACTGCTCCTGGTTGACGAAGTCGCGGCGGACCGGGTCCTGGAGGTCGTCCTTCCAGTCGATCTTGACGGCGCCCTTGATGTGGCCGCTGTCGTAGGCGGAGGTGTCCTCGTCGACTTCGACGAACACCACTCCGGGGGTGTCGAGGTTCGCTTCCGCCCAATCGGCGGTCACCAGCACGTCTTCACGGGCCATGGCTGTTCTCTCCTGAACGTAGAAAGGAATGGTTTCGGTATCCGACTGTTTCCGAGTTCGAGAGGGCCCGGCGGGCGGTGCTGAGAAGCCGTTCGCGACGGCGAGCAGGGTGATCCAGGGGATCGTCAGTCCTGGGATCGAGACCGGTTCCGGCCGCGCGGAAGGCGCGGGTCATGGAACCTTGGGATGCAAGCCTTGCTCTTGGATGTCACGCACGCTGGGCCGCAATGCGGCGACTGCCGTCGGCCTCCGGGGCCGGGCGAGTCGCCTAAGGCATTCGACAGAGCGTGGCCGCGATCATGCAGTAGTCGATCGCGCGCCGCTTCGTGAGCATCGGCTTGCGCATGGGCAGAACGCTAGCAGACTTGCCGGGCCGAATCCACCGCCGTTCTCGCGATGCGGACCGCGGACGGCACGAAAAGCGAGCGGGCGGTCACCGGTCAGGTGAGGACGACGTCCTCGGCGGACGCGGCGATGGCGACGGCGTCGCCCTCGAACGCGATCTCCGCGAGCGTGATCCCGTACGGCAGCTCGGGGAGCTCGACGGTGGAGGTGAGCTGGGACGCGAACTGGTCGACGAGCGGCTGCACCGACTGCGGGAGGCCCTGCGTGAGCGACTCCACGGCGTCGGGCGTGAAGGAGATGGCGTCGTCGCTCACTTCGACGGTGCCGGTCGCCTGGAGGTCGACGCTCATGCCGCCGAGCTCCTCGGTCGCAGTGAGGGTGGCGTTGCCGTCGCGGTCGATCTCCAGGTCCCAGCCGGTCTGCTCGGCCAGGAGCGCCTCGATCGAGTCGATGGAGATGGTGCCGTCGACGTCGAGGGTCCCGGCGACCGCGTCGCCGCCGTCGGCGAGCTCGCGCCAGTCCGCCTCGACGTCGCGGGCGGTCATCGCCAGCTCGGGGAAGATGAGCCCGTTCGCGCCGACGTCCTTGAGGGTGATGTCGATCTGCTCGAAGTCGCCGGTCCACGCCTGGGTCGCGAAGGGCCAGCCGTGGATCGTCACGTCGGGGCGCTGCTCGGAGTAGGCGCCGTGGTCGGCGGCGGTGGCCGCGACCTCGGTGGCGATGCGGCGTTCGGCGACGGCGTTCGCGACCCGGTCGCCGAGGGCGACGAGCGCGGCGACGATGACGAGGGTGATCAGGAGGCGGCGGAGGATCTTCACCAGGGGGCTCCAGGGAGTCTCGGGGTGCGTGCGGCGCGAGGGGTGTGCGTCAGTCGATCATGTAGTAGGCGCTGAGGAGGTACACCACGGGGCCCGTGACGGCGAACGCCAGGAGCGGGCCCGCGGCGCTGACCACCGGGTTCGGGGCGGTCCCGGCGCCGTCGATGCGCCGCGACGCCGACAGGTACCCGCACGCGAGGTCCGACAGGACCGCGATGAGCGCGACGAGGAGCCCGCCGATCGCGGCGTGCTTCGGGTCGGGGCCCTCGATGACGAGCCCGGCGTACGCGGCCGAGGCGGTGCCGCACATGGTGCCGATGACGATCCCGAACGCGCCGCGGGTGACCTGGCGGTTGATGCGCGGGTCGGGCATGACGAGGTCGACGGCGCGGGCGGCGAGGACCGCGGTCCCGGCGGCGACGACCGCGGAGTACATGGCGGGCGGCGCGGAGCCCAGGCGGGACAGGGCGATGTAGCAGGCGTACCCGCAGACGGCGACGCACAGGACCATCGTGAAGCCGAGGCTCTCGGTGACCCCTTCGTGGGTGCGGCGCACGAGCTGCCCGGCGACGGCCGCGCCGAACGCGAGCGCGAGGAGCACGGTGACCGGCAGGAGCGACACGGGCGTCCAGGTGACGGCGACCCAGTCGGCGGCCACGGCGAGGAGCGACGCGACGGCGATCGTCACCCACGCGCCGTCGATCTTGCGGACCCACGTGACGAGGGCGACGGTGGCGATCTGGAGGACCGCGATCCCGGCGGCGTAGACGGGCCGCTCCATCTGCGCGCCGAGGACGAGCCCGGCCGCGACGACGACGACCACGGCGACCGCGGGGAGGCGGTGCAGCAGCGGCGGGGTGGGCGGCGGGAGCGTGTGGTCCTCGCGGCCGTCGGCCCCGGCGGCCCGGTAGGCGCCGGTGTCCGCGGAGGAGCGGCGGGGCGCGGGGCGGCGGGAGGCCGCCTTGCGGGACGCGGCGGGGCCCGAGCCCGTCCCGCGGGGGGCCCGCGGCTCCTCGGGGTACGTCTCGCCCCAGGCGGGGCCCTCGGCGGGCCGGGCCGCCTCGGGGGGTTCGTGGCCCCAGGTCTCGTCGGGTCGGCTGTACGACACGGACACAGCCTACGGCAAGGCCCTTGTGCACCGTTCACCTTCGATGGGCGGTCCGTCCGGTGTCCCGCGCGCCACCCGCGCGGGTGACGGGTGCGGGGCGGGCCGTGAGCAGCGCGTGTCGGCGCGGTGAACGGCGGTTTGCCGGCTCCTCGCCGCAATGCGTCCCGAATAGTGAAGTCACACAGTCGTGACGCTGGTCATTCGGCCGGTGACCGTTTACACTCGGACAGGACTCCACCTACCGCATGTAAGCCCACCCGTCGCCGAAGCCGGGAAGAGCGATATTCGCGTGTGCTCACCTACCAGCGGAGGACTGCCTTGGAAATCCTGATCCTCACTTCCAACCCCGTGCCGGAGTCCCCAGAGTCCATCCTGCCGTCCCTGGAGCTGCTGCCGCACCGCGCGCGGTACGCGGGCCGGGACGTGCGGGCGCTGCTGAGCGGGCCGAGCCCCGACGCCGTCATGGTCGACGCCCGGTCCGACCTCGCCGACGCCCGCGCCACCTGCCGCGTCCTCCAGGCCACCGGCCTGACCGTGCCGCTCCTCGCGATCGTCACCGAGGCGGGCCTGGCCGCGCTCCAGGCCGACTGGGGCGTCGACGACTTCCTGCTCGCCTCGGCCGGCCCGGCGGAGGTCGAGGCGCGCCTGCGGCTGACCACCGGGAAGCCCAACGCGGCCACGGCCGCCGGGCCCGCGGTGATCCGCGCCGGGGACCTCACGGTCGACCCGGACACGTACGCCGCGAAGCTCAAGGGCGCCCCGCTCGACCTGACGTACAAGGAGTTCGAGCTGCTGCGGTTCCTCGCCCAGCACCCCGGGCGCGTGTTCACCCGCGAGCAGCTGCTGCGGGAGGTGTGGGGCTACGACTACTTCGGCGGCACCCGCACCGTCGACGTCCACGTGCGGCGCCTGCGCGCGAAGCTCGGCTCGGAGTACGAGTCGATGATCGGCACGGTGCGGCAGGTCGGCTACAAGTTCGTGGCGCCGCCGCCGGAGAACCTCCGCGAGTCCGAGCCGCTCCCCGAGCGGGTCGACGCCTAAGAGCCGCTTGGCATTCGTTCCCCGTTCACTCAGGTGGCGGGAGGGGCGGCCCCGCAGCGCGGGGCCGCCTTTTGCTTTAGTTTCCACAGTTGACAGTGGGTCTGGAGTTGTCACCGGTCCAGGAGTTGCTTCCGGAATTCCTTGCCGCGTTGCGCATTCGCCCCTTCCGGGTGAACACTCTCCCGGAGTCGTGCCAAACAGGAATATTAACTGAAGAAAAGTCCGGCAGAGATCCGTCCTTAACGGACAATTCCGGCAACGGAGCGTACCCGTGGCGTGGCACTCGGTGGATAGAATTGAGTTCGCTTTGGACTCAAACCCTCGTCCCCCTTGGAGTGTGACCCCGTGTCCGATCGCTCCGTCGACCCCGACGCCCTCGCCGAGTTCCGCGAGGCCGCGCAGGGCCGCTTGGATTTCCTCGAAACACTGATCGAACGGCTGCGGCACGGCAACGAACTCGGCGTGGAGCCCGGCTTCGGGCTCCTCGACTCCGGCCAGACCGCCCGCGAGATGTACCGCGACTTCCACCGACAGACCTGGTCCAACCTGCAGGACCTCCGATCCGACCTGGCCGGCATCATCGCCACCGTCGACGGCGTCGCCGAGCGCGCCGCCGACACCGACGCGAACTCGGCCGCCGACCTGTCGCGAAGCGAGGACTGACCACCATGCCAGACACCCAGACCAGCGGCGACACCGGCCGCGACGACGACCGCACCGACGAAGAGTTCGACGAGCGCGACGACGACGACCAGGACGACCGCGACGACGACCGTGAAGACGACGACCGCGACGACGATGACGACGGCGACCACGCCAGCCGGGACCGCGACGAGCACCCGCGCGGACCCCGCGAGGAGTACGAGAACAACGCGCCCGACGACTCCACCGTCGTCGAATACCAGCGGCGCGACGCCGACGCGCTGTTCCTCTCCGGCGAGCCGTGCGGCTACGCCAACTGCCAGAACCTCTACAACGAGGCCGAGGCCGCCTGGATCAAGCTCGTCTCCGCCATCCCCATCGCCGGGCAGGTCCAGATGCTGACCGTCGAGACCAAGGGCACGCCCGCGCCGAGCCAGCAGTCCATCCGCAACCTGGTCGCCGAGGTCCGCCCCGACGACCCCGACAAGTACGCGCTCCGCTCCGTCAGCGAGCACTGGCAGCAGTTCAAGACCGACTTCGACACCGACCCGGCCACCGGGATCGGCCCGACCCTGAAGTCCGCCCTGCGCACGCTCTCGGAGACCTGGAAGGGCACCGACTTCGACGCGTTCGCCGAGCAGGTCGAGATCGTGCTCGCCAACTGCGCCTCGGTGTGCGACGACATCGGCGACGCCACCACCGGCGCCGTCGGGCTCCTGGAGCAGAAGGCCGACGAGTTCTTCGGCCTCCAGGGCGGCGACTCCGGAGAGCTGCCGTACCCGGCGCCGCTCTACTGGATCTCCGACATGGAGTCGATGTTCACCGACCCGCTCGTGCACGTGCGCCCGCCGTTCCGCTCCGGATGGTGCGACGTCACCGCCGGATGCGACAACGACGGCGGCCTCATCGGCGCGCTCCTGGAACTCGGCGGATTCGAGAAGGACTACGTCTCCGAAGTCCAGGACTACGTCGAGAACCAGACCGACTACTACATGCGCAAGCACAAGAACGACGAGCCGCCGATCACCGAGGAGCAGGCGCGCTCCTGGGCGCAGGCCGACGCGAACAGCAACATCACCGCCGACGTCAACGCCGGGATCGACGACTACAACTCGCGCTCGCAGATCGCCAACGAGGACGTCGTGAACCGCTGGGAGAACGCCGAGGAATCGGCGTCGACCTTCCAGCCCGAGGCGTACCCGTCGAGCCCCTCGACGTTCCGCGACTCCTCCGACATGCTCGCCGACTCCTACGGGGGCCTCGACGCCGGCAGCGGCGGCCTCGAAGCGGGCGGCGCCATGTCCGACGGCGGCGGCCTCGAACCGCCCGGCGGCGGAGGCGGCGGCAGCGTCTCGGGCGGTCTCGCCTCCGGCGGGGGCGGCCTCGGCGGCTCCACGCTCGGCAGCGGCGGATCGTTCCCCGTCGGCGCGGCCTCCGCGACCGGCGCGGGCGCCGTCGGCAACACCGCCGCGGGCCTCGGCGGCACCGGCGGAGGCATGGGCGGCATGATGGGCGCCGGCGGCGGCATGGGAGGCCGCGGCATGGGCGGCGACCAGGAAGCCGAAGGCGAGCACAAGGACTGGCTCGAAGAGGACGAGGAGATCTGGGGCATCATCCGCGATGCCGAAGAGGACCCCTACGCCTAGCCGGTCGCGAACACGACGAGGCGCCCCGGAGCTTCCGCTCCGGGGCGCCGTTCGGCTCCCGGGACGCCGAACAGGGCGCCTGCCGCGACCGCGGCGGGCGCCCTGAACCCTTCAGATACTCAAGCGCTCAGGCGCACTCAGGTCGTGACCCCCACGACCGTCGAGTCGATCGCCTCGCCGTCCGCCGCATAATTCAGCGTCCCGAGGAACCGCGAGTCCGCGGCCAGACCCGACCACGACAGCGACACCGAGAACTCGCCCGCGAGCGACACGTCCTGCTCGGCCGGGGACACCGCGAGGTTCCCCTCGTCCGAACCCGGCACGACCCACGTGTGCAGGCGCGCGTCCAGCGGCGACGGGCCCGCCCACTCGTCGACGAACGCCACGAACGTGTAGCCGCCCGGCAGCGTCACCGACTCGTTCGAGCCGCCCGACGCCGAATAGCCGACCAGCGTCAGCTCGTCGCCCTCCTTCAGGTACACGAACAGGTCCAGGTCGGTCCCGGTCGGGTGCTCGTCCTCGAACGTCGAGAACCGCACCAGCGCCGCATCGGCCGGCGTCGTGAACTCGAACGACGCCGTGTGCGAGCTCTCCACCGGCGCGTCCGACGGGAACGACGACGAGTCCGGGTCGGTCAGCGACGCCGTCGAGACCTCCGAGGGCACCAGGCCCGACACCGACGCGCCCAGCGACCCGTCGAAGCCCGACACGCCCGAGATCTCGGCCGAACCCGAAGCGCCCGAATAGGTCACCTCGTCAGCGGCCGCCAGCTGCGACGGCTTCACCACGATCGGCGAACGCACCTCGTGGACCGTGCGGTGGCCCCGCTTCTCCACCCAGGTGATGTCGCCGAACGCCCATTCGCCGAACGCCGCATCCGTGCGCGTGATCGTCAGCGTGTACGACGCCGACTCGCCCGCGTCCAGCGTCAGCCGCGAGTGGTCGACCTCGACCTCGAAGCCCGCAGGAGCCGTGATGTCCGCGTTGTACGTCGACTTGCGGTCCGACACGTTCGTGACCGTGCGGGTCACCTCGTAGACGCCGGTCAGCTCCGCCACCGTCACCGACGGGTAGTTCAGCTGCGACGGGTCCATCGAACCGTACGTGTCGCACAGCGACTGGATCTTGAACGCCTCCGGAGTGCCGCACACGTACTGCACCCACTCGACGACGCCCGAGTCGTAGACCAGGCCCGGGTCGAACATCTCCGCGCCGTCCACGTGACCGGCGCCGAAGTCGAACGGCGTCGCGTCCTCGGTGCCGCGCTGGATCGGGTTCCCGTCCTGGTCGGTCTGGTACGAGGTCGTCATCATCGCCGACTTGATCGCCATCGGCGACCAGTCCGGGTGCGCCGATGCGATCAGCGCCGCCAGGCCCGCGATGTGCGGGCTCGCCATCGACGTGCCCTGCGCGGTCGCGAAGTCGTTGCCCGCGTGGTTGTCCGGCGTGATCCCCGCCAGGACCTCAAGACCCGGGGCGGTGATGTCCGGCTTCAGCAGGTTCTGGCCCGCCGACAGCGCCGGGCCGTTCGACGAGAACGCCGCCATCGACGGCGCGTTCTGGTCCTCCAGCTCCGACGTCTCGACCTCCACCTTCGGGCGGCTCTTCGACGCGATCCACTCGGTCAGCTCCTGGCCGTCCGAGTACGACACGTGGATCACCGGCACCGACTGCGAGGTCACGACGTTCGCCGGGCCCCGCTCGGACTGGTCCACCACGATCAGGGCGACCCCGCCCGCACCGTGCACCTCGTCCGCGTTCGCCGTGAACGTGTTGCCGCGCACGCACACGATCGCGTAGCCCTCGGCCTTCTCGGGGTCCAGCGTGCCCGTGTTGCAGGTCGCCGCCGCGGCCGGGTCGGCGTCGTCGAACGCCGCGTCCGTCGCCAGCTTCACCGGCCACTCGGCCTCGCCGACCAGCCCCGCGACCTCGATCTCCTCGCGGCCGAACTCCATCTCGGTGCGGAAGGTCTGGTCGTGCGAGGACGCCGCGACCGTGGTCACCCACGGCTCCTGGTGGTCCACAGTGGAAGTGGGACCGTCGTTGCCGGCGCTGGCGGCGACGAAGACGCCCGCCTGGGCGGCGGCGCGGAACGCCCACGAGGTCGAGTCGAGGAACTCGGGGGTGCCGGTCGAGCCGATCGAGAAGTTGATGACGTCGACGCCGTCCTGGACCGCGGCCTCGATGGCGGCGTTGATGTCCAGGCTGGAGCAGCCGCCCCAGCAGACCTTGTAGGCGGCGACGCGGGCGGCCGGCGCCATGCCGGTGAACGTCCCGATCCGCTCGCCGTCGACCTCGACCTTGGTCTTGTAGTTGCCGGTGGCCGTGGTCGCGGTGTGGGTGCCGTGGCCGTCGGAGTCGCGCGGGGAGGCGTAGCCGTCCGCGGACCGGCCGGCGGCGTCGAACCAGCGGGCGCCGATGAGCTTGTTGTTGCACTCGATGTTCCCGGCGGGGTCCTCGTCCTCGCCCGTGACGCACTCGCCGTTCCACTTGGCGTCGATGACGTCCTGGTCGGGGCGGGGCTCCGAGAGCGGGGCGAGGGCCGGGTTCTCCGGCCAGATGCCGGTGTCGAGGACGCCGACGATCACGCCTTCGCCGGCGTGCTTGGCGGAGCCGAACTCCTCGTTCCAGGCGCCGTCGCCGCCCGAGAGGTCCAGGAAGCCGGTGGTGTCGACCGCGGAGTTGCTGCCGGTCGGCTGGTAGATGACCTCGGGGGTCACGGCGAGCACGTCGTCGCTGGCGGCGAGCGCCTCGGCCTCGGCGGCGGTGAGGTGCGCGCCGAAGCCGTTGAGGACGGTGTCGTACTCGGCGAGGGCGTCCACGTCGAACTCGGCGATGACGTCGGCGCGCTCCTCGGCGAGGTAGTCGCCGTACTCCTGGACCGCGTCGGCGGCGAAGTCGATCGTGTCGCCGCTGTCGGGGGTGGTCGCGTCGAGGCCGGAGATGCCGCCGTCATAGGTGGCGATGGGGTCGTCGGCGAGCTGGACGACGTAGAAGCCGTCCTCGTAGTCGACGGGGGCCGCGGCCTCCTTGAAGTACTGGGGGACGACCTCGGGGAGCGCGGGCTCAGCGGCGGCCGGGGCCGCCGCGGCGGTGAGGCCGACGAGCACCAGCGGGACGGCCGCGGCGCCTGCCGCGGCTCTGGTTCCGGCTCGGGTGCGCCCTCGGGCGCGCCGGGATGTGGATGGGTACGGGGTCCCCATGCGATGAGCTCCTCTCAAGGGGGGCGCGCACCGCGGAGGGTGACTGTCCTCCACTGCAAGGTCACTTGCCGTGGCCGCGGCGCACGGAAACGAGCCTATTGCGAGGAAGGTTCGGTGTAAACCCTCGTATGAGGGGATTGCCGGGATCAGGCATGACTGTTATGGGGCCGTTACATTGGACGTTGCGGCGCCCTTGCATTCACTGAATTCCATTCCTCCGGGGGAGCGGTCTACCAACGCCACCAGAGGAATCGGCGCTCGTGGCGGAACGTCACGGAGCTGGCCTTGGCCTTCCCCGAGAACGTGAAGCGAATGCCCGAACCTCCCTTGTAGGGGGCGTGATTGCTCACCGAGCTCGCCACGACGTCCGTATTGTCGTCCGCGGCGTAGGCGCCGCGGGGGAGGACCACTTCGAGCGAGGACGCGATCAGGTTGACGTCGATGTCGACCGCGCCGGAGCGGATCACGGCGTGGCGGCAGTCGAGCTTCACGGAGGAGGCCTTCGCGTCGACGACGAGGCGCGCGGGGACGACCCAGTCGCCCTTGCGCTCCACGGACGACGCCTTCGGGGCGATCCGCATCTCGGCGGGCGCGCTCGGGGCGAGCGGCGACGGGGTGGGGACGGCGAGGGCGCCGGCGGCCTCGGGGAGGTCGGCGAGGAGGTGCTCGACCTCGGCGAAGGTGCGGGCCTCGTAGGCCTTCCCGGAGCGCTCGGCGAACTCGTGGAGGTCGAGGCGGCCCTCTTCGGTGGCGGCGTGGAGGCGGGCGATGATCGCCTCGCGGTCGGCGTTCGACATGCGCAGGTTCGGGTCGGGCCGGTTCATCGGACGGCGCTCTCTTCAAGCGGTGCCATGGCTTCTCATCTTCTCTTCGGGCCGGGGTCGAGCCGCCGCGGCCGTCGCACCAGCCCGCCGTTGCACCATTCGTGGTAGTCGAACAGGTCCGGTTGGCGGATCAGCGCTCGGGTGTTGGCTGCCCACAGTCCAACATACTGGTCCCGGGACTCCGACGCCTTCTCCAGGAGCCGGTCGACGCGCTTGCGCGCGTGGACGCGGAACTTGGTGCGCACGGCGTCGCCCGCGTAGATGTAGAGCACGTGCAGCGCGAACGACCGCTTCGGGCAGGTCGGGTCGCCCGCGAGCTCCAGCCAGGTGTCGGCGAGCTCGTCGGTGGCGAGGGTGAGGTCCCACTGCCGCCCTTCGGGGGCGGTCGAGTACGGGTCGAGCGCCCACTCGGTGATCTCCTGCGGCGTCGGCTCCGCCGGGCGCGCGAACCCGCCGAAGGTCCCGTCGGCCACGTGCGCTCCCCGCCTTATTCGAACAATGCTCGCAACGATCCTAGCCCGCCCGCGCCCGCGGCCCCGCCCCCGTTTTCACCTCCTGGGCCCCCCGGGGGGGCTCCCCCTCCCCCCGCCCCCACCCCACCCCGATTCCCGCCCACCTCCGCGCCCGCGCCCGCCAAATCCCGCCCACCCTGCGGCGCGGCGCCCGGTCATCGTGCCGTCCTCTGCTCGGCGTGCGGCGGGGCGATCGCTTCGAGCCGCGGTGCCGACGCCCCGCCCGGTCGTGCCGTCCTCTTCGGTACTACCTCAGGGCCAGGGCGATCTCCTCGATTCGTGCGTTGATGTCGTGGAGGTCGTCGGCGCTGGGGTCCCAGCCCTTGCGCAGCAGGCGATCCCGGAGCCGGATGAGCCATGGGCGGGGGTGCTCCATGACCTCCGAGGCGGTGAGGACCTCGACCTCCCAGCCGAGGGTCTGGAGGAGGTGGCGGCGCCGGTCGCCGGTTTCGGCGGCGAGTCCGAAGTGAGTGGCCATGCCGTCGTACTCGACGCCGATGCGCCACCGGTCCCAGCCGAGGTCGAGGAAGCGGGAGCGGCCGTTCGGGCCGCGGACCCGCAGTTGCGGGACCGGGGCGGGGAGACCCGCGTCGGCGATGAGGCAGCGGGTCCAGGACTCCATGGGCGACTCGGCACGCGGGTCGGCGGCGAGGAGCGTCGCGTTCGCGCGGCGCAGGCGCTCGCCTTGCAGCGGTTCGAGGGCGTCCGCGAGGCGGTGCACCTCGATGCCCGCCCGCAGGAACTGGTCGGCGGCCGCGACCGCTTCGAGGCGCGGCAGGTCGGCCGCGCAGTCCACCAGGGTCCGCGCGAGCGTGGTCACCGGGAGGCCGTCGACCACCGCGACGTCCGCGAGCACCGGATCGGAGGAGGACTCGACCGGCCACTCGCGCTGGTCGGCACCCGGCGGGAGCACGTCGAAGCCGTGGATCCAGGCCGCGGTGCGGCCCGTCGCCACTTGGGAGAAGTCGGATTCGAAGACGGTCTCGAACCGCAGGAGGAGGTCCTCCCCGGCGGTGAGCAGGTCGCCTTCGAACGGAGAATCGGTCATCACGGGAGCTGCGGTGCGGTACATCGGTTGCTGCGTCATGTACCAACCGTCGCCGACCCGTCGCCGAGCGTCCACATCTTTGTTTCAGGCCTGTGGATAACTCTTGGGGTGGTATCGCGGCGCAGGTCATCGCCCTGTGGATAACTCGCCTCGGTGGCCATCGCCCGGATGCCGAAACGGCGGTGCCGGAGCCCTTCAGGGCTCCGGCACCGCCGTCGAGTCCGGTCGGGCCTAGTTCAGGAGGCCGTACTCAAGGTCGTACAGCTTCCACGCGCCGTCTTCCTCGACCAGCGTGTAGGTGTAGCCGCCGATCGTGTCGTCGGCGGACTGCGGGGCGGTGTCGTCCCAGGTGTAGCCCGCCCACGCCTGCACGACGCCGTCGACCTCGCGCGACATCGCCCAGTACGGGTACGAGGCGGGAGCGGCCGTGTCGTTGATCTCGTAGTCGAGGTCCCAGGCCATGTCGTCGGTCATGTCCGCCGCGCACAGCGACTGGAGGGTCTCGTCGTCGCCGTTGTTCTGCGCGACCTGGTACGCCAGCGCCACGCCCTCGGGCGTCGAGACGTCGTAGGAGTAGTCGCCCGCGGAGCCGACCGGCGTGCCCCACGAGTCGAACCCGCCGCCGCCGGAGTCGCCGCCGTCGGTGGGCTCCTCCGCCGGTTCCTCAGACGCCTCGTCGGAGGGCTCGGGCTCCTCCTCGGACTCGCTGGTCGCCGGGTCGTCGCCGCCCGCCTGGGGGTCGTCGTCCTCGCCGGTGAGCTTCGGGATCAGCAGGACCGCGGCCACGCCGAGCACGATGACCAGGCCGACGACGACCGCGAGGATCACGCCGAGGCTGCCGCCCTGCTTGGCGGGCGGGATCGGCGGCGGCAGGACCGAGCCGGGGGCCGACGGGTACGGGCCCGGCTGGACGCCCATCTGCGGCTGGGTGTACTGCGGCTGCTGCGGCGGGGGCTGCATCTGCGGCTGCGAGTAGCCCGGCTGCTGCTGGTAGTAGTTCGTGGGGGGCGGAGGCGTGTTGTACCCCTGCGAGTAAGGGTCGCTGGGCTGCTGCGGCTCGGGTTGCAGCTGGTACTGCGGGTTCTCGCCGCCGGGGGGCGGATACGTCATAGCTCTAACACGCCTCGTCTGCTCAGGGGCTTGGGCCGGGCGGAGGGATGGGTTCTCCCCGCGCTTCCGATCGTACAGGCCCGGCGCGAGAATGTGGCACCCGCGAAAGTGCAGGTCCGGGCCGCAATACGGCAACAGCGCCGCAAACGGGGCGAGTGGATCGGGCCCTGCTGGGGCGTTTCGGCCGTCGCACACCCTGTGCGACCGCCGGGGCCCCGCGAGGACTACGCTTTATGCCCCGGCCCACTGCGGAACGGACCCCCGCCGGGGCCCCGCACGGCGCCGTACCGAGAAGTTCAGGCAGCACCGAACACCGCTTCTACCCGAGGTTCAACGTATGGCGAACGCAGCAATGGGGCTCTGGACGCTCAGGTTCTCCTCCGTCCTCGCCCCCGTCCCGGTGGTCGAGCTCCTGGAGATCAACCGGTTCTGGGGCTACGGCCTCCTCTGCCCGGCCATCGCCGCCACATGGGCGACCGGGCTGTGGCAGCGCCGCCGCCAGCTCGCCCGCACCGCCGTCGCCGCGGCCGCCGAAGCGCCTCCGCGCCAGGGGTTCTGGGACCCCGACCGGCCCGGCGCGCCCGCGCCCGGCGGGCACGACGAGCGCCGCGACCGGGCCATGACGAACCTCGTGGCCTCCATCAAGGACGAGTCGGTGGACGCGGACCTGCGCATCCAGCTCATCCAGGACCTCGTGGACCTCGGGGGCGAGGCGATGGCCCTGCGCCTCTCGCCCGTCGCCGTCGCCTCCGAAGTGGACGTGGAGGTGCGGCTGGAGGCCGCGGAGCACATGGGCCGCTTCAACCTCGACGACGCCGTGAACGCGCTCGAAGCGATCGCCACCGACCCCGCCGTCGACGACAAGTACCGCCTCGACGCCGCCAGCGCCCTCGCCGACAGCGCCGCGAGCCCCGCGGCGATCGCGCTCATGCAGCTGGTGACCGACGACGGCGTCAGCGAGTACGTGCGGCATTCGGCGGCGCACGCGCTGCGGCGCGTCAACCGGGATGCGGCGGCGATGGCGCTGCGGCACTTGGCGAACGCGCCGCTGGTGACGTCGCGGCTGCGGATCATCTGCGCCGAGCAGCTCGCCGACGACAGCCGCGAGGACGCCCGGGAGGCGCTGTGGCGCATCGTGAAGGGCGTGGAGTCGCTGATGGACCACCATCTGGGGATCGATGCGGCGGAGGCGATGCACGGGGTCGACCCGGACGCGGGCGTGGAGGCGTACTCGGTGCTCGCGGTCGACGCGTGCTTCCACTGGGCGGGGCGGATCGAGGCCGCGTACCGGCTGGGGCGGCTCGGGGTGGGGGACGGGTTCGACCTGCTGAGCGACTTCGCGTGCGCGGAGGGCGTGGACGACGTGTACGGGTTGGCGGCCCTGGATCGGTTGTTCCAGTTGGAGATCGAGTCGGGGACCCTCGACTCCGAGGAGTGAACCGGGCCTGTTCCCACCGGTCCTAGGCGGGTCGGACCGCGGTGTAGACGGTGTCGATGGCGAGGTGGTGGAGGTCGCGGCGGCGGCCGAGCCATTCGGGGCCGTCGGGGTCGAGCAGGCGCGTCCACGTGTCGCGGTCGTCGTCGTCGAGGAAGTGCTCGAACCAGTCGACGCGGGTGGCGAGGGCGTCGAGCGCGTGGTCGAGGTCGGCGCCGGTGAGCGGGGCGGGCTTCGCGACGAGTTCGTTGACGGTGCGGACCTCGGTGAGCCCGGCGTGTTCGAGGGCGAGGTTCCAGCCGTAGGGGAGCGGTGTGCCGCCGTGGGCGGCGAGTTCGTCGGCGAGGCGGCGGGCGCCGGCCTCGATGAGGCGCAGTTCCAGGCCGGGGCGGCCGGTGCCGAGGTTCGCGGGAAGGAACTGGGGCGCGGTGCCGCCTTCGCCGATGGCGAGGCGCCCGCCCGGGTTGAGGAGCGCGGCCAGGTTCCCCAGGGCCGCTTGGGGGTCGGCGGCGTGGTGGACGACGTGGCCGGCCCACGCGAAGTCGACGGGCGCGAGGGCGGCGAGCGCTTCGGCGTCGTCGACGGAGGCGAGGACGGTCGGCATGGGGGTGCCGCGTTCGGCGGCGCGCCCGCGGACGAGTTCGAGCATCGCCGGTTCGGCGTCGACCGCGGTGACCTCGATGCCGGGGATCGTCTCGGCGAGGGCGAACGCCATGCTCGCGGCGCCGCAGCCGATGTCGGCGGCCGTGCGGGCGCCGGGGTCCGGGAGGGACGCGGCGAGGCGCCGGTACCTGGGGGTCTCGGCGTCGGCGCGCGCCCGGAACCGGGGCGCGGCCTCCGCGAAGTCGAACACCGCGTCGTCGCGTCCGTGGTGGTGCCCGTGGGGTGCCATGCGGCCCAACCTATCACCGGACGCGCGCCGGGGGCGGCCGCTCAGCGAGCGGCCGCCCCTGGCGAGATCGTCTAAGCGGCGGAGAGGCGCTCCTGGACGCGGGTGACCTCGGCGTCGGCGAGCGCGGAGCGGACAGGGCCGTTCGGGGCGTCGGCGTCGGTCAGCGACGCGAGCAGCCCGCGGGACAGGTTCGCCTGGGTGAGCGCGAAACCGCGCAGCACCAGCGGCAGGAGCAGGGCCATGACCAGGCCGCCCGCGAACGCGAGCGCCGAGACGGCGAGGTAGGAGTCGCCCCAGCCGAGCCAGCGGGTCGCGTACTCCAGGCCGTCGCCGTCCCCGGCGGCGCGGCGGATCACCCAGCCGTACAGCGGGTACGCGAGGGACGCGACCGTCGCCGCCCACCAGGACAGGGCCACCGCGAACCCGGCGACCGCGAGCGGGAAGTTCACCAGGCCCCACAGGAGGTTCAGCCACGACTGGCCGTCGGCGAGGGGCGTCAGGAACCGGCGCAGCGGCGACGCGCCCTCGGCGGCCCGGCGGTAGTGCGGCCGCTCGACGGGCGTGCCGAGGACCCCTGCGAGCTGGACGCGGCCCGCGGCGGCGAGGCCGCGCATCGCGAGGAGGGTCGCGGCGAGGATCGGGACCCCCAGCCAGACGACGACGGTGCCGATGCCGGCAGCGAAGCCGGTCACGGTGATGACGAACGCGGGCAGTGCGATCGGGAAGCCGGAGAGCAGGTACGCGGAGTCGGCGCCGAGCTGCTTGAAGGTCTTGTTCATGCCTTCAATCCTCGTCCGCGGCCGGTGGTCCTTCGAGCCTGCGAGCAGGCATTTCGCGGGTAGGGACAGCCCTACCGGGCCGGTCGGGGCGACCGTTTCGGGAGCGTGGTCTGACCCGGTTGTGAGCCACCCCTGAGGTTCGGCCGCGAGGCTCGGCTCCCATGAGACCGATGCTTTCCCGGGCCGCGCGGATCGGCTGCGCCGCGGGCCTCGCCGCGTTCGCGCTGGCCGCCTGCGGCGACGACGACGCGGACGCCACCGATGAGGCGACGACCGCGGACGGGCAGTTCGCGGCGTACACGGCGTGCCTCGAAGAGCAGGGCATCGACCTCCCCGACGACTGGAGCCCCTTCGGCGAGGGCGGCATGCCCGGCGGCGGCAACGGCGGTGAGATGCCGAGCGGGGCGCCCACCGACATGCCGTCGGACATGCCCACTGGCGAGATGCCGACCGGCGACATGCCCACCGACATGCCTTCCGGCGGATTCGGCGGCGGTGGCGGGTTCGGGGGCTTCGAGGCGCCCGACGGCGTCGACGAGGACGACTGGACGGCCGCCACGGAGGCGTGCGCGGACGAGCTCCCGCAGGGCGGCGGTATGCCCGGCGGCCAGGCCCCCGGCCAGGAGAGCGCCACCGACGAGACCACCGAAGGCTGAGACTTTCCCCCGCTCTCCCCAGAGCAGGAGCGGCGCCGGACGCGCCATCGAATCGGCGCCGCTCCCGGAGAGCGTCCGGTGTGGACGAAAAGGATGGTGCGGCCCGGGTCGTTGACCTCGACACCGGGCCGCCATGTGCCACATAGTGGCCGTCACGCTCCTGCGGCAGCCGTTGAGTCTGCTGCTAGCACAGTGCTCTGCCATTGAGCTACCGCCGCATGTGGTGCGGCGGGAAGGATTCGAACCTTCAACTCCTGTGTCCCAGGGGACTGCTCGCGGATGCGGTCGGCGTGGCGAATGCTGACACTGGAGCGAGAATCTGAATCTTCGCGGATTGCCTCTGCCAGTTGGGCCACCCCGGCACGAGTGCCGGGGGAGGGACTCGAACCCCCACCTCTACCGCGCTGTATTCCGACTGAACCTCAGTTTCAGCGTGGTTCGGCGCTTGCGCGCCACCCCTGCCGCTCAAAGCAGGGGAGCTTGCGTCCTACTCGCCGAGCAGGTACCCGAAGACCTTCGCGCCGACCTGCTCGTCGACGACCTCGGTCCCGTTGGCCTCCTCGCGCGCGAACTTGACGGCGACCTGGAGCTTCTCCAGGCGCTCGGTCAGCTGCGCGACGCGCTTCGCGGGGGCCGAGCCGGAGAACTTCACCGTCGTCCAGTAGCCGACCGGGATGTCCTCGTAGTACACCTCGACCTGCGCCGGGTGCTCCTCGGTCGCCTCGGCCTTCACGTGGTTGCGCGGCACTTTCTTCGTGCGCACCGTCTTCACCGGGTCGGTCGCGAAGCAGTCCGCGGCCTCGTTGAACGACCACGACTCGGCCGCGTCCAGCACCGGCAGGGCCTTCACGAACGACTGGAGCTCCGCGAGCTGCTTCTCCAGGAACAGCAGGTACGTGACCGGGACGTCCGCGAGGAGGACCTCGCCGTCCACCGCGACGTCCGCCGTCGCGAGCGCGTTCGTGCGGTCCTTCGTCGCCGTCACGTCGAACAGGCGCGTCATCGCCGCGGACACCTCGCGCAGCTGCTCCTCCACGCGGCGCTGCACCTTCGTCGACTCGGGCGGCAGCTGCTCGCCCTCCTCGTCCTTCGGCTGGTACGTCCGGGAGATGCCCGACAGCAGCGGCGCCTTCGCGAGCTCGCGCCCGGCGTCGCCGAGGGAGCGGGCGGCCTTCGCCTTGACGCTCTTCTCGATCGCGATGATCTGGTTCAACTTGGTCACGGAGCAACCCTCACTTTCGGGCCCCACCTTAAGACGCCCCCGCCACCGGGGGCAACGCGGTTTCACCGCCCCCGCGCCGCCCCGCCGGCCACCGCCCGCCCCGAGAAACCGGGCCCGAGGGCCGCCGATCGGTTTTCGGCGGAGCGGTTTCGGGGTACTAGGGTGGGCGCGGACCGGACGGCAGGGGCGCCGCCCGGACCCGCGGCAGGACGGAGACGCGACATGATCATGCGACTGGCCCAGTCGCTCGGATACGAGGTCGTCGAGGTCGACGACGGCGACGGGACCCTCGCCGTCGGCGGACACGACGGCGCCAGCGCCCTCAAGGTCGGCTGGCGGCCCCTCATCGTCGAGGGCTACACCGGGTCCGGGTCCATCGACCGGTTCGCGATCCGCACCCGCGACGACCGGCACCGCCGGAGCCTGCGCGACATGCGCGAACGCCTCCGCTTCCCCGATCGCGACGCCGACCCCGTCGACCTCGCCGCCCCGATCCTCAAGCTCCTCGCGCCCGGCGCGTACGGGGTGCGGCGCTGGCCGGACGCGAACGTGCACATCGAGCCGTTCGGGGAGAACCGGTCCGCGTGGTGGTACCCGTACGAGCCGATCGGCACCGAGGGCACCGCGGTCATCCCGACCGACGCGTGGCCCCCGCCCGGCGAGGACACCGTCGCGGCGTACGCCGAGGCCATCGAGCGCGGCGAGCGGCCCCTGGCGGTGCTGCTGCGGTCCGAGCCGCCCGGCGACGAGCAGGACTGCGCGGCGTTCCTCATCGACGGGCACCACAAGCTCGCCGCGTACCGGCGCACCGGGACCGCCCCGCACTTCCTGGACATCGCGCACCTCGCCGACAGGCGCCCGTGCGAGCCCGAGGACCTGCGGACCGTCATCGGCGGCGACGGGAGCCTGGAGCAGACCGCGTCGAACCTCATGCGGTACCTGGAGCACGCCAGGCAGTGAACGGCGCGTCCACTACTGAGCGGTGAACGCACCGATCACTGCGCTGCGCGCCACCGGCCCGCGGGGACGCCCCCGGGGCGGTCGAACGCCGCGAGCAGCGCCCGCGCCTCATCGTCGTCGCCGACGGCGCCTTCCGCCTCGGCGAGGTACTCCTCCATGAACGCCCGCAGCGGCGCCCCGTCGATCCCGTCGCCGCTGATGAACACGGGCGCGGCGTGCAGGACGAGCAGGAGCATGCCGCGGACGCGGCCGCCGGGACCGCCGATGCCCGGCTGGAAGTACGGGACGTCGAGGACCCGCGCGCCCGCGGCCTCGTAGAACGCCAGGCGCCGCCGCGGGTCCCCGTGCGCGTCGTGCGCGGGCGCGCCCGGGTCCTCGATCTCGGCGACCACGATGCACGGGTCGCGACGCACGCTCCACACGTTCACCGCGTCCCGCAGCAGCCGCCCGCCGATCCCGCCGCCCCGCGCCGCCGGTCCCACCGCCAGGTACGTGAGCAGCTGGACGCGCGAGGCCTCCGACCACTCACCGAACGCGGCCGCGACCGGCGTCCCCGCGTTGTCGACCACCGCGAACAGGTTCGCGGCACCGCCTTCGAGCGCCGCGGCGAGGACGTCCTCCCCGTCGAGCTCCTCCGGCGGGAACGCCTGCGCGAACAGGCCCCGGTAGACGGCGGTGAACAGCGCGTCCGGGACGGTCCGCTCCACGGTCGAGAACCCCATGCCACGGAGTCTCCCACCGCCGGGGCCTACGGGCGGGCGATGCGGCGCATCCGGGCCCGCGCCAGGCCCGTGCGCGCCCGCGACAGCGCCCGCACCGGGAACCCCGCGAGGAACCGCGCCGTCGACCACGGGCCGCCTTGGTACGACACCCACCGCGCCGACACGTACACGGCCGCCCACGCGGCCACGACCACCGTCGCCGCGCCCCACCCGAACGGCGTCCAGAACCCCGCCGCCTGCCAGATGCTGATCGCCGCGCACACCGACAGCGCCGACACCGCCGCCGTCAGCGAATCGCGCACCCGCTGCTGCCGGTCCACCTCCCAGCGCTGGAGCGTCGCCTCCGACTGGTCCGCCATCACCTCGTTCAGGCGCTCGCTGAAACTCGCCAGCTGCTCGTCGATGCCCTTCACCGCCAGCAGCCGACGCAGCTCCGCCGCATTCGACGGCGACCGCAGCAGCCCTGGCGAGTGCAGCAGCGCGATCACCTGCCGCGTCTCGCTCTCGAACTCCAGCATCTGCATCCGCTTCGCCTTCATCGCCTCCACCTGCGCGGCCCGGTCCGCGCCCGGCAGGCTGTACCCGGCGATGATCTCCGAGACGCCCGCCCGGTACGCGTCCAGCTGGTGGTTCCAGGCCGCCATCATCCCGCCCAGGCACGCCGTGAACTCCGCGAGCGCCTCCAAGTCCCCCGAGATGAAGTTCGGGGCGTCCAGCGCCGCGATCACCGTCGTGTTCTCCGTGGAGATCAGCAGGTCGCCCTCGTTGCGCTGGTTCCAGATCTTGCGGGAGTGGTCGTCCGCCAAGCGGATCCAGTCCCACAGCGACTCCTTCGCGTCAGGCGCCGAATGCAGCAGCACCGACGAGCCCACCAGCTCCAGCAGCCGGTTCCCGTCCTGCACCAGCGGCCGGTCCTCGTCCCCGCTCGGCGGCTCGAACTCCCGGCCGCGCTCGCTCGCCCGCAGCACCCGGATCAGCACGTGCGAGCGGCCCCGGTGGATCCCGACCGGCGCGTCCGGCTCCCCGCCGCGCGGCGCGAGCGCCTCCGGCAGCTGCCGCAGGATCAGGTCCCTCGCGAAGCGCGCCAACCGGTCCCACGTCCGGTCCGTGCCCTCGCACGACACCTCGACCGTGCCGTGCTCCCGGGCCGCCCGGAACATCGCCGCGTGCAGGCCGCTCGGGTACAGGTCCTCCACCGTCCGCTCCAGGCGCAGGCAGTGGACGCCCATGGGGGAGAACCGCAGCGCCGCGTTCAGCTCCTCGACCGTGTCGCCGTCGATCGTCAGCCGCACCTTCGGGAGGATCAGCTCCAGGCCGTCGAACCGCTTGGACGGTTCGAGGCGCGGCTCCCAGATGTCCGCGTGGTACGTGAAGTGGTCGATCGCCGCCGACGGCCGCACCGGCCCCGCGCCCTCCCCGAACGACCGCTTCAGGCGCGATCGGACCGTCTCGTAGTCGATCCCGTTCACCCCGAACGGGAACAGGTACACGATCCGGCCCTCGTCGATTCGCATCCACTGCTTCTTCCGGTCCGCGTGGGCCTCCCGCAGCCGCTCCAGCGCCTGCCGGTGCGCGTTCATCTTCGACAGCTCCACCGACGAGAACGGCCACGTGTTCACCAGGGTCCGCAGCTCCTTGCGGACCTCGAACCGCTCCCGCTCCTTCCCCGCGGACTGCGCGACCAGCGCACGGTGCAGCCGCCGCAGCATCACGTGGTACTCGCGGCGCACCGCGACCTCCCCGCGCACGTACACCCCGACCGGTCCCGCGTCGTCCTCGGCGTCGTGCAGCAGGCCCCTGCACGACCCGATCACCATGTCCAGGGCCTCCGAGTAGCGCAGCTGCGACCCGGTCTTCAGGCAGTCTTCGAGTTCGATCTCCAGGCGCACGAGTTCGCACAGACGCAGCGCCAGCTCCACTTCGGGCGCCGGCCGGGCCTTGAGCGCCCAGTCGCGGCGGACGATGTCGCGGAACCGCAGCATGCACTTCATCAGCAGGTCCACGCGGTACGTGTGGTTCCACGCGCGCACCGAACTGTGGTGCACCCACAGGCACAGCAGCGCCCGGTCCACAGCGTCCGGAGTGAGAGCGGCCTGCGCCTCGAACACCTCCCCGGCCCGGCGCAGGAACACGTCCTCCACGTCCAGCTCACCGCCCGGGTCGACCTCCGACTGGAGGCCGTTCCAGATGAAGCAGTCCCGCACCGCCTGCGTGTCCACCCCGCACCGCTGATGGAGGTGCGCCTCGATCCGGCCCTGCACCTCGGGCGCCCTCGCCACCAGGTCGAACCGGAGTCCGGCGGCGTCCGGCGCGGTGCCGTCCCGCTGCCCCGGAACGACCGCTGTCTCCTGCTCGCCGCGCTGCATCGGGGGGTGGCTCATGCCACAAGTCTAAGGCGGACATGCACGTCACCGGGGCCCTCGACCACGGCCCCAACCCGACCCGAGCCCGGAACCGGCGGCCGCTTCCGGTTGAGCCGGGTGGGCCCCGTCCCATAGGGTGTTCACATGCGAAAGGGTCTGATCCGCCGCACCATCCGGCGCGCCCGCCCGTCCCGGCCCGCCACGGTCGCCGACACCAGCGGCAAACGCTACCGCGTGGTCCCCGCCGACGACCCCGAAACCGCCGCCTACGCAGACCCGCCCCGCACATGGCCCCGCGTGGCCACAATGGCCGGCGCCTGGGCTCTCGTGCTCGCGCTGGGATCCTGGATCGCCCCTGCGTTCGCCGCCAGCGGAAGCGAGGAGAACCAGGACCCGCGGGACCAGGCCGCAACGGATGCGGAGGGGGCAGCGCTCCGCTACCTGCGGTACGGCTCCAACGAGGAGACCGATCGCGCCGAGGACGCGCTCTGCGACGACGCTTCTCCCGAGATCACTCCGAGCGACCTCGACGCGATGCGACAGTCGTACGCCGACGAACTCGGCGGCATCACCGACATCGACCTGACCACGGGAGATCCGGTCCCCTCCAGCGACGGCATCGCCATCGCAGGAACCGTCTCCTACATCTACCAAGGCACCCAACGACACGAGGAATTCCTCGTCACCGTGCAAGAGTACGACGGCACCTACTGCGTGTCCGACGCGACGCAACCAGCGGCCGAGATCCCGACTGCGACCCCCGACGAAGGACAGACCCAGGAGATCGACTCCCAGGAGGTCGCCACCGACTTCCTCCGCACCGTCGTGGCAGACCGGAACCCGGCGACCGCCGAAGCCATGCAGTGCAGTGCGTTCACCGGCATCACCGCCCAGGACCTCGACGACGCCATCACCGAATGGGTCGCCGTCAACGGCGCCACGACCGGGTACCTCAACGGCATCTCGCCCGCCGAAGCAGACGGCGCCTTCGAGACCGAGATCGTCCTCCAAGGCGAACTGAACCAGGAGAGCTTCACGTTCCAGATCGCCGTCGACGGCGACTGCGTCGCCTCACTCGAAGGCGGCGACGACCTCATGAACGCCGCCGACTGACCTCACTTCAGCGGCGCGCCCATCTGGTTCATGAACGCGATCGGGTCCACCGCGCCCGCCGCGCTGCGATCCGCGTTCAAATGCGTCTCGAAGTGCAGGTGCGGACCGCTGGAGCGGCCCGACGAGCCGACGTAGCCGAGGATCTGGCCCGCCTGGACCACGTCGCCCTCCTTCACCAGCGGTGCGGAACCCATGTGGCAGTAGCGGGTCAGGTAGTCGCCAGCGTGGAGGATGTTGACGTACCAGCCGCACCCGGCGACCTCCGGCGAGCCGTCGACGTCGCACGAATAGGGCTCGCCGTACAGGCTCGCGTTGCACTCCGAGGTGATGACGGTCCCGCTCGACGCCGCCACGATCGTCGCACCGCGCGGCGCGCCGATGTCAACCCCGTTGTGGGTCGGGCGCTCCGGAGTCTGGAAGCCCGAGTTGATCGGGCCCTCGACCGGCGCCATCCAGCCCGCCGCGGACAGCTCGCCCGGCTGCGCGCATGTGCCGAGCTGCGTGCTCACCGCGGAGACGCTCGCGCCGCCGCCGGTCAGCGTGTTGACGATCTCCGTCGCGATCGGCTCATGCTTCGCATACGCGTTCGGGAACGCCGAGATCTGCACGCGCTGGGCCGCGACCGTGAGCGGCAGCGACTCCCAGCCGTCGATCTTCACGAGCTTCTCGTAGAACTTCGTCGACGCGTACACCGGGTCGGTGACCTGGTCCGGCGTCCCCCAGCCGGAGGACGGACGCTGCTGGAACAGACCCAGCGAGTCGTGGTCGTTCTGGTCGCCCAAGTGCCCCAGGTTCGTCAGCCGCGACTCCTGCATCGCGGTCGCGACCGCGATGACCCAGCCGCGCACCGGCACTTCGAGGTCCTGACCCACGGCGATGATGATCGCGGCGTTCCCGACCTGCTCCGAACTATACGGCCCGATCTCCGGGAACTCGCCGTCCACATCGACCGACGTCGTCCCGCACCCGGCGGCGATCGCGTTGCCGTCCTCGTCGTTCGACTGGTCCGACAGGAGCTGCACGATCGACACGACCGCGCCCAGGCAGCACACGGACAGAATCGTGAGCGTCCACATGAGCGGCCGCAGCCGTTTCGGGACCTTCGGCGCCAGCGGGTCCTCGGACCGGTCCTTCGCCGTCGTCTCCTCGCTCGCGATGCTCATGACTGCTCCCAGTCGATCGCCGACACCAGCCAGTCGCCGCCCGAGACCTCGACCATCGTCAGCGTCAACGTCCCGGTGTCGAGCGGGATGGCGACCTTCGGGCCGTCAGGGGCCGGTTCCCCGGCGATCTCCGTCGCCGGGACCGTCTCGGGGTCGACGCCCTCCATCAGCGCGGCGGTGTCCTCGGTCAGGAACGGCCTGATCGAATCCAGCCAGCCCTGCGCCCCGTACCCGTTCGGGTTCAGCCACGCCTCGGCGAACGCGACGGCCTTGTCGACCGCCTCCTGCGGCAGCTCCTCGTCGGTGAAGCAGCCGTCGTCCTCGCAGTCGTCGGTCGCGAAGCCGTCGTCAGCGGTCACCGCCTCCGACGTGGCATCGGAGCCGTCCGCACCGTTGGTGCCGTCCAGCGGCGTCTCCTGGCGGCGGTTCGCCAGCGCGATCACGCCGAGCACCAGGACGAGGATGATGACGACGATCCCATAGCGGGAGAAGATGATCCGGAGGGCGCGGTTCATCCGTCATTCCCTTCTCGCAGGCCGGTAGACCTCTCCACCGCCGGAGGATCCGCCTCCGGTGGACGTGCTCGATCCGGCTCCGCTCGTGGAACTCGCGGACTTGTCCGGGGTGGCCTGCTGCTCGGGCAGCGTGTCGCTGCCCTTGCTGCGCGGGGTGCGCACGGTATCCGAAGTCTCCTCGGGCCGGGCGTCGTCGCGGCGCTGCCGCGCGCGCTCCAGTTCCCGTTCGCGCTCGGCGCTCCTGTCGGAGTCGACGCGGCGGCCGAGGAACGCATCGGCCGGGCCGCTGCCACCCACTAGGCCTGCGATGCGTCTGCCCGGTCTGAGGAGCAGCCAGGCGGCGACGCCGAGGAGCCCGATCATGACCACTTGCAGCCATACGGGCATGGCGGTCTGGAGGATGCGGCTCGACGCCCATATGTAGATGACCGCCGCGAGGGAGAAGATCGCGACGTTGATGATCGCGCCCAGGACGGTGTTCACCAGACGCTTGAACGGGCCGCCGGCGGGGCGGAGCAGCGCGATGGTGCCGATGATCGGCAGGGCCACGATCGCGAACCGCACGATCATGAAGCCGAGGATGATGAGGATCGACGCGGTGAGGTCGAACAGCGAGAAGAAGATCGCCGTCAGCAGCGCGAGCAGCCCGGTGCCGGTCCGTTCCCAGGCGCGCTGGCCGCTGATGTTCGCGTACGCCTCGGGGTCCTCGGTCTGGATCTGCGCGACCAGGCCTTGCCAGAGTTCCTGCTTCTCGGCGATGAGGTCGTTCCGGTACGTCGCGGAGTCCTGGGCTTCGTCGTCCTCCTGCCACGACATCGCCTGCGCCGCGAACAGCGCCGGTCCGTACTTGTAGGCCGTGTTCGCCTCGGTGACTTCGGGATTGCCTTCGGCATCCTCGACGACCTCGCCGTTGCGCTCGCGGAAGGTGACCTCTTCGCTCTGGCCCAGCATCGTCCGCAGCCAGTTCTGGTACAGCACCTGGCCCGAGACGGTGTCTGAGGCGGTGACGGCCGCCGAACGGGTGTCGATGCAGAAGTCGTCGCCGTTGAGCTCTTTGAGCTCGTCGTAGCGGTCCTGGTCAACGCCGGGGATGCGGGCGCAGCCGTCGGCAGTGTCATCGGCGATGAGGACCGTACTGAGGTCCATGCCGATGGTCAGCGCCTTGTCGGTGTACTCGGCGGCCTTCACCGGCCAGCGCACGACCGCCGTCACGAGTACGAGGATCAGCACTGCCCACGCGACGGTGGTGACCGCGTTGTTCATGTCCGCCTGACGAGAGCGCCACAGCAGGTACAGGCCGATCAAGCCGACCGTGACGGCGCCGAAGACGGTGAAGATCTGGCGGTAGAGCACCTCGGTGCCCTGCTCCATGAAGCGGTTCGACCAGCCCCACATGGTGTCCGGCTCCCACGCGGCCTGGCGCATCGAGTTCGCGGCGCCGACGGTGGCGACCGACAGGTTGAACTCCATGTTGGCGAGGGCGTTCGCGGTGTCGGCGCCGTTGGGGATCGACACCGAGTCCACGCACTGGCCGCCGACGCTCATCTGCTGGGAGCCGTACATGGGCAGTTGGTATCCGGCGTAGCCGTACCGGCTGTAGGTCCCGATGCCTTCGCTCCGGTCGAGCTGGCTCGGTTCGGCGAACCACCCCGCCATGCCTGAATCCGGCGAGGCCGGCTGCGGGGCGGCCTCACATGGCAGTTCTTGCGCTTCAGGCAGTTCGTCGATGCATTGCGACCAGGCCGTGTGCCACTCGTAGTCCGAGCACCCCTCGTCCCCCTGCGCCCCAGCCGAACCCGGCGTCAGGACGAGTGCTCCGAGCATGGCGGCCAAGGCCACCAGGATGCGGGCGGCGCGCCCTCCGGCACGCCGCCAGGACCGGGCGGGAGGAGGGGCGAGGTCGTGGGCGGAGGGGTCGGTCACTGGTCCTCCCCGGGGGTGGTGTTCAGGTAGTCGAGGAGGCCGCGGACCCAGCCGAAGTCCGCGCGGATGCGCTGGACGCGGCCGTCGACGTCGCGCATGACGAACTCGCGGTAGGGGAGCTTGCGGGTCTCGGAAGCGTCCACTTCGGACAGGGATGCGAGCACCGACTCGTACCCGACCCCCGTGGGGACGCGCAGCAGCTTGAGCGCCTCCTCCGCGATGGTCGCGTCCTCGGCGATGCGGCCGACGAACACGGTCGAGACGAGGTTCTGCACGTCGAGCCCGAGGATGTCCTTCGGGTTCTGCGAGGCGACGAGCGCGGCGAGGTTCCACTTCCGGGAGTCGCGGGCGAGGCGCACCAGGAACGAGCGGCCGGACTTCCAGCCCTCCATGAAGTGCGCCTCGTCGAGGCCGACGAGCTTGCGGCGGTGCATGTCGCCGCCGTAGGCGCGGCGGACGGCGAGGCGGTGCGCGGTGTGGAGCATCGGCAGCGCGAGGGCCTCCTCCGCGGACCAGTACTCGCGCTCGATCCCCAGGTCGGGCAGGCGCAGCCCCGACATGGTGATGACGGTGAGCGCCGTGTCGTCCTCCAGGACGCCCTTGTCGGGGGTGCCGAAGAACAGCTTCGCGAGCGGCATCTCGGCGGTGTCGAGCAGGAGCGCGGCGAGTTCGGCGCCGTCGCCGGTGGCGTGGTCCTCGGCGTCCTGGAGGGACTCGACGAGGTCTTCGAGCGCGGAGTCCTCCTCGGCGGGGACGTGGCGGGCGGCGTGGCGAAGGAGGCGGGCGGTGCTCGCCTCGCGCTGGACCTGCGGCGGCAGGAGCATCGAGCAGATGTCCTGGACGAGCATGCGCCGCTCGGACCGGGCGTTGGAGACGGCGATGTCGTACTCGCGCTGCCCGTCCGGGGAGTCGGCGTAGTGCTCGCGCCTCGGGGACGGGATGAGCGCGTAGGGCGCGAGCGTGCCGTACTCGGAGCCGGTCAGGTTGAGCACGCGCGAGAACGGCTTGAGCTCGGGCATCTCGCAGAGCTTCGCGAGCGGCCCCGACGGGTCCAGGAGCGTGACCTGGACGCCGCGGCGGGCCGCGAGGTAGCCGATGGCGCCCATGAGCGTGGACTTGCCGCCGCCGGGCTCGGCGACGAACACCGACAGGCCGGACTTCTCGCGGACCTCGGTGGCGAAGTGCAGGTCGAGGAAGACGGGGCTGCGGGAGGTTCCCGCGGTCCGCCCGATGAGGTCGCCGCGGCGGTCGCCGACGACGGACGCGGCCTGCGGCATCGCCGCGGACATGAGCTTGACGGGCATGCGGCGCACGTACCCGGTCTGGGCGACCGGCTCGCCGGGGATGAACTCGCGGGCGAGCCAGTCCTGGTTCTTCGGGTGCTGGAGGCTGATGCGCATGTCCCGCTGGTACATCTGCATGAGCGTGCGGGCGCGCTCCAGGCACTCCTCCTTCGTCTCCGCGGTGACGGCGAGGCGGTGCCAGCCGTGGGCGCGCGCGGCGTCGATCGGCAGGCCGGTGGTCATCTCGTCGCCGACGCCGAGCGCGCGCTCGGCGAGGCGCTGGAGCTCCGGCGGCGCGTCCATGGCGTGCTCGTCGTAGTCGCGCTGCTGGGAGCGGATGAGGCGGAGCCGGTGGTCGAGGTCGCGGAACGCCTCGCCCGCGCCGAGGATGTCGATGCGGCTCGACAGCTCGACGGGCCACGGGCACCGCTCGTGGAAGTGCAGCCACGGCTCGTGGCGCTGGGGGATCTCCAGCTCCTCCATGCGGCCGACTGTGAGGACCGCCGTGTGCTTCTCCTCGCCGGTGAGCCGGTTGACGAGCTTCACCGTGGACCCGTACGGGCTGCGGTAGCGCTCGATCGACTCGGTCAGCGCGAGGACGTCGCCGGGCTCCCAGTCGCCGTCCGAGCCCGAGAGCAGGCGCGGCGGCTCCATGCCGAGGGCGACGGACCGGTAGACGAGCCATTCGAGCTCGGCGGTGGTGGCGCGGCGGGCGCGCACCCCGAACGAGCCGAGGACCTCGTCGAACTGGAGGCTTCGCTTCTCGATCTTCTCGCGCTCGGAGAGCTTCGTGCCGCGCCCGAACATGCGGCCTACCTTCTCGCCGAGCTGGTCGAAAGCGCCGCGCCGCGAGAACGTGATGCCGAGGAACGTCTCGCCCTCGGCGTGGGAGAGCTGCTGGAGGTGGCGCTGGGCGGCCACGAGGTGGTCGGCCCAGCTGGTGCCGCCGGGGACGGTGCGCAGCGGCCGCGCCGTGTGCTTGTCGACGGTGCGGGCCCACTGGTCGGCCGGGAACGGCCGGGTGGTGCGGCGCAGGTGGACGCGCATGCCCGCGAGGCCCGCGTACTGCTCGGCGATCGCGACGATGAGCGCTTCGCGCTCCAGGTCGGGCCGGAACGACCAGCGCACGCCGGGCAGCTTGTACCAGGCGGTGACCGACGCGGGCGTGAACGTGGCGTGCCCGGCGATCTCGGTGAGGCTCAGCTCCCGGAGCGGCTGGCGCTCCTTCTGCGCGCCGATCGGCTTGACGCGCGTCGGCTTCGCGTCCCCGGACGGGACCGCGACCGCTTCCTTCCGGGACTGCCGGACCGGGACGAGGTCCTGTCCGGGCACCCGTTGTGTACTGGTTTGCGCGGACTGGCGGCGACCTGCGGCGGAGGCTTGGCGACCCTGGTCAGTGCCCTGTGGATAACTCGGGCCCTGCTGTGGATAACTTCCGTTACGCTGTGGATAACCCTGTGGATTCCCGCTGGTCGGAGCCTGTGCGTAACGCTGTGGATACCCCTGTGGATAACTTCCCTGATTCTGTGGATAACCCTGTGTACGACCCTGTGGACGAGCGGTCGAAGGAGGCGTCGTCGGCGCAGGTGGCGACGCGTGTCGCAGCGACTCCACTGGGGACTGCTGGCGGGGCTCCTGTGCCGTGGGGGGCCGCTGCGGCTCGGATTGGGGACGGGCCTTCGCCGGTTCGCCTCTGCCGTGCCCTCTTGCGGGCTCCGCCCGGAACACCGCATCGGCCAGAGCGGTCGCGTCGTCGCCGAGGTCGCCGGAAGGCCGCTCCCGGTCCCGCACCGGCGCGGGCGGCCGGGGGGCGGAGAACTTGGCGACGGGCTGACGGCGGTCCTCGCCGCTCATAGGCGCTCCTCAGTTCGGACGGGCTCCACGAGCGTGGGCCGCAGGCGGATCGAACGGGTCGTGAACGCCGGGATGCGGACCTCGTGGCCGGAGTCGCGCGTGTGCTTCCAGTCGGTGAGCAGGGTGCGCAGGACCGTGGTCGCGGGCCGGTCGGCGTCGACGTAGCGGAAGATCAGCGAGGTCGTCACGAGGGCGAGGGAGATCTCGATGGCGGGGAACAGGTCGACGTCGCCGGTGAAGGCCCAGCGGACGAACATGAACATCGCCAGCAGCGCGGCGAACGCGCCGTACTGCCCGTACGGGAGGTGGACGGGGAGCGTGTACCCGGGAGGGCCGAGGTACAGCAGGCGGGCACGGTAGATGTCGTCGTCGGTGCGCAAGCGCATGGGCGTCCTCCGTCCGGCCTTCCTCTAAGGGGCGATGCGGGATGCTAGTCCTCTTGGCTGAACAGCACGTCGACCAGGCCGCCGCCGACGGCGACCAGGACCACCGCGCCCGCGATGAACGCGATGCCGATGATCGCGATCGTCGACGAGGTGAGGACGCGGCTGACCTCGCCCTTGTTCGCCCGGGCGATGAAGATGAGGCCGAGGATGGCCAGGAGGATCGGGGCGATCTTGGACAGGAAGAACCCGATGATCCCCTGCGTGTTGATCTCGGCGCCGGCCTGGGCGTGCGCGGCCACCGTCCAGAGTGTCTCTCTCACAGTCATCAGTCCCATCCTTCCGTCACACGAGCCACTAGAACCTCACGTAACGCAATTTTCACTCATGTTTCTTGTCTCCCAACCCATTGCGGGGTCTGCCCTCATCATATGCCGGACCCCTGACGGAACGCACCTTCGTCGGCTCGAAGAGCGACCGTGAGACCGGACAACCGCAACTGAAACAGATAAGCCGGGAAGTATCAATCCGATGGCCGCGATCACTCCGTGTCGGCAATCCGACACTAAACTGGGAGAGCCGGGTGCCCTACGCTCAAGCGGCACCGCACAATAGAGCCCGACAGCCCTCACGGGCCAGCCCGATCCGCCGGCCCACCGGCCGAGCACCGACCTCGCGGAGACCACCATGGACTACATCGACGACATCGCCGGCCGGCTCACCGCCGCGGCCGTCGCCTTCGCCGTCGCCGGTCTCGCGGTGGCCGCGCTCGCCGCCGCCGCCCTCGGCGGCGTCCGCGCCTCCGAGAAGTGGCCCTCGGCCCCCGCCCCCCGGCTCGGCCGCCCCGCCGTCATGACCGGCGCCCTCGCCGGACTCGTCGTCTTCGCCCTCGCCGCCGGGCTGTTCTCCCTCGCCCAGTTCGGCACCGGTTTGAACGCCAACCTGCGGGTACTCCTCGCCGTGGGCGTGGACCTCCTCGCCCTCGCCGCCGGGCTGTGGCTCGTCAGCGTCGTCGCCGGCAAGATCGAGATGCGGACCCTGATCGCCGTCCCCGACCACCACGCGGCCCCGCCGCCGATCCCGGTCTCCGGCGACCCGACCCGCTACCAGATCCCCGACTACACGGAGACGCCCGTGGAACCCGACCCGCAGGACCAGCCGCACCAGTACGCGCCGGAGCCGCGCCAGGCCCCCCAGTCGCCGTACGCCCCCGACCTCACCTCCACCGGAAGCCTCCCCGCGGCCCGACCCGGCGTCCCCACCATCCCCACCGACACCCGCCCCGGCTGGGTCTTCCAGGACAAGGGCACCGGCGCGTTCTACGCCGCCGTCGCCCAGAGCCGCGGCGGCATCAGCCTCCTCGCGCTCGACGACTTCACCGTCGCCCGCACCGCCTCCCTCGTCGGCCCGCTCGAACTCGTCGGCTCCGTCGAGGCCACCGTCTGGCCCCTGGAGAACGGCGACAACGGGCGCACCGAAGCCGGAGCCGACCGCACCGCCTGAGCACCGGCGCCTGCGAAACGCGGTCGGTCACTGTGAGCGCGGTTCGCTATCCTCGGAGTGACCTCCAGCGAAGCGAGCCGCGACTGTGAACGACGCCGACCGGGTCCTCACCGACCTCGACGAGCACGTGACGCTCCGCGTGCTCGACGGCCGCATCACCGTCCAGATCACCACCACCGGCTTCGGCCAGCCGCCCGCCGCCATCGCCAAGCTCATCGTCGAACTCGCCGGGACCCTCCCGCGGCCCGGCGCCGAGTCCGACGCGAACCTCGCGTCAGGCATCGACGCCGTCGCCGGACTCCAGCAGGCCGCCGCCACCGGCGGCTACGAGGACTTCGCCGCCGCCGTCCGCGGCCGCCTCGGCATCGAGGCCCCCGCGAACACCCTCAGCCGCGACCCCGAGTTCGACCGCGCCATCGCCAACCGCCTCGACGGCGTCCTCAACGCCATGCGCGCCGCCCAGACCGCCCGCGCCGAACCCGCCCGCGAGGTCCTCACCGCCGAAGTCTTCACCGACGAAGGCGACTGCTCCGTCACCTCCAGCTCCGAACGCGCCGTCGCCGGAGTGTGGATCGGACCCGATGCCCGCGGCCGCGGCATCGACGGCCTCGGCGAGGCCCTCACCGGCCTCATCGCCCGCGCCCGCGACGAGGTCCGCCGCCTCGCCGAAGACCGCGCCCACGCCGCCCTCCCCGGGGAAGTGGCGGAGACGATCGACAATGCCCCCGAGGACGCCGCGCGCGCGGGCGAGGCCACCGGCCGCATCCTCGACGGGATCGCCAAGGCCAACGAGACCCTCCAGAGGAAGGCAGGACGCACATGACCCGGATCTTCGACCCCGAGTTCGTCCGCGGCCTCGGCGCGGGCATCGACGCCAACGTGGTCCCCGTCCTCGAATCCACCAACGAGGACCTCCCCGAGCTCAGCGCCATCGACCGCAGCCTCTACACCACCGTCACCCTCCCCATGGCCGCCGCGTACTCCCTCGCGACCGCCACCGTCACCGAGTCCATGGCCGGCGCCGCCGAGGGCTTCCGCCAGATGCGCGACGCCCTCGACGCCTGCGCCCAGGACATGACCGACACCGACGACGCCTGCGCCCGGGCGTTCGGCGGCAACTGAGGGGGCCGCCGCATGTCAACCGGGCAGAGCCTCTACGACGCAGGGGAGGAGATGTCGCCGTACTACAACGGCGTCATCAAGTCCTGCGCCGTCGCCATCGCGCCGCCCGCGATCGTCTTCGGCCTCGCCGTCCAGTCCATGGCCACCAGCATCTACCTCAACCAGTGCAACCCAGGCGACATCCTCAAGGCCGCCGGAGCCTGGGTCTGCCTGGCCGAGAAGAACACCGCCGCCGCCGAGGCCCTCCAGGCCGAGGTCGACACCGTCAACGACGGCAACTGGTCCGGCGACGACGCCGACGCGTTCCGCGCCTCCGCCGCGAACGTCAAGGCCCAGCTCCAGGAGCTCGCCGTCACCGCGTTCCTCATCGGCGCGCAGCTCCTCGCGTTCGCCGCCATGCTCACCGTCTACTGGCTGTTCCTCACCGCCTGCACCGTCGTCATGGACGCCTTCCTCGCCGCCTACCTCGCCGCGCTCGCCGGAGTCCTCACCGCCCCCGGCGCCCCCGCGATCATGGCCAGCGCCCAGACCGTCGCCACCAGCCTCGTCGCCTCCATGAAGAGCTTCGAGGCGTACCTCATCGCCGTGTCCACCGGCTGCGCCGCCCTCACCGGGGGCCTCACCGCCGTCACCTTCGGATACCAGAAGATCAAGGGCAACCCCGTCGACCCGCTCGACATCGCCGGGGCCGGGCTCGCCAACATGCTCGAAGGGCTCCTCGTCTACGGCATCAACGTCGCCACCATGACCCCCGGCGGCCGCCACGCCTCCGTCGCCAACGCCATGCACGTCTTCCAAGGCGTCTCCTCGATCTTCCCGATGTACAAGGGCGACGGCGAGACCGGCGCGCTCTTCGACGGCGGCGGCCCCGCCCTCGGCATCCCCGACTCGCTGCTGAACCTGTGGGAGGACCACGCCCCCGACCGGTTCACCAACCCCGAGTCGGTCGAATGGCGCTTAGGGCCAGCATCGTGCTGGCGCTGGCCGTGGCCGTGCCGCTCCTCGCGCTCGCCGCGACCCTGGTGCGCTACTTCGAGTTCCGGGCCGCCGCGGACGGGGCCGGGACGCACGGCACGGTCGTGGTCGAGCAGGGCTTCACCTCCGGCAGCGGCGACGAGGTGTGCACGGGGGCCTTCAGCCCCGCCGACGGCGGGCCCGCGGTCGAAGTCGACGTCGAGGTCGACGGCCGCTGTAAAGAAGGTGCGGTGCTCGACGCGTTCCTGGTCGAACCCGCGCCGCTGCACCCGGACTGGTGGGGCCGTCCCACGGCGTGGACGGCCGGGACCGGCACCGCCGCGCACCTCGCTCCCGTCGTCGTCGTGACCGTCTTCCTGGTGGCGCCGGTGGCGCTCGCCGCGTGGCTCCTGCGGAGGCGCCTGCGGCCGCGGCCGTGAGTGCTGTCGCGGGGCGCCTCCAGTTGGTACCGTGTGGGGGACCGGCCACCCGTCCCCTCGCGAGGTGAGTATCGATGAGCGACAACGACTCGTACCAGGGCCTCGACCCTGCCGCCCCGGCCGCCGCCGCGCCCGCGTTCGGGTCCGTCGCGCCCGCCCCCGACATCGAGACCCAGCCCGACGAGGCCATCGTCGCCGTGCGGCCCGGCTGCTCGAACGCCGCGTGCGGCAACGCGACCGCACACCCCTCCGAGCAGGCCTGGCAGCAGCTCGTGTCCGCCGTGCCGGTCGAGCGGCAGCTGTTCCGGCTGCGGCCCAAGGAGTCCGGGATGGCGTACCCGACCGAGGCCGACTTCCGCGACGCCGTCGCCGCGGTCCGCCCCGCCGAAGCCGACGCGCACTCCCTCGCGCGCCTGCGCGCCGCCTGGACCGACGACGTCTCCGGCCGCCTCGCCGACTGGTCCGAGCGGATCCGCTCCAACCTCGCCGACCTGGCCGAAGGCTGGTCCGGCACCGACTTCGACGCGTTCGAGGCCGCCTGCGGGCAGACCCGCGAGCTCGTCGAGGACCTCATCGACGACGTCGACGCCACCGTCGCGAGCCTCCAGGCGACCGAGGACGCCCTCTACGCGATCCAGGGCGGCGACTCCGGCGAGATCCCTTACCCCGCACCGCAGTTCTGGATCGACGGCGAGTGGCACAGCTGGGTGTCCGTGCACGTGCGGCCCGCCTGGTGGCACGGCGACTGCCTCCAGTACACCTGCCAGGACGCCGAGCACGTGCTCGCCCTCGGCGGCGCCGAACCCGACCTCGCGACCGAGGTCATCGACTACATCGACGAGCGGATCGTCCACTACATCGACTACTACTCCAGCCCCGTCACCATCGAGCGCGAAGGCCTCGACCCGACGAAGGGCCTCACCGTCGAGGAGGCGAAGGAGCTCGCCGTCGCCGACGCCGTCGAGCACTACGGCACCCTCGTCGACCAGAGCTGGGGCGCCTACGACGCCCGCCAGGCCGAGGTCGACGACGACGTGAGCCAGCGCAGCGCCGACACCGACGGCGAGGAGCGGTCCGTGCGCACCGTCCGCAGCGACAAGCCCTACCCGGCCGCCGCCGACCCCGCCTACATGGACCTCGAACCCCCGCCGATGGACCAGCCCGCCGGGGCCTCCTCGCCGCGCGCCACCGAGGACCCGTCCCTGGAACCGCCCGCGGGCGACCCGCCTTCCGGGGACGCCGAGGAGCCCGCCGAGGACGACGGCGCCTCCGGCGGCCTCGCCAGCGGCGGCACCGCTCCCGGCGCGGCTCCGCTCGGCGGCGGCGCCTTCGCGTCCCCTGCGGCCGCGTCCCCGGTGTCGAACGGTGGCGCGGGCCCCACCTCGTTCGCCGCCCCTGCCGCGGCGACGGTCGCGGGCGCCTCGGCCGCTGCCGCCGCTCCCCGCAGCGGCGGCGCCCCGATGATGGGCGCCCCCGGCGCGGCCGGTCGCGGCGCGCCCGCCGAGGACAAGGACCGCGAACCCGACGTCGACCTGGTCGAAGACGCGAACATGTGGGGCTTCGTCAACGAAGACGACGACCCCTACGCCTAGACAAGGAGCCCCCGCATGGCCAACCGCGCCTTCGACCCCGCCGCGCTCGAACGCTACCGGCAGTTCCTCGGCGACCTCATCGACGAGCTGGAGAACGACATCGTCCCGTCCCTGCGCGACGGCGCCCTGAAGAAGGCCCCCGCCTTCGGCTCCTCTCCCGGCGCCACCGAGCACGCCGCCGCCGAATACGCCGACTTCCACGCCACCACCTGGCGCAACCTCCAGTACCTCCGCGGCACCCTCCACGGCCTCCGCGCCGGCCTCCAGTCCGCCATCGACAACGGCGGCACCGTCGACCACCAGACCGCCACCGACCTCCGCAACCTCGCCGACGGCGACGACCTCTACGCCTGAACCGGCCTCTTTCCGCATGTCGCGGCCGGTGGTCACCATGCGTGACGACCCGGTTGTCTACAGGCGCACGGTTTGCACACCCCTGCTAACCTGAACCGTGAACTTACCGCCGAGACCCGCGTAATCCCCCCGAAGGACGCCAGGCAGCGCCCCGATTCCGCAGTTGCCCACCGCGTCCTCGCGCGATGGAGTCCGACCGCACGTCGGGGGACCGTACCGCAGGTACTGAACTCACAGACAGGAAATGCGATGCCGAAGGTCGATCCAGAAGCGCTGCGCGCCTACCAGCGCACTGTCCAAGCGCAGCTCGACAAGCTCGAGGACGAGATCATCTCCCAGATGAGGAACGGGCAGCCCCTCGGCAAGCTGCCCGCGTTCGGGGTGCTGGACGGGTCTGAGCAGGCACGTACGACGTACACGACGTTCCACGAGACCACCTGGAACAACCTCCAGGCGCTGCGGGAAGCCCTCGACGGCATCGTCAACTCCCTCGAAGACACTGCCAAGCAGCACGAGGACTCCGACGACGCCAGCGGCCAGGACTTCGACAACCAGCTGTGAGAGTGGTCAGCCGGCAACCGGGCGACCGAGAGAGAGGATCCACCAACGTGACCCGAAACCTGACCTTCATCCGGGGCCTCGCCGTCGCGGGCGCCGCCGGCCTCCTGCTGACCGGCTGCGGCGGCAACGAACCCCCGGTGCCCGGTGAGAACGGCACGAACAACCCCGACGGCGGCGACAGCTCCGGTTCCAGCTCGTACGGCGTGATGGCCGAGTGGGACGGCTGCGAGGCGCTCGACGACGTCCAGGCGGTACAAGACTTCATGGGTGTCACTGACTGGGGCACCAACGGGATCATGTCCAGCGACATCCCCGGCGGCCTTGACGGGGAGGCGTTCAACTGCGGCGGGGCGGCGAACCTGGCTGTCTACCTTATGGAGAACGAGGTCACCGGTGACAAGGAGATTCCCGGTACCGCGAACATCGATGTCGGCGTGGCTCCGTGGGAATCCGACTCGGAGGCGGCCGAGAACTTCCAGGAGCGTGTCGACCAGCTGAAAGAGGCCATCGAGACCGGTGGAACCGAGTACTCGAACGTGCAGGAAGGCGAAATCGAGGGCGACTGGGACGGCTCCTATTACTATGCGGGGGCCTCGAACACCGGGTTCAATGCTGATGCGATCGCCTACAAGGGCGATCTCGTCCTCTACGTTTTCATCGATTACACGACCGACCCCGCTGTCCAGGATGGCGCGGACCCGGTCTACCCCTTCACCGATGAGTCGATCGTCGACTGGATGCTGAACGACTATATGCCGACGACCTACTCGGACCTCCTCGCCAAGAAAGAGAGCGGGCTCTAGACATGGCCGAAGAATTCGAGACCGAAGAGTACGGCGACGCCCAGGAGGGGATCGCGAACTCCGCGATCCAGGCTCGGATCAACGAGCTGATGAAGACCCCCACCTGCGGGCTCAGCGAGTGCACTGCAAAGACGGTCGACCCGGCGGAGGAAGCCTGGCTCAAGCTCATGTCGGCGGTGCCGAATGGCGATGGAGCGACCGCGAACATCCGGCCGTCGCGCGAGATCCAGTCCTACGCGCTCCCGAACGGCGAGTCGATCGCATCGCTCGTGGCTTCGCTGCGGCCGGCGGATCCGGACAACTACGCGATCACCAAGATCAGCAGCTTGTGGGTAACGCTGTGCGGCAGCCTCAGCGACATTCCGGTGGAACTCAAGAACGGTTTGACCACGCTCGCGGAGGAATGGCAAGGCGACGACTACGACGCCTTCGAGGAGCAGGTCGAGAAGGTCATCAAGAACTGCCAGAAGGTCCTCGGCGACATCTGGGGCGAGGACACGAGCCTCGGCGGGGCCGTCAAGAATCTCAATGACAAGGCGTCGGAAATCCTGGCCCAGCAGGGCGGGGACGAATGCCCCTACCCCTCGCCGAAGTTCCACCTCGAAGACGCCGCGGCCTGCTCGCACAAGATCCACATCCGGCCGCCGTACTTCCCCGAGTGCGAGGTCTTCCCGGACGACGAGACCAAGGTCGCCATGGAGTGGGCCGGGTTCGACAGCACCATCGTCGACGAGGTCCAGGAAGAGCGCGAGCGGACGTACAACGCGTACATCGAGTACACGAACCAGTACCCGGACTACGAAGAGGACGGGATGCGCGGCGAGGAGCTCGCCCGCACCCGCGCCGACGAGTACGCCAAGGACGCGACCGACAGCCTCGGCACCGACGGCCAGGAGGAGCTGCAAGCGCAGGCCACCCAGGTCAACGAGGACATCACGGACCGCACGAGCAACACCAACATGGCGGTCACGGAGATCAAGCCCGAAGCGGGGCAGTCGGAGCCGACGACCTTCAACGACGGCAACACCGAGCCGCCCGGCGGCCTCGACGGCGGTTCGCCCCCCGGCGGCGGGACGCCTCCCGGGCTCGGCGACATGAAGCCCCCGGGCGGCATGAAGCCGGTGTCGCCGTCGACCCCGGACATGCCTGGTAACCCCGATAACCCGGACCTCCCCGGCAGTCCTGATCTCCCGGGCGGCAACGACCCGGGCGGGCTCGACGACAACCCGTGGGAGCCGTCCACGCCCGACCCCGACGACCTGCCTTCGGGTGGTCTGGCCGGTGGCGGCGGTGGCGGTCTCGGCGGCGGCGGTCTTCCCGGCGGCGGCGCCGGCGGTGGCCTGCCCGGAGGCGGTGCCGGCGGCGGCCTCGGTGGAGGCGTCGGCGGCGGTATCGGCGCCGGTGGCATGGGCGGCATGATGGGCGCCGGAGGCGCCGGTCGCGGCGCTGGCGGCGCAGGTGCCGGGGGCCGCAGGCCCGGTGGCATGGGCGGCAAGATGGGCGCCGGTGCCGGCGGTCGCGGCATGGCCGGCGGCATGATGGGTGCCGGCGGCGGACGCGGCATGGGCGGCCCCGGGGACGAGAACGGGGAGTCCGGGACCTGGCTCACCGAGGACGACGACGTGTGGGGGATCGGGAACGAGAAGGACGACCCCTACGCGTAGCGAGACAAGGTAAGAGGACCGGGCCGGTGGCGTTGCGCCACCGGCCCGGTCTTTGCTGCGTCCCTTCGTCAGCCGGTGGCCTGCTCGACCATGCCCGCGCCCGTGACGATCGCGTTCTTGTGGTCCTTCAGGAATTCGAGGACCGGTTTGATCTTGTCCAGGACGGCCCAGATCTTCGCGAGGACCTGCGCGGCCCGCGCGAAGATGCTGGTGGCCTGGCGGATGCGGTTGAAGGCCTTGAGGAGCATCGAGGCGACCTTGTAGACGGCGTCGACGATCGCGGTGGCGACGGTCGCGCCGAAGGTCGCGATGCCAGCGGCGACCTGGGGGAGGAGCCGGGTCAGGGCCCAGGAGACGCCCTTGGCGAGGAGGTCGACGATGTCCTGGCGGAGGGCCTTCGCGAGGTCGGCCATGCAGGTCAGGAGGCCCTCCATGCCGACGGCGAGGTACCCGAGGCCGTTGATCACCTCGGCCGCTTCGGAGACGCGCATGCGGGCCGCGTCGCCGTCCTCGCCCTGCCAGTCCGCGAGGATGTCGCCGCCCGCCGCGGCGATGTACTCGCCGACCTGCGGGGCGCCCTGGGAGACCGAGTTCCACATCGACGCGGAGGTCTTCATGCGGGTCTCGTTGCCGGAGACGATGCCGACGAGGTCCTCCAGCGGCTGGAAGATCTGGATGAGGAAGTCGATGAGCGTGCCCGCGAGCCACTGCACCGGGTCGAACTTCGGGTCGGTGACGCCCTCGACGAAGTTCCAGAACTCCTCCGAAGCGCCCTGGACGGCCGTGATGTCCCCGGCCAGGCCGGTCACGAGGTTCGCGTAGCCGTCCCAGTCGGTCAGGCCCTCGATCTTCCCGGCGTTGGTGATCGTGTTCTGCACGGCGACAACGGGAGAGGCGACGCTCTTGAAGACGTTCAGGCCCGTGGAGGTCGCCTTCGTGGTGGTGCCGTCGGGGTTGCGGTACCCGTCGACGGCCTGGTGGATCAGGCCGCCGTCGCTGCTCGCGTCCGGGGAGCCCTGGCCGGTCACGGCCTTCCAGGCGTCGCCGCCGCTGACCGTGGGATTGTCCGACTGGTGCGGCGCCTGCTCGTCCCAGGTCGGCTCTTTGACGTCGTCGGACATCACTTGCCTCCCCTGAGGTCGCCGCCGATGCGCTCCAGTTCGGCCGCGATGGCCGCGTCATTGCCGGCGTGCTCGTCGGCGCACGCCTGGATGCGGTCGGCCAGACCGGACACGGCCTCGACCGAATCCGTTACGGCGGAATGGAAGTAGTCGGCGAGTGCGAAATACGCCGGAGCCATCACCAGACCGGCCACACCCCACATCCACCATTCGGGGTCGGCCTCTTTCGCGTAATCGGCGAGGGCCAAGATCTCGCCTTCCGACTCGTGCAGGGCGGCGGCCGCTTGGCGCAGCGTTTCGGCATCGACATTGATCCATGTCATCGGTTCACTCCGAGGGGCGGGAGATGCGGGCGTCACCAAGTGTAGTCAACCAGTGCAAGCCGGTTGGAACGCCTGTCGTAGCCTGAATCCGCCCCAGGAATCGCAATGGAGAACGGCACGGAATGGCACGCGGCAACAGACTCCTCAGACGCCTTCTCAAGCATCAAGAGACGCGATCCCCGCACTCGGCCCCGATCGGCGCGGAGCAGATCCTGAACCGCGCCGCGGCATTGCTGGCCGCCACCCTCATATCGGGCGCCGTCGCCTGGACCGCCATGTCCGCGTGGGCGGCCGAGCCGAGCGAGTGGCCGCCCGGCGGCGAGTGGCCGGGGCCGACCGCGAACCTCATCGGCGCCGCCGGGTTCGCGGTCACGGCCGCCGTGCTCGTCTACGGCACGTTCCGGCCCGTCTCGAGCGCAGCGGTGGCCGCGCTCTACGCGGTCGCGCAGGGCTGCCTCCTCGCCTGGCTCGGCACCGCCTTCGACCTCGGCTCGGGCGGGCTCCTCGCCAACGCGCTGCTCGGCACCGTGCTCACCGGCCTCGCCGCCCTCGCGATCCGGCGCGCGCCCTGGGGGACCAGGGCGTCCCTCGTCGTCGTGCCCGCCACCGCCGCAACAGGACTCGCGGCCCTCGCCCTCGTCAACGCGGCCCTCGCCGCGACCGGGCGCGGGCTGTTCGCGACCGGCGTCCCCTGGTGGGGCTGGTGCCTGGTGCTCGTCCTCGCCGTCTGGTCGGCGTACTCCTACAGAGCCGACCTCGACCTCCTCGACGAGCATCTCGCCACCGGAGCCGAGGACGCCTGGCCCGCCGCCCTCGCCGTCGCGACCGGGCCCGTCGGCATCTACGTCTGGCGCCTCTCCGACTTCCGCTCCAGGTCCATCGAGACCTCCTACTAGGGGTCGACGGTCCCTGCGGCCCGCCCGCGGCGGTAGCCTCGGCGCATGACAGGAACGCGCCCGCCGAAGCTCGACCTCAAGCGCGACGCGCAGCGGGTGCTCCAGGAGAACTGGCTGCGCCCCGGCGAGCGCCTGCTCGAAGCGGTGCCGGTGTGGAAGCTGCCTGCGCTGGACGGGATCCCGAACCCGGGCTGGACCGCGGGCCAGCTCGCGAAGCAGGTCGCCAAGGTCGTCGGGCTGGCGCTGCTGTGGATCGTGTTCTCGGTGCTGATCGCGATCGTGTTCGTGGCTCTGGCCGACGGCATCACCGGCAGCGGCGGCGACAGCGGGAAGCCCAAGCGCATCAAGGGACCCGGGGTGGTCCTGCGCGGCGAGGGCGAGGGCTCGATGATGGGGCGGCTCGTGACGCCCGCGCTGCGGCGGCGCGGCTGGTGGGTGCTCACCGACCGGCGGGTGGCGCACGTGGCCGTGCAGCGGAGCTACGGGAAGTTCTGGAGCGGCTCGGGTCCCGAGACGAAGATCGACGGGCCGGTTCCACTTGAGACGGTGCTGGAGATCCCGCGTGAGCAGTACGCGTACGACGAGGACCACCGCTTCCGCAAGACCCGGATGCTGCGGCGCACCAAGCCCGCCGGGCTCTACCGGCGCATCACGCTCGCCGACGGGTCCGGCGTGGACCTGCGGCGGCGGCACCAGTAACTAAGCGGGAGGCCAGATCCGGGGCGGCACCCAGTCGTCGGGGTCGGCGTTGTTCTGGTACACCCGGCCCACGGCGGTCTTGGCGCGCTTGGTGATCCGGTGCGCGATCTGGGCGGGCAGGGGCTCGAAGCCGGTTCCGTCCCAGACGCGGAAGACGCGGACCGGGACGTGGAGCACGGCCGCGTCGCCGTGCACGGGGACGTCCACAGTGAACTCGGTCGAGGTCTCGCCGTCGTAGTCGACGCGGAACCGGTGCGGCCCAGGCGCAAGCGGGTAGTGCCAGGCGGCCCAGTCGCACGGCACCTCGGCGCCGTCGATCCAGGCGCGCAGGCGCCCGGCGTGCGCGAGGGCGAGCGCCTCGCCGGTGCCCTCGTACGCCAGGGTCCCGTCGTCGGCCCGCGAAAGGCGGTACAGGAACAGGTCGTACACGACCAGCAGCCCCTGGGCCTTCCCGCGGGCGTCCTCAGCGGACGGATATGCGGTCGCGCCGCCGTCGGTGCGCGCGGATTCGAGTCGGTTCGCCTTGGCGCGCTTGTGGAGCGAGCGGGTCGCGGTGATGCCCATGGCCGCGCCGCCGATGAGCACGAGCCCGCCGCCGCCGCCGATCGCGCCCGCCACGGCGCCGAACGTCCCGCCGTCCGACAGCGGGACGGCGACCATCGCGAAGGCGAGCGCGATCGCGCCGACCACCGCGATGAGGCACCCGGCGCCCGAGACGTTCGCGGCCCGGCCGCCGAGGACCGGCAGCAGGTCGGAGGCGTCGCGCACCCGGTACAGCTGGGTCCGGTAGTCGACCTGGTGCCGCACGGCCACGCCCTGCCCGGTCGTGAAGTGGACGCGCTCGCCCGCGGCGACGGTGAACACGGCGCTGGCGGCGTCGGCGCCCTGGACGTCGAGCCGGTGCGTCCCCGGGGCGACCTCGACCTGGTAGCGGCCGTCCCCGGCGGCGACCGGAGCGCCGTCGAGGAGGAGCACGCCGGTCCGGTCGGCGGTGGCCGCGGTGCACACGAGGACGTCGAGCAGGCCCGAGCCGGGCCCGGGGTCGGCGGCGGCCGAGCGGCCCGCGCGGTAGTCCTCGACGGAGTCGAAGCGCAGCGTCGGGGCGCCGGGCGCTTCGTGGCGGCGCCCGTCCCGGTCGCGGTAGGCCGCCCGCGGGGCGTCGTCGACGTCCTGCGGGTCCCGGAACGCGCGCCCGGCGGCCTCCACTAGCCGTTGAGCCCGTCGACGATCGAGGAGTCGGAGGGCGCGCCCGAGCCGGCCAGGTTGCCGACCATGCCGACGGACTTGATCCCGGCTTCGGCGAGCGGCGACGCGGCCTTGCCGAGGGTCTCGACGACGCGGCCGAGGATGGTGTTGGCCTGGAGGAACGCGTCGACGGCGGTCTTGTAGCGGCGGATGGCCAAGACGATCGACTGGATCGCGGAGCGGATCGAGTTGATCATCGCGGCGACGGCGGCGCCGCCGAAGGTCACGGCCGAGAGCGGCCCGGCCGCGGCCCACGTGATGATCTGCTGGCTCGCCCACTTCCCGGCGATGTCGAGGAGGGTCTTGCGGATGAGGGTCGCGATGAGCTCGGTGAGCTGGAGGAGCCCCTGCATGACCTGGATCTTGTCGCCGACGTCGACGACGGCCTCGGCGAACTCGGCGATCTTCTCACGGGCGGCGTCGCCGTCCTTGCCCGACCAGGCGGTGAGCATCTCCTCGGGGACCTTCGCGACGGCCTCGCCGATCGGCGGCAGCGCGTCCTTGATCGGGTCCCAGCGCTGGATCTCCTGGTTCATGCGCTCGCCGTTGCCGGTGACCATGCCGACCAGGTCGTCGATGGGCTGGATGAGCGAGATGAGGAAGTCCAGGCCCGCGGAGATGAGGAACATGAGCGGGTCGGTGATCGCCTGCGCGACGTCGTTGAGGGTGCCGAGCAGCGAGTTCGAGACGTCGGCGACGGCGCCGATGAGCTCCCCGGCGTTCTCGGCGCGTCCGACCTTCTGGATCTTCTCGACGGTGTCCATCGCGCCGAAGATCGGCTTCGCGTAGGACTGCTTCTTCGACTCGCCGATCTCGAACATCTGGAAGTTGCCGTCGCCGTCGGTGAAGGTCGAGCCGCCCCACTGGATGGAGCCGCCGATGCCCTCCGGCGAGAACTGGCTGAACTCCTTCGCGGTGTCCATGTCCGCGGTCTCCCACGACTCGCGGCAGTCCTTGAGTCGCCCGGCGTGGCCTTCGAGGCCCGCGGTGAGCATCTCGAACATCTCGCGCAGCTCGCCCAGCATCTGGTAGTAGCCCGGGGAGAAGAACAGGCCGGGCACGCCCCACGCCATCATGTCGAGGCCGTCGTCGTCGGCCTTGCCCTGGAGCTGCTGCGCGGCCGGGACCTGCCCGCGGAGCTGCTGCTCGGCGGATTCGAGCTGGGCGGGCGTGACGCCAACCGGTTCACCCATGGGACACCTCTGATCGACGGGGGCGGAGCGGACTGACGTCAATATAGCGAAGCCCCCCAAACCGGCGCCAGTGACGAACCTGTTCACACCCGTGACCGGTGCTAGCAGGGTGCCGTTAGCATCGTGTGATCGCGGCCGACCCATCCGGCCGCGCCTGCCCCGGGAGGTGAGCGGTATGCCGGAGGATCCGGCCGAGGACATGCGGCGTAAGGCCCGCGAGATCGAGCGCATCGCGGTCGAACTCGAAGGCGAGGCCGTCAGCGAGGACGGCTCGGTCCGCGTGGTGACCGGCGCCGCCGGCAACATCAAGGTGCTCGACCTGCGCATGAGCGCGTTCCAGCTGTCCGGCGTCGAGCTCGGCGAGCTCATCGTCGAGACGATCCGGGACGCCGACCGGCGCACGCAGGCCGACCTCGCGCAGCGCGTCGGCGCCGTCATGGGCACAGCCCTGACGCCCGAGGACCTCGGCGGCAGCGGCCTCGCCCCCATCGACCCCGAGGAGCCCCGATGAGCGATCAGCGCCCGACCGACCCCGAGGCGATGATGCGCCGCCTGGAGCAGATGCAGGCGGAGGCCGAGTCGATGCTCGCGAAGTTCAACGAGCTCAGCGAGCGGCTCGGCGCCGACGCCGTGGAGGTCTTCTCCGAGGACGGCCGCATCCGCGTCAAGCTCGACGCCGAGGGCAAGGTCGCCGAGATCGGCATCGACGAGTCCTCGATGCGCCAGCACCAGTCGCTGTCCCCGACGATCATGGCGCTCATCCAGGAGGCCACCGCCACGCACGCGGTGAAGATGGCGCAGATGGCGCAGTCCCTCGTCGGCGACAAGATCGACGTCATGGGCATCGTCAACCGCGACATGCCCGAGCACCTGCGCGACCGCGCCCGCGACAACCTCGAACGCTAGGGGCCCCTGCGGCCCGGCCCCCGTCCGGCGCCGCAGGGTCACCGCCCGGTTGCCCGACACCGGTATGTTGCTCGCATGGGAATGAAGGACCGCCTGGAGCAGATGAAGCAGCGCGCCCAGGACGCAGGGAAGATGGTCGTCGACGTCGGCGTGGAGAGCGCCCGCGAGAAGCGCGACGCCGCAACGGGATTCGCCAAGGGCAAAGTGGACGACGTGACGGGCTACGCGGTGCAGAAGCGCGACGCGGCCGTGGACTTCGCGGCGAACACCAAGTCCGCGTTCAAGGAGGGCGACTTCGAGGAGCTGCTCGCCCGGCTTCCCCTTCCGGCGCAGCCGGTCCAGGAGGAATGGCAGTGGAGCCTCGCGAAGCTCATCACCGCGGGGAGCAAGCCGCCCACCGGGACCGGGCTGCTGCTGGGCCTGCTCGACAACTTCGGGACGATCGACATCGGCCCGAAGGAGGTCGGCTTCGACGGCGGGACCGCCAAGTGGCACAAGGTGAAGGCGATCCGGACCCGCTCGCTCGACGGGATCCTCCAGAAGCTCTCGACCGACACGTTCACCGAGTCGATCGAGGCGCTCCTGCCGCCCGTCCCGGGCCGCGGCTGGGTCTCCGAGAAGGCCACCTCCGCGATCTTCACCCTGTGGGCCATGGTCGCCGACCTCGCGATCCGCGACCCCGAGGCGGGCCACCGCCAGGTCGTGTGCGAGATCGAGTACAAGGGCTGGATCTTCACGAAGGAGGCCGCGACCGGGTACTTCACCGGCCCCGTCATGGCGCTCCTGCCGAACCTCGACCGGATCTTCCGCGACGAGGCCGCGAGCCGCGGCATCCTCGTCGAGCAGGCCGAGGACACCGCGATCGAGAACGCGGAGGCGCGCGTCGCGTGGCTGCGCGAGAAGCACGCGGGGATCGTCGCCAAGCGCGAGGCCGCGCAGAAGGCGATCGAGTACTAAGCGCCCCTTGGGTCTACGACTGCTTGGGGTGCGTCTCGCCGGGGTAGCGGAGCCCGATCCGGGCCCGCACCTCGTCGAGGATCTCCATGACCTCAAGGGTCGACTGCGGCGGCACCAGGGTCGACTCCAGGCGGCCCTGCCGCAGCGCGCGGTGCACTTCGAGGGCCTCGTGGACGTAGCCGTGGCCGACGTACGGCGCCTCGAACTCCCGCGGCGGCTCGTTGTACCGCACCAGCGTGTACCCGCTGGGCCGGTACGCGTAGTCGCGCAGCTCGATCCGGCCCTCGGTGCCCGCGATCGTGACCTCGTTCGCGGCGCCGCCGCGGTAGGAGCACGACAGCTGCGCGACGGCCTTCGGGTACTGGAGCGTGATCGCGGTCTGCGCGTCGACGCCGGTCACCTCGTCCATGACGGCCACGGCCGACACCGACTCGGGGACGCCGAGCGCCAAGTGCGCCAACGTCACCGGGTACACGCCGAGGTCGAGCAGGGCGCCGCCCGCGAGCTCGGGGTTGCGGAGCCGGTGCGAGGGCGGGATGTCCCCGGCGGTCGCGAAGTTCCCGTTGACGGACACGACCTCGCCGATCATGCCCTCCTTGATGGCCCGGCGCATCTCCCGGATCGCCGGGTTGCAGCGGGTCCACATTGCCTCCATGAGGAACCGCTGGTGCTCGCGGGCCACGTCGAACATGGTGCGGGCCTGCGCCGCGTTGTACGCGAACGCCTTCTCGCACAGGACGTGCTTGCCCGCCTCCAGGAGCCGGAGGGTCGGCAGGTAGTGGTGGGAGTGGGGGGTCGCGACGTACACGATGTCGACCTCGTCGTCGGCGGCGAGCGCCTGGACGGAGTCCCATGCGTGAGGGATGTCGTGCTTCTTGGCGAACGCGGCGGCGCGCTCCGCCGATCGAGAGGCCACAGCGGTGACGCGGCAATCGTCGAGGAGGGCAAGATCTTCCACAAAGGTCGATGCGATTCCGCCGGTCGCCAGGATTCCCCATCGGATCGGTTCAACCATGGACGTAAGCACACCACAACTTCCGGCGATCGTCAACACGAGGGTGAGCGGTACTATCTCCGCCAACCGGGCCATTTCCCGGCAAGACGGTGACCGTGTGTAGCGCCCCGACGCCACCGCGTGCGCGATGTGACCAGCCCCCCACCGGCCGGCCGGTCGGCCCGGCGCTCCCGGGCCGCTCCCGTGGCATCATGGGCGCCATGCAGACGACTCACGGCCTGGACGCCGCCGCCCTCGCGCTCGCCGCTTCGGCCGAAGGCGACTCGGAGGCGGGCGCGGCACTGGGCGCGATCCTGCTGGGCCTGCTCGTCATCGTCGTGCTCGGCGTGGTCCTCGTGAAGACCGTGGGCCGCAAGAAGGACGACCCGAAGGACTTAGGGGCAGTTGACCCACTCGTCGGTGCCGTCGGCGAAGTACTGGTGCTTCCAGATCGGCAGGCGGGCCTTCACCTCGTCGACGAGGTCGGCGCACGCCTCGAACGCCTCCTTGCGGTGCTCCGCGGCGACGGCCGCGACCAGCGCCGGGTCGCCGATCGCGAGATCCCCGACCCGGTGCGAGACGACGACGCCCCGCACGCCGGGACGCGCGGCGATCTCCTCGGCGATGCGGCGCAGCTCCTCGCCCGCCGACGGGTGCCCCTCGTAGGACAGCGACAGGACGCCGCGGCCGTGGTCGTGGTTGCGCACGACCCCAGCGAACGAGACGACCGCACCGGCTTCGGCGGCCGAGACGGCCGCCTCGTGCTCGGACACGTCGAGCGGGGCGTCGAGGACTCGGGCGCGGATCATGACGACACTCCAGGGACGGTGGCGAGGTCGACGACGGTCCCGGCGGCGGCCGCGTCGTCAGGGGGGATGACCGCGAACCCGGCGGCGCCCGCGAGCCCGCGGAGCATCGCCGAACCGTGGTGGGCGAGCCGCCGCCCGGCCGGGTCGACCAGTGCGAGGTGCGTGAACGAGCCGCGGCCCGGCACGTCCTCGGCGAGCTCGACGGTGCGCAGCGGCGGCAGCGGCAGGCCGCGCAGGCCCGCCAGGAGCGGCGCGACGACCGTGACGACCGCGATCACGGCCGACTGCGGGTTGCCGGGGAGCCCGGCGATGAACTTGCCGTCCGCGGTGCGCGCCAACAGCATCGGGAACCCGGGGCGCACGGCGACGGTGTTGAGCACGTACTCGGCGCCGATCTCGGCGAGCGCGGCGTGCAGGTGGTCGACGGGCCCGACCATGGTCCCGCCGGTGGTGCAGACGACGTCGGCGTCGGCGAGGGCCTCGCGCAGGGCGGCGACGTGCGCTTCGAGGGTGTCCGCGACCGGGCCGATCGACGCCTGGACGTCGGCGCCGACGAGGAGGTGCGGGACCATCGGGCCGAGGGCGTCGCGGATGCGGCCCTTCCCGGAGACGCCGCTGGTCAGCAGCTCGTCGCCGAAGACGACGACGCGGGCGCGCGGGCGCCCGTGCGCGGGGAGCGTCAGGTGGCCCGCGGCGGCGGCGAGGCCGATCACGGGCGGCGTGACGGGCGTGCCCGCGGGCATGAGCTCCTCGCCGTGGCGGGCCTCTTCTCCGGCCTCGCGCCATTCGCGGTCGGTCGGACCCGAGACGTAGCCGTCCTCCACGGTGCTGTGCTCCAGGCGGATGAGGCCGTCGGTGCCCTCGGGGACCTGCGCGCCGGTCGCGATCTTCACGGCCGCACCGGAAGCCAGGGGCTCGGGGACGTGCCCGGCGAGCACTTCGCCGCCGATGCGCCACGGCCCGGTGCCGGCGACGGCCCAGCCGTCGACCGCGGAGGTCGGGAACGCGGGCAGGTCGGACACGGCGGTCAAGGGCGCGGCGAGCGCGGACCCGGCGGCCTCGGCGAACGGCAGCTCGGCGGGCGCCGGTTTCGCGGCATAGCCTGCGGCCCAAGCGGTCTCGCGGGCGTCGGCCCAGGTGATGGGGTCGGTCATGCTGTCCTCTCATGGTCGCCGTCGTGCAGCTGGGCGACCGCGTGCTCGATGAGGGCCCCGGTGAGGACGGCCAGGCCGTCCTTCGCGGCGCCCCGCGACCCGGCCAGGTTGACGATGAGCGTGCGCCCGGCGACGCCCGCGATCCCGCGCGACAGCGCCGCGTGCGGGGTCTTCGCGAGCCCGGCCGCGCGGATCGCCTCGGCGATCCCGGGGACCTCGTAGTCGACGACCTCGCTGGTCTGGTCCGGCGTCAGGTCGAGGCTGGTCAGGCCCGTCCCGCCGGAGGTGACCACGAGGTCCGCGCCCGCGGCGACCGCCGCGCGCATGGCCGCGCCGACCTCGGCGCCGTCGTGCACGACGACCGGCCCGGTCACGGCGAACCCCTCCGCACGGAACCCATCGGCCAGGATCGGCCCCGACTCGTCCTCGTAAACCCCATCGGCCGCCCGATTCGAAGCGACGATGACGGTCACCTTTATCGATGCCATTCGCCCTCACCCGTCGCCCCGCCCAGCCGCTCGCTGCGCTCGCTTCCCCGAACCGGAGGCGCTTCGCGCCGCCATTCCTGTGTCTTCCCTCCCAGCTTCTCCTCGACCTTGATGTCCGAGATGACAGCGGCCGGGTCCACGGCCTTCACCATGTCCACCAGCGTCAACGCCGCCACCGACACGGCCGTGAGGGCCTCCATCTCGACCCCGGTCCGGTCGGCGGTCTTGACGCGGGCGGCGATGTCCACGCCCTCGTCGGTCACCGTCAGGTCGACCTTCACGCCGCTGATCGCGATCGGGTGGCACAGCGGCACCAGGTCAGGGGTGCGCTTGGCGGCCATGATCCCCGCGATGCGCGCGGTCGCGAGCGCGTCGCCCTTCGCGAGGGAGTTCTCCCGCAGGGCCGCCACGACCTCCGGCGTCGTGCGCAGCCGCCCGGTCGCCAGCGCCGAGCGCTGCGAGACGTCCTTGCCGGAGACGTCCACCATCCGGGCCGCACCGGTCGAGTCCACGTGGGTCAGGTCGGTCATGCTGCGAAGTCTAGCCGCGGCGGGGGACAAGACGCCGTTTCCGCGGCAGTGCGGGAGGTCAGTCGCGGTCGGTCCAGAACGCGAGGTTGGCGAAGATCGAGGTGACGAACGGCCCGAACACGAGGATCAGCGGGAGGATCGCCTCGAACCGCGAGAACAGGCCCAGTCCTGGGAGCGGGCCGATGAGCGTCGACGGCTCCATGCCCGGCTCGAAGTCGCCCAGGATCGTGATCTCCTCTGGGCCCGAAGGGGTCTCGCGCAGCGCGGGGGACCGCATCCAGGACCCGTCGGTGCACCAGGTGCCGACGCAGTTCGGGTCCTCGCCGTCGTCGAGGACGGTCACCGTCTCGTACTCGCCCCAGAACAGGTACGAGACGCACCAGACGATGACGGCGCCGGTCAGGCCGAACCAGAGGGCGAGCAGCAGGGCGGCGATGGCGCGCTTGAGGGACACATGGGCTCCAAGTGGTCGAGGGGACGCAAGGGAACGTGAGGGGCGGGGCCGCTCCAGCGTACGCGGCCACTTCGCGGTGCGGCCTCGGATTCGGCGCCGCGGGCCTGTATTAGCGTCGGGTGCGTGATCGACTGGCTCTACCTCGCCGCCCAGGCCGCCGCGCTGGCGATGAGCGCCTGGTTCTTCGTGGACACGGCGCGCTCGCAGCGGGTGGGCCGCCGCCACTTCGCGGGCGTCGGCGTCCTCGAAGTCTTCGTGCTCGCGCAGCTGGTCGCGGGCATCGCGATCGTCCCCGGCGAGCCGGGCGGCGGCGCGGGGCTGTTCTTCTCGTACCTGGTCACGGCCCTGCTCGTGCCGGTCGCCGCGTGCTTCTGGGGGTCGATCGACCGCAGCCGCTGGGGGATCGGGACGGTGGCCGCGTCGGGGCTCATCGTCGCGGCGCTGCTGCTGCGCGTCCACCAGATCTGGGAGTTCCAGATCCATGTCGGCTGAACCGGAGGCGCGGCGCCGCCTCGCCGACGGCTTCGGCCGCTTGATCGTGCTCGTGTACATCGTGTTCGCGGTCTCCGCGGGGGCCCGCGCGGGCTACCAGGTCGCGACGAAGTTCTCGCACGCGCCGCTCAGCTTCACGCTCAGCGCCGTCGCCGCCGCGATCTACCTGGTCGCGGCGGTCGCGATCATCCGCGGCGCGGCCCGCACCGCCCTCGCGGCGGTCGGCGTCGAGCTCGTCGGCGTGGTCGCGGTGGGCGCGTTGAGCTTCGCGGACCCGGACTGGTTCCCCGAGCCGTCCGTGTGGTCCCACTTCGGGTCCGGGTACGGGTACGTGCCGCTGGTCCTGCCGGTCGCGGGCCTGCTATACCTGCTCAAGCGCCGCAGGGAAGGCTAGCGCTCGACGGCGTCGGCCGCGGCTGCGAGGAACGTGAGCAGCGCCGCGTCCTCCTCGGGCTTGACGTGTCCGCGGCGCCAGCCGGCGACCCAGGTCGACCTGACCATCCACGGCCGACCGAGCGGATCGGGCAGCGAGGCGAGGACGGCGCTGGCGGCGGCCGGGTCGGAGGCGACGACGGTCCGCTTCGCACCGGCCGGAACCGGGACGGCGAGGCAGCGCGCGTCGGGGTCGAACCACTGCTTCGTGAACCGCTCCGTGCCGGGGTCGGCGACGAGCAGGTCCGGGGCGGGGCGCCGCAGCGCCACGGCGGCGAACCGGTACGCCACGTGCTTCCTGCCGTCCCAGACCCCCGGGTTGGTGAACACCGCGACGCGCCGCCCGCTCCGGTCCCCGGCGGCCGTGTCGGCCGCAGGCCGGTTGAAGCGGACACCGAGCGCGTCGAGCTCGTCGAGCCCCGCATCGTCCCCGGCCCGCAGGCCGTGCGCGGCGGCGAACCGGGCCGCGCGGCGGCGCCGGGCCGCCCCCGTGGCCGCGCCGAACACGGTCTCCAGGAAGAACTGCGCGATCGCCTCCACGGCATCCGCCTCCGGTCACATCTGGTTGTAGAGCGTCTCGAACGAGGCCGCCGCCATCTCGTCGGCGCTGCAAATCGAGTCGCCGCTCCCGGAGAGCCGGTCGAGCTCCGCGGCGAGCGCGTCGAGCTCGTCGAGCCGCACGGTGAGGCATTCGGGTCACTCGACTATAGGAAGCCCCTGCTCAGGAGAAGAACCCGAAGCACGCGACCAGCAGGGTCGAGCCGCACAGGACGAGCCCGAGGCGGAAGTTCCGCTCCAGCTTCGCCTCCTCGTCGCCGATGCGGGGCCGGGCGGCGACGCCGATCGTGAGCCAGCCCGCGCAGAACGCCGCGAGCGGCGCGGCGACGAGGATCGCGCCGAGGACGACCGCGCCGGTGAGGTCGTCGGCGCGAACGGTGCGCAGGACGACGAGCTGCACGAGGACGCAGACGAGCGCGAACGCCCCGTAGATGAGGCCGTTGCGCTCGTCGGCCCGCCACCGGGGGAGCCAGGGCGGGCGGTGGGCGAGGAAGCGGGCCTCTTCGAGTTCCGTTGCGGCGGTGTGGAGGTCGGTCTCGGCGGCGGCGAGCTCGGCGTGCGGGTCGCCGAGCGGCGCGGGTGCGGCGGTGCGCTGCGGGGGAGCGGTGCGGGCGGTCCGCGCGAGCTCGTCGACGGAGGTGCGGGTCGCGGCCGCCTGCTCGGCGATCCGCTGCGTGCGCTGCCCGAGGGTCTCGGCCACGGTGGCCGTGGCGGCGGCGGCCTCGTCGGCGCTGCGCCTTGCTTCGTCGAGGCGCCGGACCTGGGCGAGGTAGTCGTCGAAGGCGCTCATTGGCGGGTCCTCTCGATCGCGGTGCCCTCGCCGCTGCGCTGCGGGCCGGGCGCGTGCCCTTCGGGGCGGGAGAACGGGACGACGAGGCGCCCGCCCGCGGTGTCGGCGTGCCGGTCGACCAGGAGCGCGCGGCCGGGCCGGGGGCTCCAGTGCTGGAACTGGGTGCCGAAGTGGCCCATGATCTCGCCGCCGGGGAGGTTGAGGACGAGCGCGCAGGCGACGTCCTCGCGCCCGGCGGTCCCGCCGATGTCGTCGGTGAAGCGGCGGAAGTTCCGCCACCAGCCGAGGAGGTGGACGCCGCGGGCGGGCCCGGTCCGCAGCAGGTCGCGGAGTGCCTTCTGGCCCTTGGAGTCGAGGGCGGCGGCGTCGAGGCCCCACGCGGCGATGAGCGTGTCGTCGGGGACCTCGCCGAGCTTGGCCGCGAACTCCGAATCCGATATCCTATAGGATATAGGATGCATGATCGCGGCGCCGGTGAAGTCGACGCCCCACACGGTCGACCCTGATCCGGCGAGCGATTCGACCGCGGCCTCAAGGGCTTCGCCGCCGACCGGGTCGGAGCCGAGGACGGCGAGGTGGCGGCCGGGTCTGCGGTCGAGGTCCACTCCCGCGGCGGCGAGGTGCAGGGACACTTCGCGGCCGAGGAGCGCACGTCCCGGTTTTCGTTCCCCGGGAAGGGCGTCGGCGAGGTGGACGGGCCGGTAGCCGTAGAAGACCCGCGGCGCGCCGACCCCGGCGTGGGCCCGGCCGAGCTGCTCGCGCAGGCGGTGCATGGCCTCGGGGTCGGTGTCGGGGAAGCGCGCCACCCGGTCGGCCCCGGCGGTGCCGCCCTCCCGGTTGACGACGACCTGCCCGAGCGAGATCCGCGCGGCCGCATCGTTGTTCGGCTCCAGGACGGTGCGCGCGCCGGGCAGGGCGATGCGCATCGGGAACTGCCCGAAGATCGAGTCCTTCTTCGCCCACAGGGCCTCGATGCCGGAGATCGTCTGCGAGGCGAGCACCAGGTGGACGCCGTACGAGCGGCCCTTGCGGGCCAGGTTCTCCAGCAGCGCGACCGCTTCGGAGGCGACCCGGTCGTTCCCGGCGAGGAGCACCTGGAACTCGTCGGCGACGCACACGATCCGCGGGTACGCCTCGTGCTGGCGCAGGCCCGCGAAGGACGCGACCCCGTAGCGCTTCATGACGTTCGAGCGGCGCGTCATCTCCTCGTTGAGCGTCTTGAGGACCGCGAGCCCGTACTCGCGGTCGGACTCGACGCCGACGGCGCGCGCGTGCGGGATGAAGGACGGGTCGCGCTCGGTGGGGATGAACTCCGTGAACGACACGCCCTCTTTGAAGTCGAGGAGGAACAGCGCCAGATCCGAAGGCGCGTACCGGGACGCGAGGCCGTAGAGGACGTCGAGGAGGAGCACGGTCTTGCCGCCGCCGGTGCGCCCGCCGACGAGCCAGTGCGGGGTCGCGTCGTCGAACCGCAGCCGCACCTCCCCGGCCGCGTCGCGTCCGATGAGGACTTCCAGGCCCTTCGCGGGGTCCCCGGCCTCGGGGGCCGCGGGCAGCAGGTCGGCGAACGAGAGCGTCGCGGCGGCCTTGTGCCGCTCCGCGAGCCGCGCCGCCTCGCCGGCCACGAAGGACGGATCGGGGGCGTCGGGCCAGGCGACGGGCGCCGCGAGCCGCTCGCCGCGCCCGAACGGCGCCGCGGGCGGGTTCGTGACCTCCACGTGGTCGCCGACCGCGTGCATGACGGCGGCCTGCGGGAGGGACGGCAGGCCGCAGCCGAGGACGGTGACGCCGTGCGCGAGGCCGGAGCGCGCGAGCGCGTCGATCCGCTCCACGAGCGTCTTCGGCGCGTCCCCGAGCGAGGCCACGACCAGGAGCATCCGGTCGGCGCGGCGGCCCGCGATGTGCTCGGCCACTTGGGTTTCGGCGAGGGCGACCGCGTCGGCGGCGGCCCGGGAGTCGGTGGCGACGGCCTCGATGACCCCGGCGTCGGCGAGGGGCCGCAGCGGCGCGAAGGAGGCGCCGAGGGTCGCGGTGTCGATCCCGACGACGCGCAGCCCGCCCGCGTCGCGGGTCGCGACGGCGTGGAGGACCGCGGTGCGCACCAGGGCCGCGACGCCCTCGACGCGCGCGTCCACGGACGTGGCGAGGTGTCCGCGGGACCCGAACGGCACCACCAGCGGCAGCGTGCGGCCCTCGTGCAGGACGATGCGGCCCGCGTGCAGCAGTTCGGGATCGGTGCGCAGCTGCTGCGCCGAAGCCGCGGCCGCGTCGGATATCTGACGTTCGGCGGCGAGGAGCGCCGGGTCCACAGGGGTCTGGAATGCGGCGTCGCCGAGGCGCTGCGCCGCGAGCGAGGCGCGGGCGGCCGCCGCGTCGCAGGCCGCCGCCGCGTTCACCAGCGCAGTCTGGAAACCGGGCACCTGGCCTCCCCTTCAAGCGGGTTCGGGGCCGCGCCGGGCGCCGCCCGGCGAAGCTGTACAACCGGTCACACCTTATCGCGGGACGGCTCCTCGGGGCTCCCTGCGGGCGACGCGCCCGAGCGGGAACGTCCGCTTTGCGCAACCTTCCCCCGAAGGGGCGCGTGCATTACCCTAGAAGCACAGCCCTAGAGCAAGCCCGAACTCGCTGACCCGAGTGCCCTGACCCGCCATACCGTGCGCACGGAACGCCCGCGTGCGCGGCCCGTAGAACCGAGGTGCGACCCACGCGCCGCCGCGGCGGCGCCCAGCGCCGTCCCCCGGATTCGCCGAGAAGGACCATGCCCCATGAGTGAGTTCCTGGATATCGCCCTATCCTTCCCTCCGGTCGTCTTCTCGTTCGGCCTCATCCTCGTGGTCCTGTACTGGCTGTCGGTCGTCATCGGCGCGCTCGACGTGGACGTCGTCGACGTCGGCGCCGACCCCGAGATCGAGGCCGGCGGCTTCTGGGGCGCGTTCGGCTTCGGCGCCGTCCCGTTCACCGTCGTGCTGTCCCTGTGGATCACGCTCGGGTGGATCGTCACCGTCCTCGGCACGACCTGGGTGCGCAGCGCCGACGTGTTCATCCCGCCCGCGGCCTCCGGCACCGCCGTGCTCGTCGCCGGACTCGGCGTCGGCATGCTCGGCGCGAAGCTCCTGACGCGCCCGCTCGCGCGCCTGTTCGACGACGCGCCCGCCACGCACCACGCCGACCTCGTCGGGAAGGTGTGCGTCGTGCGCACCGGCACCGTCACGCTCGACTCGGGCCAGGCGGAGGTCATCGACGAGGAGGGCGCGGTGATCCTCATCAACGTGCGCCGCTCCCCGCACGAGCCCGAGGGCATCGACGACGGCCTGTTCGCGCGCCACTCGAAGGTCGTCGTCTTCGACTACGACGAGTCCGACCAGGTGTTCCTCGTCGTCCCGGTCGCGCTTCCTCCGGACATCGCCGTCATTGAGGCATAAGGGTACTCAGCCCGATTCGCCCCTCCCCGAATCGTGCCGCGGCGGCGTTCGCGGACCCCGCAAGGGGCGCGGCTCGGATATCTTACGGTCACGCCCGTAACTCACGACCCCTCGAAGAGTCTCGTTAGGAACCACCGAATGGACGCCTCCAACTCGGCTACGCTCATCACGCTCGTGGTGGCCGCGCTCATCTTCCTCGGCCTGCTGCTCATGATCATCCGGCTCTACCGGAAGGTCGCCCCCGGCCAGGCGCTCGTCGTCACCAAGCTGCGCACCAGGAAGGTGTCGTTCACCTCCGCGCTGGTCCTGCCGATCATCCACCGCGCCGAGTACATGGACATCTCGGTCAAGACGATCGAGATCAACCGCGCCGGCAAGGACGGCCTGATCTGCCAGGACAACATCCGCGCCGACATCTCCATCACGTTCTTCGTGCGCGTCAACGCGACCGCCGAGGACGTCATCAACGTCGCGGGCGCCATCGGCACCAAGCGCGCCTCCGACCAGGAGACGCTCCAGGAGCTGTTCAACGCCAAGTTCGCCGAGGCCCTCAAGACCGTCGGCAAGCAGCTCGACTTCACCGACCTGTACACCAACCGCGACGAGTTCCGCGACCGCATCCTCAACGTCATCGGCACCGACCTCAACGGGTACTCCCTGGAGGACGCGGCGATCGACTACCTGGAGCAGACCCCGCTCGACCACCTCGACCCGCAGAACATCCTCGACGCCCAGGGCATCCGCAAGATCACCGAGCTGACCGCCCGCGAGTCGGTGACCACCAACGAGCACCGCCGCAACGAGGAGAAGGAGATCAAGCGGCAGGACGTCGAAGCCCGCGAGGCCGTCCTCGAACTCGAACGCCGCCAGACCGAGGCCGAGATCCGCCAGCAGCGCGAGATCGACACCCTCCGCGCCCGCGAGGCCGCCGAGGTCCAGAAGGTCCAGGCCGAGGAGCGCCTCAAGTCCGAGACCGCGCGCATCCGCACCGAGGAGGCCACGGGCGTCCAGCACGAGAACCGCCTCCGCGAGATCGCCGTCGCCGAGAAGAACCGCGAGCGCGTCCTCGCCGTCGAGACCGAGCGCATCGAGAAGGACCGCATCCTCGAAGTCGTCGCCCGCGAGCGCGAGGAGGAGCTCGCCCGGATCGCCGCGAACAAGGAGCTCGAAGCGCAGAAGCGCGAGATCGCCGACGTCATCCGCGAGCGCATCGCCGTCGAGAAGACCGTCGCCGAGCAGGAAGAGGGCATCAAGCGCCTGCGCGCCACCGAGGAAGCCGAGCGCGAGCGCCAGCGCGTCATCATCCTCGCCGAGGCCGAGGCGCAGGAGAACCTCGTCAAGGACATCAAGGCCGCCGAGGCCGCCGAGGTCGCGTCGAAGCACCTCGCCCGCCAGCGCCTCACCGAGGCCGAGGCCGCGCAGCAGGCCGCCGAGCTCGAAGCGCGCGCGAAGATCCGCCAGGCCGAAGGGGACCAGGCGCTCGCCGCCGCCCCGGGCCTCGCCGAGGTCCAGGTCCGCGAGGCCGAAGCGGACGCGATCGAGAAGGGCGGGCTCGCCGAGGCGAAGGCCGCCGAGGCGAAGGGCAAGGCCGAGGCCGAGGCCCAGGCCGCCATCGGCAAGGCCGAGGCGACCGCGACCGCCGCGAAGGGCACCGCCGAGGCGAACGCCCTGCGCGAGAAGCTCGTCGCCGAGTCCGCGGGCCTCACCGAGAAGGCCGCCGCGATGGACGCGCTGTCCACCGCCTCGCGCGAGCACGAGGAGTACCGCCTGCGCCTGGAGATGGAGAAGGAGCTGCGCGGCGCCGAGATCGAGGCCCGCCGGTCCATCGCCGAGCAGCAGGCGAACGTCATCGCCACGGGCCTGGCGAAGGCCGACATCTCCCTGGTCGGCGGCGACGCCCAGTTCTTCGACAAGGTCGTCGGCGCGATCGGCTACGGCAAGGCCGTCGACGGGTTCGTCGCCCACTCCGAGGTCGCCCAGACCGCGGTCGCGGCGTGGGGCAACGGCTCCACGTCGTTCGCCGAGGACCTCAAGGGCGTCCTGGCCGGGATCGGCACCGAGGACGTCAAGAACCTCACCGTCTCCGCCGCGCTCCTGAAGCTCATCAACGGCGGCGGCGACGAAGGCGCCCTGAGCGGGCTCCTCTCGAAGGCCCGGGAGCTCGGCGTCGCCGAGCGCCCGGCGCTGGAGATCGCCGCGAAGTAGCACTTCCCGCCGGGGTTGAGATCCAATTGGATCTCAACCCCGGCGTCAGCCCGCGCCCACCAACGCTCCCAGGGGAACCCATGGCCGAAGAGCAGACCGCCGCCGACACCACGCCCGAGTCCTCGCTGGACGGCGGCACCTACGAGGTCCTCTCCACCCGCCTCGCCGGGTACGCCGCCGAGCTCGCCGACCGGGCCGAGGCGCTGAACGCCGCCCGCACCGGCGCGTTCGGGTCCACCGAGCTGACCCTCCTGGGCACCACCCGGATCCGCACCGCGAACAACTGCGTGCCCCGCGACATCGCCCGCGTCGGGAACCGCCTCCTCTTCGGCTACAACGTCCACATGGGACTCAAGTCGCAGACCGGCGTCGCCGACGTCTTCGCGCTCCACGACTTCGTCCGCGAAGACGGGAACTTCGCGTTCACCGACGTCGCCGAGCCCGGCCACCTCCTCGACGACCCGAAGTTCACCGCCGACTTCACCGAGATCTACCGCTACTACCGCTCGGCCGAGCTGCTCCAGGTCCGCGAGGTCGACACCCGCCTCCTCGCCGTCTTCAAGATCGGCGAGCAGCTCGCCGACCAGCGCGTCCTGCGCTGGCAGCTGCGGCCCGACGGCGGCGCCGACTACATCGACGCGCGCGGCGAGGCCGACGCGGTCTGGCCCGACCCGTACGACTTCGAGTGGACCGAGACCACCCGCGAGCACCACGTCGCGGGCCGCTTCCCGCACGTGTCCATCGAGGACGAGATCTTCGTGGAGTGCATCAACGGCGACCTCACCGTCAAGATCGAGGACAACACCGACTCCGGCGAGGGCGTCTACTCCGAGCCCGTGGCCGAGCCGCTCCAGTCCCTCGCGGACGCCGAGATCGCATACGCGCGCATCGGACCCCTCATCCTCCTGCGGATCCTCCCGTACAAGGAGACCGCCGCGAGGCACCTGATCTACAACACCCGCACCGCCACGGTGGTGCGCGCCGACGCGATCGGCGCCGCGTGCCGCCGCCTGCCCGAGGACCACGGCCTGATCTTCCCCGGCGGCTACTACCTCAACGAGGGCCGCCTGAAGACCTTCGACCACGACGCGACCGGGCTGCGGTTCAAGAAGGTCATCCGCTCGCCCAACGGCGAGGACGTCCTCTACGTCTTCTACAGCCAGACCGAGGGCCGCTCGCTCCTGCTGCCGTACAACGTGATCCGCAAGGAGGTCGCGGCGCCGATGAGCGTCCACGGCTACGCGGTGTTCGACGACGGCACCCTGGTCGCGTTCCGCGCGGGCGGCGACGAGGCGACCCGCGTCCACCCGATGCAGGTGTGGGCCACCCCGTTCTGCTCCGAAGCCCATGCGGCCGAGACGGAGTCGGGCGACACCCCGATCCACCGGATCGGCAACGCCGAGGCCGTGCGCGCCGTCTCCGACGCGCTCTCGGTGGCGCGCATGGTCCGCGAGATGGAGCCCGCGCAGGCGGTGTTCGAGGCGCTCATCGCCGCGGCCGTGCGCTGCCTCGACGACTACCCGTGGCTCGGCGACGAAGGCCTCCACGGCCTCGACGTGACGCTCAAGCAGGTCAGGGACACCGCCGAATCGGTCCTCGACGAGTACGCCACGGTCGCCGAGCTGACCGCCGAAGCCGAGAAGGCGCTCGACGCCGCCCGCACCGACACCGTCAAGCTCCTGCGCCGCGCCCGCGGCGAGACCCCCAAGTCCGCGGAGGAATGGGTCGGGCTCCTCACCGAGCTGCGCGCCGCCTCCGGGCACCTCGTGACCCTCCGCGAGGTCCGCTACATCGACCTCGCCGGGATCGACGCGCTCAGCGCCGACACCGCCGAATCCCTCGCCGCCACGGGCCGCCGGGCCGTCGCGTTCCTCGAACGCGACGACGCGTTCACCGCCTACCACGAGCAGATCGCCGGACTGGAGCGCAAAGCCGAGGCCATCGAGACCGTGTCCGAGGCGAACCCGGTCCTCGACGACCTCGACGCCCGCCAGAAGGGCCTGGAGACCCTCACCGAGGTCGTCGCGAACCTCGACATCGGCGACGCCGTCGTGCGCACCGCGATCCTCGGGCGCGTCTCCGAAGTGCTCGCCGCCGTCAACCGCGCCCGCGCCGCGCTCGCCGCGCGCCGCCGCGAACTCGCCGTGGGCGAAGGGAAAGCGGAGTTCGCGGCGGAGTTCGCGCTCCTCGGCCAGTCCGTGACGGCCGCGATCAGCGCCGCCGACACGCCCGCCGCATGCGACGAGCAGCTGGGCCGGCTCCTGCTCACCATCGAGAACCTGGAGACGCGCTTCGCGGACTTCGACGAGTTCCTGACGCGCCTGGCGGACAAGCGGACCGACGTCTACGAGGCGTTCTCCTCCCGCAAGCAGCACCTCCTCGACGAGGCCGCCCGCCGCGCCGAGCAGCTCGCCGCCTCCGCCGACCGCATCCTCGAAGCCGTCGCCCGCCGCACCGCTGCACTGTCCTCATTGGACGAAGTGAACACGTACTTCGCGACCGACCCGATGGTCGAGCGCCTGCGCAAGGTGATCGCGGAGCTGCGCGGCCTCGACGACACCGTGCGCGCCGAGGAGATCGAAGGCCGCATCAGCGCCGCCCGCGCCGAGGCCGGGCGGGCCCTCACGGACCGCATCGACCTGTTCGACGGCGACGCCGTCAAGTTCGGCGAGCACCGCATCCCCGTCAACTCCCAGCCGCTCGACCTCACGCTGGTACCCCAGGGCGACGCGCTCGCGTTCTCCCTCACCGGTACCGACTACCGGCACGTCGTCGACGACCCCGGCTTCGCGGACACGAAGCCGTACTGGCAGCAGTTCCTGCCCTCCGAGAACGCCGACGTGTACCGCTCCGAGCACCTCGCCGCGGCGCTCCTCGCCGAGCACGGCGCCGCCGCGCTCCTGAGCGAACCGGACCTGCCGAAGTTCGTGGCCGCCGCCGCGGCCGAACGCTACGACGAGGGCTACGAGCGCGGCGTCCACGACGCCGACGCCGCCGCGATCCTCGCCGAAGTGCTCCGCCTCCACGGCGCCGCGGGACTCCTGCGCTACCCCGCCGCCGAACGCGCCCTCGCCCGCCTGTTCTGGCACGCGCCGAAGGACCAGGCGCCGCAAGCGGTCGGCGACGACGGGGCGGTCCGGTTCCGCGACACCGAAGCGCGCCAGAGGGCCTGGGCCGCCCAGGCCCGCTCGCTCGCCCGCGCCCGCGAGGCATTCGGCCGCGCCGACGTCATGGACGGACTCGTCGGCGAACTCGAAGCCGCCCTCACCGGGTTCCTCACCGCCGCCGGACTCGCCGCCCGCCCGCGGTCCCCGTTCAACCCCGATCCGCGCCTCGCCGCCGAGTACCTCGCCGAGCAGCTCGCCTCCGGCACCGCGTTCGCCGCCTCCGGCCGCGCCCGCGCGCTCCTCGCCGCGTTCGAGAACCACATCGGCCCGACCGCCTGGGCCGCGCTCGCAACCGACCTCGCCGCACTCGGCGACCTCGGCCTCACCTGGGACCTCGCCTGGAACTGGCTCGACGCCTTCACCGCCCAGGCCGACAGCGACCGCTTCGACCCCGCCGACCTCCCCGAAGCCCTCGCGCTGCTCGTCGCCCCAGGCGACGCCGCCGCCCTCGAAGCCGAACTCACCACCGAAGTCCCGGGCCTCCTCGGCACCCACGCGCGCATCGAGAACCGCGTCCTGCCGATCCGCCTCGACGAGTTCCTCGCCCGCACCGGCCGCTTCCGCCGCACCGTCCTCCCCGGCTACCGCGCCTACCAGCGCCGCCGCGCCGACCTCATCGAGTCGCACCGCTCCGGCCTGCGCATCGAGGAGTTCAAGCCCAAGACGATGGCCGGGTTCGTGCGCAACCAGCTCATCGACGACGTGTACCTGCCGCTCATCGGCGCGAACCTCGCCAAGCAGATCGGCGCGGGCTCGGGCGAGGGCCGGCGCACCGACCAGTCGGGGATGCTCATGCTCATCTCCCCGCCCGGGTACGGCAAGACGACCCTCATGGAATATGTGGCCGACCGGCTCGGGATGCTCCTGGTCAAGGTGAACGGCCCCGCGCTCGGGCACGAGACGACCTCCGTCGACCCGGCCGACGCGCCGAACGCGACCGCCCGCGCCGAGGTCCAGAAGATCAACTTCGCGCTCGAATGCGGCTCGAACGTGCTGCTGTACCTCGACGACATCCAGCACACCAACCCCGAGCTGCTCCAGAAGTTCATCTCCCTGTGCGACGCGCAGCGGAAGATGGAGGGCGTCTGGAACGGCCGCACCCGCACGTACGACCTGCGCGGCAAGCGGTTCGCCGTGTGCATGGCGGGCAACCCGTACACCGAGGCCGGGCAGCGGTTCCGCATCCCCGACATGCTCGCCAACCGCGCCGACGTGTGGAACCTCGGCGACGTCCTCTCCGGACGCGACCAGGTCTTCGCCCAGTCGTACATCGAGAACGCGCTCACCTCCAACAAGGTCACCGCGCCGCTCGCCGGGCGCGGCCGCGCCGACGTGCAGGTCCTCATCCGCCTCGCCAAGGACGACCCGACCGCGGCGCCCGACGCGCTCGCCCACCCGTACTCGGCGGGCGAGCTCGACCAGGTCCTGTCCGTGCTGCGCAAGCTCCTGCGCATCCAGGAGACCGTGCTGCGCAACAACCTCGCGTACATCGCCTCGGCCGCGACCGACAACGCGGCGCGCACCGAGCCGCCGTTCCTGCTCCAGGGCTCGTACCGGAACATGAACCGGCTCGCCGAGCGGGTCGTCCCGGTCATGAACGACGACGAGCTCGAAGCCGTTATCGACGACCACTACGCGGGCGAGGCGCAGACCCTCGCCTCCGGCGCGGAGGCGAATCTGCTCAAACTCGCGGAACTGCGGGGGCGCCTCGACCCCGACCGCGAGGCCCGCTGGGAGGCCGTCAAGGACGCCTTCCGCCGCGAGCAGACGCTTGGCGGCGCGAGCGACGATCCAATGTCGAGGGCCGTCGGCGCCATCACGCTGCTGTCGGACCGCGTCGCCGGAATCGAGTCTGCTCTTCAACAGCGAAACGGCGCGTAGCCCGCAGTGCCGTTCAGACTTCGGATCGCACCGAAACCTGAGCCTCTTCGGCTTGACGGGCTCTGGCGGCCCGTCTTCCCGCAGCGGTACCGCTGCCAGCCGGGCTGGTCTTGTGCGGTTTCTGTCGGGCTGTTTTAGCGTCGCCCGGCAACTCCAGGTCGACGGCCGTACGCACCCGGTTCGCCAGGTTGCGGGCGGCATTGAGATCGCGGTCGAGCACCATTCCGCAGTGCTGGCACCGAAAGACCCGTTCGGACAAGGACAGCTTGGCTTTCGCCGTCCCGCAGTTTGAGCAGGTCTTCGAAGTGGGCAGCCACCGGTTGGCGACGACCGTGCTGCCGCCGTTCCATGCGGACTTGTACGTGATCTGTCTTCTGAGTTCGCCCCAGCCGGCGTCCGAGATCCTGCGGGCGAGCCTGTGGTTCGTGACCATCCCGGCGACGTTGAGGTCTTCGATCACGATGGTGCCGTAGGTCCTGGCGAGGTTCGTGGTGAGTTTGTGCAACGCGTCGCTGCGCTGTTGAGCGATGCGGGCGTGCGCTTTGTTGAGTCCCGCCCGCGCCCGAAGCCAGCGGGCCGATGGTGCAGAACCCGGGGCGGGGCCTCGCCGTCGCGCGAGTTGGCGTCCGGCCTTTCGGAGCCTGGTGAGGGCCTTGTCAAGGTGCTGTGGATTGGGGATGAACTCACCGGTGGACAGCACCGCAAGGTGTTTGATGCCGAGGTCGACGCCGACCACGGCGGTCGGGCGCTCAGGTGCCCGTTCACGATGCTCGATCTCGCAGGTGAAGGACACGAACCATCGGTCCCCGCGTCGAGAGAGTATTGCCGACAGGATTCGGCCGGTCCCGCGGCGAAGGTGCCTGTGAAGCTTCGCAGTGTTCTCGCATGTGCGGATCGTTCCGATGCGGGGAAGCGTGATGTGTCGGCGGTCGTCTTCGACGCGAATCGCTCCGGTGGTGAAAGAACATGAAAGGCGGGAACGACGCGACTTGAAGCGCGGGAACCCCATCGGTCTCCCGGCCCGCTCGCGTTGCATGGAGCCTCGCCAGTTCTTCAACGCGGCGGCGAGGTCGGCGCAGCCGGAGGAGTACGCCTCCTTCGAGTTCTCCTTCCACCAGGGCGCGGCGGAGTCCTTGCGAGCATTCCAGGTCCGCCGGAGTCCGTACGCGGACCAGTCCAGGTACGGGGTCAGCTCCGGTCCAGCGATGCCGTACGACCGCTCGGCTTCTCGTTGGTCAAGGTTCGCCTTGACCAGGGCGAGCATGTGGTTGTAGGCGAAGCGGCGACCGCCGCAGTGCGACAAGAAGGCCACAACCTGGTCCGAGCGCGGGTCGAGCGCGAAGCGATATGCCTTCACTACCTTCATCCGTGCACCTCCCCGACCAGAACGCTGAAATTCGGACAACAGATCTAACGACCGCCGCTCCCGAAGGTGACGGCGATACGCAAGATTTCTTCCACGCCGGATCCGCGCGCGGCGTTCGAGATCGGACTGGTCGCAACCCGAAGCGTTCTGGAGCGGGACCGGCGAGGCACGGTACGGTAGACCTCGCCCGCTCCTTGAACACTGGTGCATGGCAGCACTCAAAAACGTCTACAACCAAAAAGCCACGAGGCGGCATTCGAGCCCTGTAGCCGCCGACCATCGAATAAGGGAGGTCCCCGTGCCGACGAAGACGGGAGATAAGGTCCGGATCATCGTGCTGGGCACCGGCCCCGACGCCGACACCGCCCGTGCCATCGCCGAGTCCGACGCTGATGTCGCGCTCGCCAAACAGTTCACCAAGACCGTGACCCACCTGGTCGTCGACGACACCGTCAAGGCGACCGAAGCCCGTGTGAAGAAGGCCGAGGAGGCCGGCGTCCCGGTCCTCACCGTCGCCGAGTTCCGCGCGCTGCTCACCGCCGGCGCCGAGGACGAGACCGAAGCCGAGACCGAGGCCCCCATCGCCGAGGTCGAGGAGACCGTCGAGGACGAGGCCCCGGACGCGGGCCCGGAGGTCGTCGACGAGCCCGAGGACGAGACCGCCGCCGCGACCGCGGACGTCGAGCCCGAGCCCGTCGCCGCAGTCGAACCCGAGCCCGTGACCGCGCCCGCCGAAGAGCCGGTCGAGGAGCTGGAGCCGGTCGCCGAGTCCGAGAAGCCTTCGGAGGCGGCGCCGACCGACACCGTCGACACCGCTGTCGACACCGACGTCGAGACCGAGACCAAGTCCGACGAGCCGGTCGCCGAGGCGATCGAGGAGCCGGAGGAGGCCGCGGCCGACCCCGAGAAGGCCGTCCCGTCCCAGGCCGAGGCGCCCGCCATCGAATCCGACGAGCCCGAGAAGGCCAAGCCCGGCCTGCTCGCCAAGATCAAGTCGATCTTCGGGCTCACCGGCGCCCGCAAGTAGCGCCCGCGACCCGAAAGCCCCGAGCCCGCCGGGCTCGGGGCTTTTCTGTGGTTCGCTAAGGGCGAACGCGTTGGATTCCGTCGCGAAAACTTGAGCCGGATAGACTCAACTCGGCACCCGACGAGAGGAAGGCATCCGCAGTGGACGTCAACCGCCTGACCACCAAGAGCCGCGAAGTCATCTCCCAGGCCGCGCGCACCGCCGCCGCCAACGGCAATCCCGCCGTCGAGCCCTGGCACGTGCTCGACGCGCTGCTCACCGTCGACGGATCCACCGCGCCCGGCCTGCTCCAGCTCGTCGGCGTCACGCCCGGCACCGTCTCGGCCGAGACCGAGCGCCGCATCGACGAGCTCCCGTCCGCCTCCGGGCCCTCGGTCTCCGAGCCGTCCATGGCCCGCGACGCCCTGCGCGCCATCAACGCCGCCGACAAGATCGCCACCGACTACGGCGACGAGTACGTCTCCACCGAGCACCTCCTCGCGGGGCTCGCGCAGGCGGGCGGCGACACCGGCCGCCACCTCACCGAGCTCGGCGCCACCGACAAGAAGCTCATCAGCGCGTTCCCCACGCTGCGCGGCGGCGACCGCAAGATCTCCTCCTCCGACCCCGAGCAGGGCTACAAGGCCCTGGAGAAGTACGGCGTCGACCTCACCGAGACCGCCCGCTCCGGCAAAGTGGACCCCGTCATCGGCCGCGACACCGAGATCCGCCGCGTCGTCCAGGTCCTGTCCCGCCGCACCAAGAACAACCCGGTCCTCATCGGCGAGCCCGGCGTCGGCAAGACCGCGATCGTCGAGGGCCTCGCCCAGCGCATCGTCGCCGGGGACGTCCCCGAGTCGCTGCGCGACCGCCGCGTCATCCTCCTCGACCTCGCCAGCATGATCGCCGGGGCCCAGTACCGCGGCCAGTTCGAGGAGCGGTTCAAGTCCGTCATGGAGGAGATCAAGTCCTCCGACGGCGAGATCATCCCGTTCATCGACGAGCTCCACACCATGGTCGGCGCCGGGAAGTCCGAGGGCTCCCTCGACGCCGGGAACATGCTCAAGCCCGCCCTCGCGCGCGGCGAGCTCCACATGATCGGCGCCACCACCCTCAACGAGTACCGCGAGCACATCGAGAAGGACGCCGCCCTGGAGCGCCGCTTCCAGCAGGTGTACGTCGGCGAGCCGTCCATCGAGGACACCGTCGCGATCCTCCGCGGCCTCAAGGAGCGCTACGAGGTCCACCACGGCGTGCGCATCACCGACTCCGCGCTGGTCGCCGCCGCGCAGCTCTCGGCCCGGTACATCCAGGACCGCCAGCTCCCCGACAAGGCCATCGACCTCGTCGACGAGGCCGCCTCCCGCCTGCGCATCGAGATCGACTCGCGCCCCGAGGAGATCGACCAGGTCGAGCGGGCCGTGCGCCGCCTGGAGATCGAGGAGACCGCCCTCCAGAACGAGACCGACGACCCGGCCTCGGCCGAGCGCCTCGCGTCCCTCCAGCGCGAACTCGCCGACGACCGCGAGAAGCTCGCCGCGCTCTCGCGCCAGTGGGAGTCCGAGAAGGGCCGCATCGGCAAGGTCTCCGAGCTGAAGGAGGAGCTCGACGACCTCAAGACCCAGGCCGAGCGCGCCGAGCGCGAATACGACCTGGAGAAGGCCGCGCAGCTGCGCTACGGGCGCATCCCCGAGCTGGAGCAGCAGCTCCAGGACGCCGAGTCCGAGCTCGCCACCGCCGACACCGACCCCGCCCACCAGCCGATGCTGAAAGAGGAGATCGACGCCGACGAGATCGCCGACGTCGTCTCGTCCTGGACCGGCATCCCCGCCGGGCGCCTCCAGGAGTCCGAGACCCACAAGCTCCTCCACGCCGAGGAGGTGCTCGGCGAGCGCGTCGTGGGCCAGCTCGAAGCGGTCACCGTCGTCGCCGACGCGCTGCGCCGCGCCCGCGCCGGCCTTTCGGACCCCAACCGGCCCACCGGCTCGTTCATCTTCGCGGGACCCACGGGCGTCGGCAAGACCGAGCTCGCGAAGGCCCTCGCCGAGTTCATGTTCGACGACGACCGCGCCATGATCCGCATCGACATGGGCGAGTACACCGAGCAGCACTCCGTGGCCCGCCTCATCGGGGCCCCGCCCGGGTACGTCGGCTACGAGGAGGGCGGCCAGCTCACCGAGCCCGTGCGCCGCCGCCCGTACTCGGTCGTGCTCCTCGACGAGGTCGAGAAGGCCCACCCGCGCGTCTTCGACACGCTGCTGCAAGTGCTGGACGACGGTCGCCTGACCGACGGCCAGGGCCGCACCGTCGACTTCCGCAACGTCATCCTCATCATGACCTCCAACCTCGGCTCGTCGGCCCTGGTCGACCCGCTCCTGGAGGACACGGCCAAGCGCGACCAGGTCCTCGCGGCGATCCGCTCGCACTTCAAGCCCGAGTTCCTCAACCGCCTCGACGACATCGTCATCTTCCACGCGCTCGAACACGAGCACCTGAAGGCGATCGTCACGGTCCAGCTCGGCCACTTGGAGCGCCGCATGGAGGCCCGGCGCCTGCGCCTCGACGTCAACGACGCCGCCAAGTCCTGGCTCGCCGACCGCGGCTTCGACCCGGTCTACGGCGCCCGGCCGCTGCGCCGCCTCATCCAGACCTCCATCGGCGACCCCCTCTCCCGCGAGCTCCTGGAAGGCAAGATCACCGACGGCGACACCGTCAAGGTCGCCACCACCGACCTCGGAGACAAGCTCACGGTCACGAAGGGCTGAGCCCGCGACCACCACGAACGCCCGGGACGGCACCGCCGCCCCGGGCGTTCGCCGCATCCGATCCGCGGTCTCCCGCCCGCAACCCCCGGCCTGTCGTACCCGCCGGGCACCATCGAAGCCGGGGGCGGCTCCGAGCGCCCGATTTGCGGCGGAACCGCCGCGACCCGCCCGACTCCCCGCCAGCGCGTGTCGCGACTCGCCACGCTGTCGTACCCGCCGGGCACCATCGAAGCCGGGGGCGGCTCGCGCCGCCCGATTCGTCCCGGGCGCGCCGCGACACTCCCGACTCCCCGCCCGGGCGCGCCGCCCCACGACCCGGTCACTGAACGTGGCCGCCCCGCCGAACGCTTCCTACCATTAGCTCCGTGACCGAAACCCCGACGCGCGTGCGGCGCGTCCGCCTCGACTGGCTCGACCTCGGCGTTCTCGGCGTGCTCGGCGTCGGGCTGGCGTGCTGGGCGAGCGGGGCGCTGCCGAACGGCGACGCGCTCGCGAGCCTCGCGCGCGTGGCGCCGCTCGTGCTGTTCCTCGGCACCGTCATGGTCATGGTCGCGATCGTGCAGGCCTCGCAGCTCTTCGACGCCGCCGCGCGCGGTCTCGCCCGCTTCGCGCGCGGCAGCCACGCCGCGCTGTTCGCCGCATGCGTCCTCCTCGCCTCCGCGACCACGATCTTCCTCAACCTCGACACCACGATCGTCCTGCTCACCCCCGTCATGCTCGCCCTCGCCGCCGCCACCCGCGCCCCGGCCCTCGCGCTCGCCATGACCACCGTCTGGCTCGCGAACACCGCGAGCCTGCTCCTCCCCGTCTCGAACCTGACGAACCTCCTCGCGGCCGACCGCATCGGCCTCGACCCCCTCGCCTTCGCCGCCCGCATGTGGGCCCCGCAGCTCGCGGTCATCGCCGTCACGGCGCTCTGCCTCTGGCTCGGCTACTGGCGCCGCCGCCACCGCGACCTCGACCGCTACGCGATCCCCGCCGAGCCCCTCCCCATCGCCGACCGCCGCCTGTTCTGGACCGCCGCCGCGGTCTGCGCCGCCTTCGTCCTCGCCGTCGTCGCCGAGCTCCCGATCGCGCTCGCCTCCACCGCCGCCGCGGCCGTCCTCCTCGCCTACTGCCTGCGCCGCCGCCGCGACCTGCTCTCCTGGGAGCTCATCCCGTGGCGCCTCCTCGCCCTCACCGCCGGGCTGTTCCTCGTCGTCCCCACCCTCATGGCCCACGGCGGCGACGCCCTCGTCTCGGCCCTCGCGGGCACCGGCGACGGCGACGCGGGCGTCCTCCGCGCGGGCCTCGCCGCCGCGGCCCTGTCGAACCTCGCCAACAACCTGCCCGCCTACGCCGCCGTCGAATCGGTGATCCCGCATGGGAACCAGGACGCCCTCCTCGGGGTCCTCATCGGCACCAACACCGGCCCGCTGGTCCTCCCGTGGGCCTCCATGGCGACGCTCCTGTGGTTCGACCTCGTCACCGGCCGCCGCCCCGGCGTCCCCGAAGGCCAGCGGATCCGAGTCCCCCTCGCGCGGTTCACGGCCACCGGCGCCGTCCTCGCCGTCACCGCCACCACCGCGGGACTCGCCGCGCTCATCTGGCTCTGAACCAGGTCGCGACCCCGAAAGCAATACCACTATGGAATGAAAGTTCGCGATTCCACCGAATACCGCAGCATCATTGGTCATAGTGCATCCATGGCATTCACCGGTCCCTCGGGCGCCACACCACGCCTGTCCCGCCGCGCCCTCCTCACCAGCGCCCTGCTCGCCGGGGCCGCGGGCCTCGCGCCCGCCCGTCCCGCCCGCGCCGCCGACGCGCCGCAGATCCGCGCCGCCGCCACCGGCTGGACCGGCCGCAACGGCGAACTGCTCGTCCTCACCGCCTCGGACGCCGAGTACGCGCTGCGCATCCTCGAACCCGGCGAGGCCACCGAGCCCGGCGCCGACGTCACGGGCGTCCTCGGCCCGCCCCTCCCGCTGCCCCTGCCCGGCGACTTCACGCCCCACTCCATGGCCGCCACCGGTGCGGTCCTGTGGCTCACCGGCGCAAGGGAATCCGCGCCCGGCAGGGTCCGGCCCGCGCTCGTGCGCATCGAGGACGCCGACAGCGGCTACGCCGACCTGCCCGTGCCGAAGGACATCGGCGCCGGGCTCGCCACCGCCATCGCGCCCCTCGGCGCCGACGGCATCGCCGTCGCCATCGAAGGCGGCGCCGACGAGCACCTGACCGCGCTCTCCCGCAGCCGCCTCGCCGTCACCACCGACGGCGGGAGCACCTGGGCCGCAGGCGAACTCGCCGACGGCCTCGGCGAGGGCTACGGCACCGTGCTCGCCGAGACCGACCGCGGCGTCTTCGCCGCCGTCGCCGACGGCGCGGGCACCCAGACCGCCCTCAGCGCCCGCCTCGCCGAAGCGGGGACGCCGCAGCTCGTCCTCACCCCCGCCGGGACCTACCCGGGCGCGGGCCGCCCCATGGCCGCGGTCGCCGCCGATACGCACGTCAGCCTCTTCTCCGACCGGGACGGCGAGGTCACCGAGACCCGCTTCACCGACGACGAGCGCACCGAGGCCGCCTACGGCGGGGCCGCCGCCGACTGCGCCTGCCGCGGGGAGATCCTCGCCGTCCCCGGCCGCCGCGGCATGTGGCTGGAGACCGACGGCAGCACCATCCACATCAGAGGAATCAGGTAGCGATAAGGAGGACCGATGACCTTCCCCAGCAGCAGCAAGGCGTTCGCCCGCTCGACCTGCGAGCTCCCCGACATCACGCGCGACTGGCTCTACAGCACCGCCTGGAAGATGCGCTACCGGACCGCCTTCAGCGAGAGCGGATTCGGCGTCCACCCCAAGGTCACCTCCTTCACGATGCACCAGGAGACCCACACGCAGGCCGGGAAGGTCATGCGCGACCTCAACGCCCTCGGCCAGACCTACGCCCGCAGCGAGGGCCCCTGGGACTACCAGTGGACCGGCGTCGCCGGGACGAAGGTCTGCAAACCCGGGTACCACCGCTACGGGGCCGCCATCGACTTCACCAGGTTCGACTGGGGCTCAGGCCATTACGTCGACACCGCCGTCCACGGCAAGGAGAAGCGCCGCTACCTGCGCCGCCGCTACCTCGCGGTGATCGCGGTCTGCCGCAAGCACTTCGGCACGGTCCTCCACTGCTACAACGACCCCGACGGCTCCCACTGGAACCACATCCACGCCGACCGCGGCCGCAAGGCCGTCGCCGCCGACTGGGACTACCAGACCGACACCACGATCATCCAATGGGCCGCAAGGGATCTCGCGGGCATCACCGACATGGCGATCGACGGCGACTTCGGCCCCCAGACCCGCCAGGGACTGGCGACCCTCCGCAAGCGCTTCGGCGCCGAGAAGGTCGACCCGACCGCGTCCTCCGCGAACTTCCTCGCCTGGCTCGACCTCATCAGCCGACACGGCATGGCCGACAAGGACGCCGGGACGTACAAGTCCGGATGACGAAGGAGGACGACATGACCCGCCGCAGCAGGCTCCGCCGCAGCGCGCGCCGACAGGACACGCCCCGCCGAATGCTCCGCCGCCGCACTGCCCCTCGCCGGGTCAGGGCCCTCGCGGCCGCCGCGGGCGCCCTCGGGGCCCTCGCCCTCCTGGCCCTCACCGCCTGCGACGCCGACTCGGTCACCGGCCGCGACGCCGCCGCCCACGACGGCGTCTTCTACGGCCTCGGCGACGACCACCGGCTCTACCGCTGGGACGCGAGCACCGACGAGGCCGAACCCGTCCTCGACCTCAGCGGCGTCTGGGACGGCGAAGGCGACGTCGGCACCGTCCTCCGCTCGTCCCTGAGCATCGACCCCCGCCAGCGCACCGCCGCCTGGATCGAGGGCGGCAGCCCCGACGCCGTGCTCAGGTTCGGCGACCTCGACTCCGGCGAGATCACCACGGCCGCAAGCTACCCGCTCGACCACGCCTGCATCGACCCGACCTGGCTCCCCGACGGCTCCGCGCTCCTCGCCCACCGCGCCGCCGTCTGGGGCGACGGGGCGGCCGCAGGCGACGCGACCCCGCTCCCGGTCGAATCCTGGGGCGACACCGAGTGGTACTCGCCCGACGCCGGACAGCTGCCGACCACAGTGGACCTCGCTGAGCAGGGCTGCCGCCTGCGCTGGTACACCGCCGAAGACGGCTCGGCGCAGGCGCTCTACCACGACCTCCAGGTCACGCGGTTCTACCGGATCGACACCGACGGCACGGTCCTCGACACCATCGAGATCCCTGATCTCACCGGCACCGAGCCGCTCACGATCGGCTTCGTCGGCACCGACCCCTCGGGACGGTACGCGTGCGTCGTCGACGGCTACGGCCCTTACGGGGCCTTCAAGGGCGGCTTCACGATCCGCGCCGAGTCGGGCACCCGCGTCATCGACCTCGACACGGGCGAGGCGGCCGGCGACGAAGACGCGTCCTTGTGCACCTCGCTCCACGACGACGGCTACGTCTCCCGCGACGGCGCGACCGCGGCGTTCATCGGCTACGACGGGACCGCGAAGTGGTCGGTGGAGCTGCCCGAGGCGATCAAGGAGTCGCCGGTCCTGTTCTTCTACCCGAACAGCCAGGACTAGGGCCGCATAGAATGCGACGGTGAACCGCGTCCTGGGCATCCGCCGCCACCCGCTCAAATCCGCCGCCGCCGAGCACCTCGACCGCACCCGCGTCGGCAAGCACGGCCTCGACGGCGACCGCACCTGGGTCTGCGTCGACGCCGACGGCACCATCGGCAGCGCCAAGCAGCCGCGGCTGTGGGGCGCGCTCCTCGACGTCGACGCCGCCTACGACCCCGACCGGGACGACGTCCTCGTCACGACCCCGAACGGCCTGAGCGGCACCGCCGGGACCCCCGAGGCCGACGCGGCGGTCTCCGAGTGGCTCGGCCGCCCCGTCCGACTCACCCGCACCGCGCCCCAGCAGCTCAGACGCCACCATTGGTGGCCCGACGAGCCCGGCATGATCCCCGAATGGGCCGCCGACGCCGAGCCCGGCGGCGACGCGATCGTCGACGTCCGCCACGACGCCTCCGACGGCCGCTTCTTCGACTTCGGCGCCCTCCACCTCGTCACCACCGGCGCCCTCGACCGCCTCAGCGCCGAGCACGGCGCCCCCGTCGATTCGGTCCGCTTCCGCCCCAACCTGGTCCTGGACCTCCCCGACGACCCCGAGCCCGGCACGCGTCTCACCATCGGCGAGGTCCCCGTCGAGGTCCTCGTCCCCACGCCCCGCTGCGTCATCCCCTCGATCGCCCACCGCGGCAGCCCGAACGACCCCTCGCTCCTGAAGACCCTCGCCAAGCACCACCGCCGCGACGTCCCGAACTTCGGCCGCGCCACGTGCTTCGGCTTCTACGCGGAGATCCTCGCTGAAGGCGTGGTGCAGGTGGGCGACGAAGTCGTTCCGGGATGAGCGAAACGGTCGGGCGAATGGAAGCCCGGCCGTCCGTCGTCGCCGCGGCACCTACCGCTTCGGTGCGCGCCAGGCCGCCCAGCCGAGGACCGCGAACCAGCACCACACCTCAGTCAGCCACAGTCGCTGCGTGAGGCCCGCGACGCCCTCGCCGTCGGCGGTCGCGGCCTCGTCGAACGTCAGCTGGAACAGGACGACGCCGATGAGCGTCAGCGGCACCGCCACCGTCAGCAGGACCGTGCCCAGGCGCCGGAACCCGTCGACTCCGCGCAGGTGCAGGCCCGTGGCGATGAACACCAGGAACGGCAGCTGGAACGCGAGGACGACCCCGAGGAAGTGCAGACCGGGGGACTCCAGGTCGAACAGGCCGATGAGGACGAGACCGACCGGGGCGAGGCCGAGCCCGACCAGGGAGATCCTGCGCCACACGGCGCGGCCGCCCCGGACGATGCGGAAGAATCCGACCAGGCCGGCCGCGAGCAGGACTCCGCTGAGGACGAACGCGGTGTTCATGTAGGGCGCGGTCGTTCCCAGCCCGAGGCCGCTGATCGGCTGCGTGAGGTTCGAGTACGGGGAGATGCGGTCGCCGCCGATCGTGTAGCCGTCGCTGACCAGGCTCAGGATGACCCAGGCGAGGGTGAACAGGACGGGCGCGGCGACCGCGCCGAGTGCGAGCAGTCCGGTACGTGCGGTGCGGGCGGGCGATGCGGGGGTGGACATCGAGGCGTTCCTTTCGTTGCGGGAGAGGTGAACCGACAGCGGATCCGCGGAAGCGAACACTGTTCGTTCTATGAGTCCAGTTCTATCAACGAACGCTGTTCGTGTCAAGTACACTGTTCCCATGGACGAGAGCACTCGGATGCCGAACCCTCCGTGGATCAAGAACGCGGGACGCGCCCCGCGCCGCCAGCTCAGCCTGGAGCTCATCCTCGAAGCCGCCGAACGGCTCAGCGAGCGCGAGGGCTGGGACTCGGTGACGATGCGGCGCATCGCTCAGGAGATCGGCACCGGCCCGGCCTCGCTCTACGCGCACGTCGACAGCAAGGCCGACCTCGACCAGCTGCTCTACGACCGGGCGCTCGAAGCGGTCCCGCTGCCCGAGCCGGACCCCCGGCGCTGGCGGCAGCAGCTGGTGGATCTGGGCGTCGACATGGCCAGGGCGATGGCGGCCCGTCCGGGGACCGCCCGCGTCGCCCTCGACACGCCGATCCCGGCCACCCCCCGCGCGCTCCAGATCATCGACCGGGTGTTCGCGGTGCTCGCCGCAGGCGAGGTGCCGCCCGACCTCGCCGTGGCATGGGCCGACGTCTACGCCCTGCAAGTGACCGCGGCCGCCTACGAGCTGAGCCCGACCGGCCCGCCCGGGGCGGAGTCGGAGCGGCTCCGGGTGCAGTCCGCGCGGATCGGCGAGTACCTCGCGGTCCTCCCCGAGTCGGCCCTGCCGCACCTGCGGGCGGTCCTGCCCCGGTTCGGTCCGGACGCCGATCCGTTCGCGCCCTTGCGGTCGGCCCTGGAGATGCTGGTCGCCGGCATGGCCGCCCGGATGGAGGCGCGGCCGGACCGCGAGCGGACCGGCCGCCGGGTCCGCTAGTTGTAGGCGGTCGTGTAGTACCGGGCCTTGTAGAACTCGGCGCCGGAGCGCGTCCGGTCGGCGGACTGCGAGAAGACGATGGTGGGGCTGCCCCAGGTGCGGGAGCCGGTGTTGTCGGCGCGCATGTAGAAGTACTCGCCGGTCTTCATCTTCACGTACGCCTTGATGCGCGTCGTGGTGTGCAGGGTGGTCTTGGCGAGGGTCGACTTGTTGATCGAGTAGACGCCGTACGAGTCCGAGACCTGAAGCAGGGACGAGTTGGAGAAGTCCGCCTGGAGGTCGTGCCCGAGCCCGGAGAGGGCGACCTTCTTGCTGGACTTGGCGAGCCGCACGTTCCGGTACGTCCCGGAGACGGTGTACGCCTGGACGATCTTGTCGCCCGCGGCCCAGAGCAGGCTGTTGTTGGGGTCCCAGATGACGCCGTGCGCGCCTGCCAGGGACACGGTCTGGACCTTGGCGAGCGTCGAGGGGTCCGAGATCTTGGTGGGCCCGTACACCGTGAGGAACCCGTCGGACGAGGCGGAGACGAACGCCCCGATGTTGGGAATCCGCTCCAGCGCATGGGGATTACCGCCCGGCGTGGCGCTCCAGAGGACGTCGTTCAGCTCCTGGTCCTTCTCGTCGGTGATGTTCCAGATCCCGACCTTGCCGCCCGAGGCGGCCGCGAGCCCGATGGCGCCGAACTGCGCTGTGTCGCGGATGCGGCAGTCGGAGAGGTTCGACCATCCGCCCGTGCCCGGGCTCCACGACTTGTACCGGTTGGCATCGCTGAACGCGGCGTTCTTGTCGAACACCATGACCTTGTTCTGGACCTGCTCGGTCACCATGATCTTGAAGTTGGCCGTGTCCGCCGCCGCGATCCCGGCGCCGACGGCCCCGGCCGTCGCCAGCGGCGCACCGATCGCGAGCGCCCGCAGCAAGTTGCGTCTCTTCACGAAGAACTCCTCTAGGGGGTAGGGAGAGGGCCCCGACCCGATCCGGGCCGCGAACCGCCCCCAGTGTGCCCCATGCCAACCAGCCGCGAAAGCCCCCAAAGCCTCCCGACTCACCGGCACGGATTCACTACACTTCGGACACGTCTCCTCAGGTGCATGCTCACTGGTCCGAGGCGGTCCGACCGGCTGGGAGCGATTCCAGTCGGGGGCCATAGAATCGGCTGATGATCTCTTCGCAAACTTTCCTGAAACGTTGCGCGGCAACAGGTGTGGTGCTCGCGACGCTGGCTGCCGCCGGTTGCGGCGGCGGAGGGGAGCCGGGGGCGGACGTCTCCGAGTCGGGTGCCGCTGCCGCCGAGGCGACTTCCGGGATCGCCGACCCCTCCGGGCGGCCGTCCGCCTCGCCGTCAGAGGCCGAGTCCAGCGAGCTTGCAGCGGAAGCGGACGAGGCGGCCGCGGACGATGCGGGCTACGAGGACTGCGGCGACGGCGCGTGCGAAGTGCCCTTCTCGGGCTCGGTCCAGTTCCCGCTCACCGGAGGCGACGGCCAGTGGACGGTGGACGCGGTCGTCGAGGACGGCGGCGTCCAAGTGAGCCTGACCAAGCCGAGCGGCCTCGGCGGAGGCGGCGGCTTCCTCGACCACCCGTCGTGCGCGCTGACGTTCCGCGCCGACGGCAGCGGCGGCCTCGCCTGCGACGAGGAGCCCGCCGCGCCCGACGCCGGAGGCATCGTGGTGCAGTTGACGGCACTCGACGGCGACGACGCGACCGTGGCGGCGACCCTCGGCTGACGGTCGCCCGCAAGCCGTCCTACAGCCACCCCCAGCAGACCGTGAAGGAGAGCTCGGGGAAGTCCGGGACCTCCTCGTACGCCCAGCCCCAGCCGTTGCACCAGCTCTCGCCGTCGACGATCTCGTTGGTGCGCCCCGTGACGTAGGCGTTGCCGTCGTCGCAATCGGACACGAACTCGGCGTACGTGTAGTCGGAGTTCATCGACAGGCAGTCGTCGACCTCGGCGTACCCGGTGTCCCCGCTGGCGTACAGCATTTGCAGGCACAGCGTGGTGTCCAGATAGGTCTCGCCGGTGGAGTAGCCCACGCCGTAGATGTAGTACGTCGAGTCGGTGCACGAGCTCGTGCTCGACTCGCCGTCGATCCGCTCGATGACCTTGAACGCCCCGTCCTGGCAGTCGAGGACGTACCACGCGCTGCCCGCCGTGGAAGTGCCGTAGACGCACTCGCCGACCTGCGCGTGGTACGCGTCGTCGCCGTCGATCACGGTGTAGCTCAAGCACAGCACCCGGTCGGTCCCGGTGGAGGTGACCGAGAGGTTGACGACCGGGTTGCTGTCGCACGACGTCAGGTCGCTGGTGCCCTCGATGATGTCGACCGCCTCGAAGGCCCCGGCCCCGCACACGGCCGTCTCCAGCTCCGGGGTGGTCTCGTCGCCGTAGTTGTAGAAGCAGTCGCCGATCACCGCCTCCGCCACCGGATCCGCCACCACGTCCTCGGTCGGATCGGCGTTCGAGGTGGCGTCCGAGCCGCCGCCGCCCCCATCGCCGCCGGGGTCCGCAGTCGTGGTCCCGGGATCGTCATCATCGTCGGAGGTGAGCACGATCCCGGTGATGCCCAAGCCGAGCAGCAGCACCACGCCGAGCGCGATGCCGATCCACCCCGCGACCGGCATCCCGGAACTCGGCGGCGGCACCGGCGCGTACTGCGGCGGCATCCCGGCATAGCCGCCCTGGTACGGATCACCGGCCGGGTACGGGCTCGGCCCGGGCGGATAGGCCCCCGGCCCGGGCGGGTAGGGCCCTTGCGCGGGCGGGACCTGGGCGCCCGGCGGCGGATACCCGATGTTGCGGCTCGTCTCCGGGCCCGGCATGTAGCCGGGACCGGGCGCGGAGCCGGGCGTGTACCCCGGGCCGGGATTCGAGGGCGAACCGTTCGGGCCGGGGTTCGCGGAGGGGTCGGGCACGGGGTCGAAGTGGTAGGGGTCCATGCGGCGATTCTGGCAGGTCGATGCAACCGCTCGGCAGTGCCGCGGCCCGCCCGGGCCCTTACAATTGACCCCCTCCCCACCCCAGGAGTCCCCATGGCCGGCACCCCGCTCGACAAGCGGAAGCTCCGCGAGCATGCGCGCTCGCAGGTCTCGCGCGCCCGAGAGACGTTGCGGCAGTGGGAGGTCCTCGCCTCCGCGCCCGCGCAGCTGCGGAAGTCCCTGCGCGGCCATGTCGCGGCCATCGCGCACGAGGAGGTCGCCGGGCGGCTCGTGACGATGCGGGTCACCGAGCTGAAGCAGGTCGCCAAGGGCCTGCGCCTGGCGAAGCTCGAAGCGGCGGGGATCACCACGGTCGCCGACGTCCTCGCGAACTCCCGCGAGCAGCTCCTCGCGATCCCGGGCGTCGGCGCGCAGACCGTCGACGAGGTCAAGGCCGCCGCCGAGCACTTCGCCGAGCGCTCCCGCGCCGACACCAGGCCCCGCTTCGACCCGCAGCGCCGCGATCCCCGCCACACCCGCATCCTCGCGCACCTGCGGGCCGAGCAGACCGCCTCCGCGGCCGTCGGCGACCTGCGCGAGACCGTCCACCGCTTCCGCGAGCGCGCCATGCCGTACTTCGCCGCGGCCGACCGCGCCGGCAGCCGGCTCGCGATGCTCTTCTCAAGTCGCAAGCGCAAGGCCGAGACGCTCGCCCGCCTCGAAGTCCTCGAAGCGGTCAACGCCGCCCCCGAAACCCTTGCACTGGAACGCGACCTCGCCGCCGCCCTCGACCGCGCCCGCCCCGAGCGCTGGACCTCCGACGAGCTGTGGCGCGACTACGAGCGCCGCGCCGCCAGCGTCAACACCCAGCTCGCCAAGCTCACCGGCAGCGACGTCGAGGACGCCGGGCGCGCCGAGGACTTCGTCGGCGCCGACCTGCGGCACGAGATCGAGACCCTCCCGTTCGACCGGTCGCTCCTGCGCACCGACCTCCGCTACTACCAGCTGTTCGGCGCGAAGTACGCGGCCCACCAGCGCAAGGCGATCATCGGCGACGAGATGGGCCTCGGCAAGACCATCCAGGCCCTCGCCGTCGCGGCGCACCTGGCCGCGAACGGCCAGCGACGCACCCTCGTCGTCTGCCCCGCCAGCGTCGTCCCCAACTGGCTCAACGAGATCCGCAAGCACACGCGCCTCGACGCGTTCAGCCTCCACGGCCCCGACCGGGAGGACGAGGCCCGCAGGTGGCTGCGCCGCGGCGGCGTCGCGGTCACCACCTTCAACACGATCGACCGGCTCGACGTGCTCCCGCAGCGGTCGAGGTTCGCCCTCGTCATCGTCGACGAGGCCCACTACATCAAGAACCCGGACGCGAAGCGCAGCAAGGCCGTCGGCGACGTCATCAGGCGCTCGAAGCGGGCCGTCCTCCTGTCCGGCACGCCCATGGAGAACCGCGTCCAGGAGTTCAAGGCCCTCGTCGGGCACCTGCGGCCCGACATCGCCGACCGCGTCGGCGAGGGCGACGACGTGGTCGGCGCGACCGAGTTCCGGCAGGTCGTCGCCCCGGTCTACCTGCGGCGCAACCAGGAGGACGTGCTCACCGAGCTCCCCGAGAAGATCGAGGTCGAGGAGTGGGTCCGGTTCAGCGCGCAGGACGAGGACGAGTACCGCGAGCAGGTGCGCCGCCGCAACCTCATGGGCATGCGCCGCGCCTCCTCCGCGATGCCGGGCTCCGCGAAGCTGGAGCGCCTCGCCGAACTCGTCGACGACGCCGGGGACGAGGGCCAGAAGGTCATCGTGTTCTCGTACTTCCTCGACGTGCTCAAGGCCGTGGGAGAGCGGTTGGGGGACCGCGCGATCGGGCCGATCACCGGGAAGGCCGCCGCCCCGAAGCGCCAGGCGATGGTCGACGCGTTCACGCGCCGCGAAGGCCCCGCGGTGATCCTCGCGCAGATCGAGGCGGGCGGCGTCGGCCTGAACATCCAGTCGGCGTCGGTGGTGGTCCTCGCTGAGCCGCAATGGAAGCCGAGCATCGAGCAGCAGGCCGTCGCGCGGGCGCACCGCATGGGCCAGACCCGCCGCGTCCAGGTGCACCGCCTGCTCGCCAAGGACGGCGTCGACGACCGCATCCGGGAAGTGCAGGAGCACAAGGAGCTCCTGTTCGAGCACTACGCCCGGCACAGCGACGCCAAGGGCACCGGCCCGATGGCGACCGCGACCGCCGTCGCCACCCTCGAAGACGACTCGATCCCGTTGGAGCAGCGCATCATCACCGCCGAGCGCGCCAGGCTCGGCCTCGGCTGACCCGGGTTATTGCGGTTGCGCCGCCGCCCCCGCGGCGGCGACCATGCAGCGTATGGAAACACCCCGAACCCCCGACCGCCAGATCCGCGCGGTCTACGACGCCGACACGATCACCGTCTACCAGGCGTACGACCCGCACATCGCCGACCCGGCGCTCGCCGCGCAGACGTTCGTCCCGCCGTTCAAGCGCGAGCGCATGACGTGGATCAAGCCCTCGTTCCTGTGGATGATGTACCGCTGCGGCTGGGCGACCAAGCCCGGCCAGGCCCGCGTCCTCGCCGTCTCGATCACCCGCGGCGGCTTCGCCTGGGCCCTCGCCAACTCGTGCGGCAGCACCCCGGCCCCCGGCGAGACGCACGACGACTGGAAGCGCCGCCTGAAGGCCTCCCCGGTGCGCGTCCAGTGGGACCCCGAGAGGGACCTCCGCCTGGGCCGCCTCGACCACCGCTCGATCCAGATCGGTCTCGGCCCGGAGGCCGTCGATCGCTATGTGGGGGAGTGGATCACGGCGATCGAGGACGTCACGCCGCTGGCGCGGCGCATCGCCGCGCACCTCGGCGCCGGGGAGCAGGACCGCGCCCGCGACCTGCTCCCCGCGGAGCGCCCTTACCCGTTCGAGGCCGTGTAGGCGACCTCCGTGTAGGCCGTGCTGCACTGCGGGTTGCAGGTCGAGGGCAGGGAGAACGCGTAGACCCGGCCGTCGTTGATGAGCTGGTCGTTCACGTCGGTGACGCGGATCTGGAAGTCCGTGCCGGCCTCGGCGGTCGGTTCGAGGATGTAGGACTGTCCCATGTCGCCGTTCATCTCGGCGTCATGCCATGCGCCGTCGGCGAAGTACTCCACGCCGTGGATGCCGTTCGCGAGCTGCGAGACCGCGATCGCGCCCCAGTACTTCTGGGCGCCTTGGAGGAAGCCGATCTTGATGTCGCCGCTGTAGTCCGGCGCGGGGATGAACGACCAGGACACCTGGCGGTTGTTCCAGTGGTCGAGGAGGTCGCCGACCGGTGCGCCGTCCTGCTCGAACCGGTTGATCGAGGACGTGACCAGGTCGAGGTGGAACGGGTCGTCGCGGCACCAGGCGTTGGCGTCGCCGCAGCTGTCGGCGACGATCAGGTCGAGGGTGGCGCCGTTGTACTCGTCGGCGGTCCAGGAGCCGTTGCGGCAGAACGGCTGGCTCTGCGCGCCGTCGTTGACGCCGGTGCAGTAGTCGCCGATGTCGACGCGCACCCACCGGCCGCAGTTGGCGCCGTTGTCCCACAGCCCGATCTTGTCGGCCATGTCGGGCGGGATCGGCCGCGGGTAGAACGCGTAGTCGCCCGGGGTGTCGTAGACGTTGAGCGCCACGAAGTCCTGCGTCTCCAGTTCGGACTGCGGCAGTCCGCAACCGCCGTAGGGTGATCCGAGGCCGCTGAAGTGGGTCGCGTTGCCGGTGTCGCCTTCGCCGCTCGGCGGCGGCGTGGTCTCCTCGGGAGGCGTGGTCTCCTCCGGCGGCGTGGTCGAGCCGGTGGGGGAGTCGGTCTCCTGGACGCCGCCGCAGGCGACGCCGTTGACCGTGAAGGAAGTCGGCACAGCGGCGGGCCCGCTCACGATGAGCCCGAACAGCTCCCGCGTCTGCCCCGCCGAGATGGTCGCGTTCCATCCGGCGTCCGAACCGGTGAACCTCGCGCCGGACTGGGTCCAGTCGACGTTCCAGGCACTCTGGACCGTGCCGGACAGGTCGAACCCGATCCTCCAGCCGTCGACGCGCTCCGAGCCCGCGGTGAGCGAGACGTTCGCCTGGTGGCCGCCGCTCCAGCTGCTGACCACGTTGTACTGCACGGATTCGCACGCGGCGGCGTGTGCCGGGTTCGCCGCCACGATCGCCGCCGTCGCGGCGATCAGCGCTCCTGCCGCGACGGCGACGGCACTGAGCCGCCGCCTGCGCCGCCGCGCTCCTTGGACTTCCATGGCCCGTCCTCCTCCTTGACAGATGTATCCAGATACATCAATATGTAGGGACGATACCCTTGGGATCGCTCCCAGTCCAGTCTCACGTCAGGAGCCCCGGCATGGCACCCGCGCGAAGTATTCGCCAGTTCCACAGAGCCGCAACAGCAGCGGTGCTCAGGGCACTCGCCGTGTTCGTCGCGGCCGGCCTCTTCGTACTGGGGCTCCCCTCCGCGCCCGCCAGCGCCCAGACGCAGGGCACCGGCACCGGCTTCCTCAGCACCGACGGCAGCCGCATCGTCGACGAGACCGGCGCCGAGGTGCGGCTCACCGGGATCAACTGGTTCGGCATGGAGACCGACAACCACACGTTCCACGGCCTGTGGGCCAACGCCCCCGCGACCTGGAGCGGCCAGCTCGACCGCATGGCCGAGCTCGGCTTCAACACCCTGCGCATCCCCTACACCGGCGACTCGCTGCGCCCTGACGCCGAGGCCACGAGCGTCAACGACTACACCAATCCGGACCTGGTCGGCCTGCACCCCTTGGAGATCCTCGACAAGGTCATCGACCACGCCGGAGACCTCGGCATGCGCGTCATCCTCGACCGCCACCGTCCCAGCGCCGCCGGGCAGACCGCCCTCTGGTACACCCCGCAGGTCTCCGAGCAGAGCATCATCGACGACTGGACGATGCTCGCCGAGCGCTACGCGGGCAATCCCACCGTGATCGGCGCGGACCTGTTCAACGAGCCGCACGCCGAAGGGACCCTTCCGAACGCGACCGGCTCCTGCTGGGGCTGCGGCGTCCAGTCGCGCGACTGGCGCCTGGCGGCCGAGCGCATCGGCAACGCCATCCTCGACGTCAACCCCGACTGGCTGATCCTCGTCGAAGGCGTCAGCACCGTCTCCGGCGGCCTCACGAACCAGTGGGACAACGACCCCGCCACCGACGACGAGAGCACCTGGTGGGGCGGCAATCTCAGCGCCGCCTTCGCGAACCCGGTCCGCCTCGACGTCCCCCACAAGCTCGTCTACTCCGCCCACGACTACGCGATCTCGGTCTACGACCGCCAGCCCTGGTTCGAGGACCCCGACTTCCCGAACAACCTCCCCGAGGTCTGGGACCACTTCTGGGGCGACCTCCACAAGCAGGACGTCGCGCCGGTCCTGGTGGGCGAGTTCGGCAGCACCCTCGCGAACCCGCTCGACACGCAGTGGCTCAACGCGCTCATGGACTACATGACCGACAACGGCATGTCCTTCACCTTCTGGGCCTGGAACCCCAACTCCGGCGACACCGGCGGCCTCGTCGACAACGACTGGTGGACCGTCAACCAGACCAAGTACAACATCCTCGAACCCCACCTCAACCCGCCCGTCCCCGACGGCAACGGCTCCGGCGAAACCACCTCCCCGCCCACCCAGCCCACCGGCGCCTGCACCGCCGCCTACGCGATCACCGGCGGCTGGCCCGGCAACTTCCAGGCGAACGTCACCGTCAAGAACACCGGCTCGACCTCGTTGAACGGCTGGACCGTCAAGTGGACCTACGCAGGCGACGAGACGATCTACAACTCCTGGAGCACCCAACTCACCCAATCAGGCAAGACCGTCACCGCCAAGGCCCCCGCCTCGAACGCCACCCTCGCGGCAGGCCAGCAGACAACCTTCGGCCTCCAAGGCACCTACACGGGAACGGCTGGAACCCCGCAACTCACCTGCACAGCCTGAGAACAACCGGCCGCGGGCATCGGGCCCGCGGCCGGCCTCGCTGCCGCCTATTCCTTGAGCAGCACCGTCACGCCGAGCGCGTGGTCGAGGTCGTCCGCCAGGGTGAAGACGCTCTTGCCGCCGCAGAGGCCGACGTGGGACCCGAAGGCGCGGTTCTGGTAGGACCAGCCGCCGCCCGAGTCGCCCTTCACGGTGTAGGCGTCCTTCATGCGGATCATGCTCTCGGTGAGGTAGCCCTCCAAGGTGCACGAGTAGAAGACGTTCTGGACGCCGATCGAGCAGCGCCGGACGTCGGTCTTGCGTCCGAAGACGCAGATGGACTCGCCGACCGAGACCTCCCACCACCGTTCGATGGAGAGCGTGTCGCGGCGCTTGTTCGCGGAGGAGTAGAACTCCGGCCGGTCGATCTGGGCGGTCGTGGTGTGCCACTCCACGTCGCCCCAGGTGCCGCGGTGCTGGGCCTGGAAGTCGAGGCTGACGGTGCCGGTCTCGGACGTCCAGGTCCCGGTGAGCCCCTGGCAGTGCCCGGCCGAGGTCGTGCCGCCGACGCCGTTCTCGTCGACCACGCTCCACCCGGTGGTGCAGGTGAAGTTGACGCCGGCGTACGCGGGCAGGCCGCCGTACGTGTACTGCACGGTGTTGCCGAGGTCGCCGACGACGTCGAGTGCGACGCCGTCCTGGAGTCCGCCGGAGAGCTCGCGGACGATCGCCTCCGGATCGGTCGGCAGGCCCGGTTGGGCGGCGACCTCGGCGCTGATCGTGCCGGTGGTGATGTCGACGCCGCTGGACAGGTCCGCGTATCCGAGCGCGACCAGCTCGCGGTTCAACTGCCGGTTGCGCTCCCTCAGTTCGAGGAACGAGAACCGCTGACCGTCGGCGATGACGACCTCCTGCCCGCTGGCGCGGACGGCCTCCAGGACGACCTCGTCGGCCTCGCCCTTGATGTACAGCGTCGGGATGCCGCCGGGACGCTCCGACAAGGCCGTGCCCACGAGCGCATCGAGGCGTTCGGCGGCGATGGCCGAAGTGATGCCGTCGAGTGCCTGGGCGACCCGGTGCTGGGCCTCCGCCTCCTCGAACGTCCACCCGAGGGCTTCGGCGGTGAGCGCGAGGTCTTCGCGCAGGCTCTCCTCAGCGGTCTGGTAGCCGGGATCGGCATCGTCCTGGGCGAAGGCGGCGGGCGGTGCGAGCAGCAGCGAGGGGATCGCGAGCGCGGCGACGAGGCGCGCCGCGAAGGGCTTGTTCATGGGGGTGTCCGATCTGGTCAGTGCCGGGCGGGGGTGGCCCAGGTTCACCGCCCTGGACTCCAAGTGACACTACCGATTCGGAGCGCGATCATGGGGTCCCGAGTGGAGGCATGGCACGAACCAGCGACTCGCCGCCCGCCGACGGCCACCCCCAGTACGTCGAGGCGCGGGTCGGTATCGTGCTGGTGCGGCCCGATCGGGTCGGTGCGGCCCGGGAGAGGGGACGGTTCATGGAGTACACGCGTGTGGGAGGGTCGGGCCTCAAGGTCAGCCGGATCGCGTTGGGGTGCATGAGCTTCGGGCAGATGCCCGGGGACTCGGACGCATGGGCGCTCGGCCCCGAGGAGTCGGCGCCGCTGTTCCGCCAGGCGGTCGAACTGGGGATCACCTTCTGGGACACCGCGAACATGTACTGGGCCGGCAGCTCGGAGGAGCTGGTCGGCAAAGCGATCAAGGAGTACACCCGCCGCGAGGACGTGGTCCTCGCCACGAAGGTGTTCTTCAAGATGCACGACGGTCCAGGCGGCTCGGGTCTGTCGCGCAGGGCGATCCTCGAACAGATCGACGCCTCCTTGGGGCGGTTGGGAACCGACTACGTCGACCTGTACCAGATCCACCGCTTCGACCCCGAGACGCCGGTCGAAGAGACCATGGAGGCACTGCACGACGTGGTGCGAGCGGGGAAGGTCCGCTACATCGGCGCGTCCTCGATGTGGGCCTGGCAGTTCGCGAAGATGCAGCACGTGGCCGAGGTGAACGGCTGGACCCGGTTCATCTCCATGCAGGACCAGTACAACCTGATGCAGCGCGAGGAGGAGCGCGAGATGTTCGGCCTGCTCGCCGATCAGGGGGTCGGCAGCCTCCCGTGGAGCCCGCTCGCCAAGGGCCGCTTGGCCCGCCCTTGGGGCGAGCGAACGGCCCGGTCCGAGCGCGACCCGGCGGCCGCCCGCTATGACGGCGAGCGCGACCGTCCGATCGTGGAGGCCGTGGCCCGGATCGCGGAAGAGCGCGGCGTGCCCATGGCGCAGATCGCCCTCTCCTGGGTGCTCGGGAAGTCCCCGGTGACCGCTCCGATCGTGGGCCCCACGAAGCTCCACCACCTCGCCGATGCGGCGGCGGCCGTCGACCTCGAACTCACCGACGACGAGGTCGCGGCCCTGGAGGAGCCGTACACGCCGCGCCTTCCCACCGCCTTCAGCTAGCCGCGCGGGGTCGGCTCTTGCCTGACCCCGGACAGCAGGAAAGCCGGGTCGATGACCCGGCTTTTTCTGTGGTGGTGCGCCGCGAGGGATTCGAACCCCCAACCTTCTGATCCGTAGTCAGATGCTCTATCCGTTGAGCTAGCGGCGCCTGGCCCGGTTGAGCAGGCCGGGCATAACCTTACCTGGCCCGGGATCGCGCCTGCAACCGGGTTCGGTGGTGTGCTGTGGGTCATTCGTCCGGGTCAGCAGTTGTCCAGGACCGTCTTCGCGAAGGTGCGCCAGGCTTCGGGGAGGGTGTCGGTGCCGACGGCCGCCCAGACTGCGGTTTCGGCTTCGGGGACCTCGTCTCCGAGGAGGTAGCGGGCCACGAAGTCGGCGCGGTTGGGGTGGCCGGGGAAGAAGTAGCCGGCTGCGGCGAAGAGGGCGACGTAGGCGCGGTGGAGGCCGGAGGTGAGCGTCTCGGCGGTGGCCCAGGGGTCGGTGGATTCGGCGAGGCGGGTGGCGAGGGTCTCGGCCTCGGCGGCGACGGTCTCGCGGGACGCGTCGGCGAGGGCCTGCGGGAACTCGGTTACCTCGGCGCGGGCCTTGGAGCCGAGTTCGGAGTCGTCGGCGAGGAGGGTGCCCTCCGCGAACGCGCCGATGACCTTGAGGGCTTCGGAGGAGGGGCGCTCCCAGCCCTCGCCGCGGCCGAGCGCGTCGAGGAGCTCCTGGAAGCGGGCGACCGTGAGGTGCGCCGCTTCGCCGGTCGCGTCCTCCGGGACCTCGGCGGTCTCCCACACGCACACCAGCTCGGCGTCTTCACCGAAGCCGGACAGGGCCGGGCCGTGCGCGTACGCGAAGGCGAGGCGTTCGTCGTCGTTGAGGTCGGCGAGGACGTCGGTGGAGAGCCTGAGGACCGCGTTCGGAAGGGACATGCCGCAATTGTGCTTGCTCCTCGCAACCGCGTCCACCCGTCTGAGCAGAGGAACCACCCGTGATTCCGGCCATCGGAGCCCCTGGGGCGGGTGGTTCGGCGGAGGGCTCATGTCGCCTTCTCCCGCTAGCATGAGCGAATGCCGACACCCACCCGAGACCTCACCCCGGCGGCCGTCGCCGCTTGGCGCGCCCGTTCGCAGCGGCTGTGGGGCGAGCGCCTCGCGACGCCGTGGGACGCGTTCGAGCACCTCGCCGCCGTCCAGTCGCAGGAGTACCAGCCCTCGAAGCTCACGCCCGCGATGCGCGCGAAACCGGACGGGGACGGCCTCGCGTACGCGGGCGCCGGCGGCGTCGACGCGCTCATCGAGCAGGGCCGCGTCCTGCGCACGCACGTCCTGCGGACCACCTGGCACACCGTCCCCGCGGCGGACCTGCGGATGCTCATCGCCGCCAGCGGCGACCGGGTCATGCAGGTCATCGTGAACGGCAGCCGCGGGATCGGCATCGACCTGCGCACGCACGAGCGCGCCACCGAGGCGCTCGCGGCCGCGACCGCGGGCGGGAGGCACCTGACGCGGGAGGAGGCCGGAGAGGCCCTCGAAGCGGCCGGGATCGCCGGAGCGTCCGGGCAGCGGCTGGGGCACCTGCTCATGCACGCCGAGGTGTCGGCGGTGATCTGCTCGGGGGACCCGAAGGACGGCAAGCAGACGTACGCGAGCTTCGACGAGCGCGTCCCGACTGGGGCGATCGGCAAGGACGAGGCGATCCGGGAGCTCGCGCGCCGGTTCTTCGCCTCCCGCGGACCCGCCACCGTGAAGGACTTCACCCGCTGGGCGACCCTGAAGGTGGCCGATGCGAAAGCCGCCGTCGACGAGCTGTTGCTCGGCGGGTCGGGCCTGCGCGAGCTGCGCTACGACGACCGCGTCTTCTACTACGAGGGCGAGCGGCCCGAGCCGGAGGACGGCGGGCCCGTCGTGGACTTCGTGCAGGGCTACGACGAGATGCTGTGCTCCTACACCGACTCCAAGGACCTGGTCCTGCACCACTCGGTGCCGCGCGCGCTGTTCCCCGACCGGCCGCGGTTCACCTCGGCGATCCTCCTGGACGGCCAGGTGGTCGGGAACTGGAAGGCCGCAGTGAAGAAGGACCGCGTGGTCATCGAGACATGGCGGGTGCGCGGCTTCACCGCCGCCGAGATCGCCGCGATGCGCCGCGGCGCCGACCGGCTCCGCGCCTGGTTCGGCAGCCCGGAGATGGAACTCGGCCTCGACCACGCGTGAGCAGCGGTCGAGGCCGAGAACGGGTGCCTAGAGGCGCGCCAGCGCCTCGGCGAACGGGGTGAGGCCCATCGAGCCGAGGTTGAGGGCGTCGGTGTGGAACTGCTTGAGCGAGAAGTCGGCGCCCTTGCGGGCCTTGTAGTCCTCGCGCGCCTGCATCCACAGGCGCTCGCCGACCTTGTAGGACGGGGCCTGGCCGGCCCAGCCGAGGTAGCGGTTGCGCTCGAAGGACAGCATGTCGTCCTCGATGGTGCGGGTGTGCGCCTTCATGAACTCGAACATCTTCTCGCCGTCCCACTCCTCGCCCGGCCGCCAGCCGAACGGGTTGTCCTCGGGGATGGTGAACTCGCAGTGGAGGCCGATGTCGACGATGACGCGGGCGGCGCGGAACGACTGCGCGTCGAGCATGCCCAGGCGCCCGGCCGGGTCGTCGTCGTAGTACCCGAGCTCGTCCATGAGCCGCTCGGAGTACAGGGCCCAGCCCTCGCCGTGGCCCGAGCACCACATCATCTGGCGCTGGAACCGGTTGAGCAGCTCCGTGCGGGCCATCGTCTGCCCCACCTGGAGGTGGTGGCCGGGGACGCCCTCGTGGTACACCGTGGACTTCTCGCGCCACTTGCCGAACAGCTTCTGGCCCTCAGGCACCGACCACCACATCGCGCCCGGACGCGTGAAGTCCTCGCTCGGGCCGGTGTAGTAGATCGCCCCGTCCTCGGTCGGCGCGATCTTGCAGTCGATCGTGCGGATCTGCTCGGGGATGTCGAAGTGCTTGTCGGCGAGGTCGGCGATCGTGGAGTCGGCGAGCTCCTGCATCCAGTCGCGGAACAGGTTCTTGTCGGTGAAGTTCTCGTCGGCGTCCTGGTCGAGGAACGCCACGACCTCCTCGATCGACGCGCCCGGCTTGATCCGCTCGCACGTCGCGCGCATGTCCGCCTCGATGCGGGCCAGCTCCTGCCAGCCCCACGCGTACGTCTCCTCCAAGTCGATCGCCGCGCCGATGAAGTAGCGCGACGCCCGCGAGTAGCGGTCGCGCCCGACCGCGTCCTTCTCCGGCGCCTGCGGGGCCAGCTCCTCGCGCAGGAAGCGCGCGAAGTTGTGGGTCGCCGCGCGGGCCCAGGCCGCGCTGTTGCCCAGGGCGATCTTCAGCGGACCGGAGGTGATCGGCTCGCCGTCGATCGTCACCGAGCTGATCAGGTTCGCCCAGAAGTCGGTGCCGGGCCCCTTGGCGCCGTTCCAGTTGTCGCAGTGGGTGGCGACCTCCAGGACCTGCCGCTTGGCCGCGACCCGGCCCGCGGCGGCCTCGGCGCGCAGCGTCTCGGTGTACTGCTTGAACGCCTCGGTGACGGCGGCCAGGCGGGCCGCGATGTTCTCGGCCGCGACCTTCCCGTCCTTCGGCATCAGGTCGAAGATCTGGCGCACGTTGTGGACGCTCGACGACAGGACGTTCAGCTCCAGGTAGGCGTCCCCGGCCTCGTACCGCTCCAGGCTCAGCCGCAGCCGCTCCAGGATGGCGTCCTTGGCGACGCGCTCGCGCTCGTCGACCGGCTCCGCGGCCTCCAGCGCCGCGATCGTGCGCCGCTCCAGGTCGGCGAAGGCGGCCAGGCCGGCGGGTGAGAGGTCATCGAGTTCGTGATCGTGGCCCGGGACGCCCATCGCGGTGGCGTTCATCGGGCTGAGGGCGATGGCGTCCTCGACGTACTGATCGGCAATCTGATCGATTTTTCTCATGGAGTGGACTGTACGCGAGGTCGCCGCCCGATCGCGACCTCACTTTCCACGGCCTCGACCCAGCCGCCGGCGGCCCCCAGCTCCAGCAGCGCCTCGCGCGTCAGGGGCACGCGCTCGGCGTCCCCGGGCTCGGGCGGCCACGCCGCGCGCTTCGCCCGCGCCCGGTCGAACCACGCGGCGATCCGCTCGGGGTCCTGCCGGTACTCGGCGAGGTGCTGGTGGGCGGTCCCGAGCTCTTCGCCGAGGTCGTCGAGCGCGAGCTCCAGCATCCCGCGGTTGCCCTCGACCATCCCTGCGAACAGCGCCGTCGGGCTGGCCGCGACGCGCGTGCCGTCGCGGAACGACCCGGCCGCGAGCGTGCGCGACAGCGGGTCGTCGGCGACGAGGACCAGCGCGGCCGCGACGAGGTGCTCCAGGTGCGAGATGCGGGCGGCCGCGGCGTCGTGGTCGTCGGCGCGGGCCGGGACGACGCGGGCGCCGATCGAGGTCCACAGGCGCGCGAGCAGCAGCCAGTCGTCCAGGTTCGTGTCGGCTTCGAGGCACAGGACCCAGACGCGGCCGCGGAACAGGCCCGGCTCGGCGCTGGCGAAGCCCGCGGTCTCCTTGCCCGCCATGGGGTGTCCGCCGACGAAGCGCGGCTGGGCGGCGAAGGCGCGGGCGGCGTCGGCCTTGACGGAGGCGGTGTCGGTGACCAGGCCGCGGAAGCCCGCGAGGGTCGCGGCGACGGCGGCGAGGTGCTTGACGGGGGCGGCGACGACCGCGACGTCGGCGTCGAGGAGGCCGGCCGGGTCGGCGGTGACGGGGAAGTGCGCGGCGGCGGCTTCGCGGACCGCGGGGTCGGGGTCGTGGCCGACGACCTCGTGCCCGGCGTCGGCGAGCGCGAAGGCGGCCGACCCGCCGATGAGGCCGAGGCCGGTGACCGCGACGCGCATCAGAGGTAGAGCCCGGTGCCGTCGTTGTCGACGCGCTTGGCGGCGACGGCGTGGATGTCGCGCTCGCGCAGGAGGATGTAGGTGCGGCCCTGGATCTCGACCTCGGCCTTGTCCTCGGGGTCGAACAGGACGCGGTCGCCGTTCTCGACGGAGCGCACGAGCGGCCCGACGCCGACGGCCGCGGCCCAGTGCAGGCGGCGGCCCATCTGGGCGGTCGCGGGGATGACGATCCCGGCGGCCGAGCGGCGCTCCGCATCGGCGTCCTCGCGTACGAGCAGGCGGTCGTGGAGGAGCCGCACGGGCAGGCCGGTCGTCGAGTCCAACGGTGTTTCGGTCACAGCGCCCGAGCCTACCGCGGGCCCCGGGTGGTGGCGCCTGCAAGACCGGTCTCGGTGGTGCTGGCTGGATGGGGATGGTCGCACCGAACCGGTACGGTACGTGGTGACGTTGCACCCGCCTCCTTTCGGAGGAACCGTCCTTGGAGACACCGTGAGCCGATTCCGCCGCACGACCGCCCGGGCCAGACAGCTGTGGATCGGCATGCGCCTCAACCCGGTCGCCGAGCGCGCCGTCGCCGGGCGCGCCGACGAGGAGCCGGACGTCGGCGGGGGCGGGGCGGACCTGCCGCCCGAGGAGCCCGCGGCCGCGGTCGGGGGCGACCCGGAGCGCCGGTACGTCCCCACGGGACTGGTCGTCGGCGCCGCGTGGTCGTGGCGGCTGCTCGTCATCGGGGCGCTGCTCGCCGTGGTCCTGTACCTGCTCAGCCAGGTCACCACGGTCGTCATCCCCGTCGTCATCTCGTTCCTGCTCGCCGCGATGCTCCAGCCGCCCGCGGCGTGGCTGATCCGCCACGGCTGGAACAAGTCCCTCGCCTCGATCCTCATGCTCGTCGCCGGGCTCGCGGTCGTCTCCGCGGTGATCACGTTCGTGATCCAGCAGTTCATCGCGGGCGTCCCCGACTTCTACGACTCGATCGTCAAGGGCCTGCGCGACGCCCAGGCCTGGCTCGAATCCGGCCCGTGGGGCCTCGACGGCGCGCAGGTCGCCGAAGTCCTCGCCGACGTCCAGGACAACATCACCAACTGGTACAGCGAGAACCAGCAGACGATCGTCCAGACCGGACTCGACGTCGCGGGCTCGACGGCCTCGGGCCTGGGGAACTTCGTCACCGGCCTGTTCCTGGTCCTGTTCACCACCTACTTCTTCATCCGCGACGGCCGCCGCATCTGGACGTTCCTCACCGGCTGGCTCCCGCGCCCCGCCACCGAGTCGCTCCGCTACGCGGGCGGCGCGGGCTGGTCGACGCTCGTGCAGTACATGCGCACCGTCGTGGTCGTCGCCGCGGTCGACGCGATCTTCATCGGCCTGGGCCTGCGGCTCCTCGACATCCCGCTGTGGCTGCCGCTGACGACGCTCGTGTTCCTCGGCGCGTTCATCCCGATCATCGGCGCCACCGTCTCGGGCGCGGTCGCCGTCGTCGTCGCGCTCGTGGGCACCGAGAACGGGCTCGTCAACGCGCTCATCGTCCTCGGCATCGTCCTGGCCGTGCAGCAGCTCGAATCGAACCTGCTCCAGCCGTTCCTGATGAGCCGCGCCGTGAAGCTCCACCCGCTCGCGATCGTCCTCGCGGTCACCGCGGGCGGCTTCGTGTGGGGCATCGTGGGCGCGCTCGTCGCCGTGCCGCTCCTCGCGATCGTCAACGGCACCGTCCGGGCGCTCAACCGCTTCCGCGACGCGCGCCGCGAAGCCCAGGCCCGCGGCCTGGGCGAGGGCGAGGCGACCGTCGAGGCCGCCCATGCCGACGGCGACCCGATCGACGCCGGCGAGCGGGCGGCCCGGGAAGGATGAGCGCCGACGCCGAAGCCCTGAAGATCCTCGACGCCGCCGTCGCGGCCACCCCCGGCGGCGCGTCCCGCGACGGCCAGCGCGAGATGTGCGCGGCCGTCGCCACAGCGGTCGACTCCGGGAAGCACCTGCTCGTGCAGGCGGGCACCGGGACGGGGAAGTCCCTCGCGTACCTGTGCGCGGCGCTCGCCACGGGCAAGACCGTGGTCGTGTCGACCGCGACGCTCGCGCTCCAGCACCAGCTGGTGGCCGTGGACCTGCCGCGCCTGGTGGAGGCCGTGGCGCCGGTCCTGGGCCGCAAGCCCTCGTTCGCGCTCCTCAAGGGGCGCCACAACTACCTCTGCAAGCGCAAGATCGCGGGCGACGAGGAAGAGGACGAGGGGATGCTCGAAGGGACCGAGCAGCTCAAGTGGGCCGGGCAGCAGGCGTCGTTCGCGAAGCAGGTGCAGCGCCTGTACGACTGGGCGAACGACACCGACACCGGGGACCGCGACGACCTCGACCCGGGCGTGAGCGACCGGGCGTGGAAGCAGGGGTCGACCACGTCGAGCGAGTGCCCGGGCGCGAAGGACTGCGCGCAGGGCCCCGACTGCTTCGCGGAGCTCGCGCGCGCCCGCGCGCACGAGGCGGACATCGTCGTCACGAACCACGCGCTGCTGTCGATCGACATGATGAACGAGCGGTCGGTGCTGCCCGAGCACCAGGTGCTCATCATCGACGAGGCGCACGAGCTGGTCGACCGGGTCACGAACGCGGCGCGCGCGGAGCTGCACCCGGCGCGGCTGCGGTGGCTCGCGCAGCGGGGCCGGCGCCTCATCGACACCGATGCGGCCGACCAGATCCGGGAGGCCGCCGACTCGCTGGAGAACGCGCTGAACATGGCGGGGGAGCAGCGGTTCTCCGGGGAGCTGCCCGCGCCGCTGACGGAGGCGCTCAACCTCGTCAACGCCTCCTGCGTCAAGGCCACGACCCATCTGGGCGCGCTGGACGCGGAGACGAAGAAGCAGCTGAGCGCGCAGCAGCTCAAGGCCGGCCTGGTGGAGGCGGTGGAGACGGCGGGCCGGTGCATCGGCCCGGCCGGGGACGACGTGATCTGGGCGGAGCCGAACGGCCCCACGCTGGTCGCGGCGCCGCTGTCGGTCGGGGGCCTGCTCTCGGCGATGCTGTACGAGGACCGGACGGTGATCGCGGCGTCGGCGACGCTGACGCTCGGCGGGAAGTTCGACACGGTCGCGCGGAACATCGGCCTGCCCGCGGACGGGCACGGCTGGACCTCGCTCGACGTCGGCTCGCCGTTCGACTATGCGAAGCAGGGCATCCTGTACGTGGCGGCGGCGCTGCCGCGCCCGACCGCGTCGGGCCTGTCGGACGACGCGGGCAAGGAGCTGCTGCGCCTGGTGGAGGCCAGCCGCGGCGCGACCCTGGGCCTGTTCTCGTCCAAGCGGGCCGCGGAGGCCGCGGCGGAGCTGCTGCGCGCCAAGACCGACTACTCGATCCTGCTCCAGGGGGAGGAGACCCTCGGGTCGCTCGTGAAGCGGTTCAAGGAGGAGGACTCGACGTGCCTGCTCGGGGTCATGTCGCTGTGGCAGGGCGTGGACGTGCCGGGCATGACGTGCCGCCTGGTCGTGGTGGACCGCATCCCGTTCCCGCGGCCGACGGAGCCGCTGACGGCGGCGAGGTCGGAGGCTGCGGACGCGGCGGGCCGCTCGGGCTTCGCGGAGGTGTCGGTGCCCGCGGCGGCGATCCGGCTCGCGCAGGGGGCCGGGCGGCTGATCCGGCGGACCACTGACCGCGGGGTGGTGGCGATCCTCGACTCGCGGCTCCAGACGAACCGCTCGTACGGGAAGTTCATGCGGGACTCGCTGCCGCCGTTCTGGTACACGACGAAGTCGGATTCGGTGGCGGGGGCGCTGAGCCGCCTCGCGGACGCCGCCGCGACCGAAGGTTAACAATTCATGAACTTCACTCGAACATTTGCATAACCCCAGCTTGGAGCGGTTTCGTGGAGTCTCACACAGGGAACTTCGCAAGCTTGTGTCACGTTCACCTGGATGTTAACTTCGGCGTGACGATTTCCAGCCGTCCCCTTGCCTTCTCGGTACAGTGAGGACAGTCAAAGCGACCGAAAGCAGGGGTGCCCGGTGCGGTTCTCGCTGAAGCCTCAGGACGACGCGTTCTACGCCTTCTTCAACGACGCCGCGGACAACATCCGCCGCGGCGTGGGGATCCTTTCGGAGCTGGGCGACGACGCGCCCGACTTCCAGAAGATCTCCGAGCGCCTCGTCGACGTCGAGCACGACAACGACCAGCTGACGCACCGCCTGTTCAACAAGGTGAACTCCACGTTCGTCACCCCGATGGACCGCACCGACATGTACCACCTGGCCGGGAAGCTCGACGACATCCTCGACCACATCGAGGCCGCCGCGAACCTGGTCTACCTGTACGGCCTCTCCGACCTCCCCGCCCTGCCGCGCGAGATGATCGAGCAGATCACCGTCCTCGCCCAGCAGGCCGACCTGCTCGTGGAGTACATGCCGAAGCTCAAGGGCCTCAACTCCTCCATGCAGGACTTCTGGGTCGAGTGCAACCGCCTGGAGAACGACGGCGACCGCGCCTACCGGATGCTCCTGGTCCGCCTCTACTCCGGCGAGTACGAGGCCCTGACGGTCATGAAGCTCAAAGAGGTCGGCGACGAGCTCGAAGCCGCGTGCGACTCGTTCGAGTCGGTCTCCAACGTGGTCGAGTCCGTCTACGTCAAGGAATCCTGACCGTGGACACAGTGACCATCGCGGTATTCCTCTGCATCGCCGCGGCGCTCCTCTTCGGCTACACGAACGGCTTCCACGACTCGGCGAACGCAATCGCCACCTCGATCTCGACCCGGGCGCTGCGGCCCCGGGTCGCACTCGGCATGGCCGCGATCGGCAACTTCATCGGCGCGCACCTCGGCGCGAAGGTCGCCAAGACCGTCGCCGAGGGTCTCGTGGTCCTGCCCACCGGCATCGAAGGGCTCCTCATCGTGATGGCCGGCCTCCTCGGCGCCATCGCGTGGAACTTCACCACCTGGTACTTCGGGCTGCCGACGTCCTCGTCGCACTCGCTGTTCGGCGGCATCGTCGGCGCGACCATGGCCGGCGGCCTCATCATCACCGGCAACGCGAACGACTGGGTGCTGTGGCACGGCATCGTCGACAAGATCGTGCTGCCCACGATCATCTCGCCAGTCGTCGGCTTCGTCCTCGGCTTCCTGGTCATGATCGCCGTCTACTGGCTGTTCCGTCGCGGGCGCCCCGACAAGCTCAACCGCGGCTTCCGCCACGCGCAGACCGTCTCCGCGGCCGCGATGGCCCTCGGCCACGGCATGCAGGACGCCGCGAAGATCATCGGCGTCATCGTCCTCGCCCTCTACGTCGGCGGCATGCAGGACAACGCCGAGCACATCCCCCAGTGGGTCTACTGGGTCGCCGCCGCCGTCATGGCCGCGGGCACCTACGCGGGCGGCTGGCGGATCATCAAGACCCTCGGGCGCCGCATCATCGACCTCGGCCCGCCCCAGGGCTTCGCGGCCGAGACCGTGGCCTCCGCGGTCCTGTACGCGAACACGTGGCTGCTCGGCGCCCCGATCTCCACCACCCACACGATCACCTCCGCGATCATGGGCGTCGGCTCGACCGGCGGCAGGCGCGCGGTCCGGTGGGGCGTAGCCCGCTCCATCGTCATCGCCTGGATCATCACGTTCCCGATCGCCGCGCTGGTGGGCGCGCTCTTCTACCTGCCCATCCAGTTCCTCGGCTAACGCTCTCGCGACGCGGCCCGGTCCGAGGGACCGGGCCGCGTCCGTTTCCCCGTTGCGCACCGGCGCCGCCCGCGATTGCACTAGCGTGAAGTGCATGTCCGTACAGCGCTTCGGGAAGTGGGACTTCAGGGCGGTCGACTCCGAGTCGGCCGCCCGGGCGCTCGCCCGACTCAAGGAGCAGGGCGCCCCCGCCGAACCCGAGCGCGCCGCCGTCGTCGTCCTCCTGCGCGAGGCCCCGCTGCGCGTGTTCCTGCTGCGGCACGCCGCAAAGGAGCCGTTCGGGCTCCCCGCGATCGGCCGCGCCGACCTGCCCGGGGCCACCGCCCGCGAGCGCTGGGCGCACCTGGACGTGGACGCCTCCTTCGAGCGCTCCGGCACGGGCCCGCGCGGGTCCCTGTACGGGTTCCCCGGCGGGCGCCACAAGCCCGACGACCCCGACGTCGCCATGACCGGCGTGCGGGCCGTCGAGGAGGAGACCGGCGCGATGGTCGCCCTCCAGCGGGCCTGGGCCCGGTGGGTCACCCCCGAGTACGAGCCGGTCCGCTTCGACACGTGGATCTACGTCGCGACCCTCGCCGAGGGCTTCCAGCCGCGCATCCGCGTGCGCGAACCCGAGTACGCCACCTGGATCGGCCCCGAGCAGGCCGTCTGCCAGTACGGCGGCCAGATGTCCATGCCCGAGGCGACGGTCCTCGCCGAGCTCTCCCGCTACTCCACCGTCGGCGAGGTCTTCGCCGCCGCCGAGCAGCGCGAGATGGCGCCGATCCTGCCGCGCGTCAGCCTCCGGGAGGGCGAGGCCCGCCTGGTCCTGCCCGGCGAAGAGGACTACCCCGCCGGGGCGCTCACCCGCGCGTTAAGGCGTCAGCGGAGCGCCTTCGACCACTGCACGTCCGTGCGCACGACCTCGAAGCCCTGCTTGCGGTAGAGGCCCACGGCCCGCGTGTTCGACTCGTCCGCGTACAGGTCCACCTGCCGGATGCCGTGCGCCGCAAGATGGGCGAGCCCCGCGAGCGTCAGCGTCCGGCCCAGACCCGTCCCCTGAGCGCGCGGGTCGACGCCCAGCACGTACACCTCGCCGACGCCGCCCTCCACTTTGGTCCAATGGAACCCGAGCATCCCCTCGTCGTCCTCGGCGACCAGCAGGCCGTCCGGGTCGAACCAGGACTCCTCCTCGCGCGCACGCAGATCCGCCGCCGTCCAGCGGCCCTGCTCGGGGTGGTCGGCGAACGCGGCCGCGTTCACCCGCAGCCACTCGGCCTCGTCCCGCCCGGTCCTGAACGGCCGCAGGCGGACGCCCTCCGCGAGCGACGCCGCCGGGGCGTCCCCGACCGGCCAGTTCCGCCCCGCGCCCGCGGGCCAGCCTGCGGGCCACGGGAACCCTTCGAGGCTCCGCGAGAACTGGAACAGCACCCGCGAGCGGTCGAAGCCCCGGGACGCCGCGAACCCCCGCGAGGACGCCAGGTCGCCGTGGCCCCAGATGCGGAGCTCGGTCGCCGACGGGCCGATCCAGTCCAGGACCGAGTCCAGCAGCCGGCCCCCGACGCCCTTGCGCCGATGGGCCGGATCGACCGCCAGCTCCGCTTCGGCGACGTCTCCGACGACCTGCGCGCCCGCGTACGCGACCACCGAATCATTCAGGGGCACAACGAAATGCCTGCGGTGCTTGTCGGGGTTCATCGACATGGCGAGGGTGGTCTGCTCGTTGAAGGGGGCGATGCCGTCGGCCTCCTCGCAGCGGCGCGCCATGGTAACGATTCTGTGAATATCCCGACCCGGAAGTGAAGCATGTTGCGCCATGGGGTTACTCTATTCCTGGACTCAGCACCGTGCCGGGGTGCTGAGTCCTTTTTCATGCCCTCGGCCATGCCCCTGAAGCGCCGGGGCGGCGGGTGTGGCGGAGAAGGTGGGATTCGAACCCACGGTGGGCTGTGACACCCACGCCGGTTTTCAAGACCGGTGCACTAGTCCACTATGCGACTTCTCCAGCGCCCGTGAAGGCACGCGTCAATCTATCAAACGCGGCCGCTAGCACCGATCGGTCTGGACGCAGCAGGTCGAGCAGGTGCGCCCGCCCTCGATGGTGAGCGCCAGGCAGCAGGTGCGGCGCCGGTAGGCCAGGCGGCCGTCCTCGCCGGTGGAGACGTCCACCAGGTGTGCGACGTCGAACGCGTCGAGCAGGGTCTTCGCGATCACCTCGTCGGCATCGGGCACGACCGCCGCCATCGACGCCACCGCGTACGACAGGCCCGAGGCCAGCGACCCCATGAGCGTGCGGCGCCCGACCCGCACCCGGGCCAGGAACGCGTCGAGGACCGGGCCGAGGTGCCCGTCGAAGGCCGTGGCGCGCAAGCGGTCGAGCAGGACCTCCTCGTTCGCGACGACCTCCACGTCCGGGTGGTCCGCGCACGGGTCGTGCGGGAGCGCGAGGAACCGCGGGCGGACCTGGCGCACCGAGAACATCGGGGCGTCGGCGCTCACGCGGAAGACGGTGTTCGCGGCGTCCATGACCGGGACGCGGCGGGCCGCGACGTAGCCGAGGACGGCGGGCGCGAGGGTCCAGTAGCAGTAGGTCTTCCACGCCAGCGCCGCGTTCGCGTGGGCGGAGCCGCCCCACAGGTCCCCGGCCGCGGCCATGAGCTCCTCGACGCGCTCGCCCGCAGCGAGCTCGATCGCGGGGAACTCGACCGCGTCGGCGGCCTCGTCCCCGTAGAGCCAGGACCTGATCCCGGCGATCGGATGGGGGCTGACCTCGTGCTCGACCCGGGCTGCGACGGCGCGAAGCGCGTGCATCGGGTGGGGGAGCGGCATCGCCGCGAGCACGGGGGCGCCGGTGAAGGCTTCCGCAGTCGCGAGCCGCATCAGGATACCCCTCTCAGGTAAGGACTGGCTAACCTTACCCGATGCGAACGGCGGAGTATCAATAAACCGACAGAGGCGGCGCGGCGACGGGGTGTAGGCAGGCGAGGTGCCGTGAGGGTGAGCGTCGCCGAGTGGGATGAGATTCACAGCACCTCGCCTAACGCCTTCGATCATGCCCCTGACTTGCGGCGACGCGTCGCACACGAGGTGCGACCGGTCCCGTCGCGGCGTCCCCGTTCGGGGCTCTGGCACGCTGGTCGCATGTCGAACCGCACCGAGGCCGCGCCCCTCCTCGCCCCCCGCGTGATCCGCCGCGAGGTCGTCATCGTGCTCCTGCTCTCCCTGGGCGCCTCCGCGATCTGGTCGCTCGTCTCCATCGTCGGCACCCTCACCGAGCCCGGCGGCCTCGCCGACTCCGTCCAGTCCATGAACTCGGCGCGCGCCGAGGCCGAGCGGCCCTGGTACGACCTCGCCCAGCAGCTCGTCAGCCTCGCCCTCGCGATGGCCCCGGTCGCGCTGGCGCTCCACTTCCTCAGCCTCGACCGCGGGAACCCGTTCCGCGCCATCGGCTTCGACGCCCGCCGCCCCGCCTTCGACCTCCTCGGCGGCGCCGCCCTCGCGGCGTGCATCGGCATCCCCGGCCTCGCCCTCTACTTCACCGCACGCGCCCTCGGCCTGAACGCGACCATCGCGGCCGCGAACCTCAACGACGTCTGGTGGGCCGTCCCGGTCCTCGTCCTCGCCGCCTTCAAGAACGCGATCGTCGAGGAGGTCGTCGGCGTCGGCTACCTCGTCACCCGCCTCCAGCAGCTCGCCTGGCGCCCCGTCGCGATCGTCGCCGCGCATTCGCTGCTGCGCGGCACCTACCACCTCTACCAGGGTTTCGGCGGCTTCATCGGCAACGCCGTCATGGGCGCGGCCTTCGCCCTCTGCTTCCTCAAGTGGAAGCGCACCGGCCCCCTCGTCGTCGCCCACACCCTCCTCGACATCGCCGCCTTCGTCGGATACCTCCTGGTCGCACCCCACGTGAGCTGGCTCTGACCGACCCGAACCCGCTTGGCCCCGCCTGCGCCCTACCGGTATGCTCGATGCTCGTACGTCTTCATGCGAATCCTGGAGGATTCGCATAGTGGCCTAGTGCGCCCGCCTGCTAAGCGGGTTTCGGGTGATACCCGATCATGGGTTCAAATCCCATATCCTCCGCCACTCATCGCATGTCGATGTACTCACCTGCGGGGACGCCGTCTCATGACGGCGTCCCCGCAGCCATGTTCACGCACCCGTCGGCATCCCCCGCCGACGAGGCGGTGCCGAAGCTAATAGTGCGCCGGTTTCGAGGTACCTGCCAGAACGCGGTTTGCCACAGTCGTGCGTACGGGCGCGAGCGGTGCCGGAAGGTGTCTTATGATCGCCGGTGCTTCGCTCACGAGCCGTAACTTCGGAGGTCGCTGTGGAGAGCATGAGTGCCGTTGCCTTTGCCGCCCTCGTCGTCGGGTTCGTGGTGTTCCGGCAGCTTCGCGCCCGCCCCTTCCGGCCTGTCGCCGCACTGATCACACCGGCGGTGTTCGGGCTTCTCGGGATCGCCGGCCTGGCGTTCGGGGTGGCCTCGGTCGTGAAGGTCCATCCGCTCACCGTCCTGTCGATCGTGCTCTTGGCGGCGAGCTTCGTGGCCGCAGTAGTGCTGGGGGCCCTGCGGGCGGGGACGGTGAGACTCTGGCGGGATGGCTCGGGCCGTCTGCTGCGCAAGGGGACCGCATTCACCACGGGATGCTGGGTGCTCTCGTTCGGCGTCCACTGGGCGTTCGGGCTGTGGATCGACCATGCCGACGGGACCGGCCTGCTGGGTACTGCGTCGCTGTACGCCTACATCGCCTTCGGCCTGAGCGCGCAGGCGCTCCTGCTTCGCCGCCGGGCCCCCGCTCTGGAAGCCCTGGGGAGCTTCCGCTCTGCCTGAGATGCGACTCATATGGGGGCCCTGCCGATTCGGCAGGGCCCCCACTGTCGTCTCGATGGGACGAACTCCAGCGAGCCCCGGTCGAGCCGTTGACTTACACATAGATATCTCTCTATAGTTTGGATAGCCGGAGAAATCATCAGATGTTTCATGGCCAAAGGTGCGGTATGTGAGCGATAACCGCGCCGCCGGTCGAGTCCCCACGACCAGCTGGAACGGAAACGGTCTTACGAATTCGAGGAGCAAGAGATGCGAACAAGGGCAAGGTGGCTCGGCCGGATCGTGGCGCTCGGACTCTTGGCGGTGGGCCTGGCGGCGACGCCGATCGGCACCGCCAGCGCGGAGTCGAACGGCGGAGTGCGGGTCATGCCGCTGGGGGACTCCATCACCGAGGGCACGGCCACGCCGGGCGGGTACCGGATCGGCCTGTGGCAGCGCCTCGCGGGCGGCGGGTACACCACGGACTTCGTCGGGTCGCAGTTCAACGGGCCGGGAAGCCTCGGCGACCACGACCACGAAGGCCACCCCGGCTGGCGCATCGACCAGATCGACGCGAACATCGTCGGCTGGCTGAACACCTACCAGCCGCAGACCGTGCTGCTGCACATCGGCACCAACGACATCCTCCAGAACTACGACGTCGCCGGCGCCCCGAACCGGCTGTCCGCACTGATCGACCACATCACCGCGGCCGCGCCGAACGCCGAGGTGTTCGTCGCGCAGATCACCCCGCTCGGGTGGGCTGAGGGGGATGCGGCGGTGAACAGCTTCAACGCGGCGATCCCCGGCATCGTGCAGAGCAAGGTGAACGCCGGCAAGCACGTGCACATGGTCGACATGCACAGCGCCCTGACCGCCGCCGACCTGGACGACGGCGTCCACCCCACCGCCGCCGGATACGACAAGATGGCCGCGGTCTGGTACGCCGCACTGCAATCGGTTCCCGGGAGCATCGGCTCGGCGGACGGCACCGAGATCGTGGGCGCCCAGTCCGGCCGCTGCCTTGAGGTCGCCGGTGCCGGCACCGCCAACGGGAGCGGCGTGCAGCTGTGGGACTGCTGGGGCGGCGCCAACCAGCAGTGGACCTACACCGCAGGCAAGCAGCTCAAGGTGTACGGGAACAAGTGCCTGGACGCCTCCGGCCAGGGCACGAGCAACGGCACCGCGGTGGTGATCTGGGACTGCAACGGACAAGCCAACCAGCAGTGGAACGTCAACGCGAACGGCACCATCACCGGGGTGCAGTCCGGCCTGTGCCTGGACGCGTCGGGCTGGGGCACCGGCAACGGCACGAAGGTCCAGCTCTGGGCCTGCGGCAGCGGGCAGGCCAATCAGCAGTGGACCAGGCGGTAACCAAGGCGTGCACGCCGCTTCGGCGCGCTGTGGGGGCCCTGCCGGTCCGGCAGGGCCCCCGTCTGCGGTTACCCGAGCCTGGTCCGGATCGCTTCCAGGGTCTCGATCTCGGCGGTCTGGGCGGTGATGATCGCGTCGGCCAGGGCGATGGCCTCGGCGTTCTGTCCTTCGGTCTGCTCCTCCTCGGCCATGTCGACCGCGCCCTGGTGGTGGGCGATCATGAGGTCGACGAAGAGGCGGTCGAAGTCGGCGCCGTGGGCCGCTTCGAGCTCGGTCATCTGCGCGTCGGTCGCCATGCCGCTCATGGACATGCCATCGTGGCCCTCCATCTCGGCGGACTGGCCCCACTCGTCGAGGAGACCGGTCATCTCGTCGATCTCGGGCTGCTGCGCGGCCGCGATCTGGGCGGCCAGGTCGACGACCTCGGGGTCCTCGGCCTGGGCAGCGGCCAGGTCCGACATGGCGACGGCCTGTTCGTGGTGGGGGATCATCATCTGGAGGAACGAGACGTCGGCGTCGTTGAAGTCGGCGTCGGTCGCGGACTCGGACTCCGATTCCATGGAGTTCATGTCGTGGCCGCCGTCGTCGCCGCTGTCGGAGCAGGCGGCGATGGACAGTGCGGCGAAGACGGCGAGGCCGGCGGACAGCGCGCGGCGCAGCGTGAAGGTCTTGCTCATGGTGTGAGAACTCTCCTGTCGAAGGTGTTGTCGCGTATACGGGTCGAAGCGGTCCTGCGGACCAGCGGTTCGGCCTATATGCGGAACACCGAGAGTTCTCTATAGGACAGTCTGCCTCCGGGAGGCAGTGACGGCGGCGCGCCCTCGACGATCCGGCGCAGCTGCATCAGCGCGTCGCCGTCGGCGATCGTCCGCGCGAGTCGCCGGATCGCCCACAGCGACACCGCGAGTGCGAGGCCGGTGAGGATCGCCATGCAGACCTGCATGGGGCTCATGCCCGTGCCGGGCGCCTCCTCGCGGCCGTGGTCGTCCGCCATCGACGCGTGCGGGTCGAGCACGGCCACGGTCGCCGACTCCGGCGGGCAGGCGTCCCCGGCGCAGGCGTGGCCGGTCGAGTGCATCAGCGCGACCCCGATGGCCAGCACGATGAGCGCGGCCTTCCAGAGCGCCTGCAATCCGGCCAACGCACCCGCCTTTCCCGATACCCCGAGGGGGTAGACGCGCCCATGGTAGCCGACCGGCAGGGCTGAGCCGGGGCGGCCATGCGATCCGCGACACCGCGGTTGCAATACCCCCGGGGGGTATGTTAGAACTACTGCTGCACATACCCCCTACCGGTATTTAGGAGCAGTCATGTCACGGACATCGACACCGCCCGCCTCGCGGCGCTGGACCGCCCTCGGGCTCATCGCCCTCGCCCAGTTCATGGTCATCATGGACACCTCGATCATCGGAGTCGCCCTGCCCGAGATGCAGGCCGAACTCGGGTTCACGCAGGAGAACCTGTCGTGGGTCTTCAACGCCTACGTCGTCGTCTTCGGCGGACTGCTGCTCCTCGGCGGGCGGCTCTCCGACCTGCTCGGCGCGCGCCGGGTCTTCAGCCTCGGCTGGATCGTCCTCGGCGCGGGCTCGCTCCTGGCCGGGGCTGCCGGGAACGCGGCGGTCGAGCTGGCCGGGCGCGCCGTCCAGGGCGTCGGCGCCGCGCTCATCGCGCCCTCGGCGCTGACGCTGCTCATGATGCTGTTCGGCGCCAACCCGAAAGAGCTCATGAAGGCGTTCGCGGTGTACGGCGCGGCGGCCCCCGCGGGCGGCACCGCCGGAGTCTTCCTCGGCGGGCTCATCACCGAGTACGCCTCGTGGCCCTGGGTCTTCTACATCAACGTGCCGATCGCGGTGCTCGCCGTGGCCGCCGCCCCGGCGCTGCTGCCCGGCGGCGCGGGCGCCCGCGGCTCGATCGACGTGCTCGGCGCGGTCCTCGCCACGCTCGGCCTCGGCGGCGCGGTCTTCTCGATCGTGCGGGCCCCCGAGACCGGCTGGGCCTCGGTCCAGACCTGGGGCGTCCTGGCCGGCGCCGCGGTGCTGCTCGCGCTGTTCCTCGTCGTGCAGGCCAAGCGCCGCGAGCCGCTCATGCCGCTGGCGGTCTTCCGCGCCGCGAACCTCGGCGCGGCCAACCTCGCCCAGGCCCTGCTCGGCGCGGCGTGGATCCCCATGTGGTTCTTCCTGAACCTGTACCTGCAGCAGGTGCTCGGCTACTCGGCCTTCCCCTCGGGGGCGGCGCTGCTGCCGATGACCGCGCTCATCATGCTCGGCATGGTCGTCATCGCCCCGCGCCTGACGGCGAAGTTCGGTTCGAAGGCCATGATCGCCACCGGCCTGCTCCTGCTGGCCGCGGGCCTGGGCTGGCTCTCGCTCGTCCGTCCTGACGGGACGTTCGCGGCGGACGTGCTCCCGGCCTCGCTCGTCGCCGCGCTCGGCATGTCGCTCGCGTTCATCCCGTCGCTCCAGATGGCGATCTCCAGCACCGCGCCCGAACAGGGCGGCCTGGCCTCCGGCATCGTCAACACGAGCTACCAGATCGGCTCCGCACTCGGCCTCGCCGTGGTCACCGCCATCGCGGTGCCCTTCGGCGCCAACGAACTCGGCAACCCCGAGGCGCTGACCGACGGCTTCTCGGCCGCGTTCACCGCCGCCGCGGCCATCGCGGTCGCGGGCGTCGTGCTCGCCGTCGCGACGGTCCGCCGCACGAAGGCCGAGGTGACCACCGCCGCCTGACCCGACTCGGGAAACCCGCGGGGCCGGACGACTCGTCGCCCGGCCCCGCCCCTTGTCATCTACTAACCATGATAGTAGTTTGTAGGCGTGTTCGACCGCCGCCTCCCGTCGCCGCGGCATCCCCGACCTCCCCGAAGGAGCACGCCGCTCGTGAAGTCGTCCTCTCTCCATCGCAAATGGACCTCCGTCGCCGTCGCGGGCGGCCTCCTCGTCTCCGCGGTCGGCTCGGCCCCCGCGTGGGGCCAGCGCGGCACCGACGAGATCAACGACGAGATCGACCAGACCGACGCGGATCTCACTGCGGCCGTTGAGGAGTACAACCGGCTCGCGCAGGAGGCGCAGGACAACCGCGAGATGGTCGCGCAGACCGAGGAGTCCCTCGCCGCGGCCGAGACCGACCTGAACGCCCTGCGCGATCAGCTCGCCGACTACATCACTGCGACCTATGTGGACCAAGGCATCGGGGACGCGGCCCTGCTGCTGGAGTCCGGCTCGCCAGACGCGTTCGTCGAGCGCCTCGACCGGCTGAACTCCGCGAACCTCTACAGCTTCGACCTCATGGACGAGCTCAAGGCCGCGTCGGAGGAGTACACCGTCCAGCTCGACCTCCTCAACGACCTCCAGACCGACCTCGACGAGCAGGAGGCGGAGCTGGAGCAGCAGCAGGACGAGCTGAACGCGCGCATGGACGACCTCGAAGAGGAGTGGCAGGCCGCCGCGGGCGACGCGATCACCGACTACGACCTGCCCTACATGACCGACGACGAGTACGCGGTCGTCTCGTTCGCGCTCGACCAGGTCGGCAAGCCCTACGTGTGGGGCACCGCCGGGCCCGACTCCTACGACTGCTCAGGGCTCGTCCTGCGCGCCTATGCGCAGATCGGCATCGACCTGCCGCACAACGCCGCCGCCCAGTACAACCAGACCGCGACCATCAGCCGCGACGAGCTGCAACCGGGCGACCTGGTCTTCTACAACGACCTCTCCCACATGGGGATGTACATCGGCAACGGCCTGATCGTCCACGCCCCCAACTCCCGCACCGTCGTCAAGGTCGTCGAGCTCGACCACGGCAACGTCTGGTACGGCGCGACCACCGTCCTCCACTAGCGCTGCAAGCGCTCGGCGCGGACCTGCCCGGCGTCAGCATGGCCGAGGCCGGTCCCGCAGCCGCATCAGCGGTCCCAGGACTGGGGCGGGAGCTGGGTCCAGGCGTGGCAGGCCGCGACGAGTTCGGCGATGTCGCCCGGGCGGGCGAGGTTCCGCCCGGTGACGAGCTCGATGCGGCGCAGGCGGTGCCGGATCGTGTTGGGGTGGCAGGTGAGCGCCTCGCCCGTGGCCCGCGCGGAGCCGCCCGCCTCGATCCAGGCGTTGAACGTCGACAGGAGCAGGTCGCGGCGGTCGGGGGCGAGGTCGAGGAGGCCGCCGAGGACCGTCCGCGAGGTCTCCTGCGCCGCATCGGGGGCCGACGCGACGAGCACGTTCATCGGGTCGTCGCGGAACTGCTCGACCGCGGCCGTCCCGGGCTGGCGGCGCAGCACGAGCTGCGCGAGCCCCAGCGCCCACGCGGCCCGCCGCAGGGGCGCGAACACCGGGCTGACGCCGATCGACCCGGACGCGTGGCGCTCCAGGACCTCCATGACCGACGGCATGCGGGACGCCTTCTCCAGGGACAGGACGCCGACCAGGGCGTCCTGCGCGAGGTGCCACACCGAGCCCACGTCGATCGCCGACAGGCTCGACCCGACCCGCGGGATCGGGTCCTCGCCGAGCCCGGTGGCCGCGGCGACCACCACGAACACGCCCTCCACGGGCAGCCGCAGCTTCCCCGCGACCTCGACCACGGTCGCCAGGCCGATGTCGCCGGTCAGCAGCACGTTCACGAGGGCCGCCCGCTCGCGCTCGCGGGTGAGCAGCAGATGCTGGGCCTCCTCCCGGTACGCGTGGATGATGGTGTCGCCGACCAGGTTGTGCAGGTGGAACCAGCTGCGCGAGAGGTCGACGACGTCGTCCGAGGGGATCGCGGGCGCGAGCCGGGCCGCCGCGATGATCGCGTCCCAGGTCTCGTCGTAGCCCATCCGGAACGAGGACAGCAGGTCCGCGAGCGGCATGCCCTGCTGCGCCCGCTCGCGGCCGGTCTTCACGGCCGCGGCCAGGTCGAACTTGCGGCCCGCCAAGCGGTCGAACGCGTCCTCGACGTTGCCGACGACCGACGCGAGCACCGCCTCCCGCGGCACCGCTCCGGCCGCGTAGACCGGGATCTCCGTGAAGATCCGGGCCGTGATGCGCTCGGCCAGCGCCGGGACGCCGCCGCCGATGCGCCGGATGACCTCTTCCGCTGTCCTGCTTGTCGATTCGATGGTCTCCACCGTCACCTCCGCCGGGATCGCCGGTGCGCGGGCTGTATCGGGGAACAACGCGCCGGCCGAAACGCTGTCCCGCCTGCCAATGACCGGAAGCGCGCTCACGCGTCAATCTATATGGCACGAACCACAGTCGCAGACCGCATGGGACGGTCCCGGCCCGTGCCGACCAGCTCGATCACCACACGGGCCCGCCCTGCGAGTCCACGGCCGACAGGAAAAACATGCTTTCGGTACTCATCTGCTCCCGCACGTTCGCCGGGACGCGGCGCCTCGCCGCCGTCGCCGCCCGGCACGGCATCGACCACGCCGTGCGCACCGCGGGCACCGGCGACGACGCCCTCGCCATGCAGGCGCAGCGCCCCGCGGAGGTGGCGATCCTCGATGCGGCCGTGGCGCTCTCGTACGGGGCGGCGTTCCTGACCCGGGTGCGGCGGACCTGGCCGCGCACCGCGGCGATCGTCGTCGGCGTGACCGCGCCGCAGACCGCCGCCGAGGCGGTGACCCTCGGCGCCCGCGGCGTGTTCGGCTCCGGCGCCGACGCCGACGAGCTCGTGTCGGCGCTGACGTGCTCGATGCTGGCGAACTGGCCCCGTCCCGGCGTCCCGGCGCAGCGGCGGGCCGCCCCGACGTTCGGCGCCGCCCCGACCGAGCGGGAGCTGGAGGTCCTGCGGGGGATGAGCGAAGGGCACAGCAACGCCGAGATCGGGCGGCTCCTGTTCCTCAGCGAGGACACCGTCAAGACCCATGCGCGGCACCTGTACCGCAAGCTCGGGGCCCGCGACCGCGCGCACGCCGTCGCCGCCGGGTTCCGCATCGGCCTGCTCTCGTAGGGACGGGTGCGGCGCGCGGGGCGCATGGTGTGAGAATGGCTCGCATGACGATCCCCGACCTGGACGAACTGCGCGCCTCCATCACCGCCCGGAAAGGGCAGCGAACCCGCGGCCCCGAGCTGCCGCACGTCGAGGACCTCACCGGCCCCGGCGGGCTGCGGCTGCGCCGGTACGGGCACGGGGAGCCGCGGCCGGTCGTGGTGTTCGTCCACGGCGGCGCGTGGGTCATCTGCGACCTCGACACGCACGACCGCACGTGCCGCCGCATCGCCGCGGCCTGCGGCGTCGAGGTCCTCGCCGTGGACTACCGGCTCGCGCCCGAGCATCCGAACCCCGCCGGGATCGACGACGTCGCCGCGGTGCTCCGCTGGGCCGAGCCGTGGGCCGTCGCCGGGGACTCGGCGGGCGGGTTCCTCGCCGCGATGGCCTGCATCCGGCTGCGCGACGGCGGGGAGCGGCTCCCGGAGGCGCAGATCCTGCTGTGCCCCAACACGGACCTGACGCTCTCGCAGCCGAGCGTCGCGGAGAAGGGCGCCGGCTTCGGGCTCGACGCGGACTTCCTCGCGTGGGCCGTCGCGCAGTGGGAGCCCGACCCGGCGCGCCGCGCCGACCCCGCGAACAGCCCCATGCTCGTCCCCGACCTGCGCGGCCTGCCGCGGGCCGTCGTCGTCACCGCCGAGGACGACGCCCTCCGCGACGAGGGCGCGGTCTTCGCCGACCGCCTCCGCGAGGCCGGGAACGACGTCCGCTACCGCTGCGAACCCGGCCTCGTCCACGGGTTCATCCAGGGCATGGACCTCACCTCGCCAGCCGCGGCCGCCGCGCACGAGCGCGTCTTCGCCGACATCCGCGCGCTGCTCTGACGGGGTGGTCCGCGCCGTGTCAGCGGCGTGTCAGGGGCCGCCCGCACCCTTGGGCGCATGCACACCACCGAATCCCCGGTCGAGCTCGCGGGCGTCACCCGCGTCTACGGCAAGGGCGACGCCGCCGTGCGCGCCCTCGACGGCGTCGACATCGCATTCCCCGCGGGTTCGTGGACGGCTGTCATGGGCCCTTCCGGGTCCGGCAAGTCCACGCTCCTGCACTGCGCCGCGGGGCTGGAGCGCGTCACCGCCGGGACCGTGCGCGTCGTCGGCGGCGACATTACGAACGCCACCGACGCCGAACTGACCCGCCTGCGCCGCACTGAGATCGGCTTTGCGTTCCAGACGTTCAACCTCATCGCCTCGCTCACCGCCGAGCAGAACGTGGCGATGCCGCTGCGCCTGGCCGGACGCCGGCCCGACCGCCGCGACGTGCGCGCCGTGCTCGACGCCGTGGGCCTCGCCGACCGCCGCAGGCACCGGCCCCGGGAGCTCTCCGGCGGCCAGCAGCAGCGCGTCGCGATCGCCCGCGCCATGGTCACCCGGCCCGCGGTGCTGTTCGCCGACGAGCCGACCGGCGCCCTCGACACGAAGGCCGCCCGCGCCGTCACCGCCCTCATGAGGTCCATGGTGGACGAACGGGGCCAGACCACGATCATGGTCACCCACGACCCGGCCGCCGCCGCGGCCGCCGACCGCACCCTGTTCCTCTGCGACGGCCGCATCGTCGACCGCCTCGAACGGCCCACGACCCGCGAGGTCGCCGCACGCCTCGCGGCCCTGGAGGACTGATGCTGCTCCTCGCCTGGAACTCCTTCCGCGACCGCTGGCAGGTCTTCGCCGGAGCCGTCCTCACCGTCTGCCTCGGCACCGCCCTCGTCCAGTCCTCGCTCCTCGCGCTCGTCGCCGCCGCGACCGCGCCGGTCCCCGACCATCTCGCCCCGGAGGACGCGCTCGCGCTCCAGGGCGCCTACGACGGGGCCGTGACGCTGCTGTCGATGGTGCTCGCGCTGGCGGCGTTCACCGCCGTCTTCATCGTCGCCTCGACGTTCGGGTTCACCGTGGCCCAGCGCCGCCGGGAGCTGGCGCTGCTGCGGCTCACCGGCGCGAGCCGCGGCCAGGTCCGCTCGCTCCTGGTGGGGGAGGCGGTCCTGCTCGGGCTCGCCGGGTCCGCGCTCGGGACCGTCCTGGGCCTGCCGGTCATGCGCGCCCAGACGTGGATCCTGGAGCGGTTCGACTTCGCCCCGACGGGATTCGCGGCCGAGTGGCGGCCGTGGGCCGTCGCGGTGTCGCTCGGGACCGGTGTGCTCATCGCGGTCCTCGGCGTCCTCGCCGCCTCGCGGCGGGCCGCCCGCATCCGCCCGCAGGAGGCGCTGCGCGAAGGCGCGGGGGCCGCGCAGGTCATGACGTTCTCGCGCTGGGCGATCGGCCTCGTGTGCCTCGCCGGGGCCGCGGTCCTGTACGTGCTGTTCCCCGGAGGCGGTGCGCCGCTGCCGGTCTGGTTCATCCAGCTCACGCCGTTCCTCGTCACGGTGCCGCTGGTCGTCGGTTGCAGCGCGCTCGCGCCGCTCGCCGTCCCGCTCGCCGCCGGGCTCCTCGCCCTCGTGTTCCGCGGCGTCACCGGGGAACTCGCGCTGTCGAACCTGCGGTCGGACGCCCGCCGCAGCGCCGCGACGGCCGCGCCGGTCATGGTCCTGTTCGCGCTCACCGCGGCCATCGGCGGCACCCTCGCCACCGTCGGCGAGGCCGGACGCCAGGAGTCACTGCGCACTGTGGACGGCGAGCTGCTGGTGGCCGCCGACGGCCCCGAGGCCGGGATCGCGGACGCCGAGGGCGTCGCAGTGGTGTCCGCGCAGGCGGAGGTGCTCTTCGAGCTGGCCTTCGCGGAGTCCGGGGCCTCCTGGTACGAGGCGCACTACGGCCTCGCCGTCGACCCCGCCGCCTACGCCGCGACCCATCGCGTGGAGCCCGTCGCGGGCGACCTCGCCGACCTGGCCGGGAACGCCGTCGCCGTGAGCCCCGCCGAAGGGCGCGAACGGGAGTGGAAGGTCGGCGACACCCTGCGCGTCCGCCTCGGCGGCGAGGAGTCCGAGGTGCGGATCGCCGCGATCCTGCCGCCCTCGGTCGCCGGTCCGGAGTACCTCCTGCCGATCGGCCTCGCACCCGAGGGCACCGGCCCGTGGGAGCACGTGGTCCGTCTCGACGAGGGCGCCGACCCCGCAGCGGCGGCCGCGCACCTGGCCGCCTTCGGCTCGGTGACCACTGCGGAGGAGTCGGTCGACGCGGCCGCCGCCGAGGACGAGCGGTTCACCCGCGACACGATGATCGTCCTGCTCGGGATGACCATGCTGTACACCGTGATCGCGATCGTCAACGCCGTCGTCATCGCCGCCTCCAACCGCCGCCGCGAGTTCGCGGCCGCCCGCGTCACCGGCCTCGCCCGCGGCCAGGTCGTCGCCCTCGCGTTCCTGGAGTCCCAGGCCGTCGTGCTCATCGGCCTGCTCCTGGGCGCCCTCGCCGCCGCCGCGTCCGTCCTCGGCGCCGCCGCGGCGCTCCGCGTCATCACGGGGACGACCGTCGTCGCCGTCCAGTGGCCCCTCCTTTTCGGCCTCGCTCTCGGCGCGGCCGCCGTCGTCGGCGCGACGAGCCTGGTCACGGCCCTGTCGGCGACCCGCACGCCCCCGATCCGACTCGTCGCCGCCCGTGAATGACGGGACTCGCTTGACATATTCCGTTATGGGTATATGATTGGTGCATGGCACGAGCCGCGACCACCTCCGACGCGTTCAACGCGATCGCCGAGCCCCAGCGCCGGCGCATCCTCGACCTGCTCAGGGGGCGGGAAATGGGCGTGTCAGAGCTCGCGGGCGAGCTCGACCTGCCGCAGCCGGGGGTGTCGAAGCACCTGCGGGTGCTGCGGGAGGTCGAGCTGGTGCGGGTGCGCAGCGACGGCAAGCAGCGCCTCTACTGCCTGAACGTGCAGGCCCTGCGGCCGGTCCAGGAGTGGATCGGCGGGTTCGCGCAGTTCTGGGAGGCGAGCTTCGACCGGCTCGACGAGTACGTGCAGGAACTGAAGGAAGAGGAAGGGCGAGATGACGACTGACGAGCAGACGGCCGACCGGGAGATCGTGCTCTCCCGGATCGTCAACGGCCCCAGGCGCCTCGTGTTCAAGGCGTTCACCGAGGTGCGGCACCTCGCGCAGTGGTGGGGCCCCGACGGGTTCACGACCACGACGCGGGCCTTCGCGTTCCGCGAGGGCGGCGACTGGGACTTCACCATGCACGGGCCCGACGGCACCGACTTCCCGAACTGGATCACGTTCCGGGAGATCGTCGCGCCCGAGCGCATCCGCCTCGTCCACGGCACGTTCAAGGACGACCCCGAGCGCTTCGACCAGGTCATCACCTTCACCGACCTCGGCGAGCGGACCGACCTCGAAATGCGGACGGTCTTCCCGACGAAGGCGCACAAGGACCTCGTCGTCGAGCAGTACGGCGCCGTCGAAGGCGGCAGGCAGACACTCGGCCGCCTCGCGGCCTACATCGAGAAGGAAGGCGAGATCTGATGGCGGGCAAGGTGTTCTTCAGCGTGACGATGACCCTCGACGGGTACATCGCACCCGTCGACGGCGGCGCGATGCAGGCGATGAACGAGGGCCGCACCCATGCGCCCGAGTACAAGCAGTGGATGTCGCAGTGGGCCGAACTCCAGGGCTGGGCCATGGGGCAGGCGTTCTTCCGCGAGAACCTCAAGATGGGGTCCGGCGGCAAGACCGGCCCCGACAACGACGCCCTCAAGGCGGTGTTCGACCGGACCGGCGCCACCGTCCTCGGCAAGCGCATGTTCGACGGCGGCGAGGGCGGCTGGCCCGAGGAGGCGCCGTTCCACACGCCCGTCTTCGTGCTCACCCACGAGGTCCGCGAGCCCTGGGAGCGCCCGGGCGGCACCGTCTTCCACTTCGTCAACGACGGGATCGAGAGCGCGCTCGAACAGGCCCGCAAGGCCGCCGGGGACCGCGACGTGCGCATCGGCGGCGGCGCGACGACGATCCTCCAGTACCTCAACGCCGGGCTCGTCGACGAGTTCTCGGTGACGCTGCGCCCGGTGCTCTTCGGCGCGGGCGACGCCCTGTTCGGCGGCATCGACCACGCCCGGATCAAGCTCGAACCCGTCTCCTCGGTGGCGACCGAGTCCGGCACGCACCTGACGTACCGGGTGCGCGACCTCGCGGCCAGTTAATCAACCATCGAGTTGGCCCAATCAACCAGACGGATAATTACGTGGTAAGGTTCGTCCTGTGGAACCCAGGACGAACCGGCAGCGGGCCCCCGAGCCCGGCGAACGGGTGCGCGATGCGGAGCGCACCAAGGCGAAGCTGCTCGACGCGGCGCTGACCGAGTTCGCCGCGCACGGCTTCGACGGCGCCCGCGTCGGCGCCATCGCCGAGCGCGCGGGCGTGAACAAGCAGCTCGTCAGCTACTACTTCGGCGGCAAGGAGGGCCTGTACCGGGCCCTCCAGCGCGAATGGCTCGACAGCGAGCGCGACCACGCCGACGCCGGCGTCCCGCCCGCGGAGCTCATGCGCTGGTACCTGCGCAAGAACCTCGCCGACGTGCGGCTCGTGCGGCTCACCCTGTGGCGCGCGCTCGCCGAGGACGCCCCGGACGAGGAGACCCAGGCGGACATCGACGCCGAGCAGGAGCGGGTGCGCGAGCGCCGCGACCAGGGCGAGTTCGCGCCCGACCTCGACACCGCCGCCGTGCAGCTCGCCATGATGGGCATGGTCTTCGCGCCCGCGGTCTTCCGTTCCACGGCCCGGCGCCTGTTCGGCGTCGACATCGACGATCCCGAGTTCGAAACCCGCTACGGCGACACCCTGTCGCGCATCCTCGCGCGGCTCGCCGCGGACACCACCACCGAAAGCACCACGGAAACCGAAGGAGACCACCCATGACCGTCCTGGTCACCGGCGCGCGAGGTTCCATCGCGCGCAACGTCATCGCGCAGCTGATCCTCGCGGGCACCCCGGTGCGCGCGGCCAGCCGCAACCCCGTCGACGTCGAGCTGCCGGGCGGCGCGCTGCCCGCCCGCTTCGACCTCACCGCCCCCGAGACCCTCGCGCCCGCACTGGAAGGCGTCGAGAAGGTCTTCCTGTACGCCGCCCACGAGGGCATCGAGCACTTCGTGCCCGCCGCGGAGGCCGCGGGCGTCAAGCACGTGGTCCTGCTGTCCTCGGCCGCCGTCATCGGCCCCGAGAGCAACCCGATCGCGCAGGTCCACTTGGCCGTCGAGCGCCCGCTCGAAGCGTCGGGCCTGTCGTGGACGTTCGTGCGCCCCGCCATGTTCGCCACCAACTCGCTGTGGTGGGCCGAATCGATCAAGTCCGAAGGCGTTGTGCGCCTGCCGTACCCGGACGCGCCGGTCAACCCGATCCACGAGAGGGACATCGCCGACGTCGCGGTGACCGCGCTCCTCGGCGGCGGCCATGAAGGCAAGAAGTACATCGTCGACGGGCCGGGCCACCTGGCCCAGCGCGAGCAGGTCGCCTTGATCGGCAAGGCGATCGGCCGCGACCTCGCGGTCGAGGAGCTGCCGCGCGAAGCCGCCGAGCGGTTCCTGCCCGCGTCGCTGCTCGACATGCTCGCGGCCGCGGAGCCGGTCGCCTACGGGCCCACCGCGGAGGCCGTCACCGGCCGCCCCGCCCGCACATACGAGCAGTGGACCGTCGACCACGCCGCCGACTTCCGCTGATCGGTCGTCAGGGGCTCCTCAACGGGCTACGCCGCGGCGCTGAGGCGGGTTTACGCCGCCGCGACGATGTCCGGCCGGGGCCCGCGCCGCGAGCATGGAGATATCCAACACCTCGCAGAGGAGCCCCTGAAAATGAACGTCAAGCAGCACTGGACCCGCACCGAGACCACCGCCGTCACCGGCCTGCTCGTGAGCGCCGCGGGCATCGCGACCCTCTGGGCCGCCGGCATCGAGTTCCCCGTCTACCCGCCGCCCGGCATCATCCTGCTCGGGACCGGCGCGGTCGCCTTCGCGGCCATGCGGACCCGCGTCCGCTGGGCCGCGGCCCTCCCCATCGTCCTCGGCGCGTTCATCCAGGCCGGGTTCATGATCGAGGGGATCGCCAGCGGCACCGGCTTCGCGAACCTCGCCGGGGACGCCGGGCTCGGCGCCCAGATCGGCCAGCTCGTGCAGCAGATCGGCGCCGTCACCGCCATCGTCGGCGGCGTGCTCACCCTCCGGGCCCGCACGGCGCGCAAGACGCCGCAGGCCGTGTGAGCGGGAAGCGGAGCGGGGCGGCGGCACAAGTGCCGCCGCCCCGCCTTCGTGTATGCCTCTTAGCGGAGGATACGGATGTTCGCGGCCTGCGGGCCCTTCTGGCCCTGCTCGATGTCGAACTCGACCTGCTGGTTCTCTTCGAGGTCACGGCGACCCGTCCCCTGGATGGCGGAGAAGTGCGCGAACACGTCCGCGGAGCCGTCGTCGGGGGCGATGAAGCCGAAGCCCTTGTCGCCGTTGAACCATTTCACGGTGCCGGTAGCCATTGGTGTTCCTCCTGTTGTTCGGCGGGCCGCCGGGGCGGCCCTTGTCCCGCGCCGATGACGCCGGCGCGGAAGTCGGTGTAGGGGTGGTCGGGGCATGCGGCGACCGGCCGCGGTCGGGAGACCGCGTGCCGCAGAGTGATCCGGTTCGGTGATGCGACTTGGGACCTGGTGTTCGAAGAGATGGTCGCCTTGATTCGTTCGAAGTGATGAAACGCCGCTCTGCCAACGTGCCGGCGGCGTCGAGAAGCTTGCCCGACCTTACACCAACTAGTGGCGGGCCACCTTGTGCAGCACCTCGCGGCCGCGCTCCGGCAGCTCAGAGGCCGCTGATATCAGCGCGTCCCGGGCGTCCTCCAGCTGGTCGAGCGCCCGCCGGTAGACGCTGGCCGACTTGCGGCGGTCGTACGCGATCTTGAGCCCGACGACGGCGACCGCGGCGACGCCCGCCGCGACGAGCGCCACGACCACCGGGTTCACGCCGCGGCGCGGCTCCCAGTCGTCGGGGTCGAGCATCTCTTTCCCGTGCAGCTCGCCGATGTCGGCGCCCTCGTTCGCCGTCAGATCGGCCATGCGGATCGCGTCCGCCTCCGCTCCTGCCTCGGCCGGCAGGTCCCTCTGTGCGCTCATATGCTCGCCTCCTCCTCGGTGCGAGAGGATTCCCCGGGCGACGACCTGGGAAACCTCTCCCAGGCACTCTAAATGGCGACGTCATCGGGATGCCGCCGTATCCTGAACGCCCGTCGAGCGGAGGAGTGAACATGGCGAGACTCACACGAGTCGAGCAGCAGGCCCGCACCCGCGCGGCGGTCCTGGCCGCCGCTAGGGCGGAGTTCACCGAGCACGGGTTCGCGGCCGCGAAGGTCGACCGGATCGCCGACCGCGCCGACCTCACCCGCGGCGCGGTCTACTCGAACTTCCCGGGCAAGCGGGCGCTCTACCTGGCGGTGCTCGTCGCGCTCGTGGAGGAGGGCGCGGTGGGAGACGGCCCGATCGGTGAGGACGCGGGATCCCCTGCCTCGGCGGGCGCGCCTCCGCGGACCGCTGAGGACGCCCTCACACGCTTCGCCCGCGCCTGGCTCACACGCCTCCCGCCCGCGGCCGACAGCGCCCCTGGAGGCCGCCTGCGGCTGCGATCCCTCGCCGGGGTCCTCGACGAGAGCGGACGCGACGCGCTCGCCCAGATCGCCCGCCTGGAGGCCCTGCTGCTCGCCGCCGCCCTCGAAGCCTGCGACGGCACCGCGCGCCGCGTGCGCCTCGCCGAACTCGCCCTCACGCTCCTGCACGGCTCGGGGCTCCTCGCGGAGGCCGTCCCCGGCTTCGGCGACCCGGCCGACCGGGCCCGCGCCTGCGGGCACCTCGCCCGCCTCGACCTCGCCGACGCCTGGACCCCCGCCAGCCCCGCCGCGCCCGCGGCCGCGTCCCGCGAGATCCTCGCGCCCCTCGACGCGCCCGCGGACCTCCTCGGCGGCCGCGTCGACCTCGGCGCCGACGGCGTCATCGCGGTCCTCGGCGTCTCGCGCCTCGCCGCTGCCGAGGACGCCTTCCGCGCCGCCGGTCCCGGCGAGCAGGCCACTGTGGTCGTCCCCGCCGACGGCGAGACCGCGGACCTGGTGCGGCTCAGGCTCACCGACCTCGCCGCCTGCCTGCGCCCGGCCTTCCCGACCGGGCGGCGCCTGCGCGTCGTCCTCGACAGCGGCACCCTCGCGGCCGCAATCGGATTCGCGAACACCGGCGACGGAACCGAAGCGGCCCTGCGCATCAGCGACGGCATCATCACCGCCCGCGCGATCGGCGCCGGCGCGGGCCGCGCCGTGGCACAGGGCGGGCCCTAGCCGGGATCGGCGATTCCCGGCGGCCACCCGTGCGGCGGCGGTAGCGTCGGAGGGCACCACGACCGCGGAGGAACACCATGCCAGACACCGAACTGCCGCCGCCGATCCAGGAGTTCATCAACGCGACCAACGCCGGGGACACCGAGCGCTTCCTCAAGGTGTTCACCGAGGACGCCTTCCTGAGCGACTGGGGCCGCGAGTTCCACGGCGTCGAAGGCGCCGCGCAGTGGAACCGCACGGACAACATCGGCATGGAGAGCCGCTTCGAGGTCCTCGACGCCGAAGGCGCGGGCGACGGCTGGACCGTCACCCTCAAGGTCACCGGGAACCGGTTCAACGGGACCGGCCCGCTCCGGTTCCGCTTGCAGGACGGGAAGATCGCGAGCCTCGTCATCGAACCTTAGTGTTCACCACATCCAGATGACCACAACATCCGAGATCGGGAGGTGAGGGCCGCGGCCCTCACCTCCCGATCCGTTCGATACCCCTGCCCTGGAACGGATTGCGGCACTGGCGCGGCGTAGGTAGTCTTGACGCGTCTTGACACCCTCTTGACGCAAATCAACAAAATCAGGTTTCACCTCGACGTAATGATGGTGAAACTTGTGTGAATCGAGCCACCCGGGGCATCGCCCACCCGCTGTCCCGGGCGTCTTGAAGATCAGGCCCCCGACTGCCGTGAAGGGGCCGTCAGAGAGTCGCCAAGGAGATGTCAACAGGTCAGAAACGGGCCCCCGACCGCAGTACGTTGGTCGCCGGATCCGCCTCCCCCAGAGCGAAAGGCACTGAACCTTGCCCTCCGTGTTCGAAGACCCCGAAGGCTATATGCGCGACTTCCAGGGCCGCATGGCCGCGATGGTCGAGCGCGCCTCGTCCCTGAACGAAGCGATGGCGACCGCCTCCGCGACGGCGGCGTCGCCCGACGGCGAGGTCGAGGTGACCGTGGCCGTCGGCGGGTCCCTCCAGGAGCTGCGCCTGACCCCCGCGATCAAGCAGATGTCCGCCCAGTCCCTCGCGGAGATGATCAAGGCCGTCTACCGCGAGGCCGCCGAGGACGCCGGGCGCAACGCCACCGGCGCGCTGGCCGACGTGTTCGGCGAGGACAACGACCTCGTGCGCCAGGCGCGCGCCCGCACGCAGGGGGAGGACTGACCGTGGGAGACGGCTTCAACGTCCCGGACCCGGCCGCGTTCCAGACACATGTGGACAATGTGGACTCGAAGGTGATCGGGCCTGTGGCGCAGTGCTACGCGGCCGCCGAGGCCAAGGGCTTCGGTTCGGTGCTCGACTTCGGGCTCGTCAACATCCAGTTCGCGGGCGTGGCGATGGCGATCTCCGAGATCGCGACCAACCTCATCGAGACCGCCCGCGAGGCGGCCCAGGAGACCACCAACCGGGTCAAGGCGACCTGCGACGCCTACGAGGAGTGCGACTCCTCGGTCGCCGAGACCTTCAACGTCTACATCAGGGGGAACTAGTGAACGACCTGATCGTCAACGACACCGCCGACGCGCCGCCGTGGGGCGAGCTCGACGGCGCCCGGGCCGCCGCGAGCGCGCAGGACCTCCTCAACTCCGACTCCGGGCTTGAATACGCGCTCAACGGGACCGTGGCCGCGCTCGACCTCCTGGCGTTCGCGGCGAACCCCTTCAAGGAGTTCATCATGGCGGGCGTCGGGTTCCTCATCGAGCACGTCGACTTCCTTAGGGAGCCTTTGGAATGGGTCGCGGGAGACCCCGGTGCCATCAACGCCACCAAGGACACCTGGAACAACATCGCCGCCGCGCTCGACCAGGCGGGCGCCGACCTCCAGGCCGAGGTCGCCTCGCTCTCGGAGTGGCAGGGCGACGCCGCCGAGTCGTACCGGACCCTGACCGCCGACTTCGGCAGCGCCATCCAGGGCGCGGGCACCGCGTCGAGCGTCATGGGCGGCTACATGATGGTCATGGGGATCTGGACTGCCGTCACCCGCGGCCTGATTCTGGAGCTGATCTGCGACTTCGTGTCGCGCGCGATCATGTACGCCCTTGCGGCCCTTGCCTCCTCGTGGATCACGCTGGGCGGGTCGTTCGCGGCGATGATCGGCGGGATCATCGTCGACGCCATGGGCGTCGGCGCGAAGATCATGAAGCACCTGACGAAGCTCGGCGACGCCATGCAGATGCTCAACACCCGCTTCACGAAGCTCAACGAGATCGTCGGCGACCTCGGCCGCGTGCTCTCGAAGTTCGCCGCCCACAAGCAGATCGACCTCGGCTTCGACGCCCTCAAGCAGGGCACGAACCTGAAGTTCGACCAGCTGTCCTCGGCCATCAAGAACGACATACCGCTGCCGGGCAACGGCTACAGATCGGGCTACCAGAGCGACATCGCCAAGGACGCGTACGACGTCATGGGGAACCTGTGGGGCTCGGGCAAGCTCAACGTCCCCGGCATGACGGGCGCCTACAACCTCGACGTGTTCGGGAACCCCTTGGGCGACCTCCTGACCGGGTACCCGATGACCGGGCTGAAGAGCCTCCTCGGCGGCACGCCGGGGGCGGTGCAGGACGGCGGGTGACCGCCGCCCAGGCCGGCGCCGTCGAGCTCGGGGTGATCGTCGGCGGGATCGTGTTCTGGCTGGCGGGTGTGGCCGCGGTGTTCTTCCGCGGGATTGTCATCCCCGGGGCGAAGCTGGTCGACCTCAAGGAGGAGGTCGCCGAGCGGCGGGGCCTGTTCACGCAGGTCCCGCCCGACGACACGCCCCGGACCGAGGCCGAGCTCCGCGAACGCATCGCCCGCAACGAGGTGGGGCTGTTCGCTTCTTCGACGGGGAAGGAGCGCGAGTTCGCCGTCTGGGACGCCTGGCGGCGCGACCCGGACTACAAGGCCGAGGTCATGCGGCGCTTCCACGCGTTCTACCCGCGGCACCACACCTGGATCGCGCTGCTGCTCGGCGGCGTCTGGGACGCGGTGTTCCTGGCGTCGCCGCTGCGGGACGCGCTCGTGCCGGAGCAGATCGGGGTCCTGGCGGCCGTCTGGGTGCTCGTCGTACCACTGTGGATCGCCTTCGTCGCCCTGCTGGTGATGGAGGCGTGGAAGACCGCGGCCCGGCGCCGGAAGGCGAAGGTTTTGTGAAACCGGAACGCTGCAGAGGCGCCGCGGCCACCCGGATTACCACTCTTGTTAACCCGCAACGCAATAGCATTGTCCGACCACGTCGCGGGGGAGCGGTCACCGCTCCCGAAGGGCCGCGTGAGAGCAAGGAGAGCAAGTGAGCGAGACCCCCGAGCATGCGGAACCGGCCGAGGAGTTCGACCTCGCGGCGTTCATGCGGGACTTCGAGAAGCGGATGGGCGTGCTGCGCGGGGAAGCGGCGCCCGTCCGGCACCTGGTCGACGCGACCAGCGTCCGGCTCGTCTCCGACGGCGGCGAGGTCGCGGTGACCGCGAACATCGCGGGCGCGCTCGTCGACGTCGAGTTCCTGCCTCCCGCGGCGGCCCTGTCGCCGATCGAGCAGGCCGGTCTCGTCATCGAGACGTACGAGCGGGCCGCCGACGCGGCGCGCGACCGCACCCACGACATCGTCGCGGGCTTCGTCGACGAGTCGGCCCGCGCGCGCGAACTCGCGCGCCGCCTCGTGGAGGAGGCGCGCGAGCGCCGCGCCGAGCAGTAGGCGACGCGAACCGAAGGCCGCCAGGCGCACCCGCGCCCGGCGGCCTCGCTGCGTTCAGTCCCGCAGAAGCGGCAGCAGCTGGTCGCCCTGCCGCTTGATCTCCGGCAGGTACGGGGTGTCGGAGAGCACGAAGTGCGTGATGCCCAGCTCCGCGTACTTGCGCAGCGACGCGGCCACATCGGCGGCGGAGCCGACGAGCCACGTGGTGCCCGCGCCGCCGCCCCCGAACTTCCCCGGGGCCGTGTAGAGGTTGTCGTCGAGGACCTCGCCGCGCTCGGCGAGGTCGAGGAGGCGCTGCTGCCCGACCGCGGTGCGGCGGTGGGCGTCGCGCAGGTACTCCTGGTTCCCGGCGGCCATGGTCGCCACCTTCGCCTCGGCGTCGGCCCACGCCTCCTCGGTCGTGTCGCGCACGAATGTGGTGATGCGCAGCCCGAACTCCAGCGGCTTGTGCTCGCGGCCGACCTCCTCGCTGAGCTTCTTGAGCCGCTCGATGCGCTCGCGCACGCCGTCGAGGGGCTCGCCCCAGAACAGCTGCACGTCCGCCTCGGCGGCCGCGACCCGTTCGGCCGCTTCGGAAGCGCCTCCGAAGTACAGCTTCGGGTGGGTCCGCTCGCCCTTGACGACCGGCCGCAGCTCCAGGGCCGAGTCGGTGACGGAGAAGTGCTCGCCCGCGTAGGTGACGCGCTCCTCGGTCCAGAGGCGCCGCACGATCTGCATGAACTCCTTGGTGCGGGCGTAGCGGTGCGCCTGGTCGCCCTCGCTGTCGCCGTACGCGGCCAGGTTGTCCTGCCCGGAGACGATGTTGACGAGGACCCGCCCGCCGGTGAGGTGGTCGAGGGTCGCGGCGGCGGACGCGAAGTTCGCGGGGCGCCAGTAGCCGGGGCGGATCGCGATGAGGGGCTTGAAGGTCGTGGTCCGGGCGGCGAGCGCGGTGGCGACGGTGTACGTGTCGGGCCGGCCCCAGCTCGTGCCGAGGAGCGCGCCGCCCCAGCCGTGGTCCTCCAGGGCCTTGGCGTGGCTGGTGAGGGTCTCCAGGCTGTTGTGCCCCTCGACGGCGTCGTCGCCGCGGTGCCCGGGCCGGGCCTGGTTGGGGATGTACCAGAGGAATTCGGCGCTCATGTGTCTCCTCGCAGGGAATTCTAGTTCTCCTATCAAGCTAGTATAGTTTCGGAGAGGGCTACCATCCACCCATCACCGCTCCCGATTGAAAGGGCGTATCCCGTGTCATACGGCGCATTCGAGACGACCCACGCCGCCGCCGAGGACCGCTACGAGCGCCTCGCCTACCGCCGCGCTGGCCGCTCCGGCCTCGACCTCCCGGCGTTCTCGCTCGGCCTCTGGCAGAAGTTCGGCACCGACCACCCGTACGAGACGCAGCGCGCGATCATCCTGCACGCCTTCGACCTCGGCATCACCCACATCGACAACGCCGACCGCTACGGGCCCCCGCACCGCGCCGCCCAGCAGGTCTTCGGCCGCGTCCTCGCCAAGGACCTCGCGCCGTACCGCGACGAGCTCGTGCTCTCCACCAAGGCGGGCAACCCGATCGGCCCGAGTCCGTACCTCAAGGGCGGTTCCCGCAAGTCGCTGCTGAACTCCCTCGAACACAGCCTGCGCGACCTCGGCACCGACTACGTCGACGTCTTCTACCACCACCGCGCCGACCCCTCGACGCCCCTGGAGGAGACCGCCGGGGCCCTCGCCGACGCCGTGCGCCAAGGCAAGGCCCTGTACGTGGGCGTCTCGAACTACAGCCCCGAGCAGGCCCACGAGATCGGGGAGCTCCTTCGCGCGCAAGGCGTCCCGCTCCTGGTCCACCAGCCCCGCTACTCGATCTTCGACCGCAGCCCCGAGCAGAACGGCCTCCTCGACACCGCCGCGGCCGACGGCTTCGGGCTCGTCGTCTACTCGCCGCTCGCGCAGGGCCTCCTCACGGACAAGTACCTCCAGGACATCCCGTCGGGCGCGCGCGCCGAGAACAGCGCGTTCCTCAAGCCCGACGTCATCGACGACGTCTACCGCACCCGCGCCGCCGCCCTGAACGACCTGGCGAAGCAGCGCGGCCAGTCGCTCGCGCAGCTCGCCCTCCAGTGGGTCCTGCGGCGCCCCGAGGTCACCTCCGCGCTCATCGGCGCCAGCTCGACCTGGCAGCTCGACCACAATGTGCAGGCCCTCGACTTCCCCGACCTCACGGACGAGGAGCTCGCCGTCATCGACGAGCACGGCGTCCACGGCACCGGCCTGGCCCGCTGACATGTCGGTCACCGAACGCTACGGCGACCCGGAGGCCCGGCTGGAGGCCGTCAACGACACCGTGCGGATCCAGCTCGCGCACCGCTCGGTGCGCCGGTTCGGGCCGCGCGACGTGACCGATGACGAGCTGACGACGCTCGTGGCCGCCGCGCAGTCCGCGCCGACGTCCTCGAACCTCCAGCCGTGGAGCGTGATCGCGGTGCGCGACCCCGAGCGCAGGGCCCGGCTCGCGCACCTCGCGGGGGAGCAGGCGTTCATCGCGCAGGCGCCGCTGTTCCTCGTCTGGGTCGCCGACCTCGGCCGCGCGCGGCGCCTCGCGGCCCGCCGCGGCACCGACGTGCACGCCGCGGACTACCTGGAGACGACCCTCATCGGCTTCATCGACACCGCCTTGGCGGCGCAGAACGCGGTGACCGCCGCCGAGTCCCTGGGACTCGGCTCGGTCTTCGTGGGCGCCATCAGGAACCGTCCCGAGGAGGTGGCCGCGGAGCTGAAGCTCCCGCCGCACACCGTGGCCGCGTTCGGCCTGGCCGTGGGGGAGCCGGACCCTGCTGAGCGCGCGGGCGTGAAGCCGCGCCTGCCGCAGGCGGCGGTGCTCCACCGCGAGCAGTACAGCGACGCATCGGACGCGCACCTCGACGTCTACGACGAGCGCCTCGCCGCCTACAACGCCCGGTTCGGCCTTAAGGGGAACTGGACCGACCGGGTCCTGGCGCGCCTGCGCGGACCGGAGTCCATGGGTGGGAGGCACAAGCTCCGCGCGGTCCTCGAATCGTTCGGACTGCCCTCGCGCTGAAGGGGAGAGGCCGTTCCCGCGCCGGGGTGAGAACGGCCTCAATGGATCGTCGCCCTTGATCAACTTCGCTCGGCGTGCGAGGATTCGCGCGAGACCCCCTTGTCCCCTCCCCGGAAGGACCGTCCCGTGCGACGCGTATCCCGCCTGGTCGTCCCCGTCAACGCCGCCATGCAGTCCCAGATGCGGCGCCAGACCGCCGACGTCGACGGCTTCTTCGACAAGCTCGTCCGCCAGGCCGAGGCGGCCTCCGGCGGCAGCGCCGCGGGCGACGACGAGTTCCTGGAGGGCTACCGGTACCTGCTCCGCCAGGTCGCCAAGGTCCGCACCATCTCGCCCCTCGGCTGGACCGGCTTCACCGCGGACCTGAAGTGCCGCATGACGAACCGCTTCCGCGTGCGCCGCCTGGTGGCCGAGTACCCGGAGATCCTCGACGAGCCGATCGAGCGCCCCATCGTCGTCACGGGCATGCCCCGCACGGCGACCACGTTGGCGCACAAGATCCTCGCCTTCCCCGAGGGCAACCGCGCGCCCCTCATGTGGGAGCTCCAGGCCACCGACCGCGCCGACATCGACCCGAAGATCCGCAAGCGCCGCATCAACGTCGCCCGCGCCTCGGCCCGATTCGGCCACTTCTTCTCGCCCGTGCTGCCCGACATCCACGCGATGGAGCCGGAGTCGCCCGAGGAGTGCGTGTTCGCGATCCCCCACGGCCGCAACCAGCTCGTGACGTTCCGCATGCCCGGCTACCGCAACTGGCTCGACGAGCACGACTTCCTCCCCGACTACGAGTACTACAAGACCGTGCTCCAGGTCCTCCAGTTCGGCGCGCCCCGCCGCCGCTGGGTCCTCAAGTCCCCGTACCACCTTGAGCACCTCGGGGTCCTCATGAAGGTCTTCCCCGACGCGCAGATCGTGTGGACGCACCGCGACCCGAACACCGTCATGGGGTCCTGGTGCTCGCTCATGGAGACCGGCGTGGCGATCTGCAACCGCGAGTACGACCCGCACCAGATCGGCGAGGACTGGCTCCAGATGCTCTCCCGCATGGTCGAGATCGGTCGCAACGTGCGCACCACCCTCGCCCGCGACCGCGTCGTCGACGTCTCGTACCACCAGCTCACCGCCAATCCCTACGAGGAGCTGCCCGAGATCTTCCGCCGCCTCGGCATGGCCTTCACGCCCCGCGACGAGCAGAACCTCGCCGACGTCCTCGCCCGCCCCGGCATGAAGCGCGGCCACGAGTACAGCCTCCGCCACTACGGCCTCGACCCCGACATGATCGACAAGGCGTTCGGCGACTACACCCGCATGGTCCACGCCATGCGCTGATCGCGCGCCGCCGCCTCCCGCCGCGGCCTAGGATTGCGGCGGGAGGCGGCATGAACGCATTGACACCCGGGTTCCGCGGACGGCGGCGCACGGTCGACGACCGGGTCCCCCCGGGCCAGTACCTGACGGAGGACTTCCCGGTCCTGAGCGCCGGCCCGACCCCCTCGGTCGCGCTCGACACCTGGACGTTCACGGTGGTCACGGAGACCGGCGAGCGCCGGGAATGGGACCGCGCGCAGTTCGCGGCGCTGCCGCACGAGACGCCGGTGGTCGACATCCACTGCGTCACGAGATGGTCAAAACTCGACACGACGTGGAGGGGCGTCTCCGTCGATACCCTGCTGTCAGGTCTGGAAACTGACGCGGTCTTCGCAGTGGCCCACTCCTTCGACGGCTACACGACGAACATGCCGTTGCAGGACATCCGGAACGGCCAGGCCTGGGTCGTCACCGAGTACGAGGGCAAGCCGCTCCCCGCCGAGCACGGCGGCCCCGCGCGCCTCCTCGTCCCGCACCTCTACTTCTGGAAGTCCGCGAAGTGGGTCTCGGCCCTCACCCTCCACACCGACGACCAGCCGGGCTTCTGGGAGCGCGCCGGGTACCACGACTACGGCGACCCCTGGCTCGAACAGCGCTACCAGGAGGGCTGGTGACCGGCCTCTGGCAGCGCGCCCGCCTCGTCGAGCGCCGCCCCGAGACCGCCACGGCCGTGACCCTGGTCTTCCGGCCCGAGAACTGGCCGGGCCACCTGGCCGGCCAGCACGCGGACATCCGCCTGACCGCCGACGACGGCTACACGGCGGTCCGCTCCTACTCGATGGCCGCCCCGGTGCGTGACGGCCTGGTGGAGTTCACCGTTCAGCGGGTGAACGACGGCGAGGTCTCCACGTACCTGTGCGACGACCTCCCGGTGGGCGCCGACGTGGAACTCAAGGGCCCCATCGGAGGCTGGTTCATCTGGCGCGAGACCGAAACGCGCCCAGTACTGCTGGTAGCAGGCGGGTCGGGAATCGTTCCGCTGCAAGCAATGATCCGCCAGCGCCGAGAGTCGGGCTCCGACGTTCCCTTCCGCCTGATCTACTCGGTGCGAACCCCGGCGGACATCATCTACAGGGACGAACTGGGCGACGCCGCCGACGGAGTCGAAACCACGATCCTCTACACGAGGACCACCCCAGCCGGTTCCGGCCGCCCGCCGGCCCGCATCAGCCTCGCCGACCTGAAGGAGCACGGCTGGACCCCGGGCTTCGACCCGGCCTGCTTCATCTGCGGCCCGACCGGCTTCGTGGAGACCGCCGCCAGGGCCCTCGTCGCGATGGGCCACGACTCCCACCGCATCAAGACCGAACGCTTCGGCTGAGCCGCTACCGCCGCTTGCGGCGGTGCCAGCGCGCCGCCCAGCGTTCGTGGCCGACCACGAAGTACGCCGACGCGGACGCGCACACCAGGAGCGAGACCACGGGACTGACGAGCGCCACCAAGGCAGCGGTCCCGAACAGCAAGGGGCCCATGAGGGATCGCACGACGGCGGGCTGGGCCTCGTGCCGCGCCTCCGGGTGCATGAGGTGCGGATGCCGCGCCAGGTACCCCCACAGGACCGTGAACCAGGATGCGCTCGCCATCATCGTGAGGGAGTAGAAGATCGCGGCGGGGACGGCTTGCCCGCCGGTGAGGTGGGTGCCGATCGTCGCGGTCGGCAGCGGCAGGAACGCGATGGTCGCCAGCAGTCCGAGGTTCATGAACAGCAGTGCACGGTTGGCGTGCGCGACGCGGCGGAACAGCGTGTGGTGATTGACCCACACGATCCCGATGACCAGGAAGCTCACCGCGTAGGCGGCCAGTGCCGGCCAGGATTCCAGCAGCGAGGCCCACACCGGTTCCCCGGATTCGGGGGCGTGCACTTCGATGATGAGCAGGGTTGCGGCGATGGCGAGCACGCCGTCGCTGAGCGCTTCGAGGCGCGCGGGGCTGATCGCTTCGCCGCGCACGGGGGTGTCGGCCTCGCTCTTGATCGGCGTCGTCACGGGTTTCCGCTTTCGTTGCAGGGGAGGGGATGCTGACGGCCTCCACGGCGAAGCCGGGGCCGGGTCCACCGACCCGGTCCCGGCAATTATGAAGCGTCGCCGCGCGTACGCGTCCGGTGCGCCTGCGCGGTCCTGCGGTGTGCTCAGCCCTTGGCGAGCTGCGCGCCCCCGGCGACTTCGAGCACGGTGCCGGTCGTGTAGCCGTTGCCCGCCAGGAAGGCCACGGCCTCGCCGACCTCGGCGGGGTTGCCGACGCGGCCGACCGGCAGGACGGAGGCGTACTGGTCGAACAGGGCCTTGCGCTGCGCTTCGGGGACCCCGGACCACCATGGCGTGTCGACCACGCCGGGGGAGACGGCGTTGACCCGGATCGGGGCCAGTTCGGCGGCGAGCGGGGCCACCATGGCCTCGATGGCGCCGTTGACGGCGGCGAGCCCTGCGGTGCCGGGCATCGCGGCGCGGGCCGAGACCGCGGAGATGAACGTGACCGAGGCGCCCGGGTTGAGCCGGGGCAGCGCGGCCTGGAGGGTGCGGAGGTGCGGCCAGAACTTTCCTTCGAAGCCGGCGGCGAGGTCGTCGAGGTCGAGGGTGGCGATGGGGCCGGCGCCGTTGGATCCGCTGAGTGCGAGGACGAGGTGGTCGTAGCCGGTCTCGGGTGCGAAGAACGCGGCGAGTGCGGCGGTCTCGGCTGCGTCGAGCCGAACGGCGTCGACGGCGGTGCCGGTCGCGGCCTGGATGCGGTCGGCCGCCTCCTTGAGGGCCGTCTCGCGGCGGCCGGTGATGGTGACGGCCGCGCCGAGGGCGGCGAACCGGGCGGCGGTCGCCTCGCCGATGCCTGAGCTGCCGCCCATGACGAGGGCCCGTTGTCCTTGGAACTGCCGAAGGTCCGTCATTCGGACCGCCTCCAAATTTGTCGAGACTTGATGTCTCGATAAATGTATGCCGAGACGCCACGCCTCGTCAATGGTAGGTTGGTCACATGCCGAGGACCGCCGACCGCCAGCACACCGGACGCCAGCGCAACGAGGAGGCCCGCCGCGCCATCCTCGACGCGGCGGTGCACCAGTTCGCCGAGCGCCCGGCCGCTGAAGTCACCGTCGCCACGATCGCCGCCGAGGCCGGCGTGGGGCGCCAGACGATCTACCGCTGGTGGCCCACGAAGTTCGCGATCCTGCTGGAGGCCATGACAGAACTGGGCCGGGCGGTGGTGGCGGTGCCGGACTCGGGGTCGCTCGCCGCGGACCTGGAGGCGTTCGTGACCGCGACCTTCAGTGCGGTGAAGGAGCCGACCATCTCGCTGCTGCGGGTGGTCATGGGGGAGGCCCAGCGCGACCCGCAGGTGCACCGGCTCATGGTCGAGTTCACCGGCCGCCGACGCGCGGTGCTCCGGGAGGTCCTGGAACGCGCCGAGGCCCGCGGCGAGCCCCTCGGCCCCGGCGGGGCCGATCTCCTCGTCGACCAGGTCTTCGGGGTGCTGTGGTACCGCATCCTGCTCGGCAACGGACCGTTGACGCCCTCTGCTGCAAGGGAACTCGCCGAGGCCCTGCTCGCGCAGACCCGGGCCTTACCCTGGCCCGCCTCGGAGCGAACGCCCCGACCAGGGAAATGTTGAAATATAGACCAAAATTTCGCTAGCCTCCGTCTTCACCCTGAGAACGGAGCTACGCGATGAACGACGACCTCGCCTACTACGCCGAACCCGGCCCGCTCACCAAGGGCGCCAAGGAGCTCCCCTCCGACATCCGCGAACTCCTGGCAGCCGTCCAAGACCGTCTCGTCCACGAACCGGGCCACCCGGACCACCCGACCGGCCACCTCCGCCGCGCCGAAGAGATCCTCGCCCATCCGGACCGACCCCTGCTCGGCTCCTGCCGCCACTTCACCCTCCTCGTGGTCGTCGCCCTACGCGCCCACGGCATCCCCGCCCGCGCCCGCTGCGGCTTCGCGACCTACTTCGTCCCCGGCTGGCACATCGACCACTGGGTCGCCGAGTACTGGCACGACGGCGCCTGGCGCCTCGCCGACGCTCAACTCCACCCCTCGCTGATCGCCGACCTCGGCATCGACTTCGACCCGGTCGACGTCCCCCGCACCGGCTTCCACGTCGCCGGAACCACCTGGCTCCAATACCGCTCAGGCGACCTCGACCCACACCGCTGCGGCATCGAAGGACCCGACACCCACGGCCCCTGGTGGATCGCAAGCAACCTCATCCGCGACACCGCCGCCCTCTCCAAACTCGAACTCCTCCCCTGGGACGTATGGGGAGCCATGCCCGGCCCCACCGACCCGATCACCGAAGACCTGACGACCCTCCTCGACAACCTCGCCACCCTCACCACCAACCCCGAAACCGCCGCTGACTCCCGCACCCTCTACCCGACCGAATCCGTGAAAGTCCCGGAGAAGGTCTTCAACTTCCTGAGGGGTTCAACCGAGTTGGTAGACCTAGACGCTTGAGCGAAGACGAATCCGGGTGAGTCACTTTGGGTGGCCCACCCGGATTCCACCGGATCTCATCCCCGCGGAGGCGGGGCTCACTATTGCCGAAAGCAAGACACCGGCTCATGCCCGTTTTGACGGGCTTATCAACGTGTCATGCTAACGGCTAGGGATGCGAGCCTCACTGGCGCAGCAGGATCATCGCGATCACGAGCGTCACGAACCCGGTGCTTCCGACGAGGGCGAGGCATCCGAGGACGAGGAGGAGTGCAGATCGAGCGCTCAAGACTTCGTTGTCCTTTCTTGACCCCCGTGTCATGTTGGCTTACAAGAGATCTCAAGAATCTATAACGTGTCTTTCTTACGGCGGCATCGGGGCAGGGTTAAGACGGCGGTCGTGCTGTAATGGGCTCGGGAGGCGTTGGCGAGTGATCACACCACTGGAGTGTGCCTTGGAGCTTTCTTGGGATGCGTCCCGTTTTGACACCGCCGCACTGACCTGCTGGGGCAAGTCGTCACATTCCGATGACGGTGCCTGGATGCCGTTGCATCGGCATATCTCCGATACCGCGGCGGTTGCCCGCCACCTGTTCCATCGGTTCCTGCCGGACTCGGTGCGGCGGACCCTGGCCGCGGCGTTGCCCGGCGGTGAGGGTGATGCCGCCGTGCTCTGCACTTGGCTCGCCGCCGTTCATGACATCGGGAAGGCCACTCCAGCTTTCGCGATGCAGGTGCCGTGGTTGTTCGCTTCCATGGAGGCTGAAGGGCTCACCGCGAGAGCTCAGGTGACGGTCGACCGGCGCCAGGCCCCGCACGCCACCGCCGGGATGCTGATCCTCGACCGGTGGCTGGAGCAGCGGCACAATTGGGACCCGCAGCGCACCAAGCAGATCAGCGTCGTCGTGGGCGGCCATCACGGGTTGCCGCCCGACGGCTTGCAGTGCGAAGCGGCCCTTTCTCGTCCTTACCTGCTCGGCTGGTCTCGGCAGGACCATCCGCATTGGCTGCGCACCCAGTTCGCGCTGCTCGACTGGGCCGCCGAGTCGAGCGGGGCGGCAGGGCGCCTCGGCGACTGGCGTCAGCTGAAGCTCCCGCAGCCGGTGCAGGTCCTCCTTACCGGGCTCGTCATCATGGCCGACTGGATCGCGAGCAACCCGGCGCTCTTCCCGTACCGCACCGACACCGCTTTCGACCAGAGCCGCATCAGGTCCGGGCTCGCCGAGCTTGATCTCACAACCCCATGGAGCGCGGTTGCGCCCGAGCTCGACGAAGATCTGCTCAGCACCAGATTCGGCCTCCCCGTGCACTACCAGCTCAGGCCGGTCCAACGCGCCGCGCTCGCCGAAGCCGTCTCCGCTCCTGTTGCGGGCCTGATGATCATCGAGGCTCCGATGGGGGAGGGCAAGACCGAGGCCGCTCTGCTCGCCGCCGAGGCGTTCGCGGCGAAGTCGGGCGCCGGGGGCTGCTATATCGCGCTGCCGACCCGTGCGACCTCAGACGCCATGTTCGACAGGGCCCTCGAATGGGCACGCCGTCTGCCCGACCGGCGTGGCGACCGCGGCGACCACAGCATCGCGCTCGCCCACGCGAAGGCGTTCTCCAACACCAGGTTCACCAGGCTCTTCCATCGCGGAGCCGTGAGCGCCGTGGCACAGGACGAGGCCGGGCACGGCCCGAACGCCCAACTCATCGCGCACTGGTGGATGGCCGGGCGCAAGAAGAACATGTTCAACAGCTTCGTCGTCGGCACGATCGACCAGCTCCTGTTCGCCGCGCTCAAGGCGAAGCACCTCGCTCTGCGTCACCTCGGTCTCGCGGGCAAGGTCGTCATCATCGACGAGGCCCACGCCTACGACGTCTACATGGGCGTGTATCTCGACACCGCCCTGGAGTGGCTGGCCTCGTACGACGTCCCGGTCGTGATTCTCTCCGCCACCCTTCCCGCGCAGCGCCGCTGCGAACTCGTCGCCGCATACGAGAAGGGCCGCAACGGACCCCGCCCGGCGGTAGGGCGGCGCAGGCGCCCCGCGCCGACGGCTGCGGAGCTGTATCCGGAGCTTATCGACGACATCGGATACCCGGCGGTGATCACCGCCGGAACCGAAGGCCCCGTTCGCATCCGACCCGTTCAGCCCTCTGGTCGGGTTACCGCTGTCGAAGTCCGCACCCTCAAGGACGACCCAAAGTCCCTGATCGACGTGCTGCAAAGGGAACTCGACGGCGGCGGCTGCGCGCTCGTCCTCCGCAACACGGTCAAGCGCGTCCAGGAGACCGCCAAGGCCCTCCGGGACGCGTTCGGCCCCGAACTCGTCACCGTCGCCCACTCCCGGTTCACCGCACCCGACCGGGCCGACAAGGACGAGCTGCTACGCAACCTTTTCGGCCCGCCGGGCAACGGCCACGAGCGGCCCGCGAAGCACATCGTCGTCGCGAGCCAGGTCGCCGAGCAGAGCCTCGACATCGACTTCGACCTGCTCGTCACCGACCTGGCCCCCGCCGACCTCGTCCTCCAGCGCATGGGCCGCCTTCACCGGCACGAGCGCCCCGAACGCACGCGACCGGCCCGCTGCTACCTCACCGGAGCCGACTGGGAGGCCGAGACAGCCGTGCCGGTGCCGGGGTCGGTCCGCGTGTACGGCGCGTGGGCGCTCCTCCGGTCCGCCGCCGTGCTGCACCCGTATCTCGACGGCGGCCGCATGGTCATCCTTCCGGGTGACATCGCGCCCCTCGTTCAAGCGGCATATGGGACCATCGACATTGGACCCGCGTCCTGGCTCCCCGCCTTCGCGGCCGCCGAGGCTCAGGCGCAGGCGAAGCGGGCCGACCAACTTCACCGGGCGAAGACCTACAGGATCCAATCGCCTTCGGCCGCAGGCAGTCCCATACTCGGCTGGCTGCACGGCGGCGACCCCCTCCAAGACGAAGAATCCCCCGAAGGCCGCGCCATGGTCCGCGACATCCCCGTCGACACCCTCGAAGTCCTCCTCATCGCCCGCGACGGCGACCAGTACACGACCTTGCCCTGGCTCAAACGCCACCGCCGCGTCGTCCTCCCGACCAACTCCTGCCCGGACGACGACCTCGCGAAGGCCGTCGCGGCGACGACGCTCAACCTGCCCGTCGAGATGTCCACGCCCGACGTCATTGACGCGCTCGAACGCCGCCACCCCTGGCTCGACGCCTGGCAGTCATCGAGGGACCTCGAAGGGCAGCTTGTCCTCGACATCGACCCCGCCACGGGCACCGACCTCGCGGGCTTCCACCTCGACTACGACCGACACGACGGATTGCGAGTGCGCCGACTGTGACCCCACGCTTCAACCTCGTCCACGACCCCTGGATCACGGTCCAACGACTCGACGGGACGTCCGCAACCGTCTCCCTCACCGACTGCCTCGGCAGCGCCGCGGAATACGCCAGGATCACCGGCGACCTCCCGACCCAGGCGCTTCCGGTCCTGCGCCTGCTCCTCGCGATCGTCCACGCGGCGACCGACGGCCCCGCCGACGGCGAGGAGTGGCGCCGACTGTGGGAGTCGAAGCGCCTCCCCGCCGACGACATCACCGAATATCTTGCCGCGCAATCCGACCGATTCGAGCTCTTCCATCCCGAGACGCCCTTCTACCAGGTCGCCGACCTCGTCACCAAGAAGGCCGAAACGGGCCTGAACGCCTTCATCGCCGACGTCCCGACCGGCAACCCGAAGTACGCTACCCGCACCGCCGAAGGCCTCGAACGCATCGGGTTCGCCGAGGCCGCACGCTGGCTCGTCCACTGCCAAGCCTTCGATCTCTCAGGGATCAAAGGAGCCGCCGACGGGGACCCCCGCGCCAAGGGCGGCAAGAGCTACCCCATCGGACCCGGGTCCCTCGGCAGGCTCGGCGGCGTCTACGCCGAAGGCGACGACCTCGCCGAGACAATCCTCCTCAACCTCATGCCCCTCGACTTCCTCGAATCCGCTGGAACCCCGATCGAAGGCGACCTCCCCGTCTGGGAACGCGAGCCGCAAAGCCCCGCGCCCGAGCGCCGCGAACCCGAAGGCGCACCCAAAGGGCTGCTGGACCTCTACACCTGGCAGTCCCGCAGACTCCGACTCGCCACCGACGGGCAGTCCGTCACCGGCGCGGTCATCTGCCAGGGCGACCGCCTCGAACTGCGCGACCAATGGGCCGTCGAGCCGATGACCGCGTGGCGCCGCAGTGAGAACCAGGAGAAGCTGCTCAAGCTCGAACGGGTCTACCTGCCCCGCAGGCACGACCCCGACCGCGCCTTCTGGCGCGGCATCGCCGCGAGCCTCCCCGCCCTCTCCGCGGGTACCACCGCGGGGGCGCGATCGGAGCCTCCCCTGATCGCGCGGTGGATCGGCCACGCCCACGCCAGCGGGCTCCTCGAACACCACCGGGCCTTCCACTACCACGCCGTCGGCCTCGCCTACGGAACTCAGGAAGCCGTCGTCACCGACCTCGTCGACGACCGCCTGACCATGGCCGCCGCCGTCTTCGACACCGCCCATCCTGAACTCGCCGCCACCGTCGCAGAAGCGGTGAACGACGCCGACAAGGCCGTCCGCGCGCTCGCGGCTCTCGCCCGCGACCTGGCCCGCGCCGCAGGCGGCCGCGACGGCGTGGACGGCGCCGGCACCTCGGCCGCCAGCGCCGGATACGCCGCGCTCGGCGCCCGCTACCGGACCTGGCTTGCCGAGCTCGGCGCGGACGCCGACACCGACGCGGCCCGAGCCGCATGGCAGGCGACCGTGTGGGCTGAAGTGCGTAACGCCGCCGCACGCCTCGTCCGGTCCGCTGGAGAAGCCGCATGGAAGGGGCGCGGCACCGGGGCCGACCGGATCAACAGCGCCATCGCCGAGACCCGCTTCCGCCGCAAGGCCTTCAAAGACCTCGAACTCGCCTTCAAAGTCCCCATTGGAGCAACGGATCGATGACCGACACCCTCGAACCCGCGGCCCGAAAGCGGCCCAAGCAGCCGCGAAAGCCCGAAGCGCTCGGCGAGCACGTCGCGTCCGTCGTCGACGACCTCCAGCGGCGCTACCTCCGGCAGGAGTCCGCCGCGATCGCCACCCTCGCGCAGCTCCGCCAGGCCGTCAACGCCGAGCCCGGCACCGCCGGGCTCGCCGCGGTCTGGCTGCCCGACGCCTTGATCGAGCGCGAGCTCCGCTATGACCGCGCCGAACCTCCGCGGGCGACGCCGTCGGAGCGGGCGCTCCACACCGCCGTGACGCTCTTCGCGATCCACCAGCAGTCCCAGCGTGAGCAGCGGATGCACACCCCGGGTACGACGTTCGCCGTCGCCTGCCAGTGGCTGGCCGCCGTCCGGGGCAACGATGAGACGGTCCACCGCCGCTTCGCTGCCGTGGGCACCGCCGCGACTTACGCCGAACTCGTCTACCACGTCCGCAACCTCGTCACCCAGCTGCGCGCCGCGAAGATCGGATTCGACTACGGGGTGTTCGCCGACGACCTCTGCCTCTTCCAGCAGGGCCGCGCGCTGAACAGCGGCCTGACGGGCGCCGACCATGTGCGCGCCCTCTGGGGCCGCGAGTACTGGCGCGCCAGCGCGGGGCCGACTCGTCCCGCCGCAACCGACCCCGACACCGCCGACCCCTCGACCACCCAGGAGTAGCCATGCCCCGCACCATCATCGAACTGCACGCCCTCCAGACCGTGCCCCCCGCGAACTTGAACCGCGACGACACCGGTTCGCCGAAAACTGCCATTTTCGGCGGAATGCGGCGTTCACGGGTCTCCAGCCAGTCCTGGAAGCGCGCGATCCGGCTCGACTTCCGCGACACGCTCGATGACGCCGACCTCGGCTGGCGGACCAAGCAGATCGTGAAGCTCGTCGCCGAGCAGGTCGAGGCGACCTCTGCGATCGGCAAGGAGGAGGCCCGCGACCTGACCGTGAAGGCGTTCAACGAAGGCGGCGTCAAGGTCAAGATCCAGAAGAAGGGCGACGAGTTCGAGGAGTCCGGGTACCTGGTCTTCCTCAGCCGCAACCAGATCGCGAACCTCGCCGCCGCGATCGTCACTGCACATCAGAGTGGCGAGAAGCTCGACAAGAAGGCCGTCAAGGCGATCCTGAACGACCGCCACTCCATCGACGTCGCGCTCTTCGGCCGGATGATCGCCGACGACGCCTCCCTCAACGTGGACGCCGCCTGCCAAGTGGCCCATGCGATCAGCGTCCACCCCGTCGAGACCGAGTTCGACTACTTCACCGCGGTGGACGACGAGAAGGACGACCAGGACGAGACCGGCGCCGGCATGATCGCCACCGTGGAGTTCAACTCCGCGACGCTCTACCGGTACGCGAACCTGGACGTCGACCTCCTCCGCGAGAACCTGGGCGACGACGCCGCCACCGCCCGCGCCGCGAGCGCGTTCGTGCGCAGCTTCATCCGCTCGATGCCCTCGGGGAAGATGAACACGTTCGCGAACCGCACCCTCCCCGACGCGGTCCTGGTGACCCTCCGCGACTCGCAGGCGGTCAACCTCGTCGGCGCGTTCGAGCAGCCGATCACCGAGGCCAACGGCCGCATCGAGCGCGCCTGCGAGGAGCTGAAGAACCAGCTCGAAGCCGTCAACAGCACCTACAACGAAGCGCCGCTGCACATCTGGACAGTGCGTCTCGGCGGGCGTACCAAGGCGCTCGCCGACACCGGCGAGCAGGTGGACCTGCAAGGGCTCCTGGAGGGCGTCGAGGCCACGGTCGCCGCGCGGGTCGGCGCGTCCTGATGGGCCGCAAGACCCTCCGGCTGCGGCTGGCGGGGCCCATGCAGTCCTGGGGCACCTCCAGCCGCTTCACCCGCCGCGCCACCGACGCGGTGCCGTCGAAGAGCGGCGTCCTCGGGATGCTCGCGGCCGCCAAGGGCGTGCGGCGCACCGAGCCGCTCACCGAGCTGCTCGACGTGCGCTTCGGTGTGCGGACCGACCAGCCGGGCACGCTCCTGCGGGACTTCCAGACCACGCGCCCGCTCGACGATCCCGCCGCCAACGCGACCCTTGCCGAGCGCTTCTACCTGTCCGACGCGATCTTCCTCGCCGCGGTCGAAGGCGACGCCGACCTAATCGACGGCCTCGCCGATGCGTTGCGCCGCCCCAGGTTCCAGCTGTTCCTGGGACGCCGCTCCTGCCCGCCTTCGGACAAGGTCCTCCTCGACGCCGTCGCGCTCCCGCTGGAAGAGGCGATCGCGGGCCAGCCCTGGCTGGCGAGAGCCCACCACCGCCGCCGGAGCCCGCGGCGCGTGGACCTGGAGATCGTGCGGGACGCGGGCACCGGCGAGCAGGGGGACGCCGTCCAGGACGTGCCGGTCAGCTTCGACCCGCGGCACCGCCGGTACGAGTGGAGACAGGTCGTCCACGACCGCATCGTCGTCGACAATCCCGAGTCGCGTCTCCCGCACCATGATCCTTTCGCCGCCTTCGAGGTCTGACATGTACCTGACCCGCTTCCGCTTCAACACCGCCCGCCGCGGCGCCCGCGGCTTGCTCTCCGGCCCGAACCGGCTGCATGCGGCCGTGCTCCACGGCTTCCCCGAACCCGAACGGCTCCAAGGAGAGAGCGGCCGCATCCTCTGGCGGCTCGACCAGGCCGCCCGGCACGACGCGGTCCTGTACATCGCCAGTCCCGAGGAGCCCGACCTCACCCACTTGGTCGAGGAGGCGGGCTGGCCCGCCCGCGGCACCGGTTGGGACACACGGCCGTACGGGAAGCTGCTCGCCTCGCTCGACACGGGGCAGCGCTGGGCGTTCCGCCTGACCGCCAACCCGGTGCACTTCGCGCGCACGACGCCCGACGGCCCCAAGCGGTGGCTGCCGCATGTGACCCCGGACCAGCAGTTGGAATGGCTGCTCGATCGCTGCAAGGGCCGGGGGTTCACCATCCCGGCCAAGGCTGACGGGAGCCCCAACGTTACGGTCCACGACCGAACCTGGCTGCGGTTCACGAAGTCGCAGGATCGGCGGGAAGTGACGATCCGCGTGGTCACATATGAAGGCGCGCTGGAGATCGGCGACGTCGAGGCACTGCGGCACTCGCTCGTCCACGGCATCGGCAAGGCCAAGGCGTACGGCTGCGGCCTGCTGACCCTCGCCCCGCTCGGCGGCGGCTGATGGCTTCGATTCCCGGCGTCCCTCCTCCGGAACTGCCCGACCTGGTCCGCGTCGAGGACCGCATGTCGTTCCTGTACACGGAGAGGAGCACGCTCGGCCGCGACTCGAACGCGGTCACGATCAGCGACGCGTCGGGCGTGGTGCATGTGCCCGCGGCGTCGCTCGGCGTCCTGATGCTGGGGCCGGGTACTCGCGTCACCCATCAGGCGATGCTCCTTCTTGCGGAGAACGGATCGACCGTGATCTGGGTGGGCGAGTTCGGGGTCCGCTACTACGCCCACGGCCGGGCGCTCGCCGAGACGAGCCGCCTGATCGAGGCCCAGGCCCGCCTGGTGAGCGACCGCTCGCTGCGCCTCGGGGTCGCCCGCCGCATGTACGCGATGCGGTTCCCTGACGACGACGAGGTGTACGGGCTGACCATGCAGCAGCTCCGCGGGCGAGAAGGTGCTCGTGTGCGAGCCTGCTACCGCGAGCACTCGAAGCGCACTGGGGTTCCTTGGGGGTCAAGGAAGTACGACCCGGCGGACTTCGACTCGGGCGACCCGGTCAACCGGGCCTTGTCGGTGGCGCATTCTTGCTTGTACGGGGTGGTCCATGCGGTGACCGTGGCTCTGGGCGCTTCTCCGGCCCTTGGTTTCATCCACTCGGGGCACTCGCGGGCGTTCGTCTACGACATCGCCGATCTTTACAAGGCCGAGGTGACGATCCCTGTCGCCTTCGACGTCGTCGCCGCGACCCCGAACGACGTCTCGGCGGCGACCCGCCATGCGGTCCGCGATGCCCTCCGCTCAGGGAAGATCCTGGCGCGGTGCGTCAAGGACATCCGGGACATGCTGGCCGCGGAGGACATCGAAGTCGATGGCGATGGGCGCGAGGACTATTGGATGCAGACGGCTGAGGTGCGGTTGTGGGACGAGGAGGGCGAGGACGTCGCGGGCGGTGCGAACCACGACGACTCTGCGCCTGCTCATGAGCCCGAGGTTCCATTCTGATGACGGTGATCGTGCTGACCGCTTGCCCTGCGGGCCTCCGCGGTCATCTGACTCAGTGGATGCAGGAGATCGCCGCCGGAGTGTTCGTCGGGAAGCTGAGCCGACGAGTGCGCGAGCGCTTGTGGGCCAAGGTCTGCGATCTGTCGGCCGGGGGTCGGGCCCTGATGGTCTACCAGAACAGGAGCGAACAGGGATACACCTTCGAGACGCACGACCACCATTGGGAGCCAGTCGACTTCGACGGCATCACCCTCATGCGGCGGCCCAGTGGAGCAGTAGGTGCTAGCGGCAAACTCAAGCCGGGCTGGAGCAAGGCCTCAAAGCGCCGAAAATATGGAGGCAGAGGTGGCCGCTGACGGCAACGCGACCGGTGAAGCTCGCGAGGATCATTTTGAGCCACAATGGTCAGTGACTAGTCTGGGCAGTCAGCGCCTCTAGGGGCCCAGATGAGGAAGTGCAAGCCCCGCACCCGCGGGGATGAGCCGGCCGCCGCCGCGGGCGCCGACCTCTCCAGCGTGCAAGCCCCGCACCCGCGGGGATGAGCCGTGTGGACGACCGCGCAGGCGGAGCCGACGCAGGCAAGCCCCGCACCCGCGGGGATGAGCCCCGGAACGGCCGAAGGAGAACGGGTCGACCGTCGCAAGCCCCGCACCCGCGGGGATGAGCCGTGCTGCGCCGAGCCGGCAAGCCGGTCCCGCCGGCAAGCCCCGCACCCGCGGGGATGAGCCTCGACCGCCCACATGGTCCACGCGCCGTTCTCGGCAAGCCCCGCACCCGCGGGGATGAGCCCGGCGACTCGACGGTGATCAGCGGGGTCTCGTCGCAAGCCCCGCACCCGCGGGGATGAGCCCGGCGGCGACCCCGTCAAGCTCCTCGACTCCAGGCAAGCCCCGCACCCGCGGGGATGAGCCCATCGCCTTCGATGAGCTGTGGGGCGAGCGCTTGCAAGCCCCGCACCCGCGGGGATGAGCCGAACGAGTGGATCACTCCGCCGGCGGACTGCCCGCAAGCCCCGCACCCGCGGGGATGAGCCCGGCATCAGCACCACCCGGTCCGGTAGGGCGCGGCAAGCCCCGCACCCGCGGGGATGAGCCTTCGGGTTAGCGGCGTCGGGTGATGTCGGAGAGGCAAGCCCCGCACCCGCGGGGATGAGCCCGCGACCCAGACGGTGTTTCACCTCCACGTGCAGCAAGCCCCGCACCCGCGGGGATGAGCCGGTCGCCCTGCCCAAGCAGCCCGCCGCTGAGGCGCAAGCCCCGCACCCGCGGGGATGAGCCCCCGGGGCTGGTCATCGGGGCGCCGTCGTCAGCGCAAGCCCCGCACCCGCGGGGATGAGCCGGACATCCCCGGCCGCCCCGGCGACGACGAGTAGCAAGCCCCGCACCCGCGGGGATGAGCCGTCGGCGGCACCCCCACCGTCAAGTTGGCCGTCGCAAGCCCCGCACCCGCGGGGATGAGCCGTCGAGCCGCACCTCACGGTCGCCGCCTACGGGGCAAGCCCCGCACCCGCGGGGATGAGCCTCGGTCACCGGCGGGGAATGGTCTAAGCGGCCGGCAAGCCCCGCACCCGCGGGGATGAGCCCAGGCTCACAATGTCCGCCGGACCATCAGCGGCGCAAGCCCCGCACCCGCGGGGATGAGCCCAGAAATGCTGACCTGAAAAATGCAGGCGATATGCAAGCCCCGCACCCGCGGGGATGAGCTTTCTTGGGCGCCAGCTCAACAACTGCTTACGCTGCAAGCCCCGCACCCGCGGGGATGAGCCCCGCCCGTGTTCACGTACGGCCGGACCAGGCCCGCAAGCCCCGCACCCGCGGGGATGAGCCCAGGCTCACAATGTCCGCCGGACCATCAGCGGCGCAAGCCCCGCACCCGCGGGGATGAGCCCACGCCCTGGGGGTTGTCGTAGCGGCGGTTGATGCAAGCCCCGCACCCGCGGGGATGAGCCCAGAAATGCTGACCTGAAAAATGCAGGCGATATGCAAGCCCCGCACCCGCGGGGATGAGCTTTCTTGGGCGCCAGCTCAACAACTGCTTACGCTGCAAGCCCCGCACCCGCGGGGATGAGCCCCGCCCGTGTTCACGTACGGCCGGACCAGGCCCGCAAGCCCCGCACCCGCGGGGATGAGCCCAGCGTAGAAGCCGAGAGCCCCCCAGGGCAAGCGCAAGCCCCACACCCGCGGGGATGAGCCGATGGCGAGGGCGATTCCCAGGACGGTCAGGTTGCAAGCCCCGCACCCGCGGGGATGAGCCCGACGCCCGGCACCAGCTCCTGCCGCTGTACATGCAAGCCCCGCACCCGCGGGGATGAGCCCTACCGAGGGACACGGCTCGCACCGGCAGCTCGGCAAGCCCCGCATCCGCGGGGATGAGCCTCAGCTGTTCTGGCAGACGGTCCGGGGCGGCTCGCAAGCCCCGCACCCGCGGGGATGAGCCGGTCGGCGGGAGCCTGGTGTGCTCGGTGCCGAAGCAAGCCCCGCACCCGCGGGGGATGAGCCCAACAACGTCTACCGCGAAGAAGCCCGCGACACGCAAGCCCCGCAGCCGCGGGGATTTGTTGGGGTTATTTGGGTTTGCGGAATTTGGTGAGCCAGAGGAGGTCTATTGGGAGGTTGAGTAGGAGGGCGGTTGCTACGCCGGGGGCGTAGCCGTTGTTGAGGATTGCGAGGGGGAGGTGGGGGATGGCGATGTTTATCAGCATGATCGTGGCGAGGGTGGTCACGGGCCAGGTGCGGTCTCGGTGGATGGCGAAGAGGACCAGGGCGAGGCCGAGGATGGTGACTACGGCGGTCGCGGCTTGGAAGGCCGCCGTGGAGGGCCAGGGGATGGGGAGGCTGGGCGGGAGGTCGTCGAAGAAGGCGGGGGCGGTGAGGGCTTCTTCGAGGTTGTGGAGCGCGAAGGCGCCGAATACCGTCCACGCCCAGCCTTTTCGCATGGGGCAAGGCTAGCTGGGAGGGGTGGGGGACGGGGCTCCCCGGAGGATTGTGATCGCTATGCGGAGGGCTCGGGTGAGGCGTTTGCGGAGTGGGGGGCGGGTTGGGCGGGTGGTGATGTGGGCTTGGGCGAGTGGGGCCGAGGATTCGAGGAAGCGGGCCCATGCGAGGTCGCGGATCACGACGACCTGGTGGTTGGGGGTGCTGGGGAGCGGGTCCGGGGCTTCGTCTCGGCGGTGGCGGCCTGTGCGGAGGTCGCGCTGGTAGGTGGGGTCGGCGCGCCAGAGCCACGGACCGGGGTCGTATGCGTCGTACGGGGCGGTTCGGAACTGGTAGCCCGAAAGGGTCGCCCGGGTGGGTGTCGGGCAGTTTTTGGGTAGCGTCGACTGCGGTACTGTCGTGAACGACATTGAACTCAACCTTCTGTGTCATGCCGCCCGGTGGACAAAGTTGGTAGCTCTGGGCCACTGGGCGGCGCTTCTGATGAACGCCTTGTGTGAAGTTGGTGCGACATGTTCACTGAACGTGTCGGTGCAAGCATGAGGAGTAGTTCTTGGTTTTGTCAACCCCAAGTCGCGGCGTGTCACCAAGTCTTATATGGACACCGCCATCTAGCAGGCACGAGTAAGGGGCCCATCCGGAATGGATGGGCCCCTTACTCGTGGACTTGGGGACGCGCTACCCGCGGCGGGCGGCGTCGAGGAGGCCGGCGAAGTCGGCTGCCGGGAGGTTGAACACCGGTGAAACCTGGCCGAGCTTTGAGTCGCGGACCTGGAACGCGCCAACGGTCGAACGGGCCTCCACGCAGTTGGAGTTGTTGGTGCCGCTGCTGCGGCTGCTCTTACGCCAAGCGCTCGCGCTCTGCATCGAGGTACTCCTCCAGTGGTGTTGCACGATGCCAATTCGGCTCGATCGGCTCAGTGTACAACTTGACCCGCTCTGGTTCCTCGATGCATGTAGTGCGGTCCCGGATCTCGGTGAACACGAATCCAGGCCCAGCGGTCGGGCTCCCTTCGGGGAGGAACAGCACAAAATGCCCGCGCAAGGTGTGTGGTTTCGCCATGATCCGAAGCTCGAAGTTCGGCCGAGCATTCCATTCGCGTAGGAGTTCCAGTTGCTCGCGTCGGTCGCCTGCTTCGAGCTCGCGCAACCAGAGCAGTGCCGACTCACCGATAACGGTCTGTGATTGGAAGGGGGTCCCGCGGAGTTCCAGCATCCTGGCGCGACGCTGCTTGAATTCATGTCCGAACTCGGCTACTTCATCGCTGGTTTCTTCGAGCGGTTGCAGAACCTTGTAGTGGAAGGCATCCGTCTGGAACGGTCCTGGGATCGTATCGGGCTCCCACGTGAATATGTAGTTGTAGTGGCGCTCCCCCTTCTGAAGGAGGATTGCGTTGAAGCGAGGGTCGAACTCCAGACCTGCCTGGTCGGCCTTCTTGGTGCGGACCACCTTCTGCACGTACAGGATTCGCTCCTCGTCGGCGCCTCCGAACAGGGTGATGATCTCGCGGACATCGCCGACCGAGGGCTGGCCCTTGCCCTTCTTCCAGTTGCTGATCGTCTGTGTGCTGTAGTCCAGTGCCTGAGCGACCTCGGCATCCGACTTCTCGCTGTCGATGATGCAGTCGGCGAGGTCGCGGGGGCCGTACCACTTGGAGAGCGTCGGTTTGACCATGAGATGTACCCCGCAATTGGTGGGAAAAGCGCTGCTGGCCAATCATGATGGCATATGAGGTCCAATTGCGAAACCGAAGCCTTTGCGGTAAGGGATTGCGGCGCAAAGAATTTGGCCCATAAGGAGCCCCAAAAAATTTACGGGAAAAATTTACGGGGGTGTCCTCCAAGAAGAAGTAGCAGGTCGTGTCGGGTTGCTACCTGCGAAAACGTCGCCTACCTTGGAGTCACGGGGGTCGCAAAATGCGGCTCCTGTCTGGTGGGAAAGCCGGGAGGCCGGGTCAACGCTCTTGCGGGCGGCGGCCTTCCGGCGCCGCTCGATCGGATATCCGACACTCCCGAATGGAGTACGAGCATGGCTGACAAGGCCGAATTGGTGCGGGGCTCGTTCCGCGACGACTATCGGAGCTATACGGTCCGCGCGTCGAGTGCGGAGGCGCCCGATTCGTTCCAGGTGATCGCGGGAGGGCGCGAGGACATCGTGCTGGTCATCTCCGGGCTGAACTCGGGCGACCTGAAGGCGACCTGGGGCCAGTACTGGTCGCGGCTGAAGCCGCAGGACAAGATCTGGTTGGAGGAGCAGGCGTTCCGGGTCTTCTACCGCGGCAGGCACATCCTGGGCGGGGCGCGGTTTTGTAATGGGTAAAGCGGATGAGGGCCCCTACAACCTCCGGTCCGACGGGAAGCCCGGCGTCGACGGGTACCTGGGGGACTTCCAGCGCGGGCCCGCAGTGTTCACGCTCTACTCGCTAGGCTCCCAACCGGCCCAGTCGCCTCGCGTCATCGAGTACCTCCTCGACGTAGAGGACGGCGCCGGGCCGCGGGAGTGCTGCCGGTTCACCGACGACCCCGACGACGTCGCGGAATGGTCCCCGACCTGGCTCGGCGACCCGTGGTGCGGGTGGATCCTGGAGCGTTGCAACGCCCTCATCGACAACCCCGATACGGACTGACCTTGCCCTCCCCAACGGCCCGGTCGGGAGCAGGTGGGCTCCCGGCCGGGCCACTTCGTCGGGAGGTCGTTCAGGAGGGGGCCGGCGACGGGTCAAGCGGGGACTCGTCGAATCCGCGGAAGTCGGCGTAGGAGACGATGTTGCGCGATCGCAGGATCGTCAGGGCGCGTCGGCGCACCTTCAGGAGCACTTCGATCTCGTTCGGGGACAACGAGTTCAGATCGACCGCGGGCGGCAAATCGGTGGTGCGGAGCCTGACGTCGGCGACGATGGCGCCGACCGCGACGAGGAGCAGCACGACGAGCGGCACCACCACCGACCACAGCGGGGCGATCGTGACGCCTCGGAAGAGAGCCGAGCCGAGCGACAGCAGCGCGACCACGCCCATCATCACTGAGATGCCGCACAGCGTGCGGTCCCACTGCCGGTAGGGCGTCAGCGCCCACGGCACGAGGAATCCGAGCACCGCGACGCAGGCCAGGGCCGAACCGCTCCACACGACCGGAAGCAGCGCTTCGGAATCGGTCCCGACGAGCATGAAGGCCGCCATCGCGACCCCGGCCATGAGCCCGATGATCGTGAAGATCCGCCCGATCACGGCGCACGCCCGGCCCAGGCCGGTGCGGCGGTGCCAGCGCTTCGCCATCGTCAGTTCGATGAAGGCGTAGTCGATAACGACGCGGTTCAGGCTCCCGAGGTCGAATCCCTCGAAGTTGGGGTGGGTGGTCGCCCACTCGTTGGGCTGGATCGCCGCGGCTCTCGGCATTGCAGGGCTTCTCTCTGGTTGTCTTTGTCGCGCTTGGTGTCGGGCGGTCGTCAGGGCTCGGAAGTGAAGTCGCGCCAGCCGGTGTGGCGGCGTTCGAGGACTCGGCGCCATTCGCGTTCGTCGAGGCCGTCGAGCTCGGACCAGTATCCGAGGGGGAACTCGCCGACGCGGATCAGGTCGGCTTCGTCGAGCTTGACCAGGCCGCGGTGGACGACGACCTCCAGCAGGCGCTTGCGCGCCCGCAGCGCGCGGGCCCGCTTGTCGCCGCGCGGGCCGCGGCGGGGCGGCTTGAGGGACTTCCTGCGGTTGTTCGTGCGGCCTTCGGGCTTCGAGAAGAGCCCGAGCCCCAGCGTGGCGGCGCTGACCAGGCCCGAAGCGAGCATCAGGACCGGGAGCCAGGACTCGGCCGTGGCGGTGGAGACCGCGAGCACGGTGTACGCGGCGGCCGAGCCGATCAGGTTGAGCGCGTTGATGATCAGGAGTGCGACGCTGCGGCGCCGCGTCTCCCACCAGATGGTGAAGGCGACGACCGCGGCGACGGTCGCGACCACGAACGCGGTGGTCGCCAGGGAGAACCAGTCCTGGGCGGCGTCGGCGCCGGTCTCGTTGCAGCCGAGCGCGACCAGGACGAGCCCGATCAGCGACGCCCCTGCCAGCGGGATCGCGGCGATCACCACCGCAGTCCAACCGACGACGCCGAGCATCCGCGCCACGGACGAGCCGGGCAGCCGGTCGTAGTCGCGTGCGAGCACGGCGGCCTCGGCCTCGCCCCAGCTGAAGGGCTGGCCGAACTCGGCGGTGCGGGCCCAGGAGTCGACTTCCCGGCGTCCCCATTCGTGCTCGGCGCGCTCTGCCTTGCGTGTCCATTTCGCGAGCGGTCCCGGAAGTCCCATGGGTGGGAGTCTATGAAATCGGTGCAAGGGGTGTAAACGCAGGTCGTGTGGGTTGTCAGTGCGGTGTCAGCGGCGTGTCAGGCCGTCCGCCGATAGTTCTCTCATCAAGGCGAACCGCCGAGAAACGAACCGCTTGAAGGAGCACGACATGACCGTCAACATCACCGCCCAGGACGAGATCACCATCCGCACCGCCGCCTACGGAACCGTCTCCCTGCTGACCGCCGCCGGCATCGCCGGGTCGGCCCACAAGGTCGCCACCGACGCGGGTCTGGCGCTGAGCGCTGCGACCGGCGCCGTCGGCCACGTGGTCGCCTCCGCCAAGGGCGCGAAGCTCAAGGGCAAGTCGACCGCGGCCCTCGCCGACGAGGTCTTCCCCGCGCTCACCGCGTCGGTGAAGCTCCTGGAAGCGCAGGACCCGGCCGAGGCCGAGAACTTCCGCAGCACGATCGGCGTCGTCATCGACGCGGCCGAGCGGGCCCACAAGGGCGCGCCGAGCCCCACCCTCGCCGAGATGGCCCGCAAGATCAACGAGGCGCTCGCCGCGTAACGATCTGCACCGCAACGCATCGCGCCATCCGCCGCCGTGCCGCAGGATCCCCCCGGGTCCTCCTGGCACGGCGGCGAAACGCGTATTCACGCTTTCGCGGGAGGGGTCCCGGCATCCGTATTGCATTCTGGGAGAGTCGAAGTGCCCCAGGAACGGAGACACCGATGCCCGCCTTCCCGTACGCCGCCGCCGCGCTGCTCGCGCTGTCCTTCGTGGCAGGCTGCGGCGCGTTGGAAGAAGAGACCTCCTGCGACGAGCCCGGCGCGACGTACTCGCAGGTGCTGCTGATCGACCTCGCAGACTCGGAGGAATGGGAGGAGTCGGTGGTCTTCCTCTTCTGCACGGAAGAGCGCACGGTCGCCATCGTCGACGAGAACGGCGACGGCTACACCAGCCTTGAAGACTTCCAGCGCAACAACGAGCTCTTCGAGGAAGGCGACAAGATGATCGTCACCGCCGACTTCCCCGCCATCGACTCCGAAGCCGACTTCGAAACCGTCCCCGCCAAGACGCCGCTCTTCACGACCTGGCAGATCATCGCCCTCGTGGCCGCCGGACTCGCCGTGATCGCCCTGCCCATCTTCTTGATCAGCCGCCTCCGCAGAGCGAACCCGACCGGCATCGGCGACGCCTTCAAGGAGGAATAGACCAAGGGCATCACCTCCCCCCAGGACGGCGCCCCTGGAAACCGAGGGGCCGGACGCACCGGCGTCCGGCCCCTCTTCCATCAACGAGCGAACGTCTCCCGCACCAACTCGCCGAGCTCGACGGTCAGGTCCTCCACTGACTTCCCGCCAGGGCCGAAGTACTTGGAGTCGTGCGGGGTGTCGTACGTCTTGGGTTCGGACTTCACGGTCAACCGCAGATTCTCCTCGGAGGCGACGCACCTGTACTCGTCGCTGGAAGTCCCCCAGTGCTGGATGCAGATGCCGTTCTCCCACCCGTCGAGCACTTCGTAGTCGGAGCTCCAACCGCTTGACGGCCAGTTGTCGATGTCGACTGTGCCCGAACCGGGCTTCTCATAGGGCTCGAACGAACTCCAGTCCCGGACCTCGACGGAGATCGTCAGGAGCTGTCCCTGGTTGGAAGCGGAATGCCACACCCAGTCGCAGGTGTAGACCGAGGCGTCATGCAGGTCGTCGCGAAGGATCTCGGGCTCGGCCACTTCGGCTTCGTCCCAGGCGAGGAGCGACGCCACAGCCTCCTCGTCGCCGAGGCACATGGAAATCCAGTCGTCTTGGAGGGTGAAGCGGAAGTCCGGACCCAACTGGGCCAGGTACATGACAAGACTGGGCATCATGATGACGGCAACGACAATCCCGACCGAGAAGAGGACGGTCCGCAATCGTGACCCGGGAGCCCACTTGGCCGCTTCCCGACCGGCCTCGACAGCTGCTCGGTGGAGATGCTCAGTCACTTCTTGAACGTCTCCCGCACCAGCGCTCCCAGCTCGACCGTCAGGTTCTTGATCGGGACGGCTTCCGGGCCGAACTCGGTGCTTGGGTACTCCCCCTGGGCGGTGAGAGGCCGGAGCTGGACGGTGATCTTGAGATTGCTGTCGGAGGCCAAGCATTCCGAATAGGGGGACGCAAGCAGCGAGTGGTCGATGCACACACCGTGCTCGAATCCATCGAGGGTATCGGCTTCGAGGACCCAGTCCCGCTGCGCAGGCGTCTGATCGAAGAGATAGTCGTATCCCTTCGGCTCACTGTCCTCGAAGACGGCGATCATTATCAAGAGTCGCTGCCCGGTGAGCCCGTCTGCGGCCGGATCCCACTCCCATTCGCAATCGTAGGAAGCGTACGACCCCTCGGATCCGTTGACTTGCGGAGCGGGGTTCGATGAGTTATCCAACCCCATGACATTCTGCGTAACGCCTTCGTCGCCGAAACAGGTCTCGGCCCAAGGATCAGGTGCCGAGAACTGGTACTGGACTCTCGGGCCGGTGAGGTACGGGAGCGTGACCGCCAGGACCGCCACTACCGCCAGAAACGCTGCGAGCAACATGAAAAACCTCAGGCGCTCGCCGCGTTTCGGTCGCTGCCATCGCGGGACCGGCTCAGACTGCGGATTCATGGTGAAAGCTCTCGGTGTTGACTTCATCGGCTCCGGGGGGAGCCGGAATAGCCATCTCACGCATGGTCCATTCGCTCCGTATGGTCTCGATCTCCGTTGCGATACCCTCGTCGGCATCGTGAACCGCAGACTCGATCCCCACGAGCAGCACACTCATCGATTCGACCAGCTCATCTGAGTCCGAGGCAGAAAGTTCCGAGTACGTCTGGTTGAACGCGTAGATACTCGAAACCAGCGAGCCTGCGCCGCTGGAGACCGCACCGCCGAGCGCGGCTGCCGCCCCACCAGCCGCGGCGATGCCGAAGCCTGCGGCAGCAATCCCGGCGACTCCGATCGCCAGGTTGACCTCCAGCGCCTTCTGCGTCTCCTTGTACTTGTCGATCATCTGGTCGGCCAGCGAAAGTGCCTGCGTCAAGAGGTCTCGGACTGCCTGCTGGCCTCCGCGCACAGTCGCCTCTAGCGAAGCGCTCGCATTGATCGTCGCTGCGAAGAGTTCCGCCTGGCGCGCCTGCGCGGGAGAATAGCCGGCGAAATACTCCTCGAAGGCCTCCGCGGCATCGCCATACCAGTTGCCGATCTTGCCGAGAATGTTTCCCGGTGCTCCTTCGATACCGACCATGTCGAGCGCTGTTGCCTCGAAGTGGACTGTCGCTTCCTGGTACGGGACCGGGTCGATGCCGACCAGGTACCGGCAGCGGTCGGGGAGGTCTGCGAGCACCGCGGCATCGCTGCCGATGATCACTGGATCCTGTGCGGAGCGGTACTTGTCGTATAGCGCGTTGAGCCAAGGGCCCACGAGAGGGATGGCATCGACGGCGACGCTCGCCCAGAACTCGTCGATAGCCTGCTCAAGCGCCTTCATGTCGTAGAGCTTCAGTGCAAGGTCGTAGAGATCCCCGTCGAGCTGTTCGAGGGTGTACAGGTCGCCTTCAGTCAAGGTTGCGGCCTTTCAAGGTCGGATCAGTCAATCCTTTGGGATGGGTGCGCCGCTACCGGCGGGGTATGTCGGTGGCGGTGGCGGCGCGGGTGTGTTGCCGTTGGGGAAGTCGTCCGCTTTGGACGCGTCGAAGTCAGCGCGGGTCTCGTCGTCTGCGTCGGCGTAGGTCTCCGAGACGGTGATCAGCGTCGCCGCGGCTGCTTCGATGTTCTGGCTGCTCATCGCGAAGACGTACTGGACGTCATCACGGAGCGAGACTAGGGCCGATCCGGATCTGAGCGCGCTTTGGCCGCGGGCGACGATGCCCGAAGCGGGTGGCGGGTCGAGGCTGTAGGCCCCGGTTTCGTCGATCTGTGAGGAGAATCCGCTGTACAACTCCGCGAGGGGGCGGAGGTCGTTCTGGGCTACTTCGTAGAGCTCGTAGAGGTCGGCGGCGAATTGGCCGCCGGAGCCGGGGGAGTCGGGCATGCGGGTGCTCCTGGGGAAGGTGGGGAAGGAGGCGTCGTTGCGGGACTACATGAGGTTACTACGGGAATGTCGATGATGCGGTACTTAGAGAGGGCATGGCGAAAGGGGCCGAACAGCGTTCGGCCCCTTGGGTGTGTTCAGCCTTTGATGGCTCCGGTGAGGACGCCTGAAGTGAAGTAGCGCTGGAGGAACGGGTAGACCACCAGGATGGGGACGGTCGCCAGGACGATGACCGCCATTTGGAGGGTGACGCCCGGTGGGGGCGGGGCGTCGGGGGAGACGACGGCTCCGGGGATTTGGACTCCGGCGAGGACGTACTGCTGGAGGACCACTTGGATGGGCCACTTCTCGGAGTCGTTGATGTAGAGGAGGGCGTTGAAGTAGGTGTTCCAGTAGCCGACGGCGTAGAACAGGCCCATCACGGCCAGAACGGGTTTGGAGAGCGGGAGGACGATGCGGAGGAAGATCCTCCATTCGCCTGCGCCGTCGATCCTCGCCGCCTCGATGAGTTCTTCGGGGAGTCCTTGGAAGAAGTTCCTGATGACGATCATGTTGAAGGCCGAGATGAGGCCCGGGATGATCAGGGACCAGGTGGAGTCCAGGAGGCCGAGGTACTTGACGAGCATGAAGTTGGGGATGATCCCGGCGCTGAAGAACATCGTCGCCAGTACCAGGATCAGCACCGCCTTCGCGCCGGGCACTTGGCGGGTGCGGGCCAGGCCCCATGCCAGCATCGAGGTCGCCGCGAGCGAGAGGATGGTGCCGACCACCGTGATGAACAGCGAGTTGGTGAGACCTTGGGTCACCGTGCCGCCGTTGAAGATCGCGCGGTAGGCGTCGAGGGAGAACTCGGTCGGGAAGACCACGCCCGCGCGGGCTTGGGAGGGCGAGGCGAAGCTCATCGCGATCACGTAGACGAGCGGGTAGATCATGGTGATCACGATCAGGACGATCACCAGCGCCTTCACCGCTCTGACCCAAACGGACGGCGGGCTCATCCACGGCGGGAGGCTGTTCTTGCCCTGGCGGGACAGTGTCGCTGCGGTCATCAGAAGATCCCCTCTCCGCCGAGGCGCTTGGCGAGCCGGTTGGCCGACAGGACGAGAATGGTGCCGATGATCCCCTTGAGCAGGCCCGCCGCGGTGGCGATGCCCCATTGGCCGCCCATCACGCCGCGGAAGTAGACGAACGTGTCGAGCACCTGAGCGGCGTCGGCGCCGACCATGGGCTGCTGCAACAGGAGCTGCTCGAAGCCGACCGTCAGGATCGACCCGATGTTGAGGATCAGGAGCAGGGTCGCGACCGGGACGAGGGCCGGGAGGGTGATGTGCCAGGTCCGCTGCCACGGGGTGGCGCCGTCGATCGCGGCGGCCTCGTAGCGGTCGTGCGGGATTCCGGCGATGGCGGCGAAGAAGATGATCGTCCCCCAGCCGACGTCCTTCCACATGCCTTGGGCGACAACGAGGAGCTTGAAGGTGTCCGCGTTCGTCATCGCGTCGAACCCGGGCATCCCCATGCCGTCGAGGAGGCCGGCCACGAGTCCGCCGCCGCCGAGCACCTGCTGCCACACCGAGATGACGATGACCCACGACAGGAAGTGCGGCAGGTAGACCACGGTCTGGACGAAGCGCTTGGCCCGTTCGGAGATCAGCGAGTTGAGCAGCAGCGCGAGGGCGATCGGGGCAGTGAAGGCGAAGACCAGTTGCAGCACCGCGATGATGAGCGTGTTGCGCAGGGCCGTGAGCACTTCGGGGTCGGTCCAGATCGCGGTGAAGTTCGCGAAGCCGACCCACGGCGAGCCCTCGATGCCGCGGAACGGCGAGTAGTCCTGGAATGCGACCACGTTGCCCAGCATGGGAACGTACGCGAACACCAGGAAGAACAGCGCGCCCGGGACGATGAATGTATAGGCCCAGCGCTCGCGCCAGATGCGCTGGCGCAGTGAGGGCTTGCGCGGCTTCGGCGGTGCTGGCGGCCCCGGGGCCCGCGCGGTGCGGGCCTCGGGGCTTTCGGCGATGTTCACGCTCACTTGCCCGCGTCCTTGAGCGCCTGGGCGTATTCGTCGCGGACCTGGGTGCCGCCCTGCGACATGTAGTTGGAGACGAACGAGTCGAGGCTGTCGATCGAGTCGCGGCCGGTGATGACGCCGTTCTCGAAGTCCGTGACGAGCTGCTTCAGCTGCGCGCCCTTGGTGACGAAGGTCTGCGACGCGCCTTCGAGCCCTTCGAGCGGGCGCACGATCGAGTTCTGCGCCAGCGACTCCATGACGGTGGTGAAGGAGTCGACCCACGGGGCCGCGTCGGGGTGGAACCGGTACGAGTTGTCGCCGGAGACGACGCCGACGTACTGGACGCCCTTCTCGATCTGGTTGTCGGGGATGGGGATCGGGATGCCGTGCTCGTCGAGGCTGTAGTGGCGTCCCTCGATGCCGTTGGCGATGAACATCTGCTCCTCGGAGCCGTACGGGGCCGAGAGGTAGTCGAGCACGTTGAGGATCTCGGTGAGCCGGTCCTCGTCCTCGGCCGCGGCGGCCGAGACACAGGTGGAGCGGCCGTACGGGACGTTGCGGACGGCGAGCTGGGCGGAGCCGTCGAAGCCGGGCATGTCGAAGAAGTCGAACGTGGCGCCCGGCAGGTCCTTCTCCCACTGCGGCAGGCCGGTGCTGCCGATGGAGGCGCCCACGGCGTCGTAGCGCAGCGCAGCGCCCGAGACGATGTCGGTCGCGGTGGGGGACATGGAGACCGGGTCGAAGATCCCTTCAGACCAGGCGCGGGCGAGCCATTCGAGCATGGCCTTGTAGTTCTCGGTCTCGATCATGTGCACGAGGTCGCCATCGCCGTTCTGCTGCCACTCGGGGCCGGTCTTGAACAGGCGCTGGAACATCAGGGCCGTGGCCGGGTCGTACTTGTTGAGCCCGTACACCTGCTGGCCGCCGGGCCCGGAGCCGAGGGCCGAGACCTCCTTGAGCATCGTGAACAGCTGGTCGGCGTCGGACGGGGCGCGGCCGATCGAGGTCTGGTCGACCAGGTCGGTGCGCATCGTGGGGACGTTGGTGAGCGCCCAGACGATCGAGGGGATCTGGTAGATGCGGCCGTCCTTCAGGCTCGCCTTCCAGATCTCCTCCTTGCGCGCGGCCAGGTTGGGCCACTTCAGGATGTTGTCGCCAGAGAGGGTCTCGGAGAGGTCGGCGAACGCGCCGTCGCGGATGCCCTGGAGGTTCACGGCGTTCTGGTCGTCGACGAACACCAGGTCCGGCACTTCGCCGGAGGCGAGCATCGTCGCGAACTTCTCGTAGAACACCGGCTGCGGCACGAACTGCGGTTCGAAGGAGACGCCGAGGCGCTCGTTCAGCTCCTGCCAGTACGGGTTGTCCTCAAGCGGTGTCGCCGGGTCGCCCCACGTCAACTGGAACGTCGTGACCTTGCCGCCCGAGCCTGGCTCGCGCTCGACGGACTTGAAGAAGGTCGTCACCTGCTCGGTGTAGACCGACTCCATTCCCGGTGTGTCGCTGGTGAAGTACGGCTGCACGTCGAGTTCGGGCGCGGGCTGGAACGTGGGGATGTCGTAGTCGCCGCCCGCGGCGCCTCCGGCGCTGCCGGAGCAGGCGGCGGTGGAGCCGACGGTGGCGGCCGCGGCGGCGGCGCCGACCGCGCCGAGAAGCCGGCGGCGGGTGAATTCGGCCATGAGGGGCCTCCTTTGATCAACGTTGATGCTGGTGAGGGATAACTTGCTGGTCACGGGACAGAGAACGGTATCAGTAAATATGGAGATCAGTCAATTAGATGTCGCTCCTTGCTGGATGTTCAAGTGAGAGAACGATTTCTATTCGGTCATGCCTGCCTCCACAGCGTCGTCGGGTCGACCCGGTGGGCCAGGTCCTCGCCGCGGACCCACCGCTCGGCCTCCTCGACCATGAACAGCCCCATGCGGGACAGCTCGTTGCCGTGCGAGCCCGCGACGTGCGGGGTGACGAACGCGTTCGGCAGGTCGTAGAGCGCCGAGTCGGCGGGGAGCGGCTCGGGGTGGGTCACGTCGATGACCGCGGAGAGGCGTCCGGCGGCGACCTCGGCGGTGAGCGCGTCGGTGTCGACCAGGCGTCCGCGGGCGGTGTTGACGACGACGGTGCCGTCCTTCATGGCGGCCAGGCGCTCTGCGCTGATGAGCTTCGCGGTCTCGGGGAGGTCGGGGGCGTGGACGCTGACGATGTCGCACTGGGCGATGAGCGAGTCGAGGTCCACGAGTTCGGCGCCGAGCTCGGCGGCCTCGGCCTCGTCCAGGTACGGGTCGGCGACGAGGACGTCGAAGTCGAAGGGCCGCAGCAGCTCGATCACGCGGCGGCCGATCTTGGAGGCGCCGACGATGCCGATGGTGCGCCCGAAGTTCCCGACCTCGGGGTGGACGTATCCGAGCGTGAACGACCGCTGCGCGCGGAAGTCCTCGCGCAGGTTGAAGATCCCCTTGCCCGCCATGAGGATCGAGGCGAGCGTGTACTCGGCGACCGGCAGCGCGTTCGCGCCGGAGGACGAGGAGACCGCCAGGCCCCGCTCCCAGCCCTCCTGGGCGACGATCGACTTCACCGTCCCGGCCGCGTGCAGCACGGCCCGCAGCCGCGGCGCCTTCGCGAGCGCCTCGGCGTCGAGCCGCGGCACGCCCCAGCTGGAGACGAGCACCTCGGCCTCGGCCCAGACCGGCTGCACGGCCGGGTCGGCGAAGTCCTGGGCGACCAGACCGGGGTCGACGTCGAGCGCGTCGCGCAGGCGCCGCATGAGCGGGTCGGGGAAGAGGAGGGGGAGGAACTCGGGGCTCATGGCGAGCAGCGCCCTCGGTCGGTCAGCCACGCGGGGTCCTTCGATCAGCCGAATAGATATCGGTTTCTAGATTAGGGATCACCTGACAGCTTGTCGAGCCTCTGTCATCGATGAATCCCCATGCCCTGGCGTGGTCGATCTGTAGTTAGGACATGACTTTCCAGCTAGACAAGCGATTCGAGTAACATAACGATTCGGTAACCTCGCGAGCGGCATCTCCCGGAAACGCCGGATTGTGCAGAGACCGTTATCTGTCCCGTCCTTGATTCGAGGAGCAGAAACCGCTATCGTCCGCATAGATGGATGCTGATATCCGGAAGGACAGTGCATTGGAACGACGTGCGACGGGGCATGTCCCTCACCGAAAGCGCCTGCGGCTCATGGCGATGGGCGCCGCCCTCGCCACCGGCCTCGGCATGGTCGCGCTGCCCGCCCAGGCGCAGGCGGCGGAGTCCCAGGCGGCGCAGTACGGCGACCTCCTCACCGACCACGTGGTGGCGATCAACGAGACGGTGTCCGACGCCGGGTTCGTCCACCCCGGCGTGGGCCTGACCGCCGACGACCTGCGCAACGCCCAGGAGATGGCCCGCGCGGGCCAGGAGCCCTGGGCCTCCTACTTCGCCGCGATGACCGACACGGGCTTCGCCTCCACCACGTACCGGGCGTCGAACTCCAAGTCCGCCGCCGAGCCGGACGTACCGCTCGACCCCACCTTCACCCAGGTGGGCATGCGCAACCGCGAGACCAACGACTCCTTCGGCGCCCTCACTCAAGCGCTCATGTGGACGATCACCGGCGACGAGGTTTACCGCCGCAACGCGATCCAGGCGCTGCGCACCTGGGCGAACATGGACCCCACGAAGTACACGTACTTCGCCGACGCGCACATCCACACCGGTCACCCGCTGTACCAGTTCCTCATGGCCGCCGAGATCATCCGGGCCACCGACCCGGTGGACGACGACACGCCCGGCGAGTACGGCGGCTACGACGTGGTCTGGTCCGATGAGGACGACGCCGACCTGCTCGGGAACTTCGCGAACCCCGTGGTGGAGACGTTCCTGTTCTCCAACGAGCGCTGGATGAACCAGCACAACTTCGGTCTGTTCGGGCGCATCGCGACCGCGATCTACGCCGACGACGCCGAGGGCTACGCCACGGGCGTCGAGTGGTTCACCGTCAACTCCGGCGACACCGCGTACGACAACGGCGCGCTCGCGCCGCTGCTGCCGCTCATCGACGCCGACGACCCGATCAACCCCTACGGCACCGACTTCGTGCAGATGCGCGAGATGGGCCGCGACCAGGCCCACGGCGAGTGCAACATCGACAACTTCACCGGCCTCGCCCGGATGCTCGAAGTCCAAGGGACCAAGGTCGATCCGGCAGCCGGGACCGTCTCCACCGCCTCCGATGCGGTGTCCGCGTACGACTTCCTCGACCGGCGGCTCCTCGACGGCGCCGACGCGTTCTACGGCTTCATGATGGGCGCGCCCACGCCGTGGGTCGACGAGACCGGCCAGGGCGTCACCATCGCCCAGGCGTACCGCGGCCGCCTGTTCAACCCCGTCAACGAGCTCTACTACGAGTACGCGCTCGAACGCGGCGTCGACGTCGCCGCCGAGGCCCCCTACCTCGCCGAGCTCTCCGACCGCATGACCGGCCCGTACTACTGGTACGGCACCGGCGTCGCGAACTTCTGGGCCCCCGGCGACAAGAACCCCGAGTACTGGGTGGCCTTCCCCGAGTCCCTCGCCGGGACCGAGCCGGCGCCGCTCCCCGAGACCCCGGCGCTGTCGTTCGCCGACGCCGGGATGGTCCTCGACGAGGGCACCGAGCTGGTCACCGAGGACGGCGCGACCTTCGCGCGCGCTTCGCTGTCCGAGGACGGGACGACCAGCGTCGTCGGGCGCATGATGTACGGCGCGAACGCCCGCATCGGACTGAAGTTCCGCAGCGACGGCCCCGCCGACCTGGAGGTCCTCTACAAGGAGGAGGCCACCGGGGTCAACCCCGACGAGCAGCCGACGCGAACCCTTGCGTCGCTTGAACTCCCGGACACCGGCGGCGAGTGGCGGTACGTCACGTATCCCGCGGGCGGCCAGAACGTCAACTTCTACCGCCTCACCGGCGCCGACGGCACCACGGTCGACCTCGACTCGGTGATCCTCTCGGGTGCCGCCGACCTCACCGCGCCCGCGTTCAACTCCACTGAGGACGCCTATTTCCTGACGGCGCTCGACGAGTCGCAGATCGACCTGTCCGCCGCCGACACCGAAGGGACCGTGGCCTACTCGGTCGACGGCCTGCCGCGCGGCGCCGAGTTCGACACCGCCACCGGCATCCTCACCTGGGAGCCCGCCAAGCGCGAGACCCGCCGCTACGAGGTCCAGGTCGTGGCCGACGACGGCGAGTCCGTCGCCGCCCGCACCGTCGATCTCATCGTGTCCCCCAACCGGACCCAGACCGTCGAGGCCGCCGTCAGGAACGGCACCGACCGGCGCACGACCTACACGACGGTGACGTACGAGCCGTTCGAGGCCGCCCGCGACGCCGCGAAGGACGCCGCCCGCAGCGGCACCGAGGCGGAGTTCGACGAGGCGCTCGCCGCCCTCGTCGACGCGATCGGCGCCCTCGCGCCGCTCAACCCGCAGCTCGCCGACGACACGCTCGACTACGCGGACACGGCGGTGCCCGTCGGCCTCAGCGCGGGCGCGCTCGACGCGCTCGCCGACGCCGACAACACCTCCAGCCACGGCGACCTGCGGTCGGACTCGTTCACGCTCGACTTCGGGACGCAGTACCGGATCACGGCCGAGGCGTTCGCGTTCCAGGCCCGCGCGCTGTTCCCGAACCGCTCGCAGGGCACCAACGTGTACGGCTCCGACGACGACATTTCCTGGGACCTCCTCACCGAGCGCCCGACCACGGAGACGAGCCGCTGGGAGACCCTCCCGGTCGCCGCCGAGCACGCCGGCGAGGCGTACCGGTACCTGAAGGTCCAGCTCGACGAGCCGGGCATCCCGACCGACCCGGCCTACCCGGGCATCTGGTCGATCGGCGAGTTCCGCATCGACGGCGAGCGCAGCGAGGTCCCCGGGGATATCACCACCGCCACCGTCGCGTCCCCGGACGCGTTGGCGGGCAGGGTGACCGCGGGCGACACCGTGAACGTCGCGTTCACCAGCTCGACCGCGATCACCGGCGTCTCGGCGTCGATCGCGGGCCAGCCGCTCACTGTGGCCTCTGAGGACGGTCTGCACTGGACGGCGACGGGCGTTCTCGGCGACCTCGACGGCGGGCAGCGGCTCGACCTGGCGATCGACCACACCACCGCCGACGGTGACACCGCCGCCACGATCCACGGCTCCACCGACGGGACCGCCCTGTACGGCTCCGACGAGCGGAACCTCGTGGACCTGTCCGCCGCCGAAGTCGTCACGGCCGCAGGCGAACCTGACCCGGCGAAGGCCGCCCACGCGGCGGCGATGCTCGACGGGAACGCCGCGACGTTCAGCGACGTGCCCGTCGTCGACGGGCAGTCGACGCTGATCTGGGACTTCGGCGAGGGCGCGAGCCTCGTGCTCGACCGCGCCGACTTCCTCGCGCGGCAGGACAACAACGGCATGATCCGCATGGACGACCTCGTCCTGGAGGGCTCGAACGACCTCGACACCTGGACGCGGCTCACCGACCCCACGGTGAAGACCCTGTCCTGGCAGGGCCTCGATGCCGAAGGCGCCGAAGGCTACCGGTACCTGCGGGTGTCGAACGGCGCGCTCATCGACATCGCGGAGCTGCGCGTCTTCGGCAGCCTCGACCTCGACCTGGACACCGTCGTCGCCCGCGCCGAAGCGGTCGACCTCGACGCGCACTCGCGGGCCTCGGCGATCCTGTTCACCCGCGAACTCGACGCCGTCAAGGCCGCCGCCGAGGAGCCGGACGCCGACGGGACCGCGCTCGCGCGCCGCCTCCTCGACGCCTGGGGCCTCCTCGAAGACCCCGCGACCGCCCAAGCGGCCGTGGTGGACGCCGACTGGGTGACCGCGAGCAGCGCGTCCTGGGACGGCACGAAGGACGCCGCCGCCAACGGCCGGGCCCTCTTCGACGGCGACACCGCCACCTACACCGACACCACGACCGCGAGCGGCTGGGTGCGGGTCCTGCCCGGCGGCGACACCGCGTTCACCGTGGAGACCGTGCGGTTCCACCCGCGCTCGACCCACGTGTCGCGGGCGGTCGGCGTCCAGTTCCAGGGCTCGAACGACGGCGGCGCCACCTGGACGACCTTCGCCACCGTCACCGCCGCGAACGGCAGCTGGAACACGATCGAGCTCCCCGAGGCCGCCGAGTACGGGGCGCTGCGCGTGAACGCTCCGTCCGGGAACACCAACCTCGCCGAGGTCGAGTTCCTCACCACCGTCGCCGACCGCACCGGCCTCCAGCTGCTCCTCGACGAGACCGCGGACCTCGCCGAAGCCGACTGGACGCCCGCGACCTGGGACGCCCTGACCGCGGCCCGCGACGCGGCCGCCGCGATCGGCGCCGACGCCGCCCAAGCGGACGTCGACGCCGCGGCCGACGCCCTCGCCGCCGCGGCCGACGGCCTTGAACAGGCATAACGCCGCCCGATGAGGAGAGCCCCGGCCGCTGACAGCGGCCGGGGCCCTCCCGTTCTCCGCGCTCAGCGGCATGTCAGCGCCCTGTCAGCGGCCCCGCCGATAGTTGCGGACATGAGCGGATCGCGACCGATACCGACCACGGTCGGCTTATCGTCGAGACCACCGCCCGAAACCGAACACCGCAACCAGGAGCACCGCCATGACCGTCGAACTGACCGCCCACGACAAGACCACCATCCGCACCGCCGCCTACGGCGCCGTCACCCTCATGTCCTACGCGGGCATCGCGGGCTCGGCCCACAAGGTCGCCACCGACGGCACGCTGGCGCTCACGGCCGCCACCGGCGCGGTCGGCCACGTCCTCGCCGAGAAGAAGCGCGACTTCAAACTCCAGGCGAAGTCCTCCGCCGCCCTCGCCGACCAGGTCCTGCCCGCCCTGACCGATTCGGTGAAGCTCCTCGAAGCCCAGGACCCCGCCGAGGCCGAGAACTTCCGCCGCACCATCACTGTCGCCATCGCCGCCGCCAACCGCGCCCACCGCGGCGAACCCAGCCCCACCATGGCCGACATGACCCGCAAGATCACCGAAGCCCTCGACGCCGCGTGACCGCCCCGTGCGAAGGCCCCGAACGCGTTTGCGCCGGGGCCTTCGGCGTTACCCTCACCAGATGACCGGGACCCGACTCACGCTGACCTCCATCACCGTCACCGCGCCTGACCCGCGGCTCCTCGCCGACTTCTACGCGCGCCTCCTCGGCGTCCCCGTCGCCGTCAGCGAACCGCCCCGCCCCGGCGAACCCGACAGCGCCGGGTGGGCCCAGGTCCGCACCGGCGACGGCCTCACCCTCAACTTCGAGTACGAAGCGCACTGGCAGGCCCCCGTCTGGCCCGCCCAGGACGGCCGCCCCCACGCCACCCAGCACCTCGACATCCACGTCGACGACCTCGACACCGCGGTCGCCCACGCCGCCGAACAAGGCGCCCGCCTCGCCGACTTCCAACCCCAAGCAGACGTGAGAGTCCTCTTCGACCCCGCCGGCCACCCCTTCTGCCTGTTCCTCTGAGGCACGGGCTTTACGCCCGCGCGCGGCGCAAAGCCCGTGCGGCCGGTCGCCGACGGCCTTCGTCGCCTGAAGAAATCATCCTCAATGGACGGAGTGAGATCGAGCGGCGCGAGATGGCTTAGACCGGCAGAACGCTGGGTGATTGACGCCCTTTCGGGCGCAATGCCTGTGTCTGTCCTGGTCGTCGTATTTACGACACCGGGCAGACGTACCGGGCGGATTCGGATGGCCTCTGCCGGGTGATAACCCCACGGAGACTTGAGGTTGGAGTCGTCTGCGGCCCAAGGAGTTTCAACTCGTCCGCGCGGTGATCCATCAGCTGGGATCTATGGACAGTCGGCACGGGCTCCGGGTACCTTGATCGTGAATCATGTTTTCCCCACCAATCCCCGCTCCGAGACATGAGGAACCCCACCTTCGAACGACATATTGCGACCCACACCAGAGGCTGTCTTGGGCAGGCCTCAGGTTCGTCGTGTGTGACCATAGTGTCGCTGATGTGTCGGAATGCCTTGAACCGGAAGGAGGAGCACCCCCGTGGCAGACGAGTCGTACTTCCGCAACACCTTCCACTCTGAGATCACGAATCTCATCCAAGCTCATGTGATCCAGATGCGAGCCCCCGAACCGCCGAAGCCGATGGAGGTGCCCTCGCCTCCGCGGCACTGGGTCGATCGCGAAAAGCACCTGGAAGAAATCCGCCGCCATCTCACCGGCGACGACACATCACCGCTCGTGGTCCACGGCCCCGCGGGTTCAGGCAAATCCGCCCTCGCCGCCCGGATCGCCACCCAGATGACTGAGTTCTACCCCGACGGCCAGATCTACATCGATCTCGACGCCGACGACATGCTGTCGGCTACCCGGTCCGCACTGCTGCGCCTCGGAATCGCGAAAGACCAGCTCTCCGACTCGTTCGGGGGCCTGCTCGCCCACTTCCGGTCGGTGACTCGGGACAAGACGGTCCTAGTCGTCGTCGACGGAGCCGACAACGCCGCAGAGGGCTTGCATTTCCGGCCCGGCTCGGTCCTCTCCGGGCTGCTCGTGTTCGCCCTCAACGCCGCGCCCGACCCATCGGTGCGCCACATGGCCCTCGACGACCTTGGTATCGAGGACGCCGCGCGCCTGCTCCTGAAGCTGTCCGCCGACGGCGGGTCCGCCTCCCCCGAGCTCCCCTGGTCCGACCTCCTGCGCGAATACGGCACCCGCCCAAGCGCCATCCGCCGCCTGGCAGGTCTCATCCGGGCGCGAAAACTCACCGAGCGGGGCGACTACGGCGAGATCCTCACCGACCTTCTTGAGTTCCCCACCCGCGACCTCCTCGAATCGACCTACCGTACGCTGAGCGAATCGGCGGCCTGGCTATACCGGCTCCTCAGCGTGCTCCCCAGTGCCGAGTTCGAGAACTCGATCCTCAAGATCTTCGACTCGCAAGGCACGTCGAGCGCGAGCGCTTTCCAGGAACTCGTCAACGCGCAGCTCGTGACCACGTCCAGGCCGGGTTGGTATCTGGTGGAGCCCTCGATCAGCCGCGACGCGGCGAGGAGAGCACAGGGCACGATGCTCCCGGTCGAGCTGGTGTCGGCGATGCGCTCCAGTCTCAGGTGGTACCTCAAACGAGCGCAGTTGGCGGACCGGGCGGTCATGGGCGACCGCCTACGCCGGGCGCCCGTCCCAGAGGATGTCGAGTGCCCTGGGTTCGACGACGCCGCCGAGGCCCTGACATGGCTCCAGTCCAACCACACCTCGCTCGCGGCGGCCGTCGGCATGGCGGCATTCCACGGTTGGCACGACGAGGCATGGGGGCTCGCGGAGGCCATGTGGGCGCTCTACAACAATGTGGCGTACCCGGACGAGGCCCGACGGTGCTATCAGACCGCCGTCGAATCGACCAAGAAGCCGGTGGACCGCGCCAGGATGCTGCTCTTCCTCGGACGTGTGCAGCTCGATCTCGCCGAGTACGCGAGCGCTGAGGATTCGCTCCACTCCGCCCGGAACATCGCGCTGGCCGTGGGCGACCGCGAACTGGAGGGTTCGGCGGTGGAACTTCTCGGCAGGGCAAAACACTGGCAGGGTCATTACGACGAGGCGATCGCACTCTACGAGCAGGCGCTGTTCAATGCCCTGGAGGGAGGGCGAAGCCGCGCCGAGGGCATCCAGTTGATGTACCTCGGGAGGGCCCACCGTGACGCGGGGAGACCGGAGCGCGCAGTTGAGTACCTCGCCCAGGCCTTGGACGTGTTCGTGCGGATCGAAGACGGGCGGCACGTGCTGCTCGTCGAAACGGATCTCGCGGTGCTCAAGGCGGGGCTCGGGGTGCCTGGTGCCGAAGACGAAGCGGACGAGGCGATCATGTGGCTGCGCCGGGCGGGCCTGGCCCGGCACGAAGCCGAAGCCCAGGAGCGGCTAGCCGAGGGTTTCCACGGAGAGGATCGTCGGCGCCGGCTCGAAGCCGCGCTCGAAGTCTACGAACGCATCAGCACGGCAGAGGCGCGCCGCGTTCGCCGGTTGCTCGGCTAGCCAACTCGCGAGCGCAGATGCGATGATATCGGCGTTCCCACCCGGCTGAACCCGGATCAGCAGCCGCTGGCGAGTGAGCATCAGCAGCTCGCCCTCGCAGGTGCGGGCGCTGGCCAGATCCCAGTGGGGCCAGTCTTCATGCAGACCCACGAGCTCCTCGATCGCTTCGTCCCGGGGCAGCGGGTCGCTATGGTGCAGCAGTACGTTCGCACGGGTGCGAATGCGGTTGTCGTCGCAGTCCTCATGGCGCACGACCAGCAGGCCTTCGACGTCCTTGTGCGACTGGACCGGCCGTCGGGTGACCTGTGCGAACCCCCGCCCGAACTCGACCTTGACATCCCACGCCCACGTGGGGGCGCAGCGGTAGTGGAGCTCAGGCACCGGGAGCGTCGTCGGTCCCGGGAACTCTGGTGGCTGGATGCCGAGCAACTCGTACACCTTCGCGTGGATGATGCCGCTGGGGCTGCGGTCGTTCGCAAGGATGTCCCCGAAATCGAATCCCTGCCCTCGCGCGATCGCCTCGTGGAACTGCGGCGCGAAGGGCTTGTCCAGGTTGAGCCAGGAGGTCGCCCGGCCGAACCCGGCTAGTGCGCCGTCCGGCGGCATCTGATCATATCCGAACGCGGACAGCAGGACCGCCCTGCGGATGGCGGCCGCGTACTGCGTTACCGAGCCGCTGTCACCTACCACCAGGTCGGCTGCGATGATGGTTGCAGCCCAACCCTCCTCGATCGGCGGCATCAGAAGTCCGTTCCCCAGCCAGCGCCCAAGCTCTGCGGCGACCGAAGGGCCGGCGCCGTGCTCGATGTTCGGGTGCGGGATCACCGCGACCTTGAACTCGTCCATCGGCAGTGCATTGAGGAACATTGTCGCCAGGTTCATCCTGCCTTCCCCGGCGAGGGAGAGATCGCCCCACGTGGACGAGACGACGACAAGCCGCTCGTCGGTCTTGACGCCGAGCTTGCGGCGGTATTCTCGCCTAAGTGCGCGGCTTTCGCAGATGCGCTCGTACCGCAGGTCGCCGACCACCTCAGCGTTCGGAACCGCCTCGGGGCACCAGCGGCGGAGGTCTCTCCAAGCGGCCCGGCCAGCGAGCGGAAGCCACCGCACGACGTTCCCGTTCCAGACGAGCTGTTCACGGGCGAGGCCGTAGGGGCCGGTGAGGTCGGTGCGCAACCGATTGTTGCCGGCACCGTGGGTGATGAACATAGCCGGGACGCCCAGCTTGATGACTTCAGGCGTCGGGCTGGCGGAGACCACAAGTTCAGGGTGGTAGCTCTTCCCGACCTCGGTCCACTGGACGACGGTGGCTCTGCCGCCCAGTTCCAGCTTCCGAAGGAACCGGTGCGCCGCGATCTCGTGCTTGGGGTCGGATCCGGGGACGACGGCGAAGTCGAAGCGCAGTCGCGGGTCGCGCTCCAACAGCGGGAGCAGGTCGAAGTAGAGCCTGATCAGCGCCTGCGGATTCTTTCCGCAGAAGAGGACGCGGCGAAAATCGCGGTAGGTCGGATCAGATGGACTGATGCTCATGGGGACTGGGCACCGCCGGTTCATCAGATGAGCGGGTTGCACTGCGGCGCAGATATACCGAGACATAGCCCTGTGATCACAAGGTCTCCTCGCGAATTCAGTGCCCTTTCGACAATACCGGCGCGAGAGACTCCGGGCGACGGACACCTTGTGCGACTTCGGAACTGCCACCTGATCGGATGCATATCCGAGCTGCATCTGCAAGTATTTGAGGCATGGAATCCGAAGACCACAGAGGTCGGAGCGTTCAAGCAGCTCCTGGGTTCTGACCGTCACCATTCCCGCCTGCTCTTTTGAGGCGCGCGCATCGCACCGCCCGGGATAGCATCGGCTGATGGCGGGGTCCACAGTGCGGGCGGACGGCGGGGCGGTGGTGCCCGCGGTCGTCGCGGTGCTGCTCGGGCTCGCCACGGTCGTCGTCCTGTGGCGGCTGTACCGGAGCGGGACCAGGGGCGCGCCGCTCGCGCTCATGGGGATCGGGGCCGCGGCCGCGGTCGTCGGGGCCGCGCTGGTCGTCGCCGACCCGTTCGGGACCGCCGGGGCCATGACGGTGCTCGCCGTCGTCGGCGGGCCCGCGGTCTACCTCGTCGGGAACCTGCTCGCGGTGCGCGCGGACACCGGCCGCGTCTCGCGCTCCCGGATCGGCGCCCTCGCGGGCCTCGCGGTCGTCGCGCTCATCGGGGTCGTGCTGCCCGCGCTCGTGCTCGCGGCGCTCGCGTTCGCCGTGCTCCTGCTCCTCGCGCTCGGCGCCGCGGGCTGGTTCAAGCCGCCGTCGATCAACGTCCGGGACTGACGTGCGGTTCGCCCTCGCCCTCACTGCGCTGCTCCTCGCGGTCCTCGCCTACGGGATCGCCGCCGGAGTCGGCACCGTTGGGCCCCAAGGGGTCCCGGCCGTCGACTGCTTCCACGTCGACGCCACCGGCGACATCGGCACCTGCGCCGACGCCCCCGAACCGGCGCTCACCGGCCCCCTCGCCGCCGCGAACTGGGCGTGGTGGGGGCCGGCCGCGGCGCCCGTCGCGTTCGGGGCGGTCGTACTCGCCGTGTGGCAGCGGGTCAGGCGGTCGACAGCCGCATCGCGGGCTCCGCGGAGACCTTGAAGCCGATCTGCTCGTACATGCCGAGCCCCTTGTCCGTCGCGAGCAGCTCCACCGTTCCGACGCGGTTGTCGCGGAACCACTCCACGAGCGCGACCATGCACGCCCGGCTGTACCCGCGCCGCCGCCACTCCGCGTCGGTCACCACGTTGAACACCCACCCGTACAGGCCGGACGGGTTCCCCGGGGTCGGCAGCCGCTCGCTCACCGTCCCGACCGCGCAGGCCGCGAGCCGCCCCGACCCGTCGGGCGCGTCGACGACCACGGCGTGCAGCGTCGGGGAGGGCTCGGCGAGGCGGCGCGACAGGGCCTCGGCGGTCACGGCCCGCCACTGCGGGTCCGAGGTGTCGAACCACTCCGAGAGCAGGAGCGCCCGGAACCGGACGAGCTCCTCGATGTCGCCGGGGCCGGCGCTGCGCGTTGCGATCATGGCGCGAGTCTAGGCCGACACCGGGCGTCACCCGAAACGGTTTGCGCGGGTACCGTTGCGCCCCAGACCGTGCCATGATGGGACCTATGTCCCGCCGCCCCAAGGACCTCACCCCCGAGCAGCTCCGCTTCGTCCCCCAGAAGCCCGTGCGCTGGCTCTCGCCGCGCACGCTCATCGACACGAGCATGCGCTTCGGCCTCGCCCGCGTGTTCGGCGGTTACGTCGACAAGCGCGAGATCATCGGCAACCGCCCGCAGCCGGTCTACGACCACTCCGGCGCCGAGGAGCTGTGGATCGACTACGTCGCCGACATCGGCGACGGCTTCAACGCCACCTACTCGATCGCGTACCTCATGGCGCAGGACGAACTCGACGTCGGCGGCGAGCGGCTGCCGCGCGGCTCGGTGCTCGTCATGGGCGGCGACGAGGTGTACCCGGCGGGGGACTGGGTCGAGTACGAGCAGCGCATGAAGGGCCCGTACGAGGCCGCGAACCCGGGCTGTCCCGTTGCGCTGTACGCGATCCCGGGGAACCACGACTGGTTCGACGGCCTGACCGCGTTCGCGCGGCAGTTCACCGAGGGCCGCACGATCGGCGGGTACCGGACCTTCCAGAAGCGGTCCTACTACGCGCTGAACCTGCCGCACCGCTGGTGGCTGTTCGCGCTCGACGCGCAGTTCGACACCCACCTGGACCAGAACCAGATCGAGTACTTCCGGCGCGCGGCCGAGCAGATGCAGCCCGGCGACCAGGTGATCCTGTGCGTCGCGCAGCCGTCGTGGCTGTGGACGGCCGAGGACCCGCGCTCGTTCGACCGGATCGACCACTTCATCCGCGACGTCATCGCCGCGCGCGGCGGCCGCGTGCCCCTCATCCTCACCGGCGACCGCCACCACTACGCCCACTACTCCGAAGTAGACGGGGTGCGGCACCTCGTGGGCGCCGGGGGCGGCGGCGCGTACCTGTCGCCGACCCACACGCTCCCCGAGGAACTGACGGCCCCGCGCAAGTCGGTCCCCGAACCCGATGCGCCCGAACGGGAGTACCGGCTCACGCAGACGTACCCGTCGAAGGCGAAGTCGATGGGCTACGCGTTCGGGATCTTCGCGCGGCTGCCGTGGCTGAACAAGGGCTTCGTGGCGCTCATGGCGGTCGTCTCCCTCATCGCCACCGTGTCCATCCTGGAGGGAACCGGGACGACGGTCGCCGTCGCGGCCGTGCTCCTCGGCGCGGGCGTCGGCTTCGCGCACCCCGGCCAGGGCCGCCGCACGAGCAGGCACTACATACTCGGCGGCCTGCACGGCCTCGCGCAAGTAGCGCTGTCGTGGACGGGCGCGCAGATCATCAAGCAGTTCGACGACGTGTCACTGTGGACGTACCTGGTGTACCTGCCGCTCGCCGGGCTCGCCGGGACCTGGCTCGTGGGCCTCTACCTCGTGGTCGCGAACCGCCTGGGCGTCAACGCGAACGAGCTGTTCGCGGGCATGTCGGTGATCGACCAGAAGTGCTTCCTGCGCATCCGCGTCGACGCGAACGGCGCCACGGTCTACCCGATCGGCCTCGACCGGGTCGGCCGCCAGTGGGCCGCCGATCCCGAAGGGGGCGAGACGGACTCGTGGATCAAGCCGGTCACCCCGCTGAAGCCGCGGCTCATCGAGCCGGGCTTCGCCGCGTCCCACCCCGGCCCCAGCGCGGCGTCGCTGCCGCGGCAGAACCCGGTGCGGCGCTTCATGGCCCAGGCGGGGGAGTGGTTCTCCAGCCGCTGACCTACTGCGGCCGCGGCTCGGCCGGGGTCTCAAGGAGACCTGCGTCGGGCCCGTGCCCGCCGCGGCCCATGAGCCGGTGCAGCCCCGGGCTGAACACCGCCAGGATCACCGCGGTGAGGATCGCGAGGCCCGCGAGGATGTAGAAGAACGCCTGCTCGCCGACCTTCGGCACCAGGAACGCGTACGCCTGCCCGCCGAGCGGCGTGCCCACGGCCGGGCCGAGGAACCACACGCCCATCAACTGGCCCTTGAGGTTCGCGGGCGCCAGCTGCGTCGTCACCGACAGGCCCACCGGCGAGACGCACAGCTCGCCCCACGTCAGCAGCAGGTACACCACGACCATCCACCCGAGCGCGACGAGGATGCCCGAGTCGGCGCGGCCTTGCAGCCACCCCAGGAACACCCACGACAGGCCCGTCAGGCCCACGCCGAGCGCGAACTTGTACGCCGTGCCGAAGCCCGTCCCGGCCTTGAGCCAGATCGCGCCGAAGATCGGCGAGAAGATCAGGATGAAGATCGAGTTGAAGTTCTGCACCCCGCCCGCGGGCAGGTGGAAGCCCCACGAGTCGAGGTCCACGGAGTTCGCCGCGAACGCGGTGAGGATCGACCCCATCTGGAGGTACAGCATCCAGAACACGACCGACGCGATGAACAGGCCGACGTACGCGCGCAGGCCCGCCTTCTCCGCGGGCGTCACGTCCTTCGCCTCGCCGAAGATGTAGATGAAGTACCAGACCGCGGCCGCGATCGACAGGATCGTCACGACCGTGGGCACCGTCGAGAGCGTCAGCGTCCCGGTCGCCGCCCAGATCGCGATCGCCACCGCCGCGACCACGAGCGAGATCACGATGATCCGCACGACCTTGCCGCGCTCCTCGTCGGCGAGCGGCCGCGAGGGCCCGATGCCGGTGCCCGTCAGGCGCGACCAGCCGCGCACGTACCAGAGCAGGCCGAGCGCCATCCCGACCGCGGCGGCGCCGAAGCCGAGGTGCCAGCGGTCGTCCCCCGCGAGGTAGGGCGTGACGAGGATGCCGAGGAACCCGCCGAGGTTGATGCCCATGTAGAACACGGAGAAGCCCGAGTCGCGGCGCGCGTCGGTGTCGCCGTCGTAGAGGCGCCCGACCATGACGGAGATGTTCGGCTTCAGCAGGCCCGAGCCGAGCACGACCAGGAACAGGCCGAGGAACACCAGGGCCGGGCCGCTCACCGGGATCGCCATCGAGATGTGGCCGCACATGATGATGACGCCGCCGATGAGGACCGCGCGCCGCGCGCCCAGGATGCGGTCGGCGAGCCACCCGCCCGGCAGCGACGTCAGGTACACCGCGCCCGAGTACAGCGACGCGATCGGGACGGCGACCGTGTCGGACAGGCCCAGGCCGTTCTGGAGCACGGACGCGGTGAGGAACGTCAGCAGGATGCCCTGGAGCCCGTAGAAGCTGAACCGCTCCCACATCTCGGTGCCGAACAGGACCGCGAGGCCGCGCGGATGCCCGAAGAAGGTCTTCTCGCGGCCGGCGGCCGGGTACTCGCGATGGGACATCTCGGTCCTCCCGTGTCTCGGCGCTGCACTGCGCACTCTGGTACCCGGCGCGACCGGCGCCGACACCTGCCGACGCTAACCGCTCGCGGGCGCGCAGGCGGCGGGAACGGACGAAACGGGCGTCACCGAACGGATGCGGTGCGGTCATTTGTCTGATATGCACGGTTGCCTGGACTACGATCCGGCCTATGAGCGACGATCCTTACTGGAACCCCGGCCCGACCGACGAGCCGTCCGGCCGCTTCTCCGGCGGCGACCCGCTCGTCACCGACACGTTCGAGGGCTGGTGGCACGCCTCGCTCGACGTCGTCCAGCGCTCCTGGCGCTCGGTCGGCCTCATTCTTTTGATCGGCGTGGTCCTGCCGCGCTGGATCCTCGGCGCCTACAACAACAACGTGCGCACCCCCGACACGGACGTGGCCGTCACCGATTGGGGGACGTTCGTGCGCGAGTACTCGCCCGGCGTCCTCGCCGGGTTCATCGGCCTGGTCCTCGGCCTCGCGGTCCTGTACGTCTCGGGCTCGGCGGTCCTCGGCGCCGTGCGCACCGCCGCGGCGGAGGCCGCCGGGGGCTTCCTCTCCCTCGGGGAGGCGTTCTCGTTCGGGTTCAAGCGCGGCGGGAAGTTCTTCCTGTGGCTGCTGCTCGCCTGGGCCACCATCGTCGTCGGCCTGGTCCTGTGCGTCCTGCCCGGCCTGTGGGCGATCTTCGCGCTCAGCCTCATGGCCCCCGCGGCGGTCTTCGAGGCCCGCCGCAGCCCCTACGCGCGGTCGATCCAGCTGACGCACTCGGCGTTCTGGCCCGCGCTCGGGCGCCTGTGCATCGTGGTGCTCGTCGCGATCGCCGCGAACCTCCTCATCGCGATCATCGGCCTGCTCCTGGCGGGCGTGTGGCACGCGGTCTTCGCGGGCTGGCTCGCCGCGATCCTCACCGTCGTCACCGAGGCGGTCATGGCGCTGCTGCTCCTGGCCCCGATGATCTGGGTCCTGGCGGCGTCCCTGTGCACGTACGCGTGGCTGCGCGGCCGCACCGAGCCGCTCTCGGCCACGTCCCTGTCCGCGGAGGCCTCGGGCGCGGCGGCCCCCGGCGGCTACACCGGCCCCGGCGAGCCCGGCCACCCCGGATCGCCCTCGCCGACCCCGTAAGGATCGATGCCGTGCAGTGGACGCCGGGGCGCTCGCCCCGGCGTCCGCGCTTTCCACCACTGGTTCCGTGCCCCGGATTGGCACTCTCACGGCGAGAGTGCTACAACTGATTTGGCACTCGCCGCTGGGGAGTGCTAAACACGCGATGAGGTGGTCGGGTCCTCTGGGCCTACCGTCGCGGGTATGCCGCCTCACCGTCGACCGACGAACGTTATCCGAAAGGAAGCCATCCACATGGCGAAGATGATCGCATTCGACGAGGAGGCTCGCCGCGGGCTGGAGCGGGGCTTGAACACCCTCGCGGAGGCCGTCAAGGTGACCCTCGGCCCGAAGGGCCGCAACGTCGTGCTGGACAAGAAGTGGGGCGCCCCCACGATCACCAACGACGGCGTGTCCGTCGCCAAGGAGATCGAGCTGGAGGACCCCTACGAGAAGATCGGCGCCGAGCTCGTCAAGGAGGTCGCCAAGAAGACCGACGACGTCGCGGGCGACGGCACCACCACCGCCACCGTGCTCGCGCAGGCCCTCGTGAAGGAAGGCCTCCGCGCGGTCGCCGCCGGCGCCAACCCGATCGGCATCAAGAAGGGCATCGAGAAGGCCGTCGCGGCCGTCGTCGAGCACCTCCAGGCCAGCGCCAAGGAGGTCGACACCGAGGAGCAGATCGCGAACACCGCGTCCATCTCCGCGGGCGACGCCACCGTCGGCGCCATCATCGCCGAGGCGATGGAGAAGGTCGGCAAGGAAGGCGTCATCACCGTCGAGGAGTCGAACACCTTCGGCCTCGACCTCGAACTGACCGAGGGCATGCGCTTCGACAAGGGCTACCTGTCCGGTTACTTCGTGACCGACCAGGACCGCATGGAGGCCGTGCTCGAAGAGCCGTACATCCTCGTCGCGAACCAGAAGATCTCCGCGGTCAAGGACCTCCTGCCGACCCTGGAGAAGGTCACCCAGACCGGCAAGCCGCTCCTGATCATCGCCGAGGACGTGGACGGCGAGGCCCTCCCGACCCTGGTGGTCAACAAGATCCGCGGCATCTTCAAGTCGGCCGCCGTCAAGGCCCCCGGCTTCGGCGACCGCCGCAAGGCCATGCTCGGCGACATCGCCATCCTCACCGGCGGCCAGGTCATCTCCGAGGAGCTCGGCCTCAAGCTGGAGAACACCGACCTGTCCCTGCTGGGCCAGGCCCGCAAGGTCGTCATCACCAAGGACGACACCATCATCGTCGACGGCGGCGGCGACGAGGACGCGATCCAGGGCCGGATCAACCAGATCCGCGCCGAGATCGAGAACTCCGACTCCGACTACGACCGCGAGAAGCTCCAGGAGCGCCTCGCGCGCCTGGCCGGCGGCGTCGCCGTCATCAAGGTCGGCGCGGCCACCGAGGTCGAGCTGAAGGAGCGCAAGCACCGCGTCGAGGACGCCGTGCGCAACGCCAAGGCGGCCGTGGAAGAGGGCATCCTCCCCGGCGGCGGCACCGCGCTCGCCCAGGCCGACTCGGCGTTCGAGAAGGTCGAGGCCGAGGGCGACGAGGCCACCGGTGTGGAGATCGTCCGCCGCTCGCTCGGCGCGCCGCTCCGCGCGATCGCCGAGAACGCCGGCCTCGAAGGCGGCGTCGTGGTGGAGAAGGTCAAGGGCCTGCCTGCGGGCCACGGCCTCAACGCCGACTCCGGCGAGTACGTCGACATGCTCGCCGCGGGCATCCCCGACCCGGCCAAGGTGACCCGCTCGGCGCTCCAGAACGCCGCGTCGATCGCCGCGCTGTTCCTCACCACCGAGGCCGTCGTCGCCGACGCCCCGGAGAAGGAAGGCGCCGGCGCCGCCGGCGGCGGCATGGGCGACATGGGCGGCATGATGTAGCAAGCGGCCCTTCGGGACTGCCTGCTCAGGCCGACTGAGTACTGCAAGGGAGGACCCCTCACTGTAAAGTGAGTGGTTCTCCCTTTCTCTGTACTGGCCTCCAGTGCAGACGGCGCAGCCGCTGCGCAAGCGGCATACCGCCCCAACCACGGGCGGTATGCCGCGACGCCCGAAATGTTTGCGGCCCAGCCGATTCGCGGCTCTTCACACCGTGTGCGACGCGGGCTAACCTTTGCACGTGTCCCCCGCACCCCGCCCGCACCGCTCCGATCGGCGCCTCGCCGCGCTGGCGTTCATGACCGGCGTGCTCGCCGTGCTCGTCTTCACCTGCTACGTCGGCGGCACCGCCACCGAGTCGCGCCTCGCCGAGCCCGACCCGTTCCCCGCGGTCCCCGAGCCCGACGCGCCCGCCTACCGCGAGGACGGCCCCCTCCTCCTCGTGTGCACCGACGACGCCGAGGACTTCGCCGAGCGCAACGAAGGCGTCGCCTACAGCGAGCGCATCGCCAACGAGCGCCTCCAGGAGGACTGCCTCGCCGACGGCTACCGCGACCTGCCCGCCGCCATCGCCGCCGCGGAACCCGACGCGCGCATCCAGATCCTCCCCGGCCACTACACCGTCGACGCCACGATCGTCGTCGAGACCGCCGGCCTCCAGATCGAGGGCGTCGGCGACAGCCCCGACGACGTGCAGGTCTCCGCGCACTTCGCCGCCGACGCCGTCCTCACCGCACACGCCGCCTCCGGCCTCTACATCAAAGGCGTCGCCTTCGGCCAGGCCCGCGGCGCCGCCCTGCGGCTCACCGCCGTCGAAAGCGCGATGCTCGACGAGGTCGGCGCGTTCCAGAGCGACGGCGCAGGCCTCCACGTCGCCGACTCCTCCGGCGTCGAGGTCCGCGACTGCCGCGCCGAGGCCGCCGACACCGCCGGGGTCCTCATCGAGAACTCCAGCGCCCACGTCATCGGCTGCGAGGCCACCGGGAACGCCGCGGGGATCGAGATCCGCGGCACCGACACCACCGCCAGCGCCGTCGGGAACCGCCTGCACGGCAACACGACCGGGCTCGTCATCGCCGACTCCGGGCCCGCCGCCGAGATCGACGTCAGCGACAACGTCGTCTACGGCAACAACGCCGACCACTACAGCCTCCTCGGCACCGCCGCCTGCGAGGCCGATGCGGCGCAGCGCGACTGGACCGGCGGGGTCCTGTGCCCCGACCGCACCTACCCCGTCGGGGTCGGCGTCCTCGTCGCGAACGGCACCGGCACCGCCGTCGCCGAGAACCGGATCTGGAACCAGCAGACCGCGGGCGTCGCCGCCTGGGGCCGGCCGGGCCAGGAGGCGGGGCTCGGCGGGGACCGGAACACGTTCAGCGGCAACGTCTACGGCTTCCGCGAGGACGGCGCGAAGCACCGCAACCGCCTCGACGTGTGGTGGGACGGCACCGGCGCCGCCACCTGCTTCGACGAGTCCGGGACGCACCGCACCACCCCCTCGGTGCTCCCCGCCTGCGGCGGCGACGTCGCGCGCATCGCCGGAGACCCGCTGCGCACCTTGAAGGTGTGGGAGTGCGGGCTCGGGGACTCGGGTGACCTGTCGGCGACCTGCGACTGGCTCGGGGCGCGGTTCACCGACCGGCTCGAATTCCAGACGGCCGTGGCGTTCGCCGCGGTGCTGCTGTTCCTCGCGGGCGCGGGGTGGCTCGGCGCCGCGCGGTCGCCGAACCCGCCGCGGGCCGGGGCGATGACGTTCTCGGCCATCGCGACCGGCTGCGGGGCGCTGCTGTTCGTGCTCGCCGTCTGGTCGGGCCGCGCCGACTACGAGGCGCTCGCGGTGGCGCTGTGGGGCGGCGGGTGGCTGCTGGCGGGGCGGTCGTGGTTCCGGTCGGGGGTGCGGTTCCTCGGCGGGTTCACGGTGATCGTGGGCGGGATCGCGGTGCTCGACGCGATCGACCGCGGGGTGGTGACGCTCGCGCCGATGCCGGTGTCCCCGGCGTGGCTGTGGCTCGGACTCCTGCCCTTGTGGACGCTGTTCGCGCTCGGCGCGGCCTTCGGGCCCCGCCGCCGCGCGGAGGAGCCGGTGCAGGTCGAGCGCACCCCGGTGACCGCCCCGGTGAACGACCGCTGGGACTGGTGAGCGCCCCGACTGCTACAAACCCGAGCGGATTCACGGAACCGGCGCACCGCCCGATCGCGTACTGTTGCCCCATGACTTGGACCTGGAAGCTCGAAGACGCCGACGGCAACGCCATCGAAACCCCCGACAGCGACCTGGGCAGCCAGGGCGACGCGGAGTCGTGGCTGGGCGAGCGGTGGCGCGAGTTCGCCGACCAGGGGGCCGCGGTCGCGATCCTCGTCGAGGACGGCGCCACGGTCTACCGCATGGACCTCACCCCCGCCGAGGAGTAGCCCCCGGGCGGGCACGGGTCCAGGCGGAGCCCGCCAGCGGGAACGCGGCGGCCCTTCGTAGCCCCCCGGGCGGGCACGGGCCCAGGGCCCGCGCCCGCCGACCGCACCCCGTGCCGGGCGGCGACCCGGCGGCCGGGCCGGTCGGCCGCCGCACACCGCAGCCGTGCTCCGCTGTCGCACCCCGCTGGCACCTTTGAAGCCGGGGCGTCCGTGAACCGACACCCCCGACCTCGGGGGCCGGAGGCGAGCGTCGCCGATCGGCGCCGGGCCGTAATAGGCTGGGCCGCGTGACCACCGCCGGTACCCTCACTCTGACCGCCACCCGCGCCCGCGCCGCGCTCGACGCGCGGCGCGGCATCGTCCGCCTCCACCCCGAGGCCCTCACCGCCCTGGGCCTGCGCCCCGGCGACGCCGTCGGGATCACCGGGAGGCGCACGACCGCCGCGATCGCCCTCGAAGCCGACCGGTACGCGTCCCGCCGCGCCCTCTACGCCGACGACCTGACGCTCGGCAACATCGGCGCCCGCGACGGCGACCCCGTGCGCCTCGCGCCGGTCGCCCTCACCGCCGCCGACCGGGTGGTCCTGTCGGGCCCGGCGTCCGCGGTCGCCGTGGTCGACCCGGACACGCTGCGGCTCGCGCTGCTGTCGAAGGTCGTGTGCGAGGGCGACGACGTGTCGCTGCTGCCGATCGAGCTCGGCTCCTCCGCGCGCGACGCGGTCACCGCGACCCGCCGCACGCTCAACAACACTCTCGGCATGGGCTGGACCACCATGGTGCTCAACGTGGTCGAGGCCGACCCGGCCCGCGGCGCGATGATCACCTCCGACACCCGGGTCGAGTGGGTCGGCGCCACGCGCGCCGCGGCGGACCTCCCCTCGGACCTGCCGCTGCCCGCCGGCCGCACCCCCGGCGAACGCATGCCGGCCTCCTACGGCGGCACCGCGAGCGCGGCCCGGCCGCGCACCGAGTCGCAGGCGCCGCTGTCGAATACGCCTGCGCCGCAAGCCGTCCCGGGCGTCGCCCCGATCCCGTACGACGAGCTCGCGGGCGCGAAGATCCCCGCCGAGGAGCTGCGCGAACTCCTCGACCTGGGCTTCAACCACCGCGAAGTCCTCAAGGTCGTCGGCACCGACATGGCCCTGGGCGTGCTCGTCTCGGGCCCGTCGGGCGCCGGGAAGGCCACGGTCGTCCGCTCGGTCGCCGAGGCGGTCGGCGCGCGCGTCAGCGAGGTCTCCGGCTCCGACCTCGCGGCCCTGGAGGCGAACGCCGCGGCCGACCGGCTCCGCTCGGCCGTCGCCGCGCTCGCGGTCCCCGGGGTGCTGCTCGTCCGCGGCGTCGAGCACCTCGCGCCCGCCGGGCGCCGGACGCCGTTGGGCACCATGTTCGCCCGCCTCGTCGAGGAGGTCCTCGCCGAGCCGGGCGAGCACGCCGTGGTCTGCACGACCGCGCGCGTCGAGGATGTGGACCCGACACTGCGCTCGCGTCTGGAGCACGAGGTCGTCGTGCCCATGCCCGACGCCGAGGCCCGCCGCGACCTCCTCGTGTACTTCACCCGCTCGATGAAGGTGGCCGAGGACGTCAAGCTCGAAGCGGTCGCCCACCGCGCCCCCGGCTACGTCGCCTCCGACCTCGCGGTCATGGTCCGCGAGGCCGGGGTGCGGGCCGCCCTGCGCGCCAAGGACGGCGGGGCCACCGCGCTTCAGATCGCCGACTTCGACGGCGCCCTCGAATCGGTGCGGCCCACCAGCCTCGCCGGGGACTCGGTCGAGCTCGGCGGGCTCACCCTCGCCGACGTCGGCGGCATGGAGGACCTGAAGCAGACCCTCACCGAGACCGTCCTGTGGCCCCTCACGTACCCGGACGCGTTCACGCGCCTGGGCATCGAGGCCCCGCGCGGCATCCTCCTGTACGGCCCGCCCGGCTGCGGGAAGACCTACATCGTGCGCGCGGTCGCAGGCGAAGGCCATGCGAACGTCATGAGCGTCAAGGGGTCCGAGCTGCTGAACAAGTGGGTCGGCGAGTCCGAGAAGAACGTGCGCGAGCTCTTCCGCCGCGCCCGCCAGGCCAGCCCCACCCTCATGTTCTTCGACGAGCTCGACGCCCTCGCGCCGGTCCGCGGGGCCGGGACCGACGGCGGCACCGCCGACCGCGTGGTCGCCGCGCTCCTCACCGAGCTCGACGGCGCCGAGGCCCTGCGCGACGTCGTGGTCGTCGGCGCCACCAACCGCCCCGACATGATCGACCCGGCGCTCCTGCGCCCCGGCCGCCTGGAGCGCCTCGTCTACGTGCCGCCGCCCGACGCGCGCGGGCGCGCGGACATCTTGCGCGCCAACGCGAAGAACGTGCCCTTCGCCGAGGACGTCGACCTCGACGCCGTCGCCGACGAGCTGTGGCTCTACTCCGCCGCCGACTGCGCCGCCCTCGTCCGGGAGGCCGCCCTCACGGCCATGCGCGAGTCCCTCGACGCGAGCATCGTCACCGCCGGTCACGTCGAGCAGGCCATGGAGCGGGTCCGGCCCAGCCTCGACCCCGAGCAGCTGGAGTACCTGGAGAACTACGCCCAGAACCGCGAGGGATAGCGACCCGAGGACGGACGGCCGCACCGGCTCGGTGCGGCCGTCCGTCGCGTCTGCGAGCGGCACAGCGAGAGCACCCGTCAAAATTCGAGAGCACTGCTCTTGCATTTCCGGCAGGAGTGTGCGATCGTTGATCTCAACAGAGAGCACTGCTCTCGAATGTGAGAAGGGATCTCCCAATGACCGACCACGTCATCCTCGGCAAAGGCCAGATCGGCTCCACCGTCGCGGGCCTCCTCGCCGAGCGCGGCGAGCGCGTGCGCGTCCTCAGCCGCTCCGGCGGGCCCTCGCAGCCCGGCATCGAGCACGTCAAGGTCGACGCCCGCGACGCCGCCGCCCTCACCGCCGCCACCAAGGGTGCCGACGTCATCTACAACTGCGCCAACCCCGCCGGGTACCACCAGTGGGCCGACGAGTGGCCGCCCATGTTCGCCGCGATCCTCGCCGCCGCCAAAGCCCACGGCGCCGGCCTCGTCAACACCGGCAACCTGTACGTCTACGGCCCCGTCACCGCCCCCATGACCGAGCGCACCCCGCTCAAGTCCCCCGGCCACAAGGGCCAGATCCGCATCAAGATGTGGAACGACGCCATGGCCCTCCACGACAGCGGCGACCTCCGCTTCACCGAGGCCCGCGGCTCCGACTACTTCGGCCCCGGCGCCCTCGCCGACGCCATGCTCGGCGAGCGCATCGTCCGCCCCGTCGTCGAAGGCAAGGGCGTCAGCGTCCTCGGCGACCCCGACGCGCCCCACTCCTTCACCTACATCCCCGACGTCGCCCGCGCCCTCATCCGCCTCGGCGGCGACGACCGCGCCTGGGGCCGCCCCTGGCACGTCCCCACCGCCCCGGCCGCCTCCCAGCGCGAGATGATCGACGCCATGGCCCGCCTCCTCGGCCGCGGCCCCGTCCGCGTCGGCAGGATGCCCTGGTGGTTCCTCATCCACGTCGTCGGCATCGCCGCGCCCGCGATGAAGGGCATGGCCGAGACCCGCCACCAGTGGGACGGGCCGTACGTCATGGAGTCGCAGGACTTCACCGACACGTTCGGCGACAAGCCGACCGACACCGACACCGCGCTGGCCGAGACCCTGGAGTGGTGGCGCCGCCGCCTCGCCGCCTGACGTCCGCTGTTCGTGGACAGTTCACCCGGGGGCAAGCAACCGGCCACGGCCCCGGGGCGTTCTCACGGCATAGTCACGCTCCCGCCCAGAGGAAGTGAGCCCATGCGCCTGTCGCCTCTCGTCCCGGCTTCGATCAAGCGCCGCCTGCGCCGCGCCGCCCCGCGGTCCAAGGAGTTCCTGCACGTCATCGCCACCCGCCACGGGATCGGCGTGTTCGACGAGCAGTGGTTCGCCTACCGGCAGCTCATGATGGAGCACCTGACGCTCGCCTCGCTCGACGCCCAGGCCGACCGCGACTTCGTCTGGGTGATCGGGGTCGACCGCGACATGCCGCCCGAGGCCCGCAAGCGCCTCGACGGCATGGCCGAGGGCCGACCCTGGATCCGGATCGCCGAGACCGAGCTCAAGCGCGACTTCGTGCCCGACCTCGCGGCCTGGGTCCGCGCGGAGGCCAAGGCCCGCAAGCGGGGCTGGGTCCTCACCACCCGCCTCGACGACGACGACGCGATCCACCGCGACCTCACCGGCCGGCTCCACGCGGAGGCCGCCGCGTACCTCGCCGCGGGCAACAAGGCGCCCGCGATCCTCTCTCCCGTCCTGGGCTGCAACTGGGTCCCGTCGAAGGCCGCCGGGCACCGCGCCTACCACCACAGCCCCTCGATCGGACTGAGCCTCCTGGAGCACGCCTCGGACCCGGGCACGGTCTACCGCAACAACCACCGCACGCTCGCGCAGGTCCTCGCCCCGTGGAACTACAACGTGCGCCACCTCGACGGCGAGACCATGTGGTGGCTCTACGCCCACACCGGCCTGTCCCACATGCAGAGCGAGGGCTCGGACCGCATGGACAAGGTCGCCGGCCACCGCCGCGCGTTCAAACTCGACGCAGCACGACTGGCCCCGTTCGGCGTCACCGCCGAAGGGGCCAGGATCATCCGCGAGACCCCCGAGCCGGAGGTCGGCGGCACGCTGTTCGAGCTCAACCGCCGCGGCCTCGACCTGGAGGACGAGATCCACGCGCTGCGCGACGCCGCCCGCGGAGGGGACGAGGCCGCCCGCGAGCGGATCGCCGAACTCCACGCGAAGCGCCGCGCGATGCACGAGGACCTGATCCGCTAGGCGCGCTTCCTAACCGAGCTTCTTCTGGCTCAGCTTCTTCTGATAAACGGCGTCGCGGCCCGCGAGGCGGTATCCGACCGCTTCGTTGATGGCGATCATGTGCGAGTTCGACTCCGCGTTCCCGGTCCACACGTAGCGCATCCGCGGGCGCCATTCGCGCACGCGCCGCTGGTTGGCGATCTTGAGGACGAGGCCGAGCCGGTGGCCGCGGAAGCGCGGGTCGACGATCGTGTCGCCCTGCGTGCAGTGCTCCTCCTCGCCGCCCTCGACGAGGATCTCGGTGTGCCCGGCGATCTCACCGCTCTCCTTGTGCCGCACGACGACGTGGAGGCGCAGGTCGCCCTTGAGTCGCTGGAGGCGCTCCGTCTCGCGCACGTGGCCGCGGTCGATCACGGCCTCCTGGAGGTCCCAGTCGCCCAGCGGCATGTCGGTGTACATGCGGGCCTGCATGTACGCGACCCCGTCGACGAGGTCGTCGGGCGCGGTGTTCTCGTAGGCGATCACCTCGAAGTCCGCCGACCGCTCGCGCGCCTCGCGCCACAGCCGCTCAAGGGCCTCCTCGTCGACCGCGTCGAGGTCGCAGCGGCGCACGAGGCCCTGAAGCGACCGCTGGTAGCCCTTGTGGACCAGGAACGGCCCGCCGTCGCCGCGGACCAGCGGCGACGCCTCGCTCGGCTCGTCGAGCCAGCTGGAGATCGTGGTCCGCCCGTCTTCGGCGGCGCGCTCCTCGGCGTGCCGCAGCAGCGCCGTGGCGACCCCGCGGCCGCGGTGGTCGGGGTGCACGCTGAGGGAGAACATGGCGAGGTGGGTGTTGTCGCGGTCCGAGAGGGACAGGCGCAGACTGCCGAGGACCACCCCGTCGCAGACGGCCGCCCAGAACTCGTCGCGCTGGTCCCGGCCGGCGACGACGAGGGAGGTCAGCCGCCGCAGCGGGTGCTGCGGGCGCAGTCCCTGGAAGTCGTGGGCCTCCACGGCCTGGTGCGTGGCGAGCCAGGACTCGACGAGCGCGTGGTTCGAGGGGTCCACCGGGACGATGTCGAAATGCGTCATGGCCTGAGCCTGGCAGAGGGGTGCGACGGGGGCAAGCGGATAGCCGCGGCTCAAGGCGAAAAGGTTTGGGGGAGCAGGGAACCGGGAATGCGAACACCGGGGGCTTGGTCGGGAGACCGCAGTTCCTGACACCGGCTGGCGCTGCTCGACACGTTCTAGCCCCAGGACTCGCAGTCAACCGGGTGAGTGGCGACAGGACGTCTGCGGCCTCCCGCAAGAAGAATTCTTGCTCATTCAGTGAATACGGTCAAGACCCGAACTTCTCTTGTTTTTGTCGGGTACCCGACACTTCACTTCACATCGGTCACTGAGAGTGATAATTTCAGGAGTTCGGAAAGCGTTTTACGAGCACGGATTCCGAACTCCTCACTCCACTCAGGAAACTAGAATCCCCGCGTCCTTCGCCGCTTTCAGCGACGGCTTCACAGTATGCGTCGGCCCCACCAGGGACGACACCGCGTCCAGTGTCTTCAGTCCCTCACCGGTGTTGTAGATGACGGTCTCGGCCTCCGGGTCGAGGCTCCCCGCCTCCAGAAGCTTACGGAGCGTAGCGACGACGACCCCGCCGGCCGTTTCAGCGAACACGCCGGTGGTCGCGGCGAGAAGCTTCACTCCTTCGCGGATCTCGTCGTCGGAGACCTTCGCCATCCCGCCGCCCGTCGAGCGGCACGCCTCGATCGCGTACGGCCCAGCCGCCGGGTCGCCGATGTTGAGGCTCTTCGCGATCCCCGTGGGCTTCACGGGCGTGATCACGTCGGTGCCCGCGCTGAACGCGTCGGCGATCGGGCTGCACCCGGCCGACTGCGCCCCGAACACCCGGACCTTCCCCGGGGCCGTCAGGCCGATCTCCGCGGACTCCTCGAACGCCTTGTGGATCTTGGTCAGCAGCTCGCCCGAGGCCATCGGCACCACGACCTGCTCCGGCAGCCGCCACCCGAGCTGCTCGGCCACCTCGTACCCGAGGGTCTTCGAGCCCTCCGCGTAGTACGGGCGGATGTTCACGTTGACGAACGCCGTCGACTCGAAGTCGTCGGTCTCGGTCAGCTCCGAGCACAGCCGGTTCACGTCGTCGTACGAGCCCTGCACGGCCACGAGCGTGCCGCCGTAGATCGCCGACTGCACGACCTTCCCCGGCTCCAGGTCCGAGGGGATGAACACGATCGACGGGACGCCCGCGCGCGCCGCGTGCGCCGCCACCGAGTTCGCGAGGTTCCCCGTGGACGCGCACGCGAACCGGTCGAACCCGAGCTTCACGGCCGCCGACACCGCGGTCGACACGACCCGGTCCTTGAACGAGTGGGTCGGATTCGCGCTGTCGTCCTTGACCCACAGCTTCCTCATGCCGAGGGCCTTCGCCAGGTGCTTCGCGTCGATGAGCGGGGTCAGGCCCGGGTTCAGGCTCACCCGGTCCTCGGGGTGGACGCCGACCGGCAGCAGCGGCGCGTACCGCCAGATGTTCTGCGGGCCCGCCTCGATCTGCTCCCGCGTCACCTTCGCCAGCTCGTCGAGGTCGTAGTCCACTTCGAGCGGCCCGAAACACTGCCAACAGGCGTGCTGGGCGACCAGGTCGTAGGTGGCGTTGCAGTTGCGGCAGACCAGGCCCTTGGCGGGGCTGTCTTCAAAGAGAGCATTGGACATGCGAGAAGGCTCCTCCCTCATCTTTCCCGCTCGTGGCGGGCCGGATTTGGCACCTGCCGCAACGCCGTTAGGCGTGCCGGTGGTTGCCGCAGCGTCGCAGGGCCGGACCCCTCGGCTGCTCTGGATGAAGTACGAGCGAAATGCTACGGGTGTGTCACCGGAATCGGCAACAACCGTTCCAACTTCCGAGACGAGACGCGCGGAGCCGTCTAACGGCCCGCCCGGGTCGCCTCCCACACCGCGCGCGCGTCCGCCGTCCCGGCCACGTCGTGGACCCGCACGCCCCACGCGCCCGCCTCGAACGCCAGCACCGACGTCGCCAGCGTCGCGGCCTCCCGCTGCCCCACCGGCCGCGGCTTCCCGCTCTCGTCGCCCAGGAGCCGCCCCAGGTACGACTTCCGCGACGACCCGAACAGCACCGGGTACCCCAGCGCCACGAACTCGTCCAGGTGCGCCGACAGCTTCCAGTTGTGCTCCGCGGTCTTCGCGAACCCCAGCCCCGGGTCCAGGATCAACTTGTCCCGCTCCACGCCGTTGTCCAGTGCCGCCTCGGCCCGGTCCTCCAGCTCGGCCTTCACGTCCGCGACCACGTTCTCGTACTTCGCGAGCTGCTGCATGTCAGCCGAGTGCCCGCGCCAGTGCATGAGCACCCACCGCACGCCCGTGTCCGCGACGACCCGCGCCATGTCCGGGTCCGCGAGCCCGCCCGACACGTCGTTGACGACGCTCGCGCCCGCCCCGATCGCCGCCGCCGCGACCGCCGCGCGGGTCGTGTCGATCGAGACCGCAAGGCCCCGTTCGGCGAGCGCCGCGATCACGTCGACCACCCGCGCGGTCTCGGTCGCCGCGTCCACCCGATCCGCGCCCGGCCGCGTCGACTCGCCGCCCACGTCGATGAGGTCGGCGCCGTCGGCCGCCATCTGCTCGCCGTGCGCGACCGCATCAGTGAAGTCGAGGTAGCGCCCGCCGTCGGAGAACGAGTCGGGGGTGATGTTGAGGATCCCCATGATCTGCGGGCGGGCCGGCCCGGTCCCGGCGCTGTGCGGTGTGGTCACGGAACCGACGTTACCCGCGCCGGGCGCGGGAACGCCTCGCATTAAGCCAGGTCCGTGAGGTCGAGCACGTGCCACACCAGGAGCTCGCCCGTGCCCGTCGACCACCACAGGCGCCGCGCATCGGCACCTGTCGCTCCCGCACTGGACGCGACCAGGAACGCCTCTCCCGCTTCGAGGTCGAACAGCGTCACCTCCGTCGCGTCGCCCGCGGCGACCGCCCGTTCGGCGAGCGGCTCGAACCGGTCGATCAGTCCCACATCGGGGGACACCGCGGAGGTGAACCCCTCCGCGACGGTGACCCTTCCGGTCCCGTCTGGACGGACGAGGTCGGTGCGCGCCCCGTCCTCGGCGTTCACGATCAGCCGGCACCACGTCGCCGAGCACAGCGTCAGCTCCTCCGCGCCGGAGAAGACCTTCACGCCCGCACCGGTGTCGGTGCGCACCAGCTGCGCCCCGCCCAGCGAATCGGACCCGGCGCTGGCGAGCCACGGCCACGCGGCCGCCTGCCACGCGCCAAGGTGGCCGGTCACCGCGACCTCGCCGCCCTCGACGGGGATCGACCGGTGCTCGGTCACGAGCGTCTCGGAGCGGGCCGTGGCGAGCCAGTGGAGTCCCTCGGCCGCGAACTGGAGGTCGTAGGCCGAACCGGACGCGATGACGTCCCCGGTGTCGGCCGTCAGCAGTGAGGCCTCGCCGGGTTTCCCGTCCTCGCCGCGCGGCGCGGTCCACAGCTCGGAGGCGACGCGGCCCTGCGCGTCAGGGACCGACGTGATCCACGCGAGCCGCTCGTCGGTGGCCGCCGCGGCCACGACCCCGGGGACGGCCCCGGGCTCGGCCAGCGGCGTCGCGACAGCGTCGCCGTCCTCGGTGAGCTCCACATAGAGCAGGCTCCCGGCCCCGTCGGTGGCGAGCGCCTGGCCGTCGTCGAGGACCTTCAGCGGGGTCCACGCCCGGCCGTCAGCGGTCGTGCCGGGCCAGTCGACCGGTTCGGCGTCCCACGTCTGCCACACCGTCGGCACGGGAGCGGGCAGGGAAGCGGCCTCGGGCCGGTCGGGGGAGGGCCACGCGAGCCAGGCGAGCGCGAGCACCGCCGTCCCGGCGAGTGCGAACCGCTGCGCGCCGTCCAATCGCGCCCCTAGTCGCGTTCGCGGGACTTGTACAGGTACAGCAGGCCCGCGCCGACGCCCGCGGCCGTGGCGGCGGGCAGCGCGAGCTTCGCGGCGCGGCGGCCGCGCCGGTAGTCGAGGACCGGCCAGCCGTGGTGGCGGGCCTGGCGGGCGAGCCGCGTGTCCGGGTTGACGGCGATGGCGCGGCCGACTTTCCGCAGCATCGGCAGGTCGTTCGCCGAGTCGGAGTAGGCGGTGCACATGGCCAGGTCGAGGCCGCGCTCGGCCGCGAGCTGGGCGATGCCCTCGGCCTTCGCGGGGCCGTGCATGAGGTCGCCGACGAGGCGGCCGGTGTAGCAGCCGTTCTCGATCTCGGCGATCGTCCCGAGCGCGCCGGTCAGGCCCAGCCGCGTGGCGAGCACCCCGGCGAGCTCGACGGGGCTGGCGGTCACGAGCCAGACCTCCTGCTCGGCTTCGAGGTGGCGTTCGGCGAGGCGCCGCACGGGCGCGAGGATGCGCGGGGAGATGTCGCGGTCCACGACCTCCTCGCACAGAGCGCGCATCTCGTCCACGGGGAACCCGGCGACGAGTTCGAGCGCCGACGACTTGATCTGCGAGATGTGCCCGTGGTGCTCGACGCCCTGGAACTTGAAGCGGGCCTGCTTCCACGCGAAGCCGAGGATGTCGCGCCCGGAGAGGACGCCGTGGCGGGCCAGCGCGCGGGCGAGGTAGTACGTGGAGGCGCCGTGCATGAGGGTGTTGTCGACGTCGAAGAACGCCGCGGAGGGGATGTGGGCGAGCTCGTCCTCGCCGGGCGCACCGGGCTCGACGACGACGGAGTGGGCGTTGGACTGGGTGCGAGCGACGCCGCCGCCCCGCACGGTCATGGAACGGGGTGTGGCGGAGGCGCTGGAGGAAGCCTCGATCTCTGACACTCTGAAAGCCTACAAGCCCAAGGCAGACGGCCTGTAACGCGAGGACGCGAGCCCGGTGAATTTCCAGTGTGGCCTTGTTCATGTATGGCCCCGGTCGCGTGCCTCTGGTACGGGTGGGCGCAATTGCGGCTTTCGCTCCGTGCACTCGGGGACGCAGGCCGCCCCGAGGCCGCCGCCCGCATCGGTCGCCTTCGGCTCGTGCGCACGGGACGCGGAAGGGCCGGGTCGCCTCGCGGCTCCCCGGCCCTGCTCCGCACCTTTTTCCTTCCCGCCGCGTTCCCGCGGCGGGTGATCAATCGAACAGGTCCGAGATGATCCCGGTGAGCTCTCCGAGGACGTCGTCCTCTTCTTCCGCCCCGGTGGTCGGGTCGGACGCGGGGCTGGAGGCCCCGCCGCTCGCGGGATCGGACGCGGGCGCGTCGGTCTGCTCGTCCGAGTCGGCCCCGGCGGTCGCCCCGCCGTCGGACCCGGTGGCCTCGCCCTCCTCGGGCTCGGCGCTGCCGCTCTCCCCGGTGCCGCCGGTCGCCCCGGGGGCCGCCGGCTCGGTGGCGTCGACGTTGTTCTGCGCGCACGCGCCGGGGATCGGGCCGAGCTCGTCGGCGCCGGCGCCGGGCTCGGTGCAGTCGAGCGACTCGCGCAGCTCGACGGACCTGACGGCCGCGGCCTCCAGGACCGACGCGAGCTCCTCGCCCGCGTCCCTGGCGTCGCCGCCGAGGTCGCCCACGAGGTCGTCGAGGACCCAGCGGTGCTCGTTGGCGAACAGGTCGAGGTAGTCGAGCGGCGCAGGATCGCCGTTCGCGACGGCGAGCTCGCCGAGGAGGGCGCTGGCGCTCTTCAGCTCCGATGTGGCGTCGGTGAGCGCGGCCGCCGCGGCCTCGTCGTCGTCGGCGACGAGCTGGGCCTCCTGGATGCGGGTGCGCGCGAACTCCAGGTAGAGCTGCGCGCGGCCGAGGTCGTTGCCGGCGAGGGCCAGCTGCGCCCGCTCGGTGGACCGCTTGACGTTGTAGAGCGTCTCGCCGGGGAGGGCGTCGCCGGAGGCCGCGGAGACCCCGGAGATGGCGACGGTGCCGGTGAGCAGCGCCGCGACGATCGCGATGCGCCTGCCGCCGCGGGGGCGGCGCGGGAACATCTCGTCGAGGACGGGCGCGCGCTTCGTCTCGGGGACGGCGGCGCTGGCGCGGTGCCTGGCGGTGACGCCGATGCCCTCTTCGGTGGCGACGGCCATGAGCCGCCTGCGGGTGGCGTCCTGCCAGTCCCTTGACGGTCGCGCGGTGTTGACGAGCTGGTCGCCCAGCCCGCCGAGCCGTTCGGTGACGCCGACGAGTTCGGCGAGTGCTTCTGCCGACGCACCCGATGCGTCCGCGCTGCGGCGCGAGTGAGGGAGGGTGGGTCCTTCGAAGTCAAGCAGCCGCGCGAATTCCTCCGCGCGTCGGCGCTCCATAGGGTTCAATGTCACCGGGCACACCCCCTCTCACTGCATGGATCCTGCTCCTGTACTGAGAACAACGCACGAGTAGCCCCTGAGGTTACGGTTCGCCGCGAACCTTGCGTTTCAGACCACATCGTCCTCGTCGCAGAAGGGTCTCGCGGCGGTATCGGGCCGGTAAAGGGCCCTGACCTGGCAGTTCCGGTCCGCCGTGAGGAGGCGGATCGTCGATTACGGGATAGCGGGCCGAGGCCCTTGGGAACGGGTGGTGTCGGGTTCCCGACGCATGCGGCCGGGAGGGGAGTTGCGGGGATCGGAGGGCCTCTCAGCCTCGGAAGCCGTCGGGGAGGAGCCGCGCGAGGGTCCGCACCGCCCGGTACTGGAGCGCTTTGACCGCGCCCTCGTTCTTGCCCATGGTGCGGGCGGTCTCGGCGACGGTGAACCCCTGGAGGAAGCGGAGCACGATGCACTCCTGCTGGTCGGGGTTGAGCTTCTTGACGGCCGTGAGGAGGGTCGCGTTCGTCAGCTTCTCCAGCGCGGCGGTCTCGGGCGAGGTGCTCGGGTCGGAGTCCTTCTCGTCGGCGCCGAGGACGTCGGGCTTGACGATCTCCAGCCGGTACCGGCCGGACTTGAAGTGGTCGACCACGAGGTTCCGCGCGATGGTCACCAGCCACGCGCCGAACGCCCGGCCCTGCCAGGAGAAGCTGGAGATGCGCCGCAGCGCGCGCAGGAACGTCTCGGACGCGAGGTCCTCGGCGAGCTGGGCGTTGTTGACGCGGAAGTAGATGTACCTGTAGACCGTCTCGTTGTAGCGGTCGTAGATCTCCCCGAAGGCCCCCGGGTCGCCGTCCTGGGCGCGCGCGACGAGGTCGGCGACCTCGTCGCCGTCGACCTGGTCCTCGTGGTGGTCGGTGCCGCGCGGCTCGGCAGCGCCTCCTGTGGCGCCGCCGGCGGAGCCGGGACCGGTGCCGCGGCCGGGCCGCACCTGGTGCTGTTCGGCGGTGCCGGTGTCCAGGCTGAGGACCGTCCACACGGCCTGCTTGAGCCGCGCGAAGGTCGGGGCCGGGTGCTGCGCGAGCAGCGAGCCGAGCGATCCGGGGTTGAAGAAGGGGGCGATGTCTGCTGTGAGCACTGCCGAGTCGTGGCTTGCCACAGCCAAGGTCGGTGCAATACCGGGCACTAGTGGCCTCCTCGTGTGAGGGGTCGTCGGGCCGAGTCGAGTGAACGGATCCCGCAGGGACTGACCCGCCTGAGTCTAGAAATCCGCGGGGTCGGCGACGCGTATTTGCGATCGGCGTGTCGCGCTCGGTGACGGGTGTGCGGGGGGCGATGTCGGCGCGCGCCCGATGCGCCGGCGTACCCTTCGTTGCGGGGGCGGAATCCCACCATTACCTCCCCAAACGTTCGGTGGTCCGCGGCCGCGGACCGGTTGTGCCTCAATAGTGAGCGAGGAATGACGGAGGGTGTCGCACAAGCTGTGCGATCCGGCCCGACTTCTTGGAATGACGGAGGGAGCAGGGTGAACAGGCTGACGCTGCTGACTACAAGGGAGTGCCATCTCTGCGGTGCGGCGCGCGAGGCGCTCGACCGGGTGGCGGCGGAGACGGGCGAGCCGTGGACGGAGGTCGACGTCGCCGACGACGCTAAGTTGGCGCGCGACTACGGCGACCGCCTCCCCGTGCTGCTGCTCGACGGGAAGGAGCACGGCTACTGGGACGTCGACGTCCCGCGCCTGCTCAAGGACCTCCAAGTCCCTCCGGCGTGAAGCGACACACCGATGAATATCTGAAATACCAATACACAACGGTCTTTTAGGGCAAAATTCTGGCAGACGGCGGCTCGCCGGGACGTCTGCAATTTCGGTACAGCCGGGCCTCGCCCGGTGATACGGGGGTGTACCGCGCAGGCGACCGCGAGCCGCCGAGTCCGTTCACCCCTGCGTTCCCGCCGCGACATCCACTTCTTAAGCTGAGTGGCGCGCCGGTGAACGGCGGCGCGGATCGGACCTGGAGCTCCAGCATTGACGACCACCGGTGAAGGCACAGGCCAGCGGGCCGCCGCGGTCCCGCCTGCGGCGGCGGCCGACCTCCCCGCCGCCACCGTCAGGCGCCTGCCCGAATACCTCCGCGCCCTCGGCACGCTCTCCGAGTCCGGCGTCGACACCGTCTCCTCCGAGACCCTCGCGGCCGCCACGGGCGTCAACTCCGCGATGCTCCGCAAGGACCTCTCCCAGCTCGGCGCGTCCGGGATGCGCGGCGTCGGCTACTCCGTCGCCAACCTCGCCACCCACATCGCCGGTGTGCTCGGACTCACGAAGGACTCCCGGGTCGCCATCATCGGCCTCGGCCACCTGGGGCAGGCGCTCGCCCGCTACCCCGGATTCTCCGAACGCGGGTTCGACATCGTTGGCCTCTTCGACGCCGACGCGGGCATCATTGGCAAGGACCTCGACGGCCTCCAGGTGCGCGACGTGGCGCTCCTCGCCCGGGCCGTGCGTGACGAAGGCATCAACATAGGGGTGATCGCCACACCCGGCGCGGCCGCCCAACACGTGGCCGACCTCCTCGTAGATGCTGGTGTCACAAGCATTCTCAACTTCGCGCCGTGCGTCCTCGCCGTCCCCCAGGGAGTGGCGGTCCGCAAGGTCGACCTGGCCGTCGAGCTCCAGATCCTCTCATTCCACGAACACCACAAGACGCTCAGCAGGCCGGAAACAGACGTCTAGAGACGGGAACGGTGCAGTGAACCTCCTGGTTGTCGGCATCTCGCACCGCAGCGCAGCGGTCGAGACCCTGGAACGGCTCGCGGTCGGCCCCGAGGCCGCCGCCGACCTCGCGCGCGCCCTCCTGCGCGGCGGCGAGGTCCGCGAGGCGGTCGTCCTCTCCACGTGCAACCGGGTCGAGGTCTACGCCGTCGCCGCCTCCTTCCACGGCGGGCTCTCCGCGATCGTCGACGAGCTCCACCGCATCTGGGGCCTCACCGAGCTCCAGGCCGACCTCGACTTCGCCTCCTGCGGATACGTGCGCCACGGCGCCGACGCCGTCGCCCACGCCTTCCGCGTCGCCGCCGGGCTCGACTCCATGGTCGCGGGCGAGCCGCAGATCCTCGGCCAGCTCCGCGACGCCTACGACACCGCCCGCGAGGCCGACCAGGTCGGCCGCCACCTGCACGAGCTGTTCCAGCAGGCCCTGCGCGTCGGGAAGCGCATCCACGCCGAGACCGACGTCGACGCCGCCGCGCCCTCCATCGTCACCGCCGCCCTCGACCTCGCCGAGCGCGCGCTCGCCGAGGCCGGGTTCGCCAACGGCCTCACCGAGACCCGCGCCGCCGTCGTCGGCGCAGGGTCCATGGGCTCGCTCGCCACCGCGACCCTCGCTCGCTCCGGCGTCAAGTCCCTCGCCGTCGCCAACCGCGACCGCGCCAAGGCCGAGCGCCTCGCCGAGGTCTGGGACGCCGCGCCCGCCGACTACGCCGACCTCGCCGGCCTCGCCGCCGGCGTCGACCTGCTCGTGTGCGCCACCTCCTCGCCCGAGCCGGTGCTGCGCGCCGCCGACCTCGCCGGTCGCGACCGCCCGCTCGTCGTCTGCGACCTGGCCCTGCCCAAGGACGTCGCCGAGGACGTCGCGCTCCTGCCCGGCGTCACCGTGGTCGACATCGCCGAGATCCAGAAGGCCGACGCCGCGGGCGCCGCCGCCGACACCCTCGCCGAAGTCGAACGGCTCCTCGCCGAGGAGATCGCCGCGTTCAACGAGAGCCTGCGCGCCGACGCCGTCACCCCCACCGTCGCGGCCCTGCGCTCGGCGGCCGCCGACATCGTCGACGCGGAGCTGGCCCGCGTGGCCCGCCGCGGCGACTTCACCGACGACCAGCGCGCCGAGGTCGCCCGCACCGTCCACCGCGTCGTGCAGCGGCTCCTCCACGAGCCCACCGTGCGCGTGCGCGAGCTCGCCGGGCAGCCCGGCGCCCCCGACTACGCGCGCGCCCTGCGCGACCTCTTCGCCCTCGACGCGGCCGTCCTCACCGCCGCCGAAGGCGACCACCTCGTCGAGGCCCTGAAGATCAGCCCCGCGACGGCCCCCGTGGCCGACGCCCTCGGGACGATCCCCTCCGCCCCGTCCGAAACCGGAACGGCTGCGACGCAGCAGTCTTGAGAAGGGAAGCACGCCCGTGATCCGAGTCGGGACCAGGGGATCGAAGCTCGCTCTCGCGCAGAGCGGCATGGTCGCGGACGCGATCGGCCGCCTGACCGGCGAGCACGTCGAACTCGTGGAGATCAAGACCACAGGGGACGGGACCACGGTCCCCGTCGCGGAGCTCGGGGTCGGCGTCTTCGTCAACCAGCTCCGCGAGGCCCTGGAGCGCGAGGAGATCGACATCGCGGTCCACTCGTACAAGGACCTGCCCACGGCCCAGCCCGAGCACCTCGTCATCGGCGTCCCGCCGCGCGAGGACCCGCGCGACGTGCTCGTCGCCGCGGACGGCCGCACCCTCGCCGACCTGGGCCCCGGCGCCCGGATCGGCACCGGGTCGCCCCGGCGCATCGCTCAGCTGAACGCCCTGGGGCGCGGCTTCGAGTGCGTGCCCATCCGCGGGAACGTCGACACCCGCATCGGCCGCGTCGGCAAGGACCTCGACGGAGTGATCCTCGCGGCCGCCGGCCTCAAGCGGGTCGGCCGCCAGGCGGAAGTGACGGAGTACCTGGACCCGTTGGTGATGCTTCCCGCTCCGGCACAAGGGGCATTGGCGGTCGAATGCCGCAAAGCCGACATGACATCTGCGCTGATCTCGGCTAAGCTCAACGACCGGTACTCCCAGGCCGCCGTCGCCGCCGAGCGCGCGCTGCTGCAACGGCTCGAAGCCGGATGCAGCGCTCCCGTCGCCTCACTCGCCGACGTCGCCGAAGGCGCCGATCCCGGCGAAGTCGACCTGTATCTGCGAGGCGCCGTCGGCGCCGTGGACGGCTCCGTCATCGAACGGCTCTCGACCACCGCCGCGCTCGCCGACAACGGCGGCCCGGAGCTGGCCGAGCAGGCCGCGGCCGCGGGCAGGCGGCTCGCCGAGGAACTGCTCGACGCGGGTGCCGCACAACTGTTGAAGTAGACGTATCTCAGACGATTGCTGATGGAGAGAACATGACCAGTGCCCGTAAGCCGGTGGGCCGCGTGCGTTTCGTCGGGACCGGCCCAGGCGACCCGGGACTGCTGACCAAGCGCGCCCTCGACGCGATCCGCGAGGCCGACCGCGTCTACTACGACCGGTCGCTGCCGCAGTCGCTCGTGGAGGCCGCGAAGGAGATCAACGGCGACGACGCGAAGCTCAAGCTGATCGAGTCCTCCCCGTCCGACCAGGGCAAGCTCATGGCCGCCGCCGCGCGCGAGGGCGAGAACATCGCCCGCCTCATCGTCGGCGACGCCTACCCGAACCGCCTCGCCAAGGCCGAGATCAAGGCCGCCTCGGCCGAGCAGGCCCGCTTCGAGGTCATCCCGGGCATGAGCCACGCGCAGGCCGTCGCGGTGTACGCAGGGATGCCCCCCGGGGAGATCCGCACCGTCATCGACATCGACGACATCGCGTCCGTGGAGCCGCTCGTCATCGCCGACGCGATCAAGCGCGGCTCGCTCACCGTCACCGCCGACGTCTCCGACCTCTCCTCCCTGCGGGACATCCTCCTCGCGGGCGGCGTCTCCGGCGAGACCGCCGTGGCCGTCACCGGCGACGCGACCGGCGAGACCGAGTACACCACCACCTCCTCTGTGGACACGTTCGTGGAGGCCGCGCTCGGCTACGCCGGGCAGGTCGTGCTCACCATCGGCCCCGGCGTCGACGACCGCCACGAGCTCGCGTGGTGGGAGGGGCGCCCGCTGTACGGCTGGAAGGTCCTCATCCCGCGCACCAAGGAGCAGGCCGGCGTCATGTCCGAGCGCCTGCGCGCCTACGGCGCCATCCCGTGCGAGGTCCCGACCATCGCCGTCGAGCCGCCGCGCACGCCCGCCCAGATGGAGCGGGCCATCAAGGGCCTCGTCGACGGCCGCTACGCGTGGATCGTCTTCACCAGCCAGAACTCCGTGAAGGCCATCTGGGAGAAGTTCAAGGAGCACGGCCTCGACGCCCGCGCCTTCGGCGGCCTGCGCATCGCCTGCATCGGCGAGGCCACCGCGAACGCGGTGCGCGAGTTCGGCATCGAGCCCGAGCTCCTGCCGACCGGGCAGCAGTCCTCGGAGGGCCTCCTGGAGGTCTTCCCGCCGCACGACCCGATCCTCGACATGGTCGGCCGGGTGCTCCTGCCCCGCGCCGACATCGCCACCGAGACGCTCGTCCAGGGCCTCTCGGAGCGCGGCTGGGAGGTCGACGACGTGACCGCCTACCGCACCGTGCGCGCCTCGCCGCCCGCCGCGGACATCCGCGACGCCATCAAGTCCGGCGGCTTCGACGCGGTCCTGTTCACCTCGTCCTCCACGGTCCGCAACCTGGTGGGCATCGCCGGGAAGCCGCACCAGCGCACCGTCGTCGCGTGCATCGGCCCGGCGACCGCGGACACCGCGACCGAGTTCGGCCTGCGCGTGGACGCCAAGCCCGAGAACGCCTCGGTGCCCGACCTCATCGAGGCGCTCGCCGAGTACGCCACGGAGCTCAAGCAGCGCCTGGCCGAGGGCCCGATCAAGACCCGCCGCGGCCAGAAGGTCCAGGGCCCGACCGCGCTTCGGTTCCGCTAGAGAGTTGTTACGCAAGAAGGGAAGTGGCCGCAGTGCCGCACAGCTCCGAATACCCCGTCATCCGGCCCCGGAGGCTGCGCCGCACTGCGGCCCTTCGCCGTCTCGTCGCCGAGACCCGCGTCCATCCGAGCGACCTCGTCCTGCCCGTGTTCGTCAAGGAGGGCCTGCACGAGCCGGTCGAGATCGCGACGATGCCGGGCGTCTACCAGCACACCGTCGACTCCGTGCGCAAGCTCGCGGTCGAGGCCGCGCGCGCCGGGCTCGGCGGGCTCATGCCCTTCGGCGTCCCCGCCGTGCGCGACGCCGTCGGCTCCGCCGCGACCGACCCCGACGGCATCCTCAACCGCACCACGCGCGCGATCCGCGAGGAGATCGGCGACGACCTCGTCGTCATCCCGGACCTGTGCCTCGACGAGTTCACCGACCACGGCCACTGCGGCGTCCTGCGCGCCGACGGCTCGGTCGACAACGACGCGACCCTCGACCGCTACGCCGAGATGGGCCTCGCGCTCGCCGAATCCGGCGCCGACCTCCTCGGCGCCTCCGGCATGATGGACGGCCAGGTCGGCTTCGTGCGCTCGGCCCTCGATGAGGCCGGGCACACCGACACGGGCGTCCTCGCCTACGCCGCCAAGTACGCCAGCGCCTTCTACGGCCCGTTCCGCGAGGCCGTCGAGTCGCAGCTCCAAGGCGACCGCCGCACCTACCAGCAGGACACCGCGAACGCCACCGAAGCGCTCCTGGAGATCGACCTCGACATCGAGCAGGGCGCCGACATCGTCATGGTCAAGCCCGCCCTCCCGTACCTCGACGTGGTCCGCGCCGCCGCCGAACGCTCGCCCGTTCCCGTTGCGGCCTACCACATCTCCGGCGAATACGCCCAGCTCGTGGCAGCGGCGGAACGCGGCTGGATCGACCGCGACGCCGCCATCCTGGAGTCCCTCACCTCGATCAAGCGAGCGGGGGCAAAGATCATCGCCACCTACACGGCCCTGGAAGCGGCGGCCCTCCTCCGCTAGCCCTCAGCTCTTGGCGGCCTGGGCAGAGTCTTGCTGATGCGCTGTTCCAGGAGCGACGGGTGGTACCGGGCGGCGGCAGTGAAGTCCTTGTCCTCATGCAGCACGGTCAAACCCAACTGCATCGCGGTAGCCGCGATGAGGTAGTCGGGAAGGCTGAACATGGTGTGCATGCTGCGGCTGGTGAGGTCGCGGCGCAAGTCGCGCATGTAAGAGCCGACCTTGTCCGGCAACGGTATCCATTCGTGACCCGCCAGCAGTTCGGCTTCGATCGCCTGGGCTTCTCGTGCCCCCGAACCATGCACGAACTCGAAGATCACTGGCTCGCAGATCGCGAACCGGCCTTCGTCTGCATACCGGATCCAAGCCGGGTCGGCCTGTCCGCGGATGATTCGGATGAGTGCACTGGTGTCGATGAGGTAGTCGATCATTCGCTGGAACGGTCGCCCTTGTGGGCGTTGCTGAGCCTCTCGACTTCGTCCAGGTTGAGGGTGCCATCGGCCGCCATGCGACGCAGGTTCTTCCAAGCGGTCTGAGGGCCGGTACGCTGCGCCTCGCGGTAGTACTCAAGTGCTTCGTTGATGGCCTGCTTCTTGGTCCTCGCGCCGCTCTGGGCCATCACATCGGCCAGCAGCTCATCGTCCACGTCTACGAGAGTCTTGGTCATGACCGCCTCCACACTTTGATATCGCATGTAGGTCGGAGTATATCCAAGTTAGCGGGATTCGGCGAACGAAAGGAGCCCTCGGCGTGTCTCGCCCTGCCTAAGCATTCGGGTCGTGCCGTCGAGAGTCGTCGGACCATCCCAGCGCTTCCTCGATTGAGCGCATGCGTTCTTCGCGGGCTTCGTGAATGGCGGCCACGATCTCGTCGGTCGTGGGACCTGTGCGTTTCGCCGAGCGTTCGGCGTTCACCATGACCGGTTCGGGGTGGAGGCGGATACCGAAGTCAGTCTCGACCTTGTCGGCTACCTCGGAGGAGAGGGCGAGGAGTTCTGCTGTCGTGGCGCCGCCTCGGTTGGTCAGGGCGAGGGTGTGTTTCGTTGAGAGGCTGACGTTTCCGTGGCCGTAGCCCTTTTCGAAACCGGCGGCGCCGATGAGCCAGGCGGCGGAGATCTTCACCTGGCGGTCGTCGGTCTTCCAGTGCGGGGGTTCGCCTCCGGCCTTCTCGGCGATGTCGTGGAGGACGTGCGCGCCGACGATCGGGTTGGTGAAGAACGAGCCCGCGCTCCAGGTGTCGTGGTCGGCCTCGTCGAGGACCATGCCCTTGCCCCGGCGCAGCTCGATGACGGCCGCGCGGGTCTCGGCGAGGGGCGCGCGGTCGCCGATGTCGACGCCGAGGCGCTTCGCGAGCTCGGCGTAGGCGATCGGCTGCGACAGCGCGGATGCCTCCAGGGCGAAGTCGACGCTCAGCACCAGGTAGCGGTCGGAGTGCTTGAACACGCTGTGCCGGTAGGCGAAGCCGCATTCGGCGGGGGTCCAGTCGCGGATCTCGTCCTTCTCGCGGTCCCAGACGCGGACCGACTCGATTGTCTGGGCGACCTCCTGGCCGTAGGCGCCGACGTTCTGGATCGGGGTCGCTCCGACCGAGCCGGGGATGCCGCTGAGGCATTCCACGCCGGAGCGTTCGTTGACCACGGTCCACGCTACGAAGTCGTCCCACACCTGGCCCGCCTGCACCCGCACGGTCCGCTCGCCGAACTCCTCGACGCCGCCGCCCCGCAGGACCACGACCGTGCCGTCGAAGCCCGCGTCGCCGATCACGACGTTGCTCCCCCCGGCGAGGACCAGCGTCGGGCCCTGCGCCGCGCGCAGGACCTCCACCGCCTCCTCGGACGAATCGACCTCGACGAGCTCCTTCGCGGGCCCGCCCAGGCGCAGGGTCGTGTACGCGCTGAGGAGATTCCGGTCGGCGGCGTGAGGCGTTGGACTGGCGTGTGTCACGCCCGAAAGCCTAGACTTTTCGCAGGCTACGAGGAACGGCGGTCACCATGGCTAAGCTGCGCATCACCGACTACCTCACGGAACTGAAGACGGAGGCCGCGGGCCTGCGGTCGGTCTGCGAGCCCGGGGTGCTCGACCGCGTGGCGCCCTCGCGGCCGGACACGACCGTGGCCGGGATCCTGCTGGACCTGGTGCGGCTGTACCGGTGGACCGTGGACGCCCTGTTCGCGGCGCCCTCCGAGGACCGCGACGTCGCGGAGCCGCCCCGGCCCGAGGCGAGCGGCAAAGCCGTGCTCGACCTGTTCGACCAGTCCCTCGCGGCCGTCCTCGACGCGTTCGAGGCCCGCGGCCCCGAGTCGCCCGCGTGGACGTGGGCGCCCGTTGAGTGGCGGGCCGAGTTCTGGCACCGGCGCGCCACCGTCGCCACCGGGCTGGCCCGCTGGGACCTCCAGATGGCCGTCGGGGCGACCGCGCCCGTGCAGGTCGCGCTCGCCGCCGACGCCGTGACCGAGGCGTTCGAGGCGTTCATCCCCGTGGGGGCCCGCCGCGGCGCCCACCCCGACGCGACGGGGCTCGTGCAGCTGTTCGCGCAGGACGCCGACTCGACGTGGTTCGTGCGCCTGCGCGAAGGCCGGGTCGCCCTGCTGGACCAGCCCGACGCGCGCACCGAGCTCCAGGCCCGCGCCGCCGGGTCGGCCTCCGACATCGCGCTGGCGCTGTGGGGGCGGCTGCCGTTCGGGATCTGCGACGTCGTGGGGGACGAGCGGCTGCTCCAGGCGCTGCGCGTGGAGTAGGCGCGAAGCGGATAACGGTTCGGTAAAGGCCGCCGATAAACCGGACAAACGTTCGGAGCCCACTTGGCAAAGGCATTCACCCGAGGCTAGGCTCACACCACGCTCCGCGGTGCTCGCACCGCGCTGCGCGCGTCCCAGCGCGGGGACCTGGTGTTCCCGTCCTGCGGCGGACAACCGCCTTTTACCACGGATCGTCTGGCACGTGCCTGCCAGTGAAAGGGAACATCATGGCTACAGTGACGTACGCGGGCGCCACCCGCATCTACCCGGGCACCGAGAAGCCCGCGGTGGACAAGCTGAACATCGAGATCCAGGACGGCGAATTCCTCGTCCTCGTCGGCCCCTCGGGCTGCGGGAAGTCCACCTCCCTCCGGATGCTCGCCGGCCTCGAAGAGGTCGACGAGGGCTCGATCTTCATCAACGACACCGACGTGTCGAACCTCCCCCCGAAGTCCCGCGACATCGCGATGGTCTTCCAGAACTACGCGCTCTACCCGCACATGTCCGTCTTCGACAACATGGCGTTCGCGCTCAAGCTGCGCCGCATGCCGAAGGCCGAGATCAAGCAGCGCGTGGAAGAGGCCGCGAAGCTCCTCGACCTCACCGACTACCTCGGCCGCAAGCCGAAGGCCCTCTCCGGCGGCCAGCGCCAGCGCGTCGCCATGGGCCGCGCGATCGTGCGCGAGCCGCAGGTGTTCCTCATGGACGAGCCGCTCTCGAACCTGGACGCGAAGCTCCGCGTGCAGACCCGTTCGCAGATCGCCTCGCTCCAGAAGCGCCTGGGCATCACGACCGTGTACGTCACCCACGACCAGATCGAGGCCATGACCATGGGCCACCGGATCGCGGTCATGAAGGACGGCCTCCTCCAGCAGTGCGACACCCCGCGCACCCTGTACGAGAAGCCCGGCAACACCTTCGTCGCGGGCTTCATCGGCTCCCCGGCGATGAACCTCAAGACCGTGTCCCTGACCGAGGCCGGCGCCCTGTTCGGCGACGTGACCCTCCCGCTCGCGCGCGAGGTCCGCGACGCCGCGTCCGCCGAGGGCGGCGACCAGCAGGTCACCGTCGGCATCCGCCCCGAGCACTGCAAGCTCGGCACGGAGTCCTCCGGCGGCATCCCGATCGAGGTCGACCTCGTCGAGGAGCTCGGCTCCGAGGCGTACGTCTACGGCCACGCCGCCTACAACGGCTCCTCGGAGCGGTTCGTCGTCCGCACCGAGTCGGTCAACGTCCCGCGCCTGGCCGAGACCGTGTACGTGGTGCCCGAGCCGGGCCACGAGCACGTCTTCCACGCCGCCACCGGCGAGCGCCTGAACTAAGGCCGTACGAACAGGGGGCCGCGCACTGGCTGCGCGGCCCTTTTTCGCTGCCCGTAACGCGAAGGCAACTCACAGAGAGCTACGGTTGGGGCATGGCCGCCCTCACCCCCAGGCCGAGAGTGGAAGGCGCCGACGCGTTCACCGTCGGCACCGGGTTCCACCGCGCCCTGGACGACGGCCGCATCGAGTGCACCGTCTGCCCGCGGGCCTGCCGCCTGCGCGAAGGCCAGCGCGGCCTGTGCTTCGTGCGGGCCCGCATGGGCGACCAGATCGTCCTCACCTCCTACGGCCGCTCCTCGGGGTTCTGCATCGACCCCGTCGAGAAGAAGCCGCTGAACCACTTCCTGCCCGGCACGCCGGTGCTCTCCTTCGGCACGGCCGGGTGCAACCTCGCGTGCCGGTTCTGCCAGAACTGGGACATCTCCAAATCGCGTGAGATCGACACCCTCTCCTCGCAAGCGGATGCCGTGACGCTCGCCGCCACCGCGAAACGCCTGGGGTGCAACTCCATAGCGTTCACCTACAATGACCCGACGGTGTTCCTGGAGTACGCGGCCGACTGCGCCGACGCCGCCCGCGACGCGGGGCTCAAGGCGATCGCGGTGTCCGCCGGGTACATCAACGCCCCGGCCCGCCGGGAGCTGTACTCCCATATGGACGCCGCCAACATCGACCTGAAGGCCTTCACCGAGGACTTCTACAAGCGGATCGCCTTCGCCTCACTGAGGACGGTCCTGGACACACTCGAATACCTGGTGCACGAGACCGACGTGTGGACCGAGATCACGACGCTGCTGATCCCGGGCCACAACGACTCGGACGCGGAGATCGCGGCCGAGTCGGCGTGGATCGCCGAGCACCTGGGCCCCGAAGTGCCCCTGCACTTCACGGCCTTCCACCCGGACTTCAAGATGCGGGACGTGCCGCCCACGCCCCCCGCGACCCTCCGGCGCGCGCGCCGGATCGCGCTCGACGCGGGCCTGCGGTACGTGTACACCGGCAACGTGCACGACCCGGAAGGGCAGACCACCGTCTGCACCGACTGTGGCGAAGCCCTCATAGTGCGTGATTGGTACCGGATTGACCGGTATGCAGTGTCGGATAGCGGACAGTGCGTACGTTGCGGGGCGCGCGTTCCCGGCATCTTCGAGGGACCGGCGGGAGACTGGGGTCCCAAGCGGCAACCGATCCGCATCGCCGCACCGTCAGTCAGTCAGCGATAACCCACCACCGGAAGACCTGCGATGCCTTCGACGAAATCCGAAACCGTGCGGCCCCCGGCCGTCGCCGGACGCTTCTACCCGGCCGACCCCGGGCTGCTCCGCCGCGACGTCCAGCGCCTCATCGACGCGGCAGGGCCCGTGAGCGAACCGCTCGCGGCCGCCTACATCGTGCCCCACGCCGGATACCGCTACTCCGGGCACGTCGCGGCCCAGGTGTACGCGCGCCTCGCCGCCCACCGCGGCCGCGTCAAGCGCGTGGTCCTCGTCGGACCGTCCCACCACTACCCGCTGCGCGGCACCGCCGCCGCGCCGTACACCGCGTGGCAGACCCCGCTCGGGGAGGTCCGCGCCGCCGCCACGAACGCCGTCGGCTCCTCGCGCCTCCCGCACGAGGCCGAGCACTCGCTCGAAGTGCAGCTGCCGTTCCTCCAGGTCGCCCTCGGCGACGACATCGAGGTCACGCCCGTCGCCTGCGGCATGAGCCAGACCCCCGACACCGCGCGGATCATCGCCGCGCTCCTGGAGGAGGCCGGGGAGGACGCCGTCCTCATCTGCTCCACCGACCTGTCGCACTACCACGACCTCGCCACGGCCCAGCGCATCGACGCCGCGACCGCCGAGGCCATCAAGAGCCTGCGGCCCCGCGAGATCGCCCCGCAGCACGCGTGCGGCGTGTTCGCCCTGCGCGGCACGCTCGCCTGGGCCGACGCCACCGGCAGGCGCCCCCGCCAGCTCGCGCTCGCGACCTCCGCGGACGCGGCCGGCTCGCCCGACCGGGTCGTCGGCTACCCGGCGTTCGCGATCGAGCGCCCCGGGCTGTGACCTGCGCTCGCGGGGGCGAAACTCGCACGACCGCCGCGAAGGGCGGCGTTTACCCTGTAAGACGTGACCGAGCACGAGCAAGACAGCACTGAGACCGGCGACGACCTTCCCGAGCAGATGAAGATCCGGCGCGAGAAGCGCGCCGCCCTCCTCGCGGAAGGCAAGGAGCCGTACGCGCTCGGCTACCCGCGCACCCACTCGCTCGCGGAGCTCCGCGGGCTGTTCGGCGGGCTGGCCGACGGCGAGTCCTCGGGAGTCACCGTCTCCACCACCGGACGGGTGATCTTCGTGCGCCTGGCCGGGAAGCTCGCCTTCGCGCGGCTGCGCGACGGCGACGGGACCGAGTTCCAGGTGATGCTCTCCCAGGGGAAGGTCGGCGAGGAAGCCCTCGCCGAGTGGAAGCGCCTCGCCGACATCGGCGACCACATCGGCGTCACCGGCGAGGTCGTCTCGTCCAAGCGCGGCGAGCTGTCGGTCATGGCCGACTCGTTCCAGATCACCGGCAAGGCCCTGCGCCCGCTTCCCGTGGCGCACAAGGCGCTCGCCGAGGAGACGCGGGTGCGCCAGCGCTACGTCGACCTCATCGTGCGGCCCGAGGCCCGCGACACGGTGCGCAATCGCGCGCGGGTCGTCAAGTCGCTGCGCGACCAGCTCGACGCGGAGTCGTTCATCGAGGTCGAGACCCCGATGATGCAGGTCCAGCCGGGCGGGGCGACCGCGCGGCCGTTCGTGACGCACATGAACGCGTACGACATCGACCTGTACCTGCGGATCGCGCCGGAGCTCTATCTGAAAAGGTGCGTCGTCGGCGGCATCGACCGCGTATTCGAGATCAACCGCAACTTCCGGAACGAGGGCGCCGACTCGTCGCATTCGCCGGAGTTCGCGATGCTGGAGGCCTATCGCTCGTACGGCGACTACCGCACGATCGGGGCGCTCACGAAGTCGCTCATTCAAGGCGCGGCGCGATCGGTGTTCGGGTCCGAGACCGTCGTTCTCGCGGACGGCTCGGAGTACGACCTCGGCGGCGAGTGGGCCGAGATCACGCTCTTCGGGTCCCTTTCCGAAGCGCTCGGAGAAACCGTGACCGTCGACACCCCGTACGACGTCCTCGTCGCGTACGCGGACAAAGTCGGACTCGGCGTCGACCCGAAGTGGGGACCCGGGAAACTCGCCGAGGAATTGTTCGAGCACCTCGTCGTCGACGGCCTGCACGCGCCGACGTTCGTCCTCGACTACCCCGAGGAGACGTCCCCGCTCGTGCGCGGCCACCGCACCACTCCGGGCCTCACCGAGAAATGGGACCTGTACGTGCGCGGCTTCGAGCTGGCGACCGGCTATTCCGAGCTGATCGACCCGGTGATCCAGCGCGAGCGCATGGAGGCCCAGGCCAGGCAGGCCGCGAAGGGCGACGACGAGGCCATGGGCGTCGACGAGGACTTCCTGCGGGCGATGGAGTACGGGATGCCGCCGCTGTGCGGCATGGGCATGGGAATCGACCGGCTCCTTATGGCGCTCACCGGACTCGGCATCCGCGAGACGATCCTCTTCCCGCTGGTGAAACCCGAATAGCAAAGCAAAGGGACCGCATCGGGACCCGCGGCGCCGCTTGCGCGGCCGACTGCGGACAATCCGATGCGGTCCCTTTCTGCCTACCCCGGCGGCCCATTTCCGGATGATGTTTGCCGAGCGGTTTGCCACGCCGCGAGCGGCGCGGTAGCGATCCATTCACAAATCTTTCGCTCCACCCTCTTTCCTTTCTCTTAGGGACTCGTATATGCTCTGGCACTAGTAAGAGCAAAAGGCACTGTTGGGCCGGGTCCGAGGGGAATTTGCCATGGCGAAGAAGACACAGGTCATCCTGATCGACGATATCGACGGCAGCACCGCTGAGGAGACGGTCAAATTCGCCATCGACGGGCAGGCCTACGAGATCGACCTGTCGGCGTCGCACGCGAAAGAACTGCGCGACGCACTGGAGAAATTCCAGGAGGCGGGCACCCGACTGGGCCGCTACACGCTCGGCTCCCCGCGCGGGCCGGTCCGCGGCGCCGTCTCGGCCCCGCGCCGCCAGTCCGTGGACCGCGAGCAGAACAAGGCCATCCGCGAGTGGGCCTCCCGCTCCGGCAAGAACGTGTCGCCCCGCGGCCGCATTCCGCAGGCCATCGTCGAGGAATACAACGCCGCGCACAACTAGTAGTCCGGCGCCTGAACGCACCGCCCGCTTCCCGCTCGGGAGGCGGGCGTTTTCTCATGTACCGGAACGGTGCGGCCTCCCCATTGATTGGGACCCGGCCCGGCGGGTATTGCGCTCAGAGCGAACCTGTTATCACGGGGAATGGCTTAGGGTGCACGCTTGTTGTCACCCACGTGGCACCCGCCGTCCGCGGACCCGGGGGATAAGGTGTACCCACAGGGTTTTGCAAGCCACGACCAGTAACGACGACGAAGTAGCGGCGGACGCGAGGAGCAGAAGCGCATGTTTGAACGGTTTACGGACCGTGCCCGACGCGTGGTCGTCCTGGCTCAAGAAGAGGCCAGGATGCTCAACCACAACTACATCGGCACGGAGCACATCCTGCTCGGCCTCATCCACGAGGGCGAGGGCGTGGCGGCGAAGGCCCTGGAGAGCCTGGGGATCTCCCTGGAAGGCGTGCGCCAGCAGGTCGAGGAGATCATCGGACAGGGGCAGCAGGCCCCCTCCGGGCACATCCCCTTCACCCCCCGGGCGAAGAAGGTCCTGGAGCTGAGCCTGCGCGAAGCGCTCCAGCTGGGCCACAACTACATCGGCACGGAGCACATCCTGCTGGGCCTGATCCGCGAGGGCGAGGGCGTCGCCGCCCAGGTCCTCATCAAGCTCGGCGCGGACCTCAACCGGGTCCGCCAGCAGGTCCTCCAGCTGCTCTCCGGCTACCAGGGCAAGGAGCCCGCGGGCGCGACCGCCGGCGGCACCTCCCAGGAGTCGCAGCAGTCCGGGTCGCTCGTGCTGGACCAGTTCGGCCGCAACCTGACGCAGGCCGCGCGCGACGGCAAGCTGGACCCGGTCATCGGGCGCCAGCGCGAGATCGAGCGCGTCATGCAGGTCCTGTCGCGGCGCACCAAGAACAACCCGGTGCTCATCGGCGAGCCCGGCGTCGGCAAGACCGCCGCCGTCGAGGGCCTCGCGCAGGCGATCACCAAGGGCGAGGTCCCCGAGACCCTCAAGGACAAGCAGCTGTACACGCTCGACCTCGGCGCGCTCGTCGCCGGGTCGCGGTACCGCGGCGACTTCGAGGAGCGGCTGAAGAAGGTCCTCAAGGAGATCAAGACCCGCGGCGACATCATCCTGTTCATCGACGAGATCCACACGCTCGTCGGCGCGGGGGCCGCCGAGGGCGCGATCGACGCGGCCTCGATCCTCAAGCCGATGCTCGCCCGCGGCGAGCTCCAGACCATCGGCGCGACCACGCTCGACGAGTACCGCAAGTACCTCGAGAAGGACGCGGCCCTGGAGCGCCGCTTCCAGCCGATCCAGGTGGCCGAGCCGTCGCTCGCGCACACCATCGAGATCCTCAAGGGCCTGCGCGACCGCTACGAGGCGCACCACCGCGTGTCCATCACGGACGGCGCCCTGGTGCAGGCCGCGACGCTCGCCGACCGCTACATCTCCGACCGGTTCCTGCCGGACAAGGCGATCGACCTCATCGACGAGGCGGGCGCGCGCATGCGCATCCGCCGGATGACCGCGCCGCCGGACCTCCGCGAGATCGACGAGGAGATCGCAGAGACCCGCCGCCAGAAGGAGTCCGCGATCGACGCGCAGGACTTCGAGGCCGCCGCGCGCCTGCGCGACACCGAGAAGCGCCTGCACGAGAAGCGCGCCAAGCGCGAGCAGGAGTGGAAGGCCGGCGACCTCGACCAGGTCACCGAGGTCGACGAGGAGATGATCTCCGAGGTCCTCGCGAACTGGACGGGCATCCCGGTCTACAAGCTGACCGAGGAGGAGACCTCCCGCCTGCTCAAGATGGAGGAGGAGCTCCACAAGCGGATCATCGGCCAGGAGGACGCCGTCAAGGCCGTCTCGAAGGCGATCCGCCGCACCCGCGCCGGGCTCAAGGACCCCAAGCGCCCGTCCGGCTCGTTCATCTTCGCCGGCCCGTCCGGCGTGGGCAAGACCGAGCTGGCGAAGGCGCTCGCGGAGTTCCTGTTCGGCTCCGAGGACGCGCTCATCCAGCTCGACATGTCCGAGTTCCACGACCGGTACACGGTGTCGCGCCTGGTCGGTGCGCCTCCCGGGTACGTCGGGTACGACGAGGGCGGGCAGCTCACCGAGAAGGTGCGCCGCAAGCCGTTCTCGGTGGTCCTGTTCGACGAGATCGAGAAGGCCCACCCGGACGTGTTCAACACGCTCCTCCAGATCCTGGAGGACGGCCGCCTGACCGACGGCCAGGGCCGCATCGTCGACTTCAAGAACACGGTGCTGATCCTGACCACGAACCTCGGCACGAGGGACGTCGGCAAGGCCGTGTCGCTGGGCTTCCAGGCGGACTCGTCCGAGGGCGGCGACTACGAGCGGATGAAGGAGAAGGTCAACGAGGAGCTGAAGAACCACTTCCGCCCCGAGTTCCTGAACCGCATCGACGACACGATCGTGTTCCCGAAGCACACGCAGGAGGCGATCGTCTCGATCGTCGACCTGATGGTGAAGCGCATCGAGGACCAGCTCGCGAACCGCGACATGGCCCTGGAGCTGACCGACAACGCGAAGCTGTACCTCGGGCACAAGGGCTACGACCCGGTGCTCGGCGCGCGGCCGCTGCGCCGGACGATCCAGCGCGAGATCGAGGACACGCTCTCGGAGAAGATCCTCTTCAACGAGTTCGTGCCCGGCCAGATCGTCATCGTCGACGTCGACGGCGACCCGAAGGACATCGAGAAGACGAACCTGACCTTCAGGGGCGCCGACAAGCCCGCGGGCATCCCGGACACGCCTCCGGCCGAACTGGCCGGCGAGCGCGCCCCGAAGAGCCCCGGCGCCGGAACCGGCACCTTGCCGCCCAAGAGCCCCGGAGCGGGCCCGCGCGGCGGCATGGCCGGCGAGGGCGCGGGCTAAGCGTCTGAGGCAGTGAGAACGGGGCGGGACCGCAAGGTCCCGCCCCGTTTCGTGTACCCCGGGGTCGGGTGTGTCGGAATCGATGCGCCCCCGGTTGCAACGATGCCCGGAGGGTGCGACAAGAACGCCGCCTCGGCTGCTGAGCGCCCGGTGCGCACGCTTGGAAAGCGTGGTGATGCGGGCAAGAAAAAACCGGAGCTGATGCTCCGGTGTGAGTGGCGGAGGCTCTGCTTTCCGAACCTCGCCACTTCGTGGCGGAGGATAGGGGATTCGAACCCCTGAGAGCTTTCACTCAACACGCTTTCCAAGCGTGCGCACTAGGCCACTATGCGAATCCTCCGCGGAGTACCTTACCCGACGCCGGGAGCGGCCTCCAACCGGGTTGATCGAGGTGACCTGCGTTGCATCGGGACCGCGGCGGGCGCTCCGGGTTCGGCGGGGCGGGAGGCGTGCGGTAGACTTTCGCCCGTCTCCCACGCGGCGTCATCTTGTGAACCTCCCCAGGGCCGGAAGGCAGCAAGGATAAGCGGGCTCTGGCGGGTGTGTGGGAGACCCCGCCGCCTTAGCTCAGTCGGCAGAGCGATTCACTCGTAATGAATAGGTCGTCGGTTCGATTCCGACAGGCGGCTCCAACGGAAAGGCCCCGGCGAACGCCGGGGCCTTTCCGCGTCTGCGCTACGCGGCCGGGAGCGACACCGTGACCACCAGGCCGCCTTCCGTCCCCGCCTTCGCAGTGGCCTCGCCGCCGTGGGCCTCGGCGACCGCGCGGACGATCGAGAGGCCCAGGCCCGCGCCCTTGGAGGCGGTGGCGAGGCGTTCGGTGCCGAGGCGGCGGAACGGGGTGAAGAGGCCGGGGACTTCGAAGGCGGGGACGATGGGCCCGGAGTTGGCGACCTCGACGACCGAGCGGCTGTTCTCCGTGCGGGTGGTCACGGTGACCCAGCCGTCCTCGGGGAGGTTGTAGCGGACCGCGTTCTCGACGAGGTTCTGGACCATGCGCTCCAGCAGGACCGGCTCGCCGCGGGCGGGCGCCTCGGCGCAGTCGGCGGTGACCGCGACGCCCGGGGCGGGGGTCTGGGCGGCGACGTGGGCGGCGATATCGGCGAGGTCGAGGTAGGAGCGCTCGCCGAGTTCGCGGTCGGAGCGCATGAGCAGGAGCAGGCCGTCGATGAGGCGCTCGTGGCGGGCGTTCACTTCGAGGAGGGTCTCGCCGAGCTGCTGCACGTCCGCGGAAGCCCCCTTGCGGTTGACCGCGACCTCCAGGAGCGCGCGGGTCACCGTCAGGGGCGTGCGCAGCTCGTGGGAGGCGTTGGAGATGAAGGAGCGCTGGCCGTCGAAGGAGTGGTCGAGGCGCTCCAGCATGCGGTTGAACGTCTCGGCGAGCTCGCGCAGCTCGTCCTGGGGACCTTCGATGTGGATGCGCTCGTGGAGGCCCTGCCCGGCCGCGGGGGCCTCGGCGATGCGGGCGGCGGTCTCGGTGACACGCGAGAGGGGCCGGAGCATCCGGCCGGCGATGAGCCAGCCGAGGGCGATCGTGCCGACCGAGACCAGGCCGAGGGCCAGCGAGCCCTGGGCGCTGATGGCCCCGAGGGCGTCGTCCCAGACGTCCTTGGTGAGCAGGACCCGGAACTGCTCCGCGTTGTACACGTCGTCCCCGGGCCCGACCGGGGGAGCCTCCTGGTACGCGCCCTGGATCGTGCCCCCGCTCGGGGTGGTGTTCGCGACCAGGCTGTAGGTGAGGACGAGCAGGAGGATCCCGCCGAGGAGGAACAGGCCGCCGTAGACGAGCGTCAAGCGGTTGCGCAAGGTGAGCGTCATCGGATGCGGTACCCCACTCCGGGTTCGGTCAGGACCACCGGCGGGTCCCCGAGCTTGCGGCGCAGCTTCAGGATCGTCATGCGCACGGCCTGCGTGAACGGGTCGGTGTGCTCGTCCCACGCCTTCTCCAGGAGCTGCTCGGCGGAGACGGGCGCGCCGTCGGCGCGCAGCAGCTCGGCGAGGACCGCGAACTCCTTGCGGGACAACGGGACGTAGCGGCCGTCGCGGAACACCTGGTGGAGGTGCACGTCGAGGGAGATCCCGGCGCGCTCCAGGACCGGCGGCGCGGCGCGGCGGGTGCGCCGGCCCAGGGCCGCTACCCGGGCGGCGAGCTCGCGGAACGCGAACGGCTTCGGCAGGTAGTCGTCGGCGCCGAGCGACAGGCCCGCGACGCGGTCGTCGATGTCGGATGCGGCCGTGAGCATGAGGACCCGCGTGTCGCCACCGGCGGCGGCGATCTCACGGCACACCTGGTCGCCGTGGACGACGGGCAGGTCCCGGTCGAGGACCACCACGTCGTACTCGTTGACGCCGAACCGCTCCAGGGCCGCGCCGCCGTCGGCCGCGACGTCGACGGCGTGCGCGTCGCCGCGCAGCCATTCGGCGACCGCGTCGGCCAGGAGGGGCTCGTCCTCCACCACCAGGATCCTCATGCCTCCCATCTTGGCGCTTCCGGTGTTGCCGCGGCATTGCCGTTCCGGATTACGGCCGCGCAACGCCCCGGCCGCTGTACTGACTGCGCGGCCGGGGTGCCTCCCGCCCCCGGCCGCGCCAACGACACACGAAAGGCAGCATCATGCGGCGATACCTCATCGCACTCCTCCTGTGCCTGACCGCCTTGACGGCGGCGGCCTGCGGCGACGACGCCGACGACGGGGGCGTGGCCTCCGCGGACGGCGACGCCACCGAGTCCGCCTCCGACGGCGACGGCGACGGCGAGGACCTGAGCGGCTTCGAGCAAGCGCTCGCGTACTCGCAGTGCATGCGCGACAACGGCGTCCCCGAGTTCCCCGACCCCGAGCAGCAGGGCGAGGGCGGCGTCAGCCTCGGCCTGCCCGAAGGGATGGACCCCGAGAGCCAGGAGTTCAAGGACGCCGAAGCGGCGTGCGAGGACCTCCGTCCCCAGCCCAACGGGGGCGAGGACATCGACCCGGAGATCTACGAGAAGCTCGTCGAGTACTCGGAGTGCATGCGCGAGAACGGCGTCGAGAACTTCCCGGACCCCGAGCCGGGCGGCGGCATCATGGTCGGCCCCGACATGGGCTTCGACCCGCAGAGCCAGGAGTTCCAGGACGCCGAGGCCGCCTGCGCCGACCTGCGTCCCGAAGGCCCCGGCGGCTCGACCGACAGCGGTGACGAGTGATGGCGCGCCGACGCAAGGGCCGCGCCGGGAAGGCCGTCGCGGGCGCCGCGATCGCCCTCGCTGCGGCGGGCGCCGTGGCCGCCGCACTCGGCTTCGACCCCCGCACGTTCTTCAAGGAGTCGGAGGCCGAGGCGACCCAGGAGACTCCGGCGACCGCCGAGGTCGCCGTGCAGACCCTCACCGAGACCGTCTCGGTCTCCGGGGACCTCGGCTACGGCGACGCGCTCGACATGGCGTGCCTGCTCAACGGCACCCTCACCGGGCTGCCGTCCGCGGGCGACGTGCTCGGGCGCGGCGACGTGCTCTACTCCGTGGACGACCAGCCGGTGGTCCTCATGTACGGCTCGCTCCCGGCCTACCGCGCCCTCGCGGTCGGCGCCGAGGGCGCCGACGTGGAGCAGCTGGAGAAGAACCTCGAACAGCTCGGCTACGACGGCTTCACCGTCGACGACGAGTTCACCGACGCGACCGCCGAAGCCGTCGAGGCGTGGCAGGAGGACCTCGGCATCGAGGAGACCGGCCGCGTGGACCTCGGCCGGGTCGTCTTCGCGCCCGACCAGATCCGCGTCGACACCGTCGACCCGCAGCTCGGCGCGATGGCCCAGGGGACCGTGTTCACCTACACGGGCCTCGACAAGGTCGTCACCGTCGAGGTCGAGCTCGACGACCAGGAGCTGGTGGTCGTCGGCGACCCCGTCACCATCACCCTCCCCGACGGGACCGAGGCCACCGGGACCGTCACCGATTCGGAGACCGCGGTCACCGAGGAGCAGAACGGCGGCGAGAACGAGGACGTCACGTACCTCGAAGTGACCGTGGCCGCCGACGACGCGGCCGTGTTCGACGCGCTCGACCAGGCGTCCGTGGACGTCGGCTTCGCGGGCGACAGCGCCGCCGACGTGCTCACCGTCCCCGTGGAGGCCCTCCTCGGGCTCGCCGAAGGCGGCTACGGCGTCGAGGTCGTGAACGGCGACACCACCGAGATCGTCGCGGTCGACACCGGCCTGTTCGCGGACGGGTACGTCGAGGTCAGCGGCGAGGGCCTGGAAGCGGGCCAGTCCGTAGTGGTGCCCTCATGACGGTGGTCGCGGAAGCCGAAGCGGCGCAGCCGCACACGCGGCCCCGGCCGGTCGTCGAGCTCGACGGGGTCTCGAAGACCTACCCCGGCGGGGTCCGCGCCCTGCGCGGTGTGTCCCTGCGGATCGAGGCCGGGGAGATGTGCGCGATCGTCGGCCCGTCCGGTTCGGGCAAGTCGACGATGCTCCACCTCATCGGGACGCTCGACCGGCCCAGCGAGGGGTCGGTGCGCATCGACGGGTTCGACGTGGCGGCGCTGCGCGACAAGCAGCTCTCGGCGCTGCGGGCCACCAGGATCGGGTTCGTGTTCCAGCAGTTCCACCTCGCCGTGGGGCAGCAGGTGCTCGACAACGTCGCCGACGGGCTCCTCTATTCGGGCCGGCGCGGCCCCGACCGGCGCGCCCGCGCCGCGGAGGCGCTGGAGCGGGTGGGCCTCGGCCACCGCCTCGACCACCTCCCCAACGAGCTGTCCGGCGGCGAGCGGCAGCGGGTCGCCGTGGCGCGCGCGATCGTCGGCGGCCCCGCGGTCCTCCTCGCCGACGAGCCCACGGGCAACCTCGACTCCGTCTCCGGGGCGGGCGTGATGGCGCTCCTGCACGAACTGCACGAGGCCGGGACCACGGTCGTGGTCATCACCCACGACCAGGACATCGCCCGCTCGCTGCCCCGGCAGGTCGCGATGCGCGACGGAGAGGTGGTCTGAATGGCAACGGCGACAACGGGAACCGGCCCCGGCGGGCCGCCCGGGAGCCCGCCTCCGCCCGCGCCGCCCGCCGCCGAGCCGCCGCCGTCGGCGAAGCTCCTGCGGCCCGCGCGGATGCACACCGGGGACGTCCTCCGCGTCGGCGCCACCGGCCTGCGGACCAGGCCCCTGCGGGCGTGGCTGTCGGCGCTGGGCATCGCGATCGGCATCGCGGCGATGATCGCGGTCGTCGGGATCTCCTCGTCGAGCCGCGCCGAACTCGACCGGCAGCTCGCCGAACTCGGCACGAACCTGCTCAGGGTCGAACCGGGCACCTCGATGCTCTCGGGCGAGGAGGGCGTCCTGCCGTACGAGGCGACCGCGATGGTCGCCCGCATCGAACCGGTCTACGCCGTCGCGGCGACCGGGAACGTCTCGGACGCGAACGTCTACCGCTCCGACCACATCCCCGAGGGCCAGTCCGGCGGCATGACCGTGAAGGCCGCCGAGCTCGACCTGTTCGACACGGTCGGCGCGGAGCTCGCGGACGGCGTGTGGCTCAACGCGGCCACCGCGCAGTACCCGACGGCGGTCCTCGGCTCTGCCGCCGCCGAGCAGCTCGGCATCACCTCGGTCGGCGACGGCGTCGAGGTGTACATCGGCGGGCAATGGTTCACCGTGGTCGGCATCCTCGAACCCGTCGCGCTCGCGTCGGAACTGGACCTCGCGGTCCTCGTCGGCTGGGACGCCGCCGCGACCTACCTCGGCTTCGACGGGCACCCCACCACGGTGTACACCCGTGCCGAGGAGCAGTACGTGGAGGACGTCGCGGGCGTCCTCGCGGCGACCGCGAACCCCGAAGCGCCCGACGAGACCTCGGTGTCGCGGCCCTCCGACGCGCTCGCCGCGAAGAACGCCGTCGACACGGCGTTCACGGGGATGCTGCTGGGCCTGGGCGGCGTGGCGCTCCTCGTCGGCGGCGTCGGCGTCGCGAACACGATGGTCATCTCGGTCCTGGAGCGGCGCAGCGAGATCGGCCTGCGCCGGTCCCTCGGCGCCACGAAGGGGCAGATCCGCGTGCAGTTCCTCGCGGAGTCGCTGCTGCTGAGCGCTCTCGGCGGCGTCGGCGGGGTGCTGCTGGGGACGGCGGTGACCGCGGTGTTCGCGGCGGTGCGGGAGTGGCCGACGGTCGTCCCGTACTGGGCGAGCGTCGGCGGCGTGGCCGCGACGCTGTTCATCGGCGCGGTCGCGGGGCTGTACCCGGCGGTGCGGGCCTCGCGGCTCTCGCCGACTGAGGCCCTTACGGCGCAATAAACCCTATATCCTATATCGTATATCCTATAGGATTCGTCCCCAGTGGATTAGTGGTGCCCGCCCCGACCAGGGCGGGCACCGCTCGTCCAGAGTCAGATGTACTGGTCGATGATCGAGGTCAGCCGGTCGGCGATCTTGAGGTGGCCCGCGTCGCTCGGGTGCACCGAGTCGACGAGGTCGCCCGCGTCGGGCAGCCACCCGGTCGTGTCGACGAAGTGGACCTTGCTGTCACCGGCGCTGACCCGCGCGTTGACGGCGTTCTGCGTCTCGGGGCTGTACCGGTTCCGGAACGTCTCCATGGCGAAGATGTGCGCGTTCGGGTAGGCCTGGCGCACCCGCTCCAGCATGGTGATGTAGTTCGCCTGGAACGCGGTCGTGGAGACCCCGTGCCCGACGTCGTTGGTGCCCAGGTTGATCACCACGGCCGTGGCCTGGTACCGCGAGAAGTTCCAGTCGTCCGAAGTGGACGCCATGGAGGTGCGGCGGAACCAGTCCATCATCCCCCAGCATCCGTCGGAGGTGCTGACCAGGCATGCGCCGCCCTGCGCGACCTGCGTGTGGCCCGCGTTCAGGTTGTCGCCCACCAGGTACGGATACGCAGTGAACGGCCGGTTCCCGTTCGGCTGGCCCACGGTGATGGAGTCGCCGATGAACTCCACGAAGTTCGCCGGGCGGCCGATCGCGCTGGTCGCGCCCCCGGAGGCGAGGATGAGCCCGCCGAACGCCGGGTCGCCGGTGTACGACCCGGCCTTCTCGCGGAAGCCGATGCGGATCGTGTGGGTCCCCGAGGAGAGTCCGGTCCGGATCGTGACGTTCCCGGAGACGGCCCGCATCCAGGTCTCGGCGCCGCCGTCGACCGAGTAGTACATGTCGATCGTGTTGCGCAGCTTCACGCCGATCGAGGAGCCGGTGAAGGCCGCCTCGACGTAGCCGCCCGCCCAGCCCATCGTGTAGAACGACGCGTCGGCGGTGTTCCAGCGCCCGTAGTACTGGAGGTTCGGGTCGTTGACCGCGCCGTTCCCGGCGGCGGCCACGGGGACGAGCTTCCAGTGCTGGGATTCGAGGTTGTTGCGGTCGTACTGGGAGACGCGCGAGCCGGCGCTCGTGGCCCACTCCCAGTTGTCGAGGGCCTTGCCGGAGTTGCGGTTCACGAGTTCGACGGAGCCGTCGGACTGGGTGTTCACCTGCCACTGCTGGTTCGTGCCGTTGTTGTCGGTCCACTGCACGAGGTCCGCGCCGTTCTCGGTGGACTTGGCGTAGACGTCGAGTACCTGATTCGAGTGCCGGGCCTGGATCCGGTAGTAGCCGCTGCCGGAGTCGACGAATCGGAACTGCTGGCTGGTGGCCGAGGACTGCGCGGCGAGCACGGCGGCCGCGCCGGTCGCCGTGGAGCCGTCCTGGATGCTGACGGCGAGGCCGGAGAAGTCGTTGACGATCCGGTACCAGGTACCGGTCTCCACGGCGGCGGCCGGGGCCGAGCCGAGGGCGGTGAACCCGGCCGCGGTGCAGACGGCCACGACGGCGGCGGCCAGCCACCGGGCGAGCCGCGCGCGGCGGGTCGGAGCGGGAGTGCGCAAGGGGGGAGCTCCTTTACATTGAAACGTTTAAATGTCTTGTGGTTTTAAGAGGATACCGCTTTCATCCGTTCTGAGCCACCCCCCGAATCCACCGTCGTATGACCGCCGCACCAAGACCCCCGGTCAGCCGCAGAACGTCGGACCCAGGCCGTACCCTGGCTTCAGGCGCGCCGCGAACCGGCGTGTGGGGCGAACGGCAACAGGAGGACGACGTGGCACTCGCGCTCTACCGCAAATACCGGCCGCAGACCTTCGCGGAAGTGGTCGGCCAGGAGCACGTCACCGAACCCCTCATCAACGCCATCCGCGCCGGACGCCTCAACCACGCCTACCTCTTCTCCGGCCCGCGCGGCTGCGGCAAGACCTCCTCCGCCCGCATCCTCGCCCGCTCCCTCAACTGCGCCCAGGGCCCCACGCCCGAGCCCTGCGGCGAGTGCCGCTCCTGCCGCGCGCTGGCCGCCGACGGGCACGGCTCGGTCGACGTGATCGAGATCGACGCCGCCAGCCACGGCGGCGTGGACGACGCCCGCGAGCTGCGCGAACGCGCCGTCTTCGCGCCCGTGGACTCCCGCTTCAAGATCTACATCATCGACGAAGCGCACATGGTCACCGCCGCCGGTTTCAACGCGCTGCTCAAGCTCGTCGAGGAGCCGCCGGACTACGTGCTCTTCATCTTCGCCACCACCGAGCCGGACAAGGTCCTCCCGACCATCCGCTCCCGCACGCACCACTACCCCTTCCGGCTGATCCCGCCGCCCGCGATGCGCGAGCTGTGCCGCAAGCTCTGCGACGAGGAGGGGGCGGTCGTCGCCGACGACGTGCTCCCGCTCGTGGTCCGCGCCGGGGGCGGCTCCGCGCGCGACACGCTCTCGGTCCTCGACCAGCTCATCGCCGGAGCCGGACCCGAAGGGGTCACCTACGAGCGGGCCGCCGGGCTCCTCGGGGTCACCGACGCCGGGCTCCTCGACGAGATGTGCGAGGCGTTCGCCGCGGCTGACGGCGCGGCCGTCATGGAAGTGGTCGAGCGCGTCGTCGAAGGCGGCCACGACCCGCGCCGCTTCGCCGGGGACCTCCTCGAACGCCTCCGCGACCTCATCGTCCTCACGCAGGTCCCCGACGCGGGCGCGAACGGCCTCGTCGACGCCCCCGCCGACCAGCTCGCCAAGATGACCAGCCAGGCCACCCGCATGGGCACCTCGACGCTCGCGCGCATGGCCGAGGTCGTCGCCGCCGGGCTCGCGGGGATGCGCGGCGCCACCGCGCCGCGACTGCTCCTCGAACTCGCCTGCGTGCGCGCGATCCTCCCCGGCTCCGACGAGTCGATGGCCGGGCTCATGCAGCGCCTCGAAACCCTGGAGCAGCGCGCCGCCGGAGCGGCCCTCGCCGCCCCCGTGCGGCCCGCCGCGGCCCCGGCCCCCGCGCCCGCCGAGACCGGCCCCGCCGCGGTCCGGTCCGCGCTCGCGAAGCCCGCCGAAGCGCCCGCCCCGGCTCCCGCCGCCGAACCGAAGACCGCGGTCCCGCCGTGGGAGGAAACCGAAGCGCCGCAGGAGAAAGCGCCCGAACCCGCGGCCGCCGCGCCCGCGCCGGAACCCCCGGCCGAGGAGTGGTCCGAGCCCGAACCGGCCCCCGTCTACGAGCCCGCGCCCGAGCCCGCCGGAGGCGGCACGTCGGCCGCGTCCGTGCGCCGTCAGTGGGACCGCATCATGATGGCCGTCAAGGACCGCAAGCGCACCACCGCCGCGCTCCTCCAGGACGCCACCATCGCCGACGCGGGCGAGGGCGAACTGGTGCTCGCGTTCAAGCACGCGTTCCACGCCGAGAACCTCCAGAAGGAGCCCGCCTACGGCATCGTCGTGGGCGTCCTCGGCGAGGTCCTCGGCGGCACCTGGAAGATCCGGTGCGAAGTGGGGGAGGCGGGGACCCTCCCAAAAGCCCCGGCGGGAGCGGCGCCGGCCCCGGCGCCTAGATCGGCCGCGCCCGCGTCGCGGCCCGCCGCGGCCCCCGGCCGCCAGGCCGCCGCGCCCGCAGCCGAAGCCGTCGAGGAGCCCCCGCCGGACGACTACGACGAGCCCAGCCCCGACGACCCGGTCGCCCCGGGCGGGTTCGGCACCAGTGAGGAGCAGGCGATCAAGCTCATCACCACGGCGTTCGGCGCCAAGCAGATCGCCCGCTGACCCGGTTCCGGGGCGCAGTCGGCCCCGCGGCCGGGCGTGCGCGCCCCGCCGCCGTCGCCCCGTGCGGCTAGGCTTGCCGCCAGACCAAGGAACCGGAAGACCGAACGCGAGGACGAAACATGGACATGTTCCCGGGCGGAGACATGCAGAAGCTGCTCCAGCAGGCGCAGCAGATGCAGACCGACATGCTGAAGGCCCAGGCCGAACTGGCCGAGACCGAGGTCAGCGCCGCGGCGGGCGGCGGGCTCGTCACCGCCACCGTCACCGGCGACGGCGAGCTCAAGGCCGTCAAGATCGACCCGCAGGCGGTCGACCCCGAGGACGTCGAGACCCTCGAAGACCTCATCATCGCCGCCGTCCAGGCCGCGAACGACAACGCCAAGCGCCTCGCCGCCGAGAAGATGGGCCCGCTCGGCGACGCCCTCGGCGGCATGGGCCTCCCGGGCATGTAGCCCGTCCCCACCCACACGCGGAACCACGGAGGAGATTCCTTGTACGACGGGGCTTTGGGCGACCTCATCGAAGAGCTCGGGCAGCTGCCCGGGATCGGCCCGAAGAGTGCGCAGCGGCTGGCCTTCCACCTGCTGGCGTCGGAGAGCGCGGACGTCGAGCGGCTCACCTCGGCGCTGGAGCGGGTGAAGGCCCAGGTCCGGTTCTGCGAGACGTGCGGCAACGTCACCGAAGGCGAGCAGTGCGGCATCTGCCGCGACCCGCGCCGCTCGGAGGCGCTCATCTGCGTCGTCGAGGAGCCGAAGGACGTGCTCGCCATCGAGCGGACCGGCGAGTTCCGCGGCCGGTACCACGTGCTCGGCGGAGCCATCAACCCCTTGGAGGGCATCGGCCCCGACGACCTGCGCATCCGCCAGCTCATGGTGCGGCTCCAGGCCGGCGAGACCACCGAGCTCATCATCGCCACCGACCCGAACACCGAGGGCGAGGCCACCGCCACGTATCTGGCGATGCTGCTGAAACCCATGGGGCTCAAGGTGACGCGGCTGGCCAGCGGCCTGCCCGTGGGCGGCGACCTGGAGTACGCCGACGAAGTGACTCTCGGGCGGGCCTTCTCGGGCCGCCGGACCATGGACTGAGTGGACCGCCCGCGCCGTTCCGCGCCGCGCTTGCACCGATTTGAAAGGCGTTGTCGTACAACGTTTTTCGCTTGTGCATGGTTGATCCGGATTCGGTAACAATAGCCCGCGGAACGGTCACGATCACATAACGCTTAACAGTGGTGTAACTCACCGTGTTCTAGTCTGTCAGGTACCTCCGAATACCCAACGACCGACGGGTGAGACAACCTATGCGCACGTCCCCAACCCCAGTCAGGCGCGTCCTGGCCGCCGCGGCGAGCGCCGCGATGGCAGTGGGCATCCTCGCCGCCTGCGGCTCCGACGGCGACACCGGCGGCGACGCCGACTCCGCCGAGGACTTCGACTTCTCCTGCCCCGAGCGCACGGACGGGACCCCCGAGGCGGACACCGCCGCCAACGAGTCGCAGCCGTTCGTCTTCGGCTCCCCGGGCGACCCGACCAGCATGGACCCGGTCCTCGCCTCCGACGGCGAGACCTTCCGCGTCACGCGCCAGATCTACGAGACCCTCGTCGACACCGACTGCACCGACAACGTGCCGGGCCTCGCCGAGTCGTGGGACCAGAACCCGGAGGGCACCGAGTGGACCTTCCACCTGCGTGAAGGCGTGACCTTCTCCGACGGCACCGCCCTCGACGGCGCCGCGGTCTGCACCAACTTCGAGCGCTGGGCGAACTTCAAGGGCGGCTTCCAGTCCCCGAACTTCACCTACTACTACTCCGCGATCTTCGGCGGCTTCACCGAGAACGACCCGGCCATGGGCATCGAGGCCGAGTCGATCTACCAGGGCTGCGAGGCCGACGGGCTGGACGCGACGATCTCGCTCAGCAAGTACACCTCCAGCTTCCCGGGCGCGTTCTCGCTCAGCTCCTTCTCGATCATCAGCCCCGCCTCCCTTGAGGCGATCGCCGACGTCGAGCTGCCCGCCGCCGACTCGCCGCTGCCGGAGTACTCGCAGACCGCCGGGACCCTCGCGGGCACCGGCCCGTACGTCCTCACCGAGTGGGACCACGGCGAGCAGCAGGTGACCCTGACGCGCAACGAGAACTACTGGGGCGACGCCGCGAAGGTCAAGACCCTGATCTTCCGCACCATCTCCGACGAGACCGCCCGCCGCCAGGCCCTCGAAGCCGGCGACATCCAGGGCTACGACCTCGCCGCCCCCGCCGACGTGCAGCCGCTCATCGACGCGGGCTTCCAGGTCCCCGTCCGCGGCGTGTTCAACCTGCTGTACCTCGCGTACACGCAGGGCCAGGCGCCCCTTGAGGACCACGCGGTCCGCGAGGCCCTGTCGTACGCGGTCGACCGCGAGCGCATCGTCAACAACGTGCTCCCGCCGGGCGGCCTGGTCGCCACGCAGTTCATCCCGCCGAGCCTGGAGGGCTACTCCGAGGACGTCAAGACGTACGACTACGACGTCGACAAGGCCAAGGACCTGCTCGCCGAGGCCGGCCAGGAGGACCTGACGCTGACGTTCTGCTACCCGACCGACGTGTCGCGCCCGTACATGCCCGCGCCGAAGGACATCTTTGACATGATCGCCTCCGACCTCGAAGCGGCCGGCGTCACCGTCGAGGCCCGCCCGATCACGTGGGTCGAGTACATCCCGACCACCCGCTCCGGCGAGTGCCCGCTGTACCTGCTCGGCTGGACCGGCGACTTCAGCGACCCGTACAACTTCCTCGGCACCTGGTTCGCCGCCGAGTCCACCGAGTGGGGCTTCGACAACCAGGAGGTCTTCGACTCGATCGCGGCCGCCAACACCGAGCCCGACGAGGCGACCCGCGTCGACCTGTGGAAGGCCGCCAACGAGGCCGTGATGGAGGAGCTCCCGGGCCTGCCGCTGTCGTCCTCGCCGCCGTCGATCGCCTTCGCCGCCAACGTGTACCCGCCGGACGTCTCCCCGCTGACGCAGGAGAACTTCGCGCAGGTCTACTTCACCACCGGCTCGTAACTGAAACCCAGCTAGCACAACATGCTGCGCTACACCGTCAAGCGCCTCCTGCAACTGGCCGTGGCCCTCTTGGGACTCTCGCTGCTGCTGTTCGCGTGGTTCAAGGCCCTCCCGGGCGGACCCGAGAACCGGCTGCTCCCCGAGAACGCCACGGACCAGCAGCGGGAGGCGCTGCGGGCCGCCCTGGGGCTCGACGAGCCCGTCTGGGTGCAGTACGGGGACTTCCTCGGACGGGTCGTCCGCTTCGACTTCGGCAGTTCGCTGTCGAGCGGGCGGCCCGTCGCCACGGAGCTCGCCGACCGGCTGCCCGCCACCATCGAACTGTCCCTCGCCGCGATGATCATCGCCGTCGGCGTGGGCATTCCGCTCGGCTACCTCGCGGCCCGGCGCCGCGGGACGTGGCTGGACTTCACCGCCGTCTCCGGGTCCCTCCTGGGCACGTGCATCCCGATCTTCTTCCTCGCCGCCATGCTGAAAGTGGTGTTCGCGCAGGAGCTCGGGTGGCTGCCCACGACGTTCCGGCTCTCCGCCGGGGCCGACTACACGGAGGTCACGGGCCTGCGCGTGCTCGACGGGCTGATCACCGGCGAGTTCGACATCGCCTGGGACGCGGTGCTGCACCTGGTGCTGCCCGCTATCGCGCTCTCGTCGATCCCGCTCGCGGTCATCGTGCGCATCACCCGCGCCAGCGTCCTCGACGTCGTCGGCGAGGACTACGTGCGCACCGCGGACGCCAAGGGCCTCAAGCCCTCCGTGATCCGCGGCCGCCACGTCATGCGCAACGCGATGCTCCCGATCGCCACGATCATCGGCCTGCTCCTGGGCAGCCTGTTCGCGGGCGCCGTGCTCACCGAGTCGGTGTTCTCCTTCGGCGGCATCGGGTCCTTCGTGTACCAGGCGACGACCGAGCGCGACTACCCGGCGCTCATGGGCTTCATCCTGGTGATCGCCATGTTCTACGTCGCCATCAACCTGATCGTGGACCTGTCGTACGGGCTCCTCGACCCGAGAGTGCGGGTGCGGTCATGACCATCGCGAAGATCGAGAAGCTCGACCGGCTCATCGAGGCGAGCGTCTCCGCCCGCGAGGCGCAGACCGGTTCGCTGCTGCGCCAGTCGTACCGCAGGCTCCGGCGCTCCCCGATGGCCGTCACGGGCGCCGTCATCGTCGGCCTGTTCGTCGTCGTGGCGATCCTCGGGCCGTGGATCGCGCCGTACGACCCGACCGCGCAGACGTGGGGCCGCGAGGTGTTCCTCAACCGGAACATCTTCCCCGGGCCGCGCGCCGAGAACTGGTTCGGCCTGGACCACCTGGGCCGGGACATGTTCTCCCGCATGATCGTCGGGGCCCGCCAGACGCTCCTGGTGGGCGTCGTGGCGACGCTCATCGGCTTCGTCGCGGGCGCCGTCATCGGCGGCGTGGCCGCCGCCGCGGGCACCTTCGGGGGCCGCTGGGGCGAGCGCGTCGAGGCCGTCCTCATGCGCACCGTCGACGTCGCCCTCGCCATCCCGATGCTCCTGCTCGCCTTGAGCGTCGCGGCCCTCATGGGCCCGTCGCTGAGCACCGTCATGGTCGCCGTCGGGGTCGCGCAGATCCCGATCTTCGCGCGGCTGCTGCGCGGATCGATGCTGGCGCAGGCGCACTCGGACTACGTGCTCGCCGCGGTCTCCCTGGGCGTCCCCAAGGGACGGATCGTGGTCTCGCACATCCTGCCCAACTCGCTCGGGCCCGTCATCGTCCAGGCGACCCTGGTGCTCGCGACCGCGATCATCGAGGCCGCGGCCCTGTCGTACCTGGGCCTGGGCAACCCCGACCCCGGCAGCGCCGAATGGGGCACCATGCTCGCCGACGCGCAGCGGTTCCTTTCGGGGGCGCCGCAGCTCGCCATCTACCCGGCGGTCGCCATCATCGTGACCGCGCTCGGGTTCACCCTCCTCGGCGAGGCCATGCGCGAATCGCTCGACCCGAGGCTGAGGAGTCAGGAGTAGTGGCACTGCTCGAAGTAGAGGACCTGCGGGTCGCGTTCGGCGCGTCCACCGCCGTCGACGGCGTCTCCTTCGCCGTGGAGCAGGGGAAGATCGTCGGCCTCGTCGGCGAGTCCGGGTGCGGCAAGTCCGTCACCAGCCTCGCCGTCATGGGCCTCCTCCCGCGCGGCCGGGCCGCGAAGGGACGCAAGGGGGACCAGCCGGTCCAGGCCGCGGCCGAAGAGGTCGCGGGCGGCTCGGTGAAGGCCGCCGTCGCCGCGCCCCAGGCCGTCCCGGCCGGGGGCGGGCGCCGCAGGGGCGGCGGCGCGGACGTCAGCGGCCGGGCCGTCTTCGACGGCACCGACCTCCTGTCGCTCCCGCCCGCCGCGATGCGCCGCCGCCGCGGCAAGGACCTCGCCATGGTCTTCCAGGACCCCCTGTCGAGCCTCAACCCGGTCGTCCCCATCGGACGGCAGATCACCGAGGTCCTCGAACGGCACCGGGGCCTCAAGGGCGACAAGGCGAACAAGGAGGCCGCGAGCCTCCTCGACCGCGTCGGCATCCCCGACCCGGTGCGCCGCCTCAAGGAGTACCCGCACCAGCTCTCGGGCGGCATGCGCCAGCGCGTGCTCATCGCGATCGCCGTCGCGTGCGCCCCGCGCCTGCTCATCGCCGACGAGCCGACGACCGCGCTCGACGTCACGATCCAGGCGCAGATCCTGGAGCTGCTCAAGGACCTCGTCGACCACGAGGGCACCGCGCTGCTCATGATCACGCACGACCTCGGGGTCGTGGCGGGCATGTGCGACGAGGTGAACGTGCTCTACTCGGGGCGCGTGGTCGAGTCGGCGCCGGTGCGCGAGCTGTTCGCGCGGCCCACGCACCCGTACACGGTGGGACTGCTCGGGTCGATCCCGCGCCTGGACCTGCCGCTGCACGAGCCGTTGACGCCGATCCGCGGCTCGATCGCCGACGTCATCCGCTGGAAGGACGGCTGCGCGTTCGCGCCCCGCTGCGACCGCGTCGCCGACGCGTGCGTCGCGGGCGAGCCCGCGCTCGTCGGGTCCGCGCACGCCCACCGCTGCGTCATGGCCGAGGAGGTCGCATGAGCACCGAAGACCATGCACTGCAAGACGAGTCGCCGCAGGTGCCGGTGCAGCGGACCGCGGAGCCCGAGCTTCCCGCCGCCTCCGCCGACCCGGCGCTGCTGGAGGTCGAGGACCTGAAGGTCCACTTCCCGATCCGCCGCGGCGTGGTCGTGGAGCGCACCGTCGGCCACGTCCGCGCGGTCGACGGCGTGAGTCTCCAAGTGGCCCAGGGCGGCACGTACGGCCTGGTGGGCGAGTCCGGCTGCGGCAAGACCACCTTCGGGCGGGCCGTGCTGCGGCTGGAGGAGCCCACGGGCGGGCGCGTGCGCCTCGGCGACGACGAGGTGACGTCCCTCAAGGGCGAGCGGCTGCGGAAGTTCCGCTCCCGCATGCAGATGGTCTTCCAGGACCCGCTCGGCTCGCTCAACCCGCGCCACAACGTGGACATGCTCCTGTCGGAGCCGCTCAAGGTCCACGGCGTCGGCTCGAAGGAGGAGCGACGCAAGCTCGCCGTCGAGACCCTCGACGCGGTCGGCCTGCCCAAGACCGTGCTGGAGCGCTTCCCGCACGAGTTCTCGGGCGGCCAGCGCCAGCGCCTCGGCATCGCGCGGGCCCTCATGCTCCGGCCCGACCTGATCGTCTGCGACGAGCCGGTCTCCGCGCTCGACGTCTCGATCCAGGCCCAGGTCATGAACCTGCTCGACGAGCTCCAGGGCGAGTTCGGCCTCACCTACCTGGTGATCGCCCACGACCTCGCCGTGGTCCGGCACCTCTCGGACCGCGTCGGCGTCATGTACCTCGGCAAGCTCGTCGAGGAGGCCGACTCCGAGTCGATCTACGAGCACCCCCGCCACCCGTACACCAAGGCCCTGCTCTCCGCCGTCCCCCAGCCGGACCCCGAGAAGGAGGCCACCCGCGAGCGCATCATCCTCAAAGGCGACCTCCCCTCCCCGGCCAACCCGCCCTCGGGCTGCCGTTTCCGCACCCGCTGCCCCTGGGCCCAGGACATCTGCGCCGAACAGGAACCCGAATGGCGCGAAGCGGCGAGCGGCCACAAGGTCGCCTGCCACTTCGACCTCTAGCAAGAAGCAAGGCGCGGACCGCAGCTGCGGTCCGCGCCTTCGCGCTACTCGGGCCCGGTGGCGGGGATTCCCTCGATCCGGCCCCGGTAGGGATGGCGCTTCTTCCAGGTCTCCTCCCACTGGAGCAGGTACGCCTCGTGCTCCGGGAGGTCGGGCCGCAGGATGCGGACCGTGTCGGGTGAGGGAGAGCGGGTGAGCAGGAAGCGCCAGTAGCGTTCGAGCTCGGCCTGCACTTCGGCCATCGGGTAGCGGGCCTGGGTGCCGTCGTAGTCGACGAGGACGAGCTCGGTGGGCGTGAAGGTCGCCTCCATGCTCTCGCCTTCCCAGTCCCCGGCGTCCGCGGCCCCGGCGAGCGCCTCGGCCACGGAGTCGAGCGCGTCGAGCGCGGCGGCGAAATTCGTGCCGATCTCCATGGTGAGCCAGATGCCGAGCTTCCAGTACCGCTCGTCGTCCGCCTCGTAGCCGGGTCGCCCGTAGGCGTCGTTGAAGAACTTGGTGATCGCCATGATGCCCTTACTAGATCACAGGGAAGGCGGTCACGATACCGCCGTTGTTCGTGTCGTACCTGCCCGAGATCGTGAGCCCGTCGGGGCCCATGCCCGTCCAGGTGCCGTCGGCGTTCTTGGTGCCGTTCTTGAACGCGCCGGAGACGGCCCCGTCGATCTGCTGCGGGGTCCAGTGGTCGGGGAAGAAGGTACTGCTGCCGCCGGGGCCCTTCTTGTCCGACCAGACCATCTTCGAGCCGTCCTTGGCCTTGCTCTGGTCGACCTCGAACTGGGTGCGCACGTCGTAGGCGCCGCTGGGGTGGGTCTTGTTGGGCGGCGGGAGGATGCGCCGACCGGGGATGTCCTGCCCGCCAGGACGGTAGTGGTACCCGGTTCGCGGCCCGTACTTGCCTGGCCCGGAGCGCAGGCCGTTCCAGTGCGTCGTGCCCGCGCTGCCCTGGAGCATGTGTTTGAGCTGGTGCGGTTCGAGGCGGTGCGGCGCCGCCCGCTTCGCCCGCTGGAAGTCGGCCTTCTTCAGGAACTTCATGGCGACCTTGATGAGGCCGCCGCCCGCCTTGCCCTTGGCCATCAGCCCGCCACCAGCTTGAAGATCGCCTCTTGGATGAGGTTGCTGACGATCTCCTTGGTGATCTGCCGGAAGATCGGGATCTGGAGCAGGGAGGCGCCGAAGGTGACGGCCGCTTCGGCGATCGCCAGGGCGATCTGCACGGCCAGGATCACGACCTGCACGATCACCATGATCTTCAAGCAGAGCACGATGATCGAGGCGATCATCATGCCCGCGCCGCCGACCATGGCGCCGGTCGCCCCGGAGCTGAGGATCTCGGAGGGGCCGTCTTCGCTCTCCCACCAGGCCTTGAACGCGTCGATGTCCTGGCCGACCTGGTCGGTCCATGCCTGCGCGGCGCTGGCGCCGGACTCGCCGAGGATGTCGGCGAGCTCGCCGCCGAAGTCCATCCACGCCTGGCCGATGTCCATGAGTGCGTCCTCGTTGGACTCCGGGAAATCGTGTCCGATGGCGCTGAGCACGGCCATCAGCTCCGAAGGCAGCGTGATCGCCATCAGGAACCGCCTCCCATGTCGCCGCTGATGCTCTTGAAGATCTGGGCGATCTCCTCGTCGGCGGCGAGGTGCTGCGCGGCGAAGTCCCGGATGTCGAAGCCCGCGTCCGCGATCGACTGGGCGGCTTCCTGGAAGCACTCCATCGCCCATTCGAAGATCGCCTGATGCGCTTCGCCGATGATGCCGCCGATCTCGTCGCCGCCCGCGGCGTCGCTGTGGCTCGCGATCTTCTCGGTGAACGTCTCAAGGGCGGTGAAGAACCGCTCGGAGGTCGCTTCCATGCCCTGTCCGGCGCTGTCGAGGCCTTCAGGGTCGATCTGGAGGCCCGCCATCAGTCGAGGCCTTTCGCCTGGGCGGCGGCCTGGACGATCTTGGTGTGGGACTCGGCGAGCGAGTTCATGAACGAGCCGAGCTGGCGCACCGACTGCTGCTGGATCTCCTCGACCTTCTCCGACAGGGCGGCGAGGTCGACCGCGCCGGGCATGCCCGCCTGCTCGCGGGCCGCGTCGAGGGCGGCGTTGACGCCGTTGGTGATCTCCTCGCTCAGGTACTCCTTGCTGAGGCGCACCGCGCGGGGGTCGACGAGGTCGACCTTGACCTTGCCCGCGAGGGTCGCGGAGACGCGGATCATGCCTTCGGCCGCTTCGACTTCGACGGTCTGGTTCCCGGCCGCCTCTTGCGCCTGCCTGCCGTCGTTGACGACCTGCACGGCCTTCGCGAGCGCGTCGGCGATGCCGTTCGATTCAGTGTTCAAGGGGGCTCCCTGGTTTTCCGGAGTGTTCGGAGCCCATTGAAGTTAGCAAGCGGGTGCAACCCGTGGGGTTCGCCGCTAGTCGAGTGCTCCCGCTTTCACCTTGCCGCCCTGCATGACCAGCTTCAGGTGCGCTTCGGGGTCGGTGAGCACGGCGAGGTCCGCGAGGGGGTCGCCGTCGACCACGAGGAGGTCGGCGCGGGCGCCGGGGACGATGCGGCCGATGCGGTCCTCTTCGCCGAGGAGCCTTGCGGCGGTGACGGTGGCGGAGCGGATGACGTCGGCGGCGGGGACGACCGCGCCGCGGATCGTGAACTCGTCGAGCTGGTGCCTGCGCATGCCGCCCAGGAGGTCCGAGCCGTAGCAGAGGTTGACGCCCGCGTTGTGCGCGAGTTCGAGGGCCCGGAGCCCGGCGTCGAGGACGAGCTCGTTCTTGGCGAGGTTCGCTTGGGACAGCCCGTATTCGGCGCCTTCGATCGACATGCGCCGGTAGGTCACCAAGGTGGGCACCAGGAACGCGTCGTGCTCCAGGAACAGCTCCACACTGGACTCGTCGAGGAGGTTGCCGTGCTCGATGGACCGCACGCCCGCCTCCAGGCCGCGGTTGATGGCCCGCGCGGTGTAGGCGTGCCCGGCGACGTAGCGGTTGGCGGCCTGCGCCTCCTCGACGATCGCGCGGATCTCGTCGAGGGAGAACTGCGTCGAGTCGATCCGGTCGGTGGGGGAGGCGACGCCGCCCGACAGCATGATCTTGACGTGGTGCGCGCCGGTGCGCAGCTGCTCGCGGGCGGCCTTGCGCACGCCGTCGACGCCGTCGCACACGAGCCCCAGGCCCGGGCAGCACTGGTGGTCGTCGCTCACCGAGCGCCCGCGCGGGCGCATGTCCACGTGCCCGCCGGTCTGCGAGAGCGCCTTGCCGCCGAAGAAGATCCGCGGCCCGTCGATGAGGCCCTCGGCGACGGCGTCGTGGATGCCGAAGTCGGCCCCGCCGGGGTCGCGCACTGTCGTGAACCCGCGGTGGAGCATCTCCCGCAGCTCGATCGCGGCCTTGACGGCGACATAGGCGGGCGACTCGTCGCCCAGCCCCGACAGCTCCGCGGTGTGGGCGTTGACGTGCACGTGGCAGTCGATCAGCCCCGGCATGAGCGTCTTCCCGCCCAGGTCCACCGTCTTCGCGTCGGCCGCCTCGACATCGGCCCCGACGGCCGCGATCTCCCCGTCCCGCACCAGCACCCGCTGCCCCGGCACGAGCACCCCCGCGGCGGTGTCGAGCACGGCGGCGTTCACAAAGAGCACGGTCTCGGGCATCGGCGTCTCCTCACGATCAGGGCTAGCCGCTCGGCTAGGAACGCTACCAATATGCCGGACCGACCGGTAGCGTCTGACACGGGCCCCGCCCCAGAGAGAAAGCGAGCGACATGTCCTATCCCGAACCGCGGTACTTCGGCGACGAAGGCGAGATCAGCGCGTACTTCCGGCCTGCCGGCCAGGCGCCCGACATCGAGTACCCGAACGGCGGCACGGCCGACTACCTGGCGACCGGCGCGACCACGAACGGCCAGTTCGGCCTCTACCAGTGGAACATGAGCGGCGCCCGGTCCGGGCCCGACCCGCACTTCCACCGCACCATCTCGGAGTCCTTCTACATCCTCACCGGCACGATCCGGATCTACAACGGCGCCAAGTGGGTCGACCACGTGCCGGGCGACTTCGTGCACGTCCCCGAAGGCGGCGTCCACGGCTTCCGCAACGAGTCCGGCGAGCCCGCCTCGATGCTGCTCATGTTCCACCCGGGCGCGCCCCGCGAGGACTACTTCGAGGGCCTGCTGACCCTCGGGGAGCTGTCGGACGAGGAGCGCAAGGAGTTCTTCGCCCTCCACGACAACTTCTGGATCGAGGAGTCCTAAGGGCGCTAGGGGATCAGCACCGCGTACTCGCGCAGGTGCCGCTCGAACCCGGGCGCGACGCCGATCTCGACGATCACCTCGTCGAGGCTCTGGAACGGCCCGATGCGCTCGACGCGCTCGCGGACCTGCTCGGCGAGCGCCGCGTTGAAGCCGGGGAGGTCGCGCAGCACGTCGGCGGGCGCATGGTTGAGGTCGACCAGCCCGCCGTCGTCGAGGTGCCGCGGCTGGTCGGGGCGGCCGACGCCGCTGCGCTTCGCCAGCGACGGGTCGCCGTCGGCGAGCCGCCGGGCGTCCTCGCGCAGCCGCGCGGCCTGGTCGAGGGCCGGGGCGACCCAGTCGCCGGCCGGGACGGGCTTCGGCGGCGGCGCCGGTTCGGCGGCTCGCACTGGGGCCCAGACGTACCGGCGGATCGCGAAGGAGTGGATCGCGGCGCCGAACGTGGAGGCCAGCATGACGAGGAACGCGCTCCACAGCGCCCAGCCGGGGGTCTCGCCCACGTCGAACGGGAGGATGAGCGCGAAGAACCCCAGGAACGCGGCGGTGTAGGCGATCAGCGGCGCCACTGTCCGCGCTGAGGGCCGCCGCCCGGCGGCGATCCCGAACGCCAGGGGCGCACCGGCTCCGGGCACCAGCAGCGGCAGCAGCGCCCACCCGGCCGTTGCCGCGCCCGGGCCGCGGGTCGGGATCTCGGGCGGACTCGGATGCGGGGACGGGGGCGTCGAGGGCATGCCCCGATCGTATCGACCGGGTGCGCGGGCGACCGGGGAGCGGATCCGGCCGCAACGGGCCGGGACCGGCGGAACGGGCCGCCGCGCGGCCGAACGGGTCCGGCCCGACCGCTCTGGGACCGCCGTCGCACGACGAAGGGCCGGGCGGCACCGCCGCCCGGCCCTTTCGCTTTGCGCCGCTTAGAGGTTCTCGATGACCTCGCGCATGAGGCGGGCGGTCTCGCTCGGGGTCTTCCCGACCTTGACGCCCGCGGCCTCCAGGGCCTCCTTCTTCGACTCGGCGGTGCCGGCCGAACCGGAGATGATGGCGCCGGCGTGGCCCATCGTCTTGCCCTCGGGCGCGGTGAACCCGGCGATGTAGCCGACGACCGGCTTCGTCACGTGGTTCTTGATGTACTCGGCCGCGCGCTCCTCGGCGTCGCCGCCGATCTCGCCGATCATGACGATCGCCTTGGTCTCGGGGTCCTCCTCGAACGCCTTGAGGCAGTCGATGTGGGTGGTCCCGATGACCGGGTCGCCGCCGATGCCGACGGAGGTCGAGAAGCCGATGTCGCGCAGCTCGTACATGAGCTGGTAGGTCAGCGTGCCCGACTTGGAGACGAGGCCGATCGGCCCCGAGCCGGTGATGTCGGCGGGGGTGATGCCCGCGTTCGACTTGCCGGGGGACGCGATGCCGGGGCAGTTCGGGCCCACGATGCGGGTCTTGTTGCCCTTGGACTCGGCGTAGTTCCAGAAGGTCACCGAGTCGTGCACCGGGATGCCCTCGGTGATGACGATGACCAGCTCGATCTCGGCGTCGATCGCCTCGACCACGGCGGCCTTGGAAAACGCCGGGGGCACGAACACGACGGAGGTGTTCGCGCCGGTCTCGGCGATGGCCTCCTGCACGGAGGCGAACACCGGGAGGCTCACGCCGTCGACGTCGACCTTGGTGCCGGCCTTGCGCGGGTTCACGCCGCCGACGATCTCGGTGCCGGCCTTGAGCATGCGGCGGGTGTGCTTCATGCCCTCGGAGCCGGTCATGCCCTGGACGATGACCTTGGAGTTCTCGTTGAGGAAGATCGCCATTGGACTAGGCCCCCTTGTTCGCGAGCTCGGCGGCCTTGTCGGCCGCGGCGTCCATGGTCTCGACCACGGTGATGAGCGGGTGGTTGGCGTCGGCGAGGATCTTGCGACCCTCTTCGGCGTTGTTGCCGTCGATGCGGGCGACGAGCGGCTTGGTGACGTCCTCGCCGCGGTCGGCGAGCGTCTGGAGCGCGCCGAGGATGCCGCGGGCGACCTCGTCGCAGGCGGTGATCCCGCCGAAGATGTTCACGAACACGGCCTTGACCTGCGGGTCCGACAGGACCACTTCAAGGCCGTTGGCCATGACGGCCGCGGAGGCGCCGCCGCCGATGTCGAGGAAGTTCGCGGGCTTGACGCCCCCGTGGCCCTCACCGGCGTACGACACGACGTCGAGGGTGGACATGACGAGGCCGGCGCCGTTGCCGATGATGCCGACGGAGCCGTCGAGCTTCACGTAGTTGAGGCCGGAGTCCTTGGCGCGCTGCTCCAGCGGGTCGACCGAGGACTTGTCCTCGAACTCGGCGTTGTCGGGGTGGCGGAAGTCCGCGTTCTCGTCGAGGGTGACCTTCGCGTCGAGCGCGAGGACCTTGCCCTCGGGCGTGCGCACGAGCGGGTTGACCTCGACGAGGGTCGCGTCCTCGGCGACGAAGGCGTCCCAGAGCTTCACGAAGACGTCCACGAGCTGGTCGCGGAGGTCCTCGGGGAAGCCGGCCTTGGTGACGATGCCGTCGGCGATCTCCGCGGTGACGCCGGTGCCGGCGTCGATCGGGAGCTTCACGACCTTCTCGGGGGCGGTGTGGGCGACCTCTTCGATCTCCATGCCGCCCGCGGTCGACGCGATGCACAGGAACGTGCGGTTCGCGCGGTCGAGGAGGTACGAGAAGTAGTACTCCTCGTCGATGTCGGCGGTCACGGTGAGCATGACCTTCTCGACGGTGTGGCCCTTGATGTCCATGCCGAGGATGTTCGTGGCGTGGGTGTTGACCTCGTCCACGGTGTCGGCCAGCTTGACCCCGCCGGCTTTGCCGCGGCCGCCGACCTTCACCTGCGCTTTGACGACCACCCGGTCGCCGAGGCGCTCGGCGAGCGCAACGGCCTCCTGTGTGGTGGTGGCGACGCCGCCGTCCAGAACCGGCACTCCGTGCCGGGCGAACAGTGCGCGGCCCTGGTATTCGTACAGATCCACTGTAGAGTCCGCTCCACTAGCTAGTCTTCTTTGACCGGACTGCCTGGGCCTCCCCGCCCGGGCCCGGTGCGGGCCGCGGCCTCGGCGAACCGGGTCCGGTCAGGCGGGGGAAAGCTACAGGTGCCCGTTATCGCAGGGTAACGCGCGGCGAGCCGCCCCGGGTCCGGGCGGGCGGCCGGTGTGACGAGTCAGGCTTGGGATGCCGTTTGCCGGGCCCTTGCAGGCGATTCACGGTCCGGCGGGGCGGTTGTGCGGGGTCCGCGGGGAAAGAGGCGGGGACCGGACGCACCCCTCAGGCGTCCGGTCCCCTCAGCGGGAACCAAGCCCACCCCTCAAAGGCTTGATTCCCTTAGGCACGATGCCCTATCGCCACCCCTCAATCGACAGGGCATCGGCAGCTTGTGGCACAGCTCAATTGCACGACGCTTCGGAAGTGAACCCCCGGTGAAGCCTCTGCGCTATTGTCCGGCGGCCTTTCGGCCGACTGCTGATGCGTCTTCCGCGGCTTTGCTTCCGCGTCCGACACTTATAAGAACGAGGGCCGCCAGGCGCGGTTACGGTCTCTTCGAAGAATTTTTTGCAGCGGGCGTATCCGCAGGCCAGGGCCGATCAGACGGCCGCAGGGCTGCCCTGATCGGGTGAGGGCACATGGCCGCGGACCCATTCGGCGATGGCCTGGGTCGAGGCGCCGGGGCCGAATATCTGCGCTACTCCGGCTTCGCGCAACTGGGCCGCGTCCTCGTCGGGAATGATGCCGCCGCCGAATACGACGATGTCGCGCGCGTCGTTCTCGTCGAGGAGTTTCAGCACCCGCGGGAAGAGCGTCATATGGGCGCCGGAGAGGATGCTCAGCCCGATCGCGTCGGCGTCCTCGGCGAGGGCGGTCGCGACGACCTGCTCGGGGGAGTTGTGGAGGCCCGTGTAGACGACCTCCATGCCCGCGTCGCGCAGCGCGCGGGCCACGACCTTCGCTCCGCGGTCGTGGCCGTCGAGCCCGACCTTGGCGACGACGACGCGTATGGGCGCCCCGGTTGCAGTCATCTGTACCTCCTCGTACGGAGGCCGCGGCGCCTGCGTCGCTCGTGGCGATCGTCGGCGCCGCGGCCAGTTCATACGAGTGAGCTTAGTCGCGACCGGTGCGGGTTGGAAGTCCTACTGGCCGTAGGGCGGCTGCTGCGGCTGCTGCTGGCCCGGCTGCCCGTAGCCGGGAGGCGGCGGCGGGTACCCGCCGGGCTGCTGCCCCGGCTGGCCCTGCGGCGGGCCGTAGCCCTGCGGGGGCTGCTGCGGCTGGCCGGGCTGCGGGTAGCCGCCCGGCTGCTGGTACGCGCCGGGCTGCTGCCCGTACCCGGGCTGCGGGTAGCCCGCGGGCGCGGCGGCCTGCGGGCCCCGGATGAACGCCTTGACGGCCTCGTCCTTGAAGTAGATGAAGCTGGCGTAGCCGAGCGTGCCGGCGAGGGCCAGGCTCTGGAGGAGCAGGACCGCCCCGAGGCCGCCGAACAGCGCGAAGGCCGAGAACGAGCCGAAGATTGACAGGATCGAGAACCCCGCGCCGATCATGATGAGGATGATGCCGGTCAGGCGCAGGCCCGCGGGATTGACCTTGCCCTGCGGCAGCGCCCAGCCGTACCAGCCGAAGGCGCCGCAGATGAGGATGCCGAAGACGGCCGAGCCGACGTAGAAGCCGCCGAAGGTGAAGACCTGGACGAGGTTGCCGAGGACGCCGACGCCCGCGGCGATGAGCACCATCAGGCCGATGCGCTTGATGCCCTCCGGGACCGCGCCCTGCGGCCCGGTGGCCTGCGGCTGCGGGAAGCCCGCCTGCGGCGGGGGCGGCGGGTAGCCGGGCTGCTGGGGCTGGCCCGGCTGGCCGTACGGCTGCTGGCCGGTCTGGGGGAGCTGGCCGGAGCCGAGCGGGTTCGGCTGCGGCGGCTGCGGGGTCCCGGCCGGGTTGAACCCGGTCTGGGAGCCGGTCTGCGGCATGACCGTGGTCTCGGCGTACTCCGCGTGCGGCGGGTTCGACGGGCCGGTCGGGTTGCCGAGCGGGGAGGGCGGCGGGGGCGGGGTGCCCTGCTGGGCCTCGACCCGGTTGATCTTCATGGTGCGGTCGAGTCCGGCCTCCTCCCCTCCTTCAGGGGCCGCGGCGGGCGGCTGCGCGCCGGGCTTGAGCTTGAAGGTGCCGCCGTCCTCGTCGTCGGGTCGGTCGTTCTCTGGGGGAGTCATGACATCCACTCTCCATGCCGGATCGGTTGTGACTGCTCTCCACCTCACCTTACCGACCGTCACGCCGCAAGGGGGTATGCCGTCCGAACAGGGGCGCGCGGGGAGGGCGCCGCACCGGCGTCAGCGGCGGATCGCCAACCGGCTCAGGCGAAGTGGGCCCGGAGCACGCCCATGTACGTGGGCTGCGCGGCCTCGTAGCGCTCCTGCCCGGCGGGGGTGAGCATGAGGAACATGGCGCGGCGGTCGAAGTCGCAGGTCGCGCGGGTGACGAGGCCGTCCTTCTCCAGGCGCGTGACGGTGCGGGAGAGGGCGCTCTGGCTGAGGTACATCTCGGCCTCCAGCTCCTTCATCTTCGCCTTCCCGCCGCCCTTGGAGCAGCTGCGGGACAGGATCTTGAGGACCTCGAACTCGCTCAGGCCCAGCTCGTGCCGCTCCTGGAGCTCGCTCTCCAGCTCGCACGATGTGGTGTGGTACACGCGGAGTGTTTCAGACCACTTCGTGCACACGTCTTCGGATACTACGGCCTCCATGACCAGGAGATTACCATGTCAAGACATTTAATGTCCACGCATTTGATGTGTTGACATCCAATGCACGTGCATGTAAGTTTCTCCCCATGACGATCACCGAACCGAAACCCCTCCCCACCACCACTTCGACCAGCATCGATACGCCCGCACATGCCCCGAGCCGATGGGGACCAAAGCTGTGGGCCGTCCTCTTCGTGGCCGGCCTCGCGATGTTCCTGGACGCCCTCGACGTCTCCATGGTCGGCGTCGCGCTCCCGTCCATCGGCGCCGAGCTGGGCCTCGAAACGGCCTCGCTCCAGTGGATCGTCAACGGCTACATCCTCGGCTACGGCGGCCTCCTCCTCCTGGGCGGACGCATGGCCGACCTGCTGGGACGCCGCCAGGTCTTCCTCACCGCGCTCGTCGTCTTCGGCGCCGCCTCGCTCGTCGGCGGGCTCGTCGAGCACGAGGGCCTGCTCATCGCCTCGCGCATCGTGAAGGGCGTCGCCGCCGCGTTCACCGCCCCGGCCGCGCTCTCGATCATCACGACCACCTTCAAGGAGGGCCACGACCGCAACAAGGCCCTGTCGATCTTCACCGTCTTCGGCGCCACCGGGTACGCCTCGGGGCTCATCGCCTCCGGCCTGCTCACCAGCGTCGACTGGCGCCTGACGTTCTTCGCGCCCGTGGTCGTCGTGGCCGGCGTCCTCATCGCCGCGTTCATCGTGGTCCCCAAGACCGCCGAGCGCGAGAAGGGGCACATCGACTTCCTCGGCTCCGCCACGCTCACCGGCGGCATGCTCGCCGCGGTCTACACCATCGTCACGGTGCCCGAGGCCGGCTTCACGCCGCTGGTCACCGCCACCACCGCGGCCGCGGTGATCCTCCTCGGGGCGTTCTTCGTCATCGAGAACAAGGTCGCCCACCCGCTGGTGCGCCTGAGCATCTTCAAGGTCAAGTCGATCGTCCGCGCCAACCTGGCCGCGCTCGCGATCTTCGGGTCCTACATCAGCTTCCAGACGATCGTGTCCCTGTACCTCCAGAACACGCTCCAGTGGGAGCCGATCCAGATGGCGCTGGCCCTGGCCCCCGCCGGGATCATCGTGGCGATCCTGTCGCCGATCGCGGGCAAGTTCATCGACCGCTACGGCACGAAGTCGATGATCATCGCCTCGATGGCCGCGTTCGTCCTCGGCTACCTGTGGTTCATCCTCCGCGGCGGCTCGGCCCAGCCGAACTACTTCGCGGACTACCTGCCCGCGTTCCTGCTGCTGGGCCTCGGCTTCGCGATCGGCTTCTCGTCGGTCATGGTCCAGGCCACCGAGGGCATCTCGGACGACGAGCAGGGCCTGGCCTCCGGCCTGGTCCAGACCTCCGGGCAGATCGGCGGCGCCGTGGTCCTCGCGGTCGTCACCGGCCTCATCGCCGGGGGCGCGGCCACCTCGATCGCCCAGTACCGGCCCGGCCTGTACCTGGTGACCGCGGTCGCCGCGGTCGGCCTCCTCGCCAGCGCCACCGCGCTGATGGGGCGCCGCACCGCCGAGGTCGTCGAAGCCGCTTAGAAGCTGCTCGCCAACACCCGCACAACTGAACAAATTTATGGCTCGCAAGCGTCGCCAAGAGTGCCCGCCGTCCCCCGGACGGCGGGCCCTGCTGTCTCTCCTTGCTACCGAACGGAAGTCGTCAGGACGGGGCGCAGCCGCGCCCCTTCGAGGGCGAACGTGGCGTGGGCGCGGGAGGCGGCCGCGGGGTCGCGCGTGACCATGAGCAGGCCCGGCGCCCACTCGTCCACGAGGGACCGCATGAGGTCGAGGACGTCGGCGGCGTCGGCGGGCGCGAGCGCGCCGGTCGGCTCGTCGGCGACGACGACGTCGGGGCGGGACGCGAAGGCCCGCGCGACGGCGGCGCGCTGCTGGAGCACGGGCGCGAGGTCCCCGGGGCGGCGCGCGAGGAGCCGGTCGACGCCGGTGCGCTCGGCGAGGTGGCGCAGCCAGTCGCGGTCCTCGGCCTCGCCCGCGAGGCGCAGCGGCATCGCGAGGTTCTCCTCGATCGTGAGCGAGGGCAGCAGGTTGAACGACTGGAACACGAAGCCGATGCGGCCCTGCCGCAGGAGGGTCCGCTTGGCCTCGTCGAGGCCGGTGATGCGCCGGTCGGCGATGCGGACCTCCCCGCGGGAGGGGTCGTCGAGTCCGGCAGCGCAGTGCACGAGCGTGGACTTCCCGGCCCCGGGCCCGCCCATGACGGCGATGAGCGCGCCGCCGGGGACGTCGAGGCTGACGCGGTCGAGGACGGTGTGCGCGCCGTCGTAGGTCTTCGTGATCTCCCTCAGGGCGAGCGCGGGCGCGGCGGCCGCGGGGCGCCTGCTCGGGGGAGCGGCGAGGGTGGTGGTCATCGGGTGCCTCCGGGTTTCCTTGGTACCCAAGACGCTATGGGAATCCGTGTCCGTTTCCAATGCGGTCAGCTGCCGGAAAGGGGGTGGGGACAACCGGAGGCGGGCGGGTACAGCCAGCTGTAGTGCCGCCGCTTTCGGGCTTGTACAGCAGGCTGTAGCGACGGTGCGGCCCCGCCGCGGGTACGTTTCCAAGCGAGTTCTTGGAGGAAGCGATGGCGATCGGCAGGCGCGAGCGGGTGCGGGCGTGGTTCGACGCGCAGCTGCGCCCGGACGGCGAGGGCAGGACCGGGCTGGGCTCGGTGCTCGCCGCGGCCCTGCGCGCCTCCGGCTACGGCGCGGTCGGCGCCGGGTTCGGCATCCTCGCGCTCTACACGATCCCGATCGCGGTCCTCGTCGGCTTCCTCTCGCTGCTCGGCGCCGGGAGGTTCCTCGTCCACCCGACGATGCAGTGGGTGCGGATGCTCGCGGGCCTGGAGCGCCGCCGCCTGCTGCGCCTCGGCCACGACGTCGAGTCCCCGTACGCGGGCCCCGACGCGGAACTGCCGCGGAGTCTGCGGGAGGTGCGCGCCGACCCGTCCGCGCGCCGCGACCTCCAGTGGGTGTTCCTGCACGGCACGTGGGGCCTCATCATCGGGGCGATCCTCATCAACATGCCGTTCGTGGCCGTCCGCGACGCGACCTACCCGCTGTGGTGGGCGTTCGCGCCGTCCTCGGAGCAGCAGATCCTCTCGGGGATGATCGAGGCGCAGACCGCGCCCGCCGCGGCCCTCGGCTTCGCCACCGGCATCGCCGTGTGCGCGCTGTGGCTCCTCTTCGGCCCCAAGCTCCTCGACCTCCAGGCCCGGCCCGGCGCCAACCTCCTCGGGCCCGACCCCGACATCGACCTGTCCGAGCGCGTCGCCCGGTTGACGGCGACCCGCGCCGCCGCGCTCGACGCGCACGCCGTCGAGCTGCGCCGCATCGAGCGGGCCCTGCACGACGGGGCCCAGAACCGGATCGTCGCCGTCGCCGTCCTCGTCGGCGCCGCCAAGCGCGAGGTCCCGCGCGACCCGGACAAGGCCGTGGAGATCCTCGGCCGCGCCCAGGACACCGTGGAGGACGCGCTCGCCGAGCTGCGCGCGGTCGTGCGGTCGATCCTCCCGCCGGTCCTGGAGGACCGCGGGCTCGCCGGGGCCCTGAACGCGCTGGCCTCCGACTGCCCCGTGCCGTGCACGGTGGCCGTGGACGTGCCGGGCCGGTGCCCGGCGAGCGTCGAAGCCACCGCCTACTTCGTGGTCGCCGAGTCGCTCACCAACGTGGCCAAGCACTCCCGTGCTACCAGCGCGTCGGTGGAGGTGACCAGGCGGGGGAATACCCTCACTGTGGCCGTGGTCGACGACGGCCGCGGCGGCGCCGACGCCGGGGCCGGATCGGGCCTGGCGGGCATCACGCGGCGCGTCGAGGCGCTCGACGGGACCGCGACCGTGACCAGCCCACCCGGTGGGCCGACCGAGATCAGAGTGGAGCTGCCGTGCGGATCGTGATCGCCGAGGACGACACCCTCCTGCGCGAGGGCCTCAACCTGGTGCTGCAAGGGGAGGGATTCGAGGTCGTGGCCTCCGTGGGGGACCCGGCCTCATTCCTGGCCGCCGTCGAGGAGCACCGCCCCGACGTCGCCGTGGTCGACGTGCGCATGCCCCCCACGCACACCGACGAGGGCATCAAGGCCGCCGTCGCGGCCCGCCGCGCCCACCCGGGGCTCGCCGTCCTCGTCCTCTCGGCCTATGTGGAGCAGTCGTTCGCGACCGACCTCCTCGCGGACGGCGCCCGCAGCGTTGGCTACCTCCTGAAGGAGCGCGTCGGCCGCGTCGACGCGTTCGTGGAGGCCCTCCACCGCGTCGCGAAGGGCGGCACCGCCATCGACCCCGAGGTCGTCGCCCAGCTGTTCGCGCAGCGCCGCGCCGACGACCCCGTCGAGCGCCTCACGCCCCGCGAGAAGGAGGTCCTGTCGGTCATGGCCGAGGGCCTGGGCAACGGCGCGATCGCGCAGCGGCTGTTCATCACCGAGAACGCCGTCCACAAGCACATCCGCAACATCTTCCTCAAGTTCGGGCTCGCCCCCGACGACGAGACCGACCGCCGCGTCGCGGCCGTCCTCCACTACCTCGACCGCGCCTGAACCGCGCCCCACTACCGTCCAAATAGCGCAAAACGCTCACGAAGCCGCCCCAGTCCTGCCATCCTCTGGGACAGACGTAGGAAACGGTTTCAAGGAGGACGTCATGCGCGCGATCTGGGCCGAGCTGCTCGGCACCTTCTGCCTGGTCTTCTTCGCGGTCGGCGCCGCCGTGTACGGCATCGGCCCCGAGGCGATCGGATTCGTCGGCGTCGCCTTCGCGTTCGGCCTCGTCCTCTTCGCACTCGCCTACGCGATCGGCCCGGTCTCCGGCGCCCACGTCAACCCCGCCGTCACGCTCGGCGCACTCCTGGCCCGCCGCGTCGACGCCGGCACCGCCGTCGGCTACTGGATCGCCCAGTTCGCCGGCGGCATCGCCGCCGCCGCGCTCCTGAAGTTCATGACCACCGGCGGCGACGTCACCGACCAGACCGGCGCCCTCGGCGCCAACGACTACGGCGCCACCGTGAACCTCGCCGGCGCCCTCGTCATCGAGGCGCTCCTGACGTTCCTGCTCGTCTTCACCGTCCTCGCCGTCACCGGCAAGAAGGGCGCCACCCCGGCCGCGGGCGCCGCCATCGGCCTGGTCCTGGTGATCATCCACCTCGTCGGGCTCCCGCTCACGGGCACCTCAGTCAACCCGGCCCGCTCGCTCGGCCCGGCCCTGTTCGCCGGGGGCGCACCGCTGGAGCACGTGTGGGTCTTCATCGTCGCGCCGCTCGTCGGCGGCGCGCTCGGCGCGGCCGTCCAGCTCTGGCTGTACGGCCGCGAGCCCGAACCCGAGGACACCGACGTCCAGACCTCGTCGGCGCTGTAGCGCGGCATCGGACGGCCCTCCCCCCAGGGAGGGCTATTCGTCGTTCAGGGACCCCCACATGCCGCGCTTCTCCGCCTTCGCGAGCCGCTCCGCCTTGCGCAGCGTGTCGCCGATCGTCAGCTCCTGGTGCCCCAGGATGTAGCAGTGCGCCATCCCCTCGGCGACGGCCAGAACGGCGTAGTTCATGCCGTTCTCCATCACCACGTGCGCCAGCAGCCGGTCGTACTGGTCGAACGCCGGGTCACCCGGATCGGTGAACAGGTTCACCGTGCGGCCTTCGAGCTTCGACTTCGCGTAGACCTTCGCCTCCGCGCCCCAGTCCTCCTCCTCGCGGAACCCGCCGGACTCGGGGGAGTTGATGCCCATGATCCGCACCCGGATCTTCTCGCCGTCGATGTAGGCGCGGAACGTGTCACCGTCCACGACCTCCTCGACGTCCACCGTGGCGTAGAAGTCGCCCGGACCTTCCATACTGCTGCCTCCTCCAGGCGGACCCCCGCGGGACCGCCGCCGACCCATCCTCGCATTCGCCCGCCCGTCATGGGAACCGTGCTCCGCGTGCCCCCTTGTGACAGACTGGTCGGCGTGGAGCGACGACCGAACCGACGCCCTGGCAGCACAGGGTCCGCGCAGCGCCACACCGTGCGCATCGACGCCTCGGCGCCGCCCCGCCAGTCCCGCAGCGAGAACGAACGCGAGACCGAGGTCCTCGACACCGGCGCCCGGCCCCGCGCGAAGCGCCCGCGCGCGCTGCTCGCGTCCGCGCTGGCGACGACCGTGTGGTGCGCGACGGTGGTGTTCACGCCGATCCTGGTGTGCGTCATCATCGGCTGGTGGCAGGCCGGGGCCCAAGGCCCGGTCTCCGTGGTCGTGGCCGCCGCCGGCACGGCCTGGCTCTCCGGGCACGGCGTGCCCGTCGACATCGGACCGGTGCACCTGAGCGTCACCCCGCTCGCCCTCACCGTCCTCATCGCCTGGCGGCTCGCGAAGGCCGCCGCCGGGACGACCCGCGCGATCGGCGGCCGCGACGCCGCCGCCGTCCGGGCCGCCGCCGGGCTCGTCTCGATCCTCTACACCGGACTCGTCGCCGGGGCCGCCGCGCTCAGCGCCCGCGGGCCCTTCGGCATCGACATGCTCCCCGCGCTCCTGCACGCCGTCCCGCTCATCGTCGCGGCCACCGCGTTCGGCGCCGCCCGCGAAGCCGGGGTCCTCCCGTGGGGCACCGCCTCCGTGTGGCTGCGCCGCGGCCTGCGCACCGGGCTCATCACCGCCGGGGCGCTCCTCGCGTTCGGCGCCGCCGCCACGGGCGCGGCGTTCGCCGTCCGCGGGCCCGTCGTCGCCGACACCCTGGGGCTGTACGGGAACGCGTCGTGGATCGTCGCGCTCATGAGCCTGCTGTACCTGCCGAACCTCGCCGTGTGGGCCGCCGCGTACCTCGCCGGTCCCGGCTTCGCCGTCGGCGCGGGCACCGCCGTCCAGACCGAGCTCGTCGAACTCGGGCCGCTCCCCGCGTTCCCGGTGTTCGCAGCGGTCCCGAACGCGCCGCTGCCCGACTACGCGACGGTCCTCGTCGGGCTGCCGCTCATGCTCGCCGCCGTGTTCGGCGTGATCCTCACCTACCGGTCCCCGGACCTGCGGCTGCCCCGCGTCACGACCGCGTCGATCGTCGCCGCCGCCACCGGGGCCGCCTCGCTCGCGCTCCTGTCGTACCTCTCCGGCGGCGCCGCCGGGCAGGACCTCCTCGCCGAGCTCGGGCCCGACCCTGTCGCGGTCGCCGGGATCGCCGGGGTCCAGTTCCTCATCGGTCTCGTCGGCGCCGCGCTCGTCGCCCGCCTGTTCGCCGTCCACCGCCGCGCCGCCGAAGCCGAGCTCGTGCGCAGGGACACGGTGGTCATCCCCGATCCGGCGCCGAGCCGCGAGGACGGGTTACCGTTTCACCCGTGACCGCCAAACTCGTCGTGCTCGTCTCCGGCTCGGGCTCGAACCTCCAGGCCCTCCTCGACGCGAGCGCCGACCCCGCCTACGGCGCGAAGGTCGTCGCCGTCGGCGCCGACCGCGACGGCACCTACGGGGCCGAGCGCGCCGCGAAGCTCGGCGTGCCGACCTTCGTGCACAAGGTCAAGGACTACGCCACCCGCGACGAGTGGGACGCCGCGCTCACCGCCGAAGTCGCCTCCTACGAGCCCGACCTCGTCGTCTCCGCCGGGTTCCTCAAACTCTGCGGGCCGCGGTTCCTCGACGCGTTCCCCGGCCGCTACGTCAACACCCACAACTCGCTCCTCCCCGCGTTCCCGGGCATGAACGGCCCCGGCGAGGCCCTCGCCGCGGGCGTCAAGATCGCGGGCGCGACCCTCTTCATCTGCGACTCCGGCGTCGACACCGGCCCGATCATCGCCCAGTGCGCCGTCCCCGTCGAGGACGACGACACCGCCGAGACCCTCACCGAGCGCATCAAGGAGGCCGAGCGCGCCCAGCTCGTCGAGTCCGTGGGCCGCATGATGCGCGACGGCTGGAAGGTCGAGGGCCGCCGGGTCATCCTCGGCTAGCATCGCCCGAATGCACGCACCCCTCGCCGTCAACTCCCTCGAAGCGAACACCCTCTACGTCGCCTTCGCCCTGCTGCCCTTGGCGTTCGCCGCCGCATGGGCGCTCGCCGCACGGCGCATCCGCCGCGGCCGGCCGCGCCGCGACGCCTGGCTCCACTCGCTCGCCGAGGTCGGCGCGGTCGTCGGCTCGGTGCCGCTGCTGTTCCTCGGCCTCACCTCCCGCGAGGGCGCAAACGCGCTCCAGCTCGTCCCGCTCGTGGACCTCGCCGACCTGGCCGGGGCCTCGCCGCGCCGGATCGTCGAGCAGCTCGCCGGGAACCTCTTCGTGTTCGCCGCCGCCGGGTTCTTCCTGCCCGTCCGGTTCCGCATCGGCCTCGGCGCGGTCGCGCTCGGCGCCGCCGCGGCCGCCGTCCTCCTTGAGGCCCTCCAGTACACGTTCCTGACCGGCCGGGTCGTGTCCGCGGACGACGCGCTCATGAACGCGGCGGGGGCCGTGCTCGCGGCGCTGGCGTCCCGGCCGTGGTGGCGGGCGTCACGCGACGCGGCCGGCCGGGAGCCCCGGAAGGCCGTGTTACGCTCGGCTGGTCGCGACTGGCGAGTGACGTCTTTCGAGGTTTCCCGTGGCACGGACCGGGCAGCTCGTTGTTGAGGGGGGACCTTCAGAAGACGCCACGGGTGGAGTACCACCGGGGAGCGGCGCTGCTGAACCTGTTACTGCGGTCGAACGCCTGGGCCGCAGTCATCTTCGATCAGGAGCAGTGCATTCATGTCCGAGCGGAAGCTCATCAAGCGGGCCCTCGTCTCTGTCTTCGACAAGACCGGCGTCATCGACCTCGCCCGCGACCTCCACGCCGCAGGCGTCGAGCTCGTCTCCACCGGCTCCACCGCGGCGCGCATCGCCGAGGCCGGCATCCCCGTCACGAAGGTCGAGGACCTGACCGGGTTCCCCGAGATCCTCGACGACCGCGTGAAGACCCTCCACCCGAAGGTCCACGCCGGGATGCTCGCCGACGTGCGCCGCGAGTCCCACCGCGAGCAGCTCGCCGAGCTGGGCATCGAGGCGTTCGACCTCCTCGTGAGCAACCTGTACCCGTTCCAGGAGACCGTCGCGACGGGCGCGGGCTTCGACGACATCGTCGAGAAGATCGACGTCGGCGGGCCCTCGATGGTCCGCGGCGCCTCCAAGAACCACGCGAACGTCGCGGTCGTCGTCGACCCCGCCGACTACTCGTGGATCCGCGACGCCGTCAAGGAGGGCACCACCGCGGAGCAGCGGCTCCGCCTGGCCGCCAAGGCGTTCGCGCACCTCGCGACCTACGACTCCGCCGTCGCGACCTGGCTCGCCGAGCAGTCCGCGGAGGGCCTGGGGGACTTCCTGGCGCTGCCCGCGACGAAGCTCGCGGACCTGCGCTACGGCGAGAACCCGCATCAGGACGCGGCCGTGTACGCCGTTCCGGGCGCGCCGGGCCTCGCGCAGGCCGAGCAGCTCCACGGCAAGGCCATGAGCTTCAACAACTACACCGACGCCGACGCCGCCTGGCGCGCCGCGCACGACTTCACCGCGCCCACGGTCGCGATCATCAAGCACGCCAACCCGTGCGGGATCGCCACGGGCGCTTCGATCGCCGAGGCCCACCGCAAGGCCCACGCGTGCGACCCGCTGAGCGCCTTCGGCGGCGTGATCGCCGCGAACGCCGAGGTCGACGCCGAGGCTGCCGCGCAGATCGCGGAGATCTTCACCGAGGTCGTCGTGGCGCCGTCGTTCACCGACGAGGCCGTCGCGATCCTCACCGCGAAGAAGAACCTGCGGCTGCTCAAGGCCCCCGAGTGGACGCCCGCCGCGGTCGAGCTCAAGCCGATCTCCGGCGGCGTGCTCGCGCAGCGCCCCGACCGGGTCGACGCGGACGGCGATGCGCCCGCGAACTGGACCCTCGCGACCGGCGAGCCCTCCGACGAGGCGACCCTCGCGGACCTCGAATTCGCTTGGCGCGCGGTGCGTTCGGTGAAGTCGAACGCGATCCTCCTCGCTTCCGGCGGCGCCTCCGTGGGCGTCGGCATGGGCCAGGTCAACCGCGTCGACTCCGCGAAGCTCGCCGTCGAGCGCGCGGGCGCCGAGCGGGCCGCGGGCTCGGTCGCGTCCTCCGACGCGTTCTTCCCGTTCCCCGACGGCCTCCAGATCCTCATCGACGCGGGCGTCAAGGCCGTCGTCCAGCCGGGCGGCTCGGTCCGCGACGAGGAAGTGATCAGCGCGGCCAAGGAAGCCGGGATCACCATGTACCTCACCGGGACCCGGCACTTCACTCACTAAGATACGTACACCGAAGGGCTGCACGGGAATCCGTGCAGCCCTTCGTCGTGCTTACGAAGCCCAGGTGACGCAGGTGCTCGGGAGGTAGCCCCAGTCGTCCCCGGCGTAGTTGACGCGGGCCCACTGGTCGGTGGTCCCGCCGCACGCGGTGTAGGAGGCGCCCGGGACGAGCGCGCAGTCCGCGTCGTAGGTGCTCCCGGCGGTCACCGCGCCGACCGTGCCGCCCGCGGTGCCCGGCTCGGCCCAGACCGCGCGGTTCTCGTCGGCCACGGCCTGGCACACCGCGTCCGCCTCGGAGGCGTTCGCCGAGGTCGCGAATCCGGCCGTGAACGCCGCCGCGGCCGCCAGGGCCGCCGCAGCCGTCATCAATCGCTTCACGTTCCACTCCATTTCGTCATGGTTCGCGGGGATTGCCCGCGCCACGATGACGCTTTCACGGATGCGGCGTCCCAGTCGAGGCCCGAACGGGAATGGTCAGGTTTCTTACCGAAGGCGTTCTAGCTGAGAGAACTCACAGGTGGGAGGCCCGCTTCCGGTTGGGCATCCATGGCCGATTCACGATAGGTTGATGTCATGATGCAGATGCTCTGTCCGAAATGTCAGAACCCGATGCACCAGTACGAGCGGAACGGCGTGGTCGTCGAGCAGTGCTCCGAATGCAAGGGCATCTTCCTCGACCGCGGGGAGCTCGAACACCTCATGACCGCCGAGGCGTCCTTCCAGCGCGGCGCCCCCGGCGCCCCCGGCGCCCCCGTCGCCCCCGCCGGCCCCCCGCCCCGGTACGACGACCGCCGTGACGACCGCCGCTACGACGACCGGCGCGATGACCGCCGGTACGACGACCGCCGCCGCGACGACCACTACGACGACCGCCGCCACCACGGCGACGACTACCACTACAAGAAGAAGAAGCGCAAGAGCGTCTTCGAGGACCTCTTCGACTTCTAGATCGCTAGAGCAGAGCGAGCTTGATCAGGAGCGCCCGATCGAGTGCTTCAAGCTCGCTCGCTTCGAGCACGCCCATGAACTCTCCGAACCGGCCGTGGTCCAGTGACTGGATCTGGTCGGTGAGGATCCGGGTCTTGGAGCCGAGGAACTCGACCTCGGGCCGGTAGACTGCTGCACCTGCACTTGTGGAGGTCATGGCGACGGTGACAGTGCTGCACGAGAACTGGTTCGACTGAATGACGATGCAGTATCGCCTGCCGTACTGCTCGTGGCTCTGCTTGTTGCCGATGGCGCGGACCTCGTAGATGGCGCCTCGGAAGATCACTCGACCAGGCCCAAGTAACGCTGAATGGCAAGCATCTCGGCGCGGTCGTCCGGATCGTTGGCAAGCCGCTCGGCATCAGCCTGGGCCTGCTTGATGAGTTCATCGCGATAGGTGTGGAGCAGCGCATAGCGAACTGCCTCGGAGCGGGTGCGCCCTGACTCGGTCAGCGCTGCGATGGCTTTTTCCATCGCCTCGTCGGTGCGTACGTTCAACATGCTCATGCGGCGATTGTATCACAAATTGTATTGCGATTTTCCTTCATGAAGCGGGAAGACTGCTCTCGGGGTCCAGGGGACCGGGGCTCCGGCCAGGGTCTCGAAGGTCCAGGCGCCGGGGCTCGGGTGGGTGTAGAGCGTGAAGGACTCGACGCGGAACTTCGCCTCGAAGCCCGCGAGGGCCGCGAAGGCGTGGTCGAGCGCGGCGGTGCCGACGTTCTGCGCGACGGTGACGTGCGGGTGGTACGGGAAGGTGCGCTCGCGTTCGGCCGGGCCGGTGCGGATCGCCGCTTCGAGCTGCTCGCAGATGGCGATGCCGTCGGCGACGGCCACGAACACGACCTCGGTGACCGGCCGGAACGAGCCGGTGCCGCGCAGGTGCAGGTCGAAGCGCGGGCAGGCGGCGGCGACGGCCGCGAGGTGGGCCCGGAACGCGTCGAGCGATGCCGCGGGGATCTCGGTGGGCCCCAGGAGCGTCAGGTGCGCGGGGACGATCCCGCCGAGCGCGTCGCCGGAGGCGATGCGGGCGCGGTCCAGGATCTCTCCCCACGGCGGGGGCACCGGGATCGCCACCCCCACCGTGACGGTCCTCCCGCCGGTGTCGGCCACTAAAGCGCTACCGGCGGGTAGAAGCCGATCTTCTTGTACGTCTTGGCGATCGTGCGGGACGCGAGGTGCCTGGCCTTCTCGGCGCCCATCGTGAGGATCCGGTCCAGCTCGGCCTTGTCGGCGAGGATCTCCTTGGTGCGCAGGGCGACCGGCCCGAGCGTGTCGGCGACGACGTCGGCGAGGTCGCCCTTGAAGTCGCCGTAGCCGCGCCCGGCGTACTCCGCTTCGAGCTTCTCGACCGTGGTGTTGCCCAGGGCCGTGTAGATGTTCATCAGGTTCGACACGCCCGGCTTGCGCTCGGGGTCGAACCGGACCTCGGCCTCGGAGTCGGTGACGGCGCTCTTGATCTTCTTGCGCATCTGGTTCGGCTCGTCGAGCAAGTACAGGCACCCGCGCGGGGAGGTCGAGGACTTCGACATCTTCTTCTCGGGCTCGGCGAGGTCCTTGATCGTCGCGGTCTCCTTGACGATGTAGGGCTCGGGGACGGTGAACGTCTCGCCGAAGGTGCCGTTGAAGCGGATCGCGAGGTCGCGGGTGAGCTCCAGGTGCTGTCGCTGGTCCTCGCCGACGGGGACCTGGTCGGTCCGGTACAGGAGGATGTCGGCGGCCATGAGGATCGGGTAGGTGAACAGGCCCACCGTTGTGCGTTCTTGTTTGGCCGACTTGTCCTTGAACTGGGTCATGCGGCTGGCCTCGCCGAACCCGGTCTCGGAGCCGAGGATCCACGCGAGCATCGTGTGCTCGGGGACCTGGGACTGCACGAACAGCGTGCACCGCTCGGGGTCGAGGCCCAGGGCCAGGAGCTGAGCGGCGCTCACGCGCGAGCGCTCGTGCAATACCTTTGGATCGTGATCGACGGTGATCGCGTGCTGGTCGACGACGCAGTAGAGCGCGTCCGTGGTGTCCTGCATCGCCACCCACTGCCGCAGCGCCCCCAGGTAGTTCCCGAGGTGGAACGAGTCCGAGGTCGGCTGGATCCCGGAGAAGACGCGGGGCTTGCGGTCGGCAGTGGTCATGGACCGATTCTGACATCCGGGCCGAGACCGCGGCCACCCGGTATTGCGGCCCCGCCGATCTTGATGTTTAATTGTGTTGGATCTTGAGGGAAGGGGAGTCGCCGATGCTGGCGCAGCAGCGACAGAGCCGGATCGCCGAACGCGTGCACCGGACCGGCGCGGTCCGCGTGGCCGAGCTGGTCGAGGAGTTCGGCGTCTCGGACATGACCATCCGCCGCGACCTCGAAACCCTCGCCGACCGGGGCCTCGTCGCCAAGGTCCACGGCGGCGCCACGGCCGTCGACTTCGGCTCCACCTCCGAGCCCGGGTTCGCCGTCAAGCAGGTCCGGCAGGAACCCGAGAAGCAGGCCATCGCCGACGCCGCCGCGACCCTCGTCGGGCCCGGCCAGGCCATCGCCCTCTCCGCCGGGACCACCACGTGGACCCTCGCGCACCGCCTCACCGACGTCCCCGACCTCACCGTCGTCACCAACTCGGTCCCGGTCGCCGACGTGTTCTACCGGGCCGGGCGCCCCGACCAGACCGTGATCCTCACCGGCGGCGTGCGCACCCCCTCCGACGCGCTCGTCGGGCCGTTCGCCGTCGCGTCCCTGGAGAAGGTCAACGTCGACACCGTGTTCCTCGGCGTCCACGGCATGTCCGCGCGGGCCGGGTTCACCACCCCGAACCTCCTCGAAGCCGAGACCGTCGCGACCCTCGCGTCGAAGGGCCGCCGCCTCGTGGTCGTCGCCGACCACACCAAGTTCGACGTCGTCGGCATCGCCACCGTCGCGTCCCTCGACAGCGCCGACGTCGTCGTCACCGATTCCCTCCTCGACGAGGAGGCCCGCCGCACGCTCGGCGAGCACGTCGACCAGGTCGTGCTCGCGCCAGTCCACATCGAGAAGAGACCATGACCTCGTACCACGTGGAGACCGGCGGCCTCGCCGACGGCCGCCAGATCCTGTACTTCAACACCGCCCCGGACGCCGGGCGCGCCTCGTTCGCCGACAAGCGCGACCTCGGCGACCGCGTCAGCGCCGGGGAGATCCGGTACGACGTGCTCCGCGACGAGTGGGTCGCCGTCTCGGCCGGGCGCTCGGGCCGCCCCAACCTGCCCGTCGCCTGCCCGCTGTGCCCCTCCGACGGCCAGGAGCTGACCGAGGTCCCCGCCCCCGACTACGAGGTCGCGGTCTTCGAGAACCGCTTCCCCTCCTTCGGCGGCTTCGGCGAGCCCGGGCCCCTCCCGCCGACTGAGGCCACCGGCATGGAGACCTCCGCGCCCGCCTCGGGCCGCTGCGAGGTCGTCGTCTTCTCCGACGACCACAACTCCTCCCTCGTGGACCTCAGCCCCGAGCGGGTCGCGCTCATCGTCCGCGCCCAGGCCCACCGCACCGCCGCCCTCCGGGAGCGCGGCGACGTCGCGCAGGTCTTCTGCTTCGAGAACCGCGGCGTCGAGATCGGCGTGACCCTCCACCACCCGCACGGCCAGATCTACGGCTACCCGTACACCACCCCGCAGACCCGCAGGCACCTCGACGCCAACCGCCGCCACCGGGCCGCCACCGGCCGCGACCTGTTCGACGACATCCTCGAATCCGAGCGCCGCGGCCCCCGCGTCATCGCCGAGAACGACCACTGGACCGCGTTCACCCCCTACGCCGCCCGCTGGCCCTTCGAGGTCCACCTCTACCCGCGCGGCGAGCGGTTCGCGGACCTCACCGAACTGCCCGACGAGTACATCGACGCGTTCGCGCCGCTCTACCTGGACGTCCTCAAACGCTGCGACAACGCCTACCCTGGCGAGCAGATGCCGTACATGGCCGGCTGGCACCAGGCCCCGTTCGGCGAGGACCGCGACCTCGGGCGGCTGCGCTTCGAGCTCGTCTCGATCCGCCGCGGCCCCGGGCGCGTGAAATTCCTGGCCTCCTCGGAGTCCGTCATGGGCGGATGGGTCCACGACCTCGGCCCCGAGACCTCGGCCACCATTCTCAAGGAGGCACTGTGAAATACCTCGTGACCGGCGGCGCCGGCTACATCGGCTCGATCGTCGCCACCATGCTCCTCGAAGCGGGCCACGAGGTCGTCGTCCTCGACGACTGCTCGACCGGCGCCGCCGAGCGCGTCCCCGCCGGGGCCGAACTCGTGCGCAAGAGCGTGCAGCAGGTCGCCGAGGTCCTCGACGGCTCCTTCGACGGCGTCCTCCACTTCGCCGGGCTCATCGCCGCGGGCGAGTCCATGGAGAAGCCCGAGATCTACTGGGAGGCCAACACCAACGGCACGTTCGCGCTCCTCGCCGCGATGCGCGAGGCCGGGGTCCGCACCCTCGTGTTCTCCTCCACCGCCGCCGTCTACGGCAACCCGACCGAGGTGCCCATCAAGGAGGAGGCCGTCAAGGCCCCCACCTCCACGTACGGCGCCACGAAGCTCTCCAGCGACATGGCCATCCAGTCCGAGGCCACCGCCCACGGCCTCGCCGCGGTCTCCCTGCGCTACTTCAACGTCGTCGGCGCCTACCAGGACCAGTCCGGCGTATGGCACGGCGAGAACCACGACCCGGAGACCCACATCATCCCGATCGCCTTCGACGCCGCCTCCGGGCGCCGCGAGTCCTTCGCGATCTTCGGCGACGACTACCCGACCCCCGACGGGACCTGCGTCCGCGACTACATCCACGTCGCCGACCTCGCCGAGGCCCACCTCCTCGCGCTCGGCGCCGCCGCGGCCGGGGAGCACAAGATCTACAACCTCGGCAATGGCAACGGCTTCTCCAACAAGGAGGTCGTCGCCACCGTCAAGCAGGTCACCGGCACCGACTTCCCGGTCGTCGTCGGGCCCCGCCGCGCCGGGGACCCCGCCGAGCTCGTCGCCTCCTCCGAGCGCGCGAGGACCGAACTCGGCTGGAAGCCCAGCCGCGACGCCCTCGACCGCATGGTCGCCGACGCCTGGGCCTACTACCAGCATGCCCGCGGCTAGCCGCCCGACCGCCGACCACCGCCACCCGAACCGGAAACGACCATGACGAACACCGACACGCACGCCGCCGCCCTCGCCGAGACCGCCGCGGCCGCCTTCCGCAGCACGTTCGGCACCGAACCCGAGGGCCTGTGGGCCGCGCCCGGCCGCGTCAACCTCATCGGCGAGCACACCGACTACAACGACGGCTTCGTGATGCCCTTCGCGCTGCCGTTCTACGCCGTCGTCGCCGCCTCCAAAGCCGACGAGTGGGCCTTCCACTCCACCTACGGCGACGGCGCGACCCTCGGCGGCGCCACCCTCGACGGCTTCGACGGCTGGGCCGCCTACCTCGCCGGGACCGCATGGGCCCTGAACGAGTCCGGCTACCCGGTCGGTCCGACCCGCTTCGCCCTGCACTCCGATGTGCCCGTCGGCGGCGGCCTGTCGTCCTCGGCCGCCATCGAGTGCGCGGTGCTCATCGCGCTGGCGGACCTGTACGGCCACGACATCGACCGCGCGGAGGCCGCGCGGATCGCGCAGAAGGGCGAGAACGAGTACGTCGGCGCGCCCACGGGCGTCCTCGACCAGTCGGCGTCGCTGCTGTGCGAAGCCGGGCACGTCATGTTCATGGACTGCCGCGACCTCTCGCGCGAGCAGGTCCCGTTCGACCTCGCCGCCGCTGACCTGACGATGCTCGTCATCGACACGCAGGCCCCGCACCGGCACGCCGACGGCGAGTACGCGGCCCGCCGCGCCGACTGCGAGGAGGCCGCCCGCCAGCTCGGCGTGCCCTTCCTGCGCGACGCGCCGAAGCACGCGAAGCTCGACGACGAGCGCCTGAACCGGCGCATGCGCCACATCATCACGGAGAACGAGCGGGTCCTCCAGACGGCCGCGCTGCTCAAGGAGGGCCGGACCGCCGAGATCGGCGGCCTGCTGACCGCCTCGCACACCTCCCTCCGCTACGACTACGAGGTCTCCTCGGTGGAGCTCGACTCCGCCGTCGACGCCGCGCTGGGCGCCGGAGCGCTCGGCGCGCGCATGACCGGCGGCGGTTTCGGGGGCAGCGCCATCGCCCTGGTGGAGGCCGCCTCGGCGCAGAAGGTGGAAGCGGCCGTGGTCGACGCGGCGGCCCAGGCCGGTCTGCCGACTCCGCGGGTCTTCACGGCCCGCGCGGCCGCCGGAGCGCACCGCGTGCGATAAGAGGACGAGACGGCGGCCCAGAGTGTGACTGGCTGGCCCGTAAACCTAGCCCGAGCGCCAGGTAGCCCTTCTTCTGCCCTCGATAGGGCATATAGGACATTTATGTTCAAAATTGCATGAATCGTATATATCATATTTTCATGATATTTGAAGGTGAAGTGAATTCATAGTAGGATGACCAGATGCTACGACGCTTCATCACCTCAATATCCCTTGGAGTCCTCGCTGTTGCGGGATCACTTGTTTTTGCTTCCCCTGCTCAGGCTGCCGTTTGGTGTGCGGGCTCCAACCAAAGTCCCTCTCCTTCAGACCCCGGTGGGCGGGACGCGTATGCAAGCTTTTATCGGAATTCTGCGTGTAGTGGCATTATCTTCGGTGCTAGTTTCAATGCCTATGGCGAGACCTTGACTATCACGAGCGGCAATGCCCTGGGAGAGGGGTACAACGCGATCTGGGTGCATATGTACGTTTACCCTCCGAGTGGCAGCGGTGTTTCCGATGATGAGGACACCATTACCTTTCGAGGCAGTTATTCGAGTTCGTACAGTGTAGATGAACACAATCTTGGAACGCCCGATGGGAGCGGCGATATTCCGGAAGGTTCCGACATTACATTCCAGGTGTGCGCTGACGGAGACACTGTGTCTCAAAAGTGTTCAACCTGGGTAGACGGAATTGCATAAATTTTGCTCTATTTCGGAGAATCGGTTGTAGCGGGCGAGCCTCATATGAGACTCGCCCGTTTTTGATGGCCCCCTGATGCAAGTGGGCTGAGGGAATGAATCTCTGGGATACTCCGGGGCATGGATTTCATACACCTCGTGCTGCGCTACCTCCACCTGCTCGGCTTCGCCGCGGTCTTCGGCGGCTGGGTGGTGTCGTGGCTGTCGCGCAAGTTCAACTTCAACACCGCGATGCTCTACGGGATCGCGGTCCAGCTCGCGACGGGCATCGTGCTCTACGGGATCGTAGCCGCCGAGGGCGACGCGAACCACGCGAAGCTCGGCGTCAAGTTCCTCCTCGCGCTGCTGCTCGCCGTCATGATCGCGATTCCGGTGTGGAAGAAGCGCGAGAAGGTCGCGGCCGGGCACTTCTGGGCCACGGGCGCGCTCATCGCGGTGACCGCGGGCGTCGCGGTCTTCTGGCAGTAGCCGCCGCACAGGTTCACCGGCCTGTAACGCGGACTGCGGCAATGCGGCCGTATTAGGGGCGAAACACCAGTTCACCCCGGTCTCGGTCATAGGATGTTTCGGTAACGAAATCATCAAGGAGAGTGTCAGAGGCCATCAAGTGCGGCCATGATTAGGCGGGTATCGACGTACCCCTTGAACTTTCGAAGGAGACCGTGATGGCTGTGAAGCCGTTCAAGCTGGTCGTGGCGGGCCTTTCCGCCGTTGGCCTTGCCGCCCTTGCCGCTTGCGGCGACGCGCCCACTGACAGCGGGAGCGACAACGCTAACGCCTCGTTCTTGGCCTGCATGGTGACCGACTCAGGCGGCATCGATGACAAGTCGTTCAACGAGTCCGCTTGGGCCGGCATGGAAGCCGCGAAGGCCGAGAACGACGACATCGACGTGAAGTACAAGGAGTCCTCGAACACCGACGACTACGACCCGAACCTCCAGGCCTCGGTCGACGACGGCTGCGACTTCATCGTCGGCGTCGGCGGGCTCATGGCCGCGAACGTCACCACCGCCGCGCAGGCGAACGAGGGCATCGGCTTCGCGATCGTCGACGGCTCGCCGTCCGACGCCGAGGGCAACCCGGTCGAGACCTCGAACGTGTACTCCATCCAGTTCGACACCGCCCAGTCCGCGTTCCTCGCGGGCTACGTCGCGGCCGCGCAGACCCAGACCGGCACCGTCGCCACCTGGGGCGGCATGCAGATCCCGCCGGTGACCATCTTCATGGACGGCTTCGCCGAGGGCATCGCCAAGCACAACGAGGACAAGGGCACCGACGTGCAGCTCCTCGGCTGGGACGAGGCCGCGCAGACCGGCACGTTCCTGAACAGCTTCGAGGACGCCGCCGCCGGCAAGTCCACTTCGGACACGTTCATCAGCCAGGGCGCCGACATCCTCTTCCCGGTCGCCGGCCCCGCCGGCATCGGCGCGCTCACCGCCGCCGAGGAGGCGGGCGACGCGGTCAACGCGATCTGGGTCGACACCGACGGCTACGAGTCCACCGAGTACGGCTCGAAGCTCATCACCTCCGCCGAGAAGGGCCTCGCCCAGGCCGTCCAGGACGCCGTCCAGGCCGCCTACGATGACAAGGCCGGCAACGGCACCTACGTCGGAACCCTCGCGAACGGCGGCGTCGCGCTCGCCCCGTTCCACGACTTCGACGCCGCGGTCTCCGACGAGACTAAGGCCGAGGTCGAGGCGCTGACGCAGCAGATCATCGACGGCACGCTCGTGGTCGAGTCCCCGGCCAGCCCGGCCGCCTCCTAGCGGTCCGCACACCGGTTTCGATCACGAGGGACGTGCATTGCGACTCGAACTGAAGGGCCTGACGAAGAAGTTCGGCTCGTTCACTGCTGACGACGACATCGACCTGGTGGTCGAGCCCGGCCAGATTCACGCGGTTCTCGGTGAGAACGGCGCGGGCAAGTCGACGCTCATGAACATGCTCTACGGGATCCTCCAGCCGACCAGCGGGGAGATCCTCATCGACGGGGAGCCGGTGGCCTTCTCCGGTCCGGGCGACGCCATCGCCGCCGGGATCGGGATGGTCCACCAGCACTTCAAGCTCGTCGGTCCCTTCAGCGTCGCAGACAACGTGCAGCTCGGCCGGGAGCACACCCGCGGTGCGGGGGTGCTCTCGGCCAGGGCCGCACGGAAAGCCGTCCTGGACGTGTCGGAGCAGTACGGGCTCCGCCTGGACCCCGACGCGGTCTGCGAGGACCTGCCGGTGGGCGTCCAGCAGCGCGTCGAGATCGTCAAGGCCCTCTCGGGCCCCAAGACCGAACTGCTCATCCTCGACGAGCCGACGGCGGTGCTCACGCCCGCCGAGATCACCGAGCTGCTCCAGATCATGCGCAACCTCGCCGAGGCGGGGACGTCGATCCTGTTCATCTCGCACAAGCTCAAAGAGGTCCAGGCCGTCGCCGACCACATCACCGTGATCCGGCGAGGCAAAGTGGTCGCCGAGCTGGAGCCGACCGCGTCGGAGTCGGAGATGGCCTCGGCCATGGTCGGCCGCGCCGTGTCGCTCCAGGTCGACAAGACCCCCGCGCGGCCCGGCGAGCCCCGCCTGGAGGTCAAGGACCTCACCGTCGTCTCCGACGCGGGCGTCAAGGTCCTCGACGGCCTCGAACTCACCGTCCACTCAGGAGAGATCGTGGGCCTGGCGGGCGTCGAGGGTAACGGCCAGACCGAGCTCGCCCGCGCGATCCTCGGCCTCGTCAAACCCGACGAGGGCCACATCTCCGTGGACGGCGCCGACGTCCACGGCCGCCCCCCGGCCCGCCGCATCGCCGACGGCCTCGGCTACATCCCCGAGGACCGCGGCCGCGACGGCCTCGTCTCCGAGTTCTCCGTCGCCGAGAACATCGTGCTCAACCAGTACCGCGACGCCCCCTACGCGAAAGGCGGCGTCGTCGACGCCGCCGCCGTCCACAAGCGGGCCGTCGACTCCATCGCCGAGTTCGACATCCGCACCCAGTCCCCGGACGAGACCGCCTCGTCCCTGTCCGGCGGCAACCAGCAGAAGGTCATCATCGCCCGCGAGTTCTCCCGGCCCCGCCGGTTCCTCGTCGCGGCGCAGCCGACCCGCGGCGTCGACGTCGGCGCCACCGAGTTCATCCACTCCCGCCTGATCGCCGAGCGCGACACCGGGACCGGGGTCCTGCTCATCTCGTCCGAACTCGACGAGATCTACGCCCTCGCCGACCGCATCGCCGTCATCTACAACGGCCGCATCGTCGGCGAAGTCGCCCCCGACACGCCCCGCGAAGTCATCGGCCGCCTCATGGTCGGCGCCTCCGCGACCCCCGAGACCCCCGAGACCAGCACCGACGAGGACGCCGACGGAGGTGACCGATGAGCGACAGCACCACCACCGAGGCCCCGGCCGAACCGCCCGCGCCGGTTGAAGAACCGGAGCAGAAGCCGAACTTCATGCGCGTCTTCGGCCGCTACCTCACCGAGGCCAACTCGGTCATGGTCACCGTCTACTCGCTGCTGCTGGCGTTCCTCATCGGCGCGATCCTCCTCATCGTCTCCGACGAGTACACCCGCTCCACGTTCTCGTACTTCTTCGCCCGCCCCCAGGACGCCCTCCAAGCCTCCTGGTACCTCGTGCGCGACTCCTACCTGTCGCTCTTCGAAGGCGCCATCCTCAACCTGAACACCCTGGAGTCCTACCAGGCCGGGCAGGCCGACTTCGGGAACCTCCTGCGGCCCCTGTCCGAGACCCTCACCTACGCGACACCGCTCATCTTCACCGGCCTCGCCGTGGGCCTCGCGTTCCGCGCCGGGCTGTTCAACATCGGCGCCCAGGGCCAGCTCATCTTCGGCATGATGGGCGCGCTCATCGTCGGCTTCAGCCTCGACCTGCCGATCTGGCTCCACCTGCCCATCGCGATCATCGCGGGCGGCCTCGCCGGAGCCGCGCTCGGCGCCGTCCCCGGCGTCCTCAAAGCCAGCACCGGTGCGCACGAGGTCATCTCCTCGATCATGCTCAACAACATCGCCGCGCTGTTCCTCGTCTGGGCCCTCGGCACGAGCTTCCTCCACTCCGAGACCAAGTCCGACCTGGTCTCCAAGCCCGTCGACGACTCGGCGGTCCTTCCGGGGCTCCTGTCCTCGCTCAACCCGTCCCTGCGCGTCAACCTCGCGCTCGTCATCGGCTTCGCCGCCGCGGTCTTCACCTGGTGGCTGCTCTCCAAGTCCACGTTCGGGTTCCGCATCCGCGCCGTCGGCTTCAACGAGCACGCCGCCGCCACCGCGGGCATGCGCATCGGCTCCACCTACACGACCACGATGGCCGCCGCGGGCGCCCTCGCCGGACTCGGCGGCGCCGCGCTCGCGCTCGGCGTCTCCTCCGGCGGCATCACCACCAACACCGCGCTCGACTACGGCTTCAGCGGCATCACCGTCGCGCTCCTGGGCCGCGCCAACCCCGGCGGCATCGTCGCCTCCGCGCTCCTCTTCGGCGCCTTGAAGGCCGGCGCGCTCTCGGCGCAGCCCGACGTGCCCGTCGACATCTCGACCCTGCTCCAGGCCACCATCGTGCTGTTCATCGCCGCACCGGCCCTGGTCAAGGCGATCCTCCACCTGCGCACCCCGCGCGGCGGCCTCGTCACTCTCGAAGCGAAAGGCTGGTGAGCCCCATGGCAGTGGACACCGCGCCCGCGCTGGTCGACGACCGCGCCCCGGCCCGCCACGCCAGGGCCGGAACCGTCTACGCGGTCCTGGGGCTCCTGCTCATCGCGGCCGCGTTCACGTGGCTCGGCGGCAAGACCACCGTGATCGCGTTCGACAAGACCCTCACCGACGCCTCCTGGGCCGCACCGACCTTCGCGATCGTGCTCGTCCTCGGCGCCCTGTGCGCCGCCGCGGGCGCCTGGATGCTCGTCGGCCTCCCGCAGCGCCGCTTCAGGCTCGCGTCCACCGTGGGCGTCGCCGCGCTCGTGCTGTCGCTGCTGTTCTGGGCCTACTCCCAGGAGGGCACGGTCTTCCGGGCCGAGTCGATCCTCGCCGGGGCCCTGTTCCTGTCGATGCCGTACATCTTCGGCGCGCTCTCGGGCGTCGTCTGCGAGCGCTCCGGCGTCATCAACATCGGCATCGAGGGCCAGTTCCTCATGGGCGCGTTCACCGGCGTGCTCGTCGCGAACATCACCGGCAGCATCTACGCCGGGCTCGCGGGCGCGATGATCGCCGGGTCGCTCTCGACGATGCTCCTCGCGCTGCTCGCCACGAAGTACCAGGTCAACCAGGTCGTCGTCGGCGTCATCCTCAACCTCCTCGCGCTCGGCTTCACCAGCTTCATGTACGACCAGCTGAAGAAGGCCGAGGGCTTCAACGACGCGTTCTCCGTCCCGGTCATCACCTGGGGCCCGCTCGCCGACATCCCCGTGATCGGCCCGGTCCTGTTCCAGCAGAAGCTGTTCGTGTACGCCGGCCTCGTCATGGTCGCCGTCGTCTGGTTCCTGCTGTACCGGACCCGCTGGGGCCTGCGCACCCGCGCCGTCGGCGAGCACCCGGCCGCCGCGGACTCCATGGGCGTCAACGTGAACCGCCTCCGCTACTGGAACGTCGTCGCCGCGGGCCTCCTCGCGGGCTTCGGCGGCGCGTGGTTCACGCTCGGGAACTCCTTGGCGTTCAACAAGAACATGACCGCCGGGCTCGGCTTCGTCGCGCTCGCCGTCATGATCGTGGGCCGCTGGAACCCCCTCGGCGTCCTCGCCGGGGCCCTGATCTTCGGGTTCACCACCCAGATCGCCCGCGACCTCTCCGCCGCCGGGTCGTCCGTGCCCGGCGAGTTCCTCCAGATGCTCCCGTACGCGGTCACCCTCGTGGTCGTGGCGGGCCTCATCGGCAAGGCCAAGGCCCCCGCGGCCGACGGCGTACCGTACAACCCGGGGGACAAGTAGCCGTGGCCGACGTCGACTGGGAGCTGCTGCGCGGCAAGGCCCGCGAGGCCATGGCGCACGCGTACGTCCCGTACTCGAAGTACCCGGTCGGCGTCGCCGGGCTCGTGGACGACGGCCGGATCGTCTCCGGCTGCAACGTCGAGAACGCCTCGTACGGCCTGACCCTGTGCGCCGAGTGCGGCATGATCTCCCAGCTCGCCGCCACTGGCGGCGGACGGCTGGTCGCGGTCGCATGTGTGGACGGCGCAGGGGAACCCCTCACCCCCTGCGGCCGGTGCCGCCAGCTCCTGTTCGAGCACGGCGGCCCGGACTGCCTCGTGGACGAGGGGTCCGCGCCGACGACCGTGGGGGCCCTGCTCCCCGGCGCGTTCGGCCCGGACCACCTGTCCGCTAACTGAATCCATTCTTGTAGTGAGGGAAAGCCAATGATCACCGCCGTCGACGTCATCCGCACCAAAAGGGACGGCGGCGAGCTCTCGTCCGCGCAGATCGACTGGGTCATCGACGCCTACACGAAGGGCGACGTCGCCGACGAGCAGATGTCGGCGCTCGCGATGGCGATCTTCCTCAATGGAGCGCAGCCCCGCGAGATCGCCGACTGGACCGCCGCGATGATCCGCTCCGGGATCACGCTCGACCTTGCGGCTGTGGGGAAGAAGTGCGTCGACAAGCACTCCACGGGCGGCGTCGGCGACAAGATCACCCTCCCGCTCGCGCCGCTCGTCGCGGTCTTCGACGTGGCCGTCCCGCAGCTGTCGGGCCGCGGCCTCGGCCACACCGGCGGCACGCTCGACAAGCTGGAGTCCATCCCCGGCTTCCAGGTCGACATGACCGAGGCCCAGGTGGTCGAGCAGCTCAAGGAGATCGGCGCGGTCATCTGCGCCGCCACCGGCGACCTCGCGCCCGCCGACAAGAAGCTCTACGCCCTCCGTGACATCACCTCCACTGTGGAATCGATCCCGCTGATCGCGTCCTCCATCATGTGCAAGAAGATCGCCGAAGGCGCTGACGCGATCGTCCTCGACGTCAAGGTCGGCTCGGGCGCGTTCATGAAGGACTTCGGACGCGCCAAGGAGCTCGCCGAGACGATGGTCCGCCTCGGCACCGACCACGGCGTCGACACCCGCGCCCTCCTCACCGACATGTCGATCCCGTTGGGCCGCACCGCGGGCAACGCCCTCGAAGTTCGCGAGTCCGTCGAGGTCCTCGCGGGCGGCGGCCCCGCCGACGTCGTCGAGCTCACCGTGGCCCTCGCCAAGGAGATGCTCGCCGCCGCAGGCCGACCCGATGCCGACCCGGCCGCCGCGCTCAAGGACGGACGCGCGATGGACGTCTGGCGCAAGATGATCACCGCGCAGGGCGGCGAGGTCGACGCGCCGCTCCCGATCGCCCGCGAGACCGAGGAGCTCACCGCCGACGCCGACGGCTTCGTCTCGGCAATGGACGCCTACGCCGTCGGCGTCGCCGCCTGGCGCCTCGGCGCGGGCCGCGAGCGCCAGGGCCAGCCCGTCCAGTTCGGCGCAGGGATCGAGATCCTCAAGACCGTGGGCGAACCCGTCAAGGCCGGAGAGCCGGTCCTGCGCCTCCACACCGACACCCCGGACCGCTTCCCCGCCGCCAAGGAGGCCCTCGCGGGCCACTGGGCCGTCGGCGCCCGCCCGGCCGACCGCGGCCCGATCATCCTCGACCGCGTCACCGCATAACCCGATCCACAGGAAGGGCGGCCCCGCGATGCGGGGCCGCCCTTCGATTTTCGGGGGCAAGCGTTCGCCGCGAAATCCCGTATATTCCATATCGGAACCCCGACTCCTCTATCCCCAATTGACAGGAGCCACATGGAAACCCGCAGCACCGCCCTCCGGCTGGCGGCGTTCGCCGCGACCGGCCTCATGTCCGCCGGGGCGTTCGCCGCCCCCGCCGCGGCCCAGGAGAACGCGCCCCGCAACGACTTCACCGGCGACGGCCATGCCGACCTCGTCGCCGTCCGCAACGCCGACGGCGCGCTCCTGCTCTACCCGGGCAGCGCCGAGGGGACCTTCGACACCGCCCCGACCGTCCTCGCCGCCTCCGGCTGGGCCGGCATGGACGTCGTCATGGCCGGGGACCTCACTTCCGACGGCAACGCGGACCTCCTCGCCCGCGACGGCCGGACCGGCGTCCTCTCCACCTACCCCGGCGACGGCGCGGGCGGCCTCGGCGCCCGCGTCCAGTCCGGGACCGGGTGGGGCCCCGTCGAGGTGTTCGCCTCGAACATCGACTACGACGGCGACGGGCTCACCGACATCCTCGCCACCCGCAAGCACGACAGCCGCCTGTTCGTGTACGCGGGCAACGGGAACGGCACCTTCGACGGCGCCGTCGCCTACGCGGGCGACTACAACCGCGCCGACCTCATCGTCGGCACCGGCGACCTCGACTTCGACGGCGAGGACGACTTCATGGTCCGCGTCGACGACGAGGAGGTCGGCTTCCAGATCTACCGCTACCACCTCAGCGGCGGCGACGGCGCCTGGGAGCTCACCACGCTGGGCGAGGGCAGCGTCGACCACCCCTACATGGACCAGGTCGCGTTCCTCGGGAACACCGACGGCGACGACGACACCGAACTCGTCAGCGTCGACGAGCGGACCGGCGCGCTCTACCGCATGTCGGTGAGCTCGAACCTCGTCTCCTACATCCACGACCACACCGTCATCGGCACCGGCTGGAACCGCCTCCGCCTCGCCGAGTCGAACACCGACCGCGACCACGACTTCGACATGGACGGCACCTCGGACCTGTACGCCCGCAACGCCGCCGGAGAGGTCTTCCACTACCCGGGCACCGCCTCCGGCTCGATCGGGTCGCGGGTCTCCATGGGCTCCTTCGACGCCGACGTCGACTCCATCGAGACCTCCGGCGACCTCGACGGCAACCACCTCCCCGACCACCTCGCGCGGACCACCGGCGGCGAACTGTACGTCGCCCCCGGCTGGGGCACCTCCGGTGCGCAGGTCATGCTCACCAACCGGATCGGCACCGGCTGGAACACCATGAGCGCCATCGTCTCCGGCGCCGACCACAGCGGCGACGGCCTGAACGACATCATCGCCCGCGAGGCCGCGACCGGCTACCTGTGGCTGTACCCGGGCACCGCCGAGGGCGCCGTCGGCCCCCGTACGCGCATCGGCACCGGCTGGAACGCGATGTCGCTCATCACCGCGGTCGGCGACCTCGACCACGACGGCGCCGCCGACCTCCTGGCGCGCCGGAACTCCGACACCTGCCTGTACTTCTACGGCGGCAAACTCGCCGGGGGCCTGAACAACGGCGTCCAGATCGGCTGCGGCTGGAACGTCATGAACACCATCGTCTCCGTCGGCGACTTCAACGCCGACGGCCACGCGGACTGGATCGGCCGCCACACCAACGGCAACCTGTACCTCTACAAGGGCAACGGCGCCGGCACCTACACGGCCTCGACCGTGGTCGGCACCGGCTGGAGCGGGTTCGACATCGCCTGACCCGGCCGCCGAGGGCGGCCCCGCTGATCGCGGGGCCGCCCTCAGCGCATTCGGGGTGCAACCGGTTTCGCCAACAAGGCGTGTAGTCCAGGTCGGACTTACGACACCCCACGAGAACCCCCATGCAAACTGAACAAGGAGCTCAATGAACCCCGATTCCCCCGGGCGCGTCGGCGCGCGCCTGATCGCGGGCGCCGCGGCAGGCCTGCTGGCCGCCGCCGCTTTCGCGGCCCCGGCCGCCGCCCAGGACGAGGAACCCGCCTACGAGCCGTTCCTCCACGGCGACGTCACGATCACTGAGGCCGCACCCGGCACCACCGTGAACGTCACCCCCGTGTTCTTCCAGCAGCAGGACCTCGCCGCGGACACCGCGGCCGTCGTCGTCGAGTTCTCCGACTCGGTCGCCGACCGCCTCGGCAGCCCCGCCGCGCAGGCCGCCGAGACCTACGACAACTGCGGCGACACCGCAGGCGGCGGCATCGCCTGCGTCATCACCGGATTCACCGGCCAGACCGGCGCCCCGTTCACCCTGACCGGCCCGATCGGCTACGCGATCGACGCGAAGGCCCCCGGCCCGATCGACATCTGCGGCTGCGCGTACACCGTCACCACGGTCGACGCGGCCACCCTCGCCGCCGAATACGGGTCGATCACCGACGACCCCGAATCCGCGAACCGCCTCAGCCTGACCCCCGCCGCCGACCAGGCATGGAGCGCACCGGCCGACACCGCAGCGGCCGCGCCCTCCGGCGCGGTCACGGTGGTGACCACCGAGCAGCAGTTCGACCTCTACGTCAGCGGCCTCGAATCGTGGTCGGGAAGCATCGGCGACCAGCCCTCGCAGGTCCTCAGCGTCAACAACGCGGGCCCGGCCACCGCCTTCGACATGTCCGACGAGGGCCCCGGCTCCTACGTCTTCCGCGGGCGCATGCCCGACGGCGTGGAGCTCGTCGAGGTCAACTCGGACGACAGCTCCCGCTGGACCTGCCTCGACGAGTCCGAGCTCGCCGCGGAGTACGAGCGGACCGAGACCACGGCGCTCGACCGGTTCGACTTCGTCTGCTACTTCGAGTCCGTCCTCGCGGGCACCAAGTACGCGGGCCTCCAGATGCACACCAGGATCACCGAGGGCGCCACCGAGCCCGGCCGGTTCGAGGTCGCCCCGACCTACACCACCGAGTACAGCGAGAACCTGGACTCGACGCCGTGGAACGACGTCTGGGTCGTCCTCAACGGCCGCCCCGGCATCCCCCTGGCCCGCAACGACTTCAACAACGACGGCCTCGAAGACCTGGTGTCCGTGCGCCGGTCCGACGGCGCCCTGCGCCTGAACACCGGCAACGGCGACGGCACCCTCGACGCGGCCACCACGATGGCCTCCTCCGGCTGGGCCGGGTTCGACGTCGTCATGGCCGGCGAGGTCAACAGCGACGGCCACGCCGACCTCCTGGTGCGGGACAACGCGACCGGCACCCTGTACACCTACCCCGGCGACGGCGCGGGCGGCCTCAAGCCGCGCATCCGCTCCGGTTCGAGCTGGAACACCATGGGGGTCTTCACGACCCTCGACGTCGACGGCGACGGCATGACCGACATCATGGCGGTCCGCAAGTCCGACGGCGGCCTGTACTACTACTCCGGCAACGGCGACGGCACCTTCGCCAACGGGGTCCTCCTCGCCACCGGGTACAACTACATCGACGCGATGATCTCGATCGGCGACGTCGACAAGGACGGCGTCGAGGACGTCATGTTCCGGCTCAGCCAGACCCAGCAGTACTGGGTGTTCGCCAGCACCGCGACCGAGCCCGTGGAGCTCTCCCCGACCCTCGGCGAACCCGAGGGCCGCCGCCTCCGCCAGCTCGTCGGCGCGGGCGACCTCGACCGCGACGGCCTCCTCGACCTGCTCTCGCTCGACACCCGCACCAGCGGCCTCTACCGGCAGAGCTTCGGGCTGACCGGCTGGGTGAACTCCTACCGGACCGTCCAGTCCTCCGGCTGGGCCGGCGCCAGCCTCCCGATGGTCACCCTCGACCGGGCCCACGACTACGACGAGGACGGCGCCTCCGACATCCTCGCCCGCCGCAGCGCCGACGGCCACCTCCTCATCTACTACGGCACCGGCACCGGCAGCTTCTACAGCGGCCTGTACACCTGGGGCACGGCCTTCAGCGGCATGAACCTCCTGGAGACCGCCGGCGACCTCGACGGCGACAACCGCCCCGACCTGCTCGCCCGCACCTCCGGCGGCACGCTCTACGTGTACCCCGGCAACGGCACCGGCTCCTACGTCGACCAGCGCATCAAGGTCGGCGGCGGCTGGAACTCCATGAGCGCCATCGTCTCCGGCTACGACTACAACGACGACGGCAAGACCGACATCATCGCCCGCGAAGCGTCCAACGGGAACCTCTGGCTCTACCCGGGCACCGGCACCGGCTCCCACGCCGCCCGCGTCCTCATCGGCACCGGCTGGAACTCGATGTCGCTCATCACCGCGGTCGGCGACCTCAACCACGACGGCACCGCCGACGTCATCGCCAAGAAGAACTCCGACAACTGCATGTACTTCTACGCCGGGAAACCCGCCGGCGGCCTGAAGAACGGCGTCAAGATCGGCTGCGGCTGGGACGTCATGAACGCCGTCGCCGCAACCGGCGACTTCAACGGCGACGGCCACCCCGACTGGGTCGCCCGCCACACCAACGGCAGCCTCTACCTCTACAAGGGCAACGGCGCCGGCACTTACTCGGCGCTGGTCAAGGTCGGCTCCGGCTGGGGCGGCATGAACATCATCGCCTGACGGCCATGGACGGACGACGGGCGGCGGCTCCACATCGGAGCCGCCGCCCGTTCCGCGCATGCGGCAGTCGATGATGCAGCGGGAGTCGACTCAACAGGCGGTGCCTCAGCAAGCAGTGCGCTCGGAAAGCCACGCCGACATCGCCCGCACGCCGTGCCCGATCGCGGCCTCGTCGGGATCGAACGTCGGGAAGTGCGGGTACGACGTCGTGACGTCCGCGCCCGGCGACCGGACCCCGAGATACGTGTACGTCCCGGGAAGCTCGTCGAGGAACAGCGCGAAGTCCTCGCCGCTGAACGGGATCGGGGCATGGACGACCCCGGTGCCGAACCCGCTCCGGTCCAGGAACCGCTTGAGCCCGTACGCCTCCGGGGCCGGGCAGACCATGGCCGGGAACGGGTCCTGCGGGAACACCGCGGACCCGCCGTACGACCGGGCGAGCGCGTCGATGTCGGCGCGCACCTCCGTGTAGCGGTCCTCCGGCCAGCAGCGCGACGCGAACGACACCGTGCCCTCCTCGGCCGAGGCCCGCGTGTACACGAACTCGGCGAGCGGACCGTCCTCGACTTGGAGATCCTCGACCAGCCGCTCCAGGTCCGCCGCGTCCTTCGGCACCGACACCGTCGCGAGCGCGGCGATATCGGCCGACAGCCGCTCGGCGCGCTCGGCCGCACCCTCCCCGTCGAGGACGACCGTCCCCCGGTCCTGCCCCGGCAGGCCCGAGCCGGGATTGATGCCGAACATGCCGACCGGGAGCAGACCGCAGTGCAGCGCATGGATCTCCTCCGGCCGGGCGATCCCGAACACCCCCGCATCGAGCATCGCGCGGGCCCCGGTGAGCGTCTCCTCCGCGGGCTGGAACACGAACACGACCGTGCCGTGCAGCCGGTGCCGCAGCCGCGAGAGCACCAGCGCCGCACCGACACCCACCGTCGTGTGGATGTCGTGCCCGCACAGGTGCAGCGGCGCCGTCCCGCCGCCGATCTGGTCCCCGGCCGGGACCGCGTCCATGTCGGCGCGGTAGGCGACCGTGCGGCCGCGATGGCGCCCGCGCACGACCGCGACGACGCCGTGCCCGCCAACGCCGGTCGTGACCGACAGCCCTGCGGCCGTCAGCCGCTCGGCGACTCTGGCCGCGGTGCGCGACTCCTCGCCGGGACCCTCCGGGTTCGCGTGCAGGTCCCGGCGGAACGCGATCAGATCGCCTTCGAGCCGGTCCACCTCCGCTTCGATCATGTTGCGCCGCAACGCCGCAACGGCGTGAGTCGGGAGCCCGACCGCGGCGGCGACGGCCGCGGAGCCGAGCAGCACGCGGCGGCTGAGACGGGAGAGACGGGTGCATTCATGGTTTCCTCCGAACGGAAGTCGATGCCCCGATTCTCGATCCGCCACGGCCCCTTCCGCAGTCATGCAGACCCCCGGAACCGCGGTCAGGCAGACCCGTCATGACGTTCGCGTGAGCGATACGTGGCGGCCGGTGCCACGATCACCGGACCCACTACCGCACCACCGCTTGCGAGGATCGCCGTGCACACCGGATCGATGATCGCCGACCGCTACCGCCTCGACGCCCCGATCGCCTCCGGCGGCATGGGCGCGGTCTGGAACGCCCGCGACACCAGGCTCGAACGCGCCGTCGCCGTCAAAATCCTCAAGTCCGATCTGGAACACGACGACACCGCACGCGCCCGCTTCCAGCACGAGGCCCAGGCCGTCGCCTCCCTCCGCCACCCCGGCATCGCCGCCCTCCACGACTACGGCGAGACCGACGACGGCGACGGCGGCACCCTCGCCTACCTCGTCATGGAACTCATCGAAGGCCGCACCCTCACCGCCCGCCTCCTCGACGGCCCCCTCCCGCACCCCGACACCATGCGCCTCACCGCCGAAGTCGCCGCCGCCCTCCACCACGCCCACGAGCACGGCATCGTCCACCGCGACATCAAGCCCGCCAACATCATCATCGACGCCCGCGGCCAAGCCGTCCTCGTCGACTTCGGCATCGCCCTCTCACCCGGCCGCGGCACCATCACCGAATCCGGGATGCTCATGGGCACCCTCTACTACGCCTCGCCCGAACAACTCGAAGGCCGCCCGCTCACCGGCGCCACCGACGTCTACTCCCTCGGCGCCGTCGCCTACGAATGCCTCTCCGGCACACCGCCGTTCACCGGCGACACCGCCGGCACCATCCTCAACGGCCACCTCCACCACCCGCCCCCGCCGCTCGCCCCCGACATCCCGCCCGCCCCGGCCGCCGCGATCCTCCAGGCCCTCGCGAAGGATCCGGGCCGGCGCTGGCCCACGGCCGAGGACTTCGCGCGCGTCTGCCGCGACGCGGTCGCCGATCCGCTGACGCCCCAGGCGGTCTCACCGGTCCTCGCGATCCCGGGCGCGGCCCGGCCGTGGACGCCGCCCGCGGGCGCCCGGCCCTTCGAACCGGTCACTGCTGCGACCCCGATCCTGCGGCGCCGCGGCCGCCGCCTGCTCATCGCCTCCTCGGCTGCGATGGCGGTCTGCGCCGCCGCGGTCGTGGTGGCCCTGTCCCCATGGAGCCGGGCCGACGACAACGGCGACGGCGCGACCGGCGTGATCGAGACGCGCAGCGCCGCAACCGACAACGAGACTCAGGCCGCGACCGGCACAGGCTCACCGTCCGCAGCACCGTCGACCTCCGCGACGGAATCCGCCGCAGAGGAAACAGCAACGGCGGCGGACGACACCGAGGGAAACCCCGGCGGCACCGATGACGACGACAACCCGGATCCGACCGAACCCGAAGACGGAGGCGAAGATGAGGGAGGCCAGGTCGAACCGGGGGCCGCATCCATTCCCGATGTCACAGGCATCTGGTACACCGACGCCCGCGATGAACTCGTCTCCGCCGGTTGGGAATCGGTCGCCTACGACACCGTCACCGACGATCCCGGCACCGGCCAGACCGAGTGCTCGGTCGTCTACCAGAACCCCTCAGGCGGCACCCCGACCCACTACGACACCACGGTCACGCTGACCTACTGGGAGTCCTTCCCCGGAGCCTGCTGACCCGCATCGTCGTCGGCGCAGATCCACGACACGCCTTCTGAACAGCACTTCCACAGAGTTATCCACAGGCTGGAAATGAGTTCTGTGCAAACTCGACCCGACCTGTGAGAGTTAGTAGAGAAAAAACACCTGTCTCCGGTGGTGGTGGAGAGGAGGCAGGTGGAGCTGGTTCCGGTAGGACTGGCGGTGAATGTGGGAATCCCCGGGGGCCGCCCCCGAAGACCGCGCGGGAGTGCACTCCCGCGCGGCTCCTACCGGAACACCACCTCGCGAGGTACGAATCGCGGGCGCACCGGCACCCAGCCGATGCGCCCGCACCAATACGACGGCGGGGCCCGCGCCGTGAGGCGCGGGCCCCGGCCATCTCATCCCAACAGGAGGTTGTCGGCCGAGGCAGTGCTGCCGGCGACGGCTGCTGGCGGCGGTGCTACTGGAGGAAACCGGTGTTCAGCAGCAGGTTCGGGCTGCCGTTGACGCCGTCGACGGCGTCGGGGACGGCGCCTTCGGTGAGGGCGGCCGCGACCTCGTCGGGGGTGGCGTCCGGGTTGGATTCCAGGAACAGGGCGGCGACGCCCGCGACGTGCGGGGTGGCCATGGAGGTGCCGGAGATGGTGTTCTCGGCGTCGTCGCCGTCGATCCACGACGAGGTGATGCCCACGCCGGGGGCGAGGATGTCGACGCACTCGCCGAAGTTGGAGAAGGAGGCGGCGGCGTCGTCCTCGTCGGTGGCGCCCACGGTGATCGCGGAGGGCTCGGAGCCGGGGGACACGTTGCACGCGTCCTGGCCCTCGTTGCCCGCGGCGATCGCGAAGGTGACGCCGGAGTCGACGGCGGCGGCGATGGCGTCGTTGAGGGCCTGGCTGAAGCCCCCGCCGAGGCTCATGTTGGCGACGGCCGGGCCGGTGGCGTTCTGGGCGACCCAGTCGATGCCGGAGATGATGGCGGAGTAGGAGCCCGAGCCGTTGTCGTCGAGGACGCGGACGGCGCGGATGGTGACGTCCTTGGCGAGGCCGTAGGTGGTGCCGCCGATGGTCCCGGCGACGTGGGTGCCGTGGCCGTGGCCGTCGGCGGGGTCGGTGTCGTCGTCGATGAAGTCGTAGCCTTCGCCGACGCGCCCTTCGAACTCGGTGTGGGTCGCGTTCAGGCCGGTGTCGAGCACGAACGCCTCGACGCCGGAGCCGGTCTGCGTGTACTCGTAGGAGGCGTCGAGCGGGAGCGCGTCCTGGTCGACGCGGTCGAGGCCCCACGACGGCGGGTCGGCCTGGACCTCGGAGACGTGGGCGAGCTGGTCCTGCTCGACGTAGGCGACGGAGTCGTCGGCGGCGAGTTCGAGGGCCTCGGACTCGGTCAGTTCGGCGACGTAGCCGTTGACGGTGCCGAGCGTGTGCTCGATGTCCACGTCCACGCCGAGGTCGTCGGCGAGGGCGGTCAGGCCGGGGGCCTGGTCTTCGAGGACGACGATGTAGGAGCCGTCGATGGCGTCGGGGGAGTCGGCGCCGATGATGTGGGCCTGCGCGGGCTCCTCGGCGTTCGCGAACGAGGTGGCGGCGATGGCGGACCCGCCTGCGGCGACCGCCGCGGCGGCGATGGCCGCGGCGGTGCGCACGTGTCGGCGCTGGGGCTTTCTGGTTCCTGCCGTAGACAAGAGGAACTCCTTCGGTTGTCCCCGGCGGGGCGCGGTGCTTGGGCCGCGCCCGCCTCGGGGGGGAGGGTTTTCGGGTGGGGCCCGGTGCTCTGGGGGGAGCGGGGGAGGACCCCGGGGTCCGGCGGCGTCGTGCTGCCGGCCGAAGCGCGGACCGGGCCCCCTCGGCCCGGTCCGCGTCACCCGTCCGGGCGCTGCGGCCGTGCGACGGGCCGTCAGACCCTGGCAGTGAGCCTAAACGAGAGAACAAATCGTGTAAAGGGTCCGTACCGGATGAATAGATCAGTGAATGGGCAACCACCGCCAACTGTCCGAAACAGACGAACGGGCTGAAGCGCTGCGTACCGCTGGTACGCAGGGCCTCAGCCCGCCTGGTCAGCGGCCTGTCGCGGGGCCGCTCACCGGTTTACAGGTAGGTGTAGAGCAGCCGGTTGGGGCTGCCGGTGCCGGGGCTGGTCACGACGCCGGTGGTGGCGTTGGAGGTGATCCAGCTGGACACCGCGGACGGGGACGCGCTCGGGTTCGCCTGGAGGTACAGGGCGGCGACGCCCGCGACGTGCGGGGAGGCCATCGAGGTGCCCGAGATGGTGTTGGTCGCGGAGTTGGACGAGTACCACGCCGAGGTGATCGACGAGCCCGGCGCGAAGAGGTCCACGCAGCTCCCGTAGTTCGAGTAGGAGGCGCGGGCGTCGGTGGAGGTGGTGGCGCCGACGGTGATGGCCGTGGGCGTGGAGGCGGGGGAGCGGTTGCACGCGTTGGTGGACTCGTTGCCGGCGGCGACCACGAAGGTGACGCCGGAGGAGACCGCCTGGGTGACCGCGTTGTTCAGGGACGCGGAGTAGCCGCCGCCGAGGCTCATGTTGGCGACGGCGGGCTTGATGGCGTTGGTGCGCACCCAGTTGATGCCGTTGATGACCCCGGCGGTGGTGCCGGACCCGGAGTTGTCGAGGACGCGCACGGCGTGGAGGGTCACGTTCTTGGCGACGCCGTAGGTGGTCCCGCCGATGGTGCCCGCCACGTGGGTGCCGTGGCCGTTGCCGTCCTGCGGGGTCGAGTCGTTCTGGATGAAGTCGTAGCCCGCGCCGACGCGCCCGCTGAACTGCGAGTGGGACGCGTTGATGCCGGTGTCGACGATGTAGGCGTGGACGCCCGCGCCGGTGTAGTTGTAGGTGTACGTGCCCGACAGGGGCCGGTTGCGCTGGTCGATGCGGTCGATGCCCCAGGTCGCGCCGGTCTGCGTGGCCTGGGTGGTGAACGCGGCGTTCTGCTCGACGAACGCGACGCCGTCCTGCGCGGCGATCTCCCGGGCTTCGAGCTCGGTCGACTCCACGAGGAACGCGTCGACGCCCCGGTAGGTCTCGACGACGTCGGCGCCGCCGCCTTCGACGCTCTTGACCTGCGTCGAGAACGACGCGTCGTCTTCGAGGACGACGATGTACTCGCCGGCGATGGCCCCGGCGGCGTCCTCGCCGAGGATGGCGCCGTACTCGGGCGCGGCCTCGGCGGCGGTCGCGGTGAACGCGAGCGCGGTGACTGCTGCGGCGGCGAGCGCCGCGGCGGCGCTCAGCCTGGTTCTGGTGGGTGACATGGACATTGGTCCCTTCGGGTGGTCCCGGCGAGTCCAGCGCCGGGACGGGGGTTTTCGGGGTACCGCGGGTACTGCGGGGTATTGCAGGGGATCGGGACGGCGCCCGTCCGTCCGCGGTGGACGGATGGGCACCGGGCCTCGTGCATCGTACGGGTGCCGGGCGGCCCCGGTCGCGCGTCCGCCGCTGCGACGGCTCCAGGTCGCGGTGCGCGGCGGCTGCGGCCGACGGGGAGGGTCCGCCCCGGTCACCCGCTATTCAGTTGTGAGGGGGGCGGATCAGAGTTCGAGGGTCCAGGAGTTGAGGCGCCCGGAGTCCCCGGAGTAGGCGTCGACGATGCGCAGCGTCCAGGTCCCGGCGGCGGTCTCGTTGGCGAGGTTCACGGTGTACGTGGCGATCACGTTGTCGGCCGAGTCGCTCGCGGAGGACGACTTCAGCGCGTAGCTGGTGCCGTCGGGGGCGATCAGGCTGATGGCGAGGTCGCCGCGGTAGGTGTGCGTGATGTTCACGGCCACGGTCGAGTTGGAGCGGGCGGTGCCGTCGCAGGCGAGCGTCAGGGTCGAGTTGACGGTGGCGCGGTCGGCGATGGCGGTCGCGGTGGAGTTCGTGGCGGCGCAGTCGCTCGGCTCGGGGTCGCCGCCGCCGTCCTCGTCGCCGGTGTACAGCAGCAGGTTCGGGCTGCCCTGGACGTCGGAGACGCGGCCGGTCCCGGCGTTGCCGGTGATCCACGCGGCCACGTCGTCGGTGGTCGCACTCGGGTTGAGGCCCAGGTAGACCGCGGCGGCGCCCGCGACGTGCGGGGAGGCCATGGAGGTGCCGGAGATGGTGTTGGTGGCGGAGTTGGAGGAGTACCACGCGGAGGTGATGTCCACGCCCGGCGCGAACACGTCCACACAGGACCCGAAGTTGGAGAAGTAGGCGCGGGTGTCGGTGTCGTCGGAGGCGGCGACGGTGATCGCCGACGGCGCGGAGGCCGGGGACACGTTGCACGCGTCCTGGTCCTCGTTCCCGGCGGCGACCGCGAAGGTCACCCCGGCGTCCACGGCGGCCTCGACGGCGTTGTTGAGCGACGCGGAGTAGCCGCCGCCCAGGCTCATGTTCGCCACGGCGGGCTCGACCGCGTTGGCCGCCACCCAGTTGATGCCGTTGACGACGCCGGCGGTGGTGCCCGACCCGGAGTTGTCGAGGACGCGGACCGCGTGGAGGGTCACGTTCTTCGCGACGCCGTACGTGGTGCCGCCGACGGTCCCGGCGACGTGCGTGCCGTGGCCGTTGCCGTCCTGCGGGGTCGAGTCGTTCTGGATGAAGTCGTACCCGGCGCCGACGCGCCCGGTGAACTCGCTGTGCGAGGCGTTGATGCCGGTGTCCACGATGTACGCGTGGACGCCCGTCCCGTCGCCGAGGTACTCGTAGCTCCCGTCGAGCGGCAGGTCGAGCTGGTCGATCCGGTCGATGCCCCACGTCGCGTTCGGCTGCACGTCGGCGATGGAGACGACCGCGTTCTGCTCGACGAACGCGACGCCGTCCTGCGCGGCGATCTCCCGGGCCTGCTCCTCGGTGGACTCCACGAGGAAGGCGCCGACCTCGCCGTACGCGGCGACGACGTCGGCGCCGCCGCCCTCGATGCTCTTGTTCTGCGCGGAGAACGAGGCGTCGTCGTCGAGGACGACGAGGTACTCGCCGTCGATGACGTCGGGGGAGGCGGCGTTCAGGATCTCGCCGAGCGGTGCGGCGTTGGCGGCGAGGCCGCCGAAGGTGAGCGAGCCGACGGCCGCCGCGCCTGCGATGGCGGCGGCGGATATTCGGCGGACGGAACGGTGCGAGACGGTCATAGGGGGGTACTCCCTCTCGGTTCAGTTGTTCACCGCGCGAAGCGAAACAATGGGATGCATCCGCGCGGAAGGCGCAGTTCGGTGGAACCGGCCTTTTTGGGCTTTCACACCGAGGTTAGGGAAGTCACAACATAAAGTGAAGACCCTGGAAGACCCCCATAAATCACTGAATGAAGAGTCGGTTACCAACCGGTATGAGCGGTCCTGAAGCTGGTAGGATGTTTGGTTCGTCCGCACAGGACAAGGAGTGAATCCGGAAGGTTCGCCGCCGCTCAGTGTGTGGTGAGTGTAGTAGGTCGCCTGCTCGACGGTCCCACGTCAACGGGCATGTCGTACCTGAGCGGTAGTGTCCGGTTGTGCTTCTCAGGTACCGGTTCCGCCTCTACCCGACAGGCCCGCAACGGGCGGCGCTGTCGAGGAGCTTCGGGTGTGCCCGGGTCGTTTTCAATGACGCGGTTGCGGCCAGGAAGGCCGCGTTCGCGGCGGGAGATCCGTACCCGACCACAGCGGCATTGTCGAAGGCGCTCATCACCGAGGCGAAGCGCACTCCCGAACGGGCTTGGCTTGCGGAAGTGTCAGCGGTGGTGTTGCAGCAGGCCCTTTCGGACTGCGACCGGGCCTGGCGGAACTTTTTCGACTCGCTCAAAGGGAGGCGGGCCGGAGCGCGGATGGGGCCGCCCAGGTTCAAGAAACGCATGGGGGCGCAAGCGATTCGCTTGACGCGCAACGCTCGATTCCGTGTCCTTGAGAACGGCAGGCTCAGGCTGCCGAAGATCGGCGATGTTGAGGTGGCATGGTCGCGGCAGCTGCCTGTCGAGCCGACTTCGGTCACGATCCTGAAGACGGCCACGGGCAAGTATTATGCGAGCTTCGTAGTGAGCCTCAACCATGACGAAGCCTTGCCTCCGGTCGAGACTGAAGTCGGGATCGACCTGGGGCTCAAGGACTTCGCGGTGCTCTCGAACGGGAGAGTGATTGAGAACCCCAAATTCTTTCGCAAGCTTGAACGGAAGCTGAAGAAGGCGCAGCGGGTGCTCTCTCGTAAGGTGAAGGGCTCAGCGAACAGAGCCAAAGCCCGTCTCGCGGTCGCGCGGGTGCACGAGAAGATCAGACATCAACGGGATGATTGGATCAACAAGCAGGTCGCGGAGGTAGTCGCCGAGAACCAAGGCGTCTATGTCGAAGACCTGTCGGTGCGCGGTCTGGCGCGCGGCCCGGGAGCGAAGTCGATCCATGACGCCGCGCTCGGACTGTTCACTACCCGGCTGGGGTCGAAGGCGGCCCGAGCCGGGCGGACGTTTGCGAAGGTCGACCGGTTCTTCCAATCCACGCAATTGTGCTCGGTGTGCGGTGTGCTCGCGGGTCCGAAAGGCATGGAGGGACTCAAGGTTCGCGAGTGGGAGTGCGGGTGCGGTGCGGTCCATGACCGGGACCGCAATGCTGCTGCCAATATCCTTCGTGAAGGTCAGCGTTTGGTCGCCGCCGGGCAGGCGGAGACCGTAAACGCCTCTGGAGGGCAGGTAAGACCAGGGACACCTGGCACCGCCCGCAACCCCCGCGATGCGGGACAGAATGAGGAACCCACCCGTACCCGACTCGTACCCACGAGCCGTTAGCCGGAAATTGTCGCCTCGAAAGAGGTGACGAGGATGTCAATCCGCGAGCTCCATCCACCGCTCCTCGATCGCGTCCCGCTCCGCCTCCAGGGCCGTCAGCTTCCCTTGCAGCTCAGACAGCTTGCCCGGGTCGGTCGCGAACTCGGCCATCTCCGCGTGCACGTCCGCGATCCCCGACTCCGCCTTCTCCAGCCGCCGCTCCAGTTTGGACAGCTCCTTCTGGACGGCCCGGTCCTGCGCCCCCGACGTCTTCGCCGCCGGCGCCGCGGCGGCGGGCGCCGCCTGGGTCTGCCCGCCCGCGCTCTTGACCGCGCCCTTGGGCGCCTCGCCGCGCCGCTCCAGGTACTCCTCCACGCCCCGCGGCAGCATCCGAAGGCGCCTGTCGCCCAGCAGGGCCCACGTCTCGTCGGCGACCCGCTCGGTGAAGTACCGGTCGTGGCTCACCACGACCATCGTCCCCGCCCAGTCGTCGAGCAGGTCCTCCAGCTGCGTCAGCGTCTCGATGTCGAGGTCGTTCGTCGGCTCGTCGAGGAACAGCACGTTCGGCTCGGCCATGAGCAGCCGCGCCAGCTGGAGCCGCCGCCGCTGCCCGCCCGACAGGTCGCGCACGAGCGTGCGCTGGCGCCCGCCGACGAACCCGAGCCGCTCGGCGAGCTGCCCGGCGCTCATCTCCTTCTTCCCGAACTGGACCCGCTTGGCCACCAGCTCGATCGCTTCGAGCACCCGCCAGGACCCGTCGAGGTCCTCCATGTGCTGGGTCAGCCACGCCAGTTTCACCGTGCGGCCCACCTTGACTCGCCCGGCCGCGGGCTGCTTCTCGCCGGTGCCGTCCCAGTCGGCGGCCTGCGCGAGGGTCCGCAGCAGCGAGGTCTTCCCGGCGCCGTTGACGCCGAGCAGCCCGATCCGCTTGCCCGGGCCCAGGATCCAGTCGAGGTGCTCCAGGAGCGTCTGGTCCCCGGCCTTGACGGTGACGCCCTCGGCCTCGAACACGGTCTTGCCGAGCCGCCCGGTCGCGAACGACACGAGCTCGGCGGTGTCGCGCGCGGGCGGCTCGTTCGCGATGAGCTCGTTCGCCGCGTCGACGCGGAACTTCGCCTTCCCCGTGCGCGCCTTGGCGCCCCGGCGCAGCCACGCCAGCTCCTTGCGCATGAGGTTCTGGCGCTTCTCCTCGGCGACGTTCGCCTGCCGCTCGCGCTCGGCCCGCGCGAGCACGTACGCCGAATAGCCGCCGTCGTACTCGAACACGCTGCCGCGCTGCACGTCCCAGATCCGGTCGCAGATCTCGTCGAGGAACCACCGGTCGTGCGTGACGACCACGACCGCCGCCCGCATCGTGTTCACATACCTTGCGAGCCAGGCGATCCCCTCGATGTCGAGGTGGTTCGTGGGCTCGTCGAGCAGGAGCAGGTCCGCGTCCGACGTGAGGACCCGCGCGAGGTCGGTGCGGCGGCGCTCGCCGCCGGAGAGGACGCCGATCGATGAGTCGAGGCCCTCGGGGAGCGCGGGCGCGTCCAGGCCGCCGAAGAGGCCGGTGAGGATCTCGCGGACCTTCGGGTCCGAGGCCCACTCGTGCGCGTCGAGGCCGCCGAACAGGGACTCGCGCACCGTGGCGGCGCCGTCGAGGCCGTCGGTCTGGCCGAGCACGGCCACGCGGGTGCCGCCGGTGTGCACGACGCGGCCCGAGTCGGGCTCGTCGGCGCGGGCGATGAGCCGCAGCAGCGTGGACTTCCCGTCGCCGTTGCGGCCGACGACGCCCACGCGCTGGGACGCGGCGATGCCGAGGGAGACCGCGTCGAGGACGACCTGGTCGGGGTAGGCCTTCGAGACGGTTTCGAGGTTGACGAGATTGGGCGCTGACACGAGGGACAAGCCTACCCGGGCGCCCGGCCGCACCCGATCGGGTGACAAGTGGGCCGCCGGGGCCCGTTTTCGTCGGACCCGGCGGGAACGATCGCACCTACTCTTTCCCCTCGGGCGGGTGGGGGCTCGGGACGGCCGACGGAGATGCGCCCTCACCGCGACTCTGATATGGTGTCATCGCACAGTCATCATGACATCATGAATGGATTCATATGGCACCCCCGCTGAACCCGCGCTTCGAGGCCGCCCGCGCGATCCTCACCGTTGTCCGGCTCCTGCCCCGCATCAGCCGCCCCCGCACCGCGCTCTTCACCGCCACCACCGTCCTCACCGCCGCCCTCCCCCTCGCCATGACCATCGCCACCGGCCTCCTCATAGGCGCCGTCCCCGCCGCCGCAGCGGCCGGAACCGGCTCCCCCGAAGCCCGCACCGCCTACCTCCTCCTCGCCGCGGGCGCCGCCGCACTCCTCCTCGGCCGCCTCGCCTCCCACCTCCACAACGCCGTCGCCGCCAACCTCGGCCGCGACCTCGAACTCCTCCTCCAAGACCGCCTCCTCGCCGCCGTCGCCCGCCCCGTCGGCATCAGCCACCTCGAAGACGACGAAGTCCTCGCCCTCCTGCGCATCGCCCGCCAGCTCGGCGCCGACTTCATCCGCCCCGAACGCGCCATCCGCGGCCTCGCCGCCATCGCCCCCGAATTCCTCGCCGCCGCAGGCGCCTCCGTCGTCCTCTGCTTCTTCAACCTCTGGATCGGCCTCGCCTGGCTCCTCGCCTGGCCCGCGATCTTCATCGCCATGCAGGCCGACTACACCCGTGTCGGCAAGACCGCCTACCTCCGCTCCACCGAGATGCGCGAGACCGAATACCTCCGCGACCTCGCCATCACCGCCGAACCCGCCAAGGAGATCCGCGTCTGGGGCCTCATGGGCTGGCTCCTCGACCGCTACGACCGCCAGTGGACCGACCGCATGGAGTACTCCGCACGCCACCAGCGCCTCAGCCCCCGCACCGCCGTCGGCGTCATCGCCACCCTCCTCGCCCTCACCACCGCCACCGCCCTCGCGCTCGCCGACGCCGGACTCACCGGCGCCGTCACCTTCGCCGCCCTCGCCGTCTACCTCGTCGCCCTCACCACCATGTTCAGCTTCTCCGCGTTCGACGACACCGCCGCGTTCCTCAGCCTCGGCTCCCTCCCCGTCCCCAAGGTCCTCGCCCTCGACGACCGCCTCACCGGCGCCGAGACGGCCCCCACCGCCGAACTCCCCGCCGCCGCGCCGGAACACGCCATCCGCTTCGAACACGTCGACTTCGCCTACCCCGGCGCCGACCGCCCGGTCATCGAAGGACTCGACCTGGAGATCGAAGCCGGCACGTCCCTCGCGATCGTCGGCCACAACGGCGCCGGCAAGACCAGCCTCGTCAAACTCCTCGCCGGCCTCTACGAACCCACCGGCGGCCGCATCACCGCCGACGGCACCGACCTCGCCGACGTCGACCCCGCCGCCTGGCGCACCCGCCTCTCCGCGCTCTTCCAGGACTTCACCCGCTACCAGCTCACCGTCCGCGACAACATCGCCTTCGGCGCGCCGCACCTCGCCGCCGACACCGACCTCATCTGGAAAGCCTGCGAGCCCATGGGCATCCGCGCCCTCATCGAATCGCTCCCCAAAGGACTGGAGACGGTCCTGTCGAGCGAGTACGGCGGCGGCACCGACCTCTCCGGCGGCCAGTGGCAGCGGATCGCGCTGGCCCGCGCACTGTTCGCCGTCCAGGCGGGCGCGAAGGTCCTCATCCTCGACGAGCCCGCCGCGGCGCTCGACGTGCGCGCCGAGGCCGAGCTGTACGAGCAGTTCCTCGACATCACCGCGGGGCTCACGACGATCGTGATCTCCCACCGGTTCTCGACCGTGCGCCGCGCCGACCGGATCGTCGTCCTCGACGGCGGCCGCGTCGTCGAGGACGGCTCCCACCCCGAGCTCATGGCCCTCGGCGGCCGCTACGCCGAAGCGTTCACCCTGCAGGCCAACCGCCTCGCCCGCACCGCGCCCCTGGAGTCCGAATGACCACCCGCATCCGCAAGGGCCTCCTCGGCCTGAAGTACGCACTGGCCGTGGGCTTCCGCTCGCACCCGAAGGCCACCGTCGCGCAGCTCGTCCTCGGCGTCGCCCAGGCCGTGCTCATGCCGGCCACCGTGTACCTCACCAAGGTCATCATCGACGCCGTCCAGCACGGGCAGACCCGCGAGGCGTGGCTCGCCGGGGCCGGGCTCGGCCTCGGGGTGGCGCTCATCTGGGCCGTGGTCTTCGTCTACGTCAAGCTCGTGTTCCTCGTCCTCGACCACACCGCGCGCGCCTCCGACCGGGAGATCATGGAGCTCATGGGCACCCCGCCCGGGCTCGACCACCACGAGCGGCCCGACCACCTCGACCAGGTGCAGCGCATCCGCGAGGACCGGTGGCTGCTCTCGGGGGCCGTCAACTGGCTCGCGCAGTGCGTGCGCGCGTTCGTGACGATCGTCGTCGGCGGCGCGCTCCTGGCCGCCGTCCACCCGCTGCTGCTGGTGTTCCCGCTGATCGCCCTCGGGGCGATGGCGATCGCGAAGCGCTCCGGGGACGTCGAGGTGCAGGTCCAGGAGGCCACGAGCGAACCGGAGCGGCGCCGCCGCCACCTGTTCGAGGTCGCCACGCTCGCCGAGTCCGGGAAGGAGCTGCGGGTCTTCGGGTCCGCCGCCGAGATCGGCCGCCGCCACCACGAGACCGGCGCCGCCGTCGTGGCCGAACGCAACCGGGGCCAGTGGAAGGCCGCGCGCATCGCCACCGGCGAGGGCGTCCTGTCCGCGCTCGGCATGGCCGCCGCGATCGGCATCGTCCTGTACCTGGCGATCCGCGGGCAGGCCACCGCGGGCGACGTGGTCCTGCTCGTGTCGCTCATCGGCATGGTCGCGAACGCCGCGGGCGGCATCGCAATCCAGTCGGCGCTCCTGGTCCGCACCGCGAAGCTCGGCTCCCGCCTGATGTGGCTGCGCGCCTACGCGTCCCAGTCCAGCGGGCCCGCCGTCCCCCTGCCCGTCCCGGCCCGCCTCGACGACGGCATCCGCCTCGACGGCGTCACCTTCGCCTACCCCGAGGCCGAACGGCCCTCCCTCGACGACGTCACGCTCACCCTCCCCGCGGGCAAAGTGGTCGCGCTCGTCGGCGAGAACGGCGCCGGAAAGACCACGCTCGTCAAGCTCCTGTCCGGTTTCTACCAGCCGACCGCGGGCGCGATCACCGTCGACGGCGCGAACCTCGCGGACTTCGAGACCGACGAGTGGCGCGAGCGCATCGGCGCGACCTACCAGGACTTCACGCACTTCGAGTTCACCGCCCGCGAGACCGTCGGCATCGGCGACTTGAAGAGCGGCTACGACGACGCCGCGGTCCGCGCCGCCATGGCCCGCGCCGGAGCCGACGACGTCATCGACGACCTCCCCTCCGGCCTCGACACGCGCCTGGGCGCCCGCTGGGACGACGGCACCGACCTCTCCGGCGGCCAGTGGCAGAAACTCGCCATCGGCCGCGGCCGGATGCGCCGCGACCCGCTCCTGGTCGTCTTCGACGAGCCGACCGCCGCCCTCGACCCGCAGACCGAGCACGCCCTGTTCGAGCGCTTCGCCGACGAGGTCCGCGCCGGGCGCGCCCGCGGCACCGTCACCGTCCTGGTCTCCCACCGGTTCTCGACCGTGTCGATGGCCGACCTCATCGTCGTCCTCGACGGCGGCCGCGTCGCCGAGTCCGGCACCCACGACGAGCTCATGGCCCGCGGCGGCGCCTATGCGGAGCTGTACGCGCTCCAGTCGTCCGCCTACCGCTGACCGACCCCTCCGGGGCGTGTCCTTAGAATGCGCAAGGTCCCGGCCCGCCCGGGCCGGGACCCCACCTCTCCGAAACCGGATGCGCCCCAATGGAACACGAACCCGACGTACCGCGCGGCGAACCCGCCGACGCCACTCCCGAGACCGCGGCCGACGAGATCGCGGCGAGTGAGACGGCGGTGGCAGAGCAGGCCGCGGTCGAGACGGCGGCGCTTGAGCGCGCAGTAGCCGAGAAGGCGGCGGTCGAGGCGGCGGCCGCCGAAGCGACGACCGCCGAGGGCACGGTCGGGGAGATCACCGTCGAACCCGGCGTCCCCCGCCCCGGCACCGAAGCCGCCTACCCCGAGCCCCGACCGGGCCCCGACGGCTGCCCCCACCGCGCCCGCCTGCGCGACCTCACCCCCGGCGGCCGCGCCCTCTACGCCCTCGGCCTCCTCGCGGTCGCCGCCGCCGGACTCGTCCAGATCGCGGCCCTCTTCGTCGGCGGGTTCCTCGTCTCGATCGGCACCGAGTTCGCCGAGCGCGCCCTCATCGAAGGCGTCCTGTTCATCCTCGGCTCCATGTTCGGCCTCATCGGCGTGTTCGCCCTCCCCGGCACCTGGCGCCGCCTCCACCGCCCCGAAGCCCCGATCCTCTGGCTCGCCGCCGCCGGGATCGCCCTCACCACCACCGCGCTCGCCCTCCTCGCCGGCCCCGCGGCCCTCCCCTGGGCGGCCGCCGTCGCCGCCCCCAACCTCGCCGTCGCCGCCCTCCTCGCCTACCTCCGCACCGTCCTCGACCCCCGCGACACCTGCGACACCCACCCCGCCCTCCCCACCCGCTCCCGCTACCTCCGCCGCCCTTGACGCCCCCGCGAACCGGCCCCTAGAATTCCCTCACCCCACCCGCCCCACGGCCGGGACCTTGCCCTTTGCGTCACTGAAAGCCCCAAAATGGATAACCAAACGCCGGAATCGGCGCGAATCGACCTGCCCATAACCGTCGAATCCGCCGAACCCCAGGCACCGGCCGCCGCATCGCACGCCGCCCGCCCCCGCGCCTGCCCCCATCGGCTGCGCTGGGCCGACCGGTCGTTCCTGTCGAAGTACGCCACCGCCCGGTACGCCCTCATCGCCGTGGCCGCGCTTGCCGTCGCCCCGGCCTGCATGGTCGAAGGATCCCAGGCCCTACGCGCGGGCTTCGGCGACGACGTCGACTTCCGCACCCGTTTCGGCATGTTCCTCGGCGTGCTCGCCATGTTCGCCGCGATCAGTCTCGCGGCCGGCCCGGTCGAATACTTCCGCACCCTCCGCAGCGCCCACCGGCCGAACCGCCGCGTGTTCATCCTGCACAACGTCGGCCTGTTGGTCCTGGCCGGCTTCGTGCTCAACATGCTGCCGGGCCGGGAATGGCTCGTGTTCGCGCTCGTCCCGGCACTGCTGATGATGCAGATCCTCGGCGCACTCCGACTCCAGCTCACCGAACGAACCGACTGCGCCGCCGACCCGGGCCTGCCGCTGATGCTCCGGCGGTCGCGCCGCGGCGTCCTGCCCGAGCCCGACACCGACGAGGAGCGCACGTTCACCTACGGGCCCAGAGTGGTCGCCGACGGTTTCGACTCCTGGGAATGCCCCCACACGACCTGGTGGCGGCAGGTGCGGCGACGGGCGCAGATCCATGCGCTCTTCGCCAACGCCGCTCAGGTCGTGTACCTGCTCGGCGCGGTCGCCACCGGAACCGCACTCGTCGTCAACGACGACCGCCTAGGGATACCGGAGCTGGAAGGCGTCGCGTTGGTCCCGTTCGTGGTCCTCGCCGTCCTCGCAGTGCTGAACAACCTCGCCTACCAAGCCGCCTCAGCGGGACCGCACCTGCACCGCGCGCCAATGTACGTCGTGGTCTGGTCGACGATCGGCTACCTGCTGACCGCGTCGCTCGCAGCATGGACCGCCGTCCTGCTCGACCGGCCCTACATGTGGGCCGTGGTCCCGCTGGCGCTGTACCTCACCTACCTGCTCGTGGACCGGACCATCACGCAGACCCCCGTGTCCCAGTGTCAGAACCGTCCCGGGCTGCACCCGCGCATCCTCAAAGAATTGCGGGCCTGAGACCGGCCGCGGCTCAGAACATCACGGCCCGGTTCGGGTGATCTTCGCTTGCGGGGCAGTAGTAGAGCTGCAACGAGTACCCGCGGCCGATGGTCACGCCGACCGGGTCGGCGAACTCCCAGCCGGTGCCCGCTTCCTCGACGGGCCGCCAGCTCCCGGTGCCGCCGTCGAACTCGCCCGACCCGGCGGTGAGCAGCGGCAGCTGCAACACGCCGCAATCGCACGCCACCGGGAACGGGTCGACGATGCCCCAGACGCCGCCGTGCCCGAGGACCTTCCAGCCCGGGGCCTGGGCGTCCCGGTGCGGGTACTCGGTGATCGCCTCCGGGTGCAGGACGCACCGCTCCAGCACGTAGTTCTCGTTGCAGGTCAACGGAACCGGCGCGGCCGCAAGCGGCGACGCCACCGAACCGGCCGTGCGCCAACGCACCTGGAACTCCGGGTTGTACGGCGCCTCGCCCTCGGGGTGGTCGCGCGGGCACCACAGGACCTGGAGGAGGTCGTACCGGTCCGGCCAGGGCAGACCCGGCACGTCCCGGTAGTACAACTGCGCCACCGGGATCAGCGCCTCGGGCACGCGCCGGCCCGGGACCGATTCAGGGAAGGGCTCGTCGAACAGGTCCTCGTGCTCCAGTCCGCACACCGGCCAGGGCTCATCGGAGGGCCACAGGAGCGGCCCGCCGACGGAACTCTCCGCCGCGGTCGGCTCGCCGTGACGGGGATGGAGGCGGATCGCGTTGCGCGCCTGTGCATCGAGCTGCGGGAAGAGCGCGAGGAGGTCGTGGGGCCGCGGCGGGGTCGTGCGGGTCACCGGTCCTCGGTTTCGGGGAGGCGGACGGCGTCGCGCGCGTCGGCGAGGTTGAACACCGGCGGGTGGGACCAGTCGGCGACGCGGGAGAAGTCGAGGGTCGCGGCGTCGATCTGCGGCCGGTCGAAGATGACCGACGTGCCGGTGAAGCTGGCGCCGTTGAAGTCCAGCAGCGGCGCGGCACCGACCGCCGGGGAAGCGCAGATCGTCTTCGTGAAATGGACCTGGCCGCCGGTGAACGCGGTGCCGTCGAACGCCACGTCGCGGGCGAAGTGCGCGGAGCTGAAGTCGAGGAGTCCCGCCGCGATCGTCATCTCCGACAACAGGACCGGGCCCGCGAACAGCGTCTCCGTGAACCGCAGCCGGGCGCCGAGGAACCGCGCCCGCGTGAAGTCCACCGGGCCCTCGAAGCGGACGCGGGAGAAGTCGATGGTGCCCGCCGTGAACCGCCCGAACGCGAAGGAGACGCGGCCGAGGAACAGGGCGTCGTTGAGGTTCCCGCCGTCGAGATTCGTTCCGGTGAAGTCGAAGTCGTGCTCGTGCCAAGTGCGGCCCGGCACGGGCTCGCGGCGCAGGCGGCCGCCGACGACGTTGATGACGGTGTGGCGGATGAGCCGCTCCTCCAGGACCGCCCGGAACCGCGGCGGGTCGTTGAGCGCTTCGCGCTCGTGGCGGAACGGCGGCGTCTCGTACGGCATCCGCACGTACGCGCAGAGGACGTTGATGCAGGTCTGGCGCCCGGCGTCCCAGTCGTCGGCGAGCGCGGCCATCGCGTACACCCCGGCGAGCCGGTTCGCGGCGTGGTCGGAGGAGAGCTGGTCGGCGGCCGAGGCGAAGCGCTCGTTGAACAGCTTCGTGGCCTCGCGGACCTCCGTGGCCTCCGTGATCCGCTGCTTCCGGTAGGAGACGGTGAGGGCGATGACGCCGCCGACGCCCGCGATCGCATAGAGGGACAGGCGGATGACCTCAAGGGTGGTGCGGTCGTCGGGGTCCGGGCTGAGCGGAGACGTCTGGTCGCTGGTGAACAGCCACAGTAGACCGGACAGGAGTGCCGACGCCAGGACGACCATGAGCAGGACGTGCACGGAGAGCGGGAAGGTGGGCCGCTCGACACCGCTGCGTTTGAACGCGGTGCGGAAGGCGCTCATGGGGTCGCGAGGGTTCGGCATCGTTCGGTTGTACCAGACGCTGGCGACAGTTCGGGATGCCGAACGGCTCAGCCCCCGGCCGCAGCGCCGCCGGCGGTCCTGCCGAACGCCCGCCGGTACGCCGCGGGCGTCGTGCCGAGCCGGTCCCGGAACCGCCTGCGCAGGTTGAGCGCCGACGACAAGCCGACCCGGACCGCGATGGCCTCGATCGGCAGGTCCGTGTCCTCCAGCAGCGCCTGCGCGGCCGAGATCCGCTGCGACAGCAGCCACTTGCCGGGACTGACGCCCAACTGCTCGTCGAACCGCCGCGCGAGCGTCCGCACCGACACCCGGCCCCGCTCCGCCAGATCCTCAACGGCCAGCGGCTCATGCAACCGCTCCGCCGCCCACTCCAGCACGGCCCCAAGCGACTCCGACGGCTCCCCGGCCGCTCCGACCGCGTACTGCCGCTGCCCGCCCTCGCGGTGCGGCGGCATCACCATGTGCCGGGCGATCCGCCCCGCCAGCCCGGCGCCGTGATCGCGCCGCACCAGGTGCAGGCACAGGTCGATCCCCGCCGCCGTCCCAGCGCTCGTCGCGATGTCGCCCAGGTCCACGTACAGCGCATCGCAATCCACCTCGACGCCCGGATACCGCGCGGCCAGCTCGTCCGCGTACCGCCAGTGCGTCGTCGCCCGCCGCCCCTCCAGCAGCCCCGCCTCCGCGAGCAGGAACGCCCCGGTGCAGATCGCGACCATCCTGGCCCCGCGCGCATGCGCCGCCCGCACCGCCTCCAGCACTGCCGGACTCGCCTCCGAATCCTTCCCCGCCCACGCTGGGACGAGCACGGTGTCGGCCCTTTCCAGCGCCTCCAGGCCCTCGGTCACCGCGAGCGCGCACCCGCCCGCCTTCGTCGGCACGATCCCCGGCCGTTCGGTGCACACCGTGAACGCATACCGGCTCGGCAGATGCGGCCGGTCCAGCCCGAACACCTCGGCGGCGCTGGCCAGCTCGAACTCGGCCTGCGGCGGCCGAACGAGCGCGACGACCCGGTGAAGCTCCATGGCATGAAAGTACCCCAAGATGACGATCCTGTCACTGTCACGACCGCCCGCGCCTGGGCAGACTCGACCCATGAACGGGACCATGAGCAAGGCGCGCACCGACATCCAGGCCGTCCAAGTCGACGCGGTCAAACCCGTCGAGGTCGCCCCGGGCGTCATCCGCCGCCACCTCCCCGGCGCGGGCCGCTCCGACGGCTGGCTCTACGACCTCGTGCCCGGCGTCGAATGGCCCGAATCCGACCTCCACCCGGGCCTCGCCCGCGCCTACTACGTCCTCTTCGGCGAGATCACCGTCGACGACCACCACCTCGGCCCCGGCGCCTACCTCGTCCTCGCCCCCGGCGACCCCTTCCGCCCCAGCACCACCACGGGCGCCCGCCTCCTCGGCACCAGCCTCCCGGGCTGACCCCGCCCACCTCACGGGCCCGGGCCGCCCCGGCGCCCCGCGGGCGTGTCCCGGGGGCGCGCCTGGCCCGGCCCGCCCAGCTTGACGGGTCGGCCCGGCCCCCATCTGGGCTCCGGTGTCGGGGCGGGTTCGTATGCTCGGGGCATGGAGCTGGAGTTCAGCGGCGAGATCTGGCATTGGCGCGGGCCCGCGCCCTGGTTCTTCGTGTCGGTGCCCGAGGACGGGTGCCGGGAGTTGGCGGCCGCGTCGGCGGTGGTCAGCTACGGGTGGGGCATGGTCCCGGTGACGGCCGCGATCGGCGAGGTCACCTGGGAGACCTCGTTGTGGCCCAAGGACGGCGGGTACATCGTGCCGCTGAAGGCCGATATCCGGAAGCGGGCCGGGGGCGTCGACGAGGGCGACACGGTGACGGTGCGGCTGGAGGTCGATGTGTGACCCGGGGTTCCCTTGTGCGGTTGTTGCGGGCGGCCGACCTGGTGTGGTCGGCCGCCCGCGGTGTGCTCCGCGGAGTGCGGTTCCGGCGGGGACCGGCTCGCGGGCGGTTTCCCGCGCCCGGTCTCGGTATGGCGACGTTCGCGAATTCCCCCTCTGTCGCCGCCATCCCGCCGATACCGGATGGCGTTTTTGCCATCTACTACAACAGGTGGGGTTGCCGAGTGTCGAATGTGAAGAAGCTACTTGTGGATAACTTTGTGGAGGGTGACGGTTCCGCTGGTCATCGGGCCCTTATCCACAGGCCTGTGGATATCTTCGGGTGCAGCGCCGGGGCGGGCCGCATCGCGGCCCGCCCCGGCGGGTTCTTAGCGGTTCGGTCGCTGCTGCGTTCGTCGTGCTCGTCCGGTCGGCTTGTGGCTTGTCCGGGTCCGGCCTCCCTGGTTCGGGCGCGCGGTACGGGCGGGACGGTCTTTGGGGCGTCCCGGGTGCAGCTCAACGGGGACCGGTTCGCGGTCCGTTCGCGACCTCGCCGGGCCGAGGGCCCGGCGGAGTCTCAGGCGCGGTTGTAGGCGCTGGCGACCGCGCGCATGGTGGCGAGGACGATGTTCGGGTGGACGCCCGCGCCCCAGACGGTGCGGCCGTCGATGGCGCACTCGACATAGGAGGCCGCCTGGGCGTGCTGGCCCGCGGACAGGGCGTGCTCGGCGTAGTCGAGGACCTCGACGTGGACGCCCACGGTCGACAGCGCGTCGGTGAACGCCGAGAGCGGGCCGTTGCCGGTGCCGGAGATCTTCTGCTCCACGCCGTCCAGGACGATCGTGGCGTCGAGGTTCAGCTTCTCGTCCGCGTAGGAGGTGTCGTGGTCCTCCACGACCAGGCGCGTGCGCGGCTGGTAGTCCGGGTGGTACTCGCTGCGGAACACCTCGTGGATCTCCTCGGTGGAGATCTCCTTGCCGGACGCGTCGGTGGCCCGCTGGATCGCCTGGCTGAACTCGATCTGCATGCGGCGCGGCAGGTCGAAGCCGTACTCGCTCTGCATGACGTACGCGACGCCGCCCTTCCCGGACTGCGAGTTGACGCGGATGACCGCCTCGTACGTGCGGCCCACGTCCTTCGGGTCGATCGGCAGGTACGGGACGCCCCACGTGAAGTCGTCGATCGCGACGCCCGCGGCGTCCGCGTCGGCCTCCAGGTGCGCGAAGCCCTTCTTGATGGCGTCCTGGTGGGAGCCGGAGAACGCCGTGTACACGAGGTCGCCCGCGTACGGGTGCCGCTCGTGGACGGGCAGCTGGTTGCAGTACTCGACGGCGCGCTTGATCTCGTCGATGTTGGAGAAGTCGATGCCGGGGTCGACGCCCTGGCTGAACAGGTTCATGCCGAGGGTCACCAGGCACACGTTGCCGGTGCGCTCGCCGTTGCCGAACAGGCAGCCCTCGACGCGGTCCGCGCCGGCCTGCACGGCCAGCTCGGCGGCGGCGACGCCGGTGCCGCGGTCGTTGTGGGGGTGGACCGACAGGATCAGGGACTCGCGGTTCGGGAGGTTGCGGTGCATCCACTCGATGGAGTCCGCGTAGACGTTGGGGGTGGCCATCTCGACGGTGGCGGGCAGGTTCACGATCAGCGGCCAGTCGGGGGTCGGCTGGATGACCTCGGCGACCTTCGCGCACACCTCGACCGCGTAGTCCAGCTCGGTGCCGGTGTACGACTCGGGGGAGTACTCGTAGCGGATCGCCGTGTCGGGGGTGTGGATCTCCTGGTACTTCAGACACATCCGCGCGCCCTGCGTGGCGATGTCGGTGATGCCGTCGCGGTCCAGGCCGAAGACGACGCGCCGCTGGAGCACCGACGTCGAGTTGTAGAAGTGGACGATCGCCTGCTTCGCGCCGCGCAGGCTCTCGAAGGTCCGGTCGATCAGGTGCTCGCGGCACTGGGTCAGGACCTGGATGGTGACGTCGTCGGGGATGAGGTCCTGCTCGATCAGCTGGCGCACGAAGTCGAAGTCGGTCTGCGAAGCGGAGGGGAAGCCGACCTCGATCTCCTTGTAGCCCATGGCTACCAGCAGCTGGAACATCTTCTTCTTGCGGTCGGGCGTCATCGGGTCGATGAGGGCCTGGTTGCCGTCGCGCAGGTCCACTGCGCACCAGATCGGGGAGGTGTCGACCGTCTTGTCGGGCCAGGTGCGGTCGGGGAGGGCGACCTTGAACTGGGAGTGGTACGGCTGGTAGCGCTTCACGCGTTCGGCGAACGGCGCGAAAGAAGACGTGGAAGTCACGGGAATGCTCCTGAAGAATGACGCTGGTTGTCTTGAGCCTTGGACTGATCCAGCCGGCATGCGAGAACCCGCGGCGAGGAGGCCGACCTAGTTGGCCCCGCCGCGGCAGATAAGGAGCATCGAATACCGCATGACGACGTGAGCGTACACCGCGGAACCGGCGCCGGTCGACACCGGCGCCCGGATCGTGGGACGGCGCGGCGCGTTCACGGGACGCGGCCCCCCGGCCGCCGGGCGCGGCGGGACGGCCGCCTACGGGTTGAGGAGCAGGTCCTCCACCGGCAGGCGCTCGCGGCGCTTGCGGTCCGGGCCCGCCACCGACTCCGGCAGGTCCGCCGGGTCCCCGGCGAGGCCGATCGCCGCGACCGTGGTCGGCACCAGCGGCGCCTCCAGGTCGAACTCCGAGGCCAGCGCGGCTGCGTCGAAGCCGCCCATCTGGCGGACCGTGAGCCCCTCGGCGAGCGCCTGGAACGTGAGATGCGCCATGGCCTGCCCGAGGTCGTACATCGCGTGGGACAGCGGGCCCTTCGCGTTCGCGTCGGTGCGGACGGCGACGAGGAGCGCGGAGGCGTGGCCGGCCCAGTCGCGGTTGCCGGGGTCGAGGCAGTCGAGGACGCGTTTGAACTCGCCGGTGCCGCGCCTGGCGAGGAGGAACCGCCACGGCTGGGTGTTGCCGGCGCTGGGGGCCCAGCGGGCGGCTTCGAGGAGGGCGGCGACCTGGGCGTCGGTCAGGCCGGTGTCGGGGGCGAGGGCGCGGGTGGAGTGGCGGGTGGCGAGGAGCGGGTGGATGGGGACCGCCGTGGTCGCGTGGCGGTCGGTGGGTGCGTTCATGCGCGGTCCTTCGGTTGCAGCGGAGCCCGCCGCGGGTGCCCCTGGCGGGGCCGCCGGGCCGGGCCGGTCGGCGTGGTCGCCATCGTTCATGGTGCCACGCTCAGCAGTCGAAACGGCACGTCCTGTCGCTTTCCTTACTGTCGGGTCGCCTCATCGGGGGACGGACTGCGCGGCGCGGACGGCGTGGCTGAGGGGTCCGCGGTCGGGGTTCCCGAGGGGTTTGCAGAGGGGGTCGCGGACGGGTCGGGGGTGGGGGTGGGTGCTTCGGGCGCCTTGGCGCTCAAGGGTTCCTCCTCGACGATGTCGCCGGGGAGCTCGACGGTGGCGGCGGCGTCGGCGGGTTCGCCGTCGAGTTCGAGGGTGCCGAAGTCGCTGCTCTCGACGGAGAGGATCGTGCCGTCCTGGTCGAGGCACCATTCGCCGCCGGGGATGGGGGTGTCGACGACGACGGTGTTCGGGGTGAGGGTGAAGCAGTCGCCTTCTTGCGAGACGGAGAAGGGGAGGTGGCGGTCGAGGAGCAGCGGGAGCCATTCGATGAAGGGCCGCTGCACGCGGGGGTCGTAGGTGCGGGGGATCTCGCCGGTGATCCCGGCGAGCTTGACGCACCGGCCGGCGGCGCACTGGAAGAACCCGCCGGTGGTCCAGGCGACGGTCACGTCGACGGTGCCGCCGAGGGCCCAGTCGGGGACGTCGACGCGCCAGGTGCCGTCCTCGGCGGCCCACATGGTGACCGTGCCGCCCTCCGACCAGGCGTACTCGGCGGTGAAGGACGCGTCGAGCGCCCTGGTGACGCGCCCGATGAGGGTCGCCTGGGCGCTGTGCCGGGGCGGCGCCTCCTGCGGTTCGGGTTCGGCGGTCGCGGTGCCGCACCCGGCTGCCGCGATCACCGCCGCCGCCGTGAGCGCCGCCACTGTCCGCTTCGTCCATCTCGTTCCCACCGGCCGATTCTCTGTCCCGGCACCCGGAACGACCTGGCGACACACCGATACGCACAGCTAAGGTGGCATGGCCGCCCCTCCGGGGGCGCCGAGGATGTCACGCGAGACATGAGCGAGTGAGGTGAAACCCGTGGCGCTAGTCGTGCAGAAGTACGGCGGTTCATCGGTCGAGAATGCCGAGCGCGTCAAGCGCGTCGCCGAGCGAGTGGTCGCGACGCGAAAGCGGGGGGACGACGTGGTCGTCGTCGTCTCCGCCATGGGGGACACCACGGACGAACTGCTCGACCTCGCCGCCCAGGTGTCGCCGGTGCCCGAGCCGCGCGAGCTCGACATGCTGCTGACCGCGGGTGAGCGGATCTCCATGGCCCTGTTGGCGATGGCGATCAACAACCTGGGCTTCCAGGCCCGGTCGTTCACCGGTTCGCAGGCGGGGATGATCACGACGGCCGCGCACGGCGTGGCCCGGATCATCGACGTCACGCCGGGGCGGATCCGCTCCTCGCTCGACGAGGGGTTCATCACGATCGTCGCGGGGTTCCAGGGCGTCAGCCAGGACACGAAGGACATCACGACGCTCGGCCGCGGCGGTTCGGACACGACCGCGGTCGCCCTCGCCGCGGCGCTGGAAGCGGACGTGTGCGAGATCTACTCGGACGTCGACGGGGTGTTCTCCGCGGACCCGCGGATCGTCCCGAACGCGAAGAAGCTCGATGCGATCACGTTCGAGGAGATGCTGGAGATGGCCGCCTCGGGCGCGAAGATCCTGCACCTGCGGGCGGTGGAGTACGCCCGCCGGTACGGGCTCCCGCTGCACGTCCGTTCGTCGTACTCGACCAAGACCGGCACGATGGTGTCGGGTTACATGGAGGAGCTTCCCGTGGAGCAAGCACTCATCAGCGGCGTCGCGCACGACCGCTCCGAAGCGAAGATCACCGTGACCCGCGTGCCCGACAAGCCGGGCGCGGCGGCGTCGATCTTCCAGGTGATCGCCGACGCCGAGATCGACATCGACATGATCGTGCAGAACGTGTCGACCGCCGGGAACGGCCACACCGACATCTCGTTCACGCTCCCGAAGGAGTCGGGGCCGAAGGCCACGGAGGCGCTGAAGAAGCACCAGGGCGCCATCGGGTTCGAGAAGCTCATCTACGACGAGAACATCGGGAAGGTGTCGCTGATCGGCGCGGGGATGCGGTCGCACCCGGGCGTGACGGCGAACTTCTGCCAGGCGCTGGCCGACTCGGGCGTGAACATCGAGATCATCTCGACGTCGGAGATCCGGATCTCGGTGGTGTGCCGGGACACGGACCTGGACGCGGCGGTGCGCGCGGTCCACGACAAGTTCGAGCTCGGCGGCGACGAGGCGGCCGTCGTGTACGCGGGGACGGGGCGGTAGGCATGGCGCGCAAGCTGAACGTCGCAATCGTCGGCGCCACGGGCGTCGTCGGGTCGATCATGCGCCGCCTCATCGCGAAGGAGCGCGGCAACTGGGGCGAGGTGCGCCTCATCGCGTCGGCGCGGTCGGCGGGGAAGCGGTTGGAGGTCGGCGACGAGCTGCTGACGGTGCAGGCGATCGGCCCCGACGTGTTCGACGGGATCGACATCGCGCACTTCGACCTGCCCGACGACGTGTCGGCGGAGTGGGTGCCGGTGGCGGCCGCGAAGGGCGTCGTCGTCATCGACAAGTCGGCGTACTTCCGGATGGACCCGGAGGTGCCGCTGGTGTGCCGGGAGGCGAACCCCGGCGACGCCGCGAACCGTCCGAAGGGGATCATCGCGAACGCGAACTGCACGACCCTGGCGCTGATCCCGACGCTCGCGGCGTTGAACGCGGAGTTCGGGCTGGTGTCGATGTCGGTGGCGTCGTACCAGGCCGCGTCCGGTTCGGGCAAGGAGGGCCTGGAGGCGCTGTACGCGCAGCTCCAGAAGGTCGGCGGCGCCGACGGCGCCGGCACGGCGGGGAACGACCTGCGGCTGGTGCTCGGCGAGGAGTTCAACGCGCCGTTCGGGGCGCCGCTGGCGCTGAACGTGGTGCCGAAGGTCGGCGGGTGGCGCGAGGACGGGTGGACGAGCGAGGAGCTGAAGGTCCGCAACGAGTCCCGCAAGATCCTGGGCCTGCCGGACCTGAAGGTCGCGTCGACGTGCGTGCGCGTGCCGGTCGCGGTCGGGCACTCGCAGGTCGTGCACGCGACGTTCGAGCGCGAGGTCACCGTGGCCGAGGCGCACCGGGTGCTCGCGGCCGCCGAGGGCGTGGACCTGGTGGACGACCCGGAGAACATGGTGTTCCCCATGCCGATCGACTCGGTCGGCCGGGAGGGCACGCAGGTCGGGCGCATCCGCCAGTCGATCGACTTCCCGAACTCCCTGGAGTTCTTCGTCGTCGCCGACAACCTCATGAAGGGCGCCGCCCTCAACTCGATCGAGACCGCGGACCTCGTGCGCCGCGAACTCGAAGCGGCGCAGCAGTAAAAGGGCAACCCGAGCAGCGGGGGTTTCGGGGATTTCGGGCCCCCGGACAACAACCCTTGCTCGGGGGTCCGACAACTCAGCGGGAACGAGGAGCGGCCCGTGGCGGAAGCCACGGGCCGCACCTCGTTCGTGTTTACGCGTCGCGTTTCTTGAAGAGGGTCCACGCCGAGGCGAGGATGAGGGCGGCGAAGAGGGCGAAGACACCTCCGGCGGCCCAGCGGGAGAACAGGTCGTAGTCGGGGGTCCCGGGTCCGAAATCGGGGGCCGAGAGCTCCAGCAGGCGGGCGCCGTCGGAGAACGGCAGGAACTTGACGACGGGGACGAGCCAGTCGAGCTGGGGGATCGTCGACAGGCCCGCGATCATGTTCTCGATGATGAGCGGCATCAGGAAGATGACGACCAGCGCCGAAGGGACGCCGCGGAACAGCAGGCCCAGGCCGAAGCCGACGAGGACGTACAGGAGCATGTAGACGACGTACCCGATGAGCGAGGTCCCGAGCGGGTCCTCGAACAGGCCGGGCGCCTCGCCCCACACCGTGTAGACCACGCCGAGGTTGACCGCCATCGACACGAGCGTCACCACCAGCGTGGTCGACAGGACCACCGCGAGCTTCGCGATGATGAGCCGGTTGCGCTGCGGCAGGGACGTGAGGGTCGGCTGGATCGTGCCGTGGCGGTACTCGTGGCCGCACGCGAAGATCCCGATGATCGCCATGAACACGGCCAGGAACGGCAGCCCGAACCCGGCCCCGCCGTTGAGGGCGATCCACATGATGTCGGTGCTGACCGGTTCGTTGCGGGCCGCGACGCCGACGAGGACGGCGACGCCCGTGGACACGAGCAGGCCCATGCCGATGAGCCAGTAGGTGGAGCGGAGCGTCGTCAGGCGCTTCCACTCGAAGCGGAGTGCGTCAAGCATCGGGGTTCCCTCCAGCGGCGGCGACGGGGGTCTGGGCGACGAACTGCTCCGAAGCGCCCGTCGCGGACATGAACGCCTCCTCCAGGGAGGCCCGGCGCGTCGACAGCTCGTGCAGCTCGACGCCCGACGTGAAGGCCAGGTGCCCGACCTTCCCGATCTCCAGACCGGAGACGACCAGCGCGTCGGCCTCCGGGATCACTTCGGCCCCTTCGGCTTTCAGCGCCTCGGCGAGGGAGGCCGTGTCGGGGCCGCGGACGACGACCTGCGACTGGGTGAACTCGCGGACGAACGTGTCGACGTCGCCGTTGAAGATCATCGTGCCGCGGCCGATGACGACGAGCTCGTCGGCCATCAGCTGCATCTCCGACAGGAGGTGGCTGGAGACGAAGATGGTGCGGCCCTCCGACGCGAGGGTCTTGAGGACGTCGCGCATCCAGTGGATGCCGTGCGGGTCGAGGCCGTTCGTCGGCTCGTCGAGCAGCAGCGTCCGCGGGTCGCCGAGGAGCGCCTGCGCGAGGCCGAGGCGCTGCGCCATGCCCAGCGAGTAGCCCTTCGGCTTCTTGCGCTTGACGTCGCCGAGGCCGACGAACTCCATCACCTCGTCGACGCGGGAGTCGGCGATCCGGTTCCCGGCGGCGAGCATCCGCAGGTGGTTGCGGGCGGACCTGGTGGGGTGGAACGGCTTCGCCTCAAGGAGCGCGCCGACCTCGTTCATGGGGCGGCGGATCGTGCCGAACCGCTGCCCGTCGAAGAGGGTCTCGCCCTCGCCGTGGTCGAGGCCGAGCATGAGGCGCATGGTCGTGGACTTCCCGGACCCGTTGGGTCCGAGGAATCCGGTGACGACGCCGGGGCGGACGTCGAATGAGAGGTGGTCTACGGCGACCGTCTTCCGGTACCGCTTGTACAGACCCTTCGCGGAGATCATGGGGCTCCCCTCCAATGGGGATCGCGGGTCAGGGACGCGCCCAGTCTATGAGCCGGATCGCCCCGCGCGCATGGGCGCGCGGACCGATTTCGGGTTCCTGCCAGGGGAGGACAAACGGGCCGCGACCGGTACCGGGGTACTACGCGCGCGCCGATTCGCGACTCGCTGTTCACGCCCCGTTTCCCTTCCGCTGGGCCCCGGGTCCCCTTGCCTCGGTGGACTGGGGCCGTCACCCCCGTTCCCCCGAGAAGTCAGGAACCAGCTGTGCAGAAGCGACTGCTCGTACCCGCGCTGGCGGTCGGGCTGGCGGCGCTCGCCGTGCCCGTCCCCGCGCTGGCCCAGGAGGGCCCGGCCCTCGACCTGTCGGTCCTGGGCACCTATTCGACCGGCGCGTTCGCCGCGGGCGGGTCCGAGATCGTCACCTACGACCCCTCCACGAAGCGCGTGTTCGCGGTGAACGCCGAGGCCGGCGTGGTCGACGTCATCGACGTGTCCGACCCCGCGAACCCCGTGAAGCACGCGGAGCTCGACGCCGCCGCCGCGCTCGGCCAGGACGGCGCCACGGTCAACTCCGTGGCGGTCAGCGGCGGGACCGTCGCGGTCGCCGTCGAGGCGCCCGTGAAGACCGACCCGGGCTGGGTCGCGTTCTTCGACGCCGACGGCGCCTTCAAGGACGCGGCGCAGGTCGGCGCCCAGCCCGACTCGATCGCGTTCACCCCCGACGGGTCGAAGGCCGTCACCGCCGACGAGGGCGAACCCGACGACGACTACGCCGTCGACCCGGCCGGCACGGTCTCGATCGTCGACGCCGCCACGTACGACGTCGCCACCGCGGACTTCACCGCCTGGGACGAGGCGTCCCTCCCCGAGGGCTTCCGGGTGTTCGGGCCCGACCTCACCGGGGACGACGCCGTGCAGCGCGCGATCGAGCCCGAGTACGTCACCGTGGCCGACGACGCGACCGCGTACGTGACGCTCCAGGAGAACAACGCGATCGCCGTCGTCGACCTCGCCGCGGGCGAGGTCGCGGAGCTGCTGCCGCTCGGGTTCAAGGACCACGCCGCCGAAGGGAACGGCCTCGACGCCTCCGACAAGGACGACGAGGTGGACATCACGGCGTGGCCCGTGCAGGGCATGTACCTGCCCGACGGGATCGACAGCTTCGCCACCGGCGGCGAGACCTATCTCGTGACCGCCAACGAGGGCGACGTGCGCGAGTGGGGCGACTACTCCGAGGAGGCCCGCGTCAAGGACCTGGAGCTGTGCGACGGCGCGTTCGACGGCGCCGACCTCGACGCCCTCCAGGCCGACGAGGCCCTCGGCCGCCTCAAGGTCACCTCCACGCTCGGGCGGACCGAGGACGGCTGCTACGACGGCCTGTACTCCTTCGGCGGCCGGTCCTTCTCCATCTGGTCCGCCGACGGGGAGCTCGTCTTCGACTCCGGCGCCGAGTTCGAGGCGGTCGTCGCCGAGGCCGAGTCCGCGAACTTCAACGCCGACAACGAGGCCAACGACTTCGACGACCGCTCCGACGACAAGGGCCCCGAGCCCGAGGCCGTCGCCGTCGGCCAGGTCGGCGACGCCGTGTACGCGTTCATCGGCCTGGAGCGCCAGGGCGGCGTCATGGTCTACGACGTCACCGACCCGGTGAACGCCGTGTTCGTCGACTACGTGTCGAACCGCGACTTCACCGCCGAGCCCGCCGCGGGCGCCGGGGGCGACTCCGGGCCCGAGTCGATCGCGTTCGTCGCGGCCGCCGACTCCCCGACCGGCCGCCCCATGCTCGCGGTCGGCAACGAGGTCTCCGGCACCACGACCCTGTGGGACATCACCGGCGACGGCGTCCCCGGCGGCGGCGACCCGTCCGAGCACCCGACCGGCGACGGCGCCGGGGCGCTCCCCAGGACCGGCACCGGCGCGACCGGGCTCCTGCTCGGCCTCGCCGCGGCCCTCGCCGTCGGCGGCGGCGTCCTGGTCGCCATGCGCCGCAGGGCCGCATAACCCTCCATCGACCGCCTCCCGATGACGGCCCCCGGCACCAGCCGGGGGCCGTCCCGTTCACGCCCTTGACACGCGGCCCTCGGGGCGCTAGGCGCACGCCCGCGTTGTCTAGACTTGACGGGTGAGCCTGCGACTGTACGACACCGGCACCCGTTCGATCCGCGAATTCCAGCCCCGGAATCCCGGCCGCGTCGGCGTATACCTGTGCGGCCTCACCGTCCAGGGCCCGCCGCACATCGGGCACCTCCGCTCGGGCGTCTCCTACGACGTGCTCATCCGCTGGCTGCGCCGCTCCGGCTACGACGTCACGTACGTGCGCAACGTCACGGACGTCGACGACAAGATCCTCGTGCGCGGCGAGGAGCAGGGCCGCCCCTGGTGGGCCATCGCCTACGAGAACGAGCGCAAGCTCGCCGCCGCCTACGCCGCCCTGAACGTCGAGGCGCCCACGTACGAGCCGCGCGCCACCGGCCACGTCACGCAGATGATCGACCTCATCTCGGAGCTCATCGAGCGCGGCCACGCCTACGCCACCGACAGCGGCGACGTCTGGTTCTCCGTGTCCTCCTGGCCCGAGTACGGCCAGCTCTCCCACCGCCGCCCCGAGGACATGCTCTCCAGCCCCGAGAGCGGCCTCAAGCGCGACTCCCGCGACTTCGGCCTGTGGAAGGCCCACAAGGCGGGCGAGCCCGCCGACGCCGCCTGGACGTCCCCGTGGGGCCCCGGGCGCCCCGGCTGGCACATCGAGTGCTCCGCGATGGCCCGCCGCTACCTCGGCGACGCCTTCGACATCCACGGCGGCGGCACCGACATCATGTTCCCCCACCACGAGAACGAGCTCGCCCAGTCCCGCGCCGCCGGGCTCGGCTTCGCGAAGTACTGGGTGCACAACGGGATGCTCAACCTCTCCGGCACGAAGATGTCGAAGTCCCTGGGCAACACCCTGTCCGTCGCCGCGCTCGGCGAGAAGGGCTTCGCCCCCGCCGCGATCCGCTACTACCTCACCGGCGTCCAGTACCGGTCCGCCGTCGACTTCTCCGAGGACGCCCTCGCCGAAGCCCAGAGCGCCTGGGAGCGGCTCTCCAACTTCGTGCACCGCGCCGCCGAGGCCCTCGGCCGCGACGCCGTCATCGGCGGCGCCCTCGCCCCCGAGTTCACCGCCGCGATGGACGACGACCTGAACACGCCCGCCGCCGTCGCCGTGGTCCACGACGCCGCCCGCGAGGGCAACGCCGCCCTCGACGCCGGCGACGACGCCGCCGCGGCCCGCATCGGAGCCGCCGTCCGAGCTATGCTCGACCAGCTCGGCCTCGACCCGCTCGACCCGCAATGGGACGACCCGGGTGACGCGAAGCTCACCGGCGCCGTCGACGCGCTCGTGAAGCTCGCACTCGAACAGCGCGCCGACGCCAGGGCCCGCAAGGACTACGCGGCTGCCGACCGCATCCGCGACGACCTCGCGCACGCCGGCATCACCGTCAAGGACACCCCTCGCGGTCCCGTGTGGACCGTGGACTAGGCGACCGCCCGTCCGCAGACGACCGACACCACTGGGGAACTTGAACCGATGAGCACCAAGGGCGGGCACCCGAACCGTCGCAAGACCAGCAAGGCCGGCCCGCAGAAGGGCTCCGGCGGCCAGAAGAAGGGCCTGGCCGGGAAGGGCCGCACCCTCAAGGCCGCCGACCGCCCCTGGCACAAGGAGTACACCGGGGACGACAAGCCCCAGAAGACCCAGCGGAAGCAGTCCGCCGAGCGCGCCAAGGCCGCCGCCGAGGGCCGCACCACCAACATCGGGAAGGCCCGACCCCGCACCCAGACGAGGCGCCGCGACGACGAGCCCGAGCTCATCCTCGGCCGCAACCCCGTCCTCGAAGCGCTCCGCGCGAAGGTCCCCGCGACCGCCCTCTACGTGGCGTTCGGCACCGAGCTCGACGACCGCGTCGCCGAGTCCGTGCGCCTCGCCGGCAACCGCGACCTCCCCATCAAGGAGCTCGCCCGCCGCGACCTCGACCGCCGCACCAACAACGCCCTCCACCAGGGCATCGGCCTCCAGATCGAACCCTACGAGTACGCCGAGTTCGACGACCTCCTGGAGATCGCCAAGACCTCCGGGACCGCGCCGCTCCTGGTCGCCCTCGACGGCGTCACCGACCCGCGCAACCTCGGCGCGATCATCCGCTCCACCGCCGCGTTCGGCGGCCACGGCCTCATCATCCCGTCCAAGCGCGCCGCCTCCGTCACGGCCGTCGCCTGGCGCACCTCCGCGGGCGCCGCCGCGCGCCTCCCGGTCGCGAAGGTCGTCAACCTCACCCGCACCATCCAGGCCTGCCAGCAGGCCGGGTTCATGACCGTCGCCCTCGACGGCGGCGGCGACGTCGACGTCTTCGACCTGCCCGTCGCGACCGACCCGCTCCTCATCGTCGTCGGCGACGAGGGCAAGGGCGTCTCCCGCCTGGTCGCCGAGACCTGCGACCACCGCGCGGGCATCCCCATCAGCGGCGAGGTGGAGTCCCTGAACGCCTCCGTCGCCGCGTCCATCGCACTCGCCGAGGTCCAGCGCCAGCGCCGGTAGTGACCGCGCACTAACCTGAAACCCTCCCGCACGCCCTAGCCCCCGGAGCTGCACGACCATGCCGGCCGATTACCTGCTCAGCGTCGACCTCGGTACGTCCCACACCGTGGCCGTGGTGGTGTGGCCCGACGGCCGCACCCGCCCGCTCCTGTTCGACGGCTCCCCGGTGATGCCCTCGGCGGTGTTCCTCGACCCCGCCGGGACGCTCCACACCGGGAAGGACGCCGAGCGGCTCGCGCTCACCGCGCCCGAGCGGTTCGAGCCGAACCCGAAGCAGCGGATCTCGGACGGGACGCTCCTGCTGGGGGACAGGGAGATCCCGGTGACGGCGGCGTTCGCGGCGATCCTGTCGCGGGTCGCGCGCGCCGCGATCGAGTCGGTGGGGCGGCTCCCCGACGCGGTGCTGACGTGCCCGGCGGCGTGGTCGGAGCAGCGGCGCGGGGCCCTGCACGACGCGGCCGCGCAGGCCGGGTACCGGCCGGTGAAGATCCTCACCGAGCCCGTCGCGGCCGCGCACTACTACACGTCGCGCCTGTCGCACCAGGTGCAGGCCGGGCAGCCCCTCGCGGTGTTCGACTTCGGCGGCGGGACGCTCGACATCGCGGTCCTGGAGCGCCGCCCCGACGGCTCGTTCGGGGTGCTCGCCGACGGCGGCCTGCCCGACCTGGGCGGCCTCGACTTCGACGCGGCCCTCGTGGCGCACATCGGCGAGACGGTGAAGCAGCGCGAGCCGGAGATCTGGAAGCGCCTGGAGAACCCGAACGGCGCCAGCGAGCTGCGCAACCGGCGCGAGCTGTGGGAGGAGGTGCGCGGCGCGAAGGAGATGCTGTCGCGGTCCTCCGTGGCGCCGGTGACGGTGCCGGACATGGCGCAGTCGCTGCACCTGACGCGCGGCGAGCTCGACCAGATCTCGCGGCCGCTGCTGTCGCGCGCGGTCGGCGAGACCCAGCGGGTCCTCGCTCTGACGGGGCGGCGCCCCGAGCAGCTGGCGGGCCTGTTCCTGGTCGGCGGGTCCTCGCGGATGCCCATGGTGTCCAAGATGCTCCATGAGGGACTCGGGATCGCGCCGACGGTCCTGGAGCAGCCGGAGCTGCCCGTCTCGGAGGGCGCGGCCCTCGCGCTGACCGCGACCGTCCCGGTCACGCCGCCGGCGGCGGTGACGTCGCCGCCCGCGAACCCGACGGCCCCGTCGCTGGGCCTGCCGCCCATGACCCCCGCCTCTGACGAGACGGTCCTGCTGCGCCGCAACGGGGGCGCGCCGCTGCCGCCGCCGCGGCGCGGCACCGTCCACACCGCCCGCCGTGTCCCTCCGAAGTGGATCGCCATCGGCGTCGCGGCGGTGGTGCTCGTCGCGGCCGTGGCGATCGGCGCGTGGTGGCTGCTGAACCCGTACAAGCAGCGCCCGTTCGCCGACGCCCTCACCGAGGTCGCGCCCGCGACCGCGATCAGCGGCGAGCTCGACGACGGCGTCTACGAGGTCCGCTCCCGCGGCGACCGCTCGGTGTTCTTCTACACCACCGCGTCCGACGACGAGTCCGGGCAGGAGCTGCACGTCCGGGCGCTCTCCAACGAGACCGGCGACGCCGTGTGGTCCCAGGACCAGGTGTTGGAGGGCGACGGCTGGAACAACTCGTACTTCCTCTCGGACGAGCTCCTGGCGTTCTCCCAGGAGGTCGAGACCGGGGAGTACAAGTTCGTGTTCCTCGACCCCGGCACCGGGGAGGTGCGCAACACCCAGACCAGCGCGAGCCGCAACGCCGCCCGCTCCGGCGACCTCCTCGTCATCGGCCCGGAGGCCGACGCGGGCGCCGGCTTCAAGGTCTTCGACGGCGACGGCGAGCGCGTCGCCGAGTGGACCGCGGGCACCGAGGACGCGACGGTCGCCGACTGGAGCCTCAACTGGGTCCCCGAGGACATCGCGAACCCGACCGAGCCGTCGAACGGCGACGGCCGCCTGTGGGCGGTCACGAGCGACAACGTGCTGCACGTCTACGACGCCGAGTCCGGCGAGGTGATCGTGCAGCGCGAGATCGAGACCGCCGAGGACCTGTACTACGCGTGGGACGGGAAGCTGTACGTGGCCGCCGACAAGGAGACCGGCTACGAGCTGAACGTGTACGGCCTCGACGACCTCAAGCAGCTCGATTCGCAGTTCATCGAGTCCGGCGACGTCGGCCCCGCCGACATGACCGACTGCGGCGAGGCCCTCGTGTGCGTGGCCGAAGCGGTCGAGGACCAGACCGACGTCTACCACTGGCGGGTCTACGACGCCGACGCCGAGGAGATCGCCCACGAGTTCGACGACCAGGAGTACGGCTGGATCGAGCCGCTCGGGGACCGGCTCCTCGTGGAGTACTACGCGGGCGACTCGAAGCGGACCCAGATCTACGACAAGGGATTCGACACGGTCAACAACTCCCTTGAGGAGACTTTCGCCCCGATCGACGGCGGCTCGGCCCTCGCCTGGCCCGCCCGGTCGACGTTCGGCACGGTCACCGGCGGCGTCACCGGCCTGGGCCGCGACGGCTCGCGCGCGGAGCTGAGCACCGATCTGGAGCTGTACGCCTGCGACGCAACGGATACGCGCCTCGCGTGCATCCTCCCCGACGGCCTCCAGGTGTTCTCCTTCCGCGACTAGCGCCGCCGCCGCACCCACACCGCCGTCCGCGCCTTCGGGCTCAGGTAGCGGGGCGGCACCAGGACTTCGTCTCGGGCTTCAGCAGCGCCCACAGGAACACCAGCGGGAGCAGTGCCAGCACGGCCGGAAGCGCCCACGGCCCGCCGCCGACCGCGGACGCCACCGCGGCGGCGGCGAGCCACAGGACGTAGATCCCCGACAGCCCGACGGTCCCGAGCCATCCCCACCTGCGGCGGCCGGTCATCCCGGCGTTCAGCACGGCGTGGACGACCGCCGCCGCGACCAGCACCAGGCCGAGCCGGTCCGCGCCCTCTTCGGCGAGGACGGCGCGGGTCCCCGTCTGCAACGCGAACACGACTGCGGCCCACAGCATCACGAGCTCCGCGACCACCAGGAACGGCGGCTCCTCCCGCTCGCCGATCCGCGGGCTGTGGCAGCCGGACTCCCGGTCGCACCACCGCTGCGACGGCGGCAGCGCCAGCAGGACCAGCAGCGCCGCGAGCACGAACGTCCCCGCCAGGCCCGTCCCGAACGTCAGCCCCGCGCGGGTCGCCAGCGCCGTCGCCAGGAGCGTCGCGCTCACGATCACCACCGACCGCCGCGCCCAGTCCCGGCCGGTCCAGACCTTCACGGCCGCAAGCCCGATCGCGAACGCGACCACCAGGAACAGGAGCGGCTCGACGAACGCCAGCGCACTCGCCGAGCCGCTGAACCGGGTCGAGACCCGGAACGCCGTCATCACGGCCGAGACGGCCACCAGCCATCCCATGGCCGCGACCATGAACCACAGCAGGACGACCGCCGCCGTCACGGGTAGGGGCGCGCGGGGGCGGGCCGAAATGGAGGATTGCTCAGGGGTAGCCATTTGCCCAGTTTATGCGCCGGTCGTCGGTTCGCCGGACATAGACGGAACGCTGCACTCCTGGCGCCGCGTGGGCCGGGTGCGGCCGGTGGGACCGCTGCGGCTCCGGGGGTCCCGGGCCGGTATACCGGTCGGTTAGAATCGAACCGTCTCGCTGGGAGAACGGCGCAGGCAGGCCGCTGTAGCTTTAACGGTAGAGCAACTGTCTTGTAAACAGTAGGTTGCGGGTTCGAATCCTGTCAGCGGCTCAACGATGCGGCAAGACCGCAGGTGGCAAGGCATGCAGACATGGCAACGGCCGGGTATTCGCCCGGCCGTTGCGCATTCATCGCCCTCAATCCTCGACTTTCACTGCGCCCGACACGAGTCCCGCCGCGGCTTCGGCGGCGAGGGTTTCGGCCTGCTGCCCGGCCTCGGCGAGCGCCGAGCGGAGCGCTTCGAGGCGCGCGAACGCGGCCCCCCGCCGCTGCTGCTCCGCGAGCGTGAGGCGGGGGATCTTCACGGACAGGATGCGGCGCTTGGCGCCCGTGGCGGTGCGCTTCGACGCCGCGGGGAGCCGCGCCGACAGGGCCGCGGCGATCCACGCCAAGTCGACTGTGGGCTCGCACGAGACGGTCCACTGGATCTCGGTCGCCTCGCCGCGCAGGCCGATGCGCACCGGCGGCTCGCCGACCGGGTCGACGATGACGCAGCGCGGGCCGGCCGGCTCCTCGCCGGGGACCAGCGTGCCCGGGGCGACGACCAGGTGGCCGTCGCGTTCGAGGTCGCCGAGGCTCGTCTCGGGGGCCGATTCCTCTGCGCCGCCGGTGAACCGGGGGAGTTCCTGCCCGGCGACGGCCTGCAGCCGCGACGCCATGCGCGCGACCGCGTCGGCGAGGTCGTCGGCGCCGCCGGGGGTGCTGGCGAGGTAGACCGCGGGGGAGACGTCGACGTCCTCGTCCCACAGGCGCATGAGGGGGACGGTGACCGAGTCGGGGGTGGCGATCGGCGCGTCGGGGGCGGCGGTGAAGTTCAGCCAGGCTTCGCGGAAGTCGCGGCCGTTGGAGACGAGGAGCTGGGTGGTCTCGCCGCGGGGGGTGAGGATCCAGATGTGCGCCTTGGCTTCGGGAGAGTCGACGACGGCGCGGAGCGCACCCCAGCGCAGCAGCTCGGAGCGGATGCGCCTGCCCGAGCGGCGGTGGGCGACCTGCGCGGGCATGCGCACGACCGCGTGTCCGCCGGGCGCGAGGAGCGCGGTGCAGTGGAGCGCCCACGCGAGCTCGGGTTCGGTGCGCGGCGGGGTGCCGTAGGCCAGGCGGGGGTCGTCGCCGTCGGGGAGGCGGTCGTAGCCCCAGTCCTTGACGTTGAACGGCGGGTCGCACACGACCAGGTCGTAGCGGTCCTCGGGGAGCGCGGAGAGCAGCGAGTCGCCGGTGCGCGTGCCGATCCGGGCGCCTTCGTCGCCGCCGGTGCGGAACTTGCCGTCGAGGAGGCGCAGGCGCTTGGCGGCGATGGCGGCGCGGGGGCCGGAGAGGTCCTGGCCGTCGAGCGCTCTGCACGGGCCGATCTTCGCGGCGACGGCGGCGAGGAGGTCGCCTTCGTCGCACGCCGGGTCGTAGACGGTCTTCCCGATGCGCTCGTGCGTGTGCTCGCCGCTGACGGCCGCGGCGATGTCGGCGAGCGGCGCGATCCCCGGGGGGACGCCGATCCCGGCGGCCTCGCGGGCGCGCTCGATGAAGAACTCGAAGAGGTCGGAGGCGGGGGCGTCGGCGGTGAGGGCCTTGACTTCGGCGGCGGGTTCGCCGTCGCCGCCGAAGGCCGCGGCGACCGCTTCGAGCGCGGCCTCCGCGGTCGGGTGGGCCGCGGCGAGGCGGAACCAGAGGCGGTCGGCGCCGGTGACCTGGAGTTCCCGGCCGTGGGCCAGGGCCCAGGACTCCAAGGCGGACAAGGAGAAGCGGGGGCGGCGGGCGGAGTCGTCCACGGGCGCGGGGAAGTCGGGCTCTCGGCGCCGCCAGTTGCTGACGGCGTTGCGTCCGACCGAGGCCAGGCGGGCCAGATCGGTCAACGTGATGGTCTCGCCTGGGCCGGCGTCACGGGAGGTCATGCGGGCTCCTGTCTTGATTTATCGAATCGTAACCCACCCCGCGTTGCGGAGGCTCGACACAGTCTACTAGTCTCGTGAAGTAACTTCACAAGCTTCCATCAACGATCGACACCCCACGGAAGGTTTTCCCATGAACATCGAATTCCCCGAGATCTCGAAGCGCCTCCTCGCCCTCAGCGGCGCGACCCTGATCGGCCTCGCGGCCCTGTCCGCGTGCGGCACCGGGGACGACACCACCGGCGGCGGCAGCGACGACACCGGCTCGGACACGACCACCGCCGCCGAAGAGGCCGCGGAAGAGGACACCGCCACCGGCGACGGCCTCAGCCCCGAGGCCCCGCTCCCCGCGGGCTCCACCGTCGAGATCGGCGACTGGACCCTCTCCGTCGGCGACGTCCAGCTGGACGCGACCGACGCGATCATGGCCGAGAACGAGTTCAACACGCCCCCGGCGGACGGCAACGCGCTCGCCATGTTCACCGTCGACGGCACCTACAACGGCGCCGAGACCGGCACGCTGTGGCTCGACGCGACCGTCGGCATCTGGGCCGACGGCGTCATGTCCGAGACCTGCACCAACGTCGTGCCCAACGACATCATCGACGCCACCGAGGTCACCGCGGGCGGCACGTCGAGCGGCGCGACCTGCGCCGAGATCCCGGCCGACGCCGAGCAGACCCTCATCTACGTCGAGGACGTCTGGTCCCTCGACGGCACGGTCTACTACATCGAGATCGGCTAGCACCCTCCCCGGCCCCGCGCCGGGGACCCACGGACCGGAGGGCGCGGAGACCATTGGGCGGAACCCGCGTCCTCCTTTTCGATCCTCAAGGGACGCAACCGGATCGGGCGATACGGGGAAGAACCCTTCCAATCGGGCGTTCGAGCTTGATCGAATCGCAACCTGGTGATCCCGGTCATGCGACCCGGCCCACGCTTCCTGCGGAACTGTGAAAGCGCAGGTCACGGACGTGTGAATGCACTCGGTCACCGGCTGCGCCGCAACAGTAGTCGCCGCCGCCGCATATCTTCACGCTGAACTCAGGAGCACCGTTCGACCCGAGACGCGGTGCCGCACAGAAAGCAGCCAATGAACACGAACTTCGGTCCCTTCCGCCGCCTCCTCGCCGTCGGCGGCGTCGCCTTCGCCGGCGCCATCGCCCTGACCGGCTGCGGCATCCTCGACGCCGCCTCCGACGACTCCGAGGGCACCGACGTCAGCGGCGAGCAGTTCGACGCCGCCGCCGACGCGGCCGCGGGCGACTGCCTGCCCTACGAGGTTCTCAGCGACGACGCCTCGACCTTCGCGATCGACTGCTCGGGCGAGGACGCGTTCTGGACCATCACCTCGATCACCGCCGACCCGGGCCTGACGGCCACCGGCGGCGACCTCACCGACACCCAGGCCGTCTACGACGCCTGCGGCGAGGAGAACGGCGCGTTCATCCCCGGCCAGCCGTGGACCGACTGGAACATGATCTACGACCAGACCACCGGCAACGTCGACTACCTCTTCTGCATCGAGGCCATCGACAAGCCCAACGCCGAGGGCAAGACCCCGGTCACCCCGAACACCGGCGACTGCATGTCCAGCAGCGACGTCGAGTGGTTCACGCTCGACTGCGCCGACGCCGCCGCCGACACCACTGTCACCGAAGCGATCGCGTTCGACGCCGCCGACTGGGCCGCCCCCGACGTCGACTCGGCCATCGCCTCCTGCCCGGGCAGCTACTACGAGGTCACCGACCTCGCCGGAGTCCGCACCACCGCGGTCCTCTGCGTCGAGTAGCAAGCACGTCGTTCGATAGCAGGGCCTGAACCGGCCCCGGGGCGCCTCCCGCCCCGGGGCCTTTCGCTGCGCCCCACCGGCCGCACGGCCGTACACTGCCGCCATGAGCCCTGCCCGCATCCTCACCGCGCTCTCCGCCCTCGCGCCCGTCAACAAGGCCACCGCCGCCGCCGACTCCGACGAGATCGGCCAGAAGTCCGCCTGGACCGGCAGCCTCACCACCGTCGCGGGCGCCGCCGACCTCGCCGCGCACGACGAGCTCCACCGCGACGAGCGCCTCCTGCGGCAGGGCTGGGGCATCGTCACCGGGATGCACCGCGTCGACGGGAAGCGCCGCCGCGTCGCCGTCCCCCTCGTCACCCGGCCCGTGCGCCTCGAAGTCGCCCAGACCGAGCCCTTCGACCACAAGATCGTCCCCGCGGGCGACATCGCCGTCCACCCCAAGCTCGCCGGCACCGAGCACGCCGCGCGCCTCGCCGCCGTCCTCAGCCCCGAGCGCGCCGGCGGCGACCTCGCCGACCCCAGCTGGCTCCTCGCCGCCGCCACCGCCGCCGGGTACGCCGTCAACGCCGTCACCCACCGGCCCGACCCCGAAGGCGCCCAACCGGTCGTCCTCGCCCGGTCCGTCGTCTACGTCTCCGGCCCCCGCACCGAGTCCGGCCCCATCGGCCAGGCCCTCCTCGACTGGTCCGAACGCCCCGGCCTCGAAGCGACCGCGCTCGCCGCCGTGTACGCCGCGACCGACGCCCCCGAACCCGAGACCGGCGAGGTCCGCTCCCCCCTGCCGCTCAACCTCGAACAGGCCGCCGCGGTCCGCAGCTCCCGCACCGCCCCTGTCACCGTCGTCGCCGGCGCCCCCGGCTGCGGCAAGAGCCACACCCTCGCCGCCATCGCCCTCGACGCCGTCGCCCGCGGCCAGTCCGTCCTCATCGCCACCCAGTCCGTGTTCGCCGCCGACGTCCTCGCCGGACTCCTCGCCCGCCACCCGGGGCCCGACCCGGTCATGTTCGGCGACACCGAACGCAGCGGCACGGCCGCGTTCGCCGACCGCAAGCCCGTCCTCAAAGCCGAAGCCGCCCTCGCCCGCCGCCGCGCCGACGAGACCCTCCAGATGCTCGAACGCGTCGAGCACGCCATCTCGATCCGCCTCGACATGGAGCGCCGCCGCCTCCGCGGCCTCGACGCCCCCGTGTTCCTCCTCGACGACTACCCGGGCCTGCGCGAAGCCGACCCCGACGCCGTCGCGGCCGCCGCCGCGGGCACCCGCGGCCAAGGCGGCTGGCCCTGGACCCGCTGGCGCAGACGCAAGGCCCGCAAGGAACTCCAGCGCCTCACCGGCACCGACACCGACTCGGCCGCACTCCAGCAGGCCCTCGAAGTCGTCCGCGACGTCCAAGCCATGACCCGCCTCGCCGCCGAAGGCGGCCTGCGCCTCGAACCCCTGTGGCGCAGCCTCGAACAGGCCGACCGCGACGCCGCCGACGCCGCCGGGAACGCCCTGCGCGCCGCCGCCCCCGCCGGGCATCGCTCCGGCGCCGCCCGCCGCATCGCCGAACTCCAAGCCTCCCAAGGCGACCGGTCGAGGCGCCGCGGCGCCATGGAGCACCTCGCCCCGCTCCTCAAAGCCGCGCCCCTGTGGATCGGCACCGTCGCCGACGTCGAAGCGCTCCTGCCGCCCGAAGCCGCCATGTTCGACCTCGTCATCATCGACGAAGCGAGCCACGTCAACCAGCTGCGCGCCGCCCCGGTCCTGGCCCGCGCCCGCCGCGCCGTCGTCGCCGGGGACCCCCGCCAGCTCAAGTTCGTGTCCTTCGCCTCCGACGCGCGCCTCCACGAAGTCCTCGAACGCCACGGCCTCACCGACCTCCAGGCCCGCCTCGACACCGGCCGCGTCAGCCTCTACGACCTCGCCTGCGGCGCCGGGCCCGTCATCGAGCTCACCGAGCACCACCGCAGCGTCCCCCACCTCATCGGGTTCTCCTCCGCCAAGTTCTACGGCGGCCGCGTGCGCCCCATGACCGCCCACCCGCGCGTCCAGGAGACCGACGCCATCACCGTCCACCACACGCCCGCCGACGCCGCAGACGAGCACGGCGTGGTCGCCGCCGAAGCCGAACGCGCCGTTGAACTCCTCGCCGAACTCGTCGCCGCGGGGGACCGCGGCCTCGCCGTCCTCTCCCCGTTCCGCGCCCAAGCGGAGGTCATCGAGGCCGCCATCATGAAGCGCTTCGACCTCGAAGCCATCCGCGCGCACCGCATCCGCACCGGCACCGTCCACGCCTTCCAAGGCTCCGAGTCCGAGACCGTCATCGCCTCCCTCGGCGTCGCCCCCGGCGACCCCGCCGGGCGCAAACGCTTCCTCTCCGGCGCGAACCTGTTCAACGTCATGGTCACCCGCGCCCGCGAGCACCTCCACGTCGTCACCGCCCTCGCCGACCCCGGCGGCCTCGTAGGGGAGTTCCTCGACTACGCCGACCGCGCCCCCAGCCCCGTCATCGGCGACGGCGCCCCCAAAGGCGACGGAAGCGAGTGGCCCGTCAAACTCGCCGACGCGCTCTCCGGCGCCGACGCCGCCGTCAGGGCCGGATACCCCGTGGGGCACTGGAAGATCGACCTCGTCGTCGGCGAAGGGGACGCCGCGTTCGGCGTCGTCTGCGCCGTCCACCCCGACGGCCCCCGCGCCCACCTCGACCGCCACCGCGCCCTGAGACGCGCCGGATGGCGCCTCGTCGACGCGTTCCCGTCCACGTACGCCGACGACGCCTCGCGCGCCGCCGTCGCGGTCCTCGCGGAACTCGGCCGCTCCTAGGGAATGAAGACGCAGTACTCGCGCAGGTGATGCTCGAACGTCGGGCTGATCTCGATCACCAGCATCACCTCGCCGAGGCTCGCGAACGGCCCTGAGCGCTCCACCCACTCCAGGATCTGGCGGGCGCTGCGCTCGGTCACCCCCGGCAGCGACGTGAGCACGTGCAGCGGCGCGTGGTTCACGTCCACCAGGCCCCCGTCGTCGAACTGCCGCGGCAGGTCCGGCCGCCCGATCGCCAGCCGCTTCGCGAGCATCGGGTCCGCCTGCGCCGTCCGCCGCGCCTGCTCCCGCAGCTTCCGGGTCCGGTCCAGCACCTCCGCGTTCGACAAGTGCGCAACCGGGACCTGCGGGCGCGCGGGCGCGGCCCACACCTTCGAGCGGATCACCAGCAGCTGCGCGGTCGCGCCGATCGAGGTGATGCAGATCGACACGGTGAACAGCGTGTTCACCCAGTCCGGGGCCGGGTACTCGTACGCGCCGAGCACTCCGCAGCCCGCGATGATCAACGCGGAGTAGAGGATCAGCGCGGCCACCGTCAGGTTGTCGCGGCGCCGGCCCATCGCGATGCCGAACGACACCGGTGCGGCGAACCCGCACGTGAGCAGGGGCGCGAACGCCCACAGGTACGTCCCGACCCGCCCGAGGCGGTACCGGGTCTGCTGCTTCCTGTGGTCGATCGGCGGAGCGTAGGGACCGGGGGCGGTCATCGAGGAGGACTCCCAGGCGAGGCGGAGGGCTGCGACGGCCACCCCGGACCCGCCTGGGGCGGCACGGACCAGGCCCGCAGCAGCCGTTCGGCTTCGATGGTATCGGCATCGTCCGGGCCGAGCGCCGCCGCCATCTCCGGGACGAGCCCGGCCAGGCGCCGGTGCGCCTCCGGACCCGAGCCGACCGCCGCGAGCATGTCGACCTCGACCCGCCGCGACCTGAGCACCGGCCGGGCCCGCTCGCCCAGGAGCCGCCGCTGCCGCTCGATGACGCTGGACAGGCCCGCCAGCGCGCTGGCCGCGTTCCCCATGGCCGCAAGGCACTGCGCGGCCCGCACCTGGCAGTGCAGCGCCAGCGCCGGGTCGGGTGTCTCGGAATCCTTTGCGAGGGAACGGAACACGCGAAGCGCCGTGTTGTAGTCGCCTGCGCCGTAGGCCAGGTCGGCTTCGGCGATGCGCTCGGCGCTCCGGTCGGGCGCGGGGGCGGCCGCGAGCTTCGCGGCCTCCGCGGCGACGCGCGCGGGCGCGAGCGGGGCCCGGAACGGCCAGGTCGGGTCGCCGCAGTCGCGGATCGGGGCCTCCGAGACCGGTGCCGTCGCAAGGAGTTCGGCGAGCCGCAGGTACACGGCGGCGGCGTCGGAGCCGCGGTCGGCGGGCTCCTTCGACAGGAGCCGGGAGACGAGGCCGTCGAGCCCGGTCGGCATGTCGGGGCGCCGGCGCCTGACGGGTTCGGGCAGTTCCTTCAGGTGCGCGGTCTGGACCTCGTAGGCGGAGCCGCGGTCGGCGAACAGCCGTTCGCCCGTGGACATCTCGTAGAGGAGCGCGCCGAGGGCGTACAGGTCGGCGGCGGGCCCGGCGGGCTGGGCGCGGATCTGCTCGGGGGCCATGTAGTTGAGGGTGCCGGGCTTGTCGCCGGTGGCGGTGAGGCGGGCGGCGCCCGCGTCGAGGACGGCGGCGATGCCGAAGTCGACGACGTGGACGAGGCCCTGGGGTCCGACGATGATGTTGGCGGGCTTGAGGTCGCGGTGGATGACCTGCTTGGCGTGGGCGGCTTCGAGGACGGAGGCGAGCTGGGCGCCGACGGCGAGGGTCCAGTCGGCGGGGAGGGGCCCGGCCTCGTCGAGGAGGTCGCGGAGGTTGAGGCCGGGCAGGTAGGCCATGGCGAGGAACAGCTCGCCGGAGTCCTCGTCGAGGCCTGCGTCGAAGATCGCGGGGACGCCGGGGTGCCCGATCTGGGCGGTGACGCGGGCTTCGCGGCGGAAGCGGGCGGCGGCCTCGTACCGCTGGGGGCCGTCCAGGAGGTCGGGTTTGACGAGCTTGACGGCGATCTCGCGGTCGAGCCGCTGGTCGACGGCCTGCCATACGCGGCCCATGCCGCCCGCGCCGATGGGGCGGACCAGTTGGTACCGGTCCGCGACGACTTGGAGGCTGCTCACGTTCCAAGTCTGCCCGGCGACGGGCGTTACATGGAGGCCGGGCCGTCCCCAGGCCCTACCCGCGAGTAGCCCTGGTTCGTACAGGTGTCAGATGGTAGCTGTCACATGGCGTTCAAAGCGCCCCACCGGACACTTGCGACTCGCGGCGGGGCGAGTGAAACACCTGCGTAACACGTGTATGGAACCTGTACTAATTCCGTGGCCCACGTTGACTCGGGCGTGTGTCGGACGCTACAGTTCTTCACAACCACCCCCACCGAGTGAATGCGCACTCACCCCCACAGGTGAACCCCAACGTGGTAGGGAGCCCCATGCCGACGGTGACCTCAGATCCCCGGACCCTTCGTATGCGCACTGTGGACGGCTTCAGTGCCCTCGGCATACCCGCGCCGCCCGCGCAGTTCCCGCTCCCGTTCCCCGAGGGGCGGCTCCCGCGGCTGCGGCCGCGGGGCCACGTGGAGGCCCGCGCCGCGATCCTGAACATCGTGCAGGCCAGGGTCTTCGACATGCCCGAGGAGCTCGCGATGCGCTGGCTGCTCGACGCGCACGTCCTCGACCACCTCGCCCCCGACGAGTGGGGGTTCATCGCCTGCGGCCGGGGCGACCGCGCCCGGTACGCCGACCAGCTGGAGAGCCTGTACACGGTCTCGTGGCTGCTCGGCCTCGTCGACCACCTCGACCCGGGCGTCCCCTGCTCCGAGGAGCTCCCCGAGCTGCTCCCGGACCTGCGCCGCCCCGAGTCCTTCGGCGCGTGGCGCGACCGGCAGCTCACGCCCACCAGGGATCCGGGCGTCGTGGCCGAGATGCTCGACTTCTACTACTGCCTCGACTGGGTCTGCGACCAGGCCCGCCGCTCCGGCCAGCCGATGCCCCGCGGCGTCGACGACAACCTGGTGTGGCACCGCCGCTGGGCCCTCGAATGGGCCCTGGTCCTCGACGGCGAGCGCCCCGTCCACTGGGACGAAGTTCGCCTGTGAGGCGGGCCCGCGAACGCGGCTGACTATATTCATGGGATGAATCAAGCTCTCTCCCACGACGAACTGCGCGCGGCCCCCAAGGTCGTGCTCCACGAGCACCTCGACGGCGGCGTGCGCCCCCAGACGCTCATCGAGATCGCCGACGAGATCGGCCACGAGCTGCCCGCGACCGAGGCCGGGGCGCTCGGCGACTGGTTCTTCGAGGCCGCCGACTCCGGCACGCTCGCGCGGTATCTGGAGACCTTCGACCACACGATCGCCGTGTCCCAGACCGCCGAGCACTGCTTCCGCATCGCCTCCGAGGCCGCGCAGGACCTCGCCGCCGACGGCGTCGTCTACGCCGAGATCCGGTACGCCCCCGAGCAGCAGCTCACCGGCGGCCTCTCACTCGAAGCGGTCGTCGAGGCCACCCTCGCCGGGTTCGAGGAGGGCGAGCGCCTCGCCGAGAAGGCCGGGAACCCGATCAAGGCCCGCACGATCCTCTGCGGGATGCGCCACGCGAACCGCACCCTGGAGATCGCGAAGCTCGCGACCGCCTACCGCGACAAGGGCGTCGTCGGCTTCGACATCGCCGGAGGCGAGATCGGCAACCCCGCCGAGGCCCACGTCGAGGCCTTCGACTACCTGCGCCGCGAGAACATGCCGTTCACGATCCACGCGGGCGAGTCCGCAGGCCCCGAGTCGATCTGGGGCGCCGTCTCGGTCTGCGGCGCGAACCGCATCGGCCACGGCGTGCAGCTCATCAAGGACATCGACCTCACCGGCGACGACGCGAAGCTCTCGAACCTCGCGCACTACATCCGCGACCGCCGCATCGCGCTCGAAGTGTGCCCGTCCTCGAACCTCCAGACCGAGGGCGCCGAGTCCATCGAGACGCACCCGATCAAGGACCTCTTCGACCTCGGCTTCCGCGTCACCGTCAACAACGACAACCGCCTCATGAGCCGCACCCACACCTCCCGCGAGTTCCAGCTCCTGTCGGAGACCTTCGGGTGGGGCTGGGCCGAGGTCCGCAAGTGCACCGAGAACGCCGTCAAGGCCTCGTTCCTGCACTACCCGGAGCGCCGCGAGCTGCTCGAAGCGGTCGTCCGACCCGCCTACGCGGCGCTGGAATCCGCATAGGAGTCCCGAGTACGCTCGGGCGCATGCACGTTTACACCGCCCCTGTCGTCGTCCCGGTCGCGGGCGACCCGATCCGGGAGGGCGCGGTCGGGGTCGACGGCGGGCGCATCGCCTACGTCGGCCCCGCCGCCGACGCCCCCGAAGCCGACGAGACCACCGCGTTCACCGGGGTCATGACGCCCGGCCTGGTCAACGCCCACACCCACCTGTGCTACACCTCGTTCGCCGACATGTACGGCAACGAGAAGGAATTCTTCGAGTGGATCCAGGAGTTCGCGCGCCGCAACCCCGCGACCGCCGACGAAGCCTGGAAGGCCTCCACCCAAGAAGGCATCGACGAGTCGATCCGCCACGGTGTCACTGCCGTCGCCGACATCGTCACCGCCGCGGCCGGGTTCGCGCCGCTCCTCGCCTCCGACCTCGCCGGGGTCGCCTACTGGGAGGCCGTCTTCATCGACGAGGCCGCCTGGGAGGTGCGCCGCGGCCCCTGGCGCGAGGTCGTCACCGACACCCGCGCGGTCAACAACTCCGACCTCGCCGTCGGGGTCAGCCCCCACACCCTCTACACGCTCGGCACGAACGTCGGCAAGAGCATCGCCGAACTCGCCCGCACCCTCGACATCCGCCTCCACCCCCACCTCGCCGAGACCGCCCACGAGGACATGTTCGTGCGCCGCGGCTCCGGCCCGTTCGCGTTCATGAACCGCCGTGCCGGCCTCGACCTGGAGATCGCCGACGGCGGCGCCGGGCACTCCCCGGCCGTCCAGATGGACAAGGTCGGCTGGCTCGGCGCCGACTCCCACGTCGCCCACGGCGTCCACCTCGACAAGGCCGACCGGGAGCTCCTGCGCGACAAGGGCACCGCGGTCGCCGTCTGCGCCCGCTCCAACGCCCGCCTCGAAGCGGGCGAGCCCCCCGTCGCGGCCCTGCGCGCCGAAGGCAACGCCGTCGCCGTCGGCACCGACTCCCGCGCGTCCTCGCCCGACCTCGACGTCGCCGCCGAATGGCCCGTCCTCCGCAGGATCGCCCTCTCCCAGGGCGACGCGGGCGACGGCCTCGACGAGTGGCTCGTGCGCGCCGCCACCGAAGGCGGCGCCAAGGCCCTCGGCCGCGACGACATCGGCGCCCTCAAGGAAGGGAACCGCGCCGACCTCGCCGTCTTCGACGTCCCCACCGACGGCGACCCCTACGCCGCGCTCGTCGCCGGGGCCGCGGGGAAATGCACCGCCACCGTCCTCCGCGGCCGTCTCACGGACCGGTAATACACGTCCCAGTGGATAACACTTCGATTTCGAGACTTGCCGCACGGCCAGTAATCCGCAATGCTGAATGAGCACCCTGTTGTACACGGTGTCTTAAGTCTCGATTCATCGGAGAGGCCCCACCTCTCTGTTGTATCCCCTGGAGAAGGCGGGGCGCGCATTGCGCGCCCCGCCGCCGCATTTGCCCCCGAAACGCCTGTGACCGCGCCCACCGACTAGTTATCGGATGGGTTACGCGCGATAACGGTTCGGTTTCATAGATCGACATCACAGCGTCCATGCGTCAAGCTCATCGTGTAGCGCAGACCGCACTCGGGGGATCTCTCAGCGTCATCCCAGACTGGGACCCCGGGCGTCCGCGCCGGGTCCGAGACCACGAGGAGGCGCAGTGAACGGTTCACCCACCACAACGACTCCCCGTGCGCCCCAAGCGGACCCCAGCACAGCTCCCTTCCCGGGCGAGCGCGCGGCCCTTCCCTGCTCCCTCAAGGCCGCACGCGACGCGTGACCCCGCGCGCGCCCGATATAACCCCTTGATCCGCCGGGGCCCACACCGACAGGGCTCCGGCGGATTTTCTCTGCGGGGTGTGCGAGGCTGTCGGGGTGATCGAGGCGAACGAAGCGAATACCCCGCGTAAAGAACCCGGCCGCATCGCGGCGATGTTCGACCGCGTCGCGCCGAACTACGACCGCGCCAACACCGTCATGGTCGCCGGGCAGGACAAGCGCTGGCGCCGCGCCGTGCGCGAGGCCCTCAGCCTCCAGCCCGGCGAGCGCTGCCTCGACCTCGGCGCGGGCACCGGCGTCTCCACCGTCGAGCTCGCCAAGTCCGGCGCCGACGTCATCGGCGCCGACTTCTCCCTCGGCATGCTCCAGGCCCACCGGGACCGCCAGGTCCCGCTCGTGAACGCCGACGCCCTGCACCTGCCCTTCGACGACAACACCTTCAACGCCGTCACCGGGTCCTTCTTCATCCGCAACGTCGACGACCTCGACGCTTGCCTCACCGAGATCCTCCGCGTCCTCGCCCCCGGCGGCCGCATGGTCCTCTGCGAGGTCTCCACCCCCGTCTGGAAGCCCTACCGCAAGGCCCACGGCGTCTTCGTCAAGCACGTCCTCCCCAAGGTCGCCGGCCGCGTCGGCTCCGACCCCGACGCCTACCGCTACCTCTCCGAATCCACCCTCGAATGGCCCGACCAGGCCGCCTTCGCCGACCGCATCGTCAAGGCCGGCTACCGCAAGGTCGCCTGGCGCAACCTCGCCGGCGGCGCCGTCGCCATGCACCGCGGGTTCAAATAGTCCGAACGCGAAAGGGGCGCCCCGGCTCGATGCCGGGGCGCCCCTTTCGCGCTTCGCTCACGCGAGCTGGAAGCTGCGCTTCGAGAGGCCGAACCAGTAGCCGTCGATCACCGTCTGGGCGGGCTGCTCCTGGTCGGAGGCGGCGCCGTAGGTGACGAACAGCGGCACGTAGTGGTCCACCGTCGGGTGCGCGTACGGCATGCCGGGGGCCTGGGAGCGGTAGCGGGCGAGGGAGTCGATGTCGCCGCGGGCCAGGGCCTCGGAGGCCCAGAGGTCGAAGTCCTCGGACCAGCCGGGGATGCGGTCGGGGTGGTGGAAGTCGACGAACGGGAGGCCGTGGGTCATGAAGCCGGAGCCGACGACGAGGTAGCCCTCCTCGCGGAGCGGGCGGAGGCGGCGGCCGAGGTCGATGAGGCGGTCCGGGTCGTGGGTCGGGATCGACAGCTGGAGGACCGGGACGTCGCCGTACGGGTACATGACCTTGAGCGGCACCCACGCGCCGTGGTCGAGCCCGCGGCTCGCGTGCTGGTGCAGCGGTTCGGCGTCCGGCATCGCGGCGGCCACGCGCGAGGCCATCGCGCTCGCGTCCGGCGTCGCGTACTGCATCTCGAAGTACCGCTGCGGGAAGCCCCCAAAGTCGTAGACCAGCGGCGTCCCCGGGTTCGGGCTGGAGATCATCAGCGGCGCGGCCTCCCAGTGCGCCGAGACGATCAGGACGCCCTTCGGCCTCGGCAGGCCCTGCGCCCACGCGAACAGCCGGTCCATCCACTCGGCCTCGTCGAACAGCGGCGGGGCGCCGTGGGAGAGGTACAGCGCCGGGAGGGCCCCGTCCTCGGGGGTCCAGTCGCGGCGCTCGGCCGCGCGGGGCGCGGTGGTGTCGAGGAAGGCGTCGAACGCGGCGCCGGGACGAGTGGGCATCGGGAACTCCAGTCTCTTGAACCTTCAATGAAAATGGTACTCGGGTTGCTTGATGCATCAAGTAGTGAAGTTAAGCTTGGGGCATGAGTGATGCGGCGCCGTGGCTTGACGACGAGGAGATGTCGGCATGGCTGCCGCTGATCGGCCTGGTCATGCGCCTCCCGGGCGCCCTCGACCAGTCCCTGCGCCGCGACGTGGGCCTGAGCCACTTCGAGTACGGCGTCCTCGCCGTCCTGGAGCAGGCCGAGGACCAGACCATGCGCATGAGCGACCTCGCCTACCTCTGCAACGGCTCGCTCTCGCGCCTCTCGCACGTCGCCCGCCGCCTCGAAGGCGACGGCCTCCTGCGCCGCTACGCCTGCCCCACGGACGGGCGCTCGACCCTCGCGACGCTCACCGACGGCGGCCGCGAAGTCCTCAAGAAGGCCGCCCCCGGCCACGTCCAGACCGTCCGCGACCTCATCTTCGACGAGTTCTCCCGCGACGAGATCCGGCTCCTGGGGGACATGTGCCGCCGCATCATCGCCCGCATTCAGGCCCAGTGAGCCTATATCCTATAGGATATAGGAAACGGCGACGCCCGGCCCGTTCCCGCAGGTGCCCTTGGGAATCGGACCGGGCGTTCGGTGTGCTTACGCGGCGACCGCGGCGCGGCCGGCCTTGAGGGCCGCGGCGGTGGCGACGACGCGCTCGGCCTGGGCGGTGGCCCCGGCGAGGGTCTGCTCGTCGATGTCGTAGCCGTTCCAGTGCGACACGCCGTACGGCGAGGCGTTCGCGAACAGGGTCTCGTTCGCGTAGCCGGGGGCCACGATGATGCCGCCGAAGTGGTGGAACGAGTTGTAGAGCGCGAGCAGCGTCGACTCGTTGCCGCCGTGCTTGCCGGAGGCCGCGGCGAAGCCGGAGTAGACCTTGTCGGCGAGCAGGCCCTGGAACCACTGCGGGCCGAGGGTGTCGATGAACTGCTTCAGCTGGGCCGCGACGTTGCCGTAGCGGGTCGGGGAGCCCATGATGACCGCGTCGGCCCAGAGGATGTCGTCCGCGGTGGCCTCGGGGATCTCCTGGATCGCCGCGTAGTTCTGGGCCCACGCCGGGTTCGAGTCGATCGCGGCCTGCGGGGCCAGCTCGGCCACGCGGCGCAGGCGCACCTCGGCGCCGGCCTTCTCGGCGGACTCGGCGATCTGCTTCGCGAGGGCGGTGACGTTGCCGGTGGCGGAGTAGAAGATCACGGAGACCTTGACGGGTTCGACGGACATATGCGCTGCCTCTTCCAAGTGATGCGTCTCAGGTAGTTCAGATTTGAATTACCCATCGACCATAGCGGCGCGCCAGTGGAAGTTCAAATTCGAACGATGTGGCGCTCGCCACGTACTGCCCCTTTTGCGAACCAGCCCCGCGGGGGAGTGATCGCGATCCCCGCTCGTGTTACGAGAGTGTTTCGGGGCATCGACAGTTGTCTGTGACCACAACTGTCGGCTTTATCACTTGCTTCGGGGTCGCCACCGCAGCCGCTCCAATCGCACCCGCAACTCTGGTTCAAGTACGCGCGTACGGCTCGTGACCTCGATTAATGACAACTTAGGCGGACCTAAGTGACAGCGCGTGGATATCGAAGTTCTAGACTGGCTGCAAACGCTTGTGAAGAGCTTCACAAGCGGGTGAGTCGTGTAAAGGATCACCACCCCATCCGCCTGAGAGGACGCCCGTGACCACTCACGCAGCCCCGGATGCCGATGTCATCGTCGTCGGCGCCGGGCCCGGGGGTTCGGCCGCAGCCCATCACCTCGCCGCCCGGGGCCTCGACGTGCTGCTGCTGGAGAAGACCCGCTTCCCGCGCGAGAAGGTCTGCGGCGACGGGCTCACCCCGCGCGCGGTCGCGCAGCTGCTCAAGATGGGCGTCGACACCTCCGAGTCCGCCGGGTGGATCCGCAACAAGGGCCTGCGCGTCGTCGCCGACGACCTCGCCATCGAACTCGACTGGCCCGTCCTCGACGACTTCCCGAACTACGGCCTCACCCGCACCCGCTACGACTTCGACCAGCTCCTCGCCGACAAGGCCGTCGAAGCCGGGGCCCGCCTGCTCACCGGCGTCAAGGTCACCGCGCCGGTCTTCGACCTCGCCGGGCGCGTCTGCGGCGTCACGGCAACGCGCGACGGCGAGCCCGTCGAGTTCAAGGCCCCCTTGGTGATCGCCGCCGACGGCGTCTCCGGGCGCCTCGCCCTCTCCCTCGGCCTCAAACGGGACGAGAAGCGCCCCATGGGCGTCGCGGTCCGCCAGTACTACAAGTCCGCGGCCAAGCACGACGACGACTACCTGGAGTCGTGGCTGTCGCTGCGCACCGCCGCCGAACCAGATGTGCTGCAACCGGGCTACGGCTGGATCTTCGGCCTCGGCGACGGCCGCGTCAACGTCGGCCTCGGCGTCCTCAACTCCTCCGAGGGCTACGGGAAGACCGACTACCGCGCGCTGCTGCGCGACTGGCTCGCGAACACCCCCGAGGAATGGGGCCTCGCCGACGAGGCGAACGCCGACGGCCCGGTCCGCGGCGCCGCGCTCCCCATGGGCTTCAACCGGGTCCCGCACTACAGCCGCGGCCTCATGCTCGTCGGCGACTCCGGCGGCATGGTCAACCCCTTCAACGGCGAGGGCATCGCCTACGCCATCGAGGCCGGGGAAGTCGCCGCGAACGTGGTCGCCGAAGCCCTGAAGGCGCCGAACGTGCCTCGGAGGGAAGCGGTCCTGCGGACCTACGCCGACCGGATGGACGACCTCTGGGGCTCCTACTACCGGATGGGCGGGATCTTCGTCCACCTCATCGGCAGGCCCGCCGTCATGAAGCTGTGCACCGAGCACGGCCTGAAGCGTCCGGCGCTCATGCGCGTCGTATTGAAACTGCTCGCGAACCTCACCGACCGGCCCGGGCGGGACGCCGCCGACCGGATCGTCAACGGGATGCGGTTCGTCACGCCAACACTCGGCCGTGCACATGTTCGGCTCGCAAGCTTCACCGAAAGGAGGTTCTGAGGATGGGGATGGAAGTCTACGTACCGGTCGTCATCATGCTCGCGATCGGAGGCGGCTTCGGCGTCGTCTCGGTCATCGCCTCGCGGATCGCCGGTCCCCGCCGGAAGAACCGCGCCAAGGAGGACCCGTACGAGTGCGGCATCGAGCCCGCGCCCACGACGTCGGGCCCCACGAAGTTCCCGGTGAAGTTCTACCTCACCGCCATGCTGTTCATCGTCTTCGACATCGAGATCATCTTCCTCGTGCCGTGGGCGGTCCACCACGACGTGCTCGGGATCTTCGGGTTCTGGGCCGTCCTCATGTTCATCGCCGCGCTGTTCGTCGCCTACGCCTACGAATGGCGCCGCGGCGGACTGGACTGGGACTAGCCAAAATGGGTATCGAAGAGAAACTCCCGCAGGGCATCATCCTCACCTCCGTCGAAGCCCTCGTGAACTGGACGCGGCGGGCCTCCATGTGGCCCGCGACGTTCGGCCTCGCCTGCTGCGCGATCGAGATGATGGCGACCGGCGCCGCCCGCTACGACACCGGCCGCTTCGGCATGGAGGTCTTCCGCGCCAGCCCGCGCCAGGCCGACCTCATGATCGTCGCCGGGCGCGTCAGCCAGAAGATGGCGCCCGTCCTCCGCCAGATCTACGACCAGATGGCCGAGCCCAAGTGGGTCCTGTCGATGGGCGTGTGCGCCACCTCCGGCGGCATGTTCAACAACTACGCGATCGTCCAGGGCGTCGACCACGTCGTCCCCGTGGACATGTACCTCCCCGGCTGCCCGCCCCGCCCCGAGATGCTCCTCGACGCGATCCTCAAGCTCCACGAGAAGGTCCAGCACGAGCCCTTGGGCGAGAAGCGGAAGCAGGCCCTCGCCGACCTCCCCGAGCCGGTCGTCAAGCCCGGCGCGATGCCCTCCTCCTACCGCTTCGACAAGCAGCGCAAGAAGGAGTGGACCGAGGCCGTCAAGGCCGGCACCGAGGAGCAGCTGCGCATCAGGAAGGCGGTGGCGAAGCGATGAGCGACGAGACCACCGGCACCGGCCGGGCCGACAGCGTCCAGCCCGTCGGCATCGAGCGCAAGGGCCTGTTCGGCGCCAAGGGCACCGGCGACACCTCCGGCTTCGGCGGCCTCGTGCAGGCCGCCCCCACCGCGGGCGAGATCGTCTCCACCCCGGCCCCGCTCGGCGGCTACTTCGACGAGATCGTGGACGCCCTCCGCGAACTCCTCGGCGAGGAGGCCGTGCGCGCGGTCGTCGTCGACCGCGGCGAGCTGACCATCTACATCGCGCCCGACCGGACCGCCGAGGTCTGCAAGGCCATGCGCGACGACGAGGGCCTGCGCTTCGAGCTGTGCGACTCCGTCTCCGGCGTCGACTACCCCGACCAGCGCAACCGCCTCCACGTCGTCTACCACCTCACCTCCATGACCTACCGCCGCCGCGTGCGCCTGGAGACCGCCGTCGGCCTCGACCACCCCGTGGTCCAGTCCGTCGCCGAGGTCTACCCGACCGCCGACTGGCAGGAGCGGGAGGCGTACGACATGTTCGGCGTCGTCTTCGAGGGCCACCCGCACCTCACCCGCATCCTCATGCCCGACGACTGGGAGGGCCACCCGCAGCGCAAGGACTACCCGCTCGGGGGCATCTCGGTCGAGTACAAGGACGGGGCGCACATCCCGCCGCCCGACGAACGGAGGGCCTACAAGTGACCACCACCGATCACAGCAGCGCCGACGCCTATGCGGCCGAACGCGACACCACCGAGGGCCGCGTCTACACCGTCACCGGCGGCGACTGGGACGAGCTCGTCGCCTCCGTCGACCCCGTCAGCGAAGAGCGCCTCATCGTCAACCTCGGCCCGCAGCACCCGTCCACGCACGGCGTGCTCCGGCTCGTGTGCGAGCTCGAAGGCGAGACCGTCCGCTCGGTCCGCCCCATCGTCGGATACCTGCACACCGGCATCGAGAAGAACATGGAGTACCGGACCTGGGTCCAGGGCACCACGTTCGTCACCCGCGCCGACTACCTCGCGCCGATCTTCAACGAGACCGCCTACTGCCTCGCCGTCGAGAAGCTCCTCGACGTCAAGGTGCCCAGGCGCGCTGACGTCATCCGCGTCATCATGATGGAGCTCAACCGCATCAGCTCCCACCTCGTGGCCCTCGCGACCACCGGCATGGAGCTCGGCGCGCTCTCGATGATGATCTACGGCTTCCGCGACCGCGAGAAGATCCTCGACATCTTCGAGGCCGTCTGCGGCCTGCGCATGAACATGGCCTACGTGCGCCCCGGCGGCGTCGCCCAGGACCTCCCGGCCAACGGCGTCCAGATGATCCGCGACTTCGTCGAGTACATGCCCAAGGGCCTCGACGACTACGAGGGCCTGCTCACCGGCAACGCCATCTGGCAGGAGCGCACCCAGGGCGTCGGCTACCTCGACGTCTCCGGCTGCCTCGCCCTCGGCGTCACCGGCCCCGTCCTGCGCTCCGCCGGACTCGCCTGGGACCTGCGCAAGACCATGCCCTACTGCGGGTACGAGGAGTACGACTTCGAGGTCCCGACCCACAACGGCGCCGACGCCTGGGCCCGCTACCTCGTGCGCCTCGAAGAGATCCGCGAGAGCCTCAAGATCATCAGCCAAGGGCTCGACAAGCTCGAACCCGGACCGGTCATGGTCGAGGACAAGAAGATCGCCTGGCCCGCCCAGCTCGCCCTCGGCGCCGACGGCTCCGGCAACAGCCTCAACCACATCCGCCACATCATGAGCCAGTCGATGGAAGCGCTGATCCACCACTTCAAGCTCGTCACCGAGGGCTTCCGCGTCCCGGCCGGGCAGGTGTACACCGCCATCGAGGCGCCCCGCGGCGAGCTCGGGATCCACGCCGTCTCCGACGGCGGCACCCGGCCGTTCCGCGTCCACATGCGAGAGCCCTCCTTCGTCAACCTCCAGTCCATCCCGGCGCTCGCCGAGGGCGGACTGCTCGCTGACGTCATCGCGGGCGGGGCCTCGCTCGACCCGGTCATGGGAGGTTGCGACAGGTGAACTACCCGGAGAAGATCCGCGAGCAGGCCGAGGCCATCCTCGTCCGCTACCCCGAGGGCCGCGAGCGCTCGGCGCTCCTGCCGCTCCTGCACCTCGTGCAGTCGCACGACGGCTACGTCTCCGACGACGGGATCACGTTCTGCGCCGACGTCCTCGGCATCACCAAGGCCCAGGTGCAGGCGGTCTCGACCTTCTACACCATGTACAAGCGCGAACCGGCCGGCGACTGGCTCGTCTCGGTGTGCACCAACACCCTCTGCCACGCCAAGGGCGGGCAGAAGGTCTTCGACGCGCTCTCCGACGACCTCGACGTCGGCCACGACGAGACCACCGCCGACGGCAAGATCACGCTCGAACACGCCGAGTGCCTCGCCGCCTGCGACTACGCGCCCGTCGTCACCGTCAACTACGAGTTCTACGACGACATGGACGAGGCCAAGGCCCTCGAACTCGTGAACGAGCTCAAGGAAGGCCGCCGCCCCATCCCCAGCCGCGGCGCCCCCCTCTGCACCCTCCGCGAACTCTCCGTGCAGCTCGCCGGGTTCGAGGAGGAGCGCACCGCCGGACTCGAAGGCAACGCCCAGGGCGACGCCACGCTCGCCGGAGCCCGCCTCGCCGCCGAGGCCGGGATCGCCGCCCCCGCCTACGACCCGAACGCCCCACTGCTGGTCAAAGAACCCGAGGAAGCGAAGTGAGCGTATCCGTGCCCGGTCCCCGGCGTCCCCGTGAAGCGGTCCTCGACAAGCTCAAGCCGGTCGTCACCAAGCGCTGGCTCTCGCCGGGCGCCTGGCGCCTCGACGTCTACGAGCAGCTCGACGGCTACAAGGCGCTCCGCAAGGCCCTCAAGCACTCCGAGGCCGACCTCATCGCCTTCATGAAGGAGTCCGGCCACCGCGGACGCGGCGGCGCGGGCTTCCCCGTCGGCATGAAGTGGCAGTTCGTGCCCGACGACGGCCAGGACCACTACCTGGTCGTCAACGCCGACGAGGGCGAGCCGGGCACCTGCAAGGACCTGCCGCTCATGATGAACGACCCGCACGCCGTGATCGAGGGCATCATCATCGCCTCGTACGCGATCAAGGCGTCGCGGGCCTTCGTCTACGTCCGCGGCGAGGCGATCCACGCCGCCCGGCGCCTGCGCAACGCCGTGCGCGAGGCCAAGGAGGCCGGGTACCTCGGCAAGGACATCCTCGGCTCCGGCTTCGACCTCGACGTCGTGATCCACTCCGGCGCAGGGGCGTACATCTGCGGCGAGGAGACCGCGCTCCTCGACTCGCTGGAGGGCAAGCGCGGCCAGCCGCGGCTGCGGCCCCCGTTCCCGGCCACGCACGGGCTCTACAACAAGCCCACGTGCATCAACAACGTCGGCACCATCGCCGCCGTCCCGCACATCGTGCTCGGCGGCGCCCAGTGGTGGAAGGACCTCGGCACCGAGACCGCCGCGGGCACGATGATCTACTCGCTGTCCGGCCGCGTCAAGCGCCCCGGCCAGTACGAGTGCAGCATGGGGACCACCCTCCGCGAGCTCATCGAGCTCGCCGGAGGCATGTCCGAAGGCCACGAGCTGCGGTACTTCACCCCCGGCGGGTCCTCCACCCCGATGCTCTCGGCCGACTCCATCGACGTGCCGCTCGACTTCGACTCCGTCTCCAAGGCCGGGTCCATCCTCGGCACCACCGCGGTCATGATCTTCTCCGACCAGGACTGCCCCGTGGTCTCCTGCTGGCGCTGGATCAAGTTCTACGCGCACGAGTCCTGCGGCAAGTGCACCCCCTGCCGCGAGGGCAACTACTGGATGGTCCGCGTCTACGAGCGGATCCTCTCCGGACGCGGCCAGCTGTCCGACCTGAAGCTCCTGGAGAGCGCCTGCAAGAACCTCCTGGGCCGCTCCTTCTGCGGCCTCGGCGACGGCGCCACCTCCTGCGTCACGTCGTCCCTGAAGTTCTTCCGGCAGGACTACCTCGACTACATCGAGGGCCACAAGCAGCCCCTCTTCGATGCCGAGAAGATCGGAGCCCACTAGACATGACCGATCAAGTCACGTTCACCATCGACGGCGTCGAGGTCACGGTCCCCAAGGGCACCCTGATCATCCGCGCCGCCGAGCAGCTCGGCATCGAGATCCCCCGGTTCTGCGACCACCCGCTGCTCGAACCCGCCGGGGCCTGCCGCCAGTGCCTCGTCGACGTCCCCGACATGGGCAACGGGCGCGGGATGCCCAAGCCCGCCGCGTCCTGCACGACCACCGCCATGGAGGGCATGGTCGTCAAGACCCAGCACACCAGCGAGGTCGCGAAGGACGCCCAGGAGGGGATCATGGAGTTCCTCCTGATCAACCACCCCCTGGACTGCCCCGTCTGCGACAAGGGCGGCGAGTGCCCGCTCCAGAACCAGGCGATGAGCACCGGCCGCACCGAGACCCGCATGGAGGCCAAGGACAAGCGCAAGTACAAGAAGGCGCTGCCGATCTCCTCGCAGGTCCTCCTCGACCGCGAGCGCTGCGTCCTGTGCGCGCGCTGCACCCGCTTCTCCGACCAGATCGCGGGCGACCCGTTCATCGAGCTCATGGAGCGCTCGGCCCTCGAACAGGTCGGCGTCTACGAGGACGAGCCGTTCGAGTCCTACTTCTCGGGCAACACCGTCCAGATCTGCCCGGTCGGGGCCCTCACCGGCACCCAGTACCGGTTCCGCTCAAGGCCGTTCGACCTCGTCTCCAGCCCCAGCGTGTGCGAGCACTGCTCCGCCGGGTGCTCGCAGCGCTCGGACCACCGCCGCGGCAAGGTCCTCCGGCGCCTCGCCGGGGACGACCCCGCGGTGAACGAGGAGTGGAACTGCGACAAGGGCCGCTGGGCGATGTCCTACATCGACGCGGCCGACCGCATCACGAAACCGCTGGTGCGCGAAGAGGACGGGTCCCTGCGCGAGGCCTCGTGGCCCGAGGCCCTGCGCCGCGCCGCCGCCGGACTCGGCAAGGCCGGGGACAACACCTCCGGCCGCGTCGGCGTCCTCACCGGCGGGCGCCTTACCGTCGAGGACGCCTACGCGTACTCGAAGTTCTCGCGGATCGCCCTCGCCACCAACGACATCGACTTCCGCTCCCGCCCGCACTCCACCGAGGAGTCCGAGTTCCTCGCGCACGCCGTCGCCGGGGTCTACCCCTCCAGCGGCGCCGTCACCTACGAGGACCTCGAACAGGCCCCCGTGGTCCTCACCGCGGGCCTCGAAGTCGAAGAGGAATGCCCGATCGCGTTCCTGCGCATGCGCAAAGCCGTCCGCCAAGGAGCACAACGAGTCCACGTGGTCGCCCCGTTCGCGACCCGCGGCACCGAGAAGCTCGGCGCGAACCTCATCGAGGCCCTCCCCGGCGAGGAGGCGGAACTCCTCGACGGCTGGACGCGCGGCGGCTACGTGCGCGACGCCCTCGCCGAGGACGGCGCCGTGATCCTCCTGGGCGAGCGCCTCGCCACGGTCGAAGGCGCGTTCTCCGCGGCGGTGCGGCTGGCCCGCGCGACCGGGGCCCGCCTCGCCTGGATCCCGCGCCGCGCGGGCGACCGGGGCGCGGTCGAGGCCGGGTGCCTGCCGGGCCTGCTGCCCGGCGGCGGCCTCGCCTCCTATGCGGCCGACCGCGACCAGCTCGCCGAGTACTGGGGCGTCGACTCCCTGCCCGGCGCGGACGGGCGCGGGGCCTGGCAGATCCTCCAGGCCGCCGCCGACGGCGAGATCGACGCGCTGCTGGTCGGCGGCGTCGACCCGTACGACTTCGCGGACGCGCCCGCCGTCGAGGCCGCGCTCTACGCGGCCCGTTTCGTGGTCTCCCTTGAGATCCGGCACTCCGCGGTGACGCGCGTGGCGGACGTGATCCTCCCGGTGGCGCCGGTGACCGGCAAGGCCGGGGCGTTCTTCGACTGGGAGGGCCGCCTGCGGACCTTCGACACGGTCATCGAGTCGGACCTGATGAGCGACCACGCGGTGCTCGACGCGCTCGCGGACGTCATGGGCGTGAAGCTCGGTCTCGCGGACACGCGGACCGTGCGCGCCGAGCTCGCGGGGCTCCCGGACCCGATCACCCGCCAGCCCGCCCCGGACTGGACGGCCGACCGGCCCGCGCACCCGTCGGAAGACGGCAAGGCGGTCCTGGCGACCTGGCGGCAGCTGCTCGACGGCGGCTCGCTCCAGGAGAACAACCCGCAGCTCGCGGGCTGCGCGCCGGACCCGGTGGTGCGCTTGAGCGCCGCGACGGCGAAGGCGATCGGCGCGTCCGAGGGCTCGGGCGTGACGGTGTCGACGGCGATCGGCGGGATCACGCTGCCGCTCAAGGTGACCGCGATGCCCGAGGGCGTGGTGTGGCTGCCGCAGAACGCCCCCGGTCGCGGGATCTACCGGCACCTGGGCGCGGGATCGGGCGACGTCGTGACCATCCGCGCCTACCCGAACGTGCCCCGACCCGCTGAGGGAGACCAAGTGGAGGCGGTCAACTCATGAACGATCCGATCTGGCTGATGCTGATCAAGGGCGTCCTCGTCTTCATCGTGCTGGTCCTGCTGGTGCTGTTCACCATCTGGTACGAGCGGCGCGTCGTGGCGGTCATGCAGGTGCGGCCGGGCCCGAACCGCAACGGGCCCTTCGGGCTCCTCCAGTCGCTCGCCGACGGCCTGAAGCTGGCGTTCAAAGAGGACACGATGCCGCGGACCGCGGACCGGGTCGTGTTCATCGCCGCGCCGGTCATCGCCGTCGCGTGCGCGTTCACGGCGTTCTCGGTGGTGCCCTTCGGGCCAGAGGTGAGCGTGTTCGGCCTGGAGACCGAGCTCCAGCTCACCGACTTCGAGGTCTCGGTGCTGGTGATCCTCGCGTGCTCGGCGCTCGGGGTGTACGGTATCGTGCTCGCGGGCTGGTCCTCCGGCTCCGCGTACTCGCTCCTGGGCGCGCTCCGCGCTGCGGCGCAGGTGATCTCGTACGAGATCGCGCTGGGCCTCGCGGTGCTGGCGGTGTTCTTCCAGTCGAAGCTGATGTCGACGGGCGCGATCGTGGAGGCGCAGGCCGAGGGCCTGCCGCTGTCGATCGGCGGCGCGGAGATCACGCTGCCGGGCTGGTACTTCATCGTCCTGGCGCCGTCGTTCGTGATCTTCGTGATCGCGATGGTCGGCGAGACGAACCGCGCCCCGTTCGACCTCCCAGAGGCCGAATCGGAACTCGTGGCGGGCTTCGCGACCGAGTACTCCAGCCTGAAGTACGCGTCGTTCTTCCTCGCCGAGTACGTGAACATGGTGACGATGTCGGCCCTGGCGGTGACGCTGTTCCTCGGCGGCTGGGCCGCGCCGTTCCCGGACGCGTGGTGGCCGGGCGCGAACGAGGGCTTCATGCCGCTCGTGTGGTTCTTCGGGAAGGTCCTGGCGTTCCTGTTCTTCTACGTGTGGCTGCGCGGGACGCTCCCGCGGCTGCGCTACGACCAGTTCATGAACCTGGGCTGGAAGGTCCTCGTGCCGGTCTCGCTGGTGTGGCTCATGGTCCTGGCTGCCATGAACATCGGCCTGGACACGGGCAACGAGCTGCCGACGCGGATCGCGTTCGCCGGGGGCGCCGCGATCGTCGTCATGGCGCTGATCTTCTTCTGGCCCAGCCGCAAGCCCTACGAGAACCCGGCCGAGCCCGACACGGGCCTGGGCGGGTTCCCCGTGCCGCCGCTGGACCTCGCGGTCCCGCCGAACCCGCGCTCGCTCAAGCAGCTGGAACCCGCCAACACGTCAACGGTGCCCATCAACGGCTCCCGCCAGTCCACTGAAGGGGAGGAGGAGTAATGTCCGGTTTCGCCAAAGGCTTCGGCGTCACCTTCGCGCACATGTTCAAGCCGAAGGTCACCGTCGAGTACCCGGAGAAGCCCTCCAAGCTCGAACCGCGCTACCACGGCCGCCACGTGCTCAACCGGCACCCGGACGGCCTGGAGAAGTGCATCGGCTGCGAGCTGTGCGCGTGGGCCTGCCCGGCCGACGCGATCTTCGTGGAGGGCGCCGAGAACACCGAGGCCGAGCGGTTCTCGCCCGGCGAGCGGTACGCGAAGACCTACCAGATCAACTACGCGCGCTGCATCTTCTGCGGCCTGTGCATCGAGGCGTGCCCGACCCGCTCGCTCACCATGAGCAACGAGTACGAGCTCGCCCGCGACGACCGGCGGGACCTCATCTTCACCAAGGAGGAGCTGCTCGCGCCGCTCATCGAGGGCATGGAGCAGCCGCCGCACCCGATGCGCCTGGGCGACAGCGAGAAGGCCTACTACGAGTCGGGCCCGGTCAACCCGGGCGCGAGCGAGGGCGCCGAGTTCTCGCTCACCGAGATGCTCGCGCAGAAGAAGGGCGGGCAGTCGTGATCGAGCTCGCGCAGTCCGCGTCCGCAGGCGAGTCGGTCTTCTTCTGGATCCTCGCGCCGATCGCGCTCGGCGGGGCGATCGGCCTCGTCCTGGCCCGCTCGGCCATCCACGCCGCGCTCTCGCTCGCGGTCACCATGATGTGCCTCGCGGTCTTCTACATCATGCAGTCCGCGCCGTTCCTCGGCTTCGTGCAGATCATGGTCTACACGGGCGCGATCATGATGCTGTTCCTGTTCGTGCTCATGCTGTTCGGGCGCGACTCCAGGGACTCGATGTTCGAGACGCTCAGGGGCCAGCGGCTCCTCGCGGTCGTCCTCGGCATCGGCATGGCCGCGCTCCTGTCCTCCGGCCTCGCCCGCGCCGTCTCCGGCCTGGTGATCGCCGAGCCCGCCGCCTCTGCGGGCCAGGGGAACGTGGAGCGGATCGCCGAGGCCCTGTTCTCGACCTACCTGTTCCCGTTCGAGATCGTCTCCGGCGTCCTCACCGTCGCCGCGGTCGGCGCGCTCATGTTCGCGCACGTCGCGAAGAAGGGCCCGCACCGCGGGCAGAAGGAGCACAGCCGCGAGCGGTTCGCCCCCGGGAACTACCCCGGCCCCAAGCCCGGGCCCGGCGTGTTCGCCACCTCGGACTCGACCGCGACCCCGGCGCTGCGGCCCGACGGCTCGATCGAGCCCGCGTCGCTGTCCGAGTACGTGCCGCCGCGCCAGCTCACCCCCGCCGAGGCGGCCCCGAAGCACACGGAAGGGCGGGAGTCGTGAATCCCGAGTACTACCTGATCCTCGCCGCGGCCCTGTTCTGCATCGGCGCGGTCGGCGTCCTGGTGCGGCGCAACTCGATCGTCGTGTTCATGTGCGTGGAGCTGATGCTCAACGCCGGGAACCTGACGCTCGTGACGTTCGCGCGCACCACCGGCACGGTCGACGGGCAGGTCATGGCGTTCTTCGTCATGGCCGTCGCCGCGGCCGAAGTGGTCGTGGGCCTGGCGATCATCATGTCGATCTACCGGTCCCGGCGCTCCGCCTCCGTCGACGACGCCAACCTCCTGAAGGCCTAGAGGGGACACTGTGGACGAAATCTCGTACGCGCCCGCCGAGGGACTGCTGTCCTTCACCTGGGTGCTCATCGCCCTGCCCGCCCTGGGCGCCGCGATCCTCCTGCTCGCCGGCCGCCGTGCCGACAAGTGGGGCCACTGGGTCGGCGTCACGACGATCGGCGCGGCCTTCGCGCTCGCGCTCGGCCTCTTCGGCTCCCTTGCGGGCCTTGAGGACAAGAGCGCGCAGCTCGACCTGTTCACCGTCATCGAGGTCGGCTCCGTCAAGATCGACGCGAGCCTCCTCTTCGACCCGCTGAGCGCGGTCTTCTGCCTGCTCATCACCGGCGTCGGCTTCCTCATCCACGTCTACGCCGTCGGCTACATGGCCCACGACCCCGGGCGCCGGAAGTTCTTCGCGTACTTCAACCTGTTCGCCGCCGCGATGCTCATCCTCGTGCTCGGCGGCAACTACTTCATGACCTTCGTCGGCTGGGAAGGCGTGGGCCTCGCGTCCTACCTCCTCATCGCGTTCTGGCAGCTCAAGCCCGCCGCCGCGACCGCCGGCAAGAAGGCGTTCCTCACCAACCGGGTCGCCGACGTCGGGTTCCTCCTCGCGATGTTCCTCATGCTCGGCACGCTCGGCACCGTCGACTTCGCCGGAGTCTTCAACGGCGCCGCCGAACTCTCGACCACCACGAGCCTCGCGCTCGGCCTGCTGCTGCTCGCCGCCGCGTGCGGCAAGTCCGGCCAGTGGCCGTTCCAGACCTGGCTCCCGGACGCCATGGAGGGCCCGACCCCCGTGTCGGCGCTCATCCACGCCGCCACCATGGTCACCGCGGGCGTGTACCTCATCGCCCGCTCGAACGTCATCTTCAGCCTGAACCCCGACGTGCAGACCGCCGTCGTCGTCGTGGGCGCCCTGACGCTCCTGTTCGGCTCGATCGTCGGCTGCGCGAAGGACGACATCAAGCGGGTCCTCGCCTGGTCCACCGTCTCCCAGATCGGCTACATGTTCCTGGCCGTGGGCCTCGGCGGCGGCGCGTTCGCGCTCGGCATCATCCACCTGCTCGCCCACGGCTTCTTCAAGGCCGGGCTGTTCCTCGGCTCCGGCTCGGTCATGCACGCCATGAACGACCAGACCGACATCCGCCGCTTCGGCGGCCTGTGGCGCAAGATGCCGCTCACGTACGCGACGTTCGCCGCCGGATGGCTCGCCATCATCGGCCTGTTCCCGTTCTCGGGCTACTTCACCAAGGACCCGATCATCGCCGCCGCGTTCACCCGCGAAGGCTGGCAGGGCTGGGTCGTCGGCGGCGCCGCGCTCCTGGGCGCCGCGCTCACCGCCTTCTACATGACTCGCCTGTTCGTCCTCACCTTCCACGGCCCCAAGCGCTGGACCGAGGACGTCCACCCGCACGAGTCCCCGGCGATCATGACCGGCCCGCTCGTGCTCCTCGGCATCGGCTCCCTCGCCGCGGGCGGCCTCATGGCCTCGCCCGTGACCGAGTGGCTCACGCCCGTGTTCGGCGAGCACCACGAGGCCCACGGCCACCTGACCCACCTCCAAGTCACGGTCGCGACCACCGTCGCCGTCGTCCTCGGCGCGGCCCTCGCCTGGGTCCTGTTCCGCAACGGCACCGACGAAGTGCCGCGCGCCGCCGCCTGGCCCGTGCGGCTCGCCCGCGCCGACCTCGGCGGCGAGGCCGTCAACCGCGGCGTCTTCGAGCGGCCCAGCCGCCTCGCGGCCTCCGCGTCGGTCGCCATGGACGGCCGCGTCGTCGACGGCGCCGTCAACGGCCTCTCGGCGGCGATCGGCGGCTCCTCGCGGCGCCTGCTGACGCTCCAGACCGGCTTCGTCCGCTCCTATGCCCTGTCCATTCTGTCCGGGGCGGTCATCGTGGTGGCCGCGCTCATGGTGGTGGTCACCCAATGAACGAACTCCCGTTGCTGTCGGCGCTCGTCGCCGTCCCCTTGATCGGGGCGGTCGTGGTCGCGTCGATCAAGCGCGAGAACGCCGACGCGGCCCGCTGGACCGCGCTCGGCTTCGCGGGCGCGGTCGCCGTCATCACGGCGCTCGTCGCGGTCGGCTTCGACTACGCCGAGGGCGCGCCGTGGCTCCAGTTCACGGAGTCGTACACGTGGATCTCCGCGTGGGACCTCAACCTGTCCTGGGGCGTCGACGGGATCGCGCTGCTCCTCGTCGCGCTGACCGCGGGCCTCACTCCGATCGCGATGCTCGCGGCCTGGCGCGACCTCGACGCGGTGACCCGGAGCGTCCCGGCGTTCTTCGCGCTGGTGCTCGCGCTCGAAGCGGCGATGCTCGCGACGTTCCTCGCCTCGAACGTGCTGCTGTTCTACTTCTTCTTCGAAGCCATGCTCGTCCCGATGTACTTCCTCATCGGCTCCTACGGCACCGGCCCGAAGAAGCAGTACGCGGCGGTGAAGTTCTTCCTGTACTCGCTCCTCGGCGGGCTCCTCATGCTCGTCGCGGTGATCGCCCTGTGGGTGAACAACGGCGGGGTCTTCGACTGGCAGACGCTCGTCGAGTCCGACCCGCTGGAGTCCGGAACCCTCCAGAACTGGCTGTTCCTCGGGTTCTTCGTCGCCTTCGCGATCAAGGCCCCGTTCTTCCCGTTCCACACGTGGCTCCCGGACGCGGGCGGCGCCGCCCCCGCGGCCGTCGCGGCGCTCCTCGTCGGCGTCATGGACAAGATCGGCACGTTCGCGATCCTGCGCTACTGCATCCCGCTGTTCCCCGACGCGACGCGGACGTTCGCGCCGTGGGTCATCGGCATGAGCGTCATCGGCGTCATCTACGCGGCGTTCGTCGCGATCGGGCAGACCGACCTCAAGCGCCTCGTCGCCTACACGTCGATCGCGCACTTCGGCTTCATCGGCCTGGGGATCTTCGCGTTCACGTCCGAGTCCGCCACGGGCGCAGTGCTCTACATGTTCAACCACGGCCTCGCGACGGGCCTGCTGTTCATCGTCGTGGGCTTCCTGACGCTGCGCCGCGGCTCGGCCCAGATCAAGGACTACGGCGGGGCCGCCAAGACCCTGCCGCTGCTCGCCGGGATCTTCCTGTTCGCCGGCCTCGCGTCGCTCTCGCTGCCGGGGACCGCGCCGTTCATCTCGGAGTTCCTGGTCCTGTTCGGGGCGTTCACGCACAACGAGCCGGTCGCGGTCCTGGCGACGCTCGGGATCATCCTCGCCGCCGCGTACGTGCTCTGGATGTACCAGCGCACCATGCAGGGCGAGCGGAACCCGCAGCTCGACGAGGTGCCCGCGATGAAGCGCGACCTCACGTTCCGCGAGAAGGCCCTCGTGGCGCCGCTCGTGGTCGCGATCCTCGGGTTCGGGTTCTTCCCGCAGCCGCTCATCGACATGATCGAGCCGGCCGTCGACCACACGCTCGGGTTCGTCTCCGACGAGCCCGTCGACCTCCCCGCTGCCGAAGGAGCCGGTAATGAGTGAGTCCACAGAGCTCACGATCGACTGGGCCGGCCTGGCCCCCATGGTGATCGTGTTCGTCGCGGCCTTCGCGGGGCTCCTGGTCGAGGCCGCCGTGCCCAAGGCCCGGCGCCTCCCCGTCCAGGTCGCCCTCGCGGTGGCCGCGCTCGCGGGCGCGTTCGTCGCGGTGGTCCTCAACGCCGACAAGAGCGGCGCGGTCTTCAACCTCGGCGGCACCGGCCTCGGCTCGGTCATCGTCGACGGCCCCGGGCTGTTCCTCCAGGGCACCATCGCGATCCTCTCGATCATCGCGGTCCTGCTCCTCGCCGAGCGCCGCACCGTCCGCGGCGGCGACTTCGTCGCCGAGGCCGCGGTCGTCGCCGATTCGGCCGCCGACGTCGAGCAGCGCCGCGAGGACGGCGCGACGGAGATCTTCCCGCTCACGCTCTTCGCCGTCACCGGCATGATGATGTTCGTGACCGCGGGCGACCTGCTCACCATGTTCGTCGCCCTGGAGATGCTCTCGCTCCCGCTGTACCTGCTGTGCGGCCTCGCGAAGCGCCGCCGCCTCATCAGCCAGGAGGCCGCGCTCAAGTACTTCCTGCTGGGCGCCTTCGCCTCCGCGTTCTACGTGTACGGCATGGCGATGCTCTACGGCTTCGCCGGGACCGTCGACCTCGCCGGGATCAACCAGGCGGGCGTCTCCTCCGGGCAGCCGCGCATGCTCCTGTACATCGGCGTCGCGATGATCGCCGTGGCCCTGCTCTTCAAGGCCGCGGCCGTCCCGTTCCACATGTGGACCCCCGACGTGTACACGGGCGCCCCGACGCCGGTGACCGCCCTGATGGCCGCGTGCGTCAAGGTGGCGGCCTTCGGCGGCCTGCTGCGCGTGTTCAACACGGGGCTCTCGTCCTCGGCGTGGGACTGGCACCTGATCCTCACGGTGATCGCCGTGGCGACGATGATCGGCGGCGCGATCTTCGCGGTCACGCAGCGGAACATCAAGCGGCTCCTGGCGTACAGCTCCATCGCGAACGCCGGGTACCTGCTCATCGGCGTGATCGCCCTCGGCGAGGCCGTCGGCCAGACGATGTTCTACCTCGCGGCCTACGGCTTCACGGTGATCGCGGCCTTCGCGGTCGTCTCGCTCGTGCGCGACGGCGACGAGGAGGCGACCCACCTCGCCCGCTGGGCGGGCCTGGGCAAGAACTCTCCGGGCACCGCCGTGGTCTTCACGATCCTCATGCTCGCCCTCGCCGGGCTCCCGTTCACCTCGGGCTTCACGGCGAAGTTCTCGCTCTTCTCGGCGGCCCTCCAGGCCGACGAGCTGGGCCTGGTGATCGTCGGCGTCGTCTCCTCCGCGATCCTCGCCTTCCCGTACCTCCGCGTGGTCGTCCTCCTGTGGCTCAACGAGCCCGCCCCGGACGCCCCCACGGTCAACCTCCCCAGCCCGATGGCCGGCACCGTCGTCGCCGCAGGCGTCGCCGCCACGCTCATCCTCGGCATCGCCCCCGGCTTCCTGCTCGACATCGTCGACCAGGCGAGCACCTTCCTGAACACCTAACGCGCACAAGAAGAGAGGCCGCAGGGGAAACCCTGCGGCCTCTTTCTCGTTCGTGTCGGCAAGCGATGTACCCAACCGACAGTCGTCGCTCGATACCATAGGGTTTCACCCCGCGCCCGAAAGGTACCGATGGAGACCGAATCGTCTAGCGGCGGATTCCAAGTCGAGACCGCCGATCTCGAAACCGTCGCTGAGTATCTCGCCGGAATCGCCGACTTCTACGACCAGCAGACCACGGCCGTCGGCCTGGCCGCGAAGAGCTGCAATGCCGGGCTCTTCACGTCCGGGGCCGCGGCGGGCGGGAACGCCCTCGCCGAAGAGCTCCTCAACTGGCATCAGTTCGTCTACCAGGTCCTGGAGGAGAGCGCCGACGGAATCCGCGCCGCCGGGCGGATGATCACCGAGGCCAAGATCGACTACGAGTCGACCGACGAGGAGGTCAGCGCCGCCTTCACGGCCCAGGAGTCGGAGGTCGACTCAGGCAACTACACCTCCGGGCAGCCGGCGCCCACCGACTTCGAGGAGTACGAGGTCACCGGTACCGCCGACGAGCGCCGCGGTGCCGACATGACCGAGTACTACTCCGACCAGCTGGGGAGCGAGTGAGATGGCGTTAACGTTCGAGAGCGTCCAGGACGCCATAGCGAAGCCCGACCCGCGGCCCGAGGCGATCAACGCCGTCCTCGACGAGATGCAGCACGGGCTGACGGTCAAGTTCGCGCAGCACTACCACGATGAATGGGTCGCGGACTACCGCGCCCAAGGCGGCGTCCAGCAGGCGCCCCACAACCAGCATTCGGACCTGCTCGACATGGACACGACACTGAACGCGCAAGAGCAGCAGATGCTCTACGACGCTTACGTCGGACCCGCAGCCGAGGCACTCGCCGGCATCAAGGAACGGGTCGCCGCGCATTTCACCCGGAGCCAGTCCGCGCTCAAGGACCTCTCGGACCGCTACTGGAGGTCCGCCGAGGCGCTCCAGGACTCCTACTCCTCGACCCACCAGGACACAGTGAAGATCTCGCTCCAGGCATGGGAAGGAGAGGCCGGCGACCTCGTCAGGCAGAACTTCGCCGATCCCCTCGGCATCGCGTACGAGAACCACCGCGACATGCTGAAGGAGCTTTCCAACGCTGCTGCGCTCGACCTCGCCCTCCTGAAGAAGGGCCAGCTCTACGCGAAGGAGATCGTCGACCAGGCCGCCGCATCGCTTCCGGGCGGCACGCAGTCCCAGCCCGGCGACGCGACCGCGGTCCTGGTGCTGACGATCTTCACGGGCATCGCAGGCCTCGTGTCGGCCGGGGCCGGAACCCCGCTCGCTGCGTTCCTATGGGCGGGCGTCTCGGCGGCCGGCTCGACGGCCGGGGCGCTGGTCTCCATGGGCACCCACAGCGAGCACCAGTTCAGCGATGTGGACGGCGTCCAGCTCGTCCAAGAAATCCACGCCACCTTCGACGACCTCTCGTCGATGCTCGAAGACGAACGCGGAGAGGCGGTCGGGGGCATGCGCGACGCGTTCGAAGAGCAGTACAAATCCAAGCTCAACGGCGATCCGACGGTGAGCAGCACCGTGATCCCGAACATCAACGGATATCAGGCGTGAACGGGGCTGATGCGACATGCGAATGTCGATTCGCGCCGTCTTGACCAGCGTCCTGCTGGTGCTCATGGTCGGTGTCGTCGCCGCCGTGTCGCTGTGGTTCGCCTCCCGGTCCGGTACTCCCGGAGACGAGGCGAGCACGGCGATCGCAGAACCTGAGCTGCCGGAGGCCATGTGCGATCGGATCGATCTCAGCGGCATCGACCGCCTTGCGGGCGAACGCGACCCCGACCGCGACTACTTCGCCGACGAAGCCGATCTGAGGTTCGACTGCGACTTCTGGTACACGGTGACGGATGTCGAAGGAGCCTGGCTGAAGGTCACCGGGGAGGTCGGCCGCGAACAGGACTGGAGCGGTGGCATCGAAAACTGGATCGACACGGCCGAATCGGTTCACCCACTCACCGGGGCCGAGGATTGGGACGCCGCAGGCCTGGTCGTCTCGGACGGGGTCGGGGCACTCCAGACCACGGGGGCGGATCGCACCGGCACTGCCTACGAGCTGCGCTTGGCGGACGGCGACCTTCGGGTGCAGATCTTCTTCGAGCATCTGGAGACCGCGGACGGGGCGCTCGCACCAGACGAGGTGGCCGAGGAACTCGTCGCCATCGGTGAGCAGGTGCGAGAGGCGGTCGGCACCGGTTCCTGATGGCGATCGATCCGTATCGGCCGCTTCGTCGGCCGCTCAGGCCCGCCGGGTCTGCGCGGCCTCGAATTCCGAGGTGTCGGCGAGTTCGCGGTCGAGGTCGTCGAAGAGCTCGCCCGCGGCGAACCAGGCCTTGGCGGCGCGGGTGTGGAGCAGGGAGACGACGACCGCGGGGAACGACCCGCAGACGACGAGCATGGCGGCGGCGCTCATGAAGAACGGGGCCGAGTCGGGGAAGGTCGCGAAGTAGGCGCGGCCGAGGATCCACAGGTACATCGCGGCGGGGACGATCACCAGGGACCACCAGGCGATCGTGACGACCTTGGCGCGGCGGCGGCCGATCCCGGCGGCGATGAACGGCATCGACACCGTGATCGCGACGCTGAGGGTGATCGTCACGAGGTTCTCGGCGCTGATCGATCCGATGACGTCGAGCATCGAGTCGTGGCTCGACGACGACCTGGTCGCGTCGAACAGGAACCGCAGCCCTGTCGCGTACAGCAGCATGATCGCGAGGAACTGGAGCCAGAGCACGCCCTGGGCGGCGAGTACGGCCTTCGGCCTGGTTGAGGGTCGCACAGCGCCCCCTTCTCGGCGGGAACAGTGCACGCCGGAGGTGTCGGAACCTGGGAGGACGCCCTCACGAGGGCGGCGCCTTGAACCATAGCGAACCAGGGCAACGACCAGGCAACGGGTGCGCGGCAGAACACACCCGGTTTCGCGAGGACTACTAGGCGTCGCGTTCGATCATGTAGTCGCAGATGTCGACGAGGGCGTCGCGGGCGGGACCCTCGGGGAGGGCCCCGGCGAGGGCCCGGGCGCGGGCCTGGTACTGGTGGAGGGTGTCTTTCGCCTGCTCAAGGGCCTTGGAGGCGCGGAGGAGGGTGAGGGTCTCCTCCAGGTCCTCTTCGGCGACGGGGCCGGAGACGAGGGCGCGGAGGCGGGCGCCGGCGGGGTCGTCGTCGGCGAGGGCGTAGAGGACCGGGAGGGTCGGGACGCCTTCGAGGAGGTCGGTGCCGGGGGTCTTGCCGGAGGCGTCGGAGGTGATGTCGATGATGTCGTCGGCGATCTGGAACGCGACGCCGATGACCTCGCCGTACTCCTCCGCGATGGCGGTCACGGACTCGTCGGCGCCGCTGAACCAGGCGCCGAACTTCGCGCAGGTGGCGATCAGGGACCCGGTCTTCTCGGAGAGGATGCCGAGGTGCCATTCGACGGCGTCGATGCCTTCGGGCCGCGGCATGGTCTCGTTGATCTGGCCGCGCACGAGGCGCGCGAACGTGGCGGCCTGGAGGCGCACGGCCTCGGTGCCGAGGTCGGCCATGATCTGGGCGGCCTGGCTGAACACCCAGTCGCCGGTGAGGATCGCGACGGAGTTGTCCCAGCGGGCGTTGGCGCTGGGGGCGCCGCGGCGCACGGGGGCCTCGTCCATGACGTCGTCGTGGTAGAGCGTCGCCAGGTGGGTCAGCTCCAGGGCGACGGCCGCCTCCAGGATGTTCGGGCGGTCGGGGTCGCCCAGGTGCGCGCACGTGAGGGTGAGCATGGGGCGGAAGCGCTTCCCGCCGGCGCGGATGAGGTGCGACCCGGACTGGCGCAGCAGCGGCTGCTCGGTGTCGACGGCTTTGAGCAGTCGCTCCTCGACGAGGTCGAGCGAAGCCTGCATCGCCTCGGCGAACGCGTCGTCGGTAAAGGTCAGCGCGGTCTGCGCACGTCGGGTGGTCACCACAGCCTCACCTTATCGTGTGGCGGTCCGAAGCGGGACGGGGCGGGAACCGGAGTCGCCCGCACCGCAATGAGGAACGTCAATGCCGGGGCCGTGCGAAGAGCGTGCTGCCCGCGACGATGAACAGGGCCGACAGCGCCATCGACGCGGCGACGGCGATCCATCCGGCGCCCCAGCCGAAGTGGTCCGCCACGAGGCCGAAGCTGATGGGCCCGACGGCGCCGCCGAGGAAGATCCCCGTCTGCGTCACCGACGTCGCCACCGCGGGCGCGTCGGGGTACCGGCTGGTCACCGCGTGGTTCATGAGCCCCGGCCACGCCCACCCGAACGCATACGCCGCCACCGTCCCCAGCGGCAGCAGCCACGGCAGCTCGAACAGGAACGTCGCCACCCCCGCGGCCCCGGTGAGCAGCATGACCGTGATGACGAGGAACTCGCGGCCGGTCCCGCGGTCGCCGACCGCGCCGAACGCGGTGCGCCCCACGACCCCGGCGATGCCGCCGATCATCAGGACCAGGCCCGCATAGCTCTCGGACCCGCCGATGTCCACGGTGTACGTCGTCAGGAACGACCCGATCGGCGTCGCCGCGGTCGCGCCGAGGAACGTCGCCACCGCGAACACGAGCAGCTGCGAGTCGAACGCCTTCGCGCCGGGCACCTTCGGCCGCGTCGCGGGCCGCCCGAGACCCGCGAGCGGGATCAGCGCCGCGAGCACCAGGAGCGCGCCGAACACGAACGCCCACCGCCATCCGAGCGTCAGCGCCACGACGGGGACGCTGAGCCCGCCGAGCATGATGCACAGCGGCACCGACGCCTGCTTGGCGCCGAACAGGAGCCCCTTGCGGCCCTCCGGGGCCCACTCGGTGAGGACCGTGTTCGACGCGAGCTGCCCGAGCCCGTTCGCGGGCGCGCACAGCACCAGGAACGCCGTGAGCACCGCCGGGTGGTGCGCGAAGCCCGCGATCCCCAGCAGCGCCGTCGCCGAGAGCCCCACGGCCGCACGGGCGGTCACGAGCGCCCCGAAGCGGTCGACGAGCCGTCCGGAGGGGACGGTGGTGACCGCGGAGACCGCGAAGTACAGCCCGGAGATGAGGCCGATCGCGCTGACGCCCATGCCGAGCTCGTCGGCGATCTGGACCGCGAGCCCGCCGAACAGGAACAGCGGCAGCACGGCCGCGACCTGCACGCTCATGGCGGCGGTGACCGTCACGGAGGTCTTGGGTCTGGAGGGCGTCAGGACGGCTGGGGGCACGCTGGCAACCGTACTCCGACGTGAAAGACGTGCCCAGAATGTGCTCACATCGAGGGAAACGCGGTGTGCGTTCACGGATTCGGGTGACTTGTCTTGACTCGCACACTGAGCGTGTGCGACGGTTGAACCCGGTGTCACGGGTTGGCGCCGGCCGGGACTTCAAGCGGATCGCCCTGCCCCGCAAGGGCATACGAAACGCGGCGGCCCTGGTGGGAGGGAGCCGCCGCGTTTCGGTTATTCGTATGTCCGCGGCTCCGACGAGGAAGTTTGGTGGGGACTCGACGCCGGCGCCGCGGTTTGTCCGCGGTCGGCCGGAGCCGATTCGCGAACGGTGCTGACACATCGATACTGCCCTGTATGCGACGGAGACGCAACCGGCTGTTGTTTATATAGTTAGATCACGGCCGATCCGGTGGGCGCCCCGCGGCGCCACGGCCTCCGGATCACGGTGTGCAATTGGAGCGACGGTATGGTGGACCGGCAGCGACCAGGGATTTCTTCGCAGGAAGCGCGAGGAACCGACCCCGGCCTGGCCGCGCGCCAGGAACCGACCAAATTGATCCAGAGCGTCCAGCGCGCACTGCGCATCATGGAGCTGGTGGGCCGCCACGCCGACGGCGTCTCGGCCCCGCGCATCGCCTTCGAGTGCGGCCTCAACCGCGCCACCGCCTACAACCTCCTGCGGACCCTCGTCTACGAGGGCTACCTGCGCCGCGACGGCGAGGGCCGCTACTCGCTCGGCCTGGAGGTCTCCGACCGCTACTCCGAGCTGACGCGCGCCATCGCGGGCCCGAAGACCTGCGGCGACTACATGCGGAAGGTCTCCGCGGAGACCGGCTACTCGACGTTCGTGGCCCGCTTCGTGGAGGACCGCCCGGCGGTCACCGAGGTCATCGAGGGCAACCGCAGCCCCCACGTGGAGGACCTCATCGTCGGCTTCGACGACGGCGCCCACGCCACCGCCCTCGGCAAGGCCCTCCTCGCGACTTTGCGCCCCGACGACCGCGCCCGCTTCCTGCGCGCCGCGGGCATGCGCCGCTTCACCGGCCGCACCCTCGTCGAACCCGACGCCTTCGAGCACGACCTCGCCGTCGGCGACGAGTCCGGCGTCTACGCCGAACTCGGCCAGTTCAAGGCCGACGTCGCCTGCGCCGGGGTCGTGGTCCGCCGCGACGGCAGCCCCTCCGAGCGCGTGGTCTTCGCGGTCGCCATGCCGCTCAGCGACATCAGCGAGTCCTGGACGCCCATGTCCGCGCGCCTGCGCGAGGCCGCCGCCGAACTCCAGCCCCTCGTCTGACGACCCCTGGGAACGCGAAACGGCCGGGCCCGCAGGCCCGGCCGTTCCCATGTACGCCTTACAGCACGGTCCAGGTGTCCCCGCCGTGCAGCAGCCGGTCCAGGGCCTCCTTGCGGTCGACGCCGGCCGCGGCCTCGTCGACCTGCGTGCGCACGCCCTTGTCGTACGTGGGCCGCTTGACGGAGCGGAACACGCCGATCGGGGTGTGGTCGAGCGCGATGCCGGACAGGCGCGACAGCGCGAACGCGTACGCCGGGTCCTCCACGTCGGCCTTGTGCACCACGACCTCGGACTCGTCGACCTCGGCCGCGTCCTTCACCTGGAGTCCGTACCCGGATTGCACGACGACCTTGTCGCCGAAGCAGATCGGCTCGCCGTCCTTGAGGCGGATGATCGCCTCGTCGCGGGTCTCCGGGTTCTTCAGGATCTCGAACGCGTTGTCGTTGAAGATCGGGCAGTTCTGGTAGATCTCCACGAACGCCGACCCCTCGTGCTCGGCGGCGGCGCGCAGCACCTCGTGCAGGTGCGCCCGGTCCGAGTCCAGGGTCCGGGCCACGAACGTCGCCTCGGAGCCCAGCGCCAGCGACAGCGGGTTGAACGGCGCGTCGACCGAGCCCATCGGGCTCGACTTCGTGAGCTTGCCCGGCTCCGACGTGGGGGAGTACTGGCCCTTGGTGAGTCCGTAGATCCGGTTGTTGAACAGCAGGATCTTCAGGTTCACGTTGCGGCGCAGCGCGTGGATGAGGTGGTTGCCGCCGATCGACAGCGCGTCGCCGTCGCCGGTGACGACCCACACCGACAGGTCCGGGCGGGAGACCGCCAGGCCCGTGGCGATGGCCGGGGCGCGGCCGTGGATCGAGTGGACGCCGTACGTGTTCAGGTAGTACGGGAACCGCGAGGAGCACCCGATGCCGGACACGAACGCGATGTTCTCGCGCTCCAGGCCCAGCTCGGGCAGGAACGACTGGACCGCGGCCAGGATGGCGTAGTCGCCGCACCCGGGGCACCAGCGCACCTCCTGGCTCGACTTGAAGTCCTTGGCCTTCAGCTTGGGGGCGTCCAGCTTCACCGCGTCAGCCATTCTTGATGACCTCCTCCAGGGCGTCCGTCAGTTCGTTGGAGGTGAACGGCAGGCCGCGCACCTTGTTGTAGCCGACCACGTCGGTTCCGGGGAAGTTGCCGCGCAGCAGCAGCGCGAGCTGCCCGAGGTTCATCTCCGGGACGACGACCTTGTCGTACTGTTCGAGCACGCGGGCCGTGTTGCGCGGCATCGGGTTCAGGTAGCGCAGGTGCGCGCGGGCGATGGAGACGCCCTTCTCGCGCAGGGACCGCACGGCCGCCCCGATCGGGCCCCACGTGGAGCCCCATCCGAGGACGAGCACGTTCGCGTCGCCCGTGGGGTCGTCCACTTCCAGGTCCGGGACCTCGACGCCCGCGATCTTCGCGGCGCGGGTGCGCACCATGTGGTCGTGGTTGATCGGGTCGTACGAGATGTCGCCGGTGCCGTCGGCCTTCTCGATGCCGCCGATGCGGTGCTGGAGGCCGGGCGTGCCGGGCACGGCCCACGGCCGCGCGAGCGTCTCGGGGTCGCGCTGGAACGGAAGGAAGATCTCCTCGCCCTTGGCGTCCACGGCGTTCGGCTCGGTCGCGAACTCCACCGACAGGTCGGGCAGGTCCGCGAGCTCCGGCAGCTTCCACGGCTCGGCGCCGTTGGCGATGTACCCGTCCGAGAGGACCATGACGGGCGTCCGGTAGGTCAGCGCGATCCGCGCCGCCTCCAGCATGATGTCGAAGCAGTCCGACGGGGACTGCGGCGCGAGGACCGCGATGGGGGCCTCGCCGTGGCGGCCGAACATGGCCATCACGAGGTCGGCCTGCTCGGTCTTGGTCGGCATGCCCGTCGAGGGCCCGGCGCGCTGCACGTCGACGACGACGAGCGGCAGCTCCAGGGACACCGCGAGCGAGATCGTCTCGGACTTGAGCGCGATGCCGGGGCCCGAGGACGTGGTGACGCCGAGCGCCCCGCCGTAGGACGCGCCCAGGGCCGCGCCGACCGCGGCGATCTCGTCCTCGGCCTGCACGGTGGTCACGCCGAACCGCTTGTGCTTCGACAGCTCGTGGAGGATGTCGCTGGCGGGCGTGATCGGGTACGCGCCGAGGAACACCGGCAGGCCCGACGCGACGCCGGAGGCGGTGATGCCCCACGCGAGCGCGGTGTTCCCGGTGATGTTCCGGTAGGTCCCGGCGGCGAGCTTCGCCGGCGGGATCTCGAACCTGACGGCGAACGCCTCGGCGGTCTCGCCGTAGTTCCACCCGGCCTTGAGGGCCGCGATGTTCGCCTCGGCGATCACGGGCTTGGCCTTGAACTTGCCGCGGAGGAACTCCTCGGTGGCCTCGGTGGGCCGCGAGTACATCCACGACACCAGGCCCAGCGCGAACATGTTCTTGGACCGCTCGGCGTCCTTCTTCGACACCTCGTGCTCGGCGAGCGCGCCGATCGTGAGGGTCGCGAGGGCCACCGGGTACACCTGGTAGTCGTCGAGGGACCCGTCTTCGAGCGGGTTCTCGTCGTAGCCGACCTTGGTGAGGTTCCGCTTGGTGAACTCGTCGGTGTTGACGACGATGGTGCCGCCGGGCTTGAGGTCCCGCAGGTTCGCCTTGAGCGCGGCCGGGTTCATCGCGATGAGCACCTCGGGCTGGTCGCCCGGGGTGAGGATGTCGGTGTCCGCGAAGTGGATCTGGAAGCTCGACACGCCCGGGAGGGTCCCGGCGGGCGCCCGGATCTCGGCGGGGTAGTTCGGGAGGGTCGACAGGTCGTTGCCGAGCTTGGCGGTCTCCGCGGTGAAGCGGTCGCCGGTGAGCTGCATGCCGTCGCCGGAGTCCCCAGCGAAGCGGATGACGACCCGGTCGAGCTGCCGGACGGTGTTCACCTAGTTCTCCTCTTGCTGGGGCGCGCAGGGGCTGCGGCTTCGGTCCCGGCGGAGACGGGCTCCGCCGCTGCAACGGCGGTTCCCCGCCATGTCTTACTTGCGATGCTACGCGGGCGCGCGGCGGCGGTGCCAACCCAGCGCGGCGGGCGCGATGTAGGCGACACCACTCGGTGCGATACCTCTCACTGTATGGGAACCGTGGCCCGTTTCAGTGACCTGGACCTCTCGTTTCGGCTGTCCGCGGCGGAGATCCCATCGACGGACGCCGTCCCGGATGCTGGGCGCAGGCGACACGCCGGGGGTCGCGAAGGGGCCTCGCGGAAGGGCCTTTCAGGACCCGCTCGCGCCCGTCGTCCCGGACGTCGCGGCGTCGCTCGTGGGCGTCTCGGTCGGGGTCGAGGAGGTCGAGCCGGCGTCCTCGGTCGGCTCGTCGCTGTCGCCGTCGTCGACGGGCGCGAACACCAGCTCCTCGGGGTCCCACGCGAACGACACGGTCAGCGGCGCGTCCTCGGCGTCCACGCCGGTGACGGTGACGACGCCGTTCTCGGCGACGGCGACCGATTCCGGCTGGTGCTCGCCGTCGGGCTGCCAGACCCATCCGAAGGACGCGAGCACCGGAGCGCCCTCCTCGTCCTCGGCGGCGGCGAACGCGGCGACGCCGGTCTGCTCGCCGCACGTGAGCGCGAGGAGCGTGTCCTTCTCGCCGTCGAGGTCCACGTCCCCTTCGGCGGCGAACGCGATGCTCCAGCCGGCGTCCCCGGTGATCTCCCAGGACTCGAAGTCCGCGTCCTGGAGGCCCGGCCCGCACTCCTCGGCCCAGTCGCCGGTGAAGGGCCCCTGGATCAGGAGCGCCTCGATGTCGTCGGCGGGCGGGGACGGCGCGAACGTGGTCGCCTCGCCGTCGTCGACGCCGCCGCTGGCGGGCCCGCCCGGGGACGCCGAGGGGTCCTCGTCGGACTCGGTGTTCGAGACGGGCCCGTTCGCGGACCCGGTGGTGTCCGGTTCGTCCTTGAGCGGCCCGAGGGTCTGCGCGACGGCGAAGCCGCCCGCGGTGACCGCGGTGCACGCGCCGACGACCGCGGCGAGCGACACGAGGCGCCTGCGCCGCAGGGCGGCGGGGCCGCGCATGATGAGCTCGTCGACCGGCGGGGGCGGGAACTGCGCGGCGGACTCCGCCTTGAGGCTCCGGAACGCCGCCGCGACCGTCTCGTGGTCGCGATCGAAATCGGAACTCATGAGCGGTCCTCCTTCACGGAAGATCGGCGGGCGGCGGGGCGGGGCACCCGGGCGCCGCGGCGGATGCGGATCGGCATGGTGTCGGGGTCGGTCCCGTTGTCGGCCCCGGACTTGAGGGCAGTGGTCCGGATGGCGGCGGTGTCGTCGCTGCGGTCGGCGAGGAGCGCGGCGAGCTCCTTGCGGCCGCGGTGGAGCCAGGACTTGACGGTGCCTTCGCGGGCGCCGGTCTCCGCGGCGATCGCGCTGATCGTCATGTCGGCCATGTAGTGCATGACGAGGGCCTGGCGGCGCTTGGCCGGGACCTGCTTGAGCGCGGCGACGAGCGCGACGTGGTCGGGGCTCGCGGCGGGCGCGGGCTCGGGGGCCTGCGACTTCTGGAGGAACTTGCGCGCCACCTGGTTGCGGCGGTGGCGGCTGGTGGCGAGGTTCCACGCGACGCGGCGCACCCACGCGACCGGCTCCTCGTACCCGCCGACCTTGTCCCAGCGCTGCCACGCCCGCAGGAACGCCTCCTGGACGAGGTCCTGCGCCTCGGTGGCGTCCCCGAGATAAGCGCACACCTGTGCGGCGAGCTCCGAGAAGTGGCTCTCGTAGAGGTCGGTGAACTCCGCCTCCGTTCGCACATCCGCTCCTGCGCAGGTTGGGGAAACTAGGGCATTCAACGGGCCCTGATGCTCGTGCCCGGCGGCAACCATTGTCGCTTTGGCGCGCTCGGAGACACGAGGGGGGGTCGCCATGTCGACAATACTGTCGGCGGCGGTTCCGCGGGGTCCCCGGCGGACGCTGTGCGCGAGTCCGCCGACGACCTCAGCGAACTCGGCGTCGAGGGTGCCGACGTCGAGTGCGGGGCGGATCGTCGGTGCGCCGGCAGCGGTCACGGGCCGTGACCCCCTTCCGAAGTGTCAGCTTCTTCTTGCTTTCGCGGGTGTACAGCTTCAACACGTGTGTGAGTGCCGCTCGGTTGCGGCGTGCACATCGGATATCCGCGGAGGCCGCGCTCCGTCCGCGCCATCGCCCAGCGCTGTTCCTCCTCCAAACCCGCCCCGCATGGGTATCGCCGGACCCCTTCGCGGCATTAGGGTGTGGCTATGGACACCTCGCGCCTGGGCGACTACGCCGTCTTCGGCGTCCTGCTGCTGGCCGGCTTCGCGTTCGTGGCCGCGGCGATGGCGGCGAACGCGGTCCTGCGCCCGAGCGCCCCGTCCAAGGCCAAGGGCTCCACGTACGAGTGCGGCGTGGACCCGGTCGGGAAGGACTGGGCGCAGGTCCAGATCCGGTACTACGTGTACGCGTTCCTGTTCGTGCTCTTCGCGGTCGAGGCCGTGTTCCTGTTCCCGTGGGCCGCGGTCTTCCGCGCCTTCGGGGCCGCGGCGGCCGTCGAGATGGGCGTGTTCGTCGGCGTCCTCGCCCTCGGCCTCGCCTACGCCTGGCGGAAGGGGGTCCTGCGGTGGCGGTGAAGCTCCCGTTCCCTTCGAAACCGGGCGACGGCGCCGGGATCGTCGGCGAGCCGATCCGGTTCGTCCTCAACTGGGGCCGCCGCTATTCCCTGTGGGTCTTCAACTTCGGCCTCGCGTGCTGCGCGATCGAGTTCATCGCCGCGTCGATGAGCCGCCACGACTTCATGCGCCTCGGCGTGATCCCCTTCGCGCACTCGCCGCGCCAAGCGGACCTCATGGTCGTCTCCGGCACCGTCACCGACAAGATGGCCCCGGCGATCAAGCGCCTCTACGACCAGATGCCCGAACCGAAGTACGTCATCTCCTTCGGCGCGTGCTCGAACTCCGGCGGCCCCTACTGGGACTCCTACTGCGTCACCAAGGGCGTCGACCAGATCATCCCGGTCGACGTCTACATCCCCGGCTGCCCGCCCCGCCCCGAAGCGCTCCTGCACGGCATCGGCGAGCTCCAGAAGCAGATCGGCGCCGCGCCCCTCCGCAAGCCCAGCCTCCGCCCGCTGCTGCGGAGGCCCGAATGACCTGGGACGACCGCGTGCGCGAGGCCCTCGGCGTCGCCGAGACCAGCGCTGACGGGGCCCGCGCCGTCGCCGACGTCGCCCCCGGCGACTGGCACGAGTCGGTCCGCATCTGCCGCGACGTCCTCGGCTGCGACTTCTTCGACTGGCTCTCGGCCGTCGATGAAGGCCCCGAAGGCTTCCGCCTCGTCGCCCACCTCTGGTCCATCGCCGAGAAGCGCGGCGTCCTCCTCCGCGCGCTCCTCACCGAACCGTCCGCGCCCACGGTCACCGACCTCTACCCCGGCGCGGACTGGCACGAGCGCGAGACCCGCGAGATGTTCGGCCTCGACTTCCCCGGCCACCCCAACCCGGCCCCGCTGCTCCTCGCCCCCGAGTTCGAGGGCCACCCGCTCCGCAAGGACTTCGTGCTCGCCGCCCGCGTCGTCAAGCCCTGGCCCGGCGCGAAGGAACCCGGCGAAGGCCACGGGACGGCTCGCAAGCGCGCCCTGAAGAAGCCCCCCGGCGTCCCCGACGACTGGATCCAAGATGGCGCTTGAGATCGCGGTGAAAGTCGTCGCGGTCCTCGCCGCGTTCCTCGTCCTGCCGCTCGTGGTCGGCCAGACCGAGCACAAGCTCATGGCGCACATGCAGGGCCGCCTCGGGCCCATGCACGCCGGGCGCTTCCACGGCTGGGCCCAGCTCATCGCCGACGGCGTCAAGTTCGCGCAGAAGGAGGACCTCGTCCCCGACGCCGCCGACAAGCCCGTCTTCAAGCTCGCGCCCGCCGTCGCCCTCCTGCCCTACCTCCTGGTCATCCTGTTCATCCCGCTCGGCCCCGGCGACCTCGTCGGCTCCTCGCTCGACATGGGGCTCTTCGTGGTCGTGGCGCTCGTCGGCGTCGGCGTCCTCGCGGTCCTCATGGCCGGGTGGTCCTCCGCGAACAAGTACACGCTCGTGGGCGCGCTCCGCGGCGCCGCGCAGCTCATGGCCTACGAGCTCCCGCTGGTCCTCGCCGCCGCCTCGGTCGCCGTCGCCGCCGGGACCCTCAGCCTCCCCGCGATCGTCGACGCCTGGAACCCCTGGTGGCTCCTGTGGCAGGCCCCCGCGGCGCTCGTGTTCTTCACCGCCGGCCTCGCCGAGATCCGCCGCCCCCCGTTCGACGCGCCCGTCGCCGACTCCGAACTCGTCTTCGGCTACCTCACCGAGTACGCCGGGCTCCGCTTCGCGCTGCTGCTCCTCGCCGAGTACGTCGGCATCGTCGTCATCTCCGCGCTCACCGCGGTGCTGTTCCTCGGCGGCTGGAAGGGCCCCGGCCCCGACTCCCTCGGCTGGCTCTGGACGCTCCTGAAGACCGGCGCGCTCGCCGCCGTCGTCATCTGGCTCCGCGTCGCCTGGCCCCGCCTGCGCGTCGACCAGATCCAGGCCCTCTGCTGGAAGGGCCTCGTGCCGATCGCGCTGGCCCAGCTGGTCCTCACGACCGCCGTGGCGCTCGCGCTCTGAACGCTATAGGTCGTCGGGGAGCAGCCGGAACGCCTTGAACTGCGCCAGCGGCCGGATGGCCCGGAAGTCCCGGCGGTCGAGTGTCAGGATGGCGTCGGTCTCGTATTCGGCCGCGATGACGACGTTGACCGCATCGGTCAGATCGAGGTCGAGGTCGCGGTACTGCCGCCGGATGTCATGAGCGAGTCCCAGCATCCGCGAGGTGATGATCGGCATCTCGGCGCGCCGGTCGTCCAGGCGGGCCCGGAGGTCGTCGATCGCGTGCATCGCTTCGGGCCGACCGAACTCGCGAGTGGCGAGGTGGTCGAATTCCGAGAGCAGCAGCGGCGAGATCACCAGATGGCCCGCTTGGCGGAGCGCTTCCCGCGCCCCAGGGCCCTCCGGGTCGTCGGCGCTTCGCGCCGCGATCAGACCGGAGGTGTCCGCTACGACGACGATCAACGCTCGTCCCGCATCTGCCGGTACTTCTCGTACTGCTCGTCCCAGACCACTTTCTTGGCTTCGCGAGGTGTTTCGTCGCGCTCCACCAGCCGCTTGGACGTCCTGGTGAAGAACGGCTCCTCCCAGATTCGGCTCGACATCGCCGCTCGGTGGATCGCGTTGCGGATGATCTCCGCTTCGGACACGCCGTGCCGCTTCGCGGCCTCCTTGATGATCGCGAGGTCTTCCTCGTCCGCGTAGACCATGGTGCGCTTTTTAGCCATGTTCATATGCTACCACCGGCATACGTGAAAACGACTCACTTCGGGCACGAAGAAGCCGGTCCCCGCGAAGCAGGAACCGGCTGAAGACTGTGGGGCCTACGCGGCTTTGGCGGAGTCCGACTTCTTCGCGGGCTTCGACTCGGCCTTCTTGGCCGTCCCCTCGGACTTCGACTCGCTCTTCTTCGCGCCGTTCTTCGACCCGTTCGAGCCGAGCGACGAGGAGTCCGTGGACCGCGAGTCGGTCCGGTAGAAACCGCTGCCCTTGAAGGTGACGCCGACGTTCCCGAAGACCTTGCGCAGCGCGCCCTTGGCCTCGCAGCTCGGACAGTCCGTCAGCCGCGCTTCGGAGAACGACTGGTGTTTGTCGAACTCGTAACCGCACTCCTTGCAGCGGTATTCGTAGACAGGCACGTCCAACCTCCAGGGACTTCACACGGGACCCGATCGACATTAGCAGTCAACGCAGGAGACTGCTAATTCCATCCCTCTCGCCCGTGAGGCGCCAGCCACTACCGCAGTGACACGAATCCCCTCGCGGGCGTCACCACGCCCGTGACGGGCCGGTCGTGCGGCTCGGCGGGGACCTGCGGCCCGAACTCGCCGTCGCGCAGCAGCGCCACCACCGGCACGTCGGGGCCGACCTTCGCCAGGGCCCGGTCGTACGAGCCGCCGCCGCGGCCGAGCCGCGTCCCGTCCAGTGAGACGGCGACGCCGGGGACGATGACGGCCGCGGCGTCCTCGATGCGCCCGGGCTCCTGCGGCGTCCCCTCGCCGCCGACCACGGCCCAGTCGAGGTCCTTGTCCGGCAGCAGCACCGGCAGCATCACGCGGTAGGCCACCGCGAGCCGTTCGGGCAGTTCGGGTTCGAGCGTGCAGCCCGGCTCGGCGCCGAACGGCCGGTACGCGGCGACCGTCGCGCCCTCGTCGACCGCCTCGATGAGGAAGTCCCGCAACGCCTTCCACGTCGCGACATCGGCGGCGGCGCGGACCGCGCCCGGCATCGCCGTGCGCGCGGCCAGGAGCGCGCGGCGCGCGTTCTGCTTGCTCTCTTGCATGCGTTTCCCTCCGTCGTCATATGTCACCTGGAAGGATTCCCCCGAACAGGCGATCACACTCGTCCATTCAGCCAGAGTGACGATAAACCGGATGCCTTGTCGTGTCCGGTCGGTAGCTCTAGGTAGTCTTCTAAGGGAGTGAACTTGAGGGGGCTTCGGTGTCGCTGCGCTCACGGCTCACCACGGCGTTCCTCGTCGTCGTGCTCGGGCCGGTCCTGGTGGGGGCCGTCTTCGTCGCTGCCGTCATGTCCCACCTGGCGGACTCCCGCGGCGAGGCCCTGGCCTCCTCGGCGGTGACGTCGGTCGACTCCACCCTCGGCACGATCTGCGAGCGCATCCAGGCCTCGGCCGCGGTCGTGGCCCTCAGCCACAGTAGCGGCGGCAACGACGACGCGATGGAAATGGCCCAGCTCGTGGTCGACCGCAAAGTGGTCGACGGCGTCGTCTTCACCGGCCTCCAGGACGCCGGCTCCACCGCGGGCCCCGACATCGGCGCGCCCGCCCCCGACGGCGCCTGGGTCGACTGCGGCGAGGCCGCCGCCTACGCCGGGACCGGCCCGATCGTGGCCCTCGGCGCCCAGGCGGAAGTCCAGAACGCCGACGGCACCACCGCGGTCTTCAGCGCCTTCCGCATCGTCGACCAGGAGTTCCTCTCCCGCATCGCGCGCGTCGCCGACGCCGAGCTGGTCCTCCTCGACGGCCGCGCCGACCCGATGCGCGTCGGCGGCGTCGACGCGGGCCGCTGGGACGACACCGACCTGTTCCTGCCGCTCAGCATCGGCACGGTCGCCACGAGCGTCACCCCCATGTACTGGACCCTCGCCGCGATGGTCGCCGCCTCCGGCCTGTGCGCAGTGGGCCTGGCCGCATGGCTCGCCCGCTCCACGACCCGGCCCCTCCACGAGCTCGCCGACGCCGCCGAGCGCGTCTCCGAAGGCGACCTCGACGTGCGCGTGCCCGTCCACGGCCGCGACGAGGTCGCCCACCTCGCGCTCGCGTTCAACCGCATGACCGCGCAGACCCAGGCGTACGTGAACGCCCTGACCGCCTCCCGCGACCAGATGCGCGGCCAGCTCGGCCGCCTCGGCCAGACCCTCACCGCGACCCTCGACCTCGACCGCATCCTGGAGGTCATCCTCGACACCGCGATGGTCACCGCGGGCGCCGAGGCCGGGGTCGTCATGCTCGTGGACGTCGACGACGCCGACCAGTTGCGCCAGCGCGCGGGCGAAGGGGACCTCGGCATCGACCAGCCCGCGACGATCCGCCTCGGCGAAGGCATCATCGGGTCCATCGCGGCCTCCGGCGCGCCCGCGCACGGGCGCATCACCGACGGCCGCTTCGAGGGCCGCCGCCGCGCCGACACCGAACCCGACGCGCGCTCGATCGTCGCCGTCCCCTTCGAGGGCCGCGCCCCCGCCGAGTCCGACGACCCGGGCGCCCCGCGCACCGAGTCCGGAGTCCTCGGCGTCCTCGTCCTCTACAACCGGATCGCCGGGGACGACTTCGAGCCCGGCGACGTCGACACGCTCCGCACCTTCGCCGGGCAGGCCTCCGTCGCCGTCGAGAACGTGCTCCTGCACCGCCAGGCCCAGCGCCTCAGCCTCACGGACCCGCTCACGGGCCTGTGGAACTACCGGTTCATGCAGACCTCGCTGCGCCGCGAAGCGGAGCGCTCGCGCCGCTACCACCGGCCCTCCGCGCTCCTGGCGATCGACCTCGACCGGTTCAAGACCGTCAACGACACGTACGGGCACCCCGTCGGCGACCAGGTCCTCACCGAGCTCGCGCGCCGCATCACCGGCCAGATCCGCGAAGTTGACCTCGCGTTCCGCCACGGCGGCGAGGAGTTCATGGTCCTGCTCCCCGAGACCGACGCGGCGGGCGCGACCGCGGTCGCCGAGCGCCTCGGCCGCTCCGTCGCCGCCCGCCCCTTCAAGGTCAACGACGCCTCCGGCGGACGCGAACTGCGCGTCACCGTCTCCATCGGCGTCGCCGTCCTCGGCGAGCACGCCGACACCGCCGGCGAGGTCCTCGCGGCAGCCGACGAGGCCCTCTACGCCGCGAAAGCCGCCGGAAGGGATACGTGGCGCGTGGCGGCGGTATGAGGACCGTTCACCCGCTGTTCTCCAGGGTGGCCGGAACCTGACGGAGCGTGCCCGCGATACCCTCGCCATATGCCAGAATCTGCGCCCCGCGCCACGAAAGCCGTCATTCCCGTGGCGGGCAACGCCACCCGCTTCCTGCCGGTGACGAAGGCGGTTCCCAAGGAGCTGCTGCCGATCGTCGACACGCCGGTCCTCCAGTACATCGTGGAGGAGGCCGCCGCCGCCGGCCTCGACGACATCGCCATGGTCACCGCCCGCGGCAAGGACGCCATCACCGACTACTTCGACGTGCGCCCCGACCTCGAAGAGGCCCTCGCCGCCAAGGGCAAGCACGACCTCATCGACGCCGTCAAGGCCCCCGAGCGGATCGCCGAGGTCCACGCCATCCGCCAGGGCCGCGCCAAGGGCCTCGGCCACGCCGTCGGCCGCGCCGCCGCCCACGTCGGCGACGAGCCGTTCGCGGTCCTCCTCGGCGACGAGTTCTACGACGTCGACGACAAGCTCCTCCCGCGCATGATCGACCTCCAGTCCGACACCGGCGGCATCGTCCTCGCGCTCCTCGAAGTCCCCGAGTCCGAGGTCTCCCGGTACGGCGTCGCCTCGGTCCGCACCACCGACACGCCCGACATCGTCGAAGTCACCGGAATGGTCGAGAAGCCCGCCCGCGAGGACGCGCCGTCGAATCTCATCCTCATCGGACGCTACGTCCTGCCCGGCGCGATCTTCGCCGAACTCGACCGCACCGAGCCCGGCAGCGGCGGCGAAATCCAACTCACCGACGCCATGGACGCCATGCGCGCCAACGGAACCCCCGTCCACGCCGTCATCCTCCGCGGCCGCCGCTACGACACCGGCCAGCCCGTCGAGTACCTCCAGACCCTCGTCGAGCTCGCCAGCCGACGGGACGACTTGCCCGGCTTCAACGCCTGGCTGCGCGAATTCAGTGCGACACTGGACTGACCGCACCGCCGCCAGGCGGCGCATTTCGAGTTTCTGACCGACGGGGGGATGAGGAGAGATGGGGACCGGCGACGCGACGCCATTGGCCGACTTCCTGTCGAAGGCGCTGGCGCTCGTCCGACCCCTGCCCCCGGTCGACATCGACATGACCCAGTCGACCGGGTCGGTCCTCGCCGAGAACGCGGTCAACCCCGGGCCGCTCCCCGCCTTCGACTACGCCGCGATCGACGGCTACGCCTGCGCGGCCGACGACATCGCCGGAGCCAGCCCCGAGCGCGGGGTCGGCCTGAAGGTCCTCGGCGACCTCGCCGCGTCCTCGTGGCGCCCGGTGCGCCTGGTCGCGGGCACGTGCTTCTCGGTCGCCGCGGGCGCGGCGCTCCCGGTGGGCGCCGACATCGTGGTCCCGCTCGCGTGGACCGACGAGGGCATGGCCACCGTCGACGTCCGCCAGGCGCCCCGGCGCGGGCACGGCGTGCGCCGCATGGGATCCGAGCGCTCCTCGGGCGAGATCCTCGCCCACGAGGGCCGCCGCGTCACCCCGCAGCTCGTGGGCCTCCTCGCCGCCGCCGGGATCGCCGACGTCGTCGTGCGGCCCACGCCGCGCGTCGTCGTCATCGCCACCGGCGACGAGCTCGTCGACACCGGCCGCCCCTCCCAGCCCGGCCAGCTCATCGACGTCAACTCCCACCTCGTCACCGCCGCCGCCTCCGAAGCGGGCGCCCACGCCTACCGCGTCGGCATCTGCGACGACGAGCCCGACGCGCTCCGCTCGGTCCTCGACGACCAGATCCTCCGCGCCGACCTCGTCATCACCACCGGCGGCACCGGCACCGGCCCCGGCGACATGGTCCGGCGCACGTTCTCGCGCGACGGCGCCGTCGACTTCACGCCGATCGCCGTGTACCTCTGCGAGACCATGGGGTTCGGGACGATCGGCCCCGAGGAGGTCCCCGTCGTGTGCCTCCCCGGCGACCCGGTCGCCGCGACCATCGCGTTCGAGGTCGTCGCCCGCCCGCTCATCCAGCGGCTCGCGGGCGCGGAGCCGGTTTTCCGGCCCAGCGTGCGCGCCAACCTGACCGAGCCCGTATCCTCACCGAGCGGACTCAGGGAATTCCGCCCCGTCCGCGTCGCCGAGCGCCGCGGCGGCGGCTACACCGTCGCACCGCTCGGTGCCGCTTCATACACGCTCTCCGGTCTCGCCGAGGCCACCGGCCTGATGACGATCGGCGAGAACGCGACCCGGGTGCCCGCCGGGTCCACGGTGGACGTGCTCCTGCTCGACAGGAACCGATGACCCACACCGACATCCAGCCGGACGGCCCCCGATGACCGTCCCACGAACGCAGTTGGACCAAGACCGATGACCCTTTCCAACCCCGGATGGCCGGTGCACCTCGAACACGAGCAGGTGAGCGTCAGGCCCTTCCGCCGCTCTGACGCGAACCGCTGGTCCGAACTGCGCCGCGCCAACGAGGCCTGGCTCGCCCCCTGGGAGCCCGGCACCGGCACCACCTGGCACGAAGCCCACTCGCCCGCCGCGTTCCGCGCGATGCTCCGCGGCCTGAAACGCTCGATCAAGGACGGCACCAGCTGGCCCCTCGCGGTCTGCTGGGACGGCAAGCTCGTCGGCGGCCTCACCGTCGGCAACATCGTGCGCCGCGCCTTCGGCTCCGCTTACGCGGGCTACTGGATCGACCGCGGCCACGCCGGGCGCAACATCACCGCGACCGCGCTCGCGCTCGTCGTCGACCACGCGCTCACCGTGGGCCGCCTGCACCGCATCGAAGTGAACATCCGCCCGGAGAACGGGCCGTCGAACCGCGTCGCCGAGAAGCTCGGCCTGCGCCGCGAGGGCCTCCACAAGCGGTACCTGTACATCGACGGCGACTGGCGCGACCACTACGGGTACGCCGTCACCGCCGAGGAGGTCGTCTCGGAGCGCATGATCGACCGCATGGAGCGCCTCAAGCGCGCCGAGGCCGAGCGCCCTTCGTGATCGCGCCTAGTCGCGGGCGGTGAGGATGACCGGCCCGTCCTCGGTGATCGCCACGGTGTGCTCCATGTGCGCGCCGCGGGAGCCGTCGGCGCTGCGCAGCGTCCACCCGTCGGGGTCGTAGACGATCTCGTCGGTGGTCTGGAGGAACCACGGCTCGATCGCGATGACCAGGCCCGGCCGCAGCTTCATGCCCCGGCCCGGGCGGCCGTCGTTGGGCACGTGCGGGTCGCCGTGCATGGTCCGGCCCACGCCGTGCCCGCCGAACTGGGTGTTCACGCCGAGGCCGTCGCCGCGCGCCACGGTGGCGATGGCGTGGCCGATGTCCCCGATCTTGTTCCCGGCGACCGCGGCGCCGATGCCCGCTTCGAGCGCGCGGGTGGTGGTGTCGATGAGCCGCAGGTCCTCTTCCCTCGCCTTGCCGACCACGACCGACAGCGCCGAGTCCGCCACCCAGCCCTCGACTTCCGCGGCGAAGTCGAAGCTCACCAGGTCGCCGTCCTTGAGCTTGTAGTCGTGGGGGAGGCCGTGCAGGACCGCGTCGTTGACGGAGGTGCACAGGACCTTCCCGAACGGGCTGCCGCCGAAGGAGGGGTGGTAGTCCACGTAGCAGGAGACCGCCCCGGCCTCCTTGATCCGGCGGGCCACGAGGTCGTCGAGGTCCAGGAGGTTCATGCCGACTTCGGCGGTGCGCGCCAGTTCCGAGAGCGTGGCGGCCACGAAGCGGCCCGCCGGGCGCATCGCTTCGATCTCGGCGGGGGAGTACAGCTCGATCATCGTCGGCCTTCCATAGGGTTCCGGTATTTGTATACCGGTACTATAATACCGGTATGATCCGACCGCCGCTGAGGCCCGAAGAGCACGACCGCGGCCGCGCCCTCGGCCGGGCGCTGCGCGCGGCCCGCGGCCCGCGCAGCCTCCCCGACGTCGCCGCCGAGGCCGGGATCTCCCCGGAGACGCTGCGCAAGATCGAGACCGGCCGCATCGCCACACCGGCGTTCTTCACCATCATGGCGCTCTGCGACGCGCTCGGCGTGGCCCCTGACCAACTCCTCGAAGTCGCAGAACATCCCATGACCGGTTGATGACCAGGTCACGCCGGATTTGAACCTGCAACCCTCGGTTTTGGGTACGGGATAGGCTCTCGCCGTGGATGCAGCGACCCAACTCCCGACCGTGGGCATGATCGGAGCCGGCCAGCTGGCGCGCATGACCCACCAGGCCGCCATCGCCCTCGGCCAGACCCTCAAGGTCCTCGCGGGCGACCCGGCCGAGAGCGCCGCCGTCGTCTCGCCCGCGACCGTGCTCGGCGACTACCGCGACGTCGAGGACCTCCGCGGCTTCGCCAAGGGCTGCACCGTGGTCACCTTCGACCACGAGCACGTCCCGCAGGAGGCCCTCCGCGCGCTGACCGCCGAAGGCGTTGACGTCCAGCCCCGCCCCGAGGCCCTCCTCTACGCGCAGGACAAGCACGCCATGCGCACCCGCATGGCCGAACTCGGCCTCCCGCAGCCGCGCTGGGCCCCCGTCGACTCCATCTCCGACGTCGAGGCCTTCGGCCTGCCCTGCGTCCTCAAGGCCGCGACCGGCGGCTACGACGGCAAGGGCGTGTGGATGATCGAGGCGCCCAGCGACGCGCAGGCCGTTCTCGCCTCCGGCATCCGCCTCATCGCCGAGGAGCGCATGCCCCTCCAGCGCGAACTCGCGATCCAGGTCGCCCGCTCCCCGCGCGGCGAGACCGCCGCCTACCCCGTCGTCGAGACCGTCCAGACCGGCGGCATCTGCACCGAGGTCATCGCCCCGGCGCCGCACCTCGACCCCGCCGTCGCGGCGCAGGCCAAGGAGATCGGCGAGACGGTCGCCCGCGAGCTCGGCGTGGTCGGGATGCTCGCCGTCGAGCTCTTCCAGACCTCCAGGGGCCTGTTCATCAACGAGCTCGCGATGCGCGCCCACAACTCCGGCCACTGGACGATCGAAGGCGCCGAGACCAGCCAGTTCGAGCAGCACCTGCGCGCCGTCCTCGACTACCCGCTCGGCTCCACCGCTGCAGTCGCGCCGTACACGGTGATGGCGAACGTCCTCGGCGGCGCCCCCGGCGGCCCGCGCCTCGACGAGCGGCTCCAGCACCTCCTCGCCGACGACCCGGGCGCGCACGTCCACCTCTACGGCAAGGCGGTCCGGCCCGGCCGCAAGATCGGCCACGTCACCGTCCGCGGCGACGACCCCGACCTCCTGCGGCGCCGCGCCCTGCGCGCCGCCAAACGGCTCCAGGAAGGCGAGTAATGACTGAACAGCAGCCCCGCGTCGGCGTCATCATGGGGTCGGACTCCGACTGGCCCGTCATGGAAGCGGCCGCCGCCGTCCTCGACGAGTTCGGCGTCCCCTACGAGGTCCGCGTGGTCTCCGCCCACCGCACTCCCCACGGCATGCTCAGCTACGCCGACTCCGCGGCCGGGCGCGGCCTCCAAGCGATCATCGCGGGCGCTGGCGGCGCCGCCCACCTCCCCGGCATGGTCGCCTCCGCGACGCCTCTGCCGGTCATCGGCGTCCCCGTGCCCCTCAAGCACCTCGACGGCATGGACTCCCTCCTCTCGATCGTCCAGATGCCCGCGGGCATCCCCGTCGCCACCGTCTCCATCGCCGGAGCCCGCAACGCCGGCCTCCTCGCCATCAGAATCCTCGCCGCCGCCGACCCCGCCCTCCGCACCAAGATGGAGACCTTCCAAGTCGACCTCGAACGAATGGTCGCCCAAAAAGACGCCAACCTCCGCTACAAACTCGACCACCCCGAATAGCCCGAGCGCCCCTGCTGTCGCATACGCGACAGACGCACGTCCGTTGTGCGCCCGCCTCGTTCTTGTGGGTGACACCCTCCCCGGACGGAAGCGGAGACAATGAAACAGGGGCAGCTGCTCAAAGAGCTACGGGAGATCGCCTGGGAAAAGGGCGCTACGCTGGAGCTGGTCAGACACGGCGGCAACCACGACCACTACCGGATACGAGGAACCAGGCTGATCGTGCCGCGGCATCGGGAGATACCCGAGTACACCGCCCGGGGCATCATTCGAACGGCGAAGGGAGCCTGAGGTGAAGGCTTACACCGCGATAGTCGGTCCCAAGGACGGGGAGTGGTTCCCGGTCGAGGTCCCCGAAGTGCCTGGCGTCTTCACCCAGGGCCGCGACCTCGCCGAGGTCGAGGAGATGGCGCGCGAAGCAGTCTCGCTCATGACCGACATCCCGATCGCCGAAGTCGCCATCCGCATCGAAGACCACCGCTACCAGGCCGCCTAGCATTCCTGGTGCCACTGATACATCCAGGTGAGATCCTGGCCGAGGAGTTCTTGGAGCCGCTGGGGGTGTCCCAGTACCGGCTTGCGCTCGCGATCTCGGTCCCGGCGAGGCGGATCAACGAGATCGTGCACGGCAAGCGCCGCATCAGCGCTGACACGGCCTTGCGGCTGGCGCGATACTTCGGCACCTCGGACCGGTTCTGGATGAACCTCCAGAACCGCTACGACCTCGAAATCGAACGCGACCGCCTCGCCAACGACCTCCGCCAGATCAAGCCGTTCGCCGCCGCCTAGGCCTCGGAGCAGAGGATTGCCACGTGGGCGCCTGCGAGGCGGGTTGCTACGAGGGTGGCTTCTTCGGGGCCTTTGAGTTTGAGTTGCTTTCTGAGGGTTGCCGGGTCGATGCCGGTGCCCCGTTGCTTGATGGTGAGGCGGCCTATTCCCCGTTCGGCGAGGAGGGGCTTGAGTTTCTTGGGGTGGAGGGGCCAGACTTCCTCCACTTTCCAGGCCCTCGCGAACGCGGTTTCGGTGAGCGTGTCGCCGTAGAGGTAGGCGATGTCCTCGCTTCCCATGTGGGCGTTGAGGTCTTCCGCCAGTTCGGCTATCAGGCCCGCCCGGATGACGGCTCCGTCGGGCTCGTAGAGGTAGTCGGCCACTTCGCCTACCTCGGCTCGTTCTTCGCCGGTGCCGGTCAGTTCGTGCCACGTCCCGGATTTCAGGAGGCTCGCCCGGCGGGGGGTCTGGGCGGCTTCTCCCAGCCAGAGGCAGGCCTCGACGACGTCGCGGTCGACCGAGACCCATTCGGCTTCGGCGCCTTCGGGGATCCAGTCGTGGGAGATGCCGGGGCCGAGTTTCACGGCGGCGAAGCGGGTGGTGCGGAGGCGGGTGAGGAGGGGGTCGAGCGACGGCGAGTAGTCGGCGGGGTTGAAGTTGCGGGTGCCGCCGGAGCGGCGGGCCGGGTCGGCGAAGGCGGATTCGGCGAGGGGGGTTTGGAGGGCGTCGGCCACGGTCACCCGGACCGGCAGATCCAGGGCCGCGGCGTTCGCCTTCGCGAAGCCTGCGGTCGCCTCGTTCATCTCGACCGCTTCGACCTCCAAGCCCGCCTGTGCGAACGCCAGGGCCTCCGTGCCCAGGCCGCAGCACAGGTCGGTGACCTCACCGGCGGACGCCGCGAAGCGGGACGCGCGGCGCACCGCCACCGGCCAGCGCGTGGCCTGCTCCAGGCCCGCCCGCGTGAAGTAGAGGCGGTCCGCGAGGTCGCCGAACTTGGGGCGGGCGTGGCGGCGGAGGTCGGCGAGGGTCAGGGCCGCGGCGGCGAGGGCGGGTTCGACGCCGGCTTTGCGGAGGGCGAGCGGGGCGCGGTCGCCGTCGTGCGCGAGGACCTCGGCGGCGCGGGCCTGGAGCCCGGGGTCGGTCAGGAGGGCTTCGGGCAGGCTCGGTTCCACAGGTCAATGGTATGACGTGCGAGACCCGGTCTTGACGCCCCCACCTGCACGAACTAACGTCGGCCTTAGCACTCGCAGGGCGAGATTGCTAAGCGCTATGATCGCTTTGGCACTCTCGCCGAGAGAGTGCCAGCCACGGGCCGGTGCCTCGGCACCCGCGACGACGAGACCCGCGCTGTCGTGGCGGACATCCGTAGTGAACACGCGTTTGGAGAAACCAAGTGAGCAAGGCTGCCATCAAGCCGCTGGGCGACCGCATCGTGGTCCAGGCGAACGAGGCCGAGACCACCACCGCTTCCGGCATCGTCATCCCGGACACGGCCAAGGAGAAGCCCCAGGAGGGCACCGTCCTCGCCGTGGGCCCGGGCGCCTTCGACGACAAGGGCAACCGCCTCCCGATCGACGTCAAGGTCGGCGACGTGGTCATCTACTCCAAGTACGGCGGCACCGAGGTCAAGTACAACGGCGAGGAGTACCTCGTCCTGTCCTCGCGCGACGTCCTCGCGGTCGTCGAGCAGTAGAACGCGCCCCGGGCCCTCGCCAGAGGGCCCGTCCGCGTTCCTAGGAAAGGGAACCAATGCCGAAGATTCTCAACTTCGCCGAGGACGCGCGGCAGAACCTGCTGCACGGCATCGACCAGCTCGCCGACACCGTGAAGGTCACGCTGGGCCCGAAGGGCCGCAACGTGGTCCTCCAGCGCTCCTTCGGTGCGCCGCTGATCACCAACGACGGCGTGACGATCGCCAAGGAGATCGAGCTCGCGGACCCGTACGCCAACCTCGGCGCGCAGCTGGTCAAGGAAGTCGCCACGAAGACGAACGACGTCGCGGGCGACGGCACGACCACCGCGACCGTGCTGGCGCAGAAGATGAGCCGCGCGGGCATCAAGGCGGTCACGGCCGGGGGCAACCCGATCGCGATCCGCAAGGGCATCGAGGCCGCGGCGAACGCCGTGTCCGAGGAGCTGCTGCGCCAGGCCATCGAGATCTCCGACCACGAGCACATCGCGCAGGTCGCGGCCGTGTCGGCGCAGGACCCGGAGATCGGCGAGCTCATCGCGAAGGCGATGGACGTCGTCGGCGCCGAGGGCGTCATCTCGGTCGAGGACGGCTCCAGCCTGGAGACGGTCCTCGAAGTCACCGAGGGCATGCAGTTCGACAAGGGCTTCATCTCCCCGAACTTCATCAACGACCAGGACTCGCGCCAGACGGTCTTCGAGGACCCGTACATCCTCATCACCAACGCGAAGGTCTCCTCGATCGAGGAGCTCCTGCCGGTGCTGGAGAAGGTCATCGAGACCTCGAAGCCGCTGCTCATCATCGCCGAGGACGTCGAGGGCCAGGCCCTCGCGACCCTGACGGTGAACGCCCTGCGCGGGACGCTGCGCGTGTGCGCCGTCAAGGCCCCGGCCTTCGGCGACCGCCGCAAGGCGATCCTGGGCGACATCGCGGCCCTGACGGGCGCCGAGGTGATCTCCTCGGAGATCGGCCTCGACCTCAAGCAGGCCGACCTGTCGCACCTGGGCCGCGCGCGCCGCGTCACCGTCTCCAAGGACGCCACCACGATCGTGGACGGCGCCGGGGAGCGCGACGAGGTCGACGCCCGGATCGCGCAGATCAAGCAGCAGGCCTCCACGACCGAGTCGTCCTGGGACCGCGAGAAGCTGGAGGAGCGCCTCGCGAAGCTCTCCGGCGGCGTCGCCGTCATCCAGGTCGGCGCGGCCACCGAGGTCGAGCTGAAGGAGCGCAAGCACCGCATCGAGGACGCCGTCAACGCGACCAAGGCCGCCGTTGAAGAGGGCATCGTCGCCGGCGGCGGCGCGGCCCTGGTCCACGCGATCGCGGCCCTCGACAAGGTCGAGCTGGCCGACCCGGAGGCCCGCATCGGCATCAAGATCGTCGAGGCGGCCCTGTCGGAGCCGCTGCGCCAGATCGCCGCGAACGCGGGCGAGTCGGGCGACGTGGTCGTCAACGCGGTCGCGGGCAAGGGCTGGCGCGAGGGCTGGAACGCAGCCACCGACACCTACGAGGACCTGGTCTCGGCCGGCATCCCCGACCCGGTGAAGGTCACCCGCAACGCGGTCCTGAACGCCGCCTCGATCGTGGGCCTCGCGCTCACCACCGAGGTGACGATCGTGGACAAGCCCGAGGAGGAGCAGGAGGAGGCCGGGCACGGCCACTCCCACGGCCACGGGCACTCGCACTAGTCCGGGCTTCGCCTGAGCGACAAGCGAATACGACAAGGGCCGCCGACATCGTCGGCGGCCCTTCCGCGTGCCCCGGGGCAGCGCCTGGAGTTCTGGACGCCCGTGGAACCGCAAGTGTCAACATCCCGACAGTTTGTCGCGCCGCTGTCGGGAAACCGATAGAGTTCAAGAGCCTTCGCGGCCTTTGGGGATCGGAGCCGCGAAGGCACTTTTACGCCTGTTTCAAGGCGTTACAGGTCCTGCCGCACCCGCAGCTCCCGCATCCGGTTGAGCGCCGCGGCCACCTCGAACCGCCTGGGCACCGCGAAGTCCGCGTCCCGCACCCGCAGCAGCACCTCCTGGCCTTCCGCGTCGAGCGCGGCCTCCAGGCGGTCCAGCGCCTCCGCCACGGTGGCCTTCCCGTCGATCCAGCCCTGCCGCACCGCGGCCTCGATCGCGTACCCGATCCCGGCGGTCATCGAGTGGTCGGTGATCTGCTCGACGGCGCGCACGTCGATCTCGGACTCCCCGAACCGGAGCCCGTCGGTGTCGTCGGCGCGGATCTTCTGCTTCCCGCGCGACTCGGAGGACACCGACCGCGCGTCGATCACGCGCGAGCGCGGCATCCGGAACCCCTCCGCTTCGACGCGCCGCCCGGTCGGCTTGGCCGCCAGCGCCTTCGCGCGCTCGGTGACGTCCTCGGGGACGTACGCGTCCATGAGGACAACCCGGTCGGCGACGTCCATGTAGTCGCCGGACCCGCCCATGACCAGGACCACCGCGACGCCGTGCTCGTCGGACATCGACCGCACCACGTCGACGAGCGGCGTGAGCGGCTCGCGGTCCTTCGCCACGAGCTCCTGCATGCGCGCGTCGCGGATCATGAGGTTCGTCGCGGCCGTGTCCTCGTCGATGAGCAGCACGCGCGCACCGGCTTCGAGCGACTCGACGATCGCGGCGGCCTGCGAGGTGGACCCGGAGGCGTTCTCGGTCGAGAAGCGCCGCGTGTCGTCCCCCGAAGGCAGGTGGTCGACGAACGCGTGGACGTCGACGCCGGTGACCGCGCGCCCGTCCTCGGCCCGGACCTTCACGGTGCGCTGATCGGCGACGACGAGGTCGCGCCCGTCCCCGGGGATGTGGTCCCACACCCCGGACTCCAAGGCCCGCAGCAGGGTCGACTTCCCGTGGAAGCCGCCGCCGACGATGAGCGTCACGCCCGGCGCGATCCCCATGCCGCGCACCGTCCCCGCGTGCGGCAGCTCCATCTCGACCGCGAGCGAGTCGGGGGACCGGAACGGCACCCCGGCCTCCATCGGCCGGTCGTCCACTCCGGACCGGCGCGCGAGCATCGACCCGTCGGCGACGAACGCCACGAGTCCGGAATCCGACACCTGCTTCCGCAGGGCCGCAACGTCATCGGCGTGACGCGTCCACACGCCCGCCTCCTCCTCGCCGACGGCGAGCGCGTCGTCCGCCGCGTCGGGCAGGTCCTCGCACAGCAGCCGCGCGGCCTGCCGCCCGGCGATGCGGCGCCCGTGCCCGGGGAGCTGCGCGCCGAGGCGGAACACGACCGAGCCGTCCTCCCCGACCTGGCACGACGCCCGCCGCAGGATCTCCTGGCCGCCCGCGTCGATCCGCAGGTCCCTTGTCGGACAGGCCTTCTTGAAGCGCTTGGCGAGGAGCACCGCGAGGGCCCGGCGCCGCTCGGGGGTGGCGTGCCACTCAGGCAGGAGGTCCGCGGCCTCGGCGTCGAAGGACAGCTCGACCCGGCTCGGCGGGGCGAACGGATCCGACTGGACTTTCAAAATGTCGAGAATCGCCTGACCTGTCCACCATTTGCCACGCAGGGATTTATATCGCCCGTAACTCGTACCTTCCAGGGCCGTTAGTTCGTTAGACAGGTCATGGCGAGGTGGATGTGAACGATGATCACCAAAATCGCGGGACTCGGCCCGGTGCTGTCGTCCGCCTCTTCGCTGTGTCATGCCCCCAGTTTCCCATCAGGGTCGAGGTATTCGCGTCAGCGAACCCGAACACCATGCGTCCACGCCTCTTCCCGGAATCCTCGAAAAGTCACTCGAAAAATTCGCGCGAACTCGCGTCATGGCGGCGGACCGCCTGCGTGCTGGATGTAGAGAGACACGCACGGCCTACCGCACCGAAAGGTAGAACAAAGTGAGAACCGTACTGGTCTGTGTTAAGACTCCTCAAGCCGGACAGAAGATCTCGGCCTGCGCGACCCGCATGGGCCTGGCGCAGGCGGTCAAGTCGGTCGAGGGATCGCCCGAGCTGTTCCTCGAACTCGGCCGCCGCCAGGTGGACGTGGTGCTCGTGGACGTCGCGCTCGCCGCCCCGGACCCGGTCAAGTTCGTCAAGACCGTCCGCGCCCGCTCCCCGCGCACCGGGGTCCTCCTGTCCGGCGCGGCGGACCCCCGTACCGCCGCGATGGTCGTGGCCGCGGGCGCCAGGGGCGTCATCCGCACGCCGTCCAACAACTCCGACGACCTCCTGGTCGCCCTCGCGCAGGCGATCATGTTCGCCTCCCCGAGCCTCCAGCGCGTCACCGAGACCGTCCCGCGGCAGCGCTCGACCCTCCAGGGGATGAAGCTGACCGAGCGCGAGCTCCAGGTCCTCCGCGGCATGTCGGAGGGCAAGTCCAACGCCGAGATCGGACGCGACCTGTTCGTCTCCGAGGACACCGTCAAGACCCACGCGCGGCGCATGTTCCGCAAGCTCGGCGCGCGCGACCGGGCCCACGCGGTGGCCGAGGCCTTCCGCTCGGGACTCGTCTGCTAGCCGACATCCACTGAGGACTGAACCGCGGCGCCCCGGCGGGAGCGGCGCCGCAGCGGGGAACCGGCAGGACCCCCGCGGGGCTCAGTCCCGATCGGCAAGCGCCAGAAGGACCTCGTCGCCTCCCGGAGTGGCGACGAGCTGAAGACCGACGGGCAGGTCCTCGACCAGCCCGGCCGGAAGGGCGAGACCGGGGGCACCGGCGAGCCCGGCGATGCACGTCAAGCGCACGATGGCCTCGCGGTCGGGCTCCTCCCCGATGCGCGGCGCGGGGCCGGGCGCGGCGGGGATCGCGAGCGCGGTGCCCTCGGGGAGCCGGTCCCTGACCAGCGCCACCACGCCGCTGCGGACCCGCTGCGCCCGCGTCACCTCGGCGCTGGTGAGCTTCGCCGCGTTCGCGAAGCGCGCCTTGACGCCCGGCCCGAACTCGGGCCGGGACGCCTCGATCCACGCGCCGTGGGCCTGCCACGCCTCCCACGCCTGGAGCACGGCGTACGCGCGCCTGGCGCTCTCCAGCGGCGCGACCTTCGGCGCGGCCTCGTGCACGAGGCCGAACTGCGGGTCGTCGAAGAACGGAGCGGTGTCCACTTCGAGCCCGAGCGCCTCGACCGCTGGCATCACGGCCGCGCGCGTCGCGGGCGCGATCTCCTCCCAGATGTCGCTGGGCGCCAGGAGCCTCCGGATCGGCGCGTGGTCCTCGACCGGCTCCTCCAGGAGCACCTGCATCGCCAGGCGCAGCGTGTGCGCGTCCCTCGTGAGCACGCCCGCGGTGTCGAACGTCGGCGCGAGCGGCACGGCCCCTTGCAGACTCACGCGTTCATGCGTCGGCCGCAGCCCCCACAGCCCGCAGTACGACGCGGGCACCCGGATCGACCCGCCGGTGTCCGTGCCGAGCCCGATGTCCGCCAGCCCCAGCGCGACCGCCGACGCCGACCCCGACGACGACCCGCCGGGCACGCGCCCGGGCGCGGCCGGGTTCTCGGGGACCCCGTAGTGGAAGTTCGAGCCGTTCAGGCTCCACGCGAGCTCGTCGGTGATCGTCTTCCCCACGACCCTTGCGCCCGCCGCGCGCAGCCGCGCGACGGCCTCCGCGTCCTCCTCCGGCGGCACGTGCGTCTCCAGCCACCGCGGATTGCCTGCGCCCGTGGGCGTCCCGGCCAGGTCGAACAGGTCCTTGACGGCGAGCCGGAGCCCTTCGAGCGGACCAGGTGCTCCGGTGTCGTCCACGAGGGCGATGAACGGGTCAGTCAAGATCCAACTCCTTGGGCAGCGTGACGTGGGCGCCTTTGACGAGGTCGACGACCTGCGAGATCCGCACGTCGACGGCCGCGCTCAGGTACGCGAGCGCGACCGGGCCGGGGACGCCGTGGCGCTCCCGCAGGAACACCAGGGCCGCGCGCACGGCTTTGCGGACCGCTTCGTCGAGGTCCTCGTCGAGTCCCGTCGTGATCCAGTGTTCCCCGGTCTCGGCGTACGGGCCGCCAAGGGAGGCGGCGAGTCTCCTCACCGCCGGGTCCGAGTGCACGGTCAACCGCAGCGTGGCCCGCAGCGGCGCCTCGAACGCGGTGAGCGCAACCTCCCCGTCGCCCTGCGAGAAGTGCGGGTCGCCGGAGTAGAACGAGGCGCCGGGCACGGCCACTGGCAGATACAGCTTCGCGCCGGGCCCGAGGAGCCGGATGTCGAGGTTCCCGCCGTGCGGGCCCGGCGGGACCGAGTGGACCGGCTCCTCGACGGCGGGCGCGGTGCCCATGATCCCCAGGAACGGCGCGAGCGGGAACCGCAGCGACCTGCCGTCGCCGACGGGGATGACGCCGCGCCCGCGGTCGTCGACCGTGGCGACGGTGCTGACGGTCCCCTCCGCCTGCGGGTACTCCCCGGGGAGCGCGCCGCGGCCGTGCCGGTTGGAGACCACCCCGTACGGGGCGCGCCGCTCCAGTTGCAGCACTTCCACTTCGAGGACGTCGCCCGGTTCGGCCCCGGCGACCTGCACCGGCCCGGTGACGATATGCGGCCCGGCGTCCGGCTCCCGCTCGCATTCGCGGGCGATCCGCGCCGCGTCCTGGAGCACTTCGCCGATCCCGTTGGCGCCGAAGAACGCCGCCGGGTCCCCGCCCTGGTCTTCAAGGAGCCCTTCGTGGCTGACGGTGTCGAAGCAGACCGCGTCGCCGGACCGGACCTTCAGGACCGGAGCGGCGGCGGCGTTCGGGAGCCGCCCCCACTGGACCGTGTCGGGCCGGGACGGCAGGTAGTGGTCGGCGCCGTCGTAGTCGGCGAGCGGCTGGAGGAGCGTCATGGGCGGCACCGCGTTCCAGGGGCGAGGGGATGTATACGAGAATGGTGGCCTGATCGTAGTGGAGGATCTCATGGCTGGGGACAAGGGGCCGCGCCGCGCGCCGCAGGAGGCGGTCCGCGCCGTCCGCGAGGACATCATCCGGGGCGTGTTCGCCCCCGGCGAGCGGCTCACCGAGGAGGCCCTCGCGGCGCGCTACGGCGTCTCCCGCGTGCCCGTCCGCGAGGCCCTGCGCGTCCTCGAAGCGGAAGGGTTCGTCGAGGCCAAGCCCTATGTCGGGGTCTTCGTGAAGGAGCTGAGCGAGGCCGAGGCCGAGGACCTGCTGGAGCTGCGCTCGGTGATCGAGCCGATGTGCGCCGCGCGCGCCGCCCGCAACCGCACCCCCGAGCAGCTCGGGCGCCTCAAGGAGCTGGTGAACCTCGGCTGGGACGCGGTCCGCGAAGGCCGCCTCGAAGAGGTCCCGCGCCTGAACTCCCGCTTCCACGAGGTGATCGCCGAGGCCTCCGGCTCGGAGGTCCTCGGCCAGATGATCCGCCAGCTCAGCCAGAAGATCGCCTGGGTCTACGCGGTCGGCCTGACGCTGCGCGCCGAGGACTCCTGGCGCGAGCACGAGGAGATCCTCGCGGCCCTGTCCGCCGGGGACGCCGACCGCGCCTCGGCCCTCCTCGGCAGGCACATCGTGCGGGCCACCGCCGCCTACCGCAGGCGCGTCCGCACGGAGGCCTGAGCGCCTCGCGGGCACTGCCGCCAAACGTTGTATACGATGGGTTCCGCCGCTCCCGGAAGGAACCCATGGACCCTCAGCACCTCGCCCTGCTCGTCGCCGCCGGATTCGGCGCGGGCCTGTGCAACGCCATCGCCGGAGGCGGCAGCCTGCTGACGTTCCCGGCGCTGCTCGCGATCGGGCTCCCGCCCGTCCCGGCCACCGTCACCAACGCCGTGTCCGTGTGGCCCGGCTACGCCGGCAACGCCTTCGCCCTCCGGGGGCACCTCTCCGGGTTCCGCCCGGTCCTCCCGCGCCTCGTCGCGATCGCGGCCGTCGGCGCGGTCGGCGGCACCGTCGCCCTCCTCGCCGCCCCGCCGGAGGTCTTCACCGCGCTCGTCCCGTACCTGATCCTGTCGGCGACCGCCCTGTTCGCGGCCCAGCCGCTCATCACCAGGCGCCTCGCCGCCCGCGGCGGCGGCCCCTCCGCGCCCCTGCTCTACGCGGGCGTCTTCCTCGGCGGCGTCTACGGCGCGTACTTCAACGGCGGCATGGGCATCGTGTTCCTCACCGCGCTCGCCCTCGGCATCGACGCCGTCATCGGCCGCCTCAACGGCCTCAAGGCGCTCCTGGCGCTCACCACCGGGACCGCCGCGATGCTCTCGGTCTCCCTCTTCGGCCCGGTCGAATGGCTCGCCGTCCTCGTCCTCGCGCCCGCCTGCCTCCTCGGCGGCTTCGCGGGCGCCCGGCTCGCCGACCGCCTCCGGCCGGTCGTCTTCCGCGTCGTCGTCATCGCGTTCGGCACCGCCGCCGGGGCCGCGATGATCCTCACCTGACCGAAAGGACCCCCCATGACCGACCTCCTCCTCAGGAACGGCCGCCCCTGGACCCCCGGCCTTCCTCTTGACCTCGCAGACATCGCGATCACCGACGGCCGCATCGCCGCGGTCGGCCCCGACCTGGACCTCCAAGCCGCGCAAGCGATCGACCTCGAAGGCGCGATCGTCCTCCCCGGCCTCGTCGACGCCCACTGCCACCTCGACAAGACCATGTTCGGCGGCCCCTGGACCCCCAACACCGGCGGCCGCACGCTCGAAGGCCGCATCCGCAACGGCGAGGGCCGCCGCGCCGAACTCGGCATCCCCAGCGCCGACTACGCCGCGAACCTCCTGCGCGCCATGGTCGCCGCCGGGACCTCCTTCGTGCGCAGCCACATCGACATCGACCCCGAGGTGGGCCTCGGCGGCGTCGCGGCGGTCCGCGAGGCCGCGGCCCGCCTCGCCGGCCGCGTGGACGTCGAACTCGTCGCGTTCCCCCAAGGCGGCCTGCTGACGCGCCCCGGCGTGCCCGCGCTCCTGGAGGCCGCGCTCGCCGACGGCGTCGGCACCGTGGGCGGCCTCGACCCCGCCGGGTTCGACCGCGACCCCGCGGGCCAGCTCGACCTCCTCTTCGACCTCGCCGAGCGCCACGGCGCGAAGATCGACGTCCACCTCCACGACCAGGGGCTCCTCGGCGCGTGGGAGTACGAGCTCATCATCGAGCGCACCAAGGCCCTCGGCATGGCCGGGCGCGTCGCCATCAGCCACGCGTACGCCATGGGCGGCCTCGAACCCGACCACCAGCGGCGCATCGCCGAGGCCCTCGCCGACGCCGGGGTCGCCATGATCACCTGCGCCGTCGGCGGCGCGCCCGTGGTCCCGGTCCGCCTCATGGCCGAGACCGGCGCGCGGCTCGCGATCGGCAACGACGGCATCCGCGACCTGTGGACCCCGTACGGCGACGGCGACATGCTCCGCCGGATCAACCAGGTGTCCTTCCGCGACCGGCTCATGTCCGACCCGGAGATCGAGCTCGCGCTCGCGGCCGGGACGCACGGCGGCGCGGCCGTCCTCGGCCTCGACGGCTACGGCCTCGCCGTCGGATGCAATGCGGACCTGTGCGCCGTGACCGCTTCGGCCCCAGCGGAAGCCGTGGTCAGCGTGCCGCCGCGGAAACTCGTCGTCAAGCGCGGCGCGGTCGTCGCGCACGACGGCGTCTTCGCCGACTGATCGTATACGAAATACCCGTGTAATCCTCCGGACCGGAGCCTGCAATGGTATACCGGTAGAACTTGAGCCATGAACGCACGGCTCACCTCCGAAACAAGGCCCGGGCCGGGTCATGTATACGACCGCTCCAGGCGGTCGCGATGAGCATCGACCCGGCCCTCGCCTTCCGCGGGACCTCCCTGACCTTCGCGAACGGCACCCGCGCGCTCCACGACGTCGACCTGGAGGTCCGCCCCGGCGAGTTCGTCTCGCTCGTCGGCCCCTCCGGCTGCGGCAAGTCCACGATGCTCCGGCTCGCCGCCGGGTTCGAGACGGCCACCGACGGATCGGTCGAGGTCGGCGCCGGCCGCCTCGGCTACGTCTTCCAGGAGGCCACGCTCCTGCCGTGGCGCACCGTCGCCCGCAATGTCGAGCTCCCCGCCGAACTCGCCGGCGTCCCGAAAGCCGAACGGCGCGAAGCGGCCCGCGACGCGATCGAGCGGGTCGGCCTGGCCGCCTTCGCGAAGCACCGCCCCTCACAGCTGTCCGGCGGGATGCGCATGCGCGCCTCCATCGCCCGCGCGCTCACGATGCGCCCCGAGCTGTTCCTGTTCGACGAGCCGTTCGGCGCGCTCGACGAGATCACCCGCCAGCACCTGAACGCCGAGGTCGGGAACCTGTTCGCACGCGACGGCTTCGCCGGGGTGTTCGTCACCCACTCCGTGCCCGAGTCGGTGTTCATGTCCACCCGCGTGGTGGTCCTGCGCGGCCAGCCCGGCGAGGTCGCCGCCGACCTCCCCGTCCCGTTCCCCTTCCCGCGCGACCCCGAACTGCGCTACACCGCCGAGTTCGCGGCCCTCGCCTCCGAGGTCTCAGCCGCCCTGCGCGGCGCCGAGCAGGAGGTGCCGGCATGACCGCGGTCCTCGAAGCCCCCGCCGGCACCGAAGCGCCGCAGGCGAAGCGCCCCCGCCGCCGGCCCGCGCCGCTCCGCGTCCTCGCGCCGGTCGCCGTGTTCGTCCTCGTGATCGCCGCGTGGGCCGCCTCCAGCCACCTGCTCGTGCCCGAGGCCTCCCGGTTCCTCCTGCCGCCCCCCGAGGCCGTGGTCGCCGAGGGCCTCCTTGACCCGGTGGCGCGCACCGAGATCCTCACGGCCCTGTGGAACACCGTCCAGGTCGCGCTCTGCGGCCTGGCGATCGCGATCGTCCTCGGCGTGCTCGTCGCCGTCGTCATGAGCCAGGCCCGCTGGGCCGAGTTCTCGCTCTACCCCTACGCGGTGGTCCTCCAGACGATCCCCATCCTCGCAGTGGTCCCGCTGTTCGGGTTCTGGTTCGGGTACGAGTTCGGGTCGCGCGTGATCGTCTGCGTCATGGTCTCGCTGTTCCCGGTCGTCACGAACACCCTGTTCGGCCTCAAGTCCGTCGCCCCGGCCGAGCACGACCTGTTCACGCTCCACGGCGCGACCCGCCTCCAGCGCCTGTGGAAGCTCCAGCTCCCGGCCGCCCTGCCCGCGATGATCTCCGGGTTCAAGATCTCCGGCGGCCAGGCGATCATCGGCTCGATCGTCGCGGACTTCTTCTTCCGCCAAGGCGTCCCGGGCATCGGCCGCATGATCGACGTCTACCGCCAGCGCCTCGCCACCGAGGAGCTGCTCACCGCGCTCCTGCTGTCCTCGCTCGTCGGCCTGTGCCTGTTCTGGGCGTTCGACCTCCTCGCCGGACGCGTCGACCGCCTGCACGGCAAGCGATAACCCTCACCATCCCCTTTGGAGACACCCATGCACCACGAACCCATGCGGCGCCGACTCACCGCCGCAGCGGCGGCCTTCACCGGCGCGAGCCTCCTCGCCGCCTGCACCGCCACCGCCACCGACGTGCCCGCCCCGACCGGCGAAGGCGTCCTCGCCGACATCTGCCCCTCCACGATCGTCATCCAGACCGACTGGTTCGCCACGCCCGAGCGCGCCGCCGCGTTCCAGCTCGTCGGCCCCGACGGGACCGTCGACGTCGAGCAGGGCGCCTACACCGGCCCGCTCGGCGACACGGGCGTCAACGTCGAGGTCCGCCTCGGCGGCCCGTTCCTCGGCGGCCAGCCGGTGCCCGCGCAGATGTACCAGGACACCTCGATCACCCTCGGGTTCGTGCCCACCGACGACGCGGTGCGCGCGAACGCGGAGTTCCCGGTCACCGGCGTGTTCGCGTCGCTGGAGCGGACGCCGCAGATCGTCATGTTCGACCCCGCCACCTACGACATCGACTCGTGGGACGACGTGAAGGCCACCGGCGCTCCGATCGTCTACACCGAGGGCAAGGTCTTCATGGACTACCTCATTGCCCAGGGGTACGTCGATCCGTCGCAGGCCGACGCCTCCTTCGACGGCACCCCCAGCCGCTTCGTCGCCGAGGGCGGCCGCGTCATGCAGCAGGGCTACGTGTCGAACGAGCCGTACCGCTGGGAGCACGACGTCGAGGGCTGGATGAAGCCCACCGACTACCTCATGATCGACGACGCCGGGTACGAGATCTACCAGCACGCCTGGTCGGTCCGCTCCGGCGAGCTCGACGAGCTCGCGCCGTGCCTGACCGAGCTGGTGCCGATGCTCCAGCAGGCCCAGATCGACTACGTGAACGACCCCGAGCCCGTCAACGAGGCCATCCTCCGCATCGCCGAGACCATCCCCGACGGGCCCCCGATCACCCTGGAGGGCAACGCCGACTCGGTGGAGGTCCAGCTCGCCGAGGGCATCGTCGCCAACGGGCCCGACGACACGCTGGGGAACTTCGACACCGAGCGCGTCGACCGCGTCATCGCGGCGGTCCTCCCGATCTTCGAAGGCTACGGCGAGACGATCCCGGAGGGCCTCAGCTCCGACGACATCGTCACCAACGAGTTCATCGACCCGGCCATCGGCCTCCAGTAGCCCCGCCCCGGCGCCCGGCCGCGGCAGCGGCCGGGCGCCCCCGACCCATGGAGCACGGCCGCGGAGGTCGACCCGTGGAGCGACCCGCCCGCGACCATCGAAGGACCCCCGTGACCCCACTCGCCCGGATCGCGAACGCCCGCACCGCCGACGGCCTCGCCGACCTCCACATCGCGGACGGCCGCATCGCGAGCGTCACTCCGCTCCCGGAGCCGCTGCTTCCGGAACCGCCGCATCCGAAGCCGCTGTCGGACCCGCCGGGCACCATCGAAGCCGGGGGCGACCGATTCGCGACTCGCCCGACCGCAGGTCCAGGCGAAATGCCGCATCCCGGTCCGGAGGTCTTCGACGCCGCCGGACGCGTCGTCCTCCCGGCCTTCACCGACGCCCACGTCCACCTCGACAAGGCCTTCCTGCTCCCCGCGATCGAGGACGCCCTCGCCGCCGAGGGGACCGCCCTCACCCCCGACCTCAGCGACGCCATCGCCACCGTCGCCCGCCTCCGCGACCGGCTCCCCGCCGGGGCGGTCGCCGCGAGCGCGCAGCGCGCCGCCGACACGCTCCTGCGCAACGGCACCACCGCCGCCCGCGCCATGGTCGAGATCGACCCCGCCACGGGCCTCGACCTCCTCGAACTCCACCGCGGCCTCGACACCCGCCTCGACCTCCAGCTCACCGCGTTCCCCCAGCGCGGCCTGGAGCTCCCCGGCCAGACCGACCTCATGCGCGCCGCCATGCGCGAAGGCGCGCACGTCGTCGGCGGCTGCCCTTACGTCGACGCCGACCCCGCCGCCCACCTCGACTTCGTGTTCGGCCTCGCCGAGGCCACCGGCGCACCCGTCGACCTGCACCTCGACTTCAGCGACGACCCGGCCGCGTCGCAGATCGGCCTCGTCGCCGAGCGCACCCGCGCCCTCGGATTCCAGGGCCGGGTCGCGATCGGCCACGTCACGACCCTCGCCGCCATGGACGACCCGGACAAGGCCCTCGCGGCGCTCGCCGACGCCGGGATCGCGCTCGCGGTCATGCCCGCCACGGACCTCTACCTCGCCGGGCACCCGCGGGCGGCCTCCGGCGGCTTCGCGACCCGCTCGGTCGCGCCCATCCTGCGCGCCGCCGAACTCGGCGTGCGCGTCTCGATCGCCAACAACAACCTCTGCAACCCGTTCGCGCCCTACGGGAACGGGAGCCAGGTCCAGGCGGCGTGGCTCGCGGGGCTGCTCTTCCGGGCCGTCTCGCCCGCCGACCGCCGCGTGCTGCTCGACGCGATCACCGCCAATCCGGCGGCGGTGCTCGGGCTGCCCGAGCGCGGCCCGGTTCCGGGCGCGGCCGCCGACCTCGTGGTCGTGGACGCGGACCGGCTCGGCGACGTGGTCGTCCAGTCGCCGCGCATCGCGGCCGTCGTCGAGGACGGCGCGCTGCTCCAGCGCCCGGCCTAGTCGGCCTGGCCGTGCACCTTCACCCAGCAGTCGGAGAACCCGCGGGCGTAGTCCCAGGTCACGTAGTGCGCCGGGTCCGGGTCGAAGGCGGGCTCGTGGACCTGCGCGCAGTTCGCCTCCAGCAGTCCGCGGAGGTTCGCCATGAGCAGGCCCCACGTGAAGTAGTGCGGCTCGTCGCAGTCGGCGCAGTCGACGACGACGCCCCGGAAGCCCTGCGGTTGCAGCACCTTCTCGAACATCTCCAGTTCGTGGAGGTCTTCGAGCAGGTCGGCGCGGTCGTCGTCGTCCAGCTCGGGTTCGAACGGGGCGAGCGCCTCCGCGTGGTCGGGATCGTCGGCGAACGGGTCGCGAGGCTCCTCATACACGGTTCCAGCCTAACGCCACTCCGCGCCCGCGGACTTGTGCACGGCGCGACGACGCCAGGTGAGCGCGGGTGCGCGGCGCGGGACTCCCGGATGCGTGCCATCGTCGCGATCGGGTGCTGACACGCCGTGGCGCGCTGGTTAGGCTGGGCCGCAAGACACCCCGACGGATGCGAGGAGACGGGCACATGGACGGTTTCGGCGAGAACGTGGAAGAGATCTTCGACGACGTCGTGGACGGGGTCGCGGACGCGGTCACCGACATCGACGCCACCGAGGTGTGGGAGGACGTCAGCGACGGCGCCACCGAGGCGTGGGACGCGGTCTCCGACAGCGACGTGGTCGAGAGCCTCACCGACGAAGCGGGCGACCTCTTCGAGTAACCCCCCTCACCTCACCTCCCCCTCAACTTCACACCCTTGTTCACTCATCGACCGGCCCCGCGGCGCCCGCCCGGGGCCGTCTCGATTCAGAGGATGACCGGATGCCCAGCTCCCCGCCGTGAATCACACCCCAGGGGGACGTGTGCGACGCGGGGCGACGCACGTTACGGCACTACCATTGCCCCATGGCGTTCTCAGGGGATTTCGGAATTCAAGGGCTCGAAGGCGCTGCCGGCGAGCGTGTCGGGGGCACCACGGTGCCGATGGGCGCGGCGAGTGCGATCCCGCTCGGCCTGACCTATGACGACGTGCTGCTGCTGCCCGGCGAGTCCGAGGTGGTTCCCGCGGAGGTCGACACCTCCTCCCAGCTCACCCGCAACATCCGCATCTCGGTGCCGCTCCTGACCGCGCCGATGGACACCGTCACCGAGGCCCGCATGGCGATCGCCATGGCCCGCCTCGGCGGCCTCGGCATCCTCCACCGCAACCTCCCCGCGGAGGAGCAGGCCCAGCAGGTGGACCTCGTCAAGCGCTCCGAGTCCGGCATGGTCGCCGACCCGGTCACGTGCTCGCCCGAGGACACCCTCGACCAGGTCGACAAGCTCTGCGGCAAGTACCGCATCTCCGGCCTCCCGGTCACCGACGAAAAAGGCAAGCTCGTCGGCATCATCACCAACCGCGACATGCGCTTCGAGACCGACCTGTCCGTCAAGGTCGCCTCCGTCATGACCCGCGACAACCTCATCACCGCGCCCGAGGGCGTCTCCCAGGAGGAGGCCCTCGAACTGCTGAAGCGGCACAAGATCGAGAAGCTCCCGATCGTCGACGCCGACTTCTACCTGCGCGGCCTCATCACCGTCAAGGACTTCGCGAAGCGCGAGGAGTTCCCGAACGCGTCGAAGGACGACTCGGGCCGCCTGCGCGTCGGCGGCGCCATCGGCGTCGGCGAGGAGCAGTACGCGCGCGCCGGGCAGCTCGTCGAGGCGGGCGTGGACCTCCTCGTCGTCGACTCCTCCCACGGGCACTCCCGCGGCGTGCTCGACATGATCGCCTCGATCTCCAAGGACTTCGGCCACAAGGTCGACATCATCGGCGGCAACATCGTCACCGCGCAGGCCGCGGCCGCGATGATCGAGGCGGGCGTCGACGGCATCAAGGTCGGCGTCGGCCCCGGCGCGATCTGCACCACCCGCGTCGTCGCGGGCGTCGGCGCCCCCCAGGTCTCCGCGATCATGGACACCGTCCGCGTCGCCCGCGAGCGCGGCGTCCCGGTCATCGCCGACGGCGGCATCCAGTACTCCGGCGACATCGCGAAGGCCATCGTCGCCGGCGCGTCCACCGTCATGATGGGACAGCTGTTCGCAGGCTGCGCCGAGAGCCCCGGCGAGCTCATCTACATGAACGGCAAGCAGTTCAAGTCCTACCGCGGCATGGGCTCCCTGGGCGCCATGCAGTCCCGCGGCCAGGCGAAGTCCTACTCCAAGGACCGCTACTTCCAGGACGCGGTCGACTCCAACGACAAGCTCGTCCCCGAGGGCGTCGAAGGTCAGGTGCCCTACCGCGGGACCCTCGCACAGGTGGTCTACCAGCTGGTGGGCGGTCTGCGTATTGCGATGGGGTACACCGGGGCCGGTACCATCGAGGGGATGCATGAACGCGGCCGTCTGGTCCGGATCACCGCTGCGGGCCTCAAGGAGAGCCACCCGCACGACATCCAGATGACCGTGGAAGCGCCCAACTACCACACGCGGTAGTCGGGCCCGGTAGGAGGAGAGACTGTGCGGGAATTGGTCGAGATCGGCCCCGGCAAGATCGTGGCGCGCGGCTGGCGGCTGTCCGAAGTGGCGCTCGTGCCGACCCGGCGCACCAGGGACATCGACGATGTCTCCACCGAATGGCAGCTCGATGCCTACCGGTTCGAGATCCCGGCCGTCGCGCATCCCTCGGATGCGACGATGAGCCCGGCGTCCGTGATCGAGATGGGCCGCCTCGGCGGCCTGGGCGTCCTGAACGGCGAGGGGCTGTGGTGCCGCTACGTCGACCCGACCTCGCTGCTCAAGGAGCTCGCGGACACGCCCGCGGAGAACGCCATCGAGCGCCTCCAGGAGATCTACGCCGAGCCGGTGAAGCCCGAGCTCATCGCCGAGCGGATCGCCGAGATCCGCGCGGGCGGGATCACCACGGCGATCCGCTTCAGCCCGCAGCACACGGCCGAGCTCGCGCCGCTCGCGGTCGAGGCGGGCGTGGACCTGCTGGTCATCCAGGGCACCATCGTCTCGGCGGAGCACGTCTCCTCCGGCGGCGACGTCCTGAACCTGAAGCAGTTCATCGCCGACCTGGACATCCCGGTCGTCGTGGGCGGGGCCACGAACTACAAGACGGCCATGCACCTGATGCGCACGGGCGCGGCGGGCGTCATCGTCGGGGTCGGCTCCGACGACTGGTCGACCACCGACACCGTCCTCGGCATCGACGTGCCGATGGCCTCGGCGATCGTGGAGGCCGCCGCGGCCCGCCGCGACTACCTCGACGAGACGGGCGGACGCTACGTCCACCTCATCGCCGACGGCGAGATCACCAACTCGGGCGCCATCGCGAAGGCCGTCGCCTGCGGCGCCGACGCGGTCATGCTCGGCTCGATCCTCGCCGACGCCGCCGAGTCCCCGGCCGCCGGCGCCTGGTGGCACTCCGCCGCCTCCCACCCGAAGCTGCCCCGCGGCCGCTTCCGCCCGGGAGACTCCGGCGACATCGAGGTCCCCGACCTCGAAGCCATCCTCTACGGCCCCTCCAACTCCTCCGACGGCTCCCAGAACCTCTTCGGGGGCCTGCGCCGGGCCATGGCCAAGACCGGCTACACCTCGGTCAAGGAGTTCCAGAAGGCCAGCCTGGTCACCGCCTAAGCAAAGCCGCAAACGAGGCCCGGCCCGCACCACGCGGGACCGGGCCTCGGCGTCTACTCGGACGACCGGTCTTCCATGAACCGGTCCACGAACACCTTCCAGGAGTCCTGGTCCCGCGCCCACCCCCTGGCGACGCGCCGCCGCTTCCCGTCGGCGCGCACCTCGAACAGGCACCCCCAGTACACCGAGTACTCCAGCCGCTCGTACCCCCGGCTTGGAAACTCGCGCACCCGGCCGACGGTCTTGACGCTGACCAGGCCGTCCTCATACCTGAGCACCGGCCTGAGGACGAGCGGCACCGCGCCGAACAGGAAGTATGCTGCGGACACGACCGGCAGCGGCCCGTCGACGGTCGGGACGAGCCAAAAACCCCATGCTCCAAGTGCCAGCCCAACGAGTAGTACGCAGGTAAAGAATCGCCAGCGTATGCCGACCTCGACAGCGGTGGGCAGTCCCTGATCGGCCGCGTCGGCGTCCTCGCCGCGACGCGTCTCGTTCTGATGGGTCAGGAAGACGTCGACGAACGCGGTCCAGGAGCTCTGGTCGACCACGTACGCGTTGCGCACGATCGCGCGCCGCTTGCCGCTCGGACGGATCCGTTCGAGACGTCCGAGGTAGATGGAGTAGTTGAGCCGGTCGCCGTCCTTCCACCTGCCCATCGTGCGCTGGACGTGGCCGGTCCCGCTCCAGACCCGCCGCCGGTGGACGTCGTATGTGAGGCAGTTCGTCTGTGCCAGATAGAGGGTGCCCATCATCGCGCACCACATCGGCGGAAAGTACATCACGAAGAAGAGGAGCTGGCTCTCGATGTCCAACACGGTCAGGACGTAGGTGCCGAGCGTGCACATCGCCAGCGCCAGCGGCCAGCAGACCGCGACCACCCACACGAGCAGGCGGCGCCGGTAGTGAACCGTGATCAGGGGCGTCGAGGGGGCGGAGGGGTGGGCCATATGGGGTGTCTTTCGGGTGCGGAGGGTGAGGGGTGCTGCGCAACGGCATGATCGTAACCGGATCAGCCGTTCGGGTGGGGGTCGGCGATAACGGGGGAGGGTTGGTCCCCTCCTCGGGGATTTGTGCCTCCGCACACAGGTATCTGTCAGGTAGGCCACGTATCCTTGCCACCGTGAATCGCAAGTTTGGCCCCGTTCCCACAAGGAGTGGGGAACAACACAGCCCCGTCCCGGCGTTGGTGCTGCTGTGACCTGCCCGTTCTGTTCCGTGCCCACTGTGCCGGGCGCGCGCTACTGCCACAACTGCGGCGCGCCCCTGTCACCTGAAGCGACCGCTCCCCAGACGGAGCGGCGCTATGTCACGGTGCTCTTCGGGGACCTTTCCGACTTCACGACCTGGTCGGAGAGCCTCGACCCCGAGCGGGTCTCGTCCGTGACGGACCGGCTGCTCGCGGAGTGCGTCTCCGCGGTCAACGAGTTCGGCGGGCACGTCGACAAGCTCACCGGGGACGGCATCATGGCCGTCTTCGGCGCCCCGCTTTCCCATGAAGACGACGCCGAGCGGGCCGTTCGGGCCGCTCAGGCCATGCAGAAGCGGGTCCGGAGGTTGCTCAAGGCCGAGTCCGGCGGAGGGCTTCCCATCGGGCTTCGCATCGGGCTGCGGTCCGGGCTCGTCGTGGCCGGCATGCAGGCGAATCTCGAATACACCGTCATCGGCGACACCGTGAACACCGCCGCGCGCATCTGCGCCATCGCCTCCGTCGGCACCATCTGGGCCGGCGAGGAGACCATGCGCGCCACGAAGCACGCCGCGGCCTGGCGCCGCCTCACTCCCGTGCGCCTCAAGGGAAAGCGTGAGCCGGTCGAAGTGTTCCAGCTCCTGGGCCTCGAAGACGAGCCCGGGACGCGCGCCAGCCTCGGCGACACCGCCCCGTTCATCGGCCGGGACGCCGAGATCGGGCGCGTGACCGGGCGGCTCGAAGCCGTCATCGACCGCGGTGAGCCGCTCGTCCTGATCCACACCGCCGAAGCGGGCATGGGCAAGACCCGCTTCGCCCGCGAGGTCAGAACACTCGCCACGGAGCGCGGCGCACGAGTGCTGACCGTCCGGGTCGCTCCCTACGGCGAGGGCCGCCGCTTCGGTCCGCTCGCCGACCTCGTGCGCAAGGCCGCCGGCCTGCGCTTCGACGACGACCGCGCCACCGCCGAGGCCAAGCTCAGGCGCATCGCCGACGGCCATGCCGACCACGGCGAATGCCGCCTGAACATCACCGTCCTGCTCGGCCTCCTCGGCCACGGCCGCCCCGGGGCGGCCGACCGGGTCGGCGGGTTCACCGGGCAGCAGTCCGACGCGTACACGATCCCCGAGGCCGTCGCCGAGCTCATCACGCACATGTCGACGAACACGCCGATGGTCCTCATCATCGACGACCTGCACACCGCCTCGGCCGCAGGCATCGACGCCCTCGGCGTCGCGCTCGCGAAGATCCACGGCCCCGTGCTCGTGCTCCTCTACGGCCGCCCCGAGCTCACCAGGTCCTCCGGCGTCCTCACCCGCATCTCCGAAGCCGAGGTCCACCCGCTGCCGCCGCTCGCGGGCGCCGACGCCGCGAGGCTCCTGCGCGAGTTCCTCGGCGGCGGGCGCCTGCCCAAGCCCGACGAGGACCGCCTCCTCGGCTTCGCGCAAGGCAACCCGTACTACCTCGCCGAACTCGTCACCCTCCTCGTCGAGCAGGACCTCCTCACCGGCACCGGCGACCAGTGGCGCCTCGCCGCCGGCTCGCTCACCGGGAAGGTCCTCTCGCGCGACCTCGCGCAGGTCCTCGGCGCCCGCATCGACGCGCTCAGCCCCGCGGCCCGCGCGCTGCTGCGCGCCGCCTCGATCTTCGGCGACGCCGTCCCGCCCGAGGCCACGCAGCTGCTCGAAAAGGAAGTCCCCGGCGAGTTCGACCTCGCGCTCCAGGAGCTCCTCGACCGCCGCATGCTCCGCCGCCGCTCCTACGGCGGCTACCGCTTCGTGACCCCGCTGCTGCGTCAGGCCGCCTACGCGCCCATCGGGAAAGCCGACGCCGCGCACGCGCACGCCGAGGTCGCCCGCTGGGCCGCCGACACCGAGCTCGAAGGCCAGAGCGCCGACGACCTCGTCGTCTTCCACGCCGAGCAGGCCGTCACCCTCGCGCGCGAAGTCGAGATCGAGGCGATCGACGAGGTCTGGAACGTCCTCCCGCTCGCCGTCGACGCCGTCCGCAAGCAGGCCGACCGCGCCATGGACGCCTCCGAGCCCGAGCGCGCCGTCGCCCTCCTCAACGGCGTCGAGCGCATCGCCACCCTCTCCCACGACGACCGGCTCCTGCGCGGCCGCGCCCTCACCCGCCTCGGCCGCACCGTCGAGGCCGAAGCCGAGATCGAGGGCCTCGCCATCGACATCGGCCTCATCCCCGAGGACGACCACGACCACGCGCACGGCGACGACGACCACCCCTCGCCGCGCCTGTTCGGCGACGACTTCCCCGAGGACGCCTCCGAACTCGTGGCCCAGCTCCTGCTGCTGCGCGGCCGCCTCCACCGCTACAAAGGCGAGCTCGCCGAGGCCCGCGGGGCCTGGACGGCCGCGCTGGCGCTGTCGCGCCGCGAGGGGCTCGCCGGGCCCCGCTGCGACGCCCAGTGCCGCATCGGCCTCCTCGACTTCCTCGCCGGGCACCTGTCCGAGGCCGAGGCCCGCTTCATGGACGCCTACGACGTCGCGTTCGGCGTCGGCGACGACAAGCGCCTGGCCTGGGCCCTCCAGCACCAGGCGTGGGTCCTCGTCGCCCGCGGCGACTTCGACGGCGCCGACGAAGTGCTCCGCGAGGCCGCCAAAGCCTTTGCACGCCAGATGGACCTGGTCGGCCGGGCGTGGGTCCGCGGCGTGTCCGCGTTCGCGCTCCTCATGGCCGGGCGCTTCACCGAGGCCAAGCGCCTCTCCGACGTGTTCATGCCGATCGGCGAGCGCTCCGGGGACGTGTTCGCCGTCGGGCTCCTGCGGGCCATCGGCGCCGCCGCGCAGATCGGCCTCGGCCATCCCGAAGGCGCCGACGCCTTGGCGCGCAAGTCCTTCCGCGATTTCGAGCGGATCGACGACGACTGGGGACGCGGCTTCGCGAAGTACGTGCGGGCGCTCGCGGCCCGCTCGATCGGCGCGCTCGACCACGCCCTGGACCTCGCCGCGCACGCGGAGGAGTACGGCGCGAAGACCGGCCACCCGCTCCTCATCAGCCTGGCGCACAACCTGAGAGGCCGCTGCGCGCTCGAGATGGGCGACCCGGCGACCGCCGAGACCGCCGCCGAGGAAGCGCTCGCGCTCCTCACCGACGACGTCCTCGAACCGGGCCGCGCCGCCAACACCGCGCTCCTGGCCGACGTGCGCGCCGCCAAGGGCGACCGCGCCGAAGCGCTGCGGATGCTCGAACCCCTTGCGGCCCATTACGACGAGCCCTCGCTGGGACGCCCGAGGCGGGCCATCGTGGCCCGCTACGCACGCCTGCTCGACGAGGACGGCCGCCCCGAGGAAGCGGCGAAGTGGGCCGGGATCGCGCTCAAGTCCTTCGGCGAGGACCCGGAGTCCACCGCCTGGGCCGCCGGATACCTCGCCGACGCGATGGAACTCGACGGCGACCGGGTGGCGGGAGCCTGATGATCGGAGGACGCGGCGGGCGGACGGGCATCCCCGCGGAGGCCGCCGGAACACCCGTCCTCCCGCGCGCTACACGGGGGATGCGTTCACTATGCGCCACCGCTACTTCGCCCTCGGGAAGCGACATATCAACCGTTCGGCCAGTTCTCGCTGGCTTTTCGTCTAGGGGTATACAGAATCGTGGGCGCGTTGCCGTACCGTTATCCGATAGGTCCCATGACTCGGATCCCCCAGGCCCGAGTCGCTCTCGCAACGCAGCGGCGCGCACCCCGGCGCTGACCCGCGCACCCGACCTGAACAGGCTCGACACCGAGCGACCTTTCGGCTTGCACGTCGGCCGAGAACGGAGGCAGTTTCCAGTGGACACCATGTCGTCCTACGGTGCTCCAACCGCTCCCCTCTCCCCGCCGAGAGCCCGCCCCGAGGCCGACCCCGAGTCGCTCCTGCACGGCATCGAGCGCCTCACCGGGTTCACCGAGATCGACCGCGGCGCCTACTCCACCGTCTACAGCGCCACGCGCTTCGACGACGGCGCCGAAGTGGCCGTGAAGATCGAGGCCCGCCCCCTCACCGACGACGCCTCCCGCGAGCGCTTCCGCCACGAGGTCCAGACCGCCGGGCGCCTCTCCGACCACCCCTGCGTCGTCAAGATGCTCTCGGCCGGCCTCACCCACCAGGCGAACCCGTACGTCGTCATGGAGCGCTGCCGCGGCTCCGTCGCCGACCTGCTCGACCGCCACACCACGATCCCCCCGCACCGCACGATCGAGATCGGCATCCGCATCGCCGACGCGCTCGCCGCGGCCCACGAGGCCGGGATCGTCCACCGCGACATCAAGCCCGCGAACCTCCTCATCGACCACCACGGCCACGCCGTGCTCGCCGACTTCGGCCTCTCCAGCCTCATCCCGACCCCCCGCCCGGGGGAGCGGTTCTCGATGATGGCGACCCCCGCCTACGCGCCCCTTGAGGTCTTCCAGATGCAGCACGTCGGCCCGAGCGCCGACGTCTACTCGCTCGCGGCCACCCTCTACGCGATGCTCAGCGGCAACCCGCCGCGCTTCCCCGCCGAAGGGGGCCTCGACATCAACGAGGTCGCGGCCCTGTTCGACCAGCCGATCCCGGCGATCCCCGGCATATCGCCCCTGCTCCTGGAGATGCTGCGCACCGCGCTCATCAACAACCCCGACGGGCGCCCCACCGCGGTCGAGTTCCGCGAGTTCCTCGCGAGCATCCCCGAGGCGTCCACCGGCATCATCCCGCGCGTCACCGACGACCTCCCGCACGCGCCTTCGCCTGCGTCCCAAGGGCTCTACGGCGCCTACACCTCGCCGCCCCTGAACGCGGCCCCCACGGAGTTCCACGAGCCCGCGGCCCCCGGCTACGCCGAGCTCGGCGGCCTGCCCGACTCGCCGTCCACGCTCCGCCTCGCCCCGGCCAAGCGCCGCGGCCCCGCGGCCGAGGAGCCCCCGGCCCCCGCCACCGCGCCGATGCGCCGCGCCGCGGCCCCCGCAGCGGGCCCCGCGCGCATGCCCAGCCCGCCCGTGAGCCCCCCGGTGAGCCCCGCCCCGGCCCCGGTTCCCCCCGCGGACTTCGCGGGCGAGACGGGCCGCTGGGAGGCCTTCAGCGGCGGACGCGACGACGACCACGACTCCCGCCTCCCGGTCCCCGTGCCCCGCAACGAGACCGGCCTGACCCGCCGCGAGCGCCGCCTCAAAGAGGGCGGCGGCGGCTCCGAGATCGGCCGCCTCATCGGCATGGGGGCGGTCGGCCTGGTCATCCTCGGCCTCCTCATCGCGGGCGGCGTGTGGCTCTTCGGCGGCGGCGAGGAACCCGCCGACCTCGCGTCCCAGTCCATGGCCGACGACTACGTCGGCGAATGCACGCTCACCGTCGAGGGCGCGGGCTGCGTCGCCGAACCGGCCTGCTTCGACGCCGCGTTCGCCGCGACCGGCTGCGAAGGCAACCACCTGTGGGAGGCCTACGCGACCGGCCAGCTCCCCGAGGGCGTCGCCGACGTCGAAGCGGCGAGGGCCGATCCGACCGTGGCCGCGGCCTGCGTGAACGGCCAGGCCGACGGCGGCCCGCTCTCGCAGCTCGTCTCCAGCGACGCGGTCGACTGGACCACGGACGTGTACGTCCCCGGCGACGGCACGTTCCTGTGCGTCGCCCAGCTCAGCGACGGCACCGAGGCTTCGGGCTCGACGTTCGCCAGGGCCGGTTAGCGGCAAGCGAAGCGAGCCGCTTCGGGAATCCTGAGCGAGCGACAAGAAGCGACAAAGAGGGGCCCGGCGCTGGTGCGCCGGGCCCCTCCTCGTTCAGCCGCAGGCGGGAGACACCCTGCGGCCCGGGATCAGAACTCCTCGTCGAGGTCGACCTTGCCTTCCACGGCCACTTGGTAGGCGGTCGGCCTGCGCTCGAAGAAGTTCGTCAGCTCCTGCACGTCCTGGAGCGCCATGAAGGGGAACGGGTTCTCCGAGCCCCACTTCTTCGGCATGCCGAGGCGCACGAGGCGCTGGTCGGCGGCGTACTCCAGGTACGACTTCATGTCCTTGACGGTCATGCCGGGCATGCCCTCGCCGATGAGGTCCTCGGCGAACTGGAGCTCGGCCTCCACGGCCTCCTCCAGCATGTCGGTGACCTGCCGGCGCATCCGCTCGTCGAACAGCTCGGGCTCCTCCTGGCGCACGACGTCGACGACGCTGAACGCGAAGTTCATGTGGCAGGACTCGTCGCGGAACACCCAGTTGGTGCCGGTGGCGAGGCCGTCGAGGAGGCCGCGGCTGCGCAGCCAGTACACGTACGCGAAGGCGCCGTAGAAGAACAGGCCCTCGATGCACGCGGCGAAGCAGATGAGGTTGAGCAGGAACGTCCGGCGGTCCTCGGCGGTCTTGAGCTCCTGCATGTCGAAGACCGAGTCGATCCACTTGAAGCAGAAGTCGGCCTTGCGCTTGATCGACGGGATGTTGTTGACCGCGTCGAACGCCTTCGCGCGCTCGTCGGGGTCGGGCAGGTACGTGTCGAGCAGCGTCAGGTAGAACTGCACGTGCACGGCCTCCTCGAAGAGCTGGCGCGAGAGGTAGAGCCGCCCTTCGGGGGAGTTGACGTGCTGGTACAGGTTGAGCACCAGGTTGTTCGCGACGATCGTGTCGCCGGTGGCGAAGAAGGCCACGAGGCGGTGGATGAGGTGCTGCTCCTGCGGCGTGAACTTCGCCAGGTCGGTCAGGTCGGAGGCGAGGTCGACCTCCTCGACGGTCCAGGTGTTCTTGATGGCGGCCCGGTACTGGTCGTAGAAGTCCGGGTACTTCATCGGTCGCAGTGTCAGGTCCATGCCTGGGTCGAGCAGCATTGGGCGTCCTCTCGGTAGTCGGTTCGCTTAGGGGCGGGCGGCAGTTCGAAGTCAAAGAGGGAGGCGGGCCCGGCCGGGCCCGCCTCCGGCGGTCCTACTGGCAGGCTTCGCAGCTCTCCGGGTTCTCCAGGGAGCACGCGATGTCGGCCGGGATGACCTCCAGCTCGGTCGGCTGCGCCTGTGCGGCGGGCGCGGCGCTCACGGTCGTCTGGTTGATGCGCGTCGCCGGGCGGCTGCGCAGGTAGTACGTGGTCTTGAGGCCCTGCTGCCACGCGTACCGGTACATCGACGAGAGCTTGCCGATGGTCGGGCTGGCCTGGAACAGGTTGAGCGACTGGGCCTGGTCGATGAACGGCGTGCGGGCCGCCGCGAGGTCGATCAGGGCGCGCTGCGGCAGCTCCCAGGCGGTGCGGTACCGCTCCTGGAGGTCGGCCGGGATCGCGTCGATGCCCTGGACGGAGCCCTCGGCGACGACGATGGCCTGGCGCAGCTGCTCGTTCCAGATGCCGCGCTCCTTGAGCTCGGCGATCAAGTGGCGGTTGACCTGGAGGAACTCGCCCGACAGCGTCTCGCGCTTGAACACGTTGGAGACGACCGGCTCGATGCACTCGGCGCACCCGGCGATCGACGCGATCGTGGCGGTCGGCGCGATGGCGATCATGAGCGAGTTGCGCAGGCCGTGCTCGGCGACCTGCCCGCGGACGGCGTCCCAGCGCTCGGTGAGCGTGATCCGCGCGTTCGGGTAGTGGTCGAGGTGGAGCACGCCCTCGGCGGCGCGGGTCTCCGCGAAGTTCGGGTGCGCCCCGAGGGAGGCCGCGAGGCCCGCGGAGGTCTCGAACGCCACCAGCGCGATCCGCTCGGCGATCGCCGTCGACAGCGCGAGCGCCTCCTCGGAGTCGAACGCGAGCTTCAGCTTGAAGAACACGTCGGCGAGGCCCATGCAGCCCAGGCCGATCGGGCGCCACTTGCGGTTGGCCTTCTCGGCCTCGGCGGTCGGATAGAAGCCCAGGTCGATGGTGCGGTCGAGGAACTTGACGGCGCTGCGGACCGTGGTCTCCAGCCGCTCGAAGTCGAAGCCCTCGGGCGAGCAGTGCTCGGCGAGGTTCACGGACCCGAGGTTGCACACGGCGGTCTCGGAGTCGTTCGTGACCTCCAGGATCTCGGTGCACAGGTTCGAGAGGTGGATGACGTTCTCTTTGCGCGCGGTCTGGTTCGAGGTCCGGTTCGCGGTGTCGGAGAAGGTCATCCAGCCGTTGCCGGTCTGCGCGAGGGTGCGCATCATGCGGCCGTACAGCTCGCGGGCCGGCACGGTCTTGCGGGCCTTCCCGGCGTTCTCGGCGGCCTTGTACGCCTCGTCGAACTCCTCGCCCCACAGGTCGACCAGCTCGGGGGTCTCCTTGGGGTCGAACAGCGACCAGGTGGCGTCGTTCTCGACGCGGCGCATGAACTCGTCGGGGATCCAGTTGGCGAGGTTCAGGTTGTGCGTGCGGCGCTCGACGTCGCCGGTGTTGTCGCGCAGCTCCAGGAACTCCTCGATGTCGGCGTGCCAGGTCGCGAGGTACACGCATGCGGCGCCCTTGCGGCGCCCGCCCTGGTTCACCGCGGCCACGGACGAGTCGAGGGTCCGCAGCCACGGCACGATCCCGTTCGAGTGGCCGTTGGTGCCGCGGATGAGCGAGCCGCGCGAGCGCACGCGCGACCAGGCGATGCCGATGCCGCCCGCGTACTTCGAGAGGCGCGCGACCTGGCTGTAGCGCTCGTAGATCGAGTCGAGCTCGTCCTTCGGGGAGTCGAGCAGGAAGCACGAGGACAGCTGCGCGCGCTTGGTGCCGGAGTTGAACAGGGTCGGCGAGGACGGCAGGTACGCGAGGGCCGACATGAGCCGGTACAGCTCGGCGGCCTCCTCGACGGACTGGCTCAGGCCGCACGCGACGCGGAGCATGAAGTACTGGGGCCGTTCGAGGACCGTGCGGTGCTCGGGGTGGCGCAGCAGGTAGCGGTCGTAGACGGTGCGCAGGCCGAAGTACTCGAAGCGGTCGTCGGCGGCGTCGTCGATGACGGCGTCGAGCGCGGCGGCGTTGGCGTCGACGAAGGCGACGAGGTCGTCCGCGAGCAGGCCGTTGTCGCGGCACGCGGCGATCGAGGTCGTGAACGAGGTGACGCCCTCGCCCGCGGTCTCCTCCGCGATGTGCTCGGCGAGGAGCCGGGCCGCGAGCTTGGAGTAGGTCGGCTCGGAGGCGACGCTCGACGAGGTGATCTCGACGGCGCGCTCGCGCAGCGCCTTCTCGGTCGCGCCGGGCCACAGGCCCGCCTCGATCTGGGCGATGACCTTCTCGCCGTCCACGTCGGGCAGTCCGGCGGCATGGACGCGAATGCGCTCGGCGATCAGCGCCGCGGGGCCCTGCTCGGGCTCCCGCTGCTGCGGAGCGGTGGTGGTGGCGGATGGCGTGGTGGCGAGCCCGGTCATCTCTGCATCCCCTCGTGCTGTTGGTTCTGACAGAGGGGAATCATACATGTTGTGGTCGGCCCTTGGGGTCGCCCCAAGATGATGTGTTTTTCCGGTGATTCGCACGGCGAAACCGCAGCGTGTCCGCTAGGCTCACAGGTTTCGGCGGAGTCAGCCTATGCCCGCCCTCCGACACTCGCCGCGCCGAATCGCAGGACGAAACGAAGGTGTGATCCTCACCGGCCAAACCGCGTTCGACCCCCCGTCCGGGGGCTGATAGCATCGTTCCGTCCGACTCGTCGGGCGCGCCTCCGTAGCTCAGTGGATAGAGCACTGGTTTCCGGGACCAGGTGTCGCAGGTTCGAATCCTGCCGGGGGCACTCTGCATCAGCCCAGCTAGAGGGCGCATTCCATTCAAAATCATGAAGGAATCCTGCCTGCCTGCGGGTAGCCATGGAGCCACAAGGGGGCCTATGGACTCGACCGCCGGCGTTCCCCATGCCGCGGCGGTTCACCAGCCGCATTGGTGTTCTAGCATCGCTCGGGTGACCCGATACCGAGAAGTGCTCGCGGTGCCGGGGATGGCATCGCTCATGGGATCCTCGCTGCTCGCCCGCACCGCGATCACCGCCAATGCGACTGCGCTGATCATGTTCGTCGTGCTGGCCCTCGACCTGAGCTACGCGGCGGCGGGCGGCGTCGCGGCGGCGCTGACCGCCGGGGTCGCGTTGAGCGGGCCGCTGCTCGGCCGCCTCATCGACTGGCGCGGACTGCGCACGGTGGTGCTGACGACTGTGGCCGCGCAGGCGGTGTTCTGGCTGAGCGTGCCGCTCATGTCCTACAGCGTCCTGCTGGTCGCCGCGCTCGCGGCGGGGCTGCTGATGGTCCCGGCGCAGTCGGTGACGCGGCAGGCGATCGCCGCGATGACGACCGTGCCGCAGCGCCGGGCGGCGTTCGCACTCGAAGCGGTGCAAGGCGAACTGTCGTACCTCGTGGGCCCGGCTGTCGTGATCCTCTTCGCGGCCAACACGTCTCCCGAAGCGGTGGCGTGGGGCGTCGGCGCCGCCATCGCAGTCGGCGGCGCATGGATCGGCCTGCTGAACCCGCCGCTGCGCACCGCCGACGAAGCGGATGCCGACACCGGCCCGCGGCCCCCGCGCCGGGAATGGCTGAACCTGCGCATGATCGCGGTCCTGACGATGGCCGTCGGCGTCACGACGCTGCTCGGCGGCATCGACCTCGCGGTCATCGCCACCCTCGAAGAAGCCGGCCAGGTGTCCCGGGCGGCCCTGGTCGTGGCGGTCCTCGGCATCGCGTCCGTCACCGGCGGGCTCATCTACGGCTCGCAGGCCCGGTCGCTGCCGACCTGGCTGCTGCTCGGCCTGCTCGGGCTCGCGACGATCCCCCTCGGCCTCGCCGCGGACTGGCGCTGGCTCGCCGCAGCCGCCGTCATCGCCGGCCTCCTCACCGCCCCAACGCTCTCCACAGTGGCCGACGCAGTGAGCGCGCTGGCACCGGCCCCCGTCCGCGGCGAGGCGACCGGCCTCCAGTCCTCGGCACAGAGCGCGGGCCTCGCCCTCGGCGCCCCACTCGCCGGATTCGCGATCGACCTCACCGCCCCGGCAGGCGGCTTCGCGGCGGCGGGCATCGCAGGTCTCGCCGCAGCAGCGGTCGGACTCCTGCTGACCCGCCGCTCGCCTGCGGCAACGCCTTCCGACGATTCGGTCGGCGTCGCCGCAGAGGGCGACTGACCGAATATCGCGAGCACCCGGGCCGGGCCGGGGTGTTGGCGGTTGACGGTGGCCTTCTCGCTGCCCTGGTTCCGGAAGTTTCGGAGGCATGGATCAAGAAAGTTCCGATAGTTTTCCGGAAGTTATTGACACGTCGGGAGGCGGGGTCCACGATGGTCTCTATCGAGAAATAGATGCCTCTCGATACGGTCGGCGTTCGGCGGACCGGTTCGCACCCTTCCGAGGAGACAGGATGAAGTTCAACCCTCCCCCCAGCCTCTTCAGCCGCAGGAGCCTCCTGCTCGGCGGCGCGGGCGCGCTCGCGCTCGGGGCCTCCGGGCTGGTCTTGCCCGAGGCCGCACTGGCGCAGCAGGTCATCACCACCAACCAGGAGGGCACCCACAACGGCTACTACTACTCGTTCTGGACCGACACCCAGGGCCGCGCGTCGATGACCCTCGGCACCGGCGGGAACTACAGCTCCCAGTGGAACGGCGCCAACAACTGGGTCGGCGGCAAGGGCTGGGCCAACGGCGGGCGCCGGACCGTCACCTACAGCGGCTCGGTCAACCACGGCAGCAACGGCTACCTGGCCCTGTACGGCTGGACGTCGAATCCGCTGGTCGAGTACTACATCGTCGAGTCGCACGGCCCCTACAACCCCAGCAGCGGCGCCTCGCAGCGCGGCACGCTCACCACCAGCGGCGGCACCTACTGGCTCGGCCAGTCCACCCGCTACAACGCCCCGTCGGTGGAGGGCACCAAGACCTTCAACCAGTACTGGAGCGTCCGCCAGGGCAACCGCACCTCGGGGACCATCAACACCGGCGAACACTTCGACGCCTGGGCCCGCGCGGGCATGAACCTCGGCGCCTTCAGCTACTACATGATCATGGCGACCGAGGGCTACCAGTCCACCGGCAGCTCCAACATCACCCTCGACAGCTCCGGCGGAGGCGGCGGGGGCGGTGGCGGCGGCGCCTGCACCGCGGTCCTGTCCGCGGGCCAGAGCTGGGGCGACCGGTACAACCTCAACGTCACCGTCTCCGGCAAGAGCGACTGGCGGACGACGCTGAACATCCCCTCGCCCGCGAAGGTCCTCGCGACGTGGAACTGCAACGCGTCGTACCCCAACGCGCAGACGCTCGTCGCCACCCCGAACGGCGCCGGGAACACGTTCGGCCTGACGATCCAGGCCAACGGGAACTGGAACTGGCCGACCGTCGGCTGCGCCTGACCCCCCTGGAGGACCGCCCGCGCGAGCGGGCGGTCTTTCTCGGTTTCCCGCCCGAAACCGCGGGGCATAGGATCGCCCTATGCGATCGAAACTCCCCGTGATCGGCGCCGCCGCCCTCGTGCTCTCGGCCCTCGCGGCCTGTTCGGACGGCGCCGACGAGGTGCCCGCCGCGGACGAGGTGCTGCCCAGCGCGTCGGAGGTGATGGCCGAGGTCGAGTCCGTCCACTTCGAACTGACGGTCGACGGGGAGGTCGAGGGCCTGTCGGTCAAGAGCGCCGACGGGGTCGTCACCGCCGACGGCGAGGCCGAGGGCACGGGCACGATCACCGCGCTCGGCATGGACCTGGAAGTGGACTACACGATCGTCGGGGACAGCGCCTACGTCAAGGGCGTCACCGGCGGCTACCAGGAGATCCCGGTGGGGGACGAGATGCTCCCGTACGACCCGACGGTGCTGCTCGACCCGGGCGCGGGGATCGCGGCGCTGCTGAACGCGGTCGAGACGGCGACCCCGGAGGACACCGAGGCGGTCGGCGGGTTCGACACGTACCGGTACGAGGTGGTGTTCGACCCGGCGGCGTTCGCGGAGTTCCTGCCCGCCGCGGGGGAGTGGAACACGGCGACGGTGTGGTTCGACGAGGAGACCCTCCGGGTCGTGAAAGCCGAGTTCGCCCAAGGGGACGCGACCGTGACGCTGCTGCTCGACGACTACAACGAGCCGGTGGACATTGCGGTCCCCTGACCTGCCGGCCCCCCGCCGCGGCCCGGCCCTGACCGCCGCGGGCGCAGCCGTCCTGCTCGGCTCGATCGACGCGTACGTCCTCGTGAGCGTCCTGGTCGACATGATCGGCGACCTCGACATCCCCGCGAACCACCTGGAACGCGCCACGCCCCTGGTCACCGGATACCTCCTCGGCTACATCGCGGGCATGCCGCTGCTGGGCCGCGTCTCGGACCGGTTCGGGCGGCGCATCGTCATCCACGTGTGCCTGGCGGCCTTCGCGATCGGCTCGGTCATCTCGGCCGTCTCCCTCGACCTCGCGCCGCTCGTCGCGGGCCGGGCCCTCCAGGGCCTCGCGGGCGGGGCGCTCCTGCCGGTGACGATGGCCCTCGCCGCGGACCTGTTCGCGGCCGAGCGCCGCGCCGTGGTCCTCGGGTGGATCGGCGCCGCGCAGGAGCTCGGCGCGGTCCTGGGGCCGCTCGCGGGCGCCGGGATCGCGGCGGTCGTCGGCTGGCGCGGGATCTTCTGGATCAACGTGCCCCTCGCGGTCCTCGCGGCACTGGCCGTCCACTTCGCGCTCCCGCGCGACACGGCGCGCCGAGAAGGCCGCATCGACTTCCTCGGCGGCGCGCTCCTCGCGGTCGCCTTGGGGCTGTTCACGATCGGCCTGTACAACCCCGAGCCGGAGGACGCGGTGCTGCCGCCGTGGGGCCCGGTCGCGATCGTCGCCGGGGCCGTGGTCCTCGCCCTGTTCGTCCTCCAGCAGCGCCGCTCCGCGGTGCGCCTCCTCGAACCCGACGGCGTCAAATGGCGCCCCTACGCCGCCGTGCTCGCCGCGAGCGCCGCCGCGGGTGCGGTCCTCATGGTCACGCTCGTCGACACGCAGCTGCTCGCCCAGACGCTTCTGGGCCTGGACTCCGCGGGCGGCGCGCTGCTGCTCATGTGGTTCCTCGTCGGCCTGCCGCTCGGCGCGGTCGCTGGCGGGGCGCTCGCGTCCCGCTACGGCGAGCGCGTCCCGGCCCTCGCCGGGTTCGCCACGGCCGCTTTGGCGTACGTGTGGATCGCCGACGCCGTCCCGCACATCGCCCTCGGCCTCGGCCTGGCCGGGGCCGCCCTCGGCCTCACCGTCGCGCCCCTCTCCTCGGCGGCGCTGCGCGTCGTCCCCGAGGACCGCCACGGCACGGCCGCCGCGCTCGCCGTCGTCGCCCGCATGATGGGGATGCTCATCGGCGTCGCCGCCCTCACCTCCTGGAGCCTCCACCGCTTCCAGGAGTCCACGGCCGACCTCGACACGCCCCTCCCCTTCGGCATCTCCGAGTCGGTCTTCCTCTCCCGCCAGGAGGCCTACCTGGAGGCGATCGACCGCGCCCTCGCCGCCCAGTACGCCGACGTCTTCACCGCCGCCGCCTTCATCTGCCTCGCGGGCGCGGTCGCCTCCGCGGCGCTCCCGGGCCGGGTGAGAGTGACGAGCGCCGTTTAGCCGGGCTTCGGAGCCGCCCGGCCGGATATGGTTGCCGCATGGCGGATCTTTCGGTTGTGGAGAATGCGGGCGAGCAGCGGTACGAGCTGCGCAACGACGCCGGCGAGGTGCTGGGGTACCTGGAGTACATGCAGGGCGAGGACTTCATCGTGCTGCCGCACACGGAGGTCGACCGGTCCCTGCGCGGGCAGGGATGGGGGGACCGGCTCGTCAGGTTCGCGCTCGACGACCTGCGGGAGAAGGGCGCGAAGGCGTACCCGACCTGCCCGTTCGTGGACCGGTGGATGCAGCGCCACGACGAGTACGAGGACCTGCGCTACGTGCCGCGGTAGCGGCCGTTCAGGGGCATTAGGCCGCACCGCTGCGGACTGTTCACCTCTGCGCAAACTGCGGGTTCAACTGCCGTTCATCAAGGGATGAAGCATCGTCGATATGCGACGACCCCCTGCCCTGCGAGGCCGCTGATGCTCTCGGCGCTCATCCTGCTCCGGCACGTCGCCGACGACCCCGGCGACCGGCTCACCGACGCGCAGTCGCGGCGCGCCTGGGCGCTCGCCGACTTCCTCCAGCTGTACAACCCGACGACCCTGCTGTCGGGGCCCGGCCGCGCCTGCGCCGACACGCTCGCGCCGCTCGCGAGCCGCCTCGACCTCCAGGCGCTCGCCTCCCCGGACCTGGCGAGGGACGCGCCCGCGCTCAGCCCCGCGCACGCCGCCGTCTGGCTGGCCGCCCGCGCCCTGCGGGCCCTCCCGGACCCGCGCCGCACCGCCGTCGTGTGCGCCGAGGCCCCCGTGCTGTGCGCGCTCCTGGTCGGCGCCGCCGCGCTCGACGGCCACGACCTGGCCGAGCGCGCGCAGGAACCGGACGGCGACCTCGCGCCCGGCGGCGGCTGGGTCCTCCACCGCGACGACGGGCGGCTCGTCGATGTCAAGCCGCTCAGCGTGCGCTAATTCGATTGCAGTCCCAGGTCAACCCCGGGTAGGGTCGACGGTTCGCCTTTCAGGCTCCAGCACCGCGCTCCGCGCGTCAGAAAGAATCGTCTGACAAATCCACCGGGGAGACTCCTGTGTCAGAAACCGAACTCCAGGCAGAAATCGACCACCACGAGCGCGCCCGCGCCGCCATGGCCGCGATGCGCGAGCTCACCGAGGGCATCCACAACATCTACTCCGGGGACTTCGACGAGTCCACCCGGAACCTCGGCCTCGGCGACGTCCGCTCCGACCACCTCTTCGGCTGGGCCATGGCCAACTACACCGTGCCCCGCCTCGCCGACCTCACCGACCGCGGCATCGCACTCTTCTTCGGCCGCATCTGGATGGACGACGGCGAGGACTTCCACATCGGCCGCCGCCACATCCTCGACGGCAACCGCGACCCGCTCGTCCTCGACTGGCGCGCGCCCCTCTCCGAGCAGTACTACCGCGCCTCCGCCCACGACCGCCGCGACGTCGCCAAGCGCCGCCGCTTCGGCTTCAACAACGGCACCCTCACCGGCTTCGAGGACGAGAACCTCGTCTTCGGTGAAGAAGTCGCCTCCGACATCCTCACCGCCGAGATCGAGCGCCCCCGCACCGGCCCGATGCGCGACATCGTCGCCACCATCCAGCCCGAGCAGGACGAGCTCATCCGCCGCGACGCCACTACGAACCTGTGCGTCCAAGGCGCCCCCGGCACCGGCAAGACCGCCGTCGGCCTCCACCGCGCCGCCTGGCTGCTCTACAACTACACCGACAAGCTCAACAAGTCCGGCGTCCTCGTCGTCGGCCCCAACGAGGGCTTCCTCAACTACATCGCCGGAGTCCTCCCCACCCTCGGCGAGACCTCCGTCTGGCAGGTCACCGTCCAGCAGCTCACCGGCGCCCACACCGCCACCGGGACCGACACGCACGAGGCCGCGCTCGTCAAGCACGACGAGCGCATCGCCCTGGTCTGCGAGCGCGCCGTCTGGGGCCACATCGGCACCGCCCTCGACGGCGGCGTGACGGCCGACGAGGGCCTCCTCATCGCCGACGCCGGATGGCGCTGGCGCCTGGGCCTGGGGTTCCTGGAGGAGGCGCTCGCGAACGCCCGCAAGCACACCCGCACCTACACGGCCGGGCGCAAGGCCCTGGAGGACGCGATCGTGCAGGGCGTGCGCCGCCAGGCCGAGATCCGCTCCGGTCACTCCCCGGACGCCAAGTGGGGCACCAGGATCAAGCGGACCCCCGCGGTCCGGCAGTTCATGGACGCGGTGTGGCCGGGGCTCAACGCCAAGACCGTCATGAAGAAGCTGTACACGGACGCGGCGTTCCGCGCGGACGCGACCCGCGGCATCCTCTCCGAGGACGAGGCAGCGCTGCTCACCGGGAAGCTCGCCAAGCCCAGCGCCGCCGACCTGCTCATCGTCGACGAGGTGGAGTCGCACCTCAAACTGCGCGACCCGTCGGCGTCCTTCGGGCACATCGTGATCGACGAGGCCCAGGACCTGTCCCCGATGCAGTGCAGGGCCATCGCCCGCCGCTCCGGAAAGGGCTCGGTCACCGTCCTCGGCGACCTCGCGCAGGGGACCACGCCGTGGGCCGCCTCCTCGTGGACGGACCAGATGCGGCACTTGGGCAAGGACCAGGCTGAGCACACCGAGCTGACCACCGGGTTCCGCGTGCCCGCCGTCATCATCGAGCTCGCCAACCGGGTCCTGCCGCACCTCGGCGTCGGCGTCGCCCCCGCCCGGTCGATCCGCTCGGACGGGTCCCTCGACCACGTCAGGACTGCGGACCTCGAAGCGGGCGTTCGTGAAGCGGTCGCCAAGGCCCTCCAGGAGGAAGGCCTCGTCGGCGTCATCGCCGCGGACGCACGCGCCGAGGCGCTGCGGCCGGTCCTCGAAGGGGCCGAGCGGGTCGAGCTCGTCGCCGCGAGCCTCGCGAAGGGCCTCGAATACGACCACGTGGTGGTCGTCGAACCCGTCGAGATCGTCGAGGCCCCGGCCACCGGAGGAGCGACCGTCGAAGGCGTCGGACTGCGCCACCTCTACGTCGCGCTCACCCGCGCCGTCTCGCGCCTCACCGTGGTCCACGCCCGGGACCTGCCGCCCCAGATGGCCTCGTGACCGGACGTGGCCGGGTCGGCCGTGGCGCCCGCCTCCGGGCTCATACCGATTTGGTCACAATATGCTGACGCCGAGGCGAACGCCGGGATTGTCGGTGAAAGCGATGAAATCTACGGGTCCTTTACGGATACGCTCCACAATCGCCTCAACCTGCGGATATGCCCGCCCCAAGCCCCTCAAGAGTACCCATTGGACGGTCAATGAGGACACTTGGGGCGCAGTGGCACTGCATGCTCATATTCCCCATAGCGCCGCGACATCTGATATGCCCGCGCGGCCCGGAATACGAGGAGAACGATGTTGCGAGCACGACGACCCGCAACCGGCGCCATCGGCATCGGCGCCGCCCTGGTCATGATCCTGGGCGGCACCACCGCCTGCGGACAAGGACAGGCGGCCGGCGACCCCGGCTTCGAGGACTGCGCCACCGACCCCGTCTCCTGCAACTCCGGCGAACGCGCCGACGGCGGCGAGATCACCTGGGGCATCGACGGGTCCTGGACCGGATGGAACCCCAACCTGTCCGCCGAGTACACCGTCTACACCCTCCAGGTCACCGCCCCCTACTGGCCCGCCGTCGGCCAGTTCGACCAGAACGCCGACTTCGTCGTCAACGACGCCATATTCGCCGGCGAGCCCGAACTCATCAACCAGACCCCCATGCAGGTCGAGTACACCCTCAACCCCGACGCCAACTGGGGCGACGGCAACCCCATCGGCCTCGACGACTTCACCTACACCTGGTACGCCCGCTCCGGGAACGGCGACCTCTGCAAGGACTGCACCCCCGCCGCGGCCACCGCCGCCGACGTCGTCTCCATCGAAGAGGGCGCCACCGCCGACAAGATCGTCATCACCTACAACGACGAGTACGCCTCCTCCGAATGGAAGTACGAACCCGTCCTCTCCAACCCCGCCCACATCGCCGACGAGCAGGGCCTCGACTGGAAGCACGACCCCGCCGACATGGCCGCCGCCGAGACCTACTTCTCCCAGACGGTCCCCACCTGGTCGGCCGGCCCCTTCAAGATCGACGACGCCGCCACCGGCGACTACGCGATCTTCACCCCCAACGAGGACTGGGCCGGCTCCACCGAGGTCACCCTCGACAAGCTCACCCTCAAGTCCTTCGACTCCCTCGAATCGATCATCACCGAGATCCGCCAGGGCACCGTCGACGGCTCCAGCCCCGGCAACATCAGCGCCGAGAACGTCGTCCAGCTCGTGAGCGAGGACGGCATCAACTTCAACGTCGACCGCGGCCCCCTCTGGCACCACATCGACATCAACGTCAACAACGAGTTCCTCTCCGACCCCGTCCTGCGCACCGCCGTCTTCCAGGCCATCGACGTCGAAGAGATCATCGCCCGCACCTACGCCAACGTCCAGTCCGACGCCGCCCGCAAACTCAACCACCTGTACCGCAACGACTCCGCCAACTTCCAGGACCACCTCACCGCCACCGGCCAGGGCGCCGGCGACACCGAGCAGGCCCGCGACGCCCTCCTCGACGCCGACTACTCCTGGAACTCCGACGGCAAGCTCCTCGACCCCGAGGGCGAGCAGGTGACCTTCAACTACCGGTACGCCGACGGCTCCGACGACCGCCAGACCATGGCCGACCTCGTCGCCTTCAACCTCGCCGACATCGGCATCGACGTCGAGCTCAAGCCCTTCCCCGCCGCCGACCTCGGGCCGACGCTCGACCAGTCGAACTTCGACATGGTCGCCTTCGGCTGGACCTCCCAGCCCGTCATCGTCAACTCCGCCCGCCAGTTCTGGGCCTCCGACGCGCCCACCAACTACGGCCGCCTCGACGACCCCGAACTCGACGCCCTCATCGACGCCCTCGCCCTCGAACCCGACCCTGCCGAGGCCGCCGAGATCGGCAACCAGATCGCCGAGCGCGTCGTCCAGGACGCCTACCAGCTCCCCCTGGTGAACACCCCCGTCGCCATCATCGCCACCCCCGAACTCGTCAACGTCCGCGACAACTGGGCCTCCCAGCAGCGCGCCCTCTACAACGTCGCCGAATGGGGCATCAGAGCCGAATAATGTTCACGCGCAACGGGGCCGGAGTCCGCGACTCCGGCCCCGTTCTTTGCCGGAAACTCCCCGAAAACGGACCCCCCAGGTGTAACGATGTTCCAGTCGCGCCCCTCGGCGCGGCCCACAAGGGAGCAACAGGGGGAGTGGTCATATGCGACCTGCAAGGGCAACCGCGCTGGCGGTCGCCGGTGCGGCGGCGCTCGCGGCGGGGGCGCTCGGCGCCTGCGGCGGCGGCTCGTCGAGCGGCGGCGACAGCGACGTCACCTGGGCGATCAGCTCGGGCTGGGACTCGTGGAACCCGAACACCAGCGAAGGCAACAACAGCTACCTCAACCAGGTGCTCACCCCGCTGGCCGCGTCCCTGGGCGACTTCAACCCGGACGGCGACTTCGTGTTCAACGACGCGGTCCTCTCCAAGGCGCCCGAGCTGACCTCCGAGGCCCCGCTCACCGTGGAGTACACCCTCAACGAGAACGCCCAGTGGTCCGACGGCAAGCCGATCCGCGCCGAGGACTTCATCTACGTCTGGTACCAGATGTCGGGCAACGCCGACTACTGCAACCAGGAGCAGTGCGCGCCCGCCACCACCGACTGGGGCGCCAACGTCGCCTCCGTCGCCGAGGCCGACGGCGTCGTCACCGTCACCTACATCGACGGCTACCTCAACCCCGAATGGCAGTTCGCCTACCCGAACCTCCAGCCCAGCCACGTCATCGAGGACAACGGCTTCGCCGACTGGCAGAGCGACCCGGCCGTCATGGGCAACAGCGCCGACTGGCTCTCCACCACCGCGCCCACCTGGTCGGCCGGGCCCTACAAGCCCACCGACGCGAAGGTCGGCGAGTACGTCATCTACGAGCCCAACGAGAACTACCAGGGCAGCGTCGACCCCGGCCTCGACAAGCTCACCCTCAGGGTCGTCGAGGGCACCGACGCGATCGTCACCGCCCTGCGCAACGGCGAGATCGACGGCTCCTGGCCCAGCGAGTTCAGCCAGGAGGAGCTCGACAAGCTCGACGGCGACGACGCGATCAAGACCGAGGTCTACGAGGGCAACGTCTGGCTCCACATCGACACGAACACCAAGAACCAGTTCCTGTCCGACGAGGTGCTGCGCCAGGCCGTGTTCACCGCCATCGACAACCAGGAGCTCATCGACCGCGCCTACCCCGACACCGAGGTGGCGCTGCGGCAGAACCACTTCTTCAGCCAGACCAGCCAGTACTTCCAGGACAACCTCAGCCCGACCGACCCGCAGCAGGGCTCGGGCGACGCCGACGCCGCCAACGCCGCGCTGGAGGCGGCCGGGTACACCACCGGCGACACGCTCATGACGCCCGACGGCGACCCGGTCACGCTGGTCTTCCGCTACGGCGACGGGGACCCGACCCGCACGCTCATCGGCGAGGTCGTCCAGTCCCGGCTCGCCGCGATCGGCGTCGACGTGACGCTCACGGCGATCCCGGACGGCCAGCTCGGCCCGGTCCTGTCCGAAGCGGACTTCGACCTCATCGTCTACGGCTGGTCGGGCACGCCCGCGTTCACGACCGCGCCGTACCAGTACTTCGGCTCCACCTCGGGCTCGAACTTCGGCGGCTACGCCCTCGACGGGCTCGACGAGGCCATCGCCAAGGTCACCTCGACGACCTCGCTCGACGAGGCCGCCGGGTTCGCCAACGACGTCGACGCCATGGTCATGCCCGCGGCGTTCACGCTGCCGCTGTTCGACGAGCCGCAGTCGACGATCTACAACCAGAACAACCTCGGCGGGGTCACCGCGAACGGCAACAGCCAGTCCGGCCCGCTGTGGGACGTCCAGAACTGGAAGCCCGCCTAACAGCAGGCGAGTGGGAAGGGGCGGCCCGAGCGGGCCGCCCCTTCCGCGTATCGGTCGGGTAACAATGATCCGCCAAATCCGTACCGAGACATTCCATTCGTCCCGGCTCCGTGGAAGCCTGTGACCCAGTACTGCCGAGGCGGCCGTCCGCCCCCTCTGCGCCCGCGCGCGGCACCGACGCCGCATCCCCGCGGTCCGCGAACGGGCGATCCCTCGGTCGACACACCCAATGGAGGAGACACAGCAATGGCTCTTACCCGTAGAGCACTCGGCGGACTGACCATCGGCGGGTCGTCTGCACTCATGCTGGCGGCCTGCGGCGGCAACGAAGAGGACGGCGGCGAGCCCAGCGGCGAGCTGGTCTGGGCGATCGCGTACCCGTGGGAAGCCTGGAACGAGAACACCAGCACCGGCAACAACATCGCCGGGCACATCGCCATGGCCCCGCAGAACCCGATGGGCGCCATCGGCTACGACTTCGACCCCGAGGGCAACGTCTTCTACGACGACGCCATCTTCGAGGGCGAGCCGCAGCTCATCAGCGAGGCCCCGATGCAGATCCAGGTGACCCTCAAGGAGGGCGCCCAGTGGTCGGACGGCAAGCCGATCCGCCTGGAGGACTTCATCTTCCAGTGGTACTCGCTGTCGGGCAACCCCGAGCACGCCAACCAGGAGAAGGCCCTCCCGGCCTCCACCGCCTGGGGCGCCACGGTCGCCTCGATCGAGGAGACCGAACCCGGCGTCATCGTCTTCACGTTCACCGAGGGCAACGTCGACCCGGAGTGGACCTTCACGGGCGGCGTCTACCTGCCCAGCCACTACGCCGAGGAAGAGGGCGGCTTCGCGAACTGGGCGACCGACCCCGAGGTCATGGGCGACGCGATCACCTGGTTCAACGAGAACCTGGCGACGGTCGGCTCCGGCCCGTACAAGCCCGTGGACTCCAAGCTCGGCGAGTACATCGTCTACGAGCCCAACGAGAACTACCAGGGCTCGAAGAAGGCCAAGTTCACCAAGCTCACGATGAAGCCGGTGACGGGCATCGAGGCCGAGGTGACCGAGCTGCGCCAGGGCACCATCGCGGGCTGCTGGCCGAACGACTTCTCGCTGGAGATCCTCCAGGAGCTCGACGAGAACCCCGAGGAGTGGAAGTACGAGACGTACGCGGGCGCGACCTGGTCGCACTTCGACATCAACGTGCGCAACGGCTTCCTCAAGGACGTCGAGCTCCGCAAGGCCGTCTTCACGACGGTCGACATCAACGAGATCAAGGAGCGGGCGTTCCCCGGCACCGAGGTCCCGTGGCTCGGCAACCACTTCTTCACCGAGGAGAGCTCCTACTACGAGGACTACCTGACCCCGGCGAACTACGGCCTCGGCGACATCGACGCCGCCAAGGCGATCCTCACCGCGGCCGGGTACACCTGGAACGCCGAGGGCAAGCTGGAGAAGGACGGCGAGCAGGTCGTCTTCAACTTCCGCTTCGCGACCTCCAACGAGATCCGCAAGCTCACCGGCGAGATCATCCAGGCCCAGCTGGAGCCGCTCGGCATCGACCTGGAGCTGAAGGGCTTCGGCGACGAGGACTTCTCGGCGACGCTCGCGTCCGCGGACTTCGACATGATCGTGTTCTCGTGGGTCGGCTCCCCGGCGTTCACGGGCAGCCCGAACCAGTACTTCTCGACGGACTCGGCCTCCAACTACGGCGGCTACGACGACCCGGTCATCAACGAGCTGCTCCCGAAGGTCCGCGGCACGTTCGACCTCGCCGAGGCGGCCGAATTCGCGAACCAGATCAGCGCCCAGGCGGTCGCGCAGGCCTACACCCTGCCGCTGTACTCCAGCCCGCTGTCGGTCATCTGGAACTCGAAGCTCGTCGACCTCCCCGAGCCGGTGAACCCGAACAGCCAGGCCGCCATGGCGTGGAACCTCCGCGAGTGGAGCAAGCCGTAGCGAACCCGCGCCGAACGGCGCGTGGAATCCGCGCGCCGATTCGCGATACTGCATCCCGATAATTCACTGAATTCCCCCGTGGGGCCGATGCCACATCGGCCCCACGGTCCATTCAGACCACACGCTCCAGGGCGCAAAGTCACGAATGCATCACGAATAAACTCCAGTTGGGCCCTCCGCCGTGTCAATCCGCTCACGTCTGTGCCAGTGTTTGTCACAACACCGCCGAGGGACGCACGCCTTCCCCCAAACCGTTTCGTCCGGACGCGAGGCATCGGCGCTTTCGCGGCCGACCGGAGGCCCCTCGGCATCGATATCTGGAGGAGAAACACAAATGGCTCTTACCCGTAGAGCTCTCGGCGGCCTGTCCCTCGGCGGCGGCGCCGCCCTCACGCTCGCTGCCTGCGGCGGCAACGACGGCGACGGCGGCGGTTCCGGCAAGACTGAGGTCGTCTGGGCGATCTCCTCCGCCTGGGCCTCCTGGAACGAGAACACCCAGGCCGGCAACAACTCCTACGGCCACCAGGCCATGGTGCCGATGGCCGCCGGCTCCGGCGACTTCGACCCCAACGCCAAGTGGGTCTACGACGACGCCATCTTCGCCTCGGAGCCGGAGCTCGTCTCCGAAGCCCCGATGACCATCAAGTACACGCTGAACGAGAACGCCCAGTGGTCGGACGGCAACCCCGTCCGCGTCGAGGACTTCATCTTCCAGTGGTACTCGATGTCCGGCAACCCTGAGCACGCCAACCAGGAGAAGGCCCTCCCGGCCTCCATCGACTGGGGCTCCCAGGTCGCCTCCATCGAGCAGGCCGAGGACGGCTCGATCGTCGTCACCTACGTCGAGGGCTACTCCGACCCCGAGTGGCTCTACGCCTCCACGATCTACCTCCCCTCGCACATCGCCGAGGCCAACGGCTTCGCCGACTGGCAGACCGACCCCGAGGTCATGGGCGACGCGATCCAGTACTTCGAGACCACCGCCCCGACCGCCGACGGCCAGGGCGTGCTCGGCACCGGCCCGTACAAGGTCGTCGACGCCAAGCTCGGCGAGTACGTGGTCTACGAGATCAACGAGAACTACCAGGGCTCCGTCAAGCCCACCATCGAGAAGATCACGCTCAAGGTCGTCGAGGGCACCGCCAACATCGTCACCGAGATGCGCCAGGGCACCATCGACGGCGCCTGGCCGAGCGAGTTCTCCGAGGAGGAGAACGCCAAGCTCGCCGAGGACCCGAACATGCAGATCGAGACCTACGCGGGCTCGGTGTGGCTGCACTTCGACACCAACGTGCAGAACGAGTTCCTCAAGGACGTCCCGCTGCGCCAGGCGGTCTTCACCGCCATCAACATCCCGGACATCTCGGCCAAGAACTACCCGGAGAGCGGCGTCCAGCAGAAGCTGAACCACTTCTTCTCCAACGACAACGAGTACTTCCAGGACATCATCGGCCCGACGGGCCAGGGCTCCGGCGACGTCGCCAAGGCCGCCGAGATCCTCACCACCGCCGGCTACACCGGCGCCGAAGAGGGCGGCACCCTGACCACGCCCGACGGCAAGGCCGTGACCTTCCGCATCCGCTACGCGGAGTCGGACCCGGTCCGCAAGCTCGCCGCCGAGCTGGCGCAGGCCTCCCTCGCCTCCATCGGCATCGCGCTCGAACTCGTCGCGATCCCGGACGGCGAGCTCGGCAACGTGCTCGCCGAGGGCGACTTCGACCTGATCATCTTCGGCTGGTCCGGCTCGGCCGCCTTCACCGTCGCGCCGTCGCAGTACTTCCAGTCGGACTCCGGCTCGAACTACGGCAAGTACAACAACCCGGCCGCCGACGAGGCGATCGCGAAGGTTCGCGCGACCTTCGACATCGACGAGGCCGCCGCCGCCGCCAACGAGGTCGACGCGATCGTCGTCCCGGACGCCTACACCCTGCCGATCTTCGACGAGCCGCAGGCGTTCTACAACAACCCGCAGGTCCTGGAGGGCCCGGTCGTCAACGGCTACACCCAGGCCGGACCGCTCTTCAACATCCGCGAGTGGAAGCTCAAGTAGTCAGGGCTCGCTGAGCCCGAGCGGCGGAGCCCCTTTCCGGGGCTCCGCCGCTCGCATGGTTTCTGAGCGGGTTCCGATCCGGTGGCGAGGCGATGACGCACCGCCGCGGGCGGCCCGCCCGGACCCCGGCCCGGTCTCACTGTCGCGACGGGTTTCCCCTGGTGGACTGTGAAAATCCCACCTTTCGCAGCCATTCAGGGAATGAACATCACGGGACTGTAACGAACGAAGCTCATCTCTGGTTCGGCTGTCCGAAACCTGCGATTCCCGTGGAAGGCTGTACCTCGCGTCACCCGACCGCCGTCACACGGGGCCCTCCCGCGGCCCCCGGCGGCGAATCGGCCAGGCAGGCACACCGCCCCCACCACGGTGCCCTCCCCGCCGACCGGTCCGGCGGCGCAAACCCACGAGAGGAACCATGAAGCGACACCACATGGCGGCCGTCGCCGCCTTCGCCTGCACCACCCTGGCCCTTGCGGGCTGCGGCCAGGGGAACGCGAGCTCGTCCAGCCTGGACGACTGCGTCACCGATGCCGCCGGGTGCAACGCCGGCGAGCGCGCGGACGGCGGCGAGATCACGTGGGCCATCGACGCCGGATGGAGCAGCTGGAACCAGAACACGGCCGACGGCAACAACGCGTACGTGAGCATCGCCCTCGCAGGCATGTGGCCGTACACCGGCCAGTGGGACCAGGACAACAACTTCATCGTCAACGAGGGCCTGTTCGCCTCCGAGCCGAAGCTCGTGAGCGAGAGCCCCGTGACCGTCGAGTACACCCTCAAAGAGGGCGCGAACTGGGGCGACGGCACCGACATCACCGTCGACGACTTCATCTACCACTGGTACGCCAGGTCCGGCAACAACGACCTGTGCGCCGAGTGCACCCCCGCGACCACCACCTACGGCTCCCAGGTCGCCGGCATCGAGGGCGACGGGAACACCGTCACCGTCACCTACGTCGACTCGTACCACTCCGCCGAGTGGAAGTACGAGGAAGTGCTCTCCGAGCCCGCCCACATCGCCGAGGAGCAGGGCTTCGACTGGAAGAACGACCCGGCCGCCATGGCCGCGGCCGAGCTGTACTTCTCCGAGACGACCCCCACCTGGACCACCGGCCCCTACAAGGTCGCCTCGGCGGCCATGGGCGAGTACGTGATCTACGAGCCGAACCCCGACTGGGCCGGCGACACCGAGGTCACCCTCGACAAGCTCACCTTCCAGGTCATCGAGGGCCTCGACAACATCGTCACCGCCCTGCGCAACGGCGAGATCGACGGCGCCTCCCCCTTCTCGGTCAACGCCGAGGCGATCACCCAGCTGGAGAGCGCCGACGGCCTCTCCTACTCGGTCGCGGGCGGCCCCTCGTGGGAGCACATCGACCTGAACACCAACAACGAGTTCCTCTCCGACGTCAAGCTGCGCACCGCGGTGTTCCAGGCCATCGACCTGGAGAGCATCATCTCCCGCACCTACGCGTTCGTGCAGTCCGACATCGAGCGGAAGAACAACCACCTCTTCCGCAACGGCTCGGAGTACTTCACCGACTACCTGACCTCCACCGGCCAGGGCGCGGGCGACATCGAGATGGCCCGCGACACCCTCGTGGACGCCGGGTACGAGTGGAGCGCCGACGGCGCCCTGCTCACCCCGGACGGCGAGGAAGTGAAGCTGAACTTCCGCTACATCGAGTCCCGCGAGTCGCGCAAGATCACCGGCGAGCTCACCCAGGCGACCCTCGCCGACCTCGGCATCGACGTCGAGCTCAAGCCGATCCCCGACGAGGACCTGGGCACGGTCCTCGCCGAGAGCGACTTCGACATGATCAACTTCGGCTGGAGCTCGGACCCGCTGTTCGTGGGCTCCGCGTCCCAGTACTGGTCCTCCGCGTCGGGTTCGAACTTCGGCAACCTGAACGACCCGGAGCTGGACGCCCTCATCGAGGAGATCAACGGCACCCTGGACATGGACGACGCCGCCGCGCGCGCCAACGAGGCCGTCAAGCGCGTCATCGAGGACGCCTACGTCCTCCCGATCGTGGACTCACCGGTGGCGGTGATGGTCTCCGATAACTTGGTCAACGTCCGGGACAATTGGGCTTCCCAGCAACGAGCGGCCTACAACATCGCAGAATGGGGTGTGGCAGACACTGAGTAGTTTTTACCTTCGAGTCGCCCATTCCGGGCGAGAACCCGCTCGCTGGTGAGGCCGGAGCTTTGAGGCCGCAGAATGGGGAGTCAGTGAGCCCAATGAGGAGCCGCGCGACAGCGCGGCGGGGCCGGTCGGCAGGCGGACCGGGCCACAGTAGAGAAACCGTTAACGAGGCATTATGGTTGTATTCATAATCCGGCGCACCCTGATGATGATCCCGGTGCTGCTGGGGGCCACTATCCTGTGTTTCGCCCTGGTCGACTTGTCGAACGACCCGGTACAGGACAGGGTCTTCGAGATCGAGCAGTCCACCGGCGAACCGGTCCCCCAGAGCACCATCGACGCCCTCGAAGCGTCCTGGTACTACGACCGCTCGGTCCCCGAGCGGTACTGGATCTGGCTCACCGGGCTGGGCGACACCAACGACGACATCGGCCTGCTCCAGGGCAAGTGGGGCCCCTCCATCGAGGGTTCGGCCATGGACATCGGCACTGAGATCTCCAGCAGGTTCTGGATCACGCTCCGGCTGGTCCTGTTCGCCACCATCGCGTCGATCGGCATCGCCATTCTCGCGGGTGTCGTCAGCGCCGTCAAACAGTATTCGAGGACGGACTACACGCTGACGTTCCTCGGCTTCCTGTTCCTCGCCATGCCCATCTTCTGGCTCGGCTCCCTCTTCAAGGAGGGCGCCGTCCAGCTCAACAAGATCCTGGGCTCCACGGTCTTCCAGACCTACGGCTCCGGCACCACCGGCTTCCAGGGCAACGGCTGGGCGGTCTTCGTCGACTCCCTGCCCTACCTGATCGTGCCCACCCTGGTGCTCATGCTCGGCGGCTACGCGGCCATCTCCCGCTACCAGCGCGCCAGCATGCTCGAAGTCATGAACTCCGACTACGTGCGCCTCGCCCGGGCCAAGGGCGTCCGCAACGGCACCGTCATGCGGCGCCACGCCCTGCGGACCGCCCTCATCCCGGTCGCGACCTTCGCGCCCCTGGCCCTGTCCGGCGCCATGGGCGGCGCGATGGTCACCGAGTCCATCTTCGGCTGGAGGGGCCTGGGCGTGTACTCGCTCGACGCGATCAACGCGGGCGACACCTTCGCCGTCATGGCCTACGTGCTCATCTCCGGCGTCGTCGTCCTGATCGGCGTCCTGATCTCCGACATCCTGTACGGCGTGCTCGACCCGAGGATCCGCTATGAGTAACACCGCTGCCCCGCGCCTCGACGCCGAGGCCATCACCAGCAAGGAGCGCGGCCAGTGGGAGCTGGTGTTCCGCCGCTTCTTCCGCCACCGCGCCGCGGTCGTCAGCCTCGTGATCTTCGTGGTGGTCGTCCTGTTCGCGTACGTCGGGCCCTTCCTGTGGAAGTGGGACTACAAGATCCACTCGGAGATCCCCTCGTGGGCCGCCCCGAGCCTCGCCCACCCGTTCGGCACCGACAAGGCCGGCCGCGACATGCTCGGCGCGATGATGCAGGCGACGAAGCAGTCCCTGAACGTCGCCCTCGTCGTCGCGATCGGCTCCACGGTCATCGGCGCGCTCTACGGCGCCGTCGCCGGGTTCTACCGCGGCTGGGTCGACTCGGTGCTCATGCGCTTCCTCGACATCATGTTCGTGATCCCGTTCCTGGTCATCACGGGCGCGCTCGCCGGGGCCATCGACACCTCCGTGCGCTGGTACCACATGGCCATCATCCTCGCCGTGTTCGGCTGGACCTCCATCGCGCGCGCCGTGCGCGCCGAAGTCCTGTCCCTGCGCGAGAAGGAGTTCATCGAGGCGGCCCGCTCGGCGGGCGGCTCCGACTGGCACATCATCACCAAGCACCTGATCCCGAACACGATGAGCGTCATCATCGTGTCCGCGACGCTCCAGATCGCCTTCGCCATCCTGTCCGAGACGACCCTGTCGTTCCTCGGCCTGGGCATCCAGAGCCCCGACACGTCGCTGGGCCTGCTCATCGACGCGGCGGGCGCGTCGGCTTTCAACGAGCACTGGTACCTGTTCTACATCCCGGGTGTCATGATCATCCTGATCGCGCTGACCATCAACTTCATCGGCGACGGCATGCGCGACGCGATGGACCCGCGACAGACGATGGTGAGGCGATAGGCATGGCGAACATCTCGGTCTCCACCAGCGACAAGGGCCGCGCCACGGGCACCAAGGGCGACACCGTCCTGGCGGTGAAGGACCTCGCGGTCGGCTTCCCGACCGACGACGGCCTCGTCAACGCCGTCCGCGGCGTCTCCTACGAGCTGCGCCGCGGCCAGAGCCTCGGCATCGTGGGCGAGTCGGGCTCGGGCAAGTCGGTGACCTCCATGGCGATCATGGGCCTGCTGCCCAAGACCGCCCAGATCACCGGCTCGGCGAAGCTCGAAGGCGAGGAGCTCCTCGGCCTCGGCGACGCCGAACTGTCGCGCATCCGCGGCAAGAAGATCTCCATGATCTTCCAGGACCCGCTGACCAGCCTCAACCCGGTCTACACGGTGGGCTACCAGCTCGCCGAGGCGATCCGGACCCACTACTCGGACATCTCCAAGTCCGAGGCGCGGGCCCGCTGCATCGACCTGCTCGACTCGGTCGGCATCCCGAACCCGCAGCAGCGGGTCGACGCCTACCCGCACGAGCTGTCGGGCGGCATGCGCCAGCGCGTCGTCATCGCCATCGCGATGGCGAACAACCCGGACGTCATCATCGCCGACGAGCCCACCACGGCCCTCGACGTGACCGTCCAGGCGCAGGTCCTCGAAGCCCTGGAGAAGGCCCGCGAAGAGGTCAACGCGGCGCTCATCCTGATCACGCACGACCTGGGCGTCATCGCCGGGCACACCGACGAGGTCCTGGTCATGTACGCCGGGCGCCCCGTCGAGCACGGCTCGGTCGACGAGATCTTCTACCAGCCGCGCATGCCGTACACGCTGGGCCTCATCGGCTCGCTCCCGCGCATGGACGAGAGCCGCGACCAGCGCCTCACGCCCATCCACGGGACCCCGCCGTCGATGCTCAACCTGGCGCCGGGCTGCCCGTTCCGGGCCCGCTGCCCCATGCACCAGGACATCTGCGCGGAGGTCGAACCCGACCTGCTGCCCATCAACGGCTCCGGCCACGTGGCCGCCTGCCACTTCTCGGACCAGCTCGAAGGCAAGGCCCCCGACGACGTGTTCGCGCCCGTCGCCACGGACCTGTCCGTCGAGGCCGAGGTGGAAGCCATGGACGCCGAAGGCGCCGCGGCCGCCGACGAGGAGGACAAGTGAACGCCATGCTCGACACTCCGCAGACCGCGGCCAACCCGGTCATCGCCGGGAAGGACCTGGTCAAGGAGTTCCCCGTGCGCTCCAAGGGGATCCTGCGGCGCAAGGTGGGCGCGGTCCACGCCGTCTCCGGGGTGAACCTGGAGATCGGCGCGAACGAGACCCTCGCCCTGGTCGGCGAGTCCGGCTGCGGCAAGTCCACCACGGCGCGGCTGATGATGAACCTCATCGAGCCGACCTCGGGCCAGGTCCTCTACGAGGGCAAGGACCTGACGAAGCTCTCGCGCGCCCAGATGCGCCCGATGCGCCGCGACATCCAGCTGGTCTTCCAGGACCCGATGGCCTCGCTCGACCCGCGCATGACGGTCTTCGAGATCATCGCCGAGCCCCTGCGCGTGCACGGCCTGTTCAAGAACGGCGGCCGCGACCGGGTCAACAGCCTGATCGAGATCGTCGGCCTGAACCCCGAGCACCGCAACCGGTACCCGCACGAGTTCTCGGGCGGCCAGCGCCAGCGCATCGGCATCGCCCGGGCCCTGGCGCTCCAGCCGCGCGTGCTCATGCTGGACGAGCCGGTGTCGGCCCTGGACGTCTCCATTCAGGCGGGTGTCATCAACCTGCTTGAGGACCTTCAGGACGAGTTGGGCCTGTCTTACCTGTTCGTGTCGCACGACCTCTCGGTGGTGCGGCACATCGCGGACAAGGTCGCGGTCATGTACCTGGGCAAGATCGTCGAGGAGGGGACCACCGACCAGCTCTTCGCCGGTCCGGCCCACCCGTACACCCAGGCCCTCATGTCCGCGATCCCGCTCCCGGACCCGCGCAAGGAGCGGACCCGCGAGCGGATCGTCCTCCAGGGCGACGTGCCGAGCCCGTCGAACCCGCCTTCGGGCTGCCGGTTCCGCACGCGCTGCCCGCTGTTCAAGACGCTGTCCGAGGACCAGCAGGCCAAGTGCATCGACGTCGAGCCGCTCCTGCGGTCCGACCACGACGGCCTGACCCGCGCGGCGTGCCACTACGCGAAGAAGAAGCAGCTCGTTTAATCGCTGCTGATCGAGATCGGCCGTCCCACCTGCTGGTGGGGCGGCCTTTCTCGTTTGCCGGGGGAGCGGCGTGGCTGGGAGACTTCCGGCATGAGCGATTCCCTTGCGACCGTTGAAGCGCTGCTGGCCGAGCTCGGCCCCGAGTGGCCGACTCCCGAAGCCATCGCCACTGCCCGAGCGGCCATGATCGCCCGCATTCCGGGCTGGACGCTGCCTGCGGCCCATGGGCTTGCCGTCGAGGGGCCCGAGGGTTTCGACTTCCCGCGTGTCAACGCCGGCGTGAATCCGCTTCCGGCGGTGGTCATGGCGACGGTGCTCGGCCACTCGGGCGGGTCTGCCTCGTACGAGGTCGACTCGGAACTGCTCGCCCTCGCGATCAGGCTGCTGGCTCCGGCCGAGGCGTGCACGGCGTACGAGCACCCCAACTTGGCCACTTGGCGGGAGGTCCGGGAGGCGCTTGTCCCGGGGGCTGCGGCTCGCATGGTCTTCGTGGGGGAGCTGAGCGACGACTCCGACGATCCCGCGGTGACCTCCTTGCGCGCCTTGGTCTGAGGCGCGGAAACGGCCGGGTGGTCTTCCACCCGGCCGTTCTGCCTCTGCGGTTAGTGCAGGTAGTAGTCGTTCATGCAGCCGACGTGGGCGAAGCCCCAGGTGTCGTCCACGTCGACGGCCACCCAGATGTTGGAGTACTGCGCACAGGTGGTGTGCTTGCCGCCTGTGGTGAGCGGGATGCACCAGGCGCCGTCGGCCCAGGTGTCGGCCGGGATCACTCCGAGGACTGCGGAGTCGGCGTAGGGGATCTCGCGGACCTTGGTGTCGTTCATGAACTTCACCGCGCACGAGACGCTTTCCGCTGCGGTGTCCGGCGCGATCCGGTCGGTCTCGGGCTGCTGCTCGGCCATCGCGGGGGCTGCCCATCCTGCGCCGATCATGAGTGCCATCGCCGAAGCTGCAAGAACTCTTCGCATTTGTCCACCTTCTGGTGAGTAGTGCCAGGGTTGCCGACTCATGCTGGCAGCTCTGGCGACTCCGGAGTGGACTTAAGTCGCGAATGTCGGAAACCTGATAGTTCAGAGGGTCTTGGCGAGGGCGGCAAAGTCGTCGGCAGACAGGGCGAACACCGGGGAGCCAGACTTGAGCTTCGAGTCCCTGAGATGGAAATCCGCGTTCGTGGACCGCCGGACCTCGACACAGTTGTTGTCGTTGCCCGAACCGCCGCTACGGGAGCTCTTACGCCAGGTGGTTACGCCAGTATTCATCGCGGTACTCCTTGAATCGGATCGAGCGGAGCCACTTCTCGTGGCGCCACCCATCGTAGAATGCGATCCGATCTTCATCCTGGAAGACCCAGCTCGTGTGCGCGAGTGCCGTGTACACGACTTCCGGCCCGGCATCCGGGAACTTCTTAGGATCGCCGGGACCGTAGTGGCTGAACGAGCCCATGACATTGATCCAAGGTTCGGGGAGCACTCGGATCTCCCAGCCCGGAAGCTCATCGTGGGCACTCAGGAAGTCGAGCTGCTCGATCTGAAGCTTTCGAGACTCCTTGCTGAGAAAGAAGAACGCTGCCTCTCCGAGCAAGTACTGGATCGTGGGCTCGCCGTTCCGCCCGGCCAGCTCCTTCTCTCGCTCAGACCTGAAGGTCCAGCCAGACTTCCGGCGCTCATCCGTAGTCAAGATGTCGACTGCACAGGCCGGACCGTCGTAGTACGAGTACGTCTGGAGCGGGGCCGGGATCAACACCGGTGCCCACTCGAAGATCTCGCCCATGTACTGCTCGCAGAGCGACAGGTACAGCGCGTTGAATCGCCCGTCCGCCTCGATGGGCGGCTCGTCTCCCTTGAGCGGAGCGATGATCTTGAGGTAGTCGGCGACATCCGGCGGGATCGCCAGTACATCGATGAGGTTGTTGATGATGCTCGCCGGGATCGGCGACCGTCCGCGCTCGTAGGCGCGGATCGTGTCCTTGGACTTGTAGACGCCGTCGCTGACCATCTGCTGCGTGAGTCCCCGCATCGTCCGGTACTTGTGCATCATCTTGCGCTTGAACCAATTGATCTGGCTCTCGCCCTGCTGTTCCTCATCCTGCCCGTCTTCGCCCTGCCGGTGCTCGGTCATCGATGCCTCCCACAAACCGCTGTACTTGGTGGATTTCCACTATCCCATGAGCACTAACGAAATCAACTTCACTGATTGCGTGGAATTCATTGCGGGAGAACCGAAGGGGTGAGAAATCCACTTCCGATTTCTCACGCTCTCCAGGTTGCCAGGCGTGAACTGAAGCCGAAAGGGGGTTGGATGAACTGACCAGCGCCGCAAAGAGTCGGGTATCCGACAGTCCTTCAAGTCCATTCCGGTGCAGGTCTTGAGGCAGCGACAAAGAGGTGGAGGGGCGGGCGGGGCCGGGACTTGGTCCATGGGGCCCGATGGGGTACCCGGGCAAGGCCGGGTCGGGGAGGCGACGCCCTCCCCGGGAGGGCCGGAGTAAGCCGGGCGGGACTTTGAATCGCTCTCGGGCTTTGACAATGGCGGCCTGCATCTGCTTCTGGGCGTACCAGAGTGCGATGTCGGTCAGCTCCCGTTTATAGGCTGGCGACCATTCGCCCGAATCATGACCATTTGGCAAGTCTTTGAAGGGATCTGCTTCCCATTCCTCGTCGGTGACGCCGTTGAGGTGAACGATGCTTGCCTTGCCGGGACCGGTCTTCACCACTTCCCACTTCCCAGTGTGGATGCGCCCGTGATGGAATCGGCAAAGGAGGATCAGATTGTCTGCGTCCGTTTTGCCACCATCTGCCCAGTGGGTGATGTGATGGGCCTCGGTCCAACTGACCGGGGCTCGGCAACCGGACCAGGCGCAACCGTCGGGTTGTTCGAGTTCCAGCTTGTGGCGGAGGGCCGTGTTGGGGAGTCGCTTCTCCCGGCCCAGTTCGAGGGCTTCGCCGGTCTTGAAGTCGAAGACCGAGGGGAGGATCCCGGCCTCGCAGGCGAGGAAGCGGGCCTTGGAGACCGAGATCGGGCGGCCGTCGAGGATCGGGAGGCGGCCAGTCGCAGCCCCGCGAAGGGTCTCGATGTCGCACAGGAGGTTCAGAGTGGCCGTGTGGCCGTGCCGCCGCGGGGCGTCAGGAGAAGTCCCGTAGGCCGCCACCATCTGGTGCAGGGCCTCAGCGTTCCGACCGGACACCCGGGGGAGGAGGCCGTCATCGTCGGCCTGGTCCTGGCGGGGCGGGGGAACCGCGGTCCGGAGTGCGTTGCTCAGGAGCTTCCCGGTGTCACCGGTGAGGCGGCCGTCCAAGTCCCACATGCCATCAGGACGCTCGCTGACTTCCAGCCAGGCAAGGGACTGCTGGCTCATCTCGTCAAGCATCGACTGCTGGTCGAAGAGTTCTGCGCAGATCCGGTCGAAGTGCTCAGCGAGTTCGGATCGGACCGCATGGATGCAGTACTCCCGGATCAGTTCCTCGGGAGTCCGACAAAGGGTGGAGGAGTAGGGGGACTCGACCGGCTCGGGATAGGGGACCCGGCAGTGAACCGCCAGACCTTCTCTCTCGATGCGCCGCATGGCATATGCGATGGCATCGAGGCTGGCAGTGCCAGAGGTGGCCGCCTCCGCCAGGTGCTTGAACTTGGGGGCGAGGCGTGCAATCGAGGCCATCTGCCCGGCGCTGGAAGCATTGAAGGAGTAGGTCTCCATGATCCAGTCGCGGATGCCGGAGAAGCCGTCGCGGGTCTTGTGGAGACCGGCGGAGGTGTACGCGATGACCGCCCGGAGGGCCGCGGCCTCAAGAGCGCGGGCCTGAGAAGCCAGGGATTCGATGTCGGAGTGGAGAAGGGAGGCTTCGCGGTCTCTGTCGATAACGGCTGCGGACATCTGATCTTCTCCTCTCCTGTTGTGACTTCTGTTGCGGTAGTTCAATTGTGACAGGTAGTGAGGCTGGTGTCATCACCCAATCGAGTGAAAGTTAGTGCTAAGTAGACTTAACAGATCCGCCCGCGCCGACCAAAGCGGACCTCAAAGCCCAAGTCTGACAAGGGCAAACACTCGCCTCTCTGTCGCCGCCGATTGAACCTTGTGGACAGTCATGCCGAACGAGGCCAACGAACGGGCGGGAAAAATCCTGTCTTGTGTCGGGATGCTGACACTTCGCCGTCTCCGCAGCTAGAAGCGGTATACCCGTAAATCCAAGCCCCCGTGGCACCCCTGGAAGCCGATAGCGTGGCAGCATACGGGCCCGAGTGGTGGAATCTGGTAGACACAGTCGGCTTAAAACCGGCCGTCGGGAGACTTGCGGGTTCAAGTCCCGTCTCGGGCACCGGGCACAGCCCTCGTCTTGTCGGCCAACGGGATCGGACGGTACGGGACCGTCCGGTCCCGGGGTGTCGTTCCTCGCATTCGCGCGCATCCTGCACGTTCCGCCCGAACGGGTGAGCCGCCACTGCTCCTATGCAAGTGCTCACGCTCTGCAACCGCATGACCCCTGAGCTGCTCAACTACCACTGTGAACGGCTCGTTTCGCGGTCGGGGCCAAATGCATCGGCAGGTTGACTGCACAGGGCCGCCGTGCTATCCAGGGAGGCGAGCGCTGATACCATTCTGTCGAGCAAGCCGGTGGGGGCTAATGCCTTCCCTTCTGCTGCAACGACTTTGTCACTTCCCGGTATCGCGGAAGCCGATAGGCCAGTGTCGTGAGGATGGCGATGCCCGAAACACCTCGGTCCACAACTCATACGTTTCAACCCTCCGGGCCAGCGCCCCAAGGCTTCTCCGGCGAAGACGCCGGCGCCCCGGTGGAACTCAAACCCCGATTGATGCGCATCGCGCTGCTGCCCCTGACGGCGGCGGCGCTCCTCGGCGCGGGTGCGGCGGTCGTGTTCGCGGCCACCGATGCCGCGAGCCGTCCTTCGTGGATGGTCCCGGCGGTCCTCGGCTCGGCGGTCGTGCTGATCGCGGTGGTCGCGTACTTCGCGTCCTCGGCCGCCTCGAAGGCCGAAGCCGATCTCACCCGCCAGGTCCAGACCGTCCGGCGCTCCACAGTGGAAACCCACTACAAGGTCTGGCAGATCCTGGACGACCTCCAGCGCGAGCTCCCGCAGGACCAGCGCTGGTCCGTTCCCCTCCCCAACCCCGGCGCCAGCGCCGCCTCCACCGAAGAGGCCCTGCGCCTCCTCGCCTCCGAGGCCCGCCACCTGCGCGCCGCCGCGGAAGCGGTCGCCGCGAGAGGCGTCCGCCCGACGCAGCCCCAGCAGCAGCCGCAGCTCCCGGCCAAGGTCCCGCCGCAGATGGTCACCTCCGGTCCCATCGACACGGTGGACGTCCAGGCCCGCGTGGGCATCTTCGTGAACCTGGCTCGGCGCCTGCAATCCCTGGTGCACAGGGAGATCGAGCAGCTCGACGAGCTGGAGAACCAGGTCGAGGACCCGGACCTGCTCAAGGGCCTGTTCTCGGTCGACCACCTGGCGACGCGGATCCGCCGCCACGCCGAGAACCTGGCGGTCCTCGGCGGGGCGACCTCGCACCGGCAGTGGTCGCGCCCGGTCAACGTCTACGAGGCGCTGCGCTCCGCGGTCGCCGAGGTGGAGCAGTACGCGCGCGTGAAGCTGGTGCGCCCCATCGAGGGCACGCTGAAGGGCCACGCGGTCGCGGACATCATCCACCTGGTCGCCGAGCTGGTGGAGAACGCGACGACGTTCTCGGCCCCGGGCACGCAGGTGCTCATCCGGGTCCAGCGCGTGCGCACCGGCCTCGCGGTCGAGGTCGAGGACCGCGGTCTGGGCATGGAGAACCACGAGCGGAACCGGTACAACACGATGCTGGCGACGCCGGACCGCGTCGACCTGGACGAGCTGCTCGCGGACGGCCGCATCGGCCTGTACGTGGTCTCGTCGCTGGCCCGCCGCCACACGCTGACGGTCCAGTTGCAGTCGAACATCTTCGGCGGCACGCAGGCGGTCCTGGTGGTCCCCGAGGAGCTCCTCGGCGACGACACGCCGCCCGCGCCGCAGGCGGCCCCGCGGGAGATTCCCGCCGCGCCGCAGGCGATGCCGGTGCGCCAGCCGGGTTCGCAGACGCCGCCGCAGCTGCCGTCGGTCCAGCTCCGTCCGCTCCCTTCGGCGGGTGCGACCCCGCGGTCCGCACCGATGCCGCAGCCGCGGATGGACGCCGCCCCGGCGCCCGTGTACGCGGAGGCGGCGTCGTATCAGGAGAACCCGTCGTACACCCCTGCGAGCGTCGCAGTGGACACCGGCGCCCTGCCGGTGACCGCCGAAATGCAGGCGGTCGAGTCCCCGACGAACGGCTACGGCCCGGACGGTCGCCCCGCGCTTCCCAAGCGCACCAAGCAGACGCACCTCGCGCCGCAGCTGCGGGACGACCCGGGCCGCCCCGCCCGCGGGTCGGAGGCGGGGCACGACCCCGGGCTCATGGCGGCGTTCCAGCAGGGCCAGCAGCGCGCGGACGGGAGTCCGCAGATCCCCAACGATTCCGTTTCTTCTCCGTACAGGAATGAGGAGTTCTAATGGCAGGCGACGAGGCAGGCGCCCACACGGATCTCAGCTGGCTGCTGGCGGGCCTCATCAGGAAGGTCCCGCACACGCGCAGCGCACTGCTGCTGTCCTCGGACGGCATCAAGAAGGCGTTCCACGGCATGGGGACGGACCAGGCGGACCAGCTCTCGGCGATCGCGTCGGGGATGTTCTCGCTGGCGCGCAGCGCCGGGGCCCAGTTCGGGTCCCAGGGAGGGGTCCGGCAGGTGGTCGCGGAGCTGGACGACACGCTGCTGTTCGTGTCGACCGCGGGGCAGGGCGCGGTCCTGGCCGTGGCGGCCGGGCGGGAGGCGGACGCGGGGGTGCTCGGCTACGAGATGTCGATCCTCGTGAAGAGCGTGCGGCCGTACCTGGAGACACCGGTCCGGAGACCGAGCGGCGAAATGGTGAGTTGATGGCCGACTTCGAGCACCGGCCACTGCTCGACGAGGACGCGGGCCCGCTGGTCCGGCCGTACACCGTCAGCAACGGGCGCACCGCACCCACGGCGAAGCTGGACCTCTTGTCGCTGGTCCGCTCCACCGGCCAGATGCGTCCCTCGCAGCTGGAGGCCGAGCACGCCGAGGCGCTGATCCTGTGCCGGGAGCCCATCTCGGTCGCGGAGGTCTCGGCCCATCTGCGGCTGCCCGCCATGGTCATCAAGGTCCTGCTGTCCGATCTCGTGGACTGCGGGGCCGTCACCGCCCACGCCCCCGACCCCGCCGTCGATCCCACTGACCGAACCGTATTGGAGGCACTCCTCAATGGCCTACAACGGCGACTCTGACCGAGCGCCCGCACAACAACCAGCCCTGCCCACCGCCATCAAGCTGCTCGTCGCCGGGGGCTTCGGGGTCGGCAAGACCACCTTCGTAGGAGCGGTCTCGGAGATCGAGCCGCTGAGCACCGAGGAGACCATCACCACGGCCTCGATCGGGACCGACGACCTCACGGGCGTCGGGGACAAGACGACCACCACGGTCGCCCTGGACTTCGGCCGGATCACGCTCGACCCGCAGCACATCCTGTACCTGTTCGGCACCCCCGGGCAGGACCGGTTCTGGTTCATGTGGAACGAGCTGTCGGACGGCGCGTTCGGCGCGGTGGTGCTCGCGGACACGCGCCGCCTGGAGGACTGCTTCCCGGCGCTCGACTTCTTCGAGCGGCGGGGGACGCAGTTCATCGTGGCGGTGAACGAGTTCGAGACCGGGTTCCACTACGAGCCGGACGAAGTCAGGGCCGCTCTGGACCTCAAACCGAATATCCCGATCGTCTGCTGCGACGCACGCGATCCACGTTCCGCAACCTTGGTGCTGGTCACTCTGACGAAGCACCTGATGTCGGCCGCTGCTTCGAGCGTCCGGTAAAGGAGCCTGCAATGTCCATGTCCGAGAACGAGTTCCGTCTCACGATCACGCCCGACGACCCGGGCGCAAAAGAACGGGTCGAACGCCTGCGCAAACTCGGGATCGGCGACCTGCCGGACCCCGAGTTCGATTCGCTCGCCAAGGAGCTCACCGAGCTCACGGGCGCGCCCTACGCGATGGTGAACTTCATCGACGAGGACCGCCAGTACTTCGCAGGGCTGGCGGCCCCGGACGCGACCGCCGGGAACCAGGCCGTCGTGGGCGCGGGGGAGGCGGTCGAGGTGGGCCGCGAGATGGACCGCGACCACGGGTACTGCCCGCACGTGGTGGTCCGCGGCAAGGCGCTCGTGCTCGGCGACGTGTGCGACTACCCGAGGTTCGCGGGGAACCCGGTGGTCGACAAGATCGGCATCCGCTCCTACCTGGGGGCGCCGCTCATCGACGACGACGGCAACACCCTCGGGACGGTGTGCGTGGTCGACACCGAGACGCACGACTGGGGCCGTCCGGGCCTGGACATCATCAAGGGCATGGCCGCCAAGGTGATGGACCGCATCCGCGAGCGCAACGAGGCCGAGCGCGACCCGTACGGGGGCGACAACCCTCTTCAGGGGTGAACAGCAGAGGAGGCGGCCGAAGCCGCCTCCTCTTCCACCATCCGGCCGATCCCTCCGGAAGGTGAGCGCTAACCCCTCGCCGTGACCGTCCCGGCCGCGATGCGCTCGGACCACTGGCCCTTGGTCCGTCCCATCGCGGCCTCGGCCAATCGGAGCCGCTGCACGTCGGAGGTGCCCGCCGGCGCGTATATGTGGTACGCGTCCCGCAGGAACCGCTCGACGGGGCGCTCGGTGGTGAGGCCGATGCCGGCGTGGATCTCCATGGCCTCGCGCGCCGAGTCGAGCGAGGACTCGACGTTGACGAGCTTGGCGTTCATCAGCTCGATGTCGCAGGGCACGCCCTGGTCGAGCAGGTGCGCGGCGTGGTAGGCGGTGATGCGGGCGGTCATGAGCCGCGAGGTGATCTGCCCGATTTTCTGCTTGATGTTGTCGAGTTCGGCGATGGGCTTGCCGTACAGCTCGCGCTCCGTGGCGTACTTGACGGTCTCGTCGAGGATCGCCTGGTGGATGCCGAGTGCGACGGCGGTGAGGTTGGCCCGGCCGTAGAGGATCGACGAGGAGTAGGCGACGGCGAGGCCGTCCCCCTCGTCGCCGAGGCGGTTGGCGGCGGGGATGCGGCAGTTCTCGAAGAGCAGCTCCCCGAAGGAGAAGCCGTGGAGGCCCATCGTGGACTGCTGCGGGGCGACGGCGAACCCGGGCCGGTCCGATTCGACGAGGAAGGCCGTGAGCCCCTTGGGGCCCAGGCCGGTCCGCACGACCACGCCGTGGAGGTCGCCGACGTGGCTGTTGCCGACGAACACCTTGTGGCCGTTGAGGATGTAGTCGTCGCCGTCGCGGACGGCCCTGGCGCGCATGCCGAGGACGTGGCCGCCCGAGGCGGTCTCGGTGACGGCGATGGTGGGGAGGCAGGACCCGTCGGCGACCTTGGGGAGCCAGGTCTTCTTCTGCTCATCGGATCCGAAGTGGAGGATCTTGGCGACCCCGAGCTGGGAGGCCTGGACCATCGCGCCCATGGCGCCGGAGACGCGGGCGAGCTCCTCGATGATGATGGTCTTCGCCAAGTGGCCCATGCCCATGCCGCCGTACTCGGTCGGCACGGTGACGCCGAGCCAGCCCTGCGCTGCGATGCGCCGGGACAGCCCGGTGTGGACGGTCTTCGTGGATTCCATTTCGGGGATGTGCGGGCGCACTTCGCTTTCGGCGAAGGCCCGCACCCGGGCTCTGAGGGCGTCATGCTGTTCGGTCGTGAAGTAGCCGGTCGTCAACGGGTAACCCCCCTGTGGGCGTGTCGCTCGTCGATGTCCGCACGTTGGTGCGGTGGTCCCCACCAAGTGACAAGCTGTATATGCGAAATGTTCTCGCAGTGACTGTAGCAACGCGAGTCGCATGGGGCAAGCGTCAGCAAAGTGGACGTAAGCCGGTTACGTGGCGGTAACGAACCGTTGGGGCCCAACGAAACCAAATAATCCCAAATCCCGGGAGTGAGGGTGTGCGAACGGTGACCGCGTGCTACGTTGCTGCACCTTCGCCGAGCCGTTATGCTGCGTTGACTCGCGGGCAATCGTCCCATGATTGGATCTGGGGTGTCTGCCCTGCCCATCGACCCCCCATCCGTACGGAGAGCCATGTTCAACTTCAAACGCCGCGCCGTCGCGGCGGCAGGAGCGCTCGCCCTCGCGGCGACCACGCTCGCGGTCGGCGGCTGGTCCTTCGGGCCCGGCCACGGCAACGGCCACGGCCGCGAGGTCGACCTCCAGCTGCTGGCGATCAACGACTTCCACGGCAACATCGAAGCCGCCTCCAGCCTCACCTGGCCCGGCCACACCGAGCCGGTCGGCGGCGCCGAGTACCTCGCCACCCACCTGGAGCAGGCCCGCGAAGGCGAGCGCTACTCCACCACCGTGGCCGCCGGCGACCTCATCGGCGCCAGCCCCTTCATGTCCGCGGTCTTCCAGGACGAGCCGACCATCGAGTCCCTCAACGCCATGGGCGTCGAGGTCTCCTCCGTCGGCAATCACGAGTTCGACGACGGCTTCGAGGAACTCAACCGCATCATCGACGGCGACGAGGACTTCGAAGGCGCCGACTTCCCCTACCTCGGCGCGAACGTCGTCGACGAGACCACCGGGCAGCCCGTCCTCGACCCCTACTGGGTCAAGAACTTCGGCGGCGGCGTCAAGGTCGGCTTCATCGGCATGACCCTCGAAGGCACCGGCGACATCGTCTCCAAGTCCGGCATCGAGGGCCTCGTCTTCAAGGACGAGGTCGAGACCGCCAACAAGTACGCCCGCGAGCTCAAGCGCCAGGGCGTCAACGCGATCGTGGTCCTCCTCCACGAAGGCGGCGTCCCCGTCGCCGAGGACACCGGCCACGACTGCGAGTCCGCCGACGGCACCGCCACCGGCATGTCCGGCCCGATCGTGGACATCGCCGAGACCATGACCCCGCTCGTCGACGTGCTCGTCACCGGCCACACCCACCAGGAGTACGTCTGCTCGGTGCCCGACCCGAACGGCAACCCGCGCCTGGTCACCTCCGCGTCCAACTACGGCCGCGTCTTCACCGAGATCGACGCCACGTACGACAAGCGCACCAAGGACATCGTGCGCTCCACCGTCGTCGGCTCCAACACGGTCGTCACCCGCGACGTCGACCCCGACGAGGACCAGACCGCGATCCTCGACCATTACGGGCCCCTCGCGGCCGAGGCCGGGGGCCGCGTCGTCGGCTACATCGCCGAGGACATCAAGCGGGGCGCCACGAGGGCGGAGGAGTTCCCGCTCGGGAGCCTCATCGCCGACGCGCAGCTGTGGGACACCTCCAGTGCGGAGACCGGGGGCGCGGAGATCGCGTTCATGAACCCGGGCGGCGTCAGAGCCGACCTGCTGTACGCGCAGGGGACGCCCGGCGAGGCGACCTACGCGGAGGTGTTCACCGTGCAGCCCTTCGCGAACTACGTGGTGACCCTCGACCTGACGGGCGCGCAGATCCTCCAGGCCCTGCAACAGCAGCTCCCGAGTGAAGGCCGCTCCACGACCCTGGTCCTCCAGGTCTCCGAGGGCTTCACCTACACCTGGGACAAGACCAAGACCGGCACTGACCAGATCGTCGCCGACTCGCTGTCGCTCAACGGCGAGCCGATCGTCGCCGACCAGGTCTACCGCGTCACCGTCAACTCCTTCCTCGCCGACGGCGGCGACTCCTTCGCCGCGTTCGCCGAGGGCGAGAACCGCCTCTTCGGGGCGCTCGACGTCGACGCGTTCGAGGACTACATCACCGAGTTCGGCACCAGCGCGGCGCCGCTGGAGGCCCCCGAGCTCGGTCGCATCACGGTCGTCAAGTAGTTCCTGAGCACATTCACAGGCGGCGGGGGCGGAATGCCCCCGCCGCTTCTCGTATTCCCAGCCCGTACCGGATAGTCTGGTACCACCCTGAACATTCGACGGAGGACCGCAGGTCATGGCAATCCAGAGCAGGAACTCATCCCTACGGAACATGGTGAAGACCCAGTACGGCGAGCAGCAGCACATGGGTGCCGCCTACGGGCCTTACGGGCAGATGACGCAGGCCCCGCAGGTCCAGACCATGACGATCGACAACGTCATCGTCCGCACCGTCGCCCTCGTCGGCGCGACCTTCGTGGCCGCGCTCGTCACCTTCGGCCTCGTCGCAGAGGGCATCCAGACCGGCGACAGCGCCTCCCTCGGCACCGCCTCGATGCTCTCCATCGTCGGCACGGTCATCAGCCTCGGCGTCATCATCTTCTCGATGTTCAAGCCGGTCACGAACCCGTTCGTGGCCTTCGCGTACGCGATCGGCCAGGGCTTCGTCCTCGGCGGCGTCTCCGCCGTGTTCGAGGCCCGGTTCGAGGGCATCGTCGTGAACGCGCTCGTCGCGACCATCCTCGTGTTCTTCGGGATGCTCGCGCTCTACAAGTTCCGCATCCTCAAGAACTCGCCGGTGTTCACCAAGGTCATGGTCGGCGCGGGCTTCGGCATCTTCGGCCTGCTCATGGTCAACCTGGTCGCGGGCCTCTTCGGGGTCAACCTCGGCCTGTTCGCCCCCGCGGGCGGCGACCCGAACGCCCTCCAGTGGATCATCGCCATCGGCATCACCCTCTGGGCCGCGTTCTCCTTCATCCTCGACTTCGACATGATCGAGTGGTCGGCGAACAACGGCGCCCCGAAGAAGTACGCGTGGGCCGGGGCCTTCGGCCTCACCGCGGGCCTCATCTTCCTGTACTGGAACCTGCTGCGCCTGCTGTCCTACTTCCAAGGCGAGTAACGGTTTTGAGCTCCGACATCGAGCGGGCGATCGGGCGCGTCGTCGAAGGCACGCGCCACTGGTCGCCCGCTCGCTGGTCTCCGCGGGCCGACGCGATGCACGCCCTCGTGCAGGAGATCGCCGACCTCGCCGCCGACGCGGAGGACCGCCCCCGCCGTCCCGTTCCGCGCCTCCCCAACGACCTGCACCTGCCCGACCAGCTCCAGGTCGTCGGGCTCGACCTCATCGAGCTCGAACCCCTTGCGCCGCAGCGGCAGGAAGCCGCCGAGCGCGCGATAGCCCAAGCCCGCGCGGCCCTGTTCTAGTCGACCCAGCCGGTCATGACGTGCGCCGCGTCGTCGAGGGCGTCCACGAGGTTGTCCGACTCCCAGCGGAGCACGTTGCGCCGCGTGCGGGTCCCGCGGTCCTCAATGGCGCCAAGGGCTCTGTCGAGCCGCTCGGTGGCGTCGCTCAGGTCCACGCCGCGCGGCGGCGCCGCGTTCCGCGCGAGGGCCGCCAGCCGCATGTAGGCCGCGTCCAGCGCGTCCGCGAACTCGTCGACGCAGCCCAGGCCCGGCGCGTCCTCCTCGCGGCCGAGGGTCGCGTTCACCGCGACCAGGGCCCGAGCGGCCCGCGACAGAGCCGCCTCCGCGCCGAGCACGTCTCCTGACAAGGGTCCCGGGCCGCCGATCGGCTCCGCCTTCGCCTGGTCCGCGGCCTGCGTGAGCGCGGCCCGGCGGGCCCGCACCTGGTCGATCGCGGCGTGCATCGTCTTGCGGTCGTAGTCGTCCGGGTGGGCCTGGCGGTCCAGGACCAGGCGCGCGTAGTCGCGGTAGGCGTCCACGAGGTCCCCGAGGAGGTCGCCGAGGCGCCGGGTCTGCCACGTCGGGACCAGCACGTAGAAGCCGATCGCGAGCGCCGCGCCCACGAGCGTGCAGGCGCCCCGGTCGAGGGCCGCCGACAGCGGGTTCTCGCCGGTGAGGTCGATCTGGAACACCGTGAACCCCGAGACCGCCGCGGTGAACACGAGCATCGACACCGGCCGCATCAGGTACGCGAGCAGCGCGCACACGAGGATCGTCAGGCTGATCCACACCTGCCCCTGCGGGATCAGGAGCCCGAGAAGCGAGGCGAGGACGACGCCGCCGGTCGTCCCGGCCGCGCGGGTCACGCCGCGGGTGAGCGTCCCCGAGAAGTCCGCTTGCAGGACCAGCCACGCGGTCAAGGGGATCCAGTAGCCGTGGCCGGTGGGCCACAGCAGGCCGATGGTCATCGCGAGCGCGATGACCCCGGCGCGGCGCAGCGCGTGGTGGACGACCGGATCGTGCCGGTGGAGGCGGGCGCGCAGCTGCCCGGCCGCCTGGCGCACGGTCGAAGTGGCATGCGCGAGCGCGGGATCGGCGACCACGGAGTCGCCGCCGGAGGTGATGCGCTCGGCGAACCCGCCGGTCTCGTGGAGGGTGCGCAGGAGCCCGCCGATCTCGGTGGGCATCGTGCCCGTCGCGGTCGCCATCGGGTTCTGCGAGAGGCCCGCGAGGAGGTCGTCCCAGTCGAGCTCGGCGGGGCGGCGCGCGGTGATCCGGCCCGCGAAGTGGGTGAGGAGCCGCGCGGCCATCTCCAGCGCCTCGGAGTAGAACGCGACGGTGTCGCGGTCCTGCGCGTCGGCGCGGGCCCGCGCGGAGGCGGTGCGGCCGATCGCGGCCGAGACGGCGTAGATCTGGCGGCGCGCGTCGAGGATCGCGGCGGGCAGGACCCGGCGCCGGTCGAGTTCGCGCGCGGCCTCGTGGAGGGCCTCGGTGTCGAAGGGCGCGTCCGGGTTCGAGGCGAGCGCCTCCGCTTCGGCGGCGAGCGCGAGCCACGCCTCGGCGAGGGTGCGCCGGTCCTCGGCCCACCGGAAGTACGGCGGCAGCAGCGCCATGAGTGCCTGGAGCGTCCCGCCGGCGAGGACCGCGATCGCGGCGACGTGCGGCGTCGTCCCGACGGTGATGTGCTCGGCGAGGAAGAACATGATGCCGGAGACGGTGAACGTCACGCCCGCGACGTGCGTCACCGAGCCGGTGAACGTCAGCGTGAACGCGTACACCGCGGCGGCGGCCACCAGCAGCGCCGGGTTGTCGATCGCGCCGAGGACGACCCCGAGGGCACCGGCGAAGCCGACGAGCAGCGGCAGCGAGGGCCCGGTCCGCGTCCCGGGCGTGAGCAGCGCGACTCCGCCGAGCCATGCGCCCATGATCGCGGCCTGCCCCCAGCCCGGGTGCCCGAGGAGCGCGACGGCGGCCATCGCGACGGCGATCCCGCAGGCCGCGCGCACGGCGAGCACCGGCGCGGCCTCGCCTGGGGTCCACGACTTCAGGTCGTCGCCGACCCGGCGGACCGACTCGTCGACGCCCGGGTTGTTGAGCACGTCAAAAGGGTAGCCGCGCCTACGGGTGTGAGGACCGCTACCGGTTACGCTGGTGGCATGCGACAAACGGTGCTGGTGGTCGACTTCGGGGCCCAATACGCGCAGCTCATCGCTCGCCGCGTCCGGGAGGCCCACGTCTACTCGGAGATCGTCCCGTCCTCGATGCCCGCGGAGGAGATGCTCGCGAAGGAGCCCGCGGCGATCATCCTGTCGGGCGGGCCTTCGAGCGTGTACGCCGAGGGCGCCCCGCAGGTGGACCCGGCGCTGTTCGCGGCCGGGGTGCCGGTGCTGGGGATCTGCTACGGGTTCCAGGCGATGGCGAAGGCCCTGGGCGGGACGGTCGCGAAGACCGGCCTGTCGGAGTACGGCGGGACCGAGCTCGACGTGCTGTGCGCGTCGAAGCTCCTCGACGGGCTGCCCGAGCACCAGTCGGTGTGGATGAGCCACGGCGACTCGGTGACCGAGGCCCCCGCGGGCTTCGAGGTCGTCGCGCGCACGGGCGGCGCCCCGGTGGCGGCGTTCGAGAACCTGGAGTCGCGGCTCGCGGGCGTCCAGTACCACCCGGAGGTCGCGCACACCCCGCACGGCCAGGCCGTGATCCGGCACTTCCTGCACGACATCGCCGGGATCAAGCCGAACTGGACGAACTCGGCGATCATCGACGAGCAGGTCGCGGCCATCAAGGCGCAGGTCGGCGACAAGCGGGTCCTGTGCGCGCTGTCGGGCGGCGTGGACTCCTCGGTCGCGGCGGCGCTCGTGCACCGGGCCGTCGGCGACCAGCTCACGTGCGTGTTCGTGGACCACGGGCTGCTGCGCGCGGGCGAGGCCGAGCAGGTCGAGAAGGACTACGCGCAGCTCACCGGCATCGACGTGCGCACCGTGGACGCCTCGGAGCAGTTCCTCACCGCCCTGAAGGGCGTCACGGACCCCGAGGAGAAGCGGAAGATCATCGGCCGCGAGTTCATCCGCACCTTCGAGGCCGCGGCGCGCGGGCTCGCCGAGGAGCAGGGCGTCGACTTCCTCGTGCAGGGGACCCTGTACCCGGACGTGGTCGAGTCCGGAGGCGGCACCGGCACCGCGAACATCAAGAGCCACCACAACGTCGGCGGGCTCCCCGACGACCTCCAGTTCGCGCTGGTCGAGCCGCTGCGGACCCTCTTCAAGGACGAGGTCCGGGCGATCGGCCTGGAGCTGGGCCTGCCCGAGGCGATGATCTGGCGCCACCCGTTCCCCGGCCCCGGCCTGGGCATCCGCATTGTCGGTGAGGTCACGAAGGAGCGCCTCGACCTGCTCAAGGCCGCCGACGCGATCGCCCGCGCCGAGCTGACCGCCGCAGGGCTCGACCGGTCCGTGTGGCAGTTCCCGGTGGTGCTCCTCGCCGACGTCAGGTCCGTGGGCGTCCAGGGCGACGGCCGCACCTACGGCCACCCGGTCGTGCTGCGCCCGGTCTCGTCCGAGGACGCGATGACCGCGGACTGGTCGCGCCTGCCCTACGAGCTGCTCGCGAAGATCTCCACCCGGATCACCAACGAGGTCGCCGACGTCAACCGCGTCGTGCTCGATGTCACCTCGAAGCCCCCGGGCACGATCGAATGGGAGTAGTCGCCACGTGAACACGCCGTACAGTTGAGGGATGCAATTCCGGATAGCTGCGTACGGGGAGGTACGTGACGAGAACGGCCTGGTCCTGCTGACGCGCCGGAAGCGCGCGGGGAGAGATGCGGGGCCGTGGCACCTGCCGGGCGGGGTCATCGACCACGGCGAGCCCCCGAAGCGGGCCGCCGGGCGGCTCGTGGGGGAGCACACCGGCTACGAGGTGACCGTGGGGCGGCCCCTGGAGGCCGTCGCGGTCGCCCGCCGCGGCGTCCACACGAACGCGATCATCTACGCCGCCGACGTCAAGAGCGGGCCCGCCGGCGATTTCGCAGGTGAGGCCGCTGAGTGGATCGACCCGGCCCGCGCCGCCGGGGAGGCCCACTCGCCGTTCGTGTCGGCGGCCCTCGGGCTCGCCGACGACCGGCTCGCCGGGCGCGTCGACAAGGCCCCGCAGGAGACCCGGCCCGTCCCGCCCGCGAAGGCCAAGAAGGGCCGCAGGCGCCGCGGCCAGCGCTTCGGCGCGTACGGGGTCGTCGCCGACGTCGACGGCCGCATCCTCCTGGCCCGGATCGCCGAGGGCTACCCCGGCGGCGGGACCTGGCACCTGCCCGGCGGCGGCGTGGACTTCGGGGAGTCCCCGGAGGCCGCGGTCGCGCGGGAGATCTACGAGGAGACCGGGCAGGACGCCCTGGTCGGCGGGCTGCTGAACGTCACGTCGTTCCGGCACCGCCGCGCGATCGGCCCCGAGGGGTACCCGCTGGACTGGCACGGCGTGCGCGCGATCTACTCGGCCACCGTGCCCGACCCGTCGGCCGCGCAGGTCGTGGAGGCCGCGGGCGGGTCGACGAGCGAGTCGCGCTGGTGGGACGCCGAGGCCCTCGACGACCTGCCGCTGTCGGCGGCCGTCGAGGACGCGCTCCAGGTCGTGGACCTGAAGAATCTCGCGGCGCAGGCTTAGCGCCAGCGCGCGATGACCGTTTCCCCTGCTCTGACCGGGTCGCCGGGGACGACTGCCGCTTCGGCGGCTCCGGCGGGGAGGTACACGTCGGTGCGGGAGCCGAAGCGGATGAGGCCGTAGCGCTCGCCCTTGGCGAGGGACGCGCCGGGTTTGGTGCGGTTGACGATGCGGCGCAGGACCGCGCCGGTGCGCTGGGCGACGACGACGCGGCCGCGGCGGGTCGCGACGACGGTGTAGCAGGCGGCGTTGTGCTCGGCTTCGGGGGCGGAGACCTTCGCGTAGCCGCCGCGCTCGGTGAACACGTCGACGACCTCGCCCGCGACGGGGGAGCGGTTGATGTGCACGTCGGTGATCGACAGGTACGCGGCGATGCGGAGCCATTCGGCCCCGGCGGCGCCGGTGGCGGCGCCGAAGCGCTCGTCGACGACGGTCTCGACGGCCATGATGCGGCCGTCGGAGGCGGCGAGCACCGCTTCGGGCTCGTCGTCTTCGCCGCGGAGATCGGCCTCGCGCACAGGGTCGCGGAAGAACGCGGCGACGGGGGCGGCGGCGAGCGCGGGCAGGAGCCAGGCCTTCGAGGAGGGCCGGATCTTCTTGGCGGCCCAGGCGGTGCCGAGGAGGAGCCCGGCGGCGATGACGCCGTTGGAGTCGAGGTGGGTGCTCGGGGTGATCGCGACGGAGGAGGCGCGCCAGGCGGGGGCGAGGTCCTCGGCGGGGGCGATGGCGCGGGGCTCGCCGTCGTGCTTGGACGCGGAGCCGATGCGGAGCTTGTGGATGCGGACGGGCGGGAGGGATCTGACGATCAGGTCGGTGCCGATGCCGTAGTCGGCGACCAGTTCGGCGATCTCCTCGCGCGCGGGCGCGGTGAGGGTGGCGGCGAAGGACAGGACCCCGCCGGGGGCGACCTTCTCGCGCAGGAGGGCGATGCGGTCGATGAACGCCTCGGCCTCGACGGTGACGGCCTCGGCGAGCATGACCTCCTCGGCGGGCTCGGCTTCGCTGAGGTCCGCGACGGCGGTGACGTTCCCGGCGGTCCAGGAGCCCTCGGCGGCCAGCGACGCGCTGAGGTCCTCAATGGAGGTCCGGTCGGCGACGACGGTGAGCCGGTCGGCGGGCATGAGCGCTTCGAGCGCGGCCGTCAGCACCGGGTTCCCCCAGGACGCGCCCACGACCAGCCCGGTCTTGGGGCCCCTCCGCCGGGCGAATTCGTCGGTGATGCCGCGAGCGGCGGCTTTCGAGATCGGCATGACTCCGACTATAGAGCGCGCCGCGGGGTGCTCCGGCCCCTGCTTGCGTGTTGCGGAAGTGCCGTGAGCGGCCCTTGCCCCGATTCGTCCTCGTACTTTCGGAGGATTCTCCACATCGTTCGGTGGAGTGGCCGCGCCCGCCGGAGCGGGGGCCTCGTTTCCCTCAGTGACAGGCGCCGCGGCCGCTCACCTCACGTCCACTCCCAGGAGGACCGAATCACGATGAGACGCAACACGATCCGCACTCCGCTCGCCGCCGCCGCGGTCATGGCCGCCGTCCTCACCGGCGGGCCCGTCTTCGCGCAGGAGGAGCCTGCGCCGATCACCGGCGACCCCGTCGCCGAGCCGGGCCTGGAGCTGCGCGGCCGCCTCGACGGCGACCGGTACGACGTGTGGGCCAACGTCCTCGGGCTCACGCCGCGCGGCGCCGAGGAGACCTACACCGTCTACTGCATCGACATCCGCACCCCGCTCGACACCGAGTCCCCCTACCAGGAGGGGTACTGGGAGGAGTCGGGCGTCGCGAACCTCGAAGCGGTGCGGTGGGTCCTGTTCAACGGGTACCCGAACGTCGGCGCCGAGGACCTCATCGAGGACGCCGGCGGTGAGGTGAACCCCGACTGGACCGACGAGGAGGTCCTGAAGGTCGCCTACGCGGGCACGCAGGCCGCCGTCTGGCACTTCACCGACGACTGGGACCTGTTGGAGGACAACCCGGTCAAGGGCGGCAACAACGGCGAGGACGAGGCGGTCCTCGCGGTCTACGAGCACCTCACCGAGGAGCCCGGGCGCGTGCCCGACCCCTCCGAGTACATCGTGGACCTCGAAGGCGAGGAGGACGCCGCGTACGTCGACGGGCGCTTCGGCCCGTACACGGTGCGGTCCAACGCCGGCCCCGTCGAGCTCGAAGCCGACGGCGGCCGCCTGGAGAAGGAGAACGGCGACATCGTGGAGTCCCTCGACGACGGCGAGGAGTTCTGGATCGCCCTCGACGACGGCAGCAGCGAGATCACCGTGACCGGCACGGCCGCATACGACCTGCCGGTGGGCCGGGTGTTCCTGGCGACCACCGAGGCGTCCCTGTCGGGCGGCGCCGCGAACCGCGTCATCTCCGGCGACTCGCAGAAGCTCATCCTCGCGCAGCCGCGCGAAGGGGAGGTCCCCGCCGAGTGGCGCTTCGCGCTCGACGCGCCCACCGACCGGCCCTCCGAGGCCGGCGGCGCGCAGCTCCCCAAGACCGGCACCAGCCTCACCGTCGCGTTCGCGGCGGGCCTGGCGCTGCTCATCGGCGGCCTCACGGTCACCGTGCTCGCCAAGCGCCGCAAGACGACGGCGTACTAAGACGGCACTGACGCGGGCGGTCCCCCAGGCCGGACCCGCTGCCGCAGGAGCGATCCGGACCATCTCCGACCGGTCCGGCCGGGCGCGCTCCTCGGCTCTCCTTCAGCCCGGCGCATGGTGCGGCCGGAACCGGGGCAAGCGATCCGCCCCGGTTCCGGCCACTCGCGTGCGCACCACCGGCCACGGTGGTCGCCCCCCGTCACCGTCCTGATCGCACAGCGTGAGTCGATACCGAATCGTTATAGTGGCGCACCTCTCCGAGGTCGCGCCGCTTTCGTTGCCCCGCAAGCGATCCCCAGGTCACGGAATTCGAGCCCCCTGATGCAACCGGCGGGAGGCCGCTAACGTGTCGGAAGGAAGATTCAACGCGTCAATCCCTCGGAAAAGCAAAGGGACTTCTACCAATGATGAGCAAAGCCCTGAAAGGGACGTTCGCCGCTGCGGCGGGCGTCATGCTCGGCCTCAGCGGTGTCGCCGCAGCCCAAGCGCAGGACGAGGAACCCACCCCGTCGGGTGCGTCCGGCTCGATCGTCTTCGAGTCCGACGGCATCCGCCTGCACGGCAACCAGAACCCGCAGGCCGTCGTCATGGGCATCGACCTCGGTGACGGCGAAGCCCGCACCGTCTACTGCATCCAGATCGAAGTGGGCCTCGAAAGCGACCTGATCCACGCCGAGCGCCCCTGGGACTCGATCGAGCTCGACAACCCCGACGCCCTGCCGCTCGTGCTCGGCGTCCTCCTGGAGGGCTACAACGGCAACAACGCCGCCGACCTCCTCGCCGCCGCCGGCGTCGACGGCGAGACCATCGACCCGTTCTCGCAGGACGAGGTCGCCTACGCCGGCACCCAGGCCGCCATCTGGGAGCTCACCGACGGCTTCGAGATCAACGCCTCCGACCCCACTGAGGGCGAAGCCGGCGTCGACACCGCGGTCCTGGCCGTGCACGACTACCTCCTGGAGATCGCCGAGCCGGTCGACGAGCCCGACTTCGAGCCCTACTTCGAGGTCGACGACTCCGAGGCCGTCACCGACGGCACCAAGGTCGGCCCCTTCACCGTCTCCACCAACTTCGACGAGCTGACCTTCAGCCAGCCCGAGGGCGCCACCGTCGTCGACGAGAACGGCGACGAGGTCACCTCCTTCGCCGACGGCCAGACGTTCTACGTCGAGTTCGACGAGGCGGTCTCCGCCAGCGTCAAGCTCGTCACCGACTCGATCATCTGGACCACCCCCGCCGGGCGCACCTTCGTGCCCGTCGACGCCGAGGGCGCCGACGTCGTCGGCCAGCGCCTCATCCTCGCCGAGGAGCACTCCTCCGAGTACGCCGCCGAGCTCGAATTCGAGATCGTCGTCGAGGAGACCCCCTCCGAGTCGCCCAAGCCGCAGCTCCCCGTCACCGGCTCCAGCCTGACCACCGTCGCCTCCATCGGGGGCGCGGTCCTGGTCGCCGGCGTCATCGCGATGGTGCTCATGCGCCGCCGCGCCGCCCGCGCCGACTGGGGCTCGGACGCCTAGACGCCACGCCTGAACACCAGGCGAACACTGCGTTATGCGCCACACGCCCGCTGGTCCGACCGGCGGGCGTGTGGCATACTTGCGGCGTGACTCAGAGCGCGCGATTTTACTTTTACTACGGCACGGACCACCCGAGCCGTAGGTCGCGCTGAGCTCAGACCTACAGCCCCGGGCGGATCGCCCGGGGCTTTTTTCGTCGCCTAGGGCCACCGCCCGGACATCGATCCGCATCCGTTCGCAAGGAGAAGCCCTGATGGCCGCCACGACCGAAGTCACCACCGACGAGCTCGACAGCCTCCGCAAGGAGATCAACGGGCTCGACGACGAGCTCATCCGCCTCTGGCAGCGCCGCGCCGCCGTCTCGAAGCGCATCGGCGAGATCCGCATGGCCAACGGCGGCACCCGCCTCGTCCTCGACCGCGAGCGCGCCATCCTGGAGAAGTACCGCACGGCCCTCGGCGAGGACGGCGTCCAGATCGCGATGCTGGTCCTGCGAGCCGGCCGCGGACCGCTCTAAAGGGTGACGCCGCGCCGGTCGAGTGTCGTACCCGGCGCGGCATAATTGGCAGCGATGAACGACCTCCTGACCGGCCTCAACGAACCGCAACGCCAAGCCGTCGAGCACGCCGGATCGCCGCTGCTCATCGTGGCGGGCGCGGGCTCGGGCAAGACCCGCGTCCTCACCCACCGCATCGCCTACCTCCTGGGGGAGCGGGGCGTCCACCCGGGCGAGATCCTCGCGATCACCTTCACGAACAAGGCCGCCGCCGAGATGCGCGAACGCGTCGACGGCCTCATCGGGCCGCGCTCGCGGGCCATGTGGGTCCTCACGTTCCACTCCGCGTGCCTGCGCATCCTCCGCCGCGAAGCCCACCGGCTCGGCTGGAAGCAGTCCTTCACGATCTACGACACCGACGACGCCCGGCGGCTGCTCACCCAGATCGTCAAGGACCTCGGCCTCGACTCCAAGAAGCACTCGCCGCGCTGGCTCGCCGCCGAGATCTCCCGGCTCAAGAACGAGCTCGTCGGCCCCGACCAGGCCGCGTCCAGCGCCGACGACGCCCGCGCGAAGCTCGTCGCCGACGTCTACTCGCAGTACGACGAGCGGCTGCGCCTCGCGCAGGCCGTCGACTTCGACGACATCATCGGGTCCACCGTGCACCTGTTCCGGGCGTTCCCCGACGTCGCGAAGTCCTACCGGATGCGCTTCCGCCACGTCATGGTCGACGAGTACCAGGACACCAACCACGCCCAGTACACGCTCGTGCGCGAACTCGTCGGCACCGGCGACGACCGGGCCGAGCTGTGCGTGGTCGGCGACGCCGACCAGTCGATCTACGCGTTCCGCGGCGCCACGATCCGCAACATCATCGAGTTCGAGCGGGACTTCCCCGACGCGAAGACGATCCTGCTGGAGCAGAACTACCGGTCCACGCAGACGATCCTCGACGCCGCCAACGGCGTCATCCGCAACAACACCGAGCGCGGCCGCGAGAAGCGCCTGTGGAGCGACGAGGGCCCCGGCGGCCGCATCCTCGGGCACACCGGGGACAACGAGCACGACGAGGCCGCATGGGTCGCCGGGCGCATCGACGAGCTCGTCGACGCCGGGGACACCAGCTTCGGCGACACCGCGATCTTCTACCGCACCAACGCCCAGTCCCGCGCGTTCGAAGAAGTGTTCGTGCGCCGCGGCATCCCGTACAAGGTCGTCGGCGGCGTCCGCTTCTACGAGCGCAAAGAGGTCCGCGACATGCTCGCGTACCTCAAGCTCACGGCGAACCCCGACGACACGGTCTCGGCGATGCGCGTGGTGAACACGCCCAAGCGCGGCGTCGGCGACCGGGCCGTCGCGGAGGTCGAGGCGCTCGCGGCACGGCTGAAAGTGTCGTTCCCCGAGGCGCTGCACCGCGCCGACGAGTCCGCCGGGATCTCCGGGCGGGCCAGGCCCGGGATCAAGCGGTTCTGCGAGATCATCGACGCCGCAACGGAACTCGCGAAGACCGCGCCGCCGGAAGAGGTCCTCGACAAGCTCATCGCCGACACCGGGTACCTCGACGGGCTGGAGCAGTCCAAGGACCCGCAGGACGAGGGGCGCATCGAGAACCTCCAGGAGCTCGTCGCCGTGGCGCACGAGTTCACCGAGTCGGTGATGCGGGGGACGACGGACGACGACGAGCAGGACCTGGCGGCGGACGTGCCGTCGTTCCTGGAGCACGTCGCGCTCGTCTCCGACGCCGACTCGATCCCCGACCCCGAGTCGCAGGAGGGCGGGGTCGTCACGCTCATGACCCTCCACACCGCGAAGGGCCTGGAGTTCGACACGGTGTTCCTCACCGGGCTCGACGACGGCCTGTTCCCGCACGAGCGGTCCATGAGCAAACCCGGCGACATGGAGGAGGAGCGGCGCCTCGCGTACGTGGGCCTCACCAGGGCGCGCAAGCACCTGCACCTGACGCGGGCCGGGACCCGGAACGTCTTCGGGCAGCCGCAGTACTACGCGGCCAGCCGGTTCCTCGCCGAGATCCCCGGGGACCTCATCGAATGGTCCGAGTCCGCGCCGCCGCCGCGCGTCGTGAAGACGAAGGCGCCCTCGTTCGGGCAGCCGATCGTCATGCGCAATTCCGGCGATGTCCCCGTTCTGGACGTGGGTGACCGTGTCACGCACGACAAGTGGGGCCTCGGCCGCGTCGTCGAACTCAAAGGCTCGGGCCCGCGGGCCCAGGCGCGCATCGACTTCGGCGACGGCGAGCCGAAATGGGTGATCCTGCGCCTGGCCCCGGTGACGAAGCTCTAGCGCAGGTCCAGGCCCACACTCGACAGGTAGTTCAGCGGCTCCACCGGCTCCCCGTCCACGTGGACCTCGAAGTGGCAGTGGGAGCCGAAGGAGCGGCCGGTGTTCCCGGCCTCGGAGATCTGCTCGCCGCCGTCGACCCACTGGCCCTCGGAGACGACGATCTTCGAGTTGTGCGCGTAGTAGGTCTCGATGCCGCCGCCGTGGTCGATGACGACGAGGTTCCCGAACCCCGTCTCCCAGCCCGCGTGCTTCACGGTGCCCGGGTAGGCCGCGTAGACCGGGTCGCCGGTCTCGGCGTCGAAGTCGACGCCGTTGTGGTTGCGGCCCCAGCGCTGGCCGAACAGCGACGTGATCGTGATGTGGTCGAGCATCGGCCGCCACTTCACCTGCGCGTCCTGCGCGGTCACCGGCGAGACCCGCCCGGTCTCGGCCGCGGCGACGGTCTCGCCGGGAACGGATCCGGCCGGGACGGCCTCGCCTTCGGACGCGTTCGCGGGGAGCGCGTCCTCCGGGACGCTCGCCTCCGCGGCGAGCGCGGCGATGTCGCTCACGGCCCGCGACGGCGCGGGGTCCTCGCCCGAGGGCATCCCCGCGGCGGTCGCCATCGCGACGATGGAAGCGCCCGCCACTGCCGAGCCGACGACGGCGGTGTAGCGGCGCTGGGTCCCCGCCAGCAGCGGGGAGAGTTCTGCGGCCCACGAGGCGCGGTGCTGGCCCCTCGTGCGGTGCGGCCGGGCGGCGTGGCGCCGAATCGCTTGGGCGCCTACCGGTCCGGTGTCGGACAACGATTCCTCCGGGTCCGGAACTGACTCATCGGACGGGACGGCGGGCCGCAGTCGAGTGCGGGCTCCGGGGGGCCGTCCGTGAGCTTGGCAACCGGGACACGGTAGCGCCGACGGCGCCGGGCGGGGGAGATTCGTCACCGCCCGGCGTGTCGCGACAATCAGGACATCGCCGACCGGTAAAGGTCAGCCGCCCAGCTGCTCCTTGGACTCGGTGAAGAGCCGCACGATCTCGGGCCGGACCTCCGCGCGCTCGGTCAGCGGGCGGGCCCAGTCGACGCGGAGCGGCACCTCCTCGTCGCCGACGGACGCCGCGAAGTCCGCGCCGTCGCCGTCGAAGCCGGTCATGCGGGCCGCGTGCGCCTCCGGCCGGCCGCCCGCGCCGCGGCAGATGACGAGCGTGTCGGCGGCGTGGTCGTGGTTCATGTGGTGGCAGATCGCCGCGACCACCTTGGGCTCGAAGGGGTTGCGGCCCAGGTTCGCGCCGAGCTCGGAGAGCACCGCGCCGTTGTGGTCGTAGGCGAGGAGCACTTCGTCGACGAGGCGGGCCTTCGCGTCCTCGTCCAGGTCGATCGCGTCCAGGCGCGAGCGGTACTCCGCTTTGAACGCCTTCGGGCTGCCGATCCCGGTGAAGTCGTAGAACGAGGCGCCCTCGCCGTCGAAGCCGTAGTTGCGGCGCGCGGCCTTCCCGAACGCCTGGCCGCCGGAGAGGTCCCCGAGGTAGCGGGTGTAGGCGTGCGCCACGTACCCGGCGGGCTCCGCCGCGGCCTCGGTGATGCGGTCCACATAGGCGCGCGTCGCGGGGAGGGGCTCGGCGCCCGAGCGCCACTTGGGGCCCATGAGGAACCGCAGGTCCGCCTCGATCGAGTGACGCCGGGCGAGTTCCGCGAACACGAACGGCCTCGCGACGGGGTCGTCGGCGAGGCGGTCGCCCGCGGCCTCGATGGCCTCGTAGACGAAGAACTGCTGCGCGTGCCAGCGGGTGTAGTCGTCCACACTGAGCGTTCCGTCGAAGAGCCGGTCGAACAGGCCCGGTTCGCGCGTCGCTTCGGCGGAGGGGTCGAGGCCCTGGTGGCGAGACCACGACGCCTCGCGGATCCGGGCCGAGAACGACGTCGCGGCAGCGGTGTCAGCAGACATGGGCGAATTCCTTGTCGAGTTGTGGCCGTCTTCGAGAGTAAGGCAAGCCTAACCTACTGACGTGGTCCGTGTCATTGTGGCGAACGACCGACCCGTGGGCGAACGCCGCGCGGTCATCGGCGACAATGGTCACGGACCCTACTCACTCGTAGGGCTGAACCAGAAAGAGCGCGAGAATCACGGTCGCAAGCCTTCCCTAGTGCGATCCGACTGTGGCACCATGGGCTCAACTGGTCCCCTTGACTGAACGTACCCACCACTCACGGGAGGCCCTGTGAAACCGGCCAGAATCTTGAAGAAGCTCGGCGCCGCCGTCGCCGCGGGCCTCATCGCGCTCGGCATCGTCGCCGGTTTCTCCGCCGCCTCGCTCGGCGGCGGCTCCGGCGAGATCAGCGCCCACGAAGACGGCGGCGGCTCGGGCGAGATCAGCTCCGTCGCCGACGACGGCGGCACCGACGGCGGTTCCGGCGAGATCAGCGACGACGAGGGCACCGCCGGCTCCGGCGAGATCAGCGACGTCTCCGCGCTCGGGGGCGGCTCGGGCGAGATCAGCCTGGCCTCCACCCGCGGCTCGGGCGAGATCAGCTAGACCCGGGCCCCGATGAGACGCCGATGACAGGGGAGCGCCGGACCGCACTGCTCCGGATCATGCCGAGGATCGTGACCGGCATCGTGATGGCGACGGGCCTGTCCGGGCTCCTCCTGTTCGGCCCGCCCGACACCTACCCGGTGGCGCAGCTCCTGCTGTTCGTCGCCGGGTTCTTCCTGTGCCAGGGCCTGCTCGTCCAGCACCACGCGCGCGGTCTGGGGATCTCGTTCAACCTCACCGACATCCCCATGGTCATCGCGCTGTTCTACCTGCCGCCGTTCTGGGTCGTCGCGACCAAGTTCCTCGCCGCGGCCCTCTTCTTCGGACGCCGCTACGTCCGCGAGGACATCGGCCTCCTCAAGCCCACGTTCAACACCGGCCTGACCGCCGCCGGGACCGTGTTCGCGGCGCTCTACGTGCAGTACATGGGACTCGGCCCCGCCGCCGACCCGCGGACCTGGCTCGTCCTGGTCTCCGCGATCCTGTTCATGGGCGTGGTCTCCACCGTCTTCATGTCGGCGATGCTGTACTTCCTGTCGGGCTGGGCCGCCGTCGTCAGGGCCTGGAGCGGGTTCCTGCTCACCATGGTCGGGCCCGTCCTCGCCGCGTGCGTCGGCGTCATCTTCCTCGTGCTCCTCGACGCGACCCTCTGGTCCGGAATCCTCATCGGACTCGTCGTCCTCGCGCTCGTGTACCTCACCCGCAGCTACATGACCCTGCGGCGGCAGCGGCAGGTCCTGCGCGAGCTCAACGACTTCACCCAGCTCGTGGTCGACTCCGTCAGCTCCAAGCGGCTCATCGACGCCATGCTCGGACGCCTGCGCGACATCCTCTCCGCCGAGTCCGCGACCGTCTGGGTCCCCGCCTCCGGCCGGTACGCGCAGATCCGCCTCACCTCCGCGGTCGACGACGCCGGGCTCACCGACCTCGACCCCATCCCCGACTCGCTCCAGCGCCAGGTCATGGAATCGGGGACCGGCGTCCTCCTCAGCCCCAAGCACGGCACCGCCGAGCAGCTCGCCGAACTGGAGGCCGCGGGCCTGCGCGGGGCCATGCTCGTGCCGCTGCGCTCGGGCGACGAGGTGTACGGGTGCCTGTCGGTCGCCGACCGGATCGGCGGGGAGATCTCGCACTTCGTGCCCGTGGACCTGCAACTGCTGGAGACGATCGCGGGGAGCGTCGGCATCGCGGTCCAGAACGAGCGGCTGCTGGACCAGCTCCGCTACGACGCCTACCACGACCCGCTCACGGGCCTGCCGAGCCGGCGCCGGTCCCTGGCGGCGCTCCAGGAGGCCCTGTCGATCACCGTGCCCGGCGAAGTGGTCGCCGTGTTCATGTTCGACATGGACTCGCTGCACGAGATCAACGACGCGCTCGGCCACGAGGCCGGGGACACCGCGCTGCGGGAGTTCGCGCGGCGGCTCAAGGAGCACTCGCCCGCCGCGTCGTTCATCGGGCGCATCGACTCCGACGAGTTCATCCTCCAGACCCGCCTGGCGTCCACCGACGCGGCCGTGGAGACCGCGCGGCGCCTCCGCGAGGAGGTGCAGGGGCCGTTCGAGGTCGGCGGCGTCGCCGTGAGCCTCTCGGCGGCCGTGGGCGTGGTCACGCACCCGGACTTCGCGGCCGACGCCGACGAGCTCCTCAAGCGCGCCGACGGCGCCACCAGGCAGGCGAAGGACTCCGCGGACGGCGTGCAGCTGTACCACGCGGGGCTCGAATCGGAGTCCCTGCGGCGCATCGGCCTCGCCGCGGACCTGCGCAAGGCCCTCGACCGGGGACGCCTCGAAGTCCACTTCCAGCCGAAGGTCCGGCTCGACCGGGAGCTCGACGCGGACGGGGCCGTCGTCGGCGCCGAAGCGCTCGTGCGCTGGTCCCACCCGACGTACGGGGCCGTCGCGCCCGAGGAGTTCATCCCGATCGCGGCGTCCACGGGCCAGCTCGGGCGGCTCACCGACACCGTCCTGGACGAGGCGCTGCGCCGCTCGGCCGAGTGGGCCGGGGAGGACGGGCCGCTGCCGATGTCGGTGAACCTGTCGCCGCGCACGCTGTCGGACAACGAGTTCCCCGACCGGGTCGCCGCGCTCCTGGAGCGCCACGGCGTCCCCGGGGACCGGCTCACGTTCGAGATCACCGAGGACGACGTGGTGTCCGGCGAGCCGCGGCTCACGCCCGCGCTGGAGCGGCTCCACGAGATGGGCGTGCGCCTGTCCGTGGACGACTTCGGGGCCGGGTACTCCTCGCTCGCGTACCTGCGGCGGCTGCCCGTGCAGGAGATCAAGATCGACCTGCGGTTCGTGCAGGGCATGGCGACCGACGACGACGACCGCGCGATCGTCGAGGCCGTGCTGGGCCTGGCCCGGCACTTCGCGATCGACGTGGTCGCCGAGGGCATCGAGACGCACCAGACCGTCGAGCAGCTCCGCGGGCTCCACTGCGAGGCCGGGCAGGGGTACTACTTCTCGCGGCCGCTGCCGCCGGACCGCTTCGCGGCCTGGCTCGACGGGCGCGGCTGGAACCGCGGCCAGGCCCGGCTGCGGGTGGTCTGAACCGGGCCTGTGGCCCGCACCGCAAGGCGGGCCCCGGTTCGGCGGTCCGGGCCCGGTCATGTACTCTTGTCAAGGCCGCGGGGGAAGCCCCGCGAACGCCCCCTTAGCTCAGTCGGCAGAGCGTCTCCATGGTAAGGAGAAGGTCTACGGTTCGATTCCGTAAGGGGGCTCGGAGACACCTCGAAGCGGAAGCGGACTGGTGTTGTACTGCTCACCCAGAGCCATCTGGCGGCAGTGAGCACACGGCGGTGTAGCTCAGTGGTAGAGCAAACGACTCATAATCGTTGTGTCGGCAGTTCGATCCTGCCCATCGCTACTTTGGCAATCGGCGACCACTGCGTTACGCTGGTCGCCGTTTTGTTTTGCAGGGAGAGCCCGCCGAGCGGCGGGTTCCGCTAGAGGAAGGCACTCATCGTGGCCAAGGCTACCGACGTCCGCCCCAAGATCACCTTGGCGTGCACGGAGTGCAAGGAGCGCAACTACATCACGAAGAAGAACCGGCGGAACGACCCCGACCGGCTCGAACTCAAGAAGTACTGCCCGCGCTGCAAGACCTCGCAGGTCCACAAAGAGACCCGCTAGTCTTCCCCGCCCCCGGTACATGCTCAACGCTTCGTATGTGGGACGGTCCTTGCCGACCACCGAGCCGGTGGTGGTCACCGCCGAGTCGGTGACCCGCTTCGCCGAGGCCGTCGGCCTCCCCGACACCGGTGCGGTCCCCCCTACCTACTTGATCTCGCTGACGCTGCCCGCGGCGGACCGCCTCATCGACGACCCGGACTTCGGGCTCGACTGGGGCCGCGTCCTCCACCGCGAGCAGCGTTTCGCGTACCACCGGGACCTCAAGGCCGGGGACGCGGTGACGTGCACCGTCACCGTCGAGTCGATCAAGACCGTCGCCGGGAACGACCTGCTCTCGCTCCGCACCGCCGTCGACGACGCCCAGGGCCTCGCCGCCGAGGTGTGGACCACACTGTTCGTCGCAGGAGACCCGCAGTGAACCTCTCGGACCTCGCGGTCGGCGAGACCGTGTTCACCGCCTCCTACCCTGTCGGCCGCGACAACCTCGCGGCGTACGCCGACGCCTCCGGGGACCACAACCCGATCCACCTGGACGAGGCCGCCGCGAAGGCCGCCGGGCTCCCCGACGTCATCGCCCACGGCATGTACACGATGGGCCTGGTCTCCCGCGCGATCCTCGAATGGACCGCCGCGAACGGGATCGACGCCCGCCTCGCCGACTTCACCGCCCGCTTCGCCAAGCCCGTCGTCGTGCCCGAGGCCGGGACGGCCGTCGAGGTCGAGGGCAAGGTCCGCAAGGCCGAGGACGGCACCGTGGAGCTGGCGATCACCGCGACCAGCGGCGGCGAGCGGGTGCTGGCACCCGCCCGCGCCACATTGATCCAGCACTTATCCACAACCCTGTGGATAACTCCGCGTAGTCGTAGAACCCCTTGCCGCTCTTGCGGCCGATCGCGCCCGACGCGACCATGCGGCGCAGCAGCGCCGGCGGGAAGAACTGCGGGTCCGCGGTGTCCTCGTAGATGTTCTCCGTGGCGTGCGTGATCACGTCGATGCCGGTGAGGTCGGCGGTCGCCAGCGGGCCCATCGGGTGGCCGAAGCCGAGCCTGCAGGCCGTGTCGAGGTCCTCGGCGGAGATCACGCCGTCCTCCACGAGCCGCGCCGCCTCGTTCACGAGCGCGCAGATCAGGCGGGTCGTGGCGAAGCCCGCGACGTCCCGGTTCACGACCACGCAGGTCTTGCCCGCGGCCTCCGCGAACGAACGCGCGGTCGCCAGGGCCTCGTCGCTGGTGTGCAGGCCGCGCACGAGCTCGCAGAGCTTCATCATCGGGACCGGCGAGAAGAAGTGGGTGCCGACCACGCGCTCCGGGTGCGTGGCCGCGGCGGCGATCTCCGTGATCGGGATCGCCGAGGTGTTCGTGGCGAGCACGGTCTCCGGGGCGACGATCGCCGAGAGCTGACGGAAGACCTCCTGCTTGACCGGGAGGCGCTCGAAGACCGCTTCGACGGCGATGTCCGCGCCCGCGGCGGCCTTGAGGTCGGTGGAGACCGCGATCCGCGCGAGGGCCGCGTCAGCGGCCTCCGGGGTGGTCTTCTCCTTGGCGACGAAGCGGTCGAGGGACGAGCGGATCGCCGCCAGCGCCCGGTCGAGCGCCCCCTCGTCCGTGTCGATCAGCGTGACGTCGGAACCGCCGAGGCTTGTGACCTGAGCGATCCCGGAACCCATGAGTCCCGAACCGATTACCGCGACTTGTGTCATGGGGGGAGGCTATATGGTCGGGGGTATGGCGGTCAATCTCACCAGGATCTACACGAAGACGGGCGACGACGGCACGACCGGGCTCGCCGACTTCTCCCGCGTCCCCAAGACCCACCTCCGGCTCGCCGCGTACGGCGACGTGGACGAGGCAGGCGCCGTGATCGGCACGGCCCTCGCGCTGCACACGGGGGAGATCGGCGAGCGCGAGCGGGAGATGCTGCTCGCGGTCCAGAACGACATGTTCGACGTCGGCGCGGACCTCTCCACTCCCGTGGCGGCGGACCCGAAGTACCCGCCGCTGCGCATCGACGAGTCCTATGTGACTCGTTTGGAGGGCTGGATCGACGAGGCCAACGCCGATCTGGAGAACCTCCGGTCGTTCATCCTGCGCGGCGGCACGCCCGGCGCGGCGCTGCTGCACCAGGCGTGCACGGTGGTGCGGCGGGCCGAGCGGTCGGTGTGGGCGCTGCTGGAGGCCGAGCCCGACACCACGCACGCGGTGCCCGTGACGTACCTGAACCGGCTCTCGGACCTGCTGTTCGTGCTGGCGCGCAAGGCGAACCCCGGCGGCGACGTGCTGTGGGCCCCGCGGGGGTCGCAGGAGTAGCCGTTTCGCTTCGCGAGGGCCGTTCACGCTGGTGGACGGCCCTCGGTGTTATACGGGTTGGCGGAACTCTCCCGCGAGTTGTAGTATGAGTGCTATCAACGATCGGAAACATACAACGGAGCGATCCATGGGACACCCCCGAACGCACGCCGGACCCGCCATCGCGGTGTCCGACCTGCGCATGCGCTACGGCGACAAGGACGTGCTCACCGGTCTCGACCTGGAGATCGAAGCGGGAGGCGTCACCGCCCTCCTCGGGCCCAACGGGGCCGGCAAGACCACCACCATCGAGATCCTCGAAGGCTTCCGCGGCCGCTCCGCCGGAGACGTCAGCGTCCTCGGCGTCGACCCCGCGCACGGCGACGAGCGGTGGCGGGCGCAGCTCGGCGTGGTCCTCCAGGAGTGGCGCGACAACGGCAAGTGGAAGGTGCGCGACATCGTCACGCACTTCGCCGAGTACTACAAGCCGTACACGAACCCCTGGGGCGCGGACGAACTGCTCGACATGGTCGGCCTCGCCGAGCAGGCCGGGCAGCGCGTGCGGACCCTCTCCGGCGGGCAGCGCCGCCGCCTCGACGTCGCGCTGGGCATCATCGGCCGCCCGGCCCTGCTGTTCCTCGACGAGCCGACCACCGGCTTCGACCCCCACGCCCGCAGGGAGTTCCACGAGCTCATCCACCGGCTCACCGACCTCGACGGGACCACGATCCTGCTCACCACCCACGACCTCGACGAGGCCGAGAAGCTCGCCGAGCGGATCCTCATCCTCGCGGGCGGCCGCATCATCGCCGACGGCTCGCCCGACCAGCTCGCCCGCGCCGCGTCCACCACCGCCGAGGTGAAGTGGATCCAGGACGGCAAGCTCCAGATCCACGCCACCGAGGACGCCACCGACTTCGTGCGCAAGCTCCTCGCCACCGACGACGGCAAGGTCACCGAACTGGAGATCCACCGCGCGAGCCTGGAGGACGCCTACCTCGAACTCGTCGCCCAGTTCGAGGCCGGGGAGGCCGCGACGGCCGTCGACGCCTTCAAGGAAGTGACCCGATGAGCACCAACACCCTCCACGAGTACCGCACCGGCTGGAAGCGGGCCCTCATCGAGACCAAGGTCTCGCTGACGTCCATCGGCGACCTCATGGGCTTCATCATGCCCACCGGCATCGCCATCGTCGTCCTCCTGTTCATGCAGAACGCCGACTTCGAAGGGGCCCCGGTCTCCCTGGGCTCCATGAACATGCCGAGCCTCATCGGCATGAACGTCGTCTTCGGCGGCATCATGGGCATGGTCGGCGCGCTCGCCATGGACCGCACCAACGGCACGCTCCTGCGCGCCAAGTCCATGCCCGGCGGCATGACCGGCTACCTCGTCGGGCACCTCGCGTCCACCGCGATGTTCATCGGCGCCAGCGCGGTCGCGCTCCTGGCCGTGGGCCTGCCGCTGTTCGACGGCCTCTCGTTCGCGACCCCCGACCGGTGGATGACGTTCCTGGCGGTCCTCGTCATGGGCGTCGTCGCGACCCTCCCGATCGGCGCCGTCCTCGGCGCGATCCTCGACAACCCCCGCAACATGGGCCTGGTCATGCTCCCGGTCATGGGCCTGGTCGCGGTCTCGGGGATCTTCTACCCGATCACCGCGCTCCCCGGCTGGCTCCAGGGCGTCGGGCAGGTCTTCCCGATGTACTGGATGGGCCTGGGGATGCGGCACGCGCTGCTCCCGGACTCCATGGCCGCCGTGGAGATCGGCGGCGAATGGCGGACCGTTACCATGTTCGCCGTGCTCGCGGTCTGGGCGGTGGTCTCGATGGCCTTGGCGCCCAGGCTCCTGCGGCGGATGTCGCGCCGCGAGTCGGGTTCGGCCGTGGCGGCCCGCCGCGCCGACATGCAGAGGGACTGGTGATCGAGCCGTGGCCGGGGACGAGGTCTACAACCGGATCGCGATGCTGCGCGCCGAGCGGGGCGTCTCGCGCCGCCAGCTCGCGGAGGCCCTCGGCGTCCACTACCAGACCGTCGGCTACCTCGAACGCGGCGAGTACAGCCCCAGCCTCTACCTGGCGCTGAAGCTCTCCGAGTACTTCGAGGTGCCCGTAGAAGTGGTCTTCTCCACCAAGCCCTTCCCGCGCCTCGGCGCTTAGGGCTTCCCCGCCCCGCGCTCCGGAGACACCCCGGCCCCAGGCCGTCCGGAGCGCGGGGCCTTTTTTGCGCCGCGCCGTGCCATACGTATGGCACAATGAGGGCATGTTCAAGACGACGGTCTACCTGACGGACGACGAGAAGGACGGCCTGCGCCGCAGCGCCGCCGAACGGGGGATCTCCGAGGCCGAGCTGATCCGCGAGTTCATCGACGCCGGGCTGGCGTCGAAGGCCCCGCAGTGGGACCTGCTGCCGGTGATCCACAGTCCGGAGCTCGCGGCGATCGACGACGAAGAGGAGTTCCTGCGGCTGGACGGTTTCGACCGTTGATCGTCTGCGACACGAACTGCCTGATCAGCCTCGTCAACGATGCCGACCCCGACCACGCCGCGATCCGCGCGATCGCGGTGGCGCAGCCGCAGCCGCTCATCGTGAGCCCGCTCGTGCTCGCCGAGTTCGACTACCTCGTGCGGAAGATCGAGAGCGCCAAGGCGGTCCGGGCGATCCTCGCGCGGCTGCTCCAGGGCCGCATGATCGAAGTCCCGGCCCTGTCCCACACCGATCTGCTCACAGCGGTCAAGATCGACGCCAAGTACGCGGCACTCGACCTCGGCCTCACCGATGCGAGCCTCGTCGTCCTCGCCTACCGGTACGGCACCGTCGACCTCCTCACTCGGGACGAACGCGACTTCCGCCCGGTCACCCCGCTCCAAGGCGGGGCGTTCCGACTGCTGCCCAAGGACGCCTGAGAGCGGGGCCTTCTGTTCACCTTCGGGCCACTCCGGTGCCACCGGGGTCTGCGAGCGTGAGTGGCGACCGCCGACACCCCGCTGACACTGGAGGCCCCCGTGCCGATCGACCGTAGGAAACTGCTCGCCGCCGGAGCCGGAGGCGCCGTCCTCCTGGGCACGCCCGGCATCTCGTACGCCGCGTCCCGGCCTTTGCTCACGCACGGCGTCCAGTCCGGGGACGTCACCGAGCGCGGCGCGGTCCTGTGGACCCGCGCCGACCGCGGCTCCCGGATGCGCGTCGAACTCGCGACCCGCCCGGACTTCAAGCACGCCAGGGAACTGCGCGGTCCCGCGCTCACCGCGGACTCGGACTTCACCGGGAAGCTGCGGCTCAGCGGCCTGCGGCCCGGGCAGACCTACCACTACCGGGTGCGCGCCGAGGGCGAGCGCGCCTCCGACGCCCTCGAAGGCTCGTTCACGACCGCTTCGGACGAGTGCCGCGACATCACGTTCCAGTGGTCCGGGGACCTCGCCGGGCAGGGCTGGGGGATCAACCCCGAGTTCGGCGGGTACCGGATCTTCCAGGCCATGGCCGACTCGGAGCCGGACTTCTTCCTGTGCTCGGGCGACTTCGTCTACTCCGACGGGCCGCTCGTGGAGACCGTCGCGCTCCCCGACGGGACCACGTGGCGCAACACGGTCGTGGAGGAGAAGTCGAAGGTCGCCGAGACGCTCGACGAGTACCGCGGGCAGTTCAAGTACAACCTGCTCGACGAGAACCTGCGGGCGTACCTCGCGCGGGTGCCGATGGTGAACCAGTGGGACGACCACGAGGTCACCAACAACTGGTACCCCGGCGAGATCCTCGACCTGCCGCAGTACACCGAGAAGAACGTCGACGTCCTCGCCGCGCGGGCCCGCCGGGCGTTCGCCGAGTACACGCCCGGCGGCTTCGACGCCGAGGGCCGCATCTACCGGAAGATCTCGTACGGGCCGCTCCTCGACCTGTTCGTCCTCGACATGCGGACCTACAAGAGCGCCAACCCGGACGCCGACGGGCCCACCGGGCAGATCCTCGGCGAACGCCAGCTCGCGTGGCTCAAGCGCGAACTGCGCCGCTCGAACGCGACATGGAAGGCCATCGCCGCGGACCTCCCGATCGGCCTCCTCGTCGGCGACGGCGCGGGCGCCTGGGAGGGCATCGCCGAAGGCACCGGCGGCGCCCCGATGGGCCGCGAGACCGAGATCGCCGACCTCCTGTCCTACTGCAAGCGCGAGGAGGTCGCGAACATGGTGTGGCTCACCGCCGACGTCCACTACACCGCGGCCCACCACTACAGCCCCGACCGCGCCGCGTTCCAGGACTTCGACCCGTTCTGGGAGTTCGTCTCCGGGCCCTTGAACGCGGGCGCCTTCGGCCCCAACCAGCTCGACCCGACCTTCGGCCCCGAAGCCGTCTTCGTCAAGGCCCCGCCCGCCGCCAACACCTCCCCGGCGGTCGGCTACCAGTTCTTCGGCGAAGTCCACATCGACGCCGAGACCGAGGTCCTCACCGTGTCCCTCAAGGACCTCGACGGCGAAGTCCTCTTCACCCAGGCCCTCGAACCGGCCGCGTAGAACGACGATGCCCGCCTCCGGCAGGAGGCGGGCATCGGGTGGTTCAGTCCCGGTCAGAGTAGAAAGCCGCTCCCGGGGGAGCGGCTTCGAGCCAGGAGAGGAAGCCGGTGACGGCGGAGGTCGTCATCGCGAGCTCGACGTCGCCGGCGGCGTTCTTGCAGCGGAGGATCGCCACCTCCGGGGGGAAGATCTGGGCCTCCGGACCGGCCGGGACGCGGCGGTCGGCGATCTGGAGGTCCTGGCGCGAGAGCGAGTAGCGCGGCCCGAGCGCGAGGGAGAACATCCGGTACCAGCGGAGCGTGCCCCGCTCGTAGACGCCGAAGCCGGGGGCCCAGCCGCGGCCCTCCATGTGCCGCGACAGGCGGGCGGCCATGGCGACCGAGCCGGAGCGGGACAGGATCGAGCGGCGGACGTAGGTCAGCACGAGGAACACCGCGACGGCCGCCGCCAGCGCGGCGACGATCAGCAGTGCCTTCAGCATGTCTAGGCCGAAGCGGGGGCGACCGCTTCGGCGGTCTCTGCGAGGATGGTCACGCCGTCGGTGGTGACCGACAGGAAGCCGCCTTCGATCTTCCAGGCGAGCTCGCCGCCGCCGACCGGCTGCACGCGGACGGTGCTGTCGACGCGGAGTTCGCCGAGGAGCGGCTGGTGGTGGGGCAGAATGCCCAGCTCGCCTTCGGTGGTGCGGGCGTAGACGGCTTCGGCCGTGCCGGACCACACCTTCGAGTCGACTGCCACGACTTCGACGTTCAGTTGCCCTGCCACAACGCTCCTTCTGTCGGACTCCGGGATGGTTACGGGAAGTCTAAACGGCTGGACCTGCGGGCGTCCATGCGGCCAAGGGCGCTACGGGAGGTGATGAGGCGCACCTAGGGGCCCGCCGAACACCCCCAGCGGCCGCTATCCGGCCCGTCTGCCCGCTCGCTTCGTTGTCGGGCTCCCAGATACAACCCCGGTATCTGGGAGCCCTTCCGCCTTGCGAGCGAACAGACGGACTCGGATATCGACTCGCAGGGGGTGTTCGGCGGGCCCCTACCTGGGGGACGACGAAGGCCCCCGGCATCGCCGGGGGCCTCGAAGTTCGACCGGGAGTGTTACACGCGCGCGCGGCGGGCGAGGCGCTCCGGGTCCATGATGATGACGCTCTTGCCGTCCAGGCGCAGCCAGCCGCGGCCCGCGAAGTCGGCGAGGGCCTTGTTCACGGTCTCGCGGGAGGCGCCGACGAGCTGGGCCAGCTCCTCCTGGGTGAGGTCGTGGGTGACGCGCAGGACGCCGCCGTCGCGGGTGCCGAAGCGGCTCGCCATGTGCAGCAGGGCCTTGGCGACGCGGCCGGGGACGTCGGTGAAGATGAGGTCCGCCATCGAGTCGTTCGTGCGGCGCAGCCGGCGCGCTATCACCCGGAGCAGCTGCTCGGCGATCTCGGGCCGGTTCGCGAGCCAGGGCCGCAGGGCGGTCTTGGACAGGCGGGCCATGCGGGTGTCGGTGAGAGCGGTGGCGGTGGCGGTGCGGGGTCCCGGGTCGAAGAGCGCGAGCTCGCCGACCATGTCGGACGGGCCCATCACGGCGATCAGGTTCTGGCGGCCGTCGGCGGAGCGGCGCCCGAGCTTCACCTTGCCGGACATGACGATGTACAGACTGTCGCCCGGCTCGTTCTCGGTGAAGACGGTCTGGCCCTTGTTGACGTCGACGTACTCCATCTCTTTGATGAGCGACTCGACAGCTTCGGGGTCGACCCCCTTGAACAGGGCGGCCCTCGCCAATACGTCTTCCATGTCCGTTCGCACCTTTCTTCAACGCACCGCTAGTGCAAGTACTGAGTCTATGCCTCTTGTCCGCATTGCGGGAGCGAGACCCCCGTAAATCCACATGCGCACCGTCGCCGCCGGAATCGACATTCGTATCCGAATGAATGCCCTCCGTCCGTTCCGAGCGTCACCGCGTGAGACTCGCCGCGCCGTCTCAGCAGGGGTTTCGTTCCGGGGAGCGGAAAGCGTCGACGGCGACCGCTACAGCCTACCCGCATTGTGACGTCAAGCCCAACATCAGGCAATGGAGAGAATCCCCAAGATCGCACATCTCACGTGCACGAACCGGTCCCCACGGACCCGCTCGCGGTGCGCCCGGCGTCGAGGACGGAGGCGGACTCGTCCATGGTGAGCGCGTATCCGGTCTCGGGGTCGTCGACGGCGGCGGCGAAGACGACGCCGATGACTTCGCCGTCGGGGTTGAGGAGCGGGCCGCCGGAGTTGCCGCCGATGATCGTGGCGTACAGCTGGTAGACCTCGCGGGTGACGGTGCCGTCGTCGTAGATGTCGGGGCCGGTGACGACGCGCGCTTCGCGGACGCGGGCGGCGGTCGCGGTGTAGGGGCCGCCGCCGGGGTAGCCGAGGACGATCGCGTCGGCGCCGGACGCGGCGGTGTCCTCGTCGACGGGGAGCGGGTCGGCGTCGAGGTCGGGGACGTGGAGGATCGCGAGGTCCTTCTCGGGCTCGAAGACGATCACCTCGGCGTCGAGGAGGTCGCCGTCGGACTCGACGCGCACGTCCTCGGTCCCGGCGACGACGTGCGCGTTGGTGACGACGAGGCCGTCCGCGTACACGAAGCTGGAGCCCTCGATCTGGCGGTCGCAGGAGGGGGCCGAGCCGTGGACCTTCAGGACGGAGTCCTCGGCGTTGCGGACGACGGAGGACGCGGCGAGCTCGGGGTCGGGGGCGGGGACGTCGCGGACCTGGGTCGGGTCGATGCCGTAGAAGATGTTCGGCATGCCGGTGGTGTTCAGGGACTCGCGGAGCCGGTCGTAGACGCCGCGGACCGCCTCGGGCATGTTGTCGTCGATGCCGCCGACGATCGAGGAGTTGCGGACGGCGCCCGCGATGGCCGGGAGCGGCAGGCTCGCGAGCGGCGCGGCGGCCATCCACGTGACGAGGAGGACCGCGGCGATGGAGATGACCGGGCCGAGGGAGCGGTCGAGGCGCCTGGAGCCGTTGGACTTCAGCTTCCGGCGGAGCCGGTAGCCGATCGCGGTCATGAGGGCCTGCCCGCCGAGGGCGAGCGCGAAGACGACGACGAGCGCGACGACGAGTTTCGCGAGGGGCTCCTGGTAGAAGTCGGCGGCCCAGGGGGCGATCTGGATGCCGAGGAGCGCGCCGCCGAGGAAGCCGAAGAACGTGGCCGCGGAGAGGATGAAGCCCTGCCGGTAGCCGTTGATCGCGAACAGGAGGGCGAGGAGCACGATGATCACGTCGACCAGGAGGCCGGATCCGCTCGGACTCATCGCCACCCCGCAATCGCTTGAGCGCTAGCGCCCTTCGAGTTCCATCGTGCGGCTGCGGTCCCAGGGGCGGGACCAGCCGCCCAGGTCCAGTAGCCACGACAGTACCCCGGCGGTGAACCCCCAAATCAGCGGCACGCCAGCGACCTGGAACCCCGGGCCGCTGCGCCCCGAGGGGTAGCCGACGGTGCCGCGCGCGTCCGGATCGGCGAGGACCTGCAACGGGACCTGGTGCGCGGCGGCCACTTCCGAGGCCGCCTGCGGGGCGACGGTGTGGGGCCGGCGCCACAGTGCGAGCACGGGTGTGACGGCGAAGCCGGAGACGGGGATCCACAGCGGCGGGAGGGTCGCGCCGACGAGCACGGTGGCCGGGTCGACGGCGAGTTCTTCGGCGGCTTCGCGCAGGGCCGTGGCGGCGCTGTCGGCGTCGCCGGGGTCGGCCGCGCCGCCGGGGAACGCGACCTCGCCGGGATGGTGGCGCAGGGTGGCGGCGCGCTGCTGGAGGAGGACCGAGGGTCCGGTGTCGGTGTCGGCGAGGAGGACCAGGACCGACGCGGTCCGGGCGTGCTCCTCGCTATAGGGCCGCAGGTGGCCTTCGATGACGCGCTCTGCGGTGGGGCCCTGGGCCTCTGCGGCCGCTTTGAGCAGCGGGCGCCACCAGTCGGGCTCGGGGGCCGCGGTCACGCCAGCTCCAGGCCGAACGCGGCGCTCGCGGCTTCGGCGAGGCTCTCGGCGGTGACGCCGGGCTGGACGATGAGGTCGGCGACCGTGCCGTCGGTGTCCACGAGCGCGACACCGGGGAGCGCGGGCACGCCGAGGCCGATGCGCACCGCTTCGTCGGGGTCGGCGACGGACGGGAAGGTCATGCCGAAGTCGTCGGCGAACCAGCGTCCGGCGTCGTCGGTGTCCGCGGTGTCGACGCCGAGGATGTCCACTTGGTCGCCGTTGGCTTGGAAGAACGCCTCGATCTCGGGGGCCTCCTGCTGGCACGGGACGCACCAGCTGGCCCACAGGACCACTACGAGCGGCTTGTCCGCGGTGCCCACGGCGGTCGCGGTCCCGTCGCCGAGGCAGTCGAGTTCGAGGTCGCCGATCCCGTCCACGGGCGTCGTGCCGGAGGAGCAGGCGACGGACCAGGTCGGCTCGTCGGCGCTGCGCGGCGTCTCGGCGTCGTCGGCGGTGTTCGGGGTGCAGGCGGCGAGCAGCAGCAGCGGCAGTGCCGCGAGGAGCCTTCTCACGCGCCCACCGCGTGTTCGATGCCCGCGAGCCTGATGAGCTCGTCCACGTTGTCGCCCTTGAGGAGCTTCGCGGCCTCGGCCGGGTCCGTGGGGCCCTCGCCGAAGGAGGGGCACTGCGCGGCGAGCGTGCACGCCCCGCACGCGGGCTTGCGGGCGATGCAGACGCGGCGGCCGTGGAAGATGATGCGGTGGGAGAACATGGTCCACTCGCGGGGCTCGACGAGCTTCTGAAGTTGGAACTCCAGTTTCACCGGGTCCTTGCCGTCCACGAGCTTCAGGCGGTTCGTAATCCGGATCATATGGGTGTCGACCGTGATGCCCGGGACGCCGAAGGCGTTGCCGCGGATGACGTTCGCGGTCTTGCGGCCGATCCCGGGGAGCTTCACGAGGTCGTCCATGCCTTCGGGGAGCTTGCCGCCGTGGTGCTCCACGAGGGCTTTGCCGAGGCCGATGATCGAGCGGGTCTTGTTGCGGTAGAAGCCCGTCGGGCGGATGATCTCCTCGACGTCCTCGGGGTTCGCGTCGGCGTAGTCCGCGGCGTCGCGGTAGCGCGCGAACAGCGCCGGGGTGGTGAGGTTGACGCGGACGTCGGTGCACTGCGCCGAGAGGATCGTGGCGACCGCGAGTTCGAGGGGGTTGGAGTAGTCGAGCTCGCAGTGGGCGTCGGGGTGGGCCGCGGCGAGGAGGCGGTCGATCACGCGGGCCCGGCGCTTCTTGGCCAGTTCGGTTTCTTTGCCCTTTTTGGCGTCGGCGGCGGTCACCCCGCCATGGTACGCGCGCGCACCGTGAGCCGCCTGCGGCCTCGCAGCAGCAGCGCGGTCGCGCCGATGAGCCCGCCGCCCGCGGCGGTCGCGGCGGCGCTCCAGATCGTCGGCAGCGGTTCCGACTCCTCTTCCGGGGCGACGTCGGCGGCGACGGCCGCGCCCGCGTCCACGATCCCGGCTCCGAGGTCCGCGCTCCCGGGGGTCGCGGTCGAGGTGAGCGCCCGCCGGACCTGGTCGGCGGACCAGTCCGGGTGGGCCGAGCGCACGAGCGCTGCGGCGCCCGCGACGATCGCCGACGCGAACGAGGTGCCGGTGACGGTCTTGTGCCCGCCGGAGGCGTCGGCGGCGCTCAGGTCCGCGCCGGGGGCCGCGAGGTCGGTGCCCGCGCCGGTGACCGCGGTGCGCCAGTGCTCGCCGCGCTCGTCGGTGCCGGTGACCGCGAGGACCTCGTCGATGCGCGCGGGGAACCACACCTCTTCTTCTCCGGTGTCGTCCTGTCCGCGGTTCCCGGTGCACGCCACCACGACCACGTCGTTGCGCTCGGCGTAGGCGATGGCCTCGGCGAACGGCGCGGACTCGTAGTGGCCGCCGAGGGACAGGTTGATCACGTTCGCGCCGTTGTCGACGGCCCACTTCACGGCCGCGCCGACCATCGCCGAGTCGTGGTACTTGTTCTCGTCGTCGAGGACCCGCACGGGGAGGATCGCCGCGCCCGGGGCCATCCCGGGGTGGCCGTCGGCGCCGCGCCCGGCGATGAGGCTCGCGACGGCGGTGCCGTGGCCGACCGGGTCGGCCTGGCCGAAGGCCCGCTCGTAGACCGGGGACTCCTCGGAGCCGAACGCGAGGAGCCGCGGTTCGGCGCCGGGGTCGACGTCGACGTAGCTGCGGCCCGGGAGGACCGCCCCGGCGAGGTCGGGGTGGTCGGCGTCGACGCCGGAGTCGATCACGGCCACGACGACCCCGGTCCCGGTCGCGGTGGCCCACGCCGCGGGCGCTCCGGCCGCGGCGACCTGCCAGGGGACCGGCGCGGCGCCCCCGACGGGTGCGGACAGCAAGAGCGCCAACAGCGTCGAGCAGACGCAGGCCATCACGTATCGAGCAGCGCGGTTCCCCATCAGAGCGGGATCGTTACACAGCGGCAGGCCCACAGCGTGGGAATGACACGCGTTCGCCTTTATGATTTCGTTATTTTTGGCCTACTGAACGAAGCTTGACAACGCCCTCGCGTTACGGTGACCATCGCGAGGGGACGCCGCGTTCGCTCGACACCGCCCCATCCAAGACCGGTAGGGGGGAAGGGCTGAGTGGGATCGATGTGGGAACCCAGTAACGAGATCGAGCACCGACTCCGAGAAGCACTGCGAGCCGAGGACCAGGACGGATACTTCCGGATCCTGGCGCAGATCGAACTTGTGCTCCCACTGTCCTATGAGGGAGTGAACGGCACGGGCGCCGACACGTGGGCCACATGGACCACGGACGACCGCACCCATATCCTCGCGTTCACGTCGGAATCGGCGCTCCAGGTCTGCTTGCGCGACAACGCGGGATCGTCGCGGAGGGTGACGTTCCAGTCGCTCGCCGAGGCGTGGCCCGACGAGGAGTGGTGGCTGGCGGTCAACCCGGGCCTCCCGATCGAGGGCTACCTGCCCGCGTGGTTCGTCTCCCAAGTGGCCCAGGGCATGACGACCGTCCCCGCCGACCCCGAGCCCCCGGCGCCGCCCGCGCCGGAGCCGTACCGGGAGGACCGCTTCGCGGGCGCGACCCGCCGGGACCCGTTCGGGGACGGCCAGGCCGACCCGTTCGCGAACCCGATCGCGTCCCCCCAGGCGCCCCCGCCGCAGCGCGAGAGCTTCATGCCCCCGCCGCCGCCGATCCCCGACGTGCCGCCCGCGCCGCGCCGCTCCTCGGACCTGAACGGCAGCACCGGGCAGCCGGGCTCGACGGTCGCCGGGACCACCTCGGCGGGCCTGCCGCTGCGCCAGCCGCCGCGCGAGGACGCCGAGCCCGAGGGCTTCAGAGCCCCGTTCCAGTCGCAGCAGGACCAGTCGTACACGCCGCAGCAGGACTTCGGGTCCCAGCCCCAGGGCTTCGGCTCGCAGCCGCAGCACTACACGTCCCAGCCCCAGGGCTTCGGGTCCCAGCCGCAGCAGTTCTCGCAGCCGCAGGGTTACGGGTCGCAGCCGCGCGAAGGAGCCTTCCCGGCCGAGCCGCACCGGCCGTCCCCGCAGGACCAGTGGCCCGACGCGCCGGACTGGCTGCGCGACCAGCAGGCCGAGTCGCAGGCGCTGCCGACCCGCGAGCCCGCGCCCGTCGCGTACCCCGAGACCTACTCCTCCGGCGACGCGTTCGGCACGCCCGCATCGCACGAGGAGGAGCCGCCGCGCACCGCCGAGTCGTTCGCGTCGATGTCGAGCGCCTTCGGGCGCCGCCCCGCCGCGCCCGAGCCGGCCCCGCAGGCGGCGGCCGCGCCGCAGCCCGTGGAGCTCTCCGGCGAGGCCGCCGAGCCGCTCCTGGCCGAGGCCGCCACCTCCGGCGACACCGCCGGGTTCCTCCAGACCCTGCTGTGCGCCAGCGTGATCCTCCCGATCGCCGACCCCGAGGCCGCGCACCTGCGCGTCGGCGACCCGGCGTTCCGGTGGGCCAGCGACATCGTCGACGGCAACATCGGGATCACGGTGTACACCACCGAGGCCCGCATGGCCGAGCGCGCGGGCGAGGGCACGCCGCACACCACCGTCCCGTTCGGGTGGCTCATCCAGCACTGGCCGGGCCAGGACTACGCGCTGTACGTCAACCCCGGCACCGAGGTCGGGGCGAACATGTCCGGCCCCGAGATCGAACCGCTCCTGAAGTGGGCCGAGGCGAAGGACCTCCTGGTCTTCGCCCGCGAGATGGAGAAGCGCCACGCCGCCGCCGCGCGCGCGGCCTCGCCCGCGCACCGCGTGCAGCCCGTGCTGTGGCAGAAGACCATCCCGCACCACCAGGTGCCGTTCTACCTGGAGCGCGGCTACGACCGCGTCGGCGGGTTCGTGCACCCGGCCGAGGCCGTGGACCACCTGCGCACGCCCGCGCAGCTGTACCTCGCGCTCGGGCTCATCCGCTCCAGCGAGGACTTCAGCCCCACCGACGACTCGGTGCACGTGCTCCGCTGGACCGGCTACCGCACCGACCTGTACCCGGCGGCCATCGGCGGCAACGACTTCCCGACCGCGCAGTCCCGCGGCGGCACCGTCGTCGAGCCCGGCCCGTTCCGCGGCGACGGGTTCGCGCCCTCGGAGTCCCCCGAGGACCGCATCCCCGAGCACAAGGTCGACTCGGTGCGGCTCCCGCACGGCGCGAAGATCCTCCGCATCGACTCCCGCGGCGAGGTCACCGAGATCGCGCAGTACGACTCGGACACCCGCGAATGGGCGCCCGTGGACGGCGCGTTCGGCGGCCCCGCCGCGATCGAGGCGTCCTCCGTCCCGGCCCTGCCGTCCGCCCCCGAGTCCTCGGGCCCGCCGCCCGCCGGGCCGATGGGCGAGGCGTTCGGCTACGGCGGCGGCGCGTCCGGCGGCTACGACAGCGCGCTCGGCGACGCCTGGGGCGACGCCGACGGCCACTACGACCTGGTGCGGCCGACTCCTGAGGACCGGGCCGCGTCCGTGCTCGACAACCGGACCAGCGACTGGAAGGACGCCTGATGCGCGACGGCTACATCGCCCGCTGGAAGGGCGCCGAGTACGACTCCAGCCCCGACGGGGCCCACGTGCGGCTCTACTCGCCCACCGGCGGCGACGGGTTCGTGCAGGTCGCCGAGGGCCGGTACCGCCGCGGCGTGCCGATCGGCGAGCTGGAGGACTTCTTCTACGTGCGCACGGTCTGCACCTGGCGCGGGGAGCCGTTCCTGCTGCTCGGCGCGTCCGGCGAGTGGTACCGCCTGGAGTACTCCGGCGGCCGCTCCGACGTGGCGCGCTCGCTGGGCCTGGAGCCCTACGACAACGGCGTGTACCAGATCTGGGCGCCCGCCGAAGAGGTCACCGACATCAGCGAGCAGTACCTCTAGAACGCATGTGAAAGCCCCGGTCCGGACGGGCCGGGGCTTTCGCCGTGTCCGGACCTGGACGCAACGTATTCACGTGTGTAAATCTGTGTAGAGACCGCTTTCAAATGCGACCGTGTTTGCTGTATGCTTCACAAGACTGTATGAAAGCGCTTGCCTGAATCGTCTGGAGCAGATCCCTATGGCAGAGAGAATCACCGTCGGCATCGCCCTCAACGGGGTGACCGGACGCATGGGCTACCGGCAGCACCTCGTGCGGTCGCTCCTGGCGATCCGCGAGCAGGGCGGCGTCCCCCGCGCCGACGGCGGCGTCATCTGGCCCGAGCTCACCCTGGTCGGCCGCAGCGAGGACAAGCTCAAGGCGGTCGCCGAGCGCCACGGCCTCGACAAGTACACGACGAGCCTCGACGAGGCGCTGAGCGACGACTCGATCGGCGTCTACTTCGACGCGCTGACGACGCGGCACCGCCTCGCGGCCGTCACCGCCGCCGTCAAGGCCGGCAAGCACGTGTACACCGAGAAGCCGATCGCCACCAGCCTGGAGGACGCGCTCGCGCTGGCCCGCACCGCGCGCGACGCCGGCGTCAAGAACGGCGCGGTCGCCGACAAGCTCTACCTGCCCGGCCTGCGCAAGCTCAAGCGCCTGGTCGACTCCCGCTTCTTCGGGCGGGTCCTGTCCGTGCGCGGCGAGTTCGGCTACTGGGTCTTCGAAGGCGACTGGCAGGAGGCCCAGCGCCCCTCCTGGAACTACCGCGCCGAAGACGGCGGCGGCATGGTCCTCGACATGTTCCCGCACTGGTCCTACCTGCTCGAAGGCACGTTCGGCTCGCCGATCAAGTCCGTGATCGCGAACGTCACGACCCACATCCCCGAGCGCTTCGACGAGCAGGGCAACGCCTACGCGGCGACCGCCGACGACGCCGCGTACGCGATCTTCGAGCTCGCCGACGGCACCGTCGTGCAGATGAACTCCTCGTGGGCCACCCGCGTCGACCGCGAGGAGCTCGTGGAGTTCCACGTGGACGGCACCGAGGGCTCCGCGATCGCCGGGCTCCGCAAGGCCCGCGCGCAGCACCGCGCGCACACCCCCAAGCCCGTGTGGAACCCCGACATCGACCAGCCGATCCCGTTCCGGCAGCAGTGGCACGAGGTGCCCGACAACGAGGTGTTCGACAACGGCTTCAAACTCCAGTGGGAGGAGTTCCTCCGCCACGTGGTGGACGACGAGCCGTGGCACCATGACTTCCTCGCCGCCGCCCGCGGCGTGCAGCTCGCCGAGGCGGGCTACCGCTCGGCCCGCGAGGGCCGCCGCATCGACCTTGAGGAGCTGGTCCTGTGACCCGCGAGTTCACCTCCCGCGTCATCTACTCCGCCGCGCACGTCGTCGCGGACCCCTTGGCCGACAACGGCCCCGGCCGCCCGGCGACGGTGGACTGGGACGCGACCATCGGGTTCCGCCGCCACCTGTGGGACCTCGGCCTCGGCGTCGCCGACGCCATGGACACCGCCCAGCGCGGCATGGGCCTCGACTGGGAGGCCACCAAGCAGCTCATCAAGCGCTCTGCGGAGGCCGCCGGGCCCGACGACCTCCTGGCGTGCGGCGTCGGCACCGACCAGCTCGGCGCACGGCCGTCCACGCTGGACGAGATCCGGGCGACGTACCTGGAGCAGCTCGGGGTCGTCGAGGACGCGGGCGCGGGCACGATCCTCATGTGCTCCAGGGCCCTCGCGGCTTCGGCGAAGGGGCCGGACGAGTACAAGGCCCTCTACGCCGAGCTCCTCGGCGAGGTGAGCGGCAAGGCGATCCTCCACTGGCTCGGCCCGATGTTCGACCCGGCGCTCGAAGGCTACTGGGGGTCGACGGACCTCGAAGCCGCCGCCGACACGTTCGTCGAGATCATCACCGAGAACGCGGCCAAAGTGGACGGCATCAAGATGAGCCTCCTCGACGCCGACGCCGAGATCGCGCTGCGCCGCAGGCTCCCCGAGGGGGTCCGCTGCTACACCGGCGACGACTTCAACTACCCGCGGCTCATCGCCGGGGACGAGTTCGGGCACTCCGACGCGCTCCTGGGGATCTTCGACCCGCTCGCGCCGCTCGCCTCGCAGGCCGTCAAGCGGCTCGACGAGGGCGACGTGGCCGGGTTCCACGCGATCCTCGACCCGACGGTGCCTCTGGCGCGCAAGGTCTTCGAGGCCCCCACGTTCAACTACAAGACCGGCGTGGTGTTCCTCGCGTGGCTCTCGGGGTACCAGGACCACTTCAAGATGGTCGGCGGCCTCGAATCCGCGCGTTCGATCGAGCACTTCGGACAGATCGTGGACCTCGCGCTCGAAGTGAAGCTGTTCCCCGACGAGGCCCTCGCCATCGACCGGTTCAACGCCCTGCTCAAGACCGCGGGCCAGCCCCCGAGGACCCTCGCGTGAGCGCCGCGGCACGGTTCTCCTTCAACCACGCCACCGCGAAGTTCTGGGACCAGCGCGAGGCCGTCGAGGCCTGCGCGCGGGCCGGCGCCGGGATCGGCCTGTGGCGGGAGCCGTTGCAGGAGATGGGCGTCGAGGCCACGGCGAAGCTCGTGCAGGACGCGGGCGTCGAGGTCACGAGCCTGTGCCGCGCCGGGTTCTTCACCGACCCGACCGCCGCAGCGCTGGAGGACAACCGCAGGGCGATCGACGAGGCCGCGGCCGTCGGCGCCCCGACGCTCGTCCTCGTCTCCGGCGGCATCCCGGAGAACGGCACCATCGACTCGGCCCGCGAAGGCGTGAAGGAAGCGCTCGCGCAGCTCGCGCCCTACGCGCTCGAACGCGGCGTCACGCTCGCGATCGAGCCGCTGCACCCGATGTTCGCCAGCGACCGCTGCGTCGTGACGACGCTCGCCGAGGCCCTCGACCTCGCCGCGCCCTTCGCCCCCGAAGCGGTCGGCGTCGTCGTCGACACCTACCACATCTGGTGGGACCCGCAAGTGTGGCAAGGAATCGCGCGCGCCGGACGCGAAGGCCGCATCGCCTCGTTCCAGTTCGCCGACTGGATCACCCCGCTCCCCGCGGGCGTCCTCACCGGCCGCGGCCAGCTCGGCGACGGCTGCATCGACTTCAAGCGCTACCTCGCCGAAGTCGACGCCGCCGGCTTCACCGGCCCCATCGAAGTGGAACTCTTCAACGACGCCCTCTGGGCCCGCCCCGGCGCCGAGGTCTTCCAAGAGACCAGAGCCGCCTTCGAACGCGTCGTCGCCTAGCGGTCCGGGGCCGCCTCCGGGCGGCCCCGGCGCCTTTCGGTGTATTTCAAGTGGCGTGGGGCTGTCGACGCGGTGGCGGATCTCTTATATCTTCGGTCTTCGAACCTTTCCGCACCTCCTCTCGGGAGTACCAGAGCATGGCCGAAGACTCGGACATCACCAATGACGAGCCGCCTGGCGACAGCACGTTGGAGAAGGTCGGGAGCTCGATTCCCGGCGTCAAGCAGGTCCTCAACAGCGGCAAGATGATCTACGACGCGATCGAGTCCGACGAGGTCACCGCCTCGAACGCCGCCGCCACGGTCGTCGCCGACATCGCGAGCATCGGCCTGGAGGCGTGGGGCGCGTACACGAACCCGCTCGGGATGCTCGTGAACGTGGGCCTCGACTTCCTCCTCAACCTGGTCGAACCCGCGAACAAGCTCCTCACCTGGCTCTCCGGCGACCCCGGGGCGATGGGCGACCTCCAGGGCCGCTGGCGCCAGTTCAAAGAGGCGCTCATCGTCATGCGCGACGAGGTCGACGCCGCGTGGGAGTCCTCGCTCGCCACCTCCCAGTCGCCGACCACCGACGCCGCCAAGGACAAGGTCAACGGCATGGCCGCGGCCATCGCCGGGATCGCCTCCGCGATCGCGCAGATCGAGTCGCACATCGGCATGGCCCAGATGCTGTCGACCGCGGTCTACGAACTCGTCAAGGCCCTCCTGTCGGCGCTCATCGAGCAGCTCATCATCTACGGCCTGACCGCGCTCGCGACCGCATGGGTCAGCGCCGGGTCCTCGATCGCGACGTTCCTGATGTGGGCGACCCAGAAGAGCGCTATCGACACCGCGACGATGTTCCTGCGCGTCTCGCTCGCGCAGTTCACCGGCAAGCAGCTCGCGCACCTCGGCACCGAGGTCCTCGACTCGACGTTCCGGCAGTCCTCCGCCGAGATGCTCGAATGGGCCGGCGGCATCGCCTCGAACTGGGCCGGCGCCATCCAGGGCACCGGCGTCCCCGCCAAGGGCAACCCCACGCCCGCCTCCACGAACCCCTCGGGCGACATGGCGACGTACACCAGCGTCGACCCCGAGGAGTTCGGCGTGGCGGCGGCGGAGCTGCGGCGGCTCCAGACCAACGCGGACTCCCTGTCGCAGGCCGTCAACAGCGACACCGAGACCGACTTCTTCACCTGGGGCCTGGCCTGCCAGGGCTGGGTCGAGGGCTACAACGAGCAGCGGTCCGAACTCGCCGGCGACGTCGCCCTCATCTCGCCCGCCCTCGAAGGCAACGCCACCCGGTTCGACGAGGTGAAGCAGGCCTACGAGGACGCCGACATCCAGGCCGCCAAGGACATCACGGCGGCCGGAGGCAAGTAGTGCTGCACGACCTCGACCGCAAGGCCATCCCGAAGGACCTCGCCCGGTCCTACGGGAACAACGCGGGCCACTACACGGACCCGCTGGGACGGCCCCTGCGCTCGAAGCCGCTGCTCCACCGCGATCCCGCGGTCGCGGTCCTGCCCTCGCCGTACGAGACGGCCACGGCCCGTCCGGTCCCGCCGGACGGGTCGGGCGTGCTCGAACTCGTCCTCGACTCGGCCGCGACCATGCCGGTCGCGGCCGTCGACGGGACCCCGGTGGCCGTCGGCGACGGCACCGTCTACGTGGTCCTGCCGGCCGGGCCCCACGAAGTCGACGTCCAGAGCGGGGCGACCGCGAGCCCCGTCGTCGTCGACGTCAGCGCCGGCGCCACCGCGGCACTGGTCTGGCGCGAAGAGGTCGACCGCGCCACGGTCCGCTTCGGCCCCAAGGCCGTCGACCCGCTCCCGCCCCGCTCGAAGGTCTACCTCTACGAGTGGGCGGTCATCGTCCTCCTCGTCTGCGGCGTGCCGCTGGCGCTGGTGAACGCGTTCAGCCTCGACGAGACCGGCAGCCGGATCGCCCTCGGCGCCGTCGCGGTCCTCGCACTCGCCCTGCTCCCGTTCGCACCGTGGCGCCGGCGCGAACGCGAGCGCCTCGCCGCGCTCCGCCTCGCGAACGAGGGCCCCGGCCTCGCCCGGCCCGTGCACTACCCGTGGGGCGGCCCCGACGCCGCCGACCGGCCCGCGCTCGTCGGCGACCGCCCCGAGGCCCTGCCGGAGTTCGCCCCCGGCCGCGGAGCGCTCCTGCTGCGCGCGCGAGGGCACCGCCACCTCTGGAAGGGCGGCGACGGCGTCGTGCCCCGCGACGCCGAACTCGCGTCGCGGCGCGCCGCACCCCCCGCCGTCCGCATCGACGGCCTCGAACTCCCCGCGACCTGGGGCAACTGGTGGTACCCGCTGCCGCCCGGGAAGCACACCGTGGAAGTCGAGGTCGAGACGGCGCGCTCCAGCGTCGAATTCGACGTGCGCGAAGGCGAGGCCACCGCGATCCGCGCCGACGCCCACCTGTACACCCGCCGCGGCGACGACCGCGGCATCGTCAGCGACGAACCGCGGCTGGTCCTCGACGCGGAGGAGTTCCGCCCCGAATGGATGGGCGACCCGGCGCGCCGGCTCGAATACTGGAGCTGACCGCCGCCCGCGCACCCGCCACAGGAAGGAGAGCCGTCGTGCACGGCGACATACACAGCAGGCTGGCCGAGGCGCAGCGGCTCGCCGCCGAGGTCACCGCCGAGGTCGAGTCCGAGGACGGCACCGTCCGGGTCACCGCCGGACCCGGAGGCGACATCAGGCGGATCGACCTGAGCATGAGCGCCTTCGACCTCAGCGGCGTCGAACTCGGCGAGACCGTCACCGCCCTCGTCAAGGCCGCCGCCGACGAGGCCGACCGCGAGCTGTCCGAGGCGATCCGGCAGACCCTCGCCGGCATGTTCAGCGCCGAGCGGCAGGAGAAGGACCGATGAGCGACGGGCAGCGCCTCACCCCCGAGCAGATCATGGAGCAGTTCGAGCGGATGCGCAGCGAGGCCGAGGCCACGCTCGCCAGGTACGAGGAGGTCAGCGCCGAGTTCGGCGCCGACGCCGTCGAGGTCGCCTCCGACGACGGGCTCCTGCACGTGAAGCTCGACGCCAACGGCAAGGTCGACGAGATCACCGTCAACGAGGCCGCGATGCGGTACCGGCAGTCCCTCGGCCCGAACCTCGTCGCCCTCATCCGCCAGGCCCGCGACGAGTACGCGCTCAAGTCCGCCGAGATGGCCCGCCGCCTGCTCGGCGACCGCATGGACGTCGATGCGATCCTCGGCCGGTACCTGCCGCCGAAGCGCCCCGACGCCCGCTGACTAGGTCGTGTTTACGAACTGAGGAAGCCTCCTGTTGAATCTGTTGTGCTGCAACGGATTTCAATAGGAGGCTTCTGTGTCGAGCCTATCAGGGC
>NZ_PVTJ01000003.1 GCF_003002955.1 Glycomyces artemisiae
CTCGACAAGGTTCGACAAACTCGCCGTCCGATACCAGGCCACCATCCAAGTCGCGATCATCCTCGACTGGAAACCGACTTCGTAAACACGACCTAGTGGACGCGGGCCTCGGCGGAAGTCGGGGCCCGCACCCGTATGACCCCGGCCACGCCGCCTTGACCCTGACATAGGTGTCAAGGTTGGAGGCTTCCGGTCATGACCGCAACCCGAGTCGACACTCCGCCCGTCCGGCAGACCCTCCCGGTCGTGCCGCTCCTGGCCCTCGCCACCGCCGCGTTCATGGCGATCGTCACCGAAGCGCTCCCGGCCGGCGTCCTCCCCGAGATGGCCGCGGACCTCCGCGTCAGCGAGGCCGCCGCCGGGCAGACCCTCACCGTCTACGCCATCGCCACCGGCGTCTCGGCGATCCCGGTCATGGCCGCCACCGCCGCCTGGCACCGGCGCCGCCTGCTCCTGGCCGCGGCCCTGACGTTCGCCGTCGCGAACCTCGTCACCGCCGTCTCCGACTCGTACGCGCTCACCATGGCCTTGCGCCTCGCCGCGGGCGTCGCCGCCGCGGTCGTGTGGGCCGAGCTCGTCGCCTACGCCCGCAGGCTCGCCCCGCCGCACCTCCAGGGCCGCGCCATCGCCTTCACCATGGCGGGCGTGCCGCTCGCGCTCTCCCTCGGCATCCCCTTGGGCACCTTCATGGGCGACCTCCTCGGCTGGCGCCTCACGTTCGGGCTCGTCGCCGCCGTCTCCGCGCTCCTGGCGATCTGGATCCGCGCCTCCGTCCCCGAGTTCCCGGGCCGGAAGGCCGGGAAGCGCGAGCCGATCCTCGCCGCGCTCAGGCTCCCCGGGGTCGTCCCGGTCCTGTTCACCGTCGCGGCCTACGTCCTCGCGCACAACATCCTGTACACCTACATCGCGACGTTCCTGGACGCCAACGGCATGAACGCGCGGCGCGAGACCGTGCTGTTCGTCTTCGGCGTCGCCTCGGCGGTGAGCATCGTCGTCACCGGGACGCTCGTGGACCGGCACCTGCGGGTCCTCACGATCGCTAGCGCGGGGCTGTTCCTCGTCGCGGGGGCGGCGCTCACGGCCTGGGCCGATCAGCCCGCGCCGCTGTTCGCCGCGGTCGTCCTGTGGGGGCTGGGCTGGGGCGGCGTGCCGACGCTCCTCCAGACCGCCGTCAACGACGCGGGCGGCGACAGGGGCCAGGCGCTCCTGGTGACGACCTGGAACTCCTCGATGGCCGCGGGCGGGGCCGTCGGCGGCCTCATGCTCGGCCTCCTCGGGCCCGGCTCGTTCCCGTGGGGCGTCCTGGTCCTCATGGCCCCGGTCGCGGCGGTCGTCATCGGCGCCCGCGCCCACGGGTTCCCCTCGAAGCGGCCCGGAGCGGGCGCGTGAGGGGCTCGGGGTCAGTGCCGGTTCAGGTCCGCGGCGTACTCGGGGCCGAGGAGCGGCGGCAGCGGGACGTCGGCGCGCATCATCTCCAGCGACCTCACGACTCCCGGGGTGAGCTCGGTGCGATCGGTGGACAGGACGGTGCGCCCGTCGACGTCGAACCGGACGGTCCAGATCGCGACCCCGTACTCGTACCCGGTGGCGTTCGCCAGGGTGCCGTCGGGCCTGAACCGCCGGGTGATGCCGTGCAGGGTGTTGCGCTGGTACCACTCCTCGAAGACCAGGTCTCCGTCGGGAGAGAGCTCGCCGCTGGGGCCTTCGAGCACGCCGTCGCGGAAGCCCTGGAACTCGTAGTTGCCGCTCGGGACCGTCTCGCCGAGGAATCCGGTGAACCGCTCGGAGCCGTGCCAGTACACCTGGTCGAGGTCGAGGCGGAGCGACTGCTCCGGCACGGTCGCCCCGACGGGGTCGTAATGCGGTCTCACCAGTCCCACCTTAGCGTCGTCATCACTCTAGAGGCCCGTCTTGCCGGTGCGGTGCTTCTTGTTGCCCTGCTCGTCCTTGTCCCAGCCGGCGTCGGCGCCGTCGACGCCGTCGATCATCTGCGTGCACTGGGGGCAGCACGGCATGAAGTCCTTGTTGGAGGGGTTGGCATTGTCGACCATGAAGTCGTCGAGCTTCGGCTTGTCGCGCCGCTCCCCTTTGGCGTAGTCCGTCTCGGCGTCCAGGAGGGCTTCGTTGGTGGCCCGGGTCTCGGAGTGCGTGCCCGGCTCGCCGTGGTCCTTCTGGTTGGGCTCGTACTGCTTCCAGGTCCCGCCGTCGCCCTTCTTGTACTCGTCGTACCGGTCCTTCAGGATCGGGTGGAGCCCGTCGGGGTCCTCAAGGACCTTCCCCTTGGTGTTGTGGTTGTAATAGACCCGGCCCGACTCGCGGTCCCAGACCGCGCTCATGCACGGGCGGCGCTGGGCGCCGGACCAGAACGTCGTCGGGTCGCGCCCGTCCGACACCTCGTCGATCTTGTCGTGCAGCGCCTCGCGCAGTCGCTGGCGGTCGAGATCCTTGTCGCCGCTCGGCGTCATGTGGTTCGGGCCGCGCTTCAGGGGCGGGTCCAGGTTCGGGAACGTCTCGGGCCCCTTGGACTTCTTGCCGCCGCCCTGGGCCTGGCGGACCTTCTTCTGCGCTTCTTTGAACGACTTGGGGTCGTTGAGGAGCTTGGTGAGGATGCCCGCGCCGCCGTCGCGGTCGCTGTTCTTCCTGCCTCCGACGACGCTCCTACCCATTGAGGACCCTCCCGATGGCCATGTCGAGCAGCTGCTCGATGATGATCCCGGCGATCTCCTTGAAGATGGGGATCTGCGCGAGGGAGGCGCCGAAGGTGACCGGCGCGGTGGCGATGGCCCAGGCGATCTGGACGGCGAGGATCGCGAGCTGCACGATGATCTGGATCTTCAGGGCGAGCACGATCCCGGCCATCACGGTCAGGGCGATGTTGACCTTGTTCGCCGGGTCCCCGGCGTCGGCGAGGTTGGATGCGGAGGACTCCTCGCCCTCCCACTCGGTCTGGAACGCGTCGATGTGGGCGCCGGTGTTGTTCTCGACGACGGTGCGGGCGGCGACCTGGAGCGACTCGATCTTGGCGTCGAGCTGGTCGGCCATGGCGGTCCACTCGCCGCCGAGCTTGAACATCGACTCCTCGTCGGACTCGGGCCATTCGTATCCGAGGACGCCGAGGAGCGTGATCAGCTCCGAGGGCAGTTGCATTCCCATGCGAGCGGGCTCCTAAGCGGACTGGGCCGGGCCGGACTGGAGGTCGCCCTGGAGCTTGGAGAAGACCGCGGCGATCTCGTCGTCGGAGACCTCGTGGTCGTCGGCCATGTCCCGCAGGGCCTGCGAGATGGTGGTCAGGTCCTCGATGTTGGTGGTGAAGCACCCGTCGGCGGCGTCCATGAGCACCTGGTGGCCGATACCGCCCGCGGTGCCGATGATGTCGCCGCCGAACGCGTCGGCGTACTGCTCGACGGAGGCGGTGAACTGGTCGTAGAGCGCCTGCACTTCTTCGATGCCCGCGTCGAGCTGGTCAGCCGCTTGGCGAATGGTCTCCGGGGAGACGTTAAAGCCGCCCATGGTCACCGACCTCCGTGTAGCAATCCGGTCTTCTCAGAACAAACCTTACGGCTGTCCGAACCGCCACCCTACCGGAGGTGTCCTCATGTGACCGCGCGCCCCGGCTCAGGCCGCCTGTCGGTCGAAGCCGGTGGCGGCGTTGACGATCAGGATCGCCCAGGCCGCGGCCGCGGGCGTGAAGAGCGCGAGGTTGGGGCCGATCACCGGGATGAGCGCGGCGGCGTACGCGAGGGCCGCGACCGCGAGCCACGCGGCCGGGGCCTGGGGGCGGCGGGCCGCCGCGCGCAGGGCCGCGGTGAGGACCGCCAGCGCGGGGCCCTCGGCTCCGGCGAGGGAGGCGCTCGCGGTGGCGATGAGCGCGGCGAGGATGAGCGCGGCGGCGGCGCAGACCGCGGCGAACGCGGCGTCGCCGGAGCCGTAGAGGACGGCGTTGTAGGCGAGGAGGAGGCCGAGGACGGCCGCGCCGGTCCAGATGCGCCACAGGCGGTTCCAGCCCCGGGCCCAGGCGGTCCAGAACGTGCGGAAGGGCGCGCCCGGGTAGCCGTGGGCGGCGAAGTCGCGCATGCACTTCAGGGCCGCGTACAGGCCGGGCCCGGCGGGGAGCGCGGCGGCGGCCCCGGCCCACAGCCCGAGGTGGGTGAGGCCGAGCTGCCCGGCGAACGCGAACGGGATCGCCGTCGCCAAGAGCTGCACGGAGGTCGCGAACCACCAGAACACGGCGAGGAGCGTGCGCGAGAGCCGCGAGTCGTAGGCGAGCCAGGAGGTCATCCCTTCACCGCCCCGATGGACATGCCCTTGATGAAGTACCGCTGGAACGCCGCGAAGAGGATCACCGAGGGGACGATCGCGAGGATCGCGCCGGTGTAGATGAGCTCCCACTGGGAGGTGAGGAGCCCGACCATGCGGCTGAGGGCGACGTTGATGGTGCCCGCCGAGGACGAGTCGAGGAACACCAGGGGGATGAAGAAGTCGTTCCACAGCGACAGGGCCTGGATGATGACGAACGCCGAGGTGACGGGCAGGAGCATCGGGAAGACGATGGACCAGAACGTGCGGAGCCTCCCCGCGCCGTCCACTTCGGCGGCCTCTTCGACCTCGCGCGGCACGCCCTTGATGAAGGAGCAGTACAGGAGGATGCCGAACGAGGCGGCGCCGCCGAGGTGCACGAGGATGACGCTGGTGAGCGTCGAGTACAGGCCGATCTGGTTCATGGAGGAGACGAGCGGGATCATGCGGACCTGGAAGGGGATCATGAGCCCGGCGATGAACAGCAGGTAGATCCAGCGCGAGGAGCGCCCGCCGATCCGCTCGATGCCCCACGCGGCCATGGGGACGATCGCGATGAGGAGCACGAGGGTGCCGACGGTGATGACGAGCGTGTTGACGAGCGCCTCGCCGTAGTCGGTGGTCTGGAACAGCCGCGCGTAGTTCTCGAAGCTCAGGCCGGTCGGCAGGCCCATGGGGTCCTTGGTGATCTCGGCGTAGCTGCGGAAGGAGTTGAGCAGCGCGTACAGGACCGGGAAGGACACGGCGAGGACGAGGACCGACAGGACCGCCATGACGACGACCTCTCCGGGGGTGAGCCGCCGCTTCTCCTTGCGGCGCTTGGACTCGCTCATGCCTGGACCTCCCTGCTGCGCATGTACCGGTTGGCGAGCACCGTGGTCGCCATGACGACGATGAACAGGACGATGGCGGCGGCCGAGCCGTACCCGGCGCGGTACTCGCCGAAGCCGACCTTGTAGATGAAGAACGCCATGGTCTCGGAGACGAACCCGGGTCCGCCCGCGGTGAGGACCATGACCTGGTCGAAGATCGTCCACCCGGCGATCATCATGAGGGTCATGTTGACGGTGACGGCCCCGGCGAGCATCGGCCAGGTGACGTACCGGAAGACCTGCCCGCGGGAGGCGCCGTCGATCTTCGCGGCCTCCACGAGGTCCTGCGGCACGGACTGGAGGTTCGCCAGGTAGATGAGGGCGGTGTTGCCGCCGAGCGTGAAGCAGATGATGAACAGCAGGACCCCGACGACGATCTCGTTGTCGCCCAGCCAGTCCATGGCGGCGTCGTCGAAGCCGAGGTCGCGCAGGATCGTGTTCACGGCCCCGAAGTTGAAGTTGAGCATGTACTTCCAGATCGTCGCGGCGATGAAGCCCGAGACGAGCGCCGGGAGGTACACGATGGTGCGGAAGAAGCCCTGCGCGTGGTGGAGCTTGTCGAGCAGGAGCGCGACGCCGAGGGCGATCGCGTTGACGATCACCGCGGAGCCGAGGCCGAGGATCAGGGTGTTCCTGGTGGCGTTCCAGAACCGGTCGCTGGTGAGGATGTCCCGGTAGTTCGCCAGGCCCACGTAGTCGTAGGCCGGGTTGATGCCGTCCCAGTTGGTGAGGCTGAGCTGGATCGACTGGACCGACGGCGCGATCACCATGAGCACGTAGACGATCAGCGCGGGCGCGATGAACAGGAGCATCACGGCCCGGTGGCGCGTGAAGCGCCGGGCGCGGGCGGGCGCCCGGCCGCCGGAGACGGCGGCCGGGCGTTCGGCGAGCTGCGCGGTCACTCGTGCTCCGCCTGGTTGTCGAACTCCTCCTGGGACTTGGCGATGCACTCGTCGATGGTGGTCTGGCCGTCCTGCATCTCGATGCGCGCCTGCCGGAAGAACGTGTGGAAGGTGCTGAACCCGGCCCACGCGGTCGGGTTCTGGAAGAAGTTGAGATTAGGGTTCTCCAGCAGCGCGAAGTAGTCGCCCGCGCCGGGGATGGTGGAGTTGCGCGCGATCTCGTCGGAGGCCTTGACGTTCGGGGCGATCATCCCGGTCTCCTCCATGAGGTTGCAGGCGTCGACCGAGTAGTAGAACTCCAGGAACTCCACGGCCGCGTCATATTCTTTGCCGCCGTTCTCCTTCGCCTGCGAGGAGATCGCGAACCCGGAGGCGGAGTCGCCGTTGACGTCGTCCTTGAGGACGTTGAGCTTCCCGTCGTCGGCGGGCACGTAGAAGATTCCGGCGTTGAAGTCGGGGTCGACCTTGTTGACGTCGTTGAGGCGACCGATCCCGGCCGAGGAGGTGGACATGACGGCCTGGCGGTTGACCAGGAGCGTCGTGGTCTGGGCGTCCTGCGTGGACTGCCAGCCTTCGAGGACGTACGTGTCGGTGATGTCCTTGAGCCGCTGGAGGGGCTCGCGCAGGTCCTCGATCGAGGCGTCCCCGGCGCGCACGGCGTTCCAGAAGCCCCCGGCCTCGGAGTACTGGGCGAACGTGGGGGCGGCGAGGGGCTTCCACAGCTGGTCGGAGGGCCAGATCTCGCCCGCGGCGGTCGCCAGGGGCGCGTCGCCGTTGGCCTGGATCGCGTCGAGGAGGGCGATGAACTCGGCGTACGTGGTCGGGACGGCGAGGCCGTGCTCCTCGAAGTAGTCCTTGTCGTAGACCATGTTGAAGCCGAGCTCGCCGTTGAGGGCGGTGGTGGGGACGATGTACACGTCGCCGTCCTCGGCGGGGGCGTAGACCTCGTCGTTGAGCAGGCTGGAGACGCTCTCGGGGATGGGGGCGAGCTTCCCGGCCTCCAGGTAGGTGAGGGTGTCGCGCATGTCGACGAGCGCGGGCCAGTTCCCGGTGGCGTCCATGGTCTTCATGGCCGTCGGGTAGTCGGTGCCCGCGGGGAGCGGGTCGAGTTCGACGACCGCGCTGGCGCTCTTGGCGTTGAACGCGTCGGCGACGGCCTTCGCCACGGAGTTCCAGGTCTCGTCGCCCGTGGCGTACAGGAACCGGATCGCGGTCTTGCCGCCGGTCGTGCCGCCCGCGGTCCCGCAACCGGCGAGCGCGAGGGGGACGGCGGCCGCGATCGAGAGACCCCCGGCGGACTGCATGAGCGAACGGCGTGAGAGTCCGCGCGCCGGCTTGGCCGACGAACGCGCCCTTGCGTTTCGCATGTCTTCTCCTTCAAGCGGTGAGAGGCTGTCGGGCATCGCATAGATACCGCTATCTGCGATGCTAGGAGCAAGCGCTCGCGAACACAAGCCGACGTTGCCGAATCGTTACCGGAATCGGTCGGTCAGGTTGCCCCAGCCGGAGAATTAGCAGGTCAGACACAGAGCATCGCGGCCGAGCGGAGGCTCGGGAGCGAGGCTCGACAAGTCGGCGTTCGACTTCTATGGTAGAAACCGATAACTGTTCTTCACTATTGAAGGAGCCCTCCGGTGGCCGATCGCCTGCCCGCGCTGTTCGCCATGGACCCCGTCCACCTGCCGCGGCTGTTCCCCGAGCCGCTCATGCGGCGGCTGCGCGCGGTGCTCGACATCGACCCGGCGCTGGTGGCCGAGCGGTACGAGGGCTTCGCGCCGCTCGCGGACGCCGAGGTCGTCGTCTCCGGCTGGGGCGCACCGCGACTCGACGCCGCCGCGCTGGAGCGGGCGCCGCGGCTGCACACCGTGCTCCACGCCGCCGGGTCGGTGAAACCGCTCGTGGCCGACGCCGGATGGGAGCGCCTGGCGGTCTCCTCCGCGGCGGACGCGAACGCGCTGCCGGTGGCGGAGTACACGCTCGCGGCGATCCTCCTGGCGGGCAAGGGGGTCTTCGCGCTGCGGGAGGCGTTCCGCGCCGACCGGTCGTTCGCCTTGGGCTACATCCACCCCGAGGTCGGGAACTTCGGCCGGACCGTGGGGATCGTGGGCGCGTCGCGGATCGGGCGGCGGGTCCTGGAGCTGCTGCGGCCCTTCGACTTCCGCATTCTCCTGGCCGACCCGTACGTGGAGGACGCCGGAGTCCTCGGCGCCGAGCTGGTGGACCTGGACCTCCTCGTGGCCGAGGCGGACATCGTGAGCCTGCACGCGCCCGACCTCGCCGAGACCGCCGGACTGCTGGGGGCCGAGCGGTTCGCGGCCATGAAGGACGGCGCGGTCGTCATCAACACCGCGCGCGGGCGGCTCGTGGACACCGACGCGCTCATCGCGGAGCTGGCGACGGGCCGGATCTCCGCGGTCCTCGACGTCACGCACCCCGAGCCGCTCCCCGCGGACTCGCCGCTATTCTCGCTGCCCAACGTGTTCCTGACCCCGCACGTCGCCGGGTCGCAGGGCAACGAGCTGGCGCGCATGGGACTGTACATCGTGGAGGAGGCCGAGCGGCTGGCCGCGGGCCGCCCGCTCGCGCACCTCGTCGACGGCGACCTGCGCTGGCGCCAGGCGTAGAGACGGAGGCCTTCAGTGCCCAGACGGAGCGAGCCGGGCAAGCGCCCCACGCTGGCCGACGTTGCCGAGCGCGCGGGCGTGTCGGCCATGACCGTCTCCCGGGTCATCGCCGGGAACTACCCGGTCGCCCCGCCGACCCGCTCAAAAGTGCTGCGCGCCATGCGCGACCTCGACTACGTCGTCAACGCGCACGCCCGCGCGCTCGCGGGCGCGACCACGAAGACCGTCGCGCTGGTCCTGGACGACGCGACGGGCCCGTTCTTCGCGTTCATCGCCCGCGGCGTGGAGCAGCAGGCCGCCTCCGAAGGGCGCCTGTGCCTCCTGTGCACCACGCACGGCGACCCGGAGCGGGAGCTGGCGGTCGTGGAGCTGCTGCGCGAGCAGCGCGCCGAGGCGGTGATCCTCGTCGGCGGCGCCCAGGACACCGACACGTACACCGAGCGGATGGCGTCCTTCGCGCGCGCCCTGGACAAGTCGGGGTCGCGCCTGGTCCTGTGCGGCCGCCCCTCCCCCGGGCCCGACGTGCCCGCCACGGTGGTGGAGTACGACAACGAGGGCGGGGCGTACGCGATGACCGCGTACCTGCTCGCCAACGGGCACCGCAGGATCGCGTACGTGGGGCGCGAGCCCGGCCTGTCCACCACCGACGAGCGCGTCCGCGGCTACCGGAGGGCGCACGCCGACCACGGTGTGGCCGTTGACGAAGGGCTCATCCGGCCCGGCACGTTCACGCGCGAGAGCGGCGCGGCGGCCACGGAGGCGCTGTGGGACGAGCGCGGCGACGCCACCGCGGTCTTCGCCGCCACCGACATGGTCGCCGCCGGGGTCCTCAAGGCCCTGCGCGGGCGGGGCGTCCGCGTCCCCGAAGACGTCTCGGTGGTCGGCTTCGACGACATCCCCCTGGCCTCCGACCTCACCCCGGCGCTGACCACGGTCCACGTCCCCCACGAGCAGCTGGGGCGCGAGGCCGTGCGCCTCGCGCTCCACAGGGGACCGGACCTCGATGACAGGGTCGTGCTGGGCACGCACATCGTCGTCAGGGACTCCGCCGCGCCGCTGCGGCCCTGACCGGGAGTCCCCGTGGGACCCTGAGCCATAGGCGAAGCCTATATGCCGCAAAGGACACGACTCTTGGACGTATCCCCTCCCGGGTGAGACAGTGGCCACAGTCAATCCCTCAAGGAGGAGGCATGGCTTCAACAGCCGAGCACGGAGCGGCAGCGCCCTCCGAATCCCCTCGCACCGATGTGGACAAGGCCCTGCTGGGCGGGTCCACCTACCGCAGCCTCTCCGAGCTCGGCTCGGGCGCCGAGGAGAAGTTCGAGAAGGGCCGGCGCCTCGTCGGCTGGTTCCTCGCGCCCCTCGTCAGCCTCGTGTTCGGATTCCTGCCGCTCGACATGCCCGGCGACCAGCAGACCCTGGCCGCGGTGCTCCTCGGCGTCGTCGTCCTGTGGATCTGCGAGCCCATCCCGATTCCCGTCGGCGGCCTCATCGGTGTCGCCGCGATCGTGGTCCTCGGCGTCGCCCCCGGCGACGACGTGCTGGCGCCCTTCGGGTCCACCACGATCTTCACGTTCATCGGCGCGTTCATTCTGGCTCAAGCCATGCTCAAGCACGGTGTGGCGCAGCGCGTCGCGTACTTCGTGCTGGGCCTGCCCGGGGTCGGGCGGTCCACGTTCCGCACCATCATCGCCTTCGGCGCCATCACCTGCGTCCTGTCGGCGTTCATCTCCAACACCGCCACCGTCGCGATGCTGATGCCCACGGCCCTGGGCATCCTCGCCGTCATCGCCAAGCTCATGCAGAGCCAGGGCGCCGTGCGGCCCGACTTCGACCCGATGCGCCTGCGCGTGGGCACCGCGCTCATGCTCATGCTCGCCTACGGCGCCAGCGTCGGCGGGCTCATGACGCCCGTCGGCTCGCCGCCGAACCTCATCGGCCGTGGCCTCATCGAGGAGGCCACGGGCGAGCGGATCTCCTTCGGGCAGTGGATGCTCGCCGCGCTCCCGATCTGCCTCATCATGTTCGCGGTCCTCGCGACCGTGCTGCTCCTGGTCAACAAGCCGGAGATCCGCCGCATCGAAGGCGTCGAGGAGTTCATCCGCGAGCGCCGCGCCGAGCAGGGCCCGATGAGCCGCGCCGAGAAGAACACCGTGATCGCCTTCGGCGTCACCGTGGCGCTGTGGCTCGTGCCCGCGGTCGTCGGCCTCGTCTCGGGCACCGACTCCAGCGCGTACGCCACGGTCAGCGACCGGCTCGACGAGGGCGTCGCCGCCGTCATCGGCGCCGCGCTCCTGTTCGTGCTGCCCGTCAACTGGTCGAAGCAGCAGGCGACCCTGACGTGGAAGGACGCCGCCCAGATCGACTGGGGCACGATCCTCCTGTTCGGCACCGGGATCATCTTCGGCGCCATGCTCTCCTCGACCGGCCTGGCCGAGACCATCGGCAACGGCGCCTCCGACGCTCTCGGCATCACCAGCGCGTTCGCGATCACCGCGTTCGCCGTGATCCTCGCGGTGCTCATCTCCGAGACGACGTCGAACACGGCGTCGGCGGCGGTCGTGGTCCCGATCATCATCCCGCTCGCCGCCGCGGCCGGGGTCGATCCGCTGGTGCCCGCTTTGGCGGCGACGTTCGCGGCCTCGCTCGGGTTCATGCTGCCGGTCTCGACGCCGCAGAACGCGATCGTCTACGGCACCGGCTGCGTGCCGATGACGAAGATGATCCGCTCCGGGGTCACGTTCGACCTCATCGGCGCGGTCGTCATCATCGCGCTCATGCCGCTGATGGTCGTGTTCACCGGCATCGGGAGCTGAACGAACTAGCGCAAATCGGGCGCTCGACACTAGACTCCGGGGAACGGCGTCCGGTGTCGGGCGCCCGGAACCCTATATCCTATTTCCTATAGGATCTACGATCCAGTCGCGGAGCCGCATTGGACGCACGCCAGCTCGGGTACTTCCTCGCCGTGGTCGACCACGGCGGGTTCGGGAAGGCCGCGGAGCAGATCCACATCGCGCAGCCGTCCCTGTCGCAGGCCATCGCGAACCTCGAACGGAGCCTGGGCGTCGAGCTGTTTCACCGGGTCGGGCGCGGCGTGGTCCTCTCGGACGCGGGGCGGCGCCTGGTCGAGCCCGCGCGGCAGGTCCTGCGGGACCTGGAGACCGCCCGCGACGCAGCGCTGTCGGTGCGCGAGCTCGAACGCGGCCGCCTCGACATGGTGTCGATGCCCTCCCCCGGGATCGAGCCGCTCACCGCGATGATGACCCGCTTCGTGGAGCGGTACCCGGGCATCGTCGTGAACGTCGAGGGCGCGTTCACCGCCGACGAGGTCGTGGCGCACGTCAGGACCGGCGCGAGCGAGGTCGGCCTGCTCGGGTCGGCCGAGGACCTGCGCACCGCCGAGCTGCGGATGGTGCCGATCGAGAGCCAGCCGCTGGTCCTCATCTCCCCGCCCGGCGCCGACCTGCCTCCGGGCGGGACGGTCGGCCGCGAGGACTTCCGGGGCCTGCGGCTCATCGCCTCCCAGCGCGGGAGCATCATGCGCCGCTTCGTGGACGACCTGCTCGCCGACGTCGACGGCGTGCGCCTGGCCGCGGAGATCGCGCACCGGACCTCGATCCTGCCGCTGGTGCTGGCCGGGTTCGGCCACGCGGTCATGCCCGCGTCGTGGACGCCCCTCGCGGAGCGGACCGGCGCCGCGGTGCGGCGGATCGAGCCCGCCTGGCACCTGCACGTGTCGCTCGTGTGCCGCCCCGAGGGGCTGAGCCCGGCGGCCCGCGCGTTCGTGGCGATGGCCGAGGACTGGCGCGACCGATAGGGCTTCCCGATGGGCGCCATCGCGAACCGGTCTTGGACTCAGGGGCGTGACCGGGTGTTGACTCGATGCGAACCGTCCCAGGCACGAAGGAGCTTCCATGGACCGGCCGCTGCGCATCGCCGCCATCCCCGCCGACGGCATCGGGCGGGAGGTGGTGGCCGCGGGCCGGGCCGTGCTCGACAAGTTGCAGGCCGAGGGGCGGTTCTCCCTACAGTGGGAGGAGTTCCCGTGGGGCTCGGACTACTACGCCGAGCACGGCCGGATGATGCCCGAGGACGGCCTGGAGGTCCTCAGGGGCTTCGACGCGATCTACTTCGGGGCGGTGGGGTGGCCGACGGTCCCCGACCACGTGAGCCTGTGGGGGCTGCGGCTGCGGATCTGCCAGGGCTTCGACCAGTGGGCGAACGTGCGGCCCGTGCACTTCCTGCCGGGCGTGGTGAGCCCCCTGCGCAAGGCCGACGACGCCGAGCTGGACTGGGTGGTGGTGCGGGAGAACTCCGAGGGCGAGTACGCCGGGATCGGGGGCCGGAACCTCGCCTCGCGCGGCGAGGGCGCCGAGGTGGCGATCCAGTCGGCGCTGTTCACCGAGGCCGGGTGCGAGCGGATCATGCGCTTCGCGTTCGACCTGGCGCGCACCAGGTCCCGCCGGAAGGTCTCCAGCGTCACCAAGAGCAACGCGCAGCAGTACGGGATGGTCCTGTGGGACGACGTGTTCCGCCGCGTGGCCGCCGACTACCCCGACGTGGAGACCGAGAGCGTCCTGGTGGACGCGATGGCCGCGAAGTTCGTGCTGCGCCCCGAGGACCTGTCGGTGGTGGTGGCCTCGAACCTGAACGCGGACATCCTCTCCGATCTCGGCTCGGCCCTGGCGGGGAGCCTGGGCCTGGCCGCCAGCGCGAACCTGAACCCCGAGGGGCGGTTCCCGTCGATGTTCGAGCCGGTCCACGGCTCGGCCCCGGACATCGCGGGCCGGGGGGCCGCGAATCCGGTGGGCGCCATCGGGAGCGCCGCGCTGATGCTCGCGCACCTGGGGCTGCCGGAGGAGGCGGCGCGGATCGAGCGGGCGATCGAGGCGGCGTCGGCGGCGGGCGTGCTCACCCGCGACGTCGGCGGGACCGCGTCGACCGACGAGGTGACGGCGGCGATCACCGCGCGTCTGTGAGGCGTGACCGCTCGGTAGGCTCGCGGCATGAACGTGACGATGGCGCTCGACCTGGGCGGCACCAAGGTGGAGGCCGCGCTGGTGCGCGCGGACGGGACCGTGGTCGAGGGGACGCGCTCGCGGGCGGCCACGGGTGCGGCCGCGGCCGCCGACCGGGCCGCCGGGGAGCGGGCGATCGCGCAGGTGGTGCGCCATTGCGCGGCGGCCCCGGAGTGGGCGTCGGTGTCGGGGGCCGGGATCGGTTCGGCCGGGCCGGTGGACCTCGGCGCGGGCACGATCGGGCCGATCAACCTGCCGGCGATGCAGGGCTTCGGGATCACCGGGTTCGTGCGGGAGGTCAGCGGCCTGGAGGAGGTGTCGCTGCGGCTCGACGGCACGTGCATCGCGCTCGCGGAGTCGTGGCTCGGCGCGGCGCGCGGGGTCCGGAACGCGCTGGTCATGGTGGTGTCGACGGGCGTGGGCGGGGGCCTGGTCAGCGACGGGCGGATCGTCTCGGGCGGCGGCGGGAACGCGGGCCATCTCGGGCAGGTCGTGGTCGACCGGATCGCCTCGTCGGCGCACGACGCGACGGTGGAGGGGATCGCGTCGGGGCCGAGCACGGTGCGGTGGGCGCAGGGCGAGGGCTGGGACGGGGCGAGCGGTGAGGACTTGGCGCGCGACTACGCCGCGGGCGTCGAGGTGGCGGTCGCGGCGGTGCGCCGGTCGGCGCGGGCGGTGGGGCTGGGCTTGGTGAACGCCGCGACGCTGCTGGATCTGGAGGTCGCGGTGATCGGCGGCGGGTTCTCGTTCGTGGCCGACGACTATCCGGACCTGGTGGCCGCGGCGGTCCGCGAGCACGCCGTCAACGCCTACGCGGCGGACCTGAAGGTGGTGCGCGCCGAGCTCGGCGGGGACGCGCCGCTGATCGGCGCGGCGGCCCTGGTCCACCGCGCCGATCTGCTCTAGGCGTTCAGCCCGGTCGTGTAGAGCGCCCACGCGAGGGCCGCGAGGCCGAGGAGGGACGCGATGCCGCGCACGTGGTTCCACTTGATCCACGGCTCCTCGACGTCGCCGCGGAGCGCGGCGGGGTCCTCGATGGCGGCGGGGTCGCCTGCGGCTTCGAGGCGGTCGTTGAGGGGGACGTTCTTCGCCATGGTCCCGATGAACATGACGAGGTTGCACACGAGTCCGGCGATCGTCCACGGCAGTGCCGACTTGTCGTCGAGGAAGCAGCCGAGGATCACGGCGGCGAGGGCGAAGACGACCGAGCCGAGGAACGCGGTCATGAAGCGGCCGTTGATGATGACCCGGTTGATGTGCTGGAGTGCGGCGATCCACGCGCGGTCGTCGAGGATCTTCAGGCCGGGCATCACCGAGTACGAGTAGCCGGTGAACAGCCCGGCCATGAGCCCCGCGCTGAGCAGCGCGGCGATCAGGGCGATGAGGTGCAGCGGTGCCATGAGGGGCCTTTCTAGCCGAGGGGCATCACCCGGGCGATGCGGATCGCGCCGTCGTCGGCCGCCGGGTAGGCGGCGCTGCCGTCAGGATATGCCTTGAACGCCTGGTAGTCGTGGTCCGGGACGTCGATGTCGAACGGGTCCCCGATGGGCGAGCCGGACCCGGCGTCGCGGACCTGCGCGGTCATGCCGTCCCCGGTCTCCCAGGCCAGGAGCAGGTCGTCGCCGTACGCCACGAGGTGCGGGTGGCTCGTGTCGGCGCCGGTGTCCACGGTGGCGTCGGAGGGCCCGTCGGTGAAGTGCTCCAGGCGGGCCCGTCCCCCTTGGCTCCAGGCGGTCCAGTAGCCGTCGCCGACGGCGACGAGGTCGCCGCCGAACAGGCTCCCGTCGCATTCGCCGGGGGCGACGGTGGTGTACGCGGGGATCGCGATGCGGCACTGGTTGTCGGTGGCGCAGACCATGCCGAACTCGTCGCGGTCGGCGTTCCAGGCGATGCGCGCGGTCCAGGAGTGGCTGCACCCCACGGCGAACGCGTCGGGGTGGTCGGCGAGGCCGCCGCCGGAGTCGACGACCTGCATGCGGTCGCCTTCGTGGATGTCGACGCAGTCGCCGTTGGCGACGGTGATGGCGACGCCGAAGTACGCGGCGGTGTTGGCGCCGTCGGAGGCGAGGCGGCCGTGGTGCTGGTACCACCACACGAAGCGGGCGCCGTCGTCGTAGCCGGAGCGCCCGTCACCGAGGTTGGTCACCTGGCGCTCCCACACCTGTGATCCCGCGTTGTCGAAGCGCACCATGTGCATCGTGCGGCAGGGGCTGGACTCGCCACCGCACAGGGGCCCGTCGCCGCAGTCCCCTTCGCGGGTGACGAGGACGGTGACGCCGTCGGCGTCGGCGATGACGTCTTGGAGGTCGATCCCTTCGAGGTCGAGGGGATCGCCGTCGATCGCGTCGCCGCAGTCGAGGCGGGCGAGGTGGATGCGGTCGTCGGTGCCGTCCCAGGCGAGCCAGGACCGGCCGTCGGGGGTGGCGGCGATGGCCGCGGGGAGCGGGTCGGTGTCGCCTTCTCCCCCGGCGCCGATCACATTCGCGTCCACTGTGGTCACCGTGACCTCGGGGCCCGCCGCGGGGGCGCGGTCGCACATGCCGTCGCCCTCGGAGGCGGCGGAGGTCGCGGCCTCGGTCGGCGAGGGCGACGGGGTCGGGGAGGCGACCGTTTCGGCTGCGGCCGTTGGGGAGCCCGCGGTGGGCTCGGCGCCGTCGGCGCTGTCGCCGCCGCCGGAGCCGCCTCCGGTCATGGCGACTGCGGCGCCGATCGTGGTGGCCGCGATCAGGCCGATCGCGGTGCCGCCCACGATGAAGACGCGACGCCAGTTCGTCATCGGGGGCATCCGGTGCGCATGGATGCTCGTTCGGGGTGAAGGTCTACTCATTGCCGGTTTCGTCCTTCAGACGGCCGCCACCGCGCACGCGCGGGCGGCGGCAAAGGGTCGTGGGAACCGACCCTACTGACCCTGGTGAGCGGTCAACGCCCAGGTCGGCGAGTTGCACCGATATGGACGGACCGGTCACCGTCCGCGACGGACGTCAGTGCGCGACGGCGGCCGCGACGAGCGCTTCGAGGCGGCGCGCGACCCGGTCGAGCGGCTCGGCGGTCTGCTTGGCGCGGCACATCGCCACGGTCCCCTCGACGGCGGCGACGGCGAGCGTGGCGAGGTCGCGGGCCTCCTCGGGGTCGGCGCCGTGCGCTTCGAGGGACTCGGCGAACAGCCGCTCCCAGCGGTCGAAGGCCGCGGCGGCGGCGCGCAGCGCGGGCGGGAACTCGTCCTCCGGGGGCTCCTCGACGGCGACGGCGAGCACCGGGCAGCCGGTGCGGAACCCGCTGCCGACCACGATGTCCCGCCAGCGCTTGAGGTAGGCGGCGAGGCCCGCGGCGGGCCCGGCGTCCATGGCCGCGCGCATGTGCCGCTCGACGGAGGCCGCGGCGTACTGGACGGCCTCGGTCGCCAACTGGGCCTTGCCTTCAGGGAAGTAGTGGTACGTGGAGCCGAGGGGCGCGTTGGCGTGCCGGGCGGTCTCGCGGATGCTGGCGGCGCTGAGGCCGCGGCGGGCGATGAGGTCGGCGGCCCCGGCGACGATGCGCTCGCGGGAGGGCGGGTCGGCGCGCGTCACGGTCGGACTCCGTTCACGGTCTCGTGGTAGCCTGGCCTCCGATTATAACGGTCGTCATATACAGGAGGAGCGCGGATGTCCAGCGAGGACCTCGAACTGCGCCGCAGGGCGGTCGCCGAGCTCGGGCGCGAGATGCGCGCGCTCGTGGAGACCATGGCGCGCACCGAGACCCCCACTGCGGTCCTGGAGGAGCTGGCCGGGGAGGTCAAGCGGCTCGAGGCGCGGTTCACGGGGCGGCGCAGGGAGCGCGCCGAGGTCCCGGACGTCGACGTGTTCCCGTTCGGGCTGCGCATGTTCAGCCCCGCGACCGGCCACGGCAGCCCGATCGCGCCGCCGATGGACATCGAGGAGACCGACTGCGACGGCATGGTCGGGCGGTGCGTCCTGGGTGTCGTCCACGAGGGCCCGCCCGGGTACGCGCACGGCGGCCTGAGCGCGATGCTCCTGGACGAGCTGATGGGCTGGGCGTGCGCGGCGAAGGGCCTGCCCGCCATGACGATCGGCCTCGACGTGCGGTACCAGCGCCCGGTGCCGGTGGAGATGCCGCTGCTGCTCAAGGCCCGGGTCACCGGGATCGAGGGCCGCAAGATCACCGTGGCCGGGAGCGTGTGCCCCGAGGACGACCCCGAGACGATCCTCGTGGCGGCCGAGGGCCGCTTCGTGGCCCCTGACCTCGACCGGGCGCGGTCGCTGTTCCCGAAGGCGGGCACCTACGCCAAGTTCACGGACTAGACGGACGCTCGCCGGACACCGTCGCCGTACGTGCTGCGGACCCGCTTCAGCCGTTGAGGCCCTTGGCGAGGAAGCTGATCGACTCGTCGATCTCGGGCAGGTGCGGCGGGTGGTTCAGGTGCCCGTGCGTCATCCCCGGTGCGACCCACAGCTCGACCGGGACGCCCAGCTCGGCGAGCTGGCGCTCCAGCAGCTCCCCGGAGGCGCGCAGGTCGTCGTACTCGGAGACGAGGATGCGGGTCGCGGGCAGCCCGTCGAGCCGGGCCGCGCCCGGGAGGGCGTCGGCGGGCACGTCGCTGATGCGGCCCACGTAGTTGCGGACCATGCCTTCGACGCTCGCCGTGTCGAACCGGGCCGGGATCGTCGCCATCTCCGGGTACAGGCTCCAGTCGAGCGACGGGTTCGGGTAGTGCGCGAACGGGTAGGCGAGCAGCAGCGCGTCCGCCGGCCGCGGCCCGATGTCCCTGGCGCGCAAGGCGGCCGAGATCGCCAGCGCGCCGCCCGCGCTGGCCCCGCCGATGCCGATCGGCGCGTCCGCGAACTCGGCCTGCCCGGCGAGCCAGGTCCAGGCGGCGTGGACGTCGTCGATCGGCACGGGGTAGCGGGTCTGCTCGCCGTCGGCGAGCCGGTAGTCCACGGAGACGACGAACGCCTGGGCGCGGCGGGCGAGTTCGACGGCGACGACGTGCCCTTCGGGCATGTCGAGGTCCCCGTGCGAGAACCCGCCGCCGTGGGCCCACAGGATTGCGCCGCTCAGGGCGCCTTCGGGCCGGTAGGTGCGGATCGGCACGGGCCCGTGCGGGCCTTCGACCGCCGTGTCCTCGGTGGCGACTCCGCTGGTGTCCCATGCTGCTTCGGCGAAGGGCTCGCCCTCGCCGCTGAAGATGGCGGTGAAGTAGGGGTGGACCGGCATGGAGGCCTCCTCGGTTCGCGGGTGACCGTAGTCTGCCGCATCGGGGGCAATCGCTTCCATGCCGGTCCGGGTCGTCTCACCAGTCGACGTGGCCGAGGCGGTCGGAGAACGTGCCGGTGGGGCCGTCGGCGCCGATCGTGGCGAGGCGGATGAAGGGGTCGGTGCCTTCAGTGACGGTGAGTTCGCCGCGGTGGCCGTTCATGTCGGTGGCGGCGAACCTGCCGGTGGCGACCTCGCCGGGGGTGACCACGTTGAACTTGATGTCCGGGAACGCCTGGGCGTAGCGGACGGTGAGCATGTTCACGGCGGCTTTCGAAGTGCTGTAGCCGAGTTCGTGGAGTTTCGAGGCGGCCTGGTTCGGGTCGGTGACGACGGAGAAGGCGCCGACGCCGCTGGAGACGTTGACCACGCGCGGGTGCTCGGCCGCCTGGAGGAGCGGCAGGAACGCGTGGGTGACGCGGACCGTGCCGTAGACGTTGACCTCGAAGGCGGGCGTGATGTCGGCGACGGTGGCTTCGCTCGGGTGGACGATCGCGCCGGGCGCTCCGGCGTTGTTGACGAGGACGTCGAGGTGGTCGGTGTGCTCGCGGACGAGCCGTTCGGCGGCGGCGACCGATGCGTCGTCGGTGACGTCGAGCTGCACGAAGACCACGTCGATGCCGTCGGCGGCGAGCTTCTCGGCGGCGGCGCGGCCGCGGGACTCGTCGCGGGCGCCGAGGAAGACCTTCCAGCCTTCGGCGCCGAGGCGGCGGGCGGTCTCCAGGCCGAGGCCCTTGTTGGCGCCGGTGACCAGAGCGGTTTGGGTGATCGGAGTTTCCATGGCTACCATCTGCTTCCTGTCGGGGTTGCTTCTACTGCTCTGACGGACGGCGGCGAAGGAACCAGACGGATGCGCGAAGAAAAAATCTCGGAATTCGAGTTCGAGGCCCACCGGCCCCATCTGCGGGCGGTGGCGTACCGGATGCTCGGCTCGCTCAGCGAGGCCGAGGACGCGGTGCAGGACGCCTGGTTGAAGGCGTCGCGCGCGGACGTCTCGGAGGTGGAGAACCTCGCGGGCTGGCTGACGACGGTGACGGGCCGGGTGTGCCTGGACCTGCTGCGCTCGCGCCAGTCGCGGCGCGAGGACCCCTTCGACGGCCAAGAGCCGCAGGTACGGCTGGCGCGGCGGGTCGACCCCGAGGAGGAGGCGGTGCTCGCCGACTCGGTGGGGTTGGCGATGCTCGTGGTCCTCGACGCGCTGTCGCCGGTCGAGCGGCTCGCATTCGTGCTCCACGACCTGTTCGCGGTGCCGTTCGCGGAGATCGCGCCGATCGTGGAGCGCAGCCCGGAGACGACGCAGCGCATCGCGAGCCGGGCCCGCCTGCGCGTCCGCGGCACGTCGAAAGTGGACGGCGACCTGGCGCGGCGGCACCGGGCGGTGGAGGCGTTCCTCCAGGCCGCCAGGGACGGCGAGTTCGCCACCCTCCTGACGCTCCTCGACCCGAGCGTCACGATGCGCCTCGACGAGCGGGCGCTCCGGCTCAGCGGCGGCACCCATCTGGTCGGCGCGCAGGCGGTCGCGGAGGCGTTCTCGGGCCAGGCGCGGCTCGCGCGGGCGGTCCTGCTGGACGGCGAGGTCGCGGTGGCCGTGGTCCCGCGCGGCAACCTCCTCATGGTCTTCACGCTCCGCTTCGAGGGCGACCGCATCGCGGAGATCCGCGCGATCGGCGACGAGGCGGCGCTCACTGCGCTCGAACTCCACGTCCCCTAGATTCACTGCATGACCGAACAGCACGACGGCTACTTCGTCCGGCTCGACCAGAGCGGCGACTCCGCCCGGTTTCAGCCCACGCCCCACACGGGCGGCGCCTGGAACGTCCGCGAGCAGCACATCAGCCCCATGAACGGGCTCATCGTCCACGAGGTCGAGCGGTTCTGCGCCCGGCGCGGGCCCGACGGGATGGCGGTGAGCCGCATCAGCGTCGACATCCTCGGGGTGCTGCCGCTGGACCCGTTCGAGGTCGAGGTGGCGGTGGTCCGGCCGGGCCGCACCATCGAGCTCCTGGAGGCCACGGTGGTCTCGGGCGGGCGCGCGGCCGTGCGGGCGCGGGTGTGGCGGGCGGTCGTGCTCGACACGGAGAAGATCGCGGGCGGCGAGGACGCGCCGCTGCCGGGTCCGGAGACCGCGGCGCCCGTCGACCTCGAACAGGTCTGGCCGGGCGGGTACATCCGGTCGATCGAGGCCCGCCCGGTCGGCACGCCCGAGCCGGGGCGGGTCACGGCGTGGATCAGGGCGAAGGTCCCGGTCGCCGCCGGCGAGGACGCGAGCAGCCTCGCGAGGCTCTCCGGCCTGGTCGACACCGCGAACGGCGCTTCAGTGCGCGAGAGCCCGCAGGCGTGGCTGTTCCCGAACGTGGACCTCACGATCCACCTGTTCCGCCAGCCCGTCGGGCACTGGCTCGGCCTCGACACCACGGTCGTCTTCGGGCCCTCGGGCCTGGGCACCACGTCCAGCGCCCTCCACGACACGGCCGGGCATTTCGGGCACGCGCAGCAGACGCTCACCATCCGTCCCAGGCCCGCCTCAGCGTGAGCGCGTAGGCCCGGGTACGACCCAGGTACGACCCGGGCCCGCGAAAGACCCGCGTTCAGGCCCACGCGGTGAGAGGTTCCCGTCCGTAGCGTCGTTCCCATGAGGCCGCGAGCAGAACGCGGCGCTACAGGGAACGAGGGAACCGCGATGATCGAGGCACGCGAACTGACCAAACGCTACGGGGACAAGACCGTGGTCGACCGCCTGAGCTTCACCGTGAAGCCCGGCGAGGTCACCGGGTTCCTGGGCCCCAACGGGGCCGGGAAGTCCACGACCATGCGGATGGTCCTGGGCCTGGACGCCCCCACCGCCGGGACGGTCACCGTCAACGGCCGCGCCTACGCCGGGCACGGCGCCCCGCTCCACGAGATCGGCGCGCTCCTGGAGGCCAAGTCCGTCCACCCCGGCCGCTCCGCGGTCGGGCACCTGACGGCGCTCGCGCAGACCCACGGCATCGCCCGCAAGCGCGTCGACGAGGTCATCGAGCTCGCCGGGCTCGGCAGCGTCGCCCACAAGCGGGTCGGCGCGTTCTCGCTCGGCATGGGCCAGCGCCTCGGCATCGCCGCTGCGCTGCTCGGCGACCCGGAGGTCGTCATGCTCGACGAGCCGGTGAACGGCCTCGACCCCGAAGGGGTGCTGTGGATCAGGAACCTCCTTGCCGACCTGGCCGCGGAGGGCCGGGCGGTGCTCCTGTCATCGCACCTGATGAGCGAGACCGCGCAGATCGCCGACCACCTCGTCATCATCGGCCGCGGACGGCTGCTCGCCGACACGACGGTCGCGGACTTCGTGCGCGAGTCCGGTGCGGGCGCGGTGAAGGTGGCCTCGGACGAGGCCGCGAAGCTGCAGGCGCTCCTGGCCGGGCCCGACGTCGCGGTGACCGCCTCGAACGAGACGGAGCTGCTGGTGTCGGGGCTCGACGCCCGCGCGATCGGGCAGGTGGCGCTGCGCCACGGCGTGCCGCTGCACGAGCTGACGCCGCTCGGGGCCTCCCTGGAGGAGGCGTTCATGGACTTGACCACTGACGAGCTGGAGTACCGCAGTGCCCCGGCGGACGGAAGGAGCGCGCGATGACCATCGCACTCGAACGCCCCGCGGAGGGCGGCAACAAGACGCGGACCCCGGTGAAGCCGGTGCGGTTCCGGCGGGTCCTGCTCTCGGAGACCACGAAGTTCCGCACGATCAGGTCCACGTGGATCTGCCTCGCGCTCGGCCTGGTCCTGCTCGGACTGTTCGGCTCGATCGGCGCGTTCACGTACGACGGCGCCGGGGTCACCGACGGCCCGCCCGGCATCTCCGGGCGCCCGCTCGACGCGGTGAGCCTGGCCCTCATGGGCCTGTCGTTCGCGTCGCTGGTCGTGGGCGTGTTCGGGGTCCTGTCGACCGCGGGCGAGTACTCGACCGGGACGATCCGCTCAACGCTCGCGGCAGTGCCGAAGCGCCTCCCGGTCCTGTGGGCCAAGGCGATCCTGGCGGGCGGCGCGGTGTTCGCGATCAGCGCGGTCGGCGTGTTCGCGGCGTTCCTGATCGGCTCGGTCGGGCTCGACGGCGAGGCGATCTCCCTGTCGTTCACCGACGACGGCGTGCTCCGGGCGCTGTTCGGCGCGGCCCTGTACCTGGGGCTCGTGGCGGTGTTCGGGGTGGCGCTCGGCGCGCTGCTGCGGTCCCCGGCGGGCGGGATCGCCGCGCTGGTGAGCATCCTGCTCATCCTGCCGGGCCTGGCGATGCTGCTCCCCGACTCCTGGTACGACGCGCTCAACCCGTACTTCCCGTCGAACGCGGGCGGCGCGGTCTACGCGCTCACCGAGACGTCGGACCGGCTCTCACCGGGCGCGGGGATCGCGGTGTTCGCCGGATGGGTGGCGGTGACGCTCGCCGCGGCGGCGTTCCGCCTGAAGAAGACCGACGTGTGATCGGGAGAGAGGGGCCGCCCCCGGGGAAACACTCCCCCGGGGGCGGCCTTTTCGGTATGTCACGCAGCGAGGTTCGCCGCGAGGTCGGTCCCGAGGAACAGGCGCGGGGCGCCGTCGAGCACGACGGTGGCGCGGCCGTTCGACACGGGCATGGCGGCGCGCTGGCCGATGCAGTCGACGCGGGTGAGGGACGACCCGGCGGCCTTGACGGACAGGCCGGTCTTGGTGGGCCAGTGGTCCTCCCACACCTCGGGGGCGGGGAAGTTGCGGTCGGCGGGGTCGTGGTCGGGGTTGAGGATGTAGCCGTCGGCGCGGTGCCACAGGACGGCGGCTTCGCCTGCGGGCGTGTCGAACAGGAGGCCCTTGGCGAGCGGGTCGGCGAACGCGAGCCAGCCGCGCGGGGTGGCCTGGTCGAGTTCCCTTGCGGCCGTGGCGTAGGCGAGCAGCGAGGGCTTGGGGCTGGTGTCGCGGTTGACGAGCCCGAAGTGGTACTCGACGTTCTCGGGGTCGGCGACCTGCGGGCGGCCGAGGACGGAGTCGTGGAACTGGTACCAGCAGACGTTGCGGATGCCTTCGGCCTTGGCGAGCGCGAGGGTGAGGAAGACGTTCTCGGCGGCGGCCCGGTAGGTGTCGTTCCACCAGCCGTTCGGGCGGGTGCAGGCGTACGCCTCGGTCAGCCAGATCTCCTTCTCGCCGTGGACGGCCATGATCGCCTGGAGCTTCCGGAGGCCGCCGAGGAAGTTCCAGTAGGTGCCGGTGGCGCCCGCGTCCCAGTCGTCGCCGTCGGGGATGTAGTCGGGCGTGAAGTTGCCGCGCCCGGGGTGGTAGGCGAACCCGTCGATGAGGTCCCAGCCGCCGCCCGCGATGAAGTTCTCGACCCACGGCTCGTCCATGCCCGCGAGGCCGTTGTTGAGGAGCTTCACGTCGGCGCCGATGGAGGCCGCGTAGTCGCGCACGGGCCGCAGCGCCTTGTCGATGTAGGCCTGGGCGGCGTCGCCGGTGTTGAAGGGCCGGTTGAGCTCGTTGCCGACCTCGAAGTACTCGGCCCCGGCGGCGACGGCCTTGTCGGTGTTGGCCTGGGCCCAGGTGGCCGCGGCGGCGTCGTCGACGGTGAGGTCGGGCTGGAGCTCGATGTTGTGGGCCATGCCGCGGGCGTCGAACTCGGCGGGCGGCAGACCGGGCCCGCCGTCGTAGGCGATGCGCACGCGGTTGACGCCCGCGAGCTGCCACAGGTCCAGCAGCGCGTCCGCCGAAGGCACCTGGAGCCACGGGTAGTTCGCCATGCCGAACATGCTCTCGGACCCGGACTGGTAGGTGTGGGCGCCGAGGACGCCGATGTTGGTGCGCGCGAACGCCTCCTGGCCGCCGTAGGAGGCGATCACCTCGGCGGTGGCGATGCCCGCGGCCGGGGTCGGGACGCTGATGACGTGGTCCCACGTGCCGCCCGCCGGGACGGACCCGGTGAGGTTCCCGCCGGTCAGCTGGGTGCCGTTGAAGTCCTTGACCCACCAGTCGAGGTCGACGGCACGGGTCGCGGCGGCGCCGTTGGCGACCTGGACGTGGATGCTCGCGGTCGCCCCCGCGGCGGCCCAGAGGTTGAACGGCTGCTCGGTCCAGATCTCGATGCCGAGGTCCTGGGCGGTGCCGATGGACGCGGTCGCGGAGGGCCGCTTGTCGCTGAAGAAGAAGTCCGCGGTCGAGACGATCGAGCCGTCGGACTGGACGACGCCAGGGGCATGGATCCAGGTGGCGTTGGTCCAGGCCTGCCGGGAGTCGGCGAGGAGGAACATGCCGTGGAGGCTCCCCCAGGTGGAGGCGTGGGCGATGCCCGTCGTGTGCTCGTAGGGGATGCCGCCGCCGGCGTCGCGGACCCATTCGGTGACGGGCACGTACGCGTCCGCCTCGGTGGGGGCCTGGATGGCGCGGCTGAAGAGGAACCCGTCGGGGATGAGGGTGGACGGGCCGGTGACGTGCCATTCGAGGTGCACGTGGTTGGTGGACACGGTGAAGTACCCGGCGACCGTGACGGCGCCCGCGGCGGCGGGCATCGTGTAGTCCATCCGGATCGCGGGGGTGCCGTCGGCGAGGGCGGTGAGGACCGGGGTGCCGCCGGTGGAGAGCTGGATGCCCGCGGCGGAGTCCTTGATCTGGAACTTCGAGCCCGCCGAGCGGGTGGTGCCGCTGCCGTCGCGGATGGCGACGCGGCCGCCGACGGACGCGAGGACGCTCACGCCGCTCGCACTCAGGGTCACGTCGCCCTCGGCGGCCCAGGCTTCGACGGGGCTCGCTTCGGCTGCGAGCAGGACTCCCGCGGCGAAGGTGGCGCCGAGGAGGCCGCGCCGGGTCAACGCTGATCGGTCAGACGTCATCGTCTGTCTCCCATGCTGGTTCTGATAATTCGCATTATCTGCGAGTGCCGCTCATCGTGCCGGGCCGGACCTGGGCGTGTCAAGGGGTCTTGCGGATTTTGATGTTACGTATTATCGTTCCGAGGACCGCGCTGCTAATGCGCATTATCGAGATCGATGGGACAACGACAGATGACAGGGAAGCCCGGCAAGGTGACGCAGCGCGAGATCGCGCGCATCGCCGGAGTCAGCCAGACGACCGTCTCGATGGTGCTCAACGACCGGGACGGGTCGAACATCCGCATCCCCGACGCCACCCGCGAGCGCGTGCGCCGCGCCATCGAGCAGTCGACGTACGTCGCCGACCCCGCCGCCCGCCGCCTCGCCGGACTCGATAACAAGATCCTCGGGGTCTTCACGTACGAGTCGGCGCTCAGCCCCGAGTCGATGGACTTCTACGGCCCGCTGCTCAACGGCATCGAGCGCGCCGCCGAGAGCCTCGGCTGCGACCTGCTGTTCTTCACCTCCTCCCCCGTCGAGGAGGGCCGCAGGCGCCTGTTCCACCGGAACACGCGGCTGCGCCTGGCCGACGGCTGCGTGCTGCTCGGCCAGCAGATGGACGGCGAGGACCTCGAACGGCTCGTCGCCGAGTCGTTCCCGTTCGTCGCGGTCGGCCGCCGCGACGAGACCGACGCGCCCGTGCCGTACGTGGGGATCGACTACGGCGCCCTCACCGGACGGCTGCTGGACCGCGCCGCAGAGCTCGGCCACGAGAAGGTCCTCTACCTGCACCGGGACCTGAACAGCCCCACCGCGAGGGACCGCCTCGCCGCGATCGGGCGGGCCCCCGGCGCGCTCGCCGTGGCGCCCTTCATCGTCGGCGACGACCTCTCGGACCTCCCGCAGGTCGTCGCCCGCTCCGGCGCGACCGCCGTGTTCGCCGAGGACGCGTTCCTCGTGGAGGACGCCGCCCTGGTCCTCGCCGACCCGAGCCTGTCGCTCGCGGCCCTCGCCGAAGTGCGCGGCCACCGCATCGGCGGCCGCACCCTCTCCGGCTTCCACACCCCGCGCCAGCAGGTCGCGGCCGAAGCGCTCGCGCTCCTCCAGCAGCTCATCTCCACGCCCGCGGAAGAGCACGGCGGCATCGAGATCCAGCGGCTCCTGCAAGGCGAGGTCGCGCTCGGCGAGACCCTCATCCTGCGCGGCGGCACCCGATGAGGCGATTGCAGACCGACATCGCGGTCGTCGGCGGCGGGCTCGGCGGCGTCGCCGCGGCGCTCGCGGCCCTGCGCCGCGGCCGCCGGGTCGTGCTCTCCGAGGAGTACCCGTGGCTCGGCGGCCAGCTCACCAGCCAGGCCGTGCCGCCCGACGAACACGTCTGGGTCGAGCAGTTCGGGATCACCGCCACCTACCGGCGACTGCGCGAAGGCATCCGCGCGTACTACCGCGACGCCTACCCGCTCACCGACGCCGCCCGCCGCGACCCGCAGCTCAACCCCGGGCGCGGGCGCGTCAGCCGCCTCTGCCACGAGCCGCGCGTGGCCCTCGCCGTCATCACGAAGATGCTCGCCCCGCACCTGTCGAGCGGGCGGCTCACCGTCCTCCAACCCCACGTGCCCGTCGCCGCCGAGACCGTCGACGGCCTCGTCCGATCGGTGACGCTGCGGCACCAGGACACCGGGGAGGACACCGTGGTGGAGGCGGCGTTCGTGCTCGACGCGACCGAGACCGGGGACCTGCTCCCCCTCACCGGCACCGCGTACGTCACCGGCGCCGAGGGCCGCGGCGAGACCGGCGAGCCCAGCGCCCCCGAGACCGCGGACCCGGCGAACATGCAGTCGATCGCCTGGTGCTTCGTGTTCGACCACGTCGACGGGGACCACACGATCGAGCGGCCCGCCGACTACGACCACTGGCGCTCGCTCGCGCCGGAGTTCTGGGGCGACGCGATGCTGTCGTTCACCGCGCCCAGCCCGCGCACGCTCGAACCCGAGACCCGCACCTTCAACGTCAACCCGCCGTACGACACCGTCGGCGGCAAGGAGGCGCACGGCGACGACCCCGGCGACCTCGACCTGTGGGTGTTCCGCCGCATCGCCGCCCGCGAGACGTTCCTGCCCGGCAGCCTCGACAGCGACATCGTGCTCGCGAACTGGCCGCAGCTGGACTACCTGGGCGGCAACGTCATCGACACGCCCGACCGGGACGAGCACCTGCGCGCCGCCAAGGCCCAGTCGCGCTCGTTCGTGTACTGGCTCCAGACCGAGGCGCCCCGGCCCGACGGGGGGACCGGGTGGCCCGGGCTGCGCCTGCGCGGCGACGTCGTCGGCACCGACGACGGCTTCGCGCAGGCGCCGTACATCCGCGAGTCCCGCCGCATCCGCGCCATGCGCACGGTTGTCGAGCAGGACGTGGCCGTCGCCGTCCGCGGCCACGGCCGCCCGGCGACGTTCGAGGACTCCGTGGGCGTCGGCATGTACCGCATCGATCTGCACCCCTCCACCGGCGGCGACAACTACATCGACGTCGAGTGCGCCCCCTTCGAGATCCCGCTCGGGGCCCTCGTGCCGATCGAGACCCGCAACCTCCTGCCCGCCGCGAAGAACATCGGCACCACGCACATCACCAACGGCGCCTACCGGCTCCACCCCGTCGAGTGGAACGTCGGCGAATCCGCCGGCGAGCTCGCCGCGTTCTGCCTCGACCGCTCCCTGCACCCCGGGGACGTCCTCGCGAAACCCGAACTGGTCCGCCGGTTCCAGGCCGCCCTCACCGAGGCCGGCGTAGAAATCCACTGGCCCGAGATCATCGGCTACTAAAAGGAACACATCATGCCCACGACAGCAAAGAAGCTGGTCAGCGCCCTCGCATTGGGAACATTCGCGACCACGGCCGCCTGCGGCGGCACTGACGCCGCCACGGAGGACATCGAGCTGCGCATGTCCGTCTGGACCTCCAACGAGGACCAGCTCGCGCTCTTCGACTCGATCGCCGACGCCTACATCGCCGACCACCCCGAGATCACGTCGATCACGTTCGAGAGCCTCCCGTTCGAGGAGTACAACACCACCCTGACCACGCAGATCGCGGGCGGCAACGCCCCCGACCTGGCGTGGATGGGCGACCTCTCGGCCGACCTCATCGACTCCGGCGCACTGGTCCCCCTCACCGACGCCCTTGAAGGCACCGAAGGCTGGGACTACGGGGATCTGCTGCCGAGCGTCACCGGCGAGTTCAGTCGGGACGGCGAGCTGTACGCCTACCCGTTCTCCAACTCGCCCTTCGCCTTGTACGTGAACACCGACCTCCTCGCCGAGGCCGGGCAGACCTTCGACCCCGCGGGCCTCACCTGGGACAAGGTGTCCGAGATCGGCGCGGCCGTCCACGACGCCACCGGCAAGGGCGGCTTCGTCGTCAACGACTTCAACTACTCCTCCTGGAACACCCTCGCCACGATCTGGACCGGGTTCGGCGCCACCGCCTGGGACACAGACGGCACCGAGTGCGGGTTCACCTCGCCTGAGATGACCGAGGCGTTCACGTTCCTGCACAAGGCGATCTACACCGACGAGTCGATGCCCGGCCCCGGCACGACCGCCGACTTCTTCGCCGGCGACGCGGCCTTCGCCGTCGCGCAGGTCTCGCGCGCCGGGAACCTCGACGGGTCCTTCGCGTACGACATCGCGCCGCTGCCCGCGGGCCCCGCGGGCGACTACTCGGTGATCGGCCAGGCCGGCATGGGCGTCCTCGCCTCCAGCCCGAACGCGGAGGCGGCCACCGGGTTCCTCGCGTACCTGACGAACCCCGAGAACGCGGCGCAGCTCGCCCAGTACTTCCCGCCGCCGCGCCAGTCGCTCCTGACCGGCGAGGCGCTCGCGGCCAACAACGAGAAGTTCACGGCCGAGCAGCTCCAGACCGTCGTGGTCGACCAGATCGCCGACGCGGTAACGCTGCCGAACCACACGAACCCGGCCGAGATCGCACAGAAGGCGAAGACCGAGCTCGACGCGATGTGGGCGCCCGACGCCGACATCCCGGGCGTGCTCGCCTCGGTGTGCTCGGCCGTCGACCCGCTGCTGGTCGCGAAGTAATGGCGGTCGGGACCCGACCCGCTCCCGGGGCGGCCGCGGCCGCCCCGGGAGCTCCCGCGCGGCCCCGGCGGTGGTGGACGATGGGCCGCGCCGACGCGGCGACGGGCTACCTGTTCATCGCGCCGCAGCTGGTCGGCGTGCTGGTGTTCGTGATCGTTCCGGTGGGGCTGGCGATCTGGTACAGCCTCAACGACTGGAACATCTTCACCGGCCAGCTGACGTACGTCGGCGGCGGCAACTACCAGGCGGCCCTTGACGACCCGGCGCTGCCGAGCGTGCTCGGCGCGACCGCGGTGTTCTCCGGGGGCGTGGTGGCGCTGAACATCGTGCTGGGCCTGGCGCTCGCGGTGATGCTCAACCGGCGCTTCAAGGGCGCGGTGCTGTTCCGGACGCTGTTCTTCTCGCCCGTAGTGGTCTCGGTGGTCGCCTGGACCCTGGTGTGGGGCTTCCTGCTCCAGGACAACGGCGGCGTCAACGGGGTCCTCGCGCTGGTCGGCGTGGACGGCCCGAACTGGCTCCAGAACGGCCCGACCGCGATGGTCGCGGTGACGTTCACGCAGGTGGTGCGCAGCGTCGGCATCAACATGGTCCTGTTCCTGGCGGCGCTGCAAGGGGTCCCCGGGGAGCTGTACGAGGCCGCGCGCCTCGACGGCGCGGACCCGCGGCGGATCTTCTTCCGGATCACCCTGCCGCTCATCTCGCCGACGCTGCTGCTGACGGCGATCATCACGATCGTCGGGGCGCTCCAGTCGTTCGCGCAGATCGCGGTGCTCACCGAGGGCGGGCCGGGGCTGTCGACGACGGTGCTCGTCTACTACGTGTTCCAGCAGGCGTTCAGCTTCAACGACATCGGGTACGGTTCGACGCTCGCGCTGATGCTCCTCACGTTCGTGATGGTGCTGACGGTGATCCAGTGGCAGCTGCGCAGGAAGTGGGTGTTCTATGAGGACTGAGACCGCGCCGCGGCCGTTCGGTCCGCTCGCGCGCCGGATCGCGCTGTACGCCGCGCTGATCGTGCTGGCCGCGCCGTTCGTGATCCCCACGCTGTGGATGGTCGCCTCGTCGTTCAAGCCGCTGAGCGAGATCTTCGCGTCGCCGCCGTCGTTCTTCACCGACTCCCCCACGGCCGCGGCCTACGGCGAGGCGTTCGCGTTCCAGCCGTTCGCGCGGCAGTACTTCAACAGCGTGTACATCGCGCTCGTGGTGACGCTCATCGTGCTGCTGGTGTCGGGGCTCGCCGGGTACGCGTTCGCGCGCATCCGCTTCCCCGGCCGGAACCTGCTGTTCGTGGTGGTGCTCATCGGCCTGCTCGTGCCGAGCGAGGTGACGATCGTGCCGCTGTTCCAGATGTTCAAGCAGGCGGGGATGGTGAACACGCACTGGCCGCTGATCCTGGTGACCGCGTTCGCGGCGCCGTGCGTGCTCGCGACGTTCATCATGCGGCAGTTCTTCATCGCGCTGCCGGTGGAGCTGGAGGAGGCCGCGCGCCTGGACGGCCTGGGCCGCTTCGGGATCTGGCGGCGTATCTGCCTGCCTTTGGCGCGGCCCGCGCTGTCGGCGGTGGCGATCCTGACGTTCCTGTCCTCGTGGAACCTGTACCTGGAGCCGACGGTGTACCTGACGTCGCCGGAGCTGTTCACGCTCCCGCAGGCGCTCACCCGGTTCACCGACCCCTATGGCGGGGAGATGTGGAACACCCAGCTCGCGGCGGCGACGATGACCGTCGTCCCGGTCCTGGTGGTCTTCCTGATCGCGCAGCGCCAGTTCGTGGAGAGCCTGGCCCACTCGGGGCTCAAGGGTTAAGCCTTCACCTGGATGAAGGCGCGGGTGCCGGTGAGGCGCCAGTCGGGCGCGTCGGCGTCGAGCTTCGCGAGGCGGGCGGGGTCGACGCCGACGGCCAGGTCGGACTTGGCGGTCCGCAGGGCCGCCACCGGGCCCGGGAAGTACCCGGCGGCCTGCGCGAAGGGGGTCGTCGGGTCCCATTGCCGGTCGCCCACGAGGCGGCGGTAGTTCAGGTCGCCCTTGAGGATCACGAGCTTCGCGGCCGCGAACTCCTCGGCGAGGTCCGAGGGCAGGGTCCGGTAGTCGGTGGGGTGGACGTACGCGCCGTGGGACCGCAGCCGCAGCCAGCCGAGCCGGATCGCGTCCCGCAGGCGCCCGGCGAGGTCGCGCACGGCCTGGTGCGGGTCGCGGTCGAGGGCGTCGAGCGTGTCCACGACGTCGCGGCCGGTCGCGTCGGAGACGAAGTACGGGTGCGGCTTGAGGTGCAGCTCGACGGGCCCGGTGCCGGTCTCCAGCAGGTGGTCCACGAGCGCGAGGTCGGCGGTGATCTCGCGTCCGGCGTTGTCGGCGACCACGATGACGGGGGCGTCGCCGGGCGCGTCGGCCAGCGCCCACAGTGCGTCGGAGTCGTCGGCGACGAGGTCGCCGTTGGCGGTGTCGGCGTCGGGGTTGTTCGTGCGGAAGCCCAGGTCGGCCTGGTTGCCCCAGAGGGCGGCGAGGAGGAGGGCGCGGCGGCGGTCGTCGGGCGCGGCGCCTTCGAGCGAGGCGTAGGCGTCGAGGTCGGTGCGCAGTTCGGGGCCGTCGAGCTGGGCGCGCTTCTGGGGCGCGAAGGGGTCGACGCCGCACCAGGGGCTCTCGTAGTGGTGGAACTCGACGGCGCGGAGGAGGCGCCGGTAGAAGTACGCCTCGGCCCACAGGAACGGCAGGGAGTCCCAGGGGCGGCCCGCGTGGGCGGCGATTTCGAGGTGCCAGGTGTGGATTTCCGGGCCGCCGGGGGTGCGGGGCGGGACGGTTCCGGCGAGGGACTCGGCGAGGAGCGCTTCGAGGGCCTCGGCGATGTGCGGCGGGTAGGGGTGGTCGGCGAGGAGGTTGGCGATGAGCACGGGGTGGCGCTCGTGGAAGACCGACCGGCTGAAGGAGCCGGGCCGGTCGATGCCGATGTGCGGGGGCAGGTCGGGCACGTCCACCACTCCGTTCGCTCGCGGTACGCGGCAATGATGCCATCCCGTGGTGCGGTGTTGTGCGGCCGTTCGGACGTCCGTGTCCCCCTTGGGTTGTGACGCACTGCATCTTACCGATAACACTTTTATCGGTCAATCGGTCCCCCACCTGGGGCGACGTTGCTCGAATTGTTATCTACGCCGGTCTATCCAACCATTTATCTATGGGTTAGATTTACCCCCGTCTCAACCCCGTGCCGACGGTGTAGTCGGCGCAAGACCGAGGAAGGCCGAGACAATGGAGAACAAGATTCGCCGGCGCACACTGGTCCAGGCCGCGGCCACCGCGGGCGTCGCGGTTCCCGTCCTTGCGGCGTGCGGAGGCGGCGACGACGACGGCAACGGCCCCCTGAAGATGGTCGTCTGGGGCGGCGACCTCGACAAGGAGACCTACCAGGCCCGCATCGACTTGTTCGAGAAGGCGAACCCCGACGTCAAGATCGAGCTCCAGCTGATCCCCTCGGACCAGTACGAGCAGAAGGTCCAGACGATGATCGCCGGCGGCGACGGCCCCGACATCATGCAGGTCGCCGAGGGCGTCAACACCTACTCTTCGAAGAGCCAGATCCTGCCGCTCGACGACTACGCCAAGGACGCCGGCCTCGACCTGGAGGAGCGCTTCGGCGCCGTCGGCACCCTCTACAGCTACGAGGACAAGGTCTACGCGATCCCCGACCGCTCCGGCGCGATGATCGTCTACTACAACAAGGACCTCTTCGACGCCGCGGGCGTCGAGTACCCGACCGCCGAGTGGACCCAGGAGGACGCCCAGGCGGCCATGGAGAAGCTGACTATCTCGGGCACCCAGTGGGGCTACGGCGGCGCCGGCTGGTGGCCGCAGTGGTGGTCCTTCGCCTACCAGAACGGCGGGCAGATCATCGACGACTCGGGCCAGCCGACCGCGAACTCGCCCGAGGTCGTCAAGGCCCTCCAGTGGGCGAACGACCTGGCGCACAAGGACCACGTCGTGCCGACCGCCGCCGAGTACGCGGACATGGGCCCGGACATGGGCGGCGACCCGGCCTTCGCGGCGCAGAAGGTCGCGATCAACACGACCGGCTTCTGGGCCATCGGCGGCCTCCTCGAAGTGGACTTCAACTGGGACATCGCGCCGCTGTGGCGCGGCGCCGACCAGGCCGTCTCGGCCTTCGGCTCAGGCCTGGCGATCTCCCGCGACTGCAAGAACCCCGAGCGCGCGTTCAAGGCGATCGAGTTCCTGACGAGCGCCGACGCGCAGGAGGTCATCATCGACAAGGCCCAGGACGTCCCGGCCAACCTCGAAGTGCAGCAGTCCGACGCGTTCCTGACCCCGTCGTGGGCCACCAAGCCCCTGAACATGGCCGCGTTCGGCGAGTCCGCGGACTTCATCTTCCGCGCGCCGTTCATCCCGCAGTGGAACGAGATGCAGGCGGCCTTCGACGACAACCTGGGCACTTTCTGGAACGAGGGCGGCGACGCCCAGACCGAGCTGGACAAGATCCAGACGCAGCTCGAATCGATCATCACCGATTAATTAGGGCCTCAACGATGTCGAAGACCATCGACGAAGCCCCCGGCGCGGTGCGCTCTGCGCGCCGCGCCGGGAGGCGCAGAATGTCGTCGCGCAGCAAGAAGGAAGCCTTCTACTTCTGGCTCTTCATCTCGCCGTGGCTGATCGGGTTCGTGGGATTCCTCCTCGGCCCGATGATCGCCTCCGTGTACATCTCGTTCACCGAGTGGGACTCGTTCACGCCGCCCGAATGGGTGGGCCTGGACAACTACGTCAAGGCGCTCACCGGGGACCCGGTGTTCTGGAAGGCGCTGGGGAACACGTTCTACTACGCGCTCATCTCGGTCCCGCTGGGCCTGGTGATCGGCGTGTGGCTGGCGAACCTGCTGAACAAGCGGGTGCGCGGCCGCAAGCTCTTCCGCACCTTCATCTACCTGCCGACGCTGGTGCCGCTCGTGGCGACCGCGATGGTCTTCAAGATGGTGCTGGCGCCCTCGGGCCCGCTGAACGAACTGCTCGGGTGGTTCGGGATCGAAGGGCCGAACTGGCTCCTCGACCCGACCTGGGTCAAGCCCGCGCTGATCGTGCTGTCCGCCTGGGGCGCCGGCGGGGCCACCGTGCTCCTGCTGTCGGCCATGAACGGCATCCCGCGCGAGCTGTACGAGGCCGCCGAGATCGACGGCGCCAGCGCCTGGCGCCAGTTCTGGTCGGTCACGTTCCCGCAGATCACCCCGGTGATCTTCTTCAACCTGATCATGGGCCTCATCGGCTCGTTCCAGATCTTCTCGCAGGTGTACATCCTGACCGCGGGCGGCCCGGACAACGCGAGCCAGATGATGGTGCCGCTGCTGTTCCGCGAGGCGTTCTCGTTCTACCACTTCGGTTACGCGTCGGCCGTCGCCTGGCTGCTGTTCATCGTCATCATGGCGTTCACGCTCATCGCGTTCCGCACGTCCCGCAGCTGGGTCTTCTACGAGCAGGAGGTCCGATGACCGCTCTGGCCACCAAGCCCCGCGCCGGGCGCAAGAAGCTCACCGGCGAGCGCGAGCCGCGCCTGCTGTCGGTGTTCAAAGCCTCGCCCGCCACGTACGCGGTGCTCCTGATCGTCTCCGCGATCTTCTTCGTGCCGTTCATCCTCATGGTGTCGATCTCGCTCGCAAGCGACCAGACGAGCGCGCAGAACGCGTTCACCGTGATCCCGACCGAGTTCGAGTGGCGCAACTTCACCGAGGTGTTCACCGCGACCGGCCTGCCGGTCGGGCGGTTCGTGCTCAATTCGGTCCTCATCGCCACGCTCTCGGCGGTCGGCCAGGTGCTCTCGTCCTCGCTCGTCGGGTACGCGTTCGCGCGCCTGCGGGCCCCGGGCAAGGGCGTCATGTTCATGATCGTGCTCGCCACGATGATGATCCCCGCGCAGATCACGATGATCCCGCAGTTCCTGCTGTTCAAGGAGCTCGGCTGGGTGAACACGTACCTGCCGCTCATCATCCCGAACTTCTTCACCAACGCGTTCAACGTGTTCCTGGTACGGCAGTTCGTCTCCCGCATCTCGGGCGAGCTGGATGAGGCGGCGCAGATGGACGGCCTGGGGTACTTCGGGATCTACCGGCGCATCATCCTGCCGATGATGTGGCCGATCCTCACCGCCATCGCGATCTTCACGCTCACGCACGCGTGGGGCGACTTCATGGGCCCGCTCATCTACCTCAACTCCGAGGAGTCGATGCCGCTGGCGCTCGGCCTCCAGTACATGACGGGGACGAGCAATGAGATGCAGCTGCCACCGTGGAACCTGGTCATGGTCGGGTCGATCATCCTCACACTGCCGATGATCGCGATCTACTACCTCGGCCAGAAGTACCTCTACGAGATGAACCTCCAAGGCGGAAGTGCAGGGGTGAAGTAGTGACCGATCTGTCCACTTCGGCCGTGCGGCTCGACCCCACCGGGCTCGTGCTCGACGGCCGCGAGGAGGCGCTGCTGTGCGCGTCGCTGTTCTACTTCCGGCTCCCTCGGGAGACCTGGGAGGCGCGGCTCGCCGCGGTCCGCGCCACCGGCTACCGCGCGATCGACGTCTACCTGCCGTGGAACTTCCACGAGACCGCCCCCGGCGTGTGGGACTTCGAAGGACGGCGCGACGTCGGGGCGTTCCTCGACCTCGCGCATGAGGCCGGCCTCGCCGTGATCGCGCGGCCCGGACCGTACATCTGCTCCGAGTGGGACGGCGGGGCGCTGCCGGCATGGCTGGGCCTGGACCCGGACTTGCGTGTGCGCCAGGCCGAACCGCGGTTCCTGGAACAGGTCCGCGGCTGGTTCGACCGGGCGATGCCGCTCCTCGCGGAGCGCCAGTGGGGCCGCGGCGGGTCCGTCGTGGCCGTGCAGCTGGAGAACGAGCTCGACTTCTTCGACACCGCCGACCGGCACGCCTACATCACCGCCCTGCGGGACATGGCGACCGGCCACGGGATCGACGTGCCGCTCATCGCGTGCGCCGGCCAGGGCGACCTGGTCGGCGCCAACGGCGACGTCGAAGGCGTGGCGCCCGCGTTCAACTTCTACCCCGACGACCGCTCGCCGTTCGTCGAGGCCGAGGTCCGCCGCTACGCCGACCTGGTGGCCTCGCGCGGCCTGCCGCTGCTGGTCACCGAGACCAACCGCAGCCACGCCACGCTCCGCCGCCTGCTCGTCTCCGGCGCGACCCTGATCGCGCCGTACCTCCAGGGCTCCGGCTACGACTTCGGGTACACGCCGTCGGTCGGCAACTGGGGCGACCCGGGCGGGTTCATGACCCACGACTACGACTTCGGCGGCTACCTCTCCCCCGTGGGCGAGGCGCGTCCGGAGACGGCCGAGGCCCGCGTGCTCACCGCGCTCGCGCGCACGCTCGGACCGGCCCTGGCGAAGGCCCGGACCACCGAAGCCGAAGGCGTCGAAGCGGTCTCGGTGACCACCAGCTCGTCCCCGTCGCGGCTCCTCCTCGACGGCGGCGGCACGGTCACCGGCGTCCCGAACCTCACCGAGAAGCCCGGAACCGCACAGGTCGGCGGGATCGAAGTGGCGCTCGCGCCGCGCTCGACCGCGCTCATCGTGCAGGACCTGCCGCTGGAGGGCTTCGGCCTGTCCGGCGTGCTCGGGTTCGCCTCCGCGGACCTGGTGAGCGCCACCGCGAACGGGCTCGTGTTCGCCTCGCGCGCGCCGAGCACCGTCGTCGTGAACAGCGAGATCGCCGCGTTCGAGACCCCCGAGACCGGGAACCCGGTGCGGCGCACCGTGGGCAAGGTCCAGGTCGTCGTGCTGCACCCGGAGGACGTGCCCGACGCCGACGGCGCGCAGGGCGTCATCCACGGCCCCGCAGGGGAAGCCGCGGAGCTCACCGCCGCGTACCGTCGCGCGCTGCCGACCCGCTCGGGCCGGACCGAGGCGCACGACCTGCCGCCGGTCTCCGAGGCCGTGGGCGTCCACCGCGGGCGCACCCACTACCGCGCGGACATCGACGGGATCGGCGAACTGCTCATCGAGGGCGCGGCCGACATCGTCGACCTCGCGCTCGACGGCGAGAGCCTGCCGACGCGGGTCGTCTACGGCGCCACCATCACCGTGCAGGCCGCGGGCAAGTCCCGGCTCGACGCCACGGTGGAGACCTGGGGCCACGCCAACTTCGACGACGCGCGGCTCCCGGGCCTCGCGCTCGGGTCGCTCCGCGGCCTCGGGAAGGTCTGGGCGGTAGTCGACCGCGAGGACGTCCACGCACTGTGGACCGTCGACGGCGGCTCGCAGTGGGCCGGGGACCCCGCGCCCGTGCGCGGCCTCGGCGGCTGGAGCAGCACCCGCATCGGCCGCCCGGCGACCTACCGCCGCGCGCTCCCGGTCGACGGCGTCTCCCACTACGCCTTCCACCTCGGCGAACTGACCCTCCCGGTCGAGGTCGCCGTGGACGGCCATGCGCGGACCGTCAGCCCGCTCGACCCGTGGGTCCACCTGGAGCCCGGACAGGGCCGCGAAGTGGCGGTCACCGCGCCGCACTGGCCCGGCTCCGGTTCCGGCCCTGTGGAACTGCTCCGGCTCGAAGCCGTGCGCGGCTGGCAGGTCGAGGCCCAGAACGACGCGGCGATCATCGCGCTCGCGGGCCAGGACGCCGAAGGGCTCGCCGTCGAACTGCCGCTCGACCTCGCCCCCGGCGAGGAGGCGTGGCTCGACGTGCCCGTCCCCCAAGGCGGGCAGTCGCTCCGGTTCGAAGGCGAGCAGGTCCGCCTGAGCGCCTTCGCCAACGGCGAACTGCTCGGCCGGGTCTGGCTCGACGACCCGCACCGGCCCCGGTTCACCGGCGGCGATCCGGGTCGACTGTGGATCCCCGCCGAGTGGAACTCCGGTACCGTCAGAGTGCTGGCCCGCGGCACCGCCGGAGGCGTCCAGCCGCGCCTCTCACGCGTCACCGCAGCCCCCGCACCGGAGTAGATCCGAGCCCCAGGAGTACCGACATGGCCCCCACCAGGCGCACTTCACGCGACATCCGCAGCGAGTCGCGGCTCGACGTCCTGCACGCACTGCTCACCGCGGGCGAGACCACCCGCAACGACCTCGCGCGCACCACGGGACTGAGCACCGCGACCGTGGCGACGGTCGTCAGCGACCTGCTCTCGGGCGGGATCGTCACCGAAGCGCGCGTCGCCAGCGGACGGGTCGGGCGGCCCACGACACTCCTGCGGCTCAACCAGGATCGCGGCCGCATCGTCGGCGTCGACGTCGCGGAGACGTACATCAGGGCGGTCGTGTTCGACGCCGCCCTCGATGAAGTCGCCTCCGCCGAGGTCGCCGCCGACGAGCGGCACGACGAGACGGAAGAGGTCGTCGACGGCATCGCGCGCGCCGTCGACGCCGCCCTGGCCGAGGCGGGCACGCCGCGCGGCGAAGTGCTCGGCGTGGGCATCTCGCTCCCGGGCTCCATGCAGCGCTGGGGCGGGGCCTCCCCCGTCATGCCGAACGCCGCGTGGCGCCACCTCGACCGCATCCACGAGCGCCTCGGCCTGCCCGTGGTGCTCGACAACCCGCTCAAGGCCATCGCCACCGCCGAACTGTGGTTCGGCCAGGGCCGCAAGCACTCCAGCACCATCACCGTGAACCTCGGCACCGGCGTCGGCGCCGGGATCATCCTCAACGGCGCGATCCTGCGCGGCGCCACCAACTTCGCGGGCGAATGGGGCCACAGCCTCCTCGCCCTCGACGGGCGGCCGTGCCGGTGCGGGAGGCGCGGCTGCGTCGAGGCGTACGTGGGCGCCGACGGCATCCAGCGGACCCTGGGAGCGATCAACCCCGAGCACCGGCTCGCCTCGGTCACGCACCAGCGGGACTTCATCGGCGCCTTGGCGACCGCGCTGGAGCCGCCCGAACCCGACCCGGCCGTCACCGAGACGATCGAGCGCACCGCCCGCTACCTGGGGGCCGCGCTCGCCGACCTCGTCGCGATCGTCAACCCCGAGACCATCACGCTCACCGGATGGACGGTGTGGGCGCTGGGCGACCACCTCGTGCCCGCGGTGCGCCGCAGCGTGGTCGAGGAGGCGCCCGGCGATTCGGCCGCCGACCTGGAGGTCGAGGTGTCCACGGTGCGCGGGAACTCGGTCGCCACCGGCATCGCCACGATCGCGCTCGAACGCTTCCTCAGCGACGTCGGCCTCGTCACCACGCGGGTTCCCACCGCCCTCTGAGGTGTGCGGGCCGCCTTCCCGGGTAACCGGAGGGCGGAAGACGACGCGCCGACCGGCGCGTTCCGCGACCGAAGGAGGTCTGCCTTGAGCAGCATCACCGAATCAGTCGACGTCGAAGTCCCGGTCTCCACGGCGTACAACCAGTGGACCCAGTTCGAGACCTTCCCGTCCTTCATGGAGGGTGTCGACGAGGTCCAGCAGATCGGCGAGACGCTCACCCACTGGCGCATGAGCATCGGCGGCGTCGCCCGCGAGTTCGACGCCGCGATCACCGAGCAGCATCCCGACGAGCGGGTCGCCTGGAAGTCCATCTCCGGTCCCTCGCACGCGGGCGTGGTCACGTTCCACCGCCTGGACGACGACCACACCCGCGTCACCGCGCAGATGGACATCGACCCCGACGGGTTCGCCGAGACCGTCGCTGACAAGGCCGGGTTCCTGACGCACCGCGTCAAGGGCGACATGCAGCGGTTCAAGTTCTACATCGAGGACCGCGGCACGGAGTCCGGCGGCTGGCGCGGCGAGGTCGAACCGCCCGGCCTGCCGCTGTAACTCAATCCTGTTCGAGGGCCTCGGCGAGTTCGCCGAGGCTCTCGCACTGCCAGTCGAACGCGTCCTCCGGCCCGGGCGGGTCGCCGATGGGGCGGCGCACGTACGCCGTCCGCATCCCGATCGCCTGCGCGCCGCGGAGGTCCCACGCGTGCGCGGCGACCATGAGCAGCCGCTCCGGCGGGCTGCCGACCGCCTCCACGGCGAGCCGGTAGACCCCGGGCGCGGGCTTGTACGTCTGCGCGTCCTCGGCCGAGAGCGCCTGGTGCCAGCGCAGACCCGCGTGCGCGGTCAGGTGGAGCAGCGCGGCCCGGTTGGCGTTGGACAGGGCGAGGACGGGGAACGTGCAGGCGAGGCGTTCGAGGCCCGCGGCCGCGTCGTCCCAGGCGGTGTGGCGGCGCCCCGCGCCGGCGAGGCGGGCGATGACGGCCGCGTCCGTCACTCCGGCCTGCTCGGCGACCGCGGCGGCGGCTTCGGCGTCGAGGGCGTCGGCGGTCGCGAAGGGGCGCTCGCCCTTGACGATCCGGTCCTGTTCGCGTTCGATGTGCCGCTGCCACAGGGCGAGCAGCGCATCGGTGTCGCCGCCGGGCGCGGCTTCGCGGATGGCGGCGGCGAGGCCGCGGGGCTCGTCGACCATGGTGCCGAGGACGTCGAAGACGACAGCGTCGATGGGTGCGGTCATGTCACTCCTTGGTGTCGGGGTCCGATGCTGCCACATCCCGGCGGCGCGGGACCACGGCGAGAACGGTACCCGCAAGGAGGATCGTGAACACGGGGAAGAGGAACCAGTTGCCGAGATAGTCGTAGACGGTCCGCACGGCTTCGACGGGGACGTCGGCGACGGCGAAGCGGGCGTCTTCGGCGAGCACGGTCCCGCGGGCGTCGCTGACGGTCATGAGGCCGATCTGCCCGGCGCGCACGAGTGAGAAGCCCTGTTCGACGCCGCGGGTGACGGCGACGCGGGAGTGCCACCAGCCGTCGATCGTGAAGTCGAGGGCGGGGGCGAGGACCAGGCCGGTGCCGTTGTCGCCGTACTCAGCCATGTACCCGGCGTGGTCGAGGTCCTTGCAGATCGCCAGGGCCCAGTTCCCTTCGGGGCCGGGGATCAGGATGACGTCTTCGGTGGAGGGGGTCATCCAGTCCTCAAGGCCGGGGATGAGGTGGTGCTTGTCGTACTGGCTGCCCGTACCCCCGTCGGCGCGGATCCAGATTGCGGAGTTGAGGACGTCGCGGTCGGTCTGGATCGCGATGCCGAGCACGAGGTCGATGCCGGTGCCGGCGGCGAGGGCGGACCAGCGGTCGAGGTAGGCGCCGGACTCGTCCGAGGAGACGAGGAAGACCTTCTCGGGGAGTACGAGCACGTCGAGGTCGTCGGCGGCGGCGATGCGCTCGATCTCGGCGGTGTAGTCGGCGAAGAGGGCTTCGGCCTTGCCGGTGTCGACGGGGATGGAGTCCTCGTCGGTGGGGAGCGCGAGCGCACCTGCGCGAACGGTGGGGCCCTGGTCGACGGGGCGGGCGAGGCCGAAGGCGAGGACTGCGGCGAGGCAGGCCGCGGCGGTCGCGCCGATGCCGATGGCGCGTCGGCGGCGGGCGCCGGGGGCGAGGATCGTGGCGATGGCCGAGGGGATTGCCATGAGCAGGAAGGTGATCCCCCAGATGCCGGTGACGGACGCGAGCTGGAGGACGGCGGTCTGCCCGGCCTGGGTGTAGGCGAGGCTCCACCATTCGCCGCCCGCGTCGGCGTTGATGACGGACCCGAGGTACTCGACGGCCACGATGCCCGCGGGGAAGGCGAGGAACGCGGCCCAGTGGCGGCCGCGGCGCATCAGGGCCCGGTACAGGAGGGTCGCGGCGGTGTAGAGGCCGGTGAAGACGACGACCGAGACGACGATGAAGACCGGCGCCATCTCCAGGGAGTCGGCGAGGTACCACCAGATGCGGGCGGTGCCGCCGAGCCAGGCGGCTTCGGCGGTGAGGAGCGCGGCCCGGAACCCGAGCCGCGGGACGGCGAGGAGCATCGGGATCGGGGCGGTCCACATGAGCCACCACACGGGGTCGAGCCAGAAGCCGAGGGCGAGCATGGCGGCGGTCCCGAAGGCGCCGAAGAGGATCCACGGGAGGGGTCTAGGCGAGGATGCCATGGAGGAGCCTTTCGAGGGTGTCGTGGCAGAGGGTGCGGAACGCGTCGGGGTCGGGGGCGATGCGCCCGCCTTGGTAGAGGGCGACGAGGCCGTAGAGGCCGGAGGTGACCGCGAGGCCGAGGGCCCAGGGTTCGGCGGGTGCGAGGTCGCCTTTCGCCAGGCCGGATTCGATGATGCCGGTGAGCAGGCCGAACAGGCGGGAGCGGCCGGATGAGAAGTCGGCGGGGTAGACGCGGGCGCCTTCGCGGGGCTCGATGAACATGAACGCGAACTGGTGGGGCCGCGCCAGCGCGAGGTCCACGAGGTCGTCGACGGCGCCGTGGAGGGCTTCGACGGTGTCGTCGGGGATGTGCTTGCGGCTCAAGCGCTCGTAGGTCTCGGTGAAGAGGTCGTCGGCGACGCGGTCGAGGAGCGCTTCGCGGCTCGGGAAGTGCCGGTAGACGGCCATGGGCGAGAGGCCGACGGCGTCGCCGATCTTCCGCATGCTCACCGAGGCGCTGCCACCGTCGGCGACGAGTTCCTTTGCGACGGCGACGATCCGGTCGAGGGTCGTGGTCATGTTTACACCATACACAATCGTGTTTACGGCGTAAACTCGCGGGGCGCGAAGAAGCGCCCGGCCGCATGCGGTCGGGCGCTGACGTGCTGCGCTACTTGACGAGCGGGGCCACGGACCCGCGGATGACGAGGTGCGCGCCGAGGGTGGTGTGCGGGGGCGGGCCGCCGTTGCGGGCGTGTTCGAGGGCGAGGCGCACAGAGGTGCGGCCGAGCTCCTCGTGGGGCTGGTAGACGGTGGTGAGGTCGATGTCGGCGGCGGGCGGGAGGTCGTCGAAGCCGATGAGCGAGACGTCGCCGGGAATCGAGAGGCCGTGCTCGACCAGGGCCTGGCGAGCGCCCGCGGCGATCTGGTCGTTGGCGGCGAACGCGGCCGTGAAGTCGGGCGGGCCCGCGGCGAGACGGGACCGCATCATCCGGTAGCCCTCGTAGCGTTCGAACGTGCCGTCGACCTCCAGCGAGGGGTCGTGGGGGACGCCGTGGGCGGCGAGGGCGTTGCGGTACCCGGCGATCCGCGCGTCGGGGGTGGTGTAGCCGGGGCGGCGGCCGAGGAACAGGATGCGCTTGTGGCCGTTGGAGAGCAGGTGGCTGGTGGCGGCGAACGCGCCGCCGGTGTTGTCGTACTCCACGACGACCGCGGGCGCGTCGGGCCCGAGCGGCGGGCGCCCGCACAGGACGAGCCGGGAGCCGACGGAGGCCAGCGCGTGGGCGTACCGGCTCATGCGGGCCTTGTACTCGTCGTCGGCGTTGACGTTGCCGACGAGGATCACGGCCTCGGGGTGCTGCTCGCGCATGAACTGGACCATGGCGAGTTCGCGTTCGGCGTCGCCGCCGCTGGTGCCGATCTGGCAGAGGCGCCCGTCCTCGGCGGCCTGGGTCTGGACGCCTTGGGCCACATGGGCGTAGTGGGGCGAGATCACCGAGTTGACGATGATGGCGATGCTCTTGCGGGTGGTCCCCTGGAGGGCGCGGGCGTGGTGGTTGGCGACGTAGTCGAGTTCCTCGACGGCGCGCATGACCTTGCTGCGGGTGGCGGGGGCGGCGGGGTAGGTGCCGGAGAGAATGCGCGAGACGGTGGCGACGGAGACGCCCGCGCGCTCGGCGACTTCGCGGATGGTGGTCTGGCGTTTGCCGCCGTTGTTGTCGCTCGCCTTGCGCGCCAAGCTGTCCGCCTCGGTTTCAGGTGCAGTTTCAGAGTTTCTGCAAACGGTTCCTGAAACAATGATCGCCGCCTGGCGCGCGGGTGTCAAGGGCGGGGGCGGGGGCGGGGGCGACCCCTCAGACGCCCCCGCCCCCGCGGATCGCATATCCTATAGGATATAGGATATAGGGCCCGCGGCCGGAGTTACTGCTCGCTGGCGAAGAGGGTCTCCGCCTCGGTGAAGAACAGGTCGGCGGCCTCGGCCGCGGTCATGGTCGCGTACTGGACCTGCTGGTAGATCTCGGTGAACTTCGCCTCGACGGCGCCCGCGGCGGCGGGCGGGACGACGGGTGCGCCCGCGAGGTGGCCCTCGACGGTGGCCTCGTAGTCGATGACGGCCTGGGAGGCCGCGTCGAGTTCGACGTTGTCGAGGGCGGTCTTGGTGGCGGGGATGCCGCGGTTGGTGCCGAGAATCTTCGCGGCGTCGGGGTCGCCGAGCAGGAACTCGATGAGCTTCGCTGCGGCCTCGGGCTGCTCGGAGTTCGCGCCGACGACGTACTGCATCGCGGGGCGCAGGTGGAGCGCGAGGTTGGCGGGGTCGGCGGTGGGAGGGGCGATGATCCCGAGGGTGCCGCCGCCGTCGGTGACGGTGGACCAGTAGCCGTTGACGGCGGTGTCCCAGCGCATCTCGGTGGCGATGGTGCCCGCGGCGACGCCGGGGGCGTTCTCGGCGGCGGTCTCCTCCGGGGAGGGCACGGACCCGTCGGCCTGGAGCGGCGCGGCGATCGACCACCACTCCACGAGCTGCTCCTTGGTGAAGTTGAGGCTCGCGGCGTCGTCGGAGTAGAAGCTGTCGCCCTGCTGGCGCAGCCACAGCTCCGCGAGGAGGTAGGACCCGGTCCAGTCGCTGCCGCCCCACTTCCCGTCGCCGAGCGCGGTGGTGAGGGTGCGGATGAGCTCGGTGTAGTCGTCCCACGAGTAGCCGGCCTCGGGCACGGCGATGCCGTGCTCCTCGAACCAGTCGGGCCGGTAGATGAGGCCGAACACGTTGGTGCCCACGGGGACGGCGATGAGCTGTCCGTCGAGCTTGGCGGTGTCGAGCACGCCCTCGCGGAAGTCGGCGGTGTCCACGAGGCCGTCGAGCGGCAGGAGCATCCCGGAGGCGCCGAACTGGCGCAGGCGCGGGTAGTCCATCTGGAACACGTCGGGCAGGTCGCGCGAGGCCATGCGGCCGGTGAGGCTCTCCCAGTAGGCGGGGTAGTCGGCGAAGTTGGCGGCGACCTTGATGCCCTCGTTCTTCTCCATGAAGAGGTCGACGGCCTGCTTGGTGATGTCGGCCCGCGCCTCGTCGCCCCACCATTCGAAGCTGATCTCGACGGGGTCGTCGGCGGTCCCGGCGGGGCCGTCGTCGCCGCAGGCCGCGGCGGCGGCGAGGGCGGCGGAGGCGGTGGCGCCGGTGAGGAGGGTCCGGCGGCGGATCGGGTTGCGGCTCATCATTGAACTCCTTCGTGAGGGGATGGGGTCGTGGGGGTTAAATCGTTTTAACTTGTGTCGCGGTCACCTTAGATCGCGGTTTCGAAGCCTGTCAAGCGGGTCGCTCGTGCCTGCCGACGTAGAAGCGGGCCTTGAGAACGTGGGTCCCCGGTTCGAGCACGCCGGTGACGACCGGCAGAACCGTTGCGGGCCAGTACATGTGGGTGCCGGGCACCGGGTAGATGACACTGCGCTCGCGCCCGTCCTCGGGAATGACCGAACTGCGGATGCCCCGCGAGGTCGCGATCGCCGCGAACTCGCCGGCGATCGTCTCGGCGCCGTCGCGCGGGACGCACCAGGCGCCCTCGCCGGTGTGGAGGCGCCGCGCGGTCTCGATCGTGTGAGTGCGCACCTGCCATCCGCTCCAGAACGCCTCCACCTCGGAGATGATCGTGACGTCTTCCCAAGGGCACCAGGCGACCGTGAGGCCCTGCTCCCCCACTCGGGAATCCACGGAGTCCTCGCGGCCGCGCCAGTGGACGCCGTCGTCGGAGAGCATGAGCGCGCCGTCCGGCGCGGCCGCTTCGAGGCCGGGGCCGTCCACCGAGCGCGAGAACCCCGCGAGCGAGGAGTAGGCGAGGCGCGCATACGTGTCCTTGCCCCCGCGCATCTTCTCGCGCCAGTCCTGGCCGTTGAGGCGCATCACGTCGCCGTCGTGGCCCCTGATGTGGATGGTCTTCGCCGCCGGAAACACCGCGGTCTCGGGTTCGAGGTCCGTGGGTTCAGAGTTCCAGAAGGGATGGTCCTCCGGGGCGAGGAGACCCGTGAAGACCTTCGAGGCCCACCACGGTGATCCGGCCGTCAGGTACTGCTCGACCAGCGCGTCGTTCGGGTAGCCGTACCCCACGCTCAGCCGGTGGTCCGGGGTGAGGATCGGCTTGTCCCACCACCATTCGAGGAGGCGGCGGCTGAACCCGGCGGCCTCGCCCCACGGCACGGCCTCCACGTCGGCGGCGGCCAACGCGCCCCACAAGGACCCTTGCGCGAACCGGTAGCCCATGCTGCGCCCGTAGGGGACGGCCGCGCCGTCGGCGGCGAACCAGGAGCGGAAGCTCCGGGCGAACTCGGCGGCGGGCTCAACGAAGCGGTCGTCGCCGCCGAGGCGGTAGTGCAGGAGCGCGTAGGTGTGGAACGCGAAGGGGTTGTAGTAGTCCACGCGCCCTTGGGGTCCGTCCTTGAAGACGCCGCCGCCGAGGTCGAACTCCGCGATCCGGTCGAGGTGGGCCCGCGCGATGGACGGGTCGCGGTCGGCGCCGATCGCGTCGAGGCCGTGGCCCACGAGCACCGGGAAGTAGTGCCAGTTGTTGTCGACCACTCCGGTCGTGTACGCCTGGGCGAGCCAGGCGATGGCGTGGTCCTTCGCTTTGGGGGCCAGGGGTTCCCAGAGCCGCTCGGGGACGGTGGCGAGGGCCCATCCGAGGGCGGCGGCCTCGACGCAGCGCTGGGCGCCGTCGTGGAAGTCCCCGGCGTACCAGTCGTCGCCGGGGTCGACGGCGCGGGCGATGGTGGCGGTGACGGCGTCCCAGAGGTCGTCGGGGACGGCGTCGGCGGCCGCGGCCAGGCCCCAGAGCGGGCGCATGAGCTGTTCGAACCAGTTCTCGTTGTGGGTGTGGTTCGACATGGTCACGGGCATCGCGTCGGGGCCTTGGACGGCGAGGTCGAGGCCGGGTCGTCCGATGGCGAGGGCGGCGCGCTGCCAGCCGGTGCGGGTCTGGTCGAGCGGGCCGAAGGCCCGCAAGGGAGTGGTCACAGTCGGTTCAATCCATGGGGTCGGGCGGGGCCGCCGGAGCGGCCCCGCGGTGCGGCGCTAGTAGGTGATCGGCGGCGCAGGCGGGGTGGTCATGCCCGAGCCGAGGTAGTAGTCGACGTGGTGGGACTGCATGTAGCCGTGGACGGTCATGCAGTTGCGGTACTCGGGGTTGTGCGCGAGCGTGTACAGGCGGGTGGTGGTGGGCTTGTCGGTGGTGAAGATGATGAGCTGGTCGTAGGAGGCGTTGGTGTAGACGGCCTCTTCGCGCCAGTCGCCGAGGAGGTCGCCGACGAGGGTGGGCCCGCCTTGGGCGGCCTTGACGGCGCCGTAGTTCGTGACGGTCTCGATGCGCGGCAGGCTGTTGGTGGGTTTGGGGTTGAGGGGGTCCCATTCTTCGAGCTTGCCGTCGTTGAGCAGTTCGATTGAGGTGTCGCCGTCCCACCACAGGCCGAGCTGGGGCCAGGGGCGCAGGGACGTGTCGGGTTCGGTGAGGCGGTTGGTGGAGGCGTTGTAGAGGCCGTCGAAGGACCAGACCTCCATGCCGGGGTAGCGGGGGTCGACGTCGCCGGCCATGCCGCGGCCGACGTCGGCGGTGCCCGAGAGGGTGTGCTGCCAGATCATCTGGCCGTTGGCGGCGTCGTAGTAGTACTCGCGCAGGCCGGAGGCGTTGTCCTGCTGCACGCCGTAGCCTTCGAGGCCGGGGTTGGCGGGGTCGATGTCGGCGATGTGGAACCGGTCGCCGTGCTGGATGCCCTGGCCGGCGAGGGAGTAGCGGAGGGTGCCGTTGCCGTTGAGGACGAGCCCGATGTGGGCGATTTCGTCGGTGCCGTTGCCGTCGACGTCGACGATGCGGATGTTGTGGCCGTCGGCGGCGTTCGTTGAGCCGCGGTTCCACTTCCACTGCTGGGTGAGGTTCTGCCCCGACCAGGAGTAGGCGGCGATCATCATGTTGAACCCGCCGCTGTCCTGGCGGTTCTTCATGGAAGCGATGAGGGACGGGCGCTGCCCGTCGAGGTAGCCGACGCCGAACTGGGCGGCCATGGGCCCGTCGGCGAGGTAGTCCTGGGCGATGCTCGCGTAGTTGCGCAGGGCCCCGGTGCGGCCGTCGAGGATGCCGATCCACTGCCGGTCGTCGTCGGCGTGGGTCCAGGTCTGGCCGTCGCCGAAGACGGTGCCGTCGGCGAACTTGAGGGCGACGTCGGCGAAGCCGTCGGTGTTGAAGTCGTAGACGGTGACGCCGTCCCAGTGCCCGACGTCGATGGTCGCCGAGCCCGGTTCGATGTTGTCCTGGTTGGTGGAGTTGGGGCCGAGGTTCACCGACCACAGGAACTGGCCCTTGCTCGTGTACGCCTCGATCGACTGGGGTGAGGTCTGGCGGTCGACCACGTAGTCGTACTCGCCGTCGCCGTCGAGGTCGCCGGTCCAGGTGAACTTGACGGGGCCGCCGGCGCGCATGGGGATGCGGACGACGGGCTCGTCGGCGTGGTTGGCGGTCAGGGTGAACGAGCCGCTGGGGGTCTGCTCGGCGCCGCCGACGACGGGGACGACGCGGTAGGCGTTGGCCTGCGCGAGGTTCGCGGCGGTGTCGGTGTAGTTGGTGCCGCCGGTGAGCACGGAGGAGTTGAGCTTGGTCCAGGCGCCGCCGTTCGCGGACCGGTAGACGTTGAAGCCGATGCCGCTCGGGTCGAGGCCGAGGAGGCGCCAGCTGACGAAGACGCTGGAGCCGTTGCGCACGGCGACGACGCTGCGGCCGAGGTCCTCCATGGCGCGCACGGTCTGCTGGGCTCCGACGTCGGGCTCCTCGGCGTGGGTGGTGGTGGCGCCCACGGCGAAGGCGGTGGCGGCCGCGAGGCCGATCACCGCCCCGATCGCCGGGAGTCGCTTAAACGTTTTCATGATCGCTCCAAGTATGCCGGTGGAATGGGCGCGCCGCCAGACCCCGTACCCGACATTCGCGTCGGCCGGATGCGGCTTAGCCTCGATCGGTTGACGATACATCGATGTGTGACTATATTGAACCCCCTGAGTTAAAACGATTTAAGTCAGACCCGTCCGCTCCCCCTCTTGGAGGCAACGTGACCAGCCCTTCACCCGCTCCGGAACCCATGTCCAGCACCGGCTTCAGCCGCCGCGGCGTCCTCGCCGCCGGCGCGGGGGTCGCGGCGGCGGCCGCCCTGTTCGAGGCCGCGCCCGCGCACGCCCAGACCGGCCCCTCGACCGACGCCGGGCCGGATTCGGTGCGGCTCGACTGGCTCGAAGGCGCCCCCGCCGAGTCCCCCGGCTCGACCTGGGGCGTCCCGTGGGGCCCGGGCCGCTTCACCGAGGACCAGCAGTTCAAGCTCACCGGCGCCGACGGCGCCGCCGTCCCCGTCCAGACCTGGCCCCTCGCCTACTGGCCCGACGGCTCCCTGAAGTGGACCGCCCACGCCATCGGCCCCGACGCCCGGCAGGAGTCCTTCACGCTCGAAGCGGGCGCGCCCGCCGAGTCCGCGCACGTCATGTCGGTCTCGAAGTCCCGCAGCCACATCGACGTCTCCACGGGCGTCATCTCGGTCCGCATCGGCAAGTCCGGCACCGACCTCATCAAGCACGTCAAGCGCGGCGACCGCACCATCGCGTCTTCCGGCCACCTGGTGAACATCACCCAGGCCGAGGCCCCCGACCCCGAGACCGGCTCGGTCACCCGCGACCGCTACGCCAGCGACATCGACGAGGTGAGCGTCGAGCAGGAGGGCCCGCTGCGCGCCGTGATCCGCATCGACGGCACCCACCGCAAGACCCGCGGCAGGGGCCGCTCCTGGCTGCCGTACACCGTGCGCCTGTACTTCTACGCGGGCGGCGAGTCGTTCCGCATGGTCCACACGTTCGTCTACGACTCCGACGGCGACGACGCGTTCATCGCCGGGCTCGGCGTCCGCTTCAAGGTCGCCATGTCCGACGCGATGTACGACCGGCACGTGCGGTTCGTCGGCGAAGGCCACGGCCAGCTCACCGAGGCCGTCAAGGCCGTCACCGGCATGCGCCGCGACCCCGGCGCGGCCGTGCGGGAAGCGCAGATCGCGGGCACCGCGCTCCCCGATCCGTCCACATGGGACCAGCGCGTCACCACGCGCCTGCAATGGATCCCCGACTGGGGCGACTACTCGCTCACCCAGCTCACCTCCGAGGGCTACCAGATCAAGAAGCGCACCAAGGAGGGCCACGCCTGGGTCCCCGTCGACCAGGGCCGCCGCTCCTCCGGGTTCGGATACGTCGGCGGCGTCTCCGGCGGGTTCGCGTTCGGCATGAAGGACTTCTGGCAGCGCCACCCCTCCGGGCTCGACATCCGGGGCGCGCACACCGACGAAGCCTCCGTGACGGTGTGGATGTGGTCCCCCGAGGCCCAGCCGATGGACAACCGGTTCTACCACGACGGCCTCGGCCAGGACACCTACGCGAAGCAGCTCGACGCCCTGGAGATCACCTACGAGGACTGGGAGGCCGGCTTCGACACCCCCTACGGCGTCGCCCGCACCACCGAGCTCCTGTTCTGGGCCCTCGACGCCACCCCGAGCCGCGATCGCCTGGGCGCCATGGCCGACGCGGTCCGCGCCCAGCCGCAGGTCGCCGCCCCGCCCGAGCACCTGGCGGCCGCGGGCGCGTTCGGCGGGCTCGTCGGACCCGTGGACCGCTCGCACCCGTTCAAGGAGTTCACCGAGGACGTGCTCGACGCGAACTTCCAGTACTACAAGGCGGCCCAGGACCAGCGCCACTGGTACGGCTTCTGGGACTACGGCGACGTCATGCACTCCCAGGACGGCGACCGGAAGGTCTGGCGCTACGACGTCGGCGGCTACGCGTGGGACAACTCCGAGTTCTCCACCGACCAGTGGCTGTGGCAGTACTACCTGCACACCGGCACCGCCGAGTCGTTCCGCTTCGCAGAAGCGATGACCCGCAAGACGACCGAGGTGAACACCTACCACATCGGCGACTGGGCGGGGCTCGGCACGCGGCACGGCGTCATGCACTGGGGCGACTCGTCCAAGCAGGTGCGCATCTCCAACGCGAACTACTGGCGGTACTTCTACTACCTGACCGCCGACGAGCGCGTGGGCGACATCCTCCACTCCCTGCACGACTCGGAGATGACCGCCCTCGTCCTCGACACCGGCCGCAAGATCCGCGACCCCGAGACCGACCCGTGGGACCCCGACCCCACGGCGGTCGACATCGGCTTCGGCACCAGCTGGGCGCCGCTCGCCGCCGCCTGGCTCACCGAGTGGGAGCGGCGCGGCCCCGACTGGGAGTTCTGCCGCGACAAGGTCCTCGGCACGATGGAGACCATTGCGGCGCAGCCGAACGGCTTCGCGCAGGGCAGCGCGCCCTACAACACCGAGACCGGCCGGTACGCCATCGCGGAGACCCCCGTGGTCGAGCGCTCGAACCTCTCCAGCGGCTTCGGCCGCTTCGAGATCGTCGCCGAGCTGCTCCAGCAGGTCGACATGCCCGCCTTCGAGGCCGACTGGCTCCGCTACAGCCGCTTCTACACCGCGACCCGCGCCGAGCAGGAGGCCGAGTACGGCTCGCGCTTCGGCGACCTGTTCCTGTGGGCGTATTCGCGGGGCAACGCCCAGGTCTACGCCCGCACCGGCGACGAGGACCAGGCCCGCCACACCTGGAAGGTCTTCCGCACCCAGGCCGAGTACTGGCGCGGCGACTCCCCCGACTGGCCCGCGTTCGAACGCGTCGACACCACGCTGAACCCGACCGACTGGTGGCCGCGCATGGCGACCAACGACGCCGCCCAGTGGGGCATGGCCGCCATCCAGAACCTCCACCTCGTGGGCGACTTCGTCCCTGACGAGTAGGCCGGGCGAGCAGAGGAGTCACGGGCCGCGGCGCCGCCGGAGACGGCGCCGCGGCCTCGGCGCGTCTCAGGGAGCGGTGGTGGTCCGCACCTACAATGACCGCGTTTCTCCGTCATTGCCCGGCAGGAAAGTGAACGCATCCACCATGAAGATCAGAGCGGCCTTGTGCTGCCTCGCCGCCTCGGGACTGCTCCTGAGCGGGTGCAGCGACGACAGCGGCACCATCGACGAACCCGATGAGGCCGCGACTTCCGCCGCGGCGGAAGAGGAGACCGAGGCCCAGGCGTACGACCCGCCCAAGGAGTTCGACTTCGAAGCGGGCGTGGCGCTCCCGCCCGAGGCCGTGGCCTCTAAGATGAACACCACCGGCTCCAACGTCCAGGCGCTCCCGGTGGCCCTCGTCGGGACGAAGGCGTTCATCGCCTCCGCCGAGCGCCTCCAGGTCGTGGACACCGCGACAGGCGAGGCCCTGCCCGACGTCGTGCCCGCCTCCGGCACGCCGATGCCGCCGATGCAGACGACCGGCATGGTCGGCGAGAACCCGTTCGAGGCCCCGCTCGTCATCGAGTCCGGCGGCACGACGCTGGTCATCGCGCCGTTCATCGTCCAAGACGCCGAATACAACTACGACCTCGACGTCGTCGCGGTCGACGGGGCCACCGGCGAAGTCGTGTTCGACGTCCCGGTCGAGCTGCCCGCGCTGGCCTACGGCGGCTACGAGCACGCCGAGGCCATGGGCGAGTCCGGAGGCGTCGTCCTCATCAAGGTCTTCGACGTGTACACCGTCGCCTTCGACACGGCGACGCAGTCGGTCGCATGGGAGGCCGAACTGGCCCCCTACCTCGTGAGCGGCGACGTCGTGGTCGCGCCGTCGACGGAGACCAGCTCCAACTACGACGGGCTCCTCATCGCCGACGGCACCCCCAAGTGGGCGAACAAGGACCTCGCCATCGAGGGCATGTACGAGCTCCAGGCCGCGGGCCCGAACTTCTTCGTGGCGCTCGGCTCCCACATCTCCCTGGAGAACGGCCAGGAGCCGTACAACATGCTGTTCGAGACCGCGACCGGGAACGTCGTGCGCCAGGAGGACCGGGACTTCAGCAGCCACGAGTGCCGCTTCGACGGCCAGGAGACCGTCGTCTGCTTCGTCCGCGCCCCGGGCTTCTGGATGGGCGCACTGGACGCCGCGACCGGCGAATGGATCTGGGAGACCACCGAGGCCGAACCCGGCATCAACGTCACCGCCGTGTGGCACGGCATCGCGTACGGCCTGGCCGACAACACCACCCCGGCCGCCCTCGACGTGCGCACCGGCCAGCCGACCGGGACCTCCCCGGGCGTCGCACCGTACGTCGTCAACGAGTACACCGCGGTCGCCGACACCGTCGCGGGCACGTGGGGCGACGGCGGCGGCGTCGCCGCCTACCCCGCGATCGGCTAGACCGCCGCACCACAACTACACATAGCAGGACGAACCGCCCCCTTCGGGGGCGGTTTTTTCATGCCTTCAAACCCGAACTTAAGAAAATTAAGATTCTGGAGTTGACACCTTGAGAATCTCAAAGTACAAATGAAGAAGGAACACACCACCGACCAGAAGGGGCCGAGATGGACTGGCAGGAGCTGACGGACCTGACCCGAGGTCAGGAATTCGTCGTCGAGCGCGTCCGCCTCACCGAGAGCGGGATCGCCGTCGAAGGCGAGTTCGAGCCGCCGCAACTGGCCCAGCTCAGCGCCGAGGACCAGGTCTTCGTGATCGCCTTCGTCAAGTCGCACGGCTCGATCAAGGAGATGGAGCGGATCTTCGGGATCAGCTACCCGACGGTCAAGGCCCGGCTCAACCGCATCGCCGGGCACTTCGACTTCGTCGAAACCGACCCGGCCCCCTCGGGCGCAGACGTCATCGAGCGTCTGCGCCAAGGGGACATCAGCGTCGACGAGGCACTCGCCGAACTTGAGAGGTCCCGATGATCCCCCAGCTGGTGACGGCGCGCTGGCGCCGCCGCGACGGCCGCTGCCGGCGGCTCTTCCTGCCCGTGATCCCCATCGTGCTGCTGCTCTCGCCGCTGCTCGTGCTCGCCGTCATCGGCGGGGTGATCGCGTGCCTCATGTACGACCTGCCGCCCTTCAGAACACTCGCCGGCGTGGGGCGGCTCTTCTGGGCGCTGCCGGGCGCCCGCATCGAGGTCGAGCAGGGCCGCACGGACCTGCTCCTCTCCATCAGGTAACAGCAAAGGAAACCAGGAAACCATGAACGAACAGCGCCGCCAGATCCTCCAGATGCTGGCAGAAGGCAAGATCACCGCCGACGAGGCCGAGCGCCTCCTCACCGCCGTCGAGACCGAGGAGCCCGAGACCGCGCCCGCGGTCCGCGGGAAGCGCCCGAAGTTCCTGCGCCTCATCGTGGACGCGAACGACGAGCACAGCGGCGAGACCAAGGTGAACATCCGCGTGCCGCTCAAGCTGCTGCGCGCCGGGATGCGCCTCGCGGTCTTCGTGCCGCCGCAGGCGCTCGAACGCGCCAACGAGGAGCTCGTCAAGCAGGGCGTCCCGATCGACCTGACCGAGATCAAGCCGAACCAGCTCGAAGACCTCGTCGACGCGCTCGACGACCTCACCCTCGACGTCGACCAGACCGACACAAAGGTCCGCATCTTCTGCGAGTGACCGGCCGTGCTCGACCTGGGCCTGCTGCTCACCCTCTATCCACCGATGAACCGAGGAGCCATGAACACCCCTGAACCGGCAATCCGCATCAGCGGACTCCAGAAGTCCTACAAGGACCTCCACGTCCTCAAGGGCGTCGACTTCGACGTCGCCCGCGGCAGCATCTTCGCGCTGCTCGGATCGAACGGCGCGGGCAAGACCACCGTCGTCCGCATCCTCTCGACCCTGCTCAAGGCCGACGCGGGCACCGCCGCCGTCAACGGCTTCGACGTCGCCGCCGAGCCCGGCAAGGTCCGGGAGTCCATCAGCCTCACCGGGCAGTTCGCGGCGGTCGACCCGATCCTCACCGGACGCGAGAACCTCGTCATGATCGCCAAGCTCCGGCAGGTCGAGCGCCCCAAGGAGGTCGCCGACGGCCTCCTGGAGCGCTTCGGCCTCACCGAGGCCGGCGGGCGGCGCGTCGCCACCTACTCCGGAGGCATGCGCCGCCGCCTCGACATCGCGATGAGCCTCATCGGCGACCCGCCGGTGATCTTCCTCGACGAGCCCACCACCGGGCTCGACCCCGAGGCCCGAATCGAGGTGTGGGGCATCGTCCAGAACCTCGCCGACAACGGGACCACGGTCCTGCTGACCACCCAGTACCTCGACGAGGCCGAGAAGCTCGCCGACCGGATCGCGATCCTCCACCAGGGCGTCATCATCGTGAACGGCACGCTCGCCGAACTGCGCGCGCTGCTGCCCTCCGCGACGGTGGAGTACGTGGAGCGCCAGCCGAGCCTGGAAGAGGTCTTCCTCGCGCTCGTCGGCGACAAGACCCCGAACGGCAAGCAGGACAAGGAGGAGCGGTCATGAGTGCGCACACCGTCAGCAACGCGGGCGTCATGCTCGGGCGCTCGATGCGCCACATCACCCGCAGCCTGGACACGATCATCACCGTGACGATCACGCCGATCGCCCTGATGCTCCTGTTCGTGTACGTCTTCGGCGGCGCCATCCAGGCGGGCACCGACAACTACGTGAACTACCTGCTGCCCGGCATCCTCCTGATCGCCATCGCCAGCGGCATCGCCTACACCGCGTACCGCCTGTACGGCGACCTCCAGTCCGGGATCTTCGAGCGGTTCCACTCCATGCCGATCGCGCGGTCGGCCGTCCTGTGGGGACACGTGCTGACCTCGCTGGTGTCGAACCTGATCTCGGTGGTGGTCATCGTCCTCGTGGGCCTGCTCATGGGCTTCCGCACCTCGGCGGGCCCGCTCGCGTGGCTCGCGGTGGCCGGCATCCTGATCCTGTTCACGCTGGCCCTCACGTGGCTCGCGGTGATCGCGGGGCTCACGGCCTCGTCGCCCGACGGCGCGTCCGCGTTCTCCTACCCGCTGATCTTCCTGCCGTTCATCAGCTCGGCGTTCGTGCCCACGGACACGATGCCCGCGCCGGTGGAGTGGTTCGCCCAGCACCAGCCGGTGACCTCGATCGCGAACACGATCCGGGCCCTGTTCGCCGAACAGCCGGTCGGAGACGACATCTGGGTGGCCCTCGCCTGGCTGGTCGGCATTCTCGTCGTCGCCTACGCTTTCGCCATGGCCGCCTATCACCGCAAGATCGCATGACCGATATCGACGCCGTCGCCGGTTGGTTCGCGGAGGCCCAGGCCGCCGTGGTGCTGACCGGCGCCGGCATCTCCACCGAGTCCGGGATTCCGGACTTCCGAGGGCCGCAAGGGGTCTGGACGAAGAACCCCAAGGCCCAGTTCATGTTCACCATCGACAACTACCTGGCCGACCCGGGCGTGCGGAGGCAGGCGTGGGAGGCGCGGCTCGCGAGTCCGGTGTGGACGGCCGAGCCGAACGCGGGGCACCGGGCGCTGGTCGACTACGAGGCGACAGGGCGCCTGCGGGCGATCCTCACGCAGAACATCGACGGCCTGCACCAGGCCGCCGGGTCGGCCGAGTCGCGGGTGGTGGAGCTGCACGGCACGGTCCGGGAGGTCGTGTGCCTCGACTGCGGCGACCGCAACCCGATGCAGGAGGTGCTGCCGCGCATCGAAGCGGGCGAGGCGGACCCGGCCTGCCTGGAGTGCGGCGGCATCCTCAAGTCCGCGACCATCTCGTTCGGCCAGGAGCTGGTGCCCGAGGTGATCGAGGCGGCGGTGGCCGCGACGAGGGGCGCAGACCTGTTCGTCGCGATCGGCACCTCGCTCGGCGTGTACCCCGCGGCCGGGCTGTGCGACTACGCGGTGGCCCGCGGGATCAGGCTCGTCATCGTCAACGCCGAGCCCACGCCGTACGACGGGGACGCCGACGCGGTGCTGCGCGAGCCGATCGGCGAGGTGCTCCCCCGGCTCGTGGCCGGGGCCCGGTGACCGGCCGCGCGGGCGCGGCCGGTCCCTTCGTTCAGGCCGGTTCGTGGACCGGTACCGGCTGCGGCGCAACGCGGTTCGGACGCCCGTCGAGCGCCCCGGACCAGGCCGTGACGCCGAACGCGAGCACCGCCATGGCCGCGCCGACCCACACCGGCGAGGTGTAGCCGAGCCCTGCGCCGATGGTGAGGCCGCCGACGTACGCGCCGATCGAGATGCCCAGGTTCGCACCGGACGAGGCGACCGCGGACGCGAGCGTCGGCGCGCCCTTGGCCTTGTCGATGGCGCGGGTCATGAAGCCCGGCACCGTGGCGAACCCGGCGCCGCCCACGAGCATGAGCGTGACGGCCGCGGCGATCTGGAAGTGCGCGGTGAACGTGAACGCCACGAGCACGACCGCCAGGAGCGCCGTCGTTACCAGCAGCGTCGGCACCTGCGCGCGGTCGGCGAACCGGCCGCCGAGGAGGTTGCCGATGACCAGGCCCACGCCGAACAGGACCAGCAGCGGCGTGAGCGCGGCGGGCGAGTACCCGGCGACCTCGGTCATGAGCGGCGCGACGTAGCTGTAGGCCGCGAACAGGGCCCCGATGCTCAGGCCCGCGATGGCCACGGCGAGCCACACTTGCAGGCTCTTGAACTCGGCGAGCTCGCGCCGCAGGCTGGTCTCCTCCGGGCGCGGCTGGCGCGGCACGAGGAACACGATGCCGACCAGGCTGACCAGGCCGAACACGGTGATCATCCAGAAGGTCGCGCGCCAGCCGTAGCCCTGCCCGACCCAGGTGCCGAGCGGCGAGCCGACCACGTTCGCGACGGTGAGGCCGGTGAAGACCATGGAGATGGCGCGCGAGCGCTTCGACTCGTCGACGAGGTCGGCGGCGACCACGGAGGCCACGCCGAAGAACGCGCCGTGGCAGACGGCGGCCACGATGCGGCCGGTCATCAACAGGCCGTAGGAGACCCCGACGGCGGCGATCATGTTGCCCGCGATGAACAGCACCATGAGCACGATGAGCATGTTCTTGCGCGGCAGGCGGGTCCCGGCGGCGGTGGCGATCGGACCGCCGACCACGACGCCGAGGGCGTAGCCGGAGATGAGGAGCCCCGCGGTCGGCAGGCTCACCTTCATCTCGTCGGCGATCTCGGGCAGCAGGCCCGACACCACGAATTCCGTGGTGCCGATACCGAATGCGCTGATCATCAGCGCGAAGAGTGCTAGAGGCATGGCGCTCCGGACCCCTTCTCTGGGAATGCTTGGACTCGCGGGCCATTCTATGCACAAGCATAATACGTCTATGCATGAGTTGCAAGCGCAAGTTATGGAGGTGCATGATAAAGTGGTTTCAGCGCCGTTACGCGCCGCGAGTCCAGGAGGTCGATGGCATGCCACTAGTCACCACGGTGAGTCCGAGCATCCTGCTCCCCTCGGAGCTGGAGCGGCACTGGCAGTCGATGCGCATCCTCCAGGGCGCCGTGGACGACGCCGCGAACCGCGCCTTGACCGCCGAGCACGGCCTCTCGCTCTCGGAGTACAACGCCCTTGCGGCGCTGCACTTCTCAGACGACGACGGCCACCTGCGCCAGCAGATCCTCGCCGACGCCATCCCGCTGAACCAGAGCTCGCTGAGCCGCCTGGTCGGACGCCTGGAGAAGCTCGGCCTCACCGAGCGGTACGTCTGCCCGAACGACCGGCGCGGCGTCTACACCCAGATCACCGAGGCGGGCCGGGCCAAAGTGGAGGAGGCGCGGCCGACCTACCTGCGGGTGCTCCGCGAGCACCTCGCCGAGGCCGCCGGCTCCCCCGAAGTCGAGCGCCCGCTCGCGAAGTCCCTCGAAGCGGACGGCAAGGCTTAACGCCGCTCGGTCGCGATGCGGCCCAAGCTGAACACCGTCTCGGCGAGTGCGTGGTTGGCGGGGCAGCGGATGCTACCTGCCCCGCAACGGTTTCGAGCGGATTTGTCGTTGATCTGACTCTGTCGCAGGCAGACCCAAAATTTTTTGGCCGATTTTTTGCGCGCAAGTTTTGGGACCGCTGAAAGCACAAAGGAAGTAACCGCCCGTGGCGGTTCTCGTTTGCCCTGGGGACATGGGAACCTAAATGTCCCACCAGGTACGACGGAGGTGCACATGGCCGATCCCTCGCCGCTTACAAGCTGGAATATCCGCACCCATCTCGCCGATGCGCGGATCAAGCAGAACCTCACGCCGAAGCGCCTTGCGGGCATCCTCGGCATCAGCGAGCAGACGGTGCGCAACTGGGAGAAGAGCGCGACGATCCCGACCTACGCCGAGATGATCGGCATCGGCAAGGAGCTCGGGATGGGTGAGGAGATCAGCCAGTTCCTGGCGAACATCGCCCGCGACAAGCTAAGCCTCAACCTGGAGAACGTGCCGCGGTACAACGCGCTGGGGCTTGCGAAGGCCGAACTTCACTACGGCTCGATCTGGAAGTACGAGTCGAACCTCGTCCCGGGCATCCTCCAAATCCGCGAGTACGACAAGCAGGTGTTGCAGCCAACCGAGGGCATGACCGATGAGGAGACCGAGTTCGGTGCCGACTTCAAGCAGGAGCGGCAGGAAGAGATCAAGCTCCGCTCCGACCCGTACCGAATGAGCATCATCATGGGTGCGACCTGCCTCTACGACCTCAAGGTCATGGGCGCCGCCGCCCGCCGTGAGCAGATTGAGGCGATCCGGGAGTGGAACTCCCTGCCCAACTGGGAGATCCGGGTCATGAACGGCCCGAGTAACCTCGGCAACCCGTTCGACGTCTATGTCCCCGGAAAGAGCAAGACCGCGGGCCCCCCGTTCGCCTATGTCGAGATCCATGACCGCAGCTGGTGCATCGAGGAGCTGGAGCGGGTTGAGGGATACCATGAGCGCATCAAGAGGAACTGGACCCGCAGCACTTACCTGGAGGAATTCCTTGATGCAGAACGTAACCGCTTGGCGTAAAAGCACCCGCAGCGGCGGCGGCGGCAGTTCTAACTGTGTCGAGCTGCGCCGTTCCTGGAGGAAGAGCAATCGAAGCAATTCTGCTGGCACCAACGAGTGCGTGGAAATCGCCCCCTGCGAGGAAGCCGGTTTCCACGTTCGCGACTCGAAGCTCGGCGACGGCTCTCCGATGTTCGACCTGAGCGAGCAGGACTTCTCCGCGCTTATTCGAACGCTCTGAGCGCCATCTCAACGAGACTCCTTGTCGCCGTTGGTGTCTCACGTGGCATGCGATATGTTCCGATCAGGACGGCGCCGATCGCGCCTTCACGATTGGAAGAGCGACATGACTCTGCACCCCCCTCCCAACGAATCCGCGCGCGGGCGCCGCTCGCTGCTGCTGGGCGCGGCCGGCGCCGCCGGTGTGCTCGCCGGCGCGCTGGCCGCGAATCCCGCCGCCGCGGCCGGGGCCGGAGACGACCCCTACAGTGTCGACGTCACCGCCTACGGCGCCGACCCGACCGGCGCCGTCGCCAGCGACCAGGCGTTCCGCGACGCCGCCGCAGCTCTGCTCGCCTCGTTCCAGCCCGGGGCCATCTCCGGGTCGATCCCCAAGAAGGTCCTGGTCATTCCGCCCGGCAACTACCTGCTGACCCAGCCGGACTCGCTGCTGCCGAACGTCAACGGCAACGGCGGCGGAGGAATCATCGACGGCGTGACCATCACCGGGTACGGCAAGCGCCTCTCGCGGATCGTGTACTCGCCGAGCGCGAACGACACCACGCTGTGGACGAACAACCAGCGGTACAAGAACATCCGGATCTCCGGTCTCACCTTCACCAGCACCAACGCCACCTCCAGCTTCAACTACGCGTACTCTTCGGCCACGCACGGCGTCCAGGACACCTGGTACACCGACGTGGAGTGGCGCGGTTCCTGGAAGCGCGGCATCGGCCTCGACGGGCCCGCGTCCACCTCGAATCTCAACAGCGAGATGGGCTGGGACCACTGCCAGGTCGGCGGCACCTACGCCGAAGCGTTCCTGGTCATCGGCATGACCCCCGCAGAGAGCCAGCAGGACCAGTTCCTCAACTACTGGTTCCGCGACTGCAAGATCGAGTTCGCCTCGGGCGTGTTCGTGCGCAACAACCGCGGCGGCTCGATGAACTTCACCGGTGGGTCCTACATTCTCACCGACACCGCCGGGACCGGCACGTTCTTCGAACTGACGAACGCCACCACCAGCCGCAACGACTCCGTGATGCGCCTGTACGCCGAGGGCATCCGCTTCGAGCTGCGGGGCACGGGCCACAAGGTGATCGACTCCAAGTGGTACAAGGGCGCCATCACCTTCGTCTCCTGCGATGACACCGCCCACTCGTTCCAGTCCTGGGCGCCCGAGGCCCGCACCCACGCCTACGACTTCACCACCGGTGGCGGCTCGCGCGGACCCATGGTCCGCTACACCGACTGCCAGCTCATGGGATACCACCAAGCCACCGGCGGCACAGGCGCGATGACCATGGGAAAAATCCTCTACGACGGCTGCCGTCTCATCGACCAGACGACCGCCGCAGGCTTCCTGCGCTGGACCGGCACCACCGGACGCTACGAGTTCCGCGACTGCCTCGCAGGCTCGGCCTACCTCGCGAACGTCAAGAACCCTGCTTAGGGTTCAGGCTTCGAACGCTCTGAGCGCCATAGGGATCAGAATCTCGACATCCTCGTCGTCCATAGGACGGCCGATCATGCCCAGGCGGTGGAGCAAGGTGCCGGTGATGACGTCGATGAACATCAGGATCCGCTGTTCGGATTCGCCGAGGTAGTCCTTCAGCATCTCAAGATAGGGCGCTTGGAAACGGGTGCTCAGCAGTTCCCGCAGAGCCGGGTCGTTGACCGCGTCGCTGAAGACCCCGGCGAAGGCGGCGCCGACACCCGGCTCTCCGATTTTCCCGGCGAGCCAGCGCACCGCCCCCGCGAGCGCGGCCGTGCGGTCCTCCCCCAGCTCGGGCATCGGGCTGAAGACGTCGAGTAGACAGTCAATGATCAACGCCCCTTTTGAAGGCCAGCGCCGGTAGAGCGTGGTCTTCGCGGTCCCGGCCGCCGCCGCGATGCGGTCCATGGTCGCTCCCGCGTAGCCGAGTTCGTCGACCGTGCGGAGCGTGGCCGCGAAGACGACGGCGTTCAGGTCGGCGCGCGGCCGTCCGGCCGACGACGAAGTAGATGCTGGCACCCGGACAGGCTATCCTGAAATTACGCTACTTCGAGTAGCGTATTCGAGATCGGAGGAAGCCATGTCCCTGAAACCCCACCTCGGCGTCCGGATTCTGATGAAGGACAAGGTCGACTGGGAGGCGGTCGGCCCTGAAGAGGTCGTCGCGATGCGCGCGAAGGCCGAGAAGCTCACGGCCTCGCCGCTGCTGCGGCTGGTGACCGGGCGGCCCGATCCGGGCGCGCGCATCGAGGAGCGGTTCCTCGACCTGCCCGGGCGGCGGCTGCGCCTGCGCGTGTTCCGGCCGGTGCATGCGGAGGGGCCGCTGCCGCTGGTGCTGTCGTTCCACGGCGGCGGGTTCATCGGCGGTGCCCCTGAGCAGAACGACTTCGTGAACAGCGGCATGTCGGCCGCGCTGGGCGCGGTCGTGGTCGGCGTGGACTACCGGCTCGCCCCTGAGCACCCGATCCCGGCTCCGGTCGAAGACGGCATCGAGACCCTCGACGCGCTCGCATCGGACCCGTTCGGCTGGGGTGTGGCCCCCGAGTCGATCGCGGTGTTCGGCGAGTCGGCGGGCGGGACCATCGCCGAGATGATGGCGCTGCGTTCCCGCGAGGAGGGTCCGAAGATCCGGGCCCAGGTGCTCGCCAATCCCGCCACTGACTGGTCCGTGTCCTTCACTGACTACCCTTCTGTCGAGCGCAATGCGCATCAGCCGGGGCTGTCGGTCCCGAAGTTCCGCCGGTCGGCGGACCTCGCCTTCCCTCCCCACGTCGACCGGGGCGCGTACTCCCCTGTCACGTTCGCGAGCCTTGCGAGCGCGCCGCCGGCACTGGTGGTCGTCGGCGGCCTCGACATGGCCCTCGACCATGGACAGCGGTACGTGGACCGGTTGCGCGAGGATGGCGTGGATGCGCGGATCGCGGTGTACCCCAGGGCGACTCACGGGTTCATCAGTACCCCGGGCCTCGTCCCTGCGGCGAAGCCGGCGCGGGCCGAGGTGGTCTCGTTCCTCGCCGAGCGACTGCGGGAGCGCGCGCACAGTAGATAGCGGTGGCGGTCCGGACAGTGGCCGGTATGCGTGCGATCGCAGCGGTGCATCGTGGGCGGTGGCGTCGGTGCCGGGTCCTCTGTTGCCCGGCCGGGTGGCGCTGCTGCCCGCGTTCACGCTCTGGTTCGCGCTGGTGGCCTTGGTGTGGTCGGTCGCGGTGGCGGTCCGGTCGTGTGCCTCGTAAGGAGCACTGCCTCCGGTCGGGGTGATCCCTCCCGGGGGTCTGCCGCCCGATCACCATGTCCCCTGCGGGATGGTTGACTGCTGCGGGTCGCGATAGCACTGCGAGGATGAGATCCGCCTGGTCCGACATCTCGCAACGGGGGCGCTGCCTCGGAAGAAGTCCGGTTTGCCAGTAGGCCAGAGGCTTGGCTTAGTCTGCTTGCACCTACTCGACACCTGTACGATTTCCCTGTCCTTGTGCGTACCACAAGTATCCCCCGCCCCTCCAACCACTGTCATCACCCACAGGTGGGCAATACCCTCACATTCCGCACCCGGACCCGCCGCACCCCCAACCGCCCCATGGCAACCGACCCGACCCCACTCGCCAACGCACCCCATCGTCGCCGCCCGATCTAACCCCCACCACCACCGGCCAGGAACGAGCATCAGAGCCCTATATCCTATTTCCTATAGGATATAGGGTCACTCGCCGCGGGCGCGAATCTCCGCATAGACCCTGGTATTGCGGTAGGCCGTGAAGGTAGCCTCCTGCGGACTCGCCGTGCGGGCGATGAGATCGCAGGCCTCCTGGAAGCGCTCGACGGCCTCACCAGTCCGGCCCTGGAGGAAGGCCGCGGTGCCGAGTTCGAACACCGTGCGATGCCGGAGTTTGACGAGGTGCTTGTCCGGGTCGTCGGCATCATCCGTAAACGAGGTGAGCGCGCCGCGCAGCACGTCCTCTGCGGCCTTGGCCTTGCCGTTGGCGAGTTGGCACGCAGCCGTGGTGACGGCGAGGAACAGGGTCTCCCAGTCGCCGGTGCCGGGGATGACCTCGGCAGGCCGGCCGGGCTGCCGCTGGGCCTCCTCCAGGAGCGGGAGCGCGAGCTCGACCTCTCCGGCCTCCATGAGCGCGGCGCCCGCGAGCTGGGCGAAGAGCAGCTGCTCGTCATCGGTGAGGCCCAAGGCGTTCCGGTCCCGCACCAGGGAACCGACCGTCTCTTGAAAATCCGCATGCCGGCCCGCGGCGCGCTGGCGTTCGGCGAGGTCCTGCATGGCGAAGGCGTACGGGAGGCCGCCGGTCTCGCGCAGCTCGTCGGTCTGAGCGCGGATGCGCTCGATCTTGCGGAGCGCGCGGGCGCCCCCGATGGGGCGCTCCTCGGCCTGGATGGTCTTGAGCCTGCGGACCTCCGGGGAGTCGGGGCCGTGGACCACGCTCGCTTCGCGGATGACGTAGCCGAGGTGGTCGCGCAGGCGCCTGGCGCCCGTTCCGGCCCGGAAGAGGGCTTCGGCGTACCGGGAGCGGATGTCGGTCAGGAGCGGGTCGAGGCGGGAGAGGTGGGACTCGGCGGCGTTGAGGGCGCGGCCCGCGGCGCGGGCGCGGGTGCGGGGCGAGACCGTGTGGCCGTGCTCGTCGTCGTCGCTCGCGAACGCCTTGAGCTGAGCGGTCTTCTGCTCGTAGCGTTCCTGGTCCGTCTTGCCGTACACCACTGCTGGGCCTCCCCGATCGTCCGGGCTCCGAGGCGGACGCGCGGCGGCGGGGCCGGTCCAGCGGAGACCGGTCCCGCCGACGCCTTCGATGCTAGATGAACCTCCACAGGTGATCGGCGGTGCCGTTGTCGTCCCAGAGGACGATCTGCGCGCCGGAGGCGGTCGAGGCGTTCGTGACGCCGAGGACCCGGCCGCCGTTCGCGCACTGGATGCGGAAGGCGTTGCCGCTGCCCCAGCGCAGGCGCCAGCGGTGGTCGGCGGTGCCGTTGTCGTCCCACTGCAGGACGCGGGAGCCGTTGGCGGTGGCGGCGTTCTCGACGCCGAGGACCTTGCCGCTGTTGGAGTTGCGGAGCTTGAAGTAGCCGCCGGTGTCGAGGACCGCGGTCCACAAGTGGTCGGCGGTGCCGCTGTCGGCCCACTGGATCGCGAGGCCCCCGTTGGCGGTGGACATGTTCTGGATGCCGATGACCAGGCCGCTGTTGACGTTCTGGATGCGGCGGGCCCCGGCCGGGACGAAGCGCCAGCGGTTGTCGGCGGTGCCGTCGTCGGGCGCCTGGACTGCCTGGGCTCCGGCGGCGGTGGAGGCGCCGGAGATCCCGAGGAGCTTGGAGCTGTTCGAGTTGCGGAGCTTGTGGGTGCCGTCGCCTTGGTCGACGGGGGTCCAGAGGTGGTCGGCGGTGCCGTTGTCGGCCCATTGGAGGGCCGCGGCGTTGTCGGCGGTCGACATGTCCTGGATGCCGAGGACCCTGCCGCTGTTGCGGTTGCGGATCTTCAGGGCCGAGCCGGAGACGACCAGCTCCCAGAAGTGGTCGGCGGTGCTGGTGTCGTTCCACTGCACGGCGAGGCCGCCGTCGGCGGTGGACATGTCGCGCACGCCGAGGACGAGGTTCGAGTTCGCGTTGTAGAGCTTGTAGGCGGGGGCGTCGGTGCTGCCGCCGCCGGTGTTCCAGTAGACGGTGTAGTTGTGGCCGTGGGCGTCGTAGAACGGGCCGAGGTTCACGTTGGCGCCGTTGGCGGTCGCGGTGAACGCGAGCGAGGAGGTGCTCGTGCGCTGGATCGACTCGGGTTCGAGGACGGGGAGGGCGCTCAGGGTCGTGGACCCGTAGTTGCCGGAGAGGACGGTGGGGCCGTAGATCGCGGCAGCGACTTCAGCGTTGTCATTCGAGGGCTCGACGACGAGCCGCATGGGGAGCTTGAGGGTCACCGTGTCGCCGGAGGCCCAGGTGCGGGTGAGGGTGGCGTACGTGCCGGGGGTGGTGTCGATGCTCTGGACGGCGCCGTTGACGGCGACGGTGGCCCCCTGCGTCCAGGCGGGGATGCGCAGGCGCATCGTCCAGGAGCCGCTGGTGGAGCCGGTGACGGTGAGGGTGGTCGTGTCGGAGACGGGGTAGGTCGTGGACTGGGCGACGGTGATGCCGCGCTCGGACCAGGTGAGAGTGGAGGGGGTGAAGAGGTTGACCCACAAGGTGGTTCCAGCGTACCAGTACACCGAGTCCATGAGCTTGGTGAAGGTCTCGATGCCGGTGCCCTGGCAGCACCAGAACGAGTTGTAGTCGGTCGACCAGGTGCCGCCGCCCCACGCCGGGCCGACGCCGCGGCGCCCGCCCGCTTTCAGGGGCGTGAAGTAGGTGATGTGGCCGTGGGCGCTGCCCGGGTCCTGCCAGCCGATGAGGTGGTTGAGGAGGGCGCGCTCGTAGAAGTCGAAGTAGGAGGCGTCCTCGGGGTCGAGCTGCCAGAGTTCGCGGGTCAGCTTGAGCATGTTGTAGGAGTTGCAGCCCTCGCAGGTGTCGGTGTCCAGGTAGGACGCGATGGCGTTCGCCGGGCGGAAGTGCTCGGCCTCGGAGTTCCCGCCGATGGCGTACGTGTGGGCGCTGGTGACGATCGACCAGAAGTTGTCCGCGATGTTCCGGTACCGCGTGGTGCCGGTGGCCTTGTACTCGCGGGCGGCGCCGATCGCCTTGGGCACCTGGGTGTTCGCGTGCAGGCCGTTGAGCGCGTCGGTGCCGTTCGCGAGCGGGTCGAAGACCGACGCGTGGTCGAAGCGCTGGGCCGCGGTGAGCCAGCGCGCGGTGCCCGTCTGCTGGTAGAGGTCGGCGAGGACGGCGTTCATGCCGCCGAACTCGGTGCGCAGCACGTTCTGCATCTGGGTGGTGGTGAGGCGGGCAGTGCGGGTGTCGACCCATCCGGCGAAGGCGAGGAGCACGTCCCGGGCCTGGGTGTTCTCGATCAGGCGCCACACGTCGAGGAGCCCGGCGAGGGTTTTGTGGATCACGTAGTAGGGCACGTTGCCGTTGGAGAGGGTGCCGTTTTCGAGGGCGGTGAAGTCGGATTCGGGGAAGCCGCAGAGGTATCCGGCGGCGAACCCCTTGGCGGCGTTGTTGGCCTGGCACTTGGCGAGTTCTGCGACCATCGTGTTGGCCTTGTCGCGGCTGGTGGTGTCGCCGAGGACGGCCCAGGCCTGGGCCCAGGCGGTGAGGAAGTGGCCCTGCATGTGGGTGCGGAAGGGGAAGTCGGGAGCGTCCCAGCCGCCGTTGGCGGCGGCGCCGCCGGTGGAGAGGCCGTGGTTGGCGCGGAAGTTGTAGAGGAGGCGGTTGACGTCGACGTCGCGGAGGTATGAGAGGGTGCGGTTCTGATTGTCGAGCCAGCGCCCGGCGTTGAGTCTGACGCGGCCGAGCGCGAAGGGCTGCGTGAGGTTCCCGATGTCGGTGCGCACGGGGGCGACGGCGGCGTGGGCGGTGCCGGGAGCGGCCACGGCGGTCGCGACGGCGGCCGCTCCGGCCGCTTGGAAGAGGCGGCGTCGACTCAGAGGTGAGGACGGCATAGAGTGCTCCTATCTGGAGTATGTGCACGGTCACATTGATACCAATATATTTATCGATAACAACTGTGTCAACCTGGTCCCCGCCGGATTTGTTGTCGTCATTGACAAATAGGCCTCCCGGTGATTAGCCTGCGGGAGTACCCGAACGGCGACGGGACGGGGCAACGGAACGCAGTTCTCGGAGGGGAACGCATGATCGAGACGACCACCATCCGCAACGACCAGGGCGGCCTGCTGGTCTCCACCGCCGAGGTCGCGACCCAGCGATCGGCCAGCTACGCCGACCTCCTCGCGGAGCACTTGGGCCGCAAGGTCCCCGTCGAGCCGCTGCCCGGCGGCTACCGGCTCCACTTCGGCATCGGCGAGGGCCTGCTCAACTTCGGCCCCGAGTCCCTCTCACTGCTCGTGACCGCCGACGACGGCGCGTCGCTCTCCAACCTCCGCGACGCCCTCGCCGTCAACCTCGAACGCCTCGGCCACCGCGACAACCTGCGCGTCGTCTGGCGCTGACCGGGGAACCCCCGCCGCCCGCGCCCCCGATGCGGAACAATGTGGGGCGACGAAGGGGGACAGAGCGGTGGCAGCCAAGAAGCGGCCGATCGGCGCGCACGTGCCGGTCGGCGGGGGCCTGGTCAAGAAGGGCCTGGCCGAGGCCGACGCGATCGGCGCGGAGGTCATCCAGATCTTCATCGGCTCCCCGCGGGGCTGGGCGCTCCCGCGGGTCGAGGCGTCGCTGGCCGAGCGCTTCCGCAACGAGTGCGCGGAGCGGAAGCTCCCGGTGTACGTCCACGCCTCATATCTGCTGAATCTGGCGTCGCCGGACAAGGACGCGCTTCAGAAGTCCGTCGAGCACCTGCGGGCGGCGCTGGTCGAGTCCGCGAAGCTGGGCGCGGTGGGCGTGGTGGTCCACGCGGGCTCCTCGAAAGACGGCGACCGCGACGCGGCCCTCCGCCGGATCGGCCCCGCGTACCGGGCGGTCCTCGACAACGCCCCCGACTCGGTGCGGCTCCTCGTGGAGCCGACCGCGGGGGCCTCGAACGCGATGGCCCACACCTTCGAGACCACCGCCGAATACCTTGACGCCGTTGGCATCAGGGAGGTCGGCCTGTGCCTCGACACGTGCCACCTGCACGCCGCCGGTGAACCGCTCGCCGACGCCAAGGCCCTCGCCGCGTCCCTCAAGACCCTCACCGACGACATCGGCCCCGGCCGCATCGGCCTCGTCCACTACAACGACAGCCGCGACCCGCAAGGCTCCCGCCGCGACCGCCACGCCACCCTCGGCGAGGGCCTCTTGGGAGACAGGGGACTCCGTGCGGCCGCCCGCACTCCCCTGCTCAAGGACATCCCGCTCGTCACCGAGACGGACACCCGCGAGCACGACGTGGCCTACGCGAAGAAGCTCGCCAGAGGCTAGGAGCGCTTCCGCCCGATCTCGACGCCCGTGCCGACGCCCGCCGCGGCACGCCGTTTCCTGTCGACCCGCTGAAGCGCCATCCCGGCGACGACCAGGCCGACTTCAACCGCGATCGACACCACCGCGAGCACGGTGTTCTCCGACGTCAGGCCGATGGCGATCAGGACGGCGACGACCACGATGATCGGCATGAGGGCCAGGGCCGCGCGGTTGCGGCGGAAGTGCTCCTCCGAGGTGTCCATCATGTTCTCGTCGATCGCCTGGCGCGGGCGAAGGAGGATCTGGAGCGGCCACAGCACCACGACGTAGACGGCGACCGCCAGCAGCAGCCCGGCGACGTACCCGAGCAGGCCGAACATGATCGACGGAGCGGGCGGGCCGTCGGCGGCGAACCAGTAGTGCCACTTGTCCTGCGCCTGCGCGGCCGCGACCGCGCCCGAGGCCCGCATGACGATCTCGGTGGCGCCCATGACGATCACGGCCCCGAGCGCCCCGAACAGCGGGAACACGAACCAGCGCGGCTTGACCGTCGCCATCGACAGGTCCCGGTCGCGGCGCCACGCGAGTTCGATCGTAGGGAACGCGCCCGCGAGCGCGGGCCCGATGAACATGAGCCAGCTGACGGGGTTCTCCCCCTCGGTGTCGCCGACCGCGGCCGCCAGGCCCCACGCGCTCGCGAGCACCCCGACGACCGTCACGATCCGCGCCGGGATGCTGTAGTTCGCCGCGAGCCAGCCGCGGCTCTGCTTCGCTTCAGGCCTGTTTTGTCCGGAGGAGGTCATTTCGCGATGCTACCAATGCCGTTCCAGCCCTTCCGAGCTGGCGTTTCGCTAGGCGTCAAACGAGGGAGCCGAGGAGTTCGGCGGTGAACGGGTTGGTGGGCTCGCCCCTGGTGATGCGGCGCGGCCAGTCGGGGTCGGCGATGAGGCTGCGGCCCACGGCGATCAGGTCGAACTCGTCGTGCTCCATGCGGTCGAGGAGCCGGTCGATGCCGGTGGTGCCGGGCGTGAACGCCATGCCCTCCGGGCCTATGAACTCCTTGTCGAGGCCCACCGAGCCGACGGAGATCACAGGTTTGCCGGTGAGCTTCTTCGTCCAGCCCGCGAGGTTGAGGTCGCTGCCGTCGAACTCGGGGAGCCAGTAGCGGCGGGTGGAGGCGTGGAACGCGTCGACTCCGGCGTCGGCGAGCGGCGAGAGGAGCTGTTCGAGTTCGCGCGGGCCGGCGGCGAGCTTGGCGTCGTAGGCGCCGCCCTTCCATTGGGAGAAGCGGAAGTTCACCGGGAAGTCCGGGGAGACGGCCGCGCGGACGGCCGCGACGGTCTCGGCGGCGAAGCGGGCGCGCGAGGACAGGTCGCCGCCGTAGGCGTCGGTGCGCCGGTTCGTGTGCGCCCACAGGAACTCGTCGATGAGATACCCGTGGGCCCCATGGATTTCGACGCCGTCGAACCCGAGGCGCTCAGCGGCGGCAGCGCTCTCGGCGTAGGCCGCGATCACCGCGTCGATGTCGGCCCGGGTCATCGCGCGGCCCTTCGGCTCGCCGTCGGCGCCGAGGCCGGAGGGGCTGAGGACGTCGGCGTCGGGCACCGGCCCGGTGCCGGGGTCGCGGTCGGCGCCGACGTGCCACAGCTGCGGGAAGATCCGGCCGCCCGCCGCGTGGACGGCCTCGGCGACCCGCCGCCAGCCCGCGAGCGGCGCCTCGCCGTGGAACCGCGGCACGCTGTCGCTGGCCCAGGTCGAGGCGTGCCCGACGTAGGTCCCTTCGGTGACGATGAGCCCGACCCCGCCCGCGGCCCGCCGGGCGTAGTAGGCGGCGACGTTCTCGCCGGGCACGCCGCCGGGCGACTGCCCCCTGGTCATTGGCGCCATGACGACGCGGTTGCGCAGGTCGAGCCCGTTGATCGTGTACGGCCGCGTGAGCAGCCGGGTCGCCCGTTGGGCGGTGGCGTTGTCGCTCATGGGAAGTCTCCTGCCTCGTTCACTGCTTGACCGCGTAGTCCAGCACGACCACGCCGTTGTCGAACCCGGCCGCCCCGACCAGCTCCAGGTCGTGCCGGTCCTCGAACAGGCGGACGCCCTTGCCTCGGCAGGCCGGGCAGACCATCAGCCGGAACCGGTCGACCACGCCCTCGTCCATGAGCGAGCGCATGAGCGTCAGGCTCCCCCACAGCCACAGGTGCTTGCCGTCATGCTGCTTGAGCTCGCGGATCGTGGCGGCCGCGTCGCGGGTGACGGTCGCGGCCGGGAAGCCGCCCCACGGGGCTTCCTCCAGTGTGGAGGAGGCGACGTACTTGGTGAGGGCGTTGAGCTTGCGCCCGTACTCGCCCTGGTCCTCGGCGTACGGCCAGTAGCCCTTGGACATGTTGTACGTGTTGGCCCCGAGGATCAGGGTGTCGACCGAGTCGATCAGCCCCATCACGCTGTCCTTGAACGGGCTCTGGACCTCGTCGTCGAAGGGCTCTCCGGAGACGAAGCTCAGCCCGCCGTCCTCCTCGGCGACGATGTTGTCGACGGTGGTCCACTGCTGGACGATGAGTTCGCGAGTCGCCATGCGATTCCTCAGTTCTCCGCGTTCGCGGGCTCGTAGTAGCGGCGGGCGCTGCTGCCGACCCGGCTGAGGTCGGTGCCGTAGACGTGCAGCGAGATCGCGGTCTCGGTGCCGGTGTTGACGATCCGGTGGATGTCGCCGGGCGGGGCGAAGCCGGTGACCTCGCCGGGGCGGTTGTCGTTGACGCCGATCGGGTTGAGGTCGGCGTCGAAGAGCTCCTCGTGCTCGACGCCCTGGAGGACGACGACGACGCACCAGGTGATGTGGTCGTGGATGCGGGTGGCCTGGCCGGGCCGCCAGACGACGGCGGTGACGGAGAAGCTCCCGTCGGGCTCGGCGTGGAGGAGGTGGCCGGTCGGCTTGTCCGGGTCGCCGAGGCGCTGCTCGGGAGTGAGGACGGCGATGTCGGGGAGGCGGCCGCGGAGTTCGTCGGCGACGAGGCGGGCCGCGTCGGTCCAGTCGGCGGCGCTGCGGAGCGCGTACCGGATGCCGGTGGTGACGTCGGCCAGGCCGGGCGTGGTGATCATCGTGGTGGTCATGGCTCCAGCCTCCCCCGGATCGTTCCATCAGTCCAATGCCGGATTCCGTGGAAACCGATCGATAGGATTGATGAATGCTCGATATCGTGCGGCTCCGGGTCCTCGCGGCGGTGGCCGCCCACGGCTCGGTCACCAAGGCCGCCAAGCGCCTCCACTATGCACAGCCTTCGGTGAGCCACCACCTCTCCCGGCTGGAGGCCGAGACCGGCGCGAGGCTCGTCCAGCGCGTCGGCCGCGGCATCCGGCTCACTCCCGAGGGCGAGATGCTGGCCCGGCGGGCGAGCGAGATCATCGGCCGCGTCGACGCCGCCGAGGCCGAGCTCGAAGCGATGGTCGGCCTGCGGACCGGGCGGGTGCGGCTCGCCGGGTTCCAGTCGGTGCTGAGCACCATCGTCCCCGAGGCCGTGGCCGCGATGCGCCGCGAACACGCCGGGATCGAGGTCAATCTGGTCGAGGCCCATCCGGAGATCTCGCTGGGGCTGCTGCGCGACGGCGAGGTCGACGCCGCGATCGTCTTCCGGTACGACGACGACCTCCCCGCTGACGTGCGCGGCGTGCACCTCTTCGACGACCCGATGTACCTGACCAGCGTCGAACCCGACCAGACGCTGCTCGGCAACCGCGACTCCGCCTGGATCGGCGGCTGCCCGCGGTGCCGCAAGGAGCTCCTGGACGCCTGCGCGGCGGTCGGCTTCACGCCCGACATCGCGTACACCAGCGACGACATCGTCGTCCAGCACGCCCTCATCGCCGCGGGACTGGGCGTGACCGCGAACCCGGGCCTGGCGCTGCGCACCCACCACCGCGAGGGCGTGCAGGCGACCGAGATCCCCGGCTTCCGCAGGCGCATCCACCTTCTCACCTACGGCGAGCCGCCGGACCCGCCCGCGACCGCGGCGTTCGCCGCCGCACTCAAAGCCGCGGCGGGCCGCCTCACACGATGAGGAGCGCCGCGCCGACCGCGGTCATCGCGAGCGTCGCGATCTCGAACTGGCGCTGCTCGACCCGCTTGACGACCGCCCGGCCCGCCAGCGCGCCGACGGCCACGGCCGGGAGGAGGCAGGCGGCGAGGAGCGCGGTGCCCCAGTCGATGATGCCCAGGCCCACGCTGAACGGGACCTTGAAGAGGTTGACCGCCAGGAAGAACCAGGCCATCGTCCCCAGGAACTGGAGCTTCGAGAACCCGGCGAGGAACAGGTAGAGGACCATGACCGGCCCGGCGGCGTTCGCGAGCATCGTGGCCGCGCCCGCGGCCGTCCCTGTTGCGGCCGACGCGCCGTGGCGCAGGAGCGGCGGGAGTTCGGGGACGTCGTCCTTGCCGCGGCGGGCGTACTTCATGGCGAGCTGGAGGCCGAGGAGCGCGAGGAGGATGACGCCGATGAGCGGGCGCACGACCGCGTCGTTCACGGCGTCGAGGACCAGCGCGCCCGCGACGACCCCGATGACGGTCCACGGGGCGAGCCGGGCGAGGATGCGCCACTCGACGTGGCGGGAGTAGTAGCGGATCGCGAAGAGGTCGCCGAGGATGAGGCACAGGAGCATCGCGCCGGTCGACTCCTTGGCGGGCATGACGGCCGCGAAGAGCACGATCGCGATCGAGGAGGTGCCGCTGATCCCCGCCTTCGCGAAGCCGATGAAGAGCGCGCCGACCGCGAGCGCGGTCCAGGCGAGGGCGTCGTGCGGTAGGGCGGTCACGGTTCCCGATCCTCGCATGTGCGATCATCCGGCGACCGCGAGAAAGGGACCGCATGACATTGACCACCTGGTACTTCGAGATGCGCGACCGCGTCGGCCTCAACCCGGCGAAGGCCCCGGCCGAGCCGGTGTCCCTGGTGCGCGCCGAGATCCCGAGCACCGCGTTCAGCCGGTTCCTCTACACGGCCGTCGGCGGCGACTGGAACTGGACGGACCGCCTCGTATGGTCCGAGGCCGAATGGCGCGCCTACTTGGAACGCCCCGGCGTCGAGACCTGGGTCGGCTACGTCCGCGGCACCCCGATCGGCTTCGCCGAACTCGACGGCACCAGCCCGCATGAGGTCGAACTCGCCTACTTCGGCCTGCTCCCCGACTTCATCGGCAGGGGCTTCGGCGGCCACCTCCTCACCGAAGCCATCGCCAAAGCCTGGACGCTCCACACCCGCTGGCCCGCAATCGAATCCCCGCAGCGGGTCTGGGGCCACACCTGTACCGACGACTCCCCCGTGGCCCTCCGCAACTACGAGTCCCGGGGCTTCCGCGTCTACCGGACCGAGGAGTCCTAGACCGGGCGGACCGGTTGGCGCAGCACCGTTTTGAGCTTGGCGGGCTCGGTGCGGCGGGGGTCGTTGAGGTAGATCTCGTGGTGGTCGCCGTTGAAGGCGAGGCCGTTAGCGGGCATGTAGGTGTTGTGGAGGCGGTCGAGGGTGGGGGCCTCGTCGTCGTAGGGGCCGCGGTGGAGGATCTGGACGCTGGCGCCTTCGTGCAGGGTGAGGACGCGGAGCTTCGCGAGGGCCGGGTTGTCCTTCTTCTCGGCGGCCTTGGCGACCGCGGCCCGGACCTGGTCGTCGGTGATCCATTCGGGGAGGCTGATGAGCATCGTCCAGTCCCAGTCCTCCTTGCGGCGCTGCACGAAGGCCGAGAGGTCGTCTGCGCGCCAGAGTCCTTCGAGCGGGCCGACGGTGAAGTCGCGGCCGTCGGCCTTGCTCGCGAACTTGAGGGTGTAGGCGGTGCTGTAGAGGGCTTCGACGGCGTCGCTGTAGGCGGTGTCGGCGTTGGGGTCGCCGTGGCCGTCGACCGCGAGGTAGCGCAGTTCGGGCACCTCGACCACGGCGAAGTGCTTCGCCGAGGGGGCGTAGAGGTCCTTGCGGGCCTGCTTGACGTCGTACTTCTCCATGGCGGTCTCCTGGTCGTAGGTCGTCAACGTGGTGTCGGCCCAGGCGATCTCGGCTTCGAGCATCGCTTCGCTGTAGTCGAAGATCCCGCGGGCGGCGGTGGGGAGCGGCTCCTGCGCGGCGCGGATCGCGCGCAGTTCGGCGAGGCGCCCGCGCAGGGCCGCGCGGCGCTCGGCCAGGCCCGCGGCGACCTCGGCGTCCGGGAGCGCGGCGCTGTTCGCCATCGCCACGAGCACGCGGGCGCGCACCGGCGAGGGCTCCGCGAGCGCTTCGCGGGTGGCGGCGGCGCACTGCTCGCGCCCGGCTTCGGTGGCCGCGAAGGGGACCCGTGACTTCGCCGAGGTGCGCGGCCCGATCGCCTCGATGAGGCCGCGCTTGGCGAGCTTGTCGAGCACGTAGTAGATCGAGGAGAACCCGAGCGCGGTCCAGTTGCGCACCCCGCGCTCCTCGATCACGTGCTCCAGCTCGTAGCCGTGGCGCGGGTGCTCCACGAGCAGGCCGAGGATGGTCAGCTCGGCGTCGGTGAGGGCGTCCATGCCGCTATTCTAGTACTAGAATTCTTGCATCGCGCGTATAGAGTCGCCCTCGTCCATTTCCCTACCCCTGCGAGGAGCACCCGTGTCCGGCAGGACCAAGTTCTACGGCATCATCGCGCTCATCATGGCCCCGTTCATGTTCTACGGCGGCATCACGATGACCACCTCCGACGAGGTGGACTGCGGCGGCCAGACGATGGCCGAAGGCGACATCTGCACCACGTACGACGACGGCAGCTCGACCGACCGCACGATCGAGGAGCAGCGCAGCGACAACAAGGGCACCGGCGTCATCCTGCTCATCGTCGGCGTCGGCATGGCCGCCTTCGGCGTCTTCACCGTCGTCCAGATCGCCCGCGGTCGCCAGAACCCGGCCGTCGCCATGCACCAGCCCCAGCCCGGCCAGTACCCCCAGCAGGCCGCCTACCCCCACCAGCCCGGCCAGTACCCGCCGCCCGGCGCCTACCCGCAGCAGCAGTACCCTCAACCGGGCCAACAGCCCCAGCAGTACCCGCAGCAGCCCGGCCAGTGGCAGCAGCAGCCCCCGCCCGGATACCCGCCCCAGCGCTAGGAGCCGCCCGCATGATCTCGATCAGGCCCGTGCATCTGAGCGACGCCGCCGCCGTCGCGGAGCTGCGGCGCGAGAACCGCGACCACCTGGCGCCGTGGGAGCCGCTGCGGTCGGACGAGCACTTCACGGAGCGCGGCACGGCCGAGGTGATCGCCAATGCGATCGCGGGCGCGGAGATCGGGACCGGGCGGAGTCTCGTCATCCTCGACGACGGCCGGATCACCGGGCAGGTGCAGCTCAACTCGATCATTCTCGGCGCGTTCCAGTCGTGCAGCATCGCGTACTGGGTCGACAAGCGCGCCAACGGGAAAGGCGTCGCCACCGAGGCCGTGCGGCTCGCGAAGGGCGTGGCGTTCGGCGAGCTCGGGCTCCACCGCATCCAGGGCGAGACGCTCGTCCACAACACCGGGTCGCAGAAGGTGCTGGAGCGCAACGGGTTCGTGCGGTACGGGCTCGCGCCCTCGTACCTCAGGATCGCCGGGCGCTGGCAGGACCACGCCCTGTACCAGGTGATCAACCCCGACGCGGAGTGAACGGCGCGCCCGTGCGGGCGCGCCGTCCCGGGCCGTTACGCGCGGCGCTCGCGGCCGGCGCGGACCGCGGCGGCCAGTTCGTTCAGCAGCCGCTCGGTCTCGTCCCAGCCGATGCACGCGTCGGTGACGGACTTGCCGTAGACGAGCGTGTCGAGCGGGGCGGGCTCCTGGCGGCCCGGCTCGATGAAGCTCTCGATCATGACGCCCGCGATGCCCCGCTCCCCCGCGGCGATCCGGTCGCGGACCTCGCGCACGACCTCGGCCTGGCGCACGTGGTCCTTGCCGGAGTTGGCGTGGCTGGCGTCGACCACGAGCGACTCGGTCATGCCGTGCTTGGCGAGGAGCGCCAGCGCGTCGCGCACGTCGGCGGGCCCGTAGTTCGGGCCGCCGCGCCCGCCGCGCAGGATGATGTGGCAGTCGGGGTTGCCGCTGGTGGAGACGATGGAGGCGCGGCCGTCCTCGTCGACGCCGAAGAACGTGTGCTCCCCGGCGGCCGAGCGGCAGCCGTCGATCGCGCCGCCGAGGTCGCCGTCGGTGGAGTTCTTGAAGCCGATGGGCATCGAAAGCCCGGAGGCGAGCTGGCGGTGGACCTGCGACTCGGTCGTGCGGGCGCCGATCGCGCCCCAGGAGACGGCGTCGGCGATGTGCTGCGGGCTCAGCGGCTCCAGGAACTCGCAGCCGACCGGCAGGCCCGTGTCGAGGACGTCGAGGAGGACCTGGCGGGCGAGGCGCAGGCCGGTCGCGATGTCGTGGGTGCCGTTGAGGTGCGGGTCGTTGATGAGGCCCTTCCAGCCGACGGTGGTGCGGGGCTTCTCGAAGTACACGCGCATGACGACGAGCAGGTCGTCCGCGAGCGGGGCCGCGGCGGCGGCGAGGCGCTGCGCGTAGTCGCGGGCGGCGGCCGGGTCGTGGACCGAGCAGGGGCCCACGACGAGGAGGAGCCGGTCGTCGTCGCCGGCGAGGACGTCCTTGACGGCGGCGCGGCTGTCGGCGACGAGGGCGGCGCGGTCGGGTCCCAGCGGCAGCTCGCCGCGGAGGACGGCCGGGGCGACGAGCGGCTGGAAGCCGCGGATGCGCAGGTCGCTGGTCTGCGGGGCGTCGCCGGTGGTGTGTTCGGCAGGCGTGCTCATCGAGCGGAAGTCTCCTCTGGTGTGCAGAGGCGGGTGGAAATCCACTCAGAGCTGCCCGGTGCCGGCCCGCCTCAACGACGAACGGCAGAGACGGATGTCTCTGCCGCGTGGCTCCGGGTGTCCGTGTGGTCAGCGCAAGTGACCGCGGGCTCCACCCGGAGCCTGCGTAAAGCGCTGATACCAGCGGACGGCGGACATGCGGGAACCGTAGCACACGGTCCCCGCATGCCGCGAACTCGACTAGTAAGAGAGGCCGTGGCCGAAGCGGAAACGGGGGTCCTTCGTGTCGAAGGGCACGTCCGGGCGGCTGGCGGCGACGGCTTCGGTGGACGACGGGACGTCGAACGGGAGCCTCCCGCGCGGCCGGTCCTTCCCGGTGAGGACGTCGAGGAGGGCCGCCGCGCCGGTGCCGTAGGTGGCGGTGAGGGCGGCGGCGGTGTCGGCGACGGGGCCGAGGATCGCGGGCCGGTCGAGGAACACGTCCACCACGGTGGGGACGGCGGCGGCGACCTTCGCGAGGTGCGCGAGGGTCTCGTCCGGGAAGTCGAGCGACCCGGCGTGGAAGAAGTTCTCGAACACGGTGCCGCGCTCCTCGAAGGGCGCCTGGAGCCGGATGACGGCGGCGTCGGCCTCCTCGGGGGCGGCGACGACGGTGCCGTACGCGGCGGCGGTCTCGGGGTCGATGCCTTCGACGTACAGCTTGCGGCCCTTGGGGAGCGGGAGGATGCCGTCGTTGGTCAGCAGCGTCACGGAGGCGCGCTGGGCGGCCTCCCCGGCGGCGGTGAACTCCGACGAGCCGACGGTGCGCTCGGCAGCGTCCTCGTCGACGAACGGGCGGTCGAACAGGCCGAGCACGAACTTCTCGCGCAGGAGGCGGCGCGCGGACACGTCGAGGCGGTCCTCGCTCACCTCCCCGGCCTTGACGATGTCGACCAGGAGGTCGGGGATCGCTTCGCCGCCGAACTGGTCGGCGCCCGCGTCGAGGATCTTGATCATCCGCTCGCGCGGGCTCAGGTGCTCGACGCCCCAGGCGCGGGCCGGGAACGGCTGGCCCATGATCTCCGAATCGGAGATGAGGCCCCAGTCGGTGCAGACGATCCCGTCGAAGCCGTACCGCTCGCGCAGGAGCCCGGTGATGACGGACTTGTTGAAGCCGAAGCCGACCTCCTCGTACTCGGTGCCCACGGGCATCCCGTAGTACGGCATGATCTGCGAGACCTTCGCCGCGAACGCGGCCTCGAACGGCTCCAGGTGGGTCTCGAAGCGCCCGCCGGGGTAGACCTGCTCGCGCCCGTACTGGAAGTGCGGGTCCTCGCCGTCCTTCTGCGGGCCGCCGCCGGGGAAGTGCTTCGCCATGGCGGCCACGGACTCCGGGCCGAGCTCGGGGCCCTGGAAGCCGCGGATGTAGGCGGCGCCGAGGCGCGCGACGGTGGCCGGGTCCTCGCCGAAGGTGTTGAGCTGGCGGGCCCAGCGCGAGTCCGTGGCGATGTCGATCTGCGGGTGGAGGGCCACGCGGATGCCGACGGCCGTGTACTCGCGGCGGGCGATGTCGCCGAAGCGCTCCACCAGGCCCTCGTCGCCGAGTGCGCCGAAGCCGAGCATGTCGGGCCACTGCGAGAACGCGCCGGAGGCCAGCGCGGCCAAGGGGTTGTCACTGAAGGCGTGCCGCGGGTCGGTCGAGATGGTGACCGGGATGCCCAGGCGGGTCTTCAGGGCCGCCTCCTGGAGGCGGTTGTGCCAGCGCGCGCCGAGGCGCGCGGAGGGCATGCCGCCGAGGAGGTTGAAGTGGCTCATGAGGAGCCCGTTCACGTACTCCTCGTTGGACGGCCCGCCGAACATCGGGTCGGGTCCGGCCAGCTCGCCGTCCTGGCTGGGGACGATCATGGTGTGGAAGAACAGCCCGGCCTTCTCCTCCAGGGTCATCTGGGAGAGGAGGATCTCGACGCGGTCCTCCACGGGCAGCGCGGCGTCCCGGTAGCGGGTGTCTGGATCGGACATTGCGGTTTCCCTTCCTACTTCACGGCTTTGATGCGGTAGACCAGGACGGCGCCCGCCAGCGCGACGACCGCGCCGAACAGGTACCAGAACGGGTAGCCGCCGAGAGGGGTCGCGCCGCCGACGGCGAGGATCGCGGGGGCGATGGCCGGGGCGATCGACTGCGGCAGGGCGTTCGCGATGTTGAGGACGCCGAGGTCCTTCGCGGTGTCGTCCGGATTGGGCAGGACCTGGGTGGCGAGCGCGAGGTCCACGGAGAAGAACGCGCCGGCGCCGAGGCCGATCACGCCCTGGGCGAGGATCACGACGCCGGTGTTCGGGGCGAACGCGAGGATCGCGAGGCCGAGGGCCATGACGATCCCGGCGAAGGCGACGGGGGCGCGGCGCCTGCCGAGGCGGTCCGAGATGATCCCGCCGATGGGGCTGGACAGGGCCATCATGACCATCGAGGCGATGTTGGCGAGCAGGATCGTCGAGACGGCCTCGGACTCGCTGAGGTGGAAGCTCTCGGTGAGGTAGTACGGCAGGTAGGCGGCGATCCCGGCGTACCCGAACATGACGAGGAACTTGGTGAGCCAGGTCCAGCCGAAGTCGGGGTGCTTGACCGGGTTGAACACGAACGAGCCGAGGAACTGGCCGAAGGTGAGGCGCTGGGCGGGCTTCTCGGTGAGCACGCGGTCCTTGAGGGTCAGCGCGAAGAGCGTGCAGAGGACGGCGGCGAGGGCGGCCGGGACGGTGAAGCGGGCGAAGTCGCCGTCGATGAAGTTCACCAGGAACGAGCCGCCGAGGATGCCCAGCGGGGTGGTGATGCCGACGATCCCGGAGGTCTTGCCGCGGCGCTCGGCCGGGACCTGGTCGGGGAGGGTGGCGTTGGCGGCGGCCATGACGGCGTTCAGGGCGGCCTGGGCGACGCACCAGCCGAGGAGGACGAGCCACACCGACTGGGCGGCGCCGATGAGGGCGAGGGCGAGGAAGCCGGTGGCGACGCCGCCGAGGATCCAGGGGCGGCGCATGCCGAAGCGGGAGGTCGTGCGGTCGGACAGGCGGCCGACGAGGGGGTTGGCGACGAGGGCGAAGAACGCGCCGACGCCGAGGACCAGGCCGAGCGAGGAGGCGGCCTCCCCGGGCGTGGCGGTGAGGTGCTGGACCTTGAAGGCCATGGAGACCATGACCGGGGTCAGGAGCGCGACGTAGAGCCCGAAGTTGGCTCCGGCGAGCGCGAAGGGGTACGAGCGCGGTTCACGGGCGGGAGCGAGGGGCGCTTCGGCGGCCGTAGGTGACATCGTCGTCATCGGGGGACCTTTCTCCAGAGGGGGCGCCATCGCCCCCGCTGACTGGACTGTAGCTCGAATCCTGACCGACTGGTTAGCTTTTTGGCCTCGGAATTTCCTCAAGGACGTATAGGCTTGGCGGCGCGGCGCATCCGTGCCGCTTCCAGGCGGTACCGCCCGAAAGGAGCCCGCGTGCCCGAAGTGCGCCGCTACGCCCCCGGCCTCGCCCGCCGCGAGGAGCTGCTCGACGCGGCCCGCGACCTGTTCGCCGCCGAGGGGTTCGGCGGCGTCTCGCTGCGCGGCATCGCCGCGAAGGCCGGGATCTCGCACGCCTCGCTCCTGCGCTACTTCGCCTCGAAGGACGAGCTGCTCCTGGCGCTGCTCGGGCGCTGGGAGGACGCCAACCAGGACTGGTACGCGGCCCACGCCGACCTGCCGCCGCAGACCGCGGTCCCGGCGCTGGCCCGCCGGAACGCGGAGGTCACCGGGTACGTGGAGCTGTTCGCGGCCCTCACCGGCGACGCGGCCTCGGCGTCCCATCCGGCCCACGAGCACGTGCGGCGCCGCTACGCGCAGCTGCGGACCCTCAGCCACGGCGAGCACACTGTGGACTCGGCGCTCATCGCCGTGTGGGACGGGCTCCAGATCATGTCCCTGTACCTCGACGGCCTCGACGTGCCGACCGAGCTGGAGGCGTACTACGCGCGGCCCGCCGGGCCCGGCGGCGACCTCTCGGCCGAAGCGCCGGACGCGGAGGCGGGCATGGCCGTGCCGGTCCTCGACGGCCCGGAGGCCGAGGAGTCGGGGTACGCGCCGGGGCGCGAGCGGCGCGCGAAGATCCTCGACTCGGCCACCGAGCTGTTCGCCGAGCGCGGGTACTCCTCGACCTCCTTGAGCGACATCGCCTCCCGGGTCGGCTCCTCCAAGTCGACGCTCCTGCACCACTTCGGGTCGAAGGACGCGCTGCTGACCGCGGTGCTCACCCGCCGCGACGAGCGCGTCAACGAGCGCATCCGGGAGCCCTTGGCGCCCAGGGCGTTCCTGCGCGAGGTCGTGGAGGGCGCGCGCGGCGACGCCGCCCGGCCGGGCCTCATCGAGCTGTACACGGTCCTGTCGGGCGAGGCGACCGCGCTCGCGCACCCGGCGCACGGGTACTTCAAGCGGCGCTTCGAATGGGTCGTGGCGCACTTCGCGTCCGTGTTCGCGATGCTGAAGGAGAGCGGGCAGATCGGCGCCCACCGCGACCCGCAACGCGAGGCCGTCTGGTTCGTCGCCCTGTGGGACGGCCTCCAGGTGCAGTGGCTCTACGACCCGGCGTCAGTGGACATCGACGCGGAGCTGAAGTCCCATCTGGAGCGGATGCTGCTGCCGTGAGTGTTGGGACGCAAGGGCTTTGACGGACTAAAGGGATGTCGACTGCGGGCCCCGACAATTCGGTGCGTTCCTTACAATCCTGAGAGGAACCGAGCGAACCACGCTCTCGGACCCCCTCGATCGGAAGGAACTCCGGCTTGAGACCACGCACCCGCATCCTCGCGGCGGCCGCTTCGGCCGCCGCGCTCACGCTCACCCTCCTCGCCGCGTCCCCGCTGGCCGCCAATGCGAACCGCGGCGGCATCGACTGGGGCCCGTGCCCCGAGGTCGACCCGGCCGAACCCGTCGAATGCGCCCACATCAATGTGCCGCTCGACTACGACCGGCCCTGGCGCGGCACCATCGAGATCGGCCTCGCCAAGCGCGAGGCCCTGAACCCCGACGAGAAGATCGGGACCATCCTCATGGACCCGGGCGGGCCGGGCGGCTCCGGCGCCGGGTCCATCATGAACGGCAGCCCGCTCACCGGCGAGGCCGCCGAGCGGTTCGACATCGTCGGCTTCGACCCGCGCGGGATCAACACCAGCACGCAGGTGCTGTGCAGCGAGGACGCGCTCCTCGACGCCGTCGAGGCGCCCTTCCCCACCGACCAGGCCAGCTGGGAGGCCCGCGAGAACGCCAACGCGGCGCTCACCGAGGACTGCCGCGAGCACACCGGCCGCCTGTTCGACCACGTCTCGAACCTGGAGACCGTGGAGGACATGGAGCGCATCCGCCGGGCGCTCGGCGAGGGCAAGCTCAACTACCTCGGCTACTCGTACGGCACCATCATGGGCCAGCAGTACGCCGAGCAGTACCCGCGGAACATCCGCACGATGGTCCTGGACGGCAACATGGACCACAGCCTGGAGTCCACTTGGGACTTCATGCGGACCGAGACCGCGGCCGTCGAGCAGAACTTCACCGAGTTCGCCGCCTGGTGCGAGTCGACCCCCGAGTGCGCGCTCTACGGCGAGGACGTCGAGACCGTCTACGCCGGGATCAAGGACAAGGCGCGGGCCGGAGAGCTGAAGGACCCGTACGAGGGCCTGCCGCTCGACTTCATCACTCTGTCGGAGCTCTACACCTTCACCGCCAACTACCCGCAGGGCTGGCCGACCCTCGCGATCGAGTACGAGGCCATGCGCGACGGCGTCGTGCTGCCCTCCGAGCCCGGGCTGCTCCAGGAGGAGCCCGAGCTGTTCGAGTACCTCTACTACCCCGCCTGGTGCCAGGACTGGGGCTGGGAGATCGAGGACTACGACGAGTTCGAGTCGCTCCTGGGCGACCTTGCCGCGGACTCGCCGAACGTCGAGTGGACGCCGTACAACCAGCACGCGCTCACCTGCATCGGCTCGGACATCGACTACACCAACGAGCGCGACGAGCTCGACATCCCCCGCTCCGCGCCGCCGATCGTCTTCATCGGCAATGAGCACGACCCGGCCACGGTCTACCCGTGGACGCTGGCCGCGGCCGACCAGGCCGACGGGCACCTCATCACGTACGAGGGCTACTTCCACACCGTCTACGGCGGGTTCTCGGCCTGCGTCGACGACGCGGTGAACGCGTACTTCGTCGAACGCGAAAAGCCGGAGCAGGGCCTGAGCTGCCCGAACCTCGACTTCCCGGAGACTTCCGCGCTTTCGGCGCGGCGGTTCCCGGTCGGTCCCTACTAGACGGACGAGCCGCGGCGGCCGGGCCCGGGGCCCGGCCGCCGTACTACCATGTGGGAACCGCCGAGCCTGGAGCGCGCCATGACCGAGACCCACACCGTCGTCAACCAGCCCCCGCCCCTGGTGGGCCGCAACCTCTTCGACGCCAACCGGCCGCTCGTCGAGGCCGCGGCGCGCACGGGCGCGGCCTGGATCGGCGACGACGCGCGGGCGCTCGGCGAGGTCCTCGCCGGCGCTGAAGCGGCCCGCTGGGCCGAGGAGGCGCACCGCTACCCGCCCGTGCTGCGCACCCACGACCGGTACGGCAACCGCGCCGACGAGGTCGACTTCCACCCCTCCTGGCACCGGTTCATGGGCCTGGCCGTCGAGCACGGCGCCCACGCGATGCCCTGGGCCGACACGCGACCGGGCGCGCACGCCGCCCGCGCCGTGATCCTCTCCCTGCTCGCGCAGATCGAACCGGGGCACTGCTGCCCGATTTCGATGACCTATGCGGCCGTCCCGGCCCTGCGCGCCGAACCCGCGCTCGCCGCCGAGTGGGAGCCGCGGATCACTTCGCGCACCTATGATTTCGGGCTGCGGCCCGCCGCCGACAAGGCGGGCGTCCTCGTCGGCATGGCGATGACCGAGAAGCAGGGCGGCTCCGACGTACGCGCGAACACGACGCGGGCGACGCCGACCGCGGACGGCATGTACGCGCTGCGCGGGCACAAGTGGTTCTGCTCGGCGCCGATGAACGACGCGTTCCTGGTCCTCGCCCAGGCGCCCGGCGGGCTCACCTGCTTCCTGCTCCCCCGCGTGCTGCCCGATGGGACGTTGAACGCGATCCGCTTGCAGCGCTTGAAGGACAAGCTCGGCAACAGGTCCAACGCCTCCGCGGAGATCGAACTCCACGACGCCCTCGCGCACCGCGTCGGCGAGGAGGGCCGCGGCGTCTCCGTCATCATCGAGATGGTCAACCACACCCGCCTCGACTGCGTCATCGCCACCGCCGCGGGGATGCGGCAGTCCGCGGCCGAGGCGACCTGGCATGCGGCGCACCGGAGTGCGTTCGGCGCGCGCCTGGTCGACCAGCCGCTCATGACGCAGGTCCTCGCCGACCTCTGCGTCGAGTCGGAGGCCGCCACCGCGGTCATGATGCGCCTCGCGTCGGCCTACGACACCCCCGGCGACGCCGCGTTCCGCCGCCTCGCCACCGCCGTCGCCAAGTACTGGGTGTGCAAGCGCGGCCCCGGCCACGCCGCCGAGGCCCTGGAATGCCTGGGCGGCAACGGATACATCGAGGAGGCGCCGCTCGCGCGCCGCTACCGCGAGCAGCCGCTCCTGTCCATCTGGGAGGGATCGGGCAACGTCATCTGCCTCGACGTGCTCCGCGCCCTCTCGACCTCGCCGCAGTCCGCGGAGGTGTTCCTCGCCGAGGTCGAACCGGCCGCCGCGGCGGACGCCCGCCTCGCCGCCCACCTCGACGGCGTCAAGCGCCTCCTCAGGTCCGGAGCGGACCAGAGCTCCGCCCGGCGCCTCACCGAGGACCTGGGTTTGGCTCTCCAGGCGTCGCTCCTCATCGCCCACGCCCCCGCCGAGGTCGCCGACGCCTTCTGCGCCACCCGCCTCGGCTCGGACCGCGGCCTCGCCTACGGCGCCGTGCCCGTCAAGGCGGCCGGGGACATCGTGTCGAGGCACCTCCCGGAGGTATGAGACCGCGGACCGCGTTTTATCCCCATTTCATGCCAAGCCGCCGATCCGTTCCTCCCCACCAGCCCCAATCGCACTCGCTGATTCCATTGCGCCACGCCCAGTTCCCCACAGATGGTGAGCAAGGCTTATATTTCTGTGTTGGGCCCCCAACCGGATCGGAGCAGCAATGGACAACCCTTACGCGAACATCTCCAGTCCGGACGATGCGCGCGCGGCGCTCGCCAACTGGAAGGAGAAGGCCGACAAGATGGCGGCCGACGCCGTCGCGGCCTCCGAGGCCGTCCAGGAGCTGACCGCGGTCGGCACCGACCGCAACGGGGTCGTGGCCGTCAAGCTGAACTCCTCCGGGGCCGTCATCGGCGTCCAGTTCTCCACCGACATGCAGCGCATGCAGCTGCGCCACGCCGAACGCCAGTTCATGGAGGCGTACCAGGCCGCGGGCCGGAACCTCCTCGAAGCCGCCAAGGCCGCCGTCAACGAGCGCCTCTCCGAGTCCTCCCCCACCGCGCGGGCCCTGGTCGACTCCATCAAGATGCGCTTTCCGGAGCAGCCTGCGGAGGACGAGCAGATATGAGCGACCGCTTCGGCGTCGTCCCCGACGACCTCCGCGCCCACGCGGCCAACATCGACGCCGTGCGCGAGCGCTTCGCCGACGTCCTCTCCGCGATCGACACCATCGCGCAGGACAACGAGGCGTACGGGATCATCTGCCAGTTCCTGCCGCCGATCCTCGCGGGGCGCCAGGACGAGCAGAAGGAGCTCACCACCATGGCCGAGGAGAACCTCCAGCTGCTCGCCGACGCCGTGCGCGCCACCGCCGACGACTACGAGGCCGCCGACGAGGCGGTCGCGGGCGACTACGGCACCATCCAAGCGGAGATCTAGGGGGCGGCTTCCGTGAACGACCTTGTTGCGACCGAGGGCGACGTCCCGGCCCAGCCCGGCGCCGCCTTCGCCGGAGCGGGCATCGTCGAGTCCTATGCGGGGCTCGCGATGGCGATCGACTCCGGCTCCTGGATCGACGCGTCCGTCGCGGGCCTCGGCGTCGCGCTGGAGACCGTCGGCGCCGTCATCGACCCCATCGGCACCCTCGCCTCCGCGGGCGTCGGCTGGCTCATCGAGCACGTCCAGCCCCTCCAGGACGCCCTCGACATGCTCGCGGGCAACCCCACCCTCGTCGAGTCCCACGCCATGACCTGGGACAACGTCGCCAACGCGTGCTTCGAGATGTCCGAGCAGCTCGCGGCCGCGGTCCAGGCCGACCTCACCACCTGGACCGGCGCGGCCTCCACCGCCTACCACGGCATGGGCGACGCGAACGCCGACGTCGTGGCCTGCGTCGGCGGCACCGCCCTCTCCCTCGCCACCGCCACCCGCGGCGCGGGCCAGCTCGTCACCATGGTCCGCGAGTTCGTGCGCGACTTCGTCGCCGAATGCATCGGCTCCCTCATCGCCTGGGCCGCCGAAGTCGCCTTCACCGTCGGCATCGGCGCCGCCTGGGTCATCCCCAAGGCGGTCATGAAGATCACCGAGTGGGTCGGCAAGATCTTCGGCTGGATCACCGGCCTCATCGACTCCATCTCCGCCCTCCGCGACCTCCTGTTCGGGTGATCCCCTTGCGCCGACTCCTCCGCCAAGCCGTCCTCCTCCCGATCCTGTTCGGGCTCATCGGGCTCCACACCCGCCACCACACCAATGTGGACGTCGACGTCGACGTGGACACCAGCCGCCCCCGCACGGACTCCGACTCGGACTCCGACGGCGGCGGCACCCGCCGCCGCAGCCCCCTGGCCGGGCGCGGCCACGCCTCCGACGCCGCCGACACGCGCACCCGGGCGACCGCGGCCCGGCCGAAGCAGCCGGGCGCGCCGGAGGCGCACCCCCACCGGCGCAAGCGCAAGCTGGACGACGGGACCGTCCTGGAGATCCCGAAGAAGGGCACGCCCGAGCGCCCGAAGCAGACCCCCGACTACTCCTCGGGCTTCACCGACGGCCTCGACGCCCCGACGAAGAACGACGACGGCTCGTGGACCATCAACCTGCGCAAGCACGACGACTGGGACCAGGCCGACTTCGACGCGAAGGCCAACCACCTCCAGCAGCTCGGCGAGGGCGGCGAGCTGACCAAGAAGACCGGCGACGGCGACGACCGGGGCAGCACCGTCGACCAGTGGCGCCGCGACAAGGAGTACGAGATCCTCCACACCTCCGAGAACCAGGCGGAGGTCAACCGGCGGCTCCAGGAACTGGACCAGCAGCAGATCGACCACGCGCAGGAGCTCCAGCTCGGCGGCAAGGACGAGAAGGCCAACATGTGGGCCATCGACTCGGTCACCAACCACGGGATGGGCGGGCAGATCAACTCGCAGCTGCGGCAGGTCCCGGACGGGGCGAAGATCAGAATCAACATCGTAGAGTGAAGTCCGGAGCCGCGAACCCTGAAGGAGGCGCAACATGAACCACCGCGACGCGATGGCGCGCAAGATCGGGCTGCTGCGCTCGACCGGGGCGGTCGAGGAGCTCGAACGCCGCTGGGAGGACGCCGACGAGGACCCGCCGTACGCGACCTACGTCGTCGTGGAGATCGCGGAGGGCGCCGAGCCGGAGCGGGAGTGGCCCGGCGGCCTGGGCGACTTCTACCGGCTGACGGCCGCGGCGAGCTTCGGCGGGGTCGACGTCAGGCCCGAGGACCAGATCGCCGCCCAGCGGCCCGTCGACTCGGCCGGCGAGCCGATCGACGACCGGCAGTGGGTGCGGATCGGCGACATCGGCTATGAGGACGCCCTCCTCATGGACGCGGAGTCCGGCGAGGTCATGGTGTACGTCGGCTCGTACTTCAAGTACGGCTGGGACTCACCCGCGGCGCTCACCTGCGCTGACGTCCCCGAGTTCATCGACACGGTGGCGATCGGCCCGCGCCACAAGGAGATCCGCGGCCCAGTGGACCGCCAGCGCGAGCCCTGGTGGGAGACGGACCCCTGGTACCTGTACCTGGTCGAGGCCGGATTCGTCGAGGAGGGGCAGTGACCGACCGCGGCGCGTACGTGCGGGCGTGGGAGCCCGACAACATCATCCGCTTCCCGCGGGACCAGTGGATGCGGGAGTTCGCCGCCCCGGCGGCCGCCTACCCCGACGTGGACTTCCTCCCCGTCGAGATGTCGGCCGTGTACACGGCCTACCTCACCGGCAGGTTCGAGCTCTACGACACGGTCAACCTCGGCGGCGACGGCGCGTTGCAGCTCAAGGTGATCGGCGGCGTCCCCTCCGACCGGGACAACATGCTGTTCTGCTTCGACACCGCCTCCGGGCGCGTCCTGCTCCTCGGGGTCGCGGAGGGCACGCTCGAACTCGTCAACTCCACGTTCAAGGCCCTGACCGAGTTCCTGTACCACTTCGCGCGGTTCGTGGACGCGGACTCCGGCGCCGCCGGGCGCCCCGCGCGGGCCAAGGCCCTGCGCGCCGCCCTGCACGCCGTCGACCCCGCGGCCCTCGCCGACCGGGAGTCCTGGTGGTCGATCGCCCTCATGCAGCTCGAAGGAACCCTGAGGTGAGCGTGCGATGAAGTACCCGCGCGACGCCTGGATCGCGAAGGGGATACCGGCGGCGTCGCTCCCCGACGACCTCGACGTCCCCGAAAGCCTCCCCGAAGTGTTCTCGACCGAGCTGCCCGACGGCCTCAAGGTGTTCGACCAGATCCGGCTCAGCGCCGACGGCACCGACCTCGACGTGCGGTTCATCGTGCTCGGCGCCGTCGGGCCGGGGTCGGGCCTCCTGTACGTGCTCGATCCGGGGACCGCCGAAGTCCTCCAGTTCGACGCCGCGAACACGGCCGTCCGCGGGGTGAACTCGAACTACCGGTGGTTCGTGGAGTTCCTGCGCCGGATCGGCGCGGCCGTCGAGGCGACCGGCGCCCGGGACGCGAGGGCGGTCTTCAACCAGGGCATGCGGTTCACCCTCCGCGCGGTGGACGAGCGGGCGTTCGAGGACGGGGCCTGGTGGCCGAAGGTGTTCAGCACCATCGGCGGTTAGGACCGGCGTCAGACGGCCGCGGCCTTGCGGCGGAGGTTCGCTTCGGTGCGGGCGGTGATGTCGTTGCAGGCTTCGCAGACCGAGGCGGGGATGAGGCCGGCCTTCGTCAGGAGCGCGAACATCTTGCAGCCGAGGCAGAACGCGAAGGCGGATTCGAGGGTCGCGGCCGCGGCGAGGGCGGCGAGGACGATCCAGCCCGCGAGGTCGGCGTCGAAGACGAGGAGCAGGAGCGCCGAGGCCACCGAGAAGGCGACGCCGATGCCCTGCGCGAAGCGCTTGGGCGGGCCCGGGACGGGCTTCGGCTCGACCGGGAGGCGCGGGACGATCACGCGGGTGACGAGCTGGCCGAGGACGCTCAGGGTGGGGCCGGTGGCGACGCGGGCGATGAAGCCCAGGGCGATGACCACGACGAGCCACTCGGCCTGGAAGACCAGGGCGGCGACGCTCATGAGGACGACGCCCGCGGCGACGAGGCGCGCGGCGACCTCGTTCACCGGGTTCGGGAAGCTGAAGAGTCGGCGCATCGGGCGGTCACTCCCTGGATTCGGCTCGGGCATAGGGGGCAGCCTGCGAATCCTACGTCTTCGATAGGTTTAAAGCAATCTTGGTCCGGGATCTGGGACGGCCTACGGCGTCATCGTCTCGACCAGCGTGTCCTGGAGCAGATTGAGCCAGGAGTAGACGATCACCGTGGGCACCCGGTCGTCGTCCTCGGGCAGGTCGAACAGCGCGTCCGCGTCCTCCTCGGTCTCGATGCCGAGCCGCACGGCCAGCGCCAGGCGCAGGTCGTTGAGGGCGCCGAGCCAGTGGCGGCAGTCGTCGGCGTCGAGGCTGAGGACGCCGCCGCCGGGGCCGAGGGCGTCGATGTCGGCGACGAGGGCGCGGGCGTCGGCCCGCTTGCGGGCGAGGAGGTCGTTCTCGGTGAAGCGGCGGAACTCGGCCGAGTACTCGCTGTGGCCGTCGTAGGCGTCGGGGAAGAGCCGGGCCAGGACGGGGTCGGCGGGCGGCCGGCTGGGGCCGGGCTCGAAGATCGCGGCGATCGGGTCGTCGGCGGGCTCGCCGCGGGTGGCGAGGAGGTCGGTGAGCTGGTCGGCGAGGCCGCGGAGGATGCTCGTCTCGGCGTCGCCGAGGCGGATCGCGGCGCCGCCGGGGAACGGTTCGAAGCCCTGCATCACTTGTCCTGCGTCAGGGTGGCCCAGAGGCCGTAGCCGTGCATGGCGTGGACGTCGCGCTCCATCTCCTCGCGGCTGCCGCTGGAGACGGCGGCGCGGCCCTTGTTGTGGACGTCGAGCATGAGCTTCTCGGCCATCGACTCGGTGTAGCCGAAGTAGGTGCGGAAGACGTACGACACGTAGCTCATGAGGTTGACGGGGTCGTTGTGCACGATCGTCGTCCACGGGACGTCGGGCGCGGCGGCCTCGTGCGTCGCCGTGCCGGCCGTCTCGGCCGGGGCCCCGGCGCCGCCGAGTTGCGGCAAGTTGATCACTCCCCAATGCTGCCATCGAGAGCGGCCGGGGCGGAGGCGGGCCCCGGAGGGAGGTGGACGGTCATGAGGAGCGTGCAGGTCCCGGTGCCGGCGCCGAGGTAGGCGTGGGGGACGTCGGCGGGGAACGCGGCGGTCTGGCCCGCGCGGAGAGGGTGCTCGGCGCCGTCGAGGACGAGGGTCATGGCGCCAGTGAGGATGTTGACGGTTTCGTGGACGCCGGCCTGGTGGGGGTGGCTGGGGTAGGCGTCGCCGGGTTCGAGGCGCCAGCGCCAGACCTCGACGGGGGCGGGGCCGGGGGTGGTGAGCATGAGGCGGGCCTCGCCGCCGTGGGCGCCGGTCCAGAGGGGCGCGGTGTCGGCGGCGTCGGCGATGCGCACGCGGTCGGCTTGGGGCCCTTGCATGAGCGCGGAGACGGACAGACCGAGGGTGTCGGCGAGGCGCACGAGGGTGGCGAGGTTGGGGTTCCCTTGGGCCTTTTCGAGGGCGACGAGGGCGCCCTTGCTGACCTGGGCGCGGCGGCCGAGCTCGTCGAGGGAGAGCCCGGCGCGGGTGCGGGCGGTCTTGACGTTGTGCGCGACGGTGCGCAGCGCGGCGTCGGCATCGGCCATGTGGCGTTCCTCGCTCGAATGGTCCGTGCGGTCGGTTTGATGAACCGCCTCGGTCGGTCTAGTATTCGTTCCGGTCGTTTCGATAGTACAACCCGGAGGTCGCCTTGATCGCACTCGTGCTCGCGCTGGGCAGTTCCCTCGCGTACGGCGCCGCCGACTTCCTCGGCGGGCTCGGCGCGCGGAAGGCGCACGTGCTGCGCACGGTGATGGTGGCGGCCCCGGCGAGCCTCGTCGTGGAGCTGGCGCTGTGGCCGCTGCTCGGCGCGACGTTCACCCCGGCGAGCCTGGGGTGGGGCGCGGCTTCGGGCGTCGCGTCGGCAGCGGCGTTCCTGCTGCTGTACCGGACGCTCGCGATCGGGCCGATGAACGTCCTGTCGCCGGTCACCGCGCTCGTCTCGGCAATGCTCCCGGTCGCGGTGGGCCTGGTCCAGGGCGAGCACCTGGGCGCGGCGGGCCTGGCCGGGCTGCCGCTGGCGCTCGCCGCGGTGGTCCTGGTGAGCGCCGGGCCGGGCGCGCGGTCGGCAAGGCCCGCAAGGAAAGCGCTGCTGCTCGCGGTCGGCGCGGGCGCGGCCATCGCGCTGCAACTGGTGTTCCTGCACCAGGCGCCCGCCGACAGCGGGGTCGCGCCGCTCATCGCGGGCCGCGCCGTGGCGTCGGCGCTGACGCTGTCGGCCGCGGCGCTGCTGCACCGGCGACTCGGAGACGAGAAGCCCGCATACGCGCTGTCGGCGACGGCGGGCGCGCTGGACTCGATCGCGAACCTGCTGTTCCTGCTGGCCGCGCGCAGCGGCGACCTCGCGGTGGTGGCGGTGATCGTGGCGCTGTACCCGGCCGGGACGGTCCTGCTCGCACGGCGCGTCCTCGGGGAGCGGTTGCAGCGCAGTCAACTCGCGGGGCTGGGGGTCGCGGCGGTCGCCGTGGGGCTCCTCGCGGTCGCGTGAGGCGCTGTTACGTGAGGGACAGTTACATGAGGCCGCCGACCCGAATCCCCCCGGTGCCGGGTCGACGGCCTCGTCCCCTGGACGCAAGTCCTTCCGACAAGCGACTACCCGCCTCCCGCGGGACTATGCACGGGGACGCCGAATTATCTCAGTTTCTTTGCGCCGCTTGCGCATGGAACCGGAACCGGTCGGCGATGGGGGTGCGCACCCGGGCGAGACCGCCCTCGCGCTCCCGGAGCTCCCACAGGCCCATGGTGAGCCGGTGGGCCTCGCGCGGGGCCTCTGAGTGGCGGTAGGTCCACTCGTACATGTCGAACAGCGGCCACCACGTGTACCCGACGACGTCCACACCGGACGAGCGCAGGTCGTGCAGTGCCGCGACCGATTCGTCGAGCCAGGCGAGCCGGGCCTCGACGGTGCCGGTCACGCACGTCTCGGTGAGCATCACCGGGGCGCCGTACCGCTCGGCGGCGCCGCGCAGCAGCTCGGCGAGGCCCGCGGTGCCGTCGTCCTGGACCGGCCGCGGGTCGGGGAAGCCTCCGGTGTGGAAGACGCCCGCCTCGAAGACCTCCGTGGAGTGCAGCGGGTAGTAGTTGACGCCCACGACATCGGGGTGCACGGGCGCCTCGGCGAACCACGCGAAGTCGGCGTCGGTCCAGCCGTGGCCGCGCAGGAACGGCGCGAGCGGGTGCGCGTCGCCGACCCGGCCGGTCACCAGGTCCTCCACGAGGAACACCTGCTCCTTGAGGCGGGCGGCGTGCTCGCGGTGCTCGGGCGCGTCGGTGTCGCCGGTGAAGCGCATCCCCGCGTCCACGTGGACGAACACGGCGCCGTCGAGGACGTCGGCGACCGCGCGCTGGGTCTGCACGAACCCGCGCGCGAGCTGCCCGACCATGGCGCTCAGGCCCTCCGGACCCGACAGGTACGGCGGCCAGTACGCGTACTCCCCCGTGAACAGCGCGTGGATCATCGGCTCGTTCACCGGCGTGTAGTCCGTGACGCCAAGGTGCGCATAGCGTTCGGCGACCGCGGCGGCGTACTCGGCGACCCGCTTCGAGTAGTCGGGGTTCGCGAACTGCTGCTCCATCCACAGCGGCGTCCCGTAGTGCATGAGGTCCACGACGGGCCGCAGCCGCAGCTCCGCGAAGCGGTCCATCACGGCGTCGAGCCAGCCCCAGTCCCACCGGCCCTGCTCGGGCTCGATCCGGTGCCAGGGCACGCCCCAGCGCACCAGCTCGGCGCCCGCGTCGGCGGCCAGCGCGAGGTCCGAGTGCCACCGGTCGTAGTGCTCGGTGAGCGCGTACTCGTCGATCGCGCGCTCGCCGGGCCGCGACTGCGGCACGAAGGTGTCCTCGACGCCGACCGCGAAGTGGAGCCTGCCGTCGCGGTGCCATGGGTGGGAGGTCATTTGAGTCCTGTCGTTGCGATGTTCTCGATGAAGCGGCGCTGGATGAGGAGGAACGCGATGACGAGCGGCAGGATCGCGATGAGCGATCCGGCCATCATCACGCCGTGGGGGACGATGCCGCTGGGTCCGGTGAGGAGCGTCAGGCCGGAGGTGATGGTGCCCATGTCCGCGTCGGTGGTGAACACCAGCGGCCACAGCAGGTCGTTCCAGTTGTTGACGAACGTGAAGAGCCCCAGGGTGAGCAGGGCGGGGACGGCGTTGGGGAGCACGACCGAGCGGAAGACCCGGAACTCGGAGGCGCCGTCGATGCGGGCCGCGGCGTCGATGTCGCGGGGCAGGGAGAGGAAGAACTGGCGCAGGAAGAAGATCCCGAACGCGTCGGCGGCGCGGGGCGCGATGAGCCCGGCGTAGGTGTTGACCCAGCCGAAGTCGGCCACGAGCTGGTAGAGCGGGATCAGGGTGGCCTGGAACGGGATCATCAGGGTGGCGATGATCGCGACGAGGAGGACCTTGCGCCCGGCGAAGTCGATGCGGGCCAGGGCGTACGCGGCGAGCGAGTCGAAGACGAGCGCGAACGCGGTGACGCCCCCGGCGAACAGGAAGCTGTTGCCGACCAGCCGCGCGAACGGCAGCTCGGAGGTGACCTCCTTGAGGTTGTCGAGGGTCCACTGGTCGGGCAGGAGGCTCGGCGGGTAGGCGTTGACCTCGGCCGCGGGCTTGAACGCGGTGAGGACGATGATCGCGATGGGCAGCAGCACGATCGCGGAGACGACGACGAGCGCGATCACGGCGAGGACGGTGGAGGGCCTGGTCTCGCGCAGGCGCAGGCGGAGGGCGCTCATGAGGACAGGTCCTTTTCCTTGCGGCCGAAGAACAGGAATTGCACGAGGCTGAGCAGCAGGGTCGCGATGAGGAGCACGTACGACAGTGCGGACGCGAACCCGAGGTCGAGCTTGCGGAAGCCGGACTCGTAGATCTCCATGACGAGGGTCTGCGTGTGGCCGTAGGGGCCGCCGCCGGTCATGACGTAGATCTGGTCGAAGGCCTGGAGCGCGGCGATCATCGCGAAGATGAGCACGAACGCCATCGTGTTGGACAGCAAGGGGAGCGTGACGTTCCGGAAGCGGTTCCAGGGCCCGGCGCCGTCCATGCGCGCGGCCTCGTAGAGCGAGGTCGGGATGTCCTGGAGCCCGGCGAGGAAGATCACGAAGTAGAACCCGAAGAGCTTCCAGACGGCGACGAGCGCGACGGCCGGCATGGCGAGCCGGGGGTCTTCGAGGACGTTCCCGATCTGGATCCCCATGCCGCGCAGCCAGTAGTTGAGGAGCCCGACCTGCGGGTCGATGAGGTAGCTCCAGGCGAACGCCGCGACGGCGAAGGAGACCACGAACGGCACGAACAGGGCCGTGCGGAAGAACGACCGGAACGGCATGCGCGGGCTGTTGAGCAGCAGCGCCAGCGCGAGCGCGGCGATCACGGCGGTGGGCGTGAACAGGACGGTGTAGAGCAGGGTGTTGAGGACGGCGTCGCGCACGTCGGGGTCGGTGAAGACGGTGACGTAGTTCTCCAGGCCGATGAACTCCTCGCGGCCGAAGCCGCTGGCGTCCATGAAGGACAGTCGGAGGGCCGAGATCATGGGCCAGACGACGAACAGGGCCAGGATGATGAGCGCGGGCGCCAGGAACGCCCAGGCTTTCGCGTTGCGGCCCAGCGGGCTGCCGGTGGCGCGGCGGCGCCCGCCGAGCGGCGCCGGGGGCCGGTACCGGCGGGCGGTCGGGTTCTCGGTGGACATGGCTTCCTCTCCGGACGGAACGAAGGCGGGAAGGGGCGGCGGAGGCGCCAAGGGGACGCGCCTCCGCCGGACCGCTATTCGTCGAGCGCTTCCTGGACCTTCGTCTGCGCCTCGGCCAGCAGGGCGTCGATGTCGCCTCCGGCGACCGCCTGCTGGGTCAGCTCGTCGACCGCGCTGAGCACGTCGGTGGTGTTGACGACGCCCGGCAGGAGCGGCTGCCCGGTGCCCGCGATCTCGGTGAGCGAGGCGACGACCGGGTTCTCCGCGACGGCCTCGGCCGGGATGTCGGTGCGCAGCGGCGGCCAGCCGGAGCCCAGCGACCAGGCGACCGAGTTGTCGTCGTTGAGGAAGAATGAGAAGAACTCCTCGGCGGCTTCCTGCTCCGCACTGGAGGTGTCCACGGTGACGGCCATGGAGACGCCGATCGCGGAGGCGGCCTGGGCCTGCGGCCCGGCCGGGAGCGCGGCGATGCCGTAGTCGATGTTGTTCTCGGTGGCGATCGAGGCCATCCACGGGCCGCCGACGGTCATCGCCGCCTGGCTGCCGCTGAACAGCTCGTCCGCGCCGACGCCGTCGACGCCGGTGGGCGAGATCCGGTCGCCGGCGATGGCGTTGCTCCAGAACTCCAGGGTCTCGGCGTTCTCGGGCGAGTCGACCACGGCCTGGCCGTCCTCGACGATGCCGCCGCCGTTGCCGTAGAACAAGGACGGCCACAGGCCGTTCGCGACGGTCGCGTGGTCGGGGAGCACGACGCCGTACTGCTCGGGCGTGCCGTCGCCGTCCTCGTCCACGGTGAGCTGCTGCGAGGTCGCGACCCACTCGTCCCACGTCTGCGGGAACTCGGTGACGCCCGCGGCGTCGAAGAGCGCCTGGTTGTAGTAGACGGCGAGCGGCACGAAGCCCGTGGGCACGCCGTACTTGACGCCGTCGACGGTCTCCATGTCGACCGCGCCCGGGTTCAGGTTCGCGGTGTTGCTGGACTCGTCGGCGTAGAAGTCGTCGAGCTCGGCGAACGCGCCCTTGTCGGCGTAGACGGGGAGGCGCTCGGCGGGCATGGCGACGATGTCGGGGCCCTCGCCGGCCGACAGGGCCGTCAGGAGCGTGTCGTCGATGCTGGCCCAGGTCTTGAGTTCGGTCTTGATCTCGACGTCGTCGTGGGCGGCGTTGAAGTCGTCCACGATGCCCTGGAGGACGTCGCCGTCGGCCTCGGTGTACCCGTGCCAGAAGGTCAGCTCGACGGGTCCGCCGTCGTCGCCGCCGGAGCAGGCGGCCGTGCCGGTGATGGCGAGCGCCGCGCCGACGGCCCCCGCGAGGATTCGCTTGCGTGTCATTTCGGAGTTCCCTCTCAAAGCGAGACTGCGCTGTCTGCGCGTGGTCCAACGCCGGAGACCTTCGTTCTACAACGTTGTAACTTCAGGATCGTAGGAACATCCTCCTCCGGATGTCAACGCCGCGCGGGCACTCGGCGCGATTCTTTCCCGTTTCGTGATCATGGCGGCCACCTGCGGATACACCAGAACAGGCTAAACCCGGGCGGTGTTTCTACAACGTTGTAAACGGGATTCCGCGCCCGGATCAGGCCGACTCGCGCGCCACGACCGAGAAGTCCGCGGCGCGGGTCTGCGGCTCGGCGTCGGCGCCGTCGGCGCTGATGCGGGCGAGCAGGGTGGCGACCGCGGTGCGGGCGATCCACTCGCGGCCGGGGTCGACGGTGGTGAGCGAGGGGATCGCGTACGCGGCCTCGTCGAGGTCGTCGAAGCCGAGCACGGCCACGTCCTGCGGCACGCGCAGGCCCGCCTCCTGGAGGACGCGCATCGCGCCGAGGGCCAGGGTGTCGTTGAAGCCGAAGACCGCGTCGAACTCGACGCCGCGGTCGAGCAGGTCGTGCATGGCGTGCGCGCCGTCGGCCCGGTGCCACAGGGTCGCGCGGGCGACCAGGCGCTCGTCGTACTCGATGCCCTTGGCGGCCAATGCCTCCCGGTAGCCGCGCAGGCGCAGCCGGGCCGAGCCCATGACCTCGGCCTCGTTCTCGCCGATGACGGCGATGCGGCGGCGGCCGGAGTCGACGAGGTACTCGGTGGCGGCGCGCGCGGCCGCGACGTTCTGCATGGTCACGTGGTCGCAGGGCCACTCGAAGGTGCGCTCGCCGAGCATGACGACCGGGAGCGGCCCGGCCAGCGCCGCGGCGTCCTCGGCGCCGAGCCCGAGCGGGGAGAGGATGAGGCCGTCGGTGCGGTTGAGGCGGGGGCTCTGGAGGAGCGCCAGCTCGCGGTCGCGGTCGCCGCCGGTCTGCTCGACGAGGGTCACGAGCCCGGCTTCCTCGGCGGCGGCGATGACGAAGCTCGCGAGCTCGGCGAAGTAGCTCAGGTTGAGCTCGGGGACGGCCAGCGCGATCGTGTCGGTGCGGCCCGAGCGCAGGCTGCGGGCGCTGAGGTTGGGCTGGTAGCCGAGCTGGGCGATGGCGCGCTCGACCTTCTCGCGGGTCGCGGGCCGGATGTGGGGGTAGCCGTTGACGACGTTCGAGACCGTCTTGAACGACACGCCCGCGAGTTCCGCGACGTCGCGCAGGGTCACCGCCATGGCACCTCCTCAGTCGGTGGCGATTCTACAACGATGCAAAGCGGTGGTCGGCGAAGCGCAGGAGGACGGCGGTGGCGTCGTCGTGGCGCTTCGTCGGGGGGCTCGGGTCGCGGTCCTCGCAGTCGCGGACGAGATCGAGCAGGGCGCCCGCGCCGCGGTCGGCGGCGAGGGACATGAGATCGGGCCAGGTGCGGCCGTAGCGCTCGACGAGGCGGGTCAGGCCGTCGGTGCAGAGCAGAAGGTCGGCGACGTCTTCGGCGGTGCCGGTGCGGGCCATCGAGGCGACGGCGGGGTCGGCGGCGGCGACCCAGAAGCCGCCGTCACGGTTGCGGAAGCGGGCGACGTGGTCGACGGGCCAGCGCCGGACCCCGGCGAGGTCCGCGGCGGGGGCGCTGGGGACGGCCGCGAGGCGGTCGTCGGTCTCGGTGCGGCACTTGCCGTCCCGATCCCGAAAGGTGATCGCGCAGTCGCCGAGGACGAGCCAGTCGAGGGCGTCGCCGCGGGAGCGGACGAGGGCGGCGGTGGCGCCGGGGGTGACGGGGTTGGCGAGGTCGCAGGTGGGCGCGTGGCGGGCGTTCACCGCTTCGATTGCGGCCGTGAGGACCTCGGTGAGCGGGCGGGGCGGGCCCGACATGTGGACGGCGACGGCCTCGGCGAGGGCGGCGGTGTACCAGGGGACGTCGTGGACGCAGCCGTCGTCGGGGTAGCGGGTGATGCCGTCGAGGACGAGGGCCCAGGCGTCGGCGACGAGGAGCAGGTCCTCGTTCGGCGCCGCCGAGCCCGGGCGGGATTCGGCTCCGGCCACGATCATGGCCGCCAGCCTATCGGTCCTTGCGCCACACCGCGACCAGAGCCGCCAGCCCCGCGAGCACCGGCAGCAGGCCGAGGAGGCCGTAGCCGAGCGGCACGATCAGGTCGTACTGCTCGCCGCCCATGGAGAGGACGGTCAGCGAGGTGAGGAGCCCGAGTGCGAAGAGGACGGTCACGGCGATGCGCGGGGCGCCGCGGCGGGCGCGGGCGAGCGCGGTGAGCCAGCCGATCGCGCCGAGCACGCCGATGCCGGTGAGGGACCAGGTGATGGCGTCGCGGTCGAGGGCGACGTCTCCGGCGCTCCAGTCGGGGTAGGCGGCCTCGACGTGGCCGGTGATCGTGTCGAGGGTGGCGAGGTCGAGCAGCGGCAGCGCGGCGAGGGCGAGCTGGAGGGCGAGGCCGGTCCAGAGCGCCAGGCGAATTCGGCGCATGCGGGTGTCGGCGGGGGCGGTCGCGGTGGTCATGGTTCCTCCCGGAATCCGGATTCTTACAACGTAAGTTTTCTGTGGGCAATGCTAGACTTACAACGTAAGAATCGTCAACGCGACGGGAGCCACATGGGCGCGAAGCGGACCCGGGGGCAGCGCGCGGGCCTGAGCCGCGAGCGGGTGCTGGAGGCGGCGCTCGGGCTGGTCGAGCGGGACGGCCTGGGCGCCTTGACGATGCGGCGGCTCGCGGCCGAGCTGGACATCGAGGCGATGTCGCTCTACCACTACGTGCCGAACAAGGACGCCCTGCTCGACGGGCTCGTGGAGCGGGTCGTCGAGCGCGCGGTCGATGCCGGACCCGAGGGCGGCACGTGGCGGGAGGCGCTGCGCGGATACGCGCTCGCGATGCGGCGCGCCCTGCTCGCGCACCCCGAGGTCGTGCCGCTCCTGGCGGGCCGCCCGGCCCTGACGGCGCACACCATGTCCACGGTGGAGGCGGTCCTGGGCACGCTGCGGGAGGCGGGCTTCTCCCCCGCGCAGGGACTGCGGATGATCCACGCGATCACCGGCCTGGCGATCGGCGAGGCCGCCGTGCAGGCGGGCGCCGGACCGGATCCGCTGGGGCCCGACGCGGTCGATGCCGAGGCGTTCCCGCTGCTGGCCGCGGCGGTGCAGGGCGGGGCCGCGGATCTCGACGGGCGCTTCGAGTTCGCGCTCGCCGCGCTCCTCGACGGGTTCGCAGGCGCGGTGCGGGAGTGAACGGATCACGCTCTCCCGTGAAGCGGCGATGACGTTCCGGTAACCGCACCGTGAGCGAATGATCGCCCTCGTTGACTTCAGGGCCCGCCGGTCCCATACTTCCGAAAAGACTGCATAATATTGGCCTGCCAACCAATCCGGCCCCGCCCGCGCCCGGAGTAGGGCGCACCGGGGCCGAGCTGAGAGAACGCTCTCTGCCCCTGCGCGGTCGTGTGGCGGTCGATCAGTATGGTGGACAACCGTAATCAAATACCGAGTATTCATACCCTTTCGGACACACAGATCGGCGACCCCATGGCTGAGCGGACACTCGATACTGAAGCGCTCCAGGAGTACAAGACCCTGATCCAGGAGCAGCTGGACCACCTCGACGACATCATCCCGCGGCTGAAGAAGGGCCAGGTCCTCGGACGGCTCCCCGCCTTCGGCCAGCTCGACGCCTCGGCGACGGCCCGCACGAACTACGAGACCTTCCACTCGACCACTTGGGACAACCTCCAGAACCTGCGCGTCTCCCTGAGCGGCATGATGGAGACCCTCCAGTCCTCCATCGACCTCTCCGACGAGGCCGACGACGCCACCGTGAACGAGATGACCAGCTACGAGGGCGAGCTGTAGCGTGTCGCGACGCATGCGCGGCGCGGCCGCGGCCCTCGCCGCCCTCGCCCTGGCCGGATGCTCGGCCACCGGCACTGCAACCGACGAAGACGCGCCGAGCGGGTCGTACGCCGTCATGGGCGACTGGCTCGGATGCGAGGTCTTCGGGGACTTCGCCGATCTCCAAGCACAACTGGGGGTCACCGCCGTCGACGGCGAGCTCCAGAGCGACGCCGTCGGGGAAGGCGTCGACGCCGAGGCCGCCGGGTGCGCGGGGCTGTTCGACCTCGCCACGTTCGAAGACGTCCAGGGCACCTTCGAGTACTCCTCGACCGGCGACGCCGCGATCCGCGGCGGCCTCGCCCCCTGGAACGACGAGGCCGAAGCGGAGGCGAACTTCGCCGACCGCGTCGCCCAGCGCCGCGAGAACGCCGCCGGGATCGCCTACACCGGCGAGACCGAGGGCGAACTGGCGGGCGAGTGGGACGAGAGCCTCTACATCACCGCCGAGACCGAGAAGCGGACCTACCTGGACGCCTACGGACGCAAGGGCGACTGGGTCGTCTACCTGTCCGTGGACTTCCTGCACGACCCCGGCGCGAGCGCCTACGAGTCGGCGCCCGAGTTCTACCCGGACTCCAGCGCCGAGGCGATGGCCGTGTACCCCTTCACCACCGAGGATCTCGTCGCCTGGGTCACCGGCGAGCACCTCACCCAGATCCAGAGCGACATCCTCCAGCGAGCCGAGAGCGAGACGGGCGCATGACCGAAGCAGCCGAGATCGAGAAGGAAGACTACGGGGACATCGAGGAGGGCCAGTCGGGCTCGCAGTTCACCACTGCGCAGAACAGCCTGCTGGTCAAGCCCTCCTGCGAGACCGGCGACTGCACGTGCAAAGTGGAGGAGCCCGCCGAGGCGGCCTGGGTCAAGCTCATGTCGGCCGTGCCGCAGGCCTCCCAGATCAACAACCTCCGCGCGGCCCGCGAGGGGACCATGATGCTCCCCGAGGGCCAGACGATCCAGAGCATGGTCAAGTCCATCCGGCCCCAGCCGGAGGCGGACTACGCGCTCGACACCATCCGCGACGCCTGGACCGACTTCTACGAGGACTTCCGGACCGTCGGCCCCAAGCTGGAGCAGGGCCTCGCCACCCTCGCCTCGGGTTGGAAGGGCGACGACTTCGACGCGTTCGAGGAGCAGGTCGAGACCGTCCTCAAGAACTGCAAGACCATCGGGAACGACATCGGCGGCGAGGACGGCGCCGACGGCGTCATCAAGGTCCTCGACACCAAGCAGTCGGAGATCTTCGAGCAGCAGGGCGGCACCGCGTGCGTGTACCCCGCGCCGAAGTTCTACATGGAGGGCACCAGCTGCGGCTCCCACCGCATCCACATCCGCCCCCCGTTCTTCCGCAACTGCGAGATCCGCGAGAACGACGAGACCAAGGCGGCCCTGGAGCTGGCCGGGTTCGACCCGCAGATCGTGGACGAGGTCAGCGAGGGCCGCCAGCAGACGTACGACATGTGGAACGAGTACGTCACCGCCAACCCCGACTACGAGGAGAACGGCCTCAAGGGCCAGGCGCTGGCCGAGTCCAAAGCGGACGAGTACTCCACGCAGCGGCTCGACACGCTCGGCACCCAGGGCTCCAGCCAGCTCGAAGAGGAGGCCGCGCGCGTCAACGAGGAGGTGACCGAGCGGCACAGCAACGTCGAGGCCCAGGTCACCGAGATCGCGCCCGACTCGAAGCCCGGTGAGCAGACCACCTTCAACGAGGGTCCGGACACCGACTTCCCCGGCTCCGACGGGCTCGACGACGGCGGCGGCCCGGGCGGGATGCCCGACGTCGACACCTCCGGCCTGGGCAGCCAGACCGGCCCGACCGACCTCACCAAGCTCAGCGACACCCCCGGCGGCAGCGGCCTCAACGGGAGCGGCCTGGACGCGAACGGCAACCCCATCAACGGGTCCGGGAACCCGCCCGGCGGCTACGGCGGCGGCAGCGACCTCCAGGGCCTGAACGACGAGAACCCGTTCGACTCCGGCCAGGACCCCGACGACCTCGGCAGCTACGGCAGCACCGGGACGCCTCCCGGCGGCATCAGCGGCGGCAGCGGCCTCGACGGCCTCGGAGGCAACGGGTCCTACTCCTCCCCCACGCCTCCGGACCTCGACGACGTCTCCGGCGGCCTCGCCGGGGGCGGCGGCGGCCTCGGCTCCACTCCGGGGAGCATCGGCGGCAGCGGCGGCCTCACCGGCAGCGGTGGGGGCGGCGGCATCCCGGGCGGCTACGGCGGCGGGACCAGCCTGGTGCCCAGCAGCCTGCGCCCGCCCACGGGCGGCACCGGCCTGAAGCCCGGCTCGACCACCGGCACCACCAAACCGGGCAAGATCCCCGGCTACACCTCGATCCGCAACGCGGGCCCCGGCGGCTCCAAGCCCGGCGGCACCGGTGGGCTCGGCGGGAACAAGCCCGGCAGCCTCGGCGGCGGCTCGGGCCTCAAGGGCGGCGGCGGCCTCGGCGGCTCCTCCGGCGGCTCGGGCCTGCGCGGTGGCGGCGTCGGCGGCACCGGTGCGGGCTCCGGCCTGCGCGGCGGCATGGGCGCCGGCGCCGCGGGCGCGGCCGGTGCGGCCGGCGGCAAGGGCATGGGAGCTTCGGGCGCGCACGGCGGCGGCATGGTCGGCGGCGGCGCCCCCGGCGGCCGTCCCGGCGACGACCAGGACCACGAGATGAAGTACTGGCTCGCCGAGGAAGAGGACACCTGGGGCGGCGGACCGGAGGACGAGGACGACGACCCCTTCGCGTAGCGCCGCTTGATAAAGCAGACCGGGCCCCGGAACCGCCACCGTGCAGGCGGCGCCGGGGCCCGGTCATTTCTGCCCATCGCTCCCATGGGGACGACGAGAGCGACGTATTGACAAGCGTAATTTCTCCGGATTAGAATCACGAAATAGGTATAGCGCTAAACCTATCTCACCCAGCCGATTCATACCTCCAAACTCCCGAAGAGATCGACGCTTGTCGATCCATTGCGTGCTGCGCGGAATGCGCCCGCAGTGGACCGGGAGGCGCCTCCCCCGAACAAGGAGTCATCATGAAACTCATGCGCCTCGCCATCGCGGCGGCGACTGCGGTCGTCGCCGCGGCGGCAGCGCTCGTCCCCGCCGCGGCCGTCCAGGCCGCAGGCGGCGACAACCTGGCGGCGGGAAGGACGATGACCGCCAGCAGCCAGACGCAGGGCTATGCGGCCGCCAACGCCGCCGACGGCAACCAGGGCACCTACTGGGAGAGCGCGAACGGCGCCTTCCCGCAGTGGATCCAGGTGGACCTCGGGTCGGCCGCCGACGTGAGCGAGGTGGTCCTCGAACTGCCCGCGCTCCCGGCCTGGCAGACCCGGACCCAGACCATCGAGGTGCGCGGCAGCGCCGACGGGTCGAGCTTCACCACCCTGGCCGCGGCGCAGGGCTACACGTTCAACCCGAACAGCGGCAACTCCGTCAGTATCGACCTCGACGCCGCCGACGTGCGCTACGTGCGGCTCGTGGTCACCGCCAACACCGGCTGGCCCGCCGCGCAGATCAGCGAGTTCGAGGTCTACGGCGAGTCCGGCGCGCCCTCGCAGACCGGCGAGCTGGCCGTGCACAAGCCGATCACCGCGTCCTCCACAGTGCACACGTTCGCGGCGGCGAACGCCAACGACGGCGACGTGACCACGTACTGGGAGGGCGCGAACGGGGCCTACCCGAGCACCCTCACGGTTTCGTTGGGGCTCAACGCCGAGCTCGACCGGATCGTGGTGAAGCTCAACCCCGATCCGGTCTGGGGCGCGCGGACGCAGACGTTCTCGGTGCTCGCACGCGACGCCGCGGGCGGGGACTTCGCGCAGATCAAGGCGTCGGCGCAGTACGCGTTCGACCCGGCCTCGGGCAACACCGTCTCCATCCCCGTCTCGGGCACGTACGGCGAGATCCGGTTGCAGTTCACCGGGAACACGGGCGCCCCGAACGGGCAGGTCGCCGAGTTCCAGGTGTTCGGCGAGGCCGCGCCCGCCGCGGACCTGGCCGTCACCGGCATGTCGTGGAGCCCGGCCGCGCCGAGCGAGACCGACGCGGTGACCCTCTCGGCCCGCGTGGAGAACACCGGCGAGGTGTCCTCCCCCGCGACCGCCGTGGACCTCACGGTGGACGGCGAGATCATCGGCAGCGCAGCGGTACCGGGACTCGCGGCCGGCGCGGCGGCGACGGTGAGCGTGCCGATCGGCTCGCTGACGGCGGGCGACCACGAGGTGGGCGCCGCCGTGGACCCGAACGGAACCGTGGTCGAGAGCGACGAAGAGGACAACGAGTACACGCACCCGGACCCGCTGGCGGTCAGCGCCATCGCCACCTCGGACCTCGTGCCCTCGGCGGTCACGTGGTCGCCGAGCAGCCCGTCCGCGGGCGACACCGTCGACTTCTCGGTGACGATCGGCAACCAGGGCAGCCTGGCGTCGGCGAGCGGCGCGCACGGCGTCACGCTCAAGCTCGTCAACAGCGACACCGGCGCGGTCGTGCGGACCTTCACCGGCTCGTACAGCGGCGTCATCGCGGCAGGCGGCGACTCCGGGGCGATCGACCTGGGCTCGTGGACCGCGGCCGACGGCCAGTACGCCGTGGAGGTCGCGGTGGCCGTCGACGGCAACGAGCATGAAGTGAAGCAGGGCAACAACACCGCGAGCCGGACCCTGTCGGTCGGGCGCGGCGCCGACATGCCGTACACGCTGGACGAAGCGGAGCACGCGACGCCCGGCGGCGGCGCGCAGATCCTCGCCCCCAACCGGAAGATCGGCGACCTCGCGGGCGAGGCCAGCGGGCGCCAGGCCGTGGTCCTCGACGGGACCGGGGAGTACGTCCAGTTCACGACCACCGCGGACACGAACACGCTGGTGACCCGCTTCGCGATCCCCGACGCCGCGGGCGGCGGGGGCATCACCGCGACGCTGAGCCTGTACGTCAACGGCCAGTACCTGCAACCGGTCACGCTCACCTCGAAGTACGCGTGGCTGTACGGGGCCGAGGCGAGCCCGAACAACTCGCCGAGCTCCGGTCCGGCCAGGCACATCTACGACGAGGCGAACGTGCTGCTCGACGACGTGATCCCCGCGGGGAGCACGATCCGGCTCCAGAAGGACGCGGCGAACACCGCGGCCTACTACGCGATCGACTTCATCAGCCTCGAAGAGGTCGCGCCGATCGCGAACCCGGACCCGGCGCGGTACGTCGAGCCCAGCGGGTTCACGCACCAGGCCGTGCAGAACGCGCTCGACCAGGTCCGCATGGACACCACCGGGAACCTCGACGGCGTGTACCTGCCCGCGGGCGACTACTCGACGGCGCAGAAGTTCCAGGTGTACGGCAAGGCGGTCGAGGTCATCGGCGCCGGGCCCTGGTACACCAGGTTCTACGCGCCGACGAATCAGGAGAACACCGACGTGGGCTTCCGCGCCGAGGCCACCGCGAACGGCTCGACGTTCTCCGGGTTCGCCTACTTCGGGAACTACACCAGCCGCATCGACGGGCCCGGGAAGGTCTTCGACTGGCAGAACGTGTCGGACATGACGATCGACAACACGTGGACCGAGCACCAGGTGTGCATGTTCTGGGGCTCCAACATGGACGGTATTCGGATCACGGATTCGAGGACGCGCAACCTGTTCGCCGACGCGATCAACATGACGAACGGGAGCACCGACAACCTGGTGCAGAACGTCGAGTCGCGGGCCTCGGGCGACGACAGCTTCGCGCTGTTCGCCGCCACCGACTCCGGCGGCGGGCTCCAGAGCGGGAACGTCTACGAGAACCTGACCTCGATCCTGACGTGGCGGGCCGCGGGCCTGGCGGTCTACGGCGGGACCGGGAACACGTTCCGCGACATCCACATCGCCGACACGCTCGTGTACTCGGGGATCACGATCAGCTCGCTGGACTTCGGGTACCCGATGGACGGCTTCGGGTCGAGCCCGACCACGGACTTCGACAACATCTCGGTCGTCCGCGCGGGCGGGCACTTCTGGGGGCAGCAGACGTTCCCGGGGATCTGGCTGTTCTCGGCGTCCAAGGTGTTCCAGGGGATCAGGGTGAGCGATGTGGACATCGTGGACCCGACGTACGCGGGGATCATGTTCCAGACCAAGTACACCGGCAGCCAGCCTGAGTTCCCGGTCGCGGACACGGTCTTCACCGACATCACGATCACCGGGGCGCAGCTCAGCGGCGACGAGTTCCAGTCCAAGTCCGGCATCGGCATCTGGGTCAACGAGATGCCCGAGGCGGGTCAGGGCCCGGCGGTCGGCGAGGCGGTCTTCAACGGCCTCGAACTGAGCGGGAACCACGAGGACATCAGGAACAACACGACGACGTTCGAGCTGATCATCAACTAGCGGAAGGGAGAAGGGCCCCGCCGAGTCGCCTCGGCGGGGCCCTTCGCGCGGTGCTTACGCGCGCGGGCGCTCGATCACCTCGGTGCCGAACGCGGCGAGTTCGACGGTCTCGCCGCCGGCCTCGAATGCGACGGCCTCCGGGGTGAAGTTGAGGACGAACACGTAATCGGTGGTCCCGTCGGTGCGGACCTGGGCGGTGACGCCCGCCGGGAGGTCCGCGTCGAGGGCGCGCTCCACACCGGACTCGGCCACGATGTGCGCGTAGAAGTCCGCGAGGAAGTCGTCCCCGGTGCGGGCGGCGATGAAGTACGCCTTGCCCTCGCCGCGGCGGTTCACCGTCAGGGCCGGGCGGCCCGCGTAGAAGTCGGCGCCGTACGCGCCCAAGGGCTCGGCGGTCTCGGCGTGGATCAGCTCGCAGAGCTCGACGGCCTCATAGGACCGGCCGTCCCACTCGATCGCGTTGCGGTCCTCGGGGTAGAGGGCGTCGATCTCCTCGGCCCAGATCCCGAGGGTCTCGCGGAGCGGGCCGGGGAAGCCGCCGAGGAAGGTGCGGTCGTGCTCGTCCACGTAGCCGGTCGCATACGTGGCGACGAAGGTGCCCCCGCGCTGCACGAACGCCTCGATCGCCTCGGGCACCCCGGGACGCAGCATGTACAGCATCGGCGCCACGAGGACCTTGTAGCGGTCCAGGTAGCCCGGGGCGGCGATGAGCGAGGAGTCGATGACGTCGGTGGGGACGCCCTGCTGCCAGAACGCGCGGTAGTGGTCGATCACGGTGCGCTCGTAGGCGGTCCGCTGCTGGAGCATGCCCTTCTGGTCGTCCAGGGCCCAGCGCAGGTGCCAGTCGTAGACCACCGCGACGTCGGCGGGCGTGTCGGTGCCGACGACGCCGTCGAGCTCCGCGAGGCGGGCGCCGACCTCGGCCACGTCCTTGAAGACGCGGGTCTTCTCGGTGCCCTCGTGGTCGACGACGGCGCCGTGGAACTTCTCGGAGCCGCCGCGGCCCTTGCGGAACTGGAAGTACTGCACGGTGTCCGAGCCGTGCGCGACGGCCTGGAGCGACTGGAGCAGGTGCACGCCGGGGCGGTGGAGCTTGGCGACGGGCCGCCAGTTCGTGGCCGACGGCGAGGACTCCATGAGCATGAACGGTTTGCCCTTGAGGCCGCGCGTCAGGTCGTGGAGGAAGGAGGCGCGGGCGCCCTTGGCGGCGTCCTTGTCCGTGCCGGTCCACTCGGGGTAGGAGTCCCAGGAGACGACGTCGAGGACCTGCGCGAGGCGGTAGTAGTCGATGCCCGGGTAGGTGCCCATGAGGTTCGTCGTGCGCGGCACGTCGGGGGTGATCGCCTTGAGCGGGGCGGTCTCGTGGAGGTAGAAGTCCACGTACTGCTCGGTGGTGAACCGCATCCACTCCAGGTTGAGGCCGTGGATGTCCTGCTCGCCGCGCCCGTGCTCGGAGGGCGACTCGATGAGCGACCAGTCGGTGTAGGTCTTGGCCCAGAAGCCGGTCCACCACGCCTCGTTCAGCTCGTCGAGCGAGCCGAAGCGGCCCTGGAGGTAGGTGCGGAAGCGCTCTTGGCACAGGTCGCAGTGGCATTCGCCGCCGTACTCGTTGGAGAGGTGCCACACGCCGAGGGCCGGGTGGTCCTTGTAGCGCTCCGCGAGCGCGGTGTTGATCGCGGTGGTCTTCTCGCGGTAGACCGGCGAGGTGAGGCAGTGGTTGTGGCGGCCGCCGTGAAGGTTCTTGGTGCGGTCCCTGTTGACGCGCAGGACCTCGGGGTACTTGCGGCTCATCCACCCGGGGCGGGCGCCGGTGGGGGTGGCGAGGACGGCGGTGATCTCGTTCTCGGCCATGAGGTCGAGGATCTCGTCGAGCCAGCCGAACTCGTAGCGGCCCTCTTCGGGTTCGAGCGCGGCCCAGGAGAAGATGCCGACGGAGAGGGTGTTGATCCCGGCGAGGCGGGCCAGCCGCATGTCCTCCTTCCAGGTGGTTTCCTTGGTGGGGAGCCACTGGTCGGGGTTGTAGTCGCCGCCGTGCAGGAGGTGGGGGACGCGTCCGACGATTGGCGCGTGGCGAACGATCGGTCGATTCACGGGTGGGTGCTCCTTGAGCCTGGTCTGCTTTACCGGTACAACCTTGCCTGTACAAGCTAGGTCGCCCGGGGCCGGGTGTCAACGCAATCCCAGGGTCCGGACCGGGCCGACGCCTGCCGCGGCGTCGGCCCGGTCGGGGTCAGGCGAGGCCGGGGACGGGGGCGTCCTGGAATTCGCCGGGGCGGGCGCCGCGGCGGTTCGGGGGCTCGGTCTCGGCGGCGTCGAGGTACGCGCGGGCGAGGGTGCGGCCCTCGTCGTCGGCGAGCCAGACGAGGAGGCGCCCGGGGCCGGGGCGGGCCGGGACGGTGAGGGTCACGGCCGGTGAGAGCCGGAACGGCTCGGCCTTGACCGGGTCGGTGGCCGTCTGCGGCTGCGGGACGGCGGTGCCGACGGGGGTCCCGGCGGGGACCCACGCGGCCTGGACGGTGCCGGAGGCGGCGCCGGGGCCGTGGTGCGAGACGTGCACGTCGAGCGCGAAGGGCGCGGCGGGCGGCTCGATGTCCGCGCCCGCGGCGAGGGGCACGAGGTCGAGCACGAGCACGGTGTCGGCGTTGACGTCGGCGGGGACGGCCCCGCCCCAGTCCTTGGGCCGCCGGTCGGCGTCGAGGAGGCCCGCGGCCTCGTGCTCGACGTCGGCGAACTCGGTGTACACGTACCCGGCGAAGCGGTCGTGGCGGCGCAGCTCCTGGGTCTCCCAGCGCAGGTGCCAGGCCCGTTCGAGGCTGGTGAAGCCCTCGCCGTACTCGCTGTTGACGATCGGGACGCCCGCGCGCGGGAAGTCCTCGTGGCCGTAGAGGGACTTGTCGACGATGAAGTCGGGGCCGAGGCGGACCGGGAAGTCCTCCTGCTCGCCGGAGGCGAGCCGCGCGACGGCGTCCTTCCATCCGGCGATGCTCGGCTCGTAGTAGTGCCAGTCGAGGAGGTCGGTGCGCACGTGGGACCAGCCGGAGTTCTCGACGATGGGGCGGGTCGCGTCGAGGGCGCGCAGGGCCTCGTAGGCGTGGACGGCGGCCTCGGCGCGGGCCGGGCTGCCGGGGATGTCCCAGTCGAGGCCCCACTCCTCGTTGTACAGGCCCCAGATGACGATCGAGGGGTGGTTGCCGTCGCGTTCGACCATGGCGGGGAGCTGGGCCTCGAACGCGGCGGCGGCCTCGGGCGAGAAGCGGCTGGGGCAGGCGGGCTCGGCCCACACGAGCATGCCGGAGCGGTCGGCCTCGTGGAGCCACAGGGGCTCTTCGAACTTGAGGTGCTTGCGCACGAGGTTGTAGCCGAGGCCGCGGGCGAGTTCGAGGTCGCGCAGGAGCGCGGCGGCGTCGGGGGCGGTGAGGCCGGTGTCGGGCCAGTAGCCCTGGTCGAGGACGCCGCGCAGGTAGATCCGCTCGCCGTTGAGGTGGAGCTCCTCGCCGCGGGTCTCGAAGTGGCGCAGGCCGGTGGTGGCGGCGACGAGGTCGGCGGTGTCCCCCTCACCGGTGCGGACCTCGACGCGGTAGAGATGCGGGTGCGCGGGGCTCCACAGGCGCGGGTCGCGGATCTCGATGCGGCCCTTGGCGATCCCGTCGGCGTCGGCGGTCAGTGAGACGGTCTCGCCGGTGTCGGCGGTCGCGGTGACAGCGGCCCCGGCGGGGACGTCGCCCGCGAGGCGCACGGTGACGTCGATGCCGGTGAGGCTGTCGCCGCGCAGGACCACGGACTCGGCGTAGGTGCGGCCGCGGGCTTCGAGCCACACGGTCTGCCAGATCCCGGAGGTGGGCGTGAAGGAGACGCCGTCGTAGTCGTCGCGCGGGATCGAGCGCTGCTTGCCGTGGGCGATGGCGCGCTTGTCTGCGGGTGCGTGGACCTCGACTTCGAGGACGGCCGGGACGCCGGGGGCGAGGGCGTCGGTGACGTCGAACTCGAAGGACTCGTAGCCGCCGGTGTGCTCGCCGACCGCGGTGCCGTCGATGCGCACGACGGCGTGGTGGTGGACGGCCCCGAACGAGAGGACGACGCGGGACCCGGCCCACTCGGCGGGGGCGGTGACGGTGCGGCGGTACGCGCCGTGTTCGAGCCAGGGCCGCCGCACCCCCGAGGCACGGCTCTCCCACGCGAACGGGACCGTGATCGGGCCTGCGAAGCCGTCGGCGGCGAAGTCCCAGGCGCCGTTGAGGTTCAGCCAGCGCGCGGAGCGGTCGCGGTCGGGCCTCGGGTACTCCGGCCGGGGCGTCTCGGGTGGGAGGGTCATGCGTCAGCCTTTCACGCTGCCGGCGAGGATGCCGTTGATGAAGTGCCGCTGGAGCAGGATGAACAGCACCAGCAGCGGGACGAGTGCGACGGAGCTCGCCGCGAGCAGTTCGCCTGTGACCGTGGCGTAGTCGGCGCCGATGCGGTTGCCGGTGATGTTCTGCGCGAGGGTGGAGAGCACGACCTGGAGGGTCGCCATGCGCTCAGAGCTCGCGGCCACCACGGGCCAGACGAAGTCGTTGTAGATGTTCATGACGGTGAGGACGCCGAGGCCGGCGAGGCCGGGGCGGATGACGGGGACGACGACGCGCCAGAAGATGGCGAACTCGCCGCAGCCGTCGACGCGGGCGGCGTCGAGGAGTTCGTCGGGGACGGCGCTGATCACCTGGCGCATCCAGAAGATCGCGAACGCGTCGACCGCGCCGGGGAGGATGAGCGCCTGGTAGGTGTTCACCCAGCCGAGCTCCTTCATCTCCAGCAGCAGCGGGATGATGAGCACGATCGTGGGGAGCATGAGGGTGATGAGGACGGCGCCGAAGACGAGGTTCTTGCCGATCCACTGGTACTTCGCGAAGGCGAAGGCCGCGAGCGGGGCGAGGAACATGGTGGCGGCGCCCTTGAACAGCAGCACCACGGCCGTGTTGAGGAAGCCCTGTCCGATGGGGACGTCCTGGAACATCGCGGTGTAGTTGTCGAAGGTGAACGTCCCGAAGTCGAACGTCAGCGGGGACCTGATGATGTCGTCGGCGGGCTTGAACGCGGACAGGAGCGCCCAGCCGACGGGGAACAGGAACGCGACGAGCAGGATCATCAGGAGCACGTGCGAGCCGACGTGCGGGCGGGTGCGTTCCGGGTTGGCGGCCATCGTCAGTCCTTCGCTCGCAGCAGGCGGACGAACAGGAGCGACAGCGCCATGACGAGGACGACCAGGAGGAACGAGTTCGCCGCGCCGGTGCCGAGGTCCGCCCGGGTGATGTGGTTGTAGAGGTAGTAGCCCGCGGTGGTGGTGGAGTTGTACGGCCCGCCCTGGGTGACCACGAACGGCTCGGCGAACATCTGGAACACCGCGAGGGTCTGGAGGACCACGGCGAAGCCGATGGTGCGCCGCAGGAGCGGGACGGTGATGCTCCACAGCTGGCGGGTCTTGGAGGCGCCGTCGAGGTCGGCGGCCTCGTAGATCGAGGCGTTGATCGACTGGAGGCCCGAGAGCAGGATGATGACGATGAAGCCGGTGGTCTTCCACAGGAACAGGAGCGCGAGGGTCGGCTTGGCCCAGGCGCTGGTGGTGAGCCAGCCGGTGTCGGGGAGCCCGAAGAGGCCGAGGAAGGCGTTCACGGCGCCGTAGCGCTGGTCGAACAGGACGACCCAGATCTGGGCGACGGCGACGAGCGGCGTCACGAACGGGACGATGAAGGCGACGCGGTAGAGGCCGCGGAGCTTCAGTTTCGCGTTGTTGAGCAGGACGGCGACGAGGATGCCGAGGACCATCTGGACGGGCACGATGAGCAGCCACAGGACCGCGGAGTTGCCGAGCGAGGCCCAGAACGCGGGGTTGGTGAGCAGGTACGTGTAGTTGTCCCAGCCGACCCAGGTGGCGGCGCCGGTGCCGCGCCAGTCGGTGAAGGACAGGCGGGCGGTGAAGAACAGCGGGTAGACGCTGAAGGCGGCGAAGACCGCGACGAACGGCAGGACGAAGACGTACGGCGCGAGGCGGCGCCGCAGGCGCGGGCCGCGCCCGGCGCGAGGGGCGCGCCGGGTCGCGGGTGCAGCAGACAGCGCCGTCACTGGCGGTCGACCAGGTTCGTCTGGATGTCCTCGCTGGCTTGGGCGAGGACTTCTTGCGGCGTGAGGTCGCCGTCGAGCATCCGCTGGAGGTCGTTGCCGAGGTAGTCGACGGCGCCGGTCCACCAGGCGGGCGTGGGCGTGCCGCCGGGGATCTGGGCCCCGGCCTCGGTGGCGACGGTCCACAGGTCCTGGCCGCCGAGCGCGGTGATCCCGCTGTAGAGGGGCTTGGCGGGGTCGGCGGCGGGCGTGTAGCTGGGGATGGAGGTGGCGAGCCCTTCGGGGTAGACGTCGCCGGGGCCCCACACGGCGGTGTACCCGGCCTCGTCGAACATGAGGAACTCGTAGAACAGCCACGCGAGGTCGGCGTTCTTCCCGTCCTTGGGGAGCACGAACGAGGAGCCGCCCATGGCGCCGGAGCGGGCGCCGCCGGCGTCCCAGGCGGGGAGCTGGACGGCGCGCCAGTCGCCGGTGGTCTCGGTGAGGACCTGCTGCGGCGCGAAGGAGAACCAGATGGCCCACGGGTAGAACACCTGGTTGCCGTTGTCGAGTTCGGCGATGTCGGTGGGGGTCAGGTACTCGGCGCGGGTGCCGAGGCCCTCCTGCCGCACGGTGTCGAGGAACGTGAGGATGCGCTCGAACTCGGGGGTGTCGAGGCGGAGGTTCCCGTCGGCGTCGGCGATGGAGGTGCCGAGCTGGCTCGCGTACATCTCCAGCTGGAGCTGGCCGAGGAACGCGGACTGCTCCAGGTGGATCGGGGCCGAGCCGGGGACGGCGGCCTGGTAGTCGCGGGCGGCCTGGAGCAGGTCGTCGTAGGTCGCGATGGCGTTGATGTCGATCCCGGCGGCTTCGAGCGCGGTCGCGTTGTAGAACAGCAGGCCCGGGTCGAGGTCGAAGGGCACGCCGTAGACGCCGCCCGCGACGGTGTTGACGTCGAGCTTCTGCGGGGCGATGTCGGCGGCGTAAGGGGCGAGCACGTCGCTGAGGTCCCACAGGTAGTCGGTGAAGCCGCCGACCTTGGCGTCGTCGAGGAACACGCCGTCGGGCACGTCGGCGCCGGTGATGAGCGTGTTCTGGAGCTTCGCGTCGATGTCGATCGCCACGTGGTTGACGGTGATGTCGGGGTACTTGGCGTTGAAGGCGGCGATGGCGCCCTCGAAGACCTCGAACAGGTCGCCGGAGCGGTCCCAGACGGTGATCTCGCCTTCGGTGCGGTCCGGGGCCTTGAGGAGGCTGGACGCGTCCGACTCCTCGTCGGAGGCGATGTCGGGTCCGCACGCGGCCAGGGCGGGGGCCGCGGCGGCGAGCCCGGCGGACGCGAGCAGGGCGCGTCGCCGGAGGAGATGGCGTTGCATGGAACACTCCCTTGTGTGATTTTCCAACGTGTGCAAAACCTAGCACCCCTTTGCCGACGTTGCAAACGGTAGGATGGGCCGTATGCCGGCAACACTTCGCGACGTCGCCGAACTGGCGCAGGTCTCCGTCCGCACCGTGTCCAATGTCGTGAGCGGATACGCCCACGTCAGCGAGCGCATGCGCCAGCGCGTGCTCGCCGCGATAGAGGAGCTCGACTACCGCGCGAACCCCGTCGCGCGCACCCTCCGCACCGGCCGCACGGGGATGCTCGCGCTCGTGGTGCCCGAGATCGACGTACCGTACTTCAGCGAGCTCGCCCGGGACGTGATCGACGCGGCCGCGGAGTTCGGCTACCGCGTCATGATCGACCAGACCGGGCACGACCACGAGCGCGAGCGGCGCCTCCTCATGGGCGACGACCGGACGATGCTGTTCGACGGCATCCTCTTCAGCCCGCTCGTCACGAAGTCGGAGCTGCTCGACATGCACCGCTCCGAGCACATGCCGCTCGTGCTGCTCGGCGAGCACGAGTTCGACGGGCGCTTCGACCACGTGGCGATCGACAACGTGCAGGCTGCCCGGGACGCCGTGGCGCACCTGGTCGCGGCCGGGCGGACCCGCATCGCCGCGATCGGGGCGCAGCCGCTGGAGGAGTACTCGACGCCGCTGCTGCGCACCGCCGGATACGAAGCGGCCCTTGAGGAAGCGGGCCTGGAGGTCCCGGCGGCGTACGCGACCCCGGCGCCGCACTACAGCCGCACCGACGGGTACGAGGCGGCGACGGCGCTCATGGCGCTCGACCCGCGGCCCGACGCGATCTTCTGCTTCTCGGATCTGCTCGCGGTCGGCGCGATGCGCGCGGTCTTCGACGCCGGGCTGAGCGTCCCCGAGGACGTGGCGGTCATCGGGATCGACGACATCGAGGAGGGCCGGTTCGCGCGGCCCTCGCTGAGCACGGTCTCGCTCGACACGCCGTTCATCGCGCGGGAGGCGGTGCGCCGCATCGTCGCCCGGATCGACGACCCGTCGGTCCCGGCCGAGGAGGTCGTGGCCCCGCATCGGCTCGTGGTCCGGGAGTCCACCGGGGCCTGAGCGCGACTTAGGCGCCCGATTTGCCCTCTTGCAACGTAGGCAAATTGCTGGCATGGTGTTTGCAACGTCTGCAAAGATGCGGGCGCACCCACTCACAGGAGGCAACCCATGACGGTGACTAGACGGCTGGCCGCTGCGGCGCGCCGCTGGGCCGTGCTGCTGGCGGCCGCGGTCCTCGCGGCCGCCGGCGCGCAGGCCCTCGTCGCGACCCCGGCGCAGGCCGCGTATCCGGGCACGGTGCTCTACTCCCCCAACCTGACCACGTACCCGAGCGGCACCGCGGGCTACCCGCGGGCGATCGGGCTCGAACACGACGGCTCGTCGAACGAGACGATGCTCGCCACGTTCGCCAAGGGCGGCCACAACGCCCCGACGAGCCTCCCGATCTACCGCTCCACCAACGGCGGCACCAGCTGGACCCAGATCTCCACGATCACCTCGAACACTCCCGGCTGGGACCTGGAGGCGCCCACGCTCTTCGAGGTCCCGCGGAACATCAACGGGCTCAACGCGGGCGACCTGCTCGCCGCGGGCACCGCCTGGGACGTCGGCAACTACTCGGCGCAGAAGGTCGAGGTCTTCAAGAGCACGAACGGCGGCGTCACCTGGACGTACCTGTCGAACTGCACGCAGACCTCCGGCGAGCCGAACACGTGGGGCCACGGCATCTGGGAGCCCACGTTCCTGGTGGCGGACAACAACACCCTCGCGTGCTTCATCTCCGACGAGCGGCCTTCCAACAGTGCCACCAACAACCAGAAGATCGCGCACTACACGTCGACCAACGGCGGCGCGACCTGGAGCTCCGGCATCCAGGACGACGTCGTGTTCCCGGCCGACAACCTGCTGCGCCCGGGCATGCAGACCTTCGCCGAGCTGCCCGACGGGCGCTTCGTCATGAGCTACGAGCTGTGCCGCGACGCCACGAACGCCGACCACGCGTGCGAGGTGTACATCAAGTACTCCGACGACGGCCTGAACTGGGGCGCGGCGGGCGACCGCGGCACCCTCGTGCAGACCTCCGACGACCGCGAGCTGCTGCACACCCCGTACATCTCGTGGACGCCCGCGGGCGGCCCGAACGGGACGCTGCTCCTCTCCGGCCAGCGCGTCGTGGCCGGGCCGACCGGGAACAAGACCGTGCTCGCCGAGTCCGGGACGGTGCTGTTCGCGAACCGGAACCTCGGCGCGGGCGACTGGTTCGAGGCGACCACCCCGGTCACGGTGAACCCCACGGGCGGGTACGCCTCCGGCGTGCCGTCGTGCCCCGGCTACTCGACCCCGGCGATCCCGCGCGAGGACGGCACGAGCTACCTGTACCTCGCCGCGACCTGGCTGGGCCAGAACAACCAGTGCGAGGTGCGGTTCGGGATCGGCACGGTCCCGGGCGCGACGGGCGCGGTCGTGAACCCGCAGACGGGCAAGTGCCTCGACGTGGACACGAATACGGCGGCCAACGGGAACCGGGCGCAGATCTACGCGTGCGGGATCGCCTCGGGCCAGGACTGGTCGCGGTACTCGGACGGCTCGCTCCGGTCGTTCGGCAAGTGCCTCGACGTCGACGCGCAGGGCACGGCCAACGGCACGAAGGTGCAGCTGTGGGAGTGCAACGGCTCGGGCGCGCAGGTCTGGACGCCGCAGGCGAACGGGTCGCTGCTGAACCCGCAGTCGGGCCGGTGCCTGGACATCTCGGCGGGCGGCACCGCCGACGGCACCGACCTCCAGATCTACGACTGCAACGGGCTCTGGACGCAGGTGTGGAACCTGCCCGCGTAAGGGGCGCATGAAGGAACGGGCCGGGGCTGCGGACGCGCGGCCCCGGCCTCTTTGTAGTCTCGGCCGCATGGACGTGTTCGAGGAGCAGCGTGGACTGTTGAAAGCGGTCGCGTACCGCGTCCTCGGCACGGTCACCGACGCCGAGGACGTCGTGCAGGAGGCGTGGCTGCGCTGGAACGGCGTCGACGAGGCGGCGGTCGAGGACCCGGAAGCGTACCTGGTCACGGTGACCACGCGGCTGGCGATCGACCGGCTGCGGTCCGCGCAGGCGAAGCGGGAGTCGTATGTGGGCCCGTGGCTGCCGGAGCCGGTGCCCGCGGGCGGCGACGCCTCGGACCGGCTGGCGCTCACCGACACCGTCTCGTCGGCGATGCTGCTGGTCCTGGAGGCGCTGTCGCCGCTGGAGCGGGCCGTGTTCGTGCTGCGGGAGGCGTTCGGGTACTCGCACGCCGAGATCGCGCGCATCGTCGACCGCAGCGAGGCGTCGGTGCGGCAGACCGCGATGCGGGCCCGCGAGCACGTGGAGTCCAAGCGCCGCAGGTACGACACCGACGAGGCGACGCGGCGGCGGGCCACGGAGTCGTTCATGGCGGCGTGCGCGGGCGGGGAGCTCGCGGCGCTCCTCGGGGCGCTCGCGCCCGACGTGGTGCTCGTGTGCGACGGCGGCGGCCTGGCCCCGGCCCCGCGGCGGGCGCTCACCGGCATGGAGCTGGTCGCGAACGCGCTCATCTCGTTCACCAGGCGCATGCCGGAGGACCCGAGCGTCACGTTCGAGGAGGTCAGCGGCGGTCCGGCGGTCGTGGTCCGGTCGGGCGGCACCGCGGCGGCGGTCGTGATGCTCTACCTCGTGGACGGCGTGATCGAGGAGATCCACCTGGTCTCCAACCCCGAGAAGCTCGGTGCCCTGTGAACTAGGTCACTGCGCCTCACGAATGCGTTCCGGCGCCCGTCCTTGGGGGCATGAACGACATCCTCATCATCGGCGCCGGGTACACCGGCATGATGGCGGCCGTCGGCGTCGCCCGCCGCACCAAGGCCGCCCGCGTCACGATCCTCAACCCGGTCGACCGCTTCAACGAGCGCCTGCGCCAGCACCAGGCCGCCGCGGGCCACGAGCTCGCCGAGTTCCGCATCCCCGACCTCGTGGAGCCGGCGGGCGTCCGGTTCGTGCCGGGCCGGGCCGCCGCGATCGACACCGCCGCGGGCCGCGTCGTCCTCGACGACGGCCGCGACCTCCACTACGACACGCTCGTGTACGCGCTCGGATCGCGCACCCCGCAGGTCCCCAACGCCTACACGATCGACGACCCGAAGCTGGCGGTCGCCTTGCGCGACAACCCGACCGGCGTGTTCATCGTGGCCGGGGCAGGCCTGACTGGCATCGAGGCCGCCACCGAGGCGGCCGAGGCGTATCCCGAGCTCAAGGTCCGGCTGGTCAGCCGCGGCGAACCGGGCTCCATGATGGGGCCCAAGGCCCGCGCCTACCTTCTGAAGGCGCTCGACCGGCTCGGCGTCGAGGTCCGCACGGGCGTCAGCGTCGCCCGGGTGCTTCCCGACGCGGTGGAACTCGACGGCGGCGAACGGCTCGCGAGCGACGTGACGCTGTGGACGACCGGCGTCCAGGCGGCCCCGCTCGCGGCCGAGGCCGGGATCGAGACCGACGCGACCGGCCGGGTCGTGGTCGACGCGACCCTGCGGTCGGTCTCGCACCCGAACATCTACGCGATCGGCGACGCCGCCGCGATCCGCCAGGCCTACGGCGTCATCCACGGCACCTGCCAGAGCGGCATCCCCTCGGGCGCCCACACCGCCGAATCGATCGTGCGCGAACTGAAGGGCAAGGCGCCCAAGCCGTTCCGCTTCGGCTACATCCACCAGCCCGTCTCGCTCGGCCGGGGCGACGCGGTCGTCCAGTTCACCAACCCCGACGACACCCCGGCCCGCTGGTACCTCAAGGGCCGCGCCGCCGTCGCCTACAAGGAGGCCGTCAGCAGCAGCCCCGTGAAGTTCTACCGCTCCCGCACTGCGATCCCGGCCCGCCTGACGGGTCGCACGGGAGGCCGCCGCAACCGCCTCTGAACGCGCGGGAGGGGCGGGGCCGCGGCCCCGTCCCGCACGCGTGTGCGCGTCAGGCGCCTTCGATGTCGATGACCACTTTCACCTCGCCTGAACCGGCGTGGAAGGCGTCCTGGTAGTCCCCGAAGGGGACACGCTTGGTGATGAGGCGGCGGAGCCAGTCGCGGTCGGAGTCGGCGAGCAGCTGGGCGGCCCGCGTGCAGTGGTCGAGGTTGGCGTTGACCGAGCCGACGACCACGTCGTTCTCCAGGACGATGTCGCGGTTGAGGCTGCCCGCGTCGACGTTCATGCGCCGCCCCGCGGGCGAGACGCCCGTCAGGCAGGTGACGCCGAAGTTCCCGGTGGCGGCCATCGCGTCGAACACGAGCGCCTCGGAGCCGGTGGCCTCCACGACGATGTCGGGGACGACCGCCTCGATCGCCTTCGGAAAGCCCTCGTAGTGGTAGGTCGCGCCGAGCGACTCGACCAGCTCGGGCTTCGCGCCGTCGGGGGCGCGGTCGAGGACGTGGACGTCGAGCCCGCGCTGCGACCCGATGAGCGCGGCGAGGAGCCCGATCGGCCCGGCGCCGGTGACGAGCACCGACTGCGGGTCGAACCACGAGCGCCCGCCCACCTTGTCGATCTGCTCCCACGCCTTGACGAGCACGCTCATCGGCTCCAGGAGCACCCCGACGTCGGCGAGCGACGGGTCCAGCTTGACGGCGTAGTCGGCCTCCACGGTCCACACCTCGCTGGCGTAGCCGTGGATCTCCTTGATGCCGCGCTCGGTGTAGTTCCCGTTGCGGCAGTTGTCGAACAGGCCCCGCGCGCACGCGCCGCACGGCTCGGGGTCGGGGCGGCGGACCACGCCGACGACGAGGTCGCCGGGCGCGAAGCCGCTCCCCTCGGGGGCCTCGCGGACCCGCCCGAGCGACTCGTGCCCGATGACGAGCCGGTCGGCCCCCGGTGGGGCCCAGCCGTACTCGCCGTCGGCGAGCTCCCGGTCGGTGCCGCACACGCCGAGCGCGATGGCGTCGACGAGCAGCTCCCCTTCGCCGGGCACCGGCTCGTCCATGTCCCCCAGCGCCAGCGATCCCTTGACACCGGGCTCGACGGTCAACGCGCGCATGGCGTCCACCTCCCCTTCCCGAAACCACCCCAGTATGCGTGCTCATGAGGGATCTATCCGGGTTCTCGGGGAAGTGGACGCACGTGACGGGCCTAGAAGTAGTGGCCCTCCTCAAGGTCGGCGAGGAAGCCGGGGCGCTCGGGCTTCCAGCCGAGCAGCTGGCGGGTGGCCTCGCTGGAGGCGGCGCGGTCGGCGCCGATGAAGCCCGCGAGCCAGCCGAAGTGCGCCGCGGCGTCCGCGGGCGCGACGGAGCCTGTCGGGACGCCGAGCCGCTTGCCGATCACGGCGGCGAGGTCGCGGATGGCGACTCCCTCGTCGCCGACGACGTGGAGCGTGGACCCGGCCGGGGCCTGCTCGACGGCGAGGCGCACGAGGTCGGCGGCGTCGTCGCGGTGCACGCCGGACCAGCGGTTGGTCCCCTCGCCGATCCACGCGGCCAGGCCCTTGTCGCGGGCGACCTGGACCATCGTGGCGGTGAAGCCGGGGTCGCCCGCGCCGTAGACGATCGGGAAGCGGAAGACCATCGAGCGGACGCCGCGCTCGGCGAGGCCGAGCACGTACTCGCCGATGGCGTACCGGCGCGCGGGCCCGGACGCGTCCGGGCCCAGGTCGTGGCCGTCGGCCTCGGTGGCGGCGGCGCCCTCGGTGACCGGGACGCCGGAGGCGAGGCCGAACGCCTTGCCGGTCCCGGCGAGGGCCTCGCCGATCGCCTCGGCGGCGGCGCGGTCGGCGTCCACGGCCTCGTCGAAGCGGCCCGAGAACGCGATGTCGTGGCGGAAGGCGAGGTGGACGACGGCGTCGGCCGCGAGGGCCTCGTCGCGCAGGACGCCCAGGTCGCCGATGTCGCCGCGGCGCACGGCGGCCCCGGCCGCGGCGAGCGCGGCGGCGGAGTCGTCGGAGCGGGCGAGGCCCGTGACCTGGTGTCCTGCGGCGATGAGGGCGCGGACGGCGCCGGAGCCGATCCAGCCCGAGCCGCCGGTGATGAAGACGCGCATGAGATGACCTCCATGATGTCAGTTTCTGACATCAAACGTAGCACGGTCATGTCAGATCCTGACATCGGTATGATCGCGGCATGGCAAGGTGGGAACCGAACGCGCGGGGGCGCCTCGAACAGGCGGCGATGGACCTGTTCACCGAGCACGGGTTCGAGCAGGTCACCGTCGCCGAGATCGCCGCGCGCGCCGGACTCACCGAGCGCACCTTCTACCGCCACTTCAGCGACAAGCGCGAGGTCCTGTTCCCCGACGCCAGCCCGCTCTACACCGGGCTCACCGACGCGGTCGCGGCCGCGCCGGACTCGGCGAGCCCCATGGAGACCGTGGCCGCGGTCCTCGAAGCCACCGCCGCGTTCTTCATCGACCGCCACGAGTTCTCGCGGCGGCGCTACGCCGTCATCACCGCCAACGCCGAACTGCGCGAACGGGAGGCGGTCAAGCTCGCGTCCCTCGCCGACGCGCTCGCCGCGGGCCTGCGGGAGCGCGGCGTCGCCGAGCCCGCCGCGAGCCTCGCCGCGGAGGCCGGGATCGCGGTGTTCAAAGTGGCCCATGTGCAATGGGTCACCGCGGACGACCCGGAGGACCTGGCCGATCTCATGCGCGCGGCACTCGACGAGCTGCGGACGGCGCTCAACCCTTGACGGCCGCCGCAAGAGACTGAGCGAGGCGGTTCGCCAGGCCGGGCGCGATGGGATCGATCCCAGAAAGTTTCGGGACCGGAGCAACCGGCGGCCGCGCTCGCGCGTCTTCAAGGCGGCACCGTCGTGTGACGCGGATCCCCCTGCCGCGCAGCGTGTCCCGGCGACCCGTCCGGAATCGGACCGGAGCGGGAGCCAGAGCGTACGGAAAGGAATGCAATGAAGCAGCGAATCGCCGCCCTAATGGGAGCGCTTGCACTCTCGGTGATCGCGGTCCTCGGGATCGCCTCCCCGGCCATGGCCGCCGACGAGATCAACTACGCCGTGGACGCCGACTGGACCGGCACCTGCACCGATCGCCGCTACACCCCCAACGTCGAGGGGTGCGTCGAGCCCGGCGGCGACATCCTCTGGGTCAAGGACAACGCGGCCAACGGCTACTCCGTGAAGCTCCGCTGGTACGACCTCGACGGCTCCCGCACCGGCGAGTGCATCGACACCCTCGGCCAGGCCAAGGCGTGGACCATCTGCAACAAGGACTTCACCGAAGGCCACCGCATCCGCTGGTCCCTCGGCTGGAACTCGGCCAACGGCTGGGACTACTCCGACTGGTGGACCACCACGGTCTGACTCTGGACAGGCGCGTCGGCCCACACGGGCCGGCGCGCCGCGTCAGTCGATGGCGGCCCAGCCGAGGGGGCCGAGGGTGAGGCGGAGTTCTTCCGGGCCGAAGGCGACGGTGAAGGCACGCGGTTCGCGGTCGAGGTTGGCGGCGGCGAGGCGGGTGCGGGGGCCGGTGCGCGAGCCGAGGGCCCAGACCAGGCCGTCGGGGCTGTCGCCCCAGAGCAGCTCCCCCGGGCTCATGGCGGCGAGGGTCTCCAGGACCGCGGCGACCGGATACGGATCGCCTGCGGCGGAACGGATGCCGCGGGTCCCCCACTCCTCGAACCAGGCGAGGCCCGCGACGCCGGGGACGGCGAGGGCCGCGGCGGAGGCGATCGTCCACGCGGCGAGCGGGTCGTCGGTCTGGCGCCGGTCGGCGGCCCCGGTGAACTCGGGGCCGTAGCCCGCGGCGAGGTCGGTGCGGGGTGACGCAAGACTCGCGGTGGCGGCGACGTTGTTGAAGCGGGGCCGGAGCGTGACCGGTCCGATGTAGACGGGTCGGCCGGAGGCGGCGGCCTGGAGGGCGACCGTGCGCTGCACGGCCACGGATTCCAGGAGCTGTTCGGTGCTCGGGTCGTGGAAGAGCGGCGTGGCGCTGAACGTGAGCGCGTCGGCGTCGGGGAGCGCGGCGGCCGGGTTGCGGTTCAGCTCGGTGAAGTGGGCCCGGCTCCCGGCGACGAGCGGCGGCCGGAGGCCCGCGCGGTCGAGGGCGGCGCGGAGCCCGTCGAGGCTGGCGGTGACATGGGTGTCGGGGTCGAACAGGCCGACTCGTGCGATCCAGTGCGGCACCAGGTGCGCCGCGAGGAGGTCGAGGTCGGCGCCGGGACGGGCGATGACGCGGACGTCGAGCGGGAGGCCCGCACTGGCGGCCCGTTCGAGGGCGGCGGGCCAGTTCGGGGTCCACAGGTCGAGTTCGACGAGGACGGCGGTGCCGAGGGGCGCGGGGACCGGCTCGGGATCGGGCCCCGTGGCGGCGCCGAGGGCGGTCTCCGGGAAGGCGCCGCCGGGGGACAGGACGATCCGGGTGTCGGCGGCGAGCGGCGCGGCCGGTCGCAGTTCCTTGGCGCGCAAGGTGACCGATTGGCGGACTCGCTCCCCCGGCGCGAGGTCGTACGGGAACGGGAGCGCCAGCGGGCGGGAGTAGGTCTTGTAGGAGGCGTCGGTCCAGTTGCGCTGGTCCTCCATCTCGAAGACCTCGCCCGCGAAGACCGCCTCAACGGCGAGGCCGTCGTGCTCCCAGGCCAGCGCGGCGATGTCGAAGACCGGCTGGTGCGGGCTGACCGCGGCGGGGAACGCGGTGTCCTCCACGGTGCCGTCCGGGTGCGTGGCCCGCAGGGCGGTCCCGGCGAGGCGCGGCGGGTGGAGGGCGACGAGGCCGGTCCGGTTGGTGGAGAAGGATTCCGCGGCTTCGAGGTCGAGTTCGATGAGCAGTTCGCCGGCGGTGCCGCGGACCGTGAGCGTGCCGGACAGCAAGCCCGCCTGGAGCCCTAGCGAGAGGGTGTCGTCGTCGGCGAGGACGTCGACCGTCCATTCCGGGGTGTTCCAGTCCTGGTCCCGGGCGACGGCGCGGATCGCGCGCATCACTGGGCGGCCCCGGTAGGCGATGTCGGCGAGTTCGGCGCCGCGGCGGGCGAGGGACCAGGGGCCGGCGGTCCAGGTCGCGGAGGTGGTGCGCCAGGTGCCCATGTCAGAGCGCCGTCATGCCGCCGTCGACGGCGAAGAGGCCGCCGGTGGCGAACGCGCTCTCGTCGCCGGCGAGGAACACCATGATCCCCTCGACGTCGGCGGGCGTGCCGGGGCGGCCGAGGGGGATGCGGGAGATGATGGCGGCGCGGGCCTCGGGGTCGTCGGAGAGGGTGGTGACCAGGCCGGTCTCGGTGTAGGTGGGGACCACGGTGTTCACGCGGATGCCGTTGGGGGCGTATGCGGCCGCAGTGGTGCGGGTGAGGCCGTGGATGCCGGCCTTGGAGGTGCTGTAGGCGGCGAACTCGTTGCCTTCGCCGCTGAGCCCGGTGGGGCTGCCGGTGAGGATGATCGAGCCGCCGCCGTACTTCAGCATGGTCCTGACGGCGTGCTTGACGGTGAGGAACGTGCCGGTGAGGTTGACGTCGATCGTGCGGCGCCACACGTCCACGTCGAGGTCGGCGACCTGCGCGTCCTGGCCGAGCAGCTGGACCGCGGCGTTGGCGACGACCGTGTCGGGGGCCCATCCCGCGGCGGCGAGGTCGGCGAAGGCGGCGGCCACGGCGGTCTCGTCGGCGATGTCCACAGTGACGGCGCGGGCCCGGTCGCCGATCCGCGCGACGGCCTTCGCGGCGGCGTCGGCGTCGCGGTCGGCGACGGCCACGCGTGCGCCTTCGGCCCCGAAGCGGGCCGCGACCGCGTACCCGATCCCGTTGGCGGCCCCGGTGATGAATGCGGTCTTCCCGTCGAGCCTGCCCATGTGGATTCCTCTCGGTCGAGGCGCGTGCGCACCGGAATCCACCATAACGTCCAACCGGTTGACCGACTGTCCGGGTCTAGAGGCCCAGGACCTCGTCGAGGAGCACGGCGCGGGCCTCCATGTCGGCGACAGGGAGCGGTTCGGCGAGGTCGGGGGCGAGGCCGGCGACCGCTTCGCGGGCGGCGTCGGTGAAATGGACCGTGCCGTCGGGGTCGATGCGCTCGACGCCGTCGGCGCGGGCCATCCGCTCGTTGAACGCCACGGCGTCCTCAAGAGAGGTCCCGGGCGGGAGGTCGAGTTCGACGGCGCCGCCGTCGATCCGCACCGGGTACCCGCCGGGCAGGCCGCCCGGGGCGGGCACCGACCAGCGCAGGATCTTCGATTCGGGGAGCAGCGCTTCGATCACGGGGAGCGCGGTGGCGGCGGTGAGGAAGTTCCAGCGCAGGCCCGGGTCGATCGCGGGCGCCTGATAGGCGAGGCCGTCCTCGCGGCGGCCGTCCTCGCCGAGGTAGACGCGGGCGCGGTCCTCGCGGCCGGGGTCCTCGGCGGTCATGACGCCGGTGAGCTGCGAGTGGTGGCCGACGACGCGGACCAGCGGCGGCACGCCCCCGCCCGCCTCGGCGCGGAGGACGGCGCTCGCGCGGCGCTGGATCATTCCCGCGTTGCCGAGGCCGAGCGCGGGCGCGAGGCCGATGCGCTCCAGGACCGGGCCGGTCACGTCGGGGAGCGACAGGTTCGCGACCGGGGCGGTCAGGCCGACCTCCTTGGCCGCGCGCATCACGTTGAGCACCACGGGGACCTGGTAGGGCAGGCGCAAAGCGAGCCCGGCGGCCTCGATCGCGCTGGCGGCCGGGTCGCCGCGGTCGGCGAGGCCCCACGGGCTGCGCAGCGAGGCGCACTGGACGACGACGTCGGGGCGGACCCGGTCGAGGAGCGCGGCCACCTCGTCGAGGCGGGTCGCGTCGAGCGGCGCGGGCTCGACGAGGCAGTCGGAGGCGCTGGCGATGATCGCCGCCGCCTGATTGACGTTGTGCTCGGAGCGGCTGGCGATGACCAGCCTGTGTACGAAACCGCTCGCGGCGAGGTCCGCGGCGATCCGCTCCCCCATGTCGCCCAACCCGATGACCAGCGCAGTGCTCATGCGGCCGATCCTATGCGACCGCGCGGGGCCGGGCGCGGACTCGGTCGAGCCCGGCCCGGCCGGAGAGCCGCTAACCCCACTGGCCGGGGGTGTAGTTCCCCGCGGGGGTCTGGGTGAGGGCGTTGAGCCGGTTGTAGGCGTTGATCGAGGCGATGAGCGAGACGAGCGCGGCCAGCTGGTCGTCGTCGAAGTGCTTGCGGGCGCCCGCCCACACGTCGTCGGGGACGCCCGCGCCGTCGGCGATGCGGGTGCCCGCCTCGGTGAGCGCGAGCGCGGCCTTCTCGGCCTCGGTGTAGACCACCGCGTCCCTCCAGGCGCCGACGAGGGCGACCCGGACAGCGGTCTCCCCGGCGTGCACGGCGTCCTTGGTGTGCATGTCGAGGCACACGCCGCAGCCGTTGATCTGGCTGGCGCGGATGGTCACCAGGTTGCCGATGCCTTCGGGCAGGGCGGCTTCGAGCGACCGCGCGGCGGACGTGAGGTGCTTCGCGAACTTGGCGCCGACGGGGTTGGCGTAGTAGTCGATGCGGGCTTCCATGGTGTGCTCCTTAGTGTTCGTCGGATTCACTGCCATGACGGATGCGCCCGCGCTGATGTGACCGGCGGTGTGCGGGGTCACGATTGGACCGGCGGCCGGGCCCCACGGTCGGCCGCCGGTCGGTTCAGGGGGTCACGAGGAAGGTGACGGTCTGGTTCCTGGTGCGGTCGGCCTCGGTGTCGTTGGGGTAGGGCGGGTCCTCGTCTGCGGCGGTGGCGATGCCGATGTCGGCGAGGGCCGGGCCGCCCGCGTCGGCGAGGGCCTGCGCGGCGGCGAGCGCGCGGGCGAGGCCCAGGGCGGCGTTGTCGTCGTAGCGGCTGCCGGGGCCGGTGGGGATGTCGTTGGTGTGGCCGACCACGGTGACGTGGAGGCCCTCGACGGCGGCGGCGAGGTCGGCGAGGAAGTCGCCGCTGTCGTCGGGGAGCGCGGTGCCGCCGTCCGGGAACAGCGACTCGGCGAGGACCACGGACACGTGCCCGTCCTCGGCGGTGGCGGTCCAGCGGGGGTCCTGGAGTGACGCGAGGACGGGGTCCAGCGGCGAGGCCGTCGACGGGGCCTCCGTCGGTTCGGGGGCCTCGGTCGACTCCAGGGCGTCCACTGCGGACGCGAGGCGGTCGAGCTCGTCGGCGACGGCGCGGTCCTCTTCCGGTGCAGGGGAGAGCAGGCGCCCGGCGGCGGTCCCGGCGGCGACGAGGAGGAGCACGGCGGCGGCCGCGCCGACGCGGCGCGCCACGGGTTTGGGCCTGCGGGACCAGATCCGGCGGATGCGGCGGCGGCCTTCGCGGGCGCCCTCGTGCGCGGGGTCGAGGGCCTGCACGCGGGCCCAGTAGCCGTCGGCGGCGGCGAGGTCGCCCTGCTGGGCGTGGACGCGGGCGAGGAGGTCGAGCGCGTCCGCGTCGTCGCCGACGGGTTCGAGGGCCCGGCGAGCCAGGTCGTAGCGCCCGGCGCGGGCGTGCCCGGCGGCTTCGGCGAGGGCGGCGCGGGTGGTCGCGGCGGTCATCGGCGGTCGCCTCCCCGCACGGTGCTGCGCCCGCCGTCGAGGCCGAGCCCGGCCGCCTCGTCGGGCAGGTACGGGCGGAGCTTCGCGTTGACGGCGGCAAGATGGTGCACGTCGCCGTCGTTGAGGCGGCGCCGGCCCTCGGCGAGGTGCCGCTGCACCTCGCGGCTGGGGTGGTCGGCCAGCTCGTGTTCGAGGGAGCTGAAGACGACCACGGGGAGGCGCCCGGTCTCGTCGAGCAGGCGCACGGCGAGGTGGCGCAGCTCCTCGGCCTGGCGGCGGATGAGCACGAGGTCGCGTTCGGCGATGGCGGCGTCGAGTTCGGCCTCGGCGCGGCGCAGGTCGGTGCGGTGCTCGGCCTGCCCGGCCTCCTTGACGATCTCCCTGACGGCCTTGCGGGTCGCCTCGGCGTCGTCCACCGCGCGCGGCAGTTCGAGGTGCTCCTCCACCTCGTCGAGGACCGTGTGGGCGTCGCGCAGCCGCACCTGGCAGGTCGCGGTCGCGTCGGGGTCCACCTCGGCCTGGTGCAGGAGCCGGTCGATCTCGGTCAGGGCGTCCTGGGACTCGAAGCGGTGCAGCAGGTTCCGGGCCTCGGGCGCGTCCGTGTCGGACACGTCCTCGCGCAGCCCGTCATAGCGGCGCTCCAGCTCGGCGCGGTCGGCGCGCAGCTCGGGCAGGCCCGGCGCGGTCGAGCGGGACAGGTCGATGTCGATGTCGAACTCCTCGTCGAGCACGGGCACGTAGGCGACGGCGCTGGCCGCGAAGCTCGTGTCCACGCGCACCGTCACCTCGACCTCGCTCCCGGCGGGCACGTTGCGGCGCACCTCGGCGGGGTGCAGTTCGAGCGAACCGATGACGGTGTTGCGGTCGGCGCGCGGCCGCTCCCCCGAGCCGAGCGGCACCAGGATCAGGCCGGTCCCGGCGCTCCGGTCCACGGCCACAGTGGTGTAGGCGACGAGGGTCTTGCTCGCCGGGAGCTCGGTGCCCTTCGCGAGGATCACCCCGGTCGTGTTGTCCGCGTATCCGACCCGGATCGAGTGGCTCAGCGTCGGCGCGGAGCCGACGAGATCGGCGTGCCGGTAGGTGAGGCTCGGGGTGTCGGTCGGGACGGCCGCGCCGCGGTGGTCGCGGAGGGTGATCGCGAACGTGGTCCTGTTGCGCTCCCGCGCGAACAGGCGGGTGCTGAACGCGCCGTCGGGGCGCAGCGGGACCTTCCCGCTGGTCCAGCCCTCGTCCGACTCGGTGTCGTCGAACTCGACGGTCCACCCGGACCAGTCGCGCTCGGTGTCGGCCGCGGCGCGCCCGCCCACGAGCGGGTCGACGTCCTGGCCGACCGCCGCGAACTCCAGGTCCAGGCGCACCTGGCCGACTTCGACGGGGCGGGCGGCCCTGGCGGCCTTGGGGATGCGCTGCGTCCCGGCGAAGATCGCGGCGCCGCGGGCGACCACGGTGACCGGGTCCAGCGAGTGGTCGAGCGGGATGCCGAGCCCCTCGACGGAGTGGGCGAGCGTCTCCCGCAGCACCGGCACCTGGGTCATGCCGCCGACGAGGATCACCCGCTCGATGTCGGCGGCGCGGGTGCGGCTCTCGGCGAGGGCCTTGCGGCACAGCTCGATCGAGGTCTCCACGAGGGGGCGGGTGACCCGGTCGACGTCGTCGCGGGTCAGCTCGTGCGCGAACTCGGCGGTCGACCCGTCCTCGCGGCGCAGCTCCACGTAGACCTCCGCGGACGGGGCCCGCGACAGCTCGATCTTCGCGAACTCAGCGGCCGCCTTGAGCTTCGCGATGTTCCCGCGCACCCGCGGGTTCTCGCGGTCGAGGTCGATGCCGAGCGCGCTGCGCGCCTTCGGGATCAGGATCTCGTCCACGAGCGCCCAGTCCGCCCGCTTCCCGCCGAGGAAGTTGTCCCCCGCGTGGTTGACGACGGTGAATTCGCCGTCCTGGACCTTCACGACGGAGGCGTCGAAGGTCCCGCCGCCGAAGTCGTAGACGAGCCAGAACGCCTTCTGCGATGCGTTGCTGACGCTGTACGCCCAGGCGGCGGCGGTCGGCTCCTGGAGGAGCGGCGCGAAGCGCAGGCCCGCCAGCTCCGCGGCCCGGCCGGTGGCGTCGCACTGGTCGAGCTCGAACGCGGCCGGGATGGTGATGACCGCGGCCTCGACCTCGTCGCCGTCGGTGCTGGACACGTTGGCGCGCAATGACTTCAAGACTTCGGCCGACAGGTCCTCCGGGGTCATGGACCGCCCGGATGCCTTGAACCGCTTGTGCTCCCCGCGGGTGCCCATGCGCAGTTTGAACTCCGCGCACGCGTTGTCGGGGTCCGCCTCGATCCGGTCGCGGGCGGCGTCGCCGACGATGACGGCCCCCGAGGCGGCCACGTACACGGCCGAAGGCGTGAACTCGCGCTGGCGGTTGTTGCGGACCACCACCGCGTCGGCGCCCTCGGCGCGGGCGATGGCGCTGTTGGTGGTGCCGAGGTCGATGCCGAAGTCGACGGTCTCACGGTAAGTCGCCATGGGCGGTCTCCTTGGTCGGGATTGCGACGATCACTTGCGGGGCCTGGATGCGCCTGCCGCCGCGCACGACGGCTGGCCGGACGGTCTCCAGGACCGTCTGCCCGACGACGCCGGGCTCCTCCTGGTAGGCGATGACTTCGAGGTCGAGCCCGGGGTCGAAGCGGGCCCCGTCGTAGTCCTTGACGCGGATGCCCGCCTCGGCCAGGCGGTCCCACGCCTGGCGCAGGTGCCGGTTGGCCTGCCTCTGGTTGCGCGGCACGTCGGCCGCGCCGCCGCGGTCGTCGATCTTGCGGGTGGTGCGCCACAGCTGGGTGACGATCTCGCACAGGTCGCGGTCGGACAGGTCTGACGGGTCAGCGGGGACCGGCGCCACCGCGGGCGGCTCCGGCACCTCGTCAGGAACCGGGCCGGGCGGCGCGATGCGGAATTCTGCGGGGAACCGGCGCTGGCGCAGGGAGGCGAGGACGTTCATCGGGCCGCCTCCTGCTTGCGGGCCCACGCGTCGAGGGAGAGCGCGCGCCCGCAGAGCGCGACGGCCGCAATGGCCCCGGCCATCGCCGCCGTCCACAGTGCCCATCCAGGTCCTGCGAAGCGCAGGGCGATCAGCGCGGGCGCGGCGATGAGGAACAGCACGCGGTAGACGCGGGCGGCGCCGCTGAGCGGGACGCGGCCGCCGTAGACCCGGCCCCAGGTGGTGGTGTCGTACCCGACGATGTGGGCACTCAAGGGCACCAGGGGGATCCACAGGAACGTCAGGTACAGGGTGGTGACGTGGGTGCGCACCCCCGGGGTGGTGCTGCGGTGGTCGCGGGCGCCGTACTGCTTGGCGCCGAAGAAGAACAGGCAGCCGCCGAGGTTCGCCTCCCTGATCTCGCCGCAGAGCCTGCGCGGGTCGGCGAGGATCTCCGCGAGGGCGGCCTTGCGGACGGGGTCCTTCGTGATGCGGTGCCAGGCGCGCAGGCGGGCGGCCGCGGCGTCGATCTTGTTCAGTTTCAGCAGCGGTTCGACCGTGCCGAGGATCGGCTCGGTCTTGACGACCGCCAGGTTGTCGTCGATGAGCGCGGCGACCGCGTCGGAGGCGGCGATCGTGCGGGCCCGCTCCAGGACCCGGGAGACGCCGTTGTCCTTGCGGCGCTTGTTGAAGTAGCCCACGGCGCAGCGGTTGGCGGTCCCGGCGACCTCGTCGCGGCAGGCCCGGGAGAGCGGATCGGTGCGGCCGAGGAGCACCTCGATGACGCGCAGCGGCTCGGCCGTGTCGGACAGGAGCGCTTGGGCCGCTTTGAGTCCGGCGCCGTCGCCGCGCTCGACCGCGGCTTCGCAGGCGGCCTTGACGCGGGCCTCGGCGGGGGCGACGGCGGCGCGGCGGGCGCGCTTGACGGGGCCCTCGCGGAAACCAGCCTCGTCGAGGTGCGCGACGTGCCGGGCGGCGGCCTCGGTGTCGCCGTCGGCGGCCGCGGCGGCAGCCAGCGCGAAGCTGACGGCGGCGATGAGCTCGGGGAGGCGGGTCTTGAGGGTGTTCACGACGTCGACGTCCAGGCGGGGGTCGTCGATGGCGCGCACGCGCTGGCGGGCCCAGCGCCAGGTGTCGCGGTCGGCGAAGACGCGGTCCCAGGAGGCGAGGGCGGCGGCCCACATGGCGGGGGCGTCCTCGCCCGCGGCGGCGGCTTCGATGGCGGCGCAGTGGGTGCGGACGGCGGCGTTGTGGTGGTGGTCGGGGCCCAGATCGGGCCGCAGCCAGAGCAGTTCGTGGACGAGGCGGGCGAGGGGGTCGCGCAGGCCCTCGAAGGCGTGGTGGACCTCGTCGGGGTCGGTGGACGGCGGCAGCGGCGCGTCGCGGGTCTCGGCGGGCGGCTCGTAGTAGGGGTTGGTGCGCTCCTCGCGGGCGCGGCGGACCTGGCGGGGCGTCGCGTCGGAGGGCAGGCCGGTGGTGCGGAAGACGTTGTCGCGGTAGAGGTCCCGGCCCGCGAGCGGGGCGAGCACGCGGTCGAGTTCGCGCCGGGGAGCGCCGGTGCGGGCGCGCGGGGCCTGTGCCTTGCCGGCCATGGTCATTGCCTCGTTTCTGGGTTGCGCCAGCCGCGGAGCAGCCGTGCCAGCTCGGCCGCGTCGGCGGCGCGGCGGGCGGGGTTCGGCTCCAGGGCGTGGAGGACGGTCCGGGCGAGTTCGTCGTCGACTTCGGGGTTGCGGATCTGCGGGGACGGCGGCGGTGCGTCGCGCGGGACGCCGAAGAAGGCGACTGGGGAGCTGTCGTCGTGGAAGGGGAGCGTGTCGGTGAGCAGCAGATAGGCGATGGCGCCGACGGCCCACACGTCCCCGGCCGGGGAGTCGCCTTTGCGGTAGCGCAGGGCCTCAGGGGATTTGAAGGCGAGGGTGCCGCGGGCGCTGGCGAGGCCGGTGAACGCGTCGGTGCGCTTGGCGAGCCCGAAGTCGCTGACGCGCACGCGGGGGCGGCCGTCGTCGTCGAAGCCGACGAGGACGTTCTGCGGGGTGAGGTCGCGGTGGACGATCGGCGGGCGCTCGCCGTGGGCGACGGCGAGGCCGTCGCAGATCTGGATCAGGAGGTCCACGGCCTCCCCGATCCGGGTGAACCGGTCGCCGCGGGCGGCCCAGTACTGCTCCAGGTTCCCGGCGGGGACGTACTCCATGGTGAAGAACGCGGAGCGGCCGCCGGGGGTCTCGGCGATCCCGGCGTCGAAGACCCGCACGATGTTCGGGTGGCCGATGCGCGAGAGGAGCACGGCCTCTTCGAGCAGCTCCTCGGCGGCGGCGCGGCTGCCGACGTGCTTGAAGACCTTCATGGCCTGGCGTCCGAGGAACCGGTGGCGCACCCGGTAGACCTCGGCGAACGCGCCCCGGCCGAGGTACCGCTCGACGGTGTACTGGCCCGCGATCCGCTGGCCCTCACTGAGCATCACGGCGCGCCCTCCTTCCCGGTCCCGGTGCGTCCCTTGCCTTCGGGTACATGTCTAACCAGAAGTGCGCGGGAGGGGTCCCGGACCTGGTGCCGCGGGCGGGCGGCGCGGTCTGCTTTCATGGAAGGCGGTTGCGGGGGGCGCCGGTTTGCACCGGTTCGCGCCCGCTCCGTGCCCTCCTCCCCCGAAGGCGGTTCCGATGGACGAGACCTCCGATCCGTTCGCCCCCGTGCGCCGCAGGCTCGGCGAGCTGCTCCCGGAGTACCGGCTCGCGGCGGACCCGCCGAGCACCACGGGCCTGAGCCAGGTGTTCCGCGCCGAGGACCTGCGCCTGCACCACCGCCGGGTGGCGGTGAAGGCGATGGCCGGGTACCTGTCGATGCATCCGGGGTACCGGCAGCGGTTCCTGCGGGAGATCCAGCTGATGACCGAGCTGGAGCACCCGAACATCATGTACCTGATCCGCGCGTCGGCCGCCGAGGACGACCTGCTGTACCTGGTGATGCCGTGGGCCGAGGACGACCTGCGGCGGCGCCTGGCCCGCGAGCGCCTCGACCTGGCGGCCGCGGTGGACGTGGTGATGCAGGTGGCGCGGGCCCTGGACTACGCGCACGACCGCGGAGTGGTGCACCGCGACGTCAAGCCCGCCAACATCCTGTTCGGCGCCGAGGGGCACGTCTACTTGAGCGACTTCGGGGTCGCGAAGGACCGCATGGGCCCGGACCTGACGGTGGCGGGCGAGAGCATCGGCACGCGCCGGTACACCGCGCCGGAGGTGTACAGCGCGGGCCCGGCGGACCCGAACGCCCCCGGGGTGCCCGCGGAGCGGCCCGCGACCGACGCGGAGCGGGCGGGCGACGTGTACTCGCTGGGCGCGGTGCTCTACCACTGCCTGAACGGGCAGCGGCCCTTCGACCACCTCGACGACAGCGCCGCGGAGCTGGCGCAGCGCGAGGGCGACCTGACGCCGGTGACGATGCTGCACCCGCAGCTCCCGGCGGCGCTGGACCCGGTGGTGGCCAAGGCGATGCACGTGGACCCGGCGCAGCGGTACCGGTCCTGCGGGGAGCTGGCGCGCGCGCTGGCGCAGACGGTGGGGGTGACCGACGCGGGGTCGGCGCTGCCGATCCTGCGCGACATCCAGGAGCGGCTGCGCACGGAGCCCGGCGAGCGGACCGAGCTGGTCCGGTCGGTGCCCGCGGCCCGGCCGCACTGGCTGCACCTGCTCGTGCCGGTGCTGTCGCTGCTGCTGGCGGCGGGGGTCCTGGCGTGGTCGGCGTTCGGCCCGGAGGACGACGGCGGAGGCAGCGGCGTCGCCGCGGAGGAGACCTCGGGCGAGGAGGTCGAGGAGGGCGCGGAGCCGACGGCCCCGCCGCCGGTGACCGGCGACGAGCAGGTCGAGCGGCGGCCGCTGGTGGGCGAGTGCACGACCGACGACGACGAGACGTGGGTGGTCGTCGCCTGCGACTCGCCGGACGCGGCCGAGTACTACTACCGGATCGTGGTGAACCCGGAGGACCCGAACCCGTCGCAGCCCGACCACGACGACGCCTCGTGGCTGGCGTGCGGGGATTCGCGGGCCACCGACTTCGAGTACTACTGGAGCGACAGCACGCCGGACGGCGAGCAGTGGGACCCCGCGACGGACGTCATCTACTACATCATGTGCTACCAGGAGCTCTAGCCGTCGAGCGCGGCGAGGTCCCCCGGATCGAGGGTGGCGCTCTGGAGAAGCGCGCGGATCAGGTTGTCGTTCAGGGCGTTCCCGAGCGGCTCGCCGAGGACCTCGTCGCGCAGGAGCCCGGCGACGCGGGGCCGGTACTCGGGGCTGGAGAGGCGCTCGCGCACCGCGGCGACGACGCGGGCGGCGGTGCCCTCGCTCCAGCTGCGGTCGTGCGCGAAGGCGGTGCGGCGCATGTCGTCGGCGACCTGGCGCCACGAGACCGGCTGGGGCCGCGGCAGTCCGCGCAGGTACCGCTGGGCGAGGGAGGTCAGGACGAGCCGCTCGACCGGGCTCAGCTCGTGCCGTCCGGGGACGGCGGTCTCGTCGTCGGCGGCGCCGTCGTCGGGGGTGCGCTTGCCGCCGATGAGGCGGATCTCCAGGCAGTGCACGGCTTCCGAGATGTCGCCGATGTAGACGGGCGTGTAGGAGTGCTCGATGAGCCGCTCCTGGCCCGCGAGGAGCATGGTGTCGCCGGGCAGGAGCATCGGCAGGCGGCCCTCGTTGCGCATCGTCCACTCCGCGCCGTGGCAGATGAGGCGGCCGTGGATGCGGGAGATGCGCTTGTCCTTGACGCCCATGGGGATGTTGACGTTGGCCTCGTCGCGTCCGAAGAGGAGCTCGAAGGGGCGCGGCGGCACGACCCAGCCGACGTCCTCGCCCAGGGCGTACACGGTGCCGAGCGGGGCGGGCGGCAGCGGCTCGGTGGCGTCGTCGGGCGCCTCGGGGACGCCCGCGGCGAGGCTGCGGACCCACGGCGGCAGGATCTGCGGCGGGAAGACTGGTGTGCTCATCTCGGGCGTTCCTCTCAGGCGGTACTGGATCCGATTATGGGCGGGCCGCGGCGGGACCCCTCTCGCCCGATCCCGGGCAGGCTTGCGCGAGCGCGTATACGTATATTATGTTTATACGTGGAAACGCACCGACGCACGGTCAGGAGACCCCGATGAACGACACCGTCCCCTACGGCATCCCGCTCGACCGCGAGACCCGCTACGACCCGCCCGCCGCGCTCATGGCCCTCCACCGCGAGGCCCCGCTGCGGCGCCTGCGCTACCACCCCGACGGCACGCTCGGGTGGATCGTCACCGACCACCGCCTGGGCCGCAAGGTCCTCGCCGACACCCGGTTCCGGTCGCGGCTGCGCGCCCCGCTCAAGGTCCCCGTCCCCATGCCCCAGGTCGAGGCGATGGGCGACTACGAAGGCGACCTGCCCGCCACGCCCGGGATGTTCATCGAGATGGACGGCGCGGACCACACCCGCCTGCGCCGCAAGCTCACCGGCGTGTTCACCGTCCGCCGCATGCGGCTGCTGGAGCCGCGCGTCGCCGAGATCGTGGAGGAGCGGCTCGACGCGCTGGAGGCCGCGGGCGGCGGCGCGGACCTCGTCGCCGAGTTCGCGCTCCCCGTCCCGGCCCTGGTGATCTCCGAACTCCTCGGCGTGCCGCGATCCGACCAGGGCCGCTTCACTGCCGACGCCGCCACGATCATGACCATGACCGTCTCCGCCGAGGAGAAGGCCGCCGCGAGCGAGCGCGTCATGGGCTTCATCGCCGGGCTCGTCGCCGCCAAGCGGGCCGACCCGCAGGACGACCTCCTCTCCGACCTCGCCGCCGACCGGGACCTGACCGAGGAGGAGGTCATCGGCATGGCGCTGCTCCTGCTCGTCGCCGGGCACGAGACCACCGCGAAGATGATCGGGCTCGGCACCATGGCGCTCCTGGAGAACCGCGACCAGTGGGACCTCCTGCGTGCGCGGCCCGAGCTCATGGCGAACGCCGTCGAGGAGCTGCTGCGGTACGTCGGCGTGATCCACACCGGCATCATCCGCCAGGCCGGGGAGGACTTCGAGTTCGAAGGCGAGCAGATCAAGGCGGGCGAGTTCATGACCGTCTCGGTCCAGACCGCCAACCGCGACCCCGAGCAGTTCACCGAGCCCGACGTCTTCGACGTCGCCGGGGACGCCAAGGGCCACATGACGTTCGGCCACGGCGTCCACCAGTGCCTCGGCCAGCAGCTCGCGCGCGTCGAGATGCGCATCGCCTTCGAGCGGCTGATCCGGCGCCTCCCGAGCCTGCACCTGGCCGTCCCCGCCGCCCAGGTCCCCCTGCGCACCGACCAGAACTTCTACGGCGTCGGCGAACTGCCCGTCACCTGGTGACGCGGAAAACCGATTGGCGCGACCGGCTCCGCGCCCTACCGTGGAGCCGGTGAAGACCGCACTCTCCGGCGAGGAGGCCGCGCAGGCGATGCGCGACCTCCTCGGCCCGATCGGCCACTGGACCCCGCTGACCGAAGGCGAGGTCTCCCAAGCCTTCGGCTTCCGCGCGGGAGGCCGCGACCTCGTCCTGCGGGTCGCGCCGCGCCGCGACGGGTTCGACCGCGACGCCTGGATCGCGGGCCGCCTGCGCGGCACGCCGGTGCCCGTCCCCGAAGTCCTGCACGTCGGCCCGGTCGGCGCGGGCGCGTACGCGTGCGTCTCCGCCCGTGTCGGCGGCGTCCACCTCACCGGAGCCGATGCGGCGCACCAGCACCGCATGGCCCCGGTCGTGCGGGCGCTCATCGAGGACATCGCGGCCGTCGACCTCGCCGGCACCGAGGGGTACGGCTCCATCGACCCGGCCACCGGGAACGGGGCCGCCCCCACCTGGGCGGCGCAGCTCCGCGCCCTGCTCCCCGCCGACTGGAACGCCCTCGGCTCCTTCGACGACATCGCGATGACCGAAGAGCTCACCGCGACCGCCCTCGGCATCGCCGACGGGCTCCCGGAGGTCCGCAGGCTCGTCCACGGCGACCTCGGCCCGGACAACTTCACCGTCGAAGGCGACCGCATCGCGGGCGTCTTCGACTGGGAGGCCGCCATGTACGGCGATCCGATGTGGGAGCTCGCCCGGTACGTGCTGTGGGCCCCGGTCATGCCGAGCACCCGCGTCCAGGCCGACCACGACCTCGACCTCCTCGCGGGCGAGGCGGTCGAGGACCGGCTGCGGTGCCTCGTGATCGTCAACGGCCTCTGGGCCCTCGACTTCTACCGGCGCACCTCCCAGGCAGGCCCGATGGAGTTCATGCTCAACCGGCTCAACGGGTTCCGCGGCGAGCCGCTCCCGGTCGGCACCGGCCGCGAGGACTACTGGATGAGGATCGGACGGCGCCGGTGACCGACTTGACGTACGACGAGTTCGTCCGCACCGCGACCGCGGACCCCGCGGTCGTCGGGCTGGTCCTCATCGGATCGCACGCCCACGACGGGCTCGCCTCCGAGCGCTCCGACCACGACCTGTGGGTCGTGCTCGCCGACGGCGCCGCGAGCGAACTGCAAGCGCTGCATGGGCACCGAACGGACAAGCTCGACCTGGTGGTCATCACGCACACCCAGTTCCGGGCCGCGGGGATGCCGGGGTTCGCCCGGTACGCGCTGGCGCGCGGCAAGGTCGTCCTCGACCGGCTCGACGGCGGGATCGCCGCACTCGTCGCCGAGAAGCGGACGCTCGGCGCCGAAGCGGCCCGCGCACTCGCGTCCGAGAGCCTCGACGGCTACGTGAACCTGCTCTACCGGTCGGCCAAGAACCACCGCGACGGCCTCGTCCTCGCCGCCCGGCTCGACGCGACCGAGAGCCTGGGGTACCTCCTCGACCACCTGTTCGCGGTCGACCGGCGCCCGCGCCCCTACAACCGGTACCTGGAGTGGGAGCTGGAGCGGTTCCCGCTGCCGGACTGGGAGACCGCGGCACTGCTGAAGTCGCTCGGCGCCGTCGCGGCGACCGGATCGCTCGACCGCCAGCGCGAGCTGTTCGCCGAGGTCGACGGCAGGGCCCGCGCCGCAGGGTTCGGCGACGACCTCGACTCGTGGGGCGAGGACCTGGCGCTGCTGCGTCCCTAACGGCCGCAGCCGGAACCCCTGCGGCGTCGCGTGGAAGCCCGCCTCCTGCAACGCGGCGGCGAGCGTCGAGCCGGGGGCGTAGGCGTCGTTGACGCGTTCGATGTGGAGCGGCCCGGTGCGGCCTTCGCGCACGGCGTCGGCGAGGGCCGCGGCGGCGGCGCTCAGGCGCGGGTCGGCCGAGAGGTCCGCGGCATCGGTCGCGGGCCAGGCGATAAGGGTCCGGCCGCCGCGTTCCACGTACAGGGCGAGTTCGCCGCCGACGAGGACCACGAGGGACCCGGCTTTGCGGCCGGGCTTGTGTCCGTCGGTGTCGGGCCAGGGCAGGGCCGCGCCGTAGGCGTTCGCGGGGTCGGCGGCGGCGAGGACGACTGCGGTGCCGTCGGCACGGTTCGCCATGGCGCGCAACCGGTCCACTGCGCCCTCCATCGCGAACTGGGCCGCGCCGAGGCCGTCCACGACATAGCCGCGGCGGGCCCGCCCGGACTCCTCGAAGACCGACAGGACCCGGTAGACCTTCGCGAAGCCGCCTTCGACGCCTTCGGCCGCGACCGCGCCGCGGGTGACGACCCCGTGCCGGTCGAGCAGGGTGTGGGCGAGCGCGTGGGCGCGGACCGTGGGGTCCGGTTCCGGTGCGGGAAGGAGCGACCAGCGTCCGGCCGCTGTGGGGCCGCTGACGGGGCCCTGCTGCTGGCGCAGGTCGCGCCAGCCGCCGCCGTAGCGGGCGCGCGGGGCCGCGCGGCGGGCCCGGTGGGCGGTCGATCCGGCCGTGCGGCCCGAGCCGAGGAGCGCGCGCAGCGGCGCGAGCGTGTCGTTCGCGACCCGGCCGGTCCAGGCGAGGTCCCACAGGGCCGCAGTGAGATCGGCGTCGTTCGCTTCGGTGTGCTCGCGGACGCGGTCGGCGAGCTGGCGGTAGAAGAGCCCGTAGCCGCCGTCGAGCGCGTCGAGGATCGCGGCGTGCAGGCCGGTCGGTGCATCGCCGGGCGGAGGGAGGAGCAGCGGGGCGGTCTCGGCCGGGTAGAGCGCGACCCAGCCGTCGTTGCCGGGGAGCGATCCGGCGCCGGCCCACAGGACCTCGCCGGAGGAGGTCAGCTCGTCGAGCATCGCCGGGCGGTAGTCGGCCACGCGCGAGGGCAGGATCAGGGACTCCAGTGCGGAGGCGGGCACGGCCGCGCCCTGGAGCTGCTCGATCGCGCGGGCGAGGCCGTCGACGCCTTCGAGGCGGTCGTCCTCGGCGGACTTGCCGCCGACGTGCTGCCAGCGCGGCAGGAACTCGGCGAGCGCGGCGGGCGGGACGGGTTCGAGCTCCTTGCGGAGCGCGGCGAGGGAGCGGCGGCGCAGGCGGCGCAGCACGTCGGCGTCGCACCATTCGCGGTGCTCGCCGCCGGGCCGGAACTCGCCTTCGACGAGGCCGAGGTCCCGGAGGGCGCGTTCGGCGACGGCCCCGCCGAGGCCGAAGCGGGCGGCGGCGTCGGCGGTGGTGAAGGGGCCGTGGGTGCGGGCGTAGCGGGCGAGGAGGTCGCCGAGGGGGTCGTCCGCGGGTTCGGTGAACGCGGCGGGGAGTCCGGCGGGGATGACGGTGCCGAGGGCATCGCGGAGGCGTCCGGCGTCTTCGACTGCGGCCCAATGGGCGTGACCGGCGATGTCGACGCGGATGGCGCGGCCCGCGGCTTCGAGGGTCTCGGCCCAGGCCGCTTCGGCGCCGCGTTCGGCGAGCTCTGCGGGGGTGAGGGGGCCGAGGACGCGGAGGAGGTCGGCGACGCTCTCGGCGTCGCGGGCGGGGTAGGTGCGGCGCTGGATCTCGGCTTCGACGTCGGCGAGGACGCCGGGGTCGAAGAGGTCGCGCAGCTCGACCTGGCCGAGGAGGTCGGCGAGGAGGCGGGAGTCGAGGGAGAGGGCGGCGGCGCGGCGTTCGGCGAGCGGTGTGTCCCCTTCGTACATGAACTGGGCGACGTAGCCGAAGAGGAGGGACCGGGCGAACGGGGAGGGCTCGACGGTGGTGACCTCGACGAGGCGCACGTCCCGGGTCCGGAGGTCGGCCATGAGGTCGGTGAGGCCGGGGACGTCGTAGACGTCCTGGAGGACTTCGCGGACGGCTTCGAGGATGATCGGGAACGTGGGGAAGCGCCCGGCGACTTCGAGGAGCTGCGAGGAGCGCAGGCGCTGCTGCCACAGGGGCTGGCGCTTGCCGGGCTGGCGGTGCGGGAGCAGGAGCGCGCGGGAGGCGGCCTCGCGGAAGCGGGAGGCGAAGAGCGAGGAGCCGGAGACGGCGCGGGTGACGGTGTCGCCGATGGCGGCGGGGTCGAAGGCGAGGTCGTCGGCGTGGAGGGCCGGTTCGGCCTCGCCGGTGTCGGGCAGGCGCAGGACGATGCCGTCGTCGTGGTGCATGACCTGCGGGTCGAGGCCGTGGCGGTCGCGGAGGCGCTCGCCGAGGGCGAGGGCCCAGGGGGCGTGGACCTGGGCGCCGAACGGGGAGTGGATCACGACGCGCCAGTCGCCGGTCTCGTCGCGGAACCGCTCGATCAGGACGGTGCGGTCGTCGGGGACGAGGCCGGTGGCCTCGCGCTGCTCGGCGAGGTAGGCGATGGCGTTGCGGGCGGCGGAGTCGTCGAGTCCGGCGGCGGCGAGGCGGGCGTGCGCCGCCTCGTCGTCCATACTGGAGAGTTCGCGCACGAATGCGCCGAGGGCGCGGCCGAGTTCGAGGGGGCGGCCGAGGCCGTCGCCGTGCCAGAACGGGAGGCGGCCGGGCACGCCCGGCGCGGGCGAGACCATGACGCGGTCGCGGGTGATCTCCTCGATGCGCCACGAGGAGGTGCCGAGGGTGAAGACGTCGCCGACGCGGGACTCGTAGACCATCTCCTCGTCGAGTTCGCCGACGCGGCCGCCGCCGCGGCCGGTCGCGGCGCCCGTCAAGAACACCCCGAACAGGCCGCGGTCGGGGATGGTGCCCCCGGAGGTGACGGCGAGGCGCTGGGCGCCGGGGCGGCCGGTGACGGTGCCCGCGTTGCGGTCCCAGACCAGGCGCGGGCGCAGCTCGGCGAACGCGTCGGAGGGGTAGCGGCCCGCGAGCATGTCGAGGACCGCGTCGAACGCGGAGTCGGGGAGGGTCGCGAAGGGGGCGGCGCGGCGGACCAGGTCGAGCAGGTCGCCCACGTCCCACTCGTCCATGGCGGCCATGGCGACGAGCTGCTGGGCGAGGACGTCGAGCGGGTTGGCGGGGACGCGGAGCGCCTCGATGGCGCCCGCCTTCATGCGCTCGGCGACGACCGCGGACTGGATGAGGTCGGAGCGGACCTTCGGGAAGAACACGCCGCGCGAGACCGCCCCGACCTGGTGCCCGGCGCGGCCGACGCGCTGGAGGCCGGAGGCGACCGACGGGGGCGCCTCCACCTGGACGACGAGGTCGACGGCGCCCATGTCGATGCCCAGTTCCAGGCTGGAGGTGGCGACGACGGCGGGCAGCCGCCCGGCCTTGAGGTCGCCTTCCACTTCGGCGCGCTGCTCCTTGGAGATCGAGCCGTGGTGGGTGCGCGACAGGACCGGCGGGGCCCCGGCGGCGGCCCCGGAGCCGCCCATGGCCGCGGCGGGCCCGTGCGACTCGGGCAGCGGTTCGCCGTGGCGGCGTTCGTACTCGATCTCGTTGAGGCGGTTGGAGAGCCGTTCGGCGACGCGGCGGGCGTTCGCGAAGACGATGGTCGAGCGGTGGGCCTCGACGAGGTCGACGATCCGCTCCTCCACGTGCGGCCAGATGGACCCGGCCGAGCGGGCCGCGGACGCGGTGGGCGCGACGGGCGCGTCGCCGAGCGCGGCCATGTCCTCGACGGGGACGACCACTTGCAGGTCCCAGCGCTTCTCGGAGGGCGGCTGCACGATCGCGACGTCGTGGCGCGGCGACAGGAACCGGGCGACCTCTGCGACGGGCCGCACGGTCGCGGAGAGGCCGATGCGGCGCGCGGGCCGGGCCAGGCGGGCGTCCAGGCGCTCAAGGGACAGCGCGAGGTGCGCGCCGCGCTTGGTGCCCGCGACGGCGTGGACCTCGTCGAGGATCACGGTCTCCACGCCCGCGAGCGCGTCGCGGGCGCCGGAGGTGAGCATCAGGAACAGCGACTCGGGCGTGGTGATGAGGATGTCGGGGGGCCGGTTCGCGATCGAGCGGCGCTCGGCCTGCGGGGTGTCGCCCGAGCGGATCGCGGTGCGCACGTCCGGTTCGGGCAGGCCCAGGCGGCGGGCCTCGGCGCGGATGCCGTCGCGGGGCGCGGCGAGGTTGCGCTCAACGTCGACGCCGAGGGCCTTCAGCGGCGAGATGTAGAGGACGCGGCAGCGCTCCTTGGGTTCGGCGGGCACCGGGGCCGTCGCGAGCGCGTCAAGAGCCGACAGGAACGCGGCGAGGGTCTTGCCCGAGCCGGTGGGCGCCACGACGAGGACGTCCCGGTCCTCCGCGAGCGCCTCCCACGCGCCCTGCTGCGCGGGCGTCGGGTCGCCGAACGTCTGCGCGAACCACGAGGCGGTGGCCGGGGAGAACCGCGCGAGCGACGGGTGCGGCGCGGTGTTCGGCTCTCGACGGGACATGCCGTCAATGGTGCCCCCGGGGACCGACACGGACCCCCGGTTCGCCGCCCGAAACCTTTCAGACATGCGTCAAGAACGCGTATGGAACATCACAGCGGGCGTCAAGAACGCGTATGGATTCGCGTCAACGGCCTCTGGACCGGGCAATCGGCCCCCGGTTCGCGCTAGCGTGCGGCACCGGAAGGGAGCACACGTGACCGCTCAAACCAGCGAGGGCAGGCTGGACCAGGAACCGGCCGGCCCGGCGCACGGGCATGCCTTGAAAGGCGGGCCGCTGCGCATGGGGCTGTTCCTCGGCGCACTCGGAGTCGTCTACGGCGACATCGGGACCAGCCCCATCTACGCCCTCCAGACGATCTTCAACCCCGGCGACCCGCACCCGGTCCCGGTGAACACGGAGAACGTCTTCGGGATCGTCTCCCTCATCTTCTGGTCGGTCACGATCATCGTCACGGTCTTCTACGTGGGCCTGGCGATGCGCGCCGACAACGACGGCGAGGGCGGCATCATGGCGCTCATCACCCTCCTGCGCCGCCAGGTCGACAGCCGCGGCCGCAAGGCCGCGTTCGCGCTCGCCGCCCTCGGCATCTTCGGCGCCGCCCTGTTCCTCGGCGACTCCATGATCACCCCCGCGATCTCGGTCCTCTCCGCCGTCGAGGGCGTCAAGACCGTGTCGTCGGGCCTCGAAGCGGCCATCATCCCCGCGACCGCCGTCATCATCGTGCTGCTGTTCGCGCTCCAGAAGCGCGGCACGCACGTCATCGGCCGCTGGTTCGGCCCGATCATGGCCGTCTGGTTCGCCACCCTCGCGCTCTTCGGCATCGGCGGCATCGCCGGGAACCCCGAGATCCTCCGGGCCCTCTCCCCCACCTACGCGATCGACTTCGTGTTCGGGAACTTCGGCGTCGCGTTCTTCGCGCTCGCCGCCGTCATCCTCACCTTCACCGGCGCCGAGGCGCTCTACGCCGACATGGGCCACTTCGGGCGCAAGCCCATCTCCCGCGCCTGGATCGCCGTCGTCTTCCCGTCGGTGATGCTCAACTACATGGGCCAGGGCGCACTCATCCTGGAGGACTCCGGGAACGTCGCCGGGTCGTTCTTCCTCCTCGCCCCCGAGTTCCTGCGCATCCCCCTGCTGCTCCTCACCACCGTCGCCACCGTGATCGCCGCGCAGGCCGTCATCTCCGGCGCGTTCTCCGTCGCCTCGCAGGCCTCCGAGCTCGGCTACCTGCCGCGGCTGCGGATCGCGCACACCTCCGAGCACCAGTACGGGCAGATCTACGTGCCGTGGATCAACTGGCTGCTCATGGTGTCCGTGCTGGTCCTCGTGTTCGCGTTCCGCACCTCCGAGGCGCTCGCGTTCGCGTACGGCATGGCCGTGATCGGGACGATCACCATCGTGTCGCTGCTGTTCCTGTACGTCGCGCGCATCCGCTGGGGCGCGCCGCGCTGGGCGCTGGCGCTCGGCGGCGGCCTGCTCCTCGCGATCGACCTGGCGTTCCTGTCGGCCAGCTCGACGAAGATCATCCACGGCGCGTGGCTGCCGCTGCTCATCGGCGTGCTCGCGTTCACCGTCATGATCACCTGGCAGAAGGGCCGCGAGGTCGTCACGTTCGAGCGCGAGAGCCGCGAGGGCTCGCTTCAGGAGTTCGTCGAGAAGCTCCGCGAGGGCGAGCCGAAGGTCGCGCGCGTCCCCGGCACCGCCGTGTTCCTCGACCGCGGCAAGCACTCCGCGCCCCTCGCCATGCGCTCCAACCTGGAGCAGAACCACGCCCGGCACTCCCAGATCGTGATCCTCTCGGTCGTCACCGAACCGGTCCCGCGGGTCGCCGAGGACGACCGGCTCACCGTCGACCAGCTCGGCGACGACCGGGACGGGGTCATGCACGTGACCGCCCGCTTCGGCTACATGGAGACCCCGGACGTGCCGCGCGCGCTCGAAGGGATCGAGCCCGAGCAGGCCGAGGGCCGCCGCCTCAACCTCCACCGGGCCACGTACTTCCTGTCGACGATCCAGCTCAAGCCCGGCAAGGCCCGGACGATGGCGACCTGGCGCAAGCACCTGTTCATCGCCACGTCCCACATCACCGCCGACGCCGCCGAGCACTTCCGCCTCCCGCGCGAGCGCACGATGATCATCGGCTCGCACATCGAGGTCTGAGGCCGGCCGGCACCTCGTCAAGGCCGTCGCCTGGACCTGCGGCACGACGAGGCCGGGCGCCCCTTTCGGGCGCCCGGCCTCGTCGTCTCTCGAAGCAGGCCGCCCCGCTTTGGACCGGGTCCGGGCGGCCTGCGCTCCGGGACTCGCCGTGCGGCGGGCCCCGGACATCACTGGGCGGGCATGAGCACCGTGTCGATGATGTAGACCGTGGCGTTCGCGGTCTGCACGTTGCCGCAGACCACGGCGGCCTCGCCGTTCACGGTGAAGTCCTCGCCGGAGCCCTCGACCGTCAGGTTCTCGCCCTGAAGGGTCGCGTGCTCGCCCGCGAGGTCCTCGGGCGCGAGCCGCCCGGCGACCACGTGGTAGGTCAGGATCGACGTGAGCGTCTCAGTGTCGGCCAGGACGGCCTGGAGGTCGGCCTCCGGGATTTTCGCGAACGCGTCGTTCGTGGGCGCGAACACGGTGATGTCCTCCGCGGTGTTGAGCGTGTCGACGAGCCCGGCCTCGGTCACCGCGGTGACCAGTGTGGACAGGACCGGGTTGTTGCTCGCGGCGGTCGCGACCGGGTCGTCGGCCATGCCGGTGAACGAGCCCTCGCCGTCGGCGGGGACCGCGGAGCACGCGGCGCCGAACTCGCCGGAGACGGGCGTCTCCTCGGTGGTCTCCTCCTGCGCAGACTCCGCACTGGACGTGGCGTCCTCGTTCGAGGTCCCGTCGCCGGAGCCGCACGCGGTGAAGACGAAGGCGCATCCGGCCGCGGCCAGCACGGCGCCTGCGCGGGTGAGCAGTCGAGTGTTCATGGTCTTGCCTCTCTGTCGGTTCGGGGCGCGGTCGCGCCCCGCGGTTCATTCGGCGTTCAAGACGATGGAGTGCCATCCGGTGGCACCGTTCGGGAAGGGCGCGGCCCGCTCCGAGGTCTGGACGGCGCCGTCGCCGTCGGTGGCGCGGACCTCCAAGGTGCGGCGGCCGGGCGCCGCGTCCCAGGTCCACTTCCACTGGCGCCACGTGTCCTCGCCGATGACGGGCGCGAGTTCGGCCTCGTTCCAGGGGCCCCCGTCGGCGCGGACCTCGACGCGGGCGATGCCGCGGCGCTGGGCCCAGGCGACCCCGGCGACGGTGACCGGCCCGGCCGGAACGGTCGCGAGGGGCTTGGGAGTGTCGATGCGCGAGAAGGTCTTGACCGGCGCCTGCGCGTCCCAGTCGCGGCGGACCCAGTAGGCGTCGAAGTCCGCGAAGGACGACAGCTCGATCTCGACGAGCCACTTGGTGGCCGAGACGTACCCGTACAGGCCGGGGACGATCATGCGCACCGGGAACCCGTGCTCCAGCGGGAGCGGGCGGCCGTTCATGCCGACGGCCACGAGCGCGTCGCGCCCGTCGGTGCAGACCGCGGTCGGCGTGCCCGCGGTCCAGCCGTCGGCCGAGCGCGAGACCACCTGGTCCGCACCGGGTTCGGGACCGGCCTCGGCGAGGAGGCCGGCGAGCGGCACGCCGAGCCAGCGCGCATTCCCGGCGAGGTTCCCGCCGACCTCGTTGGAGACGCAGGAGATCGTGATCTCCCGTTCGACCAGACCGCGGTCCAGGAGGTCTCTATAGGACAGCTCCATGGGGTTCGCGACGCGGCCGGTGATGCGGAGCCGGTAGTCCTCGGGGAGGAGGCGCGGCAGGACCAGGGCGGTGTCGACGCGGTAGAAGTCGGCGTTCGGCGTCAGATAGGGGGTGAGGCCGTCCACGTCGAGGCCGGCGCCCGCGGGCCCGACGTCGACGGGCGCGGGCAGATCGACCGCGGCGCGGGCGTCTTCGAGGTCCGAGGTGCCGGTGAGCCGCCAGCCCGCCGCGCCGGCCAGCCCGGCGCCGCCGAGGGCGATGAGGACGCCCCGGCGGTCGACGGCCCGGCCCGGCGCGGCGGAGCCGTCCGAGCGTTCGCGGAGCAGCATCGCGAGGACGCCCGCGCCGCAGGCGGCGCCCACGAGGGACGGGAGCGCCCACGACGGGGAGGCGGCGGGGCGGGCGAGGGCGGCTGCCGCGCCCGCCCCGCCGAGGAGGGCCAGGACCGCGTACCCGGTCCAGGGGCGCCGACGGGCGGCGACGCCGGTCGCGGCGGCGAGCGCGGCGATCACCGTGCCGATCCCGGCCAGGAGTGCGAGCTTGTCGTACTCGCCGAAGGTGCGGATCGCGAACTCCTTGACGGGTTCGGGGACCGCGTCGACCACGGCGGCGCCGATCGCGGCGACCGGGGCGCTGCCGGGGTCGACGGCGGCGGCCGCGAGCTGCGCGGTCGCGACCGCGACGGCGGCGCAGGCGATGCCGGCGAGTGCGGCGGCGATGGTCGGTCTCATGCCCCTCATTCGGGGGCGGGCGGGCCGCGGATGGGTCGGCGGGGAAAGAATTCCGGATGTTTTTCCCGGCGGGTGCGAAAGCGGGCCCGGCCGTGCGGCCGGGCCCGTGTCGGCTGGGGGTCAGCCCTCCAGCGGGACGCCCGCCACCAGCGGGAGGGTCGGCGTCTCGGAGCCCCCTGCGGGCTCCTGGGTGACGCCGATGAGCTCGGCGTCGCCGAGCCCCTCGACGAGCATCGTCGCGGAGCGGTCGCCCGGGTCCATGACGCCCGCGGAGACCTGGCCTTCGGGGTCGACCATCCAGATCTGGTAGGACCGCTCCTCGCCGATCGCGGCGAGCCCGGCGAGGACCACCACGGCCTTGTCGAGCTGCTCGGAGTACACGACGCTGACCTTGCCGCCGCCGTCGGCCGCGATCGACCCGATCGCGGCGTCCCCGGATTCGAGGACGGCGGCGATCTGGTCCGACCGGGACGGCTCGGTGTCGCGCATGACCGACCAGGTGACGATGCCGCCGACGACGGCCATGACCGCGGCGAGGGCCCCGGCGGCGAGCGCGAGCCGCAGGCGCGGCATGCCGCGGTGGCGGCGTAGGCGGGGCCGGGCGGTGCGGGGTTCGGCCGCGGGCGGTTCGGGGGCCTCCTGGCGGGTGCGGGCGACCTCGGTGAGGACGCGGGCGCGCAGCCGCGGGGGCGGGTCGGCGATCGTCACGTCGGAGAGACGCCAGACGGCCTCGCGCAGCTCGGCGGCCTCCTGGGCGCAGGATTCGCATTCGCCGAGGTGGTGCTCGACTTCGGCGCGCTCGTCATCGTCGAGGGCGTCGACGGCCCAGGCGCCGATGAGAGTGTGGACGTCGGCGCTCATCGGGCCACCTCCAGGCAGTCGCGCAGTTTGAGCAGGCCGTCCCTGATGCGGGACTTGACGGTGGGCACGGCGGCGCCCAGCAGGGACGCGACCTGCCGGTAGGTGTGGCCGCCGTAGTAGGCGAGGGTGACGGCCTGCCGCTGGAGCTCGGTGAGGGTCCCCAGGCAGCGGCGGACCTGCCGGTGCTCCAGGCGGGTCGCGGCGGCCTCCGCGACGGCGTCGTACTCGGGTTCGGACTGGGCTGCGGCGCGGCGCTCGCGGTCGCCGGAGGCCTGGGCGGACCTGACGCGGTCGACGGCGCGGCGGTGCGCGATGGTCGAGATCCACGCGCCGGCGGACCCGCGGGAGGGGTCGAAGCGGGTCGCGGTGCGCCAGATTTCGACGAGGACCTCCTGCGCGACCTCCTCGGCCTGCGCGGGGTCGCGCAGGACGCGCAGGCACAGGCCGTAGACGCGCGGGGCGGCCTCGTCGTAGAGGCGCGCGAAGGCGTCGTCGTCGCCCAGCGCCGTGCCGTGCAGCAGCTGTTCGAGCGCGGGCATCCTCGCCTCCTCTACCGCCGTACGCCGGTGTCCGCCTGTGGCCCAGGCCGATGGATTCCCCCTTGTGGACATCATCATGCTCCGCTCGGTTTGTCAACTCCGGTCGACCACGATTCGGAGCCGAGCGGCTCGCGGACGGGTCCGGTCACGGAGCAATTTCGGGGCGGGCGACAATGGCCCGGACGGACTCCTCACCATCGCATCCGATAGGCCCTCCCATGACGAAACGACAATTCCCCCGGCCCCACGACCTCTTGCCGTTGATACGTTTCAAAACGCCGGACTTCAACGCGAAGCGGCGGCGTCTGAACGCCGCGCTCACCATCAGTGACCTGCGCCGGATTGCGGCGCGGCGCACCCCGCGCGCGGCCTTCGACTACACCGAGGGCGCCGCCGAGGGCGAGCTGTCGCTCGCGCGGGCGCGGCAGGCGTTCGCGGACATCGAGTTCCACCCCGCGATCCTCAGGGACGTCTCGAAGGTCGACACCGGCTGGGACGTGCTCGGGAAGCGCTCGGCACTCCCGTTCGGCATCGCGCCCACCGGGTTCACCCGCATGATGCACACCGAGGGCGAGATCGCCGGGGCCGGAGCCGCCGCCGCGGCGGGCATCCCGTTCGCGCTCTCCACGATGGGGACGACCCCGATCGAGGACGTCGCCGCCGCGGGCGGTCCCGAAGGGCGCCACTGGTTCCAGCTGTACATGTGGAAGGACCGCGACCGGTCGATGGCCCTCGTCGAGCGGGCCGCCGCGGCCGGGTTCGACACGCTCCTGGTCACCGTCGACGTACCCGTCGCCGGAGCCCGGTTGCGGGACAAGCGCAACGGCTTCTCGATTCCGCCCGCGATCACTCCGAAGACGTTCTTCAACATGGCCTCGCGCCCGGCCTGGTGGTTCGACATGCTCACCACCGAGCCCCTCTCGTTCGCCTCGCTCAACCGCTGGTCGGGGACGATCGCCGAACTCCTCGACACCATGTTCGACCCGACGGTGGACTACGCGGACCTCGCGTGGATCAAGGAGCAGTGGCCCGGGAAGATCGTCGTCAAAGGCGTCCAGACCGTCGCGGACGCCAAGCGCTGCGCCGACCTCGGCGTCGACGCCGTCACGCTCTCCAACCACGGCGGCCGCCAGCTCGACCGCGCCCCGATCCCCTTCCACCTCCTCCCCCACGTGGTGAAGGAAGTCGGGAGCGACATCGAGGTGCACCTGGACACCGGCATCATGTCCGGCGCCGACATCGTCGCGTCAGTCGCCTTGGGCGCCAGGTACACCATGATCGGCCGCGCCTACCTGTACGGGCTCATGGCCGGAGGGCGCGAGGGCGTCGACCGCGCCATCGCCATCCTCCGCGAAGAGGTCGAGCGGACGATGAAGCTCCTCGGCGTGGCCTCGCTCGACGAACTCGAACCCGCCCACGTCACGCAGTTGCAGCGACTGGTACGCGTCTGATCGCGAGGGACATCACCGCGGCGAGCGCGCACAGCGCTCCCGCGGTGAACCACGCCGGGTCGTAGTTCCCGGTCGCGTCGCGCACGAAGCCCGCGCCCCAGGCGATGAGGGCCGCGCCGACCTGGTGGGAGGCGAGGACCCAGCCGAAGACGACCGCGCCGTCCTCGCCGAAGTGCTCGCGGCACAGCGCGATCGTGGGCGGGACCGTCGCGACCCAGTCGAGGCCGTAGAAGACGATGAAGAACAGCATCGGCGGCTTGACGTCGCCCGCGAACAGGGTCGGGAGCGCGAGCAGCGAGAGGCCGCGGAGCGCGTAGTAGACCGCCAGGAGCATCCGCGGGTCGAACCGGTCGGTGAGCCAGCCGGAGAAGATCGTGCCGATCAGGTCGACCACGCCGATGACCGCCAGGAGCGACGCGGCGGCCGTCAGAGGCATGCCGTGGTCGTGGGCGGCGGGCACGAAGTGGGCGCCGACGAGGCCGTTCGTGGAGGCGCCGCAGATCGCGAACGTGCCTGCCAGGAGCCAGAACGCGCGGGAGCCGCTGGCCTGCCACAGGCCGCCGAGGGCCCGCTTCGCCGCGCCCTGCGTCGAGGGCGCGGGTGTCGTGTAGTCGGGGCCCGCGCCGAAGGGCGTGAGGCCCACGTCCTCGGGCCGGTCGCGCACGACGAGGAGGACGAGCGGGACCATCGCGAGTGCGGTGGCGGCCACCAGGAGCGAGGCCGCGCGCCATCCCGGGCCCTCGACGAGCAGGCCGACGAGCGGCAGGAACACGAGCTGCCCGGCCGCGCCCCCGGCGGTGAGGATGCCGGAGACGAGGCCGCGGCGGGCGATGAACCAGCGGTTGGTGATCGTGGCGACGAACGCCATCGCCATGGACCCGGTGCCGATGCCGACGATGAAGCCCCAGCACAGGACCAGCTGCCACGACGCGGTCATGAAGACCGTGGCGCCGCCGCCGAGGGCGATGAGGCCCAGGGCGATCGCCACGACGCGGCGGATCCCGTACCGCTCCTGGAGCGCGGAGGCGAACGGCGAGAACAGGCCGTAGAGCAGGATGTTCACGGAGATGGCGGCGGAGATCGTGCCGTGGGACCAGCCGAACTCGGCGTGGAGCGGCTCGATGAAGACGCTCGGGGTGGCGCGGAAGGCGGCCGCGCCGACGACGGCGACGAAGCTGACGGCGGCGACCCACCACGCGCGGTGGACGGTGCGGCGTCTGGTCTGCTCGGGGGATTCCGGGGCTGCGATGGACATGGATACAGCTTCGCCGAGCCGCGGCCGGGCGGCCAGTGGCCCGCAGGCCAACATGTGCGAAGATCGGGCCATGAGCGTCTTTCGGCATCCCGGGCGGCACCGCGTGGCGGTCCTGGTCCGGCACGGGCTCCTCCCGGTCGAGCTGGGCATCCCGCACCGCGTGTTCGGCTCCGCGAAGTCCGGCGGGGAGCACCTGTACGAGGTCGTCACCTGCGCGCCGGAGCCTGGCGAGATCCGCACCGACGCCGACGTCACCGTGAACGTCAAGCACGGGCCGGAGGCGCTCGCCGAGGCCGAGACGGTCGTGGTGCCCTCGGCGCACGAGTCGGACGAGTCGTGGACGGCGGGGCGGCTGCCCGCGGACGTGGCCGCGGCGTTGGAGCGCATCCGGCCGGAGGCGCGGATCGCGTCGATCTGCACGGGGTCGTTCGTGCTCGCCGCGGCGGGGATGCTCGACGGGCGGTCGGCGACGACGCACTGGGACGCGGCCGAGCGGTTCCGGCGGCTCTATCCGAAGGTGCGGCTGGAGCCGGAGGTGCTGTACACCGAGGACGGGCGCGTGCTCACTTCGGCGGGCGTGGCCTCCGGGTTCGACCTGTGCCTGCATATGACGCGGCTCGATTTCGGTGTGGCCGTGGCGAACCGGGTGGCGCGGCGGGCCGTGGTGCCGCCGCACCGCGACGGCGGCCAGGCCCAGTACATCGAACGGCCGGTGCCCGAGGCGGGGTCGGCCGCGACGGGCCGGGCGCGGGAGTGGGCGCTCGCCCGCCTCCACGAGCCGCTGACGCTGCGGCAGCTCGCGGAGTGCGAGGCGATGAGCGTCCGCACGTTCACGCGGCGCTTCCGCGAGGAGGTCGGCACGTCGCCGCAGCGGTGGCTCCTGCACCAGCGCCTGGAGCGGGCCAGGCACCTGCTGGAGCGCAGCGACGAGCCGATCGACCGCGTGGCGGCCGGCGCCGGGTTCGGCTCGGCATCATCGCTGCGCCTGCACTTCCAAGCGGCCCTTGGGGTCACGCCGAGCGCGTACCGCCGGACCTTCGCGGGCTAAGCGACGACCGCGGTCACCCGGATCTCCACGCGCATCCCCGGGGCGCCGAGGGCGGCGACGCCGAGCTCGGTCCAGATCGGGGCGCGCCCGTTCATGCGCTTGCGGAACTGCTCGGCCATGACGCGGCCGGGGCGCTCTCCGATGTATGCGGGGTCGTCGGGCAGGTGGTAGGAGTTCACGTGGACCACGTCGGCCCAGGTGGCGCCCGCAGAGGCGAGGACGCGCTCGACGTTGTCGAAGGCGCGCACGATCTCCTCTTCGAGGTCCTCGGGGAATTCGAGGTCGTCGTTCCAGCCGCCCTGGCCCGAGATCTCGACGCGGTCGCCGATGCGCACGGCCTGGCTGTAGCCGAGCATCCCGTGCAGCTTCTCGCCGGCCCCGGGGGTGATGATGAACTGCGGCTCGCTCATGGCGACCCCTTCCGATTGACTTCATGCTTGAAGTCATCGTAGCAGATTTGACTTCAAGCATGAAGTCACGGCCGCCGGTTAGACTGCGCGTATGGCCGAGACTCCCCGAACCGCCGCGTCCGAGCAGGTCCGCTGGCTCGACCCGGCCGAGAAGGACGCCTGGACCGGGCTCGTCTCGCTTGTCTACATGCTGCCGCCGCGCCTCGAAGGCCCGCTCCACAAGGAGTGCGGGCTGACCCTTTTCGAGTACCTGGTCCTCAGCCACGTCTCCGAGGCCCCCGGGCGGCGCCTGCGCATGAGCGAGCTGGCGTTCCTGGCGAACGGCTCGCTCTCGCGCCTGTCCAACGTGGTCAAGCGCTTCGAGCAGCGCGGCTGGATGGAGCGCTCGCCCGACCCCGAGGACGGCCGCTACACGATCGCGGCCCTCACCGATGCGGGGTACGGGCTCGTCCAGGCCGCCGCGCCCGTCCACGTGCGGGCCGTCCGCGAGGCCGCGCTCGACCTCCTCGACGCCGACGACCACGCCGCCCTCGCCCGGATCGCCGAGAAGCTCAGCGTCCGGCCCGTGGACCTCGCCTGAGCCGGGACGCCGCGCGAGCACCGCGCGGTGCTCGCGGTGCTCGCGCGGGGCCTAGTTCAGGACGTAGGTGCGGATGCTCTGCGCGGGGAGCTGGGAGCCGAAGGAGCCGTTGGTCATCGGGACCGCGTTGGAGGCCGCGAGGGTCTGGCTCGACGTGGTCACCCAGGTCGCGAAGGAGCCCGTGCCGCCGCCTTCGAGGGTGAAGGGGAGGTACACGGCCGAGGCGTTCTTGTTGACGGCGACCATGACGATCCTGGACCCGCTCTTGAACGCGGAGATGTAGACGCCCGACTGCGGGTTCGCGGTCGCGGTGATCCGCTGGTAGCCCGGCCGGACCCACTTCGAGTAGTGGGCGAGGTTGGCGCCGCGCTTGCTGATCTGGCCGTCCTCGCGCATCGGCCCGTACCCGCGGCGGATGTACCACCAGATGTAGGCCTGGAAGCGGCCGTTCACCAGCGCGCGGTGCACGTGCTCGCCCACGTCGAGGGCGCCGGGCCACAGGTCGGCCGAGTCGCTGGAGTTGGGGTAGTACACCTCCGACATCCACAGCTCCTTGCCCGCGCCCTTCTGCTGGAACAGCGGGTAGGGGAAGTCCGCGGGCTGCGTCCCGTACAGGTGCGCGCCGAGGATGTCCATGTTGGCGAGCGCGGCGGCGTCGTTGAGGATCGGGTCGGAGAGGTTCTTGCGGTACTGGAAGGACTCCGGCGCCATCACGCGGGTGCTGATCACCCCGGAGTTCTCCTTGAGGAAGCGGACGATCTCGGCCGCGGTCCACGCGGTCCATTCGTGCGCGTAGTCCGGCTCGTTCTGGACGGAGATCGCGTAGAGCTCGACCCCGTTGTTGCGCATGAAGACGACGAAGTCGTTGAGGTGCTGGGCGTAGGCCCCGTACTGGTCGTAGCGCAGCCGCTTGCCGCCGGAGAAGCTCTCGGTCATGGACGCGGGCGGGTTCCACGGGGACGCGAGCACCTTGGCGCCCAGGGCGACCGCGCGCTGGGCGGTGGCGACCTCGCGGCTCCAGTTGCTGCGGTCCTCGTGGACGGGGATGCGCAGGATCGAGAAGCCGAGCTGCCCCGCGCCGTTGCCGAACGCCGTGTCCCGCTGGGCCGCGGTGAGGTCGCTGATCCACACCGTGTGGTTCATCCCTCCGAAGCCCTGGATCGTCTGCTGCCCGATGGAGGGCTGGATGAGGACCGTGGTCTGCGCGGAGGCCGCGTCGGCGACGAGGGGGGCGCCGATGATCGGAAGCGCTCCCAATGCGAGCAGGGAGCGGCGGCCCAGGCGCGGGGCGCGGGCGTCGTCGGAGCGGGATGCCATCGTTCCTCCAGGAGGTTGGAAGTTCCAAATGTTCCCGATCACAATACATCGAAATGTTTCGATTTAAAAGGCCGGAAGTCCGCTGAAACTTCCGAAGTGCAGCGCTTACCGCGGCGCGGTCGTCAGCCGCTCCCGCAGCTCTTCGAGCACGCCCTTGAGGAGCCGCGAGACGTGCATCTGCGAGATGCCGATCTCCTCGCCGATCTGGGCCTGGGTCTTCTCCTCGAAGAACCGCAGCGCCAGGATGCGGCGCTCGCGCTCGGTCAGGTCGGACAGCAGCGGCACCAGCGCCTCGTGGTCCTCCACGAGCGCGAGCGCGACGTCCTCGGCGCCGATGGTCTCGCACAGCGGCGCGCGGCCCGGATCGCGGTACTCGGGCTCGTCGAGCGAGACCGACCAGTACGCCTGGCGCGCTTCGAGCCCCTCGTCCACCTCCGCCTCGGTGAGCCCGAGGTGCGCGGCGAGGTCGGCGCACGTGGCGGGGCGGCCCAGCTCCTGCGCGAGGTCCCCGGCGGCCCGGTTGATGGCGAGGCGCAGCTCCTGGAGGCGGCGCGGCACGCGCATCGGCCACGCGGTGTCGCGGAAGCAGCGCCGCACCTCCCCCATCATCGTGGGGACGGCGTACGACAGGAACTCGCTGCCGAGGGACGGGTCGAAGCGGTCGACGGCGTGGATGAGCCCGATCGAGGCGACCTGGAGGAGGTCGTCCTTGACGATGCCCTTGCCGGAGAAGCGCTGCGCGATGTGCTCGGCGAGCGGCAGGTGCCCGGTGATCAGCCGCTCGCGGAGCTCCGCGCGGCGCGGGTCGTCCGCTTCAAGTCCGGCCATCTCCGTGAAGAGCGGGGCGAGTCCGCGGTAGTCCGCGCGCCCCGAATCGTGCTGTCCTGGTGCCAAGTCGGCCACCGCCCCCGATCGTCACCCGAGCGTATAACGGCAGGCTTCCCATGTCAGGGACACGAACCGAATTCCAGGTCAGCGCCGGATCAGGCCCTGCTGGACGGCCGCGGCGACGGCCGCGGTCCGCGAGTCGACGCCGAGCTTCGCGAAGATGTGGACCAGGTGGGTCTTGACGGTGGCCTCGGTGACGAACAGGCGCTGCGCGATCTGCCGGTTCCCCAGGCCCTCGGCGAGAAGGCCCACGATCTCGGACTCGCGGGCCGTCAGCGCCGGGCGACCGGACCTGGCCTGGTCCATCACGCGCGCGGCGACCTTGGGCGAGAGGGACGACTCCCCGCGGGCGGCCGCGCGGATCGCCGCGAACAGCTCCTCGGGCGGGCAGGCCTTGAGCAGGTACCCGGTGGCGCCGGCCGCGACGGCGCGGCGCACGTCGGCGTCCGACTCGTATGTGGTCAGCACGAGCACCCGCGGCGCGTCGGGGAGTTTCGCGACCTCCTCGGCGACGGCGAACCCGTCGGGGCCGCCGCCGAGCTGGAGGTCCATGAGCACCACGTCGGGCGCGCACCCGCGGATGCCGCGCAGCGCGGCGGCCGCGTCGGCGGCCTCCCCGACGACCTCCATGTCGGGCTCGCCGTCGACGAGCGCGGCCAGGCCCGCCCGGACCACGGGGTGGTCGTCGACCAGGAACAGGCGCATCACGGCTCCTCACCGAGCGGGACGGACGCGGCGAGCGCGGTGCCCTCGCCGGGACGGGACTCGACCGCGAGGCTCCCGCCGACCCGCGCGAGGCGCTCGCGCATCCCCGGCAGGCCGAACCCGCGGCCGGACGCGGCGGCGCCGTCAGGGTCGAGGTCGTCGGGGTCGAAGCCGCGGCCGTCGTCGCGCACGTCGAGGGCGACGGCGTCGCCCAGGTGCGAGAGCGTCACGACCGCTTCGGACGCGGCCGCGTGCTCCACGGTGTTGGCAAGGGCCCCTTGGGCGACCCGCAGCAGGACCGCAGCGGCGGCCTCGCCGGTCACGGCGGGCTCGCCCTCCTCGCGGAAGACGGTGCGCAGGCCCGAGCGGCGCTCGGTGTCGGCGCACAGGTCGCGGAGCGCGTCGGCGAGGCTGCGGCCTTCGAGCCGCGCGGGGGTGAGGTCGCGGACGAAGCGGCGGGCCTCGGCCAGGTTCTCGTCGGCGACCGCCGCGGCCTGAGCGGCGAGGGCCCGGGACCGGTCGGTGCCCCAGGAGCGGTCGGCGGCCTGGAGCAGCATGCTGATGCTGGAGAGCCCCTGCGCGAGCGTGTCGTGGATCTCCCGGGCGAGGCGGCCGCGCTCTTCGAGCGCCCCGGCGCGCAGCTGCGAGGCCGCGAGCGAGTCGCGGGCGGCCACGAGGTCGTCGATGAGGCGCTGGCGCTGCCGGATCTCGTACTGGAGGGCCCAGAACACGGCGGTGATGATCGCGGCGATGCCGATCGGCGCGAGCACCAGGCTCGGGTCGACCACCGTCGCGATGCGCACCTGCCCGGCGACGACGGCAGCGGTGAGCAGCACCGCCGCGGTGACGACCCCGATGGTCGGGAGCAGCCGCAGGCACAGGAAGTACAGGGGGACGGCGCACCACGCGAACGAGGGCGCCAGGAGCACCAGCGCGACGGCCACGCCGATGACGAGGCCGAGCCACACCGGCAGGGCGGGCCCGAGCCGCCGCCACAGGACCACGCCCGCGCCGTAGAGCAGCGCGAGGAGCGCGGCCACCGCGAGGGCCGCGACGGTGAGCCGGTCGGTGAGCTCGTGCCGGGCGACCACCCGCGCAGCGGAGGCGGCGAGCAGCAGGAAGAACCCGGCGTGCATCGCGCCGTTCAGCCAGGAGCGCTCTCCCACGGCCCCTCCCTCCTCCCCGGGGGCCAGCGTAGGCCCGCGCGCGCCCGGCCGCGGGCGCTTCGCGTCAAGCGTGCCCGGCGGGTCCGACGCCCGCATCGATCAAAGGATGGAGACCGGATCGAACCGCCGCTCGATGCGCCGAGGCGCCCGCGGCCGAAGACTTGGCCGAGTGCCGCGGCGGAACCGCCGCCGCGAGAACCGAAGGAGCACCAATGAACGCGATCAACCTCCGCAAGCGCCTGGCCGTCGGGGCCGTGGCCGGACTGGCCGTCGTCGGCGGCATCGTCGGCGCGAGCGCCTATGCCGCGCCGGTCGCCGAGGCCGAGCCGATCGAGGCCGTCGCGGTCGCCGAGGTCCAAGGCGTGCGCGGCGCGAACGCCCTCACCCACGAAGCGGCCCTCGCGGTCCTCGACGCCGCCCAGGACAAGGCCGCCGAGCTCGACCAGCGCGTCACCGTCGCGATCGTCGACCGCAACGGCAACACGATCGCCATGGTCAAGGGCGACGGCGCAGGCCCGCAGAGCCCCGACTCGGCCGAGGCCAAGGCGTACACCGCGGTGTCGTGGGGCCAGGCCACGAGCGACCTGACGAACGCGGCCAAGGGCAACGGCGCCACGATCGCCGACATCCCCGGGACCCTGTTCCTCGCGGGCGGCGTGCCCGTGACCTACGACGGCGCCCCCATCGCGGGCATCGGCGTCGGCGGCGCGCCCAGCGGCGACATCGACGAGGAGATCGCCCTCGCCGGTCTCGCGGCCCTCGAAGACCTGGACAGCTAGTGAAGGCGCGCAAGGGGATCGGGCGCAGGCTCGTGCTGGCGGCCGGGGCCGGTTCGCTCGCGGCCTGCGCGCCGGTCCCCGAGCCGCGCCATCGGTCCGTCGAGGAGACGCGGCGCACCGCGCGGCCCGCGCCCGGGGACGTCGCGGACTGGAACCGGGGGCTGCTGGAAGCCGCTGACACCGGGGACGCCGACGAGGCGGCCCGGCTGCTGGGACTGGGCGCGGAGGTCGAGGTGCGCGACGGGAAGGGCCGCGGGCCGCTCATGCTCGCGGCGCTGGCCGACCGGGTCGAAGCGGCGCGTGTCCTCGTGGCGTGCGGCGCGGACCCGGACGCGCGCGACGACCTCGGGGACACGCCGTGGGTGACCTGCGGCGTCACCGGGTCGGTGGCGATGATGCGGGCGATCCTCCCGGCGGGACCGGACCTGGAGGTCCCCAACCGGCGCGGCGGCAGCCCGCTGCACCCGGCCGCGGAGCGCGGGCACGCCGACTACGTGCGGGAGGTGCTGGCGGCCACGGGCATCGCCGCGGTCGTCGACCGCGTCAACTACAACGGCTGGACGGCGCTGCTCGAAGCCGTCGCGCTCGGCGACGGCGGTGAAGCGCACCAGGAGATCGTCGCGCTGCTCCTCGACGCGGGCGCGGACGCCTCGATCCGGGACCGCAACGGCCGCAGCGCGCTCGACCATGCGCGCGAGCGCGGCTACGGGGTCATCGCGGATCTGCTCGCGAACGTCAGGTGAGGCCGTTCGCCTCGGCGATCGCGAAGACGTCGGCGGGCGTGCCCGACATGATCGTGCGGGCGTGCTCGGTGACGAGCTCGGCGGGCCAGTCCCACCACGCGGCCCGCAGCAGCAGCTCGATCTCCTCGTCGCCGAACCGCTTGCGGATCGGCTTGGCGGGGTTGCCGCCCACGATGGTGTAAGGCGGGACGTCGGCGGTGACGACGGCGCCGCTCGCGATGATCGCGCCGTCGCCGATGGTCACGCCGGGCATCACGGTGGTGTTGTAGCCCAGCCAGACGTCGTTGCCGACGGTGGTGTCGCCGCGGCTCTCCACGTTCATGACGATGTCGAGCGTCGACTCGGTCCAGTCGCCGCCGAAGATCGCGAACGGGAACGTCGAGACCCCGACCATCGGATGGTCGGCCCCGGCCATGAGGAACCGCGTGCCCGTCGCCAGCGCGCAGTACCGGCCGATGCGCAGCTTCTCGGGGCCGTACGAGTAGAGGACGTTCCGCTCCTCGAACGCCGTGGCCGCGTCGGGGTCGTCGTAGTACGTGTACTCGCCGACCTCGATCTTCTCTGATTCGATGAGCGGCTTCAGGAACACGACGCGCGGCTGTCCGGCCATCGGGTGCAGGACGGTGGGGTCGGGGATCAACTCGGGTCCTCTCGGCGGTCCCCGGGGGCCGCGGGTGCGGCCCCCGGGATTCAAGCGGTTCCGGCGCGTGGCCGGAGGGGTCAGATGACCTGCCCGGTCTGGGACTGGAAGGAGTCGCCCTGCGGGGTGGTCTCGGTGTAGACGGTGTCGAGGAAGCCGTCGCCGTCGGAGTCGATGAGGGTCGTGTCCGAGGCGCCGTCGCCGTCCGAGTCGATCTCGATCTCGTCGACGAGGCCGTCGCCGTCGTAGTCGGTGGCGACGACGTCGGCGTAGCCGTCGCCGTTCGTGTCCGTGACGACCTGGTTGACGTAGCCGTCGCCGTCGGTGTCGTAGGAGACCTGGTCCACGACGCCGTCGCCGTCCGTGTCGGACTCGAAGGTGTCGGCGACGCCGTCGCCGTCGGTGTCGTAGACGGCGGTCTCGAAGCTGCCGTCGCCGTCCATGTCGACGAGGAGCTCGTCGGAGACGCCGTCGCCGTCGTAGTCGACTGCGACGCCGTCGGCCTGGCCGTCGCCGTCCGAGTCGATGTAGGTGACGCCGTCGGCGGTGATGGTGCTGTCGGCGTAGCCGTCGCCGTCGAGGTCGAAGGTCTCCTCGACCGTGACGCCGGGGAGGCCGCCGAGGCTCTCGTCCTCGGTCGTGTACTCGTCCTCGACGCCGGCGTCGGTCTCGTCCGGGGTCACGTCGTATTCGCTCATGGTGCTCATCCTCCGCTTGAATGTGTCGCTGGGTTGCTGATGACGACTCTACGAGGGCGCGGGGTCCCCAGAATCCCCAGAGTGTGCCATCCGCCCCACGGATTCAGGCGGCGGCGCGGACGAGGCGGAGCTGGCCGATCTCGGCGGCGTTCTTCATGAGCTCGGCGTTGACCCAGGCCCCGAGGTGGGCGACGGTGAGCCCGGCGTCGCCGGGCCAGGGGTACGCGGAGGGCGCGTCGAGGTCGGCGTCGGTGAGGGCGTCGAGGGCCGCGAGCCAGTCGTCGCGGTGGCCGCGGAGCCATTCGGCGCTGGCGGCGGGGCCGGGCCACCTGACGTCGGCGCGGTCGCGCGGGGCGCGGCCCCGGACGTGCGCGGTGGCGGTGGTCCACCACCAGCCGATGTGCCAGGTGAGCCAGGCGATGGTGGGGGCCGGGACGGGGTCGGGCTCGGTGTCGGCCCAGTCGGGCTCCCAGCCATCGGCGGCGGGATGGAGGGTCCAGGTCTCGGCGGCGGGCTCCCAGAGGAAGTCCTCGTCTTCGAGGCGTTCGAGGTGGTACTCGAACAAGGCCCAGGTGAGGTCGAACTGCCAGCGGAGCAGGCCGATGCGGTCGGTCGGTTCGGCGTCGGACATCCGCCGATCCTCGCATGCGGGAACGGTTGCGGCAAACGGGAAAACCGGGGCGCCGCGCGGGGCGGCGTCCCGGTTCGGGTGGTGGCTCAGGCGGTGCCGGTGACGGTGCCGCCCTCGGGTCCGGATTAGACGATCTCCAGATTCGCCATCATGCCCATGTCCTCGTGCTCGGCGTTGTGGCAGTGGAAGAGGTACCGGCCCCGGTAGCCGTCGAAGCGGGTGATGATCTCGGCCGACTCGCCGGGGCGCAGCGAGATCGTGTCCTTGAGCCCGGCGTCGTGCGCCAGCGGCGCCCCGCCGCCGCGCGAGAGGACCCGGAAGCCCACGAGGTGCAGGTGGACGGGGTGGTGCACGTCGGCGACGAGCCGCCACACCTCGACGTCGCCGAGGCGGGCCGTGACGTCGGTGCGGGCGGGGTCGAACGGGAGGCCGTCGATGAGCCAGCCGTGCCGCCCGTCGTCCATGCGGCCCGCACGGAACGCGAGGTCGCGGACCACGGCCGCCTCCGATCGGTCCCACTCGGGGAGGTCTTCGGCGAGGGTCTCGGGGATCGCGGCGGCGGTGCCTTCGCGGGCGATGCGGAACCGCATGATGTCGGCGGTGCCGCCGCTCCCGAGCCGGTTCCGCAGGCGCACAGTCGAACCGACGGGCAGGCCGCCGAAGTCGATTAGCAGGTCGTAGCGTTCGGCGGGCGCGATCGGCAGCCGCTCGTGGCGTACGGGCGCGGCGAGGAGGCCCTGGTCGGCGCCGATCTGCACCAGCGGCACGGTGCGGCCGTCGTCGGCCACGGCTTCGAGCTCGTAGTGCCTCGCGTTGGAGCCGTTGAGGACCCGCAGCCGGTACAGGCCGGTGTCCACCTCGTGCTCGGGCCAGGGCGCGCCGTTGACGAGGACCACGTCTCCGAGGACTCCGGCGAGGTAGGGCTCGGTGACGCCGTGCTCGCCGGTGAGGCTCGGGTCGACCGCGGGGTAGGCGAGCTGGCCGTCCTCGTCGAAGGCCCGGTCGGCGATCATGAGCGGCAGTTCATGGTCGCCGCGCGGCAGGTCGAGGGCGTCCTCCACGTCGTCGCGCACGAAGTGGAGCCCGGCGAGGCCGCGCCAGATCGCCGGGGCGGTGAAGTCCATGCGGTGGTCGTGGTACCAGAGCATCGCCGCGCGCTGGTCGAGCGGGAACCCGTACTCGCGCTGCACGTTCGACACCGCGGCGCGGTCGTCGGCCATGGAGTGGCCCGCGTGGCCGGTCCAGCCGTCGGGGAGCACGAGGTCGGTCGGGTAGCCGTCGGAGGCGGCGGGGGTGCGGCCGCCGTGGAGGTGGAGCACGGTGGGGACCGGGAGTTCGTTGCGGTGCAGGACAGTCGTGTGCCGCCCGCGCCGCGACTCGATCGTCGGGCCGGGGAAGACCCCGTCGTAGGTCCACAGCCGCGTCGCGAACCCGGGGATGACCTCCGCGTCGATCTCCTGCTGCACCAGCTCGTACCGGTCGCCGTCCGCAGTGGACTCGACGGGCGCGAGCACGGGCGGGATCGGCAGCGGCACCGTGAACGGCTCGGGCAGCGGCACGGCGCTGCGCAGCTGGTCCCCGGTCTCGGCGGGGCGGCGGGCCCACCCGGCGGACAGGGCCAGCCCGCCCGCGGCGACCGCCCCGATCCCGGCGCCGATCGCCAGCGCCCGGCGCCGCGACACCGGCAGACTCCACTCACCCATCGGCCCGGACCTCCTTGCGGCGCCGGGGAAGCGGGCGCCGCCAGACCGCCGCGAACATCCCGGCGATCCCGGCGACCAGCGCGACGCCGAGCGGGAAGTGCAGCCACAGCTCGCCCCACATCCCCGCGAAGTACTGCGCGGTCACACCCGTCACGAGCGCCAGCGAGGCCCAGAACGGCCAGGCCCGGCGCGCTCTCGCCCACACGACGCCCGCGGTGACGAGGTGCGCGATCGCTATGTAGGACACCAGGTCCGCGCCGCGCATGTGCCAGGCGAGGCCGTCGAAGTCGCCGCTCAGGTACACCCCGGCGAACACCGGCTGCGCGAATCCCGCGACCAGGTACGCGGTCGACACGCCCCGCAGGACCCACCCGCTGGCCGCGGTCCGCTCCGCCGACTGCTCCGGCGGCGCGGGTGCCGCTGCCGGGGCGTCGATCGTCAGTTCTCGTTGCATGCCAGCAACGTTATGACGATATGGTTAAGACTTCAAAGACCAATATCGCTATGATGTTATGACTCGAACGGTATGAGGAGCACTCGTGGACCTGAACACCCTGCGCCAGTTCCTGGCGGTCGCCCGCCTGGAGCACCTCAGCGGCGCCGCCGCCGAACTGCGCGTGGCCCAGCCTTCGTTGAGCCGGAGCATCGCCCGCCTCGAAGCCGAGCTCGGCGCGCCCCTGTTCGACCGCGCGGGTCGCTTGCAGCTCAACGACACCGGTCGCCTCTTCCGCGACCACGTCGAGCGGGCCGTCGGCGAACTGGAGGCCGGGCGCCGCGCGGTCGCCGAGTCCCTCAGCGGCGGCGCGGGCAGCGTGCGCCTGGCCTCGGAGACGTTCCTGCCGCTGACCGGCCCGATCGCGGCGTTCACCGCCGCGCACCCCGAGGTCGAGCTGCACCTCCATCAGATGGCGCCCGCCGAGATGGAGCGGGCCCTGCTCGCGCAGGAGGTGGACCTGTGCCTGGCCTCGCAGCCGGTCGCCGCCCCCGGCACCGAGTCGGCCGTGGTCGCGATCGAACCGGTCTGGCTCGCGACCCCGCCCGGCCACCGCCTCGCCGCCGCGGGGCGCGTGTCCCCCGACGACCTCGCCGACGAGCCGTTCGTCACGACCCGGCCCGGACTATGGCAGCGCCGCCTCCTCGACCGGCTGTTCGCCGACCGCAACCGCGAGCCGCGGATCGTCTGCGAGACCGACGAGACCGCCGCCACGTTCGTGCTCGTCAGCTCCGGCATCGGCGTGTGCCTGTTCCCCGCGATCGCCCGCGTCGCCTGGACGACCCCGGAGGTCGCCTGGGTGGCCATCGACGACCCGCACTGCCACCGCACCCTCAGTCTCCACTGGACCGACGGCGACCGCCTGCCCGCCGCGGCCCGCCTCATGCGGGCGCAGATCCTCGAATGGCAGTGGGGCGGCCACTGAGCCCGCAGCGGACTGGCCGGTCCCTGCGGCGGCCCCGCTACGGCTCCAAGTCGGCCACTCCCTTGCCGGTGGCGATGTCGAACGGCACCGACACCTGGTCGTGCACGATCCGCCACTCCCCCGCCGGCTTCGCGAGGCAGAACGTCGCCCGCACCCACATGCCCTCCGTGACGGCACCGTTCTTCAGCTTCCCGCTGAGCCGCCCGAAGCCGTGCGCGAACGCGATCGACTCGTCCACGGTGAGCCGCAGGTCCCGCAGCTCGTAGTCCACTTCGGCGAACACGGCGAAGACGTTCGCCCAGTTCTTCAGCTTCGCGTCGATCCCGACGTGCTGGAGCGGCGGCTCAACGTCGAAGGACACGACGTCCTCTGCGTACAGCCGCCCGATCGCGTCGAGGTCCTTGGCGCGCAACCCCTCCACGATCGATCCGAACAGCCCCCGGATCGCCGTCCCGTCCGCCTCACGCTGCATGTCCATCGTCTCGTTCCCTTCCTTCGGTCGACTGTGTCCGAAACTAAGACGGCGCAGCCGTCCCGAGTGTGACAGCCCGGGACGGCGACCTGGAACACGTCGCGAATCCGCTAAGGCGCGGCCCAGCGCGTCAGCCGGGCCGTGGTGACCGCGGGGGTCGGGAGGCCGTCGAGGGCGGTGAGTTCGAGGTCGAGCGCGGCGGGGCGGGGCTCGGCCGCGAGCTCGCCGGGGACGGGGTAGTCGAGGTCGAAGGCCTCGCCGCCGCCGTCCCAGCGCTCTTCGGCGACGAGGACGCCGCCGAGGCGGATCGCGACGGCGGCGGGGCCGTCGAGGCGGAAGCCGATGCGCAGCCCTTGGGCCTGGGCCTGCGGGTCCTTGAAGGTGACGGCCATCGACGCGGTGGTCGAGCGGGAGCGGCGGCCGTCGGCGGTGGTGTGGACCTGCGTGTCCCGGCCGCGGAAGGCGTGGTCGCTCTCGGGCTGCTGCTCGCCGAACGCGACCTTGTCGACCGTGGTGCGGTCGAGCGCGAGGGAGTCGCGGTCGGCGGCGGCGAGGGCGGCCCGGCGCTCGGCGATCCGCGCGGGCTCGGCGACGGGCCAGTAGACGGTGTAGCGGGCGTCGTGGAGCCCGTGGAACGGCTCCAGCTCCACGGTGCCGGCCGGGTCGGCCGTGGCGAGCCGGTAGCGGAGCGGCCCTTCGGGTTCGAGGACGTCGGCGGCGGGCAGGTCGGGGACGATCGGCACGTCGCCGAGGCTCATGAGCGGGCCGTGGGCGACGTGGCCCATGCGGGAGTCGTCGGCGAGGAGGCCGTCCAGGCGGCTGTCGCCGTTGCGGGCGGCGAGGAGCACGGGACCGGCGAAGTAGGCCTGCCAGGGCGAGCCGTCGGGGAGCCGTTCGGCGCTGAGCCGCAGCGGGAGCCGGAAGGTGACAGTGTCGCCGGGCTGCCAGGTCCGCTCGATGAGGACGGCTCCCGGGACGGCTTCGGCTTGCGCCGCTTCGCCGTTGACCGCGAGGTCGGCGAGGCCGTCGGACCAGCCGGGCGCGCGCAGGCGGAGCGCGAACGCGCGCGGCTCGTCCAGGTCGAGGACGACGGTGACGGTTTCCTCTGCGGGGAAGGCGGTCTCGATGCGGACGCGGCCGCCGAACTCGGGCGCGTCGAGCTGCGCGGGGAGGTACAGGTTGACCGCCAGCGCGCCGTCGTGTTCGCCGAAGACGAGTTCGCCGTACTTGGCCTGGGCTTCGATGCCGGTGCCGACGCAGCACCACATGCTCGTCTCCGGTTGGGAGTAGACGCGGTAGTGGCCCGGGCGCATGGAGGTGAAGTAGACGAGGCCGCCGTGGCCGGGGTGCTGGGAGGCGAGCTGGTGGTTGTAGACGGCGCGCTCGGCGAAGTCGAGGTGGGCGGGTTCGAGGCCCGCGGCGGCGAGGCGGCGGGTCAGCTTGAGCATGTTGTAGGTGTTGCAGGTCTCGGGGCCTTCACGGTCCTCGATCATGGCGGTGAAGTCGTCGGAGGCGTGGAAGTGCTCGCGGACGGAGTTGCCGCCCAGGGCGACCGAGCGGTGCTCGACGACCTGGTGCCAGAAGTGCCTTGCGGCGCCTTCGAGTTCCGTGTCGCCGGTGACGGCGGCGGTGGCGGCGTAGCCGACGGCCTTGGGGATCTGGGTGTTGGCGTGGCGGCCGGTGAGGTCGTCGCGGCGCTCCAGGAGCGGACCCAGGATCGCGCGGTGGGAGAAGCGGCGGGCCATGTCGGCGTAGTCGGCGCGGCCGGTGATGGCGGCGAGGTCGGCGTAGGCCTCGTTCATGCCGCCGAACTCGGTGTCGAGCATGGTCTCGAACGCGTCGTCGCCGATGGTGGCGGCGATGTCGAGCCACCAGTCCGCGAGGCGCAGCACGATGTGGAGCGCCTTGTCGTGGCCGAGGAGGGTGTGGGCGTCGATGAGGCCCGCGAAGGTCTTGTGCAGGTTGTACCAGGGGACCCAGTGGTCGCTGGAGCCGAGCGTGCCCACGCCTTCGCCGTCGCGGAGCCCTTCGAAGAGCGCGGCGCCGCCGGGGACGCCGCCGACGTAGCCGGTGCCGAGATGGTCCTGGGCGCGGGCGAGTTCGGCGACCATGCGGTCCAGGCGCTCCCGGGGCTCGGCCTCGCCGGTGGCGACGGCGAGGAGGGCGAGCGCGGAGAGGTAGTGGCCGCCGATGTGGCCGTCGAGGCCGGAGTCCTCCCAGTTGCCGTAGCTGGGGGCGGCGGGTTCGAGCCCCGCTTCGCGCAGGAACGGGGCGAGGAGGCGGTCGGGGTCCATGGCGAGGACGTAGGCGAGGTCGGTGCCGAGGGCGTGCTTGAACGGGCCGTCCAGCAGCGTGACTCGGGTGAGCGGGAAGGCGTGCATCGGGCCCCTCGTTGGATGTGTACCGGTAAACCTGCGTTGCCAATCTACCCGAGCGGCGCGGCCGCGGCGCACAAGGAAAGGCCCCCGTCCCACCAGACGGAGGCCTCGGGTTCGTGAGCCGGCGGCTATCTCGGTCGTTCGAGGTGGTCGCCCGCGGTGTCCTGGGTCGCGGCGGTGGCGTGGTCGGCGACGCCGGCGGTGAGTCCGGCGACCGCCAATGCCAGGGCGGCGGCCGCGATGATCCTGCGGCGGTATGGGTGTCGCATCTTGAACGCGTGGTCGGGTCGGTGCTGCATGGGCTCGGTGTTCCCTCGTCGATGGCTGGCCCGGGGGCCGTCCGGTGGGGACGGGTGCGGGCATCGCGTGATCGGAAATGGTGGGTCCGCGTGGGAGGCGGGGATCGGCCGGGCGGCGCTGAGCGCGCGTCCGGCTAGCGCATCAGAGGTCGACAGAGGGCGCTCGCGGCGCCCATCTGGTCGATGGCGCGCCGCCGGGTGAGTCGTGCGGCGGTTCGCATGGCTCGACCATACCAGCGGCCCCATCCGGGGGGTAGGAGTTCTTGCATGGTGGGACGATTGCGGACATCCCTCGCAAACGCTGTCATGGCGACCTGCGAGTGACCGGCCGACCCCTGACTTTCGTCAGGGGCTGATCCGGACTTTCTTCCGATGGCAGCAGGTCAGGGCCGCAATAACGTTCACCGGGTACTCGTCCAGAACGGAGCCACCCACGTGAAACCCAAGGTCCTCAAGCTGATCGGCGCCGCGCTCGCGGCCGCCGCAGTGGCCGCCGCGCCGGCCTCCCCGGCGCACGCCGAGACCGCCCCCGACCCCGAGGCGTACGACGCCTACCTGACCGACCTCGTCGAGGCCACCGACGTGCCGGGCCTCTCCGCGGTCGTCACCCGCGGCGGGGAGACCGTCTTCGCCGCCGGGTACGGGGAGGACTCGAACGGCGACCCGGTCACCGAGCACACGCCGATGCGCGTCGCCTCGGTGTCGAAGTCCTTCACCGCCATGGCCGTCATGATCCTCGTCGAGGAAGGCGCGATCGACCTCGACGCCCCCGTCGCCGACCAGCTCCCCGGATTCGAGATGGCCGACCCGCGGGCCGGGGAGGTGACGGTCCGCCAGCTCCTCGACCAGACCTCCGGGTTCAGCGACACGAGCATCGACGTCGTCGAACTTGAGGACGCGACCTCCTTGGAGGACTACGTGTCCCGCCTCGCCGACGACTCGCTCGCCGCCGACCCGGGCACCGACTGGGCCTACTGCAACGCGAACCTCAACGTCGCGGCGCGCCTCGTCGAGGTCGCCTCCGGGCAGTCGTTCGCCGACTTCATGCGCGAACGGGTCTTCACGCCGCTCGGCATGGAGGACAGCGCGACCCGCGACGAGGACGTCATGCCCGGCCTGGGCTACAACTCCTTGTACGGCGTCTGGATCCCCCGCGAGGAGGCCCCCGGGTTCCTCGACGACTCCGGCAGCGGCGGCATCATCACCAGCGCCGCCGACATGGGGAAGTGGCTCATCAGCCAGAACGGCGAGGGCACGCAGCTCGTCAGCGCCGCAGGGCTCGACGCGATGCACACCGCCTCGGACGTCCAGGACTACGGGATGGGCTGGAGCGTCGAGTCCGACGGGACGCTGGCCCACTCGGGGAACCTCATGACCTACAACGCGGTCGAGTGGATCGATCCCGAGACGGGGTACGGGATCGCGGTGATGAGCACCGGCGCGGGTCTCAGCGACGTCACCTGGAGCGCCATGGAGGGCCTGGCCGCGATCACCGAAGGCGGAACCCCTGCCGAGCCTTCCAGCAGCGGGCAGGTCTACGACCTGGTGCTGCTGCTGGCGACGCTGGCCGCGATCGGACTCGGGGTCCTCGGGATGGTGCGCTCGCGCCGCTGGGCCGGGAAGCGGGCCGGGCGCAAGGCGTGGCGGACCGCGCTGCGGATGGTGCCGGTGCTCGTCCCCGCGGTCGTGTTCGCGGGCTTCCCGGCGGGCGTCTCGTTCATCTCGGGCGGGCGCACGATCCCGTGGAACCAGATGTTCTACTTCGCGCTGCCGCTCACGCTGACGCTCCTGGCCGCGGCCGTGGCGGGGATCGCCGTCGCAGTCGCGCGGGCGGTGCGGCTCAAGTCGGTAGTCTCGGCGGCGTGATGTACGGGGCAGGGCTGGCGCTCATCGCGGCCGCGGCGATGGTGAACGGGATCGACACCGTGCAGCTCCCGGCGTGGCGGCAGGCGATCTTCATCGTGCTGGCCCTGCTCGCGTACCTGCACGGGCGGCGCCTCGACTTCCGGTACGGCGCGCCACTGCTGCTCGCGGCCGCGGCGCTCACGGTGCCGGTCATGATCGTCGACCGGGGCAACGGCGTCACGGCGTTCCTGGTCCTGGGGGCGTTCGTGATGCTGCCGTGGTTCGGCGGCCGGTACCGCCGCCAGCAGGTCGAACTGCTCGAAGCCGAGCGGGAGCGGGCCACGCGGCTCGAACACGAGCGCGACCTCGTGGCCGAGCGGGCCCAGGCCCTGGAGCGGGCCCGGATCGCCGCCGACCTGCACGACTCGGTCGGCCACGACCTCGCGCTCATCGCCCTGCGGGCCGGGGCCCTGGAACTGTCGCCGGACCTGTCTGAGGCCGGTCGGGAGGCCGCGGCCGCGCTGCGCGCCAACGCGGTCGAGGCCACCGACCGGCTCCGGCAGTCCCTGGGCATGCTGCGCGACGAGGCCGCGCCGGTCGCGCCGGTCGACGAGCCGGTGCGGGACCTCGTGGCGCGGTCGGCAGAAGCCGGACTCGACGTGCGGCTCGAAGGCGGCGCCGAGGCGTTCGGGCCGCTCGTGGACCGGGCCGTGTACCGGATCGTGCAGGAGGCGTTGACCAACGCCGCCAAGCACGCTCGTGGCGCGGCGGTCGCGGTGCTGGTCGAGCGGGAGGGCGCGGAGGTGCTCGTGCAGGTGTCGGACTCGGGCGGCGCGGCGGCGCCGCGGCTGGAGCCGGGCGGCTCGGGGCTGGCGGCACTGTCCGGGCGGGTGCGGCTGCTGGGCGGGTCGTTCAGTGCGGGGCGGCGCGGCGGCGGGTTCGCCGTCGAGGCCCGGATCCCGTTGGAGGGGAATCGATGATCAGAGTGCTGCTGGCCGACGACGAGGCCATGATCCGGGCCGGAGTCGCCGCGATCCTGGCGAGCGACCCGGGGATCGAGGTGGTCGCGGAGGCCGGGGACGGCGCCGAGGCCGTCGAGATGGTCCGGGCGCACCGGCCCGACGTGGCGGTTCTCGACATCCGCATGCCGCGGCTCGACGGGCTCTCGGCGGCCACGGAGATCCGCAGTGTCGCACCGGGAACCGCGGTGGTCATGCTGACCACGTTCGATGAGGACGACTACGTGATGCGCGCGCTCGGGGATGGCGCGAGCGGGTTCATGCTCAAGGCGGCCGACCCGCGGGAGCTGATCTTCGGGATCAAGGCGGTCGCCGACGGCGCGGCGTACCTCTCCCCCAGGATCGCCCACCGGGTCATCGCGAAGATGGGCGCGGCGGGCTTCGCCCGGCCGACCCCGGCGAAGGAGCGGATCGCGGGCCTGACCCCGCGGGAGCAGGAGGTGCTCGGACTGCTCGGCGAGGGGTTGTCCAACCACGAGATCGGCAAGCGGCTCTTCATGTCGGAGGGCACGGTCAAGGGCCACATGACCGCGATCTTCACCCGCCTCGGTCTCCGCAACCGCGTCCAGGCCGCGATCCTCGCCTACGAGGCGGGCCTGGTGGCCCGCCCCTGAGCCGAAGCGGCGCCGACCGAACGGCGGGCCGTGCGACCTGGCCGAGGGTCGGTCCGAAGACGGCCGCCCCTTGCTCGGACGAGTGGCCGAAGCCGACCGATGGGCGGCTAGCGCTGGAGTTCGGTCTCGATGGCCTTGCGGAGGGCCGGGTCGTCGGGGGTGACCGTGGGGGCGAAGCGGGCGGCGACCTCGCCGTCGCGGCCGAGAAGGAACTTCTCGAAGTTCCACTGGATCTCGGGGTCGGCGTCGGTGTTGCCCTCGATTATGGGGCGGCGGGCGATGAGCTCGGTGTAGAGCGGGTGGCGGGTCTCGCCCGCGACGCTGATCTTCGCCATGAGCGGGAACGTCACCGCGTAGTTGACCGAGCAGAACTCGGCGATCTCCTCGTCGGTGCCGGGCTCCTGGCCCATGAAGTCGTTCGCGGGGAAGCCGACCACGGTGAAGCCGCGGTCGCGGTACTCCTCGTACGCGGCCTGGAGGCCCTCGTACTGCGGGGTGAGGCCGCATTTCGAGGCGGTGTTGACGACCAGGACCACCTCGCCGAGGTGGTCGGCGAGCGTCGCCGCCGCGCCGTCGTTGGTGGTGAAGCCGATCGCGCCCAGGTCCTGTCCCATGGGTCCCCCTTCGTGTCGCCGTTGCTCCGGCAAACCTACCCGCCGGGCGTCCGGTGCGGGGACGCCCGGCGGGGCGGCGGTCAGGGGACCGGTCAGGTGCGGGCGATGGCGATGTTCGTGTTCCCGCGGGCCCCGGCCTCGTAGAACATGTAGAGGCGCCCGCCCTCTCCGGCGAAGCTCGGCGCGGCCGCGCGGGTGGCCTGCGGCTCGGTGTACAGGACGCCGAGGTGCTCCTCGCGGTCGAAGCCCGTGCCCACGTAGGCGACGCGGATGCGGCCGTCGCCGCCGTGGTAGACGACGTGGCCGCCGCCGTTGCGGCCCCAGTAGTGGGCGCCCGAGATCTGCCCCTCCTCCCCCGCTCCGGGAGAGATGAGCGGCTGCTGCTTGAACTGCCAGCCCGAGGTCAGCGAGTGCGACCAGCCGATGAAGATCTTGCGGGTCCCGGACTGGTTCCCCATGAACAGCATGATGAACACGCCCGACTGGGTCGGGTGCGGGAAGACCCGCGCGTAGGACGCCTCGGTGACGTTCGACGGGAGCATCGAGGTGTGCAGGACCGTGCCGACGTAGGTGAACGAGCGGCCGTCGGTGGAGGTGGCGACGCGGGTGGTGCGGTTGTCGCCGTGGAAGTACAGGTACATCTTCCCGTCGGCGGCGTTCCAGTGCGCGTGCGGGCTGGAGACGTGCGGGACCGAGAAGTGCCCGTTCCAGTTCCGGTCGATGATCGGGTTGGCCGAGTACTCCTTCCAGGGCCCGGCGAGGGAGTCGGCGTAGGCGAGGCAGATGCCGCCCGGGTCGTCGTGCGGCGCGTAGTACATGTACCAGTTGCCCAGGGGGTTGGCGACCTTCCCGGCGACGTGCCTGATCGACGGGAAGATGATCTCCTTCCGGGCGGGCGCGTAGCTCAGCGCGGACTTGTCCAGCGCCGCACCGAGACGAGTGAAAGCGGGGAAGCCGGGGACGGCGGCCGCGGCGGGGGCGGCGGCGCCGATCGCCGCGGTCGTGCCGAGGGCGGCGGCCCCCAGCAGCAGGCCGCGGCGCCCGAAGGCGGGTCGCGGTTCGGAACCCATGACGCACTCCTGTCCGGCCCGCGCGGTCGCGCCGCGCTCGGGCGGTGCAGGGGCACCGCGGCGGGCCTCTGGAGGACGAGTGTCCGTTCTGCGGTGATCGGCAGTCAAGATGATAATACGTATTATCATCTTGACGGTCCGAAAATCGGCGTGCAACATGATCACACGCACCTGTGGTTATACGCATTATATGCCCGCCGAGAAAGGCCCCGCCGTGACCGGACCCCGCCGCCGCGTGACGCAGCGCGACATCGCCCGCCTCTCCGGCGTCAGCCAGGCCACCGTCTCACTGGTGCTCAACAACCGGCTCGACGGCGGCGTCAGGATCGCCGCCGACACCCGCCAGCGCGTGCTCGACGCGATCCGCGAGACCGGCTACGTGGCCGACCCGATCGCCCGGCGCCTCGCCGACCACTACAACCGGATCATCGGCGTGTTCACGTACGAGCCGGTATTCCCTTCGGGCGCAAGGGACTTCTTCCACCCGTTCCTGCTGGGCCTGGAGGAGCAGGCCGAGCGGCTCGGCTGCGACCTGCTGCTGCTCACCAGCGCGCCCGTGGACGGGGGCCGGCGCCGCATGTTCGCCGAAGGGAGCCGGATCAGGCTCGCCGACGGGTGCGTGCTCCTCGGGCAGGAGGTCGACCGCGGCGACCTGGAACGGCTTGTGGCCGAAGGGATCCCGTTCGTGTCGGTGGGTCGCCGGGACGACGCGGGCGGGCCGGTGCCGTACGTGGGCGCCGACTACCCGGCCGCGACGGCGGCGCTCGTGGCGCGCGCGGCCGAGCTGGGGCACCAGAAGATCGCGTACGTGGGCCGCGGCGAGGGCCCGGAGTCCTATGCGGACCGGCTGCGCGGGTTCCGCGCGGCGGCGGCGAAGGCCGGGGTCGCGTACGGCCGCGTCCCCGCGGCCGCGGGCGAGAAGCTCGATGCGGCCGTGGCCGAAGGCGTGACCGCGGTGTTCCTCGAAGAGCCCGCCGACGTTCCGGCCGTCACCGCGTGGGCCGCGGGCCGCGGGCTGGACGTCCCGGGCGACCTGTCCGTGGTGGCGCTCGGCGACCCGACCCGGCCGGTGTCGATCGACCTCGACGTCACCGGCTTCACCATCCCCCGCCGCGAGATGGGCCGCCAGGCCCTCGACGTGTTCCTCGGGCTGCTCGGCGGCACCGAGGAGGACGTGCAGCGGCTGCTCCCGTGCGAACTGCACGACGGCGCGACCCTCGCGCCGGCCCCCACCGGAAGGAACCACTCTTGAAGCAGGCGAACGAACTCCAGGCCGACATCCTCGTCGTGGGCGGCGGTCTCGGCGGCGTCGCCGCCGCGCTGGCCGCGCTGCGCGCCGGGCGGCGCGTCGTCCTCACCGAGGAGTACGACTGGATCGGCGGGCAGCTCACGAGCCAGGCCGTGCCCCCAGACGAGTCGTCCTGGGTGGAGCAGTTCGGCGTCACCGCCTCGTACCGCCGACTGCGGGACGGGATCAGGGAGTACTACCGGCGCCACTACCCGCTCACGGAGGCGGCCCGCGCGAAGCGGGACCTGAACCCGGGCGGCGGGCACGTCAGCCGCCTGTGCCACGAGCCCCGCGTGGCCGTGGCGGTCCTGGAGTCGATGCTCGCGCCCTACATCGGTTCGGGGGCGCTGCGGCTCCTCCAGCCGTACCGGCCCGTGGCGGCGGCCGTGGACGGTGACAGGGTCGAGGCCGTCGAGCTCGCGCACCGGGACACCGGCGAGCGGCTCACCGTGGCCGCGCCGTACGTGCTGGACGCCACCGAGACCGGGGAGCTGCTGCCGCTCACCGGCACCGAGTACGTCACCGGGTTCGAGTCCGGGAAGGACACCGGTGAGCCGAGCGCGCCCGACGAGGCGCAGCCGGACAACATGCAGGCCGTGTCGGTGTGCTTCGCCGTGGACCACGTCGACGGGGACCACACGATCGACAAGCCGGAGAACTACGACTTCTGGCGCGGCTTCCGCACCGACTTCTGGGGCGGGAACCTGCTGGGGTTCCGGGCCCCGAACCCGCGGACCCTCGAACCCGCGGAGCGGACGTTCGAGCCGAACCCGGACGACGACCCGCTGTCCGTCGTCGGCGACCAGCGGCTCGGCGGCGGCGACATGAACCTGTGGACGTTCCGCAGGATCGCCGCGCGCCGGAACTTCACGCCCGGCGCGTACGCCAGCGACATCACGCTCGTGAACTGGCCGATGATCGACTACTTCCTGGCCCCGATCATCGACAATCCCGACGCCGCAGTGCATCTGGAGCGCGCGAGGGGCCTCTCCAGGTCCGTCCTGTACTGGCTCCAGACCGAGGCGCCGCGCGCCGACGGCGGCGCGGGCTGGCCGGGGCTGCGGCTGCGCGGGGACGTGACCGGCTCGGCCGACGGCCTCGCCCAGGCGCCCTACCACCGCGAGTCGCGGCGCATCAAGGCCGAGTACACCGTGGTCGAGCAGGACCTGTCGGCGGCGGTGCGCGGCGAGAAGGGCGCGGTGTCCTATCACGACAGTGTCGGGATCGGCATGTACCGCATCGACCTCCACCCCTCCACCGGAGGCGACAACTACATCGACGTCGCCTCCTGCCCGTTCGAGATCCCGCTCGGCGCACTCCTGCCGGTGCGGGTCGACAACCTCCTCCCCGCCGGGAAGAACCTCGGCACGACCCACATCACCAACGGCTGCTACCGGCTGCACCCGGTCGAATGGAACATCGGCGAGGCCGCCGGTGCCCTCGCGGCCTTCAGCTTCGAGCGCGGCCTGCCGCCGCGCGCGGTCGGGGACGACCCGGCGCTGCTCGCCGAGTTCCAGGACCGGCTCACCGCGCAGGGCTTCGAGCTGCGCTGGCCCGACGTCGCGCCCTACTGACCTCACTACTGCGAAACCCCTGATGACAATGCCGTCAACGGAAAGGAAGAACCCCTTATGAAGCACGGACGCCAACTGCTCGCCGCCGCGGCGGCGGCGCCGCTCGTCCTCGCCGCCTGCGGAGGCGGAGGCGACGACGGACCGGTCACGCTGCGCATGACCACGTGGTCCGCGAGCGAGGACCACCTCGCGATGCTGAACGAGATCGCCGACGCCTACATCGCCGACCACCCCGATGTGGAGGCGATCGAGTTCGACCCGCTCCCCTTCGAGGGGTACACGAGCACGCTGACCACGCAGATCGCCGGGGACAACGCCCCGGACCTGGCGTGGATCCTGGAGAACTCCGCGCCCGACTTTGTCTCCAGCGGGGCTCTCGTGCCGCTGAGCGAGACCCTCTCGGGCACTGAGGGGTACGAGTACGACGACTTGATCCCCGCGGCCACGGAGCTGTGGCGCGAGGGCGACGAGCTGTACGCGTACCCGTTCTCGACTTCGCCGTTCGGCGTGTTCGTCAACAACGACCTCCTCGCCGAGGCCGGGCAGCCCACCGCCGCAGAGCTCATCGCGAACGGCGAGTGGACCTGGGAGCGCGTGATCGAAGCGGGCGCGGCCGTCCACGCCGCCACCGGCACGGACGGGCTCGTCATCCGCGACTTCGACTACTCCGGCTGGGACAACCTCTCGACGCTGTGGACCGGCTGGGGCGCCCAGGCCTGGAGCGCCGACGGCGCCGACTGCGGCTTCGACGACCCGGAGATGACCGAGGCGCTCACGTTCATGCACGACGCCGTGTTCGAGCAGGAGGCCATGCCCGGACCGGGCACCACCGCGGACTTCTTCGCGGGCGAGGCGGCCATGACCGTCACGCAGATCTCCCGCGCCGGGCTCCTCGCGGAGGCGGAGTTCGGGTGGGACCTCGTGCCGCTCCCGGCCGGGCCCGCGGGCGAGTACTCCGTGATCGGGCAGGGCGGCCTCGGCGTCCTCACCGTCGCGCCGCACCCCGAGGAGGCCGCCGACTTCCTCGCGTACATGACGAACCCGGAGAACTCCGTGAAGCTCGCCCAGTACTTCCCGCCGCCGCGCGAGTCGCAGCTGACCGCCGAGGTCCTCGGCCAGGCCAACCCGCTGCTCACCCCCGAGCAGCTCCAGGCCGTGGTCATCGACCGGATCGACAGCGGCGTCGTCAAGCCCAGCCACACCGGCCAGGCCCAGCTCGACCAGGCCGTGCGCGCCGCGCTCGACCCGCTGTGGACCGCCGACGCGGACGTCGCGGGCGTCCTCGCGGAGCTGTGCACCGCCATCGACCCGCTGCTGACGCAATGACCGCGGTGAAGACCGACGCGCCGCCCGGCCGGGAGCAGTCCCGGCCGGGCCGGCCCGGATGGTGGACGGCACGGCGCCGCGACCACCTCGCCGGATTCCTGTTCACCGCCCCGCAGCTGGCCGGGACGCTCCTGTTCGTGCTGCTGCCGCTGGGCCTGATGTTCTGGTACAGCTTCCACGACTGGAACGTCCTCGCCGGGGGCTTCACGTGGACCGGCGGCGAGAACTACGAGCGGCTCGCGCAGGACCCGGCGCTGCCGGGCGTCCTCGGCGCGACCGCCGCGTTCTCGGTCGGCCTGGTCGCGCTCAACCTGAGCCTCGCGCTGGTGCTCGCGATCCTGCTCAACCAGAGGCTGGCGGGCACGATCGTGTTCCGCACGATCTTCTTCTCGCCCGTCGCGGTCACCTTGGTGGCGTGGACGATCGTGTGGCGGTTCCTGCTCCAGGACGACGGCGGCGTCAACGGCCTGCTGTCCGTGTTCGGCGCCGAGGGCCCGAACTGGCTGCGCGGCGAGACCACCGCGATGGTCTCGGTCGTGGTCGTGCAGGTGCTGAAGAACGTGGGGCTCAACATGGTCCTGTTCCTCGCCGCGCTCCAGGGCGTGCCGAAGGAGCTGTACGAGGCGTCCACGATCGACGGCGCGGGCGCGTGGACCCGGTTCCGGCGCATCACGATGCCGATGATCAGCCCGACGATCCTGCTCACCTCGATCATCACCGTCGTCGGCTCGCTCCAGGTGTTCGCCCAAATCGACGTGCTCACCAGCGGCGGACCGGGCACCTCCACCACGGTGCTCGTCTACTACCTGTACCAGAACGCCTTCCAGTTCCACGACTTCGGCTACGGCGCGACCCTCTCGGTCCTGCTGTTCGCGATCGTCCTGGTGCTCACCGTGATCCAGTGGCAGATGCGCAGGAAGTGGGTCGTCCATGAGGACTGAACGACTGAGGACCGGACCCTCGCGGCGCGCGAAGCTCGTCCTCTACGCGCTGCTGTGCGTGCTCGCCGTCCCGTTCGTGTTCCCCACCTGGTGGATGGTCACGTCGAGCCTCAAGTCCGCCAACGAGATCTTCGCGTTCCCGCCGACGCTGCTGCCCGCGGACCCGAGCCTGTCGGCGTACGCCCGCGTCTTCGAGTTCGCGCCGTTCGCCGCCCAGTACTGGAACAGCATGTACATCGCGGCGGTGGTCACGATCGGGACGCTCGCGGTGTCCTCGCTCGCCGGATACGCGTTCGCGCGCATCCGCTTCCCCGGCCACAACCTGCTGTTCCTGGTGGTCCTCGTGGGCCTGCTCATCCCCAGCGAGGTCACCATCGTCCCGCTGTTCCAGCTGTTCAACGGGCTCGGCATGGTCGACACGCACTGGCCGCTGATCCTCGTGCCGATCTTCGGCGCGCCGAGCGTCCTCGCGACACTCATCATGCGGCAGTTCTTCATCGCGCTGCCCGGCGAGATCGAGGAGGCCGGGCGCATGGACGGCCTCGGGCGCCTCGGCCTGTACTGGCGGATCGCGCTGCCGCTGTCGCGCCCGGCGCTCGGCGCGGTCGCGATCTTCTCGTTCCTGCACAGCTGGAACCTGTACCTGGAGCCCGTCGTGTTCCTGTCGACGCCCGAGAAGTTCACGCTCCCACAGGCGCTCACGCAGTTCACCGACGCCTACGGCGGCCCCATGTGGGACGTGCAGCTCTCGGCTGCGACGCTCTCGGCGCTGCCGGTGCTCATCGTCTTCGTGGTGGCCCAGCGCCAGTTCGTCGAGGGCCTCGCCCACACCGGCCTCAAAGGATGAAGCGGTGCCCCGGCCGGGGCCGGGGCACCGCTCCCTGTGTCACTCCGCTACAAGCGCTTTAGAGTCCGTGCTCGTTGCGGAAGTCCTCGACGGCGCCCTGCGCCCGGTCCTGGGCGTCCTGCGCGGCGTCGCCCGCCCCCTGGGCGGCCTCGCCGGCCTGCTGCGCCGCGTCCGGGACGTACTCCTCGAACGCCGCGCCCGCTTCGCCGGTCGCGTCGCCCGCCATCTCCCCGGCCTGCCCCTTGGCCTCCTCGACCGCGCCGGTCACCATGTCCTTCAGCTCGTTGAACTTGTCCAGCAAGCCCATTGACTTACCCCCTTTTCGCGTCGGTACGTCCCACTATAGGGGGACATGATGCGGATACAAAGTTCCCGGAACCGCGGCAACGGAAACCGTGCTAGGAAGGGACATGCCTCTGCACCGGTCCTACGACGCCGTCATCGTCGGCGGCGGCCACAACGGCCTCGTCTCCGCGGCCTACCTCGCCCGCGCCGGAAAGCGCGTCCTCGTCCTGGAACGCCTGGGCCGCACCGGAGGCGCCGCGATCTCCGCCCCCGCGTTCCCCGGCGTCGACGCGCGCCTCTCGCGCTACTCCTACCTCGTGAGCCTCCTGCCGCGCAAGATCGTCGACGACCTCGGCCTGCGGTTCCAGGTGCGCAAGCGCCACGTCTCCTCCTACACGCCCGCGGTGCGCGGCGGCCGCGACACCGGCCTGCTCGTCACCAGGGATGCCGCCCGCAACCGCGACTCGTTCAAGCACCTCACCGGCTCCGACGCCGAATACGAGGCGTGGCAGGCGTTCTACGCCGACGCGGCCAAGGTGGCCGAACGGGTATTCCCGACGCTCACCGAACCCCTCGTGTCCGAAGCCGAACTGCGCCGGCGCGTCGGCGACGACCGGATCTGGCGCATGTTCTTCGAGGCGCCCCTCGGCGAGACGATCCAGGACGCGTTCCGCGACGACCTCGTGCGCGGCGTGGTCCTCACCGACGGCCTCATCGGCACCTTCACCTCCGCATGGGCGCAGGACCTGCGGCAGAACCGCACGTTCCTGTACCACGTCATCGGCGGCGGCACGGGCGACTGGGACGTGCCCGTCGGCGGCATGGGCGCGTTCACCGACGAGCTCGCCGCGGCGGCGCGGGCGGCGGGCGCGGAGATCCGCACCGGCCACGAGGCGACCGGGATCGCGACCGACGGGACCCGCGCCGAAGTGGCGTTCGCGACCGCCGAAGGCACCGGAGCCGTGGAGGCGCGGCACGTCCTCGTCAACGCCTCCCCCGAGGCGTTGGCCGCGCTCCTCGGCGACCCGGAGCCCGAGCCCGCCGAAGGCGCGCAGTTGAAGGTGAACATGCTGCTCAAGCGGCTGCCGCGGCTGCGGGACGCCGACACCGATCCGCGCGAGGCGTTCGCGGGCACGTTCCACGTCGCCGAGTCGTTCGACGAGCTCGAAGCGGCGTACGTGCAGGCCGCGGCCGGGTCGCTCCCGACACGGCCGCCTTCGGAGATCTACTGCCATTCGCTCTCGGACCCGTCGATCCTCGGCGCGGACCTGGTGGAGCAGGGGTACCAGACGCTGACGCTGTTCGGCCTGCACGCGCCCGCGCGCCTGTTCCGCGGCAGCGCCGACAACGACAGTGCGAACCAGGAGGCGAAGGCCGCACTCCTGGAGGCCACCGTCGCGCAGCTCGACGCGTACCTGGCCGAGCCGCTCGCCGACTGCCTCGCCGAAGACGCGAACGGCGAGCCGTGCATCGAGGCGAAGACCCCCGTCGACCTCGAAGCGGACCTGCGGCTCCCGGGCGGCAACATCTTCCACCGCGACCTGTCCTGGCCCTACCGGACCGGCGCCGAGCAGGGGCGGTGGGGCGTCGAGACCGCGCACGCGAACGTCCTGCTGTGCGGGGCGGGCGCGGTGCGCGGCGGCGGGGTGAGCGGGATCCCCGGCCACAACGCGGCCATGGCCGTCCTCACGCCATAGGATCGGGCCATGGACGCGACGACATCCGAGGTCATGGCCGAACTGGCCGCGCTCGACGAGCCGAAGGCGCGGGCCGTCAACGCCAGGCACGGCGACGACCACGGCGTGAACCTGACGAAGCTCCGCGCCGTCGCCAAGCGGCTCAAGACCCAGCAGGACCTGGCCGTGGACCTGTGGGCCACCGGCGACACCGCGGCCCGGCTCCTCGCGCTGCTCGTCTGCCGCCCGAAGGCGTTCGGCCGCGACGAGCTCGACGCGATGCTGCGCGAGGCGAACGGCCCGAAGGTCCACGACTGGCTCGTCAACTACGTCGTCAAGAAGAGCCCGCACGCCGAGGAGCTGCGCCTCGCCTGGCTGGACGACCCGGACCCCGTCGTCGCCAGCGCGGGCTGGGCGCTCACCACCGAGCGCGTTGCGAAGCGGCCCGACGGCCTCGACCTGCCGGGCCTGCTCGACGTGATCGAAGCGGAGATGAAGGACGCGCCGGACCGGTTGCAGTGGGCCATGAACCACTGCCTCGCCCAGATCGGCATCGACCACGCCGAGCACCGGGCGCGGGCCATCGCGATCGGTGAACGGCTCGAAGTCCTCAAGGACTACCCGACGCCCCCGAACTGCACGTCCCCATATGCGCCGATCTGGATCGAGGAGCTGGTGCGGCGCAAGGAGAACGCCTAGCCTCGGGGCTTCTCCGTGAGCTCGGTGCTCAGGTCCCACAGGCGCTGCTTGATGCTCGGGTCGTAGGCGTCGGCGTGCGCCCGCGCGGGTTTGGTGCGGTCGAAGAACTGCCCGGTGACGCCGTCGAGGTCGGGGCTGTCGATGAGGCGCAGGGTCGCGTGGAGGCCGGTCTCCAGGGAGTCGATGCTGTGGCCGACCGACTGGAGGACCATCTTGGTCGGCATGTAGGTGCCCGGGTGCAGGCTGTTGACGGTGACGCGCTGCGGGTCGAGGCGTTCGGCGAGGGCGAAGCCGGTGGTGATCATCGCGAGTTTCGACTGGCCGTAGGCGCGCATGCCGGAGTAGTCGTGCTCGATGAACGGGTCGTCGAAGTCGATGGGGGCCTGGCCGATGGAGGCGACGTTGACGATCCGCGCCGGGGCGCCGCGGTCGAGCAGCGGCAGGAGGCGCTGCGTCAGCGCGAAGGCGGCGAGGTGGTTGACGGCGAAGCGCAGTTCGTAGCCGTCGGCGCTGAGGCGCCGGTCGTTGCCGTCGGGTTCGCCGCCGCCGACTCCGGCGTTGTTGACCAGGACCGAGACGCGGTCGGTCAGGCCCTCGACGTCGTCGGCGAGGCGGTGGACCTGCGCGAGGTCGGCGAGGTCGGCCCGGACGGTGCGGATGGTCGCGGGGGCGTCGGCGAGCTCGGCGGCGAGGTCGTCGAGCCGGGACCGGTTGCGTCCGTGGAGGATGAGGGTGTTCCCGGGCTCGCGGGCGAGTTCGGCGGCGAGCGCGCGGCCCAGTCCGTCGGTGGCGCCGGTGAGCACGATGGTGCGAGCGGTCATGTCCTACTCCTTGCCTGAGCGGTCGGTCAGCAGTCGTCGGATCGCGGTGACGTCCTCGTCTTCGAGGAGGCGTTCGGTGGCGAGGACCCGGTACCAGACGAGCCCGAACACCACGTCGGCGGCGAGGTCGGGCGTCAGGTGCGGGGGCTTGTCGCCGCGGGCCGCGGCCCGGTCGACGATGGTCTCCAGCGCGGCCCGGCGCCTGGTCAGGAAGCCGTCTTGGAAGCGGCGGCGGAAGTCGGCGTCGCGCTGTGCCTCGGCCATGAGCGACCGGAGCACGGGGACGACGCCGGGGAACGCCAGCAGGGTCGCGGAGTCGCGCAGGAACGTGTCCAGCTCGGCCCGGAACGAGCCCTGGTCGGCGGTCGACACCTTGAGGTCCGCTTTGAGCGCCAAGGCTTCCAGCAGGATGTCGGCCTTGGTCGGCCACCACCGGTACACGGTCTGCTTGCCCGCTCCGGCGCGGGCGGCGATCCCCTCGACCGTGAGGTCGGGATACCCCGCTTCGGCCGTGAGTTCGTAAGCGGCGGTGAGGATCGCGAGCCGCGCCTCTTCGTTGCGCCTGCGGCCGCTCGCGGTCCGGGTCGCGTTGGTCATGGATTCCAGACTACCGTTGCCGAGACGCAGCGTCTAGGAAATCATCCGTCTTTTCGAGACGTAACGTCTCGTCAAGCGTGCGGAGCCGGAGCACCAGGTGTCCGCGAAGGATCAGGGCCCGGAGTTGACCTCGGCGAGGACCACTGCGAGGGCCCAGATCACGAAGACGTTGAACGCGATGATGAGCAGCGCCCACAGCGGGTAGTACGGCAGGAAGAAGAACTGGTTCAGCGCCGAGACCGCGGCGAGGCCGATGCCCACGCCGTACGCCCACGAGCGGCCCGCGAGCACGAAGATCCCGGCGAGGCCGACGAGCGCGCCGAGCACGATGTGGATCCAGCCCCAGCCGGTCGTGTCGATCGCGAACGTGTAGTCCTTGAGGCCGAGGAAGAGCTCGTCGTGCGCGACCGCGGCGATGCCCTCGAAGACCTGGAACAGGCCCACGGTGATCATCAGCGCGCCGGCCGCCACCGCGCCCGCGGTCGCCCAGGCGAGCCTGCCGTCGTCGTCGGCCATGGCCGTCTCCTCACCCCAGCGGCCTCGCGCGCGGCAGGCCGTCCCTTTTCGCTCCTGTCTACTCTGGACAGGGGGCCGGTGCGGCGGAATGCGCGAATCAGGCTCGGGAAGGGGACGGGCCGCCCGGGGTGTGCCGGGCGGCCCGTCTGCTTATCGCCGCCGGCCCGGGATCACCAGGTCGACGTCGATGTAGCGGGGGCGGTACAGGTGGGCGTCCGCGTAGAGGTCGTCGCCCTCGAAGCTGTTCACGTTGTAGGTGACCAGCAGGGTGTCGCGGTCGCCGAGCTGCGGGTGCGCCTTCGCGTTGTAGGTGAAGACGTTCCCGCCGGTCTCGGGGGTCGAGTACAGGACGGTCTTGCCGGTGTACGGGCCCGCGAGGTCGTCGGCGCGGTACATGACGATGTCGGCGCTGAGCGGCTGCGTCGCGTCGCCGGTGACGAGCGTGAACTTGCCCTGGAACATGCTCACGCTGAACTCGTTGGAGACGCCTTCGAGGATGCGGGAGGAACCGGTCGGGTCGGTGGACCAGGTCCCGTCCGCGTAGTACTCCCACGGCGCGGTCGTCAGGTCGCCGGAGGGGACGCGGGCGAGGTGGGCGTACTTCTGCGCCTGGTTGTCCTCGACGCCGAACACGTAGGTGTAGTCGCCCTCCTCGTAGATCGCCGAGCCCCAGTTGACGTCGGACTCGGGGAGGTCGGTGATCGCGGTGAGGCTCATGTCGGCGGTGTCGAAGCTGGCGACGGCGTTGCCCGCGAACGCGAAGTCGAAGACGCCGGTGCCGGTCTTCACGAATTCGAGGAGCATCACCTGGAGCGTGTCGCCTTCGACCGTGCCGTCGCCGAACCAGTACCAGTTCTGCGTCTCGTCGCCGCCGGGGACCTTCACGAGGGACTCGGGGGCGGCCTCGGTGCCGCCGGTGACCGTGGTGAGGTCCCCGCCGTCCTCGACGATGATCGAGTTGTGCAGGAACGGCGAGTCGAGCGGCCGGGACAGGTCGTCGTTCACCTCGCCCATGAACGTGTCGGAGTACAGCCAGGCGGTCGAGCCGTCGGGCAGCGGGACGCTGTAGGCGGAGTCGGCGCCGGTCCAGCGCCCGGCGGTGTCGCCGTAGGTGCCGAACAGCTCCGTGAGCTCCTCGTTGACGCTGGCGGAAGCGGTGGCCGCGCAGGCGGTCGCGGCCTGTGCGGCGGTCGGGACCGCGGCGACGGCGAGTCCGGTGAGGACCGCGGCGGCCACGGTGATCGGTCGGTTGGTCATGTACTGCTCCTTTGCAGTTCGGGGGTGAACTCGATGAGCACGCGGTCGGCGAAGCGCTCGCCGATGAGCCGCTGCACGTCGGGTCCGGGGTGGAGGTTGTCGGGGAGCGGCGTGGCGGCGGCGTCCTGTTCGCCGTAGAGCGACAGGCCGTCGAGGTAGTGGAGGCGGTGGTCGTCGTCCTGACGCCGGTCCACGATGGCCGCGAGTTCGGTACGGATCGCCTGGAGGGACAGGTGGCCGGTGAGCACGTCCGCTTCGGTGCCTCCGGCGATCGACCACTCCTCGGCGCGGTCGGGGTCCTGGATCGTGGGCCCGGCCGCGGTCTCCACCGGCGCGCACCAGATCGGGGAGACCAGGACGATCGGGGTCGCGGGGTGGCCTTCGCGGATCGTGTCGAGGAAGCCGTCCACGGCGGGCCGGAACGCGCGCATGCGCATCACGTCGCCGTTGACGAGGTTGATGCCGATCTTCAGGGTGATGAGGTCGGCCGGGGTGTCGCGGAGGGTCCGGGCGGTGAACGGGTCGAGCATCGCGTTGCCGCTGAACGCGAGGTTGGTGAGGTGGACGCCCGCGCGGAGCGCGGCGACCGCGGGCCAGGTGCCCGTGGTGGTGTCGGCGCGGTAGCCGTGGCTGATGCTGGAGCCGTGGTGGGCCCAGCGGAGCGCGCCCGAATCCGGTTGCGCCGCAACGGGGGCGTCGGCTCGGAGTTCGAGGAGCTCCACGGCGTCGTAGTACGGGAGCCAGAGTTCGAGGTCGCGTTCGGTTCCCGTGCCGAGTCCTGTGAATCGGGCCGTGGCGTCGGGGCCGGGGGCGACCTCGCCGTAGGGGCGGTCGAAGGTGAAGACGAAGCGGGAGCCGACCGGGACGGCGGCGGTGGCGACGACCGCGCCGCGCTCGGTGAGCTCGTAGACGCTCGGCGGCATGGGCGCTTCGGCGTCGTCGGCGATGCGGCGGGCCTGCACGTCGAGTTCGATCACGTCGGCGGCGGTGCGGAGGGCGAGGCGCACGCCCGCGCTCTCCGCGCTGGTCTGGACCATGAACCGGTCGGGGATCTGGCGGCGGGCCCAGCGCGGGAGCCGGTGCGGGAGGAGGCCGCGGCCGGTCTCCTCCAGCTCCACGGCGCCGCGCACCATCGCCGGGGTGATCGCGATGCGCTGCAAGGTCATGCGTCGATGACCCTGCCGTCGGCGCGGACGTCCACGAGCCGGTCCCCGACGCGCAGGCCGCGCAGGACCGCGTCCGGGTCGAGGTCGGCGATGCACGCCCGCGAGGTGTCGAGGCCGGTCGAGCCGACGACCGGGTCGACGCCGAAGAACGACTCGATCACCAGGGCCACATACGATCCGGCCGAGGAGCAGGCCCAGTCGATGATGTACGGGAGCTGCGGCGGGGCCTTGCGGGCGCCGCCGTTGACCGCGGGCATCGCCTCTTCGGTGAAGTGCGCCTGCCCGGGCGGGCCCTGGTTCGCGGAGCGCGCGAGCCCGGGGATCCAGTCGATGGCGGCCTGCGGTTCGCCCAGGGCCACGAGCGAACGGGCGGCGTCGGCGGGCCACGCCGGGTAGGCGCCGTTCCACTGGTGGTCCGGGCGGGGACTGAAGCTCGCGTCGGAGTCCCAAGGGGACAGTGACCGGAGCCAGACCCCGGTGCGCAGCTCGCGCTGGAAGAAGTCGACCATCTCGCGGCGGACCTGGTCGTCGAGGTCTGCGGCGATCGTGGTGCCGACGACGGAGAAGTCGTAGACGTGGCGGACCGGCACGCGGGTGCCGTCCGGCTGGCGGGCGGCGAAGTGGCCGCTGCCGGGGACGTAGAGGTCGGCGACCTCCTTCACGAGCGCGGCGGCCTCCTCGCGGAGGGCCGCGGCGCCGTCCGCATCGCCTCGGGCCGTGAGGATCTCGGCGAGGGTGCGGAGGTTCCAGACGTTGGCGGCGTTCAGGCTCGCGACCTCGTGGGTGTAGGAGCTGACGCATTCGAGGAGGTTGTCGATCTCGCCGTAGTCGGCGAGCGGCGAAGAGCCGCGCAGGCCCTGCCAGGCGTGGGCCCAGTCCTGGAAGTGCTCGGCGACCGTGCGCCCGCCCGGTGCGGCGTCCAGGAGCGCGGTGTCGCCGGTGAAGCGGAGGTAGTCGTGGACCAAGCGGGTCATCGCGTAGTCGTTGACGGAGTACCAGCGCCCGACGGGCCCGCCGGTGAGCGAGGAGGTCCCGAAATGGGTGTGGATGTCGGAGGCGATCCAGTGCTCGACCTGGCGGCGCATGACCGCGGGGTCGAGGAGCGCGTGAGTGATCGAGGAGAGGGAGTAGTCCCAGATGAACGTGGTCGTGGCCCAGTAGTTCGGCATGAGGGTGTCGTAGCTGCGGCCGAGGACGTTGTCCTTGAAGTCGCGGCGGAACCAGATCGTGCCGAGCACGCCCCACCAGTAGAGGCGCCGCAGCGGCTCGGAGGTGGTCTCCAGGACCGGGAGGTGGCCGGAGAACTCGTCGTTGCCGGGGGTGAAGGCGGCGGCGAGCTGGTGGTCCCAGTAGGTCTCGGCGTCAGCGACGGCGCCGGGGACGTCGGCGGCGATGCGCGCGAACGCCTCGGCCGCCTCGGTCTCGGTGGCGCCGACGGTGTGGACGTACCCGAAGCGGCCGGTCTCGCCCGGGGCGAGGTCGAGGCGGACGGTGATCTCGCCGCCGCGTTCGATGCCGCCGATGCCGACCTCGTGTTCGCCTGCGGCGGGGGCGATCCCGGAGAGGCGGACCTCGGCGTCGGCGTCGACGCCCTGGACGCTCCAGGCGGTGCCCGCGCCGTTGCGGAAGACCAGGCGGGAGGGCCCGGCGGCGGCGCGGTTGCGCTCCTCGGGGGCGACGGCGTCCAGCCAGGCTTCCGCAGAGCGGGCCGCGCCCGCGGCGAGCGAGAGCGTGACCGCGACCGTGCGCGGTGCGTCGCCGGTGTTGGCGGCGCGCACGTCGATCGCGATCCCGGTCTCCCCCGGGGCGCAGACCGTGACGGTGGTCAGGTCCAGGCCCGGGAGGGACACGGAGCGGCGGACCCGGTCGGGGCGCCACTCGTGGGTGATCGGGGCGCCGTAGGACTCCACCAGGCGGCCGTCCACGAAGGAGGCGGCGGTCCTGGTGAGGCCCTGGGAGACCGGCGGGAACGTGACGGCCGAGACCGCGGTGAGGTCGTGGTCGACGCGGACGGTGCCGAGGAGGTTCGTCAGGCCGCTGGGCGCGATCATGTCGTCGTAGTGGTGCGTCACCGGGTCGGCGGCGAGGTCGTCCACTGTGGGTATGTGGCGCATGGAGGCTCCTAGTACTGCCCGAGGGCGAGGCCGCGGGCGAAGAACTTCTGCGTGAAGAGGAACAGGACCACCGTGGGCAGCGAGACGAGCAGGCCGCCCGCGAGCACCGTGGACATCTGCGCCCCGCCGTACGTGCTCTGCATGCCCGCGAGGCTGGTCACGATGGGCCGCACCGTGTCCGACTGGCTGAGCACGAGGCCCAGCAGGAAGTCGTTCCAGATGAACGTGGCCTGGAGGATGAAGATCGCCACGAGGGCGCTCGACGCCATCGGCAGGTAGACGCGGGCGAAGATCCGCCAGGTCGAGGCCCCGTCGATGACGGCCGCCTCGAACACGTTGTGTGCGATGCCGCTGAAGAAGTTGCGCATCACGAACGCCGAGAACGGGATCGAGATCGCCGTGTACACCGCGATCATGCCCGCCTGGGTGTCGAACAGGCCGGTCCGCGAGTACGCGTCGAACAGCGGCAGCAGGATCATCTGGAGGGGGAACACGGTGCCGCCGAAGATCGCGACGAACCACGCGAACCCGTGCTTGAGGCGCAGCGCCACGATCGCGAACCCGGCGGCGGCGCCGACGAGGACGGCGATCGCGGGCGAGACCACCGCGTACAGCAGGGTGCTCGCGGCGCTCTCGGCGAGGCCGGAGAGCCGCATGGCCTCGGCGATGTTCCCGAACAGGGAGAAGTCCGTGGGCAGCCACGACTCCTTGGTCGTGAACGCCTCCGGGGACTTCGCGGCGTTCACCAGCAGCAGGTAGACCGGGAGCAGCCAGAACAGGCCGAGGACGGCGAGGACGGCGGTGCGGATGACTCGTGACATTGCTCAGACCCCGTGCTTGCTGGACAGCTGCTGGCGCAGGTAGAGGATGGACGCGATGAGGGTGACGACGGTGAGGAACACGGCGATCGCCGAGCCCAGGCCGTAGTCGCTGTTCACGAAGGTCTCCTTGTACATCGTCAGCGCGAGCGTCTCGGAGTCGCGGCCCGGACCGCCCTTCGTCATGCCCTGCACGATGTCGAAGGTCTTCAGCGACGCCACGATCGACAGGCCCACGACGACCGCGGTCAGCGGCCGCAGCATCGGCCACAGGATGGACCGGAACAGCCGCATCCCGTTCGCGCCGTCCATGCGCGCCGCTTCGAGCGGCTCGCGCGGGATCGACTGGAGGCCGATCGTGAACAGCAGGGCGTTCACGCCGACGCCCTGCCACGCGGTCGCGAGGATCATCACGACCGTGTTGAGCGGGGCGTCGACGAGCCAGCGCGGCGTGTCGTCGACCCCGAAGGCGGCCAGCGCCTGGTCGAGGGCGCCGCCGCCGGAGAGGATGAACGACCAGATGACGCCGACGCCGATCCCGGAAAGGGCGTACGGGATGAGGAACGGCAGGCGCAGCCAGGTGCCGCCCTTGAGGTTCCAGGTGAGCAGGGCGACCCCCAGCCCGATGCCCACCGGGACGAGGAGCGTCCCGCCGACCCACAGCAGCGTGTTGAGCACGGAGCCGATGAATCCCGGGTCGTCGAACATCTCGACGTAGTTGGCGATGCCGATCCATTCGGGGTCGCCCAGGCCGTTGTACTCGGTGAGGCTGAGGAAGGTCGTCCACAGCAGCGGCAGGTACAGGAGCACCGCCACCACGAGCACGCCCGGGGCGATGAACCCGAGGGCCGACCAGCGGTACTGGTCGCGCTGGCGCAGGGCCTGCGGGCTGAGGGTCTTGTCGGTCGTCATCGAGGTGCTATCCCTGGTCTGCCCAGTAGTCGTCGGCCTCGGCCTGGATGGCCTCCAGGTACGGGAGCGGGTCGGACGGGTTGGCGATGAAGGCGCCGAACTGTTCGAGCGCGACGGTGAGGATCGGCGTGGGCGTGGCCTCGTAGTAGCGGTCGTAGAGTTCGTAGCCGTCGCCGGAGACGGTGGTGCCGAGGTCTTCGAGCATCGGGTCGGCGACGGTGGCCTGCGGGTTGAACGCGACGTCGCCGCGGGCCTCGCTCCAGGCGGTCTGCGCGTCGGGCGACATCCACCACTCGGAGTAGGTGAGGCCGAGGGTCTTCTGCGAGGAGTTCTCGGCGACGCAGAGCGGGCCGGACTCGACGGCGACGGGGGTCTTCTCCAGGTCGCCGTTGACCGCGGGGATCACGAACATGTCGTAGTCCTCGCCGGAGACCATGCCGGCGCCGTCGAGGGAGCCGTTGAAGAAGGACCCGAAGTTGATCATCGCGAAGTCGCCCTGCTTGAGGCCGACGGCCGGGTCGACGGTGGAGCCGGCGTCGGAGAACCAGCCGGCCTCCTCCTGGTCGAGCCAGGTGTTCATGATGTCGACGATCTCGGGGTCGGTGTACTTGACCTCGCCGGTGGCGAGTCCGTTGTAGAGCTCGGGGTCGGTGCCCGCGACGAGCTGCTGGAACCACTGGAACGTGAACAGCGTGCTGGTCTGGTAGTACGGGGTGATCCCGGCGTCCGAGAGCTGCGAGGCGATGGCGTCGAGTTCGGCCCAGGTGGTGGGCTCTTCGAGGCCCTGCTCTTCGAAGATGTTCTTGTTGTAGTACATGACCCAGTAGGCGATGTTCATGGGCACGCAGTACTGCTCGCCGTCGAAGGTGTACGAGTCGCGCAGGTCCTCGGAGACCCAACCCTCGTCGACGGCCTTGGTCCAGATGTCGGTGGTCTGGGCGATGAGGCCCTCGTCGACGAGCTCGGTGAGCGAGGGGCCGGTCTGCCAGGTGAACAGGCCGGGGCTCTTGTCGGTGCGGAACGACTGCTTGATGAACGCGTCGTACTGGTCGGCGTCGGAGTACCCGGTGGTGTTCAGGGTGATGTCGGCGCCGGATTCGCTGGTGGCGTTGAGCTCGTCGAAGTCGGGCTCCCACGCGGCCTTGTTGGTGTAGAAGTCGAGGGTGCCGGTGGTGGCGCCGTCGTCGTCCGCGCCGCCGCCGCAGGAGGCGAGCACGAGGCTCGCCGCGGCGGCCGCCGCGATCGTGAGGGGGATCCGCTTGGATCTCATGGTGAACTCCTTTGTTCTCAAGGGGTGGACGGGCTACGCCTCGCCGGTGCGGGTGCCGCGGACCGAGGCTTTCACGGTTCCGAACCGGTCGCTGCGCGAACGCGCCGACCGCCGGATGAGATAGGGGCCCACGGCGGCCGGGACGATGAAGGTCTCGGCGTAGTGGACGGTGTAGGGCGCGAACGCCCCGGTGGGCGAGGCGACTTCGACTTCGTCGCCTTCGACGAGGTTGAGGACGTTGACGGTGCCCTCGGTGTCGTGCAGGACCTCGTCGGAGAACCAGTGGCGGCGGACCTCGATGAACTCCAGCTCGTGGAGGCCGGTGCGCTCCTCGACGGTGTCGCCGATGCGGGCGATGAGCTCGCCCTGGTCGACGAGGTTCGACTCGGTCCAGGCGGTGTCGCGTTCCCAGACGAGGTTGCGCTCGCCGTGGTCGAGGTGGACGGGGCGGGGGATGCCGTCGAGGCCGACGCGGCCCCAGTCCCAGAGCTTGAAGGTGAAGATGAACGGGGTCGCGGAGATTTCGAGGACCATCGAGTTCGCGCCGGAGGAGTGGATGGTGCCCGCGGGGATGAGGAAGTGGTCGTGCTTCTTCGCGGGGAAGGCGTTGACGTACTTCTCGGCCTCGAACGGGCGCTCGCCCGTTTCGGCGGCGCGCAGGTCCTCCAGCATCGCGTCGCGGTCGACGCCGTCCTTGACGCCGAGGTAGACGACGGCGTCGTCGCCCGCGTCGAGCAGGTAGTACGACTCGTCCTGCGTGTAGTGCATCCCGAAGGTCTGCTGGATGTAGTCGGTGAGGGGGTGGACCTGGAGGGAGAGGTTGCCGCCGCCCATGGTGTCGAGGAAGTCGAAGCGGATGGGGAACTCGGCGCCGAAGCGCGCGTAGGTCCGCTCCCCCAGGAGGGCCTTCGGCTGGGTGAACACGAGGTCGAGGGACGGGATCTCGACGACGGCGCCGTCGGCGTCTTCGAGGAGGAGCGAGTTCTCCTCGGGGACGCAGTCGAAGCACCAGGCGTAGTTCGGCTGGGACGGGTCGAGGTCGAGCTTCTCCTTCATCCACTGTCCGCCCCACACGCCGGGGTCGAAGAAGGGGACGACGCGGAAGGGCCGCTGCGCGGCGCCCGCGACGGCGGCGCGGAACGCGTCGCCGGTGACCATCCCGGCGGGGCGGGGGTCGGCGTGGGCGGCGCCGATGGCGTTGGCGTCCAGGACGAAGTCGACGCGGTCGAACATGGTGCGCTTGTGGCGGTCGGCGGCGCGCCATTCGACGAAGAAGCCGCGCTTGTACTTGCGGAGGCGGTCCTCGGCGGGGTTCTGGGCGCGCCAGTTGGTGGCGCCGTCGCGCTGGCGCAGCTGGATCTCCCAGCGGGCCATGTCGGCGAGGACGAGCGCGTAGGGGGCTCCGGTGCGGCGGGCGACGAGGTCGGCGCCCCAGCCGACGAGTACCAGGGGCCGGTCGTCGCCGTCGGCTTCGACGGCGAGCTTGTCGAGCCGCTCGGTGTCGTAGAACGCGGTCACGTTGGCGTGGGAGAGGACGCCGAAGACGCGGTCGTCGGTGAGGTTGTCGGCGATCCGGTCGTTGATGACCTCGATGGGGAGGGCGGCGGCGTCCTCGACGTCGACGACGGTCCAGTCCGGGAGGGCCGCGGCGATGGCGTCCTTGATGAGCGGGAGGTCCGCGCCCGGGTACGCGTCGACGGCGAGCAGCGGGGCGCGCCCGGCGGCGCGCGCGGTCGCGACCTCGGCGGCGGCGGCCCAGCCGTCCGCGCCGGTGAGGACGCGGGCGTCGGCCGGCAGCGGCACGGTCGGCTGCTTGTCGTAGCGTCCGACGGTCTCGGACGGGCTGGCGGTAGGCACGTGCGCTCCTTCAGGAATGGGTTCCGGCGGCGAGGACGGCGAGTCCGCGCAGCACCGAGAGGTCGGGTCGGTCGGGGACGGTGAAGGCCGGGCGGTGCGAGCTGGTCCAGAGGTGCTCGCGGACGTACGCCGCGACGGGGGCGGCGACGGCCTCGCCGGCGCGCATGATCCCGCCGGACAGGATCACCACGTCGGGGTCGTAGGCGTGGCACAGGGAGACGGCGGTGGCGCCCCAGGCCCGGATCGCGCGGTCGCGGACGGCGGCGGCCGCGGCGTCGCCCGCTGCGGCGGCGGCGAACATCTCGCGGACGTCGGTCACGGCGTCGCCGCGGGCGGCGAGGTCGCGGCGGATGGCCCAGGCCCCGGCGATGGACTCGGCGCACCCGACGTTGCCGCAGTTGCAGAGCCCGGCGTCGAGGTCGACGGTGAGGTGGCCGCCGAGGATGCCCGCGTGGTCGTGGGCGCCGCGCAGGAGCACGCCGTCCATGATCGCGGCGGTGCCGATGCCGGTGCCGAGGGTCATGAGGACCGCGTCGCGCACTCCAGCGGCGGAGCCGGTGGCGGTCTCGCCGACGAGCGCGGCGCGGGCGTCGTTCTCGACCACCGCGGGGAGCCCGAACGCGTCGCGGGCCCAGGCGACCAGGTCGAGGCCGTCGAGCCGCGGGTGCTTGTCGTGGGCTTTGACCATGCGGCCGGCGGCGCGGTCCACCACTCCGGGGACCGCGATGCCGACCGCTCCCGGGGAGAGTCCTTCGACGAGGTCCCTCGCGGCGGCAGCGGCCGCTTCGAGGTCCCCGTCGCCGACCGGGACGACGGCGGTGCGGACGGGGGCACCGTTGTCGACGGCGCCGAGTTTGATCTCGGAACCGCCGAAGTCGATGCAGAGCTCCATCGCCCGCCTCCTCGTCAGCTCGTGTCAGGGGCCTTTACGACGGCCCCGCGGTTGGTAACGTTACCAACATAGCGCGGCGATGTGCAACCCGGTCGGATGTGGCGGGTGTGACGCGCGGGGAGATCAGGGGAATTCGATCGAGACGGGCAGTTCCACGGTCCTCGGGCCGTCCTCGGCGGTGCCGTCGAGGCGGGAGAACAGCAGCGTGGCGGCCTCGCGGCCGAGCAGGCGCGCGTCGTGGTCGATCACCGTGACGGGCACGGGCATGAGCTCGGAGAGCTCGAAGTCGTCGAAGCTGACGACCGCCGGGTGCAGCGGCTCGCCGTCGCGGATGCGGCGGCCGATCTCGCGGATCGCGCCGATGGTGTTCCGGTTGTTGGCGCTGAAGACCGCCGTGGGCGGGTCGGCGGCGTCGAACATGGCCTTCGCGGCGCGGGTCGCCGCGGCCACGTCCTGCTGGTCGCGGAAGACGATCCGCGGGTCGATCGGCACGCCGCGCTCCAGCATCGCCCGCTCGTAGCCGCGGCAGCGGCGCTCGCCGGTGAACACCGAGCTGCGGTTCCCGAGGAACCCGATGCGGGTGTGCCCGGCGTCGAGGAGCGAGAGCGTGCCGCGGTAGGCGCCGCCGACGTCGTCGAGGAGGACCGTGTCGACGTCGAGGCCGGGCACGCGCCGGGAGGCGAGCACCAGCGGCACGTCCCCGAGCCGCTCGGGCCGCAGGTGCTCGGCGTCGCCGCTGGTCGGGACCAGGATGAGGCCGTCGACTTGGCGGCCGATGAAGTCGGAGACGAGCTGGCGCTCGCGCGCGTCGTCCTCGCCGGTGTTCCCCAGGAGGATGCGCCGCCCGTGCTCGGCGGCGACCTCCTCGACGCCCAGCGCGAAGTTGCCGTAGTAGGGGTTCGCGAGGTTGGTGATGGCGACGCCGACGAGCCCGCTCGGCTGCCCCGGGCGCAGGCTCCGGGCGTTCTCGTTGCGGTAGTAGCCGAGCTCCTTGACGGCCTCCATGACGCGCTCCTGCACGTCGGGCCGCACGTTCCGGCCCCCGGCGAGCGTGCGCGAGACGGTCATCGGACTCACTCCGGCGCGGCTCGCGACCTCTTTGATGGTCGGCTGCCGCGCCCCTCGAAACGTCGACATGCCCGCCCTTCCCACGCGTAGTGCGCCAATCCTATGCGAACGGCGCCCGGCCCGGCGGGCCCATGGAAGGGGGCTACCTCACCGCGCGCGGGACCGGCCGACGGCGGGCCCGGGAGATGCGAGTACTTTTTCCGATGGCTGTAAATACTCCGAGAGAGGGACCCGCCCATGAGCCGCTTCGCGATCGGCGAGCACGACTTCCTGCTCGACGGCGAGCCCCGCCGCGTGCTCTCGGGCGCGGTCCACTACTTCCGGGTCCACCCCGACCACTGGACCGACCGCATCCGCAAGGCCCGCCTCATGGGCCTGAACACCGTCGAGACGTACGTGCCGTGGAGCCTCCACGCCGTCGAGCCCGGCTCCTGGACCGAGGAGGGGCGCCTCGACCTGCGCCGCTTCCTCGAAGCGGTCGCCGCCGAGGGCATGCACGCGATCGTGCGGCCCGGCCCCTACATCTGCGCCGAGTTCGACAACGGCGGCCTCCCGGCCTGGCTGTTCGCCGACCCCGAAGTCGGCGTGCGCCGCGGCGAGCCGAAGTTCCTCGCCGCGATCGAGGAGTACCTGCGGCGCGTGTGCGCGATCGTGGCCCCGCTCCAGATCGACGCGGGCGGGCCCGTGATCCTCATGCAGGTCGAGAACGAGTACGGCGCCTACGGCGAGGACACCGCCTACCTGGAGACCCTCACGGGCATGTTCCGCGACAACGGGATCACCGTCCCGCTGACCACGGTGGACCAGCCGGAGCCGTGGATGCTCAAGCGCGGGTCCCTGCCGGGCCTGCACATGACCGCGTCCTTCGGGTCCCGCTCCGACGAGCGCCTCGACACCCTGCGCGCGCACCAGCCCACCGGGCCGCTCATGTCCTCGGAGTACTGGGACGGCTGGTTCGACTCCTGGGGGACCCACCACCACACCACGAAGGCCGCCGACGCCGCCGCCGACCTCGACGTGCTCCTGGGCCGCGGCGCCTCGGTGAACCTGTACATGTTCCACGGCGGCACCAACTTCGGGCTCACCAGCGGCGCCAACGACAAGGGCACGTACATGCCCATCACCACCTCCTACGACTACCACGCGCCCCTGGACGAGGCGGGCCGCCCCACCGCGAAGTACTGGGCGTTCCGCGAGGTCATCGGCCGCTACACCGAACTGCCCGAGGAGGTTCCGGCCGAGGCCGCGCCCGCGCCGACCGGCGAGGCCCCGCTCCTCGTCGGCGCCCCGGTCCTGGCCGCGGCCGAAGCGCTCGACTCCATTGAGTCCACTGAGGTCCCGTCGTTCGCGCAGGCCCGTCATGACGCGGCGTTCCTCCTGCACGAGAAGCGGTTCGCCGCCGACGCGGGCGTCCTCGTCGTCGGCGAGGTGCGCGACCGCGTCCACGTCGTGGTCGACGGCGTCACCGTGGGGGTGCTGTCCCGCGAGCTGCACCAGCGGGCGCTGGCGATCCCGGCGGTCCGCGAGTCGCTGCGGCTGCTCGTGGAGAACCAGGGCCGCGTCAACTACGGGCCGCGCCTCGGCGAGGACAAGGGCCTCGTCGGCGGCGTGAGCCTCGGCGGGAAGCCCTTGTCGGACTGGACGACCCGCGCGATCGGCGAGGCGGACCTGCTCGTTCTGGCGGCGGGCGCGGGCGAGGCGGCCCCGGCCGTCCCGGGCCTGCGGTTCGCGCACGCCGAGTTCGACGTGGACGAGGCCGCGGACCGGTTCCTCGACACCTCGGCCCTCGGGAAGGGCATCGCCTGGATCAACGGGTTCTGCCTGGGCCGCTACTGGTCCCGCGGCCCGCAGCGGACCCTCTACGTGCCCGGCCCGGTGCTGCGGCAGGGCCGCAACGAGGCGGTGCTCCTCGAACTCGACGGCGCCCCGGAGGCGGTCCTGCGGTTCGTCGCGGAGCCGTCGCTGGGCCCGCTGGAGTTCTAGGCCCCGTACCGCTCCTCCATCCAGGCGACGGCGAACGGCACGATCGCGGCGGCGTCCACCAGGACGCTCGCGGCGGCGCCGACGGTGCCGCGGGTCCCTTGACCGGTGGCGAGGAAGTCCTCCACGATGTCCTTGAAGTAGTCCTCGGGCGGCCCGGTCACGACCGGGTCGCCCGTGTCGTACTCCTCGACGGTGCGCCACTCGGTGCCGTGGGCGGTGGCGAGCGGGTACTCGATCCTGATGCGGCGCTTGCCGGGCAGGTCGGCGAGGTGCTCGGCGTGGTGCAGCAGCGTCATGGTGTCGAGGGGCGCGCCGAGCATGAGGACCTTCCCGCCCGCGGCGACGAGGCGCGCGAACGGGGAGCCCTCGCCGTAGCCGTAGTCGTACGGGTGGTCGGCGGTGAACTCCTCGGCGCGGGCGCCGAGCGCGGCGACGGCCGCGCCGGGGTTGCGGCTGCGGCGCACGCCGCGGCGGGAGCCGACCGTGGCGGCGAGGAGCCCGATGTACCGGGCGGGGCGGGCGGTCGCCGGGTCGTAGGGCGGCATGTGGTCGCGGTACTCGTCGAGCACGCGCCCGTCGTCGTCCCACACCTCGACGCCGGGCTCCCAGTCCTGGTAGGACAGCAGGGTTCCATTAGGGCCCACGGCGTCGAGGATCGCGTCGACGAGGGTGTCGGGGCCGCCGAGGACGCTGCCGACCTGCTTGAACGCCGCGTGGGCCATCACGGCGTCGCCGTCGGCGAGGCCGATGCGGCGCAGGTCGGCGGCGAGGCCGGCGCGGGTGTGGACCTGTTCGCTCATCGGGCGATTCTCGCCGACGCGTAGATCCGGCCGGGAGGGGTCCCGGGACGATCCGGATATTTTCCTGCGAGGCGGGCTATTCGGCCCGACCCTCGCATCCACCCTGAAAGGTTCACCGTGGAGTTCAAGAGGAAGCACCTGGTCCGGGCGGGCGTCGGCGCCGCCGCGGGCCTCGGCGCCGTCGCGCTGGTCTGGGGCGGCATCGCCGCCAACGCCGTCGAGTCGCCCGAAGGGGACTTCGAGGCGCAGGTCGTGGGCGGCGGGCCCGCGGCCGAGGGCCAGTACCCGTGGCTCGTCAGCATCGGCGACGAGCTGCCGGGCGAGCCCGCCGCAGAGCACTTCTGCGGCGGCTCGGTCATCGCGCCGAACGTGGTCCTGACCGCGGCGCACTGCGTCGAGGAGAAGAACGCCGTGGACATCACCGTCCTCGCCGGTTCCGTGGACCTCGAATCGCCCGGCCTCAACGAGGCCGACGTGGCGGAGATCCACCTCGCGCACGACTGGAACGACCCGGTCGAGTTCGCGAACGACTGGGCGCTACTGCTGCTCGAAGAGGAGCTCGACGTCGAGCCGATCGACCTCGCCGCCGACCCCGAGGTCTACGACGTGCTGGAGACCGCGGGCTGGGGCAACCTCGGCGACGACACGTACCCGACCGCGGCCCAGTGGGTCGAGGTCCCGTTCGTGACCGACGCCGACTGCCAGGCCGCCTACCCCGGCGAGGTCGACGCGCAGACGATGCTCTGCGCGGGCGACCTGGAGCACGGCGGCGTCGACTCGTGCGACGGCGACTCCGGCGGCCCCCTCATGGCCGACCGGGACGGCGAACTCGTCCTCGCCGGCATCGTCAGCTGGGGCTACGAGTGCGCCGTGGCGGGACAGCCGGGCGTGTACGCCGAGGTGGCCGACTTCAACGGCGCCATCGACGACGTCCTGGAGGACTGGGGCGTCCAGTAGGGAGCGGCGGACCCGGCCGGGCTTCCCGGCCGGGTCCGCCTGTCCTCATGCGGCGGGGTCGGCGTCGCCGGTGTAGGCCGGGAGCGGGAGTTCGGCTCCGGTGAGGAACGCGGTGACGGTGTCGATGTAGAGGTCGGGGCGATCGGTCTCGATCGAGTGGCCCGCGCCTTCGAAGTAGACGAGTTCGGCGCCGGGGATGGCGTCGCGGTACTCGCGGGTGATCTCCCAGCGCTTGTAGTCGCATTCGCCCCGCAGGACCAGCGCGGGGGCGTCGAGTTCGGCGAGGGCGGGGCGCGGGTCGGGGGTGCGGAGCTGGTCGGCGGCGATGAGCTGGTTGGCGTAGAAGCCGGGGACGGCGTCGGGGATGTCGATCGCGCCGCCGGGCTCGCAGCTGGTGGCGGAGCCGACGATCGACAGCAGGCGCGCGAAGACCGCGTCGATCTCGGCGTCGGGGATGAGCGCGCGGGCGGCGTCGGGGTTGTCCTCCATGAGGAGCGACCAGGTCAGGAGGCGCACGCCGCCGGAGGATTCGAACTCGGTCATCTCGCGGTTCTGCTCGGGGGTGAGCCGGTCCCACAGGTCGCCCTCGTCCTGGCCCTCCCATTCAGGGGCCCACAGCGCGCCGGGCGAGGTGAAGACGAGGCGGTCCACGTGGTCGGGGTGCGCGGCGGCGTAGGCGGCGGCGAGGGTGCCGCCCCAGGAGCCGCCGATGAGGACGAGCCGGTCGGCGCCGATCTCGCCGCGGATCGCTTCGAGGTCGGCGACCTGGCGGGCGACGGTGTAGTCGGCGGGGTCGAGGCGTTCGGAGCGGCCGGAGCCGGCCTGGTCGTAGACGTACACGTCGAATCCGGCTGCGGCGAGGGCGCGGTCGAGGTCGTCGGGGCCGTCGCCGGGCGTGCCCGGGCCGCCGTGGAGGCGCACCACGGTCTGGTTGCGGGCCTCGCCCGCGGCGGGCACGTGGTCGTAGGCGATGCGAGAGCCGGTCGGCAGGTCCCAGTACTCCCCCGCAGGCGTCCCGGCGGGAGGGTCGATGTCCAAGGGCCGGAACAGGGTCGTGGCCGCGGCGGCCCCTGCGGCGGCGGTGAGGGCCAGCGCGAGGACGGCGGCGGCGAGGCGGCGCCGGGCCGGGAAGGCGAGGCGCCCGGCGGTCCAGGTGAGGGTCCAGGCGACGGCGGTGAGCACGATCAGCGCGGCGGCGGTGAGCAGCGGCATTGAGGCGGTGAGGGTGGCGCCCGCGAGGAAGACGAGGACGGCGAGGGACGGGGCGAGCACGAGGCCGAGCCCGATGAGGACGACGGCGGCGGCGATCCGCCAGGGGCGGTGGGACGTTGCGTGGTTCATGGCTTCGACGCTATGGGCGGGCGGTCCTGGTGCGCGTCACCTGCGGTGGAGCGATGTCGTCCCCTCCGAGGGGGACGCGGGGTCGCCCGGCGGGCGGACGGCGGCGGGGCCGCGCGCCGGTACCGTGGACGGCGTGAACCTGCGACGCTGGAGCCCCGACCGGCGGGTCGACCGCGGTCCCCTGTGGATCCTCATCGACCTGGCGGTGGCCTACCTCTCGGCGGTCATCTCGATCGGCCCGTCGGACCATGTGGCGTCCGTGGCGGACGGGCCGCTCCTCGAACGCGCGGCCGCGGTCGTGTGGTTCGCGGCCATCGCGGGCCGGCGCTTCGCCCCGGCGACCGCGCTGTGGGCGGCGTCGGCGGCCACCGCGGCGGTGGCGCTGGCGGGCCTGCCGGTGATGAACGCGTCGCTGGCGACGGCCATGGCGCTGACGCTGGTGCTGCGGAGTCGTCCGCTGCGGTTCGCGATCGAATCCTCGTGTGTTCCGGTGGTCGCGGTCCTCGTGGTGCTGGTCCCGGTGGCGGACGCGTTCGTGCCCGCGCTGCTGGCGCACGCGGTCGCCGTCGTGGTCGGCCGGGCCGGGCGGGTCCGGTGGGAGGCGCAGGAGACCATGCGGCGCAGCGAGATCGAGCGCGAGCGGGAGGCCGCCGCGGAGCGGGTGCGGCAGGCGCGGGCGGCCGAGCGCACGCGGATGGCGCGGGAGCTGCACGACGCGGTCGGGCACGCGGTGACGGTGATGGTCGCGCACGCGGGCGCGGCCCGTTTCGCGCTGGCCGGGGACCGGGAGGAGATCACCGCGGTGCTGGGCAGCATCGAGCGGGTCGGGCGGGAGGCGATGCGCGACCTCGACGGGGTCCTGGGGCTGCTGGCCGATGAGGAGGACGCGGCGGATCAGGGTTTGGAGGAGTCGCTGCGCGCGCTGCTGGCGTCGCTCCCTGCGGAGGTGACCGCGGAGCTGCGCGTCCCCGGCGAGGCGCTGGCGGGTCTGGGGTCCGAGGCCGCGGCGGCGGTGCGGCGGGTGGTCCAGGAGTCGCTGACGAACGTGATCCGCCACGCCCGGCCCGCGCACGCGGTCGTGGAGGTCGAGCGCGGCGCGGACTGGGTGCAGGTGTCGGTGCGCGACAATGGGTCCGGCCCCGTCCCGCAGTCGTCTCGGCAGGGCCGCGGCCTGGCGGGGATGCGGGAGCGGGTCGCGGCGCTGGGCGGCGAGTGGGAGTCGGGGCCGCTGGATTCGGGCGGCTGGCGCAACCGCGCCCGGCTGCCGCTCACGGAGGAGGCCGCATGATCCGCGTGGTGATCGCCGACGACGACGAGCTGATGCGCGTCGGCCTGCGGATGATGCTCCAGACCCAGGAGGACGTGGCGGTGGTCGGCGAGGCCGCCGACGGCCGCGAGGCCGTGCGGCAGGCGCTGCACTCGACGCCGGACGTGGTGCTCATGGACGTGCGCATGCCCGTCCTGGACGGCATCGCCGCGACCCGGGAGATCCATGCGGCCCTTGACGATCCGCCGAAGGTGCTGGTGCTCACGACGTTCGAGCTCGACGAGTACGTGTTCGCGGCCGTGCGCGCGGGGGCGAGCGGGTTCCTGCTCAAGCGCAGCCCGCCCGAGACGCTCATCGCGGGCGTGCGCACGCTCGCGGCGGGCGAAGCGCTGCTCGGGCCGTCCGTGACGCGGCGCCTGCTCGCCGAGTTCGCGCGCAACGCGCCGGTCGAACCGGCCCCGGAGGTGCGGCGGCGCCTGGACCGGCTCACCGAGCGCGAAACGGAGGTGCTGCTCCTGCTCGGCCGCGGCCGCTCGAACGCCGAGATCGCGGCCGCGCTGTTCGTCGGCGAGGCCACCGTCAAGACCCACGTCAAGCGGGTCCTCGCGAAACTGGGGCTGCGCGACCGCATCCACGCGGCGGTCTTCGCGTTCGACCACGGCCTCATCCGGCCCGGGGAGGGCGGATAGGGTCTGGCGGTGATCGTCTGGCTCTCCTCGTACCCGCGTTCGGGCAACACGTTCTTCCGCATTGCGCTGCAACGGATCTACCGGGTGCCGACCTATGTCGTCTACGACGTGGACGGCGTGGCCGCGCAGATCGGCCCCGAGCTGATGGACGCGCGGGAGCGCCCCGCCTCGTTCGAGGAGATGCGCGCCTCGCCGGAGGTCCACATCGTCAAGACGCACCGCCGGCGCACCGATGAGGTGATCGCTGCGGAGGACCGCGCGATCTGCCTGGTGCGCGACGGCCGCGACAGCACGGTCTCGTGGGCGCGGCTGAACACGAAGGACGGCGGGGACTTCGAGACTGAGGCCCGGGCGATCATCACGCGCACGAGCGGCGGCACGGGCGGCTGGGGGCAGAACGTGCTGTCCTGGCGGCGCTCGACGGCCCCGGCGCCGGTCTGGGTTCGCTTCGAGGAGCTGATCGCCGACCCCGTTGCGGTGGTGCGCAAGGCGGTCGGCGCGGCCGCCCCCGAGCTGGTGCCGGCCGCAGGCGCTGAGATCCCGTCGTTCGCGGAGCTCCAGGCGCACGACCCGGCGTTCTTCCGTTCCGGCGCAACGGGAACGCACGAGAGCGAGCTTCCGCAGGACCTGCACGACCTGTTCTGGGCGCAGCCCGACAACGCCGCGGCCATGCGGGAACTCGGCTACGAGTAGCGGGGCGCCGACCGGAGCCGGCGCCCCGACTGCTAGAGGTTGATCAGGGTCCGGCTGGCCCTGTCGGTGTCGTGCAGCGGCCGCAGTGCCAAGCGCACCAAGGCCAATGCGTTGTCGTCGCCCGCGATGCGGTTCGAGCTCAGCTCCCCGCACGAGAGGCACTGGTGCACGATCATCCACTCGCCGTCAGGGCGCGTGAAGACCGCGACCGCCTCCATGCGGCCCCGGCACTCCGAGGCGCGGTCGCCGGGGATGCGGCGGTCCACGTGGAGGCTGGCGAGGCACTGCGGGCAGTGGTTGCGGTGCGCGGTCCCCGGCGCGTGCAGTGAGACGTCGAGTCGGCAGCCCGCGCAGCGGAAGTCGTTCGCACGGTGGCCGCTGGCCTCGTGCAGGACGTCCTTGCGGCGCTGGCTCCGGCGGTCGTCGTGCCCGCGCGGTCGGGTTCGTCGAGGCATGGTCGCTCACTCCCCTACAGACTGCCGAGCGCTTCGAGCGGGAACGGCGGCTGCGCGAGCGGGCGGACCGCCATGCGCATGAGGATGAGCTGGTTGTCGTCGGCGCACACCGGGTTCGAGGTGAGCTCGTCGCAGCGCACGCACCGGTGGATGAGCATCCAGTCGCCGGTGCGGAGCACCGCGATGGCGATCGGGCTCATCCGACCATCGCACTCGCTCGGGCCGCCTTCGACGTGGTCGGAGACGTGCTGCGAGTGCAGGCAGGACGGGCAGTGGTTGCGCAGCGAGCCGTCGCTCGCGGTCTTGGTGGCGGTCAGGCCGCACCAAGCGCAGGTGAAGGTGTGGATCTTGAGGGTATTGGCGGTGTTGGACACCCGGAGCTCCTTGCTGGGAAGAACTGAGAAGACAGCAAGAGCAGGCCGAGCGGCCTCGGTGGCTAAGCGGAGCAGCGAGGCGCGCTCGGCTCGATGCGGGTCATGGACACGTCCCTCTAGGGCCTGAAGCCCGGTCGACGTCCGCCCTGGTGCGGACCCGACCACGGTAGGAACCGCGGCCGGGTCCTGTCAACGGGTTTTCAGGACGTGACGCGGAACGTCGCGTCGGCCCGTGCGGTGGCCGTGGTGATCGGGTCGATCCGCAGCAGGTGGTCGTAGTGGCGGAGGTAGCGGTCGGCCTCGACTCCCCCGGCGGACCGGGCCTGCGGTCAGCCCTCCCTGATCCGGTCCCGGATCCAGGCGCCCGCCTCCTTGAGGTTCCCGGAGTCCCCGGTGAAGGGCCCGCCGGGGCAGGTGCCGGGCTCGAACGCGGCGCCGGAGCGCTCGTCGTCGGAGTAGTTCCAGTTGACCCAGCTGATCCCCTTGTCCGCCATGAGGTCCAGGTACCGCTGGGTCATCGCGAAGTCGTTCGGGCCGTCGCCGGTGTACTCCTGAGTGCCGAACTCGGTGACGAACACCGGGATCTCGTCGGCCGCGCCGGCGAGCCCGTCGAGGTAGTAGTCGTCGTGCGAGGCCGCGTAGAAGTGGAACGTGTACATGACGTTCTCGGCGTCCACCTGGTCGTCGATGACGTCCTGCGGGCCGCCGTCGCCGGACAGGCCTAGCGAGGACCAGTCGGGGGTGCCGAGGATGATCACGGCGTCGTCGTCGTACTGGCGGATCACCGGGATGATCGACTCGTGGTAGGACTTGATCGCCGACCACGCGACCCCGTTGGGCTCGTTGGCGACCTCGTAGAAGAGGTTGTCCTGGTCGCCGTGCTCGCGCGCGATCTCGGCGAAGAACGTCTCGGCGCGCTCCAGGTTGTAGTTCGGGTCGCCGGGGTCGAGCATGTGCCAGTCGACGATGACGTACTGCCCGCGGGCGGTGACCTCGTCGATCAGCTCGTGCATGCGGGCGGTGAAGCCCGCGGGGTCGGTCTCGTACCCGTCCTCCTGGATGTACATGGAGAGGCGCACGATGTCGGCCTCCCAGTCGTAGGCGAGGGCGTCCAGGGACGCGTCGTTGAGGCACTGCGAGTACCACTGGAGGCCGTGGGTGCTCATGCCGCGCAGCTGGACCGGGTTCCCGGCCGCGTCGCACAGGGTCGTGCCGCACACGGACAGCTGCCCGTGCTCGGCGGCAGGGCCGGCGACGGCCTCGGTGCCGGGGTCCGTGGCCGGGTCGTCGTGGTCGTCACCGGAGGCCGCGCCGATGCCGAGCGGGGTGATGACCGCGACGGCGGCGAGGGCCGCGAGCAGGCCGAGCAGCCGCTTGCGGCGGGGTGGGAGCGCCATGGACTCCTCCTCAATAGTTAGGCAGTATTACTATCTATTGATGAGCTTACGGGGACCGCGATTTCGAGTCAATAGATTGACTTCGACCAATATTGTCGGTTTCGCGGCCCCGCGCGCTAAGCGCCCCGGTGCAGCTTCGGAACGTCCGCCAGCAGCGACCGCGTGTACGGGTGCTCGGGCTCCGCCACGATCCGCTCGGCCGGGCCCGCCTCCACGATACGGCCGCGGTGCATCACCGCGATCCGGTCCGCCAGGTAGTACGCCTGCCCCAGGTCGTGCGTCACGAACAGCACCGTCATCCCCCGCTCGTCGCGCAGGTCCGCGAGGAGGTTGAGGACCGTGACGCGGACCGACGCGTCCAGCATGGACGTGGCCTCGTCGGCGATGAGCAGCCGCGGGCGCAGCATGAGCGCCCGCGCCAGCATGACCCGCTGGCGCTGGCCGCCCGACAGCTCGTGCGGGCGCTTCGCGAGCGTCTCGGCCGCGTCCAGGCCCACCGAGGCGAGCGACGCCTCCATGAGCGACCGGCCGTCGGTCCCGGAGGGCAAGAGCTGCAACGCGGTCGCGAGCGTCGCCTCCACCCGCCGGTACTGGTGGAACGCCGCGAACGGGTCCTGGAACACCGCCTGGACCTCGCGCCAGTAGTCGCGGCGCCCCGCGCCGCGCACCGCCGTCACGTCCCGGCCGTCGAAGACGACCCGGCCCGCGCTCGGGTCCATCAGGCGCAGCAGCAGCCGCCCGAGCGTGCTCTTCCCCGAGCCGCTCTGGCCCACCAGGGCCGTGACCTCGCCCGCGGCGAGGCGCAGGTCCACGCCGTCGACGGCCCGGACCTCGTCCTTGCCGCGCCCGAAGACCTTCGCCAGGCCCTCGGTGCGCAGCAGCTCGTCATGCGGCATCGACCGCCTCCTCCGATTCGGCACTGCGCCAGCAGGAGTCGTCGCGCGGCCCGGTCACGAGCCGCGGCGGACGCTCGGCGGTGCACTTGTCCATGGCGTGCTCGCAGCGGGGCGCGAACAGGCAGCCCGCGATCGGGGCCCGCAGGTCCGGCGGCGAACCGGGGATCCCCGCGAGGCGCCGGCCCCGCGTCCCCGGCTCGGGCACCAGGACCGACGCGAGCAGCGCCTGCGAGTACGGGTGGCGCGGCGACGCGACGAGGTCCCGCGCGGGGGCCTCCTCCACGACGCGGCCCGCGTACATGACGGCGATCCGGTCGGCCAGCTCCGACAGGAGCGCCACGTCGTGGGTGATGAACACGATGCCCTCCACGAGGCCGTCGGATACCAGGCGCCGCAACAGGTCCACCAGGAGCCGCTGCGAGGACACGTCGAGCGCCGACGACGGCTCGTCGGCGACGAGCAGCCGCGGGTTCCGCAGCGTCGCCAGCGCGGTCACGACCCGCTGGCGCATCCCGCCGGAGAGCTGGTGCGGGTAGGCGCGCAGGACGCGCGGCGGGAGTTCGAGGGCTTCGAGGCGGGCGGCGGTGCGCCGCAGCGATTCCGAGCGCTTGATACGCCGGTCCCCCGCGGCGAGGATGTCGTGTGCGAGGGCGCCGACGCGGCGGGTCGGGTTGAGGGCGTTGAGGGCGCCCTGCGGCAGAAGGGCGACGGTGCCGCCGCGCAGGGGCCGGTGGGAGGCGGGGTCGGTGAGGTCGACGTCCTTCCCGCCGACGGCGAGGGTCCCGGAGGTGACGCGCAGGGACGGTGCGGGGTTGAGGGAGAGCACGGAGGCCATCGTGGACTTGCCGCACCCGGATTCGCCGACGACGCCGAGGATCCGGCCCGACTCGACGTCGAGGCCGACGTCGTCGAGGGCGTGGAACCTCCCTTCGCCGGCGTCGTAGTGGGCGGTGAGGTTGGTGAGGCTCGCGAGGGTCATCGGGCCGCCTTTCCGGCGCGCAGCCGCGGGTTGAAGACCGTGTCGAGGCTGGACTGGACGAGCAGGAGGGAGAAGGTGATCGCGGTGATGAACACGGTGGGGGTGAGGAAGACCCACCACTGGCCGCCGCGGATGGACTCCCAGGCGATGGCCCAGTGGAGCATGACGCCGAGGGAGGCGGTGCCGGAGGGGCCGAGGCCGAGGAGGCTCAGGGCCGCTTCGGCGAGGATCGCGCCGTAGAGCTGGATGACGAAGGCCATGACGATGTAGGACATCATGTACGGCAGGAGCTCGACGGCGATGATCCGCCAGGTGCGCGAGCCGGAGAGGCGCGCGATGTCGACGTGTTCGCGCTGCCGGAGGCTGGCGATCTGGGAGCGGACGGCGCGGGCGGTCCAGGGCCAGGAGACCGCGCCGATGCAGGCGCCCATGACGGTGACCGAGCGGGTGTCGAGGCTGATCGAGAGCAGCAGGAGCACGATGATCGCGGGGACGGTGATCATGATGTTGGTGAGCCCCATGAGGATCTCGTCGGCGAGGCCGCCGCGGTATCCCGCGAGGGTGCCGATGAGGACGCCGAGGACGGTCCCGGCGATCCCCGCGAGGAGCCCGATGTAGAGGGACGTGCGGATGCCGTGGACGAGCTGGATCCCCACGGACCGGCCGAGGTGGTCGGTGCCGAGGAGGAAGTCGGCGCCGGGCGGCCGGAAGGAGGGGCCGAGGAGGTCGCCCGGCCCGGCCGGGGCCGCGAGGGGCCCGATGAGGCCGGCGGCGGCGATGAGCAGGAAGACCGCGGCGGCGGTGTGGAACCGCGGCGGGAGTGCCTTGAGCGCCTTCACCGTTCGCCCCTTTCAGCGGCGCGGATGCGCGGGTCGATGAGGCCGTAGAGGACGTCGACGAGGAAGTTCGCGACGAGCACGACGACGAGGACGAGGAGCGTCACGGCCTGGATGACCGGGTAGTCCTTGTTGAGGATCGCTTCGTACAGGAGCGTCCCGATCCCCGGGTAGGAGAACACGATCTCGGTGAGGAGCGCGCCGCCGACGAGCGTGCCGATGGCGAGCGCGAGGCCGGTGACCTGCGGGAGCATCCCGTTGCGGAAGATGTAGCCGATGATCTTGCGGTCGGCGAGGCCGAAGCTCTCGGCGAACCGCACGTAGTCGGCGTCCACTTCGTACACGGCCATGGACCGCATGCCGATGGCCTGCCCGCCGATGAACACCAGCAGCAGGGACAGGAACGGCAGGAACCAGTGCGAGACCGCGTCGACCGCGAACAGGCCGGTCCACTCGGGCTTGAGGCCGAAGGACCAGCCGCCGCCGGCGGGGAACAGCGGGAGCGCCACGGCGAGGCCGTAGAGCAGCAGGACCGCGAGGCAGTAGTACGGCGCGGCGGTGAGGAACAGGCTGGAGAGGTAGACGCTCCGGTCGAAGCCGCCGCGCCGGTAGGCGGCGACGGCGCCGACGAGGTTTCCGATGAGCCAGCCGAGGAGGACCGCGGGGAGCTGGAGTGCGATGGTCCACGGCAGGGCGTCGGCGACCATCGAGGCCACGTCGGCCGGGTAGCGGCTGAACGAGGTCCCGAAGTCCCCTTGCACGGTCTTCCCGATGTACGTGAGGAACTGCGTCCACAGGTTCTGGTCGAGCCCGAACTCGGCGATGTAGGTCTCGTAGACGCGCTGCTTGGTCTCGGAGGAGGCGTGGCCGCGCAGGGCCTGGCCGATGAGCGTGTCGACGGGGTTGCCGGGGAGCAGGCGCGGCAGGAAGAAGTTGAGCGCCAGCGCCGCGGCGAAGGCCGCGGCGTACCAGCCCAGCTTGGCGAGGATGTGGCGGAGGAGGGTCATGTCCTAGGACTCGGCGGGCTTGATCTTGGAGAGGATCTGAATGCCGGTCATGCCCTGCATGGGCGCGCAGTACGGGTCGTCCTTCGTGGGGAAGCCGGTCCAGTTCTTCTCGCTGAACTGGTAGAACTCCAAGGGGCGGTACATGAGCGGGATGGCGGGGGCCTCGGCGCGGATGATGTCGTCGAGCTGGGTGTAGGCGGCGGTGGCGGCCGCGGCGTCGGCGGCGGTGGCGGCCTCGTCGAGGAGCGCGGGGACGGCGTCGTGGTGGAAGCGCCCGAAGTTCCAGAAGGCCATCTCGCCGACGGGCGGGACGTCGCGGTCGTCGATGAGGTCGCGGATGCGCGACCAGGGGCTGGAGGGGGCGACGTCGGAGACGTACCACAGGACCATGTCGAAGGCGCCGTTGCCGAGGTTGTCGTTGACCTCGGTGAAGTCGCTGAACTCGGTGGCGACGTCGATCCCGGCGGCGGTGGCGGTGGTGGCGACGATGTCGAGGGCGGCGTTCCAGTCGGTCCAGCCCTGCGGGGTGGCGGCCTTGAACGGGCCGAGGCGGGTCCCGTCGGGGAGGACGTAGATTCCGTCGTCTCCTTTGGCCGCGCCGACCTCCTGTTCGAGGATGCGGGCGGCCTCGTCGGGGTCGTAGGACCAGCCCGCGGCGGCGGCCTCGGCGTTGAAGTGGACGCTCTCGGCGCCTTCGGGGAGGATGACGCTGGCCTGTGCGGGGTCGCTCATCCCTGCCATGGCGGACTCGGCGATCTTGGCGTAGTCGATGGCGTGGGCGAGCGCGCGGCGGACGCGGGCGTCGGCGAGGGGGCCGGTCGTGGTGTTGATGATGAGCATCGGGATGGAGCCGGGCAGGTGGTAGGGGGCGTCGCTCTGCCAGGTCTTGACGGGCAGGCCGCGCTCCTCCCAGAGCTCGTTGACGCGGGGCAGGAAGTACGCGGAGAGGTCGATGTCGCCGTTCTGGAAGGACAGGTTGGCGGCGTCGTTGCCTTCGTAGATCGCGTGGACGACCTGCTGCGGGACGGGTTTGCCGTGGATCTCGGCGCCCCAGTAGTCGGGGTGGAGGGCGAGGGTGACGTCCTGGTGGGAGTAGGAGTCGAGGGTGTAGGGGCCGGAGCCGACGGGCTCGGTGTTGGGGTGCTCGGTGAGCTCGGCGTCGGGGACCTCGGCCCACACGTGCGCGGGGAGGATGTACGTGAAGCAGAGCAGGTCCATGAGCCGGAGGCGCTGGGGGCGTTCGGCGTTGAGGGTGAACACGACGGTGCGGTCGTCGGGCGCCTCGATGGCGTCCACGTAGGACCAGATGTCGCCGTAGGCGATGCCCTCGTTGCGGTCGGCGAGGCCGAAGGTGGCGATCACGTCGGCGCTGGTGAGCGGCTTGCCGTCGTGCCAGGTCGTGCCCTCGTGGAGGGTCACGGCGCCGGTGTCGCCGTCCCAGGCGATGCCGGAGGCGAGGAGCGGTTCGGACTCGCCGGTGAGGAGGTTGAAGTTGAAGAGCGTCTCGTAGAGGTGGACGGCGTAGTTGCCGACGGGCCAGGAGGCGGTCCAGCCGAGGGGGTTGAAGTTGGCGGGGGCGCCGTCCTGGAGCCCGGCGGTGTAGAGGGTGGTCGCGCGGGCGTCGCCGCCGCCGGTCCCGGTGCAGGCGGCGAGGGCGGCGGCCGCGCCGAGGGCGGCGGAGGTCTGGAGGACGGTGCGGCGGCTCGGGCGGCCGGGGCGGTGCGTCATGGCGGTGTCCCTTGCTCGGGGTGACGGTGAGGAGTCTCGGGGGTGCATCGAGCTTAATAGTTAGATAAGGTTACTAACTTATAAGCGCCGATAGTATACTCAGCGGGCCCCGGGGTCAACATCGACGCGAACAGAACTTCCCGCGGCCGGCCATCAGCGACGAAGGACGCCCATGCGAACGAACACGGACCCGCCCGTCCCCTCCGGCTCCTCCCACCTGCTGCGCACCATCAACGAGCGCGCCGCGCTCTACCACCTGCTCGAGAACGACACGCTCACCCGCGTGGAGCTGCGCAAGCTCACCGGCCTGGCCAAGCCCACGGCCTCGCAGGTGATGCTGCGGCTGGCCGAGTCCGGGCTCGCGGTCACCCAGGGACGCACCACCGCCAGGCAGGTCGGACCCCGGGCCGAGGTGTACTCCGTGAACGCCGACCACGCGTTCGCCGCGGCCGCGACCCTCCACGAGCCCGACGGCGTCACCGTCGCGATCCGCGACCTCAAAGGGCGCGAACGGGCCTCGTCGACCCGCACCTTCGACTTCAACGAGGTCCCCGTCGACACCGCGGTCCAGCGCATGCTGCGCCGCACTGCCGACGACGCGGGGATCGCCCTGGACCGCGTCGCCGTCGTCCACCTCGCCGTCCCCGGCGCCTACGACGCCGTCACCGACACCATCGGGTACGCCGACCTCCCCGGCGCCCCCGACGTGCGGCTCGGCGCGTCCCTGGAGTCGTTCATGGACTGCCCGGTGACGATCCACAACGACGTCAACGCCGCCACCGTCGCCGAGCGCCGCAACCCGGCCGTCTCCGGCGGCCTGGTCCTGCTGTGGCTGGGCCGCGAGGGCATCGGCACCGGGATCGACCTGGCGCACGGCCTCGTCGTCGGCGCCCGAGGCGCCGCGGGCGAACTCGGGTACGTGCCCGTCTTCCCCGACCGGACCGGCCCCGACGACCCGACCTACCAGGACTGGATCGGCGCCCCCGCCGTCCTCGCCCTGGGCCGCGAGCACGGCGTCGCGGGCGCCGACGCCGCCTCGGTCATGACCGCGGCCGTCAAGGCGGGCGCCCAGGCGTTCATGGACGCCTACGCCAAGCGGGTCGCCGGGGCGCTGCACCTGCTCACGTGCCTGTTCGACCCGCCGAGCCTGGTCCTCGGCGGCGAGATCGCGCGGGCGGGCGGCGAGACCTTCGTGGAGTCGGTGCGGCGCGCGAACGCCTCGCTGGCCGAGCGGATCCTGCCGTCGGCGGTGTACGGCGACGCCGTCGCGATCGGGGTCCTGGACCTGGCGTACGCCGACCTGAAGGGCCGCGTGCTCGACGCGGCCCTCCCGGAGGCTCAGTAGGCGACGCGGACGGGCTCCATCGCGGCGATGCCGGCGGCGAGGCTGCGGTGGGCCGCGGTGTCGGTCGCGCCGGTGAGCGCGTCGAGCGCGGTCCACGCGGCGCCGAGCACCGGCGGGCGGTCGAGGCCGGTGTAGGACGCGAGCGGGAACTCCGCCTCCAGGATCGGCGCCAAGTGCCGGTGCAGGGCTGCGGGCGCGGCCGCGAGGACCCCGCCGCCGCCCACGATCGTGAACGGCCCCTTGCCGAGTCCGAGCCTGCGGGCCCCGACGCGGACCATCGCGATGATCTCGGCCGCCTGGCGCTCCACGACGGACTCTGCGACGGCGTCCCCGGCGTCGGCGGCCGCGAACAGGCGCGGTACGAGCCCGTGGACCATGTCCCGGGGGAAGCGGCCGAAGTGCAGGCCGATCGCGGCGTCCTCGGCGGTGCCGGTCCCGAAGTGCGCGCGCACGGCCGCGCACAGGGCCGTGGCGGGGCCGCGGCCGTCCTCGGCGCGGGCGGCGTGGAAGAGCACGGCGTCGCCGAGGTCCTCGCCGCCGCCCCAGTCGCCCGTGGTCGGCCCGAGCGCCGGGAACCGCGACCACTCGTCGGACGCGTTGCGCCCCACGCTGTTCATGCCCGCGCCGCAGATGACGGCGACGGCGTTCCGGTCGCTCGTCCCGGCCCGCAGGAGCGCGAACACGTCGTTGTCGAGCACCACCTCGTCGGCCCAGCCGCGCGAGCGGGCGTCGGCGTTCAGCCGCTCGACCTCTACCGGGAGGTCCACTCCCGCAAGGAGGGCGTCGACCCGCGCGAGTGGTACTTCACTCCCCCACCGGGCTTCGGCGCGGACGGTGTCGATGAGCTTGCCCAGCAGGTCGACCGCCTCCCGGTAGCCGAGCCGGTGCGGCGAGGAGGTGCCGGTGCGCACGTAGGCGTGGACGCGGCCGTCTGCGGTCGCGGCGACCGCGTCGGTCTTGGAGTTCCCGCCGTCCACCGCGATGAAGGCGCGGTCCGCGTTCAGGCCCAAGGGAGGTGGTCCCGCCCGGTGGCGATGAGGCGGGCCGTCAGGCCCTCCGCGAGGTCGTGCTGGCCGACGAGGGGGTGCGCGAGCAGCGCTTCGTAGACGCGGCGCTCGCCGCCGCGGACCGCGGCCTGGACGCCCAGTTCCTCATAGGCGGCGACGGCCGCGACGAGGCCGCGCTGGCGCGGCCCGAGCGGGGCCGCGTCGACGGGCGTGATGTCGGCGCCGACGCGGGCCGAGACCTCGATGACGGCCTCGTCGGGCAGGTACGGCAGGAATCCGCGGTTGCGGACGTTCACCGCGTGGACGCCGCCGTCCCGGGTGAGCAGCGAGCGCATGAGCGCCACGGCGGCCTCGGAGTAGTAGGCGCCGCCGCGCTGCGAGAGCAGGTCGGGCTTGCGGTCGAGGGTGTCGTCCTCGTAGATCTTCCAGAGTTCGGCCTCGATGCGGGCGACCTCCCGCCCGCGCGAGGGGGCGGTGCGGAGCCGCTCCACTTCCGTGTCGTGGGCGTAGAAGTAGTGCAGGTAGTAGGAGGGCACGCGACCGTCGGCGAAGACCGCGGCCGGGAGGTCCACTTCGTCGGCGATCTCGTCTCGGTGCTCGTCGAGGAGGCCGGGGAGGACGTCGCGGCCGTCGACGCGGACGCCGGTCTCCCAGGTGAGGTGGTTGAGGCCGACGTGGTCGAGGACGACGTCCTCGGGGGCGCGGCCGAGGAGCCCGGCGAAGCGGCGCTGGAAGCCGATCGCGACGTTGCACAGGCCGATCGCGCGGTGGCCCGCGTCGAGGAGCGCGCGGGTGACCATGCCGACGGGGTTGGTGAAGTCGACGATCCACGCGCCGGGGGCGGCGAGTTCGCGGACGCGGTCGGCGATCCCGAGTGCGACGGGGATGGTGCGCAGGGCCTTCGCGAGGCCGCCCGCGCCGGTGGTCTCCTGGCCGACGCAGCCGCATTCGAGCGGGAACGCCTCGTCCTCGATCCGGGCCCGCTGACCGCCGACGCGCAGCTGGAGCAGCACGATCGCGGCGCCCTCGACGCCGCGGTCGAGGTCGGTCGTCCACTCGACCTTCGCGTCGGACCCGTGCCGGCGCATGATGCGCCGCACCAGCGGGCCGATGACCTCCAGCTTCTTCGCGGCCGGGTCCACCAGCGCCACTTCGTCGATGCCGAGCGCGACGGCGTTGGCGCCGAAGCCTTCGGCGAGCTCGGGGGTGTAGGTGGATCCGCCACCGACCACGGCGATCTTCATCAAGGTCCTCTCGATCAGCGACGGACATGAAGGGCCGTCATAAATAGTCAGGTTAACTAACTAAATGATCGATGTCAACGCGCGGACCGGAACGGGACCGCCTTGGACGGCGGTCCCGTCCGCCGGGTCAGAGCGCGTGCTTGAGGGTGAGCCAGCCGCCGTCGACGGGCAGGTCGACGCCGGTGATGTAGCCGGCCTCGTCGGAGGCGAGGTAGGCGACGGCGGTGGCGACCTCGTCGGCGCGGCCGACCCGGCCGACGAGCGTCGCGTCGCCGGCCCGGACGATGTCCTCCTCGGAGGTGTCGGCCCAGTGGGTGGTGCGGATCGGGCCGGGCGAGACCGAGTTGCACCTGACGTGCGGGGCGTACTCGACGGCGAGCTGCCTGACGAGGGCGTTGAGCCCGCCTTTGGCCGCGGCGTAGGCGGTGTAGCCCTTGAGCGACCGGTGCGCGTGGACCGAGGAGACTGCCACGACCGCGCCGCGGGCCTCGCGCAGCGGCCCGATGCAGGCTTTGACGCCGAGGTAGGCGGCCTTGAGGGTGACGTCGTGCGTGCGGTCCCAGTCCGGCTCGGACAGCTCGTGGGGCGCGCCGTTGACGCTCGCGAAGGCGTTCGAGACGAGCACGTCGAGGCGGCCGTGGGCGCTGATCACCTTGTCGTGCAACGCGGTCCAGTCGGCGCCGCTGGAGGCGTCGGCGCGGTGGAAGCGGACCCCGCTCGTCTCGCGGGCGATCCGCTCCCCCGCCTCCTCGTCCACGTCGGTGACGTAGACCGCCGCGCCTTCGGCCGCGAGGCGCGCCGCGCAGGCCGCCCCGATCCCCTTCGCTCCACCGGTGATGACGGCGACTTTGCCTTCGAATCGGTTCATCGGCATACGGTAGCGTCCGAATCCACTGGGCCGTAACCTGATGCGACGGTCCCGTCGCTATCCGGGCACGACCAGGTGCAGGCGGCGGTCGGCGAGGCCGATGGTGATCTGCTGGCCCCAGGCCACGGTGAGGTGGTCGGACTCGACGCCGTCGGCGAAGACCACGAGCCGCTCGCTCTCGCACACGAGCCGCAGCTCCTCCCCCGTGCCCAGGACGCCCGCGGTGAGCGCGGTGCCGGTGGCGGGCGAGGGCCACGCCTCCCGCACGAACCAGGACAGGGACGGCGCCTCCGGGCCGGGCAGGACTTCGCGCAGGTCCCGGTCGGCCGCAACGGAAGCGGTCCAGCCGGTGGCGCCGGTGCCGGTCCCGACGAGCACGCCCGAGGAGGACTGGCGCTCGCCGCGCCCGGCCGCGTCCACGAGGCGGTAGCGCGCGGACTGGTGGGCGGCGTGCCCGGCATAGACCTCGTTGAGGCCCGCGAGCTGCTGGCCGTCGTCGAGCCGGGCGGCGACCATCGTGAGCCTGCGGGACGCCGCCGTCCCGGCGGCGACCGCCTGGAGCGCCTTGGCGACCGACGCGGACCGGAACTGGACGAGGACGCCGCGGTTGCGTCCCGGCTCGGGGTCGACGCCGATCACGGGCTGGCCGGACAGGTACTTCGCGACGTTCGCGACGAGGCCGTCCTGGCCGACCGCGACCACGATGTCCTCGGGCGCGAACAGGAACCGCGGCAGGTCGTCGCGGTCGACGCGGCCGCGCCGCCAGTCGGCCGGGACCGCCGCGTCCACTGTGGTGAGCGCGGCGTGCAGGGCCTCGTGGCGGGCGGTGGCCTCCTGGAGGTCGCGGCCGCGCTGGCGCAGGAAGTGGTCGGCGGCGGCGCGGGTGCCGTGGCGGGCCAGGAGCTCGTCGAGTTCGCTGCGGCGGCTGACGACGACCACGCGCGGTGCGAGCGTGGCGCTCACTGCCGGCCGTCCGCGAGCCGGGCGATGGCGCCGGTGAGCAGGTCAGGGGTGACGGTGAGCTGGCCGATCGCAGGGAGCTGCCCGGCGAGGTCGCGCATCGCGAGGGCGTGGAGGACGCCGGTGGGCAGGTCGCGGTAGATCGCCATGCGGGCGGCCTCGGCGTCGGCTTCGGCGGCGCCGACCTCGCGGACCCGGTCGGCCTGGGCCGCGGCGAGGGTGCGGGCCTTCTCCGCTTCGCCTTGGGCCGAGGCGAGCTCAGCGGCGGCGGTGAGTTCGGCGCGGCGCCGGTCGTTGGCGCCCTTCTGCTCCACGAGCTGCTGCTCGCGGCGGGCCAGCTCGATCTTGTTCTGGAGCTCGTTCTCGGCGATGGCCCGCTCCTGCTCGACGGCCTGCGCGCGGCGGGCGTACGTGGCCTTGTCCGCGTCCTGCTGCACCGCTTCGCGGGTGGGGGTCTGGAGCGAGCGCTCCATCTCCGGCTCGGGCCGGATCGCCACGACGCGGGCGCTGACGACCGCGACGCCGACGTCCCCCAGGCGCGCGTCGTCGGAGAGCGCGGCGGCGACGGCCTCGCGGACCTCGGTGATGGCGACGGTGAGCGCGTCGGCCAGCGGGACCCGGGCGAGCAGGTCGAGGGCGGGCTGCTGGGCGAGCTCGGTGAGGAGGGTTGCGACCTGGTCGAGGGGGCGGGCGCGCGCCTGGCCGCCGTAGGGGTCGACGGAGAAGTCGAGGCGGGCGGCGGCCAGCGCGGGGTCGGCGATGCGGTAGGTGACGGTGGCCTGGACGGTGACGTCGGCGAAGTCGGCGGTGCGGGCGTGGAACATCAGGGGCAGTTCGCGGTCGTCCACGGGGACTTCGGAGAGGACGGCGGTGAGGGGCCGGTACCAGAACGACTGGCCGGTCCCCTCCTTGACCGCGCGGCCGCGCTTCTGGAAGCGGACCCAGACGGTGGGGGTGCCGCGCAGGTGGCGCAGGAACAGGCGGTTGGTGACATCGGCCATGGGGTGGGCCTCCTTTTCTCGTCATCATGACGATAATCCTCGTGCTAGGTTATCGTCAAGGTGGTGAGAATGAGTTATCCGGTGTTCGCGGTCACGGTCGATCTGGTGGTGCTCACGGTGAGGGAGGGCGGCCTGCACGTGCTGCTGGTGCGGCGCGGGATCGAGCCGTATCAGGGGAAGTGGGCGCTGCCGGGCGGGTTCGTGCTCGAAGACGAGGACCTGGGGTCGGCGGCGCGGCGGGAGCTGGCGGAGGAGACGGGCCTCGCGGACGCGGGCGGGCACCTGGAGCAGCTTGCGAGCTACGGTGCGCCCGACCGCGATCCGCGGGGGCGGGTGGTGACGGTGGCGTACCTGGCGCTGCTGCCGGACCTGCCCGTGCCGACGGCGGGCACCGATGCGGCGGAGGCGGAGTGGCGGCCGGTCGGGGAACTGGGGCTCGCGTTCGACCACGACCGGATCCTCGCGGACGGCATCGAGCGGGCCCGCTCCAAACTGGAGTACACGCCGCTCGCGGCGGCGTTCTGCCCGCCGGAGTTCACGATCGCGGCGCTGCGGCAGGTCTACGAGGCGGTCTGGGGCGAGGCCATCGACCCGCGGAACTTCCACCGCAAGGCCACCTCCACCCCCGGGTTCGTCTCCCCCACAGGCGGTTCCACCGAGGGCGGCGCGGGCCGCCCGGCGCGGCTGTACCGCCGCGGAGACGCGGCCCTGCTCAATCCCCCGCTGCTGCGGCGCAGGCCCGGGGATTGAAGCGGGTCGCCGGAGCCGGGCCGGGATACGATGCGGCGGCTATGGGAGGAACCGTGTCGAAACCTCGCCTGCGGCGGCGCATCGCGCCCGCGCTGGGGCTGTTCGTGCTGGCGCCGTTCGTCGGGGAGCTGCTGCTCGGGAACCTGGCGATCTCGGAGTTCGGCCTCGCGCTGCTGCTCGCGCCGCTGTACGGCGGCGGGGCGCTGCTCATCCGCGAGACCGCGCGGCGGGCCGGGCGGGGGTGGCCCGCGATGGTGCTCCTCGCGGCGGCGTACGCGCTCATCGAGGAGGGCCCGGTCGACCAGCTCCTGTGGAACGACGCGTACGCGGGACACGATCTGCTGCACGGGGAGTCGTTCCTCCCGGCGATCGGCATGAACGTGGGGCTGACGGTGACGATCCTGGCGCTCCACACGGTCTGGAGCATCTGCGTGCCGATCGCGGTCGTGGAGGCGTTCGTACCCGACCGGCGCACGGAGCCGTGGCTGGGCGTCCCCGGATTGGTGGTGACTGCGCTGGTCTACCTGGGCGGCGTCAACCTGGTGTTCTGGGGGACGCTCGCGGAGGAGGACTTCATGGCCTCGCCGCTCCAGTTCGCCTCGATCGGGGTCGTCATCGCGGCGCTCATCGTGCTGGCGTTCCGGGTCGGCCGCGACCCGCGCCCGCCGCTGCCGGGACCCGCACCGTCGCCGTGGGCCGTCGGGGCCGCCTCGCTCATCGGCACCAGCGCGTTCTGGGGGCCGGCGAACCTGGTGACGGCCGACTGGTACGAGTGGGTGAACGTGGCGGTGTGGTGCGTCGTCGCCGTCGCCGGGACGGTCCTGGTGCTGCGGTGGTCCAGGATGGACGACTGGAGACCGGTGCACGTCTTCGCCCTCGCCGCCGGGGCGACCCTGACCTACGCGTGGACCGCGTTCCCGGTCCAGCCCGAGACGCCCGGATCGGCGACACTGGACCTGGTCGGGAACACGGTGTTCGCCGCCGTCGCGGTCCTGATCCTCATCGGCGCGGGCCGCGCCGTCACCAGGCACGCAGGAGGAGCCGTTGCTCTCGATCGCTGAAGTCCGCGCACAACTCCAGGACGACCTGGACCGCCTCGCCCGCGAGCACGACGTGCCCGGCGCCGCGGTGGCCGTCGCGATCGGCGACGAGACCGCCGAGGCCGTGACCGGGGTCGTCAACCGCCGCACCGGGATCGCGGTGACGCCGGACGCGGTCTTCCAGATCCAGTCGGTCACGAAGGTCTGGACCGCGACGCTCATCATGCAGCTCGTCGACGAGGGCCGCATCGCGCTCGACGACCCGGTCCGGGCGCATCTCCCGCAGTTCCGCACCGCCGATCCCGTTGCGAGCGAAGCGATCACCATCACGCACCTGCTCACGCACACCGGCGGGTTCGAGGGCGACCTGTGGGCGGCGACCACTGAGGACGACGACGCGCTGCGACGGCTGGTCGAGGACGAGGTGCCGCGGCTGCCGCAGGAGCGCGCGCCCGGCGCCGGGTACTCGTATTGCAGCGCGGGGATGGCCGTGCTCGGCAGGCTCATTGAGGTCCTGCGCGGCACGACGTTCGCCGAAGCGCTGCGCGAGCACCTCGCGGCGCCGCTCGGCGTCGAGGACCTCGCGTTCGGGCCGAACGACGCGCTCGGGTTCAACACCGCCATCGGCCATGTGCGGCAGGACGACCGGGGCCCGTGGCCCCTCAAGGCGTGGGCGAGCATGCCCGCGTCGAACCCGGCCGCGGGGAACCGGCTCGCGATGTCGGCGCGGGGCCTCCTGTCATTCGGCCGCATGCACGCCGAGAATGGCGGGAACGTCCTGTCCGCAGCATCGGCGCGTGCGATGCGCACCGGACGCGTCGCGATCACGGCGAGTCCGGTCGTGCCCAAGCAGGTCGGCCTGGGCTGGGAGGTCTACGGCGGCGGTGCGGTCGTCGGCCACGGCGGCGGTGCGCTCGGATGCGACGCGGTGCTGTTCGTCGTGCCCGGCCAGCGCATGGCCGTCGCACTGGTCTCCAACGGCGGCCGAGGGAAGTCGCTCATGCGGGGGCTCGTGCACCCGCTCGTGGAGCAGGCGTCCGGGGTGGCGCTGTCCGGACCGGACCTGGAGCCGGCCGAAGCGGGGACCGCGCTCGACCGATGCGCGGGCGTGTACGCGAACAGCACGCAGCGGATCACGGTCGCCGCGGCGGACGGCGGGCTCGACGCGGTCGGCGAGTCGCTCGGCGACGCCGCCCTCATGTTCGAGCGCGTCGGCCTCCCGGTCGAGCCGATGAAACTGCGGCTCAGCGAGGTCGGCCGCGGGCTGTTCCACAACGCGGGCGCCGGATACGTCGAGTTCGTCGGCGCCGATGAGGGTCCGTCCCGGTTCCTGGTCATGGGCCAGCGGCTGGTCCCCCGCACGGAGTCCGCCGACGAAGGGGACCGCTAGCACCGGAGCCCGCCGACGGGATCGGTGCCGGAGAACTGCCGGAAGGCTGCCGGTCGACGCGGGTGCACGGGACCGCAGGCGTCGATAGACTGGGCCGGGTCCCGGTGTCCCCTCGGCTTGGAGCATGCATGTCCCCCTCCGGCGCAACGGTTTCCGTGCTCGACACCTGGCTGCGGGGCGTCGACTTCCTCGATGCGGGCGACAAGGTCAGGGCCTCCGACTGCTTCGAGTACGTCCTCGACTACGCGCCCTCGAACGCGGACGCGTGGCTCGGCCTGCACGCCTCGGGCGAGCGGCGGACCGAGGCGCTGCTCGGCATGCTGGAGCACCGGCAGCGGATGGGTCTGCTCCAGGAGGCGGCCGGACGGCCGCTGGAGTCCTCGTTCCGGTTGGGGCGGTTCGTGGAGCACCGGATCGCGCGGGCGTACCATGCGTGGCTCGCGTACGTGGCGGCGCTGATCGACGACGGGGAGCTGGAGCTCGCGGCGGAGCAGCTCGACCGGGCCGAGGAGCAGGAGCGCGCCCTTGAGGACCGTGCGCGGCTGCTGAAGACCCGCTGCTGCTTCGAGCGGGACGACTGGACCGCGACGCTCAAGGCCGCCGAGGGGATCGAGGCCCCGCGGCTGCGCGACGAGGCCCGGTTCTACGTCGCCGTGTCGCTGGTGAACCTCGGCGTCCCGCATGAAGCGCTCGACGTGCTCGACACGGTGCCCGGCGCATTGGAGGATCCGGAGTACGTCGCGCACGTGATGTTCGTGCGGGGTGCGGCGCTGGAGTCCCTGGGGCAGACCGCGGACGCCGCCCAGGCGTACCAGCGGGCGTTCCGGCTCGCGCCGGACAACGAGCGGTTCGCCGAGCGGGCGCGGGCGGTGGGGGCGGCCAAGCGGGTCGAACTCGACTTCGACGAGGAGGCGGACCGTCCGGCGGACGACGCCGGGCGCCGGGCGGCGCTGCTGGAAGACGCTGCGGCGCAACTTGACGCGATGATCGGCCTGGAGCCGGTCAAGTCCCAGATCGAAGCGCTCAAGGCCCAGTTCCGCATGGCGTCGCTGCGCCGCGAGCGCGGGCTGCCGGGCGGCGCCCGGCCCCACCATTTCGTGTTCACCGGCCCGCCCGGGACGGGCAAGACCACCGTCGCGCGCATCATGGGCGAGATCCTGGCGGGACTCGGGCTGCTGGAGCACGGGAGGGTCGTCGAGACGCAGCGCGCGGACCTCGTGGCGGGCTTCCTGGGGCAGACCGCGATCAAGACCCGCAAGCGGATCGAGAAGGCCGTCGGAGGCGTGCTGTTCATCGACGAGGCGTACTCGCTCGCGGGCAAGGGGTATGCGGGCGATCAGGACGCGTTCGGGGACGAGGCGCTCCAGGAGATCCTGACCGCGGCCGAGAACCGGCGCGACGAGCTCGTCATCGTCCTCGCCGGGTACACCGATGAGATCCAGGAGCTGCTCGACGCGAACCCGGGCCTGCGGTCGCGGTTCTCGACGGTGGTCGACTTCCCGACATACTCGGCGGAGGAGCTCGCAGCGATCGCGGCCTCGGTGCTCGCCGCCGGCGGGGACTCGCTCACCGCGGAGGCGGAACGGGCCCTGCTGGTCTCGTTCACGCGGGCGGCGAGTTCCGGACGGGTCGACGAGCTGGGGAACGGGCGGTTCGCACGAGAGCTGTCGCGCAAGGCCGCCGCGCAGCGCGATCTGCGGCTCCTCCGCGGCTACGGCGACAGGGGCACCCCGAGCGCCGCCGAGATGACGACGATCGAGGCGGTGGACGTCTCCAGCGCGTACGCGGACTTCACCGGGTGAGGCCCGCGCGGGTCAGGCGGTGAACGATTCGAGCTCTTCGCGGGTCGGGGGTTCGGCGCCGCTGCGGGTGCAGGTGATCGCGGAGGCCGTGACGGCGGTGTCGAGGACGGTTGCGAGGTGGGCTGATCCCATGCGGCGCAGTGCCTCGCGGTCGGCGAGGAGGCCGAGGGTTTCGAGGCGCCAGAGCATGCCCGAGGTGAACGCGTCCCCCGCGCCGACGGTGTCGGCCACGGTGATCGGGCGGGCCGGGCAGTGGTGCTCGGCGGAGGCGGTGACCGCGTAGGCGCCGCCGGCGCCGAGGGTCGCCACGACCATGGCGGGGCCGAGGCCGCGCCAGGACTTCACGACGTCAGCGGGGGACGCGCCGGGGTAGAGCCAGGCCAGGTCCTCGTCGCTGGCCTTGACCACGTCGGCGAGGGCCACGAGGCGCTCGATCCGCTGCCGGGCCTCGTCGGGTGGGCCCATGAGGGTCGGGCGCACGTTCGGGTCGTAGCTGATCACGGCATCCGTGGCGGCCAGGAGCGCTTCCACCGCGGCGGCGCCCGGTTCGAGCGCGGTCGCGAGGGAGCCGGTGTGGAGGCAGGTCGAGCCCGGCGGCAGGTCGAGCGGCCGCGTGGGGGCCCAGTCGATGTCGAACTCGTAGCGGGCAGCGCCGCGCTCGTCGAGGACCGCGGTCGCGGTGCTCGTCGGCGCGTCGCTCAAGGTCCGGACGGCGACGCCCGCGGACGCCAGGTGGCGGCGGATCGCCTCGCCGCGCGGATCGGGGCCGAGCTGGGTGAGGAGCGTCGTGGGCAGGCCCAGGCGCGCGGTGCCGAGCGCGACGTTGGCGGGCGAGCCGCCCGGGTGCTCGGCGGGCGGGACCGCCGGGCCCGGGGGTCGCACCAGGTCCATGAGGGCTTCGCCGACGACGGTCAACACTGGTTTCCTCCTTGGGTTCTCGCGGTCCGCACGGGAGATTGACTCCAAATGTGAGTCATGCTACTTTCGAGTCTCCGGTGACAACGTTGTCGCCAACGTTGTCACCGATTCTCGCAGACGACCGCGAAGGATCGACATGGCGCGAACGGACGAGCCGCCCGACCGGAGGGCCCCGACGATCAAGGACGTCGCGCTGCTCGCCGAGGTCGGCATCAAGACCGTCTCGCGCGTCCTCAACGCCGAGCCGGGCGTGCGCCCCGAGACCAGGGACCGCGTCCTCAAGGCCGTCGAGTCGCTCGGCTACCGGCGCAACACGATCGCCTCCAGCATCCGCCGCCGCGACCGCCGCACCGCCTCGATCGGGCTCGTCGTCGAGGACCTCGCGAACCCCTTCGCCTCCAGCGTCACCCGCGCCATCCAGGACTACGCCGCCGCGCGCTCGCACCTGGTCCTGGTCGGCTCCAGCGACGGCGACCCCGCCCGGGAGCGCACGCTCGTGCAGGAGTTCGGGTCGCGCCTGGTCGACGGCCTCATCATCGTCCCCTCCGGCGCCGACCAGTCCTATCTGGAATACGAACGGGCGCACGGCGTCCCGGTCGTGTTCGTGGACCGGCCCGGGAAGCGGTTCAAGGCCGACGCGGTGGTCTCCGAGAACGCCGAGGGCACCGCCGCGGCCGTGCGGCACCTCGCCGCGCGCGGCCACGAGCGGATCGCGTTCCTCGGCGACCGTCAGTCGGTCTACACCGCCGCGCAGCGTCTCGCGGGCTTCAAATCCGCGATGGAGGCCCTGCACGGCGCGGCCGACAAGCGCTACATCCGCACCGGCCTGCGCGATCCGCGCCAGGCCCGCGACGCCGCCGTCGAGGTCTTCGGGCTCGACCCGGCCCCCACCGCACTCGTGTGCGGCAACAACCTCGCCGCCATCGGCGCCGTCCACGCCCTGCAGGAGCTCGGCATCCGCGACCGCGTCGCCTGCATCGCCTTCGACGACGTCGAACTCGCCGACCTGCTGCGGCCCTCGCTCACCGTGATCGCGCAGGACACCGCGGCCCTCGGCGCCACCGCCGCCCGCCTGCTCTTCGAACGCCTCGACGAGCCGGGCGCCCCGTTCCGCCGGACCACCGTCCCGGTCCGCCTCGTGCCGAGGGAATCCGGGGAGATCCCCGCCTCGGCCTGACCACAAGTGCACCACCCACATCGAGGACGAGGAGGTCCCCCGATGCAACCCTCAGTACGCACCCGATACGCCGTCGCCGCCGGACTCGCGACGGTCCTGGCCGCCAGCGCCTGCTCCGGCGCGGGAGGCGGCGGCGACGACGCGAAGACCATCACCATCGCCACGGTCGCCAACCCCCAGATGCAGGACATCGAGCAGCTCTCGTCGGTCTTCGAGGAGGAGACCGGCATCGACGTGCAGTTCGTGATCCTCCCCGAGAACGAGCTGCGCGACAAGGTCACGCAGGACATCGCGACGGAGTCGGGCCAGTACGACATCGTCACGATCGGCACGTACGAGACGCCGATCTGGGCGGAGAACGGCTGGCTCGCCCCGCTGGACGAGTACGCGTCCGACCCCGAGTACGACGTGGACGACCTGCTCGCCCCGATCCGCGAAGCAGTGACCTATGAGGACGGCCTGTACGCGGTGCCGTTCTACGGCGAGTCGTCGTTCCTGATGTACCGCAAGGACCTCTTCGAGGCCGCGGGCCTCACCATGCCCGCGAATCCGACGTGGACGGAGGTCGCGGGCCTGGCCGCGCAGCTCGACGACCCGGAGAACGACGTGGCCGGGATCTGCCTGCGGGGCCTGGCGGGCTGGGGCGAGAACCTCGCGCCGCTGAACACGATCATCCACACGTTCGGGGGCCGCTGGTACGACGAGGACTGGAACGCGCAGCTCACGAGCCCCGAGACCGCTGCGGCCGTCCAGTTCTATGTGGACCTCGTGCGGGACTACGGCGAGGACGGGGCGGCGAACGCCGGGTTCTCGGAGTGCCTGACGGCCACGAGCCAGGGCAACGCGGCCATGTGGTTCGACGCCACGGTCGGCGCCTCGGTCCTGGAGGACCCGGAGTCGTCGGACGCGGCAGGGCTCATGGGGTACGCGCCCGCGCCCGTGATGGAGACCGAGCACTCGGGGTGGCTGTGGGCGTGGAACCTCGCGCTGCCGGAGACCTCGCAGCACAAGGACGCGGCCTGGGACTTCATGTCCTGGGCGACCTCGAAGGAGTACATCTCGCTGGTCGGCGAGGAGCTGGGCTGGACCCGCGTCCCGCCGGGGAGCCGCGCGTCGACGTACGAGATCCCGGAGTACCAGGAGGCCGCCGCGGCCTACGCGCAGCCCACATTGGACCAGATCGCGAACGTGAACGTGACGAAGCCCGGCCTGTACGAGCAGAACTGGGCGGGCGTCCAGTACATCACCATCCCGGAGTTCCAGGACCTCGGGACCAGGGTCGGCCAGGAGATCTCGGCGGCGATCGCCGGGAACCAGACGGTCGAAGAAGCCTTGGAGAAGGCCCAGCAGTACGCGGAGGAGACCGCGCAGACCGGTGGGTACCAGGGCGGTTGATGAGATGACCGCCGTCGTGACCCCGGCCCCGGCGCGCAGGCGCCGCGGGCCGGGCCCGCAGAAGATGCCGCTCGGCGAGCGCTGGAGCCGCCGGGGACCGCTCCTGCCCGCGCTGCTGCTGGTCCTGGTGCTCACGCAGCTGCCGATGCTGGTGACCGTCTACTACAGCCTCCAGTCGCGGAACCTGCTGCGCCCCGGCGAGACCGCGTTCGCCGGGCTCGACAACTACGCAGCCGTCATCGGCGACGCGCACTTCAGGGGCGCCGTGCTCAACACGGTGGTCCTGACCGCGAGCGTGGTGCTGCTGGCGATGGCCCTGGGCATCGCGCTCGCGGTGCTCCTGGACCAGAAGTTCCTGGGCCGCAACGTGGTCCGGACGCTGCTCATCACGCCGTTCCTGGTGATGCCCGCCGCGGCCGCGCTGATCTGGAAGCACGCGATGTTCAACCCCCTGTTCGGCATCCTCAACTGGGTGCTGTCGCCGTTCGGGGTCGAACGCGTCGACTGGGTGTCGGAGCACCCGATGTTCTCGCTGATCCTCATGCTGACGTGGCAGTGGACGCCGTTCATGATGCTCATCGTGCTCGCCGGGCTCCAGAGCCAGGACCCGGAGATCCTGGAGGCGGCGAAAGTGGACGGCGCGAACGCGCTCCAGACGTTCCGCCGCATCACCTTCCCGCACCTGCGCCGGTTCATCGAGCTGGGGCTGCTGCTGGGGTCGATCTTCATCGTGAACACGTTCGACCCGATCTACCTCATCACGCAGGGCGGGCCGGGCCAGGCCACCACGAACCTGCCGTACTTCATCTACCAGGTGACCTTCCGCGCCTTCGAGGTCGGCGAGGCGGCCGCGGCGGGCGTCGTGGTCGTGTGCTGCACGATCCTCATCGCCACGTTCGCGCTGCGGGTCATCTCCAGCCTGTTCCGAGAGGAGCGCTGAGATGTCCGCGAAGCGATCCCGCCGCAAGGGGAGCGCGCTGGTCGGCGTGCTCGCTTGGGCCGCCGCCCTGGTGTTCTTCTTCCCGGTGCTGTGGATGTTCGTCTCGGGCTTCAAGCAGGAGGCCCAGGCGAGCACCGACCCGCCGACGTTCCTGTTCGCGCCCACGATGGACCAGTTCGAGGCGATCCTCGGGCGCGACTTCACCCCGTACCTGCTCAATTCGCTCATGGCGTCGATCGGGTCGACGCTGCTGGTGCTCGCGCTGGCGACGCCCGCGGCGTACGCGCTGTCGCTGCGGCCGGTCCCCGGCTGGCGCGACTCGCTGTTCTTCTTCATCTCGACGCGGATGATGCCCCCTGCGGCGATCATCCTGCCGCTGTACATCATCGCGAGCAATGCGGGCGTGCTCGACAACGTCACGATGCTCGCGCTGGTGTACACGGCGATGAATCTGCCGATCGCGGTGTGGATGATCCGCTCGTTCCTGCTGGAGCTGCCGACGGCGGTCCTGGAGGCCGCGAAGATCGACGGCGCCGGGTTCCTCACGGAGGTGCGGCGGATCATCCTCCCGATGATCGCGCCGGGCCTGGCCGCGACCGCGCTGATCTGCTTCATCTTCGCGTGGAACGAGTTCTTCTTCGCCGTGAGCCTCACCTCGACCCGGGCGGCCACCGTGCCGGTGTTCCTGACCGGGTTCATCACCAGCGAGGGCCTGTTCCTCGCCCGCCTGTCCGCCGCCGCGACCATGGCCGCGCTGCCGGTGATCCTCGCCGGCTGGATCGCGCAGAAATGGCTGGTCCGCGGCCTCACCATGGGAGCCGTGAAGTGATGCGCGCCGTCGTCATCGAGAAGCCCGGAACGATCAATACGACCACTGTGGAGGACCCGGCGCCGGGGCCGCGGGACGTGGTGCTGGAGGTGTCGGGCGTCGGCATCTGCGGCACCGACCTCCATGTGCTGGACGGGGACCTGGAGGGCTCGGAGTACCCGATCATCCCGGGCCACGAGTTCGCGGGGACCGTGGTCGCCGCGGGGTCCGCGGTCGAGAAGCTCGCGGTCGGCGACCGGGTCGCCGTGGACCCCAACCTCTTCTGCGGGGAGTGCCACTACTGCCGGATCGGGCGCGGGAACCTCTGCGAGCGGTACAACGCCATGGGAGTCATCCGGACCCCGGGAGCGACCGCTGAGTACTGCGCCGTGCCCGAAGGGAACTGCTACCCGATCCCCGAGGGCGTGGAGCTGGAGCACGCGCCGCTCATCGAGCCGCTGTCGTGCGCCGTCCACGGCTTCGACCTGCTGCCCGGCCGCGTCGGGGAGCACTACCTCGTGTACGGCGCGGGCACCATGGGCCTCATGATGGCCCAGCTCGCGCGGTTCGCGGGCGCCGCGAGCGTGGAGGTGGTCGACATCAACGCCGACCGCCTCGGGGTCGCGGAGCGCCTCGCCGCGGACCGGACCGCGACGTCGGCCGACGACCTCGACCGGCCCGAGGGCTGGGAGGTCGTCGTCGACTGCACCGGCGCGGTCCCCGCCATCGAGGACGGCCTCACCCGGGTCCGCAAGGGCGGCACGTTCCAGGTGTTCGGCGTCGCCCCCGAGCAGGCGACGGCCTCGTTCTCGCCGTTCCGGGTCTACAAGGACGAGATCACCATCGTCGGGTCGATGGCCGTGCTGCACAGCTTCGGCCGGGCAGTGGAGCTCTTGGCCCGCAAGGTGATCGACCCCGAGGTGATGATCTCCCACTCGTTCGGCCTCGACGGCTACGCCGACGCGGTCGACCGCTTCCGCCGCGGCGCGGGCCGCAAACTCCAGATCCGCCCCGGGGCCTGACGGTCACCCCTCCGGCCGCGCCGCGAGGATCGCGAGCATCGCGGCCGTGGCCGGAGGGTCCGGCGGCTCGCCGTACACGGCGGCGTAGACGCGCCGCGGCCCGTAGTCGATCGGCACGGCGTGGACGCCGGGCTCGCGGTGCGCCTTCAGCGCGAGTCCGTTGTGGATCGCCACGCCCATGCCGGCGGCCACGAGCGAGTGCGTGACGACCATGTCGTCGCTGGAGTAGACGATGCGCGGCGTGAAGCCCGCGCGCTCGCACGCCGCGACGGTCGCGGCCCGGCAGCGCTCGCAGCCGCCGATCCACGCCGAGTCGCGGTGGTCTTCGAGCCGTTGGCCCGGCCGGTCGGCGAGGAAGTAGAGGCGGTCGTCGAGGAGGTGCACGAACCGGAAGCCCTCGGCCTCCGGGGGCGTGTCCTCGTCGCGGAAGACCAGGGCGATGTCGGCGCGGCCCGAGCGCAGGAGCGCCAGGCCCTCCACGGGGTCGGCGTCGGCGAGGTGCAGTTCGACGCCCGGATGGGCGGCGGCCAGCCGGGCGGCGGCGGGCGGCACGAGGGTGCTCAGGGCCGTCGCGAACCCGGCGAGGCGCACGCGCCCCGCCCGCAGGCCGACGCGGTCGGCGAGCTCGACGGCGGCGGCGTCCATGCGGCCCAGGATCTCCGCGGCCCGGCCCGCGAGCAGCTCGCCGTCGGGGGTGAGGCGGATGCCGCGCCCGGCGCGCTGCACGAGCACCGCGCCCGTGGCGGCCTCAAGCCGCCGCAGGTGGTGGCTCACCGACGGCTGCGTGTAGTGCAGCTCCTTCGCGGCGCCGGTCACCGAGCCGTGCCGCGCGACCGACTCCAGCACCCGCAGGTGGATCGGGTTCAGCATGCATCAATTTCCTTTATGGGTCGCGGGCGGTTTTGGCATTGGACATCATGGCACCGTGCGGCCAGGATCGGTTCCGGGGCCGAGCCGCACCGGCGGGCCCGCGACCAGAGGAGCAGCAGCCATGTCACTCGCCCGAGTCCACAACTTCTCCGTCTCGCTCGACGGCTTCGGCACCGGGGAGGGCACGAGCCGCGACGCCTACTTCGGACACGCCGGGGAGCGCCTGCACGAGTGGATGTTCGCCACCAGGTGGTGGGAGGAGGGCGGCAGCGGCGGCGTCGACGACGCCTTCGTGCGCCAGCACGACCCGGGGATCGGCGCCGAGATCATGGGCGCCGGGAAGTTCGGCTTCCCCGGCTGGCACGAGGATCCCGACTGGCGGGGCGCGTGGGGCCCGAACCCGCCGTTCCACTCCCCGGTCTTCGTCCTCACCCACCACGTGCGGCCCCCGATCGAGATGGAGGGCGGCACGGTGTTCCACTTCCTCGACGCCTCCCCCGCCGAGGCGCTCGCCGCCGCGAAAGAGGCCGCGGGCGGCCTGGACGTGCGGATCGGCGGCGGCGCCACCGTGATCCGGGACTTCCTCACCGCGGGGCTCATCGACTACATGCACGTCGCGGTCGTCCCGATCGTGCTCGGCCGGGGCGTGCGCCTGTGGGACGGGCTCGAAGCCGTCGAGCGCGACTACAAGGTCGAGGCGACCTCCAGCCCGTCGAACACCACGCACCTGACGTTCACGCGCGCCTGACCGGAGCGACGGCCGCGGTCGCGAACTGCTCGACCGCGTCCACGACCGCCTCGAAGCGCGGCGAGTGGAGCAGGTCGAAGCCGTGGTGCGCCCCGGGGAGCTCGGCGTAGGCGACCCGGCCGGTGACCGCGCGCAGGTCGGCGGCGAAGCGGCGCACGTCCGCGACGTGCACGAGCGTGTCGTGGTCGCCGTGGACGATGAGGAACGGCGGGGCGCCGACCTGCGCGCGGTCGAGCGGGGCCGAGCCGGGCTCGTTCCCGAAGTACCGGCCCCAGTAGCCGTTCAGGCCCACCACGGCGGCCACGGTCGTGTCGACGCCCTCGAAGCCCGGCTGGAACGCCGGGTCGTTGGGGGTGAGGGCGGCCAGCGCGGACATGTGGGCGCCCGCGGAGGACCCGGAGAGGACGATGCGGTCGGGGTCGGCGCCCCACTCGGGGCCGTGCTCGCGGATCCAGGCGATGACGCGCTTGACGTCGGTGACGTGGTCCTCGTAGCCCGCGTCGGGGCGGTGCCGGTAGTTGGCGCTGATGCAGGTCCAGCCGTTTGCGGCAAGGCGGTGGAGGAGCGGGCGGGACTGGGTGTTCTTGCGGCCCGTCTCGTAGTGGCCGCCGTGGAAGTGCACGAGGACCGGGGCGACGGCCGGGTGCGAGCGGTGCCGGTAGAGGTCGAGGAGGTGGCGCTTCCCGGCGGGGCCGTAGGCGAGGTCCGCGATGCGCTCGACCGAGCGGGGCCGGATGGCGAACGGGCTGAGCAGGCGAGCGAGGCTGGTGCGGCGCGGGGTGTACGCCGCGCCGAGGGCCTTGCGGAGTGCGTGCGGGGTGCGGAGGCCGCGCCAGGCGGTGAGGGCGACGCAGGCCCCGGCGAGGACGGCGGCTGTGGTCGCGACCGGGTTCGCGAGGTCCCCTTGGGAGGCCGCGAGGGCGGTGTCGGCGATGAAGAACGCGATCACGAGGAGCGGGAGTTCGTTGACGGCCAGGCAGATGAAGTACCAGACCGTGCCGAGGCGCTCGGGCAGGCGGGGGACGGGGACCGCGGGGAGGGCGAGGACCGCGAGACCGATCAGGTAGCCCCAGGGGACGCTCATCGGCGCGCCAGCCCGGTGATGACGACCGCGCCGACGGCGAGGTGCATGCACAGGAGGCTCGCGACGGCTGCGGCGCCAGCGGCGCCGAGCGGGCCGAGGAGCGAGACGGCCAGGAAGACGACCGCGACGATCGTCCAGATGCGGGTGCCGCGGGCGGTGGCGCGTTCGAGGAGGGCGAGGAGGCCCCACCCGGCGAGGCCCGCCGCGAGTGCGGCGGCGATGACGAGGACCGGGCCCACGGTGAGGTCCGTGTCCCCTTGCGGGACGGTGAGGTCCACTCCGGCGAGCGGGGCGGCGACGGCCCAGACGAGGAGGGCGGCCGCGGCGGCGGCGATGACGACGAGGAGTCGGCGGGCGTTGCGGTTCATGCCGACGAGTCTCGTCCGGGGGGCGGGGCCGGCGCCTCGGTCCGGGGGCCGCGGGGGTCCCTGCGGAGGGACGGGGCGCCTCCTACTTTCGGAGGTGACGGCCCGGCGGAGGCGGTGGCTAGCATGTGCCGGTGATCCATCGCCGTGCACCGCGCCCCGTCGACATCGCCTCCATGGGCGCGGGCGTCGGCCTGCTGACCGCGCTGTCGCTGCTGTCACGGCCCTCCGTCGGGCCGCTGGAGTACGCGGTCGCGGTGCTCGCGTGGGCGGCGGCGATGGTGCAGCTGTGGCGGCCGGTGACCGGCGCGCTGGCGGCGACGGTGCTCGCGGTGGTGTCGCCGATGGCGACGACCGCGGCGACCGTCGGGGCGCTCCAGGTCGCGTGGCGCACGCGGTTCCGCACCGCGGTCGCGGTGTCGCTCGCGGGGATCGCGGCGCACCTCCTCCAGTGGATCTGGCATCCCAACGCGGCCTTGGGGTTCGACTGGTGGGCGCTGCTGGTGACCGTGGCGTACGGGGCGCTGCTGGGATGGGGGACGCTCGCGCGCTCGCACCGGGACCTGGTGATCTCGCTGCGCGAGCGCGCCCGGCGCGCCGAGGCCGAGCAGGGGCGGCGGGTCGCGGAGGCGCGGGCCGCGGAGCGGCGGGGCCTGGCGCGGGAGATGCACGACGTGCTCGCGAACCGGTTGTCACTGGTGGCGACGCACGCGGGGGCGCTGGAGTTCCGGCCCGACGCGCCCCCGGAGAAGATCGCGCTCGCCGCAGGGGTGGTCCGCGACGGCGTCCACCAGGCCCTCGAAGAGCTGCGGGAGGTCATCGGGCTGCTGCGCGAGGACGAGGGTGCGACGGGGGTGCAGCCGGCCTTGGAGGCCCTGGAGGGGCTGCTCGCGGACGCGCGGGCGGCCGGGCAGGTCGTGGAGGTCGGCGACGGGCTCGGCGGCGCGGTGCCGCCGCCGACGGTGGGGCGCACGGCGTTCCGAGTCGTCCAGGAGGGACTGACGAACGCGCGCAAGCACGCCGCCGGGCTCCCTGCGGACGTGTCGCTGGAGGGCGCCCCGGGCGGGGAGCTGGTGGTCGCGGTCGGGAATCCGCTGCCTCCGGCGGGGACCGGTCCGGCCGTGCCAGGGAGCGGGCTCGGCCTGGTCGGGCTCACCGAGCGCGTGCGGCTGGCGGGCGGGACGCTCGACCACTCCGCAGTCGGCGGGAGGTTCGAGCTGCGGGCCCGGCTACCATGGCCGACGTGATCCGCGTGCTCCTCGTCGACGACGACGCCCTGGTCCGGGCCGGGCTGTCCATGATGCTCGACGGCGTCGGCGACCTGCGGGTGGTCGGCGAGGCGGGCGACGGGCGCGAGGCGGTCGCCGCGGTCGAGGCCCGCTCCCCCGACGTGGTCCTCATGGACCTCCAGATGCCGCACGTCGACGGGATCGCCGCGACCCGGCGGCTGCGCGCGCTGCCGAACCCGCCGGAGGTGGTCGTGCTGACCACGTTCGACACCGACGAGAACCTCCTCCACGCGCTGCGCGCGGGCGCGAGCGGGTACCTCCTCAAGGACACGCCGCCGGCCCGGATCGCCGAGGCCATAGCGAACGTCGCGGCCGGGGAGCCGATCCTGTCGCCGCGGATCACCCGGCGGCTCATGGAGCGCTCGGTGACGCAGGCGGGCGCGTACGAGCGGGCCCGCGAGCGGCTCGCGGCCCTGACGCCCCGCGAGCACGACGTGGCCGTCGCGATCGGGTTCGGCGAGTCGAACGCGGAGATCGCCGGGAACCTCGACATGAGCGTCACGACGGTGAAATCGCACGTCTCCAGCATCCTCGCCAAGCTCGGCCTGGACAACCGGACGCAGATCGCGCTGCTGGCGCACGACGCCGACCTGGTCTGAGCCGCACCCGAACCGGTTCGTCCGAAAGGGTGAGTCCCTTATCGTCTGAACGGACCAATTCACGATCACGCTCGGTACGGGAGTCCACCTGTACCTGATCTGTCCCTTGTGCCCTCCGGAGCCGGTGGAAACGGAGGAACCGGGGCTGGCCCCGCTGGCATATCGTCCAGTGAGGGGCCCGCCCGTTCACTCCCCCGTCGAGTGAAGCCCCTGGTCAAGGAGACGCCATGGACAACCCCCTCCTCAGCCTGGACCCCGAGGACGCGATGCGGCGCATCGAGGACTGGAAGGCGCGGGCCGACGCCGCCGCGGCGAACGCGCTCGCCGCGAGCGAGCGGCTGCAGGCGCTCACCGCCACCGCCTCCGACGACAACGGGACCGTCACGATCACCGTCGACGCCGACGGGACGATGACGAAGATCGAACTCTCCCACCGGGTCCAGAAGCAGTCCGCGCACTTCACCGAGGACGCCGTCATGGAGGTCTACCGGAAGGCCCAGGAGAAGCTCACCGAGGCCGCCAAGGAGGTCGTCGCCGACAGCGTCGGGTCCGGGTCGGCCACCGGGAGGGCCCTCATGGCCGGGTACGAGCGGCGCCTCGAACGGCTCGACGAGCCCGGGGAGCGGTGACCATGGGGCGGCTCCAGGTGCAGATCGACGAGCTGCACACCCACGCGGTCCACTTGCGCGGCATCCACGAGCGGTTCCAGGCCGTGCAGGACGCGAGCGCGCACATCTCCGGCGGCGAGGACGCGTACGGCGCGCTGTGCGCGTTCTTCCCGTCGATCCTCCACGAGCGCCATGCGGCGCAGGAGGAGCTGGTCCGGGAGATCGCGTTCAACGTCGCGAGCCTCGCGGGCGCGGTGTCCGACAGCGCCGACGAGTACGAGGACGCCGACAAGCAGAACGCCAGCGTGTTCAAGGCGATCAACAGCTCCGCGGCGGGGCCGGTGGAGCCGTGAACGACGCGAACCCGCTCATCGCCACGAAGGCGGACATCGATCCGACGCAGCAGCGGAGCATCCTCACCGGGCTCTCGGTCGCCGAGGACGTGCACGACCTCACGGTCCAGATCCTCAGCGGCGAGTGGGTCGCGGCGGGGCTGACGCTCACCGGCGGGGCGCTCAACCTGGCGTCGTTCGCGATCGACCCGTTCGGGAGCCTCCTGTCGATGGGCGTGGAGTGGGCCATCGAGCAGATCCAGCCGCTGAAGGAGGCGCTCGACGCGGTCACCGGGGACCCGGAGACCATCGAGACGCATGCGATCACCTGGGACAACATGGCCGCGGAGCTCGCCTCCATCGGGGACGCCCTGAAGTCGGCCGCGGAGTCCGACATCACCGGGTGGCACGACACGGCCGCCGAGGCGTACCGGGCGATGGTCGCCGAGAACGTCGACGTCCTCTTCGGCGCGAGCGGGACCGCCGAGGCGATGGGGGCGGCGACGCGGGGCGCGGGGGCGCTCGTGACGACGGTGCGGGAGCTGGTGCGCGGGTTCATCGCCGACTGCATCGGGCGGCTGTGCCTGTGGATCGCCGAGGAGGTGTTCACGCTCGGCCTGGCGACGCCCGTGGTCATGGCCCAGGCGACCGCCGCGATCGTCAAGTGGGTCGCGCGGGTCTACGGGTGGCTGAGCCTCCTCGTCACCAGCTTGATGAACCTCCGCGCACTCATCGACGGGTAGGTCCGACATGCGCCGACTGATCCTCCTCGCCTTCGTCCTCGCGCTGGGACTGCATAAGAAGACCCGCGCGCCGCACGTGAACACACCGCACGGCGCCAACGGGAAGCGCCCCAAAGGCGGCGGCGCGGACGCCGAGGGCAAGCGCCGCAAGGGATCGGGGGCCGACACCGATCCGGCCCGGCGCAGCCGCCACGCGACGGGCGCCACGGTGCGGGCGCGGCAGGCGAGCCTGAAGAAGGTCGCCACCGGGACCACGGCGCGGCCGAAGGCGCCGGGCGCGCCGAAGGGCCCCGACCGGCTCCCGGCGGGCCGGACCCGCAAGGACGCCAAGGGGAAGGACATCACGCTCGACCCGGACCGCGTGAAGCGGGCGCCGACCTACACGCGCGGGTTCGCCCAGGACCTCCCCAAGCCCGTGAAGGACCCGAAGACCGGGAAGTGGACGGTCACCCTGCGCATGCACGAGGGCTGGGACCGCTCGGACTTCGAGGCGAAGGCCAACCACCTGAAGAACCTCGGCGACGAGGGGAAGCTCGTCAAGACCCCCGACACGGCCGACCTGCGCTCGGACAAGACCGACGCGTGGCGCGCCGCCAAGGAGCGGGAGGCGTTCGAGCAGGCCACCGACCAGGCCGACCTGGACCGGCGGCTCGCCGAGCTCGACGGGCAGCAGGTCGACCACGCGCAGGACCTCCAGCTCGGCGGCAAGGACAGCCCGGACAACATGTGGGCCATCGACTCGGCGACCAACCACGGCATGGGCGGGCAGCTCCGGCAGCAGCTCGCGCAGGTGCCGAACGGCGAGCCGGTCCAGATCAACATCGTCCACGACAAGTACAGTCCCAAGCCGTGAGGAGGGTCCGATGGGTCATCTGGAGTCGATGCGGGCGAAGATCGACGGGCTGCGCGAACGCGGCGCCGACGCGGAGCTGGCGCGCCGCTGGGAGGACGACGCGGGCCGGTACAACGCGCCGCCGCTGCGGCTCGGCGAACCCGTCGCGCTCGCGGGCGCGTACCCGGGAGGCCTCGCGGACCTGTACCTGGCGGCGGGCCCGGCCCGGTTCGGGGAGATCCTGCTCCTGCCGGAGGCCGCGTTCGGCCCGATGGACGCGATCGACGCGTACGGGGAGCCGATCGACGGCCGCAGGCGCCTGCGGATCGGGGACGTCGGCGAGGACGCGGTACTCCTCGACCTGGACTCGGGGGCCGTGATCGTCTACTGGTTCAACTACTTCGAGCGCGGCTGGGACTCCGGGGTGCTCGTCGAGTGCGGGTCGGCGGCGGAGTTCGCCGACACCGTGGCGATGGGCCCGGGGTACGCCGGGCTGCACGGCCCGAAGGAGCGGCAGCGCACCGCGTGGTGGGACGAGGACCCGTGGTTCGCGTACCTGCGCGAGACCGGCCTCGCCGGGGAGTAGCGGCATGCGCGACCAGCGGGAGTACGTGCGGGTCTGGGGCGCGGACAACGTGGTCCGGTTCCCGCGGAGCCGGTGGATGCGCGAGTTCGCCGCGCCCGCCGCGTCCTATCCGGACACCGACCTGATCCCGGTGAACATGTCCGCGGTGTTCACCTCGTTCCTGACGGGCCGGTTCGGGCTGTTCGACGACATGGACCTGCGGCGCGGCTCGGGCGGCACGATGCAGGTGGTGGTCGTGGGCGCGGCGCCCGCCGACCCGGAGGCGACCCTGTTCTGCTTCGACACCGCGACCGGCCGGATCGTCATGCTCGGCGTCAAGGACGGCACGCTCGAACTCGTCAACGCCAGTTTCAAGGCCCTGAGCGAGTTCCTGTTCCGGTTCGCGCAGTTCGTGGACGAGGACACCGGCCGCGCGGGCCGCGCCCGCCGCGCTGCGGTCCTCCGCAGCAAGCTCTCCCGCGTCGACCCCGACGCGTTCGCCGACCCCGGGTCGTGGTGGTCGGCGACGTTCACGCAGCTGGAGTACCGCACGCACTGAGGCCGTTCCGGGCCCCGGGAAACGGCTCGATGTCCGGCGGCCGCGAGGAGTAGGCTTCCGACGGCCTCGCCGGCGCCTCACGGCAGGGCCGGTTCCCCCTGCCCGCAGCGCTGCCGCCCCGCGCAGCCCCCCCGCGAACGAGGTGCCCCCGTGCCCGGACCGTCTTCGTCCACTTCGGCCTTCGGCGACCGGAGGTCGACGGCGGCGCTCATCGCGCTCGCCGTCGCGGCGTTCTGCTACGTCACCGTCGAGACGGCGCCCGTCGGGCTCCTCGGCGAGGTCGCCGCCGACCTGGACGTGTCGCTCTCCCAGGTCGGCCTGCTCGTCACCGGGTACAGCGTCACCGTCGCGGTCGTCACGCTCCCGCTGGTGAAGCTCGTGGCGCGCGTCCCGCGGCGACCGCTGCTGCTGACGCTCATGGCCGTCATGGTCGTCGCCACCGCCGCTTCCGCCGCCGCCACCGAGTACGGGATGCTGTTCGCGGCCCGGGTCGCGACGGCCCTCGCTCAGGCCGTGTTCTGGGGCGTCGTCGGACCCGTCGCCGCCGGGATGTTCCCCGCGCACGTCCGCGGCCGCGTCCTCGCCGTCGTCTACACCGGCGGCTCAATCGGCCCGATGCTCGGCGTGCCCGCCGCGACCTGGCTCGGCCAGCGCGCCGGATGGCAGGCCGCGTTCCTCGCGCTCGCGGCCACGGGCCTGGTCGCCCTCGCGGTCCTGTTCGCGGCGCTCCCCGCGAAGCCGACCCGCAACGAGCACGCCGGGCGCGGCACGGTTCCGGACGCCAAGCGGTTCGCGCTGGTCCTGGCGACGACGGTGCTGTCGGTGGCGGGGTTCTTCGCGGTCTACACGTACACCTCGGAGGTCATCACCGCGGTCGCGGGCATGGCGCCGGCGATGCTCGGGCCGCTGCTGCTGGTGCGGGGCATCGCGGACTTCGGGGGCATCGCGGCGGGCGGGGTGCTCTCGGACCGGTCCCAGCGGCTCGCGGTGGTGCTGCCGCTGGTGCTGCTGACGGGGATCTTCACGGCGATGTGGGTGTTCGGGGCGAGCCCGCTGGTGACCGGGGGCGCGATCGTGCTGACGGGCGTGTCGATGGGGATGTTCAGCCCGGCGCTCCAGAACCGGGTCATGGAGTTCGCGCCGGGGAGCACCGACACCGCCTCGGCGGCGAACTCGGTGGCGTTCAACGTGGGGATCGCCCTCGGGTCCTCGCTCGGGGGCCTGACGCTCGCGCACGCCGGGGCCGGGGCCGTCGCCCTGACCGGGGCGGTGTTCGCCGCCGCGGCGGTGGCGACGGGGCTGGCGACGACCGAGCCCGCGCGGGAGCGGGCCGCGGTCGGGTCGCCCTGAGAGGTGCTGCTAGCGAGCGCGCCCCGCGCGTCCGCTTGCGGCGAAGGCCGGGCTCGTCATGGCATGGCCGCCTTCGCCTCGGAAACGGAGCGGTCCGGTTCCGGGGCGGCGCGGAGCGCGAGGCCGGTCATGATGAGGCCGAGCACGGCGAAGGCGGCGCCGCCGAACCCGCCCCAGCGCAGCAGCCCGGCAGCGACCCCGAGTCCGCCGACGGCCGAGCCGATCGCATTGGCCAGGTTGAACGCGCCCACATTGACCGCCAGGGACAGCGTCGGCGCCGCCCCGGCGTGGCGGAGCACGAGCGACTGCAAAGGGGCGATCGTCGCGGTCGAGAGCAGCCCGAGGAGCAGCACGATCGCGACCATCGGGATCGCATACCCGGCCAGCAGGGGAAACGCGGCCAAGGTGGCGATGAGGGCGGTGAACACCCCGACGAGGGTGCCGCCGAGCGAGATGTCGGTCAGGCGGCCGGCGACGAGGTTCCCGGCGAACCCGCCGACGCCGTAGGCCAGCAGCAGGGCGGGGAGGACCCCCGCGTCCATCCCGGTCACTTCGGACAATAGGGACACGAGGTAGGTGAAGACGACGCTGACCCCGGCGAACCCGATCACCGTCGTGGCGACCGCCAGCAGCACCGGCTTGCGCAGCAGCGTGCGGATCTCGTCCCCCACGCCGGTGGCCGGGGCCGGGGTGCGGGGCATCGACCAGGCCAGCAGGCCGACCCCGGCGACGGCCGTGACCGCGACGACGACGAACGGGATCCGCCAGTTCGTGGTCCCGCCCAGCAGGGCGCCGAGCGGCACGCCGAGAACGGTGGCGACGGTGAGGCCGGAACCGATGATCGCGATCGCCCGTCCCTGCCGCGCCGCCCCCATGAGCCCCGTCGCCGTGGTCAGGCCGATCGCGAACAGGGTCGCCTGGCTGCTCGCCGAGACGACCCGGCCCGCGATCACCCAGGCGTAGGTCGGGGCGAGCACCGTCACGACGGTGCCCGCGATGAACACGGCGCCGAGCCCCAGGGCGAGCCCTTTGCGGGGCAGCCGGGCGGTGGCGACGGTGACGATCGGCCCGCCGACCGCGACGCCGAGCGCATAGGCGGTCACCGCCTGCCCGGCGGCGGCGACGCTGACCGAGACGTCGTCGGCGAGTTGCGGGAGGACGCCTGCGACGAGGTATTCGGCCGTGCCGGTGCAGAACACCAGCAGCACGAACCCGGCCAGCACGAGGCCCGGCCGCAGCCGGGCGGAAGTTGCGGAGGACTGTTCGAGTATCACCCTGCTAGGCTCGACGTTCACATCGATGAGAAGGCAACTCGCACGATGAGAGGCGTCCATCACATGCGCATTTCGGAGGTCACCGAACGCACCGGCATCCCGGCCCGGCTGCTGCGCTACTACGAGGAGCAGGACCTCCTGGTGCCCGGCCGCAACGCCTCGGGCTACCGCGACTACACCGACCAGGACGTCGAGGTCGCACGACGCATTCGGCAGCTCCTCGACGCCGGACTCGGCACCGCCGCGATCCGCACGGTCCTGCCGTGCCTCACCGAGCACGCGGGCCGTCTGACCCCGACCTGCACCGACACCATCGAGGACCTCGAACGGGAACAGGTCCGCATCGAAGCGTCGATCGCAGCGCTCACGGCATCGCGCGACGCGATCGGCAGCGTCATCGACGCGGGGCGCGCCGGCTCCGCATAGCGGCCTTGCCGTGCCGGCCGCGGTGTCGGCGGACCACACGGGTCGGGGCGGAATTGTGGGGGCAATCGACATGGTCCCGGGGCCGCTGCGTCCATAGCATTTACCGGCATGAATACCGTAACACCCGTTGGGGAAGGCCCGGCCGCGGGCGCGAGTCCGGTCTTGAGTGGACGGACGGCGCTGGTGACCGGGGCCGGGTCGGGGATCGGGCGGGCCTGCGCGGCCGCGCTCGCCGCGGCCGGGGCCGCGGTGCACGCCGTGGACCGCGACGCCGAGGCCGTGCACGCCGTCGCCGCGGCGGTCGGCGGGACCGCGCACGTCGCCGACCTGGCCGACCCCGGGGCGGTCGCCGCGCTGCCGCGCGCCGTGGACGTCCTGGTCAACAACGCCGGGTTCCAGCACGTCGCCCCGCTCGCGGCGTTCCCGCTCGACCGGTTCGACCTCATGCAGCGCGTCATGGTGACCGCGCCGCTCCAGCTCATGCAGCAGAGCCTGCCGCACATGCAGAAGCGGGGCTGGGGCCGGATCGTCAACGTCTCCAGCGTCCACGGCCTGCGCGCCAGCGCGAACAAGGCCGGGTACGTAGCGGCCAAGCACGCCCTGGAGGGCCTGAGCAAGGTCGCCGCGATCGAGGGCGCGCCCCACGGGGTCACCAGCAACTGCGTCAACCCCGGCTACGTGCGCACCCCGCTGGTGGAGCGCCAGCTCGACGACCTCGCGGCCGCGGGCGCCGAGGACCCGCTCGCGACCGTGCTCCTCGACCGGACCCCCGTGAAGCGCCTGCTGGAGCCCGGAGAGGTCGCGGCCGCGGTGCTGTGGCTGTGCGGCCCCGGCTCGGGCTTCGTCACCGGGTCCTCCCTCACGCTCGACGGCGGCTGGACCGCCACCTAGCCCCGACATGTCCCCTCTAGAGAACAGGCACCGCCCATGACCGACCCAGCCCTCACCGCAACACCTGTCAAGCGCCGCAGCGGCATCGGCCGCATCGTCACCGCCAGCCTGGTCGGCACCACCGTCGAGTGGTACGACTTCTTCCTGTACGGCTCGGCCGCCGCGCTGGTGTTCAACACCGCGTTCTTCCCCACCCACGACCCGCTGACGGGCACGCTCATCGCGTTCGCCAGCTACGCCATCGGGTTCCTCGCCCGGCCGCTCGGCGGCCTCGTCTTCGGCCACTACGGCGACCGCTTGGGCCGCAAGAAGCTCCTCGTGCTCAGCCTGCTGCTCATGGGCGGCGCGACGTTCGCGATGGGCCTGCTGCCCGTCTACGCGCAGATCGGCGTCGCCGCGCCGATCCTCCTGACGCTGCTGCGGCTGGTCCAGGGCTTCGCGCTGGGCGGCGAGTGGGGCGGGGCGGTCCTCATCGTCTCCGAGCACGGCGGCGCGCGGCACCGCGGGTTCTGGGCGTCGTGGCCGCAGGCCGGGGCACCCGGCGGGAACCTGCTCGCCACCGGCGTGCTGGCGTTCCTGGCGGTCGTCCAGTCCGAGGAGGCGTTCCTCGACTGGGGCTGGCGGGTCCCGTTCCTGCTCTCGGGGGTCCTGGTCGTCATCGGCCTGTGGATCCGCATCTCCGTGTCGGAGTCCCCGGTGTTCCTCCAAGCCCAGGCCGAGCGGGCCGCGAGCGGCGTCAAGGAGAAGCCGCCGATCGTGGAGGTGTTCCGCACGGGCTGGCGCGAGGTGCTCGGCGCGATCGGGCTGCGCTTCGGCGAGAACGTCTCGTACTACATCCTCACCGCGTTCGTGCTCGTGTACGTCACGGTGCAGCTGGAGCTGTCGCGCAGCCTCGCGCTGAACGCGGTGCTCATCGGGTCGGCGATCCACTTCGTGACGATCCCGCTGTGGGGCGCCCTGTCGGACCGGATCGGGCGGCGCGCGGTGACGCTCGTCGGCGCGGCCGGGATGGCCGTGTGGGCGTTCGTGTTCTTCGGGCTGGTCGACTCCGGCGAGTTCGGGGTCGTGACGCTGTCGGTGACGGTGGGCCTGCTGTTCCACGGCGCGATGTACGGCCCGCAGGCGGCGTTCGTGTCGGAGCTGTTCGACACGAAGGTCCGCTACTCGGGCGCGGCGATCGGGTCGCAGCTCGCGTCGATCGTGGCCGGGGCGCTGGCGCCGATCATCGCGGTGAAGCTGCTGAGCGAGTACGGCTCGTCGACGCCGGTGTCGGCGTACCTGTGCGCGGCGGCGGTGGTCACCGCGATCACGGCGGCCGTCGTCCGCGAGACGCGGGGACGCGATCTGACCAGGGGCATCAGGGACTAGGCTTCCCCCGTCCCCCGATCTGAGAGAGGCTCCCGTGTCCGAAGGCGTCGACCCCGCGGCGGCCGCGCTGCTGCGGCTGATCGGGCTCATCGGCGCGGACGTCTCGGACGACGAGCTCGCGGCCCCGGCCCGGGACCTGAAGCGGTCCCGGGCCTCGGCCGCCGCGGTCGCGGCCGTGGAGGAGGCGACGGAGTCGGTGCGGCGCGTCCGCGGGACGCTCGCGCAGCGCCGCCGCCGCGAGGCCGAGCTGGCGGCCCTGTTCGACACGGCCGGGGACCTCGCGGCGCTGCGGAACCTCGACTCGGTGCTGCGGGCGATCGTCCACCGGGCCCGGACCCTGCTGGCCGCGGACCTGTCGTACATCGCGCTGCGGGACCCGGAGGCGGGCGACACGTACATGCGGGTCACCGACGGGTCGGTGTCGGCGAAGTTCCAGCAGCTGCGCCTCGGCATGGGCGAGGGCCTCGGGGGCCTGGTCGCGGAGACCGCGCTGCCGTACGCGAGCACCGACTACCGGGTGGACTCGCGGTTCAACCACACCGACCGGATCGACACGGCCGTCACCGAGGAGGGCGTCCACGGGATCGTCGGCGTGCCGATGCGGGTGGGCGAGCAGGTCATCGGGGTGCTGTTCGCCGCGGACCGGGAGCCGCGCGGGTTCGCGCCCGACGACGTGGCGATGCTCGTGTCGCTGGCGAACCACGCGGCCGTGGCGATCGAGAGCGTCCGGCAGCTGGAGGAGGCCCGGCAGGCCCTGCGCGAGCGGAGCCGGGCCGCGGAGACCTCGGCGCGGCTGAACGGGGCGCTGCGGCGGGCCGCCGACGCGCACGACCGGCTCACGGGCCTGGTGCTCTCCGGTGGGGACGTCGGCGACCTCGCGTCGCAGACCGCGGAGCTGTTCGCGGGCCCGATCGGGATCTACGACGCCGAGGGGACGGAGTTGGCGCGGGCCGGGGACGGCGCGGTGCGGTTCGTCGCCGAGGGCGTGGACGGCTCGCAGGCGTCGCGCAGCGCCGTGCTCGCGGAGGGCCTGTGGGTGTGCGCGGTCATGGCGGGCCCGGAACCGCTGGGCTCCATCGTGCTCGGCGGGCGCGCGGACCTCGCGGAGGCCGACCGGCAGCTGTTCGAGCGGGCCTCGCTGGTAACGGCGCTGCTGCTGCTCCTGCGCCGGTCCGTCGCGGACGCCGAGGACCTGGTGCGCGGGGAGCTGCTGGACGACCTGCTCACGGACGCGGGCAGGCGGCGCTCCGGCGGGTCGAGCCTGCGGCTGCGCGCCGGGAAGCTCGGGATCGACCTGGCCCGCCCGCACGCGGTGTTCGTCCTCGACGGCGCCGTGCAGCCGCGGCTCGCCTCGGAGGCGAAGCGGTTCGCGCGCGCCGAAGGCGGGCTCGCCGGGGGCCGGGACGGCCGCCCGGTGCTGCTGCTGCCGACCGACGACCCCGGGGAGCGGGCCGCGAAGCTCGCCGCCGGTCTGGCGCGGAGCGCGGGCCAGCGCGTCACCGTCGGCGCGTCGGGAGGCGTCGAGGACTTGGAGCGGCTGCCGGAGGCGTACGCCGAGGCCGTGCGGTGCACCGAGGCGATGCTGACGCTGGGGCGGCGCGGCGAGGGCGCGTGCATGGAGCAGCTCGGGTTCATCGGGGTGCTGCTGGGCGAGGCCGGCACCGGCGCGTTCGTGGAGCGGACCATCGGTCCGCTCCTGGACTACGACCGCAGGCGCGGCACCGACCTCGTGGGGACCCTGGAGGCGTACTTCGCCGCGGGCGGGCACCTCGCGAAGACCAAGGCGGCGTTGAACGTCCACGTCAACACCGTGTCGCAAAGGCTCGACCGGGTCGCGGCGGTCCTGGGGCGGGACTGGAACTCCCCCGCCAGGTCGCTGGAGGTGCAGCTCGCGCTGCGGGTCCACCGGCTGTCCGGTCCGCGCTGACTACCTGCGGCGCAGCACGACCGCGTCCCCTTGACCGCCGCCGCCGCAGAGCCCGGCCGCGCCGACCGCGCCGCTGGGGAGCTGGCGCGAGAGGGTCTGCACGAGGCGGGCGCCTGAGGCGCCGAGCGGGTGGCCGAGGGCGATGGCGCCGCCGTCGCGGTTGACGCGCTCGGGGTCGATCCCCAGTTCGCTGATGGAGGCGAGGGCCACGGCCGCGAACGCCTCGTTGATCTCGACGGCTTCGAAGTCGGTCACGGCGGTCCCGGCCTGCGCGGCGGCGGCCTGGATCGCGTGCGAGGGTTGGAGGAGCAGCGAGTTGTCGGGGCCCGCGACGGTGGCGTAGGCGAGGATCTCGGACTCCCAGTCGAGGCCGAGGCGCTCGGCGTTGGCGCGGGTGGTGAGGACGAGCGCGACGGCGCCGTCGTTCATCGGGGAGGAGTTCCCGGCGGTCAGGGACCCGTCGGGGGTGAACGCGGGACGGAGCGCGGCGAGGCCGTCGAGGGTGGTCTGCGGTCGCGGGCCCTCGTCGGCGTCCACGATCGCTTTGCCGGTGTCGACCGGGGTGATCTCGGCGGCGCGGGCGTCGGCGCCCTTGGCGGCCTTCTGCTGCGAGGCGAGCGCGAACGCGTCCTGGTCGGCGCGGGCCAGGCCGAGGCGCTGGGCGTGGCGCTCGGTGGACTCGCCCATGGAGACGCCGTCGTAGGCGTCGGTGAGGCCGTCGAACGCGGTGTGGTCGAGCATGGTCACGTCGCCGTACTTGAAGCCGCGGCGCGAGCCGGGGAGCAGGTGCGGGGCGCGGGTCATGGACTCCATGCCGCCCGCGACGACGAATTCGCATGCGCCCGTGCGCAGGAGCGCGTCGGCGAGGCCGACGGCGGCCATGCCGGAGAGGCAGACCTTGTTGACCGACAGGCTCGGCACGTGCATGGGGATGCCCGCGGCGACGGCGGCCTGGCGGGCGGGGTTCTGGCCGCACCCGGCGGGCAGGACGTGGCCGAGGATGACTTGGCCGATGCGGGAGGGGTCGACGCCCGCGCGTTCGAGGGCGGCGCGGATCGCGGCGCCGGCCAGCGCGGTGGCGGGGACGTCGGCGAGGCTCCCGCCGAAGCGCCCGATCGGGGTGCGTGCGGCGGCGAGGATGACGGTGGATTCGTGGTGGATACCCATGGGCCGATCCTAGGGGCCCGGGGCCGCCGGGTCCATGGTTCCGGCGCCCATGCGGACGGGCGGCGGTATGTGGTCCGGCCCCACTGCCGTCGAGGCGTGCGTCGGGCAGACTGGCTCAGGCGCAGATTCGAGGAGGAACGTGTGACCGGCGAGGTGCTGTGGCGGCCCGGGACTGAGGGGACCGCGAACATCGAGGTGTTCGGGAAGTGGCTGTCCGGGCGGGCGGGCACCGACCTGACCGCGTACGGCGACCTGTGGCGGTGCTCGGTGGAGCGGCCGGGCCTGTTCTGGGGCGGGGTGTGGGAGCACTTCGGGCTCGGCGGGCCGGTCGCGGAGGACCGGGTGCTCGCCTCGGCCGGGATGCCGGGCGCGGTGTGGTTCCCCGACGAGCGGCTGAACTACGCGCAGGCGGTGCTCGCGGCGCCGGGGATGGGTGCGGACGATGTCGCGGTGACGGCGTACTCGGACACGCGCGGGCCGGTCGAATGGACGCTCGCCGAGCTGCGGTCGGCGGTCGCGCGGCTGCGCGCGGGCCTGGTCGCGGCGGGGGTCGGGCGCGGGGACCGGGTGGCGGCGTGGATGCCGAACGTGCCCGAGACGTACGCGCTCATGCTCGCTTCCGCGTCGATCGGCGCGGTGTTCTCCTCGTGCGCGCCGGAGTTCGGGGCGCGGGCGGTCGTGGACCGGCTCAAGCAGGTCGAGCCGAAGATCCTGTTCGTCACCGACGGATACCGCTACGGCGCCAAGACGATCCGCAGGGACCAGGAGATCGCGCAGGTCGTGGCGGCGCTGGCTCCGGAGCGGCTCGTCACGTTCTCCTATCTGGACGAAGGATTCGGCACCGGCGAGCGGTGGGAGGACTTCGGCGGCGACGGCGATCTGGCGTTCGAGCAGGTGCCGTTCTCACATCCGTTGTACATCCTGTACTCGTCGGGGACCACGGGCCTGCCGAAGGCGATCGTCCACGGCCACGGCGGGATCGCGCTCGAACACGCGAAGATGCACGGCCTGCACCACGACCTCGGGCCCGGCGACCGGTTCTTCTGGTACTCCACGACCGGGTGGATGATGTGGAACTACCTGGCGTCGGCGCCGCTCGTGGGCGCCGGGGTGGTCCTGTTCGACGGGGCACCGGACCCGGAGGGCCTGTGGCGGCTCGCGGAGCAGTCCGGGGCGACGTACTTCGGGACGAGCGCGCCGTTCCTCATGGCCTGCCGCGACCGCGGCGTCGTCCCCAAGGAGGTCGCGGACCTGTCGCGGCTCAAGGGGATCGGCTCGACAGGGGCGCCGCTCCCGGCGGCCGGGTTCGACTACGTGGTCGAGGCGGTCAGCGCGACCGCGCAGCTCCAGTCGCTATCGGGCGGCACGGACCTGTGCACCGGGTTCGTCGGCGGCGCGCCGAACGTGCCGGTGTGGCGCGGCGAGCTGTCGTGCCGGTGCCTCGGCGCGGACGTGCAGTCCTTCGCGCCCGACGGGACGCCCGGGATCGGCCGCGAAGGCGAGCTGGTGATCGCCTCGCCGATGCCGTCGATGCCCGTGGGGCTGTGGGGGGACCGCGGCGACGAGCGGTACCGCGAGACGTACTTCGACCGGTACCCGGGCGTGTGGCGACACGGCGACTGGATCACGATCACCGAGCGCGGCTCGGCGGTCATCTCCGGGCGCTCCGACGCCACGCTGAACCGCGGCGGCGTGCGCATGGGGACCGCCGAGTTCTACGCCGTCGTGGAGGCCGTCCCCGGCGTCACCGACTCCCTTGTGGTGCACCTGGACGAGGCGGACCGGCTGCTCGTGTTCGTGGAGGCGAGCGTCGAGGTCGACGCGGACCTCAAGCGCGCCATCGCGACCGCGATCCGCACCGAGCTGTCGCCGCGGCACCTGCCCGACGAGGTGATCGCGGTCCCGAAGATCCCGCGCACCGTCACCGGCAAGAAGATCGAGGTGCCGGTGAAGCGGATCCTGCAAGGCGTGCCGGTCGACCAGGCCGTCGCACCGGGTGCGCTGGCCGATCCCAGTGCGCTGCAGGCGTTCGTACCCGAAAAGTGAGCGTCGACCGGCCGGGGTGATTGTCGGCCGGTCCCCTTAGGCTGCACGGCATGACGAATCCCCCCAGTGAAGACCGGCTCGTCCTGCCTCCGAAGTGGGCGCGGCACGTGATGCCCAGGCGCGGCAGGGACCAGGCGGCCCCCGTGGAGCTCGACGCCGCCGCGCTCCAGGACGTCGAGCGGCGCATCGCCGACAACTGGGCGCACATCGAGCAGGGCATCGAGCGGAACGGCGCGTACCGGGACGCGATCCTCGCGTACCTCCAGGGCCGGTTCGACCCCGTCGGCGCGTCCGCGCTCATGCACCTCATGGACGCCACCGGGACGCAGACCGTCGCGGCCGCCGACCGGCTCCAGCACCTCGACGCCTGGGTCGCCCGGCACGGCCTCGGCTTCGCGGCGGCGGCGGTCCTCGAATCCGCGGCGGTCTACAACCGGACCTACGCCAAGGACGACCGGTCGATCTCCGACGCGCACTTGGACACGTATCTGGAATGGGTCGAGCCCAAGGGCTGGCGGGGCGCCGAGCCCGCGGCCCACCGCATCCGGGCGCTCCTCGCAGCGGCGGGCGACGAGCAGTACCGGGTCGCCGTCGACACGGTCGCGCAGTTCAGGACCGACCCGCAGCGCATCATCGGCGCGGCCCTGCTCATGCCCACCGAGGCCGCCTGGGTCGAGGCCGCCGTCCCCGCGTTCACCGGGTACTTCGAGCGCCGCCGCGCCGACGACTGGATGGTCTGGCACATCGCCGCCGACCCCCGCGACCTCCACCTCACGCAGCGCCGCGGCCTCACCAACGCCGACGAGCGCAGCCTCGCCCCGCTCATCGCGGGCGTCGGCACCGGTGCGCTCCCCCTCCTCACCAACCAGATCGACGTCTGGTTCGAGCGCCTCTCGAAACCCGCTCGCGCGGCCCTCATGACCGCGATCGGCCTGCTCCCCGCCGACGAGGCGACCGCGCAGCTCATCGACCGGCTCCACCGGCCCGGCGCGCTCACAGTCGCGATGGCGACCGCCGAGCGGTTCCCGCAGCGGACCCTCCGGGCCGTCGCGCTGTGCGCCCAGGACGCCGACGACGAGCGGCGCCGCCTCCTCGGCGGCCTCGTCGGCTCGTCGGAGGCGATGCGGACCGCACTGGAGACCGCGGACGCCGAGACCCGGGAGGCGGTCGACGGGCTCATCGCGACCGGCGACCGGGCCCCCGAAGCCGACATCGACGCGCTGCCGCCGCTCCTGGCGTCCCCGCCGTGGAAGGCCAAGCGGCCCAAGCCGGTCGTCGTCGCAGGACTGGAGCCGGAAGCCGCGACCGCGGTCGTGTGGGCCGACGAGGACGAGCGACGGCTGTGGGCCGCGCTCCGCGAAGAAGACGGCGACGGCGGCTACGACGAGCAGCAGGTGCAGCGGGTCCTGGCCCACTTCGAGAAGTCCGGGGAGATCCACTACCCGATCCTGTTCTTCGCCTGGGCCCGGATCGAAGCCGCCGAGTCGCTCCTCGACCGCTGGGACGGCGAGGCCGGGTACTTCCAGCCGGAAGACCTCCAGCGGATGCTCGCCCGCTTCGGCGACCGCGTCGCCGACCGGATCGTGCCGCTCGTCAAGGGCCGCACCGCCCTCGCCGAAGTCCTCGTGCCCGTCCGCACCCTGGAGGCCGCGCGCCTCGCCGCCGAGTGGATCGCCAGGTCGAAATCGCTGGCGCCCGTCGCGAAGCGGTGGTTCGCACGGCACGCCGAGGCCGCCCCGCACCTGCTCGTCCCCGATGCGCTCGGCGGCGACAAGCCCGCACGCAAGGCCGCCACCGCCGCCCTGCGCCACCTCATCGCCGAGCACGGCGCCGAACCCGTCGCCGCCGCGGCGAAGGCGTACGGCGAAGCCGCGGCGAATGCGATCGACGCGCTCATCGCCGCCGACCCGCTCGACCCCCTCGACGCCACAATCCCCAAGCAGGCCGCCTGGGCCGCACCGGCCCTCCTGCCGCAGGTGCTCCTCAAGGGACGAGCGGCGGCGCTGCCCGCCGAATCGGTGCGGCACCTGCTCACGGTCCTGGCCCTCGACTCCCCCGAGGTCCCGTACGCCGGAGTCGGCGCCGTCGCCGAGGCCTGCGACGCCGCCTCGCTCACCGCGTTCTCGTGGGCCGTGTTCGAGCTGTGGACGGCCGCCGGGGCGCCCGCGAAGGACTCGTGGGCGTTCTCGCAGCTCGCGCATTTCGCCGACGACGACACCGTGGCGCGGCTCGAAGCGCTCATCCGGCGCTGGCCCGGCCAGGGCCAGCACAAGCGGGCCGTCGCCGGGCTCGAACGCCTGGGCGCCATCGGGACCGAGACGGCGCTGCGGGCCCTCTACGCGATCTCCCGGAAGGTCGCGTTCCGCCCGTTGAAGAAGGAGGCCGGGCGCCAGATCGACCTCGTCGCCGCCCGGCTCGGCCTCAGCCCCGAGCAGCTCGCCGACCGGCTCGTGCCGGACTTCGGGCTCGGCGGCGGCCTCGTCCTCGACTACGGGCCGCGGCAGTTCACCGTGGGCTTCGACGAGCGCCTGGTCCCCTGCGCGATCGACGGTGACGGGAAGCGCCTCGCGCGGCTCCCCAAGCCCGGCAAGCAGGACGACGCGGCGGTCGCCGACGAGGCGTACCAGCGGTTCGCGCAGCTGAAGCGGGACGTGAAGAAGGTCGCCGAGGAGCAGGTGCGGCGGCTCGAACGCGCCATGGCCGCGCAGCGGACCTGGACCGGGCCGCAGTTCCTGGAGTTCTTCGCCGACCACCCGCTCCTGCGCCACCTCGCGCGGCGCCTGGTGTGGGAGGCGGTGACCGCTGAAGGGGCCCTGGCGTTCCGGATCGCCGAGGACGGCACCTACGCGGACGTCGAGGAGGAGACGGTCGAGATCCCCGAAACTGCGCGGATCCGGCTCGCGCACCCGGCGGCGCTCGGTGACGCGCTCGCGGCCTGGACCGAGGTGTTCGCCGACTACGAAGTGCTGCAACCGTTCGAGCAGCTCGGCCGCCCGGTCATGGCCTTCACGGAGGAGGAGCTGCGGACAGGGCGCCTGGAGCGGTTCACGGGCAGGTCGATCAGCGTCGGGCGCGTGTTCGCGCTGACGAAGGCGGGCTGGCTCACCGGACCAGCGAACAACCTGTGGGTCGAGCCTGGCGTGCACCTGCCGCTGCCCGGCGGCGGGTACGTCGTGCTGGTCCTGGAGTCGGGCTTCGACGCCTACCTGGGGACCGTCGACGCCGACCAGCCCGACCAGGCGGTCAAGGCCGTGCACCTGTCATCCACGGTGGACTACGACGCGTCGGTCGCGGTGCGGGAGCACCCGACCGCGATCGACGCGGTGACGGCCTCGGAGGTGCTGCGGACGCTCGACCGCTACACGAGCCCTAGGTGAGGGTCGCGGTGACGATGCGGCCCGGCCGGTCGTCGGCCCGGGCGACGACGTCGCCGTCCGGGCCCCACACGGCCGACCCGCCGGAGGCGTCGGGGTAGTCGCTGCCGGGGCCGGCGAAGCAGGCCATGGCGACCCAGACGCCGTAGTCGGCGGCGAGCTTCGGGATGCGGGCGTCGCGGCGGGCGGCGCCCTCCTCGTCGTGGAGGTTGCCGCCGACGTACGCGTCGATGCCGAGCGCCGCCGTGGCCTCGATGTGCGCGTCCATCGCGAAGTCCCGGCAGATCGACAGGCCCAGGCGCCAGCCGTCGACCTCCGCGACGGCGGGCGCGGACCCGGGCGTGAACCGCTCCAGCTCGGGTCCGCCCGGGAACATCTTGCGGTACATGACTTCCGGGCCGTCGGCGTCGAAGCGGACCATCGTGATGTGCTCCTCGCCGTCCTCGGCGAGCGGCGCTCCGACGAGTGCGATCGAGCCGGTCTCCGCGCAGGCCTCGGCGATCGCGCCGAGCGCGGGGTCCTCAAGGGACACGGTCGGGGCGGCCATGGCATAGGACGAGAGGGACAGCTCGGGGAAGACGACGACGCGGGCGCCGGCCGCGCGGATCGCGGCGGCGTGGGCCGCGGCGTTGCCTTCGACGTCGCCGGGCACCAGGTCGGGCTGGGCGAGGGCGATGGTCAAGGGCGGGCGCTGGGTGGTGTCCATACCGCCGACTGTATCTGGATTCGTCAGGCTTGCAGGTCCACCTGCCGCGCCTGGTCCCACACGTGGTGCCAGCCAGGGGCGAGTTCGGCGGCGCGCTCGATGGCGAGGACGAGGGAGCCTTCCCGGGCGATGCCCTTGCCCGCGATGTCGAACGCCGTGCCGTGGTCGACGGAGACGCGCACGACGGGGAGGCCGACGGTGATGTTGACGCCGTCGTCGCCGTAGACCGCCTTGAAGGGGGCGTGGCCCTGGTCGTGGTAGCAGGCGATGACGAGGTTCCACTTGCCGCGCACCGCTTGGGGAATGAGGGCGTCGGCGGCGATGGGGCCGTGGGCGTCGATGCCGCGCGCCTGGGCGCGGGCGACGGCGGGCGCGAGGACGTCGGCGTCCTCGTCGCCGAAGAGGCGGTTCTCCCCCGCGTGCGGGTTGAGCCCGGCGAGGCCGATGCGCGGGTGCTCGCGGCCGAGGGCCTTGCCGAAGGCGGCGGCAAGGGCGATCACGTTGTCGGTGCGCTGCGGCGTGATGTCCTCGATCGCCTGGCGCAGCGAGACGTGCGTGGTGAGATGGAACAGGTAGAGGTCCCCCGCGCCGAGGACGAGCGAGAAGTTCTGCACGCCGAACTCGTGGGCGAGGAGCTCGGTGTGGCCGGGGTAGGGGTGGCCGCCGAGGTGCATGGCGGCCTTGTTGAGCGGCGGCGTGACGATGCCGTCCACTTTGCCTTCCTTGGCGAGGTCGCAGGCGCGCACGACGAACCGGTGCGCGCCGTCCCCGGCGGCGGCCGAGAGTTCGCCGAGGGGGATGTCGCCGAGGGAGGGGCCGGTCTGGACGAGTTCGATCAGCCCTGGGTCGTTGGTCGCGTCCGCGGGGTCGGCGATGACGGCGACCGTGTCGGGGTCGAGGCCCGCGAGGCGTGCGCCGCGGCGCATCGCATCGGCGTCGCCGACGACGACCGGGGCGCAGCGCTCTCGCAGGTCAGGATGTTCGAGGAGCGCGCGGGCGATGATCTCGGGGCCGATGCCGGCGACGTCGCCCTGGGTGACGGCGAGGCGGGGAATGTCCATGGTGGCTGGTCTCCTGTGTGTCAGTGTGCGGGCTGGATGAGGTCGGTGAGCAGGCCGGGCGGGCCGAAGCCGCCCGCTTTCGTCCAGACGTCGAGGCCGGGCAGGCGCAGGAGGGGGACGCCGGGGGCGATGCGCCCGGCGACGAGGGCGCGTGGTGGGCCGAGTGCGGTGAGCACTGCGGCGGCGCCGTCGCCGCCGACGAGGCCGATCGTGCCCGGCTCGGTCGCCCGCACGGCGCGGGCGGCGGCCGTACCGAGGCGGTGCGCGAGGTGCTGGGCGCCTTCGGGGTCGCGGAAAGCGCTGGTGGAGACGATCGCGGGCCGGGGCAGGGCGCGGATCGCGGCTTCCAGGGCGGCGTCGGCGGTGTTCGGGACGTCGAGCACGGTGTGGGCGATGCCGCGCCGCACGGCGTGCGTGATCTGGGCGCGGGTGGCCGGGTTGAGGGAGGAGACCACGACGAGGTCGGTCGGCTGGGGCGGGACGGTGACGTCGTGCGGGGCCGGGTGCCAGACGCGGGCGAGCGCGCGGGCGAGACCCGCGGTGCCGACAGCGAGGACCGGTCGGCCCCGGGCGTCGTCGTGGAGTGCCTCGGCGGGCGGCTGCGCGAAATGAGCGACTCGATGGTCGGGCCGATCGCCGAGGCCGCATTGGAGCGGATGACGTTCGACAAGGTGTTCCTCGGCGCCGACGGCGTCGACGCGGTCCGCGGCATCTGCGAGGCCGACCGCGAGCAGGCCCGCCTCAAGGAGCTCATGGTCCGCTCCAGCGAGGAGGTCGTGGTCCTCGCCGACGCGACGAAGCTCGGGGCGGCGCCGTTCCACGCGTGGACGCGCCTGGGCGCGGACTGGACGCTCGTCACCGACGCCGCCGCGACCGCCGAGCAGCTCGCCCCGTTCGAGGAGCGGGGCGTGCGGGTGATCGTCGCGCCCTAGTCCGCCGCGGCGGCGATCGTGACGGTGTCGGAGAGGCGGTCGCGCGAGCGCATGAGGCCCTCGGGCCGGTCGGTGTAGCCGTCGATCCCCTCGATGCCGTGGGTCTGGTCGAACACGGTGACGTCGCCGAGGTCGCCGTGGAGCGTCAGCGTGAAGCCCTCGGCGGGCACGTTGTAGCACCAGACGACGGCCGGGCCGCCGGGTTCGGCGGGCGCGGCGATCGGGACCTCCGCGGCGGTGCCGTCCGGGAGGGTCACTTCAGCGCGGTCGGCACTGCCGGAGACGGTGAGCCACATGGTGTCCGCGCCGCGCGGCGAGGCCACGCGCAGCACGGCTCCGTCGGCGGTGCGCGACTCGTAGACGACGGTCGGGGGCGCGAGGTCGATCGGCTCGGCGGGGCCGTAGCCTGTGGCCGCGGCGGTGTCGGTGTAGGCCGCGGGCAGGCCCGAGCCGTCGAGGCCGTCCTCGGTGACGTACCCGGCGGTCCACTCGGACCGGTCGATGTCAGTCGAGACCCACGCCGCCGCACCGGTGTCCGCGTCGAGCACATAGGACAGGTAGGCCTGGCGCGGATGCTCGGGGCCGAAGCGGTCCACGGCGAGGCCGACTCCGACGAGCGCCAGCGCGGTGACCGCGGCGGCGGCCGGGACGAAGCGGATGCGGATGCGGCACATGGCGAGCAGCGGCAGTGCGGGCGCGGCGAACAGGACGATGAGGACCGCGGGGACGGCGGCCAGCTCCATGCCGAACGCTTCGAGGAGGTTCGAGGTCCAGCTCAGCTGGACTGCGGCGGGGATGAGGAGGAGCGCGAAGAGGCCGTAGCCGACGAAGCGGGCGCGGCGCGGGTGCGGCTGGAGGAGCATCGCGGCGAGGATGCCGACCGCGGCCAGCGCGGGGATCGCGAACACGAACGACAGGCCGGGGATGAGGACCGCGGTGGCGGTGCCGAGGACGCCGAGCCAGGCGAGCGGCGCCAGCGTGGTCGCGGCTTCGCCGAGGCGGCGGCGCACGGCCGCGTACCAGGCGGTGAGGGCGGCGACGGCGAAGACGAGGATCGCCAGGTAGTAGCAGGTGCGGTTGAACAGGAGGCCGTACTGGTCGGCGTAGCCGGGGCGCAGGGCCTGGAGGGCGGGCCAGAGCGCGACCGCGGCGGCGCCCGAGACGGCGACCGGCAGGAGGAAGGTGAGGAACGCGATCCCGAAGCGGGGCAGGCTGAGTGCGCGCCGGACGCGGGCGAGGACGATCGCCGCGGCGGCTGCGAGGAGGCCGATGAGGGCGATCGGCAGGTTCCAGGCGTCGCTGTAGTGGACGAACAGGCCGAGGAAGCCGAAGAAGGTCTCGTCGTGGCCGGTCTCCAGGTCGGCGAGGTCCATTCCGGCGAGGGCGCGGGCGGTGCCGAGGAGGTTCTCGCCGTGGTGCTGGAGGCTGGCGGGGTCGAGATGGTCCGTGTCGTCGTGCGGGGTGTGGTACCAGGAGGCGCCGCCGATGAACGCGGAGTTGAGTCCGATGTAGCCCGCCTCGTGGAAGCGGGTGAAGTCGGTGTCGTTGGGGAGCTGGCGGTACGCCTCGATCGCGGAGGAGTCGCCGTGGGGGCTGGGGGCGTTCGCCGCGAACACGTCGATCAGCCCTGCGTTGTCCACTGAGGTCTCGAACATGAGGGAGGGCCCGGAGACGCCGCGCGCTTCGAGGTTGAACACGACCGTGGGGGTCCCGCCCGCGGGGTGGGTGCGGGCGTAGGCCTCGGCGCCGAACAGGCCCATCTCCTCGCCGTCGGTGATGAGGACGACCACGTCGTTGCGGTGGGGCCCTTCGAGACTCAGGGCGCGGGCGGACTCGACGATCGCGGCGACCCCGGAGGCGGCGTCGGCCGCGCCGGGCCCGGAGGGCACGGAGTCGTAGTGGGAGGTGAGGAGGACCGTGCCGGTCGGGTCGGTGCCGGGGAGGGTGGCGACGATGTTGTCGACGACGCCGAAGCGCACGAGCGCGTCGCCGTCGACGGCGTCCCGGGCGAGTTCGGTCTGGATCTCGACGTCGAAGCCGAGGGCTTCGAGGTCGGCGGCGAGGAGGTCGCGCACGCGGTCGTGCTCGGCGGTGCCCATGGGGTGGGGCTCGACGGCCATCGCCTCGACGGTGGACCAGGCGCGGTCGGCGCTGAACTCGTCGGCGGGGGCGTCCGCAGCGGCGGGCGCGGGCGGCGTCTCGTCGATCGCCCAGTTGGCGATCCCGATGAGCGCCAAGGCGGTCAGGACGGCGAGGGCGGCCCAGGGCCGCGGGGGCAGGTGCAGGGCGGGGCCGCGCATACGGGGTCCTCTCAGCGTGTGGGCGCCCTCACCCTACCGCCCGGTAGGCGGGCCCGCACGTCCCCGGCTCGGACGTGCGGGCCCGGCGCGGCGGGAAGTCGGTCTCCCGCCGCGGGTCGGGTCATCTGGTCGCGTCGATCTCGCCTTGGAGCTCGGCGATGAACGCGTCGGCGGCGTCCTCCGGCTTCGTCTCTCCGAAGTAGACCTCCTGGCCGTAGCGGGTGATGAGCGGGTTGACGGAGCTGCCGCCGTTGGGGGTCACCCGGATCGGGTCGCCGGTGACGACGGCCTCCAGGTAGTCCACGGCCATCCGCTCGCTCTCGTCCAGTTGCGGCCCCAGGTATTCGAGGATCTCGGTGTTCGCGGGGACGCCGCGCTCGGTGCCGAGGATGTCGGCGGCCTCGCGGCTGTTGACGAGGAAGTCCACGAGCAGGGAGGCCTCGGCGGGGTGCTCGGAGCCGGCCGAGACCGACCAGTACATCGCCGGCTTGATGAAGTTCGCGGGCGTGCCGTTCTGCGGCAGCTGGAGCAGCCGCATGTCGGCCCCGGAACCGCTGCGCAGGGCCGTGATCTGGGTGTTGTGGATGAGCCCGAACGCGGTCTTGCCGGTGGCGAGGCGCCCGCCCTCGACGCCCGCGCCGGTGTCCTCGACCATCTGCTGCGCGGTGTCGGCCGCGCCGGAGGCGATGAGCCCCGCGTAGTACTCCCACTGCTCCACCAGCAGGCCCGGGTCGAGCGAGACGTCCCCGTTCTCGGCGAACAGCTCGTTGCCGTGCTGGCGGGACCAGTAGCGGAGCGAGCCGACGTCGACGCCGCCGGTGATCGCGGTGCCGGTGATGTCGCCGCCGCCGCGCTGTGCGAGTTCGTTCGCGATGTCCGCGTAGTCGTCCCAGGTCCACGCCGTGTCGTCGGGGAGCTCCATCCCGTACTGCGCGAACAGGTCCGCGTTCACGGCGAACGCGAGCACGCCCGAGCCGATCGGCAGCGCGAACTGCGCGCCGTCGACCTGCCCGGTCGGCAGGAGCTCCGGGTCGATCTTCGACAGGTCGAGGAACTCCGCGGCCTCGTTGAGGTCCCAGAGCGCGCCGCGGTCCGAGTAGGAGTTGAAGTACTGCTCGTCCATCTGCACGACGTCGGCGGCGTCGTTCGCGGCGAAGGTCGTCGCCAGGCCGTCCCAGTACGCGCCGAACTCCTTGTACTCGCCGCGCACGGTGATCCGCGGATGCTCCTTCTGGAATGCCTCGATCGCCTCGTTCGTCTGCTGCGCCCGCAGGTCCGAGCCCCACCAGGCGATCCGCAGCTCCACGGGCTCGTCGCTGAGGACCATCTCCCCGCCGCCGCCGATCCCGCACCCGGCGAGCAGCGGCGCCGGGGCGGCGCCGAGGAGTCCGGCCTTGCCGAGGGTGCGGCGGGTCAGTCGCGGTCGCATCTGCGCGTTCCTTTCTCGTCGCATCACTTGCCTCCGGTGGTCGCGATGCCGCGCAGCAGGTAGCGCTGGCCGAACAAGAACACCAGGAACACCGGCAGGAGCGAGACGACGCTCATCGCGAACGTCGCGCCCCAGTTGGTGCCCGCCTGCTGGTCCACGAAGGCGCGCAAGGCGAGCGGCACGGTGTGCATGTCGGGGTCGATGAGGTAGATGAGCTGGGAGAAGAAGTCGTTCCACGTCCAGATGAACGTGAAGATCGCGGTCGTCGCCAGCGCGGGCACCATGAGCGGCAGCACGATCCGCAGGTAGATGCGGGGGTGCCCGGCGCCGTCGATGCGGGCGGCCTCGTCGAGTTCGCGCGGGATGCCGCGGATGAACTGGACCATGAGGAACACGAAGAACGCGTCGGTGGCGAGGAACTTCGGGACGATGAGCGGCAGGAACGTGTTCACCCAGCCGAACTCGGAGAACAGCACGTACTGCGGGACGATGATGACGTGGATCGGGAGCATGATCGTCACGAGCATGATCGCGAACCACCAGCGGCGGCCGGTGAATTCGAGGCGCGCGAACGCGTACGCGGCCATCGAGCAGGCGATGAGGTTCCCGACGATGGCGCCGAGGACCACGATCCCGGAGTTGACCATGAAGTAGCCGAAGGGGTGCTCGAAGGCGTTCCATCCGGCCTCGTAGTTCGCGGTCTCCAGGTCGCTGAGGACGAGGCCGGGGCTGCGGAAGATCTCGTCGTTGGGGCGCAACGAGGAGACGACCATCCACAGCACCGGGTAGAGCATGACCACGGCGCAGAAGATGAGGACGAGGTGCTTGGCGAGCTTGCGGAGGGCGTCAGTCATCGTAGTGCACCCAGTATTTCGAGGCCCAGAAGTTGATCGCGGTGAACGCGGCGATGATGACCAGCAGCAGCCAGGCGAGCGCGGAGGCGTAGCCCATGTCGAAGTTCCCGAAGCCGCGCTGGTAGAGGTACAGCGAGAAGAACAGTGTGGAGTCGGTGGGTCCGCCGGTGCCGCCGGAGACGATGAACGCCTGCGTGAACGACTGGAACGCGTGGATGATCTGGAGCACCAGGTTGAAGAAGACGATCGGGGTGAGCAGCGGCAGGGTCACGGAAGTGAAGCGCCGCAAGGGGCTCGCGCCGTCGACGGCGGCGGCCTCGTAGTACATGACGGGGATCTGGCGGAGCCCGGCGAGGAAGATGACCATCGGGGAGCCGAAGGTCCACACGTTCAGGGTGATGAGCGTGGACAGGGCGGTCTCGGGATCGGAGATCCACCCGCGGCCTTCGACGCCGAAGAGGGCGAGGCCCTCGTTGAACAGCCCGTCGGTGCCGAAGACGGTGCGCCACAGGACGGCGATGGCGACGCTCGCGCCGAGGAGCGAGGGCAGGTAGAACACGGAGCGGTAGAACGCGAGGCCGCGGATGCCGCGGTCGAGGAGGACGGCGAGGCCGAGGGCCAGGGCGAGCTGGATCGGGACCGAGACGAGCACGTACGTGAAGGTGACGGCGAGGGAGCTGTGGAGGCGCTCGTCGGTGAGCATCCGCTCGAAGTTCGCGAGGCCGGTGAACTCGGGGGGCTGGAGGAGGTTGTACTTCGTGAAGCTGAGGTAGAGCGAGGCGGCCATGGGCCCGAGGGTGACGGCGAAGAGGCCGAGGAACCACGGGAGCAGGAACCAGAACGCGGCCTTGTTCTGCGGCTTGGACTTCGGTGCGGCGCCTTTGAGGTGGCGCAGTTCGGCGGCGGCCGTCATGTCGCGGCCCCGGGGGACGGGGGTCGTTGGACCGGCATCGACACTCCTTCGGATCGACGTTTAGTGATCGTTCACTACAGCGGTTGCGCCGAATCTAGTGAACGATCACTGCAAAGTCAATACGCGGCTTGCATCCTGGTATGCGGTTTCAGTGCGGGCGGGCGACGGCCGTGGACTCGCGCCAGATGACCTGGTTGAGCGGGAGTTCGGGCGGGTCGAGCTCGATCCCCGAGAGGGCCTTGACGAGGCGGATCATCGCGCGGCGGCCGAGCCCGGCGAGGTCGATGTGCACCGTGGTGAGCGAGGGCGGGAGGTAGCGGGCGACCTCCAGGTCGTCCCAGCCGGTCACGCTGAGGTCGCGCGGCACTTCGAGGCCGCGGTTCCTGGCGCCGCGGATGACGCCCGCGGCGATCCCGTCGCTGGCGGCGACCACGGCGGTGGGCAGGCGGCCCGCGGGCAGGGCCCGCATGGCCTCCACGCCGGACTCGGCGCTGTAGTCGCCGTCGAAGACGCCGACCGATTCGAGGCCGAAGCGCTCGACGGCGTCGAGGTAGGCGGCGCGGCGGGCGCGCGCCGAGGCGAACTCGGGGTCCCCCGCGACGTGATAGAGCCGCTTGTGGCCCAGGGCCGCAAGGCCTTCCACGATCTCGTAGACGGGCGCGGCGTCGGACAGCTCGCCGAGGCCGCGCATCCGGTCGTCGAAGTCGGCGGAGACGACGACGGCCGCGTCGGCGGGCAGCTCGGCCTCCACGGACGGCAGGATCGGGGCCAGTGCCAGGATGCCCTCGACCTGCCCGGAGTACGCGAGTTCGAGCAGCCGCGCCGACCGCTCCTCGGCGCCCCCTTCGATGGCGACGACCTCGACGGTGAACCCGGCCTCGTGCGCGGCGACCGCGGCGCCGCTGATGAGCTTCGCCGGGTGGCTGTGCACCAGGTTCGGCATGAGTACGGCGATCCGCCCGGTGTGCTTGGTGCGCATGGACCTCGCGAGCAGGTTCGGCCGGTAGTCGAGCTCCCGCACCGCCGCGTCGATCCGCTCCAGCGTCGCGGGCTTCAGCCCCTCCCGGGAGCGCAGGTACCGCGACACGGTCTGGTGCGACACCCCCGCGAGCCGCGCGACCTCCCGGATGGTCGGCCGCCTCCGGCCGGTGGAACGCTCCGTCATCCCCTCAGTATCCCTTCTCGATCGAAGGCAATACTGACACAAGGATGAACGTTCACTCAGAGCGCGGCGCCCCGCCGGTGTCGAGCGAGGCGCCGGGCTGCGGGATCAGCCGTCGGCGGAGACGTCGCCGCCTTCGCCGCACTGGTAGTGGATGCCGCTGCCATCGGTGAGGCAGACTTCGAGTTCGACCTCCTGGCCGGCCTTGACGTTCGGGAACGGGTCCCAGACCATGACGTCGCCCCAGGCGCCGTCGTCGTAGACGCGCACGCCCTGCGAGTCGCCGTCGAGCCAGGCCTCGACCCTGACGTCGTAGCCGTCGGCCCAGGTGTCGTCGATCTCGATGTAGTCGTCGTTGTCGCCGTGTCCGGGTTTGCCCGGGCCGTAGTCGACGAACGTCGCGTACCCGTTGTCGTTCAACGTGCTCACGGTGAAGCCGTCGTCCACCCCGCGCCCGTCCGGCTCGTCCCCCGCGCCTTCGGCCGCGGCGGCCGGCCCGGCCGGCGCTCCCGTCGCGATGACCGCGAACCCCGCGGCGAGCGCCGCCTTGGTGTGCCGTTGCATGGACCCTCCTTCGGTCGTCCTCCGACCCACCATGGGGGCTCGGGGCGCCGCATCGGGCAATACGCGAAAGGGCGTCATGTCGTATGTCCGACTGCCCTAGGCTGCGCTATTCGACCGGTTGGAGGACCGCGGTGAAGGCCACTGCGTCCTCCGGGAAGTTGTCCTCCGCGTAGGCCCACATTTCAGGGGTGACCAGGAGGGCGTCGACGAGGGCGACGCCGTGGGCCTCGTCGGCGCCGCCGCCGAAGACGGTGGCCGGGAACCGCTCGCCCATGTCGTCGGCGATGGCCGTGAGCTCGGCGGCGGTGAGGTCCTCGGCGGGCTCGCCGATCTCCGGTTCGGCGGGCTGGTAGTCGGCGGGGTCGACCTCGCTGAGGAGGAGCGGGTCCTCGGTAAGCGTGAACTGCTTGCCGTCGAAGGTGCCGGTGACCACGAACGTGCCCCACCGGACCCCTTGGGCCTCTTCGTGTTCGACGGCGTCCCACTCCCAGCCGGCGACCGGCAGCCCCTCGCACTGGGGCGGGTAGGACTCCGCGACGAAGGCGCAGAGCCCGGCGCTGTCGCGCTGGGTGGGCTGGAGGACGGTGATGGCGCCCTGGTAGACGAGCGGGTCCGAAGCGGTGTCGGCGTCGCCCGCATCGCCGCCGGTGGTGCCGCCCTGTCCGCACGCGGCCAGCGCGAAGACGGCCGCGAGCGGGGCGATCCGTTTCATATGTCCGTTCATAACCGGTATGACGCCGCGCGGGCGGGCGCGGTTCCCGATGGCGCCGATCCTTTAGGATGCGACGGCCGACAACCTCGTGCGGCAGCGGAATTCACAGTCTGGAGTGTTGAACCCCCTTGAACGACAACCCCGCAGCACAACCGCAGTACTACCCGACCGGCCCGCAGCCGACCCCGCAGGGCGGCCTGCTCCCGACCGGTCCCGACAAGCCCACCCCGGTGGGCCTCGCGCTCGCGGGCGCGGGCCTGCTCCTCCTCGCGGTCGGGTCGCTGATCCCGCAGATCTCCCTCGGCGGCAGCGACGCCGACGACGTCGGCGGGTTCGGCCTGGAGACGGCGGGCGTGAGCCTGCCCGGCCTGCCCCCCGCGCTCATCCTCGTCGTCCTCGTCGGCTGGGCCGCGGCGGGCGTCAAGCCCGGCCTCCAGTGGGCGGTGCGCCTCGGCGGCATCGGCCTCGCGGCGCTCACGGCCGCCGCGGCGCTCCACCCGGTGATCGAGCTGAACGGCGTCTTCGGCAGCGACGCATGGGAGGACGCCGACATCTCCGCGAACGCGGGCGGCGGCATCTGGCTGTTCATCCTCGCCGCCGTCCTCCTCGCCGTCAGCATCTTCCTGATGCGCTGGGCCCCGAGCCCGGCGGCCCCGCAGTACCCCCAGCAGCAGCCCTACCAGCAGGCCCCGCCGCAGCAGCCGGTCCAGCCGCAGCCGACGCAGCAGACCCAGCAGCAGCCGCAGCAGGGCGGCGGCTGGCCGGGCATGCCGCAGCAGTAGTCAGAGGAACGCCTTCAGGCGGGCCGCGATGCCCTCGGCGTCGAGGCCGTGGAGGTGTTCGTGGTCGTCGGCCGTGCCGTAGCGTCGCAGCTCGGCGCGGCCGACGCCCACGGAGAGCAGCCGGTGCGGCCGGTCCGCGAGGGCCGCGGAGGCGACCGCGGCGGAAGTCCCTTCGAGGTAGGGCTCCACGAGGACGACGGTGTTCCCGGTGCGGGAGGCCAGGTCGCGCAGGCCCTCGGTGTCGAGCGGGCGCGGCGTGTTGGTGTAGGCGACCGTGACGTCGAGGCCCTCGGTGGCCGCGAGCGTGTTGTCGAGGAGCGGGCCGACCGCGATCACCGCGGCCCGGGAGCCTTCGCGGAGCACGCGCAGATCGCCGTCCGCCCCGGCGTGCGCGGAGGCGTTGTGGCGCAGTGAGAGTCGCAGGTAGGCGCCTTCGGGGCCGTCGACCGCGCGGTCGAGGAGCGCCGGGACCTCGTCGGCGTGGCCGGGGACGAGGACGCGCCAGCCGGGGAGCGTGTCGAACAGGGCCACGTCGCGGGGGCTGAAGTGCGTGTAGCTGCCTTCGGCCCAGTCGTAGGAGGCGCCCACGGAGACGAGGACGCCGCTGGTCCCCTGGTGCTCGAAGTCGAGCTTCACCTGCTCGAAGGCGCGCTCGACGAGGAACGGCGCGTAGGTGTGCGCGATCGGGCGCAGCCCGGCGAGGGCGAGGCCCCCGGCGGCGCCCACGAGGAGCTGCTCGCGGATGCCAACGTTGACGACGCGGTCGGGGTGGGCCGCCGCGGCCTCCGTGAACAGGTCGGTGGAGATGTCGGCGAGGACGACGGCGACGCGGGGGTCGCGGGCGACGAGCGCGCCGGCGTGCGCGCCGAACGCCTCGCGCATGGTGCGGTCCTGGATTTCGGAGTCCAGTGGGTGCGAACGGAACATGGCAGTCCTCCAGACGGATCAGGCGTGGGGGGTGGCGGTGCTGACGGCGACGGTGACGCGCGGGCCGTCGGGGTGGGGCTCGGTCAGGGACGCGTAGAGCGCGTCGTGGTCGGCCGAGTCGACGGTGGACCCGGTCCAGCCGTTGACGGTGAAGCGCGATTCGATGCCGCCGGGCCAGCCGTGGGACGCCGAGCCGTTGTCGGCGGCGATCACGTGGAGGTTCGGCAGGCCCGTGGCGCCCGCGTACGCGATGGCCTCGTGGTTGGAGCCCTCGTCGAGTTCGGCGTCGCCGACCAGGACGTACACCTGCGAGTCGTACCCCTTGGCGCGCAGGCCGAGTGCGAGTCCCACGCCGAGCGGCAGGCCGTGCCCGAGGGACCCGGCGGAGATCTCCGCGCCGGGCACGAGCGTCGCGTCCGGGTGGGAGCCCAGGCGCGAGTCGACGTCGGCGATCGAGTCGAGCCACTCCTCCGGGAAGAACCCCTTCGCGGCGAGCACCGCGTAGTAGGCGCTGGGGCCGTGGCCCTTCGACAGCAGGAACCGGTCGCGGGCCGGGTCGTCGGGCCGCCGCGGGTCGATGCGCAGGACCCGGTCGTACAGGACCCAGATCGGGTCGAGCGTGTAGGTCTTGACGACCGGGTAGCGGATGTCGGTGACGGAGCGGCGCGCGAGCGCCAGGGCGTCCTCGTAGGTGGCGGTCATAGCGGACATCATGTAACTTCAAGTCGACTTGAAGTAAAGCGGTTAGTGAGCGGGGACACATGACGGAGCACGATCCGCACGCGGTGCTGACGATCGGCGACTTCGCCGCGCGCGCCGGGGTCGCGACCTCGGCGGTGCGGTACTACGAGTCGCTGGGCCTGGTCGCCTCGGTCCGTACCGGCGGCAACCAGCGCCGCTACCGGAGGGCCGAGCTGCGGCGCGTCGCGTTCGTGCGCGCCGCCCAGTCCATCGGCCTCTCGCTGGAGGAGGTCAAGGACGCGCTCGACCGGCTGCCCGGCAGGCGCGTCCCCGACCGGGCGGACTGGCTGCGGCTCTCCGCCGAATGGCGGCGGCGGCTGGACGAGGAGATCAAGCGGCTCCAGGCGCTCAAGGAGGACATCGACGGCTGCGTCGGCTGCGGCTGCCTCTCACTCGACAAGTGCGCGGTCTACAACCTCCGCGACCGCCACGCCGCCGACGGCCCCGGGCCGCAGCGCGGCTTCAAGACCGCGTAGGGAACGCGGCCCCGGTGAGCCGTTCGGAGGTCTCCCAGACGCGCGCGGCCTCGGCCTCGCTGCGCAGCGTCGGGTAGAGGCGCTGCGGCGCGGGCGGGCCGCCGAGGTGCCCGGGTCCGCTGGGGCCGTAGAGGACGCCGGGTTCGCCGGTGGCCGCGGTCAGGGCCGGGAGCTGCGCGGTGGCGACCGTGCCGAGGAGGATGCCGCGGGCCGAGAGCCAGCGGATGAGGCGCACCGCGGGCGTGTCGGTGTCGCGGCCGAGTTCGGGCCGGGCGGCGAGGAGGCTCGTGGGGGCGACGCCGGGATGCGAGAGGTTGCTGGTGATCCCCCAGCCCGCGGCGCGGCTGCGGCGGTCGAGTTCGAGGCCGAACAGGCCGAACGCGATCTTCGACTGGCTGTAGGCGCGCTGGCCGTGGTAGCCGCGCTCCCAGTTGAGGTCGTCCCAGTTGATGCGGCCGCTGCGGGCGGCGATGCTGATCTGGGAGGTGACGCGGGCGCGCCCCGCGCGCAGCAGCGGCAGCAGGCGGGCGGTGAGCGCGAAGTGCCCGAGGTGGTTGGTGCCGAACTGGAGCTCGAAGCCGTCGGCGGTGGCCTGGCGCTCGGGCGGGGTCATGACGCCCGCGTTGTTGACGAGCAGGTGGACCGGGCGGCCGTCGGCGACGAGCGTGTCGGCGAGGGCGGCGACGGAGTCGAGGGACGACAGGTCGAGCGCCTGGAGCTCGACGTCGGCGCCGGGGACGGCGCGGCGGATGCGGTCGGCGGCGCGTTCGCCCTTGGCGCGGTTGCGCACGGGCATGACGACCTGGGCTCCGGCGGCGGCGAGGCGTTCGGCGATGCCGAGGCCCATGCCGTCGCTGGCGCCGGTGACGACGGCCCGGCGGCCGGTCAGGTCGGGGACGGTGATGTCGATGTGTCGTGGCATGAATCACTCCTCGCTGGTCAGACAACCACAATGCGACGGATCGCGGGCCCGATCCAGGGCCCGTCGATCCGAGGCTGCGAGGGGCGCGGCTGCGGAAGGGGGGATCGGCGGGCCGTGGTTCGGCGCCGCCGGGGGCGGTATACAGGTCGTGACGAGGGAGGCGCATTGATCGACCGCACAGGACTGGCCGGGTTCCTCCGGTCGCGCCGCGAGGCGCTGCAACCGGAGGACGTGGGGCTGCCGCGGGGTGCGCGGCGCCGGACCGCGGGGCTGCGCCGCGAGGAGGTCGCGGCGCTGTGCCACATGTCGGTGGACTACTACTCGCGGCTCGAACGCGAGCGGGGCCCGCAGCCGTCGGAGCAGATGCTCGCCTCGATCGCGCAGGGCCTGCACCTCTCCAGGGTCGAGCGCGACCACCTGTTCCGCCTCGCGGGGCACCGGCCGCCGGTCGCGGGGGCGGGCGCCGAGCACCTGAGCCCCGGGCTGCTGCGCATCTTCGACCGGCTCGGGGACACGCCCGCCGAGATCGTCACCGAGCTGGGCGAGACGCTGCGGCAGACCGCGCTCGGCGCCGCGCTCACCGGGGACGCCTCGCGGTACACCGGACCCGAACGGAGCCTTGGTTTCCGGTGGTTCACCGTGCCGGGGGCGCGGGACCGGTACGCGCCGCGGGAGCACGCGTTCCTCGGCCGCCTGTTCGCGTCGGGGCTGCGCGAGATCGCCGCGCTGCGCGGCCCGGGATCGCGGGCCGCGCAGCTCGCCGGGCTGCTCCTCGACCGCAGCGAGGAGTTCCGGCGCCTGTGGGCGGGCCACGAGGTGGGCGTGCGCCCGGACGAGGTCAAGCACTTCATCCACCCGGAGGTCGGCGAGATGGAGCTGCACTGCCAGCGCCTCGTCGACCCCGACAGCTCGCATTCGCTCCTGGTGTACACGGCCGTGCCCGGCACCGAGAGCCACGAGCGGCTGCGGCTCCTCGCGGCCGTCGCGCCGCCGGTGTGAGTCAGGCCTTGCGGGTGACCATCGCGTCCCATTCGCGGTCGGGCAGGGACCGGTTGAGGTCCAGGAGCCGCTCGGCGAGGTGGCCGACGGCGTAGCGGGTCTCGGGCCGGTCCGCTTCGACCGCTTCGCGGATCGCGGCGGCGACCACGGCCGGGTCGGAGGCGTCGTCGAGGCCGGTCTCGGCTGCCTTCGCCATGGCCTCGGCACGGTCGGCGTAGAGGCCGTCGCCGGAGTAGTGGCGCAGCTGCGCGGCGGTCGAGTCCTCGAAGGGGGTGCGGATGATGCCGGGCTGGACGACGACCACGTCGATCCCGAAGGGCTGCACCTCCATCCGCAGCGTGTCGGAGAGGGCCTCCAAGGCGTGCTTGGACGCGTAGTACCAGGCGCCGAGCGGGAGCGCGATCTCGCCGCCGATCGAGGAGACGTTCACGATGCGCCCGAAGCCGTGCTCGCGCATCGACGGCAGGACGAGCTGCACGAGGCGGGCCGGGGCGAGGACGTTCAGTTCGAACTGGTCGCGGGCGAGGCCGAGCGGGACTTCTTCGACGGAGCCGTGGAGCACCGAGCCGGCGTTGTTGACGAGCACGTCGATGCGGCCCTCGGCGTCGAGCACGGTGTCGACGGCGCGTTCGAGGTCGCCGCCGCTGCGCGCGTCGGTGCGGATCGCGTGGCCCCCGGCGGCGACGATCGGCTCCATGTTCGGGACGCGGCGGGCGGCGCCGTAGACGGTGTGCCCGGCCGCGGCCAGATCGAGCGCGGCGGCGAGGCCGATGCCGGAGGAGGCGCCGGTGATGAGGCAGACCCTGGGTTCCATCGTCATGCCTTCCAGTCGACGGGCAGTTCGTGGACGCCGTAGACGACCATGTCGGTGCGCAGCGGGACCTGCTCGGGCGGGACGGCCAGGCGCAGGTCCGGGAAGCGCGAGAACAGCGCGGAGAGGACCACTTCGAGTTCGACGCGGGCGAGCTGCTGGCCGAGGCACTGGTGGATGCCGTGGCCGAAGCCGACGTGGCCGTTCGCGTTGCGGCGCAGGTCGAGCCGGTCGGGGTCGGGGAACTTCTCCGGGTCGTGGTTCGCCGCGGGGATGGAGACGGTGACGGCTTCGCCGGCCTTGATCGTCTCGCCGTGCAGCTCGATGTCCTCCAGGGCGGTGCGCACGAGGACGGGGACGACGCTGAGGTAGCGCATCAGCTCCTCCACCGCGCTGGTGATCGAGCCCGGTTCGGCGCGCAGGAGCGCGAGCTGGTCGGGGTTGGCCAGGAGCGCGAACGCGCCCATGCCGATCATGTTCGAGGTCGTGTCGAGCCCCGCGCCGAGGAGCAGGAACGCGATCATGACGAGCTCCTGGTCGGTGAGGTCGGTGTGGACCAGGTCGGAGAGCAGGTCGTCGGTGGGGTCCTCGCGCTTGCGGGTCACGAGGCCGCTCAGGTAGGTGAACAGGACGGCGCTGGTGGCCTGGAGTTCTTCTCTGGTGGCGCCCAGGCGGAACAGCGGGGCCGACTCGCGTTCGAACTCGGCGCGCTCGTCTTGCGGGATGCCGAGGAGTTCGCCGATCATCTCAGCGGGCACCGGGAAGGCCAGGGCCGCAATGAGGTCGACGGGACCGTCCTGTTCGGCCATGGCGTCGAGGCGGTCTTCGGTGAAGGCGCGCACGCGTTCGGAGAGCAGGCGCATCCGCCGGGTCGTGAACTTCCCCGCGAGGACGCGCCGGTACCGGGTGTGGTCGGGCGGGTCGAGGGAGATGAGCGCGCCGGGCGGGGCGGGGTCGGTGGAGCCGTTCAGGCCCGGGATGGGGAGGTGGCGCAGGTCGGTGCGGGAGCTGAAGCGGCGGTCGGCGAGCACGTCGCGGACGACGGCGTGGCTCGTCGCGAGCCAGCCCTCGTGGCCGTCCGGGTAGCGCATGCGGGCCAGCGGCGGCAGCGCGTGGAGCGCGGGCGGCGGGTCGAACGGCCGGTCGGCCGGGCGCTCGGTGGGCAGTGACGGGATCATCGTGGACTCCTTCCGCGGGTTTCCTTGTCCCGGTTCGGATCGTATGCTCAGGTTTCACGATCGCACTACCATTGGTTCGGAAAGCGCCAGCTCAGGGCCGTGAAGGCGGTGCAATGACCGTGCAGCTCGATGCATCGGAGAGGACGCCGGAATGCCTGGGGGACGGCTGGGGTTCGAGGACCGGCGGCGGATCGCCGCCGGGCTCGCGCAGGGGTTGAGCTGCGCGCAGATCGCGCGGGTGCTGGGTCGGCCGGGGTCGACGGTGAGCCGCGAAGTCGCTCGGAACGGCGGACCGCGGCGGTACCGGGCGAACCTCGCGCAGCAGGCGTCGCAGTGGCGGGCGCGGCGGCGCGAGCCGCACCCGGCGCACCCGGTCCCGCCGGACGGGCCGCTCGACCGGCGCGAGTTCCAGGAGCGGTTCGCGCAGGTGATGACCGAGACCGGATTGCCGCCGATGACGGCGCGGGTGATGGCGTGCCTGTACACCGTCGACGCCGACGGGATCGGCGCGGCGGCGCTGGCCGAGCGGCTCGGCGTCAGCCCCGCGTCGGTGTCGAAGTCGGTGTCGTGGCTGGTGGACCGGGGCATGGTCGTGCGCGAACGCGACGGGCGGCGCCAGCGGTACCGCATCCACGAGCAGTCGTCGTACTTCGCGTGGCGGCGCAGCATCGAGGGGATCGCGCGCTGGGCGGACCTGGCGGCCCAGGGCGCGGCACTGTACGGCGAGGGGCCCGCGGCCGAGCGGCTGCGCGCCTCCGAGGAGTTCTACCGGTACCTGGGGCGGGACATGGCGCAGGCCGCGGAGCACTGGCGGCAGATCCTCGGCGTGCCCGAGGAGGAGCGGTTACCAGCCGGTGTGCGCGACGATCTCGGCGGCGATGTCGGTGACGGTGCGGTCGTCGGTGGGCACGCGGCGGACCCATGCGGGGGCGTTCGCTTCGAGGTAGGCGGCGGCGCGGGCGCTGCGCTCCACGTGCGCGTCGTAGGCGCCGCCGATCTCGCGGCCGCGCAACCGGTTTGCGGCGGTCGCGTCCGCGGCGGTGAGGAGGACCCCGATGGGCGTGACGGGCCCGCCCATCGCCGCGGCGAGCATCGCGGACTCGGTGACGGCCACGGTGTTGCAGTAGACCAGGCGGCGGCAGCCGAGGGCGGCGTAGTTGCCCCACACGGCCGCGAGGTTCCGCGCAGTGATCGCGGACCGGTCGGGGTCGTCCGCGGGCGCGGGGTGGATCTGGTCGAGGAAGTCGCCTTCGATGTGGGCGTGGGCGACCGCGCGCTCCTGGAGCAGCGCGGAGACCTCCCAGGCGACGGTGCTCTTGCCGGACCCGGAGCGGCCGCCGATGAGGAGCAGTTCGGATGCTGTTGTCATGCCGCGATTCTGGCAGGACCCCGGCGGTGGCTCGACCGTTTTATGGTGGAGCCCCCGCCCAAGCGAAGGAGCCCCCCAATGGCAGTCATCGTGACCCTGGTCCTCGTCGGGTTCGCCCTGGTGGTGATCGTGGCCGTAGCCGGCCGCGGCAAGTCCCGCGGCGGCTCCGGCTCGTACACGTACTCGGACACCTCCGGCTCCACCTGGAGCTCCGACAGCGGCAGCGGCTCCTCCTCCGACTGCGGCCCGGGCGACTCGGGCGGCGGGGGCGGGGACTCCGGCGGCGGCGGGGGCTGCGACTAGCCGCGGTGCCGGCCCGCGACCTGCTCGCGTGAGCGGCGCGTACGTGCGGAGAAACGCCTGAATTGCCCCTTATGCTCAGTGGATTGCCCGTCCCACGAGCCCAAGGATTCCTGCACGATGACGACGTTCCTCAAGATCGCGGGCGCGGCGGCGGCCGCCTCCGCCGCCATGGCGTTCCTGGCGCCGCCCGCTCCCGCCGCCGCGCAGGAGACCGGGTGCTCCTACGGGAGCGGCGGCGACAACGCCTCCACGATCTGCTGGATCGACATGGGCGGCTTCGACATGGCGACCGCGATGAGCGCCGCGGGCCAGCCGATGACGATCGAGCTCAACGCCGATTACACGATGTCGTTCACGTTCAAGTACACCGCGGGCGCGAACGGCTACCGCGTCATCAAGGCCGTCCCGTTCCCCACGTACAGCAAGGCTCCGATCGGCAACACCGCCTACACCGGGACCTCCGGGGCGCCCGCGCTGTACCAGCAGGTCGACGCCGGGACCGGCGCCAGCGGCGACCTCGGGACCCTCACCATCGAAGACCTCGTGGTCACCGGGCCCTCCGGCCGGGCCCTCGGCGGGTACGGCATCGTCATGGCCGACGCCGAGACCACCAACCGCGGCGAGGGCCTCACGTTCGCCTCCGACGAGACCATCGACCAGCTCGGCGTGGCCGACATGCCGGGGGCCGAACCCGCGTGCGGCGGGGAGCTCTCCGGGCTCGGGACGACCTCGGTGACGTGCCGCGGCAACACCGCGGGCGGCCTGGCCGTGCAGGAGATCCTGCTCTACGCCGACTCGCCGACGACCGCGTCGATCGGGTTCCTCGACCGGACCGCGAACGCCGTCCAGGGCGTGGCGTTCGGGCTCCTCACCGCAAAAGTGGCGCTCACCAAGGAGATCGAGGACCGCACCTCGGCGAGCGACTCGTTCGCGCTGTCGATCACCGACGCCGACGGCAACAGCATCGGCGAGGCGTCCACCGGGGACGCCGACACGACGGCCATCGACCCGGTCACCGTGGTCGCGAACCGCGCCGGCCGCGAGTACACGTTCGGCGAGACCGCCGAGAACGCCACCGACCTCGCCTCGTACACGCAGGACTGGTCGTGCACGAACAACGGCGCGGCCGACCCCGGCCTGCCGTCCGGGAGCGGCACGGAGCAGACCGTCGCCGTGAACGTCGGCGACGACATCGCCTGCACCGTCACGAACACCGGCACGCCGCCGGTCGAGCCGAGCGGCGGCCCGAGCGAACCCGGGGCCCCGAGCGGAGGCGAGGACGGCGACGACGGCGCGCTCCCCGAGACCGGCAGCTCCCCCGTCAGGATCGGCATCCTCGCGGCGGCGGTCGTCGCCGTCGGCACCGCGGGACTCCTCATGGCCCGCCGCGCCCGCCGCACCACCTGGTAGGAGCTGAGGCGCCCCTCGCGGGAGGGGCGCCCCCGCGTCACCGGGCCGCGGCCACCGGTTCCCGGTCCGGTTCGGGCGCAACGGGACCGCGGTCGCGGAAGAGGCGGCTCGGCCACCACATCCACCGGCCCGTGTCGAGCGTCAGCGCCGTCACGAGGACCGACCGGACCACGAGCGTGTCGAGCAGGACCCCGAACGCGACCGCGAACCCCAGTTCCACGGCGAACACCAGCGGCAGCGACCCCATCGCCGCGAACGTCCCCGCCAGCACCAGGCCCGCCGAGGTGATGACGCCGCCCGTGGCCGACAGGCCCTCCAGCGCGGCCCGCTTCGTCCCCAGGGTCGGCGCGAGCTCGCGCACCCGCGCCACCAGGAAGATGTTGTAGTCCACCCCGAGCGCCACCAGGAACACGAACACCAGCAGCGGGAACGAGGCCTCGGCGCCCGCGAACCCGAAGACGTGCTCGAACACCAGGGCGCTGACGCCGAGGGCCGCACCGAACGACAGCACCACCGTCGCGATGAGCAGCAGCGGCGCCACCAGGGCCCGCAGCAGCAGCGCGAGGATGAGGAACACCGTCGCGAGGACGATCGGGATGATCACCAGCGAGTCGCGTTCGGCCGCGGCCTGCGTGTCGAGCAGGACCGCGGTGCTCCCGCCGACGAGCGCGTCGGGGCCGACCGCCTCGCGGGCGCGCTCGACCGCCGCGAGGGCGCCGTCGCCGGTCGGGGCGTCCTCCAGTTCGGCGAGGATGAGGGCTTCCGAGCCGTTGACGACCGGTTCGGCCACGGCCGCGATGCCGTCCACTTCAGACAATGATGCGGTGATCGCGGCGGTATCCACTGCGTCTGCGAGGACCAGCACCGGGTCCCCCGCGCCGGCCGGGAAGTGCGCGGCGAGGACCGCCTCGCCGGTGACCGACTGCGGCTCGCCCGTGAACTGGTCCCGGGCGGCGAGCCCGTCGGCCTTCAGCTGGACCAGGCCGATCGCCATGGCGCCCAAGATGAGCGCGGTCCCGATCCACACGATGCGGGGGCGCTTCGCGACCGCCGCGCCGATGCGGGTCCACACGCCGGGCTTCGCGGACTCGGCCGTCCCGAACCGGGGCCGGGCGGGCCAGAACACCCACCGGCCGCACGCCACGAGCAGCGCGGGCATGAGCGTCGTCATCGCCAGCAGGCCCACGATGATCCCGATCGCGCAGGCCGGGCCCATGCCCTGCGTCGACTTCAGCGCCGCGAACATGAGCAGCATCAGGCCGATCGCCACGGTCGCAGCGCTGGCGACCAGCGCGGGGCTGGAGCGGTGCAGCGCCTCGGCCATCGCCTCGTGCCGGTCCTCGTGGCGACGCAGCTCCTCACGGTAGCGGGAGATGAGCAGCAGCGCGTAGTCGGTGGCCGCGCCGAACACGAGCACGGTGAGGATGAAGCTGGTCTGGTTGTTGACGACGAGACCGGCGTGCTTGGCGAGCAGGTAGATCACGGCCTCGGAGCCGACGAGCGCGCCGCCCGCGGTGAGCAGCGGCAGGATCGGGAGCACCGGGCTGCGGTAGGTCAGCAGCAGGATGCCGACCACGACGAGGGCCGTGATCGCGGTGAGGGCGCCGGAGCCGCTGAACGCCTTGATCGAGTCGGAGGCGTTCCCGGCCGGGCCGGTGACGTAGAAGTCGAGGCCCTCGGGGCCGCCCGCGGCGGCGCCGGTCATGTCGTCGACGATCGCGCCGAGGCCGTCCCAGCCCTCCTTGCCCTTGTGGACGGGGACGACGATCTGGATCGCCTCGCCGTCCTCGGAAGTGAAGGGCCCCTGGGGTTCCCCTTCGACGCCGTCGAGGAGCGCGAACGCGGCCGCGTCGGCCGCGGCCTTCGCGAGGTCGGCGTCGGTGACGCCGCCGTCGCGTTCGTAGACGACGATCGCGGGCACGGTGTCGGCGGGCAGGAAGTCCGCGGCGCGCTCGGCGACCTCGGTCGACTCGGCGTCCGCGGGCAGCCAGGCCGAGTTGTCGTTGTCCTCGACCTCGCCGAGCCTCCCGGCGAGCATTCCGGCGGGCACGAGGAGCGCGATCCACACGGCGATCACCGCCCATTTCGCGCGCCTCCCGGCCGGGAGCGTCATGAGTTTCCGTAGCATGCGGAGTCCTTTCGGGTGTCTGCCCACCCGACGACGCACCGGCCGGGAACGTGAGGCGCCGGGCGCAGCTCACATTCCGGGGGCCCGCATCGTCGGAGGGAGGAGAGGGAAGGTGGACCCGTGGACGGAACCGACGGCCTCGCGGAGGTCATGAGCGAGCGGCGGCAGCTGCTGAACCTGGCGTACCGGCTGCTCGGCTCGGTCGCCGACGCCGAGGACGCCGTGCAGGAGACGTACGCGCGCTGGTACGCGCTGCCGCGCGAGCGCCAGGAGGAGATCGCGTCGGTCGGCGCGTGGCTGACGACGGTGGCGAGCCGCATCTGCCTGGACCAGCTGGGGTCGGCGCGCTCGCGGCGCGAGCGGTACGTGGGCGAGTGGATCCCCGAGCCGGTGCCCGACGCCCGCGAGTGGGCGGCGGTGCCCGCGCCCGTGGACCCGGCCGACCGGGTCACGCTCGACGAGTCGGTGTCCATGGCGTTCCTGGTGGTCCTGGACGCGATGACCCCGGCCGAGCGGGTCGCGTTCGTCCTCCACGACGTGTTCAGGTACCCGTTCGCGGAGGTCGCCCGGATCGTCGGCCGTTCCCCCGAGGCGTGCCGCCAGCTCGCGTCCTCGGCGCGGCGGCGCCTCCGCGCCGAGCGGGCGCCCGCCGCACCCGCCCGCGCGGACCTGGTGCGGGACTTCAAGACCGCGTGGGAGGCCCGCGACATGGCCGCGCTCGTGGACCTCCTCGACCCGAACGCCTCGATGACGGCCGACGGCGGCGGGCTCGTCGGCGCGGCCCTGCACCCGGTGGTGGGCCCCGAGGCCATCGCGCGGTACGTGCTCGACCTGGCGCGGTGGGCCCCGGGGATGCAGCTCCTCGAACGCGAGGTCAACGGCCAGCCGGGCCTGGTGGCCCGCCGCGACGGCGTCACGGCGGCGGTCGCCGCGTTCGACACGGCGGCCGTCGGAACCGGAGCCGACCGGATCGCGCGGATCTGGGTGGTCCGCAACCCGGAGAAGCTGCGGCGCTGGCCCGGGTAGCCATTCCTGGAGGCAGTCCCGGGCGGCGTCGAGGCGGGCCCGCCGTCGCCGTTGATACGGGCGCGGACCCGCCGCGGGGTTGCCTAGCCCAGTGCGTCGACGGCCGCGGCGATGACGCGCGCGGGGAGGGCCGCGGGCGCGGCGGGGCCGGGTTCCCAGGTGCAGGCGATGTTCAGGCCCGCGACGCGTCCGGTGCCGGTGATGGTGCGGAGCGCTTGCAGGACAAGGGCTTCGTCGGGTCCGTCCGGAGCCGGGTAGCGGGCGCCGGGCATGGTCTCGGGGTCGAGGGTGTCGAGGTCGAGGTTGACAAGCAGCGGGCCCTCGGGAAGGTCGGCGGCGGTGAGGCCGTCGAGCGGGCGGTGGCGGATCGCGGTCGCCGCGATGTGGTCGGCCTCGGGCGGGTCGAGGTCGCGGCCGTCGAGGAGGAGGGTCCGGTCCTCGCCGACCGGCCGCAGCCGCAGGGGCTCGGCGAGCAGGTCGGGGCGGTAGCCGTGGAGGAACCGCAGGGCCATGCCGCCGACGTAGCCGGACGCCGTCGTCTCCAGGGTCTGGAGGTCGCCGTGGGCGTCGATCCACACGACGGCCGGGTCGGTCCCGGCGCGCTGGAGGCCGGCGGCCAGGCCGATCGAGAGCGTGCAGTCGCCGGTGACCGCGAGGACGGGGCCGTCCGCTGCGGCGGCGGCCGCGTCGTCGGCGAACCGGTCGTGCAGGCGGACCAGGCGCGCCCACATGTCGGCGTCGGGGAGGTCGGCGGCGGTCTCGCGCACGTCGGCGCCCTCGGGCAGCGCCGGGCGCAGATCCGGGAGGTGCTCGTCCAGATGGTAAGGCGCGTAAAGGATCGGCATCGGCCGATCGTATCGGGTCAGCGGCGGGCCGGGAGCGGGCCGACGTGGTGGCCGTCCGCGTAGAGGCGGCGCGTGCGGGCGACGTCGATGCTGCCGCGCTTCAGGGTCCCGTCGGCGTACCCGCCGCCCGCGACGACGCCGATGATCAAGAGCGGCAGCAGGAGTGTGCGGACGAGCATCGCCCACGGGCCCTTCGCGCCGATGCGGCCGCCGTCGCTGAGGCGCACCAGGCGCGTGCCCGTGACGAGCGCGCCGATCGCGCGGCCGTTCGTATAGAAGAGGCCGTAGACCAAGGGCACGAGGACCGGGAGCGTCAGGACGACCGCGGTCGCGAGGTTCTCGTCCATTGCGAACAGCGGCGAGACGGCGCCCATGCCGGCCCCGATGAGGACCAGGTACACGGTGAAGTCGACGAGCCAGGCGAAGAACATCGCCCAGCCGCCCGCCTCCACATAGCGCGTGCCGTCGGCGAACGCCTTGATCTTCTGTGCTGCCATGGTGGGGAACCCTATCGATCGTCGGCGGGCGGGGTGCGGCCCCCGCCGGGGCGGGGGCCGCGAGGGGAGGAGCGGGTCAGCCCTGCGGGACGTCGTCCACGGCGATGTCGAACTCGAACTGCTCGCCTTCGATGTTCGTGACGGTGATGGTCACTTCGTACTCGGCGCCGTCGACCGGGTCGATGAGGTCGCAGTAGGTCATGCGGTCCAGGTAGATCGTGATGTTGACGTCGCCGCAGTCGATCTCGGGCCGGTAGCCGAGCTGCGCCTCCAGCGCGTCCTCGGACGCCTCGGCGAGGCGCGACGCCTCGATCGCGAGGCTCTGCGCGCCGTCGGTCGGCGGCGCGGAGCTCTCCTCCTGCGACGGCTGCTGGTCGGCCGCGGACGACTCGGCGCTCGTCGGCTCCTCGCTGGGCTCCACGTCGCCTATCTCGAAGGAGCAGGCGGCGAGGCCGAGCAGCAGGGCGGCGGCGGGCAGGAGGGCGAGGGTACGGCGGGGCACGGTAGGGCCTTTCGTCGGCTGACGGGCGAGCGCCCGAGGTCGTGCCAATGCTGCCCCGGGAACGGGCCCGTTTCGAGGCGGAAGACCGGCGGGAAACCGGCGGGATCGGGCCCCGGTCTTGACGGGTCCCGGGATTCGGGACTCAGCCGGGGGTCAGCCGGGCTTGACGAGCGTGTACCAGACCTCGGGGCGGCCGACGCTCCCGTAGTGCGGGTGACGGCGCGCGAGGCCGTTGTCCGCCAGGTACTCCAGGTACCGGCGGGCGGTCACGCGGGCGATGCCGACCGCGGTCGCGATGGCCGCCGCGGACAGGCCCTCGGCGGCCGTGCCGAGGGCCTCGTTGATCGCGTCGAGCGTGGTCCCGCTGAGCCCCTTGGGAAGCGGACCCGGCCCGGAAGTCCGCAGCTCCCCCAGCATCCGGTCGACGTCGGTCTGCCCACCGACCTCGCCGGGCCGGGCGACCTGCGCCCGCCACGCCGCATAGCCCTCCAGCTTGCCCTTCAAGGTGGCGAACGCGAACGGCTTGAGCAGGTACTGCATGACGCCGGAGGAGACCGCGGCGCGGACCTCCGAGAGGTCCCGCGCGGAGGTCACGGCGATGACGTCGACCGGCGAGGCCGCGGCGCGCAGGGCGTTGCAGACGGCGAGGCCGTGCGTGTCGGGCAGGTAGAAGTCGAGCAGCACCAGGTCCACCGCGTGCTTGGAGCAGAAGCGGAGGGCGTCGCCGCCCGAGTGGACCACCCCGGCCACCGTGAACCCGGCGACGCGCTCGACGTACTGCCGGTGGGCGTCGGCGGCCACCGGGTCGTCCTCGACGACGAGTACGCGGATCATCGCACCGACGATAGCGGCACGCGCACGGTGAAGACGGCGCCCTCGTCGTTCGCGACCTCGATCGCACCGCCCAAGCGCCGCACGGCCTGTCCGACCAGCGCCAGGCCCAGGCCCCTGCCGGTCTCGCCCTTGGTGGACCAGCCGCGCCGGAAGATGTCGGCCTCGTCCGCGATCCCGGCCCCGGAGTCGGCGACGCGCACGAACAGCTCCCCCGCGTCGGTCCGGATCGTCACGGCGACGCTCGGCGCCCGCTCGGCCGCGCCCTCGACCGCCGCGTCCATGGCGTTGTCGATGAGGTTCCCGAGGATCGTGATGAGGTCTCGGGCGTCCACTTCGCCGTCCGTCTCCTGCATCGCGGTGTCCGCGGTCAGCTCCAGGTCGACGCCGCGTTCGCTGGCCTCGCTGAGCTTCCCGAGGAGCAGCGCCGCGAGCACCGGCTCCGAGACCGCGCCCACGACCCGGTCGGTGAGCTGCTGCGCGACCTCCAGCTCCGCGGTCGCCAGCGCCACGGCCCGGTCGGTGCGGCCGAGCTCGATGAGGGAGATGACGGCGTGGAGGCGGTTGGCGGACTCGTGGGCCTGGGAGCGCAGGGACTCGGCGAAGCCGCGGACGGTGTCGAGCTCGCCGGTGAGGTTCTGGAGCTCGGTGTGGTCGCGGAGGGTCACGGCGTTGCCCATGCGGCGGTCGCCGGAGCGCACGGGGACGGTGTTGACGAGCAGGAGCCGGGTGTCGGTGAGGTGGAGCTCGTCGCTGCGCGGCTCGGGCGAGGTGAACGTGGCGGCGAGGTCTTCGGCCAGGCCGAGGTCGGCGACGGGGGTGCCGCGGGGGCTGTCGGGGAGGCCGAGGAGGTCGCGGGCGGCGCTGTTGCACAAGGCGATGCGGCCGTCGCGGCCGACGAGGACGAGTCCTTCGCGCACCGAGTGGAGGATCGCCTGGTAGTACTCGAACATGTCGCGCAGTTCGCCGGGAGCGACGCCGCGGGTCTGGCGGGAGAGGCGAGCAGAGACGAAGTAGGAGCCGGTGACGCCGACGGCGAGGACGCCCGCGGCGACGGCGGCGAGCGGGAGGAGCCGTTCGTTGAGTTCGGCGGAGATGGCCTCGACGGTGATGCCGACGGCGACGAGCGCGACGACGTCGCCGTCCTCGCCGAAGACGGGGACGACGGCGCGCACGGAGGGGCCGAGGGTGCCCGCGTAGGTCTCGGTGAAGGGCCGTCCTTCAAGGGCCGGTTCGGTGTTGCCGATGAAGTGGCGGCCGATCTGGGCGGGGTCGGGGTGGGTGAAGCGGACGCCGTCGCGGTCCATGATCGTGATGAAGTCGACCTCGGTGTCGGCGCGCACGCGCTCGGTGAACGGCTGGAGGTCGCGGCTGGGGAGCGAGGTGGCGAGGGCGTCGGTGACGGCGGGCGAGTCGGCGACGGTGGAGGCGACGGCGAGGACCTTGTCGCGGGCGTTGGCGTCGACGGCCCGCTGCGCGTCGGCGTAGGCGAGTGCGGTGCCGACGCCGACGAGGACGCCCACGAGGACGAGTTGCAGCGCGAGGAGCTGCCGGGCCAGGGTCCACCTTTTGGTCACGAACAATGAGAGCACACGCGGTTAACGCGACCGAAATGAACAGAATCGTGACTTGCTTCACAAGGGTCCGGATACTTCGGTGGTCAACCCTTCCCTGTTGAGGAGCCGAAGATGTCTTCCCCGCCGCCCCCGAAGCGCCGCGACCGCACCCACTTCCTGTACCTCGCCGTCATCGTCGCCGTCGTCCTCGGCGTCGCCGTCGGCTTCGCGTTCCCCGAGTTCGCCAAGCAGCTCAAGCCGCTGGGCACCGGGTTCGTGGCCCTCATCAAGATGATGATCGTGCCGATCATCTTCTGCACGATCGTGCTCGGGATCGGCTCGGTCGCCAAGGCCGCGAAGGTCGGCCGGGTCGGGCTCATCGCGCTCGGCTACTTCCTGCTGATGTCGACGTTCGCGCTGGCGATCGGCCTGGTCGTGGGCAACCTGCTGCACCCGGGCGAGGGGATGCACCTCGACCCGACCGCGGCGGCCACGGCGCAGGAGCAGGCGGCGGAGGCCGGCGGCCACGGCACCGTGGACTTCCTGCTGGGGATCATCCCCGAGAGCATGGCGTCGGCGTTCACGTCGGGCTCGGTGCTCCAGGCGCTGCTGGTGGCGCTGCTCGCCGGGTTCGCGCTCCAGAAGATGGGGCCCGCGGGCGAGCCGCTGCTGCGCGCCATCGGGCACCTCCAGAAGCTCGTGTTCCGGATCCTCGCGATGATCATGTGGGCGGCGCCGGTGGGCGCGTTCGGCGCGATCGCGGCGGTGGTCGGCGAGACCGGCTGGGCCGCTTTGAAGGGCCTCGCGGTCATCATGCTCGGGTTCTACGCGACGTGCCTGCTGTTCGTGGTGTGCGTGCTCGGGTCGGTGCTGTGGCTGGCGGCCCGGGTGAACCTGTTCCAGCTGCTGCGGTACCTGGGCCGGGAGTTCCTGCTCATCGTCTCCACCTCGTCGTCGGAGTCGGCGCTGCCGCGGCTCATCGCGAAGATGGAGCACCTCGGGGTGAGCAAGCCGGTCGTGGGCATCACGGTCCCGACCGGGTACTCGTTCAACCTGGACGGCACCGCGATCTACCTGACGATGGCGACGCTGTTCATCGCCACCGCGCAAGGGGACTCGCTGAGCATCGGCGAGCAGGTCTCCCTGCTGGTGTTCATGATCATCGCCTCGAAGGGCGCGGCGGGCGTCTCGGGCGCCGGGATCGCGACCCTCGCCGGGGGCCTCCAGTCGCACCGGCCGGAGCTGGTCGACGGCGTCGGGTTCATCCTCGGCATCGACCGGTTCATGTCGGAGGCGCGGGCGGTCACCAACTTCGCGGGCAACGCGGTGGCGACGGTCCTCATCGGCACGTGGACGAAGGAGTTCGACCGCGACCAGGCGAACCGGGTGTTCGCGGGCCGCGACCCGTTCAACGAGGCGACCCTCGTCGACGACCATGCGGCTCCGGAGATTCCGGAGCAGCCCAGGGACAAGCAGCTGCAGCCCGTCTAGTCCCCCATGATCGCGAACGGGCCGCTCTACTTGCCGGATGGGCGGCCCGTTCGTTCCTCACCATGACGAGTAGAGGCGGTGCTGCGCGGCGGCGACCGCCTCGGCGGCGTCGGCGGCGAGGCCGTGGCGGCCGCCTTCACCGAACAGGCCGGCGCGCATGAACACGAAGTCGCGCACGCGGCCGTACCGGTCCACTGTGGCGCGGCTGAGTCCGCTGCCGGAGTAGGCCTCCCAGCGGGAGGTGTCCCCGCCGCCCTTGCCGGAGCCGATGCGCGGGACGGCGTCGTGCCAGCGGACCTCCTGGGCGCGGGCCCAGCGCCGCTTCTCGGCGGCGACCCAGGCTCGGATGAGGCTCGCGGCGATCGTCCTGCCGCCCAGGCGCTCCACGCCGCGATGGAGCGCGAGGTCCTGGAGCGTGCCGTCGAGGCCCACGGCCACCGAGACGGCCTGGTCCGCGTCGGTGCCGGTGAACTCCCAGGTGCTGAAGTGCTCCTCAGCGCCGCTGGAGACGCCGCGGATGCGGCTCTTGGACGCCACCATCCGCTCGGCGTTGGCGCGGAAGCCCGGGTGCTGCTTGGCGATCTCGCGGATGATGAGGTGCTGCGCGGTGAGGACCTGGCGCGGCGCCAGGCCTTTGCCGGTCAGGGCGGTCGAGCGGAGGACGCGCTTGACGCCGCCGCTGTAGTGCGGATGCCGGGCCGCGATCTGCTCGATGAAGTCCTCCAGCGCATCGCCTTCGGCAGTGCCGCTTTCGAAGGCGCCGTCTTCGAACGCGCCGTCCTCGACCGCGTCGCCGAAGTGGTGGGCGAGCGCGGTCGCGTACACGCGGCGCACGATGTCGCCGTAGGCGAGGCGGTCGCGGTCGTCCAGGTCCCGGTAGGCGGTGCGGGCGTCGCGGTCGCCGGTCCGGATGTAGGTGACGAGCGCTCCGGTTCCGGGCAAGGGTCGGGGCATGGGGGTCCTTCTGAGCGGTCGCCGAAGGCGACGGTGTGCGGGGAGTGTGCTCGGTCCTGCCAAGGCGCGCAAGCGGGGTCATCGTACAGAGGCCCCGCTCGCGCGCGGCGGTCCCGGGTTCACACCGCGAGGGGCCGCTCCACTTCGAGGCGGTCGTGGTCGATCAGCCAGCGCACGGCCTCCAGGATCGCTTCGTCGGGCTGGTACGCGGGCGCGTAGCCGATGAGGGTGCGGGCCTTCTCGATGCTGAGGACGTGGTTGCGGGACAGGTGCTCCCAGCTCGCGTCGGCGTGCTCGGCCTTGGCGCCCGCACGGAACTCGTCCCAGGTGACGGTCTCCAGGTCGGCGTCCTGGCTGAACCAGGAGGCGGCGGCCTCGGCGAGGCCGCGCACGTTCATCGCGGTGGGAGCGACCATGTGGAAGTCCTCGCCCGATGCTGCCTCGGGGCGCTCGACGGCGTTCGCGAAGCCCTGGGCGACGTCGTCGGCGTGCACGTGGTGCATGTGCTCGGCGCCGATCCCGGGGATGCGGAGGGTGCGCCCGGCCGAGAGGGTGCGCCACACCTCGGGGTCGAGGTTGCCGAGCGGGCCGATGGGGTGCCAGCCGGGGCCGACGATGTGGCCGGGGTGGAGCGTGGTGGTGGCGAGGCCCCCGGATGCGGTCTCGGCCTTGAGCATCCGCGCGATGAGGTCCTTCTGGATCCCGTACTCGCCGAACGGCGGCGTGCCCTCGCCTTCGCGGATCGGCGAGCGGTGGCTGACGCCGTAGCGCCAGACGGTGCCGCAGTGCAGCAGGTGGCCGGTCTCGCCGCGCAGGCGCTCGACGAGCGCGGTCGCGGAGTCGAGCGTGAAGCACACGAGGTCCACGACGGCGTCGGGCCGCAGCGCGGCGACGGTGTCGCCGAAGACGCCGTCGGCGTCCTGCTGCTCGCGGTCGGCGGTCACCTGCTCGACCTGGGCCCACTCGGGCGCGTCCGCGTAGGCGGCGCGCTTGCCGCGGCTGATGTTGACGACCTCGTGGCCCGCGCGCACGAGCCGCGGCACCAGGTAGGTGCCGATGTGCCCGCTGCCGCCGATGACGACGATCTTCATGGTGTCCCTCCCCCTTCGGGCCCGCCCGGGCCCGGCGCTCCGATGCTATCCAGCGCCGGTCCCGGTGCGGCCCGACAGGTCAGTCGGCGGCGACGCGGACGACGAGTTTGCCGAAGGTGTGGCGGCGCTGGAAGTCGATGATCGCCTGGGGCCCTTGGTCGAGCGTGTAGCGGCGGCCGATCGGTGCCGCGAGGAGACCTTTGGCGGCGTCGGCGGCGACCTCGGCCATGCCGCCGAGGCGGCCGTCCATGTCGAGGACGAAGTGCAGGTCGACGTCGTCGCGGCCGAGCTGCTCGGGCTGCGTGACGGGGTAGGTGATGGTAACGAGGCGCCCGCCGGGGCGCAGAGTCGCGGCCACGCCTTCGAGCCGGTCGCCCGGGAGGACGAGGTTGTAGACGGCGTCGACGCCGGCCGGGTACTCGGCGGGGTCGTAGCCGATCACCTCGCTCGCGCCCAGGCCGCGCACGAGGTCGGCGTCTTCGGTTGTGGCCGTGGCGATCACGGTGGCCTCGGCGGCGAGGAGCGGGAGGAGCGCGGTCCCGACGCCGCCGGTGGCGCCGACGACGAGGACGGTCTCGCCGGGCTTCGCCGGGGCGGTCGCGATGGTCGCGCGGGCGGTGAGGCCGACGGTGGGGAGCGCGGCGGCGGCCTCGGCGTCGAGCTCCGGCGGGCGGTGCGCGATGAACGGCGTGTCGGCCTCGAAGACGGCGTACTGGGCGAGCGCGCCGGTGCCGACCGAGGGCCGCTCGACGCCGCCGAGGACGCGGATCGCGCGCGGGACGGCGTGGCCGAAGACCTCGTCGCCGACGCGGAAGCCGTCGACGCCGGGCCCGGTCTCGGTGACCGTGCCCGCGAAGTCGTTGCCGGGCACGTGCGGGAATTCGAGCGGGAAGTCCTCGCGGAACGCCCCGGCGAGGAGCACCGTGTCGGCGGGGTTGACCGAGGCGGCGGCGATGCGCACCTGGATCTGGCCGGGGCCGGGGCGGGGCGCGGGGATCTCGGCGACGGTGTAGGTCTCGGGCGGGCCGTAGTCGTTCGCGACGACTGCCTTCATGGTTCCTCCGGTAAACGGACCGTGCGGTCATGTTCTGTCAAGTCGAACGCTAGCACTAAACGGACCGGGCGGTCAACTTGCTATGCTCGGGGCATGACCCGCCTCCCGCGCGCCGACGCCGTCCGCAACCGGCGCCTGCTTCTGGCCGCGGCCGCCGACGAGTTCGCCGAGCGCGGCCTCGGCGCGTCCGTCGCCGACATCGCCCGCCGCGCAGGCGTGGGCAAGGGCACGGTCTTCCGGCACTTCGCGACCAAGGACGACCTCATCGCCGCGATCCTCGTCGACCGCATGGCGGACCTGAGCGAGCGGGGCGAAGGACTCCTCGACGCAGGGGACGCCGGGGACGCGCTGTACGAGTTCCTCACGGCCGCGGCCGAGCAGCGCCGTGAGCGCGACCTGTCGTTCCTCGCCGAGGCGAGCGAGTCGATGCCCGAGGTGGCCCGCGCCCGCGACCGGCTCCTGAAGGCGATCGACGCGCTCGTCGCGCGCGCCGCGGAGCAGGGCGCGGTCCGGTCCGACATCACCGGCACCGACGTGCTCCTGCTCATGTGCGCGCCGGTCTACGTCGCCGAAGCCGTCCCCGGCGCCGCCCCCGACCTGTGGCGCCGCTACCTCGCGATCATCTTCGACGGCCTGCGTCCCGAAGCGGCCCATCCGCTGCCGGCCGAGGCGCCGCGCCTCTGAGTTTGCCGTTCCCGCAAGAAGACTTGCCGGCTCCTTGTCTGGTGCGGCACCGTGGGCGGGAGTGAACGGAAGGGGATCTGGAATGAGCGCGGCGGACTGGGACGAGCGGTATGCGAGCCGGGAGCGGCTGTTCAGCGGCAGGCCGAACGAGGCGCTCGTGGCCGAGACCGCGGGCCTCGCGCCGGGGCAGGCGCTCGACGCCGGGTGCGGCGAGGGCGGGGACGCGATCTGGCTCGCCGAGCGGGGCTGGCGGGTCACCGCCATCGACGTCTCGCGGGTGGCCCTCGAACGCGCCGCCGAGGCCGGGGCGCACGTGGCCGACCGCATCGCCTGGTCGCGCGGCGACCTCGCCGCCGCTCCCCCGCCGCCCGGGTCGTTCGACCTGGTCACGGCCCACTACTTCCCGATCCTCCGGTCGAGCGGCCCGGCCGCGGTCGACGCGCTGCTGGCGGCCGTCGCTCCTGGAGGGACGCTCCTCGTGGTCGGCCACGCCCGGCCCGCGCCGGGGCACGAGCCCGAAGGGTTCGACTTCGACTCGTACGTGCACCCCGCCGACATTGCCCGCCGCCTCGGCGGCGGCTGGCGCATCGAAGCCGACGAGACCCGCGAGCGCCGCACCCCGCCTCCCGAAGGCGCGCACCACACCCACGACACGGTCCTGCGCGCCCGCCGGACAACGGAATGAGGGCGGGGCGGGGGTGGTCCCCCGCCCCGCCCGCTCCCTACTCGTAGAAGCGCACGTAGTCGAACGTGGCGGTCAGGCCCTCGCCGGCCATCGACACCAGGCCGATCTGCGGGTCGGCGCCCTCCGGCAGGTGCCAGACGCCGCCCCAGGTGTAGTCCGCGCCGTCGCGGCTCGTGGCCGCCTGGAACAGGTGCTCGCCGGTGTCCGGGTCGACGGTGTGGCGCAGGCGCAGCCACAGGTCGTCCGCGGCGGTGCCGACCTGCATCTCCGGCCACGGGTTGCGGTCGCGGCCGATCCACAGGAGCACCTGCCCGGACGGGCCGTTCCTGACGGGCGCCAGGTGGATCGAGCTGGACGGGGTCTGGAACGCGACGAGGCCGGCCTGCGGCCGCTGCGACTCGTCCGTCGCCGGGTCCTCGGAGATCGGCAGGTGGAGCTTCGCCTCCACCGTGTACGTCCCTTCAGGAGCGTCGTGGAGGAGCGCGGACGCCATGGCGCCCTTGCCGCTCAGGTCGGCGTCCTGCGTCGGCCACACGTACGAGCCGTCCTGGACCCGCCCGTCGGGGGCGCCGAACCACTCCCAGCCCGCCAGGTCCGCGTCGTCGAACTCCTCGCCGAAGAGCAGGTCGCCGACCTCCGGGTCCGCGATCCGCTCGGTGACGGGCTCGTAGAGCGCGGTCGCGCCGAGGTTGTCGACCTGCGCGGCGCCGCGGGTCGAAGCCGCGCCGCCGGGGGTCCAGTCGGGGACCTCGACGTCGAGTTCGGCGAGCGGCATTCCGAGGAGCGAGGCGCTGAGTTCGACATGCGCGGCGCCGCCGTCGATGACGGCGGTCAGCGAATGCCAGGCCGACAGGTCGAGGCCCTCGTAGGCTTGGGACGCAACGCGTTCCACGATCCGGCCGTGCCGCTTCACCTCGACGGCGAGCAGGCCCGAGCCGTCGATCCAGGCGACGGCGTTGTTGCGGGAGTCCTGGTAGCCCAGGACGAGTCCGGCGCGGCCGCGGTCGTCGGTGACGCGCACGTCCGCCTCCAGGCGGACGTCGCCGGAGGGTCCGTCGTCGGGGAGCAGGAACGACGGCGTCGGCGAGTTCGCACCGCCGGCGGCGAAGCCGCCGGAGAGGTCGTCTTCGCCGGTGGTCCAGCGGCCGGGCCCCTCAGCGGTGAACCCGCCGAGGCCGTCCTCGAAGCGGCTGCCCGCGTCCCAGGTGCCGACCGGGGCGGTCTGCGGGCCGTCGCTGGACCAGGCGCCGGCGTTGACCGTCGGCCAGCCGTCGATCCAGTCCAGGCGGTCCATGAGGGTCGGGCGCCCGCCCCAGGTGAGGTCCTCCTCGAAGCGGTCGAAGCCGTTCACGAGGATCCACTCCTGGCCCGAATGGTCCACGACGTTCGCCGAGTGCCCGGAGGCGACCCAGCGGTTCCCGTTGGGCGAGTTGACGATCGTGCCGCCAGGGTAGAGGCCGGTGAGGCTGTCGCCGTCGCGGTCGGTGAACGGGCCGAGCGGGCTGTCGGAGCGGCCGACGAAGACGGGGTAGCCGCCCTTCTCGCGCTCGCAGCAGCCGAGACCGGAGTAGAAGAGGTAGTAGAAGCCGTCGCGCTTGACGACGTAGGGCGCCTCGCCTTGGCGGCTGCCGACGACCTGCACCGAGTCGCCCGCGGGCGCGGTGCCGTCGGCGTTCAGCTCGACCGCGCGCACGCCCGCGTCCTTGAACGAGCCGTAGTAGAGGTACTTCGTGCCGTCGTCGTCCACGAACAGGGCCGGGTCGATCTGGTTGGCGCCGTCGTCCTCCTCGATGACGGGGCGCCCGATGTCGGTCCACGGTCCGGCCGGGGTCGGCGCGGTCGCCAGCCCGATCTGGTTCCGCGGCCCGCCGCCGCCCGCGGCGGCGTAGTAGAGGTAGTAGAGGCCGTCGATGTAGCGCACGTCGGGGGCCCAGTAGTAGGTCTTCTCGAAGTCGCGCCACTCGGGGTGGTTGTCGCGGCCGAAGACCTCGCCCACGTACTCCCAGTCCACCAGGTTCTGGGAGCGCATGATCGGCATGAAGTACTGGTCGTCCCAGGGACCGCCGCGGTTGTCCTTGCGCAGGCTCGTCTGGGTCGCGTACGCGTACCAGTAGCCGTCCTTGCCCTGGATGATCGACGGGTCCGAGAACGCGTCGGCCAGGTCGTCCATGACGTGGTTCTCGTAGGTGCCCGGCGCGTCGCCGGGGTCGGCCGCGACCGGCGGACCGGCGGCGAGCAGGCTCAGCACGGCCGCGGTCGCGACCGCCATGGTGGATCTTCGCATCAGGGGGTGCCTTTCTTTCAGCGGGTTCACTGGGGCAGGACGGCGAGCGCGGCGATGCGCCACATCTGGTTGAGTCCGCTGCCGGTGAGGGTCAGGGACGCGGTGCGGCCGCCGTCGAGGTCGAAGGAGAACCAGGTCATCGCCCGCGACGGCAGGGTGGCGGGGCCGGAGCGGCCCAGTTCCGCGCCGCCCTCGGACACGACGGTGACCGCCGAGTCGGTGAGCGGGTCGCCGGTGAGGATCCAGACCCGGTGCGGCCCTGCGGGAATCGCGAGGTCCAGGGTCCGTTCGACGGTGGCGACGACGAGGTCGCGGCGCAGCAGGTCGGTGTTGCGGCGGTCGCGGGCGTCGGGGCGCGGGCCGTTCCAGCCGTAGCCGCGGTCGGCGTCCCAGTCGCTCTCGGGTGTGAGGGCCGCGTAGCCGGGGAGCACGGACTCGGCGTCGGGCCCGGCGTCGAGGGCGAGCGCGGCCCCGGACGGGTCGGGGGCGGCGACGACTTCCACGAGCCTGCCGGTTTCGAGTTCGGTGCCGTCGGCGTGGACGGTGAGCGCGAGGCGCTTGATGGCGGGGTCCGGTCCGGCGGTCACCGGGACGGCGATGTCCTGTTCGGACTCCGCGGCGACGGTGACCGTGACCGGCTCGCTGGCCCAGCCGTCGGGAACGGCGACCTCGACCCTGACCTCCGCGTCGGCGTCGCCGCTGTTGGCGACGGCCGCAAGGATCTCGTACGTGCCGCCGGTCCACCAGACCGGTTCGGCGGTGGCGGCGTGGACGCGCACGGGCGGGAGCGGGGCGTCCGGGTCGGGGATGACGAGCGCGGCGAGCTTCCACCAGTCGTCGATGCCTTCGAACCGCAGGTCGACCGGGCCGCCGCCGTCGAGGTCCAGGTCCACCCAGGCGAACGAGCCGGACGGGAGGTCGGGGGTGGTGGTCTCGCTGTCGCCCGCGGTGATCGTGAAGGGCCGGCAGCGGGCGCCGCGGTCGCCGATGAGCAGCTGGGCCGTGTGGCGCCCGGCCGGGACGGTGATCCGGAGCGTGCAGGCGCTGGCGTGGCCGACGAGGTCGGCGGTGAGCGGTTCGAGGACGTTCCGGTCGCGCCCGTTCGGGGTCGGGCCTGAGATCCAGCCGAAGCCTTGGGCCTCAGACCATGTCGTCGCGGGAGTGAGGCGCCGGTAGCCGGGCTGCACCGGTGAGCCGTCGGTCCCGGCGTCGAGGGCGAGGTGGCAGCGCTGCCCGGCGGGGGCGACGAGGAAGCGGAGGCCGCGGCCGCCGAGCACGGTCCCTTCGGGCGTGATCGCCACTTCGACCGGGCCTTCCCAGCCGTTCAGGGGCGGTTCGACTGGGAGGACCGCGGTGGCGGTCTCGCGCGAGGGGACGTCGAGTACCGCTGCGCCCCAGTCGCCTTCGGCGGGCGCGAGGCGGGCGGTCAGTTCGCGCGCTTCGCCGCTCGCATTGGTGACCTCGACGGCGACGCGGTTGCCCCAGCCGCCGACGAGGACCCGTTCTCCGGGGACGGCGACCTGGGTCCAGGACCGGTCCTCGTCGAGGACGCGGCCGAGGTCGAAGAAGAACGCCACGATCGCGTCGCGCCAGGTCGTGGCGTGGCCGATCTGCGCGGCGAAGGCGTCGGCCACGGCCGCGAAGCGCTCGGGGTCGACGCGTCCGGCGAGGCCGGCCCAGGCGTCGGCGAACTCGCGCACGCGTTCCACCCCGAGGAAGTGCGTGTCGTAGAGGTGCTGGATGACGGTGGCGCCGGAGCGGAGCCGATGGTCGTAAGGCACCCAGTGCATGAACAGGAGCAGTTCGTCGGGCACGGTGTCGAGGTCCTCGTAGACCTCGGTCCACGCGTCGGGGTACAGGCCTGTGAAGCCGGTGCCGGTGGTGACGGTCCGGTCGAAGCCGGTGCCCGCGCCGGTGCTGTGGTGGGACTGGGTGACGGTGCCGACCGGGTCGGGGTCGAAGTGCGCGCCGCCGGGGTTGCTCAAGTAGCCCATGCCGAGCGGCGACGTGTAGTCCTCATAGGTGCGCCACGAGTCCAGGAGGATACCGGCGACGGCGGCGGTGTCATCGGGGCCGAGGCCGAAGGTCATGCGGATCCACTCGGCGGCGAGGTCGGCCGGGTCGGCGCGGGTGGACCAGGCGAGGCGCCCGAAGGCGTAGCTGTTCGCGGCCCCGAGGTCGTAGCCGGTCCAGTTCCCAGGGTCGTCGGGGGTGCCGGCGCCGAAGTTGGAGACGCCCGCGAGCCCGGCTCGGTCGGCGGCCATGATCTCGGCGACCGTGGGGCCGGTTCCGGGCCCGCCCGTGGGGAAGTCGAGGACTTCACGCCACATCGGAGCGAGGTACACCGCATGCCCGGCCTGGCCGGTGTACTCCTGGGTGATCTGGAGTTCGGCCATCTGGTTCGTGTTCCGGAGCGTGCCGAACAGGGGGTGGACGGGTTCGCGGACCTGGAAGTCGATGGGGCCGTTCTTGGTCTGGACGATGACGTTGTCGTCGAACTCGCCGTCGAGCGGCGCGAACACGCGGTGCTGGTACTCGGCCCAGTCGCCGAAGTCCTCGTGGACGAAGGACCGCCACACGATGAGGCCCTCGTGCGGGGCGACGGCGCGGGCGAGCATGTTGGCGCCGTCGGCGTGCGTGCGCCCGTAGTCGAGCGGGCCGGGGCGGCCCTCGGAGTTGGCCTTGACGAGGAACCCGCCGAGTGCGGGGATCGCCGCCTTGACCTCGGTGATCTTCGCGGCCCACCAGTCCTGGACCTGCGGGTCCGCGGGGTCGGCGGTGGTGATCGGGTCCTCGTCGTCCGCGGTGAGGACGATCGGGCTGGCGTAGTTCAGGGACAGCCACGGGCTGATCCCCCAGGTCGCGAGCATCGCGCACAGCGGAGCGAGCTTCGCGAGCATGGGCGCGTCGATGAACGCCGCGTCGGCGTTGACGTTGTTGAGGACCGCGGCGTTGATCCCGATCGAGGCGGTGAGCCGCGCGTAGTCCGTCATGCGCTGGGAGATCTCGGGAAGCGCGTCCCAGTCGAATATGGAGCGTCCGGCGTAGCCGCGTTCGACCGAGCCGTCGAGGTTGTCCCAGTGGTTCAGCATCCGCAGCTTCAGGTCGGGGGTCTCGGTGGCGTCGAGGTCCGCGGGCGCGATGCCGTTCTGGAGCAGGCGGATCAGGTGGAACACGCCGTAGAGGACGCCCGCGGGGGCGTTCGCGGCCACGATGACGCGCTTGACGCGGCGGCCGGAGCGCTCGACGCGGATCGCGAAGCCCTCGGGTCCGAGGGCGTCGGCGTCGTCGATCCGCAGATGCGGCGACGCGTCCGCGGTGCCGATGACGAGGGTGCCGTGCTCCCCCGACCAGCCGCTCGCGGGCTCGGTCCCGGTGAGGCCGGTGAGGGCACGGCGGACCTCGGCCTCGGCGTTGGCGATGCGCGGGTCGTCGCCGAAGGCGGCGACGCGTTTGAAGGCGGCCCGGAACTGGGCGAGGAGGCCGGGGTCGCTCGGCGGGCGGTAGCGGAGCCAGAGCGGCCCGTCGGGTCCCGGAGTCTCCTGCGCCTGCGCGGCCCAGGGCGATACGGCGGTGGCGAAGGCGAGGGCGCCCGCGGTCAGGGTGCCGGTCCGCAGCAGCCCGCGGCGCGTCGGCCGACCGGGCCCGTGTGGTGACGTCATTGTCAACTCCCGTGTGAGGGTATGCGCTTTCTCAAGGTGTCGGGGATCGTCGGTTGACGGAGCAGGGGCTAGGCGCGGGCGCGACGCCGTGCCGCGATGAGCGCGACGGCGAGCATGCCCGGTGCGATGACGATGAGCGGCAGGAACATCCAGGCGACGACCGCGGCGACGCCGAGTCCGATGAGGACGTAGGCGGTGCCGACCGGGTCGGCGGCCGTGAGTACCGCGGCCTCGTGGAAGAGGTCGCGCCAGTCCGCGGACGGCTCCCACAGGGAGGCCGCTCGCGCCGCGACAGTCGCAATGACCAGGGCGAAGACCGCGCTGACGACCGCGAGGGGCGTCCCGCCGGGGACGAGGCCCTGGACGCCGAGCGCCACGTTCAGGCCGAGCAGTCCCACCGCGAGCGCGGTCAGTGCGCTTGCGGCCCAACCGGTCCGGAGGGCCCGCCAGGCGGCGGACAGGAGGTCGCCGAGGCCGTCGCCGTGGTCGGCGGCGTGGCGGTCGAGGTGGCGGGTGCCCGCGGCGACGGCCGCAAGGGCCGTCGCCAGCGGGAGCGACAGGGCGGTGACCACGAGGCCGACCACGATCATCTCGCCGAACAGGCCGAGCGCACCGCCGCCGAAGCGGACGAGGTATTCCGCCGGGGCCCGGCGCTTCGGGGCGGTGCGCGCGCTCATCCCTTGAGCCCCTGGGTGGCGACGCCGCCGACGAGCTGGCGCTGGAAGGCGAAGAAGAACAGCAGCACCGGCAGGAGCGCCAGGATCGCCATCGCCATCTGCGCGCCGTAGTCGGAGGTCGAGGTCTGGTCCACGTAGAGCCGCAGGGCGAGCGGCATCGTGTACATACCGGGCTCCTTGAGGTACAGCAGCGGCCCGAAGAAGTCGTTCCACGACCAGATGAACGCGAAGATCGCGGAGGTGACGAGCGCGGGCTTCATGAGCGGCAGGATGATCGAGAAGAAGATCCGGGGGTGGCCCGCGCCGTCGATGACGGCGGCCTCGTCGAGTTCGCGCGGCAGGCCGCGGATGAACTGGATCATCAGGAACACGAAGAACGCGTCGGTGGCGAGGAACTTGCCGAGGAGCAGCGGCCAGTACGTGTTGATCATGCCGAGGTTGTTGAACACGATGTACTGCGGGATGATCACGACGTGGAACGGCAGGAGCATCGTGGCGATCATGCACACGAAGAAGAGGTTCCGGCCGCGGAAGGCCACGCGCGCGAACGCGTAGGCCGCGAGCGAGCACGACAGCAGGATGCCGACGACTGAGCCCGCGGCGAGGACCAGCGAGTTGAGGACGAAGGTCCAGAAGGAGATCCCGCCGATGCCTTCGAGGGCCTTCGCGTAGTTCTGGAAGCCCCCGTTCGCGGGCAGGAGGCTCACTTCGCCGATGATCTCGCTGCTCGGCTTGAAGGAGCTCATGAGCATCCACACCGCGGGGTAGAGGATGACCACGAGCACCGCGAGCGCGAAGGCGTGGAACAGGATCGAGCCGCGGGTGCGGCGTGCGTTCTTCGTTCGGCTCATCGGTCGTCTCCCGAGTAGTGCACCCACGATTTCGAGCTGCGGAACAGCAGGAGGCTGATGAGCCCGACGACGATCACGAGCACCCAGGCCATCGCGGACGCGTACCCCATCTGGAAGTCGCGGAAGCCGCGGAAGTAGAGGTACAGCGTGTAGAACAGGGTCGACTGGGCGGGGCCGCCCGAGCCGTTGGAGATGATGAACGCGGAGTTGAAGATCTGGAACGCGTGGATCGTCTCCAGCAGGAGGTTGAAGAACAGCACCGGGGACAGCAGCGGGATGGTGATGTTCCAGAAGCGGCGCACGGGTCCGGCGCCGTCCACTTCGGCGGCCTCGTACATCTCGGTCGGGACCTGCTTCAGGCCCGCGAGGAAGATGACCATGGGGGCGCCGAACTGCCACACGGTGAGCAGGATGAGCATCGGGAGCGTGCGGCCGGGGTCGCCGACCCAGCCGCCCGCCGACGCGTCGGGGCCGCCGAAGACGGCGCCGATCTGCGCCACGATGCCCTCGTCGATGAACATGGCCTTCCAGACGATCGCGATCGACACGCTGCCGCCGATGAGCGAGGGCAGGTAGTAGGCCGACCGGTAGAAGCCCTGGCCGCGCCGGGAGTTGTGCAGGAGCATGGCGACTCCCAGCGCGGCGGCGAGCTTGATCGGGGTGCCGAAGACGACGTACAGGGCGGTGACCTTGGCGGCCTGGTGGAAGTTCGAGTCCGTCAGGAGCCTTTGGTAGTTCTCGATGCCGATGAACTCGGGGGCGGTGAAGAGGTTGTAGTCGGTGAACGAGAGGTACAGGGAGGCGATCATCGGCCCGGCGGTGAGGCCGAGGAACCCGATGAGCCAAGGGGAGAGGAACGCGTATCCGGCGCGGGTGGAGCGGTCGCGGGCGCGTTGGCGCGTCGCGGTCATCCGAGGAGCATGTCCATTTCGGCGAACAGCTCTTCGGCGAGCTGCTCGGTGTCGATGTCGCCGTAGAGGAGCTGCTCGTGGAGCTCGCCCCACTTGGCCTCGATGGAGCCGTAGCCGGAGGGCAGGAGCGGGTAGCTCTCGGTGATCTCGTCCGCGACGGCGTCGAGGTAGCCGAAGTCGACGGAGTCGGAGACGGACTGCTCGACGGCGGCGCGGCCCTCCTCGGTGGGCGGCGCGCCGAGGGAGGCGCCGAAGATGGCCTTGACCTCGGGCGAGTTCGCGAGGAAGTCGACGAGGACGGCGGAGGCGTCGGGCTGGTCGGAGTTCGCGGCGACCGACAGGAGCATGCTCGGGTGGTCGGCGAGCACGTGCTGGCCGTTCTCGGTGGGGGCCTGGACCATGCCGATGTTCTCGGTGCCGATGTCGCTCATGGCCTGGGCGACGGTGGTGGAGAAGTTGAACCAGAGCGCGGCCTCGCCGCCGAGGAAGCCGCCGAGCGGGTCGAGGGCGACGGTGCGCTCGATCGGGTAGAAGTCGCCGTTGTCGCGCAGGTCGGCGACGGAGTCGAGGTAGTCGACGACGTCCTGCTCCTCGAAGGCCGGGCGGCCGTCCTCGGTGAAGACGGGCTCGCCCTCCTGCATGCGGGAGTAGATGAAGCCGGGGAGGCCGCCGGTGTAGTCGGAGGCGCCGTAGATCCTGGGATCGTGCGAGGCCCCGGCCTGGTTCACCTGGAGCACATAGGCTTCGAGGTCGTCGAGGGTCATGTCGTCGGTCGGGTAGGGGACGCCGAGCTCGTCGAGCAGGTCCTTGTTGTACATCATGGACCAGGCGTTGTAGCCCATCGGGACGCCCACGAGCTGGTCGTCGACGGTGCCGGACTCCAGGAGGGTGTCGGCGTAGCCGCTGGTGTCGAGCAGGCCGCCCTGGTAGGCGCCGAGGTCGAGGAACAGGCCCTTGTCGGCGTACTCGCCGAGGTAGCCGGCGTCCATCATGAGGACGTCGGGGAGGGCCTGGCCGGCGGCCTCGGTGTTGCGGGCGGTCCAGTAGTCGCCCCAGGCGTTGAAGTTGCGCACGACCTCGACGTTCGGGTACTCCTCGTTGAACAGGTCGAGGGCCTGGTTCATCCAGTCGGCGCGCTCTTCGTTGCCCCACCAGGTGAAGGTGATCTCGGCTTCGGTGTCGGCGGCGAACGAGGTGGCGGCCTCGTGGGTGCCGCCGTTCGAGCACGCGGCGAGCCCGAGCGCCGCTGCGGCGCCGAGGGCCGCGAGCGTCTTCGTTCTTGACATGGATCCTCCTCAGTGGCTGGACTGGTGGCGTGCCGGGGTAGTTCAGCGTTGAACTAAGGCGGATCCAGTTCAACGCTGAACTATTTTGGCGAACGCTATCACACACCCCTCGCGAGGGGCAACGGCCGATATGGAACGGGCTAGTCCCCGCGCACGAGCGCGCGCAGCCGCTCCATGGGGAGCTTCGGCTCCCGCTCGGCCGTGAGCAGGCCGTTGACCTCCTGGAGCGTGTCCGTCAGCTGCGTCCAGCACCAGCCCGCGAGCCCGGCGCGGCGGCCGCGGCCGATCGAGGCGCCCTGGACGGCGCGGAGGATGTCGCCGACGCGGCGGTCGAAGTCCTCGGCGCTCGAAGCCTCGGAGTAGCCCCACGCCTCCTCGGATGCGGCGCCGGGCGCCCACTTGACGCCGCCGAACTCGGTGAGCATCACGGGCTCGCCGCGGTCCTCGGTGCCGTCCAGGCGGATGCGCCGGCCCGACGGGCCGATCCCTTCGAGGGAGGCCCGCAGGGCGGCTTCGGGCACGTCGTAGCGTGCGGTGAGGACCGCGCCCTCGGACTCGTAGTCGTGGACGGTCCACAGGTCGGAGGTGCCGAGCTCCCAGCCGTCGTTGGAGATGACCGGCCGCGTCGGGTCGAGGGCCTTCGTCAGGTGGTAGAGCGCCTCGGCGAACGCGCGCTGGTCCGCGCGGGACGCGAGGTGCTGCACGCCCCAGGACTCGTTGAGCGGCACCCAGGTCACGATCGACGGGTGCGAGGCGTCGCGGCGCACCGCCTCGGTCCACTCGCGGGTCGTGCGGACCACGGCCTCGTCGGAGAACGTGTAGGTCGCGGGCATCTCGCCCCAGACGAGGAGCCCGAGCCGGTCGGCGTGGTACAGGAAGCGCGGGTCCTCGATCTTCTGGTGGACGCGCACGGAGTTGAAGCCGAGCTCGGCGATGAGCTCCGCCTCCCGCCGCAGCGCCGGCTCGGGGGCGGCGAGGTGCGTGTCGGGCCAGTAGCCCTGGCTCAGTACGGAACGCAGCACCACGGGCCGGTCGTTGACGAGGAACCGGCCGTCGGCGACGGCGACCGAGCGGAGGCCGAGGTAGCTCGCCACGGCGTCGTCCCCCACGGCGATCCACGCGTCGAGGAGCGTCGGCGACTCGGGCCGCCACAGCAGCTGCTCGTAGTGCTGGCCGTTCTCCTGCCCCGCGAGGGGGACGGTGACGGCGACCTGGGCGCCCCCGGCGCGGGCCTCGGCCTCGCCGATCACCTCGCCCTCGTGGGCGATCCGCACGCGCACGGCGGCGTCAGTGCGGCGGTTCAGGGTCACCTGCGCGGTGGCGGTGCCGCGGGTGAGGTCGGAGGTCCAGCGGATGCCGGTGATGTGCAGTGCCGCAACGGATTCGAGCCACACGGGCTGCCAGATGCCGGTGGTGCGGTGGTACCAGATCGCGTGCGGCGACTCGTGCCAGTCCTGCTTGCCGCGCGGCTGCGCGATGTCGAGCGGGTCGTCCTCGGCGCGCACGACCAGGACGCCCGGCCCCTCGCCGAGGTGGTCGGTGAGGTCGAGCGCGAACGGCGTGTGCCCGCCCTCGTGGGACCCGACCAGGCGCCCGTCGAGCCACACGCTCGCGCGGTAGTCGACGGCGCCGAAGTGGACGATCAGGCGGCGGCCCGCCTCGTGCCCGACCGCGGCGAGGTCCGCGGCGGCGAGTTCGCGGCGGTACCAGACGACCGGGTGGAACCCGGTCTCCCCGACCCCGGACGCCGCGGACTCAGGCGGGTACGGGACGGTGATCGACCGCGGCAGCGCCCGGCCGTCGCACCACCCCTCCGCGAGGCCCCGGTCCTCGTCGTCGTGGGCGAAGCCCCACTCCCCGCTCAGGTCGAGGAACGACTCCCGCAGCAGCTGCGGGCGCGGGCGGGCGACCTCCTGGCGGCTCGCGCGGATGCCGGACACCGGCGACTGGTTCTTCATGTTCGCGACTCCCTCATCGGTCTAGTTCAACGTTGAATGTACCAGCCGGGCCGCTATCATCGACTGAGCGTTTTCGCGCCCCGTCATAACAGAGAGACTCCCATGGCCCAACCTCGCGTCACCCTCGCCGACATCGCCGCGCGCGTGGGCGTCAGCCCGAAGACCGTGTCGAACGTCGTCAACAACACCGGCTGGGTCGGCGCCGAGGTCCGCGAGAAGGTCCTGGTCGCGATCGAGGAGCTGGGCTACCGGCCGAACCTCGCCGCGCGCCAGCTCCGCCGCGGCTCCAGCGGGGTGCTCGCGCTCGCGCTGCCGACGCTCGCCGAGCCGTACTTCGCCGAGCTGGCGTCGGTCTTCGTCGACGTCGCCCGCGACCGCAACCTCACCGTCCTGGTCTCCCAGACCGGCGGCGCGCGCGAACGCGAACTGGAGGCCCTCGACGGCACCGGGCTGCCCGCCATCGACGGACTCATCTTGAGCCCCTTGGGACTCGACGCCGCCGATGTGGAGCAGCGGCGCCGGGACGTCTCGCTCGTCCTCGTCGGCGAGCACGGCGAGCGCATCGCGGGCGAGCGGGAGCATCACGTCGGCATCGACAACGTCGCCGCCGCGGCCGCCGCCACCGCCGAGCTGATCGCCCAGGGCTGCACCAGGATCGCCACCATCGGCGTCCAGGACGAGGGTCCGATGGAGACCTCCCGCGACCGCTTCGACGGCTACGCGCTGGCCCTGCGCCGCGCCGGGATCGCACCGGACGACGCGCTGACCGGGCACGTCCAGGAGTTCAACCGCGCCGAGGGCGCCCGCGCGGCGCAGCGGCTCCTCGACGCGGGCGCCTCGTTCGACGGTCTCCTGTGCTTCAACGATTCCCTGGCGCTGGGGGCGCTGTACACGCTCGGCGTGCGGGGCCTCGCCGTCCCGGAGCAGGTGCGCGTCATGGGGTTCGACGACATCGCCGACGGCCGCTACTCGATCCCCGCGTTCTCGACCGTGGCCCCGGGCCGCGAGGCCCTCGCCAACCGCGTGCTCGACATCATCGCCGCGCCCGACAAGGACGACCCGGGACACCACGAGGTGCCGTTCTCGATCGTGGTCCGCTAGTCGGCCATGCGGGCGCGGGCCGCGTAGAGGACCAGCACGACCGCCATGACGGCGACGCCGACGAGGCCGACCGTGCGGAAGCCCGCGGTGAACGCCTCGCTGACGCGGTGCAGCACTTCGGTGTTCTCGGCCGCGTCGCGGTAGCCGTCCACCCAGGACCCGGACTGCGCGCCCATGGCGGCGCGGTAGACGACGGTGCCGATGCTGCCGAGGACGACCAGGCCCGTGGCGATCCCGATCTCGTTGGCGGTCTGCACGAACGACGCCGCCGAACCGGCCCGCTCCTGCGGGGCGCGGGAGATCACGTCGTTCATCAGGAACGGGAACGCCGCCCCGATCCCGGCCGTGGCGAGCACGCTCCCGGCGACCATCGCCGCGATCCCGGCCCGGCCGGTCGTGGCCGCCGCGTAGCAGACGAATCCGGCCGCCATCACCGCGAGGCTCATCATGACGACCTTGGTCGGCGCCATCCGCTGCCCGAGCCACGGGCCCAGGTTCGAGGCGCACATCATCGCCACCGTGGAGGGCAGCAGCCACAGGGCCGCGAAGAGCGGCGAGAACCCTTGCACGTCTTGCAGGTAGAACGACCAGAACAGCGAGGTCCCGCCCATGAGCAGGGCCGTCAGGAACAGCACCCACATGACGCGGGCGACGCCGGGGCGGCGCAGCAGCGCCAGGTCCACCAGCGGGTCGTCCAGGGCGCGCTGGCGGCGCACGAACACGACCCCGAGCCCCAGCCCGGCGGCCCCGGCGAGCGCGGGCTCCCAGGACCAGCCGCCGTTCACGAGCAGCTTCAGGGCGGCGACGACGAGGAGGATCGAGGCGAGGCACAGGGCGGCGCTGGGCAGGTCGATGCGCCCGGCCGACTCGGCCCTGTATTCGGGGAGCAGGCGCGGCGCGGCGACCAGCGTCACGAGCATGACCGGGACGCCGAGGAGGAACACCGAGCCCCACCACCAGTGCGCCATCATGACGCCGCCGATGAGCGGCGCGGCGGCCATGCCGGTGAGGAAGCACGTCATGTAGGCGCCCATGGCGGCTACGGCCCGCTTCGGGTCGGGGAACAGCCGTCCGATGAGCGCCATCGACGCGGGCATGATCGCCGCCCCCGCGACGCCCATCACGGCCCGCGTGGCGATGATCATCCACGGCTCCACCGCGAACGCGGCCAGCGCCGACGCGAGCGCGAACACCGCCGAGCACCACACGATGAGGCGCCGCCTGCCGATTCGGTCACCGATGGCGCCCATGGTGATCATGGTGCCGCCGACCATGAAGCCGTAGATGTCGTTCATCCACAGCAGTTCGGTCGGGGTGGGCCGCAGGTCGGCGGCCATCTGCGGCAGGGCCACGTTGAGGACGCTGATGTCGATGGCGATGAGCATCGACGGGAGCGCGAGCAGGGCCAGCGCGAGGCGGGGGTTCAGGGTGCGCTTGGGGCGGACGGCGGGTTCGGTGGTGGTCATGGACGGGTCTCCCGGTTCAAGGGCGCCGATGCGGCGCCGTTACCGGTAGAGACGAGGCGGGGGCCGCGGATTCAGCGGTCCCGAGGGCGCCGTCCGCCGCGGCCGGGGCGGCGGACGGCGCGGGGGTCATCCGGCGCGGCGGTAGCCGAACTGCACGGTGAGGTCCGCGGCGTCGGCGGTGGCGCTCTGGACGAGGAGGCCGATGCGTTTCGGCGCGGCGGTGCCGTCGACGACGGCCGCGGTGGTGATGGTCTTGACGGCGGGGTCGGCGGTGGCGGCGACGGCTCCGGTGGCGCCCTCGCCGTTCACGGCGAAGCGGACGGAGCAGCCGCCCGCGGCGACGGCGAGTGCGGTCTTGACGATCGTGACGCGTTCGCCCGCGATGTAGAGGGCGCCGGGGAAGTCGTAGGTGCCGTTGGCGACGGCGCCGTCGACGCGGGCGGCGAACCAGCCGTCGACGTCGCCGGTGCCCTTGTTGCCGGAGATGCGGGTCTCGGCGGTGGGGGTGGTCCTCATGAGCAGGCCGCCCGCGTGGTTGCCGTTGAAGTCGTTGGCGGACACGAGGATGTCGGGCGCGGCGGTGACGAGGGCGTAGTCCTGGCGGTTGGTGCCGTCGCCGACGAAGCCGCCGACGGCGTTGCCGGTGACGACGACGCGGGTGGCGCCTTCGCGGATGTTGAGGCCCGCGCCGTGGCGGTAGGCCGAGCCGCCGCCGGAGTAGGTGCCGGAGGCTTCGGAGCCCTGGAGGTCGAACGTGTCGTCGTCGACGACGGTGATCGTCCATTTGCCGTTCGCCGCGGTGGTGCCGCCCGCGTCGTAGACGGTGACGCGGTCGCCGGTCTCCCAGCCGTGGGCCGCGGCGGTGGTGACGCGGAACGTGCCGTCGCCGTTGTCGGCGATGGCGTCGATAGTGCGGGCGAAGTCGACGTGGGCGGTGCGGCCGTTGTTGCCGATGAGGGACCCGGAGACGGTGAGGCGCTTGGAGGCGAAGTCGATGCCGTTGCGGCCCGCGCCGCGGATGACGCAGCCGGCGAAGGTGACGGATCCGGTGAAGTCGGGGCCGACGCGGACGAGGTCGTCTTCGCCGTCGGTGGAGATGTAGGTGTTGGCGAACTGGGCCTGGGCGCCGCGTTCGAGGAGTACGGAGACGCCGTGGGTGTTCTCGAAGCCGCCGCCTTCGAAGTACACGAACTTGGGGAGCGCGGCGGTGCCGGTGGTGTTGCGCATCCACAGGCCGTGGCGTCCGAAGAGGACTGCGGTGGCGATGAACTTGAGGGAGCCGCCGAGGCCGTCGACGATGACGTTGTCGGTGGTGGTGTTGTCGGGCCCGGCGGCGATGCCGCACTGCACGAACTCGATCGGGTCGGCGCGGTTGTCGTCGGCGACGCCGTTGAGGAGGACCACGTGCTGGCCGGAGAAGGTGTTCCACACGCAGTTCTGGAAGCGGATCGTGTTGCAGCCGCGGAGGGTCGTGCCGTTGTATCCGTCGCGGAAGCGCACGTTGGAGAAGGCGATCATGTAGTTGCCGTCGTCCTTTTCGGACCCGGCGCGCTCGGTGCGTACGAGGGAGCCGCCGGTGAGGCCGGTGCCGCGGATCTGGAGGTCGCGGAAGCCGCCGCCGTGCATGCCGGTGAGGAGGAACCCGTCCTCGGCGCCGGTGTCGACGAGGATCTGGGTGCCGGTCACCTGGCTGTCGGTGTGCCCGGCCCCGGCGAAGGTGATGGGGACGCGCAGGACGTTGACGGTGGCGCGGAGGAGGACGATGCCGGGGCCGATCGCGATGGTGCCTCCGGCGGGGAGGGCGTCGATCGCGGCTTGGAGGGGCCCGGAGTCGGCGGTGGCGTCGTCGGGATCGGCCTCGCCGTCGCCGCGCCAGCCGAACCAGGAGAGGTCGGCGTAGGACTCGACCTGGCGGCGCCAGCGGCCGGTGGCGGTGCCCGCGACGGCGAAGACGGTGCCGCCGTCGTCGTCGGCGGTGGACTCGGCGTCCCAGAACAGGAGGCCGCCGCCGCGGCCGGGGGTGTCGAGGTGGTAGCCGAGGAGGTAGACGGTCTCGCCGGGGGCGGTGCCGGCCTTGTCGCGGAGGTCCTCGACGGTGGCGACGGGTTCGGCGCCCGCGAGCTGGGCGAGCGTGTCCTCGCCTTGGTCGTTGTTCGCGCTGGCGGGGGCGGCGAAGGCGGCGCCCGCGAGGCCGCCGAGGCCGAGGGCGGTGAGGCCGCGGCGGGTGAGGGTGCGGGGTTCGGGGGCGTGGTCGGTGCTCATGGTGGTCACTCCTTCGTGACGGCGGGGGTTCAGTGAGCGGGACTGTGCTAGCAGGGATCCGTGGTCGGAGTCAGCCCTTGACGGCGCCGATGAGGATGCCTTTGGCGAAGTGGCGCTGGAGGAACGGGTAGACGAGGGCGATCGGGACGAGGCTGACGACGAGGATCGCCATCTGGATCGACTGGGAGGCGGGCATGGCGGCCCCGGCGAGTTCGGTGCCGTCCACGCCGAGGGAGGTGTTGTCGACGACGTAGGTGCGCAGGACCAGTTGCAGCGGCCATTTCGCGGTGTCGTTGATGTAGAGGACGGCGTTGAAGAACGCGTTCCAGAACGCGACGGCCTGGAACAGGCCGATCACGGCGAGCACGGCCTTCGACAGGGGCAGCACGATCCGGGTGAGGATCTGGAGCTCCCCCGCGCCGTCGATGCGGGCGGCGTCGGTGAGCTCGCGCGGGATCTCCATGAAGAACGCGCGCATGATGAGCACCTGGAAGGCGTTCACCAGGACCGGCAGGATGAGCGACCAGTACGAGTCGAGCAGGCCGATCGACCTGACCAGCAGGTACATCGGGATGATCCCGGGCGTGAAGAACAGCGTGAACAGGACGGTCATGAGCAGCGGCTTGTGGGCGAACGACCCGGGCCGCGACAGCGCGTACGCCAGGAGCGCGGTGCATGCGAGGGAGAGCAGCGTGCCGACGAGCGTCACGCCGACCGAGACGAACAGGGCCCTGGTGACGACGCCCCCGGCGAGGATCGCGCGGTACGCGTCGAGGTTGGGCCGCTCGGGCCACAGCACGTAGCCGCCGGCCTCGGTGATCTGCTGCTGGTCGGCGAGGCTCGTGGAGACGACCGCGAGGAACGGGATCACCACGAACGCGCACGCGAGGATGAGGACCACCCCTTTGGCGCCGCGCACGGCGATCCCGGGCGGGGGCGTGCCGTTGACGTTGCGGCGCACCGGCTTGCGGTTGGCGAGGGCGGTCATTTCTGGTACACCCCGCTCTCGCCGAGGAGGTGCGCGAACTTGTTCGCGAGGTACACCAGGACCAGGCCGACCAGGCCCTTGACGAGGCCCACCGCGGCCGCGACGCCCCAGTCGCCGCCGATGACGCCGTTGTAGTAGACGTACGTGTCGAGCACTTCGGAGGCGTCGGCGCCCACCGAGTCCCGTTGCAGGATGATCTGTTCGAAGCCCACGGTCAGCGCGTCTCCCAGTTTGAGGATGAGCAGGAGCACCACGACGCCGCGGATGCTCGGCAGGGTCACGTGCCACAGCTGGCGCCAGCGCGAGGCGCCGTCGACGGCGCTCGCCTCGTACAGCTCGGTGTCCACTCGCGACAGTGCGGCGAGGAAGATGATGGTGCCCCAGCCCGCGTCCTTCCAGATGACCTGCGCGGTGATGAGCGGGATGAACAGGTCGGGGTTGCCCAGGAGCGAGACGTCGCCGAGCTCGTGCGTGCGCAGGAACGTGTTGAGCAGGCCCGCGTTGCCGAGCATCTGCTGGAAGATCGCGACGACGACCACCCAGGACATGAAGTGCGGCAGGTACAGCACCGACTGGACGAGGCGCTTGAGGCGCTCGGACAGGAGCGAGTTGAGCAGCAGCGCCAGCGCGATCGGGATGGGGAAGACGAACGCGACCTGCACGAACGAGATGACGAGCGTGTTGGTGAGCGCGTTGAGGAACTCGGGGTCGCCGTTCCAGATGACCGAGAAGTTCGCGAACCCGACCCACGGGGAGTCGCTGATGCCGATGTACGGCTGGTAGTCCTTGAACGCGATGACGTTCCCGGCCAAGGGAAGGTAGTGGAACAGCAGGACGACCGCGATCCCCGGCAGGGCGAGGAGCAGCAGGAACCGGTCCCTGCGGAACCGCTGCGCGCGCGTTCGGCGGGGCCGGGCCGCGCCCGGCGGCGGACCCGCTTGGGGTCCGCTCGCCGGTGCGGTGGTCCTGGTGCCGGTCATCGGCGGGGCGCCCATCAGGCGCTCTCGGACGGGGACGGGGAGGCGGTGTCGACGGCGGCCTCGAACTCGGCGCGGATCGCGTCGCCGCCCGCGGCGCGCCAGGCGTCGACGGCCTCGTCCCAGGCCTCGATGCCCTTGCGTCCGGAGACGATGTCGAGTTCGGCGGCCTTGATGATCTCGGCCAGCTCCCCCGCGTTGTCGATCGCGGTGTTCGAGTAGAGGCCGATGGACGGGTCTCGGACGATCCGCGGGACGGCGGTCTCCTGGAAGGCCCGCTGGGCGTCGACGCGGGCCTGGGCGCGGGGGCCAAGGATCGGGGCGGCGTCGGTGACGTACTCGAACGGGACGGTGGTCTCGTTGGTGCCCAGCGCGGTCTTGACGGGGGTGTCGCCGTCCCATTCGAAGTGCTGGCCTTCGACGCCGAACTTGCGGAGCATGTACTCGGTGGAGCCGATGGGGGCGGCGAGCCAGTTCGCGACGTTGAGGAGCTGCGCGATGCGGTCGTCGTCGGCTTTCTTGAAGGCCATGAGGCCGAAGCTGGCGGTTCCGGCGCGGTGGACGCCCTCGCCGTTGCCGTCGTAGGAGGGCGCGGGGATGCCCTGGACGTCGACGCCGTAGGTGTCGGCGAGGATGTCCCAGGCGGCGTAGCCGTCGGGGCCCATCGCGATGGTGCCGTTGCCGAACAGGTCGCGGAGGTTGATGTTCTCGGAGGCGGCGTCGGGGTGGAAGAGCCCGGCGGCCATCATCTCGGCGACCCGGGCGACGGCTTCGCGGCGCTCCTCGGTCTCGTACTCGTTGGTGAACTCGCCGCCCTCTTCGCGCCACACGTTGGGGACGCCGAGCATGTTGCCCACGTAGGTGATGAGGCCGCGCGGGTTGCCGAAGGCCCACCGGTTGGCGGCGGGGTCGGTGAGGGCGGTGGCGGCCTCCAGGAACTCGTCGTAGCTGCCGGGCGCGAGGTTGAGGCCCTGCGCGGCGAAGAGGTCGCCGCGGGCGAACATGATGGTGCCGACGATCGCGCGCGGGTTCGGGACGCCGTACAGGCCGCCGTTGTAGACGCTGGGGAGCCAGGAGTCCGTGGGGAAGTTCGCGAGGTGCGGGTAGTCGGCGATCTTGTCGCCCGAGATATGCCCGGAGAGGTCGGCGCACAGGTTGGCGAGCACGTCGGAGCGGTTGGCGAGGCTCGCGGAGACCAGGAGCATGTCGGGGAGGTCGCCGCCCGCGATGATCGTGGAGAGCTTCGCGAGGTAGTCGGCGGCGGGCGTCATGGTGATGTCGAGTTCGGCCCCGACGGAGGCGTTGACGGCCTGCCAGTAGGCGTTGTCGCCCATGCCGGGCGGGACCGGGTTGAACATGTTGGTGAGGATGGAGACCGTCCCGGCGCCGTCGGCGGGCGGCGCGTCGAAGGCGTCGACGAGGTCGCGCGGGAAGGAGTAGTACCCGGCGAGGACGCCGTCCTCGGTGGCGGCGAGGTCCGGGGCGGCGATCTCGCTGGGAATGTAGGAGGGCAGTTCGACGCCGGTCTCGCTCAGGGTCTGGGCCTCGCCGGTGCCCGCGCCGTCGCCGCACGCGGCGGTGCCGCCCGCCGCCGCGAGGAGCGCGGCGCCGCCGGTCGCCCGGAGCAGGCCTCGCCTGCCGATGTGGATGTCGCTCATGATCAGCTCCGATCAGGTGTCACAGTGAAGGGTTCGGTTCCAGCAGCGTCAGGTCTACGGCGGCCGCCATGGCCTCGTAGCCGGCCCACGAGGGGTGGACGCCGCCGCCGGAGTCGTATTCGGCGCGCAGTTTCCTGGGGTCGTCGGGGTCGCGGACGGCGGCCTCGAAGTCGATGTACGGGTCGCCGCTCTCACGGATCGCGGTGTTGACGGCGACGCGGATGGCCTCCTTGGCGTCGGTGTAGCTCGCCGAGCCGAGCCAGGGGGTGACGGTGCCGAGGACGAGGAGCACGCCGTGGACGGCGAGGCGCTCGCGGATCTGCGCGTACGCGGCGAGGAGGTCGCCGGGGGCCGCGGCCTTCCCGGAGGCGATGTCGTTGATCGCTTCGAGGAGGATCACGGCGTGGACGCCGGGGTGGGAGAGGACGTCGCGGTCGAGGCGGGCCTGCGCGGAGGGGGCCGCGCCGTCCCACAGGACCCGGTTGCCGGAGACGCCCGCGTTGAGGACGCCGGTGCTCGCGCCCGCGGCGAGGAGCCTGCGGGCGAGGTAGTCGGGCCAGCGCCGGTTCAGGTTCGAGGTGGAGCCGACGCCGTCGGTGATGGAGTCGCCGAGGCACACGACCGCGCCGCCGGGGCCGTCGAGTTCGACGGTGATCTCGTCGAGGAGGTACCACTTCGAGATGAACTCGGTGAACGCGTCGGCGGACTCGTCGGCGGCGTGGTCGCCGTCGGGAGTGAGGTAGGAGCGCTGGGCGGCGATGCTGTGGCCGGTCACGTTCGCGACCGTGTCGGGGACGTGGATGCTCACGGCGACATCGGCTTCGGCGGGGAGGTCGAGGTCGATGGGGTCGGAGAGGACCACGGCCCCGGCGGCGATGACCGCGGAGGCGCTGCCGCCGAAGGTGACGGCCTTGTTGGTGCCCGCGGTGACGGCGCCGCCCCCGGCGTGGAGGCCGAAGCGGACCGTGCCGACGGTGAGCGGGGCGGTGCCGCCGACGTTGGACAGGCGCAGGCGCGGGGCCGTTCCGGCGACGCTGGTGCGCACGATGAACCGGCCGGTCCGGCCGCCGAAGGTCACGTCGGCGAGGGGGTAGGCGGCGGCGCCCCAGGTGCCGACGCGGAGGCCCGCGGCGGTCTGGGCGGCGGCGGGTGCGGCACTGAAGGCACCGCCGAGGGCCGTGCCGCCGATCGCGGCTCCGGCGCCGAGGAGGACTCGCCGTTTCACGAGGCGGCCCCTTTCAGGAGGAGTGACACGACTTCCCAGGGCCGCAAGGCGACCGCGGGGCCGTTGAGGGGGTGGAGCGGGGTCTCGTCGGCGCGGCAGCGCACGGCGGTCCCGGGCGGGAGCGACACTTCGGCACCGTTCCCGGTGAGGTCCTGAAGCCGGAGGAGCAGGCCGTCGCGGTCGCGCGGTTCGGCGACGGTGGCGTGGACGCCGGGCGGCAGGTCGAGGTCCAGGAGGGAGGCGGCGTCGGCCGGGAGCGGCCGGGGGTCGGTGTCGAACTTGTCGAGGCGGTTGACCTCGCTCGCGACGCCGGGGAAGCGGGTCTCGCGGCCGAAGACTCCGGCCGCGGCGGGGTCGAATCCGGTCGCGGGCGTGAAGGAGTAGCGGAGGTCGAGGGTCCCGTGCTGCTCGGGCGGGGTGTTGGTGGGCCAGTAGTTGTTCATGACCCACGAGAGGATCGCGCCGCTGCGCGGGCGGAAGTGGTCGGGCCATTCGCCGCGCACGATGTCGCCGAGGGCGACCAGGGGCGCGTCGGCGCTGGTCCAGATCACGGCCGGGCCGCCGGGTGCGGTCTCGACGGCGACGCCGTACTGGGTGGTGAACCACTCGTTGCAGGCGCCGGGGGCGTGGTCGGCCGCGGGGTCGACCCAGCCCTGCTGGCGGTCGTAGTGGAAGCGCGGTTCGGTTGCGGCGAACGGGAAGGCGACGTAGACGGCCTCTTTGGCGAGTTCGCGCTCCTTCTCCAGGCGCACGCGGACGTCGACGCGGTCGTCGCCGTCGCGCAGGAGCAGGTCGACCTCGACGTGCGGAAGGTTGCGGGCGGTGCCGACGGTGCGCAGGCGCCAGCCGTCGTAGGTGCGGCGCAGGCCGACCGGGCGCATCGCGGCGGCGGCGACGGTGAGGTCGGGCGGGTCGGCGAGCGGGCGGCGGCCGGAGATCGTGGACGTCGGCGGATGCGGATGGGAATGGGGCGCACCGGAGTGCGCGAACGCGTCGGGGTGGTCGCCCCTGGTCAGCGCGTCAGGTCCGTTCAGGACGTAGAGCACCTCGCCGAGCCGCCACGGCGAGGCGGCGTCGAGCAGAGCCCGGCCGGTGGGGCGGTGGGTGAGGGACCGGACGGCGCCGGTGTCGGGGTCGAGGGCGAGGTCCCAGCGGTCGGTCGTGAGCGTCGCCGGGACGGGCCGCCAGTCGTCGATCGCTGCGGCCGTGCGCTCGGCGGCCCCGCCCTCCTCGCCGGGGGCGAGGGTCCGGGCCGATCCCATGGGGACGGCGCGGTAGCCGAAGGGAGGCACGTCAGGGACGGTGAGGCGGTGCTTGACGAGGCCGTCGCAGTCGGCCAGCGCCTCGGTCGGGAGGGGTTCGCCGCCGTGGAGGAACGGGGTCCCGGCGGGGGCCTCCACCTCGACGTCGAGGTCGCGGGCCCAGCCGAGCGGGTTGTGCGCCAGGAGTGTCGGGCCGGCGGTGGTGACGAGCTCGCCGAGCTGCGAGAGGGCGCGGCGGGTCTCGTCCAGGGCGTTCCGGTGTCCGGTGTGGACCTGGTGGCGCTTCCAGTCGAGCTGGTCCCCCACCTGGTCGCCGTGCGGGTGGGCGTTGGCGTGGGACCAGGTCCAGGTGTGCTCGCAGCCGAAGAGCGCGCCTTCCCAGGCGGCGTCGAGGGCGTCGCGGTTGGGGCGGTACGTGTCGTCGGTGCGCGCGATGAGGGCCGCGAGGGCCTCGGCGACGGGCAGGAGCGCCTGGGTGCGGCGGTGCTCGGCCGCGACGGCCGCGCCGGTGCCGACGCCGTCCTCCCAGTAGGAGCCGCCGTCGCCGCGCCACACCGGGAGCCGTTCGGCGAGCGGGCGGACCGCGTCGAGGTAGCCGGCCATCGTGGACACTGCGATGCGCGGCCAGGCGTAGGCGGCGTTCCAGCGGGCCGCGAACGCGGCGTCGCCGTCGGCGAGGTCCTCGTTGTCGGCATGGGTGCCGATGACGGGCAGGTCGTGCGGGAGGTAGTCCTCGCGCTCGTAGCGGGCGAGGAAGCGCGTGAGCGCGTACGCGCCGCCCGCGAGGGTCTGCGGGTCGCCCGCCATGAACCGCAGCTGGGAGTAGGTGTCGGAGAAGTGGGTGAGGACGCGGGAGCCGTCGATCCCCTCCCACATGACGGGGCTGGCGAGGTGCTGGAGGTCGGAGTCGGCGCCGCCGCCGCGGTGGTGGTTCTCGATGCCCACGAAGGCGTCGATCCCCAAGGCGCGCAGCATGGACGGGACGGCCGCGGAGTAGGAGGGGACGTCGGTGAGGTTGGCGTAGTCGATCGGGACGCCGTGCTCGTCGCGCAGCCGCGCCGCGAGGTAGGCGGCCCGGTAGACCTCTTCGAGACTCGCGACGCCGGACAGGAACAGGGAGTGGAAGGCGTTCACGGAGACGCGGCCCGAGCGGAGCGCGGCGAGGACGCGCTCCGCGCGCTTGCCGGAGCGGGTCGCGAGGTACTGGGCGACGACGAGGGACCCGTCCACGGAGAACGCGAAGCCGTCGTCGCGGTCGAGGGCGGCCAGGGCGCGGTCGAGGTTGCGGGAGTGGAGTTCGAGGACCTTGCCCTGGACGTCGGTGTAGCCGACGTCGAGGTGGACGTGCGGGATGAGGTGCACGGTCCACTTGCGCTTCGGTTCGAGGGTGAACGCGGCGGGCGCGCCGCCGTCGAGGCGGACCTCGGCCGCGGTCGGGCCGGCGAGTTCGGGGACGGGGAAGCGGACCCGGACCTGGCCGGCGTCGCGGCCGGGGCGCGCGAGGTCGTGGGTCCAGGTGCGGTCCGCGATGCGGACCTCGGCGGTGCGGGGGGCGGCGGCGCCGAAGGGCGCGGTGACGGTGAGGTCGACGAGCTGGTGCAGCCCTTCGGTTTCGATGAACAGCGGCGTCGATGCGAGCGAGACGTGGACTCGGGCCGGTCCGTCGTGGGGCACCAGGGCGAGGCGCCGCCAGGTGAGGCCCGAGCCGAAGTGGTGGCCGAACTGCTCGCGGTGGCGGGTGGGCCCGCCGGGGTCGGCGACGGGGCCGGTCGCGGCCTCGGCGTCCAATGTGGTGGTGACGCCGATGCGGTGCTCCCCCGCGGCGAGGGCCCCGAGCGGGACCTCCACGACGGCCGCGCCCGCGATGGGCCCGTGCCGGTACACCTCGGAGCGGTCCTCGCGGACCACGTCGGGGTGGAACAGCCCGGCCCGTCCGTCGATGTCCACGAGCAGGTCGGGGCAGGGCCCGTGCCCGGCGTCGAATTCGAGCCGCAGCAGCCAGTGCCCGTGGGGCACTTCGGCTGTCAGCTCGATGCGGTGGTCGCGCCACCCTGCGGCGGCGTCGAGCGGGCCGGGCTGGAACGCGGGCAGGTCCGGGCCGCCGATCGGGAACTCGATCACGTCGTTCACGGGCGCCGTCCCTTGTCGGGGAGGTCGAGGACCGCGCCGTGCTCGGTGAGCGCCGCCGCCAGCGCCGGGTAGTCGTAGTCCTGCACCGGGAGTCCGGTGGCGAGGGACTGGGCGGCGAGTTCGCCGCAGGCCTCGCCGAGCATCCCGAAGTTCGGTTCCATGCGCGGCGAGGAGAACCCGATGTGGCTGGCGGAGAAGCAGACCGCGACGGTGAGGTTCGCGGTGCCGTGCGAGGGGAACAGGACTTCGGCGGGGATCTCGTAGAGGTCCACGGGCGGGTTGTGGACCGTGCCGGAGAGGGTGCCCTCGCCGACCACGGTGCCGTCCCCTTCGGGGTAGTACTGGACGACGTGGGAGTCCATCGCGTAGGCCCAGCAGGCGACGGCGGTGGCCTTGCGGTTGTTCGGCTTCAGCAGGTCGTGCTGGGTGAGGACGTGCGCGCCGACCATGCGGCGGGCCTCGCGGACGTAGAGGGCGTGCGGGAAGCCGCGGCCCAGGGGGCTGTCGGTGAACTCGTCGGGCGGGAGGCCGAAGGTGCGGGCGTCGGCGCGGAAGGCCTCGGGCAGGGCCGGGTCGTTGGCGAGCCAGTACAGCATCCCCTGGTGCCAGGCGGCCTGCTCGGCGACGATGTCGTCGCGGCGCTTCCAGGACCCGTCGGGGTAGTCCCAGGAGGCCCCGGGCAGGTCGAAGCCGAAGAACAGGGCCTGGTTGGTCTGGAACTTGCCGTTCGGGAGCGCGGCGGTACGGGTGACGATCGAGGAGAGCCCGGCGACGTCGCGTTCGCGCAGGTGCTGGAGGAGGTGGCCGTAGCGGGCGGGGTCGTAGTCGTGGGGCCGCTCGAAGGGGAGGCGGTCGGCTTCGCGGGTGAGGACGCCGCGGAAGTTGTACGCCTGGGTCTTGCCGTCGGCGTCGCCTTCGGCCTCAAGGGGGACGGACCCGACCGGGTAGCCGGTGTTGGGCGTGAAGGGGCCGCGGCGGTAGGCGCGGGCGGGCTGGAACCCGGCGAGGGACTCGTCGTACTGGGAGGCCGCTTCGCGGCCCGTCGTGTACGGCACCCCGGCGTGGGCCATGAGGTCGCCTTCGTAGGAGGCGTCGATGAAGAACCGGGCCCGGTGCCACTCGCCGCCGGTGCGGACGGCGGTGATGCGGTCGGCGGTGCGCTCGACGTCGGCGGGCGACTCGATGCGCTGGCCGGTGCGGACCTCCGCGCCGGCCTCGTTTAGGAGGTTCCACGAGACCCGTTCGGCGGCTTTGGGTTCGAAGAGGTACTTCGGGCCGTCCTCGCCGTACTCGGCGCCGATCCCGGCGAAGAACCGGGTGCGCGTGAGCCCGGCGAGGGCCTCGGGGACGTCGGGGGTGTCGGTCTTGACGAGGCCGCCCGCGACGATGCCGCCGACGTGCCCGGTGGGTTCGAGGACCAGGGCGCTGTAGCCGCGCAGGGAGAGGCGGAGCGCGGCCATGATCCCGGCCGGCGTGGCGCCGTAGATGAGGACGTCAGGCACCGGGCACCCGCTTCTTCGGCTTGGCGAGCACCGGGGTCGCGTTCTTGGACGCCTGCGAGGGGCGGGTCCGCTGCACGTCCTCGGGCCAGGCCACGGGGGCTCCCAGGGTGGAGGCGAGGAGCCGCTGGAGGTCCTCGGTGAGGCGCGGGGAGTCGCCGACGGCGTGCGGCTCGGTCTTCTCGGCGGCGCACAGGGCCGCGAGGGCGCCGACGGCTTCGCCGATGGACCACTCCACGGGGTGGAGGCGGTAGCAGCCGTTGGTGATGTGGGTGGTGCCGATGTTCTTGTTGGCGGGCAGGAGGTTCCGCACGCGCACGGGCAGGAGCGCGCCGAGCGGGATCTGGAACGGGTAGGTCTCCAGGTTGACGTAGTTGACGCCGGCCGCGCTGGGGTGGAGGTCGATGTTGTAGTGGCCGATGCCCACCGAGTCGGCGAACTGCTCGGCGCCCTGCCCCTCGGGGCGGTCGACGACGGCGACGTGCTGCTCCAGGACGGTGAAGCGGGCCTTGATGCGGCGGGACTCGCGGATGTACGCGGTCTTGGCGAGCCCGTCGGCGGTGCCGGTGAGGTCGGGGCGGAGCTTGAGGCCGGGGTAGCCGGTGCCGCCGTCGGGGCGCGGGGCCTCGGTCTGCATCCAGTGGAGGTAGGACAGCGAGAGCTCCTTGCAGCGCTGCAAGGCGAGGTCGCGGGCGGCCGCGTCGACGTCGGCGCCGATGAGCGGGGCCTCCCAGTAGTCGATGTTCGGCCAGTTCACCAGGGTGATGTCGGTGTCGATGAGGTCGGGGTCGAACTGGGTGCGGGCGCGGATGCGGCGGAAGTGCCACAGGTCGGGGAGCATGACGGCGTCCATGTCGCCCTCGAAGATGCGGTTGGTGCGCCCGCCCATGGTGTGGATGTCGATCTTCTCCCAGGACAGCTGGGGTCCGGGCCAGAAGTCGTCCACGTGGGTGCGCCAGTGGTCGTAGGAGGCGGGCCGGTCGACCACGTGCTCCTCGCCGGGGCGGTATTCGAGGGGGAAGGTCCAGGTGATCGACTGCTGGTCGGTCGGGTCGGGCTCGGGGGCGGCGTAGGGCTCGCCGGTCTGGGCGTGGGACTCGGCGCCCACGACGTGCTCGACGCCCGCGAGTTCGAGGAGGTCGCCGAGCTCGGTGGCGTCCACGACGAGCGGGGCGGTGACGGTGCGGTCGCCTTGCGGGCCGCGGAGGGTCACGGCCGCGATGCGGTCGCCCTCGACGTGGGCGGCGACCGGCACGTGGCCGTAGAGGACTGTGATGCGCCCGGCGGAGCGGTAGGGGGCGAGCATCTCGTCGATGGCGGCGACGCCGACGGCCGGCTCGCAGCAGAGCTTCGAGACGTTCCCGAGGCCGGGGTTGAGGGCGGGCTCGGCCTTCGCGGCGGCGGTGAGCGGGTAGTTGCGGCGGTAGTAGTCGCGGATGCGGTCGCGCAGCTCGCGGTATCCGGCGGAGGTGAGGCCGGACTCGATCCAGGGATGCTCGTCGGAGGGCACGGCCTGGGCGGTGAGCTGCCCGCCGAGCCAGTCGGTCTCCTCGGTGAGCAGCACGTGGAGGCCGAGGCGGGCGGCGGTGCGGGCGGCGGCGACGCCGCCGAGCCCGCCGCCGACGACGAGGAGGTCGGTCGCGGTCTCGTGCACTGGAGGCATGTGGGGGTCTCCCGGTCGAAGATGGTTGCTGATATTATCAGCAATGCAGTCGATATTCGATGAGGTCGAGCCCACGTTACCGCAAGGATGCCGGGAGATGTCAAGAGCGATCCGGAAGTTTTTCCCGCATGGAAGCGTGGCCCATGCGTGCCGATAGCGCTGATATGAATTCGTTGTATGCTGATGCGATGAACGATCGTATGACTTCGGCGCCCGCCCTCCCCGGCGTGCGCTACCTCCTCCCCGCGATCGGCGCCCCCGAGCGGCTCGACGCCGACGTCGTCGTCTACGGCGCCACCGCGGGCGGCGCCACCGCCGCGATCGCCGCCGCCCGCAAGGGACGGTCCGTGGTGCTCCTCGCCTTCGGCGACCACGTCGGCGGCATGACCGCCTCCGGGCTCGGCACCACCGACGTGGGCGACGCGGCCACGGTGGGCGGCCTCGCCCGCGAGTTCTACCGCCGCGTGGCGCACCGCTACCGGGCCGCCGACCCCCACTGGGACGTCGAGGCGGGCCTGGCCGAGGCGATCCTCACCGAGTGGCTCGCCGACTCGAGCGTGCAGCTGCGGCGGCGCAGGCACCTCGACGGCGTCGTCATGGACGGGCAGCGGATCGCCGCGATCACCACCGACGACGGTTCCGCCTACGCCGCAAGGGTGTTCGTGGACGCCTCCTACGAGGGCGACCTCATGGCCCGCGCCGGGGTCTCGCACACCGTCGGCCGCGAGTCGTCCGAGGTGTACGGCGAGCCGCAGGCGGGCGTGCAGCGCAGCGGGAACCACCAGTTCCAGCGGCCCGTCGACCCCTACGTCGAACCGGGCCGGCCCGAGAGCGGCCTGCTCCCGGGGATCAGCCCGGACCCCATGGGCGCCACCGGGGACGGCGACCGGCGGCTCCAGGCGTACAACTTCCGGCTCCACGTCACCACCGGCGCCGACCGCGTCCCGTTCCCCGAGCCCGACGGGTACGACCCCGACCGGTACGAGCTGCTGCGCCGCTACATCGACGCGGGCGTGTACGAGCTGTACGGGCGCTGCACCCGCGTGCGCGGCGAGGTGTACGACATGAACAACCACGGCGCGGTCTCCTCCGACCACATCGGAGCGAACTACCGCTGGCCCGAGGCCGGATACGACGAGCGCGAGGCGATCTTCCAGGACCACGTGCGCTACCAGGCCGGGCTGCTGCACTTCCTCGCGAACGACCGGCGCCTGCCCGAGCGGGTGCGGGCCGACACCCGCCTGTTCGGGCTCGCCCCGCAGGAGTTCGCGGCCCAGTCGCACTGGCCGCACCAGCTGTACGTGCGCGAGGCCCGCCGCATGGTCGCCGAGCGGGTCGTCACCCAGCACGACGCCGCCGGGCGCGGCTGCGCCGACCCGGTGGCCCTGGCCTCGTACGTCATGGACTCGCACAACGCCAAGCGCGTCGTCGTGGACGGTCAGCCCGTGAACGAGGGCAATGTGCAGCATCCACTGTCGACGCCGTTCGGCGTTCCCTACCGGGCGCTCGTGCCCGCGCGCGGGGAGTGCGAGAACCTGTTGGTGGCGTCGGCGGTGTCCGCGTCGCACGTCGCGTTCGCGTCGGTCCGCATGGAGCCGGTGTTCATGATGCTCGGCGAGGCGGCCGGGACGGCCGCGGCGCTCGCGGCCGCCGACAAGACCGCCGTCCAGGACGTGGACTACGGGCGGCTGCGCGGCGACTTGCTCGCGGGCGGCGCGATTCTGGACACGGGGGACGGGCATCGATGAAGGAGGATGGAACGATGACCAAGCGGACGTCACGGCAGGCCGACATCGCCAAGGAGGCGGGGGTCTCGCAGTCGACGGTCTCGATGGTGCTCAACGGGACCGCCGAGAACGGCCGGATCTCCGCGGAGACCCGCAAGCGGGTCCTCAGCACCGCGCGGCGCCTCCAGTACGTGCCCGCCTCCGCGCAGCGCGCCCCGGCCGCGCGGGCCCAGCCGCTGCTGCTCGGCGTCCACACCTTCGAGCCGATCTTCCCCACCAGCACCGGGGACTACTACTTCGAATTCATGCGCGGCATCGAGGACCAGGCCGCCGCCGAGGGCTGCAACCTCATGCTGTTCACCGCCGCGCGCCACCACGACGGGGTGCGCCGCATCTACGAGGACGGCGCGAACGGGCTCCAGCAGGCCGCCGGGAGCCTCCTCCTCGGCCACCACGCCGACCGCGACGACCTGGCCCGGCTCTCCGCCGAGCACTACCCGTTCGTCTACATAGGGCACCGCGAGGTGGCCGACGGGATCGCGTACGTGGGCGGCGACTACCGCACCGCGACCGGCCGCATCGTCGACGAGCTCGTGGGCATCGGCCACCGGTCCTTCGCCTACCTCGGCGAGACCTCCAGGCACGAGCCGCAGGTGGACCGCTGGGAGGGCTTCGCGACCGCGTTGGGCCGCTTCGGCCTGCCCGTCCCCGAGCCGCACTTCACCGACCCCGAGGGCCTGACCGCGCAGTGGCTCGACGCCGCGGTCGCCTCCGGCGCCACCGCGCTGCTCGTGGAGTCGGTGAGCCTCCTGCGGGTCCTCGCGGCCATGGCGAGCATCCGCGGCCTGGAGATCCCCCGGGACCTGTCGATCGTGGTCCTCGTCGACATCCCCGTCGGCGAAGTCGGCACCCGCCAGTGGGCCTCGCTGCGCGTCCCCCGGCACGAGATGGGCCGCCGCGCGGTACACCTCCTGACGTCCCTGCTCACCGACCCGGCCGGGGAGCACGACCGGCAGGTCCTCCTCCCCTGCGCGTACTCGTTGGAGGGCACTGTCGGTCCCCGCGCCTAGGATGGGCGGACGCCGGCGGAACCAACGGAGGTACATCATGGCGAGCACACTCACAGTCGACCTGTTCGTCTCGGTCGACGGCTGGGCCGGGAGCGACGGGCTCCCCGGCTACTTCGGGTACTACGGGCCCGATCTGGGGGCCTGGATCGACGAGGAGACCGCGAAACCGCAGCGGGTCGTCATGGGGCGGCGCACATACGAGGCGTTCGCGTCGCTCCCGGCCGAGGCCTGGGGCGACACGTACGAGTCGACGATGGCGCTCGACAAGACCGTCTTCACGACCACGCTCACCGAGATCCCGTGGCCGAACACGCGCATCGAGACCGACCTCGCTTCGGGGATCGCGGCGATGAAGGCCGGGGACGGCGACCCGATCCGCACCTGGGGCAGCCTGTCGCTCGCCGACCAGCTGCTGGCGGCCGGGCTCGTCGACCGGGTCCGCATCCTCACGTTCCCGCTGTTCGCAGGCGACGCGGGACGGGACTCGACGTTCTCGGCGGTCGCCGCCGCCGACCTGGAGCTGACCGACCACCGCGTCTTGGACGGCCGCATCGTCCTCACCGAGTACCGGCCCACCGGCAAGGACATACCGAGGGCCTGAAACGGCCGATGAATTCCGGCGGCGGTGCCAGTCTGCACTGGTACACACCGACCGCTAGGAGTTCCACATGACCACCGAGTACACCTTCGACGTCTTCACCAGCCTCGACGGCTTCGGCGCCGCCACCGGCGGCGGGTGGCGCGGCTACTGGGGCAAGCAGGGCCCCGAGTTCCTCGCCCACCGCCTCGACCAGTACTCGCAGGACCAGCGGATGGTCTTCGGAGGCAACACGTTCCGCAGTTTCCAAGGCATGCTGGCCAACGCCGACGAGGACTTCGAGGTCCGCGACCCGTGGGTCACGCGGATGATCGAGACTCCCGCCACGGTCGTCTCCGACACGCTCGAAACACCGCTCGACTGGCACGACGCGACCCTGGTGCGCGGCGACGGCGTCGACGTCGTCCGCCGCCTCAAGGAGCGCTCGGAAGTGCCGCTGCGCTCGCACGGCAGCCTCGCGCTCAACCGGTCGCTCCTCGCCGCGGGCCTGGTCGACCGCCTCCAGATCACGCTGTTCCCGGTCGTCACCGGCCGGTCCGGCGCGGCCCCGATCTTCGCGGGCGCCGAGGACTTCGACCTGGAGCTCATCGAGACGAGCACGTACGACGGCCGCATCCAGGAGTTCGTCTACAAGCCCACGCTCCACGGCTGACCGGGCCCGGGCCGGGGAGCGTTTGCCGAGGTCCCCGGCCGGGTATTGAGCGGGCATGACACGGGGGAACGAGTCGTGACCGGGTTCCGGGAGCCGATGCTCGCCACGCTCACCGAGCGCCGGTTCTCCAGTCCCGACTGGGTGTTCGAACGCAAGCTCGACGGCATGCGGGCCATCGCCGGACGCGACGGCGGCGCGGTGCGCCTGTGGTCGCGCACCGGGCGGCCCATCGAGGCCGGGTTCCCCGAGGTCGCCGACGCGCTCGCCGACCTCGGCGGGCCGCGGTTCACCGCCGACGGCGAGATCGTCGCCTTCGACGGCGCGCAGACGAGCTTCGCGCGCCTCCAGGGCCGCATCCACCTCACCGACCCCGCCCGGATCGCCGCCACCGGCATCCGCGTCCACTACTACCTGTTCGACCTGCTCTCGGTGGAAGGCGAGGACGTCACGCGCCTGCCGCTGCGCGACCGCAAGCGGCTCCTGCGCAGGGCCTTCACGTTCCAGGACCCGCTGCGGTACTCCGTGCACCGCAACACCGACGGCGAGGCCCTCTTCGCGGACGCCTGCGGCCGCGGCTGGGAGGGCCTCATCGCGAAGCGGGCCTCATCGCGGTACCACAGCGGCCGCTCCAAGAACTGGCTCAAGCTCAAATGCGTGCGCGACCAGGAGTTCGTCGTCGGCGGCTTCACCGACCCGCAGGGCTCGCGCGCCGGCTTCGGGGCGCTCCTCGTCGGCTACCACGACGGGCGCGGCCCGCTGCGGTACGCCGGGAAGGTGGGCACCGGGTACGACGACGCCACGCTGCGGGCCCTGCGCGAGCGCATGGACGCCCTCGCGGAGCCGAAGAGCCCGTTCAAGGACCCGGTCCGCGAGCGCGCCCACTGGGTCCGCCCCGAGCTGGTCGTCCAGGTCGCGTTCACCGAGTGGACCGCCGACGGGATGCTGCGCCACCCGCGCTACCAGGGCGAGCGCACCGACAAGCCCGCCCGGGACGTGGTCAGGGAGACCGCCTGATGGCCCGCCCGGAGCACGTCGAGGTCGGCGGGCGCACCATCAGGGTCCCGCACCCGGACAAGGAGATGTTCCCCGGCGAGGGGATCACCGCGGCCGACGTCCTCGCCCACTACCGGGCCGTCGCCCCCGTGATGCTCCCCCACCTCGCCGGGCGGGCGCTGACGCTGCTGCGCCACCCCGACGGGATCGGCGCCGAGGGGTTCTTCCAGCGGCACGCCATGGACTACTTCCCCGACTGGGTGCGCACGGTGACGGTCCCCAAGCGCGACGGGACGCAGGCCGACGCGGTCGTGTGCGACGACGAGGCGACGCTCGTCTACCTCGCGGCGCACAGCGCGATCGAGTTCCACATCCGGCCCTGCACCGTCGACGCGATCGACTTCCCCGACCGGATGGTGGTCGACCTCGACCCGCCGGACGGCGCGCCCGTGGAGGTGCTGCGGGACGTCGCGCGGCGCGTCCGCGACCTCGTCGCCGACCTCGGGTTCACACCGTTCCTCCAGACCACCGGGGGCCGCGGCTTCCACGTCGTCGCGCCCCTGGACCGCAGCGAGGACTTCCGGTTCGTGCGCGAGCTCGCGGGGGACCTCGCCGGGCACCTCGCCCGCGCCGACCCGGAAGTGCTCACCGTGCAGCACCGCATCGAGAAGCGGGCGGGCCGGATCTTCCTCGACGTCAACCGCAACGGCCGGTCGCAGACCTTCGCGTCCCCGTACACGCTGCGCGCCCGGCCCGGCGCGGGCGTGGCCGTGCCCCTCGACTGGAGCGAGCTCGGCCGCGCCGTCCCCGGCGGCCACACCATCCGCACGATCCGCAGGCGCTTGGCCCGCAAGGCGGACCCGTGGGCGGACATCGACGAATACGCGGCCCCGGCGGGCCCGGCCCGCGCGAAGCTCGACGCGCTCATCGGCCCGCGGCGGGCCGCGAGGAGCGCGGCGAAGCGCCGGCGCCTGGCGCGTTAGGCGCTCTTGCGGCGCGACGCGGCGGCCTTCTTCGCGGCCTTCTTGGCCGGGGCCTTGCGGGCGGTCTTCTTGGCGCTCTTCTTGGCCGTCTTCTTCGCGGCCTTGCGCGCCGTCTTCTTGGCGGGGCGCTTGCGCTGGTCGACGGACTGCTGGAGCGCGTCCATCAGGTCGATGACCTTGGCCTTCGGCCGCTCCCGCTTCGACTTCGGGGCGCTGCGGCCCTCGTGCTTCGCCTCGATGAGGTCGGCGAGGGCCTCCTGGTAGGCGTCGGTGTAGCCCTCGGGGTGGAAGTCGGCGGCCATCGCGTCGATGAGCGTCCCGGCCATCTCCAGCTCCTGGTCGCGCACCTCCGCGTCGAGGCCGCTCGTCTGGGGCTTGCGGATCTCGTCGGGCCACATCATCGTGTGCATGACCAGGGCCTCGCCGCGGGGGCGCAGCGCGGCCAGGCTCTCGCGGCGGCGCAGCGTCACCTTCACGACCGCGATCCGGTCCTGCTGGATCAGGGCCTCGCGCAGGAGCACGTAGGGGCGGCCTCCGGTCTTGTCCGGTTCGAGGTAGTAGCTCTTGTCGTAGTAGATCGGGTCGATCTGCTCGGCGGGCACGAACTCCAGGACCTCGATGGTCTTCGACGTGCTCACCGGGAGGTCCTTGAGGTCGTCCTCGTCGAGGAGGACCACCTCGTCGTCGGGGGTCTCGAAGCCCTTGACGATCTCGTCGGGGTCCACCGGCTCGTCGTCGATCTCGCACACCTTCAAATAGCGGATCCGGCCCTCGTCGGCCGCGTGGTACTGGTGCAGGCCCAGGTCGTGGCTGCCGGTGGCCGCAGTGACCTTGATCGGGATGCTGACCAGCCCGAACGCTATCGCCCCGCTCCAGATCGCCATGGACCCAGGATCGCACCGATGCGCATGCGGCAGGAGTGAAACCTGAGAGTTCTTTCGATATCCGTCCTAGTCTCAGGACGTGGACCTGCCCGCACCGATGCTGCCCATCCCCGGCCCGCCGCCCTCCCGCGGCGGCTGGTCCTACGAGCGCGAGCAGGACGGCCTGCGCGTCGTCTGCGGCGCCGCGGACGGGTGCTGGCGCATGCTCACCCGCTACGGCACCGACCTCGCCGACCGCTTCCCCGAACTCGCCCGCATCACCGACTTCCACGGCACGGTCCTCGACGGCGAACTGGTCCTCTCCCCCGCCGGGATGCGCCGCCGCTACACGTCCCCCGAGGACGCGGCCCGCCTCGCCGACGACTTCCCCGCCACCGTGGTCGTCTTCGACGTCCTCGCCCTCAACGCCGTCGACGTCCGCCACGAGCCCTACATCTACCGCCGCATCGCCCTCGACGGCCTCGGCCTCACCGCCGGAGCCTGGCGCACCCGCCCCTGGACCACCGACCCGCCCGCCGACCCCCGCGGCTCCATCGCCAAACGCCTCGCCAGCCCCTACACGAGCGGCCGCTCCCCCGACTGGATCCGCCTGCGCAAACCCTCACCCGACCGAGCCGAGATGCCCCACCTCGCCCAGCCGCACCACGGCACGGCTCCCGTAGAAGTCGTCCTCGACGAGCGTCGTAATACTCCCCGAGCCCGCCTTGAACACCGCGTATCCCAATGAGCCGCAACGGCACCGTGGGCCGCCCTTTCCGGGGGCCCAGGAGTCGAGTATGCGCAGCCCGGCCCCCGGACTTGTGGGCGCCGGTCAGGCGGCGTCGAATGCGGCTTGGAGTTCTGCCGGGTCGAGTTTGCCCATGCGGAGCATCGCTGCGACGACGGCCTGGGCTTTGACCTGGTTCGGGTCCTTCTGGAGTTCGAACATGAGGGTGGGGGTGACCTGCCAGGACAGGCCGAACTTGTCCTTGAGCCAGCCGCAGGGACCTTTCTCGCCGCCTTCGGAGAGCCGCTCCCAGAAGTAGTCGACCTCCTCGGCGGTGTCGCAGTGGACCATGAGCGAGACCGAGGTGTTGAACGCGTCGCCCGAGCCGCCGTTGAGCGCGATGTACCGCCGCCCGGCCAGTTCGAAGTCGACGGTGAGCACCGACCCGGGCTCGCCGGGGCCCGCCGAGCCGTTCTCGGTGACCTCCAGGATCTTCCCGTCCTCGAAGATCGAGGTGTAGTGCTCGGCCGCGTCCATCGCCTTGCCGTCGAACCACAGGAACGTCGTGACGTCCTTCATGATCGGTGTCCTTCCCGAATCGATCCGCCGCCTCCCTTGAGGAGCGGCCGGTTCCGAACCTACCGATCTTCGAGGCGCCGGTCTTGAACGAAACGAGCGTCCGCCGGTGCCCGCGCGCCGCGCATCGCGGCTACCGTTGTAGCGACTCGATGTTGCTTCCAGAAAGAGGACCGCCCGTGGCAAGTACCGCAGAGATCAAGGCGCAGATCCAGTCCGCCATCGAGCAGGCGAACGAGGCGATCGGCCAGATCGGCGCCGCGCAGACCCAGATCGAGACCGCGATCGGCGCGGGCAGCGCCGCCACGCAGGACACCTCCAGCGCCCTCCCCGGCGAGGCCCTCGGCCAGTGGCAGCAGGCGAAGGAGCAGCTCGAAGAGGCGGTCACCCTGGCCCTGGCGGCGAACCAGACGTTCGAGCAGTACTCCAACACGATCTGACGCGCGCCCCGAGCGCAGACGAGGGCCCCATGCCGTTCGGCATGGGGCCCTCGTCTCGCCGTCCCGGGAAAGCCCTGTGAACCCGGTCCGGCTGCGGCTCCCATCGGCGGGTCCTTGACAGGGGGGCCGATGCGGCAGAGCCGGGTCGGGCGGTGCGCGGGTCCCGGCGGCTTCTTTCTAGGGACCCGCGACGCGCCCGGCGTCGCAGTGGGACGCCTGGCGGCGTCCCTTACTGGATTTGATCTTACCTTGGATTGAGTCTAAATCAAGCCCGGGTCTTGAGTGACCTCGCCCGCAGGACGCAGCTCTGCATCGGGAGCGTGAACTCGCCGCGGGCGGTCTCGGGGCGGGATTCGAGGTAGGTGCGGAGGCGGTCGAGCAGGTCGCGGCGCTCCTGGTCGGGCATGACGAGGACGCCCGCGCGCGTGGCGAGGGTGGCGACGAGGGTGTCGGCGGTGCGGCGCTGGTGGTGCGGGAAGTGCGCCCGTTCAGGTGAGCCGAAGGAGGGCGCGCCCGTGGCGGGGAGGTGCATGTCGGCGGTCTCGGTGCGCCAGCTCGCGGGCGTGTCGCGGGGGCCGACGACGGCGGGCCCGGCGGTCCGGGCGAGCCCGGCGACCCAGTCGATGCCGTCGTCGAGGACGTTCCAGAGCCCGGCGAGGACGCCGCCGGGGGCGAGGACCCGGGCGATCTCGGGCCCGGCGGCGGCCATGTCGAACCAGTGCATGGCGTTCCCGGCGAGGACGGCGTCGACCGAGTCGTCGGGCAAGGGGACCGCTTCGGCGCTGCCGCGGTGGGCGCGGACCTCGGGCAGGTCGTGCCGCAACTGCGCGAGCATCGACTCGTCGGGCTCGACGGCGACCACGTCGACGCCCGCGGCGGCCAGGACCGCGGCCAGCTTGCCTGTCCCGGCGCCGAGGTCGAGGACCCGCGGCCCGGGCGCGGCGTGGAGGGCCCAGCGGACGGCCGCCTTCGCGTAGTCCGGGCGGTGCTCGGCATAGGCGGCGGCCGCGCCGCCGAACGATGAACGGTGGCGTGCGCGCTCGTCCTGCTCCATCCGGTCAGCCTACGGCGGCGCGACGTGACGCAGGGAACGAAGGGTCCTGCAAAATAATCGAAGGTACCTGTTGTTGTTTGCAGGTTCCTTCGCTTATGATCTACGAAGGAACCTTCGGAAATCCCGGAGGTCCGATCGAAAGGAATCCACTCATGTACGACGAACATGATCAGAGAGGCCCGGAGCGCGACGAGCGCACGGGCGACGACGCAGCCGACTGGGACGACGAGGAGACCGGCCGCAACCTGGGCTGGCGCCTCTCGTACCTGTTCCTGCTGCTGCGGCGCGGCGACGCGCACCTGCGCCGCGGGGACCGCCCGCGGGCGGGCGCCTTCCAGGGCCAGGGGCGGGTGCTCCACCTGCTCTCGCTCCAGTCGCCGATCGCGCAGAAGGACCTCGCCTACCTGCTGGGCATTCGCTCGCAGTCGCTGGGCGAGCTGCTGGGCAAGCTCGAAGAGGCCGGCCTCGTGCGGCGCGAGCCGAGCCCGGAGGACCGCCGCACCAGCATGGTCGACCTGACCGACGCGGGCCGCGCCGCCGCCGAGCAGCGCGAGGAGACTCCCAGCGACGACCCGTTCAGCGTGCTCAGCGACGAGGAGCGGGACCAGCTGGCCGGGCTCCTCGACCGCGTCATCGAGGCGAAGGAGTCGCAGCTGACCGGGGCCGCCGACGCGCGCATGCGCAAGTTCAAGCAGATCGCGTTCGAATTCGAGAGCCGCGGCGGACCCGGGTTCGGGCGCGGGTTCGGACCGGGCTTCGACGGCCCGGGGCACCGCGGCGGCCGCGGACGCGGGCGCGGCGGCGAGCGCGGACACGGACGCGAGGGCGGCCGGGGCCGCTCCCCGCGCGGTGAGCGATGGGACTGGTGACCGGACCCGGCGCGCGGGCCCTCCCCCGCCGCCGAATGGAGCGTTGAGGGCTCCGCGGACCACCGCGGAGCCCTTTCGCGTTGCGGCGCTATGCGACCGAGACCGCGACCGAGACCGCGACCGGCTCGGGGGCCGGGACCGGGACGTTCGCGATGTCGCGGTAGACGCGCTCGTACTCGTCCAACGTGGCGTCGAGGTCGTGGGAGGCGATGAGGTCGAGGCTCGCCTTGCCCATGGCGGTGCGGACCGCCTCGTCGGCGAGGATCTCGCCGAGGCGCAGCGCCAGCTCGGCGGTGTCGCCGGGCGGGTAGAGCCAGCCGTTGCGCCCCGGGCGCACCAGGTGCGGGAGGGCCATCGCGTCGGCGGCGACGACCGGCTTGCCCGCGGCCATCGCCTCCATGGTCGCGATGCTCTGGAGCTCGGCCGTCCCCGGCATGCAGAACACGTGCGCGCGCTGGTACGCCTGCACCACTTCGTCATCGGTGATGAATCCGTGGAAGATGACCCGGTCGGCGATGCCGAGATCGGCGGCCTGCCGCTCCAGGCGCGGGCGGGCGCTGCCGTCGCCGACGAGTTCGATCCGAACGTCGTCGGGGAGCGACGCGGCGGCCGTCAGCAGCTCGTCGACGTTCTTCTCCGCTTCAAGACGGCCCGTGAACAGCACGGTCGGCGCGGCGGCGGGCCCGGTGGACCCGGCGTAGCGCCCGCGGTCGATGCCGCAGGAGATCGCGATGACGGGCCGGTCGAGTCCGTTGCGCTCCAGCAGCTCCGCCGCGCGCGGCGTCGGCGTGGTGCAGACCGTGGCCCGGTCGTAGACGCGGGCGAGGTCGCGCCAGGCGGCGGCCGCGATGAGGCGGTGCGTCCAGCGCGGCGCGGGTCCGAAGCCCATGAGGTTCTCGGGCATGAAGTGGTTGGTGGCGACCAGGGGCGTGCCCGCGGACACCGCCGCCCGGACGGCGCTGCGGCCGATCAGGAAGTGCGCCTGGGTGTGGACGAGGTCGGGTTCGATCTCGGCGAGCAGCGCCGGGACGGCGTTCCCCGCGCGCCAGGGCGGGCAGAACCGGAACGTCGGGTGGAACGGGGTGCGGACCGAGGCGATCCGGTGGACCGTGACGCCGCCGACGGTCTCCGTGAACGGCTCGTTCCTGGTCGAGGGGCAGATGACGTGGACTTCGTGGCCGCGCGAGGCGAGGCCGGTCGCGAGGCGGTGCGCGAAGTTGGCCGCGCCGTTGACGTCGGGCCAGTACGTCTCGGCGGTGATCGCGATGCGCAGCGGCCCTTCACGTCGCGGAGCCTGGGGCGCGGTGCGCGCGGGGAGGGCGCGGGCGAGGACCACGAGACCGGCGACGGCGAGGACGGCGGGCGCGGCCATCGCGGCGAGCACGGCGCCGGAGGTCTCGGCGAACGCGAGGCCGCCGATGAGGACCGCGACGAGCGGGTCGACGATCGTGGCGGCGCCCACGGCGGTCGCCGCGGGCCCGGCCGCATAGGCCTTGTGCAGCAGCCACGCCCCGGCCAGCGCGGCGACGGCCGCTTCGACGAGGATCGCGACGAGCAGTTCCGGAGCGATCGGCGCGACGGCGGCCGCGCGGACGAGCGCGGAGGTGAATCCGAAGAGGACGGCCGCGGCGACGGCGAGGAGCAGCGCGCGGCCCGTGCCGGAGGCGAAGCGGGCGGCGAGTGCGGCGGCGGCCGCGGCGAGCAGCACCCACTGGGCGGCGCCGATGTCGGGGGCGGGGACGACCGTGCCGGTTCCCGTGGCGGACAGGGCGGTCATGCCGAGGACGCCGACCACGCTCATCGCCAGCGCGACGGCGACGGTGCGAGTGAGGGCGGTGCCGGAGAAGGCGACGGTGAGCACGAGGGCGAGCATGCCGATCGGCTGCACGACGGTGATCGGGGCGAGCGTCAGGGCGATGATGTGGAGTCCGGCGCCGAGGACGACGAGGCCGTTCCCGGCGTACCACTCGGGGGTGCGCAGGATGGTGCGGAGCGCGGACAGGCGCAGGACCGGGCCGGCGGCGGACCGGTGGACGGCGCCGTGCTGGAGGCAGGCGGCGCCGGCCATGCAGGCGGCTCCGGCGGCGGCGAGAACGATGGCCAGGATCAGCATGGGGTCCTCTCGGATCACGGCGCTGGGCGGCGGGCGCGCGGGTCGGCGACCCGTGATCCGACTGTCGTGTCCGCGGATGAAAACTTCTTAAGAGGCGGTCGCCGGTTTCCCTAAGAACTGGCGCTGGCGCCCGCTGACCGGGAGGCTCACGCGCAGTTCCGCGCCGCCGGAAAGGGACGCGCCCGCTTCGGCGTCGCCGCCGTGGGTGGCGACGACCTGTGCCACGATTGCGAGTCCGAGGCCGGAGCCGGGCATGGACCGGGCTTCGGCGGCGCGGTAGAAGCGCTCGAAGACCTTGGGCCGGTCGGGTTCGCCGATGCCCGGGCCTTCGTCGGCGACGGTGAGCACGGCGCGGCCGCCGCTCGGCGAGATGCGGAGGCGCACTTCGACGACGCCGCCCTGGGGGCTCCATTTCGCGGCGTTGTCGAGCAGGTTGAGGACCATGCGGGCGAGGCCGCCGGGCTGGCCGTCCATGACCGCGTGCGCGATGGTGACGGCGAAGACGATGCCGGGCCAGCGGGCGCGGGCGCGGGTGACGGCGCCGTGGACGACGTCGGCGAGGTCGAGGGGCACGAGCGGTTCGGGGTCGGTGTTCTCCATGGCGAGTTCGACGAGTTCGGCGGTGAGCGCGGTGAGTTCTTCGGCCTGGGTGCCGAGGTCGCGCAGGAGGCGGGCGCGGTCCTCGGCGGCGAGGGTGCGGCCGGAGTCGGCCTGCGTCTCGGCGTAGGTGAGGAGTTCGACGTTGTTGCGCAGGCTGGTGAGCGGGGTGCGCAGCTCGTGCCCGGCGTCCTGCACGAGCTGCTGCTGCGCGGCCTTCGCGGTGTTGAGCGCGGTCATCATGCGGTTGAAGGCCGTTGCGAGCCTTGCGATCTCGTCTTGTCCGTCGACGGTGATGACGGAGTGGAGGTCCTGGGTGCGGGCGACGTCCTCGACGGCGCCGGTGAGCCGGTGGAGGGGGCGCAGGCCGGTGCGGGCGACGCCCCAGCCGACGACGCCGGACAGGAGCGCGCCGAGGAAGCCCACGTACGCGACGAGGAACAGGAGGTCTTCGAGGACGCCTTCGATGCCGGTGACCAGGCGCGCGACCTGCACGGCGCCGTCATCGGTAGCGACCGTGGCGACGCGGTAGACCCGCAGCTCCCCCGGCCCGGCGTCGTCGAGGTCCACGCCGATGCGGCGGTCGGCGATGAGGATCGGGGGCGGGTGCGCGCTGCCGAGCCATTCGGCGCCCTCGGTGCTGGAGACGGGGACGCCGTCGGCGTCGAGGAAGCGGACGATGATCGGCGGCGGCGGGCCGTCGGCGTCGAGGAGCCGCTGGGCCTCGGCGGGCAGGTCGTCCATCTCGTCGCGCCAGTCGCTCGCGGGCAGGTCGGCGGCGTACATGTCGTGCAGGGCGTCGTCGGGGGTCTCGGCCTGCGCGGCGGTCTGGGCGTCGCTCTGGAGCTGCGCGTCGAGGTTCTCGTACATGCGCTTGCGCATCATGTACCAGCCCGAGAGGGACACGACGGCGACGGCGAACATGACGCCGATCGCGGTGAGCAGGGCGACCCGCGCGTGCATGCTGAGCCGGCCCGGGCGGTGCCGCGGCCGGAGCCTCACCGCGCGGTCCTCACGAGGGCCGTCCTCACAGTGCTTCTTCGCGCAGCACGTACCCGACGCCGCGCACGGTGTGCAGGAGGCGCCGCCCGCCCTCGGCCTCCAGTTTCTTGCGGAGGTAGCCCAGGTAGACGTCGAGGCTGTTGGAGCCGCCGCCGTGGTCGAAGCCCCAGACCTGCTCGAACAGGACGGACCTGGTGAGCACCTGCCGCGGGTGGCGCATGAACAGTTCGAGGATCGCGAACTCGGTGCGCGTGAGCCGCACCTGGCGGCCCGCGCGGGCGACCTCGCGAGTGAGGGGGTTGAGCGTGAGGTCGTCGAAGCGGTGCTCCGGGGGCTCCTCGGCGAGGGCCTCGTACCTGGTGCGGCGCACCAGGGCCCGCACGCGCGCGAGGAGCTCCTGCAGGGCGAACGGCTTGGCGAGGTAGTCGTCCGCGCCGGAGTCGAGGCCCGCGACCCGGGCGTTGACGTCGTCGCGCGCGGTGAGCATGAGGACCGGCACGAGGTTCCCTTCGGCGCGGAGCATCCGGCACGCCTCCAGTCCGTCGAGGACGGGCATGGTCACGTCGAGGACGACGCCGTCGGGGCGGTGCTCGCGGATGGCGTCGAGCGCCTCGCGGCCGTCCTTCGCGGTGCGGACCGCGTAGCCCTCGAAGCGGAAGGTCCGCGACAGCGAGTCGCACACGGCGTCCTCGTCGTCGGCGATCACGAGCAGCATTCCCACCTCCGGCTCCGATGCTCCCCCGCTCACCGAGCGCTGGCGTGAAGCGGCGGCCAACAGATTGCGAAGGATTCTATGGCGGGCGGGCCACCCGTCCGCGGGGCGGAACGAGGGCGGACCGCAGGCTGCGGCGGCCTATCATTGCCGCATGCCCGAAGCCCACGTCAATCTCCGGCCGCTGCGCCTGCGGGCGATGATGTCGCAGGAGGAGCTGGCGCTGAAGGCGGGCGTCGGCACGCGCACGGTCCGGGACATCGAGTCGGGTCGGGTGCGGCCGCAGCCGAAGACGCTGCGGCTCATCGCCGACGCGCTGGGCCTGGACGAGGCGGGCCTGGCCGAGCTGAACGGGGAGCCCGCGGCGGCCGCGGCCCCGGCGCCGGTGACCCTCCCGTCCGCGACGGCCGTGTTCACCGGCCGGACCGCGGCGCTCGCGGCCCTCGACGCGGCGCCGCCGCTGGTCGTCCTCTCCGGGGTCGGCGGCGTCGGCAAGACCATGCTCGCGCTCCACTGGGGACACCGGGCCGCCGAGCGGTTCCCCGGCGGGCGCCTCTACATCGACCTGCGCGGCTTCGGCCCCGACGGGACCGCGATGGAACCGGACGAGGCCGTCCGCCACCTGCTCGCCTCGCTGGGCGTGGAGCAGCGGCGCCTCCCGGCCGACCCGGAGGCGCAGATCGCGTTGTACCGCAGCGTCATGGGCGCCGGGCGGCGGCTCCTCGTCCTCGACAACGCGCGGGACGCCGCCCAGGTGCGCCCGCTCCTGCCCGACCCCGCGCAGGTCCGCACGGTGGTCGTCAGCCGCCGCAGGCTCGTCGGGCTCGCCGCCTCGCACGGGGCCGCGGTCGTCGAGGTCGAGGCGTTCGACTCCGACGAGGCGGCCGAGCTGCTCGAACGGCAGCTCGGAGCTGCGAGGGTCGCCGCCGAACCCGAAGCGGCGCAGCGGATCGCGGACCTGTGCACCGGCCTGCCGCTGGCGCTCGCCATCACCGGCGCCAGGGCCGCGGCGGCGCCGGGCCTGACACTGAGCGCCGTCGCGGACGAGCTGGAGCGCTCGCGCCTCGACGCGCTCGCGGTGGACGAGGACTCGGTGGACCTCCGCGCGGTGTTCTCCTGGTCGTACCGGGCCCTCGATCCCGAAGCGGCGCGGCTGTTCCGGCTGCTGAGCCTCATCCCCGGACCCGATTTCGAGCCCGACGCGGCAGCCGCGCTGCACGGCGGCCCCGCGGCGGCGAAGGCGTTCCGCTCGCTCGTCGAAGGCCACCTGGTCGAGCCCGACGGCCGCGGCCGCTTCCGCCTCCACGACCTGCTCCGCCTCTACGCCGCCGAACTCCTCGAAGCCGAAGCGCCGCAACCCGAGCGCGACGCGGCCCTGGACCGCCTCCTCGACTGGTACCTCCAGAGCGCCGGGGCCTGCCGTGCGGCCCTGTACCCGGCCATGGTCGGACTGGCGCTGCCTCCGGCACTGCACGAATGGCCCGCGCCGCAGGACCCCGCGCAGTGGCTCGCATCGGAGTGGAAGAACCTCTGCGCGATCGTCGGATACGCTGCGGCGCAAGGACGGGCGCCGTTCACATGGCTTATGTCCGACGTGCTCCGCGGATACGCGTGGCTGCACATGCTCGGGGCCGACAGCGCCCGGCTCGACCGCACCGCACTGGCCGCGGCGACCGCCGCAGGCGACCCGCTCGGCCGAGCCGCCGCATCGATGGCGCTCGGCTGCTCGCTGCTGCGCCTCACCGATTACGACGAGGCCATCGGGCACCTCCGCGACGCCGCCTCTCTTGCGCGGCAAGCAGACTGGCCCGCAGCTGTGGCCTCCGCGGAAGGCAACCTGGCCGTCGCCTGCTACCACCGCGGCCGGATGCGGGAGGGGCTGGAGCACGCCTACGCCGCCCTGCACGCCTTCCGCGAGATCGGCGAGCAGCGCGCCGAGTCCACGAACCTGCACTGGCTCGGCCTCTTCCACTCCCTGCTCGGCGAGCTCGACACCGGCGTCGGCTTCCTCGAACAAGCCCTGAAGCTCACCACCGCGGCGGGGAACGCCACGATCAGCGTGACCCTGCTGGGCCACCTCGCCGAGATCGAGGGCTTCCGCGGGCGGCTCGACGCCGCGAACGCCCATTTGGAGGCGGCGGTCGCGCTCCTCGGCGCGACCGCCAGCATCGACAGGACCAGCGACCTGCCCGGCGTCCGCGCCCGGCTCCTCCTCGCAGAAGGAAGGACCGGCGAGGCCCGGGAGCTGGCGGCCCAGGTCGTCGCGGACCGGGCCGACGAGGCCGACCACCGGATCAGGGCCGCCGCGATGGTCACGCTTGCCGCAGTGTGCGACGCCGAATGCGACTCAGCGGAGGCCGTCGCCCTCTACAACCGCGTGCTCGCGATGACCGAGCACGACGCCACGGTGTTCCACCGAGTGGAGGCCATGGCGGGCAGGGCGTCCGCGATGCTCCGAAACGGCGACCCCGGCGCCGCGGAGGCCGCCGCGGAGGCGCTGCGGACCGCGCGGGACGCGGGCTACCGGTTCCTCGAAGGGCGCGCGCTCAACGTGCTCGCCGCGGTCGACCTGGAGGCGGGGCGGCCCGCCGCGGCCGCCGCGCGGGCCCGCGAGGCCCTGCTGATCCACCGAGAGACCGGGCACGGCCCCGGCGAGGCCGTCTCCCTCGGCATCCTCGCCGAATGCGAACCTGCTGGAGGCGACGCGTCGTAGCGCGGCTCAGGGCTCCCGGGACATGGCGCTCGCGTTGAGGCCCAGTTCGAAGCGGCTCCACAGGAACCGCTGGACCAGGAGCGTGCCGATCCCGGCGACGACCAGCCCTGCGAGGTTGACGCCGAGCTGGACGAGGGACGCGCCCACCTCGTCCCAGTGCGCCAAGGCGATGGCGACGGCGATGTTCCCGGCCGCGGGGACGGTGGTGACGGAGATGAAGACGCCGACGAGGGCCTGGGACTTGCGGGCGGTCATCGAGAGGATGCCGGCGACGCCCGCGAGGACGGCGACGATGAAGGACCACCGGTCGGGGTGGATGATGAAGCTGGTCAGTGGCCGGTCGTCGAGCATGGTCGGCTCGATCCAGCCGACGAGGCGGCTGGCGGCCGCGCATGCGAGGGTCACGGCGATGGCGACGGCGAAGCCGACCGCGAGGGTGCGGGCGGCCCGGCCGATGAGCGGCAGGTCGCGCTGCATGACGCCGAAGCAGAAGGCCGCGACGGGCCCGAAGTCGGGGCCGAGGACCATGGCGCCGACGATGAGGATCGGCTGGTCCAGAAGCGCGCCGATGGCCGCGATCTGCACGGCCAGCGCGAGGAATACGAGGTAGGACCAGGTCAGGCGGGTCTCGGCGGAGGTGCGGGCGGCCAGCTCCTCCCAGATGACGGCGTCCTCGGAGTGGCCGGGCGCGGCGGCCTCGGCCTCGTCGGCGCCGTCGGAGATCGACAGGTCGATCTCCTCGATGGTGATGGCCCCGGTCTCCTTGAGGCCCATGGCCCGCAGGTCGGCGAGGATCTCGTTGGCGCCTTCGCGGGCGACGTCGAACTCGATGCAGTCGCCGGCCGGGTCGACGGCGGCGCCGGGCAGGCGGACGACGTTCGCGACGGCATGGCAGTCGACGGCGGTCTTGAGGACCTCTGGGGCCAGGGCGGCCGGGGTGATGACTCGTACGTGCAGCACGAGGGGATTCTCCCCCATCGCCGCCCCGGCCGCGGTCCGGCGGGTGTCAGTGCGCGGTCTTGCGCCTGCCGGAGGTGATGGCCTCGGCGACGCCGATGAGCAGCACCGACGCGATCACCGCGACGATGAAGCCCAGGATGTTCAACTCCCAGACGTCTCCCGTGCCGAGCAGGTTCGCGATGGTCCCGCCGATGACGGAGCCGACGAGGCCGAGCACGAGGGTGGCGAGGATGCCGAGCGACTGCTTGCCGGGCTTGATGAGGCGCGCGAGCGCGCCGATGACGAGTCCGGCGATGATGAATCCGATCATGGCGACCTCCTGTGGTCTCGGTGTCGGGTTGTCTGCTCTGTTCCCCGGCGGCGCGGGTTTCACACCGGCCCGGGGTCCACAAGTGCGTTATTCGCGGCGTTTCCGGTCGGGGACGGCGAGGCCGATGAGCCAGCTGGCGACGGCGACGAGGAGCGCGCCCCAGAACGCGGGCCAGAAGCCGTCGACGGTGAACGGCAGGCCGAGCTTCGACGTGATCCAGGAGGTGAGCAGGAACAGCAGGGCGTTGACGACGAGGGCGGCGATGCCGAGGGTGACCCAGTAGATGCAGCCGCCCGCTTTGCGGATCAGGGGTTTGAGGGTGGCGTTGACGAGGCCGAAGACGAGGGCCACGCCGATGAGGGTGAGCGTGTTGCGCAGCGGGCCCGCGCCGCCGACGTCGATGCCGTCGACCACCGCCGCGGCGAGCGCGAGGGCCGCGGCGGTGACGAGCGTGCGGACGAGGAAGCGCATGGCACGGCCGGTTCAGGCCAGCAGTTTGGCTTTGGCCGCGGCGAACTCGGCGTCGCTGAGGGCGCCCGCGTCGTGGAGGTCGACGAGGCGGCCGATCTGGGCGATGACGTCGTCGCCGCCTGCGGGTGCGGGTGCGGGTGCGGGTGCGGGCGGGGCCTGGCGGTAGGCCTCGGCGTCGGCCCTGGTCTGCGCGCGGTTCTGGGAGGCGCGTTCCATGGAGCGGTTGACGGCTCCGGCGGTCCCGGCGATGACGGCGGTGCGTGCCATCGTGCCGAGCAGGCCGGGTCGTCCGACTCGTCGGATCATGGCGGGCCTCCTAGTGGTCGGCGAGTTCGGTGAGGGCGGCGGCCGGGACGCGTTCCCAGTCGAGGAGGCGTCCGCCGACGCCGCGGACGGCCCCGGCGAGGGCCCCGGCCCAGGTGTGCTCGAACAGGAGCATCCCGAGCGCGGTGTCGGGCTGGAGTTCGTCGGCGACGGCTTCGGCGTCCTCGGCGGCGAGGATGCCCGCGGGTTCGCCGACGAGCGCGGCCAGGCGGTCGTCGACGCCGGAGGCTTCGAGCCAGGCGACGGCGCCGTCGGCGCCGCGGCTGACGACGAGCGCGTCGAGGACGGTGATGGTGCCCTGCTCGCTGAGCCGTTCGAGCTCGGCGAGCACGCTGCCGTCGAACCGGTTCCCCGAGAACTCGACGAGCACCAGGTCCACTGGAGCCTTCCCGTCCATGCCGCCCCCTTTTGACGTCGTCCTGCCGGGGACGCTACACGGCGGTGCCGCCCCGGGCGCCGGTTTCCGAAGAACGCTCGCGGCGGTCAGAACGTCTTGGGGAGGGCGAGGATCACGACGGCCGCGCCGATGAACACGACGACCGCGGCGCCCGAGAGGAGCCACTGCGAGCGGGCGGTCTTCATGCGGGTGGCGACGCCCGCGAAGAACAGGGCGAGCGCGAGGATCACGGCCATGAACACGTAGTCGTCGGAGCGCTGGTTGTCCTCGTGGGCGTCGGCGGTGGCGGCCTCGGCCTGCGCGACGAGGTCGGCGGCGAGCGCGTCGGCTTCGAGCTCGTACTCGGGCATCTCGAACGGGGTGGCGGGCGCGTCGGGGTTGACCAGCGGCTGCGTGGCGATCCAGGCGTCGAACGCGGGCCGGAACTCGGGCCGGAACCGCTCGTACAGGAACCCGGAGAGCTCGGCGGGGTTCGGCGTGTAGTCCCCGGCCGGGCGCGGGGAGGTGCCCGCGATGATCTCCTCCTGGAGGGCGCCGGTCCAGGAGGTGAAGGCCACGAGGTCCTTGAGCCGGTCCTGTCCGGCGTCGGTCGAGGCCTTCGCGGACTCGGTGCGGGCGGCCCCGGCGTCGGCGAACGAGATCGCCTGGAGGCCGCTCCACTTCGCGCTCTGGAACCCCGCCCACGCGGTGCCGACGGCGGCGAGCGCCATCACCACGGTGAGGACGAGGTCGACCCAGGGCGGCAGGGCCGGTGCGCGGTCGTCCATGGCTTGCTCCTTCGGGTCAGGCGCGTCGGCGGGCGGCCAGGAGGAGTCCGGCTCCGGCGGTGAGGAACACGAGGGCCGCGGCGGCGGCGGAGCGCAGGTCGGCGCCGGTGACGGACAGGACCGCGCCGTCCCAGGCGTTGACGACTTCGGCGGCGTCGCAGGTCGCGGTGTCGCAGGCGGCGACGGTGAACGTGCCGCCCTCGGCGCCGTTGACGGCGAGCGCGGTCCGGTCGGCGCCGCCGTCGTCGGTCTCGGTGAGCGTGCACTCGGCTCCGGCGGGGAGCCCGGTGTAGGCGGCGGTGCCCTCGCCGGTGATGGTGCGCTCCGGTCCGCCGGGGATGTCCACTGCGGACCCGTCGAGGGTGCAGGCGAGGTCGACGGTGAACACGTCGTCCTCGTGGCCGGGCGCGCCTTCGCCGTCGAGGCGCTTGGCGACGGCGAGGCCGCCGAGGTCGAAGCGGTTGACGATCGTGAGTTCGGCGGTGTCGCGGCGCGGGATCGCGACCGGGTGGTCGCCGGCGACGGTGACCTCGGTGGCGCCGCCGGTCTCCGTCTCCGTTACGGTGCAGACCGATCCGGTCGGCAGGCCCTCGTAGAGCGCGGCTTCGTCCACATCGAACTCGCGGGTCGGGCCGCCCGGCACGGTCACGTCGAGGACGCCTTCACCGGTGTCGAAGGTGCAGGCGAGCGAGACGGTGAAGGGCCCGGCGCCGTAGGCGTCGGCGCCGTCCCCGGTGACCTCCTTGACGATCCGGAGCGAACCGGAGGAGACCACGTTGATCGCGTACAGGGTCGAGGTCGTCCCGGCGCCGATCGTGACGGACTCCGGCCGGATCGCCGTGAACGTGGCGCCGCCCGTGCCGGTCTCGACGGCGCTGCACACCGCGCCCGCGGGCAGGTTCGGGACGGTCGCCTGGAGCGGCCGGGCGCCGCCGAGCAGGAGCGTGTCCTCGTAGACGGTGCGGCTGCCGGTGGCGTCGTCGAGCGTGCAGGTGACCTCGATCGTGAAGGGGCCGGGCGTGACCGGGCCGGCGCCGGAGCCGAAGACCTTCTTCAGGAGCCGGAGCGAGCCGGTGCCGAACGTGTTCGACATGGTCGCGATGTTGACGGTGCCGTCCGCGTCCGGGGACAGCGTGATGTCGGCGCTGGGGCCGTGCGTGGTGGTCGAGTTGCCGCCGTCGTCCACGGTGATCGAGAGGTCGGCGCCCTTGCCGTCGGTCTCGGCGACGGTGCACTCCGCGCCCGCGGGCAGGCCGGTGAACTCGGCGCTGCCGCCGTCGGAGAGCACCGCGGTCATCGGGTCGTCGGCGCTGTGCCCGGTCGCGTAGACGGGCTCGCCGAGGAACGTGCAGTCGACGCGGACGCCGAAGGGCCCGTAAGTGATCGGGTCGCCGTTCTGGTCGACGGCGGTCGAGTCGACCTGTTTGCGGACGACGATCCCGGCGAGGTCGTACGTGTTGACCGCGGTGATCGTCTGCGGGTCCTCCGACTCACGGGTCACCGTGACGGTGGTGGCGTCGAAGGAGGTCGCGCCGTTCGCGTCGTCCTCGGTGACGGTGCACTCGGCGCCGTACGGGAGGTCGGTGACGGTGACGGTCTCGCCGGGTCTGAGGGTCTGGACGGCGTCGTCGCCGAGCGGCACGTCCCCTTCGACGCGGGTGCCGATCGCGGAGCGGCACGTCAGGTTCAGGACGAACTCGTCGGGCGCGAACGCCGCGCCGTCGCCGGCGACCTCCTTCGTGAGCGAGAGGTGCCCGGTGGCGAGGGCGACGCCGACGCGCTCGCCTTCGGTGAGCGGCAGGTTCGTGCCCGTTTCGGTCGTGCCGCCCACCGAGGCGGAGTTCCACGCCAACGTGTCGGGCCCGGCGGTGGCCGAGAAGGGCGGCGCGGTCATGCGGAACTCGAACCCGATCTTGTCGAGCGGCTGGAACCGCTGTCCGTCGGGGAAGAACGCCTCGTACCGCAGCGCCGTGATGCGCGCCAGGATCGCCTCGGTGAACGCGGGGCCGCCGAACTGCGGGAACAGCGTCCAGTTCCCTTCGGGGCAGGCGACCACGCGGGTGTAGGTGCACGGGTCGGTACTGTCGGCCCAGTACAGGCGCAGGACCGTGCCCGGCGGGACCGGCGTGGTCAGGCGCGCGGTGCCCTCGAACAGCGGGCGCCACTGCGAGCCGCGCTGGTTCGGGTTGATCGCGCCGGTGTCGCCGGGCGAGGGGAGCTGGTCGAAGCCGGTGACCTGGTTCAGCGCGAGGTTGCCGGTGTTGGTGGCCTCGAAGCGCCACCAGTGGTCGCCGCCGGGCTTGAGGACCGGCACGCACGGCGACTTGTAGAACCCGGCCGTGTCGGGTGCGCAGTCGGCGGGGTCGGTGTTCGGGTCGGTGGAGAGGTTCCCGAGCTCGTCGTCCTCGGCCCGGACGGTCTTGACCGAGCGCATCGACGCGGCCGAGGTCACGCGGATCGAGGCGCTCGCCTGGCACTCGCCGGTGTCCGGGTCGAGGGTGCCGTCGCAGGCGTCCCAGGGCCGGTCGCCGGTGACGCCCGCGGTGTTGGCGACGACCGTGCCGGCGGCGACGCCGGGCCGCACGGTGAGCTGGATCGTGATCGTGTAGGTCTGGCCCGCTTCGAGGACCGAGCCCGCGGGGAACGTGAAGCGGATCTGCTCGACGTTCCCGGTGACGTCGGCGGTGACCTCGTCGGGGTCGGTCGGCAGGGCCGTGCCGTTCGGCGGCTGCGGCGCGGCGCCCGCGAGCGCGTACGCGAAGGCGTTCTCGCCGTCCGGGTGCTGGTCCTGGTCCCAGATGAGCTGCGCGCCTGTGGCGTCGGTCGGGAGGACGTCGGTGACGACGGGGTCGACGATCGCGTGGGAGCCGGTGTTGGTGATCTGGATCGTGTAAGGGACGGCCGCGGAGGGGGCCTTGACGCCGCCGTCGACGGCGCCTGCGGCGAGCTTGACGACCTTGACGGCGTTGCGCTCGTGCTGGTACAGGACCGTGGCGGTCGCGCTGTCCTCGGCGCTCACCGGTTCGCCGCCGACGAGGACCGCGCCCTTGGCGACGACGTCGACGGTGTTGGTGGCGATGCCCGCGGCGGTCTCGCCGGGCGCCGGGTCGTTGCCCGTCAGGTCGGACTGGACTTCGCCGCCGGAGCGGAGCTCGTCGCGGCGGACGAGGGCGACGTTGACGGCCTGGAGCGGGTTCGCCGGGTTCTCCCAGATCTTCCCGTCGGCGCGGGTGAAGGTGAACCGCAGGCCCTGCACGTCGGCGGCGGCGACCCCGGCGGGCAGCGCGAGCGCGGTGGCGGGCGTGCCGTTCGTCCAGGAGCCGCCGGTGACGGTGACGCCGGAGCCGGTGTCGGTGAACGTCCCGCCGGTGAAGGCGTCGACCTGGACGCGGTCGATGGGGGCGGTGAAGCCGAACGAGCCGAAGCCGTTGAAGTCGTACTGGTTCCACAGCCGCGGTTCGTCGTCGGTGAGCGTCATCAGGTTCGTGCGGGTGCTGCCGCCGGGCCTGCCGGTGATCGTCATGGTGACGGGCCCGTGGGAGGGCTCGACGACCTGCGGCGGGCTGAAGGACTTCCCGGCGGTGACGGTGAGGTCGGTGCCGGTGAGGACGATCGCGGCGTCGTCGGTCGCGGTCGGCTTGTCCTCGTCGGTACCGCCGAGGTCGGCGACCTTCGCCTGGACGTCGTTCTCGACGGGCGAGTCGGCCGTGGTGACCGCATCGCCGGTGGAGCGGTGCGCGGCGCGCAGGCGCAGGTCGAGCACGAGGCCCGCTTCGGCGCCCGCGTCGATGCGGCCGTCGTGGGAGACGGTGACGCCGACGGCGTCGGCGAGGTCGGCTTCGGTGAGCGCGAGCGCTTCGTCCACGGTGTACGCGCCGGTCGTCCCGTCGGCGAAGGCGAGCGTCACGGTCGTGGAGGTCGCCCCGTCGGGGACGGTGATCGACACGATCTGCTTGAGGTCGAAGACGTCGAACGGGTCGGCGGCCTGCGGTTCGGCGATGGTCAGGTTGTCGACCTTCGCGGCGGTGCGGTTGGTGGCGGTGACGGTGACGCGCCCGGACGGGTAGGCGGCGGCGTCGGTGCCGGCCGGCGGGACGCCGAGGGGCCCGCCGGTCCAGGTCTTCACCACGTCGACGTTCAGGGGCACGTCGATGATGAGAACCTCGTCGGCGCCGGTGTCGGTGACGACTTCGGCGCCGCCGGTGCTGCCGGTGGCGCGGGCGGTGTCGAGGACCTCGCCGGGCGATCCGGCCACGTTGTACTCGCGGGAGCCGAGGACCGGGTCGGGGTCGGTCTGCGGGTCGCGCACGAGGTCGCGGATCTGGAAGGTGAGGCGCAGGGTGCGGTCGTTGCCGCTGGAGCGGGCGACGCCGTCGCCGACCTGCGGGAGCGTCGGGTCGGTGCCGATGCGGTCGGCGCGGGTGGGGCTCTCGGTGAAGACGAGGCGGGCGCTCAGGGTCGAGGCCCGCTCGTCGGCGGTGAGCGTGTAGCCGGGGAAGGTCCCGTCGCACGCGTCGGGGCAGGGGTCGCCCGCGGCGCGGACCCATTCGGTGCCGTTCCACAGTTCGACGCGGTCGACGGCGTCGTAGGTGAGCCACGGGTCGTCGGCGGCGCTGACGGCGTCGATGGCGACGAGGTCGAAGGCGTTGAAGAACGAGTCGCCGACGGCCGTGGTCTCGGGGTCGGCGACGTCGGAGATCACGACGTCGTCGAGGCCGGAGTAGCCGCCGGTGGACCAGTGGAGCTCGGCGTCGATCTGCTCGCCGGAGCGGGCGGTGACCGTCTTGCCCGCGCCCGGCTGCGGTTCGAGGAAGGTCTTGTCGATGAGCGAGCCCGTGCCGGGGACGACCGGGACGAGGTCGACGGTGGCGCACGCGTTGCCGGGGCGGGGCGCGGCGAGGTCGTCGGTGGAGGCGGCGGCGCCGGCACAGTCGGTGACGGTCTCGTCGGACCCGGCCGCGTCGCCGGAGCCGTCGCGCTTGTCGTCGCGCAGGGCCGCTTGGAAGTTCGGGGACACGGCGGTGCCGGGCTCGAAGCCGTCGGGGTCGGTGTAGTCGAACTTGAGGCCCTGGATGTCGTCTCGCAGGTCGGCGGGGATCGGGAGGTTGACGACGGCCGCGCCCTGGAGGTCCTCGGCGCCGGGCAGGACGACCCATTGCGTGCCGTCCCAGTACGAGATCGTCAGCGTGGCGCCCGCGGGGATCGCGGTCTGGGTGATCGCGGTGGCGTTGAAGCTGTTCCAGAACGGGTCCGGGTCGGGGTTCGGCGGCACGGTCGCCGGGTCCTGGACGGTCAGGGTGGTGGCGTCGGTGGTGGAGGCTGGGAACGGCGAGATCCGCGACGGGAGCTGGACCACGACCGTCTCGCCCGCGACGGAGTTGATCGAGGCGGGGGTGATGCGCTTGCCGACCTCGACGGCGAGGCGGGCGGCGAGGGTGGTGAGCGTGTCGGAGGCGGTCGCGGTGCCGGTGTCGTCGCCTTCGGCGACCTCGACGAGGACCTGGTTGGCGTGGACGAGTTCGTCCTCGGTCTGGTCGGGGTCGGTGTCCACGGTGAACGGGATCGTGGCCTGGGCTCCGGCGATGATGTCGCCGGTGAAGACCACGGTGAAGCCGGTGACAGTGCCGTTCGGGGCGGGGAGCGTGTCGGGGTCGGCGGCGTCGAGGGTCTCGGTCGTGCCGTCATCGTAGGTGTACGTGACGGTGGCGGCGGTGGCGCCGCTGGGCCAGGCGACCTCGTCGGTGAACCCGGTGAACGTGAGGCCGTTCGTGAACGGGTTCTCGGTGGCCGGGTCGGGTTCGGTGATGGTCATGGTGTCGACGGCGGTCCCGGCGTTGGTGCCGGTGAGCGTGACGGTGGACGGGTCTCCGGCTGCGACCGGGTCGGGGTCGAAGGACTTCGAGGCGGCGGCGGTGATGTCGAGCGGCACGATCGTGTAGTCGGCCGCGGCGTCGCCGGTGGCGGTCTGGCCTTCGGCGGCGGTCTCGGCGGTGACGGTGTTGTCCACCGCGGTCTGGGTGTCGATGCCGGTCACATTGTCGCGCTGGACGAGGTCGAGTTCGGCGCTCGCGCTGCCGCCCGCGGGGATCGGGTCGCCGTCGGCGTTCGTGAAGGTGAGGCGCACGCCGCGCACGTCGGCGGCGTCCACGCCGTCGGGCAGGGCGGCGGCGGGGCCGGGGGTGCCGGCGACCCAGGCGCCGTCGACCCAGACTTCGACGAGGACCTGGTCGGCGCCGTCGGGGAACGTGACGTCGCCGAAGCCGGTGAACGCCAGGTGGTCGAAGGGGTTCGGGGTCGCGGCGGGGTCGGCCGGGTCGGTGATGCGCAGGGAGTCGATGTCGCCGTTGGAGCGGTCGGCGGCGCCGACGGTGAGGGTGGTGGCGGTGCCGGGCCGGGCGACGCCCTGGTCGGGGTCGAAGGACTTCGTCGCGTCGACGGCGAGTTCGAGCGGCACGGAGGGCGTGACGACGGCGCTGTCGCTCTTGCTGGCGGCGTTCGAGGCGGCGACCGTGGCGTTGTTGGTGACCGGGACGCCGTCGGCCGAGTGCGGCAGGTCGGGGTCGACGCGGACCTGGATCTGCACGGTCGCGGTCGCGCCGGGCGCGAGGCCCGTGGTGCCGTCGCTGAAGGTCTGGTCGAACACGACGGTCACGGTCTGGCCGTCGGCGGTGGAGGTCCCGGAGGCGCCGGTGACCTGGGGCGTGCCCTGGACGAGGAACTCGTCGGGGATGACGTCGGTGAGGGTGGCGTCGGCGCAGCTCGGCGTGAAGGAGGTGCAGCCGATGACCACGGTGTACGTGAACGTCTCTCCTGGCTGGACGGTCTCCGTGGAGGCGGTCTTGGTGATCGTCAGCGTCGCATCCTGCTGCTGCGCGGAGGCGGCCGTGGCCGGGACCAGCAGCGTGACCAGGCCCGTCGACAGTGCGAGGACGGCCGCCGCCGCCTTCCGTCCGAACGAGCGCATGGACACCTCCGCAATCGACGACCTGTCGCCGCGCCGGAGGCACGACCCACGGGAAGATATCACTCACAGTGACGAATTGCGGCCATAAAGTACGGCCCGTCCCCCGTTCCGCGACAAGCCGCCCCGACGGGCGCCCCTGTAGTTGACGTGTCATTGATCTGGCGCTACCGTCGTTGACATGTCATGCAGCCGGGAGGTCCGGCCGAGGCGTGACCGACGATTCCTGTGGAGGTCTCCCATGTCGCAGCGCAAGGGCCGCACCGCGCTCACCCGCACCGAGCTCGACAGCTGGCGCGTGTTCGTCGAGACGACCGAGGACCTGCGCACCAGGCTCGGCGCGCGGCTTCAGTCCGAGAGCGGGATCTCGTCGGGGGACTACCGGGTGCTGCTGGAGCTGAGCGAGGCGCCGGGGCGGCGCCTGCGGTCCTCGCACCTGGCCGACGCGATCGGCTGGGAGCGCAGTCGGCTCTCGCACCACCTGGGGCGCATGGAGAAGCGGGGCCTGATCCGGCGCGAGGCCGCCGCGGGCGACAACCGCGGCGCCGAGGCCGTGCTCACCGACGAGGGCCGCGACGCGCTGCGACGCTCCAGCGTCCCCCACTTCCACGCCATCCGGGAGCTGTTCGTCGACGCGCTCACCCCCGAGCAGCTGGCGGCGGCCCGGGACGTCGCCGAGACCCTCCGCGACCACCTCGACAAGCTGGACCGGTCCGAGGCGTAGCGGCCCCGGTCACACGGCCCGCCCAATAGTTGACGCGTCATGAACATGCCCTTATGATTGACACGTCAATCAGATTCCGGTCCTCCGGCCGGGCGAAGGAGAGCAACGTGAACGCCATCGAGTTCGGCATCGACAGCTTCGGCGACCTGCCCCGCGACGAGAACGGCCAGGTCACCTCCTATGCCGAGGCCATCCGCGCCACCGTCGAGGAGGCCGTGGTCGCCGACCAGGCCGGCATCGACGTCGTGGCCCTCGGCGAGCACCACCGGCCCGAGTTCGCGATCTCCTCGCCCGAGACCGTCCTCGCCGGGATCGCCACCAAGACCGAGCGCATCCGCCTCTCCTCGGGCGTGACCGTCCTCAGCTCCGACGACCCCGTGCGGGTCTTCCAGCGCTTCGCCACGGTCGACGCGCTCTCGAACGGGCGCGCCGAGATCATCCTCGGCCGCGGCTCCTTCACCGAGGCGTTCCCGCTGTTCGGCTACGACATGGCCGACTACGACGTGCTGTTCGAGGAGAAGATCGACCTGTTCCACAAGCTCCTCGACGAGCGGCCGGTCACCTGGAAGGGCACGCAGCGCGCGACCCTCGTCGACCAGGACGTGTTCCCCAAGACCGAGTCCGGGCGCCTGCCCACCTGGGTCGGCGTCGGCGGCAGCCCGCAGTCGGTCGTCCGCACCGCCAAGTACGGCTTCCGCCTCATGCTCGCCGTCATCGGCGGCCCGGCCGAGCGCTTCGCGCCCTACGTCGACCTGTACCGGCGCGCCGCCGACCAGCTCGGCACCGCCGCCTACCCGGTCGGCCTCCACTCGCCCGGCTTCATCGCCGACACCGACGAGGAGGCGAAGGAGCTGTTCTACCCGGGCTACAAGGTCGTCCGCGACCGCATCGGCGCACTCCGCGGCTGGCAGCCGCTGCGCCGCGAGGAGTTCGACAACGAGGTCGCCCACGGCTCCCTCTACATCGGATCGCCCGAGACGGTGGCCCGCAGGATCGCCGCCGCCGTCCGCGCGCTCGACGTCGGCCGCTTCGACCTCATCTACTCCGCGGGCGGCGCGATGTCCGCGAGCGCGCGCCTGCACGCCGTCGAACTCTACGGCGACAAGGTGGTCCCGATGGTGAAGGACCTCCTCGCGGACGGCGCCCGATGAGCCGCCTCCACACGGTCGGCATCCTCGGGGCGGGCAAGGTCGGCACCGTCCTCGCCCGCCTCGCGGTCGCCGCCGGGTACCGCGTCCTCATCGCCGGGTCCGGCGACCCCGCGAACATCGCCCTCACCGTCGAGGTCCTCACCCCCGGCGCCGAAGCGGTCGCACCCGACGTCGCGGCAAGCGAGGCCGGCATCGTGATCCTCGCCCTCCCCCTGGGCAAGTACCGCACGATCCCGGACCCGGGCGACGCGCTCGTCGTCGACGCCATGAACCACTGGTGGGAGGTCGACGGCCCCCGCGAACGCGTCCTCGACCCTGGCGTCACCTCCAGCGAGGCCGTCCGCAAGCACCTCGGCGCCGACCACTACGCCAAGGCCTTCAACCACATGGGCTACCACGACCTCGAAGCCGAAGCGCGGCCCGCGGGCGCGAAGGGCCGCAAGGCGATCGCGGTCGCGGGCGACGACGACGCCGACGTCGCGGCCGTCGCCTCCCTCGTCGACGCCCTCGGCTTCGACCCGGTCCTCGCCGGTCCCCTCGCCGAAGGCGCCCGCATGGAACCTGGCACCCCGGTCTTCGGCGCCAATGTGGAAGCGCCGGAACTCAAGCGGCTCCTCGGCGCCTCGGGCCCGCCGCAATCCGGTTGAGGAGTCGCAGGGGTCCGGGGAGAATCCCCGCATGACTTCAGCGCTTGACGACCTCGCCCGGCTGGGCGATCCGATCGACGCCCGCCCGCTCTTCGCGCCCGAGCACGGGGAGCTGATGTCGCTGCTGCGCGGCCTCTCCCCCGCCGACTGGACTGCGGAGGCCGTGCCGGGGTGGACGGTGCGCGATCTCGCCGCACACGTGCTGGGCGACTGCTACGGGCGGCTCGGGAGGCGCGACGGGCACCGGGGCGGGCCGGGGTTCAGGCCGGGCGAGACGCTGGAGGCGTTCATTCACCGCAACAACGACGAGTGGGTCAGGGCGTTCGCGCGGGTCAGCCCGGCGGCGCTCACCGACACACTGGGGCTGATCGGCGGGCAGACCGCGCAGTACTTCGCCGGGGCGGACCTCGACGCTCCCGCGCTCGGGGTGTCGTGGGCCGGGGCGGACCCGGCGCCCATGTGGCTCGACGCAGCCCGGGAGTTCACCGAGATGTGGACCCACCGGCAACAGATCCGCCACGCGGTCGGGCTGGACACCGACGACGATCCGCGGTTCCTGTCGCTCGTACTGGACGCCTTCATGCGGGCGCTGCCGCACACCATGCGGGATACGAAGGCGCCCAACGGGACCCAGGTACGGATCACTGTTCCGGGCCCGGCGGGCGGCGCCTGGCACGTCACGGCCGCCGACGAGCGGTGGTCCCTCGCCGAGCCCGTCACGCGACCCGCCGCGGCGGTCGAACTCGACGCCGAGACCGCCTGGCGCCTGTGCGCCCGCGGCCTCGAACCAGACGCGGCGCTGGCCCGCGCCCGCGTCGACGGCGACGCCGACCTGGCCGCGGCCGCGTGTCAGATCGTGTCGATCGTCTACTGACGAGTGCGCCCCGCACCGGTCTCCCTCGTTCGAGTGAGCCTTGTGTCGGATCATGGGCAGTCGTGTGGAGATGTGGGAGCGCGTCCGGAGAATGAACGGGACACAAGTCCACGTTGTCCGGTCTGCCGTGAGGTGTCTCCTTGCATGGTCACCAGCCGCCCCCGCGGGGTGTCGCCGCAAAACTGATCGTCCTGCTGCACGAACTCGCCGCCCACCGCGAACCGGTGGGCGTCACGCATCTGTCCAGGCGCACCCGCCTGCCGAAGTCCACCGTCCACCGACTCCTCGCCGATCTGGAGGCGGGCGGGGTCGTCGACCGCACCGGGCGCCGCTACGCCCTCGCCGGAACCCCGGTGTGGCACGGCCCCGGGCCTCAGCACGAGGCGCGGCTGCACAAGGTGCTCAAGCCGTTCCTGCTGGAGCTGTACCAGGGCACCGGCCACGTGGTGACCCTCGCGACGGCGAACGGCCACATGGCGCGGTTCCTCGACGTGCTGTACCCGCGCCGGTTCACCGACGCGATCCTGCGGACCGCCGCGTCGGTCCCGCTGCACTGCACCGCCACCGGGAAGGCGATCCTCGCCTATGACCCCGCGGCGGCCGAGGCGTACCTCCGGGAGGTCACGCTGGTCCGGTTGACGCGCAACACGATCGGTACGAGGCGGGAGCTGGACCGGGACCTCGTGGAGGCGCGGCTGCGCGGGGTCGCGCTCGACCGCGAGGAGCACCTGCCCGGGTTCTGGGGCGCGGCCGCGCCGGTCCTCGGGGGCCGCGGGACCGCCGTCGCCGCCCTCGGGCTGGCCGGGCCCGTGCGCGGGTTCCAGCCCGCCGAGCACGTGGCCCAGCTGCGCGCGATCGCCAGGGCCGCATCCGAGGCGGTGCTCCGCCTCGACGTTCCGGCAGGCGGAACAACGGCGTTCCGGGAACCGGAACGTTCCGCGCAGACCGGACCGGACGGCACCGATCCTCCATAGCCTCAGTCCATGCCAGTGCACACCATCCCGGTCGTCGGGCGGCCCTTCGCCCGCTTCGCCGGACAGGTCGGGGGTCTCACCGCCGACGCGGCCCTCGCCGGGCTCCAGGACGGGTCGATCAGCGGCACGGTCGTCCTGCGCCCCGGCCAAGGCCTCACCGAGGACGAGTGGAACGCGATCAGCGCCGCGGCGGCCGCCGAAGCCCGCCGCGAACCCGTCCTCGCCGAAGCGGGCCTGTACAAGCGGGACCCGCGCAACATCCTCATCGGCGACCTCGAACAGGTCGCGTGGCGCCACTGGCGGGCCGTGCTCGCCGTCCACGCGGACAACGCCGTCCTCGCCGACCACGACAACGCGACCGCCCACATTCCCGGCATGGTCGAGGTGGAGGCCTGCGCCCAGATGGCGATGGCCGCCACCGAGCAGTACCTGGTCCCCTCCAGCGGCGACCACGTCTTCACCACGAAGCGGCTCGACATCGAGTTCACGACGTTCCTCTTCCCGCTCGCGGCCACGGTGGAACTGCGCGCCGACCGCGCCGACTGGCCCCGGCCCGAAGTCCTCGCCGCCGACTTCACCGCCACGATCGTCCAGGCAGGACTGACCGTGGCCGTGATGCGGTTCCAGGCCAGGGTGTTCGAGCGCGGGTTCTTCGACCGACTCGAAAGCGAGCGCGCCCGCGACGCCGTCGCGGCCCGACCCGACCTTTTGGAGCAGCGATGAACACCCTCGAAGGCAAGCGCATCCTCGTCACCGGGGCCTCCCGCGGCATCGGCCGGGCCATCGCGCTCGGCGCCGCCGCGGCCGGAGCCGACGTGGCGGTCCTCGCCCGCAGCGCCGAGACCCTCGACGCCGTGGCCGCGGAGGTCAAGGACCTCGGCCGCCGGGCCGTCCCGGTCGTCTGCGACGTCACCGACCCCGCCCGCCTCGACGCGGCCTTCGCGGAGGCCGCCGACGGCCTCGGGGGCCTCGACACCGTCGTCAACAACGCGGGCGGGTTCTACCACTCCGGGCCGTTCCTCGAACTGACGCAAGGCGACTGGGAACGCACGAGGGGCCTCAACATCGACCCCACGGTGCAGCTGCTGCGCCTCGCCGGAGCGCACATGGCCGCGAACGGCGGCGGCTCGGTCCTCAACGTCACCTCCATCGCCGGGCTCGGCGGCGCGCCGCGCCTGTCGCTGTACGCGGTCTGCAAGGCCGCCATGGTGTCCCTGACCAAGACCCTCGCCGTCGAATGGGCCGCGCACGACATCCGCGTCAACGCCATCGCGCCCGGCTGGATCGACACGAAGCTCACCAGCGGCTTCACCTCCCACCCGCAGGTGAAGGAGGCCCTCCAGCAGGAGGTCCCCCAGAACCGCTGGGCCGCACCCGAGGACGTGGCCGACGCCGCGGTCTTCCTGTCGGGCGACGGCGCCCGCCTCATCACCGGGGCCGTCCTCGTCCTCGACGGCGGCCTCACCAGCCAGCTCTCCGCGGTCGCCCGCGGCCTCCTCGGCGTCGGCCGCGCCGCCGCCTGATCCGAAAGGGACCACGATGTCCGACGCCCTGACCGCCAAGGCCCGCGAGCTCGTCGCCCGCATCCTCGAAATCGCCCCCGACGAGGTCGCCGACGACGCGGACTTCCGCGACGACCTCGAAGCGGACTCCCTCCAGCTCGCCGAGATCAACGCCGTCCTCGAAGACGACCTCGGCCTCGACACGCTCGCCGGGGAGCCTCCCGCGAGCTTCGCGGAGATCCGGGACCTGCTCGCCGCCAAGGCGGCGCGGTGAACGCGCGCCGCGTCGCCATCACCGGCGTCGGCCCGGTCAGCCCCATCGGCACCGGCCGCGCCGCGTTCGAAGCAGCGCTCCTGGCCGGGCGCAGCGGGCAGCGCACCGTCACCGCGTTCGACCCCTCGGGATTCCAGATCCGCCACGGCTGCGAAGTGCCCGGCTTCGAACCCGCCGCATGGCTCGAACGCCTCGACCCGGCCGCCACCGGTCGCGGCGCCGCCTTCGCCGTCGCGGCCGCCCGGCTCGCGCTCGCCGACGCCGGACTGGACCCGGCGGACCTGCGCGACGAGGCGGTGCTCATCGTCTTGGGCACCAGCGACACCGAGGCCCAGGAGGAGGACCGGCTCGCCGCCGAGGCCGCCGCCGCGGGGCCCGCCGGGTTCACGCGGGCCACGGCAGCCCGGTACACGGGCGGGACGGCCGTGCAGGTCGCCCGCGACCTCGCGCTCCCGAGCGCCGAGCCGGTCGACGTGTCGGCGGCGTGCGCGGCCGGGAACCACGCGATCGGGCACGGGCTCGACGCGATCCGCCTGGGGCACGCCGACATCGCGCTGTGCGGCGGCGCGGACTCGTTCTCGCGCCGCATGTTCGCCTCGTTCCACCGCGTCGGCACCCTCGCGCCCGACGCGTGCCGGCCCTTCGACGCCGACCGCGCCGGGACCGTCGTCGGCGAAGGCGCGGGCGTGCTCGTCCTCGAAGCGCTCGACCGGGCCAGGGCCCGCGGGGCGCGGATCGTCGGGGAGCTCGTGGGCGCCGCCGCCAATTGCGATGCGCGCCATCCCGTCGCGCCCGACACGGCGTCGGTGGCCGAGTGCGTCAGGCTGGCACACCTCGATGCCGATATAACCCCAGATGACGTGGACGCGATCTTCGCGCACGGCACCGGGACGCCCGTCAACGACGTCAACGAGGCGCGCTCGATGCGCAAGGTCTTCGGCGACCGGCTCCCGCCCGTCGTCGCCGTCAAGTCGATGCTCGGCCACGCCATGGGCGCGTCCTCCGCGCTCGGTGCCATCGCCGCGTCCGTGGCGCTCGACGCGCAGTTCCTGCCGCCCACGGTCAACCACCGCCGCACCGATCCCGAGTGCGACGTGGACTGCGTGCCCGGGACCGGCCGGCCGGCGAAGCTGCGGGTGGTGGAGAACCACGGCTTCGGGTTCGGCGGCTCCAACGCCGTCGTCCTCATCGCGAAGGCCGCCGCGTGAGCGCCGTGCGCATCGCCGACCGCGCCGCCTGGACCGCGGACGGCACCGGTGTCCGGCACGGCGACGACCTGCCGCCCGGCGGCGTGCTCCCCGTCCGCGACTTCGACCCCGCGATCGCCATCGGCCCCAAGGGCATCCGGTCCATGGACCGCGCCACCGCCCTCGCCGTCGCCACCACCGGCCGCCTCCTCGACCGCACCGAGCCCGCCGACCGGTCCCGGACCGCGCTCGTCCTCGCGACTACCGCCGGAAGCCTCCAGACCATGCTCGACCTCGGCGTCGACTCGCTCACCAAGCCCCGGCCGCACCAGGTCGACCCGGGCCGCATCCCCGTCGGGGTCATGAACTACGCCGCGGGCCAGTGCGCCATCCGCCACCGCATCACCGGGCCGGGCGTCATCCTCCCCGGCGGGCGCATCGCCCCGGTGCTGGCCGTCCGGTTCGCCCAGCGGCTCCTGGCCTCCGGCCGCGCCGACCAGGTCCTGTGCGGCGCCAGCGAAGAGGCCACGCCCGCGCGGGCCTGGCTCGAACACCGGACCCGTCCCGCGCACGCACCCGACGTCCCCGTCGGCGAGGGCTGCGCGATGCTGCGCCTCACCGCCAACTCGGGGACCGGACCGCGGATCACCGCCGCCGCAACCGAACTCGACTGCACCGGCGATCCGGCAGGGACGCTCGCGACCGCGCTGCGCCGCGCGCTCGCCGCGTCCGGGACCGCGCCTGAGGAGGTCCGCACCGTCGCGGGCACCGCCGCGCTCGACGGCCACGGAGACGCCGAACGGCAAGCGCTTCGGGCCGTCCTCGGCCCCCGCGCACCCCGGCCGCGGACCGTCCACACCCGACTCGGCGACACCTCCGCCGCCGCGGTCGGGTTCGCCCTCCTCGACGCGCTCGACAACACCGAAGCCGGAGACGCGTTCGCCGTCACCGTCCTCGACCGCCGCGGCCTCGCGGGCTGCCTCATCGGAAGGGCCTGACCATGACCGCGTGGGGCCTCCTCGGAACCGGCGCGTACGCGCCCGCGAGGGCCGCGGGCAACGCCGAACTCGCCGCCGCCCTCGACATCGACCCGCAGCGCATCCTCGATTCCACCGGCATCCGCGAACGCCGCCGCGCCGACGCGACCGAAGCCGCCTCCGATCTGGCCGCCCGCGCCGCCGAAGCCGCGCTCGAACAGGCCGGATGCGACGCCGCGGACCTCGACCTCCTCGTCGTCGGCACCTCCACCCCCGACGAACTCGGCCCCGCGACGGCCTGCCGCGTCCAGGCGCTCCTGGGCGCGCGCCGCGCCGTCGCATTCGACATCGGCGCCGCCTGCTCCGGGTACCTGTTCGGCCTCAAGGTCGCCCGCGACTGGCTCGCGGGCGCCGGGCGCGGACGTGCGCTCGTCGTCGGCGCCGAGGTCTACTCCCGCTTCCTCGACCCCGCCGACCGCGCAACGGCCGTGCTCTTCGGCGACGGCGCCGGAGCCAGCGTCGTCGGGCCCGTCCCCGCGGGCACCGGCATCGAGTCCGTGCGGCTCGGCGCCGACGGGACCCGCGCGGGCTCGGTCCTCATCCCCGCGGGAGGCAGCCGCCGCCCCGCCGACCCCGGCACGGTTCGCGAAGGCGCCCACCGCATCCGCATGGACGCGCCCGCGATCCGCCGCGCCTTCCCCGAGCTGTTCGACCTGGCGATCGGCGAGATCCTCGCCGCGCACGGCCTCAAGCTGGACGACATCGACCTGGTCGTCCCGCACCAGCCCAATCCGCGGACCCTGCGCCGCTACGCCGAGCACGCCGGCATCCCGCAGGACCGGCTCGCCGTCATCGGCGAACATCTCGGCAACATCGGCGCCGCGTCGATCCCCGCCGCGCTCGCCGCCGCCGAGGCCGACGGGCGCCTCAAGGACGGCGACCGCGTGCTCCTCGCCGCCGTCGGCGCCGGACTCACGTGGGGTTCGGCGCTCATCACCTGGACCCGCCCCGGGAAGGACTCCGCATGACCGACCTCCGCTCGCTCCTCGCCGGACCCGACTTCGACCGCCCCCGCGGCCTCACCCCCGCCGAGTTCCACCGGCACCACTACCGGCGCCTGCGCCTCCTCGCCGACGCCATCGGCCCCGCCGCGGGCCTGCTCGCCGACCGGGCCCGCCTCGCCGAGCTGTCGGCGCTCACGGCCCTGCGCGACCCCGCGCTGTACCACTCGGCGCTCCTCCACTACGCCTTGTGCCTCAATGGGATCGTGCGGTTCGCGCCCGACCCGGACGCGATCCTCGACCGCATCGAGGCGGAGGGCGCGGTGGGGGCCGTCCTCATGACCGAGGCAGGGCGCTCGAACAGCCACGGCGCCATCCGCACCGAGGCCCGCTACGACGCCGCGACCGGCGAGTTCGTGCTCCGCACCCCCGGGCCCGAGGCCGTGAAGTTCCCCAACACCGCGGGCGAGCACGCCGCTCCGAAGGTCGCGCTCGTCTACGCCCGGCTCGTCCACGACGGGGAGGACCGCGGCGTCTTCGGGTTCGTCGTCCACATCGGCGGAGGTCAAGTGCCCGAGGGCCTGGTGATCCGGCACGCCTACGAGTCCGGGTTCCTCCCCACCGACACCACCGCAGTGGCCTTCGACGACGTGCGGATTCCCCACGGCGCGTGGCTGAGCGACGGCGCGGCCATCGGCGACGACGGCGCGTTCATAGACCCGCTCGGCTCGCCCGGCGCACGGCTGAGCCGGTCCATGGCCGTGGGCGTCGAGACCTGGATCTCGATCACCGCGGCCGTCGCCGCGGTCGCGCGCGGCACCGCCGCCATGGCGATCCGCTACTCCCGCACGCGGCTCACCGCCGACAAGGTCTCCGGCGCCCGGCCCGTCCTCGACTACCGCAACCAGCACGTCGAGCTGCTCACGAACGTCGCCGACGCCGCCGCGATCACCGCCCTCGCCGACCCGGAGTCCCAAGTGGAGACTGCTGCGGCCGGGGACTCCTCGTTCGCGCCGTGGTCGGGCGTCGACCCGCTGCTGCCCCTGCACAAGGCCGCGGCCGTCGATGCGGCCTGGCGCATCACCACCTCGTGCAGGGAGCGCTGCGGCGGCCTCGCCTACGGGGCCACCCGCTGGCCGCTCGCTTATCAGTCCATCGTGGACGCCTATCGCTCGGCGGGCGGCGACAACGTGCTCATCCTCCTCGACACGGCCCGCAACATGGCCGCGAACGCGGGCTACGAACCGCCGCAGGACGACCCGCCCGCGCGGCTGCGCACCGGCGCGGACTTCCTGCGCCTCGCCGAAGCCTGCGAGCACCACCTGCACGCCCGGCTGCGCGAGCGACTCGCGGCCGCCCGCAAGGTCTTCGACGACGACTTCACGGTGTGGCGCGAGGAGCTGGAGGCCGCCCGCGAACTCGCGGGCGTCTACGCCGACCGGCTGCTCATGGCCCGCTTCGCCGCGTCCGCCCCCGACCCGGATCTCCTGGTCCTGCACGGCGCGGGCTGGCTGCGGCGCCGCGCCGCGAGCCTCATGCGCGTCGGCCTCGGCGGTCCCGGCGTGCTCGAAACGGTCGACGTCCTCGTCGGCGACGCCTGCGACCGGCTGCTCCCCCGCGCCGCGGACCTGGTGGGCGCCTTCGGCATCGACGAGGACTTCGTCCACTCGTTCCTCGCCGCCGACGACTACCTGGAGGCGTTCACGGCCGAACTCGGCATCGAGCCGCTCTGGGACTAGGGCCTGTCCTGTGAATCAGGGCGAGGCGGTATCCGAGTCCATTTGTTCGCTCGCAAGGCGGAGGTGCCTCCCAATACCGGTGTTGTATTGGGAGGTGCAGACAACGCGGCGAGCGGGCAAATGGGCCGGATAACGACCGTTCTGATTCACAGGACAGGCCCTAGGCACCGGTTGCAGACTGCGGCTCAGTGCTGCGGGGCCAGGCCCGTGAAGGCGAGCTGGAACAGCCGGTGCGCCTGCGCCGCGGGGTCGGGGTAGTGCTCGGTCGCCATGGCGATGCCCGCGATCAGCGCGAGCAGGTCCGCCAAGGTGGCCTCGGAGGACACGGCGCCGTCCCGCACCGCGTCCTGGAGCAGCGGCGACGCCGCGTCCTCCAGCGCCGCCGCGCACCCGTTGACCTGCGCGGGCTCGACCTCGCCGCCGTCGGGGACCAGGACGGCCGCCAGGCCGCGGGCGGTCGCCGAGTACTCGACCACCTCGTTCAGCCATGCCAGCAGCGTCGCCCGGCTCTCACCGGTCCCGGCCAGCTCCCGGGCGCGGTCGCTCAGGTCCTCGATCCGCTTGTGGGACACGGCTTCCAGGAGCGCCCTGCGGCTCGGGAAGTGCCGCCGGACGGTCGCCGAACCGACGCCCGCGACGCGCGCGATCTGCTCCAGGGACGCGTTCGCGCCGTGCGCGGCGACCTCGTCGACGGCCACGGCGAGGATGCGCTCGTAGTTGCGCCGTGCGTCGGCGCGCTGCCCTTCCGGCATCGCGTCACCTCCGGGTTTGCAGAAACGGCGGGGTCCGCCATATTCTAGTCGAAGCAAAACGGCGGGCCCCGCCGTTTATGACGACTGAGGAGTCCCATGACCACTCGCACCGCACCGGTCCTCGTCACCGGCGCCACCGGCAAGCAGGGCGGCGCGACCGCCCGCTCGCTGCTCGCAGCCGGCGTGCCCGTCCGCGCCCTCGTACGCGACCCCGGCACCGCACCCGCCCGGGAGCTCCAGACACTGGGCGCCGAACTCGCCGTCGGCGACCTGCACGACCGCGACTCGATCATCCGCGCCGCCGCGGGCGCCCGCGCCGTGTTCTCGGTGCAGCTGCCCGCCCTCACCGCCGACGGCTTCGACTTCGCAGGGGAAGTCGCCCAGGGCGTCAACCTCATCGAAGGCGCCCTCGCCGCCGGGGTGCCCCAGTTCGTGCACACCTCCGTCAGCGGGGCCGGCCAGCACACCGAGGTCCCCGGCTGGGACGAGGGCCGCTGGGACTACATGGCGCCGACCCTCGGCGCCAAGAGCGCGGTCCAGGACCGCGTCCGCGAGGCCGGGTTCCCGCACTGGACCCTGCTCAAGCCCAGCTTCTTCATGGAGAACTTCCTGCCGTCCATGGCGTTCCTGTTCCCGCGCGGCCTCGACGGCGGCCTGGTGAGCGTCCTCCACCCGCACACCCGCGTGTCGGTCGTCGCAGTGGACGACATCGGCACCGCCGCGGCGGCGGCCCTCGCCGATCCGGAGCGGTTCGACCGCGTCGAACTCGAACTCGCGAGCGACTTCCTGACGATGGCCGAGATCGCCGAGGCGCTGTCCGATGCCTTGGGCCGCAGGCTCGAAGCGCCCGACATGGACGAACGGGAGGCGCTGGCCGCCGGGATGCCCGCGATGGGCGCCTCCCATCAATGGATGAACGACGTCAGCCAGCCGGCGCGACCCGAGTTCGCGAGGGCGCTCGGCCTGCCGCTCACCGATTTCGCGACCTGGGCGAAGCGCCACATGTCGGACGCCGCCTAGTCCTCGTCGTCGCCGGGGTCCGCCAGGAGGCGGACCTCCTCGATGTCCAGGGCGGCCTGCATGCGGCGCAGCACGGCGTCGTCGATGCGGCGCTCGTTGCGCATGCGGATCATGGTGGCGCGCTTCTCGCCGATGACGGCGAGGCGGAGCCGGTCGTAGTCCTCGCGCAGGCGCGCGGCCTCGGCGGGGTCGCCGTCGGCACCGGTGTCGAGGGCGTCGAGGTGCTCGCGCATCTCGGCGTCGAGGCGGCGCACGGCCTCGGGGTCGGCGCCGGTCTCGTCGGCCAGGCGCGGCAGCGCTTCGATCGCGGCCGTGGTGGTCTCGGTGCGGGCCAGCGCGAGTTCGTCGTCGAAGCGGGTGTCGGCGGGGTAGCGGGCCCAGCGGATGACGGCGGGGAGGGCGAAGGCGGGCATGAGCATCACGATGATGACGCCGAACGTCACGAAGACGATCGTGTCGCGCTCGGGGAAGGGCGCGCCGGAGTCGAGGGTGTGCGGCACCGCGAGAGCGACGGCGAGGGAGACGGCGCCGCGGAAGCCGCAGAGTCCGGAGACGATGCGGGCGCGGTCGCTCATGCGCAGGAGCCGCTGCTGCGGGCGCCGGTCGATGGCGCGGATGAGGTACGCGGAGACGAATAGGAACGCGATGCGGGTGGCGGTCATGACCGCGGCGATGGCGAGGACCATCGCGAGCGCGCGGAGCAGGCCGGTGCCGTCGAGGCCGCCGACGGCGGGGTGGGCTTCGATGCCGATGAGGACGAACAGGGCGCCGTTGAGCATGAAGGTGACGAGGCCCCAGAACGCGAAGACCTGGCGTCTGGCGGGCGCGGTGCCGTAGATGGGACTCGTCTGGCTGACGATGAGGCCGGCGGCGACGGCGGCGAGGACGCCGGAGGCGTGGACGAGTTCGGCGAGGAGGTACCCGGTGAAGGGGATGAGGAAGAAGATGGTGCTGGCCGCGAGGGTGTCGGTGATGAAGCGGCGCACGAAGACCCCGACCGTGGCGGCGAGCGCGCCCGCGATGATGCCGCCCGCGTAGGAGACGACGAGCTCCCATCCGATGTGGAGGGCGCTGAGGTGCTGCTCCCCTACGACGACGCCGACGGCGAGGCCGAAGAGGACGAGCGCGGTGCCGTCGTTGATGAGGCTCTCGGCGCGCAGGACGGTGAGGTGGCGGCGGGGCAGGAGCCGGGAGACGACGCCGACGGCGGTGGCGTCGGTGGGCGCGAGGGCGGCGCCGAGGACCCAGGCGGGGCCCCAGGGGAGGCCGAAGGCGTGGGCGGTGGCGGCGACGGCGGCCGCGGTGATGACGACGAGGAGGGTGCCGGTGAGGAGGATGCCGCGGCGGAACTTGCGGATCTCGCGCAGCGGCGTGTTCATGGCCTCCCACCACAGGAGCGCGGGGAGGAAGAGGAGGAGGACGACGGCGGAGGGGAGTTCGAGGCCGGTGAAGGCGGGGACGAATCCGAGGAGGACTCCGGCGGCGAGCAGCAGGATCGGTGCGGCGATCCCGCTGCGCTGGGCGCCGACGCGGCAGGCGACGAGGGCCGCGCCGATGACGACGATGAGTTCGAGTCCGAGCATGGTGCCGATTCTTCCAAGCCCGTGGGCGGGCCGGGTCGGCTCGGCTCAGGTGAGGGGCTCGAATCGGGCCGTGAAGTGGCGCAGGGCCTTCGGTTCCTCGCTGATGCGGTAGCCGGGGAGGCGGTGGGCCCGTTCGGCGAGGCGTTCGCACACTTCGATGACGTAGTCGATGTGGCTCTGGGTGTAGGTGCGGCGCGGGACGGCGAGGCGCACGAGGTCCATGGCGGCGGGACGCTCGGTGCCGTCGGGCCTGCGGCCGAACATGACGGTGCCGATCTCGCAGGTGCGGACGCCGCCGAGTTCGTAGAGGGCGACGGCGACGGACTGGCCGGGGTAGTGGAGCGGGTCGACGTGCGGGAGGAGGGCGCGGGCGTCGATGTAGACGGCGTGGCCGCCGGTCGGTTCGAGGACGGGGATCCCGGCTTTCTGGAGGGCGTCGCCGAGGTAGGCGGTGGAGGTGATGCGGTAGCGGAGGTAGTCGTGCTGCACGGCTTCCTTGAGGCCCTGGGCGAGCGCTTCGAGGTCGCGTCCGGCGAGGCCGCCGTAGGTGGGGAAGCCTTCGGTGAGGATGAGGACGTTGCGGCACTCCTGGGCGAGGTCGGGGTCGTCGAGGGCGAGCCAGCCGCCGATGTTGCCCATGGGGTCCTTCTTGGCGCTCATGGTCATCCCGTCGGCGAGCGCGGCGATGTCGCGCACGATGTCGGCGACGTCGCGGCCCGCTTGGCCCTCCTCGCGCTCGCGGATGAACCAGGCGTTCTCGGCGAACCGGCAGGCGTCGAGGAACAGGGGCTTGCCGTACTGGTCGCAGAGTTCGCGGACGCCGCGGAGGTTGGCGAGCGAGACGGGCTGGCCGCCGCCGCTGTTGTTGGTGATGGTGACGAACACGCACGGCACGTCGGCGCCGCGGGCGGCGAGGAGCGCGTCGAGGGCGGCGAGGTCCATGTTCCCTTTGAAGGGGTGGAGCGAGGCGGGGTCCTTGCCTTCGGGGACGACGAGGTCGACGGCTTCGGCGCCGGTGGCCTCGACGTTGGCGCGGGTGGTGTCGAAGTGGGTGTTGTTGGGGACGGCCTTCCCGGGTCCACCGAGGACGGACATGAGGATGCGCTCGGCGGCGCGTCCCTGGTGGACGGGGATCACGTGCTCGAAGTCGAAGAGCTCGCGGACGGCGTCGCGGAAGGTGAAGTACGAGGGCGATCCGGCGTAGGACTCGTCGCCGCGCTGGATGGCGGCCCACTGGTCGCGGCTCATGGCGCCGGTGCCGGAGTCGGTGAGGAGGTCGATGAGGACGTCGTCGGCGTGGAGCTGGAACAGGTTGTAGGACGCGGCGGCCAGGTGGGCCCTGCGCTCTTCCGCGGTGGTCATGCGGATGGGTTCGACCGAGTGGATGCGGAAGGGTTCGATGATCGTGCGGAACACGGGCTCGCTCATGCGGACACTATGGCACCGCTGGGGCGGCTTCAGAATGGGAAGCGCGGTATCGGAGGGGCCGGAGGAGTTACATTCGCAACCTGTTCCCTCGTTCAGCCTTACGAATGGAAAACCAGATGGACCGCATGGACTGGCGCCTGGTCGAAGAGCTTCAAGCCGACGCCCGGCTCTCCTACAACGAGCTGGCCCGCCGCGTGCACCTGTCCGCCCCCACGGTGGCCGAGCGGGTCCGGAAGCTGGAGTCGTCCGGCGTCATCACCGGCTACCGCGCCCACGTCGACCCCGCCGCGGTCGGCCTCCCGGTCCAGGCCGTGGTCGTCATGGACTGCTACGGCCCCCGCTGCCTCCTGCGCGATCCCGAAGTCCCCTCCTGGCCCCAGATCCGGCAGCTCTTCCGCATCACCGGCGACGGCTGCTCGGTCCTCGTCGCCGCCGTCCCCTCCATGCCCGACTTCGAGTCCTTCATCGACCGGCTCGCCCGCTACGGCCGCCCCAGCAGCAGCATGGTCCTCTCCCAGCCCCTCGCCTGGGCGCCGGTCGCGGCGCCCGAGGGCCGCGGCGACTAGCGGTAGGCGCGGAGGAAGGCGTCGACGCCGTCGGTGATGATCGCGAGGACCTCGGCGGTGTCGTCGGCGCCCTGGTCGATGGCGTCGAGGGCGAGGCGCAGGGTGAGGGCGACGAAGTGCTGGACGGCGCGGTGGGGATCGGTGATGCGGAGTTCGCCGTCGTCGGCGAACCGGGCGAACCGCTCCTCCAGCATGGCTTCGCGCTCTTCGCGCCAGGTCTTGCCTGACGGGAGCGCCAGGGGCGCTTGGGCGTTGAGGCGGCGGAAGACGGCGTAGGCGGACATCGGGAAGGTCTCGGTGGCGATGCGCCGGGCGAAGGCGAGCAGGGCCTCGCGCACGTCGCGGTCGGCGGTCAGCTCCTCGTCGATGGCGGCGCGGATGGTGGCGATCAGGGTCTCGCCGGAGCGGTCGAGGACGGCCGCGAAGAGGTGCTGCTTGTCGCCGAAGTGGTCGTAGACGGTGCGTTTGGAGACCCCGGCGCGCGCGGCGATGGCGTCGACGCTGGCGACCTCGTACCCCTCGGCGACGAACAGGGCTTCGGCGGCGTCGAGGACGGCCGCGCGCTTGGCCTCGGACTGCCGCCTCCGGCCGGGGGTCTGATCGGTCGCTCTCAGGGTCGTCATGGCCCCATCCTAGGACTCGCAAAATTATACTGCACGGTGTAGTGTAGTTTTTCGTCCGGCACCACCTCGGATCCGCGAGTAGGAGACCTCATGCAAGAGACCAGGACCGGCACTCCCCCAACCGAACTGCACACGGGATGGACCTGGCCGCTCCTCGGCCTCGCGGCCGTCCTCGCCATGGTGAACTTCGTGGTCGACTCGGCGATCACCGCGCCGCTCATCGTCCTCCCCGAGATGCTCGACCACTTCGGCACCGACCAGACCGCGTGGGTCAACGCGACCGCGATGCTCGCGGGCGTGCTCTGGGCGCCCCTGCTCGGCAAGGCCGCCGACATCCACGGCAAGCGGAAGATCCTCGTCCTGACGCTGCTCCTCAGCTGCGCGGGCGCGGTCCTGTGCGCCGTCGCGCCGGGCCTGTGGCTGTTCGTGCCCGGGCGGATGCTGCAAGGCGCGTCCCTCGCGGCGGTGTTCCTGTCCGTCGCGATCGTGCGCAGCGTGTGCGCGCCGCGCATCGGGATGATCGTCGTCGGCATCGTGACCTCGGGTTCGGCGGTCCTCAACATCGCGTCCCGGTTCCTCATCGAGCGGCTGGCCGAGGCGTTCGGCTTCCACGTGCTGTTCCTCGTGTCCGCCGCGGTCGCGGTCGCGATGGCGCTGTGCGTGCGCCGGTTCCTCCCCGAGTCGCCTGTCCGCACACCGGGCCGGATCGACGTCGGCGGCGCGCTCCTCCTCGGCGGCGGGCTCGCCGGGGTCCTCGGCTACCTCAGCCTCGGGGCCGAGTTCGGTTGGCTCGCAGCGGGACCGCTGGTGCTCCTCGCGGGCGGCACCGCCGCGTCGCTGCGGTGGTTCCTCGTGTCGAGCCGCAAGCCCGATCCGCTCATCGACCTGCGGGACGTCAGCAGGCCGCTGGCGCTGACGCTCCTCGTCGTCTTCCTCGCGGCCGGGTCGTACCAGTCGATGCTGCAACTGGTCTCGCTCATCGGCGACGTCTCCGCGGACCTGGGCCTCGGGTACGGGCTCGCCGACCGGGGCTCGGTGGCGCTGCTCCTCGCGGCGCCGGGCATCGGCGTCACCATCGGCGGCCCGGCGGCCGGATGGATCGCGGCGCGCATCGGCCCGGCCCGGACGCTCGCCGGCGCGGTCCTGCTCGGCACGGCCGTCACGCTCGGGATGTTCCTCGGGGCGTCCCATCTCGGGGTCGCGCTGTGCTGCGGGTTCCTGCTCGGGATCACCGCGGGCGCGCTCGGAACCTCCGGGTTCAACATGGCGGGCAGCCTGGCGCCCGCCGAGCGGCAGGGCGTCGTGTCCAGCCTGGTCATGGTCGTGGTCTCGATCGGGGCCGTGGTCATGGACTTCACCGGCGCGGCCGTCCTCAAGTCCACCGCGGTGACCGTCGGCGGCGAGACCGTCAACTCGGCCGCGGGCGTGTTCGGCTACATCGCGATCGCCTCCGCCGCCTTCGCGGCCGCCGCGGTCGCGGTCGTCGTGCTCGCCGGGAGCATGCGAACTCAGACAGTCCAATTCGCACACACGAAATAGGAGAGACGACGATGAGCAACGCATCGAGAGGCGCGGTCCTGGTGTCCGGCGCGAGCATCGCGGGCCCGGCCACGGCGTACTGGCTGCACCGTTACGGCTACGACGTGACCGTGGTCGAGAAGTCCGCGGGCGTGCGCGCGGGCGGGTACCCGATCGACGTGCGCGGCACCGCGCTGGAGGCCGTGCGCCGCATGGGCATCCTGCCGCAGCTGCAAGCGGCGCATGTCGACTCGCGCCGCATGACGTTCCTCAACGCCGACGGCAGCGCGGCCGCGCGGGTCCACCCGCAGGCCGTCGTCGGCGGCGTCGACGGCCGCGACCTCGAAGTCCGCCGCGGCGACCTGGCCGACATCCTCTATGCGGCCGTCCGCGACGACGTGGAGTTCGTCTTCGGCGACTCCATCGAAGCGCTCACCGAGCACGACCGGGGCGTGGACGCGGTCTTCCGCAGCGGCGCGCAGCGCAGCTTCGACCTCGTCATCGGCGCCGACGGGATGCATTCGCGCACACGGGGACTCGTGTTCGGGCCCGAAGAGCGGTACGCCCGCTACCTCGGGTACTGCTTCTCGATCTTCACCATGCCGAACACGCTCGGCCTCTCGCACGAGGCGATCCTCTGGAACACCCCCGGGCGGGCCGCCGCGCTCTACGCGGTCGGCGACGGCGACGTGGTCCACGCGATGCTCAACTTCGCGCGTCCCGAACCGCCGCAGGAGCTGCGGCGCGACCCCGAGGCGTTCACCGACCTCGTCGCGGAGGTCTTCGCCGGGGACGGCTGGGAGATCCCGGCCGTCCTCGACGCCATGCGGAGCGCGACCGACCGGTTCTCCGACACCGTCGGCCAGATCCGCATGCCCCACTGGTCCCGCGGCCGCACCGCCCTCGTCGGCGACGCCGGGTACGCCCCGTCGTTCCTCACCGGCCAGGGCTCCAGCCTCGCCCTCGCAGGCGCGTACATGCTCGCCGAAGCCCTTGCGACCCATGGCGACCACGCGAAGGCCTTCGCCGCCTACGAAGGCGCCACCCGCGGCTTCGTCGAAGTGAACCAGGCACAGGTCGACAAGGGCGAAGCCGCCCTCTTCCCCACCACCGCGGCGGCACTCGAACGGCGCAACGAACGCCTCCGCGCCCTCACCGAACTCCCCCCGCAGACCGGCCGCCCCGCCCATACGGCCCTCACCCTCCCCGACCCCGCTTCAGGGACCCGTACGACTGGCCCCCAACCGGTATCGTTGGAAGATGGCTTCCAACCCTCCCCTCAGCGACGCGCTGGCGCAGCTCAGGGATGAGCTGCGCAAGGCGCAGCTCCAAGCCGACCCGGTGCTCCGGCTGAAGGTCGCATCGATCCAGCTCGACCTCGACATGGAGTTCACCGAGAAGATCGAGGGCGGCGTCAGCGTCAACGTCTGGTCCGTGCTCAGCGGCAAGGCGGCCGCCGACCGGTCCGAGGCCCGGGGCCACCGGCTGTCGCTGACCATCGAGCCGACGTTCATCGACGACTCCGGCGACTCCGGCGACCTGCACGTGTCGACCCCGCCGATCGCCGACGGCGACTAGGATCGCGGGACGCACGATGGAGCCGCCGGGACCCGATCCGCGACTGCCCCGCGTCGTCAAGATCAAGGTCGGGCTCGACGGCGGCGGGGAGGGCACGATCGGCTCGGGCCACCTGGTCGCGCCGGGCCTCGTGCTCACCGCACGGCATGTTCTGCAAGCGAAGGCGGGAGCGGACTACGAGCAGGCGAAGCTCGTCGTCCGCGCCGCCTTCGGGACGCGGCACGACACGGGTCTCCCCGTGGCCGAGCGGATCCTCCTCGACGCGGACGGCCTCGACGCGGCGGTCCTGCGCGTGCCCGGTCTGGATCCGCCCGGCGGGACGACGACCGTCGGCGCGGTCCTCGCCTCGGACGAGCCGCTGCCGGGATGCTCGATCATCGGGTTCCCGCGCGCCGCCCTCGGCGCGGGCACGGTCGGCGCCGAGTACGTCGGCGCCACCGCGCTCCCGATCAGCGGCGGGGCATCCGGGAGCATCGCGGTACAGGTGACCACCCCGCCGCCGACCGACGACCGCGACTGGGGGGGCCTGTCGGGGTCCGGAGTCTTCGACCCCGAGGGCCGACTGCTCGGCCTGCTCGCGGCCGTCCAGCTGCAGTGGCGGCAGCGGCTGGCGGTCGTCCCGATCGAACGGATCGTCGCCGCGGCGGCCGACCTGGCGTCGTCGCATCCCGTCCTCGAACCGTTGGCGGCCTTGACGCTCGCAGCCACCCGCGGCGAGCCCGCGATCTTCGACCCCGGCAAGTTCCCGCCCCGCCTCACCGACCTGCGCGACGAGTCCCTGTTCGACATCCTGCAGTTCAAGCACCGCGTGGTCCCGTTCGTCCCCGACGCCGAACGCGAACGGATGCTGACCGGCCTGCTCTCCTGGGCGCTCGCCACGGACGACCGGCCCGACTTGCGCGTCGCCGTCGTCTCCGGCCCCGCCGGGGTCGGCAAGTCCCGCCTCGCCGCCGAGACCTGCGACCGACTCGCCGACGCTGAGCCGCAGTGGCAGGTCGGCTTCGCCGACCACGCCGAACTCGCTGCCGGGGCCGTCCCGGCGGTCCCCACGCTGCTGGTGTGCGACTACCCCGAGCGCAGCCCCGAAGCCGTCGGCGCCTTCCTCGCCCGCATCTGGGAGCACCACCGGGCCGGGCTCCTCCGGGCCCCGGTGCGGGTGGTCCTGGTGTCGCGGCACCGGGCGACCTGGTTCGACCGCGTGCGCGCCCGGGTGAAGAACCTCGCCAACCTCATCGACCACGAGATCGAACTGGAGACCGGCGAGTTCGGGCAGGCCGCCCGGACCGAGCATGCGGCCGCCGCCCTCGACGCCTTCCGCAACGGATACGGCGTCCCCGCGACCGAGCGCGGGTCGATCGCGGCCGAGGACTTCGACTTCGACCGGCCGCTGCTGGTCCACATCGCCTGCCTCCTCGCCGTCCGCGGCGACCGCGGCAGCACCGGCGGCGAACTGCTCGGCGACCTCATCGACACTGAGGTCCAGCGCCTCCTCCGCCTCCGCACCGACAACGGGACCGCCGAGGGCGCCGCGGCGTTCCGCAACCGCGACCAGGTCCTCGAAGCCCTGTGCGTGACGACCCTGACCGCCCCGACCCGCGCGGACCTGCCCGAACTCCTCGCCGCCTCGGAATCCTTCGGCCCCAACGGCACCGGCGACCGGATCAGCGTCGCGGAGACCCTGCGCCGGTCCTTCCCCTCCCCTGACCGGACACCGTCGGCCGACACGTTGGAGGACAAAATCGCACCGGTGGAGCCGGACCTCGTCGCCGCCCACCTCCTGGCGACCACCCCGGGCCGCTCCGGCATCGTGCAGCGCCTGGTCTCCTCCGCGCGGGTCGCGGGCCGCCCCGACTACCTCGCCCAACTCGTCGGCGTCCTCGCCCTCGCCGCCGACGACTATCCGGAAGTGGCCGCCGACCTCCGCGCCCACCTCGCCTCCTCGCTCTCGGCCCTGGTCGGCGCGGGCGACTTGAGCGCCGAACCGCTGGCCGACCTGCTCTCGAACCGGCTCGTGAGCCTGGTCGAGGCGACAGTGACGCTGGCAGGCGAACAAGACCTGACCTCGGTACGGGAGCTGGCCGCCGCGATCAGCCTGCCCAACTTGACCGGGAACGACGCGATCGACCAAGCCGCCGCCAACGCGTACTCGCTGCTCCCCTACCCGCATGAGGGATTCGCCGGGCTCGGCAAGGCACTCACGACACGCGCTGTGACCCGTCTCGAACGAACTGGAGACCGGCCGGCGCTCGCCGAAGCGTACTCGGCCCTCGGCTCATGGCTGACCGTTCACGGCCAGCACCCCGAAGCACTGGCGATGGACGAGCGGTCGTTCTCGATCCGTGAGGCGCTGGTAGCGGAGGACCGCGACCGGCATCTGGCCGGACTCGCGAAGGCGCTCAGCGACATGGCCGTCGATCTGAGTTTTGCGAGCAGGTCGGAAGAGGCATTGATCCGGTTGGAGCAGGCCATCGCGATCCGCGAGGAACTGGTCGTCTCCGATCGAGCCCGGTATCTTGCAGGATTGGCTCAGTCGGTCAACAACCACTCGTCGGTCCTGGCGGATCTGGGTCGCCCGGACGAAGCGCTGGCCCGGTCCGATCTGGCCGTCGCATTGCGCCAAGAGCTCGTCGCACGCGATCGGGCGGAGCACTTGGATGAACTCGCCCAGTCGACCAGCAACAATGCGCGTCTCCTTTCCAGGCTGGGACGCACCGACGAAGCTCTCGCGAAGTACGAGGCGGCGCTCGCGATGGTCGAGGAGCTCGTGGCGGCGGACCGGCTCGCATACCTCTCGATGCTCGCCGACACTATCGGCGGACTCGCGTCGCTCCTCTCGGATTCCGGCCGTCACGACGAAGCACGCGCCACGACCGTCAGAGAACTGTCGATCCGCGAGGAGCTGGTCGCCGAGAACTTCGTGGTGGATCTTCCCGGCCTGGCCGACTCCGTCAGCGACCTGGCCGTCAGCCTGAACGCGGCCGGACGCACCGATCAGACGCTCGACGCGCTGGCGCGGGCCGTTGCGATCCACGAGGAACTGGCGGCGAGCGACGGGGAGGCGCATACTCCCGGGCTTCTCTGGTCGCTCGCTTCGCACGCCAGGTACCTGCACGAGTCCGATCGGCTCGACGAGGCCCTGCGAACCGCTCGGAGAGCGGCGGCGGTCGCCGCGGCGATCGACGAGACCGACCGGGAGATGCATCCGGTCGATCGGGCAGTCTCGCTTCACAACATCGGCGTTGTCCTCTCCAGCGCGGACAGGGGCCAAGAGGCGCGGCCGCACTTCGCAAAAGCGATCGTCCTGTACGAAGAACTGCTGACGACCGACCGGATCGGGATCCTACCGTCGCTGGCCCTGGCGCAGAATCAGCTCGCCGTCACGATCGATCCGAGCGCCGACAGGGAAGCGTTCCTCGACATCCAGGGACGGGCGATCGCATCATACGAGGAGTTGGCCCAGACTGACCGCTCCGATTATCTTCCGGTGCTGGCCGCGCTCGTCTTCGACCAGGCCTCGCAGCTCGCTCTGGCGGACCGCCGCCGGGAATCGCTTGCGGCGCTGCTGCGGGCGCAGACGCTGTACACGGAACTGACCGAGAACGATCGCTCCAAATACCTTGCCGATCTGGCAAGGACCCTCAGTGTTCTCGGGCTCAACCACGCCGCCTTCGAGGACTGGGACGCGGCGCTCGACACCGAACGGCGAGCCGTGGTGCTGTGGGAAGAGCTCTGCGGAACCGATCGAGACGCCTTCCTCCCCGGCTTCGCTGAAGCCGTATGGCAGCTCTCCTTGACCGCCAAAGCGGCCGACCGGCCGGGAGAGCGAAACAAGTACACCGACCGGGCGGTGGCGCTCCACGAGGAGTTGGTCGAGACTGACCGACCGGCCCACCTGACCAGGCTCGCATCGGTACTGTCGGCGAAGGCAGACATCCTCGTCGAGAAGGACGACTGGGCCGGCGCGGCCTCGATACGGGAACGACTGGTCGGGATCTTCGAGGAGCTGTCCGCGATCGACCGCGCGGCGTTCCTGCCCGACCTCGCCACGGCGGTCCGCCTCCACGCGGCCACCAGTAGGAGCGCGGGTCAACAGGAAGGCCTCATCGACATCATGGAACGGGCGGTGCGGCTGGACGAGGAACTCGTCGCGATCGACCGAGCGAAGTTTCTCCCGGCACTCGCATATACGGTCGCCGCGTACTCAGCACTTGCCGGCTCGATGCGGCAGTGGCAGGTGATGCTCTCCAAAGAGCGGCATACCGTCGAGCTCTTCAGAGAGCTCGTCACGATCGACCGCGCCGCGTTCCTGCCCGACCTCGCCGTGGCGGTCGGTGAACTCGCCGAATCGCTGGAGATGGAGCGCCTCCTCGACGAACTCGCAGAGACCTCGGCCGAGATGATGCGGCTGCATCGCGAACTCGCGGCGGCCGATCGGGCGACCCACCTCCCCGAGCTCGCCCAGGCCGCCGCCAGCCGTGTTCGGCACCTCGTCGCGATGGACCAATCGGAGGAAGCGCTTGCTGCGTCGGAAGAAGCGGTGGCACTCCTTGAAGAACTCGTGCCGCTCGACAGAAGCCAATTCCTTCCCGCACTGGCGGAGGCCGTGAGAGGGCGTACCAACCTCTTGGCGGAGGCCGGATCAGACGCGGCGTCGCTTGGCTGCGCGGCGCGGGCGACGGATCTGTACGAGGAACTGGTCGGGCTCGACCGGCTCAAGTACTTGAACGATCTGGGCGACAGCGCCGCCGACTACGCGCTCGCTCTCGCCGGGGCAGGTCGGTTGGAGCGGGCCCAGGAGGTCGCCGCGGCATCAGTGCGGTACTACGACGAGTCGGCCGGGAGCGGCGCTCCCGACCTCCCCGGGCTGGTGCTCGCCCTGGCATCCCTCGCACAGATCATCTCGGACGCGGGTCACCACGACGCCGCGGTGGGTTTCGCCCGACGCGCTATGGCGGTGAGCGAAGAACTGAACCGAATCGGCGAGGGCGACCACCGCCCCGGATTGGCGATCTCGGCGGGCACACTCGCCAAGATCATGGTGCAGCTTCGGCGGCACAATGAAGCAGTCGCGTTCGCCGCCCGAACGGTCGAGCTGCGTGAGGCCCTTGTCGCCGAGGGCAAGAGCAGGTTCCGTGCGAGCTTGGCGGACTCGTTGAGTTTCCTCGGCGACCGGCTGAGCCGGGTGGGGCGCCGCACCGAAGGGATCGAGACCGCGAAGCGGGCGGTCGCGATCCTCGAAGGGCTGGAAGCGGAAAGCCCTGGAGCGCACCTGCCGGAACTCGCCCATGCGAGCCACAACTTGTCGGTCGACATGTCGTTCTCCGGAGACGTGGCCGGTGCCCGCCCCCATGCGGAGCGCGCGGCGGGAATCTATGCGGCGCTTGCCGAGTCGGATCCCGGACAGTACGGCCCCAGCCTGGCGAAATCCCTGTCCAACCTGGCCCGCTGTGCCGCTGCGCAACGCGATGACGATGCAGCGGTCGAGCACGCGCGGGAGTCCGTGCGCCTCTACCGGGAGTGCCTTTCGGGGCGCGGTGCCGAACTCGCCGAAGCGCTGGTCTACGGGCCGCTGCCCGTCCTCGCCTCGCAACTCAGAAGGAAACGCAAGTGGCGGGAGAGTCTGGCGGTCACCCGCATGAGAGCACGACTGTGGATCGATTTGCGTTTCCGGCGAAGGCGTCACGATAGCAAACGGTGATCGTCCACTTACGATTTACTATCGCAACAAGGGAAGTGGTGAAAACCTGAGTTTCACTATGGATCTTGGGAGGGATCGTCGGTAGGCTCTGGCGCGTATCAGATATCACGCTTAAGGACGATCACCCCATGAATGCAGCCGATGAGCAGCAGATGTCCCCGTACGACCGGATCGGCGGCGCGCCCGCCGTCACCGAGGCGGTGGAGCGCTTCTACAAGCGCCTGCTCGCCGACGACGAGCTGTCCGGGTTCTTCTCGGGCGCCGACATGCCGCAGCTGAAGCGCCACCAGGTCGCGCTGATCTCGCAGGTCCTCGACGGGCCGAAGTCCTACGCGGGCCGCGACCTGGCCGAGGCGCACAAGAGCATGGACATCTCGGTCGGCCAGTACAAGGCGGTCGGCGCGCACCTCACGGCGGTGCTCGAAGAGCTCGACGTGCCGCAGGACATCATCGACACCGTGGGCGAGGTCCTCGCGTCCGTCGCTCCCGACGTCATCGGGGCGGACGACTAGGCGCATGATCGACGCCGAGCGGTTGAAGAAGAACTGGAGCCTGGTCGCCGCCCGCGGCGACCAGGTCCCGCTGTACTTCTACTCGACCCTGTTCCTCACCTATCCCGAGACGCGCGACCTGTTCCCCATGAACATGGCCGCGCAGCGCGACAAGCTCGTGAACGCGCTCGGAGCAGTGGTATCCAATGTGGACACCATCGACGCGGTCGTCCCCACGCTCCAGGCCCTCGGCCGCGACCACCGCAAGTTCGGGGCCCTGCGCGGCCACTACCCGGCCGTCGGCGAGGCGCTGCTGGCGACGCTCGAACACTTCAGCGGCCCGCACTGGACGCCCGCCATCGCCGCGGACTGGGCGGCCGCCTACGAGCTCGTCGCCGCGACCATGGCCGACGCCGCCGACGCGGCGGCGCACTACGCGCCGGCCTGGTGGGACGCCGAGGTCGTCGGCCACGAGCGCCGCGACCTGGAGACCGCGATCATCACCATCGCCCCGGGGACGCGGCTCGACTTCGTTCCGGGCCAGTCGGTCTCGCTGTGCACGGACCTGCGGCCGCGGGCCTGGCGGCAGTACTCCCCCGCCAACGCGCCCCGGAGCGACGGCACCATCGAACTCCACGTCAGGGCCGTCGACGGCGGCGAGGTCTCGACCGCGCTGGTCTCCCTGCTCCGACCGGGCGACTCCCTGCGGGTCGGACCGGCCTTCGGCACCGGGCTCACCCTGCGGCCGGGCTCGGGCCCGGTCGCGATGATCGCGGGCGGCACCGGCGTCGCCCCGATGAAGGCGCTCATCGAGCAGATCGCCGCCACCCCGCGGCCGGTCAGCCTGTACTGGGGCGCGCGCAGTCCCGCGGGCCTCTACTGCCTCGACCAGATGCAGGCCCTCGCGGCCCGCTACGAGTGGCTGGAGCTGGTGGCCTGCGTCGACGAGGACCTGTTCGGCGCAGGAGCGCGCGTCGGGTCCCCGGCGGAGCTGGCCGTGGCGCACGGGCGCTGCACGGGCGCCGACGTGTACCTTTGCGGCCCTTCAGGAATGGTGGAGTCGAGCGGGAAGTACCTGGTCGGCGCCGGCATCAGAGCGGATGCCATTCACTTCGAGCCCGCGGGCGCGTGAGAGAGGACGTTCCATGGTGTACAACTATCGGTCGCGTGATGTGAAAGTCACTGTCGGACAAGTCAACAACGCCAGGTTCTCGATGACGAGCCTGACCAGGCGCGGCTACCAGCCCGACGAGGTCCACCGGTTCCTCGAACTCGTGGCCGACGAGCTGGCGAGCCGCGACCAGCGCGAAGCGGCCCTGCGGACCGACGCCGAGAAGCTGAAGGAGGCGCTGCGGTCCTGGCAGTCGCAGCAGAGCTCCCTGCGCTTGCAGGCGACCCTCCCGGCCACGCCGACGTCGACGGCCGTCAACCTCGTCTCGCAGGCCCAGCAGCAGGCCGAGAGCTACGTCAACCAGGCGCAGCACTACTCGCGGCAGATCATCGCCCAGGCCCGCTCCCAGGCGTCCGAGCTCATGCGCCAGACGCAGGAGCGCGCCAGGGACGAGGCCGACCGGGCCGTCGCCGAGTACCGCAGGGACAACGCGGGACGGCGCGACCGCGAGGCCGAGGACCGGATACGGCAGCTCGCGCGGGCGCGCAGCTTCCTTGAGGCCGTCGAGGTCGCCGAGGAGCAGCTCCGCCTCACCCGCGAAGGGCTCGAAGAAGAGGTCGCGAAGCTCCAGAACGAGACCTGAGCCCCGACCGTGCGGCCCGGCCGGGCGGCACCCGTCCGGGCTCCGGTCATGCCAGGGCCCAGGCCCCGCTGTCGGCGAGCTCGGTGCGGAGGCGGTCGGCGGCCGTGCGGATGCCGTCGGGGTCGTCGATGGTCAGTGTCCAGGTGAAGTGGGCGATCATGACCCTGATGACGGTGAGGTGCCGGAGGGCGGCGAGGCGGGCGGGGTCGAGCGGGACGTGGCGCTCGCGGCCCGCGAGGAGCCGTGCCGTCGGAGTCCGCGGGGTGTCGAAGAAGCAGTCCCACCAGCCGATGTCCATGCCGGGCGGGCCGCTCTTGGCGGATTCCCAGTCGATGACGCCGGTGAGTCGGCCGGTGCCGTCGACGAGGAGGTTGGCGGGACTGAAGTCGCCGTGGACGAGGCCGGGACCGGCGGCGTCGAGGGCCGAGCGGTGGGCGGATACGAGGTCGAACGCCTCGTCGAGGAGGGCGCCGGACTCGGGGTCGGCGCCGCGGGCGGCCGCCACTTTCGGGGCGAGCAGGTCGATGAACCACTCCCCCAGGCGCGCATGGGAACCGCGGAGGCCGGGGCCAAGGGGACCGAAGCCTTCGGTGGTGACGGCGTGGATCGCCGCGAGCGCTTCGCCGGCGCGTTCGACGGCGGCGTGGGCGTCGCGGAGACTGCTGTTCGCGGCGTAGTCGCGCAGGGCGACGCCGGGCAGGCGTTCTTGGACCATCACCTCGGCATCGGTGTAGCGGATCGCGGGGACGGGGACAGTGCCGGTGTCGGCGATGCGGCGCAGCACCTCGGTTTCAAGTGCGAAGCGGGAGTTCGCCGGGTCGGCGAGGCGCGCGATCAGCGGATCGCCGCGGTCGGCGGCGCATTCGTAGGTGCGGTGGCTGTTGCCGGGCAGGCGCCGGATGCGGGCGAGGGCGCCGGAGGCCGATTGGCGCCAGGCGCGTTCGAGGACGGCCCGATCCCGGGGAGTGATCGCCTCGGTCATCGGAGGGGGTCCTTTCCGCGAACGATCATGAGCTGGGGAAATCGGCTGGGATATGATAGCGGGCGCGAATCGCGGCCGCGGATGACGGGGCCGCGGGGACGGCTTCTAGGGAATCGGAATGGCATTGCGGAAATCATTGGTCTCCATGGCAGCGGATTCGTTCTTGAACGCCAAGGAGGAGATATTCCGCAGCGTGGACGACGCGGTGGAAATGCGTCGGGTGGGCGCTGAGTCCGCCATTCTCGAAACGCGGTTCTCGACCGCGGAGGACTTGTCGGACATCGTCAATCGCGTGCCGCTGGTGTTCCCGCGGCATGTGACGAATGTGATCGCCGAATTCGATCCGTTCGATTCGGGACTGGCCGATGTCGCCGATTCGGTCGATTCCGCGATTCGGGAGCAGCACCGTTCGCCGGAGGTGTCGCTCCAGCTCTGGCAGAGCGGCAGGACGGTCTACAAGTTCAATCGGCGCGAAGCCTGGGACGAGGCGGCCCAGGTGCTCGCCGACCGCGGTTTCCAGGTGTCGAGGGCGGGCGCCGAGTACGCGGTGTCGGTCTGCTACACGCCGAAGACCGCGGTCGTCGGGTTCAACCGCATCGCCGACAGCCTGAGCTCCTGGCCCGGCGGCGAGGTGCGGCTGTCGCGCCCGGCGGAGCAGGTGTCGCGGGCCGAGTTCAAGCTCGAAGAGCTGTTCAAAGAGCACGGACTCCCGTTCGGGCACAGTGGGACCGCGCTCGATTACGGGGCCGCGCCCGGCGGCTGGACCAGGATTCTCGCCGAGCGCGGGTTCCGCACCACGGCCGTCGACCCCGGGGACCTGGACCCGGCGGTGCTCAAGCGCCCCGACGTGGTCCACGAGCGGACCACCGCGGGCAACTTCATCCGCGAGAGCGACCGGCGCTTCGACCTCATCGTCAACGACATGAAGATGAGCCCGACCAGGTCGAGCCAGTTGATGATCGACAGCCTCCCCCTGCTGAAGCGGCACGGCATGTGCATCGTGACGCTGAAGACCGGGAGCCACCACGTCCTCTCGCAGCTCGACGAGTCGTTCGCGATCCTGCGCCGGGGCTACACGATCGAGTTCGCCCGGCAGCTGCGGCACAACCGGAACGAAGTGACCGTGGTGCTCCGGGCCCTGGACTGAGCGGACGATCCGCTCGGAGGCGGGCGCATAATCGTCCGAGGAGTACGGACCGATTGGAGTGCAACGGGTGTCGAGCAGTGAACCCGCCTACCTGGTCGCCGGGGCGACCGGGAACGTCGGCGGAGAAGTCGTCAAAGCGCTGGTCGCGCAGGGCCGCCGGGTGCGGGCGCTGGTGCGCGACGCGGGCCGCGCGAAGCTGCCGGAAGGAGCGGAGGCGGCGGTCGGGGACCTCGACCGGCCCGACTCGCTGGAGCCCTGGCTCGGCGGGGTCGAGGCGGTGTTCCTGCTGCCCGGGTTCGCGGACATGCCCGGGGTGTACGAGCGGCTGCGCGCGGCCGGGGTCGAGCGCGTCGTGCAGTTGTCCGGGAGTTCCACCGACGTCGGGAATCCCGAGAACGCGGTCACGGCCATGATGATCCGGTCCGAGGCCGCGGCCCGCGAGTCGGGGCTTCAATGGACCGCGTTGCGGCCCAGCGGGTTCATGTCGAACACGCTGCGCTGGCTGCCGCAGCTCCGCGAAGGGGACGTGGTCCGCGCGCCGTGGGGCGACGTCCCCGTCGCCTGCATCGACCCGGCCGACATCGCCGCTGTCGCGGTCGCCGCGCTCACCGACGACGCGCACGACGGGCGGGTCTACCGGCTCTCCGGTCCCACGGCGATGGTGCCGGCCGAGCAGATCGCGGTCCTCGGCGAGGTGCTCGGCCGGCCGCTCCGCTTCGAGGGCCTCACGCTGGAGGAGACCCGGGCGGAGCTGGAGGCGACCATGCCCGACAAGTACGTGCGGGCGTTCTGGGAGTTCTACGTGGACGGCACGCTCGACGAGTCCGGGGTGTTCCCCGACGTCGAGCGAGTGACCGGCCGCCCACCTCGAACGTTCGAGGAGTGGGCGCAGGGCCACTCGGGTGATTTCACGTGATCGGCGGGCCCGTGGCCGAGCGGACCGCGGACCGGCGCGTGCCGGTGGTCGTGCTCGCGGGCCATCTCGGCGCGGGCAAGACGACGCTGCTCAACCATCTGCTGTGCCGCCCGGGTGCCCGGGTCGGCGTGGTGGTCAACGACTTCGGCGAGGTGAACGTGGACGCCGGGCTGGTGACCGGGCAGGTCGACGAGCCGGTCTCGATCGCCGGGGGCTGCCTGTGCTGCATCGAGGACCTGGGCGCGCTCGACGCGGCGCTGGAGCGGCTGACGCATCCCCGGTTCGGGCTGGACGTCGTGATCGTGGAGGCGAGCGGGATCGCCGAGCCCGGGGCGCTGGCGAAGATGGTCTACTTCAGCGGCGTCAAGCGGGTGCGGCCCGGCGGGGTGGTGGACGTGGTCGACGCCGTCGAGTACTTCAACACGGTGGACCGCAACACGAACCCGCCGTCCCGGTTCGCCGCCGCGACGCTCGCGGTGGTCAACAAGTGCGACCGGCTGCCGGAGGGCGAGGCCGAGGGCGCGCTGAGCGCGATCGAGGCGCGCATCCGCACCGTCAACCCCGACATCCACATCGTGCGGACCTCAAGGGGCCGTGTCGATCCCGAGCTGGTGTACGACACGGCCTCGGCGGTCGACCCCGAGGACGAACTCCCCCTTGCCGCTCTGGCGCGCGAGGCGCACGGCCACGAGGCGGGGCACTCGCACGCGCGGTCGGTGACCGTGCGGACGGCCGGGCCGGTCGGCCCGGCCGCGCTCCTGGAGCTGCTGGAGCAGCCGCCGCCGGGCGCCTACCGCATGAAGGGCGTGCTCCCGGTGGCGACGGGGTCGCGGCCGCGCGGCGTCCTCGTGAACGTCGTGGGCGGTCAGATCGACATCGCCGCGCACCGGGCGGGTCCGGGCGGCGAGCTGGTCGCGATCGGGGCCCATTTGGACGCCGAGGCGGCGCGGGCCCGGATCGAGGCCGCGCTCGCGCCCGCGGCCGGCGCCGATCCCGAGGGCCTGCGCAGGCTCATGCGGTATCGGCGCGAGGCCGGTTAGCCAAGGGCCTCAGTGGGATTCGCGGTGGACTTCGGCGCCGCTGGATCCTTGGAGGAAGTCGAGGTCGGCGCCGGTGTCGGCCTGGGTGACGTGGTCGATGTACAGGCGCTCCCAGCCGCGCGCGGGCTTCGCGTAGCCGTCGACGGTGGCGGTGTTGGGGACGCGGGCCGCGAGTTCGTCGGCGGGCACGTCGAGGTCGAGGCGCCGGGCGGCGACGTCGAGGATCACGGTGTCGCCCGTGCGGACCAGCGCGAGGGGCCCTCCGGCGGCGGCCTCGGGGGTGACGTGGAGGACGACGGTGCCGTAGGCGGTGCCGCTCATGCGCCCGTCGCAGATGCGGACCATGTCCCGGACCCCTTGGGCGAGCAGCTTCTTGGGCAGCGGCAGGTTGGAGACCTCCGGCATACCGGGGTAGCCCTTGGGACCGCAGCCGCGCAGGACGAGGACGGTGTCGGCGTCGACGTCCAGGTCGGGGTCGTCGATGCGGTCGCGGAAGTCCTCGATCGAGTCGAACACGAGGGCCCGGCCGCGGTGCTGGAGCAGGTGCGGGGAGGCCGCGGACGGCTTGACGAGGGCCCCGCCGGGGGCGAGGCTGCCGCGGAGCACGGCGATCCCGGCGGCCTTCTGGAGCGGTCGCTCACGCGGCGAGATGACGTCCTCGTCCCAGATCCGGGCCTCGTCCAGGTAGGACACGAGCGGTTCGCCGGTGATGCTGAGCGCCTCGGGGTCGAGCAGGTCGCGGACTTCGCGAAGCACGGCGAGGAAGCCGCCGGCGCGATGGAGGTCGTCCATGAGGTACTTCCCGGCCGGGCGGAGGTTGACCAGGAGCGGGACGTCGGCGCCGATGCGGTCGAAGTCGTCGACGGTGAGGTCGATGCCGAGGCGCCCGGCGATGGCGAGGAGGTGGACGACCGCGTTGGTGGAGCCGCCGATGGCGGCGAGGGCGACGATCGCGTTGTGGAAGTTGGCCTTCGTGAGGAACGTGGAGGGGCGGCGGTCGGCGGCGATGAGGTCGACGGCGAGCTTCCCGGCGCCGTGGGCGGCTTCGAGGAGGCGCGCGTCGGGGGCGGGGGTCCCGGCGAGGCCGGGGACGGTCATGCCGAGGGCCTCGGCGACGAGCGCCATCGTGGAGGCCGTGCCCATGGTGTTGCAGTGGCCCTTGGAGCGGATCGTGGCCGACTCGGACTTGAGGAAGTCGGCCTGGCTGAGGGTCCCGGCGCGGACTTCCTCGGACAGGCGCCACACGTCGGTGCCGCAGCCGAGGGCCTCGCCCCGGAAGTGCCCGGTGAGCATCGGGCCGCCGGGGACGACGACCGCGGGCAGGTCCACTGAGGCGGCGGCCATGAGGAGCGCGGGGATCGTCTTGTCGCAGCCGCCGAGGAGGACGACGCCGTCGACGGGGTTGGCGCGGAGCATCTCCTCGGCGTTCATCGCGGTCATGTTGCGCCACAGCATGGCCGTGGGCTTGACGAGGGTCTCGCCGGGCGCGGTCACCGGGAGGTTCAGGGGGATGCCGCCCGCTTCGTAGACGCCGTGCTTGACGGACTGCGCGACCTCGTCGAGGTGGGCGTTGCAGGGCACCAGCTCGGAGGCGGTGTTCGCGATGGCGATCTGGGGGCGGCCCTGGAACGCGCTGTCGGGCACGCCCCGGCGCATCCATGCCCGGTGGATGTACGCGTTCCGGTCGGTGCCCTCGTACCACTCGGCGCTCCGAAGTTGCGATTCCATGCCGTCGGCCTCCGCGTCGTTGCTCGGTTGAACGGATCACGGCGAGCATACGGTTGCCAAGGCGAAAAAGCGAGCCCTGATCGCGTAGGCGTGCGCCTTGTTCCTCCGAGAGCCGAGCGCCCGCCGCTTGAGACGGATGCCACATGTCGTGACCGAGATGACGATGTCGATGCTGTCCGCGGCCGTGACGGGCGCATACGCTCGAATCGTGGATGCAATCCGAAGCGGGTACGACACCGGCGAACACGAGAGCATGGCGCCCGACGCGCACATGGTCGCGTACGCCCGCCAGATGCGCGAGGACTTCTCCCGCTTCATGATGGCGTACCAGTTCGGCGTGGAGGAAGTGCTCACCAAGGTGGGCATCCTGCGCAAGGAGTTCCTCTACCTGCACCGGTACAACCCCATCGAGCACATCACCTCCCGCATCAAGTCCCCCGAGAGCATCCTCGACAAGGTCGCCCGGCGCGGCCTCGCGCCCTCGCTCGACTCGATCCGCGAGCACATCACCGACATCGCGGGCGTGCGCATCACCTGCAGCTTCATCGCCGACACCTACCGGGTGCTCGACGCGCTCACCTCCCAGGACGACGTGCGGGTGCTCACCGTCAAGGACTACATCGCGCAGCCGAAGCCCAACGGGTACAAGAGCCTCCACGCGATCATCGAGATCCCCGTGTTCCTCTCCACCGGGCCCGTGCCCGTCACCGTCGAGGTCCAGATCCGCACCATCGCGATGGACTTCTGGGCGAGCCTGGAGCACAAGATCTTCTACAAGTACGACGGCGACGTGCCCGCGCACCTGGCCGACGAGCTCTCCGAGGCCGCGGCGGCGGCCGAGCACCTCGACCGGCGCATGGAGCAGCTCCACGCCGAGGTCCACGGCTCCACCGCCGCCATCGCGAACGAGCCCGCCAGCACCGAGCTCGACGAGGCCCTGCTCCAGCGCCTCTGGGAGCTGTCGCAGCGGCACGCCGAGGCGAACTGACCCTCCCGCTACTTGGCGGTGCGGGCCGCCCGCGCCATGAGCTTGCGGACGGGGGCCAGGCGCATGGCGCGCATCGCCGTCTCGTTCATCCAGATGTGGCCCTTGGTGGGCGGCGCGAACTGGACCATGCCGCGGCGGGCGAGGGCCTGCCGCCTGCGGACCTCGGGACGCAGGTTCGATTCCCATGAGGACAGTGCGGTGGCGATGTCGACTTCCCGTTCGAGGGCGTCGCCGAGGCGGTCGGCGCCGCTCATCGCCAGGGCCGCACCGTATCCGGCGAAGAGGGTGACGCACCAGGCGGCGTCGCCGAGGAGGACGACGCGGCCGCGGCTCCAGGCGTCCATGCGGATCTGGGACGCGGAGTCGAAGTAGGCGGGGTCCGGATTCTCGCGCAGGCGCCGCAGGGCGTCGGGGACGCCGCCGCCGAGGTCGCCGAAGGCTTCCGAGAGCGCTTGGGCCGCACCGAGTTCGAGTTGCGCGGCGGTGTCGTCGGTGCGGTAGGCGAAGAACGCGGAGGACCGGCCGGGGCCGAGGCTGATGAGTGCGGCGGTGCGGCCGACGCCGATGAACGTGGTGCCGGTGCCTTCGTCAAGGCCGAGCGGGGGCCCGTCGAGCGGGAGGGCGCCGACCATGTGGCCCATGTCGACCAGGTGGTCGGCTTCGGGTCCGAAGACGAGCGCGCGGGTGGCGGAGTGGAGGCCGTCGGCGCCGACGAGGAGGTCGGCGCGCTCGGTGCGGCCGTCGGAGAGGGCCGCGGTGACGCCGCCTGAGTCCTGGTCGATCTCGGTGACGGTGGTGCCGAAGCGGAACTCGGCGGTGTCTCGGACCGCTTGGTACAGCACGGTTTCGAGGTCGCCGCGGAAGACCGTGAGGGCGCGGGGCCCGACCGCGGCGGCCACGACCTCCTCGGGGACGGCGAACTTCGCGGTGCCGTCGGCGCCGACGATGATCGAGGTGAACAGGCCCAGGTCGCGCTCCTTGAGCGCGGGGACGAGGCCGAGGTGCTCGGCGGCGTCGAAGCCGCCGTCGACCAGGTTGATCATGTAGCCGCCGCTGCGGCGCTCGGGGGCGCGCTCGACCACGAGCGTGCGCCATCCGGCGCGGTGCAGGCGGAGGGCGGCGGCCAGTCCGGCGATGCCCGCGCCGACGATCAGCGCGCGCCGCTGTCCCGGGGTTCCCATGTGCGTCTCCTCACGAGTATGAGCATGTGTTCATTCTCAGTATGAACGACTGCTCATTCCGGTTGCGCACGGGCCGGGGCTAGCGTCGATACACTGGAGCGCGTGCCCCGAGGAATCGCGATACCCCAGCTCAGGCAGCATCTGTTCGCCGCCGCGGACACCGTGGTGCTGCGCGAGGGCGCGGCGAAGCTCTCCGGGCGGGCCGTGACGGCGGAGGCCGGGGTCGCCACCGGGCTGATCTACACGCACTTCGCGGACTTCGACGGGTTCCTGGCCGCCTACGCGGTCGACCGGTCCTTCACGATCGCGGCGGCGCCCGCGTTCCATGAGCGCGTCGGCACCGGCGAGGTCGGAACGAACCTCGCCGACGGGCTCGCCGCGATGCCGCGGCCGGGGCTCACGGCCCTGGCGCGGCTGCTGGCGATGCGGCCCGATTTGACGGCACGGGTCGAGGACGTCTTGGGCGCGGGCGGCTCGGGCTTCGACGCGGTCGAGCGCGCCGCCGCCGAATACCTCGCGGCGGAACAAGGTCTGGGCCGCTTGTCGGAGGCGGCCGATCCGGCGGCGCTGGCGCTGGCCGCGGTGAGCGTGCTCCACCGGCTCGTCCTCGCCGGGTCGGTGGACGCCGAACGGCTGCGGAGCGCGGTCACGGCGCTGGTCGCGGGCACCGCGGGGGCGCACGGCGCCCCTTGACCCGCTAGCGCTTCGGCTCGAACCGCAGCGCGGTCGCGCCCGAGGCGAACTCCCGGCGGCCCACCAGGGCCAGGTCGACGTAGGCGGCGAGGCCCTTGAACGGCGTGGGCCCGTGGCCCGCGATGCGCGGGTGGACGATGAACTCGTACTCGTCGATGAGCCCGGCGTCGGCCAGCGCGAGCGGCAGGGTCACGCCGCCGACGTAGAGGCCGTTCACGTACTCGTCCTTGAGGCGCCGCACGGATTCGACGAGATCGCCTTCCACGAGCTGCGCGTTCCAGTCGGGGTTGTCGAGGGTGCTGGAGACGACGTGCTTGGGCTTGGCGTCGATGGTCCGCGCGAACTCCGCCAGCGACGGGGTCATCCAGTCGGGCAGGTCGCCGGATTCCGGCAGCCGCCACGCCTCCTCCATCATCTGGTAGACGACGCGGCCGAAGAGGAGGGCGTCGGCGCGGTCGATGATCTCGGCCGAGTATTGGTGCAGCTCGTCGTCGGCGAGGCCGGCGCGGTGGTCGCAGCAGCCGTCCACAGTGACGTTGATCGAGTATCTGAGTGCTCCCATGGCGGGAGCGTAGCAACGGGGGCCGACACGGGCCGGGTCTTCGCGGTGGCGCGGCGGGGGACGTTCGGGTGGTCGGATTGTCCAGTCGGTTCGCGGTTTCGCTGGCATGAAGTGCACGGATCTACCAGTCGGAGGCGGCACTCTTGCCAATGTCCGGCGGATGCGGTGTCCTTAGCGCGGCATCGGATGGAGGAGGCGACTTGGCGTACTACCGCAGCATCGGCAGCGTGCCGCCGAAGCGGCACACCCAGCACCGCACGCCCGACGGCGGCCTGTACCGCGAGGAGCTCATGGGCGAGGAGGGGTTCTCCTCGGACTCCTCGCTGCTCTACCACTCCGGGATCCCCTCGGCGATCGTGGACGCGTCCCCGTGGGACGTCCCCGGGCAGGCCACCGAGGAGCACCGGCCCCTCAAGCCGCGGCATTTCAAGCTGCACGACCTGACGGACCCGGACTGGAAGGCCGTCGACGCGGTCACCGGTCGCCGGCTCGTGCTCGGCAACGCGGACGTGCGGATCTCCTATGTGGTCGCCGGTGAGGCGTCGCCCTTGTACCGCAATGCGGTCGGGGACGAGTGCGTGTACGTCGAGTCGGGGGCTGCGGCCGTGGAGACGGTGTTCGGGGTGCTGAGCGCGCGCCGGGGCGATTACGTCGTCATCCCCCGCGCGACGACCCACCGGTGGGTCCCGGCCGGGCCGGAGCCGCTGCGGCTGTACGCGATCGAGGCGAACTCGCACATCACGCCCGCGAAGCGGTACCTGTCGCGGTACGGGCAGCTGCTGGAGCACGCCCCGTTCTGCGAGCGCGACCTCCACGGACCGGACGAGCCGTTCACCGTCGCGGGCGAGGACGTCGAGGTGCTCGTCAAGCACCGCGGGTCGCGCGGCATCACCGGGACCAGGTACGTGTACGCGACCCACCCGTTCGACGCGGTCGGCTGGGACGGGTGCCTGTACCCGTACACGTTCAACATCGGGGACTTCGAGCCGATCACCGGCCGCGTGCACCAGCCGCCGCCCGCGCACCAGGTGTTCGAGGGGCAGAACTTCGTGATCTGCAACTTCGTGCCGCGCAAGGTGGACTACCACCCGCTGGCCGTCCCCGTCCCGTACTACCACTCCAACGTGGACTCCGACGAGGTGATGTTCTACTGCGGCGGGGACTACGAGGCGCGCAAGGGCTCGGGGATCGGGCAGGGCTCGGTCAGCCTGCACCCGGGCGGGCACAGCCACGGCCCGCAGCCGGGGGCGATGGAGCGGTCGCTCGGCGCGGAGTTCTTCGACGAGCTGGCGGTCATGGTCGACACGTTCCGGCCCCTCGAACTCGGCGAGGGCGCCGCGGCCAGCGAGGACCCGGGGTACGCGTGGACGTGGGCGGGCCGGGGGCCGCGTTGATCCCCGCGTTCACGGTCGGCCTCTTCGACGACGCCGCGGTCTTCCCGCCGGGGAACGCGCCGCTGGCGCTCGCGGTCCGCGCGTACGGCGCGCGGCGGCGCGTCTGGTACGCCGGTCTCGTCGGGCCCCTGGTGCTCCCGGCGGCGGCGCTCCCCCGGCTCGCGCCGCTGCTGCCGGCGGGGGACCCGGTCCTGCCGCTCGCGGTGACGTTCCCGGACGGCCCCGCGGGCATCCCCGCGGCCCTGGGGAACGCGGCGCTGCTGCCGGCCGAGGTCCGGTCGGTGGAGGTCGCCGTGCCCGAGGGCGCGGCTCCGGAGGCGTTCCTGGCGGACCTCGACGCGGCACTGGAGGACGCCCCCGACCTGGAGGTGTGCGTGGAGGTGCCGCGCGACGGGCGGCGACTGCCGCTCATCGCGGCGATCCCCAAGGGGTACAAGGCGAAGTTCCGCACCGGCGGCGTCCGCGCCGAGCTGTACCCCGGCGAGGCCGAACTCGCCGAGGGCATCGCGGCGGCGGTCGCGGCCGGGCTGCCGTTCAAGGCCACCGCGGGACTCCACCACGCGGTGCGCAACACCGACGCCGCCCACGGTTTCGAGCAGCACGGCTTCCTCAATCTGCTCCTCGCCGCCGACGCGCTCCTGCACGGCGGCACGGAGACCGAAGCTCGTGCGCTGCTCGCCGAACGCGACGACGACGCCGTCGCGGACCACGTGGCCGACCTGACCGAGGCGCGGGTGCGGGAGGCGCGGGCGGCGTTCACGTCGTTCGGCACGTGCAGCATCACCGAACCGCTCGACGAGCTGATCGGACTCGGCCTGGTCGGCGTCCCCGACCACCACCATGAGGGAATTGCATGAGCCGCATCGCGATCCCGGACGGCTCGCCGTTCGGGCCCGACAACCTGCCCTACGGCGTGTTCTCCACAAAGGAGGGGACGCGGCGGGTCGGGGTGCGCGTCGGCGACACCGTCGCCGACCTGTCGCTCCTGCTGGACGACCCGGTGTTCGCGGCCCCCACGCTGAACCCGTTCATGGCGCAGGGGCCCCGGCGCTGGGCCGAGGCGCGCGTGCGCCTCCGCGCCGCCGTCGAGGGCCAGGTGCCGAAGCAGGCGCTGCACCCGCTGCGCGAGGTCCGGATGCACCTGCCGTTCGAGGTCGGCGACTACGTGGACTTCTACGCCTCCGAGCACCACGCCGCGAACCTCGGCCGCCTGTTCCGGCCCGGCCAGGAGCCCTTGATGCCCAACTGGAGGCACCTCCCGGTCGGGTACCACGGGCGCGCGGGCACGGTGGTCGTCTCCGGCACCGGCGTCGTGCGCCCCTGCGGGCAGCGCAAAGCCCCTGACGAGGCAGTGCCGACGTTCGGGCCGAGCCGCAGGCTCGACATCGAGGCCGAACTCGGGTTCGTGGTCGGCACCGGATCGGCGCTGGGGCGGCGGATCGACGTCGACGACTTCGCCGAGCACGTCTTCGGCGCGGTCCTGGTCAACGACTGGTCCGCCCGCGATCTGCAAGCCTGGGAGTACGTGCCGCTGGGCCCGTTCCTCGGCAAGAGCTTCGCGACCTCGGTGTCCCCGTGGGTCGTTCCCCTTGCGGCCCTGGAGCACGCCCGCGTGCCGCTCCCCGGCCAGATCCCCGCCCCGCTGCCGTACCTGCGCGGCGGCGAGGACTGGGGCCTCGACGTCGACTTCGACGTCGAATGGAACGGCGAGCGCGTCTCGCGCCCGCCCTACCGCGAGATGTACTGGTCCCCCGCCCAGATGCTCGCCCACCTGACCGTCAACGGGGCCTCTACCCGCACCGGCGACCTCTTCGCCTCCGGCACCATTTCAGGCCCCGCGAAGCACCAGCGGGGCGCGTTCATCGAACTCACCTGGGGCGGCGCGGAACCGGTGACCGTGAAGGGCGAGGAGCGCACGTTCCTCCTCGACGGCGACGAGGTCGTCATCAGCGCGACCGCCCCCGGCCCGGACGGCGCCCGGATCGGCTTCGGAGCGGTCGCCGGAACGATCCTGCCCGCGGTCTCGGACGGGACCTAGACCGGTTCGGCCGCCTCGCGGCGGCCTTCCTCGCGGGCCTCTTCGAGGAGGTGTTCGAGGCGGGCCTTGGAGCGGCGGCGGCCCCACAGGCTCGACCCGATCAGCAGGCCGATGCCCGCCAGCGCGATGAGCTGGGGCCACGGCACGGCACGGCCCAGAATCCGGCTCGGAGGGGCCGGGGAACGCGGTCTCCTGACCGGCGGCCCTCGGCGCCGGTCACCAGGTGGCGGGCGCTGACGACGAGCTCTTCATTCGGTTTTCCCGGAGGAGGTCCCGGTGTTTACGCCGGGGAGGAATCTAGGGCGATTGCTCGCCCGCAGTCCCGCTGTGCGGGACTGCGCGCTGGGGGGATGGATGTCGTACCCGGTCGATACGCTTTCGTGGTGCATCTTCGCTATACCTACCGGGTCTACCCGACCGCGCCGCAGCGCTCCGCGCTCACGCGGACGTTCGGGTGTGTACGGACGGTGTTCAATGACGCGGTCGCGGCCCGAAGGAAGGCGCATTCCCAAGGCCTGCCGTACCCGTCGACCGCGGTACTCGACAAGCGACTGATCACCGAGGCGAAGCGTACCCCGGAGCGAGCCTGGCTGGCCGAAGTGTCGACGGTGCCGTTGCAGCAGGCGCTGCGGGACTGCCATGCCGCCTACCGGAACTTCTTCGACTCGGTCAAAGGGAAGCGTGCCAGGGCCGGGGTCGGTCCGCCCCGGTTCAAGCGCCGCTCGCAGCGGCAAGCAGCCCGGTATACCCGCAACGGGTTCGCACTGCGGGCGAACGGGCGCTTGTATGTGGCGAAGATCGGGGACCTCAAAGTCGCCTGGTCCAGAGACCTGCCGTCCGAACCGAGTTCGGTGACGATCGTCAAGACGGCGACGGGGAAGTATTTCGCGTCGTTCGTCGTCGCGGTCAACGACGATGCCGAACGCCTGGAGCCGATCGCGGACCCGGAGGCGGAGTGCGGGATCGACCTGGGTTTGAAGGACTTCGCGGTCCTGTCCAGCGGCCGCGTGATCGAGAACCCGAAGTTTTTCCGCAGGATGGAAAGGAAGCTGAAGAAGGCGCAGCGGGCCCTGTCGCGCAAGGAGCGGGGCTCGGCGAACCGGGCCCAAGCCCGCGTCAAGGTCGCCAAGGTACATGAGCAGGTCCGCAATCGCAGGGACGACTGGCTGCACAAGCAGGTCAAGACACTCGTGGGCGAGAGCCAAGCCCTCTACGTCGAAGACTTGAACGTGCGGGGCCTGTCCCGGGGTCGGGGCGCGAAGTCGGTCCAGGATGCCGCGCTGGGCCGGTTCCTGGTCCTGCTTGAAGCGCAAGCGGCCCGGACCGGCCGCACCTTCGTGAAGGTCGACCGGTGGTTCCCTTCGACGCGGTTGTGCTCGGCGTGCGGGTCCTTGACCGGACCGCAGGGTCTTGCAGACCTGGGAATACGGGAATGGGCGTGCGGGTGCGGCGCTTTCCACGTCCGGGACCGCAACGCCGCGATCAATATCAAACGCGAGGGCCAGCGCCTCGCACGAGCACACCAGGTCGCCGCCGGGCAGGCGGAGACGGTAAACGCCTGTGGACAGGACATAAGACCGGACTCGTCCGGCAGACCTGGCAATCCCCGCAAGAAACAGAAGCAGGAACCCACCCGTACCCGACTCGCACCCGCGAGCCGCTAGCCGGGAATCTCCGTTCCTTCAAGGCGGAGAGGATGTCAACATTCCACGATTCATCAGGGGTCCTTTCAAGGATCGGACCGGGGGGCGCGGTTCGCCCCCCGGATTCAGCCGCATGACGCGGCGGCGTACGCGGTCGTCCGCGTGAAGGCGGTGCCGTTTGTGTCGGTGGCGGTCACGGTCACCGTGCCAGCGGCGACCGCTGCCGCGCGGGTCGTGAACGCGCTCGACAGGACGCCGCCGGAGCCGAGGGCCCGGAACGTCTTGTCGCCGTAGGAGGTCGAGACGCGGAGGCCCACGGTGCGGTCACTGTCGTTGCTCACTTGCACGGTCAGCACGACTTTGCCCGCGACGCAGCGCGATCCGAGGACGACCGAGATCTCGGGGCCGACGGGTTGCGGCGCGACGCTGGTGAGCGTCGGCTCGACGGTCTGGAACAGGCCGTCCTCGCCGATGTCGAGCGCGTCGATCGTGGTCTCGCGGTGGGTGCCGTCGCCGCCGGAGAGCGCGAACCGGTGGTAGGCGATGTACCAGTCGTCCGTGCCGGGCACGCTGATGATCGAGCTGTGGCCGGTGGCGCGGATGCCGAGCGAGGGGTCCTTCTGGAGGATCACGCCGCGGTAGGTCCAGGGCCCGTCGAGGCTCGTCGCCGTCGCGTAGCCGACGCGGTAGTTCTCCGAGCCGGTGTCGTCGATGGAGTACGTGAGGTGGTACAGGCCCTCGCGGTAGTTGAGGAAGATGCCCTCGCGGAAGTCGGTCAGGCCCGAGATCCGCTTGTAGGAGCCGGGTCTGATCGACGTCATGTCGTCGTTCAGCTCGGCGATGACCGGGCCGTTCGTCGGGCCGCCGTTGCCCCACGCGAGGTAGTACTTCCCGGTGACGGGGTCGTGGAACGCCGCGGGGTCGATGGCCTGGCCGGAGGTGACGGCCTCGTTGTTGAGGATCATCGCGTTCGGCTGGGCGGTGAACGGGCCCTCGGGGCTGTCGGCGACCGCGACGCCGATGGTCTTGCGGTTCAAGGCGGTGTTGTGGCCGCTGAAGTAGAAGTAGTACTTCCCGCCGCGCTCGATGATCGTCGGCGCCCACGCGTTGCCGCTGGCCCAGGGGACGTCGCCGTTCGCGCCGTCGAGGGTGAGGATCGGCTCCTCGGAGCGGGTCCAGTCGACGAGGTCCTTCGAGGACCACACGTAGAAGTCCTTGCCGCCCCAGCCGGAGTAGCCGTCGGTGGTCGCGTAGAGGTAGTAGGTGTCGCCGAAGACGGCGATGTTCGGGTCCGCGTAGAGGCCGGGCAGAACCGGGCTGTTCACGATCTGGGCGGAGAAGGTCCACACCGTGGATTCGCCGCCCGACGTGACCGTGTACTGCACGGGCTCGGTGAGGTCCACGACGGTGCCGGAGGCGGGCGATGCCGTTGCGCCCGTGGCGGTCGTGAAGGTCGGCGCGAGGGAGGCGACGTCGGTGCCCGGGACGACCGGGAGGACGACGGTGTGCGCGTCCATGTCGATGAGCGGGGTCGTCGCGAGCGCGGCGGGGTCGGTGAGGGACACGTCGGTGACGGCGCCCGTGGCGCCCGCCCGGTCGAGGACCTCGCCCGGGCTCAGGGCGCGGTCGTAGATCGCGAAGGACCGGAACCTGCCCTTGAAGCGGCCGTCCTGCTCGTAGAGCGAGCGGCCGAGGTAGTTGGCCCAGGTCTCGCCGCCGGAGATGTCGCCGGGGTCGACGGTGACGTCGATCTTGGTGGAGACGAGGACGCCGTCGAGGTAGAGGCGGGCCGTGTCGCCTTCGAGCGTGTAGGTGAGGTGGGCCCAGCGGCCGCGCGGCAGGGCCGAGCCGGAGCTGGCGGTCTGCTCGTTCGTGTACGTGCTGGTGGTGATGCTGGTGCGGTACGAGCCGTTGCCGGTGGTGAAGAGGTAGCCGCGCCCGCTGCCCGCCGCGTCGGTGTTGCCGAGGCCCCAGATGAAGTAGTTGCCGGACTGGGCGGTGTCGACCCACACGTCGGCATCGACGGAGATGTCGGTGAGCCCGGCCATGAGGTCGTCGGGCAGGTCCACGTAGTCGTCGGTGCCGTCGAAGGACAGCGCGCCGTCGTTCCAGGTGGCGCCGTTGATCGTCGCGTCGCGGCCGTTGCCGGAGGCGTCGGTGAGGGTCGTGCCCGAGCCGCCCGTGAAGTCGTAGTCCACGACCTGGCCGTCCTCGTTGGAGGAGATCGGGGCGCGGCCCTCGTAGAGGCCCGCGAGTTCGTCGGCGGTCACGGGGATGACGGTGCCGTGGCGCGGGCTGGCGGGGAGGTCGTAGTCCTCCGCGACGGTCCAGCCGCCGGTGGCGATGTCGTCGGTGGTCAGCGGGATGTAGCCGCGGCCGCCGTACTCGTCGACGAAGAGGTAGTGCTTGCCGCCGCCGTTGACGTCGCCCGGGTTGGCCTGGAAGATCGAGGGCCCTTCGACCGCGCTCGTCCCGGCGTCGCGGCCGATGCACGAGTCGATCATCGTCCACTCGTCGAGCGGGGCGCGCAGCGAGGTCGAGGACTCCTGGATGATGTCGGAGCAGCCGGTGGTCCCGGCGCCCTCGTCCTTGGTGAAGCGGTAGTAGACGCCGTCGTCGAGGGTGACGGTGGAGTCGATGCGGGACATGCCGTCCTGCCAGATCCGCGGCTCGCTGAACGTGGTGAAGTCGCGGGTCGTCGCGTACATCATGCGGTTGTAGGTGTTCCCGGTGTGGGCCGGGTCGTCCTCTTCGTACAGTTTCGAGGCCCAGAACACCACGTACGCGCCGAGGCCCGAGTCGTAGTAGGCCTCGGGGGCCCAGGTGTTGCCCGCGGTCTCGGGCGAGACGAGGACGTGGCGCTGCGCCGACCAGTTCACGAGGTCGTGCGACTCCCACACTTCGAGGTACCGGCTGCCCTGGCGCTGAGAGGTGTCCCAGGAGGTGCCGGAGCCGATGGAGAGGTCGGTGGCGATGAGGTAGAACGTGTCGCCCTCGGGCGAGCGGATGATGAACGGGTCGCGCAGGCCCTGCTCGCCGTACTGCGAGGACAGGACGGGGAGGCCGCCGTTCAGCTCGTTCCAGGCGAGGGCGTTGTTGCCGTCGCTCGCGGCGAAGTGGATGTTCTCGCCCGCGACGGTGTTGCCGGTGAAGTACGCGAAGGCGTAGCCCTCGTACTCGGACTGCTCGTGCGCGGCGCGCACGGTGAGGGGGAACTCGCGGGTCAGGCCGCCGGCGCTCGCGGTGAGGACCACGTCCTGGTCGGCGGCGCCGCGGGTGACGACGCCGGGCGCGATGTCGCCGTCGGCGACGGTGGAGACGACGCCTTCGGGGGACGCGGTCCAGGCGATGGTGCCGCCGGTGACGGCGCCGGTCTGCGGGAGGTCGATGTTGCCGCGGATGTCGTCCCCGTTGGGGATGGTGATCGCGTCGAGGTCGGCCTGGTAGTCGGCCTCGCCGGTGGCGGGGACGGTGGCGGTGAACTCGCGGGTCGCGGTGGCCGAGCCCTTGACGGCGGTGGCGGTGAGCGTCACTTCGGCTGCGCCGCTTGCGGGTCGCGCCACTCGGCCGGTATTGGAGATGACGGCCTCGTCGCTGGAGGCCCAGGTGATCGCGGAGCCGTTGGGGGCCGCGGTCGGGAGGGCCAGGTCGGCGGTGACGTTCGCGAGGTCGCCGAGGTCGAGCGCGGCGAGGTCGCGCTGCGTGCGGGTCTCGTCGGAGGGCTGGAGCGCCGCGACCTCGGCGGCGGTGAGCGCCGTGTCGTAGATGCGGAAGTCGCGCACGCTGCCCGCGAGGTACTTGTCGGCCGAGTAGTTCGAGCGTCCGATGTAGTTCGCGGTGGTGGTGCCGCCGCCGATCTGCGCGGGCGTGATCGTCACGGCGGTGTTCCGGGCGGCCTGGACGCCGTCGAGGTAGACCGTGGCGGTGTCGGTGGCGTCGTCGAGGGTGTAGGTGATCGTCTTCCACACGCCGCGTGCGAGGTTCGCGCCGCTCGTGGTGTTCTGCTCCCCCGACCAGTTGCCGGTCGTGATGGCGGTGCGGTAGGCGTTGCCGGTGGAGAACAGGTAGCCGGTGCCGGAGCTGGAGGACGCGGGGTTGCCGAGGCCGTAGATGAAGTACGGCGTGCCCTGCTCGGCCCGGACGAGGACCTCGGTGCTCACGGTGATGGAGGTGAGCCCGGCGAGGAGGTCGTTCGGGAGCTTGACGTGGTCGTCGGCGCCGTCGAGGCGGAAGCCTTCGCCGCCGGTGAGGGTCGCGCCGCCCGCGATGACGGCGTCGTGGCCGTTCCCGGAGCTGTCGGCGGCGACCGTGCCGCTGGTCTCGTCGAGCGCGTAGTGGGCGACGAGGTGGTCGTCCGGCGCGGCTTGGGCCGCGGTGGCCCCTGAGACGGCTATGCCGAGTGCCGTTGCGGCGGCGAGGGAGCGGAGCGTGAACCGGCTCGCGCGGGTTGAGGCGACCATGCGCTCTCCTTCGAGGGAAGCGGCAACATCATTGTTACCGGTATCAGATACTAACGGTGTCAAAGGGACCGGGCGAGCGTGCGCGACCCGGCCGGGGGCCGGGCCGCGGGGCTCAGCCGCAGGTCGTTGCGGGATAAGCGGTTTCGATGGCGGCGCCGCCCGCGGTCGCGGTGACGGCTCCGGCGGTGACGGCGGCCTGCCGCGTGGTGAACGCGGCCGACGCGGCGGTTCCGGGGGCCAGACCGGTCAGGGTCTTGGCGCCGAAGCCGGAGGAGAGCACCACGTCCACAGTGGTGTCTCCGGTGTTCGTGGCGGTGACGACCACGACGGCCTTGCCTCCGGCGCACCGCACGGAGGCGGCGAGCGTGAGCGGCGCGGTCACGGTGACCTGGGCCGTGACGGGCGCGCGCGAGCCGTCCTGCGCCGTACCGGCCACGGTGAACGTGCCGGGCTGCGCGTACTGGGCGGGGTCGATCGCGTCCCAGTCGACCGCCACGTCCTGCACGGACCCGTCGGCCTTGGTGAGGTGCGCGCCGGGCAGGACCGGGGCCGTGCCCGCGGTCGTGGTCACGTTGATCGGCGCGGCCCCGGTGACGGCGAGACCGGGCGCGAAGGCCGCGAGCACCGCTTCATATTCGGCGCGGGTCACCGGGATGACCGTGCCGTGGCGGGGCTTGCCGCCGTCGGCGTTCTCCGGCAGCCGGTCGCGCAGGGTCGAGCCCACGGGCTCCCACGCGTCGCCGTCGGCGATGTCGTCGGTGGCGAACGGGATGTAGTAGTTCGGTCCGGCGTGGTACGAGGGCTGGTCGATGAAGAGGTACCAGTCGTATCCGTTGACGTCGCCTTCGTTGGCGGGGAAGACGCTCGGGCCCTCGCCCTGCGTGAACGTGCCGCCCGGCTCGCCGTTGGGCAGGCCGGCGGCGACCTGGTCCTTCACGAGCGTCCACTCGTCGGCGGCGCCCGTCGTGCCCGGCAGCGAACCGGTCACGGTGTCGAGCAGGTCGTCCGAGCGCTCCTGGCGGATGGTCATCGAGGCCTCGTCCTTGATGAACCGGTAGTACGTGTCGTCCACCTGCGCGATCGTGGCGTCGATGGTGCCGCGGCCGGTGCCGCGCTTGACGTCGACCCACGGCTGCGGCTCGGAGAAGGTGGTGAAGTCGTCGGTCGTCGCGTACATCATGCGGTTGTAGGTGACGGCCGTGCGGTCCGCGGGGTCGGTGGTGTCGTAGAGGTTCGAGGCCCAGTAGACGACGTACGTGTCGAGCTCCTCGTCCCAGTACGCCTCGGGCGCCCAGGTGTTGCCCGCGTAGTCGCTGGAGACCTTGACGTGGCGCTGCTCGGACCAGTTGACAAGGTCGTTCGACTCCCACACCTCGATGTACAGCGACCCGCTGCGCTGCGCGGTGTCGAAGCCGCCCGCGAGGCCGTCCACTTTGAGGTCGGTGGCGAGCATGTAGAACCGGTCGCCTTCCGCGGAGCGGATGATGAACGGGTCGCGCAGGCCCTGCGTCCCCTGGGTCGAGGTGAACAGCGGTTCGCCGTCGTTGAGGGTGTTCCAGCTCAGGGCGTCGTTGCCGCGCGAGGCCGCGAGGCTGACGCGTTCGGCGCCGGCGCCTTCACCGGTGAAGAACGCCCAGACGTACGCCTCCTCCTCGGCTCCCGCGGCGGGCAGCGGCTGGAGGGTGAGCGTGAAGTCGCGGGTGCGGACGGCGTCGCCGATGCGGGCGGTCGCGGTGACCGCCACCGGCACCGGGTCCTCTCCCGCGGCGGGGCGGTCGACCACGAGGGTCCGCGTGCCGTCGGCCGCGCCGTCGCGGAGCGCCACGGGCGCACCGGAAGGGACGGTCCACTCGATCACCGCGCCGTTGGCGCCCGCGGTCGGCACGGACACGTTGGTGCGCACGTCGTCGGCGGACGGGATCGCGATGGCCGCCAGGTCGGCGTCGGCCTTCTCGGTGTCGGTCAGGTCCTCGGGGACGCTCACGGTGTACGTGCGGGTGCGGGTCTGGCCTGCGGCGGTGAAGGTCGCCGTCAGGGTCACCGTCGCGTCGCCGGAACCGGGAGCGGGCCGCGTCACGACCGCCGTGCCGCCGTCGACCGCGATCGCGTCGCCGTCGGAGGCCCAATCGATCGTCGCACCGTAAGAAGAAGTGGGCAGCGCGAAATCCTCGGTGGCGCTGGCCTGCAACGAGACCGAGGCGACGGCGCGGTCGAGGGCGCCTTCGCTGTAGAGCGCCTGCGCCGCGTCGGCGTCGAGGGCCGAGCCGTAGACGGCGAGGTCGTCGAAGTCGCCCGCGAAGTACGCGTCGCGGTAGGTGGACCGGCCGAGGTAGGCGACGAGGTTCGCGCCGAAGTCGGCGACGTCGCGGGCGATCGCGTGCTCGGCGGTCTTCACGCCGTTGACGTACAGCGTGAGCGTGCCGTCCGTGCCGTCGATGACGGTGGTGTACAGCGCGGCCCCGGCCGGGGTCCGCACGCCCGCGGTCGGCGTTCCCGTTGCGCCGGCGCCGATCTCGGTGCTCCACGGCGCGGAGGCGTTCACGCTGTTCGTGACGACGGACTTGACGTAGCCGCTCGGGTTGGCGGGGTTGAGGAGCCAGTAGCCGTCCGAGAAGGACGCGCCCGACGCGACGGGGGCGCCGATGAAGGCGGCCGCGACATTGGCGGCGCCGGAGCGGTCGGCGACCCACGCGGAGATCGTGAGGTCCTGGCGGCCGACGAGGTCGGCGGTCGGGATCTCCACGTACGCGGCGGAACTGGAGGCCGAGCCGCCGGGGAGCGAGAGGACGCCGCCGGTGAAGACCGCGCCGGTCCCGCGGACCAGGCCGTCGTTGCCGTTGCCCGACTCGTCGGCGACGGTGACGCCGTCGGCGGGCGCGGCGTCGAAGGAGTAGTGGAGCAGGAGCGCCTCGTCGGCGGCGCTGGCCGGGGCGGCCGTGACGGCCAGGCCCAGGGCCAGCGCGGCGGTGGCGCAGGCGGAAGCGAATCGCGGGTGCAAGGGGCTGCCTCTCGTCGTTGAGATGGGCGGTGCGATGGGAAGGAGAGGAGGGGTGGTCGCCGCAGGCGCCTCGCGAATCCGGTGCGCGGGGCGCCTGCGGCGCCTATTCGCGTCGTCTGGCGAGGACGGCGCGCTGGAGGAGGACGAAGACGAGGAGGATGCCCCCCGTGATGATGGTGGTCGCTTCGGGCGGGATGCTGCCGTCGCGGGTGATGAGGACGTTCATGAGGCCGAGGACGAGCGCGCCGACGACCGAGCCGAGGACGAACCCGGCGCCGCCGGTGAGCAGGGTGCCGCCGATGACGGCCGCGGCGATGGCGTCGAGCTCCCAGCCGATGCCGGTGATGTTCTGGGCGCTGCCGAGTCGGGCGGTGTAGACGACGGCGGCGAGCCCGGCGAGGGTGCCGCTGATGATGTAGACCCACATCTTGGTGGCGGCCACGGGGAGGCCCATGAGCTGCGCGGACTGCTCGGAGCCGCCGATGGCGTAGACGGTCCGGCCGGTGCGGGTGCGGTGGAGGACGAAGAACGCGGCGAGGACGACGACGGCGGCGATGATGACGCCGGGGGTGATGGCGATGTCGTTGACCTTGGGGCCGTCGTAGACCTTGATCTGGGTGCCGAGTTCGCGCACGGGCGAGTCGTCGGCGAGGCGTTCGGGGACGGTGCTGAGGATCGAGGCGAGGCCGCGGCCCAGGAACATCATCGCGAGGGTGGCGATGAACGGCTGGACGTGGAAGTACTGGATGAGGATGCCGGAGGCCGCGCCGAAGGCGGTGCCGATGAGGACCATGACGAGCATGGCGATCCAGGGGTTCCAGCCCGCGTTCATGAGCATGACGCCCGCGACGCTGCTGAAGGCGATGACCGCGCCGACGGAGAGGTCGATGCCGCCGGTGAGGATCACGAAGGTGAGCCCGACGGTGAGGATGATGAGGTGGGCGTTGTTGATGAGCAGGTTCGACAGGGTGTTGAACTGGACGATCCGCCCGTACGCGGCCTCGCCGTAGACGATCATGCCGATGAAGATGACGACGGCGGCCGCGGTGGGCAGCGTGTCGAGGTGCAGGGACAGGCGCTTGGCGAGCGCGCGGACGCCGGTGGGCTCCGCGGGGGCCTGGGTCAGGGTGCTCATGCGGCGAGGGCCTCTCGCTCGGGCGTGCGGGCGGCGGCCGCGCGGCGCTGGCGGAACGCGCGCCGCACCCGCTCCGACTGGAGGAGGCAGAGCACGACGATGACGACGGCTTTGAAGGCGGGCGTGGCGGACGAGGAGACGCCGAGGAAGACGACGGTCTTGTCGAGGGTGGCGATGAGGATCGCGCCGACGACGGCCCCGGTGATGTTGAACTTGCCGCCCGCGAGGGAGGTGCCGCCGATGACGACGGCGAGGATCGCGTCGAGTTCGAGCTGGTAGCCGGTGCGGGAGACGTCGACGGTCATGACGCTGGCCGTGGCGAACACGCCCGCGAAGCCGGCGAGGACGCCGCCGAGGATGTAGACGGTGAACAGGAGCGCGCGGCGGTTGACGCCCGCGAGGCGGGCGGCCTTGGGGTCCATGCCGATCGCTTCGAGCATGAGGCCGAGGGCGCTGCGGCGCACCAGGAGTCCCATGGCGACGGCGAGGAGCAGGGCGAGGAGGAACACGACGGGCAGGCCGAGGACGTAGCCGTTGGCGATCCACCGGAACGTCTCGTTGGTGGCGGCGGTGTTCTGGCCGCCGGTGATGACCTTGGCGAGGCCGCGTCCGGCGAGCATGATGACGAGCGTCGAGATGAACGGCTGGAGGCCGACGACGGAGACGAGGACGCCGTTGACGGCGCCGAGGGCGGCGCTCACGACGACGACGAGGCCGAGGGCGGCGAGGCCGGAGCCGGGCGTGTCGGGCGCGCCGGAGAGGAACTCCATGGAGACGGCGCCGGCGACGACCATGACCGAGCCGACGGAGAGGTCGATGCCGCCGGTGGCGACGACGAGGCACATGCCGACGGCGATGAGGATGACGGGCGCGGCGGCGCGGAGGATGTCGATGACGTTGCCGACGAGGTTGCCCGAGGAGCCGATGGACACGGCGAGGTAGCCGGGGTCCTTGACGAGGTTGACGAGGAGCAGCAGCGCGATGGCCACGATGCCCCAGAAGTACTGGCGCCGGACGAGGGCCTTGAGTGCCTCGGCCGGGCCGTGCGCGTGCGCGCTCATGTGGTGGCCTCCTCGCGGACGGCGGCGTCCGCATTCGGGTCGCCGAGGCCGTCCTCGGCGATGACGGTGACGATGGAATCGGCGGACACGCCGGGTCCGCCTTCGAGTTCGGCGATCTTGCGGTGGTCCTTGAGGACGATGATGCGGTCGCTCTGCCTGACGACCTCCTCGATCTCGGAGGAGATGAACAGGACGGCGAGGCCCTCGTCGGCGAGGTCGGCGACGTACTCCTGGATCTCGGCCTTCGCGCCGACGTCGATGCCGCGCGTGGGCTCGTCGAGGATGAGGAGGTCGGGTTCCGTGGCGAGCCAGCGGCCGAGGAGGACCTTCTGCTGGTTGCCGCCGGAGAGCAGGCGCACGGGCCGCTCGGGGTCGGCGGGGCGGACGCCGAGGGCGTCCATGTACTTGGCGACGACGGCGTCCTGCTCGCGGCGGGTGAGCGGGCGGGCCCAGCCGCGGCGGGCCTGGACGGCGAGGACGAGGTTCTCGCGCACGGAGAGGTCGCGCACGATGCCCTCGTCGCGGCGGTTCTCGCTGGAGAACGCGATGTGCTTCGCGAGCGCCTTCGCGGGCGTGGTGATCTCGGCCTTCTCGCCGTCGACGGCGACGTCGCCGGTGTCGGGCCTGTCGGCGCCGTAGATGAGGCGGGCGAGCTCGGTGCGCCCGGAGCCGAGGAGGCCCGCGAGGCCGACGACCTCGCCGCGGTGGAGCTCGACGTCGACCGGGTCGATGGCGCCCTTGCGGCCGATGCCCTTGGCGGCGTAGAGCGGGGCCTCGTCGCCGCGGACGCGGCGGGACTCCTTCGCGTCGAGGGACTTGAGCGTCGCGAGGTCGCGGCCGATCATCTTCGCGATGAGCTGCGCCCGGTCGAGTTCCTCCGTGCGGTACTCGCCTTCGAAGCGGCCGTTGCGCAGGACCGTGAGGCGGTCCGAGATCGCGTAGACCTGGTCGAGGAAGTGCGACACGAAGAGGATGGCGACGCCCTGGTCGCGGAGGTTGCGCACGACGGCGAACAGCTGCTCGACCTCGTTGGCGTCGAGGCTGGAGGTCGGCTCGTCGAGGATGAGGACCTTGCACTGCAGCACCATCGAGCGGCTGATCGCGACGAGCTGCTGGAGCGCGAGCGGCAGCGCGGCGAGCGACTGCTTGGGGTTGAGGTGGCCGAGCCCGAGCTTCGCGAGGGTCTTCGCGGCGGCCTTGTTGGTGGCCCGCCAGTTGATCCCCGCGGGGCCGCGCACCTCGTGGCCGAGCATGACGTTCTCGCCGATGGTGAGGTTCGCGCAGAGGTTGACCTCCTGGTAGACCGTGGAGATGCCCGCGCTCTGCGCGTCGGCGGTGCCGCCGAGGCGCCGCGGCTCGCCCGCGATGCGGATCTCGCCCTCGTCGATCTTGTAGACGCCGGTGAGCGCCTTGATGAGCGTCGACTTCCCGGCCCCGTTCTCGCCCATGAGCGCGTGGACCTCGCCGGGGTAGAGCCGCAGCCCGACCTCGTCGAGCGCCTTCACGCCCGGGAACGCGATCGAGATGCCGACCATCTCGACGATCGGAAGCGATTCTGGCATCGCCTGCTCCACATCCTGTCGCCGCGGCGGCGCCGCGGGGTGGCCTGGGGTGCGGGGCCCCGGAGGGCCCCGCACCGATCTTGACTGCTGCTCCTGGGACTAGAACTTGCGGTCGGGGAGCGCGGCCTCGGCCGCCTCGGGCGAGTCGAAGGTCGCGCTGGGCACGACGATGCTCGACTCGACGTCGTCGCCGTTCAGGACCTGCTCGACCACTTCGAGGGCGGTCTCGCCGAACAGCGGGTTGTACTCGGCGACGAAGCTCAGTTCGCCGGCCGCGAGGGATTCGAGGGCGTTCTTGGTGCCGTCGATCGTGGCGATCTTGACGTCGGTGCCGGGGGTGAGGCCCGCCTCCTGGACGGCCTGCACGGCGCCGAGGCCCATCTCGTCGTTCTGCGCGAAGATGAACTGCACGTCGTTGTCGTTGGACTTCAGGACGGTCTCGACGACGCTCTTGGCCTCTTCAGTGGACCAGTTCGCGGTCTGCGCGCCGACCTTGACGAGGTTCGCCTGGCCGCCCGCGACGGCGTCGAAGCCCTCGTTGCGCTCGTTCACGACCGAGACGCCCGCGGGGCCTTCGAGCACGAAGTAGTTGGCGCCGTCGGGGAACGCGGAGACGGCCCAGTCGGCGACGGCCGTGGAGACCGCGATGTTGTCGGGGGCGATGCGGGTGACGTAGAGGTCGGTGTCGTCGGGCTCGATGCCGCGGTCGAGGAGGATCACCGGGATCTCCGCCTCCTGCGCGCGCTTGAGCGAGTCCTCCCAGCCGGTGGCCTCGGTGGCCGACAGCAGGATGACGTCCACGCCTTCGTCGACGAACGACGTGAACGCGTCGATCTGCGACTTCTGGTCCAGGTTGGTGGCCGGGGCGTACTTGAGCTCGTAGCCCGCGTCCTCGGTGAACGTCTCCTGGATGTTGGTCTCGTTGGCCTCGCGCCAGGCGCCTTCCGGGCCGACCGCGACGAAGCCCACGGTGGTCAGGCCGTCGTCGTCGCCCCCGTCCCCGCCGCCGCAGGCGGTGAGGCCGAGCGCGAGGGCGCCGGCGGTCGCCGCTCCGAGCACCTGGACGATGCGCTGCTTTGCAGACATGTTCTCCTCCTTGAGATGCCGGACGCTGAGGGGTCCGGCGGACCGGATCCGGGGATCCGCTGCCGTTGCAGTGACGCAGGGGTTGCGCCGCGCGATTTATGTTACCGGGAACAAAATCGGGAGCACAAGAGTCGTGTCACAATCGTGACCCATCGATTCCTCTATTCCTCCGGCTCGCCGTCCAGATCGCCGTCGAGGTCCGCCGCGATCATCTCCACGATCGTGTCGACGGTGACGCCGGGGCCGTTGCTCAGCTCCCCGATCTTCTCGCGGTCCTTGAGGACCACGATCCGGTCGCTCAGGCGCACCACCTCTTCGAGCTGCGAGGAGATGAAGACGACGGCCACGCCCTCGCCCGCGAGCTGGGCCACGCGCCGCTGGATGTCGAGCTTCGCGCCGATGTCGACGCCGCGCGTGGGCTCGTCGAGAATGAGCACGTGCGGTCGGGTGGCGAGGAGGCGCGCGAGCAGGATCTTCTGCTGCGTGCCGCCCGACAGCTCTTCGACGGGCCGGTCGATGTCGCTCGGGGACAGGTGCAGCGCTTCGAGGTACGTCTCGATGAGCGCGCCCTGCTCGCCCCGCGACAGGGGCCGCGACCAGCCGCGCATCGCCTGGAGGGCGAGCACGATGTTCTCGCGGGCCGTGAGCCCGGCGATGATGCCCTCGCCTCTGAGGTCTTCAGTGGACAGGGCGATGCGCTGGTGCAGGGCCGCGCCGGGGCTGCGGAGCTGCACGCGGACGCCGTCGACCCAGATCTCCCCGGAGTCGGCGCGCTCCGCGCCGCCCATGAGGCGCGCGAGCTCGGTCCGGCCCGAGCCGTGCAGCCCCGCGAAGCCGACGACCTCGCCGCGCGACAGCTCGATGTCCGTCGGATCGAGGGTGCCGCGCCTGCCCAGCGCCGAGGCGCGCAGCGTCGGCTTGCCCGAGGCGGAGTAGTGGTGCGCCAGGCGTTCCGAGCGCAGCGCCTTGAGCGCCTCGATGTCCTCGCCGAGCATCTTCGAGATGAGGTCGGAGCGGTCGAGTTCGGCGGCCAGGTACTCCCCCACCAGGCGCCCTTCCCGCAGCACGGTCATCCGGTCGGCGACCTCGAAGACCTGCTCGATGAAGTGCGAGACGAACAGGATCGCCACGCCGCGGTCGCGCAGGCCGCGCACGACGCGCAGCAGCGTGCGCACCTCGGACGCGTCGAGGCTCGACGTCGGCTCGTCCAGGACGAGCACGCGCGGCTCCACCACGAGGGCCCGCGCCACGGCCACGAGCTGCTTCACCGCAGGCGTCAACGCGGACAAGGGCATGCGCGGGTCGAGGTCGTTCAGGCCCAGCAGCGCGAGCACCTCGGCCGCGCGGGCGCGGTTGGCCTTCCAGTCGATGCCGAACGCGCCGCGCACCTCGTTGCCGATCATGACGTTCTCGGCCACCGTCAGGTGCGGGCTCAGGTGCGTCTCCTGGAACACCGTCGCGATGCCCTCGGCGCGGCTGCGGGCGACGCCGATCGGCATCCGCTCCTCGCCCTCGATGCGCACCTCGCCCTCCAGGATCGGGAGCGTCCCGGTGAGCGCGCCGATGAGCGTCGACTTCCCGGCGCCGTTCTCCCCCATGAGCGCGTGGACTTCCCCGGGATACAGCGCCAGGTCGACGTCGTCGAGCACGCGCACCCCGGAGAACTCGACGGTGATGCCCGTCATCTCCACCACCGGCTGGATGTCGTTCATCGCTCGGCCCCCCGGGGCGCGGCGGTCGAGGACCGCACCAGCAGTTCCGCGGGAATCCGTGTCACGCGCGGGATCTCGCGCTCCTCGACGGCGGCGCGCAGCAGGTCCACGATCGCGGTGCCGAGCGCGCGGAAGTTCTGCCGCACCGTGGTCAGCGGCGGCAGCACGTGCGCGGCCAGCGGCACGTCGTCGAAGCCGACGACGCTCAGCTCCCCCGGCACGGAGATGCCGCGCTCGGACAGGCCGTGGACGAGGCCCACCGCCATGTCGTCGTTCGCCACGAACACGGCCGTGTAGTCCGGCACTTCCCGTATGCCCCTGGCGAAGTCGTACGCGAAGTCGGCGCTCCAGTCGCCGACCACGATCGGGCGCTCGCGCACGCCCCAGGCCTTGGCCCGGGCGTGGAACGCGCGCTCGCGGGCCCGCGCGTCGAGCCAGTCGAGGGGCCCGGCGAGGTGCAGGATGTCGCGGTGCCCGAGGGAGACGAGGTGGTCGACGGCGAGCGTGGTCCCCTCCTGCTGGTCGAGCGAGACGGTGAGGAAGGTCGGGTCGCGGTCGGGCTTGACGACGAGGACGGGGACGCCGATGGAGATCTTGCGCAGGGCCGCGATCGAGGACGAGCGGGGCGCGATGACGCAGAGCGCGTCGACACCCTGGGTGGTGAGGTTGTCGACGGCCTCCTGCGGGGAGATGCCGTCGCCGTCGCCGAGGGAGATCGAGCTGACCGCGTACCCGGCGGCGCGGGCCGTGGACTCCAGGGCGCGGAGCGTGCTCGTCGGGCCGTACTCGACGGCGCTCTCCACGATGACGCCGATCCGCTGGCTCTTCTGGGTCGCGAGTGCGCGCGCGGCCATGTTGGGCCGGTAGTCGAGCTCCTCGATGACCTCCAGGACGCGGCGCCTGGTCGCGTCCTTGATGTGCGGGTAGTTGTTGAGGACCCGCGACACGGTCATGTGGGAGACCCCGGCGAGGCGCGCGACCTGCCGGATGTTCGGCTTGTCAGCACTCGTGTTCGCCACGCGCGCCCTCCAAGGGGATGGTCTCCATCGGGTCCGTCCTTCGCACCAGCCGGGGTATCGCGCCGAGTACGGCGCGATACCCCCAGCCTATCGATTCGGCGCAGGAGCGGATGTCGTCGGAGCCGGGTATGACGACATCCGCGGACGTCGATAGCACCGAATGTTACCGGGAACAATTCATTTGGGTCAATACCTGGCTCTTTGATAGGCTCCCGACTCGCTGCGAGAGAGGGGCGCGGATGACGGAATCGCGGGCGGCAAGGGCAATTGCGGCGGCTCAGGCGGTGGCCGTGTCAGTCGGACTCGACGCCGCGGAAGCGGTCGTGCTCCATGAGTCGAACAAGTACGCGGTGCGGCTGCGGCCCTGCGACGCGCTCGCGCGAGTCGCGCCGGTGGACGAGCAGGTCGCGCAGTTCGAACTGGATGTGGCCGGGAAGCTCGCCGCTGCGGGCGCGCCCGTCGCGGTCCCCGACCCGCGAGTTCCGGCGCGCGTTGTCGAGCGCGACGGCTTCACGGTCGCGTTCTGGACCTACTACGAGCCCGCGGCCCCGGAGGTCCCTCCGGCCGAGTACGCCGCCGCGCTCGGACGGCTCCACGCCGGGATGCGCGGCCTCGACGTCCCGGCCCCGCATTTCACCGACCGGGTGGCCGAAGCGCTCACGATCGTGGCGGACCGCGACGTCAGTCCCGGACTCCCGGAGAAAGACCGGGCAGTGCTCGTCGAGGCGCTGGACCTGGGCCGCCACATTGCAGCGCGCGGGAACGAGCAGCACCTGCACGGCGAGCCGCACCCGGGCAACCTGCTCGCCACCCGTCTGGGTCCGCGGTTCATCGACTTCGAGACGTGCTGCCGCGGCCCCGTCGAGTTCGACCTGGCCCACGCGCCCGACGCGGTCGCCGAGCACTACCGGGGCGCCGACCGCGACCTGCTGCGCGAGTGCCGCATCCTCATGCTCGCCATGATCACCGCGTGGCGCTGGGACCCGGCCGACCGGTTCCCCGACGGGATGCGGTTCGCAGCGGAGAAGCTCGCGGAACTGCGGGCCGAGTTCAGGCGCTGACGAGCGCGCGGGGCGCGAGCACCCCCGACCGCCACAGCACCGCGGTCGCCAGCGCCGCGGGCGCGGCGAGGCCGAACACCGGGATCAGGCCGGGCACCAGGTAGTAGGCGCAGAGCAGGACGCCGACGCCCGCGCCCGCGAGGGCCGCGGTGGCCGGTCGCCCCGCCGTGAGCACCAGGGCCCGGCGCAGCAGCGCCCCGGCCCCCTCCTCGAAGTGGGACTGCAAGGGCCACACCAGGACCGTGACGACGCCGAGGACGACCCCGGCGACGGTGAGCCCGCCCGCGAGGAGCGGCCCGGCCGCGCCGAGGTCGAGGTGTTCGACCACGCGCCGGTCCACGAGGAGGAACGCCCAGCACAGGGCCAGGACCGCGCCGAGCCGGTTGGCGGCGGCGAACTCGCGCTTCCACAGCTCGCCGAACCGGGCCCGCAGCCCGGCGAGGGCCGGTGGCTCCTCGGGGTGGGCGATGGCGGTGCGGGCGTCGTCGCGGAGCACGCCGTGGAGGGCGGCCGTGGCGGGGAAGACGCCGAGGACGACGCCGCCGCGGAGCGTCCAGGCGAGCCACAGCAGGTGCAGGCACAGCAGCCGCAGGCCGAGCCGGCCGAGGCGCTGGTACCAGTCGAGGAACGCGGGCCTCATCCCTTCACCGCCCCGATCATGACGCCCTTCTCGAAGTAGCGCTGGAGGAACGGGTACAGCACGATCACCGGCAGGGTGGAGACGACGATGACGCCGTACTTGATCTGGTCGGCGTACTGCTGCGCGTAGGACCCGGCCCCGGCGCCGCCCGCTCCGCCCGCGCCTCCGGAGAAGGCCTGGTTGGAGATGAGGATGTCGCGCAGGACGATCTGGAGCGGCTGGAGGCTGTAGTCGCGTACGAACACCAGGCCCGTGAAGAAGTCGTTCCAGTGCTGCACCAGGTAGTACAGGCCGATCACCGAGAGGATCGGCATCGACAGCGGGAGGGCGATCTTCAGGAAGAACTGGAAGTAGTTCGCGCCGTCGATGGAGGCGGCCTCGTGCAGCTCCTCGGGCAGCGAGTGCTCGAAGAACGAGCGGGCGATGATGAGGTTGAAGACGTTCACCGCCGACGGCAGGATGAACACCAGCCAGTTGTCCAGCAGGTTCAGGTCGCGCAGCAGCAGGTACATCGGGATGAGCCCGCCGCTGAAGAACATCGTGAACGCGAAGAAGAACATGAGCACGCGCCGGGGCCGGAACTCGCGGCGCGAGAGCGTGAACGCCGCGGGCATGGTCACCAGCAGGTTGAGGGCGGTCCCGGCGACGGCGTAGAGCAGCGTGTTGCGGTAGCCGTTCCAGATGCGGTCGTCGGCGAGGATCTGCTCGTACCCGAACCAGGAGAGGTCGCGCGGGAAGAGCCAGACCTGCCCGGTCGAGACCAGGTCCGGGCTGCTGACGGAGGCGATGACCACGAAGTAGATCGGGTACAGGGTCAGGAGCAGCACCAGGACGCAGCACAGGGCCAGGAGGGCCTTGAAGACGAGGTCGCCGGGCGTGTCGCGGCGGAGGCTCGCGAATGGACTCTGCTTGTCGGGAAGACGCTGCATCGGGCTCACCACAGGCTCGTGTTGGAGACGCGTTTGGCGATCTGGTTGGCCACCACAAGGAACGCGAAGTTGATGAGGGTGTTGAACAGGCCGATCGCGGTCGCGTAGCTGAACTGGTTCGAGAGGATGCCGATCTTGTAGACGTAGGTCGCGATCACCTCGGAGACGCCGAGGTTGAGCGGGTTCTGCATCAGGAAGATCTTCTCGAAGCCCGTGTTCAGCACGTTCCCCATGTTGAGGATGAGCAGCACGATCATCGTGGGCACCAGCGCGGGCACGTCGACGTGCCGGATGATGCTGAACCGGCCGGCCCCGTCGATCTTCGCGGCCTCGTACAGCTGCGGGTCGACGCTGGAGAGCGCGGCGAGGTAGATGATGCTGTTCCACCCGGCGTGCTGCCACACCTCGGAGAGCACGTAGACCGGCACGAACGCGCTGGCGCTGCCGAGGAAGTTCGCGTCGTCCACGCCGAACAGGCCCGCCACGCGGGTGATGAGGCCCGAGGTCGGCGACAGGAACACCTGGAGCATGCCGACGATGACCACGATCGAGATGAAGTGCGGCAGGTAGGTCGCGGTCTGGAGGAACTTCTTGCGGCGCCGCCCGAGCACCTGGTTCACCATGAGCGCCAGCGCGATCGGGGCGATGAAGCCCGCCGCGAGGGTGCTGACGCTGATGACCACGGTGTTGCGCAGCAGGGTCCAGAACTGGGGGCTGTCGAAGAACTGCTGGAAGTACTTGAGGCCCACCCAGTCGCCGCCGGTGATCCCCGCGGCGAAGTCGAACTCGCGGAACGCGAGCTGGAGCCCGTACATCGGCACGTACGCGAAGACCGCGACGAAGGCGACGGCCGGGGCGACCATGACCCACAGCTGCCAGTACCTGCGGAAGTGCCGCTTCAGGCGGTGGACCGGGCCCGGGGCCCGCCGGGGGGCGAGGCCCCCGGCGGTCCGGGCGGTGGCCGCGGAGGTCATCCCTGCGCCGCCAGGTACTCGTCGTAGTAGCGCTGGTGGATCTCGACGGCCTCGGTCAGGCCGAGCCCTTCGAGTTCGGCGACGTAGTCGTCCCATTCGGCGTCGACGCCGCCTTCGGTGATCCAGGTGGCCCACCGCTGCATGGCCGGTCCGAGGATGTCGGTGTGCAGCAGGGAGAGGCGGCTGGAGTCCTCGGCGTTCATCTTGATGAGCTCGCCGGGCCAGATGTCGGTGGCCGGGTCGATGGCGGCGAGGGCGTCGGCGAACGGCGCCTCGTCCTCGACGGCCTCCTGGATGTCGGTCGGGAGGGTGACCTCGATGTCGTCGCGGATCCAGCCGGGGCTGTTGTCGGCGAGGGTGGTCGTCCACTTCCAGGAGGAGGGGTCGAGGGTCTCGTCGGCGGGCGGCAGCACGGTGTAGACGCCGTTGCCGCCGTCCTCGATGTTCTGCCCGAACTCGCCCCAGAGGGCCTGGAGGGAGAGGTCCTGGCCGTAGAAGGCGTCGATCACCTTGAGCGCGGCGTCCTTCTTGGTGCTCTGCGCGGACATGGTGATGGTGTTGAGGCCGTAGTTGAGGGAGTAGGAGTCGTAGGTCCACGCGACGTCGGTGGTCGAGGCGTCGGCCGCGAGCGGGGCGATCGGCGCGTACTGGTCGGCGATCTGCGGGCCGAAGCGGTCGGAGGCGGTCCAGCCCCACGAGAAGCCGACCTTCGCGGTGTCGCCGTCGCCGCGGCCCACGGACTGGTACGCGGAGTAGTCCTGGGTCATGACGTCGGCGCTGACGAGGCCGTCGGCGTAGAGGTCGTGCAGGAAGGAGACGACCTCCTTGTAGCGGGGGTCGGTGAGGAAGTTGCCGACGGTGCCGTCCTCGACGAAGTAGCCGGAGCCGCCGCCGTTGGTGATGGGCAGGCCGAGGCTGCCGAGGAACACGGAGGGCTGGAAGTAGCCGAAGCCGCTCTCGCCCGCCGGGGACCAGTCGATCGGGATCTCGTCGTCGGGGTCGCCGTTGCCGTTGGCGTCCTCGGTCTTGAAGGCGAGGAGCACTTCGTGGAGCTCGTCCCAGGTGGTCGGCTGCTCCAGGCCGAGGTTGTCGAGCCACTGCTGGTTGATGTACTGCCGGGTGGAGGTCTGGGGCCAGAAGCGGCGGTAGGACGGGATGGAGAAGACCTCGCCGTCGGGGCGGGTCGCCATGAGCTCGGTCTCGGGGCGGGCGTCGAACATGGCCTGCACGTTGGGAAGCGCGTCCATGTCGTCGCTGAGGTCCTCGAAGAGGCCGGTGAAGGTGACCATGTCGGCGTCGGTGACGGCGTTGGCGCCGATGACGAGGTCCGGGATGTCGCCCGCGGCGAGCATCGTGGACTTCTTCTGGTCCCAGTCGGCCGAGACCTCCTCCCACTCCACGGGGATGCCCGCGGCCTCCTCGATGTCGGCGACCCAGCCCATGTCGGCCATGGGCCCGGTGAGGGCGTGCTTGACGACGAGGATGTGGAGCGCGTTGTCGTCCTCGCCTCCGCCGCCGCAGGCGCTCAGCAGCAGGGCCGCTGCGGCGAGGGAGGCGACGGCGGCGGGACCGCCGCGGCGGTGGGGTTTCGGGAGCAAGACTCCTCCTTGAGTCGGGGCGGCCCCCGCAGGCGGCGTTCGGGATCGCAGGGGCGGCCGCTGCCTGGGGGTTCGTGCGGATCGCCGCGGTCGCGGCGACCAAGATCCACATGAATATATGCATCTGGTTCAGCGTTGTCAATGACGAGACAACAACAAATGTGAACGTGAACCATCTCGATTCGGACTCGTTGGCGGCGCCTCGGCCGCGGGTCAGCGCGGGACGCCGGAGGAGGCGCGCGGGACCAGGTGCGCGCCGGTGCGGCGGATGCGCGGCGGCCCGGACTCGCCGCCGAGGCGCTCGACCAGCATCGCCACGGCCGCGTCGACCATGGCCTGGTGCTCGGGGCTCACCGTCGTGAGCGGAGGGACGGTGAACTCGGCCTCGTCGGTGTCGTCGAAGCCGGTGAGCGCCACGTCGTCGGGCACCCGCACGCCGCGGATGCGCAGCGCCCGCAGCGCGCCGACGGCCACGGCGTCGTTGATGCAGACCACCGCGTCGAACTCCGCGCCGGAGGCGAGCAGGCCTGACATGGCCTCGAAGCCGGGCGCGCGGCGGTCCCAGTCCGAGCCTGCGGCCATGAGCGCCGGGTCCGCTTCGATGCCGTACTCGCGCAGGCCCGCGAGGAACCCCTCGTAGCGGTCGCCGTCCGGCAGGCCGCTCTCGGTCGCGTTCCACACCAAAGCGAGTCGGCGCCGCCCGGTGTCGAGGAGGTGGCGGGTGACGGCCTCGAAGCCCTCGTGCTGGCCCATGACGACGGTGTCGAGGAGCCCCGAGGGGTTGCCGCCGAACTGGATGACCGGGCGCTCGGGCGCCCGGTCCCCCAGCTGGTGCGGGTGGAAGTTCGGGAAAACGATCACGCCGTCCGCGTCGGCGGTCGTCTCGCCTTGCACCGCACGCAGTCCCGACTTGCCGTCGGGGGCGATGCGCAAGGTCGTGGTAAGCCCTTCGGCTTCGAGGGCGAGGATCAGCCGCTCGGCGTTCTCGGCGTAGTAGGGCTGGTGGAGGTTCGGGACGACGATCGCGATCCGGCCGCTGCCGCCGCCCGCGAGGGCCCGGCCCGCGCGGTTGACGCGGTAGCCGACGGCCTCGACGGCCTGCCACACGCGCTGGCGGGTGGCCTCGGCGGCGTAGGGGCGGCCGAGGAGCACGTTCGAGACGGTCTTCGGGGAGACGCGCGCGACGGCCGCGACGTCGGCGAGGGTCGGGCGCTTCATCGGGCGCCCTGGGACGTCGACTCGCGCTGCACGAGCGTGACGGGGACGCTGACCGACTCCGGAGCCCGGCCGGGCTGGGAGAAGCGGGCGGTGAGCAGGTCGATGGCGTTGTGCGCGAGGGAGATCGGGTCGGGGTCGATGGTGGTGAGCGACGGCGTGCTGAACCGGGCGTCGTCGAGGTTGCCGTAGCCGATGACCGCGACGCGGCCGGGGACGTCCACTCCGGCGGCGTGGAGCCCGGCGAGCGCTCCCAAGGCGATCTCGTCGGTGCCGCAGATGAGCGCGTCGACGCCCGGCTGCTCGGTGAGCGCGCGCTGCGCGGCCCGGAAACCCGCGGCGCGGCCGATGTCGCCGGGCCCGGGATCGATGCGCGCGAGGGCCTGGCCGGGCTCGGCGAGCGGGCCGGGGCCGAGGAGCACCGGGCGGTGGTGGCCCATGACGCGCAGGTGCCGCAGCGCGGTGTTCACGGCCTGGTCGAGGTCGGCGCGCACCACGTCGACGGCGGGCTCGGTCGCGGGCCGCCGGGTGATGTCGACGCGCACGACCGGCCCGTCCTCGGCGGCCACGGCCTCGGCGGGGAGGTCGGGCGCGTCGACCGCGAGCAGCGCGTCGAAGGTGTGGCCGCGCAGTCCGAGCGCGGCGGCGAGGCGCGCGGGGTCGTCGTGGGTGGGTTCGACGGCGGCGTGGAGGCCGTGCCGGTCGAGCTCCATGACGAGGCGCTCCACGAGCGCGGCGAGGAGGGGGCGGCGCAGCCCGGCGACGGCGATGCCGACCACGCCGGTCCGTCCGGTGCGGAGGGTCCGGGCCGAGGCGTTCGGGGTCCAGCCGAGCTCGGCGATGGCCGCCCGCACCTGGTCGCGGGTCTCGGGGCGGATGTGGGGCTCCTCGTTGACCACGCGGGACACCGTCTTCACCGAGACGCCGGCTCGCACCGCGACCTCGCGCATCGTCACACGCATGCGCACCACATTAGCCCGAACCGCAAGCTCGCTCCGCCCTCCGACCGGCCGCCGCCCGGCGCCTCGTGCGGCGCCGGGCGGCGCCGGTTCACTCGGACGCGGGGCAGAGCCCGGCGGCGAGGAGCGCGAAGACCGCCCCGTCGAACCGGCCGGGGTCGTGGTAGCCGTGCTTGTCGTCGGTGCTCCACGAGACGGTGACCTGCCGGTCGCCGTCGAAGGAGTGGAACGTGCGGGTCAGGTGGCCCATGCCGTCCCCGGCGTGGCCGAGGAAGCGTTCTTCCCCGCCGGGGCAGTCGAGCGCGATGGCGCCGAGGCCGAGCCCGTACTGGAAGCCGGTGCCGGTGTCGGCGAACGCGGTCGCCTCGGCGAGCTGGTCAGCCGTCAGCAGGGTCCCGTCGGTGAGCGCGTCGTAGAAGTCGTTGACGTCGTGCACGGTGGACACCACCCCGCCGGAGGCCCACAGCTGCGAGTACGAGGCGGCCGTGGCGTCGAAGTACGGCTCGTCGGGGTCGCCGGTGCTGATGTACGGGACCGAGTGCGGGCCGCGGATGCCGGACGTGTCCGGGCGCGGGAGGTCGGTGCGGTCCAGTCCGGCGGGCGTGAAGATCCGCTCGTGCAGCTCGTGGCGCAGGGTCTCCCCGGTGCGCTCCTCGATGAGCAGGCCCAGCAGCGTGTACCCGGTGTTGGAGTAGGCCCAGCCGTCGCCGGGCGGGAACGACGGGTCCTCGGCGGCGGCGATGGCGACGAGTTCCTCAGGCTCGTAATAGGTCTCGTAGCCTTCGCGGACCTCGGCCAGGTCGCCGTCCTCCATGCCGGGGTAGACGACGGCGACCCAGTCGGGGACGCCGCCGGTGTGGCCGAGGAGCTGGCGGACCGTGGGCTGCTCCTCGTAGGGCAGGAGCCCGGGGAGGTACCGGTCGATCGGGTCGTCGAGGTCGAGTTCGCCCTCGCCGTCGAGCTGGAGGACGACGGCCGCGACCATCGACTTGGTGACGCTGCCGACGCGCACGCGGTCTCCCGCCCGCGCGTCGGGGGCGTCCTCCTCCAGGCTCCGCGGCCCGGCCGCGCCCTTCCAGGTCTGGCGCCCTTCGCGGACCTCGACCACGACCGACCCGTCGGTCAGCGCGGCGACCTCGGCGAGGCGCTCCTCCAGCAGCCCGGTGTCGAGGGCCCGGCCCGGCCGATCGGCGTCGGCGTTGGCGACCTGCACGGCCGCCAACCCGGCGACGAGCCCCACGGCGGTCGCCGCGGCGGTGATGATGCGTCTTCTCATGTATCGGACCCTATGGGCCGCAACGACTCCGGTCGACCTCGCAAACCCCCCGACCGGAGGTACGGACCGCCCTACCCCACGGCGTGCGCCGGGTGCTCGCGCCGCATGGGCACCGGCTTCAGTTCGGTGGCGCAGCGCCAGGTCCATTCGACCGGGCCGTAGCGGAAGCGGCGCAGCCACAGGGTGCACGCGAGGGATTGGGCCGTGATGAGGATTGCGGTGCCGCCGAAGGTCAGGGCGGCGTAGTTCCAGTCCTGCACGTCGGCGAGGGCGGCGAAGGCGACTGCGGCGGCGGCCTGGGTGAGGAAGCAGGTCAGGGCCATCCGGCCGATCGGTGCCAGGAACGCGGTCAGGGCCGCTGCGGCGCGGGTGCGGAGGAGGAGCAGTGCGCCGAGGACGTAGGCGGCGGAGGTCGCGAGCAGGCCCGCTTCGGCGAGCACCGCGCCCGGGATCGTCCCGGTGTCCGGTTGCACCACTATGGATATGGCGGCGAGTGCGGTTGCGGCCGTGAGGCATACGAGGAGGCGGCGGCCGTGCCGCGCCAGGCCGGTGTGGAGGCCGTAGCGCACCGACGAGTATCCGAGGGCGAGCAGCCCGCTCCATTCGAACAGGACCTTCACCGGGCTGCCGTGGCTCTGCGGGTCGAGTTCGGTGATCGGCATCGAGGCGGCCACGAGCGCCAGGCCCGCGAGGAGCACGTAGCGTCGCGGCAGGTAGGAGAGCGGCAGGAGCGCCGCCAGGCCGAGGACGGCGTAGACGGCGAGCTGGAGGTTGCCGTCGAGGGCGAGCGCCTGGAAGACGCCGATCGCGAACAGCGCCGCCAGTCTTCGCACGAGCAGGAGGCGAGGCCGGGGCGCGCGCCGGGAGGCCGATTCCAGGATCAGCGCGAAGCTGACGCCGAAGAGGAAGCAGAAGATCGTGAGGAACCGCTGGTAGACGAGGTTGTCGTAGATGAAGGAGGAGACGGGATCGGGCGCGGGGAAGCCGTCGCCGAAGGTCAGCGCCAGGTTCACGAGCGGCAGCCCGGCCAGGGCGAGGCCGCGGACGACGTCGATGTCGGGGATGCGTCGGGTCATCCCCGCATGACACCACCCCGCTCCCCCGCGGGTCCTCAACCCGCGGAGCGATATCCGGCCTCACCCCAGGGAGTGAGGCGGCGCCCGGTTCCACCGCGTTTCAAGCGGAGCGGACGGGATCAGCCGACCCACAGGAGCAGCACGGCGAGGCTCGCGGCGGCGCCCGCGAAGCAGGCCGCGGCCGTCTTCGGGCTCGGCGGGGCGGTGCCGGTGGTGTGGCCGCTCAGCATCGACTGGAGCTGCTCGCGCAGCTCCTCGTTGAACGCGAGCCCGGCCGCGAGGATCAGCGCCGAAGGCAGCGCGTAGACGAGCGTGTAGCCGACGAGGACGATCACTGCGATCGGCGCAGCGACGCCGGCGTCGATGAGGCGTTCGACGGCCAGGACCATCGGGAACGCGTTGGGGAGGTCGCCCGCGGTGGCGAGCACCCCGAACGGCAGTGCGCTCCAGGCGTTCACCCACGGCGGCAGCGTGAAGCCCTTCCGCTCCCGCGGCCTGAGCCTGCGCGCGCCCATGACCGCCAGCGCCACCGCCAGACCGGCGAACAGCAGGCGGCGCAGCCACAGCGAGACGCCGTCGAACACCGAGTCCGCGAACGACAGTCCGAAATAGAACAACAGCGTGAAGGCCAGGAACGACGCGGCCGCCCCGAGCATGAACGCCCACCCGGTCGGCGCGGGACGCCTCGCCCCCAGCAGGATCACGATGACGATCCAGATAGTGGCGGCGTTGATCGAGTCGAGCAGCGCCAGCCCCGTCAAGCCCCACAGCAGCCCGCCCGTCAACAGGCACCGCCCCGGTCGCGTCCCATCCGCACTCCCCCAGTCGGCGGCACGGCGCCGCCCGACCGCACAGTAGCCGACCCGCTCGGGCCCCGGTCAGTCCGCCAGCGCGGCCGCCGCCGCGATGAAGTCGGCGAGCGGGCCGGAGGCGCCGGCGCCCTTGGGCCACACCAGGGCGACCTCGCTGGGCGCGACGCCGGAGATGTCGCGGTAGGCGATGTCGGGTCGGGCGTAGTAGCGGGCGGCGCTCGCGGGGGCGAGGGCGATGCCGTCGCCGTTGGCGATGGCGGTGAGCCAGTCGTCGGGGTGCTCGGTCACGGCGCCGATGCGCACGGGCCGTCCGCCGCGGGCGTCGGCGGCGATCCAGTGGTCGCGGAAGGCGCCGGTCGCGGCGGGGGCGGCGATGAAGGGCTCGTCGAGGAGGTCGGCCATGGTGAGCGATTCGCGTTGCGCGAGTGGGTGGTTCGCGGCCATGGCGATGCAGCGGGGCTCGGTGAGGAGCGGGAGCACCTCGTACTCGTCCTGGCGGGGGAACGGCAGGCGCATGAAGCCCGCGTCGACGTCGCCGGAGACGAGTCCGGCGACGGGGTCGCCCCAGCCGGCCTGGCGGAGTTCGACGCGCCAGTCGGGGCGGCGTTCGCGGAAGGCGGCGATGATGGGCTGGGTCTTCTCGTTGGCGGCGCTGGCGAGGAAGCTGACGCGGAGCACGCGGGAGGCTTCGGCGTCGGCGGCGCGCACGGCGCGGCGGGCGGTGTCCCAGGAGGCGAGGACGGCCGGTGCGGCGGCGGCGAGGGCTTCGCCGGGGCCGGTCAGGGCCATGCCGTGCTTGGAGCGTTCGAAGAGGACGGCGCCGAGCTGGGATTCGAGCTGGCGGATCTGCTTGGTGAGCGCGGGCTGGGAGAGGTAGAGCCGTTCGGCGGCGCGGGTGAGGTTCCCTTCCTCGGCGACGGTGGCGAAGGAGCGCAGCAGCCGCGTGTCGACATCCATAACCACAGGTTATCGATACTGGTATTGGACGTGCGGCGGGATCGGTCCGAGACTTGGAGCGTCCGGCGGAGGTGCCGCCGGAGCAGACCGGAGGACCGCCCGATGCTCGTCGCCCTTGTCGTCGTCACCGTGATCGCCATCGCCGCCAACGCGGTGGAGTCCGTTGCGAACTTCATGGGCGCGGCGTGGGTGAAGCGGAACTCGCGGGCGGTGGGGGTGCCGGACTCGTGGCTGCCGTTCCTGGGGGTCGTGAAGGGCGCGGCGGCGCTGGGGCTGGCGGCCGGGTTCGTGTGGCGGCCGCTGGGGGTCGCGGCCGCGGTCGGGCTGGTGGTGTTCTTCGTGCTGGCGACGGCGCTGCACGTGAAGGAGCGGGTGTTCCACAACTTCTCCGGGCCCTTGGGGTTCCTGGCGCTGAGCGTCGCGGTCCTGTGGCTCATGATCGCGGCGTAGCGCGGGTCGCGGGGTCAGCGCGCGGCGGGGAAGAGCCTGCCGACGGCGGTGACGACGGCGGCGCGGCGGTCGCGGAGGTACTGCTCGCGCTCGGCCGGGTCGGCGGGGAGGAAGTCGATCGTTCCGGCCCATGAGGCGGCGATCTGGTTGAGCAGCACCACGATGTCGATGGGGTCCCAGGACGGGTCGAGCAGGCCGTCCACCTGCGCCTTGGCGACGCGTTCGAGCTTGCCGGCCATGGTCGCGCGGATCGGGTCCTCGGTGTCGCCGGGGTCGAGTTCGAGGCGGCCCCACTGCATGAGCCGGTACCGCTCGGGGTGGGCGGCGTAGTAGTCGTGGAGGCGGCCCGCGTAGCCGGGCAGGTCGGCGGGGTCCATGCGCGTGGCCTCGACGATGGCGCTCAGCTCCGCGGCCGAGACGTGCCGGTAGAGGGCCTCCTTGCTCTTGAAGTAGGCGTAGACGCGCTCCTTGCTGGTCTTCGCCGCTTTCGCGATTCGGTCGATGCGGGCGCCCGCGATTCCGTAGCGTGCGAACTCGGTGCGCGCGGCCGCGAGGATGCGGTCGCGCGTGGCTTCGGGGCTGGTCGTGGGCGGCATATGCCCAGCATACCTGCCCGAACCGTTCGGTTTGACGATCGCAGGGTTCCCGGAGTACGGTTCAAACCGAACCGTTTGGTTTGATGAAGGGAACTGTCATGCAGCACCGCGCACTCGGCACGCAAGGCCTCCGCGTCTCGGCGATCGGCTACGGCACCATGGGCCTGACCATGGCCTACGGCCCCGGCGACGAGACCGAGGGCCGCGCGACCATCCGCCGCGCCCATGAGCTGGGCGTCGACTTCTTCGACACCGCCGAGCTCTACGGCTGGGGCACCGGCTCCAACGAGCGGCTCCTCGGCGAGGCCGTGAAGGACTTCCGCGACGAGATCGTCATCGCCACGAAGTTCGGCTTCGACCTCGCCGACCTCTCGCAGGGCTGGGGCCTGAACAGCCGCCCGGAGAACATCCGCAAGGTCGCCGACAACAGCCTCCGCTACCTCGGCACCGACGTCCTCGACGTGTTCTACCAGCACCGCGTCGACCCCGACGTGCCGATCGAGGACGTGGCCGGGACGGTCAAGGAGCTGATCGACGCCGGGAAGGTCAAGTACTTCGGCCTCTCCGAGGCCGGGCCCGAGACCATCCGCAAGGCGCACGCCGTCCAGCCCGTCTCGGTCCTCCAGACCGAGTACTCCCTGTTCGAGCGGGACGTGGAGCAGCTGTTCCCCGTCCTCGAAGAGCTCGGCATCGGCTTCGTCGCCTACTCGCCGCTGGGCCGCGGCTTCATCACCGGCGGTGCCAAGCCCGCCGACGAGTACGACGAGGACGACATGCGCCGCAACGACCCGCGCTGGGCGCCGGGGAACTTCGAGCAGAACGTCGCCGCGGTCGAGCGGCTCGGCGAGCTGGCCCGCGCCAAGGGGATCACCGTCCCGCAGCTCGCGCTCGCGTGGGTGCTCCGGCAGAAGGACTACATCGTCCCGATCCCCGGCTCCCGCAGCCGGTCCCGCATTGAGGAGAACACTGCTGCAGCCGACGTCGAGCTCACGGACGCCGACCTCGCCGCGATCAAGGAGATCCTCCCGACCGGCGGCTTCGGCGCCCGCTACGCCCAGGTCCCCGAATGGGTCTGAGCCGCAAGGCGATCGCCCTGACGGGGGGCCGGAGGCCGCCCGTCAGGGCCGGGTGCGCTCGATCTGGTCGGTGACCTTCGCGGAGAGGCGTCCGAGTTCGGCGAACTCCTCCGGGGTGAGGGCGTCGAGGACGAGGCGGCGCACGGTGGCGACGTGCTTGGGGGCGGCGGCTTCGATGACGGCGCGGCCGTGCGCGCTGATGGCGACGTAGGCGCCGCGGCCGTCCTCCTCGCACTCCTCGCGGGCGACGAGGTCGCGCTTGGCCATGCGGCGGATCTGGTGGGAGAGGCGGCTCTGCTCCCAGTCGATCCCCTTGGCGAGGTCCTGGAAGCGGACGCGGCCCTCGGGCACGTCGGTGAGCGCCACGAGCACCTCGAAGTCGGAGGACGACAGCCCCGAGTGCGCCTGGAGGTCGGCGGCCATGCGCGCGGTGAGCTTCATGTGCAGGCGCACGAAGGCGCGCCACGAGCGCTGCTCGTCGGCGCTCAGCCAGGGGACCGCGCCCGGGTCGGTGTCGTTCACGCCACCATTCTACCTTCTAGTTGACGCGTCATCTAACTAGCGCTACGGTAATTGATACGTCATGTATTTCCGGAATCCGAGACATGGCGACCCGAGTACGTGGAAGGTGAAGACCATGGCAGACAAGCAGATCATCGCGGTCGTCGGCGCCACCGGGCAGCAGGGCGGGGGCCTCGCGCACGCGATCCTCGCCGATCCGGGCTCCGCGTTCGCGGTCCGGGCGATCACCCGCAACCCGGACTCCGAGAAGGCGAAGGAACTGGCCGCGCTCGGCGCCGAGGTCGTGCACGCCGACCTGGACGACGAGGCGAGCCTCGCGAAGGCGTTCGAGGGCGCGTACGGAGCGTTCCTGGTCACCAACTTCTGGGAGCACATGTCGCCCCAGCGCGAGTACGACCAGGCGCGGAACCTCGCGCAGGCGGCCGAGACCGCGGGCGTGCAGCACGCGATCTGGTCCACACTGGAGGACACGCGCAAGTCCGTGCCCCTGGACGACGACCGGATGCCGACCCTCCTCGGCGAGTACAAGGTCCCGCACTTCGACGTCAAGGGCGACGCGAACGCCCTGTTCACTCAAGCCGGGGTGCCGACGACGTTCCTCCAGACCACGTTCTACTGGGACGGCTTCCTCACCGGCTTCGGCCCCCAGCGCCAGGAGGACGGGAGCCTCGTCCTCGCGATGGCCATGGGCGAGAGCAGGCTCGCCGGGATCGCCTCCGAGGACATCGGACGCACCGCCTACGGGATCTTCAAGCGCGGCACGGAACTCGCGGGCGAGACCGTGTCCATCGCGGGCGAGCACCTCACCGGCGCCGAGCTCGCCGCGGCCTTCACCGAGGCGGTCGGCGAGCCCGTCCACTACTACGCCGTCCCGTTCGACGACCTGCGCGCCGCCGGGTTCCCGGCCGCCGAGGAGATCGGCAACATGTTCCAGTACTACGCCGAGTTCGACGCGGAGTTCACCGGCCGCCGCGACCTCGCGAAGGTCCGCGAGCTCAACCCGCAGCTCAAGACCTTCCGCGAATGGCTTGCGGCCCACAAGGACGCGTTCGCGTCCCTCTAGAACGGACCGGCCGCCCGCCGGGCTCTGCGCGAGCCCGGCGGGCGGCCGTTCACTGCTGCGGGCCGAGTTCGGCCTCCAGCCAGTGGAGGACCTGCGGCGAGGGCCGGTCGACGGCCTCGGCGAACTCGGGGTGCCTCTTGACGAAGCGGGCGACGTACGGGCAGACGGGGACGATGCGCATCCCGGCTTCGCGCGCGTCGAGGAGCGCCTGCTCGACCAGTGTGGACGCCAGGCCCTTCCGGGCGAAGGATTTGTCCACTTCGGTGTGGTAGAAGATCCGCTGGCCGCCGCGGTCGCGGTAGGCGGTCAGGCCCGCGCGGGCGCCGTCGACCGCGATCTCGTAGCGCCGCTCAGCGTCGACGCGGCGCACGACCGGCTCGGCCGTGGTCTCTTCCGAGTACTCATCGGTCCGCTCGGGCGGCGGCGGGTTGCGCCGGGGCATGATGACGGCGTTCGGCAGCGGTGGCGCGGGGAGGCGGCTGCCGGGGTAGCCCTCGACGGCGCCGAAGCGGTCGGTGGCGGCCTCCCACTCGTCGCGGGCCTCCACGATCTCGTCGTGGGTGCGGGCGATGAAGTTCCACCACATGACGATCTCCTCCTCGAACGGCGGGCCGCCGAGCAGGATCAGCCGCGCCGGGGCGTCGGCGTCGTTCGCCAGGGTCAGGGTCGCGGCCCCGGGCGCGGCGTAGCCGAGTTCGGCGTGGCGGAGCAGGGTGCCGTCGAGGCGGACCTCCCCCGCGTCGACGAGCACGCCGTGTTCGAAGGAGCGGTCGACGTCGAGCACCGCAGTGGAGCGCGGCGCGAGGTCGATCTGGGCGCCCAGCAGCGGCGTGAACGTGCGGACCGGCGAGGCGGACCCGGCCAGCGCGCCGAGGAAGACCCGGATCTCCGCGCCCTCGACGTGCACCGGTTCGGGCACGTAGTGCTGGAAGTCGCGGCCCGCGTGCCGGTCGGCCTCGGGGAGCGCGACCCACAGCTGGACGCCGTGGACGACGGTGGTGGCGGGGGTGGAGACCTCGGAGTGGGCGATGCCGCGGCCGCCGGTCATGAGGTTCATCTCGCCGGGGCGGATGAGCGCGTGGGTGCCGAGGCTGTCGCGGTGCTCGATCTCGCCGCTGAAGAGCCAGCTGACGGTCTGGAGGCCGGTGTGCGGGTGCGGCGCCACGTCCATGCCGCCGGTCTCCGGGACCGCGACCGGGCCGTAGTGGTCGGCGAAGCACCAGGCGCCGATGAGGGTGCGGGCCCGCTGCGGGAGGGTGCGCCGGACCAGCAGCGCCCGGGGGCCGCCGAGGGGGACTTCGCGGGCTTCGAGGACTTCGACACCGCCCGCGGCGCCGACGGGCGGCACGCACCGCACCGCCTCCGGGGCCGTCTCCGTGTTGCTCACCTGGACCACCTGCCGTTCGAACTGGTTGTCACATCATCTATATGTCGACGAGCTTAGTCCTACGATCATGGACGCCGGCCGCATCCGCGGTCGGTTCTCGAAAGAGGCGCAGCGCGAGCAGGTGCCGCGGCGTCAGCGGTCGTAGGCGAGGCGGGCGGTGCGCGGGACCGGGCCGAAGGCGCCGGACTGGAAGTCCTGGAACGCCTGGGCGATCTCGGTGCGGCTGTTCATGACGAACGGGCCGCCGAACGCGACGGGCTCGCGCAGCGGCGTGCCGCTGTAGACCATGATGCGCGCCGGGGCGTCGCCGTCGGGGACGGCCAGGTGCAGCACCGTCTCGTCAACGCCCGCAACGGGATCGGACCAGCCGGTCTGCCCGGCGGCGACCTCGCGTCCGCCGACGAGCGCGCGGCCCGCGACCACGTGCGCGAACAGCCGGTGCTCCCCTGGGACGGCGAGGTCGAAGGACGACTGCGGGTCGATCGCGGCGAGCAGGCCCTGCACCGGCTGGTGGGTCTGCGCCGTCCCGGTCACGCCCGCGACGGTGCCCGCGTGGACGTCGATCGAGACGCCCGGCGCCTCGAAGCGCCGCATCTTGGCGAGCGTGAGGTCCTGGTAGCGGGAGTCGGTGAGCTTCTTGGCCTTGGGCAGGTTGAGCCAGAGCTGGAGGGTGTGCGCGTGCTCGTTGCGGTAGGCGAGCTCGCGGTGGACGATGCCCTTCCCGGCGGTCATCCACTGCACCTCCCCCGGTTCGAGGGCGCCCGCGTGCCCGAGGTTGTCGCCGTGTTCGAGCACGCCGTCGATGACGAGCGTGACGGTTTCGAGCCCGCGGTGCGGGTGCCATTCGAAGCCGGGCTCGGAGAACCAGTCCTCGGCCATGATGAGGAACGGGTCGGTGAGCGCGGGGTCGTTGGGCGCGAAGGCCAGCGCCTTGTCGTCGACCTGGGAGTCGGGCCCCAGGCGGCGGGCGTCCTCGATCCGGTCGAGGGTGCGGGCGGTCGTTGCGGTCATGTGGTTCATTCTCCGCTCGTTCGGTGGGGCCGGGCGCCGTTCGGCGCCCGGCCGGTGGCTCGGGCTACTCGGCGGCCGCGACGCCGAAGGCGGCGGCCATGCGCTTCCAGGACGCGGCCTCGTCGTGGCGGCCCTGGCGTTCGAGGGTGCGGGCGAGCAGCAGGTGGGCGTAGTGCTCGACCGGGTCGCGGTCGATGAGCTCGCGGAGCTGCTCCTCGGCCCGGCGCAGCTGCGCGGAGTGGTAGTAGGCGCGGGCGAGCAGGAGGCGGGGCCCGGTCGGGCCGGGGGCCTCCTCGACGAGCGCGGCGAGGAGCTTCGCGGCCCCGATGTAGTCGCGGGCCTCGAAACGGGCGTTCGCCCGCTCCCAGCGCTCGAACGGCCCCTCCTCGCGGGGCGCCGGCACGCCGCCGGGGGCGACACCGTCCGCGACGCCGTCGAACAGGTGCGTCGCGGCTACGAAGCGGTCGGGGGCGGCCTCGCCGCTGGGCAGGAAGTCGTTGAAGTCGTTCACGGCCCTCCGTCACCTCCAACTAGTTGACATATCATCTGTACCCGCCGGAACGCCTCCGCGTCCACCCCTATTCCCTCCGACGCCTCAGCGGCTTCCGCCGGGGACCGGCGCGGGGGCGATTCGGCCGTGGGCGAGGGCGAGGTGGTGGTCGGCTTCGGCGGCGTCGGCGGGGTCGTGAGTGGCGTGGACGATCGTGGTGCCGCGGGCGCGCTCCTCGGCGAGGACCGCGGTGATGGCGTCCTTGGCGGCGGCGTCGAGGCCGGTGGACGGTTCATCGAGGATGAGCAGGTCGGACTGCTGGGCGAGGCCCTGGGCGAGGAGGACGCGCTGGCGCTGGCCGCCGGAGAGGGTGCCGAGGCGGCGGGCGGCGAGGTCGGCGACGCCGAGGCGGTCCATGCAGCGGTCCACGATGGACCGGTCGTCGCGGGTGAGGGGGCGCCACGGGCCGCGGTGGGCCCAGCGACCCATCGCGACGGTCTGGCGGACGGTGATCGGGAGGGCGTCGGCGGCGTCGCTGCGCTGGACCACGAATGCCGCGCGGCCCGAGTGCGAGCGCCGCAGCGATCCGGAGGCGGGCGGGTGGACCCCGGCGAGGACGCCGAGGAGGGTCGACTTCCCCGATCCGTTGTGCCCGGTGACCGCCGTGATGCGGTGCAGCGGAACCGCAATGGTGACGTCGTGGAGCACGGTCGCGGCGCCGTAGCGGGCGCTCACCCCGTCCAGCTCGATCGCAGCGGACATGCTGTGGATCACTCCCCCTCGGTTTGAATTCGAAAACGATTTTCATTATAGTTCTGGCCGTGGAATGGTTGACCAGCCCCTTCGAAGTCGGATTCGTGGCGCGCGCCCTGTGGGGCGGCCTGCTCGTCTCGGCGATCTGCGGGCTCGCGGGCACATGGGTCGTGCTGCGCGGCATGGCGTTCATGAGCGACGCCATGTCGCACGGGATGCTCCCGGGCGTCGCCGTCGCCGCGCTCCTCGGCGGGAACCTCCTGCTCGGCGCCGCGCTCAGCGCGCTCGCGATGGCCTTCGGCATCACCGCGCTCTCCCGTTCCAAGCGGCTCTCCCAGGACACCGGCATCGGGCTGCTGTTCGTCGGGATGCTCGCGGCGGGCGTCATCATCGTGTCCCGCTCGCAGTCGTTCGCCGTGGACCTCACCGGGTTCCTGTTCGGCGACGTGCTGTCGGTGCAGCACGCCGACCTCGTCGTCCTCGGCTGCGCCCTCGCCGCGGCCGTCCTCATCGCCGCCGCCTGCCACCGGTCCTTCGTCGCGCTCGCCTTCGACCGCCGCAAGGCCGCCACCCTCGGCCTGCGCCCGGGCCTGGCCCAGGGCCTCATGGTCGGGCTCCTGACGCTCGCCATCGCCGCGTCGTTCCACGTCGTCGGCACATTGCTCGTCTTCGGCCTGCTCATCGCGCCGCCCGCGGCGATGGCTCTGTGGGCCGACCGCATCCCGGTCATCATGGCGGGCGCCGCCCTGCTCGGCGGCGCCGCCACCGCGGGCGGCCTCCTCGCCTCCTGGCACCTCGGGACGGCCGCGGGCGCCACCATCGCCGCGCTCGCCGTCGCCTCCTTCTTCGCCTCCGCCCTGGCCGCGCTCGTGCGCGACCGGCTCCCCTTGCGCCCCACCGTAGAACCGAAAGGACCCTGAATGCCGCCGCCCACGAGAGCACCGGCCGCCGCCCTCGCCTGTACAGTCCTCGCCGTCGCAGTCCTCGCGGGCTGCTCCAGCGGCCCCGGCGACACCGCCGAGGACCCCTCCCCCACGGCGCACGGCTACGTCGAGGGCGCCGAGGAGACCGCCGAGGCGCAGTGGCGGCTCGTCATCGCCGACGCCGCCACGGGCGAGGTGTTCCTCCTCGACCCGGTGACGGAGGAGCCGGTCGCCGTCGCCGACGTCGACGGGGCGCGGCAGGCCGCCACCGACGGCCGCTTCGCGTACGTCTCCGACGGCACGACCACCCACGTGATCGACAGCGGCGCATGGACGGTCGACCACGGCGACCACGTGCACTACTACAAGACCGAGCCGCGCGCCGTCGGCGACCTCGACACTGACGTGTCCGCTTCGGTCGGCGACCCGGCCGTCACCGTGGTCAACGGCGCGGACGGCCCGGTGGCGCTCGACCGCGAATCCCTCGATGCGGGCGAGATCGCGGCGACCGCGACGGTCGAGGCGCAGGCCGCGCTCCCCTACGACCAGCGCCTCCTGGCGATCGACGACGGCACGGTGACCGTGCTGGAGCGCGACGGCGGCGGCGGGCGAGCACTCGCCGAGGACTGCCCGGACCCGCAGTCCCCCACCGTCACCCGCCGCGGCGCCGTGTTCGCGTGCGCCGACGGGGCGCTGCTGGTCTCCGGCGAAGGCGACCTGACCGCGGAGAAGATTCCCTATCCCGCAGGAGCGAGCGTCGACGGCGGCCTCCACCACCGCCCCGGCACCCCGATGCTCGCCGCCCGCACCGGGGACGGCGGCGTCCTCGTGCTCGACCTCAAGGCGCGCGAGTGGACCGCCCTCGACCGGACCGCACACGACCTGGCCGACGCGGTCGCGGTGAGCGCGACCGGCGAAGACTCGCCCGTCCTCGTCCTCACGGAGGACGGCGTGCTCCGCTCCTTCGACCCCGCCACCGGCGCCGCGCTCGCGCAGACCGAGCTGATGGCCGTCACCGACGGCGCCGCGATCCAGGTCGACACCGCCCGCGCGTACGTCAGCGACCCCGAGGGCGCCGCGGTCCACGAGATCGACTACCGGGACGAACTGCGCCTGGCCCGCACCTTCGACCTGGACTTCCGGCCCGACCTCATGGTGGAGACGGGATGGTAGCCGCGCTCTCACGACGCGCACTCGTGTCGCTCCCCGCCCTCGCCGCCCTGTCGGCTTGCACCGCAACGGGATCGGACCGCTCCGGCATCGTCGTCACCACGAACATCCTCGGCGACCTCGTGCGCAACGTCGTCGGGGGGCGGACCGAGGTCACGGTCCTCATGGCCGCGGGCGCCGACCCGCACTCGTTCGGCGTCTCCGCACAGCAGGCCGCATCGCTGGAACGCGCGGAGCTGCTGGTGCACAACGGCCTCGGCCTCGAAGAGGGCGTCCTCAGCCACATCGAGGCGGCCGTCGCGACGGGCGTGCCCGACCTCGCGGTCGGCGAGCGCGTCGACCCGATCGACTACACCGCCGACGAGACCGCGGGGCAGCCCGACCCGCACTTCTGGACCGACCCGGTGCGCGTGAGCGAGGCCGTGGACCTCATCGCCGACAAGGTGATCGAGCACGTCGCGGGCGTCGACGCCGACGAGGTCCGCGCCAGCGCGGACGCGTACCGCTCGCAAGTGGACGAACTCCACGCGGACGCCGTCGCGGCGTTCGAGCAGATCCCTCCAGAGCATCGCAAGCTCGTCACCAACCACCACGTCTTCGGGTACCTGGCGCAGCGGTACGGCTTCGAGGTGATCGGCGCGGTCATCCCCAGCGGCACCACCCTCGCCTCTCCCAGCGGTTCCGACTTGAAGGACCTCGCCGACGCCGTCGCCGCCTCCGGCGTCCCCGTCGTGTTCGCGGACTCCTCGCAGCCCGAGCGGCTCATCGAGGCCATGGCCGAGGAGACCGGGCTCGACATCGCGATCGTCCCGCTGTTCACCGAGTCCCTCACCGAACCCGGCGGGGGCGCCGGGACCTACCTCGAAATGGCGGCCGCCAACACCGCGGCCATCGCCGAGCACCTCGCCCCGCAATGACGGACACCCCGCCCATCAGCGGGCCCGCCCCGGGCCCCGACACCCAGAAAAGGATCCACATGAGAACCCGCACCCTATGGACGCCCGCGCTCCTCAGCGCCGGGCTCGTGCTCGCCGCCTGCGGCGGCCCCGCCGAGGAGGCCGCCGAGACCGATCCCGTCGAGGTCAACGACGCGCTCGTCGCCACCTACGACGGCGGCATCTACGTCCTCGACGGCGAGACGCTCGAAGTCGTGGAGGACCTCCCGCTCGAAGGCTTCAACCGGCTCAACCCCGCCGGGGACGGGCAGCACGTGCTCGTGACCACCCCGACCGGGTTCCGCGTCCTCGACGCGACCGGCGCCGCGCTCTCCGACGACGAGTTCCCGGCCGCCGAGGCCGGACACGTGGTCAACCACGCGGGCGTCACGGTGCTCTTCGCCGACGGCTCCGGCGAGGTCACGATCTTCGACCCGCAGGACCTCGGCGACGGCCTCCCCGAGACCGAGACGTTCACGACCGAGCACCCGCATCACGGTGTGGCCGTTGAGCTGGCGAACGGCGAGCTGCTCGTGACCCTCGGAGACGAGGAGTTCCGGCCCGGCGTCCAGGTCCTCGACGCCGAGCGCAACGAGATCGCGCGCAGCGAGGAATGCCCCGGCGTGCACGGGGAGTCGGCCGCCGCCGACGAGACGATCGTCGTCGGCTGCGAGAACGGCGTGCTCGTCTACCGCGACGGCGCCCTCACCAAGATCGACAGCCCCGACGAGTACGGCCGCATCGGCAACTCCCGCGGCCACGAGGACTCCAGGTTCGTGCTCGGCGACTACAAGGTCGACCCGGAGGCCGAGCTGGAGCGCCCCGAGCGCGTCTCGGTCATCGACACGGTGACCGGCGAGCTGACGCTCGTCGACGTCGGCACCAGCTACAGCTTCCGCTCCCTGGCCCGCGGCCCCGAGGGCGAGGGGCTGCTGCTCGGCACCGACGGCGCGCTCCACGTCATCGACATGGAGCAGGCGGCCGTCACCGCCTCGTACCCGGTCGTCGACGCCTGGGAGGAGCCCCTCGAATGGCAGGAGGCCCGCCCCGCGGTGTTCGTCCGCGGCGACACGGCCTACGTGAGCGACCCGGCCGCGCTAAAGATCTACGCCGTGGACGTCGCGACCGGTGAGATCACCGCCGAGACGGAGCTCGCGGGCGCGCCCAACGAGATGACGGGCGTCTAGACCTTCCCCCGGCCCGCCGCGCGCAAGCACAGGGCGCGCGGCGGGCCCTCTGCGGAATTCGGTTGCGCCCCTGCGGCGCGGCTGCGAGACTTCCCGGTCATGGACTCCCGATCACCCGAGCTGCGCAGCGAGCGGCTCGTCCTCGACCGGTACGTTCCCTCCGACGAGGAGGACTTCGTCGCCCTGTTCATGGACGAGCGCGTCTCGCGGTTCATGGGCGACGGGCCCGAGCCCGAGGAGAGCGTGCGGGCGCTGTTCCGGCGGGTCTTCTCGAAGGTCTACGACACCGGCGCGTTCGACGTGTGGGCCGTCCGCGAGAACGGGTTCCTCGTCGGGCACGCCGAGATCAAGCCGACCGAGGTCTCCGGCGGCCACGAGCTCATCTACGCCCTCGCCCACCGCGCCTGGGGCCGCGGCCTCGGCACCGAACTCGCGAAGACGATCACCGCCTACGGCTTCGACGCGCTCGGCCTCGACGCCGTCCACGCCACCGTCGCCGCCGAGAACACCGCCTCCCTCGCCGTCATGGCGAAGATCGGGTTCAAGCACATGCGCGACAAGGACAACGACGACGGCACCGTCACCCGCGTCCTCACCCTCGCCAGAGCCGACGCCCACTGGCACCGGCCCTAGGGCTCAGCGCAGCACGGCCGCCAGCAGGTCGGAGCCGAGCGCGGTCAGGTCGGACAGGCTGAGGGTGTAGCGGACGTAGCGGCCGTGGCGCTGGGAGGTGAGGAGGCCCGCGCGGCGCAGGACCGCGAGGTGGCGGGAGACCTCCGGGGGCGACAGCTCCCAAGCGTGGGCGAGTTCGCCGGTGGTGTGCGCCCCGCGGGCCAGGGTGCGCAGCAGGCGCAGGCGCACGGGATGCGCGAGGGCCTCCAGCCGCAGCGTGACCGTCTCCAGCGAGACCGGCGCGGGCGCGTCCGGTTCGGCGACCGGGTACTGGACGACCGGCCGCCACCCGGCGGCGTAGACCGCGACCAGATGCGGGCGGCCGAAGACGCTGGGCAGAAAGGTGACTCCGGCCCCGTCGGCGGCGGTCGCGGAGTCCTGCAGCTTGTCCACGACGATGACGCCGCCGTCCGGCGCCAGCGCGACGGCGCTGGAGACCGACGTGAGCGCCGCACCGAGGCCCCGGCGCGCCAGCAGATCGCTCTTCAGGCGCCGGTCGTCGGCGAGCTGCACGGCGACCCCGGCCCAGGCGGCGTCGAAGAACGCCTCGGCGCACTCCTCAAGGGTGCTGCGCACGCGCGCCCGCACGGCCGCGGGGTCCGCGAGCAGCCGCTCCGCGAACGCCTCCTGGACCGCGCCGCGGGCCTGGGCGAGGCCCAGCGCCCGGTCGCGCGCGGCCGCGTCGGCGAGCGGCGACGGGGCGGCGAAGCGGACCCGGTTGCTGCCGCAGGTGGTGACGAGCGCGGCGGTCACGTACGCCTCGTCGTCGATCCGGTCCACGTCGTCGAGCTCCTCGGCGAGCGTCGGCCGCGGACGCGCGGGCACGAGGAAGTCCGCTCGCGAAGAGCGCCAGAGGAACTCCGCCTCCTTGAGCCGCTCGGCCAGCTCCGGCCGCAGCCCGGCCCAGACGCTCCCGGCCCACCCGACGTGCTGCGGGTGGTGCGCGGGCTCGGCCAGCACGTGCAGCATCGCGGTCAGCTCCGCCAGCGGGGACACCGAGAACCGCACCCGCCCGGGCGGCAGTCCGCCGATATCGATCCGCAACACCATGCCCCCATTGTCGGCGGTCGCCGGACCGGTGGCCGCGTCGGTTGACGAACACCGTCAATCGATGCGGCCCCGCAGGCGGCCGACCACATCGTTGACGCCATGCCGACCACCCTGAAGACCCGGCCGCGCGACCTCGTCCGCGCCTCCGGAGGCCCCCGCTACGCCGTCGCCCTGTCGATCGACGCGATCGGCACCGGGCTGCTCCGGCCGTTCCTGCTGCTCTACGGCGTGACCGTGCTGGAGCTGTCCGCGCCCGCCACCGGCGTCGCCATGACCGCCGGGATCGTCGCGGCCCTCGCGTGCACGCCGTTCGCGGGGCAGTGGCTGGACCGGGGCGCGCGCAGCACCGTCGTGGCGGCCTCCATGCTGGTGCGGGTGCTGGGCGTGGCGCTGCTGCTCGCCTCGCCCGCCGGGAACGTGTGGACGTTCGCCGCGGCGGCCCTGCTCCTCGGCGTCGGCAACCAGGCGTGGCCCACTGCCCACTCGGCCCTGGTCGCGACGGTCTCCCAAGGGCGCGAACGCGACGCGGCCCTCGCGGCCGGGCGGGCCCTGCGCAACGCGGGCATGGGCGCGGGCGCGCTCCTCGCCATCGCGTTCCTCACCGGCGGCGCCGCCGCCTTGCAGGCGCTCGCGGCCGTCACCGGGCTCGCCTACCTCGCGGCGGCGGCCCTGACCTGGTCGGTGCGCCTGCGCGCGGACCCGGCGGACGCCGAGGGCGGGGAGGAGCCCGCAGGGCCGCTGCCTCGGATGCGGACCCTGCTGGCCGCCAACGTCGTCTACACGTTCTGCCTCAACGTCCCCGAGATCGCGCTCCCCCTGGTCCTGGTGACCCAGCTCGACGCCTCCCCGGCCTGGTCGGCGGTCATCTTCGTCGCGAACACGGTCATGGTGGTCACGTTGCAGGTGCCGGTCACGGTCCTGCTGTCGCGCTACCCGCGGCGGGCCGTGCTCGCGGCCGGCGGCGCGGTCCTCAGCGTCTCCTACCTCGGCTTCCTCGCCGCGACCCTGCTCGGCCACGGCTGGGCGGCACCGGCGATCGCGGCGGTGTCCCTGGTCTGCACCTTCGGCGAGATCCTCTACGCGGGCACCGCGACCGCCCTCGTCACCGCCGTCGCCCCGGCCCGCGCGATCGGCCGCGCCCTCGCCCGCTTCCAGCTCTCCACCGGCTTCGGCCTCGCCGTCTCCCCCGCGGCGATCACCGCCCTCGCCGCCCTCGGCCCGACCGCGCTCTGGGGCGCCCTCACCGCCGCGACCCTCGCCTCGGCCGCCGCCGTCGCCGCCGAGAAGGACCTCGGCCCGCAGTGATCCGATGACGGTCAGGTCCGCGCCGTCCTCTGGGGCGCGGGCCAGGGCCCGGAGCTCTCCGCGGCGTTCGGCGCGGCGGTCGCGGCGCTCGTGGAGGAGTACAGCGGCGAGGAGCTCGCGTTCCTGTACCGGCACCAGCGCGCCGTGAGCGGGATCTACCTCGCGCAGCTCGAAGCGCTGCGGAAGCGGCCGGGCGGCGCCGGCCGCGAGTGAGGGCCGCCCGGCATCGCCGGGCGGCCCTGTATCGGCGGGTATTACTCGGGGTCCATGGGCCGCTGGGCGGGGCGGGTCATCGACTCGGCCTGCGCGGTCGGCGCGTCCTCGGTCTGGCGGTCGTACATGGTGCGGCTCGGGTTCGCGAAGGGCTCGCCCGGCTGGGTGTCCTTGGTGCTCCAGTCGGACGCCTCGCCGGCCCGGTAGCCGTCGTACTCGGCCTCGGCGGCGGTGCTGGTCGCCGCGAGGGACCAGATCACGAACACGTCGACCGCGATCACGGTGATCGCCCACAGCGGCTGGTACGGCATCCAGAAGAACTGCGCGGTCGCCGAGAGCACCGCGAGCACGATGCCGATCCAGCGGGCCCACGCGCGGCCCGAGAAGATGAACATACCGGTCACGGCCGCGAGCGCACCGATGATGAGGTGCGTCCAGCCCCAGCCGGTGAGGTCGAGCTGGAGCATGTAGTTCGGCGTGGTCACGAAGATCTCGTCCTCGGCGATCGCGGCGAGGCCCATGAGGACCTGCCAGACGCCGACCATGATCATCAGGCACGCGGCAAGCGTTGTCCCTCCTGCCGCCCATGCCGCTCGGCTGTTGTTCTGCGCCATAGTGATGCCTCCGTTCGACCTGGAGACGGCCGCGGAACCCGGCGGTGCCCTCAGGCCCGCAGGCCGCCAATCAGCCTGATCGTAACGCCGGAAACCATCAGAAATTGGTTATTGTTCACATTCGGTCCCGCTACCGGACCAGGAGGCCCCGCACGAACGCGGCGATGCGGGCCGGGTCCTCCTCGGCCATGAAGTGGCCCAGGTCGACCGGCTCGTACGCGAAGTCGGGCGCCCAGGCGGCCCAGATCTTCTCGGGGTCGAAGCCGAGCCTGCTCCCCCAGTCCTGGGAGATCGCGGCGACGGGCATGGCGAGGGTGCGGCCCTCGGCGCGGTCGGCGCGGTCCATGTCGAGGTCGATTCCGGCGGTGGCGCGGTAGTCGGCGACGATCGACGGCACCGCGTCCACGGAGGCGCGGAGGTAGTGCTCGCGCAGCTCGGGAGCGAACGTGGTCCCGGCGGGGTCCCACGCGTCGAGGAACGACGCGAAGAAGTCCTCGGCCACGGCGGCGATCATCCGCTCGGGCAGGCCCTTCGGCTGCGCCATGAGGTAGAGGTGCCAGGCGACCTTCGCGTCGGCGCCGTGCAGGACGTCCCAGGAGTCCAGGGTCGGGAGCACGTCGAGGATGCCGAGGTGCGAGACGGCCTCCGGGTGGTCGAGGCCGGCGCGGACGCCGACGAGCGCGCCGCGGTCGTGGCCGATCAGGGCGAAGCGCTCGTGGCCCAACTGGGCGGCGACGGCGAGGACGTCGTTCGCCATGGTGCGCTTCGAGTACGTGTCCGGGGCGGTCTCCTCGGGCTTGCCGCTGTCGCCGTAGCCGCGGAGGTCCGGGGCGATGACGGTGTGGTCGCGGACGAGGTCCTGCGCGACGGCGCTCCACATCACGTGGGTCTGCGGGAAGCCGTGCAGGAGGACCACGGGCGGGCCCTCGCCCGCGTGGGCGACGTTGAGGTCGACGCCGTCGGCGCCGGGGATGCGGTCGTAGGCGAAGCCGGGGATCGCGGTCATGACTGGTCCTTTCGGTCGGTGGTCTGGATATCGGCGGCCGGGATGGAGGCGGGAGTGGGGCGGCCCGAGAAGATGCCGTGCTGTCCGGCGGCGACGCCGCTGCGCAGGGCGGGGATGAGGACGGCGTCGGTGAGCGCCTCGCGGTAGGCCGCGTCGGTGGTGAGGCCGTTGAGCTTGCGGAGGACGAGTACCGCGGCGCCGACCTCCTCGTAGGCGAACGGGTCGGCGGCGGCGGGGAGTTCGCCGCGTTCGATCGCGGCGCGGAGCACGGCGTCGGTGAGGCGGGCGCCGGTCGGGCCCGCGGAGTCCTCGATGTACTGGCAGAGTTCCGGATCGCGAAGGCCCGCTTGGAGGATGGTGAGGCTGACGGAGGAGCCCGCCTCCATGGTCGCCTCCAGGCGTTCGAGCAGGGCGAGCAGGTCGCCGCGGAGCGAGCCGGTGTCGATCGGGTCCGGCTTGTTGCCCGCGGCGGGCCCGGCCTTGATGGCGGCGACGACCATCTCCTGCCTGGTGGCCCAGCGGCGGTAGAGGGTCTTCTTCGATGCCTGGGCGCGGCGGGCGACCTCCTCGAAGGTCACGCCGTCGATGCCCGCTTCCCCGAGCAGGGCGAGCACGATCCGCAGGATCTCCGCCTCGCGGGCGTCGTCGCGCGGGCGGCCCGGGGGCCGCGGTTGCACATTAGGATACGTCACGGGTCGTATCCTAACACGGTCCCGGAGCGCTCCGGCCCACCCGGGAGCCGGGTCAGGCGGCGGCGTACATCCGGGCGACCTCCGCGGCGGTGCTCGCGAGGTCCTCGCGCAGCTCGGGCGGGGAGAGGACCTGCACGTCGGTGCCGAAGTCGAGCAGGCGGCGGGCCACGGCCACGGACCGGAAGCGGAGCCTGACGCGGACCCAGTCGGGGTCGTCGTCGTTCGCGGGGAAGCCGCCCTCGGGCGGCGGCGCGGCGAGGTCGGCGAGGTGGCGGTGGACGAAGCGGCCCAACGCATCCCGGCGGATCCGGACCTCGGCGGCGACCTCGTCGATCCGGTCGCGCAGCTCGCGCCACAGCGCGTCGAGCTCGACGCCCGCGCGGCGGCGGGCGGGCTCGTCGAGGACCCGCGCGCCGACGATCCGGTCGGCCGCGAACAGCCGCGGCCCGCCTTCGGCGTCGGCCACGAGGTACCAGACGCCCGCCTTGTCGACCAGGCCGTACGGGTCGATCACGTCGGCGTGCAGGCCGCCTTCGCCGCGCCAGTAGTGCAGTTGCAGGCGCCGGTCGGTGAAGACCGCCTCCTTGAGCGCGTCGAGCCCGCCCGCGGGCTCGTCCTCGCGCCGCCAGCGCACCGGGTCGATGATGATGCGCCGGTCGATGAGCTCCATGGCGTCGCGGTGCGGCGCGGGCAGCGCGGCCATGGCCTTGCGGACCGCGGACCCGAGCACGTCGCCGATCCCGTCCCCGGCCCGCTCCCCCGTGGCGAGCGCGAGGAGCGCGCCCGTCTCGTCGTCGGCCATCCCGGCGACGCTCGTGCGGTACTCGGGCGCGAGCGTGATCCCGCCGTACCGGCCCCGCTCGGTGGCGAGCGGGACGCCGGACCGGACGAGGAACCGCACGTCGCGCAGCACCGTGTTGGTGGTGACTCCGAGCCGCGCGGCGAGGTCGGGCGACGACAGCCGCCCGTGCTCGCGCAGCAGGAGCAGCATCTCCAGGAGTCGTTGCGTCCGCAGGCTCATAGCGCGCCAGCCTATCCCGGGCGGACGCTGGGCGGCACCTGGATCAGCGCGACGCCGTCGCCTCCCGGGAGCGGGCGTCGAGGGCGGCGGTCTCGGCGTCGGTGAGGCGCAGTTCGGCGGCCGCGGCGAGTTCGGCGGCCTGCTCGGGGCGGGAGGCGCCCGGGATGGCGACGACCGTGTCGCCGTAGTAGGCGAGCAGCCAGGCGAGCGCGATCTGGCTCGGGGAGGCGCCGTGGGCCCTGCCGATCGCTGTGAGTTCGTCGATGAGCGGGCGGGTGCGTTCGACGGCGCGGGGGCCGAAGCCGCCGATCCAGCGGCGGATCGGCAGGACCTGCTTCAGGCGCTCGGGGTCGTCGTGGAACTTGCCGGTGAGGAGGCCCGAGCGCAGCGGTGAGAACGCGATGAGCGTGACGCCGAGGTCGCGGGCGGCGGCCAGGACGCCGTCGGTCTCGGCGTTGCGGTGCAGGAGGTTCAGTTGGATCTGGTTGGAGGCCAGCGCGAGTCCTTCGGCGTCGAGGACCGCGGCGGCGCGGCGCATCTGGGCGGCGCTGAAGTTCGAGACCCCGACCGCGCCCACTTTGCCGTCGGTTTGCAGCCGGGCCATGGCTTTGACCTGGGCGGGGATGGAGGAGAGGCTGCCGTGGGGCATGTGGATCTGGTGGAGGTCGATCGGGAAGTCCTGGAGTGCGGCGAGGCGGTCGCCGATGGTGGCGGGGATGCTGCGGGCGGTGCGTCCGACGGGCTGCCATTTGGTGGCGATCGCGACCTCGCCGGGTTTGACGCCGTGCTCGCGCAGGGCCGTGGTCAGGGCCCGCTCGGAGTGGCCGCCGCCGTACATCTCGGCGGTGTCGAACCAGGTGACGCCGCCGTCGAGGGCGGCGCGGACGATCGCGGTGGCGGTGTCCTGCGCAGTGGCGCGGTAGAACCGCCCGGCCGCGCCGGTGTTGCTGAACTGCATGCAGCCCAGGCCGATCGGGCTGAGTTCGCGGCCGGTGCGGCCGAGTCTGCGGAGTTGCATGGCGCCTCCCGTCGAGGGAATTCGTGAGACAATTATGTCTCATCATGATACACATTTGTCTCTCGATTAGGCTCCCGCCATGATCCGACGCCGCGACCCCGCCGCCGAACGCCTCCTCGACGCCGCCGCCCGCGTCTTCACCGAACGCGGCCCCGGTGCGGGCATGGCCGAGGTCGCCGCCGCCGCGGGGGTCGGGCGCGCGACTCTGTACCGCTACTTCCCGAGCAGAGACGCGCTGCTGCGCGGCCTCGTGGAGGCCGCCGCCGCGGAGGTGGAGCAGCGGATCGCCGACGCCGATGTGGACGCCGTCGACGCCCGCGAGGGCGTCGCGCGCCTCTGCCGCGGATTCATGACCGCCGGGGCCCGGTACGCGTTCCTCGCGAACCTCGGCGACGAGCCGCAGAAGGACCCCGAGATGGCCCGGCGCCTGAACGAACCCGTCCGCCGGCTCCTCGAACGCGGCGTGGCCGAGGGCCGCATCAGATCGGACCTGCCGATCGAGGTGCTGTTCGCGCTGTTCACCGGCCTGGTCACCCAGGCCCTGCGGCTCCTGGCCGACGGCGCGGCCGGTCCCGAGCAGGCGTGCGCGGCGGTCGTGTCGGTGTTCTTCGACGGCGTCGAGCCGCGCGACACCCCGAAGTAGCCCGCGTGCGCAAACGCGCCGAGCGCTGCTGAGGAGAGGTTCCGGCCGCGGCGGAAGTGAGGGCAGGGCACGCCGAACCTGTTGCGGCCGCGGGCCTCCTCGAACTTGTCTTCCAGTGCCCCAATGGGTTTCAATGGTTCCGGACACGATCCGCCCCACCCCGCCGGGCACTCCCCGGAGCACTGACAGGCAGTCACATGACCGAACCCGCCGCGCGATTCCGCGACGTCCTCGCCGTCCGCGAGTTCCGATTCCTCTGGCTCGCCCAGGCCCAGTCGCGCGTCGGCGACCAGATCGCGCGGGTCGCCGTCGCGCTGCTGGTGTTCGAGCGGACCGACTCGGCGGCGCTCACCGCGCTGACCTACGCGCTCACGTACCTGCCGCCGCTCATCACGGCCCCGCTCCTGGCCGGGCTGGCCGACCGGTACTCGCGGCGGGCCGTCATGGTCGCCGTCGACCTCCTCCGCGCCGTCCTCATCGGCGCCATGGCCATCCCGGGGCTGCCGCTGCCGATCGTCGCGGTCCTGCTGGTGGCCGTCACCTGCCCCGAACCGCTGTTCTCGGCCGCCCGCATCGCCACCGTCCCCAAAGCGCTGCCGGGGAACCTGTTCCCGGTCGGCATGAGCATCGCGACCTCCACCGACCAGATCGCGCAGATCGCCGGGTTCGCCCTCGGCGGTGTCATCGTGAACGCCTACGGCCCCCACGCCGCGCTCGCGGTCAACGCCGCCACGTTCCTGGTCTCGGCGGCGCTCCTCCAGTTCGGCATCGGGCCGCACGTCCCCGAGCACGACGACCCGAGCTCCCGTCGCGGCAGCGGGTTCGCCCTCGCCGGGATCCGACTCGTCGTCGGCGACAAGCGACTCCTCGCCATCGCGGGCCTGGTGTGGCTGGTCGGCCTCTACGTGGTCGCCGAGGCGCTCGCAGCCCCCTACGCCGCCGAGATCGGCGCGGGCCGGGAGTCGGTCGGGCTCCTCATGTCCTCCATCGTGATCGGCACCGCCGTCGGCGCGCTCCTGGTGGCGCGCCTGGGAACCGAGTGGCGACGGCGGCTGACCGTCCCGCTCGCGGTCGCCGCGGGCCTGGCGCTCGCCGCGACGGCGGCCGCGCCGCCCCTGTGGGCGACCTTCGCACTGTGGACGCTCGCCGGAGTCTGCCACGCCTACATCGTGCTCGCCCAAGTCCGCTTCACCATGTTCATCCCCGACGGCATGCGCTCACGCGCCATCGGCTTCGCCGCCGCGGGACTCCAGACCGCGCAGGGCCTCGGCATCGCCCTCGGCGGCCTGCTCGCCCAGGCGCTCTCCCCGTCGCTCGCGATCGGCATCTGCGCCGCCACCGGGGCCCTGACCGCCCTGGTCATCGGCGTCGCATCACGGGAGGCCGTCGACCTGTTCGGCGGGGCGGCCCGCCGCTCCGCCGAGCGGGTTCAGAGGGTGTAACCGAAGTTCCTGCATGCCTGCTGTATCTCGTAGAGAATCGATTCAGTGTCCTCCTCGTCAGGACTGATTCCCTTGTCCTCGAACTCGATGCAGGCCGGTTCCCAGTATCGGTAGAGCGCCACCATGTCGCTGATTTCGTATATGCCGTCGACGTTCTCGAAGTCTTGAATGTATTCCTCAGACCGATCGCTGTCGGTCAGTTTGACGTGGAAGGAGGACGGCAGCGTATCGGCCTCTGCGCCGTCCAGGATTTCAGGCTGGTCTGCGAAGGTGTCCTGGAAGTGTTCGAAGGCTTCCGCCTGGGACTCGAACTCGACCTCCTCGGTGAGCGGATGCTGCTGGAGCGCAGTCTCAATCTGCTCCAGGACGTCGTCCTCGATGTCGCGTTCAAGGTAGATGATCACATCCACGTCGCCGGGAAACTCATGGGCCGCCACCTCTTCTTCCTCGCGGAGGAGGAAGTACGCGAGCGTCCCGGCGACCGCGACTCCCACGCACAGGGCCGCAATCGCGAGTGTTCGGCCGAGGGGCATCTTGGCAGGACCGGTGATCGTGGACATGACTCCAGGGTACTGAAAAAGCAGAAACCGGTGGGGCGAGCGAAGGTCGTTCGCATCGGTCACCCACTGACCCGCCGCGCCGCAGTCGCCGGCGGCGGTGTCGGAGTTGGAGCCGTGTTGTGACCGTCGCGGGTTGACCCGGGGTCGGAGGCTTGCCTAACCTAAGTTACTGTCGGTCGGCCGCCCACCACGCTAGGAGCACCCCCTTGTTCGCGACCTTTCTCGTCGGTCTGCGCGAAGGACTGGAAGCGACGCTCATCGTCAGCATCCTCGTCGCCTGCCTCGTCAAGACCGACCAGCGCCGGTACCTGCCGCACGTGTGGGGCGGCGTCGCCGTCGCCGTGCTGCTGTCGATCGGGGCGGGGGCGGCGCTCCAGTACGGGAGCACGCGGCTCAGCTTCACCGGGCAGGAGCGCTTCGAGGCGATCACCTCGGTGCTCGCGGTCGCGTTCGTGACCTGGATGATCTTCTGGATGCGGGGCGCGGCCAAGCACATCGCGGGGGACCTGCGCGACAAGCTGGGCGAAGCGATCGGCATGGGGCCCTTCGCGGTCGTACTCATCGCGTTCCTCGCCGTGATCCGCGAGGGCCTGGAGACCGCGCTCATCCTGTACTCGATGGTCGACTACGCCGACGACCCGGCCGCCTCGCTCGGGGCCGCGGGCGGCGGCATCGCCGTCGCGGTCGCCATCGGGTTCGGCCTGTACCAGGGCGCCATCCGCGTCAACCTCTCCAAGTTCTTCACCTGGACCGGCGCGCTGCTGGTCCTGGTGGCCGCCGGGCTCCTCAAGTACGGCGTCCACGACTTCCAGGAGGCCGGCGACCTGCCCGGCCTGAACGACCTCGCGTTCGACCTCAGCCCCGTCCTCGCCCCCGGCACCTGGTACGCCGAGATCCTCTCCGGGATGTTCAACCTGACCCCGGCCCCCACCGTGATCGAGACGATCGCCTGGGCCGCGTACCTCGTGCCGGTCCTCGTCCTGTTCCTCATGCCCCGCAAGCAACCCGCTCCCGTGCCCGCCGCGGCGACCGAGACAACCGATTAGGAGAACCATGCGCCACCACCGCATCGCCGCCGCCGTCGCGGCGGCCCTCGCCGCCGCGGGCCTGGCCGCCTGCACCGAGAAGCCCGAGGAGGGCGCCGACGGCGGGCCCATCGCGGTGACCGCCACCGACGACTCCTGCGAGGTCGCCGCCACCGAGGCCGAAGCCGGGACGGTCACGTTCGCGGTCAGCAACGACGGCACCAAGGTCACCGAGTTCTACGTCTACGCCGAAGGCAACCGGGTCATGGGCGAGGTCGAGAACATCACGCCCGGCCTCACCCGCGAGCTCATCGTCGAGCTGCCCGCCGACGAGTACGAGACCGCCTGCAAGCCCGGCATGACCGGCGAGGGCATCCGCGGCGCCTTCACCGTCACCGGCGAGGCGGCCGACCTCAGCGACGACGAGGCGATCCAGGCCGCGGTCGACTCCTACAAGACGTACATCGCGAGCCAGTCCGAAGCGCTCCTCGACAAGACCGGCGAGTTCACCGAGGCAGTGAAGGCCGGCGACGTCGAAGGCGCGAAGGCCCTCTACCCGGTCGCCCGCACCTACTGGGAGCGCATCGAGCCGGTCGCCGAGATCTTCGGCGACCTCGACCCGAAGGTCGACGCCCGCGAGGACGACTTCCCCGCCGGCCCGACCGACCCCGCGTTCACCGGCTTCCACCGGCTCGAATACGACCTGTGGATCACCGGCGACGTCTCGGCCTCCGCACCCGTCGCCGACCAGCTCATGACCGACGTCCAGGAGGTCGTCGAGCGCGCCGCCTCCGAGGAGCTGTCCCCGCTCCAGCTCGCCAACGGCGCCAAGGAACTCCTCGACGAGATCGCCACCGGCAAGATCACCGGCGAGGAGGACCGCTACTCGCACACCGACCTGTGGGACTTCGCGGCCAACCTCGAAGGCTCCGAGGCCGCCGTCGCCTCCATGCGGCCCGTCCTCGAAGCACGCGACCCCGACCTGGTCGCCGAACTCGACGAGCAGTTCGCCGCCGCGCACGCCGCGCTCGAAGCCCACCGCGACGGCGACGGCTGGCGGCTCCACAATGAACTGACCGAGGCCGAGCTCCAGGCGCTGTCCGACGCGATCAACGCGCTCGCCGAACCCGTCAGCCGGGTCGCCGGCGTCATCGCCGGGTAGCGGGGGGCGACCATGAAGCGACGCACCGCGATCGGACTCGGCGCCGGCGGCGTCCTCGCCGCCGGGGCCGGGTTCGCCGCTGGGCGGCTCCTCCCCGAGGCCACCGCCGCGCAGGCGGACGGCGGCGCCGACGAGGCCATCGACTTCTTCGGCGCCAACCAGGCCGGGATCGTCACGCCCGCGCAGGACCGCCTCCACTTCGCCGCGTTCGACGTCCTCACCGAGGACCGCGACGACCTCGTCGACCTGCTCAAGGCCTGGACGGCCGCCGCCGCGCGGATGTGCGGCGGCGACTACGCCGGGCCCGGCGGGGCCGTCGGCGGCGACTACTACGGGCCGCCCGAGGACACCGGCGAGGCCCAGGGCCTCCCGGCCTCCGGGCTGACGCTCACGATCGGGTTCGGGCCGTCGCTGTTCACCACCGCGGACGGCGCGGGCCGGTTCGGGATCGCCGACCGCAGACCCGAAGCGCTGCAACCGCTGCCGGGCTTCCCGCTGGACGACCTCGACCCGGCGATCTCCGGCGGCGACCTGTGCGTCCAGGCCTGCGCGAACGACCCGCAGGTGGCCGTCCACGCCATCCGCAACCTCTCGCGCATCGGCTTCGGCACGGTCGGCGTCCGCTGGTCGCAGCTCGGCTTCGGCCGCACCTCCTCGACCTCGCGGACGCAGGCCACGCCCCGGAACCTCATGGGGTTCAAGGACGGCACCGCGAACCTCAAAGCAGAGGAGACCGAGGCCCTCGACGAGCACCTGTGGGTCGCCGCCGACGACGGCCCCGCGTGGCTGGCCGGCGGGTCGTACATGGTGACCCGCCGGATCAGGATGATGGTCGAGACCTGGGACCGCACCTCGCTCGCCGAGCAGGAGGCGATCTTCGGCCGCGACAAGTCCGAGGGCGCGCCGCTGGGCTCGGCCGCCGAGTTCGACGAGCCCGACTTCGACGCGACCGAGGGCGGCCAGCCGGTCATCCCCGAGCTCGCGCACGTGCGTCTGGCGCATCCGTCGAACCACGACGGCGCCCGGATGCTGCGGCGCGGCTACTCCTTCGTCGACGGCACCGACGACCTCGGCCGACTCGACGCGGGACTGTTCTTCATCGCCTACCAGCGCGACCCGCGCCGCGCGTTCATCCCGGTCCAGGAGTCCTTGGCGGCCAACGACGTCCTCAACGAGTACATCAAGCACGTCTCCTCGGGCCTCTTCGCCTGCCCGCCGGGCGTGGCCGACGCCGACGACTGGTGGGGCCGGACGCTGTTCGCCTAGCGTCGGGGCGCGGGAGTGGCGATGGCACTCCCGGCCTCGCCGAGTCCGAGGGCGGCGATGCGGAGGGTCACGCGGGCCCTCGTCAGGTATGGGGGTGCCGCAGGCGTCGCGGCCCTGGCCCGCCGATCAGGACCGCGGGGGAATTTCGCCGCTGCCTCTGACGATGAGGGTGGTGCCGACGACGACGCGGTGGGCCGGGGAGGCGTCGCCGTCGAGGCGGGCGAAGACGCGTTCGGCGGCGATGCGGCCGAGGTCCTCGGGGTGCTGGGCGATGACAGTGACGCCGGGTTCGAGGAGGTCGGCGAGCTCGATGTCGTCGAAGCCGACGAGGGCGGTGTCGCGGTGGCGGCCGCGGTCGCGCAGCGCGTGGAGCGCGCCGATCGTGATGAGGTTCTGGGCGCTGAAGACGGCGGTGGGGGCGTCGGGCCCGTCGAGCAGGCGCAGCAGAGCCTCGCGGGCGCTGCTTTCGTCGTGGAGGTCTTCGATCACGTGGACGTCGGCGGCGGGGATGCCGCCGCCGCGGATCGCGTCGAGGAAGCCCTCGCGGCGGTGGTGCGCGGTGGTGATGCCGCGGAGGTCGCCGAGGTAGGCGAGGCGCCGATGTCCATGGGAGAGCAGGTGTTCGACGGCGCGGGCGGCGCCGCCCGCGTTGTCGCTGACGACGGCGTCGGCCTCGATCCCGGAGGGCTCGCGGTCGACGAACACGATCGGGGTGCCGCGGCGCAGCTCCGGGAGCAGATAGGTCTGCTTGGCGGTGGCGGTGGTGAGGATGAGCCCGTCGACGCGGCGGCGCAGGAACGCGGACACGGCCTCCCGTTCGCGCTGCGGGTCGTCGTCCAGGCTGGACGCGAAGACGGCGACGCCGCGCCCGGCCGCGGCGTCCTCGACCGCGCGGTGGACGGCGCCCGCGAAGGGGTTGTCGACACTGCCGACGAGGAGGCCGAGGGTGCGGGTGCGGCGGTCGGCGCGGCGGAGGTTCCCGGCGTGGAGGTCCGGCTCGTAGTCGAGGGCGCGGGCGGCGTCGAGGACCCGCTGCGCGGTCTCGGCGGTGACGTTCGGCTCGCCGTTGATGACCCGCGAGACGGTCTTGACGCCGACCCCGGCGAGCTCGGCGACCTGCCGCATCGTCGGGCGGGAGCCGTTGCCCGAGACCTGTCGCTCTGACAACGATGTCACGATTTGACCTCCATGGATCGTGTGGTCTTGACTCTACACGGCCACATGAATTACAACTGTCGTTGACATCGTTGTCAATCGGGCGGCGATGCTCGACCCCCAGGAGGAGATTCACCGATGAATCGCACCCTACGCAGCCGGGCCCTCGCGGCGACCGGCGCGCTCGCCGCGGGCGCCCTCGCGCTGACCGGCTGCTCCGGCGGCTCCGATGAGGACACCGTCGGCGTCACCCTCATCGTCAAGACCACCGCCAACCCGTTCTTCGTCGCCATGCAGGAGGGCGCGGAGGCCGCCGCCGAGGAGGCGGGCGTGGACCTCACGCTCGCGGCGGGCCGCGAGGACGGCGACGAGGACACCCAGATCCAGGCGATCGAGAACGCCATCTCCCGCGGCGACGACGGCATCCTCATCACCGTGAACGGGCCGGGCGTCGAGGACGCGCTCGTGCGGGCGCGGGACGCGGGGCTGTACGTCATCGCCCTCGACACGCCGCCGTCCGACTCCGAGTCGGTCGACATCACCTTCGCCACCGACAACTTCCTTGCAGGCCAGCGCATCGGCGAGTGGACCGCCGCGCAGCTCGGCGGCGACAAGGCCGTCATCGCGATGATCGACCTCTTCGACGACAAGATCGTCTCGGTCGACGTCCAGCGCGACCAGGGCTTCCTGGACGGCATGGGCATCGACACCGCCGACCCCGAGGCGTTCGGGGACGAGGCCGCCACCGGGCAGTACTCCGGCGGCGAGTACGAGATCGTCGGGCACGAGGCCTCGCAGGGGGCCGAGGACGGCGGGCGCACCGCGGCCGAGAACCTCCTGTCGATCAACCCCGACATCAACGTGGTCTACACGATCAACGAGCCGGCCGCCTACGGCGCGTACGAGGCGTTCGAGGCCGCCGGGGCCACCGAAGGGCTGATCGTCGCGTCGGTCGACGGCGGTTGCGCCGGGGTCGACGCGGTCGCGGCGGGGACCATCGGCGCGACCAGCCAGCAGTACCCGGTGCGCATGGCCGAACTCGGCGTCGAGGCGATCCACTCGCTCGCCACGACCGGCGAGGCCCCCGAGACCACCGAGGGGCTCGACTTCTTCAACACCGGCGTCGAGCTGGTCACCGACCAGCCGCACGAGGGCATCGACTCGATCACCTCCACCGAGGCGGGCGACGTCTGCTGGGGCTAGGCCCGCAGACGTCGAGACATCGGAGCGAACGTGAACCAGCAGAACGCGACTGCGGCGGCGGAGCCGGACCTGGCCGAGGAGTTCCTCGACCGGTCCACGCCCCTGCGCACCGTCCGCAACCTCCTCCACCGCCACCCGGCGATCAGCCCGGCCATCGTGCTCATCGCCGCCGTCGCCGTCTTCGGCGGCCTCAACGAGCGGTTCCTGGAGCCGTCCAACCTGTCCCTGGTGAGCCAGCAGGTCGCGGTCGTCGGGACGCTCGCCCTCGCGCAGACGCTCATCATCCTCACCGCCGGGATCGACCTCTCGGTCGGCGCGGTCATGGTGCTCGCGTCGATGGTGGTCGCGCAGACCACCGTGCAGAACGGGGTCCCCGCGGCGGTCGGGCTCGTGCTCGGCCTGGCCGTGGGGCTCGGCGCGGGCGCGCTGAACGGGCTCCTGGTGACCAGGCTGAAGCTCCCGCCGTTCATCGTCACGCTCGGCTCGCTCAACGTCTTCCTGGCGCTGACGCTGCTGTACTCGGGCGGCGCGACCGTGCGCGGCGGGGACATGCCGGACCTGCTGACGCTCACCGGCGAGACCTTCTCCCTTGGGGGCGTGAACATCACGATCGGCGTGGTGATGATGCTCGTGCTGTACGTGGCGCTGGCGCTGATCCTCCACGGGACGGCCTGGGGCCGCCACGTGTACGCGGCCGGGGACGACCCGGAGGCGGCGCGGCTGGCGGGCATCAGAGTCCAGCGGGTGCTGGCGAGCGTCTACCTCGCGGCCGGGGCGATCCTCGCCGTCGCGGCGTGGATCCAGATCGGACGGTCGAACGCGGCCTCTCCGAACACCGGCGTGGACCTGAACCTCGACTCGATCACGGCCGTCGTCATCGGCGGGACGAGCCTGTTCGGCGGGCGCGGCACGGTCTGGGGGACCCTGCTGGGCGCCTTGATCGTCGGCGTCTTCCGCAACGGGCTGGCCCTGGTCGGGGTCGACATCCTGTGGCAGACCTTCGCGGTCGGCGTGCTCATCATCGCCGCCGTCTCGATCGACCAGTGGATCAGAAAGGCGCGCGCATGAGCACCGACGAGTCCGGCTCCCGCGAGCCGATCCTCCAGGCGACCGGCCTGGTCAAGACCTACGGCAGGGTCGTGGGCCTCGACGGTGTCGACCTCGACCTGTACCCCGGCGAGGTGCTGGCCGTCATCGGCGACAACGGCGCCGGGAAGTCGACCCTCATCAAGTGCCTCACCGGGGCGGAGATCCCGAACGAGGGCGAGATCCGGCTCGAAGGGCGGCGTGTGCAGTTCAAGCGCCCGCAGGACGCCCGCGCGCTCGGCATCGAGACGGTGTACCAGACCCTCGCGGTCTCCCCCGCGCTCGACATCGCCGCGAACCTGTTCCTGGGGCGCGAACTGCGCAAGCCAGGTCCCTTGGGGACGGTGCTGCGCGCGGTGGACGTGAAGCGGATGCGCCAGCGCGCCAAGGAGGAGCTGGCCGAGCTGGGGATCACGACCCTCCAGGACGTCACGGTCCCGGTCGAGAACCTCTCGGGCGGCCAGCGCCAGGCCGTGGCGGTGGCGCGGGCGGCGGCCTTCGGTTCGAAGGTGGTCGTGCTCGACGAGCCGACCGCGGCGCTGGGCGTGCGCGAGTCGCGGCAGGTGCTGGAGCTGATCGCGAGCCTGCGCGACCGGGGCGTGCCGGTCATCCTGATCTCGCACAACATGCCGCAGGTGTTCGAGGTAGCCGACCGCATCCACATCCAGCGGCTGGGCAAGCGGGCGGCGACGATCACGCCGCGGTCGCACTCGATGACCGACGCGGTGGCGATCATGACCGGCGCCGCGCGGGCCTGAGCGGCGGGCCCGGCGCGCGCCGGGCCCGGGCCGCGGCCCGATGCCGAATCGTGACCGGCGGGGCGTTGCCGCGGCGATTGCGGTTGAGTAGCGTGAGGGTTAATCGATTAACTTTCACGTCATGAACGCATGCCGCGTTAGTTAATCGATTAACCATCGGAAGGAGTCAACGGTGACCAAACCCCGCCTCGCCGACGTCGCCCGCGCCGCGGGCGTCTCGACCGCCACGGCCTCCATGGCGCTCAACGACACCGGCGGCACGCGCATCGGCGCGGAGACCCGCGACCGGGTCCGCGCCGCCGCCGCCGAGCTCGGCTACCGCCCCAACACCGTGGCCCGCGGGCTGCGGACCAGGCGCACGCAGATGATCGGCTTCATCGGCGACGACGTCGCCACCACCCCGTTCGCGGGCCAGATGATCCGCGGCGCGCACGACGCCGCCCGCGAGGCCGGGTTCCTGCTGCTCATGATCGACACCAGCGGCGACCCCGCCGAGACCGGCGAGGCGATTGCGGCCCTTCAGGAGCGCCAGATCGACGGCATCCTCCTCGCCACGATGTACCACCAGGTGATCGAGGTGCCGAAGGGCATCGGGTCGACGCCGCACGTGCTGCTGGACGCGCGGACGGCGGACGGCTCGGCGTCCTCGGTGGTGCCCGACGAGCGCGGCGGCACGCTCGGTGTGCTCGCCGAGCTGACCGGGGCCGGGCACACCAGGATCGGGCACCTGACGACCGCCGAGGACGTCGAGGCGCGCGCGATCCGGCTCGCCACCTGGCGTGAGCGCCTGGAGGCCAACGGGATCGACCACCGCGACCTGCTCGTCGAGGTCGAGCACGCGCTGACCCTCGACGGGTACGAGGGCGCGATGCGCATGCTGCGCAAGGAGGACCGGCCGACCGCCGTGTTCTGCTACAACGACCGCATGGCGATGGGCGTCTACCGCGCCGCCGCCGAACTGGGGCTGAGCATCCCCGGCGACCTGTCGATCGTCTCCTACGACGACCAGGAGCTCATCGCCCCCGAGCTGTTCCCCGGGCTGACTTCCGCGGCCCTGCCCCACTACGAGATGGGCCGCTGGGCCGTCCGCGAGCTGCTGCGCCGCCTCGACGACCCCGATGCCGCGCCCGTCCAGCACCTCATGCCCTGCCCCACGGCCCGGCGCACGTCCGTGGCCGCCCCTCGCTGACCCTTCCGCCCGCATTGGAGTGAACATGCAACGACGCAACCTGATGAAGCTCGCCGCCGCCACCGGCGGCGCCGCCCTCGCCGGACCGGCCCTCGCCGCCTGCACCGCGAGCGGCGCCTCCGACGGGAAGCTGCTGCTGTGGACGCACACGGCCGGGAACGACGCCGAACTGGGCGTCACCGACCAGATCATCAAGGCGTTCAACGACGGACAGGACACGTACACCGCCGAGCGCGAGTCCTTCCCGCAGGACGCCTACAACGACACCGTCAACGCCGCCGCGCTCTCGGGCGACCTGCCCGACCTGCTCACCGTCGACGGCCCCAACGTCGCCAACTGGGCCTGGGCCGGCCACCTCCAGCCCCTCGACGTGCCCGCCGAGATCACCGACGAGTTCCTGCCCACCACGCTCGGGATCTTCCAGGACCGGCTCTACTCGGTGGGGCACTGGGAGGCCGCGTGCTCGATCTTCGCGCGCGAATCGGTCCTGGAGGCGGCCCGGGTCCGCATCCCGACGATGGACGAGCCGTGGAGCCGCGAGGAGTTCGACGAGGCCCTGGAGCGCATCGCCGCCGACACCGGCCACCGCTGGGCGCTCGACCTGTCCACCGCCGACATCGGCGAGTGGTACCCGTACGCGTTCTCGCCGTTCCTCCAGAGCTTCGGCGGCGACCTGCTCGACCGGTCCACGTACCTGAGCGCCGAAGGCGCCCTCAACGGGCCCGAGGCCCTCGCCTGGGGCCAGTGGTTCCAGGGGCTGTTCACCGGCGGGTTCGCCAACCCCGAGTCCCCGATCGGTGCCGAGGAGTTCCTGCAAGGGGACGCGGCCATGACGTTCATGGGCAACTGGGGCGCGCTCCAGGCGATGGAGCAGTTCGACGACGTGCTGTTCCTGCCCCCGCCGGACCTCGGCGCCGGGCCGAAGATCGGCGGCGGCTCCTGGCAGTGGGCGCTCACCTCGACCGCCGACGCCAAGGGCGGCAACGCGTGGATGGAGACGGCGCTGTCCGACGAGTTCGTGGCCGAGTTCGCGAACCAGACCGGACTGATCCCCGCGACCAACGGTGCGGCCGAGCTCACCGAGCACTACGGCCCGGACGGGGACCTGCGGATGATGATGGACTACTCCCGCTCCTATGCAGTGCTGCGCCCCGAGACCCCCGCCTACGCCGTCATCGCCAGCGTCTTCACCCAGTACGCGGGCGACCTCATCCACGGCGGCGACGTCCAGGAGACCCTCGACGCGGCCGTCGCCGAGATCGACGCCGACATCGAGGCCAACTCCGGGTACGGGTTCTAGGAAGGGCTGCGGCACATGGCCATCGCCAGGATTGAGCAGACTCCCAAGGCGCCCGCCGCGGCGCCGCCGCCGAGCGCCCCGGCGGCCCGCCGCCGCAGGCGCGGCGACTTCCAGCGGAAGGAGCAGCGCGCCGCGCGCGCCTTCGCGCTCCCCGCGATCGTCCTCCTGCTGGTGTTCGTCATCGGCCCGGCGGTCGTCTCGCTGGCGATGAGCTTCACCAACGCCCGGCTCATCTCCCCCACGGCCCCGGAGTTCATCGGCCTCGACAACTTCCGGCGCGCATTCACCGAGGACGACCTGTTCCACCAGTCCATCGGCAACACGTTCCTCTTCGCCGCCCTGGTCGTCCCGATCCAGGGCGGCCTGGGGCTCGTGCTCGCACTGCTGGTGGACCAGAAGCTCCCGGGCCGGAACTTCTTCCGCACCGTGTACTTCCTGCCGGTCATCACCTCGATGGTCGTCATCAGCCTCCTGTGGCGCTTCCTCTACCAGGAGGACGGGCTGGTCAACTCGGCGCTGTCGATGCTCACCGCCGGGGCGTACGCCGGGCGGGCGTGGCTGTCGGACCCCTCGACCGCCATGGGCGCCATCGTGGTCATGAGCGTGTGGCAGGGCGTCGGATTCCACATGATCATCTGGCTCGCCGGGCTCCAGACCATCCCCGAGGAGGTCTACGAGGCCGGCGAGCTCGACGGCACCACGCCCTGGCAGCGGTTCCGGCACATCACGCTCCCGCTCCTCAAGCCCACCTTCGTGTTCGTGCTCATCACCATCACCATCGCCGCGATGAGCCTGTTCGTCCAGGTCGACATCATGACCGACGGCGGGCCGCTGGGATCGACCAGCACCATCGTCTACCAGATCGTCCAGAAGGGATTCCAGCAGCAGCAGATCGGCTACGCCGCGGCACTGTCGCTCGTCTTCTTCTGCGTCGTGCTCGCCATGGCGCTCCTCCAGCGCCGCCTGACCAGAGAGAAGGACTAGTCGTGACCGCAGCGACGATGAAGTCCCGCACCCCCGCGCGGCGGCGGTGGCTGTACGCGCCGATGACGCTCCTGGCCGCGTTCTTCCTGTTCCCCATCGTGTTCATGCTCGCCGCGAGCCTCAAGACCGACCACCAGATCTTCGCCGACATGGACTCGCTCAAGGCGTTCCTCCCCGTGGGCGACGTCAGCTTCGCGAACTATGCGGCGGTCTTCGAACGCGTCCCGTTCTGGCGGTTCCTCGCCAACTCGGTGCTCGTCACCGCCTGCGTCACCGGGCTCGGGCTGGTCGTCAACTCCATGTGCGGCTACGCGCTGGCCCGGATGCGCTGGAGGGGCAGGGCCGTGGTCTTCGGGTTCATCATCGCCACGCTCATCCTCCCGTTCGACACCACGATCGTGCCGATGGTCTACCTCGTGGCGAACCTGCCGTGGATCGGCTTCGAGGGGCTGCGGCCGGTCCTGGAGATCGGGTGGCTGAACACCTACCACGTGCAGATCATCCCGTTCATCGTGAACGCCTTCGCGATCTTCCTGTTCGCCCAGTACTTCAGCAGCCTCCCCAAGGGACTCGAAGAGGCCGCGGCCATGGACGGGGCCGGATGGCTGCGCACATACTGGCGCATCATCGTGCCGCTGTCGAAGCCCGTCTTCGCCACCGTCCTCATCCTCACGATCGTCACCTCGCCCGCCACCTGGAACGCCTACCTGTGGCCGCTCATGACCGTCCAGAGCGAGGAGCTGCGGCCCGTCATGGTCGGCGTCCAGTACTTCTTCCAGCTCGACACGGACTGGGGCGAGGTCATGGCCTACATCTCGATGATCACGATCCCGATGGTCGCGGTCTTCATCGCCTTCCAGCGGTCCTTCATCCGCAGCATCGCCAGCGCGGGCATGAAGGACTGACCTCCCCGAACACCCGCAACCGCAAAGGAAACGAATGCTCAAGCTCGCCGACCACTGGGTCTGGGACTCCTGGTACGCCACCGACGACGAGGGCCGCCACCACATGTTCTTCCTGCGCGCCTCCCGCGCTCTACAGGAGGAGGGGCGCCGCCACCAGCGGGCCTCCATCGGCCACGCGGTCTCCCCCGACCTGGCCGACTGGCGGCTGCTGCCCGACGCGCTGGTCGCCGCCGACGCGCCCGCCTGGGACGACCAGGCGACCTGGACGGGTTCGGTGGTGCGCGGCGACGACGGCGCGTGGCGCCTGTTCTACACCGGCGTCTCCCGCGCGGAGGACGGCAAGGTGCAGCGGATCGGCGCGGCCGTCTCCGAGGACCTGGTGACGTGGCGCCGGCTCCCGGGGCCGCTGGTCGAGGCCGACCCGGCGCATTACGAGCGGTACGGCCCGGACTCGGGCTGGTTCGACGAGGCCTGCCGCGACCCGTGGGTGTTCCGCGATCCGGCCGGGGACGGCTGGCACATGCTGTTCACCGCCAGAGCGGCCGGTCCCGAGCCCGCCCGGGAGCGGGGCGTGGTGGGCCACGCCCGCTCGGCCGACCTGGAGCGGTGGGAGGTGCTGCCGCCGCTGAGCCGCCCCGACGCGCTCGGGTTCGGGCAGATCGAGGTGACGCAGCTGCACTGCGTGGACGGGCAGTGGCTGCTGCTGTTCTGCTGCGGCGGCGCGGAGGCGTCGGACGCGCGCCGTGCCCTGGGCGAGACCGGCGACAACTACGTGGTGCCGGTCGAGGACCTGCTGGGGGGCTTCGACATCGCGAAGGCGCGGCCGTTCGAGCACGAGAGCCTGTACGCGGCGAGGCTGCACGACGTGGACGGCGTGCCGCACCTGATCGGGTTCCGCAACATCGAGGACGGCGGGTTCGTCGGAGAGATCGCCGACCCGGTCCCGGTCCGGTGGGACGGGACGAGGCTGGTGCGGCGGTGATCGGCGTCGTCGGCGAGGCGCTCATCGACCTCAAGGCCGCTGAAGGCGATCCGCGCCGCCCGGTCGCGCATCCTGGCGGGAGCCCGATGAACACGGCGGTCACGCTGGGGCGCTTGGGCGCGAAGACGGCGTTCTTCGGCCGCTTGTCGACCGACGCGTTCGGGCGGCTCCTGCGGGAGCACTTGCGCGGGGCCGGGGTGGACCTGCGGTGGGCGGTCGAGGCGGCGGAGCCGACGAGCCTCGCGCTCGTGTCGGTCGACTCGGGAGGTGCGGCGAGCTACACGTTCCACCTCCACGGAACCGCCGACTGGCAGTGGTCCCCCGCCGAGCTGCCCGACGCCCCCGGGCTCGACGCCGTCCACGCCGGGTCGCTCGCGCTCGCGCTCGACCCGGGCGGGCCGGTCGTGGCGGATTGGCTTGCGCGCCTGAGTGAGACGACCACGATCAGCCTGGACCCGAACGTGCGCGCTGAGCTGCTGGGCGACCGGGACGCGTACCGGCTCGCGGTGGAGCGGTGGCTCTCGTTCTCGGCGATCGTCAAGGTCTCGGACGAGGACCTGGCGTGGATCTGGCCGGGAGCCGATCTGGCGCGGTTGGCGCGGGACTGGATCGCCCAGGGGCGCAGGCTGGTCGTCGTCACGCGCGGCGGCGACGGGTCGCTGGTGCACTGCGGGGGCCGGGAGTTCGCGGTGCCCGCGCACCCGACGGCGCTGGTGGACACGGTCGGCGCCGGGGACTCGTTCAGCGGCGCGCTGCTCGACCGGCTCGACCGCCTCGGCCGCCTCGATCCGGAGGGCTTGGCGCGCTTGGGTCCCGACGAGGCCCGTTCGGCGGTCGAGTTCGCGTCGAAGGTCGCGGCCGTGACCTGCTCGCGGCCCGGCGCGGACCCGCCGTGGCGGTCCGAGGTCGCCTGACACCGGCCGTCCCGCCTCGGTGGGGCGGCCCTTCGCGAATTAACCGCGATTAACCACTCATATTTATAGATTTAACTTCACTTAACTCTCTAGCTTGTAGACGACGCACCGAAACCGGATGAGGAGCAATGATGCTGCGAACTTCGAGAAGGACACTGCTGCAAGCCGCGGGCCTCGGCGGCGCCGCCGCCCTCGTGGGGCTCCCCGCCGCGGCGCAGGCGCAGTCGCGCCGCCCGCAATACCACTTCTCGGTGCCGGAGGGGTGGAAGAACGACCCGCAGCGGCCGGTCTACGTGGACGGCGAGACGCGCTACTACTACCTCTACAACAAGGACTACCCGGCGCCGGGCACGGGCACCTCGTGGCGCCTGACCGGCTCCGACGACAACGTGGAGTTCCGCGACCTCGGCGTCGCGATCCCCAAGGAGACCGACCCGAACGGCTCGATCTGGTCGGGCTGCCTGGTCGTGGACGAGCACGACACCGCCGGGTTCGGCGCGGGTGCCGTCATCGCCATCGCCACCCAGGAGGACCGCTTCGCGTCCGCTCCGCATAAGCAGGCGCAGTTCCTGTTCTACTCGACCGACGGCGGCCGCACCTTCGGCCGCCTCGACCAGCCGGTGCTTCCCAACCCGGGCGTCGTGGACTTCCGCGACCCCAAGGTGATCTGGGACGACCGCTTCGGCCGGTGGGTGATGGCCCTCGCCGAGTTCGACAAGATCGGCTTCTACCACTCCGGCGACCTCCGGAGCTGGACCTATGTGGACGGCTTCATCAGGGGCGGCCTCGGCACCTTCGAGTGCCCGGACCTGTTCTGGATCGACTCCGACACCGGCCCCGGACGGTGGGTGCTCGGCGCGAGCGCCAACACGAAGGGCTCGGGCGGGGTCGCCACGTACGCGTACTGGACCGGCGAGTTCACCGGCACCGGTTTCATCCCCGACCGGCAGGACCCCCAGTGGCTCGACCACGGCTGGGACTGGTACGGGGCCGTCACCTGGGAGCGGCGCGTCGGCAGCCGGCTCGACACCAAGACCCGCTACGGGATCGGGTGGATGAACTTCTGGGACTACCCGGACAACACGCCCACCTGGGACTCGGACGGGTTCAACGGCACCGACTCGATCGTCCGCGAGATCACGCTCCACTGGTACAGCGCCACCGAATCCGCGCTCGTCTCCCGCCCGGTCCGCACCCTCGCCGACCGGGCCTCGCGCACGGTGCGCCTCGGCGACGTCCAGGTCGACGGGAACCTGCCCCTCGACTACCGCGGCCGCGCGTACCAGATCCAGACCCGCGTCACCTGGTCCCAGTTGCACAACGTGGGCTTCCAGCTGCGGCTCTCAGCGGACGGGTCGAGGCACGTCGACACCGGCGTCTACCGCCTGGGGAACTACGCCTACCTCAACCGCGGCTACTCCGGCAACCCCGACCCGACCGGGCGCTGGCTGGAGAGCCGCACGCCGTTCGCGCAAGGAACGACCGAAGTGGACCTGCGCATCCTCGTCGACAACACCTCGACGGAGGTCTTCATCGACGACGGCCGCTACACCCATTCGAGCCTCGTGTTCCCCGACCCCGCCGACGACCGCCTGGCGCTCTTCACCGACGGCGGCCCGGCCGTCTTCCACGGCCTCACCATCACCGAGTTCGACCCGGTCTGGAACCGCGGCCCGGGAGTGCGCGCCGACCGCTACTCCGGGGCCAAGTCGACGACTTCGGCGCCGTAGGCGCGGATCAGGTCGTCCGCGCCGACACGGGCGGCGAAGTCGGGGGAGCCGGAGCCGATGACGATCTCGCGCCCGAGCAGGCGCTCGTCGGCGAGGACCGGGAACGCCTCGACCGCACCGAGCGGGGTGATCGTGCCCCGCCGGTAGCCGGTCGCGGCGAACGCCTCGTCGGCGGTCGGCAGCTTCAGCTTGTTGACCCCGAGCACGGAGCGCAGCTTGGGCCAGGAGAACCGGTCCTCATACGGGACCAGGACGAACACGTACCCGTCGCGGCTGCGCAGCACGATCGTCTTCACGCCCATCAGCTCCCGGGCCAGGGGCGCTCCGGTCTCCGGGTCGCGCGGCACGAACTCGACGGCCAGGCCGCGCGCGGCCGCGTCTGCGGCGGCCCGCTCGGTCGACTCGGGCGCGGTGCGGTCCTGTGCCGGGTGCTCCATGCCCGCAAGGCTATCCGAACCGGCCCGACCGCCGGCCCGACAGCGCGAATCAGGCCGAGCGGGCGCCGCGCCGCCTCCCGGGCCTGAGAACAGGGGCCGCAAGGCCCCTGCTCACCCGATGCGTGGTCGGCGTCTACCACCAGCAGCGCACGAAGAAGTCGTCGACGCGGGCCATCTTGAAGTTCCCGGCGCCGCCGCCGTTGAGCGTGATCCAGTACTGGAGCCTGACGGTCCCCCCGTACACCGTCGGGGTCGTGCCGAACCCGATCGCCTGGTATTCGCCTGCGTTCAGCTGGTGGCGGGAGGAGTTCCGCAGCCTCCAGTCGTAGCCCCCGGCGTCGTTGGGGTCCAGCGCCCACACGTCCAGGGTCATGACCGTGTCGTTCGTGCTCGGCTTCACGTAGACCTCTCCGGCGCACTGGCCGGCCGACCTCGGGAACTCGACATACCGGTTGAACGACGCGCCGCCGGTCTCGGCCGTCAGCCAGCCGTTGTTCGCCCCGGTCCGGGCGAGCCCCCGCTGGAGGTCGTAGCCGGTGTTCCCGTCGTACCAGGTGCTCCAGCTCCACCGGTCGTCCGGGTTGTCCTCGAAGCTGTCGAAATAGGTGGTGTCCTGCGCCTGGGCCGGACTGGTCGTCACCGCCACCGACGCGAGCGCCACCAGTGCCGCCGCTCCGATGCGCAGGACCGCTGCCTTGATCGCCACTACCGTTCACTCTCCTAAAAGGATGGACATCGACAGCAGGATACTGGTATCGGGGAGCCCTTCGGGCTGCCTGGCGGGCTTTGCGCTGTCGCATAGGCGACAGCATCCGACCAGCCGCGATGCCGCCCGGGGCCGCCGGAGCGATTCGTCGGCGTCAGCGGGTCCCGGGCGGCCGTGCGGCTACTCGTTGAATCCTTGATACGCGCAGGGCACCAGGGCGTGGCACAGCCGCATCCGGTAGATGAGGCCGGTGATGACGTCGTAGCTGAAGCTCTCGTAGGTGCCCGCGCCCGAGTCGTTGTTCTTGCAGCGCAGGGTGACCCAGCCGGTCCGCGGGGTGTAGGTCTGGAGGCAGCCCTCGACGCTGTAGCCGTCCTTGAGGGAGTCGTAGACGCGGAAGGAGTCGCCGTCGTCGACGTGCTGCATGGCGCCGACCTGGCGGCCGTCGATGTCGGACAGGATGAGCCAGGTGTCGCCCGCGAGGGCGGCGCTCCCGGTCCCGGCGATGATCCCCACGCCGACGGCGCAGGTGATCGCGATCCTCGTGATCCACTTCTTGAACATTGATGCTCCTTGTGGCGCAATCGATCCCGTCGGCCAACCCGATGCGGGCCGACGACAGCAGATACGCCGCGAACCCGTGCAGCGGTTGCGCCTCGAACGCGCACAATGGGCGGACCCGTCGCCTACGCTGGTCGCCATGGACCTCGCCTGCCTGCGAGGTGACACCGCTGCCGAGCTCTGCTCACTGGTGGCGGCGGCGGAGGTCGATTCCTGAGCCGTCGCTCAGCAGCATGCGACGGTAGAGGCCGGCGGGCTTGGTGCGGCGCAGGATTCTGGTCTTGCGGGTGCGGTGGACCTCTTCGCAGGTGTAGCGGCCTTCGCGCACTTCGAGAACGGTGTCGACCTGGACGTGTCCGTCGATCTTCGTCTTAGGCCCTGAACCGCTCCAGAACTTGCTGTAACTGCGTCCAACGGGCGCCACGAACGCCAGACGCTGGTCGGTGAGCACCCACCAGCCGCGACGGCGAAGCGCCGGGCTGAGCAGGCGACCGGCGTCGGAATTGTCGCCGCGGCCGTGTACGACCACGGCGGGTCCCTTGGTGCGCTTCTGCTTCGAAGGCACGTCACCGCCGGCGCTGGCGCCGCTGAGTCCCTCGGCCAGGAACACCAGTAGGGCCAGCATGACGACCGATCCCACGATCCACAGCAGCACCGTGCCGACGACCGTCAAGATGCGCTTGGCGAGCTGCTCAGGCGGCCACGGCGGCCTTGGGACGCCTTCGAGAACCGGCAGCTTCCATACCGGTGCGAACTCGATCAGCCGCTCGTCCGGGCGCAGCCAGTTCGGTTCGAGTACCCGGCGCGCGTCGCGCATCAGGTCGAGCTTCGGCGGTCGCTTCCCACTCATCTGCCGTCGAGTTCCCCCTGCAGATTCCCGAACGCAGTCGCGGCCTCGCCGTCGGCGGCCTCGTAGTCCTCAGCACAGGAGCGAAGGCTCGATGCGCTGGCGGTGTGGGCCGCGGACATGTTCCCGATGATCTCGACCATGCCGTTCCCCGCGTCCTGGTACTTGCCTGCGAAAGCGATCCCGGGTAGGCCCCAGGTCATCTCGGCTGCGGTGGCGTCAGCGGCGACGCCCTTGATCGCGTCGGCGTTGCCTGTCAGGCCTTCGAGCGCGGTCGCGGTCTGCACGAGCTCGTCCGGGTCCACGTAGGTGCCGGCGCTGGAGGCGCGACTGATCTGGCCCTGGTAGTCGCTCCCGCCTCCGAGGGCGCCCGCGCCCAAGGCGACTGCGCCGAGACCACCGGTGAGCGCCGCCGTCACACCGGCCTTCGCGCCCATTGCCGCGAGCATGCCGACCCAGTTCCCGAGGCCTCGCTTGAGGACCGGGTTGTCGAGCACGAACTTGCCGAGCACGCCGAGGATCTTCCCGAAGATCCGGTTGCACTCACTGAGCTTCTTGAAGCCACGGCTGAACATGGAGAACGACTTGTAGGCGGCGGACAGGAGGAACGTCGCCACCGAGGCTCCGAAGGACCAGGTGCTGTTCATGAGCGCGATGAGGCCGCGGGTGATGAGCCATGAGACGAGTTCGGCGAGGATCGACTTGATGACGTCGTAGATGGTCTCCGCGAGCAGTTCCGCCCAGCCGAGGAGGGTCTGTACTCCAGCGGCTTCGTTGGACGCGGCGAAGATCGAGGCTTCGAGTGCGGTGAGCTGTTCGAACGCCGCGTCGGAGGCGTCGCCGGTCCAGGTCCTGAGATTCTCGTTCACGGCTGCGGCGTTCTCTTCCCTCAACGCGCCCAGCGCTTCCGAGACCTGCCCCCAGACCTCGCCCTGCCGCTTCATCTCCTCGGGGTCGCCCGAGACCATGTAGAGGAGTTCGTTGAGAGGTTCGACGAGTTCCAGGACGATGCTGAGACCGGCCTGCGCGAGGGCGTAGATCGGGTCCTGGATCGCGAATGCGGCTTCGAGGGCGAGCGCGGCGATGTCGCCGGGGATCGCGGCCGCAGAGGCGAGCCGGTCGTCGCCAGTGACAGCGTCGTAGATGTGGTCGGCCATTTTCAGGCCGCTCTTGACGACGGGAGTGTCCTCGGCCATGTTGCGGAGGGCGCCGTCCTGCTGCGGGGTGGGGTACTGGGTGATGTCAGAACCGTACTGATCCGACATTCGTGCTCCTCTAGGCGGATGGGCGGCCGCCGACCGGGGTATCGGCGGTCTTCCAAAGCTATCGCAGCGGCGCAAGGCTGCTGTGGTGGTCAGGTGCGGTGTCGACAGTCGTTCGAGCCGCTGCCGTCCAGCGCCCCACCGAGCAGTCGGTCGTCCGGAGCCCAGCCGGACCGGAGGCGGACCGCCTCGTGCGGCTCACCGCGCCGGGCTGGAATGCCGCCGCGGGGCCAGTGCGGCGCGGTACTGGCCGGGGCTGGTCCCGACGGCCTTCGCGAACTGGGCGTAGAAGCTGCTGCCGGAGCCGAAGCCGGAGGCGTAGCCGACCGCGGCGCAGTCGAGGTCGGTGGTGGCGAGGAGGCGCTGGGCCTCGGCGACGCGGCGGCGCAGCAGGAACTCGCCGATCGTCATCTCCCAGGCCCGGCGGAAGACGGTCATGGCGTACTCGGTGTTCAAATGGGCCACGGCGGCGACGTCAGCGGCGGTGATCGGGTCGCGGAAGCGGTCCATGATGAACGCCGCCATCGCGAGCGGCCGCGGGACCGGGGCCTGCCCGCCGCCGTTCGAGGCGCGCGCGGCCGAGAGCGTGCGCCGGACCTGGGCCTGGACCTCCAGGAGGGCGGTGGCCGCGTCGCCGCTGGCGAAGTCGGCCTCCCAGCGCCGCCAGACGCCGACCGCGTCGACGTCGGCGGGCACGGGCGCGAGCGCGGGCCGGCCTTCGAGGAGGGCGCGCAGGTCGGCCGCGGGCAGGTCCCAGGTGAGCACGGTCGACAGCGGCACGTGCGCCCAGCAGACCTCGGCGGGCGCGCCTTCGGGTTCGAGCAGGAGGTGCGGCGGGCTCGCCCAGAACACGGCCGCCTGGCCCTGCTCGACGCGCAGGCGCCGCTCCCCCATGAGGTACTCGATGGCGCCGCGGGTGACGATGTTCAGTTCGATGTCGTCGTGGCTGTGCGCGCGCTGCATCGCCGGAGCCGTCCCGCGGGCGACCCAGACCCGGGCGCTCGCGAGCTCCACCACCGCTTCTACGTTCACGAGGGGCGATGGTAGCCGAACAAAGGATCCCGGACGAACCGCGAAGCGGACCGGATCCGCGGCGGCCCGATCCGGCCTACCGTTGTCCGCATGACGACGACCTCTGCGCGGAAACTCGCCGCGCGCCGCGCGCCCATGGGATGGAACAGCTGGGACTGCTTCGGCGGCTCCGTGACCGAGGACGAGGTGATCGCCAACGCCGAGTTCATGGCCGCGCACCTGAAGGAGTTCGGCTGGGACACGATCGTGGTCGACATCCAGTGGTACGAGCCCGACCCCGGCGAGCACCGCTACAACGACGTCGCCGACCCGGTCCTGGACGCGTGGGGGCGCCAGCTCCCGGCCCCGAACCGGTTCCCGTCGGCCTCGGACGGATCGTTCAAGGCCCTCGCCGACCGCGTGCACTCGCTGGGCCTGCGGTTCGGCGTGCACATGATGCGTGGCATCCCGAAGAAGGCCGTGGAGCTCGACCTGCCGGTCCTCGGCGGCGGCACCACCGCCGCGCAGATCGCCGACCGCGAGAACGCCTGCACCTGGAACCCGGACAACTACGGCATCGACCACGCCGCGCCGGGCGCCCAGGCGTACTACGACTCGCAGGTGGCGCAGTTCGCCGAGTGGGGCGTGGACTTCGTCAAGCTCGACGACGTGCTCCACCCGCCGACGCAGAGCGAGGACATCGCCGCGTACTCGCGCGCGATCGACCGGTGCGGGCGGCCGATCGTGCTCAGCCTCTCGCCGGGTAAGGCGCTGTCGCTCGCGCACCTCGACCACCTGCGGACGCATTCGGAGATGTGGCGGATCTCCGACGACCTGTGGGACGACTGGAGCGCCCTCCACGAGATGTTCCAGCGCGCCGCGCGCTGGGCGCCGCACCAGGTTTCGGGCGCGTGGGGCGACGCCGACATGCTCCCCTTGGGCCGCATCGGCATCCGCGCGCACGTCGGCGACGACCGGCTCTCGCGCCTGACGGTGGAGGAGCAGCGGACGATGCTCACGCTGTGGTGCGTGATGCGCTCCCCGCTCATGTTCGGCGGGCACCTGCCGGACACTCCGGCCGACACCCTCGACCTGCTGCGCAACCGCGAGGTCCTGGCCCTGCTCGACAGCAAGGGGAGCCGCGAAGTGGTGCGCGACCACTCGCTGGCCGTGTGGAAGGCCGACCTCGACGACGGCGCGGCGTTCGCGGTGTTCTGGTTCGGCGACGAGCCGGCCGAGCTCGACGTGCACCTGTCCGACGCCGGCGTGCCGCAGCGCGACAGCGTCCGGGACCTGTGGCGGGGCGTCGACGTCCCGGTCGAGGGCGGGAAGGTCCGCCTCGACGTCCCGGCCCACGGGAGTCGCCTCCTGCGCGTGTGAGCCCCGTGGTCCGCCTGCCGCGCCCGAAAGATCTGACGAATCCATTGACATTTTGGCATGTCCCGATGGATCATCATTTCATCGCCCGATCCAACTAATGTGCATCGGGGCCGCTCCAGGGGCGCGGCAGGCAGACTCAAAAGGGGGTGCGCTCGTGAGCGCAACCAGAAGAAGACTCAAGGCCGCGTTCGCGGCCCTGTTCCTGGCGGCGGCGGTCGGCGTGTCGGTCGCGAACTGGACGCCGCAGGCGTCGGCCGACACCATGACGCAGCTGAACGCCTCGCAGATCACCGCCGACATGGGCGCCGGGTGGAACCTGGGGAACAGCCTGGAGGCCAACGCCAACGGCATCCCCAGTGAGACCGCGTGGAACAACCCGACCGTGACGCAGGCGCTGATCGACAGCGTGCAGGCGGCCGGTTTCGACACCATCCGCATCCCCGTGTCCTATCTGAACTACATCGGCTCCGGTCCGGACTACACGATCAACGCCGCCTGGCTGAACCGCGTCCAGCAGGTCGTCGACTACGCGCACAGCCGCGGCATGTACGTGATCATCAACATGCACGGCGACGGTTGGAAGAGCACCAACGGCGGCTGGCTCATCTGCGACGCCGCCGACCAGTCCACGATCAAGGCCAAGTACCAGAAGGCCTGGCAGCAGATCGCGAACCGGTTCCGCGACTACAACGAGCACCTGATCCTCGAATCCATGAACGAGGAGTTCGACGGGCAGTACGGCGCCCCCACCCAGCCCTGCTACTCGAACATCAACGCCTACAACCAGATCTTCGTCGACACCGTGCGCCAGACCGGCGGGAACAACGCCTCGCGGTGGCTGCTCGTCCCCGGCTGGAACACCAACATCGACTACACCACCGGCAACTACGGGTTCGTGATCCCCACGGACGACTACCGCTCCCCCACCATCCCCAGCGGTGAGCGGCGCATCATGATCTCGGTCCACTACTACGACCCGTGGGACTTCACCGGCAACGAGAGCAGCGGGATCACCCAGTGGGGACCGAACGCGCCCGACCCGTCCAAGACGGGCACCGGGGGCCAGGAGGACCACATGGACGCGCAGCTGAAGAAGACCTACGACGCGTTCGTCTCGAAGGGCTACCCGGTCGTCGTCGGCGAGTTCGGCGCGATCGACAAGTCGTCGCAGGACTCGGTGAACCACCAGTCCCGGCAGGACTTCGCGCGCTACATGGCCGCCACGTCCAAGCAGTACGGCGCCGTCCCGGTCTACTGGGACAACGGCTGGAACGGCCAGTACGGGTTCGGGCTGTTCGACCGGTCCAACAACACCGTGACGCAGCAGGGCATCATCGACGCGATCATGAGCGGCCTCGGCGGCGGGCAGTCGTCGGGCTCGTCCGCGATCGTGGGCGCGGCCTCGAACCGGTGCCTCGACATCCCGAACTCGTCCACCACGAACGGGACCCAGGCGCAGCTGTGGGACTGCAACCAGGGCTCGAACCAGACCTTCACACGCACCGCATCGGGCGAGCTGAAGGTCGGCGGCAAGTGCCTCGACGCGTCCGGCTGGGGCACCGCGAACGGCACCAAAGCGGTGATCTGGGACTGCTCGGGCGGCGCGAACCAGCGCTGGAACGTCAACGCGAACGGCACCATCACCAACGCGCACAACGGCCTGTGCCTCGACGCCAGCGGCGGCGCGACCGCCAACGGCACCCAGATCATCCTCTGGGCGTGCAACGGCGCCGCGAACCAGCGCTGGAGCTTGAGGTAGCCCCGACCGACTGGCGCCCGCCGACGGTCGGCGGGCGCTAGTCGGTGCTCGCGAAGATCGGGTTGGTGTAGAACCAGAGGTCTTCCCAGGGGTCGACTTCGCCGGGGACGTCGGGGGCGGGGCCGAGGGGGTCGATCTCGGTGCCGAGATATCCCGGTTGGCTCCGCTTGCCGTCGGTGCCGCGGACGCGGACGTACATGCCGGATTCGACGGTGAAGGTGTGGACGAGTTCGATCGAGCCGGTCTCGTCGCCCACGTCCCAGGAGTGGACGACGCGGGTGCCGGGCGCGGTCATGGTGTTCGGGTCGGCGGCGGGGCCGGTGACCTTCCCGGCGATGACGTCGACGCGGGCGAGGCGCGGGAGGAGGCCGGCGTAGTTGACGCGGTCGGCGAGGTCGATCGCGAGCACGAGTTCCACGTCGGTGCCGGGCCGCACGTCGAGTGTGCCGCCGAGCCCGGCGCGGTGCCGCGAGCCGCCTCGGCCCTTGACGCGCAGGCGCATGTCGAGTCCGGCGACGAGGTCGCCGAAGCAGACCCACATGCGTCCGGCGCGCATCGCGTCCATGACGGCGCGGTGGCTGAAGTCGGTGGCGCCCACCCAGGTCCGGTTGTAGGCGCCGGGCGGGAACGAGGAGTACTCGGCGACCGGGCGGCCGGTGCCGACCGGCGGCGGGTAGACGCCGGTGGACTCGAACGTGTCGCCCGCGTCGTTGTAGGGGATCGTGTCGTAGCCGGTCTGGTCGAGGGGGTCGACGGGGTTGCGGACCCAGTCGCCGCAGCCCTGGTGGCCGTCGGAGGTGGTGGTGATCCACCATTTGCGGCCCTCGGCGAGGAGGCTGTCCCACACGCCGCCGACGGTGGCGGTCATCCAGTCGAAGCCGCCCCAGGTGCGGTAGCTCTCGGCGGGGTAGCCGGGGAAGGAGTGGCCGCCGGGGTTCGAGTCGTAGAGGCCGCGTCCGCGGGCCATGCCGGGCGCGGGCAAGCCCGCGGCCTGGTGGCCGGGGGCGCCTTCGAAGCCGATGACGATGCCGGGGGTGGCGTCCTGCCAGGCGCGGAGCTCGGCCGGGGAGTCGATGCCCTTGCGGGCCGGGTGGTTCGGGAGGACGAGGGCGTCGGCGAGGCGGCCGTCTTCTACGGCGGCTTCGAGGTGGGCGAGGGCCTCGATCGCGAGCGCCTCGTTCTCGGGGGTGCCGTCGCGGGCGCCGACCACGTTGGCGTCGTAGGCGTTCACGAACTCCTGGAGGACCTCGGCCTCGCCGTCGCCGGGCGCCATCATGAGGGTGGTGTGCTCGCCCGCGGGGATGTTCCATTCGAGGCCGCCGAAGACGAGCAGGTCGTCGCCGTGGCGGTCGCGCGCGGCGGCGAGATCCTCGTGCCGCGGGGCGATGCTGTGGGCGGCGAAGGGTTTGTTGCCGTGGTCGGTGACGGCGATCCAGTCCAGGCCGCCCGCGATGGCGCGCACGGCCTGGTCGTCGATGCGGTACATGGCGTCGTTGCTGTAGCGGCTGTGGAGGTGGTGGTCGCCCGCCAGCCACAGGTACCCGCCGCGGCGCTCGCGGGCGGCGGCGGGAGTGGCGGCAGCGGCCGCCGCGGCGGTGCCGACGAGTCCGGCGCCGAGCAGGCCCGCGCCGCGCAGGAAGCCCCGGCGGTCGGTGCCTTCGGGGTATTGCTTGGTCATGGGGTCCTCCGGAGTGCGGCGGCCCGGCGGGCGCCGGGACGGAGTTGATCTTGATGGCTCCGCGGGTCCAGGAGCCGAACCGCCGCTGTCCGGGAGGTGAATTCGGGTCAGAGGGTCCAGTGCTGGTTGGCGGCGCCGGTGCAGGCGGCCTGCTGGAGGCGCACGCCGTTGGCGGCGCTGGAGCCGATCACGTCGAGGCACTTGCCGGAGTGGCGGGCGACCAGCTGGTCGTAGCCGCTCCCGGCGTCGCGGACCTGCCACTGCTGGTTGGTGCCGGTGCCGCAGGTCCACAGGATCGCCCGGGCGCCGTCGGCGGTCGAGGCGCCGCTGATGTCGAGGCACTTGCCCTGGGAGACGAGCTGCACGTAGCCGCCGCCGGCGTCGCGGAGCGTCCACTGCTGGTTGGCGCCGCCGTGGCAGTCGTACTGGATGATCTCGGCACCGTCGGCGGTGGAGCCGCCGACGACGTCGATGCACTTGCCGGACAGGCGGTTCACGATCGGGGTGGTGAGGCTGCCGCCGATGTCGTCGCCCCAGGCGTGGCGGATCCGGTCGGCGCCGGAGGCGTTGCGCACGGTCAGGTCGACGGCGGTGCCGCTGCCCGAGGCCGAGAACATGGAGTACCAGTCGTAGCCGATGGTGCCGGGCTTGCCGCCGATGGCGGGCCAGTAGGTGGAGCCCATGCGCTGCTCGCGGGCGACGTCGGTGACGGCGCGGAGGTAGCGCACGAAGTTGTCGGTGCTGGCGGCGTTCGCGTAGTCGCGGCCGTCGTTCATGGGCGCGCCGAACTCGGTGAGGACGGCGCGGGGGCCGCAGGAGCCGAGCTGGTCGCGCACGCTCTGCACCCACCCGGCGTAGTCCTTGGTGCCGTAGAAGAACTGGTAGTGGTGGAAGGAGACGAGCGTGCCGCTCAGGCGCGAGTCGGCGCAGATCGGCTTGGCGTCCTGGCTGAAGCCGGTGCCGCCGATGAGGATGCGGCCCTTGGGGATCGACGGCCGGGCGCTGATCCAGGAGGCGGCGACGTTCGTCCACTCGGTGGCGCTGTAGCCGTGGGGCTCGTTCATCGGCTCGAAGTACACGAGGCTGTTCGAGCCGTACTGGGAGGTGACGGTGTTCCACATCGAGTTGAAGGCGTTCATGTCGGTGATGCGCCCGCCGGAGGCCGCGCCGTCCTCCCAGTAGGCGAGGATGACCTTGAAGCCGCGGGCGGTGGCGGCGTCGATGGTGCCGCGGTAGGCGTTCCACCAGGCGGTGCCGACGGTGTGGGTGTTGACGGGGAGCCGGACGGTGTCGGCACCCATGGTCGCGGCCATGTCGGCGTAGATCGCGTCGGCCTTGGCGCGCACGGTGTCGTAGCTGTCGGACTGGCTCAGCCGGTCGAGGACGAGCGGGCCCTTGACGAAGTTGTCCCCCAGGACGGCCCAGTTGAAGCCGCGGAAGGCGCTGGTGTCGGCCGCGGCCGGGGCGGCCCCCGCGAGGACCGCGACGGGGGTGAGCAGCAGCGCGGACAGGAGCGCGAGGAGGAGGCGGGACAGGCGGCGCGACGGCCGGGGTGGTGAGCAGTTCATGAAGTGACCGTTTCTCGTGCGGGGGGCATGCGCGCGATCTCATGCGCCCGGAAGGTCGCGATTCCAGAACTAAATATAGAGATGCGTCAATACTATGTCAACGCTTGCCACGCGAGGCGGGACGACTGGGGCGCATGACGCTAGACTGCCGCGATGAGCAGCCCCATCCCCCCGGAGGCCGAGTCCGAGACGCCGGACGGCCCGCTGACGATCGCACAGCTCGCGGCCCTGGCGGGCGTCTCCACCGCCACGGTGTCCAAAGTGGTCAACGGCCGCGCCGACGTGGCCGCCGCGACCCGCGAGCAGATCGAGGCGCTCATCCGCACCCGCGGCTACCGCAGGCAGCGGCGGCCCGCCAAGACCGCGGCCCTGATCGACGTGCTCTTCCACGAGCTGCGCGGGTCCTACGCGATCGAGATCCTCAACGGGGTCGAGGAGGTCGCCCGCGAGCACCGGCTCGGCGTCGTCGTCTCCGAGCTCGGCGGGCGCCACGTGCCGGGCCAGGACTGGGTCGAGGAGGTCCTCGCGCGCCGCCCGCTCGGGGTCGTCTCGGTGTACTCAGGGCTGGCGCCCGACCAGAGCGACCGGCTCTACAGCCGCGACGTGCCGCTGGTGCAGCTCGACCCGACCGGCGACCCCGAGCACGACGCGCCGTCGGTGGGCGCCAGCAACTGGAACGGGGGCCTCAGCGCCGCAAGGCATCTCGTGGCGCTGGGCCACCGCCGCATCGGCGTCGTCGCCGGACCCGGCGACATGGAGGCCGCGCGGGCGCGCCTCGACGGCTTCCGGGCGGCCCTCGACCTCGCGGGCGTCCCGGCCGATCCCGGGCTCGTCCGCCACGGGGACTTCAGCATCGAGCGCGGCCGCGACCTCGCCGAGGAGCTGCTGCGGCTCGACGAGCCGCCCACCGCGATCTTCGCGGGCAACGACGGCACGGCCCTGGGGGTCTACCACGCGGCGGCGCGGCTGGGCGTGCGCATCCCCGAGGACCTGAGCGTCGTCGGCTTCGACGACCTGCCGAAGGCGCGGTGGATGATCCCGCCGCTCACCACGGTCCGCCAGCCGCTCAAGGGCATGGGCGCGGCCGCGGCCCGGATGGTCGTGGGCCTCGCCGCGGGCGAGACGCTGCCGCAGCAGCGGGTCGAGCTCGCCACCGAGCTGGTGGTGCGCGAGAGCACCGCCCCGCCGCGGCGCTGAGGCGGCCGGGCGAGGGGCCGCTCCGGCGGCCCGGATGTTCACGGTAAACGGCCAGGTATCGAACCATTTACATATAGGACTTCGATCGCTACCCTGGGGGCAGCATCCTAACGTTCGAGGAATCCCCCGAACGTTTCGTCGTCAGCGACCAGGGCGCGCACGGGCGCGGCCGGAGAGGCACCCCCATGTCCACACCCATCCCGAGAAGGCGGCGGCTCGCCGCGCTCGCGCTGGCCTTCGGGTTCGCGGCGGCCGCGCTGAGCCCGGCCGCCGAACCGTCGCCCTCCCCGGCACAGGCCGACAACCCGATCGTCCAGACCATCTACACCGCCGACCCCGCGCCGCTGGTCCACAACGGACGCGTCTACCTCTACACCGGCCACGACGAGGACGGCTCGACCTGGTTCACCATGAAGGAGTGGCGGGTCTGGTCCTCCGACGACATGGTCAACTGGACCGACCACGGCTCGCCGCTGAACATCGACACCTTCGCCTGGGCCCGCCAGGACGCGTGGGCGGGCCAGGCCGTGGAGCGGGGCGGCAAGTTCTACTGGTACGTGCCCGTGGTCAACGACGCCACCGGCCGCATGGCGATCGGCGTGGCCGTCGCCGACAGCCCCACCGGCCCGTTCCGCGACGCGATCGGGCGCCCGCTGGTCGAGAACGGCGAGATCGACCCGACCGTGTTCATCGACTCCGACGGGCAGGCGTACCTGTACTGGGGCAACCCGAACCTGTGGTACGTCAAGCTCAACGCCGACATGACGTCCTACTCCGGCGGAGTCAACCAGATCCCGCTGACCACGCAGGGCTTCGGGACCCGGCCCGGGGGCACGAGCCGGCCCACGCTGTACGAGGAGGGCCCGTGGGTCTACAAGCGGAACTCCCTGTACTACATGGTGTTCGCGGCGCAGTGCTGCTCGGAGTTCATCGCCTACTCGACCGCGCCCGGCCCGACCGGCCCGTGGACCTACCGCGGCACCGTCATGCCCACGCAGGGGTCGAGCTTCACGAACCACCCCGGGGTGATCGACTTCAAAGGGAGCTCGTACTTCTTCTACCACAACGGGGCCCTGCCGGGCGGCGGCGGCTTCACGCGGTCGGTGGCCGTCGAGCGCTTCGCGTACAACGCCGACGGCACGATCCCCCTCATCAACATGACCTCGACCGGGGCGCCGCAGGTCGGGACCCTCAATCCCTTCGTGCGCCAGGAGGCCGAGACGATCGCGTGGGCGAACGGCGTCGAGACCGAGCGGGCCTCCGAGGGCGGCATGAACGTCGGCTGGATCGAGAACGGCGACTGGATCAAGGTCAAGGGCGCCGCGTTCAACACGGGCGCGCGCTCGTTCACCGCGCGGGTGGCGTCGGCGACCTCGGGCGGGAGGATCGAGCTGCGGCTCGACGGTCCGAACGGGGCGCTCGTCGGCACCTGCACCGTCCCCGGGACGGGCGGCTGGCAGACCTGGACGAGCGTCTCGTGCCCCGTGAGCGGGGCGTCCGGGACGCACGACCTGTACCTGAAGTTCACCGGCGGCAGCGGCTACCTGTTCAATGCGAACTGGTGGCAGTTCACCGCTTAGCGGCGCAGCGGAACGGGCCTCCCTGCGAGGGGAGGCCCGTCCTGTCGTGCCCGGCGCTGAGGGCGCACCGGGCGTCCTGTCAGGCGAAGGTCCACTTCTGGCTCGCCGAGCCGTTGCAGGCCGCCAGGACCACGCCGGTGCCGTTCCCGGTGCCGCCGTTCACGGTCCCGAGGCACAGGCCCGACGCGACGCCGGTGACGGTGCCGTCGGCGTTCACGTTCCACTGCTGGTTGGCCCCGCCGTGGCAGTCCCAGATGATTGCCCGCGTGCCGGGGGCGGTGGCGGCGCCCTCGGCGTCGAGGCACTTGCCGCCGTAGACGGTCAGCTGCTTCGAGGAGGTGCGGGTCCACTGCTGGTTGGCGCCGCTGTGGCAGTCCCACAGCTGGGTGACGGCGCCGTTCGAAGTGGACTGCGCCGAGACGTCGAGGCAGCGGCCTGCCGCGGTGTTGCGGACCTCGTCGGCCCCGGCGGGCGGCGTGGAGGACGAGAACTGGCTGATGAACGCCCAGACCTCGTTCTTGACCCAGCTGCGGGCGCCGCTCTCGCAGCCCGTGCAGCCGTCGACCGGGCCCTGCTGGTGCCCGCCGTCGAAGGCGGCCCACTGGACCGGCTTCCCTTCGCGGCACGTGTACTTCGTGGTGATGTGGGTGCCGCTGCCCGAGGCGGGTTCGCGCGGGCTCAGCGAGGCGCAGCCGTTGTTGGCGACGAACCGGTCGCGCATGGCGCGCGCGTTCGGCATGGAGTCGGTGACGCCCTGGATGCCGAAGTACGCCACCGCGCCCGTGCCGCCGGAGCAGCCGCTCACCGGCCCGGGGACCGAGATCGCGATGACCGCGCGGAACGTGTCGGGCCGCGCGCAGGCGAGGGCGTAGCTGATCGCCCCGCCGTAGCTGAAGCCCAGGGAGAACCGCTGCGACTGGTCGACGCAGAGGTCCGCCTCGATCGTCCGGATCATGTCGTCGAAGAACGTCACGTCGCGGCCGTTCGGGTTGGCCCAGGCGTTGTCGAGGCCCTGCGGGGCCACGAAGATCGCCGAGCCGCCCGCCAGCGCGTCGAGCCCGTAGTGGGCGTAGACGGCGCCGTCGGAGCCGCCGGAGGCGACGTCGTTGGCGGTGCCGCCCCACCAGTGGTTGCCGAAGATCAGCTTGTGGGGCTTGGTGTTGTCGTAGCCGGACGGGACCTTGAGGATGAACGTGCGGTTCTGGCCGCTGCTCTGGATGGTGTGGGTGCCGCTGTTGAGCGTGGGGGCCTTACCGCACCCGCTGCTGGCCGCGGCGGTGACGTCGGCGGCGGGGGCCGCCGGTGCCTCGGCGGCCTGGGCCGTCGCGGCGCCGGTGAACGCCAGGACGGCCGCCGCCCCGAGGCAGGCGAGCGCGGATCTGAATCTCGACATGGTTGGAACTCCTTGCGGTTCAGGCTCTTCGGAGTCTGGACTGTGGACCGGCGCCGCATGAGAGGTCCGTGCAGGAGGATGCGGCCGTCCGAGTGCTGGAATCGCTCCCAGATCGCCTCGGATGAAGCCGTGCAACGCCTTGAATATCGACGTCAGTCTATATAGATTGGATGTATGCCGTCAAGAGTCGAGCGTTATCCGAAGTTCGCCGCCGAATGTCCGTGCCGCACAGGCGCAGACATCGGATCTCTGCGCCCTCGTTCAGCGTTCGAGGCGGTCGGGGTCCCCGGCCGCCGCGCGGCGCACGAGCCACGCCTCGGTGATGTGGGCGAACATCGCGGCGGCGGCGCCCTCGGGGTCGCGCGCGGCGATGCACTCGAAGACGCGCCGGTGGCCGCGGTTCGAGGCCTCGCACAGGGACCGCTCCGTGCGCCCCATGTACCGCGCGGTGTTGATGACCTGGCTCTCCAGGGACCGGACGACGGCGCGGGCGATGCGGTTCCCGGAGGCGCGCATGACGGTGTCGTGGAAGGCGCGGTCGTGCTCGTGGTAGGACTCCGGCTCGTCCACCAGCTCGTCCATGCGGTCGACGAGCTCGCGCATCCGGTCGAGGGCCGCGGCGTCGGCGGCGCGCGCGGCGACGTGGGCCATGTCGGACTCCAGGAGGCGGCGGGTGACGACGAGGTCGTCGAGGACGCCGAGGCTCTCGTCCTCGTCGATGGTCGCGGCGAGCACGAGCTCGTCGAGCATGTTCCAGGAGGCCGCGGGCAGGACCTGGGTGCCCGAGCCCTGCCGGATCTGCACCAGGCCCTTCTCCTGGAGGACCTTGACGGCCTCGCGGACCACGGTGCGGCTCACCGAGAACGCGTCGCACAGGGCGTGCTCGGCCGGGAGCGCCGAGCCGGCGGGGTAGTCGCCGCGGACGATGCGCTGCACCAGTTCGGCGGTGACGGCCTTGGCGAGGCTGGCGGGGCGCCGCGTCCACGTCGGCCGCGCGGGCCCGTCCTCGTGCGTCGTCGTCATCGGGCCTCCGTGTGCCGCCGCGCCGGTCGCGGATGCGGCTGAGTATACGTCACTCCATTGACGTAAGACGTCATACAAGTTATGTTTACCGCGACCCTCGGCCGGACCCCCCGGCCACCCCACGGAGAGTGATCTGCAATGAAGCGACGAGCACTGTGGTCGACCGCCCTCATCGCGCCGCTGGCGCTGTACGGCTGCGGCAGCGCCGCGGCACCGGAATCCTCCTCGGGCGGCGGCGACACGCTCGTGGTCTGGGACTGGAAGTCGGGCGACGAGGCCGCCAAGTCCTATATCGAGGCCGCGAAGGCCGACTTCGCCGAGCAGCATCCGGACGTCGAGGTCGAGTTCACGGCCCAGCCCTTCGACCAGTACTACAACCTCCTCGGCACGGCCATCCAGGCCGGCGAGGGCCCCGACGTGATGCTGTTCAACGGCGGCGGCCAGCTCCGCGACCGCACCGACGCGCTGGTGCCCCTCGACGACTTCGTCGCCGACGACATGGAGCGCCTGGCCGGGTGGGAGGCGTTCACCGCGGACGGGCACGTCTACGCCGCGCCGGTGACCCTGCAAGGCCACCCGCTCTACTACAACAAGGCCCTGTACGAGGCGGCCGGGCTCGACCCCGAGGCGCCCGCGGCCACGTGGGAGGAGTTCCTCGCCGACTGCGCCGCGATCACCGAGGCGACCGGCGCGGACTGCTTCGCCATGGGCAACAAGGAGGGCTACGGCATCCAGTTCTTCATGTCGGGCCTCGGACCGGGAATCCTCGGCCCGGAGGAGTACGACGCCTGGATCGCCGGGGACCGCGACTGGACCTCCCCCGGGGTGAAGCGGATCTTCGAGCTGTGGGTCGAGGCCGAGCAGGCCGGGCTCAACAACGACGGCGTCAACTCCACCGCGATGTTCAACGACGAGTTCGCGCTCTTCGACTCCGGGGAGGCCGCCCACGTCGTCGGCCTCATGTCCGACGTGGGCCACTGGAAGGAGTTCGGCGAGTTCATCGGCGACGAGAACGTCGGCGTCATGCCCGCCCCGGTCGTCAGCCCCGAGGCCGCGCCGGTCCTCCCCTACGACGGCGGCATCGGCTACGGCGTGGCCGAGTGGACCGACGACCCCGAGCTGGCCGCCGACCTGGTCCGGTCGCTCACCTCGACGTCCGCGCTGGAGGCGTTCTACGCCGACGCGGGGGCCATCGCCGCGGACACCACGATCGACGCCTCGGGCGCCGGGCCGGCGACCGCCGCCATCGTGGCGGAGCTGCCGACCGGCAAGCCCGCGCTGCACGTGGCGCTCTCGGCCGAGACCCTGGAGCTGATGGGCCGCCTCTCGCAGCAGCTCCTCAGCGGATCGGTCACAGTGGACGGCGCGCTCGCCCAGCTCGCCGAGAGCGACGGGGCGGCCTAGACATGCCGATCGGGAACCCGCCTCCCCAGGTCGCGTCCGAGGTGCTCGGACCGGCCGGGAGCACCGCACGGGCGGGGGTCCGAGCGGCGCGGGGGCGTCGGCGCGGGAACCAGCGATTCCACCGCGCCGACCGCCTCGCCCCCTACATCCTGGTCGCGCCCGCGGTCCTCATCATCGCGGGGCTGCGGCTCTACCCGCTCGCGCTCGGCGTCAACTTCTCGTTCACCGGGGACGGCGACCGCAACGGGCAGGCCGTCGGGCTCGACAACTACTCGGCGCTCTTCGACGACCCGCTGTTCACCGCGGCGATGCGCAACGTCGGCCTGCTCGTGCTGCTCCTGCCCGTCGCCGTGGCGATCCCGGGGCTCCTGGCGACCCTGATCTACCTGCGGGTGCCGGGGCACCGGGTCTACCGGGGCGTCTACTTCTTCCCCGCGGTCCTGTCGCCGGTCATCATCGGCGCGATCTTCAACCTCCTGCTCGCCTTCGACGGGCCCGCGAACTCCCTGCTCGGAGCGGTCGGGCTCGGGCCCGTCGACTGGCTCGGCGACCCGGACACCGCGATGTACGCCGTCGTGGGCGTCCACATCTGGGCGACCTTCGGGATGGCGCTCGTGGTGTTCCTCGCCGGATTCGCCACATTGGACCCCTCGCTCATCGACGCGGCGCGCGTCGACGGCGCGTCGATCCCGAAGGTGGTCAGGCACGTGATCGTCCCCGGGCTGTCGCAGACGATCCAGTTCGTCGTCGTCACCACCATGATCGGGATGCTCACCTCGATGTTCGGGCTCCTGTACGTCATGACCGGCGGCGGCCCGGAGGGCTCGACCTACCTGCCGGAGTACTACATCTGGTTCCAGCAGGGCCAGATGGGCCGCCCCGCGCTCGCCTCCGCCGCGTCCACAGTGCTCTTCGGCGTGATGCTCGTCGTCGGGATGCTCCAGCTCGCCGTCCTGCGGCGCTCCGGAAGGGAGGACTGAGTGGCACCCCTGCGCGCAGGACGATGGATCGCCGCGATCCCCATGGCCGCCTTGGCAATCGCCACGGTCTACCCGCTCGTGTTCACCGCCAACGTCGCCATGAAGACCCGGCACGAGTACGTGCTCGACCGCTTCGCCCCGGCCGAGGGCCTGCGCTGGGACGCGTTCGCCGCGGCCTGGACCGGGGCCGACATGGGCCGGTACCTCGCGAACTCGCTCATCGTCGTCGCCGGCGCCGTCGCGCTCCTGCTCCTCGTCGGGTCCATGGCGGGCTTCTCCCTGAGCCGCCTGCGGTTCCGCGGCTCGCGGGCCCTGTACCTCGGCTGCCTCGCGGCGCTGTTCATCCCGTTCCAGGTCATCATGGTCCCGCTGGCCCGGACTCTCGGGCAGGTCGGCCTCGTCGACACCTACCCGGGCCTGATCCTCGCCTACACCGCGCAGTTCCTGCCGTTCACGGTCTTCCTCATGACCGGGTACTACAGCCGCATCCCGGCCGAGATCATCGACGCGGCCCGCATCGACGGGAACTCCCTGTACGGCGTGTACGCGCGGATCATGCTGCCGCTGGGCCGCCCCGCGCTCCTGTCGGTGGGCATCCTCAACGCGCTGTTCTGCTGGAACGACGTGCTCATCGCGCTGCTCCTCATGCCCTCGGCCGAGCACCGGACGCTCATGGTCGGCGTGACCGCCCTGCGCGGCCAGTACTCCGCCGACATCCCGACCTTCGCCGGGGGCGTGCTCATCGCCGCCGTCCCCGTGCTCGTCCTCTACCTGCTCTTCCAGCGCCAGATCGCCTCCGGCGTCACCGCCGGGTCCACGAAGGGATGACATGCGCATCACCGGGTACCGCACGCTGACCACGGTCCAGGAATGGGCCCGGCCGGTCGGCGACGCCAACGGCCGCTTCGAGGACGGCGTCACCACGCTCCCGGTGGTCCTGGTCGACACCGACGAGGGCGCCACCGGGGTCGGGCTCGGCTCGCACGCGGGGCTGGAGGGCGTCTTCGGCGCGATCGAGGGCGAGGACCCGCGGGCCGTCGCGGCCCTGTACGACCGGATGCTGCGCCGCGCCTTCAAGGCCGGGCACGCGGGCGCGGTGTTCGGCGCGATCGGCGCGCTCGACACCGCGCTGTGGGACCTCAAGGCCCAGGCCGCGGGCGAGCCGCTGTGGCGCCTCCTCGGCGGGCGCGACCGGGTCGTCCCCGCGTACGCGTCCGGCCTCGACATCGGACTCGACGACGAGGCGCTCGCCGACGCCTACCGGCTCTACGCCGACCGCGGCCTGCGGGCCGCGAAGCTCAAGGGCGGCCTCGACGTCGAGGCGGACCGGCGGCGGCTCGCCATCGTGCGGGACGTGCTCGCCGACGCCGGGGCGGCCCGCCCGCGCCTCATGCTCGACGCCAACGAGGCGTGGTCGCGCAAGGAGGCCGTGCAGCACGTCGGCGCGATCGAGCGCACGATGGACCTCGCGTGGGTCGAGGAGCCGGTGCGCCGCTGGGACGCCGAAGGCCACGCCGCCGTCCAGCGCGGCGTGCGCGCCGCGGTCGCCAGCGGCGAGAACCTCACCGGGCTGGAGCAGTTCACGCCGCTGCTCAAGGCGGGCGGGGTCGACGTCGTGCAGACCGCGGCGGTCTGGGGCGTCACCCACTTCCTGCGCGTCGCCGCGCTCGCGCACGCCCACGACCTCCCCGTGAGCCCCGTCGGGAACATCCCGGTCGGGGTCCTCCACGCCGCGACCGCCGTGCCCAACCACCTCGTCAGCGAGCTCCAGGACCTGCGGCCGCCCGTCGGCATCACCGCCGACCTCGACATCGAGGACGGCGCGTTCGTCCTCGGCGACGCCCCCGGCCTCGGGCTCACGGTCTTCACCGAGGCCATCGCCCGGCTCGACCGCCGCCCGGCCCCGGCCGACCCCGCCGGGACCGCCGTGCGGCCCGAGCGCGCCGGACTGCGCCTGCTCGCCGACGAGCGGCCCGCCGACCCCGACCGATCCCCCACCCGTCCGAGGCGCGCCGACCCCGAGGCAGCGACCGCCGACCGACGGGTGCCCGCCATCGAGCACTGAACCGCCTCGCCGACAACGGAAAGGGAATGCAATGCGGCATTCACCCCCCGGGCGCCTGCGGGCCCCCGCCCTCGCAGCGGCCCTCCTCATCGCGGTCGCCGGCGCCCTCGCGGGCCCCGGCGCGTCCCCGGCACACGCACAGACCTCCTACGACATCTACGTCTCCCCCAACGGGAACGACGGCAACGCCGGCACCTCCGGCCAGCCCCTGAAGACCCTGGCGAAGGCCCAGGAGCGGGCCCGGCAGGCCGCCGCCGCGGGCGACGGCGACGTCGCCGTCACCCTCCTCGACGGGACCTACCGGCTCACCGCGCCGCTGCGGTTCGACTCGCGCGACTCGGGGAGGAACGGCCACACCGTGGCCTGGCGGGCCGCCGACGGCGCCGACCCGGTCGTGACCGGCGCCCAGGCCGTCACCGGCTGGGTCCTCGACGACGCCGCAGCCGGGATCTACCGGGCCGACGTCGGCACCGGCTTCGACACCCGGCAGCTCTATGTGGACGGCGTCCTCGCGCAGCGGGCGCGTACGTCGATCGCGTCCGCGGACCTGACGCTCAACGCGACCGGGTTCACGTTGAACAACGGGAACTTCGACTACCTCGCGTCGCTGCCGAGCCAGCAGCGCATCGAGTTCCAGGCCCTGCTCTCGTTCACCAACCGGTTCGCGCCGGTCCAGGGCGTCAGCGGGCGCACCGTCACCATGCAGCAGCCCGCGTGGGACAACAACACCTACGGGTACGACGCGATCCAGAACCCGTTCCGCAGCCCGCAGTTCTTCCTGCTCAACTCGAAGCGCTTCCTCGACCAGGCCGGGGAGTGGTACCTCGACACGGGCGCCGGGCGGCTCTACTACAAGCCCCTCGCGGGGCAGAGCATGTCGACCGCGAAGGTGGAACTGCCGCGGCTGGAGACGCTGATCGAGGTCGGCGGCACCTACGACCAGCCGGTGCGCGCCCTGTCGTTCACCGGGCTCACATTCACCGGCACGAGCTGGCTCGACCCCGGCTCGAACAACGGGTACGCCAACCAGCAGACCGGCACGTTCATCACCGGCGTCCAGTCCCAGCGGCCCGCCGACGCGTTCACCTCGTGCCGATCCGGCTGCCGCGGGTTCGAGGCCGCGCGGAACGGCTGGGCGCAGGTCCCCGCCGCCGTGCAGGTCTCCGCGGCCGACGGGATCACCTTCGCGGACAACACGTTCCGCAACCTCGGGTCGGTCGGGCTCGGCATCGGCAACGACGCCAACGCGCACAGCACCGGCGTCGGCCTCGGCGCCAGGAACATCCTCGTCACCGGCAACACCTTCACCGCGAGCGCGGGCGGCGGCATCGTCGTCGGCGGCGTCAGACCCGACGCGCACCACCCGTCGGACACCCGGATGCTCAACAGCGACATCGAGATCAGCGACAACAGCGTGTACGCCACCGCGCTGGAGTACCTCGACCACGCCGCGATCCTGGGGACCTACGCCACCAGGCTCACCATCGCGCACAACTACGTGTCGGACATGCCCTACAGCGGCATCAACGTCGGGTTCGGCTGGGGCGCCAACGATCCGGGCGGAAGCCCGGAGTACCTCAACCGCGGGCTGTACGACTTCCAGCCGATCTACCAGACCGCGACGACCCAGCGGGACGTCCGCGTCACCGGCAACCACGTGCGCAACGTGGTGCAGAAGCTGTTCGACGCCGGGTGCATCTACTCGCTGTCGGCGCACCCGGCCAGCACCGTCTCCGGGAACTACTGCGAGAACAGCGGGCAGCTCGGCCTGTACTTCGACGAGGGGTCGCGGTACTTCTCCGCCACGGGCAACGTCTTCCGCAGCACGGCCGGGCAGTGGGCGCACGCCAACAACCAGAACAGCAACCTCACCGGCGACATCACGCTGACCGGGAACTACACCACCAACAGCGCGATCACCGGCCTCGTCGACGGCCAGCGCGGCAACACCGTCCGCAACAACACGACCTACAGCCCGGGCTCGGTGCCGGCGACGGCCGCGCAGATCATCGCCGACGCGGGCCCGAGGGAGGACGGCGGCGGCACGACCGCGGGCGCGCTGCGCTCGGTCAGCGCGGGCCGGTGCCTCGACGTGCCGAACCAGTCGACGGCCAACGGGACGCAGGTGCAGGTCTACGACTGCTGGAGCGGCGCGAACCAGCAGTGGACCTACACGGCCGCGGGCGAGTTCACCGTCTACTCGGGAGGGTCGCTGAAGTGCCTGGACGCGTCCGGGGGCGGCACCGCCAACGGCACGGCGGCCATCATCTGGACCTGCCACGGCGGGAGCAACCAGCGGTGGAACCGGAACGCCGACGGGACGGTCACCAACGCCGGGTCGGGGCTGTGCCTCGACGTGTCGGGCGCGGCGACCGCGAACGGCACCAAGGTGGTGCTGTGGTCGTGCAACGGCGGCGCGAACCAGCGGTGGACGTTCGCTTAGGCGGACCCGTGCCCGGCCCGCGGTCCTCGCGGGCCGGGCACGGCCGTTCGGGTTCGTCAACGCGCGGAACCAACCCGCGGTTCAGAAGTGGAGGAAGTCCCTGATGGCGAGCACGGCCCCGGCGCGGGCCCATTCGGCGAAGTCGAAGGGCTGGATGTCGAGCGGGGTCGGGACGCCGAGGTGCCGCCGGTAGGTCGCGATGGCGGCGTCGATCTCGCCGCGGGCGAGCTCGGCGACGGCGATGCCGTCGCCGGTGACGACGATCTTCTCGGGGTCCATGGTGTTCGCGAGGGTGGCGATGAGGACGCCGAGGGCGTGCCCGGCGTCGCGGAACGCCTGCACGGCGGCGGGGTCGCCGCCGCGCGCGAGGTCGAGCACGCTCGCGTAGTCGAGGCCGGGGGCGCGCAGGGCGGCCACGATCGCGGCGTTCGAGAGGTAGGAGGCGGCGCATCCGCGGTGGCCGCGTTCGCATCTGGGGCCGCTGGGGTCGATCGGCAGGTGCTCCAGGCTGCCGGCTTTGCCGTTGATGCCGGTGACGACCTTGCCGTCGACGACGATGCCGACGCCTATCCCTGCGCCGACGGCGACGAGCACCATCGACTCGTGGCCGGCGCCGACGCCGAACCAGTGCTCGGCGGCGGTGAGGGCGCGCATGTCGTTCTCGGCGGTGGCGGGGATGCCGAGCCGCTCGCTCACGAGCGCGGCGAGGGGCACGCCGCTCCATTCGAGGAACGGCGACTGCGCGACGGTCTGTCCCTTGTCGGTGGACACGACGTCCCCGGCGAGGCCGATCCCGGCGGCGGCGACGCCGGGGTGCTCCTCGGCGAGGCGCTCGTGGACGGCGCCGATCTGCGCGACAGCGTCCTTGACGCGCCGGGAGGCGAGCGGCTCGTCGTATTCGGCGAGGGCCTGCGCGGTGAGGTCGGTGACGACGGCGAAGAGGTGGTCGCCGGTGAGCTTGACGCCCAGGAACTTGCGGCTCTCGGGGCGGATGCGGAGCACTTCGCTGGGCCGGCCGGTGGCGCCGCGGAGCTCGACGGGGCCGTCGGCGAGCAGGCCCTGCTCGATGAGCGCGCGCGTGACGCGGGTGAGGCTGGCGCGGGACATGCCGAGTTCGCGCGCGATCTCGGCGCGCGACTTCGGGCCGCGGATCAGCAGTTCGCGGAGCGTGCTGCGCTCCAGGCCGCTGAGCGGGGCGCGCGGTGGCGCGCCTTCCTCCACGGGTGCCGGTGTCGGCTTCATTGCGGTCTCCTCGGTTTGTTCACTGCCCACGGTATCGGGGCGGTCCGGCGGCGTGCGATGGGATCGAATGCCGCATTCGCGGGTCTTCGCCGGGTCATCGCGAGCCGAAGTTAGTTTCACATATTGACAAACTCGATGGATGCTGCGTACCGTACATCGCACCGGATCAGGCATCCACATACCCCTATACGCCTGGCCCGTGCTCGCATTCCCGGTACAGAAGGAGCAACCCTTTGCGACGACGCACATTCACCGCCTCCGTCGGCGCGGCGGCGGCCGCCGCCGCGGTCACGGCCGGCACCCTGCCCGCCTGGGCCCGCGAGGAGGGCGGCCGCGGCGGCGACGCCTACGTCTGGAGGAACGCCGCGGTCAACGGCGGCGGCTTCGTCCCGGGCATCGTCTTCAACGAGACCGAGCCGGGCCTGATCTACGCCCGCACCGACATCGGCGGGTGCTACCGGTGGCAGGAGGACTCGCGCACCTGGACGCCGCTGCTCGACTGGGTCGGCCGCGACAAGTGGGGCTGGTCGGGCGTCGTCTCCATGGCGACCGACCCGGTCGAGCCCGACCGCGTCTACGCCGCCGTCGGCACCTACACGATCGACTGGGACCCGAACAACGGCGCGGTCCTGTACTCCGACGACCGCGGCGACACCTGGGGCGCAGCCGAGCTGCCGTTCAAGCAGGGCGGCAACATGCCCGGCCGCGGCATGGGCGAGCGCCTCGCGGTGAACCCGGCCGACAACGCCCAGGTGTACCTGGGCACGCCGAGCGGCAACGGCCTGTGGCGCTCGGTCGACCACGGCCGCACGTGGGCGAAGGTCGAGAGCTTCCCGAACCCCGGGAACTTCGTCGTCGACCCCTCGAACCCCACGCTCGCGGACAACCAGGGCGTGATCTGGATCGACTTCGACCAGATCGGCGGGAAGATCTACGTGGGCGTGGCCGACCCCGCGGACCCGCTCTACGTCTCCGAGGACGGCGGCGCCACGTGGCAGGCCGTGCCCGGCGCGGCCGAGGCGCTCGGCTCGGCCGACGGGAACCGCACCATCCCCAAGCAGTCCGCTGTGGACAACACCAACGGGTACCTGTACGTCGTCACCGGCTACGACCCCGGCCCCTACAACGGCGCGCCCGCGTCCGGCGACGGCGGCAGGATCATGCGCCTGGCGACGCAGACCGGCGAGTGGACCGACATCACGCCCGCCTACAACCCGCGCGGCGTCATCCCCGGTTTCGGCGGCATCACCGTCGACCGCCAGAACCCCGGCACGCTCATGGCGTCCACCTGCAACAACTGGTGGCCCGACGAGATCCTGTTCCGCTCCGTCGACTCCGGCGCCACCTGGTCGCTCAGCTGGGACTACGCCGAAGGCCAGGACCGGCACGACCGGTTCGCCATGGACAGCTCCGGCTCGCCGTGGCTGTCGTGGAACGGCGAGGACCAGCTCCCGCAGTACGCGGTCAAGCACGGCTGGATGATCGAGGCCCTCGCGATCGACCCGCACGACTCGGACCGGATCATGTGGGGCACCGGGGCCACGATCTGGGGCACCGAGTCGCTGACGCAGTGGGACGCGCAAGGCGACCTCATCGGCGAGGTCGAGGCCGGTCAGCGGGTCCCGCTGCCGGTCGAGCAGTTCACCGTCGGCGTGCGGGCCGAGGGGATCGAGGAGACCGCGGTGCTCGATCTCGCCGCGCTCGGCGGGACGCTCGTCTCCGCCGTGGGCGACGTCGGCGGCTTCGTCCACACCGACCTCGACCGGGCCGTGCCGATGATCGACACCGGCTGGTCCACCGGCACGAGCGTCGACTTCGCGCAGGCGAACCCCGACATCGTCGTCGGCACCGGCAACGTGCACGGCAACGAGAAGGGCCACGTCGGCGTCTCGACCGACCGGGGCAAGACCTGGCGGAACGCCGCGCCCGTCGAAGGCGTCCCCGGCGACGGCCACGGCGGCACCGTCGCGGTCACCGCCGACGGGTCCCGCATCCTCTGGACCCCCGGCGACTCCGAGGTGACCCCGGTGTACAGCACCGACCTCGGCGAGACGTGGAACCCGGTCCAGGGGCTCCCCGCGGGCGCGAAGATCCGCTCCGACCGCGTCAGGGCCTCGGTCCTGTACGCCTTCTCCGGCGGGGTGTTCTACCGGAGCACCGACGGGGGCGCGACGTTCGCCGACACGGGGGCGACCGGACTGCCGACCGGAGCCGTCGAGGACTTCCGGGCCGTCCCGGGCCACAAGAGCCACGTCTGGCTCGCCGGGCGCGGCGACGAGAAGGAGGGCATCGGCGGGGGCATGTGGCGCTCCAAGGACGGGGGCGCCACCTGGAAGCGCATCGCAGTGTTCGAGACCGCCGAGTCCGTCGGCTTCGGCAAGGCCGCCAGGCGGTCCGGCTACCCGGCGATCTACACCTCGGCCGAGATCGACGGCAAGGCCGCGATCTACCGCTCCACCGACGGCGGCAGCCACTGGTCCCGCATCAACGACGACGACCACCAGTGGGCCTGGTCGGGCTCGGCGATCACCGGCGACCCCGAGATCTACGGCCGCGTCTACCTGACCACGAACGGCCGCGGCATCGTCTACGGCGACATCGCGGACTGACGGGACTCCGGCCCCGGGGGCGGCGCCCCCGGGGCCGGGACGACCGGCCGCCGGGCCCAGATCCGGGGCCCGGCGGCCGCTGACCGCAGATGAACGGCGTCAGGCCCAGGCGGCCTTCAGGCGGGCATGCTCGGCGGCGGTGACGGGGAGGACCACGCCGTGGCAGGGGTCGGCCGGGAGCCGGACATCGGTGCAGGGCAGCCACTCCCCGCCCGCCAGGTCGGTCGTCTCGAACGGCACGTAGCGCCGCTCGGGCGTGAACTCGTCGATCCACAGGAACCACTTGTCCTCGGTGTTCGACTTGTACACCAGCGGGCCCTCGCCCTGCTTGACCGCGCCGAGGCCGATCCCCTCCGCGAGCGGCTCCCACCGCTCGGCCGTCAGCGACGCCGCGGTCTCGGAGAACACCGACTTGCCGTGGGGCGCAGCGCCGTCGCGGGCCCGCTCGTCCTTGAGGAAGCGGTAGTACAGGCCGTCGTGCGCGATGACCGTGGCGTCGATGGTGTTCCAGCCGCGGTCGACCCACGGGCGCGGCGCGGAGAACTCGCGGAAGTCCCGCGTCGTGGCGTACATGATCCGGTTGTAGCTCGGGCCCTCGTGCGCCGCGTCGTCGTACAGCGAGGACGACCAGTGGACGAGGTAGGCGCCCTGCTCGGGGTCCCAGACCGATTCGGGGGCCCAGGTGTTGCCCGCCGCAGGGGGCGCGACTTCGACGAGGCGGCCCTCGCCCCAGTCCACGAGGTCATCCGACTCCCACACCATGATCGAGCGGCTTCCCCAGCGCTGCATGCGGTCCCAGTCGGTGCGCTCGAAGACCCGCAGGTCCGTGGCGACCATGAAGAAGCGGTCCCCCTCGGGCGAGCGCACGATGTGCGGGTCGCGGACGCCGCGGTCCCCGAGGGTCGAGAACAGGACCGGCCTGCCGCCGTTGAGGTCGTCGAAGTGCAGCGGGTCGTCGCCGTCGCTGAGGGCGAAGTGGATCTGCTCGCCGTCGGCGGACTCGCGCTTGAAGTGGACGTACAGGTAGCCCGCGTACTCGGGCCGTGCGGAACTCACTGGTCGGGACTCCTCGGCTTCATGGAATGGACGCATTTCTCAGCGGCCGAGCCAGCCGCCGTCGACCGGGAGCACCGTACCCGAGACGTAGTCGGAGGCGGCGCTGGCGAGGAACACCGTCGCGCCCGCGAGGTCCTCGGGCCGGCCCCACCGCCCGGCCGGGATGCGCTCCAGGATCGCGCGGGACCGGTCCGGATCGTCTTGCAGCGCTTGGGTGTTGTCGGTCGCGATGTATCCGGGGGCGATCGCGTTGACGGTGACGCCGCGCCCCGTCCACTCGTTCGCGAGCGCCTTCGTCAGCCCGGCGACACCGGCCTTGGCGGCCGCGTAGCCGGGGACGTTGATGCCGCCCTGGAAGCTCAGGAGCGAGGCGGTGAAGACGATCTTCCCGTAGCCGCGCTCCAGCATCGCGCCGCCCACGGCCCGCGCCAGCGCGAACTGGCTGGTCAGGTTCACCTGGAGCACCTCGTCCCAGAAGGCGTCGGAGTGCTCGGCGGCGGGGGCGCGGCGGATGGTCCCGGCGTTGTTGACGAGGATGTCGACCGGTTCGGCCGCGAGCGTCGCGGCGAGGTCGGCGACCGCCTGCGGGTCGTTGAAGTCGGCGCGCAGCGCGCGGAAGGAGCGGCCGAGGGCGGTGACGCGCCGCCCGATGGCGGAGCCTTCGGGTTCGATGGTGGCGCTGACGCCGATGACGTCGGCGCCCGCGGCGGCGAGGGCCTCGGCCATGGCGAAGCCGATGCCGCGCTTGGCGCCGGTGACGACGGCGAGGCGGCCGGTCAGGTCGAAGGGGTTCATGCGGCCTCGCTCTGCTCGCCGGCCTGGACGTCGATGAGGATCTTCATGGCCTCGCCGCCGGTGAGGGCGTCGAACGCGGCCTGGACCTCGGCCAGGGGCATCACCTTCGTGATGAGCGCGTCGGCCGGGATCTCCCCCGCGTCCAGGAGCGCCACGGCGGTGTCGAAGTCCTGCCGCTGATAGACGCGGGCGCCGAGGAGGCGCAGTTCGCGCCAGAAGACGCGCTGGAGGTTGATCGGGCGGGGCTCGGGGTGGATGGCGACGACGACGAGCGTGCCGCGGACCTTGGCGTAGTCGACGGCGCCGAGCACGGCCGCGGCGGCGCCGGAGACCTCGAAGACGACGTCGGCGCCCGCGCCGCCGGTCCAGTCCTCGACCGCGGCGACGGTGTCGTCGCGGGGGTCGAGAGCGGTGAAGCCGAGGTCGGCTACCTGGCTGCGGCGCTTGGGGTCGAGTTCGACCACGACCACGTCGGCGCCGAAGGAGCGGGCGACCGCGGCGATGAGCACGCCGATGGGGCCGCCGCCGATGACCACGGCCTTCTGGCCGGGTTCGAGCTCGGCGCGGCGCACGTCGTGGACGGCGACGGCGGTGGGCTCGACGAGGGCCGCGTGCTGGAGCGACAGGGTCGCGGGGAGCGGCACGAGGAGCCCTGCGTCGACGTTCCAGCGGCGCTGGAGCGCGCCGGGCGAGTCGATGCCCACGAAGTCGAGGTTCTGGCAGATGTGGGAGTTCCCGGCGAGGCAGGCCGGGCAGGTGCCGTCCCACGCGAGGGGCATGACGGTGACCGGGTCGCCGACGGCCCAGCCTTCGACGCCGTCGCCGAGGGCGGCGACGGTGCCGCTCATCTCGTGCCCGATGACCGCGGGGACGTCGACGCGGGCGTCCATGTGACCGGCGAGGATGTGCAGGTCGGTGCCGCAGATCCCGTTGTAGGCCACGGCGATCTGCACTTCACCGGGGCCCGGGGGCGCCGGGTCGGCCTCGTCGACGGTCATGGTCCGGTTCCCGGCGTAGTGTGCGGCGAGCACGCGTGCCTCCCTCGGTCGTGGGGAACGGTCGCGGATGAGGATTGCACACATCCACTGTTTGCGCAATCGTTTGAGCAACGGTTTTTCCGATAGGCGATACTGGTCCGATGGCGAAGCTCAGCGATGTGGCGGCCCGGGCGGGCGTCTCGGTGTCGGCGGTGTCCCGCGTGCTCTCCGGCGACCCCGCGGCGCGGGTCAGCGAGGCGACGCGCGACCGGGTCCGCAAGGCCGCCGCCGAGGTCGGCTACCACCCGAACTTCGCGGGCCGGGCGCTCAAGCTCGCCCGCACCGACGTCATCGCGCTCATCGTCCCCGACGTGACGAACGCGCTGTTCACCGAGCTGACCCGCGGCGTGGAGGACGAGGCGGTGGCGCGCGGCTGCGTGATGCTGCTGGCGCGCAGCGAGGACATGCAGCCCGGCGGCCCCATGTTCGACCGGCTCGTGGGCGAGGGCCGGGTGGACGGCATCGTGCTCCAGCCGCGCGACGGCGCCGACCCGCAGGAGCTGGCCCGCACGGTCGGCGAGCGCGCGCCGCTGGTCACGATCCACCAGCGGATTCCGGGCGCGAGCTCGGTCGTGGTGCCCGACGAGCTGGCCGCGCGCCGCGCCACCGAGCACTTGATCGCCTTGGGGCACCGCAGGATCGGCTTCGCCGGGGGCCTCGCGGGGTCGCCGACCGCGCAGCGCCGCGCCGACGGGCACCTCGAAGCGCTGCTGCGGGCGGGCATCGCCGCCGCGCCCGAACTGGTCACCTGGCGCGGCTACCGGGAGTCCGACGGCCGGGCCTCCGCGGCGGAACTGCTTGCACTCCCCCAGCGGCCCACCGCGATCGTGGCCGCGAACGTCAACGCCGCGATCGGCGTCCTCGCCCAGGCGAGGGCCCAGGGGCTCGCGGTGCCCCGGGACCTCTCGGTGGTCGCCATCCACGACGCGTGGACCGCCGAGCACACCTGGCCGCCGCTCACCTGCGTGCGGATGCCGCTGTACGAACTCGGGCGCACCGCCGTCGCCACGCTCGCCGAGATCGTCGACGGGGGCGCGGTCGTCCATCGCAGCGTCGACGACCCGGAGCCGGTGCTCGTCGGCCGCGAATCGGCCGCCGCGCCGCGGAACTGACGCCGCCGACCCTTGCGTCCGGACGCGCTTCCGGATAGTCTCGCGCTTGATCAATCGTTTGCGCAACCGGTGGTGCACCGCCGCCCCACCCCGCCGCTCCCCGCGCCGCTTCACCCCGGAGCCGCGCCGCGCACCCCGAACCGAGGGACACCGCATGACGCTCATCGAGGCCGTCGAGACGCACGACGTCCGCTTCCCCACGTCGCTCACGCTGGACGGCTCGGACGCGATGAACAAGGACGGCGACTACTCCGCCGCCTACGTCGTCGTCCGCACCGACGACCCCGGCCTGGCCGGGTACGGCTTCACCTTCACCATCGGGCGCGGCAACGACCTCGTCACCGCCGCCGCGCTCCAGTGGGCCGTCAAGCTCATCGGCCGCGACCTCGACACCGTCCTCGGCGACCTCGGCGGGCTCTACCGCGAACTCCAGTCCGACTCGCAGCTGCGCTGGCTGGGCCCGGAGAAGGGCGTCGTCCACATCGCGCTCGCCGCGGTCATGAACGCCGTCTGGGACCTCGCCGCCCGCGCCGCGGGCAAGCCCCTGTGGCGCCTCCTCGCCGACATGACCCCCGAGCAGCTGGTAGACGCCGCGGACCTGCGCTACCTCTCCGACGCGCTCACCCGCGACGAGGCCCTTGCGATCCTGCGCGACAAGGCCGACACCCGCGCCGACCGCATCGCCGAGCTCGAAGCCCGCGGCGGCTACCCGTGCTACACCACCAGCGCGGGCTGGCTCGGCTACAGCGACGACAAGCTCCGGCGCCTGCTCCAGGAGGCCGTCGACTCCGGCTACCGCCACGTCAAGCTCAAAGTGGGCGCCGATCTGGAAGAGGACCGCCGCCGCCTGCGCATCGCGCGCGAGGTCATCGGCCCGGACGCCAAGCTCATGATCGACGCGAACCAGGTGTGGGACGTGCCCGAGGCCATCGAGTGGGTCAAGGCGCTCGCCGAGTTCGAGCCGCACTGGATCGAGGAGCCCACCAGCCCCGACGACGTCCTCGGCCACGCCGCGGTCCGCCGCGCAGTCGCGCCGATCGGCGTCGCCACCGGCGAGCACGGCATGAACCGGGTGCTGTTCAAGCAGATGCTCCAGGCCGAGGCGATCGACTACCTCCAGCTCGACTCCGCGAGGCTCGCGGGCGTCAACGAGATCATCGCCGTGTACCTGCTGGCCGCGAAGTTCGGCGTGCCGGTGTGCCCGCACGCGGGCGGGGTGGGCCTGTGCGAACTCGTGCAGCACCTGTCGGTCTTCGACTACGTGGCCGTCTCGGCGAGCCTGGAGGACCGGGTCACCGAGTACGTGGACCACCTCCACGAGCACTTCACCGACCCGTGCGTCGTCGAGAACGGCAACTACGTGCTCCCTTCGAAGCCGGGGTACTCCGCCGAGATGCACACGGCCTCGATCGAGGAGTTCGCCTACCCGGAGGGCGCCCACTGGAAGCAGCGGGCGTCCGCGAAGTAGCCGCCGCAGCAGCAGAAAGGACCGCATGCTCACCTACGGCCTCATCCACCCGCCGCTCCTCGCCGCGCTCGCCTCGGCCGGGCACGGCTCGCGGATCCTCATCGCCGACGGGCACTTCCCGTGCTCCACGCACACCAACCCCGCGGCGGCGACGGTCCACCTCAACCTGCGCCCCGGCCTGCTCGACGGCGACCAGGTGCTCGAAACCCTGCTCGACGCCGTCCCGATCGAGCACGCGGCGGTCATGGACTCCGGCGGGCCGGCCGTCCCCGCGCACGAGGGCTACCGCGCCGCGCTCGGACCGCATGTCGCGTTCGAGGCCGTGGAGCGCTTCGCCTTCTACGACCTCGCCCGGCAGCCGGACGTCGCCGTGGTCATCGCCACCGGCGACCGGCGCCAGTGGGCGAACCTCCTGCTCACCATCGGCGTCGCCGGCGTGACCCCGCGGTAGGGGCCCGGTCAGCGGCGGGGCCGCGCGGTGGACTCCCGGACCACCAGCTGCGGTTTGACCACTGAGGAGACGAGGTCGCGCTCGCCCTGCATCTGCCGCGACAGCAGCCCGAATGCGCGCGCTCCCAGGTCCTCGAAGTCCTGCTCGACCGTGGTGAGCGAAGGGCGCCAGAGCGACACGAGGGGCTGGCCGTCGAATCCGGCGACGGAGACGTCGCCCGGGACGTCGAGGCCGCGGTCCGCGAGGGCCCGCATGACCCCGAGGGCGATCTCGTCGTTCCCGCAGAAGACGGCGGTCACGTCGTCGCGCCCGGCGATCCGCTCGCCCCAGCGGTAGCCGGAGGGCGCGTCCCATTCGGAGTCCATGACTTCGGGGACCTCGGCGCCCGCGTCCTCCAGCGCGGCGCGCCAGCCCTCGGTGCGGCCAGAGGTCTTCCCGCCGGTGGGCCCGGCGATGTGGTGGACGGTGCGGTGTCCTTGCCGCAGCAGGTACTCGGTGACCTGGCGGCCGCCCGCGGCCTCGTCGATCAGCGCGGCGAGCGAGCCGTCCACGCGCTCCGATCCGCCTCCGGCGGCGACGACCGGGAGCGACTCGGGGAGCGCCTTCGACGCCTTGATGCCCGCGCGCCGGAACTCAAGGACGATCGCGCCCCCGATGGGCTGCGACAGCGCGAGGTCGACCGCGCGCATCACCGATTCGTCCTCATCGGACGCCACGATCGTTATTGACACGGACATCCCCGCCCGCTGGGCGGCGGTCTCGACGCCCGCCAGGGTGTTCGCGTAGCCGTAGGCCGACGTCGTGGCCTCTGCGATGATCGAGATGAGGTTCGGCTGGCTCAGCCGCAGCGACCGGGCGGCGCTGTTGGGGCGGTAGCCGAGCTCCTTCACCGCGGCGTGGACCCGCTGCGCCAGTTCGGGGGCGACGTTCTTGGTCCCGTTGAGCACGCGGGAGACGGTGGGCACGGAGACGCCCGCCGCTTTGGCGACGTCGGCGAGGACGGGGGCGCGGTATGCATTCGAGGAGGCCATGGTGTCGAGGATACGAGACAGTCGTCCCACATCACGGCCGGGATCGATGTTTCAGATAATCGTTATCTCAACATCTAGACGACAGCATGATCAACTTCAGGCTCCGAGGACTTGAGTTTCATGCCAGTTCACCTGCGATGATGATCGACGTATGTCATCGCGCTCCCCTGGGGCGGACGCCTCCGCGCGGCCTCATCATTGACCGTCGTCAATCGTCTTGATAACCTTCTCTCGGCTGTGAGGCACAGAGGCCGACCCTTCCGGCACCTGGCGGCCTCTCCCACTGGCCGACATCAGCGCCATCTCCCACAGGGACATCACTAGGAGGACCCCTCTCATGGTCGAATTCTCACGCCGCGCGCTCCTCGGTGCCGCAGGGGCGACGGCCGCGGCCGCGGCCGTCGGCTCCACCGCCGCCTGCTCCGGCAACGCCGGCGGCGCGACCGGCGGCGACTACGACATGCCGACGTACCAGCCCGCCCCCGAGCTCGACGTGGAGCCGTACTACGCGACCGAGACGCCCGGGATGCTGGACGTCTACACCGAGTACCCGAAGACCTACTTCAAGTCCGTCGACCGCGAGCCGGGCTCGGGCGGCAAGGTCACCTGCTTCCAGCTGACCTGGGGCGACCCCTCGAAGCCCCTTGACGAGAACCCGTACTGGCAGGAGCTCAACGAGCGCATCGGCGCCAGCTACGAGCCGCAGTTCGTGCCGCAGCCGGTGTTCTACGAGAAGTTCGCGACGATGCTCGCCTCCGGCGAGGTCCCGGACCTGGTGTTCATGGACGACCAGAAGGCCGTCAGCCTGCAGGGCATCCGCGACGGGGCCTTCGCGGACTTGTCGGAGGTCTTCTCGGGCGACAACATCCTGAAGTGGCCCAACCTGGCCGCGCGCAAGGAGGAGATCTGGAAGGCCAGCCTCAAGGACGGCCGGATCTACCAGGTGCCGTCCGTCGGCGCGGCGCTGACGAACATCCCCACGATGCGCACCGACCTGGTCGACCAGACCTCGATCGGCCGCGCCCCCAAGGACGCCGACGAGCTCTTCACGATGCTCAAAGAGGTCTCCGCCCTCGGCTCGGGCCCCGGCGGCCAGCAGGTGTACGGCCTCAACAGGTACGACCCCTTCCCCGGGACCGCGGCGATGTTCCACCGCCTGTTCAAGGTCGGCCCCGAGTGGCAGCTCGACGGCAACGGCGACCTGGTGCACCTGATCCAGACCGAGAACTACAAGGCCATGCTCGAATGGCTCGCCCGCGCCTGGGCCGAGGGGATCTTCGACCCGGTCTCCATGACCCCCACCGCGACCGACATCATCTCCGGTGCCGCGATCCGCTACGACGCGGTCTGGGGCGCCACCAGCGCGACCGGGCTCCCCCAGTGGGAGGCCGACCTGCCGGGCGCGACGTACGACTTCTTCGACATGCCCGGCTTCGACGGCTCCGCCCAGCTCGCCGTGCGGAACATCCCCTACGGCAAGTCGACCTGCGTGTCCGCCGCGGTCGCCGAGGACGAGGACCGGCTCACCGAGGTCCTCAACGTGCTCGACTACTTCTGCGCGCCGTTCGGCTCCGAGGAGAGCCTGTTCCTCAACTCGGGCCAGGAAGGCCGCCACTTCGACTTCGACGAGCACGGCATCCCGATTCCCAACCCGGAGTATGCGACCGAGCTGGGCGTCCAGTACGTCGGCGTCCCGGGCGACAGCGGCGGGTACCAGGTGCACCCGAGCGCGCTCCCGTGGGTCGACTCCTTCGTGTCCGCCATGGAGTCGCTCGCGCAGAACTCGATCGACCGGCCCCTGACCGGTCTGGAGAGCGCGTCGCAGACCTTCATCACGAAGGGCGCCCAGCTCAAGCAGTCGTGGACCGACTTCGAGAACGGGGTCATCACCGGCCGCGAGAGCATCGACGGCCTCCAGTCGTTCGTGGACAACTACATGGCCCAGGGCGGCACCCAGGTCAGGGACGAGTACGCCCAGGCGCTCAAGGACGCGTCCGAGTGAGCGTGAACATCGCAGCACGCCCCGAGGCCCGCACTCAGCGGGCCTCGGGCCCCGCCTCGTCCCGGAAGCCGAAGACCTCGCTGCGCCAGCGGATCTGGCGCGAGCGCTGGGCCTACACGTTCATCGTCCCGGGCGCGCTGTTCTTCCTGGTGTTCGCGTACGTGCCCATGCTGGGCAACGTGATCGCGTTCCAGCAGTATTCGCCGTTCCGGGGGTTCGCGGGCTCGCCGTTCGTGGGCTTCGCGAACTTCACCGTGCTGTTCGAGGACCCGGCGGTCCTGAACGCGCTGGAGAACACCCTCATCATCGCGGTGCTCCAGCTGCTATTCGCGTTCCCTGCGCCGATCGCCCTTGCGCTGCTGTTGAACTCGCTCCTGTCGGACCGCGTCAAGCGCATGGTCCAGACCGTGGTCTACCTGCCGTACTTCCTGTCGTGGGTCATCGTCATCTCGGTGTGGCAGCAGGTCCTCGGCGGCGGGGGCCTCGTCGCGGGACTCCTCGACGGCTGGGGCGTCTCCGGGTTCGACGCGATGACGAACGCGGACACCTTCAAGCTCCTCGTCGTCGCGCAGGTCGTCTGGAAGGACTGCGGGTGGGGCACGATCATCTTCTTCGCCGCCATCGCGGGCATTCCGAACGACCGCTATGAAGCGGCGGCGATCGACGGCGCCACCCCGTGGCAGCGGACCTGGCACATCACCCTCCCGGCCCTCGTCCCGGTCGCGACGCTCCTGCTCATCCTGAACATCGGGTCGATCCTGACGGTCGGCTTCGAGCAGCTCCTGCTCCAGCAGCCCATGGTGGGCGCTGAAGCGTCCGAAGTGCTCGACACGTTCGTGTACTTCCGCGGCGTCCTCGGCGGCCAGTGGGGCATCGCCACCGCTGCCGGGCTCCTCAAGGGGGTCATCGGCACCATCCTCGTTCTGGCGGCCAACCGGTTCGCCAAGCGCCTCGGCGGAGAAGGGATCTTCTGATGACGACCATCACCAAGGGGCGCAAGACGATCCCGCCGTGGATGGGCCCGCCGTCGGTCGGGGTGAGGGCCGTCAAGGGCCTCGTGATCGCGCTGATCGTGATCACCATGATCTACCCGCTCGTCTACGTGATCGCGATGAGCTTCGCCGCGCCGTCGCAGGCTCGCGCGGGCGTGGTCTTCCCGACCGAGTTCTCCCTCGACGCTTACCGCGCGATCTTCAACGGCGGCACCGTCACTCAAGGTCTCCAGAACTCGCTGTTCATCACCGTCGTGGGCACGCTGCTCTCCCTCGCCGCCACCTCGATGCTGGCCTGGGGCCTGGTGCGAACCCGCCAAGTCCCAGGGGCGAAGTTCGTCCTGGTGATGATCCTCGCGACCATGTTCTTCTCCGCGGGCATCATCCCGAACTTCATGCTCGTCAAGTACCTCGGCCTCCTGGACTCCACCTGGTCCCTGATCGTCCCGGGCCTCATCTCGGCCTTCAACATGATCGTCATCAGGAACTTCTTCCAGGGCCTCCCAGAGGAACTGATCGAAGCGGCGAGGATCGACGGCGCGGGCGAGTGGCGGATCTTCCTGCGGATCGTGCTGCCGCTGTCGAAGCCGGTGCTCGCGGTGATGGGCCTGTTCTACGCGGTCGGCTACTGGAACACCTATTTCAACGCGCTGCTCTACATCAACGACTCGGAGAAGTGGCCCATCCAAGTGGTCCTCCAGCAGTACGTGCTCGCGGGCGTGCAGATCCCCGGCGCGATCGTCTCGCCCGACCAGCCCCCGCCCCCGGGCGTCACGCTCCAGATGGCGGTCATCGTCCTGGCGACCGTCCCCATCCTGGTGGTCTACCCGTTCCTCCAGCGCTACTTCACTTCAGGCGTCCTCACCGGAGCCATCAAAGGCTGAACGGCGACACACGAAGGGGCCGAGCGCATTCGCGCTCGGCCCCTTCGCATTCCACCGCGTCAAACCCGGATCAGACGCCAGCGCTGCGGCACGGAGTTCTTGTTCGGCCACTGGATCACGACGTCGCCGTCGGCCTCCTTGTTGCCGTTGTCGAGCAGCATGCCGGAGCGTTCGCAGGTGAGCGTGACCGCGCCGCCGCCCACGTCGGCGATCTTCCAGCGCTGCGAGGCCGTGCCGTTCTCGGCTCTCTGCCGGACCTGCCCGCCTTCAGTCGTGGAGTCGGCGTTGTCGAGGGCCTTGCCGGAGTGCTCGCAGACGAGCTTGTGGTAGCCGCCGCCGACGTCGGTGATCCTCCAGCGCTGCTGGGTGCCGGTGCTCTCGGCCCACTGGATGACCGGCTTCCCGTCGACCGTGGACCGGCCGTTCTCCAGGAACTTCCCGGAGCGCTCGCACATCAGGAGGTAGGTGGCGCCGGAGGCGACCGCCGGGGTGGACCGCATGTGCGCGAGCGTGCCCCAGCCGAGGGCGTCGAAGCCCCCCGAGTTGCCGCCGTAGTCCCCGCCGCCGCCTTCGGGGCGCACGAGGGCGGCCATGCGCGCGGTGTAGGGCATGCGCATGCCCTTCCGGACGCTGTAGTGGTTGTACACGAGCTCCCACACCGGCCGGAGCTGGCCGCGCCCGCCTTCGGAGACGACGGTGTGCACGACGTTGTCGCAGTTGGTGTACGTCGTGAACGGCACGTCGTAGCCGAGGTTGTAGCGGGCGACGTACTCGGCGGCCTTCGCGAAGGCGTTGTCGCGCGCCGAGTAGAGGTCGATCCCCTGGCTCCAGGCCATCTCCATGAAGGCGCTCATAAGGCCGATGCCCATGATGGAGTGGGCCTGGTCGCGGCCCGACTCCTGCCATTGGGCGAGGTCGCCGTGGATGAAGGGGATCGCGTTGTCGATCGACCCGGCGCCCGCGCCGCCCCGGAAGTAGGCGACCGCCTCGTCGATCTTGGCCTGGTCGTCGCAGAGGATGCCGATGGCGAGCAGCGAGGCCATGTTGCAGAGGTCCCAGTTGGCCCAGTAGTGGGTTTCGCAGGTGTTGTTGTGGCGCACCAGGAAGTCGCTGTTGAGCGGGTAGAAGACGTCGAGCATCATCTGCTTGAAGCGGCCCAGGTCGAATCCGGGCGCGTCGCGGATCAGTTCGGCGGCGTTGGCGAACTGGTACCCGTAGATGCCGGACGCGAGGCGCGAGTCCGAGGGCGGGTAGTAGATCGACTTGAGGGTCTGCGACCAGGCGTTGCAGATGCGCACGGCCGCGTCGCGGTGCGCGGTGTCGCCGCTGATGTGCCAGCGCAGGGCGTTCTGGTAGGCGGCGTGGGCGTCGTTGTAGAGCAGCCAGTAGTTCTGCGGCTTGTCGGTGTTGCCGCGCACGATCTCCTCGACCGGCTGCGGCGTCCAGGTGCTCTGCGAGTGGGCGTTGGCGACGAGCTTGTCCCAGCCCTGCTTCCAAGGCGCGGCGCTCGCGTTCACCTTGGCCTTCATGCGGTCGAGGTCGGCGCGGACGTGCAGCATCCCGGGGTGGGCGAGGGCGAGCGCCTCGGCCCCGTCCTCTTGGGCCTGCGCGACGGCGAAGCCTCCTGCCCCGGTGGCGGCCAGGGCGCCGGCCACGGCCGCGCCCTTCAGGAGGTTCCGCCGCTTGAAGCGGGCGCTGCCGGTGTTGTCGTCGGTCATGGTGCTCCTTCGGCGTCGGTGGCGAGGGGGTGGGGAGGGATCGCGGACCGCGAGCGGATAACGTTATCCCTCATATACGAAGATAAGGTTATCATCGAGGCATGTCAATATCTGTGACTAGCGGTTTTCTGATCATCCGTGAACGCCACCAGCATCAGGATCCACGAAGACAGAGGGCTGGCGATCCTGCATCGTGGGTTCTGGTCTCGACAAAACCGGCCGCGCAACTTAGATTAGAAATCGTTATCTCCCAGACTTGCCAAGGACTCCGCATGACCGACCGCATCCCCGGGCTGTTCGCGATGGACCCCGTCTACCTTCCGAAGCTGTTCCCCGAGCCGTATCTGCGCCGCCTCCGCGCGGTCCTCGACATCGACCCCGACTACGTCGCACGCGATTTCACCGACGATCGGGCGGCCGCCGCGCTGGCCGAGGCGGAAGTGGTCGTGACCGGGTGGGGCGCGCCCCGGCTCGATCCGCCGGTGCTCGCCGCGGCGGGCAAGCTGCGCGCGGTGCTCCACGCCGCGGGCAGCGTCCAGTGGGTCGACCGCGCCGTCTACGAGCGCGGCATCGCCGTCGTCTCGGCGCAGCAGGCCAACGCCGTCCCCGTCGCCGAGTACACGCTCGGGATGATCCTCTTGGCGGGCAAGGACATCTTCGGCCTGCGCGACCGGTTCCGCGCCGAACGCGGCTTCGTGATCGGCGAGGACCACGGCGCGACCGGCAACTTCGGGCGCACGGTCGGCCTGATCGGGGCTTCGCGGATCGGGCGCCGCGTCATCGAACTGCTGCGCTCCTTCGACTTCGAGGTGCTGCTGAGCGATCCGCACGTCGATGCGGAGGAGGCCGCCCGCCTCGGCGTGCGGCTGGTCGACCTCGACTCGCTCATGGCGTGGTCCGACATCGTGTCGGTCCACGCCCCCGACCTGCCCGAGACGCGGCGGCTCATCGATGCGAAGCGGCTGGCGGCGATGAAGGACGGCGCGGTGCTCGTGAACACCGCGCGCGGCTCGCTCGTGGACACGGAAGCGCTCGTCGCCGAGCTGGCGGCCGGGCGGGTCTCGGCGATCCTCGACGTCACCGACCCCGAGCCGCTGCCCGCCGACTCGCCGCTGTTCGACCTGCCGAACCTGTTCCTGACGCCGCACGTGGCGGGGTCGCAGGGGAACGAGCTCGCCCGCATGGGGCGCTTCATCGTCGAGGAGGCCGAACGGCTGGCCGCCGGCGAGCCGCTGCTGCACGCCGTCGACCCGGGCCTGCTCTCGATCCAGGCCTGACACCGCACCGCCCCGCCGCGCGGTCAGCGTGGCGGGGCGGGCGGCCGAGACGGTCGGTGATCAGGCGAGGTCGCCGTAGAACTCGACTTCGGCGAGGTTGCCGCTCCAGGCGCCCGCGTTGTAGATGCGGAAGTACCGGTAGTGGTCGTCGCCGGTGGCGGTGCGCTGGATCCACTTGTCCGCGGTGCCGCCGGTGAGCGCCGCGGTCAAGTCGGTCCAGGTGGTCCCGTCGTCCGAGCCCTGCACGATCGTGCCGTTGGCCCGCGTCGGATGCGAGGCCCGCGGCAGGAAGTACGCCTCGTCAAGGTGCGCTTCGGTTCCCGCGCCGAAATCGATCGTGTAGTAGGAGCCGGTGCCCGTGTTGAGGTCGCCGTAGGTGGCGCCGTCGTGGTCGAAGAGCAGGTAGCCGACCTGGTCGGCCGGGAGGCCGTTGCCGGGCCACTGCTTGTCGGAGGCCAGGACGGTGGCGAGGTCGGCGACATCGATGAGCCGCTCGCCGTTCCCGCCGACGAACAGGCTCGCCCCTTCCGTGGCGCCGTAGAGGGTCGGTCCGGCCACACCGTCGACGGTGTAATCGACTGCGAGGGTGACCGTGCCCGGCTCGACGCCGTCGAGGACGACCGCGGCCGTCCAGTTGACACCGTCCTCCGAAGCGGCGGGCGCTTCGATCCCCATCACGTTCACCGAGACGGCGTCGACCGGTTCCTTCGTGGTGACCGCGACATCGACGGTGTCGCCGATCGCGACCTTCCCGGCGATGGCGTCGTCCGACGTGACGGTGGCCGAGGCGATCTGGTTGCCGATCTCGTGGCGCTCGCCGTAGATGTGGAACTCGGTCATCTCGAAGACACCGCGGATGATCCCGTAGAGGACGTCCGGGAGCTGCTCGATCATCTGGACCTTGATGAACCGGAACTGGTCGTCACGGAGCTCCGGCTCGACTTCGAGGGTGTTGAAGTCCTGCGTGAACGCCGTGGCCCCCGGCGTGAGCCGGGTCCAGTTGACTCCGTCGTTCGACCCGTACACTGTCGAGTTCGCGAGCCGGTCGGCGAAGATGTTGCTCTGGAACCCGAACTCGCGGGCCGAGACCCGGAAGTCGGGGCCGAAGTCGAACGTGTGCGACTTGTCGACGGCCAGAGGGTAGCCCAGGCCGGTCTGGTTGTCGCCGTCCACGAGGGTCCCCGCGTACTGCTTCGCGGTGGACGAGTGGAGAAGGTCCGGGAAGTCGAGACTGCCGTCCGCATCGGACTTCGGCGAGATCAGGCGGAGGCCGTCGAACGCGGCGACCATGCCCGCCAAGGCGGTCGCGAACTCCGCGTCGGTGCCGTCGTCAAGCGCCGCTTCGGCCGCGTCGCGCGCGGCGATGAAGGCGGCCTCGGTCGCGGACTCGTATCCGTCCTCGGGTTCGAAGTCCTCCTCGGCCAGCGCCAGCGCCCCTTCACGGTCGGCGGCGGCGTCGAGGACGATCGTGCGCGCGACGGCGCTCGTGCCGTCGTCGGCGGCGACGGTGATCGTCCCCGAGTCCTCGCCGGTCCAGGTCAGCTCCCCGGTGGCGGTGTCGAATGCGGCGCCGTCGGGGAGCCCGGTGGCGCTGTAGACGATGCCGTCGGCGCCGGTGGCGGCGAGGTCGAGGGCGAGGTCGGCGCCGTCCCAGCCGACGACGCGGTCGGGGGCGTCCTCGGGGAAGACCGGCCCGTCGAGCTCGGCCGCGGCGTTGGTGTTGATGTGGTCGATGTCGACCGCGCCGCCTTCGGCCGCGATGAACAGGATGTTGTCCATGGGCCCCTCGGTCGTGACGTAGCGCCATTCGCCGCCGGTGTCCGGAACGGTCACAGGGTAGACCCGGTCGATCGACTGGCCGTTCCGCTGGGTGCGGAGGTTGAGCACGGCGTCGTCTTCGGTGCGGACGAGGAAGCCCAGTTCCGTCTGGTTGGTGGCGCCGCTGAGGTAGGCGATCTCCGAGCCGTCGGCCATGCTCACGTAGCCGCCGCCGGCCTCGACGTCACCGGACAGGTGCGTGTAGCGCTGCTCGACTTCGAGGACGGTCGGGTCGCCCGGCGGGGTCGCCGCCTCCCCCGCCGCCTCGGCGGGCGCGAACAGCCACGAGTCGCCGCCGCCGTCGTGCCCCTCCCAGCCGATCCTGGGGCGCTTGGCGTAGGCCTCGGCGAAGTAGGGCGCGATCTCCTCGACGTCGAGGCCGCGCTCGAACTTGTAGTGGTAGTAGAACTCCCAGAAGCTCGCGGTCGCGTACCGGCCGCGGTAGCCGTCCGCGATGTGGTCGTACGTGTCGCGGATCGTGCCGTCCGGCGAGATCGCGTACGCCACCGGGGTCCACTCGGTGTCGTAGCCGAGCATGAACTGCCAGAAGTAGTCGGCGGCCTTGAGGAGGCGGTCGTCGAGGAACTCGTAGGGCCCCACCGCGTCGTCGGCGGTCGAGACCGTGCCGTCGACCGGGTCGACCTCGGTGCCCTGGGACATCAGCATGCGCGACAGGGCCGCGAAGTTCGTGAGGTTGCCGCCGCCGTGGGCCTGGTCGCGGCCCATCTCGACGAGCTGCACGTGCGGGTCGTCGATCGGCTCACCGGTCTTGTCGTTCGTGTCCACCCAGCGGGCCAGCCGTGCGACGGAGCCGTTGAAGCCCTCGTCCTGGGCGGACTCGTTGACGGTGAACCACTCGACCTTCTCCTCGTACAGGTCCTCGTCGTCCATGAAGATCGCCCCGGCCATGGAGCCCAGCAGCGGGTAGTTGTGCTGGTTCATGAAGTGGTCCGGAGAGGACATGAACGTCGCGATGGCCGGCTTGACGAGGTTGTCGGTCAGGGCCTGCGTGTCGGCCTCGGTCCACGGGTATGCCTCGTCGTCGCCGCAGTCGGTGTAGCGCAGCAGTTCCGCGGCGGAGGCCATGCGGAAGAGCGGCACGCCGGTGTAGATGTGCGAGTCCGTGTGGTACTCGTACTGCGCGGGGTCCATCTGCGCCCAGTTGCGGAGGATGTCCTGCGCGTTCTTGCGGTGGACCTCCTTCCCGGTGAGCACGTACATGACCGCCTGGGCGTAGGCCTTCTCGCCGTCGGCGACGAACATGCCCTTCGTCCCCGCGTTGAAGGCGGTCGAGCGCGGCTTGGTCGGATCGGTTCCGGCATTGGACGGGCGCACGTTCTCGCCGCCGGAGGCGGAGTTCCGCAGGTCCTCGAACCCGGAGGCCCAGGGCTCGGCTCCGGCCGCGAGCTGGGTGCGCACGTTCTCGATGATCGGCTCGGTGAGCCCGATGCCGGGATGGCTGAACCCGGATTCGCTTGTCGTGGCGTTGATCTGGACGTCGCAGGTGGCGGCCGCCTGCACGGGGGCGGCGCCGGGGGCGACGAGTTGGACGAGTCCTATGGAGAGCAGCATCGCCGCCATGAGCGCGGCGGCGCGCCGTGGCAGGGCGCGTCGGCGGCGGGAGGCGGCCGTGGGGGGTTGCATGAGCGGGACTACTCCGTTCGAGAGATCGTTTTCCATCGAGGGATAACGATATCCCAATCCTACAATCAGGGCAAGACCGCTGCAAGCGAGGCCATCGGCGCCTCGATGACGATCGTTTGAGATATCGTTATCTACTTGTCCCCACTGCATTCACCGCAGGTGCAGCCCAGGGCGGGTCCATTCGATGGCCGCGTCGGGCCGGGGCGGGGCTGGTCGGTCGGAGCCACGGGTCGCTCCAGCTCGGATCGTCGGAGGGGCGGCGGGGTGGCGGCCATCAAGGCACGCGTTTTCAGGAAAACGATATCGAAGACTTGCCTCCTGTTCCAGACCCCATTAGCATCAATCAAAGGATAACGATATCCTCATACCCCGGCACGCCGCCCCTGTCCCCCTTCTGCGCGTGCCGGACGACGGAAGGAACCTGCGATGAAGCAGACCCAGTCCAGAGGACGGCCCCGGCCGACCGCGGCGGCGGCAGTGCTGGCGCTCGCGGCGGGCATGCTGGCGGCGTCCCCGCCCGCCGCGGCCGCCGAACCCCCCGACCTGATCACCGATCACGTGGTCGCGATCAACGAGACCGTGAGCGACGCCGGGTTCGTCCACCCCGGCGTCGGCCTCTCGGCCGACGACCTGCGGACCGCGCAGGAGATGGTCCGCTCGGGCCAGGAGCCGTGGGCATCCTATTTCGACGCCATGACCAAGACCGGCTTCGCGTCCACGACCTGGCGGGCCTCGAACTCCCTGTCGGCGGCCGAACCCGACAAGGCGAAGACCAGGACCTTCGTCGACGCCGGGATGCGCGGCCGCGAGACCAACGACTCCTTCGGCGCCCTCACGCAGGCGCTCATGTGGGTCGACACCGGCGACGAGGTGTACCGCAGGAACGCGATCCAGGCGCTGCGCGTCTGGGCCGACATGGACCCCGACGGCTACACGTACTTCCCCGACGCGCACATCCACACCGGGCACCCGCTGTACCAGTTCCTCATGGCCGCCGAGATCATCCGGGCCACCGACCCGGTCGAGGACGACTCCCCCGGCGAATATGGCGGCTACGACGTGGTCTGGTCCGAACAGGACGACGAACGCCTGCTCGCCAACTTCGCGAACCCCGTGGTGGAGACGTTCCTGTACTCCAACCACACCTGGATGAACCAGCACAACTTCGGCCTGTTCGGGCGCATCGCGACCGCGATCTACTCGGACGACCCCGAGGGCTACGCCACGGGCGCGGAGTGGTTCGCCGTTAACGAGGGCGACGACGCCTACGACAACGGCTCGATGGCCGAGCAGATTCCGCTCATCGACGCCGACGACCCGATCAACCCCTACGGGTACGACTTCGTGCAGGTCCGCGAGATGGGCCGCGACCAGGCCCACGGCGAGTGCAACATCGACAACTTCGCCGGGCTGGCGCGGATGCTCGAAGTGCAGGGCACGAAGGTCGATCCGACCGCCGGGACCGTCTCCACGGCCTCGGATGCCGTGTCCGCGTACGACTTCCTCGACCAGCGGCTCCTGCAAGGGGCCGAGCAGTTCTACAAGTACATGCAGGGCGGCTGGATGCCGTGGGTCGACGAGCGCGGGGACGACTGGTTCGGCACCGTCTCGCAGTCGTACCGGGGCCGCATCTTCAACACGATCTCGGTCGCGGAGCTGTACTACGAGTACGGGATCGAGCGCGGCGTCGACGTCGAGGCCGAAGCGCCGTGGCTCGCCCAGCTGGCGTCCCGGATGGACGGTCCGCTCTACACCCGCGGCTCCTCGGCGGCGAACTTCTGGGGACCGGGCGACAAGAACCCCGAGTACTGGGTCGCGTTCCCCGAGGAGCTGGCCGGGACGGAGCCGCCGCCGCAGCGCGAGGACCCCGCCTGGCGCTTCGACAAGGCCGGGATCATGCTCGACGACCGGACCGAGCTCGTCACCGAGGACGGCGCGACGTTCGCGCGAGCGAGCCTCAGCGAGGAGGGCACCACCAGTGCCATGAGCCGCTTGGAGTTCCCCCAGGGGGCCGTGTTCGGCCTGCGGTACCGCAGCGACGGCCCCGCGCACCTGGACGTGCTCCGCAATCCCGGGCCCTCGGGGCTCAATCCGAACGAGGCACCCGAGAGCGTCCTGACGGCGCAGGACCTCCCCGACACCGGGGGCGAGTGGCGCTACGTCGCCTATCCGATGTCCGGCAACCCGATCAACTACTTCCGGCTCACCGGCGCCGACGGCACCACCGTGGACATGGACCGGGTGATCGTCACGGGCGCCCAGGACCTGACGCCGCCGCAGTTCCCGCAGGCCGACGGGACCCTCTACCTCGCCGCGAACATGGAGCGGACGCTCGACGTCAAGGCGGTCGACACCGGCGGGGACGTCGTGTACTCGGCCGACGGCCTGCCCGAAGGCGCCGCGTTCGACACCGCGACCGGCGACTTCAGGTGGACGCCCGGCGATGCCGACCGGGGCCGCCACGAGGTGCGGATCTTCGCCGACGACGGCGAGACCACCGCTTCCCGGACCTTCGAACTCGTCGTCGCGGCCAACCGGCCCAAGACGATCGACGCCCTGCTGGCCGACGTGTACGATCCCGACGCCGTGTACGAGACCGCCAGCGCCGCGCAGTTCGACGCGGCGCTGCGCGCGGCCAAGGAGGCGTCCGAGTCGGGCACGGACGAGGAGTTCCTGGCCGCACTTGAAGCGCTTCGCGATGCGGCCGAGGCGAACCGGCTCCTCAACCCGCGCCTGGAGGACGGCGGGCTCGACATCTCCGGCGGCGTGGTGACCCCGCACGATGTCACCGCGGCGCAGGTGAACACCATCGTGGGGCCCGGCCATACCGGGAACATCCTGCACACCTCCTTCGTGCTCGACTTCGGGACGCGCTTCCGGGTCGCCGCAGAGGAGTTCGCGTTCCAGGGCCCGTATGCGTTCGCGATGCGCTCGGCCGGGACGAACGTGTACGGCTCGAACGACGGGATCGAATGGGACCTGCTGTCGGAGCGGCCCACTGCCGAGGTCAACAGCTGGGAGCACATCCCGGTCGTCGAGGAGCACCGCGGGGAGGAGTACCGGTTCCTCAAGCTCCAAGTCGACGAGCCCGCGCTGCCGAACGACCCGGCCTACCCGGGCATCTGGATCGTCGACGAGTTCCACATCATGGGCGAGCGCATCGAGCTGCCCGGCGCGATCGACACCGCGTCCCTCACTGCTCCCGGCGCGCTGCGGGAGCGGGTGACGGCCGGCGACACCGCCGAACTCGCGTTCACCAGCGACGAGGCGATCTCCGACGTGGCGGTCGAGATCGGCGGCCACGAGGTCGAGGCGATCAGCGAGGACGGGCGGTCCTGGACGGCCGCGATCGAGCTCGGCGAGGACGAGCCGGTGGGCGACATGCCGTTCAGCATCGACTACAGCATCGGCGGCGAAGCCGCGCCGGCGGTGCTCGGGACGACGGACTTCAGCCGCCTGTACTTCTCCGATGAGCGCGACATGGTCGACCCGGCGGTGTTCGCCGAAGTCGTGGACGACAGCGGCGCCCCTGACGCCGCGAGGGAGGCGCAGGCCGCGCTCATGCTCGACGGCAGTGCGAACTCTGTCGGCGCGCTGAGCGGGACCACCGGCGAGTACCACGTCACCTGGGACTTCGGCGAAGGCCGCGGGCTCGCGCTCGACCGCGTCGACTTCCTGATCAACCAGGACACCAGGTACCCGGGCCTCATCGACACCATGGTCTTCCAGGGCTCCAACGACCTTGAGCACTGGACGACCCTGACGGAGCCGGCGTTCCGCGGGTACGACTGGCAGAACCTGGAGTCCGGGGACGAGACACCGTACCGGTACCTGCGGCTGCGCAACCGGTACGCCGTCTCGGTCGCGGAGTTCAGAATCTTCGGCGACGTCAGCGGGGACCTCGACACCGTGCTGGCGCAGGCCGACGCCGTCGACCTGTCGCAGTACAGCCGGGGTTCGCGGATCCTCTTCCCGCGCGAGGTGGCGGCGGTCCGCGAGGCCGCCGAGGAGCCGGGCGCCGACGAGGACGCGCTCGCGCGGCGGCTCATCGACGCCTGGGGCCTGCTGGACCCCCTGGTGACCGAGGCGCCGGCCGCGCTCGACCCGGCCTGGGTCACCGCGAGCACGGTGAGCTGGGACGGCAGGCTCGATGCTGCCGACAACGGCTGGCGGATGTTCGACGGGGACACCGGCACCTGGACCGACACCACCACGAAGTCGTGCACCAACACCGTGGTCCCGGACGACGGGACCGCGTTCGAGGTGGTCGGCGTCAGGTACTTCCCGAAGGACGCCGCGGTGAACCGCGCGACGAACATGTCGATCGACGGTTCCAGTGACGGCGGCGCCACCTGGACCGCGTTCGCGAACACCGGGACGCCGGTGCGCGGATGGAACACGATCGACCTGGCCGAACCCGTGGACTTCGTGGCGCTGCGCATCAGCGGCGGCAACGGCTACTGCAATGTGGCCGAACTCCAGTTCATCGTCGCGGTGGTCGACAAGTCCGGCCTTGCCGTCCTCCTGGACGATGCGGACGTGCTGAATGAAGCCGACTGGACGGCGGAGACCTGGGCCGCCCTGGTCGCCGCGCGGGACGCCGCGGCGGCGGCCTCGGACGATCAGGGCGCCGCGCAGGAGGAGGTGGACGATGCGGCGGCGGCCCTCGCCGACGCGCTCGCGGGCCTGACGGCGGCGTAGCGTCCGAGCAGGCATCACCGCGCACACGATCGCCCGGGTCCCTTTGGGGCCCGGGCGATCGCTTCCCTCATCTATCTGCTCAGACGATGGTCCATTGTTGGTTGGTGCCGTTGGTGCAGGCCCACAGCTGGACGCGCGAGCCGTTGGCCGTGGCCGCGCCCGAGACGTCCAGGCACGTGCCCGTCGCGGTGTTCCTCAGCGTGCCGTTGCTGTTGAGGACCCATTTCTGGTTCGCGCCGCCGTGGCACGACCAGATCACCGCGGCCGTCCCGTTCGCACTAGAAGACCCCGAGGCGTCCAGGCACTTCCGGGAGGCCCCGGTGTAGACCGACAGCTCCCCGTTCGCGAACGTCCACTGCTGGTTCGCACCCGACCAGCAGTCGTAGATCTGCAACTGCGTCCCGTTCGTCGTGGACTGGTTCGGCACATCCAGACACCGACCCGAACCCACACCACGAACCTGACCCGAATCCTCACCACCACCGGGCGTACCGCTGTTCAGCGCGTTGAGCACCGAGGTGTACGCCTGCTTCTTCTGGTAGTTGTCGTCGAAGAGGAGCGGGTCGTCATTGCGCCAGGAGTACTTGTCGGTGACGCCCCAGACGGTGATGCCGGTGCAGCGCGCGACGGCCATGCACGCCTGGGTGACGGTCCCGAACGTGGCCGCCTGGGCCGAGCCCGAGCCGCCGACGTCGAGTTCGGTGATCTCCACGGCCACACCGAGGTCGGCGAAGCGCTGGAGGTTGGACTGGTAGCTGCTCAGGTTGTCGCCCGCGCTGAGGTGGCTCTGGAAGCCGACGCAGTCGATGGGGACGCCGCGGGACTTGAAGTCGCGCACCATGTTGTAGATCGCGGTGCTCTTGGAGTTGATCCCGTCGGTGCCGTAGTCGTTGTAGCAGAGCCGGGCGTTCGGGTCGGCGGCGTCGGCGGCGCGGAACGCCTCCTCGATCCAGCCGTTCCCCAACTGCTGCTGGAGGTTCGACTGGCGGCGCGAGCCGTCCCACTCGAACGCCTCGTTGACGACGTCCCACGCGAAGACCTTGCCCTCGTAGTGGTTCGCGACGCCGGTGATGTGGTTGACCATGGCGTTGCGCAGGTTGTTCCCGGTGAGCCCCTGGACCCAGCCGGGCTGCTGCGCGTGCCAGACGAGGGTGTGGCCGCGGACCTTCATCCCGCGGGCCTGGGCCCAGCTGACGATCTGGTCGCCGCCGGAGAAGGTGAACTGGCCCGGGTTGGGCTCGGTGGCGTCCCACTTCATGGCGTTCTCGGCGACCACCGAGTTGAACTCGGTCCCGAGGGTGTTGGCGTAGCCGGACTCGCTGAGGCGGTTGCCGGCGACGGCGGCGCCGAAGTAGCGGCCGGACTCGGCGGCCGAGGCGCCGAGCGTGCTCGCGGCCTGCGCGGGCGCGGCCGACAGCACGAGCGCGGTCGTGGCGCCCAGGCTCGCGACCGCGAGCGCGGCGAGCGCCGACCAGGCGCGGCGCCGTCGACTCGTTGGACTGTTTCTCATGGCGATGGTGCTCCCTGTGGCTCGGGTACTCCGCAGGCGGCGCGTCCGGGGATGCCGGGGCACCGGGTGCGCGCGGCTCCGGAGTCGTCGAAAGTTTTCGGAGAAGTTCCGAAACTTACGTGATTCGAACTATAGACATGAGTCGATATCTCGTCAAGGGCCGCTCAGGGTGGCCGGGCCGACTTCGTTGACATCGATCTATTTACATATCACGAAGTCGCTGGCTATCCTGTGTGCACCGTCAACGTTCGGAGCCGACTTCGAAGCTTTCGAGTTCCGTTGCGGTTGTTAACGATAACCACGCAAGACCCGAGCAGAGAGGCATCCCATGAGACTGCCGACCCGATGGCGACCCCGGCTCGCCATGCTGGCGCTGACACTGGTCGCGGCGCTCGCCGCGGCGACACTGAGTGTGGCAGCGGACCCCGCGCCCGTCCCGGCATCGGCCGCGCCCCTGCCCACCACGTTCCGCTGGACCTCGACCGGAGCGCTGGTCGCCCCGCAGCAGACCGCGCCGGGACGGACCCTCGTCTCGGTCAAGGACCCGTCGGTCGTGCAGGTCGACGGCAAGTACCACGTGTACGCCACCACCGCCGACACCAACGGCGGCTGGTCCCTCACCTACTTCGGCGGCTTCACCGACTGGAGCCAGGCGGGCCAGGCGCCGCAGTACCACCTGTCCCGCACCCCGATCGGCGGCGGCTACCGCGCCGCGCCGCAGGTGTTCTACTTCGAACCCGACGACCAGTGGTACCTGCTGTACCAGACCGGCCTGCCGTCGTTCTCGACCCTCGCCGACCCGGGGCAGCCGCAGAGCGCCTCGGCGCCGCGGAACTTCATGAGCAACCACGGGATCGCCGACGCCGGCTCGTCGTACATCCTGGACTACTGGATCGCCTGCGACGAGGTGAACTGCTACCTGTACTTCAACAACGACAAGCAGAAGTTCTACCGGGCGCAGACGACCGTGGCGGAGTTCCCGAACGGCTTCGGCGACGTCGAGCTGTTCATGGAGGCCCCGAACCAGAGCCTGTTCGAGGCCACCAACGTCTACAAGGTCGGCGACAGCGGCCAGTACCTGCTCGTGGTCGAGGGCATCGGCTCGGGCGGCGTCCGCTACTTCCGGTCGTGGACCTCGAACCGGCTCGACGCGAACTTCGGGGAGTGGACCCCGCTGGCCGACACCCAGTCCAACCCCTTCGCCGGCGCCGCCAACGTCACGTTCCCGGGCGGGGCGTGGACGAGCGACATCAGCCACGGCGAGATGGTCCGCACCGACGGGAACCAGACCATGGAGATCAACCCGTGCAGCATGCAGTACCTGTACCAGGGCAGGAACCCGAACTCGGGCGGCGAGTACTCGCAGCTCCCCTACCGGCTCGGACTCCTCACCAACACGAACCCGACGCCCGACTGCGGTTCGCCTGGTGGTGGTGAGGATTCGGGTCAGGTGCGTGGTGTGGGTTCGGGGCGTTGTCTGGACGTGCCGAACCAGTCGACGACGAACGGGACGCAGTTGCAGATCTACGACTGCTGGTCGGGTGCGAACCAGCAGTGGACGTTCGCGAACGGGGAGCTGTCGGTGTACTCGGGGTCCTCGCGCAAATGCCTGGACGCCTCGGGGTCTTCTAGTGCGAACGGGACGGCCGCGGTGATCTGGTCGTGCCACGGCGGCGCGAACCAGAAATGGGTGCTGGGCTCCAACGGCACGTTGAGGAACACCGCGACGGGCACGTGCCTGGACGTCTCGGGCGCGGCCACGGCCAACGGCTCGCGCGTCCAGCTGTGGGCCTGCCACACCGGCACCAACCAACAATGGACCATCACTTAAGAATCGGCGGCCGGGGCCTCGCGAGGTCCCGGCCGCTCGAAGCACTCAAACGGAGACAGGGCCGGTCGAGTCGCGAACGGTCAGGGTCGTCGCGAGTTGCAGGTGCCGGGACGCGGGCCGCACGCCCCGGGCCATGCCGAGCACGGTCTCCACGGCCATGCGGCCCATGCCAGCGAGCGGCTGCTCCACCGACGTGAGCCCGGGCGTGGCCCATTCGGCGAGCGGGGTGCCGTCGAACCCGGTGACCGACAGGTCGCGGGGCACGTCGACGCCCCGCTCCCTCGCCGCGGCGAGCACGCCGATGGCGATCTCGTCGTTCCCCGCGACGACGGCGGTCGGCGGCCGGTCGAGCGCGAGCAGGCGGCGGCCGTGCCGGAACCCGGCCTCGACGGTGAACGCGTCGTGGCAGATCAGCGCCGGGTCCGCCACGAGGTTCGCGGCGTCGAGCGCGGCCCGGTACCCCTGGAACCGCTCCGCGGACGGCGCCGAGTGCAGCGGCCCGCCGACCCACGCGATGTCGGTGTGCCCGAAGCGGATCACGTGCTCGGTCACGGTGCGGCCCCCGGCCCAGTTCGCGGAGCCGATGGTGACCGCGCGGGGATCGGCGATCCCGAGCGGGTCGATGGCGACGACCGGCAGCCCCTGATCGCGCGCCGCGGCGAGCACCGCTCCGGGGAGCGGCACGGCGAGCTCGATGAGCCCGACCGCCCCGGCCGCCCGCTGCTCGGCCACCCACACCTCCGCGGGCGCGCCCGGAGGCAGGCTGAGCCGCAGGTCCGCCTCCAGTTCCGTTGCGGCGGCGAGCATCTCCTGCATGAGGGTGCCCGCATACGGAGACGCCAGGAAGTCGAGCACGACGGTCAGCGCCTGCCGCCCTCCCCGGTCGCGCCGCGGCGCGGCCCGGTAGCCGGTCTCGGCGACCACGGAGAGCACGCGTTCGCGCGTCGCAGCGGAGACATCGGAACGACTATTGAGGACCTTCGAAACGGTCGACGGCGAGACGCCGGCCCTCGCCGCAACGTCGTTCAGGGTGACCTTCCCGCGACGGGACTGCCGATTCATGAGCACTCCCTCACGTTCGAAACGTTTCGAGCTTAACATCGAAACTTTCGAACGGAACACACGCCTCTTGCCGAAGCCTCGGCCGATGGTGGCGCTCCCCGGGGACTACTTGCGGCCGTAAAGAGTGAGGAATGCGTCCACCGCGGCGGCGGCGACCTCGCGCATCTCCTTGACCGGGAGGCGGCGGGTGCCCCAGCGGGCGCGGGCTTCGAGGGGGCCGGTGAGGAGGGCGCTCAGGTGCTCGACGGCGGCGTCGGGGTCGGTGACGCCGAGACGGCCCGCGAGCGCGAGGCGGGCGAGGCGGTCGGCGAGGGCGCGCTGGACGCGCTCGGCGGCCCGGACCTGGACGATCTCCAGGAGGTCGGGCAGGTGCGCGAGCTCGGCGTAGAGGAGGCGGCGCAGCGCCCAGGAGTCCTCGTCGCAGTAGCACTGGATGAGGCGCAGGCCGACGTCTTCGAGGACCGGGCGCAGGTCGCCGCCGGTGTCGACGAGGCGTTCGACGGCGGCGAGGTTCTTGGCGGTGGCCTGCTCGGCACTGGCGGCGATGGCCTCGCGCAGCAGGGTCTCCTTGTCGCCGAAGTGGTTGTAGACGGTGGCCTTGGCGACCCCGGCGGCCGCGGCGACCTCGTCGACGCCCGCCTGGGCGTAGCCGCGGGCCGCGAACTCCGCGAACGCCGCCGCGAGGATCGCCTGCCGCTTGTCCATCCGCCCCCGCGGGGCCTTCGTCGCCGCACCCATCGGGCCAGCGTAGCCGAGGAGACCGGTTCTGGACTCACGGGTCCGGTTTCGCATCCCCGCGAGTATGCAATACTTCCGAGGTCATGTTTTTAGACTCATGAGTCTAGTTCTGAACGGAGCCGTCTTGTCCTCGAATGAAAGCGACCGCCTCGACGCGGCGCTGCTGCGCCAGGTCGGGGTGATCCTCCTCGGCGGCGTGCTCGGCCTGCTGAGCAGCACGATGGTCGCGGTGGGCCTGGACCTGCTGGCGGCCGAGTTCGACGCCTCGCTGGCCGTCATGGGCTGGGCGTCGACCGGGTTCCTCCTTGCCGTCACCGTCGCCATCCCCTTCACCACCTGGGCCGTCGACCGCTTCGGCGGGCGCCGCATGTGGCTCGCCGGGCTCGTCCTGTTCGCCGCGGCCTCCCTCGGCGCCGGGCTCGCCTGGGACGCGGGCAGTCTCATCGCCTTCCGCGTCGTCCAGGGCTTCGGCGCGGGCATCCTCGACCCGCTCGTGCTCATCCTGCTCGCGCGCGCCGCGGGCCCGGCCCGCGCGGGGCGGGTCATGGGCCTGATGGGCGTCGTCCTGTCGCTCGGGCCCGTCGTCGGCCCGGTCTTCGGCGGCGCCGTCCTGGAGCGCCTCGACTGGCCGTGGATGTTCCACCTGGGCATCGCCATCGCGGCCGTCGTCTTCGCGCTGTCCCTGCGCGTGCTCCCCGCCGACCCGCCCCGCGACGCGGCCCGGGCGCTCCCCCGCCTCGACGTCATCGGCCTCGCGCTCATCGGGCCCGGCGTCGCGGCCCTGGTCCTCGCGGCGTCCCAGGCCGCCGAGCACCATGCGTTCATCGCCTGGCAGACGCTCCTCCCGCTCGCCGCGGGTGCGGTCCTCCTCGCCCTCTATGCGGTCCGGGCCCTGCGACCCGGCGCCGAGCCGCTCATCGACCTGCGGCTGTTCGCCAGCCGCGGCTTCAGCGGCAGCGTCGCCATCATGGGCATGACCGGCGTCGTCATGTACGCGAGCCTCGTCGGCCTGCCGCTGTACTACCAGGACGTGCACGCCTCCGGGGTGCTCACCGCCGGGCTCCTCGTGGCGCCCTTCGGCATCGGCGGCACCATCTCGATGCCGCTCGCGGGCTGGATCTCCGACCGCATCGGCAGCCGCAGCCTCGCCCGCGCCGGGGCCGTCGTGCTTCTGGCGTGCGCGCTGGCCCTGACACGGCTCGACGCAGACACGCCCATCGCGTGGCCCGTCGCGGCGGCCCTCGTCATGGGCCTCGCCAGCGGCTTCGTCAGCGCCCCGGTCATGGGCTCGCTGTACCGGACCCTGCCCGCATCGCAAGTGGCCCAAGGCAGCTCGGTCCTCTACACGCTCAACCAGCTCGGCGGCTCCATCGGCATCGCCGTCGTCGCCCTCATCTTGGAGACCGCCGCCGACCCCGTGCGCGGCTTCCAGGGCATGTACTGGTTCCTCACCGCGACCCTCGCGACGGTCCTCGCCGCCACGTGGCTCCTCCCCGGCCGCACCGACATCCCCGCACCCGAGACCGCAAGGAGCGCAGCATGAAGCACCTCGTCATCACCGGAGGCACCGACGGCATCGGCGCCGCCCTGGCCCGACAGCGGCTCGCACTGGGCGACGCGGTCACCGTGATCGGCCGCGACGAGGCCAAAGGCGCGGCGCTCGCCGCCCTCGGCGCGCGCTTCATCCCCGCCGACCTCAGCCTGGTGGCGGAGCACCTCCGCGTGACCGACCTGCTCGCGTCCCGCCCGATCGACGCGCTCGTCTTGTGCGCCAGGTACTTCCGCTCGCACCGGCACGAGACGCCCGACGGCTTCGAGGCGTGCTTCGCGCTCGAATACCTCAGCCGCTTCCAGCTGAGCCACGGTCTGCTCGACGCTTTGGAGGCCGCGCCCGCTCCGGTCGTCGTGAACGTCTCCGGGCCCGGCGCACCCAAGCCCGAGATCCGCTGGGACGACCTCGCCTTCCGCCGCGGCTACTCGGGCATGGAGGCCCAGTTCCACGCCGGGCGCGCCAACGACCTCCTCGGCCTCGCCTTCGCCGCCGAGCACCCCGCCGCCCGCACCCGCTACACCCTGGTCAACCCCGGCGGCGTCGCCTCCAGCTTCGCGGGCGAATACGACCCCGCCACCGCCGCCATGGTCGAGCACATGAAACGCACCGCCCGCCCGGTCACCGCCGCCGTGCCACCGCTGTCGGCACTCATCGACGACCCGCCCGCCGAACCCCTGACCGCCTGGGCGAACGGCCGCCCCGTCGATCCTCGCACCACGCCCCGCGACGACGAGGAGGCCGCCCGCCTCCACCGCCTCACCGAGCGGCTCCTGCGCGCCGCGGTCGAGTAGTCGGGGGTGCTCAGTGGACCGAGGCGGCGCTCAGCGGGTGCGGGGCGGGGCGGTTGACTCGCGCCACACGACTTTCTGGAGGCCGGTCTCACGTTCGGGGGCACCTTCGCCGCGGACCGCGGCGACGAGGCGGCGCATCGAGTAGGCGCCGAGGCGCCGCCGGTCCTGGAACACCGTGGTCAGGGACGGGATGAAGAGGGCGCTCAGCGGTGCGTCGTCCCAGCCGGTCACGCTCACGTCGCCGGGGACGGACCAGCCGCGCTCGACCGCGCCGCGGACCGCGCCCGCCGCGAGGGTGTCGTTCGCGGCGATGATCGCGAGCGGCGGGGCGTCGCCGGGCAGCGCGAGCACGCATTCCTTTGCGGCCGTGCCGTTCCAGTCGGTCGCCGCGACGCCGAGGGACTCCAGCCCGAGCCGGTCGACCGTCGCGAGGTAGGCGTCGCGGCGCGCGACCGCCGAAGGGTAGCTGGCGGGTCCCGCGAGGTGGAGGAAGCGCCGGTGGCCGAGTCCGGCGAGGCGCTCCATCATCTCCACCACCGGCTGCGCGTCGCTGAACGCACCGGTGGCGTGCATTTCCGCGTCGAACTCGGAGAGGACGAGGAACGCGGTGGCCGGTTCCCCGGCCGCCTCCCGGGGCGCGGGCACCGGGGAGAACGAGAGGACCCCTTCGTACTCGGAGGAGTCGAGGAGCGCGTCGATCCCGTCGTCAGGGAGGCTGACGATCTCGACGGCGTACCCGGCGTCGCGTGCGGTGCTCACGGCGCCTTCCAGGACGTGGGCGAGGTTCAGACCGGTGTAAGGGATGACGACCGCGAGCCGCCCGGTGCGGTGGGTGCGCATGGAGCGGGCGGCGAGGTTGGGGCGGTAGCCGAGCTCGGCGGCGGCCTGGAGGACCCGCTCCCGGGTCGCGGACGAGATGCCGCTGCGCCCGGTGAACACGAGCGAGACGGTCGTCTGCGAGACCCCCGCGAGCCGTGCGACGTCGTGGCCGGTCGGCCGTTTCGCCATGCCTGCGTCCTCCATCGTGAGAATTCCACGCGACGATCTTGACCCCGCGGGTTGGGCGTGCCCATACTACCTACTACGTTTTAGTAATACGTAGTAGACGACATGAGGGACCATGCTCAGAGTAGGAATCATCGGCACCGGCGGGATCGCGGGGGCGCACGTCGGCGGGTACCGCGAGTTCCCCCAGGAGTGCGAGATCGTCGCGCTCGCCGACGCGGTGCCGGGCAAGGCGGCAGAGAAGGCCGCGGAGTTCGGCCTCGCGGGCGCGACCGGGTACGACGACCCGCTGGAGATGATCGCCGAGGCGGGCCTCGACCTCGTGAGCATCGCGACGCCGCCGTCCACGCACGCGGCGCTGACTATCGCGGCGCTGGATGCGGGCGTGAACGTCCTGGTGGAGAAGCCGATGGCGCCGTCGCTTGAGGAGTGCGACGCGATGCTCGCCGCGCAGGAGCGCTCGGGGAAGCTGCTCTCAGTGGTGGCGCAGAACCGCTTCCGCAACGACCTCGCGACCCTCAAGGACGTCCTCGACTCCGGGCTCCTCGGCTCCGTCTCGCACGTGCGGGTGGACTCGGCCTGGTGGCGCGGCCTGCCGTACTACGACCTGTGGTGGCGCGGCACGTGGGAGAAGGAGGGCGGCGGCTGCACGCTCAACCACGCCATCCACCACATCGACCTGCTGCTGTGGATGCTGGGCCGCCCCACTGAGATCACCGCGATGCTCGCGAACGCGCAGCACGGCAACAGCGAGGTCGAGGACCTCTCGGTGGCGGTGCTCCGGTTCGAGCAGGGGCTCGCGCAGCTGACGAGCTCGGTCGTGCACCACGGCGAGGAGCAGGAGATCGTCGTCCAGGGCGAGAAGGCCCGGGTCTCCCAGCCGTGGAAGGTGATCGCGGAGCGCTCCAACGGCGCCGGGTTCCCCGAGCAGGGCGGCGACCAGGAACTCGTGGCCGCGATCGAAGCGCTCGTGGCCGGGCGCGAGCCGCTGCGCCACACCGGGCACGCCGGGCAGATCGGCGACCTCCTGGCCGCGATCCGCGAGGGGCGCAGGCCGATCGCGGACGGGCGGGACGGCCGGGCGGCGATCGAGGTCGTCACCGCGATCTACAAGGCGGGCATCGAGCGGGCGTTCGTGGCCCTGCCGCTCCAGGCCGACGACCCCTACTACCGGTCCGGCCGGCTCGTGGAGCGCGCCCCGCGCTACCACGAGAAGCAGCGCTCGCTCGCCGAGGCGGGCTGAACCCCTTCGCGCCCTTGAGCATCCGCGACACCACCGATGAGGAGAACTCCACAGTGAACCACCCGTACACCTTCGACCCCCTCCCGCAGCCCGCCGTCGGGCCCGGCGAGTTCGCGTTCGCGGCCGTCGGCCTCGACCACGGCCACATCTTCGGCATGACGGAGGGCCTCATCGGCGCGGGCGCGACCGTGACGATGGTCTACGACGCCGACCCGGAGAAGGCCGCCGCGTTCGCGGAGCGGTACCCGACCGCGCGCGTCGCGTCCTCGGAGCAGGAGGTGCTCGACGATCCGGACGTGCGCCTCGTCGCGACGGCGGCGATCCCCTCCGAGCGGGCCCCGATCGGCCTGCGCGCCATCGAGGCCGGCAAGGACGCGTTCGCCGACAAGGCGCCGATGACCACGTTGGAGCAGCTCAAGGCCGTCCGCGAGGCGACCGCGCGCACCGGCCGCAAGTACGCGGTCTACTACGGCGAGCGCATCCACAACGAGTCCGCGATCCTCGCCGGGCAGCTCATCGAGCGCGGCGCGATCGGCCGGGTCGTGCAGGTCGTGTGCTTCGGCCCGCACCGCATCGGCGGCGGGCGGCCGGACTGGTTCTACGACCCCGCGCAGTACGGCGGCATCCTCTGCGACATCGGCAGCCACAACTTCGAGCAGATGCTCTACTTCACCGGCGCGGCCGACGGGCGCGTGTCGACCGCGACCGTGGCGAACTACGCCCACCCGGAGACGCCCGGCCTCCAGGACTTCGGCGACGCCCATGTGGTGCTCGACAACGGCGCGACCGGGTACGTGCGGGTCGACTGGTTCACCCCGGACGGCCTCGACGTCTTCGGCGACGGGCGCACGCTCCTGCTGGGCACCGACGGGTACATCGAGCTGCGCAAGTACACCGACATCGGCACCGACAACGGCGGCGGCCAGGTCTTCCTGGTGAACCAGGAGGGCCAGTACCGGTTCAACGCCAACGGCATGACCGGGTTCCCGTACTTCACGCGGCTCGTGCGCGACTGCATCGACCGCACCGAGACCGCGATGACCCAGGACCACGCGCTCAAGGCCGCCGAACTCAGCCTGCGCGCGCAGGGCGACGCCGTCGTCCTCGCCCCGTAGCACCGGGGACGGGTCGACGGCGCCGCCCGCGGCTCAGGCGGCGACGGTGAAGCGGTCGACCGTGACGGCGCCGCCCAGGGACTGGGTGGCGTAGTTGAAGACCGCGAACCGGTAGCCCATGAAGAACGTCCAGTTGCTGTTGAGGGTGAAGGCGGGGCCGAGCGGCGTGAACGCGGCCCCGTCTTCGCTGTAGGAGAACAGCGCCTGGCGGCCCGAGCCGGGCCGGATGTCGGCGGTGACGCGGAGCCAGACCCGGGTCGAGCACAGGTCGGCGCTCGCGCGCTCGGTGCCCGTCCCGGTGGTGTTCCAGCTGCCGTCCATGGTCAGGCCGTCGGTCATGACGACGCGGGGCACGCCCGCCTCGCGTTTGACGCCGATCCACGCGGAGGCGTCGCGGAGCATCGCCAGCCCCGCGCGGTCGCCGTCCCTCATGGATGCGAAGTCGAGTTCGACGGTGGCCGTGGAGGACGGGCCCTGGATGCGGTGAGTGAGCGTGTTGCGCGCGTTGTAGAGGTCGTTCGTGACGGTGGCGGTCTGGAGGCGAAGGCCGTCGCCGGTCGACCATTTCGTGTTGTCCGGGTTGTGGTTCCACTCCCATTTGGCGGCCAATGTGGAGGCGGTGAAGGCGTCGGTCCCGGTCAGCGGCGGGACCGGGGCCGGAGTCAGGTTCGGAAACGGGTAGGTGCTCCCCCAGGCGCCGTTCACGGTCGTGACCTGCGGCCAGCCGTCGGCGGTCCAGTTGATCGGCGCCAGGGCGGGCATGCGCCCGCCGGGGTAGGCGTCGACGAAGGCCATGTAGTACCAGGCCCCGCCCGGGGTGGAGACGAGGCCGCCCTGGTGGGGGACGCCGCCGCCGCTGATCGGGCCGGGCATGTTCAGCAGCACCTGCCGCAGTTCGTAAGGGCCCCAGGGCGACGAGGACTTGAGGATGTACTGGCCGTTGGCGGGGCGGGTCAGGAAGATGTAGTAGTTCCCGTTGATCTTGTAGAAGCGCGAGCCCTCCAGGGTGCCGATGCTCGACGGGGTGGAGAAGACCTGCTGGTTGCGCACCTCGGTCTTCCCGTCGGCCGAGAGCTGGGCGACCGAGATCTGGGTGTTGCCGTAGGCGACGTACATGGTGCCGTCGCTGTCGACGAGCATCCCGGCGTCGTAGTAGGCGCGGGAGAGCTGGGCGTGCTGGGTCCAGGGTCCGGCGGGGTTCGTCGCGGTGTACATGTAGGACCGTGCGAAGTCGATCTGCCCGAGCCAGTAGAAGCGGTTCTCGCTGGGGCGGTGCGCGATCGTGGAGGCCCAGATGCCGCGCACGTAGCCGCGGCCGCCGCTGAGGTCGTACTTCGACCCGAAGTCGAGCCGGGGCACCGAGTGCCCGACGAACTCCCAGTTCACCAGGTCCCGCGAGTGCAGGACGGGGGCTCCGGGCGAGTAGTGCATCGTCGAGGCGGTCATGTAGAAGTCGGAGCCGACGCGGATGACCTCGACGTCGGCGAAGTCCTGCCAGACGACGGGGTTCGCGTAGGAGGTCTGCTGGGCTTCGGCGACGCCGAAGGGGTTGAGCGCGGCAGCGGCGGCGGAGGCGCCGGCGAGGCTGAGGATGTGGCGCCGGTTCATCGGCATGGCGGGTCCTTTCGGAAGGCGGGACCGGACGGGGCGGCGCGGACCGGCGGGTGCGCCGCCCCGGGTCCGGTCCCGGGTCGGTCAGGCGTCGGCGATGTCGGCGAGGACTTCGTCTGCGCCGCAAGTTGTTTCGACGGGGACCAGCGAGAACTGCTGGTTGTTGGCGCCGGTCGGGGTCCACTGGCGCAGCGGGGCGCCGACGGAGGTGGACCAGTCGTAGACGTCGATGGCCTTGCCCGAGTTGCGGTTGATGAAGGAGTAGTAGCCGGCCGAGTTCCGGTTCACCTGCCACTGCTGGTTCGTGCCGTTGAGGTTGGTGTACTGGGCGATCGTGGCGCCGTCGGCGGTGCTGAGGTTCCAGACGTCGAGCACCTGGCCGGAGTGGCGGACCTGGATGCGGTAATAGCCGCCGCCGGAGTCGATGAAGCGGAACTGCTGGTTGGTGCCTTCGTAGTTCGTGTACTGGGTGAGGATCGCGCCCGTCGCGGTGGAGGCGCCCTGGATGTCCATGGCGAGCCCCGAGTGGCGGGAGACGATCGTGTACCAGTCGCTGGTGTTCGGCGGCTGCGCGTCGGCGCGGTCCGCGGCGAAGGCCACGAGCCCGGCGGTGGCGAGCACGACGGCCGCCGCGAGCGCGGCGAGGCCGCGAATCCAGCGGGTCGGGATCGAGAGGTCGAGTGCGGTGGGGTCCATCGGGGACTCCTCGGCGGAGCGGGGGAAACGCCGTTCCCTGAGCGGTGACCGTGCCGGTGGTTACCGATCACAGACCTAAGCGGACTCCGAAAGGTTCGATACGGGTTCCGAAACTTAGATGAGACGAACTATAGAGATTCATCGATATCCTGTCAACGGGGCGGCACCCGACCGCAGGCGCCTACCGCCGCAAGGCGGCCACCGCTTCGGGGTCGCCGGTGAGGTCGGTTTCGGAGGCGTCGCGGCGGCCGCTGAGGTAGAGGAGGAGTTCGACCGGGTGGCCGGTGAGGACGGCGCCGCCGGGCGGGCCGTAGTGGCGGGACTCGCCTGCGCGAGTGCTGATTTCGAGGCCGTGGGGGCGGATCTTGCGGGCCGTGCCGCGGGCGGTGAGGCGGACCGTGGCCCAGGCGATCTTGTCGAGGTCGGGGCGGCCGGTACGGGGGGCGAGGCCGTTGGCGCGGCGCACGTCCTCGTGGTGGATCAGGTACTCGGTGCCGTTGAGGAGGTTGCGGACGCCGGGGATGCGCCACGGCAGGGCCGGGGCTCCGGCGCGGAGGCGGGCGGTCAGGGCGGGGAGGCCCTTGGCCTTCTCGACCGCCCGCTTCTCGTCCGTCCACTTCGAGAAGTGCTCGCGCAGGACGAGGTGCGCGGCGAGGTCGAGCGTGGTCCAGCCTTCGCAGAGCGTCGGCGCGTCGGGGCCGAGCTCGTCCAGCAGGTCGCAGAGGTCGAGGCGCTCTCGTTCGTCAAGCGGCGGTTCGTGTTCGGTGCTCATCGGTTCCCTCTCGAAGGTCGTGGCAGCGGCGGCCGTCTCGGCGGGACTGCCGGGGCGGTCGCCCGGTGGGGCGTCAGGCGAGGGCGCGGGCCTTCGCGCCTTCGAGGTGCTCGCGCATGAGGGCGGCGGCGCGCTCGGCGTCGCGCGCTTCGAGGGCGTCGAGGACGAGGCGGTGGTCGCGGGCGGCGTTCCCGGCCCCGGTGCGCCCGCGCTTGGTGAACAGGCGGAAGCGCTGCATGTGGCCGTCGAGAGAACGCAGGGCCTGTTCGAGGAACGGGTTGTCGCTCTGGGCGGCGATGAGCTGGTGGAAGGCGTCGTCGGAGGTCCAGTAGCGCCGGAAGCCCTCGGGGTCGTCGTCGGCGTGCGGGGCGGTGGCGTCCAGGTCGTCGACGGCGGCGCGCAGCTCGGCGAGGAACTCAGGGGTGGTGCGCAGTCCGGCCTGGAGCGTCAGCTCCGGCTCGATCACCAGCCGCGCTTCCATGAGCTTGGCGACCTCGCGGTCGGTCAGGGCGTCGGCGACCCGGTAGCCCTTGAGGGCCTCGCGCCTGACGAGCCCGGTGTGCTCCAGCCGCGCGAGCGCCTCGCGCAGCGGCGTCTGGCTCACGTCGAGGTCGCGGCCGAGGGCGCCGATGTTGAGCGGCTCGCCCGCGGCGCGGCGGCCGTCGAGGAGCTGCCGGAGGAGGACGCCGTACATCCGGTCCGCCACCGGTTCCCGCGTTGAACGCCCGCTCGTGGCCACTCCACCGCTCCTTCTCATCCGGAGCTTCGATTATGCCTTACACGATCGGCCCCGATCCGATACCGGAAGCGCGCATCCCCGAGCGCGGATAGGTCAGTCCGCCGTGAGCGCGCGCCGCAGGGCCTTCGCGGCGCTGGCGGGCCCGGAGACGACCGGGAGGCCGAGGGCTTCGGCGAGCGGACCGGCGGCCGGCGCCAGCGAGTACTGGGCCAGGAAGACCGCGTCGTGCGCCGCGGTGTGCGGGCGGCAGGCTTCGACCAGGGCGGCGACGAGTCCTTCGTGGTCCTGGTTCCCGGTGGCGGCCATGGCTTCCGGGACGGCGAGGCCGGTGAGCGCGGGGCCGTCCGGGCCGAGGGCGGCGCCGAGGCGGGCGACCGAGTCGTCGCGGCCGTTCGCGAAGGAGGCCACGACGAGGACCCTGCGGTAGCCCGCGTCCGCGATGTCGGCGAACGCGGCCTCGTCGGGGGCGAGCACCGGCTTCTGGGAGGAGCGTCCTTGGGCCACAGGGCCGTAGAGGGAGCAGGTGAGGAGGACGCCGTCGGCGCCGCCGTCCAGGGCGTACGCGATGAGGCGCTCCATGCGCGAGCGCAGCTCCGCGTCGAGGCCGCCGCGGGCGTCGGCGTCCGGCAGGAGGCGGTCGTCGAGGAGGTTCCAGACCTGCGCGCCGGGGAAGTCCGCAGCGAGCGCGTCGCGGGCCGGGGCGATGGCAGCGGTGACGGCGCTGATCAGGGCGATCTTCGGGGCGCTCATGCCGTGTACTCCCGCATCCAGCCGAGTCCGGCGAGCGTGGTCGTGCGGGGCCGGTACTCGCAGCCGATCCAGCCGGTGTAGCCGGATTCGGCGACGGCCGCGAAGATCGCGGGCCAGCCGATCTCGCCGGTGCCGGGCTCGTTCCGCGAAGGGGGGTCGGCGATCTGGAGGTGGAGGATCCGGTCCTGGAAGCGCCGGAACGCGGTGATGAGGTCGCCTTCGTCGATCTGCAGGTGGTAGAAGTCCAGCAGCAGGCCGACATGCTCGGTGCCGACGGCCTCGGCGACGTCGGCGGCCTGCTCCTGGGTGTCGAGGATGAACCCGGGCGCGTCGCGCTTGTTCTGCGCTTCGAGCAGGAGGCGCACGCCGGTCCCGGCGGCCTGCGCTGCGGCCCAGGCGATGTTGGCGACGTACTGGGCGAACGCGCGGTCCCGCGAGACCCCGTCGGGGATGAGGCCGCCGACGACGTGCAGGAAGGGCGCGCCGAGCGCGGTCGCGTATTCGAGGCCGCGCAGCACGCCGTCGCGGTACTCCCCCACGTGGTCGGGCAGGCACGCGAGGCCCTGGCGGGTGGGCGATCCGGGCGGTCCCATCGGGGTGTTGACGAGGACCTGCTCCAGGCCGTTGTCGGCGAGGAGCCGCGCAAGGTGCGCGGCCTCGTACTCGTACGGGGAGGGGTATTCGACCGCGGTGAACCCGGCGCTCGCGGCGGCCTCGAAGCGCGCTTCGAATTCGTGCTCGGTGAACAGCCATTTGAGGTTGGCGTCGAACCGGAGAGTCGGCATGGAAATACTATAGCGCAGCATCGAATAGTGCAGCGGCGACCGCATCGCGGCCCCGCTGCACCGCCGCCGCGTCCCGTCAGTCGGTGGTCGCGGTGCGGGCGGGGAGGACCCAGCCCGGGCGCGGGAAGTGGCAGGTGTAGCCGTTCGGGTAGTTGAGCAGGTAGTCCTGGTGCTCGGGCTCCGCCTCCCAGAACGGGCCGGCCGGCTCGATCGTGGTGACGGCCTTGCCCGGCCACAGGCCCGAGGCGTCGACGTCGGCGATCGTGTCGCGCGCGGTCCGCTCCTGCTCGGGGCTGAGCGGGAAGATCGCCGACCGGTAGCTGGTGCCGAGGTCGTTGCCCTGGCGGTTCAGCGTGGTGGGGTCGTGGATCTGGAAGAAGAACGCCAGCACGTCCCGGTACGTGGTCTGCGCCGGGTCGAAGACGATCTCGACCGCCTCGGCGTGGCCGGGGTGGTTGCGGTAGGTCGCGTGGTCGTTCGTGCCGCCGGTGTAGCCGACGCGGGTCGCGAGCACGCCCGGCTGGCGGCGGATGAGGTCCTCCATGCCCCAGAAGCAGCCGCCGGCCAGCACGGCCGTCTCGGTGCCCGGGTTGCTGGTGATCGCTCCGGTGTCGGTGATACCGCTGGTCATGGCGGGTGCTCCTTCATGCTCGTGGTCGCGGACGGGCGTCACTGGGCACAACATTCCCGGGACCGGATTTGGTCCCGCACCCCCGGAACGCTCCGTGTGACCGCTGTCGCAGCCTCCAGCAGGGCTGCCGCTGCGGACTCCCGGGCGGCGGAACACCGGCAAGACACCGGCAGGCGCTCGAAGCGGGCCCCCGCGCAAGGCGCTCGCCCGCTAGCGTCGATCCCGTCTCATCCGCCGCGGCGGTCCCGCGAACCATGTCCGATCCCCCGGAGCGAGCACTTGACCATCCCTCTGCACAAACCGCCTTCAGCCGCCCGATCCGCGATCGGGGCGTGCGCGTGACGGCGTACCACCGGGGTTTCGATCCGGAACTCGACACGCGGCCCGTGATGCACTCGCAGTACCTGCGCCCTGAAGAAGAGGTCCTGTTCGTGTACGGCGCGTCGCCCGCGAACGCGGCCTACGACGTGCGGGACCGGCAGCGGAACGGGAGCCCGAAGCGATCCGCCGCCCTGTCCGCGCTGAAATGGACGCTGCTCGCCTTGATCCGGCTGTTCGTCAAGCTGGTCAGATTCGCCATGCACCCCTACTACTCATCAGGGGAGGTCAAAGGCGTCGAGCCGGTGACGGTCTCGGGCATGCAATCCGACTGCCGGGCCGCGAAACTCGCGGACGCCGCGCGCGGCAGGACCGGCGTCTGGATCCTCACCGACCAGCGCTTCGCGTTCGTCGAAGTCCGGGACCGCGACCAGCGAGCCGCAGCTTCGGCATCGACCAAGGAGGACCTGGACGACCTGAAGCGGCACATCGGCCGCCTCCCCGGCGAGTGGACCGACTTCCAGCAGGACCGGCAGCTCGGCCCCGTGGACGCCGCACCGGTCTTCGAGCTGACCTCCGACCAGTACCACGACCGCGGTCGAGACCGGCGGAAACCCAAGGGGTCCAAGGAAGGCGTCTTCCACCTGCTCGAATTCGCCGACGGCTCCGGCATCGCCCTCGGCATCGACAGCCCCTGACGGTCCGGCGGCTGCTCCGGCTTTGCGACCCCGACCGGCCGGGCTCGGGGCTACGCTCGGGCTGTGGAAGCGGCACAGGAGAGGGTCGTCGTCGGCGTCGACGGCTCGGAGGCTTCGGTGGGGGCGCTGCGGTGGGCGATCCGGTACGCGGAGCGGACCGGCGCGACCGTGGACGTGGTCTACGTGTGGCAGGTGCCGGCGCTGTACGGAGACCCGGTGCGCGTCCTGCGCGGCGACCGCATCGCCGAGGCCGCTCAGGAGGCGCTCAGAGCGACCGTCGACGGGGAGCTCGGCGGCCGGACGTCACCGAAGGTCCGGTGCATCCCGCAGGGCGGCTACCCGTCGCAGGCCCTGGTGGAGCGGTCGGCCGCGGCGGACCTGCTCGTCGTCGGCAACCGCGGCCTGGGCGGTTTCAAGGGCGTGCTGCTCGGATCGGTGAGCCTGCGCTGCGTCGCCCACGCCGCCTGCCCGGTGGTCGTGGTCCGATCACCCGACTGAGCCTCCGACCGCGCGAGGGGACCTTGGTCCCCCCGGGTTCCGCCCTGCGGCCCCTCGAAGACGGCTCTGATCTGCGATTCCATTGGGATGTCACCGGATGGAACTTCCGGTGCGAACCGCGATTGGAGCCGTCATGACCACCTCTCCCGCAACCGAATCCACGATCACTCCGGCGGCCGCCGCCCACCACCGCGTCGACTACGTGTGGGCCGTCCTGCGCATCGCGCTCGGCTGGGTCTTCCTGTGGGCCTTCCTGGACAAGACGTTCGGCCTCGGTTTCGCCACCGAGCGGGACGCCTCCTGGCTGAACGGCGGCAGCCCCACAGAGGGCTTCCTGTCCTTCGGTACCAAGGGCCCGCTCGCGGACTTCTACCAGGGCATGGCCGGATCGGCGTTCGCCGACTGGCTGTTCATGGCGGGCCTGCTCGGCATCGGCCTCGCGCTGGTCCTGGGCATCGGGATGCGCATCGCCGCCGCCGCAGGCGCGCTGCTGCTGGTCCTCATGTGGTCGGCCGCGCTGTGGCCGGAGAACAACCCGTTCATGGACGACCACCTCGTCTACGCCGGGCTCCTCATCGGCCTCGCCATGACCCATGCAGGCGACACGCTCGGCCTCGGCAAGGCCTGGGCCGCAACCGGAATCGTCGCCAGGAACCCCTGGCTCAAGTAGCACGGCGCACGGAACGGGCCGCGACCTGAGGTCGCGGCCCGTTCCGTGCGCCGTTCACCTCGCCATCGCGAAGGCGGCGGCGCCGACCTCGGCCGCCCAGAGGCGGGCCCGCCCGAACTCGCCCGCGGCCACCGGGCCGAGGGTCCCGTCGACGAAGAAGCTCACCGGCTCGCCCAGGACCCGGAACCCGGCCCGGCGCAGCCGCCGGGTCGCGGAGCGGGCCGCGGACCCGGTGAAGTGCCGGTCCACCCGGGTGTCGAAGGCGATCGCCTGGACGCCCGCGGGCGCCTCGACCGCTTCGAGCCACTCGCGCAGGCCGATCTGCGTCGAGACCAGTCCGTCGGGCGCCTTGAGCGCCGCCTCGGCGCGGGTCGAGGGGCGGCTCAGCGAGAACGCGTGGGTGGGCCCGCCGACGACCACGAGCCCGATGCCCTCGTCGAGGACCAGCGGGGCCTCGCCGACTTCGTACACGTCGACTTCCATGCGCTCGGCCAGCTCCGCGGCGACCGCCTGGGCCACCTGCCGGGTGCTGCCGAACATCGATTCGTAGATCACTGCGGCTCGCATCTCGTCCGCCTTCCTTCTCTCTTCTGGGTCTGGAACGGTCGCGGGGCCCGGCCCCGGTGCCCGGGCCGGGCCCCGCCCGGACCCCTCGCGGGGCCCGGAGCGTGGAACACGCCGCGGCTCACCTGGTGTCGGCCTCGCCGGTCTTCGCGGCCGCGGCCGCCCGCCCCGCTTCCAGGCGGGCGACGGGGACGCGGAACGGGGAGCACGAGACGTAGTCCAGGCCGGTCCGGTCGAAGAACCGCACCGAGGCCGGGTCGCCGCCGTGCTCGCCGCAGACGCCGACCGGCAGGTCCGGGCGCACCGCGCGCCCCTCCTCGACCGCGATCGAGACGAGGCGGCCCACGCCCTCCTCGTCGAGCACCTCGAACGGGGAGTCGGCGAAGACGCCCTTGGCGAGGTAGACGGGGAAGAACGAGCCTTCGACGTCGTCGCGGGAGAAGCCCCAGGTCGTCTGCGTCAGGTCGTTGGTGCCGAACGAGAAGAACTCGGCGTGCGCGGCGATGCGCCCGGCGGTGAGGGCCGCGCGCGGCAGCTCGATCATGGTGCCGATGCGCACGTCGAGGGCGATGCCGGTCTCCGCGGCGACCTCGTCGAGCACCCGCCGGATCTCCTCGCGCACGAGCTCGAACTCGGCGGTGCCGCCGATGAGCGGGACCATGATCTCCGGGCGCGGGTCGGCCCCGGCCCTGATCCGGGCCGCGGCGGCGAGGGCGACCGCGCGCACCTGCATGGCGGCGAGTCCGGGCACGGCCAGGGCGAGGCGGACGCCCCGCAGGCCGAGCATCGGGTTCTGCTCGTGGAGGCGGCGCACCGCCGCCAGGAGGCGCACGTCGTCCGCATCGGCCTCGCCGCGCTCCTCGGCGAGCGCGACCTTCACCGACAGGTCGGTGAGGTCGGGCAGGAACTCGTGGAGCGGCGGGTCGAGCAGGCGGATGGTGACCGGCAGGCCGTCCATGGCGGCGAGGATGCCGGTGAAGTCCCCCAGTTGGATCGGGAGGAGCTCGGCGAGCACGGCGTCGCGCTCGTCGTCGGAGACGGCGGTGACGAGCCGTTCGATGAGGCGGCGGCGCTCGCCGAGGAACAGGTGCTCGGTGCGGCACAGGCCGATGCCGTCGGCGCCGAAGCGGCGGGCCCGGGCGGCGTCCTCGGGGGTGTCGGCGTTCGCGTGGACGCCGAGGCGGCGCCGCTCGTCGGCGTAGACCATCATGCGGGCGACCGCCTGGACGACGGGGTCGGAGCGGCGCTGCTCGCGCGTGAGGCGCCCCTCGAAGTACTCCACGACCGGGGGCGAGGCGACCGGGACGGCGCCGAGGTAGACCGCGCCGGTGGCGCCGTCGATGGAGAGGGTGTCGCCTTCGCGGACGACGATGCCGCCGGGGGCGGTGAACTGCTTGCGGGCGTAGTCGATCTGGAGGTCCTCGGCGCCGACGACGCAGGTCTTGCCCATGCCGCGGGCGACGACCGCCGCATGGGAGGTCTTGCCGCCGCGGCTGGTGAGGACGCCGGCGGCGGCGATGATGCCGGGCAGGTCGTCCGGGCTGGTCTCGCGGCGCACCAGGATGACCGGCCCCGGGTGCCAGGCGCCGTCGGAGTCGAAGACGGCGGCGCCGACCGCGGCGCCGGGCGAGGCGGGCACGCCGACGGCGACCGGCTCGGGTTTGGCCTCGGGGTCGAACTGGGGGAACATGAGCTGCGCGAGCTGCTCGCCAGTGACGCGGCCGAGCGCCTCCTCGACGCTGATGCGGCCCTCGTCCACAAGTTGGAGGGCGATGCGGAAGGCGGCCGCGGGGGTGCGCTTGCCGATGCGGGTCTGGAGCATCCACAGGCGGCCGTGCTCGATGGTGAACTCGATGTCGCACAGGTCGCGGTAGTGCTCCTCCAGGAGCGCCATGATGCGCCGCAGCTCCCTGTAGGAGGCGGCGTCGAGGCGTTCGAGCTCGGCGAGCGGCACCGGGGTGCGCACCCCGGCGACGACGTCCTCGCCCTGGGCGTCGGTCAGGTAGTCGCCGTAGACGCCCGGGGCGCCGGTGGCGGGGTCGCGGGTGAAGGCCACGCCCGTGCCCGAGTCGGGTCCGAGGTTGCCGTAGACCATGGCCATCACATTGACGGCGGTGCCCAGGTGCTCGGGAATGCGCTCCTGGCGCCGGTAGACGCGGGCGCGGTCGGAGTCCCAGGAGTCGAAGACGGCGCGCACGGCCATGTCGAGCTGCTCGCGGGGGTCCTGGGGGAAGTCGATGCCGGTGGCGGCCCGGACGATCCGCTGATAGGCGGCGACGAGGTCGCGCAGGGCCGCGGGGTCGAGGTCGACGTCGCGTTCGGCGCCGTTGAACCGCTTGGCCTCGGCGAGCGCGTCCTCGAACCGGTCGGCCTCGATGCCGAGGACGGTGGTGCCGAACATCTGGATGAGCCGCCGGTAGGAGTCCCACGCGAAGCGCTCGCCTCCGGCGGCGGCGAGGCCGTGCACGGAGTCGTCGTTGAGGCCGACGTCCAGGACGGTGTCCATCATGCCGGGCATGGAGAACTTCGCTCCCGAGCGCACCGACACCAGCAGCGGGTCGGCGGGGTCCCCGAGCCGCTTGCCGCGCTCGGCCTCCAGGCGCGCCAGGTGCGCGTCGATCTCGTCGTCGAGGCCGGGCGGCTGGTCGCCGGTGGCGAGGTAGCGGCGGCACGCCTCGGTGGTGACGGTGAAGCCGGGCGGGACGGGCAGGCCGAGGTTCGTCATCTCGGCGAGGCCGGCGCCCTTGCCTCCCAGCAGGTCCTTGTGGTCCTTGTCGCCTTCGGCGAACGCGAACGGCGCGTCAGCAGCAGCCGTTGTGCTCGGCGGGGTTGGAGAGTCCCGCGAGGGCGCGCAGGGGCGCGGCGAAGGCGTCGCAGCACAGAGCGTAGATGTTGCTGCGGCCCTTGGGGGTCACGGTGACCAGGCCGAGGTCGCGCAGGGGTGCGAGGTGGTGGGAGACGAGGGTCTGGGCGAGGCCGGTGGCGTCGGTCAGCTCCCGGACGGTCCGCGGGCGCTCCGACAGCAGGAGGACTATGGCGAGGCGGTTCTCGTCCGAGAGGGCTTTGAACTGGGGGGCGAGGTCTTTGGCGTGCGCGATCACGGCCTCGTCCGAGCGGTCCGCGGCGGTCACGTCGGTCAGGGTGAGTTCGATCGTGCGGCTCATACCGTCTAGTAAACCACAGAACTTGCTATCAACAGCAAACACTGATATTAGTTAGGGGTGTTGATGTGATCGCGACCGGCGCGACCCGCTGACCAACGAAGGATCACCATGTCCCAACTCCAATCGCACCCCGTCTCCACCGTCGCCGTGATCGGCGCGGGCCCGGTCGGCCTGGCCGCGGCCGCCCACCTGCTTGAGCGCGCGCTGACTCCGATCGTCCTCGAAGCCGGGGACGGCCCCGCCGACGCGGTCCGCCAGTGGGGGCACGTGCGACTGTTCTCCCCGTGGCGCTTCGACGTCGACTCGGCCGCCCGCAGGCTGCTCGAATCGCACGGCTGGGCCGCGCCCGACCCCGACGGCCTGCCCACCGGCGCCGAGCTCATCGACGCCTACCTCGCCCCGCTCGCCCGGACCCCGGAGCTGTCGCCCCATATCCGCTACGGCACGAAGGCGGTGGCGGTGTCGCGCCTCGGCGTCGACAAGACCCGCACCATCGGCCGCGAGGGCCGCCCGTACCTCGTTCGCACCCGCACCACTGCGGGCGCGTGGTCGGACCTGATCGTGGATGCGGTCATCGACGCCTCCGGCACCTGGGGCCGGCGCAACCCGCTCGGCGCACACGGCCTCGCCGCGCCAGGTGAGGACCACGGGGCGGCGTGGTCGGTCGGGCCGCTGCCGGATGTGCTCGGAACCGAGCGGGACCGGTTCGCGGGCAAGCGGACCCTCGTGGTCGGCATGGGCCACTCCGCCGCGAACACCCTGCTCAACCTCGCGCAGCTGGCCGAGCAGGAGCCGGAGACCGCGGTCGCCTGGGCCATCCGCGGCGACTCCCCGGCGCGGCTGTACGGTGGCGGGTCGGCCGACGCGCTCCCCGCCCGCGGCACCATCGGCACCCGCCTGCGCGGACTCGTCGAATCCGGTGCGATCGAACTGGTCGCCGGCTTCACCATCGACCGCTTCGAGCCGGGACCCGGCGGCTCGGTGTCTGTCGTGGGCGAGGTCGGCGGCGTCGAGCACGTCATCGAGACCGACCAGGTCGCCGCCGCGACCGGGTTCCGCCCCGACCTGGAGATGCTGCGCGAGATCCGGCTCGACCTCGACTCGACCGTCGAAGCGCCCTCGAAGCTCGCGCCGCTGATCGACCCGAACTTCCACTCCTGCGGCACCGTGCCCCCGCACGGCGAAGCCGACCTCGCCCAGCCAGATGAGGGCTTCTACCTCGCGGGCATGAAGAGCTACGGTCGCGCGCCGACCTTCCTGCTCGCCACCGGCTACGAGCAGGTCCGCTCCATCGCCGCCGCCCTCGCGGGGGACCGCGAAGCCGCCGACGCGGTCGAACTCGACCTGCCCGAGACCGGCGTCTGCTCCTCCAGCCGGTCCCTCGACGCCACCTCGATCGCCGAAGCGGGGGAGGCCGGCGGCTGCTGCGGCACCGCCGCCGGCGCCGACAGCGGATCGGGCTGCGGGACGGGCGAGACCGCCGCGACCGGAGGATGCGGGACGGCAGCGCCCGAACCGGTCACGATCGGCTCCCGCGGCCTCGCCACCGGCGTCCTGCACGGGCACTCGGGCGAGCGCCGCGAACTCCCCCAGCTCAAGGCGAGCGGCGGCGGGTGCTGCGGCTGATCTCTTCAGGGCCGGAGACGCCGTGGTCTCCGGCCCGCTCGTCCGTCTACGCTCGGTGTGCCCCGCGCACGCCGCCTCGACCTTGGAGGATGACATGACCGAGAAGCCCTCGGTGCTCTTCGTCTGCGTCCACAACGCCGGCCGCTCCCAGATGGCCGCCGGGTGGCTCGCCCATCTCGCGGGCGGCCGGATCGAGGTCCGCTCCGCCGGGTCGGCGCCCGCCGACCAGGTCAACCCGGCCGCCGTCGCGGCGATGAACGAGGTCGGGATCGACATCTCGGCCGAGTCGCCGAAGATCCTCACCGTCGACGCCGTCGAAGCCTCCGACGTGTGCATCACCATGGGCTGCGGCGACGCCTGCCCCGTCTTCCCCGGGAAGCGGTACCTGGACTGGAAGCTCGACGACCCTGCGGGCCGAGGCGTGGACGCCGTCCGCCCCATCCGCGACGAGATCAAGGCGCGCGTCGAAGCCCTGATCGAGGAGCTGCTGCCCGGCGACGACCTCTGAACCGCCTTCATGATGGGTCCGAATCCGAGGGAGGCCCTGTGACCGCGCTGCTGCTGTGTTCCGACCAGCTCGCCCCCGCCCGGTCGCGGCGACCGGTCTTCGCCGGGCACACCCCGGCCAGCGTCCACACCTCCGACCTCGACGCGATCGAAGACTGGCTGCCCGGGGCCGCGGCCGAGCTCGGCGCCGAGGCGGCGATCGTCGAGGACTTCGTCAAGTCCCGCAAGGACGCCTGGGACACCGCCTGCTGCATCCCCGACCTCGCCGGCCTCGACCGCGCGGTGGCGGCGCTCGGATGCCGGTTCGTCACCACCGACCTCGCACGCCGGTCCGACGGCGTCTGGCGCGTCATCGAAGTCGGCGACGGCCAGGTCAGCGACTTCCCTGCGGGCGCCGACATCGGCCCACTGGTCAAGGCACTCACCGCCGCCTGATGCGCAGCGCTCGAAACGCGCACCATCGCCAGGTCTCGTGAACGGATGCCGTGCGCGGGTCGGGCGGTTCGGCGGACCCGGCGGTTGACAGGGGTAGCTCAGTTGAGCTACTGTCAGCTCATGCAAGCTGATAAGAGCTCAACTGAGCTGACCGTGACGGAGGCGGCCCGCCGCACGCAGATCGTGGCCGCGGCCATCGAGACCGTCGCCGAGCTGGGGTACGCGCGGGCGTCGTTCGCGAAGATCGCCGACCGGGCGGGCCTGAGCAGCACCAGCCGCATCTCCTACCACTTCGCCGGCAAGGACGACCTCCTGCGCGCCTGCGTCGCGGAGATCACCGGCGTGGCGACCGAGTTCATGCGGCCGCGCATCGACGCGGCCGCCGGGTACGCCGCGAAACTCCGCGCCTACATCGAATCGAACCTCGACCTGCTGGTGGAGCGGCCCGCGCACCTGCGGGCACTGGTGGAGATCCTCCGGAACGTGCGCGACGCCGAGGACGGCCTGGGCGAGGCGGCCCTCGCCTCCCGCACGCGCCTGTTCGCCGAGCACCTGCGCGCGGGACAGGAGGCCGGGGAGTTCGGGGCGTTCGACCCCGAGGTGCTCGCGCTGGCGATCACCGGCGCCATCGACGCGTTCGTCGGCGCTTCGCATGACAGTGCCTCGCACGACGGCACCGCACCAGACGACGCGAACGGCGGCATCGACCTGCGCCGCGCCGGGACCGAGCTGGCCGACGCGTTCGAGCGGGCCGTCCTGGCGAATGGAGTGCGGCGATGAGCGAGGTCAGGAACGAGCCGGGCGTGAAGGAGGGCATGCGCGCGCTCCTGCGCCGCAACGCCGCCACCGTCCTGTTCGACCTGCTGCTGCCGATGGCCGCCTACTACGGCCTCCGCGCCGCCGGGGTCGGCCAGTGGTGGGCGATGATGGCCGGGATCCTCGTGGTCCTGCCGCGCGTGGCCCACCAGCTCCTCACGCGGCGCCGCTTCGACGTGATGGCGGCGTTCACGCTCAGCGTCATCGTCTTCAGCCTCGTGATCGGCCTGCTCACCGACGACCCCCGCGCCCTCGCGGTCCGCGAGGGCTGGGTCGGCTCGCTGCTGGGCCTGTTCGGCGCCTGGATGATCGTGAGCGTCGGGATCGGACGCCCCGCGCTCATGGTCCTGGGCCGCGGCATCGCCGAGACCAAGACCGGCGCGGCCGGGGCCGCCAAGTGGGCGGCGCGCTGGGACCACGACCGGCGCTTCCGCCACGGCATCCGCGTGCTCACCGCCGTTTGGGGGACCCTGCTGCTGGCCGCCGCCGTCGCGAGCCTCGTCCTCGTCTACACGCTGCCGGTCGACCTCATCGCCGCGGTCTCGAACGGGACGTACTGGGCGATCCTCGCCGCGGCGCTGGCGTTCCACCTGTACTACACGAAGAAGGTCGATCTCCGTGCCTGAGCATGCGGACGTCCTGGTCGTCGGGGCGGGCCCGACGGGCCTGGCCGTCGCCGCCGAACTCGCGCTCGCCGGGATCGGGGCCGTCGTCCTCGACGCGCTCCCGGAGCGCTCGGGCCAGTCGAAAGCGCTTGCGCTGCAACCGCGCTCGGCCGAGCTGCTCGACGCGCGCGGCTGGCTGGACCCGCTGCGCCCGCACGTGCACGCACTCCTCCCCCGCGGCCACTTCGCGGGCCTGCCGCTCGACTACTCGGTCCTGGAGACCCCGTTCCCGCACCAGATCGGCGTCGAGCAGGCCCGCATCGAGGAGGTGCTGGAGCAGCGGATCGCGGAAGCCGGTTCGCCGGTCCGGTGGGCGCACGCCTGCACCGCGGTGCGCCAGAGCGCCGACGGCGTCGCGGCCACGGTCGAGACGCCCACGGGCGCAACGGAGATCACCGCCGACTACCTCGTGGCGGCCGACGGCGCGCACAGCGCCGTCCGCCGCGCCCTCGGCGTCCCGTTCCCGGGAAGGGCCGCGCGGATGCGCATGGCCGTCGCCGACATCACCCTGGCGCGCAAGCCCTCCGGCCTGGCCGACGAGTGGGCGCCGCCGCAGTTCGGCGGCGGCGGGTTCGGGTACCTCCTGCCACTCGGCGACGGCGTCTACCGCGTGCTGTTCGGCGGCGAGGAGCAGCAGGCGCTGGACCGGACCGTGCCGGTCACGGCCGCGGAAGTGCAGCGTGCCCTGGAAGCGGTGCACGGCGGCGACGTCGCGGTCGCGGCCGTGCGATGGGGTTCGCGGTTCAGCGACGCCTCGCGCCAGGTCGAGCGCTACCGGCACGGGCGCGTCCTCCTCGCCGGGGACGCCGCGCACATCCACCTCCCCGCAGGCGGCCAGGGCCTCAACCTCGGCCTCCAGGACGCGTTCAACCTCGGCTGGAAACTCGCCGCCGCGGTCCGCGGATACGGTTCAGAGTCACTATTGGACACCTACCACGACGAGCGGCACCCGGTCGCGGCCCGGGTGCTCGTCAACACCCGGGCGCAGGGCGTTCTCACCATTCCCGACACCGACCTGCTCGCGCTGCGGGAGGTCGTGGGAGACCTGCTCACGGAACCGGACGCCAACCGGCGCATCGCCATGGAGGTCTCGGGCCTCGGCATCCGCAACCCCGTGCTCGGGGCCGCACCGCATCCGCTGCTGGGCGCGCGCCTTCCGGCCGCGCTCGCCGCCGAGGCGGCCGGGCCGCTGCGATCGGGCCGGGCGGTGCTGATCGGCCCGGAGCCGCTCGGCGAGGCCGCCGCGCCGTGGCGCGGCCGCGTCGAGCACGTCCCGTCCGCCGCGAGGGCCGGGCTGCTGGCCCGCCCCGACGGCTACATCTGCTGGGCCGCCGCCGGACCGTACGACGCCGCCGGGCTCGACGCCGCGCTGGCGCGCTGGTTCGGCCGACCGGACACCGAGGCGGCCATGTACCGCCGCAACGAAATTCGAGAGGAACCGATCCGATGAGCACCTCGACCCCCGTGCAGACCGTGGAACGCCTGTTCCCGCTCCTCGCGGAAGGAAGGACCGCCGAGGCGGCGGCCCTGTTCGCCGACGCGGTCTCGTTCTCGATCCCCCACCCGCCGGACGTCCCGTGGGTGCCCGAAGTGGACTCGGCGGAGGGGATGCGGGCCTTCTTCGAGCTGCTGGGCGAGCATGTGCGGCCCAAGCAGATGGACGTGCGGCGGATCGTCGCGGACGGCGAGGACGTGGTGGTCCTGGGGCGCATGGTCTCCGAGGTCAAGGCGACCGGCCGGGACATCGACACCGCCTTCGCCCTGCACCTGACCGTCCATGAAGGGCTCATCACGCGGTACTGCCTCTACGAGGACACGCTCGCCGTCGCCGAGGCGTACCGCGACGAGCCGCCCAGGGCCTGACCGCGTCGACTCCAATGAGGACGGCCCCTCCCCCGCCGGAGCGGCCGTCACAGCGACTGCGGGAACGCGAAGCACCGGTCGGGGTCGTAGCGGCGCTTGACCGCGCGGAGCCGGTCCAGGTTGGCGCCGTGGTACGCCGTCGGCCAGTCCTCCAGGCGCAGGTCGGGGAAGTTCGGGTAGACGCGCTTCGAGCTCTCGGCATAGGCGGCCGCCCAGGACGCGTCGAGCCACGGGTCGGCGGTCGGGGCGACCAGCTGCAGCATGAACCGCTCGCCGCGGTGGGCGAACGCGGTGGCGTCGGCGGGCACGCGGCCGTACGCACCGCCCATGGCCGTGAAGTTGAGCCGCCGCCCGCCGCTCAGCGCGGCGGTGAGCGCATCGATCGTGGCGGGCCGCAGCGGACGCGAGAAGAACGCCGACCGCGAGCGCGGGATGGCGCCGCTCGGGGCGTCGAGGTCCTCGAAGGAGCGCTTGAGGCGGTGGAACGGCATGCCGCCCTGCACGTCGGCCTCCGGTGCCGCTCCGACCGCATCGCAGAACCCTTGCAGCAGTTCGCGAGTGGTGGCTTCGTCCAGGAGCGAGGCGCCGAACAGGACGGCCTCTTCGCCGAGCGCGAGGTCGGCGGTGACCGCATCGGGCGCGTCCGGGGCCCACTCCTGCCAGGCGGCGATGAGGTCCGCGTGCGGCGGCCGTCGCCAGCGCAGGGCGAACCGGGTCGCGATCGGTTCGGGCACGGTGTCGAAGGCGAGTGAGACGACGACGCCGAACTGGCCGCCGCCCGCGCCGCGCAGGGCCCAGAACAGGTCGGGTTCGCGTTCGGCGTCGCAGTCGACGGTGCGGCCGTCGGCGAGGACCACGCGGGCGGCGACGAGGCGGTCGCTGGTGAGGCCGTGGACGCGCCCGAGGAGGCCGATGCCGCCGCCGAGCGCGAGGCCCGCGATGCCCACGGTCGCACCGCAGCCGGCCGGGATCGTGCGGCCGCGGGCGTGGAGCGCGGTGTACACCTGGGCGAGGCGGGCTCCGGCGCCGACCTCGGCGCGGTCGCCGTCGAAGGCGATGTCCCGGAGGCGTTGGAGGTCGAGGACGATCCCGGTGGTGGAGGAGCGGCCGGAGAAGCAGTGGCCGCCGCCGCGCGGGACGACCGGGGTGCCGGTGTCGCGGGCGTACGCGAGGCCGCGGGCGACGTCGGCGGCGGAGGCGCAGCGGATCACGAAGCGGGGCCGGGCGTCCTGGTGGGCGGGGTCGACCGGGCGTCGGGCGGTGTCGTAGTCGGGGTGGCCGGGGGCGACGAGGTCGCCGTCGAGCGAGCGCCGGAGGTGCGCGAGGTCGTTCACGGCACCGACATTATCGGCGCTTCACGCCCGGGGCTTGAACGATTCGGGCGTCCTCACCACCGCGGGGGCGGGAGGGCGCGGGTGGCGAGGAACGGCCGGAAGGAGGCGGCGTGGTCGTGGCCGCAGCCGCACTTGTCGATGCTGCCGTGGAGGAGCGATCTGGGGCTGACGCCGGTGAGGCGCACGCATTCGCGCGTGAGGTGGGCGTGGTCCGCGTAGCCGGTGTCGGCGGCGAGCCCGGCGATGCCGTCGGCGTCGCGGCGGCCGCTCGGCGCGGCCCCGGCCTGGGCGAGGGCGAGGAATCCCTGGAACCGGAGCGTCCGCTGGAGTGTCTTGGGGCCCATGCCGATCGCGCCGAGGCAGCGGCGCCGCAGCTGGCTGGGGGAGATCGCCAGTCGGTCGGCGAGCGTCCCTATCGGGACGGGGTGCCAGGGCATGAGCCGCCGCACGGCCTCGCGCATGAGCGGGTCGAGGACCGGGGCGGCCCGGAAGACTTGCAGCAGATGGGATTGCACGTCGGCGAGCGCGGCTTCGGCGGTCGGGGCGCCGGCGGTCTCCTCGGCGAGGCGCTCGGCGGTGGCGCCCCACAGCGACGTGAGGTCGATGCGCTGGTCGACGAGGTCGTCGAGGACCTCGGGGAGGGGCGGTGCGGTGCCGGGGTGGAAGCGCACGCCGACCAGGACGGTATGCGGGGGCAGGACTTCGAGGCTGGGGCCGGTGAGCGGCCCGAGGAGGCGCGGTCGGCCGCCGATCGGGAAGTGGAGCTCCACTCCCCCGGTCGGCAGGTGCCGCTGCGCGTAGGCCGCGGCGCCGGTCCGCTGAATCCAGACGGTCCGCACCACCGCCGCCAGCGCGGCGACGGGTGCCCGTTCGACGTAAGACTCGTCCACGTTCGGAGGCTACACCGCGCCACCATGGCATTTGGCGGGTGGCTCGGATGAGCTGCTATCAGCTCAGTTGAGCCAACTCGGCTCGCCCCTCCGGGTCGACCGCGGTCGGGGCGTTCTCAGTCGATGGTCGTGCCCGGGTCCGCGGTGTCCGCCGAGTGCGCCGTGTCCGTTCGACCGGTGCGGCGGATCAGCTGGAGGGGCAGCAGGACCACGGTGTAGTACGCGACGGCGAGCAGCAGTCCGATGAGGTAGCCCAGCAAGCCGTAGGACACCGACACCAGCCTCGGGCCGTCCGCGGAGAACCCGTCGAGCCACACGTCCGCGGCCAGCGCGGCGCCCTGCGCGTCGACCGCGTACATCGCGAGCTCGGCCAGGCCCATGGCGACGACGGCGCCGAGCGCCCCGAGGAACGGGAGGACGAGCCATCGCCGCTTCATCGACGCCATCGACAGGTCGCGGTTCCGGCGCCATGTGAGCTCGACGGTCGGAAAGAGGCTCACCACGATGGGGGCGAGCACCATCAGCCAGCTCACGGGGTTCTCGCCGTACAGGTCGCCGAACGCGGCGACCAGCCCGCATCCGCTCGCCAGCGCGCAGATGACGCCGACTGCGACCGCCGGCGTGCGGCCGTAGGCCGCGAGCCGGGCGAGCGGCGTCGCCCCGCCGGGGCGGAACCTGGGTGCGGTCATGGCGCGATGGTACCGGCGCCCCGCCAGGGCGCGGGAGGTCGATTCGGCGGGGTTTCGCTAGCGCCGCTCGACGGTGGCGAGCTGGGTCCGGTTGGCGATGCCGAGCTTCGCGTACGCGTGCGACAGGTGGGTCTTGACGGTCGCGCGGCTCATGAACAGCTTCCCGGCGATCTCGGGATTGGTCATCCCGGTGATCGCGAGTTCGACCACGCTCACTTCGGTCGGCGTCAGGCTCGCCCAGCCGCTCGCGGGCCGGGAGCGGCGCCCGCGCGCCCGCCTGGCGTACGCGACGGCCTCCTCAAGCTCCATCGACCGCCCCTCCCGGCGGGCCTCCGCCTCGCCGGGGACGTCGAGTCCGGATGCGGCGAGCCCGATCTCCTCGCGCGCCCGGTCGCAGGCGCCGAGGAGGCGGGCGGCCTCCAGGCCGGAGCCCGACGCATCTGCCAGTGCCGCAAGGTGTTCGAGGCTGCGCACGCAGCCGAGGCGCAGGCCGTGCTCGGCGCGGATCGCGAGCGCTTCGTGATGGGCCTCCTCGGCCCGCTTCGGATCGGGCGCGAGCTCGCCCGCGGCCTCGAACGCGTCGGCGAGGAGGCCGGGCATGTCGAGGTCGCGGCCGGCGCGCATCGCCATGTCCACGTGGGCGTTCGCGGCCTCGCCGGGCCCGAGCGCGCGGGCCAGCCCGAGCCGGGCGTCCGGGGCCAGGAGGTGCTCGGAGATCCCGCCCGGGTTCGCGAGGTCCCGCTCGTACCAGTGCCGGGCCCGCTCGCGGTCGCCCGCGTCGAGGTGGAGGTCGCCGACGCAGGTGAAGAACCAGGGCACGAACGGCGGCGGTTCGACGTTCGCGTCGGTCTGGAGCAGCAGCTCCAGTGCGTCCCACGAGTCCTCGGGGCGTCCCGCCCACCGTGCGATCCGCGCGATCGCGATGCGCGCCATGCCGATCCGGTGGAAGTCGCCCAGCGGCTCGGCGAGCGCAAGGGACTCGCGCGCCCGCTCGTCGGCCCGGCGCAGGTCGCCGCCGAGCGCCGCGCTCACCGCGAGGATCCCGCATGCGGTGGAGGCGACCTCCCGGTCGCCGCGCGCGGCCAGGCCTCGCATGCCCTCCTCCAGGAGCGCCGCGGCCCGCGCGTGGTCGTCGCGGCGGTGATGGACCATGCCGAGGAGGACGTTCGCCGCGTCGTGGACGAAGCCGTCGCCGAGACCGGCGGCGCGCTCCCGGGCCTCGGCCGCCATCCGCTGGGCCGCTTCGAGATCGTCGTAGAGCCGGTCGATCGCCGTCAGCAGCAGCGCGAGGCAGGCCGAGCGCTCCTCCCCCGCCGCTTCAGCGAGTGCGAACGCCCGGGCGGCGAGCTCGCTGCCCTCGCGCCGCTCGTTGGTGTCGGCGACCAGGGCCGTCCCGGTCAGCAGCCGCGCCTGGAGCGCGGTCCGGTCGCCTTCGCCGAGGTGCGCGGCCCGGCGCAGGAGCGCCAGCCCCTCGCGGCCGCGGCGGCTCGAATGCCAGAACCACGGCAGCTCGGCCGCCAGCTCGCGTCCGAGGGAGGGGTCCGGTCGCGACAGGCCCCAGCCGAGGGCGGCATCGAAGTTCTCGTACTCGGCTGCGACCGCGGCCCGCCACGCGTCCTTGTCGGTGTCGATCAGGTCCCGCCACGACCGCACCAGTTCCAGGCATGCCTCCAGGTGGCGGTCGCGGGCCGCGTCGATCGCACCGGCGGCCTCAAGCCGCTGCTCGGCGAATTCGCGGACTGTCTCCAGCATCCTGAACCGGGTCGCCGCGCCGCCGGTGTCCGCGACGAGCAGCGACTTCTCGACCAGGCTCCGCAGGCCCTCCAGCACGGGGGCGCGCTCCCCGCACAGCGTCTGGGCCGAGGCCGCGGAGAACCCTCCGCGGAAGACCGCGAGCCGCTCGAACAGTGCGCGGTCGGACTCCTGGAGCAGGTCGTAGCTCCACGCCATCGACGCCGCGAGCGTCTGGTGGCGGGCCGCCACGCCGTGCGGGCCGCGCACCAGGAGCCGGAACCGGTCGTCGAGGCCGTCCAGGATCTCCCGCGGCGACAGGATCCCCGACCAGGCCGCCGCCAGCTCGACCGCCAGCGGCATCCCCTCCATGCGCGCGCAGGCGGCGACGACCGCCGGGTCCTGCGCGGCGCCGAGGTCCCGGGACCGTTCGGCGAACAGCCGCACCGAGTCCTCCCTGCTCATCGGCGGCACCCGCCACACCGTCTCGCCCGGCAGCCGCAGCGGCTCGCGACTGGTGCACAGGACCGTCAGCAGCGGGCACCGCCGCAGCAGCTCCCCCACGACGTCGGCGGCGGCCTCGCGCACGTGCTCGCAGTTGTCCAGGCACAGCAGCGTGCGCCGGTCCGCGAGCCGGCCCGCGAGCACGCCGATCCCGTCCCGGTCGGCCGTCCGCAGCACCCCGAGCGCGGCCGCCACGAGTTCGGGGACGGCGAGCGGGTCGGCGGTCGCGGCCAGGTCGACCCAGTGGCGGTGCTCGAAGGCCGCGTCCCGGGCCGCGCGGAGCGCCAGCCGCGTCTTCCCGCTCCCGCCCGGACCGACCAGGCTGACCAGGCGCGACGACGCCACCGCGGCGCCGACCGCGCGGAGCTCGTCCTCGCGCCCGATGAAACCGGTGAGTTCGAGCGGGATCAGGCCATCGTCCATGGGATGAGTCTGCCACCCCTCCCGGCCGGTCGCCGATATCGGCCACCTGGCCGATTTTCCGGGCCGCCGAACCGACGAACATGGTCCTCAGCAGCGAGAACACCGAGATCGAGGAGTCGACATGAGCGACGAGCACCGGCCGATGCCGCTCGGCCCCGACCCCGCGCTGGCGGTCCTGGACCGGTTCGTGGGCGAGTGGGCCATGGAGGGGCGCACGCTCGGCTCCGAGGAGACGGCCATCAGGGGCCGCGCCTCCTACCGGTGGCTGCCCGGCGGCTTCTTCCTGGAGCAGCACGTGGAGCTGGACTTCGACGGGATGGTGCGGGTCGACAGTCTCGAGCTGGTCGGGTACGACCCGCGGTCGAAGACCTTCCCGTCGCGGGTCTACTCGAACATGTCCCCGCAGGACCTGCCCTACACCTGGTCGATCGAGGGGGACGACGTGACGATCACCGTCGCGCACGGCCCGCTCGACGCGACGTTCCGCGGCCGCTTCAGCGGCGGCGGCGACACCTTCGCCGGCGGCTGGCGTCCCAATCCGGGCGCCGACGAGGACGTCAACTTCCCGTACGACGTGAGCGGGCACCGGGTCTGACCCGGTCCGGTCCCGAACCGCGACGACACCGATGAGAACCGGAGCACTCAAGACAATGTCTGACACCAACGGCCGCAAGGTCATCGCCAATCTCTGCATCTCCCTCGACGGCCGCTACCACGGCCCCGGCGGACCCGCCGACTTCGGCACCTTCATTCCCTACGCGACCTCCGACACGGCCCGCGACCACATGGCCCGCATGGTCGAGCACGCCACGACCGCCGTCCTCGGCCGCGTCAACGCCGAAGGCTTCCTGGGCTTCTGGCCCTCGGTGGCCGGGAGCGAGGAGGCCGACCCGCGCGACCGCGCCTACGCCGAGTGGCTCGTGAACGTCGACAAGGTGGTCCTGTCGACCACGCTCACCGAGGCGCCGTGGGAGCGGACCACGATCGCGAACGCGCCCACCGCGGAGGTCGTCGCCGGCTTGAAGGCGACCGGCAGCGGCGACATCCTCGCCAACACCAGTCCCACGGTCATCAAGGCGCTCCTCGAAGCCGACCTGGTCGACCGGCTCTACCTGGTGGTGATCCCCGAGATCGTCGGCGGCGGCGAGCGACTCTTCGAGGACGGCCTGCCCGCCATGACCTGGGCCCTCACCGAGCAGCACACCGGCAAGCTCGGCGAGATGGCCCTGATCTACGACCGGGCCCGCTAGCCCGGGCCCGCGTCGGGCCGCCGTCCACCGGACGGCGGCCCGACGCGGTGTCCGGCGGCTACTCCGCGGTCTGCTCGGTGACCGAGTCCGCGGTGATGGTGCCGTCCTCAGTGGCGCCGGTGACCTCGACCGTGTCCCCGGCGGCCAAGTCCTCAAGCGAGGCCGCGGTCTCGGCGGTGAGGACGGTGCCGTCCTCGACGACGACGGTGTACGTCGTGCCGTCCTCGGTCTCGATGGTGACGGTGCCGTCGCCGACTTCGACGACCGTCCCGGTGGTGGCCTGGCCGCCGAACCCGCCGATGTCGCCCATGCCCCCGGGGAACTCGCCGCCCATGGCGCTGAAGTCGGGCATGCCCCCTGTGTCGGACGCGGTCTCGGCGCCGTCGTCGACGATGCCGAACCGCTGCTGGAGCACGATGCCGCCGGCGAGGCCCGCGACGACCAGCACGCCTGCGGCCAGCCACTTGGTGGCCCGGTTGGTGCGCGGCCGCTTGCGTCGCGCCGCAAGGGCTTCGTCCAGGTCGTCCGCCATCGGCGGGATGTCCTCGATGGTCGCTGCCGGTGATTGCTCGGCGGGATTCATGCCGTTCTCCTTGGTCGGTGGGGTCATTCGTAGCGGAGGGCGTCGATGGGCCGGAGCTTCGCGGCGCGCGAGGCCGGGTAGCCCCCGAAGAACAGGCCGATGGCGACGGAGACGCCGAGCGCCAGCCCGACCGAAGAGGGGACGATGACCGTCTCGTAGCCGGCGAAGCTGAAGTTCGACAGCAGGTAGGCCAGCGCGACACCGAGCCCGCCGCCGATGAGGCTCAGCGCGGTGGCCTCGGCGAGGAACTGGGTGAGGATCACGCGCCGCGGCGCGCCGAGGGCCTTGCGGATGCCGATCTCGCGGGTCCGCTCGGTGACCGAGACGAGCATGATGTTCGTGATGCCGATGCCTCCCACCAGGAGGCTGATCGCGGCCACCGCGCCGAGCAGCAGCGTGAACGTCTCGGCGGTGTCCTCCTGGGTCTCCAGCAGGTCCGAGGCGTTCTGCACCTGGTAGGGCGCGGTGTCGCCGTCCGCCACGGCGTAGTAGTCGTCGAGGACCGCGCCCACTTCGGCGGAGGCGGCGTCGACGGCGTCGGAGTCGGCGGCCTGGACGAGGATCTGGGAGAGCGCGCCGTAGCCGGTGAGGGTGTCGCGGACGGCGCCGACGGGGGCGACCGCGATGTCGTTGGCGTCGCTGAACCCGGTGCCCGAGTCCGACTCGGCGAGGACGCCGACGACGGTGTAGACGGCCGCGCCGAGGGTGACCCGCTGGCCGAGGGCGTCGTCGCCGCCGAAGAGCTCTGCGGCGACGGTCGAGCCGATGACCAGGACGCGCCGGTCCTCGGCCACGTCCTCGGCGAGGATGCCGGTGCCTTCGCTGACCTCGTAGTTCGAGGCGTCCAGGTAGTCCTCGTCGGAGCCGACGACGGAGGCGATCTCGTACTCCGCGCCCTGCCAGACGGCCGTGGCCGTGCCGTTGACGACCGGGGAGACGCCGGCGACGTCGGGGGTGAGCTCCGACCGGTCGATCGCCTCGACTGCTCCGAGGTCGAGTTCGGCGATCTCGGTCCGGGTGCCGCTGCCGCCGGAGGCGGAGACGGTGAGCGTCCCGGAGCCGAGCGACTCGATCGACTCCTGGACGCTCTGCTGGGACGCGGTTCCGACGCCGACGAGGAGGATCACCGAGGCGACGCCGATGAGGACGCCGAGGACCGTCAGTGAGGAGCGCAGCTTGTTCGCGATCACGCCGGCGGCGGCGAACCGCAGCAGTTCACGCAGCCCCACGGGTCACCTCCGGGCCGGTCTTGGTGTCGGAGAGGATCTCGCCGTCCCGCAGTCGGATGACGCGGCTCGCCCTGGCCGCGACGTCGTCCTCGTGCGTGATGAGCACGATGGTGCGGCCGAGGTCGCTCAGGCGGTCGAACAGGTCGAGGACGTCGGAGGTGGAGCGGCTGTCGAGGTTGCCGGTCGGCTCGTCGGCGAGCAGGAGCGCGGGCGAGGTGACCAGGGCGCGGGCCACGGCGACGCGCTGCTGCTGGCCGCCCGAGAGCTGGTTGGGCAGGTGGTCCGCCCGGTCGGAGAGGCCGACCTGCGCGAGGGCCGCCGCGGTGCGGCGGCGCCGCTCGGGCGCTTTGACCCCGGCGTAGGTGAGCGGGAGCTCCACGTTGGCGTAGGCGGTGGTGCGGGGTATGAGGTTGAACGACTGGAACACGAACCCGATGCGGCGGTTGCGGACCAGGCCGAGCGCGCCCTCGTCGAGGCCGTTCACGTCGGTGCCGTCGAGGCGGTAGGTCCCGCTCGTGGGCGCGTCGAGGAGCCCGAGGATGTGCATGAGCGTGGACTTGCCGGATCCCGACGCCCCCATGACGGCGACGTATTCGCCGCGTTCGACGGTGAGCGAGACGCCGCGCAGGGCGTGCACCTCGGTGTCGCCGTGGCCGTAGCGCTTGACGAGCGCGCGGATGTCGATGACGGGTCTGGTGGCGGGCGGCATCAGCTGCCTCCGGGGAGGCCGCCGGCGGGGAAGCCGCCGCCACCGCCGCTGCCGCCTGCGGGGAAGCCGCCCTCGGGCGTGCCGCCCCCGCCGGGGAAGGTGAACTCGCCGGTGCCGGTGTCGCTCTCGTCGACCGTCACCGCCACCGTGTCGCCTTCGGCCAGGCCGGAGACGATCTCGACGCCGCTGTCGCCTTCGACGCCGAGGACCACGGAGGTCTCGGTGCGGGTGCCGTCGTCGCCGATGAGCGTGACGGTGGCGGCGTCGCCGCTGCCTTCGACGGCCGCGGTCGGCACGTACAGCACGTCCTGCGCCTCTTCGACGGTGATCGAGACGGACACGGTCTGCCCCAGTCGCACGCCTTCGGGGAGTTCGGCGAGGCTCACCGTCACGTCGTAGGCGGCGACCGAGCCGTCCGCGGTCGAGGTCGGCGAGATGGCGAGCAGTTCGCCGCCGATCGAGGCGTCGAGGGCGTTCCATGTGGTCTGGGCGGCCTGGCCGACGGCGACGTCGGTGGCGTCGCCCTCGGCGACCGACGCGGTCACCGTCAGGTCCGACAGGTCCGCGATCTCGATGAAGCCTTCCGAGGCCGTCGACCCCGAGTCGTCGCCGGTCATGCCGGTGCCGTCGGATCCGCTGCCGGCGGCGGCTCCCGACGATCCGCCGACGGTCCCGTTGACGGCGATCACGGTGCCGCCTCCCGGGGCGGTCAGGACGGTGTCGTCGACGGCCCGCTCGGCTTCCTCGACCGCGTCCTCCGCGTCGTCGACGGCCTGCTCGGCCTGCTCGATCTCGCTGTCGGTCTCGGCGCGGTCGAGGCTGTCCTCGGCGGCGTCGAGGTTCTCCTCGGCCGTCTCAAGGTCGCGCTCGGCGTCGGCGCTGTCGATGGTGGCGAGCTGCTGGCCCGCTTCGACCACGTCGCCGACCTGCACCGCTATGTCGGTGACGGTGCCCGAGTTCGCGAACTCGGCGGTGACCGTGGAGGCGGCGGTGACCGTGCCGTCCGCGGCGACCGTTCGGGTCAGCGAGCCGACCTCCGCTGTCGCGGTCGTCGAGGCGGCCACGTCTTCCTCCGCTGCTTCGGCCGCTGGGAGAAGTGCGAGGTCGGTGCCGCGCAGCAGGAGGTAGGTGGCCCCGCCGCCCACGGCCAAGGCGAGCGCGAGGCCCCCGTTGACGAGGACGACAGGTGTTGGTGTTCGCATGGGAGCGAATCCTTTCGATGATGCCCGGTGCGGAACGTCCGCGGGGATGAGGTGCGCTGGAGCGCGCGGCGGCGCCCCGCGGTTCAGGCGAGGGTGACGACCACGCTGGATCCCGAGAGGACGTTCTCGGGCGGGTCGGCGACGGTGACGGTGACGGCGTAGGTGACGAGATCGCCGTCGGCGGTCGGCGTCAACGCGATCGTGGCGATCTCGGCTTCGGCGGCGGTGTCGTCGAATTCGACGGTGACGGCCTGTCCGACCGTGAGCCCGGTGGCGTCGGCCTCGGAAACCGCGGTGTCGACCACGACGGTGGAGAGCTGGCCGAACTCGATGAGGGTCGTGCCCGCCGCGACCTCGGTGCCGTCACTGGCGGCGATGGAGAGGACGGTGCCGTCGGCGGGCGCGGTGATGGTCATGCCGGCGAGGGCGGCTTCGGCCTCCTCCAGCTGCTGCTCGGCCTCGTTGAGCGACTGCTGCGCGGTGAGGATCGGATCGGAGCCGGTGCACGCGGTCGTGGCCGTCGAGGTCCCGCTCTGAGCGGGGGCCCCGGCGGGGTCTCCAGCAGGGGCGGCGGCCGCGGACTCGGCCGCGTCCTCCTCGTCCTCGCAGGTCGCCGAGAGGTCCTCGGCGTCGTCGAGGGACTCCTGCGCCTCGTCGAGGGCGTCCTCGGCTTCGGCGACGGCCTCGGCGGCGTCGCCGTCGTCGGCGACGGCGAGCACGTCGCCTTCCTTGACCACGTCGCCCGCGGCCACGTCCACCTCGGTGATCCGGGCGTCGTCGCTGAAGGACAGCGACCAGGACCGCGCGGGCGCGACGGTGCCGGGCGCGGCCAGGGCCACCGCGTCAGGGCGATCGACGGCCATCGCGTCGGCGGGGTCGGGAGCGTCGCCGCCCATCAGGACGTACGCCGTCGCGCCCGCTGCGGCGGCCACCGCGACGGCGCCCGCGCCTATCGCCTTCGCGCGGCGCTTGGAATGTTGCGTTCGCATGCGGGCGAAGTTAAGGCGGACAGATCGCGGGCCCGTCATGCGCGCCTCGGAGTTCCGTGGGAGCCCCGGCCGTTCCTTCCCCGTCCGGCAACGTGCGGTTCACCGCCCGTTCAAGCAGGTCGCCGGGCCGCCCGGCGGCCGAGGGCTTCCGTTGCGTCGTCAGGGGCAGTCGTGCAGTCCCCAGTAGGCGATCTTCACGGGGTCGCCGTAGCCGACGGCGGTGTCCGGTTTCGGCTGCTGCGAGACGATCTCGCAGGCTTCGGGGGCGGGCCCGTCGAACAGGAGCGTGGGGACGATGCGGACGTCGGTCCAGCCGAGCGAGCCGAGGTGGGCCCGGGCTTCGGCCGCGTCCATCCCGACGACGTCGGGCAGCGCCGCTGCGAGCGCCGCGGTGGTCTCGGCCGGGTCGGCGGGGTCCGGTAGGCCTTCGTCCGCTGCGGGCGCCGTCGTCGCTTCCGCGAGTTCGGAGGATTCGGCGGACGGCGCCCCGGAGACCGCGTCGAGGGTGGCGCCTGCGGTCACCGGCGCCGAGGGGCTTTCCGCGGTCGCGGCATCGGCTTCGAGCTCGGTGTCGGCCCGGACCGGCGTCCACGGGTGCCACATCGCCAGGACCGCGGCGAGCACGAGGACCGGAGTCAGCGCGACGGCAGCGAGCCAAGGGAGTGGTCGGCGCAGGCGGACCGTCGGCGCGCTGGAAAGCCCGGTGCCGCCCGGGACGGGGGCCGCATCGGCGGCGGCGCGGCATGCGGCCGCGAGCGCCTCCGCGCTGGGCCAGCGCGCGTCGGGCTCCTTCTCCAGGCAGCGCATCACGAGCGCGGTCACGGCGGGGGGCAGGGATTCCGGGAGCGGCGGCGGTCGGCGGTGCAGGTGCTGGTGGGCGACGCCGCGCGGGTCGGCGGCGATGAAAGGGCGCCGCCCGCTGAGGCATTCGTAGGCGACCACGCCGAGGGAGTAGATGTCGGCGGCTCCGCTGACGCGCCCGCCGCTGAGCTGTTCGGGCGCGATGTAGGAGGGAGTGCCCATGATGTCGCCGACCAGCGTGAGCCGGTCGTCGCCCTCGGCCAGCGAGATGCCGAAGTCGACGACCCTCAGGCGCCCGTCGGACTCCACGAGGAGGTTGCCCGGCTTGATGTCCCGGTGCACGACGCCGTTGCGGTGCGCGAGCGCGAGCGTTTCGGCGGTCGCGCCGACGAACCGGAGGGTCTCCTCGACGGTGAGCATCCCCCGCTCCTCGATGAGGGTCGCCAGCGAGGTGCCGTCGACGAGTTCCATGACGATGAAGCGCACGGTCCGGCGATAGGGGTCCTCGCCGTAGTCGTACACCTCGACGAGGCCGGGACCGCGGAGGCCGGCGAGCGTCTTGGCTTCGCGGGCGAACCGGTCGCGCGCCTCGCGGGACTGCCGGTGGGCCCGGTGGAGCAGTTTGACCGCCACCGGTCGTTCGAGCAGGAGGTCGTAGCCTCGCCACACTTCCCCCATGCCTCCGGCTGCGATGGGGAGGTCGAGGCGGTAGCGCCCGGCGACGAGCGACCCGGTATCCACAATGGCTCCTTGATAGCCGAACTCGGCGCGCTGGCGGCCTTCGGCGGGTAATGAACGGCATCCGGAGCGTACCGATCCGCCGCCGCCGCGCCGCGCCGCAACACGGGGGTGCGGGCGGCCCCGATTTCGCTGCCCCTCAGGCATTTCGACGTACTCCGGCGGTTCGGACCTGCGGATTCGCATGCGCGGGATTCACCCATCCGTGCGACCGGGGACGGAGTGCTCGCAGATCCCGCCGGTGAACTGCCGCATGACCGCCTTTTCATCGGCGGCTCCGCGACTTAGTTTGAACGCGCTCCTCTCGGCTTCTTCCGCAGCGACAGAACGGCATACCGATGACCGGCCTCGAAGCAGACCCCGACGACCTCATCGACGTCGGGGAGATAACGCTGCCCTACGCGGCCGACTTCTACGACGAGCTGGCCAGTCGGCTCGGCGCGATCGGCAACGCGGCCGGGTACGGCCTCTACCCGTACATGAGCGATTCCCCGGCGGGCAACGCTCTCGGCGAGGCCGTCATCCGCTGCCACCGGTTCCTGTACGCGGTCACCGAGCAGACGGCCGACAGCCACCGCGCCGTCGCGGCGAGCGTCGCCGAGGCGGGCTACGCCTACCGGGACGCCGACACCGCCGGCGCGAACGACTTCCAGATCGCCGGCGAGGACCTCACCGGTGCCACCGCGAAGGCGTTCGGCGAAGCCGACGCGGGCGAGTACGAATACGACAGCGGCTACCGCTTCAGCAACTTCGACAGGGCCGAAGGCGGATCGGGGTACGAGGACGCGCTCTCGGGCGATCCCCGCCCGCCGACTGATCACCAGGACTACAAGCTGGAGACCGACCGGCCCTGGTACGAGCGGGAGCGCCTGAACGACCGGGGCGGCGACCGCGAGCCCCTCGACGAGCGCGGAGGGCGCTGACATGCCGAAGTTCGCCACGTTCCAGAGCATGATGGACGACGAGCCGCCGACGAAGGACGAGCTCAAGGAGATGATCGCGACGTTCGGCGAGCCGCTCCAGATGCTGTACATCCGGTCCCGGTACGACGCGTTCTTCAACGAGCGGTACCCCGCAGGCAGCAGCATCCAGAATCCAAGCGACACTTGGATCTTCGACTTCGACACGCACATGACTGCGGCCGAGGACGAGGAGCTGCGGAGCATGTGCTGGCCGCTCGCCACCAACTTCGTCATCGATCTGCTCATGGGCGTCGACAACCTCGTCGACAAGGTCGAGGGCGACCTCGACGCGATGGTCGCGGACCTCCTGGCCCTGGCGACCTCGTACGGCGGCGCCATGACCGACGCCAAGCTGACGATCGTCCAGGAGCGGCTCGAAAGCTGGCACGGCGAGGCCGGTGCGGCGATCCGCGAACGCTACTCCGACCACCTCACCAGGTCGACGCAGGCGCACCAGGCCATGGCGAACGCGCTGGCGAACGCCGCGAAACTCGACTCGCTGATACTCATGAAGGTCCGCCACCACCTCGACGGCCTGATCCGGGCCACCGCCACCGCGATCGACAACGGCCCCGCGGGCCCGAACCTGAATATCGAGCCGATCATCGGCTGGCTCACGTTCATCGGCGTCATCGTGAGCGCCCCCGGCGGCCCGGCCGTGATGTCCACCGTCGGCTGGGTCGGCAGCACGATCAAGACGATCCTCACCGAGCTCCCGCTTGAGCAGACCGACGAGCCGACCATGGACTCCCCAGACCCGGACGAGCTGCGCGAGCAGATGCTCGCCGCCCTCGCGCAAGTCGCCGAAGTCGTCAAAGCCGACCGGGAGAAGCTCGCAGGCGAACTGATCACCGCCTTCGAGGAATGCGCGGCCCTGGTCGCCAGCACCGACCCCGCCGAGTCGAGCCGGGTGATCCCGAACCCGAACGGCGTCGACGGCATCGCGCTCTGACGGCGGGCCGTCAGCGGCTCCGCCGCCGTGGGCAGGCGCCGTGTGCGCCCCGGCGAGGTCGGGGCGGCTCAGGCGCCGTCGGCGAACGCTTCGGCGACCAGGTGGTTGCCGCCGACCGGCGAGCTGCCCGTCACCTGGCCGTGCTCGCACAGTGCAAGGACATCGGCGGGCGTGTCGGCGCCGAAGAAGGCGCGGGCGGGGAACCACGCCATCTTGAGGGCGCTGCCGCCGTCGCCGTCGGTGACCTGCGGGTCGGGGATCGCGCCCGTCTCCAGATACGTGAGCACCCGCTCGGCGTGGTGAACGTACGCCGCGTGCAGCCGGTCGTAGGCGTGGGGCGCGAGCTCGTCGCCCTGGGCCCGGATGGTCCTGGCACCGTGGACGAACGCGCCCAGGCCCATGCTCACGTGGGCGAGGTCGCGGCGGCGTTCGGCGTTCACGCCGTCCGGGAACAGCGACGGCTCCACCGGTGTCAGGTCGGCGTTGAGCGTGCCGGTGCGCCAGTGGATCCGCGTCAGCCCGATGTTCGGAGCGCCGTCTGCGCCGAGCAGCGGCGCCACAGTGTCGCCGTCGTACTCGGAGTGGTAGACCGATTGGGCGATGCGTTGGTTGAAGTACGCGGTCGCGTCCTCCCAGAGTGCGGTGTCCCCGGTGTACGCGGCGATGGCGAGACGGGAGTCGGCGAAGCTGCCGTGCCAGTTCGCGCCGTTGGACCAGTCCAGGAGCGGATAGCACACGGTGGTGAGGAACTGCTCGAACCGGCTGTCGTGGTAGCCGACGATGGCGGCGGCCTGCGCCAGGTTCGTGCACGCCCAGCCCGCGACCAGGCGGTACTGCTCTGCGGTGTCGGTCTGCCATGAGGTGGCCGCACGCAGTTGATCGAGCAGGCCCACCACTTTGCTGCGCCGCGCCGCGTTGCCGTCGGCCGCCCAGAGCACAGCCTGGACTTTCACGTACGCGGACTCGTCTCGGAGCCTGTCGCGCTCGGTGCTGCTGATCTGGGCGCCGAAATCGAAGCTCACCGAGCGGTTCACGTTGCCGCCCCAGGATCCTGCGAGTCGGCCGTACTGCGGCGACGACGTCGACCAGGCGTCGATCTCGGTTCGGGTGTAGACGGGGTATCCGAATTCCCGAGCGGCGCCGGTGTCGGCGTCGGTCGGCAAGGTGTCAGCGGCGGCGAACGGTGCGATCGCGGCGAAGCCGCCAGCGGCGGCCAATGCGCCCCCGGCGACGAGGAGTCTTCTTCGCTTGTTCAACGTTGTCCTTCTGGCAGATGCCGTCAGTGGTCTCCGTCGGCCGCTGCGGGCCGGCGGAGCGTCCGGAAGCCCGCGTCAGGCGGACGACGCCCCCCCCCCGCTAACAGAGGCAGGCGCTCCGCCAGCGGTGCCGGGCGGACTCAGTCTCGCACCGAGCCCGCCCGCCGTCTCGGGAGCACCCGAGACGGTCGTGCCGCTAGCGCTGCAAGGTCAGCACGCCCGGCCGGTACGGCAGGAGGCCGTAGTCGGTGCCGTCAGATCTCGGGTCGCGTCCCTGGTAGAGGAATTGCAGGTTGCACGGGTCGATGGTCTTGGTCTGGTCGGGGTTGGTGCGCACCAGGTCGCCGTGGCTGATGTCGTTGGTCCACGTGGCGCCGCTGTTGGCCTTGCCAGCGAAGGGGTTGCTCTCGGTGGCGGCCTGCGGGGTCCACGTGCCGTCCAGGCTGGTGGCTGTGAACGAGCGGAAGAAGCGGTGCTCGTTGGCGCCCCTCGCCTCGACGATCATGAGGTACTGGTTCTGGCCCTGGACCTTGTAGACCTCGACCGCCTCGAACAGGTTCTTGGCCGTGTCGCTCATGATCTTCGTGTAGTTCGAGCCGAAGCTGCCCGGGAAGTTCCCGATCGGCATGCTGGCCCGGTAGATGCTGCCGGCGTCGTCGGCGAAGAACAGGTAGATGTTCCTGTCGTCGGCGATGATCGTCTGGTCGATGGGGGCCCCGGAGGGCAGGGTTCCCGTGAAGAGCTCCTGGTGCGCGCCCCAGGCGTTGACGTTGGCGGGGTCGCTCGACGTGCGGTAGGAGAAGGTGTACGGCCAGCCCCACTGGTACGCGAGCACCCAGATGTTCTTCGGGGCGTGGAAGAAGAGCGTCGGCGCGACGGCGCCGAACGGCATCTGGTTCTGGCCGGTCGTGGCCATGTCGGACCAGTTCGTGAAGGGGGTGAAGGCCATCGAGCCCCAGCTGGTTCCCGTGTCGTGCGTCGTCGCGTAGACGAGGTACTTGCCGTTGTAGCGGACGGCGGAGAAGTCCTTGAGGCAGACCGAGCCGTTCCTCGGTTCCGCGAGCGGGCCCGTCGACGTCCAGCGGTACGTCGACGGAAGGGCGCAGGCGCCGCTGCCGCCGTCGACGAGGGCGAGCTGCCACTGCTGGTTGGCGCCGCCCCAGTCGGTGTACTGCACGACGGCCGCGCCGTCGTTGGTCGCCGCGCCCTGGACCTCGACCGCCTTGCTGCTGTTGCGGTTGATCAGGCGCACGTAGCCGCCGGCGGAGTCGGCCAGGCGGAACTGCTGGTTGGCGCCGCCGTGGTCGGTCCACTGGTGGATGGCGGCGCCGTCGGCGGTCGACCAGCCGGAGACGTCGAGCACCTTGCCCGAGTGCCGCGCCCTGATCCGGTAGTAGCCGCCGCCGGCGTCCACGAACTGGAACTGCTGGTTGTTGGAGCTCGTGCGGGTCCACTGTTGCAGCAGGGCCCCGTCGGCGGTGGACGCACCGCTGACGTCCAGGACCTTGCCGCTGCCGCGGTTCACCAGCACGTACCAGGCGGAGGTGTCGACTGTGGCGGCCGCAGCCGGGCCACCGAAGGGGTTGAGGACGGTCGCGGCGGCGGCCCCGGCGAGCACGCCGGCTCCGCCGATGAGCATTCGCCTGCGGCTCTTGGGGGTTTCCATCCAGGCCATAGTGGCCTCCTTAGTTGAGGTTCGTCGGTTGTGACGTGGCTTGTTATCGCTCACATGTCGCAACTCGACTCCGAAACATCTGATGATTTTCCAGCGATTCGAACTATAGAGAAGTCTCGATGTATAGTCAACGGCTCGACCGAAGTTTGTTGGCGCACCTGGCGTTAAACCGTCGCGTCGAGCGCGGCCATGGGTCAGCTCGCTCTGCAGCACGAGGGCCGCTGCGCCGATCGCCGCTGCGTCGGGTCCGTTGACGGACGGCATCACCCGCACCGGGTGCGTCCGCCAGGGGGCGGTGCGGCGGTCCACTTCCTCCTGGATCACGGTCTGGTACGCAGCGCCCGCCACCGCGAAGCTCGGACCGGCCAGGACTATCGCGTCCACATCGAACAGGATGGTCATGGTGACGGCGGCGGCGCCGAGGTAGCGGGCCGACCGCTCGATGAGGCGGCGGGCGTCCGGATCGCCGGCGTCGGCCGCCGCCGCGATCCGCGCGAACTCGGTGAGGAAGTCGGCGGTGTCGGGGTCGGGCATCAGACGCTCGGCCAGCCCGGGCGTGGCCGCGGCCTGCCGGACCAGGGCCGACGGGCCGGCGTAGTTCTCCAGGCAGCCGACGTTGCCGCACGGGCACTGGTCGCCGTTGACATCGATCGACATGTGGCCGAGTTCGACGCTGTTGGAGGAGCTGCCGCGGTACACCTCGCCGGCGACCACGATCCCGCCGCCGATCCCGCTGGCCATGTAGATGCAGCCGTAGGTGCTTCGTCGGTCGACCGCGCCCATCCAGTACTCGCCGATCGCGGCGGCCGCGGCGTCGTTGTCGAGCAGCACGGGCAGGCCGAGGCGCTGCGCGAGCCGCTCCGCGACCGGGTATTCGAGCCATGGCTCGGAGGGCTGCGGGCTCAGCAGCACCCCCGCGCGGCGGTCCTGCGGCCCGTAGCTGACCAGCCCGACCCCCAGCACCCGGTCGCGGTCGACGGCGGCCGCGGCCAGCAGGTCGTCCACATGCGAGGCGATCATCGGCAGCGCCCGGTCCGGCGGCATCGACGCCACACCCTGGAACGAGGTTCGGGCCGCCGGGCGACCGGCCAGGTCGACGACGACGATGACGCAGGCGTTGCGCTCCATCAGGATTCCAACGCTGTAGCGGGCCCGGGGATCGAGCCGCACCAGCGTGCGCGGCTTGCCGCCGGTCGGCGCGCCTCGGCCGGCCTCGACGACCAGTCCGTCATCGATGAGCTCGCGCACGAGCTCGGAGATCGTGGCGCCGGTGAGACCCGTCGCCGACGCAAGCTCCACCCGGCTGACCGTGCGGGCCGCGCGGATGGCGTCCAGGATCAAGCCCCTGGTCCTCGATCTGTTCGTCCACGTCGGGCCGAGCGCCACGTATGCCTCCTTCGCTGTACCCGTTAGGGCGCCTTGCTTACTCGTCTGCTTCCCGTTCCGTCCGATGGGCTGCTCGATGCCCACCAAGCATAGATCTATGTCACTTCTTGACTTTCTTCGGACGCCTAACTAAGGTGAGAACGGAAGCGCTCCCATTCATCCCTCACGAAAGGAGCTGAGATGCGACATCGTCAGACACTGCTGGTCGCAGGCGCCGTCGGCGCGCTCGTACTGGGCGGCCTGGCAACGGCGACCCTTCCCGCATCGGCGGCCGCCTCGGGCTGCGCGGTCACCTATACCGTGCAGAGCGAGTGGCCGGGCGGGTTCCGCGCCGACCTGGACGTCACCAACCTCGGCGAGGCGACGTCCGACTGGACATTGACCTTCGACTTCCCGAACGCCGACCAGCGGGTCACCCAGGGCTGGAGCGCCGTCTGGAGCCAATCCGGCGCCGGCGTCTCCGCCGCCAGCATGGGCTGGAACGGGTCGCTGGCCACCGACGCCTCCACCTCGATCGGATTCGTCGGCGCATGGGGCGACGCCAACCCGGTACCGGCGTCCTTCGCGCTCAACGGCACGCCCTGCACCGGCTCGACGACTCCCACCGGGGGTCCGACCACCACCCCCAGCGAAGACCCGACCACCACCCCGCCGGACGGTCCGGCTCCGCAGCTCAGCGTCGCCGGCAACCAGATCGTCACCGAGGACGGCGAGCCGTACCGGCTGCTGGGCGTGGACCGGTCCTCGGCCGAGTTCGCGTGCGTGCAGGGCAAGGGCCTGTTCGACTCCGGCCCGGTCGACCAGGCGTCCGTCGACGCCATGAAGGACTGGAACATCCACGCCGTGCGCCTCCCGCTCAACGAGGAATGCTGGCTCGGACTCAACGGCTCCCCCAGCGGCGCGGCCTACCAGGAAGGCGTCAAGGACTACGTCGACCTCCTGGTCGCCAACGGCCTCAACGTCATCCTCGACCTGCACTGGACCTGGGGCGCCTACACCACGGGACCGGACTGGCACTGCACCGATGAGCACGCCACCTGCCAGAAGCCGATGCCCGACGTGCAGTACGCCCCGCAGTTCTGGGCCGGCGTCGCCGAGACCTTCAAGGGCAACGACGCCGTCGTCTTCGACCTGTTCAACGAGCCGTACCCGGACATGGCCAGCGACTGGGACAAGACGCTGGGCTGGCAGTGCCTGCGCGACGGCGGCACCTGCGCCGGCATCGGCTACGAGGTGGCCGGCATGCAGGACCTCGTCGACGCGGTCCGCGGCACCGGCGCCACGAACATCCTCATGGTCAGCGGTCTCGAATGGACCAACGACATGCGGGAATGGCTGGCCTACATGCCGAACGACCCGCTGGACAACATCGCCGCGTCCTGGCATTCGTACAGCTTCAACCGGTGCGTGACCGAGTCCTGCTGGGACGAGGAGATCGCCCCGCTGATGCAGGAGGTGCCCGTGGTGCTCGGTGAGTTCGGCCAGGACGACTGCGGGTTCGACTACATGCAGACCCTGGTGGACTGGGCCGACGCGAACGGCATGGGCTACCTGGCGTGGACCTGGAACCCGTGGGGCTGCACCAGCGGCGCGGTCCTCATCAAGGACTGGTCCGGCACTCCGGAGCCCGGCGTCGGCGAAGGCTACCGGAGCCACCTGCTCACCCAGAGCCCCTACCTGTGACCCGACGGGTCACTCAGCGGTGCTTACGGACTGAGCGACACGTCTGTTGGGTCCCACTGCGTCGCAGTGGGACCCAACAGACGTCCACATCGAACCAGTATTCCGGCGCCGTTCAGCCTTCGGGCCGCCACGCCGGGTCGCGGCCGATGAACGCCACCAGCTTGTCCTGCGGGGAGGCGTCGTCGGGGACGGGCACGGCCGGGCCGAACTGGCCGCTGTCGCGGAGCAGCTGCTCGATCGGCTTCATGCCTTCCAATGCGGCACGGCAGCGCTCCTCGCCCAGGTCGGGTTCGCGGCCGAGCGCTTTGGCGAGGTCCCAGGAGTGCGCCCAGATGTCGGCCGTGTAGAACTGGTCGATCGCCTCGTCGACGGGCTTGTCGCCGGTGTTCGGGTTGCTGAGCACCCGCCCGGCGGGGTCGTCGAGGATCGATTGGATGTCGGCGACGTGGCGCTTCCAGGCGGCGGGCGGGTCGGCGTCGACGTCCAAGGGCTCCAGGTCGATCCCCGCCCCTTTGAGGAAGTCGCGCGGCCATTCGACCAGGTGCTTCACGACGTCCAGGGCCGTCCACTCGGGGACCGGGCTGGGTCGCGACCAGTCGTCGGCGCTCGCGCCTTCCACGAGTGCGGTGATGCGGGCGGCGTCGCGGGCGTGCCGCCCGGCGGGGCCGTCGGGTGCGCCGGTTCCGTGCTGCGCCATCGGTCTACGCCGCTTCCTTCGCCAGGAGCTCATCGAGTTTCTCGAAGCCCTCGTTGACGCCGACGTCCATGCCGCTCGCGAGCATGCCGTCGCGGGTCGCGAAGTCCTGCGTCACGCTCAGCACCCGCAACCGCGTGCGACCGCCTTCGATCGGCTCGAAGGTCATCGTCTCAAGGAAGACGCTGTCGGGTTCGCCTTCGTAGGTGAACGTCCAGACGATCCGCTCGTTCGGGCGGACCTCGTGGAAGCTGCCGAAGAAGGCGTGCGCCTCGCCTCCGCTCTCGCCGCCGAACGCCCACTCGCCGCCCGTGCGGGCGTCCCAGCGGGTGATCTTCGTGTTCGACTCGCGGGGCCCGGTCCACTGGGCGTAGAGGTCGGGGTCGACGTGGGCCTGGAAGACGCGTTCCGGCGTCGCGTCGAACTCGCGGATGATCTCGATCGTGGGGACTTCGGCGTCCGCCTTGATCTCGGTTTCGTGCTCGGTCATGATTCCTGCTCCTCGGCTGGTCGCCGGTCCCCGTCGTCCTGGGCCGTGCGGGCCAGGAGGGCGTCGAGGCGGCGGTAGCGTTCCTCTGCTTCGCGGCGATAGCGCTCGATCCACTCCGTCATCGGGTCGAATGCCTCCCTGTTCAGGTGGACGGGCCGGCGCTGGGCGTCCTTGCTGCGGGTCACCAGGCCGGCTTCTTCGAGCACTTTCACATGCTTGGAGATCGCCTGGAAGCTCACGTCGTACGGCTCGGCGAGCTCCCCCACGGTCGCGTCCGAGACCGACAGCCGGGCGACGATGCCGCGGCGGGTCGGATCGGCGAGCGCCGCGAAGGCCCGGTCGAGCTGCTGCGTACTGTCACCCACGGATTGTCCTCAACTCATTGGTTGAATACAACGGTAGACCGGGGGTCGGTCATTGTCAACCCATCAGTTGAATAAGCACCCGCTGCTCCTGTCTGCGGCGAGGACGCCCCTCACCTCCACCGCAGTGGCCCCGGCCTACGAGGCGGCTCCTCGGTATCTAACTCCCGGCTCTGCGCAAGGTCGAACGCGTCGAGGGAGGGCAGCGGCAGGCGCGCCAGCTCCTTCGCCTCACGGGCGGGGACGCCGAGCATCCGCAGCAGGTCCTCGGCCACCTGATCCGCTGCGGCCGCGTCGTCGCGTTCGGGACGGTCGTGCAGGAGCTGCGCGAGCGACAACGCGGCCCCTGCCGTGACCACGAGGGCCAGTTCGGGGTCGGCGACGGTGAAGCGCCCCTCGTCGATCCCGCGCCCGATCGCCTCCCGCGCCCGCGGCGCGAGGCCCTTGATCGGCCCGGTCAGCGAGAGCCCGTGGTGCAGCAGGACCTTGCTCAGTTCGGGGTGGCGCCGGTGCAGGCGGCCGGTGAGCCGGAAGCTCTGCGCGAAGGCCGCGGCCGGGTCGTCCAGTCCGCCGCTGAGCCGGTCCAGCGCCTCCCCGAAGACGGTCAGCGCGTCCTCGACCGCGGCCTGGAACAGTTCGTCCTTGCTCGCGAAGTGGTTGTAGAACGAGCCCATGCCGACATCCGCGGCCTGCGTGATCTCCAGGATCGGCGCATTGGTCCGGCCCTCGGCGATGAAGGTGCGGGCGGCGCCCAGCAGCGCGGCACGCGTCCGCGCCTTGCGCCGCTCCAGGCGGTTCACTTCGCTCACGGCTCCTCCTTCGCATGGACCCGAACATCCTAGCGGCTCGTTCAATGCTGAGGAAATCGTCACAACATCTTGTCTGATCCTAACCTCATGAATGAAGATTTCGTCAGAACAAGTTGTGGAGCCCGTGATGAACCCGCCTGGATTGACGAACAAGTCAGGATCTTTCGCCCCGGTCGCCTCTACGATGACCGTTGAGTCCGAAATGGGGGGTGGGCATGTCCTCGGTGCTCTATAGGCTCGGACGCGCCTGCGCCCGCGCTCGCTGGCTCGTGATCGCCCTCTGGGTCGGCGCGCTCGTCGTCGCGGGCGGGTCGGCCGCCCTGTTCAACCAGGGCACCGACGACACGTTCGCGATCCCCGGGTCGGAGTCGCAGGACGCCCTCGACTACCTCGGCCGCGTCTTCCCCGAGTTCAGCGGCACCTCGGCGAGCCTCGTCCTCACCGTCCCGGACGGGGAGTCGGTGCGCACCGACGCCGCTGAGGCGGCCACCGCCGACGCCGTCGACCGCATCGGGAAGCTCGACCAGGTCGCCGCGGTCTCGGACCCGTTCGGCTCCGACGTCTCCGGCGCGGTCGCCGAGGACGGCGAAGCCGCGGTCGTCGCAGTGCTCCTCACCGTCGACCAGGCTGACGTCACCGACGCCACCAAGGACGACCTCACCGCGATCGCGAACGACCTCGCCGCGGCCGTCGGCGAGGACGCCGTGGTCTACACCGGCGGCGACGCGTTCGCCGACAACATCCCGCACCTCAGCCCGACAGAAGGCATCGGCCTCGTCGTCGCGCTGGTGGTGCTGCTGCTCATGTTCCGGTCGATCCTGGCCGCGCTCATGCCGCTGCTGACGGCCGTCCTCGGCGTCGGCATCGCCGTGGGCCTCGTCCTGCTCGCCACGGTCCTCGTCCCGATCTCCTCGACCGCGCCGATGCTCGCGGTCATGATCGGCCTGGCCGTCGGCATCGACTACGCCCTGTTCCTGCTCTCGCGCCACCGCGACCAGCTCGGCGAGGGCCTGGAGGTCGAGGAGTCGGTCGCCCGCGCCACGGCCACCGCCGGATCGGCCGTCATCTTCGCGGGCCTGACCGTCGTCATCGCGCTGCTGGGCCTGTTCGTCGCGGGCATCCCGTTCCTGACGACGATGGGCGTCGCCGCGGCCGTCGCGGTCGCGATCGCCGTGGCCGTCGCGATCACGCTGGTCCCGGCGCTGCTGACCGTCGCCGGGGAGCGGATGCGGCCGCGCAGGCCCAAGCGGCGCAAGCGGGCCCGGCGGAAGCCGCAGATCGCGCTCGCGTGGGTCCGCACCGTCACCAAGGCCCCGGTCGTCACCATCGCGGTGGTCGTGATCGGTCTCGCCGTCGCCGCGGTCCCCGCGATGCAGCTGCGGCTCGCCCTGCCCGACAACGGGGACGCCGCGGAGGGCACCGACGCGAAGGTCACCTACGACGTCATCGCCGACCACTTCGGGCCCGGCTACAACGGGCCGCTCATCGTCACCGCCGACATCATCACCTCGACCGACCCGGTCGGCCTCGTCGACGACCTCGCCGAATACATCCGCGGCATGGACGGCGTCGCCTCCGTGCCCCTCGCGACCCCGAACCAGAAGGGCGACACCGGAATCATCCAGGTGATCCCCGAGACCGGCCCCGACGCGGCCGAGACCGAGGACCTCGTCGCGGCCCTGCGCGACAAGGAAGGCTACTTCCTCGACCACTACGGGACGCAGACCGCGGTCACCGGCCTGACCGCGGTCGGCATCGACGTCTCCGCGCAGCTCGGCTCCGCACTGCTCCCGTTCGGCGTCCTCGTCGTCGGCCTCTCGCTCGTGCTGCTGGCCATGGTGTTCCGCTCGATCTGGGTCCCCGTCAAGGCCACCGCCGGGTACCTGCTGTCGGTGGGCGCGGCGTTCGGCGCCACCTCGTTCGTGTTCGTCGAGGGCCACGGCGCCGACGCGCTGCACGTCGCCGGGGTCGGCTCGGTCATCTCCTTCCTGCCGATCATCCTCATGGGCGTCCTGTTCGGACTCGCCATGGACTACGAGGTCTTCCTCGTCTCGCGCATCCGCGAAGACTATGTGCACCACGGCGACCCGCACCATGCCATCGAGACCGGGTTCGTCTCGGCCTCGCGTGTGGTCACCGCCGCCGCGGTCATCATGTTCGGCGTCTTCGCCGCGTTCGTGCCCGACGGGTCGGCGACGATCAAACCGATCGCGTTCAGCCTCGCCGTCGGCGTGTTCGTCGACGCGTTCCTCGTGCGCATGACCCTCGTCCCCGCCGTCCTCGCGCTCCTGGGCCACCGCGCCTGGGGACTCCCGCCGAAACTCGACCGGGCGCTGCCGGTGTTCGACGCCGAAGGCGACGCGCTCGTCCACGAGCTGCGCCTCGCCGACTGGCCCGAGCCCGGCGCCGACGACGCCGTGGCCGCCCGCGACCTCCGCATCGAGGACGACCGCGGCCGCGCCGTCCTCGACGGCACCGACATCCGGCTGCCGCGGGGAGGGACGCTCGTGGTCGACGGCGCCGGCGCGGTCGGCAAGACCGCGCTCCTGATGGCCCTCGCCGGACGCGTCCCTTCCATCAAGGGCGACTTGAAAGTCCTCGGCCGCGTCCTCCCCCAGCACGCCCGCGCCCTGCGCCGCGAGGTCGAGATCGTCGCCTGCCGCAACACCCCCGACCCCGCCGCGCGCATCAGCACCGCAATCGGGGACGGCGTGCGCCTGGTCCTGCTCGACGACGTCGACCTCGTCCTGCGCACCGACGCCCGCGACGCCCTCCGCGCGCTCATCGCCGACCGGCGCGCCCCCGACGGCGAAAGCGTCGCCTACGTCCTGGCGTGCCAGGACACCGACCGCATCCGCGACCTGCTCCCACCGAGCGCCCTGCCGCTCGCCCTCAACACCGTCGAGGTGGCCTGATGTTCAAGCCGTTCAACAATTCCGCCCGCGCCGGGGCCTCCGGACCGCTCACCTGGCGCACCTGGGCCGGGCTCATCCTCATCCCCGTCCTCGCCATGGGCCTGCTCACCTGGGCCCTGTGGAACCCCGACGCCGACCACGGCACCGCCACCGCCGCCGTCGTCAACCTCGACGACCCCGTCACCGTCGACGGCCAGACGATCCCGCTCGGCCGCGAGCTCGCCGGCGACCTCACCGATGCGGACGACTCCGCATACACGTGGGTCCTCACCGACGCCGACGACGCCGCCTCCGGGCTCGCCGACGGCACCTACACCGCGGTCGTCACCATCCCGAAGGACTTCTCCGCGAAAGGCACCTCGGCCGCCACGGCCACCGAGGCATCCGGGAACCCGGCCGACGCGGCGAGAGCCGTCCTCGACATCGAGACCTCGAACGCCGCGGGCGCGGCCGACCCGGCGCTGTCCGAGGACGTCGCCCTCGCCACCCAGCGCACCCTCGACGGGCAGGTCGTCGAGACCTACCTCGACAACGTCTACGTCTCCTTCAACACCGTCCACGACCAGCTCGCCGACGCGGCCGACGGCGCGGCCGAACTCGCCGACGGCACCTCCCGGCTCGCCGACGGCGCGGCCGAACTCTCCACGGCCGCAGGCGAACTCGCCACCGGCGCCGACACCCTCGCCGACGCCACCGCCCAACTTGAGACCGGCGCCGCCGGCCTCGCCTCGGGCCTGGGCGAGCTCGACGACGCCGCCGCCGACCTGCCCTCCGCCACCCGGCGGCTCGCCGACGGCGCCGAGCAGGTCGCCCAAGGCAACGAAGCGCTCGCCGCCGAGGTCGTCCCGCTCGCGAACGAGATCATCGACGCCATCGACGCCCTGCCCTCCGCCGCGGACGCCGCCGCCGAGTTCCAGGACCTCGCCGCCGACTGCACGAGCGAAGGCGGCGACGCCGACTTCTGCTCGGCCCTCCAGGACGCCGCCGACGACTTCTCGGCGGACGCGGGCGAGATCGACGGCGCCGTCGCCTCCGTGCGCGCCAAAGTGGTCGAGACCCGGGACGCCGTCGCCGCCCTCGCCGCCGGCGCCCGACAGGTCGCCGACGGCAACGAACAGCTCGCCGACCAGATGCCCGCCCTCACCTCGGGCATCGCCGACGCCGCCGACCGCGCGAACGACCTCGCGACCGGCGCCGCCCAGACCGACGACGGCGCACAGGAACTCGCCACCGGCGCCGACCAGCTCTCCGACGGCTCCGCCGAAGTCGCCTCCGGTACCGCCGACGTCGACGACGGGGCCCAAGAGCTCGCGACCGGCCTCGCCGACGGCCGCGACCAGATCCCCACCTACACCGAATCCGAACGCGCCCACCTCTCCTCAGTGGCCGCCGACCCCACCACCGCGACGATCGACCGCACCGGCTTCGGGGAGCTCTCCATCGCCCTGTTCGCCGCGATCGCCCTGTGGGCCCTGGCCCTCGCCGTCTACCTCGTGACGGCGGCCGTGCCAGAGGACATCCTCACCTCCCGCGCACCCACCTGGCGGATCGTCCTCCAGGCCGCACTGCCCGGCGCCACCGCCGCCGCGCTCGCCGCGGCCGTGATCACCGCGATCGCCGTCCCCGTCATGGGACTCGGGATCGGGCGGGCCCTGACCTTCCTCGCCGTCGCGCTCCTCGCCGCGTTCGCGTTCACCGCGCTCAACCAGGCGCTCGTGGCGATCTTCGGCCGGGCCGGACGCCTCGCCTCCGTCGCCGTCCTCATCCTCACGATCGCCCTCGGCATCGTCTCCACCCTCCCCGGACCGCTCTACGCGCTCGTCGGCTGGATCCCCACCCACGGCGCGGTCATCGCCCTGCGCGCGGCAGCCCTCGGCGGCTCCGGCCTCGCCACCGGCATCACCCAACTCGCCGTCTGGCTCGCCATCGGCGCGCTCGCGACCATCCTCGTCACCGACCGCCGCCGAAACCTCAGCACCAGGCACCTTCGCCTCAACCAGACCTGAGCACGGCGATGAGCCGCCGCGGCTAGGAGAGTCCCTGGGCGGCATAGAGCACGGCGAGGGCGAGGGCGAGCACGCCCAGGAGGTGCTGCAGAAGGCGCTCGGGCAGGCGCGGCGCGAAGGCGGCACCGAGGTAGCCGCCGGTCAGGCCGCCTAGGCCGCAGGCGATCCCGAGCGTCCAATCGGGGGCGATCTCGCCGGGGGTCGACAGGCTCATGAGCGCGAAGGCCACGCATCCGGCGATCGAGGTCGCGAACGTGGACAGCAGCGCGGCCGGGGCGACGAGGGCGATCGGCAGGCCGGCGCCCACCAGGACCGGGCTCAGCAGCGAGCCCCCGCCGATGCCGTAGACGCCGCCGACCAGGCCCGCCGCGAACGCGAACGCGACGATCGCCTTGCGGGGCAGCGAGGGCCGGACCCGCTCGCGGGTGCGTCGCGGGAGAAGGAGCCAGGCGCCCAGGGGCCCGAGGACGACGGCCGCGCAAAGCCGGAAGAGGTCGGCGTCGGCGACGAGGTGGACGCGGGCGATCGCACCGAGGACCACGCCCGGGAGCGCGCCTGCCACGAGCAGGCCCGCCAGGGGCGACCGGACGGCGCCGGTCCGGGCGTGGCGGGCGAGGGCGCCGGGTCCGGCGATCACGTTGTACAGCAGGTTGGTCGGGGTGACGGCGGGGTTGGGGACGTGCAGGACGCTGAGCTGGACCGGCAGAAGGAAGACCGCGCCCGAGACCCCGGCCGGGGCGGTGACGACCGAGATCGCGAGACCGGCCGCGAAGCCGAGCAGCAGGTCCGAGTCGAGCACGCCCACAATCCTACTCACTCAGTAGGAATAGCGCAGCGGCGGCAGGCTCGGTTCGATGCCCCTCGCGGTGCACGACGGTCCCTCGCCGTCCGACCCGCCATGTCGGTCGGCATCGCCACCGGGTCCGCCGCTACCCGACCTGCGCGAGCGCTTCGCGCAGTTCGCCCGCCAGCGGCAGGCCGCCGCGTTCAGCCAGTTGCAGGGCTTGGAGCCAGTGGTTCCGCGCGGCCGCCCGACGCCGCGCGCGCCAGGCGACGCGGCCCAGCCCCGCGAGGCAGTGCGCCTCACCGACCCGGTCCGCGGTGTCCCGGTAGATCGCCAGCGCGGGCGCGAATTCGGCTGCGGCAGTGGGGAGATCGCCGCGGGCCAAGGCGGTCTCGGCGAGGCCCCGGCGGGCGTCCGCCTCCCCGGAGACGTCGCCGATGCGGCGGCAGCTGGCGAATGCGCGCCGGTACAGCCGTTCGGCCCGGTCGACGTCGCCGCCGCGCAGCGCCGCCCCGGCGAGTCCCCGCAAGGCACCGGCGGCGCCGCGGCGGTTGCCGACCTGCCGGCACAGGTGCAGCGACTGCCGGTACCGCGTCGCCGCCGCGTCGAGGTCGCCGCGCTGGGAGGCGACGTCGCCGAGTGCCCGCAGCCCGTAGGCCTCGCCGACGCGGTTGCCGATGCCCGCGCAGATCGAGGCGACCTGCCCGGCGTGGGCGGCGGCCGTGTCGAGGTCGCCCACCGACATGGCGATCTCGGCGAGGCCCCACAGCGCTTCGGCCTCGCCGACCGGGTTGCCGAGCCGCCGGTGGATCGCCAGTGCGGCATCGTACCGTCGGCGCGCGAGCGGATAGTCGTCATTGGACGCCGTCTGGGCGAGGCCCCGCAGCGCGTCGGCTTCGCCGAGGCGGTCGCCCAGTTCGCGGCGCAGGCGCAGCACCCGGTCGAACCCTTCCCCGGCGGCCCGGAACCGGCCCGTCAGGCGGTCGATCTCCGCGAGCCCTGAACGGGCGTCGGCCTCCCGTGCGCGCTCGCCGGTGCGGTGGGCGATGCGCAGCAGCTGCCGGTTGCAGATCCGCGCCGCATCGTAGTGTCCGAGCAGCCGCAGGGCGCGGTTGAGCGGCGCGGCGAGGGCGGCAGCGGCCGCGTCGTGGCCGGTGACGTGCATGCACGCGAGGAGCGTCGCGCGGTCGGCGCCGATCCAGTCGGTGTCCGCGTCGCCAGCGGATTCGAGACGGAGCCGGTAGTGGCGCAGCAGGTTCGCCACCGCGGCGTGCTGCGTGCTGGCGGGGTCCTCGCGGTGGCCGCGGTCCAATGCGAAGGCGCGCACCGAATCGTGGAACTCGTAGGCGTCGGCGGCCCGCCGCAGCAGCAGGCTCTCGTCGTACAGCCGGGCCAGCGTCGACGCCGCTTCGGCGACCGTGCCGTCCGCGAGCGCGGCGGCGGCTTCGGCGGTGAATCGCCGCCCGGGGTGAATCGCCAGGAGGCGGAACAGGCGCTTGTCGGGTTCGGGGAGTCCGTTGTAGGACAACGCGAGCGCGGGTCCGCTGTGCTCGTGGGCGGGGATGCGCCGCAGGCGTTCGACGTGGTCGCCGATCTGCCAGTCGGGCTTGCCCTCCAGTTGGCGGCCGGCCGCGGCGAGTTCCAGCGGCAGGCGCCGGCACAGCTCGACCAGGGCCGCGGCGTCGCCGGGGGCGGCGTCGAGTCGGCCGGACGGGTCGTGTCTGCGCAGCATCTCAAGTGCTTCGCCGACGGTGACGGTGCCGAGCGGGATGCGGACGGCCGCTTCCAGGTCGGTGAGCCGGCGGCGGCTGGTCACGAGGACCGCGCAGTCGGGGCTGCGCGGCAGGAGGGGTTCGAGCTGCGCGGCGTCGGCGGCGTTGTCGAGGACGAGGAGCGCCTGCTTCGACGCGAGTTCGCGGTGCAGCAGCGTCACCCGCGCGGCGGGGCTGAGCGCGTCGATGCGGCGGCCCGGCGTGCCGAGGTGGGCGAGGAGGCCGCGGACGACGGCGTCGGGGGCGGCGGGCGGTTCGACCGGGTCGAAGCCGCGCAGATCGGCGAAGAGGCGCGTGGCCCCGGCGAGTCCGGCGTCGGTGAGGTCGCGGGCGGCCCTGAAGGCGAGTTCGGACTTGCCGATCCCGGCCATGCCCTCGATGACGACGACGGCGGCGCCGGTGCGGCGGGCCGTCGCGACGTGCGCGGCGATGCGGTCGCGCTCGGCCCGGCGCCCGGTGAAGGCCGCGGTCGGGTCGGGGACCTCGGCGCGGGTCGTGACGATGACGGAGCGGTTGGCTCGTTCGAGGACCCGGTGGCATGCCTGCGCGAGCGAGCGGAGCCCGGCGGCGTCGAGGCCGAGGGCCCGCGCGATGCCGAGGACCGTGTCGGAGTTCATGCGGACCCGGCCGTTCTGGAAGTGGCCGTGGATGGTCGCGATCGACGGCACGCCGTCGGGAATGGAGTGAGCGCTGTGGAATTCGCGGATTCCGGCATGGATGCGGCGGAACGACGTGTTGCCGGAGGCCGCCCGCAGCCGCCGTAGGAACGCGGCCAGGTCGTCGAGCGACTGGACCGCGCGGGCATCCGCGTCCCACTGCGCCGCAGGCGCTGCGGAGGCTTCGGCCGTTGACCGTTGCACGACTGGATGATAGCCCCCGGAGGCAACTGCGAGGGTCGCTCCCGTTCGGACGGCCGCGCTCGTTCGGTTTCGTTCGGAATCCGCGCCTGCGGTTGCGGTCGCAGGAGGATCGGGGGCGACGGATCTCCCTCTGGAAAGGAAAGACCGATGAGCAATCGGGTACGAACCCCGCTCCTGCGGTCGCTGCTGGCGGCCGCCGCGGGCACCCTGGCCCTGGTCCTGTTCGGCGCGTCCCCGGCGGCCGCGCACTATGTGTATGAGGAGGCATTCACCTACCGCAGCAACGACCTCTGCGTCTACGACCGCTCCGAGGTCTCGCACGGCGACGGCAACGGGTACGCGCGCGTCGACATCGACGCCTCGACCGTCCTCGCGACGCCCTCGGGCGCTTACCCGTGCGCCTGGGGGCTCGAACGCCCGGCGGGGTACATCAGCGCCAAGATCGAGACGTACGTGTGGCTCGGCACGTACTGGTACCTGTGCGCGCAGACCGACTGGGTCTACAACGACACCACCACGACCGAACTGGCCATTCAGGCCAGGATGATCGGCCAGCCGATCTGCGGCGAGAGCTACTACGCCACGAACGGCGTCGGCTACGTGTGGAACAACAACTGGTTCGGCGGGGCGGTCTGGTCGGGCGCGCACTACCTGCCCGACTACTCCTTCGGTGCGGCGGAGGCCCCCGCCGAGCTCCCCGAAGCCGGTGACACCGTCGGTGTCGTGGACGCCTCGGGCGAGCCGGTCGTGGACGCCGACGGCGAGCCAGTGACCGTGGTCGTCGCCGCCCCGCCCGCCGGCGGCCCGGCGACGACGGCGGCCGACCAGAACGGCACCGCGGCCGCCGAGGCCACGATGCACCCGGCCGCCGACTCCCTCCTCACCCGATGACACCCGTCGAGCGGTGGGTCGCGAAATCGCGGTCCACCGCTCGACGTCCCTGCACGGGGCCACCAGATCCGCCTACTTCGACGGTCGATATTCGGCCCTGGCCCTGGCGGTCTCGCATATTTTCACTGCCACGAGTCCAAGGAACATCGTGCGATCCTCTCCCGCGCCTCCGGCGCGCGGGACGCGGCCGGACGCGAGGAGAGCATTCCTATCGATGAAATAGGATTATGGATTGTCGCGATCTCGCGACGCTTCCTCCAAGGACCCCACGGAGGCCCGCATACCCGGCGTCCCGGCGACAACTCGGCTCCTCAACGCCTTCCTCACTCCGACGCTCGCCAGCCGGCACACCCCCGACGACGTGTTCGACGGCCTCGTCTTCGAGGCCCGGGCGGCGTTCGGCGACGGCGAGGCCGACGACACCGCGATCGACGACTTCAGGGTGCTGCTCGGCGCGTTCGCGCGGGCGACGCAGTTCACGGCGCTCGGATGGCAGACCGCGCTCATGGACCTCCAAGTGCGCGTGGAGAACCGCATCCGCGTCCGGCGCCAGCACCGGCTGGAGCCCGCGATCGGCACCGTGGAGGTGCGGGCGCCGGTCTTCGTGGCGGCGCTGCCGCGCACCGCGACCGCGCTCGTGCGCGGCGTCCTCGCCAAGTCGCCCGCGCACCGCGCGCCGCTGCTGTGGGAGATGGCCTGCACCGAGACCGCGCAGCCCGAGGAGGTCCGGCACCGGCACTTCCGCCGCACGGCACGTCTGTACCGGTCGCTCGGACGGCTCGTCCCCAAGGCGCTCCACGCCACCGAACTGGACATGGCGGCCCCGGGCGACTGCGCGCACCTGCTGCCGCACGGCGGACACCACCTGCTCCGCGCCGACCTGCCCGAGTACCGGCAGTGGCTGGCGAACCGGGATTTCACGGCCGATTACGCGTTCCTGAAGCAGGCGCTCCAGGTGCTCCAGTACGGCCGCCCGCCCGCGCGATGGGTGATCGAGGCCCCCGCGAACCTGGGCAGGTTCGAGGCGATCCGGCGGATCTTCCCGGACGCGGTGATCGTGTGGGTGCACCGGGATCCGATGACCGTGCTGGGCTCGCACTGCGGCCTGGTGGAGGCGTCGTGGGCGCTGCACCAGCGGCACTCGGATCCGCGCGGGATCGGCCCGGCATGGCTCGCGATGGTGTCCAAGGCGATCGAGCGGTCGCGGCGGGCGTGGACGACGCTGCCCCGGGAGGCGATCGTGGACGTGGCGTACGAGCGCCTGGCCGGGGACCCGGGGGCGTGGCTGCCGTGGCTGTACGAGCGGATCGGCTCCCGCTGGTCGGCGATCGACGAGGCGAACCTCGCCCGCGTCAGGGCCGAGCCGGCCGCCGGCCGCGCGCACGAGCACGAACTCGCCCGGTACGGGCTGGGCCCGGCCGAGGCGGAGACGGCCTTCGGCGACTACCCGCGCCTGGTCGACCGCCTCGCCACGGCCCGCCACGTCCTGCGCTGACCGGTCACCGGCCTGCTCACTGCGGTCGGTTCAGGGGTTCCGCTCCGGTGCGGGCGCGAGGCCGAGGTGGTCACGCAGGGTGCCATATCGACCGCGACCGTCGGCGGCGGCCGGGGTCATGCGGCTTGCGGCCGCTTCGCCTCCTCATCGGTCCAGTTCGACTTGAACACGGCCCGTCGCAACGGGGGCAGGGCGCCGCAGACGCGCATGAAGCCGCGGGCGCCGCCCCGTGCCAGCCGTCCCGCGGTCGCCTGCCCGGCCCGTGACACCGAGACGTCTACGGCTGCAAAGCCGTAGCGCAGCATCTCCTGCTCGTAGCGGGCGATCGCGTCGTTGAGCGTCCGGACGCCGCCGGCCGCGGCGGTGATCGCTCGGCACAGGTTGGCCGCGTCCCGCATGGCCGTGTTCGCGCCGACGCCGCCGGTGGGCGGCATGCTGTGGATCGCGTCGCCTAGGAGGGTGACGTTGCCGCTCTGCCAGGGACGGGGTCTGGCGGCGGCGCGGAAGCCGAAGGCGTTGACGGTCTCGGGCTGCGTCTCGGCGAGGAGGCGCCGCAGCCGCGGGTCCCATCCTGCGGCCCGGCGAAGGACGAGTTCGCGCAGGTCGGCACCTGAGGCCTCGGTGTCGGCCGCCCCGGCGGGCAGTACGAACGCCCACATCAGGTAGTCCTGCTGCTCCATCCCGGCGAACAGCGCATCGGGATCCAGTCCGGCTGCGATGACGTCGCCGGAGAGCAGGGCCCTGGCCTGCTCGGTGGTGCGGCGGCGCTTGAAGACCGCGGTGAACAGGAAGTCGCGCGGGGGCATGACGACGTTCAGGCCGCCGGTCAACCGGTCAGGCAGCCAGTCGCGGCCCTCCAATGGAAGTTTTCCGCCGATGCCCATGGCGCCCAGTGCAACGCGTTCGGCCCCGGGCAGGAGCTGCCGACGCACCCGCGAGTTCGCACCGTCGGCGCCGACCAGCAGGTCGAACTCGGCGCGGTGACCGTCGGCGAAATCGGCCCGGACCCGTTCGGAGGGGAGCCGCTCGAAACCGGTGAACTCGGCGCCGAAACGGACCCGCTCGCCCAGCCCGGCCAGCAGGAGGCGCCGCAGCGTGATGCGGCTGGCCGCGTGGTGGCCGCGCGCGGGGTCGGTGAGGCCGCCGCGGAAGATCTCGTCCTCGACCAGGCACATGGTCGCAAGACGCTCGTCGAGGAACCCGAATCCGCCGGTGCCGGGGTCGCCGGCGGTGGCCACGAACGCGTTCCACAAGGGAGCCGGCAGGCACTCGTGCAGGGCCGCGCTGCCGTGGGGGTCGATGTGGAGCCGGTAGCCCTGCTCGCGGGCGGTGGGGTGTTCGTCGCGTTCGAAGACCGTGACGTCGATGCCCGCGCGGACCAGACCCTGCGCCAGGCACAGGCCGCCGATGCCGCCGCCGATGATGCCCACCGAGATCACGATTGAGGTCCTTCCGGGATGAGGAGGTCGAGGAGCTGTTCGAGGGCCGCGGCGGCGTCAGCGGGGTCGGAGTAGAACCGGGAACCCTTCACCACCGCGATGACCAGCGCAGCGGCTGAGCCGGATGCAAGGTTCGGATGCCAGCCGGGTTGGTCGAACAGCGCCGTCAGCGTTCTGCGCCACCGGTCGTCGCGCTCGGCGACGATCGCCCGGAGGGCCGTGTCGCGCTTGGCGCGAAGGTCGATCTCGCTCAACACGGTGAACAGGTTCGGCCGCTCGCGCATGAGGCGGACCATGAGCTCCAGATGTTCGCGCAGGCGCAGCTGCGGCTGGTCCAATGCCGGTTCGCCGGAGCGGAACTGCGCGACCGCGTGGTCGACCACGGCCGTGATCAGGTCCTGTTTCGTCGCGAAGTAGTGGTGGACGGTCGAGTGATCGATGCCCGCCGCGGTCGCCACGGCCCGCGTGCGCAGCCCCTCGAAGCCGCTCTCGGCTATCTGATCGAACGCGGCTTCCACCAGCAGTTGGCGCCGATCGACGCTGGTCTTGGCAGCGGCCATGATGTCTCCAATTTGTTCAACCAACCAGTTGGTGGAGAGCATAGCACTCGAGATCGTCGCTCAGAAGCCTGTACACATGGCAACCGGCGCTGCGATGCAGTACGGGGCCGACGCGGCGCGTCGACCCCGTACTCAGCCACTACCGCCCCGCGGTCTAAGGGACCGACGGCGATCCGGTGAGGTACCAGTAGTAGTCGCCGTTGCCGTCGCTGTTGATGTTGTAGACGATCCAGCCGTCGCCGGTCCAGCGGCCGCCGGTGCTGTAGTGGCGGAACGGCTGGAGGCAGGTGTCGGAGCTCTCGGTCAGGTTGTTGATCTCCCCGGTGAAGTCGCAGGAGTAGACCGGACCCTGGATCTGCTGATTGCGCTCTCTGTAGACCTCCGGCTGGAACTTGTCGAACCGGTCGCCGTAGAGCTCGACCGGCCCGCCGTCCCAGTAGACGGTGATCCAGGCGGCGTAGTAGTCGGCGCCGTTGTTCTCGATGCAGACGATGGCGTTGGCGGTGACGTCGGGCTTGCCGGGCAGGTCGAACGTCTTCTCGTTCGTGCCCCAGTCGGTGCATTCGGTGACGGACGCCTGTGCGGGCGAGCCGACCGCGAACACGATGCCGGCGGCGACCGCGAGGGTGGCGAGCACGGATGCCAGTCGTGACCTGCGGAATGTCCATTTCATGAGTGGAGGCCTCCTCAATCGGAACCATTGTGGAAGCAGTCTGGCACCCGGTCTTTAGCGGGCGATTAGTGAACGTTTGGTCACCCGGCCGCGCCGAGGAGCCGCTGGTGCTCGCCGCGGAGGGCGGCGCTCGGCTCGATGCCGAGTTCGTCGACCAGGCGCTTTCGCATGCGGTGGAACACTTCCAGGCCTTCTGCGGTGCGGCCGCAGCCGTGGAGGGCGGCCATCAGCAGCTGCGCGAGGCGCTCGCGCAGGGGGTGTTCGGCGACCAGGACGAGCAGTTCGGAGACGACGTCCCGGTGGGCGTCGGCGCGCAGGTCCGAGGCGATGCGGTCCTCGGTCGCGGCGAGCCGCTCGTTCTCCAGCCCTTCGATGACGGCACCGGTGAGGCGGTGCCCCGAGACGTCGGCGAGCGCGGGCCCCTGCCACAGCGCCAGGCCCTCGCGGAGCAGGCCGCCGGCCTCCGCGGCCGCGCCGGAGCGAGCTCGGCCGACGAGATCCCGGAAGCGGTACAGGTCGACGCGCTCGGCGTCGCACGACAGGCGCCAGCCCTCGCCGACCGTCACGAGCTCGACGGCCGGGTCGGCCGCGATCAGCTTGCGCAGCTTGGTGACGTAGACGCGGATGGAGTTGCGCGCGGCCGCGGGCGGGGCCGCGGCCCAGAGCGCCGAGACCAGGCGTCCGGCCGGTACGACGTGGTCGAGGTCGAGCAGGAGCATTGCGAGGACGCAGCGCTGCTGCGGCGTGGTGGGGTCCTGTTTCCGTCCGTTATAGAGGATTTCGACTGGTCCGAGGATCCGAAACTCTATTCCCGTCACTTGGAGCCCGCCTTCCACTCGACCGCTGGAGTTCGTTGCGCGCCAATAAGATTGGCACCGACTGTACTCCCGAAATCGAGTCAGGACACGCAACGGACACTCCGCCGCAGCGCCGTCGGAGACGAGCGGCCCGGCCGCGTGGGATCAGGCGGCGTACTCCGGGCGGCCGGCGGGCCGGTAGGTCAGGACGGCCACGCCTTTCGGGAACGATCGCGAGTCGATCAGGTCTAGGGCCAGGTCGGGACCGTCCTGGGGGAACAACCGCAGGCCCTGGCCGACGACCACCGGGCAGACGAGCAGGGTGAGCTCGTCGACCAGGTCGTTGGCGAGCAGCCAGCGCACCAGCGTGCCGCTGCCGTGGACCTGCAGCTCCCCGCCCGGCGCGGCTTTGAGGTCGCGCAGGGCGGACGCGAGGTCGCCGGACAGGAGCGTGGAGCCCGTCCATTGCGGATCGGTGAGCGTGGTCGAGGCGACGTACTTCGGCCGCGAGCGCAGCGCGTCGGCGATGGGGCTGGTGCCCGGCGCCTTCGCTCCCCAGTATCGCGCGAACAGCTCGTAGGTCCGCCGGCCGAACAAGAAGGCGTCGGCGCGCTGGTAGGTCTGGTCGACCAGTGCCATCGCCTGTTCGTCGAAGACCGTGCGGGCCCATCCGCCGCGTTCGAATCCGCCGCTGCGGTTCTCGTCGCGTCCGCCGTTGCCTTGGACGACGCCGTCGACGGTCACCTGGGTGAAGGTCATGAGTTTCACGTTCGTTGCTCCTCGCTCATCGGACGCGGGCCGCGGCTGCGATGCGCGGACGCGTGCCCGATCGTTTCCGTGCCGTCGGGACGGTCCCGGGCCGGATAAGGACCAACCTAAGTCCGGCTCGGCGCCGCGGGCTTGTAAGAAACGTGCGTCGGCATTGAGCGGGGCTCGCGGCGGCATACTGGGACCATGTCCCCCGTTCCGCTTCCTTCGGGGCTTGACTCCAGCGAACAGCAGTACCGCGAGTTCCCGCCCGATCCGGCACTGCGCGGCCTCGTCGCCCTCGCCTGGGTCCAGCAGGTCGGCGCCGGCGCGACCCCGTACACCAGGCGGCGTGCGCCGCATGGCGCCGTCGAGATCGTCTGCGGCGCCGGTGCGGCGCCGCGGGTGATCGGGCCGCTCACGGTGCCCTTGATCGAGCGGCTCGAACCGGGCACGACCCTGGTCGGCGTCCGCCTCGCGCTCGGGGCGCTCCCGGCCTTCACGGGGCTCCGCGCCTCGGAGCTGACCGGGATCGCCTGCGACGCCGAGGAACTGTGGGGTCGCGCGCAGGCTGCGGCGCTCGCCGCCGCCGTCGACGAGGCGACCTCGCCGTCCGCGGCGCTCACCGCCCTCCAGGACCACGTCCGCGCGCTCGCCGCCGACGCCGCTCCTCTCGACCCGCTCGTGGCCGCGGCCGTGCGCGAGCTCATGCCCTGGCGTGCAAGTGACGTGGGCTCGGTCCAGCGGTCGCTGCACATCTCGGAGTCGCAACTGCGCCGCCGGTTCCACTCGGCCGTGGGCATCCCTCCGAAGCCGCTGCACCGGATGCTGCGATTCCAGGGTTTCCTCGCCCTGGTCCAGCACGCGATCACCCAGGGCCGCGATCTGAACGGTGCGAACCTCAGCCTCATGGCCTGCCAGGTCGGCTACTCCGATCAGGCCCACCTCACGCATGAGTGCGTGCGGTTCACCGGCGTCACCCCGCGCGTCCTGCTCGCCGACACGCACCGGGACTGCGTCGGGCACGACCACTCGCCGTCCTCTGCGCCGCTCCTGCTCGCGCGCACCAGATGACGGCTCGGGTCGCTCCCCGCGGTTCGTCACGACTCCTTGAGAGCGACCGCGAGGTAGGCGTGAAGGGCCTGCTTGGCCTCCCGGGTCACGGTCGGCAGTTCACGCTCACTGGCGGCCATGATCATCGGGAGCAGGCCGCGGAACATGTGGATGGCGACGGCCGCGGTGAGGCGGCGCTCGTCGGCGGGCAGGTGCGGGGCGCGGTCGGCGAAGATCCCGTCGAGTCGCTGGAAGATGAGGTCCTGGGCGGGCCGTTTCGCTTGCGCCAGTTCGGGGGTGATGCCCGGGTCGGCGAGGAGGGTGTGGAAGCCGGGGTTGGCGCGGTCGAAGGCGATGATCGGGTCGAGGACCCGGTCGAGCAGGTCGGCGAGCGGGAGCGCGGCGCCGTCGACGACGAAGGCCGCGCCGTGGGCGGCGTCGAGGCGCGCGACGTAGCGGGCCATGAGGGCCTCGGCGATCTCCTGCTTGCCGCGGAAGAACTGGTAGAGGGTGCCGGGCGAGGCGCCGGCCGCGGCGGCGATGGCGTTCGTGCTCGCCTTCGCGTAGCCGTGGGTCGCGAAGACCTCGGCGGCGGCGTCGAGGAGTTCGTGCATGCGCTTTTCACCGCGGGCCTGGCGTTTGCGCGCGGGCTTGGCGGTGTCGCTTGCTGTGTCGCCGGTCATAGGCACCTCTCGGACTTGATATTACGAGCAGTTGCTCGTATTTTTATTTGCGAGCGCTCACTCGTATTTGCAGTCTACGCCGGTCGGGAGACCCCATGACCTCCACCGCTCCCCCGCTCGCCTCACCCAGGTCGCAGATGCTCCGCCTCGGACGCTTCGCCTACCGCCGCAGGCGATCCGTACTCATCGTGTCGCTGCTGCTCCTCCTCGCCGCCGCGTTCACCGCCACCGGCACTATGAACGCGCTCGTCCTCTCCCGGTACCAAGTCCCCGGCTCCGAGTCGATCGTCACCGGCGAACGCCTGGACCGCGACTTCGCGACCGGCTCCGCGAACTTCCTGCTCCTGGTCACGGCCGCAGACGGCGACGTCGACTCGGCCGCGAGCACCGCCGCAGGCGCCGACCTCGCCGCGGCGCTCGCGGGCGCCGACGAGGTGCTCCGCGTCGACTCCTACTGGGACTCGCAGTCCCCGGCCCTCGTCAGCGAGGACGGCTCCCAGGCGCTCGTGACCGCGTACGTCCCAGGCGAAGTGACCCACGTCCGCGAAGACGTCCTCCCCCGCCTCAAAGCCCGGTTCGAACGCGACGACGGCCCGCTCACCGTGGCCGTCGGCGGCTCCGACGAGCTGTTCCGCGAGGCCGCCCAGATCGCCCGCCAGGACTTCCTCCTCGCCGAGGCCATCGTCATCCCCGGCCTCCTGATCCTCCTCATCGCGATCTACCGCCGCCCGGCCGCGGCCTTCCTCACGGTCGGCGTGGGCCTGTTCGCGCTCGCGGTCTCGTTGGCCGCCATGCGGTTCGTCGCCGCGCAGGTGGAGGTGTCGACGTTCGCGGCCAACCTGATCCTGGTGATGGCCATGGGCTTGGCCGTCGACTACTGCCTCTTCATCGTCAGCCGCTTCCGCGAAGAGTCGGCACTGCACGACCGCGCCGAGGCGGTGGCGCGCACCGTCGCGAGCGCCGGCCGCACCGTCGTGTTCTCCGCGGTCACGGTGGCCGCGAGCCTCTCGGTGCTGCTGTTCATGCCGTTCCCGTTCCTGCGGTCCTTCGGGTACGCGGGCATCGTCGTCCCGCTCGCGGCGGTCCTCGGCGCGGTCGTGGTCCTCCCTGCGGCCCTTGCCGTCTGGGGCCACCGCGTCCAGCGCCGCGCCGCCCCGCGCCCGGTTTCCGAGGGCCGCTGGTTCCATATCGCGACGGCGGTCATGCGCCGTCCCGTCCTGTGGGGCGCGGCCGCACTAGTCCTGGTCCTGACGCTCTCCTCTCCGCTCCTGGGCGTCCGGTTCGGCGTTCCCGACGAGCGGTCCCTGCCGGAGGACGCCCCGAGTCGAGTCGTCACCGACCAGGTCACCGCGGGCTTCGCCGCCGAGGCGACCGACTCGCTCCTGATCCTGGCCGAGAACACCGACGAGGCTGCCCTCACCGCCTACACCGCCGAGCTCTCCGAAGTCGACGGCATCGCGCAAGTCGACTCGGCAGCAGGCAGATTCGCGAACGGCGTCCTCATAGCGTCCCCCGACACGAACCGGTTCTCATGGCACGGCGACGACACCTGGCTGGCGGCCGTCCCCGAGACCTCGGCGATGCGCGACGACCCCTACGCCATGGTCGGCGAAGTCCGAGACGTCAAGGCCCCGTTCGCGACGTCCGTGGCGGGCTACCCCGCCGACTTGGCCGACTTCCGCGACGCGCTCCTCGATCGCCTCCCGCTCCTCCTCGGCCTGATCGTGCTGATCACCTTCGTGATCCTGTTCCTGATGACCGGCAGCGTGATCGCCCCGCTCAAAGCGACGATCCTCAACGCCCTGTCGATGGCGGCCATGTTCGGCGCGCTCGTCTGGGTCTTCCAGGACGGGCACCTCTCCGACCTCATCGGGTTCACCCCGCAGGGCTCGTTCGAGCCGTCGATCCCGATCCTCATGTTCTGCGTCGCCTACGGCCTGTCCATGGACTACGAGGTGTTCATGCTCGCCCGCATCAAGGAGGAATACGACCGATCCGGCGACCCGACCGCCTCGATCGCCACCGGCCTCCAGCGCTCGGCCCCCCTGGTCACCGCCGCCGCCCTCGTCCTCGCCTTCACCTTCGCGGTCTACGCGACCGGAGACGTCGCGTTCCTCCAGATGCTCGGCCTGGGCATGGCCCTCGCGGTGACCGTGGACGCCACGGTGATCCGGGGCGTCCTCCTCCCAGCGGTCATGCGCCTCACCGGCCGGTTCAACTGGTGGGCCCCGCCGCCCCTGAAACGTCTCCACACCCGCATCGGCCTCCGCGAAGGCTGAACGGTCAGGCCACCGGAAGGCCGGTGAGTCCTGCGATGAGGCCGAGTGCGGCGCAGACGCCGAGGACGCGCAGGACGGACCATTTGAGGGCGAAGACGAGGACGAGCGCGATCGCGGTGATGGCGAGGGCGACCGGCTGGATGGAGGCGAAGACGGGGACGGCGAAGTGGAGCGGTCCGGCGTTGATGTCGTGGGTGTCGGTGAAGAGGGCGGTGAGGGCGAAGTAGAGGGCGAGGTTCGCGATGACGCCGACGACGGCGGCGGTAATGCCGGTGAGGGCCGCGGAGAGCTTCTGGTTGTTGCGGAGGCGTTCGATGTAGGGGGCGCCGAGGAAGATGAACAGGAAGCAGGGCACGAACGTCACCCAGGTGGTCAGCAGCGCCCCGAGGACGCCTGCGGCCCAGGGGTTCAGGTCGCCGGGGTGGTGGTAGGCGCCGAGGAAGGCGACGAACTGGACGACCATGATCAGCGGCCCGGGAGTGGTCTCGGCGAGGGCGAGGCCCTTGACCATGTCGCCCGCTGAGAGCCAGGCGTAGTGCTCGACGGCTCGTTGGGCGACGTAGGCGAGGACGGCGTAGGCGCCGCCGAAGGTGACCACGGCCGTACCGGAGAAGAACAGGCCCTGGGCGGTGAACACGGAGTCCGTGCCGGTCAGGAGTGCGACAGCGAGGACCGGTGCGGCCCACAGGACCAGGCCGATCACGATGATGCGGGCGGCGCGTTTCCCGCTGGGAGCCTCGTGGTGGAGGGCGTCGTCGGCGATCAACGGTGCGGGGCCGTCCTGCGCCGAGCCGTGGCCGCCCGCCTTGAGCGCGTTCGGCTTCCAGCGGCCGATGGCCCATCCGGCGAGCGCGGCGGCGGCGATGACGATCGGGAACGGGATGCCGAACAGCGCCAGCGCGACGAATGCGGCGGCGGCGAGGACGACGAGCAGCGGGTGGGACAGGGCGCGCTTGCCGACGCGGTGGACGGCTTGGGCGACGACGGCGACGACGGCGGGTGCGAGTCCGGCGAACAGGGCGGTGACGATCGTGGTGTCGCCGAACGCGACGTAGACGATGGAGAGGGCCAGGAGGGCGACGGCGCCGGGGAGGACGAACAGGATGCCCGCGGCGAGCCCGCCTCGGACCCCGTTGAGAAGCCAGCCGACGTAGATCGCGAGCTGCTGGGCTTCGGGGCCGGGCAGGAGCATGCAGTAGTTGAGGGCGTGGAGGAACCGCTGCTGGCCGATCCAGCGGCGCTCGTCGACCAGGGTCCGCTGCATGACCGCGATCTGCCCGGCAGGGCCGCCGAAGGTCTGGAGCGAGATCAGGAACCACGCTTTCAGGGCGGTCCGGAACGGGACGACGTCGCGTGCGGCTGCCGCTCGGGCCGTGGCGTCGGCACGGTCGCGTTTGGTGTTCATGGGGGCAGGGGTTCCTTTGCGTCTCAGGCGGGTTCGCGGCCGAGTAGGGTGGATCGGCGGTAGTACTCGTAGAGGCCGTCGAACAGCGGCCGGGTGTGCTCGATCGTCTGCTCGTCGTCGCAGACCATGGACAGGGCGCGCAGGGCGATGTCGATGCCGTGGGCTTCGGGGACGTCGAACCGCTCGTCGTCGAGGTCGGCTTCATGCACCGTGGCGGCGAGGCGCCACAGGACCGGGTCGGTGAGGTCGTAGCGGCGCAGGATCGTCTCGAACGTGCAGTCGCCGCCCTGGTGGCCCAGGTCGACGCCGCGCATGTCGAACGCCGTCGCCTCCTCGGGCACGTCGGCGGGGTCGGCGACGAACACGAATTCCGCGTCAGGGTCGACGGCGCGGCGGATGAGCCAGATGCACGCGGCCCGGTCGATGTGGACGCCCGCACGCGTCGCCCACCTCACGAGCCCACCGCCTCGGAGGCGCTCTGGCCCTGGAGGTCGGCGACCGCCCGGCGGGCCCGATCGCGTTCGGGCGGCGGGAAGTAGTCGCGGCGGTCGATGCGGTGGAGCTCGGCGCGCAGCCGCCGCACCGCGGCAGCCCGCTCGACCTCGGGCAGCTCGGCGGCGGCTGCGGCCGCGTCCAGAACGCCCCGGTACTCGACGGCCCTGGCCTCGGCCATCAATGCCGCCAGCTCCCGCTCCTGCGCGAGGGCCGCGGGCCGGGCGATCCAGATCGCCGCCGTCCCGCCCGCCTCCAGAGCCTCGTCGGCAAGCCACTCCAAGTGCTCCCGCGTCCTCGCATCAGCGGGGAGCGCCACCAGACCGTCCGACAGCTGCGCGACCCCCAGCCGCTTGAGCTTGCGCCACAACGCGATCCGCGGGCTCGACGGCTCCCGCGGCATCCGGTACGACAGCAGCACCCACTCACCGGTGCCGTGCGCGTCAGTTCCACCCATGCAACCATGGTTGCATGAAACCGTGGTTACATCAACTAGCGCGGGAGTTCGGGTAACTGTCGTGCAGGCGGCGCTTCGGCCAGCTCGGTCAGGCGGCGCACCAGCAGTGCGGCCTCCTCGGTGTCGGTGCGGATGCCGAAGACGTCGTCGAGGAGCTTCGGCACCTCGCGTGGTTCGACGGTCTGCTTCGAAGGAGTCCCGCCGGGGCGCTCGGTGGTCCAGGTGAGCGCGTCGAGCGTGTCGTACCGGTCGGTGCGCAGCCGCTGCACGAACGGGCGGATGACGAACGGCGAGCGGTCGTTCGAGGCCACGAAGTGATTGCCGACCGCGTAGTCGACGGCGTACTGCGGGTTCTCGGTGAAGACCTGCCGCACCTGCCAGGACTCCTCGTCGCCGCGCTGGTGCACGGCCCAGCCCGGCGAGCCGTGGGTGATCTCCTGCCAGCGCAGCAGGTACGGCCAGGGGCCGGCCTCGCTGGTGGCGCCGTCGACGAGCTCGATGGGCTCCAGGGGGCTGTTGCCGAAGCCGACGTCGACAAGCCGGCGGGTCCCGTCGATGTCGACCAGGATCATCGCGTGGGTGGCGGGGCGCGGGCGGTACTGGTCGGCACCGAGCTGGACCCGGCCGGAGACGGCGGTGAAGTCGAAGCCGAGCTTCTCCAGGACCGCGGCGAAGAGCGTGACGTGCTCGAAGCAGTAGCCGCCGCGGCCGCGGCGGATCAGCTTGTCCTGCAAGGAGGGCAGGTCGAGTCTGACCTCGCGGTAGAGGAAGCTGTCGAGGGTGTCCCACCTGACGTTGAGCACGTGCGCACGCTGGAGGCCGCGGAGGGTCCCCAGCGTCGGGGCCCGGTCGCCCTCGTAGCCCAGGAAGGCGAGATAGGCGTCGAGATCGAGGTCCTCACTGCTCCACATGCACCTGCCAACGCCGCTGCCGCCGAGCGCATTCCACCGGGTCGCCGTGACCACTGTGCCCCAGTGGGTTCCCGGATCAATTTGCGGCGGCCGCGCGCAGTCGTTCGGCGAAGCGGTGGAAGCCCTGGACGAAGTGGTCCGGCGCCTCGATCGTGAAGTCCGCGTCGAGGAACGCGAGGGCGACGAGCGGCCATTCCCAGGTGTCGAGGCGCATGGCGACGCGGGTCCGCCCGTCGTCGAGGGCGGTGAGTTCGACCGTGTCGTGGCGGAACGCCTCGGCGACGGGTCCCGGCGGGGCCGAGACGATGAAGGCGACCGGTCGGCGGTTCCGGGCGATGCCTTCGACGAGGTAGTCCATCGCCGACGGGGCGGGCCTCGGGTCGAATCGGGTGGTGGAAAGGCGCAGGCCGCGGACGCGGTCCGTGCGGAAGGTCCGCCAGTCGCCGCGGCCGAGGTCCCAGGCGAGGAGGTACCAGCGTTGGAGGTGATGGAGCTGCCGGTGGGGTTCGACGCGACGGGACGAGACCGCGCCGTCGCCCCGTTCGTAGTCGAACGTGACGATCTGGCGGGCCGCGATCGCGTCGGCCAGCTCGCCGAGGTCGCCCGCGCTGGTGGTCGGGGCGGGCACGCCGCCGGTCTCCAGGCTGGCCCGCAGCCGTGCGATCCGGTGTCGGAGGCGTTTGGGCAGGTACTGGTCGACCTTCCCGTAGGCGCGGGTGGCCGCCTCGTCCACGGAGCCTTCGTCGGCGCTGCCGGTCGCCGCGAGTGCGGCGAGGCCGAGGAGGATCGCGATGGCCTCGTCGTCTTCGAGCATGAGCGGCGGCATCGCGGTGCCGGCGGTGAGCCGGTAGTGACCGCCCGGCCCCGGACGCGTCTCGACCGGGTAGTCGTATTCGCGCAGGCGGTCGATGTCGCGCCGCAGCGTCCGGGGGCTGACGCCGAGCCGCGCGGCGAGTTCGGCGCCGCTGAACGAACGGCCGGTCTGCAGTGTCGCGAGCAGGGAGAGCATTCGGCGGGTGACATCGGGCATGTCTTCAGTCTGCCCGAAAATGCGGCCAGGATCCGGCCGCATCCGCGTCTAGCGTCGACGGGATGAACGAGCGAATGATCCGCATCCGCAGCGCCCGGTCCAACAACCTCAAGTCCCTCGACGTGGACCTGCCGCGCGGGAAGATGATCGTGTTCGCGGGCGTGTCCGGCTCCGGGAAGTCGTCCCTGGTGTTCGACACGATCGCCGCCGAGGCGGGCCACCAGGTCACCGAGACGTACCCGCCGTTCCTGCGGAACCGGATGCCGAAATGGACCCGGCCCGACGCCGACGAGATCTCGGGGCTCTCGCCTGTGGTGGTGATCGACCAGCGCCGCCTGGGCGGGAACGCCAGGTCGACCGTCGGGACGATCACCGACACCTGGACCTACCTGCGGCTGCTGTACTCCCGGGTCGGCGAGCCGCTGATCGGCGAGTCGACCCGGTTCTCCTTCAACGACCCGGCCGGCATGTGCCCGACCTGCTCGGGCCTCGGCGAGACGGTGGCGGTCGACGTCGCGTCGTTCCTCGACCCCGACCGGACGCTGCGCAGCGGCGCGATCCTCCTGCCCGGCATCGTGGACGGCGGCTACTGGCACGCCAAGTACGTCGATGCGGGGGCGTTCCCGGTCGACACGCCGCTGCGCGACTGGACCGAGGGCGAGCGGCTCGCACTGCTGTACGGCGGCGAGCACGCCGCGAGGCTCGAAACCAGGCCCCCGGCCGACTTCGAGGGCCTGGTCGAGTGGTTCGAGCGGATCTACCTGCGCACTGCCGACCACCTTTCGGAGCGCAAGCAGGAGACCATCGACCGGTTCACGCGATCCGGGACGTGCCCCGAGTGCGCGGGCGAGCGGCTGAACGCCGAAGCCCGGGCCGTCGAGGTTCACGGCCGCACCATCGGCGAGCTGGCGTCCATGGAAGTCTCGGAACTGCCCGACTTCCTCACGGGGATAACGGAGGCCGCGGTGGCGCCGGTCGTCTCGGCACTGATGGAGCGGCTGCGCGCGATGGACGGCATCGGCCTCGGCTACCTGCACCTGGGCCGCGCCACGACGAGTCTGTCCGGAGGCGAGTCCCAGCGGGTGAAGACCGTGAAGCACTTGGGCAGCAGCCTGATCGAAATGCTCTACATCTTCGACGAGCCCACGGTCGGACTGCACCCGCAGGACGTGGAGGCGATGACCGGGATCTTGGCCCGGTTGCGGGACAAGGGGAACACGGTGCTCGTCGTCGAGCACGACCCGGCCGTCATGGCGGTCGCGGACCAGATCGTCGAGATCGGACCCGACGCGGGAGCCGAGGGCGGGCGCGTGGTCTTCCAGGGGACGTTCGCCCAGCTGCGGGAGGCCCGCACGCCCACGGCGCTCGCCCTCGCCGATCGCGCGCCGGCCGCCACCGCGCCGCGCGAGGCCGCCGACGTGATCACGGTCAAGCACGCGGAGCGGAACAACCTGCAGGACTTGACGGTCGACTTCCCGATCGGGGTGCTGACCGTGCTCTCCGGCGTCGCCGGATCCGGCAAGTCGAGCCTGGCGGCCGAACTGGTCGACCAGCACGGCGCGATCGTCGTGGACCAGCGCCCCGTCGGCGCCAACCGCCGCTCCACGCCGATCACCTACACCGGGATCGCCGCGCCGGTCCGCCGCCTGTTCGCGAAGGCGAGCGGCCTGCCCGCCAAGTACTTCAGCGCCAACTCCGAAGGCGCGTGCCCCGAATGCAAGGGTCTCGGGATCGTCTACACCGACCTCGCGTTCCTGGAGGGGCAGGAGACCGTGTGCGCGAGGTGCGGCGGGCGCCGTTTCACCGACGAGGTCCTGCACCACCGGGTCGAGGGGCTCACGATCGCCGACATCGACGATCTGACCATCGCGGACGCGCTCGAACGCTTCGAGGACCGGACGATCCGCAAGGCGCTGGGCCACCTCGACCGGGTCGGGCTCGGCTACCTGCGTCTCGGGCAGCCGCTCACGACGCTGTCGGGCGGCGAGTGCCAGCGCGTCAAGATCGCGAAGGAACTGCACGACACCGCGGAGCCGTCGCTGTACGTCTTGGACGAGCCGACGACCGGGCTGCACCTGCGCGACGTCGACACGCTCGTGAAGGTGCTGTTCCAACTGGTCGACCGCGGTCACACGGTCGTCGTCATCGAGCACAACCTCGACGTGATCCGCCGCGCCGACTGGATCGTCGACCTGGGCCCGGGAGCGGGCCGCCACGGCGGGCGAGTCCTCTACGAGGGCCCGGTATCGGGCATCCGCGGCACCGCGACCTCGCGAGCGCTCGGGCAGGGCTGAAGGAACGGCGTCCAGGCGCGCACGCGCGTGACCGCCGCCCACGTGTACTTCTCGTCGTATCAGGTGATGTAATCATTGGCCGTTCCCGCTCCGGCCGCGTCGTACGGCATCTCGTAAGGCGAGGAGTGGCAAGTCAGTTCGCCGAGCCGGCGATGCACCGATTGGTAGCGGAAGGTGTTATCTCATGAGGACGATCGCAGTTGCCAAGGGCGCATATGGAATCGGTTTCGGCGCGGACGGGACGACCTGGTTCACCGTGGCCGAGTGTGATCGCGTCGGGCGCATCGGCGCGGAGGGGGAGCCCGTGTACACCGAGCTGGCGGCCGGGGCGCAGCCGACCGTGCTCGCCGTCGCGCCCGACGGCGCGGCATGGTTCACCGAGTACAAGGCCGACCGCATCGGCCGCATCGGCGTCGACGGCGAGCTGAGCGAGGTGCGGCTCGCCTCAGGTGCGGGGCCGTACGGGATCGCCGTCGACCGCTCGGGCGCGGTGTGGTTCACCGAGTCCGCCGGCGACCACATCGGACGTATCGGGCCGGACGGGGAGCTCACGCGGTTCGCGATCCCGCACACCGGTGGCTTCCCCTCGGCGATCGCGGCCGCACCGGGCGGGGACCTGTGGTTCACGCTCAACGCGGCGGCCTCGGTCGGGCGCGTCGACACCGACGGCGCCGTCACGGTGATCCCGCTTGCACTGCAAGGGGCCGCGCCGGTCGGTATCGCGGTGGGCGTCGGCAGCGTGTGGTTCGCCGACATCATGGGCGACCGCATCGGCCGCATCGACGAGGACGGCACCGTCACCGCCTTCGCGCTGGGCGAGGGCGCCAAGCCGCACGCCGTGGTCGCCGACGATGCAGGGGGCTGCTGGTTCACCGAATGGGGCGGCAACCGGATCGGGCACGTGACCGCCGAGGGCAAGATCACCGGCCACGATCTCCCGGTCGAGAACAGCGAACCCCACGGCATCGCGATCGCCCCGGACGGAGCAGTGTGGTCCGCGCTGGAGATCGGTGAGCTCATCAGCATCGAGCGATAGCTCGTGGTGCGCGGCCCGCAGCCGGGCACGCGAAGTGCGACGCCCGGGCCCCGGACCGTTTCACGGTCCGGGGCCCGGGCGTCGGCTCATCGGCGCCTCAACACGCCGGGTTGGTGTTGGTGAGGAGTCCGAGGCAGTAGGGCAGCTGGGAGTACTCCATGCCGTTCGAGGCCGGGTCCCTGCCCTGGTAGAGGTATTGCATGTCGCACGGGTCGATCTGCATGGTCTGGTCGGGGTTCGTCCGGACCATCTCGCCGTGGCTGATGTCGTTCGTCCAGGCTCCCCCGGGGAACGACACGTTGGCCGCTCCCGCGAACGGGTCGGACTCGCTGTCGGCCAAGGGGGTCCACTCGTCGCCGAGCGCGTCGAGGCTGTCGGCAGTCCAGGACCGGAAGTAGCGGTCGCCGCTCGCGCCGATGGCCTCGATGATGAGCAGGTACTGGTCGGTGTCGCCGACCTTGTAGAGGTTGAGCGCCTCGAACAGGCCGTTGTCGCCCGGCGATGCCATCAGCACCTGGGTGTCGCCGAAGCCGCCCGGGAACTCGTCGACCGTGGTCTGCATGCGGAAGAAGGTGTTGTTCGAATTGCTGAAGAACATGTAGCAGTTCGCCTCGTCGCAGGTGACCCAGTAGTCGACGACGTAGCTGGAGCCCTCGTCCACGATCGGGTCATGGGCGCTGATGAAGTTCTGCGCCGCCGAAGCCGACTCGGGCGCTCCCGGGCCGTCGAGGGTCGAGAACGAGGGCAGCCCGGTCTGGTAGATCAGGTACCACTGGTCGTCGGGCTCGAAGTAGAACACCTGCGGCGCGGCCCGGTAGCCGCCGCCGACGGCCGTCGTGGTGAGGTGGAGCTGCTCGGCGTCCCCCGCTTCGGACCAGTCCGAGAAGCCGCCGAAGTAGGTCAGCGACCAACCGCCGCCGGTGTCGGCGGTCGTCGCGTAGACGTGGTATTGACCGTCCACGTTGACCACCGACGGGTCCTTGATCGAGACCAGCTGCCGGTCGGGGGCGGTCTGCTGCTGGTCGACCAGTTCGCCCGTCGACTCCCACTCGAAGGTCTCCGGCAGCGCCTGGTCCTGCTCGGGCTCACCGGTCGGCTCATCGCTCGGGGCGGCCGAGTTCAGGACTTCGAGGACGGCGTCGTACGCCTCCTTCTTCTGGTAGGCGTCGTCGAACAGCAGCGGCGTGTCGTCGCCGCGCCACGAGTACTTGTCGGTGATGCCCCAGGTCGTGATGCCGTTGCAGCGATCGACCGCCACGCAGGCCTCGGTCACGGTCCGGTACACGTCGGCCTGGGCCGAGCCCGATCCGCCGACGTCCAGCTCGGTGATCTCGACGTCGACGCCGAGCGCTGCGAAGCGTTCGAGGTTGGCCTGGTAGGTGCTCAGGTTCGAGTCGGTGCTGAGGTGGGACTGGAAGCCGACGCAGTCGATCGGCACGCCTCGGGCGAGGAAGTCCTCGACCATCGCGTAGATCCCGTCGCTCTTGGCGTTGATGCCGTCGGTGTTGTAGTCGTTGTAGCAGAGCCTCGCGTCGGGGTCGGCGGCGTCGGCGGCGCGGAACGCCTCCTCGATCCAGCCGTCGCCGAGCTGCTGCTGGAGGTTCGACTGGCGGCGGCTGCCGTCCTCTTCGAACGCTTCGTTGACCACGTCCCAGGACGAGATCCGGCCCTGGTAGTGGCCCGCGACGCCCGCGATGTGGTCGGTCATGGCCTGGCGCAGGTCGTCTCCGGTCAGGCCCTGGACCCAGCCGGGTTGCTGGGCGTGCCACACGAGGGTGTGGCCGCGCACTTCCATCCCGTTCGCTTCAGCGTGGGCGACCAGCGTGTCGCCGCCGCTGAAGTTGAACTGGCCGCGGTTCGGCTCGGTCGCGTCCCACTTCATGGCGTTCTCGGCCACGATGCTGTTGAACTCGGCGTTCAGCGTGTCCGCGTACTGGGTCTCGCCCAGGAAGTTCGGGGCGATGGCCGCGCCGAAGTAGCGGCCGCTCTGGGCCGCCGCCCCGCCGAGTGTGTCGGCGGCCTGCGCGGTGTTGGCGAAGATCAGCGCGCCGGCCCCGGTGAGGCCGACCGCCAGTGTCACCGCCAGCGCGGTGCGGGCGCCGCGGCGTGTCCTCCGTCGGGGAGGAATGGGTTTCATCGGTACTCCTTCTGCTGGTTGGCTTCCCGAGCGCGCCCATACCGGGTGGGTGGGCTCGGTGCGGCGGATTCGCCGCCGGTCCTGCGGGTCAGTCGAGTTCGGCTTCCCAGACGATGCCGCCGCCGGAGGCGTCGTCCGCGAGCCGGTCGCGGGCGGCGGTGTCGCCGTAGAGGCTCCATCGCATCCAGTCCAGGCTGGTGGCGACGGTCTGGTCGTAGGTCGCGCCGTTCCAGATGTACTCGTCGTGGCCCTGGCCGGTGTGCGTCATGAACGCCTTCGGGGTGGGGAGCTCGCCGTATGCCTGGCGCGCCAGGTCGTAGTCGCAGACCGGGTCCTGGTCGCCGTGGACGAACAGGACCTTGGCGGCGACCGCGCCGGTCGGGTCGCCCATGTCCACGGTGGCGTACGGGATCGCGGCGGTGACCCGCTCGTCGGGCCAGGCGGTGAGGATTCCGTGGGTGGTCATGCCGCCCAGGGAGTGTCCGGCGGCTCCGACGCCGTTGGCGGTGTCCATGTGGCCGGCGAACATGTCGTCGCCCTCGTTCAGGGCCAGGGTGCGGGTGATGACCTCGGCGACGTCGAGCGACTGGTTGCCGTTGTAGACGTCGCCGACGTTCCCCTCGGTGCCGGAGGAGGTGGTGGGGAAGACCGGTGCCGGGACGATGAATCCGGCCTCGGCCAGCGGGCGGATCATGACGCCGTAGCTCTCCGGATTGCCGCCCAGCCCGTGGCTCCATTCGACCACCGGGAAGGCGCCGTCGGCTATCGGGGCGTCGCGCACGGGATCGCCGCCGGGCGAGCCGGTCGTCGGGTAGAAGATGCGGGTGACGAGGCTGCGGTCGCCTCGGCTCCAGGCGAACTCGCGCACGCCGAGGGCGAACGGCTCGGTCGGCGCGGTGGCGGTCGGAGCCGGTTCGGCCAGTGCGGAGGGAAGGACGGAGCCGCCTGCGACGGCGGCTCCCAGCGCCCCCAACCCCAGCACTCCGCGTCTTGTGATTGACATCGATGACTCCTTCGCCGATCGTGGGGAGCCGCCGGTCGCCCGGCGGTGCTCTCCGGACCGTGCGATCGAGTGCGGAGAGGTGCCGACCGGTACCGGGAAGGACGACGGCTCACTGCTGGCACGGCCACGGAGCTGATCTTGTCCGAAACTTTCGGTGACATCACCGAAACTTACAACGCCTCGAACTATAGAGATCCTTCGATATCATGTCAAGTCTCCCGATACGGACAAATGCCGTGGCGTCCGCGACCATGCGGACCCGCGCCGATTCCGGATCGCGCGCCCGTGCGCCGTCGAGCCTCGACCTTGATGAGGACGGCACCTCATCGTGCAGAACTGCTAGCGTTCTTGCAGAACTGCAAACTGATGCCAGCAGCCGGCTCATTGCGGAGCACTGCGGAGGGAGCCGTGATGGACGACGAACAGGTCCTCGACGCCGTCGGGGCCCGCCTCCGCGGCTTCCGCCGAACGCTGGGGTTGAGCCTGGCCGAACTGGCCGACCGCAGCGGCATCTCCGCGAGCACGATCTCGCGGCTCGAACGCGGCCTGGTCCGCCCCGGACTGGAGCAGCTCCTCCCACTCGCGCGGGTCTACGGCCTTCCGCTTGACGAACTCGTCGCCGCCCCCCGTGTCGGCGACCCCCGCGTCCATCTCAAGGCGATCCGCAGGCACGGCTTGACGTACATCCCGCTCGGCGTCCACGGGGGCGCCCTCCAAGCATTCAAGGTGATCTACCCACCGGCATCGAACGCCCGAGCCCCCCGATACAACACCCATCCGGGACGCGAGTGGTTCTACGTTCTCGACGGCTCGGTCAACCTCGCCCTGGCCGACAGCCGCACCGTGCTCAAAGCCGGCGAAGCCGCCGAGTTCGACACCATGACACCCCACTGGATCGCCAACGCCCGCGACGACCGGCCCGCCGAGACCATCGCCATCTACGGCCCGCAAGGCGAACGGATCCACCTGACCGGTCCATGACTCGGCCGCGGCACGGCGGTGCGCCGGGCAGGATTTGCAGTTCTGCAAGGAACCTGGCCGATATGGGCGCCTCCCGGCGAAGGTGGGGGCATGACGACGAAGCGAATCACCCGGCGCCACGCGCTTTCGGCCGCCGCCGGGCTGGGAGCGGGGACCCTGCTCGGCATCCCCCTGGGCACGACGTTCACGACCACGGAGGAACCTTCCGGCGAAGCAGACGGCGCGACAGGCCGATACGACGACGCGACCCGCGACGACCACGAGTTCAACCGCTTGTTCGAGCACCGGTTCGACGAGGTGCAAGGCGTGTCCATGCACTCGGTCACCGGCGGGGAGGGACCGGGGATGGTGCTGCTGCACGGCTGGCCGCAGAGCTGGTACGCCTGGCGCGACGTCCTCCCCGCGCTCGCACGGCACCACACGGTCTACGCGGTCGACCTGCCCGGACTCGGCGACAGCACGGGGACGCCCACCGGCTTCGACAAGAGGACGCTCGCGGCATACGTCCACGCCCTGGTGCAGGATCATCTGCGACTCGACCGCATCGCGCTGGTCGCCCACGACCTCGGCGCGGGAGTCGGATTCCAGTACGCCGCCCAGTACCCCCAGTCCGTGGACCGGTACGTGCACATGGACTACCCGCTGCCCAGCACCGAGCACCTGCCCGCTGATCAGTACCGCACGTTCTCCTGGCACATGGCGTTCAACAGCCAGCCGTCCATTCCGGAGCAGATCGTCGACGACCCCGAAGACGTCCGCGACTACCTCACCGAGTTCTACACCCAGGTCGCCCATGGAGGATCAGCCTTCGGCGGCGACCGGACGACACCGCCGTTCAGCGCGGCGCGAATCGACGAGTACCACCGCACCTACTCCCGCCCGGAGGTCCTCAGCAACGGCTTCGAACTCTACCGCTCGCTGGGCCGAGATCAGATCGACAACTCCGCCGCCGAACCCGTCTCGGTGCCGACGATGCTGCTCACGGCCGAAGGGTCCCTCAGCAACACCGAGCCGACCGTGGCTCCATTGCTCAACGAGCTTCGCAGCGCAGTCGAGATTCCAAAAGCCGGGCACTGGCTCGCAGAGGAGAACGCCGAGGCCGTAGCCCAAGAGGTGCTTGCCTTCACAACCGAATGAGGTCGCGGTCCTGGATGGTTCCACAAGAGCCGATTGTCGCCCGGTAACTCCGCTACAGCACCGGACGCATACGAAACCACCGGGAACATCATCGATCGCGATCGTCACTCCGCGCCCTGCGGTCCCCGAGGTTCTGTGGAGTTGGGTCGCAGGTGGTGCTGCGGAGTGAGGGTCCCGGCTTCGGAGTCGCGGATGGTGGTGGCTCGCCAGCTTGCGAGCATGCGCAGAGCGGCGTCGGAGTCGGGGTCGGCGGCGGTGTAGACGAAGACGGTCTGGGTCTGGTCTTCCTGGAGGGTGAACGCCTCCCATTCGATGGTGAGGGCGCCGACGACGGGATGCTGGAAGCGCTTGGTGCCCGAGGTGCGGCCCTGGGGTGCGGGGCGGGCCCACCAGGTGCGGAATTCGGTGCTGGTGGTGGCGAGTTCGCGTACGAGCGCGGCGATCTGCTGGTCGCGGGGTCTGGCGGAGGCTTCGAGCTGGAGCACGCCGACGAGCTCGGCTGCGATCTGGGCCCAGTCGATGTAGAGGTCGCGGGCGGCGGGGTCGGTGAAGATCCAGCGGAGCAGGTTGCGGTCGTCGGGTGCTCGGGCGGGGAAGTCGGCGAGGAGGGCCCAGGCGAGGTCATTGCCGTCGAGGACTTCCATGCGGGGGCCGAGGACGAACGCGGGCTGGTTGTCGAAGGTGCGGATCATCTTGCGGATGCCGGGGCGAACGGCGGGCAGGCCCGGGTCGCCCGCGCCGGGGCCGGTGGCGGGGCGGGCGAGATTGTACAGGTAGTCGCGTTCGGCCTCGTCGAGCCGCAGGGTCCGGGCGATCGCGCCGAGCACTTGCTCCGAGGGCGTCACGGGCCGTCCCTGCTCAAGGCGCACGTACCAGTCGAGGCTGACTCCGGCAAGGAACGCGACCTCCTCGCGGCGCAGCCCGGGGACGCGCCTGGTCCCGGTGGCTTCGATGCCGGCCGTCTCCGGGGAGACTTCGGCGCGTTTGCGGGTCAGGAAGGCGCTGAGCAGTTCGTTTCTCCTGGCGGCCATCCCCCGATTGTCCTCCGAACGCGCAGCGGGATCCACGATCCCGGGTAGGACGCCCGGTCCTAGGGTGTTTCGACCTCTTCCGGGCCTCTGACCTGGGCGGTAGCGTCGGCGCGGTCCGACCGGGACCCCGGTCGGCTACTGCGAGAGAAAGGCACCACCGTGCTCACCTGGTTCATCACCGGCGCTTCGAGGGGATTCGGACGCGCCGTCGCGCTGGAGGCGCTGCGCCGCGGCGACCGGGTCGTGGCGACCGCCCGCGACACCGACGACCTCGACGACATCGTCCGGGCGGGCGGGGACCGCGTCCTGGCCGCGGCGCTCGACGTGACCGACCCCGCGCAGGTGGCCGCGGCGACCGGTGCGGCGCTGGAGCGGTTCGGGGCGGTGGACGTGCTGTTCAACAACGCCGGGATCGGCTACTTCGCCGCAGTCGAGGAGAGCGACGAGGCCGAGGTCCGCCGGATGGTGGAGATCAACGTCTTCGGCCTGGCGGCGGTCACCAACGCGCTCCTTCCGGCGATGCGCGAGCGCCGTTCGGGCACCGTCCTGAACGTGTCCTCGGTCGGCGGCGTGCGGTCCTTCCCTGCCGTGGGCTGGTACAACGCCACCAAGTTCGCCGTCGAGGGGCTCTCGGAGGCGCTCGACCAGGAGGTGGCGCCGCTCGGCATCCGCGTGGTCCTGGTCGAGCCCAGCGGGTTCGCGACGGACTGGGCCGGGTCCTCCGCTGCCGAGGTCGCGCCCGAGCGCGAGATCGCCGACTACGACCAGACGGCCGGGGCCCAGCGGCGATCCTTCCGCGACACCGCAGGCAAGGAGGCCGGGGACCCCGAGCTCGCAGCGGTCGCCATTGTGGACGTCGCATACGACGAGCACCCGCCAAAGCGCCTGCCGCTGGGGAACTTCGCCTACGACGGCCTGCTGGAAAAGCTCGACGCCGTCCGCGCCGACGTGGCGCCGCGCGAAGCCGTCAGCCGCGGCGCCGACCGAGCCTGACACCAATCCGGGAGCGGCGGCGCTCGCCGCTCCCCACGACCGAACACCGGGAGACCGCCATGAACCCCGCAGCCGACAACAGACCGCTCGCCCTCGTCACCGGCGCCTCCGCGGGCATCGGGCTCGAAATCGCCCGCGAACTCGCCCGCCGCGGCTTCGACCTGGTCGTCACCGGCCGCTCCGACCGCACCGACACGGCCGCAGCGGAACTGCGAGCCCTCGGCGCCACGACGTATCCCGTCCGCGCCGACCTCGCCTCCTACGACGGCGTCGAGGACCTCTGGGCGCGGACCCGGGCGCTGGGCCGCCCGCTGGAGGTCGCGGTCGTCAACGCGGGCATCGGGATTGGCGGTGTCTTCGCCGACGTCGACCTGGCCGACGACCTCGCGCTCATCGACCTCAACGTCAAGTCCGTGGTGCACCTCGCCAAGCGCGTGGTGGCCGACATGATCCCGCGCGGGCGCGGCCGCATCCTCATGACCTCCTCGGTCTCGGCGACCCAGCCGACCCCGTACGAGACCACCTACGGGCCCTCGCGGGCGTTCGTCTACATGTTCGCCGAGTCCTTGCGCGCCGAACTCCTCGAACATGGCATCACCGTGACCGCGCTCCTGCCCGGCGCCACCGACTCGGACTTCCACGCCAACGCGGGCATGGGCGCCACCCGCTTCGGCGACAACTCCTGGAAGAACGACAAGCGCCTCGTCGCCCGCCAAGGCGTCGACGCGCTCCTGGCGGGGAAGGACGCCGTCGTCGGCGGCGACCGCGCCACCAAGTTCGCCGCCTTCCGCAACCGATTCCTCCCCGAGCGCGTCAAGGCCGCCCGCCACGCCCGCATGGCCCGCCCGAGCTGATCGACCACCGAGCGCTGCTTTCTGCGAGCGGGCTCGCGAGCCGTAGATTGGTTCCGCACACTCCTTGGAAGCGGCATGCGGAATGGACGGAACCGGATGGCAGGGCGACGCGGCCCGTACGGCAAGTCGCAGGTCAAGCGCGAGCTGCTGGGGAGGTCGGCGCTGCGGCTGATCCAGGAGAAGGGGCACCGGGAGGTGACCGTGGCGGAGATCGCCGCCGACGCGGGCGTCAGCGAGCCCACGGTGTTCTACCACTTCCCGAGCAAAGAAGGGCTGCTCATCGCGGCGCTCCAGCAGTTCGACGACGACCACATCCGGCCCGAGGGCGGCGAGGCCGGGGCGGTCGCGGACATGGGGCCGCGCGCGCAGGCCGGGGTGCGGCGGACGCACCACGCGCGGCTGTTCGCGGAGATGGCGGGGGCGGCGACGGACCCGGAGCATCCCGCCAACGAATACTTCCGTAACCGCCACCAGCGCTCGATCCGGGTGGTGTCCACCGACATCGCGCGGCTCCAAGGGCTGGGGATCGTGCCGGAGGGCGTGGAGCCCGCCGAGGCCGCGCGGCGGATCCTCGCGGCGTGGAGCGGGCTCCAGCTCCAGTGGCAGCACGGCCCGGAGTTCGACATCCGAGGCGCGCTCGAAGCGGTCGTGGACGCGGTGCTGGGGCTCACCCCTGAGCGACGGGCGGCGCTGGAGCGCGACTTCGCGGCCGGACCGGGGTCCGACCGCGAAGCGGAGATCACTTGATCGCGCCCGCGCCGATGCCCTGGACGATGTGCCGCTGCGCCATCAGGTAGAAGACGATCACCGGCACCACCGAGATCGCGGTGGCGGCGAGGAGGATCTGCTGCTGCGGGGTCTCCGCCGACGTGAACGCCGTCAGTCCTCGCTGGATCGGCATGAGCGCGTTGTCGTCGAAGATCACGAGCGCCATGAGGTACTCGTTCCACGCGCCCAGGCCCTGGATCACCGCGACCGCGGCGAGGCCCGGCCGCGCCAGCGGCAGGATGACGCTCGCGAAGATCCGCAGCGGGCCCGCGCCCTCGATCGCCGCGGCCTCTTCGAGTTCGCGCGGCTGGCTCACGAAGAAGCTCCGCATGATGAGCGTCGACATCGGCACGCCCGAGGTGATGAGGATGAGCACGTACCCGACCGGGCTGTTGCTCAGCCCGAGCGAGACGAGGAGCTTGTACTGGGCGAGGAACATCGCCGGGGCCGGGATGATCATGACCGCGAGGATCACGAACGTGAAGAGCCCCTTCCCGGCGAACTCCAGCCGCGCGAGCGCGTATCCCGCGAGGCTCGACGCGACGAGGATGCCGAGCACAGCCGTCCCGGTGTAGAGCACGCTGTTGCGCAGGTACACGCCGAGGTCGCCGTCCACCCAGGCGGTGACGTAGTTGCCCCATTGCGGGTCGGCCGGGAGGAACCGCTCGTTCGAGAGCAGTTCGGGGAGGGTCTGGAGGGACCCGGAAAGGATCCACGCGAGCGGGAGCAGCGCGGTCAGCGCGGCCATGGTGAGGAGGCCGTAGAGGCCGATCTTCCCCGCCTTCACGGGTGCCACCGCCTTCCGGTGAATGCGAGCTGGAGGAGCGACAGGAGCACCAGCGCGCCGCCGAAGACGACGGACATCGCGGCGGCGCTGCCGTAGCGCCAGTTGACGAACGCCTCGTTGTAGATCGCGAGCGTGGGGACCATGGTGTGGTAGCCGGGCCCGCCGTTGGTGAGGACTTGGACGGTGCCGAAGATCTGGAGCGCGGCGAGCAGGGTCAGGAGGCTGACGATGGAGGTCACCGGGGCCAGGTGCGGCCAGGTGATGGAGCGGAACCGGGCCCAGCGGCCCGCGCCGTCGAGGGAGGCGGCCTCGTACAGCTCTTTCGGCACGTCCTGGAGTCCGGCGAGGAACAGCAGGAAGCCGAAGCCCCAGTGGAACCACACGAAGACGGCGGCGACGGCCGGGAGCGCGACGTCGGGGTCGCCGAGCCAGTTCTGCTGGAGCGCACCGAGTCCGACCAGTTCCAGGGCGCGGTTGAGGACGCCGGAGCCGGGGGCGAGGATGCTGGAGAACAGGAGCCCGACCACGACGACCGAGAGGACGCCGGGGAGGTAGAACACGGTGCGGAAGAAGGTGCGGCCGCGGGTGATCGCGTTGACGGCGACGGCCATGGCGAGGGCGATGCCGTTGCCCGCGACGAAGCCGACCGCGCCGAAGACGAGGACGTTCCGCATCGAGGCCCAGAAGGTCTGGTCGCCGGCGATGAACTCGTAGTTCGCCAGGCCGACCCAGGGCGCGTCCGGGCTCACGCCGTCCCAGGACTGGAAGCTGAGCAGGATCGCCTGCACGAACGGGGTGATGGTGAACAGGGCGATGAGTGCGACGGCGGGGGCGAGGAAGGCCCAGCCGAGGAGGCTGCGGCGGAGCGCGCGTTTCGCGCTCCGCGGGCGGACGGGGAGGGTCGTCATGACGTGCGGTCTTGCGCGGCCTGGATGTTCGCGAGCGCTTCGTCCACCGTGGATTCGCCGAGGACGAGCCGCTCGGATTCGGCGACGATGGCGGTCTTGACGTCGGTGGTGAAGGTCGCGGACATGAGCTGGATCGTTTCAACGCCCGCGGCGAAGCCGGTGAGCTGCGCGGGCACGGCGTCGCTGGCGAGGATCTCGGGGTTCGCGGGGAGGATGCGGGCGTCGGTGGCGAACGCGGTCTGCTGCTCGGGTGCGGTGAGCCACTTGACGAACGCGAGGGCGTTGTCGGCGGCGGCGCTCTTGGGGTTGATGACGGCGCCCTTGCCGGGGACGCCGGGCGAGCGGGGCGGCTGCGCGCCGTCGTCGGCGGCGAGGATGCCGATGGAGAAGTAGTCCTCGAACTCGGGGTTGGTCTTGAATCCCACGGAGACGCCGGGCGAGGCGTCGAAGATCGCGGCCGTCGACTGGGTGAAGAACGCGGTCTCGACCTCGGGGTTGTCGCCCTGGCCGCCGAGGAGCGCGCCGTTGGCGATGACGCCGGCGTCCTTGAGGTCGACGAGGAACTGGAAGGCCCCGGCCCAGGCGTCCTGCTCCCAGGGGTCCTCGCCGTTGAAGGTGGCGGCGATCTGGTCGTCGGTGAGCCAGTTGGAGGCGGCGGCCTGCACGAGCTGCGGGGTGAGGGAGGCGGCGACGGCGAAGTTCCCGCCTCCGGCGTTCACGAGCGCGTCGATGAACGCGCCCGTGGTGGCGGGGGCGTCCGCGGCGGTGAACCCGGCGAGGGCGGGGTTGATGAGGAAGCCGTAGGTCTGGGTCTCCCAGTGGACGGTGTAGATCCCGGGCGCGACGTCGAGGTTGTTGCCCTCCTCGAAGGTGGACAGCTCGATGACCGCGGGGCTGAAGTCGGTGCTCCAGCCCGCGTCGAGCTCCTCGGTGAGGTCCTTGGCCCAGCCTGCGCGGTAGAACGAGGCCATGTCGGTGGCGTTGAAGGAGGAGTAGACGTCGGGCATCTTGCCGGACTGGGCGTTGGCCTGGAGTTTCGGGAGGTAGTCGGCGGGTCCGGGCGAGTCGACGGTGATCTCGACGCCCTGCTCCTCGCTGTACTGCGCGGCGAGTGCGGTGAGCACGGCCTCCTGGCCGCGGGACTGGTTGAGGAAGGTGAGCTTGTTCGGGTCGCCGGTCTCCTCGCTCCCGCCGCATCCGGCGAGGGCGAGGGGCGCCGCGGCCATCGTGCCCGCCGCGGCCAGGACGCTGCGGCGGCGGAGGGGGTTCGTGGTGAAGGGGTTGCGGTTCATGGACATCGGTCCTCATCGTTGAAGCCAGAGGCGGTGCCGGATCCGGCAATCGGATGCCGCCTTGTTCAGTACCTGAAAATCTCGTATGACTGGAATACGGGAGGGCCTATTCTGTCAATCGATTGCCAGTTTGGCAATAGGCCGCGCCGATCAATTCTGAGTCGACTGTAATTTTCGTGGACGGAGCGTAGCACCCCCGGGCCGAGGGCTCAAGCGACGGGCCGAGGCCCTGGTCAGGAGCGAACGGCGGCGATGGACTCGCGGTCGATGAAGCGGGTCGGCAGTGCGGCGCCCGCCTCGGCGGGGGCGCCGTCGATCTCGGTGAGGAGGCGGCGGGTGGCCCGCTCCCCCAGTTCGCCGAGGGGGCTGCGGATGCTGGAGAGCGCGGGCGTGGGCAGGTCGGCGCCGAAGATGTCGTCGAAACCGACGATGCTCAGCGACTCGGGGACGGCGACGCCGCGGTCGCGGCTGGCGCGCAGCAGGCCCAGGGCGATGAGGTCGTTGTAGGCGAACACGGCCGTGACGTCGGCGGCGACGATCCGCTGGAACGCCTCGGCGCCGCCCGCGCGGGTCGGCTCGGTGGACTTGATCTCCACGATCGAGAGTCCCCAGGAGACGGCCAGGTCGAACAGGGTCTGCCAGCGGAGCGTGTTCATCCAGGACGCCTCGGGCCCGGCGAGGTAGGCGATGCGCCGGTGGCCCCGCTCGCGCAGGGCCCCGAGCGCGGCCTCGATGCCGGGGGCGACGTCGGGGACGACGGCCGGGACGCCGTCCACGAGGCGGTTGACGACCACGAGCGGCTTCACCGAGGAGAGCTCGCGGATGTCCTGGTCCCCCAGGCGGGAGCCGACCAGCAGCAGTCCGTCCACAGAGGTCTGGAGCCGTTCGGCGATCGAGCGCTCCAGGCGGGCCGACTCCTGGGAGTCGGCGAAGATGAGCGTGGAGTCGGCCTCGGAGGCGATGTGCTCGGCGCCCCTGACCAGGTCGAAGTAGACCGGGTTGGTGATGTCGGAGACGACAAGGCCGAGCGTGCCGGTCTTGCCGGTGGGCAGCGCGCGGGCCATGGGGTTGATCCGGTAGCCGAGCTCCTCGGCGGCGTCGCGGATGCGGCGCTCGGTGGTCGCGTTGAGGCGGCCGGGCTTGTTGAGCGCGCGCGAGACAGTGGACGGGCTGAAGCCCGTGTGCCTGGCGATGTCGTAGATGGTCGCCGGGGCCTTGCGTTCGCCGCGGACGGAGGCAGTTGCGTCGGACTGGTCCACGCCTCCCCTTTCACGCTTGTTGCCAGGGTTGTCAACCCGCTGGCGGAACAGTGCTTCGTGCCGGGTTCCGGCTCTCGGACGTGCCGATCATATCGGAGGATCGCCCGAGGACGGTTCCCGGGATCGCGAACTGGCAATCGGTTGACACATGTTCAGTCACGTGCTTGAATGGCGCACATGCTCCAGTCCCCACCCCGTGCGGTGCACCGCCTGCTTCCTGTCGATCCGCAGGTTCGGGCCATCGCGGCGGACCTCTACGACCGCGTTGCGCAGGAACCGGTCATCTCGCCGCACGGCCACGTCCCCGTCGAGTGGCTGGCAACCGATGTCCGGTTCCGTGACCCCGTGGACCTCATCGTCACCCACGACCACTACGTCACCCGGCAGCTCCATGCGTCCGGAGTCGACCCGGCCGGGCTCGCCGCGACCGCCGAGCACGATCCGCGGGCGGCGTGGCGCACCCTGAACGACCACTGGCACCGCTTCGCCGGGACCGCCTCGGGGTACTGGATCGAGGAGTCGCTCGCCGAAGTCCTCGGGATCGGGCTCCCGCTCGGGCCCGAGCACGCCGACGAGGTGTACGACGCCGTCGCCGAACGGCTCGCCCGCCCCGAGTTCCGGCCGCGGGCCCTGTTCCGGCGCTTCGGGATCGAGTTCCTCGCCACCACCGACGACCCGCTGGACCACCTCGCGCACCACGCCGCACTCGCGGACGCCGGACTCGGCGGCCGCGTGGCGCCCACGTTCCGCCCCGACCGGTACACCGACCCGGGCGCGGCCGGATTCGCCGGGAACGTCGAGCGGCTCCTGGCCGCCACCGGGAGCGCCGCGACCTTCGCGGGCTACCTTGCGGCCCTTGAGGAGCGCAGACACCACTTCATCGCGCACGGCGCGGTCTCCACCGACCACGGCGTGGAGGAGCCCTACACCGCCGACCTCGAACCAGGGGACGCGGAGCGGCTGTTCCAGCGCGTGCTCGCCGGGACCGCCGACGCCGCGCAGCGGCGCGAGTTCCGCGGCCACATGCTCGTCCAGATGGCACGCATGAGCGTCGAGGACGGCCTGGTCATGACCCTCCATGCGGGCGTGCTGCGCAACCACTCCACCCCGGCGTTCGAGCGGTTCGGGCCCGACGCCGGCCACGACATCCCCGTGCCCACCGACTTCGTGCGCGGCCTGCGCCCCCTCCTGGAGCGCCACGGCCTCGCCAAGGACTTCCACCTGGTGCTGTTCACCGTCGACGAGACCACCTACTCGCGCGAGATCGCGCCGCTCGCGGGCTTCTACCCGAGCGTCTACATCGGCGCGCCGTGGTGGTTCCTCGACGCCCCCGACGCGATCACCCGGTTCCGCTCCGCCGTCACCGAGACCGCCGGGTTCTACCGCGGCTCCGGGTTCGTCGACGACACCCGCGCGTTCCTGTCGATCCCGGCCCGCCACGACACGGCCCGCCGCGTCGACGCCGGGTTCCTCGCCCGGCTCGTCGCCGAAGGCCGCATCGCGCTCCCCATGGCCGAGCGGATCATCGACGACCTCGTGGGCGACCTCCCGCGGGAGGTGTTCAAGCTGTGACGACCCCCCTCGACCGCACCGCCGTCGGCGGGACCGCGCCCGACGTGCGCATGGTCCACCTCGGACTCGGCGCGTTCCACCGCTCGCACCAGGCCTGGTACACCGCGAAGGCCGGGGACGGCTGGGGCATCGCGGCCTACACCGGCCGCCGCCCCGACGCCGCGCACCTGCTCGCGGCCCAGGACGGGGTGTACACGCTCGTGGAGCGCGGCGCCGCCAGCGACCGGTGCGAGCCGATCGGCAGCATCGTCCGCGCCGTGCCCGGCGACGACGTGGAGGACTTCGCCGCCACGGTCGCCGACCCGGCCGTCGCGGTGCTGACGATGACGATCACCGAGGCGGGACACCGGCTGACCCCGCAGGGCGAACCCGACTTCGACGACCCCGAGACCGCCGCCGACCTCCGGATGCTCAGGGACGCAACCGGACTGCCGCGGACCGCGCTCGGACGCGTCCTCTACGGGCTCGACCGGCGCCGCCGGGACGGGGCCCCGCCGATCGCGGTCGTCCCGTGCGACAACCTGCCCGGCAACGGCGAGACCGTGCGCCGGGCCCTGACCGGCCTCGCCGAGGCGGCCCTGCCCGCGCTGGCGGCTGCGCTGCCGGACCTGGCCTCGTTCGTGTCGACCTCCGTCGACCGAATCACCCCCCGCACCGCGAAAGCGGACCTCGACCTCGTGCGCCGCGCGACCGGCCGCAGCGACCGCACGCCCGTCGTCGCCGAGCCGTTCAGCGACTGGGTCCTCAGCGGCGAGTTCCCCTCCGGGCGGCCCGCCTGGGAGCGCGCGGGCGCGCGATTCTCCGCCGACATCGCCCCGTGGGAGGCCCGCAAGCTCTGGCTCCTCAACGGCGCGCACTCGCTCCTCGCCGCCTCCGGCACCCTCCGCGGCCACGCCACGGTCGCCGAGGCCGTCGCGGACCCCGTGTGCCGCAACCAGGTCGAGGCTCTATGGGACGAGGCCGTGCGGCACCTCCCCGACCTGGGCCTGCAGGAGTACCGGGGCGCGCTGCTCGAACGGTTCGCGAACCCGCGCATCGAGCACCGGCTCGCCCAGATCGCCGAGGACGCCGACACCAAGCTGCGCATGCGGATCGCGCCCGTCGCCCGCCTCGAACGCGAGGCCGGGAGATCCGCGGCGGCGTGCGCGACGGCGCTCGCCGCCTGGTCCCGCGCCACCGGCGGCTGGCTCGACGACCTCGCGCCCGACCTCGCCGCCGACCCCGTCTTCCGCACCGCGTACGCGGATGCGGCCGAAACCCTCACCAGACCGACCACACAGGAGTCTCACCGATGAGCACCTTCCCGACCGGCTTCCTCTGGGGCGCTTCGACCGCGCCGCACCAGATCGAGGGCGGCAACCTGAACAGCGACTTCTGGGCCAACGAGGCGCGCATGCCCGGCATGGAGCGCAGCGGCGACGCCTGCGACTCCTACCACCGCTACCGCGAGGACATGCGGCTCCTCGCCGACCACGGGTACAACGCGTACCGGTTCGGGATCGAGTGGGCGCGCATCGAACCCGAGCCCGGCATGGTCTCCCGCGCCGAGCTGGCGCACTACCGGCGCATGATCGACACCGCCCTGGAACTCGGACTCGCGCCCGTGGTCACGCTGCACCACTTCACGAACCCGCGCTGGTTCGCCGAGGCGGGCGGCTGGCTCGCGCCGGAGGCGATCGACCGGTTCCGATCCTATGTGGAGACCGTAGTGCCGATCCTCAACGGCGTCGAGTGGGTCGTGACCATGAACGAGCCGAACATGCTCGCGATGATGACCGGCCTGGCGGTCAAGATGCAGCAGGCCGCCGAGGCGGGCGCCGAATGGCAGAGCCCCACCGTGGACGAGGGCCCGCGCCCGCCGCTGCCCGCCCCTGACGTCGAGATCGGGAAGCGCTTCGTCGAGGCCCACCACGCGGTGCGCGACCTCGTGCGCGAGCGCACCGGCGCGAAGGTCGGCTGGTCCGTGGCGAACCGGGCGTTCGAGGCCCGGCCCGGCTGCGAGGAGAAGAAGCGCGAACTTGAGTACATCTGGGAGGACCTCTATCTGGAGGCCGCCCGCGGCGACGACTTCGTGGGCGTCCAGTCGTACTCGGCGCAGTGGGTGAACGAGGACGGCATCGAGCCGTACCCGCCGCACCCCGACAACACCTTGGTGGGCACCGCGTTCCGGCCCGACGCGATCGGGATCGCCGCGCGCCACACCGCCGAGGTGACGGGCCTGCCGGTCCTGGTCACGGAGAACGGGATCGCCACGGCCGACGACGCGCGCCGGATCGCCTACACCGAAGGGGCGCTCAAAGCGCTCGGCGAGGCCGCCGCCGACGGCGTCGAGGTGCGCGGCTACCTGCACTGGAGCCTGCTCGACAACTACGAGTGGGGCCACTGGGGGCCGACGTTCGGGCTCGTCGCGGTCGACCGCGAGACGTTCGCGCGCACGCCGAAGCCGAGCCTCGCGTGGCTCGGCGGCATCGCGAAGACCAACGGCGCGAGCCTCACCGACTAAGGAGCCGACATGACCGTTTCCGTACCGGACTTCTCCGGCACCGCCGTCCGCGACCTGCTCGACCTCCACGGGCGGAGGGCCGTCGTCACCGGCGGCGCCCGCGGCCTCGGGAAGGCGATCGCGCTGCGGCTCGCCGAAGCGGGAGCCGACGTCCTCGTGGGCGACCTCGACGGAGACCTCGCGGCGGCGGCCGCGGCCGAACTCGCCGAACGCCACGGCGTCGACGCCGTCGGCGTGCAGATGGACGTGGCCGACCAGGGCAGCGTCGCCGCGGCGGCGGACCGCGCCGCCGAGACGCTCGGCGGCCTCGACGTCTGGGTCAACAACGCCGGGGTGTTCCCGAACCGGCCCGCGCTGGAGATGGGCGTCGACGAGTGGGACCGGGTGTTCGCGGTGAACGCGCGCGGCGTGTTCCTCGGCGCCACCGAGGCGGCCCGCCGCATGGACGGCGGCGGCGTCATCGTCAACGTGGTCTCCACGGCCGGGTTCAAGGGCACCGCGCCCGGACTCGCCGCGTACGTCGGCTCCAAGCACGCCGCCCGCGGGCTCACCAAGCAGCTCGCGATCGAGTTCGCGCCCAAGGGCATCCGCGTCCTGGGCGTCGCACCGAGCTTCGTGCCGACCGAGGGCAACATGGCCGCCGCCGCGGCGGCGGCCGAGGCCACCGGCGTCCCGGCCGATCCGGCGGTGATCGCCAAGCTCATGAGCACCGGCCTGCTCGGCCGGATCGGCGTCCCTGACGACATCGCCCGCGTCGTCCTGTTCTGCGCCAGCGACCTCGCCGCGATCATGACCGGCTCCACCCTGCTCGCCGACGCGGGCGACACCGCCTGACCCCTTGAGGAGAACCATGCTTTCCGTCACCACCACGTCCACACGGGACGTCACGAGCCTCGACGGCCTGTGGCGCTTCGCGATCGACTCCAGGGCCGGCGACGAGCCGTGGACCGCGCGGCTCGACACGCCGCTCGAAGCGGCCGTCCCGGCCAGCTACAACGATCTGTTCACCGACCCGGAGATCCGCGACCACGTCGGCATCACCTGGTACCAGCGGCAGGTGCGGATACCGCGCGGCTGGGTCGGGCAGCGGACCGTGCTGCGCTTCGGCTCGGTCACCCACGCCGCCAAGGTGTACGCGGACGACCGCCTCGTCGCCGAGCACACCGGCGGGTACACGCCCTTCGAGGCCGATCTCACCGGCGTCGTCGAGCCCGGCGCGGAGTTCCGGCTCACCGTCGCCGTCGACAACCGGCTCACCGCAGAGACGATCCCGCCCGGGACCGTGAGCGTCGGGCAGGACGGCCGCGAGAAGCAGTCCTACCTGCACGACTTCTACAACTACGCAGGGATCGCCCGCTCGGTGCGCCTCTACAGCACGCCGCCGCGGTTCATCGAGGACATCACCGTGACCACCGAGGTGGACGGGTCTGCGGGCCTGGTCGACTACCGGGTCGACGCGGGCGAGGGCGCGGTGCGCGTTCGGGCCGTGGACGAATCCGGCGCCGTGGTGGCCGAAGCCGAAGGCGCGCAAGGGTCCTTCCGCATCGAGGACGTCGAGCTGTGGCGCCCGGGCGCGGCCTACCTCTACGACCTGGTCGTAGAGCTGGTCGACGGTGGCGAGGTGGTCGACGCGTACACGCAGCAGTTCGGCGTGCGCACCGTCGAGGTCCGCGGGGCTCAGTTTCTCATCAACGGCGAGCCGTTCTACTTCACCGGCTTCGGGAAGCACGAGGACACGGTGGTGCGCGGCAAGGGCCACGACCAGGCGCACCTCGTGCACGACTTCCAGCTCATGCAGTGGTGCGGCGCGAACTCCTTCCGCACCGCGCACTACCCCTACGACGAGGAAGTGCTCGACTTCGCCGACCGGCACGGGATCGTCGTCATCGACGAGACCGCCGCCGTGGGCCTCAACCTCGGCGTCCAAGGCGGCCTCACCGGGATCGGCCCGCAGCCGACGTTCTCCCCCGAGACCTTCGGCGACGCCACCCGCGCCGCACACGAGCAGCACCTGCGCGAACTCGTCGCCCGCGACAAGAACCATCCGTCGGTCGTCATGTGGTGCATCGCGAACGAACCCGCCTCCAATGAGGACGGCGCCCGCGAGTACTTCGAGCCGCTCGTGAAGCTCACGCGCGAACTCGACCCGACCCGGCCGCTCACCTACGCCGCCGTCATGTTCGCGCACGCCGGGAACGACCAGATCGCCGACCTGTTCGACGTGCTCGCCATCAACCGCTACTACGGCTGGTACGTCTTCACCGGCGACCTCGCCGCCGCCGAAGACGTCCTGGAGCAGGACCTGCGCGGCTGGGCCCAGCGGTTCGGCAAGCCGGTCATGATGACCGAGTACGGCGCCGACACCCAGCCGGGCCTGCACTCGGTGTGGGACGCGCCCTGGAGCGAGGAGTACCAGTCGGACTTCCTCGCCATGAACCACCGCGTCTTCGACCGCATCCCCGAGTTCGTGGGCGAGCACGTCTGGAACTTCGCCGACTTCGCCACCGGGCCCGGCATCCACCGCGTCGACGGCAACAAGAAGGGCGTCTTCACCCGCGACCGCAAACCCAAGTCCGCCGCGTTCGCCCTGCGCCGCCGCTGGACCGGCCTCGACGGCCGCAAGCCTGGCCAGAACGATTAGGAGCCCCCTGTGATCATCGATAAGGCTGAAGTGATCGTTACGAGTCCGGATCGGAATTTCGTGACGTTGAAGCTGACCACTGACGACGGTCTCACCGGGTTGGGTGATGCGACGTTGAACGGCCGCGAGCTGGCGGTCGTGTCGTACCTGAAAGACCATGTCGTCCCGCTGCTGCTGGGGCGGGACGCGCACCGGATCGAGGACACCTGGCAGTTCCTGTACCGCTCCGCCTATTGGCGGCGCGGCCCGGTCACCATGGCCGCGATCGCCGCGGTCGACATGGCCCTGTGGGACCTCAAAGGCAAAGCCGCCGGGATGCCGGTCTACCA
>NZ_PVTJ01000004.1 GCF_003002955.1 Glycomyces artemisiae
GCCCTGATAGGCTCGACACAGAAGCCTCCTATTGAAATCCGTTGCAGCACAACAGATTCAACAGGAGGCTTCCTCAGTTCGTAAACACGACCTAGTCCTTTAGCGGCCAACTGCACGCCGAGCGCGGAGACTCCGGCTTGGAACTCGACGGAGCCGAAGGTGGTCCGGTAGTCGTCGAGGAGATCGAGTCCGGCTCGCAGTTCCGGCATGGGGTCTCTGCCGCGTGCGATCGCAAGTTCGGCCTTCGCAAGGTATCGCGCGAGGTCCTCGGCGAGCGCGTCGTAGCCTGAACCGCCGGACTCGCCGTTGAGCAGTTCCTCCACGCCGTCGAAGGTCTTCGCCTTGATCTTGGCGCGGGCGGCGAGGATCTTGGCCTCTTCGAGACGCAGGGTCCAGCCGCGCTGTTCCAACGCGTCGCAGAGCGCGGCCACCTTCTCCGCGAAGTCAGGGCCTGTCTGGCCCGAATCGAAGCGGCCCTGGAGGATCAGGAGGCGGGCGAGGAACGCCATCGGTTCATTGCCCTGCTCGTAGAGCGAGTCCATGGCCTGCCGAGCCCAAGGCTCGACGAGTTCGAAGCGGTTGACCTGGAGTGCGGCCACCGCGCGCCAGAACTCGGAGATGGCGGCGCTGCGGCGGTTACCCGCCAACCGCTGCGCCGCGACCACCTCGGCCCAGCGGTCCGCCGCCTGCCGGTACATACCGGCGTAGAAGAGGGCTTGGGCGTAGGAGAAGTCGACGAAGGATTCGAGGTCGGGGGCATACTGACGGAACTGATCCCGTACATCGTCGAAGGTCAAGAGCGCCTTGGTGACGTCACCGAGGTCGAGCCAGATCAGCGCCTCCAGATGGATCGCCTTGGCGCGATTGACCGGGATATCGACCCGTTCGTAGACCTGGAGCGCCTGCTGGATGCTCTCCATCGCCTTGTGCAGCTCGCCGAGGTCGCGCCAGACCATGGCCCGGTTGTGGAACAGCGCGGCGTACATGTAGTCGGGGCCGTTCGCGGCCAAGTGGGGCTCGGCCTCCTCGAACCAGTGCACCGCATCGTTGAGCCGGCTGCTCTGCCAGAGGTTGAACGCACGCTGGTGAAGCAGGATTCCGCGGTCCGCCGGGTCGGTGAACGGCTCTGCCAGGTCGAGCAGTCGCAGGCCCTCCGCGGATTCGCCCAAGTGGGCCATGTTCACGGACATCACCATGAGCGTCTTCGCGGTCAGTCGCGCTCGCGCAGTTCCGGTCGCCGGAGGGAGTTCAGGGTCCCAATCAAGAAACGACAGCGCCTTTTCGAGTACCTCTGCGGATTCCGCAATGCGGCCGCGCCGGTTGAGGCGCTGTCCCCTGGTGAACAACCGCCAAGCGCTTTGAAGCATTCTTCACATGCTACAGGCGCACAGCGGGTGTCACGACCACCGCGGGGAGCCCCTCTCGCTGCAACGCCTCGTCGGGCCTGATGATCAACTGGAACATCTCGTTGTTGGGCAGGCCTTCGAGTACGAATCGGCCGGTGTCGTCGGTCGTGGCCCGCCTGGTTCCCTGCGGGCTTCTGAGTTCGACGGCGTAGGTGCCCTCCGGCCCGATCCAACCGTCGAGGCGCATCTCCTGCAATGCGGAAGGGCGCGGAGTGACCATCACCGTGACCGTTTCGCAGTCGAAGGTGATCGATGCCGGATCGCCCTGATTCACCGCCAGTTCCGCTTCTCCGCGGACGAGCGTCAATTCCTTGGGCCGATATACGGACGCGACTCTGGCGTCGAGTGCGGCTTCGAGTTCGAGTACGAATTCGACCCGTTCGTTGAGATCGCTCGGCATCGGGTCGTCCCGTTGGTGGAGCTCGTTGATGACCGCGAGAATCCGCTCGTCGCAGGAGTCCAACGGTTCGAACTCGCCCTGGTCCCGCTTGTCAGGTTCCATCTGCATACCGCTCCTCACCTGCGCCCCAGGACGGGTCGTCCAGCAGGGTCTTCCTCATCTTGTCCAAGCACCGGCCCCGTGTGGGCCCGATGCTCCCCCTTTTCATCCCGAGCTCTTCGGAGATGACGTCGTAGTCCGGACGCGGGAACGCCGCCACGTAGGCGAGCAGCGCCCGGCACTTCTCGTCTTGCGCAAGGAAGGCACGGCGTACCGCTTCTCGTTCGTCATCGCGGACGAAACCGTCCTCGATGCCTTCGACGATCGGCTCCTTGATGTCGAGCGGGTCGGAGGCGACTTCCCGCCTCTCGCGCCGGGCGACGTTCCATGCCTCGCGGCTGACCGTGGTGTACAGCCACTTGGTCAGCGCGCGAGGCTTCTCCAACCCGTCCTTGGTGCGCCACAGGCGAAGCCAGGCGGTCTGCACCACATCGGCGGCGCTCTCCGGATCGACGCCGGCCCGCCGCGCCACTCGCCAGAGCGGCTCGGTGAGCTCCTCGATCAGGGTCCGCTGCGCGATGCGGTCGCCGGTACGCGCGGCAACGTAGAGCCGCGCGTACCGGTCGTAGTCGACCGCCGCCACCGATTGAGCCGGAATCGTGTTCATGTCTTCAGGCTAGCGACTCTTCAGCCGGGCGAGGGCCGCGTGAGCGCGCTCCGCGGCCTTGACCGGGTCCTGGATCTCTTCCACTCCCGATTCCGAGATGGCGTTCAGGAGGTAGGCCGCCGCGACCGGGGCCGCGAAAGAAGTGCCGCTCCAGACCGCGTAGCCGGAGGAGAAGTCGTCGAAGTCGTAGCTCTCGCGGAAGCGGTTGCGCATCGTGGACTTGGCGCGGCGCTCGGGTTCGAGCGAACCCGCGGCCTCGCACGGGTACGTGCTCACCAACCCGGCCCCGGTGGCGTAGCACGAGACCCACGGGCCCTCGTTCGAGAACATGGCGATTTCGAGGTTGGGGTTGAGGGCCCCGACGCTCAGGATCGGCGCGGCGTTCTCCGGCTGCTCGTGCGCGGCGAACGCCGCGGGGTAGAACGGCCGGTCGGAGGACTGGTTCCCCGCGGCGGCGACCACAGGGACGCCGAGCTTGGTCAGCCGCTTCACCGCGTCGCCCATCCAGCCGCCGGGGAGGTCGTCGGCGGCCTCGTCCACATAGCCCGTCGCGAGCACGACCACGTCGACGGCGAACGCCTCGGCGTCGCCGCCGCGGGCGGCCTCGATCTGCTCGGCCACATGGTGGAGCGCGCCGATGATCTCGTGCTCGTAAGAGAGGCCGTCGTTGTGGACCACCCGCAGCGAGTACACCTGGACGTCCGGGGACATCTGGCGCAGCAGCCCCGTGATGAAGGTGCCGTGGCCGAAGTGGCTGGCGACCTCGCCGAGGAGGGTCGGCTCGTGGACCGGGCCGTCCCAGGGGTCGTCGAGCGGCGGCGCGGGTGAGTCGTTGTGCTGCCCGAGCTTCGTCTGGAAGGCGTGGTCGACCACCACGAAGGTGTCCTTGCCTTCGCTGCGGTCGGAGATGTCGAACGCCGGGTGCCCGCTGGGAACACCGGTGTCGAGGACCGCGACGCGGAGCCTGCGGTCCAGCTTCTTGCGCTCGGGCATCGGCGCGACCATGTCGACGGGGATGCGGCCGATGGAGTGCTTGTGCGGCCCTCCGGGAAGGGGCGGCTCGCCGGTGCCGACCCCGATGCCGCCGCCCTTCGAGCAGATCATCAAGTGCTCCAGGCGGACCTTCGCCAGGAGCTCTTTAGGAAGGCTCGCGTCGCTCGTGTCGGTCTTCAGCCGCTGGAGGAGCGACCACGCGTCGACCGCGGCCTGGTCGCCGTGAGTGCTCACGACCGGGACGCGGTACGGGCCGGAGCCCGCGACGACCGGGTTGGCGGCCTGGCTCTCCAGGGACAGGCCGGTCGGGCGGATCGCGCCTTCGAGCTTGCGGCGGGCCGCGTCGTCGTTGATGACCGACTCATCGACGAGCAGGCGGTCGTAGCGGTAGATGGTCCCCACGGGGGCCGAGCGGCCCGCGGTGCGGACGACCTGGCCCGGCATGAGGACGCGGCCGCCGTGCCGGTCCAGGGTCGGGTAGGCGAGTTCGGGCACGCCGGACATGTGGTCGCGGCGCGGGTTGGGCTTCAGATGGGGTTCGTTCTCCGCGAACACCAATCGCATGGGAGCTCCTCTTGTCGTCTTCGGGGGTCTATGCGGTTGTCGGGCGAGGAGGGGGATCTCTTCGAGATCGATTCTCCTCACCTTCTGCGAGGCGTGGGGTCCACGCCGGTTCCGATAGGTCGAAAGGCACTCAAGCCCGGAATGCCGCGAACGCCACGGGCTGGACGGGTATCGCGGCTTTCACCAGGGAAGAGGCCCGTGAGACCGGTGGGATACACGCCGGAAGGCGCTATCTGAAGTTGGCACGTTCGAGGGATGCGCAAAGCGCCCCGGAGTCGGACTCCGGGGCGCTTCGAAAAGTGCGGGCTAGGGCTTGGCGGGCTCGTCGTCGTCATCCTCGATGACCTCGACGATCGGCTCGTCGTCCCAAGTGGGGAGGTCGAACTCGCCGTCGCGGACGCCCTCGACGAAGGCCTCCCACTCCGACGGGGTGTAGATGAGGATGTCGCCCTCGGGGTCCTCGGCCATGCGCAGGGCCACGAGTCCGTTGTCGGCGTAGCCGATCTCCAGTGCGGCGGGGGTGCCGTCCTCGTGGGTCGTGCGCTCCCAGCGGGCTTCGGCGGTGTCGAACTCGCCCTTCAGCGGATGCTCACGCTTCGTCATGGGGCAAGCATAGGAAGCGGCGGAATCGTTCCGGCCGCACCCCCGGTCAGTGCAGACCGAGCAGGCGCTTGAGGATCAGCTCGACCTGGAGCATCGCCATACCGTCGGCCACGCCGATGCGCCGAATCATCCGCTCAGCGGACAGGGCACGGATCTGCTCGCACTGCACGTAACTCGTCACCGAAAGGGCGCCTTCGAGTTCGACATGGGTGGGGTAGCCCTTGCGGGTGCGGGAGATCGGAACCACGACCGGGATGCCGACACGGGACATCTCGTCGTGGGAGACGATCAGCGCGGGGCGCCGGAAACCCTGTTCGCGACCGATCGGGTCGCCGAAGTCGCAGAAGTAGATGTCGCCGCGGTTCACTCGTACTCGCTCCAGTCCTCGGGTTCGAGTCCGTCGCGGATCGTCCCTGACAGCTCCTCGGTCTCTCGGAGGATGTCGGCGCGGGCTTCCGGCGTGGTCATGGTGGCCCGGACCTGCGCCCAGAATTCCTCGGTCTCGGCGGCGTCGAGGGCGTGCTCGACCGCGACCGCCATCGACACATGCCGACTGCGAGCGAGGCGGGAGATGCGGTCCCGCAGCTCCACCGGCACCTTGATCGTAGTCATGTCGGTCATACCTTGAGTATACCCAGAGTATGACGGCAAAGCACAGGGTCCGGGACCTCGCGGTCCCGGACCCTAGGTGTGCGGCACTAGCCCTGGTGCGGGTAGCGGTACTCCGTCGGCGGGAGGAAGTTCTCCTTGATGGAGCGGGGGCTGACCCAGCGGACGAGGTTCTGCCAGGAGCCGGCCTTGTCGTTGGTGCCCGAGCCGCGGGAGCCGCCGAAGGGCTGCTGGCCGACGACCGCGCCGGTGGGCTTGTCGTTGATGTAGTAGTTCCCGGCGGCGAAGCGGAGGGCCTCGCTCGCGCGGGCGATGGCGGCCCGGTCGGTGGCGAAGACCGCGCCGGTGAGCGCGTACGGGGCGATGTCGGCGGCCTGGCCCACGACGGTGTCGAAGTCGGCGTCGTCGTAGACGTGGACGGCGTTGATCGGCCCGAAGTACTCCTCGGTGAACAGCTCGTGGGTCGGGTCCGTGGACTCGATGAGCGTGGGCTGCACGAAGAAGCCCTGCGAGTCGTCGGCGGTGCCGCCGGTGACGACGGTGGCCTTCGCGTCCCCTTGCAGGCGTTCGAAGAGCGCGGTGTGCTTGGCGTAGGCGCGGGCGTCGATGACGGCGCCGCCGAAGTTGGCGAAGTCGGTGACGTCGCCGTAGGTGATGTCCTCGGTCATGCCGACGACGGCGTCGCGCAGGCCGTGCTTCCACAGCGAGGCGGGCACGTAGGTCCGCGAGAGCGCGGAGCACTTCTGGCCCTGGTACTCGTAGGCGCCGCGGACCATCGCGACCGCGAGCGCGTGCGGGTCGGCGCTGGGGTGGGCGATGATGAAGTCCTTGCCGCCGGTCTCGCCGACCAGGCGCGGGTAGGTGCGGTAGCCGCCGATGTTGGCGCCCACGGTGGACCACAGGTGCTGGAAGGTCCTGGTGGAGCCGGTGAAGTGGATGCCGCCGAGGTCGGCGTCCAGGAGCGCGACCTCGGAGTGCTCGCCGACGCCGGTCACCATGTTGATGACGCCGTGCGGCAGGCCCGCCTCCAGGAGCACCTGCATGACGACGTGCGCGGCGAACTGCTGGGTCGGCGAGGGCTTCCACACCACGGTGTTGCCCATGAGGGCCGGGGCGGTGGGGAGGTTCCCGGAGATGGCGGTGAAGTTGAACGGGGTGATCGCGAGGACGAACCCGTCGAGGGGGCGGTGGTCCATGCGGTTCCACAGGCCCTTGGAGGAGTTCGGCTGGTGCCGGTAGATGCCTTCGGCGAAGGAGACGTTGAAGCGCAGGAAGTCGATGAGCTCGCACGCGGCGTCGATCTCGGCCTGCGCGGCGGTCTTGGACTGGCCGAGCATGGTCGCGGCGTTGACGGTGTCGCGGTAGGGGCCCGCGAGGAGTTCGGCGGCGCGCAGGAAGACGGCGGCGCGGTCGGCGAAGTCGGTGCGGATCCAGTCGTGGCGGGCGGCCTTGGCGGCGGCGACGGCGTCGGCCCACTCCCCGGCGGTGGCCTCGCGGGCGGTGCCGAGCACGTGGTGGCGGTTGTGGGGCTGGACGACCTCGATCTCGGCGCCGGTGCCGCGGCGCCACTGTCCCGCGATGTTGTGGTCGAGGTCCAGGCGGGTCGCGGCGAGCTCGGCGAGCTTCTTCTGGAGGCTCTCGCGCTCGGGCGTCCCGGGCGCGTACGAATTGACCGGTTCGTTCTCCGGTGTGGGTACCGTAAACAAGGCGTCCATCGCGCACTCCCGTTGATTCGACGGATATTAGGATCACTTGGCTTTGAACACGAGGTTACTAGACCGGTGTCGCTACCGCCATCCTCGCACAGTCCGGGCCTTGCGAACTGGTGCGATGGGAACAAAGACCCCGCGCGGGGGCCCCGGGCCACACCCGCCCGACCGAGCAGTGCGCCGCGGCGGCGCATCCGTACTCTGGGGGTCGTGACCAACACGCAGGAGCAGCCAGCCGCAACCGCCGAGTCCGCCACCGCCGCAGCCGAGCCCCGGCCGGGCCGAGTCGCGCTGTGGGTCCTCGGCGGCGCCGCCGTCGCCTCCCTGGCGGGCGTCGTCTACTCCCTGTACCGCCTCACCGGCATGGCCGACGGCCTCGACGACACCGGCGTCATGCTCCTGGCGAACAGCCTGTTCAGCCCCATCATCGTCACCGTCTTCGCCGGAGCCGTCGCCGGCACGGTCGCGCCGCGGCTGCTCCCGGGCCCGCAGAAGGCCCTCGCGGTCCTCGGCGCGCTCGTCACCGGCCTCGTCACCGGCACTGTCGCCTACCTCGGGTTCGGGGTGGACGCCGACATCGCGCTGGTCCTCGGCCTCGTCCTGCTCGCCTCCGCGCTCGTCGGCGGCCTGTTCGCGCTGCCCAAGCGCAGCGTCCCCGCGGTCGCCGGGCTGAGCGCGGTGCTCCTGCTGCTGGCGTTCATGTTCGGCCGCGGCTTCTACGAGGCCGCGTCCTCGGTGAGCCTGTTCTCCGACCCGCTCGACGAGTACGGCGCGCTCGGCACCGCCATCCCCTTCATCGCCGGGATCGCCTGCGGCGTGTGCGCGTTCCTGTACCTGCGTCAGAAGAAGGCGGGCGTCAAGCTCCTCGGGCACCTGCTCGCGGGGGCCGTGCCCGGCGCGGTCTGGCTCGCCGCCACGATCCTCGCCCAGATCGGCGTCGAGGTGCTCCTGAACGTCGGCCTGAACGAGGTCGCCCCGCTCGACCAGGCCTTCCTCGCCCTCAGCTTCCAGTGGCAGTACAACGGGTCGATGACCGCGCTGTTCGCCGGGGCGCTGTGCGCGGTCTTCGCCTACGGGTTCCTGCTCCCTAAGACGCCCAAGGCCGCCAAGAGCTCCTGAAGCTCCGACGGGGCGTACCAGTCGAGGACGTGCTCCTCGACCGCGGCGAGCTCGTCCGCGGTGCCCGCCGCGGCGATGACCGCGGCGGCATCGGCGTCGTCCATGTGAACCGCCGCGACGCGCTTGAGCTTCACGTCCCCGTCGAAGTCCGCGCCCGTGCCCTCGGCGTGCGCGGTGACGCGCTCGTCAGGGACGTCGGCGGAGACCACGACCCGGCGCGGCTCCGACCCCGGCAGCAGCGCCAGCGACGCGAACGCCGCGTCGTCGAACGCCGTGTACTCCAGGTCCTCCTCGTCGGCCCCCGGCGCCTCGCGCCGCAGCCAGGAGGTCACGGTGTGGACGGCCGACACCGGCTTGAGCTCGCCGGTGTCGGCCAGCGTCCGCAGCATCGCCGCGTTCGCGGGTACGTAGATTCGCGCCATGCCCTTAGTCTGCGCCCTAGTCGGCGGTGCCGCCGGGCGCGCCGTGGCAGCGCTTGTACTTCTTGCCCGAACCGCACGGGCACGGGGCGTTCGGGCCGACCTTCTCGACGTGCCGCTGGCCCGGGTTCGCCTGCTGCGCGGGCGGCGCGGTCGCGGCCTTGCGCGGACCGGCCGATCGCGCCGACTTCGGGGCGACCTTCGCGGCGCCCTTCTGGCCCGCGCCCGGGGTGCGCTTCACGTCGCGCTTCTGGCCCGCGACCGGCTTCGGCGGGCGCTTGAACACCGCGCCGTCCTCGGTCGTCGCCTGGCTCTCCACGCCGCTCGCGTTGTCCATCGACGGCGCCGACTGGAGCAGCATCTCCGGCTTGCGCAGCGGCTCCAAGCCGCGGATCGTCGCCTCCGGCTCGGCCGCCGCCCCGCCCTCGGCGGGCTTGGCCTTCAGCTCGGCGTTCATCAGGAAGCGGACCGTGTCCTCCTTGATGCCGTCGAGCATCGTCTGGAACATGTCGAACGCCTCGCGCTGGTACTCGATGACCGGATCGCGCTGCGCGTACGCCCGCAGGCTGATGCCCTGCTTGAGGTAGTCCACCTCGTACAGGTGCTCGCGCCACTTCCGGTCGATCGTCTGGAGCAGCACCCGCCGCTCCAGCTTCCGCAGCACCTCTTCGCCGAACTCCTCTTCGCGCGCGGCGTAGACCTCGTGCGCGTCCTCCTTGACGGCCTTGAGGAGCGTCTCGGCGTCGAGCTCGTCGAGCCCGCCCGCCTGCTTCACGACCTCCTTGTGCGACAAGGCGATCGGGTACAGCTGCTTGAACGCCGACCACAGCTCGTCGAGGTCCCAGTCCTCGCCGTAGCCCTCGCTCGTGGCGCCCGCGACGTACGCCTCCAGGACGTCGTCGATGAAGTGCCCGATCTGCTCGGACACGTCCTCGCCGTCGAGGACCTTGCGCCGCTCGTCGTAGATGACGGTGCGCTGGTTGTTCATGACCTCGTCGTACTTGAGGACGTTCTTGCGGATCTCCGCGTTGTGGCCCTCGATCTGCGACTGCGCCGACTCGATCTGGCGGGTCACGAGCTTCGAGACGATCGGCACGTCGTCGGGGACGCGCATCCGGTTCATCATGGCGCGCACGGCGTCCGCGTTGAACCGCTTCATCAGGTCGTCCGAGAGCGACAGGTAGAACCGGGACTCGCCCGGGTCGCCCTGGCGGCCCGCGCGGCCGCGCAGCTGGTTGTCGATGCGGCGCGACTCGTGGCGCTCGGTGCCGAGCACGTACAGGCCGCCCGCGTCCTTGACGTCCTCGGCCTCGGCCTTGGTCGTCTCCTCGAACTTCTCGATGGCCTCGGCCCACGCGGCCGAGTAGGTCTCCTCGTCGGCGTCGTCGACGCCGCGCGCGCGCAGGTCGGAGGCCGCGAGGTACTCGGGGTTGCCGCCGAGCATGATGTCGGTGCCGCGCCCGGCCATGTTGGTGGCGACGGTGACGGCGCCGCGCTGGCCCGCCTGCGCGATGTACTCGGCTTCCTTCGCGTGGTTCTTCGCGTTGAGCACGTTGTGCGGGATGCCGCGCTTCTTCAGCAGGCGCGCGAGCATCTCCGACTTCTCGACCGAGACGGTGCCGACGAGGACCGGCTGGCCGGTCTCGTGGCGCTCGGCGATGTCGTCGACGACGGCCTGGAACTTCGCCTCTTCGGTCTTGTAGATGACGTCGGGCTGGTCGCGGCGGATCATCGGCTTGTTCGTGGGGATCGGGATGACGCCCATGCCGTAGACGTTGTTGAACTCCGACGCCTCGGTCTGCGCGGTGCCGGTGATGCCCGCGAGCTTCTCGTAGAGGCGGAAGTAGTTCTGGAGGGTGGTGGTGGCGAACGTCTGGTTCTCCTGCTTGATCTCCACCTTCTCCTTGGCCTCGATGGCCTGGTGGATGCCCTCGTTGAAGCGGCGGCCCGGCAGGACGCGGCCGGTGAACTCGTCGACGATGAGCACCTCGTCGTCCTCGGAGACGATGTACTCGCGGTTGCGCTCGAACAGCTCCTGCGCCTTGATGGCGTTGTTCAGGTAGCCGACGAGCGGAGTGTTCACCGAGTCGTAGAGGTTCTCGATGCCGAGGCGGTCCTCCACGCGGGCCACGCCGGCCTCGGAGATCGCGATGGTGCGCTTGCCCTCGTCGACCTCGTAGTGCTCGTCGCGCTTCATCGAGCGGACGATGTTCGCGAACTCCGTGTACCAGCGCTTGGAGTGCTCGGCGGGGCCCGAGATGATGATCGGGGTGCGGGCCTCGTCGATGAGGATCGAGTCGACCTCGTCGACGAGCGCGAAGTGGTGGCCGCGCTGCACGAGGCTGTCCGCGGAGGCGGTCATGTTGTCGCGCAGGTAGTCGAAGGCCAGTTCGTTGTTCGTGGAGTACGTGACGTCGGCGAGGTAGGCCTCGCGGTGCTTCTCCGAGCCCTCGCCGGGGAGCACGACGCCGACGGACAGGCCCAGGAAGCGGTGGATCTCGCCCATCCACTCGGCGTCGCGGCGGACCAGGTAGTCGTTGACGGTGACCTGGTGGACGCCCTTGCCGGTGAGCCCGTTGAGGTAGACGGGGAGGGTCGAGACGAGGGTCTTGCCCTCGCCGGTCTTCATCTCGGCGATGTTGCCCTGGTGCAATGCGGCGCCGCCCATGAGCTGCACGTGGTAGTGGCGCATCCCGCGGACGCGCCAGGCCGCCTCGCGGACTGTGGCGAACGCCTCGGGCATGAGGTCGTCGGTGGTCTCGCCGTCTTTCAGGCGCTCCTTGTACTCGTCGGTGAGCGCGCGCAGCTCGGCGTCGGTGAGCGCCTTGTACTCGTCTTCCAAGGAGTCGACCGCGTCGGCGATCGCGTTGAGTCGCTTGAGCGCGCGGCCCTCGCCGGCCCGCAGTACCTTCTCGAACAACGACACGGAAGATCAGCCCCCAGCAACGTCTTGACCAGATCGGGTGGATATCCCGGTCAATACTACGCGTAGGCGGCGGCTGGTCCTGACGGCCGTTGGTGGGGCACAATCGGAGGCTATGGAACCCGTCACCCTCGATGCCGACGGCCTGCGGCTCGTCGCCTGGGAGCAGCGGCACCTGCCCGATCTGGCCCGGATCTACGCCGATCCGCTCATCAAGCGGTTCCTCGTCATGCCCCTGCCGTGGGGCGGCTCGGCGCGGCAGCGGTTCGTGGAGGTGCAGCGGCGCCACTGGGGCGGGGAGAACCCGCGGTGGGCCGTCGAGGAGGACGGCGTGCTCGTCGGCTCCATGGCCCTGACGAAGTCCTTTCCCGGCGAGATGACGATCACCTACGTGACCGCGCCGTGGGCGCGGGGCCGCGGCGTCGCCCAGCGCGGCATCCGCGCGGCCGTCGCGTTCGGGTTCGACCGGCTCGGCGCCCGCCGCATCGCGTGGGACGCGATCGTCGGCAACCACGCCTCGCGCCTCGCGGCCCTGCGCACCGGGTTCACCGTCGAAGGGGTCTCGCGCGGCGGCGTCAACCAGCGCGGCGTCACCCGCGACTGCTGGATCGGCGGGATGCTCCCCGGAGACCTGCGCGGCCCCGACGACCCGCCCCCGCACTACGGGATCCTCAAGCGCCAGGCCGCGTTCTTCACCGCACCGCAGCCCGATCTGGAGACCGGCGCCGCGGGACTGCGGTTGCGGCCCTTGAAAGAGGCGGACCTCGACGACGTGGCGGCGGCCTGCGCCGACCCGGAGGTGCAGCGGTTCACGCCCATGCCGCGCGACTACGCGCGGTCCGACGCCGAGCAGTTCCTGCGCGACAAGCGCCGCGCCTGGGACCTCGGCGAGCGCGTCCTGTACGTCCTCGCCGACGAGCACGACCGCTACTGCGGCTCCGTCGAGCTCATGCTCCGCGAGCCGGGCGAGTCGGAGGTCGGGTACCTGACGGCGCCGTGGGCGCGCGGGCGCGGGTGGATGACCGCCGCCGTCAAGCGCCTGTGCCGCCTCGGGTTCGACTCGCTCGCTCTGGAGCGCATCGAGTGGCGGGCCGACCCGGAGAACGAGGCGTCGCTGCGCGTCGCGCAGAAGGCGGGGTTCACGGTGGAGGGCGTGCGGCGGCGGATGCGCAGCGGCCCGCTGGGCCGCCGGGACTCCGTGATCGCGAGCCTGTTCCCCGAGGAACTGGCGCGCTGATCCGGGCCATCCGGTGCGAATCAGACTCCTCAAACGGTTGACGCACCGCCCCTGGGCTGCTTGTCTGGGGACGTGAATTTCTTCGAACCCGTCGCGACGACGGCGTTCGTGCTGCGGCCGTCCGACGCCGCGACCACCGTGGACTGCGGTTTCGAGCCCGACGCCGTGGCGGTGTCCCCCGAAGGCGAGGCGGTGTGGGGCGCCCTCGGGTTCGAGGGCTCCGGGGTCGTCTCGGTGCGGTACTGGGTCGCCCCCGAGCGGCGCGGGAAGCGGCTCGCCTCGGCGATGCTCCGCGCGGTCGCGCCGGTCGTGTTCGAGGCGGGGGCGCACCGGCTCGAAGCGCGCCCGCCCGTGCGCGACCACGCCGCGATCCGCTCGGCGCTCGGCGCGGGCTTCCGGCCCGACGGCGGCGTCGCCCGCGGTGCGGCCTGGGACGGCACCCACGCGCTCACCCTCGGCCTGCTCCCGGGCGACGGCACCGGCCCGTCCCCGCGGGTCCTGCCGGACCTGCCCGGCGGGACGCTCTCCGACGGCGTCATCACGCTCCGGCCGCTCGGCGCCGGCGACTTCGAGGCCCACCTGCGGCACCGCTCCAGCCCCGACGTGTACGCCGGGGCGGCGCTGCCGCTCCCGCCGAGCGCCGAGGAGGCCCGCGAGGTGTGCGAGTGGCGGGCCGCGGTCGACTGGCTGCGCGGGCGCAGCGCCCTCATGGTCATCGACGACGGCGAGGGCTACCAGGGCACGATCGGGCTGTACGACGTGGCGCGGATCGTCGGCACCGGCATGATCGGCTACGACCTGCGCGCGTCGGTGCGCGGCCGCGGGTACGCGACGCGAGCGGTGAACCTGGTGCGGACATGGGCGTTCCGCGAGGTCGGGCTCGACCGGGTGTGGGCCGGGACGGACCTCCACAACACCGCTTCGCAGGCGGTGCTGCGCCGCGCGGGCTTCCGCCTGGAGGGCGTGGAGCGCGGCGGACTGCCGACGCTGGCGGGCCGCAGGCGCGACACGTTGGTGTGGGCTGTGTTGAGCAGCGACTAGCGTGCAACCCAAGGGGTGGGGCCGGGCGTCGGAGATATAGTTATCGCGTCGCTTCGCTTTGTGGAGGAACCCCCTTTGAAACGCCGGTCCTTCGTCGCCGCTGCCTCGGCGACGTCGCTGCTCTCGCTTGCCGCGTGCGCCGAACCCCAGCAGGGGACGTTCACGCCGGCCCCGATCGTGCCCGTAGTGTCGCTCGACGCCGTCGACGACCATGATCCGTCCCAGCCGTTCAACCTCACCGTGGTGGACGGCATCCTCGAAGAGGTCAACGTGACCTCCGACCGGTCCAAGACCATCGAAGGCGACTTCGCCGAGGACCTCACCTCCTGGACCTCGAAAGGCGTGATGGACGCGGGCTCGGTCCACACCGTCGCCGCGAAGGCCGTCAGCTCAGACGGCACCGTCACCGAGTTCGAGCAGACCTTCACCACCGAGCGCCGCGACGGCACCGGCTTCGGGGTGGCCGACGTGACGCCGATCGTGGAGGGCGAGACCGTCGGCGTCGGCGCGCCGATCATCGTGTTCTTCACCGAGGACGCCCCCGACCGGGCCGAGGTCGAGAAGAACCTCAAGGTCGAGTCCGAGCTGGGCCACGAGGGGGCCTGGCACTGGATCAGCGACTCCCAGGCGATCTACCGCACGAAGGAGTACTGGCAGCCGTACCAGAAGGTCACCTTCACGGCGAACTTCGACGGCGTCTTCCTCGGCGGCGACACGTGGGGCGACGAGAACTACGAGGCCGTCATGGAGATCGGGCGGTCGCAGACCTCCCACGCGGACCTGGAGACCCACACCATGACCGTCAAGTTCGACGGCGAGGTGGAGAAGGAGATCCCGATCTCGGGCGGCAACGGCGAGGAGTGGGAGTACTACACGGCCACCGGCGTCCACCTGGTCATGGAGAAGTTCGCCGACAAGGTCATGGTCTCGCCCGGCCGCGAGGAGGGCGACGAGGGCTACTACTCGACGCCCGTCAAGTGGGCCACCCGCATCAACGCCTCCGGCGAGTTCGTCCACGGCGCCCCCTGGAACGGGAGCCTCGGCTCGGCGAACCTCTCGCACGGCTGCCTGAACGCGAGCGACTCGAACGCCGAGTGGTTCTACGGGATCGCCCAGCGCGGCGACCCGGTCGACGTCACCGGCTCCCCGCGCGAGATGCCGTGGAACAACGGCTGGGGCTTCTGGATCAAGTCCTGGGACGACTGGAAGTCCGGCTCGGCCCTGGAGGGCTGACCCGAACGCGTGAAGATCGTTGAGAAAAAGGGGCCCCGGCATCCGCCGGGGCCCCTCTCGCTACGCGGTCCTAGAGGTCGAGCTTGAGCAGGCCGTAGTCGAAGGCCCTGCGGCGGTACACGACGGACGGGCGGCCGGTCTCCTTGTCGTGGAAGAGGTAGAAGTCGTGGCCGACGAGCTCCATGTTCTGGAGGGCGTCGTCGACGGTCATCGGCTCGCCGGGGTGGATCTTCTCGCGGACGATCCGGCCCGGCAGGTGGTCCTCGACGAGGCCGTCGAAGTGGTCGACGTCCTCGGAGATGAAGCGGGCGCGCGCGGCGCGCTCCTTCGCGTCGGGCTCCGCCACGAGGGTCGCGCCCTCGGGGATGCGGCCGCCGCCGTTCGCGGTCGCCTCGGCCACCGAGATCGGGGCCTTGGTGCCGCCGCGCGAGACGCGCTTGCGGTCGGAGGTCTTGCGGAGCTGGTGGCCGAGCTTGGTCACCGCGAGCTCGAACGCGGACCTGAAGTCCCCGGCGCACGCCTCGGCGCGGATGACCGCGCCCTTCGGGCGGCACGTGATCTCGACGCGCTGCGCATGGTCGGCCTGGCGGGGATTGGGCTCGTGATAGAGCTCGACGTCGATCTTGATCGCCTCCCCGTCGTAGCGGGCGAGGTACTTCGCGATCTTGCCCTCGATCTTCTCTTCGACGAGACCGCGGTAGTGGTCGGGGACCTCTACGTTCCGGCCCTTGACGACGATGTCCACCTCTGAACCTCCCAGGTGCGCCGCGCGCTTCCGCGGCGCTGACGTAGTTGCGTGTGCTGGGTCCGGAGCCGTGGTTCCGGTACGGCGGATGGAGCGACCTCCCTTCACGGTCAGGACGGATGCGAACACCTCTGTAGAAGGGGGCGTTCACCTTTGGGCCAACTGGCCTCTGCCGTCTCGTTACCGATCTGAGATTTCGAGACTAACCCCTCGCTCACCGAAAGTCGACCCTTCGGCTACCGGAATTCTCCAATGCTCCGAGGGTGCGCGCACGGATTCCGGCGGAACCGAGACAACTCTTCGCATTCGCGTTCGAACCCTCCAGACGGGGTTGTCGGGATCATGACATAAGGAGGATTGCCGCACTCCCGTCCCGCAAACCCCTGGAGTGCGGTTCAGGCCGCCGCGACGACGACCGCCGCGGGGACCTCTATGCCCGCGTCCCGCAGCACCAGCGCCGCGGCGCGGAGCGTGGCGCCGGTGGTGACGACGTCGTCGACGAGGATCGCGGGGCGGCCCGAGGCGGCCAGCGCCCGGATCGCGCGGGCGGGGCGCAGGCTCCGGCGGGCGGCCTCCTCGCGCTGGGCGGGGGTCAGGCCGACCGAGTCGGGGCGCGGGCGGGCCCGCAGGCACGGGCGCAGGTCGCCGAGCCCGGCGGCCATGCCGGCGACGTGGTCGAAGCCGCGGGCGCGGCGGGCCGCGGCGGTGGGCGGGACGGGGACGAGCACGGCGCCGGGGACCTCGGGGGCGACGACGGCGAGGGCTCCGGCGAGGAGGCGGCCGAGGGCGGGGGCGAGCTCGCGGCGGGACCGCTCCTTGTACTCGTTGAGGGCTTCGGCGAGCGCGCCCGCGTAGGGCCCGGCGGCCACGGCGGGCGGGGCGGCGTGGTGGGGTGTCGCGAGGCGCGGGCGCAGGTCCCGCAGCTCCTGGGCGCAGTCGGGGCACAGGCCCCTCCAGACGCCGCCGCCCGCCGCCCGGGCGCTCCGGCAGGAGGCGCAGGCGGCGGGCAGGAACAGGTCCCGGGCGTCCTCGATGAGGTTCACGCGGGGTCTAACGAGCGTCAGGTCCTCAGGGTGACCGCGGGTGGGATTCTGGAGGCGCGCCAGGCGGGGTAGACGCCGGCGACGATGCCGACGACGGCGCCGATGACGGGCCCGGCCGCGAACAGGGCGGGGTCGAAGACGATCTGCCAGTCGCGGTAGAGGGACACGAACGCGGTGACGTTCACGCCCAGGACCGTGCCGACGAGGCCGCCGATGAGCCCGATGAGCGTCGACTCCCACACGAACTGCATCGCCACGGCCCTGCGGGCGGCCCCGACGGCGCGCCGCAGGCCGATCTCGCTTCGGCGCTCCATGACCGACACGAGCGCGGTGTTGGAGACCGAGACGGCGCCGATCACGAGCGAGACGGCCGCGAGGCCGAGCAGGAGCGCCTGCATCTCGTTCTCCACGCCTTTGCGGAACGAGCGGAGGTCGGAGGGCTTGGACACCGACAGGTTGTCGGGGCCTTCGGGGAACACCGCGGTCGGGGCGGTGTCGGCGACCTTGTCGGCCGCGCCCAGGTCGGTGCGGATGAACACCTGCCCGGCCGCGTACTCGGGGTCGGCCTCGATGCACGGGGTCGGCGGGACGACGACGGCGCCGGTGAGCTTCGCTTCGCCTTCGGGGGCCTGGTAGACGCCGATGAGGGCGTACTCGCGGCCGTCGATGTAGATCATCGGCCCGCCTTCGAGGGACGTGTAGCCGAGGTCGCGGGCGGCGGACTCGTCGATGACGGCGACCTGGTCGCCGCGGGCGACGTGGCCCTCGTCGAAGGCCGCTCCCTGCGTGAACTCGAACCCGTACGCGGCCATCGCGCCCGGCTCCATGCCGAACACGGGGACCTCGCGCACGTAGTCGCCCGCTTCGGTGCGGGAGGCGGCGAGGTCGTCGGTGGAGCCGCAGACGATCCCGGCGTCGGCGACGCCGTTGATCTCGCGGACCCGCTGCGCGGCTTCGAGGGTGGGCCCGTACCCGGCGTCCCTCATCGTGTCGGAGAACGACACGGTGACCTGGGTGGCCTCGGTCGCGTCGAACCGCTCGGCGATGGCGGCGGCCGATGTGGACGACAGGCCCACGGTCGCGACCGTGGCGGCGATGCCCAGGGCGATGCCGATCGCGGTCATCCACGTGCGCATCGAGCGCCCGCGCAGCGACTGGAACGCCTCGTACGCGATGCCCATCGAGCGGACCCCGAAGCGGCCCTTGGCCTTCGGGATCGCGTCCCGCTCGTCCTCGGCGGCCTGCTTCGCGGCCTTCTTGGCGGCGCGGCGGGCTTTGCGTCCCTGCGGCTCTCCTTCGGCGCCTTCCCCGTCGGGGACGACGTACTCCAGGAGCTCGGTGTCGGTCTCGGGTTCGCGCCGGCGGCGGGCCATCAGCCGTTGCCCCGGTCGCGCCAGGCGATCACGACCTCGTCCCCGGCCGCGAGCTCGCCCTCGACGGGGACGACCACGCCGCGGCCTTCGTGGCGCAGGCTCACGTCCACTTCGATGTGCCGCTCGGTCGTGCCGTCCTCTTCGAGCACGGTGATCATGGTCCGGCCCTCGGAGTCGGTCCACAGTGCCGAGAGCGGCACGATGAGCGCGTCCTCCGCGGAGCGGGCCCGCACGAGCGTGACCTCCTGCTCCTCGCCGGGCGCAAGGTCGTCGATGCCCTCGACGGCCTCGGCGTCGAACGCGAAGACCGCGAACGTCTTCTCGACGGTCTGGGCCTCCTCCTCGCTCCACTGGTCGGTCTCGCCCTCGACCTCGCGGGTCTCCAGCTCGAAGCCGCCGACCTCCTGGCCCTCCAAGGGGCCGTCGCCGTATTCGAGCTCGGCCTCGTCGCCGAGCTTCGACAGCTCGGAGCCGACCTCCTCGTCGAGTTCGGCCTCCAGCTTCCAGTCGCCGGAGGCGAGCACCAGGACGGTGCCCTCCACGGGCGCGGACTGCTTCGCGTTGACCTTCGAGACCTGCATGGGCAGCTCGGGCAGGAACACGACCTCGGAGGCGGGCAGCGCCACGCGCTCGACGGTCTCGGTCTGGGCGCCGCCGGTGTTCTCCTCGCCGCCTTCGGTGTTCTCGTCGCCGGTGTCGCCTTCGGCGGTGTCGTCCTCCTCGGTGGCGACCTCCTCGGAGGTCGTGGCGTGGTCGTACCCGGCGTGGTCGTAGAGCTTCTTCAGGTCCGAGGCCGTGCGCGAGTCGAACGTCCCGGTCTTGGGCGTGCCGTAGATCTGCTGGAGCGCCAGTTGCAGCTGCTCCACGTCGGGGCCGGTGTCGCCCTCCTGGAGATCGCGGTAGGCGGGCACGTCGCCTTCGAGGGCGATCATGGGGCGGCCGGACACCTCCAGGAGCACGGTCCCGGCCTTGACCTCGTCGCCGACCTCAACGGGGATCTTCGAGGCCAGCGCGGTCTCGATGCCCTCCGGGGCGGTCGGCGCGGGGACCTCGAAGTCGCCGGTCCGGTCCAGGACCGCCTCGAATTCGAGGGTGTCGATCAGCTGCTCCTGGTCGACGCTGACGGTGATGACGCTGTCGTCGGGTTCGGCGGTCTCCTCGGCCCTCTGGGCCGGGGTCCGCGCCTGCGCAGCGAAGTACCAGGCGGTGGCCGTCGCGCCGAGCAGCGCGACGGCGAGCACCCCGCTGACGACATGGCTTTTCGTGAGCCGCATGTTGAGTCCTCCTCCGCCCCGAAGACGCGTGGAGCGAAGGCGCCGGTTGCGGCCGTTTCGTCTCGATTCGGTAACGGCACTGGCGGTGACGTGCCCGAACGTGTGCGGCGCGGGGAAGGGCCCTAGTTGTTGAGGCCCACGGACTTCATGCGGTCCTGGTGGGCGCGGGTGAGGCGGCGCAGGAGCGCGTCGAGGGTGCCGCCGTCGCCGACGATGATCGCGGTGAGGCGCTCGTTGGCCGCGGCCACGCCCTGGGCGCGGTTGATGCCCTCGCCGACGAGGCGGCGGGCCCACAGGGACAGGCGGCCGGTGACGGACTCGTCGGCCTCGACGGCGGCGCGGATCTCGGCGGCGGCGAGGTCGGCCGCGCCGGACTCGGCGAGCACGGTCTCGATCACCTGGCGGTCGGCGTCCTCCAGGCTTGAGGAGACGGCGCGGAAGAAGTCGTCGGCGACGGCGTCGCCGAGGTAGACCTTCACGAGCGCTTCGAGCCAGTCGCGCGGCGAGGTGGAGGCGTCGAAGGAGCGGAACGCCTCGCGGAACGGGGCCATGGCCTCGGCGGGGTCGGCCCCGAGGGCGTGCAGGCGGTCGGCGATCAGCCGGTAGTTGCGAATCTCACCGACGGCCGCCTCCGAGAGGGCGGCGCGCCGGCCGAGGTCGGGGGCGAGGCGGGCGTCGAAGACCATGCGCTCGAACGCGAGCAGCTCGCCGAGGGCAAGCAGCCCAAGGAGTTCGACGACGGCCTCGCGGCCGGGGGGCGCGGTCGCCGGGGCCGCGGCCGGGGCGGGATCAGAAGTCTCGGACACCGGGGCAGGTTACCACTGGGCGGATGCGGCCCTCGCCTTCACGTAGGTGTCGCCGATCGGACCTTCACGTGCGTCTTCGCAGGCCAGAAGGGCCGGATCGGGGGTTCGGGAGGAGACGCGCGCCCCGCCCGGGAACGGCGCACCGAGACGATGGTGCCGGGAGAGCGTAGGATGGACGGAAGGGACCGCGGCCCCGACGGGGCATCCCTGTACCAGGCGGTCCTGAAGCGGTACCGGTTTCTTCACCGGGCCGCTCCTGCGAAGCGGCGACTCACCGAATCCGGCGGTCGTCGCCGCTGTGTAACGAGACTATATGTGGCGCCGAGTTCCCCGGATCTGGTGACGTCCTCCGCCACGAGGTGAACAGAGTGAACGAATTGAACACCGACCGGCCCCAGAACGACGGGCCGACTTTCGCAGCCCTGGGCGTTCGGGAAGAGACCGTCGAAGCGCTTGCGGCGCTTGGCATCGAACGGGCCTTCGCGATCCAGGAGTACGCGATCCCGATCGCCCTGCGGGGCTCCGACATCATCGGGCGCGCCCCCACGGGCACCGGCAAGACCTTCGGGTTCGGCCTCCCGATCATCGACCGGATCACCTCCGCCGAGGAGGGGTCCGACGGGCTCCCCCAGGCGCTGATCCTGGTCCCCACGCGCGAGCTGGGCCTCCAGGTGGCCCGCGACCTGGAGGACGCGGGCAAGACCCGCAACATCCGGGTCCTGCCGATCTACGGCGGCCGCGCCTACGAGCCGCAGGTCGAGGCCCTGAAGGCGGGCGTCGACATCATCGTCGGCACCCCGGGCCGCCTGCTCGACCTCTACAAGTCGAAGCACATCAAGCTCAACAAGATCGCGCACTGCGTCCTCGACGAGGCCGACCGGATGCTCGACCTCGGGTTCTCCGAGGACGTCGAGAAGATCCTCAAGCTCCTGCCGGAGCAGCGCCAGACCATGCTGTTCTCGGCGACGATGCCCGACACGATCATGTCGCTGTCGCGCCGCCACATGAACCGGCCCATCACCGTCGCCGCCGACGTGAGCGCCCCCGACCTGGAGGCCGCCAACAACACCCGGCAGCTGGTCTACATGACCCACGCGATGAACAAGATCGAGGTCGCCGCCCGGATCCTCCAGGCGAACGGCCGCGGCCTGACGATCATGTTCTGCCGCACCAAGCGCGCCGCGCAGAAGGTCGCCGACGAGCTGGACTTCCGCGGCTTCGCGGTCGGCTCGGTCCACGGCGACCTCGGCCAGAACGCGCGCGAGCGGGCCCTGCGGGCCTTCCGCTCGGGGAAGATCGACGTGCTCGTGGCGACCGACGTGGCCGCCCGCGGCATCGACGTCCCCGACATCACGCACGTCATCAACTTCGACGCGCCCGAGGAGGCCGAGACCTACGTGCACCGCATCGGCCGCACCGGCCGCGCGGGCGCGACGGGCATCGCCGTCACGTTCCTGACGTGGGAGGACCTCCCCCGCTGGAAGATCATCGTCAAGGCCAACGGCCTCGACCTCGGCGAGCCCCTGGAGACCTACCACACCTCCGACCACCTGTACACCGACCTCGACATCCCCGAGGGCGCCCCGCCGGCGCTCCCGAGCGAGCTCCGCAAGCGCGACGGCCTCTCCGCCGAGCGCGAGGAGAACGTCGAGGGCGAGCCCCGCAAGAAGGGCCGCGGCCGCGGCCCGCGCGGACGGGGCCGCGGTGAAGGCGGCCGGGGCCAGAGCGACCGCCGCGGCGGCTCGCGTGACGGCGGTTCGCGTGACGGCGGCTCCCGCAGCGGCGCCCGCGACGGCGGCGAGCGCCCCGAGCGCCGCTCCGACGCCGAAGGCGACGCCCCGCGCAGCCGCCAGCGCCGCCGCATCCGCACCGACGAGGACGCCGCCCCGCGCGAGTCCAAGCCGCAGGCGGACGCCGCGCCCGCCGCCGCCTCGGACACCGAAGGCGACGCCCCGGCCCGTCGCAGGCGCCGTCGCCGCCGCCCCACCGGAGGCAACGACCGCCAGGCCCCGAGCCAGGACTGACGCACAGGCGAACATTCGCCGACAGCGAACGCCGCGGGCGGTGTCCCTCATTAGGGGACACCGCCCGCGGCGTTTCGTCATACCCGCCGGGCACCGTTGATTCGGGGGCGCCTCAGAACCGCTCCTCGCGACGCTCCACGCTGCCCGCGTTTCGTCGTACCCGCCGGGCACCCTTGCGATCGGGGGCCCAGCGCAGCGCCGCCCGCAGCGCTCCGCGCTGCCCGGCGATAGGCTTTCCCCATGAGCGATGAGAGCCCCGCTTACGAAGGACCGCCGGTGAACGTGCCGCCGCCTCCCGGGTGGCGCGTCGAGTCGGTGGCGCTGCCCGGGGAGCCGCGGCGGCTGCCGGAGCAGGACCATGCGGCGATCGACGCAGCCGAGCAGCGGGCGCGGCTCGTCACCCAGTGGCTGACGCTCGTCTCGGTGGCGCTCATGTTCACCGTCCTCATCATCGGGCTCGTCGAGTTCTGAGCCGACGGCGAAGCCCCCGTCCCCGGGCCGGGACGGGGGCTTCCTCGTACGGGCGTCAGTTCTGGACGACGCCGCCCCACACCATGTCGGCACCGGTGTGCCCGGTCTGGAACAGCCACCAGGCCGCGAGCCCCAGAAGCGCCAGCGCGATCAGGCCGAAGACGAACATGATGACCTTGCGGCCGCCCGCGGCCGGGTCGTCGGAGCCGGTCGAGGCGGTCTCGCCGTCCTCCGACACCGCGGGCTTCGGGGCGTCGCCATTCCGCAGCAGGGCAGCGCGGCGGCCGCGGTCGAGGCCCGCGAACAGGAACCACACGGGGATGAGCGCGACGAGCGTCCACAGGAGCCAGTAGGCGTTGTCATGGTGCTGCTGGACGGCCTCGGGCCAGCCGTCGGGGTAGGTGTAGTCGGCGAACTGCTGTCCGGAGAGGATCGACCCGTACACGCTCGCGGGAGACACGAGCACGAGGATCGCCGCCGCCCATCCGACGCGCTGGCGCAGCGGCGGAATGAGCACGTACGCGGCGCCGAGGAGCACGAGCAGCGCCACGAGGATGATCGGCGCGTGCACCGCCAGCGGGTGCAGGGGCAGGTCGAGAATCGTCGTCATAAGGTAATTGAACCCTAAATTGACTTCCTTCCTTCCCCAAGGGGAGGGAATTCTCCGGCTCGCGGTTCGCGGCAGCGTTCCGCTCACGGACGGGTTCCTGTTTCATCGAGCCGCGCCGGGGCTCCCCGGTCTTACCAGCCCTCCGCAGGCGTTTTACTTGTCCGCCAGCCCGGCGGCCAAGAGACGCTTGCCCTCGCGTCTGATATTGGTTTCGGCGTTGGCATCTCGGTCATGTCGTGCCCCGCAAGGGCACGCCCATTCGCGGACCGCCAGGCCCTCCAAGCCCCTGGGCCCCGACAAGATCCCGCATGCCGAGCACAGCCGGGTCGAGGGGAAGAACCGATCCACCTTGACAAATACGCGATGCGTTCGGGCCGCCTTCGATTCCAGAAGCAATAGGAATTTGCCGAGCGCGGCGTCCCGCACCGATTTCGCGCCCCTGCCTCGGGACAGGCCCTCGATGCACAGGTCTTCGACATAGAGAGCTTGGTTCTCGCTCACCAGATCCTTGACCTGCTTGTGCAGCCAGTCGTCCCTGCGGTTCTTGATCTGCTCATGAACTCGCGCAAGCCGGATACGGGCTTGTGCCCTGCTGCTCGACCCGGGCTGTTTCCGCGCCAGCGCGCGCTGCGCCTTCTTCAACCTGCGCTCCATCCGCTTGAAGAACCGCGGATTGTCGATGGTCTTGCCCCCGCGCAACACAGCGAACGACTTCAACCCCAGGTCGACTCCGGTCTCGGCATCAGGGTCCGTTATCGGTTCAAGCCGCTCAAGATCATCACCGACGGCGACCACGAACGATGCGAAGTACCTCCCTGCCGGCGTCTTCACGATCGTCACTGAACTGGGTTCAGAAGCAAGCTCACGAGACCAGGCGATCTTGAGATCGCCGACCTTCGCGATGTACAAGCGCCCGTCGGCCCTGAGGCGGAATCCGTTCCGCGTGTACCGGGCCGTCTGCCGGTTCGTGCGACGTCTGAACCTCGGCGGGCCGATTCGGGCGCCGGCTCGTCCGCTCTTCATCGAGTCGAAGAAGTTCCGGTAGGCCGCATGGCAGTCCCGCAGCGCCTGCTGAAGCGGCACCGTCGACACCTCGGCGAGCCAAGCCCGTTCCGGAGTCCGTTTCGCCGCCGTGATCAGCTGCTTGTCGAGCGCAGCGGTTGAAGGGAACGGCAATCCCGCAGCATGCGCAGCCCGCCGTGCGGCGACCGCGTCGTTGTACACCGTCCGGACGCATCCGAACACACGCGCCAGCGCAGAGCGCTGCGGCGCAGTCGGGTAGACCCGATAGGTGTACCGGAGCAGCACGATCCGAACCCACTCCACGACAATCGATCGATAATCAGACGCCAGGACTAACGACGATCAGAGGATTCGGTTACGGGTTCCCCGATCCGAGTCCGGCGACCGCCACTACCAACCGGTAGCGCCGGCAGAACTTTCGAAGTGGGCGGCGTAGCTCATGACGGCGTCGGCGATGAGCTGGACGGCGATGGCCGCGAGGAGGACGCCCGCGATGCGGGTGAGGACCTCGATGCCGCCGCGGCGCAGGATCTTCACCAGGACGCCGGAGAAGCGCATCACCAGGTAGATCAGGAAGTGGATCACGATGATGGCGAGGGCGATCCACAGGTAGTCGGCGTGCGAGGGCGCCTGCTGCACGAAGAGGATCACCGCGACGATCGCGCCGGGGCCCGCGAGGAGGGGCGTGCCGAGGGGGACGAGGGCGATGTTGGAGGTGGCGGCCTCGTTCGGGTCGTCGGCCTTGCCGGTGAGGAGCTGGAGGGCGACGAGGAGGAGCAGGAGCCCGCCCGCGCCCTGGAGGGCGGCGAGGTCGATGTGGAGGTAGCTGATGATCTGCTGCCCGAGCAGCGCGAACAGCGAGATCACCCCGAGCGACAGCAGGGTCGCCTGGAGCGCCGCCCGGTTGCGCTGCCGCTTGTCCATGGTCCCGGTGAGGGCCAGGTAGATCGGCACGATCCCGGGCGGGTCCATGATGACGAAGAGGGTCACCATGACGGTCAGCAAGTATTCGAGTCCACCCACGCAGCGAGTATGGCAAGTCCGCCGGGTCACAGCCGCGGATTCGGACCCTTGTGTTACGTGGGGCTCAGCGCCGGGTCACTCCGGCGGGATGTAGTCCATGACCGGCATGACCGCGCCCGACGGCGGGCTGAGGATCGTCATGTACGCGGGATCCTCGGAGTAGTCGATCATCAGCCAGGTCGTGTCGCCCCGGTTGTAGGACATCTCCCAGCGGTTGAACGGGTCGACGAACATTATGCCGGCGTTGAAGTACTCGTCCTCGTAGTCGCCCAGGTCGAGTTCCGACATCGGGTAGTACACGGTGTTCTGGAAGTGGTCGACGGTGTCGTCGACAAGCGCGACCGCGCTGTCGTCCTGGGACGTGGCCTCGATGTCGGCCTTGATCCGCTCGGTACCGACCTGGCCGCACTCCTCGCCTTCGCGGGCGACGCCGCCGTTCGCGTCGAGGTCGGCGACGCACACGTAGTCGGTGTTCGTCGCGTCGACGACGGCGACCGACTCGAACCCGGCGTCGGCGAGCGCCGCGAGGTTCCAGTCGTACTCGCTGTTGAAGTAGTAGGTGCTCTCGCCGCCGCCGGTCGTGGACCACAGGTCGGCGGTGAAGACCGCCGTGCTCGTGTTCCAGTTCGCGAGGGTGAGGTCGTAGCTGACCGAGAACGAGGTCGGCTCGGCGACCGCGTCGGCGGCGACGTCGTTGAGCGTGTACAGCTCGAAGGTCAGGTCGGCGTCGGGGGTGACCATCGCGTATCCGGTGGCGTCCACGTTGACGGTGGTGTACGTGTCCGGCGAGGGCCAGTCGGCGGACGAGCTCATCGAGCCGTCGAGGCTGACGACCCCCGTGGTCTGCTGCGAGGAGGACGTCAGCACGTACCCGTCCTGGAGCCGGTAGACGCTGTCGGGTTCGGTGTCGCCGATCGGGACGGTGTCGCCGTCCTGGTTGAGGATCGCGTACTCGCCGCCGGTGTCGATGACGAACTCCATGTCGAACTCGCCGCGGGCCTCGGCGGTGCTGGTGGAGTCGGCGGCGATGGTGCCCTGGTCCTCCATGTCGAGGAGCGGCTGGAGCGCGAACACGCCGGCGCCGATGACGAGGAGGCCCGCGCCGCCCGCGGCCGCGCCGATGCGGCGGCGCCGCCGGATGCGGTGGGCCCCGGCGATGGCGAGGTCGGCGAGCCCTGCGTCGTCGGCCGTTTCGGGCGCGCGCTCGGCCTGCTCGGCCAACCCGCTGCGCAGGAGGGCCTCGATGTCCCCGTTCACGCCGCCTCCCTCGGTTCCATGGCGACGCCGAGCGCGGCGGCGGGCGTGCCGAGGCGCTTGCGCATGCCGGCGAGGGCCCGGGAGGCCTGGCTCTTGACGGTGCCGATCGAGATGCCGAGGATCTCGGCGATCTGGGCGTCGGAGCGGTTCTCGTAGTAGCGGAGGACGAGGACCGCGCGCTGGCGCTTGGGGAGGGCGGCGATGTGGCGCCACATGGCGTCGCGGACGGCGCCGTGCTCGGTGAAGTCGCGGGAGAGGTCGGCCCGGTCCTCGAACACCTCGGTGGGCTTCTCGCGGTTGGAGCGCTTGCGCCACCAGGAGGCGTTGGTGTTGTAGAGGATGCGGCGGGCGTAGGCGTCGACCGAGTCGGTCGTCCTGATCCGGCTCCACGCCAGGTAGGTCTTCGTCAACGTCGTCTGCACCAGGTCCTCCGCTGTCGCCCAGTTCCCCGTGAGGAGATACGCCGCACGGTGCAGCGCGGCCGAGCGCGCCGCCACGTACTCGCGGAACTCCTCGTCCTGAGACGATTTGACCTCGCTCACGCGTCTCCCTGGGGGGGTCGAACAACAGACGACGTACCCCCGGTGGAAAGTTGCCCCGCAGGGCGGAATTCTGCCAAAAGATGGGTGTCATCGGCAACCGAGGGTTGGTACGAAAGCGAGTATACGAAGTAGGTGCCAAGGGCCGTCTCCCGGATTCATGCCACGAGTCGCCCGTCTCGCCCGGCGCGGCCCCGGGATGCGGAACGCCCGCCGGCGGGTGCCGGCGGGCGTGCTCGTCAACGGGGCGGGGAGCGGTCAGGTGCCGTCGGCCTTGCCGGGGACGGCGGGCTCCTCGTCGGGGATGAGGTCCTCCTCGGGTTCGGCCATGCGCTCGTCGACCGCTTCGGGCTCGTACATCTCCTCGCACATCTGGAGGTAGAGCTCGTTGGGGTTCGGCAGGTGCGGGACGTTCCGCAGCGCCTGGTCCTGGCCCGCGGACTCGATGATGAACTCGCCGTAGTTGAGCATGCGGCCCATCGGGGTCTGCGAGTACTTCATGTCGGTGACGCGGCCGAGCGGCATCATGGCGACCGAGCGGGTGATGACCCCCTGGATGAGCATGATCCGCTTGTTGGTGAGGATGAACCGGTCCATGTACCAGTCGAGGATCTTCCAGCCGACGAAGCCGAGGATCAGCAGCCACACGATGACGGTGACGGACAGGGCGGTGTCGCGGTTCGCGTTGTCCCACTTCGTGAGCATGCCGGAGGCGAGGCCCATGATGAAGGTGGAGAGGGTGCCGATGATGTACCAGGGCATGAGGTGGACCCAGTGGCGGCGCCACTCGCCGCGGTACTTCTCGGTGGGGAACAGGTAGCGCGCCGAGATCGGCGACGGGACGTCGGGGACGGCGGGGGCGCGCACGCCGGAGAGCAGGCCCCCGGCGGGGCTGTCGTCGAAGCGCACGCCGTCGATGTCGGAGGCGGCTGCTGCTGGGGCTCCCGGGGCGGCGGTGCCCGGAGGGAAGGTGAATTCGCGCGTGGGAGACTCCGCGCCCGGGGCAGGGCCGTCGGAGGGGGCGCGCGGGCTTGGGGGTTCCAGCGGCTCGGTGTCCTTCTTGTCCCCCGAGCCGCCTGCACCGGAATCGGTCATGGCGTCGCCGTGATCAGGTCACGAGGTTCGTGAAGAACGCTGCGAAGCCGTTGGCGGCATCGAGGATGCCCCCGGCGAGTGATCCGACGACACCGCTGGCTTCGTCCGGCCTGAAGGCTACAAAGAACACCAGGAACGCAAGTCCGCCCCAGGTCAGAATCTTCTTCAACATCCTCACCCCTCCCGTCAAAGGGTCCTGGCCGATCGTTCGTCTGGCGCAGGCTGGCACGAGTCTACCGTACGAGCATGACTCGGCTTTCAGTTTTCTGATGGGCCCGGACGGTGTGAGCCGAGGGGCCGATCGACGGGCTACAGCGTAACAACATCGTTCCACTTTTGCCCGACTCCGCCTATCTACCAGCGGAATAACCTATTCGGTTGTGCCACGGGCGAGCTTACCCCAAGTCACGTTCCATTGGCTCAATGTAGGCGCATCGCCCCCGCGAACCCCAGGGAAGCGTCAGGTATCCGACACTGCGCCTTGCAGGTGCACCTGCCGCGGCGCGTTCAGGGCCGCTGGTCGAACACGTGTTCCCTCACCCACGCGTGCATGGCGATCCCGCTCGCGACGCCCGCGTTGATCGAGCGCGTCGATCCGAACTGGGTGATCGAGCAGACCATCGCGCAGGCCTCGCGGACCGGTTCGGACAGTCCGGGGCCCTCCTGGCCGAACACGAGGACCGCGTTGCGCGGCAAGGAGGCCGTCTCGATGGGGACGGAGCCGGGGAGGTTGTCGATCCCGACGACGGCGAGTCCCTCGGCGGCGGCCCAGGCCGTGAACTCCTCGACGGTGGCGTGGTGCTCGACGTGCTGGTACCGGTCGGTGACCATCGCGCCGCGCCGGTTCCAGCGGCGCTTGCCGACGATGTGGACGGTCTTCGCGAGGAACGCGTTCGCGTTGCGCACGACGGTGCCGATGTTGAAGTCGTGCTGCCAGTTCTCGATCGCCACGTGGAAGTCGTGGCGGCGCGCGTCGAGGTCGGCGACGATCGCCTCGCGGGTCCAGTACCGGTAGGCGTCGACCACGTTGCGGCGGTCGCCGCCGCGCAGCAGGTCCGGGTCGTACCGGTCGCCTTCGGGGAGCGGCCCCTCCCAGGGCCCGACCCCGACCTCCATCGCGTCCTCGTCAGTCACGCGGACCATTGGAGCACAGCAGGGGCCGGGGCGAGGAGGGCATGGCGCCGCCCCGGCGGCTACGGGGGAAACCGACCGGGGCGACACGAAACATACTAACGACCGCACGTCTGCGACTGGGCACACACCCAATTGAATTCCCTTGCCGCAGAAGGAAATCGGGTTACCAGTGGCCCCACGTCACTCCCAGTTCCACTCGCCTCAGCCGTGCCCGGCCGCACCGGCCGGGACGGGCCCTCAGCCGGGCAGGAACCAGCGGAGCGCGCCGGGGTTGGCGAGCGCGTCGCGGGCGATGGCCTCCTCGGGCTTGGCGCCCTTGAGGATCTTCTTCACCGGGACCTCCACCTTCTTCCCGCTGAGGGTCCGCGGGACCTCGGGGACCTGGCGGACCTCGTCGGGCACATGCCGCGGCGACAGCTGCTCGCGCAGCGCCCCGGTGATCCGGCGGCGCAGGTCGTCGTCGAGTTCGACGCCTTCCTTCAACGCCACGTAGAGGAGGAGCCGGTCGTGCCCCGGGTCGTCGAGGTGGACCACGAGCGAGTCGGCGACGCCGTCGACGGCCTCCACGACCGCGTAGAACTCGGCGGTGCCCATGCGGACCCCGCCGCGGTTCAGCGTCGCGTCGGAGCGCCCGGAGATGACGGCCGAGCCGCGGTCGGTGATGGTGATCCAGTCGCCGTGGCGCCAGATCCCGGGGAAGTCGGTGAGATAGGTGTCCCGGTAGCGGTGCTTGAGCGGGTCGCCCCACAGGCCCACGGGCATCGACGGCATCGGGGAGGCGATGACGAGCTCCCCTTCGCGTCCGATCCCGGGGCGCCCCTCGGGGTCGAAGGACTGCACGTTCGCGCCGAGGCACCGGCACGACAGCTCGCCGCGCCACACGGGCACCGTGGGGGCGCCGCCGATGAACCCGGTGCACAGGTCTGTGCCGCCCGAGAGGGACTGGAGCTGCGCGGTGGCGCTGATCTGCTCGTACACGTAGTCGAAGCCGACCGCCGGGAGCGGGGCGCCGGTGGAGCCGATGCCCTTGAGGCGCGAGAGGTCGGCCTCCTCGGACGGTTTGATGCCGCGGGAGCGGCAGGCCATGAGGAACGGCGCGGAGGTGCCGAAGAACGTCGTGCCGGACTCCTCGGCGAGGCGCCACATCCCGGCCGGGTCGGGCATCCCGTCGAAGAGGACGACGCCGGCGCCGACGATCGGCGCCGACACGAGGTAGTTCCACATCATCCACCCGGTGGTGGAGTACCAGAAGAACCGGTCGCCGGGGCCGAGGTCGTGGTGGAGCGAGTGCATCTTGGCGTGCTCGATCGCCATGCCGCCGTGGGAGTGGACGATCGCCTTCGGCAGGCCCGTGGTCCCCGAGGAGTAGAGGATGTAGAGCGGGTGGTCGAACGTGAGCGGCTCGAACGCGACGCCCTCGTCGTAGGCGCAGAACCGGTCCCAGGTCTCGCCCTCGAACGTCGCATCGGGGTCGAGGTACGGGAGCATGACGACCGAGCCGAGCCCTTCGAGGCCGCGCACGACGCGCTTGACGTCCTCGGTGCGATCGATGGACTTCGGCCCGTACCGGTAGCCGTCGACGGCAACGAGGACCTTCGGCTCGATCTGCGCGAACCGGTCGAGCACCGCCTTCGCGCCGAACTCGGGGGCGCAGCTGGAGAACACGGCGCCGAGGCTCGCGGAGGCGAGCATGAGCGCGAACGTCTCGGGGATGTTCGGCATCCACGCGGCGACGCGGTCGCCGCGGCGCACCCCGTGGGCCACGAGCCCCGCGCGGGCGCGGGCGACGGCCTCGCGCAGGTCCGCGAGGGTCCACTCGACGGGGTCGCGCGTGTCGGAGTAGGCGCGCACGAGCACGTCGTCCTCGGCGACGCCGGGCGCGGTGAGCACGGCGCGCGCGTAGTTGAACGTCTCGTCGGGGAACCACACCGTGTCGGGCATGGTCTCGTCGGCGAGGACCCGGTGCTCGGGGACCGTGGAGCCGAGGCCGAAGTACTCCCAGACCGCGCCCCAGAACGGGCGCAGCCGCTCGACCGAGTACTGCCACAGCGCCGGATACGAGGTGAGGTCGCGCTCCTCCCGCCGCGACAGCCACTGGCCGAAGCGGCCGATGTTCGTCGTCTCCACCGCGTCAGGGCGCGGCAGCCACAAGACCTCGCTGGTCACGATCGCCTCCCGGTCTCCACAGCACTGTGGTCCACAGCACTATCGTGGCACGGCTCAGGTTCGGCGCCGCCTGCGGGGGATCGTTTGCACGATTTCGCCTATTGGCCCGGTTTCGCCTGGGCCAGTTCGTCCTCGACGTACCGTTCGCGCGTCACGTACAGGCCCGTGAAGAACAGGAGCACGGCCAGGACCGACAGGAGCGTGAACGGCACCGTCCACGAGGCGGTGAGCCCGTAGACCCAGCCGACCGCGAGCGGCCCGGACCCGGCGAGCAGGTACCCGCCGGACTGCGCGAACGAGGACAGCGCGCTCGTGCCCGCGGGCGTGCGCGCCCGCAGCCCGAACAGGGTCAGGATCAGCGGGAACACCGAGGTCGCGATCCCGAACAGCGCCATCCACAGCCACGTGAGCGCCCCGCCGCCCGCGAGCCACAGCCCCGCGATGGCGGGCGGGTAGCAGGCCGAGAGCGCCAGGAACGTCGGGCGCGGACCCCACCGGACGGTGAGGATCGGGACGACCACCGAGACGGGGATCTGCACCATCGTGAGCACGCCGAGCATCGACCCGGCCGCGGCCGCCGACATCCCGTCCGCGGCGAGGATCGTCGTCGTCCAGCCCATGAGGATGTACGCGATCGCCGACTGCGCGCCGAACAGCAGCAGCATCATCCACGCCAGGCGCGAGCGGTGCGCCCCGTGCAGGTGCCGCGCCGCGGTCGCGCCCGGCGCGGCCGGGACCGGACGCCACAGCAGCCACGGGACGATCGCGATCGCCGCCGGGAGCGCCCACGCCGCCAGCGCGAAGCGCCAGTCCCCCGACAGGTGCTCAAGCGGCGCGGTCGCGGCGGCCGCGACGGCGGTGCCGACCGCGAGGGTCGTCGAGTACAGCGTGGTCATGACCCCGATCGAAGCGGGGAAGTACCGCTTGACGATCACCGGGACGGCGACGTTCCCGATCGCGCCCGCCGCGAGCGCGAACAGGCTGAACAGGAGGAACAGGGCCGTGTTGGGCGCGTAGGCGCGGGCGACGAGCCCGGCGCTCATCGCCACGAGCGCGCCGGTGAGCAGCAGCCGGGGGCCGAAGCGGCGGGCCAGGCGGGGCGCGAACGCGCCGAGCCCGGCGAACGCGAGCACGGGGAGCGTGGTGAGCAGCCCGGCGACGGTCTCGGACATGCCGAGGCCGGTGCGCAGCTCCGCGAGGATCGCGCCGACGCTGGTGACGGCGGTGCGGAAGTTGAAGGCGGCGAGGACGACCCCGGCGACGAGCATCCAGCCCGCCGCTGCGGCCCGGCGCGCGGGCGGCGTGGTGATCTCGGCGGCCGGGGGCGGGACGGGGTGTTCGAGGGTGCTGTCGAGGGCGCTGTCCGGGGCGGTGTCGCTGTCGGGCGCGTCTGCGGGCGCGCTGGCAGTGGCATCGGTCGTCACGAGGACGTCTCCTTCCGAGGCCGGGGTGATCGCGGTAGGTAGGCAGGGCGTCGGCAATCGCTGTCCATCGTCCCGGGAGGAGTGCCGGAACACGGTTTCGACTCGATTCGCGGCGGCGGGGCTGGGGCGTCAGCAGCCGGGATAGAATCGAGTCAATTCATAGGATGAATTGACGGCCTGTCAACGGTATCGCGACGGCTGTCTGCTTTAATCCTTCTAGTGTCAGGAAACACGCACACCCCCCATGGCGGGCCCCCCGCAAGCCATGGCCGCGATCCGGGAAGGTCAGGTCCGCCAGTGGCATTGCAGTCGACGCGCAAGTCCGCCCTCGTCGATCAGGTGATCGAGCAGCTGCGGCAGCAGATCAGCGACGGCGAGTGGGGCCTCGGATCGCGCATCCCCACCGAGAGCGAGCTGGCCGAGCTCCTCGGCGTCGGCCGCAACACCATCCGCGAGGGCGTGCGCGCGCTCGCCCACGCCGGGCTCCTGGAGATCCGGCAGGGCGCCGGGACGTTCGTCGTCGGCCGCAGCGAGGTCACCGCGGCCGTGCGCCGCCGCATCGCCGCCAGCCCCGCCTCGGACGCCATGGAGGTCCGCCGCGGCCTCGAAGTCGAGGCCGCCCGCCTCGCCGCCCACCGCCGCGACGAAGCCGACATCACCCGCCTGCGGATCCTCCTCGCCGAGCGCGAGGCCACCCACGAGGTCGGCGACACCGAGGCGTTCGTAGCGGCCGACATCGCCCTCCACCAGGCCGTCGCCGAGGCCAGCCACAACAAGCTCCTCGCCGAGCTGTACTCGGAGCTCGCCGAGTCGCTCCGCGACACCGTGCGCGCCGGGCTCGGCCCGGTCCTCGCCGAGGAGCCCCACATCGACCACTCCGTGGCGATCGAGGCGATCATCGCCGGGGACGCGGACCTGGCCGCCGCCGAGACCGCCGCGTACCTGCGCCTGCTCGTCGACGACTAGCCCGGCCCGTCTCACAAGCGATGCCGCGATCCTCGGGAGCGCGGCGCCCCTAGAGATAGAGTCGGAAGCACCGCTCGCCCGAGCGGCACCCGAGAGGAGTCCTCATGCGTCTGTCAGCCCGCGTCGACTACGCCCTGCGCGCCGCCGTGGCCCTGGCCGGGTACGGGGACCGCTGGGTGTCGGCCGAGCAGATCGCCGAGGACCAGGCCATCCCCCGCAAGTTCCTGGAGTCGATCCTGCTCCAGCTGCGCCGCGGCGGCATCGCCACCTCCAAGCGCGGCTCCGAGGGCGGCCACCAGCTCGCCCGGCCCGGCGACCAGATCAGCCTCGCCGACGTCATCCGCGCCGTCGACGGCCCCCTCGTGGGCGTCCGCGGCGAGCGCCCCGAGCAGGTCCCCTACGCCGGGACCGCCGCGGCCCTCACCAACGTGTGGATCGCCCTGCGCGTCTCCGAGCGGAACATCCTCGAATCGGTGTCCCTCGCCTCCGTCGCCGCCGACGACCTGCCCACTTCGGTCACCAAACTCCTCGAAGACCCCGACGCCTGGGTCATCCGCGACTGACCAAGCGCCGCGCCGACGGCCGGGCTCTGCCAGAATCGGCACGTGAAGTTCCCTGACCTGGGCGCCTGGTGGGACCGGGTGGTCGACTCCTCGCGCAGGCGGTCCAACCTGGTGGACCACGCCTGGCGCGCGGGCGAGCGCTACGGCGAGGTCCACTGCGGCCAGCTCGCGGCCGCGATCTCGTACTACGCGTTCTTCGCGGCGTTCTCGATGTCGCTGCTGGCGCTCGCGATCTTCGGGTACCTGCTGAACTTCCCCGACATCTACGACTCGGTGGAGCAGTGGCTGTCGACGAACCTCCCTGTGATCGACATCGGGGTGCTGGAGTCCTCGCGCAAGTCGGTGACGATCTTCGCCGCGGTGGCGCTGGTCGTGGCCGGGGTGGCGTGGGTGCAGTCGGTGCGGGCGGCGATCCGGATCGTGTGGGGCCTCGACGCGCAGCCGGGGAACCCGTTCCTGCGCTGGGCGATCGACCTGGGGATCCTGCTGGGGATCGCGGTGCTGCTGCTCATCACGATCGGCGCGACCGCGGGCGCGGAGTTCGTCATCGGGTGGCTCGACTGGGACCAGGTCACCGGGAACCTCGCGCTGCTGGTCCGCGCGGTCTCGGTCCTGGTGGGCCTCATCGCGAACGCGCTGCTGGCGGCGGTGCTGCTCCAGGCGCTCCCCCGCGTCGTCATGCTCCCGCGGCGGGTCGTGTGGGCCTCGCTCGCGGTGTCGATCGGCATGGAGCTGCTCAAGACCGCCGGGCGCGTCTACGTGCTGCACGTCTCCGACCGCCCGGCCTACCAGGCCGTGACGACCGCGGTCGGCCTCCTGGTGTTCCTGTACCTGTTCAACGTGATGCTCCTGGCCGCGGCGTCGTGGACGGCGACCTCGCTGCGCGGCAAGGCGATCGACCTGTACGACCGGGAGTCCATCCCGAGCGGGCACGGCCGCCTGTACAAGCCGCCGGGGGCGTTCTGACGGCCCGGACGCGGACGCCCGGGCCGTCGATCCCTATAGGATATATCCTATAGGATATCGGATCTTACGCTGTGGCGCAGACCTGGCCGTTCATGAGGAACATCCCCGGGTCGTCCGGGTCGCCGGTGCCCTGGAAGCCGATCTGCTTCGTCTGGCCCGGCTTCAGCGGGAAGTTCCAGAACGCCGGGTCGGCCGCCATGGCGTCCCCGTCGATCGCGATCTCGCCGCCCCAGTCGTACTCGACCGTGGCGACACCGCCGGACCGCCATTGCAGGTCCCATTCGTCGATCGCCGTGTCGCCGGTGTTGGTGACCTTGATCTGGACCACGAATCCGGAGCCCCAGTCGGCCGCGACCCGGTAGTCGACCTCGCACGAGCCGGCCGCGTACGGCGCGGCGGCCGCGTCGCGGGACGGACCGTACTGGACGGTCTCGTACACCGGCTCCTCCATGCCGTAGCCGATGAAGTAGCTCGGCCACGGCGGCTGGTTGTAGGAGACGTTCTGCCACGACACCGCGAGGCGGTACTGCGGGTCGTTCATGAGCGTCGGCAGCGTGTACTCGGTCGGGATGGTCGTGGTGAAGATCCGCACGCCGTCGTTCGACTCCTTGCGCAGCACCACCTCCTCGCGCCAGTCGCCGAGCAGGTCGGCGCTGAGGACCGGGTTGCCCTTGGTGCCGTTGTTGGTGTCGACCCCTTCGGGCGTGAAGATCTCCTCCTGGGCGCCCGTCTCGGGATCCCACTCGGCGATGAACGGGTAGACCGGCGTGTAGTTCGGCTCGTCGAAGACGTGGTCGAGGATCTCGCGGCCGAGGTCGCCGTCCCACCAGACCATGAAGTTCGCCGAGGGGATCGAGGTCCCGATGAGCGTGCCGTCGGCCGCGCGCAGCTCGCCTTCGCGGGCGTTCCACGCGCCGGTGGCCGACACGGCCCAGCATTCCGCGCCCGGGTAGGCCGGGTCGATGTCGCCGCACGCGCCGCGGCCGGTGTCGCGGGTGCCCGGGATCGACCAGAGCACCTCGGCGGTGTCGGCGTCGCGGAAGGCCGCGGCCCGGTTCCCCGAGCAGCTCATGCACTCGAAGGGGCTGAAGACCTCCAGGCCCTCATTCGACGGGTCGAAGTCGGAGACGTGGAGCGCGTCGCCGTGCCCCAGGCCCGTCGAGTACAGCGGCGTGCCGTCGTCGTTGATCGTCATGGCGCCGAACACGATCTCGTCGCGCCCGTCGCCGTCCACGTCGGCGATCGACAGGTTGTGGTTGCCCTGGCCCGCGTACGCGCCGCCCCAGCGGTCGGAGCTGAAGCTCCAGCGCTTGGGCAGGTTGTCGCCGTCCCAGTCCCATGCGGTGATCTCGGTCTTCGCGTAGATGCCGCGGTTGGTGACGAGCGAGGGGTGCACGCCGTCGAGATAGGCCACGGCGGCCATGAGCCGGTCGCCGCGGTTGCCGTAGCAGTCGCCCCACTGGCAGATGTCGCCGCGCTCAGGAGAGAAGTCGACGGTCTCCATCGCGGCGCCGGTCTGTCCGTTGAAGACCGTCAGGAACTCCGGGCCCTCCAGGATGCGGCCGGTGCTGTTGCGGTAGTCCGCGTCGCCGTCGCCGATGACGGCGCCCGTCCCGTCGACGGTGCCGTCGGCGGTCTTCAGCGCCACTTCGGCGCGGCCGTCAGAGTCGAGGTCGTACGCCACCAGCTGCGTGTAGTGCGCCCCGGCGCGGATGTTGCGGCCCAGGTCGATGCGCCACAGCAGCTCGCCCTGGAGCGTGTACGCGTCGACGTACACGTTCCCGGTGTAGCCGTTGTGCGAGTTGTCCTTCGCGTTCGACGGGTCCCACTTCTGGACGATCTCGTGCGTCCCGTCCCCGTCGAGGTCGGCCACCGTGGCGTCGGTCGGCGCGTACGTGTACGCGACCCCGTCGGGAGTCGTGCCGCCCTCGGGGCGCTGCATGTCGACGTCGACGTACTGGTCGCCCCAGACCTGGAAGGCCGCGGTGTAGCCGGTCTCGACGCCCTCGTTCACCGTCGCGACCCAGTAGGTCGAGTTCGCGGTGCCGCCCGCGTCGGTGAGGTTCGTCAGCGCCGTCGGCTCCGGCGTGAGCAGGCGGCCGTCGCGGTAGACGTTGAACGCCGTGCCCTCGGGGTCGTTGGCGAGGCTGCGCCAGGACAGGTAGTTCCCGTCCTCCACGGCCACGGCGACCGGCGCGCGGCCGAGGCTCTCGATCTGCTCGGCGCAGTCGGCGCACGGCTCGTCGGGACCCTCGTTGCCGGAGCCGGGCACGTCGCCGATCCTGGTGAGCTCCAGGCCGTTCAGGTGCCCGGTCTGGCCGGTGACGTTGACGTTGAGCTGGCCGTCCTCCACGACGATGCCCTCGAAGTCCTTGGTGAGGATCGACTTCGACCCGGCGTTCGCCGCGCCGTAGTCGACGCCCTCGAACTTCAGGTTCGTGCGGGCCGAGCCGACGTAGTCGCCGACGATGACGCGCGCGCTGTACAGGCCGTCGGCGACGTCCACGGCGAAGTCGTACGAGCCGCCGAACCAGGCCACGAAGTCGGAGCCGAGCGGGTCGGCGGTGACACCGCGGTCGCGGTCGATCGCACTGGTCATGTCGGTGGTGAAGCCGTAGCCCTTGGCGGCGTCGTACACGGTGCCGCGGTTGACCTCGGTGTAGCCGGGGGCCACGGTCTGGCTCGCGGGCCCGAAGTCGTACTTGAACCCGGCGGTCGCGGTCGTCACGGTGAGCGTGTCCGAATAGGACGACTCGCCCTTGCCGTTGACGGCGGCCACCGCGAACTCGTACGCGGTCTCCTCCGCCAGGCCCGAGACGCGCCCGACCCCGACGGTGGCCGTGGTGCCGAGGCGCCATTCACCGCCGGGTTCGCGCACGTAGACGCGGTAGATGTCGGCGTCGTCCTGGTCGGCCCAGTTGAGGGTGACGCTGGCGTTCGCCACGGTCGCCGCCACGACTCCCGTGGGGGCCGCGGGGACGGCGTCCGGCGGCGCGACGTCCACCACGTGGTCGCTCAAGGGGAGTCCGAGCGTGGCGGTCTCCTCGGCGACCAGGCGGGCCATCTGGATGGCGCCGTACTCCTGGAAGTGGGTGTCGTCGGCGGTGCCGTTCGGCCGGTTCGGGTAGACCCCGGCCGGGACGTGCAGGAACACCGACTTGGACTCCTCGGGCCCGATCTCGTTGAGGTAGGCGCGGGAGGAGGCCGAGAGGTCGACCATCGCGACGCCGGTCTCCTCGTGGAGCTCGTAGACCTTCTCCACGTACTCGGGGAAGGAGGTGTTGAACTCGCCGGTGTCGGCGTTGAAGCTGCGGCGGGACACCGGTGTCACGAGGACCGGGATGGCGCCCTTCTCGACCGCGCCCGCGATGTAGTAGTCGCGGAGGTAGGTCTTGTAGTCGTCGGGCGAGGTGTACCGCTCGGGGACGGAGACGGTGGCGTCGTTGTGGCCGAACTGGACGAACAGGTAGTCGCCCGGCTGGATCTCGTTCAGGATCGCGTCGAGGCGGCCCTGCTCGACGAAGGACCGCGAGGAGCGGCCGCCGATCGCGTGGTTCGCGATGGTCACGTTCTCGTCGAAGTACCGGTCGATCACCTGGCCCCATCCGGCCTGGGGCTCGTAGTAGGGGTCGTAGGTCTGGACGGTGGAGTCGGAGGCGAGGTAGACGGTGATGCCGTCGTCCTGGGCCTGGGCGGGTGCGCCCGCGGAGAGGACGCCCGCGAGGGCGGTCGCCCCGGCCAAGGCGGCCGCGATGAAGCGGCGCCGAGGGGGTCGAGGAGTCATGGACCTCATGGTCACTTCCGTGGTGAGAGGAGGGTGCCTGCCGCGCACACACGAGTGAAACGATTCAATCGTGTCGGAGAGTACGGGGCAAGCGGTTGCTACCTTCGGGACGGTACCGAGTGGAGCCTCGAAAGTCAATACATGTCGATACATGTTGGAAACGGTGTCGGATTCGCGGCGGTTTGCGGGGCCGCCGGATCGTGCATCCTATAGGAAATAGGATGCACGATCCCGGGCTAGCGGACGTGCGCGGCGATCGGGCGGCTCAGGGCCTTCGCGCCCTCGGACACCAGGCGCGCCATCTGGTTCGCGCCGTACTCCTGGAAGTGCGTCGAGTCGGCGAGGCCGTCGGGGTAGGCCGGGTAGGCGCCGGCGGCGAGGTGCATGAACACCTGGGTCCGGGCCCGGTCGGGGGTGATCGCGTTGAGGTAGGCGCGCGAGCGGGCGCCGAGGTCGATGAAGGACACCCCGGTCTCGCTCACGAGCTCGCGGACCTTCGCCGCGTACGTCGCGAACGACTCGTTGAACTGGCCCGAGGAGTTGTAGTCGAGCCGGTTCACGGGCGTGAGCAGGACCGGGATGGCGCCCTTGGCGGTCGCCCCGGCCATGTAGTGGTCGCGGAGGTACATCTTGTAGTCCGCGGGCGAGGTGTACCGCTCGGGCTTCGACGAGTCGGCGTCGTTGTGCCCGAACTGGACGAACAGGTAGTCCCCCGGCTGGATCGCGTCGAGGATCGTCGTCAGGCGCCCCTGCTCGATGAACGATCGCGAGGAGCGGCCGCCGATGGCGTGGTTGGCGATCCGCGTGTTCGCGTCCATCCAGCCGCCGAGCTTCTGGCCCCAGCCGGTCATCGGGTAGACCGAGGAGTTGTAGGTCTGCGCGGTGGAGTCCGAGGCGATGTAGATCGTCGGCGTGCCGGAGGCGGGCGCGGCGTCGGCGGGGACGGGCTTCCACTGCTGGTTGAGCCCGGCGACCGAGTCGTACTGCGACAGCCGCGAGCCCAGCGCGATGCTCCACTCCCACACGTCGAGGGCCTTGCCCGAATTGCGGTTCACGAACCGCAGCCAGGTGCCGTCGTCGAGGACCTGCCACTGCTGGTTCGCCTGCCCGTTGCCCGGGTACTGGATGACGTCGGCGCCGTTGGCGGTGGACTTGCCGTAGACGTCGAGGACCTGCCCGGAGTGGCGGACCTCGATCCGGAAGTAGCCGCCGCCGGCGTCGACGAAGCGGAACTGCTGGTTCGCCGCGTAGGTGCGGTTGCCCTGGACGAGCTTGGCGCCGCCTGCGGTCGAGGCCCCGGCGATCTCCAGGACGAGCCCGGAGTAGCGGGACTGGAGGTGGTACCAGGTGCCGGGGGTGAACGCCGCGCTCGCGGCGCCCGCGCCGAGGAGTCCTCCGGCGGCCGCGCCGGCGCCGAGGCCCGCGAGGAGGCCGAGCGAGCGGCGGCTCAGCTTGGCGCCGAGCGGATTCGGGAAGTCGGACATGTGCGCTCCAGTGCGTCGAAGTCGAGGGCCGCGGCGCCGCGGCGGCGCCGCGGCCCCTGTGAGAGGCGGGGATCGGCCGGTGGAGGGGACGGAGGAGGATGCCGCCGCGGCGGCGCGTCGGGAACCGCGCAGCGGGCGTGAAACGATTCATTAAAACATCGATGTAATGATGCTTTTCGATTTGTTTTGCGGGGTATCGTAACGCGCGGAAAGCGCTAACACAAGTGTCAGGGCAGGATCGGGGCAAGCCGCTCGGCCGCCGCGTCGAGGTCGATGCCCTGCTCGGCGACCCACTCGTCGCTGAAGTAGCTGGTGGCGTAGCGCTGCCCGGAGTCGCACAGGAGCGTGACGACGCTGCCGCCGCGCCCGGCCTCGCGCATCTCGGCGATGAGCGAGAGCGCCGCGACGAGGTTGGTGCCCGTGGAGCCGCCGAGGGGGCGGCCGAGGCGCTTCGAGGCCCAGCGGAGGCACGCGATCGACTCGGCGTCGTCCACTTTGACCATGCGGTCGACGAGGGAGGGGATGAACGAGGGCTCCACGCGCGGGCGCCCGATGCCCTCGATGCGCGAGCCGCGGGCGGCGGACGCCTCCGGGTCGCGGTCGCGCCAGCCGGAGAAGAACGCCGAGTGCTCGGGGTCGACGACGCACAGGTTCGTGGCGTGGCGCCGGTAGCGCACGTACCGGCCGATGGTGGCCGAGGTCCCGCCGGTGCCCGCGCCGACCACGACCCAGGCCGGGACCGGGTGGCGCTCCAGGCGCATCTGCTCGAAGACCGACTCGGCGATGTTGTTGTTCCCGCGCCAGTCGGTGGCCCGCTCGGCGTAGGTGAACTGGTCCATGAAGTGCCCGCCGGTCTCGGCCGCGAGCCGCTCGGCCTCGGCGCAGACCTCCGACGCCTCGCGCACGAGGTGCGCCTTGCCGCCGTAGAACTCGATCTGGGCGATCTTGGCGCGGCTGGTGGACTCGGGCATGACCGCGGTGAACGGCAGGCCGAGCATCCGCGCGAAGTACGCCTCGCTCACGGCCGTCGAGCCGCTCGACGCCTCGATGACGGGCGTGCCCTCATCGATCCAGCCGTTGCAGATCGCGTACAGGAACAGCGACCGCGCGAGGCGGTGCTTGAGCGATCCCGTCGGGTGGGCCGACTCGTCCTTGAGGTACAGGTCCACGCCCCACTCGGGCGGCAGCGGGAACGGGAGGAGGTGCGTGTCGGCGGAGCGGTTCGCGTCGGCCTCGACGGCGGTGATGGCCCAGTTCGTCCAGAGGCGATCGCGGGTGCGGTCAACCGACTCCATCGAGGCCGCCGTCCTCGGGGATCGGCTGGGGCCGGTCCTCCCATTTCGTGGAGAGCGTGATCGTCGTGCGCGTCTGCGCCACACCGGGAATCGCGCCGACCCGATGGATCAGCTGTTCGAGGTCCGCCATCTTCGGCACGCGCACCTTCAGCTGGTAGCACTCGACCCCGGCGAGGAAATAGCACGACTCGATCTGCGGAATGGCGCGGAGGCGTTCGCAGATGTCGAGGTGGTCCGCCGAATTGTCGGGAATGATGCCTATGAGGGCGGTGATCCCGAGTCCGATCGCCTCGGAGTCGATCACGGCCTTGTAGCCTGCGATGACGCCGTTGCGCTCCAGTTTCACCACGCGGTCCTGCACCGAGGGCGCGGTGAGACCGACCCTGCGCGCCAGTTCGGCGTAAGAGGTCCGCCCGTCGGTGCGCAGCAGGTTCACGATGGTCCGGTCGATCTCGTCCACTCCATGAGGATAACGGGAGTTGCATCTTGGGTCCTGTGCCTACCTCATACCCGGGAACTCCTAGAGCGAAGGAATCAGCTCAGAGCGCCGTTGACATACGCGTGGTACTTTCAGGCAATACCTACCGACCGAAAGTATGTCCAAGAACTCATGGCAGGTTTGACTGAATAGTGGTGTAATGGGTTTAACGCACGAAGTGAGTCTTCATCACGGGGAGGAAGAAATCATGGAGACCGAGGACCGCCTACTGACACCCGGCGAAGTCGCCTCGCTGTTCCGCGTGGATCCGAAGACGGTCACGCGATGGGCCGCGGCGGGCAGGATCGGGAGCATTCGCACGCCGGGCGGCCACCGTCGGTTCCGCGAGTCAGAGGTCCGGGCCCTGCTCGAAGGGGACGCCGGAGCACAGGCCACGTTCGAATCGGGGAACGCCCAGTCGTAGCGCGGCAGCACGCCGCCGGGCCGCCGAGAGCGGCCGCCAATCAGCACATCTGCCTGGCACAAGCCGGTCCAGCGCAGCGCACCGCGGCCTTCGGGCCGGAGGGGGACGCGCGAACGGACCGGCTTTTCGCTTGCCCTGAATCGCCGGACTATATCCACATCGGACCAGATTTGTTCCTTTTAGGGCAATTGATCACTCTTTGCAGTCGGATCAATACCCCGAGTCGCCATCTATGCCGCCAATCTGACTTTTCTGGATTCTCCGGTCGTGAAGCCCTTGACATCACTGTGATACATAGGCAAACTTCGATGTGATGTTGGGAGCGCTTCCGTGGACACCCGGTACACGCGGAGCCGTTCCCCAGCCCCGACCAGCAAAGGGAAGGCACATGACGCTCAACCGAAGCAGACACCACAGCGGCCCCAGGAGACTGGTGGCGCTCGGCGCGGCGGCGGCCGCCGCCGCGACCGTCAGCGCCCTGGCGGTGACCACGGCCGGCGCAGAGGAGCCCGTCGAGGCCCAGCAGACCAAGGTCGACAACCCCTACGAGGGCGCGCAGGTCTACGTCAACCCCGTCTGGTCGGCCCTCGCCGCGGCCGAGCCGGGCGGCGACGCGATCGCCGACCAGCCGACCGGCGTGTGGCTCGACCGCATCAGCGCCATCGAGGGGAACGACTCCCCCACCACCGGGTCCATGGGCCTGCGCGACCACCTCGACGAGGCCGTCGCCCAGGGCGCGGACGTCGTCCAGATCGTCATCTACAACCTGCCGGGCCGCGACTGCGCCGCGCTCGCCTCCAACGGCGAGCTCCCCGCGGACGCGATCGACCGGTACAAGACCGAGTACATCGACCCGATCGCCGAGATCCAGGGCGACCCGGCGTACGCGGATCTGCGGATCGTCAACGTCATCGAGATCGACTCGCTGCCGAACCTGGTCACGAACGTCTCGCCGCGGGCCACCGCGACCGCCAACTGCGACACGATGAAGGCGAACGGGAACTACGTCGACGGCGTCTCCTATGCCGCCGCGACGCTCGGCGCGCTGCCGAACACCTACAACTACCTCGACGCGGGCCACCACGGCTGGATCGGGTGGACCAACGACGACCCGCAGTACGACAACTTCCACGCCTCCGCGGCGCTGTTCGGCTCGCTCATCGGCGAGAACGGCATGACCGCGGACGACGTGCACGGGTTCATCACCAACACCGCGAACTACTCGGTGCTCGAAGAGCCCTACTGGGAGGTCGACCAGGTCGTCGGCGGCAAGCCGCTCAACCAGAACGGCGACGTGAAGTGGGTCGACTGGAACGCCTACAACGGCGAGATCGACTTCTCGACCGCGTTCCGGGACGAGCTGGTGTCCAACGGCTTCAACGAGAGCATCGGGATGCTCATCGACACCAGCCGCAACGGCTGGGGCGGCCCCGACCGGCCCACCGGCCCGTCGACCTCGACCGACCCGGTGACCTTCGTCGACGAGTCGCGCATCGACCCCCGCTACAACAAGGGCAACTGGTGCAACCAGGCCGGCGCCGGCCTCGGCGAACGGCCGCAGGCCAGCCCCGAGGCGGGCATCGACGCCTACGTGTGGATCAAGCCGCCCGGGGAGTCGGACGGCGCCTCCGAGGAGATCCCGAACGACGAGGGCAAGGGCTTCGACCAGATGTGCGACCCCGCGTACGAGGGGAACATCCGCAACGGCAACAACCCCAGCGGCGCGCGCGGCGAGATGCCGCTGTCGGGCCACTGGTCGTCCGAGCAGTTCGCCGAGCTGCTGGCGAACGCGTACCCGCCGGTGAGCTAGCCGGGTGGGGACAGGGCGGACCGGCACTCCGCCCGCAGGAAACGGCGGGGCCGCGCATCAGCGCGGCCCCGCCGCCGTGCACCCTCCGCCGCGAACTTTTTCTAAGCTCCCCTTCGCGTTTCCGCGGGAGCGTTTTCACTGATTCAAGCGCTTGCCGGGCGGCCGGTCGGCCGTGAAAGCGGTGGCCCGTGCCCTCCCATGCGCGAAATATCCAGCCGGACCTCTTGACAGCCCATCTATATATCGGAGATTATCAATGCACATCTTGGGAGCGCTTCCCTCGATGGACACCCGTTCCGGGCTGCGCGGTTGCGGCCCTTCAACCCCGAAGGACATCGAAACATGCAAGTACCTAAGAAACGAAGGAGATTGGCCATCACCGGCGTCGCGGTCGCCGCGCTCGCCGCCACCGGGCTGACCTTCGCTTCGGCGAACCAGGCACTCGCCGAAGAGGGCTGCAAGGTCGACTACAAGGTCGTCAGCAGCTGGGGCTCCGGTTTCCAGGCCAACGTCACGATCACCGCCCAGGAGCCGATCAACGGCTGGGAGCTGAAGTGGAACTTCCCCTCGGGCACCACGGTCTCCAGCGCCTGGAACGTGAGCTACACCCAGAGCGGCACCTCGTTCACCGGTAAGGACGTCGGCTGGAACGGCTCCATCGCCTCCGGCCAGAGCAAGGAGGTGTTCGGCTTCATCGGCTCCGGCTCCTCGGCGACCCCGGCGCAGTTCACCATCAACGGCGACGTCTGCAACGGCACGACCCAGCCGCCCACGAGCGAGCCGCCCACCTCCGACGACCCCACCGGCAACCCGGGCGGCGGCGACAAGGTCGACAACCCGTACACGGGCGCTCAGGTGTACGTGAACCCGATCTGGTCGGCCAACGCCGCGGCCGAGCCGGGCGGCGACGCGATCGCCGACGAGCCCACCGCCGTGTGGCTCGACCGGACCTCCGCGATCTACGGCAACGGCTCCCCGACCACCGGGTCGATGGGCCTGGAGGACCACCTCGACGAGGCCCTCGCGCAGGGCGCCGACGTCATCCAGGTCGTCATCTACAACCTGCCCGGTCGCGACTGCGCCGCGCTGGCCTCCAACGGCGAGCTGGCGGCGGACGAGATCGACGAGTACAAGAACGACTACATCGACCCGATCGTCGACATCATGGGCCAGGCGAAGTACGCCGACCTGAAGATCGTCAACGTGATCGAGATCGACTCGCTGCCGAACCTCGTCACCAACGTCGCCCCGCGCGCGACGGCGACCGCCAACTGCAACACGATGAAGGCGAACGGGAACTACCAGGACGGCATCTCGTACGCGACGGCCGAGCTCGGCTCGCTGCCGAACACGTACAACTACCTGGACGCGGGCCACCACGGCTGGATCGGCTGGACGAACAACGACCCGCAGTACGACAACTTCCACTCCTCGGCCGACATGTTCGGCACGCTCATCGGCATGAACGGCATGACCGCGGACGACGTCCAGGGCTTCATCACGAACACCGCGAACTACTCGGTGCTCGAAGAGCCGTACTGGAACGTCGACCAGGTCGTCGGCGGCAAGGCGATCAACCAGAACCCCGACGTCAAGTGGGTGGACTGGAACGCCTACAACGGCGAGATCGACTTCGCCACGGCGTTCCGCCAGGAGCTGGTCTCCAACGGGTTCAACTCGAACATCGGCATGCTGATCGACACCAGCCGCAACGGCTGGGGCGGCGACTACCGGCCGACCGGGGCCTCGACCTCGACGAACCCGGTGACCTTCGTGGACGAGTCGCGGATCGACCAGCGCTACAACAAGGGCAACTGGTGCAACCAGGCCGGCGCCGGCCTCGGCGAGCGGCCGCAGGCGAGCCCTGAGCCCGGCATCGACGCCTACGTGTGGATCAAGCCTCCGGGCGAGTCCGACGGCGCGTCGGAGGAGATCCCGAACGACGAGGGCAAGGGCTTCGACGAGATGTGCGACCCGGACTACGGGGGCAACATCCGCAACAACAACAACCCCAGCGGCGCCCGCGACGACATGCCGCTCTCGGGCCACTGGTCCTCCGAGCAGTTCCAGGAGCTGCTGGAGAACGCCTACCCGCCGGTGAACTAATCGGGCCGCCAGCAGCTCCTGGAACCAGGAAGCACGGTCAGGAGCTGCTGGAGAACGCCTACCCGCCCATCAACCAGGGGCGCAGTACCGGGCCCGGCGTTCCGGGAGGCGGATCGCCGGGCCCCCAGACCACATCCTCGGTTCCTTCCGGAGACCGGGCCCCGCGGGACGGCGGGGCCCGGTCGCAAAACCAAGTGCGACGCACTGCGGCCCCGGCCGGTCGTTCGACCGGCCGGGGCCGCGGTGCGTCTGCTTGCGTCCCTTACGGGTTGCGGGTCTCGCAGAGCGGGCCGCCGAGGCCGCGCAGGAGGTTGTCGACGAAGCGCTCGACGGTGTCGTCGGCCTGGAGGTGCGAGTACTGCCCGTAGACGAAGATCGTCAGGAGCGGGCTGGTGAACATCGCGACCGCCAGGTCGAGGTCGAGGTCCGGCGCGACCTCGCCGCGCTCGGCCCAGTACTCGAAGGTGTCCCTGACGTACTTGCGCCGCAGCTCCACGAGCCGGTCGTGGTGGCGCTTGTACTCCGGGTCCTCGTGGAAGACGGTCATCATGCACCGCACGACCTTCATGTCGCGCGGGCCGTAGGTGCGGCGCATATTGTTGCCGAGGAAGATGAGGTCGTCGCGCAGCGAGGTGTGCGGGATCCCCTCCGGCGCAGGGGCCTTGATGCTCTCGAAGGCCGCGGCGACGAGCTCCTCCTTGGAGGACCAGCGCCGGTAGATGGTGGCCTTCGAGACGCCCGACAGCTCCGCGACGCCCTCGACGCTGACGTCGGTGACGTTCCCGTGCTCCGCGATGAGGTCCAGCACCGCTTCCAGGATGGACTCGCTCACCGCCTGGCTGCGTGGGCGGCCCTTGGCGGGGGTCGTCGGCGCAGGGGCCCGGTGGTGGGCGGTCGCATCGCGGAGCTCGGGTCGCATGACTCGATTGTCCCTCAGACCTCGACGAGCGCGGGCTCGGCCGCTTCGGCGGGGGCCTCGGTCCCTTCGGCGCGGCGCTTCCCCGGGAAGAACAGCGCGATGATGACCAGTCCGACCACGCCCACGGCGACCGCGGCGAGCGCGGTGGTGTGGAGCGCGTGGATGAACGAGTCGTTCGCGGCCTGCGCGACCTGGGCGGCGGCGTCGGCCGGGATCGCCCCGGTCTCCAAGGCGCCGTAGGTGGACGCGTAGGACTCGCGGGCGGCGTCGGGCAGCTGCGGCGCGGCGTCGGTGATCTGGGTCCGGTAGACCTGGGCCATGATCGTGCCGAGGACGGCCACGCCGAGCGCGCCGCCGACCTGGCGGAGCGTGTTGGCGAGGGCGGAGCCGACGCCGGCCTTCTCGCGCGGGACCGAGGACATGAGCGTGTTCATCGCGGGCGGCATGAGGTTGGCCATGCCGGCGCCGGTGATGAAGAACAGGCCGATGACGACCCACACGGAGGTGTCGGCCTCGAACACGAGCGCGGTCACCGTGAAGTTGGTGATGACCAGGAGCATCGCGACGATGCCGACGGCCTTGGCGCCGAACTTGTTCACGAGCGTGTTCGACAGCGGCGCGAAGACGAGCATGGAGGCGCCGAACGGCAGGAACAGCAGGCCGGTCTCCAGCGGCGAGTAGCCCTTCATGATCTGGAGGTAGAAGGTCATGAAGAACATCAGGCCCATCATCCCGAAGAACGTGAGGGTGATGATCGCCGAGGACGCGGAGAAGCGGGTGCTCTTGAACAGCTTCATGTCGAGGGAGGCGTGCGGGATGCGACGCTCCCAGAGGACGAACCCGACGAGGATGAGCACGCCGAGGGCGATGGTGCCCCAGACCTCGATGCCGGTCCAGGAGCCGGCGTCGCCGGCCTCGATGATGCCGTAGGTGAGGCTGACGAGGCCGATCATGGACAGGGCCATGCCGACGAAGTCGGCCTTGGCCTGGCTGCCCTTGGACTCGGGCGCGAGGATCGTGATGGCGATGAGGCCGAACACGACGATCGGGACGTTGATGAGGAAGACCGAGCCCCACCAGAAGTGGTCGAGGAGCGCGCCGCCGACGATCGGGCCGATGGCGCCGCCGATGCCGACCGCGCCGGTCCAGATGCCGAGGGCCTTCGGGAACTCCTTGGCGGAGAAGACGTTGCGCAGGAGCGACAGCGTCGAGGGCATCATGATGGCCGCGCCGGCGCCCATGAGGGCGCGGTACCAGATGAGCTGGTCGGGCGTGGACGCGTAGGCGGAGAGCAGGGAGGCGACGCCGAAGACGACGAGGCCGGCCAGGAGCATCCGCTTGCGTCCGAGGCGGTCGCCGATGACGCCGGAGGCGAACAGGAGGCCCGCGAAGACGAGCGTGTACGAGTTGATCATCCACGCGAGGTCGCTCTGGGTCGCGCCGACGCCCTGCTCGGGGTCGGCGAGGGTCTTCATCGCGACGTTCAGGACGGTGTTGTCGAGGACGACCACGATGAGGCTGAGCACGAGGACGCTCAGGATCGCCCACCTGCGGGGGTGGCCGTGGTCGTCGTCGGTTCCCGCCGCTGGGGCCGGAACGGAACGGGTTTCGCTCACAGGGTTTCCATTTCTGCGATCGCACCTGGCGGTGCGGAGATGTCGCCGCGGCGCCGATACCGCGGGTGGTGTCTTGTCGTCTCTTCATGACGATCCGCGGGCGGGACATGTGACGTCCCGGGCGCGGGTGGCGCGTGCTCGCGAGCCTGGGGCTTCGCGAGGCGCGGCCTGGTGTTGGTGACGACTCTACGTCATTCCGAAACGATACGGTACCGTATCGTTAAGTAGATCACACGGAATCCTACCGCCGGGGTGCGACAGTCCTGTGAACTCCGCGCGAAGGACCGTGTTCACTCCGCATCGGCCTCGCCGGGCCCTCCCGGCCCCGGGTGGTTGAATGGGGTCCGTGGCACCCAAGTTCCCTTACGACGACCTCCAGTCGTTCCTGGCCGCCCTCGAAGCCGACGGCGACCTGAAGCGGATCTCAGCGGAGGTCGACCCGCACCTGGAGATCTCCGAGATCGTGCAGCGGGTGGTCCGCGACGGCGGGCCCGCGCTCCTGTTCGAGCGGCCCGCGGGCAGCGACATCCCCCTCGCGATCAACCTGTTCGGGACCACCTCCCGCACCGCGAAGGCCCTCGGCGTCGGCGACCTCGACGAGATCGGCCAGCGCATCGGCGAGCTCGCCAAGCCCGAGCTGCCCGTGGGCTGGGCGGGCATCCGCGACGGCCTCGGGAAGCTCATGCAGCTGAAGTCGGTGCCGCCCAAGCGGGTCAAGAAGGCGCCGTGCCAGGAGGTCGTCTTCACCGGGGACGACGTGGACCTGAACATGCTCCCGGGCCTCCAGGTGTGGCCCGGCGACGGCGGGGTCTTCCACAACTTCGGGCTCACCCACACCAAGCACCCGGAGACCGGGAAGCGGAACGTGGGGCTCTACCGGCTCCAGCAGCACGACGAGCGGACGATCGGCCTGCACTGGCAGATCCACAAGAACTCGACGTCGCACTACGCGGAGGCCGAGAAGCGCGGGGAGCGGCTGCCGGTGGCGGTCGCGATCGGCGCGGACCCGGTGATGGCGTACGCGGCGACCGCGCCGCTGCCGCCGGACATCGACGAGTACCTGTTCGCGGGGTTCCTGCGGGGCGAGCGGGTCGAGATGACCGACTGCCTGACGGTGCCGCTCCAGGTCCCGGCGAACGCGCAGATCGTCCTGGAGGGCTGGGCCGAGCCGGGCGAGCGGCTCCCGGAGGGGCCGTTCGGGGACCACACGGGGTTCTACACGCCGGTGGAGCCGTTCCCGGTGATGCACGTCGAGGCGATGACGATGCGGCGGAAGCCGATCTACCACACGATCATCACCTCGGCGCCGCCGCAGGAGGACCACGGGCTGGGGAAGGCGACGGAGCGGACGTTCCTGCCGCTGGTCAAGATCATGATCCCGGAGATCGTGGACTACGACATGCCGGCCGCGGGGGTGTTCCACAACTGCGTGATCGTCTCGATCGACAAGAAGTTCCCGAAGCAGGCGCAGAAGGTGATGAGCGCGATCTGGGGGCTCCAGATGATGAGCCTGACGAAGCTCATCGTGGTCGTGGACGCGGACTGCGACGTGCACGACTACCGCGAGGTGGCCTGGCGCGCATTGGGGAACGTGGACTACTCGCGGGACCTGCTGCTGACCGAGGGCCCGGTGGACCACCTCGACCACGCGTCGTACCACCAGTTCTGGGGCGGCAAGGCGGGGATCGACGCGACCGCGAAGTGGCCCGAGGAGGGCTACACGCGCGGCTGGCCGGAGGCGATGCGCATGAGCGCGTCCGTGAAGGCCACTGTGGACCGACGCTGGAAAGAATACGGAATTGACTGACACCGCCGCCCGCCCGAACCCGGTCAGGGACTTCCTGAAGCTCGTCGCCTTCGAGCACTCGGTGTTCGCGCTGCCCTTCGCGTACCTCTCGACGCTCACCGTGATGCGCCTGGAGGACGCGTTCTCCTGGCTCGACCTGGTCCTGGTCACCGTGGCGATGGTCGCGGCCCGCACGCTCGCCATGGCCGCCAACCGGATCATCGACCGCCGGATCGACGCCCAGAACCCGCGCACGGCGCAGCGCGAGCTCGTCACGGGGAAGGTCTCGCTGCGGACGGCGTACTGGGGCTGCGCGGTGAGCCTCGCGGCGCTCCTCGCCGCGGCGTTCTTCCTGAACCCGCTGTGCTTCTACCTGAGCCCGCTCGCCGTGGCGCCGCTCGTCGTCTACCCGTACGCGAAGCGGTTCACGAACTACCCGCACGCGGTCCTCGGCCTCGCCCAGATGGTCGCCCCCGTGGGCGCGTGGCTGGCCGTCACCGGGACGTTCGCGGGCTCGGGCCCGGCGATCGTCCTCGGTGCGGCCGTGGGGCTCTGGATCGGCGCGTTCGACCTGATCTACGCGTGCCAGGACGTGGAGATCGACCGCGTGATCGGGGTCCACTCGACCCCGGCGCGGTGGGGCGTGAAGGCCGCGCTCCACGCCTCCTCCGTCGCGCACGTCGTGACCGTGGCCCTGTTCGCGTGGTTCGGCCTCCTCACCGGCTTCGGCCTCCTCTACTGGATCGGCCTCGCACTGGTCTCGGCCGCCCTGGTCTACGAGCACTCGATCGTGCGGCCCGACGACCTCTCGAAGGTCAACCGGGCCTTCTTCACCGCCAACGGCTTCGTCGCCGTGGCGCTGTTCGCCTTCGCCCTGGCGGACCTGCTGCTGCGCTAGGCCGCCTCCGAGGCGTGGGCGAGCGCTGAGGGCGTGAGGCGGCCGTTGATGGCGGGGGCCTCGTGGACGAGCGCGTCGTCTTCGACGGCGGCGACCATGAACAGGGCGAAGTCGGTGCGGCGGGTCAGGTTGCTCTCCAGAATGGGGTCGCCGACGTGGCGGCTCCAGACGGGGAGGCCCTGGCTCTCGCCCTCTTCGAGGTCGCTGCCGCGCACGACGGTCCAGCGGGTGTCGGAGTCGAAGATCAGGTCGGTGGCCCGGTACTGGTCGGCGATGTCGACCAGGCGCGTGATCTTCATGAGCTTCGCGAAGGCGACGGCGGCCCTGATGCCGCGCTTGTACCGGTCCTGGCCGTCGCGGGTGATGTGCCAGCCGCACGAGAAGACCAGGCGCGCACCGGGTTTCGCGAAGTCGATGACGGCTTTGGCGGTGCCGGAGGCGTAGTCGTGGACGCCCCAGGGGACGAGGACGGTGAGGACGGCGTCGCAGCCGTCGACGGCGCGCTCGATGACGTCGCGGTCGTTCGTGAACGCGCCGTGGACGGTGATGCGCCCGGCGAAGTCGTCGAGCTTGCGGACGCTCTTCTCGCGGCAGACGCCGACGACCTCGTAGCCGCGGTCGAGCGCGTGCCGCACCATGTAGCGGCCGAGTTTGCCTGAGGCGCCGACGATGCAGACCTTCTTGCCGACGCCGGTCTGCGGGATGGGTTCCATGACGTGCTCCTGGGTTGAAGGGTACTTGCTCCTTTACACTGTACAGGAAAACTGTACGGTGTAAAGTACGGCGGATGGACAGGAGCGGAACGTGACCGACGAACCCGCCGCGGGCTCGGCCCGCGGCTCGCTGAGCAGGGAGAAGGTCCTGCGCGCCGCCGTCGACATGGCCGACGCCGCGGGCGGCGACGTGCCCAGCACCCGCAGGCTCGCCGAGCGCCTCGGCGTGCGCGCCATGGCCCTCTACCACCACTTCAAGAACAAGGACGAGCTCCTCGACGGCATGGTCGACCTCGTCTTCGCCGAAGTCGAGCTGCCCGAGCAGGGCGAGCCGTGGCGGGAGGGGATGCGGCGGCGGGCCGGGTCGATGCGGGCGGCGCTCGGCCGCCACCCGTGGGCCGTCAGCCTCATGGACTCGCGCGTGAACGCCGGGCTCGCCACCTTGCGCCACCACGACGCCGTGCTCGGGTGCCTGCGCGCCGACGGCTTCTCCGTCGCCGGTGCGGCCCATGCCATCTCGCTGCTCGACAGCTACGTGTACGGCTTCGCGATCCAGGAGGCCGCGCTGCCGTTCGACGCCGCGGGCGGCGACGACATGGCCGCGCTCACCGAAGGGATCATGGCGCAGGCGCAGGGCATGTTCCCGCACCTCGTCGAGATCGCCGTCGAGCACGCCCTGAAGCCCGGGTACGCCTACGGCGACGAGTTCGCGATCGGCCTCGACCTCATCCTCGACGGCATGGAGCGCCGCCGCGCCGACTGGTGACCCGCCCGCGCGTGGACCGTGGGGCCGGTGGTGACCGGGGGGCGGGCCGGGCCCGCGACCCGGCGTTTCAGGCGGATCGACACGGCCCCGGGTCTGGACTTTCGCAGGCCCCGTGGTCCAAGATGGGGCCATGTGGCCCCGATCGACCGATCCCCTCCCGCCGGGGAGGACCCAGTGCATCCGCTGATCGGATACCTGATCGCCGTGGGCCTCTTCGCGATCGGCCTCTACGGCGTCCTCACGCGCCGCAACGCCGTCCTCCAGCTCGCCGCCGCCGAGCTCATGCTCGGCGGCGTCCACCTCGTCCTCGTCACCACCGACCTCGTGGTCCGCTCCCACACCGGGCAGAGCTTCGCGCTGTTCATCGTGGTCATCGCCGCCGCCGAAGTCGGCGTCGGCCTCGCGCTCGTCCTCAACCTGTGGCGCGAGCGCGCCTCCATCGACACCGACGGCCTCCCCGAAGACGACGCCGCCGAGGGGACCGCGGGCGGGGCCGCGGAGCGGCGGGTGCCCCGGTGACCGCCCTCGCCTGGCTCCTCATCGCCGCCCCCGCCGCCGCGGGCCTCGCCGGACTCCTGGTGCACCGCAGGGACTTCGCCGTCGTACTGGCCTACACCGGGCCGGGCGCGGCGCTCGCGTGCGCCGCCGCCGTCTCGTTCGCGAACCCGCAGGCGTCCTATGTGCTCGCCGACTTCGGCTCCGTCACCGCGACCGCGGCCCTCGACCTCTCCCCCGGCGCGTGCGCCGTCGCGCTCGCCACCGGGTTCGTGTCGCTCCTCGTGCAGCTCTACTCGGCCGCGTACCTGCGCGACGACCCGCGCTACGCGCCGTTCGCCGCCCAGGTGAACCTGTTCTGCGCCGCGATGCTCCTCGTCGTCGCCGCCGACGACCTCGTGCTCCTCCTCATCGGCTGGGAGGTCATGGGCGCCTGCTCGTACCTCCTCATCGCCCACTACGCGAAGCTCCCGCAGGCGCCGGGCGCGGCCGCGAAGGCGTTCCTGGTGACCCGGTTCGGGGACGTCGCGTTCGTCCTCGGCGTCATGATCACCGGCGTCGCCGCGGGCACCTTCCGCATCGGCGAGATCCACGACGCGCCCACGCTCGCGATGCTCCTGATCCTGTTCGGCTGCATCGGGAAGTCCGCGCAGTTCCCCCTCCAGATCTGGCTGCCCCCGGCGATGGCCGGCCCGACCCCGGTGAGCGCCCTGATCCACGCGGCGACGATGGTCGCGGCGGGCGCGTACGTGCTCACACGGCTCCTCCCCGCGTGGCCCGCGGACCTGCTGCTCGTGGTCGCGGTCGTGGCGGCGGTGACGATGGTCGGCGCGGGGCTGTGCGCGCTGGCGGCGCGGGACGTCAAGGGCGTGCTCGCGTGGTCGACGGTGTCGCAGGTCGGCTTCATGTTCGCGGCCGTGGCGGTCGCGGCCGGGGACGCGGCGCTGTTCCACCTCGTGGCGCACGCGGCGTTCAAGGGGCTGCTGTTCCTCACCGCGGGCGTGGTGATCGCCCTGGCGGGCACGGACGGGTCGCTGCGGGCGACGCGGCTGCGGCCGGGCGATTCGCGGCTCGCGTTCTGGGCCATGACGATCGGCCTCGCGGCGATGGCGGGCCTGCCGCCGCTCGGCGGGTTCTACTCGAAGGAGACCGTGCTCGGCGCGGCCTACGAGGCCGGGACCCCGGCCGGGGTGGTCGTGTTCTGGGCGGGGGTCGGCGCGAGCATCCTGACCGCGGCGTACGCGACGCGGCTGTGGCTGCTGCTGTTCTGGCGCGGCCCGGGGCCCGCGGCGCTGCCCGCGGTGCCGCGCGCGGAGTCGTTCAGCCTGTGGGCGCTGACCGCGGCGACGGTGCTTGTCGGCGCCCTCTACTACGCTGGGCCCTTCGAGGTGCCCGAGCTCCACGGGGACCTGATGGCGCTGCTGCTGCTCGCCACGGTCGGCGGCATCGCCATCGTCGCGGACTCCTGGTGGCGCGACGGCCGCGCCCGCGAACCGGTCCCCGACCGCGACCCGGCCCGCATCCTGGGCCGCGCCCGAGGCGCGCTCGCCGAGGGCCTGTACGCGGAACGCCTCGCGGCCAAGGCGACCCGCAGCGCCGCGGCCGCTCTGAGCGCTGCTGCGACGACCCTCGACGTGCGCCTGGTCGACGGCGGCGCCGTCGAAGGGTCCGCACGGGCGACCCTCGCCGCGGCCGAGCACACGGCGGAGGGCCATCGCGGCGGCCTGGTCCGCTACCTCCGGCTCAGCGCCGCCGGAACCCTCGTGGTCGCGGCGGTCGCGATCGGGGTGGGCCTGTGGAACTGATGCTGGTGCTGGCGGCGGCGCTGCCTGCGAGCGGGGCGCTCGCGGTATGGGGGCTGCGGCGCAAGCCCTACGCGCACTGGATCGGGGCCGGGGCTGCGGGGCTGGCGTTCGCCGCGGTGGCGCTGCTGCCGGTCGGGCGCGACACCGGTGCGCTCATCGCCGGGGACGGCGCGACCTGGTGGCACCGCGTCGCGATCCCCTGGGCGCCTTCGCTCCACCTCGACTTCGCCCTCGCGGTCGACGGCGTCTCCTGGACGCTCGCCCTCCTCACCGCGCTCCTCGGGGTCCTCTGCTGCCTCCACAACGCCGTCGGCGCCGAGCAGCGGGCCGCCGACCTCTACGGCGCCGACCAGGCGAGCGCTTCAGCCTCCCTTCAGCCCGCTTCAGCTCCCCTTCAGGAACCCGCAGGTAGCGTTGAAAACGGGGGGACCCCCGGCGGCGGGGACCCGGTGACTGGTGTGCACGCCGCCGGTCCGGCGACTTCAGGCCACCTTCAGGTTGCAACGGGCGCTTCAGGTTCCCTTCAGGATGGTGCGGGTAGCGTTGAAATCGGGGGGCCTCCCCTTGCGGCGGCGCCGGTGCACGGGGTGCCCTCCGGAGCGGGCGGGGAGGAGCGGGACGGGTGGCAGTCGCCCGTGCTGACCGCGCTGCTGCTGGCAGTGCAGGCGGCGTCGACGCTCGTGTTCCTCGCCGACAACCTCGTGCTGTTCTTCATCGCGTTCGAAGCGGTCCTGCTGCCGATGTGGGCGATCGTGCACCGGTTCGGGGACCCGCGGACGCGGCGGCGGGCCGCCGCGAAGTTCGCGCTGTTCACCATCGCCGGGTCGCTGCTCATGGCGACCGGCCTGTTCGTCGCGATCGCGGACACCGGGACCGCCGACCTCGGCGCCATCATCGCCGCAGGGGGTGTCAGCAGTGGCGTGTCGCTGCTCGTGTTCTCCCTCTTGGCGATCGGCTTCGCCGTCAAGGCCCCGCTGTGGCCGCTGCACTCCTGGCTCCCCGATGCGCATACCGCCGCGCCCACCGTCGGCTCGGTGCTCCTCGCGGGAGTCCTCCTCAAGCTCGGCACGTACGGCCTGATCCGCGTCGCGGGCGGCCTCGCGCCCGAAGGCGCGGCCGACGCCGCGCCCGTCCTCGCCGTGCTCGCCGCGGTCGGGATCGTCGTCGCCGGGCTCGTGTGCCTGCGCCTGCCCGAGCTCAAGCGCCTCATCGCGTACTCCTCGGTGGGCCACATGGGATTCGTGGTCCTCGCGTTCGCCGCCGGCACCGAAGCGGGCCTGCGTGCCGCGCTCTTCGGGAACCTCGCGCACGGCCTCGTCACCCCGCTCCTGTTCTTCCTCGCCGGAGCCCTCAAGGCCCGCACCCGCACCGGCAGCCTCACCGCCCTCGGCGGCCTGCGCCTCGCCGCGCCCGCGCTCGCCGGGCTCCTCGGGTTCGCCGCCCTCGCCTCCCTCGGCCTGCCCGGCCTCGCCGGGTTCTGGGGCGAGGCGTTCACCGTGTACGCCGCGGCCGAACGCGGCGGCGCCTGGCTCCTCCTCGCCGCGGCCGCCGCGTTCGGCGCGTTCCTCGCCGCCGCCTACCTGCTGCGGATGCTCAAGCACGTGAGCCATGGGTCCGTAGCGCCCGCGGCCTTCGGCATCGGGGACGTCTCCGCCGCCGAAGCCGCCGTCTGGTCCCCGCTCGTCGCCGGGACCCTCCTCCTCGGCCTCGTCCCCGGCCCGCTCCTGGCCCTGTTCGCGGAAGGCCACCTCTGATGCGCGCCCAAGCGATCGACCACGCCGCGATGCTGCCGCTCTACCTCGCCGCGGCCACCGCCGCCGCCGCCCTGTTCACCGGCCGGTTCGCCAAGGCCGCCGCCATGATCGGGCTCGGAACCGCCTCCGCGGCGGCCGTCTGGATCGGACTCGGGCCCGACCGCGCCGCCTTCGCCGTCGGCGAGTGGCACTCCTACGTCGCCGACGACGCCGCCATGGGCGCCGCCGCGCTCTTCGCCGCCCTCGCCGTCCTCGTCGCCGCCGTCAGCGGCAGGCGGCCCGGCGAGAACTGGTTCCTCCTGACCGCCTCCGCCGCAGGCGGGATCGCGCTCGCCGGGGCCCGCGACCTCATCACCCTCGTGGTCGCCGTCGAGACCCTCACGCTCCCGCTGTACGTCCTCGTCACCCGCCCCGGCCGCGACGGCGCCGAAGCCGGGACCACCTTCCTCATCGCCTCCGTCACCTCCTCCGCGACCGCCCTCATGGGCGCCGCGCTCCTCTACGCCGCCACCGGAACCGTCCACCTCGAAGGGCTCGCCGCCGCACTCGGCGACGCCCACGCGGGCCTCGCCGCCGCCGGGACCGCGCTCCTCCTCGCCGGGCTCGCCTTCAAACTCGCCGCCGCGCCCCTGCACGCCTGGGCGCCGCTCGTCCTCGAACGCGCCCCGCTTCCCATCGCCACCTACCTGGCGAGCGCCTCCAAACTCGGCGGCGCCGTCGCGATCGTCTGGGTCGTCGCCTTCGGGCTGCGGGGCACCGCGAGCGCCGGGATCGTCGTCGCCGTCCTCGCGGTCGCCTCGATCGCGGTCGGGAACCTCGGGGCGCTCGTGCAGCGCCGCACCGTGCCGCTCCTGGCCTGGTCGGGGATCGCGCACGCCGGGTACGCGCTCGCGCCGCTCGCCGTCATCGCGACCGCCGCGGGCCGCGAGCACGCGGGCGCGGCCGCTTCGGCGGCGTTCGCGTACGCGGTGTTCTTCGTGCTCCTGGAGGCCGGGGTCTTCGCGGCCCTCACGGCCGTGCGCGCGGAGGACGGCGGCGCGGTCGCCGACCTGGCCGGGCTGTGGAAGGCCGCGCCGCTGCCGGCGTCGGTGTTCCTGTTCGCGGTGGTCGGGCTGGCGGGGCTGCCGCCCGCGCTCGCCGGGACGGTGGCGAAGGTCGCGGTGCTCGAAGTGCTCGCGTCGTCGGCGGTGTGGCTGGCGGTGGTGGTCGCGGCGGGCGCGGTCGTCGGCCTCGCGTACTACCTGCCGCTGGCGCGGGCGGTGCTCACGGGCAGGTCAGGGGCCGTTCCGCGGCGGTACGCGGTCGCGCTGACCATCGCCGCCCTGGCCCTCGTTGCCGTGTCGCTGGCGCCGCAGCTCGTGTTGGACTTCACGTCCGTTTCTCGGTGAATTCCCAGTTCGTCCAGAAATACTGGCCGTAACCAGGACGTTGCTTTTCCCACAAGGAGGGAAACCCAACCACCATGAAGCACCACAACGGCCTCAAGACGGCGGTGCTGCTCGGCGCGATGTCGGCGATCGTGATCGCCATCGGCTACGCCTTCGGCGGCTCCACCGGCGTCCTCATCGCCGCGGTGATCGCGGTCGGCATGAACGCCTACGCCTACTTCAACTCCGACAAGATCGCCCTGCGCGCGATGCGGGCCCGGCCCGTGTCCGAAGCGGAGGCGCCGCAGCTGTACGCGACGGTGCGCGAGCTCGCGCAGCGCGCGGGGCAGCCGATGCCGCGGCTGTACGTCTCCCCGACGATGCAGCCGAACGCGTTCGCGACGGGCCGCAACCCGCAGCACGCGGCGGTCGCGGTCACCGAGGGGATCGTGCACCTGCTGACGCCCGCCGAGCTGCGGGCCGTCATCGGGCACGAGCTGTCGCACGTGTACAACCGCGACATCCTCATCTCGTCGGTCGCGGGCGCGCTCGCGGGGATCATCACGATGCTCGCGAACCTCGCGATGTTCCTGCCGTTCTTCGCCTCCGACGACGAGGACCGGCCGAACCCGCTCGTGCTGCTGCTGACGATGATCCTCGGGCCGGTCGCGGCCGGGCTGATCCAGATGGCCGTCTCGCGCTCGCGCGAGTACGAGGCGGACGCCGACGGCGCGCGCCTGACGGGTGACCCGCTCTCGCTCGCGAGTGCGCTGGAGAAGATCTCCGCGGGGGTCGACCGGATGCCCGCGCGGGCGGACAGCCGGATCGCGGAGCAGTCGCACCTGATGATCGAGTCGCCGCTGCGCGGGGGCGGGCTCGCGAGCCTGTTCTCGACGCACCCGCCGACGGCGCAGCGGGTCGCGCGCCTGCGGGAGATGGCCCGCGGCGTCGTCAGGTACTAGAACCAGGCGCCGTCAGGCACTCGAACCGACGGCGAGCACACCGAAAGCCGCGCCAGCATCCGCTGGCGCGGCTTTCCGCAAGTCGGATCGCTCCGGCGCGAGAGCGCACCTCAGTAGGTGCTGCCGCCGATGTCTTTGATGCCCGTGCGGACGTCCAGGAGGTACACCAGTGCCGCCGCGATGGCGACGAGTGCGAACAGGTTGAGCCGGCCGTAGCCGCCGAAGAGGAGCGCCAGCACGAGGCTCACGACGAGGAGCCCGAGCCAGGTGCCCTTCGAGAGGGTGCCGACGGCGTTGAACGCCTCGGGCTTCTGCACTGCGCAGTGGATGACGGCGATCAAGGACAGGAGCGCTGCTCCGTACCCGATGATCTGCGAGATCACGCCCCGGACATCGAAGGCGAACACGGCATCGAACTCTGGCATGCAGCCCAGCCTACCCGCAGGTGCTCGGAAGCCGGTCGCCTCGGTTACTTGCCGAGCTTGCGACGCTGAACGCGGGTCTTGCGGAGCAGCTTGCGGTGCTTCTTCTTCGCCATGCGCTTGCGCCGCTTCTTGATGACCGAGCCCATAGAGCTTCCTCACAGGTGTTGACTAGACGATAGTTAGAGCCCGACCAGCCTAGCCCGTCCCCCCGGCGGCCCCCTCGCCGGGCGAGTCCGTGCGAAGGCCCCGTCACAGCTCGCGCGTGGCGGGGCCGGGACTGGCCGAGCGGGGTCACTCGTCCGTCTGGAGGGCCTCGGAGAGGTAGGTCTTCACGGCGCTCTCGGGGACGCGGAAGGAGCGCCCCACCCGCACCGCCGCGATCTCACCGTTGTGGACGAGCCGGTACACCGTCATCTTCGAGACGCGCATCAACTCGGCCACTTCCGTCACCGTCAAGAACTTGACCTCGTCGAGGAGGTCCCCGGGTTCGCTCATGTGTCTCACCGTTCTGTCGAGGGCTGTTGCGAGCACTATTGCCTGTGCAAGGACGTGGGGTTGTGTGATGTGTTAGAGGTGCGGTGGACGCGAATGCCCTATGAACCGAAACAAGTCGGTCGTCACGAAGCGTGACGTTGATGTCTTTCGATTGGGATGTTGCTCATGTTACGGCAGTCCGCGCCACCCGGCAACACCCGATCTCACACGGTCTGGGCAATGAACGCCGTAATCTCCTCCATGATCGCCGCGTAGTCCTTTCCGTAGACGGTCTGCGCGGCGTCGACCGCGGGGGTGCCCTCGCGTGCGGTCAGCCCGAAGAACTCGGCGAACGCGTCGACCCCGTAGGTCTCGATCATGTAGTGGACGCCGAGGAACCCGCAGCCGTACTTCCCGGACCCCGCGAGGGTGTCGTCGTCCTCGTCGGGCGGGAGGATGTCGGCCGCGCAGCCGCCCTGGGCGACGTAGTCGCGCACGTCCCACATGCGGTCGTAGTCCTCCAGGGCCCGGTCGCCGTGGTCGATGTACTCGGCGACGCCCTCGACCATCCACCAGGTGTCGTCGGCGTACCGCTCGGACGGCGCGGCCCACAGGGTCACGGCGTGGCCGAGCTCGTGGCGGATGACGGAGGTGAGGCCCTCGCCCCAGCCGGTGCGGTCGACCCCCATGACGGTGGCGTACGTGGACGGCTGGCGCTCGCCGTCGACGGTCCCGTTGAGCGGCAGGGCGAAGCCGAGGACGTCCTCGGAGTCCCACATGCCGCCGAACCAGGTGTCGAACTCCTCGTCGGAGGCGATGTAGATGACGTACCGGTCGGGCTTCTCCCAGTACGCCCACTGGTCGGCGTTCTCGGCGGCGGCCTCGGAGACCGCGAGCGCCTCGTCGAGGCGGGCCTCCATGGACACCGGGACGGCGGTGACGGTGCGCTCGCCGACCGCGGCGACCAGGTCGGTGACCTCCCACGGGTGGGGGCCCTCGCCGAACTCGGAGTTCTGGACCTCGATCATGCGCATGCCGTCGTCGTCGGCCCGCCAGCGCGTGTCGAAGACGATGTCGGCGGCCTTGCAGGTCTCGGCGGGCTCGACGAAGCAGTAGGAGAGCGCGATCGAGATGTCGTAGAGGGGGACGGCGCCGGAGGCGTCCTCGATGGGGCCCGAGGCGATCTGGTAGTCGAAGCGGGACACCTGCATGGAGGTGAGCGAGTCGTACCGGCCGGTCATCTGCGTGTGCAGGGTCGGGTCGTAGGCGGCGAGCCAGCCGTCGAGGCTGCCGTTGAGGAGCGACTCGGACTGGGCGTCGAGGACGAGCTGGGCCTGCTCGCGCAGGTAGGCGAGGATCTCGGAGGCGGGGGCGTCGGCGTCGGGGCTGGGGACGGTGCCCTCGCCGGGCTCGACGGCGAGGCCGTCGATGGTGCCGGTGGGGTTGTCGGCGAAGCCGGGGCGCCAGCCGTTGACGAGGGCGCCGGCGAAGACTGAGGAGGCCACGAGGGCGACGACGATGAGGACGGTGGCGAGGCGGTTGCGCTTGGGCTCGGGGCGGGGCGCGTAGTAGCCCGCGGGGCCGCCGGGCCAGGGGGGCATGGCGGAGACGGGGATCGGGCCGGGCCCGACGCCGGGGGGGAGTTGTCCGGGAGGCATCTGCCCAGGATGGCCGTAGCCGGGCGGGACGGCTCCCGGCGGAGCCATGCCAGGGGCGCCCTGGGGGGCGCCGGGCGGCATCATGCCGGGGGGCGCCATGTCGACCGGGAGCGCCGACGGCGGCTGCGTGGGCTCGATCATCGGCGGCATGGGGGCGGGCTGCGGGAGCGCGGTCTCGGCGTTCTCGGCCTGCGGGAGGACGGGCCCGGGCGCGGCGGCGCGGGGCGCGTCGGAGGCGCCGCGCTGGCCGGGCACGAGCGGCGCGGCGGGGCCGGGCGGGTTCGCCGCCTGCGGCTCGGCGGCGGGCTGCTCGGGGGATGCCGGGGGGAAGTCCTCGGGGGCTTGAGTCACGTTCGCAACTGTAGTCGCCGTTCGCTAGTCGCGCGAGCCGCGAATGCGCGCCGTGCACCGGGCGTCCACCGGTCGCGGCGCAGCTCACCCGGGCCGGGGCGGCCTCCGCCGTCCCGGCCCGGATGTGAATTCGCTAAGACTTGGTCCACAGTGAGCGGAGGAACACGGCGAGGTTCGCGGGGCGCTCGGCCATGCGGCGCATGAGGTAGCCGTACCACTGGTCGCCGTAGGGGACGTAGACGCGCATCCGGTAGCCCTCGGAGGCGAGGCGCAGCTGCTCGGAGGTGCGGATGCCGTAGAGCATCTGGAACTCGAAGGAGTCCTTGTCGCGGTCGTACCAGCGGGCGCGGTCGACGCCGATCTCGATGAGCCGCGGGTCGTGGGTGGCGAGCATCGGGTAGCCGTCCCCGGCCATGAGGGCGTTGATGCACCGCACGTAGGAGCGGTCGACGTCGAGGCTGCGCTGGTAGGCGACGGACTCGGGCTCCTTGTAGGCGCCCTTGCACAGGCGGATGCGGGAGTCGGCGACGGCGTGGGCCTTGCAGTCGTCCTCGGTGCGGCGCAGGTACGCCTGGAGGACGGCGCCGGTGAGCGTGAACTCCTCGCGGAGGCGCTGCACGATCTCCAGGGTGGAGTCGGTGACCGTGTGGTCCTCCATGTCGACGGTGACGGTGGTCCCGGCGTCGGCGGCGGCCTCGCAGATCTCGCGGGCGCGGTCGTAGGCGAGCTCGGGGTCGAGGCGCTGGCCGAGCGCGGAGAGCTTGACGCTGACCTCGGCGGCCTTGGAGAGGCCCTCGCCCTTGAGGGCGGCGAGGAGGCTGAGGTACTCGTCGCGGGTGGCGTCGGCCTGCTCGACGACGACGGTGTCCTCGCCGAGGTAGTCGAGGGTGGCGAGGAGCCCGTCGGCGGCGAGCGCGCGGGTGGTGGCGACCGCCTCGGCCGTCGTCTCGCCCGCGACGTAGCGGCGCACGAGCGACCGGGACACGGGCGCGGTGCCGACGAGGCGCTCGATCTTCGATGACCTGGCGGCGGCGAGGATGACAGAACGCAGCATGAGTGCAGCGTAGCCTCCCGGTATGCGGGATCAGGTCACGGTGCCATAACACGTGTGCCGCAACATTGGAAACCAAGCCCTGGAAGGGAAGGAACGCTCCTCTTCCAAGGTCCGGCGATACTGCCGCCTCGGTTCGGTGTGGTCGTTGGCGGAGTCCGGTCACACCTGCGCGTACGGCCGCTCCGCTGCGGCCGGGTCGAAGCCCAGCTCAGGGGCGGGGTCGGTGACCGGGAGGGGCTCGAAGGCGCTCACGTCCATCGCGCGGGTGACCTCCAGGCCGGGGCGGCGGCGGGCGAGCGTCCACCCGAAGGGAACGGCCGCGGTGTCGGCGACGACCACGCGCCGGACCCCGTCGAGGCGCAGCGGCTCCAGGCGGCGCAGGGCGATCCGGCGCAGGCTGTGGCCGCGCACGGCCTGGTAGCCGCGCCAGAAGAACCACTTGCGGATCTTGCGGACGGCCTTGACGTGGAGGCGGCCGAGCCTGCGGCCGGCGCCGCCGATCGGGCCCGGGGCCCTGCCGAGGCGGCGGAAGAGGCCGCCGGGGCCGCGCTCGACGAGCATCGTGTACGTCCACACGAACGGCTGCCGGTTCTCGCGGTCGGCGAGCGACAGGACCTCGGCGCGCGGGTCGAAGCGCGGCGCCTGCTTCCAGCCCTGCCCGTCGGCGACGAGCACCGTGACGGGCACGCCCCGGGAGAGCAGGTAGTCGAGGTAGGAGTTGACGCGCTGCACGGCGGCCTTCCTGAAGGCCACCACCAGGACGCGGTCGGGGGTCGTCATCGCGGTCACCGTGCCTTCCGGGCGACGAGCTCGCGCGCCCACTGCTCGAACGGGGCGAGCGCCGCCTCCCTGGTGAAGGAGCGGGCGTACGCGCGGGCGCGGGCCGCGGTGTCGGGGTCGGCCTTGCGGGCGGCGTCCCCGGCGTCGGCCATCGCGGCGGCGACGTCGGCGGGGTCGAGGCTCGCGGGCTCGAACCACAGCGGGTAGTCCCGCAGCAGCTCCTCTGCGGCGCAGCCCTTCTCGTGGACCGAGACGATCGGCTTGCCCGTCGCCATGTACTCGAAGACCTTCCCGGTCGTGACGTACTTGGACCCGCCGTTGAGGAACACGAGGACGTCGCTGGCGGCGTACGCGGTGCCGATCTCGGACTTGGGGACCGGGCCCCGGTAGGCCACGCCGGGCCGTTCGCGGTCGAGGCCCAGCTCGGCGCGGAGCTTCATCTCCTGCGAGGAGAAGAACCCGATGTGGCCGTACAGGTCCAGGCCCGCGCCGGGGTGGGCCCCGGACTCGGCCAAGAGCCGGTGCCCCTCCAGCAGCGACTCGATGGGCTGCACGTGGGTGAGGGTCCCGATGAACGCGAACGACAGCGGCCGGGCCTCATCGGGGGCCGAGGCGATGGCCTCGGCGTCCATGATGTCGGGGTCCCAGCCGTTGAGGACGACCTGCATCCGGTCGGCGGCGAACGGGTACTTCGCGGCGTGCCAGGCGCGCAGCGCGTCGTTGACGTGGACCGCGGCCGAGGCGGTGCGGTGGATCTCGGCCTCCCAGCGCCAGGCGGCGTGCCCGGGCGGGAACTTGTCGGTGTTGCCGAACTGGTCGAGGGTCCACGAGTCGCGGTAGTCGATGACGAACGGGACCTTCGTGCGGCGCTCCAGCTCCCATGCGGCCCAGAACGACGCGAACGGGTTCCCGGTCGCGACCACCAGATCGAACGGCTGCTCGCGGTGGAGGCGGCGGCCGGTCTTGACGGCGTTCTCGGCCCACGTGACGTAGTGCTCGGGGAAGGTCCGGTCCAGGCGGCGCTGGTAGCGCTTCTGCGCGAGGACCGGGAAGTTCCCGCGCCAGAACGAGTAGTCGCGCAGGTCGTTCTCCCACGCGAAGAAGTCCATCTCCGGCTGGAGGACGGTCACGCGCGGGTCGATCGTCTCCACGAGCGCCTCGTCGACGGAGCGGATGATGTCGTAGAAGAACCTGTCGGGGGCGCGCAGGACGGTGACGTCCCAGCCCTGCTCGGCGAAGTGGTTCGCGGTGGCGCGGGCGCGGAAGACGCCGCTGGCGCGCGAGGGCGGGAAGTAGTACGCCAGGTACAGCAGGCGCGGGCGCTCAGCGCTCACGGGCGGCCTCCGCTCGGGGCTCGAAGGAGAAGGTGGTGACGAGCTCGGGGCGCTCGTCCAGGAGCCGCGGCAGCCAGTGGACGCCCAGTTCGACGGCCTGCGGCTCGTGGAGGACGAGCCAGTCGAAGTCCCCCGCGGCGACCGCGGCGGCGACGGCGTCGCGGCGGTGCGCCTCGCGCAGCCGCTTCGTCTCGGGCCAGCGGCGGCGCTTGAGCGGGCCCAGGACCGTGCGCCGCCACCAGCGCGAGAGCCTGTCGGCGGGCCCGTGCAGCGGCCCGCGGCCGACGGCGCGCAGGACCCCGAGGGGGATCTTCCGCAGGAACACCGCGATGAAGGCGGGTTCGGGGGCGCTGACCTTCGTCGCGCCGGTCCAGCGGACTTCGACGCGCTCGTCGAGCGGCGTCAGGTCCCAGTCGGGGTTCTCCTCGGCGACGACGCGCACGGCGTGCCCGGCGTCGGCCGCGGCGCGCGACTCGGCCGCGAGGGCCTGGCGCCACGCGCTCTTGGGCGCTACGAACACGATCCTCATCGGCGGCCTTCCCGGTCCCAGACCTCGAAGTGGCGCTCGGCCACGGTCTCGTAGGAGTACTTGGCGCGCAGGAGCTCCCGCGCCGCGTCCACATCGGTCTTCTCCGGGTACCGCTCGCGCAGCTCCAGGTAGGCGGCGACGAGCACGTCCGGGTCGTCGTCCACGTCGTAGAGCCGCCCGGCCTCCGACTCGATGCCGCGCAGCACCTGGTCGGAGCCGCCGCAGCGGCTCACCAGGACCGGCGTCCCGGCCGCGAGCGCCTCGACCACGACGACGCCGAACGTCTCGTGGCGGCTGGTGTGGACGAACAGGTCGTGGGAGGCCATGAGCCCCGGGACCTCCGAGGGGTCCACCGAGCCGAGGAACGCCACGGCGTCGGCGACGCCGAGGTCCGCGGCGAGGGCCTCCAGCGCCGGGCGCAGCTTCCCGTCGCCGGCGAGGGTCAGCGTCAGCTCCGGGTCGTCCGCGCGGCAGCGGCGGAACGCCTCCAGGAGGTAGTCGATGCGCTTGCGCTCGTTCAGGGCCGCGACCGACAGCCACCGGCGCAGCGACCGCGGGGCCTCGGCGCGGGCGGTGCGGAAGTCGATCGGGTTCGCGATGTACTCCAGCTTGTCCGCGAACCGCGGGAACGTCGCGGCGATGAGGTCGTGCAGGGGCTCGCCGACGACGAAGAACCCGTCGGCGCGCTCCAGGACCTGCTCGTAGCGGGCGCGGGCCGCGGGCTGGTCCAGCAGGTCGGCGAGGAACGACGAGTGCTCGGTCATGTAGACGCGCGCGTCCGGCGCCGCGTTCTCCAGGGCCGCCCAGCCGCCGGTGATCGGCACGTGCGCGTGGACGATCGGCGCGTCCAGGGGCCTGCCGCCGAGGAACGTGCGCAGCCACCGCGCCGACGCGTCGGAGTGGGTGATCCACGCGGTGTCCCGCGGCGTCAGCGTCGGGACCCGGTGCAGGACCGCCCCGCCCGCGGTCGCCAGCGGCGCGTCGGCGCGCGCCAGCAGCCGGGCGTGCAGGTCGAGGACCTCCGGGTTCGCGTCCAGCGGCGCGCCCGCCTCGCCGACCGGCCAGCTCTTCAGGTGGTACACGTCCAGGTCCGAGCACCCCCCGGCGACGGCCTCCACCTGGGCCTTGACGAAGGCCCCCGCGTAGGTCACCTGCGGGTCCGGGTACCAGGGCGTCACCACGGCGACGTGCCGGTCTGCGTTCACTGTGTCCGGTGCTCCTCTTCTCAGGCGCCCAGCAGGCGCCCGTACAGGTCGGTGAGCCGCCTCGCCTGGGAGTCCCAGGTCCACTCGTCGAGCGGGACGCGCTCGGCGTACGCCTTGCGGTACGTCTCCGGGTCGTCGAGGACGGCCCGCACGGCGCGCGTGAAGTCGGCGGTGTCCTCGGCGGTGAAGACCTCCCCCTGGCCGGTGCGGTGCACCAGTCCCGACATGGTCTTCACGTCCGAGACGACCACGGGGATGCGCGCGTGCGAGTACTCGAAGAACTTCGTGATGAGGGAGATCTCGTGGTTGCCCCAGTGGTGGATGGGGATCACGCCCAGGTCCGCCTCCGCCAGGAACGGCACGACCTGGCGGTGCGGCACGTATTCGAGGACGTGGACGCGGTCGGCGACCCCGAGCTCGGCGGCCCGCTCCTGCGTGCGCTTGATGTACCGCCACTGCGGGTACGACACGATGAGCGCGGCGTGGACGCCCGGCAGGTCCGGGAGGGCCTCGACGAGGATGTGCAGGCCGCGCTGCTCCAGCGGCGCGCCCGAGTAGACCATGAGCGGCGTGCCGGGGCCGATGCCGCAGCGCTCGCGCAGGCCCGGCACGGGCTGCTCGACCGCGCCCGACGTGTCGGGCACGTTCATGACGACCTCGGGGAGCTCCTTGAGGCCGTGCCGGTCGCGGAGCATCTCCGCGAGCAGCTCCGAGACGGTGACCACGGCGTCGGCGTACGGCGCGAACTCGCGCTCGTGGCCGATCTGCGCGTCCTTCCACCACGGGTGGCTCTTCCACGACTTCATGCCGGGCAGGTACTCGTGCGCGTCCCACACCAGCTTCACGTCCCGGCCCGCGGCCTTCGCGCGCAGCTTCGCGCGCGCGCCGACGCCGAGCATCTGGAAGTCGTTGGCGTGGATCAGGTCCGGGCGCAGCTCGTCCACGACGGGGCCGAACGACAGCTCCAGGTCCCACAGCGCCGGGTCGAGGCGCCGCCACGCCCGGTCGCCCATCGTCGCCTTCCAGAAAATCGCGGCGAGCCGGTCGGCGCCGCCCTTCGCCGCAGCGCGGTCCGCTTCGAGCTTCCGGGTCGCCTTGCGGCGCAACCCGGTCCAGCCCCAGAACGCCCGGTACGCGGCCTCGCGCGGCGCCAGCGCCAGCGCCGACGCCCCGCGGGCCCGCTCGGTGTCGAGGTCGGCGCGCCACGCGCGCGCCTGCCGCTGCCGGTAGGCCGCGAGCGGCCCCGGCGGGTACGCGAGCGGGGAGCGCAGCCAGCCGCGGCGCATCTCGTGGCGGCGGCGGTCGAACACCCGGTTGACGGGCACGAGGCGCACCGTGGCCCCGCCGAGCGCCCACTCCTCGGCCTTCCCCGACGGCGACGCGCCGAGCAGGACGACCTCGTACCCCGCCGCGGCGGCGGACTCGGCCTCCTTCTGCACGCGCGAATCGCCGGTGACGCCGTTCTGCACCAGCATCACGACCCGCCGGGGGTGCTCCGCCATCGTTCCTCCGAGTTCAACGTACGCCTGCCGGGCAAACGCGAGTTCCCGGCGGGCACATCGTACGAGACGGGCTGCGTCACCTGGCGTTTCCCTAATGTTGAGGGTGCCGCGCCGAAGTGTTCAGCCGCTGTTTCCCGGAGGCGGCGGTCAGATCCGGATGTACGGGTCCCTGGCCTCGGGGGCCTCGGTCGGGCCGGTGACGGGGAGGTCCTCGTGGCGCTTCTTGTCCAGGGTCCTCGTCACTTCGAGTCCGGGGAACCGGTTGGCGAGCATCCATCCGAAGGGGACGGCGCCCTCGTCGAGGATGACGACGCGGTCGGCGCGCGCCAGGCCGAGCGCCTCGACGCGGCGGCCCGCGATGCGGCGCAGCGCCTGCGGGCGCAGCGGCCGGTACACGGGCCAGAACACCCACGTGCGGAGCTTCCCGGTGGCCTTGCGGTGGATCCGGCGGGCGCGTCCGGCGGCCCGTCCGGCCTTGCCGGGCAGGCGCTGCTCCAGCCGCTTGAGGACGGCGCGCGGGGCGCGCTCGACGGCCATGAGGTAGAGCCAGACGCCGGGCTGGCGGTTCTCGCGCCGGCCGATGCTGAGGACCTGCGCGCGGCCGTCGACCTTCTCGGCCTTGCGCCAGCCGGGCCCGTTGGCGACGAGGACCGTGACCTCGACGCCCCTCGGGGCGACCTCGGCGACGTACTCGTTGAGCCGCGGCAGGGCGCCCTTCTTGAAGACGACGGCGACTTCGCGGCGGGCGGCCGCTTCGCGCTCGGCCGTGCCCGCGGCGCTTCGCTTGGTGTCCACGGCGCTACCCCTTCCGCTTCGCGACGAGGTCGCGGGACCACTGCTCGAACGGCCGGAGCGCGGCGTACCTGGTGAACGACTGGGCGTACTCGCGGGCCTGCGCGGCCGTGTCGGGGTCGGCCTTGCGGGCGGCGTCCCCGGCGTCGGCCATCGCCGCCGCCACATGCTCCGGGTCGAGGCTCTCGGGCTCGAACCACAGCGGGTAGTCCCGCAGCAGCTCCTCTGCGGCGCAGCCCTTCTCGTGGACGGAGACGATCGGCTTGCCCGTCGCCATGTACTCGAAGACCTTCCCGGTGGTCACGTACTTCGAGCCGCCGGTCATGAACACGAGGACGTCGCTGGCGGCGTACGCGGTCGCGATGGCGGGCTTGGGGACCGGGCCGCGGATCGTGACGCCGGGGATCTCCTCGTCGAGCCCGAGCTGGGCCCGCAGTTCGTCCTCGGTGTTCGCGAAGAACCCGATGTGGCCGTAGAAGTCCAGCCGGGCGCCCGCGTGGGCGTCGCGCTCGGTCATGATCCGGTACCCGTCCAGGAGCGAGCCGATGGGCTGCACGTGGGTGAGGGTGCCGACGAACGAGAACGACAGGGGCCGGTCCTCGTCGGCCGCGGGCGGCTCGTCGGAGACGACGTCGGGGTCCCAGCCGTTGAGGACGACCTGCATCCGGTCGGCGGCCTCGGGGTACTTGCGGGCGTGCCAGCCGCGCAGGGCGTCGTTGACGTGCAGCGACGCGGCGGCCGAGCCGAGGATGCGCCGCTCCCACTTCCACGCGGGGTGCTCCGGCGGGAACATGTCGGCGTTCTCGAACTGGTTGAGCGTCCACGCGTCGCGGTAGTCCACGACGAACGGGCGGCGCGTGAGCTTGGAGAGGGCCCACGCGGATCCGAAGGACGCGAACGGGTTCCCGGTCGCGACGATGAGGTCGAACGGGCGCCTGCGGTGGCGCCGCAGCCCCTCGCGGAGGGCGTTCACGCCCCAGCCCTGGTACTTGTCGGGGAAGACGTGGTCCTGCTTCCAGTTGAACCAGTTGCGGGCCGCGGCGGGGAAGTTCCCGCGGAAGCGCCCGTACCGGCGGACGTCGGTCTCCCACCGGAAGTAGTCCATCTCGACCTCGGCGACCTCGATGCGCGGGTCGACCGTGGCGGTCATGGCGTCGTCGCGGGCGCCGGTGATCTCGTCGAAGAACCGGTCGGGGCCGCGCAGGACGGTCACGTCCCAGCCCTGCTCGGCGAAGTAGTTCGCGGTGGCGCGGGCGCGGAAGACGCCGCTGGCGCGCGAGGGCGGGAAGAAGAACGCCAGGTACAGCAGGCGCGGTCGCTCAGCCATCGGTCTCGTCCCACAGTTCTTCGAAGGCGTACGTGGTGCGCAGCGCGGGACGCTCGGCGATGAGCGCGGGCAGGAACCCGGCGACGGCCTCGACGGCGAGCGGCTCGTGGAGCACCACCCAGTCGGGGGCCCAGCGCTGGACCTGCTCGCGGACGACCGCGTCGCGGCGGTCGCGGCGCAGGCGCTGCGTGCGGGTCTTCTTGTCGGCGTCGAGCCCGGCGATGACGGTGGCGCGGTAGTGCTTCGCGGCCTTGCGGGCGCGCCTGCGCAGCGGCCCGCGGCCGACGCGGCGCAGCAACCCGAGCGGGACCTTCCGGCGGAAGAACCGGGTGGCGGCCGGCTCGGTGTAGCTCACCGCGGAGGAGCCGATCCAGTGCGTCTCGACGCGGCCGTCGAGGTCGTGCCCGGCGAGTTTCGCCTCGCTCTCGGCGACCAGGAGGACCCGGTGCCCGGCGTCGGCGGCGCGGCGGGTCTCGGTGGCGAGGGCCTTGGCCCGGGCGCCGGAGGGCGCCACGAACAGGACGTTCATCGCTCGGCTCCGTTCTCTCCGAACCAGATCCGGTGGTACTGCGCGCCAATGGCCTCATAACCGTACTTCGATTCGAGGTGCCCGCGGGCGTGTTCGAGGTCGGTCTTCGACGGGTAGCGCTCGCGCAGGAGCCGGTAGCCGTCGACGAGCGCCTGCGGGTCGTCGACGACGTCGATCATGACGCCCGCGGCGTCCTCGATGCCGTCGAGCACCAGCTCGGGCCCGCCGCAGCGGGTGATGAGCACCGGGAGGCCCGCGGCGACGGCCTCGACGGCGACCACGCCGAACGTCTCGAAGGCGCTGGGGTGGACGAGCACGTCGTGCGCGGCCATGATCCCGGGGACCTCGGAGGGCTGGACCATCCCGAGGAACGTCACGGCCTCCCGGACGCCCAGCTCGTCGACGAGCGCTTCGATCTCGGGCCGCAGGACGCCGTCGCCGGCGAGGGTCAGCGTCAGGGACGGGTCGTCCGCGCGGCAGGCCGCGAACGCGCGCAGCAGGTGGTCGTGGCGCTTCCCGGCCTTGAACGACGCGACCGACAGCCAGCGGCGCAGCGCCGTCGGCGGGGCGGCGCGGCGGGTCCCGAAGTCGATCGGGTTCGCGATGTACCGGATCTTGTCGGCGTGGTGCGGGAAGGTCCCGGCGACGACGTCGTGGAGGACGTCGCCGACGACGAAGTACCCGGCGAGCCGGTGGAGGATCTCGTCGTACATCGCGCGGGCGCGCGGCTGGCGGAGGATCTTCACCAGGAACGAGGCGTGCTCGGTGGCGTAGACGCGCGCGTCGGGCCGGCAGTTCTGGAGCGCCGCCCAGGCGCTGTAGATCGGGACGTGCGCGTGGATGACGGGCGCCTCGATCGGCTCGCCGCCGAGGGCCGCCTTCAGCCAGTGGGCGTGGTGCTCGGCGCGCTCGCCGAAGTCGCGCCACTTGGACTTCGGGAGGATCACCGGGACCCGCCGCAGGCGGGCGCCCGCGACGGTCCTGACGGGCGGGACGGACCGGGGCAGCATCCCGGCGTGGGCGTCCCAGATGCGCTCGCGCCGTTCGGCGGAGGCGTTGACGATCCACTCGTCGGTGTGGAACACGTCGAGCCGGTCGAGGCCGGGCGCGACGGCCGCCGCCATGGACTCCACGAACGCGCCGGAGAACGGGATCTGGGCGTCGGGGTACCACGGCGTGAGTACGGCGACGTGCCGCTCCTGGTCCTGGGTCACCACTGCTGTCCTGCGTCTCCTGTCCGGCCGCGGCGGCGCCGGGCTCGGGGCCGCGGCGGCACATAGGAGATTACATGAACACGGCCTTATGTTCGCATGTCGGCCCGGTTTCGCGATCCTTGGGCACATCGTGCAACCTGGTCGCTCGCCCAGGCGTCGGCTCCCGCCGCGTCGGGGTCGCGGAGGGCCGTCCGTATGATCGGGGCGCAGGTACAACGGACGACGCGAAGGCGAGCGATGGCACACCGGATTCAACCGACGGCCCAGGTCCACGAGAGCGCCGCGATCGGGGACGGCACCAGCGTGTGGGAGCTCGCGCAGGTCCGCGAGGGCGCGTCCCTCGGCGCCGGCTGCGTCATCGGGCGCGGCGCGTACATCGGCACCGGCGTGCAGATCGGCGACAACGTGAAGATCCAGAACTACGCCCTCGTGTACGAGCCCGCGCGGCTCGCCGACGGCGTGTTCATCGGCCCCGCCGCGGTCCTCACCAACGACCACAACCCGCGCGCCGTGGGCGTCGACGGCGGCCGCAAGGGCGCCGCCGACTGGGAGGCCGTCGGCGTCGACATCGCCGAGGGCGCCTCGATCGGCGCGCGCGCCGTGTGCGTCGCCCCCGTCCGCATCGGCAGGTGGGCGATGGTCGCCGCGGGCGCCGTCGTCACCAAGGACGTCCCCGACCACGCGCTCGTCATGGGCGTGCCCGCCCGCCGCGCCGGCTGGGTCGGGCGCTCCGGCGAGCGCCTGAAGGAGGCCGGCGACGGCCTGTGGGAATGCCCCGCCACCGGCGAGCGCTACCGCGAATCGGCCGCGGGCCTCGAACTCGCCTGAGCGGCGACGTGAAAGCGCCCGCCCGGTCATCCGACCGGGCGGGCGCTCGCGTCCAGGGGCCTACTGGCCGATGACGATGTGGCGGCGGCCCTCCCAGGCGGCCGGGTCCGTGATGCGGCGCCCGTCGAGGAGGACGGCGACCTCCGGCAGGTCCGCGGCGGACAGCGACCGGTACTCGGCGTGGTCGGCCTGCACGACGGCGGCGGTGACGGTCTCGCCGCGGTGCGGGACGAGCCCCTCGGCCTCCAGCTCCGCGTCGGTGTACATCGGGTCGCTCACGTACACCGCGGCGCCCTTCGCCTTCAGCGACTCCACGAGCGGGAACACCCCGGAGAACGCGGTCTCCTTGACCCCGCCGCGGTAGGCCGCGCCGAGGACGAGCACCGAGGCGCCCTCCAGGCCCCCGTGGGCCGCTTCGAGGACGTCCGCGGAGTACGACGGCATCGCGGCGTTCGCGGCGCGGGCGGCGCGCACCACCGTCGCGTCGGGGTCGTTCCACAGGTACATCTGCGGGTAGATCGGGATGCAGTGCCCGCCCACGGCGATGCCGGGCCGGTGGATGTGGCTGTACGGCTGCGAGTTGCACGCCTCGATGACCTTCATGACGTCCAGGCCCTGCTTGTCGGCGAAGCGCGCGAACTGGTTCGCGAGGCCGATGTTGACGTCCCGGTACGTGGTCTCGGCGAGCTTCGCCATCTCCGACGCCTCGGCGGACCCGAGGTCCCACACGCCGTTGGGCCGCGGCAGGTCGTCGCGCTCGTCGAAGTCGAGCACGGCCTCGTAGAACCGCACGCCCGCCTCGGCGGACGCCTCGTCGATGCCGCCGACGAGCTTCGGGTAGCGGCGCAGGTCCGCGAAGACCCGCCCGGTCAGGACCCGCTCGGGGCTGAACACCAGGTGGAAGTCCTTCCCGGCGGTGAGGCCCGAGCCGGCCTCCAGCATCGGCGCCCAGCGCTCGCGCGTGGTGCCCACCGGCAGCGTCGTCTCGTAGGAGACGAGCGTGCCCGGCTTGAGGCCCTTGGCGACCGCCTGCGTGGCGGCGTCCATCCACCCGAAGTCCGGGACGCCCTCGGCGTCGACGAACAGCGGCACGACGATGACGACGGCCTCGGACTCGGCGACGGCGGCCGCGGTGTCCGTGGTGGCCCGCAGGTTCCCGGCGGCCACGGCCTCCTTCAGCTTCTCGCCGAGCAGGTGCTCGCCGGGGAAGGGCTCCACGCCGTCGTTGACGGCCTGGACGACCTTCGCGTTCACGTCGGCGCCGATGACCTCGTGGCCCTTCGCGGCGAACTGGACGGCCAGCGGCAGCCCGATCTTGCCCAATGCGACGACAGAGACTCTCATGTTCACTTCCTGCTCGGTTTGAGGCCGACGAGGTTCGCCACGCGGCGCTTCAGCGACGGCTTGCCCGACGAATGCACGACGATGAGGGACTTCCGCCCCCAGTCCACGGACACGTTACCCGGGCGGCCCTGCCGCTCGACGGGGCCTTTGACCGCGGTGAGGGGCAGGTCGTACACGAACGGCCCCATCGCGAGGTGGCCGCGCAGCGACCAGCGGCCCGCGGTGCCCGCGAGGTCGCCGAGTGGCAGCCGGGCCGCGAGCACCGTCGTGTCGCCGTCGGGCCGCAGCTCGACCTCGGCGGCCACGTCGTGGACGTGGAACTCTCCGGCCGGGACCGACCGGCGGGCGGCCGGACCCTTGGCCTTGACGAGGCGCTCGGCGCTGACGCCGACCGCGTCCGGCTCCAGTCCCGCGACCGGGACGCGGAACCAGTACTCCAGGAAGAACCCGGTCGCCCGGTCCCCCGCCCACGCCAGGTCGACGGGGTCGATCCCCTTGGCGAGGCGGCCGATCACGCGCTCTGCCGTCGCCTCGTACCACGAGTCGGGGCAGCCCTCGCGGAACCCGCTGTAGCGGACGAACACGCGCCCGTCCTCGATCAGGAAGCGCGGGGCGTCCTCGCGGATCGCGTCCTCCAGCCGGTCCCATTCGCGCCGCTGCGCCAGCGAGATGCGCACGCGCTTCTCGGTCGGCAGCCGCTCGCGGATCGCCTCGGTCAGGTGCGCGTCGCAGAAGCCCGCGACGGCCTCCCAGAACTTCTCGCGCGACGACTTGTCCGCGGTCAGGAACTGCGGCTGCACGCACTTGGCGATCTCGCGGGAGAACACCCGGTACATGAGCGCCTCGCGCTCGGGCCCGGGGCCGTACAGGTCCTCGATCGCGGCCACGATCTGCTCGGCGGCGTGCACCCACTCGACCGGCCCGGTCGAGTAGATGAGGTTCCCGCCGGTCTCGCGCTTCACCGCGTAGTACGAGTCGTAGTCCGACTGGATCGTGATCTTCGACGCCTTCGCCATGGCGCGCAGCGTGAACGGCACGTCGGAGCAGACCGCCATCCCCTCGGGGAACCGCAGCCCCTCCGACTCGACCAGCTCGCGCCGGAACAGCTTCGTGTTCGACAGCGCCCACGCCAGCTCCGGCGTCGGGAACGGGGCGTCGGCGACGTCCTCGGCGAACACGTCGGGCGCCTTGCGCCCGTTCACGCCGACCATCTTGCACAGCAGGACGTCCGAGCCCAGCTCGTCCGCCCGGTCGACCATCCGCTCCAGGGCCTCGGGCCCGAAGTAGTCGTCCGAGCCGATGAAGAACACGTACCGGCCCCGCGCGATCTCCAGCGCCGCGTTGCACGGCGCCGCCGGACCGCCCGAGTTCGCCTGGTGCACCACCCGGAGCAGTCCCGGGTGCTCGGCCGCGAAGCGGTCCAGCTCCTCGTCGGAGCCGTCCGTCGAGCCGTCGTCCACGGCCACGACCTCGAACCGGTCGGCGCCGATCGTCTGCGCCGCCATCGAGTCCAGGCACGCCGTCAGGTACGGCATCGTGTTGTACACCGGGATGACGACCGTGACGTCGGGGACCGCGCTCATGCCCGGCTTCCGTCGAGGACGACCGTCTCCCCGGTCGCGGCGGACCGGAGCATCGACTCGGACACCTCCACGGTGCTCGCCCCCTGCCGCAGGTCGACGATGTCGTTCGGCTTCCCCAGGACCGCGTCCCGGAAGTGCTCGTGCTCGACCAGCAGCGGCTCGCGCTTGCGGATCGCGTACCGGACCATGTCGCCCTCGGAGACCCCGCGGAAGTTGCTGATCGCCTCCCACTCGGTCGCCTCGACCCCGTTCGCGTAGAACGTCAGGTCCGCCGTCAGCGTGTCGGCGATGAAGCAGCCGCGGTCGCCCGTGACGACCGCCGTGCGCTCCTTGAAGGGGCTCAGCCAGTTCACCGAGTGGTTCGCGATCGCGCCGCCCGACAGCTGGCCGACCGCCGAGATCATGTCCTCGTGCTCCCGGCCCGACCGCGACACCGTGTGCGCGGTGACCGTGCTGTACGTCTGGCCGGTGACGAACCCGGTCAGGTCGATGTCGTGCGTCGCGAGGTCCTTGACGACCCCGACGTCGGCGATCCGGCCCGGGAACGGGCCCTGGCGGCGCGTCGCGATCTGGAGGACCTCCCCCAGCTCGCCCGCCTTCAGGCGCTCGCGCAGGCTCGTGACCGCCGGGTTGAACCGCTCGATGTGGCCCACGCCCGCGACCAGGCCGCGCGACTCGAACGCCTCCGCGAGGACCTGCGCGGCCTTCGTGGTGTGCGCCAGCGGCTTCTCGATGAGCGCGTGGACCCCGGCCTCGGCCAGGGCCAGGCCCACCTGCTCGTGGTACGCCGTCGGGCAGGCCACCACGACGTAGTCCACGCCGAGGCCGATCAGCTGCTCGACGTCCTCGACCAGGCGCCCCGCGGGCACCGCGGCCGCGTCGGCCACCGGGTCGGCGACCCCGACAAGGTCGACGCCGTCGAGGGCGTTCAGGACGCGGGCGTGGTTGCGGCCCATCGCCCCCATGCCGACCAGGCCGGCGCGCAGACGCCCGGCGCTCACTGCGCCGGCTCCAGGGAGTGGACCGCCTCGACGATGCGGTCGAGGTCGCCCTCGCTCAGCGCGGGGTGGATCGGCAGGGACAGCACCTCGGCCGCGGCCCGGTCGGTCTCCGGCAGGTCCGCCTCGATGTGCGCGTACGGCGCGAGCCTGTGGATCGGGACGGGGTAGTACACGGCGGAGCCGACCCCGGCGGCGTTCAGCTGCTCCAGGGCCGCGTCGCGGCCCTCGGGCACCCGCACCGTGTACTGGTGGTAGATGTGGCGCGCCCACGGCGCGACCGGCGGGACGACGACGCCCGCGGCGCCGGCGAGCCCCTTGTCGAGGTGCGCGGCGTTGGCGCGGCGCTGCTCGGTCCACTCGCCCAGCCGAGTCAGCTGGACCCGCCCGATCGCGGCCGACACGTCGGTCATGCGCATGTTCGCGCCCACGATCTCGTTCTGGTACCGCACCTCCATGCCCTGGTTGCGCAGGAGCCGGAGCGTGCGGGCGAGCTTCGGGTCGTCCGTGGAGACCATGCCGCCTTCGAGGGCGTGCATGTTCTTCGTCGGGTAGAAGCTGAACGTCCCCGCGGCGCCGAAGGAGCCGACCGGGCGGCCCTCGACCTGCGCTCCGTGCGCCTGGCAGGCGTCCTCCAGGATCGCCAGGGAGCGGCGCTCGGCCAGTGCGGTGAGGCGGGTCATGTCGGCGGGGTGGCCGTACAGGTGCACGGGCATGATCGCGGCGGTCTTGGGGCCGATGAGGGCCTCGACGTGCGCGGGGTCGACGCAGAACGTGCCGGGCTCGATGTCGGCGAAGACCGGCTCGGCGCCGACGAGGCGGACCGCGTTCGCGCTGGCGGCGAACGAGAAGGAGGGGACGATGACCTCGTCGCCGGGGCCGATGCCCATGGCGAGGAGGGCGAGCTGGAGGGCCGACGTGCCGGAGTTGACGGCGACGCACTCGGCCGTCCCGGAGACCTTGGCGAACTCCTCTTCGAAGGCGGCCACCTCGGGGCCCTGGACGACCCGGCCGCTGCGCAGTACCGCTACGGCCGCTTCGATCTCGGCCTCGCCGATGTGCGGCTTCGCCGGGGGGATGAACTCCCGCTGTTGGTCAGGCACGTGTCTCTCCGCGTTCTCCGGAACGGTCTGGACTTCGCACTGGGTTGGTGCGCGATCGATCATACAGAGGACACCTCCAGTTAATACATGGAGAACTCCGGCTGGCGAGGAGGTGTCACGCTGGCGACTGGGAGACGAGAGCGTCCCTCGCGAACTTGAGGGATTCGTGCAGGTCCTCCGCCCTGCGGGTGCGGTTGCCGCTCTTGCGGGTCGACACCTCCACGGTGATCGACCCGTCCCAGCCGGCCTTCCCCAGCGCCCCGAGCAGCTCCCCGCACGGCTGCGTCCCGCGGCCGGGCACCAGGTGCTGGTCCGCGCCCGGCGCGGTCCCGTCGCACAGGTGGATGTGCCTGAGCCCCTTGCCCATCCGCTCGGCCATCGCGAGCGCGTCGGCCCCGGAGGCCGCGCAGTGCGACAGGTCGAGCGTGTACGAGTCGTACCCGTGCCGGGTCGGGTCCCAGTGCGGCCGGTACGGCACCAGGTTCCGCTTCCCGACCTTGAGCGGGAACATGTTCTCGACCGCGATCGTCACCCCCGGGTACCGGGCCCTGAGCCCGTCGAGGACCGTCGAGAACTTCGCCGCGTAGTCCCGCTGCCACGAGAACGGCGGGTGGATGACCACCGTCGGGGAGTCGAGGTATTCGGCGGCCTGCACGGACCGGCGCAGCCGCGTCCACGGGTCGGCGCTCCACACCCGCTGGGTGACGAGGAGGCACGGGGCGTGGACGGCGCCGATCTTGACGCCGTAGTGCTTCGCGAGGCTGGCCGCCGCCGACGGGTCCTGGGAGACCCGGTCGGTGAAGACCATCAGCTCGACCCCGTCGTAGCCGAGCTCGGCGGCGAGCTCGAACCCCACCGCGGTTGGCTCGGGGTACACGGACGTGGTCGACAGCAGAACCGGGACGGACTGGGTCACGCCCACCAGGGTACGCCGTGTCCGAAACCGGCCGTCGGCTTCGTGGTCAGCGCGGCGTGAACCGGTCCTGAACGTGCGGTGCAGGTACCGTTGACGGATGACCGACGAGGTGCCCGCGGACTTCGACCGCGAGTGGGTCGAGTTCTTCGATCCCGCTGACTCCGACACGATGGTCCGCGCCGACCTGACCTGGCTCCTGTCCCGCTGGGGGTGCATCTTCGGCAGGCACCCCGACCAGGGCGGCTGTCCCGGGATCGAGAAGAGCCGGCCCGCGGACGGGTGCTGCCTGCACGGCGCGTTCTACACCGACGAGGCCGACATCCGCCGCACCAGGGAGATCGTCAAGAAGCTCACGCCCGAGACGTGGCAGCTCCACCGCAAGTGGAAGCACACCATCGTCGACGACACCCTGGAGAACGAGGAGGGCGAGGAGGAGCCCGCGAAGAAGACCGCGGTCGTCGACGGCGCCTGCGTCTTCCACAACCGCGAGGGCTTCCCGACCGGCGCCGGGTGCGCCCTGCACCAGCAGGCGATGCGCGACGGCGTCCACCCCATGGAGTACAAGCCCGAGGTGTGCTGGCAGCTCCCGGTGAAGCGCGACTTCAAGACCGAGCACCGCGCCGACGGCACCGACGTGTCGGTCACGCTCATCACCGAGTTCGACCGGGCCTCCTGGGGCCCCGGCGGCCACGACTTCGACTGGTGGTGCACCGGCTCGCCGCTGGCCCACACCGCCTCGGAGCCGGTGTACCTGTCGTACGCCGTGGAGCTGACCGAGCTGCTCGGCGCCGCGGCCTACGAGAAGCTCGCCGACCTGTGCGCCGAGCGCGAGCGCCGCGGCCTGGTCGCCCCGCACCCGGCGAGCGTGCGGTCGCCGGAGCTGCTCCCCGCGCCCCGGCGGATCTGAGCCGGGGCGCGGGGAAGCGCGCTACGCGGCGGTCTCGACGGCGCCGGCGGTCTTGACGACCGGCTGCGCGTAGGTCTCGCGGACGGCGTCGGCGAAGACCTCGAACAGGTCTTCGGGCGCGTGGTCGCCGAGGTAGTACTCGCGGGTGCCGGCCCGCTGCGCGGCCTTGGAGTCGGTGTCGAACAGCTCCGCCATGACCGCTTCGGCGTTCTTCGCGCCGGGCTTGAGCAGGTAGGCGCCGGCGGCGACGGGGAACTCCTCCAGGTAGCCGCCGCCCAGGCCCCGCGGGTCGGTCATCGCGAACGGCTTGCCGCTGTAGAGCCAGTCGGAGGCCGCGCCGCTGATGTCGCACACGGCCGCGTCGGCGGCGTTGATGCAGTCGGCGAGGGACATCTCGGACTCGGCGGCGGCGCCCCAGCGGTGCGGCAGGCCGGTGCGGGAGGCGTCGGCGGCGAGCATCGCGCGGATGGCCTCGGCGCGGGCCTGGTAGGCGGCGTTGGTGCTGGTGTAGGGGTGGGTCCGGAAGTGGACGGCGACGCCGCGGGCCAGGGCGGCCTCGACGATCGTCGCGCCTTCCTTCAGCGACGAGTAGTTGACGTCCTCGGTGAAGCCGGTCCAGGTGGGGGCGTAGAGGAGCACGGGCGGCTCGTCGGGGCCCTTCTCGCGCGGGCCGACCTTGATGCCGTGGAGCTGCGGGCGGCCGATGCGGCGGAACTTCCGCTCGGGGATGTCGACGCCGTGGCGGTGGTACCGGTCGACGCCGGCCTGCCCGGCGACGAACACGCGGTCGTACATCAGCGAGAGGGCGCTGCGGCTGATCGCCTTGTCGGAGTCGCCGTGCATGAGCTGGATGTGCAGGAGCTCGCCGTGGCGGATGAGCGCGGTGTTCTTCTGCGCGTGGTTGGAGTAGAAGCAGGCGCGGACGCTCTCGGGCAGGAGCTTGTCGAGGACCGACTGGCCGGGGGCGAGCACGACCGGGGCGCTCGTGCACGCGACGGTGCCGCGCATGAGGAACTCGTCGCGGACGAGGACGAGGTACGGGTCGCCGATCTTGTCGAAGTACGGCAGCCACATCTCGATCTGGTACTCCGAGAGGCGGGCGCCGCCGAAGTGCACCACGTACTTCGGCTGGAGGCGCTCGACGGCGGCGACGACGGCCTCGTCGATGGGGTGCGACACGCGCCGGCGCAGCAGCAGGTTCGCGACGACCGCGTCGCCGGCCCACACGAGCGAGGCGAGGACGAGGACGAGCGCGGCCCAGTCGGCGGCGGGCCGCAGCGCCGCGGGGGCGGCGGCGGCCAGGGGCAGGGCCACGGCGGTGAAGCCGGTGACCAGGGCGATCGGGACCGGCGCGGCGGCGCGGCCGCGCAGCGTCCGGCGCACGTCGAGGTTCGCGGTCTCCAGGTACGACAGTGACAGTGCGATGCGGATGGCCCCGGCGACCGACTGGAAGCCGGCGACGAGGACGCAGCCGACGATGAGCTCCCAGCGCTGCGGGGTGTCGGACCAGGCCGCGACGAGGACCGCGATGACGGCGATGAGCCGCGCGGTGCGCATCGCGGAGAGGTTGTCGCGGTAGTACCAGGCCGTGGTCGCGAGGACCGCGGCGGCGAGTGCGTAGGCCAGCAGGTGCGTGTGCGCCGCGGTCGCGGCGACGACCGCCGTGATGGCGACGATCTCGTACCGCTGTCTCCACAGTCGGGACATGTGTGCTCCATCGGATGAATGAGTTAACGGGCTCTTAACCCAAGATGAAGTAAACACGTCCGATGTTTGTCTCCGGTGGCAGGGATCACCGAAATGGACGCGACGCGGGGGCCCCGCCGGAGTCGGCGGGCCCCGCGGTCGCGGCGGCGTCAGGCGGCCTGGGCCAGTGCGGACTCGCCGGTCGCGGTCTTGCGGACCTGGCGCGCGTAGGTGTCCCTGACTTCGGCGGCGAACACTTCGATGAGGTCGCCGGGCTTGATGTCGCCGAGGTAGTACTCGCGGACCTCGGCGCGCAGGTCGGCCTTGGAGTCGCGTAGGAGCAGCTCGTCGAGGACGGCGTCGATGTTCCCGGCGTCGGGCTTCAGCAGGTACGCGGCCTTGGCGAGCGGGAACTCGTCGAGGTAGTGCTCCTCGAAGCCCTTCGGGTCGGTCATGGCGAAGGGGCGGCCCGAGTAGAGCCAGTCGGAGGCGGTGCCGGAGATGTCGGAGATCGCGACGTCGGCGGCGTTGATGCAGTCGGTGAGGCTGACGGCGGACTCGGCCTGGTCGCCCCACAGGTGCGGGCGGCCGGTCTTCGCGGCGTCCTCGGCGATGAGGGACTTGATGTCGTCGGCGAGCGCCTGGTAGGCGGCGTTGGTGCGGGTGTAGGGGTGGGTGCGGAAGATGACGTCGACGTCGCGGGCCAGGATCGCCTGCACGATCTTCTTGCCCTGCTTGAGGGACGAGTAGTTGACGTCGGCGGTCAGGCCGGTCCAGGTGGGCGTGTAGAGGACGGTCTGGCGGCCCTCGTCGGCCTTGTCGCGGCGGCCGACCTGCATGGCGTGCAGCTGGGGCCGGCCGATGCGGCGGAACTTGTAGTTGGGGATGTCGACGCCGTGGCGGTGGTAGCGGTCGACGCCGGCCTGTCCGGCGACGAAGACCCGGTCGTACATGAGCGAGACGGGGCTGCGGCTGATGGCCTTGTCGGAGTCGCCGTGCATGAGCTGCACGTGGAGGTACTTGTCGAGCTTGATGAGCTGCGCGTTCTTGACCGCGTGGTTGACGTAGTAGCAGGCGCGGACGCTGGAGGGCAGCAGCGTGTCGAGGACCGACTGGGCCGGGACGAGGACGATCGGGGCCTTGGTGCGGGCGGCGATGCCGTCGACGAGGTACCGGTCGCGGATGATGATGAGGTACGGGTCGCCGACGGCCTCGAAGTAGTCGAGCCACATCTGGAGCTGGTACTCCGATTCGCGGGCGCCGGCGAAGTGGATGACGAACTTCGGCTGGAGGCGGCGGACGGCGCTGATGACCTGGATGTCGACGGGGTGGGAGACCTTGCGGCGGTGCAGGTAGTTCTGGAGCACGGCCGAGCCGATCCATCCGAACGCGGCGGCGGTGGCGGCGAGGACGATCAGGTCGGCGCCGAACCGGAACTCCCCCAGCGGGAGCGAGCCGAGGACGTACAGGATGGACACGGCGTCGAAGAGGCGGCCGACCGATCCGGGCGTGGTGAGCTGGGAGCGGCGGGTCCGCACGATGTCGAGGTTGTGGGTCTGGAGGTAGCCGACGTTCAGGGCCCGGTTGAAGATGTCGGCGTAGGCGATGAAGAGGGTGACGCCGAGCCCGGCGAGGAGCATCGGCCAGCGGTCGAGGCCGCCGGAGTACCAGGCGAGGATGAGCAGCGCGAGCGCGGCGAGGGTGCGGGGGATGCGGAAGCCGGCGACGCCGGTCCGGTCCTGCCAGGCGGCGACCCCGAACACGGCGAGCGAGAACGCTGTGGTGAGCCATGGCGTGTCGGTGAGGGCGACGGCGGCGACGACCGCCCCCACCGCCAGCAGGTTCGTTCGGATGGGCCAGGATTTCAGCAGTCTCTTCAACTCGCCGTGCCTCGGATTCGGTCTCGCATGGCTGTGTCGCAAGTAGTTCTAGCTCGCCGGTTCGACGCTTCCGGTTCCAATTACTTGAAGTGCTGGTTAACGGAGTTCAGGTCTTCCGCGAAGTCCACTTCGATGACGTTGTGCTGCGAGATGTCGACGGCCTCGAACCTGAGCCCGTCCTTCTCGATGGCGAGCTCGATGCCGCCCTCGAAGTAGTCCTGGTCGTCGACCTCGGCGAGCCGCTTGGCGACGAGCGCGCGGTCGTCGGCGGACACGTAGTTGATGCCGACCGCTTCGCCCAGGGCGCCTTCGGAGACGCGCTTGGAGAGCTTGTTGATGTAGCCGTCGGCGCCGAGCGTGTACTTGACCTCCTCGTCGGAGACCTTCGCGGTGTTCACGGCGACGAAGGAGTGGTCCATGGCGATGTGCGGCAGGAGCACGTCGAGGACCTGCGGGTCGAAGACGACGTCGCCGTTGAGCCACAGGACCCCGCCGGGGCCGAGGATGGTGAACGCCTTGAGGAGGCTCTTGGAGGTGTTGGTGTCGCCGTAGGCCTGGTTGTAGATGAAGCCGACGTCGGGCACCTCCTCCATGATCATCTCCTTCTTGAAGCCGACGACGAGGTGGATGGAGTGGCGGCTGAACCGGGAGGTGAGCAGGCGCAGCGAGCGGCCGAGGATGGTCTCGCCGGTGTTCAGGGGCGTCAGGGGCTTGGGGTGCGGTTTGCCGAGCCGGGAGCCGACGCCGGCCGCGAGGATCACGATGTTCGTGGACATGTCGAGAGCCACCTCGTTCGATTGGGATGCTGGATTGGTGCAGTTTACCTAGTTGAACGTGCGATGACGCATAGCCCAACGTGCGGTGGACCCGGGTGTCACACCTTCCGCGGCCCCCTGCCGGGAGCGCCGCGCCGCGGCTGCTCGCGGCCCGTTTCAGGCTCTGAGCAGGGCTTCCGCCAAGACGAGGTCGGCGGGCGAGGTGACCTTGAGGTTCCGTTCGGCGCCCGCGACGGTGCGGACGGGGACGTCGGGGCGGAAGCGCAGGACGACCGAGCAGTCGTCGGTGGGGGTGAACGCCGGGTCGTCCGCGGCGGCGGCGTGGGCCTCGGCGATGAGGCCGAGCCGGAACCCCTGGGGGGTCTGGACCCGGGCGAGTCCGGCGCGGTCGGGGACGGCGGTGATGCGTCCGCCGTGGACTTCGACGACCGTGTCCGAGGAGGGGATCACCGCGGTCACGGCCTCGCCGTCGTCGAGGGCCGCGGCCACATCGGCGATGATCCGGCCGGTGACGAGCATGCGGGCGGCGTCGTGGACGAGCAGTTTCGCGCGGTCCCCGACGCCGACCTGCGACCGCGCCCAGCGGATGGCCGCGGCGGAGGAGTCGGCGCGGGAGGCCCCGCCGCCGATCACCGCCGAGAGTTTTGTCACATTTGCGGACTTGGCTATGGTCCAGGCCGCTTCGTGGTGGCCTTCGGCCATGACGAGGACGATCCGGTCGACCGCGGCGCTCGCCTGGAACGCCTCCAGCGTGTGCTGGAGGACCGGCTTGCCCGCGACCTCCAGGAGCTGCTTGGGGAGGGCGGCGCCCATGCGGGCGCCGGTCCCTCCGGCGAGCACGGCCGCGATCGTCGGCTGAGCGGTGGTCACGGTCGTCTCCCGGTCCTCGGCGGCTTGGTGCCGCCCAATCTACGGTCCCTCCGGCCCGGACCGGCGGAGCCCCGCGGTCAGGCGCGGGCGGCGAGGACCTTCTCGAAGACGTCCACGTGCCCGCCGACGACGTTCTGGGGCTCGTAGCGCTTGGCGGTCTCCCGGCCGGCGTCGGCGAGCTTGCGGCGCAGGCTCGGGTCGCCCATGAGGCGGCGCAGCGCCCCGGCCAGCTCGGTCGGGTTCTTCGGCTCGACGAGCAGGCCGTTCTCCTCGTCGCGGACGATCTCCAGGGGGCCGTGCTTGACGGCGGTGCACACCACCGGCAGGCCCGCGGCCATGGCCTCCACGATGACGAGCCCGAACGGCTCGAAGCGGGAGGGGATCGCGGCGATCGACGCGTGCTGCCACTCGGCGTCGAGCGGCGTCTTCGGCCCGGGCAGCAGGATGCGGTCTTCGAGGCCGTGGTCCTTGATGCGGTTGGTGATCTTGGTGCGGTCGCGCCCGCGGCCGAAGATCTTCACCTTCCACTCCGGGAACTCGTCGGCGACCTGCGCGAACGCGTGCACGAGGATGTCGAAGCCCTTCATGCCGGTGAGGCGCCCGGCGGTCATGATGACCGGCTCGGTGAGCTCCGAGGGCGGCAGCGGGTTCGCCGGGATGGCGTTCGAGACGCACGTGACCTTGTCGGCGGCCTGCGGCAGGGCCTCGCGGTAGGCCTTCGCGTCGGCCTCGGTGATCGTGACGATCGCGTCGAACTTCGGGTAGTTCTCCAGGATCAGCTCGCGGTGCCGCTCGGCGTAGTGGTCGAGGTACAGGTGCTCCTGGGCGACCATCGCGTACCGCTCGGGGCGGCCGTACATCGCCATGTACAGGTTCACGCTGATCTGCGTGCCGACCACGACGTCCGTATCGTGGCGGGCCAGGAACTTCTTCACTCGGACATCGAGCAGTTTCGACGACTCGCCCATGTTGTTGACCTTGTCGGCGTCGAGCACCGACTTCGACTTCGCCTGCCAGCGCTCGATGAAATTGAGCTTCTCGCCGCCGTCCTCCGGTTTCCTGGTGTCCCAGAGATTGACGACCTTCACCCTTTTGTCGACGGGGAAGTCGGCTTTCCTCTTGCTTCTGATGCACGATGCGATCGTCACGTCGTGACCGAGCCCTGCCAGCGCTTCGGCGGTGTTCAGGGTGGTCTTGATGGTGCCTCCGATGCCCCAGATGTTCCGGACCAGGAAAGTGATGCGCATGTGCTCGAAACCCGCTTTCGAAGAATTGCCGTTTTAGGCCACATCGGACGCTTGCGGCTCCGCTATGAGCCGTGTCCGCAAAGCCTTGACGCGACTGACCCGCGACCAGGTTGCATCCAAGCAGAAAATAGTTTACGAACGGTTGAACCGTAGGCGGACACGCCGAGGGTAAGCGTGGCCTGTGACATCCGGATGTCAGACATGCCACAAATTCGGGCAACGGCGAACGGCCCGGTCCCGTGGTGAGAGGACCGGGCCGTGCGCTCCGGCCGCTACTCGCCCGGCGCGGGCTTCTTCGCGGCCTTCTTGACCGCCTTCGCGGCCGTCGTCTTCTTCGCCGCCGTCTTCTTGGCGGCGGCCTTCTTCACCGCCTTCTTGGCGGCGGTCTTCTTCGCGGCGGTCTTCTTGGCCGCCTTCTTCGCGGTCTTCTTCGCCGGGACCGCGCCGGAGGCGACCTTCTCGCGCCGCTCGGCGAGCAGTTCGGCCGCGCGGTCGATCGTCAGGTCCTCGACGGAGTCGGTCTTGCGGATCGACGCGTTCGTCTCGCCGTCGGTCACGTACGGGCCGAAGCGCCCGTCCTTGAGCGAGACCTCCTTGCCGGTGACCGGGTCGGGCCCCAGCTCCTTGAGGAGCGTCTGCGCGCGCTGCTGGCGCCCGCGGGTCTTCGGCTGCGCGAGGAGCTTCTCGGCCTCTTCGAGCGTGAGGGAGAACAGCTGCTCCTCCCGGTCGAGCGACCGGTAGTCGCGGCCCTTCTTCACGTACGGCCCGTGCGGGCCCAGGCCCGTGCGGATCTCCTCGCCCTCCGCGTCCTTGCCGACCAGGCGCGGCAGCGTCAGCAGCTGCACGGCGTCGTCGAGGGTCAGTTCCGAGAGCTTCTGGCCCGTCAGCAGCGACGAGGACTTCTCGCCGGAGGTGACGTAGGGCCCGTACCGGCCGCTCTTGGCGAACACGGGCTCCCCGGTCTCGGGGTGCGTGCCCAGTTCGCCTTCGGCGGACCCGAGCTCGTACAGCTCCTCCACTTTCGCCTCGGTCAGCTCGTCGGGCGCGACGGACTCGGGGACGGAGACGCGCTCGCCGGGCTCCCCGGCCTCGGCCTGCGCGGGCGTGGTCCGCTCCAGGTACGGCCCGTACCGGCCGACCCGGGCGACGACCTGGCGCTGCTGGTCGTCGGTGTACAGGGGGATCGAGTTGACCTGGCGCGCATCGATCTTCGCCAGCTCCTCCTCGACCATGTGCCGCAGGCCCCCGGAGGCGGCGACGGTCCCCTCCTTGTCCTTGCCGCCGAAGTAGAACTTCCGCAGGAACTCCTCGCGGGACTCCTGCCCGGCGGCGACGCCGTCGAGCTCGTCCTCCATCCCGGCGGTGAAGTCGTAGTCGACCAGGCGCGGGAAGTGGCGCTCCAGGAGGCCGACGACCGCGAACGCCCGGAACGCGGGCACGAGCGCCTGGCCCTTCTTGAAGACGTACTCGCGGTCCTGGATGGTCTGCATGATCGACGCGTACGTCGAGGGCCGCCCGATCCCGCGCTCCTCCAGGGCCTTCACGAGGCTCGCCTCCGTGTACCGGGCGGGCGGCTGGGTGGTGTGCCCGGCCGCTTCGAGGCCCTTCTCGGCGAGCTGCTGGCGCTCGGTCAGCTCGGGGAGGCGCTTCTCCGCGTCGTCGGCGTCGCCCTCCTCGATGGACTCGACGTACGCGAGCAGGAAGCCCGGGTTGGTGATCGTCTTGCCGGAGGCCCCGAAGTCGGCCTCCTCCCCCGACGTGGTGACGGCGCGGGCGCGCACCGACGTGGAGTTCCCGGTGGCGTCGACCATCTGCGACGCGAGCGTGCGCCGCCAGATGAGCTCGTAGACCCGGTACTCCTCGGCCGAGAGCTGGTTCTTCAGCTGGTTCGGGGTCTTGAAGACGTCCCCGGCGGGCCGGATCGCCTCGTGCGCCTCCTGCGCGTTCTTCACCTTCCGCGCGTAGTGGCGCGGCTCGGCGGGCACGTACTGCGCGCCGTACAGCTCGGCGGCCTGCGCGCGGGCGGCGTTGATCGCCGTCGCCGACAGGTTCGTCGAGTCGGTTCGCATATAGGTGATGTGGCCGTTCTCGTAGAGCCGCTGGGCGACCCTCATGACCTGCGCGCTGGAGAGCCGCAGCTTGCGCCCGGCCTCCTGCTGGAGCGTCGAGGTGATGAACGGCGGGTACGGGCGGCGCCGGTACGGCTTCTTGTCGACCTTGAGGACGGTGAAGTCGCGCCCTTCGAGGCGCCCGGCGAGGCCGCGGGCGCCCGCCTCGTCGAGGTGCACGACGTTGCCGCGGGCGGTGCCGGTGGCCGCGTCGAAGTCCTTGCCGGTGGCGACCCGGTCGCCGTCCACGGCGATCAAGGTGGCCTTGAACCGCTGGTCGTCCGCGGTCGACAGGTTCGCGGTGACGTCCCAGTAGTCCGCGGAGCGGAACGCCATGCGGGCCCGCTCGCGCTCGACGACGAGCCGCGTCGCCACGGACTGGACGCGCCCGGCCGACAGCCGCGGCATGACCTTCTTCCACAGGACCGGGCTCACCTCGTACCCGTACAGCCGGTCGAGGATGCGCCGCGCCTCCTGCGCGTCCACCAGGTCCTGGTTCAGCTCCCGCGGGTTCGCGGCCGCCTCGGCGATCGCCTGCGGCGTGATCTCGTGGAACACCATGCGCTTCACCGGGATCTTCGGCTTCAGCGTCTCCAGGAGGTGCCACGCGATGGCCTCCCCCTCGCGGTCCTCATCGGTGGCGAGGAAGAGCTCGTCGACCTCGGCGAGGTAGCCCTTCAGCTTCTTGACATGCGCGGACCGGTCCGGGTTCACGATGTACAGCGGCGCGAAGTCGTTGTCGACGTCCACGCCGAGCCGCGACCAGGCCTTGTCCTTGTACTTCGCCGGGATCTCCTTCGCGCTGCGCGGGAGGTCGCGGATGTGCCCGAGGGAGGAGTCGACGATGTAGCCGGCCCCGAGGTACGAGGCGATCGTCTTGGCCTTCGCCGGGGACTCGACGATGACCAGGCGTTTGATGTCCGGCACTGCTCCCACCGTTCCACTCGGAAAATGCACTCGAATCGTTACGGTAGCTCACGCTTCCGCATTGCGTCCCCTGAGTATGGGTGTGCCCCGTTCCGAGGGAACGGGGCACACGCCGATGTACCAGCCCGGAAAGCTAGCCGACCTCGACCGACTCACGCTGTTCCGGGGTGCGGGCTTCCCCCGCCTCCACCACCGAGGAGCGGCGCTTGGAGACGACGATCGCCGTGACGAGCGCGGCGACCGCGAGGCCGGCGATGATCCAGCGGACGGGGCTGGAGGCCTCGCCGCCGACGCCGTCGACCGTGTAGACCACGACGGCCGGGGCGATGATGAGGCTCACGAGGTTCATGACCTTCAGGAGCGGGTTGATGGCGGGGCCGGCGGTGTCCTTGAACGGGTCGCCGACGGTGTCGCCGATGACGGCCGCGGCGTGGGCCTCGGAGCCCTTGCCGCCGTGGTTGCCGTCCTCGACGTCCTTCTTCGCGTTGTCCCAGGCGCCGCCCGAGTTCGCGAGCATGACGGCCATGAGGACGCCGCACGCGATCGCGCCCGCGAGGTACGCGGCGAGCGGGCCGACGCCGAGGCCGAAGCCGACGGCGATGGGCGCGGTGATCGCGAGCAGGCCCGGGGTGACCAGCTCGCGCTGGGCGTCGCGGGTGCAGATGTCGACCACGCGGCCGTACTCGGGCCGCTGGGTGCCCTCCATGATCCCGGGGAAGCGCGCGAACTGGTCGCGGACCTCGTTGACGACGGCGCCCGCGGAGCGGGCGACGGCGTTGATCGCGAGGCCGGAGAACAGGAACACGACGCTCGCGCCGATGATGAAGCCGACGATGTTGACCGGGTCGGCGATGTTCAGCGTCTCGAACAGTGCGCCGCCCGCGAGGCCCTCGGAGGCCACCGCGTCGGTGTAGGAGCCGAACAGGGCGGTCGCGGCCAGGACCGCGGTCGCGATCGCGATGCCCTTGGTGATGGCCTTGGTGGTGTTGCCCACCGCGTCCAGGTCGGTGAGGGTCTGCGCGGCCTCGCCCTCGACGTCGCCGGACATCTCCGCGACGCCCTGCGCGTTGTCGCTGATGGGCCCGAAGGTGTCCATGGCGACGATGACGCCGACGGTGGTGAGCAGGCCGCAGCCCGCGAGCGCCACCGCGAACAGGCTGATGAGGATCTCGCCGCCGCCGAGGAGGTACGCGCCGAGGACGGCCGCGGCGATGGTGAGCGCCGTGTAGACCGCGGACTCCAGGCCGAGCGAGAACCCGGAGAGGATGTTCGTGGCCGCGCCGGTGCGGGTCGAGGCTGAGACGGTCTTCGTGGGCTTGTAGCGGGTGTCGGTGTAGTAGCCGGTCAGCGCCATGATGGCCGCGGCCAGGGCGATGCCGATGACGACCGAGCCGGCGGCGAGGATCTGCGGGCTGACCGGGACGTCGGCGAAGTCGGCGCTGGTGCCGAGCTCGGACCAGTCCGAGGGCACGTACCAGAACACGGCCGCCGCGGTGAGCGCCGCGGCCACGACCGCGGAGATGTAGAACGCGCGGTTGATCGCGGTCAGGCCCGAGGCGTCGGAGGCCCGCATGCGGGTGATGATGACGCCGAGGATCGCGCAGACGATGCCGACGGAGGCCACCAGCAGCGGCAGCACCAGGCCGGTCTCGCCGAACGCGGCGCGGCCGAGGATGAGGCTCGCGACGAGCACGACGGCGTAGGACTCGAAGAGGTCCGCGGCCATGCCGGCGCAGTCGCCGACGTTGTCGCCCACGTTGTCGGCGATGGTCGCCGGGTTGCGCGGGTCGTCCTCGGGGATGCCCTGCTCGACCTTGCCGACGAGGTCGGCGCCGACGTCGGCGGCCTTGGTGAAGATGCCGCCGCCGACGCGCATGAACATCGCGAGGAGCGCGGCGCCGAAGCCGAAGCCCTCCAGGACCACGGGCGCGTCGGCGTTGTAGATGAAGACCACGACCGAGGCGCCGAGCAGGCCCAGGCCCACGGTCATGAACCCGACCACGCCGCCGGTGCGGAACGCCAGGTGCATCGCGGTGGTGGGCTTGCCGTCGCGGGCGGCGGCGGCGACGCGCACGTTCGCGCGGGTCGCCATGCTCATGCCGGCCCAGCCGATGAACGAGCTGAACACGGCGCCGACGATGAAGAACACGCTCCGTCCGATGCGGACGTCCGTGCCGCCTTCGGCCGGGAGCAGGAAGAGCAGGACCACGGCGATGACGACGAAGATCCCCAGCGCCTTGAACTGGCGGTTGAGGTAGGCCGAGGCGCCCTCCTGGACGGCCCCGGAGATCTCGCGCATCTTGTCGGTGCCGGTCCCGGCCTTCAGGATGCTCTTGACGAGCGCCGCGGCGCCGCCGAGCGCGATGAGCGCCAGCACGGCCGCGAGCACGACGAGGCTGAGGTTCGCGCCTTCCAGCGCGCCTACGCTCTCGTCGCCGTTGGCGAGCAACGTATGCATGTAGTTCCTCCATAGAAAAGAAGCAGCGCAGGCAGGGCGCGCTCCTTCGCAGACACGTAGGGGGCCGCTCCGGGGAAGCGGGCGGCCGTCGCCGCGTGACGCGGCTGACTTAACGTGCGGAGTGTAACGAGATGAGGGCTTTCGGAGTGGGTTCGGTCACGCCGCCCCGGGAGGGTGTGCGAGGCCTCAGTGGTCGGTCGCCGAAGCGGACCCGGGGAGGGGCCAGGACATGCTGACGGTGGTGCCCCCGTCGGCGTCGGGACCGGTCACCACCAGGTCTTCGACCAGTCCGCCGAGGACGATGAGGGTGATCTCCTCGGACAGGGTGTCCTCTTCGAGCGCGTCGTGATCGTTCGCTCGCGCATCGCCGCCGACGGTGCCCGCACCGACCCGGTCGCCGGAGCGCGCGCGCAAATCCTGCGCGTTGTCGGTGATTTTCGCTACAAAACGATCACCGATCGAAAACTCTACGCGCACGAGGTCGCGCAGTCCGCGGTCGCGGTGCCGCAGGACCGCGCGCGTGCACGCCTCGCCGACGGCCTGGCGGACCTCGTCGAGGAGCCCGGTGGCGACACCGGAGCGGGCGGCGACGTCGGCGGCGACGAGCCTCGCGGCGCGCACGTAGGCGGCGGCGGGGGTGAAGGCGAACCTGACCGTCGCGGGCTCCGGCCGCCTTCCACCGGTGCGGTCGTGCCTGGAGCCGTTCACTCGCCGGGCACCGCTTCCCTCACGTCGAGGACCTTGTCCAGGCCGGTGAGGTCGAGGAGCTTGCGGATGCGGGGGTTGGCGCACACGACGACGAGGCTGCCCCCGGCGTCGGAGAGGCGGCGGCGGGCGCCGATGAGGACGCCCAGGCCGGTGGAGTCGCAGAACTCGGTGGGGGTCAGGTCGATGGCGACCCGCATGCGCCCCTCGGAGGAGAGCTGGCGGACGGCCTCGCGCAGCTGCGGCGCGGTGTACATGTCGATCTCGCCGGTGACGCTGATGACCGCGTAGTCGCCGACGGTCGAAAGGCTCAGCCCCAGTTCGGGCTCGGGCGCCCCGTCGCCTGAAGTTCCCCTCACGCCGTCTCTCCTAGCTGGCTGGAGTGTGTCTTGGCCCATAAGCGTACTGCGTTCCGAGTGGACATGAGCCGGGAGCGTATGACCGATATGCGGGCGGGCACTGTCGCCCGGGGTGCGGTGTCGGCCGGTTGCGGCATCATTGCAGGATGTCCGCCGACCAGCTCATCGCCGCCCTCGACTCCGAGGACGGCGGCGTCGTGCACCTCCGGAAGCTCCCCGCTCGGGCGTCCGTGCGCGCCCAGTGGCCCGAGTGGGTGCCCGACACCGTCCGCAAAGCGTTGGAGGACACCGGGATCACGCTGCCGTGGCCGCACCAGGCCGAGGCCGCCACGCACGCGTTCGAGGGCCGCGACACCGTCATCGCCACGGGCACGGCCTCCGGGAAGTCCCTCGCGTACCTGCTGCCGCTGCTCACCGAGGCCGCCGCCGACGGGCCCGGCCGCACCCTCTACCTCGCCCCGACGAAGGCCCTCGCGGCGGACCAGGCGCGGGCCGTCGCCGAGTTCGAGGTCCCCGGGCTCATCCCCGCGATCGTCGACGGCGACACGCCGTTCGAGCACCGCCAGTGGGCGCAGCGGTTCGCGAACCTGGTCCTGTCCAACCCCGACCTGCTCCACCACTCGCTGCTCCCCCGCCACCGCATGTGGCGCTCGCTCCTCAAGGACCTCAAGTACGTCGTCGTCGACGAGTGCCATGTCTACCGCGGCGTCTTCGGCGCGCACGTGGCGCTGACGCTGCGGCGGCTGCTGCGCCTCGCCGAGCACTACGGCGCGAGCCCGGTCGTCATCGCCGCCAGCGCGACCGCGGCCGACCCGGCGGCGTCGCTGTCGGTCCTCACCGGACGGCCCGCCACGGCCGTCACCGTCGACTCCTCGCCGTCGCCGGGGGCGACCGTGGCCCTGTGGGAGCCGGTGACGTACGAGGTCGAAGGCGAGCCGCAGCAGGCGTCGACGCTGTCGGAGACCGCGCGGATGCTCGCGCAGCTGGTGCGGCGCGGGGTGCGCACGCTCGCGTTCGTGCCGTCCCGGCGGGGTGCGGAGATCGTTGCGGCCGAAGCGAAGTCGCGGCTCGGCGCCGACCCCGCGGCGGGCCGCATCGCGGCGTACCGGGCCGGGTACCTGCGCGAGCACCGCCGGGACCTGGAGGCGGACCTGCGCGAGGGGCGCCTGCTCGGGGTGGCGACGACGAACGCCCTGGAGCTGGGCATCGACGTGACGGGCCTCGACGCGGTGCTCCTGTGCGGGTACCCCGGGCGGCTCGCGTCGTTCTGGCAGCAGATCGGACGCGCGGGCCGCGGCGACACCGAGGCGCTCGCGGTGATGCTCGCGAAGGACGACCCGCTCGACACGTTCCTGGTGCACCATCCGGAGGCGATCTTCGACCGGCCGGTGGAGGCGTCGGTGTGCGACCCGTCGAACCCGTACGTGCTCGCCGGGCACCTGTGCCTGGCCGCGGAGGAGCTGCCGCTCAAGGAGTCCGACCTCGCGTCGATCCCCGGAAGCAAGGCCGTGGCCGAGGAGCTGTGCGAGCAGAAGCTGCTGCGCAGGCGCGCCGGGGGCCGGTACTACTGGATCGGCTCGGAGCGCCCGGAGGTGACGCTGCGCGGGTCGGGGCCGATGGGCGTCGACATCGCGGAGACGAGCACGGGCCGGCTCATCGGCACGATCGACGCGGCCGCCTCGCATCGGCTCGTCCACCGCGGGGCCCTCTATCTCCACCAGGGCGAGTCGTACCTCGTGGACGACCTCGACCTGGAGGAGGGCCTGGCGCTGGTGCACGCGGCGAAGCCGCCGTGGACGACGAGCGCGCAGGAGATCACGCACCTGGAGATCCTCGCGGAGCGCGAGCGCCTGGAGATGGGCGACGTGACGCTGAGCCTCGGCGAGGTGGAGGTGACGTCGTGCGTCATCTCCTACCAGCGCCGCCGCCTCCCTTCCGGGGAGGTGATCGACACGCAGCAGCTCGACCTGCCGCCGCAGACGCTGCGCACGGTGGCGGTGTGGTGGACGGTGGACCCGGAGTCCCTCGACGGGCTGAAGGACCTCGCGGGGTCGCTCCACGCCGCCGAGCACGCGTCGATCGGGCTGCTGCCGTTGATCGCGACGTGCGACCGGTGGGACATCGGGGGCCTGTCGACGCCCGCGCACATGGACACCGAGCTGCCCACGGTGTTCGTCTACGACGGCCACCCGGGCGGTGCGGGCTTCGCCGAGCAGGCGTTCCGCAAGTGGACCGACTGGCTCGGCGCCACCCGCGAGGCCATCGCCGGGTGCGAGTGCACCTCCGGCTGCCCCTCCTGCATCCAGTCCCCCAAGTGCGGCAACGGCAACGAGCCCCTGAGCAAGCCCGGGGCCCTCACGCTCCTCGGCAGGGTCCTCAAGGCCGCCGACGGCCCGGTCACCGCGAAGTCCTTCTCCGACAAGCCGGTGAAGCCGGAAGACGACCTCTGGCCCGGCGACTTCTAGCGGTCCTACCCGGCGACGCGGTTGAGGCTGGCGCTCAGGTGGGGGCTCATGGGGTGGCCTTCGGCGGCCATCTCCTGGGCGTACATGAGGGCGCCTTCGACGATGCCGTAGAGGCGCTTGCCCGCGGTGACCTCCTTGGCCTGCGGGCTGCGGACGACGGCGTCGGTGGCGATCTCGATGCGCGTGCCGTCGACGTGCCCGTAGTAGAGGTCGAGGACGCCGGTCGGGTGCGCGAGGAGCACTTCGACCTCGGGCTTCCTCGGGTCCTCGCCCTTGACGACGCGCCACCAGCCGGTCTCCTGGGCGGCGGGCCGGACGGGCTTGCCGTCGGGGTCGACGATCCAGGAGCGGGAGTGGTAGCGCAGGAACGGGCGGCCGTCGTGGAGGAACGCGACCTCCTGGGCGTACAGGAAGTCCTCGGTCCCGGGGTAGCCGCCCTGGCCGCGGCCGCGCCAGCGGCCCACGAGCGGGAGGAGCGGCAGCAGGTCGTCGTGCAGGCTCGGTCCCTGCCGGAGGTCGTCGGTCTCCTCGAACGGGTAGGGCTCGACCTTCTCGAAGGTCGAGGCGAACTCCGCCGGTACTTCGCGCTCGCTCATTTGTTCCTCGCGGTTCGGATGGTCCAGTAGCCGAGTGCACCCGCCATGGCGCCTGCGGCGATGACGAGCGCGGCTGTCAATGCCGTCTCCACGGCCACCACTTTACGTCCGCACCTCGCCGTTCGGCCGATGCGATGGCAAGATGTTGACCATGACTACACCTGGACCCTTCGACAGCTGGCTCTCGGACATGGACGGCGTGCTCGTCCACGAGGGGGTGCCCGTTCCCGGAGCGAACAAGCTCATCGAGAAGCTTCAGGAGGCGGGGAAGGCGTTCCTCGTCCTCACCAACAACTCGATCTACACGCCGCGCGACCTCCATGCGCGCCTGAAGAACTCGGGACTCTCGGTCCCGGCGGAGAACATCTACACCTCGGCGATGGCGACGGCGGACTTCCTGCACTCGCAGCGCCCGAAGGGCTCGGCGTACGTCATCGGCGAGGCGGGCCTGACGACGGCGCTGCACGAGATCGGGTTCGTGCTCACCGACTACCGCCCGGACTACGTGGTCCTGGGCGAGACCCGCCGGTACGACTTCGGGGCGATCACGACGGCCGCGCGGCTCATCAAGGGCGGGTCGCGGTTCATCTGCACCAACCCGGACACGACGGGCCCGTCGCTGGAGGGCATCCTCCCGGCGTGCGGCGCGGTTGCGGCGATGATCACTGCGGCGACGGGTTCGGAGCCGTACTTCGTGGGGAAGCCGAACCCGTTGATGATGCGCAACGCCTTGCGCCGCATCGGGGCCCACTCGGAGTCGACCGTGATGATCGGCGACCGCATGGACACCGACGTGCTGTCGGGCCTCGAAGCGGGCCTCGAAACGGTCCTCGTTCTGTCGGGGGTCACTGACACTATGGAAGAGGTCGAGCGCTACCCGTTCCGGCCCAACCACGTCAAGGATTCGGTCGCCGACCTCATCGACTGGATCGAGTAAACCGAGCAAGGAGCCGCCCCATGCCTCCCGGTCAACGCCCCACCGCCAGAAGCACCCGCGCCCGCCAGGAGGACGACGGGGGGCCCGCGCCCCAGCGGCCCCTGCGCGACGCCCCGGCCCGGGAGGCGAGGGCCCAGGAGCCGCCGCGGCAGGCGGCCCCGCAGCGCTTCGAGGCCGAGTCGAAGCTCTCCGGCACCGAGACCCGCATCCTGGAGTTCGAGGCGCGCTGGTGGCGCGCCTCGGGCGCGAAGACGCAGGCCATCGCCGACGAGCTGGAGCTCACCCCCGAGCGGTACTACCAGCAGCTCGCGCGCCTCATCGACCACCCGGAGGCCGCCGCCGAGCAGCCCGCGGTCGTGCGGCGGCTGCGGGCGGCCCGGGACGCGAGGCGCGCCGCACGTTAAGCAGCGCTGCGCCTTTCGGTAATCCAGAACCAGACGGCCCCCGCAGCGAACACCGCGAGGCCTCCGAGCACCGCGGCCATGGGCAGGCTCGCGGCCACGAGCAGGCACCCGGCGAGCCCCATCCACGGCAGCGGGGCCCGGGCGTCCAGCGTGACCGCCGAAGCGTTCGCGACCGCGTAGTAGATCAGCACGCAGAACCCCGAGAACCCGATCGCCCCCGCGAGATCCATCGTGGACACCATGACGAGGACGACCGCGCTCGCGGCGACCTCGGCCGCCCACGGGACCCCGAACCGCTCCGAGACCGCCGTCAGCGGCCCCGGCAGGCGCCCGTCGCGGGCCATCGCCAGCGCCGTCCGCCCGATCCCCGCCAGGAGGCTCAGGAGCACGCCCGCGGTCGCGATCCCCGCGCCGACGGCCACGAGGGGCTTCACGGCGGGCGCGGCGGCGGCCGCGAGGTCGGCGAGGGGCGCGGTCGACTCGGCGAGCGTCCCGGCGCCGAGCACGCTCAGCGCGGTCACCGCGACGGCCGCGTACACGAGCACGGTGGCGCCCAAGGTGATCGCGACGGCCCGCGGGATGGTCTTCTCGGGCCTCGACACCTCCTCGCCGAGGGTCGCGATGCGCGCGTACCCGGCGAACGCGAAGAACACGAACCCCGCGGCGGTGAGCACGCCCCACGGGTGCGTGTCCCCCAGCGGCCGGGCCGCGACGGGCCCGGTGAGCCCGGCGGCCACGACGATCGCGAGGACCGCGACGGTGATCCCCGCGAACACGGCCGACGCGAGCGCGGTCCGCTTGACGCCCAGCAGGTTCACGGCGCAGAACGCGACGACCGCGGCCGCCGCGAGCGCCCGCGGATGGCCCGGGAGCAGGTACGCGCCGAGCGTCAGCGCCATCGCGGCGCCGGAGGCGGTCTTGCCGACCAGGAACCCCCAGCCCGCGGCGAACCCGGCGGCCGGGTGGAGGCGCACCGTCCCGTACACGTACGCCCCGCCGGACTGCGGGTGCAGCGCCGCGAGGCGGGCCGAGGAGCGGGCGTTGCAGTAGGCGATGAACGCGGCGATGGCCAGGGCCGCAAGGAGTCCGGGGCCGGACCCGGCGGCCCGGGCGGCGGGCGCCCAGACGGTGAAGACGCCGGCGCCGAGCATCGAGGCGAGGCCGATCGCGATCGCTGAAGGAAGGCCGAGACGGCGCTGGAGGGGCGGCTGCGCTCGCGGCGGAGTGGGCATGCCGAGACGATACCGCGCACCGGTTACCGGTCAGGGGCGGCGATATCGCCGTTCGGGTTCGAGCCAGAGCGGCAGCGGGATCGTCGTCCAGTGGACGCGCTGCATGACCCTGATGAGCACCATCCCCATGAACAGCCCCGCGATCGAGTCGGTGAGCCAGTGGAACCCGAGGTAGGTCGTGGAGAAGAACACGATGGCGACGGGCGCGGAGAGCAGGAGCCGCCGCTGCCAGGTCTTGAGGACCGCGCCGGTGAGCATGACGAGCAGCCCGTACCAGATGAGCGTGTTCACCACGTGCCCCGACGGGTACGCGCCGACCGCGGTGTCGCCGATCTCGCCGAGCTCGGACCGGTCGGGCCAGTACAGGAGCGACTGCGCCGCGTTCGCGAACGGGCCCGGCTCGGGGCGCGGCCAGTGCGGGTAGATCCGCGGGAACGCGAGCTTGAGGACCAGCACCAGCGCGGTGAGCACGTATGCGCCGAAGAACGCGACCACGGGTCGCACGGTCTGCTTGAAGTAACCGATGATCGCGGCGATGCCGAGTGCGAGCCCGGAGAGGAACCCGCCCTGGCCGAGCTTGTTCGTCTGCACCAGGAACCAGTCGAACCACGGGGGCCGGTGCGCGTCGGAGAAGTCGCGGATCCAGATGTCGAGGTCGATCAGCGGGCTGTGGAACGACGCCAGCACCGTGCACGCCGTGAACGCGATCGCCAGGAGGACCTCGGGCCACCACGAGGCCGGTCGCCGCACGACGAACGGCTCCCAGTCGCCTGGGGCGATACGACCGATGCGCTGCCTGATGCCCGTCACGGGCGTAAGCCTAGCGACGCCCGATCAGGGCCCGGCCCGGTATCCGAACGCCCCGTTCGCGGACGCGGAACGACACGAGGGGCGCCCGCGAACCGCGGGCGCCCCTCGTGAACCCTGCTCTAGAGCTCGGCGACGTCGGCCTGCTTGGCGCGGACGGCCTCGGCGGCCTCCTTGAGGTTCGCCAGCTCATCGTCGTGGAGGGGGGTCTCGACGACCTCCTTGACGCCCTCGGCGCCGATCTTCGCGTTGACGCCCAGGTAGACGCCGGAGATCCCGTACTCGCCGTCGACCCACGCGCACACGGGCATGACCGCGCCGGAGTCCTCGGCGACGGCCTTCGCCATGCGGGCGGCCGCGGCCGACGGCGCGTAGTACGCCGAGCCGGTCTTGAGCAGCGCCACGATCTCGGCGCCGCCGTTGCGGGTCTTGGTCACCAGCTCCTCGACCTTGTCGGCCGGGAGGAGCTCGGCGAGCGGCTTGCCGTCGACCGACGACTGCGAGGGGACGGGCACCATGGTGTCGCCGTGCGAGCCGAGCGTCAGGGTCGTCACCGACTTGACGGGGACCTGGAGCTCCTCGGCCACGAAGTTCGTGAAGCGGGCGGTGTCGAGCATGCCCGCCTGGCCCAGGACCCGGTGCTTGGGGAAGCCGGAGGCGAGCTGCGCGAGGGCGGTCATCTCGTCGAGCGGGTTCGAGACGACGATGATGACGGCGTTCGGGGAGTGCTTGACGAGGTTCTCGGTGACGCCGCGGACGATGCGGGCGTTCACTTCGAGGAGGTCCATGCGGCTCATGCCGGGCTTGCGCGGGAGGCCCGCGGTGATGACGATGACGTCGGACCCGGCGGTCTTCTCGTAGCCGTTGCCGTCGTTGTCGGTCGTGGCCCCGACGACCTTGGTCTCGAAGCCCTCGATGGTGCGGGACTGGTTCATGTCCAGGGCGATGCCCTCGGGCTTGCCCTCGACGATGTCGGTCAGGACGACCTCGTCGAAGACGTCGTACTCGGCCAGGCGCTGGGCGGTGGTGGAGCCGTAGAAACCGGCGCCGACGACCGTGACCTTCTTACCCATCGAATGCTCCTCTGCATTGCTCGAAAGCCTGTGTGTCGCGCAGGCTGGTTGCCGGTAGGGGCTACGCGAGCGTAACCAGGACCGTTCCCCCACGCTATGACCCTGGTCTCGCCCAGCGCATCCGGCCCCTCACCGGGTGGCGGGCGCCTCTGATCCGGCATGTCGGAGGCGTGCGGGGACGCCCGCGCCGGCCCCGCCGGACGCCCGCGGGAGCACTCGCGGCGCCGTTCTATCCTGGTGCCGTCCGAACCGGAGGGAGCCGCACGTGCCCGTCTCGATCGCCGTCGCCTCCGCCGCGGCGGCGGGCCTCGTCGCCCAGCTTGTCGACGGCGCCCTGGGCATGGGCTTCGGCACCGTCGCGGCCGCGATGCTCACCGGGATCGGCCTCGCGCCCGTCGTGGCCGCCGCCGCGCTCGCCTCCGCCTCCCTGGTCTCCGGCGTCATGGCCGCGGCCGCGCACACCCGCTTCGGGAACGTCCACTGGCCCACCGCGATCCGCCTCGCCGCCGCCGGCGCTGTCGGCGGCTTCGCCGGGGCCTGGGCGCTGGCGTCCCTCGCCGGACTCGACGGCGCCACCCCCGTCGCCAGCGCCGCCCTGATCGCGGTCGGCGCGGTCCTCGCCTGGCGCGGCTACCACGGCCGGGTCCCCCTCGGTCCGGCCCGGACCGGCTTCACGCTCCCCGCGGGCCTCGTCGGCGGCTTCGCCGGAGCGGTCTCCGGCGGCTGGGGCCCGGTCACGGTGCCCGTCCTCCTCGCCGTCTCGCGTCTCGAACCGCGCCGCGCGGTCGGCTCGGCCGCGGTCGGCCAGACCTCCGCCGCCGCGGCCGCGCTCCTCGGCTTCTGGATCTTCGCCCCGCAGTCCCTCGCCGTCGGCATGCCCCTCGCCGAGGGCCTCGCGCTCGGCGGCGCCGTCGCGGCCCCCTTCGCCGCGTGGCTCACCGGCCGCATCCCGCCCGCGAAGCTCACGGCCACGATCGGCATGCTCGCCGTCGCCCTCCACCTCCGCGCCCTCGTCGCGGGCCTCGCCCTCCCCTGGCCGCTCGTCGCCGCCGCCTACCTCGCCCTCGCCGCCGTCTGGGCCGTCGCCCTCACCGGTCCCCGCAAGCGCCCCGCCCCCGAACTCCCCGAGCAGCGCGCCGAACGCATCGAAGCCGGAGCCTAGAACACTCCGGCCCGGATCGCGCTCAATCCCTGGAGCGCAGGCCGTCCATCACCACGGTCAGGAGTCGATCCGCCTGCCGCTGCGCGTCGGGCCCGCCTTCGGTGGCGAAGGCGACGGCGTTGACGAGTTTGAGGACCTGGCCCGCGGTGATGTCGCCGCGGACCGACCCGGCCCGCTGGGCCCGGTCGAGCAGGGCCGCCGCGGCTGCGTGCATCGTCTCGCGGCACCAGGAGACGTCGGCGCCCTCGTCCTTCAGCGCGTTCATCAGCGCCGTGGCCAGGCTGCGCGACGTGCTCCCCTGCATGGCGAGCTCCCGCAGCCAGGTCGCCAGCCCCTCGTCCGGGGACGGTGCGGCGAGCAGCTCTTGCGACCGCGCGTGCAGCGCATCGATCTCGTCGCGGTGGACGGCCTGGAGCAGCGCCCGCCGGGTCGGGAAGCGGCGGTAGAGGGTCGCGTTGCCGACCCCTGCGGCACGGGCGATGTCGTCCATCGGGACGTCGACGCCCCGCTCGGCGAAGACCTCGCGAGCGGCACTGACCAGTCGTTCGGCGTTGCGGCGTGCGTCGGCCCGGAGCGCGGGCCGCGGCGGCGGTGTGGTCATGGCGTCCTCTCTTGACAAACTGGGGACTCTCCCCATATATTAGCAAGCGGAAACCGGGGAAATCCCCCATTTGATGCGCCCACAGGAGGCCGCCATGACGACAAGGAATCCCACCGTGCTGGTCACCGGAGCCACCGGCACGCAAGGCAGCGCCGCCGCCCGGCAGCTCCTGGCGGCCGGATGGCGGGTGCGGGCGCTCGTCCGCGACCCGGCCGGCACCGGCGCTCAGGCGCTGGAAGCAGCAGGCGCCGAGGTCGTCCCGGGCGACATGGACGACCGGGCCTCCCTCGATGCGGCGATCCAAGGCGCGCACGGGGTCTTCAGCGTGCAGCCCACCATGGGCTACCCCGGCACCCCGCCCGGCTTCACCGTCGAGGACGAGGTCCGGATGGGCCTGAACGTGGTCGAGGCGGCGCACGACGCCGGGGTCCGCCACCTCGTCTACACCTCGGTCGCCGGAGTCGACCGCTCCCCCGGCATCCGCCGCTGGGAGAGCAAGTGGCAGATCGAGCACCGCATCCGCGCGCTGGGCCTGCCCCACACGATCCTGCGCCCCGTCCGGTTCATGGAGAACCAGTCCAATGCGGCCATGGGGGTGCGCGACGGCGTCCTGACCGACGTCGTCAAACCGGAGGTGCCCGTCCAGCTCATCGCCGCCACCGACATCGGCGCGTTCGCGGCCCTGGCGTTCGCCGACCCGGACCGGTACCTCGGCCAGGCGCTCGAAATCGCCGGGGACGAGATGACGCTCCCGCAGGTCGTCGACGCGATCAGCCGCGCCACCGGAGTCGCCGTCGCCTACCGCGCCATCCCGCTGGAGGCCCTCACCGGGCCGGACCCGGACGCCCGGGCCGGCTACGAGTTCGCCAACAACCGGGGCGGCTGGCAGGCCGACATCCCCGCACTGCGCGAGCTGCACCCGTCGCTCATGGACCTCGACACCTGGCTGCGCGCGGAAGGCAAGCAGCAGTTCGACGCCCTGTTCCACGGCTGACCCGCCGAACGATAAAAAGGAGGCGGGCCCCGCACGGGGCCCGCCTCCTTGCTGTCGTACCGCTAGAACGCGTTGCCGCGCTGGAGCTCCCGGGCGATGACGATGCGCTGGACCTGGTTGGTGCCCTCGTAGATCTGGGTGATCTTGGCGTCGCGCATCATGCGCTCCAGGGGGAAGTCGCGGGTGTAGCCGTAGCCGCCGAGGACCTGGACCATGTCGGTGGTGATCTGCATGGCGGCGTCGGAGGCGAAGCACTTGGCGGCGGCGCCGAAGTAGGTGAGGTCGGCGTCGCTGCGCTCGGAGCGGGCGGCGGCGGCGTAGGTGAGCTCCCTTGCGGCGCTGATCTTCATGGCGGCGTCGGCGAGGAGGAACTGGACGCCCTGGAACGCGGCGATCGGCTTGCCGAACTGCTCGCGCTCGGCGGCGTAGGCGGTGGCGGCGTCGAGGGCGCCCTGGGCGATGCCGAGGGCCTGCGCGGCGATGGTGACGCGGGTGTGGTCGAGGGTGCGCATGGCGAGCGAGAACCCCTGGCCCTCTTGGCCGATGAGCCGGTCGGCGGGCAGGCGCACGCCGTCGAAGTAGACCTCCGCGGTCGGGGAGCCCTTGATGCCGAGCTTCTTCTCGGGCTTGCCGAAGGAGACGCCCGCGTCGTTCTTCTCGACCACGAACGCGGAGATCCCCTTGGGGCCCTTGCCGGGCTCGGTGACGGCGAAGACCGTGTAGTACTCGCTGACGCCCGCGTTGGTGATCCAGCGCTTGACGCCGTCGAGGACCCACCCGTCGCCGTCCTTGACGGCCCGGGTCGTCATCGAGGCGGCGTCGGAGCCCGCCTCGGGCTCGGAGAGGCAGTAGGAGAACATCGCGTCCCCGGCCGCGACGGGCGGCAGGTAGCGGCGCTTGAGGTCTTCGGAGCCGTCGAGGAGGACCGGGAGGGACCCGAGCTTGTTGACCGCCGGGATGAGCGAGGAGGACGCGCACGCGCGGGCGACCTCTTCGATGACGATGGCGGTGCCGAGCGCGTCGATGCCCGCGCCGCCGTACTCGGCGGGGATGTGCGGGGCGTGGAGGTCGGCGGACTTGAGGGCCTCGTAGGACTGCTCGGGGAACGTCGCGGTCTCGTCGGCCTCGGCGGCGTGCGGGGCGACCCCGGCGTCGCAGACCGAGCGGGTCGCGGCGCGGATGTCGTCGTACTCTTCTGGCAGCTGATAGGGGCTGAACCCGGTGGACATCGATGGCTCCCGGCAGTGTCTCTGCGCAGTGTCCCTGCGTAATTGTTACTCGTCGGTAATACCCGCCGAGTGTAGCCCATGGACCGTCCGACCGGTGACGGCCGACACCGTGAATTATCCGCGGCTTCCCCGCAACGTCATCGGAAGTTCAAGCGTGGAGCTGAATATACGATGGCGCAGGCCATAGGGACGTTCACGTACAATTCGAGGTCGCCGCGCGATGCGGGATCATGTGTACGGGCGCCGCAGCACCCCGGACCCGCACCGACCAGCACTGCACCGATCTACAGACAGGGCACGCATCTGATGGCCAACGCGAACCAGACCCCCTCGCAGAACCCGACGACCCGTCCCCGCATCTCCTTCCTGGGCTGCGGCTACCTCGGGGCGACCTACGCGATCTGCTTCGCGGAACTGGGCTACGAGGTGATCGGGTACGACGTCGACTCCCCGAAGATCGAGGCCCTGGCCTCCGGAGTCCTCCCGATCCACGAGCCGGGCCTGCCCGAGCTGCTGAAGAAGAACCTCGACACGGGGCGGCTGCGGTTCACCACGGACATCAAGGCCGTCGCCGACTTCGCCGACGTCCACTTCATCTGCGTCGGCACCCCCCAGCTCAAGGGCGAGCACCGCGCGGACCTGTCCTACATCGAGTCCTCGGTGGTCGACCTCGCGCAGCACCTGACGCGCAAGGTCCTCATCGTCGGCAAGTCGACCGTGCCCGTGGGCACCGCGCAGTGGGTCCAGGAGCTCGTCGACCGCCACGCCCCCGAGGGCCTGGGCGTCGAGGTCGGGTGGAGCCCGGAGTTCCTCCAGGAGTCGAACGCGATGCACGACGTGCTGCGCCCCAACCGGATCGTCTACGCCGCCCAGTCCGAGTGGGCCTCCGACCTGCTCAAGGACGTCCACCGCGGCCTCCTGGAGCTCGCCGCGGTCGAGGACCGCGAAGTGCCGGTCGTCGAGACCGACCTCGCGACCGCGGAGCTGGTGAAGGTCGCGGCGAACGCGTTCCTGTCGACCAAGATCTCCTTCATCAACGCGATGGCCGACCTGTGCGAGGTCACCGGCGGCGACGTCGCCGACCTGGCGAAGGCCATCGGCTACGACCAGCGCATCGGCAACAAGTTCCTGCGCGCCGGCATCGGCTTCGGCGGCGGCTGCCTGCCGAAGGACATCCGGGCGCTCTCGGCGCGCGCGGGCGAGCTCGGCGTGGGCGAGTCGTTCCGGTTCCTCGACGAGGTCGACGCCGTGAACACCCGCCGCCGCGCGCACACCGTGCGGTCCGTGGCGAACCTCGTGGGGCGCACGCCGGGCCCGAACGGGCCGGACCTGTCGGGCGTGCGCATCGCCTACCTGGGCGCGACGTTCAAGCCCGACACCGACGACATCCGCGACTCCCCCGCCCTCGATATCGCCCGCCGCCTGCGCGCGGCGCGCGCCGACGTCGTGGTCTACGACCCGGAGGGCCTGGAGAACGCGAAGGCGTTCGCGCCGGAGCTGTCGTTCGTGAAGACCCTCGCCGAGGCCGTGGCGGGCGCCGACGTGGTGTGCGCGATGGTCCCGTGGGAGGAGTTCCGCACCCTCGACCCCGAGGCCCTGGGCCGCCAGGTCGCCGAGCGCCGCCTCCTCGACGGCATGAACGCCTACGACCCGGAGCAGTGGCGCAAGCACGGCTGGACATACCAGGGCATCGGCCGCTAGGTCGCGATGTTCACCCGCGTGAACGGCCACGCGTGCGGGGCCCGCGCGATGAGCTCCTCCGGCGGGTCCGGGAGGCGGCGCGGGGGGTCGTCGGCGACCGCGATCACGACGACGCGGTCGCCCGCGACGAACACCTCGGTGCGGACCGCGGGGTCGGCGATCGCGCGCACGCCCTCGTCGAGGACCCAGCGCAGCAGTTCCGCGCCGCGGCCCTCGGCGGCCTTGGCCTCCCACATCAGGGTGTCCACCGGCTACTCCTCGTCCCCCAAGGGGGCATCGTCGTCCAAGGGTGCATTGGAACCATTGTCGCCCAAGCCGTCCCAGCGCCGCGCCTTGGCGTAGTCGAGCCCGAACTGGTCGAGGGTGCGGGCCACCACGTGGTCCACGATGTCGTCGATCGTCTCGGGCCGGTTGTAGAACGCGGGGACCGGCGGGAGCACGACCGCGCCCATCCGCGAGAGCGCGAGCAGGTTCTCCAGGTGGATCTCCGAGAGCGGCGACTCGCGCGCGAGGAGCACGAGGCGGCGCCGCTCCTTCAGCGTCACGTCGGCGGCCCGCCCGATGAGCCCCTCCGTGTAGCCGGTGCGCACCGCCGCGACGGTCTTCATCGAGCACGGCGCGATGACCATGCCGTCGGTGCGGAATGACCCCGAGGAGATCGGCGCGGCCTGCTCCGCGGGGCCCCATGTGAAGTCCGCGAGCGCCGCGACGTCGGCGGGCTCGTAGCCGGTCTCCAGCCGCAGCGTGGTGCGCGCCCAGCGGCTCATCACCAAGTGCGTCTCGACCGTGCCGGTCGCGCGGAGCGCTTCGAGCAGGCGCACCCCGAACACCGCGCCCGTCGCGCCCGTCATTCCCACGACCAGTCGCATCGCCACTCCTCGAATCATCGGACAGATGGCCCGGGACGCCTACAATCTCCGCATGGGACGCCACAAGTTCGGCATCGCGGCAGCGCTGCTCGCGCTGCTCCTGCTCGCCTGGATGTGGCCCGAGGGCGACGCGCCGCCCGCGGGGACCCTGACCGCGACCGAGCCTACCGGCAGCGAGGCCCCCTCGTCCCCCGCCGAGGACGACGGGGAGTCCCCCGACACCGCGGACGACTCCGATCCGGCCTCCGAGACGACCGCCGCCGAGGACCCGGCCGAGACGAGCGCCTCGCCGTCGCCGTCCTCCGAGGCCCCCGGCGCGCCCTCCTCGGCTCCGGCCGCCGAGCCCGCGTCGAACACGTACGACGGGCCCCTGGGGACCCGCAACCACACCGGCGACGACTCGGTCGCCCTCACCTTCGACGACGGGCCGTCCCCCGAGTGGACGCCGAAGGTCCTCGACATGCTCCGCGAGCGCGGCATCAAGGCCACGTTCTGCCTCATCGGCGCCTACGCGGAGGCCTACCCCGAGCTCGTCGCCGACATCGTGCGCGAGGGCCACACGCTGTGCAACCACTCCTGGTACCACGAGTTCGACCTCGGCACGTGGAGCGATGAGGAGATCCGCGCGAACCTCCAGCGCACCAACGACGCCATCACGAAGGCCGCGCCCGGCGCGACCATCGAGTACTTCCGCCACCCGGGCGGCCAGTGGACCGAGCGGGCCATCGGCGTGGCCGCCGACATGGGCATGGAGTCGCTGCACTGGGCCGTGGACCCCTCGGACTGGGACAACGCGACGACCGAGTCGCAGATCAAGACCCGCGTGCTCGACGCCTCGAAGCCCGGCGCGATCATCCTGCTGCACGACGGCGCGTCGAACCAGAAGGACATGTGCGGGGCCCTCGAATCGATCCTCGCCGAGTTCGAGCGGCGCGGCTACACGTACTCGGCGCTGTAGCTCAGCGGAGGTCCGCGGGCATCCTGCGGCCCGGCAGCAGCGCCAGGAACGCGAGCGCGAGGAGGCCGACGCTCATGCCGGCCTGCACGGGGAACGAGAGGCCGAGGAGGCCGCCGTCCTTCGCGTCGCCGGAGCCGCCGTCCACGGGGCCCGAGCCGGGCTCGCCCGCCTCGCCTGTGGGGCCGTCGCCGCCGGGCTCCCCGTCACCGTCGGTGCCGTCGTCATCGCCGTCTGCGGTGCCGTCGCCGTCGTAGCTGGGGCTCTCGGTGAGGTCGGTGCCGGGCGGCCACGGGTTGGTCTCGTCGGCGTTCACCCAGTCCACATGGGATATGGATTCGCCTTCGGGTCCGGTTCCGGCGCCGTACCAGGGCAGGGAGAGCACGCCCACCGCCCCGATCACGGACGCGACGAGCACCAGACGCCGGAGCCCACACTTGCGCACACGTACACCTTAGTCGCGCAAAGCGAGCGCCGCCCGCCCGTACGGACATGTACGCCGAACGAGTTCGCTTGGAAGTCAATGAGGTGCGGGCGGAAGCGGGTTCGCCTCAGGCGGCCGCGGCGCGCGAGGCGCGGACCGTCCCGGCCACGACCGCGCCGACGAACACCGACGCGACGTACACCGCGAGCACTCCGTAGACCACTGTGGCCACTACAGGCCCGGTCGCGACGGCGACGGCCGCGGCGACGAGCGCGATGAGGCTGCGCACGGGCCAGCCGAGGCCGAGGTCCCGGCGGGCCACCGGCGAGGCGGCCTTGTCGAGGCCCGCGGCGAGGTCGTAGAAGTACAGGGCGATCACGGTGAGCAGCAGGTACAGGACCGGCCAGGCGACCTCGGCGGCGATCCCGGCGGAGCAGATCGCGCCGAGCTCGACGGCGCGCAGCCCGGCCGGGATGTACCAGTCGAGGATGCCCTCGTGGTCGGTGCGGGCCACCGACCCGGCCAGGACCAGCGCGAGCGCGGCGAGCCCGAACGGGACCCACGGGGGCGTCCCGAGGGCCGCGGCGAGCACGGCGGCACCGGCGGCGAGGACGGCGGCGGCGGTCGCGGCGAACGGCGTCATGTCGCCGCCGAAGCGGGCGCGCGGGGCGAGGCGGGCGATCGGCCCGTCGTCGCGGTGCGCGGACCGGTCGGGGCGTCGCAGGGCCGCGGTCCGGGCCGCGAGGGACCGGAGCGTGCGGCCCGCGGTCGTGTACCCGAGGGCGAGGAGCTGCCAGCACAGGAGCGCCGCGATGGCGGTCTGCGGCCCGAACGCGACGGCGGCGACGGCGAGCAGCAGCCACCGCTCGCCGACGGGCGCCACAATGGTCCGCTTCGCCCAGTACAGGACCGAGCGGTGCGCGCCCATGACCTGCTCGGAGGCGGAGCCGAGGCGTTCGCCGAGGTGCGCGGCGCGGCCCGAGGGCGGCGCCGACTCGCGCTTGCGGGCCTGGCGGACCACGGCGGTGTCGAGGAGCACGGCGTACCAGGTGTCGGCGGTGTGCCTGACGGTCTGGGTCGCCATGGCGGCGATGGCGAGGCCCCACGCGGCCGGGGCGGAGGCGCCGCCCGCGACGGCGCCCGCGGCGAGGCCCGCGTAGATGAGGAACTCCTTCGAGCGGTCGGCCATCATGTCGAGCCAGCCGCCGAACGAGGAGAAGTTCTGGGTGTACCGGGCCAGCTGGCCGTCGACGCAGTCGAAGACGAAGCTGAAGTACATGAGCGCCGCGGCCGCGAGATACCACCAGGACCAGCCGGTGGCGAAGATCCCGGCGGCGGCGACCGCGAGCGTGATCGACACCCACGTGATCGGCGTCGGGGTCCAGCCGAGGCGCGCCGAGAGCTTCACGAGCTTCGGGGACCAGGACGAGACGGCGTAGGTCGCGAAGAAGTCGTCGTCGTGCTTGACGGCGTTCTTGAGCCGCCACGCGTCCATGTCGACGGCCTCGAACGCGGCGATGACCTCGCGGGCCTCCTCGCCGGTCGCGACCTGGCGGTGCTCCAGGCCCGAGGTGCGGTAGGCGTTGACGGGGACGGCACGGGCGTGGAGCGCGGCGAGGACGCCTTCGAAGGCGTCCCCCCGGGCCTGGCGCGGCCAGTGCCGCTCCAGGCGGGCGAGGTGCGCCGCGGAGACCTTCGCGAGGCCGCCGAGGCGGGTCTGCCCGGGCCCGGGGCCGGTGACCAGGCCGCGCTCGACGAGGACGGTGGCCGCGGTCGGGTCGTCGGCGCCGACGAGGACCCCGGAGCGGCGCGAGGAGTCGGAGAGGACGGCGGCGACGGTCGTCTGGGAGGCCACGAGGTCGGCGCAGGCGACGAACAGGGGCCCGTCGCCGGAGAACGCGATCTCCCCGAGGTGGGCCAGGTCGGCGTCGGCGTCCGCCGACGGGAGCTGGGTCGCTTTGACGGGCCGGTCCGTGCCGGGCCTGGTGAGGACGGTGACGTCGTCGCAGCCGGCCTCGCGGATCTGCGCGATGAGCCGGTCGAGGACCGTGCGGTCCTCATCGATGTCGGCGAAGCCGCCCGGGGCCGGCAGGATGACGGCCCGGCTCACGCCTCGCCCGCTCCCGGTACGAGGGCCGGGACGGGGGCGGCCTGCTCGGCGGCCTTCGCCGCCGCGGCGGCGCGGCGGGCCTTGCGCTCCTCCTTGGCCTTGGCGTCGCGGGCCTCGGCCTCCTTGTAGGCGGCGAGGGCCTCTTCGACCGTGCCGTCGGTCTCCAGGGTCCCTGCGTCGAGGAAGATGCCGCGCTCGCAGTACTTCTTCAGGTCGCCTTCGGAGTGGGACACGAACACGAGGGTCCGGCCCTCCTTGAGGAGCCCGGCGATGACCTGCTGGCACTTGCGCTTGAACGCGGCGTCGCCGACGGCGAGGGCCTCGTCGACCAGGAGGATCGGGTGCGGGAGCTGCGTGATGACGCCGAAGCCGAGGCGGACCTTCATGCCCGAGGAGTAGTACTTGACGGGCGTGTCGATGAAGTCTTCGAGCTCGGAGAAGTCGACGATCTCGTCGAACTTGGCCTTGATCTCCTTGGTGGTCATGCCGTGGAGGGCGGCCACCAGGTTGACGTTCTCGCGGCCGGTGAGCTCGCCGGAGAACCCGGCGGACAGGGCGATGAGGGGCGCGACGCGGCCTTCGCGGCGCACGTAGCCCTCGTCGGGGATGAGGACCCCGGTGATGAGGCGCAGCAGCGTCGACTTGCCGGTGCCGTTGCGTCCGATGATGCCGACGGCGTCGCCGGGGAAGATGTCGAAGTTGACGTGGCGCAGCGGCCAGAAGTCCTGCTGCTGGGCACCCTGCTTGTTGGCGGCGCGCCGCACGAACAGGTCCTTGACCCGGCCTTTCTTCTGCTTGCCTTTCGCAAAGCAGATCCCGAGGTCACGAGCCTGAATGATCGGCTCCTCCATGGGGGCGGCCCTCCCGGAACAGGTGAATTACACGGCGCGCCAATACTACCGTCCGGTCGCGGGGGCCGGTCCTCGCCCGATCCGAGAGGAATCTCATGCCCCTGGAGGAGTACTCCCGCAGGTCGGAAGGTCACGCAGCGCGGTCGGTCCCCGCCCGGCGGCGCTCGGCCGCGAGGCGCTCGACCTCGAACGCGGCGAGGATGCGGCGGTAGGTGACTTCGGCGCGCTCGGCGGACGCGCGGGCTTCGAGCCGGGCCTGCCTCGCCTCGCGCCACACCAGCGCCAGCCCGCCGAGGGTGATGAGGCTCATCGCGAATGACGCGGCCCACACGAGCCGCTGCGGCCCGAGCAGCGCGACGGCCATGAGCCCCGCCGCGGCCAGGACGGCGAGCACGGCGAGGACGCGGGCGGGCGAGGGCCGGCCGAGGCGGCGGTGGACGGCCTTGAGCAGTTTCTTCATCGACGCACTCTCGGTCAGGCTGACGCGGTTCGGACGGGGCTGTCGGCCAGCAGGTCCGACACGAGCTTTCGGTAGGAGTCGTGGCTGAACCGCTCGCGCACCCGCTGCTGGGCGAGGGCGCTGCGGTCGAGGTACCGCTCGGGGTCGGCGTACAGGCCGTCCACCAATGGGACCACTTCGGAGGGCTCGCAGTACAGGGCCGCGTCGCCGAAGACCGGTTCGAACCGCGGCGGGAGGACGGCGACGCACCCGGCGGCGAGCGCTTCGAGGACGGCGCGGCCGAACGCCTCGTACTGCATCGGGTGCGGGAAGTAGATCCAGAAGTCCAGCTGGTACAGGAACGAGTCCACGTCGGTCTCGTTGAAGCCGTAGCAGGTCCACTCGGGCGGGACGGGCTCGCCGGTGATCTGCGGGATGGACTTGACGCCGCCCATGATGCGCACGTCCCAGCGGCCGTCGCCCGGGTAGACGAGCGGCAGGTCCTCCGCGGCCGGCCATTTGGTGCGGTCGTCGCGGGAGTGGCGCCCGACCACGGGCAGGACGGAGCGGAACCCGGTGCGGGCGGGGGCGATGTCGGCGGTGTCGAGGATGCCGGGCATGTCGAACTCGGCGAGGCGGCCCGCGGTCAGCCCGCTCAGCGCCTCCCTGACCTGCGGCCCCTGCGGGACCCACAGGGGCTCGGTGCCGAACATGTCGGTCGCGTTGGCGTGGCAGCCGTCCGGGTCGTAGCGGACGTCGGTGCCGTCGCGCTCGGCCGGGGCCTGGTTGGCGAGCACGATCATCCGGTCGGGGCGCACGCTGGAGCGCTCGCCGGAGCGGAACTGGAGGATCGGCGGGTAGCGCAGCACGAGGAGGTCGCAGGCGACGTCGTCGGTGACCAGGACCTGGTCGACCGTGCCGTCGTTGACCATCCGCTGGATCGGCTCGCACATGGGCCGGTCCTCGGTGGTCATGTGCCGCCACGATTCGAGGTGCATGACCGCGACCGACATGCCTTCGGCCCGAAGCGCTTTGATCTCCTCGATGGTGGACTTCTGGGGGCCGCCGAAGGGCCGCCAGTCGAGGCAGAACACGACGTCGAAGCGCCGCCGCCGCTGCTCGGCGCGGGCGACGGCCGCGTGGTACGGGGCCCAGAACGGGCGCGGCTCGGGGCGGCGCGGCAGGCGCGGGTCGGCCTCACCAGTGGCGATCTGCTTGTGCCACAAGGGATAGGAGGACTGGTAGGCGCGGCGGGACGGGTGCTTCCAGCCGGGCCCGAACTCCTCGCGCGACAGCGACCCGGGCGCCTGGCGCATGATCGTGTCGGTTGCCCTGAGGCGCTTGACGGCGTGCTCGCCGTAGGCGGCCGAGAAGCGGTGCAGGAGTTCGGTGTCGGCGCCCTTGCGGATCTCGTCGTAGTAGCCGAGGCGGTCGAGTGCGCTGCGGCGGAACATCATCGACGCCGTCGAAGCGGTGGTGAGGACCCGGCCGGGGCGGGTCGCGGTGAGGTCCTCGTTGCACAGGAACGCGTCGCCGTACGTGAGTTGCAGCCCGGGGTCGGCGAGGAGCGGGGCGATCGAGCGCGCGATGCGGCCGGGCGCGGCCCAGTCGTCGGAGTCCAGTCCGGTGATGAAATCGCCTGACGCTGCATCGAAGGCGGTGTTGCGGGCCGCGAACGTGCCGCCGTTGACGTCCTTGCGGATCACCCGGACCCGCGCATCCAGGGCCGCGGCGGCGTCCAGGACCGGGTCGTACTCGGCTCCGGAGGCGTCGTCGACGACGAGCACTTCGAGGTTCGCCCACGTGCCGTCGAGCAGTGATCCGACGGCGGTGAGCAGCGCCCGGTCGGGCCGGTACGCGGTCATGACGACCGAGACCTTCGGACCGTCGACGCTCCCGGGCGCGGCCTCGGCGCGGAGCCGGTCGAACCACGGCAGCGAGCGGTCGGGGTCGAGTCGGAGTTCAGGGTGCCCGCACAGCGCCCCGAGGCGCTTGATCCAGGCGCGCTCGTCGCCGCCCGCGTCCGGGTGCTCCAGGTCCGCTACGAGCGCGTCGCGCTCCAGCGCGGGCAGGTGCCGGTACCGGCGCAGCAGCCGCCGGACCGCCTCGGCGTCGCCCGCCGCGTACGCGAGCTGCGCGTGGACCGCGGCGCTGCGCGGGCCGATCCGCTTCGGGCCGCCCAGCTCCAGCGCCAGGTCGAACAGGGCGAGCGCGTCCGCGCGGTCTTCCGCGGTCCCGAACTGGAGGCCGACGACGCGGGCGAGGTCCGCGAGGGCCTCGGGGTCGGCGTCCACACGGCGTCCCTCGCGGGCCGCGGCGAGCAGTTCATGCAGCGTCAGCGACCTGGTCGCGGCCGCCGCGAGCAGGTACCTGCCGCCCGGCGAGCGGGTCCGCAGCGCGGTCGACACCAGCGAGCCGCGCCTGCGGGCCCTCGACTGCCTGAGCTGGTCGTCGATCAGGCGGGCCGGGTAGCGCGCGTCCTCGCTAGCTGGAGTCATCTCGTCCGTTCATCTCTGCGTCGCTTTCGACTGAGATCCTCGCGGACTCAAAGGCCGCGAAGCTGAATTGAAAACGAACGGTCCCCCTCACCTGCGTAAACAGATGTTGAACTGGGAAGCCGGTCAATGTCCTCCGCCGCTGCCGGGATATCGTGGGCGCGAAATGAGCGACTCACCGAAACGCCCGCGCATCGTCCGCAACGACTATAGGGCCCTCCACCCGCCGCAAGGCGACACCTGGAAGCCGAGTCTCGCGGTGAGCGTCGTCATCCCAGCTTACGGGGCGCAGGAGAAGCTGGACCTCACGCTGGCCGCCCTCGCCGCCCAGACGTACCCGGCCGAGCTGACCGAGGTCGTCGTCGTCGACGACAACTCGTCCCCGCCCCTGCGCCTCCCCGAGCTGCGCCCCGAGCACACCCGCCTGGTCACCACCACCCCCGACTCGTGGGGCTCGGCGCACGGCGTGAACACCGGCGTCGCGCACGCCGACGGGCAGGTGATCCTGCGCCTGGACTCCGACATGGTCGCCTACCGCGACCACGTCGAGCAGCAGATGCGCTGGCACCACACCGCCGACTACCTGGCCGTGCTGGGCCACAAGCGGTTCACCGCGTGGGAGCCGGGGCGCCTGACGCCCGAGCAGGTCCACGAGAAGGTCCTCGTCGGCGAGGGCGCGGCCCTGTTCGCGATCGAGGACTCGACCTCGCACTGGATCGAGACGGTCATCGCCGACACCGACGGCCTGACCGCGCACCACCCCACGAACTACCGGGTGTTCATCGGCGCCACCGGGTCGCTGCACCGCGACTTCTTCAAGACCGTCGGCGGCCTCGACACCGACCTGCGCCTGGGCTCGGACACCGAGTTCGCGTACCGGCTCGCGCAGGCCGGGGCCGTGTTCGTCCCCGAGACCCGTTCCTCCGCATGGCATCTGGGGATGCCGCAGATGCTGGAGCGCGGCGACGAGGGCCGCCAGCAGCGCGTCCCGTACATCGCGCAGCGCGTGCCGCTGCACGGCTGGCGCCGCACCGCCGCGCCCCGCGCATGGCGGGTCCCCTTGGTGGACATGGTGGTCGACATCGCCGACGCGACCGCGGCCGAAGTGGACGCGGCCGTCGCGCCCGTCCTCGGCGGCCCCGACGGGGACGTGCGGATCACCCTGGTCACCGGCCAGGGCCCGGCCCCGCAGGACCGCGCGTCGATCCTCGCCGGGGACGGCGCGCAGCTGCGCCTCATCGAGGAGCTGTACGACGCCGAATCCCGCGTGCGGATCACCCAGCAGGCCCCCGAGGCCGACCCGGCCGTCCCCTACCGGCTGCTGCTGCCCAAACCGGTCCCCATGCGCGCCAAAGGGCTCGGCCGGATGCTGCACCTCATGGAGCGCGTCGACGCCGGCCTCGTGCTCGCCGAGCTCCCCGGCGGCCCGCCCGCCCGCCTGGAGCGCACCGCCGCGTTCGCGCGCGCCCGCCACATCACCGGCGGCACCGGCCTCGACCAGGTCGTCGCCGGGATCTGGGGCGTCACCACCTTCGACGACCTCGCCGCCGATGAACCCGAGGGCACCGTCTTCAGCCCGCCCCCGGCGGACATCGCGCGCCGCTTCGCCCGCAAGTACTTCAACGCCCGCCAGCGCGCCCGCCTGCGCGCCATGCTCAAACGCTAGGAGCCAGCAGTGACCGTCCTGCGCCGCAACGACTACGGCCCCCTCGACCGGCCGGGCGCGGACTGGCGGCCGAAGCTCAGCGTGAGCATCGTGATCCCCGCGCACGGCCATCAGGACAAACTGGACGTCACGCTCGCTTCCCTTGCGGCGCAGTCGTATCCGTCGTCGCTCGTGGAAGCGGTCGTGGTCGACGACGGCACGGAGCCGCCGCTGCGCCTGCCGGAGCTGCGGCCCGAGTCGACGCGGATCGTCAAGCCGCTGCCGGGCGGGTGGGCCTCCGCGCACGCCACGAACTCCGGTGCGGCGCAGTCGGACGGCGATGTGGTGCTGCGCCTGGACTCGGACATGCTGGTCTTCGACGACCACGTGGAGTCGCAGCTGCGGTGGCACCACGCCGCCGACTACCTGGCGGTGCTGGGGCACAAGCGCTTCGTGGACTACCGGGCCGGGGACCTCGATCCCGTGGACGTGTTCGAGGCGGTGCGGGCCGGGAAGGCCGCGTCGCTGTACGACCGGGCCGAGCCGCAGTGGATCGAGCAGATCATCGGCGCCACCGCGGGTCTGCGCGAAGCCGACCACCGGGCGTTCCGGGTGCTCGTGGGCGCGTCGTTCTCGGTGGCGCGCACCATGTTCGACGCCTCTGGCGGGATGGACGCGGACGTGCTGCTCGGTTCGGACACGGTCTTCGGGTACCGGCTGCACCAGGCGGGCGCGCTGTTCGTGCCCGACGAGGACTCCTCGGCGTGGCACCTGGGCCCGCGGCAGATCGCTTCGCGCGGCGACCTCGCGAAGGCGTACCGGCGTCCCCGGATCGCGAACCGGGTCCCGGAGGTGGACTTGAAGCGGCCCAGGGCGAACCGGTCCTGGGACACGCCGCTCGCCGACGTCGCGGTCGCGGCCGGTGACGGCACTGAGTCCTGTGTGGACGCGATTCTGGGCGGTTCGGTGCGGGACGTGCGCGTCACCGTCACGGGCGAGTGGCCCGAGCCGCACACCGGCCGCCATGCGCCCCTGGACGACCCGCACTTCGCGTCCCGGAACCTGTTGGAGGCGTTCAAGGGCGAAGGGCGGGTGCGTTTCGCCGAGGCGTTCGAACCGGACCGGCGCGTGCCGTACCGCATCGAGGTGCCCGCCGACGCCGAGCCCGGCCCGGAGGCCGTCAGGGTCCTCGTGGACCATGCGAACGAGCACCGACTTGGACTGCTGGAAGTCATACTGCCCCAAGGAATCGTGCGCTTGGAACGCGCCGCGGCGGCGGCGCGCGCAGCGCACCTCAACGTGTCCATTGCAGACGTCTGGGGTGCGGAGAAGATCAGTGAAGGCCCCCTCGTGGAGGCGTTCGCCCCGGCTTCAGGGGCCGGTGACGCGGGTGGGGGCCGGGAGCGCGGCCTCGGTCCGCTGCGCCGGGCCGTCAGGCGCGGGCTCGGCCGCTGAGTCGCGGCCGCTCACGTCGGTGTGCTTGAGCCGCTGGGCGAGCCGGTACACCTGGCGCAGGGCCTCGTACCCGAGGTAGGCGCGGGCGGCGAGGAGCCGCTGCTTGAGGCCGGTGACGCCCTCGGCGGGGTGCCACGCGTCAGGGCCGGGGTGGTAGCGGCGGTAGAGCCCCGAGGTGCGGCGGAAGAACTCGCGGCGCTTCTTCGGGTCGACGCGCTCGGTGTTCCCGATGACGAGGAGCAGGTGCCAGACCATGTGGTTGAACAAGGCGACGCGCACGCCCTGGTCGGTGACGCCCTCGAAGTCGTCCCAGACGCGCTGCCACTGGGTGAACACGTCGAAGTGGCGGTCGTCGCGGGTCCGCGTGATCGAGGACCCGGCGCGCTGGCGCCACTGGTAGCAGCATTCGGTGACGACGCTGATCCGCTCGGCGCGGCGCAGCAGCCCGTACGTCCAGGGGATGTCGGTGTACCAGCCCGCGGGGAAGCCGAGGTCGATGCCGGTGAGGAACTCGCGGCGGGAGACCTTCGTCCACGGGGTGTGCGTGTAGTCGACGATCTGCGGCCACTCGGCGAGCGTGAACGAGGCCGGGTCGGCGGGGCAGTGCGCGGCGAGGTCGGCGAGCTCGCCGATCTCGACGACGCCGGTGTCGCGGACCTTCTCGTGCTGCACGAGGACCACGTCGGGCCGTTCGGGGGCCTCGACGGCGGCGAGCACGCGCTCGACGGCGCCGGGCTTGAGCTCGTCGTCGCCGTCGACGAACCACACGTAGTCGCCCTTCGCCTGCGTGAGGCCGAAGTTCCGGGCCGGGCCCGAGCCCGCGTTCTGCGGGGTCGCGACGACGCGGATGCGCGGGTCCTCGGCGGCGAAGGCCTCGGCGACGGCGCGGGAGCCGTCGGGCGAGCAGTCGTCGACGACGACCACTTCGAGCCGGTCGCCCCCGCCGGTGATCGTCCGGAGGCACCCGGCGAGGTACGCCTCGGCCTCGTAGACGGGGATGACAATGCTCAGTGCGGGCATGCACCGATCGTAGCCCCAGGCGGCACTTCGGACCGGCCGGAGAATGGGGCCGCGGTCACGCCGCGCACCGGGTGAAACCGCATGTGAACGGCAGATTTCTGGGAGCGGTTCGCGCAGGTCCGCGAGCCCGCGGACGCCTTCGGGGAATGGTGAACTTTCGTCTATCAATCGGTGAACAGATCCGCGGAACGACGATTTCGCGCACATTACGTGACGAATAAATGAACGAATAGCCAACGGGAATTGACGTTTGCCCTGGTTGGACCCGTGGACGTTGCCGTTGCTAATCTCGGTTGACCCTCTCGATCCCACCCTGCCGATTCGCAAAGGACTCCACTGTGGTTAACGACGCGGCACCGAACGAGCCGGCCTTCGACGTCGACCTGGTCGTGGTCGGCCAGGGCTATGTGGGCCTGCCCCTCGCGCAGGCCGCGGCCGCCCGGGGCCTGGCCGTGGTCGGCCTCGACCGCTCGCAGACCGTGGTCGACGCGCTCAACGCGGGCTCCAGCCACATCGACGACATCGCCGACGCCGAACTGGCCGTGATGCTCGGGCAGGGCTACACCGCGACGACCGACGCCTCCGTTCAGTCGCGCGCCAAGGCGATCGTCATCTGCGTGCCCACGCCGCTGGGCGAGGCGGGCGGCCCCGACCTGGCCGCGGTCATCGGCGCGTCCCGCTCCGCCGGGCAGCACCTGCGGCGCGGCGCGCTCGTGGTCCTGGAGTCCACCACCTACCCGGGCACGACCGAGGAGGTCGTGGCCCCGATCCTCAAGGAGGAGTCGGGCCTGGAGCCCGGCGCGGACTTCTGCCTCGCGTTCTCCCCCGAGCGGGTCGACCCGGGCAACCCGGTGTACGGGATCGTCAACACCCCCAAGGTGGTCGGCGGCCTCACGCCCGAGTGCACCGCCGCGGCGAAGGCGCTGTATTCGCGGTTCATCGACACGATCGTGGAGGCCAAGGGCCCGCGCGAGGCCGAGATGGCGAAGCTCCTGGAGAACACCTACCGGCACGTCAACATCGCGCTCGTGAACGAGATGGCGGTGTTCTGCCGCGAGCTCGGCGTGGACCTGTGGGACGCGATCGGCCTCGCGAAGACCAAGCCGTTCGGCTACCAGGCGTTCTACCCGGGGCCGGGCGTCGGCGGGCACTGCATCCCGATCGACCCGAACTACCTGTCGTACAAGGTGCGGACCCTCGGGTACCCGTTCCGGTTCGTGGAGCTGGCGCAGGAGATCAACAACCGGATGCCCGAGTACGTGGTCAACCGGGCCATGGCGAAGCTCAACGGCAACGGCATCGCGCTCTCGCGCGCCCGGGTCCTCCTCCTCGGCGTCACCTACAAGCCCGACATCGCCGACCAGCGCGAGTCCCCCGCGACCCCGGTGGGCCGCAAGCTCATCGAGGCGGGCGCCGAGGTCGCGTACCACGACCCGCACGTGACGACCTGGACCGTCGGCGGCCACGAGGTCGAGCGCGTCGCCGACCTCGCCACCGCCAAGGCCGACCTCATCGTCCTCCTCACCAACCACGGCGAGTACCAGCCCGACGCCCTCCCCGCAGGCGTCCCGGTCCTCGACACCCGGGGCGCCCTCCGAGGCGCCGACGGCGTCGAGACGCTGTAGCCGCTCGGACCCGACGACCGCCGCGCTGACGCGCGGCGGTCTTTTCATTTCCGGGAGACCTGGTCCTGGATCGCGCGCATGGCTTCGAGGCTGGTGCACCTTGCACGCTGAGAGCTGGTTTCAGGCACGGCCGCGACCTCGATTTATTTGCGGTTAAACGGTTTCTGTAAGGCTGTTCCTCGAATTCGGTTCCCGGAGACCCTTCCCGGTCCCCGAACCGCCGTTCCATGAATCGAGGAGCACCAACGATGATCAAGAAGTGGGTCGCCAGAGCGGCTGTCACCGCCGCAGCGGGGATCGCGATGATCGCCGGCATCACCAGTCCCGCATACGCCGCGGACACCGTCTACGACCTCGTCTACCAGGACATCCTCGTCGGCGACATGTGGCACATCGACGACGGCGACAAGTTCCGCGTCTACGACTGGTACAAGGACGGCCACGGAATCGAGGGCACCCTCCAGGTCTGGATCATCTCAAGTTCGAAATGGGCCGACAAGGAGTCGGCGTACAACAACACCGGTGCGGGGACGTACGTCGGATTCCAGAACGACGTATTGAACGGCTTCACCTACCGGATGAAGGTCTGTCTCCAGGATGGAGCCAGTGACACCACCCCGATCAAGTGCGGTTACAAGACCTTCGGCGAGTAGCCGAACCTGATCGCCGGAGGGCCGGACGCGCGAAGCGCGTCCGGCCCTCCGGCTTTCGGGTTTCCTGGTGCTATGCCACGGCGCGGGCGAACTTTCGGGTCGCCCACCAGACGAGGACGATGGTGAGGGCGCCGAGGATGACGGGCGCCTCCCAGACGAAGCTGGAGTCGAGGTTGCCGGCGAAGAGTTCGCGGGAGGCCTGGACGGCGTAGTAGAACGGGTTGAAGTCGGCGACGTTCTGGAGCCAGGCGGGGGCCATGACCATCGGGAGCATGATGCCGGAGATGAGCATGATCGGCTGGACGAGCGTGTTGATCGTCGGCGCCATCGCGTCCTCGCTCTTGAGGATGATCGCGAGGCCGAGGGAGACGGCCGCGAGCATGAACGCGGTGAGCATGACGATGAGCAGCATCAGGGCCACGCCGGGCCAGTAGACGTCGAGCTTCCCGGTCGCGGCGGCCAGCAGCACCAGCGCGAGCGACTGGAACACCGTGGTGGTCACCGTGGACAGGGTGCGCCCGAGCATGAGGGCGATGCGGCTGACCGGGGTGACGCGCATGCGCTCGATGACGCCCTGGCGCAGCTCGGCGATGAGGCCGAAGCCGACGAACGCGGACCCGAAGAGCGCCATCATGATGATGAGGCCGGGCACGAACGTCTCCATCGCGCCGTTCTCGAACCCGGGCATGCCGTCCATGGGTTCGAGGAGCGGGGCGAACAGGAACAGGAAGTAGATCGGCTGGACCAGCATGACGATGAGCCAGACCGGCTGCTTCAGGTTGAGCTTCATGGCCCGGGAGTACACGAGCCAGGTGTCGCGGAAGACCTTCACGGCTACTTCTCCTCTCGCAGGGACCGGCCGGTCTGCTTCAGGAAGACGTCGTCGAGGCTCGGCCGGTGGAGCTCGATGGAGGCCGGGGAGAGGTCGGCGCCGTCGAGGGCGCGGAGCAGCTCGGGGAGCGCGGCGGCGCCGTCGTCGACGTAGAGGCGCAGGATCGCGATCCCGGTGGCCGGGTCGGCCTCGCCCGTCTCGACCTCGCGCACGAAGTCCTTGGCGGCGAACAGGTCGTGGGCCTCGGCGGCGCGGTCGGCGACGCCGACGGCGACGACGTCCCCGGCGACCTCCTTCTTGAGGGCGATCGGGGTGCCCTCGGCGACGATCTCGCCGTGGTCGATGATCGCGAGCCGGTCGCACAGGGCGTCGGCCTCGTCGAGGTAGTGCGTGGTCAGGAAGATCGCGGTGCCGCGCTCGCGCAGGGCCCGCACCTCGTCCCACATGTGGGCGCGCGACTGGGGGTCGAGGCCCGTGGTCGGCTCGTCGAGGAACAGGAGCTTCGGCTCGTGCATGATGCCGAGCGCGATGTCGAGGCGGCGCTTCTGGCCGCCGGAGTAGGTCTTGACGTTGCGGTCGGCGTACTCGCCGAGCTGGAACGCCTCCAGGACCTCGACGGCGCGGACCTGCGAGCGCTTCTTCGACATGCCGTACAGGCGGCCCTGCATGACGAGTTCCTCGCGGGCGGTCACCTCGCCCCAGGTGCCGCCGGCCTGGCCGACGTAGCCGATGTCGCGGCGGACCTTCCCGGCCTCGCGGGCGAGGTCGTGGCCGCAGACGACGGCCTGCCCCTCGGTGGGCTCGATGAGGGTCGAGAGCATCCGCATGGTGGTGGTCTTGCCGGCGCCGTTCGGGCCGAGGAGGCCGAAGACCTCCCCTTCCTTCACGGCGAGGTCGACGCCGCGCACGGCCTCGACCTCCTTGCCGCGGGACTTGAAGGTCTTCTTCAGCCCCTTGGTCTCGATGAGCATGGGTACCTCACGGGTGGACGGATCGATGGAACGGTGTTTCTGTGAACCTGTTTCCTTGTTCAAGTTTGACTATAACCACACCCCTGAGACGCCCGCAACTCGGATTCCGGGTCCGTAGCGCCATAGTCAAGCCTGGAGTAATATCGACGGCATGTGGAGCACGCGCTTGCTTGTCCTCGGCCTGGTCAGGTGGCTCGGCCCCGTCCACGGCTACCTCGTGCGCCGGGAGCTCGACTCCTGGCGGCTGCCCGGGGTGTCGGAGGTCGGCGCGGGCTCGATCTACCACGCGCTCAAGCGGCTCACCGCCGACGGGAGCATCGAGGTCGTCGGCACCGAGTCGGTCGACGCGCGCCCCGCGCGCACGACGTACCGGATCACCGCGAAGGGCGAGACCGACTTCCAGCGGACGCTGCGCGAGAAGCTGTGGGAGGTCTCGGCCTCAGAGGACCCGTTCCACACGGCGTGGACGTTCGCGCAGGTCCTCAGCCCCGCCGAGAACGTGGCGATGCTCCGGCAGCGGGCCGAGACGCTCTACGAGCGCGTCGAGCTGGTCACCCAGGTGCTCGCGGCGACGACCTCGGACTTCAAGGAGGCCAACGGGGACGCGTTCGTGCCCGCACACGCGCGGGCGATGATCCGCCGCCAGGCCGACCTGTGGGCCGTGGACGCCGAGTGGTGCGAGAACACGGCCGCGCGCATCGAGTCCGGGGACCTCGACATCGGTTCGGACCTCGACGAGGAGCAGGCGCGCTACTGGCGCGAGGCCATCCAGAGCGACAGGTTCGTGGAGCAGGTCCAGATGTGGCGCGAGGGGATCGGAAAGTAAACCCCTGAACGATCGTTTAATAGATCACGCTAAAAAATCCACAACCCGTCTTATGGAGACCCTCTAAAAACAGTCCGGTTCGTGCCGGTTCTTCCGGGCCCTGCGTCTCGGCGCGCCCCCGGTCCCGGATACCCGGCAACTACACTGCGGGACGTGCGCAAGGTTTTGATCGCCAACCGCGGCGAGATCGCAGTGAGAGTCATCCGGGCCTGCCGTGACGCCGGCTTCGAGTCCGTCGCCGTCTACGCCGACGGCGACCGCGATGCCCCCCACACCCTCCTGGCCGACGAGGCGTTCGCCCTCGACGGCCTCACGGCCGCCGACACCTACCTGCGGATCGACAAGCTCCTGCGGATCGCGGAGCGGTCCGAGGCCGACGCCGTGCACCCCGGGTACGGGTTCCTCTCGGAGAACGCCGAGTTCGCCCAGGCCGTCATCGACGCCGGGCTCACCTGGATCGGCCCGACCCCGCAGTCCATCAGGGACCTCGGCGACAAGGTCACCGCCAGGCACCTCGCCATGAAGGCGGACGTGCCGCTGGTGCCCGGCACCAAGGACCCCGTCTCGGACGCCTCCGAGATCCTCGCGTTCGCCGACGAGCACGGCCTGCCCGTCGCGATCAAGGCCGCGTTCGGCGGCGGCGGGCGCGGCCTCAAGGTCGCGCGCACCCGCGAGGAGATCCCCGACCTGTACGAGTCCGCGGTCCGCGAGGCCGAGGCCGCGTTCGGCCGCGGCGAGTGCTTCGTCGAGCGCTACCTCGACCGGCCCCGCCACGTCGAGGCGCAGGTCCTCGCCGACACGCACGGGAACGTCATCGTCGTGGGCACCCGCGACTGCTCCCTCCAGCGCCGCCACCAGAAGCTCGTCGAGGAGGCCCCCGCGCCGTTCCTCACCGACGACCAGCGCGCCGTGATCCACAACGCCGCCAAGGCCATCTGCAAGGAGGCCGAGTACCACGGGGCGGGCACCGTCGAGTTCCTCGTGGCCGTCGACGGCACCATCTCCTTCCTCGAAGTGAACACCCGCCTCCAGGTCGAGCACCCCGTCTCCGAGGAGACCAGCGGCCTCGACCTGGTGCGCGAGCAGTTCCGCATCGCCTCCGGCGAGGCCGTCCCGCTCCTGGAGGACCCCGAGCCGCGCGGCCACTCCATCGAGTTCCGCATCAATGGCGAGGACCCCGGCCGCGGGTTCCTGCCCGCGCCCGGCGCCGTCACGAAGCTGCGCCTCCCGGCCGGGCCGGGCGTGCGCGTCGACACCGGCATCGAGGAGGGGTCCGTCATCGACGGGAACTTCGACTCGCTGCTCGCGAAGGTCATCGTCACCGGCGCCACCCGCGAGGAGGCCCTGCGCCGCTCCGCGCGCGCCCTCGCCGAGATGGAGGTCGAGGGCATCGCGACGGTGCTCCCGTTCCACCGCCTCGTCGTCGAGGACCCGGCGTTCGCCGAGGACTTCACGGTCCACACCCGCTGGATCGAGACCGAGTGGGACAACACGCTGGAGCCGTACGCCGCGGGCGGCGCCGGGAACGGCGAGGCCGAGGAGCGCACCAGCCTCGTCGTCGAGGTCGGCGGCAAGCGCCTCGAAGTGTCGATCCCCGCCGGGCTGCTCAACCCCGTCGCCTCCAGCAAGCCGAAGAAGCGCGCCGCGAAGAAGCAGGCCGACGGCGGTCCCGCGATCGGCGGCGACGCGCTGCCCTCGCCGATGCAGGGCACCATCGTGAAGGTGGCCGTGACCGAGGGCCAGTCCGTGGTCAAGGGCGACACGATCGTGGTCCTGGAGGCCATGAAGATGGAGCAGCCCATCGAGGCGCACAAGTCCGGGACGGTCTCCGGCCTGGAGATCGGCATCGGCGACGTCGTCGCCGCGGGCGCCCCGATCTGCCGCATCTCCGAGTAGCGCGCCGCGAAGGCGTAACCGATCTGTCGGGTGCAAGACTTACAACCCGGCATTTCCCGGGGGACAATGGTCAGTGCTGTGCGTAGCACCACAAGCACTGCGGATCACGACCGAAAACGGGTTAGGGTACCCGGCGGCGGCTACTCTGCCGCCGGACCTCGACCACTCCCTACAGGGGGCCTCGCCATGCGCTTCATCGACCGCCAGCCCGAGCACGACCTCACCTACTCCGACGTGTTCATGGTCCCCAACCGGTCGAACGTGGCGTCCCGCCTCGACGTCGACCTCTCGACGAACGACGGCACCGGCAACTCGATCCCGATCATCGCCGCGAACATGACCGCGGTCTCGGGCCGGCGCATGGCCGAGACGCTCGCCCGCCGCGGCGCGCTCGCCGTGATCCCCCAGGACATCCCCGTCGACGTCGTCGCCGACGTCATCGCCCGCGTCAAGTCCCGCCCCCTCGACTGCGACGCGGCCCTGACCCTCCCGCCGACCGCCACGGTCGCGGAGGCCATCGCGCTGTTCCCGAAGCGCGCGCACGGCGCGGTCATCGTCACCGACTCCGAGCGCCGCCCGCTCGGCGTGGTCACCGAGGCCGACTGCCGCGGCGTCGACCGGTTCACGCAGCTGGAGCAGGTCGCGTCCGACCGGCTCGTGACCCTCCAGATCGGGACCAGCGAGGCCGAGGCGTTCCGGGTCCTCGAAGAGTCGAACGTGAAGCTCGCGCCCGTGCTCGACGCGGACGGGCGCCTCCACGGCGTCATCACCCGCGCCGGAGCCCTGCGCAACACCATCTACCGGCCGAACACCGACGCCGACGGGAAGCTCCGCGTCGCCGTCGCCATCGGCATCAACGGCGACGTCACCGGCAAGGCCGCGGCCCTCGTCGAGGCCGGCGCCGACACCATCGTCGTCGACACCGCGCACGGCCACCAGGAGAAGATGCTCGACGCGCTCAAGCTCGTGCGCGACGCCGCCCCGCACCTGCCGGTCGCCGCCGGGAACGTCGTCACCGCCGAAGGCGCCATGGACCTCATCAACGCGGGCGCCGACATCGTCAAGGTCGGCGTCGGCCCCGGCGCCATGTGCACCACCCGCATGATGACCGGCGTGGGCCGCCCCCAGTTCTCCGCGGTCCTCGAATGCGCCGCCACCGCGCGCCGCATGGGCCGCCACGTGTGGGCCGACGGCGGGGTCCGCCACCCCCGCGACGTCGCCCTCGCGCTCGCCGCGGGCGCCTCGAACGTCATGATCGGCTCCTGGTTCGCCGGGACCCACGAGTCCCCCGGCGACATGCACTACGACGCGAACGGCAAGCCCTACAAGGAGTCCTTCGGCATGGCCTCGGCCCGCGCCGTCAAAGCCCGCAGCGCCGGCGAGACCTCCTTCGACCAGGCCCGCAAGGCCCTGTTCGAGGAGGGCATCTCCACCGGCCGCATGTACCTCGACCCGCAGCGCCCCGGCGTCGAGGACCTCCTCGACTCCATCGTCGCGGGCATCCGCTCCGCCGCCACCTACGCGGGCGCCACCAACCTGGAGGAGTTCCACGAGCGCGCCGCCGTCGGCGTCCAGTCCGCCGCCGGCTACACCGAAGGCGCCCCGGTCCCCAGCTCCTGGTAGTCAGCTCCGGGCGTCCCTCGCGAGGAGGGCCGCCTGGACGCGGTTGGCGCAGCCGAGTTTCGCGAGGACGCGGCTGACGTAGGTCTTCACCGTGGCCTCGCTCATGTGGGCGCGGGCGGCGATCTCGGCGTTCGAGAGGCCCTCGGCGAGGAGGTCGAGGACCTCGCGCTCGCGGGCCGCGAGGCGGTCGACGCGGGCCAGGGCGTCCCGGCGGCGCGGCGCCGATTCGGGCGCGACCAGGCCCAGGACCATGCGCGTGACCGCGGGCGAGAGGTACGCCTCCCCCGCGGCGACCGCGCGGACCGCGGTCACCAGTTCCTCCGGAGTGCACGACTTCAGCACGAACCCGGCCGCGCCGCGCTCGACCGCGGCGAGCACGTTCGCCTGGTCGCCGAACGAGGTGAGGACCAGGGCCCGCGTCAGCGGAGAGGCGGCGGCGAGGCGCTCGGCGACCGCGAGGCCGCCGAGGCCGGGCATGTGGAGGTCGAGGAGCGCCACGTCGGGCCGGTGCCGCTCGGCCGCGGCGATCGCGGCGCGGCCGTCGTGCGCGGTGGCCACGGCCCGGAACCCGGCCGCTTCGAGGACCGTGCGGACCCCTTCGACCACGAGCGGTTCGTCGTCGGCGATGAGCACAGTGGTCACTGGACCCCCGCAACCGACGTGAGCGGCACGAGCACCAGCAGGAGCACGAGCGTCGCGAACGCGGCGGCCTTGACGCGCCGCGCCACCTTCGGCTCCCGGACGCGGGGCAGCATGGCGCTCAACCGGAACCGGCCCTCCTCGGCGCGGTGGTCGAGCAGGCCCCCGGCGGCGTCGACCCGTTCACGGAGGCCCGTCAGGCCGTGGCCGCCCGCGAACGTCTCGGACGCCGTGTCCGGGAGCGGGTTCTCCACCGTCACGAGCAGGGCGTCCTCCTCCCACGTCACCGTCGCGACCGCGAGGGTCCCGGGGGCGTGCTTCGCGGCGTTCGCGAGGCCCTCCTCCAGGACCGCGTAGGCCGCGCGGGACCCGGCCGCGGTGAAAGGGCCGGGTTCGCCGCGCTGGCGCAACTCGACCTGCGCACCGGCCTCGATGAAGCGGGCTGCCAGCGATGCGGCGGCGGCGTGGTCGAAGTCGACCTCCGCTGCTGCTTCACCTCCGCGCAGGACCGCCACGAGGCCGTGCAGGTCCTCGACGGCGCCGCGCAGCGAGTCGCCGACGCGGCGGGCCTCGGCGCGCCGCTCCGGGTCGGTCTCGCGGACTTCGAGGGCCGCGGCCTGGACCGCGGCGAGACCGAGGCGGCGGCCGATGCGGTCGTGCATGTCGCGGGCCAGGCGCAGCCGCTCGCGGTTGACCGCGGCCTCCTGCTCGCGCTCGGCACGCCGGTACCGCTGCCAGAGCGCGACGACGACCGCGGCGGCGAGCAGGGCGAGGACGCCCGCGGGGACGGGGCCGGTCGGCATCATGGCGAACACCGCGAACTCGACCAGGACGACCGCGACCGCCGCGAGGAGACCTCTCATGCGGCCAGGGTACGCACCCGCGGCCGGGTCCGGCCGTCCGCTTTCGTCGCGCAGAGAAGCGACGTTCGGGGACTCCCCTGTCCCCCTTCGGCGTCCGTACGTTGGCCGCGTGATCGAAGTCCACAACCTGACCAAGCGGTACCGCGGCGGCACGGCCGTCGACGGTCTCACCTTCACCGTGGAGCCGGGCCGCGTCACCGGCTTCCTCGGACCCAACGGCGCGGGCAAGTCCACCACCATCCGCATGATCCTGGGCCTGGACCGGCCCACCGAGGGGACCGCACGCGTCGGCGGCCGCCCGTACGCCGCCCTGGAGCGGCCCCTCACCGTCGTCGGCGCGCTCCTGGAGGCGGGCGACCTGCACCCGGGCCGCTCGGCCCGCGAGCACCTGACGTGGATCGCCCGCACCAACGGGCTCGGGCGCGCCCGCGTCGCGAAGGTCCTGGAGCAGACCGGATTGACGGAGGTCGCGGGCAAGCGCGCCCGCACGTACTCCCTGGGCATGAAGCAGCGCCTCGGCATCGCCGCGGCCCTGCTCGGCGACCCGGAGGTGCTCATCCTCGACGAGCCGGTGAACGGCCTCGACCCCGAGGGCGTCATCTGGATCCGCACCCTCGCGAAGCGCCTCGCGGGCGAGGGCCGCACGGTCCTCGTCTCCAGCCACCTCATGTCGGAGATGGCCCTGACCGCCTCGCACCTGGTCGTCATCGGCCGCGGGCGCCTGCTCGCCGACCTGTCCACCGAGGAGTTCGTGGCCGCGCACTCCGGATCGAACCTGGAGGAGGCGTTCATGCGCCTGACGAGCGACGCGGTCCAGTACCGCGCGGGAGGCACCCGATGAACGGCTTCGCGCAGGCGACTGCCGCCGAATGGGTCAAGATCCGCTCCGTGCGGTCCACCGCGATCACCCTGGGCCTGTTCGCGTTCGTCGCGCTCGGCCTGGGCCTGCTCATCGCCCGCGGCTTCGAGTCCGGCGGCCCGAAGGAGGACGCGGTCCTCCCGGTCTTCTTCGGGCTGCTCACCGGGCAGCTCGTGCTCGTCACGTTCGCCGTCGCGACCGTGGGCGCGGAGTTCTCCACCGGCACGATCCGCACCTCCCTCGCGGCGGTGCCCTCGCGCGGCCGGTTCTACGCCGCGAAGATGACCGCGGTCGGCCTGACCCTCGCCGCGGCCTCGCTGGTCGTGGAGCTCGCCTCGTACACCGCGGTCCGGCTCGTCATCGGCGATGCGGCCGCACCGCTGACCGAGTGGTGGACGATCCAGGCGCTCCTGGGCGGATGGATCCACCTGACGCTGCTGAGCCTGTTCACCGCGGCCGTGGCGGTCATGCTCCGCAGCACCGTGGTCGCGCTGTCGGTGCTGCTGCCGGTCCTGTTCCTGTCCTCGCAGGGGCTGGGGAACCTCCCGGCGATCAAGCCGGTGGTCCAGTACCTGCCGGACCAGGTCGGCATGGTCATCATGCACTTGACGGTGCCCGGCGACGAGCGCTTCGGCCGCGACTACGGTCCCTGGGAGGGCATCGCGATCCTCGTCCTGTGGACCGCGGCCGCGCTCGTCGGCGGCTGGATCGCCATGCGCCGCAGGGACGCCTGACGGACGGGTGCGGGACGGCCCGGCCGTCCCGCACCCCTGTGGACCGTCCCCAATTGAGGGAAGATCCACACTTCGCGGACCGTTCTCATATAACTTCGCTCTGTAGTCGACCCGTCACAGCGAGGTCGCGCGACTGGAACGAAGGAGCACTTGTGAAACGCATGGCCATCCTCGGCGCGGGCTCGATGCTGCTCGCCGCCGCCCTCGCCGCGATCCCCGCGACCGCCGCCGGGGCCCAGGGAGCGGAAGAACTCGCCAAGAAACTCCTGGTGAGCGCCCCGTTCACCGGCAAGGGCGACAACCTCCCGACCGACGCGCTGTCGCTCAACGCCTGCCTGACCGCCGCCACCGAGCTCAAGGGCGTCAACGAGTTCGACTCCTGCGCCGACCAGAACGTCGGCCCCGTACCCGAGTCGGGCAAGTCCCCCGGCTACCTCCAGCTCACCGACACCGGCGACTACGACAAGGGCGCCGCGATCTACAACCACGCGCTCCCGAACAAGGGCGGCATCGAGGTCACGTTCGCGCAGTACCAGTACGGCGGCACCGGCGCCGACGGCATCTCGTTCTTCCTCGTCGACGGCGACACCGACCTCACCGAGCCCGGCGCCCTCGGCGGCAGCCTCGGCTACGCGCAGAACGAGAACTTCGACGGCGTCGACGGCGGCTACCTGGGCCTCGGCCTCGACGCCTGGGGCAACTTCTCGGCCGACACCGAGGGCCGCGGCAGCGGCTGCCCCGAGGACTACCGGGCCCCGTCCTACCTGAGCGTCGACCGGAACCGGGCGCCCGACAACGTCGCGCTGCGCGGCCCCGGCAACGGCAAGGAGGGCTACTGCCTGCTCGCTACGACCGCCACGAGCGAGAAAATCGGCGAGTACGCCTACGGCGACATCTACGGGACGGACTTTCCAGAGAGCCTGCGCGCCGAGACCCTCGCCGACGCCAAGCGCGTCGTGAAGCTGAAGGTCACCGACGGGGCGCACCCGAAGGTCACCGTCGACATCGACTTCATGGACGGCGCCGGCTGGACCCGGGTCCTGGAGGCCACCATGCCGTTCGAGGCGCCCGACACGTTCAAGATCGGGTTCGCCTCCTCCACGGGCCGCCATACCGACGTCCACCTGATCCGTCACCTGCGGGTGGAGACCTTCGTCGAATAGGGGAACCGGGAATAAGAGGGGCCCGCGCCTTCCCGGCGCGGGCCCTTTTCATGTCTGCTGCCGCTAGAACTCCATGAGCTGGCGGGCGGCCTCGGCGACCGAGCCCGACAGCGACGGGTAGATCGTGAACGTCCGCGCGACCTGCTCCACGGTGAGCCGCTGCTCCACCGCGAGCGCGATCGGCGTGATGAGCTCGGAGGCGCGCGAGCCGACGACGATGCCGCCCGCGACGATCCCCGACGAGTTCCACGCGAACAGCTTCACGAAGCCCTCGGTCCGGTCGACCATCTTGGCGCGCGGGTTCGACGCGAACGGCAGCAGCACCCCGCGGCAGTCCGCCTTCCCCGAGTCCACATCGGCCTGCGTGACGCCGACGGAGGCCAGCTCCGGGTCGGTGAACACGTTCGCGGCGACGTGGGCGAGCTTGATGGGGCGCACGGCCTCGCCGAGCGCGTGCCAGATCGCGATGCGGCCCTGCATGGCCGCGACGGAGGCGAGCGCGTGGACGCCGGTGACGTCGCCCGCGGCGTACACGCCGGGCACGTTGGTGCGGGAGACCTTGTCGACGGGGATGAACCCGCGCTCGTCGACGGTGATCCCGTACGCGTGCAGGCCCAGGTTGTCGGAGTTGGGGATCGAGCCGACGCAGATGAGCGCGTGGGAGCCCTCGATGACGGTGCCGTCGTCGAGCTCGACCTCGACGCCGTTGTCGGTGCGGCGGGCCGCGGCGGCGCGGGAGTGGTTGCGCACGTCCATGCCGCGGCGCACGAACACGCGGCCGACGGTCTCGGCGGCCTCGGCGTCCTCGTGGGGCATGACGCGGTCGCGGGAGGAGATGAGGGTGACCGCGGAGCCCATGGACAGGTACGCGGAGGCGAACTCGGCGCCGGTGACGCCGGAGCCGACGACGATGAGGTGCTCGGGGAGTTCCTTGAGGTCGTAGAGCTGGCGCCAGGTGAGGATGCGCTCGCCGTCGACGGGGGCGGAGGTGAGGGTGCGGGGGGTGGCGCCGGTGGCGATGAGGACGACGTCGGCGTCGGCGTCGTACGGCTCGCCTTCGAGGGGGACCACGTGGAGCTCGTGGACGTAGTTGTAGCCCTTGTCGACGCGCAGGGCGCCGCGCCCGTAGACGATGTTGACACCCGCGTTGACGAGCTTCTGCGCGATGTCGGCGGACTGCTGGGTGGCGAGGCGGCGCACCCGGCCGTTCACCGCGACGGGGTCGGTGGTGGCCTCTTTGGCCGCCACGCCGAGCTCGGAGGATTCGTGGATCTCGGTGAGCACGTTGGAGGCCGCGATGAAGGTCTTCGAGGGGACGCAGTCGGAGAGGACGCAGGCCCCGCCGGCCCCCATGGCCTCGATGAGGGTGACGTCGGCGCCGAGCTGGGCCGCCACGAGGGCGGCCTCGTACCCGGCCGGGCCTCCGCCGATGATCGCTACTCGTGCCACGGGGCGCGCCTTTCGGTGTTCGGGATGCTTCAGTGCGGGCAGGTTTAAGGGTATCTTCGAGTCGTGCATCTCTATGCCGCGTATGGCTCGAATCTCGACCCTGCCCGCATGCGCGCGACCTGCCCGCGGTCGCCGCTGGTCGGCACGGGCTGGCTGGAGGGCTGGCGCCTGACGTTCGGCGGCGCCGACCTCGGCTGGGAGTCCGCGGTCGCCACCGTCGTCGAGGCGCCCGGCGAGCGGGTCTTCGTGTCGCTCTACGACCTCGACCCGGCCGACCGCCAGGTCCTCGACGAGCTGGAGGGCTTCAACTCGAAGCTCTACCGCAAGATGCACTCCCAGGCCGCGACCCTGGAGGCGAACCGCCCCGTGTGGCTCTACGTCTTCGAGGGCTTCGAGGGCGGCCTGCCCTCCCAGTGGTACCTCGACGAGATCCTCCGCGCCGCCGAAGCCGCGGGCGCCCCGCAGGACTACGTCGAAGCCCTCCGCAAACGCCCCACCGCGGAATTAACACGCGAAAGGGGAGGCGCGGCGCGCCTCCCCTCTTCACCGCCGTCTTAGAACGCCGGGCTCTGCGCCGCGGCGAGGACCGTGTGGACCATGACGCGCACACCGTGCGAGAGCGCGACCTCGTCGATGTCGAAGTTGCCCTGGTGGATGTCGAGCCGCTCCCCCGGCCGCCCGACCCCGAGCCGCGCCATGGCGCCGGGGATCTGCTCCAGGTAGTACGCGAAGTCCTCGCCGCCCATGGACATCGGGGCCTCGACCACCGCGTCCGGGCCGAGCGCCGCGGCCGCGGCGCCCGCGAACATCGCCGAGGCGGCGCGGTCGTTGACGACCGGCGGCACGCCGCGGCGGTAGTCGATCTCGCACTCGACGCCCGAGGCCCGCGCGACGGAACGGGTGATCTCCTGGACCAGGTCCGGGATCATGTCCCAGGTCTCGCGGCCGTGGACACGCACGGTGGCGCGCGCGAGCGCCTCCTGCGGGATCGCGTTCGCGGCCTCCCCGGCCTGCACCGCGCCGAAGACGATCGCGACGGACTGCCGCGGGTCGAGGCGGCGGTTCACCAGCGCGGGGACGTCGACGACGACGCGCCCGATGGCGTTCACGAGGTCCGTGGTCAGGTGCGGGCGGGACGTGTGGCCGCCGCGGCCCTTCATGCGGACCTCCATGACGTCGCACGCGGCCGTCAGCGGCCCGTTGCGGACGCCGATCTTCCCGGCCTGGAACTGCGGGTCGCAGTGGAACGCGAAGATCGCGTCGACGTCGGTGAGCGCCCCGTACTTGATCATCGTGGGCGCACCGGACGGGAACTGCTCCTCGGACGGCTGGAACACCAGGCGGAACCGCCCGGGCAGGCCCTCGCGGGCCTCCAGCTCGCGGAGGACGCGGCCGACGCCGAGAAGCATCGCGGTGTGCGCGTCGTGGCCGCACGCGTGGCAGACGCCGTCGACCGTCGAGCGGTACGGGACCTGCTTCGGGTCGTGGATCGGCAGCGCGTCCATGTCGGCGCGGATCGCGATGACCCGGTCGCCGGTGCCGATGTCGCAGGTCAGGCCCGTGCCGTCGGGGATGATCTGCGGCTGGAGCCCGGCTTCGAGGAGCCGCGCGGCCACGTAGTCGGCCGTGTCGTGCTCCTGGCGCGACAGGCGCGGGTTCGCGTGGATGTGGCGGCGGGCCGCGACGACCTCGTCCGCGTGGGCGGCGAGCCAGGCGTCGAGGAAGTCCGGCAGCGATGTGGACATGACCTGCTCCGAAGCGGTGGTGCCGGAAACAGCGCTCCCGGCTGCGGTGTCGAACGAGGGCAAGGCGGCGGGTACCACGAGACACGACTCCGGTGCGACGGCACTCGGCAGCGGCTCATTCGATTTCGTGGCGGTACCCATCTCGACGACTTTCTCCGCAGTGAGCGTGTACATTTCCTTCGCGCCTCGCAATTCGCGTTCGAGGATCAAAGCCAATGGAGGCGATCCGGCAAGCTTAATCCGATCGCACTCCGTTGCGGCTAGCGCCGTGATTTGCGACGCCCGGCGGCCGCGTCCGGGTGCATCACGGCGAGCCCGGGGTCACGGCCGCGCGACAGCCGGTCACGGCCCTGCGGGCCGAACCTGCCGTCATAAGGCATAACGCTTGCCGAGCCGATAAGTTACGGCTGAGATCCGACTTTTGAACGGACCGTGGACGCGTCGCCGTTCGATGACGCGTCCGCGGTCGAGTCTTTCCCCGCAAGAGGTTTCCGGCGACAGACGCGGTGTGCGTTCACCGGTCCGGGCCGATCCGTTGGCTAGGCGCCGCTCACCAGGTCTCGGCGGGCACGTGGCGGCCCCACTCGGCGGCGAGCGCCGTGCACACCTCGCCCACGGTCGCCCCGGCCTTGAGCGCCCGCTTGAGCGGGTAGAGCACGTTCGCGGTCCCGGCGGCGGCGGCCGTGACCTCGGCGAGCGCGGCCTCCAGCTCGGCGGCGTCGCGTCCGGCGCGGTGGGCGGCGAGGCGCTCGACCTGCGCCGCTTCGATAGCGGGGTCCACTTTGAGCGGTGAATAGGGCGCTTCGTCCCCATTGAGGACGTATTTGTTGACGCCGACGACGGTCTGCTCCCCCGAGTCGATGCGCTTGGCCGTCTCGTAGGCGCTGCGCTCGATCTCGCCCTTCTGGAAGCCCTCCTCGATGGCGGCGACGGCCGAGCCGTGCGCGAACACCGCGTCGATGAGGCGCAGGGCCTCGGCCTCGACTTCGTCGGTGAGGGCCTCGACGGCGTAGGACCCTGCGAAGGGGTCGACGGTGGCGGTCAGGTCGGTCTCGGCGGCGATGACCTGCTGGGTGCGCAGGGCAAGGCGCGCGGAGGTGTCGGTGGGCAGCGCGATGGCCTCGTCGTAGGCGTTGGTGTGGAGCGACTGGGTGCCGCCGAGCACGGCGGCGATGGCCTGGACGGTGACGCGCGCGAGGTTGACTTCGGGCTGCTGCGCGGTGAGCTCGACCCCGGCGGTCTGGGTGTGGAACCGCAGGCGCATCGAGCGGGGGTCCTTCGCATGAAAGCGGTCGCGCATGACGTGGGCCCAGATGCGGCGGGCGGCGCGGAACTTCGCGACCTCGGTGAGGAGGGTGGAGCGGGCGACGAAGAAGAAGGACAGGCGCGGCGCGAACGCGTCGACGTCGAGCCCGGCGTCGAGGGCGCAGTTGACGTACTCGATGCCGTCGGCGAGCGTGAACGCCAGCTCCTGCGCGGGAGTGGCCCCGGCTTCGGCCATGTGGTAGCCGGAGATGGAGATGGTGTTCCACTGCGGCAGCTCGGCGGCGCAGTACGCGAACGTGTCGGCGACGAGCCGCAGGGACGGCGCGGGCGGGAAGATGTACGTCCCGCGGGCGATGTACTCCTTGAGGATGTCGTTCTGGATCGTGCCGCGCAAGGAGCCCGGGTCGACGCCCTGCTCCTCGGCGACCAGCTGGTAGAGCAGCAGGAGGACGGCGGCGGGCGCGTTGATCGTCATCGACGTGGAGACCTCGCCGAGCGGGATGTCGGCGAAGAGGGTCCGCATGTCGGCGAGGGAGTCGACGGCGACGCCGACCTTGCCGACCTCTCCGGCGGCCTCGGGGGCGTCGGAGTCGTAGCCCATCTGGGTGGGCAGGTCGAACGCGACGGACAGGCCGGTGGTGCCCGCGGCCAGGAGGTCCCGGTAGCGGCGGTTCGACTCGGCGGCCGTGGCGAAGCCCGCGTACTGGCGCATGGTCCAGGGGCGGGACGTGTACATGGTCGGGTGGACGCCGCGCGTGTAGGGGAAGGACCCGGGTTCGCCGAGCCGCTCCGCCAGATCCTCCGCGGCGTCGCCGGGACCGTAGACGGGCCGGATCTCGATCCCGTCTCGGCCTTGCGGTGACGACTGCATGGCTGCCATCCTAGGTGGTGAACCGCGCCTCCGGGAAGCAGCGCGCCTCCCGGCGGCGCCTTCGCGCACCTGGGACGGCGTCCCGCCGTGACCGAGGATCACTTGTGTATCCCCGGTACCGCACCGGTGGCCGGGACGCGGCAGACTAGGAGGGATCCCTCGCGAGGAGTGGTTGCATGACGTACTCATCTGACTACGGTCGCGGTGGTCCCGGCGCCTATGAGGACCCCCGATCCGGCCCGGTGCCGTCCCCTCGGTATCCCCCTGAACCCCAAGCGCCGCAAGGCGATCCGTACGGATCGGAGCCGCGGCGCGACCCGCATCCGTCCTTCGGCGGACGCTTCACGGGATCGGACCCGTACCCCTCGGGCCAGCAGGGCTACAACCGCGACCCGTACGGCGGCGACTCGTACGGCGACTCCTCGTACCGGCACAGCTCCTCGTACGGCAACTACGGGAACCTCGGGCAGAGCTTCGCGGTCGGCCCCGAGCAGGGCCAGCGCCCGCCCGGGCCCGGGGGCCCGGGGAACCGGGCCCGGCCCGGCGACCTGGTGGGCGACCGGTACCGGCTCGAAGACCTGGTCGGCAAGGGCGGCAACGGGTCCGTGTGGCGCGCGACCGACACGGTGCTGCGCCGCGAGGTGGCCCTCAAAGAGGTGTTCCTGCCGCCGGACCTCCCGCCGCACGAGCGGGTCCAGCTCATCGACCGGTCGCGGCGCGAGGCGCAGATCGCGGCGGGGCTGTCGCACCCGTCGGTGATCCGCGTGTTCGACGTCGTCGAGCACGGCGGCCTGCCGTGGATCGTCATGGAGCTGCTCCAGTCGCGGAGCCTCGCCGAGATCCTCTCGCAGGACGGGCCGCTCCAGCCGCGCGTGGCGGCGAAGATCGGCCTCGCGCTCGTGGGGGCGCTCCAGGCGGCGCACGACGCGGGGATCATCCACCGCGACGTCAAGCCCGGGAACGTCCTCATCTCCACCGACGGGCGCTGCGTGCTCTCCGATTTCGGTGCGGCGCAGCTGCACCAGGTCTCGGGCGGCACGACCCCGGGGAAAGTGCTCGGCTCGGCGCACTACATCGCGCCCGAGCGGGCCGTTGGGCACCCGGCCGAGCCCGCCTCGGACGTGTTCAGCCTCGGCGTGACCCTGTACGCGGCCGTCGAGGGGCGCCCGCCGTTCGACCGGGGCGACGCGGTCTCGACGATGCGCGCGGTCGTGCAGGAGCCGCCGGAGAGCCCGCGCAACGCCGGGCCGCTGACGCCGCTGCTGGGCGGGATGCTCGCGAAGGACCCGAACCAGCGCATGCAGCTTCCCGAAGTGCGCCATGAACTCCAGACGCTGCTCGCCGGGCAGTTCGCGGGCCCCGCCGGCCACCAGTCGCCGCCCTACCGCGGCAACGAGGCGTACCAGGAGGGGCCGCCCGCGACGACGGGCCCGCGCCCGCGGGTGCGCGACGTCGAGCCCGAACCCGAGCGCGGCAACCCGTGGAAGTCCGGCGCGGTCATCGCGATCTGCATCATGCTCGTGCTCGTCCTCGGCTGGGGCGCTTACAAGCTCCTCACCGGTGACGACGGCGGCGGCGAGGGCGGCGCGGACCCCGGTGCCAGCGAGGGCGCGTCCGACGGCGGGGAGTCCCCGTCGGACGGGGGCGAGTCCCCCGACGAGAGCGACGGCGCGGCCCCGTTCGAGACGAGCACCTATGAGGGGGACGGCTTCTCGGTCGCGTACCCGAAGGACTGGTCCGAAGGGGAGAGCGGCGACGACTTCGTGTCGTTCTTCAACCCCGAGGACGACACCCAGTGGGTGCGGTTCTACTCCCAGTCCGACCGCGGCGCGGGCGACCCCGAGGGCTACCTCTCGGAGTACTTCGACGGCCTCGGCTCCGAGATGACCGACCTGGAGCAGGTCCGGTTGGAGGACACCGAGATCGGCGGACTGAGCGGCTCGGTCCTGGAGTACACCGGGACGAACCTCGACGAGGTCGGCGCCGAGCGGCACTCGGTGTGGGCCGTGGTCGACGCGGGCGACGGGTCCACGTTCGGGATCTTCATCTCCGGCGACGCGGATACATGGGATCTATCACGAGGGGTGTACGACACCGCGGCGGCGTCGTTCGCTACCGGCTGAGGCCACACCGTCCGCAACACCGGTCTCCCAGGCAGCGGATATGCGACCATTTCCCCATGACCGACTCTGCGCCCGCCATCGACGCGAACCTCGACGCCCTGCGCGCCGAAGCGCTCCAGTGGATCACCGACGACCCCGACAAGGCCGGCCGCGACGAGCTGTACCGGCTCCTCGACGGCCTCCCGGGCACCGCGGCCGAACTGGCCGACCGGTTCTCGGGCCGCCTGAAGTTCGGGACGGCGGGCCTGCGCGGCCCGCTCCGCGCCGGCCCCAACGGGATGAACCTCGCCGTCGTCCGGGCCGCCGCCGCAGGGCTCTCCAACTGGCTGGACGCCAAGGGGGCCGAAGGCCCGGTCGTCATCGGCTACGACGCGCGCCACGGGTCCCGGGACTTCGCCGTCGAGACCGCCCGCGTCGTCACCGGCTCGGGCCGCCGGGCCCTGCTCATGCCCGGCCCGCTGCCGACCCCGGTGACCGCGTTCGCGGTGACGCACCTGGACGGCGCCGCCGCGGTGCAGGTGACCGCGAGCCACAACCCGCCGCAGGACAACGGGTACAAGGTGTACCTGGGCCGCGAGCTCGGCGGTGACCTCGGCGCGGGCGCGCAGATCGTGCCGCCCGCAGACACCGAGATCGAGGCCGCTATCGAAGCCCTCGGACCGCTCTCGGAGATCCCGCTCGGCGACGAGGGCGAGACCCTCGACGGGTCCGTGCTGGACGAGTACCTCGCCGCCATCGCCTCGGTCGTGGACCCCGACGACCCCAAGCGCCTCGCCTCCGTCGCGACGCCGATGCACGGCGTCGGCGGCGCGACGCTCGTGAAGGCCATGGAGCGGGCCGGGTTCCGGGCCCCGACGCTCGTGCCCGAGCAGGCCGAGCCCGACGCGGACTTCCCCACCGTGGCGTTCCCGAACCCGGAGGAGCCCGGCGCGATCGACCTGCTCAAGGCCCTCGCGGCCGAGGAGGGCGCCGACGTGGCGCTCGCGCTCGACCCGGACGCCGACCGCTGCTCGGTCGCCGTCCCCACCGGCGACGGCGGGTGGCGCCAGCTCTCGGGCAACGAGGTGGGCGTGCTCCTCGCCGACCACTGGATGCGCAAGGGCCGCACGGGGACCTACGCGACGACGATCGTGTCCACGACGCAGCTCAAGGCCATGTGCGAGAAGCGCGGGCTGAAGTACATGGAGACCCTCACGGGCTTCAAGTGGCTGGCGCGCACCAGCCCCGACCTGGCGTTCGCGTTCGAGGAGGCCCTCGGGTACTGCGTGGCGCCGGAGTTCCTGCGCGACAAGGACGGCATCTCCGCGTCGCTCGTGGTCGCCGAGATCGCCGCCGGGCAGGCGGCCCGGTTCGCGACGCTCCAGGACCGCCTGGACGAGCTCGCCGAGGAGTTCGGCGTGTACGAGACCGGCCAGCTGTCGGTGCGCGTCGAGGACCTGAGCGAGATCGCCGCGTGCATGAAGCGCCTGCGCGCCAACAGGCCCGCTTCGCTGCTGGACGAGCCGGTGACCGACTACCTCGACCGGCTCCCCGAAGCGGACGTGGTCACGGTGACGACGGCGAACGCGCGCGTCGTGTGCCGCCCGTCCGGGACCGAGCCGAAGCTCAAGGCGTACCTGGAGGTCCGCGAGGACACCGGCGGCGACCTGACCGCGGCGCGCGAGCGCGCCCGCGCGGGCGTCGAGGCCCTGCGCGCTGAAGTCGCCGGAATCCTCGGCGTGCCGCACTAGAAGACACGAAAAAAGGGGGCCGCGGCGAGCGGCCCCCTTTTTTCGTGTCTCAGAAGCGGCGGTAGGCGCCGAACTGGCGGTCGCCCGCGTCGCCGAGGCCGGGGACGATGTAGGCCTTGTCGTTGAGCTCCGGGTCCACCGCGGCGGTGGTCATGCGCATGGCGATCCCGGAGGATTCGAGCTTCGCGATCCCGTCGGGCGCGCACAGCACGCTGACCAGGTCGATGTCGGTGCAGCCGCGCGCGGCGATCATCTCGCAGCAGCGCAGGAGCGAGCCGCCGGTGGCGACCATGGGGTCGAGGACGATGACGTGGCGCCCGGCCAGGTCGTCGGGGAGGGACTCCATGTAGGCGTAGGGCTCGTGCGTCTCCTCGTCGCGGGCGAGGCCGACGAAGCCCATGGAGGCGTCGGGGATCATGGCCTGCGCGGCGTCGGCCATGCCGAGCCCCGCGCGCAGCACCGGGACCAGGACCGGCGGGTTCCCCAGCCGGTAGCCCGTCGCGGCCGCCACGGGCGTCCTGATCCCGTATTCGGTGACGGCCACGCCGCGCGTGGCCTCGTAGACGAGCATCATGGTGAGCTCGTGCAGGGCGGCCCGGAACCGCGGTGAGTCCGAGCGCTCGTCGCGCATGGCGGTGAGCCTGGCGGCGGCGAGCGGGTGTTCGACGATCTTGACATCCACGGTTCATAACCTTAACGCCCAGCTCCGCGAGCTAATGTGAGCTGGTCACCACAGTCTGGTTCAAGCGTCACCGAGAGACGGATACGATCGGGTCATGGGATCAATTCTGAGCGGCGCCGAGGCCGCGTCCCTCGTCCGCGCCCTCCCGGGCGTCGACGCGGTCGGCCTCGAAGCGCGCGCGGCGGGGCTCTCCACCCGCTCGGTCAAGACGACGTCGAAAGCGCACGCCATCGACCTCGCCATCAGCATGATCGACCTCACCACCCTCGAAGGGGCCGACACCCCCGGCAAGGTCCGCTCGCTCGCCGCGAAGGCGATGCGCCCCGACGGCGACGCGCCCGCCACCGCCGCCGTCTGCGTCTACCCGTCGATGGTCGCCACCGCGAAGGAGGCGCTTCAGGGCAGCGGCGTGCTCGTCGCCTCGGTCGCCACAGGCTTCCCCGCCGGGCAGGTCCCGCTCGACGTGCGCCTCGCCGACACCGAGTCCGCGGTGCGCGCCGGGGCCGACGAGATCGACATGGTCATCAACCGCGGCGCGTTCCTCGCCGGGGACCTCGAACGGGTCTTCCACGAGATCAAGGCCGTCAAGGCCGCCAGCGGCGACGCCCGGCTCAAGGTGATCCTGGAGACCGGCGAGCTCGCCACCTACGACGCGGTGCGGCAGGCATCGTGGCTCGCGATGTACGCGGGCGCCGACTTCATCAAGACCTCCACGGGCAAAGTGGGCGTCAACGCGACCCTCCCCGTGACCCTGCTGATGATGCAGGCCGTGCGCGACTACCGGGCCGCCACCGGCATCCAGGTCGGCGTCAAGCCCGCGGGCGGCATCCGCAACACCAAGGACGCGATCAAGTACCTCGTCACCGTGAACGAGGTCCTCGGCGACGACTGGCTCTCGAACCACTGGTTCCGCTTCGGCGCGTCCAGCCTCCTCAACGACCTGCTCATGCAGCGCCAGAAGCTCAAGACCGGCCACTACTCCGGCCCCGACTACGTGACGGTGGACTAGCCATGTTCGAGTACGCCCCCGCGCCCGAGTCGGTGCGGCCCGACATCAAAGAGCACTACGGGCTCTTCATCGACGGCGAGTTCGTCGACGGCCAGGACGTGTTCAAGTCCGTCAACCCCGCGACCGAGGAAGTCCTCTTCACCGTCGCCGAGGCGGGCGAAGCCGACGTCGCGCGCGCCGTCGCCGCGGCCCGCCGCGCCCAGGAGACCGTGTGGGGGCCCATGAGCGGCACCGAGCGCGGCAAGTACCTCTTCCGCATCGCCCGGCTCCTCCAGGAGCGGGCCCGCGAGTTCGCCGTCGCCGAGTCCCTCGACAACGGCAAGCCCATCAAGGAGACCCGCGACTTCGACGTGCCCACGGCGGCGCAGCACTTCTTCTACCACGCCGGATGGGCCGACAAGCTCTCCTACGCGGGGCTGGGCGCGGACCCGAAGCCCTTGGGCGTCGTCGGCCAGGTCATCCCCTGGAACTTCCCGCTCCTCATGCTGGCGTGGAAGATCGCGCCCGCGCTCGCGTGCGGGAACACGGTGGTGCTCAAGCCCGCCGAGACCACGCCGCTGACCGCCCTCATGTTCGCCGAGCTGTGCCAGGAGGCCGACCTGCCCGCGGGCGTCGTCAACATCCTCCCCGGCGCCGGTGCCGCCGGTGCGGCCGTCGTCAACAGCCCTGTGGACAAAGTCGCCTTCACCGGTTCCACGGCCGTGGGCCGCGCCATCGCGAAGGCCGTCGCGGGCTCCAAGAAGAAGGTCACCCTGGAGCTGGGCGGCAAGGCCGCGAACATCGTCTTCGACGATGCGCCCATCGACCAGGCCGTCGAGGGCATCGTCAACGGCATCTTCTTCAACCAGGGCCACGTGTGCTGCGCCGGGTCGCGCCTCCTCGTCCAGGAGTCCGTCGCCGACGACGTGCTCGCGCGCCTCAAAGAGCGGGTGTCGACGTTGCGGGTCGGCGACCCGCTCGACAAGAACACCGACATCGGGGCGATCAACTCCGCCGAGCAGCTCGCCCGCATCACGGCCCTCACCGAGGCTGGGCGCGGCGAGGGCGCCGACGTGTGGCAGCCCGCCTGCGACCTCCCCGAGAACGGGTTCTGGTTCCGCCCCACCGTGTTCACCGGCGTCCAGCAGTCCATGCGGATCGCCCAGGAGGAGATCTTCGGGCCCGTGCTCAGCGTCCTCACGTTCCGCACCCCTGACGAGGCGATCGCCAAGGCCAACAACACGCCGTACGGGTTGTCGGCAGGGGTGTGGACCGAGAAGGGGTCGAAGATCCTGTGGGCCGCCGAGCGGCTGCGCGCGGGCGTGGTGTGGGCCAACACGTTCAACCAGTTCGACGCCGCCAGCCCCTTCGGCGGCCTGAAGGAGTCCGGATACGGCCGCGAAGGCGGCCGCCAGGGACTGGAGGCGTACCTCGATGTCTGAGCGACTGCGGGTGAAGAAGACCTACAAGCTGTACGTCGGCGGGAAGTTCCCCCGCTCCGAGTCCGGAAGGAGCTACCCGGTGAGCAGCCCCGACGGGACCGAGCTGGCGAACGCCGCGCTCGCCAGCCGCAAGGACGCCCGCGACGCCGTGGCCGCCGCGCGCAAGGCCCAGCGGCCGTGGGCGGGGCAGACCGCGTACCTGCGCGGGCAGATCCTGTACCGGGCCGCCGAGATGCTCGAAGGCCGCGCCGGGCAGTTCGCGGAAGAGCTGGCGGATGCGACCGGCGCCGACCCGCACGACGCGCTCGGCACCGTCGAGGCCGCGATCGACCGGCTCGTCCACTACGCGGGCTGGACCGACAAGTACACCTCCGTCCTCGGCGGCGCGAACCCAGTGGCCGGGCCGTACTTCAACCACACGACCCCCGAACCGCTCGGCGTCGTCGCGGTGATCGCCCCGCAGGACGACCCGCTGCTGGGCCTCGTCGAGGCGATTGCACCCGCCATCGCGACCGGGAACACCGTGGTAGTGCTCGCCAGCGAGGCGAAGCCCTTGCCCGCGTTGAGCTTCGGCGAAGTGCTCGCGACCTCCGACCTGCCCGGCGGGGTGGTGAACCTGTTGAGCGGCAAGGCCGCCGAGGTCGCGCCGCACCTGGCGTCCCACGCCGACGTCAACGGGCTCGACCTCACCGGAGCCGACCCCGAGCTGGCCGCCTCCCTGGAGGCCGCCGCGGCCGAGACCCTCAAGGTCGTGCGCCGCCCCGGGAAGAGCGGGAAGGCGCTCGACCTGCTGCGGCAGTGGACCGAGTACAAGACCGTGTGGCACCCGGCCGGGATGGCCGCGGGCGCCGGGGGCGCGTACTAGTGATCGATCCGGGGCCCTTTCCGTAGCGACGGAAAGGGCCCTGTCGCTATCCACAAAGAAAAGCGCACACCGGATGCGATGCGGCGCGCGCTTGCGTCGTAGGCTGTTCCCCAGCTAGACGACTTACGGGAGGGACGCGACATGGCGGCCGAATCTGACGCGCCGGAGCGCGGTGCCGACACCGAGAAGCTCTGGAACGAGACCGGGGTCGACCCGGTGGAACTTCACCTGGGCAAGGACTCGGGGTACACCCTCCGCGCCTACCGGATGTCGGACACCCTGCCGGGGACGAAGGACGACGAGCCCTCCGAGGAGTCGGAGGAGTCGGACGAAGAGCTCGCCGAAGAGGAGATGGTCGCCGAGGGCGCGCCCGTCGACGGCGATGACGACGGCGAGGACAAGGACGGCGACGAGGACGAGGAGTCCGAGGAGCCCGACCCCAAGGACTTCGAGGACGACGAGCCCGAGGAGGACGCCCTCGACGCCGAGCCCGAAGAGGTCCCGGTCTTCCTGACCCGCAAGGGGAAGCTCCTCGTCTTCCGCGAGCCCGCCGCGCTCGTCGCCTACGTCAAGGAGAGCGACGACCACGACCTCGCCGCCATCGACGAGTGGACCGACCTCAAGGACCGCGTGACCGAGGACGACATCGTCTGTGACGAAGCCGACACCTACGAGCTCGACCTCGTCGTCGCGAACCTCCGCGGCGGCCACGACACGTGGGAGCCCGAGCTGCTCATCAAGGCCGCCGAGGTCGGCCGCGACCTGGGCTACGCCCTCAAGAACGACTCCGTGATCGCCGCGCTGGCGCCCGGGTCCCCCCTCGACGACCTCGACGAGACGTTCCGCGTCGTCGTCGACGGCGGCTTCAAGGGCAAGCTCGCGAAGCGGCGCCTGAAGCGCAACGACGCGCAGCAGGCGGCCATCGCCTGGCGCGGCGTCATCGCCAAGATCAACGACCATGTGGAATGGCGCGGATAGCGCACGCCCCACTCAGCCGAACGGCCACACTCCGATGGCCGCCGAGTCCGATTTCCGAAGCCGCCGCGGGAGTCCCGCGGCGGCTTCGCCGCGTTATTCCACAAGGGAATGACCAGGTGACGGCTGCCAGCGAATTGACGGATATGTGTGCTATGGCCTTCGCTCCGTAGGCGAACCCGCACAGGCAGTCCGCTTGCAGAACCGAGTATTCTGCGGAAAACTGATAACGGACTGGTAAAAACGGGCCGGGCACCAGCCCCGGCGACAGGGGACTGCGCCGGCTGCGCGCCCTACGAGAGGAGCTCCGCGGGTGCAAGTGTTCTGCGGCATCACCACCGACCAGCAGGCGTCCGGCGCCGGGCACGGCGACACTGCGTGCGCCGTCGCCCTCGTGGCCGCCGGAGGCGGCCTCATCGCCACCGACACCTTCGGCGACGATCCCCGAGGCTGGGTCCGCTTCAACGGGCTCCTCGCCAGGTCGGCCCCGGGCCAGTCCGTCTCGGTCTCCGTCGCCGGGGACGTCGTCCAGCTCGCCGAGTTCGCGGCCGCCGCCGGACAGCTCGTCGTCCGCGCCGACGCCCGGGCGCTCCGCTCGAAGGACGCGCTCGACGACGCCATCGCCATCGCCCGCGGACTCGCCACCGGCGAGGTCGCCGGGCAGCCCCTCGCCGCACGCCCTGAGGTCGCCGCTCTGCGCCCGATCCTGGACACGGTGGCCTCGGCCGCCAGGGCCCGCCACGACGCGGCAGAGGCGCTCACGTGCCTCCTGCGGGCCGTCTTCCCGGCGGCCCTCGCCGCGTGGGACGACCCGAGCGAGGCCAACGCCGTCGCGATCCTCACCCGGCTCCCCCAGCCCGGCGCCCTCCAGTCCATCTCCACCGAGGAGCTCGCCGCCGACCTGGCGACCGTGGCCGACCCGGGACAGGTCGCGGCCATGGCCGGCGCGCTCACCGAGGCGATCCGCGAGATCGGCGGCGGCGACGACCCGTCCGTCGCGCCTTCCGTCTCCGCCACGGCCGAGGCCGTCTCGGCCTGGGACCGCTCGCTCGAAGGGCTCATCGGCCTCCTCCAGGCCAAGCGCCCCAAGCCCGAGTCCGCGCTCCCCCACCACGTCTCGCCGCCCCTCGACGAGGACCGCGCCACGCGCCGCCGCGGACGCGGGCACGACTCCGACACGCACCGGACCGTGCGCCTCCCCGGCGACCTCCCCGATCGCCAGAGCCTGCGCGCCCTCGACCCCGCGTCGCAGCTCCACTCGGTGGTCATGCCGGACCTCGAAGCGACGCAGGTCATCCCGGACTCGTTCTCCTCGCCGTCGATGCAGCAGCCGGTGGACAGCGAGGGCGGTCAGACCCGCTCGATCCGCCGCCGCCGCGCCGAGCCCGCCGAGCTCCCCCACACCGAGGAGCCGGTGCGCCGCCACCCTTGGCAGCCCAGGGAGGACATCGCGATGGTCGACGTCGCGAGCCTCGCGGCCGACGACGACGGCCTCCTGATCTTCGGCCAGGCCAAGAGCGCCTGGTTCAAGCGGCCCGAAAGCGAAGAGCCCGAGTCGGAGTCGTGGAACCTCCCCGGCGACGACGGCTGGCGCACCGCCCGCACGGCCACCGAGACCCCCGCGACCGAGGAGCCGACCACCGCGGCCGGCCTCCCCCGCCGCAAGCCGCAGGCCAACCTGGTCCCCGGCGCGGTCGTCGCCGACGAGCACCCGCGCTTCGACGAGCCCATCGACCGCGACCCGGAACTGCTGGCGCAGAACACCGCCGGTTACTTCCGCGGCTGGGGCCGCGCCCGCGGCGGGCGTCCGGGCAGCCCCGCGAGGACGGAGAGGATGGCCGCCCGATGAGCGCCAATCTCGGCGTCTACGAGCGCTCCCTGAGCATGCTGCTCGGGTCGCTGGTGGCGCGTACGCCTGGGCTGTCCCATGCGGTGCTCGTGAGCGTCGACGGCCTGCCGCTGGCGGTGTCCGCCGGCCTTCCGAAGGAGCGCGCGGATCAGTTGGCGGGCATCGGTTCCGGTCTGCTTTCGATTGGCGAGGGCGCTGGGCGGTCCATGGACCACGGTCCTGCGCAGCAGGTGATCGTGGAGATGGCCGAGGGCGTGCTGCTGGCGGCCCCGGTCGGGCCGCAGATTTGTTTGACGCTTTTGGCCGTGTCGCAGTGCGATCGGGAGCAGCTCGGGTACGAGCTGGGGCAGTTCACTATGCAGGTGGGGCCTCTGTTGAACGAGGCTCTGACCAATACGGGTTCGATTCCGAAGGTCGTCTGAGCAAGCGCTGACACGGCCCTGAGGTAGCTCTGCTGCCTTGGGGCCGTTTTGTTTTGGGTCAGAGCGGGCAGCGACGAAGAGGTTCTATTTCGCTTGGGTCGGCTTGGCGGCCATGGGGTCTGCGGGTGGTGCGGGCAGGGCGTGATGAGACTTCCTCACCAAAGATCACCCTTCTGGGTGTTGACGCACTTTAGCACACAGCGTCACAATTGAAGCACGATCATCGAACAGATAGACGGAAACAAGCAAGAGATTCGAGAACAGCAGGACGGGGGTGAACCCGATGGCAGCCACTACGATCCACAGCCGGACCAGCGGCAGCGACCAGGCCCAAGCCATCCGGTCCGCCCTCGACACTGCGGCCGCCGCGATCAACACCCACCACGCGGCGGTCCTGTCCTCGGTCATCGCGATGAAGGAACAGAACCTCCACCGCACCGCCTTCGGCTACTCGGCCTTGAGGGATCTCCTGCTGTCCCAGTTCGACTTCACCCACCGCACCGCCGCCGACATCGCCGCCATCGCCCGCCTCTCCTCCAAGTTCCGGGCACTCGTCGAAGCAGCCGTCTCCGGGCAGGCCAGGATCGACCAGGTCGCCTACGCCGTCCGCCAACTCGACCGCACCCCCGCGGTACGCCTGTTCGCACTCACCCCCTTCCGCACCCCGGTCCCCTCCCCCTTCGAAGCCGACACCCTCTGCGCGACACCCGAACACCTCATCGCCCAGTACTGCCAGCACGCCCCCTTCAAAGACCTCCAGCGCCACCTTGACGAACTGGCCGCCCACCTCGCCGAAGAGTCCGAACTCCTTGACAGCCTGGGTGAGCAGTCGCTCCAGTGGATCGAACTGGCCGAGACCGACAACGGCATGTGGGCCCTCTCCGGCGAGTTGTCGGGCGACACGGGCAGGCTCCTGGACAAGTACCTCAAGACCGCCTGCCCGCCACCCCGCCAAGACGAACAAGACCTCGACGGCGTGCTCCCGGCCCAGCCGAACCGGCATGCCGAGGCCCTCCACCAGCTCATTGCGGGCTACGGCACCAACCCCGACGCGGTCAAGCGGCACGGCCACACCGCCACCCTCGACCTGACCGTCGACATCGACACGTTGCAGGGCAAGGACACCGGCCGCACCCCGCTCCTGGAAGGCCAGCCCATCTCAGTCGCCAAAGCCCGCCACCTCGCCTGCGAAGCCGGGATCATCCCCGGGGTCTTCGACTACGACACCGGCGAGGCAATCGAACTCGGCAGAGCCGCCCGCCTCCCCAACCAGGCGCTGCGCCGCAAGCTCGAACTGGAGCAGCGGGAAGGGTGCGCCTGGTCGGGCTGCTCGCGCCCGGTCGCCTGGACCGAAGCCCACCACATCACCCACTGGGCCGACGGCGGCGACACCAACGCCGACAACCTGATCCTCCTGTGCCGGTTCCACCACGGCCGCATCCACACGGCAGGCTGGACCGTCGAGAAGACCGGCCCCGGCCAGGCGACCATCACCCACCACGACCACCCCGCCACCGGTGATGACACCGGGGCCGGGCAGGCGAGGGAATGCGGATGCTCCGACTGGCGCACCGATGCGGACATGGACACCGAAAACCAGGACACGGACTGGGACGTGTTCCCGACCGGCCTCTACCGCAGCGAATGGTCCCCCACCCTCAAACCCGACCTCGACTCCAGAGCCGAAGAGGCCGAGCGACAACGAGCCCTCGCCTCGATCCGGGCAGCCAGAGCCAAATGCCGAACACGCTTCACACCCCAGGCGAAGGAACCCGCACCGGCCAAGGCAAGCGGACCGACCGGACCGCCACCGCCCCCACCCAGCCATCGGGAACCGATCCCGGTCGGCAGCCCAGGCGACCCGCCCTTCTGACCCCGCCCGCCCCGGACCAGCCAACCAGGGCGGGAGACACCAAGGGAGGCACACACGAAGACCAAACCCCAGACCCGGCACCCCACCCTGGGCCGCCTCCCACATATCCCCGTCGCCGCCAAAAGACCCGCACCCCAACACACCCCAAAGCCGCACAACCCAACCCCGCCCCACCACCCACCCCGTTGTCGCTGCCCGCTCTGACCGGAAGCACCGATTAGCAGCGAAGCCGCAATCCAACTCAAGACACCGAAAGACCGGGCTCACTCAAGCGGACCCGGCCCTTCTGAATGTGCTTGGAGCCGTCGGACTCTTAGCCACGGGCGGCGGCCTGGAGGAGGCCGACGAGGCCGACGGAATGCGATGGGCGTCAATGCAGGCTTTCCGACCGTTCTTGTCTTGCAGCCGCGCTGCTCCGCGCCGCCTTTCCCTCCAGGCAACGCGAAAGGGGCGCAAGGCAGATGAGTTGCCTTGCGCCCCTTCTCGCTATGGTCCAGGTGGTTGGGTCAGCCTAGACGGTTCCCGCGCGGGTCAGGCGCGGTTCGCGGTTGTCGCCGTGCGTCCGTTTGTGGGCACTTAGTGGACGCCGACGGTGCGGGTGCGCCGCATCGACAGCACGTACTCGACGAGCTTGATGAGCACCTGCTTGGTGGACTCCCGGTTGCGCGCGTCGGTGTAGAGCACCGGGACCTCCTGGGAGATCTGGAGCGCGTCGCGGATGTCCTGGATCTCGTGGAGCTGCTTGCCGTCGAAGCAGTTCACCGCCACCAGATACGGGAGCTTCCGGTGCTCGAAGAAGTCGATGACCGAGAAGCAGTCGGCGAGGCGGCGGGTGTCGACCAGGACGATGGCGCCGATGGCGCCGCGGACCAGCTCGTCCCACATGAACCAGAAGCGGGTCTGGCCGGGGGTGCCGAACAGGTACAGAATCAGGTCCTGGTCGATCGTGATGCGGCCGAAGTCCATCGCGACCGTGGTCGTCGCCTTGTCGGGCACAAGGTTGTTGTCGTCGACGCCCTCAGAGGCGGAGGTCATGATCGCCTCGGTCGTCAACGGGGTGATCTCGGAGACCGAGCCGACCAAGGTCGTCTTGCCGACGCCGAAGCCACCGGCGATGACGATCTTGGCAGAGGTCACACGAGAGGTGTCTTCGGGTGAGTTCATTAGGGTCTATAGCCTCCTGAGTCCACTGAGAACGCGCTCAAGGAGCTCGGTTCCGACCGATTCGTCGCCGCCGTCCGCGTCGAAGCCGGTGGGTTCGTGCACTGCCAGCAAGCCGTCCGCTGCCATGTCGGCGACCAGCACGCGGGCGACGCCGAGGGGCACCTCCATGCGTGCGGCGATCTCCGCGAGGGACTGGAGGCGGCCGCCGCACAGGTCGACGATCACCTTCTGCTCCCTGCCGCCGAGGAACTGCCCGGACCGGCCGCGCGCGGTGGTCTCCACCAGCGCTTCGAGGGCGATCTCCAATTGGGGCCGCGTACGGCCGCGCGTGACCGCGTACGGTCTGACGAGTGAGCCGGTAGGCTCATCACCACCGAGGACCATTGTTACCTCCAACCACGGCCTTGGATCCCACAATCCTTGTGCCGCAGTCTTGTCAGTTATCCATGTACCGGGTGCCCGGGGAGGCACCGGCCCGTCGCCTGGGGATGCGACGGAGGGGTCGTTGTTCAGTTCGTCCCACTCTTTAGCGCTTCGCTCGAATGGAGCCTACCGTGCCGCAACCCGTTGCGCCAAGCGTGCACCGGATGCGGCCCGGATCAGCTTCGGGCCGAAGGCGTGAGCGCCTGGCCGACCCGGTCGACCAGGAGGGCCATCTCGTAGCCGACCTGGCCCACGTCGCAGTTCTTCGACGCCAGCACCGCGAACGAGGAACCGTCGCTGATGGACATCAGGAACAGGAAGCCACGGTCCATCTCGACCACCGTCTGGAGGACGGCGCCGCCCTCGAAGCAGCGGGACGCGCCCTGGGTCAGGCTCACCAGACCCGAGGTCACCGCCGACAGCTGGTCGGCGCGGTCCCTGGGGAGGTCCCGGGAGGACGCCAGCAGCAGACCGTCGGCGCTGACCGCCACGGCGTGGGCCACGCCCGGCACGCGTTCGGCGAAGCCGGCCAGCAGCCAGCCCAGGTCCTGGACCGAGGTTCCACCAGTGCTCATCGTTTGCGCTCCTTAGTAGCGTCTGCCGTGTTGCGGATCAGCGACTCAGTTGCCGTCATTGCCACGTCCTCGCTGCACCCCACGGTGATAGGCCGACAGCAGGCCCCGAATGCCCTCGGGGTTGCGCTTCTGCGCGCTGACGGTCTCCTGAGATTCCTCCACCGCGCCGGGAACGAGGCGTTCCATGGGGCGGCGCTTGGGAAGGCCCACCGAGGTCGTCTCGTCGATGGTCTCCGCGAAGGCGTTGTCGACCCGCGACCAGCCGTCGTCGGCGGCGGTGCGCCAGGCGTAGGACCCGGTGTCGGATTCGGGGGACGTCAGGCGGCGGCGCTCCGGGCCCGGGGCAGCGGCCGGCGACTCGTCGGCGGCGGGGGTGTGCTGCATGGTCGGGCCTTCCGTGGGCTGCGGAGGGGAGGGCGGCGCCGCGTCCCAAGCCGGAGCGGGGGACTCGGCCGCACCTGACTGGTCAGCGTAGCGCGGCGAGGTTGCGTCCGCCACCTCCGCGGCCGGGGCGGGCCGCAGGGACGACTCGGGGGCGTCCTCGACCCGGGCGGCGCCCTCCTCGACCTTCTTGGGCGCCGGGGTGACCGCCTTGAACCAGGCGGACTCCACCTCGCGGAAGATCGGGAGCTCCGTCGTCGCGTCCAGAGCGGACACGCGGTCCCGGCGGGCGGCGCGGGGCGCCTCGGTGCCGGAGGGGGCCGCGGCCACGTCGGGCCACGACGGGGGCGCCGGCTCGGGCTCGGGGGTCCACGCTTCGAGCTGGATCTTCGGCAGGGCGACGTGCTCCGAGGACACGATCTCCCCGGTCACCTCCATGACCTTGCCGTTGGCCTTGCGCTCGTCGGCGAGGCCGCCGGGCCGGAACATGAAGCCCGGCTCCTCGTCCGCGGGCGCGGACTGCGGGAACGGCGGCTGGAACGACTGCTGCGGCTGGCGCTGGGTCGGGTACTCGCCCGTGACGGGCTCGACCGGCGGCGGCGCGTTGTTCGGGCGCGAGGGCATCGGCGGGGCGCTCGGCTGCCACGCGGGGGGCGTGGGCTGCGGCGGCGGCGGGGAGTGCGGCGCCTGGGGCGCGGCCGTGTCGAACAGGCCCGCGGGGCTCTCGGGGACCCGCGGCAGGGCGCCGGTGGACTCCATGCCCGACAGGAGCTCGCCGCGCGGCGCGGAGCCGTTGAGCGGCACGCCGGAGCGCAGGCCGCGCTCGGGGAGCTTCGCCTCGGTGAGGACGGCCTCGCCGAGGATGACCTCCGCGACCGTGCCGCGGTGCTCGCCGGGGCGCAGCTCCACGTGGACCTCGTGGCGCTTCGCGAGGCGCGCGACCACGACCAGGCCCATCATGCGCGAGGACGCGAGGTCGATGACGTCGGCGGACTCGGAGAGCTGCCGGTTGATGTCCTCGATCTGCGCGGGCGGCATGCCGATGCCGACGTCGTGGATGCGGACCCGGATGGCGCCCTGCGGGCTCTCCGCGGTGCGCAGCTGCTCGGCCTCGACCAGGACCGGGGACTCCGGCGGGGAGAACGCGGTCGCGTTGTCCATGAGCTCGGCGATGAGGTGCACGAGGTCGTTGACGGCGGCCGGGCGGATCTCCCGCTCGGCCTCCAGGGACCCGAACTCGATGCGGGTGTACTGCTCGACCTCGGACTGGGCGGCCTGGAGGATGTCGCCGACCGGGGCCGGGTACCGCTCCTGGCGGGTGGAGTCCGCGCCGGCGAGCACCAGGAGGTTCTCGTCGTTGCGGCGCATGCGGGTCGCGAGGTGGTCGAGCTGGAACAGCTCGGCCAGGCGGTCCGGGTTCTCCTCGCCGCGCTCCAGGTGGTCGAGGTGGCCGATGAGCCGGTCGACCAGGTTCTGGGACCTGCGGGCCAGGTTGATGAACATCTGGGAGACGTTGGCGCGCAGGGCGGCCTGCTCGGCCGCGATGCGGATCGCCTCGGTGTGGACGATGTTGAACGAGTGCGCCACGTTGCCGATCTCGTCGCGCTGGTCGATGTCGATGACCGCGCCCGTGTCGGCGGCGACTTCGTCCGGCGTCCGGTTGCCGATCGTCTCCGCGTCGCGCATCTGCGCCACCGCCTGCGGCAGCGACACGTGCGCCACGTCGAGCGCGCCCTCGCGCAGGCGCCGCAGCCCGGTCGCCATGTTGCGGGCGATGAGCAGGGCGACCACGGTCGCGATGACGAACGCCGCGAGGATGAGCACGGCTTCGAGCAGGAGCTGGAAGATCTGCGCGTTCAGGTCGGCGCGGGCGTCTTCGAGGACCTGCTCGGACTCGTCGTTGATGTAGTCGAGGCCGTTTTCGAGGATCGCGTTGTACGAGTCGATGACCGCCGCGTTCACTTCGAGGGGCTTCGCGGTGCCCGCGTTGACCGCGGCGTTCTCGAACGTCAGGGCCGCCTCGGCCTCGCCGGTGTTCAGGCCGCCGGGGCTGAAGAAGAACGCGAGCTGCTCGTCGCGGTCGGCCACGGTCTTGAACTCGTCCTCGGCGGTCTCGCGGAGCTTCGCGAAGGCGATGAAGTTCTGCCAGCGGGTGTTGTTGATGAAGTTCTTGCCGTTGCCGACGTTGATCGCGATCGACCGCTCCTCCTCCAGCGTCTCCAGGACGGTGGTGGCGGCGGCGATGGCCTGGAGGTTCCGGGCGATCTCGGGGTCGTTGACGATGCGCGAGGAGATGTCGGTGATCGTCACGAGCTCGGCGACGAGGCGCTGGTAGACGCGGGAGGTCTGGTCGATGGAGACGCCGTCGGGGCTGTCGGCGGCGGCCTGGCGGATCTGGACGAGCGTCTCGTACTGGGTCCGGACCGCGTCGATCCGGTTGGAGATGTCGTCGGAGACGTCGGGGAGTCCGTCGGCCTTCTCGTTGAACTGGGCGAGGGCGTCGTCGGTCTCGGCCTGCTGGGCGGCCACGGCCGCCTCGTCGTACTGGGCGGGGTCGATGTCCGCGACGTGGTCGTCGCCGATGCGGAGGTGCGTGACCAGCAGGGACCGCTCGACCTGGAGGTCGTAGCGGAGTTCGGCGGTCACGGCGTTGAACTCGACGAGATTCACCATGTCGTCGGACTCGAACACCCGGTCCGCGAGGTCGTACAGGCGGAGGCCGGCGACCGCCACCAGGACGATGAGGGGCACGAGGAGGATCAGTCCCAGCTTGGACCGGATTCGCATGTCGGCGATGCGGGGCAGGCCGAGCGGTCCTCGTCGAGCCGCTGAACCCGCACGGTTCGAGCTGCGCTTGCTCACCTTGTCTAGCCTCCTGGGGTGGTCCTCTGTGTCAGACCGACGGGCCCGTGCCGGGCCGGGCTCGGTCTCGGGCCGACGGCGCGCGCCGGCTGCCGTCCTGCCGCCGGGGGCGGCGGGGGTTCGGCATGTGAAGCCCAGCAGATTCCATCATGACGAATCAGGGCGGCGAAATCCAGGGGCGTACCGGAGTACTGAACTCGGCCCCGTTTCGCACCGAGTTACCGGGCGAATCTCAAGAAAGCCTGGTATTTCGGACACACGCCTACTCCGTATTCGGCCGTCCGGCCAAGAAAAGCGACTACTTGGACGATGAGGCTCAGACCAACGGCCCCGTCCACAGAAAATCACCGCCGTCGATACATTGCGCGGCAGTGCGAGCACGGTCGGTAGCGACCGTTTCGCCACCTTAGTCCACTCACCCACCGCGTCCATGCGAGCACGCCTTCCGGACAGATCCTCCATATCCGCCGCCGCTTCCCGGACAACTCGCACTTCTTGTGCGACAGACTCCACCCCCCGTTGAGGCACCGTTGACCCACAACGCCTTCCAGGAGGTAACCCCATGGACCCGCTCGCGGTCACCCTAGAGCACCACCACTTCACATACGGCTGGCTCAATCCGGCGATGGGCCTCGCCTTCGCCGCCGCCGGGTCCTTCCTCGGACTGACCGCCTCCCGCTACGCCCGCGCCGCCGCGACGCGGGGGTCGCGACTGCGCTGGACCCTCATGGCCTCCTTGGCCATCGGCGGGATCGGCATCTGGATGATGCACTTCATCGCGATGATCGGCTTCACCGTCACCGGTGCGGACATCGCGTACGACCCCGCGCTCACCGCCCTGTCCTTCGGGCTCGCGGTGCTCGCCGTGGGGACCGGGCTGTCCGTCTCGGGCGGCAGGCGCGCTGGCTGGCCGCGCCTGCTGCTCGGCGGGCTGCTCTGCGGCGCCGGCGTGGTCGGGATGCACTACACCGGCATGGCGGCGGTCGCGACGGGCGGGCGGGTCGTCTACGACCCGGTCCTCGTCGCGGCCTCCGCCGCCGTCGCGGTGGTGGCGTCCACGGTGGCGCTGCGCTTCACGGCGGTCGTGGACCGCCGCGGCTCGATGGCCCTGGCCGCGGCCGTCATGAGCGTCGCCGTCGTCGGCATGCACTACACCGGCATGGCCGCCGTCGAGGTCGAGGGCCCGGCGCGGGGGAACGTCGCGGGGATCAGCCCGCTGATCCTCCTGCTTCCCATCATGCTGTTGGCGCTCATCGCGATCGTGGGCATGGTGTTCGGCGTCCTGGCCTCGCCGAACCTCGACCGCGTCGACCGAAATGACCGTCCTAGTGCAACTGTCCGTCTTGCGGATGCAGCCGGACAGTAGTCGTATAGGTTTCAAACCGCGCAGATCCCAATCGCGCAACATTCCGGATACGGGCATCTGCCTGAGGAGGAAGACCACTGATGGAACATGTGAGTCACTTCACTTATGGGTGGATCAACCCGATCATGTCGTTCGGGTTCGCCTTCGCGGGATCGATCCTCGCGCTGATGTGCATGACGCAGGCGCGCAGCCAGGACGGCACGGTGAAGGCGGCCCGCAAGCGCGTCCAGTGGATCGCCCTCGCCTCGTTCTCCTTGGGCGCCACGGCGATCTGGATGATGCACTTCACGGCCATGATCGGCTTCAAGGTCGTCGAGTCCGACATCGCCTACGACCCCCTCAAGACCTTCCTGAGCCTCGTCGCCTCCGTCGGCTCCGTGTTCTTCGGCCTCCTGGTCGCGGGCACCGGCAGCCGCGGCACCGTCGGCAAGATCCTCATCGCCGGACCGCTCACCGGCCTCGGCGTCGTCGTCATGCACTACTCGGGCATGGCCGCGATCAACGTCTCCGGCCACATCACCCACGACCAGACCTACTTCATCGCCTCGGTCGTCATCGCGGTCGTCGCCGCGACCGCGGCCCTGTTCTGCGGCATGTACCTCGAAGGCTGGAAGTGGCACACCGCCGCGGCCGTGGTCATGGCGATCGCGGTGTGCGGCATGCACTACACGGGCATGGCCGGCGTCCGCGTCACGCTCTACAACCAGGGCCGCGACACCGTCGAGGGCATCGACCCGATCATGCTGATCCTCCCGATCCTCGGCGTCGCGACCCTCGGCATCATCGTGCTCCTGTTCGCGCTCATGGGGACCACGCCGAAGACCGTCAGCCGCCGCGAGCAGCTCGGCATCCACGTCGACGACGACGAGCCCCTCCCCACCGCCACCGGTGCCATCCAGGTCGACCGCACCCGCGCGCAGCAGCGGCAGCAGGACCGCCCCCGCACTCCGGGCCGCGTCCGCAACCGCACCGAGCGCACCGCGGGCTACGTCCCCGACCAGCGCCCCGCCACCGCCCCGATCCCCGCTCCCCAAGGCCACGACGACATCCCGCGCATCGTCCCCGACCACCCGCGCCCGCAGCGCTCCTTCCAGCAGGCCGACCTCGACGTCACCGCCGAACGCTACGGAGCCGCCCGCAACAACGGCCGCGGCCACTGACGCCCGCACCACGTCAAGCAGCGCGACGGCCCCCGCTCATCCGAGCGGGGGCCGTCGCGCGCTACACCTTATATATATGCGCGGCTACGCACCGTCGATTTCCTGCGCCCGACCGAGTTTCGGTGTACCACACGATCAGTGACGAGCCGATACCATGAGGTTCAGTGCAAATGATCCCGATTCACCCCCGGAGGTCCCGTCGTGGCCCAACGGATCCTCGATCCCGCATACCTGGAAGCCTTCCGAGACGAGCTGGTGAACCGGCTCAACCATGTGACGACCTTGACCGAGATGCTGCTGCCCGGCCAAGTACTCGGTTACGAGCCCGGCTTCGGACTGCTCGAATCGTCGCAGGACGCCAGGCGCTACTACAAGGACGCGCACGAGGAGGTCTGGAACAACCTCCAGAAGCTCCGGCAGGACCTGTACGGCGCGATCGTGACGATCAACGACGCCATGGGACTCCACATGGAGTCCGAAGAGTTGAACGTCAACCACCTGAACACCGCCGGCTCGACCGACGACAGCTAGGAATCCGTCACCATGAACCGATTCGCCAAGACCTGCACCGCCGCTGTCGCAGCCGGACTCCTCTTGTCCGCCTGCAACACCGGGGCGGACGCCTCCGACGACGGCTCGGACGCCGCAGCCGAGAATCCCGTGTACGCGGCGATGTCCGCCTGGAACGTCTGCGAGATCCTGGGGAACCTCCAGCCGATCACCGACGAGATGGCCATCGAGGGCTGGGGCGGGACCAACGCCGAAGGTGGCGAACCAGGACCTTCGGAGCTGGGCAACACCTTCGACCCGGACGCCATGGGCTGCGGAAGCCTGCTCAACATCACCAGCGGCGGCGACTACGTGAACTTCGGCGGCGGCGGCGAGCTCAAAGTCAAGCTCGTGCCCACCGAGAGCGCCGACCAGGCCGCCTCGGCGTACGAGGAGCGCGCGGCCGCAGCCCAGTCGAGCGGGTCCGGGGGCGAAGGCCTCGTCGAACTGCCGCTCGAAGGCGGCTGGGACCAGGGAGTCCTCTACGGGTGGACCGGCAGCGCCAACGCCCACTACCTGGAGGTCATCGGCCAGAGCGGCCAGTGGGTCCTCCACATCCAGCTGAACTACGACCACAACTTCGGCGAGGAGGACGGCGAACCCGCCTACTCGTTCACCAGCGACGAACTCGAAGAGTGGTTCGCCGGGACCTACGCGGCAGAGGTCGAGCAGACCGTGAACGCGAAGATAGCGGAGGTGCAGTGACCATGGGCGACATCGAATTCGCCGGTGAAACTTACGGAGGCGTGACCGGCCAGGAGGAGATCAGCGGCCAGGACGCCTCCGCGAACGCGGTGTACCGCAACCGGACGCCCTGCTCGAACTCCAGCTGCACCAACACGAACACGACCTTCGAAGAGGCCTGGATCAAGCTCGTGTCCGCGATCCCCGTCACCGGGCAGGTCCAGCGGTTCACCTGCGTCGCCGCGGGCACCGCCGCCCCTACCCCTGAAGAGGTCCGGGGACTGGTCGCGCAGGTGCGCCCCATGAACGAGGACGATCTCGCGCTTCGGGAGATCTCCCGGCACTGGATCGAGTTCAACCAGCAGTTCGCACTCGACGAGAACGAAGGCGTCGCGAAGGTCCTCGACCAGAAGCTCACCGAGCTGGCGAACGGCTGGCAGGGCGAGGACTTCGACGCGTTCGCCGAGCAGATGGAGACAGTCTTCGCGAACTGCGCCCAGATCCAGGCCGACATCGGCGACAACACCTCCGGCCTCATCGGGCTCCTGGAGTTCAAGGCCGAGGAGATCTTCGCCCTCCAGGGCGGCGAGTCGTACGAACTCCCCTACCCCGCGCCGCAGTACTGGGTCGAGGACGAGGGCGGCCTCTTCTCCGACCCGACGGTGCACCACCGGGTCCCCTTCAAGGACGGCGACTGCGAGATCACCGACGGATGCTCGTGGGACGGCGAGGACGACTCCGCCAACCGCGCCATGGAACTCGGCGGGTTCGACGGCGACTACGCCAACGAGCTCGGCCAGTACGTGACCGACCAGACCGAGCGCCACCTCGCACGGCTCAAGCGGGAGCACCCGGAGGCCACCGAGGAGGAGCTGCGCCCCCAGGCCGAGCAGCTCGCCACCCAAGACGGCGATGAGCGCGCGAAGCGCGACTACGACGCCGGTTCCCAGGATTTCCAATCGCGCGCGGCCGAGCAGAACGACACCGTCCTGGCTCGCTGGGAAGACGCCGAGATAGCCGCCCAGGAGTTCACACCCTCCGTGGAGACCGTGCAGGACACCACCTTCCGCGAATCGGGCGCCGACCTCGACAGCGGCGGGTACTCGCCGCCCAGCGGCGGGGACTTCAACGGCTCCCCGACCAGTACCGGGTCGAGCGGGATGACCCCGCCGCCGACCACGACCAAGTTCGGGGAGGGGACGACCACCTCAACGGTGCCATCCTGGTCCCCCGACGACGCCGGGAGCGATGACGACCCGTCGGGCGGTCTCGCCGGTGGCGGGCTGGGGTCGGGCGGGTTGCCCGGGGGTGGCGCCGGTGGCGGGCTGCCAGGTGGTGGTGCCGGTGGCGGCGTCGGCGGCGGGATCGGTTCCGGGATGGGGCTGTTCGGGCCCGCGGCCGGAGGCGGTGCCGGGACCGGTGCTGGCGCGAAAGCCGGTGGGGCCGGGCTCGGGAAGGGCCAGGGGCTGTTCGGGAAGACCGCGGGCGGCGCCGGGATGATGGCCGGCGGTGCGGGCGGAAGGCCCGGTGCCGCAGGCGATGAGGACGGTGAAGGCCAGGAGACGTGGCTGACCGAGGACGAGGACGTCTGGGGTCTGGCCCGGTTCGAGGACGAGAACGACCCGCTTGCGTGACTGCACAACCACCTGACCACACGACCACATGACCGCATGACCACACGACCTGATGCTGTGCGGCCTCATGATGCGATCGGGCCCCCTTGCACTGGCGCGCAAGGGGGCCCGATCGGTGTCAGGCGGAGAAGTCCTCAGACTCCCGCGTACGAGTGCAGGCCGCCGAACACGAGGTTCACGGCGGTCAGGTTGAAGAGCATGACCGCGTAGCCGAGGATCGCGATCCAGGGGGCGTTGGCCTTGGCGGAGCGGCCGGAGACGCGCGCGTGCAGGTAGGCGGCGTAGACGACCCAGGCGATGAAGGCCCAGACCTCCTTGGGGTCCCAGTTCCAGTAGCGGCCCCACGCGAGGTGGGCCCACACCGATCCGGCGATGATGCCGAAGGTGAGGAGCGGGAACGCGAAGACGTGGATCTTGAACGTCAAGCGCTCCAAGGCGGTCGCGTCGGGGAGGCGCTCGGCGATGTTGACGGGGAAGCGGACCGGCTTGCCGTCGGAGACGCGGCGGTCGTGGGCGCGCTTGAGGAGGTGGAGGATCGCGAAGACGCAGCCGATGAGGAGGATGCCGGAGGCGCAGATGGCGGCGGTGACGTGGATGATGATCCAGTACGAGTCGAGGGCGGGGACCAGCGGTCCGGCCTCGGTGTAGACGCGGACCGAGGTGCCGAGGACCATCGTGACGGCGAAGGTCGCGAAGAGGCCGAGGCGGCGCGGGACCGAGCCGCGGGTGACGAGGATCAGCCAGGTCGTCATGCCCGCCAGGGCGACGCCGACGGTGTACTCGAACATGTTGCCCCACGGCCACCGTCCGGTGTAGACGACCCGGACGACGATGCTCGCGAGGAGCGCGGCGGTGCCGAGGAACGTCAGGACGAGGCCGAGGCGGCCCGCGCCGCGGGCGGCCGCGGGGCTGATGGGGGCTTCGGTCGGCGCCTCGTCGGAGGCGTCGGCGTCAGCGTCGATACCGCCTCCGCCGCCGGAGGCGACGAGGGCCTTGGCGCGCTTGGGGGCGCGCTTGTCGAAGGCGTATTCGACGGCGTAGGAGAACATCGCCGCCGCGTAGACGACGATGGTCGCGACGAACAGGGCGTTCGCGACTTCGGCACCGGTCATTGGTCACTCCTGTCGGTACTTGGTCCCGGCGGCTCGTAGTCGGGAGCGATCGCGGCGGTGAGCTCGTCGCACTCCTCGTCGAGGCCGTCGAAGTCGTTGCGGTTGAGGCCGGCGGTCTCGACGGTGCCGTCGGGGTTCCACCGGATCCAGTAGCGCCTGCGGCGCACGGCGAGCCCCGGCAGGAGGCCGAGGAGCAGCAGGACCGCGCCCGCGAGGACGACGGGCCCGCCGGGGTCGTGGCGGACCTGGAGGACCGCGTACTGCTCCACGCCGTCGAAGGTGAGGGTCGTCCCGTCGGGGAGGGTCATGGCGTCGCCGACGCCGATGACCTCGACGTCGTCGTTGACCTGCTCCAGCTCGCCCGAGGCGATCTGGTCCTCGTTGATCGAGTACACCGACTCGGGCAGGCCGTCGCCCAGGCCCAGGTCGCCGGTGTACGCGGTGAGCGCGAGCACCGGGTTGTTCAGCTCGGGGTCGGAGCCCAGGAGCATCGCGGTCGAGTCATCGAAGGTGGGCACGAGGATCGCGTCGAAGCCGACCTCGGCGTCCGGGTCGACCGCGCCGGTGGCGGGGTCGACGTTCACGTCGGGGAACTTGAACGCGCCCTCGGAGTTCAGGGCCGCGTCCATCGACAGGAACTCCTGGTGGAGCGTCTGGGTCTGCCCGTAGCGGTCGGTGTAGGTGACGACGGCGGTGTAGCCGTGGCCGATGAGGAAGACGTTGGTGCCGTCGATGTTCAGCGGGTGGTTGACCTTGAGGTCGTACTCGCCGGACTCGACTTCGCCGCCGTCGCCGGTGGTCTCGTAGGTGACGTCGGCGTCGAAGGCGGTGGGCCCGCCGTTGGTGAACTCGGCGTCGAACTCGTCGAGGGTGACGCAGAACTGCGGGAGGTCGGTCTCGTCGACCCACGCGCCGAGCCCGTACTCGTCGTACTGCTGGAGGTTGTTGCAGTACGCCTTGTCCTCGGAGAGGATGCGGTTCCCGTACCAGCTCATGAGGCTCCCGGCGGCGACGCCGACGAGCACGAAGATGATCGAGGTGTGGAACAGCAGGTTCCCGGTCTCGCGCAGGTAGCCCTTCTCCGCGGCGATGACGACGGTGCCGTCCTCGTGCTCGCGCACCTCGGTGCGCCAGCGCCGCTGCTTGAGGACGGCGCGGGCGCGGGTTTGGTTGGCGTCGGCCCCGGCGTCGAGGACGCGGTGGTACGGGAGGATCGACATGCGCTGCGGGGCGTCGGGGACCTTGGCGCGCAGGGCTTTCCAGTGGACGCGGAGGCGCGGGACGATGCAGCCGACGAGGCTGATCATGAGCAGCAGGTAGATCGCGGAGAACCACGGCGAGGTGTAGACGTCGAAGGCCCACAGGCGGTCGAGCCACGGCGCGAGGTCGGGGTGCTCGTCGAAGTAGGCGGTGACGTCGACGGTGCTGATGGACCGCTGCGGGAACGTGGACCCGGGGATCGCGGCGAGCGCGAGCGCGAGGAGGAGGATGAGCGCGGTGCGCATGGCGGTGAGCTGGTGCCACCAGCGGCGCCAGAACGCGCGGAAGCGCTTGGCGGCCTTGGGTTTGCGCGGCTGGGAGGTGAGGGTGGCGGTCACAGGGCGCTCACCCCGGTTCCGACGGTGGCCCTGAGCCAGTTGGTGAAGTCGCCCCAGGCGCCGGTGGCGAGCATGAGGCCGACGGCGACGAGCATGACGCCGCCCGCGATGGAGATGGCGCGGCCGTGGCGCTTGAGGAAGTCGAGGGCGCGGGCGAGGCGGTGCATGCCGACGGCGAAGAGCACGAAGGGGGCGCCGAGCCCGGCGCAGTAGGCGATCATGAGGCCGACGCCGCGGGCGGTGCCGTCCTGGACGACGGCGAGGCTGGTGATCGCGGCGAGGACCGGTGAGGTGCAGGGGATCCAGGAGAGCGCGAAGACGGCGCCGAAGAGGGGCGCCCCGGCGAGGCCGACGGCGGGCCGCCAGGTGGGGGCGAAGCCGCCGCGGGTGGGGATGAGGCCGATGAACATGAGGCCCATGGCGATCATGACGATCCCGGCGACGGTCTCCAGGACGGAGGTGTTCTGGAGGAGGGCGCGTCCGGCGCTCTGGAGGGCGAAGACGAGGACGGTGTAGACGGCGGTGAATCCGGCGACGAAGAGGAGCGCGCCGGTGAGGACGCGTCCGATGCGGCGGTCGGCGGGGCGGTCGCCGCGCAGTTCGGTGCCGCTCATGCCGGTCACGTAGGAGACGTACCCGGGCATGAGGGGGAGGGTGCACGGGGATGCGAAGGAGACGAGCCCGGCGAGCGCGGCGACGCCGAAGGCGAGGAGCAGCGGCCCGGAGGCGGCGGTCTCGGCGGGGTTCACGGGGCCCCCTTCGTCGCGGGCCGGGTGGTCTCGGGGCGGGTCACGCTGCCTCCTCGCGGGGGCGGGGCTCGGCCGGTGCGTCTGCGGGCGTTGCGAACGGCGGCGTCTGCCGCTTCGCCGACGAGGGCTCGGTCGGGTTGAGGCGGCGCTTGACGAGGGAGGTGACGGCGACGGCGGCGAGGGCGGCGGTCCCGGCCATGACGGCGCGCTTGGCGGCCTTGCGGAGGGCCGGGTTGCCGGGGGTGGCGGGCGTGCTCATCAGGACTCCAGGGCTTTGGTCACGTCGGCGGTGATCGTCTCGGCGTCGTCGAGGCCGCCGCGCCAGATGGAGAACACGCGGTGCTCGGCGTCGATGACGATCGTCGCGGGGATGTCGTTCGGGGAGAGGCCGTAGTCGACGAACTGGTCGGCGATGCGGCCGGCCTCGTCTTCGATGGACGGGTACTGGACGCCCCAGCGCTGCTCGAAGGCCTTGGCGGCGTCGCCGGTGTCGCGGATGTTGACGCCGAGGAACTGCACCGGCTCGCCTTCGAGGGCCGCTGCGGCCTCGACGAGGTAGGGGGCTTCGGCGACGCAGGGCGGGCACCAGGAGCCCCAGAAGTTGACGACGAGGACGCTGCCGGCCCAGTCGTCGGTGTCGACGGGGTTCCCGTCGAGGTCGGTGCCCTGGAGGCGGGGCGCGTCGAAGCGGTCCTCCGGGTCCTCCCACCGGTAGTTCGAGCCGTCGCCGGAGACGAACCGGTCGCGGTTGATCTCGTTGACCCGGTCGGTGTTCGCGCCGGACTCGCCGCAGGCCGCGAGGGCCAGCAGCGGCGCCGCAGCCAGCATGGTCCTCCGCCGCAGCCCCACGGTCAGGCGCCCTTGGCCCGCCGGGCCGACGCGGACCTGAGCACGAGGTGCGCGGCCGGCTCGGAGTACTCGATGCGGGCGAGCGTCTCGTCCTCGTAGACGAAGCTGGTGACCGAGGCGAGGGCGCATTCGCGTTTGCGCGGGTCGTGCCAGAGGCGCTTGCGCTCGGCGAAGCGGCGGACCGTCCAGATGGGGAGCTGGTGGGAGACGAGGACGGCTTCGGCGCCGTCGGCGGCGGCGCGGGCCTTGTCGACGGCGTCCATCATGCGGCGGGCGATGTCGAGGTACGCCTCGCCCCAGGAGGGCCGGAAGGGGTCGCGCAGGCGCCACCAGTAGCGGGGCTCGCGCAGGGCGCCGTCGCCGACGCCGACCTTGAGTCCTTCGAAGGAGTTCCCGGCCTCGACGATGCCGTCGTAGGTGACGGTGTGGAGGCGGTGGGAGGCGGCGACGGGCTCGGCGGTCTCCTGGGCGCGCTGGAGCGGGGAGGCGCCGACGTGGACGATGTCCCGCTTGGCGAGCCGTTCGGCGGCGGCGACGGCCATCTCCTTGCCGAGCTCGGACAGGCCGTACCCGGGCAGGCGCCCGTAGAGGATGCCTTCCGGGTTGTGGACCTCGCCGTGGCGCAGCAGGTGGACGATGGTCTTGGAGCCGCTCATGAGCGCACCTTAGCCGCGGCTTCGGCGGCGGGTTGCAGCGCCTGTTCGATGTGTGACAGGGCTTCCTCGTCGATCGCGGCGGAGGTGAACCAGCATTCGAACGCGCTGGGCGGCAGGTACACGCCGTGTTCGAGCATCGCGTTGTGGAACGCGCCGAACGCGGCCGTGTCCTGGGCCTTCGCCTCGGTGAAGTTCGTGACGGGCTCCTCGGCGAAGAAGATCGAGAACAGGTTCGAGGGCGCGGAGACGTAGTGCGGGACACCGGCTTTCGCGAGGGCTTCGGCGGCGAGGCGCTGGATCTCGGCGGCGGTGTCGTCGAGCGCGCGGTAGACGGCGTCGTCGCAGGCGCGGAGGGTCGCGAGCCCGGCGGCGACGGCGAGGGGGTTCCCTGAGAGCGTCCCGGCCTGGTAGACGGGTCCGGCGGGGCTGATCTGCGACATGAGGTCGGCGCGGCCGCCGAACGCGGCGGCGGGCAGGCCCCCGCCCATGACCTTCCCGTAGGTGTAGAGGTCGGCGGGGGCGGCGAGGCCGCCGGGGGCGACGCGGAAGCCGGTCATGACCTCGTCGGAGATGAGGAGCGCGCCGCGGGCGTGCGCGACGGAGTAGAGCTTCTCGTTGAAGCCGTCGAGGGGCGCGATGGCGCCCATGTTGCCGGGGACGGCCTCGGTGATGACTGCGGCGATCTGGCCGGGGTGGGCGGCGAACGCGGCTTCGACGGCGTCGAGGTCGTTGTAGGGCACGACGATCGTGTCGGCCGCGGCGGCGGCGGGGACGCCGGGCGAGTCGGGGTGGCCGAGGGTGGCGACGCCGGACCCGGCTTCGGCGAGGAAGTAGTCGGCGTGGCCGTGGTAGCAGCCCGCGAACTTGATGATCTTGTCGCGGCCGGTGGCGGCGCGGGCGAGGCGCACGGCGCTCATGGTGGCCTCGGTGCCGGAGGACACGAGGCGGACCATCTCGCAGGGGGTGCGGCCGGTGATGAGCTCGGCGAGCTCGATCTCGCCGACGGTGGGCGCCCCGTAGGAGGTGCCGCGGGCGGCGGCCTGCGCGAGGGCCTCGACGACGTCGGGGTGGGCGTGGCCGAGGATGAGCGGGCCCCAGGAGCCGACGAGGTCGATGTAGGTGTTCCCGTCGACGTCGGTCATGCGGGCGCCCTTGGCCTCCTTGATGAAGACGGGGTCCCCGCCGACGCCCCGGAAGGCCCTGACCGGCGAGTTCACGCCGCCGGGGATGACGCGGGCCGCCCGTTCGGCGGCGGCCTTCGAGCGGGAGCGGTCGAGCGGCTCCGGTTGCCTGTCAGTCACGGGCCCAGCATCGCACACGCCCCGCGCGGCGCAGGGGTTCGCCTCGGGCGGCATGGCGGGCGCGACGCGCGCCGCCCGGAGGGCGGGTGGGCGGGGTTAGTAGTAGTTCCATCCCAAGCCCCCACCCACCCCGGGGACCGGACCGGACCAGCCTCCCTCGCGGGTCCGACAGAACGGCCGCCCCGGGCCGTCCGTGTCACCCGGAAGAGTGGCGGCGGCCCGGGCCGGATCGGACCGGCCGGGCCGCCGCCAGCGGGCCGGGCCCCGACGGCGAGTGCGCTTCGCGGCCGACAGGGCGAGAGCGGCCCGGCCGTTCCGGCCGGGCCGCAGCAGCGGTGTAAGGCGACCGCGCGCAGGCGCGGGGCATTGAACGGGACCGGGTGGACCAGGCGCTCGGCGAGGTCGAGCGGGGCCGCGGGGGCCGGGTCGTTCACCGGGCCCGGCGCGGCGTCCGGGCCCGCGAGGAGCCAGCGCAGCGGCGCGGGGACCCGGTACACGGCCTGGTCCATGGCGGGCCGCTCGATGACGACGAGGGCGGCGTCGACGAGCTCGACGAGCGCTTCGAGGCTGCCGTCCCGCTGGCGGCACAGGTCGAGGACCTCGTCGACGCTCGCGCCGCGCTCGCGCGCGGCCAGTTCGAGGAGCACCGCGCGGGCGGGGCCGGAGATCGCGGCGACCGCGTCGTCGATGGCGGCGCGGAACCGCCCGCCCGAGTCGAGGACCGCGACCGGGTCGTCGCGCAGCCGCCGCAGCGCCGCCTGCGGGGAGGCGAGCGCGACGAGGTCGGCGAGCGCGAGGAGCGCGGGCGGGAAGTTCTCGACGGCGGCGGCGAGGCCGCGGCAGTCGGCGGCGGTCCACGGCGCGCCGCGGTCCTCGCAGAACCCGGCGAGCATCGAGGCGCCCACGGTCCCGGCGGGCAGGTCCAGGGAGCGCTTGACGGCGCCGGGCAGGTCCACGGGCCTGCGGCCGACCGCGAGCAGGTGCAGCTCGGGGCAGGACTCCAGGAGGACGAGCAGCTCGGCGCGGCGTTCGGCGCCGAGCCGGTCGGCGCCGTCGACGACGAGGAGCGCGCGGCGGTCGCGGAAGTGGTCGGTCACCGTGGCCATCGGGTCGCGCAGCGGCTCCGAGCGAAGGTCGAGCGCGTCCAGCAGGGCCCGGCCGAGGTCGGGCCCGGTGTCGGAGTACCAGACGCCGTGCTCGTAGCAGGCGAGCCGCTTGCGGGCCCAGGCCTTCGCGAACACGGTCTTGCCGCAGCCGGGGAGCCCGGAGAGGGCGACCATGCGGCTGACGGCGAACGCCCGGTCCAGTTCGCGCGCGTCCTCGGGCCGCTCCACGGGCGGCTTCAGCGCGTGCGGCAGGTTGTGCCTGCGGGGCCGCGAGGCCGGCGGCGGGAACGACTCGGGGAGGCCGGGCGTGTCGATCTGGACCAGTTCGGTGGCGCCGGGCAGGCCCCGCAGCTCGAAGTCGCCGAGGCGGCGCACCCGGGTCGGCGGCAGGCCCGCGGCGGCCGCGCACGCCGCGGACGCGAGGATCTGGTCGCCGTGGGCCGCAGAGCAGATGCGGGCGGTCTTGTGCACCTCCGGCGTGGCGTACCCGCCCGCGGAGGGCCAGGCCTCGCCGGTGTGCAGTCCCATGCGGACGCGGGGCCGCAGCGGCCCCGAGCCGTGGTCGGGCCAGTGCGCGCTTTGGAGCGCCGCCTGTATCCCGGACGCGGCGGCGCAGGCCGAGGCCGCGTCGTGGAACGCCACGAAGAACGAGTCGCCCTCGGTGTCGATCTCCACGCCGCCGTGCTCCTTCAGGACCTCGCGCACGAGCGCGCGGTGGCGGTGGAGGACCACCCGGTAGCGTTCGGCGCCGAGCCCCGAGGCCAGGCGGGTCGAGCCCTCGATGTCGGTGAACAGGAACGTGACGTCCCCTGCGGGCAGCAGGGCCGGATCGATCGGGCCGCCGGCCCCCTCGTCGGCGCGCCCGGCCGCGGCCGGAAGTCCGGCCACATCGGACTGCGCCGGATATGCCGGTGCCGCATTCGCGAGCGGCCGGACCCCGTCCCTTTCGCAAGGGTTCGGGCGATCCGGTCGCTCGGTGCCGAGCATCGGAAGGGAAGCCAGTGCGGCGTGCGATGCCGTTGTCGTATCCACGTGTCGGTCAACTTTCGTTCAGCCCCCGTATGCCGGGCTGTGGCGCGCTGGTGCGCGGGCACAAATGCCCAGCGGCCTCACAGTGTCACCCCCATCTCAGTCGGTTACCTGCCGTGATGGGAACTGGCACTCCGCATGGCCGTGTCTCCTGCCCTTTCGCGGACGCGAGGCGTTCTCGACGCGGGTTTGCTCGTGGCAACCACCGTTCCGATATGGGAGAACGATCCGGCCGCCCGCCGGTAGCGGGCAGTGGAGAGAATTGTTGCGTCTCAGGCGTTGCCCGCGGGAACGAAACTAGGGAATACTCGCATTCAGTCCGGTCCCGCCGCGGCGCCGCACGCGCGCCGCCCCGCGGGTGCATACTGGGCGCGCCGCACCGCCCGCGCGCACTCCCGCCCCCCGCCGCCCCGCCTCCGCTCCGGCCGCCACGATCGAGAAAGGACGACCCGCTCCCGTGCTGCTCCTCCTCCGACGCCTCGCACGCCGCCTCGCACTCCTCCCCTGGCGCGCCCTCAAGGCCGCCGGCAGGGGCGTCCGCGCCTGCTTCCGCGCCCTGCGCGCGCCCGCGGGCCGCCTCGGCGTCCAGGTGGCGCTCACGGTCCTCGCGGTCGCCGGGGCGCTCGCCGCCGGATGGTTCGTCGTGCCCGGCGCCGGGCCCGCCTGGTCGTTCGGCACCGAGCCCAGCCCCGAGGAAGAGGAGGCCCCGCTCGTCCTCACCCCCGAGGACGCCCCCGCCGCAGGGCTCCCCGCCGAGACCGACGACCTCGAAGAGTCCAGCACCGGGGCCCCCACCGACGGCACCACCACCCAGGCGGGCGCCACCGACCTCGACTCGTGGGCGCAGAGCCTCGCCCACCTCGGCATCCCCGAGCGCGTCCTCGTCGCCTACGGCCGCGCCGAGCTCGTCTCCGCCGTCGAGAACCCCGGCTGCAACCTCTCCTGGACCACCCTCGCCGGGATCGGCGCCACCGAGACCAACCACGGCACCACCGGCGGCAACCGCGTCCAGGCCGACGGCACCACCCTCACCCCCATCCGCGGCGCCGAGTACGACGAGATGGGCCCCATGCAGTTCCTCCCCAGCACCTGGGAGAACTGGAAGGCCGACGGCGACAAGGACGGCCTGTACAACCCCGACGACATCGACGACGCCGTCACCGCCGCCGCCGACTACCTGTGCCACGGCGACCGGAACCTCGCGACCCCGGACGGCTGGCAGGCCGCCGTCCACTCCTACAACCCCAGGGACGACTACGTGCAGAAGGTGTTCGACCGCGCCGACCAGTACGGCCGGACGAGCACCGCCTGACAGGGCCCCCGACCGCTGCTTTCCGTGAGCCGGGGGTTCCGTTCGGTGACGATTTCGGGTAAGGATAAGAGATGCCCCTGAAGCAGCTCGCCCCCGGCGAGATGACGGACGACGACCTCCGCGACTGGTGCTCGGTGCTCAACGACATGACCGCCGCGGACATGCCGGCCGAACCGCGCTGGCGCACCGACCGCCTCCGCGACTACCTCGAAGCGACCCTCCCCGAGGACGAGCGGCACCTCTTCCTCGACCGCGACGCCGACGGCGACCTCGTCGGCCACGCCAGCCTCATCGTCTTCGGCGGCGAGCAGGCCGGGACCGGCGTCGTGGAGATGTCCACCCGGCCCTCCGCGCGCGGCAAGGGCGTGGGCACGCGCCTGCTCCGCGCCGTCGCCGAGTGCGCGAAGGCGGGCGGCTGCCGGACCCTCTCCGTCGAGGTCATCGCCACCACCCCCGCGGTCGGGTTCTACGACCGGCACGGCTTCGCGCGCTCCACCGTCGAGCAGCGCCACCTCCTGCGCTGGGCCGAGATCGACTGGGAGAAGATCGAGCACGCCGCCGGGCGCCTCGCCGCCGGGTACCGCCTCGAATACCACGCCGGGGGCGTCCCCGACCGCCTCATGGACTCCTACGCCGACGTCAAGGCGAACCTGCGGTCCGCGCCCGGGAACGTCGCGTTCGTGCCCGAGTGGCGCGGCTCGGCCTACGCCCCGGCCCTGCGCGACTCGTTCCAGACCCTCGCGCGCCGCGGCATGCGGTCCCACATCGCCGTCGCCGTCTCCGAGCCCTTCGGGAACGTCGTCGGCCTCACCGAGCTCGTCGTCTCCGCGCAGCGGCCCACCCGCGCCGACCAGTACGACACCGTCGTCGCCCCCGCCCACCGCTCCTACGGGCTCGCCATGACCATGAAGGCCCGCCTCCTCACCGAGCTGCGCCGCGCCGAGCCGCAGCTCGTCGACGTCCAGACCTGGACCCTCGACACCGCCGATGACGTCCGCTGGATCAACGGCGAGCTCGGCTTCGTCCACGACGTCGACTGGTACGACTACGAGACCGACGTCGACAAGCTCCTGTCCCGCCTCGCCCGCCCGGCCTGACCGGCCCGCCGGACCGGCCACTTGTGAAGATTCCGTGAACTGCTGTACCGCAACCGTTTGCGAACATTCTTTACACTGACAGTCATGCACCCCCGGCAGGACGGCTTCGACGACGCGCGCCACGAGCGCCGCGTCATCGTCGTCGGCGACAACGGGCTCACCCTCAGGTTCATCAGGAACCTCGTCGACAACTTCGCGTTCCACGTCGTCGCCGTCATCCCCTCCGGCCCCGGCGGCCAGCGCGACGAGATCCGCCGCGCCGCCGAGCACAACCCCCGCCTCACCGTGCGCGAGGCCCGCGCCGTCGACGCCGACGTCATCCGCGACGCCGGCCTCACCGACGCGTACGCCGTGGCCCTCATGGACCAGAACGACGTCGGGAACCTCCACCTCGCCCTGAAGCTGCGCGAGATGTCCCGCTACCTCAACGACGACACCCTCCCGCGCCTAGTCATCCGCATGTACAACAGCGGCCTGCGCGCCCACATGCAGAAGCTCCTCGGCGACGACGGCGTGTTCGTCAAGTCCGACGCCGACATGGTCGCCCGCACCTACGCGGCAGCGGCCCTGGAGCAGATCCCACCCGGCGACATCGTCATCTGGGACCGGCGCCTGTACCTCGCGCGCGCCGCCGACCCGCGCGCCCAGGCGCAGTGGGTCGTCGCCACCGGCAACGAGTTCGGCGTCGACATGATCCCCCCGGACCCCGACAACCCCGAGGACGCCGACGAGGCCGTGCGGCTGCTGTGCCTGGAGCCGGTCGCCGCGCGGCGGTGGGTCAAGCCGATGCTGGGGCGGGTCGCGCAGTGGTTCCGGCAGTCGCTGCACACGCTGCGGCGCACGTTCTCCAAGGGCCTGTGGATGGCCGCGGCCGTCCTCATGGTGGTGATGCTCGGCGGCATGACGACGCTGCTGACGGTGAACAGCCTCAACGCGAGCCGCGAAGTGAACGGCGACTTCTGGGACGCCCTGTACATGCTCGCGATGATGGCCGCGGGCGGCGCCGACCCGGACACGACCGACCACTGGGAGCTGCGGCTGACGCACGTCGTCGTGGTCGTCTCGGGCGCGCTGCTCATCCCGGTCGTCACCGGTGCGATCGTGCAGGCCGTCGTGGAGCGCCGGTACGCGCTCGCGGAGGGCCGCATGGTGCGCGCGGTCCGCGACCACGTGATCGTCGTCGGCCTGGGCAACATGGGGACCCGGGTCGTGGAGACGCTGCGGGAGCGGCGGATTCCGGTGGTGGCCATCGAGAAGGACCGCGACGCGATCGGGGTGCGGGCGGCGCGGGCCGCGGGCGCGCAGGTGCTCCTGGGGGACGCGAGCCGTCCCGCGACGCTCCAGGAGGCCGAGGTCAAGTACTCGCGGTCGCTGGTGGCGATGGCGAAGCAGGACTCCGCGAACCTGGAGACCGCCCTGTCGGGCCTGGAGTGCAAGCCGGACCTGCGCACGGTCATGCGCATCTACGACCCCGAGTTCGCGGCGCTCATCCGCCGCAACCTGAACAAGAACCGGTCCCTGCACGAGGCGTCGCAGCACTCCTCTTACAGCGCACCGCAGGTCGCGGCCGGGTCGTTCGCGCGCGAGCTGACCGAGGACGAGATCCTGGAGACCATCCCGGTGCGCGGCCAGATCGCGTACATCGCCGAGGTCACCGTGGAGGAGGGCGCGTGGCTCGACGACGTGCCCGCGCACAAGGCGACCGTGCCCGGCTCGCACCGGCTCCTGGCGGTGCGCCGCCCGACCGGGAACATCCGCTGGAACCCCGACGCGGGCTTCCAGATCGCCCACGGCGACAAGCTCCTGGTCCTGGTGACCCGCAGGGGCCTCAACGAGGTCCACGGCGCGTGCAGGCCGCCGGAGGCGGCCGCGGGGCGCCACCGGTTCGAGGCCTGACCCGCCGCGCTCTCTCCTTCTGCGACGCTCCGCCTGTGACGCTCACCGGTCCGCGCGAGCGCGCACCCTGCCCCGGCGGCGGGACCGGGCCGCTTCCGCTGCCTGTGACGCTCACTGGTTCGCGTGAGTACGCGCAACTTCCGGGCCGCTCGCTCGTTTCAACCGTGGAAACATCTCTCACGGAAGGGGCCGGCAGTGGCGGCGAGCGAGCGGAGACCGCGGGCGGATCGGGACGGCGCCGGAGGCGTCGGGAGCGGGAAGCGCAAGCGCCGCAAGGTCGTCCTGGCGGCGACCGCGGGCGCGTTGGCGCTGGGCGGCGCGGCGGTCGTGGTCCCCACGGCGTTCGCCGACGACCCGGTGTCGGAGGCCCTCGCGGGCGCTGCGGAGATCCTCCCGGTGGACGACTCGCTGCTGGGCCTGGTCGACGTCGGCGAGGTCGAGGAGCTGACCGAGTCGCTGACGTACGCGGACTCCCAGGACGCGGTCACGGTCTCCGGGCCCGACGCCGGGTACGTGAAGGTCCACTTCGAGCGGCTGCTGCTGAACGAGGGCGACTACGTGACGGTGTCGAGCCCCGACGGCGCCGAGTCGTACCGGTACGAGGAGTCCATGGTCGACCAGTGGGCGACCTCGATCACCGGCGACACCGCGATCGTGGAGCTGCACCGGGCCGAGTCGGGCCCGGCCTCTGACGCGCTCGGGGTCCTCATCGACCGGGCCGCGTACGGGTTCGCCTCCGACGTGGTCGACGCGCTCGTGGCCGAGCAGGCCGACGCGGCCCGCCCGGAGGAGAGCGTCTGCTCGGGCGACGAGAAGAAGTCCTCGGCGTGCTACCGGTCCTCGTACCCGGAGGTCGTGGAGCACGCGGAGCCGGTGGCGCGGCTGCTCATCGACGGGACGGTGCTGTGCACGGCGTTCCGGGTCGGCGAGGACAACCGGATGCTCACGAACCACCACTGCTTCACCGAGACGTGGGAGGCCCAGCAGACGGAGGTCTGGTTCGGGTACGACTGCGTCGCATGCGGGGCGGACGCGGCGAACATCCCGGTGAAGGTCGGCGGCCAGCAGGTCCTGAAGACCTCGAAGCCCCTGGACTACACCCTGTTCACCGTGGACGACTTCAAGCGGATCGACCAGTTCGGCTACCTGGAGCTCGCCGACGAGCCCGCGAAGGCGGGCGAGGCGATCTACATTCCGCAGCACCCGGCCGGGCGGCCGACGGAGATCGCCATGGAGTCCTCGGTGGACGGCGGCAACTGCGTCGTGAAGAACGCCGTCTACGACGGCTACATCGCCGGGAGCGACGTCTCCTACTACTGCGACACCGAGTTCGGCTCCTCCGGCTCCCCGGTCATCTCCCGCGACACCCACGAGGTCGTCGCCCTCCACCACTTCGGCGGCTGCCCCAACTCCGGCGTCAACGCCCAGCTCATCAAGGCCGAGATAGGCCGCCTGCTCTAGCGGCGCAAGCGAAACGCCCCGGGCGATGCCCGGGGCGTTTCGCGTTTCAGGTCACTTCACCTGCAACTCGGCGACGATCGTCGAGTAGTGGGAGCGGATGCGGTCGTCGGTCGGGTCGTCCTCCGGGGTCCAGTGGATCGCCATGCGCTCGTACAGCGTGTTGCGCTGCGCCGGAATGCGGTCGGCGGAGCGGATGAGGCCGATGAGCTCCGAGAGGCGCGACTGGTGGCGGGCGCCCGCCGAGGAGATCACGTTCTCCTCCAGCATGATCGATCCGAGGTCGTCGACGCCGAGGTGGAGGCTGAGCTGCCCGGAGGCCTTCCCGGTCGTCAGCCACGACGACTGGAGGTGCTTCACGTTGTGGAAGAACAGCCGCGCGGTCGCCAACAGCCGCAGGTACTCCAGGGTCGTCGCCTGCGTGCGGCCCTTCAGGTGGTTGTTCTCCGGCTGGTACGTCCACGGGATGAACGAGCGGAACCCGCCCGTGCGGTCCTGCACGTCGCGGATCATCCGCAGGTGCTCGATCCGCTCGGCCGCGGTCTCGCCCGTGCCCATCATCATCGTCGCGGTCGATTCGAGGCCCTGCCCGTGCGCGGCCTCCATGATCTCCAGCCACCGCTCGCCCGACTCCTTGAGCGGCGCGAGCGCGGTCCGCGGCCGCGCCGGGAGCATCTCGGCGCCCGCACCGGCGATGGAGTCGAGCCCGGCGGCCTTGATGCGGCGGATCGACTCGTCGATCTCCACGCCGGAGACCTTCGACATGTGGGCGATCTCCGACGGCCCGATGGAGTGGATCATCAGCTGCGGGTACTCGCGCTTGACGGAGGAGAACAGCTCCTCGTAGTACTCGACGCCGAAGTCGGGGTGGTGCCCGCCCTGGAGCATGACCTGCGTGGCGCCGAGGCTCACGGCCTCCCCGCAGCGGCGCAGGACCTCCTCCATCGGGTGGGCCCAGCCCTCGTCGTGCTTGGGGGCGCGGTAGAACGCGCAGAACTTGCACGCCGTGACGCACACGTTCGTGTAGTTGATGTTGCGGTCGATGATGTACGTGACGATGTTGTCGCCGACGACGCGCCGCCGGGCCGCGTCCGCGGCCTCCGCCAGCGGGTGGAAGGGCGCTTCGGTGTAGAGCAGCAGGGCTTCCTCGGCGCTGATGGCGCCGCCGTCGGCGGCGCGGGCGAGGACGTCGTCAATCTCGGCCATGCACGAAGCGTATCCGCCCAGGGGCCCTCCGGGACAGTGCGCCCGAACGGATTGACTCGTGGGTTACTCGCGGGTTCGCGCTACACCGTGTACAGCTCGGTGTGGATCTCCCCGGTCCCGGCCTCTTCGAGGACCTCCTTGACGCCGAGGACCATCTCGTACGGCCCGCACAGGAACCACTCGTCGACCTCGCCCGCGTCGACCACGGTGGCGAGGACCTCGCGGAGCCGCTCGGGCGTGAGGCGGCCCGTGAGCAGCGGCGTGGGCCCCTCGGTGCGGGTGCGCACGTGGTGGAGGCGCAGGCGGTCGCCGTGGACGCGTTCGAGCTCCCGCAGCTCGGGCAGGAACATCGTGGTGTCCTCGGTCCGGTTGGAGTACAGGAGGGTCACGGTCGCACCGGATTCGAGCGCGGCGGTGGCGATCGCGATGATCGGCGTGATCCCGGACCCGGCGACGACGGAGCCGTAGTGGCGGTCGGATCGGATGTCGGTGCAGAAGTGCCCCAGCGGCGGGAGCACTTCGAGGACGTCGCCGGGCTGGAGGCTCCGGTTCGCGTACCCGGAGAAGGAGCCCTTGGGGATCGAGCGGATGCCCAGGCGCAGCGTGCCGCGCTCGGCGAGCTCGCGCGGCGTCGACGCCAGGGAGTAGGAGCGGCGGACTTCGGAGCCGTCGGGCTCGACGCGCTGGAACGTGAGGTGCTGGCCGGGCTTGAAGTCGAACGCGGGCCGCAGGTGCTCGGGGACGGCGAGGGTGACTTCGACGGCGTCGCCGGTGAGGGCCCGGACGGCGCTGACGGTGAGCTTGTGCCACGCGGGGCGGTGCTTGCGGGGCTGCTTCAGCTCGATGGCCACGGGGCGGTCCTCTCGTCTTCCCGGGGTGTCGGTCGGGGTCGTTCAGATATCGCTGTCGTTCAGATATCGCTGTCGAAGAATTCGGGCCCTTCGGGCGAAAGGTCCTTCACTTCCGTGTAACGGGCGGCACGCGAGGCGAATTCCCGCAGGCCCGCGAGGTGCCGCTCACTGAGCCCGAACTGGAGCCGGTCGAAGTACTCGGCGAGCGCGGCGGGCGCGAAGGGCTCCCAGCGGGCCGCGGAGGCGACGACCGCGTCGATCTCGGCGCGGCTGAGGCGCACGGAGTCGCGGAACGCGAGGTGCACGTCCTTGACGAGCCCGGGATGGGCCTCGGCGTAGTCGCGGCGCACGGCCCACACGGCGAAGACCATCGGCAGGCCGGTCCAGTCCTTCCACTCCGCGGCGAGGTCGAGCACGTGCGCGCCCTGCGGGTCGTGGTGGACGCGGAGGGCTTCGTCGCCGATGAGGACGGCGGCGTCGGCGCCGTCGAGCGCGGACTCGACGTCGGGCGCGGTGACGCGGTACTCGGGCCTGCGGCCGTAGCGGTCCTCCAGGAGCATCTTGCCGAGGAGGACCCCGGTGCGCGAGAACGACGCGAGCGAGACGCGCGGCTCGGCGGGCAGGTCGGCGAGCGGGACCTTCGACACGAGGTTGACGCTGAGGACCGGGCCGTCGGCGGCGACCGCCGGGTCGGGGATGAGCAGCAGGTCGTCGCTGTGCTTCAGGTACTCGACCAGGGTGATCGGGCCGATGTCGAGGTCGCCTTCGACGAGGAGGCGGCTGAGTTCGTCGGGCGCGTCGCGGCGCAGCTCGAATTCGAGCAGCGCGCCCGTGCGGGCCAGTCCCCAGTAGATGGGCATGCAGTTGAGGAAGGCGATGTGGCCGACCCTCGGGCGTCGCGCGTTGTTCACGCTTCCGACGGTAGCCCCCTCCCGGGTCCTAGGACCGTCCCGAGAGGGCGGCGGCGTCGCCGGCGTCACGGAGGCTTCAGCGTTCGTCGATGTCCGCGAGGTCCTTCCCGCCGTCGGCGCCCGCGGTCTCGTCGTCGGTGACGAGCGCGACGAGCCGGTCGAGGACCTCCTCGTCGTCGCCGGTCAGGACGATCTCGTCGCCGGGACGCACGTCGAGGACGAGAACCTGGAGGATCGACTTCGCATCGTGCGTCTGGCCCTCACCGGTCTTCGCGATGGTCACCTCGCCGGGCGTCGAGGCGGCGGTCTCCACGAAGACCGTCGCGGGCCGCGCCTGAATCCCGACCTCTGTGCTCACTTTCACACGGCGCTCGGCCATGCTGCTCCCCTCCCCGTTCGCAGGGCCGCCGGGCGGCCCGTCAGGACCAGGATGGACCGGGCGCGGGGACGGCGGACGCGTTTTCGGGCTATTGCAGCAGGACGGGGCACAGAGTGGTCAGGCCGCGGCGCGGGGCGGGTCAGGCGTCGGCGTCGCCGTCCTCGGGCTTGGCGCCGTAGACGGTGGGCCGCGGGAGCGGGATGTGCTCGGGCAGCTCGGAGCGGTCGAGGTGGTTCTTGACGCGGGCGAGGCCGCGCCGGTAGCCGTCCTCGTCGGCGGGCGGCCAGGACGCGGGCGGCAGCTTGTGCGCGCCGGTCTTGGTGCTCGGCTCCTCGAACAGGCTGATGTCGGGCGCGTTCACGATTCTCTTGCGCGACGACTCGACCTCGGTCTGCGGGCCCTCCTCGGGGGCCGCTGACGGGGGCGTGTCGGCCTCGACCGGGGCGTCCTCCTGCGCGGCGGGCGTCGGCGCGGGGAGCGGCTCCTCGTACGGGGCGGCGTCGGAGAACGGGCTGTCGTCGGCGTACAGGTACGACGGCGGCGGTGTGGGCTCCGGGCGCGGCACGGGCTCGGGGTCCGGCGCGGGCGGCTGCGGCGGCGTCGGCTCGGGGTGCGGGACCGGTTCCGGCTCCGGGACCGGCGTCGGCTCCGGCAGCGGGTCGGGGACCGGGCCGGGCACCGGCGGCGTGGGGGCCGGCGGGGTCGGCTCCGGGGGCGGCGTCGGCTCGGGGGTCGGATCGACCGCGGCGGACGCGGCCGGGCCGGTCGCGCCGGGACCGTCGGTGCGCTCGTTGCCGGTGCGCTCGTTGACGGTGACCCCGGATTCGAGGTCCGCAGAGGCCTTCTCGACGGCACCGCCGAGCACGGCGTCGCTGAACGCCTTGGCGCCAAGGCCGATCACCGGTTCGGGGACGTCCTCCACGGGAGAGCCGGCGAGGTCGGCCGCGGCGTCCGCGGTCTCGACCAGGTCGGCGCCGGGGCTCGGGGCGTCCACGACCGCGGCGACCGCGAGGGCCTCCTCCAGCTCGGGCTCCACGACGGATTCCGGGTCGTCTCCCAGGCCGGGCGCGTCGTCGGGCGCGGGCGGCAGGGACTCGCCGGGCACGTCGTCGCCGAGGCCCGCCAGCGCGGACTCGTCGTCCTCGGTGAGCTCGGCGTCGTCGTCGGGGTCCTCGGGGTCGGGGAGGGTGTCCCAGGCGGCGTCCTCGTCGTCGTCTTCGGCGAGCGGCTCGGGGGCCGGGGGCGCGGCGGGCGGCGCCGGTTCGGGCTCGGGGGCGGGGCTCGCGGAGGCGGGGCTGCTGAAGCTGACGGCCGGCTCGGCGGGTTCGGCCGCGGGGACGGTGAAGCCGGGCGCGTAGGCGGCGCCGGGGCTGCTCTCGGAGGAGGGCACGCTGAATCCGGGCGGGGCGGCTTCGGGGACGGCGGGCGCGGTCGGGCCCGGGTCGGCGAAGGGCGCGTCGACGGGCGGGGGCGTGCGGCGCAGGATCTGCGTGCCGTCCGGAGCCGGGGCCGGGAAGTCCGGCGCGGGCGGGGCGCCGGGGGGCGCGAACATGCCGGATTCGGCCGAGGGCAGGCTGAAGCCGCTGCCCGCGGGGGGCGCGTAGGGCGCGCCGGTGACCGGGGAGGACGCCGAGGGCGGGTCGGTGAACGCCGGGTTCGCGCTCGGCGGCGGGAAGGCCGGGGGCGGCGGGGAGACCGGCGGGACCGTCGCCGGGGCGGCCGCGACGGGCGGCAGCGACTGCGAGGACTGGTACGGCGGCGGGGCCGACTGGTAGGGCTGGCCGGGCGGCTGCGGCGGCTGGTAGGGCGGGTACTGGCCCTGCGGGTGCGGCGGCGGGTACGCGGGGACCTGCGCGGCGCCGTAGGCGGGCGCAGGGGGCGGCACGGGGGCGGAGCCGTACTGGGGCACGGCGGCCTGGCCCTGCGGGGGGACGGGCTGCGGGACGGCGGCCGAGCCCTGGGCGGGCGGCGGGCCCCACTGCTGCTGCGGGGCGCCGTACGGCTGGTTCGGGGGCGGCTGGGGCGGTGCGGGCTGCGGAGGCTGTGCGACGCCTTGGGGCGGTGCCCCTTGCGGCTGTGCGGTGGGCTGGTAGGCGCCTGGCGGCGCGTACTGGGGTTCGGGCGGGGCGGCGTAGCCCTGGGGTTCGCCGGGCGGGGCGTACTGGGGGACCGCGGCCGCGCCGTACGCCTGGGGCGCACCGGGAGGCGCGTAGGACGGCGCGCCGTACCCGGCGGGCGGCGGGTAGTTCGGCTCCGCCGGGAAGCCGCCGAGCGGGGGCGGCAGGGGGGCGCCGCACTGGGGGCAGCGGCGCTGCCCGGACGTGAGCCGCTGGCCGCAGGAGCTACAGCTGTTTCCGTCCACGGAAGCCTCCTCGGGGCTGGAGCGTCGTCAATCGGGCACTTCAGATCACCATCGTGCCATCATCCGGTCGCGTCGCGTGCACGCCTTCCCACTACCCGGGGACGCCTCTCAGGACTCGGTCTCGCGCGTGAGCGCCCCCGCGACGGTGTCGGCCAGCGTCGGGGTGGGCGTCTCGCCCTCGTCCTCGGTGGGCGTCTGCGGGTCGTCGCTGGGGCTCGGCGAGGGCGACTCGGACGGCGTCTCGCTGTCGGTGGGCTCCGGGTCGGGCGACTCGGTCTCGCTGGGCGTGGGCCGGGGGTCGCGCGTGGTCGGGTCGTCGTCGGGCGAGCTGGGCTCGCCGGGGGTCTGCGTCGGGTCGCCCGCGTCGGGGTCGGTCTGGATCGCGTCGACGACCCGGTGGGCGCCCGCGAAGTTCGTGAACCAGATCGAGGAGATCTTCACGACGTCGCCGGTGCGCGGGGCCTGGATCATCTTGCCGTCGCCGAGGTACATGCCGGTGTGGTAGACGGACTGCCAGTTCCCGGGGTCGTCCCACCAGTAGAGGAGGTCGCCGGGGAGGAGCTTCTCGACGTCGACGGGCTTGTCGCGGGTCGCGTTGTACTGGTCGGCGGCGACGCGCGGGAGGCTCACGCCCGCATAGGCGTACGCGGACTGGACGAGTCCGGAGCAGTCGAACGAGTCGGGCCCTTCGGCGCCCCACACGTACGGGTCGCCGAGCTGCGCGAGCGCGTACTCGACGGCCTTCTTCGCCTCGGGGGCGGCGTCCCAGCCGTCGACTTCGGACGAGAAGTCGTCGGAGTACTGGGCGGCGGCGGCCTCGCGTTCGCGTTCGAGCTGCTCCAGGGCCTCGCGGTTCTCCTCGACGAGCGCGTCGAGCGCGGCCTGCGCGGCGTCGAACTCGGTGTCGAGGGCGAGGTAGCGGGTCTCGGCGCGGTCGGCGGAGAGGACGGCGGCGTCATAGGCGGCGCGGGCGACCTGCTCGGCGGTGGCGGCCTCGTCGAGGTCGGAGGAGAGCGCGGGCAGGTCCCACTCGCCGCCGAGGGGCGCGAGCCCGGACAGGTCGGGCAGCTCGGTGTCGGGGACGCCCGCGGTGTCGGCGTAGGCCTCGCCCGCGGCGTAGTCGAGGGCCTCCTGCGCGGCCGCGAGCTCGGCGGTCGTCGCCGTCCACTCGGTCTGCGCGGTGGCGAGGCGGGTCTCGCGGGCGGTCCACTCCTGCTGCGCGTCGGTGGTCTCCTCGGCGAGCTGCGCGAGGTCGATCGACGCGGCGGTGATCTCGTCGCCGAGCGGGCCGTCGGCGGTCTCGGGGTTGGTGACGGGCGTGTCGTCGCCCGCCCCGCCGAGGGGCCTGGAGCCGTCGTCGGGGACCGTCACACCGGGCTCGGCGAACGCGGGCAGCGCCCCGCCGAAGACGACGGCCGCGGCACTCGCAGCGGCGATCATGCGGGCACCGAACCGTGAAACGCGCATGTGAGGTGTCCTTCTGTGGGGGGAGCCACGGATACTGTACCGAAGACACGCCACCCTCGCATCCACGGTTGCCCCGGCACGCCGATCGTGTTGGCCGCCACTCGGTGTCAGACCCCCGCGTAGATTTGAAACGGGGGTCCCCGGGTGTCCGATATGCCGGGACCCTCCGTTCACGTTCAGCAGCGCCGCCGACCGCGTCCACGGCCTCACAAGCGAATCGTGCGCGGCGGCCGCGGCGTGGCCGCGGCGCTACGCTGGCACCGAACGCGACAACGTTGGGAGCGCCATGGACGACACCGCCAGGTTCAAGGCCGGGATCGAGGAGAAGCTCGCCGCGGGCGAGCGGCTGAGCTTCGAGGACGGCGTCGGGCTGTACGAGGTCGACGACCTCGCCTGGCTCGGCCGCCTCGCGCACGGGGTCCGCACCGCCAAGAACGGCGACCGGACCATGTTCAACGTCAACCGCCACCTCAACCTCACCAACGTGTGCTCCGCGTCCTGCGCGTACTGCTCGTTCCAGCGCAAGCCCGGCGAGGCCGACGCGTACACGATGCGCGTCGAGCAGGCCGTGGCCCTCGCCGAGCAGATGAAGGGCGACGCCCCCACCGAGCTGCACATCGTCAACGGCCTCCACCCGACCCTCCCGTGGCGCTACTACCCGCGGGTCCTCAAGGCCCTCAAGGAGACCCTCCCCGAGGTGAACCTGAAGGCGTTCACCGCCACCGAGGTCCAGTGGTTCGAGAAGATCTCCGGCCTGAGCGCCGACGAGATCCTCGACGAGCTCATCGAGGCCGGCCTGGAGTCGCTCACCGGCGGCGGCGCCGAGATCTTCGACTGGGAGATCCGCCAGCACATCGTCGACCACGACTGCCACTGGGAGGACTGGTCGCGCATCCACCGCCTCGCCCACTCCAAGGGCCTGCGCACCCCCGCCACGATGCTCTACGGCCACATCGAGGAGCCCCGCCACCGCGTCGACCACGTGCTGCGCCTGCGCGAGCTCCAGGACGAGACCGGCGGCTTCGCCGTGTTCATCCCGCTGCGCTACCAGCACGACTTCCACGACTCCCGGGACGGGAAGATCCGCAACAAGCTCCAGGCGCGCACCACGATGGCGAGCCCGGCCGAGTCCCTCAAGGTCTTCGCGGTCTCGCGGCTCCTGCTCGACAACTTCGACCACGTCAAGTGCTTCTGGGTCATGCACGGCCTCGACGTCGCGCAGCTGTCCCTCTCGTTCGGCGCCGACGACCTCGACGGCTCGGTCGTGGAGTACAAGATCACCCACGACGCCGACGAGTACGGCACGCCCGACAAGATGACCCGCGACGACCTCCTGGAGCTCATCCGCGACGCCGGGTTCCGGCCCGTCGAGCGCAACACCCGCTACGACGTGGTGCGCGAGTACGAAGGGCCCCAGACGATCGCCGAGCGCCGGGCCGAGCCGCAGTCCGTGAAGTTCTAGCGGCGCCCGTCGGAACCGCCATGGCACAGTCGAAACCGGAGACGCCCGCGGCCGGGACCCTCGGCCAGCTGCTGGGGACCGCGCTCGCGTACTTCGTGATGGGCGCGGTCGTCCTCGTCGTCATCGACCTGCTGTTCGTGTTCCCGAGCGGGCGGCCGTTCGGCGAGACCTCCGGGTGGATCGCCGCGCTGCCGACCGTGTGGGCGTACACCGAGCAGTTCCGGCGCTACGGCGGCGCGGCCCGCTGGGGCGTCATGCTCGTCGGCGTGGTGCTCGGCCTCGGGGCCGGGCTCGCCGTCGGGGTGCTCCTGCCCCCGACGTGGCCGCCGATGCTCGCCGGCGGCCTCGCCGGACTGACCGCAGCACTCGTCTACGCGCCCCTGTGGTACGCAGGGGCCCGCACCTTCGGAGAGGAGCGGCCCGCATGAACCCGGTCGCCAAGTTCTACCTCGCGCGCGTGGCGCTCGTCGCCGTCGTCGCCGTCCCCTTGATGTTCTTCATCAACGCGCTGCTCGCGCTCGCCGCGGGCCTGCTCGTGTCGATGGTCCTGGGCTTCGTGCTGCTGCGCAAGCAGCGCGAGGCCATGATCGCGCACATCGACGCCGGAGTGAAGCGCCGCCGCGAGGAGAAGGAGCAGCTGCGCGCCGAACTCGCAGGCGAGTAAGCCGTAAGGGCTGAGTGGACTAAGGAACCCAAGGGCGCCTTATGGGGTAAGGGTCTTACCTCATGAGGCGCCTTCCGCGTCTTACGCGTCCTTCATGAGCTCCGAGCAGATCTGGAGCGTCTCGGCCGCCCCGGCCTCCAGGGCCTTGCCGTAGTGCTTGAGCCAGGACCGGACCCCGTCGGGCGTGCCGGTCGACCAGGCGCGCTGCGCGCCCACGTACTCCGGCTGGCGCTCCAGGTGCCCGGCGTCGACGGTGATGAGCAGCTTCGGGTCGAGTCCCTTGCTGGCCAGCGCGAGCCGGGCCGCCGCGCGGGCGACCACGTTGTTGGCGACGGGGAACGGCCGCACCGACAGGAGCTCGCCGTGGACGACGGCGGCGGCCATCGCGGCAGGGATCTCCTTGGTGGGGTTGGTGACCAGGGCGCAGAGGGCGTTGATGCGCGCGGACCCGGACTCGTCGACCTCGATGCGGCCGGGCTCGAAGTCGACGCCGGCGTCGGGGAGGTCGCGGGTGGCGAGGAGGTGGAGCTTCGCGAGGACGTACCGCGGGGAGACGGGCCAGACGCCCGCGAGGGACGGGAGGGCGTCGGTGACGGCGAGGACGCCGGAGACGACCGGGTCGTCGAAGTCCCCGGCGCGCAGGCGCTCCACGTCGCAGTCGTACCCGTCGAGGGCGAGGGTCGCGGAGGCCGAGTGCAGTGCGACCTCGGTCCCGACGAGGGCCTCGGCCGCTTCGCCGCCGCGCAGGGCCTCGTGCCAGAGCATGCGGTCGACACCGGCTCGGGCGTTCTCCAGGGCGTCGGCGACCTCGGAGAGTTCGAGGAGAGGCGCGAGAGGATCCACGGGCGGAACCTTACCTTTAGTGCGGAGCACGCAAACGGCGCACCGGGCGGGCTAGAGGGCAGTCACAGAACAGTATCGGACTTCGCGGGTCGACACCGCTCCGACGATACCCGGCGAATCGGCGTGCAAGGGTCCCCGAGGAGAGCGAACCAGGCCGGGCGGACCCGGCCGGGGCGGGCCGCTCGGCGGCCGCCCGACGCCCGTCCACGGGCCGTTCGGCGATGGCAGGTCCCAGATGCCGGTGCCCGCCTCAGGGGCACGTTCCGTGTCGCCGAATGCGCGGTAGTGTTACCGGACATAGACCCGCCTCACAGTCGCGCATTGGCGCGTAGATCTGTAAGGAGCCAATACCAGTGGCAGATACCCCGCAAGAGACGCTTGCCAATCTCCTGTCGGAGGACCGGACCTTCCCGCCGTCCCCCGAGTTCACTCAGGCGGCGAACGTCACGGCGGCCGCCTACGACGAAGCCGCCGCCGACCGCCTCGCGTTCTGGGAGGCCCAGGCCCGCCGGCTCGACTGGTCGAAGGACTGGGACCGGGTCCTGGACTGGGACAACCCGCCGTTCGCGAAGTGGTTCACCGGCGGCGAGCTGAACGTCAGCGCGAACTGCCTCGACCGGCACGTGGCGAACGGCCTCGGCGACCGGGTGGCGATCCACTTCGAGGGCGAGCCGGGCGACACGCGCGCGGTCACGTACGCGGAGCTGCTCGACGAGGTCAAGCGGGCCGCGAACGCGCTCACCGATCTGGGTGTGGAGGCGGGCGACCGGGTCGTCATCTACATGCCGATGATCCCCGAGGCCGCAGTGGCGATGCTGGCGTGCGCGCGCATCGGCGCCCCGCACTCGGTGGTGTTCGGCGGGTTCAGCGCCGCGGCGCTGTCGAGCCGCATCGACGACGCGGGCGCGAAGCTCGTGATCTGCGCCGACGGCGGTTTCCGCAAGGGGAAGGCGTTCGCGCTCAAGCCCACCGTGGACGAGGCGCTCGAATCGTGCCCGTCGGTGGAGCAGGTCCTCGTGGTGACCCGCACGGGGCAGGAGGTCGCGTGGAACGACCGCGACGTCAAGTGGGAGGACGCCGTCGGCGGCGCGTCCAATGAGCACGAGGCGCAGCCGTTCGACGCGGAGCACCCGCTGTTCATCCTGTACACGTCGGGGACGACGGGGAAGCCGAAGGGCATCCTGCACACGTCGGGCGGGTACCTGACGCAGGCGTCGTTCACGCACCACGCCGTGTTCGACCTGAAGCCGGAGACGGACGTGTACTGGTGCACCGCCGACATCGGCTGGGTCACCGGGCACTCGTACATCGTCTACGGGCCCATGTCGAACGGCGCCACGCAGGTCATGTACGAGGGCACCCCGGACACGCCGCACACGGGCCGGTTCTGGGAGATCGTGCAGAAGTACGGGGTGACGATCCTGTACACGGCGCCGACGGCGATCCGCACGTTCATGAAGTGGGGCGACGACGTGCCCGCCAAGTTCGACCTGTCGAGCCTGCGGGTCCTCGGGTCGGTCGGCGAGCCGATCAACCCCGAGGCGTGGGTGTGGTACCGCGAGCACATCGGCGGCGGGTCGACGCCCGTGGTGGACACGTGGTGGCAGACCGAGACCGGCGCGATCATGGTGTCGCCGCTGCCGGGCGTGACGGCGACGAAGCCGGGTTCGGCGCAGCGGCCGCTGCCGGGGATCAGCGTCGACGTCGTCGACGAGCAGGGCGAGGCGGTGCCGGACGGCGGCGGCGGGTTCCTGGTGATCCGCGAGCCGTGGCCGTCGATGCTCCGCACGATCTGGGGCGACGACCAGCGGTTCCTCGACACGTACTGGGCGCACTTCGACGGCATGTACTTCGCCGGGGACGGCGCGAAGAAGGACGACGACGGGGACCTGTGGCTCCTCGGCCGGGTCGACGACATCATGCTGGTGTCGGGGCACAACATCTCCACGACCGAAGTGGAGTCGGCGCTGGTGAGCCATGAGACCGTGGCGGAGGCGGCGGTCGTGGGGGCGTCGGACCCGGTGACGGGCCAGGGCATCGTCGCGTTCGTGATCCTGCGCGGGCAGTCGGAGTCGAGCCCCGAGCACCTCGCGGAGCTGCGCGCGCACGTCGCGAAGACGCTGGGCGCCATCGCGAAGCCCCGCCAGGTCATCATCGTGGCGGAGCTGCCGAAGACCCGCTCGGGCAAGATCATGCGGCGGCTGCTGCGCGACATCGCCGAGGACCGCGAGATCGGCGACGTCACGACCCTCGCCGACAACACCGTCATGAGCCGCATCAAGACCGGGCTGCAAGGCGGCAAGGAGGACTGAGGGCTCCTGATCGTAGATCCTATTTCCTATAGGAAATAGGATCTACGATCCGGGCCACGGCCGCGCCCGGCGGCCCGCCGTGACCCTTCCGTCACCTCGTACGCTGTCCGCGTGACCCGCAAGACCTTCGCCGACAGCGCCGCCCTGAAGCAGGGCCCCTGGACGCACCGGCAAGTCGACGCCAACGGCTCGCGCTTCCACGTGGCCGAGGCCGGAGAAGGCCCGCTCATCCTGCTCCTGCACGGCTTCCCCGAGTTCTGGTGGGCGTGGCGCCACCAGATGCCCGCGCTCGCCGACGCGGGCTTCCGCGTCGTCGCCGCCGACCTGCGCGGCTACGGCGCCTCCGACAAGCCGCCGAAGGGCTACGACGCGTACACGATGGCCGCCGACGTCGTCGGGCTCGTGCGGGCCCTCGGCGAGCGCGAGGCGACGGTGGTCGGGCACGACCTCGGCGGGATCCTCGCGTTCGCGGCGGCGGCGTTCCACCCCAGGCAGTTCAAGTCCCTCGTGGTCCTCGGCGCGGCGCACCCGCTGCGCCAGCGGGCGGCGCTCGCGGTGGACCCGAAGGGCCAGCTGTCGGCGTCCCGGCACCTGTTCGCGTTCCAGATGCCCCGCTACGAGCACAAGCTGACGGCTTGGGACGCAAGGAAAGTGGCGGACCTGATGTACGCGTGGTCGGGTCCGGGCTGGCGAGGGACGCGGGACTTCCAGGAGTACGTGCGGGCGTGCAGGGACGTCATCCAGATCCCGCAGGCGGCGTTCTGCGCGCTGGAGGCGTTCCGGTGGCCGTTCCGCACGTCGGTGGGGCTGGCGGGGCGGCGGTTCGTGAAGCTGCTCCAGCGGCCGACGCCGGTGCCGGTGCTCCAGTTGCACGGCGCGCTCGACACGTGCGTGCTGCCGCGGACGGCGCAGGGGTCGGGGCGGTACGTGCACGGGCGGTACGAGTGGAAGCTCCTCGACGGGGTGGGGCACTTCCCGCAGCAGGAGGCGCCGGAGACGGTGACGAAGGAGATCATCCGGTGGGCGTCGTGAGCCGCACCGCGGGCAGTGCCGTGAACCGCGGCCACTGATTCGGGTGAGGGCCGGTCACAATACGGTCAACAATTAGCCGCTCGGCTAGTTGATGCGGCAGGATTGGGCGGCAAGCTGCTGTCGAATTCCGAAGGCGGGTCCATGTCCCATGCCGCGTACGCGCTCACCGGCGCGACGATCGTCCCCATCACGTCGGCTCCGATCGAGCAGGGCGTCATCATCGTCGAGGACGGCCGCATCAGCGCCGTCGGCGGCCCCGACCTCGCCGTCCCCGCGGGCACTGAAGTCATCGACGCTTCCGGCAAGTGGATCGTCCCGGGCCTCATCGACGCCCACACGCACCTCGGCGTCCACGAGACCGGCGAGGGCTGGGCGGGCGACGACACCAACGAGATGACCGACCCGAACACCGCGCACGTGCGGGCCCTGGACGGCATCAACCCGACCGAGCCCGGCTTCGCCGACGCGCTCGCGGGCGGCGTCCTCACCGCGTGCGTCAACCCCGGGTCCGGGAACGTCATCGGCGGCGAGTGCGTCGTCGTCAAGACCGCCGGGGGCCGGCGCGTCGACGACCTCGTGGTCCGCTCCCCCGCCGGGATCAAGTCGGCGCTCGGCGAGAACCCGAAGCGCGTGTACGGCGAGAAGGGCCAGACCCCCAAGACCCGCATGGGGACCGCGGGCGTGCTCCGGTCGGCGTTCATCGCCGCCGAGAGGCACCGCGCCTCCGAGAACCCCGACCGGGACCTGAAGCTGGAGAACCTCGTCAAGGTCCTCGACCGCGAGATCCCCTGGCGCCAGCACTGCCACCGCGCCGACGACATCGCCACGGCGATCCGCGTCGCCGACGAGTTCGGGTACGAGCTGGTGCTCGACCACGGGACCGAGGCGCACCTGCTCGCCGACGTCATCGCCGAGAAGGGCATCCCGGTCCTGTTCGGGCCCTTGCTGACCGCGCGCGCGAAGGTCGAGACCGCGAAGCGGTTCCCCGCGAACGCCGTGAAGATGGCCGAGGCGGGCGTCAAGCTCGTCATCATGACCGACCACCCGGTCGTGCCGATCCAGTACCTGATCGTGCAGGTCATGGAGTGCGTGAAGGCGGGCCTGGACCGCGAGACCGCGCTGCGGGCCGTGACGATCAACCCCGCGGAGGTCCTGGGCGTGGCCGACCGGCTCGGCTCGCTCGAAGCGGGCAAGGACGCGGACTTCTGCGTGTGGTCGGGCGACCCGCTCGACTACTACTCGACGGTGGAGCGCGCGTACATCGACGGCGTGCAGGTCGACTAGACGACACGACAAGGGCCCGGGAGGCATTCCGCCTCCCGGGCCCTGGCCGTGTTCGCGCTATGCGGCGCGGCGGACGTCGGCGCGCGACGGCAGGGCCGCGAGCTCGCCGCGGACGCGCAGGTCGCGAGCGATGAAGCCGTGCCGTGCGGCGGCGAAGCCGCCGACGATGCGGTCGAGGAGCGTGGGCCGGTCCTCGACCACGGGCGCGTTCGGCAGGGCCGACTCGGCCTCGGTCTTGAGCATCTGGATCGCGAGCATGGCGTAGTGGTCCATGGTGTTTCCTTCCGGGCGGTGATGCACGATGCGTGCCGCGCCGGTGCGGCATGAGGCCCGACCGGATCGCGGTCCCCCGGGGCCTCGCCGACTACTCTGCCCGTCCGGTGTCACCGGCTCATTACGCCCCAGCAAACCCTCGGGCAAGCCTCGTGAACACCAAGGTGCCGATCATGCCCCACGTCACAGCTCCGCGGACGCGGGGAACCCGCTCATCACCGCCAGAGCCCGCCGCAGGACCTCGGCGTCCGCCGGATCGAGATCGGACGTCAGGTCGACGTCGATGTCGGCGGCGAACCCGTTGCAGGACTTGAGCAGCGCCCTCCCGTCCGCAGTGATCGCGAGCACCTGGCGCCGCCGGTTCCCCGGATCGCGCTCCCGAGCCCCTCGGTACTCACGCGAGACCGCCGCGTCGCCCTCGACTCGCGGCGACCGACGCGATCCTGGGGACGATGCTGTACCGCTCGCTGATCCCCGAACCCGTCCCCGGCGGCGCCGCGGGATTCCTGGACCTCCTGCTCAACGGCATCCGGCCCTGACAACGAAAAAGAACGGCGCGGACCGCGGCCCTGCACCGTCCAAGATGGTGGGCCCCCTCGGACTCGAACCGAGAACCTACGGATTAAAAGTCCGCAGCTCTGCCATTGAGCTAGAGGCCCTTGCCGGGGACCTTACCGCATCCGGGCGGACGGGGCGCAGGTGGCGGGGTCCGGATGGCCTGCGGCACTCGGAATGTCGGAGGGGTCGGGCAGGATGGGCGGAGGGACTCGCGGACCGGGTCCGGACGGCCTCCGGGCAAGCTCCACCGCCGGGCCGGTGGCGGTGGAACCCGCGGCGGGCGGTGTGGGCTCGACGCCGCCGCTGGACGGCGCGGCGGCAGTCGCGGAGAACCGCCGCCGCGCCTATTCGACCCGGCGTCACACGTGGCCCTCGGTGGGGGCGGGCCCGCTCCCGCTGGAATCGAACATATGTACTATAGCGGATCGCCGCCCGCCCGTGCACCCCCGGTCGGGTGAAAACCCGGGAGGCCCGCCGCGCGGGTGCGGCCCCGACGGCACCAGGCGGACGGGCAGGTAGACTCGCCTGCTGTGCTCATACTGCTGCCGCCGTCAGAGGGGAAGGCCGTCCAAGGCGACGGTCCGTCCCTCGACCTCGGGCGACTCTCCTCACCGGCGCTGAACCCCATCCGCGAACTCCTGGTCGACCGGCTCGTCGAGCTGTGCGCCGACGAGGAGGCGGCCGTGCGGACCCTGAAACTCCCTGCGACGCAGCGGCATTACGTCCAGGCGAACCGGGCGCTGCGCAGCGCCCCGACCCTCGCGGCCTGGGAGCTCTACAACGGCGTCCTCTACGACCGGCTCGGCCTCGGCGACCTGCCCGACGGCGAGCAGGTTCTCATCGCGTCGCCGCTGTGGGGGCTCCTGCGGCCCTCCGACCGGGTGCCGCCGTACCGGATGCCGATGAGCGCGAAGCTCCCCGGCACCGAGACCCTCGCGAAGCTGTGGCGCCCGGCCGTCGCCGAAGTGCTCGGCGCCCGCGACGAGCTCGTGGTCGACCTCCGCTCCGGCGCGTACGCGCAGGTGTGGGGCCCCAAGGACCGCGGCGTGTCGGTGCGCGTGTTCAAAGAGGACGCCGACGGGCGGCGCAGCGTCGTCACCCACATGGCGAAGGCGACCCGCGGCGAAGTCGCGCGCGCCCTCCTCGCCGGCGGCGCCCGCCCCGAATCCGCGGCCGAACTCGGCGACTTCCTCGCGGGTCAGGGCTGGAAGGTCGAACTCTCCGAGCCCGCCACCCGCTCCAAGCCCTGGCTCCTCGACATCGTCGGCGCCTGACCGCCCGAAAGCTACCCTCGCGTGTAGTAACCAGCACCCCCGGTGCCGATGATGCCCGCGCAATGCTGAAGCCCAGCTGAAGACCGACGCGACCTACCCTCGCGTGTAGTAAGCAGCGCCCCCGGTGCCGATGGTGCCTCGGGGTTGCTGAAGGGGAGCTGAAGGCGCTGGTCGCGGCAAGAGACGGCGAAGGGGGCGGTCCGGGCTTGCGCCCGGGCCGCCCCCTTCGGTTCGTCGTCTAGTGGTTGGAGTGGTAGCCGGCGGCCTTCGCGCGGTCGAAGGAGCGGCGGACCTCTTCTTCGGCCTCGGCGCGGCCGGTCCAGGTCGCGCCCTCGACGCTCTTGCCGGGTTCGAGGTCCTTGTAGACCGTGAAGAAGTGCTGGATCTCCAGGCGGTCGAACTCGGGGACGTCGGCGATGTCCTTGAAGCGGTCCTTGCGCGGGTCCTCCGCGGGGACGCAGAGGACCTTGTCGTCCACGCCCTTCTCGTCGCGCATGCGGAACATGCCGATCGCGCGGGCGCGGATCACGCAGCCGGGGAACGTGGGCTCGACGAGCACCAGCGCGTCCAGCGGGTCGCCGTCCTGACCGAGGGTGTCGTCGATGAAACCGTAGTCGGCCGGGTACACCGTGGCGGTGAACAGCGTCCGGTCCAGGCGGATGCGACCGGTCTCGTGGTCGATCTCGTACTTGTTGGCGCTCCCCTTGGGGATCTCGACGGTCACGTCGAACTCCATCGGCCGACCTCCTCCAGGCTCCTGTGCAGTGCTCTCAATGGCCTAGTCTCTGTGCATGTCCCTCAGCGACAACGCCGACCCCAAGGTCGCGAGTAGTACGCCACACGCCCGGCCCGCCGCGCCCGCTCCGGCGCGGCCCCAGAAGCAGGGTCCGCGGCGGCGCCGCCGGGTCCTGACCGGCGTGCTCGCGGCGCTGGCGGTCCTGGTCACCGTAGCCGCCGCAGGCGGCCTGGTGTGGCAGATCTCGGCGGTCGCCGCCCCGCGGACGGGCACATTGACCGCGCCCGAGGCGTACCCGCCGGCGGCCCCGGCGCCGGTGCTGGCCTCGTCGAACGCCGGCGCGCCCGTGCCCGACCTCCAGTCGGTGCTCCCGGCGCTGCTCGCCGACGCGCGCCTGAACGGGAGCCTGTCGGCGTCGTTCGCCGACGCGCTCACCGGCGAGGTCCTGTTCGAGCAGGAGGGCACGACGCCGCTCGCACCCGCGTCGTCGATGAAGGTGGTCACGGCCGTCGCGGCCCTGGAGCACCTCGGCGCGGAGTACCGGATCCCGACCACCGTGGTCGAGGGCCCCACCGAGGACAGCGTCGTGCTCGTCGCGGGAGGCGACGTGACGCTCACGGTCGACGGCGAGGGCTACTACACCGAGTACGCCGACGGCGCGAGCCTTCAGGAGCTCGCCGACCTGGTGCTGGAGGCGCGCGGCGGCACCGCGCCGACCACGGTCTACCTGGACACGAGCGTGTTCACCGACAACCCGAAGGCCGAGGGCGTGCCCGCCACGGACCTGGAGACCGCGACCGCGCCGATGGCGCCGTTCATGGTCGACGGCGGCCGCGTCGACAACACCCAGAAGTACGCGCAGCACTACCCCGACCCGGCGCAGGTGGCGGCCGAGCAGTTCGCGGACCTCCTCGGCGCCGACACGGTGGCCGACGGGACCGCCGAGGCGGGCGCGGCCGAGCTGGCCGTGGTGTACTCGGCGCCGCTCGCGGCGCTCATCGACGAGCTCATCCTCACCTCCGACAACCTGCTCGCCGACGCGGTGTCGCTCCAGACGGCGCTGGCCGTCGAGGGCGAGATGACGTGGGCGGCCATGTCATCGGTGCACCTGGCGACCCTGGAGAGCCTGGGCGTCGACAACACCGGGCTGGTGTTCTACGACGGCTCGGGCCTGTCCCCCACCAACCGCATGACCGCGAACGCGTTCACGCAGCTGCTGCTCGGCGCGGCCGGGTCCAAGTCGTCGGCGGTGTTCGGGTCCCTGCCGGTCGCCGGGTACTCCGGGACCCTCCACGACCGCTTCGGCACCGCCGAGGACGGCAAGGGCGTCGTGCGGGCCAAGACCGGCACGCTCACCGGCGTGAGCTCCCTGACGGGGACGCTGACCACCGTCGACGGACGCCAGCTCATCTTCTCCCTCATCAGCAACGGCGCGACCTCCGGCGAGACGGCGGTCGAGGCGGCGCTGGACGAGATCGCGACGGCCGTCGCACTGTGCGGCTGCTGACCGGCGGCGCTGGCGGATGGACGCCTGCCTCCTGCGCGGCAGCCGGTCGGCGGTCGGCGGCAGCCGGTCGGCGGTCGGCGGTCGGCGGTCGGCGGTCGGCGGTCGGCGGTCGGCGGTCGGCGGTCGGCGGTCGGCGGTCGGCGGTCGGCGGTCGGCGGGAGCGTCGGCCCGCGGTCGCCGGTTCGTCTAGTTCATTCGCCTCCTCCTTACTGCGGCACGTCCATGGTGGCTGGCCGGACCTGAAGCTGCGCTGAAGCGGCCTGAAGGCGCCTTCAGGAAGCAGGGCAGGTATTACGGAGAAGGGCCCCGGGCGCTGCGCGCCCTGGGCCCGAATGCATTGCAGCCGTGGAGGACCAGTGGTCCAGGCCGCCCGCCTCGCGGGCCGGTTCAGCCGATTCAGCCGGGTCGGCCACGCTGGCCGGGCCGGGCTGGTCGGTCAGGCCGTGTTCCAGGTCTGGTTCAGCGCCAGGCATCCGGCAGCGGGGACGGTGGCGGTGCGGTTGCCGATGGACTCCCAGGTGAGGCTGCCGTTGGAGCGGACGATGACGTACTTGTACTGGAACGTCGTCCCGGCCGGGACCGAGACCGTGCCCTTCCAGTACGGGTAGCCGGTGCCCGAGAGGTGCGCCGAGGCGATCGGGGTCCAGTTGCCGAGCTGCGGGATCGAGCCGACGATGTAGACCTCGTCGCCGACGCTCGTGCCGGTCACGTACGCGCTCACCTCGACGCAGTCGCCGGTGTCCCCGCCGCTGCCGCCGCCGGAGTCGTTGCCGACGTAGATCGCCAGCGCGGTCTTCGCGGCGACCGTCGCGGTGAAGGTCCCGCCGGAGACGGTGACGGTGGAGCCGGAGATGACGTCGGTGTAGGACCCGTTGGGGAGCGAGGTCGTGAACGTCTGGGTGATCGAGGAGGTCCCGGCGTTGATGACGACGTGGCCGCTGTCGCCGCGGCCGAAGGCGAGGGCGTCGCCGGAGCCCCAGGTGTTGACGACCGCGTCCCCGGCGGTGGCGGCGCGGAATCCGGCCATGCCGCTCATGTACGGGGAGCGGTGGATGCAGGTGAAGGCGTCGGAGCCGCAGTTGACGTCGGCGACGGAGCCGTCCGAGTTCAGGGGCGGGCCGGAGTGGTTGGCGGAGAAGGAGTATCCGGTGTAGGAGGCGGGGGTGCCGAACGGGTAGGCGAGCATGAAGGCCTCGCCGAGGAGGTAGTCCTGGCCGTTCTTGTAGCTCATGGTGAGCGAGCCGCGCTCGGTGTCGTGGTTGGCGACGAAGACGCCCGCGGGCGAGGTGTAGCCCCAGGAGGTGCCCATGGTGGTGAGGTAGCGGGCCTCGGAGGAGCCGTTGATGTGGTTCTTGAGGTCGTAGGAGTAGGAGAACTCCTGGACGTCGCCGATGCCGGTGTACTCGGCCTCGGTGATGGGTTCGCCCGCGGCGCCGATGACCTCCTGGACGATGTAGGGGTCGCCGTCGACGAGGTCCATGATGGCGTCGAGGTCGGTGGCGGAGATGTGCTTGGCGGCGTCGACGCGGAAGCCGGCGACGCCGAGGCTCATGAGGTCGTCGAGGTAGGCGGCGATGGTCTCGCGGACGTGGGTGGAGCCGGTGTTCAGGTCGTTGAGGCCGACGAGGTGGCACTCCTGGACTTCGGTGCGGTTCTGGTAGTTGCCGATCTCGCAGTAGTTCGAGCCGGTGTTGTGGAAGTCGTCGGCGTCGTAGCCGGCGTCGGGGTAGTAGAACTGGCGGTACTCGCTGCCGTTCCAGCCGTAGCGGGTCTGGGTGGCGGACCCGGCGGCCATGTGGTTGATGACGACGTCGGCGATGACGCCGATGCCGTTGGCCTCGCAGGTGGCGATCATGTTCGCGTATTCGGCGCGGGTGCCGAGGCGGGACTCGATCTCGTAGCTGACGGGCTGGTAGTGGATGTACCAGGCGTCCTGTTCGCCGGAGGAGGCGTCGGTGCCGAGGATGTGCTCCTGGGGCGGGGAGGTCTGGACGTAGGTGTAGCCGGAGTCGGCGAGGGCGCCGTCGCATTCGGCGGCGATGGAGTTCCAGGTCCACTCGAACATGTTGAGGATGGAGTCGCCGCCGCCGAGGGCCGCGGCTGGGGCGAGGTCGGCGGTGGCCGCGGGGGCGTCGGGGGCGGTCTGCGGGTAGGCGGCGGCGAGCACGGCGGCCGCGGCGAGGGCGGCCCCGCCGGAGGCGGCGAGCAGCCGCCTGGCGATGGAGTGAGGCATCGTTGCTCCTTGTGCAATTTCTGCCCGCAATCCTGCAAGATGTTGCGAGCTTGGAGAGAGCGTAGCATCTCCGGTCCGAAACTTTCAAGACGTTCGATATTTGAATTCGTAAGCGCGGGCTTTCGCCGGGACTGAGCGGGTTCGACCCGCTTGCGCGGGATAGTGGCGAGACGACTGCGCTCTGGATAGGCTTGGACGATGGCGCCGCCCGCAGGGAACCCGATGCTGCCGTCAGTCGACTGGCGGACCGCCGCGTCCTGCTCGCAGGCGTTCAGCAAGGGCGGGCCGCGCATGAGCCGCGAAGGCGCCCTCGACGTCGTCGCCGACCTCCACCGCCACGCGCAGACCGCGATCGGCCTGGTCACCGACTACACCGGGCTCGTCCCCGCGACCAGCGCGCCCGTCGACGTCGTCGACCGCATCCGCTGGAGCCGCATCAACATCGCCGGGTTCCGGCGCCTCCTCACCGGCCTCGGCGCCGACGTCGAGGAAGCGGGCGTCCCCAGCGCCGCCGCCCGGCTCACCGGCGTCCAGGCCGGCGCCGTCCTCGCGTTCCTGTCCTCGCGGGTCCTCGGCCAGTTCGAGACGTTCTCCTCCGACACCGGTCGGCTCCTGTTCGTCGCCCCCAACATCGTCGAGGTCGAGCGGCGCCTGCGCCTGCCCTCGCGCGAGTTCCGCCTGTGGATCGCCGTCCACGAGGCCGCGCACCTCACCCAGTTCACCGCCGTCCCGTGGATGCGCGGCCACTTCGAGGGCCTCATCCAGACGTTCTTCGACGCCGCCGAACCCGACCGGTCCTCCGCGGCCGGCCTCGCGCTCGCCGTGCGCCGCGCCCTCGCCTCCGCCCGCGACGACGAGCCGCAGCAGGGCCCCGGCACCGACGTCATGACCGCCGTCACCAGTCCCGAACAGCGCCAGGCGATCTCGCAGATCCAGGCGCTCATGACGCTCCTGGAGGGCCACGCCGAGTCCGTCATGGACGGCGTCGGCCGCACCTCCATCAACCACGTCGCGCTCCTGCGCCGCCGCTTCGACCGCCGCCGCACCAACCCGACCACCTTGCAGCGGTTCCTGCGCCAGCTCCTCGGCCTCGACGCGAAGATGCGCCAGTACGCGGCCGGGCGGCGCTTCGTCGACCACGTCATGAGCGAACGGGGCCTCGACGGGTTCAACCGCGTCTGGGACGCCCCCGCGAACCTCCCCACCGAGGCCGAGATCGACCGGCCCGAGCTGTGGACCGCGCGCGTCCTCGGAGCCCGTGGCTAAGCTGCCGCCCGCGGTGGCGCGCCTGCGCGCCGCCGTCCGGGAGGGCCTCGACGGCCTCCCGCCCGGATCGCTCGTCCTCGTCGCCTGCTCCGGCGGGCCGGATTCCCTCGCGCTCGCCGACACCGTCGCGTTCTGCGCCCCGCGCGCGGGGCTGCGGGCCGGGCTCGTGAGCGTCGACCACGGACTCCAGGACGGCTCGGCCGAACGCGCCGCCGCAGTCGCGGACTGGGCGCTCGGGGCCGGGCTCGACCCGGCCGAGGCCGTGCGCGTCGAGGTCGGCGTGGACGGCGGGCCCGAAGGGGCCGCGCGCGCGGCCCGGTACGCGGCGCTCGACGCGGCCGCCGAACGCCACGGCGCCGCCGCGGTCCTGCTCGGGCACACCAGGGACGACCAGGCCGAGACCGTGCTGCTCGCGCTCGTGCGCGGCGCCGGGCCGCGCGGCATCGCCGGGATGCGGGCCGTGCGGGGCCGTTATCGGCGGCCGCTGCTGGGCGTCGCGCGGACCGATACGCATGCGGCGTGCGCCGAGCGGGGGCTCAAGCCCTGGGCCGACCCGCACAACGAGGACCCGCGGTTCCTGCGGTCCGCACTGCGGCCCGCGCTGGATTCGCTGGTGGCCGTGCTCGGGGAGGGCCTCGTCGCGAACCTCGCTCGGACCGCGGCGCTCGTCGGCGAGGACACCGACTACCTGGACGCGGTCGCGCTGGCCGCGCTCGATGAGTGTCGAGTTGCTGGTGCGGCGGGGGACGGCGGATCGGGCATCGGCGGGCCGGGTGCCGACGGCGGTGCGAGCGGCGATCCGAGCCGCGGGGTTTCGGACCGCGGCGAGCTGGACGCGAAGCGGCTCGCGGCGCTGCCGGGACCGGTGCGGACACGGGCGCTGCGGGCGTGGGTCCTGGAGTCGGGGGTGGACGGCGCGGAGCTGAACCACCGGCACCTCGCGGCGGTCGACGCGCTGGTCGCCGACTGGCGCGGGCAAGGGCCCGCGTTCATGCCCGGGGGCATCGAGGTCACCCGGGCGGACGGGCGCCTTCGCGCGCTACGCCCGTAGGGAGAGCGTCGTCGCACCCGGTCAGCGCGGCCTTCCGGACGCCGGTCCCGGCCGCTTCATTCCGCGCACTGCGCCCGCGGGCTGCGCCGGGGCCGCGCTTCGCGCGGGGCGGCGGCGTGCGCCGTCCGGAGGGCGGGTGGGTGGGGTGGACGTATTACCATCCTGAGCCCCCACCCGCCCAGGGGAGATATAGGTGCGATCCTCCGGCGGGGGTCCGACAGTTCCGAGGCCCTCCCGGGCCGGATGTGATCCAGTGGTTTCCGCTTATAGCGAAACTGGGAGAACTCCCAGTAAGCAGCGAACGGGGTTCTGGAACCAGACGCCGACAGTGGAATCGGGCACGGGCACGGGCACGGGAACAGGAACGGGGCGCGGAAAAGGGCCCGCGCTCCGCGCGGGCCCTCGGACGGATTCGGACGGGGTGCTCCCCTACTGGTACACCTCGGGGTTGAGCACGCCGATGAACGGGAGCTCGCGGTAGCGCTCGGCGTAGTCGAGGCCGTAGCCGACCACGAACTCGTTGGGGATGTCGAAGCCGACGTACTTGACCGGGATGTCGACGCGCTGCACGCCCGGCTTGCGGAGCATCGAGACCACCGAGACCGACGCCGGGCGCAGGCCTTCGAGGTACTTGAGCAGCCACGACAGCGTGAGCCCTGAGTCGATGATGTCCTCGACGACCAGGATGTGCTTCCCGGTCACGTCGGAGTCGATGTCCTTGAGGATGCGGACCGTGCCCGACGACGTCGTGGAGCTGCCGTACGACGACAGCGCCATGAACTCCATCTTCACGGGCACCGTCAGCGCCCGCGCGAAGTCGGCCATGAACATGACCGCGCCCTTGAACACGCCCACGAGCAGCAGCTCGTCGGCGGTGTCGGCGTAATCCGCCGAGACCCGCGCGCCCAGCTCGGCGACCTTCGCGCGGAGCTCCTGCTCGGTGATGATGGTGCGCTCGATCTCCCCGGCGTACCACGCCTCCGGATCGAACACCGCGTTCTGCGCCGCGGCTGACGGCACCTCGTTGACCAACTCCGACGTCATGGAACAAGGGTGCCACCCGTTCGCTCGCGCCGCAGGCTTGGGTGGGCGAAGTCAAGCCGCCCGTGGTACTAATTACGGACTATCGGCGGGGCGGGTAAAGGGCGGCGACCGGCGCGAAGCGCCATCTTCCGGGTGCGAACGCTATAGGACGCCGATCCTTCACACCGTGTACGTTCGAGGTGTCAAAGCCTTGCGGCCAAGGAAACCCAGCAAGGCCGCAGCGAGGCCCCGCGCGCCGTGCACGACCGCGGCCCCGCTCGAATACGCGACGAACGCAGCAGGAGGAAACGAGTGGTCGACGCCGGGAGACCCACACCTGAGCGGAAGCGGTTCTTCCGCAGGCCGCTCGTCTGGATCGTGCTCATCGCCCTCATCGCGGTCCTCATCGGCAGCTTCTGGTCCGGCGGCTCCGACTACGACGAGGCCACCACCTCCGAAGTCCTCAAGGACATCAACGACGGCAACGTCAAGGAGGCGAACCTCCTCGACAAGGAGCAGCTCGTCCAGCTGACGCTGACCAGCGGCGACCAGGTCGAGGCCTACCTCCCCGCGGGGATGATGGAGACCGTCGCCACCGAGCTCGAAGACGCGGGCGTCAAGTTCGACACCGAGGTCAACGAGACCTCCGTGTTCGTGAGCTTCCTGCTGAGCCTGCTGCCGATCGTCCTCATCGTCCTGCTGCTGCTGTTCTTCATGTCGCAGATGCAGGGCGGCGGCTCGCGCGTCCTCAACTTCGGCAAGTCGAAGGCCAAGATGGTGTCCAAGGACACCCCGAAGACCACGTTCGACGACGTGGCCGGCGCCGACGAGGCCGTCGAGGAGCTCCGCGAGATCAAGGACTTCCTCGAAGACCCGAAGAAGTACCAGGAGCTCGGCGCGAAGATCCCGAAGGGCGTCCTCCTGTTCGGCCCGCCCGGCACCGGCAAGACGCTCCTCGCGCGCGCCGTCGCCGGCGAGGCCGGGGTGCCGTTCTACTCGATCTCCGGGTCCGACTTCGTGGAGATGTTCGTCGGCGTCGGCGCCAGCCGCGTCCGGGACCTGTTCACGCAGGCCAAGGAGAACGCGCCCGCGATCGTGTTCGTCGACGAGATCGACGCCGTCGGCCGCCACCGCGGCGCCGGCATGGGCGGCGGCCACGACGAGCGCGAGCAGACGCTCAACCAGCTGCTCGTCGAGATGGACGGGTTCGACACGAGGGGCGGCGTCATCCTCATCGCCGCCACGAACCGCCCCGACATCCTCGACCCGGCGCTCCTGCGGCCGGGCCGCTTCGACCGCCAGATCCCCGTCGACGCCCCCGACAAGGAAGGGCGCCAGGCGATCCTGGCTGTCCACGCCAAGGGCAAGCCGTTCGTCCCCAACGTCGAGTTCGAGACGATCGCGCGCCGCACGCCGGGCTTCTCCGGCGCCGACCTGGAGAACGTCATCAACGAGGCGGCCCTGCTGACCGCCCGCCACAACGAGAAGGCGATCTCCGCAGACGCCCTCGAAGAGGCCATCGACCGCGTCATCGCCGGACCCGAGCGCAAGGGCCGCGTCATGGGCGACGCCGAGAAGAAGATGACCGCCTACCACGAGTCGGGCCACGCGCTCGTCGCCCACGCGCTGCCGCACGCCGCGCCCGTCCACAAGCTCACGATCCTGCCGCGCGGCCGCAGCCTCGGCCACACGCTCGTGCTGCCGACCGAGGACAAGTACACGCAGACGCGCTCGGAGATGATCGACACGCTCGCGTACGCGCTCGGCGGCCGCGCCGCCGAGGAGCTCGTGTACCACGACCCGACGACCGGCGCCTCCGACGACATCTCGAAGGCCACCAAGGTCGCCCGCGCCATGGTCACCGAGTACGGCATGTCCTCCAAGCTCGGCGCCGTCAAGTACGGCTCCAGCGGCTCCGAGCCGTTCCTCGGCCGCGAGTACGGGCACCAGAAGGACTACTCCGACGAGATCGCGGCCCTCGTGGACGCCGAGGTCAGGGCCCTCATCGAGATCGCCCACGACGAGGCGTACGCGATCGTCACCGAGTACCGGGACGTGCTCGACCAGATGGTCACTGAGCTGCTGGAGAAGGAGACCCTGAACCAGGAGGACCTGGAGCGGATCGCCTCGCGCGTCGTCAAGCGCCCGCCCATGTCCCCGTTCAACGGCACCGACAAGCGCAAGCTCGGCCAGCCGCCGGTCTCCACGCCGAACGGGTCCCGCCCGGCCGACGGCCCCGACGAGGGCATCGAGGTCGGCCCCGGCACCGAGGGGCAGACGCCCCTGCCGTAACACCGGTAACACTGAGCGAAGTAGATTCGGGCCCGCCTACCTGCGTAGGCGGGCCCGAGTGTTTCCAGCGCGTGACGAAGCGCACTCGTATTGTCGGGGCGGAAACGTAAGCTTGGCGCCATGGCTGAACTCGACAACCTCGCCGCGCGCCTCATCGACGGCAGGATCAACGGGAGCCCCGTCGAGAACGTGGTGGATCTGGAGCGCATCGAGGGCGCCGTGCGCGAGATCCTCGCCGCCATCGGCGAGGACCCGGACCGGCCCGGGCTCAAGGAGACCCCCCGGCGCGTCGCCCGCGCCTACGCCGAGCTGTTCGCGGGGCTCCGCGTCGACCCGGCCGAGGTCCTCAAGACCTCGTTCGACGAGAACCACAACGAGCTCGTGCTCGTGCGCGACATCGACGTGCAGTCGTTCTGCGAGCACCACCTGCTGCCGTTCACCGGCGTCGCCCACGTCGGGTACATCCCCGGCGTCAGCGGCCAGATCGTCGGCCTCTCGAAGCTCGCACGGCTCGTCGAGGTGTACTCGCGGCGCCCGCAGGTGCAGGAGCGGCTCACCAGCCAGATCGCCGACCAGCTGTACGAGTCGCTGGAGGCGACCGGCGTCATCGTCGTCGTCGAATGCGAGCACACGTGCATGTCCATGCGCGGCATCAGGAAGCAGGGCTCGAAGACCATCACGTCCGCGGTCCGCGGGAGCCTCCAGTCCGACGCGCGCACCCGCGCCGAGGCGATGTCGCTCCTGCGCGGCGGCGCCTGAACGGGGACGCGAGCACCCGCGCGGGGACGCGACGAAGGGCCGGATGCGTCGCATCCGGCCCTCGCGTATGGAAGGACTGAGGCCAGGGGTGTCCGGTCTCAAGCACCCGGTTGTTAGATGACCTGACCCGTCTGGGACTGGAACGAGTCGCCCTCGGGGGTGGTCTCGGTGTAGACGGTGTCGAGGAACGCGTCCTCGTTCTCGTCGGTCAGGACCGCGTCGGCCACGCCGTCGCCGTCCGAGTCGATCGAGATGTCGTCGGCGAAGCCGTCGGCGTTGTTGTCCGAGACCACGATGTCGGTGTAGCCGTCGCCGTTGGTGTCGGTGGCGACCTGGTCGATGTAGCCGTCGGCGTTGGAGTCCACGGAGACCTGGTCCACGAGGCCGTCGCCGTCGGTGTCGGACTCGTAGGTGTCGAGGTAGCCGTCCTGGTCGGAGTCGGAAGCGTAGGACTCCAGCGAGCCGTCGCCGTCGGTGTCGAGGATCAGCTCGTCGCTGATGCCGTCGCCGTCGTAGTCGGTGGCCACGCCCTCGGCGTCGCCGTCGCCGTCCGCGTCGATCAGGGTCACGCCGTCGGCGGTGATCGTGGTGTCCTCGATGCCGTCGCCGTTCACGTCGAAGGACTCGTCGACCGAGGAGACCTCGGTGTCGTAGCCGTAGTCGTCGCTGTAGTCGGCGGTGGTCTCTTCCTCGGTGTAGTCCTCGGCGGTGACGTCTTCTTCGACCGCGGGCTCTTCGTACTCGCTCATGTCTTCCATCCTCAGGGCTTGAAGTGTTCGGTGCTTGTGAGAAGAACTTTACGGCCGGGCCCCGGGCCGTGAATCCCCAGAGTGTGCCAACCCCCTATGCTTTCTCCGGTCCCCCTTGCGCGCAGTTGTCACAGAAGGTCAGGAGCGTTCCTTGGGCTTGTCGGACAGCTCCTTCGCGGTCCCGGATCCGCCTCCGGCCCTGGTCCCGGTGCCCGCGGGCCGGGCGTTCGACCTCCACTCCTCGCGGGTCGTCACCGGCGCGCCCGGGTGCGGGTGGCAGTTCGACCTCCGCGCCGACGACCCCGTGACGCGGGACGGGGCGCTGCTGGTGCCGCTGATCTCCGAGGCCGACTACTACCGGGCCGTCGACGGCGACGGGGACGCGTACGCGAGCCTCGTGCCCGCCGAGGACGTGTGGGTGCAGCGGCCCGAGCCGGGCACGGGCGCCCCGCGGCCCGGGTACCTCATCGAGCGCCTCTCCGACCCCGACGCGCCGCCGGTGCGCCGGCCCTACCCGGCGTCGGACGTGCCGAACCTGATCGGGCGGCGGGTGTGGAACTGGACTGACGGGGTGTTCCGCGACGACTTCCGGTGCGTCTCGGAGCCGTTCGAGACCGACGGGGACTTCTGCGTGCGCGTCGTCGAGGAGCGCGCCTGGTACCGGTGGCGGCGCAGCGGCCAGATCCCGAAGGCGCAGGACGCGTTCATCCACCATCTGTGGACGCAGTGACCGCTAGGCCCGCCAGAGGGCGAGCATCATCGCCTCCACCGCGATGCGGGGACGGACGTTCGCTTCGATGGCCTTGCGGCAGGCGAGGATCGCGTCGATGCGGCGCAGCAGGGACTCGGCGCTGAGGCGGGCGGCGGCCGCGCGGGTGGTGTCGGCCATGTCCGGGTGGACGGGGTCGACGCGGGCGCCGAAGCCGGCGGCGAGGGCGTCGCGGTAGAACGCGGCGAGGTCGACGAGGGCCCGGTCGAGCGAGTCGCGCTGGGCGCGGGTGTCGCGGGTCTTCTGCTTCTTCTCCAGCTCCTTGAGCGCCGCGGAGGCGCCGCGGGCGGCCCTGGACGCGCCCTTGCCGGTGCCGCCCTTGCCGAGGGCGGTCTCCAGCGCCTCGCGCTCGGCCGCGGAGCGCTCGGTGTACGTGCCGGAGGCCTCCGCTTCGGCGGCCTCGATGAGCTCGACGGCGGCGGTGAAGCACGCGCCGAGGCCGGTGAGGCGGCGCGGGATCTGGAGGACGTCGTGGCGCTTCGCGCGGGCCTCCGCGTCGGTGGCGAGGCGCCGGGCGCGCCCGACGTGGCCCTGGGCGGCGGCGGCGAACAGCTCGGCCTCGCGGCGGTCGAGGCCGTCGCGGGCGACGAGGAGGTCGGCGATCGCGCCGGGCGGGGGCTGGCGCAGGCCCATGACGCGGCAGCGGGAGCGGATCGTCACGGAGATCTCGGCCGGGTTCGTCGACGGCGCGCACAGCAGGAACACCGTGCGCTCGGGCGGTTCCTCGACGGCTTTGAGCAGGGCGTTCGCGGCGGCCTCGGTGAGGCGGTCGGCATCCTCGACGATGAGGACCTGCCAGGGCCCGGAGGTGGGGGCGCGGGAGGCGTCGAGGATGAGGCCGCGCACCTGGTCGACGCCGAGGGACAGTCCCTCGGGGATGACGCGCGTGACGTCCGGGTGCGTGCCGCCGAGGACCGTGCGGCAGGAGTGGCATTCGCCGCAGCCGTCGTCGGGGCATTGGAGGGCCGCGGCGAACGCGACCGCCGCGGTGGAGCGGCCGGACCCGGGCGGGCCGGTGAACAGCCACGCGTGGGTCATGCCGGTGCCGCGGGCGGCCGCGGCGAGGACCCGGCGGGCCTCGTCCTGGCCCACGAGCTCGTCGAACACCCCGGAGACGGTCACGCGCGACCGGCCTCCTCGGCGACGTTGCCCCAGCCGTACTCGTCGGGGCCGCGCTCGGGCTCCTTGTCGGAGTCGAGGCCGGGCCAGCCCGCGTCGGTGCGGGCGGTCTGGGTGCGGATGTCGAGGCGCTCGGCGACGGCCTCGCGGACCGCGGCGGCGATCTCGTCGGGCGTGCCACCCGCGGGGATCACCAGGTAGCGCTTGGGTTCGGCGGCGGCGAGGCCGAGGAACGTCTCGCGGACCCGCTCGTGGTACTCGATGCGCTCCTGCTCCAGGCGGTCGCCCTCGCCGCCGGCCTTGGCGCGGTGCAGGCCCTGCGCGGGGTCGACGTCGAGGAGGACCGTCAGGTCGGGCTTGAGGCCGCCCGTGGCCCACTGGGAGACCCACGCGACCTCGTCCTTGCCGAGGTCGCGGCCCGAGCCCTGGTAGGCGATCGAGGAGTCGATGTAGCGGTCGGAGACGACGACGGCGCCGCGTTCGAGGGCCGGGCGGATGACCTTCTCGACGTGCTGGGCGCGGTCGGCGGCGAACAGGAGCGCCTCGGCGCGCGGCGACGGCGCGGAGTCGCCGCCGGAGTCCAGGACGAGGGAGCGGATGCGCATGCCGATGTCGGTGGCGCCCGGCTCGCGGGTGAGCACGGCCTCGTAGCCGCGGAGCTTCAGCCACGCGGCGAGCTTCACGGACTGCGTGGACTTCCCGGCGCCCTCGCCGCCTTCGAAGACCACGAAGAAGCCGTCGCTGGCGAGCGGGACGGCCGCCGAGAGCGGGCGCCCGCGCAGCGAGGACCACAGGTCGGCGAAGACCGGGACGCCCGGCTTGTCGTCCATGGACCGGAACGCGGTCACGCCGAGCCAGACGACGAGCCCGGCGGCGACGAACAGGAGGATGCGGCTCATCGACACCTGGACCTCGGTGAACCCGAGGTCCAGCTGGCGGGCGGCCTGCCAGCCCGCGAGCGGCGCGGAGATCGTCATGGAGAGCATGAGGATGACGCGCGCGGAGACGGCGATGAACGCGAACATGCGGCCGCGGATCTCGTCCTCGGTGGACCGCTGGAGGAGCGTGATCCCCGCGAGGAACGCCATCCCGGCGCCGAGGCCGATGATGACGGAGCCGATGACGGAGAAGACCATGTGCGGGGCGACCGCGTCGATGGCGAGCCCGGCGCCGGCGAGGACGATGCTCATGCCGAACCAGCGCAGGCGGGAGAGCTCCCCGATGAGCTTGGGGCCGAAGGCGATCCCGGCGCCGAGGCCGAGGAAGAGGAACACGGCGAGGGTGTAGAACGCGGCGTCCCCGGCGCCGAGCGTCGCCGCGTACACGGTGCCGACGCCGATGAGGATGCCCGCGCCGCTGAACGCGCCGAGCATCCCGAGGATGAGGCCGCGCACGCGCTCGTTCGTGCGCAGGTAGGCCCAGCCCTCGACGAGGTCGTGCCACACGCTCGTGGTCTTCGCGGCGATCTGGCCGTAGCGGCCGGAGATCTGCGGGATGAAGAAGTAGACGGTGGCGGCGAGGATCGCGAACATGGCCGCCGTCAGGTACAGGGCGATGACCATCGGCTCGGCCCAGGAGCCGAGGTTGGACCAGACGTTCGATCCGCGTTCGAGGATCGCGAGGACCGCGAACGCCAGCGGCGGGGCGATGCCGTAGGTGGTGGCGAGGCTGAGCTGGTTCGCGGCCTCGTACTTCTCCTGCGGGAGGAGGTTCGGGACCGCGGCCTCCTTCGCGGGCGACCAGATGAGGACCGCGCCCTCGATGCACAGCTGGGCGACGGCGAGCCACACGACGGTGAACGCCGTGTTGTTCGTGATGAGGTAGACCGTGGGGACCGAGGCGATGAGCAGGAACCGGGCGGTGTCGCACGCGGCCATGGTCTTGCGCCGGTCGAACCGGTCGGCGAACACGCCCGCGACGGGCCCGAGCACCAGGGACGGCAGGAGCCGGAGCACGATCGTCGCGGAGAACGCGGCGCCCTTGGCCGCGGGGTCGTCGAACAGGGACTGCGCGAACCCCGCGGTGGCGAAGATCGCGAGCCAGTCGCCGAAGGAGGCCAGGCCGAGCACGGTCCACAGCCGCCGGAAGGGCTTGATCCGCAGCACCGTCTGGATGTCGGCAAGGGTGTTCGCCATGCTGCTCCTCGAAAGTCAGAAGACCGCACCGGGTCGACTACGAGACTAGTCGGCCCGATGCGGCCTCACGTCCCGGCGCGGTCTTCAGAGTGGCCTGGGACGTCGTTCTAAGGAAGGCGGCGGGCGAGGTAGTCGCAGACGACGCCGTTGGCCTCGGCGATCGACGCCGTGCAGCCCTCGGGGTCGCGGCGGAACGCCAGGCGGACCAGGGCCTGCCCGGTCTCGACGGCCACCGTCACGGTCTTGCCCAGCTCGTCGTCCCCGCCGATGCCGAAGCGCTGCGCGAGCCCCGCGAGGATCTGGTCGGCGATCACGTCGCCGCCGGTGGTGACCGCGTCGGCCCGGCCCGGGTCGATCGCGTCGGCCAGGTGGAGGACGCGGAAGCCGGGCGCCGTGCGGTACATGTGCACGTACTCGGCGATCGCGGCCTCGACCCCGGCCCGCCAGTCGGCGGGGGGCTCGGCGTCGAAACGGGCGGTCAGGCGCTCGAAGTACAGGTCGATGTACCGCTGCGAGAGCGCCTCGGCGAGCGAGCGCTTGTCCCCGAAGAACTGGTAGACCGAGCCGATCGCGACGTCGGCGCGCTGCGCGATGGCGGTGGTCGAGAGCCGGTCGTAGCCGACCTCCTCGATCAGGTCGGCGGCGGCGTCGAGCATCCGGCGGACGCGGGCGGCCGAGCGCTCCTGGACGGGCAGGCGGCGAAGCGAGTGCGTCTGGCCGAACTTGGACACCGGTGACATCGTGGGCTGCCTCGCGGCCGGCACGGTGGCAGTGCTCATGGTGTTGTCTCCCCCCTCGTGATGACAAGTCACCCCATCATGGACGACTTGCCCGGATTTGAGGCTCATTCCCGGTCGTGTCGCGAGAGAAATTCCGGCTTCCCCCGACCGAGTGTCACCAATCAGACACGAAACGGATCGAAAGCTCCATGTCGTCCATCGACTTGCAGGAATGCGGAGTTGGTCACTCCCGCGCGTGCGGCGGTTGTGCCCGGGCACGCCGAGACGGAAGGATGGCGAGGGTTTTGCGCGTTGCTCTAGGGGATGGCAGCCGCGGGAGAGGAAGAACACGTGAGTCAACGGCGCACACCGGCGTTCCGGGCCCGATGCCGCAAGCAGGCGGTCCACCGCGTGGCGATGGTCTCGGTCCACACCTCCCCGCTCGCGCAGCCCGGGACCGGCGACGCCGGGGGCATGAACGTGTACGTCCTCAACACCGCCCGCGAACTCGCCCGTTCGGGCGTCGAGGTCGAGATCTTCACCCGAGCCACCTCCTCCGAGGAGCCCCCCACGGTCGAGGCCGCCCCCGGCGTCCTCGTCCACCACCTCCCCGCCGGGCCCTTCGAGGGCCTCTCCAAGAACGACCTCCCGACGCAGCTGTGCGCGTTCACCGGCGGCCTCCTGCGCGCCGAGGCCCACAACCGGCCCGGCCACTACGACCTCATCCACGCCCACTACTGGCTCAGCGGCCAGGCCGCGCAGGTCGCCTCAGAGCGGTGGAACGTCCCGCTCGTGCAGACCTTCCACACCCTCGCGAAGGTGAAGAACGCGCAGCTGGCGGAGGGCGACAAGCCCGAGCCGATCGGCCGCGTCTGCGGCGAGGAGCAGATCACCACCGAGGCCGACCTGCTCATCGCGAACACTGCGGCCGAGGCCGACGAGCTCCAGCGGTACTACGCCGCCGACGCCCGCCGCGTCGAGGTCGTCCACCCCGGCGTCGACCTGGGGGTCTTCCGCCCCGGCGACCGGTACGCCGCGCGCGCCGCACTCGGGCTTCCCCAGGACGCGCTCGTCGTCGCGTTCGTCGGCCGCATCCAGCCCGCCAAAGCGCCTGACGTCTTGTTGAGAGGGCTTGCGCGCCTGAGGGAGACCGACCCGGAGCTGGCCGAGCGGATCGTCCCCGTGTTCGTCGGCGGGCCCTCGAACACCGACCTGTACTGGCTGCCGAAGCTCGCCGGGGAGCTCGGCCTCGGCGACCGCGTCCAGTGGCGCACCCCGCGCTCGGGCGAGGCGCTCGCGCAGGTCTACCGGGCCGCCGACGCCGTCGCCGTCCCCAGCTACAACGAGTCGTTCGGGCTCGTCGCCCTCGAAGCGCAGGCCACCGGCACGCCCGTGCTCGCCGCGAAAGTCGGCGGCCTGCCTACAGCCGTCGCCGACGGCGTCTCGGGGATGCTCGTCGACTCCCACCGCTCCGACGACTGGGCCGGGGCCCTCGGGCGCCTCATGGGCGACGGCGCCCTGCGCGAGCGCCTCGCCGCCGGGACCCGCACCCACGCCGCGCTCTTCTCCTGGCAGGCCACCGCCGAGGGCCTCGGCGCCGCCTACCGGCGCACCGTCCTGCGCCGCTCCCAGGCGATTACCCTGAACCGGTGATCGAGCGACTCAAGGCCGCCCTCGACGGGACCGGCGCCGACTACCGCCTGGACACGCCGCGCTCGGCGGTCGTCACGCTCCCCGGACGGCGCAAGCTCGCCACCGAATGCGGCCTGATCCTCGAAGACCACGCCCTCCGCGTCGAGGCCTTCGTGGCCCGCCGACCCGAGGAGAACCGCGAAGCGGTGTGGGCGGAGCTGCTGCGCCGCAACGGGAAGCTGTACGCCGTCGCGTTCGCGACCGACGCCAACGACGACATCCACCTCGTCGGCCGCCTCCCCTTCACCGCGCTCACCGCCGAGGAGCTCGACCGGGTCCTCGGGCAGGTCCTCGAAGCCGCCGACGACACGTTCAACACGATCCTCGAACTCGGCTTCAAGTCCTCCATCGAGGAGGAGTGGCGCTGGCGCCTCTCCCGCGGCGAGTCCACGAGGAACCTCGAAGCCTTCGAGCACCTGCGTCCGGCGGACTGACGCGGCGAGGCGCGCCCCCGCACGGGAGCGCGCCTCGGACCGGACCCGGGTCAGGGGTTCGGGTTGTACTTCGCGTGGCAGGTGAACCCCCACCCGGCGGTCGCGTAGGCCTGGGCCCAGTCGCCGGGGCCCGCGGTGACGGTGTTGACCGAGTTGCCGATGATCGCCGTCGCCGTATGGACGTTGTCCGGATGCTTGTAATTGGAGTAGCAGCCCTTCAGGCCCGTCGAGCCGTCGAACCCGCTGCCGTAGCACCAGGTGCCGCCGTCGACGTCCTGGCAGCCCTCCTCCTCGACCGCGGTCAGCCAGGCCGGCGCGGCCGGCCCGGAATCCGGCGCGGCGATCGGCCCGGCCTGTGCGGCGCCCGCGCCGCCGAACAGCATGAACGCCGCCGCGGCGGCCGCAGCGGCCGCCTGTCCCACCCGCTTCATCGCAGGGTCCCCCTAGGTGTCCGTGTCGCTCTGTTCCCTTGCGCCGCTTGCTGAAAGAAAATTCCTTCGGCACGTCGCGCCCGATCGAAGCTACCGGAGGGCGCAAGGGGTCATCGGGAGTTCGCCGAATTCGGCTCACGACCGGGCCCGAGTGTCGTGAACGCGACACCCGCCACGCCACCGCGGCGACCGGAGGGCGTTCCGCGCGAAGCGGAAGGACTGAGGCGGCTTCAGCGTCCGATGAGCGCCGCGGTCGGGAACCGACCGGGCTCGCCCGCGAGGCGCTGCACGGTGTCGAGCCAGACCGCGCCGTGGAGCGGGAGCCAGAACGCCAGCGCCGCATCGCGGTCCGCGCCGTCCAGGCTCGCGGCGGCCAGGTCGGTGACGGCGTCGGCGAGGTCGAGGCGCAGGCCGGGGTCGACACCGAGGCCGTCGAGGTCGGCGGCGAAGAGGAAGAGGAAGTGGCGGGGCGCGGTCTCGGCGTAGGCGGCGTAGGCGCGGGCGAAGCCGGGTCCGGCGGCGGCGAGCGCGCCGGTGAGGTCGGCGGCGCAGGAGCGGTAGACCTCGGCGAGGAGCCGCTTGCGGTTGCCGAAGTGGCTGTAGACGCACATGGTGGAGCGGCCGGAGGCCTCGGTGAGGCGGCGCACGGACAGGTCGCCGGTGCCTTCGCTGGCGATGAGGTCGCGGCTGCCGGCCACGAGCTGCTCGGCGACGGTCGGTGACGGCACGGCGTCCTCCTGATCACGATTCGGCCCGGCGCTTGACGGCTTCCGCCGGATCAATAACAATCGTTATCACGATAACAGTCGTTATTCCATCCCTCTGGAGGTCGAGATGACCGAATCCCTTGCACCCGTGCAGCTCCGACTCGCGGCGGTGGCCGGGTGGCTCAGCGCCGCCATCGTCCTGGTCAACACCGCCAAACGCGCCGAACTCCTCCCGGCTTCGGCCGCGACCCAGCTCCTCGCCCCGCTCGCGCAGCTCTTCGCGATCGGCCTGATCCTGGGCCTCTATGCGGCGTCCCGCCGCCGCGGCCCGCTCCTCACCGCGGGCCTCGTCGCGAACCTCGCGGCCGTCGCGGGCCTCACCGCCGCCGAGGTCTGCATCAACCTCGTCTTCGCCTACCTCGAACCCGCCCAGGTCGACCACCTGCGCGGCGGCCCGCTCGGCGCCGCCCTCACCGCCGCGTCGCTCCTGTTCATCCTCGCCACCGCCGTGTACGCCGCGGGCCTGTGGCGCGGCGGCGCGCCCCGCATCCCCTTGGCGCTGTATGCCCTCGCCGCGGTCCCGATCGGCCTGCGCGCCTTCGTCCCCGAAGCCGCGCTCCAGGTGTCGCTGCTCGTCCTCGCGGTCGCGCTGGCCTGGCTCGCGGCGTCCCTCTGGCGCGGCCCGGCCGCCCGCCGCTGACCCGCGACGGGACCGCCCGGTCCGCACCGGCGGCCGTCGCCTGCTGTGAGGAGGCGACGGCCGCCACACCTTTGCGGCGAGCGGGGTGGCGGGGCGGGCGGGACGCGGCAGGATAGGGGTATGACTTACACGCTCGTGCTGCTTCGCCACGGCGAAAGCGAATGGAACGCCAAGAACCTGTTCACCGGCTGGGTCGACGTCAAACTGTCGGCGTCGGGCGAGGACGAGGCGCGGCGGGGCGGGCGGCTGCTCGCCGAGGCCGACCTGCTGCCGGACGTGGTGCACACTTCGCTGCTGCGCCGCGCCATCAACACCTCCGAGCTGGCGCTGGCCGAGGCCGGGCGCTCGTGGATCCCCGTGAAGCGGTCGTGGCGGCTGAACGAGCGCCACTACGGCGCGCTCCAGGGCAAGAACAAGGCCGAGACGCTCGCCGAGTTCGGCGAGGAGCAGTTCATGACGTGGCGCCGCTCGTACGACGTGCCGCCGCCGGTGATCGAGGCCGGCTCGGAGTACTCGCAGGACGGCGACGCCCGCTACGCCGACCTGGCCCCCGAGGTGCGCCCGGGCACCGAGTGCCTCAAGGACGTCCTGGAGCGGATGCTCCCCTACTGGTACGACGGGATCGTCCCCGACCTGCGCGCGGGCAAGACCGTTCTCGTCGCGGCGCACGGCAACTCGCTGCGCGCGCTGGTGAAGCACCTCGACGGCGTCTCCGACGAGGCGATCGTGGGCCTGAACATCCCCACGGGCATGCCGCTCAAGTACGAGCTCGACGAGGAGACCCTGAAGCCGGTCGTGGCCGGGGGCGAGTACCTCGACCCCGAGGCCGCCGCCGAGGCCGCCGCCGCGGTGGCCGCGCAGGGCAAGAAGTAAAGGGAATCGGCCGCGCTGGGTGAACAGCGCGTGACGTCGATAACGGCCCGGTGCTCGACGCCGGGCCGTTTCCTGCTTAATCTGGGGTCGTGGCCCACAACGAACCGCAGCCCAAGAGCCTCGGGAGAGGCGTCGGGCGCGTCCTGACCGGTCTCGCCGCCGGTGCCGCTTTCGGCGCCGCCGCGACCGCCCTCATGCGGATCAGGCACCGGGGGGCGCCCCACCCCGAGCCGCGCACCGCGCCCGTCCCCGACACTCGCCCGTGGGAGGCCGCCGTCGGCCTGCTGCGGACCGGCGTGTGCCTGGTCGACGACCACAACCGCGTCCTGTACACCAACCGCGCCGCCCGGGACCTGGGGCTGGTGGACGACCACGAGATCGTGTCGCTGACGCTGCGGGCGCTGCTCGCGCAGGCGCGGCGCTCGGGCCGCTACCGGGACGCCGAGATCGAGGTCCCCAAGCAGGTGATGGGCGAGCCGAGCGCGGTGAGCGTGCGCATCACGCCGCTGCCCGACGGCGTGTCGGTGGCCGAGTTCCAGGACATCTCCGAGCTGCACCGCGTGGAGCGCGTGCGGCGCGACTTCGTGGCGAACATCAGCCACGAGCTGAAGACCCCCGTGGGCGCGATGCAAATCCTCTCCGAAGCGCTCAAGGACGCCGCGGAGGACCCCGACGCGGCCGCGCGCTTCGCCGACCGCATCCGCTCCGAGTCGAAGCGCATGAACCACCTGGTCACGGACCTGCTGGAGCTGTCGCGGCTCCAGGGCGCGGAGAAGCTGCCGGACCCCGAGCCGGTCGAGGTCGACCGGATCGTCATGGAGGCGTTCGACCAGACGCGGATAGCGGCCGAGGAGAAGGGCATCGAGCTCCGGCTCACCGGCATCGAGGACACCGAGGTGCTCGGGAACGAGGCGCAGCTCGTCACCGCCGTGAAGAACCTCGTGGGCAACGCCATCTCCTATTCACCTGAGAACACCACCGTTGAGGTGGAGACCTCGGTGGCGTCCCCCACCGGGCATCTGGCCGGTGTCAAGATGGTGTGCATCGCGGTGCGCGACCAGGGGATCGGCATCCCCGCGGAGGAGCTGGACCGGATCTTCGAGCGGTTCTACCGGGTGGACGCGGCGCGGTCGCGCCAGACCGGCGGCACCGGCCTCGGCCTGGCGATCGTCAAGCATGTGGCGGTCAATCACGGGGGTAGGGTGGAAGTGTCCAGTATGCCCGATGCCGGATCAGTGTTTACCTTGATGTTGCCTGCTCGTTCCCTTCCGTCCGACGCCACGGCACCGGACTCGGCTGAAATCGGAACAAGCCAGCAAGCCGCCCGTTAGGAAGGTTCACTCGTGACCCGCGTGCTCGTAGTTGAAGACGAGGAATCGTTCTCCGATGCCCTCTCCTACATGCTCCGCAAGGAGGGCTTCGAGGTGGCCGTCGCCGCGGACGGCGACGCCGCCATCAAGGAGTACGAGCGCGCCGGCGCCGACGTGGTCCTGCTCGACCTGATGCTGCCGGAGAAGTCCGGCACGGAGGTCTGCCGGGAGCTGCGGGCGAACTCGAACGTCCCGATCATCATGGTCACCGCCCGCGACTCCGAGGTCGACAAGGTGGTGGGCCTGGAGCTGGGCGCCGACGACTACATCACCAAGCCGTACTCCTCGCGCGAGCTGGTCGCCCGCATCCGGGCCGTGCTGCGCCGCTCCGCCGAGCCCGACGACCCGATCGTCACGGTCCTGGAGGCCGGGCCGGTGCGCATGGACGTCGACCGCCACACGGTCACCGTCGGCGGCGGCGACGTGCAGCTCCCGCTCAAGGAGTTCGAGCTGCTGGAGATGCTGCTGCGCAACGCCGGGCGCGTGCTCACCCGCGGCCAGCTCATCGACCGGGTCTGGGGCGCGAACTACGTGGGCGACACCAAGACGCTCGACGTGCACGTCAAGCGCCTGCGCTCCAAGATCGAGCCCGAGCCGGGCAAGCCGCGCCACCTCGTCACCGTGCGCGGCCTCGGCTACAAGTTCGACCCGCACGCGTAAGGGCCCCTCAGGGCCTTCGCCCGCCGTTCACTTCCGAAAATCGCATATCCTATACGATATAGGATATAGGGATAACGCTTGCCGCATCGGATAGGCTGCCTTCGTGACCTACCTTCCCGCGGACGACCGCTACGAGTCCATGCCCTACCGCCGCTCCGGACGCAGCGGCCTCAAGCTCCCCGCGATCTCGCTCGGCCTGTGGCACAACTTCGGCCACACCCGGCCGCTGGAGACGCAGCGGGCGATCGTGCGGCGCGCCTTCGACCTCGGTGTGACCCACTTCGACCTCGCGAACAACTACGGGCCGCCCGGGGGCAGCGCCGAGGAGAACTTCGGACGCCTCCTGGCCGACGATCTCAAGGCGTACCGGGACGAGATCGTCGTGTCCTCCAAGGCCGGGTACTACATGTGGCCCGGCCCGTACGGCGAATGGGGCTCGCGCAAGAACCTCATCGCCTCCGCCGACCAGTCGCTCAAGCGGCTCGGCCTCGACTACGTCGACGTGTTCTACCACCACCGGCCCGACCCGGACACGCCCCTCGAAGAGACCGTGGGGGCGCTCGACGCCATCGTGCGCTCCGGCAAGGCCCTCTACGTGGGCGTCTCGAACTACACGTCGGAGCAGGTCAAGGCCGCCGCCGCGATCCTGCGCGACCTCGGCACGCCGCTGCTCATCGACCAGCCGCGCTACTCGATGTTCGACCGCCGCATCGAGGACGACGACCTGCTGGACGCCCTCGAAGAGGTCGGCGCGGGCTGCATCGTCTTCAGCCCGCTGGAGCAGGGCGTGCTCACCGACCGGTACCTCAAGGGCATCCCGTCCGACTCCCGGGTCGCCACCAGCCACTTCCTCAACGAGGACCGCCTCGACGACGCCACCATGGCGAAGGTGAAGGCCCTCAACGAGATCGCCGCGGCCCGCGGCCAGTCGCTCGCGCAGACCGCGCTCGCCTGGGCCCTGCGCGACGAACGCATGACCAGCGTCATCATCGGCGCGAGCTCCGTGAAGCAGCTGGAGGACAACGTCGCCGCGACCGCGAACCTCGCGTTCACCGCCGACGAGCTCGCCGCGATCGACGCCGCGTCCATCGGATAGCAAGGCCCCCAAAGCGTCAGCGGGACCGTCGCGCGTGCGGCGGTCCCGCGACCGATACCTCGGTATGACGCGCCGCGCCCGGAAATCCACCGCAAGTCGGAAGCCGCGGGCGCGGTCATTTCCTACTATTCGGGCATGACCGCTCCACGGACCGCCCTCCGCCCGCCCCAGCACCAGTTCGATCCGCGCGTCCTGCCCTGGTGGCGCGTGCAGTGCCTCATCGCCACGGCCGTGCCCGTCGTGCCGCTCGCCGTCCTCGGCCTCCTCATCGCCCCGGCCCGCGCCTGGCTCCTCCTCCCCGCCGCCGCGATCCTCGTCTTCGGCGTCGCCGCGTCCCTCGCGATGCCCGTGTGGTGGCACCGCGTCCACCGCTGGGAGGTCACCGACACCGCCGTGTACACGCTCACCGGGTACTTCTGGCGGACCTGGCGCATCGCGCCCATGTCGCGCATCCAGACCGTCGACACCACCCAGGGCCCGCTCCAGCGGTCCTTCGGCCTCTCCACGGTGGTCGTCACGACCGCGTCGTCGGCGGGCGCGGTGAAACTCGAAGGGCTCGACCAGGACCAGGCGTCGGCGCTCGCCGAGCGCCTCACCGAACTCACCGACGCGATCCCCGGGGACGCGACGTGAACGGCATCGAGCACGCCGAAGGCGCCGAGCCCTGGCGCCGCCTCCACCGCGACGGCCTGAAGGTCACCGCCCTGTACATGCTCGGCGTCGCCGTCGGCGCGGGCGTGCCCGTCGCCATCGGCATCGGCTCCGGGCCGGGCCTGCTCATCGCGCTCGCGTTCGTCGTGCCCGGCGCCGCGGTCGTCATCGGCCTCGTCGTCGGCTACGAGTCGATCCGCCTGCGCGTCACCAGATACCGCGTCACCGACGCGCGCGTGGAGATGCACACCGGCGTCCTGTTCAAGACCCGCCGCTCGCTCATGCGCGAACGCATCCGCTCCGTCGACCTCACCGCGAACCCGCTCGAACGCGTCTTCGGCCTCGCGAAGGTGAAAGTGGGCACCGGCGAGACCGGCAGCGGCACCGGATCGACGAACGAGCAGACCCTCACCCTCGACTCGGTCGCCCGCGCCGAGGCCGACCGGCTCCGCGCGGAACTGCTGCGCCGCAGCGCGGTCGAAGCCGGCGAGGACGGCGAGCAGCGCCTCGCCACCTGGCGGCCCGGATGGCTCAAGTACGCGCCCCTGTCGTTCCTGACGCCGATGCTCGCGGGCGCCGCCGTCGGCGCGGTCTTCCAGGTCGCCGACTGGTTCGGGCGCGGCGGCCTGCCCGTGCAGGTCGTCGGCGACCTCGTCGACGAGTACGGGCCGTGGACCGTGCTCGGACTGGGCCTCGTCGGGCTGCTGGTGCTCGGCGCGATCGCCAGCCTTGCGCTGCAAGGCGAAGCATGGTGGGGGCACCGGCTCGACCGCGAGCCGGGCGGGACGCTGCGGGTGCGCCGCGGCCTCTTCGTGTCGCGCTCGCTCAGCCTGGAGGAGGAGCGCATCCGCGGCGTCGAGATCGTCGAGCCGCTCGGCGTGCGCTCCGCGGGCGCCGGACGCCTCGACGTCGTCGCCATCGGCCTCAAGACCGACCAGGAGGGCTCCGACCTGTCGACGCTCGTCCCGGCCGCGCCGCTGCCCGCCGTCGTCGACGCGGCCGAAGCCGTCGTGGGCCCGGTCGACTGCGCGCTGACGCCGCACCCGCGGACCGCGCGGGCGCGGCGCCTGCGCTGGGCCGCCGTCGCCGTCGTCGTGCTCGCCGCCGCGGCGACCGTGCCGCACCTGCTGTGGGACCTTCCGGCGCTGCTGAGCGCCGCCATCGTCCTCGCGGCGGTGCTGGCCTCGGTGTTCGCGGTGTGGACCGCGTTCGACTCCTATGCGTCCCTGGGCCATGCGCTCACGGAGCGGCACCTCGTGTCGCGGCGCGGGAGCACCCGGCGCGCCACCGTCCACTTGGACCGGTCGGGGATCATCGGCTGGCGGCTCACGCAGTCGGTGTTCCAGCGGCGCATGGGCCTGATGACGCTCGACGCGACCACCGCGGCCGGAAAGGGCCACTACGCGGTGATCGACGCCGACGAGCACGAGATCCTCGACTTCGCCGCCGAGGCCGTGCCGGACCTGCTGCGGCCCTTCGTAGTCAGGTCACCTGAATGACCGGAGCGCGTCCTCGCCGGGCGGCTCCTCGGCCCGGATGAGCGCCTCGATCTCGCCGATCCGGTCCCACGAGTTGACGGCCATCCCGGCGAGGACGCGCCCGGAGCTGGTCCAGAACGCCACGAATTCGAGCGACTCGACCGAGCCGGAGACGACGACGGAATCGTAGGCGTCCGGTCCGGCGACGAACCCGAGGTACTCCATGCCCAGGTCGTACTGGTCGGTGAAGAAGTACGGCAGCTTGTCGAAGGCCGCGTCGGAGCCGAGCACGGCCTTCGCGGCGTGCTCGCCGGTGTCGATCGCGGTCTGCCAGTGCTCCACCCGGATCGGGCGGCCGTAGTGCGGGTAGGGGGCGCTCGCGACGTCGCCCGCGGCCCACACGTCCTCGGCGCTGGTGCGCAGGGTCCCGTCGACGGCGAGGCCGCCGCCGAGCGCGCGCTCGCGCTGTTCGAGGCCCGCGGCCGCGGCGAGCCCGGCGTTGGGGACGACGCCGACCGCGACGAGCACCAGGTCCGCGTCGACGCGCTCCCCGTCGGTGGTCTCGACACCCACGGCGCGGCCGTCCTCGCCGAGGATCTTCGCGATCTCGGTGCGGCGGTGCAGGTCCACGCCCTTGTCGAGGTGCAGCTGCGCGAACACCAGGCCCATCTCGGGGCCGAGGACGCGTTCGAGGGGCTGCGCGCCCATCCCGAACAGCGTCACGTCGCGGCCGAGCTGCCGGGCCGACGCGGCGACCTCCATGCCGATCCAGCCGTCGCCGACGATGACGACGCGTCCCTCGCCGCCTTTCAGTTCGGCCGCAAGGAGGTCGGCGTCCTCGACGGTGCGCAGCAGGTGCACGCCGCGCAGGTCCGCGCCCGGCACGGGCAGGGCCCGGGGGCTCGACCCGGTGGCGAGGATCAGCTTCGCGTAGTCGAGGCCGCTCCCGTCGGCCAGCGCGACCCGGTGCGCGGCGGTGTCGAGCCCGGTCGCGGGCGTGCCCACGCGCAGGTCCGCGTTCTGGCGGTACCACTCCTCGTCGACGGTGAACAGGGCCCCGCGCCCGGCGTCCCCGCGCAGGTAGTCCTTGGACAGCGGCGGCCGCTCGTACGGGCGGTGCGGCTCCCCGGTGACGACCACGAGATCGCCTTCGTATCCCTCGTCGCGGAGGGTCTGCGCGGCCTTGGAGGCGGCGAGGCCGCCTCCGACGATGACGTACGGTGCACTCATTTGCGGCTCCGGCTCCCGTAGGCGGTTGATCCGCCTCCCATTCTTACTCCGAACGGGTGACCGCGGCAGCCGGTGCGCGGATACGGGGAGCGTTCCCCCGCTTGACCGTCTGGACCGTATTGAGCCGGGTTCGCATCATTTAGGGGACCGGAGGGCGCGGCGGTGGCTGGTTTCAGCATCGACCCAGAGACCATGCGGAAGTCGGCCGACGAGCTCGACGCCGGCAAAGAGGAAGTGCAGGCCCTGCTCGACGAGTTCACTGCGGCGCTGGAGCAGTACGCCGACGGGTTCGGCGGCGACACCATCGGGTCCCTGGCGGGCATGGCGCACCAGGCGTGCACCGACGCGGTCAACGAGTGCTTCACGACGAACATCGAGGAGATCGGCCAGATCGCGGTGGCGCTGCGGGAGATGGCCGACGGCCACGAGGCCGGCGACGACGAGTCCGCCCAGTCGTTCAAGCAGCTCGCGGGCGAGCTCGGCGGCACCGCGACCGGACCGAAGTAGGAGACGCGGCGACCAATGGGCATGCAGCTGCCGTCGGAACTCATCAGCATCATGGGCGCGCTCGGCTACGAATGGCCCGAGTCCGATGAGGAGAAGATCTTCAACACCGCCGGGGAGTGGACCGGCATGGCCGACCGGATCGCCGGCCGGGTGGAGTCGCTGAACAACGCGGCGAGAACGCTGGTGGAGAACAACTCCGGCGCCGAGATCGACGCGTTCAAAGAGGAGTGGGACGACAAGGAGTCGGCGGTGCGGAACATCGCCGACGCCGGCGACCCGGCGAACCTCATCAACATCGGCCTCACGATCGCGGCGGGCATCGTCCTGGCGCTGAAGATCCAGGTGATCGTGCAGCTGGCGATCCTGGCGTTCCAGATCGCGCAGGCCATCGCGACGGCCGCGATCACGTTCGGGGCGTCCCTGCTCCAGATTCCTATTTTCAAGACCATCACGGGGCTCATCCTCGACCAGTTGATGGGCGTGGCGATCAATGCGGTGATGAATGGGCGGTAGGAAGCGCAAGACTCCGAAGCCGCAGCGGGACGTCCCGGGGGCCGCGGTCGTCTCGAACATCCTCAAGGACGGGGACACGCTGCGCCCCGCCAAAGGCGGCGACTTCAGTGGGAAGGCCCCGGACGCGCCTGACGCCCCGAAGCCCAGGCCGGACCCGGTGCCGGACCGCCCCGACTTCGTTCCGGGCCCGGGCGAGCGCCCGATCCTGAACCCGCCCGCGGGCTTCAAGGACAAGGCCGACTTCGAGCGGTTCCGGGACCGCCTGAACCAGGGCCTGCACGACGCGGGGTACGACGACGCGAAGGTCATGCTCCAGGGCTCCGCGACCGACGGCGTGAGCCACAACCCGGCCAAGGGGAGCCGACCGTTCGACGGCGGCGGCAAGAAGAGCGACTACGACCTCACCGTCGAGAGCAACAAGCTCGTGGACGCCGCGAAGGACGCCGGGATCGACATGCGCAACGGCGGCCGCCGCACCGGGCCGATCGAGCGTGACAGGGACCTTGAGAAGGTCGGGTTGAAGGACCTCCACAAGGAGCTCACCGATATGACGGGCGGACGCCCTGACGACCAGGTCCTCATCTACATCGACGGCACCATCTCAGTCGACGGCATCGCGGGCCTCCAGACCCCTGCGGGCGTCATCGAACTCCTGCGCGCCCGCTGACCTCACTCCTCGGCGCCGCCCATGTCCGGGAGTCCGGGATTGAACTCGGCCTCGAAGCGGGGATGTACCCACATGTACCGGCCGCGGTGGCGGACGCGGACGAGGCCGCCGTAGGTTGAGTCCTGTTCACGGACCCAGGCTTGGAGATAGCTGAGGTGAGATCGCGCCTGTTCGGCACCCACGGCGACCAGCCGGTCCCGGTGGTTCAGACTCGGCACGGATTCATCAGGAAGCGCGACCCTGAGCGCAATAGCCATTGCGCTGCACCAGGGCAGCGCCTCATGCAGCCACACTTCCGGAACCTCGACGAAGTAGCCCATCCTTGCCTGTTGGTACGGCGCCGGAGACCGTGAGTGCTCGCACAAGAACTTCACCCGCAGCGGCACGACCGTGTGGCCCGAGCCGAGTTCTCTAGGCTTCCCGTCTGCGGCGATCGTGACCAGGCGGGGCCCATTGGCGGCTTCACTCTCGAACGCCTGGAGGAGGTCTTGGAGGTAGGTCTCCGCATGGGTGATGAGCCGCTTGCCGGTCTGTGCCGCAAACTCAGGGCTGAGTAGTGTTCCGACAGCCGTCTCGAAGCGCTCGTCGGGGTCGACCGGCGCGACCACGCCGCTCAGGAGGTCCTGGATCGCGACATCCTCATCGCAAGAGCCGCAGGTGATCTCGCGCTTGCCCTTCAGCCGCCGGTTGAACAGCCGCTCGATTTCCCACTGTCCTGCCTGCCGCCCTTCGGGATCGTTGCAGTTGCCGCCGCAGGAGACGTAGGTGCGGACCTTCACGCCCTGCCAGAATTCGGCGACGTGGCTCTTGATCTCCTCGATGACCAAGGTGAGGAGGTAGTCCGGGACCACGGCCTTGACCGAGACGATCAGCCGGTTCCGGTCGAGCTTGATGAGCGCCCGGCCGTGGAGGCCGTGGTCGATCACCAGGCCGCCGGTCCAGTGGAGGCTGTCCTCGTACCGTTCGCGCCCAAGCGAAAGGGAGTGCAGCCGCACGATGAGCCGGTAGATCAGGCCCTCGGGGATGTGGAAGTTGTCCGAGGCGTCGCTGAACTTGCAGATCCGGGTCTGGACGGCGAGGTCGCCGCCGTAGTCGTGCCATGCCTTCAGTGAAGGCGTGGTGGGGTCGACCAGTTGCGCGATGAGGCTCGTCGGCGGCCGACCGCCATGGCCCCCGCCGCCGACGCGGTACGAGATTTCGTACTCCTCCATGAGCCGCAACAGGACCCGATGGACCTTCTCCGGATAGCGCAGGTGCGGCGGGTTGGTCGGGTCGTTCCAGATCTCCTTCAGGCGGGTGTGCTCAACAAGTCCGTGGTTCAAGACGGTCCGTCCGTCATCGAGGACCAGGCTGACCGCCGTACTGAGCCAGTCGCCCTTGAGGACCACCAACTGGTCGAGGCCGGGAATGTCCGGGTAGTGGCACCAGTGGCCGAGGTCCGTGGCCACGGACGCGAGGGTCTTCGCTGACGCCTCGGCAAGTCCGTGCGCGGCGGCCCGAGCAAGGTAGTCCGGGTATTCGAGGTACGGCTCGGGAACCCGATGCAGGTCGTCCTGGAAGCGGCGCCAGCTCGCGGGCAGTTTCCGGGAGAAGTACGGAAGCTCGGAGGCGGTGCGCTGCACGGCGGACTTCAGGTCCTCGATCCCGGCGCCGGTGCTGCTGTCGACGTGGTGGAAACCCACGATGACATCGCCGTGGAGCTGCCGGAGCCGGTGCTCGTCGATATGCGCGAACCGGTCCTTCGGTCCCCCGTGGGTCGCGACGACATGCACGCGGACATCGTCCCCGGCCCGCCTTCGGATCAGCTCGATCCACTCTTCGACGTTGTCCTGCCGCGGCCCGTGCCGGGGCTTCCAGACCACGAGGTAGACGGCAGGAGCCGTGAAGAAGAGCTGATGCGTGGGCCGGTAGGTCTCCTGGCCGCCGAAGTCCCACGTGTTCAATACGCACTCGTCGGCGGTCTCGCGCGAGAGCGTCAGCGCCCTGACCTCGATGCCGTGCGTCGAGGAGCGGTCGGCCTCGAACGGCTCCCCCAGCATCGCGGACAGCAAGGTGCTCTTGCCGACCGCGCCTTCGCCGACGAGCACGAGCTTCGCTTCACGGACTGCGACGCCGTCAGCGGCGACCTCCTTCAGGAAGGTCATCAGCCCGTCTTCACCGCTCGCTTCAGCGGCGGCCATCTCCGGAGGGAGCGGGTTGTCGGATGCGGAGAACTGCTCCAGGTCGGGGAACCCGGCGATCTGCTCGGGGAGGGCGCGCAGTCGGTTGTCGCTGAGGTCGAGGCTCGTGAGCCGGGTCAGGTTGCCGACGGACTCGGGAATCGCGGCCAGCGCGTTGTTGCGGAGGTCGAGCAGGGTCAGCGAGGCGAGGTCGCCGATCGAGTCGGGCACCGAGCCGAGGCGGTTGTCGCAGAGGCGGAGCATGGTGAGACTGGAGAGGCCGCCGATGGAATCGGGCAGCGAGGTCAGCCGGTTGTACGAGAGGTCGAGTTGGGAGATGCCGGTGAGGTTCCCGATCGACTCCGGGACCGAGGCGAGCCGGTTCATGCTCGGGTCGAACTCGGTGAGCGCGGTGAGATTGCCGATCGACTCCGGAAGGGCTTCGACGTCGTTGTCCCAGAAGCTCAGGCGCTCAAGTGCGGTCAGGTCGCCGATCGAGTCGGGCAGGGAGCGCAATTCATTGTCGCGGCAGGTGAGGCTGGCGAGGGCGGTCAACCGCCCGATTCCGTCCGGCAGCGCGGTGAGTCGGTTGTCGTCGAGGTCGAGCTTGGTGAGCCCGGTGAGGTTCAGGATCGACTCGGGCAATGCGGTGAGCCGGTTGTCCTCCAGGTTCAGGCTCGTGAGCGCGGTGAGGTTCCCGATGGATTCCGGCAGCGATGCCAGGCGGTTGGCGTTCAACGTCAGGTTGGTGATGCCCGTGAGCTTTCCCAGCGACTCGGGGAGCGCTTTGAGGTCGTTGTTGCTCAGATGCAGCAGTGTCAACCCGGTGAGGTTCCCGATCGACTCCGGCAGTTCGCGCAGGTCGTTGCCGTAGAGATTGAGATGGGTGAGCGCCGTGAGGTTCCCGATCGACGCCGGGATCTCCTCGATGTCGTTCCGCGCGAGGTCCAGCTGGGTCAGTGCGGTCAGCTCGCCGATCGACTCCGGGACCCGGGTCAGTCGGTTCTTGTCCAGGTCGAGCGAGGTGAGCGCTCGAAGGCGGCCGATCGACTCCGGCACCTCGGCCACCAGGTTGTCGAACAGGTCGAGCCTGGTGAGCTCGGTGAGACCCCCGATCGCATCAGGCAAGGAGGTGATCCGGTTGTCCTTGAGGTCCAGCTCGGTGAGCCAGGTCAGCTCGCAGACCTCCTCCGGGAACTCCCGCAGGTCGAGATCGGAGAGGTCGAGGACGGTCTGCTTGGTGCGCTTGGCTTCACGAATGCGGCGAACGGCCTCGTCGAGCATCGAAAGGGGCTCTTCCTGCGGGGAGACAAGGAAACTCCCATTCTACTGAGCCCGCACCCGGCGGGAATCCCCCGAATCGCACTCGGGACGGCGCCCGGCCCGCCGTCAGGGTTCGGGGCGGAAATCGTAGTAGGTCATGTTGCGGGGTTCGAGGAGGGCTTCCATGAAGAGGTCGGGGTGGTCGGCGGTGACCACGGCGCCGAGGCGTTGGTGGAGGATGCCGTCGGTGAGGTAGTCGCGGGCCATGCGCTCCCAGCGGTCGTCGAGGATGTCGAGGGTGATGCCGTCGTCGGTCCGGGAGTAGACGGCGACCTTGCGCATGCCGTCGGCCTGGAGGGAGTAGAAGCCGATCTTCTTGGGAACGTCGCTGGTCACGGTCTCGTCTCCCTTGCCACGTAGAGCGGATGGGCCTCGGTGATGCGGCCGGGCCAGTTGGCGCCGGTGATGCCGCCGTTCTGGCGGATCTCGTCGAGGCGGCTGATCGCGCCGTCGACCGCCCGGTCCTCCAAGCCTAGTCGTGACAGGTCGTCGCCGAGCTGGTCGGCGTCGACCCGGTTGAGACCGTCGATGATGTCCTGGTCCAGGTAGTTGCCGTACTCGTTGGCGACGAAGTCGGAGCGGATGCCGCGGATGGGTCCGCGGTCGAAGGAGTCCTGGTCGACGGGGAAGCTGTAGCCGTGGTCGATGGGGACGACGCCGCCGTTCTGGTCGGTCAGGTAGTTGCCGTTGTGCCGGTCGCTGTTGCCGATCACGTAGTCGAGGACGGCCATGCGCTGCTGCTCCGAGGAGGTGTAGTCCCCGGGGTCCATGCTCCCGGTGTTCGGCACCGCCATGCGCTGCAAGGAGCCGGGGCCCTGCGGCCCGTCCCACATGGTCGTGGCGGGGGTGAGGCCGAGGCCGAGGTGCCGGTCCACGACCGAGGCGCCCGCTTCGCGCGGGGCCAGCCCGGAGGGCGGGACACCGGTCACGGTCGTCGTGTCCTCGCCGGTCACGGGCTTGTAGAGGCCCTGCGAGCCGTCTTCGAAGGTGACGACGTGCGCCTCGTTGAGGTGGGCGTTGGCGTTCATCGGGGAGATGTCGACGACCCGGAGGTCCATAGGGTCCGGCCAGGGCGCGGTGTGGTGGGGCGGGGTCGGGCCGGTCGCTCCGGGCCGGCCGCCGGGCGCGGCGGTCGACGGCGTCGCCGACGGCTGCGGGCTGCTGGAGGTGTTCGAGGGGCGGGCGGCGGCGAGGCGCTCCCGGGTCGCGCGGGAGTCGTCGGCGTGGCTGCGGCCGGGAAGAGGGCTGCGCGAGCGGCTCGGGGTGCCGTCGTCCGAGCGGGTGTTCGGGGAGTCGGTGTCGGGCGTGCCGGTGCGGGGCGCGTCCGAACCGTGGTGGCGGGTCATGGCTGCTCCGTTCCGCTGGGAGGCCGAGTGTCGCGCTCGGCCCGGCGGTGGCTACATCCCCGGAATATAGGCACGATTCATCCACAGTGGGGTCCGTGGATGCGGCGCTTGGAACCTCTTGTGGGGCGATGCGATCAGCGGGGCCGCATTGATCGAGATCGGCACGTTTCCGGCCCTCGCGGGCACGCCGAGCCGCACGGCCCCGCAGGCGTCGAGCCCTACGTACTCGGCGGGAGGTCCGGCGGCGAGGCGGGCGGCCTCGCAGCGGGTTTCGTCGGGGGACGGGAGGGCTGCGGCCACGGCGTCGACAGCGGCGTACTGGCCGACGCCTTCGTGGAGGGCGGCGCGCAGGAGCAGGGCAGAGCAGGCCGGTCGGTTCGCGCCATGCTGCTCTCCCTCTGGCCCGTCGGTGCGGCCCCCGCACCGACGCAGGAGCCCGCTGCCCAGGTTAGGGTCTTCGGCCGCCGTGAAGCGGACGAATCGGCATACTGTCCACTGGCCGTCCGGCCGGTGCCGGCGCCGCGGCCCAAGCTCACGTGATTACTTCTCGGGAATGAAGCGGGCCGGGCCGGAATCCCTCTCAAGCAGGAGGAACCCGCCCGCGTCCGCGCCTAGGGTGAAGTCATGTTGGAAATCAAGGACCTGCACAAGCGGTTCGGCGACACCGTTGCCCTCGACGGGGTGTCGCTGTCCGCAGCCCCGGGCGAAGTCGTCGGATTCGTCGGCGCCAACGGGGCCGGGAAGACCACCACCATGCGCATCGCGATGGGCGTCCTCGCGGCCGACTCCGGCCAGATCGTCTACAACGGCGCGCCCCTCGGCGTCGAGCAGCGCCGCCGCTTCGGCTACATGCCCTCCGAACGCGGCCTCTACCCCAAGATGAAGACCGGCGAGCAGGTCGCCTACTTCGGCGAGCTGCACGGGATGACGAAGGCCGAGGCGAAGCGCTCCGCCGCCGAGCTGCTGGAGCAGCTCAACCTCACCGACCGCATGGGCGACTTCGTGCAGGACCTGTCGCTGGGCAACCAGCAGCGCGTCCAGCTCGCCGTCTCCCTCGTCCACGACCCCGAGGTGCTCATCCTCGACGAGCCGTTCTCCGGGCTCGACCCGATCGCCGTGGACGTCATGGGCAACGCGCTCAGGGACCGCGCCGCCGCCGGGGCGCCCGTCATCTTCTCCAGCCACCAGCTCGACCTCATCGAGCGGCTCTGCGACTCCGTCTCCATCATCGGCAACGGCCGCATCATCGCCTCCGGGTCGGTGGACGAGCTGAAGGCCAAGGAGGTCAAGCAGCTGCGCATCAGCGTCGACGCCGACGAGGACCTCACCGCGAAGTTCACCGGCACCGTCACCCGCGACGGCGACGACTACCTCATCGAGGACGGCGACGACCAGGAGGCCCTGCGCATCGCCGCGGCCGCCGGGCGCGTCACCCGCTTCGCCTACGACCAGCCCACCATCGCCGAGATCTTCCGAGAGGCCGTGACCCGATGACGCAGAACGAACCCTCCCGACTGCGCGGGCTCCTGCTCGTCGCCGGACGCGAGATCCGCGTCCGCGGCCTCTCCAAGTCCAACGTCATCAGCCTCATCGTCACCGTCGTCATCGTCGGCGTCCTCGCCGCGCTCCCGACCCTCATTGGCGGGAACTCCGAGGATGAGAAGATCGGCCTCGCCGGGGACACCGCCCCCGCCATGCAGGCGCAGCTCGAAGCCATGGGCGGCTTCGACATCACGATGTACGACAGCGCCGACGAGGCGGAGAAGGCCGTCGAGGACGAGACCGTCGACGCGGCCGTCGCCGACGGGTCGCTGTACAGCCGCGACGGGGTCGGCAACGAGGTCGAGGCGAAGATCGACGCCGCCTGGCAGGCCGCGAGCGTTCAGACGAACCTCGCCGACGCCGGGCTCAGCGACCAGCAGATCGCCGACGCGCTCACCGTGCAGCCCCTGGAGTGGGTGACCCTGGAGTCGGAGGGCGGCGTCGGCAGCACCCTCGACTACTTCACCGGCCTCATCATCTCCATCATCATGTTCATGATGCTCATGACCCCGGTGCAGTACATCGCGATGGGCGTCGTCGAGGAGAAGTCCAGCCGCATCGTCGAGATCCTCCTGACCAGCCTCAAGCCGTGGCAGCTCCTCGGCGGCAAGGTCATCGGCCTCGGCGTCATCTCCCTCGTCAACCTCGTCGCCATGGTCGCCGTGGGCCTCGGCGTCTCGGCCGCCACCGGGATGCTCGACGACCTGCCCGCGGGCACCGCCTCCGCGGCGGTCTCCACGATCGGCTGGTGGCTCATCGCGTTCGCCCTGTTCGGGACGCTCGCGGGCGGCGTCGGCTCGCTCGTGTCGCGCCAGGAGGAGTCCGGGTCGGTCCTGACCCCGCTCATCATGTCGCTGACGCTCAGCTACCTGGGTGCGATCTTCCTGCTCAACGCCCCGACGAGCACGTTCGCGGAGGTCCTGTCGATCGTCCCGCCGTTCTCCGGCATCGCGATGCCCACCCGCATGGCGATCACCGACGTCCCGGCCTGGCAGATCGGCCTCTCCGGCGTCCTCCTCGCGCTCGCCGCGGCCGGGGCGCTCGCACTCGGCTCGCAGCTGTACAAGCGGTCCGTCCTGTACACGGGCTCGCGCATGAAGATCAGCGAGGCGCTGCGCCGCGCCGCCTAGCGGCACCAGCGGAAAGGGCCCGGGAGGACATTCCTCCCGGGCCCTTCGACGTGCGTGGCTGCTACTCCGTCAAGAAGAGGAAGTAGCCGATCGAGGCGAGCATGAGCACCCAGGCGATCGGGTGGACTTCCTTCCAGCGGCCCTTGGCGGCCATCATGATCGGGAAGAACACCAGACCCAGGGCGATGCCGTTGGAGATCGAGTAGGTCAGCGGCATCGCGGCGACGATGAGGAACGCGGGGATCGCGTACTCCAGCTTCGCCCACTCGATGTCGCCGAGGGCCTTCGCCATGAGCACGCCCACGACGATGAGCGCGGGCGCGGTGACCGCCGGGTTGTTCGCGACCAGGCCGAACACCGGGAACGCCACGAGCGACACGATGAACCAGAAGCCCGTGGTCACGGCCGTGAGGCCGGTGCGGCCGCCGACCGAGACGCCCGCGGTCGACTCGATGTACGCGGTCGTGGTCGAGGTGCCGAGGACGGCGCCCGCGGAGGTCGCGATCGAGTCGGTGGCGAGGGCGCGGCCCGCGCGCGGCAGCTTGCCGTCCTTGACGAGCCCGGCCTGCCCGGCGACGGCGAACAGCGTCCCGGCGGTGTCGAAGAAGTCCACGAACAGCATGGTCAGGATGACCGCGATCATGTGGACGGTGAACGCGTCCTCGAAGCCGGTGAAGGCCGCGCCGAACGAGTCGAGGTTCGGGGTGAAGCCCTCGGCGAGCTTGAAGTCGATGACGCCGGTGAGCACGCCCAGGACCAGCGTGGCGAGCATCCCGTAGAACACGCCGCCCTTCCAGCCCAGGACCATGAACACGGCGGTGACGATCAGGCCGAACACGGTGAGCAGGACCGTGCCGGAGGTGAAGTCGCCGATGGTGACGAGGGTGGACTCGGAGCCGACGACGATGCCGCCGCCCTTGAGGCCGATGAACGCGATGAACAGGCCGATGCCTGCGCCGACCGCCAGTTTGAGCTGCGGCGGGATCGCGTTGATGATCGACTCGCGCGCGCCGGTGACGGCGAGGATGAAGAACAGCACGCCCGAGACGAGCGTGCCCGTGAGCGCGGTCTGCCACGGGATGCCGAGGGTGAGCACCACGGTGAAGGCGAAGAACGCGTTGAGGCCCATGCCGGGGGCGGTGGCGATGGGGTAGCGGGCCCACAGGCCCATGACGAGGCAGCCGAGCGCGGAGGCGAGCGCGGTCGCGGTGAAGACGGCGCCCGGGTTGGGCGCGTCGACCCCGGCTTCGGACAGGCCGAAGCTGAGGATGCCGGGGTTGACCGCGAGAATGTAGGCCATCGCCAGGAACGTCGTGGTCCCGGCCAGGACCTCGCGCCTCCAGTTGGTCTTGTTCTCGGTCATCCCGAAGTACTTGTCGAGGCGCCCGGGCTGGGGCGCCTCCTTCTTCTCTGTGGCTTCAGTTGCCATGTCTCGGGCACTCCTGTGCAGGCGAGTCGTCGGGCGCCGGGCAGCTGGCACCCCGGGGACCAGGGTAAATGGATAGGCGCTGAACCTGCGGGTAATGTACCGGGTCCGCCACGGAAAGAAAAGCGAGCTGGCCTCGAAGTTGTGAGTTTTACACAGTCTTCACGCGCCGCGCACAAGGCGACGCCCCGGAGCCAAGGGGGGGACGGCTCCGGGGCGTCGACTTAGGGTCGAGCCCCCGGTGGCAGGATTCCGGGGGCTCGACAAGGACCGCACCGTCAAGCAGCGGGCGGTAGTTCGGAGGTCTCGCCCCGGCGCGACCGCGCCGGGCTCCCTGCCCTGAGACAACTGCTAAACGCGGCGGCGTCTTGTGCGGTTGCATAACGGTTCGATAACGGGCGCGGCTTTTTTCACGACCGCGCCCGCATGCGCCTATTCCGCGTCCGGCTCGGACTTCCGCCGCAGCACAACGAGGATCACGATTCCCGCGAGGATCACGATGCCGCCGCCGACCAGGAAGTACGTCAGCGACGAACCCGTGGTCGGGAGCTGCGAGACCGGCGTGGTCGAGGCCCCGCCCGGCGCGGAGCTGGTGGCGGCGGGCTCGGAGCTCGACTCGGCCGGGCTCTCGGAGGTCGGGGCCTCGGAGGACGGCTCGTCCGTGGTCGGGCTCTCGCTCGACGGCTCGTCGGTCGTGGGAGCTTCGGACGAGGGCTCGTCGGTCGTGGGGACCTCCGACGACGGTTCGTCGGTGGTCGGCGCTTCACTCGACGGCTCATCGGTGGTGGGGACTTCCGACGAGGGCTCGTCGGTCGTGGGCGCCTCGCTCGAAGGCTCGTCGGTGGTCGGCGCCTCCGTCGAGGGCTCCTCGGTGGTGGGCGCCTCCGTCGAAGGCTCCTCCGTGGTCGGCGCCTCCGTCGAAGGCTCCTCGCTCGGGGTCTCCTCCCCCGGGGGCTCCTCGGTCGCCGGGCAGGCGTGGGTCAGGTTGAAGAAGTCCTTGCCGTCGCCGTCGCGGTTGATCTCGGCCTTGGCCGCGGTGAGGGTCCAGCCCGCGGGCGTGATGATGTACGCCTTGTTGTTCCCCGAACCGGAGACGATCCCGCCGTCGTGGTCCGTGGTGAAGACGTGCTCGTCGCCGTCGGCGTCGTCGAACGTCGCGGTGATCGAGATGAAGTTGCCCTCTGCGTTGACGGAGTTGGGGAGCACGAACACCCAGCCATCGAGCCAGTCCGCGGTGTCGGCCGGGATCTGGTCGCAGCTCTGCGACTTGAAGTCCTCGGCGGTCGTGGGCACGTTGCCGGGATTGATCTCGATGAAGTCGGTGCCGCCCGCGAGCGCGGGGACGGCGAAGGCGAGCGCGACGGCTCCTGCCAGACCGGCGGCGGCCGCGGCGCCGAAGGTCTTCTGGCGGCGTGTGAGTTTCAAGGGAGTGGACTCCGTGATGGGTCGTCGGAGGTGTCGAACGTGCCGGGGTTCGACGTGCGCCTGGGCCAGGCGCCGGCGAACTGTCCACGTCACCGCAGCCACTCGCGTTGCAGGTTCGAGAGGCTGATTCAGAAATCGGCCGAACGGCTGACCTGCCAATTCACCGCGAAATCGCCGAAAAAAGACGGCGTCCCCGGGGCCGGGCCCCGGGGACGCCGCGACGGGCGGTCGCGCCTACCAGTCCTGGGCCTCGCGGCGGCGGCGCTGGACCAGGAACAGCGCGGCGCCGGCGGCGGCGAGGGCCGCGGCCGAGACGAGCGCGATGGTCAGCGGCGTGCCGGTGGTCGGCAGGGTGGTGCCGGTCGGGGAAGTCGACTCCTCGCCCGGGACGCTGGACTCCTCACCGGGCGAGGAGCTCTCCTCGGTCGGCGACGAGGGCTCTTCACCGGGGCTCGACGGCTCCTCGCCGGGCGTGCCGGCGCATGCGTGCGTGAGGTTGAAGAAGGCGCCTTCGTCGGGGTCGTTGACCAGGGCGTCGGCGTCGAGGAGGGTCCAGCCGGCGGGCGTGATGATGTACGCCTTGTTGTCGCCGCTGCCTTCGACGATGCCGCCGTCGTTCCCGGTGGTGCGGGTCCGCTCGGTGCCGGTCTCGTCGGCGTACGTCGCGGTGACGGAGATGAAGTTGCCTTCGGCGCCGGCGGACGCGGGGAGCACGAAGACCCAGCCGTCCTCGTCCGGGGCCAGGTCGGGCAGGTTGTCGCAGGACTGGTTCTCGAAGTCCGCCGCGGTCGTCGGGATGTTGCCGCGGTTGATGAGGATGATGACCTCTTCGGCCTGGGCGGGCGTCGCCAAGGCGAGGGCCGCGGCGATGCCCGCGGCGGCCGCGAGGCCGGTCTGAAGGGTTCGCTTGAGTTGCACTGTAGAGCTCTCCGTAATTTCTTCTGCCATCGGAGCGAATGTGCCGGATTCAGGGTTGGGCAGATGAATCACGTTCATGTAAGAGCCGAGGTTGCATCACGTTCAGGTGACGGAGGGTGCGGCCGGGGGCGCAAGCGCCGCGCCCGGCCCGGATCGTGGATCCTATAGGATATAGGGCATGCCGCAAGCATTGAAGCTGAGCTATGACACTCCCGCGGAGGCCTGGCACGAGGGGCTCCCTCTGGGGAACGGCCGCGTCGGGGCGATGCTCGTCGGGGACCGGATCGAGCTGAACGAGGACGGGTTCTGGTCGGGCGCGGGCAACAAGGGCGTGCCCGACGGCGTCGAGGGCATCGCCGCCGAGGCCGCCGAGCTGGTGCGCCGCGGCGAGTTCCACGCCGCCGACCAGCTCATCACGAAGCTCCAGGGCCCGAGCACCGAGGCGTACCAGCCCGCGGGCGCGCTCGTCGCGGTCCACTCCGGCGACGGCGAGGACGACCTCGCGTTCCACCGCGAGCTCGACCTGCGCGACGGCGTCGCGACCACCGTCCGCGGCCGCGTCCGCCAGGAGGCGTTCGTCTCGGTCGCCTACGGCGTCATCGCGATCCGCTGGAGCGCCGACGAGCCGTTCGCGCTCGACCTGGGCTTCCAGTGGCCGCACGAGGGCGGGTCCATCGTCGCCGACTACGACGAGCTGAGCGTCACCGGGCACGCCCCCGCCACGGTCCACGGGCCGGGCGGCCCCGACTACTCCTCCACCGAAGGCGTGCGGCGGCTCGGCCTGAACGCGCAGCTGCGCGCCGACGGCCGCATCGTCCCCGGGAGCGCCGGGCACCGCTTCGCCGACTGCCGCGAGATCGAGGTCTACATCGCGCTGCACTCCGACTTCGACGAGGCCGCGGCCCTGGACCGGGCCCAGTCCGAGGCGCGGCGCGCGGCCGCGAACGGCTGGAAGGCGCTCCTCGCCGACCACGTCGCGGCGCACCGGGCCGTCATGGACCGCGTCGCCCTCGACCTTCCACAGGGGCCTGTGGAACACTCCTCCACCGCGGAGCGGCTGCGCCGCCGGGCCTCCGGCGGGCCGGACGAGGGACTCGCAGTGCTCGCGTTCCAGTTCGGCCGATACCTCCTCGCCGGGTCCTCGCGCCCCGGCACGCAGGCCGCGAACCTCCAGGGCATCTGGAACAGCGAGGTCAGGCCGCCGTGGAACAGCGACTACACCACGAACATCAACGTCGAGATGAACTACTGGCCCGCCGAGACCTGCGGCCTGCCGGAGTTCCACGGGCCGCTGTTCGACCTCGTCGACGGGCTCGCCGCGACCGGCGCGGAGACCGCGCGGAAGCTGTACGGCGCGGGCGGCTGGTGCTGCCACCACAACACCGACTACTGGCGGCTGACCACCCCGGTCGACGGCCGCGCGTGCTGGCAGGCCTGGCCGATGGGCGGGCTGTGGCTCGCCATGCACGTCGCCGAGCACTGGCGGTTCGGCCGCGACGAGGAGTTCCTCGCCGACCGGCTCCCCGCGGTCCTGGGCGCGGCCCGCTTCGCGTACGACCGGCTCTCCGAAGGCAGCGACGGCACGCTCGTGACGAACCCGGCGTCGAGCCCGGAGAACGAGTTCGTCACGCCCGCAGGAAACTCCGCGCTCGACGAGTCCACGGGGATGGACGCGGCGCTCGTGCGCGAGCTGTTCGCGTTCGTCGTGGAGGCCGCCGACGTCGTCGCCGAGACCCTCCACGGCGACGACCTCACGCTCGTCAAGGACATCCAGGAGGCCTTGCCGCGCTTGGCAGGCCCGAAGATCGGCGCCGACGGGCGGCTCCTCGAATGGGCCGCCGAACGCGAGGAGGCCGAGCCGCACCACCGGCACGTCTCCCACCTGTACGGGGTGTTCCCCGGCGACTCATTCGCCGACTCCCCCGAGCTGCTGGAAGCGGCCCGCAAGAGCCTCGAAGCGCGCGGCGACGCCGGAACCGGCTGGTCGCTCGCGTGGAAGACCGCGCTGTGGGCGCGCCTCGGCGACGGCGACCGGGCGCACCGCCTGCTCGGGGAGTTCCTCACGCCCGTGGGCTTCCGCGGCGCGGGAGTCGAGTACGCCGACGGCGGCGTCTACTCCTCGCTCCTGTGCGCGCACCCGCCGTTCCAGATCGACGGGAACTTCGGCACGACCGCGGCCATCGCGGAGATGCTCGTCCAGTCGCACCGCACCGTCGACGGCGAGCCGGTGATCGAGCTGCTCCCGGCGCTGCCGTCCGCCTGGCCCGACGGGGAGGTCCGGGGCCTGCGGGCCCGCGGCGGCGTCACCGTCGAGCGCCTCGCCTGGCGGGGCGGCCGTGCCAGCGCCGTGGAGCTCGTGTCCTCAGTGGATATCCGGGTGCACGTGCTCGGCCGGGCCGTGAAGCTCGACGCCGGCGTCCCGTGGACCGCCGACGTCTAGGACTGTCGAGCGCAAAGGGGAGCGGCCGGAGTCCGATCGGACTCCGGCCGCTTTGGTATGAAGGTTGACCTGCTAGCAGGTGGTGTCGACGCTCGCCTGGCCCACGGCCACGCCGCAGACCGACCACTGGAACGCGCCGGTCGTGTCGGCGTTCACCAGCGAGATCCCGCTGCCGGGTCCCACCGGCTCCTTCGGGCCGTCGATCGAGTTGTCGCAGTCGAAGCCCTGGTTCGGGGCCGCGACGGCGACGCCGCAGACCTGCCACTTCGCGAAGTTGCGCAGGTCGATGTTGGCGACCGACGGCATGCCCGCGGTGTCCGGGGGCTCCGGAACGGACTGGCCGGTCGCCTCGATCTCGTCCGCCGAAGGCGAGCCGAGAACGGTGTCGCAGGTCGCGCCGGTGATCGGACCGAGCTCTCCGGCCTCGCAGACACCGGGCAGCACCGAGTCGTGCTCGGACTCCACGGCGGCGAGCGTCAGCCAGTCGGGAGTGGACGCCTGTGCGGCCCCTCCCGTGAACGCGGCCGCGGCCGCGGCTGCGGCGGCCGAGACCGCCACCATGGTGGTGTTACGCATGTTCCTACCTTTGTCTCTCGACCAAACCGGGGGAAACGGTCGGGCTAGTAGTCGCCCTGGTCGGCGCCCTTACCGGGGTGGTCGCCGTTGTCCGACACGTGGTCGGCGTTCAGGCACTGCTGGTCGAGCGACGGCGAGACGCCGACGTTCTGGCCGCAGATCTGCCAGTGGGCGGCGCTGGAGGCGTCCGCGTTGGCGAGCGTGACGTCGCCGGCCTGGATGCCCGAGCCCGCGTTGTCGCCGAAGTGGTCGCGGTTGTCGCAGACCTGGCCGAACGACTGGGTCAGGACGTTCTGGCCGCAGATCTGCCAGTGCGCCGCGTCCGAGGCGTCCACGTTCACGGCGGACACGTCGCCCGCCTGCACGCCGGAGCCCTGGTCGTCGCCGAAGTGGTCGCGGTTGTCGCAGTTCTGGTCCACCGAGGTGGTCAGGATGTTCTGGCCGCAGATCTGCCAGTGGGCGGCGTCCGAGGCGTCGACGTTGACCAGCGAGACCGGACCGGCCATGACGCCGGAGGCGGCGGCCATGACGGGCGAGGCGGCGCCGAGCGCGGCGATCGCGCCGGCGCCGACGGCTGCGGCGGTGAGAACCTTACGCATTGATGTGCTTCCTTCTGTTTCGAGATCGGAGGGGCGGGCCCCCTCGGGAGCCCGCCCCATTGGTCGAATTACTCGGCCGCGTGCGTGATGTGGTCGTAGTTCAGGCACTGCTGGTCGAGCGACGGCGCGACGCCGACGTTCTGGCCGCAGATCTGCCAGTGCGCCGCGTCCGAAGCGTCGAGGTTGGCGACCGACACGTCGCCGGCCTGGATGCCGGACTGGGGGCCGGAGCCGATGTGGTCGCGGTTGTCGCAGACCTGGCCGAACGACTGGGCGAACACGTTCTGCCCGCAGATCTGCCAGTGGGCCGCGCTCGACGCGTCCACGTTCACCAGGCTGACCGGGCCCGCCCAGACGCCCGAGCTCTGAGCCATGGCGGTGCCGGCGGAGCCGAGAGCGGCGACCGCACCAGCGGCGGCGGCGACGACGGTGAGAGCCTTGCGCATTGTTTCTTTCCCCGTTCTCTGTCGGATTTCTTGGTGCTCCTCGGGTCCGGGCCGCCCTCCCGGGCGGCCCGGCCTGGGAAGTCCTACTCGTTCAGGTGGTCGTAGTTCAGGCACTGCTGGTCGAGCGACGGCGCGACGCCGACGTTCTGGCCGCAGATCTGCCAGTGGGCGGCGGAGGAGGCGTCGAGGTTGGCGACCGACACGTCACCCGCGTCGATGCCGGACTGGGGGCCCTCGCCGATGTGGTCGCGGTTGTCGCAGACCTGGCCGAAGGACTGGGTCAGGACGTTCTGGCCGCAGATCTGCCAGTGCGCCGCGGAGGAGGCGTCGATGTTGACGAGGCTGACCGGGCCGGCGGCGACACCGGAGCTGGTGCCGGCCATGGCGGGGGAGGCGATGCCGGCGGTGGCGGCGGCGGCCGCGGCGGCGACGTAAAGAACCTTGCGCATGATGTGCGGTTTCCTTCTGGGTTGCGCGCCCGTTCGTTCGGGCGTCTTCATGTGGTTTCCCCGCCTCAGAGGAGGCGGCGGTGACTGACGGCCTGCCGCGCGTCGGCGCGCCGGAGTTTCCGGGATCTCGTCCCGGGTTCCGTTGGGAGTTTCGAAGGCGGACTTCGGTTCCCGCGCGTCGACGCGCGGCGGCGCTAGTCTGGGGCGACGGACAGCTCGGCGGCGCGGTCCAGCGGCCGCCCCAATTCCCCGATCACCGTGCGGGAGAGTGACACCTCTTCCCCCCCGGCGGACGGGGAGACGCAGACAGCGTTGTGGCCGCTGTCGACGCTGATACCGGCGGTCGAGCCAGTGGCTCCACCGGGGATGATCTTCAGGTCCGGAAGCGCGGCGCCGTGGTACCCCCACGGCTTCGCGGCGGTGCGCGGCGTGCCGTGCACCTCTTCGACCTCGGACCGGTCCGTCCCCCGCGCGCCGTCATCGGCCGCGGAGCACTCGAAGGCGGCGGCCGGCCGGCCGCTGGGCGCTCCTTGGAGCGCCGCCGCCACCTCGCTGGAGTCTGCATTCGCCGCAAGTGTGGTGAAGCTCGGCTGTCCTGCGGCAGCGGCGAGGACGCTCCCGGGCGTCGTCGCGTCGCCGAACCGCAGGCCATCGGTCACCAGTCGCGCCAGGTCGCCGACCGGATCGGTCGGGGGCGCGACAGTCTCATAGACACCGGACACCGCGGGGGCGGGGCGGTCCGCAATGGACGCCGTTCCCTGCACGAGGGTTCCCACCAGCGGTGTCACTACTTCGGCGGTGCCGTCTCCGACGGACTTGTCGTCCAGGTCGAGCAAGCCGGGGTCGCCCGGCAGCATCGTGCGCACGGTGCCGTCCGTCTCGTCCACCAGCGTTCCCGTCGAGTCGGCAAGGCCCGACACCAGCCCCGTGACCTCCCCCTGCACCGCCGGCGGCCGATGTCCCTGCTGGTTCTGCGGGACCAGTCGCGCGGCCAGGCGCGACATGTCGGACACCTCTGCGGAGAGGGGGTCGGTCATCGCGGCTAGGCCCTGTGATGACGCGGAATCGTCTGATGCCCAAGCGGACGCCGCCATCGCGAAGGCCCCTAGAAGCAGGGACCCGAATGCTGTGAGCGCGGCGCCGAGGAGGAGCCGGAGCACGCTGGCGCGGCGGGTGTCCCCGCTGCCTCCGGCGATGCGTCCCATCGTCTCCCCCGTCGTCCTGAACCTGAGCGCGAGCGGTCTGGCCGCTCGCACCTAAAGAACGAGACCGGACCAACGGTGGATACGGGGTGAATCAGATTTTCTAGCCAAAATAGGGCGAGAAGGACTCACAGTCCCTGCTTGCTCACCCGCAGCACCGCTTAACAGACTGTTTACATGTGATCAACGAGGGGGAAATTGCCCTTTGGGAGCGTGGCAGCACAGCTTCACGGCTGGACCGCGTATGAAGAAGGGCTCCCACCGATGGCGATCAAAGCCGAGTACATCTGGATCGACGGCACCGAGCCGACGGCCAAGCTGCGTTCCAAGACCAAGATCCTCGGAGCCGGTGAAGAGCCGGGGATCTGGGGCTTCGACGGCTCCAGCACCAACCAGGCGGAGGGCCACACCTCCGACTGCGTGCTGCGCCCGGTGAAGTCCGTCCCGGACCCCATCCGCGGCGGCGACCACCTCCTGGTCCTGTGCGAGGTCCTCGACATCGACTTCACCCCCCACCCCTCCAACACCCGCGCCGCGACCGCCGAGATCGCCGAGAAGTACGCCTCGCAGGAGTCCTGGTTCGGCATCGAGCAGGAGTACACCTTCATGGTGGGCGACCGCCCGCTCGGCTTCCCCGAGGGCGGCTTCCCCGCGCCGCAGGGCGGCTACTACTGCGGCGTCGGCGCCGACGAGATCTTCGGCCGCGAGATCGTCGAGAAGCACCTCGACAACTGCCTCGCCGCGGGCCTGCCGATCTCCGGCATCAACGCCGAGGTCATGCCCGGCCAGTGGGAGTTCCAGGTCGGCCCCGCCTCCGCCCTCGAAGTCTCCGACTCGCTGTGGCTCGCCCGCTGGCTGCTCTACCGCACCGCCGAGGAGTGGAACGTCTCCGCCACGATCGACCCCAAGCCCGCCAAGGGCGACTGGAACGGCGCGGGCTGCCACACCAACTTCTCCACCAAGGCGATGCGCGAGGACTACGAGCCCATCATCGCCGCGTGCGAGGCCCTGGGCGAGAAGGCCGCCGAGCACATCGCCGTCTACGGCGACGGCATCGCCGACCGCCTCACCGGCGCCCACGAGACCGCCCACTACACCCAGTTCTCCTACGGCGTCTCCAACCGCGGCGCCTCGATCCGCATCCCCTGGCAGGTCGAGAAGGACAAGAAGGGCTACCTCGAAGACCGCCGCCCCAACGCGAACATGGACCCCTACCTCGTCACCGGCAAGATCGTCGACACGGTCTGCTCGGCCCTGGAGAAGAAGGGCCTGGTCTAGCAACCGGCCGCAACAGGCGTTCGCAAGGGCGGGGAGCTCCGGCTCCCCGCCCTTCGCCGTGCGCGGACTGGTAGATTCGCCGCCGACCCCGCCCGTCCTGAACGACTCCGGCGCCCGCCCCACCTCTTCGGGACCACCTCATGCACCGCTCCTCGGACCCCGCCCTCGAATTCCGCTCCCGGCCGTACGTGTGCGGCGCGCTCGGCGAACGCGACGACGCGCTCCTCGGCGCGCTCGTCGCGGACGCGCCGTCGGCACTGAAGACCGCCATCGCCGGGGACCGCCTGGCACTGCTCGCCTCGCACCGCCTCCGGCCGTGGCGGTCCGGCGGCCGCAAGGGGCTGCTCTGGAACCCGCTCGCGGACGGCCCGCCGCCGCGCGGCTGGCGTGAGGCCTCCGAGTCGCGGATGTCCGCCGGTGTCGAGACCGGGGACGACGGGCGCGTCGCGGTCCACACCGACGCGCTCGGCATGCAGGACGTCTACTTCCGCAGGATCGGCGGGGCCGTCTACTTCGCCGGGCGCCTCGAACCGCTGCTCGGCCTCGGCGGGGCCGGGCTGCACATCGACTGGGACGCATGGGCGTCGATCCTCGCGTTCACCGGCCCCGCCGGCGACGCCACACCGTTCGCGGAGGTCAGGCGGCTCCGCGCCGCCGAGGCGTGGACCTGGCAGGAAGGGACCCTGCGCCTCGAATCGTTCGAGCCGTCCTGGACCGGGGTCGAACCCGACCCCGGCTTCACGCCCGCCGACGCGGTCGACGCCGTGGCGCAGGCCGTCGACCCGACGCGCAAGACCGTCATCGCGCTGAGCGGCGGCTGGGACTCGCGCCTGCTCGGCGCACTGGCGACCCGCCGCAGACGGCGCATGCGGGCGTGGACGACCAGCCCCGACGACGGCCTCGACCTCGACCTCGAATACGCGGGACCGGTCGCCGCGGCGCTCGGCGTGCGGCGGCAGGTGCTGATCCCCGGCGAGGACGCCTGGGCCGAAGACCACACCGCCGTCCGCGAGCGCACCGCGTTCCAGACCACGCTGCACACCTGGATGATGCCGCTCGCGAGGGAGCTGCACCGCGACGGCTCGCCCGTGCTCGACGGGCTCGCGGGCGACGTGCTCTTCAAGGCGCTGCTCGTTCCGGGCGGCATCGACGACGAGCGCGACCCCGGGCGCCGCCTGCGGCTGATCTGGGAGGAGCTCGAAGGGAACCGCCTGCGCGGCAACGCGCTCCTGCGGCCGGAGGTCCTCGGGTCCTTCACCGAGCGCAGCGAGCGGGCGCTCGCGGCCGCGGCCGCCGGAGTCGCCGGGCACCACGCCGCGGCGACCCTCGCGACGCTGCGCACCCGGACCGCCCGGTCGATCGCGCCCGCTCCGCTGTGGCTCATGGGCCCCGAGGTAGCGCTCGAATTCCCGTTCCTGCACCCCGAGGTGCTCAAGGCGGCGCTGCGCGTCCCCTTGGAGGCCAAGGTGGGCGGCGGCTTCTACCGGCGGATGCTCGCCGCCGCGCATCCCGCTTCGGCGGGGCTCCCGTCGACGAACGACCCGCTGCCGGAAGGAGTCCGGTGGCGGCGCCGCAGCCAGGCGCAGGCGAGCGCGCTCAAGGCGGCGACCGACCACATCCGGTCCTCGGAGGCCGCCGCGGCCCTGTTCACGCGCGAGGCGGCGGCGCGGCTGCTCGAACCCGAGGCCCTCGACCCGTCGCGGGTCAAGATGGCGCACGTGCGGGTCCTCCACTGGGCGAGCCTGTTCGCGCAGTGGCACGACCGGTACCGGGCGGTCCTCGCGGACGGGGCCGGGGACCTGCCCTTCGACTGAGCGGACCGGGGACCGGGGCCGAGCGGCACCGCAGGATCTGTCCACTTTGACCAATAGGGCCCGATCGGATGGGTTCATCACGGTCGGTGCGCGATGGGCCTGTTATAGTCGGCGGAGCCCTGTATGAATGACTCTCGTATATTTCCGTGGCAGGAAGCGATACGCTCATGACCCCCGAACCACTGCGCTACTCGATCCTCGGCACCTGCGTCACCCGGGACGCCGCCGATGTCGGCCGGGCCCCGCTGGGCAGGCCGGTCAAGTACTTCTCGCGCACGCGCATCCAGAGCATCGTCTCGCCTCCGACGCCGATCGACCCCGCCGAGATCTCCACCGAGAACCCCTTCGACCGGCGCGTCATCCTCAACGAGCACCGCAAGACCGCCGCGCAGACGCTCCCCCGGCTCGACCACCCGCTCGTGGTGGACCTGGGCGACGAGCGGCTCCGGATGGTCCACACCGGGCACGGGATCGTGACCGCCACCAGCGCGTTCAAGAAGGACTTCCTGGGCAGGTCGGGCCAGCGCAAGGTCCAGGAGGACACCGAGCTGCGCGCCGACGGCCCGTTCGCCGAGGCCTGCCACCGCTTCGCGGCGCTCCTGCGGCCGGACCAGAAGGTCATCGTCCACCGCACGTTCTGGGCCACGCGGGAGGCCGACGGCTCCCCGGTCGCGCGCCTCGCCGAGTCCGAGCGCCACAACGCCTGGCTGGCCCCGGCGTACGACCTCTTCATCCGCGCGCTCGGGCCGCGAGCGGCCGTCGTCTCCATGCCCGAGGAGCTGCGGGTCCCGGACCCGTACAACCGCTGGGGGCACGAGCCGTTCCACTTCGTGACCGAGTACCACGACTACCTCGCCGCGCAGATCCGAGCGCTCCTCACCGCTCCCGCGCACGCGCGCGTCTGACCGCCGCCGAGGCGCGGGCCCGGCGCGCGGCGGAGCCGTGCCCGCGTTGCCGCACACCGGAAGGTAGATTCCTCCCAAATGTTGCAATGCCTGACAATGCGTGACAGGAGCCGTTCGCGATGACGGGGACCCCGCTGACCTACTCCCTGGTCGGCTCCTGCGTCACGAGGGATGCGGCCGACCTCGGCCGCGAACCGCTGCCGCCGCCCGTGCACTTCTTCTCCCGCACCAGGGTCCAGAGCCTGGTGTCGGCGCCCTCCCCGATCGATCCGGGGGACGTGGCCCTGGACTCGTCCTTCCAGCGCCGGGTCATCGAGGAGGACCACCGCAAGACCGCGGCCCGGACGCTGCCGGCGCTCGACCACCCCGTGGTCATCGACCTCATCGACGAGCGGTCCCCGCTGGCCCACACCGGCTCGGGGATCGTGACCGCGTCCTCGTACTTCAAGCGGACCCGGCTCGCCAAGCGCAAAGGCGTCGTCCAGGTGCCCGAGGACCGCGACCTCTCCGGGACCGGCCCGTTCGCCGCCGCCTGCGACCGGCTCGCGGCGCTGCTCCCGCAGCAGCCGGTCGTGGTCCACCGGGCCTACTGGGCGCTCCGCGACACCGGCGGCCGCACCCTGGAGGAGGCCGCCCGCGCCAAGGCCGCGAACCGCTGGCTCGAACGGGCCTACGCGGTCCTGGAGTCGGCACTCGGCGACCGCGCGGTCCCGGTCGAACCCGATCCCGCGCTCCGCGTCGCCGAGCCGTCCCACCGCTGGGGCCTCGCCCCGTTCCATTACGTGGACGACTACTACGACGACCTCTCCCAGCAGGTCCGCGCCTGTCTGGAGCCGAACGGCCCGAGGGCGTTCCGGCACCGCTGAGCCGCTCCCGAGGACTTGGATAGGATCGGCACGCCGGCACCCCACCCGGCCGGCGAGCGGCGGCGCCCCGCGTCCACGCCGGTCAAGCGACGCCGCGGACGCAGACATCCCCGCACGCACCTCTCGCACGAGTTAGGCCATCGACATGAGCTTCCGGATCCGCGCCGCCCTCACCGGAGCCGTCGCGCTCGCCGCCGCGGGCGGGGCCGGGTACCTCCTCGGAGGCCCGGCGCTCGCCGGGTACGCCCTGTTCTCCACCGCCCTGTGCGGGGCCGCGGCGCTGCTGTGGCGGCAGTCCCGTCGTGCCCAGGCCGAGCAGCGGCGCCAGCAGGCGGCGGTCCGGCAGCTCACCGAGAAGGTCTCGGGGCTCTCGCGGCGCGTCAAGCGGCTCCAGGAGGACCAGGAGCAGGGGCGGCGGCACCTCGCCGACCGGATCGACGCCACGTACGCGCGGATCCGGCAGGTCCCGGGCGACACGCGTCGACTCGTCCGCGAGGACGACCGGTCCGGGCGGGTCCTCGACGCGATCGGCGCCGTGCGCGAGGAGGTCGAGTCGATCCCGCGCATGACCCGCCGCCTCGTGCGCGAGTGGAACCGGATCGTCTACGCCGAGGTCGAGGACCTCACCGCCCTGTACCGCGACATCGAGCCCGACCGGGCCCTCCCCCAGATGCACGGCTGGTCCGCGGGCGCCGACCTGGCCCGCTACCTCTACTGCGAGGTCGCCGAGGCCGGGCGCTCCAGCGTCCTCGAATGCGGTTCGGGCACGACCACGGTGATCCTCGCGTACGCGTTCCGCGCCCGCGGGCACGGGCGCGTCGTCTCGCTGGAGCACGACCCGCGCTTCGCCGCGGCCACTCGGCGGATGATCGAGGAGCGCGGCCTCGGCGAATGGGCCGAGGTCGTGGACGCGCCCCTCGCCGACGCCGTCGTCGGCGACGCCGTCTGGCCGTGGTACGACCTCGACGCCGTCCCGGAGGGGCCGTTCGACCTGCTGCTGGTCGACGGCCCGCCCGCGTCGGTCGGTTCGGAGGCCCGCTACCCCGCCGTGCCGCTGCTCCTCGACCGCCTCGCGAAGGACGCCCTCGTCGTCCTCGACGACACGCGGCGGCCCGACGAGCGCGCCATCGGCGAGCGGTGGGCGGCGGAGCTCGAGGGGTTCGCGCTCGAATCGCTCGGCCACGACCACGGCACGCTCGTGCTCAGGCGCGGAGGCGAAGCGGCCCTCTGACGGCCCGGTTCCGCGCCGCTTGGAACCTGTGCGGCGTTTTCGTGCGAATACCGTGGTCGCGGAGCGCACACCGTGCATCACCAGTACCGCTCCGATGGAACGGGACCGCTAAAATTCACCTGACCGCCCGCCCGCGCCCCTCCGCCTCCGGGTCGGAAGCGAACCCCCTGCGATCGAATCAGGACGAGCATGGCCTCCGCCACCCTTGCCGAGTACGTCGAGTCGGCGCTGCCGCACGTCGCGGCCCGTTCGGGCGCTGGCGCCGTGCTCGACAACGCGTTCCGGTTCCGCTCGCGGACCGGCCGCGTGCTCCTCGCGGCGCTCGCCTGCCCGGGCCGGCGCGGCACCGACGACTACACCGGCTTCGACGCCCGTGCGGCGTCCACTGAGCTCAACCTCGCGGCCTACTGCGACCTCGCGTACGCGCTCGCGGCGCAGCCGCTCGGCGACGGCGACCACCGGGCCGCGCTGGCCATGTACGGCCGGGCGGCGAAGCTGCTCGGGAACGCCGTGCCCGAGCGCGACCAGGTCGCGCACGTGCGCCTCGCCGCGCTCCACGGCGACACCGCTCTACTGGAGCGGCTCCGCGGCACGTACGCCCGCGTGCCCGCGACCTGGTGGAAGGCCGTCGACTACGCCGTCCTGCGCGCCGCCGCCCCCGCCGACACCGGCCGGTGGCTCCCCGCGTTCCTCGACTTCGCCGGATGGCGCGACCTCGAACTCGCGGGCACCGGACCCGAGGACAACCTCCTCTCCCGGCTCGCGCCGAAGAAGGACCGGGCGGTCGGCGACGGCCCGCTCGTCTCGGTCGTCATGACCTGCTTCCGGCCCGGTCCGGAGCTGCTGACCGCGGTCCGGTCCGTGCTCGCCCAGTCCTGGCGGCGGTTCGAGCTGCTGCTGGTCGACGACGCCTCCGAGCCGGAGTACGACGCGGTCCTGCTGGAGGCCGCCGGGCTCGACGAGCGCGTGCGGCTCCTGCGGCAGCGGACCAACGGCGGCACCTACCGGGCCCGCAACCGCGCCATGGGCGTCGCCGCGGGCGCGTTCATCACCGGCCTCGACTCCGACGACTGGGCGCACCCCCGCTGGCTCGAACGGCAGATCGCCCCGCTCCTGGCCGAACCGAACCTGGTCATGACCGTCGCCGAGGGCATCCGCTGCACCGCGGACCTCGAACCGGCGGTCTCGCCGGTCCTGCGCCTGACCGAGCCGCGGTCGACGTCGATCATGTACCGCACCGCGCTCATCCGCGAGCGCATCGGCTTCTACGACACCGTGCTGAAGAGCGGCGACACCGAGTTCAAGCTCCGCATCCAGCGGCACTTCGGCAAGCACCGCGTCCGCGTCATGTACGGCGACTTCCTCACCATCGTCCGCCAGCGCGAGGGGTCGCTGTCCGACGGGGACGTCTCCGCCGCCTGGGTGACACCCGAGCGCTTCGCCTACAACAGCGCATTCCGCCAGTGGCACAAGCGCATCCAGCAGAGCAAGGCCAAGTCCCTCCTACCCGCGTCCCCGCCGGAGCGGCCGTTCCCCGCGCCGCGCGGTCTGCTCGAACGGGGTGTCGAGGCGGAGCGGTTCGACCTCGTCGTCGCCGCGGACTGGCGCCGCCTGGACCAGGACCGCCGGGCGCTGCTGGAACGCGCGGCCGCTGCCGCCGCCGAAGGCGCCGCCGTCGCGATCGTCCACTACGCGGCCTGGGAGGACGCAGGCGTCGGGCCGACGGTCATCGCCGCGGAAGCGCTCGCCGCCGCGGCGGAACTCGGAATCGAGTTCGCCGACCCCGAACGGCTGCACACCGACCGGCTCGTCGTCTCGGAGGCCCCGCTGCTGGTGTGCCTGCAAGCGGACTACCCGCAGCTGCGCACCGCCGCAGCCGAAGCGGTCCGCGAGGAGGCGGTCGCGACCGCACCGCTGCGGCTGCGTCGCGGGTCCCGCCGCGGACGCAAGGACGCGCTCCTGGTCGGCGCCGCGGTCCTGGCGCTCACCGCCGGCGCCGGGGTCGCACTGATCGCCGCGGACTCCGCGGAAGCGGCCTTGACCGCCGCGGCGACCGGACTCGCCGCTGCCGCGGCGGCCGCCGTCGCGCTGGCCTCCCTCGCCATGCGAAGAGCGCGGCGATGAACGCCCCCCGAGCAACGACGACCCGCGACCGACGACCGGACAAGCAGATGGCGAAGCAGATCAAGCACCTCCTCAGGCGCGTCCGCAGACTCGGCGCCGCACCGTCGGCGGCCCTGGCCGGCATCGCGGCGGCCGTGCTCGCGGCCGTCCTCGTTCCCGACCGGACGGTCGCGCTCGCGGTCGTCGCCGCGGTCGTGGTGCTCGAATTCGGGCTCGTGGCCGTGATGCTCGCCCGGCTGCTCGCCGCGCTCAAGGAGGCGTCGGTGGCACCGGCCCCGGCGGCCGAGGCGCCGAAGGCGCGGCAGCGCACCGGCGCCGTGCTCGCGCCGCTCCCCGCGCGGAAGCTGCGGCCGCTCAAGCGCTGGACCGCCCGCCTGAACCAGGGCTTCTCCGCGACCGCGCTCCCGGTCATGTACCAGTACGCGGACAACGAGAAGGGGACGTACGCGTTCCGGCTCGCGATGCTCGACGCGATCGTCTCCTGGAGGGACCGGGTGCGGCGCGAACGGCGCGAGCCGGTCCGGCGCCACTTCGACATCGTGCTCGTGTCGAACATGAACCTCCTCGGCGGGACCACCGCGTCGAACGCGGAGGAGGTCAAGGCGTACCGCGACGCGGGCCTGTCCGTGGGCCTGCTCCACCAGCCGGTCTTCGAGTGGAACGTCGGCCGCGAGATCAACCCGAAGATCGCCGAGCTCGTCGGCGGCGACGTGGTCCTGCTCGGCAAGGGCGACGAGGTCACCTGCGACCTCATGATCGTCCGGTTCCCGCCGTCGCTGTCGCGCCTGATGGACGACCGCCCCGAGATCACTCCGGCACGGACGGTCCTGCTCATCAACCAGACCCCGTTCGAGGCGTACGGGCCCGACGGCGTCGGCAGGCACTTCTCCTGGGACGTCGCCACCGTCCGCGACAACCTGAAGTCCTGGGTCGGCGACAGCACCTGGTACGCGATCGGGCCGTCGGTGCGCGAGGCCCTGGAGGCCCACCACGGCGCCGAGATGGCGGGCGTGGACCTCGCCGACGGCTACTGGTACGGGTCGCTCGACCCCGACCGGTGGCGCCGCGACGGCCCCCGCGAGGCGGACGGGACGATCCGCATCGGCCGCCACTCCCGCGATCACGCCCTCAAGTGGCAGACGATCGCCGAGGACCTCCGCGCGACCTACCCGGACGCGGAGGACGTCGAGATCCACGTCCTCGGAGGCACCACGGCCCCCGAGCGGGTGCTGGGGCGGCTCCCCGGCAACTGGACCGGGCACCCGTTCGGTTCCGTTGCGCCCGAAGAGTTCCTGCACGGCCTCGACGTCGCGGTGTACTTCACGGCCGAGGACTATGTGGAGGCGTTCGGCCGCTCCCCCATGGAGGCCATGGCCGCCGGGCTGCCCTGCGTCATGCCGCCGCGCTTCGAGCCGCTGTTCGGCGACGGCGGCGTCTACTGCGAACCCGAGGAGGTCGAGGCCGTCGTGCGCGCGCTCATGGAGCCCGGCCGGTACCGCGAGCAGTCGGAGCGGTCGCTCGCGACGGTCCGCGAGCACTTCTCCCACGAGGCGCTGCTGCGCCGCGTCGCCGCGCTCGGCGTGCGCGTCCCCGACCTGGCCGCCACTGCCTCGGAAGGCGGGACGCGATGAGCGCCGGAACGAACCACCACTCCAGGACGGGGCTCGCCGCCGCGGCCGCGGGGGCCGTCGCCGCCGCTGCCGCGGTCCTGCTGCTGCCCCTGGCCGCGGCCGTCGCGGTCACCGCCGCGATCGTCCTCGCCGAACTCGCCGTGATCGGGGCCCTGCTCGCGAAGGTCGCGGGTCGCGCCCGCAACGTCGAGGTCCGCCGCAGTCTCGACCGGGCCGCCGCGGCGGCCGCCGAGTCGCCCGCGGCGGCACCGGAGGACGCGGTCGACGAGAAGGACCTTTACCACGACAAGTGGGCGGCGCGGCTCCAGAACGGCTTCGCCGCCACCGCGATCGAGCCGCTCCTGCGGACCGCCCGCAACCGCTCGAACCGGCCCGAGCACCGGTTGCGGACCCTGCGGACGCTCGACGCGTGGCTCCAGGCCGAGGCGCGGGCCCACGACGCCCGCGTCGACCACTCCCTGGACGTCCTGATCGTGTCCCACTTCGGACTGCCGGGCGGGAACACCTCGGCGAACGTCGCCGACATCACCGCGCTCACCCGGGCGGGGTTCCGCGTCGGCCTGCTGCACCACCCGGTCTACCGGTGGGACGTCGCGACGCCGATCAACCCGAAGATCGCCGAGCTCGTCGACGACGACGCCGTGGTGCTCGTCAGCGCCCAGGACAGCGTCCGCTGCGACCTCGCCATCGTGCGGCTGCCCACGATCATGGGCCGGCTCATGGACGAGCTGCCCGAGATCGAGGCGGGCCGCACCGTGCTCCTGGTGAACCAGCCGCCGTTCACGTTCTACGACGAGGACGGCGGGCGGCGCGAGCAGTGGAGCGTGCGGACCGTCTTCGAGACGGTGCAGGGCTGGCTCGGCGACCACACCTGGTACACCATCGGCCCGGCCGTGCGCGAGACCCTTGAGCGCCACCACGGGCACGAGCTCGACGGCATCGACATCGCCGACGAGTACTGGTACGAGATCATCGACGTCGCCGACTGGATCCGCCCCGAGCGGCGCCCCGGCGACCGGCCGATCCGCATCGGCCGCCACGCCCGCGACGCGCCGCAGAAGTGGCCGGACACCCCGGAGGCCGTGCTCGGCTGCTACCCGGCCTCCCCGGAGTTCGAGGTGCACTCGCTCGGCGGCGTCGAGACCCCCCGCGAGATGCTCGGGTCCGTCCCGGACAACTGGATCGACCATCCCTTCGGCTCGGTGCCGGTGCGGGAGTTCCTGCACGGCCTCGACGTCCACGTCTACTTCACCTCGCTCCAGTACGTCGAGGCGTTCGGCCGCTCGCCCATGGAGGCGATGGCCGTCGGCCTGCCGTGCATAATGGACCCGCGATTCGAGGCGCTGTTCGGCGAGGGCGCCCTCTACTGCGAGCCCGACGAAGTCGAGAGCGTGGTCCGCAAGCTCGTCGACGAGCCCGGCCGGTACGAGGAGCAGGTCCGGCGCGCCCAAGAGAAGGTCGAGCAGGACTTCTCACCGGCCGCGCTCGTCCGCCGCGTTATCCGGCTCGGCGCGCGCCCGACGGGAGGAGACGCCTCGTGACCTGGTCAGCCGCAACTGCTCCGGCAGGAATGCGAACCTTCCACGAACGCCGTGCGTGTTACGATCGGCCCGGTTCAACGCCGATCTGCCTCCCTTTGCTTCCTTTTCCCGACGGTTGGCTGATTCCTTGACCTCCACCGCTTCCCGCACTCCCGTCACGGCGCCCGCCACGGTTCCCGTGCTGGACGGACTCGACCCGGAATCGGCGGCCCTGCTGCTCCGCGAGGCCCGGAGCCAGTCGGTCCAGGCGCTGTACGCGACCACGATCCGGACCAGGTCCGACCTCGCCGTGCGCATCGCCGCCCGCCTGGTGAGCCCCGCGCACGACCGCGAGGCGCTCCTCGCCGTCGCCGACGACCCGACCGCCGACACCTCCGAGATCGACGCCGCGCGGCTCGCCGGTTATGCGGCCGCGCTGTCGCGGCGGCGGGAGTACCGGGACGCGTATGCGCTGTTCGGACTTGCGGAGCGGTTGGATCCGGGGGCGATCGTCGCGGAGTTCCAGGTGCGGTACGCGGAGGCGGCGCTGGCGGTGACCGGGTCGGCTGCGGGGGTGCTGGAGCGGTTCGACGGGATGGTGCCCAGGTGGCGGCATGCGTTCGAAGCCGACGAGGTGCATCCGGACCGGGGCGGGGACGAAGCGGCGTGGCTGGAGCGGTTCCGGGTGCTCGCGGGGATGCCCGATCTGGAAGTGGCCGAAGGCGACGGGGTGCGGTTCGACCGGCTCGGGGCCGGGCCGGCCGCGCCGGTGCGGACGCAGCGGCGGATCAGCGTGGTCATGACGTGCTTCAAGCCGGACGAGACGCTGTTCACGGCGGTGAACTCGGTGGTGGCGCAGAGCTGGCAGAACTGGGAGCTGCTGCTCGTCGACGACGCGTCGGGGCCCGAGTACGGGGAGATCCTCGCCAGGGCGGCGGCGCTCGACGAGCGGATCAGGCTGTTCCGGCTGCCGGAGAACTCCGGGACGTACAAGGCGCGGAACCGGGCGCTCATGGAGGCCAAGGGGGTCTTCACGACGGGCCTGGACTCCGACGACTGGGCGCACCCGCGGTGGCTGGAGCGGCAGGTCGCGCCGATGCTCGCCGACCCGGCGCTGGTGATGACCTTCGCGAACTGCATCCGCGTGCGCGAGGACCTGACGGCCGTCCACACCGGACGGCCGGTGCAGGGGCCGCGGTCGACGTCGGTGATGTTCCGGACCGAGCCCGTGCGCGAGCGCATGGGCTACTTCGACGCGCTGCGCAAGGGCGCCGACACCGAGTTCCACTTCCGGTTCAAGGCCGTGTTTGGGAACCGGGCGGTCAGGAAGCTCCAGGGCGAGGTGTTCACGCTCGTGCGCCTCGCGGGCGACACGCTCACCTCCCGCGAGATCGACAACGGCTGGCAGCACCCGTCCCGGTCCGCGTACCAGTCCGCGCACCAGCACTGGCGCGAGCGCATCCGCCGCGGCCAGTCCAGCGGGTTCATCGAGGCCGACCAGGTGGAGCGGGAGCTGTACGCGCCCAGCCTGAGCCGCGGCATCCGCCTCGACGGGCGGGAGTTCGACGAGCTGTACGTGCTCGACTGCCGGTTCTGGGAGGACGGGCAGCAAAGGGCGCTCGATCTCGTGCGCGAGGCCGCCGGCGCCGGGAAGCGCGTCGGGATCGCGCACGTCGAGTCGCTGCTGCGCCTGCGCGACGAGCTGCGGCACCTGCGCCCCGAGATCCTCGACTTCCTCAACGAGTCCTCGCACGGCCCGAACCCGGTCGAGTTCGTCGCACCCGTCGACAAGGTCGCGGCCGTGCGGCTCGTCGTCACCGACCCGTCCCTGTGGGAGGGCCGCTCGGACGAGTTCGCGTTCACCGAGACCGGCCGCGTCGAGATGTGGGAGCGGACGATCACGCCGACCGCGGCCGTGAAGACGGCCCTCGTGAAGCAGAAGGGCGCCAAGCGCAGCGGCGAGTCCAAGGAGTCCCGCCCCGACGGGAAGGGCCCGCGCCGCGTCCTCGCCGGGGCGTTCGGCGCCGTGCTGGTCCTGCTGTGGGCCGCAGCGGCCGCCTCGTGGTTCGTCGCGGGCGCCGATGCCGCCGCAGCCCTGACGTTCATCGCCTTGTCGGCGTCGGGCGGCACCGCCGTCGCGGCGCTGTCCTCGGCCGGGTTCGCCCGGTTCAAGGCCCTCCTGCGGCGGGCGGCCCGCCGATGATCGGAGCACGCATGCGCACCGCCAAGAGGCTCGCGCTCGCCGGGGCCGTGTTCGGGGCCGTGACGCTCGCGGTCGCCGCGCTCGCCCTCGCCGCACCGCCCGTCGTGTACCTGCCCGCGATGGCCGCGGTCCTCGCCGGGGAGGCCGCGCTCGTGGTCTACCTGCTGCGCAACCGGATGCGCGACTCCGGGGTCGCGAGCCCGCTGCAACTGCTGTCGCGGCGGCGCCTGCGGGCCGCGCAGCGCGAGACCCGCGCGCTCGCGAACGTGCGCAAGTGGCAGGAGCGCCTCGACGCGGGCTTCGTGTCCGCCGCGTCGCCGGCGCTCGCCTCGATCGCCGCCGACGGCGGCCACACGAGGACCGTCCGCAAGGCCGCGGCCGCCGCGCTCGCGACGCCCCGCGCGACCGGTGCGGGCGCCGAGGAGCGGTACGACGTCGTCATCGCCTCGAACTTCAACCTCCCCGGCGGCACCACCTCCTCGAACCTGAACGAGATCGCGCTGCTCAAAGCCGCGGGGATGCGCGTGGGCCTGGTCCACAACCCGCTGTTCGAGATGCACCCCGGGCGGCCGCTGAACGGGAAGGTCCTCGACGCCGTGGACGGCGACCGGGTCCGGATCGTCGGCGACCGCGCGAAGGTCAAGGCCGACCTGCTGCTCATGCGGTTCCCGCCGTTCGCGTCGCAGCTGCGCGACGACCTGCCCGAGATCGAGGCCGCACAGCGGATGCTCGTGGTCAACCAGGCGCCCATGACCTATTACGAGGGCGGCGTGGGCCGCAAGCGCGTATGGGACGTGGACCGCGTGCACCGCAAGCTCACCGGCTGGATCGGCGAGCACCGCTGGGTCACCGTCGGCCCGCTCGTCCACCAGGCGCTGCTCGACTTCCACGCCGACGAGCTCGACGGCGTGGACCTCTCGGCCGACTACTGGTACCCCTCGATCGACCTGAAGGCCACCGAGGTCCGGGGCGAGGAGCCCGTCGGGGACGTGGTGCGCATCGGACGCCACTCCCGCGACCACCTGTCGAAGTGGCCGGAGCTCGCAGGGCAGCTGCGGGCCTGCTACCCGGCCGGTCCCGGCTTCGAGATCCGCGTCCTCGGCGGCGTCGACGTGCCGCGGCGGACCCTCGGCCGGCTGCCGTCCAACTGGGTGGGCCACCGGTTCGACGAGGTCGCCGTGGGCGAGTTCCTGCGCGGCCTCGACGTGTACGTGTACTACACGTGCTCGTCGTGGCTGGAGGCGTTCGGGCGCGCGCCCGTCGAGGCGATGGCCGCGGGCGTCCCGGTGGTCCTGCCGCCGGTGTTCAAGCCCGCGTTCGGATCCGGGGCCCTCTACGCCGAGCCCGCCGACGTGGCCGCGCTCGTCACCGAGCTGACCGGGGACCATGCGAAGTGGCTGGAGCAGCGCGAGGCGGGCTTCGAGACCACCCGGCGGCTGTTCAGCCACGAGGCGCACCGGGCGCGCTTCCGCGCGCTCGGCCTCGACCTGTAGGAGCGGACCTCCGACGGCCCCTTACGAGGCGGCGGTGGCCGTGAAGTCCTCGGGGAACGGGAACGACGAGGTCATCTCGCCGCACGCGGCGTCGACCTGCGCGAAGGCCGCGTCCCACGAGCACGTGATGTCGATGAGGTACTGGCCCGCGAACACGAAGTGGTCCTGCCACTTGACGGTGACGCCGTCGATGTCGACCGAGCCGAACCGGTACACGCCGTCGTGGCGGTGCACCACGGTCGGGTAGTAGTTGTCCAGGGAGATGTCCTGGTTCAGCTTCCCGAAGTAGTCGGTCACCAGGTTCGCCTGCGCGTCATAGGAGGACGTGTCCGCGCCCTCGCTGAGCAGGTACGAGGTGACCTGGATGCGGTCGTAGCCGCCCTCGGCGCCCGCCACGTAGAACGTGTACGTGAAGTGGTCGTTCGCGAAGAGGACCTCGCGGTCCTCGCCCTCGGCCGCGGTGAACCCGGCCGGCGCCTCCAGCGTCAGTTCGAGGGGCGCGGTGGGCGCGGGCGGGGCGGTCGACTCGTCGCCGCCCGGGTCCTCGCCGGTGCCGGGGTCGTCCGACCCGGTGCAGCCGGCGGCGAACAGCAGCACGAGTGCGGCGAGTGCGGTCAGCCTGCGCATGGGGCGTTCCTCTCAAGGGGGATCTCGGGCTCCCGACGGGGAAGGGCTCGATACACACTGTACCAAGCGCCCTCCACGGACGAGGCCCGCGAGCAGGGCGCGGATCGGCCTGCGCCACAGGTCACAGCGCCGGGAGCTGCTCCTCCAGCAGCTGGGTCAGCGACCGCGCGTACGGGGTGCTCATGTGGTGCGAATCGCGGTACACGAGCAGGTTCCCGGTGACCACCGGGCACTCCCCCGCGTAGCAGAACCAGCCGACGGTCTCGACGACCTGCGCCCCCGCCTCCTGCTCGGCGGCGAACGCGGCCTCGCGGTTCCCCGAGTCGTCCACGGCCTCGGTGCGCTGCATGACGCACTCGTCCACCGCGTCCTGGTGCAGCGCGACGCAGTCGGGCACCGGCCCGTACGGGCTGCGCGGGGTGTCGGTGAGGACCACGGTCTGCCCGGCCGAGGGGGTGATCCGCGCGAGCGTGTCGGTCCAGCCCTGCGCCCACCGCTCGGGGCTGTCGTCCTCCCAGTCGACCAGCGGCGGCGCGTCCTCGCCGCTGAGGACCACCATGGCGGGCTTGAGCTCGTCGATCTCGTCGAGGACGCGGTCGCGCCACTCGGCGCAGCCGGTGTACTCGCCGCCGACGTCGCTGTTGGAGACCGTCACCGTCGCCGGGGTGCACGCGCTCTTGGTGCGCGTCAGCAGCTTCCAGCCGTTCGCCTCCGCGATCGGCTCCAGCGCCGGGAACCACTGCGCCGCATGGGAGTCGCCCACGAGCATGACGGTCTTGTCGCCGCCGGTGTCGCCGAAGACGCAGTCGCCGGGGAGGTCCTCGGTCCACGCGTCCAGGTGGCAGCCGTTCCCGTAGATCTCCGGCTGGTCGGTCGCCACGGCCGTCAGCGACGGCTCCAGGTCGGCCGGGACCTGCGTGGTCGCGATGCCCTCCTGGAGGCGCACCTCGATCTGCGAGACGTCCTCGACCTCCTCGACGGCCTCCAGGTCCACCGCGTCGTCCTCCTGCGGCGGGACCTTCCCGAACCCGAGGGTGAGGACCAGGACCATGCCGATGCCCAGCAGCGAGCACGCGACGCCGGTGACCAGGCCCCACATGTTGCTCGTCTTCAGCGGCCGGGCGCGGCGCAGCGGCTCCTCGATGTACAGGAACGACAGCTGCGCGACGGCCACCGTCGCGAGCAGCAGCACCACGTTCAGGCTCACGGTCGGCTCGGCGTCGACCGCGAGCGGGATGAGGATGAGGATCGGCCAGTGCCACAGGTACAGGCTGTAGGAGATCTTCCCGACGTACTGGAACGGGCCGGTGCCCAGCAGCGAGCTGGACGGGTTCTTGGCGCCCGTGCCCGCGGCGATGAGCGCCGCCGCACCGAGGACCGGCAGGAGCGCGGTGTAGCCCGGGAACGGCGTGGACGAGTCGTAGAGGACGCCCGAGGCGATGATCGCGGCGAGCCCGGCGATGCCGAGGACCCACGCGAGGGCCGCCGGGATGCGCTTGAGCGTCGGCAGCATGAGCGCCAGGACTGCGCCCGCGGCGAGCTCCCAGATCCGCGTGTGCGCCGCGTAGTACGCGGTCGGCTGCGACACCTGCGTCGTCAGCACCGACAGGACCAGGCTGAGCGCGAAGAGCCCCGCGCACGCGGCGAGCGCCGCGGTCACGAACTTGCGGGGCGCGCGCTTGGCGAGCACGAGCAGGCCGATGAGCAGCAGCGGCCAGATGACGTAGAACTGCTCCTCGACCGCCAGGGACCAGTACTGCTGGAACGGCGAGGGCATCTGGTCGGCGTTGAGGTACTCGGTCTCGGTCGCCACGAACCGGTAGTTCACGGCGTAGACGATCACGGTGAACGCGTCCTGCATGACCGCTTCGAGGCGGGTCACGGGGAACCACAGCCACGCGCCGAGGGCCGTGGCGATGGTGACGGCGCTGGCGGCGGGGAGGATGCGGCGGGCGCGGCGGGCGTAGAACCCGGCGATCGAGATCTTCCCGGTGTCGAAGACCTCCTTGACGAGCAGAGAGGTGATGAGGAAGCCGGAGACGACGAAGAACACGTCGACGCCGACGTACCCGCCCTGCGCGAACGCGAACCCGGCGTGCGACAGGAGCACCAGGACCACGGCGACGGCGCGCAGGCCCTGGATGTCGGGGCGGAAGCCGACGCCCTCCCAGCGCTGCGGCGGGCGGACCGGGGCGGGCGCGGGCCGCGGGTGCGCGCCGGTGGTGCGCATGCCCGGCGGGGCCGGGGCCGCGGGCGGCGGCGCGGGGGCGCGGAACGGGGGCCGGACCGGGTAGGGGCTGGGGGCGGTGCGCTGGGTGGCCGCGGCGGGGTGGGCGGCGGAGCCGGGCGTGGTCGTGGGCAGGTGGAGGGTCTCCTCGTTGACGCCGCCCCCGGTAGCGGCTCGGGACTGCGGGGGCTGGGGCGAGGTCATGGTGCGAGTGTCTCCGTCTGCGGATCGCCGGGGCTGGTTCGCGCCCCATCCTAGGCGCATCCGGCCCTTCCGCGGACTCGGTGGTGACCAATCCGACCAACCGGACACGCAACTGGTTGCGGGCCTTGCTCACATCGTACCGAGGGCGGTCCCGCCGCGCGGTGCCGCACGGGCCCTGACGGCCCGAAATGTCGCTCCCGCAACCTCATTGGAGCGACGGCAGGGCCGCGCCCAGGACGTTCGCGAGGGACGCGGCGTACGGGGTGGAGACGTGGTGGCCGTCGCGGTAGACGGAGATGCCGTCGACCACGAGCGGGCACTGCCCGTCGACGCAGAACCACGGCTCGGTGTCGACGGTCGTCGCGCCCGCCGCCTCCTGCGCCGCGAACCCGGCTTCGCGGCGGTCCGCGTACGTGATCGCGTAGGGGCTCTCGGCCACGCAGGTCTGCACGTCGCCCTGGTGCAGCGCCAGGCAGTCGGGGGCGGCTTCGACGGTGGCCCAGGGGGTGTCGGCGAGGACGGCGACCTGCCGCGCGGCCTCGGACCCGGCGAGCGCCTCGGTCCACCCGGCGCTCCACGCCTCGGCGGCCGCCTCGCCGTCGAGGCCGGAGACGCCGGTCTTGTCGGAGGTGGCGATGACGACCAGTTCCGGCTCCAGTGCGTCGATCTCCGCGAAGACCTCCTGCTTCCAGTCCCAGCACTCGGTGTACTCGCCCTCGTGGACGGTGCTGTCGACGCGCACGGACACGGGCGTGCAGGCGCTCTTGGTGCGGGAGACCAGCTCCCAGCCGTTGCGGTCGGCGAGCGCGGCGAGGGCCGGGAACCACTGCGCCGCATGGGAGTCGCCGAAGAGCATCACTTCGGTGTCGGAGCCGGTGTCGCCGTAGGAGCAGCCGTCGGGAAGGCGGACGTCCTCGAAGTCGAGGTGGCAGCCGTCGTCGTAGGTGGCGGGCCGGTCCCCCGCGGCGCCCGCGAGGGGCGGCACGAGGTCGGCGGGAAGGGCGGTGACGGCGAGGCCGTCGCGGAGGCGCTGCTCCTGGGCGGAGACGTCTTCGACCGCTTCGATCGCGTCGAGGTCGACCGGTTCGGCGCCGTCGGGGGTCTTGGGGAAGACGTGGACGAGCGCGAGGACCGCGGCCGCGCATGCGGCGGAGGCGGTGAGGCCCATGAGGAGGCCCGCCCAGTTTCGTTTGAGGGGGCGCCAGTTGCGGACGGGCTCTTCGATGCAGGCGTAGGAGAGCTGGGCGACGGCGACGGTGGCGGCGAGGAGGATCAGGTTGAGGCGCAGCGTCGGGTCGGTGCCGAGGGCGAGGGGCGCGAGGATGAGGATCGGCCAGTGCCACAGGTAGAGGCTGTAGGAGATGCGGCCGAGGAACTGGAACGGGGCCGTGGACAGGAGGGCCGAGGCGGGGTTGCGGCCGGAGGCCGAGCCGGCGGCGATGACGGCGGCCGTGCCGAGGACTGGGGCGAGGGCGGCGTGGCCGGGGAAGGGGGTGGCCTCGGTGAACATGAAGCCCGACAGCAGGATCGCGGCGAGGCCGCCGATGCCGAGGACCCAGGCGAGGGCCCGCGGGGTCCGCTTGAGGGACGGGAGCGTCAGGGCCAGGAGGGCTCCGGCGGCGAGTTCCCAGGCGCGGGTGTGGGCGGCGTAGTACGCGGTCGGTTGGGAGGCGGCCGTGACCGTCACTGAGAGCGCGAGGGTCGCGGCGAAGATGACCGCGGAGGCGATGATCGCGGCCGTGACGAGGCGGCGCGGGCGCCTTCCCGTGCACAGCAGCAGGACCAGGAGGAGCAGCGGCCACACGACGTAGAACTGCTCTTCGACCGCGAGGGACCAGAACTGCTGGAACGGCGAGGGCATCTGGTCGGCGTTGAGGTACTCGGTCTGCTCGGCGACGAAGCGGTAGTTCACGACGTAGACGACGACGGCGAGCGCGTCCTGGAGCACCGCGTCGAGGCGCGTCACGGGGAAGAACAGCCACGCGCCCAAGGCGGTCGCGGCCGTGACGGCGGTGGCGGCGGGGAGGATGCGGCGGGCGCGGCGGGCGTAGAACCCGGCGATGGAGATGCGGCCGGTGGTGAAGACCTCCTTGACGAGCAGGGAGGTGATGAGGAAGCCGGAGAGCACGAAGAACACGTCGACGCCGACGTATCCGCCTGCGGCCCACGGGAGTCCGGCGTGCGAGAGCAGGACGAGGCCGACCGCGACCGCGCGCAGGCCCTGGATGTCGGGGCGGAACCCGAGGCCGGGCCAGCGGTCGGGTGCAGCGGCGATGCGGGGCAGCAGGAGCGTGTCGGTGCGGCTCGCCGCGGTGGTCGTCATCGGGCGGGTCGCCACGTCGAAGGCATCGGGACAGTGTCCCGGAGCCAGGTGGACCCGGAGTGAACATCGCGAGGCGGGCGGGGGAACGAAACGGCCCCGACCGGGAGGTCGGGGCCGTCGTCTCGTTTAGAGCGCCTTGAGGACGCGCGGTTCGAGCTTGTAGAAGATCCAGCGGCCGAAGAACAGCAGGAAGACGGAGAAGCCGACGGCCACCCCCACCTGGTACATGTTCGGCGCCAGTTCGGGGTTGAACGCCCCGCGGTGCATCGAGAAGATGCCGACGAGCGGGTTCGAGGAGAACACCTGGAAGAGCCAGGGGTTGTTCTTCATCGCGTCGGCCTCGGCGACCTTGGAGACCGGGTAGATGATCGCGGAGCCGTAGAACAGGAGCCGCATGACCAGGGGCATGAACCGGGAGACGTCCTTGAAGAGGACGTTCGCGGCCGAGAGCACGAACACCATGCCCGTGGTCAGCATGGCCTGCACCAGGATCGCCGGGACGAGCCAGAGGAGGTTGAGGCCGAACACGCCGCCGTCGAGGAGCGCGACGATGATGAGGATCGGGAAGCCGACCAGGTATTCGGCGAAGCGCGCGAAGACCTTCGAGACGGGGAAGACCTCTCTGGGGACCTTCATGACCGTGATGAGGCTGGCCTGGCCGCCGAGGGCAGTCTGGCCCTGGCCGACCGCGGTGCTGAACCACTGGTAGGCGAAGATGCCCGAGACGATGAACAGCAGGTACCCGGAGCTGCCCGGGAGGTCGCGGCCGCCGCCGAAGACGATGTCGAACACGAACCAGTAGATGAGCGTCAGGCCCAGCGGCTCGATGAGCGACCACACGTAGCCCATGACGGTGGACTGGTACTTGACGGCGAGGTCGCGGCGGACCAGGACCGACATCGCGTACCGGTGGCGCAGGAGCGCGGTGAAGCCGGTCGTCAGCGGGAACTTCCGCTTGAGCGGCTTGGCCTCGGCCTCGCGGGTGTTGTCGATCGGCCCCTCGTCGCTGCGCGCGGAGTCGAGGAACGCGGGGAGCTCGGCGGTGTCGTCGATGTTCCGGCGGATCGGCGACTGCCCGGCCATGGGCATGTCGCGGCCCGGCTCGGCGCGGGTCGCGTAGGGCGCCTGCGGGACCTGGCCCGGGCTGCCCGCGGCCACGTGCGGCGGCGGGGGCGCGACCGCGGGGGGCGGCGGAGGCGTCTGCGGCTGGAAGTGGTTGGGCTGGCCGTACGGCTGCGGCGGCTGCTGCCCGTAACCGGGCGGCGGGGGCGGCGGCTGCTGTCCCGGGTGGGGCGGGGGCGGCGTCTGGTGCTGGGGCTGCCCGGGGTGCTGCGGCTGCGGGGACTGCTGCGGCTGGCCCGGGTGGTAGGGCGCCTGCGGGGCCCCGTAAGGCTGCTGCGGCGAGCCGTACGCGGCGGGCGGCGGGGCCTGCGGGTGGCCGGGCGCCGGGTGCGCGCCGGGGTGCTGGGGCGCAGCGGGGTTGAAGCCGGGCTGGGGCGCATAGCCTTGCGGCGCAGGCGCTCCCGGAGCGGCGGGGGCGTGCCCCTGCTGCCCGGGCTGGCCCGGGTGGGGCGGCGGGGTGATGCCGGGAGCGGCCGACGGAGGCGGGCTCGCGAACGCTGCCGATCCGGAGCTCATGGCCCCCTGCGGGTATCCCGCGGGAGTGGCCGACGGCCCGGCGCCGAGGCCGCCCTGGGGGGCTGCGGCGTCGTTGGAGTCCGGGCTCCCGTCGCGGTTCCCGGCTGGGCCGGAGACGCCGTCGGGGTGCGGGCTAATCGAGCTCATGCATCATCTCCGTCAGGTGTCGCTCCAGCGCCACCGAGTCCAGTTCACGATGTTCGAGAATCGTATAACGGCCTGGCCGGGTCCTCGGCGCGTAGGCCACCGCTGTGGCGAGCTGGGCCGAAGTCAATCCGAGTTCACTCGCGGTGCGCGGCAGCCCGTGCCGCTTCATGGCCGCGGCGAGCTCGGCGAACAGGGCCTCGTCGCCCCGCAGCCAGGTGCACACGAGCGCCCCGAGGGCCCCTTCGGCCCCGTGCGTCGCGAGGCCGGGGTGCAGCTCCTCGATCGCGTGCGCGATCTCGTGGCACCCGCCTGAGCAGGGCCGCGACGATCCGGCCATCGAAGAGGCGAGGCCGCCTTGGATGAGCGCGTCGGCGAGGGTCGCCAGGAACGCGTCGTCGGCGATCGTCCCGGGGTGGCGCAGCACCGCTTCGGCGCCGGTGCGCGCGATGGCGGCGGCGAGGCCGTCGACGGGCTCGCCGTTCACCTCGTGCGAGAGCTGCCAGTCGGCGACCGCGGACAGGTTCGTGAGGGCGTCGCCGATCCCGGACTGGAGCTGGTGCGCCGGGGCCCTGCGGATGAAGTCGAGGTCGGCGAGGACCGCGAGCGGCGGGTGGACCCCGTAGGAGACGGAGTGGCCGTCGCGTTCGAGCGAGGCCGTGGGGGACGCGAGGCCGTCGTGGGCGAGGCTCGTGGCGACCGAGACCATCGGCAGGCCCAGGTCGGAGGCGGCCCACTTGGCGGTGTCGAGGAGCTTCCCGCCGCCGATGCCGACGAGGGCGTCCACGCGGTGGTCGTCGCGCAGGCGCTTGGTCAGCTCCTTGGCGCTGTCGAGGCTGCCGGGGACGACGGTGTGGACCGTGGCGTCGGGCAGGTGGTCGAGCTGGTCGGCGATGGTCTCGCCCAGGCCCGGCCCGAGCGCGACGGCGACGCGCCCGCCCGAGGAGATCCGGGAGTCCGCGAGGAGCTCCGGGAGGCGCCCGACGGCGCCCGCGGAGACCTCGACGGTGATCGGGGCCAGCACCGTGCGGGCGAACGTCGGCACTACAGCGCCTCCGCGCTCTGCTGCCTGGATCGCTCCGCAAGCTCCGCGATCTCGCGGGCGAGGGCCCAGTCGGCGTGGTCGTCGACCTCGGTCCAGGCGACGGGCCCGGTCGAGACCGTGCCGATGCGCCCGGCTTCGGCCAGCAGTTGGAAGGCGTCCTCGTAGTAGAGGGTCGAGTCGCGGGTGAAGGTCGCTTCGAGGGCCTTGGTCAGCTCCTCGGCGATCCCGGCGGGGATGAGGCTCACGCCGATGTACTCGCCCGCGGCGGCCTCGATGGGCTGCTGCTTGTGGATGAGCTCCACGCCGTGCTCGCCGATGCGCACTTTCATCGCCTCGTCGGTGAGCCGCTTGTGGTCGTCGAGGGCCAGGAGCAGGCGCGGGTCGTCCTCGGCGGCGGCGAGGAGGTTCCGCTCGATGCTCGCGGGGTGGACGGTGTCGCCGTTGACGAGGATCGCGCCCTGGGCGTACCGCTCGCGGGCGGTCCACAGCGAGTAGGCGTTGTTCCAGTGCGGCCTGTCGTTGTCGACGATCGCGACCGTGACGCCGTAGCGCGATTCGAGCTCGGGGGCGTGCTCGCGGATCTTCTCGGCGGCGTGGCCGACGGTGACCGCGATGTCCGTCACGCCGACCTCGGCGAGGCCGCGGACGATGGTGTCGAGGATGGTCTCGGTCGCGGTGACCGGCAGGAGCGTCTTCGGGAGGCGGTCGGTGTCGGGGCGCAGGCGCTGCCCCTGTCCGGCGGCGAGGATGACGCCTCTCATGTCTGCCTTTCGGTCGGGGGGCACCGGCGGCGCAATCTGCGCGAACCGGTGTGCAACCCGGCTAGTTTACAAGCCGCGAAAGGGGGGAGGCCCCTGCCGAGTGTGCGCCTGCACACGTCGGCCGGGGCCTCCAACTGGGAAGGGGCGGGCACCGCGAACGGTGACCGCTCCCTCTACAACGAGTCCGGGGCGGGCCCGGTTACGCCCTATTTCGAGGCGATCGCCTTCGACAGGTTCTCCGAGAGGGTGTCGAGGAACTCGTCGGTGGTCTGCCACTCGGCGTCCTTGCCGATGAGCAGGGCCAGGTCCTTGGTCATCTTGCCGCCTTCGACGGTGTCGATGATGACCTGCTCCAGCGCGTTCGCGAAGCCCTCGACCTCGGGGGTGCCGTCGAGCTTGCCGCGGTGGGCCAGGCCCCGGGTCCACGCGAAGATCGAGGCGATCGGGTTGGTCGAGGTCTTCTCGCCGCGCTGGTGGGCGCGGTAGTGGCGGGTGACGGTGCCGTGCGCGGCCTCGGCCTCGACGGTCTGCCCGTCGGGGGTCATGAGGACCGAGGTCATGAGGCCGAGCGAGCCGAAGCCCTGCGCGACGATGTCGGACTGGACGTCGCCGTCGTAGTTCTTGCAGGCCCAGACGTAGCCGCCCTCCCACTTGAGCGCCGCGGCGACCATGTCGTCGATGAGGCGGTGCTCGTAGGTGAGGCCCTTGGCCTCGAAGTCGGCCTTGTAGTCGTTGTCGAAGATCTCCTGGAAGGTGTCCTTGAACATGCCGTCGTAGGCCTTCAGGATGGTGTTCTTGGTGGACATGTACACCGGGTAGTTCCGGGCGAGGCCGTAGCGGAACGAGGCGTGGGCGAAGTCCTCGATGGACTTCTTGAAGTTGTACATGCTCAGGGCGACGCCGCCGCCCTCCGGGTAGCGGGCCACCTCGAACTCGATCGGCTCGGTGCCGTCGTCGGGGGTGAACGAGACGGTGAGGGTGCCGGGGCGGTCGACCTTGAAGTCGGTGGCGCGGTACTGGTCGCCGAAGGCGTGGCGGCCGACGATGATCGGCTCGGTCCAGCCCGGGACCAGGCGCGGCACGTTGCTCATGATGATCGGCTCGCGGAAGATGGTGCCGCCGAGGATGTTGCGGATGGTGCCGTTCGGGGAGCGCCACATCTTCTTGAGGCCGAACTCCTCGACGCGGGCCTCGTCGGGGGTGATCGTCGCGCACTTGACGCCGACGTGGTGCTCGGCGATCGCGTTCGCGGCGTCGACGGTCACCTGGTCGTCGGTGGCGTCGCGGTGCTCGATCGAGAGGTCGTAGTAGCGCAGGTCCACGTCCAGGTAGGGGTGGATCAGCTCGTCCTTGATCTTGCTCCAGATGATGCGGGTCATCTCGTCGCCGTCGAGTTCGACGACGGGGTTCGCGACCTTGATCTTCGCCATGGGTTTCGGCACCTCTCCTTGCGCTTCGCCGCGCGTGGTCGGGACGGGGAGCAGCAGCTCCTAACAGTACGAGCGTACTGGCTAAGCTTCCAAGGCCGAACCCCAGCCCGGCGAGTCGGTGGTCACAGCCCCGGAACCTCCGATAACGATTCCGTCTCAAGACTGGCGTGCCCCGGGTCACGGCAGGTAGCGTCTCTAACTAGAAACAATCTTTCCAATTTGTTTCGGCCCCGTCCCACCGCTGGTACGCGGGCCGTCGCTCGACTAGTGCACGAAGGAGTGCCGAGGTGACCGCACCCGCCGCACCCCCGCCGCAGCCCCGCGTTGCGGACGGTCCGCCCCGCACCGCCGGCAGCCTGCTCCGCCGGATCTGGGCCTCCTACGCGTTCCGCCGCATCCGCCAGTCCGTCTTCGTGATCTGGCTGGTCGCGACCATCACGTTCCTGCTCATGCACTTCATGCCCGGCGACCCCATCGAGATCATGGCGGGGCGCCTCAACAGCGCCGGCATGAGCCACGAGCAGGCCGTCGCCACGGCGTCGAACATCATCGCGTACGACCCCGACGCGAGCGTCTGGCTCCAGTACCTCGACTTCCTCAAGGGCCTGGTCACCTTCGACCTCGGCAACTCCCTCACCAACCCCTCCAAGACCGTCTTCGAGCACGTCATGGAGTACCTGCCGTGGACGCTGTTCGCCGTGGGCGCGGGCGTGGTCCTCGCGGTCGTCGTCGGCCTCAGCGTCGGCATGGCGATGGCCTACCGCCGCGGCTCCTGGTTCGACCACGCGATGACCTCCGTCGGGTCCTTCCTCACCGGCGTCCCGAACTACATCCTCATCGCCGCGGTCATCGTCGTCGGCTACACGGTCCTCGGGGTCCTGCCGTTCCTCGACATGCGCGGGCGCATCACCGCGGGCGTCGAGCCCGGGTTCGACCCGGTGTTCTTCGGCGACGCGCTGTTCCACGCGATCCTGCCGATCATCGCGTTCGCGTTCACCGCCACCGGCTCCTTCATGCTCAACATGAAGGCCGCCACCACCGAAGTGCTCACCGAGGACTACGTGACCGTCGCGCAGGCCCGCGGCCTCAAGCCCGGCCGCATCAGCCGCAGCTACGTGGGCCGCAACGCGATGCTGCCGATCATCCCGCAGGTCGCGCTCCAGCTCGGCACGCTCGTCGGCGGCTCCATCGTCATCGAGCAGATCCTCCAGTACCCCGGCGCGGGCCAGATGCTCATCCAGGCCATCTCGAACCGCGACTACCCGGTCGTCCAGGCCTCCGTCATCATCCTCGCGACCTCCGTGGTCATCGCCAGCCTCATCGTGGACCTGTTCCTCGTCAGGATCGACCCGCGCATCAAGACCGAAGGGCAGGACGCGTGACCACCACCCTCGACCCCGCTCTGAACGCCGCAATCACCAAGCCCCGCAAGCACTTCCGGGAGTCGTTCCTCGGGCGCCTGTGGACCGGGCTCACCCGCTCCCCCGCCGGGTTCGCCGGGACCGTCCTCGTGCTCGCGATCGTGCTGTTCTCCTTCGTCGGGCCGCTCGTGATCGACCAGCACAACCCCACCGACACGACCCAGATCTGGACCTCGCCGTCCGCCGAGCACTGGCTCGGCACGCAGTACGAGGGCAAGGACACCTTCACGATCCTGGTGAACTCCGGCGCCCAGCCGATTTGGGTCGGGACGCTCGCGGCGCTCATGGCGACGTTCGTCGCCGTCACCCTCGGGTCGGTCGCCGGGTACTTCCGCGGCCGCATCGACGCGGTGCTCCTCCAGCTCACCGACGTCACCGTCACGATCCCGCAGTTCCTCCTCATGCTCGCGGTCGTCGCGTTCTTCGAGGACATCCCGCCGTGGGGCATCTCGATCGTCGTCGGCTCCACCATGTGGGCGTTCCTGTTCCGGTCCATCCGCGCGCAGGTCATGTCCCTCAAGGAGCGCGAGTTCGTCGAGGCCGCAAGGCTCCAGAACCTCGGGGCCTCCCGGATCGTCTTCCGCGAGATCCTCCCGAACATGGCCGGGTTCATCTTCGTCAACTTCGTGATCTCGGTGAACCAGGCGATCTACGCGATCGTCGGCCTCTACGTCCTCGGCCTCATGCCCTCCGGCACGCCGAACTGGGGCCTGATGATCCACCAGTCCTGGAGCCAGAACTTCTACCTCAACCCGGTCGCCCTGCCCTTCGTCGTCACCCCGCTCATCATGATCGTGCTCTTCACGATCGGGCTCGTGACGATGGGCCGCGGCCTGGACCAGGCCCTCAACCCGCGCCTCCGGGAAAGGTGAGACCATGACCGACCCGATCCTCAGCGTCCGCGACCTCGCGATCGCGTACCGGACCGGCCGCAAGGAGTCCGTGACCGCCGTCAGCGGCGTCGACCTCGACCTGTACGAGGGCCAGTCCCTCGCGCTCGTCGGCGAGTCCGGCTGCGGCAAGACCACCCTCGGCCTGGGCCTGCTGCGGCTCCTCCCCGGCCTCGGCGAGATCACCTCCGGCTCCCTCACCTACCGGCGCAAGGACGGCACCCGCGCCGACCTCCTCAAGATGAAGAAGGAGCAGCTGCGCCGCTTCCGCTGGGGCGAGGCCGCGATGGTCTTCCAGGGCGCCATGAACGCCTTCAACCCGGTCATCAAGATCGGCGACCACTTCGCCGACACCCTCCGCGACCACGCCGAGAACGGCAAGCGCTGGACGAAGGCCGCCGTCGAGGCCCGCGCCGGGGAGCTGCTGGAGACCGTGCGCCTCGACCCCGACCGGGTCCTCCAGTCCTACCCGCACGAGCTGTCCGGCGGCATGAAGCAGCGCGCCCTCATCGCGCTCGCCATCGCCCTCGACCCGCAGGTCCTCGTCCTCGACGAGCCGACCACCGCGCTCGACCTGCTCACGCAGCGCTCGATCGTGCAGCAGCTCCACGAGCTGCGCAAGAAGTTCGGGTTCACGATGGTGTTCATCACCCACGACCTCGGCCTCGCCGCCGAGCTCGCCGACCGCGTCGCCACCATGTACGCCGGCCGCATCATCGAGACCGGCTCGGCCCGCGACATCTTCTACACGCCGAAGCACCCGTACACCGCGGGGCTCATCAACGCCGTCATGCCCGTCAAGGGCGAGCGCCCGGCCCTGGAGTCCATCCCCGGCTACCCGCCGAGCCTCAAGGCCATGCCCGACGGCTGCGCGTTCAACCCGCGCTGCGCCTTCGCCACCGAGGAGTGCAAGCGCGAGCGCGTCCCGCTCGAACTCCTCGCCGAGCGGCCGCTCGCCATGGGCCACTCCGTCGCGTGTGTCCACCACGACCAGGTCCGCCTCCAGCGCAAGCAGAAGGAGAACGCCAATGTCTGATGCTCCCCTGCTGAGGCTCCGCGCGCTGGAGCAGGTCTTCGACACCAAGAAGGGCCCCGTCGCCGCCGTCGGCGGCGTCGACCTCGAAGTGAAGGCCGGGAAGGTCCTGTGCCTGGTCGGCGAGTCCGGCTGCGGCAAGACCACGACCGCCCGCGCGGCCGCCGGGATCACCCGGCCCACCGCCGGGGCCGTCGAGTTCCGCGGGAAGTCCCTCACCGACATGACCCCCGGCGAGAAGACCGCCTACCGCCGCGCCGTCCAGTACATCCACCAGGACCCGTACGCGGCGCTCAACCCCACGCGCACCGTCGCCTCGACCCTCACCGCCGGGCTCAAGCGCCACGGCCTGGTGAAGAACCGCACCGAGGCCCGCGCGAAGGCCGCCGAGCTGCTCACGCTCGTCGACCTGACGCCGCCCGAGTCCTACCTCGACTCCTACCCGCACCAGCTCTCCGGCGGCCAGCGCCAGCGCGTCAACGTCGCGCGGTCGCTCGCCATGAACCCCGAGCTGCTCATCTGCGACGAGTCGACCTCGATGCTGGACGTCTCGATCCGCGTGAGCCTCCTGAACACCCTCGGGCGGCTCCGCGACGACCTCGACGTGGGCTTCCTGTTCATCACCCACGACCTCGCCGTCGCGAAGTACTTCGCGTGGGACGGGGAGATCGCGGTGATGTACCTGGGGAAGGTCGTCGAGCACGGCCCGACCCCGGAGGTCATCGGGAACCCGCAGCACCCGTACACGAAGGCGCTCATCGGCGCCGTGTGCGAGCCGGACCCCGACCTCGCCAGGGCCAACCGCTCCTCCGAGCAGCTCCGCTCCGCGGAGATCCCGTCCCTCACCGACCTCCCCGCCGGGTGCGCCTTCCACCCCCGGTGCCCCGCTTTCGAACCGGGCGTGTGCGACAGCACCGAGCCCGCGCTCGAAGGCACGGGCGCGGCCGGCGGCCGCCGCCGGGTCGCGTGCCACATCGTGGCACGGGACCAGCGGCGGGAAAGCGTCCAACATGCGCAGAGCCGCGACGACCGGACGCTCGTCCTCGATCCAAACAAGTCACCGGGAGCGGCATGGTCGGCCTGATCGCCCGCGCGGGGCTGGCGTTCGGGGTCCTGCTGACCCTGGCCGCCCTGCTCCTCCTGCTCCTCACCCCAAGCGGAACCGCGGAGTCCTCCGTCAGCGCGCTGACCGTCGGACTCGGTCTGTTCCTCATCCTCATCACTTCTATCGCCCTCTACATTGAAAGGAACCGGCGATGACCTCTCAGCGATTCGAGCTCAGCCGACGCAACCTCATGCAGGCGGTCGGCCTCGGCGCGGGCGCCGTTGCGACCACTTCCGTGCTCGGCGCCTGCCAGGCCGACAGCGGCGACGGCGGCGACGGCGCGAGCGGCAAGTTCGTGTACGTGTACCCCTTCGACGTCTCGGTCGAGCACTACAACGCGGCCCTGAACACCGGCGTGCTGCTGACCGCCGCCCCCGTGGCGGAGCTGTTCATCCCGCGCTGCGCGATCCTGAACTGGGACACGCTGGAGTGGACCCCGCAGCTCGCCGAGTCGGTGACCCTGGACGCCACCACTTTGACGATCAAGCTGCGCTCGGGGATCAAGTGGACCGACGGCAACGCCGTGACCGCGAAGGACGTCGTCGGGACCATCTACCTCCAGAAGCTGAACGCCGCGCAGGGCACCATCGGCTGGGACCAGCTCGTGTCGGCCACCGCCGACGACGACACCACCGTCACGGTGACGTACTCGGAGGCGTTCACCGGCGTCGAGCACGGCGCGCTCAAGGCGCAGGTGCTGCCGTACGCGCGCTACGGCGAGTGGATGGACGAGGCGCAGGGCCTGGTCGAGGCCGGCGAGGTCCAGGGCGGGCCGGGCCAGGTCGCGCTGGCCGAGAAGATCGCGGCCGAGGACTTCCTCGACGAGGACTTCATCTCCTGCGGCGCCTACAAGTTCGACCAGATCGGCGAGACCGTCATCACGCTCACGGTCCACGAGGACGGCCTCTTCGCCGACCAGGTGAAGTTCTCCACGATCGAGGTCCAGAAGGGCGACAACGCCGCTTCGGTGCAGTTCCTGCTGTCGTCCGCGGTGGACTACTCGACGCAGGTGCTCGGCGCGACCGACCGCTCCACGATCGCGGGCGTCGAGGGCCTCAAGGAGATCTCGACCCCCGGCTACGACGGCATCGGCCTGATGCTCAACGAGGGCCGGTTCCCCGAGTTCGCGGACGCCAAGGTGCGCAAGGCGCTCATGTACGTGTTCGACACCGAGGTCATCGGCGAGATCGCGAAGGGCGCGGGCGGCTACTACATCCCCTCGACCTACTCGGGCCTTCCGGACCCGCACGCCGAGGGCCTGTTCGACGACGTCGAGCTGGAGTACTACACGACCGACCACGCCAAGGCCGAGACCCTGCTGACCGAGGCGGGCTGGGCGAAGGAGTCCGACGGCTGGCACAAGCCGGACGGGTCGCTCGCCGAGTACACCATCATCGGCGTCGAGGGCTGGACCGACTTCTCGCTCACCGGCGAGCAGGCGGCGTCGCAGCTGACCGAGTTCGGCCTGGCCGTGTCCTACGAGAACGTGCCCGCGGACAACCCGTGGGGCATCTGGGGCGCGGGCGACTTCGACATCGCGGTGCGCCAGTGGGCGAACCCGTTCGTGCCCTACGTCTACGGCTCGTGGCAGATGACCTGGTTCACGGACAACTCGCAGACCGCGGACCAGCCGGGCATGGGCCTGAACACCGCGGAGGTCGCGACGACCTCCCTGGGCACGGTCAACGTGGACGACCTGTACCTGGCGTCGCAGAAGGGCACCGAGGAGGAGCAGGCCGAGGCGAACAAGACGCTCGGCATCGTCTTCAACGAGACCCTGCCGCGCCTGCCGCTGTTCCTGAACCAGCGCGTCTCGTACGCCATCGAGGGCGAGCGGGTGAAGAAGATCGACGCGGGCGACTACGCCCTCAACGACATCTACTTCGACAACCCGATCATGGTCCGCATCCTCGAAGGCGGCATCGAGCCCGTCTAGGGCCCTGTCCAGGAGATAAGACCGGCCCCCGGGGACGCTGCTCGTCCCGGGGGCAGGACTCGGCGGCGGGGTCCCACCGGACCCCGCCGCGGGCCGCGCAGCACCGAGGCGGGTTCAGCGCGGCGTACGAGGGAAGCGAAGGGCCCCGGTCGAACAGGCCGGGGCCCTTCCGTCTCGTCCTCCCACGAAACCACGAGGGGCCCGGTGCGTTCGCACCGGGCCCCTCAGTGTTCTGGTCTAGCCGTCGCCTTCGTTGCAGGTCGGGTCGAGTGGCGGGCACTCTCCCTCGCTGGTCGTGGTGTCGTCGCCGCCTCCGCCGCCGTCGTCCGCGGCCGGGACGATGGTGATCGCGGAGCCGGGGGCGACGGCGGTGCCGCTGGTGAGCTGGCCGTCCTCGCCGGAGACCGACTCGATGGTCTCCAGGGTGGCGTCGCCCTCGATGGTCGCGGAGAGCCCGAGGCCGTTGAGCGTGTCCATGAGCGCCTGAGGCGTCGTGGTGGCGTCCCAGGTGACCACCACGCCCTGGGCGGTGATGGTGATGGTCTTGCCGCTGGACTCGGTGGAGCCGCTGCTCGGGTCCTGCTGGTAGACGACGCCGACGGTCGTGCCGCCGGTGCCGTACTCGACCGCGTAGTCGAAGCCCGCGTTCTGGAGCGTCTCGATGGCGGTGTCGACGACCATGCCGCGCACGTCCGGAACGGTGGCCTGGCCGCCGGCCGAGACGGTGAGCGTCACAGTGGTGCCCGGCGGGACCGCATCACCGGCCGCGGGGTCCTGGCTGAGGACTTCGCCCGCGGGGGCGGTGTCCTCGATCTCGGTCTTCTCGACCACGAGGTTGTCGCCTTCGAGCTCGGCCTTCGCGTCCTCGAACTGGTCGCCGACGACGTTGGCGACCTCCACGTCCGCGGGCGCCTGGAGGACCGTGATGGTGACCGTGGTGCCCTGGTCGACCTCGTCGTTGGGGGACGGCGACTGGTCGGTCACCTTGCCGATGGCCGTGTCGTTCGGGTCCGTCGCCGTGTCGTACTCGACCTTCACTTCGAGCTCTTCGGCGGTGATCGCGTCCGAGGCCTCCTGCTCGGACAGGCCTATCACCTCCGGCACGGTCGCCATGGCCGCCTGGTTCATCGCCTGCATGATCCCCCAGGCCGCGGCGGTGACCGCGACGAGCGCGAGGACCACGCCGAGGGCGATGAGCCACGGGCGGCGCTTGCTCTTGGAGGTGGGGAGCTGGCGGATCGGGGCGGTCGCGTCGGGGTCGATGATCGCGGTGCGGTCGGCGGCGGCCATCACGGCGGGGGCCATGACCTCCTGGCCGCGGGCGGCGCGGATGAGGTCCTCGCGCATCTCGCCCGCGGAGTGGTACCGGTTCTCGGGGTTCTTCGCGAGGGCCTTCATGATCACGGCGTCGACGGACGCCGGGATCGCGGGGTTGAGCTCCGAGGGCGGGCGGGCCTCCTCGCGCACGTGCTGGTAGGCCACGGACACGGGGTTGTCGCCGGTGAACGGCGGGTGACCCACGAGGAGTTCGTAGAGGACGCAGCCGACCGCGTACACGTCGGAGCGGGCGTCGACGGTCTCGCCGCGCGCCTGCTCGGGCGAGAGGTACTGGGCGGTGCCGATGACGGCGCTGGTCTGCGTCATGGTGGCCTGGCCGGACGCGAGCGCCCGCGCGATGCCGAAGTCCATGACCTTGACCTGGCTGGTCTCGGAGAGCATCACGTTGCCGGGCTTGACGTCCCGGTGGATGATGTGGTGCTTGTGGGAGAAGTCCAGGGCCGAGCACATGTCGGCGACGACCTCGCAGGCCGCGGCCGGGTCGAAGCGGCCCTCCGCGAGGAGGACCTCCTTCAGGGTGCGGCCGTTGACGAACTCCATCACCATGTAGGGGATGCCGGCCTCTTCGCCGGTGTCGAAGACCGCGACGATGTTGGGGTGGTTCAGGGACGCGGAGTTCTGGGCTTCGCGGCGGAACCGGATGAGGAACGACTCGTCGCGCGACAGGTCGGCCCGGAGCAGCTTCACCGCCACGTCGCGGCCGAGTCGCAGGTCGCGGCCACGGTGGACTTCAGCCATCCCCCCGTAGCCGATGACCTCGCCGATCTCGTATCTGCCGCCGAGCAGGCGGGGCTCTGTCGTCATCGCGTTTTACGTCCTCGTGTTCCGTTCATCGCGGATTGATTCTAGTGGCAGCGAGAGGCCCGGAAGCCCGCTATCGGTCGTTGCAGTTGGCCCCGGGGAGGCAGTCGCCGAGGCCGCCGCCCTTGGTGGTCGTCTCGTCGTCGGGGGTGGTCTCGTCGTCGGGGCTCTGGTCCGACTCGTCGTCGGACTGCTCCGCGTCGGAGGAGGTGCTGGTCGACGGGTCCTCGCCGCCGCCGGGGTCCTTCTGGTCGTTCATGGACAGCACCAGCCACACCATACCGCCCACCAGGACCAGGGCCACCAGGCCCACGATCACGCCGAGCAGCGTCTTGTTCGGTCCGGGATTGGACGCCCCGGAGGGCTGCGGGGCTCCCAGGTTGATCCCCGGAGGGGTCGTCGGGGGGCCGGGCGGCGGGAACTGGGGGGCGGACTCGGCGACGCCCGCGGGCGGGCCGGCCATGGCGACCACGCCGGCGCGCCGGGGCAGCTGGCCGACGGGAGGCATGACGGAGGTCGCCGGAGGCGCGTCGACCGCGACGCGCGCGGACGCGGCCATCTCGTCGCCGGTGGCGAACCGCCGGTGCGGGTCCTTGGACATGGAGCGCTCGACGAACGCGCGCACGCCCGGCGGGATGTCCTGCGGGAGCGGCGGCGCGGGGGTGCGCACGTGGTGCAGCGCCAGCTCGATCGGGTTCTCGGCCTGGAAGGGCCGGTGCCCGGTGAGGCCGTGGAAGGCGACCACGCCGAGCGAGTACATGTCGGAGGCGGGCAGGACGCCGGTGCCTTCGGCCTGCTCGGGCGCGATGTAGGAGGCGGTGCCCATGACCGCGCCGGTCTGGGTGAGGTCCCCGGAGGCGCCGGAGCGGGCGATCCCGAAGTCGGTGAGGACGGCGCGCCCGTCGCGGTCGCGCACCAGGATGTTCCCGGGCTTGATGTCGCGGTGGATGACGCCGTGGACGTGGGCGTGGTGGAGGGCTTCGGCGGTGGCCGCGATGATCGGCATGAGCTCGCGGGCGTCGATGCGGCCGCGCTCGGCGATGAGGTCGGCGAGGGACTTGCCCTCGACGAACTCCATGACGAGGTAGGCGGTGGTCTCGCCGCTGGGCAGGTCGGCGTTGCCGAAGTCGTGGACGTTGACGATGTGGGGGTGGGTGAGCGCCGCGACGGTCTTCGCCTCGGCGGTGAAGCGCTGGGTGAAGCCCGGCTCGCTGAGCAGGGACGGCAGCATGGCCTTCACGGCCACGGTGCGTTCGAGGACGGTGTCCTCGGCCCGCCAGACCTCGCCCATGCCGCCCACGGCAATGCGTTCGCGCAGGCGATAGCGCTGCCCGAGGAGCATTTCGGGGCTCAACACGGCGTCTCCTCATTTCTGTGGAACGGAATCGACTCCGGGGGGATCGACGCTTCAGTCTACTGGCAGGTCGCCCGGTACCTGGGCGCTCGTTATCCGGTCGCCGTCGAACCGTCTCCGAGAATCCACGTCCGGGCGGCCCGCGGGGTTGCCGTTTCCGGGGATCTTGAGGAAACTGTGTCCTTCTCGTATTCCCTACTCTCCGTTGCCTTCCAGTACTTGCTCCATCAGGTTTCCGGAGATCTCGGCGGCCTTCGCGGAGGCGCCGCTGCCGTAGGAGTCGAGGAACACGCAGACGGCCACCGCGGGCTCGCCGTCCTTGTCCATCGCCCAGCCGTGGAACCAGCCGTGGTCGGGCAGGGTGTTCTCGCTCGACGCGGACTGCTCGGCGGTGCCGGTCTTCCCGCCGACGGTGTAGCCGTCGATCGCCGCGCTGGAGCCGGTGCCGTTGTCGACCACGCCCTCCATGATCTTCTGGAGCTCCTCGGCGGTGTCGCCGTCGATGGCGCGCCCGGCCGAGTCCTCGGGGCCGTTCTGGACGGTCTCGCCCTTGGAGTCGGTGAGGGCCGCGATGATCTGCGGCTCCATGCGCTCGCCGCCGTTGGCGATCGTGGCGGCGATGATCGCGTTCTGGAGGACCGTCTCCTTCACGTCCTGCTGGCCGATGCACGCCTGGGCGCGGAACGCGTCCTCGGAGAGGTCGCCGGTCTCCGACGCGACCGAGGTCAGCGGCGTCTGGAACGCCTCGCCGAACCCGAAGTTCGCGGCCATGTCGGCGATCTGGTCGGAGGAGAGCTCCTCGACGCACAGCCGCGCGAACGTGGTGTTGCACGACTTCGCGAACGCCTCCGCGAGCGTGTACTCCTGGTTCGGGCACTGGTCGGAGGAGTTGGTGATGGTGTGGTCGGTGTTCGGGGCCGTGTACTCGTTGCCGGCGGGGACCATCGTGTCGGCGTCGGCGCCCATGTCCTCGATGAGGGCCGCGGCCACGATCGTCTTGAACGTCGACCCGGGCGGGTAGAAGTTCGAGCGGGTGCGGTCGAGCGCCGGGTTGTCCCCGCCTTCGCCCTCCTCGGCGATGAGGTCGGCCCAGGCCGCGGTGGCGGTGTCGCCGTCGTTGGAGGACACGTCGGTGGGGTTCCAGCCGGGGTAGGACGCCTGCGCGAGGATCTGCCCGGTCTGCGGGTCGATCACGACGGCGCCGCCCTTGACGCCGGAGTCGGCGAGCGCGTCGTACGCGGCCTGCTGGAGCGCCGGGTCGATCGTGGTGACGACGTTCCCGCCGGGCTTCTGGTCCTTCTTCACGGTGGCCCAGAAGTCGTCGAAGGCGAGGAGCGAGCTGGAGCCGTTGAGGATCGAGTTCTCGGCCTCTTCGAGGTTCGTGGCGCCGTAGATGAACGACTTGTAGCCGGTGATGTTCGCGAACGCGTCGCCCTCGGGGTACTGGCGCTCGTAGACGTAGAAGTCGCCGTCGGTCTCGACCGACTGGGCGATGACGGTGTCGCCCGCGAGGATCTGGCCGCGCGGCACCGAGTACTCGGAGACGAGCGCGCGGGCGTCGAGCTGGCCCTGGTAGTCGTCGTGGTGGAAGAAGCCCACCCAGGTGACCTGGGCGATGAGGGCGCCCAGCAGGATGAGCGCGAGGACGCCGGTGCGGCGCAGGGCCGGGTTCATCGGCCGCCCTCCTTGTTCTCGGTTCGCGGGTCGAACGCCGAAGGCGGCGGCGGGGGCGGGGTCTGGGGGGCGGGGCGCGTCGGGGGCCGCTGCGGGTCGCTCCCGGGCGGGCCGTAGGCGGAGCCGGGCGGCGGGGGCGGGGTCTGCGGCCGGTACGGCTGCGTGCCGGGCCCCTGCGGCGAGCCTGGGCCCGCGGGCGGCGAGTACGGGGCCGTCGGGCTGCCGGGGCCGGGCGGCGGCGAGTACGGCCCGGTCGCTCCCGGCGGCGAGGACGGGCCCTGGCGGGTCGGGGAGACGACGTCCTCCTCCACGGTGCCGCCGGGTCCGGGCCCGCCGGAGCCGGGGAGGTGCCCGGGGATGATGAGCTCGGTGGGCTGGTCGCCGCCGGGGATCGGGCCGGAGTCCATGACGCCCGCGGCGGCCGCCTTCTCGGCCTCCTCGGCGGCGCGCTTGGCGGCCTGCTCGGCGAGGAACTCCGGCGGGGCCTCGGTCTTCATGAGGCCGTAGGACGCCTGCCAGGGCTTGCGCGCGTCGTCGGAGACGCGCAGCAGCAGGCCCACGAGCAGCCAGGAGCCGACGAGCGAGGAGCCGCCCGCGGCGAGGAACGTGGTGGTCTGGCCGGTCATGGGGATGAGCCCGGTGACGCCGCCGAACACGACGAACAGCTGGAACGCCACCAGGAACGCCAGGCCCCCGGCGAGGAGCTTCCCGAACAGGTCCCGCGACATGATGCCGGTCTTGAAGCCGCGCTCCACGAGCACCGCGTACAGCAGGAGGATCGCGACGAGCCCGATGAGGCCGACCTCCTCGCCGATCGCGGCGAGGATGAAGTCCGACTCGGAGGCGGGGATGCGGTTCGGGTTGCCCGAGCCGGGCCCGTTCCCGAGGAGCCCGCCCGAGTTGAGGGCGACCAGGCCCTGCACGAGCTGGTACGAGGAGGTGACCGGGTCGTCGACGTACTTCCACGGGTCGAGCCAGATGGCAACGCGCACTTGGAGGTGCGAGAAGAACGGGTAGATCGCGATGCAGCCGCCGATGAACATGGTGAGGCCGATGAGGATCCACGACGCGCGCCGCGTCGCCATGTACAGCATCGAGAGGAAGATCGCGAACAGCAGCAGCGAGGTGCCGAGGTCGCGTTCGAAGATGAGCATGAGGAGGCTCGCGGCCCACACGATCACGATGGGGCCCAGGTCCTTCATGCGCGGCAGCTGGAGGCCGAGGATCTTCTTCCCCGCCACCGACAGCATGTCGCGCTTGCGCACCAGGTACACCGCGAAGAAGATCAGCAGCATCAGCTTCGCGAACTCGCTGGGCTGCACCGAGAACGACCCGAAGCGGATCCAGTTCTTCGAGCCGCCCGACTCCGAGATGGACGCGGGCAGGAAGCCCGGCAGCGCCGCGAGCGCGATGCCCGCGAACAGGAGGATGTACGCGTAGCCGCGGAGCATCCGGTGGTTGCGGACCACCGCGAGCAGCACGGTCATGAGCACGACCGCGGCCATGTAGTACATGAGCTGGCGCCCGCCCTGGCCGCCGAACACGCCCGCGTCCTGCGGGAGCGCGTTGTCGGTGATCGCGGTGCGGTCGATGCGGCGGATGTAGACGATGCCGATGCCGGTGAGGAACGCGGCGACCGGCACGAACAGCGGGTCGGCGTAGGGGGCGAGGAACTTCACGGCCGTCCACGCGCACATGGACACCGCGAAGATGAGCAGCGGCAGCGTGAACGTGACCGAGGTGGTCTCCCCGACGTTGAGCGCCAGGTCGATCGTGAGCTGGAAGCAGAAGATCCCGATGCCGCCCATGAGGAGCATGACGATCTCGCGGCCGATGCGCTTGGGCATTCCCGACAGCGGCGTCAGCGGCGTCTCCGACGGCGCCACCGGCCGGGCGGTGGCCGACATGGGCTGGGCCATCGGTTCCCCTAGCGTCTCGAAGTGATCAGGGCGCCCCCGCGCCGGTCCGTCTGCGCTGTGAGCGTACAACGGTGGCGCTCAGTCGTCGCGGCAGTCCTTCGAAGCGGTCGGCACCGCCTCAGTGTCCGAAACGGAGCACAGCGGGTCGAGGTTCGCATTGGACGCGGACGGGTCGGTCAGCTCGGCGAGCTCCTCCTCCGCGGCGGCCTGGTCGCCGACGCGGATGCCGTCCTCCAGGTCCGCCTCGACCGCGTCGGTCGCCTCGGAGGCGGGCCGCTCGGACTCGATGTCCAGCCAGGCCGCGCGCAGCCCGGCGACCTCAAAAGGGAGGCCCCGGTAGACGCTTATGTTGCCCGCGTCCGAGACCCCGATGAAGTACTGCGTGCGCGCCCACCACGCGCCCGCGCCGGCCGCGAGGACCAGCACGATCAGGCAGGACAGGACCGTCCGCCACACCCGGCCGCGCTTCTTCGCCTTCTTCCCGTCCTCGGACGGCTCGGCGCCGTCGGCGCGCAGGTTGACGGTCTCGTCGCCGCCCGCGTCGCCGTCGTCCTTGACGGCCCGCAGCACCGCGGTGTCGGACTCGGCGAGGCGCTGGTCGGCGGCCGCGCCGCCGATGATCTGGCGCTGCTCGCCCGGGTCCTCCTCGACGACGTCGGCGATGAGCACCGTGACGTTGTCGGGGGCGCCCGCGTCGAGGGCCTGCTGCACGAGCGTCTCGGCGGCCTCCTGCGGCGTGGCCGCGCTCTGGAGGGTCCGCGCGATGTCCGCGTCCGAGACGGGCCCGGAGAGGCCGTCCGAGCACAGCAGCAGCCGGTCCCCGGCGACGCCCTTGATGGTCTGGAACGCGGGCTCGACCTCGGAGGCGCCCAGCGCGCGCAGCAGCAGCGAGCGCTGCGGGTGCCGCTCGGCCTCCTCGGCGGTGATGCGGCCTTCGTCGACGAGCATCTGCACGTACGTGTCGTCGACGGTGACCTGCTCGAACCCGCCCTCGCGGAGCCGGTACGCCCGCGAGTCGCCGATGTGCACCAGGTTGAACCACTCGCCGTCGAACCACAGGGCCGTGAGCGTGGTGCCCATGCCCTCCTTCTGCGGGTCGTCGGCGACGCAGCGGCGGATCGCGCGGTTGGCGTCCGCGACGGCGTCCGCGAGCTCGTCGACCACCGAGTCCGGCGGCGGAGGGACGTCCAGCCGGGCCACGGTGTTGATGACGATCGCGGAGGCGAGGTCACCGGCGGCCATGCCGCCCATGCCGTCGGCCACCGCGATGAAGTGGGACCCGGCGAACACCGAGTCCTGGTTGCCTTGCCTCACCACACCGCGGTCGGAGACGGCCGCGTATCGCAGGTGCAAACTCATGTATCAACCGCCGTAGCGCGGGGCACGCCCGCTGATCGATGCCGACATCGCCGCGTCATTCGCTCGGGTCTCAGGGGCGCAGCTCGAAGGAGGAGCGCCCGATCCGGATGGGCACCCCGAGCGGGACCGGCGTGGGTGCAGTGACTCTAGCGCGGCCGAGGTAGGTGCCGTTCGTGGAGCCCATGTCCTCGACCACCCACTGGCCGTCCAGGGGCCGCACGCGCGCGTGCCGGTTCGACGCGAAGTCGTCCCGGATGACGATCGTCGAGTCGGCCGCCCGCCCGATCGAGATCGGCTGCCCCGACAGCACGAACCGGCGGCCCTGGAGCTCCCCGGTCGTCACCACCAGCCACTGGGCGGCCTGCGCCTGCTGCGGGGCCGCGCCGCGCCCCGGGGCCGGCGGCGCCGACACCGGGCCCGCGCCCGGCCCGGCCGCGGCCGGGCGGCGCTGGGCGAGGAGGTCCCGCGTGATCGTCCGGGCCGCCGCGAACACGAACAGCCACAGCAGCACCAGGAAACCGAACCGGGCGACGGTCTGGACTATCTCAGGCATTCGGTGCTCCCAGCGGATGAACGAACGGTCTCAGACACGGTAGCCCACCGGCGCGCGCCCCAGCAGGCGAGCCGCCGAAGGCGCCCGGTCATCCCACCGCTACCTATATGGGCCCGTGGGCTTCTCGATATCCGGAAACGACGGCGCCCCGATCCATGCGGATCGGGGCGGGCCGTTCGTGCGCGGACTACCCCGCCTGGAGGGTGAGGGAGGTCGTCCCGATCTGGATGACGTCGCCGGGCTGCATGGAGACGGTGGCGATCCGCTGGCCGTTCACCAGGGTGCCGTTCGTCGAGCCGAGGTCGGTGACCGACACCTGGCGGCCGTCGAAGTCCACCCGGACATGGCGCCGCGAGATCCCCACGTCGGGGAGGCGGATCTGCGCCTGCTCGCCGCGGCCGATCACCGTGGCGCCGTGGGCGACCGTGAACTGGCGGCCGTCGGCGGTCACCAGCACCGGGCCCGTCGGGGCCTGCGGGTGCGCGGGGCCGTAGCCGCCGCCCGACACCGGCTGGTCGACGCCCTCGTTCAGCGCCGCGACCTCGGCGGTCACGCGGAACATGCCCGTGTCCAGGCCCTCGCCGCGCTCGATCTCGACGATCACGTCGCCGTAGACGGTCCAGCCGTTCTCGCCGATGAACTCGGCCTGCGACTGGGCGAGCTCCTGCGCCAGCGCGGCCGCGTACGGCGCGAGCCGGTCGTGGTCCGGCGGCGAGAGGTCGATGACGTATCGGTTCGGCACCAGCACGCGGCCACCGGCGAGGACCGCCTTGTGGGTCTCCGCCTCGCGCTGCATGGCGCTGGCGATCTCGACCGGGTGCACAACGCCCTTGAACATCTTGTTGAAGGTGCCCTCGAACAGGCCCTCCAGTTGTTTTTCCAAGCGTTGCAGAACGCTCACCGGTTCTCCCCTCCTCGTCATGTCCTCGTCATGGCGTTGCGAGGACGCACTACGCGTCGACTTCCGATGGTATCGGCTGCCTTCACGCGACGGCGAGGGGTTGAGACGCAACCGCCTCGCGAGTCGCTTTCATATCGTCTGATCGGGTGAGGCCCGTGTCGGCCGGTAGTACCGAATGTCGGGAAGGTCAGGCAGGGGTCGGTGGCGGCGGCGGGACGAGGCGCGTATGGTGACGCGGGTGACAGATCGCGACTTCAGCTCATTCGTCCGGGACGTGCGCAAACGCGCCCACGTCTCGTTCCGCGAGCTCTCCGACTCCGCCGGGGTCTCGAACCCCTACCTCCAGGGCGAGCGCGGCGTCCGCCGCCCCTCCGGCGCGGTCCTCCGCCAGCTCGCGCTGGCGCTGCGCATGACCACCCCGATCATGTACCTCCGCGCCTCCGTCGGCAGCGGCGAGGACGGCGGCTCCGCGACGCCCCTGGCGATCGCCACCGACCGCGAGCTCACCGCCCGCCAGAAGCAGACCCTCACCGAGATGTACGAGGCCTTCTGCGACCAGAACGAGCGCACCGCCAAGTAGGACCGGCTCCGGGCGCCGGTGGGGCGCCCGGATCAGCGCACGTCACTCTTTGACGAACGACCGCAGCGCCTCAAGGATCGCGTCGTTGTCCTCGGGCAGGCCGACGGTCACCCGCACCCCGTCGCCCGCGAAGGGCCGCACCAGGATGCCGCGCGCCTCGCAGTGCGCCGCGAACTCGACCGCGCGCTCCCCCAGCGGCAGCCAGAAGAAGTTCGCCTGCGTCTCCGGCACGTCGGGCACCAGTTCCCTTGCGGCCGTGACGACCCGCTTGCGCTCGGAGGTCACCAGCGCGACCCGGCGCCGCATCTCGTCCTCGGCCGCCAACGCCGCGAGCGCCGCCGCCTGGCCGGGTCCGTTGACCGCGAACGGGATCACGCACCGCCGCACCGCGTCCGCGACGTCGGGCCGCGCGATCATGTAGCCGATGCGCAGGCCCGCGAGGCCCCACGCCTTCGAGAACGTGCGGAACACGACCGCGTTCGGCCGGTCCCCGTACCGCTCGATGCCGTCCGGCAGCGACGGGTCGGTCACGAACTCCCGGTACGCCTCGTCGAGCACGACGAGCACCGATTCCGGCACCGCCGCGAAGACCCGGTCGATCTCCTCGGCGCTCAGCGCCGGCCCGGTCGGGTTGTTCGGGGTGCACAGGATGACCGCCCGCGTGTTCGGCCCGACGGCCGCGATCATCGCGTCCACGTCGTGCCCGTGCTCGGCGGTGTTCGGCACCTGGACGGACTTCAGCCCCGCCACAGTCGCGGCGATGGGATACGCCTCGAAGGACCGCCACGAGTAGACGACCTCGCTCCCCGGGCTCGCGATCGACTGGAGGAGGTGGCCGATGAGGGCCACCGATCCGGTGCCGGTGGCGATCCGCTCGGCGTCGACGCCGAGGCGCTTCGACAGCTCGCCGCGCAGCAGCGTCACGCCCATGTCGGGGTAGCGGTGCACATCCGCGGCCGCGTCCGCGATCGCGTCGGCGACCCCGGGGAGCGGCCCGTACGGGACCTCGTTGCTGGAGAGCTTGAGCGCGTCGGGGAGCGCCTTGCCGGGGACGTAGCGGGGAATCGCCGCGAGGTCGTCGCGGATCGGTTCGGTCATGCTGCGGGCTCCTTTTGGGGTCCCGCCTCGACGACGGCCGTTCCCGGCGACTTGTCGTGGAGGCATTGACGGAAGGGTTGGTCTCGGATGCACCATATCCCGTCCATGATCCAGAGGATCGCGCCGAACGGGAAGCACAGCAGCGGCAGCGCCGCGTACGACCAGCGCAGCAGCAGCCGCCCCCAGCCGAGCCCGGCGGGCGCGAGCGAGACGACCTTGATGCCCATGAGGCGCTTGCCGAGGGTCTGCCCGGAGTTGAGGGTCGCGGGGACCTCGTACGCGAACCACAGGCCGAGCGAGATGAGCAGGACCACCCACCACTGGTCGGAGGCGCGGGCGGGCAGCTGCACGTCGTTGGGGTCGTCGGCGGCGGCCATCTCCAGCACGTACGGCCAGACGGTCTGCATGAACTGGTAGATGAAGTAGCCGTTGACGACCGCGTTCAGCGCGATGAGGGCGATCGTGTCGACGATGCGGGCGACGAACCGCTGCCCGGGGTGGGCGAGCACGCGGCCTTCGAGGATGCGGTCGACGTCGATCCGGGAGATCCAGCCGACGGTGACGCCGAGGGACCGGATGGGGATCGTCCCTGGCGGCTGGACCGCGCCGGGCGTCCGCTGGATCACCTTCGGCGGCGGGCCCGAGCCGAAGCGCGGGTCCGGCGGGAGCTCCTGGACGCCGCGCTCGCGGGGTCCATCGTGGATCGTCGGTGGGAGGGGCTCCGGCTCGGGGTCGACCGGTTCGGGTTCGGCGGGCGGCTCTGCGCCCGCGGGGATCGGCTTCCCGACCCAGGCGGAGCCGTCCCAGTAGCGCTGGGTGGACGGGTCGGCGGGGTCGGCGTACCAGCCGGGTTCGATCGTGGTCATCGTGGCCCATTCTTGCAGCCGCGGCTGAAGGTTCCCAGTCAGTTCGGACACAGGTCGCTGGGAAAGGGACACCGGAGAGGGGCGGGACCGCTTGGCGGGCAAACGACACGGCCCAGTCGGTCAATAGCCTCGACTGGGCCGCACGCAACTTTCAGCACTTCCGACCGAGTTACCAAGCGTGAAGTCTTTTATAGCGGCGTCCTGCTCCTAGGCGCTGGACCCGCTGTGCCTCCCGACGGCTCAGGTCGCACGTGGGTGCTCGGCGGCGGTGCACGAATCCTTCCGATCTCTGGAGACCGTGTCCCCGGGAAGTCCTTCCGGATCCGTAACTCATTTCTACTCGTCTACTGACGGGTAGTAAACCCCTAACCCCAAAAAATCCGAACGGAGTTCTCGAATCGACGAGGCCCCCGGCCGGTTCCCCTGATTCGGCACACGACGAGTGAGGTTTGCGTTACCTTGCGGGGCATCGGCGCCGCGCGCGCATCCGAGCCGAGGAGGGCACCATGACCACCTACCCGCCGGCCTCCGACCCGCCCGAACCCGAGCGGCCCAAGGACGACGGGGGGTACTGGAGCCCGAACGCCGAGGGCTCGCCCGGCCAGGAGCCGTTCACCGGCAACACCGACGGCGACCCGCGGCCGCCCTCCCCCGGCTCGGACCCGTCCGGCGTCCCGCCCGCTCCGGACCCGAACCTGCCGCCCGCCCCGCCGCCGCCCGGCCCCGCCGGGATCCCGCCCGCGCCGCCGCCGCCCGGTGCCGGGTACACGCCGTACTCCGGCGGCGGCTCGGTCCCGCCGCCGCCACCGCCTCCGCCCGCCTACAACGCGGAGGGCGCGATCGGCGGCCAGCCGCGCAACGGGCTCGGGAAGGCGGCGCTGGTCTGCGGGATCATCGCAGTCGTGCTGTCGTTCGTGCCGGGCGTCAACTGGTTCGTGTGGCCGCTGGGCGTGCTGGCGATCGTGTTCGGGGCGATCGGCTGGTCGCGGGCGAACAAGGGGCAGGCGACGAACAAGAAGTTCGCGATCGCGGGGCTCGTGCTCGGCATCGTCTCGTTCTTCACGTTCTGCCTGATCTGGATCGTGATCTTCGGCAGCGCCAGCACCTCGATGTACAACACGGCGCCGATGTAGTTGCAGCGCAGAGGAAAGGGCCGGGAGCGGATCGCTCCCGGCCCTTTCCTCTGTCTTCGTCAGACCTGGAGCCAGGCGCCGCGGCGCATGACCGACACCAGGTTCAGGTCGTCGTCGAGGACGACCGCGTCGGCGTACTTCCCGGTCTCGATCGCGCCGACCTCGCGCAGGCCCAGCAGCTCCGCGGGCGTCGCCGACGCCATCTGCGAGGCTGCCTCGACGGACTGCCCGCCCAGGCGGACCGCGTTGCGGAACGCGTCCAGGAGCGTGATCGTCGAGCCCGCGATGATGTCGGTCCCGGCGACGGTGGCCGTGCCGTCCTTGACCTCGACCTCGTGGCGGCCGAGCACGTAGTGGCCGTCGGCGAGCCCGGCGGCGTCCATCGCGTCGGACACCAGGAGCGTCCACGCCGGCAGCGACAGGTCGAACGCGAACCGCATCGCCCCCGGGTGCAGGTGCACGGGGTCGGCGATGACCTCTGAGAGGATCCGCTCGTCGTTCATGAGCGCTGGGATCGGGCCGGGGTCGCGGTGGTTGAACGCGCGCATGGCGTTGAACAGGTGCGTGGCGGCCTGCGCGCCCGCGTCGATCCCGGCGACGGTCTCCTCGTAGGAGGCGTCGGTGTGGCCGATCGCGGGGACGACGCCGAGGCCGTCGAGGAACTCGATGGCCTCCAGGGCCCCTTCGAGCTCGGGCGCGATCGTGACCATCTTGACGGCGCTGGCGCCGTCGTCGAGACGCGCGGCCTCGATGAGCTCGGTCAGCTCCGCGATGTCGGGGTCGCGCAGGACCTCCTTGGCGTGGGCGCCGCACTTGGAGGCGGAGATGTAGGGGCCCTCGTAGTGGACCCCGGCGAGGACGCCTTCGGCGACGAGCGGGGTCAGGGCCTTCGTGGCGTCCAGGAGGAACCCGTGGGTCTGCGAGACCAGGGACGCGACGAGGGTCGTGGTGCCGCGGGAGGCGTGGAACGCGGCCGCGGCGCGCGCGGAGTCGGCGTCGCCGTTCGCGAGCGAGTACCCGCCGCCGCCGTGGCAGTGGGCGTCGACGAAGCCGGGGAGGACCCAGCCCGTGGGCTCGCCGTCCCGCTCCAGGATCCCTTCGAAGCGGTCGCCTTCGACGACGAGGGTCCCGTTGACCACGCCGTCGGGGGTGACGATCCGGCCCACGGCCGGCAGCATGACGCCGTCCACCGGCGCTCCTTCCAATCGATCCGGCGTGTGTCGGCCCACCCCGGTGCGGCACAATGATCGTGAGCGCACGAGCACCGCATGAGCACGGCCCGAGCGCCCCAGAGCATACTTCGAACACTATCGTGCAGGCAGCGGCGGCCCGCCGCTGTCCCAGCCCAGTACTTCCAAGGAGCGACGTGGACCGCTACGCCCGGTGGAACACCCTGCTGGAGATCCTCGCAGAGACCGGACGCATCACCGTGGAGGAGGCGGCCGAGCGGCTCGGCGTCTCGCAGGCGACGATCCGGCGCGACTTCGACCAGCTCTCGCAGCAGCAGATGATCACCCGCACGCGCGGGGGCGCCGTCGCGGGCGGCATCTCCTACGACCTTCCGCTGCGCTACAAGACCGCCCGGCACGTGGAGGAGAAGCACCGCATCGGCACCGCCGCGGCGGGCCTGGTCAGCCCCGGCCAGGTCATCGCCCTCAACGGCGGCACCACGATCACCGAGGTCGCCCGGTCCCTCGCCATGCGCACCGACCTGGTCGCCACGCCCGGCTCGACCGGGCTGACGATCGTCACGAACGCGCTCAACATCGCCAACGAGCTCATCGTGCGTCCGCACCTCAAAGTGGTGGTCGTCGGCGGCGTCGTGCGGCCCCAGTCCTACGAGCTGATCGGCCCGCTCGCGGCCCCGATCCTGCGCGAGATCACCCTCGACATCGCGTTCCTCGGCGTCGACGCCATCGACATGAAGCTCGGCGCGACCAGCCACCACGAGGGCGAGGCCGCGATCAACGCCCTCATGGCCGCCCGCGCCCGCAAAGTCGTCGTCATCGCCGACGGCTCCAAGATCGGCGGCCACGCCTTCGCCCGCATCTGCCCCACCGACCGCGTCCACACCCTCGTCACCGACGGCAACGCCCCGCCCGAGCAGCTCCGCGGCTTCGAGGAGGCGGGCATCCGCGTCATCGTCGTCTGATCACCGGTCGTCCCCGCTCCCGCCGAGCACCCCGCGCCGCTGCCGGTCGGCGAGCTTCGCGATGTTGTGCTCGGCGACCTCCCCCAGCGACAGGCCGAAGTGGTCGGCGAGCACCGCGAGGTACCACAGCGTGTCCCCCAGCTCCTTCTTCAAGTCCTCCCGGTCCCACCGCGAGAAGTCGCTCCCCTCGTCCCGGATGACCTTCTTCGCCTTCTCCGCGATCTCCCCGGTCTCCCCCACCAGCCCGAGCAGCAGGTGGAACACCTCATTCGGCTTGTCCCTCGTCGCAGCCGTCCGCAGCGCCGCCTTCTGATACTCGTCCATGTCCATGCGAGCGATCGTAAGCGCCGCGCATATTCGAAGAGCACTTCGCTACAGCGGCCAGCCGCGGCGGGCGATGTCGCGGGCTTCAGCCTCGATGCCGGGACTCATGGGATCGCCGTTCCAGGCGCGCCGCCATGCGGTGTTGCAAGTCTGGGGCTCGGTGAAGACGGCGACGGGGCGCGGACCGAGGCCCGTGCCCTCATCGCAGCTGATCCCGTGCACGGCAGGGTCTTCAGTGTTCCGCTCCACGAGGAATCGGATGGTGTCGCCCATGCCGATGTCGCGAGTGAACTCGCCGAGCAGGTACCAGTCGTCATGCCGGTCGGGTCCGGGATTCATTGCGCCGCCTGGAATCTCATGGCGGGGACCGGATAGGGACTGGGCTTGCGGCGATGTGCGCCGCTGGGTCGGAATCGGCGCTTGAGGCGCAGATCCTCGGCGGTGATGTCGCCTGCCAGGAGAGCGGCTTCCTGTTGGGCCGCCGAGGCGGTGTTCAGGAAGTGGCGGGCGGCGGATTCGCGGGGGTGGCAGCCGTGCCTGCCCCAGCGTTCGCCGCACCAGTCGCAGCGGAGGCGGCCGAAGCCGAGCCAGGTCCGGTAGGGCTGATGCAGTTGCAAGTCGATCTTCGCCCAAGCGGGCACAGTGCTGCGCGATAGGCTGTCGAGCGCCATGAGAATCCGTTCTCGTGGAGTGCGCGGCCCGCCGGTCTAGGTTCCAAGCTTTCCCGGCGGGCCGCAGTCCGTGTGCGGCCCTATTGAGTTCGAGTTGCGCCCGCCCCGAGGCGTGAGCTTCGGGGCGGACGCCGATCACCGGCGGCATCCGCCTGCCCCCACCAAGACAGGCGGTCTGCGAGTCAGCGCCGCGAATCAGTGACCCTGAGTGAAGCTGGAACAAGTAAATCACAACCGATGGCATCAGTCAATCATTGATGCCATCGAAATGAAATGCTCTCGCCTGGAACCCATCAGCGCCCGACTGGGTAGGCTGAGGCGTCATCGGCGAGGAGGAGCAATCGACATGCAAGGCAAGCAGGGCTCTGCGGCGGCAACCGCCGCTGAAGCGCTGCGCCAGCGAATCCTCGATGGCACCTACTCGCCTGGTCAGCGCCTGCCGAGCGCCACTGCGATCGGCAATGAATTCGGTATCGACCGCGGCACTGCGGCCAGGGTGCTCGCGCAGCTGCGGCAGACCGGCTTCATCATCACCAAGCCTGGTTCGGGAAGCTTCGTGCGCACCTTCGAGCCGATCCGGCGCTCGTTCCCCTCCCGGTTGACCGCATGGCGCGAAGGCCAAGCCATCCAGGATGCCGACACCGGCAAACGGGCCCGGATGGTGGAAGTGGCCGTCGGCGAAGTGCTCGCGAGCGAAGCCGTCGCGGCGGAACTGGCGATCGACACCGATGCGCCGGTGCTGCGCCGCTCCCGCCGGTTCGCCGTCGATGAGCGGCTGGTGCAGCTGGCCGACTCGTTCTACCTGCTCGACCTGGTCCGCTCGACTCCGATCGTCTACACCGACACCGGTCCCGGCGGCGTCTACGCGCGTCTCGATGAGATCGGCCATGCCCCGGTCCGGTTCACCGAGCGGCTGCGGGCCAGGATGCCCATGCCGACCGAGACCGAAGCGCTCGAACTCCCCGGCGGCACACCCGTCATCGCCATCACCCGCATGGCCTACGACAGCGAGGACCGCTGCGTCGAAGTCACCGAGATGGTGCTCGACGCCAGTGCCTACGAACTCGAATACCACGCCGCCATCTGAACCCTCGGCCACAAACAAGCGGGTGGGTCCCGGGCGCTTCGCGCCCGGGACCCACCCGCTTATGGAGTCCTACCGGTCCGCGGTCGCGGGGTCCTGGAGGCTCGGGTCGAAGAGGCCGGTGCCGGGGTCGGTGGGGTCGGTGTTGGCGGGGAGTTCGGTGGTGGCGGCGGTGTCGTCGTCAGGGGTCGGCTCCTTGGGGCGTCCGAGGCGGTCGAGGCCGAAGGCGACGAAGAGGCCGAGGAGGAGCAGGCCCGCGTAGAGGGCGCCGGTCCAGCTCTGGAACAGCTCGGGGTCGGAGGCCGGGCCGGTGAGGCTGGACCACACGAGGAGGAGCGCCCACACCGCGATGGTGGCGAGGACGGTGCCGAAGACGGGGCCGCGGCGGCCCCACGGGCTCGTGCCCGCCAGGAGGACCGCGATCAGTGCGAACGGGGTCAGGTCGAGGCCCGACAGCATCCCGAGGGTGAACGGGGAGGTCGCGGTCCACTGGACCCCCTCCGGGCCGCCCGCGAAGGCCACCGGGAGAAACCCGGCGAGCGCGGCCAGGAGCAGCGCGAGCAGGTTCCCGCCGAGGAGCATGAACACCGACGCCGCGTCGCGGTCGCCCGTGCCGTCCGCGGCGCCCTTGACCTTGCTGAACCGGTCGCGCACCGCGGGCACCAGGCCGAGGAGGCCGCCCGCGACCGCGAGCGCGACCGCGCCGAGGAACACCCACAGGTCGCCGGGGTTGGTCCAGGTGCCGCCGTCGGTCGCGCCGATCAGCTCGGCGAGCTCGGTGAACGCCTGGAAGGACCCGGCGAGGACCACGAGCGAGGCGAGGCCCGCGAGCCACGGCGGGACGCGGAAGACCACGGTGAGCACCGTGAACACGATCGCGAGCGCGAGCGCGGCGCCCGCCAGGTAGCCGAGGCCCACCAGCGGGTTCTCGCCGATGAACAGCGACGGCAGCATGAGCGCGAGCATCGGCATCGCCGGGACGGCGAGGTTCACCGCGCCGAGGCGCAGCGTCAGGCCGAAGCCGGTCGCGACCAGCAGCAGCGAGGTGAGCGTCGCGAAATGGGTCCCGAGGGTGTCCATGGTCGCGTCGCCGCCGAAGATCTCGTCCTGCCGCTGGTAGACCAGGAACAGCGCGTTCAGGGTCAGCAGCAGGAGGATCGCCTCCCACACGAACTGGAAGACCGTGCGGTCGCGGGGCGCGGACGGCGCCTCGGCGTAGCCGACGGTGACCGCGGGGCGGCCCGCGAACGGGTCCACGGGCTGGGCGCTCTGGGCGTCGACGCCGTTGCCGACGGCCGGGAAGGCGGGCGCCGGCGTGGTGTCGAGGCGCTGCGTCTGGTCCAGGATGATGTCGTCGTCGCGGTCGGATGGTACGTACGTCATGTCGTCTGTCCTCTATGGGGGGATGGAGGGCGGTGGTCAGCGGCCGTAGCGGCGGTCGTTGTCGAAGCGGTTCCCGTAGCCGTCGCGCAGGTCGTCGAAGGCACCGGACGCGCCGAACGGGTCGGCGGGCTGCTTCGGGATGCCGCCGGTCGTGTTGGTGCGGATGCCGCCCGTGGACGTCGACCACGACTCGCCGCCGGACCCGAGGTCCGCCAGGTCGTCGTCGTAGCGCTCGTAGGAGCCGGTGTCCCGGGGGTCGTCCTCGCGCAGGTCGTCGACCGACCCCGCGCGGGACGTCGAGGCCGCCTCGTTCTCGTCGACCTGGTTCATGGCCTCCACGAGCCGCGTCACCAGGAACCCGGCCACGATGGCGCTCAACGCGATCCAGCTCGGGTCGAAGCCCCACCCGCGCGCCTCGGCCAGCCACATCAGGGCCAGCACCAGCAGCGCGGCGAACACCGTCCCGCACACGCCGCCGCGCCGTCCCACCAGGCTCGTCCCGCCCAGCAGCGCCGCGCCCAGCGCGAGCACCGTCAGCAGGATCGGGTCCGGCAGCCCGGCCGCGCCCGCGTCGGGGACCGACGTCCACGCGGCCACGACGCCGGCGGCACCCGCCAGCGACGAGGAGACGAGCAGGCCCAGGAACACCAGGCCGCCGCGGCCGTGCCGCTCGCCGACCGGCGTGTCGCGGATCGGCGCCAGCCGCGAGCGCACGCCCGCGAACGCGCCGACCAGGCCCAGGAACAGCGAGATGCCCGCCGCGCCCGCGAGCGCCGCGAGCACGCCCGTCGTCGGGAGCTCCGACAGCGAGAACGCGCCGGGGTCGCCTTGCGTCCCGGCCCACAGGCCGATCGCGCCGCCCACCGCGCCGGACGCGGCCCAGCCGGGCGCGCGCAGCCACGCCGTCAGCGTCGCCAGGACGATCCCGGTGAACGCGGCCGCGCCGAGGCCGAACGCCAGGGCCATCGCCGAACCGGAGCCGGAGGCGTCGACGAACAGCCACGCCGACAGCAGCGCGATCGGACCGACCGCGAGGTTCACGGCGCCGACGCGCAAGGACACGGACATGGCGCAGGCCAGCATGATCGCGGGCGCGAGCGCCGCGCCGAACGCCGACCAGCCGCCGTCGGCGAACGGCCCGGCGGTGGAGCGGGAGAGGGCGAACAGGACGCCGCCGCCGAGGAGCAGCAGGCCGATCTCCCAGACCACGTGGACCGCCATGCGGTCGGCGGAGGCCTCGCCTCCGCCCTCTGACACGGCGCTCATCTGCGTGGTGGAGTCGCGCTCTTGGGATGGGGAGTCGAATTTCATGGGGCGCACCTCTAAACGCGCGAAATATTGGGGATATGGGGGGATGGGTCCAGCATCGGGTCGAAGGGGGACGGGTCAGGGTCGGTCGCGGCGGTCCTCGTCGCGGTCCTGCGGGGGGATGCGGCAGGAGTGCTCCAGCCAGACGGCGGCGGCGGTGAGGAGCGCGCACGCGACGGTGCCGAGCACCGCCATGGGAAGGTCGTCCGCGGCGGCGGTGAGGCGTCCTGCCTGGACCGCCAGCCACACCGTGAACCCCAGGTACGCGCCGAAGAACGCGGCCCCGGCGATCGAGGCGGCCTTGCCGAGCACGGCGAAGCGGGCGATCTGGAGCGCGTGCTCCGGACCGTCGAGCCGCCCGGCGCCTGATGGCGCCTTCCCGTCGAGCGAAGCCTCCTGGAGCCGCTTCCCGCTGGGACGCAGCGCCTTCCGGGTGGTCCACGCCAGCCACGCGACGAGCGCGGCCAGAGCGAGGATCACCGCGGAGTTGTACCAGTTCAGGTCGGGGGCCTGCTGGTAGTAGCGGGCGACGAGGAGCAGGGTCAGGGCCGCCCCGACCAGGGCCGCCACCGCGATGGTGGACGCCGCCGTCGGCCTGAGGCTCGGCTGCGGACCGTGCTTCCCGTCACTCATGATGCTTCGACCATATCGGGTGGAGACGGCGCAGTGCGCGCGCGTCCGCCGCGACGGTGGCGTCCCGTAGCAGGTCCCTCACCCGGCCCTTCCCGGGCAGCTCCGCGTCCCGGTCCACCGCGAACCACGGGACCAGCACGAACGCCCGCAGGTGCGCGAGCGGGTGCGGCAGCCGGAGGCGCGGCTCCTCCGAGTGGACGGCGCCCGATTCGTCCCATACGGCGACGAGGTCGACGTCGAGGGTCCGGGGCCCGTAGGGCCGCTCGGGGTCGCGGACGCGCCCCGCTTCGGCTTCGAGGCGCTGGCCGAGTTCGAGCCAGTCGTGCGCGCTGCGCGCAGGGTCCTCGGCGATGACGGCGATGTTGTAGTACGCGGGCTGCTCGTCGTCGCCGCCCCACGGGGGCGTCTCGTAGACGTCGGAGACCGCGGTCGGTTCCACGGCGGCGATGGCGGACCGCAGCGCGGCCTCGCGGTCGCCCAGGTTGGAGCCCATGCTGAAGACGACCCTGCTCATGGCGCGCTCCGCTCGATGGTGACGGCGACGTCGGCGAACTGCTGCGCGATCGGCGCCTGGGGCTTGTGGACGGTCACTCTGGCGGAGCTGACGCCGTCGAGGGCGGTGCAGGCGTCCGCGAGCCGCTCGGCGAGCGTCTCGATGAGGTTGACGGGCTCGCCCGCGACGATGGCGGCGAGCGCGTCGGCGAGGGCGCCGTAGTCGACGGTGTGCTTGAGGTCGTCGGTGGCCGCGGCCGCGGCGGTGGAGGTGCGGAGGGCGACGTCGATGACGAAGTCCTGCCCGGCGTCCCGCTCGAAGTCGAAGACGCCGTGGCGCCCGTGGACGCGCAGGCCGGTCAGGGTGATCAGGTCGGTTTCCACGCGCCCGAGCCTACTCGACACACCCGTGGAGTCGAGGAAGGACGATCGGAGGCCCGGTCAGGGGCCCTCTGCGGGCGCGGCGGCGGCCTCCACGGCGGTTTCCGCGGCCTCGGCGGGGGCGCGCTGGGCGGGGACCCCGGCGCGCGCGTCCCGGGCGGCCCGGCGGGCGGCGGTGCGCGAGCGCACGAAGTACCAGGTGGCGACCGCGAGGACGGCGCCCGCGAGGAGGATCGGCAGGAGCCGCAGGTTCGCGTCGAACCAGTGCAGGAGCTCCCGGTACTCAGCGTCGGGGTCGAACAGGAGCACCGCGGCGATCCCCGCGGCGACCACGCCCGCGCCGGTGAACAGGCCCGAGCGCCACCACAGGCCGAGGCTGAGGCGGCGGGCGAGGATGCCCGCGGCGTCGAAGATCCGCTTGGCGCGCAGGGCCCGGATGGTGCCGACAAGGTAGGCGAGGCGCAGCACCTGGGCGCCGCCCGCGGCGAGCACGAGGCTCGCGACGGTGAGCAGGCAGACCAGGAGCATCCACTTGTGGCGCCACAGCCACTCGCGCTTGTGCTCGGCCGCGAGGAGCAGCACCACCGACTCGAACCACAGCACCGCCCCGGCGGCCCAGCCGATCGCCTTGCCCGCCAAGGCGAAGCCGCCGTCGGTCCAGACGGTGAGGAACACCGCGGGGATGGAGGCGCACACCGCGACGAGGACCGGGACCTTCAGTTTGTACTGGACGAACCGGGCGAAGACGGTGAGCTTGTCTGGGCGCGCAGGGGCATTCGTGCTCACCCTTCCAATTTACGCGTCTCGTGCGCGGAGACGGGTGTCAGCCCAGCTCGCTGCACGTATCGTGAACGAATGCGCACGCCCGTGTCCTGGTCCCGATCGCAGGCCGGCCGCCTCTCCCCCGAGCGGCGGCGCGCCGACCTGGAGCGGCTCGCCTCCGAACCGTTCGATGTGGTCGTCGTGGGCGGCGGCGCCACGGGCGCGGGCGCGGCGGTCGACGCGGCCTCGCGGGGCCTGCGGACCGCGCTGGTGGAGGCGCGGGACTTCGCGTCGGGCACGTCGTCGCGGTCCAGCAAGCTCGTCCACGGCGGCCTGCGGTACCTGGAGCAGCTGGAGCTGGGCCTGGTCCACGAGGCGCTCACCGAGCGGGGGCTCCTCGCCGGGACGATCGCGCCGCACCTGGTGCGTCCCGTGCCGTTCCTCTTGCCGCTCAAGGGGATCTGGGACCGGGCGTACTACGGTGCGGGCGTCGCGGCCTACGACGTGCTCGCGACGGCGCTCGGTGCGGGCCGCGGGCGCGGGGGCCTGCCGTGGCACCGGCACCTCTCGCGCGAGGGCGCGCTGCACGCGTTCCCCGACCTGGACCCGGAGATCCGCGGCGCGATCCGGTACTACGACGCGCAGGTGGACGACGCGCGCCTGGTGGTGGCGCTCGCGCGCACGGCCGCGTCGCTCGGCGCGGCCGTCGTGCCGTCGGCGCAGGCGGTCGGCTTCGGGCGGCAGGACGGGCGGATCACCGGCGTCGAGGTGCTCGACGTCGAGACGGGCACGCGGCGGTTCGTCAAGGCGCGCACCGTGGTCTGCGCGGCGGGCGTGTGGAGCGACGAGCTCGCGCGGACGCTCCCGGAGCGGCCGGGCCTGGCGGTGCAGGCGTCCAAAGGAGTGCACCTGGTGCTCCCGGGCTCGGCGATCGAGGGGTCGGCGGGGATCATCTCGCGCACGAGGTGGAGCGTCCTGTTCATCATCCCGTGGGACGGGCACTGGCTCATCGGCACCACCGATACGGAGTGGGAGCTCGACCCGGCGCATCCGGCAGCGTCGGCGAGCGATGTCGCGTACCTGCTCCAGCAGGCCAGCGAGGTCCTCGGCCGCAGACTCGACGTGGCGCAGGTCGAAGGCGTGTACGCGGGGCTGCGGCCGCTGCTGCGCGGCGAGACCGAGGAGACCTCGAAGCTCAGCCGCGAGCACGCCGTGGTCGAGCCGGAGCCGGGGCTGTTCTTCGTGGCGGGCGGGAAGCTCACCACGTACCGGATCATGGCGAAGGACGCGATCGACGCCGCGGCGGTGAGCCTCGGCCCGGAGGTGCCGCCGAGCGGCACGCGGCGGCTCCCGCTGCTGGGCGCCGACGGCTTCGCGGCCTACTGGGAGGCGCGCGAGCGGATCGCGGCGCGCAGCGGGCTCGGCGTCCCCGTGGTCGAGCACCTGCTGCGCCGCTACGGGAACCTCGCGCCGCAGCTGCTGCGCATGGTCGCCGACCAGCCGCAGCTGGGCCGCCCGCTCGCCCGCGGCGAGCACTACCTGCGCGCCGAGGTCGTCTACGCGGCCCGCGCCGAGGGCGCGCTCCACCTCGACGACGTCCTGACCCGGCGGCTGCGCCTGTCGATCGAGACCTTCGACCGCGGCACGCGCGCCGCCGAGGACGCCGCATCCCTCGCGGGCGCGGTGCTCGGCTGGGACGAGGCCCGGCAGGCCCTCGAAGTCGAGACGTACGTCCACCGCGTCGGCGCCGAGCGCCGCTCCCAGCAGCAGCCCGACGACGACGCCGCCGAGACCGCCAGGCTCGCCGCGGTCGACCTGCGCCGCCTCGCCCGCCTCCGGCCGATCGGCTAGACTCGGCATCCGTCGCCCCAGTAGCTCAGGGGATAGAGCGTCGGTTTCCTAAACCGTGCGTCGCAGGTTCGAATCCTGCCTGGGGCACCATCCCACTCCGGCGACAGCCGCTTCCGAAACTCTCGGAAATCCTCCTTGCCGCAATCTCCGCAATCCAGGTAGTCCTTCGGCGCGCATTCACCCATAGCCTGGGGTGATGAGTCCGAGAAAATTCCGGAAGTTCTCCGAAAGTCATTGACGCACAGAAGGGGCGTACGGATACTTATCGCATCGAAATTCATCGATCGATTGGAGGACGCATGGCTGACAAGCGCCCGACAGGGGACCGTTCCCCGTCCGACGCGCGCCGCGGCCCGTTCAGCCGCCGGGGGCTCCTGTTCGGCGGGGCAGGGGCGCTCGCGCTCGGCGGATCGAGCCTGCTGCTGCCGAGCGCGGCGAACGCGCAGACCGTGATCACCACCAACCAGACCGGGAGCCAGGGCGGGTACTACTACTCGTTCTGGACCGACTCGCAGGGCACCGTCTCGATGACCCTCGGCTCGGGCGGGAACTATACGGTGAACTGGGGCAACACCGGGAACTTCGTGTGCGGCAAGGGCTGGAGCAACGGCAGCCGCCGCACGGTGAACTGGTCGGGGAACTTCTCGCTCTCGGGTAACGGGTACCTGTGCCTGTACGGGTGGACGTCGAACCCGCTGGTCGAGTACTACATCGTCGACAGCTGGGGCACCTACCGCCCCACCGGGACCCACAAGGGCACCGTGTCGAGCAACGGCGGGACCTACGACATCTACCAGACGATGCGGTACAACGCGCCGTCCGTGGAGGGCACGAAGACGTTCCCGCAGTTCTGGAGCGTGCGCCAGTCGAAGAGCACCGGCGGGGCGATCACCACCGGGAACCACTTCGACGCGTGGGCGGGCAAGGGGATGCAGCTCGGCTCGTTCAACTACTACATGATCCTCGCGACCGAGGGCTACCAGTCCAGCGGCTACTCCAACATCTGGATGAGCTGACCGGCCGGGGTGCGGCGACCGGACGCCGCACCCCCGTGTGACTTCCGCGTGTCGCGCAATGCTTCTTCCGACCTGGTTTGCAACGATCGTTCCATGTGGAAGCAACGTTCACAATGGATCAGGACGGGCACCGTCGCCGCCGCAGCCGCCGCCGCGGTGCTCCTCCCGTCGGCGGCCCTCGCCGCCGAGTACGCCGCCTGGTCGGGCGGCTCCGGGTCGTTCCAGATGTCGAGCCCCGCGACCGGGTTCCCCGGCGCGGGCCTGACCACCGACGGGTCCCCGGTCACGACCCCGTCGGGGAAGTCGATCTGGATGGGCGAGGACACCCCCTTCGGCGCCGCGTTCGGCTCGTCCCAGAACAAGGGCTACATCGGCATCGGCACCACCGGCGGGAACCTGCCGTCCACGACCACCGTCGTGTTCGACTCGCCGACCCCCGACGCGAACTGGGGCTTCGCCTTGGGCGACATCGACGTCGACATGGTGCGGATCTCCGGCACCGACGCCGACGGCAACCCCCTCACCGCCGCCGACCTGGGCTACCAGAGCTCCTTCAACCTCTGCCAGAACTCCCCGCGCCCCGCCGGGTGCAAGTCCGCGGCCACCGACCAGCCCACCTGGGACGCGGCCACGATGACGCTGACGGGCACCAACTCCGGCGACACGGTCGGCGCGACCGGCTGGTTCCGGCCCGCCGCCTCCATCGCCTCGCTGACGTTCACCTTCACCGACTTCACCGGCATCCCGATGTTCCAGTTCTGGCTCGCCGCCGACGCCTACGAGGTCGTCGTCGAGACCGAGCCGATCGAGATCGTGCCCGGGGCCGTCGGCGGCGACGTCGGCTTCTGCGAGGACATGGCCGGCAACGTGGTCCTCGAACTCCTCGACGCGAACGGCGATCCCGTCCTCGCCGACGGCGAACCGGTGACCGCGCCCCTCGACGACGAGGGCGACTTCCACTTCCCGGCGGTCTTCCCCGGCGAGTACCAGGTCCGCGTCTCCGGCGGCGGCTACCCGGTCGACGGCCCCGCCGTCCAGTCCGTCGACGTCGCCGACGGCGACGTCTCAGGCCTGTCCTTCAGTCTCGAATGCGTCCCCGAACCCCCCGCCGCCTCGCCCGCGGGCAACGACACGTCCGACGGCGACGCGGCCGACGACGCCCGCCCGGCCCTCCCCGTCACCGGCCCGGGAGCAGGCCTCTGGATCGCCGCCCTCCTCGCCATGGCCGGAGGGACCATCGCCGTCCGCAGATCCCGCAACCTCTAGCACCACAACGAGAACGGGCGGGGCCGCGCAGGTCCCGCCCGTTCTCCGCGCCTCGGACTACGCGCTGACCTCGGGCCGCGGGATCGACGGCGGCAGCCACCTCCGCGCCCCGGCCCGGTACAGCGCGGCCGGGCGGCCGCCGTCGCGCGTGGTCGTCTCGCCGGTCGGCTCGATGAAGCCGTCGATCCGCGTGACCTTCCGGTGGAAGTTGCCCGGGTCGAGCTTCCCGCCCCAGACCGCCTCGTAGACGCGCCGCAGCTCCGAGATCGTGAACTCCTTGCGGCAGAAGGAGACGGCCGCGGTCGACTGGTTGAGGCTCTGGCGCGCCTTCTCGACGGCGTCCTGGAGGATCAGCTTGTGGTCGAACGCGAGGGGCTCCTTGAGCGCCTGGTCGACCGGGAGCCACTCGGTGGCCGCCGCATCGCCGCCCGCCTTGGCGACCGGCGGGTCGGGGATCATCGCGACCCATGCCCCGGACGCGATCTGGCCGCGCGGATCGCGTTCCGGATCGGTGTAGACGCCCACCAGTTCGAGGTGCGGGGTCATCCCGTCGAGCGAGGTCTCCTCTTCGAGCTCGCGGATGGCGGTCTGCCACAGGTTCTCGTCGGCCTCCATGTAGCCGCCGGGAATCGCGAGCATGCCCTCGAACGGCGCCTTGCCGCGCCGGATCAGCAGGACCTCCAGGCGGTCCTCGCGGACGGTCAGGATGACCACGTCCGCGGTGAGCTGGACGAGCGGGCTCCGGTCACGCATCGGACTCCCCCTTCTTGACGACTTGACAATAATTCATGTTCGTGCCTAGGATCGTAGCAGTCAATTGTCCAATAAACAATATTGGTCCTCACCTCGGCTTCCTCGGTCCCCGCAGGCCGATCACGGACCCCGCACCCCACGGAGCACCGCATGACCACCCATCCCACCGCCGTCATCTGCACCCCGCTCGAACTCGAATACCGCGCCGTCCGCGGCCTGATCGGCGGCACCGCGACCGAGGAGCACCGCCGCGACTCGGTCTACGAGCGGTTCGACTACCGCGGCCGCAAGGCGGACTGGCGCCTCGTCCTGGCGCTCACCGGCAGGGGCAACACCGAGACCTCGGCGGCGGTCGAACGCGCCCTCGCCGCCTGGGAGCCCCAGGTCCTCCTGCTGGTGGGTGTGGGCGGCGGACTTCGCCGCTCCGCGGTCGGCGACGTCGTCGCCGCGACCAAGGTCTACGGGTACGAAGGCGGCCAGGACACCGACCTGGAGTACCTCCCGCGGATCGACTCCCTCCCGACCTCCGCGATCCTCGACGAGCAGGCGAAGCGGGTGAGCCTCGAAGGCACCTGGATCTGGCGGGCCGAGCCCGAAGCCGACACCGCCCCGGAGGTCCACCACCGGCCGATCGCCTCCGGCGGCAAGGTCGTCACCGGGAGCGCCTCCGACACCGCGGAGCTCATCCGGAAGCACTTCAGCGACGCCACCGCGATCGACATGGAGGGCTTCGGCGCCATGGCCGCGGCCCGCCAGGTCCGGGGCGTCGAGGCGACCGTGATCCGCGGCGTCTCGGACCGCTTGGACGACAAGGACAAGGAGACCGACAAGCGGACCCAGCCGATGGCGGCCCGGCGCGCCGCCGCGTTCGCCCTCGCGCTCATCGACCGGTACGACCCGGACCCCGTCGAACCCGCTCCCGCGCCGACGCCGCCGTCCTCGAAGTACCACTTCGAACCGCAGCCCGGATCGAACACCACCATCGGCTACATGGGCGACGGGGGCAATGCCACCTTCGGCGCGATCGGCACCAACGCCACGGGCCACATCCACCACCACTACCGCGACGAGGAGGAGGACCGGTGACCGCCACCGCCGTCGCGCCGCCGAGGCCGGCCGCGCGGCAGGACGAGCCGCGGCCGCAGTTCCGCGGCGACGCCACCGCCCACATGAGCGCGGGCGCCTACCTCGACTACCGGTTCCGCGAGGCGGTCGTGGAGCACGTCTACTCGCGGCGCGACCTCGCGGTCGCCCCGAGCCCCGGCTGCGATCCGGTCCCCGTGCTGCTGCACGCCCGCCGCGCCCGCGCGATCGACCTCGCCGAGGACCTGGCGACGGTGGCGGCGCTCGCCGCCTGCATCGCGGTCCCGGGCCCGGACCGGTTCCTGCTCCTGGCGTGCCTGGCGGCCTGGGCCGTGCCCGCGGTGAAGCTCCACGGCGTCGGCTCCTCGCTGCGGGTCTCGTCGATGCGCCGCCGCCCCAGGCTCGACCGCCTCCTGATCCGGATCGAGGAGCGGATCAAGGGCGGCCACATCGGCGGCGCGGTCGTCGCCTTGACGGTGCTCGTCTGGATCGACGTGGTCTCCGGCGGCGTTCCGGTCTGGGCGGTGCTCGTGGGACTCGTCCTGTGCCGCAGCGCCTTCGAGTGGATCAGGCTCCGCTGCCTGGTCACGGTGCCGGTCCGGACGCCGTCGCCGCGGCGCCGGAACGGGCGGATCGGCCGCATCGGCGCCGCGGAGCGGTCCGGCCCGGTGGTCTGCCCGCGGAAGTACCGCCGGGACTACCCCGGGTTCGGCTTCAGGCTGTCGCAGGACCTGTTCTCACTGTCGCTGTCGCAGACCGCGGAGCAGGCCGAACGGGGCGAGATGCAGCCGTTCACCGTTGACGAGCTGCACGGCCACCTCCGCGCGTCGGTCGAGAAGCAGACCGCGGCGTCGCCGTCCGCATCGGCGCTGCCCGACCTGGAGATCACGGAGCAGTGCTTCGTGTCCGACTTCCACGTCGGCGGCCCGCAGGCCGACGCGGCGTCCCTGGACGGCGTGGTCCGCAGGGAGCTGCGGTTCCAGGTGTCGACCGCGGAAGGAGGATCGGTCACCAACTTCTTCACGCGCTTCACGCTCGAAGGCGGGTCGCTGTCGATGTGGTTCTCCCCCTGCGTCATCCCCGACACGTGGCCCGGGTACCACCTGTACCGCAACGGGCCGATCCGGTGGCGGAGCGCGGCGCTGTGGTGCACGGTCCCGGTCGCGGCGTCGCTCCCGGTGGAGCTGCTGCTGAGCCCGAGCGACCTGCTCATGCGCGCGGGCCGCGGCATCCGGAACACGGTCCGGGGCCGCCCGGAGCTGACCGGGTGGCAGCCGCCGGACCGCGGCGCGCAGTACGGGGTCAGGGAGCTCAGCGTCAACCCCGACGCCGAGTACCTCGACCTGACGAAGCCGCTCGTGTACATCCGCATCCTCCGCCGCAGGGTCCTCACCGCGGTGGTGGAGTTCCTGAAGGAGCGCAACATCGACGCGAGCTCGCTGGAGGAGCAGATCGCGGCGGTCGTCAACTACAACGTGGTCAACAACGGCGAGATGAACACCGGCGTCCTCGGGCCCGGCCACGTCAGCGTGACGGCGATGGGCTCGAACGCCTCCGTCGTCCAGCACCAGCACCAGGCCGGGCAGCAGCCGCAGCAGCAGCAGGGCGGCGAGAAGGGAGCGACATGAGCGAGGAGCACGCGGCCGTCCTCTTCGGGGGCGCGCGGATCGGCAGCGTCCACATCGGCGTCGTCGGGGACGGCGCGACCGTGACGATCGGGGCGATGGGCGAAGGCGCCCGCGCGTACTTCGGCCGCGCCGAGGACCTCGGGCCCGGCGGCGGCCGGCACCGCAGGGGCGAGGCGGACCCGGCCTCCGGGCGCGGCCGCTGAGTCCGGGCAGCGAGAACGGGCGGGGCCTCTGGGGTCCCGCCCGTTGTTTCAGTGTGTCAGCACTGTTCGCGATGTGTTCTGGTCTTGGTGAAGAGCTCGGGGAGGCCCCCACCGGCCTCCCCGAAGCCCTATCCCACCAAATAGAGAAAGGTCTCGGGGGCGCGCTGCGATAAGCGGAAGCGCGCCGTGTAGATGTCGCCGTCGCGGATCCAGGCGAGCTGGAGCGAGGCGAACATGTCGTCGACGATGTCCTCGTCGGGGAGCCCGTAGTGCTCGCCGAGGCTGCGCCCGCGGTAGTGCCACAGGAGTCCTGCCTGGACCTGGGCGGCGTCCGCGGTGTGCTTGCCGCAGGAGCGGGCGCAGCGGTAGAGCACGGCGCCGCTGCGGTCGTACTCGATCGCCATCACCTGCTGGCACATCGAGCTCCGCAGCTTGCCTGCCGCGGCTGCCTGTAGCAACGTCTGCGCCTCAAGACGTTCCATATGGCACCCAACCCCTCTCCGGGCGACGATCGGGCCTCGCCGGAGCGGGGGCCCGGCCAAGCTCTGCACTGGCACTTGTCCGGTTATGAGATGCGGGACGCCCGTTCGCGACGGCGGTTGCCGGTCCGAAGACCCGGAGGTTTCGGCCCGTTCCGCCCGTCGCTGCCCGAAGCGTCGGTTAGCGGCATTTGAGTCCGTGACAACGGTCGCATACCTTCTACGGCCGTGTCTATGTGCATTGTCACATTCATCGTAACATGCATCGACACCGGGCAGATGCACGTGCATTTGCGCGTCCATCCTCCCGTGCAGTCACGGAGTGTAATGTGCGACACTTGATCCGATCGACTACGGGGATGTCGGAATCGTCCGCCTGGGCGGCCGTCTGGTATGCCCGCGGCACCCGGTTCCACGCCTCCGGCGGTCGATCGAATTGAAAAGAGAATCCGGTCGGACGTACCGGCCACTGGTGGAAGGAATCTCTATGGACAAGGCACGCAACGGAATCCCGGCTGGGGAGCTCCCCTCGTCGCTGACATGGCGCAAGAGCAGCCGTTCCGGCCCGAACGGCGGCAACTGCGTCGAGCTGGCCGAACTCCCGCAGGGTGACATCGCCGTGCGCAACTCACGCTTCCCCGAGGGTCCCGCCCTCGTCTACACGGTCGCCGAGATCCGGGCCCTCGTCGAAGGCGCCAAGGACGGCGAGTTCGACGACCTGATCGCATAAGGATCGAGAGACGGAAGCCCAAGGGCTGCACACTCACCCTGGCAGGACCGGCCCGACGGGCTACCCTGTCAGGGTGGGTCCGTTTCCGGCCGATCACCGCGAGAGGAGGTGGCCGACATGGCCAAGGAAGAGACGCCGACCGGCGCCACCGCCCTGCGGATGATGATCGGCGGGCAGCTCCGGCGCCTCCGCGAGGCCGCGGACATCACCCGCAAGGACGCCGGGTTCGAGATCCGCGGCTCCGAGTCGAAGATCAGCCGCATGGAGCTGGGACGGGTCTCGTTCCGGCTCAGGGACATCGAAGACCTGCTGGTCATGTACGGGATCACCGACCAGGCCGAGATCGAGCGCATGGTCAACCTCTGCCGCGAGGCCAACCGGCCGAGCTGGTGGCACCCGTACGGCGAGTCGCTGCCCGACTGGTTCTCGACCTATCTGGACCTGGAGAGCGCCGCCTCCACGATCCGCTCCTACGAGGTCCAGCTCGTCCCGGGCCTGCTCCAGTCCCGCGAGTACGCCCGCTCGCTGCTCATGCTCGGCTACGGGCACACGCCGCTGCGCGAGATCGACAACCGGATCGAGCTGCGCATGGCGCGGCAGAAGGTCCTCGACCGCGAGACCGATCCGGCCACACTGTGGACCGTCATCGACGAGGCCGCGCTGCACCGGCCCTTCGGCGGCTACGGCGTCATGCGCGAGCAGCTCGTCGCCCTCGCCGAGGCCTGCGACCGCCCCAACGTGCGGATCCAGATCGTGCGCTTCGACAGCGGCGCCCACTCCGGTGCCGGCGCGCCGTTCACCTGGCTGCGCTTCGCGTACCCGGAGCTCGACGACGTCATCTACATGGAGCACCTCACCGGCGGCCTGTACCTCGACCGCGACGCCGACGTGGACGCCTACCAGGCGGCGATGGAGCACCTGTGCGTCCAGGCGGCCCAACCGCGCGACACGCAGGACATCATCCACGAGATCATCCGCGACCACTACTCCTAGTGACCGCCCTCCGGGCGTGGACGTTTCCGTCCGTCCGAAGGAAGTTCACCCCATCGGGTGAGAGTCCCCCTGACACGCCGAAGGCGCACGGCCGCGGCCGTGCGCCTTCGAATCGCGGATTACGCCTTGTAGCCGATGCCGCCCATCATGATCTTGTGCCACGGTTCGAGGTCCTCGACCGCGGGCACCTCGCGGTCGGGCTCGCCCGGGAACCAGCGCGGGATGAACTCCAGCTTGTCGTCCACCAGCGGCAGGCCCAGGAAGTGCTCCCGGATGCGCTCGGGGGTGCGGATCCAGCCGTTGCCCAGGGACTCCAGGCCGGCCTGCTCGATGGCCTTCTGGAGCGGCTCCCCGGTGTCGACGAAGTCGGTGATGAGCAGGTAGGACCCGCTGGGGCAGGCGTCGAGGAGGACTCGCACCCACTCGTCGGGCTGCTCGTCGTCGTGGAAGTGCATGTGGAGGCCCACGACCATGAGCCCGACGGGGCGGGTGAAGTCGATGTTCGCCTTCACCTCCTCGTGGTCGAGGATGCTCTGCGGGTCCCGCAGGTCGGCGGTGACGATCGTCGTGGTCTTGTTGGTGGCGAGCAGGGCCCGGCCGTGGGCGAGCACGATCGGGTCGTTGTCCACGTAGACGACCGTGGCGTCGGGGTTGACGGCCTGGGCGATCTGGTGGGTGTTCTGCATGGTCGGCAGCCCGGCGCCGATGTCGAGGAACTGGTCGACGCCCTGCTTGGCGATGTACTCGACGCCCTTGCGGAGGCCCTCGCGGTTGTCGAGGGCGACGTCCTTCGCGTTGGGCACGTACTTCACGTAGGCGTCGCGGCCCTCGCGGTCGGCCGCGAAGTTGTCCTTGCCGCCGAGGATCGCGTCGTAGACGCGGGCGATCGTGGGCCTGGAGATGTCGAATTCGGGCACGTACTCATCGTTCTCTGCCATGGCGCTGCCTCTTCGTCGAAGGTTCGTTGCGCACATCGTACGACCTTGATCACAATGCCGGGCTTCGGGATCACCCCACGAAGTCGCACGAGCACCAATGGGCGCAAGGGAATCGGTGAGCACACCAGGCACATCGGACGACGGAAGTCGCCTGGAGACGCAGCGGGGCCCGGCCTTCCGGCCGGGCCCCGCGCTGAAGACTCCGCTACTCCTCGCCGCCGCCGACGAGGTCCGCGTTCTGCTCGACCCAGGCGCCCACGGTGTCCTCGCGGATCGCGTCCCAGAGGCTCGTCGCCTCCGGGTTGTCGTTCGACGGGTTCTCCAGGTCGTACGAGTAGACGACCACGGACTCGCCGCCGATGGTGTCCGTGCCGAGGTTCGGCGTGGTCATGAAGACCAGGTCGTCGCTGCGCAGGTCCATGAGGCTGATCGCGGTCGAGACGACGTTGAACTCGGTGTCGACCTTGACGGCGTCCGACGTGGAGTCGATGAAGCTGGTGAGCGTCGAGCGGCTGGTGAGCACGCCCGCGCTCAGCGCCGAGTCCATGATGGCCTTGATGAGGTCCTGCTGGTGCTGCATGCGCGCGAAGTCGCCGCGGTTCCACTGCTTGCGCTGGCGCACGTAGTCGAGGGCCTGCTCCCCGGTGAGCTCGGTGGGGCCCGCGGGGAAGAACATGTGGTCGCCGTGGATCGACTCGACGCCGGGCTCGTCGGTGATGTAGCCGTCGGCGTCGGCGGCCTCGATGTCGATGGTGACGCCGCCGAGGGCGTCGACGACCTGGACGAGGCCTGCGAAGTCGATCTCGACGACGTGGTCGATGCGGACGCCGGTGAACTCCTCGATGGTGAGGACGGTGAGCGGCACGCCGCCCCAGGCGTACGCGGCGTTGAACTTCGCGTCGGACCCGGTGTACTCGGGGTAGTTGCTGGCGTCGGCGTACTCGGGGATGTGCACGTAGAGGTCGCGCGGGATGGAGACGCCGTACGCCTCGGTCCCGTCCTCGGCGACGTGCATGATGATGTTGGTGTCCGAGCGGGCGTCGGCCTCGTCGTTGCCCTCGCGGTGGTCGGAGCCGACGATGAGGATGTTCAGGGCCGCGTTCAGCTTCTCGGGGCGGTCCTCGTCGGGGATCGCTTCGAGGTCGAACGGCCGGTCGAGGTCGGCGTCGGTGGTCTTGGCGGTCGACCAGATCGCGAACCCGCCGCCGGTGGCCGCGATGGAGGCCACGAGGCCGATCCCGGAGCCGATGAGGCCCCGCCGGGTCGAGCCGCCGCCGGCCGCCGCGGCGGCGACGCGCGCGCCGCCCCCGCCGCCCGCGGGGGGCACGGAGGCGCTGCCGCGGTAGTTGGAACCGGAATACGTCATGGTGCCAGCTTACGTGGTGTCCGCCCGCGCACCGGATCGCGCACGCGGGGCGGAATATCGGAGAACGCTCAGGGGGCGGTGAGCTTCCCCGCAGCGCGCCTCGCGACGAAGTCGTCGATGGTGGTCTTGAGACCGGCCTCATAGTGGACCTGCGGCTCGTAGCCGAGCAGCTCGCGGGCCCTGGTGAGGTCGGGGCGGCGGCGCTCGGGGTCGTCGGAGGGCCGGTCGGTGTACTCGATGGCCGAGGACGAGCCGGTGAGCCGCAGGATGACTTCGGCCATCTCGCGGACGGTGAGCTCGTACTCCGTGCCGAGGTTCACGGGCCCGTACTCGCCGGACTCCAGGAGCAGCACGAGGCCGGCGACGAGGTCGTCGACATAGCACAGCGAGCGGGTCTGGGAGCCGTCGCCGTGGATGGTCAGGGGCTCCCCGGCGAGGGCCTGCGAGATGAAGCTGGGGACGACGCGGCCGTCGTCGGGGCGCATGCGCGGGCCGTACGTGTTGAAGATCCGCACGATCGCGGCGTCGAGGCCCTTGTGGCGGTGGTAGGCCGCGACGGCGGCCTCCGAGAATCGCTTGGCCTCGTCGTAGCAGGAGCGCACCCCGATGGGGTTCACGTTGCCCCAGTAGGACTCCGGCTGCGGGTGGACGAGCGGGTCGCCGTACACCTCGGAGGTGGAGGCCATGAGGAAGCGGGCGCCGTCGGCGAGCGCGCGGTCGAGCGCGTGCAGCGTGCCGACGGAGTCGACGCGGAGGATCTCCACGGGGAGGGTCGCGAAGTCGACCGGGCTGGCCGGGCACGCGAAGTGGAGGACGGCGTCGAAGGGCTCGTCGCCGACGGGGAGGCCCTCGGTGACGTCGGCCTCGACGACGGTGAGGCGCTCGTGGGGCTGGAGGTTGGCCTTCGAGCCGGTCACGAAGTTGTCGACAGCGGTCACGTCGCAGCCCTTCGCCAGGAGCGCGTCGACCAGGTGGCTGCCCACCAGGCCCGCGCCGCCGGTGACGAGGATGCGGCTGCCGGTTCCGTAAGTAGTCATCAAGATCCCAGATTATCAGGGTTGGCCTGGCGTTCACCTGGGCGCAGGCTGTGCATTCGCTCAACGCACGCCCGTGTGCCCGTCAGTACGCGCCCTTTCGTCGCAATACTACGGCGACGGTGCGGAACAGGATCTGGAGGTCGGTCGTGAGGGACCAGTTGTCGACGTAGTAGAGGTCGAGGCGGACCGCGTCGTCCCAGGACAGGTCGGAGCGGCCCGAGACCTGCCAGAGGCCGGTGATGCCGGGGCGGACGAGCAGGCGGCGGCGCACGTCGCCGAGGAAGTCGCCGTTCTCGGCGGGGAGCGGCCGGGGGCCCACGAGGCTCATCTCGCCGCGGACGACGTTGATGAGCTGCGGGAACTCGTCGATCGAGGTGCGGCGCAGCCATTTGCCGACCTTGGTGATGCGCGGGTCGTCCTTCATCTTGAACAGCAGGCCGTCGGTCTCGTTGTGCATCATGAGCGCGGCCTGGCGCTCCTCGGCGTCGATGTACATGGTGCGGAACTTCCAGCACGAGAACGTCTCGCCGTCGCGGCCGACGCGGTTCTGGCGGAAGAACACCGGGCCGGGGCTGTCGGTCTTGATGGCGATGGCCACGGCCAGGAACAGGGGCGAGAGGAGGATGAGCCCGAACACCGAGGAGGAGATGTCGAGGATGTTCTTGATGAGCCAGCCGATCCCGGAGATCTTCGGCTCCTCGACGTGCAGGAGCGGCAGGCCCTCGACGGGGCGGATGTGGACGCGGGGCCCGGCGATGTCGGTGAGGGCGGGGGCGACGACGAGGTCGCGGCCGGTGCCTTCGAGCTGCCAGGCGAGGCGGCGCAGGTCGGCGGCGTCGGCGGAGGCCGAGCCGCACACGGCGAGCGTGTCGGCTTCGAGGCGCTCGGCGCAGGTGACGACGTCGGTCCCGGCGAAGACCGGGACCGGGGTGTCGAGGTTGCGGACCGAGGAGGCGCCCTCGGTGACGTATATGCCCACGGGGACCAGGCCCGCGGCGGGCGCGCGGCGGACCGTCCGGTACACCTCCAGCGCCTCGGGGTAGGCGCCGATGAGCAGGACCCGCTGGACGCCCTTGCCCGCGAGGCGCAGCTTGTGCAGGCCGTACCGGGCGCCGTAGCGGAAGCCGATGACGAGCGCGGCGGCGGCGAGGAGGATGACGGCGACCGCGACGCGGGACACGTCGGCCTTGAAGGTGAGGGCCGCGAACGAGACGAGCGCCAGCATGAACATGGAGGCGCGGATGACGCGCTTGAACTCCTCGTTGCCCATGCCGAAGTAGCGGCGGTCGTAGGAGCCGGTGCCCCACAGGGCGAGCAGCCAGGCGAGGGGCAGGATCAGCCAGACCGTGAGGTAGAAGAAGTGGAGCTGGTCGTCGGTGTCGAACCCGGCGCTCGGGGAGTGGGTGAGGTTGACGGCGATGACGGTGGCGAGGAGGGCGGCGAGCAGGTCGGCGCCGACGAGGGCGCCCTGGTAGTAGCGGTGCCAGTTCGAGGCGCGGACGAGGCGCCGCCAGGTGCGGCGGGTGGCGCCGTTGGTGACGAGCTGCGGGTCGCCGCCTACGCGCGTACCGGCCACCTGGGTCCCCGTCCGTCCGTACGGAACACTGCCGCTTCCCTGGATATTGTTTGCTGGACGTTCCAGGCTCGTAGCCACTGCACATCCCTGCGGTCGTCAGCTTACGGTGGAGGTGAGTGTCCGCGGGCGGAGATCGACGCTGCGTCTCCTGATCACCGGGCGGCCCGCCGACACGGTACCCGACAACCTACACCTATTCGGCTCCTGCGGTATCTTCGGCCGAGCTGAAAGCCGTTCCCGCCACCCCGTCCGTGAAGGATGCCAGTGAAGATCGTCATCGCGCACAACCGGTACTCCTCGGCCCAGCCCTCCGGCGAGAACGTCATCGTGGACTACGAGATCGGCGCGCTGCGCGACGCGGGAATAGAGGTGGTCCCGTTCCTGCGCTCCTCCGACGAGATCGGTTCCCTTCCGGCGCATAGGAAAGCACTCCTGGCGGCTTCGCCGATCCACGCCGCCGGGACGCAGCGCCAGCTCGCCGCGCTCCTCGAACGCGAGCGGCCCGACCTCCTCCACCTGCACAACCCGTACCCGCTGCTGTCGCCGTCCGTGGTCAGGACCGCTCACGGCCACGGGGTCAAAGTGGTGCAGACCATTCACAACTACCGGCACGACTGCATGAACGGGCTCTACTTCAGGGACGGCCACGACTGCCGCGACTGCCACGGGAAGCGCTGGAACGCGCCCGGCGTGCAGCACGCCTGCTACCGGGGCTCGCGCCCGCAGAGCGCCGTGATGGCCGTCGCCCTCGGCGTCCACCAGGGCACCTGGAGGACCGTGGACCGGTTCATCGCCCTCACCGACGCCATGGCCGGGTACCTGGAGGGCATCGGCATCGCGCCCGAGCGCATCCGCGTGAAGCCGAACGCGGTCGCCGACCCCGGGGTCGCGCCGCTCGGCGAGGGCTTCCTGTTCGGCGCCCGCCTCGTCCCCGAGAAGGGCGTGGAACTGCTGCTCGACGCGTGGAAGATCGCGAAGCCGGCGGTGCCGCTGCGGATCGCCGGGGACGGGCCGCTGCGCGGGATCGTCGAGGACGCGGCCGCCGCGAACCCTGAGATCCACTACCTCGGCCAGCTCGACCCCGTCGCGCGCGACGCCGCCGTCGCCTCCTCGGCCGCGGTGATCGTGCCGTCGATCTGGCAGGACATCCTGCCGACCTCCGGGATCGAGGCCCTGGCCGCGGGGCGCGCCGTGGTCGTCACGAGCATGGGCGGGGCGCCGTTCATCGCCGGGGAGGGCACGCCCGCGCCCGCGGGGGTCGTGGCCGCGCCGGAGCCCGCGGCGCTCGCCGCGGCGATCAACGAGGTCGCGAAGGACCCGGCGTACGCGGCGAACGCGCGCGCCCGCTACGAGGCGGTCTTCGCGCCGGAGGTGACGCTGCGGCGGCTCGTCGAGATCTACGAGGAGCTGCTCGCCGAGGGGTAAGGGCCGAGACCACATAGGATATATCCTATATCCTATAGGATTCAGCGGAGGGTGGCCCGTGCGCTCGTGGCGATGCTCGCCAGGAGGAACAGGCCGTTGACGGCCCCGAAGAACAGCATCACGGCGGCCATCGACTCCGGCCACGCGAGCGCGACGGCGATGACGGCGACGACGAACCCGTAGTCGCGCACGAGCTTCACGAGCCGCACGACGATGTTCGTGCTCGTCACCATCGACACCGACGAGTCCTCTTTGGCCATCACGGCGGTGACGAGGTTCGTCATCCACAGGGCCGCGAACGCCGCCCCGCACCACGCGGGAACCCAAGGGGCGTAAGCGTCCACGACGGCGACGACGACGGCGACGACCGAGGCCTGGATCGCGACGTCGCAGAGGATGTCGACGCGCGCGCCCGCGTCCGAGCCGGTGCCGGTGACGCGGGCGAGCTGGCCGTCGGCGCAGTCGAGCATGTACGCGGCGTGCCACAGGACCAGCGCGCCGAAGGCGACGGGCCACCACGGCGCGCCGTCCTCCGCCGCCGGGATGTAAGCGATCACGGCGGCGCTGACGGCGAGGCCGAGCACCAGGTTGAGGAGCGTCAGGTGGGTCGGCCGCAGGCCGGTCCGCCATGCGGCGTAAGCGAAGAGCGCGCCGCCGCGCTGGTCGAGGTGCAGGGTCACGAGGCCGCCGCCGCGGTTGGCGGCGAAGAACTCGGCGGGCCTGCGGGACGGGCGCTGATCGGTCACGCGGCGATCCTATCGGGAAGACCCCGCAGGACCGGGTGGCCTCGGTCGCAACGCATCCGACCTGCACGGCGACGGAGCGTCGCCGGAGGGAACCCGGTTGTGTCAAGATCCCGACACCGCCGCGATGGGCGACTCCCTAATATGAGCGCGACCTACACCATTTGGGACGAAACAACTTCTCCCTTGGTAGCCAGCGCATGACCAAGCGTCCTAGAGTTGATGGACGTTCGATTCCTGGGGAGGAACATATGGGCGACGAGGTGACCGGCTCTGCCTTGAAGCACTGGGATCACCCGGCATATTCGGCGAGACTCCAGGCGGGACGAGCGGCCCTCGCGCAGTTGCTGGCCGAGGAGCGCCTGGACCGGGGCAGGCCGATGACGGGTCTCGAACTGGAGCTGGACCTCGTTGAGCCCGACGGGGACCCGGCGTTCGCGAACGACGCGGTGCTGGAGCACCTGCACACGTCGGGCGAGGAGGACGCCCTGTACGGCGCGCAGCACGAGCTGGGGGCGTTCAACATCGAGCTGAACCTGCCGCCGCGGCTGCTCGACGGGGCCGGGCTGTCCTGGTACGAGAGCGATCTGGCGGCGGTGCTCGCCGAGGTGCGGGAGGCGGCCGGGAAGGCCGGGGTGCAGATCTGCCCGATCGGGACGATGCCGACGCTGGCGACCGACCACATGGGCGTGGACGCGCTGTCGACCGCGCGCCGGTACCGGATCCTCAACGAGGAGATCATGTCGCAGCGCGGGGAGGACCTGCGGATCGACATCCGGGGCGCGGAGTCGGTGGACTTCACGTCCTCGTCGATCGCGCCGGAGTCGGCGAACACGTCGGTGCAGTTCCACTTGCAGGTCGCGCCGGAGGACTTCGCGCGGTACTGGAACGCGGCGCAGGCGTTCGCGGGCGTGCAGGTGGCGACGGCCGCGAACTCGCCGTACCTGTTCGGGCGGCAGCTGTGGGCCGAGACGCGGGTGATCCTGTTCGAGCAGGGCACCGACACGCGGCGGGCGAACCAGCGGGCGGCGGGCGCCAAGCCGCGGGCGTGGTTCGGGGAGCGGTGGATCGGCGGCGTGCTCGACCTCTTCGACGAGAACTACCGGCACTTCTCGCCCCTTTTACCGCTGTGCGACGAGGAGGACCCCGCGGCGGTCGTGTCCGGCGGCGGGGTCCCGAGCCTCCAGGAGCTGCGGTACCACAACGGGACGGTGTACCGCTGGAACCGCCCGGTGTACGACGTGTTCCGGGGCAGGCCCCATGTGCGCGTGGAGAACCGGGTGGTCGCGGCGGGGCCGACGGCGGTGGACATCTGCGCGAACATGGCGCTGTTCTACGGCCTGGCGGTGCACTTCGCGGACGCGGAGGTCCCGTTGAGCGAGCGGATGGACTTCGCGCAGGCGGCGGCGAACTTCCGGTCGGCGGCGCGGCACGGCATCAACGCGGACCAGTGGTGGCCGGGCCTGGGCCTGGTCCCGGTGCGGCGCCTGGTGGTCGACGAGCTGCTGCCGAAGGCCGCGGAGGGACTGTCGTCGCTGGGCGTGAGCGGGCGGGACGCGGACCGGTTCCTCGGGGTGATCGAGTCGCGGTGCCGCCGCGGCGTGAACGGCGCGACCTGGCAGGTCGCGCGCGTGCAGGTCGCCGAGCACCGGCAGCGCCTCGAACGCCGGGACGCGCTGCGGGCCATGGTCCTCGACTACGCGGCGCGGTCCGCGGACGGGCGGCCGGTCCACGAGTGGGAGGTCTGATCTCCGCAAGCCCCGCGCCCGCGGGGATGAGCCGGGCCCGTCCGCGAACGGGAGGGGTGTGAACACGTGAGCGGCCGGGCCCGAATAGGGCCCGGCCGCTTTGCGTTGCGGTGCTTAGGATTCGGCGTCGCCGGAGTCGATCTTGCGGCGGGTGCGCGCGGTGGTCTTCTTGGCGCGGCGGGGCTTGGGGGCCTCCTTGGCCTCCTCCTCCATGTCGACGGCCTTGAGCTCCTGCACCCAGTCGACGTCGGGGTTGGGGGTCTCGTCGCCGGCCTGCGGCTCCCATTCGGCGCGCTTGGCGGCCTCCTGCTTCGCGGCGCGCTCGGAGTCCTTCGCGGCCTGCTTCTCGCGGCGGGTGGGGCGCTTGGGCTTGACGGGAGCGGCGGCGAGGTCGGCGGTGGTGCCGTCGTTCGCGTCGTCGTACGAGGAGGCGGGGGCGGGGACGGTCCAGCCGGGGACGGTCTCGGTGAGCCCGTCGGTGCGCGGCGCCTCGGTCCGCTGCTCCGGCCGGTCGTCGATCTGCCCGCCCGCCTTGGGGAGCGCGCACACGATGAGGGAGCCGAGGAGTCCCGCGATGGCCGCGTAGGGGCCGACGAGCATGACCGCGAGGGACTCGGCGTTGTCGAGCCGCGAGGGGCCCGCGACCAGGTGCGCGACGGTGACGATGAGGGGCCCGGCGATGCCGGAGGCCGCGGCGATGCGGTACCCGGAGGAGGAGATGTGGCTGCGGCGCGCGAACGCGGCGACGACCGCGCCGATGACGAGCGAGCCCGTCACGAACGGGATCGCGATGGAGAACCCGCGGGTGCCCAGGAACGTGTCCGAGGCGGCCCACGAGCCCCACACGCCGAGCTCGGTGACGGGCGAGACGCGCTCGCCGACGTCCACGAACACCGCGAGGATCGCGAGGACCCACACGAGGGCCGCCGAGGCGCCGACGTTCACGGCGACCGAGCGGGAGGAGAGGCCGATGAGGGCGAGGGCGAACCCGACGGCGGCGCCGAGCCCGGCGGCGACGAGCGGGTCGGTGGGGAAGCCGTCGGAGACGGCGCCCTGCTCGGCGGAGAGGGCGACGAGGGGGCCGACGGCGAACGCCCCGGCCGCGGACGCGAGGACCGCGGCGAAGCGGGTGCCGGGGGTGGCGTGCGCGGAAGCGCGGGAGCCGATCGCGCCGGAGGCGAGGCCGCCGACGACGCAGGAGGCCGCGGCGAACCAGGCGACCCACGCGAGGTTGGCGTTCCAGCGGTAGTCGAGGACGGGGTCGGCGGCACCGGGGGCCGCGTCGGCCCAGGAGAGGAGCCCGAAGCCGTAGGCCAGGCCGAGCTGCGCGAGCGCGGCGAGGGCCGCGACCGCGAATCCGGCGCCGACGGTCTTCGCGGCGGATCTAGGTGACATACGTCGCACGCTACTGCGTGTACGCAATGGAGTCTCGAACGGCCGATCCGGTGAGCGTGAGACCGGTCGCGGCGTCTCACACGAGGGGAAACGGCCGGGCCCGGCGGGCGGGGATGCGGCTATGCTCGGACCGTCAAGGCCACCTGCCCGGTCGCCGTGCGAGATCATGCCGATCAGCGAGGAGCATTGCATGTCCGACGCCTACGAGGCCCTCACCGCGAACCTCGCGGCCGCCGACCCCGAGATCGAGCGGCTCATCGAGGCCGAGGGCCGCCGCGAGTCCGAGAAGATCCGCCTCATCGCGTCCGAGAACTACGTGTCCCAGGCGGTCATGGAGGCGACGGGCTCGATCCTGACCAACAAGTACTCCGAGGGGTACGCCGGGAAGCGCTACTACGAGGGCCAGCAGCTCATCGACCAGGTCGAGCAGCTCGCCATCGACCGGGCGAAGGCCCTGTTCGGGGCCGAGCACGCGAACGTCCAGCCGTACTCCGGGAGCCCGGCGAACCTGGCCGTGTACATGGCGTTCCTGAACCCGGGCGACAAGGTCCTGGGCATGGGCCTGCCCGCGGGCGGGCACCTGACCCACGGCGCGAAGGTCTCGGCCACCGGCAAGTGGTTCGACGCGGTCTCCTACGGGGTCCGCCGCGACACCGGGCGCATCGACCTCGACGAGGTCGCCGAGATCGCCCGCCGCGAGCAGCCGAAGATGATCATCTGCGGCGGCACCGCGATCCCCCGCACCGTCGACTTCGCGGGCTTCAAGGCCATCGCCGACGAGGTCGGCGCGGTCCTCATGGCCGACATCGCGCACATCGCCGGGCTCGTCGCGGGCGGCGCGCACCCGACCCCGGTCGGGCTCGCCGACGTCGTGACGACCACGACCCACAAGACGCTCCGCGGCCCGCGCGGCGCGATGATCCTCGCGAACGAGGAGCACGCGAAGGCGATCGACAAGGCCGTCTTCCCTGGCCTCCAGGGCGGGCCGCACAACCACACCACCGCGGCCATCGCGGTGGCGCTGCGCGAGGCCGCGAAGGACTCGTTCAAGGACTACGCGGCGCAGATCGTGAAGAACGCGAAGGCGCTCGCCGCGGGCCTGACCGCGCGCGGCTTCGACCTGGTCTCGGGCGGCACCGACAACCACCTGATCCTCGTCGACCTCACCAGCAAGGACATTCCGGGCAAGCCCGCGGCGAAGGCCCTGGACGCGGCCGGCATCGAGCTGAACTTCAACTCGGTCCCGTTCGACCAGCGCAAGCCCTTCGACCCGTCGGGCCTGCGCATCGGCACCGCTTCGGTGACGACCCGCGGCATGACCGAGGGCGACATGGACCTCATCGCGGGCTGGATCGACCGGGCCGTCGCCGCCGCGAAGGACGGCAAGGATGCCGAGCTCGACGTGGTCGCCGGTGAGATCCGCGAGCACACGAAGGCGTTCCCGATCCCGGGCTGGAAGGCCTAACCGCATCAGCGAACCAGGGGCGCCCGTCCGGCCGGACGGGCGCCCTTCGCGCGTACCGGGGGAAAAGTTCACCTCGGCTGCATCATTCGGGGCCGCCGCGGCGTCTAGTAGCCAAAGAGCCCCTCAACGTGACCGACCGCCGGGGGCCGACGAGCTCCCGAGGAAACCCAGCCATGAACGCACCCTTCAATCGCCTGGCCGCGGCAGCCGGGGCCGCCGTCATCGGCGCGGGCCTGTTCGCCCTCCCGGCGTACGCGCAGGCCCCCGCCCCGGTCGACGTGGTCCACCCGAGCGACCACCGCATCACCGCCGACGACTCGGAGCACGCGGGCTCGCTCACCATCGTGTTCGGCGACGACTTCGCCGAAGGCGAGCACGACGTCACCGCCGTGTTCAGCCTCGCGCCCGACACGGGCGTCTACTACTGGGCGGACAACGACCCGTCGTACGGCGGCTGCGGCCCCGAAGCAACGAGCGGCCTGCTCACCTGCGAGGCCGAGGACGCGGACGCCACGGTCGAGTTCACCTACTGGTACGCGGCCGAGACCGGCGCCGACCCCGGCGCCCACCCGTACACGATCACCATCGCCGTCGACGGCGAGACCGTCCAGGTCGTTGACGAGACGATGGGCGTCGCCGCCCCCGGCGGCGAACGCTCCTACTGGCACAGCAACATCGCCTTCGACCCGGTCGAGCCCGGCTCCGCCGTCCAGGTGAGCCCCGAGTTCCTCCAGAGCGGACCGCTGCCCGCGGACACGGCCGCCGTCGTGGTCACCGTCAGCGGCTCCGACTACCTCTCGAACGGCCTGACGCGGCCGGCCGCGGACTTCGACAACTGCGTCGCCGAGGAGTACCCGGCGGTCCACTGCGTGGTCACCGACTTCCCCGACGAGGCAGGCAGGGCGTTCACGTTCAGCGACCCGGTCGGCATCGACGTGGACGCCGCCGCCCCGGGCCCGATGACCGTGTGCGGCTGCTCCTTCTCCGTCGAGGCGATCAACCAGGACCTGCTCGACGAGCGGTTCGGCGGCGTCTTCTGGGACGAAGGCGCCGCGGGCTTGTTCGGCATCGAACCGGTCGCCGACCCCGGGTCGGAGTTCCTCGACTCCCCAGCCGGGTACATCGACATCGCCACCGCCAGGCACTACTACGACCTGGCCGTCGCCGACGGGACCATCGAGAGCGGCGAGGTCACGACCACCGTCACCGTCCGGAACCTCGGCACGGCCGCCGCCCCTCCGGTGTTCGACGGCCCCGGCTCGTACGCGCTCATCGTGGACCTGCCCGCCGGAGTCGAGCCGGTCGGGGCCGCCGCGGTCGGCGAGTGGTCGTACTGCGAGGACGACGCCGCGGACAACCCCCTCTTCCTCGACACGATGCCTGCCGCCGACCTGGACGGCGCGGACGTCGTCTGCATCTTCCAGTCCCTTGGCCCCGAGAGCGACCTCGCGTTCGAGCTCACCGTCAAGGCGACCGGCCCGGGCGCGGGTGCCGACGGGTCCGTGCAGGTCGTCGCGTTCGGCGACCACGACTACCCGGGCCGCCTCGACGCCGACGAGGGCAACAACAGCGCGGACCTGACGCTGAACGGCGCGGGCTCGGGGCAGCTCCCGAAGACCGGCTCGTCCCTGACGTGGATCCTCGCCGGGGCGGCCGCCGCGCTCGTGATCGGGATCGTGCTGTTCGTCGTCTCCCGGCGCCGCAGGGGCGATGACACGGCCGAGGAGTCCGCGGAAGGCCCGGCCGAGTAGGCCCGAAGGAAACCAGGAAGAGCGCCCGTCCGGCCGGACGGGCGCTCGTTTCGCATATCACAACAAAACATGAGAAATCTCTGGATCGGGTGCGTCAGATCCGCGGGGCCCCTCGTCTAGGTATCAGGAACCCCGGCAACGGACCGAATCCGTTTCAGCGCAAAGGAAACCCGCCATGTCACCCGTCAAGTCCGCCCTCCGCGGCGCGGCCGCCCTCGCCGCCGCGGCCCTCGGCGCGGGAGCGTTCGCGCTCCCCGCCCAGGCCCAGACCTTCACGCCCATTGAGGTGTTCGTCGAGGACTACTCGCCGATCGCCTACGGGGACGCGCCCGAGAAGTTCGGGCTGCGCATCGCGTTCGGCGACGACTTCGCCGAAGGCGAGCACGACGTCACGGCCGTCGTCGAGATCGACGCCCCCGACGGCGGGTTCGCGATCGGCCTGCCCGACGGCACCGGCAGCGACTGCCCCGCGAACGACGCGGGCACCGTCGTCTCCTGCTCGTGGGAGGACGCCCCGTCGGCCTCGTTCTGGGAGTTCCGGTACGCGCCGACCGCGGAGCTCGCCTCCGGCGAATACCCGTACACCGTCACGTTCGCCGTGGACGGCGAGACCGTCGCGACCGAAGCGGACGCCATCGAGGTCGTCGGCACCGACACCGACCGGCCCTACCTGCACGGCATCGCCGACTACACGGACGTCGCGCCCGGCTCCTCCATCGGCATCGAGGCCGAGGTGCTCCAGCAGGCGGCCCTGCCCGCCGACACCGCCGCGGTCGTCGCCGTCCTCTCCGGCCCCGTCTACGCCGTCATCGAGGGCGTCGAGGTGACCGCCGGGTACGACAACTGCACCGGGGACGCCTGGGGCGGACCGGGCGTCACCTGCGTCATCACCGACTTCCCCGACGAGCCCGGGACCGCGTTCGCGCTCTCGCCCGTGGACTACGCCCTCGCGGCGGACCTGCCGGGCCCGTACTGGTACTGCGACTGCGAGTACGAGGTGTTCCCGGTCGATGCGGACGGGCTCGCCGCGTACGGCGGCGTCACCTGGGACGAGGGCTCGGCGAACCTGATGGGCCTGGAGGCCTCCGACGGCCCCGGCGAGTACAGCGACCCGTTCACCGGCTACCTCAACATCCAGACCGCCGCGCAGCAGTATGACCTGTCGGTCGCGAACCTGAACGCCAAGGGCGCCAAGGACACCGAGACCACTGTGACCGTGTCGGCCACCAACGCCGGGCCCGCCGGTGCCGTGCGGCTCTTCGACGAGGTCGGCTCGTACGCGATCCTCGGGAAGCTGCCGGCCGGTCTGGAGCTCGTCGCGGTCGACGACGAGGACGCCGTCTGCCCCGACGCCGCCGAATGGGCGGACCTGCTGCCCCGCGAAGACGTCGACGGGCTCGACTTCGTGTGCTTCTTCGACGCGCTGCCCGCCGGGGAGACCATGAACCTGGCGCTGCGCGTGAAGATCACCGGGGACGGTGCGGCGAACGACGGCACGCTGGCCGTCGCGTCCCGCGAGTACGAGGAGTTCGGCTTCGAGGCCGACCGCTCCGACAACGACGCCGTGTTCAGCGTCAACGCGGGCGGCTCGGCGAACCTGCCGACCACCGGCACGTCGATGACGGTGCTCCTCGGCGGCGCGGGCGCGGCCCTCACCGCGGGCGCGGGTCTGGCGTTCACCGCCCGGAAGCGACGCATCCCCAGCGCCGCATAGCGATACGAGACCACCGAGGGAAACCCGCTGGGCGCCCGGCCCCCCACAGGCCGGGTGCCCGCTCCGTGTTCACCGGAAATTCGATCCGGAGGTCGCAACCGGTGACGCCGACCGCACGTTTCCGTTGTGGACGGAAGGAGCACCCCATGAAGGCAGCACACCGGCTCGCAGGCGCGGCCGCAATTGCGGCACTGGCGGCCGCGCTCGGCGCTGCGCCCGCGCAGGCGCAGCACTCCTACTACCCGTACACCGAGGAGGACCTGGCGTTCACCGATGTCGCCCCGGGCGACTCGGTCGAGGTGAATCCCCGGTTCCTGCAAGAGGACCCGCTGCCCGCCGACACGGCGGCCGTGGTCGTCACGTTCGGCGGCTCCGGGCGCGGCGGATGGCCCGTCGACGGCGCCGAGGCGACCGCGGGCTACGACAACTGCAAGCGCATCACGCCGGGCGACAACTGGAACGGCGTCTCCTGCTACTTCCTCGACCCGCCGGACCTGCCGGGAGAGATCCTCACCCTCACCGGGCCGGTGGAGTTCCACGTGGACGAGGGCCTGCCGGGGCCGCTCGCGGCCTGCGCCTGCTCGTACAGCGCCTCCGTGATCGACGCGGACGAGCTGGCGTGGCAGATCGGCGCGCCCGACTGGGACCCCGGCTCGCCGAACCTGCTGCACCTGACGACCGCCGACGCCTGGGACGGCCCGGGCGACGGCCGGATCACGATCGAGACGACCGCGAGCACCTACGACCTGGCGGTCGACCCGATCACGGTCGCTGGAAGCGAAGGCGACGAGGCGCAGACCGCGTTCTCGGCGGCGAACCTCGGCCCCGCGAACGCGCCGTTCCTGCACCCGGACGGCTCGTACACGGTGCGCGGGCAGCTGCCGGGCGGCCTCGACCTCGTGTCCCTCGAATCCAACGAGCACTGGGAGTGCCTCGACCCGGCAGACCTCGCCGCGGCCCACGAGGCGGCGGAGACGGCGCTCGACCGGTTCGACTTCGCCTGCACCACGAACCAACTGGATGCCGGCGACGAGTACGGGCTGTCGTTCACCGTGCGGATCGCCGACGCCGGTGACACGACGGACGGGGCGGTGGAGATCGACGCGGTGCGCGACGAGGGCGTGCCGCTCCTCGACGGCGACCTTGCGAACAACACGGCGGCGTTCACGCTCGACGCGGACGCGCCCGCGGGCCCGGCCGCGAAGCTCCCCGAGACCGGGGCGCCGCTGTCCGGCTGGCTCGCGGCGGCCGGCGCGACTCTTGCGACCGGTGCGGCGCTCCTGGTCCTCGCGAGGCGCCGTTCACCTGCATAGACAGGCCCTCGCAAGACGCCGCGCAATCCCGCCTTGGACGAGGACGCGGGCCCCGGCCGATGGCCGGGGCCCGCTCCCGTGTCCGGGCGGACGAAACGCGCCGGGCCCGCAGGCCGGCGCGTCGCGTTCGGTGGGTTGAGTTGTGCAGTCGGGCGCGGCGCCTTGTGGGCGCGCTCGCCTCCGGGACCTAGCGGGCCAGGCCGGCGAGGGCGCGGCCCTCGACGCGGTCGGCCACGCGGCGCAGGGCGCCGGCGGTCGAGAGGCGGACCTTCTCGGGGCGGGTGACGCCGAAGACATACGGCTTGTCGGCCCGTCCGTCGTCAACGACCGGCGCGTTCGGCAGGGCCGAGGTGGCAACGGTGTTGGCGGCGTCGACTGCGAGGTAAGCACCTACGAACTCGTACATTGTGATTCCTTCCCGGCGGGGTGCGCCGGATCGTGGATCTTCTGAAGGGGGACCGCTCGTCGATGACGCCATTGTCGACGGCGGGGAACCGTCGCGATCGCCTTGGACCGCTTCGGGAGGCCGCTGGCGGAAGCGGTTCGGGTTCGCCGTTCCGGCTCCGCGTCTCCGTGCCTCTGGAATCAATGGTAAGCGCCTTCGTCCAGGGAAATCCAGGGATTTCGCGTGGGTCACATGTAGTCCACAACACTGTCCACAAAGCACTTAGTTACCGTTCGGTTATCTTATTTCGCGGGCGTTTCGGAGCCCGCTGAAGGTACGCTGTCCGGATGCGGGACTTGGGAGTTCGCGTCGGGCACTGGACCGGCGAGCACACCGGCTGCACGGTGCTGCTGTTCGATCGGGCGGTGCTCGCCTCGGGCGAGGTCCGCGGGGGCGCCCCCGCCAGCCGCGAGATCGAGCTCCTCGACCCCCTCCGCACGAACGCCGGGATCGACGCGGTCCTGCTCACCGGCGGCTCCGCGTTCGGGCTGGCCGCCGCCGACGGCGTCATGCAGTGGCTCGCCGAGCGCGGCCGCGGCGTCCCGACCCCCGGCGGCACCGTCCCGATCGTGCCCACGCTCGGCCTCTACGACCTCGACGGCACCGGGACCGTGCCCGGCCCCGCGCAGGGGTACGAGGCGTGCGACGCGGCGATGGCGCCGTTCGAGCCCGCGCTCGACGGCCCGATCGGCGCCGGGCGCGGCGCCACCGTCGGCCAGTGGCGCGGGGTCACGCTCCCGTCGGGGCTGCGCACGGCGACCGTGGCCGCCGGGCCCGTGGTCGTCGCCGCGCTCGTGGCCGTGAACGCGTTCGGCGAACCGGGCCCGCTCGACCGCGGGCTGCTGCGGCCGGAGGGCTTCGCGTCGGGGAGCTTCGGGCGCAACACCACGATCGGCGCGGTCGTCACCAACGCGCGGCTCGACAAGGTGGCGTGCGCGCTCGTCTCGCAGGGCGCCCACGACGGCCTCGCGAAGGCGGTCAGCCCGGTCCACACCCGCATGGACGGCGACGCGTTCATCGCCGCCGCCACCGGCGCGGTCCCGGCGGACGTCGACGTCGTGCGGGCCCTCACGGTCGAGGCGGTCGCGGAAGCGATCAGTGCGGGCGCCTGAACCGGGAGCGCCACGGCGGTTCTCCGCAAACCGGACACCCTGGGGACCCCCCAATTTCAACGCTACGCGCGGCCTCCGACATCACCACAGAGGCGACCAAAACTCGCAATGTAGACGGACCGCGTTAGGCTCCGGGCCATGAGACGCATCGGCGCCGCCATCGCGGCCCCACTCCTCCTCCTGGCCGGATGCACCATCGCCGACGCCGACCCGCTCGGCCAGCCGCTCCCCGAGGACGGCGCCGACACGGAGGCCGCCGCGGGCAGCTGGCTCTACCAGCTCTCCGGCTACGAGGACGGCACGCTCGACGCCGTCGCCGCCGCGCCCCAGACCACCGCGGTCGTCGACCTCGCGCGCGACGGCGGCGAGGGCTACTGGACCGCGGACGAGATCGACGCGCTCCACGAGGCCGGGAAGACCGTCTACGCGTACTTCTCCATGGGCTCCATCGAGACCTACCGCCCCGAGTACGACGCCGTCGTGGCCGCGGACTCCGGTCTCGTCCTCAACCAGTGGGGCGACTGGCCCGACGAGTACTTCGTGAAGTACTGGGAGCAGGACTGGTGGGACCTGGTCATGGAGCCGCGCCTCGACCAGGCCGCCGCGGCCGGGTTCGACGGGGTCTACCTCGACGTGCCGAACGCCTACGAGGAGATCGACCTCGCCCTCGTCCCCGGCGAGACCCGCGACACGCTCGCCCGCAAGATGGCCGACCTCGTCATCGCCGCCGACGACTACACCGCCGACGGCCTCGCGATCCTCCCGCAGAACTCCCCCGAGCTCGTCGACCAGGACGGCTACCTCGACGCCATCGACGGCATCGGCATCGAAGAGCTCTGGTTCCTCAACGCCGACACCCCGTGCGACGAGGAGTGGTGCGCCGAGAACCTCGCGAACACCCGCGCCATCCACGACGCCGGAAAGCTCATCCTCGCCGTCGACTACGCCGCCGACCCGGCCAACAAGGCCGCGGCCTGCGCCCACTACGCCGAAGAAGGCTTCTGGGGCGCCGTCGCCGGAGTCGACCTCGACACGGTTTACGAACCATGCCAGTAGACCTCGCCGAAGTCCTCCGGGTCGCCCGCCTCGTCGGGAGTTAAAAGGCCGCCCTTGCGGGACCGCTTCATCTGGTACATCGCCTGGTCGGCGGCCCACAGGGTCTGGGCGGGGTTGCCGCCCGCCGCGAGGCGCGCCCACCCGATCGACACGTCGACGGGCGTGCCCGGCACCGAGTACTCCCAGTTCTCGGCCGCCACGGCGACGCGGATGCGCTGGGAGACCGCGTCGGCGTCGTACTCCGAGGCGCCCGGCAGGACCATGATGAACTCGTCGCCGCCGGTGCGCGCCAACAGGTCTCCGGACCGCACGACGCTCGACAGGAGCGCCGCGAGCCGCTGGAGGATCGCGTCTCCGGCCTGGTGGCCGTGGGTGTCGTTGACCGCTTTGAACCCGTCGAGGTCGAGGACGGCGATCATGCCGTCGCCGTCGACGTCCGAGAGGAACGCGTCGAGGCGGCGCCGGTTCGGCAGGCCCGTCAGCTCGTCGGTGTTCGCCCGGTCGGCCCAGCCCGCGGCCGCGCGCCGCAGCTGGTCGTGGTCGACGAGGGCCGCCGCCGACGCGAGGTAGATCGTGTGGAACTCGTTGATCTGCTTGTACAGCGCGTACGTCGTGGCGTGCGCGGCGAGGATCGACGCCGCGTGGTCGCCCTTCGCCACCAGCGCGAGGGACCGCAGGTGCTGGGGCTCCATGACGCCGAGCGTCTCGTCGCCGATGTCGCGCGCCTCCAGGACCTCCAGGGCCTCCAGGCCCCGCGCCTGCGCGATGAGCCGCGACGCGCGCGCCATCGTCCGCAGGTCCATCGCCTCCACCGACGAGGTCTCCTCCGGCAGCAGGTGCTCCACCGACCACTGCTCGCTGAAACCGAGGAGCGAGAGCCGCGCGAGCGCGTAGTGCACCCACTCCAGCTCCCGCGTGTCGAGGTCGTGCAGGTTCGGCTTGACGCGCCGCAGCTCCTGCCGCAGCAGGCCCGTGCAGGCGCGCGGGTCGCCGGTGTAGTAGCGCAGCAGGGCGTCCCGCACCCGGATCTCCACGCCCTCCACAGAGGACCTGGTGACCCCGGCGCGCTCGGCGAGCATGTGGCACTGGTCGAGCGACCCCGCCGCCTGCTGCTGGTACCCGCAGTTGGAGAGGATCACCGCCAGGTCGTACCAGGCGTCGACGGCGGCCTGACTGGCCTCGGTCATCGACCGCAGCGCGCGCGAGGAGAGCACGAGGCGCTGCGCGGTGAAGTCCAGGGACTTGATGTGGTGGTGGTAGTACCAGGCCGCGAGCGCGTGGTACTTCCCGTCGAGGCGGGGGTCGCGGCAGCGGGCGACGGCGGCGCCGGCCTGGTCGATGGTGCCGGGGATCTTGTCGATGGCGCGCTGGGAGATCTGGCCCTGGAGGATGAACAGCCACGCCTGGGCGCGCTGCTGGGCGGTCTCGGAGTTGTAGACGATCCAGGTCGCCTCGCTGACGGCCTCGGCGACCTGGCCGGACCGGACGAGTCCGCGCAGACGCCGGTACTGGTCGGCATAATCACGCGCTGACGTGAGCTCCCTCCGTGGCGTCACGCGTACTATCCTGCCACCGCCGCGCGGATATATCCAGTGCCGCAGGTCGCAGGGGGCGCGCTGCGGGATATCGGATGGTCATGGGCGCGAAGCATTTCCGTCCGGCGGGGCGGCCGGGGACCTAGCATTGGGGCAGTGCCCGAAATGGAAGGATGGTGGGCTTTGCTCCCTGCGTGTCCGTGCACGTCCTGCGGTGCGCCCCTCGCGGTGGCGCCGGGGGCGACGGTGCTGGCCTGCGACGCCTGCGGGACGTCCCTGCACGGGCGGCCCGCGGCCAAGCGGCTCGTCGACCCGGACTGGGCGGCGTTGCCGCCCAAGGTGAAAGCGAGCTACGCGGACGACACGCCGGAGCGGATCACCGTCCCCGACGCGGTGGTGCCGTTCAGGATCGAGCGGGCGACGGCGCGGCGGCTCCTGCGGGAGCGGGCCGCCCGCCGGTGGCTGGCGCCGCGGGCGTTCCGGCGGGTCGACGAGTCGCCGTCGTTCCGGGCGGCGTACCTGCCGCACTGGGTGTGGGGGGCGTGGACGCGCTCGCGGTACCGGGCGGCGCGCGGGGACTACCAGTGGTCGCAGGCGGGCCGGGCGGGCGCGTCGCGGGGCTCGCGGGTGCGGGGCGTGCGGTGGAGCCCGGCGGCGGGCACCGTGGACCGGGCGTTCTCCGACGTGTCGGTCCCGGCGACGGTGCGCGTGGACGCGCGGATGCTGGAGGACCTGGCGCGGGACTGGACGCTCGCGGACGCGACGGCGTTCGACCCGGGCCTGCTCGAAGGCCGGTGGGTGCAGCGGTACGACCTGGAGCCGGAGGTGGGCCTGGAGCTGGCGAAGGCGCGCATGGCCGCCGCGATCGAGCGGGAGGTGCGGGCCCTGGTCGGCGGGGACGCGCAGCACGTGCCGGTCATCGAGACCGCGTACGCGGGGCTGGGGTACCGGCTCGTGCTGCTGCCGGTGTGGCTGGCGTCGTACCCGCACCGGGGGCGGCGGCGGATGGTCGCGGTCCACGGGGAGACCGGCCGGGTGGTCGCGGACCGCCCATGGAGCGGAATGAAGCTCGGAATCGTGTTCGCGCTCGCGACCGCTGTGGCAGGCGTCATACTGTATTCGCTCCTGTAGTCCCGTTTCGACCGGTCGCAAGGCCCGTCGGGGGAGTGCACGAGGCGGTTACCGGATGAACATGAACTACTGTTCGGTGAACGCAACCCTGCTTGCGGACCACGCGTGTTCCCCGCAGAGCGGGCCAGCCTCCCCCGGCTGCGCCGCGACACCCCACTTGTAGTTCCCGGGAGAGGCAATGGGCGACCCGATCAAGCACGCTGCGAAGGCGACCTCGCCTTGGTGGGCGAAGGCGATGGTCATCACCGGCTCGATGGTCATGGTCGTCGCCGGCGGCGGCGCCATCGCCGCGCAGGTGAGCCTCAACCTCGTCAACAACTCCGTGAACCAGCAGGACCTCCTGGGCGACCAGGGCATCGACGTGGAAGAGGGCGAGCCGATCAAGGGGCCGCTGAACTTCCTCGTCCTCGGCACCGACGAGCGCGTGGACGCGGGCGGCGAGGCCCGCACCGACGCCGACATCATCGTGCACCTCAACGAGGACCTCACACAGGTGTCGATGATCTCCCTGCCGCGCGACCTGCTCGTGGAGATCCCCTCGGGCGTCCCCGCCGACGAGACGAAGCTGACCGAGGCGTTCGCGTACTCCGAGGACTGGGGCGAGTCGTTCCAGAACACCGCCGAGACCATCACGCACCTCACGGGCATCGAGTTCAACGGCGGCGCCATCGCGAACTTCGAGGGCTTCCTGGAGATGGTCGACGAGCTCGGCACGATCGAACTGTGCCCCTGGCACGAGATCACCTCGATCCACACCGACAAGACGTTCCCCGAGGGCTGCGCCGAGTACGACAAGAAGGACGCCCTCGACCTGGTGCGCCAGCGCTACGGCTGGGACTCCGACGAGGACTACGCCAACGGCACCTGGGGCGACTTCGGGCGCCAGAAGATGCAGCAGCAGGCCATCAAGAAGATCCTGGAGCGGGCCAAGGAGCAGGGGTACGCGACGAACCCCGCGAAGGCCGTGGAGCTGCTGAACTCCTTCGGCGACGCGCTCACCGTCGACGTCGGCGGGTACAACCTCGTCGACATGATCACGCAGATGCGCGACATCGACCCCAACGAGATCCTCTCGGTCGGCACGCCGTCCTCCGAAGGCTCCATCAACGGCACGTCGTACGTCCTCATCCACGAGGGCACCGACGAGGAGACCGCCTCCGACGCGCTGTGGGACGCCATCAAGAACGACACCATCGAGCAGTGGGCCTGCGAGAACCCCGACTGGCTCTCCGGCGACTCCGCGCCCGACTGCTCGACCGTGACCGGCGGCACCACGTCGGCACCCCCTACCGACGGGGCCACCGAGACCGCCGATTAGCCTGGGGCGGGGCGCGACCGGGGGGCGTTACCCACCAAGCGTGAACAATTCGGTCGATGCCGTCCAGACCCTGGGAGAAGCATGGCAGTGAAGAGCGGCGCACCCTGGTGGGCCCACCTGATGATGTACGCCGGCGGCGTGACCATGGTCGTCGCCGGGGCCACCGCGGGGATCGCCCAGTACGCCCTCCACACCGCGAACAACACCATCGAGTCCGAGGACATCCTCGGCGACAACCGCGCCGAGATGGACGTCGAGAACATCGAGGGCCCCCTGAACATCCTCGTCCTCGGCGTCGACAAGCAGGGCGGGTCCACCCGCTCCGACACGATGATCATGGTGCACGTCAACAAGGAGCTCACCGAGGTCTCCATGGTGTCGCTCCCCCGCGACCTCTACGTCAGCATCCCCGACTGCGGCCCCGACTGGGGCAACAACCCCTGCCAGCAGAAGCTCAACCACGCCGCGTCGATCTCCGACGACTGGGACGTCACGCGCGCCAACGTCGTGCAGACCATCTACGACCTCACCGGCGTCGAGTTCCACATGGGAGCCACCGTCGACTTCAACGGCTTCATGGACCTCGTCGACCTCGTCGAGGAGATCGAGCTGTGCCCCTGGCACGAGATCCAGTCCATCCACGGCGACAAGCGCGTCTTCCCCGAGGGCTGCAACTACTACAACAAAGAGGAAGCGCTCGACCTCATCCGCCAGCGCTACCCCTGGGACGACCCCGAGGACTACGAGTCCGGCCTGTGGGGCGACTACGGCCGCCAGGCCATGCAGCAGCAGGCCATCAAGTCGCTCATCAAGGAGCTCAAGGCCGACGGCTACGCCTCCGACCCGACCCGCCTCACCCAGGTCCTCGACGGCCTCGAAGGCAAGCTGACGATGGACATGCCCGACGGGCTCTCCACGATCGACCTCGCCCTCAACCTCCGCGACCTCAACCCCGAGGACATCACCTCCATCCGCGTCCCCGCGACGTCCCAGGAGACCGAGGTCGGCTCCTCCGAGGTCATCGCCGAAGGCGAGCAGCAGATCGCCGCCGACGCGCTCTGGGAGGCCCTCCAGAACGACACCATGACCGAGTGGATCGCCCAGTACCCCGAATGGGTCAAGCAGACCGGAAGCAACACCGGCCCGGCGACCGACGAGCCCGCGGGCGACGGCGCCTCCGAGTCGACCACCGACTGAGGGCAACGCCGGGGCGCGTCCGCGGCGTCTCTATGGTCGGAACGGTTCCGACGACGCTTGGAGACGCATGGCCGGCAAGAGCGGCGCGCCCTGGTGGGCCCATTTCCTGATGTACGCGGGCGGCTTGACGATGGTCGTCGCCGGCGCGACCGCCGGGGTCGCGCAGTACGCACTGAACCGGGCGAACAACACCATCGAGCACGAGGACATCCTCGGCGACAACCGCGCCGAGATGGACGTGGAGAACATCGAGGGGCCCCTCAACATCCTCGTCCTCGGCACCGACAAGCAGGGCGGCTCCACCCGCTCCGACACCATGATCATCGTCCACATCAACGGCGACCTCACCCAGGCCACCATGGTGTCCCTCCCGCGCGACCTCCTCGTCGACATCCCCGACTGCGGCCCCGACTGGGGCGACAACCCGTGCCAGAACAAGCTCAACCACGCCGCGTCGATCTCCGACGACTGGGACGTCACGCGCGCCAACGTCGTCCAGACGGTCCACGACCTCACCGGCGTCCAGTTCCACATGGGCGCCACCGCGGACTTCAACGGGTTCGTCGACATGGTCGACCTGGTCGGCACCGTCGAGATCTGCACGTGGAAGACCTTCCAGTCCCACCACACCGACCGCGTCTTCGAGGAGGGCTGCCACGACTATGACAAGGAGGCGGCCCTCGACCTGGTGCGCCAGCGGTACCAGTTCTACGACACGATCGACTACGACCTGAACCTCTACGGCGACTACGCGCGGCAGAACTTCCAGCAGCAGGCCATCAAGTCGCTGCTGGAGCGCGCGAAGGAGCAGGGCTTCCTCCAGGACCCCGCGAAGCTCACCGAACTCCTCGAAGGCTTCGGCGACAAGGTGACCCTCGACCTCCCCGAGGGTGTCACGGTCACCGACCTCGCGGTGAACCTGCGGAACATCGACCCGAGCACCATGACGACGATCCGCGTCCCGGCCAGCTCCGAGCAGGGCACCGAACTGGGGGACGTCGAAGTCATCCACGAAGGCGTCGAAGCGGAGGCGGCGGCGTCCCTGTGGCAGGCGCTCCAGGACGACACTCTCGACGCGTGGATGGCCGCGAACCCCGAATGGGTCAAGAGCGACGCGGCGAACCCCGACAGCTACACGGACGCGGGAACCGAGACGGAATCCGAGGGAACCGACTGAGCGGCTGAGCGCTTGAGGGACTCCGGCGCGCTGCGGCTCCGATGCGGGACCGCTCCGGCGCCGCTCCGGCCGGGGCGCCTAACCTCGCCGGCTGGCGGCCTTGGCCTCGTCGGCCTCGTCGACGGCGTTCCACTCCCGCTTCGACGACCGCCACCCGTCCTCGTCGTGCCCGGCGCGCCAGTACCCCGAGACCGACATCCGCTCGCGCGGCAGCTCCCGGTCGAACCGCAGGTAGCGGCGGATCTCGCGGACGAACCCGGCCTCGCCGTGGACGAACGCGTCCACGTCCCCGGCCGGGAACTCGAACCCGCGGACCGCGTCGACCAGCTTGCGCCCCAAGGTCTCCGAGCCGCGGTGCAGCCAGGTCACGGTCACGTCCCCGACGGACTTGAGCTGCTGCTCCTCGTCGGGTCCGTCGACTTCGAGGAACACGTGGGCCCGCGCCCCGGGGGCGAGGCTCTCGACGGCGGCGGCGATCGCGGGGAGGGCGCTGGCGTCTCCGGCGAGGAGGTGCCAGTCGGCGGCGGGGGCGGGCGCGTAGGCGCCGCCGGGTCCGGCGAAGCGCAGGAGCGAGCCGGGGCGGGCGTTGGCGGCCCAGGGGCCGGCGACGCCCTCGTCGCCGTGGTAGACGAAGTCGATCCACAGCTCGCGGGCGGCGGGGTCCCAGCGGCGCACGGTGTACGTGCGGGTGACGGGCCACTGCTCGGGCGGGAGCTCCTCGCGGACCTTGGCGAGGTCGAAGGGCTCGGGGTAGTCGACGCCCTCGATCGGGAACTGGAGTTTCAGGTAGTGGTCGGTGAAGTCGCCGCACTGGAAGTCCGCGAGGCCCTCGCCGCCGAGGACCACGCGGATCATGTGCGGCGTGACCCGCTCGGTCCGCACCACTTCGGCGGCCCTGAGGATGGGGCTCCTGCGCTCACGACGTTCAGCCATTCGGGCTCCTTCGGTCAAGCGGCTCAACGACTCCATGCGGCAGGACCCCCGAGCCGCAACACCGGCCCCGCCTGGAGAAGCATGGTTAGGCGAACCTAACCCTCACCCCATCAGTTGTACCCCGCCGCCCCACCCGCATGCCCGCCGCGCCCGCCCCAATCTCCCCCGACCAGAAGGCATTAGTAGGCACATCCACCCCAAAACCCCCGCCACCAGCACAGACAAAAGTTATCCACAACCGGAAAATCAAACCTTGGCAAGACTTTCCCGGCATGTGATTGTGGATAGCAAAAACACCTGTCTCTGGTGGTGGTGGAGAGGAGGCAGGTGGAGCTGGTTCCGGTAGGACTGGCGGTGAATGTGGGAATCCCCGGGGGCCGCCCCCGAAGACCGCGAGCGGGTGCATCCGCTCGCGGCTCCTACCGGAACACCACCTCGCGAGGTACGAATCGCGGGCGCACCGGCACCCAGCCGATGCGCCCGCACCAAACAACCGGCAACCGACCACCGGCCCTCGCACCCGTCACGGGCCGGATCAATCGGGCCGCGGGCTCACATCCCGCATGACCGACCGCAGCAGCGGCCGGGCCAGGGCCCCGGCGGCGATCACCGATGCGGTCCCGGCGGCGAGGGTGCCGCCGAGGATCAGGGCGCCGCTCGCGTCGAAGCCCATGGCGCCGATGACCGGGGCGGTCAGGAGCATGCCGGTGAGGACCGATGCGCCGCCGAGGAAGGCGAGCGGGAGCAGGGTCTCCTGGCGGCGCGCCTGGTCGAGGACCTGTTGGGGAGTCCCGGCGAGGTGGAGGAGGCGGTAGGTGCGGCGGCGGTCGAGAACCGAGCCGATGGCGTTGATCGCAGTCGAGACGGCCGCGGTCAGGAAGACCACCGCGAGGACCACGGTCACGCCGGTGCGGACCGAGTTGACCAGGCGGTTCGACATGATGCTGGAGTCGATCTCCCGCTGTGGCGGATCGCCGGGGAGGACCGCGGTCATGGTGCTGCGCACCGCTTCGAGGTCGGCGCCCGAGGTGGTCGCCTCGATGACGGCCGAACCGGGGCCGGCGGTGAGGTAGCCGCTGCTGTCGGCGACCGCGACGTCGCCCCGGTCGCCGAGGTCGGCCGCGAGGGTCGCGGCGAGCGCTTCGGCGTCGGCTGCGGGGACCAGGGCGGCGACGGACTCGGTGGCCTGGGCGCCGGTGTCGGTCACGAGCATCGGGAAGAGGGCGACCGATCCGGCGACGAAGCCCGCGATGGCGACACCCGAGACGGTGCGCCAGGCGGCCTTCGGGTCCTCGGCGAGGCGCCGCGCCGCCAGGAGGCGAGCGGGGCCGCGGGCGGTGCGGGCGAGGATGCGGCCGAGGCGCTGGACCAGCCAGGGGCCGATGAGGTTCACTGCGGCGAGGGTCGCGGCGAAGAGGACTATGAGGATTGCCACTGCGATCATGCTGCCGCTGACCAGTTGCGTCGCGATCATGAACATGGCTGCCAGGCCCGCGAAGATCAGGACTCGGATCGCCTTGAGGCCTTTGGGTTTGACGCGGCGGACCACGCCCAGGGGGCTGATGACGACGCTGCGGAGGCCGAGGAGGGCCGAGGCGGCGACGAGGACCGGGACCGCGAGGGCGACGACCGCGATCCACGGCGCGCCGGCCCACAGGTCGGCGGTGAACCAGCGGCCGCCGTCGATGGGGATGAGCGCGACGAGGGGCGTCACGAGCATCCACAGGATCGAGCCCGCGATCGATCCGGCGACCGCCGCGAGCACCGTCTCGATGAGCGTCAACCGCATCACCTGGCCCGGGGTCGCACCGATGAGCCGCAGCGTCGCGAGCCGCTCGTCGCGGCGCGACACCGTCAGCCGGGCCGCCGCGGCACCGAACACCGCCGCCGGGACGGCCATGAGGATCGCCGCGAGCACCATGAGGATCAGGTAGAACCCGTATACCGAGTCCGGCTGCCCACCGCCGAACCCGTCGACCGCGCGCGGCGAGACCCCGTCGGCGCTGAACCGCTCCGCGGCCATCACCGGGTCGTCGGCGCTGCGCCCCACGACAGCGACCAGCTCGTTCGGGTGCGCGAGCGCCTCCGGCCCCAGCTCGCCCGCGACCTCCACGTCGCCGTAGCGCGCCAGGAAGTCCGAGTCCGGCACGCCGTCGAGGAGGTCGGCCGCGGCCGGGGACAGCCACACCTCGCCGACCGCCGGGAACGCGTCCATGCCGGGCGGCGCGGGCGCGTCGCCGTCGAGCGCGGCGAGGTCCACGCGGGTGATCGAGTCCCCGCCGTAGTGGTCGGCGGCCGTCGCGAGCAGCACGTCCCCGCCGTCGGCCTCGGGCGCGGCGCGCCACGACGTGCGGTCCGCGCGGGCGTCGAACGCGAAGTTCCCCGCCACCGCGAACTGGAGCAGCAGCGTCGCCACAGCGACGGCGAGCGCCGTCAGGCCCGTGCTCAGCAGCGCGCTGCGCCCGCCCAGCCGGGTCAGGCGCCAGGCCAGCGCCGTCATCGCCACACCTCCGCGACCGGCTCGGGCCCGAAGCGGCCGTCGCCCGCGATCACGGGGCGCTGCCCGGCGGCGTCGCCGCCGAAGCCGTCGAAGCCCTTGCCCGCCCGCGGCACGCCTCCCAGGCGGCCGTCCCGGATCTCGATCGTGCGCGTGCACCGCGCGGCGATGCGCGGGTCGTGCGTGACGACCACCAGCGCCGCGTCGAGGTCCTTGACCGTGTCGAGGAGCACGCCCATCACCTGGTCGCCGGTGGTCCGGTCGAGCGCGCCGGTCGGCTCGTCGGCGAACACGACGGCCGGGCGGATCACGAGCGCCCGCGCCAGCGCGACCCGCTGGGCCTCGCCGCCGGACAGCTCGCCGGGGCGGCGACCCTCCTTGCCTTCGAGGCCGAGCCGCCGCAGCTGCTCGCGGGCGGGTCCGAGCGCGGCCTTGCGCGGCGTGCCGTCGAGCATGAGCGGCAGGGCGACGTTCTCTTCGGCGGGCAGTTCCGGCAGGAGCTGCCCGAACTGGAACAGGAACGCGAACCTGGTGCGCCGCAGGTGGCTGCGGGACCGCTCGGAGAGGGTGTCGATGCGCTCGTCGAACAGGCGCACCTCTCCGGAATCGGGCCGCATGATCCCGGCGAGGCAGTGCAGGAGCGTGGACTTCCCGGACCCGGAGGGCCCGGTGACGGCGACCGATTCGCCTGGTGCGACGGCGAAGTCGACGCCGTCGAGGGCCGGGGCGGTGCCGAAGTGCTTGACGAGGGCGCGGGCGCTGAGCATGGGGGGCCTCATCGGCGGGCCTTGCGGGGCTCGGTCAGGAAGGGCGCGGCGGTGCCCGCGATGAGGAAGACCGCGGTGAGCACGAGGCCCAGGGCGGTGCCGATTGCCAGGATTCCGTTCATGCAGCAAGCCTCGTCCCGGACGGGCCCCCGCCGCTTCGGCTCGGCGACGGGTTTCGGGCGGCGCGGGTCGGCCGTTCGACCGAGGACGCCTGTATCCGGGTTACCTTCGAGCCCATGAACGCTCCCAGGGCGGCCGCGGGCGGCCGCTTCAACCGGCTCGTGATGCGGCTGCTGAAGATCGGCATCGTCTCAGGCCTGCTGCTGGTGCTCCTCGCGGAGTCGATGTCGAGCCTGCCGGATGAGCGGCCGCCGTACGTGTCGTGGGTGTCGTGGGTGCAGATGGCGACGGCGCTGTTCGCGATCGGCGTGTACACGTACTACCGGCCGGGCCGCAAGCGGTGGATCGCGGCGGCGGCGCTCGCGTCGCTGGCCGCGACGGGTCTCGACGCGGTGTACGACCAGGGGGAGGTGCGCGGCGTGGGGACCGCGGAGCTGCTCTCCCTGGGTCTGCTGATGCTGTTCGCGGTGCGCCACTGGGACGCCGCGCCGGGGCGGTGGGTGGCGTTCGCGACGGGCGCCGCGGTGATGACGATCGGGTCGCGCCTGTTCGTCATCGAGGGCGCGGCGGTGGGCGGGACGGCGCTGATCCTCATGGCGATGCTCAGCGTCATCGGGTTCGGCGCGTACCTGCGGTCGATGGACAAGCTGCGGCGCGAGACGCAGGAGGAGGTGCGCCGGGCCGAGCGGCTGGAGCTGGCGCGGGAGATGCACGACTTCGTGGCGCATCACGTCACGGGCATGGTGGTCCTCGCGCAGGCGGGGCAGGTGGCGGCGACCGATCCGCTGAAGTCGTTCGCGGACATCGAGGAGGCGGGATTGGCGGCGCTGGCGTCGATGCGGCGGATGGTGCGGATGCTGCGCGACGACGACGCCGCGGGGGGCGTGAACCCGCTGGGGGACCTCTCGCAGATCGAGGACCTGGTGGACCGGTTCACGAGGGAGGGGATGGACGCGTCGTGCTTCATCTCGCCGGAGCTGGCGGGCGCGGTGGCGCCGGAGATCGCGGCGACGGCGCACCGGGTGGTGCGGGAGGCGCTGACGAACGTGCGCAAGCACGCGCGGGGGGCGACGCGGGTGCGGGTCGTGGTGGCCGCTGCGGGCGGGCAGGGTGTGGAGGTGTCGGTGCGGGACGACGGCCGGGCGGCGCGGTCCCGCCTCGGCCGCGAGCCCCTGGCGGAGTCGGGCGGCGGCCTGGGCCTGGTGGGGCTGCGTGAGCGCGTCGAGGCGGTCGGCGGGCAGTTGCGGGCGCAGGTGCGTCCGGAGGGCGGCTGGGAGACGGCGGCGTGGCTGCCGCGGGCGGTGGCCGAGGTCCGCGCCGACGCCGCGGGATCGTAGATCCTATAGGAAATAGGATCTACGATCCGGTTCGGCGGGAACGTGTAAGGCCCGCATCGAGCGATGCGGGCCTTGTCGGTGGCAGGTGCAGGATTCGAACCTGCGAAGTCGATGACGGCTGATTTACAGTCAGCTCCCTTTGGCCACTTGGGTAACCTGCCGTGGCGTGTAGCGAGAGCAAGAATAGCGTCCCCTCCCGGCGGGTCCGCAAGCGGGTTCTCCTCGGTTGAGACGGCGTTCACTGCGGCGGCCGCGGGCGCGGTCGCCCTGTGCGGCGGTGCGGGACTAAGCTTGGCGGTCGCGCCCCTTGCGCGGCGCGCGCCGCCGCGCCCGCGGCCGCCGCAGCGCCGATGCTGAGCCGCCTACGACACTGGAAGGACCGGACGCCATGGCCGACGCCTCGTTCGACATCGTCTCCGAGATCGATCTCGCGGAGCTCGACAACGCGATCAACCAGACCCAGCGGGAGCTGGGGACCCGGTTCGACTTCCGCGGGACCGGCGCGGCGGTGGAGCGCTCCGGCGAGGAGGCGGCGGTGATCTCCGCCGAGACCGAGGACCGCGCGAAGGCGGCCCTGGACGTGCTGAAGGAGAAGCTCATCAAGCGGGGCATCTCCTTGAAGGCCCTGGACGCGGGGGACCCGCGCCAGTCGGGCAAGGAGACGAAGATCGACGTCGCGTTCAAGCAGGGCATCTCGACCGAGGACGCGAAGAAGATCGGGAAGATCATCCGCGACGAGGGCCCGAAGGGCGTGAAGCCGCAGGTGCAGGGCGACAAGCTGCGGGTCACCGGGAAGAAGCGGGACGACCTCCAGGAGGTCATCGCGCTCCTGAAGGGCAAGGACCTCGACGTCGCGCTCCAGTTCACGAACTACCGCTGATCCGATGGACGTCTCCGACCTGGTCGCCCTCGCCCTGTTCGTGGTGGGCGGGGGCCTGGTCGCGCTCATGGTGGTGATCACGCAGCGCGCGTACAAGAAGGACGAGCGCTCCGAGTTCTGGGTGGTGTACCCGACCGCGAACGGCGAGAAGCCCATCGAGCAGATCGAGAACCCGGTCCGGCGCGTCGAGGCGCCGCAGGAGGACTAGCGCGGGTCCTGGGCGGCGAGCCGGTGCGTGAGCCCGGTGTGGCGCTTCCCGCTCCCGGCGGTGCGCACGGCGACCGCGAGGGCCTGCTTCGAGCCGACGAGGACGACGAGGCGTTTCGCGCGGGTGATGGCCGTGTACACGAGGTTGCGCTGGAGCATCGTCCAGGCGCTGGTGGTGACGGGCACGACGACCGCGGGGTACTCCGAGCCCTGCGAGCGGTGGACGGTGAGCGCGTACGCGTGCTGGAGCTCGTCGAGCTCGGTGAACTCGTAGTCGACGTCCTCGTCCTCGTCGGTGCGGACAGTGAGGGTTTGAGCGACGGTGTCGATGCCCTGGACGATGCCGACGGTGCCGTTGAACACCCCGGCCTTCCCCTTCTGGTAGTCGTTGCGGATCTGCACGACCTTGTCGCCGGTGCGGAAGACGCGGCCGCCGTGGCGGCGTTCGGGCAGGCCGTCGCGGGCGGGCGTGAGGGCCTCCTGGAGGCGGGCGTTGAGGTTCCCGGCGCCGGGGCCGCCGCGGTGCATGGGGGTGAGGACCTGGACGTCGCGGACGGGGTGGAGTCCGAAGCGGGCGGGGATGCGGCGGGAGACGATCTCGACGACGCGGTCGGCGACCAGGTCGTTGTCGTCGCACGTGAACCAGAAGAAGTCGGGGTAGCCGTCGAGTTCGGGGAACTGGCCGCGGTTGACCTTGTGGGCGTTGGCGACCACGCCCGATTCGGCGGCCTGTCGGAAGATCCGGGTGAGGCGCACGCGGGGGATCGTGTCGGCGGCGAGGAGGTCGCGCAGGACCTCCCCGGCGCCGACGGACGGCAGCTGGTCGACGTCGCCGACGAGCAGCAGGTGCGCGCCGGGCGGGACGGCCTTGACGAGCTTGTTCGCGAGGACCGTGTCGAGCATCGAGGACTCGTCGACGACGAGGAGGTCGACGTCGAGGGGGTTGTCGCGGTCGTAGGCGGCGTCGCCGCCGGGCCGCAGTTCGAGCATCCGGTGCAGGGTGCGGGCCTCGAACCCGGTGAGCTCGGCGAGGCGCTTCGCGGCGCGGCCGGTGGGGGCCGCGAGCATCACCTTGGCGCCCTTGGCCCGGGCGAGGGCGACGATCGAGGAGACGGTGAACGACTTCCCGCAGCCGGGCCCGCCGGTGAGGACCGCGACCCGCTCGGTGAGCGCGAGGCGCACCGCCTCGGCCTGCTCGGGGGCGAGTTCGGCGTCGGTGCGGCGCCGCAGCCACGCGAACGCCTTGTCCCAGTCGACGCCGCCGAAGACGCCGAGCCGGTCCTCGCTGGTGCGCAGGAGCGCGAGGAGCCCCGCGGCGAGGCCGCGCTCGGCGTGGAAGAACGGCGCGAGGTACCGGGCGGGCACGGTGGCGTCGCCGACGGGCACGTCCTCGGCGATCACCCGCTCCCCCGCCTCCGCGAGCTCCGCGAGTGCGGCGGCGACGAGGCGCGCGGGGAGCGCGAGGAGCTCCGCGGTGTCGGCGACGAGGTTCGGGGCGGGCAGGAAGCAGTGGCCGCCGTCGGAGGCCTGCGACAGCGTGTACTGGAGGGCCGCTTTGATCCGCTCGGGGGAGTCCTCGGGGACGCCGACGGCGCGGGCGATCGCGTCGGCGGTCTTGAACCCGATGCCCCACACCTCGTTCGCGAGCCGGTACGGCTCGTTCTTGACCACGCCGATCGACGCGTCCCCGTACTGCTTGTAGACGCGCACGGCGAGGGAGGTGGACACGTCGACCGACTGGAGGAACACCATGACCTCCTTGATGGCCCGCTGCTCCTCCCAGGCCGCGCCGATCGCCTTGGTGCGCTTGGGGCCCAGGCCCGGGACCTCGATGAGGCGGCCGGGGTCGGCGTCGATGACGTCGAGGGTCGCGGTCCCGAAGTGGGCGACGATCTTCGCGGCGGTCTTGGGGCCGACGCCCTTGACGAGCCCGGACCCGAGGTACCGCTCGATGCCCTGGACGGTGGCGGGCAGCACGGTCCGGTAGGACCAGACGTCGAACTGGCGGCCGTACTTGGGGTGGCTGGACCAGCGGCCGGTCAGCGACAGGGACTCGCCGACCTGCGCGCCCAGCAGCGGCCCCACCACCGTGACGAGGTCGGGGCCGCCGCGGGCGGGGCTGGCGCGCGCGATCGTGTAGCCGGTCTCCTCGTTCGCGTACGTGACGCGTTCGAGCACCGCCTCAAGGACCGTGCCCGGCACGCCGTCGCTTCGAGGGGCGCCGCCGGGGCGCCGCTGCTCCTCCGCCATGCCGCAACGGTAGCGGCGGGGTCCGTCAGTCCCGTGCGGGCGCCGGGACCGTCCTGTTCGAAGGCTCGGCGGCGTCGGCGACCGCGTCGGAGGGCAGCATCCGCCAGTCGGGGCGCGAGAAGAACTCGCGGGTCTCCCGGTACACCAGCGGCGTCAGCATCATCAGGCCGATGAGGTTGGGCAGGGCCATGAGCCCGTTCGCGATGTCCGACAGGCCCCACAGCAGGTCGAGGCTGGTGACCGCGCCGAGGTAGGACACGAGGACGTACACGATCCGGTAGGGCAGGATGAGCGCCCGGCCGGTGTACCGCTCCAGGCACTTCTCGCCGTAGTAGGACCAGCCGATGATCGTGGAGAACGCGAACGTCGCCAGGCCGACCGCGACGATGAACCCGCCGATCGCGCCGCCGGTCGTGCCGGGCCCGCCGAGGCCCTCCTCGAACGCGAGGCGCGTCAGCGCCGAGGAGGTCACGAGCTCCCCGTCGGCGTCGACGGTGCCGAGGACGCCGGTGACGACGATGACCAGGCCGGTCATGGTGACGACGATGATCGTGTCGATGAACGTCTGCGTCATCGACACCATCGCCTGGCGCACGGGCTGGTCGGTCTTCGCGGCGGCCGCGGCGAACCCGCCCGTGCCCAGGCCCGACTCGTTCGAGAAGATGCCGCGCGCGAACCCGATCTGGATGGTCAGCATGATCGCCGAGCCGGTGAACCCGCCGACGGCCGCGCCGCCGGTGAACGCCTGCTCGAAGATGGTGGCGATGGCCGTGCCGAGGGCGTCCCAGTTGAACGCGAGGACCGCGAGCGCCCCGGCCACGTAGAACACGATCATGAACGGCACCAGGGCCGCGGCGACGTGCCCGATCCACTTGATGCCGCCGAGGATCGTCACGCCGACGAGCACGAAGATGACCAGGCCCGTCAGCTGCGGCGTCCACCACGAGTCGGCGGGCAGCTGCGCGTCGAGGGCGCTGGTGACGTTCCCCGACTGGACGGCGTTGCCGATGCCGAAGGACGCGACGACGCCGAACAGCGCGAACAGGAACGCGAGGACCTTCCCGATGGGCCCGGGGATGCCGTCCGAGAGGTACCGCTGCGGGCCGCCGGACTGCTCGCCGTGCTTGTTGACGGTGCGGAACTTGACGCCCAGGAGCGCCTCGGAGTACTTCGTGGCCATCCCCAGGAACCCGGTGACCCACATCCAGAACAGGGCGCCGGGCCCGCCGATCGCGATGGCCGCGCCGACGCCGCCGATGTTCCCGACGCCGACCGTGGCGGCGAGGGCCACCGACAGGGCCTGGTAGTGGCTCAGGTCCCCTTCGGAGCCGGCGTTCTCCTTGCGCTTGAACAGGGCGAGCCACAGGGCGTAGCCGAGGCGCCGGAACTGGACGCCCTTGAGCTGGATGGTGAAGATCAGGCCGACGCCGAACAGCGTGAAGACCAGCAGGGGCCCCCAGACCACGGCGCCGACGTCGGCGACCGCGTCGCCGTAGCGGGCGGTGAGTCCGTCGGACCAGGTCTGGACGGCGTCCGTCACGGGATCGAGGAAGTCCATTGAGTCGTATAGCTCCTTTTCGCGGGGGTTACGTGCGGTACGCCGGGGTTGTACCGCGCCCGGAGAGCATATAGGGGATTGTCGGTGCCGCCCGCTACGGTGTTCGCATGAGCGAGCGATGGTTTGAGGGGCCCCTGCTGGGGTTCGACACCGAGACGACGGGCGTCAGCGTCGAGCAGGACCGGATCGTCCAGGCCGCCCTGGTCACCGGGACCGGGAGCACCACGTGGCTGATCGACCCCGGCGTCCCGATCCCCCCGGGCGCCACCCGCGTCCACGGCATCACCGACGAGCAGGTCCGCGCGGCGGGCCGGCCCCCGGCCGAGGCCCTCGCCGAAGTCGCCGCCGCGCTGCGCGCCGCGGCCGACACCGGGACGCCCGTCGTGGCGTTCCGCGCCGGGTTCGACTGCACGCTCCTGTCGTACGAGCTGGAGCGCCACGGCCTCGACCAGCCCGCCTGGGAGCGCCTCGCCGTCATCGACCCGTCGGTGCTCGACAAGCGCGTCGACAAGTACCGGCGCGGCAAGCGCACTCTCGGGGCGACGGCCCTCCAGTACGGGGTCGTCCACGACGGCGCCCACTCCGCGGCCGGGGACGCGGAGGCGACGGTGGCGCTCGCCCGCGCGATCGGCGCGCTCTACCCGGAGGTCGGCGACCTCACCCCGCAGGACCTCCACGCCTCGCAGGTCCGCTGGCACGCCGAGGACGCCGCGAGCCTGGAGGCGTACTTCAAGCGCAAGGGGCGGGAGGAGGCGGTGGACCGGCGCTGGCCGCTCCAGCGGTGACGCGGACGGGGCCCGGTCCTCGCGGACCGGGCCCCGGAAACGAAGCTGCTGTGCGCCTGGGCCTCAGTGGCCTTCGGCTTCCTCGGCGGGCTCGTAGTACTCGCGCTCGTCGGGTTCGAGGGCCTGGCCGACGGGGAGCTGCGCGGCCACTTCCTGGCCGTTGGAGAACAGGAACACGACCTCGATCGTGTCGCCGGACTTCAGCTCGGTCGCGAGGTCCTCGATGAGGAGGTAGTCGCCGCCCTCGACGCCCTCGTCGAGGCGCTCGTAGTCGCCGACGGCGATCGGGATGTCGAAGGTCGTCTCGCCCTCGAAGGGGTCCTCTTCAACAGCGGGGGCGGAGCTCTCCGCGCCCTCGGGGGACGACTCGCCCTCGGCGGGGCTGCTCGGCTCGTCGGACGCGGCGGCCTCTTCGGCCTCCTCGGCGGCCTGCGCGGCCGGGCTCACGAAGGTGACGGTGCCGGCCTCGGTCTCGACGCCGACGAGGCTGACCTCCTCCTCGCCCTCGTTGCCGATCCACACGCGCAGCGCGGCGGTGTCGCCCGCGGCGTAGCCCTCGGCGGAGTCGAACTCGACCTGGAGGTCGCGCAGCGCGAGGTCGCCCTCGTCGACGTTCACCCCGGCGATCGCGCTCACCTTCAGGTCGGTCTGGGTCTCCTGACCCGCGCCGCACGCCGACAGCGCCGCGGCCGCGGCGCCCGCGATCGCGATGGCGGCCGCGCGGCGGGCCGTGATCGCCGTCCTGATCCCCTTGGCCACTGCTGGTCCTCTCCGAGTTCCGACAGGAATGCTGACGACAGCGTAGACGACTCGCTCTCACCTCTCGCCCGGGCCGGTGCGGCGGTGGAACGCACGTCTCACGCACCGTCCGGTCCCGTTGCGGCCCTGCGGCATCGGTGAGCGCCCGGCCCCGCCCGGCCCGTCCCGGACGGTTACGCTTCGTCCACTCCTGCGAACACCGGTCCGCACCGCGCACGCCCGGGGCGGCGCCGCGCACGCCGGAGCGACCTGGGCCTCATTCGCCCCAACCGTCGGCCGCGCGAAAGCCCAAGGTGCCGTAGAGTAATCAGTCACATACCAATTGACCAGGGAATTCGTGGCGATCCGATGTCGGGAAAACCCCGACCGCCGTGTTAAGCTGGACACAGCGAAAGGGGTTTCGATCCTATGGGTTTTAGTGTCGGCGAGACCGTTGTCTACCCCCACCACGGGGCCGCACTCGTTGAAGCTGTAGAGACTCGCACCATCGGTGGTATCGAACAGGAATACCTCGTGCTGCGCGTCGAGCAGGGTGACCTCACGGTCAAGGTTCCAGCCAAGAACGTCGAGCTCGTCGGCGTCCGGGAAGTCGTCGGCGCGGAAGGCCTCGAAGAGGTCTTCGAGGTGCTGCGCGCCCCCCACACCGAGGAACCCACCAACTGGTCGCGGCGCTACAAGGCGAACGTCGAGAAGCTGGCCTCCGGTTCACCGCTGAAGATCGCCGAGGTCGTCCGCGACCTGTGGCGGCGCGACCGCGAGCGCGGCCTCTCGGCCGGGGAGAAGCGGATGCTCTCCAAGGCGCGCGAGATCCTCACCGGCGAGATCGCCCTCGCCGAGGACTGCGTCAAGGACGAGGCCGACAACATCCTCGACAAGGTCCTGCTCCAGGAGGCCCCGGTCAAGTAGGCCGGCACCGCCAGCAGACCGCACCGTGACCAGTCCCAATACGCCCTACGTCATCGGGCACGGCACCGACGTGCACCGGTTCGACCATGGCCAGCCCTGTCGCCTCGCCTGCCTCGAATGGCCCGGCGAGGCCGGGCTGGCCGGGCACTCCGACGGCGACGCCGCCGCCCACGCGGCCTGCGACGCGCTGCTCTCCGCCGCCGGACTCGGGGACCTCGGGTCCAACTACGGCACCGACCGCCCCGAATGGGCCGGCGCCTCGGGCGCCGCGCTCCTCGCCGAGACCGCCCGCCGCGTCCGCGACGCCGGATGGGCCATCGGCAACGTCTCCGTCCAGGTCGTGGGCAACCGCCCCCGCATCGGGTCCCGCCGCGCCGAGGCCGAGGCCGCCATGGCCGCCGCCGTCGGCGCCCCCGTCAGGCTCTCCGCGACCACCACCGACGGCCTGGGCTTCACCGGACGCGGCGAGGGCGTCGCGGCGACCGCGGTAGCGTTGCTGTACCAGCCCTGAGACCTGTCCGGGAGTAGACCCATGGACGCAGACCCCAAGCGCACGGTCGCCGAGCACCTCCAGAGCGCCGAGCTGCTCTATGAGCTCGGCCAGGTGCCCGACGCGCGCGCCGAAGCGGACGCGGCCCTGCGCCTCGACCCCCTCAGCCCGGACGCGAACGCCATGGCCGCCGCGTGCGCCCTCGCCGACAACGACCCCGACGAGGCCCTGGTCTACGCGGGCGCCGCGCTCGCCCAGATCCCGGGCCACCGCCGCGCCATGATCACCCGCGGGTACGCGCTCGCCGACGCGGGCCGCAAGGACGAGGCCATGCAGGCCGCCGCGTCGCTCCTCGACCTGGACCGCACCTCCTGGCTCCACCACGTCCACTACGCGCTCATCACCCGCCGCGCCGGCGCGGCCCAGCCCGCGCTCGACGCGGCGTGGAACGCCGTCAACATCGCCCCGGACCAGCCGCGCACCCACCGGGTCCTCGCCGCCATCGCCGAGGACCTCGGCATGGACGACCTCGCGAAGCGCTCCCGCCGGGCCGCCGCCGAACTCGACCCGGGCCTGGCCGTCGAGGACAACGTCCACGTCATGCCGCCCGAGGCCCGCCGCGTGCGCCGCCGCTGGGTCGACGCCGACCCCGCCGACCCGGCCTGGCGCAGCAAGCTCTACGGCCCCGGCCTGTTCCGCGGCGCCCTCGGCCGCTCCGTGCTCCTCGGGATCGCCGTGGTCTTCGCCGTCCCCGCGCTCCTCGGCTCCGACATGGACTCGGGGGTGCGCCTGGTCTTCGCGGCCGTCGCCGTCGCCGCGTGGGTGGGCTGGTTCACAGTTCTGCGCCGCCACCGCCGTCCCGAGTGACCTCGGGGCGTCCGCGCTCGTTAGTCCTTCACCACCGATCCGATGGAGGACGAGCAAGTGACGACGTGCTGGGTTCCCGGGGCCGACGAGAGTCCCTACAACATCCACAATCTGCCGTTCGGGGTCTTCTCGACCGCCGACGAGACCCTGCCGCGCATCGGCGTGCGCATCGGCGACCACATCCTCGACATGCACAAGGCGGTCCTGTCGGGCGACTGCCAGACCTGCGCGGCCTGCACCGCCCTGCGCGACCCGGCGCTGAACCGGCTCCTGTCGCTCGGGAAGGCCGCCTGGAAGCAGGTCCGGGCCCAGGTCCAGGAGGCCCTGACCGAGCCGAGCCTCCAGGACGTGGCCTCGAACTGGCTGACCCCGATCGGCGAGGCGGTCATGCACGCCCCGCTCCTGGTCACCGACTACGTCGACTTCACCATGCGCGCCAAGGACTCCGACCGGGTCTACCCGCGCGCCTCCAACGGCCGGCCGTCGACGCTCATCCCCTCCGGGCTGGACCTCGTGCGGCCCGCCGGGCACCGCCTCGGCGAGGACGGCCAGGCCGTGTTCGGCCCCACCCGCGCGCTCGACATCGAGGCCGAGGTCGGGTTCATCATCGGCGGCGAGTCCGAGCTGGGCCGCCCGGTGTCCCCCGACGAGTTCGAGGACTACGTGTTCGGCGCGGTCCTGCTCAACGACTGGACCGCCCGCGACTTCCAGGAGCTGGAGACCGACGGCCTCGGCCCCGTCGCCTCCAAGTCCTTCGCGACGTCGATGAGCGCCTGGATCACGCCCATCGAGGCGCTGAGCGCCGCGCGCACCGCCGCGCCGCAGCCCGCGCCCGACATGGCCTCCTACCTGAAGGAGTCCGACCGGTACGGCTTCGACCTGCACCTCGACATCCACGTCAACGGCGTGGCTGTTGCGGGCGCGGACTTCGCGGAGGCCTGCTGGACGCCCGCGCAGCAGCTCGCGCAGCTCACCGCCGGCGGCGCGGTCCTGCGGCCGGGCCTCATGTACGGCTCCGGCGAGGCCGTCACCGGCCAGTGGCGCCTGGAGAACGGCGACGTCGTCAAGGTCACCGCCTCCGCGCCCGGCCCGCGCGGCACCACGATCGCCCTCGGCGAGGTCGAGACCCGCGTGCTCCCGTCCATCACCTGATGAACGAAGAACCGGTCGGTCCCTGCGCGGGACCGACCGGTACGAGTCGATGTTCCTAGACCAGCACCGTCTTCGCGCTCGGGGCGAGCCGGGCCACCAGCTCGACCTCGACCGGCGCGTCCAAGGGCAGCACTGCCACGCCCACGGCGCTTCGCGCGTGCGTCCCGGCCTCGCCGAACACGTCGCCGAGGAGCTCCGAGGCACCGTTGACGACCTTCGGCTGGCCGGTGAACTCCGGCGCCGACGCCACGAAGCCCACGACCTTCACGATCTGCACGACCTCGTCCAGCGGCGCCACGGAGGCGACCGCGGCGAGCGCGTTCAGGGCGCAGATCCGCGCCAGGCCGTACGCGGCCTCCGGGTCGACCTCCGCGCCGACCTTCCCGGTCGCGGCGAGCGCGCCGTCGACCATCGGCAGCTGGCCCGAGGTGTACACGTAGTCCCCCGAGCGGACCGCGGGCTGATAGGCCGCGACCGGCGGCACGACCGCGGGCAGCTCCAGGCCCAGGCGCGCGAGCGCCGCTTCCACGTCGGCCACTACTGCTCCTTCTTGCGCTTGAAGTACGCCACCAGCTGCTCCGAGTTCTGGCCCGGCAGGACCGTCACCAGTTCCCAGCCGTCGTCCCCGAACGTATCGAGGATCATCTTCGTGTTGTGGATCAGCAGCGGCGCCGTGAGGTACTCCCATTTCTCCATGCCGCCCACAGTACGGCGTCTTGATTCGCCCGCGGCGCACCGCTACGCTCAGAGTGCGTCGCCTCCCCGAAGAGTCCCGCGGCCCCGTGCCGCACCAGTGAACCAGGGAGTCCCCATGTCGTCAGACACTGCGGCGCATCCGTCGGGAGCACCGTCGTCGAAGGCGCAGTCCGGCGCCGCCGAGGCGACGTCCGCGGGCCGCGTCCCGCGCCAGGAGCCCGCGCCGCCGAGGCCGACCGGCCCGCCGCCTTCACCCGAACCGCAGTCCGGTCTCTTGTGGACCGTCGTGACGGCCGTGGCGGCCGTCCTGTTCTGCGCCGCGCTCGTCTTCGGCGCCACGCGCCTGTTCATCGGCGACGCGTCCGGCGACGTCACCGACTCGCCCGAGCGCACCGTCTCGGCGTTCCTCGGCGCGCTCCTGGACGACCGCGATGCCGAGGCCGCGGCCGCCTGGCTGTGCACCGACAAGGCCGACCGCGACCTGGGTTCGGCCGTCGCCGCGATGGCCGACGCCGCCGACCGCGGCTTCGAATGGGGCGAGGTCGATGAGACCGGCCGCACCGTCGGTGCTGCGACCGTGACCGCCGAGATCGGCATCGACGGCGGCGCGTCCCCGGCGACCTGGGCGTTCACGCTCGTGGCCGAGGAAGGCGACCCGCAATGGCTCATCTGCGGGATCGCCGCCGGATGACTAGACTCCGATGAATGACTGCCTCTGCGCTCCCGGTGCCGCGCCTGCACATCGTCACCGGGAAGGGCGGCACGGGGAAGACCTCGGTCGCCGCGGCGCTCGCGCTCTCCCTCGCCGGGCCCGGCAGGCGGGCCCTGCTCGTGGAGGTCGAGGGCAGGCAGGGCATCGCGCCGCTGTTCGGGGCCGCGTCACTCGGGTACGAGGAGCGGCACCTCGCGGCGGGCGCGGGCGGCGGTGAGGTCTTCGGGCAGTCCGTGGACGCCGACGAGGCGCTCCTGGACTACCTCGCCCTGTTCTACCGGCTCGGTTCGGCCGGGCGGGTGCTCCAGAAGTTCGGGGCGATCGACTTCGCGACGACCATCGCGCCGGGCCTGCGGGACATCCTGCTCACCGGGAAGCTCAAGGAGGCCGTGTCGCGGGCCGAGTCGGGGCGGATGGCGTACGACGCGGTCGTCCTCGACGCGCCCCCGACGGGCCGGATCGTCAAGTTCCTCAACGTCACGGTCGAATCGGGGCGGCTCGCGAAGACCGGGCCGATCGGGAAGCACTCCAGGTCGGTGGCGCGGATGCTGCACTCGTCGCTGACGAACGTGCACCTGGTGACGACGCCCGCGGCGATGCCCGTGCAGGAGACCGTCGACGCGTACAAGGAGCTCGCGGCCGCGGACCTGCCGGTGGGCCGGATCGTGCTGAACAAGGTCGCGGGCGCGAAGTCCGGCGAGGTCACCGAAGACGAGCTCGAAGCGGGCCTGGCCCGCGCCGGGATCAGCCCCGAGCCCGCGCTCCTGGCCGGGCTCATGGCCGAGTACGGGTCGGCGCGCGAGGAGCTGCGCGCCGTCGACGCCTACCGCGACCGGCTCGAACAACTCGGGCGGCCGGTCGAGGAGCTGCCGCTCCTGCCCGAGGGCGTGGACCTGTCGGGCCTCTACCAGCTGGCGCGCGCACTCGGAGGCGAGGCATGAGCACCGATCTCGACGTCGACGCCCTCCTGGGCGACGCGGGCAAGCACGTCATCGCCTGCTGCGGCTCGGGCGGCGTCGGCAAGACCACCACGGCCGCTTCGCTGGCGCTGCGGGCCGCCGAAGTCCACGGGCGGCGCGCCGTGGTGCTCACGATCGACCCGGCGAAGCGCCTGGCCCAGTCGCTCGGCATGGAGGCGCTCGACAACACGCCCCGGCCGGTCGCGGGCGTGCGCGACGGGTCGCTCGACGCGATGATGCTCGACATGAAGCGCACGTTCGACGAGGTCGTGGCCTCGCACACCTCGGCGGACCGGGCCGCGGAGATCTTCGCGAACCCGTTCTACCAGGCGGTGTCCTCGACGTTCTCGGGCACGCAGGAGTACATGGCGATGGAGAAGCTCGGCCAGCTGAGGGCGACGGGCCGGTGGGACCTCATCGTCCTCGACACGCCGCCGTCGCGCTCGGCCCTCGACTTCCTCGACGCGCCCGCGCGCCTGGCCCGGCTCCTCGACGGCCGGGTCATCCGGCTGCTGTCGGCCTCGACGCCGGGCGCGCGCCGCTCGATGCTGTCGCTCATGGGCGCCAGCGCCGCGGTGTTCACGCGGGTGTTCAACAAGGTCCTCGGCGGGCACCTGCTCACCGACGTCGCGGAGTTCACGGCGAGCCTGGAGGACACGTTCGGCGGGTTCCGCAAGCGGGCGGAGGCGACGTTCCGGGCGCTCCAGGACGACCAGACGTCGTTCCTGGTCGTGGCGGCGCCTGAGCCCGCGGCGGTCGGGGAGGCCGTGTACTTCACGCGGCGGCTCACCGAGGAGCGGATGCCGCTCGACGGGATGATCCTCAACCGCCTGACCCCGGTCTCGGCGGACCTGTCGGCGGAGCGGGCGCTGGGGGCGGCGGCCCAGCTGGAGGAGGCCGACCCGGAGGACCCGGTGGCGGCGGTGCTGCGCACGCACGCGGACCTGGCCCGGCGCCGGGCCGCGGAGGAGCGGGTGGCGGCGCGGTACGCGGCGGCGTGCCCGGAGGTGCCGCAGCGGTGGCTGCCGTCGCTGGGAGTGGAGGTCGTGGACCTGGAGGACCTGCGGTCGTTCGGCGCGGCCGCGGCGGGCGTGCACTCGGAGTTATCCGCGGAACGGCGTTGTCCACAGGCTGTGGAAAACCGAACGCGCCCGGACGGCTGGCCGTCCGGGCGCGAAAGCTTGTCTGGGCCGCGGATGCGCGGCCTGCCGGTCAGAAGTTGAGGTTCACCGGTATCCGGCGCCGGCTGCTCTTGCGGGCGCTGCGCTGCTCTTCATCGAGGGCGACTTCGAAGACCGCCCTCCACGAGCGGACGTCCGAGTGCTTGCGCAGCAGTGCTCTCCGTTCCCTTTCGGTCATGCCGCCCCACACGCCGAACTCGATGCGGTTGTCGAGTGCGTCGGCAAGGCATTCGAGCCGGACCGGACAGCCGCGGCATACCTTCTTCGCATTGTTCTGCTCCGCCCCTTGCACGAACAAGGCATCAGGATCGCCGTCCTGACATAGCGCCTTGGTCGTCCAGTCGATCAGCAGTCCCATCTGCATGACCTCCCCGTGAGATCTACCCTTCATACCCCCCGACGACTACAGTCGAGTGACCTCTCGATCACACAACGTCGCCGTCAGAACGGACCCTACACCTCTTGTAAGTGTTTGACTACTCTCCGAGACGAAAATCGGACTCCATGGGACGGCTTCACCCCTACGGTTCGCTAAGCGAATGCGACTCGCGATAATAACGATTCCAATACGGGGGCACCCTCGATCCGCGTTCGCGGCGTACCACTCCTGGGCGCCGTTGCGACGGGTTCCGAGGCCGTGCTCAGCACACGTGCCCGGCAGTCCCCGCCCCTTCCCGACGTCCGTTCTAATCTGAGGCGGTGGAGACCTTGAAACGCGACCGCAGTCCCCTCGGGGATGCCGTAGCCCTGCTCGTGTGCGGTGTCCTCGCCGGAATCCTCGCGGCCGCGGCCGCCTTCCCCCTGGCGGGGCTGTTCGGCATGGCCGCCGAGAACGGCATCCAGTCGTTCGAGTCGCTGCCGACGGAGCTCACGAAGCCCACGCTCCCGCAGACGTCCTATGTGTACGCATCTGATGGCGAGACCCTGATCACCTCCTTCTACGAGGAGAACCGCCGCGAGGTGACCCTCGACGAAGTGTCCCCGCTCATGATCGACGCATTGCTGGCCGCCGAGGACTCGAAGTTCTACGAGCACAACGGCGTCGACTGGGCCGGCATCATCCGCGCCGCAGTCGCGAACCAGGGCGGCGACTCGCAGGGCGCGTCGACGCTGACCATGCAGTACGTGCGCAATACCCTGATCTACTCGGCCTCAACCATCGACGAGGTCATCGCCGCGTCCGAGGACACGTACGAGCGCAAGCTCCGCGAAGCCCGGTACGCCATGGCGATCGAGGACTCGATGTCCAAAGAGGAGATCCTTGAGGGGTACCTGAACGTCATCTACCTCGGCAACCAGGCGTACGGCGTCCACGCCGGCTCCTACTCCTACTTCAACAAGCCGCCGAGCGAACTGGAGCTGTGGGAGGCCGCCACCCTGGCCTCGCTCCCGAAGTTCCCCTCCTACGCCGACGGCCTCCTCGACGGCGAGGGCGACGACACCCAGATCGTGGAGCGCCGCAACTGGATCCTCGACCGCATGGCCTCCCTCGGCTACATCACCCAGGACCAGGCCGACACCGCCAAGGAGCAGCCCCTCGGCCTCAACCCGCGGCCCGTCCGCAGCGAGTGCGTCGACGTCGCGACCGCCAACTGGGGCTTCTTCTGCGACTACTTCAAGGCCTGGTGGGGCGACCAGGAGCTGTTCGGCGAGACCGAGCGCGACCGCATCTCCCTGCTCAAGCGCGGCGGCTTCAAGATCGTCACCTCCCTCGACGCCGACCTCCAGAACCAGGCCACCGAGCGCCTCTCCGACGAAGTCGACGTGGACAGCCCCGAAGCGCTCGGATCGGTGACCATCACCCCGGGCACCGGCCACATCAGGGCCATGGCCGTCAACCGCATCTACAGCCTCGACCAGACCGACAACGGCCCGAGGACCGACGGCGACGACTCGAAACCCTCGAACTACCCGAACACCACGATCCCGCTGCTGTCGGGGAACAGCGAGGTCTCCGGCTACCCGGCGGGCTCGACGTTCAAGATGTTCACCCTGCTCGCCGCCCTCGAAGAGGGCTGGCCGCTGAAGACCACGATCCCCAACCCGTCCAAGTACGTCTCGCAGTACCCCGCGGGCAACGACGCCGATCCGGACGTCACCTGCTCCCGGGGCGGCCGGAACGTCTGGTGCCCCAACAACTCCATCTCCTCCTCGGCGCCCCTGAACCTGTGGAGCCTGTTCGGCAGGTCCTCGAACACCGGGTTCGTGCAGCTCCAGGAGATGGTCGGCACCAGCAAGGCCTACGACGCGGCGAAGCGCGCCGGCATCTCCTTCTACTCCCCCGGCGGCGTCGTCGCCGCCGAGGAGAACGGGAACGTCGACGACTACGGCTCGTTCACCCTCGGCATGGACCCGACGACCCCCCTGGACATGGCCGAGGCCTACGCCACGGTCGCCGCGGGCGGCCTCCACTGCAACCCGCTGCCGGTCATGCAGGTCATCGACGCCACCGGTGAAGAGTGGACCGAAGCCTCAGCGCCGCAGTGCGACCAGGCGTTCTCCGAGGAGGTCGCGTACGCGGCCGTCAGCGCCGGGCGCTGCGTCGTCGGCCAGAACGCCGAGGGCACCCAGTGTTCCGGCAACGGCACCGCCGCCGCCTACACCGGCGGGTTCGACCGGCCGCTGTTCGGCAAGACCGGTACCGCCGAGTCCGACCGCTCCTACTGGTTCATCGGCTCGACCCCGAACGCCACCACCGCGACCTTCGTGGGCGACACCGACGCGACGTTCCGATCCGAGGTCGCCAGCGAGTCCCTCAAGGTCTCCGTGAAGGAGGTCGGCGTGTGGATCCTCAAGAAGGCCGTCAAGGACCTCGAAGAGGAGGGCTGGCCCAAACCCACCGGCGACATGGTCAACGGCAAGAACCTCACCTCGATCCCGTCCATCGGCTGCATGGACGCCGACGAGGCCCGCTCCCGCGTCGCGGGCGCCGGGTTCGACGCCTCGATCGCGGGCGGCCAGTTCGCGTCCGACTGCAAGGAGGGCGAGGCCTTCGGGACCTCCCCGTCCGGGTCCGCGCCCGGCGGCGCCCCCGTGTACATCCTCATCTCCGACGGCTCCGGCTACGAGGAGGAGCCCACGGGCGATGAGACGACCGGCGGGCCCGGAGGCGGCGGTCGCGGAGACGACTGACCCGCGGCCCTGAAAGGCCCGCACACCAATGGGAGAGGGCCCGCGCCTCACGGCGCGGGCCCTCGTTTTCCTTGGGAGGGTGTAAGGCTCAGGGGGCTTCGGCGGGGGCGCCGACGTGGTTGCCTTCGCGCAGTTCGCCGTCGCGGATGGTGACGGCGCGCTGGGCGCGCTCGGCCACGTCGTGGTCGTGGGTGATCATGAGGACCGTGAGGCCCCCGGCGTGCAGCTCGTCGATGGTCGCCAGGACCGCCTCGGCCGTATGCGAGTCGAGGTTGCCGGTGGGCTCGTCGCACAGCAGCAGGCTCGGCTCGGCCGCGAGGGCGCGGGCGATGGCGACGCGCTGCCGCTCGCCGCCCGAGAGGGTGGTGGGGAGCGCGTCGAGGCGGTGGCCGAGGTTCACCAGTTCGAGCTTCTCGCGGGCGATCTGGCGGCGGCGCCGCCGCGGGATCCCCTGGTACACCAGGGACATCGCGACGTTCTCGGTCGCGGTGCGGTGCGCCATGAGGTGGAACGACTGGAAGATGAACCCGATCTTGTCGGCCCGCAGGCGGGTGCGCATCGACTCCTTCATCGCCGAGGTGTCGTGCCCGTCGAGCCAGTACGTGCCCGACGTGGGCGCGTCGAGCAGGCCCAGCAGGTTCAGCAGCGTCGACTTGCCGGAGCCGGAGGGGCCGACGATCGCGACGTACTCGCCGTCGGCGACGGTGAGCCGCACCGGCTTCAGCGCCTCCACGGGCGGCGGGCCCGGGTAGGTCATGCCGACGCCGTCGAGCTCGATGAGCGCCCGCGGGCCGGCATCGGCCTCCGGCGACTCGGCGACGCGCGCGAACACGGCGGTGTCGTCCGCGGCGCCCTCCGCGGTCACGGTCGGCAGGATCAGCGTGGCGTCGTTCTCGGTCACGTCAGTGAGACGCCGGAGCCCCGGTCCGGGGTTGCCCGCTCAGAACGCGAAATCGGCCGAGACGGGCCGGTGGTCCGAGGCGGTCGCGTCGAGGACCCCGGAGCCGGTCGCGTTCAGGCCCCGGTACAGGACCTGGTCGATCCGCGCCATCGGCGTGTCCGCGGGCCAGGTGAACCCGAAGCCCTTCCCGGCGGAGGCCTGCGCGGACTCCAGCTGGTACGTGATCGGGGCGAGCGACCGGTCCTGCACCGTGCCGTTCAGGTCCCCGGCGAGCACGACCCGGTCGAGCTCCTCGTCGGCGATGGCCTCCCCGAGGAGCTCGGCGGTCTCGTTGCGCTGCTCCGACGTGAAGCCCTCCGAGTTGACGCGCACCGACAACAGGTGCGCGACGTAGAACGCGACGGGCTCCCCGTCGATGTCGATCGCGGCGCGGAACGCCCGCGCCCAGCCGAGGTTGAGGTCCACCTCGTTCGACTCGGCCACCGGGTACACCGACCACAGGGCCACCGTCCCGTACGCCGCCGAGTACGGGTACCGCTCCTCCAGGACCTCGCCGAACGCCATCCGCTGGTCCTCGGTGAGCTCGACCAGGACGATCACGTCCGGGTCGGCGGCGAGGAGCGTCGCGGCGGTCGCCTCGGTCTCGGTGTTCTCGGCGTTGACGTTGTGGGCCACGACCCGGAAGTCGCCGTCGCCGTCGTGCTTGTCGGGGATGAGCGCCGCGTACATCTGGAACCACACGAGCGCCGGGAGGATCGCGCAGACGATCGCGAGGGGCCTGCGGCGGACCGCGGCGAGGACGATGAGCACCGGCACGCCCAGGCCGAACCACGGCAGGAACGTCTCGATGAGGCTGCCGAGGTTGTACCAGTTGTTCGGGATGAAGCGGTGCAGCAGCAGGATCGCGGCCAGCAGCAGCGACAAGAAGATGACGATGCCGCTGTAGATCTTCCCGGTCTTGGCCATCCCGGTCCGCCCTTCACGGTCGGCGGCCCGCACCGGCCGCTGTGGAGTTTCGACAGCCTAGCGGGAGGCCGCCAGGAACGGCGAACGCCGGGCCTCGGCGAGGCCCGGCGTTCGGACGTTGGCGGTAGCGGTGGGATTTGAACCCACGGTCAGGGGTTACCCGACACTCGCTTTCGAGGCGAGCTCCTTCGGCCGCTCGGACACGCTACCGCCGAAAAGGTTACCGGACGCGCACGGCCGCCCGGCGGGCGGGATCGCGCGATTCAGCTCACAGGTGGTCTCCGGGAATTCATGGGATGTTTATGAGAGGCTGGGCGGCATGACTGCACACATCTCCGCCGAGCCCGGCGACATCGCCGAGAGCGTCCTCCTGCCCGGGGACCCGCTGCGCGCGAAGTGGATCGCCGAGACCTTCCTCACCGACGCCGAGTGCTACACGCAGGTGCGGAACATGTTCGGGTACACCGGCACGTACAAGGGGAAGCGCGTCTCGGTCCAGGGCACGGGGATGGGCCAGCCGTCGGCGTCGATCTACACGCACGAGCTGCTCGACGTGTACGGCGTCAAGACCGTCGTCCGGGTCGGCTCCGCCGGGGCCATCCACGATGACATCGAGCTGCGGGACGTGGTCGCGGGGATCGGGGCGTCGACGAACTCGTCGATGAACCGCATCCGCTTCAACGGGGTCGTCGACTACGCGCCCGTCGCCGACTTCGGGCTGCTGCGCAGCGCCGTGGACGCGGCCGCCGCGCGGGGCGTGAACCTGCACGTGGGCCAGCTGTACTCCTCCGACACGTTCTACACGGACGCCCCGGACGTGGAGGCGAAGCTCGCCGACTACGGCATCCTCGCGATCGAGATGGAGGCCGCGGCGATCTACACGCTCGCGGCGAAGTTCAAGGCGCGGGCGCTGGCGCTGTGCACGATCTCCGACCACATCCTCAAGGGCACGGAGCTGCCCGCGGCGGACCGGCAGGAGTCGTTCTCGGAGATGGTCGAGATCGCCCTCGACGCCGTCACCGCGTAAGCGAGGTCTTGCAGGGCCCGGTCCGCTCGGACCGGGCCTGCGCGCTATCCGAGGGCCGCGGCGAGCTCGGCCTCCAGGTAGGGGCCGAGGGTCGCGGCGAACGTGTTGGTCATGTGCGCGTCGTCGCGGTAGACGAGGACGTTGCCGACGACGGGCTCGCAGGTCTCGGGGCCGCAGATCGCGTCGGTCAGGTCGATCTTGTGGACGCCGTCGGGGACGTCGAGCCCCGCGAACGCGCCCTCGTCGTAGTAGGCGTCCCGGTCGACGGCGCACTCGGGCGACTCGGGCCCGTGGAGGTCCACGCACAGCGGGATGTCGAAGCGGGGGCTCGGGGTGTCGCGGATGACGGCGACGCTCGTGCCGGTGGCGAGGAGCTGCTCGTACCGGTCGGTGTAGTCGGGGAACGTCTCGTACGCCTCGTACCCGACGCGGGAGCCGTACGTGAACACCAGGTCGGGGGCGAGGTCGCCGATCTCGGCGACGACGGCGTCGTTCCAGGCCGCGCAGGACCGGTACCGCTCCTCGCCGAGGGCCTCCTGGCCGGTCTCGATGATGCACGCGTTCTTCGTGTACGCCACGACGTGCCAGTGCCGCGACTCGGCCGCGGCGAGCACCGCGGGCAGCCACTGCCAGATCTTCGAGCCGCCGTACATGACCACCGTCGCGGCGGCGTCGGCCTCGGGCGTCCCGAAGTCGCACCGGATCGGCTCGTAGCCCTCCATGGTCTGGTTGCAGTCCCCCGAGAGCGCCGGGTCGTAGTCCTCGGCGGCGTCGAGCGTCGAGGGCGCGAAGTCGAGTTCGGGGACCGCGGCGCCCTCGGCGAGGGCCGCGGCCCCGGGGTAGAGGGCCGGGTCGGCGGCGGCCTCGGCGAGGCGGGCCCGCTCGTGCGCGATGTACCAGCTCATCGACGCGCACGCGGCGAGGACGAGCGCGATGCACGCGGCCCCGAGCGCGAACGCGCCCCGCGCGGTCGACTGGCCGAGCCCCGAGGCGGGGAGGCGGACCTCGACGGCCCAGTGCGTGAGCGCGGCGAGCGCCGTGGCCGCGGCGAGGATGAGCAGGCCGCCGGTCAACGTGGCGGTGTCGCGGCCGGTCGCCGTCAGGTAGCAGACGAGGATCGGCCAGTGCCACAGGTACAGCGTGTACGAGAGCGTGCCGAGGCGCTGGAGCGGCCACGTGTTCAGCAGCAGCCCGGCGCCCTTGCCGGGCGCGGCGGTGGCGGCGACGATGACCGCGCAGGCCCCGGCGACGGGCGCGAGCGCGGCCCAGCCGGGGAACTGGGTGGATTCGAGGAACGCGCCCGCGAACACGAGGACCGCGACGCCCGTCCAGCCGAGGGCGGCCGCGGCGAGGCGCGGGAGGCGCGCGGCCCAGCCGCGCACCGAGGGCCTGAGCGCCAGCGCGAGCAGGCCCCCGGCGGCGAACTGCCAGATGCGGGCGCGGGTGTCGAAGTACGCGTACGCCTGGTTCTCGGCGGTCTCCCACAGCGCGAACGCGAACGACGCGGCGAGCACCGCGGCGAGGACGGCGGCGACGGTGCGCATCGGCGGGAGCCCGGCGCGGCGGGCGGCCCACAGGACCAGGCCGACCAGGACCGGCCACAGCACGTAGAACTGGGTCTGGACGCCGAGGGACCAGTAGTGCTGGACGATGCTCGCGCCGTTGTTCGAGGACAGGTAGTCCACGGAGTGCGCGGCGAGGTTCCAGTTCCCGTAGTAGAGCGCGGAGGCGGCGATGTCGCCGAGCTGCTGGCCCCAGGTGGCGCGGGGGAGCCACAGCAGCACCATGAGGACGGTGCCCGCGGCGACGACGAGCGCGGGCGGGAAGATGCGCCGCACGATGCGGGCCGCGTACGGGAGGTAGCCGAGGCCGCGCCCGGCGTCGGCGGAGCGCAGGAACCCGGCGGTGATGAAGAACCCGGACATGAGCAGGAAGATGTCGACGCCGCCGGAGACGCGGTCGAACCAGATGTGGTAGACGGCGATGACGGCGATGGCGAGGCCGCGGAGGCCGTCGATCTCGCGCAGCCGCGGCGGCCGGGCGGGCGCGGCGGCGCGTTCCGAGGCTGCCGGTTCGTCTGCCGCGGGGTCGGCGGTGGAGGTGGCGCTCATGGGTCTCCGGGGCGTGGCGGGGCGGTCGCTGCGGGGTGTCGCCACCGAGCGTAGAAGGCGGTTCGCGGATGCGTTGACACGGGGCTCCGGGCGGGACACAATAGCGATGACCTTAACGATCGTTCAGGTCGGTGGATCGTCAAGGAGGACGTCATCGTGGACTTCAGCGGGGACTACCCGGCCGAACGGCAGCGCATCGAGCGCGGCGGGGCCGAGAAGTACCACCAGGCGGCGGCCGCGGCGGGCAAGTACCACGCCCGCGAGCGCATCCGCCGCCTGTGCGACCCCGACTCGTTCCGCGAGGACGCCCTCTGGGCCAACCCCGACCCGACCCTCCCCGCCGACGGCGTCGTCGTCGGGTCCGCCACAGTGCAGGGCCGGCCGGTGCGGATCGTCGCGAACGACTCCACCGTCAAGGCCGGGTCGTGGGGCGCGCGCACCGTCGAGAAGATCATCCGCACCATCGAGGCGGCCCAGCTGGAGCAGCACCCGATCGTCTACCTCGTGGACTCCGCGGGCGCGCGCATCACCGACCAGGTGCAGCTGTTCCCCGGCCGCCGCGGCGCCGGCCGGATCTTCCACGAGCAGGTCCGCGCCTCGGGGAGGATCCCGCAGGCGTGCGCCCTGTTCGGGCCCAGCGCCGCCGGGGGCGCGTACATCCCCGCGTTCTGCGACATCGTCGCCATGGTCGACGGCAACGCGTCGATGTACCTCGGCAGCCCGCGCATGGTCGAGATGGTCACCGGCGAGAAGACCACCCTGGAGGACATGGGCGGCGCGCGCGTCCACACCGAGCTGTCGGGTGTGGGGCACTTCCTGTGCCGCAACGAGGACGAGGCCATCGCCGACGTGCGCCGCTGGCTGTCCTACCTGCCGTCGAACTGGACGCAGCCCGCGCCCGTGCGCGCGGCCCGCCCGCCGCTCCCGGTGGACCTCGCCGCGGTCGTGCCGCCGAGCGAGTCCGCGCCGTTCGACATGCACTCGTTCCTCGACGGGCTCGTCGACCAGGGGTCCGTGCTCGAAGTGCAGGCCCGGTGGGCAGGGGAGCTCATGACCGCGTTCGCGCGCCTCGACGGGCGGCCCGTCGGAGTCGTCGCCAACAACTCCGCGGTGCGCGGCGGGGTCCTGTTCTCCGACTCCGCGGACAAGGCCGCCCGGTTCGTGAACACCTGCGACGCGTTCAACGTGCCGCTGCTGTTCCTCGCCGACGTCCCCGGGTTCATGGTCGGCTCCGCCGTCGAGCACGCCGGGATCATCCGCCACGGCGCCAAGATGATCGCCGCCGTCGCCGAGGCCACCGTCCCCAAGGTCTGCGTCGTGGTCCGCAAGGCCTACGGCGCGGGGCTGTACGCGATGGCCGGGCCCGCGTTCGGGTCCGACGCCGTGCTCGCGCTGCCGACCGCGCGGATCGCCGTCATGGGCGCCGAGGCCGCCGTGAACGCCGTGTACGCCAACAAGATCGCCGCGATCGACGACCCCGCGCAGCGGGAGCGGTTCGTCGCCGACCGCCGCGCCGAATACGAAGCCGACGTCGACCTGCGAAGGCTCGCAGGAGAACTCGTCGTCGACGACGTCCTCGCCCCCGAGGAGCTGCGCGATGACCTCATCGCGCGGTACCGCCGGCTGACCCACAAGGACCGCCGGTTCGCCGACCGCCGACACCCGATCACACCGGTGTGAACAGGAGCCAGCAATGAAACTCGACATCGAGCAGACCGAATTCGCCGCCGCCGTGCGCGCCTACGCCCAGGAGCAGATCCGCCCCGTCATCGGCGACTTCTACGAGCGCGGCGAGTTCCCGATCGAACTCGTCCGGGGCCTCGGCAAGCTCGGCGTCCTCGGGGTGACCCTCCCCGAGGAGCACGGCGGCGCCGGGATGGGCCTGTTCATGCTCGGCCTCGCACTGGAGGAGATCGCCCGCGTCGACGCGTCCGTCGCGGTCACCGTCGAGGCGTCGGTGACCCTCGGCGCCGAGGCCATCGCCAAGTTCGGTACCCCTGCGCAGCAGGCGAAGTGGCTGCCGAACCTCGCCGCCGGGCAGGGTCTCGTCGCGTTCGCGCTCACCGAGCCGGGCGGCGGCACCGACGCCGGGCACACCGACACCAAGGCCCGCCTGGAGGACGGCGAGTGGGTCGTCGACGGCGCGAAGTGCTTCATCACGAACGCGGGCACCGCGATGACCGACCTCGTCATCGCCACCGCGCAGACCGGACCCGGCGAGGTCTCGTGCATCGCCGTCGAACCGGGCACGCCCGGCCTGGAGATCGGGCCCGAGTACTCCAAAGTGGGCTGGCGGGCCTCCGACACGCGGCCCGTGTACTTCGACAATTGCCGCGTCCCGGAGGCGAACCTCATCGGGCAGCGGGGGCGCGGATTCGTGCAGTTCCTCGAACTGCTCGACTCCGGGCGCGTCGCCATCGCGGCGCTCGCCACCGGCTCCGCGCAGGGGTGCCTGGACGAGGCGCTCGCGCACGCGAAGGAGCGGCAGGCGTTCGGGCGGCCCATCGGCGAGAACCAGGCGATCGCGTTCATGCTCGCGGACATGAAGCTCCGCGCGCACACCTCCCGCCTGGCGTGGCAGGACGCGGCGCTCAAGGCCGAGGCCGGGGAGCCGTTCGGCACTGACGCGGCGCTCGCGAAGCTGCACGCGTCGCTCGCGGCGGTGGACAACGCGCGGGACGCGACGCAGATCTTCGGCGGGTACGGGTTCATGAACGAGACGCCGGTGGCGCGGGCCTGGCGCGACGCGAAGGTCCTGGAGATCGGCGAGGGCACCAACGAGGTCCAGCGGATGCTCATCGCGAGGTCCCTGGGGCTGTAGGGGTTCGGGGCGTCGGCCGGGGCCCCGGCCGCCGCCTGAGAGTTTACTGAAAACTTCAACTAAAGGTCTTGAGTTTCCGCCCCGAATCGTGACAAGCTCGGCTCTTCGGCAGTAGCGTTGCCGCCGCGGCCCGAAACCTCCCCAGGCTCGCAGGCTGCCGCGGGGGACGGGCCGCATGGACAAGGAGCTCAGACATGACCGACAGCAAGACCGGTAGCGACCTCGCGCGGCGGGTCATCGCCTCGCGGCGCGGGTTGATGTGCGGCCTGGCCGGGCTCGGGGCCGCCGGGGCCCTGGCCGCGTGCGGGACCGCCGAGCCGTCCGACGACTCGACGACGTCCGGTTCGGACGCGACGACCGGCGGTTCGAGCGACGGGTCGTCCAGCGGCGCGGGCGGCGACGCGCTCGCGGCGACCGCCGACGTCCCCGAGGGCGGCGGGATCGTCGTCCAGGACACCGTGATCGTGCAGCCCGCGGCCGACGAGTTCCTCGCGTTCTCGGCCGCGTGCCCCCACATGGGGACGATCGTGAACCCGCCGGACGCCGCCGGCGACATCATCTGCCCCAACCACGGCTCGACGTTCTCCCTCGAAGGGGAGCTGGAGAAGGGCCCGGCCGAGACCGGCCTGACCCCGGTGGACATCAACGTCGAGGACGGCCAGATCTTCCTCGCCTAGCAGGGCGGGACGAAGCGGCCGGGAAGCGAGTGCTTCCCGGCCGCTTCTCGCTCCGCTGCTAGGTCAGTGCGTCGGCCGCGGCCGGGTCCGAGTCGCGCAGGAACTGGGCGCAGCGGGCGGCCTCGTCGGCCTCGCCGATCGCGGCGGCCGCGCGGGACAGCTGGTGCAGGGACTTGAGGAACCCGCGGTTGGGCTTGTGCTCCCAGGGGATCGGGCCGTGCCCCTTCCAGCCGCTGCGGCGCAGCTGGTCGAGCCCCCGGTGGTACCCGGTGCGCGCGAAGGCGTAGGCGGTGACGTCGTCGCCCGACTCCAGGGCGTTCTTCGCCAGCCGCGCCCACGCGGCGCAGAACCACGGGAACTGGCGGACGGTGTCCTCGGGCGTGTGCGCGTCGAGGTACGTCCGGGCCTCGGTGTCCTCGGGCAGCAGCGTCGCCGGAGGCTGTGACATCAGATTCTGCGGAGCCAATTCGGGTCCTCACTCTAGGGTCGAGTCGCTCGTGAAAAGCAGTGGGCCAAGCCTAACCCCGCCTCGCGGGCGTCCTCCAGCTCCGGGTCGGCGTCGTCCTCCTGCGCCGTGCGGGGCGCCGTGAAGTGCACGGCGACGCCCCCGACCAGGGCCGCGGCGATCGACGCGGTGAGGACGCCGATCTTGGCCTCGTACGCCAGGACCGGGTCGCCGCCGTAGAACGCCAGTTCGGCGATGAACAGGGCCACGGTGAACCCGATGCCCGCGACGGCGGCGATCGCGGTGAGCAGCGGCCAGGAGGTCCCCCGCGGCATCCGGCCCAGGCCGAGCTTCACGACCAGCCACGTCACGAGCGTGATGCCCAGGGTCTTGCCGAGGACGAGGCCGAGCACGATCCCGAGCGTCACCGTGGACCCGAACGCGGCGGCGACGAGGTCGGAGGAGAGCGGCACGCCCGCGTTGGCGAGCGCGAACAGCGGCAGGACCACGAAGGAGGAGAACCGGTGGTTCTGGTGCTGGAGCCGGGCCGCGGGCGGCTGCGCGTCCCGGGTGAGCTTGACGAGGCGCTCGGTCTCTTCGAGGGTGAGGCCGTCCTTGGCGAGCTCCTGGGCCTCGTCGTGGGCGACGGCCGGGTCGAGGAGCGGCCGGGCGGCGATGATGAGGCCCATGACGACCCCGGCGATGGTGGCGTGGACGCCGGACTGGAGCATCGCGACCCACAGCAGGACCCCGATGACGAGGTACACGGCCGGGGACCACACGTTGAGCAGGCGCATGAGGACCGCGAGGGCGACCAGGGCGGCGGCGGCGATGAGCCATTCGGTGGCGAGGTCGTCGGTGTAGAACACGGCGATGACGGCGATCGCGCCGAGGTCGTCGACGATCGCGAGCGTGAGCAGGAAGATCCGGGCCGCGGAGGGGATGCGGGAGCCGAAGAGCGCGAGGACGCCGACGGCGAACGCGATGTCGGTGGCCATGGGGATGCCCCAGCCGTGGGCGCCGTCGCCGCCCGAGTTCAGGGACGCGTAGATGAGCGCCGGGACGGCCATGCCGCCGACGGCCGCGGCGATCGGCGGGACGGCGTTGCGGGGGCTGGCGAGCTCCCCGGAGACGATCTCCTGCTTGATCTCCAGGCCGACGACGAAGAAGAACACGGCCATGAGGCCGTCGTTGATCCAGTCCTTGAGGGTGTGGTGGAGGCTGAAGTCCCCGAACGTGAACGTGATGTCCAGGCCCCACACCGCCTCGTAGGACCCGGACCAGGGCGAGTTCGCCCAGAGCATGGCGAGCACGGCGCAGACGACGAGGACGACGCCCGCGGCGGGCTCGATCTTGAGGAACTCCGCGGCGGGGCGGCCGACGTAGCGGGCGATGGGGCGGCGCGAGTAGAGGAACGCGGGGCGGTTCCTCCAGATGTCGGACTTCCAGGGCTCCTCGGGCAGTGTCATGCGCCAGAGCCTATCCGGGCGGCCAGGAAGTCACCGGGTGCTACCGAACAGTGACGGCATCGGGCCGGTGCGTCAGGCGGCGGCGCGGCAGTCGGGGCACAGGCCCCGGTAGGTGACGGCGGCGCTGGTGACGGTGAAGCCGTGGCGCTCGTCGCCGGGGAGCCACTCGATGGGGTCGGCGACGGCGTGGACGTCTTTCATGAGGCCGCAGCCGTCGCAGATGAGGTGGTGGTGGTCGTGGTCGGCGTTCGGGTCGTACCGCTTGGACCGGCCCTGGAGGGACAGCTCGATGACCTCGCCGAGGGCGACCATCTCGTTCAGGGTGTTGTAGACCGTGGCGCGGGAGATCTCGGGCATGCGCTCGCAGGCGCGTTCGAGGACCTCGTCGGCCGTGTAGTGCACGTGGGAACCTTCGAGGGTCTCGGCGATGACGCGTCGCTGAGGGGTGATGCGCCAGTTGTGGCGCCGCAGTCGGGTTACCAGGTCGCTCATGCTGTTCTCTCAACGGTCCGGAAGTCGAACCCCACTCTAGCAGGACAAACGAGCCCCGCACCACTGATGCTGGACGGCTTCTCACTTTAGACCGCTTCTAAGGTTCGCCTAAGCGGCCCGGCCGGGCGCTCGGGGCGGACACCGCGGCGGCCCCCGCGCGGGTCGCGCGGGGGCCGCGGTGCACCGGGCCTAGTCCTCCAGGACGCGCCCGCACTCGCCGCATTCCGGCGGCTTCTGCCGCGGGACCTCCACGAACTCCTCGGCCACGATCCACAGCTTCCACCGGTCGTGCTCGCGGATCACCGTGATCGAGGTGATGTCGTCGCGGCCGGGCCGCTCCAGGCCCCACATGATGTCCAAGGGCTCCTTGTGCTTCGCGAGCTTCACCTCGCGGCCCTTCAGGTAGTACCCGGCCCGCGAGTACACCAGCTGCACCTGCTCGCCGTGCTCCTTCGGCGCGGGTTCGCGGCTGCGGCCGTTGAGGAACGCGTGGTACTCGGTGTGCAGCTGGCGCGCGATCTGCTGGAGCGGCACGGACGAATAGGCCTTGACCCACCGGTTCGCGGGCTGGTTCTTCCACTTGGTCAGCCGCGCGGAGATCTCGGCGTAGGAGATCTTCTCCCCCTTCGCGCGCCACTCGCGCTGGAACACCGACAGGGACCAGTTGTACACGGCGCGAACCGCTTCGAGGGTCTCCTCAAGGTTCCGCAGCTGCTGCTCGTCGGGGTCGAACGTATACTCGTACCCGCGTTTCACCAAGTGGGTCATAGGCTTCGTCATGTCCATGACCTGTTGATATCAGACGATTACGCACCGCCACGTGTTCCTCACCTCATCGGCGTGTCGACTGGCCGTGCGGCAAGTAACTTGGCCTGGTGCCCTTCGACATCGACCCCGGCCTCTTCGCGCTGCTCATCGTCGCGGCCGTCTTCGCCGGATGGGTCGACGCGGTCGTCGGGGGCGGCGGCCTCATCCAGCTCCCCGCGCTCCTGGTGGCGTTCCCCACAGCCCCGGTGCAGCTCATGCTGGGCACCAACAAGATGGCGTCGGTGTGCGGCACGACGATCTCCGCGATCACCTACTCCCGCAAGATCAAACTGGAGCACCGGCTGCTGTGGCCCACCGTCGGCCTCGCGCTCCTCGGCTCCGGCGCCGGGGCCGTCGCGGCCCTCGCGGTCTCCGCGAGCGCGTTGAAGCCCATCATCATCGGGGTGCTCCTGGCCGTCCTCGTCCTGGTCATCGCCCGCCCCCAGCTCGGCCTCGAACCGCAGCCCCGGCTGCGGACCCCGCTGCGCGCCGCCGCGCTCATGCTCACCGCCGGCGTCGCGGTCGCGTTCTACGACGGCGTCATCGGCCCCGGCACCGGGATCTTCCTGTCCGTGGCGTTCACGGCGATCATCGGCTTCGACTACGTCACAGCCGCCGCGCACACCAAGGTCGTCAACGCCGCCACCAACATCGGCGGCGTCACCGTGTTCGCCCTCCAGGGCAACGTGTGGTGGATCCTCGGCCTGGTCATGGGCCTGGGCTGTATGGCGGGCGCGTGGTTCGGAGCCCGCACGGCGATGGCGAAGGGCTCCCGGTTCGTGCGGATCGTCCTCGTCGTCGTGGTGCTCGCGCTCCTGGCCCGGCTCGGCTGGGACGTGTGGGCCGCGGCCCGTTAAGGGTTGATCGCGAGGAACAGGTAGGCCGCGAGCAGCGCCAGGTGGACGCCGCCCTGGAGGCGGGTCGCGCGGCCGGGGACCACGGTCAGGACCGAGACCACGAGGGTCAGGCCCAGCAGCACGATCTGCGTCGAGCCGAGCCCGAGCAGCAGCGGCCCGTCCATGAAGAACGAGGCGACCGCGATCGCCGGGATCGTCAGGCCGATCGAGGCCATCGCCGACCCGTACCCGAGGTTGATCGAGGTCTGGATGCGCTCGCGGCGGGCCGCGCGGATCGCCGCGATCGACTCCGGGAGCAGCACGAGCAGCGCGATCGCGACGCCCACGGACGAGGCGGGGAAGCCCGCGGCGTCGACGCCGGCCTTGATCGCCGGGGACTCGACCTTCGCGAGGCCGACCACGCCGACCAGGGCGACCATGAGCATCCCCAGGCTGAGCAGCGCGGTCTTCCCCGACGGCGGGTCCGCGTGGGTCTCCTCGGTGACCGGGCCCGCCTCGGTGATCGGGAGGAAGAAGTCGCGGTGGCGCACGGTCTGGGTGAACACGAACAGGCCGTACAGGACGATCGAGACGACCGCCGCGAACACCAGCTGCGAGGCCGTGTACTCGGGGCCGGGCGCGCTCGTGGTGAACGTCGGCAGGACCAGGCCGAGGACCGCGAGGGTCGCGACGGTGGCGAGGGCCGCGCCCGAGCCCTCCGGATTGAACAGGGTCGTCCCGTACTTGAGGGCGCCGATGAGCAGCGAGATGCCGACGATGCCGTTGGTGGTGATCATGACCGCGGCGAACACGGTGTCGCGGGCCAGCGTCTCGGCGTCGTGCCCGCCGGAGGCCATGACGGTGACGATGAGGGCGACCTCGATGACCGTGACGGCCACGGCGAGGACGAGGGAGCCGTAGGGCTCGCCGACCCGGTGCGCGACCACCTCGGCGTGGTGGACGGCGGCCAGGACCGTCGCCATGAGGGCGGCGGCGGCGACCGCGACGAGGGCGGTCTCGGATTCGCGGCCCCAGGTGAAGGCCAGGACGACGATGCCGACAATCGGCGCGATGACGGTCCAGGACAGCAGCGGGGATCGTTTCGCGGCGCTCATACGCGACATCCTGTCATGGGACCGTCGCAATGTTCCCGGTACCGCGGCGCGGCCATGCGCCATGACACACCTGTACTGTCCCTTGTGGCTCGTTCGAGGCGGCGCGGGCGCACGGCGCCGCGGAAGGGCCGGAGTCGCTAGAGTCGTCCCATGGCGAGCGAGTTCACACCTGAGTCCCCCTCGGACACCGTCTCGCGCCTGCGGGCGCACTTCGACACCGGCCGCACCAAACCCGTCCCGTGGCGCCTTGAGCAGCTCAAGGGCCTCGACCGGATGCTCCGCGAGGCCGGGGAGGAGCTCGCCGACGCGCTCCGCGCCGACCTGGGGAAGGCCGCGCCCGAATCGTTCCTCGCCGAGATCGACTTCGTGTCCGCCGAGGTGCGGGCCCTGCGCAAGCACCTGCGGTCCTGGCTGCGGCCCAAACGGGTCTACACGCCGCCGCACCTCCAGCCCGCGAAGGCGTACGTGCTGCGCGAGCCGCTCGGCGTGGTCACCGTCATCGGGCCGTTCAACTACCCCGTGCAGCTCCTCCTCGCGCCCCTCGCGGGGGCGCTGGCCTGCGGGAACGCCGTGGTCGTGAAGCCCTCCGAGTCGGCGGCGGCGACCGCGTCGGTGCTGGGGCGGCTCATCGGCGAGTACCTGGATCCCGAGGCCGTCGCGGTCGTGCAGGGCGGGGCCGCCGAGACCGCGGCGCTGCTCGCGGAGCGGGTCGACCACATCTTCTTCACCGGGTCGCCGCGCGTGGGCCGGATCGTCGCGAAGGCCGCGGCCGAGCACCTGACGCCGGTGACGCTCGAACTCGGCGGGAAGTCCCCCGCGATCGTGGAGCCGGGCGCGGACCTGGCGACCGCGGCGCGGCGCATCGCCTGGGGCAAGTTCATGAACGCCGGGCAGACGTGCATCGCCCCCGACTACGTGCTCGCCGTCGGCGGCACCGGCCCCGAGCTGGAGAAGCACCTCGCCGAGGCGGTGCGGGAGATGTACGGGCACGCGCCCGCCGACAGCCCCGACTACGGGCGGATCATCGACGAGCGCGCGTTCGACCGCCTGGAGCGGTTCCTCGGCGAGGGCCGCCTGGTCGTCGGCGGCGGGCGCAACCGCGCCGACCGGTACATCGCGCCCACGGTCCTGGCCGACGTCTCCCCCGAGGACGCCGTCATGGGCGAGGAGGTGTTCGGGCCGGTCCTGCCGGTGCTCGCCGTCGACACCCTCGACGAGGCGATCGCGTACGTCAACGCCGGGGAGAAGCCGCTCGCGCTGTACGCGTTCACCGCCTCCGATGCGACCCGCCGCAAGCTCCTGACGCGCACGTCCTCGGGCGCGGTCGGGTTCAACATCCCCATGGCGCACATCGACGTCCCGGGACTGCCGTTCGGCGGCGTCGGGAACTCCGGGCTCGGCGCCTACCACGGGCGGCACTCGATCGAGGTGTTCTCCCACGCGAAGTCGGTGCTGGACAAGCCGCTCGCGCCCGACACGATGCGGGTCGTGTACCCGCCGTTCACGGCCCTCAAGGAGCAGGTGATGCGCCGCCTCCGCTAGCGAGGTGGGCGTTGACGCGCCCGAGGAGCGAGAACAGCTGCGCGCGTTCGGCTTCGCTGAGCGGGGCCATGACGCGGTCGTTGACGTCGTCGAGGACCGCCTCGATCTCGGCGAGCCGCCCGCGGCCCCGGTCGGTGATGGTGATCGTGTTGCGGCGCTTGTCGGCCGGGTCGGGGGCGCGGACGATCCAGCCGCCCTCGGCGAGCTCGTTGAGGACGGCCACCAGGTCGGAGCGGTAGATCCGGGCGCGGTCGGCGATCTCCGACTGGCTGGCGGGCCCGCCCTCGGCGAGGACGGCGAGGACCACGAAGTGGGCCTTGTGCGCGCCGAGCGGCGCGAGCGCCTCCGAGGCGACGCGGCTCGCCTGCGCGCTCGTCATGCCCAGGAGTCGCGAGAGCTGGCGCCGCAGCCGTCCCGGAGTGCCGTCGCCGCGGTCGAACCGCAGATCATCGCTGGTGTCCATGGGAAGAGCCTACCCCGCTTGCGTTAGTCCCACTAACGATGTAGATTCGTTAGCGACATAAACGTTCGACTCACTAACGAATCAGGGGGCCGCTCATGAGCGACACCGACACCCTCGTCCGCGACCTCGCCGACCGCGCCGCGATCACCGAGCTCCTCGCCCGCCAGAGCCGCTGGCTCGACGAGCGCGACGCCGCCGCCACCGCCGCGGTCTTCACCGACGACGCGGTGGCCCGCACCCCGGGCGGCGAGGTCCGCGGCGCCGCGGCCGTCGCCGAGCACGCCTTCGCCCGGCACGCCGGGTACGAGCGGACCGTGCACGCCATGCACGGCATCGTGATCGACCTCGCCGGGGACGAAGCGGTCGTCGACTGCGGCGTCAAGGCCGTGTTCGCCACCGGCGAGGCCGTCCAGTTCATCGACGCCCGCTACCGCTTCGACGCCCGCCGCACCCCCGAGGGCTGGCGCCTCGCGAGCATCGCCGTCACGCCCCTGACGCGCACCGCCGACATCGCCCGGACCCTCTGAGGCCCTTGCTTTTTCACCAACACCATGAGTCGCACTAACGAACCAGGAGACCCCATGGACAGCGCAGACATCCTCCGCCGCCTCGCCGACCGGGCCGAGCTCGAAGACCTCGTCGCCCGCCACAGCGTGTGGGTCGACGAGGGCCGCTGGGACGAGACCGACCGGATCTTCACCGGCGACGTCGTCATCACCTCCCCGCGCGGCGGCGAACTGCACGGCATCGACGCGGTCGTCGAGCACGTGCGCCGCAGCCAGGGCACCTTCGCCCGCACCCTCCACAACAAGGCGAACCTCGTCATCGACCTCGACGGCGACACCGCCGACGTGCGCGCCCACGACATCGGGGTCTTCGCGATCGACGACGCGACCGCGCAGGTCGCGGCCGGGATCGCCCGCTACCGCGCCGTGCGCACCCCCGCGGGCTGGCGGTTCGCCGGCCTCGCACTCGAAGCGGTCGCCCTGACCGCCGCCATCGACCGAGCACTCTGAAAGGCCGACACCATGAAGACCATCGACCTCCTCGACTCCCGCATCGCCTACACCGAAGCGGGCGAAGGCGACACGACCGTCGTCCTCCTGCACGGCAACCCGACCTCCTCGCACATCTGGCGGCACGTCGTGCCGCGCCTGGCCGACCGCGCCCGCGTCATCGCGCCGGACCTCATCGGCATGGGCGCCTCGGGGAAGCCCGCGATCGCCTACGACTACGCCGACCACGCCGCGTACCTGGAGGCGTTCCTCGACGCCGTCGGCGCGGACCGGCCGGTGCTCGTCGGCTACGACTGGGGCGGCTCGCTCGCTCTCGACTGGGCCGCACGGCATCCCGACAGAGTGCGCGGCATCTCGGTGATGGAGACGTTCCTGCGGCCGATGACCTGGGCCGAGTACCCGGCCGGGGCCGTGGAGTTCTTCCGCACGCTCCGCACGCCCGGCGCGGGCGAGCGGATGGCCCTGGAGGAGAACTGGTTCATCGAGACCGCGCTGCGCGCCACCAACGGCGGCATCTCGGACGCGGACCTCGCGGTCTACCGCGAGCCGTACCCCGACCCGGACTCGCGCCGCCCGCTCCTGGCCTGGCCCAGGCAGATCCCGCTCGCCGAGGCCGAGGGCGAGCCGTTCGAACCCGCGGCGGTGGCCGCGCGCTTCGACGCGTACGGGGCGTGGCTCGCGTCCTCCCCCGAGGTCCCGAAGCAGCTGCTGACGGCGAGCCCCTACGGGCTCGGCTCGCCCGCGATGATCGAGTGGGCGCGCGAACACGCTGCGGCCCTGGAGATCCGGAGCATCGGCGAGACGGTCGGGCACCACGCGCCGGAGGACGCCCCGGAGGCGATCGCCGACGCGGTGGGGGACCTGCTCGACCGCGTATCCGAAGCGGCCCTCGACGAGGCGGCGGCCCCCGCGGCGTGACGCCGCGCCCGCCCGCCGGGGAGTCGACACAGAAAACAGGCCCTGACCGGCGCGGACGCCGGTCAGGGCCCATACCCCTCGAAGACAAGTCTGCGCTCAGGCTATCACCCGCCTTGCGCGCGCTACCGTTGGGGAGACGTGTTCGATGTCCTACGCCCCCAAGGGAAACGGCTCCACAGCGGAACACCGTGAGTCTAATGGGGACTTCCAGTCCGACGGGGGCGTTTCGGTTGCGGCGCCCGGGTATGTACACGACAGGGGCGCATCGGTAATATTGCACCGATTGGGAGTGACAATCCATTCCTTTTAGGACGCAAGGACGCCCCATGCGACGAATGGTGCTGAACGCCGCTCTCGGCCGGTCCGCCCGGGTCCGCCGCGACCCCGCCGAGACGCTCGCGCTGTGGCGCAAGTGCATCCGCGAGACCGTCGCCGCCGCGGACACCGAACCCGACCTGCGCGACTGGGAGTTCATCGAGGACCTCGGGTTCCTCCTCCAATGCTTCGCCGCCGTACCGGAACTCACCCCGCTGGGCTGGACCCTCCAGCTCCGCGGCGCCGTCCACCGGCTGGAGAACCGCCTGCGCGTCAAGTGGATCCACGCCCAGAACCCCCTGGTCGGGGCCGCGCCGGTCGAGCGGCCGATCTTCATCGTGGGCCTGCCCCGCGCCGCCACCGGCCTCGCCCACCGCGTCCTCGCCGCCGCCCCCGGCCACCGCGCCCCGCACCTGTGGGAGATGCAGCGCACCGGCCTCCCCCGCGACGACGCCGCCCGCGGCCGCACCGCCATCGAACGCCAGGTCGCGGCCCTGCGCCGCCTCGCCCCCGACTACGACGCCGCCCGCCCCCTGCGGGCCGACCGGCCCGAGGAGCACACCGCCGTCCTGTGGCGCACCTACGCGCCCCTCGCCGCCGCGCCCCTGCCCGAGTACCGGACCTGGCTCGACCAGCAGGACGCCACCGGCGACTACGAGTACCTCAAGCTGGTCCTCCAGGTCCTCCAGTACGGCGCGCCGCCGCGGCGCTGGATCCTGCGGTTCCCCGGCGACGTCGCCCACCTCGACGTCATCCGGCACGTGTTCCCCGACGCGGTGTTCGTCTGGATGCACCGCGACCCGGTGGCGGCCGTCCCGTCGTTCTGCTCGACCGTGGAACGCCTCACCGCCCTGCACTGCAAGGAGGTCGACCCCCTCGCGATCGGCCGGACCTGGCTGCCGGTCCTCGCCGAGTCGATCGAACGCGGCCGCAAGCTCCGGCGCTCCCTCCCCGACGACGCGGTCGCCGACGTGAACTACCACCGCTTCACCGGGTACCCACACGAGTTCGCACCGCGCCTGTTCGAGCGCATCGGCGCCCTTTGGACCGTCTCGGACCGCAACGGCCTCAACGCGATCCTCGACGAGCACCGCCCCGACCACGAGTACGCGATGGACCGCTACGGCTTCGGGAAACCCGACGTCGAAGCGGCCTTCGGCGACTACCGGGAGCAGGTCGCGGCGCTGCGCGGGTAGGCGGCACCGCACCGCCGGGCCGTGACTCGCCCCACAGCGGTTTGCGTTCGAGCGCGCTCGAAGCCATAGCGTTCCGGGCATGACACAGCAGACCTGGATCATCACCGGCGCCGCCCGCGGGCTCGGCCGCTCCATCACCGCCGCCGCACTCGACGCCGGCGCGAACGTCGTCGCCGCCGTGCGCCGCCCCGAAGCGCTCGCCGACCTCGCCGCGGCCCGCGCCGACCGCTTCCTCGCCGTCCCCTACGACGTCACCGACACCGCCGCCGCGCCCGGCCTCGTCCAGGCCGCCCTCGACCGGTTCGGCCGCGTCGACGTCCTCGTCAACAACGCGGGGCGGGCCGTCGTCGGCGCCGTCGAGGAGGTCGACGACGCCCAGCTGCGCGACCTCATGGACCTCCACCTCTTCGGCCCCGCCGCGCTCGTGCGCGCCGCGCTCCCGGCCATGCGCGCGCAGCGCTCGGGCACGATCGTGCAGATGAGCAGCCAGGGCGGGCGCATCTCCTTCCCCGGCGTCGCGGCCTACTCCGCGTCCAAGTTCGCCCTCGAAGGCTGGTCCGAATCGCTCGCCGGGGAGGTCGCCCCGTTCGGCGTCCGCGTCATGATCGTCGAGCCCAGCCGCTTCCGCACCGGCTTCCACGGCTCCCTCGAATTCACCGACGCCGCCGACGCCTACGGCGACGCGCTCGCCGCCGTCCGCGCCGACATGGCGGGCGTCGACGGCCGCCAGGAAGGCGACCCCGACCGGGCCGCCCGCATCATCGTCGACCTCGCGACCGGCGACGACGTCCCCCTGCGCCTCCCGCTCGGCGCCGAGGCCGTCACCCGCCTCTACGCGGCCTGCCAGCGCGACCTCGACTCGATCGAGCGCCTCGCCGACCTCGCCCGCTCGGCCGACTTCGAGGGCGTGGCGCCTTCGGTCCGGCCGGTCTAGGTTTGGCCCATGGCCACCGACGAACTGCTGACGAGGGCGCTCGAATCCCTCGGCGACGACGGCCCGGTCTCGGTCGAGGCGATCCGCAGCCTCGCCGACCCGGCCGCCGTCCCCGAGTCGATGACGATCGCCGAGGCTGCCGACCTCCTCGACGTCTCGGCCCACACGCTCCGCTACTACGAGCGCGCGGGCCTCGTCGAGGTCTCCCGCGACAGCCTCGGCCACCGCGTCTACGACGCCGCCGCCGTCCGCCGCCTCGTCTTCCTCACCCGCATGCGCTTGTCGGGCATGCCGATGCGCGACCTCCAGCACTACATCGCGCTCGTCGACGAAGGCGCGGGCACCGTCCCGGAGCGCCTCGACATGCTCATCGAGCACCGCGACACGATCCGCCGCCGCATCCGGGAGCTCACGCTCTCCCTCGCCGCCACCGAGTTCAAGATCGCCACGTACGGCGGCGACGCGGGCCCCGACGCGATCGACTGAATCAGGCGCGGTTCCTGCGCCGCAGCCACCACAAGACCTGGAGCGCCGCCCCGAGCGCGGGCAGCCCCAGGAACGCCCACGCGAACAGCTCATCCTTCGTCACCCAGTCGATCCCCGGGTAGTACGACGTGTCCGATGACAGCACCCGCAGCCCGACCCCGATGACGACGCACGCGAGCGCGGCCGCCCCGTAGGCGATCCTCCGGCCCGGCAGCGGCACCGCGGCGGCGACGAACACCGCCGCCGCACCGAAGTAGATGAACATGAATGCGAGCGGCGCCGGCCCCTCCCTGGCGATCATGAACGCCAGCACCGTGAGGTACAGCGCCACGGCCCCGGTCAGCAGCGCCCCAGCTTCGGCGAAGTACGTCCCTGCCCGCGGCCGCGGCATCCGCCACGCGGTCCACAGCAGCCACGGCGCGGGGATCGCCAGCAGCACGACGAGCACCGCGATCGTGCCCCCGCTCAGAAAAAGCCAGCCGACCAGCGCCAGCATCCAGGCGACCGGGGCCGCAACCCAGCCCGCAACGGACTTCGCCGTCCCGGACCGGTCGACAGTGTTCGAAGTAGTGGTCATGCAGCCAGTCTCGCAACCCTGCGCAAGCGCTCCATCACTGAAATCGGACACGAATTGGAGGCTCCCCACAACAATCCCGCCCCGTCACCCCCGAATGCCCCGATTTTTTCTAGGTTCCCACCAAACGATTCCGACCCCCCGGGGCAGTGAAGCGCACGATGGTCCAGTCGAGGCCGGATCGAGAGCGCGGAATAGATTGGACGCCATGGGTTCATGGGGAGTGAAGGCGCTTGAGAGCGACGAGGGCCTGGAGGTCCTCGACTTGGTCGAAGGGCTCACCCGCGACCGCGAGCAGGTCACGGCCGACGAGCTGGTGGCCGCCGCCCAAGAGTCAGGCCTCCTCGGCGACGATCCCGCAGTCGACGAGTACCTCTACGACATGACCGCCCTGGCGCTCGCCGAAATCCTCACCGGCGACACCGCGCACCTCGCAGACCCCGACTTCGCCGGAACGACCTTCGTCGCGACCCCCGCGGGCACCGCGACCCTGATCGAGTGGCTCTCCCAACTGCACGACGGCGATCCGGACCGCGAGTTCCGAGAACTGCGAATGCACTCCCCTGAGCACGCCGACCACGTCACCGCAACCCTGAGCGCCCTGACCCGCGCCCGATAGCGACAAGAAGAAACCCCGCCTCTCAGCATTGACGCTGGTAGACGGGGAGAAACACCTGGAAACAAGTGTGGCCAGGGCCGGGGTCGAACCGGCGACCTTCCGCTTATCGGACGGACGCTCACGCTAGTCACGCAGAAACTCGCCGACCTGCGATTCACTCCAGTCCGAGATTGTCTCGCCATCAACAGCCACGAGTTCGAATCCCCTAAGCTCCACAAACGGACATACAGAACAAGAAGGCTCTTCATGTAAGCAGTACAAGGTCAGGATGACGAACGTGGTGCGGGACCCGATCGACCGCACCAGATAGCGAATTCCGGGGCCCGAGGCTACAGACCACCCGCATTCGTTGCCGACCGCTACCTCGACCGCGCCAGCGTCGAACCGGCCATCACCCGCCTCAAGCAACACCGCGCCCCGGTGCGACAAGCTCGCCATCCGATACCTGGCCACCGTCCACGTCGCCATCATCCTCAACCGGCTCCGCGGCTTACCAAACACGACCTGGGTCGCTCTACCGGCGTCGCGGGCGCTCTGGTGTGCAATGGCGGAAGCGCAGGCCGTGAGAATTGCGAGGGTGCTCGAACGACGGACCGAGGTCCAATTGCACATCTGGTGCCGGTCGAGTCCGAAGCGTGTGAGGCTCGGCGACAGGAACGGATTGGATGCGGAGGGAGCTCTCGGTGAGGAACTGTGCACCATCAGTTCTTGGGAGGCTAAAAGGGGCTCCTTCAAGCCACGCAAGAATCACTCCAATAACATTAGTAGTTACTTCATCGTAAGGTTATTCAGTATGGTCTCCATGTACCGCGAAATTCTGAGCATCCTGCTACGCTCATGTCGTTTCCGACCCCTCGCCCTCGAAGGAATCTACGCATGACTGCCCGATTTCACCATTCAGCATCGCTCGCGCTGATTGGCATTGCCGGCCTTATGGTCGTCGCTGTAAGCGGGTGCGGAGACGAAGAGGAGAATCACGATTCCATCGCAGTTGATGAATCGGTGAGCGACGAGATCGATATAGTAATTCAAGGATTGCTATGGCTCGATGACGCCGGAGGCTGCTCGAACGAGTGCGAACTGGTGTCGGTAGAGGAGTCTTCCGATCCTGTCGCTTTCAGTTATGAAGCGACCTGGTGTGTGGTCTTTCAGCACCCCGAAGAAGACGAATACCATACCGGATTCGTCGGCCGTGATGGTCTCTTGTACGAGTGGATCGAGAGTGCCGAAGAAGAGGCGTTCCTCCGCGCTGGATGCGGAAATTACGAATCACGGTTATGAAGCCTTAATACCAGCATGCATCTTTCGCGAAGGTGCTACGACCGCATTGGCGTCACCCCTTGAAAGGATGCCGACATGGCAGATAGCGACACTCCCGTTGTCCCTGGCGACGACGGGCTGAGCGTGGACCGCGCAGGCGAGTTCGTCAAGCAAGTCGAGGAATTCGTGATGAACGAGCCTCCGCCGGGGGCTGTTGCAGACTCGATCATTGGGGGCCGGCCCCACTGTTGTTCCGCAAGAAGCCCCGCCGCAAGCACCCCGGCAGCAACCCTCGCCCGAGGCGCCTCCGATCGCCGTGCCAAGGCAGCCGGAACGGCCTTGGTGGGCATGGCCGCTGGCGGCAGTGGTCATGTTTGTCGCGGTCTGCGTCTGCGTCACGGTCATCGTCATCATCATTGACGGCTCCGGCGCGGACGTCGTCGAGAATGCCGGCGCGTCCACGAGTCCGACGCCGTCACCCGCCGAAGCCTCGGCAGCGGCATCGGAGTCACCGAACCCCGAAGAAGCAACCTCGGCCGCCGCACCGTTCGAACTGAGCCCCGACCCAAGCTCTGGACCAAGCACGCCCCCAGGAGTGCCCGCCCTGTACGACGGTGAGTTCTTGGGGCTGCCGCAGCTCAACGACGCGGGCGCGGCAGTGGTCTGGGTTGAACTCGACGGCGAGGCGCCGCAGGTCTACTTGGAGGAGCCGGAGGACACCGATGGCATCGACTTCGACTACTACCGCGACGACCTCACCTACGAGAACAACGGCATCTACAGCTGGTCCACATCGCAGATGGGTGATCTCATCGACGGTCCGCCGAGCGAGCAATCGTGTGTGGATTCGGTGCGATCGAACCCCATGAACAATCCCCGTCACGCCTGGGAGCTCTACGAAAAGAACGTTCTCTGCGTCATTACCAGCGAAGGCAACATCGCTGCGATGAAGGTGACCTACCGAGGAGACACCTTCACGGAGGAAACTCCCGCGATCAACTTCGAGGTGACGCTGTGGAGTCAGCAGTAGCTTGACTGTGCCACCGCGCTCGGGCACGCCGGGGCTCCGCCCCCCGGAGCCGTTCGACTTGCGCAACTTGAAAACTGCAGTACGGGTTCCACGGGGTATACAGCACCGTCGACCGGCCCGCGTTCACACCGAAGCGACGGCGACCCTACCCCTTGAGCATGCACGCCCTATGGCCGGAGCGCCACTTCCCGGCTGCAACCGAGTATTCCCGCCCTAATTCCGCTGCAAGGCCGCCACCGCAACTCTCCTCCGGAGGTGGAGGCTGCCGCAGCGCCGCTCCGCCCTCGACGGTTTCCCAACCGTCTCGACCTCGAACGCTACCTCTCAGGAGTAACGATGAATTGGATCATGGGACTGCTTGCAACTGATCGCCAACCAGGGGACCCGGGTGGCTGCAACCCCATCCTCTGGCTCCTCATCGCGGCGGTCATCACCGTCTGCTGCGTGTGTGGAGGTGTGATCACGGATCCGAACAGCGACGTTGACTGGGGGCGGCTCCAGTCAGAGTTCCAGTGACCCTGGGGGTTGGAAGTAGGTCCGGTGGCCGGGCGCGAGAACGTCCGGTCACCCGTCCGCAGTCGTTCGGGTTGATGGTTAGGCGGGCCGAGGGCAATGGCATGACGAGTCTCCTGCGAAACGGGGCTGAGGTGCTGTATTGATGAGCCCCTGCCTCTTGACCGCGGTTCTGCCAGGATCTCGCGGGTGGCGAAGACCGCCAGCCGTTCGCGGCTATCTGCCAGGTTGAATGACCTCAATGTCGCGCCAACACCCGCGAAGCCTTCTCCCGCCTCGGCTGTGCCCTCAACACCTTGGAATCAGTCAGAAGTGAGGACCTCTAGCTGTATTGCCCTGTGAGGTCGAGAACGCGGGTGGCGGGTGGTTTGCCTCCGAGCGCGGTGTGGCCGCGGTGGTGGAGGGCATCGCGTCGCTCGTGTTCTGACCGGTAGCGGCAGGCGTAGGCCCATTCGTCAGCCAGGTTGCGGTGGAATCGTTCGACCTTGCCAACGGCCAGGGGCCGGTAGGGCCGTGTCCGCTTGTGATCGATGCCCTTGGCGTGCAGCAGGTCCCGCCAGGGATGTGAGCGGTAGCAGGGGCCGTTGTCAGTCAGGACGCGTTCAGTGTGGATGCCGGCCTGCTTGAAGTGGTCGAGGGCTCGAGCCATGAAAGCGGTGGCGGTCTCCTTGGTCTCATCGGCCAGGATCTCGGTGTAGGCCAGCCGGGAGTGGTCGTCGAGGATCTGCGCAACTTTGCCCGCCGGAACCCGCAACAGCACGACACCGCTCAGGGTCCGAGGATAGAAGAGATGTGAAGCGAATTCCTTGGTGCTCAGGGGGTTCGCAGGGGCCGCCTGCGGTCCCGGCTGGGAGCGTGTGCGCGACCACTGCTGGGGACCGCCGGTCCGGACCTCATCAGATCGCCTCGAATATCCACGACCACATGCAGATAACGATGATGATCGTGAGCAGGCCGAGGAACAGGCCGGTGCCGCCGGTGCCGCTGCCGTCCCCGCCGCGGCTTCCCGACGTTGCGAGGCCGACGATCCCGAAGATGACGGCTAGCAGTGCCAGGGGGATGCCGATGAAGACGTTGAGGACGGGTATCCACGAGAAGACGATGAGCCCGATCAGGCCGAAGACGAGTGAGGTGACACCGAAGCCGTTGCCCCGCTTCGGGGGCGGATAGGGATGGGGATAGTAGGGGGAGTACACGGCATCACCCCACAGCCGGTTGTGTGAAGACCTGACCTGATTCGGTCATGCCGACGCCCAGGTACTCGTTCACGATGTAGGGCGCCATGCCCGGCTCGACCTCGATGTCGGCGCCTGTCGCGGCGTCGAGGACCACCGCCCCGTTCTCGGTGGACCCGTAGACGGCGCCGTGCCAGACGGCGGTGACGGCGGGGGCGATGCGCCCGCTGTCGGGCAGCGACCAGGCGACCTCGCCGGTCTGGGCGTCATATCCGACGACCTGAGTGCCGGTGTCGTAGCTCCATCCTCCGCACACGAGCACCGCCTCACCGTCGAACAGGCAGCCGTAGGCGGTGTACTCCTCGTAGACCTTGATCGCCTCGCCGCTGGCGACATCGAGGAGGTGGAAGGACTCCGCGTACTCGACCTCGCCTGAGAACCACACGTAGGTTTCGGGGAAGGTCACGGCCGCGATCCCCGGTGCCGCGGCGTAGGACCAGCCGCAGTCGCGGTCAGGAACATTCCAGGCTTCGATCCCGGTGGCTCCGTTGAGGGCCTTGTAGGAGAAGGCGGTCTCGTCGAGGTCCGCGTCCGGGTTCGTCTCGCAGCCGAGGACCGTGCCCTCCATGTAGAGATGCGGGGTGAAGTGGTCTTGGCGCCAGCGGGTCTCCCGCGTGGCCATGTCCACGGCGATGGTCTGGGTGTTGTCGTCGCTGGAGGCGCTGCCCCCGGTGGCGGCGAGGATCGCCGTGGTCGCGTCGGCCCCGATGACGCGCACGTCCATCTCGTAGTCCGGGTCGTACTCGGCCAGGTCGACCTGCGCGGTCCAGACGATCTCCCGGGTGTCCGTGTCGGCTGCGACCAGTTCGAGGAGGATGCCCGGAGCCGTGGTGCCCGTGGTCTCCCGGTGGACGATGAACGGCACCAGCGCCAGCGTGGCGCCGCCGGTCTCCACGATGGTCGGCGGATCCTCGATGTGCGCCACTGCCGGTCCGGGGCCGCCTTCCGCAGGCGCCCCTGGCGGCGTGAGGAAGACGGACTCTTCGCCGCTGAGGGCATCGACGAACGCGATGCCGTCGGAGTGGGCCACGATCGCGTCGGTGCCGTGCAGCACCAGGGGCGGCAGGCTGTCCTCCCGGTACGGCGTGTCGATCATCGCTTGACTCGCTTGGTCGAAGACGGTGGGCGGGTCGAACGCGGGGAGTGCCGGTTCTGCAGGAGAGGCAGCCGTTTCGCCCTCGGCGACCTCCTCGGGGCTGGAGATGGTGCCTTGCTCACTGCACGCCCCCAGAAGCGCCAGAGCTATGGTGAGCCCGCCGGTCAGCCGGGCCTTTGTCCGCAGCGCCATGCCGTCCACTCCTTCGCCGTAGCGTAAGTCACGTGACTGACAGCATACGGTGACGTGTCCACATGAGCGGCAACAAGAGCCGCCGCCGCATGCGGCACCAGCCCCCCATCCCGAGGCTGGGCCGGTTGGCCCGCTCCGTCCAAGCGGTGAACGCTCCGGACGCCAAGTCCAGCCGGATCTGCTGCCGGATGGTCCCGTTCTGGTTGCCGCCCAAAGCACCCGCGGCCTGGCCAGCAGTCACTACAGTGGATCCATGTCCCTCTCGAGCCCTCGACCTGCCTCGATCAGCATCGACTTCGGCACCTCGCACACCGTTGCGACCATCCGGCGCGCGGACGGGCGGGTCCACCAGCAGCTGTTCGACGGTTCGCCGCAGCTGCCGTCCGCGGTGTACATCGACGATGAAGACGGTCCGGTCGTCGGTGCCGACGCCGTCCATTCCGGCCGCCGCAAGCCCGAGCGGTTCGAGCCCAACCCCAAGCGGCGCATCGACGACGCACAGCTGCTCCTCGGCGACACCGAGATCCCCGTCACCAGCGTGGTCGCCGCTGTCCTCTCGCGTGTCGCCCGCGAATGCGAGCAGACCCTGGGCTCGCTCGGCCCGGTCACCGTCACCGTTCCCGCCGCGTGGGGTCCCACCCGCCGCCACGTCGTCATCGACGCCGCGGCAGCGGCCGGACTCGGCGCTGTCGACCTCGTCGCCGAACCCGTCGCGGCCGTCTCGTACTTCATGGAGTCCCTCCGCGTCGATGTTCGGCCTGGCAACGGAGTTGTCGTGTACGACCTGGGCGGCGGCACCTTCGATGCGACCGTGTTGCGGCGCAGTGCGAGCGGCTTCGACGTGCTCGCCGTCGACGGCGCGGACGACCTCGGCGGCCTCGACTTCGACCAGGCCCTCGCCGAATACCTCGAGATGAGCGTGCAACCCGACGATGATCGCTGGCAGCGCCTCACCAATCCGGCCGAACCCGCTGCGGTGCGCCACCGCATCGCCTTCATGGACGAAGTGCGTCAAGCGAAGGAGCGCTTGTCGCGCTCGGCCTCCACCGACCTGACCATCCCGCTCCTCGACATCGACGTCCACCTCACCCGCGGGGAGCTCGAACTGGTCTGCGCGCCGCTCGTGGAGCGCACCATCCGCATCACCCAGGGCGTCATCCGCGAATCCGGCCTGGCCAAAGAACAGATCTCCGGGATCTTCCTGGTCGGCGCGGCAAGCCGCATGCCGCTGGTCGCGACGCTCCTGCACCGCGAGCTCGCCATCGCCCCGGCCGCCATCGAGCAGCCCGAACTCGCCGTCTCCGAAGGCGGCCTGGTCGCCCAGCACACCATCAGCACCCCGATCTCGGTCCCGAGCCCGGCGCTGCCGCCGCAGACCTCCCAGACGATGCCGTTGCCGAGCCCGTCGGCGCCGCGTCCGGTTTCGCAGCCGACCCCGCAAAGCGCACCACCGGGCCACTCGACAAGCCCCCACTCGCAGATGCGCCCCGCCGCGCCCGTCGGCAGCGGCTCCTGGTTCAAGACCAGACCGGGCGTCACCGTGCTCAGCGCCGCCGCGGTCATGGTCATCCTGTCCTTGGCCGCCTTGGTCCTCCTCCAGTTCCTGCCCGACAAGGAGGACGGCGACTTGACCACCGGCGGCGGCGCCCAGACCGAGGACACCTTGTCCACCCACGACAGCTCGGCCGACGCGAGCGAGGACCCCTTGGCCGACTCCGCCCTGGGCGATCTCGTGGTCACCATGGGCCAGGCCCACGTCGGCGCGGTCTACCACGTGCGCACCGGCCAGATCGACGGCGTCCCGGTCGCGGTGACCGGCGGCGAGGACAGCCTGATCCGAGTCTGGAATCTGGCAACCGGCGAACCGATCAGCACCTTCCAGGGCCACCAGGACGGCATCGAACACCTCTCGGTCTTCGACTACGAAGGCCGATCCGTGGTCTTCTCCCGCGACTCATCGACCGAAGCGGTCTGGTACCTCGAGGACCCGGACAACCCGGTCGCCTTCCGCGAATCGGGCCGCAACACGATCTACTGGGTCGGTATTCGCGGCTCCGATCCCGTCTACGTCACCGACCACGAAGTCCACCACCTGCTCACGGGCGAGGTGGTCGGCGACGTCGCGCTCGCCGCCGCCGACTTCAGCTGGCTGACCTACATCGACGACACGTTCACCCAGGTCGGCACCTACCAGAACCGCATGTTCACAGCGGACACGGCCACCGGCGACACCACCGGACGGACCTTCGACCAGCTGGACGCCGAAGTCATCGCCTTCGCCCTCGGCGGCGCCCACGGGAAGGTGCTGGGACTCACCGTCACCGGCGACGGCTCCGTCCAAGCCTGGGACCTGAGCGCCGCCGCACCGTACGGCACCGCCGGGCACGAATCGCATCAAGCGGTCAATGCCGCTCAGCTGTTCGAGCTGGACGGCAAGGCCGTCGCACTCCTCCAAGGCGACAAGGGCCTGACCCTGCACGACCTGGACACCGGCGAACCGATCGGCGAGACCTTCGCTCCGCACACCGGGGACGCGGCGCTGACGTCGACGGCGACCGGCGCGATCGACGGGCACTCGGTCGTCGTCACCGGCACCATGGCCGGTGAAGTACAGGTCTGGAGCCTGTAACTCCAAACCAGAACGCCGGTGGAGCCCCTCGGCCGCGACCCCTGGACTTGACATCAAGCGACTGTCGCATCGGGTCGATAACATGGGAGGTTCCGCACTGCCGCAAGCAAATCCCTCAGGAGCGCCGATGCCGGACCTGTACGAACTCCTCGACCTTCCCGAAGACGCCGACACCGACGCCATCGAGGAACGCCTTCGCGAGCAAGAACGAACCTGGGCGCACCTCGCCCGCGACAGCGATCCAGCCGTGCGTGGACGGGCAGGTCAGGTGCTCGCCGACCTCGTACAGGCGCGCGAGACACTGCTGGATCCCGAGCGCCGAGCCGCGTACGACAACAGGCGCGCCGAGAACCCCGTACCCGCACCGCCACCGGTAGCACCGCCACCGGTGATGTCCTACCCCACCGGGCAATTCACCGCCGTCCCCTCCTACTATCCGCACCCCGCAGCGATGGCGCCCATGCCGAGGCGTCGGCCCGCGGCTGCGGGAGCCGTCCTGGCGCTGTCTGGCGCGCTCCTGATCACGATCGCCACCTTCATGCCCTGGGATCCGAGGCTCTCCGGGACCGGGAACTACTGGGACCAGGTCTCGTCCCAGGACAGCTTCGGAGCCGACTCGCTGCCCGGCATGCCTCTGGTCGCCATCTCGTTGGTCCTGGTGACTTTGTTGTGGGCGTTGTACTTCGCCAGTTCCACCCCGAACCAGGGCCTGGTCTGGGCACTCGTCGGGATCGCCGGATCGCTGCTCCTGCTCCCGATCGCGTTCGGATCCCTCGGGACCATGGGTGGCAACGACCCCTACCTCGACTACTACGGAGTGGAACAGGGAACCCGGCCCGGCCCGATCTTCGCCGTCATCGGAGTCCTGCTGGTCTTCACCGGCAACTTCACCGCGATCGCCCAAAACGCCTCAAGGACCGGCAGCTGAAGAGTCGGGTGCTCCACAGCCCAAACCTTCGGCCCCTCCCACCGGTGGGACCGGTCGTGGATCGGTCAGGGCCACACCGGTGCTGCGTCCAGGACAGCGGTTGACGGTTCGCTCTCCTCCGCCGGAGGTCACAGTTGCGATTCGTCGCGCCCTGCCCTCGGAGCTCGCATTTCAATGAGCCGGTATATTTCAGCGCGGACTTGACGCGGGTGATGGATGTAGCGAAAGCGAACCTCGGTCCCCGATGCCGACGATTTGAACCTGAGGTCGCCGTAGCGGAACAGCCGCGCGATAGGCGACTGATGATACTCAATTGCCGTGATCTGCATGAGCGGCACCTCGCTCCCTTTGCGGCTGAGGACCACCCATTGGAGGACCACGCGGTCGGTGGTGACGAGGTAGCGAGTCGACAGGATTCGCAGCGGTATGGCAATCAGGTCGAAGACGTTCCTGATAAGGACGACGCCGTCGACTGTGACTACGGCGGCGAAAAGAGCGAGTCCCGGTCCGTCAAGGTTTTCCGCCGAAGCGGCGATCGAGGCGGCGATGGCATAGACCGCAAGGCAGATGGCGATCCTGGCGCAGGCTCCCAGCAAGGCCAGCCAATGCGGACGTCTGAAGAATCGGATCTCTTCGTTCGGGGCGAGTACGTTCTCCGGGAACGGCATGGTGCCTCCAGGGGAAAGGGGCGGGTCGGAGGTGTCAAAGCCCAAGGTACCCAACAGATGCTTCTCGCCACGATGACCGCAGCGCACATGTCGAGCTCGCCGAACCGGGAGTGGTGCAGGTCGTCCTCGAAAAGCCGAATGTCGCAGCCGGGAGCTCGTCGCGCAGGCGCCGGACCACGTCCGGAAGCAGCCCATTGGACACCCTCGGGAAGGCGTCAGTACCGATCCGGCCGAAACAGGAAGAGGACGACGGGCGCCCACGGTCGTGAGCGCCCGCCGCCGGTCGTCTAGATCGGTGCCGAGTACTTCTTCGCGCCGGCTTCTCGCAGGACGGTCTTCACGCTCGAGAGATTGATGCCGTACCACGCGGGGCCGCCTGGAAAGACTCACTGACCGACTGAGAGTCAACGTTGAAGCCGATCGAGCACCACGTGGGGAGGCTCGTTCCCAGGGTGGTTGCTCGCCTCGCCTCGACAGCCCGGGTCCCAGTACCCTCATTCGCCCACGATCTCAACCCAGTCCTTACCTGAGCGCTGACATCGCGCAGGAATCGACTCCGCACGAACACAACCAAAGAACTAGCATGGTCTATGACCACCTCTCATCCCATGAGCCCCTCACCGACACCGTACGGTTCGGTCCGTGATCTGCCGACGTTTCAACAGCTCTCGCAGCAGCTGCTTGGCATGAAGGTCCTCTCGCTGTTCTCTTCCGAGCTGAGAGCCAAAGCCGCCGAGCATCAGCAACTTCTGGACCATCTCGTCAGTACCGTTGACGACTTCTACGAACAGCTCGGCGCGCGGAACTGGATCTTCCATGCCCTGCTGAGCACCAAGAATGTTCGCTTGCTGCTGGACGAATCCGCCGATTCGGCCGAGGCGGAGGGGCGCTTTATCGCGCTGTATCAGGATCACCGGACGCTCAGGTGGTGGATCTCGACACTGAATCGGCAGCCGGGATTCCAGGTCCGGATGCGACAACTCAGGCAGGCGCTTAAACATTACGAGGACAGGCAGTTCGACAGCTGCACCCTCCACTTGATCGCGGTCATGGACGGATTCGTCAACGACTTCCAACCAGCGGTGCGTAAGGGGCTCCATGCTCGGGACGCGGAGGACATGACGGCCTGGGACAGCGTGGTGGGACACCACATGGGCCTGACCCACGTCCTAAAGACCTTCAACACCTCGAAGAAGCGACGGGTCGACGAAGAGGTCTTCGAAGTGTTCCGGCACGGGATCGTCCACGGCACCGTTGTGAATTTCAACAACATCGTAGTTGCGACGAAGGCATGGAACATGCTCTTCGCCGTCGCCGACTGGGCCACCGCCACAACGAAAGCGGCAGAACCCCCTGAACCCCAACCCGGATGGCCTGAAGCCATCCAGGGACTGCAGGAGCTCGGACGGCGCTCCCGATACAAGGAGGGATTTGCGGCACGGCTCCTGACCGCGGATGCGCCGACCTTCGACCAAGACCCCGTCACTTCTCGGGCCCGCGCACTACTCGAAGCCTGGGAACGTCGCCAGTGGGGCAAGGTCATGGCCTTCCTTCCCCCTAAAGACGTCCAGAAAATGGGGACGAGACTGGCCATTCAGATGATCAAGGACACGCTCAGCGAGGACCTGGTCCTCCACCACTGGGCGCTCACTTCGATCGACTACAACCGCCCGTACTGCGCCGACGCTGAAGCTGCGGCAGCGGTGAACGGCGACGACGGACTCCTGCGCATCCGATTCAGCAACCATGATGCGCACGGCACCATCAGCGTGCCCGGTACTCCCGGCACCGACTGGTACGTTGCGCTGTGGACGCCGAAACAGTTCTTCTCTGCCGAGAGCTAACCCAGCGGAATAGATCGCGAGGTTGAAAGGTCACCGCAGGGCACCTCGACACGCGGCAGTGAAAGAACGCCCTCAGGCTGAGCGAGCTGCGAGCATGGGCACTTCTGCACCCGGCGAGTTGGAGGAGCCTCAATGGCGCGAACATCACCCCCGCTGAACGAGCGCCAGCGCTCGACGTTGCGGTTGATCGGGAATGGGAATGATCTCAGCGGGGATGACCGGGTGGGTTTGCGGATCACGGCTCGCTCGCTTGCTTCCCGCGGCCTGGTGACGGTTCGCAGGACCGGCGGGAAGTGGCGGGCGTCGATCACTGAGGCAGGCCGGGACTTCCTCGATCAAGGCGGCGCCCAATCTGGGGACACAAGACGGGCATCTGAATTCGGGTCGCCGCCGAGGCAGCAGCGGCGTGTACTCGGCGAGGATGCGAAGTCGGGTCCGGGCCTGAGCGCGCGAACGCGTCCCACTGCTCCTGGGGCTCGTCGCCAGGAGGCGCTGTCGCTGGTGGAGCGTCTGGTTCGGGACCGCAGGATCCTCATCGCCGATCCGGATCAGTCTGAGCGCGGGCACTGGCGCAAGACCATCCACTACGCAAAGCTATACGAACTGGTCCCTGACGGGCAGTTCATCGAATGCACCGGATCCGAACGCGGCGACCTGACTATCACGCTCATGGCAGGAGCCCACCCCAATGCCGCTCGCAAGCGCGCCGCGAAGCTGACGCCGGTCCCGGTGCCGCAGCGCCTGGACCGCCTGCACCCGGTCATAGCCCAGCTCCGTGACAATGCCGCGAAGCTCGCCATGCCGAAGCCACTCCGGCACCGGGCCCTGCTGCTCCTGCAGGCGCTCGCTGCGGCCGCCGAAGAACGCGGCTGGCAAGTCCGGGATCGCTCGGGCGAGGCCGAGCCGCACTACAGCGGGCACCGCCGACAGTCAGAGCATCGTGAAGGCTGGATCTGGATGGTCGTCGACGGGTACTCCTACCAGGTCACCATCGATCAGGAGTTCCCACAGACGCTCGATGCAGTCAAATCGCAATCGCTCAAGATCGAGCTGCCCCATACAAAATCGGGCAGTCGATGCCGTTGGGCTGACCGCAAGACGGTCACGCTGGAGGATCGCCTGCCCGAAGTCCTCGATGGCCTCGCTACTCGGGCGGCAGAAGACCGTGAGCGCATCGCGATCGAGGCACAGGAGGCGGCTGAGCGGCAGCGCGCCCGCGAGAAGGCCGAAACGGACGCTCGCTCCCGAGCGTTGTCCCAGTTCAATGCCGAGACGCTCTACCGGCAGGTGGCGGCGTTCGAACGCGCTCGCGCGATCAGCGCCTACTGTGACGTGCTGGAACAGCGCATCGAGGCCACTGACGCCCCCGAATCGGACCGGGAGAGGGCCATGGCCTGGCTCGCGTGGGCCAGGGCCCACGCCGCCGAGATTGACCCGTTCCGAACCTTGCCGACCATGCCCGAAGCTCCCGAATTTACGCCGGAAGACCTGAAACCTTTCATCGCTGGAAGCGAAGCCTTTGGGACCGAAGGAATGTCGATCACACACAGCGCGGCCCGGCCGCAAGATCTCAACATGGTCTGGCTTCACCTTCTGGCGCAAAAACCATACTTTCGAAGGTAGAACATTCACATTCAATATGCACTATTTGCCTGATTAGTACTATTTGACTGAAATGTCGAGGCCACGCTGGGGCCACAGATCGGGCCGTTTCCAGTCGGATTCAGCCGGTCGGAGCCGGACAAGAGGAAACCCCGCCTTCCAGTGTTCGTGCTGGCAGACGGGGTGTTTCGCCTGGTGATGAGGGTGGCCAGGGCCGGGGTCGAACCGGCGACCTTCCGCTTTTCAGGCGGACGCTCGTACCAACTGAGCTACCTGGCCAGGAAACACGCACTGCGCGTTGCCGTGAACACTGTACAACATGCCGGGCCCGGCCACCGAAGTGGTATTGCGCGGAACGTGACGTCCGCCCCGCCGGGCGGGGCGGCCCGAGGCACCCGATCGGGTGCGATCCGCCGGACTGCGGCCCCGGCCGGCCGGGGGCAAGCCGGGCCATCTCCTGCTCAACCAAGTCAAAGCGCCGCAAGGATTTTCGATGCGACGGTGGAACGAGTCGGCGGGCGCGGGTAGCGTACAGGGCACCCTACCCCCCGAGGAGGTTTCCGTGACCCGACTCGCTGCCGTCCCGCCGATGGGCTGGAATTCGTGGGACGTGTTCGGGACCTCGGTCACCGAGGCCGAGACGCGCGCGAACGCCGAGTTCATCGCCGAGCACATGGCCGAGCACGGCTGGGAGTACGTCGTCGTCGACATCCAGTGGTACGACCCGGCCGCCCGCGCGGGCGGGTACAACTCCGGGACCAAGCTGGTCCTCGACGAGTACGGCCTCCCGCAGCCCGCCCCGAACCGGTTCCCCTCTGCGGCGGGCGGTGCCGGGTTCAAGCCGCTCGCCGACTACGTGCACTCCCTCGGGCTGAAGTTCGGCCTGCACATCCTCCGGGGCGTCCCCCGCCAGGCCGTCGCGGCGGACACGCCGATCAAGGGCAGCGAGTACTCGGCGGCGCAGATCCCCGACCGGGAGCGGCTCTCCTCGTGGGTCGACGACAACTGGGGCATCGACCACTCCCACCCGGGCGGCCAGGCGTACTACGACTCCCTCGCCCGCCAGTTCGCGGACTGGGGCGTCGACTACGTGAAGGCCGACGACATGATCGCCCCCTACTGGGAGGACGAGGTCGAGGCGTTCTGGCACGCGATCGATCGCGTCGACCGCGACATCCTCCTCAGCCTCTCCCCGGGCATGAACCTCTCCACCGCCCACGCCGAGCACCTCAAGGCCCACTCCCACCTGTGGCGCGTCTCCGCCGACCTGTGGGACCGCTGGCGCGACATCAACGCCCAGTTCGACCTCCTCCGCGAATGGGCCCCTCATGCCGGCCCGGGCCACTGGCCCGATGCCGACATGCTCCCCTTGGGCCGCATGGGCGTCCGCGCCGAAGTGGGCGAGCCCCGCGAGAGCCTCCTCACCCCCGACGAGCAGCGCACGATGCTCACCCTCTGGTGCATCGCCCGCTCCCCGCTCATGGTCGGCGCCGACCTGCCCAACTCCAGCGCTGAAACGATCGAACTCCTCACCAACCCCGAAGTCCTCGCCGCCCAACGCCACCCCGCCGGGTCCCGCGAGGTCTGGCGCGAGGGCAAACTCGTCGCCTGGGCCTCCGAAGACGGCGCCTTCGCGGCCCTGTTCAACCGCGGCCCCGAGCCCGCCGAGATCCAGGTCCCGTGGGCGGTCCTGGGGACGGCCCGGCCGGGCCGGATCCGGGATTGCTGGGGGCGGACGGACCTGGTTCCCGGGGATGCGCTTCGGGTGAAGTTGCAGCCGCACGGGTCGGCCCTGTTTCGGCTTTCTTAGGGCGCTTGGTTTCTGGATTATCTGAGTGTTGGTGCGGGCGCATCGGCTGGGTGCCGGTGCGCCCGCGATTCGTACCTCGCGAGGTGGTGTTCCGGTAGGAGCCGCGAGCGGATGCACCCGCTCGCGGTCTTCGGGGGCGGCCCCCGGGGTCTCCCTCTAATACCGCCAGTCCTACCGGAACCAGCTCCACCTGCCTCCTCTCCACCACCACCAGAGACAGGTGTTTTTGCTATCCACAATCACATGCCGGGAAAGTCTTGCCAAGGTTTGATTTCCCACCTGTGGATAACTATGTGAGTGTTTGGCATTTTGCCTGGTGGGGTGGGTGTGGATAACTCGGCGGGGGTTTCGGGGTCGGTCATCCACTGGACGAGCTGGATGATGACGCCGTTGGGGTCGGCGGTCTGGAAGTAGCGCTCGCCCCACTCCTCGGTCTCGATCGGGGTAGTGATCGGGACGCCTTCAGCCTGGATGCGCTCGTATTCGGCGTCGATGTCGTCGACGACGAAGGCGAGCAGGAGGCCGTCGGCGTGGCCCTTGGCGCTGTCGGGCTTGAAGGTGGGCAGGCCGGTCTTCAGGAAGATGACGTTGAACCCGGCGTCGGGGCGGGAGAGGGAGACGAAGCCGTCAGCGGCCATGTCCTCGGTGAAGCCGTAGTGGCGCTTGAGGAAGTCCGCGGAGGCGGTCGGGTCGGCGACGTTGAGCGAGACGGCGGACGAGGTGATTCGCATGGGCGCTCCTTGACGGGTGTTTCGGTGGATCGTTTCTTCGTACGTTGTATATTGTACTTAGTACGTCGTACGGCGTACAACTTTTCGGGTAAGGTTTTTCGCGTGAGTGCTGCCACTGAGACGCCGAAGCCGAACCTGCTTGAGCTGCTCTGGAGAGCCGGACCCGAAGCGAGCCGCGGGCCCCGGAAGGGGCTGACCGTTGACGAGGTGGTCGCGGCCGCCATTGCGCTGGCCGATGCCGAGGGGCTGGAGGCCGTGACCGTGCGGCGGTTGGCCCAGGAGCTCGGGAAGGCTCCTATGACCTTGTACACGTATGTTCCCGGCAAGAGCGAGCTCACCGCTTTGATGCTTGATTTCTTGTTCGGGGGGATGCAGAGGCAGCGGCTGGACGGGTTGGATTGGCGCTCCCGGCTTGAGGTCGTCGCTCGGGAGAACTACCTGTTGTACCGGGAGCATCCTTGGGCCGCTTCGGTTTCGCCCAGTCGGCCTCCGCTGGGGCCTGGGCAGTGCGCGAAATACGAGCATGAGCTTCGGGCGCTGGAAGGGCTTGGGCTCGATCCCGTGGGCATGGATGACGTGCTCGCCTACTTGCTCGGGTTCGTCAGGACCGCGGCTCGCGATGCCGCCCTTGCCGATGCCGAGCGGGCTTCGAGTTCGATGAGCGACCAGGAGTGGTGGGCCGTCAACGGGCCGCTCCTGGAGAGGGTGCTTGATCCGGAGCGGTTTCCCACTGCCGTCCGGGTCGGGCAGGCCGCCGGGGAGGCGCATGGCGCGGCGTACGACGCTGAGCATGCGTTTGAGTTCGGGCTTGCCCGCCTGCTTGACGGGTTGAGCTTCCTCGTCGAGTGACCACGACCAGGGAGGCCCGGCCCGGAGTGCGGTCCGGGCCGGGCCTCCTCGCTCAGACTTGCAGCGGCTCGTTCAGGCTGTCGGGCTTCCAGCGCCGCCTCGCCGCCACCACAAGGGACGAGAGTGCCAGCGCGCCGACGAGGTAGACCGCCAGGATCACCAGGGCCTTGACGACGTGCGACGTCTCGCCGCCGCTGATCGTCACCCGCAGCGCGTCGACCACATAGCTCATCGGCAGCAGCGGGTGCAGTGCCTGGAAGAACCTCGGCGTCGTCTCCACGGGATACAGACCGCCGGCACTCGTCAGTTGGAGCATCAGCAATACGACGAGGAGCAGGCTTCCTGCCGTTCCGAATGCCAGCTTGAACAGGTGCGCCATCGCCGTGAACGTCAGGATCACCAGGATCGACAGCCCGACCGTGTCGAGCGCGTCCTTGGGGTTCAGGCCCAGGCCGAGTTCGACCGCGAGGTAGAGGACGATCGCCGACAGGACCCCCAGGAACGCGCCGGGGAGCCAGCCTCCGACGGCGATCGGGACGGAGCGGAGCGGGCCGGCCAGGGCGCGCTGGTTCACTGTGGAGAGGACGAGGTAGGCCATGAGGCCGAAGACCCACAAGGCGATCGCGATGAAGAACGGGGCGAGGCCGCGCCCGTAGGTCTCAGCCGGGTTGAGGTTCTGCTCGCTGACGGCGACCGGGCTGCCGTAGGCCTCGGCGTTGTCGGCGTCGTCGGCGGGGTTGGTGCTGGGCACGGATTCGGCGGCGGTGGCGAGTTTGGACGCGAGGGTGGCCGCGCCGTCGTGGAGGTCGGTGAGGCCGTCGGCGAGGTCGCCCGCGCCGGATTCGGCGGTGGCGGCGGCCGTGGCGACCTGGGAGGCGCCGTCGGCGACGTCGCTTGCGCCGGTCTGGAGCGTGGTGAGGTCCTCGGAGGCCTGGTCGAGGGTGTCGGTGGAGGTGGACTGGATCTGGTCGTTGGCGGCCTGGATGTCGGTGTTGGCGCCGTCGGCGTCGGTGATGAAGGTCTGGAGGCGCGCGCAGGCGTCGGCGTCCGCGTCGGGGTTGTCGGTGCAGAGGGTGGCGTAGACGGTGTCGAGGTCGGTGTCGGCGCGGTCGGCGAGGTCGGCGGCGCTGGAGGCGCCGGTCTGGATCTGGGTCCAGTTGTCGGCGAGGGTCTGGACGACGGGCTGGGCGACGTCGACGGCCTGGTCGACGCCGTCGCTCACTTGGGCGGCGCCGTCGGCGACCTGCTGGGCGCCGGTGGTGAGGTCGCCGAGGCCGGATTCGAGGTCGCCGGCGCCGGTCTGGGCGGTGGCGGCGCCGTCGGCGAGTTCGGCGGCGCCGTCGGCGGCGTCGTTGAGGCCCTGGTTGAGCTGGGCGAGGTCGCCGAAGATGGTGGTGGCGAAGGTGACGTAGACGGCGGTGTTGATCTGGTTGCGCAGTTCGGCTTCGACGGTGGAGGCCATGATGCCCGCGACGTAGCCGTTGGCGTCGTTGAGGTCGAATTCGACGGTGGCCTGCTCGGGGTCGGTGCCGGAGAGGCTCGCGAGGTGGGTGGAGAAGTCCTCGGGGACGGTGATGACCATGTAGTAGTCGCCGTCCTTGAGGCCTTGGGCGGCTTTGTTCGCGCTGACGAATTGCCAGTCGAAGATGCGGTCTTCTTTGAGCTGGTCGACGAGTTGGTCGCCTCCGTTGATCTGCTGCGTTTCGCCGTTGACGTCGACGGACGCGCCGGTGTCCTCGTTGACGACTGCGACGGGCATCTGGTCGAGCTTGCCGTAGGGGTTCCAGGCGAACCACAGGTAGAGGCCGCCGTAGACGAGCGGGATGAGGATGATCGCGACGAGCGCGAGGGTGCGGATCGGGTGGCCGCGGAAGCGGCGGAGTTCGGCGGCGGCGAGTTTGAAGGGGCTCATGACTGGTGGCCTCCGTTGCGCTCGTGGTGGCCCCGGCGTCGGCGGGGGTGCCGGGCGTGGTCTTGGTCGCGGAGGTCGACGACGGTGTCGGCGGGCGGGTCGGTGCGGGTGCAGGCGGCGACGACGAGCTGGCCGGCGTCGGCGACGGTGCGGAGGGCTTCGAAGACGCGTTCGCCGCCGGAGGTGTCGAGGCCGGTGTCGGCGTCGTCGACGACGACGGCGGGGGTGCGGCTCGCTGCGGCGCAGGCGATCGCGAAGCGGATCTGGTCGATGCGGGGCAGGAACCCGAAGGTGTCGCCGGTGTCGACGCCGACGGCGAGGCGGTCGAGCCAGGCGTGGATGTTCGCGGGGGTGGCGGCGCCGCCGGAGACGGTGGTCGTCTCTTTGATGCAGGAGGCGATGGTGTGGTACTGCGCGAAGCGGATCGGGGGTCCGGCCTGGGCGACGGTGAAGCGGCGGCGGATCTGGGCGGGGCGGGTCTGGTGGTCGACGGTGAGCGTGCCGCCGGTGGTGCGGAAGCGCCCGGCGAGGGCGAGGAGGAGGGAGGAGCGGCCGTCGCCGCCGTCGCCGCAGACGGCGACGACCTGGCCGAGGCGGGCGGTGATCGTGACGTCGGTGAAGATGGCGCCCTGGCGGCCTGCGGCGGTGAGGCCGCGGGCGTCGAGGAACGGGTCGCCGTTCGGGTGTTCGAGGAGGGCGTCGTGGTCGAGAAGAGCGGCATGGTCGAGGAGCGCGGTGCGGTCGAGGGCGGCGGTCGCATGGTCGACGGGGGCATGGTCGGCGGGCGGCGGGGCGACGGCGGCGCCGATGGGCTCCGTTGGGGGCGTGTCGTTTTCGGGGCGCGCGGCCTCGGTTTCGGCGGGTTCGCTCGCGGACGTTCCGGGCACGGGCCCCTCGCCGTCGCTCCTGTCGCTCATGGGCACTATCCTCACAGGCCGGTGCGCCCTGGTTCGGGCGTTTTCGCGGTATTCCAACCGCACGGATATTACTCATGAGTAACTTATGATCGATTGCGGGCGGGCGCGCTGTGACCGGCGCGTCCCGCGCCGGGCCCTTATTGTTGAGGCATGTCGGAAACGCAACCCGCGAAACCCGCGGCGCCCCGCCGCGCACACGCGCGAACCCACCACGGCGACACCGTCGACGACCCGTACGCCTGGCTGAAGGACCCCGAGGACCCCGAGACGCTCGACTACCTGCGGGCCGAGAACGCCTACACCGAATCGCGGACGGGCCACCTCGCCGCGCTCCGCAAGGCGATCTTCGGCGAGATCAAGGGCCGCACCCAGGAGACCGACCTCTCCGTCCCCGTCCGCAAGCGCGGCTGGTGGTACTACGGGCGCACCGAGGAGGGGAAGCAGTACGGCATCCAGTGCCGCGTCAAGGCCGCCGGGGACACGCCGCCCCAGGTGGAGGCCGGGACCGCGGTCGAAGGCGAGGAGATCCTCGTCGACGGCAACGAGCTCGCCGAGGGCCACGACTTCTTCTCCCTGGGCACCTTCGACGTCTCCCCCGACGGGAACCTGCTCGCCTACGCGGTCAACTACACCGGGGACGAGCGGTACACGCTGCGGTTCAGGGACCTGCGCACCGGGGACGACTTCCCCGACGACATCCCGAACGTGTTCTACGGCGGGTCGTGGTCGTTGGACGGATCGGTGTTCTTCTACACCAAGGTGGACGACGCGTGGCGCCCCTACCAGGTGTGGCGGCACGTCCTCGGCGAGCACGAGGACAAGGACGTCCTGGTCCACCAGGAGGACGACGAGCGCTTCTGGACCGGCATCGACCTCACCCGCTCCGAGCGGTACCTGTTCATCGTGTCCGGCTCGAAGATCACCACCGAGGTCCGCTACCTCGACGCCGCCGACCCCACCGGCGAGTTCACCGTGTTCGGGAACGGCCGCGAGCAGGGCGTCGAGGTCTCCGTGGACCACCAGGGCGACCGGTTCTGGGTGCTGCACAACCGGAACGCCGAGAACTTCACGCTCGGCTGGACCCCGGTGGACGACACGACGCAGTTCCACGAGGTCATCGCGCACGACGAGGCGGTGCGGCTGGAGTCGGCCGACGCGTTCAGCGACCACGTCGTCGTCTCGATGCGCCGCGCCGGACTCTCCCAGGTCGGCATCCTGAACGCGGACGGCGACCTGACCGAGATCGCGTTCGACGAGCCCATCTACGCCGTGGGCCTGGGCGAGAACCCCGACTACGAGTCGCGGCAGATCCGCCTCGGGTACACCTCGCTCGTGACGCCGTCCTCGGTGTACGACTACGACATCGACACCGCCGAGCTGCACCTGCGCAAGCGGACGCCCGTGCTCGGCGACTTCGACCCCGCCGACTACGTGCAGTACCGCGAGTGGGCGACCGCCCAGGACGGCACGAAGGTCCCGATCTCCATCGTCGCGAAGGCCGGGGTCGAGCCCGACGGGACCGCGCCGTGCCTGCTGTACGGGTACGGCTCCTACGAGCACTCCATCGACCCGTACTTCTCGATCGCGCGCCTGAGCCTGCTCGACCGCGGCGTCGTCTTCGCCATCGCGCACGTGCGCGGCGGCGGCGAGATGGGCCGCCAGTGGTACGAGCAGGGCAAGCTCCTGCAGAAGAAGCACACCTTCACCGACTTCGTGGACTGCGCCGAGCACCTCGCGAACGTCGGATGGGCCGCCCCCGACCGGATCGTCGCCCGCGGCGGGTCCGCCGGCGGCCTGCTCATGGGCGCGGTCGCGAACCTCGCCCCCGAGCGGTTCGCGGGCATCCTCGCCGACGTCCCGTTCGTCGACGCGCTCAACACGATCCTCGACCCGACGATGCCGCTCACCGTCATCGAATGGGAGGAGTGGGGCAACCCCCTCGAATCCCCCGAGGTGTACGCCTACATGAAGTCGTACTCGCCGTACGAGAACATCACGGACGTGAAGTACCCGGCGATCCTCGCGGTCACCAGCCTCAACGACACCCGCGTGGGCTTCCACGAGCCCGCCAAGTGGATCGCGAAGCTGCGCCAGGAGAGCCCCGAATCGGACGTGCTCCTCAAGACCGAGATGGAGGCCGGGCACGGCGGCCGGTCCGGGCGCTACGACGCCTGGGAGGAGGAGGCGTTCAACCTCGCATGGATCCTCGACCGGCTGGGTACCGCTTAACGACCGGAATGCACAGGGGCCCGGTCCCGCAGCGAGCTGCGGGACCGGGCCCTGTCCGTCGGCGCTACTCGGGCGCCTCGTTCTCCTCTTCGCCGAACTGGATCTCGATGAGCTGGTCGGCCGCGTCCGCCCTGTCGGCCTCGTCCGGCGGGTCCGGGTCCGTCACCGGCGCCTCGGGGTCGTCGTCCCCGGGAGGTTCGGAGGAGTCGGCGAGGTCGAACTCGGACAGCTCGTCGTTTTCTTCCGCCCATTCCTGGTGATAATTCATAAACCAACCGTAGTGCCGAGGGCCGCGTCCGGCCAGTGAACCACCAGGTAGCCTGGGACGTGCCTTCACATGTTCGTGGGCGATACTTCACCTCGACGCAACAGTTCGAGGCCCTCAGACAGCGGCGTCTGGGTCTGGCCCCCGGTCGGGGAGCACTTATCGACTTGTAAAAGGAGCAGGCAGCATGCCCATCGCAACACCCGAGGAATACAACGAGATGCTCGACCGGGCGAAGGCCGGCTCCTTCGCCTACCCGGCCATCAACGTCACCTCGACCCAGACCCTCAACGCCGCGCTCGCCGCGTTCGCCGAGGCCGAGTCCGACGGCATCGTCCAGGTCTCCACCGGCGGCGCCGAATACCTCTCCGGCCCCACCATCAAGGACAAGGTCACCGGCGCCGCCGCGCTCGCCGCCGCCGCGCACGAGATCGCCAAGAACTACCCGGTCAAGGTCGCCCTGCACACCGACCACTGCCCGAAGAACCACCTCGACGGCTTCGTCCGCCCCCTCCTCGCCATCTCCGAGGAGCGCGTGGCCCGCGGCGAGGAGCCCCTGTTCCAGTCGCACATGTGGGACGGCTCGGCCGTGCCGCTCGCCGAGAACCTGGAGATCGCGCAGGACCTGCTGGCCCGCACCTCCAAGGCGAAGGTCGTCCTCGAAGTCGAGATCGGCGTCGTCGGCGGCGAGGAGGACGGCGTCGAGGCCGAGATCAACGAGCAGCTGTACACCACCGTCGAGGACGCCCGCGCCACCGTCGCCGCCCTCGGCGCCGGCGAGAACGGCCGCTACATGACCGCGCTGACCTTCGGCAACGTCCACGGCGTGTACAAGCCCGGCAACGTGCACCTGCGCCCGGAGATCCTCAAGGAGATCCAGGACGAGATCGGCAAGGAGACCGGCAAGGACAAGCCGTTCGACCTGGTCTTCCACGGCGGCTCCGGCTCCACCGCGCAGGAGATCTCCGACGCCGTCGACTACGGCGTCATCAAGATGAACATCGACACGGACACGCAGTACGCGTTCACCCGCCCGATCGTCGACCACATCTTCAAGAACTACGACGGCGTGCTCAAGGTCGAAGGCGAGGTCGGCAACAAGAAGGCGTACGACCCGCGCGCCTACGGCAAGCTCGCCGAGGCCGGCATGGCCGCCCGCATCATCGAGGCCTGCCAGCAGCTCCGCTCCGCGGGCACCAAGATCAAGTAGGCAGGCGCCGCAAGGCGAACGACAGGGCCCGGATCGTTCCTCGATCCGGGCTCGGTCGTTATCCGGGTGTCCGCCTCCGCGAAAGGACCCCGATGTTCGAAGCACTTCCGCCGCCGCGCGACTCCGGCTGGGAATTCGACGACCTGGACCGCAGCGGCCTCTCCGAACATGTCGAACTCATCGCCGGGACCCTCGGGCGCGTGAAGCGACCGCAGAGCGCCGGGCACAGCCAGACGGTGCACCGGCTCCGGATCGCGCTGGAAGCCGCTCGCGGATCCGATTGGTTCGTTGCGCAGGACATGACCATAAGGGTCGACGATCAGAACGGGCCCGAGCCGGACCTGCTCTTGGTGGCCCCTGAACTCGACTACGGTCCGAATACGAAGTGGTTCCGGCCCGAGGACGTCTCCCTGGTGGTGGAGGTTGAGTCGGAGGAGACACGGGCCTTCGACCGTGAGTTGAAACCGATCGTGTACGCCCAAGCCGGGATCCCGCACTACCTGCGTGTGGAGGAATGCGACGGGTTCACGCCGATGCTGCTCCACTACCGGCTCGATAACGGCGAGTACGAACTCGCCAGTGAGTACCGCGGGCGCCTCGTCCTCGACGAGCCGGTCCGCATCGACGAGGAGATCCGGACGGATCGACGACGCTGAGCGACGCGAAAACGGCCCTGAGCGTACGCTCCGGGCCGTTTTCGTTTGCGCCGCTTACTTGTTGAACCAGGCCGTCGAGCCTCCCGGGAGCAGGCCGTCGGTGATCGGGCTGCTGGCCAGGAGAACCTCGGTGCCGTACCCGGCGACCGGGACGGGCTCGGCGCCGAAGTTGACGACCGCGACGAGCGCGCCGTTGTCGAACGCGAACGCGTCCTCGCCCGGGTCGGCCAGCCAGGTCAGGCCGGTGGCCTTGTGCGCTTTGCGGAGCGCGATGGCCGAGCGGTAGAACTCCAGGGTCGAGCCGGGCACGCCGTCCTCGGCCTCGGCCGAGAGCGCGCCCCAGTCCGCGGGCTGCGGGAGCCAGGACCCATTGGCGCCGAAGCCGAACGAGGAGCCCTCGCGGGTCCACGGCAGCGGCACGCGGCAGCCGTCGCGGCCGATCTGGGCGCCGCCCGTGCGGAAGAACGTCGGGTCCTCGCGGACCTCCGCGGGCAGGTCGAGGACCTCGTTCAGGCCCAGCTCCTCGCCCTGGTAGACGTACACGACGCCCGGGAGCGACAGCAGCAGCTGCGTCGCGGCCTTCGCGCGGGCCAGGCCGAGCTCGCCGCCGCCGTAGCGGGTGACGTGGCGCTGCACGTCGTGGTTCGACAGCACCCACGTGCACGGCGCGCCGACCCCCGCGTTGTTCGCGATCTCGGAGTCGATGGCCTTGCGGAAGTCCGCGGCGCTGAACGGGGCGAGCACGAGGTCGAAGTTGAACGCCTGGTGCAGCTCGTCGGGCCGCAGGTACAGGGAGCGGCGCTCGGCCGAGTCGGTCCACGCCTCCGCGACGAAGATCCGGTCCCCGTCGTACTCCTCGATGATCGGGCGCCACGAGCGGTAGATGTCGTGCACGCCGTCCTGGTCGAAGAACGGGGCCTGCGTCGTGCCGATCATCTCGATCGTGCCGTCGCCGCCGGTGTCCGGGAGGCCGTCGGCCTTGACCATGCCGTGCGCGACGTCGATGCGGAAGCCGTCCACGCCCCGGTCGAGCCAGAACCGCAGCACCGACTGGAACTCGGCGTGGACCTCCGGGTTGTCCCAGTTCAGGTCCGGCTGCGAGGCGTCGAACAGGTGCAGGTACCACTGCTTGCCGTCGTCGGTCTTCGTCCACGCCGGGCCGCCGAAGATCGACTGCCAGTTGTTCGGCGGCACCTCGGGATCGACGACGTCGCGGAAGTGGTAGCGCTCTCGCTCCGGCGAGCCGGGTGCCGCAGCGAGCGCGGCCTGGAACCACGCGTGCTCCGAGGAGGTGTGGTTGGGGACGAGGTCCACGATGAGGCGGATGCCCGCGGCGTGCGCGTCGGCGAGCATCCGGTCGAAGTCGTCGAGGTCGCCGAAGCGCGGGTCGATGCGGCGGTAGTCGGACACGTCGTAGCCCGCGTCCTTCTGGGGCGAGGCGAAGCACGGCGACAGCCACACGGCGTCGACGCCGAGCGCCGCGAGGTAGGGGATCCGGGAGCGGATGCCCTCCAGATCGCCCATGCCGTCGCCGTCCGCGTCGGCGAAGGAGCGCGGGTACACCTGGTAGATGACCGCGTCGCGCCACCAGTGTTCACTCATCGGGGGGATTCCCTTTCAGTCTTCTCGGGGTGCCGCACCGGTGGACCCGCGTACGACCAGTTCGGGCCGGAACAGGTATTCCGACGACGGGGTGGGCTGCCCGGCGATCTCGTCGAGCAGGGCCCGCGCGGCGGCGGTGGCGATGTCGCGCACCGGCTGCCGCACGGTCGTGAGCGGGGGGTTGGTGTGGGCGATGAGCGGCGAGTCGTCGTAGCCCACGACTGAAAAGTCTTGCGGGACGTTGAGGCCGCGCTCCTCGGCGGCGCGGATCGCGCCGAGCGCCATCATGTCCGAGCCGCAGACCACGGCGGTCGCGCCGCGGTCGATGAGGCGCGACGCGGCGGCGTGCCCGCCCTGCTCGCCGAAGAGGGTCAGCTCGATGAGCTCGGGGCCGACGTGCTGCATGGCGGCGCGGTAGCCGGAGATCTTGCGGCGCACCGGCCAGTACCGGTCCGGGCCCGAGACGAGGCCGATCCTCTTGTGGCCCAGGCCGGCCAGGTGCTCGACCGCGATGCGGGCCGCGACCGTGTCGTCGCAGGAGAACGAGGCGGCCTCCACGCCCTCGGGGTGGCCGGTGACGAAGGCCACCGGGAGCCGCTTGTCCTTGAGCTCTTGGTAGCGTTCGGTGCTCGCGGCCGTGTCCGCGTGCAAGCCTGAAACGAAGATGATCCCGGCGACGGCCCGCTCGCGGAGCATCTCCACGAACTCGTCCTCCGAGACCCCGCCGGGGGTCTGCGTGCACAGCACCGGGGTGTACCCCGAGCCAGCGAGGACGTTGGAGATCGTCTGCGCGTAGAGCGGGAAGATCGGGTTCTCCAGTTCGGGCACGACCAGGCCGATCAGGCCGATGGCGTGCTTGCGCAGGGCCTGGGGGCGTTCATAGCCGAGCACGTCGAGGGCAGTGAGGACGGACTGTCGGGTCTGCTGACCGACCCCGGGCTTGTCGTTGAGCACCCGGGACACCGTTGCCTCACTGACCCCGGCCTGCCGGGCGATGTCAGAGAGTCGAAGCCGCATGATGACAGACTAGCCTATCTGAAAGTTGGCAACAGTTTGGTTGCAAGGCTTTCCTGATTCTGAAACATCTTGCTAATGTCGTAGGACGCCGGGACGCGAGTCCCGCACCAGCGGCCCCCGCCCCGGGGCCCCTCAATGAGGAGAAAAGAAGACATGCGCAGAAGGACCCTGGGTATCACCGCCGTCTCCGCCGCCGCCCTCGGTGCGGCCGCCGCCTGCGGCGACGACTCCGACAGCGGCTCGGACACCGGCACGGAGTTCTCCGGCGAGCTCGTCATCTGGGCCGACGAGACCCGCACCCCCGTGCTCAAGGAGTTCGTCAAGGACTTCGAGTCCACCGTCGGCGTGAAGGTCACCGTCGAAGAGCACGTCGAGACCCTCCGGCAGGACTTCCTCACCGCCGCCGAGCAGGGCCAGGGCCCCGACATCGTCGTGGGCGCCCACGACTGGGCCGGGCAGTACGCCGCCGCCGGCGCCGTCGCCCCCATCACCCTCACCGCCGACCAGCAGTCCGCCCTCAACGAGACCGCCGTCAAGGCCTTCACCGTCGACGGCAACCTCTACGGCGTCGCCTACGCCCTGGAGAACCTGGGCCTCATCCGCAACACCGCGCTCGCCCCCGAAGCGCCCGCCACCTTCGAGGAGCTCGTCGCCGCCGGCCAGGCCGCGGGCACCGACGAGGTCCTCACCATGGAGGTCGGCGTCGACGGCAACGCCTACAGCGCCTACCCGCTGTTCGCCTCCATGGGCGGCTACCTGTTCAAGGACGACGGCGCGGGCAACCTCGACCCGAGCGACGTCGGCGTCGACTCCCCCGGCGGCGTCGCCGCGTTCGAGAAGTTCGCCGAGCTCGGCGCCTCGGGCGTCCTCAAGACCACCTTCGACGCCTCCAACGTCATCCCGTTCTTCGTCGACGGCAAGACCGCGTTCATGATCTCCGGCCCCTGGGCCCTCACCGACGTCCAGGGCGCGGGCCTCGAATACGAGGTCACCGCCATCCCCGGCTTCGAGGGCCAGGGCCCCGCCTCGCCGTTCCTCGGCGTCCAGGGCTTCTACGTCGCCTCCGGCGCCAAGAACGCCGTGTTCGCGCAGGAGTTCGTCACCAACTACGTCCTCACCGAGGACCTCCAGCTCAAGCTCGCCGAAGCGGGCGGGCGCCTCCCCGCGCTCACCGCCGCCGCCGAGACCTACGCCGAGGGCAACGCCGACGCGCAGGGCTTCGCCGCCGCGGGCGAGAACGCCGTCCCCATGCCGAACATCCCCGCCATGGACTCCGTCTGGGAGCCCTTCGGCCGCGCCGAGGCCGACGCCATCGACGGCACCACGCCGGGCGCCGACGCGGCCGCGACCGCCGCGCAGACCATCCGCGACGCCGTCGGCGCGTAGCGGCCCTGGCCAGTCCCCGAGCGAAGGAACGCGCAGCAGTGCTCGACCAACGTGCCCAGACGGCCGGATCCACCACCGCCGCAGGCCAGATCACCAAGATCGCGGTGCTCGCGGCGGTGGCCGCGCTGGCCGTCTGGGCGGCGCTGCCGCTCATCGGCGCCCGGGCCTGGTGGGGCCTGGCCGTCGAGGCGGCCGTCGTCGCGATCGTCTTCTACACCTACCTCCAGCGCCGGTCCATCCCCCTCAAGTACCTCGTCCCCGGGACGCTCCTGCTCATCGCGTTCCAGATCGCGCCGGTCGTCATGACCGCCGGGACCTCGTTCTCCAACTACGGGGACGGGCACCGGACCGACAAGGACGGCGCGATCGAGGCGATCATCGCCGCGGGCGTCCAGCAGACCTCCGGCGGCGCGAACTACCGGCTCGCCGTCGGCGAGTCCGCCTCCGGGGAGCTCACCCTCCTGCTCACCGACACCGCCGACGGATCCACCTGGGCGGGAACGGAAGAGGGCCTCACCGAGCTCGACGGCGCGACGGTCGACGCCTCCGGCGCGATCACCGCCGCCCCCGGCTACACCGTGTGGGACCTCGCCGAGCTCAACGAGCGGCAGGCCGAGCTCGCCGAGCTGGCCGTCCCCACCGGGCCCGAGACCGGCATCAAGGTGCAGGGGCTCTCGGCGTTCGAGGGCACCTCGACGCGCTCATACGACGAGGGCTGCGACTGCATCACCGACTCGGAGACGGGCACCGTCTGGTACGCCGACAACGAGGAGGGCAGCTTCCTCACCGAGGACGGGCAGGCCGCGCTCGTCGGCTGGCGCGTCAACATCGGCTTCGACAACTACCTGTCCGTCATCACCGACCCCGACATCCGCGGGCCGTTCCTCGGCGTCTTCGCCTGGAACGTCATGTTCGCGGCCGGGTCGGTCCTGTTCACCTTCGTGATCGGCCTCGGCACCGCCATGGCCCTGAACAAGCCGTCGATGCGCGGCACCAAGGTGTACCGGACGCTCATGATCCTGCCGTACGCCATGCCGTCGTTCGCGATGCTGCTGGTGTGGGCGCAGATGTTCAACCGCGACTACGGGCTCGTCAACGAGCTGTTCGGGCTGAGCGTCAACTGGTACGGCGAAACGTGGGCCGCCCGCGCGATGGTCCTCATCGCGAACACGTGGCTCGGCTGGCCGTACATGTTCCTCATCTCCCTCGGCGCGCTCCAGGCGCTCCCGACCGACTCCCTTGAGGCCGCGAAGATCGACGGCGCGACGGGCGTGACGGCGTTCCGCAAGATCACGCTGCCGCTGCTGCTCATCGCGCTCACGCCGCTGCTCATCTCGTCGTTCGCGTTCAACTTCAACAACTTCAACGCGATCCAGCTGCTCAGCGGCGGCAACCCGTTCCCCGCGGGCGAGTCCGTCGGCGGCACCGACCTGCTCATCACGTACGCGTTCCGCCAGGCGTTCGGCGCCACCACCGCCGACTACGGCTTCGCGAGCGCGGTCAGCGTGTTCATCTTCCTGATCGTCGCCACGATCTCGGCGGTCATGTTCCGGACCACCCGCAGCCAGGAGGACGTGTACTGATGGCGACTGTGAAGCGGCGCAAGCGGCCGGGCTGGATCGCCGAGTTCGGGTGGCGGCACCTCGTGGCCGTGGCGGTCCTGGTGTTCGGGCTCGTGCCGATCCTGTACGTGGTGTCGGCGGCGTTCAATCCGAAGGGGACGCTGTCGGCGACGAGCCTGCTCCCGACCGATTTCTCGCTGGTGTCCTTCGACCGCTTGTTCTCGGACCCGAACATCCCGTTCGCGTCGTGGTTCGCGAACTCGCTGATGATCGCCGTCCCGGCGGCGTTCATCTCGATCCTCATCTCCTCCCTTGCGGCGTACGCGTTCAGCCGGTTCCGGTTCCGGGGGCGGCGGCCGATGCTGCTGTTCCTGCTGCTGATCCAGATGTTCCCGGCGTTCCTGTCGGTGGTGGCGCTGTACCTGATCTTCGGCGCGATCGGGGAGTTCTACCCGGTGGCGGGCCTGAACACGAAGCTCGGGCTGATGCTCGTGTACATGGGCGGCGCGCTCGGCGTCTCGACGTGGCTCATGAAGGGCTTCTTCGACACGATCCCGAAGGAGCTCGACGAGGCGGCGACGATCGACGGCGCCTCGCACGCGCAGATCTTCTTCGGGATGATCCTGCCGCTCGCGGCGCCGATCATCGCGATCTCGGGGATCCTCGCGTTCGTGGGCACGATGAACGACTTCATCCTGGCGTCGCTGTTCCTCACCGACCGCCCGGAGATGACCCTCGCGGTGGGCCTGAAGACCTTGACGGCCGACAACTCGCCCGCCTCGTACTTCGGCATCTTCGCGGCGGGCACGCTCCTGACCTCGATCCTCACGGTCGCGGTCTTCATGAGCCTGCAGCGCTACATCGTCTCGGGCCTCACCGGCGGCGCCGTCAAGGGTTAAGACTCTGCTCGACACGCGCCCTCCGGGGCGCACCGGGCCCGGACCAGGGGGAGCCTCCCTCCCCTGGGTCCGGGCCTGTTCGCGTCCAAGGGGTCAGATGTCGCGGCTTTCGATGAGTTCCCGGAGGAGGCCGACGGGTTCTTTGAGGTCGGCGTACTCCTCCAGTTCGATGACGCGGGACTGGAGCTGTTCGAGGCCGAAGGCGACGACGGCGATGTCCTCGGCGGGGGATTCGAGGAGGTCGATGACGCGGTCCATGAGGCGGAGGGCGTCGCCGAGCGTGCGGAGGTCGTCGGCGTTCTGGGTGCGGGCGCCGGGCTGGGTGTTGAGGGTGACGGCGTCGGGGTCGTCGACGGCGGGGCGGCGGTCGCCGGTGAGGCGGTCCCAGTTGGCGCGGCGCTCCTCGTGGAAACGGGCGAGGCCCGCGCGGAGCAGGACGGCGCGGGCGACGAGTTCGACTCGTTCGCCGGGCGGGAAGGCGGCGGCCATTCGGGGACCGCCGCTCAGGACCAGTGCGGGGGGCGCTCGGCGAGGAGGTCGAGGTCGCGGGCGGAGAGTTCGCGCCGGGTGCGACGGGGGGCGGGGGCCTCGCCCCAGCCGCGGTCGGTGTCGTCGGAGGTCTGGTCCGGGAGCACCGAGAAGTCCTCGTCGAGTTCGACGGAACGGTCGTCATCGGAGACTGCCATGCACCGACTGTACGTCAGGGAGTCCCGCCCGGTGCAACGGCGAGGCCCTGAACACCCGGTGAACGGGTGGTCAGGGCCTATGGCGCGGGTCCTTATTCGGCGACGCCGACGAGCTCGTAGCCGGCCTCGTCGACCGCTTCGCGGACCTGGTCCTCGGTGAGGGCGGCCTCGCTGGTGACGGTGACCTTGCCGGTGTCGAGGGCGACGTCGACGCCGGAGACGCCGGGGAGGGCGGTGAGTTCGGAGGTGACGCTGCCGGCGCAGTGGCCGCAGGTCATGCCCTTGACGACGTAGACGGTTTCCATGTGGACTCCTTGTCAGGTTCTGAGCAGGCGGGCCACCGCGTCCGAGGCTTCCTTCACCTTGGCTTCGGCGGCGGTCGGGTCACCGGAGGTCTGCGCCTCGGCGACGCAGTGGGCCAGGTGGCCTTCGAGGAGGTTGATGGCGACGGCTTGGAGCCCCTTGGTGGACGCGGAGATCTGGGTCAGGATGTCGATGCAGTACTGGTCGTCGTCGACCATCCGCTGGATGCCGCGGATCTGGCCTTCGATGCGCTTGAGGCGGCGCGTGAGCGCGGCCTTGTCGCCGTGGTACCAGTAGTGCTCGTGCCCGCTCCCGCTGTCGTCGGCCTCAGGGGCGTGCGCGGTGTCGTCGCTAGCCATGTCGCTTCCCTCCAGTCGTCAGTGTATACCCCTGCGGGGTATTGCGGCAACTGCTCGTCAGCCTTGAGCAGCGGCCCGTAGTATTCCGTGCCATTGTGCGAGAAATTCTCCCCCCGGCCTTGTCTGGACGCATATCGGCCTCTAACGTGAACCCGTCGCGTCGGAAACTCGGGGGCACCCCGCACCCGCCGCGCGGCACCGCCGAGTCGGCCCGGATCCCGCCGGGTTCGAGCCGGGGAACCAGCAGTCGGCCGCGTGCAGGGGTCGACGGGGTGAATCGCATGCACGCGTAGGGCGACCCTTCCTTCCGCCCGAACCCGACAGCTAACCCGGTAGGCGGCCAGAGGAAGGAGCGCATCCCTTGGTGCGTACCCGGCGTATCGCCGCCGCCGTCTTGGCCGCGGCACTGGTCCCCGCGACGGCGGCCCTGTTCACGTCCTCGCAGGCGTCCGCGCAGACGAGCGAGGAGATCCAGGCCGAGATCGACGCGCGCCACGCGGACCTGGAGAAGGTCATCGAGGACTACAACGCCAAGCGCGAGGAGCTCGACGACGCCAACGCGCTCATCGCCGAGATCCAGGAGCAGCTCCCGGCGCTGGAGACCGCGGGCCTCGCCGCGCAGGACCGGATGGCCGAGATCGCCTCGACCGCCTACACCGGCGGCGACTTCGCGATGGTCAACTCGGTGCTGGCGGGCGACCCGTCGGACTTCGCCGACCGGCTCATGTACCTGTCGAACCTCTCCGACGCCGAGAACCAGGCGCTCCAGGACTCCCTCGCGCAGATCGAGGAGCTGGAGACCCGCCAAGCGGAGCTGGAGGCGCTCCAGGAGAGCGCCGACGAGATCCTCGGCGAGATCGAGGAGCAGCAGCAGGAGATCGAGGACGAGATCGACTCCCTCGAAGACGAGTACGCCGACGCGTACGCCGAGGAGAACCCCGAGCCCGACTGGGGCGACTACTCGGGCGACTCGGCGGTCGTGGCGTTCGCGTACGACCAGCTCGGCGACGACTACGTCTACGGCGCTTCGGGTCCGGACGAGTGGGACTGCTCGGGCCTGACGCAGGGCGCGTGGGGCGCCGCCGGCGTGAGCCTCTCGCACAACACCGCGATGCAGTGGGACGAGACGGCGCGCATCTCCCGCGACGAGCTCCAGCCGGGCGACCTCATCTTCTACAACGACCTCGGCCACGTGGCGATCTACATCGGGGACGGGCAGATCATCCACGCTCCCAACTCGACCACGGTCGTCAAGATCGCCGACATGGACGTCATGTCGATCGACGGGTACGGCCGCCCCTAGCGGCCGCGTCCGTCACCGGCCGCGAGGCCGGGCGCCGAACTCCCCGGCGGCGGCGCGGGCGCTCCCGATTGCTGACCCTGCTGCTGACCCGCAATAGCCCCACCGCCGCCGGGGACCACCCCATCGTAAAGAAGCCCTTGCGAACCGCTCCGGCGGCCCGCAAGGGCTTCTCACATTCCAGTCGGGGGCGGGGTCAGTCGACCTGGTGCTCCTCGAACGTCCAGTCGTAGCGGGCCCGGCGGCCCGTGCCGCCGCGCTGCCAGCGCTCGGGACCGGTGGGCGGCCGGTAGTCGATGCCCATGGCGTGCAGGCGCTCCAGGTGGTCGGCGAGGCGGTCCTGCACGGGGTTGGCCTCGCGCACGGCCATGCCGGTCCAGCCGACCTCGGCGAGGACGGACAGGCGCGGGAACGCCGAGTACTCGACGTCGCGCGGGGTCGGCAGGTACTCCGACCACAGCTGGCACTGGATGCCGAGGACCCGCTCGCCGTCGACGCCCGCCGGGACGGGGTCCCAGCCGGCGACCTTGTCGACGGTGGTGAGGCCGTGGATGCGCAGGGGCTCGGCCGGGTCGTCGCTCTCGTAGTGGTCGTAGTAGGCGTAGGGCTCGGGGGAGGCGACCACGAGGTGGCCCGCGGCGATGGCCTTCTTGACGTAGGCCTCGTTGCGCCACACGTGGACCACGGCCTCGGCGGGGGCGCCGCCGTCGAGGATCTCGTCCCAGCCGATGACCCGCTTGCCCATGCCGGCGAGGTGGTCGCAGAACGCCTTGGTGAACCAGGCCTGGACGCCGCGCACGTCCTCCATGCCCTCGCGCTCCATGAGCTCGCGGGCGATCGGGGAGGACTCCCACTGGGTCATCGGGACCTCGTCGCCGCCGATGTGGACGAACGGGCCCTCGAAGACCTCGCCGATCGCGGTGTACGCCTCCAGGGCGAAGTCGAGGGCGGCCTGGGTCGGCTCCAGGACCTCTTCGAAGACGCCGAAGGTCGGGGAGACGGGCTTGTCCTGTCCCGCACCGAGTTCGGGGTAGGCGGCGAGGACGGCGCGGGCGTGCCCGGGGAGGTTCACCTCGGGGACGATCATGATGTGGCGCTCGCGCGCGTAGGAGGCGATCTCGCGCAGGTCGGGGACGGAGAAGATGCCGCCGTGGGGGGTCGGCTCGTATCCGGCGGCCTCGTCGCGGGCGTGGCCGATCTTGGTCTCGGCGCGCCAGGAGGCGATCTCGGCGAGCTTGGGGCGGGAGGGCACGTCGAAGCGCCAGCCCTGGTCGTCGGTGAGGTGGAGGTGGACGACGTTCATCCGGTGCAGCCAGGCCCGGTCGATCATCTTGAGCACGAAGTCCTTGGGCTGGAAGTGCCGGACCACGTCGATCATGACGCCTCTCCAGCGCAGGCGCGGCTCGTCGTCGATGGCGACGAGCGGGACGACCGGGTCGGCGGCGGGGGCCTCGCGGAGCGCGTCGGGGGGCAGGAGCTGGCGGAGGGTGGCGATGCCGCGGGCGATGCCGGCGGGGTGGGCCGCTGCGAGGTCGACGCCTGCGGGGGTGACGTCGAGGCGGTAGGCCTCGGCGGCGGTGGTGAGGTCGTCGGGGCGTTCGCCGTCGAGGCGCAGGCGCAGGACGCGGCCTTCGGAGGCGGGGTCGGCGACCGCGAGCCGCAGGCCGGTGCCGCGGTTGAGGAGGTCGGACAGGAGCCAGGCGAGCGGGTGCAGCTCGGGGTCGGCGGCGATGGCGTCGAGCGTGCTCAGGTCGAGGTCGCCGTCGGCGAGGACGAGGTGCTGCGGTTGCGGGATCAGCGAGATGCGGCGCTGCATGGTTCGGGGGCTCCTGTGGTCGAGGTGCAGTTGTCCGGTCCGGTGCCGCCGGGGGTTCGGCGGCGGGAACCGGTTTCCGCGGGGGCGGGCCGGTCGGTACGGCGACGCTCCCACGAATTAGTTCAGTTTATTTATAATATAGGACCGCGCCGCGGTCGGCCAGTGCATCGAGCGGGGAAACCCGCCCGGCACCGGCGACCGCGGCGCGCGGTGGAACGTGCTCGGTGAAACCCCTAGTGCACCTTCGGGAGGTGCTGGGTCGCGTCCAGGTCCTCGGGCGACTCGCGCTGCCGGTTGATCGGCAGCGGCGCCGACTCCGACTCGAACACCCCCGAGGAGGACGACAGCGCCGACAGCGACGGCGAGGTCTTCTCCTCCTCGCCCGACACCAGGCCGAGCTGTCGGCGCAGGTCGGTGAGGTTCGAGCCCGCGGAGTCGCGCTGGCGCTCCAGGGCCGCGACCTCCTCGGCGAGCGGCTGCACGCGCTCGGCCGCGCGCTCGGCGGCGCTGCGCTTGAGCCGGGCCGCCTCCGTCTCGGACTCCGCCTTGATGGACTTGACCTGCTCGGTGGCGCGCTGCACGGCGTCCTTCGCCTGCTGGTCGGCCTCCTCGCGGCGCTCGATCGCCCGGTTCTCGGACGAGCGGGCCCGCTCCTCGGCGAGCGCGAGCCGGTCCTCGGCCTCCGAGACGATCCGCTGCGCGGTGGCGATGGCCTGCTGGTGCCGGTCGGCCTCCTCCTTCTGCGCCCGCTCGCGGCGGTCGGCCTCGGCGAGGGTCAGCTCCTGGGTCTTCTTCTTGCGGAACTCCGCGGCCTCCGCCAACAGCTGGTGCGCGGCACTGCGCTGCTGGTCGGACTCGCGGGCCGCGAGGGCCCGCAGCTCGGTCATCTCGCGCTCGGAGGTCGCGCGCGCCACCGCGATCTCGCGCTCGGCGGCCGATCTAGTCTTCTCGGCCTCCGAACGGGACTGGCTCTGCAAGGTCTGGACTTCGCGGTGGACGTCGGCGAGCGCGAGGTCGTGGCTGCGGCGGGCGTTCTCGCGCAGCTCGGTGGTCTCGTTGACCGCGCGGGCGCGGATCTCGGTGACGTCCTGGTCGGTGGTCGCGGTGATCTCGGCGGCCTCGGAGTGGGCGGCCCGCATCATCGCGTCGGCCTCGCTGCGGGCCTCCTGGATCAGGGACGCGGCCTGGCGCTTCGCGTCGGCCTTCTGGACGCCCGCGTCCTGCTCGGCGGCGCGCAGGATCTTCTCGACGCGGGCGCCGAGCCCCGCGAGGGTCGGCTGCTCGGCCTCGGCGATCTGCGTGGCCCGCTCGGAGACGCGCCGCTCCAGCGCGGTGATGCGCTCCTCCGCGCGGCGCAGCTGCTGCTCGGCGGAGTCCAGTGCCCGCACCGCCTCGTCGCGGTGCTGCTCGTGGGTCTTGATGTTCTGATACAGCCGGGAGGTGAACTCGTCGACCTGGTGGCGGTCGTAGCCGCGCATGGAGACGGCGAATTCGGGCCCGGTTTCCTCGAAGAATTTCGACATGGTCTTCCAGAGTCACAGGAAACGGTTGATGAATCATGATCACGCCTGAAGGGCCCGAAACCGGCGACGAACACGCCCGAGTGCGCGTGTCGCGGCGAAAACGTCCAGGCGACAAGGCGAAGGGCCCCAGCCGAAGCCGAGGCCCTTTCTGCTTCGATCCGCCGTTACGCGGTCTTGTCGGTCTCGTCGTAGAAGTCGCCCATGATCTCTTCGAGGAGATCCTCCATGGCGACCAGGCCGGTGACCTCGCGGCCCGCGCCCGTCACCAGGGCGAGCTGGGCGCGCTGGCGGCGCATGAGGGTCACGGCCCCGGCGACGGTGGTGTCGGCGGCGACCAGCAGCGGGGCCGCCGACAGGTCGGCGACGGACACGTCCGGTGCGGCCTGGACGGCTTCGCGGACGTGGACGAGGCCCACCGGTTTCTCGTCGGCGTCGACGACGACGAGGCGGGAGCGGCCGGTGGCGCGGCTGCGCTCCTCGGCGTCGACGGCCGTCGCGGCGGCCGGGATCGTGACGACCTCGGCCCACGGGATCTGGACCTCGCCGACCCCCTGGCGCTGCACGGCGATGGCGTGGGCGAGCATCTGGTGCTCCTCCTCGCCGAGGACGCCCGCCGCGGCCGAAGACCGCAGCAGGTAGCGCAGCTCCTCGGGGGAGTGCGCCTGCGCCTTCTCGTCGGCGGGCTCCACTCTGAACAGCTTCAGCATCGCGTTGGCGCCGTGGTTGAGGCCCAGGAGGATCGGCTTGGTGACCCACACGTAGCCGGTGAACGGCCAGATGAGCGCCATCGCGGACGCCTCGGGGTGGGTGATCGCCCACGACTTCGGCATCATCTCGCCGACGACCATGTGGAGGAACACCACGATCACGAGCGCGATGGCGAACGCGATCGGATGCGCGGCCGCTTCGAGGCCGATGGCCTGCAACGGGATCTCGATGCTGTGCGCGAGCGCGGGCTCGGCGAGTGCGCCGAGGCCGACGGTGCACGCGGTGATGCCCAGCTGGGCGCCCGCGAGCATGAGCGACAGGTTCCTGGTGCCGCGCAGGGCCGCGCGGGCCGCGGCGGAGCCGTCCTGTTCGAGGCGGTGCTGCCGGGACGCGACGAGCGCGAACTCCGCGGCCACGAAGAACGCGTTGGCCGCCAGGAGGATCAGCGAGACGAGGAGGGCGGGGCCGGTGCTCACTTCGCGTCCTCCCCCGGGAGCGGCCGCAGCTCGATCGCCTGCGGCACATGGCGGGCGGAGGAGACGACGACGAGCTTGACGCTGCGCGGGGCCGGGTCGGCCTGGCCGTCGCCGTCCTCGTCGTAGAACTCGCCCGCGGCGGCGGTCGGGACCTCCACGGTGTCGCCGGGGTGGGCGACGCGGCCGAGCTCGGACATGACGAGCCCGGCGATGGTCTCGTAGTGCTCGCCTTCGGGGAGCTGGATGCCGGTGGCGTCGGCGACCTCGTCGACGCGCCAGCGCCCGGGGATGAGCCAGCCGCCGCCCGCGAGCGAGACCGGGACGGCCTCGAAGCGGTCCTGCTCGTCGCGGATCTCCCCCACGAGCTCCTCGGCGAGGTCTTCGAGGGTGACGATCCCGGCGAAGCCGCCGAACTCGTCGACGACGCACGCGAGCTGGCGGTGGCGCCCGCGCATCTGGTCGAGCAGCTGCGGCAGCGGGAGCGAGGCGGGCACGAGCATCGCGGGGTCGGCGATCTCTGCGACGGTGACGACCTCGCGGGCCTCGCGCGGGACGGCGATGATCTGGCCGATGCCGACGACGCCGATGAGGTCGTCCACGTCGTCGCCGACGACCGGGAAACGGGAGTGGCCGTCGGCGAGCGCGGCGACCGCGTCGGCGACGGTGGCCGCGGCGGGGAGGGTCTGGACGCCGACGCGCGGGGTCATGGCCTGCTCGGCGACGGTGTCGGAGAAGTCGAGGCCGCGGTCGAGGAGGACCGACAGCTCCTCGTCGAGGGCGCCCTCGTCGCGGGAGACGTCGATGATCCGGTGGAGGTCCTCGGGCGTGGCGTTGTGCTCCAGCTCTTCGACCGGCTGGATGCCGAGGAGCTTGAGGAGCTTCGTGGAGGCCGCGTCGAAGAAGCGGATGATCGGCCCGCACACGGTGAGGTACGTACTGGTGGGGACGGCGAGCGCGAGGGCGAGCGCCTCGGTGCGGGCGATCGCGAGGTTCTTGGGGCCGAGCTCGCCGAGGATCATCTGCACGACGTTGGCGATGACGAACGCGACCACGGTGCCGAGGGTGATCGACACGGCCGCGGGGATCCCGGCGGTGCCGAGGAGGTCCGCGAGGCCCTCGCCGAGGTACGGCTCGGCGAAGAAGCCGACGAACAGGGCGGTGACGGTGATGCCGAGCTGCGCGCCGGAGAGGGCGAACGACAGCTGCGAGGAGACCTTGAGGGCCCGGCGGGCCCGGGACGCGCGCTTCGCGTCGGGGCCGGCGGCGAGGTCCTCCAGTTTGGACCGGTCGACGGCGGTGTAGGCGAATTCGAGCGCCACGAAGAAGCCCGTGGCGGCGGTGACGGCCAGGATGATGACCAGTCCGACGGCTATGAGCACTGCTCACGCCCGCTGGGAGGCTCCGATGCGCGGAGCGGGCGGCCGCCGGGCCGCGGACTTCGGGATCGTCGTCTTCTGCGTCGCATGGGCCCGATCTTAACGGTGGCCGGAGGGGAGGCAAGCGCCGATCATTGTTCGCCCCGCCACAGGACGATGTCGGTCGAGCGGCCGAACGGACCTGCGACGGCGCGCAGTTCGGCGAGCTGCGCGCGGGCCCGCTGGAGCTCTTCGAGGACCGCCTGGGCCTCGGCGCGGATCGCGTGGACTTCCCGTTCGAGGTCCATGATCCGCTTGATCCCGGCGAGGTTGACGCCCTCGTCCTGGCTGAGCCGCTGGATCTCCCGCAGGCGCGAGACGTCGCGCGCGGAGTAGCGGCGGCCGCCGCCGGGGGTGCGGGCGGGCTCGACGAGGCCGAGCCGGTCGTACTGGCGGAGGGTCTGCGGGTGCATGCCCGCGAGTTCGGCGGCGGCGGAGATCGCGAGGATCTTCGCGTCGAAGTCGATGTCCTCGTCCGGTCCGCGCCGGCCGTAGGAGATCTCGATGCGCACGCGCGGGTGGTTCGCATCGGACGGTCCGGTGCGGTCGGCGGCGTTCACGGTTCACTCCTCTCTCCGGTGCCCGGGGCGCCGTTCGGCGCCGCGCGTCCATTGCAACGCCGGAGGGCGCACCGGTTGTTCCGGCGGGCCCGCACCGGGGTCCGCCGTCCTTCCGGAGCCGCGGGCGTCACTGGCCCGTCAGCTCTTCCAGTTTCGAGCGGTCGGCCGCGGGGGCGGCCGCCGCGTACTTCTCCAGGGCCTCGCGGGCCTCGGCGGTGAGGGCCGTCGGGACGTCGACGTCGACGGTGACGAGCAGGTCGCCCTTGCCGGGGACGCCGCGGCCCTTGACGCGCAGCACCCGACCGGTCGGGGTCCCCTCGGGGACCTTCAGGGTCACGGGCCCGTCGAGCGTCGGGACCTTCACCTTGGCGCCCAGGGCGGCCTCGGGGAAGGAGACCGGCAGGCGCACGGTGACGTTGTCGCCGTCGCGCGCGAACAGCGGGTGCGAGCGCACGGTGACGCGCACGAGGAGGTCCCCGGCGGGTCCGCCGCGCTCGCCCGGGGCGCCGCGCCCGGCGAGCCGGATGGTCTGGCCGTCGCCGATCCCGGCGGGCACCCGCACGGTGATGACGCGGTCCTTCGTGGTCGCGCCGGTGCCGCCGCAGTCGGGGCACGGGTCGGTGACGACGGTGCCGGTGCCCTCGCACTCGGGGCACGGCTGCGCGAAGCTGAACGCGCCCTGGTTCTCGGTGACCAGGCCGCGCCCGTTGCACCTCGGGCACGTGGTGGGCGACGTGCCGGGCTTGGCGCCCGACCCGTGGCAGGTCTCGCACTCGCCGGGCGCGCGCATCCGCAGCTCCGTGGTGGAGCCCTTCACGGCGTCGGCGAAGTCGAGGGTGACGTTGGTGCGCAGGTCGTTGCCGCGCACGGCGCCCGAGCGGCGCCGCGTGCCCGAGCCGCCGCCGAACAGGCCCCCGAACAGGTCGGAGAACCCGCCCGAGCCGCCTCCGGCGTTCCCGAACAGGTCTTCGAGGTTGATCCCGCCCGGTGCGGCGTGCGCCCCGCCGAATCCTCCTCGGCCGGACTTCATGAGCTGGATCTGGTCGTACTCGCCGCGCGACTTGTCGTCGTGCAGCACCGAGTACGCCTCCGAGATCCCCTTGAACCGCTCCTCGGCGTCGGCCGCCGGGTTGTGGTCGGGGTGCCATTCGCGCGCGAGCTTGCGGTAGGCCTTCTCGATGTCCTTCTTGGAGGCGTCCTGCGGCACGCCGAGCACGGCGTAGAAGTCCTTCTCAAGCCACTCCTGCGATGCCACCGGACGCCTCCTTCGCTTCAATTCTGGGGAAAGGACCTAGTTGTCCTTGCCTGGAACACCTCCACATTCGTGGAGAACCGGCGAGACTCAGTCCTTGCCCTTGTCCGTCTTCGGTCCACCTCCACGTACGTGGAGAGCTCACGCTGACAGGACCGCTGCTACTTCTTCTTTTTCTTGCCCTTGGGTTCGGCGTCCTCGGCCGGGGCCTCCTCGGCCTCGGCTTCGGCTTCGGCTTCGACGGTCTCGGCGCCGTCGGACTCGGCCGTCTCGGCCTCCTCCTCGGCCGCCGCGTCCGCCTCGTCGGCTTCGACGACCTCGGCCTCGACGGCCTCGGGCGCCTCGTCCGGGTCCGCTTCCGCCTCCGGCTCGGCCGGCGCGTCAGGCTCCGGCTCATCGGACGGCTCCGCGACCGCGACCAGGGCCGGGCGCAGCAGCTTGTCGCCGAGGCGGTAGCCCGAGCGCATCACGTCGATGCACGTCGGACCGTCCACGCCGGGCATCTGCATGTGCGCGACCGCTTCGTGGATCTGCGGGTCGAACGGGTCGCCCTTCACCCCGAAGGCCTCCAGGCCCTGCTTGGTGAGCGCGTTGACGAGCTGGTCCGCGACGGAGCCGAAGGGGCCGTTGAGGTCCCCGTGCTCCCGGGCCCGGTCGAGGTCGTCGAGGACCGGCAGGAGGCTCTGGAGCACCCCCGCGGTCGCGAGCTCGCCCGAGCGGGCCTTGTCGCGCTCGACGCGCTTGCGGTAGTTCTGGAACTCCGCGGTGATCCGCTGGAGGTCGCGGGTGCGCTCCTCCAGCGTCGCCTGGAGCACCAGGACCGCGTCGTCGGCGGCCTGGCCGTCGTCGGAGGCGGCGGCGAGGATGTCCTCGACCGTCAGCTCCTCCTCGGCCCCGCCCTCGGCGGCCGCGCCGTCCTCGGGCGGCCGCGCGTCGTCGGCATCGTGCTTGTCGTCCGCCACTACTTCTGGTCCTTGTCGTCGTCGACGATCTCGGCGTCCACGACGTCGTCGGCGCCGCCCGCGTCGCCGGCGCCCTGCTGCGGGGCGCCCGCCTGGTCGGCCTGGGCCGCCGCGTACATCGCCTGCCCGGCCTCCTGCGAGACCTTCGACAGCTCCTCGGTGCCGCGCTTGATCGCCTCGATGTCGGTGCCGCCCAGGGCCGCCTTCAGCGACGAGGTGGCGTCGTTGATCTTGCCCTTGAGGTCCTCGGGGATCTTGTCGCCGGACTCGGCCAGGAGCTTCTCGGTCTGGTAGACCAGCGACTCGCCCATGTTGCGGGCCTCGGCCTCCTCCTTGCGCTGGCGGTCCTCCTCGGCGTGCTCCTGGGCCTCGGCCATCATCCGCTGGATGTCGTCCTGGGCCAGGCTGGAGCCGCCGGAGATCGTCATCGACTGGGCCTTGCCCGTGGCGGAGTCCTTCGCGGACACGTTCACGATGCCGTTGGCGTCGATGTCGAAGGTGACCTCGATCTGCGGGACCCCGCGCGGGGCCGGCGGCAGGCCGGTCAGCTCGAACGTGCCGAGCTTCTTGTTGTACGCCGCGATCTCGCGCTCGCCCTGGAAGACCTGGATGAGCACCGACGGCTGGTTGTCGTCGGCGGTCGTGAAGACCTCCGAGCGCTTCGTCGGGATCGTGGTGTTGCGCTCGATGAGCTTGGTGAAGATGCCGCCCTTGGTCTCGATGCCCAGCGACAGCGGGGTGACGTCGAGGAGCAGCACGTCCTTGACCTCGCCCTTGAGGACGCCGGCCTGGAGGGTCGCGCCGATCGCGACGACCTCGTCGGGGTTGACGCCCTTGTGCGCGTCGCGGCCGATGAGGCGCTTGACGAGCTCGGAGACGGCGGGCATGCGGGTCGAGCCGCCCACGAGGATGACGTGGTCGATCTCGGAGACGTTGATCCCGGCGTCCTTCACGGCCTGCTCGAACGGCTTCTTGCAGCGGTCGAGGAGGTCGGAGGTCATCTGCTCGAACTCGGCGCGCGAGAGCGACACGTCGAGGTGCAGCGGCCCGTCGGGGCCCGCGGTGATGTACGGCAGGTTGATCGAGGTCTGCGTCGCCGACGACAGCTCGATCTTGGCCTTCTCGGCGGCCTCCTTGAGGCGCTGCATGGCCATCTTGTCCTTGGACAGGTCCACGCCGTACTGGCCGTTGAAGGTCTTCACCAGGTGCTGGATGACCCGGTCGTCCCAGTCGTCGCCGCCGAGGTGGTTGTCGCCGGAGGTGGCCTTCACCTGGATGACGCCGTCGGCGATCTCCAGCAGCGAGACGTCGAAGGTGCCGCCGCCGAGGTCGAAGACGAGGATGGTCTGCTCCTCCTCGCCCTTGTCGAGGCCGTAGGCCAGGGCCGCGGAGGTCGGCTCGTTGATGATGCGCAGCACGTTGAGGCCGGCGATCTCGCCCGCCTCCTTCGTGGCGGTGCGCTGGGCGTCGGAGAAGTACGCCGGGACGGTGACGACCGCGTCGGTGACGTTCTCGCCCAGGTACGCCTCGGCGTCGCGCTTGAGCTTCATGAGGATGCGCGCGCTGATCTCCTGGGACGTGTACGACTTGCCGTCGATGTCGACGGTCCAGTCGGTGCCCATGTGGCGCTTGACGGAGCGGATGGTGCGGTCAGGGTTGGTGACCGCCTGGCGCTTGGCCACCTCACCGACGAGCACTTCGCCGTTCTTGGCGAACGCCACGATCGACGGCGTGGTCCTCGCCCCCTCGGCGTTCGTGATGACCGTGGCCTCCCCGCCTTCGAGGACGCTGACCACGGAGTTCGTCGTGCCGAGGTCGATGCCGACCGCACGTGCCATGTTGATCTCCTGATGTAGTCGAACAGATGATGCCTCTGTCTCAAGCGGCCGGGCGGGAACCCCGAACCAAGTTGAGCCGGATAGACTCAATGTTCATCCGGTCGGTATCGACTGTCAAGCCGGTCACAGGAAATGTGATCAAATGCACTAAAGTTGAGTCTGGTCGACTCAACTTCGCATCGGGTGGGGCTAGCGGGCCGCGGCGGGCGCGCCTCCGGCGGCCTCGCAGCACTCGGTGAGCAGGTCGTCCGCGATCTTCCAGGTGTCGCAGGGCCACGCCTGTTTACATGAGGCGCAGTCGATGCCGAGGAGCTGCTCGGGCAGGTGGTCGCGCCACATGAGCGCGGCGAGGTTCCAGCCGGTGATCTCGGTGATCCCCGCGGGCGCCTCCACGGGCGGCGGCTCCTCCAGGGAGAACAGCTTCGAGGGCTCCTCGCGGCGGGCGCGGCGCGAGCGCGCCGGGATGGGGACGACCATCGAGCCCTGGGCGGGGGCCGCGGGTTCGGCGGTGTGGCGCGAGCGGCGAGGCGGTGCGGTGCGGTCCTGGCGCGGGAGTCCGCGGCCGTGCTCGGGGGCCTCCGGTTCGGGCGCCCCCTGCCTCGCTGAATGCTGCATACTCACGCTATCTCCTCATTCGCCTTCGCTTCCGTGCCTGCGTACTCCTCTATCCGGATTAACGGTCGAGCAGCCCGAGAGGACACGGGTATGAGCCCTCGGCACTCTAGTCCGCGCCCGTCCGCCGAATGCGGAGCAGAACTCGCAATCGCTCGCACATCACATGGAACGGGAATTCCACTCGCATTGCCGGAGGCATGTCTTGCGGCGGGAGGGTAGCCTGGACCGGTCGCGTCGAAACCGCGACACACATGGGGCGGACCGCGATTCCTGCGCATTGGATATGCTTGCGGGACAAGGGATTCGCGATGGCATTCCCGAGACTCGGCCAGCGTTCTCCAAGGGGCGTAACGCAAACCGCATTCAGCGTAGGCATATGCCCGTTGAGCTGGTATTTCAGCCTTGTAACCGAGTCGAACGCGGGATTAACTTTGGGTTACCACGCCCGTTATGTCTTAAAACGACCCTTTCACGTATGGCATCATAGGAAGATGCAGTCTCCTTCAGAAGAAGTACAATGGACGGTTGACGGTGGATTGATCTCACCTTACTTCGAGTACAAGACCACCCTCGTCCGCAGCGCCGGGGACGAGCCCCAGCGCGACCACGTCTACCTCTACGGGCTCGAGCTCAAAAGCGACGGCGAGATCGCGCTGCGCCTGCGCCCCGAGCACCGCCACCAGCACGCCGAGGCGTCGCTCGCCATCCGCGTCGACGAGTCCAACTGGGTCCGCACCGGCGCGGAGTACCTCGGCGGGCAGCACCTCATCAGCACCGTCACCACGCGCGGGCGCACCGACTGGTCGCTGTTCCCCGTCGACACCGAGTCCGACGAGATCTGGCTGCGGCTCATCCGCTCCGGCGACACGGTGACCGTGGCGCACGCCGACGACGGCGTCGACTACACCACGATCGCCTCGACCTACCTGCCCGGCGGCGTCCCGGCCATGGCCGGGATCGCCAGCACCCGCCCGGTCGCCGAGACCTTCTGGGACGCCGGAATGGACCTCGACATCGACGTCGACTGAATCCCTTGACGCGCAACGGCTCAGCGGTCCGGCAGAGGGGTGCCGGACGCCGCTGAGCATAGAGGTCGGGCCCGCCGGGCCGGAGAATCCGGGCGGATCCGACCTGTGTGCTCAGCCCGAGCCGCGCACGGGAAGCGAATGGAGCGGCCGGTCGCATGCGCGACCGGCCGCTCCGCTCATTCGGTCTCCTTACTCAAAGAGCGCGGCGTAGGTCTGGAACGCCGTGGCGACCTCGACCTGGTGCCAGTACCGGTGGTAGCTGAACTCCGGCGCGGGGCCGGTGCAGCCGCCGTCGATGTACGCCTGGACCTGGTCCCAGCCCTCGAAGTCCTTCATGAAGGAACGGGTCTCGATGAAGGTGACGCCGTTCTCCAGGACGTCGCCGTTCGGCATGGTGCCGGTCCAGCCCTCGGGGATGTAGACCTCGTCGCCGAAGCGGCAGTAGTCCGCCCGGGCCTCGGTCTGGGTCACGCCGACGCCGTCGTTCGCGGCCCACAGCGCGTCCAGGAGGTTCTTCGCCGCGGTCTGCGAGGCGGTGTCACCGGTGGCCGCGGCGTGGTAGGACAGGATCTTCGCGAACGCCCCGGCCACGCCCGGGTCCTTGGACATGGAGGTCACCGAGGCGGACAGGCCCGCCCCCGGCTCGCCGCTCCAGTCCAGGTCGCCCGGGATGCTGTAGTCGGTCGCGGAGATGTCGGACTCCGACAGCGCCCACGCCACCCACTGGTCGAGCAGGTCGCACGCCCGCGCGTCGTCGGTCTCCAGGCAGTACTGCGCGACGCGGTCCATGCCCCAGACCTGGAAGCCGAACCAGCGGTTCGACGGCGGGTCGTGCCACACGGGCTGCTCGTCGTAGTACAGGCCCTCGAACTCGGCGCTCGTGGTCGGGTTGCCGTAGTTGCCGCCCCAGTTGTTGGTCGCGCCGCCCGCGATGGCGCCCGCGCCCGGCGAGCCCTGCGGGACCTGGAGCCACTCCAGGAACTCCAGCTGCTGGTCGAGGCTGGCCGCCCAGTCGCTCGCCGCGGTCGGCGAGGCCGGCTCCAGGCCGCCCTCGGAGAGCGCGTACGCCGCCATGACGTTCTGGTAGCCCTGGTGGACGCCCGAGCCGCCGATGCGGAACGACCAGTCGCCGTTCGCGCCCGCGCCCCACGAGTAGTACCAGGAGAGCAGGTAGTGGAACGAGTTCTTGCCGCTGCCGTCGGGGCAGTTGTTGATCCCGATGCAGTCGCCCGCGATCTGCTTGAAGTACTTGTCCGCGAACGCGTACCGCAGGAAGTCGCCCATCTTGGAGGCGTTGTCGAGCGACCCGGAGATCGTCGACGACTGGCCCTGCTCGGCCGCCCACTGCTGGGCCATCCACGCGACCTGGATGGCGCGCGCGTCGGCGTCGGGGGCGTCGGTGTACCGCTGCTGCTGCGAGTACTGCGAGTCGCCCACGAACAGGTCCAGGTAGCCGTTGGGGCCGCCGAAGTCGAACGTCTCGCACGAGGGGTGCGCGACGGTCTCCCACGTCGACTCCTGCGAGCCGCGCTGGAACGTGTTCATGTACGCGGGCTCGGTGGTCCCGTCGCCGCACTCGCCGAAGCCGTAGGCGTTGTCCACGTCCAGGATCCAGTGCATGCCGTACACCTGGTTGTTCCCGTAGGTGTTCCGCAGCTCCTGGCCCAGCGGGTCGGTGCCGACGGACGCGTTGAAGTCCAGCTGCGTCGGGTAGTCCTCGACGCTGTCGGACTCCGGGGCGTACGAGGCCGGGGAGGACGGGTTGTACGCGGTCGGGTTCAGGTCCGGGATCGCGTACTGCTCGGTGATGTCCCACGACTCGTTGTAGCCCGACCAGTCGCCGGTGACCTGGCCGTACGCGGCCTCCAGCCACTGGAGGTAGCTCAGGGCCTCGGAGGTCGTCTCGTGGCCGTAGTCCGGCGCCTCGACGATGAGCTCCTCCACCGAGTGGTAGGGGACGCCCGTCTCGTGCAGGTACGGCGAGTCGGCCCCGGTGAGCTGGTCGTACATCGCGAGGAAGCGCTCCTCGTTCTGCGTGACCTCGCCGATGTCGGCGACGGTGACCGTCACCGTCTTGGACGCGTAGCCGGGGGAGGCCACGGTGAACACCGCGGACTCGCCGGGCTCGGCGCCCGCGGCCGCGCTGAACACGATCGGCTTCGGGTTCACGTCGCCCGCGGCGAAGGACAGCGATCCGCCCGAGGACACCGAGAGGTCGGTGGAGCCGGAGGTGCGGGTCGTGGTGACCGTGGCGGCGGCCTCGGTCGCGGCGGAGAAGCCGACCTCGACGGAGGCGGTCGACCCGGCGTCGACGACGACGTTCGCGCGGCTCACTTCGAGCTCGGGCTCGACGGGCTCCTCGGAGCCGTCGCAGGACTCGCCGTTGACCTTGATCCCCGTCGGCGCGGTGGAGGGGCCTGCCCCGATGAAGCCGAAGACCTCTTTGTTCTGGCCCGCGGCGATCGAGCCGTTCCAGCCGACGTCGCCGCCGGTGAAGGTGCGGCCGCTCTGGTGCCAGTCGACGTTCCACGCGCTGGAGACGGTGGTGCCCGCCGGGAACTCCCATTCGAGGTCCCAGCCGTTGAGGCCCGCCGTGCCCGCGGTGATGACCACGTTGGCCTGGAAGCCCGAGCCCCAGGACGAGACGACGTTGTACTGGACGCCGCCGCAGTACTGGGCGGCGAAGGCCGACGGCGCGGCCACCGCGGTGAAGGCGCCGACGAGCGCGAGCGGCAGCGCCACCGCCGCCGTCCGGCGCCATCGACGGCCCCGCCGGCGCGGCGGGGCCAGGTTGTCGGTTTCCATTATGGCTACTCCTAGGCATGGGGTGGATATGTCCGTTTCCATGGGAGCGCTCATGCCGGGTTCGCGGTCGTTGAATCGCACGAGTGGAACGAATCGGACCAGGATGCGGAAGCGCTCCCAGGCCATGCTCCCAAGCAGGAGCCCTGGATGTCAATACATTGACATCCCTAAATTTCTCCTTCAACGAGGCAAACCGTTGCCGTTTGCCAGGTATTTTCCCAGCTAATTGAGTCGTTGATCCGGATTCATAGTTATGGATTCGCGACCTTCGATCTGTTCGAGATGATCACGAAGGCAACGATCCGGTAATGACCCTCACACCCGGGCTTGCGTCATGGAACACGCTCCCGTACGATCCTGGTATCGCTCCCAAGGGCGATCGCCTCGGCGGTTTCAGTCCGCGGGCCGCCGCGCACTCATGGCGGCCCGCACCACCGCCGCCGTGTGCACCAACCGGAACGAGTCCCTCAAACCCCTCGACAACAGCACGGCGCCCCGAGCGCCTGGAAGGAAACCGCAAAGATGCATCTCCTCAACCGACAGCACGGCCGGGCCGCCCTCGCGGCCGCGGCCGCGGGCGCGCTGGCGCTCTCCGCAGCCGCGTGCAGCGGCGGCGACGACGGCGACGAAGACGGCCTGACCGAGGACGGCAAGATCCAGCTCACCGTCTCCCTGTTCGGCACCTTCGGCTACACCGAGGCCGGACTGGAGGCCGAGTACGAGGCGGCCCACGACAACATCGACGTGGTCATCGAAGGCGACGGGGTCAACTGGGACGCCGAGTTCCGCCCCACCCTGGAGACCGCCCTGGAGACCGGCTCCGGCGCCGGCGACGTCGTCGGGATCGAGGAGCAGGGCGTCGTCCAGCTCTTCTCCGACTCCTCGCACTGGTACGACCTGAAGGACTACTCGGACCGCGCGTCCGACTACGTCGACTGGAAGTGGGAGCTCGGCCAGAGCCCCGACGGCACCCAGGTCGGCTTCGGCACCGACGTCGGCGGCATGGGCATGTGCTACCGCAAGGACCTCTTCGAGGCGGCGGGCCTGCCCACCGACCGCGAGGAGCTCGCGGCGGCCTGGTCCACCTGGGACGGCTTCAAGGCCCTCGCCCAGCAGTACGTCGACGCCGACACCGGCGTGGCCTTCCTCGACGGCCCGACCCAGCTCCAGAACATGCTGCTGGGCCAGCTCGCCGGCAACGGCGACGGCGAGATGTACGTCGACGCCGACGGCAACCTGACGCTCGACTCCGCGGCCGCGCAGGGCTCGATCAACACCATCCTGGAGCTCAACGAGATCGGCGCGATCGGCAACTTCGTCTCCTGGAGCGAGGAGTGGATCGCGGCCCAGGCCGAGGGCGGCTTCGCCGTCATGCCGTGCCCGGGCTGGATGCCCTCGGGCGTCATCGAGCCGAACTCCGGCCCGGACAACGCCGGCAAGTGGGACATGGCCGCCGCCCCCGGGATCGGCGGGAACTGGGGCGGCTCGTGGCTGGCGGTCCCCGCCCAGTCCGCGCACCCCGAGGAGGCCGCCGAGCTGGCCGCGTGGCTGAGCGCCCCCGAGCAGCAGGTCAAGGTCTTCGAGGCCGTCGGCAACTTCCCGTCCTCGCCTGAGGCGCAGGCGGACCCGAAGGTCGCCGACTCCACCAACGCGTACTTCAGCGACGCCCCGACCGGCCAGATCCTGGCCGCGTCGGTCCAGAACTTCCCGCCGCTGACCTACTCGTACTACCACCCGCCGGTCAAGGGCGCGGTCGAGACGGTGCTCAACGGCGTCGTCGACGGCACGTTCGCCCCTGAGGACGCCTTCGACGAGATCCAGTCGGCGGCCGAAGAGGCGATCCAGCTCGCCGGCGGCGGCCTCTAGCCGCCCCCGCGGGCCGGTCCGGCGGCACCCTGCCGCCGCCGGACCGGCCCCGGGTCCAGCGGTCTCATGCCGATTCCGCTGAGCCCCGTGCCGCCGGGGCGAGACCGCGCATCGGGCCGTGCCCGGCACGGGCCCGACGCACCACCCCAGGACCCGGTCTCCACCCCCTCCCGGCGGCACCGTGTCGGCCCGCCGCGCCCCAACCCGCGGCGGGCCGGCTTCCTCCGGAGGCGGCCCGCGCCAGCCGATGAGCCTCACCCGCTCGCGACCGCAAGGAACACGATGACCACCGAAACCGCGGCCCGATCGCCCAAGTGGCGCCTCTGGGCCTCCAAGGCCGACATCAAGGCCACCCCGTACGCGCTCGTCTCGCCGTACTTCATCCTCTTCGCCGTCTTCGGCGTCTTCCCGATGGGCTACACGCTCTACGCCTCGCTCCACGCCTGGAAGCTCGGCGGCGCCGACCCGGTGTTCGTGGGCCTGGACAACTACAAGTTCCTGCTGTTCGACTACGACCGCTTCAACTGGTCGGTCTTCAACACGCTGGGCATGTTCGTCCTCGCCACCGTCCCGCAGCTCGTGGTCGCGCTCATGGTCGCGAACGCCCTGAACAAGCGACTGCGCCGGCCCATGCTGTGGCGCATGCTCATCCTCGCGCCGATCGTCACCTCCGTCGTCGCCGTCGGCGTCATCTTCGCCCGCATCTGGGGCCAGGAGTACGGCATGGTGAACGGCTTCCTGGAGCTGGTCGGCATCGGCAAGGTCGACTGGCAGGCCGAGCGGTGGAGCTCCTGGATCGCCATCTCGTCCATGGTGGACTGGCGATGGATGGGCTACAACTCGCTCATCTTCCTGGCCGCCATGCAGACCATCCCGCGCAACCTCTACGAGGCCGCCACCGTCGACGGCGCCTCGCCCCGGCAGCAGTTCTGGCAGATCACGATCCCGCAGCTCAAGCCGGTCCTCATCTTCACCGTCTTCGTGTCGTCCGTCGGCGGCATGACCATGTTCGTCGAGCCGATGATGTTCGACTCCGGCAGGCTCCTCGGCGGCACCGACGGGCAGTACCAGACCACGGCGATGGTCCTGGTCGACATCCTCCGCACGCACGGCAACTACGGCGTCTCGGCCGCCGCCGGATGGCTGCTGTTCCTGGTCATCGGGATCGTCGCGGCGATCAACTTCCTCATCGTCAACCGCATCCAGGGGAACAAATGAGCACCGCCACCGCGCCCCGCCCCACCGCCGACGCCACACCGGCGCAGCCTCCCAAGCCCCCGCGCCGCCCGAAGAAGCGGCGCCCCGTCGAGTCCGGCGAGGGCGTCTACGCCCCCACGGTGCTGACGCGGCTCGGCCTGCTCGCCGTCGCGGCCCTGTCGATCTTCCCGCTGTACTGGATGATCGTCATCGCCTCGACCTCCACCGCGAACGCCGCCGGCTTCCCGCCCGCGCTGCTGCCGGGCCCCAACCTGCTGGAGCACCTGGGCGAGGCCCTGTCGGACCCCGAGGCGAACCTGCTGCTGGGCCTGCGGAACTCGATGATCATCACCGGCACGGTCACCTTCTCGGTCGTGCTCATCTCGACCCTCGGCGGCTTCGCGTTCGCCAAGCTGAAGTTCCGCGGCTCCAAGGTCCTCATGGGCACGGTCCTGTTCTCGATGATGGTGCCGCTCCAGCAGCTGGGGATCGTCCCGCTGTACATCGTCATGGTCGAGCTCGAATGGCTCGACACGCTCCAGGCGGTCATCCTGCCGTTCCTCATCAACGGGTTCGGGATCTTCATGATGCGCCAGTACGTCGAGCAGGCCGTGCCCGACGAGATCATCGAGGCCGCGCGCATCGACGGGGCCTCCACGATCGGCATCTGGTGGCGGATCGTCCTCCCGGCCCTGCGCCCGGCGATGGTCGTCCTCGGACTGCTCACGTTCATGCTCAACTGGAACGAGTTCCTGTGGCCGTTCATGGTGCTGAGCGGCGAGAACCCCACCATCCAGCTCGCCATCCGGCAGCTGTCGACCGCAACGTGGTCAGCGGACCTGTCGATGATCTTCACCGGCACGCTGATCTCGATCATTCCCATCGCGATCCTGTTCGTCGTGTTCGGACGGCAGATCGTGAGCGGCATCATGGAAGGTTCATCGAAGTAACTATGAGCACCGAAATCGAAAGGGCCGCAGCGCTTGCGGCCCGGTTCCCAGCCGGGTTCACGTGGGGCGCGGCGACCTCCTCCTACCAGGTGGAGGGCGCCACCGGCGCCGACGGGCGCGGGAAGTCCATCTGGGACTCGTTCGTGAACGAGCCCGGCCGCGTCGTGGACGGCTCCAACGGCGACACCGCGATCGACTCCTACCGCAACATCGCGGGCGACGTCGCCGCCGTCAAGGCCCTCGGCCTCAACAGCTACCGGTTCTCCCTGTCGTGGCCCCGGATCTGCCCCGACGGGGACGGACGGGTCAACCCGGCCGGCCTGCGCTACTACTCCGACCTCGTCGACGCCCTGCTCGCCGAGGGCATCACCCCCTGGATCACCCTCTACCACTGGGACCTCCCGCAGGCCCTCGAAGACAAGGGCGGCTGGCCCGTGCGCGACACCGCGCTCCGGTTCGCCGACTTCGCCCTGATCGCGCACACCGCCCTCGGCGACCGCGTCAAGCACTGGATCACCGTCAACGAGCCGTGGTGCGCCGCGTTCCTCGGCTACGCCTCCGGCGAGCACGCCCCCGGGCGCCGCGAGCCGGCCGAGTCGATCGCGGCGGCCCACCACCTCATGCTCGCCCACGGCCTCGCCGCGCGCGCCGTCAAGGCCGCCGACCCCGAGGCGACGGTGAGCATCGGCATCAACTTCTACCCGGTGCACGCCGCCAGCGACGCGCCCGGCGACCTCGACGCGGCCCGCCGCGTCGACGGCGTCCAGAACCGCTGGTTCACCGACGCGGCCCTGCGCGGGGCCTACCCCGAGGACGTCGTGGAGGACTTCAAGGCGATCACCGACTTCGAGTTCCTCCTCGACGGCGACATGGAGCTCATCAACGCGCCCGTCGACGTCCTCTCCGTGAACTACTACAGCCGCTTCACCGTCACCGGCAACGGCGGCTCCGCCTCCGCCTCCGCGGCGCCGACCGGCGCGGGCTCCGCGTGGCCTGCGAACGATCACATCGGGTTCGTGCCCGCGGGGCTCCCCGTCACCGACATGGGCTGGGAGATCGAGCCGTCGGGGCTCACCGACGTCCTCACCCGCCTCCACGCCTCCTACCCGGAGGTGCGGCTCGCGGTCACCGAGAACGGCGCCGCGTTCCCCGACAAGCTCGACGACGGGCGCGTGCGGGACGCCGAGCGGCTCGACTACGTGGAGCGCCACCTCGCGGCCTGCGCCGACGCGCTCGACGCGGGCGTCCCGCTCGTCGGGTATTTCGCCTGGTCGCTGGCCGACAACTTCGAGTGGGCCTGGGGCTACACCAAGCGGTTCGGTCTCGTGTACGTCGATTTCGAGACCGGCGAGCGCATCGTCAAGGACTCCGGACGCTGGTACGGCGACCTGGTGCGACGCGCCCGTACGAACCGTGAGGCAGAATAGTTCCACGCGACAGAGCCCGAGGTGATGCACGATGACCGAGACCCGACTTGAGGCGCCCGGCGGCGCGCCTGCCGAGCGCACCGGCCGCAGGCGCAGCGGCGGCCGCCCCACGCTCGACACGGTCGCCCGCCACGCGGGCGTCGGCCGGGGCACGGTCTCGCGCGTCATCAACGGCTCCCCGAAGGTCGCCGAGGACACGCGCGCGGCGGTCCTGGCCGCGATCAAGGAGCTGGGGTACGTCCCCAACCAGGCGGCCAGGACCCTCGTGACGCAGCGGACCGACACGGTGGCGCTCGTCGTCACCGAGTCGCAGGAGTGGCTGTGGTCGGAGCCGTTCTTCGCGGGGGTGCTGCGCGGGATCACCGAGCAGCTCGCCGAGGAGAACATGCGGCTCATGCTCACCTTCGCGCCCCGCGACGGCAACCGCACCGACCTGGAGTCCTACCTCATGGGCCAGCACGTCGACGGCGTCATGATGGTCTCCAGCCACTCCGGCGACCCGCTCCCCGAGCGCCTCGAAGACGCAGGGATCCCGATCGTCCTGTGCGGCACGCCCGTCGGCTTCCGCCCCGTCGCGTACGTCGACTGCGACAACCGCTCGGGCGCCCGCCAGGCCGTCGAGTACCTCGCCGAGCGCGGCCACAAGCGGATCGGCATCATCGCCGGGCCGCAGGACATGGCCGTCGGCGTCGACCGCCTCAACGGCTACCGCGACGGCCTCCGCGGCCACCGCCTCCCCGTCGAGGAAGGGCTCGTCTCCGTCGCCGAGGGCTTCGACGAGGCCAGCGGCATCAAGGCCGCCCGCCACCTCTTCGACACCGCCGGCGACCTCGACGCGGTCTTCGCCAACTCCGACCCCCTCGCCATGGCGACCCTCCGCGTCGCCCGCGAGCGCGGCATCGCCGTCCCCGACGACCTCGCCCTCGTCGGCTTCGATGACTCCCCCCTCGCCGAATTCGCCGAGCCGCCCCTCACCACCGTCCACCAGCCCACCGAGACCATGGGCCGCGAGATGGCCCGCCTCCTCTGCGGCCGCATCCGCGGCGAAGAGGCCGGCCCCCTCGTCACGATCCTCGGCACGAGGATCGTGGTCCGCGAGTCCGCTTAGGGCGCAAGCGAAAGGGCCCGGCTCCTGGTGGAGCCGGGCCCTTTCGCCGTCCTAGGCGATGACGTCCATCCCGCCCCAGCCGGTGCCGATGACGGCCGAGGCGGAGTAGGAGCCGGCGCCGTTGCCCTTGTACAGGTACAGGTTCCCGTTGGCGTGCCTGGCGACCCAGTCCACGTGCCCGTCCCCGTTGAAGTCCCCGACCGCGGCGACCGCGTTCATCACGTCCCAGCCGCACCCGATCTTGACGCCGTTCTTCACGCCGCCGGTCGGCTTCCCGGCGTAGAAGTACATGCAGTCGTCGGAGTTCCTCCGCGCCAGCACGTCGGCAGTGCCGTCATGGTCGAGGTCCCCCACGGCCGTGATCAGCGACATCGAGTTCCAGCCCGTCCCGATGAGGACGCGCGAGCCGTGCGAACCGGTCCCGGTCCCCGGGTACAGCCACAGGTTCCCGGTCGCCGCCTCGCGGGCGATGATGTCCACCTTCCCGTCGCCGTTGTAATCCTGTCCGGAGACGATGGCGCTCATGGCCCCCCAACCACCGCCGATCCGGATTCGGGCGTCCGCGTCCAGGCTGCCCTGCCCGAGCCCCGGGTAGACGTACAGCACGCCGCCCGAGGTGCGGGCGAGGACGTCGGGGTAGCCGTCGGCGGTGAGGTCGCCGCCCGCCTCGATCAGGTTCATGCCGCCCAGGGCGTCGCTGAACCAGCCCGAGCGCTCGAACCCGCCGGTTCCGTTCCCCCAGTAGTGGTGGAGCACGCCGTCGGCCGCGCTCCGTGCGACCACATCGGAGGGGCCGTCGCCGAAGAAGTCGTAGGTCCTGTCCGAGAACGCAACGGGAAGGTCGAGCGTGTTCCAGCCGGTGCCGACTACCCGGTCCTCCCAGACCTCGAAGAGGTTCTGGTCATAGCTGCGGAGCACGAGCTCTCCGGTCCGGGAGTCGACGGCGTAGATGTCGGCCCAACCGTCCCCGGTGTAGTCGCCGCCGCCGGTCACCTGGTCGTAGCGTGCGCCGTCGTCGGAATCGACGAGCAGCGAGGCGTTAAGGTTGCTGCGCACCTGCTCGAATCCGCCGTTGCCGTCGCTGTAGAACGCAAGGTACTGGTCGACGGTGCCGTCGCGCGCGAGAAGGTCGGGGATGCGGTCCTGGTTGAGGTCCCCGGCGGTCGTGAGGTTCTCAAGGGTGCTCCACTCGTCGAGTCGCGTGGTGGCGACCGCGCGGCGGGAGCCGAAGGTGCCGTCGCCGTTGCCGGGGTACATGTACAGCTTCGCCTCGGCTTCGGCGAGGGCGATGACGTCGTTGTCGCCGTCGCCGTCGAAGTCGGTCGCGGAAGTGTAGGACCCCATCGCGTTCCAACCGGTGCCCGACAGGATGCGCGCCCCGAATCCGCCGTCGCCGTCACCCGGGTAGGTGTACATGCGGCCGGTGCGCTTGTCGCGGACGAGCAGGTCGGGGTACCGGTCCCCGGTCAAGTCGCCGGCCATGACCACGTCCAGGCCGCCCCAGCCGGCGCCCAGGGAGACGGGGTTCTCGAAGGCGCCGTCGCCCTTGCCGCCGTAGAACATCAAGTTCCCGTCGGACTTGCGCACAGCGAGGAGGTCCTGGCGGCCGTCGGTGTCGTAGTCGTTGCTCGGGGCGGTGACGGGCAGGTAGAAGTACTCGGAGTCGGTGCGGTTGCCCGCCTTGTCGATCGCCGAGATGTAGAGCGGCGTCGGGTTCTCGTCGATGCGGAGGGAGAACGTGGCGGTGTCGCCCGCGGTCAGTGTGACCGTGCGCGGCGAGCAGGACTGCGCCCAGCGGCAGATCACTTCGACCTCGTTGACGCCGTTCGGGAACTGCGCGTCGCTCACGGTCACTTCGACCTGGAGCAGGTCCCAGTCGTAGTAGGGCCCGTCCGGGACGTCGACCTCGATGAGGTCGGGGGCATCGGTGTCGACGACGACCTCGCAGGTCGAGGAGTTGGTGTACCCGGTGGTGCCGGAGATGAACTGGTGCTTGACCTCGTAGTGCCCGTCGCCCAGCGTGACGGCGGCGGAGGGGTTGACCCCGTCGGCTACCTCAGCTGGCGCGGTGCTGAACACGGTCTGGCCGCTGTCGAGGTCCCGGACGGTCGCGGTCCAGGTGAGGCCGGGGTCGATCAGGTCGGGGCGCCAGATCGAGGTGGAGAAGTTCCCGTAGGCCACGGCGGACTCGTCCTGGAATGCCGGGTTCTCGGCGCAGGTGGGCCTGGAGAGGGTGAACGCGCCGCCGATGTCGTAGTACACGTCGAGGCGCGCCGATTCGCCGTCGAAGCGGGCGGTCTCGTCGCTCGGCGTCATCGCGAACGTGGTGGACACCCCGGTGCTCAGGCCGCTCACGGGATCGAGTTCGTAGACGGCCGTGCCGTTCAGGCAGGTCCCGGACACCGCCGCGCGGGAACCCGGTCCGGGGAGGTCGGACCATTTCGTGGAGGGCCGGTAGACCGAGGAGTAGCCGAGATCGGGTGCGGTGCAGGCGGTGCCGTCGGCGGCGTCGACGCTGAACACCGCAGAGTCGATTGCGTAGGTGAAGGTCTCCGGGGAGGCCGCGGGGGTGAGTCCTGTCAGGTTGGGGCGCCAGAAATTCCAGTACAGGGCCGCCTCGTGCTCGGTCGTGCAGGTCGGGTCGGCCAGTGCGTCGCAGTAGGGGCCCGCCACGGCGTCCGCGTTCTGGCCCGCGGCCTCGAAATAGGGCGCGTCGAGGCCGGCGCCGCCGCGGAAGAGCGCGGTGTCCGGTGAGGCGGAGGTCGCGGCGCCCCACTCGTGGACGCCGTACAGGTGGTGGGTCCATTCGGTGGTGAGCGTGAGCGGGAAGGCGGCTCCGTCGAGGATCGCCTGGTCGAGGTCGAATGCGATCGCTCCGGCGTCGACGGTGAGGGGGACGGCGTGCGCCGCCCCCGCGGCATCGCGGGCGGTGAAGGTCGTCGTCTGCTCCCAGGTCGCCGGTTCCCAGGGTTCGACCACGTGCGGGGTGTAGATCGAACCGCGGTACTCCCTGACGCTCGCTTCGGCGGCGAATGACAGGCCGGTCGCGAGCGCGGACCAGGCCTCGGCGCTGTCGACGGTGAACGCGAGGCGCGTGGTGGAGATGTCGGCTTCGACGGTGAGGTCGACGCCGTCGGCGAGGTCCTCGTATCGGGCAGTGCTGCCGTCCACGGCGGGAACCGGCTGGTCTCCCGTCCAGTCCAGTGCGCCCGCGCGGGTGGTCATCAGCGGTGCGCCGGTGTCGGTGCCGCTGAAGGCGAATGCGACGGGGGAGTCGGCCTGGACGAGCGTGCCGTCCGCTTCGATCAGGGCGGGGTCGGCAGGCCCGCGGTCCTGGTAGTCCTGGGTCGCGTCGGTGGTGCGGAGGACGTGGAGCTGCCCGGCCGGGGTGGCGTACAGGGTCTCGTAGGGGCCGGACCGCTCGGAGATCCGGACCTCGACGTCGCAGGCCGCAGCGGTTTCGAGGGCGGCTTCGAGTCCGTCGACGATCGGATTGCCGCCGAGGGCGGTGCAGTCGGTCTCCTGCGCGGCGGCGGCGCCGGGGGCGGCGAGGAGGGCCGCGCCGAGGGCGGCGGCGGTGAGGGCGGCGGTCCGCGAGGGAGCGTGCCGGAGCCGCTTCGGGGGAGCGTTCATTCAGATGTCCTGGGGAGTTCGGGGGGTTATGGGTGGTGTTGCGGCGGTGGGGGACGCCGGGTGCCGCGGCAAGGCCGCACCCGGCGAATCCTATCCGACCGAAGTGGATTTCGGGGGACGGGTTGCGCAGGTCAGGCGCCGACCGGGGCCGGCGCCTGACTCAGTGTATTGAAGGACGGCGGGTTCCGCTGTCCACTGCGGTCGCTAGGCGATGATGTCCATCGACCCCCAGCCGTTGCCGAAGCCCCACGTCATCTCGATGTCGCCGTTGCCGCCGCCGCCGTAGAAGTACAGGACGCCGTTCTGGTGGCGGCCGACCCAGTCGGCGTGGCCGTCGCTGTTGAAGTCGCCGACGGCGACGACGGCGGTCATGACGTTCCAGCCGCAGTTGAGCTGGACCCCGGTCTCCAGGGTCCCGTCGCCGCGGCCGCCGAAGAAGTTCAGGCAGTCGGTCTGGTCGTCGACGGCGATCACGTCGGCATGGCCGTCGTGGTCGAGGTCGCCGACGGCGGTCAGGAAGCTGAAGCCGTTCCAGCCGGTGCCCAGCGAGGTGCGGGTGCCCCAGCCGCCGGTCCCGTTGCCGGGGTAGAACCAGAGGCGGCCGGTGGCCTCCTCGACGGCGAGGAGGTCGGGCTTGCCGTCGCTGTTGTGGTCGTGGCCGCCGACGATAGTGCTCATCGCGCCCCACCCGGAGCCGACGACGTCGCGGGCGGCGGCGTCGTAGTCGCCGGTCCCGGTGCCCGGGTAGATGTAGAGGACTCCGGTCTGGGTGCGGGCGAACAGGTCCGCGAATCCGTCGCCGTTCGCGTCACCGGCGGTCTCGATGAGGTCCATGTCCGCCAGCTCGTCGCCGAGGACGGCGGACTGGAACGTCGTCCCGGTGCCCCGGCCGTAGTACAGCGAGGTCAGGCCGCTGGTGCCGTTGCGGGCGATGATGTCGGTCTTGCCGTCGCCGGTGTAGTCGTAGACGAGGTCGAGGTCCCCGGCGGGGAGCGACATGGCGCCCCAGCCGCGCCCGACGAGGGTGCCGCCGTGGACGGTGGCGCCGTCCTCATCGAAACCCTGGAGCCACATCTGGCTGAAGCGCGGGTCGACGGCGGCGACGTCGGCGAAGCCGTCCCCGTCGACGTCGCCGACGCCCGCGACCTGGTCGTAGTAGCGGTCGTCGTAGTCGTTGCCGAGGGCGTGGTCGACCTGGACGCGGTTCCCGAACTGCTGGTTCCCGAGTCCGAAGTAAACGTAGTAGCTGCCGTTGCGCGTGTTGTGGGCGAGGAAGTCGGCGTTGCCGTCCCCGTCGAGGTCGCCGAGGCCGGCGAGGTCGTCGTACCCGCCCCAGCCGGTGCCCACGGCGACGCCGTCGGCGACGGTGCCGTCGGCGAGCGGGGCGTAGTAGTAGAGCTTGCCGTCGACCCGGTTCACCGCGAGCAGCCCGGACTCGTCGGCCTGGGCGCCGAGCGGCGCGAACGCGCCGATCGGGCTCCAGCCGGTGTCGGCCTGGATGCGGTCGCCGAAGCCGCCGGCGCCGTCGCCGGGGTAGGTGTAGAGGACGCCGGTCCTGGTGTCGCGGGCGCGCAGGTCGGCGAGGCCGTCCCCGGTCGCGTCCCCGACCATGGCGACGTCGAGCCCGCCCCAGCCGTCGTCGACCACGGCGGAGGGGTCGAACGTCCCGTCGCCGTTGCCCGCGTAGAACAGCAGGTTCCCGTCGGACTTGCGGACGACCATCAGGTCCTGGTTGCCGTCGCCGTCGAAGTCGTTGCGGGACTGGACTGCCGTCGGCAGGACTTCGTCGTCCTGCGCGGCGGCGCCGCCGGGCGAGCACAGGAGTGCCGCCGCGGCGGCCGCGGCCGCGATCGTGGCCGAGGGGATCGCGCGGAGGCGGCGCCTCCGCAGGGTGCTTCGTTGCATGGTGTTGTCCTGTAAGGGTATTGGGGTCCTGGATCGACGCCGTTCACCGCGTCAATAACCAGACGATCACCGAGAGCGATCTGACGCAGTGCTTCCCGTAATGGGTCCGAACGGATGAAAAGGGCCCGGTCAGCGAACCGAAGTCCGCCGCCCGGGCCCTCAGCGCGCCGCTACACGATCAGATCCATACCGCCCCAACCGGTCCCGATGACCTTCGACGACGAGTACGACCCCTTCCCGTTCCCCGCGTACAGGTACAGGCTCCCGTTCGAATGCCTCGCCACCCAGTCGACATGCCCGTCCCCGTTGAAGTCCCCCACGGAGGCGACGGCGTTCATGACGTCCCAGCCGCAGCCGATCTTCACGCCGTTCGCGAGCTTCCCGGTGCCCCTGCCCGCGTAGAAGTACAGGCAGCCGTCGGAGTTCCTCCGGGAGATCAAGTCGTCCTGCCCGTCGTGGTCGAGGTCCCCGACCGCGGTGACGAGCGACATGCCGCCCCATCCGGTCCCGATGAGCACGCGGGCGCCGAACGCGCCGCCGCCCTTGCCGGGGTAGAGCCAGAGGTTGCCGGACGACTTCTCCGACGCGATGATGTCGATCCGGCCGTCGGCGTTGTAGTCCTGACCGGAGACGATGGCGCTCATGGCGTTCCATCCGGTGCCGAGCTTGATCCGGTCCTCTTCCCGCCACCAGTCGGGGTACACGTAGAGCGCCCCGGTCGAGGCCTTCCTCACCAGGTAGTCGGAGCGGCCGTCCCCGTTCAGGTCTCCGGCGGTCTCCACCAGGTCGAACCCGTCGAGGTTCCCGTCGGTGACCCACCCGGCGCCTCCGAGGAATCCCCCTGCGCCGTTGCCGTGGTACACGTACGGCCAGTCGTATTCGGGGCCCGGCCCCTTGGCCGTGATGTCGGAGCGGTTGTCGCCCGAGTAGTCGTAGGTCCAGTCGGTTTCGGCCGAGGGCAGCCGCATGGCGTTCCAGCCGGTGCCGACCACCGAGTCGGCGACGGTGTGCCGCGGCGACTCCGTCGCGAAGGAGCGCAGCCGCAGCTCACCGGTGGGCTCATCGACGAGGAGCAGGTCGGTGACGCCGTCCCCGTTGAAGTCACCGGCGCCCGTGAACTGCCCGATCCGCTCCTCGGCGTCGCCCGGCAGGCCGGTGTCGGCGTATCCGTTGGGGTAGAGGTCGAGGAGTCCGCCCGACCCGTCACCGCCGTAGAGGTGGTAGTACTGGCCGTACGTCTCCCTGGTGAGCAGGTCGTCGTGCCCGTCGCCGTTGAAGTCCCCGAACGTGGTGACGGTGTCGTTGTCAAGGAACCCGGTGCCCATGACGGTCCGCGAGCCGAAGCCGCCGTCGCCTTCGCCTTCGCCGGGATACAGGTAGAGGCGGCCGTTGCCCTTGCTGACGGCGACGAGGTCGACGAGGCCGTCCTCATTGAAGTCGCCGGCGGAGGTGAAGGAGCCCATGGTGTTCCAGCCGCCGCCGACGGACTGGCGCGCGTTCAGGCCGCCTGCGCCGTTGCCGGGGTACACGTAGAGCGTGCCCGTGCTGTTGTCGCGGGCGAGCAGGTCGTCGCGCCCGTCGCCGGTGAGGTCGCCGGCCATGACGATGTCCATGCCGCCCCAGCCCGCGCCGCGGGAGGCCCCGGCGCGGACGGTGCCGTCGCCGTTCCCCTTGTAGAAGACCAGGTTCCCGTCGGTCTCGCGGACGGCGAAGAGGTCCTGGAACCCGTCGCCGTCGTAGTCGTTGCGGGAGTAAGTCCCGCCGAGGAAGGTGCTGTCGGACCCGGAGCGGTTGCCCGCCCGGTCGACGACCTCCGCGCGCACCCAGGTGCGGGTCGTGTCGAAGTCGACGTCGAACACGGCCGTGGTGCCGTCCTCCAGCCGCACGGTCGTCGCGGGATCGGAGTCCTCGGAGTCGAAGGTGAGCGAGAGGGCGTTGACGCCGTCGGGGAAGCCCTCGTCGGCGACAGTGACCTCCACCGTCGCGGTCTCGCCGATGTAGTTCGTGCCCGGGATCGCGGCGAACTCGATGACGTCGGGCTTCGCGGTGTCGATCCGGTAGTGGCATTCGGAGGTCTGCTCGAAGCCGCCGTCGCCCGACTCGAAGCGGTAGGCGACCTTGTAGGCGCCGTCGTCGAGTCCGGTGAGCACGGTGCCCCGCTGGACGCCGTTGCCGACCGCGGCGGGTTCGGTCGCGAGCAGGACCGTGCCTGTGCGGGCGTCGGTCACGGTGGCGGTCCAGGAGACCTCGGTGCCGAGGAGGTCCGGGCGCCAGAACGACGCCGTGTAGTTCCCGTACGGGACGTCGGAGGTCCCGCGGAACTCGGGGGACGCGGCGGTGCCGGTGCACCGCGGCGCCACCTTGCGGGACTCGACGTCGAAGTACACGTCGAGGCGGGCGGAGCCGCCGTCGAACCGGGCGGTGGCGTCGCCGCCGGTCATCGCCAAGGTGAGCGGCGCGTGCCACCCGTTGTCGCTCCATTCCCCTGCGACCGTTCCGGACACGTCGTAGACCGCGGCGCCCCCGTCGCAGGCGCCGGAAGCGGCGGGCGCGTCGTCCGGGAGGCCGCTCCAGCCCGCGTCGGACCATCCGCCGTACTCGGCGTGCCGCAGCTCGGGCGCGACGCATGCGGCGCCTTCGGCGGCGTCGACCCTGAAGGACGCGGAGACCACCGGGAACCGGAGGCCGTAGCCGTCGTAGGAGTCGACGGTCCAGCGCGGCTCGGGCGAGAAGAACGTCCAGTAGGAGGCGGCCTCGGCGGCGGTGCACTCGGCCGCGGCGAGGCCGTCGCAGTACGGCCCGGCGAGGGCGTCGCCGGTCTCGCCCGCCGCTTCGAAGTACGCCAGCCCGAGCCCCGCGTGCCCGCGGTGGAACCCGAGGTCGGGCGACGCCGAGCTGTACGCGGCCCAGACGTTCACGGCGGAGCGGTAGTAGACCCAGTCGGTCGACACGGTGAGCGGGAACGCCTCCGCGCCGACGTCGCCCTCCGGGAGCCGGACGGTGATCCCGCCGCCGCCGTCCATCTCCAGGACGGCCTTGCGCACCGCTCCCGTGGCGTCGCGGACGGCGAACGGGGTGCTCATTTCGATCAGGTCGTAGTCCCGCCCTGTCGACAGGTACAGCCCGGCCTCGTCGGCGGTGGCGTATCCCTCGGACGTCAAGGAGAGCCCGGTGGCGAGGGACTCCCAGGCCGCGGCGTCGGCGACGGTGAACCGCAGTTCCGCCGAGGACTCGCCGGCGGTGACGGACAGGTCGAGTCCGGCGGCGAGGCCGTCGTACTCGGCGGTCGCCCCCGCGTACGCGGGCACCGGCACGGCACCGTCCCAGCCGAGCCGCCCGCCGGAGGTCTCGACGAGCGTCTGCCCGCCCGAGAGCGAGAGCGCGAACGGCCACGGCGACGCGGTCTGCCGCAGCACGTCGTCCGCGGGCTGGAGGGTCGGGTCGAGGTGCCCGAGGCCCTCCTCGTCCTGGACGGCCTCGGCGGTGTCGACGAGGTGCAGGAGCCCTTCAGGGGTGCCGTAGAGGGTGCGGTACGCCGAGGCGTACTCCGAGATGCGCACCTCGACGTCGCAGGCCTGCGCGGTCTCCAGCGCCGCGGCGATGTCCGCGGCGATCGGGTCGGCGCCGAGCGCGGCGCAGTCGGCGGTCTGCGCCGCCGCCGCACCGGGCACAGCGAGGAGCGCGGCCCCTACGGCCGCGGCGGCCGTGCCGCCGAGCGCGCGGGTCCGGCTCACCAGGATTCGGTTCATTCAGATGTCCTTGCGTCAGAGGGGTTCGGGGCTATGCGATCTGGTCCATGCCGGCCCAGCCGGTGCCGATGACGACGGACGCGGAGTAGCTTCCGGCGCCATTGCCCCGGTACAGGTACAGGTTTCCGTTGGAGTGGCGGGCGGCCCAGTCCACATGGCCGTCGCCGTTGAAGTCGCCCACGGCCGCGAGCGTGTTCATGACGCCCCAGCCGCAGCCGATCTTGACGCCGTTCTTCACCCCGCCGGCCGGCTTGCCGCCGTAGAAGTACAGGCAGCCGTCGGCATCCTTGCGCGCGAGCACGTCGGCCGCGCCGTCATGGTCGAGGTCGCCGACCGCGGTGATCAAGGACATCGTGTTCCACCCGGTGCCGATGAGCACCCGCGCACCATGCGAACCGGTCCCGGTCCCGGGGTACAGCCACAGGTTCCCGGTCGCCGACTCGCGGGCGATGATGTCGGTCTTGCCGTCGCCGTTGTAGTCCGAGCCGGAGACGATCGCGCTCATCGCGCCCCAGCCGCCGCCGGTCCGGATGCGGGCGGCGGGGTCGTAGGAGCCGGAGCCGTCACCGGGGTAGACGTACAGGACGCCGGCGGTGGTGCGGCCGAGGAGGTCGGGGTAGGCGTCGCCGGTGAAGCCGTTCGCGGTCTCGATGAGGTCGAGACCCGTGAAGGCCGCGCCCCAGGAGACGACCGGCCCGAACCCGCCGGTCCCGGTCCCCGGGTAGAGGAAGGTGGTGCCGGTGGCGCCGTTGCGGGCGACGACGTCGGCGGCGCCGTCGCCGTCGAAGTCGCGGTCGCCGTACGCGGCCTCGACGGAGAGGGGCTGCTCGGACGTGTTGCCGGCCAGGTCCTCCACCTGGAGGATCCAGTCGCCGCCGGTGCCGGCGACGGTGCCGTCGAGAACGGTGGAGGCGGTCGTGGTCAGGGTCGCGCTGTCGACGACGGCCCTCGTGGCCGCGTCCAGGAGCCTGACGTACACGCGGTTGTCACCCGAGGGGAAGCGGGCGTCCGAGACGGTGACCCCGATGCGGACGGAGTCGCCAACGTGGTGGGGGCCTTCGGGAACGGTGAGGCCGACGACGTCGGGAGCGGCCGTGTCGACCACGAGGCTGCATGACTCCTGTTCCGAGAATTCGGTGTTGGACGCGGTGAAGGTGTACGTCGCCCGGTAGGGCCCGTCGGGGAGCGGGGGGCCGTCGAACGGGATGTCGTCGCCGGGCCCCCACGGGACGACGGCGCGGGACGGCGAGGTCCACAGCGTCTCGTCGGTCGCCGTGTTTCGGAACGACACCGTCCAAGAGAGCTCGGGGTCGAGGAGCGCGGGCTTCCAGTAGTCGAAGTACGGGTCGGGGTAGGCAGGGGTCGCGGTGTCGAGGAAGCCGTTAAGCCCGGGGACGTTGAAGCAGCCGGAGGTCACCATGACGCCGACCATGTCGAAGCGGACGTCGATGCGCGCGGAGGCGCCGTCGAACCGGGCGGTCCGGTCGCTCGCGGTCATGCCGAACGCCGCCGGGGCGACCGCCGCCGGATCTGACCAGGCCGCGCGCATCACGCCGGTGACGTCGTACTGGGCGGTCCCGCCGTCGCACCGCCCGCTGACCGGGTCGCCGGCCGTCTCAGGGCGGTGGTTCCAGGCGGCGTCGGGCCCGTACGAGGCCACGGGCTGGAGGACGGGTGCGGTGCAGTCGGTTCCGGGGGCCGCGTCGACGGCGAAGGTCGCGGAGGACAGCGGGTACGTGAATTCGTAGGTGTTCACGGGGCGGCCGAGGCTGTTCATCGTGGTGGGCAGCGACTGGAAGCTCCAGTACGAGGCCGCCTCCGCCTCGGCGGTGCAGGCGCCGGCCTCGACGGCGGTGCAGTAGTCGCCGACGACCGCGTCGCCAGCCTCGCCCGAGGATTCGAAGTACCGGGCGTCGAGGCCGTTGCGGCCGCCGTACAGCGCCAGGTCCGAGTCGGCCGAGGTGACCGAGCCCCATTCGGCGGCGCCCTTGCCGGTGGCGGCCAGGGTGGTGGTCGCCTCGACGGGGAACGCGGCGTCGGCGAGGTCCTCCTCGGCGAGCGCCAGGGCGACCGCGCCGTCGGCGGCGAGTTCAAGCGAGACCGGGAGGAGCCGGCCGTCGGCGTCCCGGACGGTGAACGGGGTCGTCCGCACCGCGTCGGTCCACTCGTCGCCGTAGAAGAAGTACAGGGTGCGGCCGTCGGCTTCGGCATCGAGTGCAGTGAGGCTGCCGGCAAGGGACTCCCAAGCGGCGGCGTCGGCGGCGGTGAAGCGCATGGCGGCGGTCGAGGCGCCGAGTTCGACGTCGAGGTCCAGCCCGGCCGCGAGCTCGTCGTACACCGCCGTCGATCCCGAGTACGAGGCCGCGGGGACCGTGCCCTGCCAGGTCAGGAGCGTGTCGATGAGCGCGGAGTCGGTCCCGTTGTAGTGCAGCCAGAACGGCCAGGGCGAGTTGGCCTGGACGAGCGCGTCGCCCGCCGGGGCCAGGGTCGTGTCCACGGGGATCGTGTACCCGGCGCCGTGGTCGAGGTACTCGCCCGAGGGCCGGGCGGTGGCCACCAGGTGGAGCTGCCCCTCGGGGGTGACGGTGAGCGTGCTGTACGGGTTGGAGTCGACATAGAGCCGCACTTCGGCGCCGCACTCGACGGCCAGGTCGAATGCGCTCCAGAGGCTGCTCGCTTCGGGCTGGGCGCACTCGGCGGTCTGTGCGGCGGCGGCGCCGGGGACGGCGAGCAGGGCGGCGACGGTGGCCGCGGCGGCCGCGGTGCCCAAGAGCGCGCGCCGGAGGCGGCGCAGCGGATCGCGGCCGGGAGCGTGGTTCATTCAGATGTCCTACGGGGGTTGTCGAAAGGGTGCGGGGGTGGCGGGCCGGGGGGTCGGCGTGGATTACACGCCGGGCGTGTGGAACCGGTTGCACCGCGCGTGCGGCAGGGCGGGGCGGGGTGATTCGACAGGATGGCTACTGGTCAGTAACATGTAGGGTGATCGGCAGCACCGCACTGTCGTGGGCAGTACGTGTGAACACACCAGTCGAGAGGTCGCCATGGGAGTCGTCCAGATCGTCACCGCCGTGATCGCGTTCGCGTACACCGCGCTCGCCATCGGGCTGTTCGTCCGCGCCGGGCTGGGGATGCTCGCGCTCGTCAGGCTCGGGGCGCCGGACCTGACGCGGAAGGGCGAGCGCGGGACGCGGGTGAAGACGATGCTGCGGGAGTCCCTGGGGCACACCAGGATGCTCCAGTGGCACTGGGTCGGCCTGGCGCACTGGGCCGTGTTCTTCGGGTTCTTCCTGCTGTTCCCGGCCCTCGCGCAGTCGTACTTCGAGGTCCTCAACCCCCACTGGGCCCTGCCGATCGTGGGCCACTGGGGCCCGTGGCTGCTGTTCTCCGAGATCCTCACGGTGCTCACCGGCCTGGCGATCCTCGGCCTGTTCGCGGTCCGGATGGTGCGGCAGCCGCGCGCGAACAAGGTGCCGCCGCAGGGCACCGCCTCGGACGCCGGGCAGCGGCGCTCCTCGTCGCGGTTCGAGGGCTCCCGGCAGTGGATGGCCTTCTACATCGAGGCCACGATCTTCACGATCGTCCTGTCGCACATGACGATCCGCACGTTCAAGCTCGCGCTCGGGGATATCGAGCACGAGTGGACCTCCCCGGTCTCCTCGCTCATCGCGGGCGTGTGGAGCGGCGCCTCCGAGGACGGCCTGCTGACGGCGGTCACCCTGGTGGCGCTGCTCGACATCCTCGTGTCGTGGACGTTCTTCCTGATGCTCGCGCTGCACCCGTCGATGGGCATCGGCTGGCACCGGGTGACGGCGTTCTTCAACATCTACTTCAAGCGGAACGCGGGCGGCGCGGTCTCGCTGGGCGCGGCCAAGCCGATGCTCGTCAAGGGCGAGCCCGCGGACTTCGAGCAGGCCGACCCGGAGACGGACCCGTTCGGCGTCAACGTGATCACCGACTTCTCGTGGAAGGGCCTGCTGGACTTCTCCACGTGCACCGAGTGCGGACGCTGCCAGTCCCAGTGCCCCGCATGGAACACCGGGAAGCCGCTGTCGCCGAAGAAGCTCATCACGGACCTGCGCGACCACCTGTACGAGCAGGCGCCGTACCTGAAGGCCGCGGCCATCGCGAAGGAGCGCGGCACCGACACCGTGGAGATCGAGCCGATCTCGATCATCGGGACGGTCATCGACCCCGACGTACTGTGGTCGTGCACGACCTGCGGCGCGTGCGTCGAGCAGTGCCCGGTCGACATCGAGCACGTCGACCACATCCTGGACCTGCGCCGCAACATGGTCATGATCGAGTCGGACTTCCCGGCCGAGGCCCAGACGATGCTCCGCAACCTGGAGAACAAGGGCAACCCGTGGGGCGAGAACCCCGCGCAGCGCCTCAAGTGGGCCGAGGGCCTCGACTTCGAGGTGCCGATCGCCGAGGCGGGCGGGGACTTCGAGTACCTGTACTGGGTGGGCTGCGCGGGCGCGTACGACCCGAAGGCGCAGAAGACGTCCCGCGCGGTGGCGACCCTGCTGCACGACGCGGGCGTCAAGTTCGCGGTCCTCGGCGAGGCCGAGACGTGCACGGGCGACTCGGCGCGGCGCATCGGCCACGAGTTCATGTACCAGATGCTCGCCGAGCAGAACGTGGAGACGCTCAACGAGGTCGGCGCGGTGAAGATCGTCGCGACCTGCCCGCACTGCCTGAACACCATCGGCAACGAGTACGAGGACCTCGGCGGCCACTACGAGGTCGTGCACCACACCGAGCTCCTCGGGGACCTCGTGCAGGCCGGGAAGATCACGCCGGTCGAGCAGCACGACGGCAAGCTCACCTACCACGACCCGTGCTACCTGGGCCGCCACAACCGGATCTTCACGCCGCCGCGCGAACTGCTCGGGACGTTCGCGGAGGTCACCGAGATGCCGCGCAACGCCGAGCGCTCGTTCTGCTGCGGCGCGGGCGGCGCGCGGATGTGGCTGGAGGAGCCGCTCGGCAAGCGCGTCAACCGCGAGCGCGCCGACGAGGCCGTCGCCACGGGCGCGAACACGGTCGCGGTCGGCTGCCCGTTCTGCTCCACGATGCTCCGCGACGGCGTCGCCGACGCGGGCCGCGAGGACGTCGAGGTGATCGACATCGCCCAGCTCCTCGCGAGGAGCCGCGAAGTGAAGGCGGAGAAGGCGGCCGCCGCCCCGGCGGAGTAGGCCGCGACCGGAAACTACCGGAGCGCCGGAAGATCGGAGCGCCGACTGTCGGACCCCCGTGCCACCCTTGGCATCGGGGGTCCTTCGTTTGTCCGTTTTGAAGGCTGGCGCCGGAAAACGCCCGAACCGCTGGTTCGGACTCCGTCCGCTGCGCTCCTGGTTCGGACTCCGTCCGCTCTACCGCTGGTTCGGACTCCGTCCGCTGCGCTCCTGGTTCGGACTCCGTCCGCTCTACCGCTGGTTCGGACTCCGTCCGAAGTGCTCCCGCAGGAGCGCCGCGGACTCGGCTTCGAGGACGCCGGCGTAGACGTCGGGGTTGTGGTTGAGGCGGGGGTCGCGCACGACGTCCCACAGGGAGCCGACCGCGCCGGTCTTGGGTTCCCAAGCGCCGAAGACGATTTCACCCACCCGGGCGAGCACGGCGGCGCCCGCGCACATCGTGCACGGCTCCAGGGTGACCACGAGGGTGCAGCCTTCGAGCCGCCAGCCGTCGCCGTGGACGGCGGCGGCCGCGCGGAGCGCGAGGACCTCCGCGTGGGCGGTGGGGTCGCCGAGGGCTTCGCGGGCGTTGGCGGCGGCGGCGAGCTCGCGGCCGTCGGGGCCGACGACGACGGCGCCGACGGGGAGGTCGGGCCGGGCCGCGGCGGGGGTGCGTTCGGCCTGGCGTGCCGGGCTGCCTGGCCGTGGGTGCGCCTCCGGGCCCGCCGGGAGGCCGGTGCCGCGCGCCGCGTCGAGGGCGCGCCGCATCCAGTGCTCGTGGACCTCGCGGCGGGACTGCATTGCGGGGGCCGGCTAGGCGCCGGTGGCGTCTTCCAGGGCCTCGGTGAACCCGACGGACTTGGCGACCTCGGAGACCACGTCGGAGGGCATCATGCCCTCCTTGGCGCACAGGGCGAGCAGGGTCGAGCCGGGCACGCCCAGGTCGCCCAGGAGGTCCGCCTCGCCGACGGGCTCGGCGTCGAGCTCGGTCGGGCGGGCCGCGATGGACTCCTCGTCCTCGGAGTCGATCTCCTCGGTGTCCTCGGGTTCGAGGTCGCCCAGGAGGGCCTCGCCCAGGCGCGACTGCGACGCGTACTCGGCGTCGGACCCGAAGGTGCGCAGGTCGTCGCCGTTGTCGAGGCGCATCACCGTCAGGTACTCGTCGTCGGCGTCGACGAAGAGCAGCGTGAGGTCGGCGTCAGGGAAAGCCTCACGCATGACCTCGGCCGCGTCCTCGACGTCGGCAACAGCGTCGAGGTCGACCTCCGCGGCCTCCCATTCACCGCCCTCGCGGCCCACGGCCACAGCGAAATACGACACGATCCGTCCCCGTCTTCTCACTCAATGGAACCAGTCGCGCGTGGCGACAGCTCGAACGACCTACTGAAGGATGTGGCGGCCCGCGGTCGATGTAACCACAGGATCCAATCGCCGGTCAGCAAAAGATACAGCTCGCATGAGAGCCCTGCGACCCCAGCGGCAGTCCCTGCGACGGCGGCTACGCCGACCGCAGCTCCGCGGTCACCGTAGCGCGCCAGCGCGGCTGCGGCGACAGCCCCGATCGTACTCGCGGCCAAAGTCACCCAGGCGAAGCCCGCCCCAGTCAGGGGCCCCGTCCCGGATCCCTTGGCGTAGGCCAGGAGCCACAGGAGCACCCACAGGCCGCACAGGGCCGCGCCCGCGGCCACGGGGCCGACTCGGACGGGGTGGGGCTCCCTCCAGACGGGTCGCCCGGTGCGCGCCGGGGGCGCGGCGGGGCCGGTCCAGGAGGTGGGCCCGATGGGTCCCTCATGCATAGGTGACAGGGTACGCAGGGGGAGGCGGCGGCGGGGCGAGCGGCAGCGGCATGACCGGCTGCGCGGGCGGGTCGATGGGGCGCATGACGCCGTCGGGGAAGGCGACGTGGTAGCGGCGGCCGTCCCACAGCGCGGGCGGGGTGCGGGGGTCGCGTCCGGCGTAGGCGGTCCTGGCGGTGTTCATGCGGTGCACGCCTTCGTGGACGGCGGCGTCGCTCCAGGGGGCGCCGATGCCGGCGAGGTCGTACTGCTCGGCGACGTCGTCGGCGGCGCGCTGGAAGTCCTTCATGGCGTCCTCGCCGGGCTTCCCGGCCCAGCGGCGGGCCCAGGCGCGGGCGGAGGAGCGGCGGGAGAAGCTGGCGAGGGACGCGAGTTCGGGGGGCGAGAGCTGCGCGGCGGCGACGAGGGGGGCGAGGGCGGTCTGGGTGCGGCGGGCGTCGGCGGCGCGGAGCCAGAGGGCGGCGCCGACCATGGTGAAGAACAGGGGCGCGAGGAACGCGGGGTAGAGGGCGAACCAGAGCGCGGGGAGGTCGAGGGCAACGCCGAGGACGGAGGAGCCGTTCCAGAGGGCGTGGAGTCCCATGCCGCACAGGAGCATCCCGATGATCCAGGCGGCCTGCTTGCCCTTGCGGCCGGGGAGGCGGGCGGCGCGGCCGAGGCCGATCGCGGAGAGGCCGGTCATGAGGGGGTGGGCGAACATGGTGGCGAGGCCCCGGACGACGACGAGGATGGTGACCTGGGCGATGCCGGCGGCGTCGCCGAGGGCGGCGCCGGAGACGTAGGCGCCGGAGGCGTAGAGGACGTTCTCGGAGACGGCGAAGCCGGCCCCGGCGAGTCCGCAGTAGACGATGGCGTCGAGGGTGCCGGTGAGGTGGCGGCGGGCGGTCCAGTAGACGAGGAGGGGGCCGAGGAGTTTCGCGATCTCCTCGATGACGGGGGCGGAGACGACGGCGGCGAGGTTCTGGTCGAGGCCGCTGCGGTGCAGGAGGTAGGCGGCGCCGGTGTTGACGCCGAGTGCGATGGCGGTGGCCACGCAGGCGCCCCAGCCGAAGCAGAACGCGAGGACGAGCCAGGGGCGGCGGCGGTAGCGGCCGAGCCAGATGAAGGTGCCGACGAGGAGCGGGGCGGGCAGGAGCGCGGCGACGAGGCCGACGGCGGCGGCGCGGGCGCCGGAGCCGTCGACGATGGCCCAGCCGAGGACGGTGAGGCCGCCGGCGAAGAGGAGGGCGACGCCGGTGACGGTGAGGCCGCGGTTGCCGCGGGCCCGGCCCGACCAGGCGAGGGCGGCGCCGGTGATGGCGAGTCCGGCGGCGATGCCGAGGACGGTGATGAGGGTGAGGGCGGCGTCGGAGAGGGCGAGGTTCATCGGGCGCGCTCCCGGTCGGCGTCGGCGCCGGGTCCTTCGGGGTCGTCGGGGTCTTCGCGGATGACGAAGTGGTCGCCGATGCCGGAGACGGCGAGGAGGCGCTTGAGGAAGTCGCCGAGGTTCGCGAGGACGAGGACGGCGCGCGAGCGGGCGGCGGCCCTGGCGAGGATCACGAGGGTGCCGAGGCCGCGCGAGTCGCAGAACGTGACGCCGCGCATGTCGAGGACGACGCGCACGGGGTCGTCCGCGAGCGCGGCGTCGACGGCGCCGGTGAGACGGGGGGCGGTGTGGAGGTCGATTTCGCCGGTCAACGCCACGATCGTCTCGTTCGACTCGCGGTATACCGAGATGTCGAGCTTCTGGTGCACCACGGCACAACCGTAGCCGATTTTCCGCCGGGGCAGGAGGCCCGAGTGCATCACGAACGCGAATCGTTGTCGCAGTTGCGGTCCGGGCACGCCGGGTCACGGATTGTCGTACCCCCGAGGGAGGCTTGAATATCGGGGGGCCTCGCGCCCCCCATCATTCCGCGTGCCCGCGAACGGGACGCGAGGTCCGCGCCGGGGCGCCGGGCGGGCTACGGTTCGAACACGCTGCGGCGCGGCGGGTTGTCGGTCCCGCGAGGGAGGCTTGAGTATCGGGGGAGCTCGCGCCCCCCGCCAGCCGGGGTGCCCGGGAATCGGCGGGGGCGGTCAGGCGGCTCCGGGTTCGAGGAGGGCGAGGATGCGTTCGATCTCGGGGTCGGTGTCGCGGCCCTCCTGCCAGGCGGCGAGGGCGTCGCGGGCGAGGTCGAGGCGGTGGGTGAGGTGGCCTTCGCGTTCGCGGAGGTCCTTGGTGCGCTCGGAGGTCTGGCGGAGGGCCTGGCCCTGCGCCCACAGGTCGATGAACACCTTGACCTTGGTGCGGAGCATCCACGGGTCGAACGGCTTCGTGATGTAGTCGACGGCGCCGACGGAGTAGCCGCGCATCGCCAGGTGCGCGTCGCGGTCGGCGGCGGTGAGGAAGATGATCGGGGTGTGGCGGGTCTTCTCGCGCTGCTTGATGTGGCGGGCGGTCTCGAAGCCGTCCATGCCGGGCATCTGCGCGTCGAGGAGGATCGCCGCGTAGTCCTCGGAGAGCAGCCGCTTGAGCGCCTCCTCCCCGGAGGTGACCGCGATCGTGTTCACGGGCAGCCCTTGGAGGATCGCCTCAAGGGCGAGGAGGTTCTCGGACCTGTCGTCAACGAGCAGGACGCGGGCGGTGCTCATGCGGTGCCTCCAGAGGTCGGTTCGCCATTGTCGCGCCCGGCGCCGCGGCGGCGGCCCGCGGGTGCCGCGCCGTGTGCGCCGCCCCGCCCCGCGCCGTTCGAGCCGATCCAGTGGGACATGGTGTCCAGCAGCAGGTCGAGGTCCACGGGCTTGGTGAGGTACGCGCTCGCGCCGGCCTCCACGGACTGCTCCCGCTGCTCGGCGAGCGCCTGCGCGGTGAGGAACACGATCGGCAGGTCTGCGAACTGCGGCATGCGCCGGATCACGCGCGTGGTCTCGTTGCCGTCCATGCCCGGCATCATCGAGTCCATGAGGACGATGTCGATGCCCGGGTGCTGCTGGAGCGCGTCGATGCCGTCGGCGCCGTTCTCGGCGTAGTGGACGTCGATGCCGTGCAGCTCCAGGGCCGCGGTCAGCGCGAACACGTTGCGGATGTCGTCGTCGACGATGAGCACGGTCGTCCCCTCCAGGTGCTGCGCCGCCGCGGAGGAGGACGGCGTCTCGGGCGCGCCGGTGAGGATCCCGGGCTCCACCACCGGGACGGGGAGCTCGGCGGGGACGAGCGGCAGCTCGCCGTCGGCGTCGATCTCCACGGGCACCACGAACGTGAACTTGGAGCCGTGGTCGCCGGTGTGCTCGATGAACACGTCGCCGCCGAGGGCGTTCGACAGGGACTTGGAGATCGACAGGCCCAGGCCGGTGCCGCCGAAGTTGCGGCGGGTCGTGCCGTCGGCCTGCTGGAACGGCTCGAAGATGATCGACTTCTTCGCCTCGGCGACGCCGATGCCGGTGTCGATGACGCTCAAGGCGATCCGCTCGGCGGCGGCGTTCAGGTGCGGGGCGTCGAAGCGGAGGTCCGCGGGGACGCGGCGCACCGCGAGCGTGACGGAGCCGACGCGCGTGAACTTCACCGCGTTCGACAGGAGGTTGCGCAGGACCTGCTGGAACTTCTGCCCGTCGGTCTGCATGAGCTGCGGCACGCCCGTGCCGACGTCCACGTTGAACTCCAGGCCCTTGTCCTCGGCCTGGGGCCGGAACGCGGCCTCGATGTCGCCGAGGACCTCCGCGAGGTCCACCGGGTGCACGGACACGACCATGCGCCCGGCCTCGATCTTCGACAGGTCGAGGATGTCGTCGATGAGGGTGAGCAGGTCGGTGCCGGCGTTGTAGATGGTGCGCGCGAACTCGACCTGCCGCTCCGAGAGGTTCCCGTCGGTGTTCTCCGACAGGAGCCGCGCGAGCAGCAGCAGCGAGTTCAGCGGGGTGCGCAGCTCGTGCGAGACGTTCGCGAGGAACTCCGACTTGTACTTCGAGGCCTGCGCGAGCTGGTCGGCCTTCTCCTCGATGTCCTTGCGGGCGGTCTCGACCTCCTCGTTCTTCAGCTCGATGGCCTTGTTCTGCGCCGACAGGAGCTGCGCCTTCTCCTCCAGCTCGACGTTGGTCTCCTGGAGCCGGTTCGACTGGGCGCGCAGCTCCTGCGCCATCCGCTGCGACTCGCGCAGGAGCACCTCGGTGCGGGCGTTGCCCTCGATGGTGGCGAGGGTGACGCCGACGTTCGGCGCGAGCGCGTCGAGGAACCGCTTGTGGAGCCCGGAGTAGGTGTTGAACGAGGCGAACTCGATGACGCCGCGGACCTTGTCGCCGAACTGGACGGGCAGGATGATCAGGTCGGTCGGGGTGGCCTGCCCGAGCCCGGAGGAGATCTCCAGGTAGCCCTCGGGGATGTCGTGCAGGTGGATGGTCCGCTTGGAGGCGGCGGCCTGCCCGACCATGCCCTCGTTGTCCTCGATGAGCTTCTTCTCGCCGGGGTTGGGGTGCCCGTACACGGCGTTGAGCCGGTACGTGACGTGCCCGGCGACGTCCTCGTGGCGCACGTAGAACGTCGACGTCTGCGCGTCGATGAGCGGCGTGACCTCGTCGAGGACCATCCGCGTGACCTCCTCGACGCCGCGGCGGCCCTGGAGGAGCGAGGAGATCCGCGCCAGGTTCGAGTTGAGCCAGTCCGCGTCGGTGTTCTGGCGGGTCTTGTCGCGCAGCGCGGTGATCATCTGGTTGATCGACTCGGTGAGGTCGGCGATCTCGCCCGCGGCCTCGAAGTCCACGGACTGGGTGAGGTCGCCGCGGGCCACGGCGTGGGCGACGTTCGCGATGGCGCGCAGCTGGAGCGTCAGGGTCGCGGCCAGGGAGTTCACGTTGCGGGTCAGGGCGAGCCAGGTGCCGGAGACCCCGGCGACCTCGGCCTGCCCGCCGAGGTTCCCCTCGACGCCGACCTCGCGGGCGACGCGCGTGACCTCCGTGGCGAAGCTCGACAGCTGGTCCACCATCGTGTTCACGGTGTTCTTCATCTCCAGGAACTCGCCCTGGGCGTCGACGGTGATCTGCTGGTTCAGGTCGCCGCGGGCGACCGCGGTGGTGACCTCCGCGATGTTGCGGACCTGGAGCGTCAGGTTCGTCGCCATCGAGTTGACGTTGTCGGTGAGGTCCTTCCACGTGCCCGAGACGCCCGCGACGTTCGCCTGCCCGCCGAGCTGGCCCTCGGTGCCGACCTCGCGCGCGACGCGCGTGACCTCGTCGGCGAAGGACGAGAGCCGGTCGACCATCGCGTTCATCGTCGACTTCAGCTCCAGCATCTCGCCTTGCGCGTCGACGGTGATCTGGCGGCTCAGGTCGCCGCGGGCGATGGCGCTCGCCACCGACGAGATGTTCCGCACCTGGCTGGTCAGGTTGGAGGCCATGGAGTTCACGTTGTCGGTGAGCGCCTCCCAGATCCCGGAGACGCCCTGCACGTTCGCCTGGCCGCCGAGCTTCCCGTCGGTGCCGACCTCGCGGGCCACACGGGTGACCTCGTCGGCGAACTGGGACAGCTGCGCCACCATCGAGTTCATCGTGGACTTCAGTTCGAGCATCTCGCCCTGCGCGTCCACGGTGATCTGCCGGTTCAGGTCGCCGGAGGCGACCGCGGAGGCCACCGACGAGATGTTCCGCACCTGGCTCGTCAGGTTCGCGGCCATGAGGTTGACGTTCTCGGTGAGGTCCTTCCACGTGCCCGAGACGCCCGGCACGTCCGCCTGGCCGCCCAGTCGGCCTTGTGATCCGACTTCACGGGCCACACGGGTGACTTCGTCGGCGAACCGCGACAGCTGGTCGACCATCGTGTTCACGGTCATCTTGACCTCGGCGACCTCGCCCTTGGCGTCGACGGTCATCTTCTGCCCCAGGTCGCCCGCGGCGACGGCGCTGGTGACCTTCGCGATGTTGCGGACCTGCTCGGTGAGGTTCGCGGCGAGCTGGTTCACGTTCTGCGTCAGGTCGCGCCAGGTCCCGGAGACCCCGAACACCTGCGCCTGCCCGCCGAGGCGCCCCTCGGTGCCGACCTCGCGCGCGACGCGCGTGACCTCGTCGGCGAAGTTCGACAGCTGGTCGACCATCGTGTTGACGGTGGTCTTGAGTTCGAGGATCTCGCCCTGCGCGGACACGGCGATCTTCTGGTTCAGGTCGCCGCGCGCGACCGCGCCGGTGACCTTCGCGATGTCGCGGACCTGGTCGGTGAGGCTGGAGGCCATGTCGTTCACCGACTCGGTGAGGTCCTTCCACGTGCCCGAGACGCCCGGCACGTCCGCCTGGCCGCCCAGGCGCCCCTCGGTGCCGACCTCGCGCGCCACACGCGTGACCTCGCCCGCGAACACCTGGAGGGTCTCGGTGAGGGAGTTGATGGTGTCGGCGAGCTCGGCGACCTCGCCGGAGGCCTTGACGGTGATCTTCTGGTTCAGGTCGCCCGAGGCGATCGCCTGCGTCACCGTCGAGATCGACCGCACCTGCTCGGTCAGGTTCGACGCCATGGTGTTCACCGCGTCCGTCAGCGACCGCCACGTGCCCGAGACGCCCTGGACGTCGGCCTGCCCGCCGAGCTGGCCCTCCGTGCCCACCTCGCGCGCGACACGCGTCACCTCGCCGGCGAAGGACCGCAGCAGCCCGACCATGCGGTTGACGGTCTCGCCGAGGCGCCGGAACTCGCCGCGCAGCTGCGTCCCGTCGATCTCCAGGGCCGCCTCCTGCGACAGGTCGCCCGCGGCGACCGCCTCCAGGACCCGCCCCAGCTCGGTCGTGGGCCGCACCAGGTCCTCCACGAGCCGGTTGACGCTCGCGGCGCCCTCGGACCAGCCGCCGTCGAGGTGCTCGATGACGAGCCGGTGGTTCCACGACCCCTCCTGGCCCACCGCGCGGGCGATGAGCGCGAGGTCGCGGGTCTGCCGGTCGGCCTGCTCGACCACCGCGTTGAACCGGTCGACGACCTCCCCGGCCAGGCCCTCCCCGCGCGGCAGACGCACCGAGAAGTCGCCCCGCTCGACGGCGCCCAGCGCATCGGCCAGGCTCCTGAGCAGGTCGGACTCGTCGGTCGGGTTCGCTGTACGGGAAACGGTGTCCGTCATGGCATGGTTCCTCAGCTGCGGAGACAGGCGGCCCTTCCAGGGTGTCACAACCGGGGGGCAAACGTGAAGGCAGGTTACTCAGGGGGAGGTATCCGGTCACGACACGTCACGGGAAGGGGACGCAGCGGGACCCGCCGCGCGCACCCCGCCGGGCCCGGCGGGTTCCCCGCGCGGCACCCTGCGAAACCGCGGCCGTCTCCCCAAGCGGCGCAACGCGGTCGGGCCGCCGCGCGCCCGGGGAGGCCCGCGGCGCCCGCGCGGGGCCGCCCGCCCGTCCAGCGGCAGGTAGACGGCCCCGAACGGGTGCGGCGGGCGCATGGGCGACGGGCATAGACTGGCCCGGTGACGTACCCCGAGAGGGCCGCCCGTCGGCTGCGGCTGCCGGCCGACGACCGCTCCCCCGCCGCAGCCCGCGCCGCCGTGCGCGCGGTCCTCGCCGAGGCCGGGCTCACCGAGCTGCTCGACGAGACCCTGCTGCTCACCACCGAACTCGCGACGAACGGCGTCGTCCACGCCGGGACCGACATCAACCTGACCGTCGCCGCCGACTCGATCGGCGTGCGCGTCACCGTCACCGACTACCGCTCCGGCGGCATCGACCCGCTCGACACCGCCATGCCCGAGGTCACCGCGGAGGGCGGGCGCGGCCTGCTCCTGGTCGACCGGTTCGCGTCCTCGTGGGGGACCACCCACGACCAGACCGGCAAGTCGATCTGGTTCCGCATCGACCGCGACCCGGACGCGCCCCCGGCGCCGCGCCCGGCCCCCGACGACGGCGGCGAGAGCGAACCCGACCTGGGGCAGCTCGCCGCGCTCCTCACCGTCGCCCCCGCGCTCCAGTCCCGCCTCCCGGTCGACCAGATCGTCACCGAGCTGCTCGCCCGCTGCCACGACGCGACCGGCGCCGACGGCGGCGCCATCGAGTACGACGCCGGGGACGGCACCGGCGCGCAGGTCATCGCCAAGTTCGGGGACGTCGGCGCGCCCGCGGTCACCGCCTCGCTGCCGCTCACCGCGCCCGCGAACGGCCGCCTCGTCCTCGCCGGGGACCCGAAGCCGTCGTGGCGGCCCCTCGCCGACCTCGTCGCCGAGCGCGTCGCCCTCGCCGTCCAGATCGACCGGATGCGCACCGACGAGCAGCGCCGCTCCGGGTGGCTCACGTACCTCGCCGAGGCCGGGGAGCTCCTCGCGCACTCCCTCGAAGAGCACCTCACCGTCGCGCTCATCCCGCAGCTCGTCGTCCCCCAGCTGGGCCGGTGGGCCGCCGTCAGCCTCACCGGCGACGGCGCGGGCCTGCGCCTCGCCGCCCTCACCCACGTCGAGGAGGGCGAGCTGGAGCACCTGCGCGCCCGCCTCGAAGCCGCCGCCGAGCCGCTCGGCGCCGCGCTCACCACCGACGGGTGGACCGGCATGGAGCTGCCCGTCCCCCGCGGCCTCGACGCGATCGCCGTGCCCCTGTCGGCGCGGGGCGCGACCATCGGCGTCCTCACCGTCGGCCGCCACGCCGACCGGCACCACTCCTCCGAGGAGCGCGCCGTCATCGCCGACCTCGCGAAGCGCTCCGCGCTCGCCCTCGACAACGCCCGCATCCACGCGGAGCGCCAGGCTGTCGCCCACGAGCTCCAGGCCGCGCTCATGCCCGGGTCGCTCCCCGACGTCGCCGGGGTCTCCTTCGCCGCCGAGTACCTGCCCGCGACCGCCCGGCGCCTGCCCGGGTCCGGGCCCGGGCCCGTCGTCGGCACCGAGGTCGGCGGCGACTTCTACGACGCCACCGAGCTGCCCGACCACCGGCTGTGGGTCGCGATCGGCGACGTGTGCGGGAAGGGCGCGCAGGCCGCGGCCGTCACCGGCGTCGTCCGGGACGTGCTGCGGGTCATGGCCCGCGACGGCCGCCCCCTCCCGCGCGCCCTCGAACTGCTCAACGCGACCCTCCTGGAGCAGCCCGGGGACCTCCGCTACGCGACCATCGCCTCCGCGCTCCTCGACCGCGACCGGGCCGGGTCGGTCACCGCGACGCTGTGCCTGTCCGGGCACGAGCGGCCGCTGCTGCTGCGCGCCGCCGGGGGGATCGAGTGGGTCGGGCGCGAGGGCACCGCTGTCGGCCTGTTCCCCGACGTGAAGGTGAACCCCGAGGACGTGCGCCTCGACGCGGGCGACGCGCTCGTGTTCTTCACCGACGGCGTCACCGAGCGCCGCGACGGCGCCGCCATGTTCGGCCACGAGCGCATCGAGCGGGCCGTGCGCGGCGCCGCGGGCAAGAGCGCCCGCCAGATCGCCACGGCGCTCCTGGAGGCCGTCGAGGCGTTCTCCCCCGAGTCGCCCCGCGACGACATCGCCATCCTCGTCGTCCGCTGCGACCCCGAGTAGGCCCGAGTCCCCAAGGCACGGAAAAGGCCCCGCGGCTCCGGCCGCGGGGCCTGAAGACCGTCGGACCCCTAGTGCAGGATCGTCGTGGCGCCGTAGTACGAGTTGCCGTGGTCGATCGACACGACCTTCACGTACGTGGAGGAGTTCGGGGCGTGCACGATCAGGCCGTTGCCGATGTACATGCCGACGTGCGCCAGGTTGTTGTAGAAGACCAGGTCGCCCGGTTGGAGCTCGTCGCGGCTGATGCTCGCGGTCTGGCTGTACTGGGCGGCGGCGTTGTGCGGCAGGTTGATGCCGATCTGCGCGTACGCGCCGAGGATGAGGCCCGAGCAGTCCCAGTTGTCGGGACCGGCGGCGCCCCACACGTACCAGTCGCCGCGCTGCGCGAGCGCGTAGTTGACGACCGTGAGCTGGTCGTCGGTCATGTGCGGGAGGTCGAACTCGTTGACGGCGTCGCCGGCGACGGTCTGCCACTCCTCGTTGAGCTCGTCGATCCGCTCGGTGAGCTCGTCGGCCTTGACCTCAAGGGCCTCCTTGTCGGCGGCCATGTCGGTCTGGAGGTCGTTGAGGAGGTCGAGCTGCGTCGTGTACTCCTCGGAGGCGGCGCGCAGCTCGTCCATCAGCTCGAAGTTGTACAGGTTCGCCGAGTTGAGGCGGTCCATGCGCTCCACGAACGCGTCGGGGGAGCCCGAGTCGAGCAGCATCGCCGCGTCCCCGATCCCCTGGTCCACGTACGCCGACTGGATGTACGCGGAGAGCTGGTCGCGCAGGGAGTCCAGGTTCGTCTCGGCGTCTTCGAGGTAGACCTCGGTCTCCTCGATGAGGTGCTCGTTGTCCTCGATCTCCTGCACCAGCTGGTTGTACTCGTCGACGGCGGCGGCGAGGTCCTCGTCGGTCTGCTCGATCTCGTCGTTGACGTCGCCGGTGTCGCGCTGCGCGAACGCGGGCGCGGAGGCGGCGGTGGAGACCAGGAGCCCGCCGATCACGGCGGCGGAAGTCCACTTGCGGCGGACGGACGAGTGCTTCACGAGGAGGGTGCTCCTTCGGGATTCGGGAGGTCGGGAGGCGACCGGGGCTACCGAGGGCGGGGCCGGCCGCGCGGCGGCCCGGCGAGGCCAGACATGAGCCTAGCGCGGCCAATTCGCCGCCGGAAGACCCCGGTAGTGACAAATTCGCAGCGTAACGGCACTCCCACCGGAGGTGTGTCGCTCCTGTGAGTTGCCTGGGAATTGCTACGATGGGGCCATGGCCTTCACGTCGTGTCCCCGTCGCCGCTGTCACCAGCGCTGACCCGCCCCCGGGCGGCTCGGCGCGCCCAGACACCGACAACCGTTCCGACGCACCGAAGGTCCATTCCGCACATGCGCACGCCCGCCATGATCTCCGCCGCACCCGCCGTCCTCGGCACCGACCGCCTCGAAGCGCTCGCCGGGTTCTACGCCGCGAACCTCACCCTCAACCCCCGCTTCACCAAGGCCAGCCGCTGGGCCCGCCGCGTCCTCGCCGGACCCGACCACGAGGCCTGGCTCCTCGCCTGGCTCCCCGGCCAGGGCACCGAACTCCACGACCACGGCGGCGTCGCCCGCCCCGCCGCCGCAGCGGTCGCCGTCGTCTCCGGCCGCCTCACCGAGTACACCGTCACCCCCGGCGACTTCCCCGGCCTCCGCCGCCAGCCGCTGACGGCAGGGGACGTCACCGCCGTCGACGACCGCACCGTCCACGCCATGCGCAACGACTCCCCCGAACCCGCCGTCAGCCTCCACGTCTACTCGCCCGGCCTCGAAGCGATGCGCACCTACCTCCTCGACGAAACCGGCCTCGCCCCCTCCCGCATCAAACGCGCAGGCGAAGACTGGTAGCGCCCGCGGGCACGCCGACAGGCGGGGGGCGCGAGCTCCCCCGATACTCAAGCCTCCCTCGCGGGTCCGACACTCCCGCAGCGCATTACGTCCCGCCGAAACCCGCTTACGCGCGGGCCGCGCCCAGCACCGCGCCCACCGCGCCCGGCAAGGCGCGCGCCACATCGGAGGCCGTCACCGTCCGGTGCCCGGCCGAGGCGATCCCGCCCGCGCGGCCGTGCAGGAACGCCGCCGCCACCGCCGCCCGCACCCCGTCCATCCCGGACGCCAGCAGCGAGGCCATGAACCCCGCGAGCACGTCCCCGGACCCCGCGGTCGCCAGCTGCGGCCGCCCCGTCGGGTTCGCCCACACCGCGCCGTCGCTCGACGCGACCACCGTGTGATGCCCCTTCAGCAGCACCGTGCAGTTGAGCCGCTTCGCCAGCGCCGCCGCGGCGGCGCCGCGGTCCTCGCTCGGCGGCGAGCCGTACAGCCGCTCGTACTCGCGGTCGTGCGGCGTGAGCACCACCGGCGCCTCCCGCCGCGACAGCACCGACGGGTACTCCCCGATCAGCGTCAGCGCATCCGCGTCCAGCACCGCGGGCGCGGGCGACACGAGCACCGACCGCAGCTCCCCGAGCGCGGCCTCGTCGGTCCCGAACCCGGGCCCGGCCAGCCACGCCTGCACCCGCCCGGCCTCCTTCACCGTCGGCGTGCACACCACCTCGGGGTGGCTGCGCCGCACGAACTCCGACGCCCCGCCCGCGTACCTGACGTACCCGGCGGGGCCCGCGAGCGCGCCCGCGGTCGACAGGACCGCCGCGCCCGGGTACCGGTCGGAGCCGGCCGCGACGCCGACGACGCCCCGCGTGTACTTGTCGTCGTCGGGGCCCGGCCGGTGCCACCACCGGGCGATGTCCGCCTCGTCGGCGACCCTCACGGCCGGGTTCGGGTCGAGGTGCGGGGCCAGTCCGATGTCGACGAGGACGAGCCGCCCGGTGAGCAGCGCGGCGCGGCCGAGCACGTGGCAGGGCTTGCGGGAGCCGAACGCGACGGTGGTGTCGGCGGTGACGGCGCTGGCGGGGACGGCGCCGGTGTCGACGTCCACGCCGGAGGGGACGTCAACGGCGACAACGGTTCCGGCGTCGATGCGGGCGAGCTGGTCGATGGCGCGGCCGGGCAGGCCGGGGCGGCCGCCGATGCCGAGGACGCCGTCGAGGAGGAGGTCGCAGCGGCGGGGCGGCTCGGCGACGAGGCGCCCGCCCGCGCGGGTGAGCGCGGCGGCGGCGACGGGGTGGACGCGCCCGCCCATGACGGGGACGGCGAAGACGCGGGCGCCGCGGCGAGCGAGGCGGGCGGCGGCGAACAGCGCGTCGCCGCCGTTGTCGCCGGGCCCGGCGAGGACGATCACGGTGGCGCCGTAGACGCCCGCGCGCCCGGTCCGGGTGGATCGCTGCTCTTTCAGGATGGCGGCGCATTCGGCGGCGAGGCCGGCCGCGGCGCGCTGCATGAGGGTCCCCGGCGGGAGCGTCGCCATCAGCTGGGCTTCCGCGCGGCGGACCGCCGCTGCCGTCCATGCACCGTCCATGGCTGTTCCTCTCCGGAACGTCGTTGGCCGTCAGGCCGTCTCGGCGATCACCACCGCTGTCGCTATACCGCCATCATGCGACAGCGAGACGTGCCAGCGCGAGACGCCACGCTGTGCGGCGACGGCGGCCACCGATCCGGTGATGGTGAGGGAGGGGCGGCCGTCGGGTTCGGAGAGCACTTGGCAGTCGGCCCAGCGCATTCCGCCGGGGGCGCCGAGGGCTTTCGCGACGGCCTCCTTGGCGGCGAAGCGGGCGGCGAGGGACTCGGTGCGGCGTCGGCGCCCGTCGGGGGCGCTGCGCTCGGCCTCGGTGAAGAGCTTGTCGGCGACGTGCGGGGTCCGTTCGAGTACGCGCTCGAACCGGTCCACGGCTACGACGTCTATGCCCACGGCGACGATCACCCGTCAAGAGTGCCACGGGATCGGGCGTCCCGCCCCTGTTCGGGCGGGTTCATCCGCGAGCGTGGGGGTCTGTCGCGGGGCCGGTTGTGGACGGTGCGGGACCGTCTGGGGCCGTTCGGTGTCGGGCGTCAGGCCGGTCGGGGCGGGGGAGGGCCCGGCCGCTGGTGCGGCCGGGCCCTTGTGGCGCAAGGGGTCTAGCAGATGCTCGGCTCGTACCAGGAGCACTCCCAGTCGGCGGGGAGCTCCTCGGCGGGTTCGGCGATCTCCTCGGCCTCGGCGGCGAACGCGGCGATCTCGGACTCGGTGGCGTCGGCGCCGTGCGAGGCGATGGCGACGGCGATCTGGTCTTCGAGGCCCTTCACGGAGCTGGTGAGGTAGTCGTTGAACATGATCGCGAAGACGAGTTCGCGCCCGTCGGCGTCGGTGACGTACCCGGCGAGCGCCGAGACGGAGGTCATCGAGCCGGTCTTGGCGCGGACGTTCCCGGCGGCTTCGGTGCCGCACATGCGGCTGGCGAGGGTGCCGTCGACGCAGGCGACGGGGAGCGACGCCTGGTAGGTGTCGAACCAGGTCGCGTCCTGGGCGCCGATGAGGAGGTCGGTGAGCATGTCGGGGGTGAGCTCGTCGAAGCGGGACATGCCGGAGCCGTCGACCTGGCGGATCGGGCCGGTGTCGACGCCGTAGTCCTCGATGGCGCCGTAGACGCCGGCCTTGCCGGACGCGAAGGTGCCCTGGCCGGTCTGGGCGAGCCCGACGGCCTTGAAGAACGCCTCGGCGTACAGGTTGTTCGAGGGCTTGAGCAGGTCGTCGGTGAGGGCGGCGAGCGTCTCGGAGTCGTGGGTGGCGAGGACTTCGCCGCCCTGCGGGGTGGTCTCGTGGAGGCGGATGCCGCCGGTGAGGTCGATGCCCTCGTCGGCGAGGGCGTCGGCGAAGACGTCGGCGACGAGTCCGGCCGGGTCGATGACGGAGCGGGTCGCGTAGGTGCCGGAGGTTCCGGCGGCGACGGTGCCGGAGACGCGGATGGTGTTCGAGTGCTCGTCGCGGTTGACGGCGACGTTGTTGGTGGTGCCGGTGGTGGCGGTGCTCTCGATGGTCACGTAGTCGGTCTCGGGGACCGTGGTGACGACGGCGGGGGCGCCGGCGCTCGCGCCGGGCTTGACGAAGACGCGGACGGTGCCGGAGAAGTGGTCGGTGCCCGAGCCGATGGTGAGGGCGGAGATCTCGCTGGCGGAGGTGTACTGGAGGTCGCCCCAGGCCCATTCGTCGCCGTGCCGGGCCGCGTCGAACGCGGTGTCGTCGGCGACGAGGTCGCCGTCGACGGTGGACACGCCGGCGGCGGCGAGGTCGGCGGCGAGGGCCGCGAAGTCGGCTTGGAGGAGCGACGGGTCGCCGGAGCCGCGGAGGTAGAGGTCGCCGGAGACGACGCCGTCGACGGGGCGGTCGCCGAGGACGTCGGTGGTGAACACGTGGTCCTCGCCGAGGACGTCGAGCGCGCCCGCGACGGTGGAGAGCTTGTTGGCGGAGGCGGGGACGGCCCGCTGGTTGCCGTGGTGGTCGTAGACGACTTCGCCGGTATCGGCGTCCTTGACGATGATGCTCGACTGGGAGTCGGTGAGCTTGGGGTCCTGGAGGATCGCGTCGATCGCGGCGGCGAGCGCCTCGTTGCCGGTCTCCTGGGCCTGTGCGACTGTCGTGGCCGCGAGGGTGATGGCGCCGGCGGCCGTGACCGCCACGGCGCCTGAGATCAGGGTGCGTTTTTTCACCCCGCGAGCATAAACGCTGCGCACGTCTTGCGGGAGTTCGCACGGAAGTGTCCAATATCGCCCTGATGCCGGGCAACCGAAGCGGCGGCGGGGGCGTGACAGCCCCCGCCGCCGGTGTCGAAACGTGTTGCGGCGCTTCGCGACCGCGCTTTACTCCACCGTCACGGATTTGGCGAGGTTGCGCGGCTGGTCGATGTCGCGGCCCAGGGCGGTGGCGAGCTCGGCGGCGAACTCCTGGAGCGGGACGGCGGTGAGCAGCGGCGCGAGGAGCGTCGGGGACGCGGGCGTCTCGATGACGTGGTCGGCGTGGACGGCGGTGATCTTGTCGCCCTCCTCGCAGACCGCGATCACCTTGGCGCCGCGGGCCTTCACCTCCTGGATGTTGGAGATGATCTTGTCGTGCAGGAGGGACCGGCCCCGCGGGCTGGGGACGATCGCGATGACGGGCGTCCCGGCCTCGATGAGGGAGATCGGGCCGTGCTTGAGCTCGCCGGCGGCGAAGCCCTCGGCGTGCAGGTACGCGAGCTCCTTGAGCTTGAGCGCGCCTTCGAGGGCGACGGGGTAGCCGACGTGGCGGCCGATGAACAGCACGCGCTCGCCGCTGGCGGCGCATTCGCGGGCCATCTCGCGGACGGGGTCGAGGTGCTCGATGACCTTGGCGATCTTGCCGGGGGCGGCGACGAGCTCGTCGAGGATCGCGGAGACCTCGTCGGCGTACTTGATGCCGCGGACCTGCGCGAGGTGCAGGCCGACGAGGTAGCAGGCGGCGAGCTGCGTCAGGAACGCCTTCGTGGAGGCGACGGCGACTTCGATGCCCGCGCGCGTGTACAGCACGGCGTCGGACTCGCGGGGGATCGTGGACCCGACGGTGTTGGAGATGGAGAGGACGCGGGCCTTCTGGTCCTTCGCGTGCCGCACGGCCATGAGCGTGTCCATGGTCTCGCCGGACTGGGAGATCGCGACGACGAGCGTGGAGCGGTCGAGGACGGGGTCCCTGTAGCGGAACTCGGAGGCGAGCTCGACCTCGCAGGGGATGCGCGTCCAGTGCTCGATGGCGTACTTGGTGACGAGCCCGGCGTGGTAGGAGGTGCCGCACGCGACGATGAAGACCTTGTCGATGTCGCGGAAGTCCTGGTCGGACATGCGGACCTCGTCGAGGACGATCTGCCCGGACTCGTCGATGCGGCCGCGGAGCGTGTCGGCGACGGCCTGCGGCTGCTCGTGGATCTCCTTGGCCATGAACGTGTCGTAGCCGCCCTTCTCGGCGGCGGCGATGTCCCAGTCGACGCTGAACGGCTTGCCCTCGGACGGCCGGCCGTCGAACCCGGAGACGGTGGCGCCGTCGCGGTTGATCGTGACGATCTGGTCCTGGCCCAGCTCGATCGCGTCGGTCGTGTAGGCGATGAACGCGGCGACGTCGGAGGCGAGGAAGTACTCGTCCTCGCCGAGGCCGACGACGAGCGGGGAGTTGCGGCGGGCGCCCACGACGGTGTCGGGGTCGTCGGCGGCGACCGCGAGGAGCGTGAACGCGCCTTCGAGGCGGCGGCAGACGCGGGCCATGGCGGCGGTGAGGTCGCCGTCGACGCCGTACTCGGCGCCGAGGAGGTGGGCCGCGACCTCGGTGTCGGTGTCGGAGAGGAACTCGACGCCGCCGGTTTCGAGCTCGGCGCGCAGCTGCCCGAAGTTCTCGATGATGCCGTTGTGGATCAGGGCGATGCGGCCGTCGTGCGAGCGGTGGGGGTGCGCGTTGCGGTCGGAGGGCACGCCGTGCGTGGCCCAGCGGGTGTGGCCGATGCCGCACGTGGACTCGGGCAGCGGGTGGTCGGCGAGGGCCGCTTCGAGGTTCGCGAGCTTCCCGGCGCGCTTGTCGGCCTCGATGCGGCCGTCGGCCGACACGAGCGCGACGCCCGCGGAGTCGTAGCCGCGGTATTCGAGACGGCGCAGGCCGTCCAGCACGACGTCGACGGCGCTGCGGCGGCCGACGTATCCAACGATTCCACACATGCGAGAAACCCTACCGCAGTTTCGCGCATCACTCGTGCGTGGTTCATCGGTAATCGATCACACAGTCTGATCATTATTGCCGTTCGCCGCGGCGTCGCGCGTCGTTCACCCCCCGGTCGCGCAGCGTTCGCCGCGGCCGGGGGCGCGCCTCCGGCACGGGTCGGGAGGCCGCGCGCCCGCGGGACCGCCCTCCTATGAGACGCCCTCCTACGAGATGACGGCGATGCTGCGGGTCCCGTCCTCGTCGACGTAGCTGATGGCCGCGCCGCTGGCGGCGGCGCTGATCTGCGCGTCGTGGCACCAGTCCGCGGGCACCGCGGTCCCCTCGGTCCCGGCCGCGGGGAGCGCGACCTCGACGGCCTCGCCCGCGGCGACCTCGTACAGGCGGCAGTCGGGCCGGGTCGGGTCGAGCGACTCGTCGGCGGCGAGCACGGCCCGGTTGTCGGGCAGCACGGTGCCCCAGCCGCGCGCGACCTCCGGGTCGAGCGGCGTGTAGCCCAGGCGCACGGACTTCTTGTAGAGCCGCTCGCCGGTGTCGGCGTCGTAGGCCATGACGCCCAGCCAGGAGCCCTCGCGGTCCTTCGCCGTGTAGCACTCGATGATCTGCACGGTGCGCCGCTCGGCCTTGGGGACGTCGGCGCGGGCCTCGCCCCCGGCGACCACCCCCGAGGCGGTCGCGGCGGACGGCTGCGACAGGTGCAGGGTCCCGCCGCACGCCGAGGAGTTCGTGGACCCGAACGACTGGTCCTTCACCTGCCAGCGCTCGGCGCCGTCGTCGAGGCCGTAGGCGATGAGCCGGTGCTCGAAGCGGCGCGCGGAGAACGGGCCGTCGGTGACGCGGTGCTCGATGCGGCTGTCGATGAGGACGGTGTCGCCGGAGACGAGGAACGAGTCGGGGACGACCTCGGCGGCCTTGTCGACCTCCTGCTCCCAGGCGGTGGCGCCGTCGTCGAGGTCGAAGGCGAGGACGTAGTCGCGGGCGACGGGCCGGTCGGGCGCGGGCACGCACTTGGCGAGGAGGGCGACGCGGCCCCCGGCGACCTGGGCGGCGTTCCCTTCGCAGCCGGGCGGCATCTCGGCGTCCCACAGGAGGTTCCCGCCGAAGTCGTAGACGTGGAAGACCTCGCTGCCGTCCTCGGCGAACAGGAGCCGGTCGTCGGCGAGGGCGAGGAGGGCGCCGGGGGAGCCGTCGAACCCGGCGGTGGCGACCTCTTCGCCGTCGCGGGTGCGCAGGACGCGGACCTGGAAGTCGCCGCGGTCGTCGGCGCGGGGGCCGGTGAGGGCGACGAGGTCCTGCGGGTGGGAGAGGACGGGCGGCTGGGCGGCGAGCCAGTTCCAGCGGCGGTGGTACCAGACGGCGGCGCCGGTGGCGGGGTCGAGCATGGTGACGGCCTGCGGCGTCGGGTCGGCGGGGTGGTCGGTGCGCAGGAGCCCGTAGGGGGTGTCGGTGAAGCGCTCGACGCCGGCGAGCGCGGCGAGGCCGTCGAGGCCGGCCTCGTTGACGGCGGTGTCGCCGGTGCGCACGTCCTGGTTGGCGAGTTCGGCCCAGCGCTGCATGGCGGGGGCGAGGGCGGCGGCGAGGAGCACGACCACGGCGACGGCGAACACGCCGACCTTGCGGCGCATGGACTTCGGGGGGCGGGCGCGCCCGCCCGCGTAGCCTTCGACGACGAATTCGGAGAGGGCGAGGAGGCCGCCGCCGAGGACGCCGAAGCCGTACGCGAGGGCGGCGACCCCGGCGCGGTGGGTGATGAACTGGCCGGGCCCGGCCTCGGGCATGGACGAGTAGACGGCCCATCCGGCTGCGGCGGCGAACACAGCGGTGGCGAGCGCGGCGATGATGATGCGCAGGCCGGTGTGGGCGGCGGCGGTGGTGATGACGGCGGCGGCGATGAGCACGGACGCGACGGTGCCGATGATCATGTACACGCCGGAGGACCCGGTGCTGGTCGCGCCGGTCCCGAACGACGCCCAGACGAGGAGCACGGCCCAGCATGCGAGCGCGGTGATCCCGGCGGCGCGGAGGAAGACGCGGGCGAGCGGGCGCCCGTTCCTGGGCGCGCGCGGCGGCGCCGCGTCGGTGCTGGAGCGGCCGGCGCCGGAAGCGTTGTGGGACATGCCCTCTTTCTACCGGTCACCGGCCGCCCGATCCGGGCTTTCGCGCAGATCGCGAGCGGGTTTCTCCCTTGAGGGCAGCCTGAATGGCGATCGGCCCACTGGGCCCCCCGGTCGCAACCCTGACACGGGGGTCCGACACTTCCTGGATCGCCGTTCGGAGCCGCGGACTTCAGGGCAGCGGCAGAGCCGGGGACAGCGGAATCGCGGGCCCCCGGTTCAACACCCTGACACGGGGGTCCGACAGTCGGGCAGGCCCCGTCCGGCGGTCAGCCGCCGAGGGGGGCCGCCGCCATGGGGGTGTAGTGCGGCTGGACGCCGGTCGGGGCCTTGCCGAAGTCGGACTTGTAGAGGACGAGCTCGCCCGCGGTCCAGCTGGGGCCGTAGTAGCGGCGGAGGGTGAGGAGGTCCTGGGCGGCCTGCTGGTTGGTGACGCGGTCGCCGGGGCGGGCGAGGGTCACGTGGGGGCGGTACTGCTTCTGGTCGACCGGGAGGTCCGCGGCGATGAGGCCGGCGCGGATGCGGTGGACGAGGTCGACGAGGGCGGCGACGTCGCCGTCCAGGCCGGCGTAGACCACCGAGTAGCGGCCGCGGCCGAAGCGCCCGCCGCCGGAGACGCACAGCCGCATCGGCGCGGACTCGCGCGCGGCGGCGGCGACGGCCTCGGCGGCCTCGGCGCAGCGGGCGGCGGGGACGTCGCCGAGGAAGGCGAGCGTGAGGTGCCAGTTCTCGGACCGGACCAGGCGGCCGCCGGTCGCGGGCCTGCGGCCCGCGGCGCCGGGGCGGCTGGGGGCGCCGCGGCGCGCGATGTTGAGGTCGGAGACGACTTCGGCGAGATCGGCGACGGCGTTGTCGGGAAGCGGAAGCGCAGCGAAGAGGCGCTCGGTCCGTACCTGGGGTGCGGCCTGTACGGCCGCGGTGGCGGAGGCACTCACTGGATTCCCTCCAGGGGCTCTACTCGGGATCGGTGACCCGCGCCTGCGTCGAGCGGTGTGTCGGCGCGACGTGGTCGAGGGCTGTCACGATGTGCCTATCCTCGCAGCAACTTCCGACGTTCATTCAGTGAAATCCCATTGGACGGGACAGTAATTTCGCGGAAGTAACGTTCGAGTTGACTCCTGAGACCCCAGAGCCGCAGGAGGTTCGGGGCGATTGCGGCGAAGTCGGGCACCACGCGAATCCACACGGATCACTCTGGTTCACCTGCTGGGATTCACCGATACGGGACGTCACACCCCTTGTGGAGGCTCCTGCCCCTTACGGCATGGCCTTGCCGCCGAGCGCGGCCGCGCGGCGGCGCACCTGCGCCCGCTTGGCGAGCGCGACGGCCGCGGGCGTCGCGACCGCGATGAGGCCGCCGAGCCACAGGCCCGCTCGGGCGCCGTACTGCTCCATGAACCAGCCGACGATCGGCGCGAACACGGCCGTGGAGCCGAGGAACACGAGCATGTACAGGCTCAGCACGCGGCCGCGGAAGTCGGCGCGCACGCCCATCTGGACGCGCTGGTTCGCGGCCTGCGCGTAGTAGACCATCGCGAACCCGGTGGGCGCCAGGAGCGCCATCGCCGACCACAGCGAGGGCGCGAGGCCGACGGCGAACGTGCCGACGCCCAGGAGCGACGACGACAGGAGCATCGTGTTCAGCGTGGGCCGCCCGGAGCGGCGGCCGGAGGCGAGGGACCCGGCGAGCGCGCCGACCGCGAGCGCGGTCAGGAGCAGGCCGTAGGAGTCGGCGCCGGTGCGGAACTCGGTGCGCGCCAGCATGGACAGGGTCAGCGCGAAGTTGAACGTGAAGCCCGAGACCAGGAGCGAGACGACGAGGACCGCGATGATGTCGGGCCGGGCGCCCGCGTAGCGCAGGGCCTCGCGGATGCCGCCGGAGTCGGCGCGGCGGTGCACGGGGTTGGAGAGGCTGCGGCGCAGCAGGACCGCGCAGGCCGCGGCCGGGCCGAGCGCGAGCACGGCGCAGGCGACGATCACGGTGCCCGTCGAGGTGACGGCGATGAGGACGCCCGCGAGGGCGGGCCCGGCGATGCGGCTGGTGTTGAAGATGGCGCTGCCGAGGCCGACGGCGTTGGGGAGCGCTTCGAGTTCGACGATCTCGGAATAGAACGCCTGGCGGGCCGGGCCTTCGACGACGGCGACGGACCCGAACGCGAACATGCCGAGGTAGACCATCCACAGTTCGATGTGGCCGGTGAACACGACGGCGCCGAGGACCGCGATGACCGCGGAGGAGGCGAGGGAGCAGAAGAGGAGGACGCGGCGCTTGTCGAAGCTGTCGGCGATCTTCCCGCCGTGGAGGCCGAAGAGGAGGTAGGGGCCGAACTGGAGCGCGAGGGTCCAGCCGAGGGCGGTCCCGGAGTTCCCGGAGAGTTCGAGCACGAGCCAGGAGACGGCGGTCGTCTGGAGCCAGAACGCGAGGGTGCCGACGAGCTGCCCGGCGGCGTACACCCGGAAGGCGGGGTAGGCGAGGGCTCTGAACGTGTGGCGCAGCTGGCCGAGGAGGACCGGAGACATCGCATTCAAGTGTATTTACTTACCGGTCGGCAAGCCAGTAAGTGAGACCGATTTCTCTCGTCCGCGACGCAAAGCGGCGGGGCGGGCCCGGAGGCCCGCCCCGCCGCGGAAGCGAGGTGCGCTGAGCGCCTAGTCCTTGCCGGCGGACCCGAAGAGGACGTCGTCCCAGCCCGGCAGCTGGTTGCGCGGCTTCGACCCGGCCGCCGCGAGCGGCGGGACGTTCAGGTCGTCGTCGGCGACGGTCCGCTTGTTCGGGCGGAGCACCGCGAGCGAGGGGACCTCGGGGGTCTCCCGCTGCTCGGGCGCGGTCGTCCCGGGCAGGCCGAGCTGCGAAGTGCGCTTGCCGCGCCCGCCGACGTCGTCGAGCGGGCGCTCCAGGACCTCCCGGAGGCGGTCGCGGCGCAGCGGGTCGGGCCGGGCGTCGTCGTCGCGATCCTGCAGGCCGTGCATCGGGTCGCGCGAGGGCCGCACCGGGTCGCCGGGGCGCACGCCGAGGTCGCTCGGGGCGTCCTTCGGGGCCGCGACCTGCGTCGGCAGCGGCGTCGAGAGGAACTGCGCCATCTCGTCGTCGGGCGTGACGGTCTGGCGGGCCCGGTCGAGCTTCCAGCGGGCGCGCGCGGTGGTCTTCCCGGAGGACCAGGACGCCTGGACGAGCCAGGAGCCGTCCTCGGTGCGCCACGCGTCCCACGACACGGCCTCGGGGTCGACCCCGTGGGTGCCGAGCTTCACGTCGACGACGTTCGACATGCGCTCGCCGCGCTCCGAAGTCGCCAGCCGCGAGCGGCGGGCGGCCTGGGCGAGCATGGCGCGCTCCTGGAGGACCGGCCCGGCGTAGCGGAGCACCCGGTCGACCGCGACCTGCGCGGAGGCGGCGATGTCCTCGGCGGACTCGCCCGCGCGGATGCGGGTCTGGATGTCGCGCGGCGACAGGTTGACGGCGGCGGGGCGCTGCGGGACGGGGCGGCTCGCGGCGGCGGGCTTGGACGGCGGGGCGTCCACTTTGGCCCGGATGGCGCTGCCGCCCTCGGGGACGTCGACGACCGCGGCGACCCGCTCGTCGAGCGGGAGGGCCAGCAGGCGGCCGAGTTCGTCGGCGAGCACGAGCGCATGACCGTCCTCAGAGAGGGCTACGAACCGTACCGGCCTCATGCCTTCCACCCCTCGTGTCTTCGTCAGCGCCGCATTGCCAGCTCATCCGAGCGTACGCCCAACCCTACCGGCGGACCACAACCGGCGGGGTGCCTATAAGCGATCGCGGCGGCGCGACCCCCGGCGGTGTCCGTCCGCGGCAACGCGATGCCGACTCGCGTCGGCGTGACCGATTGTCGCGGGGACTGTCGCAGCGTACATTGGCAGCGTGTCCACCGACGGAAGTTCCCAGCCCCCGGCCGCGTCAGCGTCCGGCTCGTCGGCGAACCCCCGCGCCGCCTACCACCGGGTGAAGAAGACCCCCGAGCTGCCGGCGGCCGAGGCCGTACGGCTGCGCATGACGCCGATCGCCGTCGCCGGGACTCTGGTGTGGACGGTCGCGCTGATCCTGACCCAGCTGTTCCGCGAGCAGCTCGCGGACTCGGGGAGGGAGTGGTGGGGCGCGTGCGCGCTCACCGGCGTCGTCATCGGCCTGCTCGGGACGGCCGCGATGGTCGTCGCCGACCGGCGCCACTTCGGCGGCGACCGGAAGGGCTGAAGGCCCGGCGGGACCCGCTAGAGGATCTCGGAGCCCTCGTCGTCGTAGACGATCTCGGACTTCTCCACGCCCTGCGGGGTGGTGTCGACGAACTCGCTGATCTGCGAGTGCGCACCGCAGCCGTGGTCGGCGGAGACGACGCGGGCGTCCTCCGAGGAGTACAGGTTCGCGCAGGCGCCGAACGCGAGGCGCATCGACCCGGCGAGCGGCAGGAAGAACCCGCAGGTGCCGCAGCGGGCGGGCGCGGGCGCGGCCTCGGCGATCGGGGCGGTGGGGCCGCGGTCGCCGTCGTACCAGCGCTGCGCGGTCTCGGCGCGGCCCTCGCGGTTCATGACGCGCTCGCGGCCCAGGCCGAGCTCGAAAGCGATGTCCTCGACGGCGTCGTCGTCGGAGAGCTGGTAGGCGGGCATGAGGCGGTCGTCGTCGTCCTCGGTGGGGAGGACCTCGCCGGTGCCGACCTCGCCGCCTTCGAGGCGGTCGGCCCACGGCACCCACGCGGGGGCGCGGAGCGCGTCGGGGCCCGGCAGGAGCGCGGTCTCGGAGACGGTGGCAACGCGGGCGCGCGGGGCGCGGGTGAGCACGACGGCCCAGCGCCAGCCGCGGTAGCCCGGGAGGGTGCACTCGAAGTAGTGGGTGACGACCCGCTCCGACTCGGCCTCGACGCTCAGGTGCTCCCCGATCCCGTCCCCGGCCTCCTCGGCGGCCTCGCGGGCGAGGTCGACGGCATCGGCGAGCGCCTTGTCCAGACGCGGCTTGCGGGCGCGGGCGGTCTTGGCGGCGGCGGAAGTGGTGGAGCTGTCAGGCACGCCCTCAAGCATAGGTCAGCTCGCGCCCGCACCCGGCGGACGGTGCGGCCGCGAGGGAGCGGGATGCGCCACACCTGCGCGGTGGACGGGCCGGAAATGTCGTACCCCGGAGGGACGCTGGAAACCGGGGGCCCTTACCCAGAGGTCAACCTCGGGCTGCCCTCGGACCCGGAGCACGGACCGCCGCGCGCGGTCGTGCCGTGCGGGTGAGGGTTCGGCCGTCCGAGTCCGCGAGAGCGGGCCGCCGCGCGAGCGGACGGGCGCAGGCCGACCTCGGACCGCCCGCGGGATCGCTGCGGCGGGCGCCACGGTCCGTGCGGCGGCCGGAGCGGGGGCGGGGCCGGTACCGTTTCAGGCATGCGAATACTCGTCGTGTGCGCGGTCGCCGAGGAGGCCCAGGCCGTCGAGGCCGGGCGCTCGCTCCGCCACGAGCTGGACATCCTCGTCTGCGGCGTCGGCCCGGCCGCGGCCGCCGCCTCCACCGCGCGGACCATCGCCGAGAACAGCCACATGGGCCGCGCCTACGACGTCGTCGTCAACGCGGGCATCTGCGGGGCGTTCCAGGGCCGCGCGAAGATCGGCGACGTGCTCATCGCCACCGACTCCGTCCACGCCGAGCTCGGCGTGAACCTCCCGTGGCGGTTCCAGCCGATCGACGAGATCGGGTTCGGCACCAACCGGATCGGCTGCAACACGGTCCTGACCGTCGCCGTCGAGGGCGTGCGCGGCGAGATCCTCACCCTCGCGTCGATCACCGGCTCCGACGGGCAGGCCGCGAACCTCGCCCACCGGTACCCCGACGCGGTCGGGGAGGCCATGGAGGGCTTCGGCGTCGCGACCGCCGCCCAGCACGCGGGCCTGCCGTTCGCGGAGATCCGCACCGTCTCCAACTTCGTCGGCGACCGCGACGTCGAGAAATGGGACTGGGGCTCGGCCCTGAAGTCCCTCACCGGCGCGATCAGGGAGCTGTAGGCATGGCGGCACTCGGCGTCCCCTTCGACGCGTACGAGCCCGGCGGCGCGCTGCACCTGGCGCACTCGCCGTGCCCGAACGACACGTTCATCTACCACGCGTGGACCTCCGGCCTCATCGACGGCGCCCCGGCGACCCGCCTGACGTTCGCCGACATCGACGTCACCAACTCCGCTTGCGCGCGAGGCGAGTTCGACGTCGCGAAGGTCTCGTACGCGGCCCTGCCGCACCTCGGCCCCGAATGGCGGCTGCTGCCCGCGGGCGGCGCGCTCGGGCGCGGATGCGGGCCGCTGGTGCTCACCGGCCCCGGCGGGCTCGCGGGCCTGGAAGGCAGGCGCATCGCTGTGCCCTCGGACCGCAGCACCGCGTTCCTCCTGTTCAACCTGTGGCTGCGCGACCTCGGCGGGCCCGGGGTGAGCGTGGAGGTCGTGCCGTTCGACCAGATCATGCCCGCGGTGCGCGACGGCCGCTTCGACGCCGGGCTGGTCATCCACGAGGCCCGGTTCACGTACGGCGAGTACGGCCTCGACTGCCTGGTCGACCTCGGCGAGTGGTGGGAGGGCGCGACCGGCTGCCCGATCCCGCTCGGCGCGATCGTCGCGAAGTCGCATCTCGACACGGCGGCGGTCACCGACGCGATCCGCGCCTCCCTCGACTACGCGTGGGCGAACCCCGAGGCGAGCCGCGCTTATGTGGCCGAGCACGCGCAGGAGATGTCCGACGAGGTGTGCGCCAAGCACATCGAGCTGTACGTCAACGAGTTCTCCCGCGACCTCGGCGAGGAGGGCCGCGCCGCGGTCACACGGCTCCTCGGCGGCGCCGCGGAGCTCGGGCTCGTCCCCGAGCTCGGCATCGCGATCCCCTGACGAGCGCGCCGGCGAGCGCTCGGGCGCGCGATCCCCAAGGGCCCGGGCGGGTGTCGCGGTGCGTGGCGGTTCCCTCACCCGGGCGTTCCGGACCGTCCGGTTCATGCCACGCTAGGCTTGACGGAACTCAGCAGTAGCCGGCAAGAGAGAGAAGTTCGAGGTTCAGCGGTGCCCAGTGGTCGAGTGAAATGGTTCGACGCCGAGAAGGGATTCGGATTCGTCTCCCGCGACGACGGCGGCAAGGACGTCTTCGTGCACCGCGACGCGCTCCCCGAAGGCGTGGAGGAACTCGCCAAGGGGACCAAGGTCGAGTACAGCATCATCGACACGCGCCGCGGCGTCCAGGCGATGGGCCTCCATGTGCTCGCCGCCCCACAGGCGGCGGGTGCGGCCGCGGCCCCCGAGACGCCCCGGCGCTCCCCCGAGGAGCTCAACAGCCTCCTCCAGGACCTCATCGGCGTCCTCGAACAGCAGGTCATGCCGCCGCTCTCGCGCGGCAGGCGCCCCGACCGCAAGACCGGCGCGAAGATCGCCGAACTCCTCCGCGCCGTCGCCGCCGACCTCGAATAGCCGCACGGGAACCGCGGCCGACCCCACGCGGCGGCCGCGGCGACCCGAACCTCCCGCCGTCCGAGTCCCTCGGCGGCGGCCCGGATTCCCCCCGCCCGACCCCGGCCACCCGGCGACCGCCCGCCGGTTCCCGCACTCCCGAGGACTTCTCGCGAACCCCGACATGTCGGACCTCTCGGGCAGGGTTGTTGAACCGGGGGCCCATCAGTAGGGACATATCCGTTATGTCCGCAGAAAACGGTGCAGCTGTGAGGCGGGCTAGTCTCTGAGGGGTGACCTCGGATCCCCAAGCGGCCCTTCCCGCAGCCAGCCTTGACGACGACGCCTCCCTCCCCGGACCCGCCGTCGGCAACGGCGCCGACCGCGGCGCCGGACAGGGTGTCGATGCACTGCTCGAACGGCTCGCCTCGCTGCCGTCGCTGATGGTGGCGTTCTCCGGCGGCGCCGACTCGGCGTTCCTGCTCGCGGCCGCGGTGCGGGCGCTCGGGCCGGAGCGGGTCGAGGCCGCGACGGCCGTGTCGCCGTCGCTGCCGGCGGCCGAACTCGACCGGGCGCGGGCCTTCGCCGAGGGCCTCGGGGTCGTCCACCATTCCCCCGCGACCGACGAGCTGTCGCGGGAGGGCTACCGCGCCAACGCGGGCGACCGCTGCTTCTTCTGCAAGACCGAGCTGATGAGCGTCGTCGGCCCGCTCGCCGCGGCGCGCGGCGTCGCCGCCGTCGCGACCGGCACGAACGCCGACGACCTCGCGGCCGGGTTCCGGCCGGGCATCCGCGCCGCGGCCGGCGCCGGGGCGATCACGCCGCTGGCCGACGCCGGGCTCACGAAGGCCGAGATCCGCGCCGCGTCAAAGGCATGGGGTCTGTCGACGTGGGACAAGCCCGCGGCGGCCTGCCTGGCGAGCCGCATCGCGTACGGGGTCGAGGTCACGGCCGAAGGGCTGCGGCGGGTCGCCGAGGCCGAGGAGGCGCTGCGCGACGCGTTCGGAGCGGCCGCGATCCCGGTGCGGAACCTGCGGGTGCGCGACATGGGCGGCGGGACCGCGCGGGTGGAGATCGACGCCGAGCTGGTGGCCGCGGTCGCGGAGCGGCCGTCGCTGCTGAAGGCCGTGACCGGGTTCGCGGAGGTGCGGCTGGATTCACAGGGGTTCCGGTCGGGGGCGATGAACGAGCTGCTGCCGAATCCTGAGCGGTACCGCTGAAACGGCCGATCACCGGGTGGTTATTTCGGGATATTCCCGAAATGTTCCGAACGATGGGCCCCCGGTTCAACAACCCTCACCTAGGGGTGTGACAACTGGGGGCGTTGGGGTGCAACGTGATCGTTGTTCGGGATGGAGTGCGAGTACCCGGTGGGGCCGGCGGCGATCGTCAGTGGAGGATGAGTCCGATAGCCCCACCGGGTCCATAACCCCTCGGGAACCCCTCATTCCCCGAGGGGTTCACCGTGGGACATGAGACTGAACCGGGCCTGTGCCGAACCTGGCAATTCCCTGATACAGGGGTGTTCGGTTTATAACGGGCGGTGGTTCCTTTTCGGACATGAGGACGCTCCGATTGCGTTGACGGCGGTCCGCAGGTTCGGGGCGGCCGGGGCGGGCGTGTAGAACTGTCGGGTGGAGTTCTCCGGGTGCGTCAGCGTGTACCAGCCGGGCTGCTCGGCCGGGTGCGGGGCGCCGCTCGGGGCGGCGTGCGATCCGGGCGGGCCGTGCAATGCGTGCGCGGGGCCGTGCGGGGGCGCGACCGATCCGGGACCGTTCCATTCGATGGCGCTGGGGGCGTTGGGGTTCGGGCGGTTGACGCCGGAGCGGCTGGAGCGGGCGAGGACGCGGCGCCGGGAGGGGCCGCGGCGGTTCGGACTGCGGGCGATCGCGGTGTACCGGCGGTACCTGTCGCCGCGGGTGCAGGTGCAGTGCAGGTTCGTGCCGAGCTGCTCGGGCTACGGCTACCGGGCCGTGTCGCGGTACGGGCTGTGGACCGGCGGGCGGCTCGCCGCCGCCCGCATCCTGCGGTGCCGGCCGGGCGTGACCCGAGGCACCCGTGATCCGGTTCCCGGCCGCCGAGGCGCCCGTTAGGATCCAGGTCATGAGTGACTCGAACCTGGTGGGCCGCGAGCCCGACAACGCGCCCGCAACGACGGCCGGCAAGTCCCGCTCCCGCGAGGTCAAGCCCGGGCACCTGGAGGTCGGCGAGTTCACCTCCAGCGTGATCGGCGCGGCGTCGCCGTTCGGCACCTCCGCCTTCCCCGTGCCGGTCAAGTCCGTGCACTACGAGCACACGCCTCCGGTGCCGACCCGCCACCTTGAGGACGAGCGCCACTAGTCGCCTCCTGATTCGTTGCAGCCCTCCGCTTCTGCGGGGGGCTGCTTTGCGTATCGAGGAACGGCGATGCAATGGGCCGTCAGAATCTTGTAAGGAAATTGCAGAGGTGGTATGTTCTTGCGCACACGGGGTGCGCCACCCGTCACCCGGCGCCCCCGACCAACCCCCGGAGGATGAAGCGCAATGCCGCGTACCGCCCGAACCGCGGCGGGAGTGCTGGGCGCCGCCCTGGTACTCACCGCCTGCACCGGCCCCGGCGACCCGCCCGATGACGGCTCGTGGACCGACGAGCCCGCCGACTCGCAACTGGCCGCCCTCGCCCAGGCCCCTACCGACGAGGCCGAGCAGTTCTACTTCGTCATGACCGACCGCTTCGCCGACGGCGACCCGTCCAACAACTCCGGCGGCATCGACGGCGGCGCGACGGAGACCGGCTACGACCCGACGAAGCGCATGTTCTACCAGGGCGGCGACCTCGCCGGGGTCGAGCAGCGGCTCGACTACATCGAGGGCCTCGGCACCACCGCGATCTGGCTGACCCCCGTCGTCGTCAACCAGCCCGTGCAGGTCTCCGAGACCTGGACCGGCGCCGGGTACCACGGCTACTGGGGCACCGACTTCACCGCCGTCGACCCGCACCTCGGCGACGACGCCGAACTCCAGAGCCTCATCGCCGCCGCCCACGAGCGGGGCATCGAGATCTACCTGGACGTCGTCGTCAACCACACCGCCGACGTGATCGAGTACGCGGAGGACGCGAACGGGTATGTCCCGACTGAGGATTCGCCTTACACGGATGCGGAAGGGCGACCCTTCGACGACGCGAACTACGCAACCTCAGGGGAGTTTCCCACAGTCACGACTGAGGGAGCGCCTTACACGCCTGAGCTGGAGGCGGGCGAGGAGGACCTGAAGGCTCCTGACTGGCTCAATGATCCGACGATGTACCACAACCGCGGCGACTCCACCTACACCGGCGAGTCCTCGACGTACGGCGACTTCTCCGGGCTCGACGACCTGTGGACCGAGCGGCCCGAGGTCGTGGACGGGTGGATCGACGTCTACGCCGACTGGATCGCCGACTCCGGCGTCGACGGGTTCCGCCTCGACACCGCCAAGCACGTGAACCTGGAGTTCTGGCCCCAGTTCATGGCCGGGATCCGCGACGCCGCCGAAGCCGAGGGCATCGACTTCTTCGCGTTCGGCGAGGTCTACTCCGGCGATCCGAACTACACGAGCACCTACGTGCGCCAAGGCGACCTCGACGCAGTCCTGGACTTCGGGTTCCACGGCGCCGCAACCGGATTCGCGACCGGCGCCGCCGGGGCCGAGGGCCTCGCCGCGGTGTACGAGTCCGACGCGCTGTTCACCAGCGAAGGCACCGACGCGCTGTCGACGCCCACGTTCGTCTCCAACCACGACATCGGCCGCGTCGGCCGCACCATCGTCGAGACCACCGACGAGGCGACCTGGACCCAGCGCGCGATCCTCGCCCAGCAGCTCATGTTCCTCACCCGCGGCCAGCCCGTCGTCTACTACGGCGACGAGCAGGGCTTCACCGGCTCGGGCGGCGACGACTACTCCCGGCAGACCATGTTCGCGTCCCAAGTGGACGAATACTTGGACGACGAGCTCATCGGGACCGACAACACGCACGCCGACGACAACTTCGACACCGGGCACCCGATCTACCAGGCCATCGCCGAACTCGGGCAGCTCCGCAAGGACCACCCGGCCCTCGCGAACGGCGCCCAGGTGACGCGGTCCTCCGAGGGCGGGGTGTTCTCCTTCTCGCGCATCGGCGCCGACGGCGTCGAGTACGTCGTGGCCGTCTCCAACTCGACCGAGGCGCAGACCGTCGACGTCGCGACCTACTCCGACGCGTTCTCCCCGGTGTACGGGGACGGCTCCATCGAGGCCGCCGACGGGGCCGCCGCGGTCACCGTCCCGCCGCTCTCGGCCGTCGTGTTCCGCGCCGACGACGCCGTGAGCACCGGGGACGCGCCCGCCGTGTCCCTCGCGGTCGCACCGGAATCGGCGACCACCGCGTACGTCACCGCCGAGGTCGCCGGCGATCCGCTCGCGCGGGTCGCGTTCGCCGCGTCCGTCGACGGCGGCGAGTGGACCTACGTCGGCACCTCCCCCGGGCCCGACCACCGCGTCGCCTACGACCTGCAAGGGCTGCAAGGGGACCAGAGCGTCGAGTTCAAGGCCGTCGCCGTGGACCGCAGCGGCCGCAGCGCCTCCGCGAAGGCGACCACCGCCGTCGCCACCCCCGATCAGGCGAGCGGATCGCTGACCTGGGCGAACGTCCACTACAACGGCGACCCCGAGCAGTGGGGCCTGTACGTGTGGGGCGACGTCGCCGAGGAGTCGAGCACCGTGTGGCCCGACTCGAACCCGTTCTCCGGCACCGACTCCTACGGGTCGTTCGCCCCCGTCAAGCTCGCCGACGACGCGAACGAGGTCGGGTTCCTCGTCATCGACGAGGACGGGGACAAGGACTACCCGGGCGACCGGGCCTTCGACCCGAGCGAGCATCCGGAGATCTGGCTCGATGCCGGCACCGGCGACATCGCGTACTCGCTCGCCGAGGCCAACGGGTACGTCACCGTCCACGCGCCCGCCCGTGCTCCTGAAGACAGCGGCGCCGACTGGGGCCTGCACCTGTGGGGCGACGCGCTCGCCGAGGGCGTCGAGACCGCCTGGGACGCACCGAGGCCGCCCGACGGGACCGACGAGTGGGGCCGCTACTGGCAGGTGCCCGTGGACGACGTCGACGCGCAGATGGGCCTCATCGTCCATGATGGAGACACGAAGCTCTACGGCTCCGACGTGCTCCTGACCCCCGCGGCGCTCGGCGAGACCTGGGTGACCGCGACCGGCGCCCACGACACGCGGGCCGCCGCCGACGGCAAGGCCGTCGTCCACTACCAGCGCCCCGCGGGCGACTACGACGGCTGGACCCTCCACACCTGGGAGGGCGCCGCCGACCCCACCGACTGGAACGCCGGGCTCCAGCCCGCATACACCGACTCCTTCGGCGCCGTCTACGAAGTCGACCTCGCCGAGGACGCCGAAGCGCTCTCCTACATCCTCCACGACGGCGACGAGAAGGACCTCCCCACCGACCAGCGGCTCGTGTTCGCCGAGTACGGGCAGGAAGTCTGGATCACCGCCGCCACCGAGGGCTACGTGCGCCCCGCCGGGGCCTCCACCGGCCGCGGCAAGGACCTCGACCTCACCAAGGAGCAGGCGATCTGGCTCGACGCCGACACCATCGCGCTCGACACCGCGTCGTCGGGAGGCGCAGTGACCGACGGGAAGGTCTTCGAGCTGCTCGCCAGCGCGAACGGGTCGATCGCAGTGGAGGACGGCGCGATCACCGGCGACTTCGAGACGATCCCGTTGACGCCCAAGGGCGGGCTCACCGAGGCGCAGCGGCGGGCCTGGCCCGCGTACTGGGGCTACCGGGCGTTCGATGTCGGTGCGGCCGACGGCGATGCGATCCGGGAGGCGCTGCGCGGGCAGCTCGTCGCGGTCGAGCGGGACCACGCCGGGACGGCCTGGTACGCGACGGGCGTGCAGACCGCGGGCGCGGTCGACGACGTGTACGCGGCGGCCCTGGACGCCGATCTGGGCGTGACGTGGAAGGGGAGGAAGCCGCGGCTGGCGCTGTGGGCGCCCACGGCGCGGTCGGTGGCCCTGGAGCTGTACGACTCGCCTGACGACACTTCGCCTGAGCTGCATGAGATGTCGTTCTCGGAGCGGACCGGGGTGTGGTCGGTGAAGGGCGCGAAGGGCTGGGACCGGAAGTACTACCGGTTCGCGGTCGAGGTGTGGCATCCGGCTTCGCAGCGGGTGGAGTCGTATTCGGTGACGGACCCGTATTCGGTGTCGCTCGCGGCGGATTCGACGCACAGCCAGATCGTGGACCTCGACGACGCGGATCTGAAGCCGGACGGGTGGGACCGCGAGGACCCGCCCGCGGAGGTCGATCCCGCTGCGGCGCAGGTGTGGGAGGTGCATGTGCGGGACTTCTCGGTCGCCGATGCGTCGGTGGACGAGGAGCTGCGGGGCACGTATGCGGCGTTCGCGCAGGAGGACTCGGTGTCGGTGCGGCACCTCGCGGAGCTGGCCGATGCGGGGCTGACGTACGTGCATCTGCTGCCGACGTTCGACATCGCGTCGATCCCGGAGACGGGTCAGGCGACGGTGGGCTGCGACCTGGACCTGATGGCGGCGAACTCGACGGAGCAGCAGGCGTGCGTCGGGGCGGTGCGCGCCGACGACGCCTACAACTGGGGCTACGACCCGCTGCACTTCAACGTCCCGGAGGGCTCGTACGCGACGGATGCCGATGGGGTGCAGCGCATCCTGGAGTACCGGGAGATGGTGGCGGCGCTGCACGGCCTGGGGCTGCGCGTGGTGAACGACGTGGTCTACAACCACACGGCGGCGGCGGGCGCGGACGGGAAGTCGGTGCTGGACCGGATCGTGCCGGGCTACTACCACCGGCTCGACGCGGACGGGGAGGTGTACACGTCGACGTGCTGCGCGAACACCGCGCCGGAGCGGCCGATGTTCGGGAAGCTCGTCGTCGAGTCGGCCGTGCTGTGGCAGGACGCGTACCACGTGGACGGGTTCCGGTTCGACCTGATGGGCCACCACCCGAAGGCGAACCTCCTCGCGGTGCAGGCGGCGCTCGATGAGGACGTGCTGCTGTACGGGGAGGGCTGGGACTTCGGCGAGGTCGCCGGGGACGCCCTGTTCGAGCAGGCGACGCAGGCGAACATGGCGGGCACGGGGATCGGGACGTTCAACGACCGGCTGCGCGACGCCGTGCGCGGCGGCGGGCCGTTCGACGCGGACCCGACGGTGCAGGGCTTCGGCTCGGGCCTGTGGACGGCGGACAACGACGGCGAGGCCACCGATGCGGAGCTGGCGGCGCTGCTGCACGCGCAGGACCTGGTGAAGCTGGGCCTGGTCGGGAACCTCGCGGACTACGCGTTCACGGCTTCGGACGGGTCGGCGACGACCGGCGCGGGCCTGGACTACAACGGGGCCGCCGCCGGGTACACCGCGGACCCGGCCGAGGCGGTGACCTATGTGGACGCGCACGACAACGAGATCCTGTTCGACGCGCTCGCGTACAAGCTGGGCCCGGACACCTCGGGTGAGGACCGGGCGCGGATGCAGGTGCTGTCGCTGGCGACGGCGGTCTTGAGCCAGGGCACGGGGTTCACGACGGCCGGTTCGGAGATGCTCCGGTCGAAGTCCCTGGACCGGGACTCGTACGACTCCGGGGACTGGTTCAACGCGATCCGCTGGGACTGCACCGGGACCGAGGGGTTCGGGTCGTCGTCGAACGGGTTCGGGTCGGGGCTGCCGCCGGCGTGGACGTCGGAGGCGAAGTGGCCGTATGCGGAGGACGCCCTCGCGTCGGTCGATGCGCCGGCCTGCGAGGACATCGCGCTCGCCGACGACCGGTACCTGGAGCTGCTGCGGATCGCGTCCTCGACGGGGGCGTTCAGCCTCGGGACGGGCGGCGAGGTCGCCGAGCGGGTGTCGTTCCCGTTGTCGGGCACGGCGTCCGAGGCCCCGGGGGTGATCACGATGCGGATCGACATGGCGGGCCTGGACGACGCGTTCGAGACGGTCACGGTGGTGTTCAACGCGTCCCCGGACGCGGTGTCCCAGACCGTGGCCGACGCGGCGGGGTCGGGGGCGCGGCTGCACCCGGTCCTGGAGGACTCGGCGGACCCGGTGTTCGCGGACGCGGGCTTCGACGACGCGACGGGCGCGTTCACGGTTCCGGGGCGGACGGTGGCCGTGTTCGTCAGCTAACGAATCCGATCTTGACAGGTCGGTGATACTGGGGTGAGTTTCGGATCCCTGAAGCCGGGGCGGGTCGATACCCGTCCCGGTTTAGCGTTTTCTGAGGAAAACGGATGGAGACACCGGCGGCGGGGTCCGGATACGATCGGACCATGACGTACCCCCCGCAAGACCCCGGCGCGATGCCCCCTGGTGCCCCGGACCCGTACGCCCAGAACGCCCAGGTTCCGGACCCGTACGCGCAGAACCCCTACGGCCAGTCGCAGCCCGCTTCGCAGCCGCCCGCGGGGGGCTACGCGCCCGGGCAGGCCGGGGCGGACCCGTCGTACGCGTCCCCGGCGCCGTCGCAGCAGACCTCGCAGCTGCCGGGCGGGTACCAGCCGAGCCAGCCGTACTACCCGCAGCCGGGGTACGACCCGAACCAGCCGTACCAGCAGTACCCGGGGTACGGGCCGCCGCCGGTGCAGGCGACGACGAAGGGCGGGGGCGGGACGGCGCTGCTGGTCATCGGGGTGGTGCTGCTGATGGCGCTGGGCGCGGTCGGCGGGTACTTCTGGCTCGGCGGGAAGGGCGGGGACGAGGGGGACCTCGCGGGCGCCCAGGACCCGACGACGTCGGAGGAGAGCGCGCCCGACGACGGCGGGGAATCCGGCGACGAGGAGCCCACCGAGGAGGAGGCGCCGGGGCCGTCGGGGACGGGCCTGTCGGTCGCGTCGATCGGGGCGGTCACGCCGCTCCCGGCGAGCGGCGACTGGCTGCCGTACTACGGGCCGGGCGTCGCGTACGAGCCGATGACGGACTCGGAGGCGTACATCCTCCAGCACACCGAGACGTGGATCTCGTTCCTCGGGACGGGCCTGTTCTCGGGGGCGGTCGCCCAGTACGACCCGGCGAACCTGGAGGCGTCGGCGGCGAACGCGGCGGAGGTGTGGCTGGACGGGGCGTTCAGCACGGTCGTCGGGTACGAGATGAGCGAGATCGTCTACCAGGACGTGGAGGTCGACGGGAAGCCCGGCGTCCTGGCGACGTGGAAGAACTCGTGGACGTCGACCGACGCGAGCACCGACACGTTCGAGGACACGGCGATCCTGGTCGTCGACGTCGACGGCGTCAACGGGTTCCTGGGGATCGCGTCGATCGCCCAGTCCGGCACCGACTCCTACCAGGCGGCGGTCGACGCGCTGCTCGCCACGGACTTCGACGCCGAGACCGCTTAAGCGGCAAGGCTTGCCGTGAAGGGCTCCGCCTGCGGGCGGGGCCCTTCGCGCGTTCACGCGGTGCGGGCCCCGGCGGGCCGGTCGCGGCTTGCGGCGGGCCGCCGCCGCGGCCCGGTCAGGCGCCCGCGGTCTTCGCGCGCACGCGCGCGGCCTCGGACGCGAGCCCGAACGCCTCGTAGACCTCGGCCGCGGCCGTCCACTGCTCGCGGGCGCCGGGCCCGTCGCCGGACGCGCGCAGCGTGTCGCCCAGGTGCTCGCGGGTGAACGCGGCGGAGACGCGCCGCCGGTCGGCCTCGAACCACGCCAGCGCCCGCCCGTACCGCTCGGCGGCCTCGCCGAAGCGGCCCTCGGCGTGGGCGATGTACCCGAACCCGATGTCGGTGTTGGCTTTCGCGAGCCCGCGGCGCTCCGGCAGGGCGTCCTCCACGACCTTGTCGTAGCAGCGCCGGGCCTCGTCGTACTCGCCGAGGAGGGCGCTGTGCCAGCCGATCGCGAACCGCAGCCGGTTGCCCCAGTACCGGTTGCCGCGCTCGCGGAAGTACGCCTCGCCGCGGCGGGCGTGCTCGCGGGCCTCGGCGTCGCGGCCGTCGACCCCGGCGCCCGCGGTGAGGGTGTAGGCGACGAGGCTCCGCGCGCCCGGGACGGCGTCGCCGAGCGTCGACTCGGTGACGCCGTTGAGCTCCTCGGTGAGCGCGGCCTCGGTGCCCGCCAAGAGGATCGGGCCCGCGGAGTAGCCGCGGGCGGCGGTGCGACCGAACGGCGCGGCGCGGCCGGGCGCGTCGGGCTCCATGCCGCGGAGGCGGTCGACGGTGAGGCCGGTGAGGCGCCAGCCGAGCTGCCAGACGCGGGCGTCGGCCTCCAGCCCGGCCGGGTCGAGGCGGATGAGGCCGCGCAGGACCTCGTCCTCGGCGTCGAGCCAGGCCGCCGCGGCCTCCGGGTCGGCGAAGGTCTCGGGGGCGACGCCGGGGGAGGGCTCGCCGAGGTCGAACGCGAAGGACCGCTCGGCCGGGCCGAGGGCGCTCGCGGTGAACAGGTAGTGCTCGACCATGCGGAGGGCGGCGGCGTCCCCCAGGTCGGCGGCGACCTCCTCGGCGAGGCGCTCTTTCGCGTAGGCGCGCAGCAGGTCGTGCATGGTGTATCGGCCGGGGCGGGGCTGCTCGATGAGGTGGACGCCCGCGAGTTCGTTCAGGGCGGCTTCGGCGTCGGCCCGGGGGCCGCCCATGAGGCTCGCCATCGCCGCGGGCGTCAGCTCGGGGCCGGGATGGAGGCCGAAGAGGCGGAACGCCTGCGCCGCACGGGAGTCGAGGGCCTGGTAGGAGCAGGCGAACACGGAGCGGGGATCGGAGCCGGGGACGGCCGCGGCGAGGACCTTGAACACGTTCGTGGTCTGGTCGAGCCGGTCGGCGAGGGACGCGATGGAGAAGCCCGGGTGCTGGGCGGCCCATGCGCCGATGAGGGTGAGGGCGAGCGGGAGGCGCCCGCAGGCGGCGACGATGCGGCGGACCGGCTCCTCTTCGGCGACGGCGCGGGCGAGGCCGATGCGGCGCACCAGGAGCGCCCACGCGTCGGCTTCGGACATGACGCCGAGGGGGACGGCGTCGGCGCCTTCGCCCGCGGCGAGCCCGGTGAGCCGGTCGCGGGAGGTGACGAGCGTGAAGCTGCCGGGGGCGACGGGCAGGAGCGGGAGGACCTGGGCGGCGTCGCGGGCGTTGTCGAGGACGACGAGGACGCGGCGGCGCGCGAGCACCGTCCGGTACAGGCCGACCCGCTCCGACAGGCCCGCGGGCAGCTGCTGGGCGGGGACGCCCAGGGCCGCGAGGGCCTCGGCGAGGACCGCGGCGGGGTCGGCGCCGTCGCTGAGCGGGTCGAAGCCGCGGAGGTTGAAGTACAGCTGCCCGTCGGGGAACCGGTGGGCGACGCGGTGGGCCCAGCGGACGGCGAGCGCGGTCTTGCCGACGCCGCCCATCCCGGCGACGACCGCGAGCCCGGCTTCGCCGTCGGCCGCGTCGAGCGCGTCGTCGAGGGCGCGGATCTCGTCGTCGCGGCCGGTGAACCGGGTGATCGCGCGCGGGAGGGTCGCGGGGACGAGGCGGGGCGCCTCGATGCGCGCGGGCGTCCCGGCGGGCTCGTCGCGCAGGATCGCCGCGTTCAGGTCGACCAGGTCCCGGTCGGGGTCGATGCCGAGCTGCTCCTGCAGCAGGAGCTTCAGGGCCGCGAAGGCTTCGAGGGCCTCGGAGGTGCGGCCGGAGGCGTGGAGGGCGCGCATGAGGAGCGCGGTGAACCGCTGCCGCTTGCCGTCGGCGGCGACGATCTGCCGCAGCTCGTCGACGACGTCGGCGGCGCGGCCCAGCTCCAGGTCGAGGTCGAGCCGCCGCTCCAGGAGGGTCGGGCGGTGCTCGTCGAGGCGGCGGCGGATCGCCTCGACGGCGGTCCCGGACAGGTCGGCGAGCGCGGGCCCGCGCCATTCGGCGAGGGCGGCGCGGAGCGCGTCGGCAGCCTCGGCGGGGCGGCCTTCGGCGCGGAGGTTCCGGGCGAGGTTCTCGTGCTCCTTGCAGCGCAGCAGGTCGAGTTCGGCGGCGGCGATGCGGAACCGGTAGGCGCGGCGGCCGACGGTCTCGATGCGGTCGCGGGCGGCGCCGAGTCTGAGGCGCAGCACGCCGACGGCGTTCTGGATCTGCGTCTCCGGGTCCTGGGGGCGGTCGTAGCCGTAGACGGCGTGGATCAGGTGCTCCAGGGGGACGACGGCGTTCGCGTCGTCGAGGAGGATCGCGAGGATCGTCGCGGTCTTCCCGCGCGGGATGGCCGCTTCGACGCCGTCGATGCGGACCTCCAGGGGCCCGAGCAGGCGCACGTCCAGGGTGGGCATGTCTCCGCTTCCGCTCGGCACCAGGGGGAGTCCAGTGTCGCACAGTGAGCCGGTGCCGTCAGGTCTGCTGCCAGAGGGTGACGTCGATGCTCCCGGTCGCGAAGGTCCCGTCGGTGCCCGTCGCGGCGACGGTGACCGTGGCCCACGTGTCCCCGCCGGTGTAGACGCATCCCTCTGCGGCCGTGGGGCTGTCGGGGTCGAAGCGCAGCTCCAGGTACGTGTCGGTGTAGATCGATGCGAGGCACGCGTCGAGGTTCGCGGTGCCGCCGGCGTCGACGGTGGCGGACTGGCCGACGCGGCCGTAGAGGGTGCCGTACTCGTCCATGCACGAGTACCAGGTGAGGTCCATCGAGTCGTTGTAGGGGCCGTTGACCTCGGCTTCGGTGACGGCGCCGCCGTCGTCGAGGTCGATCTCGTCGGTCCAGCAGCGGCCCTCGCCGAAGGTCGCGTCGAGGGCGACGCGGTAGGAGTCGACGGCGGTCCATTCGCTGGTGCCGTCGGCGACCGGGTCGCCGAGGTCCTCGGTGAAGGTGGTCGCGTCCTGGCCGCCGGGGTCCTGGTCGCGCTCGCGCTGGTCCTGCAAGGCGACGTAGGCGATCACGACGCTGACGACGCCCGCGATCGCGCCGACGGCGCCCCAGTTGAGACCTGAGCTGCCCATACGGCGAGCGTATCGGGGTCGCAGTGCCGACACGGTCCGCGCGCGGGCGGGGCGGTTCGGGGCGTTCGGGGGCGAACTGCCGCAACCGGTCCGGGTCTGTCGGGTATCCGACAGCCGGTCGGACCGGTCGGGCGGCGCGGTCAGGCGATGCGCACGGGGAACAGGACCGTGGACTCGACGACGCGGTCGCGCTCGGCGGTCAGGGCGGTGCGGCGCGGGTCGGCGAGGTACGCATCCAGGCTGGCCTGCAACGGGAACCGGTACGTGTGGACCTCGTGGGGGTGGCCGTCGGCGCCGTCGCCGATCGCGCGGGAGAGCAGTTCGCCGCCGTGCTCGGGGACGAGCGCGAGGACCCGGTCCTCGTAGGCGGTCATCTCGGCTTCGAGGCCGGGGCGGGCGCGCAGGAGGCAGCACAGCTCTATCGGGCGGCGCGGCTCGGTCGGTTCGCTCATGCGCTGCATCATCGCACCGGCGGCGGCGAACGGCCGCGGCGTTTCCCGCTCAGCGGTCGGCGAGGGTTCTGGAGCGCCGCTCCCAGGCCCGGTCGCCCGCTTCGCGGAACCCGGCCTTCGCGCGGCGGGCCGCGGCCGGGTCGCCGCCGAGGAGCGCGTCCAGGTACGCGGCGAGCGCGGCCGGCCAGGACCCGCCCGCGCGCTCGGCGAGGTGGGCGACCTGCCCGGCGCAGTCGCGGGCGGCGTCCCGGTCGCCGCCGCGGTGGTGGCCGATCGCCATGTAGCCCAGGCAGGTCAGGCGTTCGAGGGCGTCGCCGCGGCGCTCGGCGGCGGCGAGCGCGAGGGCCTGCACTTCGAGGAGGTCCCCGCCGGGGCCGTCGCCGTCGAGGGCGCGCTCGGCGAGGACGCGCCCCAGCTGCCAGACGCGCAGGTCGGCCTGGAACCCGGCCTGGGTGCGCAGGAGGCCGTGGAGGACGCGGTGCTCGGCCGCGAACCAGCCGGGGCCGGGGTCCTCGGCGTGGACGCCGGGCGCGGGCCTGCCCGTGTCCAGGACCGGGGTCCCGGCGCGGAGGGCGGCGTGCAGGTAGTGCTCCAGCATCCGCAGGGCCGCGGCGCGGCGCGCGGCCTCCTGGACCTCGTCCTCGAAGCACTCGGCGGCGTAGGCGCGCAGCAGGTCGTGGATGGAGTAGCGGCCGCCGGGGAGCGGCTCGACCAGGTTGATCTCCGCGAGCGCCTCAAGGGCCGCGCGGGCGTCGGCTAGCCCTGAGCCCATGAGGCTCGCCATCGCCGCGGGCGTCAGGTCCGGGCCGGGGTGGAGGCCGAAGAGCCGGAACGCGGTCGCGTCCCGTTCATCGAGCAGCTGGTAGGAGCAGTCGAAGACGGTGCGCGGGTCGGAGGCGGCGTCGGTGGAGACGAGGACGTTGAGGACGTTCGCGGCCCCGGCGAGCCGGTCGGCGAGCTCGCCGAGCGCCAGGTGCGGGTCGGCGGCCGCCCAGGAGCCGACGAGGGTGAGCGCGAGCGGGAGCCGCCCGCATGCGGCCGCGATGCGCGCCACCGCGTCCCGGTGGGCGGCGGCCCGCTCGGGCCCGATGCGCCGCGCCAGCAGCGCCTCCGACTCGACCTCCGGCATCGGTCCCAAGTGGACGACCTCGGCGCCTTCGCCCATGTCGAGCCCGACGAGCCGGTCGCGGGAGGTCACGATCGTGAAGCTCCCTGGGGCCGTGAGGAGCAGCGGGCGCACGTGGGCGGCGTCGCGGGCGTTGTCGAGGAGCACGAGGACGCGCCGCTGCGCGAGGATCGTCCGGTACAGGCCCGCGCGTTCGTCCAGCCCGGCGGGGACCGGGCCCGCGCCGAGGGCCGCGAGGGCCTCGCCGAGGACGTCCTCCGGGGTCGCGCCCGGCGCCGCGGGGTCGAAGCCGCGCAGGTTGAAGTACAGCTGCCCGTCGGGGAAGCGGTGCGCGACCCGGTGCGCCCACCGGACCGCGAGCGCGGTCTTCCCGATGCCGCCCATGCCCGTCACCGCGGCCAGGCCCGCTTCGGCGCCCGCGTCCATGAGGAACCGGTCGAGGGCGCGGATCTCGGTCTCGCGGCCGGTGAACCGGGGCGTGGCGCGCGGGAGCATCGCCGGGACCGCGGACGCGGCGGGCGGCGGCGGGGCCGCCGGTTCGGCGGGGCGGTCGCGGAGGATCGCCGTGTGGAGGGCGACCAGCTCCCGGTCGGGGTCGGCGCCGAGCGCGTCGGCGAGCCGGTCTTTCAGGGCCGCGAACGCTTCGAGGGCCTCGGCGGTGCGGCCGGAGGCGTGGAGGGCGCGCATGAGGAGCGCGACGAGGCGCTGGCGGGTGTCGTGGGCGGCGATGATCTGCCGCAGCTCCTCGACCACGCCCGAGGCCCTGCCGGTGTCGATGTCGGCGTCGATGCGCTGTTCGAGGAGGGCGAGCCGGTACTCGTCGAGGCGGCGGCCGATCGCCCCGGCGGCCCGGCCGGGGAGGTCGGCGAGCGCGGGCCCGCGCCACTCGTCGAGGGCCTCGCGCAGGACTGCGGCGGCCTTCTCGGCCTGGCCCTCGCGCCTCAGCGCCCGCGCTTCGCGCTCTTTCGCCTTGCAGCGCAGCGTGTCCAGTTCCGCCTCGTCGATGCGGAACCGGTAGGCGCGGCCGACGGTCTCGATGCGCCCGCGCGCGGCGCCGAGCTGGCGGCGCAGCACCCCGACGGTGTTCTGCACCTGCGTCTCGGGGTCGAGCGGCAGGTCGTCGCCGTAGACGGCGGCGACGAGGCCGCTGACGGGGACGGCCCGGCCCGCGTCGTCGAGGAGGAGCGCGAGGATCGTCGTGGCGTTGCCCCGCGGGATCGCGGCCTGCCCGCCGTCCACGCGGACCTCCAGCGGTCCGAGCAGGCGCACGTCGAGGGCCATAGGGGTCGCTTTCCTCACCGCGGGTTGGGACCTCAGTGTCCCACAGGCCCGCGCGGGGCGCGTGGCATGACGAAGCGAGGACCGATCCGTGAGGCGCGGGGGGAGTCTGTGGCTTGAGCCCGACGAGCCGAGGAGGGGGCCGACATGGAGCGCATCGCCGTACCCGACGACTACGAGGACCGCATCGGCGCGGCCCGCGCCGCACTGGAGCGGCTTCCCGAAGGGCCGCTTCGCGACACGGCCGCAAGGGTCCTCGACGGGGCCCCGCCGCGCGCGACGGTGGGTGCGGCGGCCGAGGCGGCCGACCGGGCCGCGGCCCTCGCGGCGCAGCTGATGAGCGCCGGGTTCGACGGGACCGACGGGGGCCGGGTGGTGTGGCTGCGCCTGGACTACACGGGCCGGCTCGGGTCGCTCGCGTTGAGCCCCACGGTGGACCGGATGAGCAACCGGGGGGTCGCGAAGGCCGTCGAGGCCGCCTGGGACGCGGCCGAGGCCGCCCGTGCCGAGCACGTGATGCGGGCCGAACGGGTCGGCGCGGACCTGCTCGCGAGGTGCGCGCCCGATCCGCGCTCGGCGGAGCTGCGGGAGTGGATCGCGCGCTCCCCGGAGCGGTTCTCCGGCGGCACCTCCGAGGACGACGTGTGCGACGCGGAGGTGTCGCTGGGCGGGCGGTTGACGGCGTTCAGGTTCCTCGTTCCCAACGCCACCATCGACATCGAGTACGAGCAGCTCGGTGCGGAGGTGTCGGCCGCGATCGGCCTGGCGCAGCGCCGGGCCGCCGACCGCCTCGCGGCGGTGGTCGCCTCCGGCGGCGGATGAGACGGCCCCGGGCGTAGTGGGTACGGCCCGGGGCGCCGGACGGCCCGCCGTCGACAGGGAGGATCTCCTGTAGACGACGGGCCGTCCTTCTTCCTTGCCTGGTGTTCAGGTCCGGTTCGGCCCGGGCTCCGGCGGCGGGAACCCGGGCAGGAGGATCGGCGGCGCGTCTTCGAGGAGCGACGGGAACGCGGGCTCCTCGGCGGCCCCGGCCTCCTGCTCCTCCTGGTAGTCGACGTACGGGTTGTCCTCGACGGTGCCGATCCCCCACACGTCCTCGTCGGGGTCCTCGGTGAGGAACGACTCCCGCTCGAACTCGTCGTCGGGGTTCGCCGCGCCGCGCGCGCCCGGCGCGCCGACCATGCCGCCCAGGCCGGTTCGCCCGCCCGCGGTCGACGCGGGACCGCCAGTGGCGCCCGCAGGCGCGCCGATGACGCCCCCGACCGGGCCCGCGGTCCCGCCGGTCGGCACCGATCCGGCCTCGGGCAGACCGGCCCCGCCGCCACCGCCGCCGAGGCCGCCGCCGCTCCCGGCGAGGCCGCCCGAGGGCAGCTCGGCGGGGTCGATCTCGGCAGCGTCGAGTTCGGCTGGGTCCCAGTCGGTGTCGACACCGGGGACGTCCGGCATGTCGTAGTCCGCGGGGTCAGGCGACTCGTAGCCGGGGACCGTCGGCTCGTTCGGCTCGACGGCGCCGGGCTGGTCGGGGTCGGTCGGCTGCCCGGTCCCGTCCTGGTCCTGGTCCTGGTCCTGCGGGTCCTTCTCCTGGTCCTCTTCGGACGGCTTGTCTTCGTCGTCTTTCTGCTTCTCGTCGGCGTCCTTGTCCTTGTCGGACTTGGGCTCGCCGTCGCCGGTCTGCTTCGTCGGATCGGCGTCGTCCTGCCCGGTGGTGTCGCGGCCGTCCCGATCGTCCTCGCCGTCGCGGCCGGTGCGGTCGTCCTCTGCGACCACGGGCGGGCAGATCGTCGGGTCGGCCGCACCGCCCTTGTCCTCCAAGGGCTCGAACTGCTCGGCCGCGGCCGTCAGGCCCGCGCCCGTGGCGGCGTCGGCGGCGGTGAGCACGGACAGGCCGAGCTGCAACTGCACGGTCCCCTCGTCGGCGCGGGCCTGGAACAGCGCCTGGAGCATCGGCCCGAACGGTCCCGCCGCGGCGATGGCCGCCCAGTGGACGGCGCCCAGCTCCACGCGCGGCTCGGACTGCACGTTGAAGCCCGCGCCGCGGTACGACGCGTCGGCGCTCCGCAGCTGCTCCACCATGGACTGCATTGCGGCGCCGCCGGAGTCGAGCAGCTCCGCGGCCTCGCCGACCTGCGTCGCGACCTGATCGACGTGCTCGTCGACGACCACCGCGTCGTCGTTGAACGCGGTGTTCGCCTTGTCCTGCCACCCGGCGTTGATCTCGACCACCGTCGAGTCGTACTCGGCCCGGTGCTCGGTCAGATCCGTTCCGGCCGCGGCCATCTCGGACGCGTAGTCGACGAACGCGGCCGGGTTCGCGGCCAGCGCCTCCTCGTATGTGGGCATGGTGCTCCTCCTAGTCCCGCTTCGGGCGGGGCACGGACCGCGCGATCGAGCGGAACCTCCCGCCGACCTCGCCGTCGGCGCCGTCCAGGTCGTCGGCGCTGCCGGTGACCTGCTCGCCTTGCCAGGCGACGCGCCGCTCCACGCCCGCGGTGACCTCGCCGAGCGCGGCCTGCCAGCGCACGCCGGCGTCCCCGGTGAGGAACCCGGTGTTCCCGGTGGCGGCGGTCTGGGCGGGGGCCTCGACCCGGTCGGACGCCTTGCGCGCGCCGGGGGCGACGGCCCGCAGGTCCGCGCCGCCGCCGCGGACCCGGTCGACTTCCATGTACACGTTCACGCCGGTCCTCCTCGCATCGGCGGCGCCGGGTCCGGCGCCCGGCGGCCTCCCCTGCAATGTGCCCGCAGCCGTCACGGTCCGGTCCCGAAGCGGCCGGTGCGAAGTCGTGACGTTTCCATGACGCGGCCGTCTTCCATTGGGGCACCACCAGGAGCGACCAGGGAGGTGCGGCATGACGGACGGCGGACTGATCGAGGGCTCGGCGCCTGCGGGCGACTCGGGCGCCGAGTACGCGACCGTGTTCGACGCCGGCGCCGCGGACACCGGCGGGACGGCCCTCGTGTACGACGCCGGGAGCGCGGAGCACACCTCGTCCACTGTGTACGAGGAGCCGGTCTACGACCCGGCGTACGACGAGGCGTTCTACACCGAGCCCACCGCGAGCTCCGAGATCGCCTTCGGCGACACCGGGTCCGGAGGCAGGACCGGCTGCACGGCGGGCGCGTGCCCGCACCCCATGGCGCACCCGGCCGAGGCGGACTGGGAGCAGCTCGTGTCGGCCGTGCCCGTGGAGGGGCAGCTCGGGCGGTTCAAGCCGCGCTGCGAGGGCATGGCCTACCCGACCGAGGACGACTTCCGGTCCGCGGTCGCCGCGGTGCGGCCCCTCGACCCGGACTCGTTCTCGTTGCAGCGGCTGCGGACCGGCTGGACCGAGGAGGTCGCCGCGGTCCTCGCCGACTGGCCGGGACTGCTGCGCACGAACCTCGCCGCGCTCGCGGCGGGCTGGGCGGGAGCGGACTTCGACGCGTTCAACGAGCAGGCCGACCAGGTGAAGACGCTCGTGCAGGGCGTGCTGGACGACATCGAGGACACGGCCGCGGAGCTGAAGAACCGGGAGGAGGCCCTGTACGCGCTCCAGGGCGGCGACTCGGGCGAGATCCCTTATCCCGCACCGATGGTCGGCCCCGAAGGCGAGTGGACGAACCTGGTCGCGATCCATGTGCGGCCCGCGTGGTGGCACGGGGACTGCATCCGGATGGGGTGCGAGGAGGCCGAGCAGGCGCTCCGGCTGGGCGGGGCGGACCCGGCGCTGGCGGCGGAGGTGCGGGCGTTCGTCGAGGAGCGCGCGGGCACGGCGGACGCGGCCGTGGAGGGCGCGGTGCCGTCGGAGGCGCGGTTGCAGGCGGGCGAGGAGGCGAAGACGGCGTTCGGGCCGCGGATCGATGCGGCGATCGCGGAGTACGCCGAGCGGCACGCGGCGATCGACGGCGCGATCGGCGAGAAGCTCGGCGGTCAGAGCGAGCAGCTCGCCGCGATGACGGCGACGGGCGCGGACCGGCCGTACCCCGACAGCGCCGACGCCTCCTATATGGATTTGTCCTCGCCGGTGATGGAGCAGCCCGCGGCGCCGGTGGCGCCGCAGGCGACCCAGGACCCGAGCCCGGTGCCGCCGAGCGGGGACGGGTCGGTGCGGACCGGGGCCGAGACCTCCACGGCGCCTGCGGAGGAGACAGCGGACGGGACCGTCTCGGGCGGTCTGGCGAGCGGCGGCGGGTTCGGGGGCTTCGGCGGCGCTTCGGTGGGCGGCGGCGCGGTCGTCCCGGGCGGTGCGGCGACCATTGGCGCGGGCGGCGGGCCCGGCTTCACGGGGACGGCGCCGGGCGTGTTCGGGCCGGGCCCGGCCGCGGGGCCGACCGCTTCCGGCTCGGGTTCCGGGCCGGGCGTGAGCGCGGCGCGGACCTCGGTGGTCGGCGGCCAGGCGGCGGCCGACGCGCGCAAGAAGGGCGAGCAGTCCGAGGAGGACGAGGAGCCGGAGGACGACGACCTCCTGTTCCGAGAGACCGGCAACGTCTGGGGCTATGTGCGGCCCGGCGACGACCCGTACAGCTAGGAGGCGAGATGGCGCAGGAGCGCGTGTTCGACGCGGAGGCGGTCGAGGAGTACCGGCAGTTCCTGCTCGGGCTGCTGGATCAGCTTGAGGGGCAGGTGATCCCGGTCCTCGCGACGGGGACCCTGAGCCGCGCCCCGGCCTTCGGGACCGCACCGGGCGCGGCCGACAATGCCGCGGGGCAGTACGCGGAGTTCCATGCCGCGACGTGGCGGAACCTCCAGTACCTGCGCGGGGCGCTCCACGGGATGGAGGCGTCGCTCGCGGCGGTGGCGGGCACGGGCGCGGTGGCGGAGGACGACGCCGCGGCGGCCTTCACGGTGATCGAGTCGGACCAGGCGGCCGAACCGGCGGCGGAGTCAACGGTCCTGGCGAGCGGTGACGGCTCGGACTTTGCGACCACTGCTGCCGCGGACGGCTTCTCGACGCCGATCGAGGTCTCGGACTCCCAGCTCGCGACCGCCGAGGGGGTCCCGCCGGATTCATGAGTGCATGTCGCGACCGCGTTTAACCATCCACTAGCCCCCACCCACCCAGAGGGGACCGAAATCGTCGCCGGGCTCGATCCTGCCAATGGGGTCCGACAGGAAAACGGCCGAAATCGGCCTGGGTGACCACAGTTCACCCGAACGAGTGCGGCGATGCGAGCGCCGGTCCGATCCAAGGCGCGGACCGGCGCTTTCCCGCGCCCGCCGAACGTGACCCGCCGCGCTCGCGAAGCGAGACGCGAAGCGAGACGCGAAGCGAGACGCGAAGCGAGACGCGAAGCGAGACGCGAAGCGAGACGTACTCGCGCGCCCTGCGCGCGAGTACGTCTCGCCGCTTGGCCTGCACCCGCCCCGCCCCGGCCGGGCCTTCGGCCCGGCGGGCCCGGGGGCGAAGCCGCCTTCTCGCGGGATGACCGATCGGTGACCGATCGGTGGTCGGGTCGCGGAGGCTCGTCGCAACAGCGCGATGAGGAGGCGTCATGGACCGGATCGACATCCCCGAGGACTACGAGGACCGCGTGGAGGCCGCGCGGCGGGCCGCCGCCCGCCTTCCCGCCGGGGCCGTGCGCGACGGCGTTGATCGGGCGCTCGCGGCCGCGCCCAGCCGGGCGAGCTACGAGCAGGCCGCCGACCTCGCCGAGCGCGCGCAGGCCCTCACCGAGGAGCTCGCTACCCGCGGGTTCGACGGCACCGACCCGGGCCGCTTCGCGTGGGTGCGCCTCGACTACCTCGGCCGACTCGTCGCGATCGCGTTGAGCCCCACCGTGGACCGCCTCTCGAACCGCGCCGCCGCCGACGCCGTCGCGGCCGCCTGGGACGGCGCCGAGCAGTCCCGCTCCGAGCACGTGCTCAACCTCGAACGCGCCCACCCCGACCTGCTCGCCGGTCGCCTCCCCGACCGCAGGGGCGACGAACTCCGCGACCGCATCGCCGCCCGCGCCGCCGACCGCTTCGCGCACACCACCGACGACGACCTGTGCGCCGCCGAGACCGACCTCCAAGGCCGCCTCACCGGCTTCAAGTTCCTCGTCCCCAACGCCACCATCGACACCGAGTGCGAAGAGCTCTCCGCCCGCGCCACCGCCACCGTCCAAGCGGCGCAGGCGAAAGCGCGCGAAGCCCTCGCCGCGGTCCTCGCACCGTGACCGACGAGAGCGGCGGCGCCGAAGAGGACGTCACCGGCGGCGAGCTCCCGGTGGTGCCCACCACCGGGAAGGTCGGCGTCACCGTGGCGCTGTTCCTGTTCGTGCTCTACCTGACGAACCAGGGCTTCGCCGACTTCGCGAGCAAGATCCTCCACGACGACCTCGACGCCGTGCCCGCCCGCGGCATCTGCGTCCAGCAGCAGTACGACGAGAACGGCGACTCCTGGCACGTCCAGGTCCCCTGTTGGTCCGCCGCCACGAAAGCCGAGATCATCGAGGTTTACACGACCGCCCCCGTATCCGACTCGTACGGCTGGACTTCCTGCGACTACGCGGGCGGCACACTCGTGTGGTTCACCAACGGCGTCGGCATCTGCACCGTTCCCCACTAGAGGCGATTCGGTTGAACGGGTGGGCCTCAGACCTTGCGGGTGGGGTGGGGGTTGGGGTTCGTGCGGGCGGCGACGAGAGGGTGGACGGTGGGGCGGGGTGCGCGGGTTGCCTTGGGGCCGTGGGGGTCCGGGGAGGAACGTGAGGATGTTCCCCACCTGTGGGTGATGACAGTGGCACCTGGTGCGAG
>NZ_PVTJ01000005.1 GCF_003002955.1 Glycomyces artemisiae
CCAGTTCGGTGAACAGCGGCTCCAGGTGGGCGTACTCGCCGGATTTGGTCCTGCGCTGTTCCTGTCGTGTGTCGGTCATTTTCGTCGTCCTCCCGTATCGCTTGTGGGCGGGGCGCAGACGCCGTGCGTGTCCGTCTATTTGCTCCTGTGCTCCAGAGTTGCCGGGGTGCCCTCCGGGCGTCATTCTCCTCATAATAAGTGCCGCTCACGGCAATGTCACCTACCGGGCGGTAACCTATTGAATAAACTCGTTTGTGGTGCGCATCACATGTCAATGTTCGAGAGGCACGACAGTGATCGACTGCATGCGCCCTGTGGCACTATTGGATTCGAAGGAGGGCGGAAATGACCACAGGGGCAGACCGTGCTGCTGAGGAACCGTTCCACCACCCAGCGTTCTACTATTCCGGGCCCGCCGAGTACCTCGCCGGCACCATTCCGTTCATCGAATCCGCGCTCAGCGCAGGCGAGCCCGCCGCGGTCTCCGTTCCCGGCCCCAACCTCGAACTCATCCGCGACGCGCTCGGCGCGGCGAGCGAGCACGTCCTGCTGCTCGACATGACCGAGGAGGGCGCCAATCCCGGGCGCATCATCCCCGGCGTGCTCCGCGAGTTCGCCGACCGCCACCCGGGCCGGCGAGTCAGCATCATCGGCGAGCCGATCTGGCCCTGGCGCACCGACATCGAGTACCCCGCGTGCGCCCAGCACGAGGCGCTCATCAACCTCGCCTTCGCCGGCCGCGACGCCGCCATCCTGTGCCCCTACGACCTCGACGGCCTCGACGAGCGCGCGATCGCCGACTCCCTCGCCACCCACCCGGTCCTCATGGACGCCAAGGGGACCCGCAAGAGCGCCGACTACGACCCCGGCCGCGTCATCGACGGCTACAACGAGCCGCTGCCGGCCGCGCCGCGCTCAGCCGTGGAACGCGGCGTCGACCGCTACTCGGTGGACAACGCCCGATGGTTCACCACCGCGTACGGCCGCAACGCGGGACTGTCCGCCCACCGCCTCGTCGATCTCGAAATCGCCGTCACCGAACTGATCACCAACAGCATCGGCTACGGCGGCGGCACGGCACTGCTGCGGATCTGGACGGACGGCGACCTCCTCGTATGCGAGGTCAGCGACGCCGGGCACATCACCGACCCGCTCGCAGGCCGCCGCCCGGTCGACGACGCCCAGGGCGGCGGCCTGCTGCTGGTCAACCATGTTGTCGACCTGCTCCGCATGCACACCGGTCCCGCAGGCACCACCGTGCGGGTCTACCTGCGGCTTCCCTAGCACCTCGGCTCTCCCAGCGGGACGAGGCTCGCCAGCGCCCGCCGTCGCCGGTCCGCTCGATCGGGTCGACCATTCAGGACGCGCGGAGGACCAGCGTGCAGCGGCCCGTCGCGGGAAGCGGCACGTACAGCCGGATTCCGTGGGCCGCATCGGTGCCGCCGAGGTGCGTGTAGTCCTCGCCCGGGTGGTAGCCGCGGGTGAACGCGCCTCTGGCGTCGACCTCGACCGTGATCCTGTCGCCGCCCTTGCGGTAGACCGCCGTCGTGCCTTCGGGCTCGAAGCCGCCGTCGACGGGCCGGACGCCTTCGAGTTCGCCGCCGTCGCGGAAGGCCAGTTCGAGGACCTGGCGCACCCGGCCCGGATCGGCCGCGATCTGCACCGCCACTTCGCGTTCGCCCACGGTGATCTGGACGCTCGTCTCCAGCGCGACCGGCTCGGCGGGCCGGTGCGCGAAGTCCATCGCCGCGGAGAACCGGCCCTCGTCGGCCAGGTCGTAGACCGCGTCCCCGCGCCGGAACCCGGCCGGAAGCGGCCCGTAGTAGGCCGCGCTCGCCCGCTCGCGCAGCAGGAACGTGCTGCCGTCGGCGTCGAGCCCGTCGGCCCGGAACGGCCCGAGCCCGAAGAAGTCCCTGGAGAGCCGCACCGAGTCCAGGACCGCGTCGCCTGCGAAGAGCCGCAGGAACGTCGGGTTCGTCGCGAGCCCGGACCGGATGCGGCCGTGCGCCGCGTAGTCCGAGCCGCCGTACACGGTCGCGGCGAAGTCCCCGTCCCGCGACACGGCCAGGCCCGACCCCGCGAACACCGCCGTGCCCGCCTTGCGGGCCTCGGGCTCGGGAAGCTCCCCGGCCAGGTCCGGTTCGAGGAGGATTTCCGTCAGGGCGCTCGCCGGGTCGGCGATCCCCTCGATGCCCGCCGCGACGGCCGCGAAGTCGCCGCGCCCGCGCCGGATCGCGAACCGCCGGAACTGCATCAGGAACGGCGCCAACGCGATCGTCCCCCTCTGGTCCTGCCGCCGCGAGTGGACCGTCTCCACGGTGCCGTCGGGCAGGGTCGCGGCCGCGACGGCCTCCAGGCTGCGCTCGACCAGGTCGAGGAGCGCGGGGCGGCCGAGGTGCTCGCCGATGGCGACGAGCGCCGGGTTCGACACCCACAGCGCGTAGTTCGGGCTCCGCTCCGAATACCAGCCGTCGGCGTCGATGTCGACGCCCTCGGCCAGCCACTCGTCGACGCGCGCCACCAGCCGCTCGTCGGGCCAGTGCCGGTGGAGCTTCGCGAGCGCCGACGACAGCTCCCACCGGTGGTTCGGGGTGTGCACCCCGCCGAGCCGCAGCGGCTCCGCGGCGCGGGCCGCGACCGCGGCCAGCGAGTCCCCGAGGGCCGCGAACCCCTCCGGGGCGATTTCCAAGAGCGCGTAGGTGTCGCACAGGTCGTTGACGGTGAAGGCCGTGTCGGGGGGCGAGGCGAAGTTCTCGCCGTCGAACAGCCCGTTGCCGGCCTGCATCCCGGCCAGGAATTCCACGAGCCGCTGCGCCGCGCCCTCGGCCTCCGCCGACGCGAAGAACGCCGACGCCGGGTTCACCGCGCACGCCACCAGCGCCTTCGCGGCGCCCATGACCGCCCGGTGGTGCGGGTCGGACCCCAGCAGGGCGTCCACCCCGCCGAGCACCTCCCGCGCCCGCGCATCCGCTGCGGCGGTCGCGGCGCCGGCGAACTCAGTCCTTGAGTCCCGCATTGATGTCCTCGTTCATGACGTACTTCTGGAACACGATGAAGATGAGCACGAGCGGCAGGATCGACATCACCGACGCGGCCAGCAGCAGCGGCCAGTCGATGTTCTCGGCGCCCACGATGCTGCGCAGCGCGATCTGGAGCGTGAACTTCCGCTCGTCGCCGACCACGATCAGCGGCCACACGTAGTCGTTCCAGCGCCACTGGAACGAGAAGATCGCCAGCGTCATGATGATGGGCCGCGACATCGGCAGCATGATCCGGAAGAAGATCCCCGCCTCGCGGGCGCCGTCGATGCGCGCGGCCTCCACGATGTCGTCGGGCACCGACAGGAAGAACTGCCGGAACATGAACACGCCCGTGACCGTGAGGATCGAGGGCACCACGAGCCCCGCGAACGAGTCGTACATGCCGAGGTCCCGGATCACCAGGAACGTCGGCGACATGATCACCTCGGTCGGGAGCATCGTCGTCGCCAGGAGGCAGACGAAGAAGATCCGCACCCACCGCTGCTCCCGGTACTTCGCGAGCGCGTACCCGGTCATGGCGCTCGCCATCACCGTCAGCACCGTGGTCGTGAGCGCCACCGCGAGCGTGTTCGAGAAGTACAGCATGAAGTCGAACCGGTCCCACGCCTTCTCGAACCCGGCGACCGTCGGGTCCTCGGGCAGGAACGACAGCGGGTACTGGAACAGCTCCGAGCCGGGTTTGAAGGCGCTCAAGAGGAACCAGAGCAGCGGGAACGCGTACACGGCGGCGAGCAGCCACAGGAACGCGGTCATGGGGATCGCGGAGCCGAGCTCCTTCGCCTTGCGGGCCTTGCGGGTGCGCGGTTCGCCCGCGGTGGTCGTCAGGGTGCTCATGCGCCTCGCCTCCGGTTGACCCACATCTGGAGCAGCGCGATGGACAGGAGGATGAGCAGCAGGATCATCGACACCGCGCTGGCGTAGCCGATGTCGGCGCGTTTGAAGCCGGTCTCGTAGATGTACTGGATGAGGAACACGTTGGAGGTGCCGGGCCCGCCGCCGTTGAGCGCCTGGACCATCGCGAACTCCTTCATGGCGCCCAGCGAGGACAGCAGCACCACGAGGAACGAAGTGGGCGCGATCGACGGGAGCGTGATGTGGCGGAACCGCTGCCAGGCGTTCGCGCCGTCGATCTCGGCGGCCTCGTAGTAGGCGCGCGGCACGTTCTTGAGCGCGGCGATGAAGATGAGCATGTTGAACGCGGTGCCGCCCCAGGTGGCGGCCATGACCACGACCATGAGCGCCAGGTCCGGGTCGGTCTGCCACGCGAGCGGGTTCCCGCCGAGCTCGGAGACGACGTAGTTGACGAAGCCGAAGCTCTCGCCGAACATCCACCGCCAGATCACCCCGGCGACGATGGGGGAGATGAGCCACGGGAAGAAGAACACGACCTTCGCGGCGGCGCGGCCCTTGGCGTAGTCGGAGACCAGGAGCGAGGCCACGGTCAGCGACATGACGTACATGAGCGGGACGCTGAGGACCGCGAACAGGAGGCTTCGGGTGAGCGCCTGGTAGAACGTCGGGTCGCCGAACAGCTTCTCGTAGTTGGCGAGGCCGATGAAGTCGTAGTCGCCGATGCCGGTGTAGTCGGTGAACGAGTAGATCAGGCCCAGGCTGCCGGGCCAGACGAAGAACACGGCGAACAGGACGATGCTGAGTCCGGCGAGCCCGATCGGCGCGAGCCGGTACTTGGGGCGCCGGCCCTTGCCGGGCCGCGCGAGCGGCCCGGCCGGGGCTTCGGTGTCGATGGCGGTGGCCGTCAAGGTCTACTCGCAGATGATGTTCTCGTTGAGCGAAGCGATGATGTTCGCGATGGTGGTGGCGACGTCCTGCTCCCCGTTGGCGAGCTTCACGGCCTCGTCCTTGAGCGGGTCGGCGTCGGACCCGGAGGTCTGGCCCCTGTAGGTCATCTGGAGGGCGCTGCTCTCCTGCGCGGAGGAGACCGGGTCGGAGGCCGCGATCTCCTCGTTGTACAGGTCGAAGCTCGCCTGGGAGTCGCCGTAGTCGATGTCGAGGCCCTGGATGACCGGGAGGAACCCGGAGATCTCCGAGATCTCGGTGTAGTTCTCGGCGCTGAACAGCCAGTTCAGGAAGTCGAGCGCGGCCTTGGACTTCTCGCCGCTGTAGACCACGATGTAGCCGCCGCCGAGGTTGGTGGCGCGGCGGGTCTGGGCGGGCATGAGGGCCGAGGCCCACTCGAAGTCGGCGATGTTCGCCTGGAAGTCGGCGACCTGCCACGAACCCGAGTAGTAGGCCGCGACCTGGCCGGACTTGAACAGGGCGTTCGCGTCGTCGCCGGAGACCCACACGGAGCGGGGCATGACGTCGTCGTCGTTGATGTCGGCGAAGAACTGGAGCGCCGCGGTCGTCTCGGCCTCCTTCGTCGAGTACGTGCAGTCGTCGCCGAGGGTGAACCCGTCGGACCCGAACTGGTACATCATCGAGCGCAGGCGGTGCGAGGACGGGTCCATGACGAGCCCGTAGCGCGCTCCAGTCGCGGCTTTGACCTCCTTGACCGCGGAGATGAACTCATCCCAGGTCCAGATCTGGTCCGCCGTGGTCGGGTACGTGACGCCGGCCTGGTCGAAGAGGCTCTTGTTGACGTAGAGGCCCACGGCGGTGAGGTCGGTGAGGAAGGTCGGGACGGCGCCGTCCTCGTTCTCGGTGACCAGGTTCTCCATGACGCCGCGCTCGGCGGCGAGGTCGGAGAGGTCTTCGAGCTGATTCATCCAGATCGGGTCGATCGCGGTGACGCGGGCGAGGTCGGGCAGTCCGTCGGCCTGGGCGGCGTTGCGGAGCTTGGTGCCGAAGTCGTCGTACGGGACGTCGTCGATGTCGACGGTGACACCGGTCTCCTCGAAGTACTTGTCGGCCATCTTCTGGAAGCCGCCGCCCTGGTTGGCGTCGCCCGACAGCCAGAACTTGATGGTGTCGGCCGAGCCTTCGTCGCCGCCGCCGCCGATGAACCCGCAGGCGCTGAGGGGGAGGGCCGCCGCACCGGCGGTGCCGGCGCTGAGAACCAGTCTTCTCTTCATTGAGCTCTCTTTTCGGGAAGGGGATGCGAGTGCCACAGGTCACTCGGTGAAGCGCTTGCCCGAAACTACCAGACTTTCGACTAGCGCGCGACAGTAGGTTCCCACCAGTGCTTTTGCAGGCCCCGGACGCGCACTTCCGGGGCCTGCGAGCGCGCTTGCGGCGCTTGGGAACGCGATTGAAAGCCCTGGTGTCAGTCGGCCTTCGCGGCGGCCGCCTTCTCCTCGGTCTTCGCGAGCTCGGCCGGGGCTTCGGCCTTCGCGGCCCGCTCGGCTGCGGCGGCGGCCTCCACGGCCTCGTCGGCCGCCTGCTTCAGGAGCTCGGCCGTGCGCTGGGCGGTGCGCTCGGCGGCGTCGAAGAGAGCTGACATGACGACGAGGGTCGAGCCGATGAGCACCAGCGCGAGGCCCGCGGCGCCGCCGGAGACGAGGAAGGGCATCTGGCCGTCGACGTAGGCCAGCTCGGCCATGCCCATCCAGCCGAGGGTGAGGACGGCGCCGCCGGCCAGCCAGAACAGGATGCCGAGCAGACGCAAACGGGCGGTAGGGGAACCGGACACAATTGACTCCATTGGGGACGTATGAGGGTTTGTCGGGAATCTGTTACTACGAGGTAACCAAATCTATCAATATTTTGGTACCTTGTGACAGATGCCATAGCCCGTTTTCTCCTGAAGGGTGACCTTTCATGGCGATGCATTCCCCCGCCCGCCGACTCCTCGTCACGGCAGCGGCCGCCGCCCTCGGCGCCACCGCGTTCGCCGCGGGCCCCGCCTCCGCCCAGGCCGCCGAGATCCTCGGCGCCGACAGCCCCGACGCCGTCCCCGGCTCCTACATCGTCGCCTTCGAGGACGGCGCCTCGGCCGCGGTCGTCGACGACTTCGGCGGCGACGTCGAGACCGCCTTCGACTCCGTGGACGCCGTCCTCGCCACCATGACCGAGCGCGAGGCCGAACGGCTCGCCGCCGACCCCGACGTCGCCTACGTCGAGCAGAACCGCACCATCGAGATCCAAGCGACCCAAGCGGACCCGCCCTCCTGGGGCCTCGACCGCGTCGACCAGGCCGTCCTCCCGCTCGACGCGTCCTACACCTACCCGAACGCCGGGGAAGGCGTGCACGCCTACATCATCGACACCGGCATCTGGGCCTCCACCGCCGACTTCTCCGGCCGCACCGGCACCGGCTACTCGGCGATCCTCCCCGGCCTCCAGGGCCTCGACTGCAACGGCCACGGCACCCACGTCGCCGGAACCGTCGGCGGCACCGAGTACGGCATCGCCAAGGAGGTCACCATCGTCCCGGTCCAGGTCCTCAACTGCCTCGGCTCCGGCACCACCGCGGGCGTCATCCAGGGCGTCGACTGGGTCACCGCCAACGCCGTCAAGCCCGCCGTCGCCAACATGAGCCTCGGCGGCGGCCTGAGCGACGCCCTCGACGCGGCCGTCGCCGCCTCCATCGAATCCGGCGTCACCTACGCCGTCGCCGCAGGCAACGAGACCGCCGACGCCTGCGGCGTCTCGCCCGCCCGCACCCCCGGCGCCATCACCGTCGCCGCCTCCACCGACGCCGACGCCCGCGCCGACTTCTCCAACTTCGGCGACTGCGTCGACCTCTTCGCCCCCGGGCAGGACATCACCTCGCCGTACCTCCTCGGCTCCCCGTCCAGCCTCAGCGGCACCTCCATGGCCTCCCCGCACGTCGCCGGGGCCGCCGCCGTCTACCTCTCCGCCCACCCGACCGCCACCCCCGCCCAGGTCGCCGCCGCCCTCACCGGCGCGGCCACCACCGGCGCGATCAACGACGTCCAAGGCAGCCCCAACCTGCTGCTCCGCGTCACCGCCTAGCGCCGCGATCAGGAGGACCCGGCCCCGCGCCGGGTCCTCCGCGTTTGCGCCCCCGCCGCAACGGACACCCGGTCCGCACTGCCGCCCGCGCCGATGCCCCAGACTGGTCCTCCGCCGCGCTCCGCTGGAAGCGAACACGGAGCCCAGCCGCGTCCGATCGTCGCCCCGACGGGCTAAGGTCTGGATTGGCAGCCGCAACGCTGAGCCCATATCGCCGAGACAGAATGAAGGTGCAAAGACATGGAGCATTCGATTCCATTCTCCTCGCAGCTGGAGAAGGACGTCGTCAACGCGATCGCCCGCCGGGGCAACGGGGGCGCGACCGAGCCCGGTCTGGACGCCATGGTCTTCGACCGCCTGCTCAAGGAGCGCATCATCTTCCTCGGCTCCGAGGTCACCTCCGAGCTCGCCAACCGGCTCTGCGCCCAGCTCATCCTGCTGGAGGCAGAGGACGACGAGCGCGACATCAAGCTCTACATCAACTCGCCCGGCGGCTCGGTCTACGACGGCATGGCCATCTACGACACCATGCAGTTCATCAAGAACGACGTCCAGACCATCGCCATGGGCATGGCCGCCTCCATGGGCCAGCTGCTCCTGTGCGCCGGGACCTCGGGCAAGCGCTACGCGCTCCCGCACGCGCGCATCATGATGCACCAGCCCTCCGGCGGCATCGGCGGCACCGCCTCCGACGTGGCGATCCTCGCCGAGCAGATGCTCTACACCAAGCAGATGTTCCAGGAGCGCGTCGCCCACCACACCGGCCGCACTGTCGAGGAGATCGAGGCCGACTCCGACCGCGACCGCTGGTTCACCGCCGCCGAGGCGAAGGACTACGGCTTCATCGACCACGTCGTCCAGCGGGTGTCCGAAGTCCCCGCCGAGTCCAACTAGACACCCAGGAGGGGAACCTGATGATGGACATCCACGCCCAGTCCGGAGCGTTCGACCCGCGGGCCCGCTACATCGTCCCGTCGTTCACCGAGAAGACCTCGTACGGGATCAAGGAGATGAACCCGTACAACAAGATGTTCGAGGACCGGATCATCTTCCTCGGGTCCCCCGTGGACGACACCTCGGCCAACGACATCATGAGCCAGCTGATCGTCCTCGAAGGGAACGACCCCGACCGGGACATCATCATGTACATCAACTCGCCCGGCGGCTCGCTCACCGCGCTCATGGCCATCTACGACACCATGCAGTACGTGCGCCCGGACATCCAGACCGTGTGCATGGGCCAGGCCGCCTCGGCCGCCGCCGTGCTCCTCGCAGCCGGGACCCCCGGCAAGCGCACCGCGCTGCCGAACTCCCGCGTGATCATCCACCAGCCCGCCACCGAAGGCACCTTCGGCCAGGCGTCCGACATGGAGATCCAGGCCCGCGAGATCATGCGCATGCGCGACCAGCTGGAGAAGATCCTCGCCCGCCACACCGGACAGGACGTCACCAAGGTCCGCCGCGACATCGAGCGCGACAAGATCTTCACCGCCGACGAGGCCGTCGCCTACGGCCTGGTCGACAACGTCCTGACCTACCGCAAGAAGAACGCCCTGCCGGCCGAAGCCGCCGCGTAGGACGCGCAGCCGCAGGAAGCGCGCGGCGGGCCCGCCCGGCCCGCCGCGCCTCCCCGCGGCACCGAGCCCCCGTCTCCCGCCGATCGCCCCCGAGCCCCGCCCGTCCGCGATACCGTGGCGCTGGCGCACCCGCCGCCCGGTACCGGACCCGCCATCACGGTCTGAGACTGCCCTGGCGCCGTGGCCGCAAATGCGAAATACTGGATCGAGACACCGGTTCGTCCTGAATCAACGGAGCAATGCACGCACGCTCGGCGGCCCTGGATCGCATGCCGCCGAGGGAGGGAGTTACCGCGATGGCCCCACGCCTGGGTGACAGCGAGATCTTGAAGTGCTCGTTCTGCTCGAAGTCGCAGCGGCAGGTGCGCAAGCTGATCGCGGGTCCGAACAACGTGTACATCTGCGACGAGTGCATCGACCTGTGCAACGAGATCATCGAAGAGGAGTTCGCCGAGGACGCCGAGGTGGTCTGGGAGGACCTGCCGAAGCCCAAGGAGATCGTCGAGTTCCTCGACCAGTGGGTGATCGGCCAGGACAACGCCAAGCGCGCGCTCGCGGTCGCCGTCTACAACCACTACAAGCGGGTGCAGCTCGACGAGCTCGGCTCGATCCGCGGCGGCGACCACGTGGAGCTCCAGAAGTCGAACATCCTCATGGTCGGCCCCACCGGCTCCGGCAAGACCCACCTCGCGCAGACCCTCGCCCGGATGCTCGACGTCCCGTTCGCCATCGCGGACGCCACGGCCCTCACCGAGGCCGGGTACGTGGGCGACGACGTGGAGAACATCCTCCTCAAGCTCATCCAGGCCGCCGACTTCGACGTCAAGCGCGCCGAGACCGGCATCATCTACATCGACGAGATCGACAAGGCCGGACGCAAGGCCGAGAATCCGTCGATCACCCGCGACGTCTCCGGCGAGGGCGTCCAGCAGGCCCTCCTGAAGATCCTCGAAGGCACGATCTCCTCGGTCCCCCCGCAGGGCGGGCGCAAGCACCCCCAGCAGGACCACATCCAGATCGACACCACGAACATCCTCTTCATCTGCGGCGGCGCGTTCGCCGGGATCGAGGAGATCATCAAGGGCCGCATCGGCAAGCGCACCGTCGGCTTCACCGCCCCGCTGCACGCCGAGGTCGCCGAGGGCGACGCGATCGTCTCCCAGGTCATGCCCGACGACCTGCTCAAGTACGGGCTCATCCCCGAGATGGTCGGGCGCCTCCCGATCCTCACCACCGTCGACCACCTCGACAAGGCCGCGCTCCTGCGCATCCTCACCGAGCCGCGGAACGCCCTGGTCAAGCAGTACCAGCGCCTCCTCGAACTCGACGGCGTCGAGCTGGAGTTCGCCCCCGACGCCTTGGAGCCGATCGTCGAGTCCGCGCTGCTGCGCGGCACCGGCGCGCGGGGCCTGCGGGCCATCATGGAGGAGGTCCTCCAGCCCGTCATGTTCGAGATCCCCTCGCGCGCCGATGAGGTCGCGAAGGTCGAGATCACCGCGGACGTGGTGCGGCGCAACGTGAACCCGACGCTCGTGCCGCGCACGAAGGCCACGCCGCGGCGGGCGGTGCGCCCGCGCCGCGAGAAGTCGGCCTGAGCCGGGGCCCTGAGCCCCGGGGCTCAGTCCTCCTTGTTCTCGTCGCGCAGGCGGCGGTCGATGTCCCGCAGGAAGTCGGGGTCGTCGTCGGGGGCCACCGGCCCGTTGGGGTGCTTGGGCCCTCCGGCGCTCCCGGTGCGGCCCGTGCCCGGCTGCGGGCGCGGCGGGCGCGCCCGGCCCACGGAGAACCACAGGATGCCGCCGGCGACCGGCACGAGCAGGATGATGAGGACCCACCATCCGCGGGTGAGCTTCCGGGGATGGTGCTCGCCCCCAAGGCAGTCGGCGAGCGCGGCGATGACCAGCGCCAGGTGCGCCAAGAACAGGAAGACGAACGCGCGGATCATGTCCCCAATCATGCCTGCTTGCCGCCATCCGTACAACAACGGCTCGGGGTGTTGCGCCCTCCGTGGTGTTACTCGATAGTAACTTCGTAGGATATAGTCGGCCCTAGGCTCAGGGTCGGTGCAAGGCCCTTACTGTGTCGCCAAGAACGACCTCGGAGGTTGGTCTATGAACATCGTGGTTCTGGTCAAGCAGGTCCCGGACTCGGGGCTCGCGAGACAACTGGACGCCCAGCTGCGGGTGGACCGCAACGGCGCCAACAACGTCATGGGCGAGCTCGACGAATACGCCGTCGAAGCCGCGCTCCAGCTCAAGGAGGCCCACGGCGGCGAGGTCACCGTCCTCACCCTCGGGCCGGGCCAGGCCACCGAGACCGTGCGCAAGGTCCTCGCGATGGGCGCCGACAAGGCCGTCCACGTCGAGGACGACGCCGTCGGCGGCTCCGACGCCCTCACCACCTCCGCGATCCTCGCCGCCGCGCTCGGCCGCCTGGAGTGGGACCTCGTCATCGCCGGCGCCGAGTCCACCGACTCGAACATGGGCGTCATGCCCCAGCTCCTGGCCGCCCGCACCGGCGCCCCGGCCCTGACCGGCGCCCGCAAAATCGACACCGACGGGTCCTCGATCACCGTGGAGCACCAGCGCGCCAACGGGTACGACGTGCTCACCGCGACCCTGCCCGCGATCGTCTCGGTCTGGGACACGATCAACACCCCGCGCTACCCGTCGCTCAAGGGCATCATGGCCGCCAAGCGCAAGCCGGTCGAGACCCTGACCCTCGCCGACCTCGGCGTCGCCGCAGCCGGTCCGGCCGCCGCGTCGAACGAGGTCGTCGAGGCCGCCGCGCGCCCGCCGCGCTCCGCGGGCCAGATCGTCACCGACGAAGGCCAGGGCGGGTCCGCCCTCGCCGGATTCCTCGCCGCCGAGAAGTTCATCTAGGAGCCCGCCATGACCGACATCCTCGTGTACGTACCGAACTCCGGCAAGCACGCCGCCGAGGTCCTCACCCTCGCGCGCTCCCTCGGCGACGTCTCCGCGATCGCCTTCGACGACGCCGCCGCCTCGCTCGCGGGCGAGTACGGCGCCGCGAAGGTCTACCGCGTCGAGGCCCCCGGCGCCGACGACTACTTCGTCGATCCGAAGGCGACCGTCCTCACCGACCTCGCCCGCAATGCGAACCCGGACTTCTTCCTGCTCCCGAGCACCGACGAGGGCAAGGCCCTCGCGGCCCGGGTCGCGGTCGCGCTCGACAACGGCCTCATGACCGACGTGTCGGGCCTGGACGCCGACGGCACCGCCTCGCAGGACGCCTTCGCGGGCGCCACGATCCTGAAGTCGAAGTCCACCAAGGGCTTCACGCTCGCGACGGTCAAGTCCGGCTCCACCGAGCCGACCCCGGCCCCGGGCTCGCCCGCGGTCGAGACCGTCAACGCCGTTGTGGCCGAAGCGGACCAGCGCGTCAAGATCGCCCAGCGGGTCGACGAGCCCGCGGGCGACCGCCCGGCGCTGGCCGAGGCGCGCGTGGTCGTCTCGGGCGGCCGCGGCGTGGGCTCGGCCGAGGACTTCGCGCTCATCGAGCGCGTCGCGGACGCCCTGGGCGGCGCGGTCGGCGCTTCGCGCGCGGCCACCGACGCCGGGTACTACCCGCACAAGTTCCAGGTCGGCCAGACCGGGACGACCGTCAGCCCGCAGCTGTACCTCGCCGCGGGCATCTCCGGCGCGATCCAGCACCGCGCGGGCATGCAGACCTCGCGGGTGATCGTGGCCGTCAACAAGGACGCGGACGCCCCGATCTTCGGCATGGCCGACTTCGGCGTCGTGGGCGACCTCTTCCAGGTCCTCCCGCAGGCGCTTGAGGAGATCGAGAAGCGGAAGTAGCGAACCACCGGCGCGGCCGGTCCGCCCGAGAGGGCGGGCCGGCCGCGTTGTGCGCGAGGGCTTCTCGTGTTCGCAGTCGCCCCCAGTTTCAACGGTGCCTGCGGGGTCCGACAGTCGTACCCGGAGGGCATTGTTGAAGCCGGGGGCGACTCGATGCGCCCGATTTGCGTCGATGGCCGCGAACCTCTCAATCTCCGAATGGCTGTCGATGGTCGGTCGTGGGGCGTCGGCCAGGGGCGTCACTCGGTCGTAACAGTCGTGGGTTAGGCTTCCCCGAGCCCCTCGTTATAGAGAACCTACAGATGATGTTGGAGGAATCCGCAATGGTCGCCTCAACCGCCACGATCGCCGCTCCCCGCGTGCTCGCCGACCTCCTGCCCGCTTCGACCCGGGCTGCTGCGCTCGTCCGGGACGGGGTGCTGGTGCTCGCGGGCGCTGGTGCCGTCGGCGCCTCCGCGCAGGTCGCTTTCACCATCCCGCAGATCAGCCCGGTGCCGTTCGTGCTCACCACGTTCACCGTGCTCCTCGTCGGCGCGGCCTACGGCCCGCTGCGCGCGGCCCTCGCGCTCGGCCTCTACCTCGTCGCGGGCGCAGCGGGCGTGCCGTGGTTCACCGAGGGCACCTCCGGGTTCGCGATGCCGACCTTCGGCTACATCATCGGCTTCCTCGCCGCCGCGGTCGCGGTCGGCTTCCTCGCCAAGCGCGGCGGCGACCGCACCATCGTGAAGACCGTGGGGCTCATGGTCATCGGCAACGTCATCATGTACGCCTTCGGCGTCCCCTACCTCGCCGCCTCGCTCGACCTGAGCGCCTCGCAGGCCCTCGACGCCGGCATGATCCCGTTCCTCGCGGGCGACTTCGTCAAGCTCGTCTTCGCGGCGCTCCTGCTCCCGGGCACCTGGTGGGCCGTCCAGAAGTTCCGCAACCAGGACTAGCAGACAGACTCCAAGGGCGCCTTCGGCTTCGAGTCGCAGGCGCCCTTTTCCTATATCATATATCCTATAGGATATATGGTTCGGAGTCCGGTCAGCTGATGTCCCAGCCGATGCCCAGCGCCCCCGGGCGCGGCACCGGCTCCGCCAAGGCCACCGTCCGGTTCGGGCCCAGCTGGAGGTCGCCGGTCTCGCGCTTCTCGCGCTGGAGGCTCGACTGCGCGAAGCGGTACACGCGCTTCGGGATCGCATCGGAGGCGAACCGCACCTGGAGCGAGTACTGGTCCACCGGGTAGCGGAACGCGTTGCCGTGCCCGCTGGAGACGCCGCCGTTCCCTTGGACGACGATCTCGAACAGGTGGGTCGCGCCCTTCGGCAGCGGCGTGTCGAACACGATCTCGGCCAAGGCGACCGGGGCGTCGTCGTGGCGCAGCACGTTCGGGACCGTGCAGTCGCGGACGGGCTTGAACTCGATGTCGTCGATGTCGCAGCCGGTGTCGCCGCGGTAGAGCAGGATGTACCGGTCGACGTCGTCGCGCCTCGCGCGCACCAGCATCGACAGCTCGAACACCGACTCCTGCCACTGCGAGTCGACGTGGACGATGACCTGCTGGCTGAGGATGTCGAGGGTGTGCTCGCGGGAGGCGGGCACCTGGTCGCACAGCTCGCGGACCGCGTCGCCGCCGAGGACGGCGTCGGGGCGGGGGAGCTGGCCGCGGATCGAGCGGGGGCCGCGGGCGCGCTTGGGGCCCAGGAGGACGCGGAGGGACCCGGCGGGGAGCTCCAGGAGGTCTTCGAGAGCGGTGACCGCGGCGAGGGACTCGGCGCGCTCGGGGCGGGAACGGCCGGACTGCCAGTAGCTGAGGCTGGTCGTGGAGACGGTGATGCCGCGCATCGAGAGGCGGTGCCGGATGCGGTCGAGGCCGAGGCCGCTGGTCTGGATGGCGACGCGCAGCGCGGTGTGGAAGGGCCCCGCGCGGAGCGCTTCGGCGAGCTCTGGCGTCATAGGCACACACTTTCTCTCGACACGGTTTGCTCGGTGGTTTCACAACCCGCGTCCGGGGCGGCGAATCCTGTATACCGGAAAGGTAGGAGGATTCGTCAGATTCTATCGCGGGCCCACCATCGGGTCCGAGGCCGACATCTCGGGGCCGCGAAGCGCACGTTCTCACAGACCGGAACGCGCCCGGGGCGGCGCCGCTGCCGGAGGGAGTGAGCCGCGACGCGCCGTACCATAGAGAGGCCATGGCCTATCTCGATCACGCCGCCACAACGCCGATGCTCCCCCAAGCGCTCGACGCCTACGTGCGCACCGCCCAGTCCCTCGGCAACGCCTCCTCCCTCCACGGCTCCGGGCGCACCGCCCGCCGCACCGTCGAAGAGGCCCGCGAACGCATCGCGGAGGCGCTCGGCGCCAAACCAGGGGAGGTGATCTTCACCGGCTCCGGCACGGAGGCCGACAACCTCGCCGTCAAGGGCATCCACTGGGCCCGCCGCGCCGACGGCCGCAACCGGGTCGTCACCACCGCGATCGAGCACCACGCCGTCGCCGACGCGGTCGCCTGGCTCGGGGACCACGAGAAGGCCGACGTCACCGAGCTGCCCGTCGACAAGATCGGCCGCATCGACACCGCGGTCCTCGCCGCGCTCCTCGACGAGCGCGCCGCCGAGATCACCGTCGTCACCTGCATGTGGGCGAACAACGAGGTCGGCACCGTCCAGCCCGTCGCCGACATCGCCGCCCTCGCCGCGGCCCACGGCATCCCCGTGCACACCGACGCCATCCAGGCCGTCGGCCACGTCCCCGTCGACTTCGCCGCCTCCGGCGCCGCCGCCCTCACCCTCTCCGGGCACAAGCTCGGCGGCCCGACCGGCACCGGCGCGCTCCTGCTGCGCCGCGACGTCACCGCCACGCCGCTCCTCCACGGCGGCGGCCAGGAGCGCGAGATCCGCTCCGGGACCCTCGACGTGCCCGGGATCGCCGCGCTCGCCGAAGCCGTCGACCACGCCGTGCGCACCCGCGAGACCGAGGCCGCCCGGCTCGCCGCGCTGCGCGACGACCTCGTCGCCCGCATCCGCCGGGCCGTCCCCGACGCCGTCTACAACGGCGACCCCGACAACCGCCTGCCCGGCAACGCGCACCTGTCGTTCCCCGGCTGCGAAGGCGACGCGCTCCTCATGCTCCTCGACGCCGCCGGTGTCGAATGCGCCACAGGCTCCGCGTGCTCCGCCGGGATCGCCCAGCCCTCCCACGTGCTCCTCGCCATGGGCGCCGACCCCGACGACGCCCGCTCCTCCCTGCGGTTCACGCTCGGCTGGCCCACCACGGAGGCCGACGTCGACGCGCTCGTGGCCGCCCTCCCCGAAGCCGTCCGGCGCGCCAAGACCGCCGGGCTGACCTAGTTAGCATGGAAGGCGTGAAACTGCGAGTACTGGCCGCCATGAGCGGCGGAGTCGACTCGGCCGTGGCCGCGGCCCGCGCCGTCGAGGCCGGGCACGACGTCACCGGCGTCCACCTGGCGCTGTCCAAGAACCCCCAGACCTACCGGACCGGGGCCCGCGGCTGCTGCACCATCGAGGACTCCCGCGACGCGCGCCGCGCCGCCGACGTCATCGGCATCCCCTTCTACGTTTGGGACATGGCCGAGCGCTTCCACGAGGACGTCGTGGAGGACTTCTACAGCGAGTACGCGGCCGGGCGCACCCCCAACCCGTGCCTGCGCTGCAACGAGAAGATCAAGTTCGCCGCCGTCCTCGACCGCGCCATGGCCCTCGGCTTCGACGCCGTCGCCACCGGCCACTACGCCCGCAAGGGCGGCGACGGGCTCCTGCGCCGCGCCGTCGACCCCGGCAAGGACCAGTCGTACGTGCTCGCCGTCCTCACGCCCGCGCAGCTCGACCACTCGATGTTCCCCCTCGGCGACACCCCCAAGGACCAGGTCCGCGCCGAAGCCGAGGAGCGCGGCCTCGCCGTCGCCCGCAAGCCCGACAGCCACGACATCTGCTTCATCGCCGACGGCGACACCGCCGGGTTCCTCAAGAACAGGCTCGGCAGCGCCACCGGCGACATCGTCGACAAGGCCACCGGCGAAGTCCTCGGCAGCCACGACGGCTCCCACCAGTTCACCGTCGGCCAGCGCCACGGCCTCGGCCTCAAGCGGCCCGCCGCCGACGGCAGGCCCCGCTACGTCCTCTCCATCACGCCCGTCGACAACCGCGTCGAAGTCGGCCCCCGCGAGGCGCTGCGCGTCGACCGCATCCGCACCGGCGCTCCCGTGTGGCTCGCCGCGGAGCGCACCGGCTCCTTCGAAGCCGAGATCCAGCTCCGCGCCCACGGCGAGGTCTACCCGGCCACCGTCACGGTCGAGGACGGCGGTCTCACCGCGCGCCTCCACAAGCCCGCATTCGGCGTCGCCGCCGGGCAGGCCCTCGTCGTCTACGACCCCGACGCGGCCGAAGGGGACGCCGTGCTCGCGTCCGGCACCATCGACGCCTCAGCGTCCTCCGAAGCAGAATCCCTTGAGGCGGCCGGTGTCTGAGGAACTGCCCGTCGCGCTCCCCACCGGGGTCGCCACCGGCGTCGGCTCACTGCCCGGCACCGACATCGCCGAGGCCGTCAACATCGTCTTCGGGGAGCTCCCCGAATGGCCCCACTTGCCCGAGCTGCCGAACCGCGGCCTCGGCGCCGACATGATCGGCCGCGGCGCGGCCCTCCTCGCCGGGCTCCCCGTCCAGTGGTGGGGCTTCCGCTGGGAGATCGCCGACCTGCCCGGCGTCGACGCCCGCCGCGCCGCCGACTTCCTCGAACGCGACCTCGACGCCCTCCACGAGACCAACGCCTCCGGGCCCGTGCGCCTCACCGCCGTCGGCCCGTTCACGCTCGCCGCGAACCTGTGGCGCCGCACCGGCGGCGCGATGCTCGCCGACCCCGGCGCGGTCGCCGACCTCGCCTCGTCCCTCGCCGAGGGCCTGCGCGAGTACGTCGCCGCCGCCCAGGCGCGGATGCCCAAGGCCGCCTTGTCGATCCAGCTCGACGAGCCGAGCCTGCCCGCCGCGTTGGCCGCCCGCATCAACACCGAGTCGGGCCTCGACTTCTACCGGCGCGTGCCGGTCGAGGTCGCGCGGGACCGCATCCGCGAGGTCGCCGAGGCCGTCGGGGTGCCGCTCGTCGTCCACTGCTGCGCGCCCGACGCGCCCGTGGGGCTGCTCCGAGAAGCCGGCGCGCAAGCGGTCTCGATCGACCTGACTGCCTTCGACCTCGACGACGTGCCGCGCGTCGACGCCCTGGGGGAGTACCTCGACGGCGGCGGGCGGCTCATCGCGGGCGTCGTCCCGCCGCTCGGGCAGCCGCGCCCGGGTGTCGACAAGGCCGCTGCCGACCGGATCCACGCCCTCTGGGGCCGCCTCGGGTTCGCGCCCGAGCAGCTGGTGCGGCAGGTCAGCGTGAGCACCACGTGCGGCATGGCCGGGGCGAGCCCCGACTACGCGCGCTTCGCGATGGAGGCGAGCCGCGAGGCCGCCAAGCGGCTCCACGGCTGACCTATTCGGCGCCGACGCCGCCCGGCGGCACCTCGCCGGTGCGCTCCTGCCATTCCTTCGTGGTGTTCAAGTGCGGGAACGGCGCTGAAGGGACCGGCAGGCCGAGCGCGTCGCACAGCGGCGCCCAGCCCGCGCCGGTCGTGAACTCCACCAGGCGCTCCGCGGGAACGGTCGCCCGGACCCGCTCGTGGTACCGGCGGTACGCCGCCTCGACCGCGTCCCGGTCGGTGCGCGGCGCGCCCTCGAACGTCTTGTCCCAGACCGCGGCGATCATGTCGATCCACTCCCCGGTCTCGTCCGCGCCGTCGTCCATGCCCTTGAAGATGGTGTCGCTGCAGCTCCGCCACCAGGTGTCGAAGGAGTCGCGCCGCGACAGGACCACGATCGCGCCCGGGTAGGCCTCGGCGAGCTCGGCGTAGAACGCCGACGCCGGCCAGTCGACGGCCGCCGCGTACCCGGCGAGCAGCCCGTCCCAGTCGACGGGTCCGCCCCCGGCGGCCGCGAGGAACCCGGCCGGATGGGTGTCGAGGTGCGCGAACACCTCCGACATGTGGTGGCACGGCGCGCCGAGGAGCGTCTCCAACGCGTGCTTGAGGGTCATCGTCCCGGTGCGCGGCAGGCCCGCGCCGATCACTCGGAGCATGGGATGAAACTAACCGGACATGTTACGGCCCTGCAAACTCCGTGCACGGAACGTCCAGACGGGACATGCGAGCTCCAGCGGGGCGGCGACCAACCGCCCCGCCGGAGCCCTCAGCCCCGCTCGTAATGGAGCTCGTAGGACTGCGCGGCCAGGTCGTCGCAGACCGGGCGGGCCGTGCCGTCGGTCGCCGTGTCGCTCAGCGACACCATCGTCGCGAGGTTCTCGGTGACCTCGGTGTACTGGTACATCTCGCCGTCGAGGACCGCGACGTACCCGGCCGTGGCCTCGGTGTCGATCTCGGCGATGTCGGTGACCTCGTAGATCCCGCCCGCCTCGTCCGCGGCCTGCATCGCAGCGACTCCGGCGAGGGCGTCCTCGGACGTGGTCCACTCGAAGGTCTCGATCATCAGGTATCGGGAGCCGGGACCGTAATAACCGCAGTGCAGCACCCGGTTGCCAAGGCCCGCGGCCGGGTCGAGGTCCTCCGCGTACTGCGAGGGGTCGTCGGGCACGAGGCCCCGGTCCCCGGTCGCGGAGGTCCCGAAGAACTCCGTCACCTGCGCGAGGTCGTACTCCGCGCAGGTGTTCCAGTGCCAGAACCCGTCCGGGTCGGCGTTCGGCTGGCTCAGGTCGACCTCGGAGGACTCGGCGGCGTCCACGTCCCAGTCGGGGAAGGTGCAGTACGGGTCCGGCTCCCCGGCGCCCTCCGCTGCCTCGATCGCGCGCTGGTAGCCCCAGTTCCACGCCATGACGTCGCGCTCGTCGTCGAAGTCGTCGCCGCCCAGCAGGCAGTCGCGGTCCTCGGCGGGGAGGTCGGCGAACTCGGGCGCGGCGTCGGCCGAGAGCCCCTTGAGGTAGTTCAGGTCCAGCTCGTGGTCGTGGTCGATGTTGTAGCGGGCGATGAGCGCGTCGGGGTTGACGGCCGCCAGGCCCAGGAGCGCGATCGCGCCGGAGGCGAGCACGGCCCGCGGCAGCCAGGCCGCGCGGAGCTTCCAGCAGCCGACCAGGACCATCGCGAACAGGACCGCGAGCCAGAACTCGACGGTGAAGATCCAGACGCGCAGCCGCGTGAGCCCGTACGTCTCGGTGTACGTGTACATCCGGTACGTCGCCGAGACCACGACGGCCATCGACATGAGCGCGAGCAGGGCCAGCAGGACCCGGACCGTCCACCGGTCGGCCTTCGAGCGCTTCGGCGCGAGCCACGCGGCGATCGCGATGAGCGCCAGCGACAGGACCGCGACGAAGCTCAGCTGCCAGAAGCCGCGGCGCGCGTACTCGGCGAACGTCAGGCCCGCCGTCTCCATCACGTACGCCTCGCCGCCGAAGTACACGCGCAGCTGCACCGCGATGAACGCCGCGAACAGGAGGTTCAGCGCCGCCAGCGGGATCGCCAGCTCGAACCGCGACACGGTGCGGTGCTCGGCCTGCTCCTCGGCGTCCCAGCGCGGCCGCGCCGCGGCCGTGTACGCCCACACCAGGACCAGCGGGACCAGGACCGCCGCGAGCACCAGCCGCAGGAACACCTCGATGGGGTTCAGGTCCGGCAGCAGCCTCGCCACGAGGTCGGCGAACGTCGAGTCCGCGGCGGCGAACAGGCCGCCGAAGACCAGCAGCAGCGCCACCGTCACGCCCGCGGTCCATGCGATGCGCACGGTTCCGGGGTTGCGGGAGTTCTGCTCGGTGCGGCCGCGCCGCGCCCACCTGAACGACTCCGCGATGCCTTCGAGCCACGCGAAGCACATCGCCAGCGCCGTCCCTCCGATGCGCCGCTGCGGTGCCAGGACCAGCGGTGTCAACGCGAACGCGGCGAGCGCGCACAGGGCCACGACCCAGCCCGCGTCCCGCACCGCCGCGACCGACCACAGGAGCACCACGAGGACCGCGCCCGGCAGGCGCGGCAGGAGGTCGTCACGCGACGTCAGCAGCGGCACCGCGACGAGCGCGATCCCGGTGAGCGCCAAGCCGACCCCGACGCCTCCGCCGGGGAACGCCGCCCATGCGCCGAACAGCGCCACGACGAACACGAGGATCACGGTGGTCTGCGACGCGCTCAGTTCCGGCCGGTGCCAGCGGGGGTTCGGGAGGATCATCGGCGGCGGGGGAGGGGCCGCGTAGTACTGCTGCTGGTAGGGGGCGCCGCGGTGCTGGTGCGGCATCTGCGGCGGCGGGGCCGGGACCAGCACGCCCTGCTGCACCGGCGGCCGCTGCGCCTGCGGCTCGTGCTGCTCGGCCTGCGGCGTCGCTTCCGGCGCCTGGGACGCCTCGGGCGCCTCGCGGGGCTCAGGGGCTTCCGGCGCTTCGGCGGGGGAGTCGCCGGCGGCCGGATCGTCCTGCGGCGCAGGGGCGCCGTCGGGTTCGCTCATGATCGAGACCCTTCCGTCTGAGAGGATTCCCGAGGGTAGCGGAGGCCCGCCGCACGGGAATCCCTTGTAGCCGTGGGGACCGTGAGGTCCGCATGTAACACCCTTGAGCGGCCCGTTCCGACGCATCGCGTGAGCAGCCCCACGTCGTGCAACCGTATGGTTCACTGAGAGCGTGGAAGCTCACGGCGGTGAAGAACTCGGCTCGATCGGCAACCGGCTCAACTGGCTCCGCGCCGGAGTCCTCGGCGCGAACGACGGCATCGTCTCGACCGCGGGCATCGTCATCGGCGTCGCGGGCGCCACCACGGACCGCTCCACGATCCTCGTCTCCGGCGTCGCCGGCCTCGTCGCGGGCGCCTTCTCCATGGCCGGGGGCGAGTACACCTCCGTCTCCACCCAGCGCGACACCGAGGCCACCCTCGTCGCGGCCGAGCGCCGCGAACTCGACCAGGACCCCCAGGCCGCCGAGGACGAGCTCACGACCAACCTGGAGCGCCGCGGCCTCTCCGCCGAGACCGCCCGCGCCGCCGCCCGCGAGCTCTCGGCCCGCAACCCGCTGCGCGCCCATGCCGCCGTCGAGTTCGGCCTCGACCCCGACGACCTCACCAACCCCTGGCACGCCGCGCTCTCCTCGTTCATCAGCTTCACCTGCGGCGCGCTCCTGCCGCTCCTGGCGATCACGCTCCTGCCCGACGGCGTCCGCGTCTGGGGCTGCGCCGTCGCCGTCGTCGCCGCGCTCGCCGTCACCGGCTGGACCTCCGCCACCCTCGGCGGCGCCCCCCGCCGCCCCGCGATGCTCCGCATCATGGCCGTCGGCGCCGCGACGATGATCGTCACCTACGCCGTCGGCTCCCTCTTCGACGTGAGCGCCTGACGCCGACTTGCACGAGCCACTTTGTGGCACAAATGTGGTAACATTCCGGCATGGACACCATCGGATTGCGCGAACTGAGCCACCACACGGCGCAGATCGTGCGTCGCGTGCGCAACGGCGAGACGGTCATCATCACGGATCACGGGAAGCCCGTGGTCCGGATGACGCCCGAGCCCGCGACGAGTTCGCTCCTGGCCCGCTGGATCGCGGAGGGCTCGGTCGTGCAGGCGGTCGACGAGACTCCGTTCGCGGTCCCCGACGGCGACCCGGCCGACCCGCCGCTCTCCGAGCGGATGATCGCCGCGCGCGACGAGGAGCGCTGGTGATCTACCTCGACAGTTGTGCGGTCATCAAGCTGCTCAAATTCGAGGCCGAATCCCCGGCGCTGGTGAAATGGCTCGGCGAACGCGCAGCATCACCGAAGGTGTCGAGCGCGCTCCTTGAAGTCGAGATGGCGCGGGCGCTGCATCGCGACGCGCCGCATCTGCTTGAGGACCTCCCGCGGGTCCTCGGTCGCATCCATCGTCTCGACATGACCGCCGCAGTACGGGCGAAGGCCGCCGAGTACCGGTTTCCGCAGCTTCGATCGCTCGACGCGCTGCACCTCGCGACCGCTGATCTGCTCCGCGACGAACTGCATGCGTTCGTGACCTACGACCGCCGCCTCGCGGCGTACGCGGACACCGCCGGTCTGCCCGTGGTCGGCCCGGCTTAGAGCCAGGTCGCGCGTTTGAAGACCACCCACAGGATGGCGGCGGAGACGACCATGAGGCCGAGGGCCATCGGGTAGCCGAGGGTCCAGGAGAGTTCGGGCATGTGGGTGAAGTTCATGCCGTAGACGCCCGCCACGAGACCGGGTGTGAACAGGATCGCGGCCCAGGAGCTGATCTTCTTGACCTGGTCGCCCTGCTCGTGGGTCTGGGCGGCGAGTTCGCGCATCTCCTCGTTCTGGGCCTGGGTGACGAGCGTGGAGTGGACGGTGAGGGCGTTCCGGAGGAGGGCCCGGAAGGTGTCGGCGCGCTCGACGGTCTTGTAGACGTTGTCGAGGACGTCGCGCATGTCGCGGCGCAGCTCCAGGTCGACGCCGTACTTGTCGTAGCCCGCTTCGAGGGACTTGAGCACGGTCACGAGCGGGTGGGTGGCCCGCTGGAACGCCATGGCCTCGCGGAACAGCTCGTAGATCCGGCGCGTGACGGCCGCGTCGCCGGAGAACATGGCCTCCTCGATCTCGTCGATGTCGTTCTCCATGCCCGCCATGACGGGGCGGTAGCCGCGCACGACCTCGTCCATGACCAGGTACAGGACCGCCTGCGGCCCGAACGCGCACAGCTCCGGGTGGGCTTCGAGGCGCCCGCGGACCCGGGAGAGGTCGGGGGACTCGGCGTGGCGGATGGTGATCGCGAAGTTCGGGCCGATGAACAGGTGGACCTCGCCGAACTCGACCTCCTCGGGGCCGTCGAGGTAGCGGGCGGCGCGCAGGACCACGAACAGGGTGTCGCCGTAGCGCTCCAGCTTGGGGCGCTGGTGCCCGGCGGTGGCGTCCTGGATCGCGAGGTGGTGCAGCTCGAACTCCTCGGCGACGGCGCTGAGCTCCCCGCCGGTGGGCCGGTACAGCCCGATCCACGCGAACCCGCCGTGCTCGTGCAGGTCCTCGAAGGTGTCCTCAAGGGACACGTGATGGGTCTCGCGGACGCCCTTGCGGTAGATGGCGCTGTCGACGATCGGCATGCGGCCAGTCTAGGTGCGCTCCGCCGCGGCGCCGAGGGCTCGTCATGTCAGTTCGGCGTCAAGAATCCCTCGTCAAGTGCCCCACGGGCATCGTCAGGTACCGGTCGATGGTCGGCCCGATCGTCTCGGCCAGCTCCTTCTCGCCGAGGGAGGCGAGGGGCTCCAGTTTCAGGATGTACCTGGCGACGACCAGGCCGAAGACCTGCGAGGCGATGAAGTTGGCGCGCACGGGGATGTGGTCGACGGTGTCGCCGAGGGTCGCCTGCACGGTCTTCACGATCCGGTGCTCGAACAGCTGCTTGAGCACGAACGACATGGCGGGCTTGGAGAGGCTGGAGCGGACCACGGCCAGCAGCTTGTCGCGGTGCGCGCCGTCCCAGATCCGCACGAACGCGTGCACGAGCCGCTCGCCCGCGCCGTCGATGCCGCCCGCCTGGAGCGCGGCCTCCACCTCTGGTGCCGGGTCGAACGGCAGCTCGATGGCGGCCATGAACAGCTCGTCCTTGGACCCGAAGTAGTGGTGGATCAGCGACGGGTCCACGCCCGCCTCGCCCGCGATCCGCCGCATCGACACCGACTCGTAGCCCTCGTCGGCGAACAGGCGCCGGGCGGCGCCCAGGATCTCCGACCTGGTGTCGGGGTTCCCGGTGCGCCGTCCGGTCCGCTTCGCTCTCGCCACGGGACGACCTTAGTCGGTCCGTCGCCTGAGCGTCGCGGCTCCGAGCACGGTTGCGACGACGACCGCACCGAGCACCACCGCGAGGTCGGCCCACATGTCCGACGTGACCTCGGTGTGCGCCTGCACCTCCGCGAGCGCCTTGACCGCGTAGGTGAGCGGCAGCGCGTCCGAGACGCCCTGCAGCCACCCGGCCATCTGGTCGGCGGGCCAGATCAGGCCGCACAGGAACAGCTGCGGCACCACGAACACGGGCATGAACTGGATCGCCTGGAACTCGGTGGTCGCGAACGCGGACACGAACAGCCCCAAGGCCATCCCGAACAGCGACGTGACGATGCAGATGAGGAACACCGCCCACGTCGGCCCGGCCGTGTCGAGTCCGAGCCACAGGAACGCGACGCCCGCCGCGACGGCGGTCTGGGCCGCGGCGGCCGTGCCGAACGCGAGCGCGTAGCCCACGACCAGGTCGAGCTTCCCGGTCGGGGTGGTCATGAGCCGCTCCAGGGTCCCGCCGGTGCGCTCGCGCAGCAGCGTGATGGAGGTGATCATGAACATGAGCATGAACGGGAAGGCGGCCAGCAGGATCAGGCCGGTCTTGTCGAACACCTGCGGCGCGTCGTCCATGATCGCGCTGATGAGGGCGATGATGAGCGCGGGCACGGCGAGGATGAGGCCGACCGTGCGGTGGTCGTTGAGGAGCTGGCGCAGGATGCGCCCGGCGGTGATGAACGTGATCCGCAGCGACATGTCACCGCGCCCCTTCGAGTTCGCGGATGAGGTGGAGGAACGCGGCTTCGAGGTTCGCGGTCCCGGTGGACTCGCGCAGGGCCGCGGGGGTGTCGTCGGCGATGAACTGTCCTTCGCGCAGCAGCAGGAGCCGGTCGCAGCGGTCGGCCTCGTCCATGACGTGGCTGGAGACCAGGAGGGTCGCGCCGCCCGCGGCGAGCGCGCGGAACTGGTCCCACAGCTCCTCGCGGATGACCGGGTCGAGCCCGACGGTGGGCTCGTCGAGGACGAGCACCTCCGGCTCGATGACGAGCGCGCACGCGAGGGAGGTGCGGGTCTTCTGGCCGCCGGAGAGGTTCCCGGCGAGCTTGTCGGCGTGGTCGCCCATGCCGACGCGCTCGATGGCGCGCATGGCCTCGTGGCGGTCGCGCCCGTAGAGCGCGGCGAAGTAGGCGACGTTGGCCTTGACGGACAGGTCCCGGTAGATCGAGGCGTCCTGCGTCACGTACGCGACGCGGCCGCGCAGCGGCTTCGCGCCGGCGGGTTCGCCGAGGACGGTCACGGTGCCGCCCTTGACCTTCTGGGTGCCGACGACGGCGCGGATGAACGTGGTCTTGCCCGAGCCGGAGGGGCCGAGCAGGCCGGTGACGGTCCCGGGGGCGATCTCCGTGGAGACGCTCTTGAGGACGGGCTTCTTGCCGCGGTCGACCACCAGGTCGGCGACGGCTATCGCGGGGGCGGGCGGCATCGGGGCCTCCAAGCAATTCAACGAGTGATGAATTCACCGTAGCACGGGAATTCATCGCATGGTGAAATGCTACGCCGCGAAGCGCGCCCGGCGCGTGAAAAGGCCGGCCCCGCGGTCGAAACCGCGGGGCCGGCCCTATCGGAGGGTTCAAGCGCTAGAGGACGCCCTGCTCCCAGGGGCCCCAGATCGCGACCGTGCGGCCCGGCTCGGCCCGGTCGCCGCGCGTGCGCCCGCGCAGGTTCGCGAACAGCACCTTCCCGTCGGGGGAGAACGCCGCCCCGCACCACTCGGCCGCGCCGTCGTGCGCCGCCAGGTCCAGGACCTCGCCCTCGCGGGTCAGGCCCCGCAGCGCGGGCGCCTCCCGCACGCCCTCGCACAGCACCAGGCCCTGCGCGGGCGAGACCGCGAGCCCGGCGGGGAACGGCAGCAGCGCCGCGTCGGGGGACTCGAACACCAGCTTGAGCGTGCCGCCGCGCAGGCCGCGCGGGCGGAACTCCCACAGCTGGCCCTCGCCCTCGTCGCCGCCGGAGACCGACGAGGCGTACACCGCGCCGTCGGCGTAGAAGCAGTCCTGGAGCCGCCCGAACACGGCCGCGCCCCGGGCCCAGCCCTGGTCGAACACCGCGAACGGGTCGCCTTCGGCGCCGGAGGGGTCGGGTTCGTCGACGTCGACCCACTCGACGTACGCCGCGCGCCCGGCCCGGCGGCCGGTCCGCGTGTCGCGGTTCCACTCGTCGGCGAACTTGAGCATCTGGAGCTGCCCGCCCTCGGCCGGGCGCCCCGGCACGTTCGGCAGGAACCGGTAGAACCCGGCCGAAGCCTGGTCCTCGGTCAGGTACACCGCGCCCGTGCGCGGGTCGACCGCGGCCCCGCCGTGCACGAAGCGGCCCATGTCTTTGAGCGGCAGCGGCTCCGACTCCTCGTCGGCGTCGGCCGCGACCTCGAAGACGTACCCGTGCGGGGCCTCCCAGCCCGCGCCCGTGCCCGTCACGGTCTCCTCGCACGCGAGCCACGAGCCCCACGGGGTCGCCCCGCCGGAGCGGCTCGCCACGGTCCCCGACAGCGACTGCCGCGACCCGTCGAGCGCGAACACGCCGTCCCGCCACGACACCGCGAGCGTCGTCGTCCCTCCCGAGGCGAGCGCGTCGTACCGGTGCTTCGCCTTGCCCGCGGCGGGACCCGGGACGCCGCGCACGCCGTGGCCGCGCACCAGCCGCCATTCGCCGCGCCGGCCCGTCGCGAAGCACGCGAGCCCGCCGTGCGCCGGAGGCACCGCGCCGCCGTCGCCCATCGCCGCGCCCGCCACCGAGAACACCGCGAAGTCGAAGCCCTCGGGGAGCCGCAGCGTCTGCGAGAAGCCCGAGGCCTCATCGGTGCGGGTCAGCTCCCGCGGCGGCCCGTAGCCGCCGTTCCCGGGCGCCTGCCGGGCCCGCAAGCCGTCCTCGGCGCGCGCGGCCCGGGCCGCGAGGCCCGCCACCGCAGGGGACGCGAAGCCGCCGTCCGCCGCGCCGCGGCGCAGGAAGCTGCGGCGGTTGGAACCTTGAAGAGTCACCAAGACCTGGGCTCCTTCGTGAGGAGGGTGCGGGGGGCGGGCGGGCACTACGGGGCTGATCATCGCGGCCCAAAGGGAGTGGAAGGCAATCAGCACGTGAACGGAAAGTGACCGGTTGCATAAGGCTTCGACCTCCGCGAAACGTCGGACCCGGCTGACACAATGGGGCCGTGAGCACGACTGACATCGACGAAGGCCCTGACCGCACCGGCGACCCCGAGTTCGAGCGCGCGCGCGCCCGCGTCGAGGAACTCGCCCCGGAGATCACTGCCCACCGGCGCCGCTACTACGAAGACGCTGCGCCGACGGTCTCCGACAGCCAGTTCGACGAGCTCATGCACGAACTCATCGACCTTGAGACCCGCTACCCGGAGCTCAAGAAGAACGACTCGCCCACCGAGCAGGTCGGCACCTTCTCCGAGGCGTTCGCGCCGGTGACCCACCTGGAGAAGATGCTCAGCCTCCAGGACGTCTTCAGCCTCGAAGAAGTGCAGACCTGGGCCGACCGCATCACCGCCGAGGTCCCCGGCGAGCGGTACCTCTGCGAGGTCAAGATCGACGGCCTCGCCGTCGACCTCGTCTACGAGAACGGCCGCCTCACCCGCGCCGCCACCCGCGGCGACGGCGTCACCGGCGAAGACGTCACCGCGAACGTCCGCACCATCGCCGCCGTCCCCCAGCGCCTCGCCGCCGCCGACGGCTTCCCCGTGCCGAGCCTCCTCGAAGTCCGCGGCGAGGTCTACTTCCCGACCGCCGACTTCGAGCGCCTCAACGAGTCCCAGGTCGCCGCCGGGAAGGCCCCGTTCGCCAACCCCCGCAACGCCGCCGCCGGGTCCCTGCGCCAGAAGGACGCCGCCAAGACCGCCGAGCGGCCCCTCTCCTTCATCGCCCACGGCCTCGGCGTCCTCCAGGGCTTCGAGCCCGACTCCCAGTCCCACTCCTACGCCGCCCTCGACGCCTGGGGCCTGCCCGTCAGCCCCTACTGGCGCGTCGTCCCCACCATCGACGAGGCCTTCGCGTACATCGAGGAGTTCGGCGGCAAGCGCCACAAGCTCGTCCACGAGATCGACGGCATCGTCATCAAGATCGACGACTTCGGCGTGCAGCGCCGCCTCGGCGCCACCAGCCGCACCCCCCGCTGGGCCGTGGCCTTCAAGTTCCCGCCCGAGGAGGTCAACACCCGCCTCCTCGACATCAAGGTCTCCATCGGCCGCACCGGCCGCGCCACCCCCTACGCCGTCCTCGACCCGGTCCGCGTCGCCGGATCGGAGGTCGAGTTCGCGACCCTCCACAACGCCGACCAGGTCAAGGCCAAGGGCGTCCTCATCGGCGACATCGTCGTCGTCCGCAAGGCCGGCGACGTCATCCCCGAGATCGTCGCCCCCGTCGCCGCCGCCCGCACCGGCGACGAGACCGAGTTCGCCATGCCCGAGCGGTGCCCCGAGTGCGACTCCGTGCTCGCGCCCGCCGCCGAAGGCGACATCGACCTGCGCTGCCCCAACGCCCGCTCCTGCCCCGGGCAGCTGCGCGAGCGCCTGGCGTTCGCCACGGGCCGCTCCTGCTTCGACGTGGACCGCATGGGCTACATCGCCTGCGCGGCGCTCGTGCAGCCCCTGGAGCCCGCCGAACCGGTCCTCACCGACGAGGGCGGCGTCTTCGACCTGAAGATGGACGAGCTCCTGCCGATCCGCGTGGTCGTGCGCGACCCCGACTCCGGGCTCCCCAAGATCGACGAGAAGACCGGCGAGCAGAAGGTGGTCACCCCCTTCGCCCGCCAGCCCGACAAGAAGACCGGCGAGATCCTCCCGCGCAAGAACGCCGAGGAGATGCTCCAGAACCTGGAGGCCGCCAAGTCCCAGCCGCTGTGGCGCGTCGTCAACGCCCTCTCGATCCGCCACGTCGGCCCCGTCTCCGCGCAGGCCCTCGCCGAGCACTTCCGCGACCTCGACCGCATCGCCGAGGCCGACGAGGAGGAGATGGCCGCCGTCGACGGCGTCGGCCCGACCATCGCCGCCGCCATCAAGGACTGGTTCGCCGTCGACTGGCACCGCGACATCGTCGAGCGCTGGCGCGCCGCGGGCGTGCGGATGCAGGACGAGGCCCCCGACCCCTCCGAGGCGCTCCCGCAGACCCTGGAGGGCGTCACGATCGTCATCACCGGCGGCATCGACGGGTACACCCGGGAAGGGGCCGCCGCGGCCGTCAAAGCGCGCGGCGGGAAGTCCTCGTCCTCGGTCTCGAAGAAGACCGGCGCGGTCGTCGCGGGCGACAAGCCGGGCTCGAAATACGACAAAGCCGTGCAACTGGGTGTCACCGTGGTGCAAGGGGAGGACTTCGACCGGCTCCTGGAGCACGGATTGGGCGAGTTTTCCTCGCAGTCCGAGGAATCCGGCGACGGGAACGAACCGGAATGATCACAAGTCGGTAACGATCCGTATTCCGATCGGGGGGGATGCTCGTTAGAACCAGGCAGAGTCATCCTGTGGAAGCTTGCCCCTGGCCGCGTGCGCGGCGCGGACCGGTCCGCCCGAAGGGGCCGCCGGGTCCGAAATCGACCTCGGGGTACCCTGCCGCCGACGTGCGGAGAACGGTTTCTGTCACGGACATGTCGCGCCTGGTCACAAGTGTGCCGCATGTGCTCCCAGCGTTGTCTGGGAGCGAAAATCGCGATATGACAGAGGAGTCGGCCACGACCGGGCCGCGGTGATTCTGGCGCGTCGCCTCGGAACGGTGTGGCAGTGGGAGGAGCGATATGGCCACGACGCTCATGCGCAACACTGCGCCTAGAGAGCATCCAGGCCGGTACTACGGCTTCACGTCGGCGGTCGCCGTGCTGGCGATCGTCGGCGCCGGGTTCACCGCCGTGCGCGCCGGAGCGTTCGACGGCGGCGCCTTCGACGTGCCCTTCGCCTTCTGGCTCACCGCGGGACTCGCCGTCATCGCCGAGCTGCGCCCGACCCGCTGGGGCGGCCTGTGGATGTCGCCGATCGCCTCGATCTACCTGGTCTACGTCCTCGCCACGATGGTCACCTGGGGCTTCCTCCCGGCCCTGATCGCGCAGTCCGCGGCCATGTCGCTGCTGGTGGCGCAGATCCACGCCTCCGGGTGGCGGATGGTCTTCAACCTGTCGCAGCAGGGCCTGGCCCTGTGCGTGGCGTGGTTCGTCTGGAACGGCATCGCGGGCGGCACCACCTGGAACGGCGACGCCATCGAGCTCATCGCCGTGTTCGCCGCCGGCACCAGCTGGATGCTCACGTCCACGGCCCTGGTCGCGGGTCGACAGAGCCTGCGCACCGGCAGGCCGTGGAGGGAACTGGCCTTGGACTGGCTCAAGAGCGAATGGGCCCTGCGGGCCACGCAGATCGCCATCGCGCCGATCCTGGCGACCGCGGCCATGTCCTCGTGGTGGCTCGTGGCCGCCTCGGCCATCCCGATCTTCAGCGTCTACCGCATCCTCCAGACCGCGGCCGACCGCGAGCGCGAGGCCGACCACGACCCGCTCACGGGCCTGCTCAACCGCAAGGGCTTCCAGGAGGTCGTCGACGGCAAGCTCGCCGACGCCGCCGAGACGAAGACCGCCGTGGCCGTGCTCATCCTCGACCTCGACCGGTTCGCCGACGTCAACTCCGCGCTCGGCCACGAGGTCGGCGACCAGCTCCTCGTCGAGCTCGCGAAGCGCTTCACGACCGACAAGCCGCCCGGGAAGGAGATCGCCCACCTCGGCGGCGACGAGTTCGCGTTCGTGTGGTCCGAGCTCGACGGCATGACCGACCCGATGTAGTGCGCCCGCGAGATCCGCGCCCGCCTCGACGCGCCGATCGTCCTGTCCGACGTCAGCATCGAGGTCGACGGCTCGGTCGGCATCGCGGTCTTCCCCGACGACGGCGCCGACTTCCAGACCCTGTTCCGCCACGCCGACATCGCCATGTACGAGTCGAAGCAGCGCGCCGGGTCCTACACGCGCTACGGCGCCGAGTTCGACCACCACTCGCCCGAGCGCCTCCACCTCCTCGGCGACCTGCGCCGCGCCCTGGACCACCCGGACGCGCCCGGCGTGAACCTCTTCTACCAGCCGCAGGTGCGCCTCGCCGACGGCGCGGTCATCGGCGCCGAGGCCCTGCTGCGCTACAGCCACCCGGAGCGCGGCGTCGTCAACCCCGCCGAGATCATCGAGACCGCCGAGCACTCCTCGGTCATGCGGATGCTCACCGAACGGGTCGTCGACATCGCCCTGCGCCAGCTGCGGGCCTGGAAGGAGCGCGGGTACGACCTGCGCATGGCCGTGAACGTCTCCGTCCGCGACCTCCAGTCGCCGGAGTTCACCGACTTCCTCACCGAGCGGATCGACGCCTACGGGGTCGACGCCGCGAAGCTCCAGCTGGAGATCACCGAGTCCGCGCTCATGGCCGACCCGCGGCGGGTGCTCCAGAACGTGCAGCGCCTCTCCGACCTCGGCGTCGGCATCAGCCTCGACGACTTCGGCACCGGGTTCTCCTCGATGCAGCACCTGCGGCGCCTGCCGGTCACCGAGATCAAGATCGACAAGTCGTTCGTCACCACGCTCATCGACGACCCCGACAACGCCGCGATCGTCTCCACCACGATCGACCTGGGCCGGGCCCTGGACGTCGAGGTCGTCGCCGAGGGCGTCGAGGACGAGAACGTGCGCAAGCAGCTCGAAGGCTGGGGCTGCCACGCGGGCCAGGGCTGGCACTTCGCCAAGCCCATGAGCGCCGACGCGTTCGAGCGCTGGATGGCCGACCACCGCAAGCACAACTGAGACCGCCACGGCCACAAGGGAGACCGTTCGCACGGGCCGACCTGGCCCGGCGATCCCGGAACCGTCCCGGCGAATGTCGGTCCCGTATGCGAGGCTGATTCCATGAACACCGCAGTCCAAGACGATGTGCTGGCCGAGTTCGAGCCGCACCGGCGCGAGCTGTGCGCCTACGCCTACCGGATGCTCGGCTCCTCCTTCGAGGCCGAGGACGCCGTCCAGGACGCGTTCACGCGCGCCTGGAAGTCCTACGCGTCCTTCGAGGGCCGCTCCTCGCTGCGCTCGTGGCTGTACAAGATCACCACGAACGTGTGCCTCGACATGCTCAAGGGCCCCCAGCGCCGGGCCCGCCCGATGGACCTCGCCCCCGCCTCCGACGCCGGCTCGCCCCTGCCGGCGCCCGAGCCCGACTACATGTGGGTCGAGCCCATCCCCGACTCGATGGCCTTCGGCGCCGACCCGGCCGCCGCCGCCGAGGCCAAGGACACGCTCCGGCTCGCGTTCGTCGCCGCCGTCCAGCACCTGCCCGCCAAGCAGCGCGCCGTCATGCTCATGCGCGAGGTCCTGCGCTTCTCCGCCGCCGAGACCGCCGAGACCCTCAACCTCAGCCCCGCCTCGGTCAACAGCGCCCTCCAGCGCGCCAAGGCCACCATGGAGAAGGTCAACACCGACCCCGCGGCCGACGCGCCCGCCATGGACGACGCCGACGTCCGCAAGCTCGTCGACGGCTACGTCTCCGCCTTCCAGGCCTACGACATGGACGCCCTCACCGCGCTCTGCACCCAGGACGTCAACCTCTCCATGCCGCCGTTCCCGCTCTGGGTCGAGGGCCGCGCCGGCGTCGCCGAGTTCATGCTCGGCACCGGCTCCGCCTGCCGCAACTCCCGCCTCGTGCCCGTCGGCGCCAACGGCCTCCCCGCCTTCGGCCACTACAAGCCCAGCGACGACGAGCCCGGCCTCTGGACCCCCTGGTCCATCACCGTCCTCGAACTCCGCGACGGCGCCATCGCCGGCCTCAACTACTTCCTCGACACCGCCCGCCTCTTCCCCCTCTTCGGCCTCCCGAACGAGTACCGCGAATAGCGCGGCCCCTGTAGTGCGCCCCGTCTGCGAGGACGGGGCGCAACCCCTCGGCCCTGAACGGGAGCCCGACATGGAAGAAGTCCCTGAAACGAGTCCCGCCCCGGTGGAGCCCACGAGCGGGGGCCTCGACTGGGGCGCGCTGAAGCCCTGGCACCTGCTCGCACTGCTCTGCATCCTGGCGGTGATCGCCGCGGTCGTCGTGACCGTCGTGCTCGTCTCCAACGCGGCCAGGAAGCAGCGCCGGTACCCGTACCCGCCGCCGACGTACCCGCCTCCCGGCGCCCAGCAGCAGTGGCCCGGCCGCCCGCCGCAGCCCGGTCCGCATCAGCCGCCCCAGGACCCCCGCGACTTCCCGCCGCAGCCGCCCGGCCCCGGTCCGCAGTGAGCCGACGGCCGCCCCGCGTGGTGCGGGGCGGCCGTCGGCGTTTTCTGGTTTCCTTTGCAGCTCTTACTGGTAGGGCATGTAGAAGGGTTCCCACTGGTGACCGTCGGGGTCGATGAAGGTGCGGCCGTACATGCCCACTTCGGCCTCTTGGACGCGGCGGTCGTTCATGGGGGTCTCCTCGGTGCCTCCGGCCTGGAGGGCGGCGTCGGTGAGGTCGTCCACCGCGTCGCGGTTCGGAAGGGCGAGGGCGTAGGCGGCGGAGGAGTAGGCGACGGTGTCGCCGAGGGGGCGTTCGGCGAAGGTGGTGAAGAAGTCCTTGGTGAGCAGCATGAGGCAGATATTGGCGTCGACGACGACGCAGGCGGCGTTCTCGTCGGTGAAGTCGGCGTTGACGCGCCAGCCGAGGGCCGTGTAGAAGTCCTGCGAGCGCTTCAGGTCGGCGACGGGCAGGTTCAGGAAGATCATCTTGCTCGCCATGGGCTCACGCTGCTTTCCGGTTCGGTGCCTTACGTATGGGGACGAGGCGGGGCGTCCGGATTCATCGCCGGGGACCGGATTTCCGCGGTGACCGCTCGCCGACCGCTCGCCGCCCGCTCGGCGGCGTCTCAGCGCCGGTTCGCCGCACGACGGCGGCGTCCCGGCGACACGCCTGACAACGGTGCTTCTCGCGGGCCCCCGAAGGCCCTAGATTCCCAGGTGACACACGTCACCGTGTCGACCTGAGCCGGTCACGACCGCGGGACGCATTGCCCTTCAAGGAGGAAGGCTCGATGACCACAACCCCCGAAGAGAACGGACCGCCGCCCGAGGTCAGCGAAGCGGACATCGCCGCGATGCACGACGACCCGCGGTTCGTCGAGCTCAAGCGCACCCTGTTCCGCTTCACCGTCCCGGTCCTGCTGGCCGCGCTGGCCTGGTACCTCGTCTACGTGCTCCTGTCGGCGTACGCCCGCGACTTCATGGGCATCGTGCTGTTCGGCAACATCAACCTGGGGCTGATCCTGGGCCTGAGCCAGTTCGTCGTGACCTTCTACGTCACGTGGGCCTACAACCGCTTCACCGCCCGCAAGTTCGACACGCAGTCCGCTGAGCTGCGCGACGACATCATGAACGGGGGCGCGAAGTGAACACGCTCGCACAGGAGATGAGCGACGGCAACCGGATCCTGACGATCGCCCTGTTCATGGTGATGGTCCTGGTGACCATCTTCATCACCATCCAGGGCGGCCGCAAGACCAGCACCGCCACCGACTTCCACTCCGGCGGCCGCGGCTTCTCCGCGTGGCAGAACGGCTTCGCCGTCGCGGGCGACTACGTCTCCGCCGCCTCGTTCCTCGGCATCGCCGGGACCATCGCCCTCTACGGCTACGACGGGTTCCTGTACTCCATCGGCTTCCTCGTCGCCTGGCTCGTGGCGCTGCTCCTCGTCGCCGAGTCGCTGCGCAACTCCGGCCGCTTCACCGTCGCCGACGCGCTCTCGTACCGGATGCGGCAGCGCCCGGTCCGCACGGCCGCTTCCATTGCCACCCTGAGCATCTCGATCTTCTACCTGCTCGCGCAGATGGTCGGCACCGGCGCGCTCGTGACGCTCCTGCTGGGCATCAAGGAAGGCGAGACCTTCCTCGGCATGGACTCGGGCGCGGCGAAGGTCGTGGGCATCGTCGTCACCGGCCTGCTCATGGTCGCGTACGTCGCGTTCGGCGGCATGAAGGGCACGACCTGGGTCCAGATCTTCCAGGCCTGCGTCAAGATCGGCCTCGCGTTCGTCCTGGCGATCCTCGTGCTCGTCCACTACAACTTCAACCTCTCGGCGCTGCTCGGCGACGCCGCGAACGTCTCCGGCCAGGGCGCGGCCTTCCTCGAACCGGGGCTGCGCTACGGGGCGGAGGTGCCAGGGGACGCGCTCCAGACACTGTGGAACAAGCTCGACCTCATCAGCCTCGGGCTGGCGCTGGTCCTGGGCACCGCCGGCCTCCCGCACGTGCTCATCCGCTTCTACACGACGCCGGACGGCAAGACCGCCCGCAAGTCCGTCAACTGGGCCATCGGCCTGATCGGCATGTTCTACCTGCTCACCCTCGTGCTCGGCTTCGGCGCCGCCGCGATGGTCGGCAAGGACGCGATCATCGCCGAGAACCCGGCCGGCAACTCGGCCGCGCCGCAGCTCTCGCAGGTCATCGGCGAGGACATCGCCGGGTCCACGGGCGGCGCGATCATGCTGGCGCTCATCGCCTCCGCCGCGTTCGCGGCGATCCTGTCGGTGGTCGCCGGGCTCATCATCGCCTGCTCCTCCTCGCTCGCCCACGACCTCTACAACGGAGTCTTCAAGCGCGGCAAGGCCAGCGGGCACCAGGAGGTCGTCTTCGCGAAGTTCGCGGCGGTCGGCGTCGGCGCCATCGCCGTCGTCATCGCGGTCTTCGCGCAGGACCTGAACGTGGCGTTCCTGGTCGCGCTCGCCTTCGCGGTGGCCGCGTCCGCGAACCTCCCGACGCTGCTGTTCAGCCTCTTCTGGAAGCGGTTCAACACCGCGGGCGCCGTCGCGGGCATCTACGGCGGCCTCATCTCCGCCATCGGTCTGGTGATCTTCTCGCCGACCTTCTCAGGCACGGAAACTTCGCTGCTCGGCGAAGGGGTCGACATCGCATGGTTCCCGCTGTCGAACCCCGGCCTGGTGTCCATCCCGCTGGGTCTCATCTGCGCCGTGGTCGGCACGCTGATGAGCTCCGAATCGAACCCCGACCGGTTCGCGTCCATGCAAGTCCGGGCGCTCACCGGGGCGGGTGCGGAGCGGGCCTCGGCACACTAGGCGGCCCCCATGGGGAGGGCCGGGGCGGCCCTCCCCGCTGCATCAGGGCCCGTCCGCCGGACGGGCCCTGATGTGCGCCACGTTACAGTTGTGTTGTGATCGCGCGATCCCCTCATCGCCAGCGTCGGCGGACCGGCAGCGCGGCGACCCTCGCCGCGCTCCGCTTGTCGCGCCAGACCGGCGAGGCCCTCGCCGACGGGCTCACCGGCAAGGGCGCCCAGGTGGCCGCCCGCCGCCTCGCGCGGCTCCTCGCCGCCGACGCCGTCGCCCTCGCCGACTGCGAACGCGTCCTCGCCGTCGCCGGGAGCATCGATCCCGATGCGGCCCAAGCACTCCTGGTGGAGACCCTGGACGTCCTCGAACCGGTCACCGCCCCGCCGCTGCGGGCCGCGCCGCTCGTCGTCTCCGGCGACCTCGCCGGGTGCCTGCTCGTCTCCGGGGACGTCAGCGACGCCGACCTCGCCGAGGCCGCCGACCTCGTCGTCCGCGCCCTCGACCACGCCGACCTGGTGCGCGCCCGCGAGCGCATCGCCGAAGCCGACCTGCGCACCCTCCGCGCCCAGATCTCCCCGCACTTCATGCACAACGCCCTCGCCGCCATCAGCGCCCACACCCGCACCGACCCCGAGCGCGCCCGCGAGCTGCTCACCGACTTCTCCGACTACCTGCGCTACTCCTTCGCCGGGACCGGGGACTTCGCCACGGTCGCCGACGAGCTCCACGCCGTCCAGACCTACCTGGAGCTCCAGCGGGCCCGCTTCGACGACCGACTCGACATCACCGTGCGCATCGCCCCGGAGGTCCTGCCCGTGCCCATCCCGTTCCTGGTCGTCCAGCCGATCGTCGAGAACGCCGTCCGCCACGGCTTCGAGACCAAGCCCGGCACCGGCCACATCGCCGTCCGCGGCTTCTCGGAGGGGCCGCTGTGCGTCATCGAGGTCGAGGACGACGGCGACGGCATGGACCCCGATGTCGCCAAAGCGATCCTGACCGGCTCGCGCGCCGGTTCGGGCCGCATCGGCCTCGCGAACGTGGACAAGCGGCTGCGGGCCGTCTACGGTCCCGAGTACGGCCTCTGGCTCGACACCGCCCCCGGCGCCGGTACCAAGGCCACCGTGAGAATCCCCCGCTACGCCCGAGGAGTCCACGCATGAGCCCGCACCCGCCCTACCCGACCGCTCGCTCTGCCCGTCTCCCCGAACCGGAGTAACCGCTGATGAGTACCGGACTTCGAGTCCTCGTCGTCGAAGACGAGTCCTCCACCCGCGCCGAGCTCGCGGGGCAGCTCGCCGAGCAGCCCAGCGTCGGCGAGGTCCAGAGCGCCGCCGGAGGCGACGAGGCCGTGCGCCTCCTCGGCGAGGGCACCTTCGACGCCGCGTTCCTCGACATCGCCATGCCCGGCCTCACCGGCATCGACGTCGCCCGCATCCTGCGGCGCCTCTCGCACCCCCCGGCCATCGTGTTCGTCACCGCCTACGACAACCACGCGGTCGAGGCCTTCGGCCTCGGCGCGGTCGACTACCTGCTCAAGCCCTTCCGACCCGAACGCCTCGCCGAGGCCGTCGCCCGCATCGGCCGCCGCCGCTCCGGCCCCGCCCCGGCGGGGGACAAAGCCGACGACCTCGCCGTCGTCCAAGTCGAGCTGGCAGGCCGGACGGTCTTCGTCCGCCGCGACGACATCGCCTACGCCGAAGCCCACGGCGACTACGTGCGGCTCCACTCCGGGCGCCACTCGCACCTGCTCAGGCAGTCCCTCACCTATCTCGAAGAGGTATGGGACGCAGCCGGTTTCGTGCGCGCGCACCGGTCCTTCCTCGTCAACCTCGCCTCGATCACCGAACTGCGCGTGACCTCGACCGCGGGCCTCGTCGCCGTCACCGGCGCCGGCGAGGTCCCCGTGAGCCGCCGCCACTCCAGGCTGCTGCGCGAGCGCCTCCTCCAAGCGGTCCGCGGAGACGCATGAGCCCGCACCCGTCGCCCCACCCGTCCGGCTCGCTTCGCTCGCCTTTCCCCGAACCGGAGTAAACGCTGTGATTCAGAGGGTCCGAGTCACCAGCCCCCAGACCCGCCTCGCGCAACGGCGCGGGGCGGACGCCATGGGGCGGCTCAGCCATCTCGCCGGGCGACCCGGGATGCCCTCCTCCGCGATCGACCTCGAAGCCGCAGAACGCGCCCTGCGCCGCCAGCGCCGCCTCGCCGTGCGCACCGCCGCAGCGCTCGGGATCGCGCTCGCGGTCCTGCTCGCGGCCGCCGCGCTCGTGCCCGGCCGCCTCGGCTGGGCGGTCCTGTTCTTCGCGCCCTACCCGGTCTTGCTCACGCTCGCCGCGGTCCATGTGCGCCGCGCCGAGCGCGTCGAGGACGACCACGCGCCGGGCGGCCCCTGATGCTCGGGCTCGCCTCGATCACGCTGGTGCTCGTCGCCAGCGTCGTCATCGGCGTGTGGGGCGTGCGCGCCGCAAGGTCCACACCGGACTTCCTGGTCGCCTCCCGCTCGATCGTGCCGGGATGGAACGCCCTCGCCATCGCGGGGGAGTACGTCTCGGCCGCTTCCGTCCTCGGCCTCGCGGGCCTGCTCGTGAAGAACGGCGTCGGCGCGATGTGGTACGCCGTGGGCTTCACCGCCGGGTACGTGCTCGTCGCGGCCCTCGTCGCCGGCCCCATGCGCCGCAGCGGCGCCTACACCGTGCCCGACTTCGCGGAGTACCGCCTCGGCTCGCCGCGCATCCGCCGCATGTGCGGCCTCGTGGTCCTGGTCATCATGCTGCTGTACCTGCTGCCGCAGTTCAAAGCGGCCGGTGTGGTCCTCGAACTCGTCTCCGGCATCCCGTACTGGATCGGCGTCCTCGGCGCCGGGCTCGTGGTCTCCTCGACGATCGCCGTCGGCGGGATGCGTTCGGCCACGTATGTTCAGGCGTTCCACTACCTCGTGAAGCTCGCGTTCATCGCGGGCCCGGCGGTCGTGCTCATCGTCCTCGCCGGGTCCGACCGCCGCGAGGCCGCGCTGGCCGCGCACGGACCCGACCCGGACTGGGCCCGGCCGCTCCTGGACCTCGACGGCTCGGGCCACTCGCTCCTCGCCACCGTCTCGGTCCTCGTGGCGACCACGTTGGGCGCCATGGGACTCCCGCACGTCGTGATGCGCTTCCACACGGTCGCGGGCGCCCGCGCGGCCCGCCGCGTCGCCGTCTCGGTCATCGTGCTGCTGAGCCTGTTCTACCTCTTCCCGATCGTCTACGGGCTCCTCGGGCGCATCGCCGTGCCCAGCCCGGAGGAGACCGACGTCGTGCCCGTCCTCGTCCCCGAAGCCATAGCCCCGGGCACCGTCGGCGCGGTCCTGACCGCGCTCGTCGCAGCGGGCGCGTTCGCGGCGTTCCTGTCGACGTCCTCCGGGCTGCTCCTCGCGCTCGCCGGGGGCCTCTCGCACGACCTGTTCGGCGGCTCGCTCTCCAAGCTGCGCATGGGAGTCCTCGTCGGGACCGCGCTCGCGGTCGTGCTGTCGCTGCCCGCCGCCGACGTCGACATCAACGTGCTCGTCGGCTGGGCCTTCGCGGTCGCCGCCTCCACCTTCTGCCCGCTCCTGACCCTCGGCATCTGGTGGCGCGGCCTCACCGCGACCGGCGCCACCGCCGGGCTCCTCGTCGGCGCCGCCTCCTCCACCGGCGCGGCCCTCGCCTCGGTGATCCTCGACCTGCCGCCGGGCACCTGGTCGATCCTCCTCGCCCAGCCCGCGCTGTGGACCGTCCCGTTGGCGTTCATCACGATGGCCGCCGCGTCCCGGCCCTCCTCGGTCCCCGACTGGGCCGGCGAGGCCGTGCTCCGCCTCCACGTGCCCGGCCGCTACTCGACCGGCGACACCGGTTCCATCCGCAGCGGCGAAAAACGGTTCGACGGCTCCCGGACCCTCCGGTAGCCTGGCCCGCATGTCGGGATCACCCGGGCTCAACGCGTGCGCCGCGTTCGGCCCGTACTTCACGCGGCTCCGCGCGGCGGCCTAGGCCCCGCACGCGCACGCCTCCACCGGCTCCGGCCGGTCCTTGACGGTGCCCTCTGACGGCACCCGCTGCGCCACTGCGCGGTCTAGGCGAATCGACCGTCCTGATTCGACTACTTCCGCAGAGGTCTCCCATGTCCCGCAGCCGTACTCCGCGCTCCACCTACGCCCGCGTCTCGAACCGCAAGCGCCTGTCCCAGAACTTCCTGGCCGACCCGCGCCTCGCGGACCGCCTCACCGCCGACGTCGGCCCTGACGACCTCGTCGTCGAGGTCGGCCCCGGCGGCGGCATGCTCACCGGCCCGCTCCTGGACCGCGCCCGCCGCGTCCTCGCCTACGAGAAGGACACCCACTTCGCCGAACGCCTCCGGTCCCGCTACGGGCACCTCGACCGCTTCCGGCTCCGCACCGGCGACTTCCGCGACGCCGAACCGCCGCACGAGCCGTTCCGCGTCATCGCCAACGTGCCCTTCGCGATCACCACCGACATCGTCCGCTGGTGCCTGGACGCGCCCGCGCTCACCAGCGCGAGCCTCCTCGTCCAGCGCGAGTTCGCCCGCAAGCACACCGGCGACTACGGCCGCTGGTCCAAGCTCGCCGTCGACGCCTGGCCCGAACACGAACTCGCCCTGGGCATCCGCATCGGCCGCGAGCAGTTCCGGCCCGTCCCGAACGTCGACGGCGCCGTCCTCCACCTGACCCGCCGCCCGAAACCGCTGCTGCCGCGCCGCGCCCTCCGCGACTACCGCGACATGGTCGCCCTCGGCTTCACCGGCGTCGGCGGCTCCCTCGCCGCCTCGCTGCGCCAGGCGGTCCCCGCCCGCGCCGCCGCCCGCGCGTGCGCCGAGGCCGGGATCGCCAAGGACGCCCCGGTCGGCCTCGTCCACCCGGACAAGTGGATCGCCCTGTACAAGGCACTCACCCGATAGGTACCAAGGGGGTACCGGACGGGCCGCCTCGGCCGATTAAGGTTGAGATGCCCGGCCCGGTACCCCCCTCTCTTGGAGCCATTCATGAGCGAAGCCATCTGGATCGAGCTGATCAAGGTGCTGCCCGCCTTCCTCTGGATCGGGTTCGGCTTCATCGCGCTGGCCGTCGCCAAGCGCATATTCACGCAGCAGGCGCCCCGCATGACGAAGGTCGAGACCCCTTGGGTCACGGTCGAACTCGCCCAGCAGGCCATCGAGGAGTCCTACGCCCGCGGCCCCGCCGCCCTGCCCCAGCCCGACTGGAACGGCCCCTTGCCGCCGATCCCGGTCCAGCCCGGCGGCTACGCGCCGCCGCCCGACTTCGCCCCGCCGCCGATCACCGCCGCCGACGACGAGGCCACCGAGTCGGTACGCCTGCGCCCCATGAACACCCCGCCCGCCGACGAACCGAACGACAACGGCGCCAAGCCGAAGAACGACGAGCCGCCGATCCCGCTCACCGAGCCCCGGCCGACCACGTACTACGCCCCGCCGCTCCCCGCCACGCAGGCCGGTTATCCCGGCGCGGTGCCGCTGCCGCAATACCGGCCCGGCCCGTCCACCGAAGACTCCCAGCGCGGCCTGCGCGCGGCCACCCGGCTGGCCCTCTCCGCAGACCTCCTCAACGGCGGCAGCATTCTCTGGGTCGACGACCACCACGAGTGGAACGAGCCGCTCATCCGGCTCTTCAGGACCGCCGGATTGAAGGTCGACACCGTGTCCTCCACCACTCACGCCGTCGCGGCCCTCAGCGCCATGTCGTACGACCTGGTGATCACCGACATGCGGCGCGAAGCCGAGCCCGACGGCGACGCCGCGGGAACCAACCTCCTCGACCGCATGGTCGAGGCCGGCATTCCGACTCCGGCGATCATCTTCGGCGGCAGCGTCACCGCGCGCACCAGCTTCCATCCGCGGGCCGTCATCGCCACCAACAGCCCCGAAGAGCTCGTCGAGACCGTCATCGACATCGTCGGCATCCGCCGCAGCCAGCAGTCCTCCTCCGGCTCAAGCTGGATCGACCGCTTCTCCGGCAAGTAGCACGCGAAGCGGCGGGCGGGGCCATTGTGTGGCCCCGCCCGCCGGTCTTTCAATGTCGAGCTGTTGTCAGCTCCGCTTGTACTGCTCCCACCAGGTGAACGAACCCTTGTAGGCGCTGGGGGTGTTGTCGGCGGCGTGGCTCGCCAGCCCGTTCTTGCCGTAGAAGTAGTCGTGGACCTGCGCCCGCGCGACGGCGACCATGTCGGTGTCGCCGATGGCGTTCGCGTGGATGTGGTAGCTGAAGCCCTGCTCGGGGGTGCGCAGCCAGGCCGCGAAGCCGACATCGCGGAGGGCCTTGACCGTCTGCCAGCGCTGCGTCGTGGACATGCCGCTGACGCTGACGTCGACCACGCCGCCGCCGTCGTGCGTGCCCGCCGAGGACGGGTTGCCGGTCGTGTAGGAGCCCTGCGTCAGTGCGAGGCTCCAGGAGAGCTTGCCGTCGGCGGCGGCGAGCATGTTCTTGGTGCGGGTGTTGACCCGCTTGCCGCCGTAGGAGTCCGAGTTCGACCCGATGCTGACCTGGCGGGTGACGGTGTACAGGCCGGTCTCGCTGCCGAGGCGGGTCAGCGAGGTGGGGCCGGGGATGCCGTTGGCGTCGAGGCCGGAGTAGCCGAGGGACTTCTGCCAGTCGGAGTACGCGGTGACGGTGGAGCTGCCGTAATGGCCGTCCACCAAGGAGGCCGCGAGGTGGTTCTTCGCGTCGAGCGCCTGCTCGACGGCCTTCACCGAGGCCGCCGCGTTGAGGGTGGTGCCGGTGCCGGACTTCTGGGGGTCGACCATCGCGGCCACGAGCACGAGCTCCATGTCGACCGAGGTCGCGGCGCTCGCGGACTGGAGTGCGAACACGGACGGGACCGCGGCGGCGCCCACTGCGCCGCCGACCATGAGGGCCCGGGAGAGCACCCAGCGGCGGGAGCGGGGGATTCGCGATTCTTGGTGGGTCATGCGATTGCGTCCCTTCGGAATTCCTGCGGCGGCGCTGCTCGCCGCCGCGGACGGAGCGGGGATCGGTCGGGGGTAGAGGTTCGAATCGTGACTGAGACCATACCGAAGATTTTCTTCGTTGAGAAGGACTCTGGTGAAACAAAACTCCAAGTAACCGTTGCCGGACCGTCGCTCCGTGTCGAATGGACGGTCGCCTCCCCGCTCAGGACGCCAGTGCGCTCACCTCGTCCGTGAACCGCTCGGGGGCGCTGAGGTGCGGGTACGGGCCCGCGGTGCCGTACACGGCGCACACGGCGCCGGGGATGCGCTCGGCGAGCCACGCCGCGTAGCCCGAACGCGGCTCGGACGCGAACACGGACACGTAGCGGCACTTGATCTTCCGCGGGCCCGCGGTGATCTCCTCCAGGGCCGCGGCCGTGTCCTCGTCCGCCGCGGGCGCATCGAGGGCCTGCTCGATCGCGGCCACGCCGTGGGCGACGTACCGGCACGCGAACAGCGAGGCGATGATCGCCGCCCGCCCGTAGGCCGCGACGACCGGCGCGCGGGTGCCCATGTCCGCGACGAACTGGGCGAGCGTCTCGGCGCGGTCGCCGATCCGGCCGCCTTCGGGCAGGTCGAGCACGGCCACGGCGTGCGACGCGGCGAGGCGCGCGGCGACCGGCCACCACGCGGACCGGTCCTCGCCGGTCTCGGTCAGCAGCAGCACGGGGCGGCCCTCGGCGCCCCACAGCTCGCCGGTCCACTCGGGTTCCAGCAGGTGGTTCTCGGAATACAGGGTCGGCACGATGGGCTCCAGTCGGGGAGTGCGGCAACGGGACGGCACGCCGCAGAACCGCACGGTCAGTGCGTCGGCGCGCAGGCTGGTCTCACGCCGGTAGCGGCGGTGCGCGTCCGGCGCAGACCCAGGCCCCGAACTGGAGCGCGACAGTCCCGCGGCGGCCCGGCCCCGCGGACTCCCGGTGCGCCACCGGCCCGCCGCCGCCCGCGTCCAGCCAGGCGGCCTCGCGGACGGTCGTCAGGCAGCTGCGCCACACCAGGGACAGCACGGCCAGCACGAGGCCGTACATGAGGAGCGCTATCGCGAGGGACGCCCGGTCGGAGACGTGGCAGTGCCCCAGGAGCAGGATCGAGAGCGGATGGGCCGCAACCCAGGCGAGGTACCCGAACGCGAACACCGCGGCGGCGGTGAACAGCTTCAGGCCGATCGCGCGCTGACGGTGAATGGCGGTCCTCCCCAGATGTCCCGGAAATCGTAGTGCATCGTCCGCGAGCGCCCCTCGGATACGCCCAGGTCGCCTGATATCCGGCGAATTCGCAGGTCAAACCTCACATCGGGCGTTAATCGATTGCCGGTTGTCGGACCCTCCCTTTACGCTCGGCAAGTGAGGTTCCTCCGTGCTCCCGAATACCCGCTCGCCGACCCCCTGCTCCCGGACGGCTCGCGCGGCGACCCCATCGAGCCTCCGCGCACCCCGTGGCGCCTCCTCGCCTGGCTCGCCAGCCGCAACAAGGGCCTCGCCGTCGCCGCGCTCATCACCTCCGGCATCGCGCTCGGCTCGCTCCCGGTCCTGCCGTACTTCCTCACCGGCGCCGTCGACAACGGCCTGCGCGAGCACGACTGGGGCGCCCTCGCCTTCTGGGCCGGCGGGATGGTCCTCGCCGGGTTCGCCACCGCCGGGATGATCGTCTGGTCCCACCGCCTCACCGTCTACTGGCGCATGGACGCCTCGTACCGCACGCTCCAGCTCGCTACCCGCAAGGTGAACCGCCTCGGCGACGAGCTGCGCCGCAAGGTCACCACCGGCGAGGTCGTCTCCGTCGGCGCCACCGACATCAACCGGATCTCCTGGGCCGTCGACTCGCTCTCGCCCACCGCGGGCTGCGTCATCGGCCTCATCGCCGTCGGCGTCCTCCTGTTCAACACCTCGGTCGCCCTGGGCCTCACCATCTTCATCGGCGTGTTCGTCGTCGGCCTCGTCACCGGCCCGGTCCTCAACAAGCTCCAGGACCGCCAGGAGGCCTACCGCGAGCGCGTCGGCGACATCACCGGCCGCGCCTCCGACATCGTCTCGGGCCTGCGGGTCCTGCGCGGCATCGGCGGCGAGGCCCGCTTCACCGCCTCCTACCGCCAGGACTCCGAGGCCCTGCGCGAGGCCGGGTACAAGGTCGCCGCCCCGCAGGCGTGGCTCAACGCGCTCGGCGAAGGCACCCCCGCGATCCTCCTCGGCGTCGTCATCTGGATCGCCGCCCGCCAGGTCGCCTCCGGGGACCTCACGCCCGGCCAGATGGTCGCCGCGTTCGGGTACACCAGCGCCCTGCTGCTGCCCGTCCACTGGCTCATCGGCTGCACCTACCGCATCATCGAAGGCCGCGTCGCCGCCGGGAAGGTCTGCGAGCTGCTCAACACCCCCGAACGCGACGCCCCCGCCGAGATCCTCCCCGGACCCGCCGCCGGGGCCGAACTCCACGACCCCGAGTCCGGGCTCACCTTGGGCGGCGGTGAGCTCCTCGCCGTCGCCTCCGCCGACTCCGAGCAGGTCGCCCGCGTCTTCGACCGCCTCGGCGGCTACGAGCGCTCCGAGGCGCGCTTCGGCGACGTCCCCGTCGCCGGGCTCGACCGCGACGAGCTGCACCGCCGCGTCCTCGTCGCCGACCACGACGCGTACCTGTTCGCGGGCACCCTCGCCGCCGCGATCGGCGCCCGCGACGGCCGCGACCGCGTCGATCTCGCCATCGAAGCGGCCTCCGCCGCCGACGTCGTCGAGTCCCTCCCGCACGGCCTCGACACCGAGCTCGACAACCAGGCCCGCACGCTTTCCGGCGGCCAGCGCCAGCGCCTCCGGCTCGCCCGCGCCGTCGCCGCCGCCCCCGAGGCGCTGCTGCTCCACGAGCCGACCTCCGCGGTCGACTCGCACACCGAGGCCCGCATCGTCGACCGCCTCGCCGAGACCCGCTCGGGCCTCGCCACCGCCGTCGCCACCACCTCGCCGCTGTGGCTCGGCCGCGCCGACCGCGTCGCGTTCGTCCAGGGCGGCAAGGTCACCGCCACCGGCACGCACCACGAACTCGCCGCCGAGCACCCCGACTACCGCGCACTCGTCTCCCGGGAGGAAGCATGACCACCACGGCGCCCGAACGCCCCGCCGCCGGCCAGCTGCCCGTCGCCGACACCCCCGCGGTCCGCCGCGCCTTCCTGCGGTTGCTCCTGTCCGAGAAGCGCCGCGCCGCCGCCGCGGTCGGCCTCCACCTCGTCGCCGCGGTCGCCGCCGCCGTCGCGCCGCTCCTCCTCGGCGAGATGCTCGACCGGCTCACCGCCGGAGAGGGCACCGGCGCCATCGACCGGCTCGCGCTCGGCCTCATCGCCTCCATCGTCGCCGTCGTCGCCTTCACCTGGCTCGGCACGTTCGTGTCCCACCGCCTCGGCGAGAAGCTCTCCGCGCGCATGCGCGTCGAGTTCGTCGACCGCGCCCTGCGCCTGCCGATGCCCGTCGTCGAGCAGGCCGGCTCCGGCGACCTCATGACCCGCTCCTCCGCCGACGTCCCCGAAGCCGGGGTCCTGTTCCGCGACGGCCTCCCGCAGATCATCGTCTCGGTCCTCAAGGTGATCGTGTTCTTCAGCGCGATGCTCTGGGCCAGCCCGCTCCTGGGCCTGTGCATGCTCGTCGTCGTCCCGTCCCTGTACATCGGCACCCGCTGGTACCTCAAGCGCGCCCGCACCGGCTACCTCAACGAGCGCCAGGCCGAGTCCGGCATCGGCGACACCATCGGCGCCTCCGCCGACGGCGCCCGCACCACCGAGGCCTACCGCCTGCGCGAGATGCGCGACCGCGCCGGGGACGCCACGGTCGCCCGCCACTGGAAGGCCGCCCGCTACACCCTGTTCCTGCGCAGCGTGTTCTTCCCGTTCCTCGACGGCGCCTACGCCCTCCCCACCGCCACGGTCCTCCTCGTCGGCGGCGCGCTCTACTTCGACGGCGCCGTCACCCTCGGCACCGTCGCGTCCTGCGCGGTCCTCACCCGCCAGATCATGTTCCCGATCGACCACATCCTCATGTGGGTCGAGAAGGTCCAGCGCGGCTTCGCCGCCATGTCCCGCATCGAAGGCGTCGCCGAAGCCGAGGACACCGAAGCGGGCGCCACCACTGAGCGGCCCGTCGACGGCACCGTCGACCTCATCGACGTCCGCTACGCCTACCCGTCCGGCACCCGCGACGTCCTCCACGGCGTCACCCTCAGCGTCCCCGCAGGCCAGCGCCTCGCCGTCGTCGGGCCCTCCGGCGCCGGGAAGTCCACGCTCGCGCGGCTCATCTCCGGCTCGGACACGCCCCGCGAAGGCCGCGCCGCCATCGGCGGCGTCGACGTCGCCGCGCTCCCGCTCGACGAGCGCCGCCGCCGCGTCACCCTCGTCACCCAGGAGCACCACGTCTTCACGGCCTCCCTGCGCGACAACCTCATCCTCGCGAAGGCCGACGCCGCCGACCAGGAACTGCACGACGCGCTCGCCGCCGTCGGCGCCGACTGGGCCTTCGACCTGCCCGAGGGCCTCGACACGGCGCTGGGCGGCAAGGCCCGCGAGCTCGACGCCGCGTCGGCGCAGCAGATCGCGCTGGCGCGCATCATCCTCGCCGACCCCGATGTGGTGATCCTCGACGAGGCCACCGCGATGCTCGACCCGCGGGCCGCCCGCGACACCGAGCGCGCTCTGGCCGCGGTCCTGGAGGGCCGCACCGTGATCGCCATCGCGCACCGGCTGCACACTGCGCACGACGCCGACCGGATCGCCGTCGTCGAGGACGGCCGCGTCGCCGAGCTGGGGAACCACGACGAGCTCATCGCGCTCGACGGCCACTACGCGGCGCTCTGGCGGGCCTGGCACGGCGAGCCCGAGCACCGCGACGGCAATCTGGCCGCGGTCGGGAACCCGTTGTAGGACATACAGAAATGGGCCCCGAGCGAAAGCCCGGGGCCCGTACTGGTCCGAGAACACCACCACAAGTCGGAACACCCACCGACTCGTTCTTAGCAAGGAAACAGAAAGGAAACCAGGAAACCCGTTCCGAACCAGTGCCGAAAGAGTATCACGTCACATTCGCCGTGGCTAGGGGGTCGTATCCACCCCGCTCTATCTGTGACAAACCGTTCCCGCGACCCGTCCGTCACACTCCGCGGCACCGGACCGTCCGCGCAGCTATGACCCGTCCGCGCCCCGGCCGTGCCCGCCTCGGGCCGCCGCCGCGCACGGCCTAGACTCGACTGGTCTTCCCGCAGCTAGTAACCGTTAGGAAACACCTGTCGTGAGTACGATTTCACGCGAGGAAGTCGCGCACCTGGCGCGGCTGGCCCGCCTTGAGGTCACCGATGACGAGCTCGACGCCTTCGCCGGACAGCTCGACGTCATCCTCCAGTCGATGAAGACGCTCGCCGAAGTGGACACGGACGGCGTCCAGCCGACCTCGCACGCGGTGCCGCTGGTGAACGTGTTCCGGGAAGACCAGCCCCAGCCGTCCCTGCCCCGCGACGCCGTCCTCGCGGGCGGCCCCGACACCGCCGAGGACCGCTTCCGCGTCCCGCGCATCCTGGACGAGGAGGCTTAGATGAGCCGCATCATCGACAAGACCGCCGCCGAACTGGCCGCGGACATCCGCGAGGGCCGCCTCACCTCCGTCGAGGCCACCACCGCGTTCCTCGACCGCATCGCCGCCGTGGACGGCACGATCAAGGCGTTCCTGCACGTCGACCGCGACGGCGCGCTCGCCACCGCGGCCGAGGTCGACGCCGCGATCGCCGCCGGCGAGACCGTCGGCCCGCTCGCGGGCGTGCCGATCGCGATCAAGGACGTCGTGGTCACCAAGGGCCTCCCGACCACCGCGGCCTCCAAGATCCTCGAAGGCTGGATCCCGCCCTACGACGCGACGATCGTCGAGCGCATCAAGGCAGCGAAGATGCCGATCCTCGGCAAGACGAACATGGACGAGTTCGCCATGGGCTCCTCCACCGAGTACTCCGCGTACTTCAAGACCCTGAACCCGTGGGACACCGGCCGCATCCCCGGCGGCTCCGGCGGCGGGTCCGCCGCCGCGGTCGCCGCGAAGATGGCCCCGCTCGCCATCGGCACCGACACCGGCGGCTCGATCCGCCAGCCCGGCGCCGTCACCGGCACCTTCGGTGCCAAGCCCACCTACGGCGGCAACTCCCGCTACGGGCTCATCGCCTTCTCCTCGTCGCTCGACACGCCGGGCCCGGTGTCCCGCAACGCACTCGACGCCGCGCTCCTCCACGAGGTCATCTCCGGGTACGACCCGCGCGACTCGACCTCCATCGACGCGCCCGTCCCGCCCGTCGTCGAGGCCGCCAAGACCGGGGCGAACGGCGACCTCACCGGTGTCAAGCTCGGCGTGGTCCGCGAGTTCGAGTCGACCTACGACGACGCCGAGCAGGGCGTCGTCGACGCGTTCCGCCAGTCCGTCGACCAGCTCGCGAAGCTCGGCGCCGAGATCGTCGAGGTCTCCTGCCCGTCGTTCGCGTACGCGCTGCCGACGTACTACCTCATCGCCCCCTCCGAGGCCTCCTCGAACCTCGCCCGCTACGACGGCGTCCGCTACGGCCTGCGCGCCGGGGACGACGGCAAGCACTCGCTCGAAGAGGTCATGAGCCTCACCCGCGAAGCGGGCTTCGGCCCGGAGGTCAAGCGCCGCATCATCCTCGGCACCTACGCGCTCAGCGCCGGGTACGTCGACGCGTTCTACGGCAAGGCCCAGAAGGTCCGCACGCTCATCAAGCAGGACTTCGAGAAGGCGTTCACGCAGGTCGACGCGATCATCAGCCCGACCACGCCGTTCGTCGCGTTCGAGTTCGGCGCCCGCACCGGCGACCCGTACCAGATGTACCTCGCCGACCTCTACACGATCCCGACGAACATGTACGGCGGCCCCGGCGTCTCCGTCCCCGTCGGCCTCTCCGAGGGCATGCCCGTGGGCCTCCAGGTCATGGGCCCGGTCCTGGGCGACGACATCACCTACCGCGTGGCGGCCGCCCTGGAGTCCACCCAGGACGTCCTGCTCGCCGACACCGCGCCCGAACTCGAAGGGAAGTAAGCGAACATGACGAAGTTGAACACCTTCGAGCAGGCCGTGGCGACCTACGAGCCCGTCCTCGGACTCGAAACCCACATCGAGCTCGACACGAAGACCAAGATGTTCTGCGGCTGCGCCACGACGTTCGGCGCCGAGCCCAACACCCAGGTCTGCCCCGTCTGCCTGGCCCTCCCCGGCGCCCTCCCGGTCGCCAACCGGGCCGCCGTCGAGGCCACCATCAAGATCGGCCTGGCGCTCAACTGCACCATCGCGTCCTGGACCCGCTTCGCCCGGAAGAACTACTTCTACCCGGACATGCCGAAGAACTTCCAGACCTCCCAGTACGAGGAGCCGCTCTGCGAGGACGGCTACGTCGACGTCGTCGTCGACGGCGAGGTCCACCGCGTCGAGATCGAGCGCGTCCACCTCGAAGAGGACACCGGCAAGACCCTCCACGTGGGCGGCACGACCGGCCGCATCCACGGCGCCACCGAGTCCCTCGTGGACTACAACCGTGCCGGGATCCCCCTCGTGGAGATCGTCACCCGCCCCGTCCCGGGCACCGGCGCCCTCGCCCCCGAGGTCGCCCGCGCCTACACCGCCGAGCTGCGCGACATCGTGCGCTCCCTCGGCGTCTCCGACGTCCGCATGGAGCAGGGGTCCCTCCGCTGCGACGTCAACCTCTCGCTGAACAGGCCCGGCGAGGAGTGGGGCACCCGCACCGAGACGAAGAACGTCAACTCCCTGCGCTCGGTCGAGCGCGCCGTCCGCTACGAGGTGCGCCGCCAGTCCGCGCTCCTCGACGCGGGGGAGCGGATCTTCCAGGAGACCCGCCACTTCCACGAGGCCACCGGCGAGACCAGCCCCGGCCGCTCCAAAGAGGAGGCCACGGACTACCGGTACTTCCCGGAGCCCGACCTCGCCGTCATGGAGCCGTCCCGCGAATGGGTCGAGGAGCTGCGCGCCTCCCTGCCGGAGCTCCCGCGCAAGCGCCGCGAGCGCCTCCAGGCCGAATGGTCCCTGGGGGACAAGGACATGCAGTCGGTCGTCAACGCCGACGCCGTCGAGCTCATCGAGGCGACCGTGGCCGCCGGCACGACCCCCTCGGGGGCCGTCAAGTGGTGGCTCGGCGAACTCTCCCGCCGCGCCAACGAGTCCGGCGAGGAGCTGGCCGCGCTCGCGATCACGCCCGCGCAGGTCGCCGAGCTCCAGGGCATGGTCGACGACGGGCGCCTGAACGACAAGCTCGCCCGCCAGGTCATCGACGGCGTCCTCGCCGGCGAGGGCTCCCCGGCCGACGTCGCCGCCAAGCGCGGCCTGGAGGTCGTCTCCGACACGGGCGCGCTCGAAGCGGCCGTCGACGAGGCCATCGCCGCGAACCCGGCCGTCGCCGACAAGATCCGCGGCGGCACCCACGCCGCCGCGGGCGTCCTCATCGGCGCGGTCATGAAGGCCACCAAGGGCCAGGCCGACGCGGGCACCGTCCGCCAGATCATCCTGGACAAGCTGAGCTAGTCCACCACAGCGAAAGGCCGGGCGACACGCCCGGCCTTTTCGCGTTCACTGTCCGTTTGATTCCAGTGTGAGCTGCGAGTCTTCGGGTACCCCGGAGAGCGACGTTGTTCACAGAGGATGGGTATCCTGGAGCGGTCAGGTGCACTGCGACCCGAGGAGGTGAGGGCCATGGGCGACGACCCCGGATCTAGTCGAGATACGACCGCGTTCTTCCCATTTTGCTTTCACCGTGCCTCGCGCCCTCTTATCGTGAAGCGGGCGGCCTGACCTGCGTTTTCTGCTGACGCGTCGAGAGGCACGGCCCTTTCCTCGTGTTAGGAGGTGGCTGACGCATGGCGACGACCATTCAGCCCATTTCGCCCGCGGCGGTCGATGAACTCGCCGCACTCCGGCTCGAACTCGCCGACTTCTCGACCGTCGAGCTCGTCGAAGAGCTCCCCCGCATGGACCTGGCCGACCAGGCGCTCAGGTTCCGCCTGCTCCCCAAGGACCGCGCGCTCGCCGTCTTCGAGGAGCTCGACCCGGTCCACCAGCAGGAGCTCATCGACGGCCTCAAGACCGACTTCGTGCGCGAGCTGCTCGAATCCATGGAGGCCGACGACCGGGCCAAGCTCTTCGACGAGATGCCCGCGAAGGTCGCGACCCGCTTCCAGTCGCAGCTGAGCGCCGCCGACCGGCGCCAGACCGCCCAGCTCCTCGGGTACGACTCCGAGTCCGCCGGGCGCATCATGACGCCCGACTACGTGTCGCTGCGCGCGTCGATGACCGCCGCCGCCGCGATCGAGCGCATCCGGCACCTGCGCGAGCGGCCCCGGCACCTCGACGTGCTGCCGGTGACCGACGGGCACCGCAAGCTCCTCGGCACCGTCACCCTCGCCGACCTCGTCAGCGCCGACCCCGACACCGAGGTCGCCGACCTCATCGCCAGCGAGCACTACCAGGTCGCCACCGACACCGACCAGGAGGAGGCCGCGCGCCTCATCCAGGAGGCCAACCTCAACGCGCTCCCGGTCGTCGACCACGAGGACCGCCTCGTCGGCCTCATCACCTGGGACGACGCCATGGAGGTCCTCGAAGCCGAGGACACCGAGGACGTCGCCCGCAGCGCCGGCGCCGAGCCGCTGGACCGGCCGTACCTGTCGGCGGGCGTGTTCATGCTGGCGCGCAAGCGCGCCGTGTGGCTGCTCGTCCTCGCCGTCTCGGCCTCGCTCACCGTGACCGTGCTCAACTACTACGAGACGTACCTGGCGAACGTCACCGTCCTCGCGGTCTTCATCTCGCTGCTCACCGGCACCGGCGGGAACTCCGGGTCGCAGGCGTCGGTGACGATCATCCGCGCCATGGCCGTCGGCGAGGTCCGCTTCTCCGACGCCTTCCGCATCACCTGGCGCGAGTCGCGCGTGGGCTTCGTCCTCGGCGCGCTGCTCGCGCTCGTCGGCGGACCCGTCGTCGGCTTCGTGTACGGCTGGGACATCGGGCTCATCATCGGGATCACCCTGCTGGTGATCTGCACGTGGTCCACGTTCGTCGGCTCGCTGCTGCCGCTGCTGGCCAAGAAAGTGGGCATCGACCCGGCCCTCGTCTCGGCCCCGATGGTCTCGACCCTGTGCGACGCCACCGGTCTGCTCATCTACTTCACGGTGGCGGCCATCGTCCTCGGCCCGGCCCTCACCGGCTGAGCCGCAAGCGAAACGCCCCCGGTGCCGCGCCTCTGTGCAAATTCACGGCTTGCAAGCGGCGCCGAGACCGGGGGCTTTCCCAGTTCTACTGCGCCAGTGCTTCCGCGAGGAAGTCCGTGCGCTGCTGGACGAACGACGTCAGCGACTCCGCCGAAGCGGCCGCGTCGCCGCCGCTCAGCTCGGCCGCCGCCTGCGCGGTCTCGACCGCCTTCAGCGCCGCTCCCGACGCGTACAGCGCGTCGTACAGCTCCTGGTAGGCGGCGTCGTACTCGTCCTGGAACGCCTCCGACGCGAGGAACCGCTCCTTCAACTCGTTGCCGCCCATGGTGAAGCCGCCGCCTTCGCCGTCCTCGCCGCCGCCGGGCATCTCCATGCCCTCCGGGAGCTCCATGCCCTCGGGCATCTCGCCGCCGAAGCCGCCCATGCCGCCACCGCCGCCGATCGACGCGTTCTCGTCCGGCGCGAGGTCGGCGCTCTGGAGCGTCAGGTCGACGTCCCAGGTCAGGATGGAGATGAGCCCGGTGCCGAAGTCGTACCAGAGGTAGTAGTTCTGGCCCGGCCCCGACATGTCGTCGCCGTTGGTCACGAGGTTCTGGAAGGCCGTGTAGTCCGCGAAGGACTCGACGTCGACCCAGTCGCCCAGCTCGGCGTCGAACGTCGCGTCGTCGGCCTCGCTCATCCACTCCAGGAAGTCGATGATCGGCTGCGCGTCGTACGAGCCCTCCATGCTCAGCTGCTTGAAGTCGTCCTCGTACTCGTCGGGGTCGGCGCCCTGGTACGTGAACGAGCCGGTCGACAGGGCCTTGTACAGCACCCCGGCGTTCTCCCCGTACTCGTCTTCGGCCCAGGTCACGTCCATGATGTCGACGACCCGGCGGGTGACCGCCTCGCCGCCGTTGACCGACACCGTCGAGTAGGTCCAGTCGTACGAGGACTGGCCGCTCGCTTCGAGCAGCTCCAAGGTCACGGCCTCGTTGAGCGAGGTGCCTTCGGCGGCCCCGCCCATCGCGGAGTCTACACGCAGGCTGATCTCCTTGTTCCCCTGGTAGACCTGCCCGTCGACGTACTTCGAGAAGTCCACGAGCCACGGCAGGCCCTCGGGGTCGTCGAAGCTCAGCGTCGAACCCCCCATGCCTCCAGCGCCCCCTTCGCCGCCGCCGGGGAACTCCATGCCTTCGGGCATCTCCATGCCCTCCGGCAGCTCCATCCCCTCGGGCATCTCGCCGCCGCCGGGGAAGCCCCCGCCGTCCTCGCCGCCGCCCATCGACATGCCGCCGCCGAGCGCCGACAGCGTCGAGTTGCCCTTCAAGCGGATCCCCACGTCGGAGATGGTGACGCCGTCGATCGTGATGTCGGCCTTGATCCAGCCCTTCTGGCCGGAGTCCTCGAACTCCTCGACCATGTCGTCGTAGTCCGCGTCGCTGTACGACAGGCTGATCTCGTGCGCCACCGAGGTGTCGAACAGGTCCACGGTGCCCTGGATGTCGTTGGTGACCACGAAGCCCTCGTTGGCGTCGGAGTACACCAGGGCCGTCGCGCGCACGGTCCCCACCACCAGCGTGAGCACCGCGATCAGCCCGACCGAGCCCGCGATGAGCTTCCAGTAGTGCCTGAGGCTCACCGGGATGCGGTGGCGCAGCTTCCTGCCGGCCACGGCTAGAGGTCCGTCTGGTCGTAACCGGTCAGCACGGTCACCTGCTGGCCCGAGGTCACCTCGCGCAGCTCGCCGAGGAGCCCCGCGGCGTTCTTGGCCTTCTTCAGGCGCACCGTGTACGTGTACTCCAGCAAGGCGCCGCCGCGGATCGTCTCGATGCTGACCTGCTCGTACTCGTCGGTGTTGCGGATGAGCACGTCGTCGATGCGGTCGGCGTAGTCCTCGTCGGTCGGCACGTGGACCTTAACGACCTGGCGCTGCACGTTGTGCGCGAACCAGTTGAACCGGTACATGAGCACCAGCACCAGGCACACCACGACCGTCGCGATGATCGCGAGCAGGTAGAACCTGGTGCCGCAGGCCATGCCCACGCCCATCACCAGGAAGATGTACCCGACGTCGCGGGTCTCCTTGAGCGCGTTGCGGAATCTGATGATCGACAGCGCGCCGACGAGCGCGAAGGCCCGCGCCACGTTCGAGCCGACGATCAGCATGATCACCGCGATGATCATCCCCATGACGATGAGGGTCTGCACGTACGACTGGCTGTACGAGACGTTCCGGTGCGTCCACCGGTAGACGAGCCCGATCACGCAGCTCAGGATGAAGGAGAGCGTCAGCGAGATGGCGATGTCCGCCACGCTGAACTCGGCCGAGAGGTCGTTGAATCCGGTAAGGAAGTCCATGGTCGCTTTCTGATTCGGGCTAGACGGAAGCCGAGGCTTCGTTCTTGGAATGGACCGAGTAGTCGTCCTCGGTGGGGACGTGGAAGACCGAGCGCGGGGCCATGCCGTGCGCCTCGATGCTCTGGCAGTACTTGGAGATCCGCACGACGGACATCCCGAGGCGCGCGGCCATGTCGGTGACCCAGTACGGGACCCGCTCGTTGGCCTTGACCTCCACGATCGCCTTGTGCGGCGGGATGATGAGCCGGTTCTCGACCTCGGCGCCCAGGTGGAAGTCGCGGTCGCGCCCCCGCACCCGGTGGTCGATCGTCACGCGCAGCCCCAGGTCCGCGTCGGAGCCGAGGTACGCCTCGCGGCTGTACGCGGTGATCGCGGTGGGCCGCAGTCCGTGCCCCTCGACCAGGCCCATGACCTCTTCGAGGAACGGCCGCTGCTCCGGCAGGTGGTCGATGAGGACCGCCTCGTCGCACAGCTTGCGCGCCAGCAGGTACGGCACCTTCACGCGCCGCTTCTGCGTGACCCGGTTGACCCGCTGCTTGATCTCGATGTAGACCGGCGTCTCGTCGGTCAGTTCGTGCCGCTCGCCGTACGCGCGAACCCGGACCTTGCGGCGGAACCGCAGGCCCTCGATCTTCTCCCAGTAGTACCGCAGCGAAGCGGAGTCGTAGTACAGGCTCGCGACCGGGTAGCCGCCGCGCACGGTGAACGGGTCGGCCTCCATGCGGGCGGCCAGCTCCTCGCGGAGCCGCGGCACCTCGTCGTACGACAGCAGGTACTTGATCTCGAAGCGGTTGAACGAGTGCAGCGCGCTCGCAGTGCGGCGCAGGTGTCCGGCGTCGGGTCCGGTCATTGGCGCTCCTTGTCATTCGGGAACGCAATGAGTCAAACCGCGCAAACTGATTTTGAACTCTGGGTTAACTCAAGAACAGCTCAAGGTCGACAGAACATGAACAGAAAACACTAATCCTCTTGCGGTGCGGTCGACTCCGCGCCGTTCTGGATCTCGACTTCGTCGACCTGCTCGTCCGTGGGGATCACCGTCCGGTCCAGCGTCACGTCCGTGGTGTCCCCGGCGCCGACCGAGATCGAGTCGTACGCGGTGAGCGCCTTCGTGTCCGGGTCGAAGTACAGGATGTCCATCTCCATCTTGCCCGTGGACGACGACGTGAAGTGCCGCAGACCGCCCGCGCCCGTGGACCCCTCGACCATGAGCGACGTGCCCTCGCCGAGGTCCGACACCGACCGCTCGTGCATGTGCCCGGCCAGCACCAGCGGCACCACCCCGGCCAGCGGCTCGGCCATCGGCGGCTCGTGGACCATCGCCACGTCGGCGCCGCCCGCCTCCTCGATCGAGCTCGCCAGCCGCTCCCCGGACTCGGTGAGCATCTGCTGCACGTACGCCTTGTCGGGCAGATTGCCCTTGTCGGGCGTGAACTGCGGGTCCGCGACCCCGGCGAACCGGAGCCCCGCGATCTCCCGCACCTCGCCGTCGAGGATCACCACGTTGTCGTACGCCGCGAGCGCCGCCACCGTCGTCGCCGAGTCGTGGTTGCCCTTCACGAACACGTACGGCGCGTCGATCTGCTCCACACCGCGCGAGAAGATGTCGGCCTCCTGCTCGGAGCCCCAGTCGTTCATGTCCCCGGTGTCGGCGACCGCGTCGATGTCGAACTGCCCGACCACGGTCTCCATCAGATGCCAGGCGCTCGGGTTCAAGTGCAGGTCCGAGACGTGCAGGATGCGGATCGAATCGTCCTCGATGCCGACCTGCGGCATGTCCATCGCCAGCGTGTAGAACCCGGAGATGTTCGTGACGATCTGCTGGAGGTCCCCGACGTACTCCTCGTAGTTCTCCGCGATGTTCTCCGCACTGCCGACCACGCTGGGCGCGTAAGTGAGCAGGCCCTCGTACCGCGGCTGCGAGACCGCCTCGGCGCGCAGCGTCGCCGCCGCCCACCCCACGAGCGCCACGGTCACCGTCAGCGAGGTGACCCCGGTGAGCAGCGCCCGCCGCATGTTCCGGAACGCGAGCGCGCCGACCAGCAGCCCGCACAGCGTCACGATCGCGAACGCCTCCACGGCCACGCGGATCACCGCGTCCGTGACGTCCGAGGCCAGGCTCTGCGACGCGGTCGTGAACCCGTCGGGGGAGTTCATGATGTACTGCGCCTCGACCGGGTCGATCGAGTCGAGCGACAGGTCCAGGCCGATCGGCCCGTCGTGGCTGTCGAAGATGATGTCGCCCAGCGGCGGGATGTTCACCTTCGTCTCGCCGCTGACGTCGGGGTGGATCGACACGGTCGTGTCGAACGGCCCGATGTCGGCCTTCGTGCCGCCCACCAGCGCCAGGCCCGCCGCTGCGGCCCCGACCCCGAGCGCCAGCACCGCCGCGACCACGGCGCCGCGCCGCGTCGCCGGGGCGTCCTTGAACCTCGACCAGCCCGCGGCCGCCTTGCGCCACACGGATCTCCCGCGCCGTGCAGCACGGCGCGCGGTGTCTCGAAGGCGGCGCAGGGCGGGGGACCGGTCGTTCATCTATACCCTTCCTTGTGCGGCGTAGCTGGTGGAGAAGCGGATGATGCGGTCGTCGGCCTCGTTCGCGGTGCAGCCCCGCTCCTCGACGCAGCGGCCGTCGCGGTTCGAGGTGGTCACCCACAGCATCCCGTCGGGGCCCATGGCGACCGATCGTAGTCGACCGAACTCGCTGACGACGGCCGCTTGCGGCTCGCCCGCGACCGCGCCGGACGAGTCGAACCGGGCGATCCACAGGCGCTGGCCGCGCAGGCACGCGGTGACGAGCGAGTCCTCCAGGAACACGGCCCCGGCGCAGGAGCCCTCGAAGGGCTCCCAGGTCAGGACCGGGTCGGTGTACTTCGGGTCGCCGCCGGGGCCCTCGTAGTACGGCCAGCCGTAGTTGGCGCCGGGCTCGATGCGGTTGACCTCGTCGGCGATGTCCTGGCCGAACTCGGTGGCGTACAGCTCGCCCGCGGCGTTCCAGGCGAGGCCCTCGATGTTGCGGTGGCCGAGGGAGTAGACCGGGGACGCCGGGTCGGGGTTGCCGTCGGCGGGCGCTCCGTCGGTGGTGATGCGGAGGATCTTGCCGCCCAACGAGTCCGGGTCCTGCGCGGCGGCGTCGTCCCCGGCGTCGCCGGTGGCCGCGTAGAGGAACCCGTCGGGGCCGAATTCGAGGGCGCCGCCGTTGTGGTGGTCGGAGGAGGGGATGCCAGTGAGGACCGGCTCGGGTGCGGCGTCGCTGGTGGGGTCGACGCGGACGATCCGGTTGTCGTCGCCGCTCGTGTAGTAGACGTACACGGCGTGGTCGTCGTCGTAATTCGGGGAGACGGCGATGCCGAGGAGGCCGCCTTCGCCGGTGTCGTCGACGTCGACGGTGCGCAGTTCGACGGGCTCGCCCGCGGTGCCGTCGGCGGCGATCGGGATCTGGAGGAGCCGCCCGGTGCGCTCGCCGACGATCGCGGTGCCGTCGGGGAGGAAGTCGAGGCCCCAGGGGACGTCGAGGCCCTCGGCGACGACGTCCATGAACGTGGCCGGGCTCTCGGGCGCGCCCGACGGGGTCGGCAGGTTCGGGGGCTCGCCGGTCTCGGGCTCGGGCGGCTCGCCGAAGGAGCACGAGGCGAGCGTGAATGCGGCGGCGGCAGCCGCCGCGGCCGAGAGCAACCTGCGCATGGCGACAACCTTATAGGCAGTCCACGACAGCACTCGTTCCCCGCGAATCATCGCCCGGGGGTCCCCAGCCGGGGGCCGTTCTATGCCTCGCCTCGCGCAAGCGATTGCTCCGACTAGGCTTGGGACCTGTGAAAGTCTGGATCGCCCACGAAGCAGGCCGCGCCCTCCTGGGCGAACTCCCCGCGGACGTCGACGTCGAGGTCTACGACGGGAGATCCGACTACCCTTCCGACCCCGCGACGGTCGAGTTCTGGGTCCCGCCGTTCCTCGCCCAGTCGAAGGTCACGACCCCCTTGCGGGACATGACGTCCCTGAAGGCGATCCAGCTGCTCAGCGCGGGCGCCGAGGTCTGGGTCCCGGTCGTCCCGCCCGGCGTGACCCTGTGCGACGCGCGCGGCGTCCACACCGGGGTCACCGCCGAATGGACCGTCGGCGCGGTCATCGCCTCGATGCGGGGCTTCGACCTGTTCGCCCGCCAGCAGGCCCGCCACGAATGGCGCGTCGAGTGGACCACCACCGCGGTCGGCAAGCGCGCCTTGATCGTCGGCGCCGGCGACATCGGCGAGAAGGTCGCCGAGGTGCTCACCGCGCTCGGCGTCGAGGTCGAGAAGGTCGCCCGGCGCGAGCGCCCCGGCGTCCACCCCATCGCGGCGATCGACACGCTCCTGCCGGAGTTCGACATCGTCATCCTGATCCTCCCGCTCACCGACGCCACCCGCGGCCTCGTGGATGCGAAGTTCCTGTCCCGCATGAAGGACGGCGCCCTCCTCGTGAACGCCGCCCGCGGCCCGATCGTCGACACCGACGCCCTCGTCGCCGAAGTCGCCTCCGGCCGCCTCCGCTGCGCGGTCGACGTCGTCGACCCCGAGCCCCTCCCGCCGGGCCACCCCCTCTGGGACCTCGACGGCGCCCTCATCACCCCGCACGCGGGCGCCTCGGTCGACGGCACCCTCGACCGCGCCTACGCCCCGATCGGCCCTCAACTCCGCCGCTTCGCAGCGGGCGAGCCTCTGGAGAACGTCGTCTCGGACGGCTACTAGCGCTCGTCCGGCGCGTCGGTGCGCAGCTCCTGGCCGCCGATCTCCAGGACCTGGGGGAGGTTCTCGGGGCGGAGGGGGTCGAGTCTGACCTGGGACTGGTCCGCGAGTATGGCCTGCACGCCCTCGTTGCCGGTGGCGAAGCCGTCGATCTGCTGCCAGGGGATCTCGCGGGTGGAGAACATGCCGCGCACCGCGATGCCGTCGGTGGTGACGTCCACGCCGGCGCGCCACGCCCACATGGAGATCCCGAGGGGCACGAAGAGGAGGACGACGCCGAGGACGACCGAGACCGGGCTCCACAGCGGCTGCTCCACGATGAGCGACAGGGACAGCGGGGCCACGGTCAGCCACGCGACGAAGGCCGCGCCGGTGATCGCCGCGGAGCGGCGGACGCGCAGGCGGCGGGTCGGGAGCGGGGAGTCTGCGGACGTCATGCGTCCAGATTGACACACGCGGGCGCGGGGCCCGCACAGTGCCGGTCCGGTTTCTGTCCGATTGTCGCTTGACGTGCGCGCCGCGCGTGGCACGATCAGGTCATCGGCAGCGGAACGAGCCTGGTGGGGGTGAGTGTGGCCGTCAAGATCACATTCCGTCCGACGACGCGACAGGTCATCGGCCGCGCCCTCTTCCTCGGCGGCGTCTCCGCGCTGGTCGCGCTCGTGCCCGCCGTCGGGTACATGCTCGCCGCGGGCCACTGGTCCCACCTCACCCTCGGCGGCCTCGTGCTCGTCGCCGCCGCGGTGGCCCTCGCGGTCGCGTACGCCGGGGCCCGCCGCCACGGCGTGGTCCTCGACGAGCGCGGCATCCACCCGCTCGAATCCCAAGGCCCGCAAGCGAAGTCAGAACGCTATGCCGCGTGGACCGAGGTCGCGGACATCCGCGCCGAGCGCCGCGCCGGGCGCACCGTCCCGGTCGTCTACGTCAGCGACCCGTCGCAGCGGCCCTGGCGCCTCCAGGCCCCCTACTCCGGCCGCGCGCTCTCGGCCGACGACGAGCTCGACGAGAAGATCTTCGTCATGCGCTCCCTCTGGGAGGGGTACCGGAGGGGCCTGCCGCCGCGCCGCGCCGAATAGGGCATCGATCCTCGTCACTGGCGGCAAGCGTGAGCCGAATCCTGAAACTTCCGAAACTGTTCAGTGCCGCCGAGGCGGAATGCGATTGCCAATCGTGACTCGATCGTGACCTTTGCGGCGACTTACCAGCCTTGACGCTGTTTTGGCGGTGCCGTACGCTCACGCCTATTACCGAAAGTTTTCGAATCTGTTCCGGAAATCCCCCAACAGTTTCGGTACGCCGCGGAGTCGTGCAGGGCTCCGGCGGACCCCTTCATGTGCACTGCGCGACCACGGAAGGAGCGCTCGACGATGAGCACTCAGCAGCCCCGCAACCCCTCCCAGCGGTCCGCCCTCCAGTGGCACCCCGCTCTCACCCGCCGCAGCCTCGTCCCCGCGAGCGGCGCCGCGATCACCGCCTCCGCCGCCGGATGCAGCTTCTTCTCCACCGAGAACGACTCCGCCGAAGGCGGCGGCGACAAAGGCCCCGAAGCCCCCATGCTCGCCGAGCGGGTAGAGGCGGGCGACCTCCCGCCCGTCGAGGAGCGCCTCCCCAAGGAGCCCCTCGTCATTACCCCCGCCGAATCCTCCGGCGCCTACGGCGGCACCTGGACCACCGCCGTCACCGGCGCCGCCGACGGCCCCTGGCTGTGGCGCACCATCAACGACGGCCACCTCCTCGAACGCTCCCGCGACTGGACCGAGATCCGCCCCAACATCGCCGTGAGCCTCGAACCGAACGCCGACGCCACCGAGTTCACGATCGTCCTCCGCGAAGGCGTCAAGTGGTCCGACGGCGAGCCGCTCACCACCGCCGACGTCGAGTTCGCCTTCGTCAACGTCGCCTCCAACCCCGAACTCACCCAAGGCTTCCCGAGTGAACTCGCCTCCATCGACGGCACCCCCGCCGAACTGGAGATCGTCGACGACTACACCTTCATCGTCAGGTTCAACTCGCCCAAGCCCCTCTTCCGCGACGACATGGCCGCCGGCACCTCCGGCCAGCGCTTCACCATGTACCCCCGCCACTACCTGGAGCAGTTCCACCTCGACTTCAACCCGAACGCCGACCAAGAGGCGATCGACGAGGGCTTCGACGGCTGGGTCGCCCGCTTCACCTCCAAGGGCAACCTCTGGAACTTCATGTGGGAGAACCCCGACCTCCCCACCCTCCTCCCGTGGATCTGCAAGAAGCCGATCTCCGACGCCGACTACGCCCTCTTCGAGCGCAACCCGTACTACTGGAAGGTAGACGAGGAGGGCAGCCAGCTGCCGTACCTCGACGAGGTCCGCTACAACATCATCGCCGACGTCGAGACCATGTTCGCCCACGCGATCAACGGCGACTACGACTTCCACTCGCGCCACTTCAACGACAACGCCCACCGCGCCGACGCGGTCGACAACGAGGGCAACGGCGACTACACCGTCGTCGACCTCGAATCGACCTACTCCAGCGACATGAACCTCGCGTTCAACATGAACCACCAGAACCCGGCGCTGCGCGCGATCTTCAAGGACAAGCAGTTCCGCATCGCCATGTCGCACGCGATCAACCGCCAGGAGCTCATCGACGTCCTCTGGAACCGCGTCGGCGAGCCCGCCCAGGCCGCCCCCCGGCCCGAGTCCCGCTTCTACGACGAGGCGTTCGACACCCAGTACCTCGAATACGACCCCGACACCGCGAACCAGATCCTCGACGACGCCGGGTACGCGCTCGGCGCCGACGGCGTGCGCACCGCCGCCGACGGCACCCGCCTCGAATTCACCGCCGCGGTCGCCGACGACGCGCTCCTGGGCACCATCTGGATCAACGCCCTCGACATGATCGTCGACACCTGGGCCGAGGTCGGCGTCCAGCTCCACATCGGCAGCCAGCCCCGCGAGAACTGGCAGGTCCTCGTCAACGAGAGCGACTTCGACCTGACCGTGTGGACCGGCGACGGCGGCAACATCGACGAGACCACCTCCGTCTACTGGTACATGGCCGCCGGGCCCGGCGGCGGCGCGTTCTTCGGCCGCCAGTGGTCCGAGCTGTACACCAGCGGCGCCACGCAGGACCCGCTCGTGGAGGAGCCGCCCGCGTTCATCACCGAGCAGTGGGACCTCTACGACCAGTTCAAGGCCGAGCCCGACGAGGCCGCCCGCGACGAGATCTTCAAGCAGATCCTCGCCATCGCCAAGGAGGAGTTCCTCGCCATCGGCACGGTCCGCGGCCAGGGCGCCTGGGCCGTGGTCGCCAACCGGCTCAAGAACACCGGCGGCGCCATGCCCGAGAACCCCACGTACGGGACGCCCGGCCCGGCCGCGCCCGAGCAGTGGTACATCGACGAGAACTAGTCAGGCAGAGGGACAACCGTGCTTCGATACCTGGGTCGCCGCGCGCTCTACATGGCGGCGACGCTGCTGGCGATCTCGCTGGTGGTCTTCGTGATCATCAACCTGCCGCCCGGCGACTACGTGACCGCGCTCCAGTCCCGCTACGCGGCGCAGGGGCAGGGCCTGACGGTGCAGGACATCGAGAACCTGCGCGTCAGGTACGGCCTCGACGGGAACCTGCTCCAGCAGTACTGGCACTGGTTCACGCAGATCGTCCTGCACGGCGACCTCGGCATGTCGTTCGAGCACGAGAAGCCCGTCTCGCAGGTCATCGCGCCGCGCCTGGGCTGGACCATCGCGGTCTCGCTCATCACGCTGCTGGTGACGTGGGCGCTGGCGTTCCCGATCGGCGTGTACTCGGCGGTCAAGCAGCACTCGGTCGGCGACTACGCCGCGACGACCGTGGGCTTCCTGGGCCTCGCCACCCCGAACTTCCTGATCGCGCTGGTGTTCATCTACTTCAGCGTGACCTGGTTCGGGTCGGTCCCCTCGGGACTGTGCTCGCCGGAGTGGTGCGACGCGTCGTGGAACCTCGGGAAGCTCCTGGACCTCTTGGGCCACTTGTGGATCCCGATGATCGTCATCGGCACGGGCGGCGTCGCGGGGCTGGTGCGGATCATCCGCAACAACCTGCTCGACGAGCTGCGCCGCCCGTACGTGACGGCCGCGCGGGCCCGCGGGGTCCCCGAGGGGCCGCTGCTGCGCCGCTATCCGCTGCGCGTGGCGCTCAACCCGTTCGTGTCGACGATCGGGTGGATCCTGCCGCTGCTGCTGGTCGGCGACATCGTCGTCGGCCAGATCCTGAGCCTGCCGACGCTCGGGCCGATCCTCCTGGGCTCCTTGAAGTCCCAGGACATGTACCTGGCCGGGTCGATCATCATGGTCCTCAGCGTCGTCACCGTCATCGGCACGCTGATCTCGGACCTGCTGCTCGGCTGGCTCGACCCCCGCATCCGACTCGGACACCAGAGGTGACGCCCCGATGACGCTCAAAGAATCGGACGCCCCCGACGGGATGACCCCCAGCCCGAGCGAGGTCCGGCGGACCCGCGCCTCGCAGCGCCAGCTGGTGTGGTGGGCCTTCAAGAAGCACCGCCTCGCGCTCGTCTCGGCGTGGCTGCTCGCCGCGATGCTCGTCGTCATCGCGCTGTGCGAGTTCGTGGCCCCCTTCAGCGACCGCCACCGCGACTCGGAGTACACGACGGCGCCGCCGCAGGTCCTCAAGCTCTGGGACACCGACGGGCCGGACGGGTTCCGCTTCGGCCTCCACGTCGACGGCTACACGTCCGAACAGGACCCCCGGTCCCTGCGGATCACCTACGAGGCCGATCCCGACGACCGGGTCGACGTCGGCCTCTTCGTCAAGGGCGAGGAGTACGAGCTCTTCGGCCTCATCCCGATGGACCGGCACCTGATCGGCCCCAAGGACGTCGAGGACCCGATGTACCTGTTCGGGACCACCACCGACGGCCAGGACCTGCTGAGCCAGCTCGTGTACGCCACCCGCGTCTCGGCCTCGGTCGGCATCATCGGCGTGCTGCTGGCGTTCCTGCTCGGCATCGTCCTCGGCGCGGTCTCGGGCTACTTCGGCGGCTGGATCGACAACGTGGTGCAGCGCCTCATCGAGCTCATCATGTCGGTGCCGTCGATCCCGCTGTGGCTCGGCCTCGCCGCCGCGCTTCCGGCCACGATGGGCCCGGTGGGCAGGTACTTCATCATCACGACGATCCTCGCGCTCGTCGCGTGGACGGGCCTGGCGAGAGAAGTGCGCGGCCGGTTCCTGGCGCTGCGGTCCGAGGAGTTCGTGACGTCGGCGCGCCTCGACGGCTCCAGCCACGCGCGGGTCATGTTCCGGCACATGCTGCCCTCGTTCTCCTCGCATGTGATCGCGGCGCTGAGCCTGTCGATCCCGGGCATGATCCTCGCCGAGACCGCGCTGTCGTGGCTCGGCATGGGGCTGCGCCCGCCCGCGGTCTCGTGGGGCGTGCAGCTCCAGGACGCGAGCAAGTGGAGCGTCCTCTCTGGAGCGCCGTGGCTGCTCATCCCGGGCCTGTGCGTGGTCCTGGTGGTCCTCGCGTTCAACTTCGTCGGCGACGGCCTGCGCGACGCCGCCGACCCCTACAAGCATTAGGTGAGCAATGGAGCAGACCTTGAAACCGCTGCTTGAGATCTCGGGGCTGCGCACCAGCTTCGACACGTTCGACGGGAAGGTCCGCGCCGTCGACGGCGTCGACCTCGAAGTCTACGCGGGCCGGACACTGTGCGTGGTCGGCGAATCCGGCTGCGGCAAGTCCGTCACGGCCCGGTCGATCCTGCGACTCGTCGAGGACTCCGGCTCGATCGACGCCGGGAGCATCACGTGGCACGGGGACGGCGAGCCGTTCGACATCCTCTCGCTCGATCCGCGCGGCAAGCGCCTCCAGCGCCTGCGCGGCGGCGACATCGGCATGATCTTCCAGGAGCCCGCCGCGTCGCTGCTGCCCTTGCGCACCATCGGCGCCCAGCTCATCGAGACCCTCAGAATCCACACCGGACTCGACAAGAGGGCCGCCCGCGCCAGGGCCGTCGAGCTGCTCGACGCGGTCGGCATCCCCGACCCGAAGCGCCGCATCGACGCCTACCCGTTCCAGCTCTCCGGCGGCATGTGCCAGCGCGCCATGATCGCGATCGCCTTGTGCGCCAACCCGTCCCTGCTCATCGCCGACGAGCCGACCACGGCCCTCGACGTGACGACCCAAGCGCGCATCCTCGACCTGCTCCGCGACCTCCAGGCCGAGCACCGCATGGCCGTCATGTTCATCACCCACGACCTCGGCGTGGTCGCCGAGCTCGCCGACGAGGTCGCGGTCATGTACCTCGGCCGCGTGGTCGAGCGCGCGCCCGTGGACGAGCTCTTCGCCGATCCCAAGCACCCATACACGAAGGCGCTCCTGGCCTCCGTGCCGGTCCTCGGCCGCGACCGCGGCCGCGACCTGCCGACCATCCCCGGCACCGTCCCCAACCCGCTGCACCGCCCGTCCGGCTGCTCGTTCCACCCCCGCTGCGCCGAGGCCGTCGCCGGGAAGTGCGACATCGACGCTCCGACCGAAGTGGACTTCGGCGGCGGCCGGACCGCCGAATGCGTCCTCTACGACACGGAAGGGGCCAGGGCATGACCGACCCGCTCCTGGAGGTCCGCGACCTCCACGTCCGATTCCCCGTGCGCCGCAACCTCCTCGGGCGCACCACGGTGGAGAACCACGCCGTCTCCGGCGTCGACCTCGCGCTGGTGCCGGGGGAGACCCTCGCGCTGGTGGGGGAGTCCGGCTGCGGCAAGACCACGCTGGGGCGCACGATCGTCGGCGCGCAGAAGGCCACGAGCGGCTCGGTCCTGTTCGAGGGCGAGGACCTCACGGCGATGCGCGACCGCGACCGGGCCCGCTACCGGCGCCAGATCCGGATGGTCTTCCAGGACCCGTTCTCGTCGCTGAACCCGCGGTTCACGCTGCGCCAGATCATCGGCGACCCGCTCGTCGCCACGGGCGAGGCCCGCGGCTCGGAGCTGGAGGACCGCGTGGCCGAGATGATGCGGCGCGTGGGCCTGAGCCCGGACTACATGGACCGGTACCCGCACGCGTTCTCGGGCGGGCAGCGGCAGCGCGTGAACATCGCGAGGGCGCTGATCGTGAACCCGCGCCTGGTGGTAGCCGACGAACCGGTCTCGGCGCTCGATGTCTCCGTGAGGGCGCAGATCCTGAACCTCTTGCGGGAACTGCAATCCGAACTCGGCCTGACCTACCTGTTCATCTCGCACGACCTGTCCGTGGTCGAGAACCTCGCCGACCGGGTCGCGGTCATGTACTTCGGGCGCATCGTCGAGCTCGCGTCCACTGCGGACCTCTACGAGCGGCCGCAGCACCCGTACACCGAAGCGCTCATGTCGGCCGTCCCGATCCCCGACCCGTCCCTGAAGGGCCGCGGCGGCCGCATCCTCCTGCCCGACGAGCTTCCGGACCCGTCGAACCCGCCCCCGGGCTGCGCCTTCGCGCGCCGCTGCCGCCACGCCGTCGAGGGCCGCTGCGACACCGGTGCGATCCCGCTAGAGGACGGCGTCCGCTGCGTGCGCCGCGAGGAGCTTGACCTCCAGGGCATCGTCGCGACACAATCCTGAGTACGTCTGAATGCGCTTGCCAACGATCTTGAAGGGCCGGTAGTGGCACACCCGAACTCCGACATCATCCCCACGGTCGAGGGCCTCGCCTACGGGGGCGACTACAACCCCGAGCAGTGGCCGCGCGAAGTCTGGGACGAGGACGTCCGGCTCATGCGCGAGGCCGGCGTCAACATCGTCAGCGTCAACATCTTCGCCTGGGCCAGTGTGCATCCGGGGCCCGACACCTGGGACTTCGAGCAGCTCGACGCGATCATGGACCTCCTCGCGTCCGCTGATATCAAGGCCGACCTCGCCACCTCCACGGCGTCCCCGCCGCCCTGGTTCTCCCAGCTCCACCCCGAGACCCTCCCCGTCAACGCCGAAGGCGTCCGCCTGAACTCCGGCGCCCGCGCCGAGTACTGCCCGCACGCGCCCGCCTTCCAGGCCAAGGTGGTCGAGATGGCGTCCCGCCTCGCCGAGCGCTACGCGGGCCACCCGGCGCTCGCCATGTGGCACGTCGGCAACGAGTACTACCGCTCCTGCTTCTGCGACGCCGCCGCCGACGCCTTCCGCGCCTGGCTCCAGGACCGCCACGGCTCCCTCTCGGGCCTCAACGACGCGTGGGGCACCACGTTCTGGTCCCAGACCTACACCGACTGGTCCCAAGTCCTCCCGCCCCGCATCTGCGCCGAGACCCCCAACCCGGGCCTCCTCCTCGACTGGCAGCGCTTCAGCTCCGACGCGCTCCTGCGCCTCTTCCGCTCCGAGGCCGACGCCATCGCCGCGTTCAGCCCCGACAAGCCGATCACCACCAACCTCATGGTCACCGGCGACTTCTCCGGCCTCGACTACCACCGCTGGGGCGACCACGTCACGGGCCCGAACCGCCTCGTCGCCACCGACCACTACCTCATCCCCCCGCACGACTCCGACATCGAATGGCCCGCCCAAGTGGCCTTCGGCGCCGACGCCTCCCGCGGCCTCGCCGCCGGCTCCCCCTGGCTCCTCATGGAGCAGTCGACCAACTCCAGCGCCTGGCGCCGCGGCTACTTCGCCAAACGCCCCGGCGACCAGCTCCGCCACTCCCTCTCCTACGTCGCCCGCGGCTCCGAGGGCGCCATGTACTTCCAATGGCGCGCTTCCCGATACGGCGCCGAGCGCTACCACGCCGCGATGCTCCCGCACGGCGGCGAGGACTCGAAGGTCTTCCGCGAAGTGAAGGAGTTCGGCGCGCAGCTCAAGCGCCTGGCAGAGATCAAAGGCTCCACGGTCGCCTCCCGCGCCGCGATCCTCTTGGACTTCGAATCCTCCTGGGCCGCAAAGACCCCGGGCCAGCCCTCCTCCGACATGGCGACGTACCCCGAACTCCGCCGCTGGCACGCCGCCCTCTGGCGCCGCGGCATCACCACCGACCTCGCCAACCCCGCCTGGGACCTCTCCGGCTACGAGTACGTCTTCGCCCCGCACCTGTACCTCCTCGACTCCGACGCGAACCTGCGCGCCTACGTCGAGAACGGTGGACGGCTGGTCATCGGCCCGTATTCCGGCATCGTCGACGGCAACGACCACGTGCATCCCGGCCTCCCCGGAGCGATCCGCGACCTGATCGGCGTACGCGTCGAAGAGTTCATCCCCCTTCCCGAAGGCGAACGCGCCCGGCTCGACGACGGCACCGAAGGCCAGACCTGGACCGAAGCGGCCCACCCGATCGACGCCGAAATCGTCGCGAGCTTCAAGGACTACCCGGAGACCGGCGCGGTCTTCCACCGCCGACTCGGCCGAGGCGACGTCTGGTACCTCTCAACCCGCCCCGTCGACCTCAACCCGCTCTTCAACCGCCTCGGCCTCTTCTCCGACACCCCAGAGGGCCTGGAACTCGTCCGCCGCCGCCACGACGACGGCACCACCTACCTCTTCGCGATCAACCACACCGACACTCCGCAACTGGTCCAAGCCTCCGGCCACAACCTGCTGACAGGCAAGGACTGGACGGAAAGCGACCAACTGGCTCCCGGTGAGACAGCAGTCATCCGAGCACAAGCTGCGGCGCATACGCAATGACGATGAACCGGGCCGACCGCCCGACAAAGCAGACGGCCACGAATACAGGAGTCCGAACCCGCGTCCCGGCAATATAAATGCTGGTGGCCAACAGCGGCGGCAACCCCAAGAACGCACTGACGAACAACACGGGAATGGTGAGAGCAGGCCGCTCCAACAACCTGGTCAACCAGGTCCCGGCGGCCCGAAGCGGCCCACCCAGCGCCCGCACCCGTTCCCGCGCAGCCGACACGGGCCGCGCGCCACGCGCGGCCCGCTTCCGCTTCCGATGCTCGGATGCGGCACCCACCCACTCCCGCACCCGCTCCGACCGGAACACGCCCCGCGCCCCCAGAAAGATGACCGTCTTCCCCACGGTCTGCCCCGCCGCCGCCGTCAACCCCACCCCGACCGGCCAGCACCCCGTCACCGCCACCACCCCGACCACATACGGCTCAACAGGAGTAACCGGAAAAAACGCCGACACCAACGCACTCGCAAACGTCGAGACGTACACAGCGATCATGCATCATCCGTCTCTGTCGCGGGGGTGGGACGCAGCGCGGAGCTGTACGGGGAACCTTATCGGTCCCCTGCAATTTCCCGACAGCCCGCGCTTGTCGATCGCCGCCCTCTAGAACAAGAACACTGCCGCCGCTACGAGCAGCAGCACGGCGGCAAGCGCGAAGCAGATCATTGCGGCACGAAGGAACCGGAACTTGATGAGTGCCAGCGTCGAGAGGACGGACTGTTCCTTGGAATAGGACGCCAGCTGGGCCTCCTTGTCGCCTGCCAGCAGCCGCGCGCGGTCGGCCACCTCGCTTGCAGAATGATTCGCACCTGCACGGATACCGATGTCGCCAGAGGGGAGCCTCGGCCAGAACACCGATCCGAGGCACCCGATTCCAAGGATGAGCAGCAGCGATCCGACCCAGGCGACCACTCTGACCGCGGTGGAAGGGTCGGTTAGTGAGGGGGCTGCGAGCAGCACGGCCGCAAAGGGGACTGCACCCGCGGCGAGGAAAGAGGCTTTGGTGTCCGCGTGGGCGATCATCTGGCGGGAGTGGTCGATGTCGCGTTGGACCAGTTCGACCATGGCCTCGGTGGCAGGGGCTAAAGCGGGTGGCATCATTCTTCTCCAAGGTGCGCGGCTCATTGCCGATCGTGCCAGAACCACGGTGCTGCTTGGGTTCACCAAGTTCCTAAAACACTCCGTTGGAAGGTACGCGACAGTACCGCGAGATCCCGGCGATCTTTGGGACGGTCCAGCTGCCGCTTGTAGGCTTCGAGATCATCGAGTCGCATGTAAGGCAGGCCGTCTAGGATCTCCGCTGATTCGATCAGCACGTCGGTTTCGGCGCCGTCCATGAACCAGTGGTCGCACACCTCTACCAGGCCTTCATATAGCCGAACAACCAGCGCACCGCTGAACTTGGCGTACTCCTTGTAGCCGCGGCCGAGCTCGACCAGCTCGTTTGCGCGATTCCAGGTCCGTCCCCTGGCTACAAGGTCCACATCTGAGATCCGCGACCGGTGCTGAGTGGGCACGAGGCGGCCGCTCCCGACGATGACGAAGTCCTTCGGGTCGAAGTCTTCGTCCCTGATGAGCCTCCGGACCAGGGCGATGAGTCGCCAGCCGTCGTGAGTGCGGTCAGGTGTTCTCGCGTCACGGGCTCTCCCCACGAGAGGGGCGTTCTCCGCAAGGCCGCTGGCAACTGCCACTTGCTTCTTCCTAGTTCGATCGGAACGTGCTCAATGGGATCGGAACCGCACGCTATGGCGTGCATTGGCGATTAACGGCGACTGCTTCTCATTGAGCAGGAAGCGCTCGATCGCCGCGGGGTCCTTGATGGTCAAGGAACCTCTTCCAGTGGACACGATCCCTTCCGTGCGCATTCGTTTCAACACGAGTGCAGCGGACTCCCTCGAGAGGCCGCTCAGCGACCCGAGATCTCGCTGGGTCACGCCGCTGATGAGAATGCCCCGAGGAGTCTGCTTGCCCATCCCCGCGGACAGCAGCCGCAGAATGCCACGGGCGACCTTGAACTCGCTGGTCGTCAAAGACTCGACCTCCGGCTGATCCTTGTCGAGGATCCGGTTGGCGAGGTACCGCATCATCGCCAGGTTCACCCGCCGTTCGGTCATGAGGAATTCGAGCCAGATCGGCCCGGGTATGAAGTGGGCCTCCACCTCATTGATGCAGACGAGGTCCGCCGAACGCGGCTTCTCCATGATGACTGCAAGCTCTCCGGCGATGCTGCCGGGCGCGAAGATGTAGACGATGCCCTTGGGTCTTCCTGCAAGTGCCTTGATGTGGCCCGAGTGGAGGTAGAGGACGAAGTCGCTCTTGTCGCCCTCCCGGAGCACGATCGTTCCAGCCGGATAGGACACCGGGTGCCCGGCGGGCAGGAGGCGGTCGAGTTCCTCTTGTGTGAGGAATCCACTCGCTTGTGTGTTGCCGGACATGTTGTTGAGTGTAGTGCTGCACACAAGCGGATCTCGGCAATGAAGCGCCGGAGTGTCGGGCATCCGACTCGAATCTGGTTCCCTTGGGGCGGAAGGGGACTGGGTTATGAGGCCGTCGTCTCGGGGGCGGGTGCGTCGGCCGGGACCTGCGGGTGTCTCAGGCCCGGGTGATCCTTCGGGAGGGTTGCCTTGATGATCCAGCCGCTGGTGAGGAGGCAGAGGATGAGGAGGGGCCAGGAGAGGAGGATCTGGGCGAGGCCGCCTCCGATGACGGCGAGGTCGTCGCTGTCGGAGTTCCAGAACGGGGTGAGGACGGCGACGCGGAGGGTGTACATCGCGACCCAGACCCAGGAGGCGAGAGAGTAGGCGCGCAGGAGGGCGGGGTCGAGGCGCCAGTGGGTGCGCTGGCCGAGGAGGGCGCCGACGATGAGGCCGAGGAGGGGGCGGCGGAAGACGATGAAGCCGGCCCAGACGAGGGCGCTGGCGGCGTTGGAGACGATGCGGGGGAGCAGGATGTCCTGGGCGCGTCCGGTGTAGAGGACGATGAGGACGGCGACCGCGACGCTCAAGAGGCCGAGGACCACGGCCCGCGGCTTCTGCTTCTGGACGAGGCGCACGGCCGCGATGGCGGCGGCCGATGTGAGGGATGCCCCAGCGGCCCAGGCGATCGAGTTCCCGGTCAGGAGCCAGGTGAGGACGAACACCACAAGCGGGGCGGTGGCGTCGAAGGCGCCGCGCTTGCCGCCTAGTAGGCTGACGAGCGTGTCTTGCCGCACAGTATCGGACAACTCCCGACCCTCACCTCTCGACCCGGTATCTCAGGCAAGGCTACCCTAACCGCAGTGGCCGGCCGGGTCTCGGACCCGCGGCCTCGACTACGGATGGATTGGCACGGTACCGGATGCTCGGCACACATCGGATCACCGAAACGCAGCTCGTCGACCTGCTCCGCCGTGCCAGAAAAACCGACTTCGGCCGCTGGAACAAAGCCGACCTCGTCCGCGGCATGTCCGACCTCGGGTGGCAGGTCCGCTCCGCGGAGGTCGACATCGGCATGTGGCGCGCCGAGACCGGCTACGACACCGGCAACGCCATCGCCGACTCGATCCCCCCGCAGACTCCCGTCACCGGACGCGCCGACTTCTACTCCATCGAGGTCATGGTCCTGCGCTCCGCCGAGCGGGGCCGCCAAGGCGAGAACCACCGCACCCTGATCTTCCGGGAAGTCCTGCGGACCATGATGGCCGAGCTCGGCGCGCCCGAGATCCGCGGCGGCGACGGCGGGCCCTGGATCCGCTGGTACCGCGACGGCCTCATCTTCGAACTGCACCTGCGCCGCTTCCACGGCGGCGTCACGCTGCGCCTGCTCTCGCCCGACCTGTTCGAACAGCTTGAGGCCCACGCCATCGGCAAGGGCGACATCTCCGGCTGGTCGGCCTACGCGAGGTCCGGCGCGCGCCCGCCCGAGCCCGCCTGCCACGACATGGGCGAGTTCACCGAGCGCCTCAGCTCCCTCCTCCAGGACATGGCCGCCGACGTCCCCGTCGTCGACACCTCCGGCACCGTCCTCCTGCGCACCGGCGACTGGTCCGCCAGGTACGTCGCCGCATTCGTGGACGACGGCCTGCGCGTCGAGGCCAGCGCCGCGGTCTCCGGCGCCTGGCGAGGCGGGCTCTCGAACCTGCCGAGCATGGGATTCCGCGCCCCCAGCGGCACCCAGCCGAACTGGTCGCGCACGTTCAACTCCACCGACCGCACCGCCACCAACCAGGCCGCCCACATGATGGTGGACGCCCTGCGGGCCTTCGGCATCCAAGACCTGTTCGACATCGTCTACGACGGGTTCACCGCCGACGGCGAGCGCATGTACCTCCCGGTCCTCGGCATCGGGAACGGCGAGAACCCCTACTAGCGGCGGCGGAAACCAACTAGCCGCGCGGCTAGAATCGGATCATGATCGTCGACCTCCGTTCCGACACCGTGACCCGCCCGACCCCGGGCATGCTCGAAGCCATGGCCACCGCCGACGTCGGCGACGACGTCTACGGCGAGGACCCCGCGGTGAACGCCCTCGAAGCCGAAGCCGCCGCCCTGTTCGGCAAGGAAGCGGCCGTGTTCACCCCGACCGGGTCCATGGCCAACCAGATCGGCCTGCAGCTCCTCGTCCGCCCGGGCGAGGAACTGCTCGCCGACGTCAAGGCGCACGTCGTCAACTTCGAGATGGGCGCCGCCGCCGCGCTCGGCGGGATCTCCACCCGCACCTGGGCCGGCGAGCACGGCCGCGTCGACGCCGACCTCATCGAGCCGCTCATCAACCGGCCCAACCCCTACGTCACCGTCACCCGCGCCATCGCCGTCGAGAACACCCACAACATCGGCGGCGGCACGATCCAGCCCATCGAGGAGCTGCGGCGCCTCAAGGACTTCGCCGACGCCTACGGCCTCGGCCTCCACCTCGACGGCGCCCGCATCTGGAACGCCCACGCCGCCACCGGCACCCCCTTCGCCGACTACGGCCGCCTCTTCGACACCGTCTCCGTGTGCCTCTCCAAGGGCCTCGGCGCCCCCGTCGGCTCGCTCCTCATCACCGACGCCGAGCGCGCTCAGCGCGCCCGCGTCATCCGCAAGCGCCTCGGCGGCGGCATGCGCCAGGCCGGGTTCCTCGCCGCGGCCGGGAGCTACGCGCTGGCGAACCACATCGACCGCCTCACGGAGGACCACGCCCGCGCGCAGCACCTGGCGCGCTCGCTGGAGCCGTTCGGGATCTGCGACGCGGCGCAGGTGGAGACCAACATCGTGCTCGTGCGCATCCCCGAGATCGCCAAGGTCGCCGCCGCGGCGGCGGACCAAGGCGTGAAGATCTCCGTGCTCGGCGCGGACTGGGGCCGGATGCTGACGCACCTGGACGTGGACGACGCCGGGATCGAGCACGCGGTGAAGGTCCTGGGCACGCTGCTGGGCAAGTGACCGAACGGACGGTTGCCGATCGTGCGGTCAGTAGGTAGGTTAGGCATGCCTTTATTAGTCCTGCCTAACCTGCCGGAGGTCGGTGCGTGTACGCCTGCATCTGCCACGCGGTCCACGAGAACGAGGTCCGCGACTGCATCCGCGCCGGCGCGCGCACCGAAGAGGCCATCGGCGAGGCGTGCGACGCGGGCACGAGCTGCGGCACGTGCCACGACCGCCTCCAGGACATGATCGAGAGCTATTTCACGGACGCCGCGCCCGCGGCCGCCTGAGCGCCCGCCGTATCCGTATTTTCCCGTCCCTTTAGGCGCCCCTCCGTTAGGATAGGTTGTCCTATTTTAGGTATTCCTGGCTGGATTTGGGCCCCGACCTGGGCCTAGTCTGGGGCCACCGGTCGCCGACCGGGCCACTGGACGACCGGGAAGGACACCGCCGATGCAGGGCGACAAGAAGGTCATCGAATTCCTCAATGAGCAGCTGACCGCGGAGCTCACCGCGATCAACCAGTACTTCCTGCACTACAAGCTCCAGGAGAACTGGGGCTACGCGAAGCTGGCGAAGTACACCCGCGCCGAGTCCATGGACGAGATGCGCCACGCCGAGATCCTGACCGACCGGATCCTCTTCCTCGACGGCATGCCGAACTACCAGCGCCTGTTCCCGCTGCGCATCGGCACCTCCATCAAGGAGATCTTCGAGTGCGACCGCCTCATCGAGGTGGAGGCGATCGACCGCCTCAAGCGCGGCATCGAGCACATGGAGTCGGTCAAGGACTACGTCTCGCGCGACCTGTTCGAGTCGATCCTCAAGGACGAGGAGCACCACATCGACTACCTGGACACGCAGCTGGAGATCCTGGAGAAGATCGGCGAGGCGCTGTACATCCAGAGCCTCATCGAGCAGCCCGAAGAGGCGTAGGGACAGCAGCGCTTGGAGGGGGCCGGCTTTCGCCGGCCCCCTTTCTTCTTGCGGCAGAGCCCCTCACATCTCCACCACAGTGGTAGGTCGCCGCCTTGACAGCGCCGACGAGAGGATCGTAACATATCAATACTTTGAATGGAAGTTTCCGAAACTTTCGGTGACGAGCTATGCTGACCGTGCAGTCGCGGGCCGGCACTCCACGACTCCGGCCGCGGCGACCCCTCACTTCGCAAAGGAGCGTCCATGCCGCATCCCTCCCCTCACCGCGACCCCGTCTTCCAGAACACCACCCGCCGCACCGTCCTCGCCGGTGCGGCAGTCGCGAGCGGCGCCGCCGTGCTCCCGCTCGCGTTCGCGAGCCCAGCGCACGCCGACGACCTGCTGCTGTCCACCGACTTCTCGACCGGCACCACCGAGGGCTGGTACGCCCGCGGCGCGGTCGCCCTCTCGGTGAACGCCGACGGGAACCTCCTCGTGGAGGGCCGCACCGCCACCTGGAACGGCGCCGCCATCGACGTCACGGCCCACATCGAGGTCGGCGTCCGCTACCAGCTGCGGGTCCTCATGCGCCTGCCCTCGGGCACCGAGGCCGCCGACCTGCGCACCACCGTGCAGCGCGACGCCGCCGGATCGACCGCCTATGAATCGGTCACGTGGAACACCGCGGTCACCCCCGACGCCTGGACCGAGTTCACCGGCACGTACTCGATCACCCAGGCCGCCGACCAGCTCCAGTTCTACGTCGAGTCCGCGTCCAGCCTCACGCCGGTCCTGGTCGACAACTTCACGCTCACCCGCATCGAGGAGCCCGAGATCCAGGACCTGCCGCCGCTCAAAGACGTCCTCGAATGCGACTTCCCGATCGGCTGCGCCGTCGAGCCGCGCGAGGTCGTCGGCAAGCCCGCCGAACTCCTCGCGAAGCACTTCGCGCAGGTCACCACCGGCAACCAGATGAAACCCGAGGCGATCCAGCCGACCGAAGGGGTCTTCGACTTCTCCCGGGCCGACCAGATCGTCGACTTCGCCGAGGCCAACGGGATGCGGATCTGGGGCCACACCCTCCTGTGGCACAACCAGACCCCGGCCTGGTGGTTCCAGGACGCCGACGGGAACCCGCTCCAGAGCACCCCCGGGCACCGGGCGCTCCTGCTCGCCCGCTTCGAGGCCCACGCGACCGCGCTCGCCGCGCACTACGGCGACCGCGTGTGGGCCTGGGACGTCGTCAACGAGGTGGTCGACCCCGAGCAGGCCGACGGGCTGCGCCGCTCGCGCTGGTACGAGGTCTTCGGCGGCGGCTCCTACATCGGCGAGGCATTCAAGATCGCCCGCCGGGTCTTCCCGCGCAAGGTGAAGCTCTTCCTCAACGACTACAACACCGAGTTCCCCGACAAGCGCGAGGCCGTCTACAACCTCGTGCAGGACCTCAAGCGCAGGCGCGTCCCCATCGACGGGATCGGCCACCAGGCCCACGTCGACTACAAGCGCGACCCGCAGCTCCTCGGCGAGTCGATCGACGCGTTCCGGCGCCTGCGGGTGCTCCAGACCGTCACCGAGCTCGACGTGTCCGTCTCCGACTACATGGAGGAGTCCCTGCCGGCGACGCCGCCCGAGCGGCTGGTCGCGCAGGGCTGGTACTACAAGGAGCTGTTCGACGTGCTGCGCGCCCGCTCCCGCCACCTCGAATCGGTGACGATGTGGGGCCTGTACGACGCAGTCTCATGGCTGCGGACCTGGCCCGTGCCGCGCCCGCACGAGGCGCCCCTGTTCTTCGACGACCGCCTCCAGGCGAAGGCCGCCTACTGGGGCGTCGTCGACCCCTCGAAGCTGGAAGCCCAGCCGGAGTAGGGAACCGAGACGTCCGGGAGCGGGGCATTCAGATCCGGGGCCCCGCTCCCGGACCCGCGCCGCGGCGTCATTTGCCCGCGCGCCGCATCGGGACGTGCGGGATGCCGTCCTCCACGTACTCCTCGCCGTCCTCGACGAACCCGTACTTGCGGTAGAAGCCCGCCGCGTAGGTCTGCGAGTCGAGCACCACGTCCGCCTCCGGGCCCGCGAGGTCGAGGGCCGCCGCCATGAGCCGCCCGCTCAGGCCCGTGCCGCGCTCTTCGGGGACGCAGCAGACGCGACCGATCCGCAGGCTCGCGCCGTCGTGGAGGAGCCGCAGGCACGCGACGGCCTCACCCGGTTCGTCGCCCGCGGCCCAGAAGTGGACGGTCGAGGCGGCGGTGTCGTGACCGTCGAGGTCCGGATACGGGCATTCCTGCTCGACCACGAACACGGACTGCCTGAGTCTGGCCAGGGCGAACACCGTGGGCCCGTCGAGTTCGCCGAAGCGGCCCTGTCGAATTTCACGCATACCCGCCATTAGAGCAGCGTTACAGTTCGAGCGGTTGGACGCTTCTGCAACTGTGCGCCTAGACGCTATGCGGCCGTGCCTCTGGACGCTCCGCAAGCTACGCGTACTCGTCCGCGATCTCGCGCGCCCGGTCCCGCGCCGCCTCGATCGCATCCGTCACCGCGGACCTGGCCCGGTGGTTCTCCAGCTGGCGCACCGCGCTGATCGTCGTCCCCGCCGGGGACTCGACGGCCTCGCGCAGTGCCACGGGGGAGTCGCCGCTCTCGCGGAGCATCCGGGCCGCGCCCAGGGCCGTCTGCGTCACCAGCTCCTTCGAGACCTCGCGCGGCAGTCCCATGAGGACGCCCGCCTCGGTCATCGCCTCGGCGAGGTAGTAGAAGTACGCCGGGCCCGAACCCGAGATCGCGGTGACCGCGTCCTGGTGCTTCTCGTCCACCACGAGCGTGCGCCCGAGCGGCTTGAACAGCTCCTCGACCGCCGCGAGGCACCGCGCGTCGGCGTGCGTGCCGGGGGAGAGGACCGTCATCGCCTCGTCGACGAGCGCCGGGGTGTTCGGCATCGCCCGCACCACCGGCGTCGCGTCGGGAAGCCGCTTCTCGAAGAACGCCACGGGAAGGCCCGCGCAGATGCTCACCAGCGGCGTGTCCGCGCGGAACGCGCCCGACAGCTCGTCGAGGAGCGCTCCCGCGTCCTGCGGCTTCACGGCGACCACGACGACGTCGGCGTCGGCCACGGCCGCCGCGTTCGGCTCGACCCGCACGCCGTACTGCTCGCGCAGCGCCGCCGCGCGCTCGGCGCTGCGGGCCGTGGCCGTGACCGCGTCGGCCGACCACCCCGCGCGCAGCAGGCCCGACACGATGGCCTGCCCCATCTTCCCCGCTCCCAGTACCGCGACTCTCCGCATCACCGCTCCTCCCGCGTTCCGGACTGCCCATCGATTGTGCCTCGCTCCGCGGGGAACGGCCGCCCGGTCGTGGTGCCCGATAATGCGAAAAGTAGATGTATTGCGCGTTTCGTCACCTTGGTCCGGCCGAGCTGCCACGATAATCGGACTCAGGCACTCAGGGCGATTGGGGCGTTATGGACGTTCTCGACTTGGCGCGGATCCAGTTCGGCGTCACGACCGTCTACCACTTCCTCTTCGTGCCCGTCACCATCGGGCTCTCGCTCCTGGTGGCGATCCTCCAGACCATGTGGCGCTCCACCGGCAAGCCGGTCTACCTGCGCGCCACCAAGTTCTGGGGGAAGCTCTTCCTCATCAACATCGCCATGGGCGTGGTCACCGGCATCGTCCAGGAGTTCCAGTTCGGCATGAACTGGTCGGCGTACTCGCGCTTCGTCGGCGACGTGTTCGGCGCGCCCCTCGCGTTCGAGGCGCTCGTGGCGTTCTTCCTCGAATCGACGTTCATCGGCGTGTGGATCTTCGGCTGGGACCGCCTCAAGCCCGGCCTGCACCTCGCCTCGATCTGGCTGGTCGCCTTCGGCACCATGGCCTCCGCGTACTTCATCCTCGCCGCCAACGCGTTCATGCAGAACCCGGTCGGCTACCAGCTCAACGAGACCGCCGGGCGCGCCGAGCTCACCGACTTCGGCGCGGTCCTCTCCAACCCCGTCGCCCTCGCCGCGTTCCCGCACACCGTGTTCGCGTCCTGGCTCACCGCCGGGGTCGTCGTCGTCGCCGTCTCCGGCTACCACTTCATGCACCGCCGCGACCTCGACGTGCACCGGCCCGCGATGCGCCTGGGCGTCATGACCACCCTCGTCGGCGGCCTGGGCCTGATCCTCTCGGGCGACTCGCTCTCGAAGGTCATGACCTCGACGCAGCCGATGAAGATGGCCGCCGCCGAAGCGCTCTACCAGACCACCTCGAACGCGCCGTTCTCCGTGCTCACCATCGGGTCCCTCGACGGGCGCCACGGCACCCCCGTCATCGAGATCCCCGGGCTCCTGTCGTTCCTCGCCACCGGCTCCTTCGGCGGCACCGTGCAGGGCATCAACGACCTGAACGCCCAGTACAACGAGATCTTCGGGCCCGGCGACTACGTGCCGTACATCCCGCTCACCTACTGGTCCTTCCGGTTCATGATCGGGTTCGGGCTCCTCGCCATGGCGATGGCCGTCATCGTCTGGTGGTTCACCCGCCGCGGGCGCCTGCCCGAGCACCACCTGTTCTGGCCCGTCGCCATGTGGATGGCCCTGACCCCGTTCCTCGCCAACAGCTCCGGGTGGATCTTCACCGAGATGGGACGCCAGCCGTGGGTCGTGTTCAGCCTCTACCAGACCAGCGAGGCCGTGTCGCCGCGCGTCGGCGCGGCCACCGTCGCGGCCTCGCTCATCGGGTTCACGCTCGTGTACCTGATCCTCGCCGTCATCGCCGTGAAGCTGTTCTTCAAGTTCGCGAAGGCGGGCCCGCCCGGCGAGGAGCTCGCGATGTTCACGTCGAGCCCCTCCGACGACCCCGACAAGCCGATGGCCTTCGCCTACTAGCCGAGGACGCCCAATGGAACTGACGACCATCTGGTTCATCGCCGTAGCCGTGCTCTTCACCGGCTACTTCGTCCTCGAAGGCTTCGACTTCGGCGTCGGCATGCTCATGCCCGTCCTCGGTCGCGAGGAGCGCGAGCGCCGCGCCATGATCAACACGATCGGGCCGGTCTGGGACGGCAACGAAGTCTGGCTCATCACCGCCGGCGGCGCCATGTTCGCGGCGTTCCCGCACTGGTACGCCAGCCTGTTCTCCGGGTTCTACCTGCTGTTCTTCCTGATCCTCCTCGCGCTCATCGTCCGCGGCGTCGCGTTCGAGTACCGCGGCAAGGGCGACACCGACCGGTGGCGCCGCGGCTGGGACCGGTGCCTCACCGCCGGGTCCGCGCTCGCCGCGTTCCTGTGGGGCATGGTCGTCGCCAACCTCGTGCGCGGCGTGCCCCTCGACGCGAACTTCGACTACACCGGCTCGTTCTGGTCCCTGCTCAACGGGTACGCGCTCCTCGGCGGTCTCACGATGCTGCTCCTGTTCGCCACGCACGGCGCGTACTTCCTGCACCTGCGCACCACCGGTGCCCTCAGCGACCGCGCCCGCGCCCTCGGCCTCAAACTCGGCGTCGCCACCGCGGTCCCCGCCCTGGCGTTCCTGCTGTGGACCCAGATCGCCCACGGCAACGCCGCGTCGCTGGTCCTCATCGTCGTCGCCGTGCTCGGGCTCCTCGCGGGCCTGGCCCTCGACTTCAAGGACCGCAGCGGATGGGCGTTCGCCGCCACCGCGCTCACGATCGGGCTCGCCTCCGCGGCGCTGTTCTGCGCCCTGTGGCCCGACGTCCTGCCGTCCACATCAGACGCCGCCAACAGCCTGACGCACGAGAACGCGGCCGCCACGCAGAAGACCCTCGGCATCATGACCTGGGCCGCGATCGTGTTCCTGCCGATCGTGCTGCTCTACCAGGGCTGGACCTACTGGGTCTTCCGCAAGCGCGTCGCCGTCGAGAGGATCCCGGTCGCATGACCCAGCTCGCCCCGAAACCCGACACCGGCGCGTTCGACCGCCGCCTGCTCCACCGCGCGAAGGGCGCCACCGTCTACATCGGCGTGTGCGCCGGGCTCGGGCTCGCCCAGACCGCGTGCGTGATCGCCGGGGCCTGGCTCATCGCCTCCCTCATCGCAGGGGCCTTCGCCGGAGGCCGCGACCTCGCCTCCCTCGCACCGGAACTCGTCGGCCTCGCCGCGGTCCTCGCCGCCCGCGCCCTCCTCGCCTCCGTGCAGGAGGCCGCCGCGCACCGCGCCGCCGCGGGCGTCAAGTCCGGCCTGCGCCGCCAGGCCCTCGACAAGCTCATGCACCTGCCCTCCGGGACCCGCCACACCGGGGAGACCGCGAACCTCCTCGTCCGCGGCGTCGACGCCCTCGACGCGTACTTCGCGCGGTACCTGCCGCAGCTCGTGCTCGCCGCGATCGTCCCCGTCGGCGTCCTGGCCGTCATGGTCGTCGCCTACCCGCCCGCGGCGCTCATCGTGCTCCTGACGCTGCCGCTGATCCCCTTGTTCGGCATCCTCATCGGCCGCTACACGAAGGCCCGCGCTGAACGCCAGTGGGCGTCGACCTCCGCGCTCGCGCACCACTTCGCCGACCTCGTCGCCGGGCTCCCGACCCTGAAGGCCTTCGGCCGCGCCGCCAAGCAGGCGGGCGCCATCGAGGCGACCACGGGGGAGTACCGGCGCCGCTCGATGGCGCTGCTGCGCGTGGCGTTCTGCTCCGCGCTCGTCCTCGAACTCGCCGCGTCCCTCTCGGTCGCGATCGTCGCCGTCACCGTCGGCGTCCAGCTCGTGGAGGGCGGCCTCGCCGGGGCCGCCGGGCTCCAGACCGCGCTGCTCGTCCTCATCCTCGCGCCCGAGGCGTACCTGCCGCTGCGCAACGTCGGCGCCCACTACCACGCCAGCGCCGAAGGGCTCGCCGCCGCCGAGCAGGTCTTCGGCATCCTCGCCGAGGCCCCCGAGCCCGGCGCCGAACCCGCCCCGGAAGCCCCGCAGACCGGCGCCGCCGCGCTCCCCAGCGCCCCGCACATCGCGCCGCCGCTGCGCCGCGCGCCCACGATCATGTTCCGCCGCACCGTCTTCGCCTACCCGGGCCGCGACCCGCTCCCGGAGCTGAGCCTGACGGTCCCCGCCGCGCAGACCACCGTCCTCACCGCCCGCTCCGGCGCCGGGAAGTCCACACTGCTCGCCGCGCTCCTCGGCTTCCGGCGGCCCGTGGGCGGCTCGATCGCGTTCGACGGCACCGACCTCACCCGCCTCGACCTCGAAGCGATCCGCCGTTCCGTCGCGTGGCTCCCGCAGAAGCCCGTCCTCATCGACGGCACCGTCGCCGACAACGTGCGCCTCGCCGTCCCCTACGAGCCCTCCGACCCCGCCGTCGCCAAGGCCATCGCGGCCGCGCACGCCCCCGACGGGCGCCGCCGCGTCGCCGCCAGCGGCGCCGGGCTCTCCGCGGGCGAGGCCGCCCGCGTCGGCCTCGCGAGGCTCCTGCTCCGCGCCGACCTCCTCGACACGCCCGTGCTGCTCCTCGACGAGCCGACCGCGCACCTCGACGCCGACACCGAGCGGGCCGTCCTCGAATCGTTCGAGCCGTACCGCGAGAACCGCACCGTCCTGATCGCCTCCCACCGCGACGCGGTGCGCGCGATCGCCGACCGAGAGGTGGACTGGTAATGGCCAAGCGCCCCAACACGATCGCCCTGCGGCTCGTTCTCGGCGCCGTCCTCGGGTCCCTCGCGCAGCTCTCCGCGCTCGGGCTCCTCGCCGTCTCCGCGTACCTCATCTCCCGCGCCTGGGAGCAGCCCCCGATCCTGTACCTGATGGTCGCCATCACCTCGGTGCGCGCCTTCGGGATCGGCCGCGGGGTCCTGCGCTACGCCGAGCGCCTCGTCTCCCACGACGCGGCCTTCCGCGGCCTCGAACGCCTCCGCGTCGCCGTGTGGCGCAAGCTCGTGCGCCTCGCGCCCGCCGGGCTCCCCGTGTGGCGCTCCGGCGACCTCCAGGCCCGCCTCGTCGACGACGTCGACGGCACCGGCGACCGGTGGCTGCGCGGCACGCTCCCCCTCGCCGCCGCCGTCATCACCGCCGCCGCGGCGGTCGTGATCCAGTCCGCGATCCTCCCCGCCGCCGGGGCGATCCTGGCCCTCGCGCTCCTCGCCGCGGCCCTCGCCGGGCCCGCGCTCGCGTCCTGGTCCGCCCGGTACGCGCTGCGCGCCACCGCCGCCGAACGCGGCGACCTCACCGAGAACGTGCGCGCCTGCCTCCACGGCCGCGAAGAGCTCGTCGCCGCCGGGACCGACGCCGTCGCGCTCGAACGCGCCCTCGCCGGCGACGAGCGCCTGCGCCGCGCCCACGCCCGCATCGCCTGGAGCGCCGGCCTCGGCCAGGCCGCCGGGCTCCTCGCCATGGCCGCCGCCGTCACCGGCGCCCTGTGGACCGGCATCCCCGCCGTCGCCGACGGGACCCTCGACGGGGTCCTCCTCGCGTGCCTCGCGCTCGTCCCGCTCGCCGCGTTCGAGCCCGTCCTCGCCCTCCCCGCCGCCGCGCAGCAGACCGCCGCCGCCAAGGAGAGCGGCCGCCGCCTCGTCGAGATCACCCGCGAGCCCGAGCCGCGGCCCGACCCGGCAGAGCCCATGGACTTCGAGCCCAACCCGCTCGGCGGCCCCCCGTTCATCGAGATCAAGCGCCTCTCGGTCACCTGGCCCGGCGCCGACCGGCCCGCCATCGAGGGCTTCGACCTCAAGATCCAGCCCGGCGAGCGCGTCGCCGTCATGGGCCCCTCCGGGTCCGGGAAGTCCACGCTCGCCGCCGCCCTCATGGGCTTCCTGCCCTACGAGGGGTCCCTGCGCTTCGGCGGCGTCGAACTCGCCGAGTACGACGGCGACGACGTGCGCCGCACCGTCGGCCTCTGCTCCCAGGACGCCCACGTGTTCGACACCACACTCGCCGAGAACCTGCGGCTCGCCCGCACCAGTGCGACTGACGACGAACTGGTCCGGGCCCTGCGCTGGGCCGGGCTCCGCGACTGGTTCGACGGCCTGGACCTGGGCCTCCAGACCCCGCTCGGGGAGCACGGCCGGGCGGTCTCCGGCGGCGAGCGCGGCCGCATCGCCCTCGCCCGCTGCCTCCTCGCCGACCGCGAGGTCCTCGTCCTCGACGAGTTCGACGCCCACCTCGATGCGGCCACCGCCGAACGCGTACTCCGCACGGCCGCGGCCGCTCTTGAAGGCAAGACCGCCGTGATCATCACCCACCGCCCCCTGCCCGACGGCGTCGTCGACCGGACCGTGCACCTGCGCCCGCCGGTGCCCGCGCCGCGTGACGCGCCGCTCAGTGCGCTTTTGGACCTGGCTCCACGTGGGTAGACTCCCGGAACGGTACTCCCAGTACCGAGCGGTGGAATTGCATAGAACCGGCCCCGTCCGGGGCCTTCCGACTCGCATAAGGCATTGATGCAGCAGTGAACACATCTGCTCCCACATCCGGTACCAAGCCGCCCAGCTCGGGGCAGCGCTGGCCCGACGGATGGACCAAGCTCCACGTCTACCTGACCGACCTCGACGAGGTCAAAGCCGTCGCGGAGTCCTACCGGCCGGTCATCGACCGCGCCGCGGACAAGCCCGTCGCCCACGAGTGGCTCCACGCCACGATCGCGTCCGTCGAGTGCGACGCCGCCGGGCTCGGCGACGACGTGCGCCGCAAGCTCGTCGACCGCCTCCGGGAGAAGACCGCCGAGGTCCCCTCGTTCAAGCTCACCGTCGGGCCCGCGCTGGCCGCGACCGGCGGGGTCCTGCTCGACACGTTCCCGGGCACGCACTTCGACGCGCTCGTCGCGAACTGCGTGGAGGCGATCAACGAGATCGTCGAAGGCGACGTCGGCCGCCCGTGCGGCGGGCCGGGCCACGTCTCGCTGTCCTACCGCGCCGACGCGGTCGGGGTCGACACCTCCCGCGGCGCGATCCAGAACAGGCTGCGCGACGTCCGGCCGGGTCGGACGGAAATCACAGTCACCGGGGTAGACCTCGTCCGAGTCATCCAAAGCGAGGACGCCTCGACTTACACGTGGGAGCACATCGCGCGGATTCCCTTGGGCGCGTAGGCATCTCATGTCTCCAACGGGCGTCGCCTCCGGGCGGCGCCCGTTGCGGTTGACGCCTGGGACGCGAATCTGCAACCATTTTGTCACTGCCCTGTGGCCTACTGTTGAGACACGTGTCAGAGACCGGCCACGTGGCGTTCAGGCGTGGTCGACGTAGACCTGCCTCCGCCTGCGCCGGCAGCAGTCCCGGTAGACCCCGGATCGGCGAAAGCCGCAAGTGTCAGGAGGTGTCGATTGTTCGCAGCCGATGACCGTCGTATCGCAACCCGAGCGACAGAGTTCGTCCGACCGGCCGAAGAACTGGTGGAGCCCAAGCCCCTCGATCCTCCGGCCGCCGCCCGCACCGAGGTCACCGAGCCCTACGGCTTCTTCACCGACCTCGACTCCGGGCACATCCTCCACTCAGGGGAGATCCGCCCCGCGTACGCCCTCGGCGCCCCCACCCCCCTGGAGGTGTGGCGCCGCAACCTGGAGATCGTCACCGCGATCCTCACCGCCGCGGGCGTCGACTTCTTCGCCGTGCCCGGCTTCAGCCTCACCCGGCCCGTCCTCGGCGTCGCCGCCGCCGACCGCCAGCGCGTCTGCACCGCCCTCGCCATGCTCTGCGAGTCCACCGGCGGTCGCCTCTCCGTGCCCGAGCCCGCGTTCCGCGAGTCCGAGCTCGGCCTCACCCGCCCCCAATGGGCCCGCCGCACCGACATGGGCGACGTGCCGCTGGTCCGCGCCTCCTGGCTGTGGACCGACACCGGACGCGACCTCGTCTTCGGCCCGGACTACGGCTGCGATGTCGAGTTCTGGACCGACACCGGCGACGGGCACCTCCTGGCGCCCAGGCACAACCGGATCAGCCCCCTCGTCCGCCAGGGCGGCGCCCGGGTGTCGGCTCCCGGGCGCCTCTTCACGGCCCTGGGGAGCGGCGCCCGCGCGGGCCTGCCGGACCTCCCGACCCGCCCGGAGTTCGCGCGGCCCGGACCCGACCACGTCGGCTTCCCGATCGACGTCGTCTACACCTGGGTCGACGGCGCCGACCACGCCTGGCGCCGCCGCCGCGCCGACGCCGACCAGTCGCCGTACCACGCCGAGTCCGACAACGACGCCCGCTACATCGACCGCGAGGAGCTGCGGTTCTCGCTGCGCTCGCTGCACCTGAACGCGCCGTGGGTCCGCCACGTGTACCTGGTGACCGACCGGCAGCGCCCGCACTGGCTCGAAGACGCCCCGGGGCTCACCGTCGTCGACCACCGCGACCTGTTCGACGACCCGGACTCGCTGCCCACCTTCAACTCCCATGCGATCGAGACGCAGCTCCACCGCATCGAGGGGCTGAGCGAGCACTTCCTGTACTTCAACGACGACATGTTCATCGGCCGCCCGGTGGGGCCGCAGCTGTTCTTCGAGCCGAACGGCCTGGCCCGGTTCTTCCCGGCGCAGACGTTCATCGACATGGACCCGGTCAGCCTCGCCGACTCGCCGCCGAACGCGGCCTTCAAGAACGACCGCGCGCTCATCGACGGCGCCTTCGGCCGCACAGTCTCCCGGATGATGAAGCACGTGCCGTACCCGTTGCAGCGAAGCGTCCTCGCCGAGATGGCGAAGGAGTTCGACGAGGAGATGGGGCGGACCGCCAGGAGCGCGTTCCGCAGCGTCTCCGACGTCTCCGCGGTGACCCTCCAGCACTACTACGCGTACCTCTCGGGCCGCGCCGTCTCCGGCCAGGCCCAGGTCGAGTACGTGGAGCTGGGGATGCCGGGCGTCGCCGAGCGCCTGGAGCTGCTGCTGGAGCGGCGCGACCGGGAGACGTTCTGCATCAACGACGCCGGGCTCCCGGAGGAGCTGGCCGAGGAGCGCTCGGCGATGATGCGGCGCTTCCTGGAGGCGTACTTCCCGGTGGCCTCGCCTTGGGAGAAGGCGCTGGCGCTGTAAGCGAAAGGGCCCGGATCGTGCATCCTATAGGAAATAGGATGCACGATCCGGGCCCCTTACGGCCTTACTTCAGTCCTCGCCGCTCCAGGAGCGGGTCGATCTCGGCGTCGCGGCCGCGGAAGCGCCGGAAGGACTCCATCGGGTCGATGGAGCCGCCCTTCGACAGGAGCGTCTCGCGGAAGTGGTCGCCGTTGGCGCGGGTGAGGCCGCCGTTCTCCTTGAACCATTCGACGGTGTCGGCGTCGAGGATCTCGGACCAGATGTACGAGTAGTACCCGGCGGCGTAGCCGATGGAGATGTGCGCGAAGTAGCCCGAGCGGTAGCGCGGGGCGATCTCGGGCAGGTAGATCCCGGCGTCTTCGAGGGCCTTGCGCTCGAAGGCCTCGACGGCCGCGTACGGGTCGTCGCCGCCGTCGGGGACGTCCTCGGGGGCGAGGCGGTGCCACGCCTGGTCGAGCAGCGCCGCGCCCAGGTACTCGGTCGAGGCGAAGCCCTCGCCGAACTTGGCCGCGGCCTTCCACTGCTCGATGAGCTCGGCGGGGGCCTGCTCGCCGGTCTCGTGGTGGCGCGCGTAGTTCGCGACGATCTCGGGCCAGTCCTCCCACATCTCGTTGACCTGCGAGGGGTACTCGACGAAGTCGCGCGGTGTCGAGGTCATCGCGGTCTTCGGGTAGCGGCAGGCCGACAGCAGGCCGTGGAGCGCGTGCCCGAACTCGTGGAACAGCGTCGTCACGTTGTCCACGGAGATGAGCGCGGGCTGCCCCTCGGAGGGCTTGACGATGTTCAGGTTGTTCACGACCACGGGCTTGTCGCCGGTGAGGTCGGACTGGACGACGAGCGCGTTCATCCACGCGCCGCCCTTCTTGGAGTCGCGGGTGAAGAAGTCGCCCACGAACAGCCCCAGGGGCTCGCCGCTGTCGAGGACCTCCCACACGCGGGCCTCGGGGTGGTACCCCTGGAGGTCCTCGCGGAGCCGGAACGTCAGGCCGAACTCCTTCTCGGCGGCGTAGAACACGCCGTCGACGAGGACCCGGTCGAGTTCCAGGTACGGCTTGAACGCCTCGGCGTCGAAGCCGTACTTGGCCTGGCGGACCTGCTTGGAGTAGAACGACCAGTCCCACGCGGCCAGCTTGAAGCCGCCGTCCTGGGCGTCGATGACCTCCTGGAGCTCGGCGGCCTCGCGGCGGGCGTTGCGCACCGAGGCCTCGGCGAGCCCGGCGAGGCGCTCGGCGATGATCCCGGCGTTCCCGGCGGTGCCGTCGGCGGCGATGTACGCGGCGAAGTGCTCGAAGCCGAGCAGCTGCGCCTTCTCGGCGCGGAGGCGGATCATCCGCAAGAGGGTGGCGGCGTTGTCGCGGCCGCGGCCGATGGTGGCCTTGTAGAGGCGCTCGCGCAGGTCCCGGTTCTTCAGGTCCTCCAGGAGCGGGTGGCGCGAGAAGTTCGACTGGGTGATGAGGTACCCGTCGAGGCCGCGGTCCTTCGCGGCCGCCGCGGCGGCGCCGATCTGGTCCTCGCCGAGGCCGTCGAGCTCGGCGGCGTCGGTGACGTGGACGGCCGCGTCGTTGATGTCGGTGAGGATCACCTGGTTGAACTTGGACGCCAGCTCGGCCAGCTCGGTGTTGATCGCGGCGAGGCGGTCCTTGCCGTCCTGGTCGAGGGCGGCGCCGCCGCGCACGAACTCGGTGCGGTACCGCTCCAGCAGGCGCAGGTCCTGCTCGTCGAGATTCAGCTCGTCGCGCCTCGCCCAGAGGGCGTCGATGCGCGCGAACAGGTCGCCGTTGAGGAGGATCTTGTCGCCGTGGGCGGCGAGCTTGGGGCTGAGGTCGGCCTCGATGGCGTTCAGCTCGTCGTCGGTGTCCGAGGAGTACTTGTTGAAGAACACCAGGGAGACCCGCTTGAGCGTGCCCAGGCCGGAGCGCTCCAGCGCCACGATCGTGTTGTCGAACGTCGGCTCGGCGGGATCGTTCGCAATGGCCTCGACGGCGGCGAGCTGCTCGGCCATGCCGGCCTCGAACGCGGGGGCGTAGTGCTCGTTGCGGATGTCCGCGAACGGCGGGAGCTTGTAGGGGAGTTCTGAGGGGGTCAGGAACGGGTTCTCGTCGGTCACGCTGGCTCCTCGCTGCGTTCATCTCCAATGGCGGTGGGCCGAATCCTATTGCCCGTACCAGCCGCGCGGCAAGTGGAATCGAACAGCAGTCGACAACCTCACCGAACGCCACCTGCCGGGATTAATATCGGGACCATGTCTGAATCGAGTCCGCTGTTCGTGGCCAGCGACGTCCACGGCCACTACGACGCGCTGACGGAGGCGCTGCGGGGACGGGGACTCGTCGACGGGGACGCGAAGTGGACCGGCGGCGACGCCCGGCTGTGGATCCTCGGGGACCTCTTCGACCGCGGCGAGGAGGGCGTGGCCGTGGTGCGGCTGCTCCGCAGGCTCGCCGGGCAGGCCGCCGCCGAGGGCGGGCACGTGGACACGCTCGTGGGCAACCACGAGGTGCTCGTGCTCGGGTCCCGGCGCTTCGGGGACGTCGCGTTCACCGACGTCGACGGCATGGACCGGCAGTTCCTGCACTGGTGGGTCCTCAACGGCGGCTTCGAGGACGACCTCGCCGAGCTCACCGAGGACGAGGTGAGGTGGCTGGAGACCCGCCGGGTCCTCCACGTCGTGGACAAGTCGCTCCTGGTCCACTCCGACACCGAGTCGTACCTCGGGTACGGCCGCAGCGAGGAGGCGGTGAACGCCGCCGTCCGCAAGATCCTCGCCTCCGACGAGCCCGAGGAGTGGTGGCAGCTGTTCCGGGAGCTGACGCGCCGCCACGAGTTCATGGGCGAGGAGGGCCCCGCGCGGGTGCGCTCGATGCTCCGCTCGTACGGCGGGGAGGAGCTCGTCCACGGGCACTCGACGATCCCCGACACGACCGAGCTCGAACCGTCCCAGGTGACCCAGGCCCGCCGCTACTGCGACGGGCTCGCGCTCAACGTGGACGGCGGCGTGTACCAGGGCGGCAAGTGCCTGGTGGTCCGCCTCAACTAGCTCCCGTCCCCGCCCCAGAAATAGAACGGCGGCGGCGTGGCCGCGCGGCCCGCGCGCGACTCCAGCCACAGGCTCACCGCCCCGGCCGCGGCGACGCCGAGCGCCGCCCACCCGGCGAGCGGGGAGAAGGCGATCGCGTAGCCCAGCCCGGCCGCGGCGGCCGTGGCGATCATCGCGGTCAGGAAGGCCCTGCGGAAGGCGCGCCGATGTTCGCGGCGCTCGACGACTCGGTTGTGTCTCATATCCGACACAACGAGGAAGGGCCTTGAATCGACACGCTGCATGTGCAGGTTTCACGAGTTCGAGCGACCGAAACCCGGCATATCCCCTGATAGGCGACAGTGGACCGGACCGGCCGGGCAAGACTGTAAGCACGCTCCACCAGAGCGTCACATTGGCAGTTCGCGGCCGTTGTGCCGAAACCGAAAAGACGGTAAACACATAGTGTCGGGGCGCCTCGTGCGGCGCGTCCGGTGCCGCGCCGGCGGAACCGAACCTCGTGCGGGTCAAGACAACCAAGCACTGCTGACGACCGCCGCACCGCGCCCCGGCCCGGCCTTCCGGCGAGGCCGCATGGAACGCACAACCGAATACCGCACGCAACTGCGAGACCCGATCCCCTGAAGTCCCGAAGCAACGTGTAACTCCTATATAGACGGTGGGGTCTGACATGGAGTCCGAAACGCAACCTATGGGGCGGCGCGTCGCCTACTGGCGCCAGCGCCGCGGCATGTCCCAGCAGGTCTTCGCCGACCGCATCGGCAAGTCCAAGAGCTGGGTCGACAAGATCGAGCGCGGCGTCCGCCGCCTCGACAAGTACTCGGTCATCACCGAACTCGCCGAATCGCTGAGCGTCGACGCCGCCCAGCTGCTCGGCCGCGAGCCCCGGCGCCGCCCGGGCCTCGGCGGCTGCCTCGACCAGGTGGAGGTCGAGTCCATCCGCCAGTCGCTCGAACGCTACGAGCGTCTCGGCCGCTTCCTCGAAGCCGCCCCGATCGACCCGACGCCAATCCCCGAACTCAAAGGGGCCGTGAACTACTGCTGGCTCGCGTTCGAGAAGGGCCACTACCCGGTCGTCGCCAGGTCGCTCATCCAGCTCCTGCGCGACACGCCCCTCGCCGAGGACCGGCCCATCGGCGGCACCAGCGCCGACGCCGCCGAACTCATGACGCAGGTCTACCAGATCGCGTCCACGGTCCTGCGCAAACTCGGGGAGGCCCAGCTCGCCTGGCTCGCCGCCGACCGCGCCATCTCCGCCGCCAACCGCGGCAACGACCCGCTCCTCGCCGGCATCGCGACCACGCGGGTCGCCAACGCGCTCAGGTCCCTCGGCCGCTACCAGGCCGCGCTCGACCTGAACGTGCAGGTCGCGCACGGCCTCATCTCCGAGGCCGGAGGCGAGTCCTCCAGCCCCGCGGCGATCAGCGTCTACGGGGCGCTCCTCCTCCAGGGCGCCATGGCCGCCGCGCTGGCCGGGGACGCCACGACCAGCGACGACCTGCTCGACAGCGCCTCCAGGGCCGCGAACATCCTCGGCCGCGACGCGAACTACTACTACACCTCGTTCGGGCCCACGAACGTCATGCTGCACCGCGCGGCCGCGTTCGTGGAGCTCGGCGAGGGCGGCGACGCGCTCGCCGTCCACGAGGCCATCCCGCCCGCGGCGCTCGGCGACCTCGTGGCCGAGCGGCGCGCGCACCACTACCTGGACATGGCCCGGGCCTGCGTCCAGGTCGGTGACATCGAGCAGGCCGGGCGGCACCTCGTGACCGCCGACCGCAACGCGCCCGCGGAGATCCGCTGCCGCCCGCTCGCGGTCGACCTCATCGACCAGATCCTCCACCGCACCAAGGGCGAGCCCGCCCAGGACGTGCGCCGCCTCGCCGAGGAGGTGGGCGCCCTCGCCTAGACAGACCAGGGCCGGTACCGGATTCGCCGGACCGTCCCCGCGCGCACGGTGCGCGAGTGCGCCCGGAGCCGCCGCTGCTCAGGCTCCGGGCACACCCCTCCCCGCACGGCGCGGAACGTCAATAGACTCACGGAATGCGCACGCTCAGCGAGATCACCGCGGCACTCGACGACCTGTACCCGCGCCGCTGGGCCGAGGACTGGGACCGGGTGGGCCTGGTGCTGGGCCGCGGCGGGAACTCCGTGCGCCGGGTCCTCTGCGTCGTCGACGTCGTGCCCGCCACGGTCATCGAGGCGATCGAGGCCGACTGCGACCTCATCGTCGCCCACCACCCGCTGCTGCTGCGCGGCGTCTCGTCGCTTGACCCCGCCGCGGGCTACAAGGGCGACCTCGTCCACACCCTCATCGAGTCCGGCATGGGCCTCTACACCGCCCACACGAACGCCGACGTCGCCAGCCCCGGCGTCTCCGACGCGCTCGCCGACCGGCTCGGCCTCGTCGACCTGCGGCCCCTGCGCCCCCTCGACGGGCCCGAGCACCACGGCACCGGTCGCGGCCACGGCCGCATCGGCCGCCTCCCCGAGACCCTCACGCTCGCGCAGCTCACCGAGCGCGCCGCCGCGGCCCTCCCGCCGACCGCGTGGGGCGTGCGCGCCGCGGGCGACCCCGACCGCCACATCAGCACCGTCGCCGTCTGCGGCGGGGCCGGGGACTCGTTCCTCGCGGACGCCGCGGCCGCGGGCGCCAACGCGTACCTCACCGCCGACCTCCGCCACCACCCGGTGAGCGAGCACGTGTCCGGAAGCGGCCCGGCCCTCATCGACGCCGCCCACTGGGCGACCGAGCGGCCCTGGCTCGATACTGTTGCCGAACGACTGTCCCGTCTGGTCGAGGACGTCCGCGTCTCCGACCTCGACACCGATCCGTGGACCATCCACCAGAAACCCGGGGTGAACTGAAGTGAAAGCCGACCTCTTCGATCAGCGCCGCCTGCTCGAACTCCAGGCGGTGGACACCACCCTCGCCCAGCTCGCGCAGCGCCGCAAGAACCTCGACGCCGACCCCGCGTTCGCCACCGCCTCGCAGCGCCTGCGGGCCCTGGGGGACAAGGCCGCCAACCTCACCGGCGACATCGCCGACCTCGACCGCGACATCGACCGCGTCGAACGCGAAGTGGACCTCGTCAAGAACCGCGCCTCCACCGACCGCGACCGCATGGGCGCCGGGGCCTCCGCTAAGGAGCTCGAAGGGCTCCAGAGCGAACTGGAGTCCCTCGCCCGCCGCCAGAGCACGCTCGAAGACGACGAGCTCGAACTCATGGAGCGCCGCGAGGCCCTCGACGCCGAGCTCGCCGAGACCCGCCGCCAGCTCGACGAGGCGAAGACCGTCCTCGCCGACGCCGAAGCCGAACGCGGCCGCCGCCTCGGGGAGATCGAGACCGAGACCGCCGACGCGACCTCCACCCGCGAAGCCCTCGCCATCAACATCCCCGACCGCCTCGTCGAGCTCTACGAGCGCATCCACGCCAAGCAGCCCATCGCCGCAGCCGAGCTCGTCGGCCGCCGCTGCGGGTCCTGCCGCATCGAGAAGTCCCCGGCCGACATGATCCCCATCAAGTCCGCCCCCATCGACGAGGTCCTCCGCTGCGAGGAGTGCGGCTGCGTCCTCATCCGCACCGAGCTCCCCAAGTCCGGGCCCGCCCCGCTCGCGTCCGAGGACGAGCTGAAGAAGTACGAGTAGCGCGAAGGGGCGGAACGCGACCGCGTTCCGCCCCTTCGTCTTCCGTCTACCGCTTGCTGAACTCGGCCCAGCGCTCCACCAGGTCCACGGCCTTGCCCTCGTCGAGGGCCTTCGCCGCGATCTCCAGGTTCGCCGCCAGCAGGCCACGCCGGATCTTCACGTCGTGCAGGTCCACCGCGTCGATGAGCCCCTGGCGCGAGGCCAGCGCCGCCGCCGCGTTGATGAGGACCGCGTCCCGGACCGGGCCGGACTCGCCCGCGAACACCCGCCGCGCCACGTCCGTGTTGAACCCGATGTCGCCGCCGCGCAGCGCCTCCGGGCCCGCGTTCGCCAGCCCGATCTCGTTCACGTCGATCGAGCCCTGCGACACCCGGCCGCCCGAGGCGATCCACTCCGACGTCGTCGCCGACGTCGAGATCTCGTCCAGGCCGTCGTCGCCGCGGACCACGAAGACCGAGGCCCCGCGGGCCGCGAACACCTGCGCCATCAGCGGCGCCTTCACCGGGTCCGCGCAGCCGATCAGGCCCGCCTGCGGCTGGCCCGGGTTCGTCAGCGGCCCCAGCAGGTTGAACACCGTCGGGATGCCCAGCGCGGCCCGGATCGGGCCCGCGTGCCGCATCCCGGGGTGGAAGGTCCGCGCGAACGCGAAGCCGATGCCCACCTCGCGCACCGACGCCTCGACCCGCTCCGCGGTGGCCTCCAGGTCGACGCCCAGCGCCTCCAGCAGGTCCGCCGAGCCCACGCTCGACGACGCGGACCGGTTGCCGTGCTTGATGACCGGCACGCCCGTCGCCGCGACCACGATCGCCGCCATCGTCGAGATGTTCACCGAGTTCGAGCCGTCGCCGCCGGTGCCGACGATGTCGACCGCGACGCCCAGGTCCGTCAGGTCCAGCCGGGTCGTCTCGGCGAGCATCCGGCCCGCGATCGCGCCGATCTCCTCGGGCGTCTCACCCTTTGAGCGCAGCAGCACCGCGAACGCCGCCAGCTGCGCCGGATCGGCGTTCCCGGCCATGATCTCCGCCATCGCCCAGTCGGCGCTCGCCTCGTCGAGATGGTCGCCGGACGACAGGCGTGCGAGGACATCGGGCCAGGTCGGATCAGACATGTGCGCTCCCGGGGAAGGAAGAATCAGGCGGCGCGCTGCGCCGGCGCCGAGCCAGCGGCCCGGTTGACCAGCAAGTCTACTACCGTCTGCCCGGTTGTCACGGGGTTAAGCGGGTGCTTCAGCACCGCATCGGCCCGCGACCACGCCGCCAGCCAGCGGTCCGCGTCCCGCGCGACCACCACCGCCAGCGTCGGCGGCTCGTCGAACTCGTCGCGCAGCTGCCGCGCGATCCCGAGGCCGCCCGCGGGCTGCGCCTCCCCGTCGAGGAGCACGAGGTCGATCTCGTACTTGTCGATGAGGGCCACCGCCTCGTCGTACTCTCCGGCGACCGCGTACTCGATCCGGACGCCCTCGGCCGGCGCTTCGCCGATGGCCGACCGCATCTGCTCGATGACCGCGGGTCGATGACTGTAAAGGAGGACTGCGTACTCAGCCGTTGAGGTGCTCACGCTTCGCATATTAAACGGGCCACACTGAAATGGGAAGACCGGCGCGGCCACTTCCCCCGCCCGAAGTGCCTACAGTAGGCGAACCGTGAATGACCTGGGAACACGATGGGAAGAGGCCGGAAGCCTACTCCGCGCGACACGCGCGAAAAACACACCCCATGCGCAGCTTGAAGCCGCCGGACCGTAATAATGTGCGCGTGACTGCCGCCGAAGCAACTATCGACCCCAGCCGAATCCACTCACTGACCCGGCCCAATGTCGTCAGTGTCGGCACCATCGTGTGGTTGAGCAGCGAACTCATGTTCTTTGCGGGCCTGTTCGCGATGTACTTCTCCATCCAGGCCGCCGCCCCCTCGATGTTCGAGGCGGGCTACGAGCACCTTGAGATCCCGTACGCGCTCGTGTTCACCGTGATCCTGGTGGCCTCCTCCGTCACCTGCCAGCTCGGGGTCTTCGCCGCCGAGCGCGGGGACGTGTACAAGCTGCGCCTGTGGTTCGCGATCACCTTCATCATGGGGCTGGTCTTCGTGCTCGGCCAGGTCAACGAGTACCGCAACCTCGTCGGCGAGGGGCACTCCATCTCCGCCGACGGCTACTGGACCATGTTCTACCTGACCACCGGGTTCCACGGCCTGCACGTCACCGGCGGCCTGATCGCCTTCATCGTCTACCTCATCCGCACGACGATGGGCCGCTTCACTCCCGCCCAGGCCACCGCGTCCATCGTGGTGTCCTACTACTGGCACTTCGTCGACGTGGTCTGGATCGCGCTGTTCGCCGTGATCTACTTCCTTCCGATGGCCCAGTACTGAGACTGACCGGCCGCCCGCGCCTCCCACCCGGACGCGCCTGCGGCCCAAGGCAATAGGCCTCGGCCCCCGGGCCGAGGCCACAACCGAGAAACGCGACGGCCGCCCCCCGGAGGCGGTCGCCGGCCGGACGAGAAAGCCCCGACAGGGGCCCCGCCCGGTCCGAGCTAGATAAAGGTGAGGCAACAACCGTGGCTGCATCAGCGAAACGCCGCCGAGGCTGGCGCAAGCGCCTCGGCGCGCTGGCCAGGTTCACCGGCGCACTGGTCATCGTCGGAGGGATCTACTCGGTGTTCTCGCCGAGCCTGTACGCGCAGGAGGCCGAGGACAACGCGATCGACTCGGAGGTCGTCAAGGGCCAGGAGCTCTACGACACGAGCTGCATCTCCTGCCACGGCGACGACGGCGAGGGCATCGAGGGCCGCGGCCCCAGCCTCATCGGCGTCGGCTCGGCGGCCGTCGAGTTCCAGGTGAACACCGGCCGCATGCCGATGGCCGCGCAGGGCGCCCAGGCCCCCGCCTCGGACTACCCCGTGTTCACCGAGGAGGAGGCCGAGTGGCTCGGCGCTTACATCGAGTACCTCGGCGGCGGCTCCGCGGTGCCCGACGACCTCGCAGCGCTCGTCGAGAACTCCGACGTCGCCGAGGGCGGCGAGCTCTACCGGGTGAACTGCTCCTCCTGCCACGGCTACGCCGGCGGCGGCGGCGCCCTGTCCTCGGGTGCGCACGCGCCCGCGCTGACGGGCGTCTCCGACGAGGAGATCTACCAGGCCATGCTCACCGGCCCGCAGAACATGCCGGTGTTCGCCGACAACGAGCTCACCCCCGAGCAGAAGGCCGACATCATCGCCTACGTCCAGTACGTCGTCAACGGCGACAAGGACCCGGGCGGCGTCTTCTCCCTCGGACGGTACGGCCCCTCGACCGAAGGTCTGGCCATCTTCCTGGTCGGCATGACTGCGCTCCTGCTGACCACGCTCTGGATTGCAGGTAAATCGTGAGTGCCCACAACGACAGCGCCCGTGACGAGGTCGAGCCCGTCGACCTCTCGGACCCGAAGCTGACGCGCTTCGAGGTCTACAAGGAGGGCCTGCGCCGCGACGACATCGAGATCATCCACTACGAGCCGCGCTTCCCGAAGCCGGGCACGAAGACCGAAAAGCGCATGGAGCGCATCGTCAGCGGTCTCTTCCTGCTCTCGGGGCTCTTCGCGACGCTCTTCGTGGTGGCGTACATCTGGTGGCCCTGGGAGTACGAGGGCGCCGCGACCTGGCAGGACCCGCAGACCTGGTACACGCCGGTCCTGGGCTTCACGCTCGGGTTCTCGCTGCTGTTCTTCGCGGTCGGCGTGCTCACCTGGGCGAAGAAGCTGCTCCCGGTCGAGGAGCTGGTGCAGGACCGCCACGACGGCGGCTCGTCCACGGACGACCGGAAGATCGCCGAGTCCACCGTGGACACCATCGTCGAGGACATGGGCCTGCGCCGCCGTCCCTTCCTGGTGAAGACCGCCCTGCTGGCCGCCGCACCGCTCGGCCTCGCTGCGGTCGCCCCCCTGGGCGCCCTCATCAAGGACCCGGGCGACATGTACACCGTCACCGGCTGGAACGCCGACAAGTACAACGACGGCAACCCCGTCGGCATCATGATGAAGGACGGCGCGCTCGTGCGCCCGGACATGGTGTCCGCCGGCGGCCAGATCACTGTCTACCCGGCGATCGACCACGGCGCCACGAACCAGTTCCCGACCGCGCCGGTCCTGCTCATCCACCTCCGCGAGGAGGACGCCGAGATCCTGCGCGGCAACCTGTACCCGATGTACCAGGACGTCGACGCGCTGTGGGGCAACTTCGTGGCCTACTCGAAGATCTGCACCCACGTCGGCTGCCCGGCCTCGCTGTACGAGCAGCAGAGCCAACGGCTCCTGTGCCCGTGCCACCAGTCCCAGTTCAACGTCGTCGACAACGCCGCGCCGGTCTTCGGCCCGGCCACCCGGCACCTGCCGATCCTGCCGATCACGGTCAACGACGAGGGCTTCTTCGAGGCCAAGTCGGACTTCCTGGTGCCCCCGGGGCCGGCGTTCTGGAACCGCCCGTCCCTCCCCGAGGAGGATGAGAAGTGAAACGCCGCAAAGGCTCCAGTGACAGCCTGCTGACGAAGGCGGGCGGCGAGCTCGACGACCGCTTCAAGCTCGCCGGACCGGCCCGGGTCCTGTTCAACAAGGTCTTCCCGGACCACTGGTCGTTCCTGCTGGGCGAGATCGCGCTGTTCTCGTTCATCCTGCTGCTGCTCTCGGGCACGTTCCTGGCGCTGTTCTTCGACCCCTCGATGGTCGAGGTGACCTACGACGGCGCGTACGTGCCGCTCCAGGGCGTCGACATGTCGCGGGCGTACGAGTCGACGCTGCACCTCTCGTTCGAGGTGCGCGGCGGCCTGTTCATGCGGCAGATGCACCACTGGGCGGCGCTGCTGTTCATGGCGTCGATCCTCGTGCACATGCTCCGGATCTTCTTCACCGGCGCGTTCCGCGCGCCGCGCGAGACGAACTGGATGATCGGCATCGTCATGTTCTGGCTGGGCTTCTTCGAGGGCTTCTTCGGCTACTCGCTCCCGGACGACGGCCTGTCGGGCACCGGCCTGCGCATCATGGAGGGCATGACCGCGTCCATTCCGTTCATCGGGCCCTGGGCGTCGGCCGCGCTGTTCGGGGGCCAGTTCCCCGGCACCACCGTCATCCCGATGCTCTACATCATCCACGTCTTCATCTTCCCGCTGCTCCTGCTGGCGCTCATCACGGTCCACGTGGCCCTGGTGTTCATCCAGAAGCACACGCAGTGGCCGGGACCGGGACGCACCGAGCACAACGTGGTCGGCTTCCGCATGTTCCCGAACTACGTGATGAAGCAGGTCGGCTTCATGCTCTTCATCTTCGGCGTGCTCGCCGCGATGGCGGGCCTGTTCCAGATCAACCCGATCTGGCTGTTCGGGCCGTACGAGGTCTCGGTCGTGTCCTCGGCGTCGCAGCCCGACTTCTACGTCATGTACCTGGACGGCCTCATCCGCCTGTTCCCGTCGTGGGAGCTGCGGATCCCGCCGTACTTCACGCTGCCGCCGGTGTTCTGGCCCGGCATCGTCGGCATGGGCCTGTCGGTCATGCTGCCGCTGCTGTATCCGGCGCTGGAGCGGCGGTTCACCAAGGACCGCGGGCACCACAACCTGCTCCAGCGCCCGCGCGACAACCCGGGCCGCACCAGCCTCGGCATGATGGTCGTGGTCTTCTGGATCATCGGCGTCATCTCCGGCGGCAACGACGTGTTCGCCGAGAAGTTCCACATCAGCCTGAACGCGATGACCTGGGCTGGCCGCATCGGCCTGGTCGTCCTGCCGATCATCACGTACTACGTGACGTACCGGATCTGCCTGGGCCTCCAGCAGCACGACCGCGAGGTGCTCGCGCACGGCCTGGAGACGGGCATCCTCATGCGCGACCCGAACGGCCGCTTCTACGAGGTGCACCAGCCGCTCGCCGAGCCGGACGAGCACGGCCACACCGAGCTGGAGTACAACGGCTGGGTCGTCCCGAAGAAGATGAACCGCGTCGGCGCCCTGCCGCCGCAGGACAAGGGCTTCTTCAAGTCGATCGAGGAGCCGTCGGAGAACGGCGCCTCGTCGCACGAGGAGATCGAGTCGGGCAAGCATTAAGCAAGGCAAAGGGAACGGGCCCCGCCGGAAGGCGGGGCCCGTTTCGCTTGCGCCGGAAGGCGAGGAAAGCTCGATGCGGAGCGCCCCCCGTTTCGAGTGCGGCGCGGGGGTGCGACAGCGCAGGGCCGCGGAGGCGGCCTCGCGTGGCCGCCCCGCGCTTTGCGCTAGTAGCGGTCGACGGTGGTGATGAGCTTCTCGGCGAGTTCGTCGGGGTCGAGCTTCTCGCGGGCGAGGGCCAGGTAGAGCGAGTCGAGGTCCGGGTAGCCCAGGGACGACGCGACACCGTGGAGGGGCTGCTCTCCGGCGAGGCCGCGGCCGCGGGCGATGAGGGAGCGCCAGAGGCGGTTCTTGCCCGCTTTGAGCTCGTCCTCGAAGCGCTGCATGGGGATCACGGGGAGCTCGCCGGTGGAGTCGCCGTCGTCGAGGGCGCCGAACCAGTCGTTGATGTGGAGCTGCGCCTCGGGGGTCTTGGCGTGTTCGAGCCACTGCTTCGAAGGGCCGTAGGGCTGCTCGGCGGTGAGGACCAGCTCGACCGTGTCGCCGTCGCGCAGCGGCTGCGACAGGGGCGCGATCTCGCCGTTGACGTACGCGGCGATGAGCCGGTGGCCCTTGGACGGGCCGGAGCAGTAGGCGACGTCGACCGGGGTGGACGCCTTGGGGACCGTGAGCTGCTCGCCGTCGCCGGTGAACACCAGGATGTCCTGGTCGGCGAGGTCGCAGCGGAGGGAGTCGAGGAACTGGCCGGAGTCGGCGACCTCGTTCTGCCAGTCGAGGAGGCGCTGGAGCCAGGGGAGCTGGATCTCCATCTGGTCGCCGCCGGTCTGGCGGAGCCCGGCGACGATGCCGACCTCGGCGGTCTCGTGCATCTCGCGGGTGCGGATGAGGAACTCGATGGGCTGGCCGCCGGGGCCGGCGACCGCGGTGTGGATCGACTGGTACAGGTTGAACTTCTTGGCGGCGATGAGGTCGCGGAACTTGCCGCCCAGGGGCTTCCAGAGCCGGTGGATCGCGCCGAGGGCCGCGTAGCAGTCCGTCAGGGGCCCGTCGACGACGATGACGAGGCGCGGCGGGTCGGCCGGGCCGGTGCCGGGGTGCTTCTGCATCTCGCGGTACACCGAGTACGGGTGGCGGGGCCGGTCGAGGAGGCGCGCGGTGACCTTGAAGTCGCGCAGGGCGCGGCGCACCTGCGGGGCGATGTGCTCGACCTGGCGCTTGCGGTCGGTGTCGGAGCCGATGTGCTCCTTGATGCGCTGGAAGACCTCCGGCTGGAGGGTCTCCAGGACGATGTCCTCCAGCTCGCGCTTGATGACGTACAGGCCGAGGCGGTCGGCGAGGGGGATGAGGACGTCCTGCGTGGCCTCGGCGATGCGGATCTGGCTGGGGCGCTTCTTGAACTTGATGGTCCGCATGTTGTGGAGCCGGTCGGCGAGCTTGATGATCATGACGCGGATGTCGCGCCCGGCGGTGAGCACGAGCTTCCGGAACGTCTCGGCCTCGGCGGCGGAGCCGAGGTGGATCTTGTCGAGCTTGGTGACGCCGTCGACCATGACGGCGATCTCGTCGCCGAAGTCGCCGCGGAGCGCTTCGAGAGAGTACGGGGTGTCCTCGACGGTGTCGTGGAGGAGCCCGGCCGCGATCGTGGGGGTGTCGACGCCGAGGTCGGCGAGGATGGTGGACACCGCGATCGGGTGGGTGATGTACGGCTCGCCGGAGCGGCGGGCCTGGCCGCGGTGCATCTGCTCTGCGATGCGGTAGGCGCGGCGGACCAGGAGCATGTCGGGCTGCGTGTAGTGGGCGCGGTGGGCCGCTTCGAGCTGCGCGACCTTCCCCGCGAGGTCCCACGGGTCGTCAGGTCTGGCAGTCCGAGTAGCCGAAAGCAATGCGCGCAACATGTTAGCCTCCGATGCCCAAGGTTGACCGCATTCTAGATGTACAACGATTCCTGGAGAGAATCGACACTAGACACTGTCGGATTTCGGCAGGGCCGCCGTTTCGAGCGGATGACACAGCGTACCCGGGAGCGGGTGTCCCCGGAAACCTCAAGCGCCGCAAATGAATGCGAGACGACTCACGTCCGTTTCGCACCTCGGGCCCCGTTCCGGGGGCTGGAACGATGGGTTCGCCTGGGACAGCGGAGCGTCGGCGGGGTCATCTCACCATGCGGACTGGTCGCGGCGCCACGGGGACCGGTCGCCGGGCACGGCGCCCTCCCAGCGCTCGGCCCCTTGGAGGGGGCTGGCCCAGGTGCCTTCGACGAGGACGAGCCGGACTTCGGGCTTGGCGAGCCAGTCGAGGAGGAGGCGGGACTCGGCGGCGTGGGCGGCGTCGAGGACGTCGTCGGCGGGGGCGATGACGCGGGCGGTGTCGCGGAGTTTCGCGATGTAGGGCATGGGGTCGGCGCGGGGCGGGGTCCTCACGGCTCCGGCGAGGAGGCCGGAGCGGATGACGGCGACCTCCCAGCCGCCGCCCTTCGCGCGGCCCGCGGCGACCAGTTCCCCGGCCGCCACGAAGTTCCTGACGCGCTGCGAGGACGCGGCCAGGGCCAGATAGGCCCCGAGCTCGTCGCGGCGCTCAGCGGCCGCCTCGAACCGCTCGGACCCGGCGAGTTCGGCGAGGCGCTCCCCGACCGCTTCGGCGATGGGCGCGGGGTCGCCGTCCATGGCGCGGGCGGCGCGCTCGACGAGGGCCGCGTACTCCTCGACGGTGACTGTGTGGCGGCAGGGCTCCGCGCACTTCCCGATCTCGCCGAGGACGCACGTGGGGGAGGTCTTCTTGGGGGACAGGCGGGTCCGGCACGAGCGGATCGGCAGGGCCGCCTCGATCGCGCTGATCGCCGCCTGCGCCTGCGTGCCCGAGGCCGGGCCGAGGCGCGGCGTGCCGGGCTCGGGGGGCTTGCGGGAGACCTGGAGGCGCGGGTACGGCTCGTCGGTGAGCCGGACCCAGCTGCGGTGCTCGGGGAACTTCGCGGCCCGGTTGTACGGCGGCTTCCCGCCCGCGATGAGACGCAGCTCGGCCACGCCCGCCTCCAGCCGGTGGGCGCACTCGACGACCTCGACGCGCTCGGCCGACGCGAGCATGTCGCGCAGGCGCCGCCGCTGCTCGGCCGCCGAGAAGTAGCTGCGCACCCGGCTCGCGACGTTCACCGAGACGCCGATGTACAGCGCCCGGTCGTCGGCGTCGCGGAAGATGTACACCCCGGGCCCCTGCGGGAGCCCGTCGGCGAGGTGGCGCTTGCGGCGCTGGAGCTCCGACGGGATCGCGCGGCAGAACTCGGCGAGCTCGGCGTCGGTGACCACCCCGTGGCCGCTGGCGCGCTCGATGAGGCCGTGCAGCACCGTGACGGTGGCGCGGGCGTCGTCCAGGGCCCGGTGGTTCGGGGTCACGGGCGAGCCGAAGAGGCGCGCGAGCGTGCCGAGGCGCCGGTTGGGGACCTCGCTCTTCTCGGTGAGGCGCCGCGCCAGGACCACGGTGTCGACCACGGGCGGGCGGGGCCAGCGCGTGTCCGTGAGTTCGCAGGCGTGGCGCAGGAACCCGACGTCGAAGCCCGCGTTGTGGGCGACGAGCGTGGCCCCGTGCGCGAACTCCAGGAACATCGGCAGGACCGCTTCGATGCCGGGCGCGTCGGCGACCATCTCGTCGGTGATGCCGGTGAGCCGGGTGACGCGCGGGTCGATCGGCTCGCCGGGGTTGACGAGGGTCGAGAACTCGCCGACGACCTCGCCGCCCTTGACCTTGACGGCGCCGATCTCGGTGATCCCGCACGCGTCGGCGGCGAGCCCGGTGGTCTCCAGGTCGACCACGCAGAAGGTGACCTCGCGGAGCGGGGTGCCGAAGCTGTCGAGGGCGGGCTGCGTGAAGCCCGCCCCGCCGTCCTCGCCCGGGCCGTCGCCCGACCCGCCGCGTCTGTACATACCGGCAACCCTAGGCGCGGCCTGTGACACCCGGCCTGTCGCGGTTGTTCGAACGTCGTTTGCGCCGCAGCGCGGACTTCACCCGGTCGGTGGTGCGCGCCGAGCGGCGCGACAGCCGCGCGGACTGCTCGGCCCGGCCCGCGCCGATCTTCGCGATGAGCGAGGCGGGCCAGAACACGGCCGCGTACTTGCGCCGCGCCGGCACGCTCTTGTCGAGCGCGGTGTGCAGGTCTCGCAAGGCGTCGGCGAGCCCGGCGGGGTCGGCGCCCCTGGGGGAGTACCGGTGCAGGGCCATCGCGGACCCGAGCGCCGTCGCGGCCTCGCGCGCGCTCGGGGCGGCCGTGGCGAGGACGCCCGCGGCCTGCCGCGGCGTGTACGAGTCCGGTATGGACACGCCGTAGTCGAGGGCCAGGTCCATGGCCTCGTCCCAGGCGGTCTTCGCGGTCACGGTGCGCGGGTTGAGCCGCCGCCTGCGCACCGTCCCGCGCCACAGCGCGGGCAGGAACGGCACCGCGAGGAGCAGCAGGAGCAGCAGCCAGCCGGGGTGGAACGGGAGCGCGGCGCCGCCGTCCGATCCGGCGCCCGCCTCGGCGGACGGGCCCTCGCTCGCGCCGCCCTCGGGCGGGAGCGTCTGCCCGGACTCGTCGGTCGCGGCCGCGGTCGGCTCCTCGGTGGAGATCTCGTTCTCGCTGGGCTCGGCCTCGGGGTCGACGGCCTCGTCGGGCTCGCTGGCCCACGGGAAGCCGACCGAGCCGGGGACGCCCGTGGCGGGGGTCGGGTCGAACGTGACCCAGCCGGGCCCGTCGTAGTAGACCTCGACCCACGCGTGGTAGTCGTCGCTGGTGAGCAGCCACTGGTCGGCGTCCACGCGCGAGCCCTGGGACATGCCCACGACGACGCGCGCGGCCACGTCGGCCTCGCGGAGCATCCACGCCATCGTGGCCGCGAACTGCTGGCAGTAGCCCTGCCGGGTCTCCAGGAAGTCGAGGATCGCCTCGTCGTTGCCCGCGTCGGCGGTCTCCAGGGAGTACCGGAACCCGTTGGACACCGACAGGTAGTCCTGCACGGCGAGGACCTTCTCGTGGACGGTGGTCGCCCCGGCGGTCACGCCGTCGACGATCTCGGTCAGCTCGGGCACGTCCGGGTGCTCGGTGTTCGGGCCCCACCGCTCGTCGGAGGTCTTCATGCCGTCCGCGGCCGCGAGCGTCTCGGCGTCGGGCGCGGGCTCGGCGTACTCCACGGTGTACTCGTCGACGTCGCCCATGTCGCTGCCGTCGCCGACGATGACGCCGGTGTCCGGGTCGACGCGCCAGTCGCCGTCGATGTCGAGGTCCACCGGGCTCCCGTACACGGGGACCACGGGCGCCTGCATCTGGAGGTTCTGGATCTGCGCGGTGTACCGCTCGCCGCCGGGGTCCGGCAGCTCGTCGAGGTTCTGGGTGCCGTCGTACTCGTTGGGCGCGAAGCCGTCGCTGGTGAGCTCGTCGAGGACGTGCATCCGCAGGTAGCGCGGGTTCGGGTCGTCGGTGGTCACGCGGAGCACGTCGACCGGGTCGGGCCGCATGAGCGAGCCCGAGAGCTGCGCCCACGGGTTGACGTCGCCGAGCCCGTACGACTCGCCGCCCTCGATGCCGTCGGCGACGTTGTCGATGAGCCCGGACGTGTTGGCGGGCACGACGGTGAGCACGGCGAGCGCCACCGCGATGAACCCGGCCGCCGACCAGCGCGCCGTGCGCGCCATCGGCGAGGGGAACGACCGGCCCACGAGCTGGCCCGCGCCCGTGAAGCGGTGCCCGAACGCCGAGACCCGCTTCAGGTTGTCGTCGCCGAGGATCCACAGGTACGCGATCGCGGGGAGGATGAACCAGAACCACGCGGTCGCGTCCGGGGCCACCGACACCGGCACCAGGTACATCGTCAGGAGCGTCAGGCCCGCGAGCGCGGGCGTGCGCAGGCCGACCACGAACATGTCGTGGAGGATCGCGACGACGCCGACGCCGACGATCGTGAGGAACATGATCCCGCCGGTGGCCTCCACGGGCGGCGCGTTCACGATGATCGCGCCGATGCCGTCCTGCGAGAGCGCCGCCCAGTGCTCGAACGTCGCCGGGAGCGGCACCAGGAACAGCAGGCCGGTGCCGCCGCCGAAGCCGACGGTGAGGACCACGACGAGCGTCGCGGCCATCGCGAGGGTCTGGAGGCCCTGGCCGCGCCCGGCCGCGCGCATGAGCGACCCGGCGGTGGCGATGAGGGCGATCGTGAGCATCACCGGGAAGATCCAGCCGAGGCCGTCGAAGATCCCGATGAGCGGCGTCAGGGTCAGCGCGAGCGTGGACGCGGCGACGACGGTGGCGTGGCGCTGTCCGTTCATGCGAGGGTCCTCCACGCGCTCAGCCGCGTCCACACGCGGCGCAGCTCGGTCCCGGCGACGACCGGGATCACCTGCCAGCCCGCGGACGCGAGGGCCGACACGGCCTGCCCGTGCTGGTGCGCGAACGCCTGCTCGCGCGGGTCGACGCGGCTCGTGGCCGCCTTCGGGATCCACCGGACCGGGTCCACGACCAGGGCCGTGCACCGGCCGCCGCGCCGCGCGAGGCGGCCGAGCGCGGACGCCTCCTCCGGCGTCAGATGGCCCAGGAACGCGACGATCCCGGACACCGAGCGGGCCCGCTGGGCCTTCTCGACCATCGCGGCGACAGGCGCCTCGGGGGCCGCGGCCACCGTCGCCAGGTACCGCATCGCCTGGCTGTAATCGCCTTGGCGGCATTCGAAGTCGCGGTGCGCGGTGATGAGCCACGGGTCGATGCCGTCGCGCGCGAGCCGCACCGTCGCCGACGCGGCCGCGTCCACCATCCACTCGAAGCTCGACAGCTCGCCGCGGTGCGCGCCGCGGCGCACGTCCAGCAGGACCGCCGCGTTGTTCTCCCACGGCTGCTCCTCGCGGCGCACCATGAGCTGCCCGCGGTGCGCGCTGGCCTTCCAGTGGACGCGCCGCATGTCGTCGCCGTTGCGGTACTCGCGCACCGCGATGTCGTCGTTGCCGGTGATCGCGACGGTGTGCGCCGCGGACTCGCCCGAGGACATGCCCGCGCCGCCCGGCAGCAGCAGGCTGCGCAGCGGCTGGATCCGCGGGGTCACGATGAGCTCCGTGGTCACCGGGAACTCCTGCACCGACACGGCCAGGCCGAACGGGTCCGACGTGCGCACGGTCAACGGCCCCAGTTCATACGCGCCGCGCGAGCCGGGCGTGATCGTGTAGTTGACGACGCTCCGCGCACCGGGCGCGAGCCGCTCCAGGACCAGCCGGGGGCGGTTCCCCAGCCGGTACGGGATGCGGTCCTCCAGCATGAGCGCCGGGGGACGGCTGCGGCCGGTGTTCTGGATGCCCAGGCGCACCTGCGTGGCCTGCCCGGCCTCGACCTGCGCCGGGTTGAGCACCCGGTTCGACTCCAGGGTCGGCCGCGTCCACCGCAGGACCGCGAGGCCGCCGAGGGGGGCGATCGCCGCGAGGGCCGCGGCGCGCAGCAGGTCGCCCTCGCCCACCGCCAGGGCGGTGAGGCCGACGACCACACTCACCGCCAGCAGCGTCTTGCCGCGTCCGGTGAGCTCCACGCCTAGAACCTCCCCGGGTGCGACACCACCGGCACGTGCCTCAGGATGTCGGAGACGATCGCCTTCGTGTCGCCGCCGCCCATCGTGGTCTCCGTCGTGGGGATCAGGCGGTGCGCGAGCACCGGCACGGCGAGCTGCTGCACGTCGTCGGGGAGCGCGAAGTCGCGCCCGTCCATCGCCGCGAGCACCTGCGTGCACCGCAGCAGCTGGAGCGTCGCCCGCGGGCTCGCTCCCAACCGGACCTGCGCGTTCGTGCGCGTCGCCGCCACCAGGTCCACCACGTACCGCTTCAGCTCCGGCGCCAGGTGCACCGCGCGCGCCGCCGCGATCATCCGCACGATCATCTCCGCGTCGGCGATCGGCCGCAGCGCGTCCAGCGGGTTGTACTCCTCGCGGCGGTCCAGCAGCGCCAGCTCCGCGTTGATGTCGGGGTACCCGATCGCCAGGCGCGCGGCGAACCGGTCGCGCTGCGCCTCCGGGAGCGGGTACGTGCCCTCCATCTCGACGGGGTTCTGCGTCGCGATCACCATGAACGGGCTGCGCAGCTTGTACGTGTTCCCGTCGACGGTGACCTGCCGCTCCTCCATGCACTCCAGGAGCGCGGACTGGGTCTTGGGGCTGGCCCGGTTGATCTCGTCGCCGAGGATCAGGTTCCCGAAGATCGCGCCCGGCTTGAACACGAAGTCGCGCTTCTCGGGGTCGAAGATGCTCACGCCCGTCACATCCGAGGGCAGCAGGTCGGGGGTGAACTGGATGCGCCGCACGGAGCAGTCGATCGACCGGGCGAGGGCCTTCGCCAGCTGGGTCTTGCCGACGCCGGGCACGTCCTCCAGCAGCAGGTGCCCCTCCGCGAGCATGACCGCCAGCGCCAGCCGGATCGTGTGCGACTTCCCCTCGATGACCCATTCGACGTTCGTCAGGATCGCCTCGGCCGTGGCCTTGAACTCCTGCGGCGAGAGCGGCGCGGGACCCTGCCCCGCCTGCGCCGTGCTCTGGAGCGGCATCGTGCCGTCGGGCTTCTCGGGGGACGACTCGAAGGTCAACGGTCCTCCTGGGGAGTCGGTGAGGTGGGTGGGTGCGGCGTGCACCGGATCCGCCGCGCGTTCTGGTCATCCTACTCGGACCCGCCCAAGCGTTATGTCCCGTGCCACCTGGGCGGCGCTCGGCTACACTGGGGGCATGCCTCGGCGATTCGAGCTCCTTACCTAGCCGTGCGGGACAGATCCCAGCACGGCCACCCCAGCGTGTCTGGGGTTTTTTGCTGTCTAGGGTCAGTACCCGGAGAACGCCGACCGAACCCGCGAAACCAGAGCAGCCGCACCGGACCACAGGACGAGCCATGACCGAACCCGCACACCGCTACGACGCCAAGCTGGCCAACGCGATCGAACCGCGCTGGCAGGAGCGCTGGGAGGCCGAGCGGACCTTCCGCGCCCCGAACCCGTCCGGCGAGCTGGCCGAGCCCGGCCACCCGCGGGCCGGCGCCCCGAAGAAGTTCGTGATGGACATGTTCCCGTACCCGTCGGGCGCGGGCCTGCACGTCGGCCACCCGCTGGGGTACATCGCGACCGACGCCTACTCGCGGTACCTGCGCATGGCCGGGTACAACGTGCTGCACCCGCTGGGCTTCGACGCGTTCGGCCTGCCCACCGAGCAGTACGCGATCGCCACGGGCCGCCAGCCCGCCGAGATCACCGCCGAGAACATCGGCGTCTTCCGCCGCCAGCTGCGCCGGGTCGGCATGGGCTACGACAACCGCCGCGAGTTCGCGACCACCGACCCGGACTACTTCAAGTGGACCCAGTGGATCTTCCTGCAGATCTTCAACTCCTGGTACGACACCGAGGCCGGCAAGGCCCGGCCGATCAGCGAGCTGATCGCCGCGTTCGAGTCCGGTGAGCGCACCGTCGGCGGCCGCGCCTGGTCCGAGCTGAGCGACGTCGAGCGCCGCCGCGCGGTCGACGAGCAGCGCCTGGCGTACGTCACCGAGGCGCCCGTGAACTGGTGCCCGGGCCTGGGCACGGTGCTGTCCAACGAGGAGGTCACCTCCGAGGGCCGAAGCGAGCGCGGGAACTTCCCGGTGTACACGCGCACCCTGAAGCAGTGGATGATGCGCATCACCGCCTACGCCGACCGGCTGCTGTCCGACCTGGACGGACTGGACTGGACCGAGTCCCTGAAGTCCATGCAGCGCAACTGGATCGGCAAATCCACAGGCGCGTACGCGGACTTCGCGACCTACGCGGGGGACATCCGGGTGTTCACCACCCGCCCCGACACCCTGTTCGGCGCCACCTACATGGTCCTGGCCCCCGAGCACCCGCTGGTCGACGCCCTGACCGCCGAGACCTGGCCCGCGGACGTCCCCGCCGCGTGGACCGGCGGCCACGACACCCCCGCCGGGGCCGTCGCCGCCTACCGCGCCCAGGCCGCCGCCAAGACCGACGTGGAGCGCCAGGCCGACGCCAAGGAGAAGACCGGCGTCTTCACCGGCGGCTACGCCACCAACCCGGTCAACGGCGAGACGGTCCCCGTCTTCATCGCCGACTACGTGCTGGCCGGGTACGGGACCGGCGCGATCATGGCCGTCCCCGCCCACGACGCCCGCGACTTCGACTTCGCGACCGCCTTCGGCATCCCGATCGTCCAGGTCGTCTCCGACGGCACGGAGTGGGACCGCCAGGAGGTCCTGTCGAGCACCACCGGAACGATCGTCAACTCCGGCTTCCTGGACGGCCTGTCCGTCCCCGAGGCCAAGGACCGCGTCATCGCGTGGCTGGCCGAGCACGGCCGCGGCGAGAAGGCCGTCACCTTCCGCCTGCGCGACTGGCTGTTCAGCCGCCAGCGCTACTGGGGCGAGCCCTTCCCGATCGTCTACGACGAGACCGGCCTGCCCGTCGCCCTGACCGAGGACCACCTGCCGGTCGAGCTGCCGCAGCTGGACGACTTCTCGCCCAAGACCTTCGACCCCGAGGACGCCGACTCCGCGCCGGAGCCGCCCCTGGGCCGCGCCAAGGACTGGGTCGAGGTCGAACTGGACCTGGGCGACGGCCCCAAGCAGTACCGCCGCGAGGTCAACACCATGCCCAACTGGGCCGGGTCCTCCTGGTACGAGCTGCGCTACACCGACCCGAAGGCCGCCCACGCGCTGGCCGACCCCGCCAACGAGTCCTACTGGATGGGCCCCGCGGACACCGAGGACGTCGGCGGCGTCGACCTGTACATCGGCGGCGTCGAGCACGCCGTCCTGCACCTGCTGTACGCCCGCTTCTGGCAGAAGGTCCTGTTCGACCTGGGCCACGTCTCCAGCCGCGAGCCGTTCCGCCGCCTGTTCAACCAGGGCTACATCCAGGCCTACGCCTACACCGACGAGCGCGGCGTCTACGTGCCCGCCGAGGAGGTCGAGGAGCAGGCCGAAGGCGTGTACACCTACAAGGGCGAGAAGGTGAACCGCGAGTACGGCAAGATGGGCAAGTCCCTGAAGAACGTCGTCACGCCCGACGAGATCTGCGAGTCGTACGGCGCCGACACGTTCCGCGTCTACGAGATGTCGATGGGCCCGCTGGCCGACTCCAAGCCGTGGGAGACCCGCGCGATCGTCGGCTCCCAGCGGTTCCTGCAGCGCCTGTGGCGCAACATCGTCGACGAGGAGACCGGCGAGACCGCCGTCGCCGACGTGCCCGCCTCCGAGGAGACGCTGCGCGAGATCCACAAGGCCGTCGCGGGGGTCCGCGACGACTACGAGAACCTGCGCATGAACACCGCCGTCGCCAAGCTGATCACGCTGAACAACCACGTGACCGGCCTGCACCCGGTGCCGCGCGAGGCCGCCGAGGCCCTGGTCGTCATGGTCGCACCCGTGGCCCCCCACATCGCCGAGGAGCTGTGGGAGCGCCTGGGGCACACCGGGGGCATCGCGTACGTCGACTTCCCGGTCGCCGACGAGCGGTACCTGGTCGAGGACACCGTGACCTACCCGGTCCAGATCAACGGCAAGGTCCGCGGCCGCATCGAGGTCGCCGCGGGCGCGTCCGAAGCGGACGTCAAGGCCGCCGCGCTGGCGGAGGAGAAGGTCGCGGCGAACCTGGACGGCAAGGACGTCAAGAAGGTCATCGTCGTGGCCGGCAAGATGGTCTCGATCGTCGCCAAGTAGACCGAGCGCGAAGGGCGGGACCGGAGACCGGTCCCGCCCTTCGTCAGTCCTCGGAGGACCGCAGGCTCGTCCTGTAGGTGTACCGCTTGGACGCCTCGCTGCCGAGCAGGTAGATCAGGCCGAGTGCGAACACGCCGTTGGCGATGGTCAGCACCATGATCCCCGGGACGGAGGCGAACGCGAAGGTGAGCAGCACGGCGAGCAGGAGGCTGAGGAGGTTGAACCACATGGCGAGGTTCCTCGCCCGGTCCAGGCGCGCGGCGATGCACACGGCGAGCGCGATCCAGATGAGCGCCCCCAGTGCGGAGACGGGCGAGAACGTCAGCACGGTCGTCGCGGCCCTGGACAGGACGTCGAGTCCGATGAGTACGAGGGCGACGACGACCTGCCAGGGCATGGGGTGCTGGTAGACGGGTTTCTTTCTGGGCGGGTGCAGGGTTTCCGGGGTGTCCATACGAGAGATGGTAGGGAATCCGGCGCGCCCGCGGGGTTCACCGATCCGCTGGCATTGACCAACATCTATGCAAGCGCTAGGCTGTGCACACCTCGTTGGGAGCGCTCCGCCCCCGCGGGCCCCATCTGCTGAACAGCCTCGTTCCCTCACGGCGCGGCACCACCTTGAGGAGCTTTCTCGTGCTGCCTACCCGAACGCACCAGTCACGAACGCGCCGGAGGGCGCTGCTCGCGGGGGTCGTCACCGTCGCGACCGCCGCGCTCGGCATCGGCCTCTCGACCCAGTTCGCCAGCGCGCAGCAGACGACGCTGCGCGGGGCCGCCGACGCCCTGAACAAGGACATCGGCGTGGCCGTCAACTACAACCTGCTCCAGAGCAGCGCCCAGTACCGCGAGCTCGTGGCGACCGAGTTCAACTCCCTCACCGCCGAGAACGCGATGAAGTGGGACGCGACCGAGCCCAGCGACGGCAACTACACGTTCACGCAGGCCGACGCGATCGTCGACTTCGCCGAGGACAACGGGCAGACCGTCCACGGCCACACGTTCGTGTGGCACCAGCAGACCCCGTCGTGGGTGCAGAACCTCTCCGCGTCCGCGTTGCAGACGGCGATGGTCGACCACATCAACACCCTCGCGAACCGCTACGAGGGCCGGGTGGACTCCTGGGACGTCGTGAACGAGGTCGTCAGCGACTCCAACGGCGCCATGCGCGACTCGTTCTGGCTGCAGAAGCTCGGCGAAGGCTACATCACCACCGCGTTCCAGACCGCCCGCGCGGCCGACCCGAACGCCGACCTCTACATCAACGACTACTCGATCGAGGGCCAGAACGCGAAGTCGAACAAGATCTACTCGATCGCGCAGGGCCTGGTGAACCAGGGCCTGCTCGACGGCGTGGGCTTCCAGTCGCACCTCATCCTCGGGCAGGTGCCCTCGGACATGGAGGCGAACCTCCAGCGCTTCGTCAACCTGGGCCTGAAGGTCCGCATCACCGAGCTGGACATCCGCCTCCAGACCCCGGCCGACGCGAACGAGCTCGCGCAGCAGGCCAGCGACTACGCGCGGGTGGCGAACATCTGCAAGAACCTCGCCGACTGCTCCGGCATCACCGTGTGGGGCGTGCGCGACGGCGACTCGTGGGTCCCCGGGGTCTTCCCCGGCTACGGCGCGCCGCTGCTGTTCAACGACGACTACTCGAAGAAGCCCGCGTACACCTCGGTCCTGAACGCCTGGGGCGGCACGGTCACGAACCCGACCACGACCCCCGGGACCACCACGCCCGGCACCACGACCCCGCCGCCCACCGGCAGCGGCTGCACCGCGACCCTGTCGGTCCAGAGCCCCTGGAACACCGGCGCCACGTACGCCGGGACCGTGAAGGCCAACCAGAACCTCTCCGGCTGGACGGTGTCGTGGACCTGGCCCGGATCGGAGCGGATCTCCAACGCCTGGAGCATCCAGGGCACGCTGACCGGCGCGACGGTGACCGGCTCGAACGCGGCCTACAACGGGACGCTCGCCTCGGGCCAGTCCACGACGTTCGGCTTCAACATCACCAAACCGGACGGCGCGACCGCCTCGGTCCCGACGGTCACGTGCACGCCCGCGTGACCCATTGACCCCGCTCCCTTCGCAGTAGAAGGCCGGGGCCCGGACGGAATCGTCCGGGCCCCGGCTGCGTCGGTGTGCGGCGGTCAGCCGAGTTCGGCCTGGAACATCCAGGACTGCTTCTCCAGTTCGGCGGTGATGCCGATGAGCAGGTCCTGGGAGACCGGGTCGGCGGACTCGGTGGTCTCGATGCGCTCGCGCATGTTCGCGATGATCGCGGTGTACGCCTCGATCATGAGGGACACGACCTCGGTGTCGGAGATGGTGCCGTCGTGGATCTTGGGGACCGAGGAGGACTCGGCCACGGTGCTCGCGCGGCCGTCGGCGCTGACGCCGATCGCGATCGCCCGCTCGGCCACGAGGTCGGCGGCGTTGCGCGCCGACAGCACGATCTCGTCGAGCTGGAGGTGGAGCGAGCGGAAGTTCTTGCCGTAGACGTTCCAGTGCGCCTGCTTGCCGACCAGCGACAGGTCGATGAGGTCGACGAGCGCGCCTTGCAGCGCCTTCGCGGTCGTGTCGCGGTTCTCGTCGGTGAGGCTGGAGCGAACGGTCGACATATCGGTGCACCTCGCAGAGCAGCAGTCGGTTCCGGCAGTGACAAGCAGATCGTAGTCTTCCCCGGCTCGTCCGGTGGCAAACTCGGCCCCGCGGCGGTCCGGGCAGTGCCGCCTTCCCCGGCCGCCTCCCCCGCTCGCCATTTGTTGGGATAGTCGATAAACTAATGCGTGTCGTGCCGTCCCAGGCCCGGCCGCCGCCCTCCGCACCCTGAACGAGCAGGAGCAACGAATGCCTTACCGCCCGCCGCTGGTCGCCCGCGAGTTCTTCGTCGCCGACCCCCCGGAGCTGCCCCAGCGCGCCAACGGCGAGCAGGGCCTGTCGTCCGTCACGAGCGCCCAGGTCGTCGAGGCCGGCGCCGACGCCGTCCTCCTCAAGGCCGCCACGAGCGCGGGGGAGGAGCTGTACGTCTCCATCGCGGCCGTCGCCGAAGGCGTCGTGCGCACCCGCCTCGCCGCCGACCCGGCCGCCCGGCCCGCGGCCGAGCAGATCATCGAGCTCGTGCACGCCGGGACCTACGGCGGCGCGAAGGTCACCGTCGCGGACGGCACCGTCACCGTCGACGCCGGGGCCCTGCGCGCCGTCGCGACCCTCGACTCCTGGTCCCTGCACTACACCGACGCCTCCGGGAGGACCCTCCTCTCCCAGAACCCCGGCGAGCAGGACATCTCCGGCCGCCTGCGCACCCTCCCGTTCGGGCGCTCCCTCGTCGACGGCGAGCCGGCCGCCTACCACGAGTCGTTCACCCCCGCCCCCGACGAGGCATTCGCCGGGTTCGGCGAGCGCTTCGCGCCGCTCAACGCCCGCGGCCAGCGGCCCGTGATGTGGAACTTCGACGCGTTCGGCTCGGAGTCCATCCGCGCCTACAAGAACGTGCCGTTCTACGTCTCCGACCGCGGCTACGGCGTCCTCGTCAACTCGGGCGCCCCCGTCGAGTTCGACATGGCCCAGCAGACCCACTCGGCCGTCGAGATCCTCGTCCCCGACGAGGTGCTGGAGTACTTCGTGCTCGCGGGCGACCCCGCCACCGTCCTCGACCGCTTCGACGGCCTCACCTCCCGCCCCTCGCTCCCCCCGAAGTGGGCCTTCGGCACCTGGATCTCCTCGGGCTTCTTCGTCGACACCGCCGAGCGGGTCATGGAGCGCGCCAAGAAGATCCGCGAGCGCGGCATCCCCTGCGACGTGCTCCACCTCGACACGTTCTGGCAGCGCGAGCCGCACTGGTCCGACATGCAGTGGGACGACGAGAGCTTCCCCGACCCCGCCGGGATGCTCGCGGCCCTCGCCGAGCAGGGCTTCAAGGTCTGCCTGTGGATGAACTCCTACATCTCGGCGAAGTCCGCGGTGTTCGCCGAGGGCGACGAGCGCGGCTACTTCCTCAAGAACGCCCGCGGCGAGACGTACGTTGCCGACGTCTGGAACGGCTCGCACGAGCCCAGCGGCATCGTCGACTTCACCAACCCCGACGCCACCGCGTGGTGGCAGGACCTCCTGCGCGGCCCCCTCCAGGCCGGCGCGGCCCTCTACAAGACCGACTTCGCCGAAGGCGTGCCCGCCGATGCCGTGGCGCACAACGGCATGACCGGCACCGAGCTGCACAACGTGTACACGCTGCTCTACAACGACGCGGTCGTCGAGGTCACCCGCGAGGTCAACGGCCACGAGCTCGTGTGGGCCCGCTCCTCGTTCCTCGGCGGGCAGCGCCACTCGGCCCAGTGGTCCGGCGACGTCCAGACCACCTGGAACGGCCTCGGCGGCACCATCCGCGGCGGCCTCTCGCACGGCCTGTCGGGCATCCCGTTCTGGTCCCACGACACCGGCGGCTTCAACGGCACCCCCACCGACGACCTGTACATCCGCTGGGCCCAGTTCGGCGCGCTCTCCCCGCTGCTGCGCTACCACGGCACCACCACCCGCGAGCTGTGGGAGTTCTCCGAGGAGGCCGAGCGCCTCGCCGTGGAGTCCCTGAAGCTGCGCTACTCGCTCGCGCCGTACCTGTACACCGCCGCGGTGAAGTCCTCGCGCACCGGCGAGCCGGTCCTGCGCGCCCTCAACGTCGACGACCCCGCCGACCCGGTCTCGTGGACCGCCGACCAGGAGTTCCGCCTCGGCACCGACCTCCTCGTCGCGCCCGTGAACGACCCGTCGGGCGAGCGCAAGGTCTACCTCCCGGCCGGGAAGTGGATCGACTTCTGGACCAAGGAGGTCCACGAGGGCGGCCGCTACCTCGACACCCGCCACGACCTGGAGACCTTCCCGCTGTTCGTGCGCTACGGCGCGGTCATCCCGCGCGTGGAGCCCGGCGAGACCATCGGCGAGGAGCCCTTCGCGGGCATCACCCTCGAACTCTGGGGGACCCCGACCGAGGGCACCGTCATCTCCGACGTCGACGGCGACACGACCATCGCGATCGAAAAAGTTTCTGAAACTTTGGTGACCCTGGTTTCGACCGGTCCGGCGGACATCGCTAATGTGAGCGTCATCGATGTTGCGGGCGCGCCCGCGAAGGCCGAGCTGGAGCGTAAGTAGGAACATGAGCCTTGTCGCCGGAGTCGACTCCTCCACCCAGTCGACGAAAGTCCTCCTTGTAGACGCCGAGACCGGCGAGATCGTCGACTCCGGCAGGGCCGCGCACCCCGACGGGACCGAGTGCCCGCCCGAAGCCTGGTGGGACGCCCTCCAGGAAGCCGGGCGCGGCCTGCTCGAACGCGCCGACGCCGTCGCCGTCTCCGGACAGCAGCACGGCATGGTCGCGCTCGACGCCGACGACCGGGTCGTGCGGCCCGCGCTCCTGTGGAACGACACCCGCTCGGCCCCCCAGGCCGAGCGGCTCACCGCCGAGCACGGCGGCCCCGCATCGTGGGCCGCCGACACCGGCCTCGTCCTCGCCGCGTCCTTCACCGCCACCAAGCTCGCCTGGATGGCCGAGCACGAGCCCGAAAACGCCGCCAAAACCGTTTCGGTGATGCTCCCGCACGACTGGCTCACCATGAAGCTCCGCGGCGCGACCGCCGCCGACGCGACCACCGACCGCTCCGACGCCTCGGGCACCGGCTACTGGAACCCGCACACCGGCGCCTACACGACCGAGCGCCTCATCCAGGCCTTCGGCCGCGAGCTCGCCGTCCCGCGCGTCGCCGCCCCGAACGAGACTGTCGGCCGCACCCCCTGGGGCGCGGCCGTGGCCCCCGGCACCGGCGACAACGCCGGCGCCGCGCTGGGACTGGGCCTCGGCCCCGGCGACGTCGCCGTCTCCCTCGGCACCTCCGGCACCGTCTTCGGCGTCTCCGACGTCCCCGCGAACGACCCCTCCGGGCTCGTCGCCGGGTTCGCCGACGCCACCGGCCGGTTCCTGCCGCTGGTCTGCACGCTGAACGCCGCCCGCGTCCTCGACACGTTCCGTACCCTCCTCGGTGTGGACCACGCGGAGTTCGACGCGCTCGCCCTGTCCGCCGAGCCCGGCGCGGGGGGCCTCACCCTCCTGCCGTACCTCGACGGCGAGCGCACGCCCGCGCGGCCGAACGCCACCGGCGTGCTCGCCGGGATCACCACCGGCGCCACCCGCGCCGACCTCGCCCGCGCCGCCGTCGAAGGGATGCTCTCGGCCCAGGCCGACGGCCTCGCCGCGATGGCCGCGCAAGGCCTGGAGGCCCGCAGAGTCCTCCTCATCGGCGGCGCCGCCGCCTCCGAAGCCGTCCGCCGGATCGCCCCCACCGTGTTCGGCGTCGACGTGGAAGTCCCTCCCTCGGCCGAGTACGTGGCCCTCGGCGCCGCCAAGCAGGCGGCCTGGGCCCTGTCCGGCCGGGACAACCCGCCGCAGTGGAAGAACGGGGACACGGAGCGGCTCACCGGCACCGCCGCTTCAGTGTCCGAGCAGTACGCGACCTTGAGGAACGAAACCGCCTCTTGGGAAAAGCACCAATAGCAAAGGAACGATCATGACCGACAAGTACGCACCGGTGCCCGAGGACAAGTTCTCGTTCGGCATCTGGACGGTCGGCTGGGCGGCTCAGGACGTCTTCGGCTCGGCCACCCGCGCCGACATGGCCGCCGACCGGGCCGTCCGCGAGCTCGCGGAGATCGGCGCCTACGGCGTGAACTTCCACGACAACGACGTGTTCCCCTTCGACGCCACCGACGCCGAGCGCGACGCCAAGATCGGCGCGTTCAAGAAGGCCCTCGACGAGACCGGCCTCAAGGTCACCACCGCGACCACGAACCTGTTCGGCCACCCGATCTTCAAGGACGGCGGGTTCACCCACAACGACCGCGACGTCCGCCGCTTCGCCATCAGCAAGGTCATGCGCAACATCGACCTCGCCGCGGAGCTGGGCGCCGAGATCTACGTGGCGTGGGGCGGGCGCGAGGGCGCCGAGTCCGGCGGCTCCAAGGACGTCCAGTCCGCGATGGCCCGCATGAAGGAGGCCTTCGACGTCCTCGGCGACTACGTCGTCGAGCAGGGCTACGACATCCGGTTCGCCATCGAGCCCAAGCCGAACGAGCCCCGCGGGAACATCCTGCTGCCGACCCTCGGCCACGCGCTCGCGTTCATCAACGAGCTGGAGCGCCCCGAGCTCACCGGCATCAACCCCGAGATCGGGCACGAGGAGATGGCCGGGCTCGACTACGCCGCGGGCATCCGCCAGGCCCTGTGGCACGGCAAGCTCTACCACATCGACCTCAACGGCCAGACCGGTCCGCGCTACGACCAGGACCTGCGCTTCGGCGCCGGGAACGTCGGCGGCGCCTTCTGGGTCGTCGACGCCGTCGAGGAGGGCATCGCCAAGGGCCAGTACACCGGCCCGATCCACTTCGACTTCAAGCCCCCGCGCACCGAGGACGACAAGGGCGTGTGGGTCTCCGCGGCCGCGTGCATGCGCAACTACAAGATCCTCAAGGAGAAGGTCGCCGCGTTCCGCGCCGACCCCGAGGTGCAGGAGGCCCTCAAGGCCGCCCGCGTCGACCAGCTCGCCGTCCCGACCCTGGGCGAGGGCGAGACCTGGGCCGACCTCAAGTCCGTCGAGGTCGACGTCGAGGGCCTCGCCGCCAAGGGCATGGCCTTCGAGGCGCTCGACCAGCTCGCCCTGGAGCACCTCTACGGCGTGCGCTAGACCGTCGGGTTGAACTTCAGCGGACATGGAATCGGGCCCGGAGCAGCAGCTCCGGGCCCGATTCGCAACCCCACACCCATCAGTAGGATCTGCGCCTTGCGGCGCTGTCACCCTCAGGAGGATTCGATTTCCCCTTGGCCCGAACAGTACGGACGGGCCCTTCACAGACCCGGTGAGAACCATGAGAGGTTCATTTGAACCACCGGGGCGCTAGCGCTCCACGGGACGCGTCGGCTCCGGGACGCCCGCGAGGCCGAAGTCCCGCTGCCAGATCCCCACGCCGTGCCAGTCCCCGTGCTTGAAGCCCGCGTCGCGGATCGTCCCCAGCAGTTCGAAGCCGAACCGCCGGTGCAGGGCCTCGCTGCCCGGGTTCGGCTGCGTGATCTGGGCGATGACGCTCCTGAACCCCTGCTTCTCCAGGCGGGCCAGCAGCTCGGTGTACAGCTTCGAGCCGATCCCCAGGCCCTGGTGGGCGGGGGAGACGTACACGGTCGACTCCGCGGTCCACGCGTACGCCTGCTTCGGGCGCCACGGGCTCGCGTACGCCACCCCGGCCACGGCCCCGGCGGCCTCGGCCACGAGGTACGGGTAGCGCTCCCGACCCGCGGCCAGCTGCTCGGCCCACTCCTCGACCGGGTAGGGCTCGGTGCGGAAGTTGCTCGACGACTCGGCGATGTAGTGGTTCACGATCGCGCAGATCGCGGGGACGTCCTCGGCCTGCGCGAAGCGCACGGCGACCACATCGGTGCTGCTCATGGCGAAAGCTTAGCCAGCCGCGCGGCTAGGGGCGCAGGTCCGTCCCGCAGTCCGGGCGCGGACCACACGGGAGTTCACCACACCGTCGAAGGCCGCCACGCCACCATCGACGGGCGCAGCCCGCCGGTCGCCCGGAAGTCCTCCACCGCCCGCGCCAGCGAGCTGAGCGCGATGTGCGCGTCCGGCGGGAACATGCTCGCGGTGTCCATGTCGCGGTACAGGCGGATCTGCGGCGCCCAGCGCTGGTCGGAATACGACACCCAGGCGCCCGGACCGTAGTCCTCGCCGCCCGGGCCGTAGTACGCCAGCGCGCCCACCTCGGTCTCGCGGTCCGCGATGATCTTCAGCCCGTGGTCGGGCCGCCCGCCGGGCTCGTACCCGGGGCGGTCGCGCACGAGCGCGGTCGCGACCTGCACGAGGTCCGCGGCGACGATCGTCGCGACCGCGGCGGCCACGCCGTCAGGGTCGTACGCGAGGAGGATCTGCGTGCCGTGGTCCCTGGTCTGGAGCCTGAACTCGGCGCAGTATCCGGCGACATGCGCGCCCGCGGGGCCAGCGCTCATGGGCGGTGCTCCTTCCGAGACAGGAGAGGCGGACGTGCGGGAGTGTGAATCGTGTTGGTATTCGACTCGGATCGCCATGGAGGACACCGCACCTCAGATTGTCGGAGTTTGTGAACGACAGTACGTGCGCGGTCAGGCGGTTTGTTCGATCAGTCGGGAAGTTGACAGAAAAGCACTGATATGCCGTGACAACCTGTCCATGCAAGTAGCAGATTCCACTCAGGAGCCGCCGCACGGCCGCCGTCCGGACCGGCTCCCCGTTCCGCATGCGCGGAAGGCAAAATAGCCGTATGCGAGTGGAGCTGCTGGGACCGGTGCGGATCACCGGCGACGACGGCGCCGAGATCCCCGTCCCGGCCGGCCGCCAGCGCGTCCTCCTGGCCCGACTCGCCCTCGACCCCGGCCGGCACGTCACCGCCGACGCCCTCATCGCCGCCCTCTGGCCCGACGAGGCGCCCGCCAATGCCGCCGGGGCCCTCCACACGCAGCTGTCGCGTCTGCGCCGCGTCCTCGGCGACCGCGTCGTCCACGGCCCCGGCGGCTACCGCCTCACGCGCGTCGACACCGACGTCGAGGAATTCGACCGCACTGCGGCGCAAGCGGAAGCGGCCTCCAGAGAGGACTCCCCGACTGCGGTCAGGGACCTCGCCGCCGCCGCACTCGCGCTGTGGCGCGGCCCCGCGCTCGCCGACCTCGAACAGCAGGGGTTCGCCGACGCCGCCGTCGTGCGCCTCGCCGTGCGCCGCGAAGCCGTGGCCGCCCTCCACATCGAGGCCCGCCTGCGTCTCGACGGCGCCGAAGCGGTCCTCGCCGACCTCGCCGCCCGCCACGCCGCCGACCCGCTCGACGAGCCCGACGCCGCCCGCTACATGCGCGCGCTCGCCGCCTCGGGCCGCCGCGCCGACGCGCTCGCCGTCTACGACCAGGTGCGGGCCAAGCTCGCCGACGACCTCGGCGTCGACCCGTCCCCGGTCCTGGGTGAAGCCCACCTCGACGTGCTGCGCGGCATCGAGCCCGTCGTCCCCGAGTCGCAGCCGGACCGCCTCCCGCGGCCGCTCACCGCGTGCATCGGCCGGGACGCCGAGCTCGCCGAGCTGCCTGCGCTCCTCGAACGCCACCGGCTCGTCACCCTCACCGGGCCCGGCGGCACCGGCAAGACCCGGCTCGCCGTCGAGGCCGCGCACCGGCTCGCGGCCTCCGGGCAGACCGTGCGCATGGTCGAGCTCGCGCCGGTCACCGACCCCGGGAAGTTCCCGGAAGTCGTCCTCGACGCCCTCGGCCTCGCCGAGTCGGTCACCGCCCGGCGCAGCGACGACCCGCGGACCCGCCTCGTGGAAGCCCTGTGGGGCAGGGACCTCGTGCTCGTCGCCGACAACTGCGAGCACGTCGTGGAGGCCGCCGCCGGGCTCCTCGCGCACCTCCTCGCCCGCGTCCCGGCCCTGCGCGTCATCGCGACCAGCCGCGAGGCCCTCGGCATCACGGGGGAGACCGTCGTCGGCGTCGGCCCGCTCCCGCTGCCCGACCGCGACGCGCCTTTGGAGGAGGTCCGCGGCCACGACGCGATCCGCCTGTTCGAGGAGCGCGCCCGCGACGGCGACCCCGGTTTCGTCGTCGACGCCGCCAACGCCGCCGCCGTCGTGGACCTCTGCACCGCCCTCGACGGCCTCCCGCTCGCCATCGAGCTGGCCGCGGCCCGCTTGCGCGCCTTGAGCATCGAGGACCTCGCAGCCCGCATCGGCGACCGCTTCGGGCTCCTCGCCCGCGGCCCCCGCACCGCCGAGCCGCGCCAGCGGACCCTCCGCGCCGTCGTCGACTGGAGCTGGGACCTGCTGGAGCCGCGCGAGCGCAGCGTCCTCGCCCGCATGTCGGTCTTCAACGGCTCCGCCGACCTCGACGCGGCCTGCGCGGTGTGCTCCGCGGACGCCGACGACATCGCCGGGCTCGTGGAGAAGTCGCTCGTGCAGCGCCTCCCCGGCGGCCGCTACCGGCTCCTGGAGACCGTGCGCGAGTACGCCGCCGCGCGCCTGTCGGAGGCGGGCGAGACCGCCGAGCGCTACGAGCGCCACGCCGCCCACTACGCCGACCTCGCCGCGGAGGCCGAGCCGCACCTGATGCGCGCCGAGCAGGTCGTGTGGCTCGACCGCCTCGCCGCCGACCACGGCAACTTCACCGCCGCGATCCGCCGCATGATCGCCGCCGGGAACGCCCCCGCCGCGCACCGCTCCATCACGCCGCTGTCCTGGTACTGGTGGATGCGCGGCCACCGCCGCGAAGGCCAGGAGCTCGCGGTGCAGGTGCGCGCCATGCCGGGGGAGGTCGACCCGCTGCGCCGCGCCGAGATCGTCCTCGCGGGCACCTGGGGCCTGTGGTCCGGCTGGCTCGACCCGGCCGAGGTCCAGGCAGATTTCGCCGAGGCGCAAGCGCTCTGCGAGGAGCACGGCCTCTACGAGGCCGACCCGCTGCTGCTCATGATCCCGCTCATCCGGGCCCTCCTCGCGGACGACGAGGGCGCGCTCCACGCGGTCCTCGCCGCGCTCGACCCCGAACGGGACGCGTGGGTCCGCGGGATCGGCCTCCTCTTCGCCTCGGAGTACACCGAGCGCGTCTCGGGTCCGGGCGCGGCGCTCGCCGACCTCGCGGAGGCGAACCGGATCTTCACGCGGCTGGGGGAGCGCTTCGGCCTCATCATCACGCTCCAGGGCCTCGCCGCGGGGCGGATGTCCGCGGGCGACTACGAGGGGGCCCGCGCGCTCCTGATCCGAGCTTTGACCGCCGAGGCCGAGTTCGGGGCGGACCTGGCCGAGTCGGTGATCGTGGAGTACCTGTGGCGCCTCGACGCCCGGCACGGCGCCGAGCCCGCCGCGGTGCTGGAGAAGATGCGGGAGCTGGCCGCGCGAGCCGAGCGGGTCGGCAACTCCGAGAACGTCATCGCGGCCCGCACGTCTGCCGCGATCTGCCTGCGCCGCTTGGGAAGGCTCGAAGAGGCCCGCGACGAGCTGCTGTCGGCCGAGGCCGACCTGCCGCAGTTCCTGGACTTCTCCGAGGTGGCCGTGCATCTGTACCGCGAGCTCGTGCACGTGGCGCAGGACGGCGGCGACCCGGACCTGGAGGCCCGGGCCGCCGCGATGCTCCACGGCTCGAACTGGCCGTTCAGCTCGTGAGCTTCCTCCTGTAGGCGCGCAGGGACAGCGGCACGAACACCGCGAGGATCGCGGCGCACCAGCCGAGCAGCGCGAGGGCCTCGCCGCCGGGCGTCTCGCCCGCGAGCAGCACCCGCATGGTGTCGGCGAGCGCGGTGAGCGGGTTGACGCGGGCCCACCACTGGACGGGGCCGGGGAGCGTCTCGATCTCCACGAACATCGTCGAGGTGTACGCGAGCGGCATGAGCAGGCTGACCATCCACGTCTGGATCTGCTCCTCGGACTTCGCGGTGAGCCCGACCAGGGCCATCGACCACGAGGACGCGAACAGGAACAGCATGACCGCGGCCGCCGCCCCGGCGACGCCGAGCACGCCGCCGTCGGCGCGGTAGCCGATGGCGAACGCGACGCCGCCGACGATGAGGAGCGCCCACAGGTGCTTGATCATGTCGGCAGCGACCCGCCCGGCCAGCAGCGCGAACCGCGAGACGGGCATGGCGGTGAGCCGGTCGAACACGCCGGTCTTGATGTCGGCGAACAGGCCCAGCCCGGTGGAGACGATCGCGAAGAACAGGCCCATGGCGATGAGCGTCGGCCCCGCGTAGTCGAGGAACGCCTGCCAGGAGCCCATCATCTGCCCGCCCATGAAGAACGTGATCGACAGCAGGATCATCATCGGGATCATCAGGTAGTCGACGAGCTGCGCGGGCTGGTGCCTGATGGAGGCGAGGGACCTCGCCGTCATCGACGCGGCCTGCGCGAGCGGGCCGCGCGTCGTGGTCCATGTCGTGGCGGCGGTGCTGGTCGCAGTGGTCATGCGGCCACCTCCTCTTTCTGCTCGGTGCGGTGCCCCGTCAGCGACAGGAACACTTCGTCCAATGTGGGCTCATGGAGGCCGAACGCGGCCAGGTCCGTCCCGGCCTGCACGACCCGGGCCATGACCGCGGTGGCCTCGCCGGGGTGCGCGACCGGGACGGCGACCTCGTCGTTCTCGATGCGCGGGGCCGCGCCGACGGTCCAGTCCGCGAGCTCGGCGAGCTGCTGGAGCGCCTCGGGCCGGGCCGGGCGCATCCGCAGCACCAGGCCGCCGACGGCCTGCTTGAGCTGCGAGGGCGTCCCGGAGGCGATGACCCTCCCGGAGTCGATCACGGCGATCGAGTCGGCGAGCTGGTCGGCCTCTTCGAGGTACTGCGTGGTCAGCAGGACCGTGGTCCCCTCGGCCACGAGTTCGCGCACGACCTCCCACAGGCCGCTGCGGCTGGTCGGGTCGAGCCCGGTCGTCGGCTCGTCGAGGACGAGCACGTCGGGGCGGCGCACGATCGACGCCGCCAGGTCGAGGCGCCGCCGCATCCCGCCGGAGTAGCCGCCCGCGGGCCGGGCGGCGGCGTGCGCGAGGTCGAACCGCTCGATGAGCTCGTGCGCGCGGGCCTTCGCCTGCGCCCGTGACGCGCCGAGGAGCCGGGCGATGAGGACGAGGTTCTGCGCTCCCGAGAGCCCGGCGTCGACCCCCGCGTACTGGCCGGTGAGGCCCAGCCGCTCGCGGACCTTCGCGGCGTCGCGCACGACGTCGAGACCCAGGACCCGGGCGCTGCCCGCGTCGGGGACGGACAGGGTCGACAGGACCCGCACGGCCGTGGTCTTCCCGGCCCCGTTGGGGCCCAGCAGCCCCAGGACCGTTCCGGGGGCCGCGCCGAGGTCGACGCCGTCGAGGGCGCGGACCTCGCCGAAGGACTTCACCAGCCCCCGGACTTCGATCGCATACTTCATTTGCAGGGCGCCTCTCTGGTATTCGGTGGGTGTGCGTCCACCTTGGCGCCCTTGCCTTTCACCGTCCTTTCACGCCGCTGTCACGGCACGTGAAAGGGCCGCCCCCGCGATGCGGGAGCGGCCCTTCAGGTGCGGAATCTAGCCCTTGATGGCGCCGGTGATGACGGCCTTCGTGAAGTGCTTCTGGATGAACGGGTACATGATCACGATCGGGACGATCGTGCACACGACCACGGCCATCTTCAGCGCCGAGTCCGGCGCCTGCGTCTGGTACTGCGAGACGTCGGCGGCGGCCCCGGGCAGGCCCTGCGTGGACATGAGCATCCGCTGGAGCACCACCTGGATCGGCTGCGTGTCGAGGCCGGGGATGTACAGCACCGCGGAGAAGTAGATGTTCCAGTAGCCGACGGCGTAGAACAGCGCGATGACGGCGAGGATCGCCTTCGACATCGGCAGCACGATCTTGAACAGGGTGCGGAACTCGCCCGCGCCGTCCATCCTCGCGGCGTCGAGCAGCTCGATCGGGACGCTGTTCATGAAGAACGAGCGCAGCACGATCAGGTTGAACGCGTTGAGCGCCATCGGGAGCACCAGCGACAGGTAGCTGTCGAACAGGCCGAGCTTCTGGACCACCAGGAAGCTCGGATACAGGCCCGGCGCGAACAGGAACGTGAAGAGCACGAGCATGAGCAGCGGCCGGTGGAGCAGCGAGCCGGGCCGCGAGAGCCCGTACGCCGCGCCGATCGTGAGGATCATCGACAGCGCGGTGCCGCCCGCGGTGAGGCCCAGCGTCAGCAGCAGCGACTTGGTGAGCGCGCCGCCGTCGAAGATCTCCTGGTACGCCTGGAAGCTCAGGTCGGTCGGGATGAGCAGCAGGTTCCCGCCGGCGCGGGTGAGCGCCTCCTCGCTGGCGAAGCTGGTCGCCACGACCGCCCAGATCGGCAGGACGATGGCCGCCGCGTAGCAGATCAGGAACAGCGCCTTGACGGCCTTCCCGAGCCACGAGGGCTCCTCGTCCCAGACGGGGCGCGCGTTCTTGCGGCGGGGCTTGAGTCGGATGTCGGTGGCGGTCATGACTTCTGGTAGATCCCTTGCTCTCCGAGGCGGTGGGCGACGTTGTTGGCGACGAGGACCAGGATCAGGCCGATGACGCCCTTGAACAGGCCCGCCGCGGTGCCGAAGGACGGCCCGTCGGTGCCGATGACGCTGCGGTAGTAGACGAAGGTGTCGAGCACCTCGGTGGTCTGGAAGCCGACGGCGTTGCGCTGCAGCTGGTACTGCTCGAAGCCGACGTTGAGGATGCCGCCGATGTGGAGGATGAGCAGGAGCACGATGACCGGCCGGATGCCCGGCAGGGTGATGTGCCACATCCGCCGCCAGCGGCTCGCGCCGTCGACGGCCGCGGCCTCGTACAGGCTCGGGTTGATCGACGCGAGCGCCGCCAGGAAGATGATCATGCCCCAGCCCGCGTCCTTCCAGGCCCACTGGAGCCAGGCCAGGAACAGGAAGCTGTCGGGGTCGGAGGTGAACGTCATCCGATCCCCGCCGAAGCCCAGGAGCCAGTTGGAGACCAGCCCGTCCGAGCCGAGGACCTGCACGAACACGGTCACGACCAGGACCCACGAGAAGAAGTAGGGCAGGTAGACCACGGATTGGAAGAGGCTGCGGACCTTCGTGGAGATCACGCTGTGCATCACGAGCGCCAGGACGATCGACAGCGGGAACAGGAACAGCAGGTTCGCGAACGCGTACTTGAGCGTGTTCAGCAGCGCGGGCAGGAAGTACGGGTTGGCGAAGAGGCGTTCGAACCACGCGAAGCCCACGAACGGGTTCTCCCAGAACGGCCGGTGGGGGCTGTAGTCCATGAACGCGATGATGTTCCAGGCCGAGGGCCAGTAGAAGAACACCGCGAGCTGCGCCAGCGCGGGGAGCGTCAGGAGCAGCAGGGGCCAGTCGTGCCGGAGGCGCTGGGCCACCGTCCGCTTGTTCCTGATACGGACGCGTTCCCGCCCCCCGCTCGGGGCCGGGGGCGCTGAGGTCTGAAGAGCTGCCATCGCTTGTGAGAGTCCAGTCGGTGAGTGCCTGCGGGGACGGGAGGCCGGGCCGCGGGCGGTCCCGCGGCCCGGCCGGGCGTCTTAGCCGTGCAGCTTGTCGTATGCGGCGGTGTAGTGCTCGCGGCCGGTCTCCCCGCCGTTCGCCTTCCAGGTCTCGACCATCTCCGGGATCGCGGACAGGTCGGCGCGCCCGAAGGCGATGTCGTTCTGCTGGTCGATGAGGACCTGGCCGGCCGACTTGAAGTCGGCGGGGCCCTCGACGCGCATGCCCTCGAAGATGTTGACCTCGGCGAAGTCCTTCACGGACGCGTTGTACTCGAAGCGCGCCTGGACCATCTCGGGCGTGCCCGTGAGGAACTGCTGCACGTGGCCGGACATCGTCTTGTGGTTCACCGGGGCCTGGACGACGGAGGTGCCGAGCTCGTTGAAGACCGGGGTGCCGTCGGCGCCGTAGGTGAAGTGCGTGCCCTCGATGCCGTAGTTGATGAGCTCGTACTCGGTGGTGCCGTACGGCGCGGAGCAGAAGTTCGCGAAGTCCAGGAACTCCTCGACCTGCTCCTTGGAGAGGTCCTTGTTGAGGAACGTCCAGCTGTCGACGCCGGTGTTGACGTGCACGAGCGGCTCGCGGCCCTTCGCGGACAGCGCGCCGAGCGGGGCGATGGTGCCGCCGGTGCCCTCGGCGGTGGTCTGGTCGATGAAGCCCTGCCACCACGAGATGCCGTCGAGCTGGAACACGATCGTCCCGGCCTTGTGCAGGGCCTGGCCGTCGAGCGTGCCCGAGGGGAGGTCCGGGTGGACCAGCTTCTCGTCCCAGATGGTGCGGCGGAATTCGAGCCACTCGGTGTACTCGGGGCGCTCGCAGTTGTGGACGAGCTTGCCGTCGATGTAGGCCCAGCCGTCGCCGCCGGCGAGGCCGAACCACTGCGGGGTGAGGTAGTCGGTGCCGCCGAAGGCCCAGCGGCCGTTGGCGTCGTCGGAGACGGCGCGGGCGACGTCGAGGAGCTCCTCGACCGTGGTCGGCATGGCCTGGCCGGCCGCTTCGAGCAGGTCGGTGCGGGCGAACATGGCGTTGCCCGGGCCGCCGGAGAAGGAGCCGGGGATGCCGAAGACGCGGGCGGTCTCGGGGTCGGCCGGGTCCTTGGACCACACCGACTGGCCCCAGGAGGCGGTCGGGAGGCCGGCGAGGAGCGGCCAGCGCTCGGAGATGTCGCCCTTGACGATGTCGGTCAGGTCGTAGAACGAGTTGACCACCGTCTCCTGGAAGTTCGGGTGGGCGAAGAGCATCCAGCTGAACAGCATGATGCCGTCGCCGAACTCGTTGGCGTTGAGCCACTGGACCGAGGTCTCCGCGAAGGTGTTGCCGTCGGCCTGGCGGAGGTTGACCGTGGTGCCGCCGCTGGCCTCGGCGATCGCCGCGAAGTACGGGTCGTCGCTGGAGGGGGCCTCGCCCCACATCGGGACGGTGATCTCGAAGGTGCCGCTGTTGGAGGGGACGGCCTCGATCGCGGGGACCGGGTCGGGGTAGGTCGTGAAGCCGGACGGGTGGTTCGGCGGCTCGCCGACGAGGTCGGGCTCGACCGGGAGGGGCCATTCCTTGTACGTGGGCAGGAAGTCGAACCCGTCCGTGGCCTGCGAGGTGCCGCCGCCCGACTCGATGTCGCCGCACGCGGCGATGAGGGGCAGGCCCGCGGCACCCGCGGCACCGAGGCCGGCCACCTTGAACAGGGAGCGGCGCCGGAGGGGCGACCTGTCGGAGGGAGTAGCCACGTTGCTGTCCTTTCGGTCTGACTGAATTCGTGAGGGGGTTAGCCGCTAATTAGTTCGGCTATTCGATAAACTAAAGTAGCGCACGGTGGCAGGCCCCACAAGCGGGGGGGTCACGCGAATCGGGCGCGGATTGATCACGATTCGGGAACGGGCCTTGTAGTTGAACGTGCACATAGACCACTGTCAGGGACTGCCCGACGACCGCTTGTCGCCATCCACGACAATGCCCAACGAGACCGGCTTCGGACACGATGGGCCACGAGCTCGCAACAGGAGGACAACATGGCGATGCGGATAGCGGCGAAGTCCGCCGGTCCGGGCGATGCCGAGGAGGCGCCCGGGCGCGCCAAGCGGGCCGACTTCACCGACGTGCGCGCCAACAACCTCGGGTTCGTCCTCCGCCAGGTCCGGGCCGAGGGCCGGTGCTCGCGCGCCGACCTCGCCGCCAAGACCGGCCTGAACAAGGCCACGGTGTCCTCGCTCGTCGCCGAGCTCATCGAGCGCCGCGTCCTGCGCGAGTCCGGCTCGGTCATCGGCAACATCGGCCGCCCCGCGGTCCTCCTGTCCGTCGACACCGGCTACTACGCCTCGCTCGGCGTCGAGGTGAACGTGGACTACATGACGCTCGTCGCCGTGGACCTCGCCGGGAACCGCCTCCTGTCCTGGCGCCGCGCCCACGACGGCGCGGGCGCCACCCCCGGCAAGTCGGTCTCGGCGCTGGCGGGCCTCGCCAAGCGCGCCGTGGACCGCATGGACTCCGAAGGGCGCCAGATCCTCGGGCTCGCCGTGGCCGTTCCCGGCATGATCGACAACGACGGCGTCGTGCAGCGCGCCCCGATGCTCGGCTGGTCGGACTTCGACCTCACCGGCCGCCTGCGCCAGGCGATGCGCGACCCGAAGTACGCGGTCACCGCCGACAACGACGCGAACCTGGGCGCGGTCGCCGAGCAGCGCTTCGGGTCCTGGGCCGGCGTGTCCAACGTGATCTACCTGACCGGTGAGATCGGACTCGGCGCCGGGCTCATCGTCGACGGCGAACTGCGAAGGGGCGCCTCGGGGTTCGCGGGCGAGATCGGGAACCTCCTGGTCGAGGTCGACGGCCGGATCGGGCGCGTCGAGGACCTCGCGGGCATCCGCGCCGTCCTCGATGAGCTGTCCGAATCGGACGACATCGCCGGGACCGAGGTGGAGGCGGAGGTCGAGGACATCGTCACCCGCGCCCGCGCGGGCGAACCGCGCGTCACCGAGGCCCTGGACCGGATCGGCCGCGCCCTCGGCGCGGGCATCGCCCTGGCCGTGGACCTGCTCAACCCGGAGGCCGTCGTCCTCGGCGGCCACTACCAGGCGCTGAGCCCGTGGATCGGCCCCGCCGCCGAGACCGAGCTCGCGGCCCGCACCCACGCCTCCGGCGCGGGCGGGGCCGAGGTCGTCGTCTCGGCGCTCGGCCACGAGGCCCCGGCCCTCGGCGCCGCCACCGGCATCCTCAACGACATCGACGCCGGGCTCATGCCGACCCCGCTCGGCCGGTAACGCCCGATCCGCCCGGTTGTTTCAGAACTGTTACCCCGGCCGTTTCCGCAGGTGACGCCTGCGGAAACGGACGAAAACCACCGAACATCCACGCTGCCGCGCCCCGTCCGCCTTGACCGGCGGGCGGGCCGGGGTGTAGAAATCTTGCATTCCTCAATCGAAGCGCTTCGACAAGCTTCTTCAATGAAAAAGCCGCCACCAGGTGGAACACCCTGATCTTCGAAGCGCTTCGATGACGCAAGACACAGCCAGCGACAGCGACGTCCAAGCAAGGAAGACCCTCATGACCGACCCGCGTCCCGCCTTCCGCGACTTGCCATTCCGCGACCCCGCCCTCCCCCGCGAGGAGCGCGTCTCCGACCTCCTCGCCCGGCTGACCCTCGACGAGAAGATCGGCCTGCTGCACCAGTACCACCGGCCGGTCGAACGGCTCGGCATGGGCCCCTTCAAGACCGGGACCGAGGCCCTCCACGGGCTCGCCTGGCTCGGCGAGGCCACCGTCTTCCCGCAGGTCGTCGCCCTCGGCGCCACCTGGAACCCCGAGCTCGTCGAAGAGGTCGGCGCCGCCGTCGCCGACGAGGTCCTCGCCTTCAACCACGAGGACCCCGTCAAGGTCGGGCGCAACGTCTGGGCCCCCACCGTCAACCCGCTGCGCGACCCCCGCTGGGGCCGCAACGAGGAGGGCTACTCCGAGGACGCCTGGATGACCGGGCTCATGGGCGGCGCCTACGCGCGCGGCCTCAAGGGCGACAACGGCTCCGTGTGGAAGACCGCGCCCACCGTGAAGCACTTCCTGGCCTACGGCAACGAGGCCGACCGCTGCACCACCTCCTCGAACATGCCCCCGCGCGTGCTGCGCGAGTACGAGTTCGCCGCCCACCGCCCGGCACTGGCGAGCGGCGACGCGGTCGCGGTCATGCTCTCCTACAACCTTGTCAACGGCCGCCCCGCGCACGTGACCCCCCTCGTGAACACCGAGCTGCGCACCTGGACCGCGGACGAGGTCTTCATCGTCTCGGACGCCTACGCGCCCAACAACCTCGCGCAGCTCCAGGGCTACTTCGAGGACCTCCCCACCGCGTACGCCGCCGCCGTCAAGGCCGGCCTCGACTCCTTCACCCAGGACGACGACCGCGCCGAAGGCGTCCTCGCCCACGTCCAGGCCGCCCTCGACCGGGGCCTGCTCGACGAGTCCGACATCGACACCGCGGTGCGCCGCAACCTGGTCGTGCGCTTCGGCCTCGGCGAGTTCGACCCCGAGGACCCGTACGCGCACATCGGCCGCGAAGCGGTGAACTCCCCTGAGCACCAGGCGCTCGCGCGCGAGGCCGCCACCCAGTCGATCACCCTGCTCAAGAACGACGGCATCCTGCCGCTCAAGGCCCCCGAGAAGATCGCCGTCATCGGCCCGCTCGCCGACGTCCAGATGCAGGACTGGTACTCCGGGACGCTCCCGTACGCCGCCACCGCCCGCCAGGCCCTCGCCGCGCGCGCCGAGGTCGTCTACAGCGAGGGCGTCGACCGCATCCGCCTGCGACACAACAAGGGCTATGTCACCGCCGCGCCCGACGGCGCCGAGCTCACCATCACCGACACGCTCGGCGCGGCCGCGCAGTTCGACGTCTTCGACTGGGGCGGCTGGTCCTACACGTTCCGCTCCGCGGCCACCGGGAAGTACCTGGACGGGCGCCTCGACGGGACCGTCGGCGCCGACTCGCCCGGCCCGCACGAGTTCGACGTCCACGAGACCTTCCGCTTCATCGACGTCGAGGGCGGGAAGATCGCGATCAAGCACCTCCACCGGCCCGACGGCGCCGAAGACGGCAAGTGGATCGGCGTCATCGACAACCGGCTCATCCTGGTGGACAGCCAGTCTGAGGCCGCGGCGTTCGACATCGACCACGTGGTCCGCTCGCACGACATCGCCGCCGACCTGGCCCGCGACGCCGATGTCGCCGTCGTAGTGCTCGGCGACCACCCGCTCGTGAACGGCCGCGAGACCGAGGACCGCGCCGACCTCAACCTCTCGAACAGCCAAGAATGGCTCCTGCGCAGAGTCGTCGAGGCCAACCCGAATACCATTTTGGTCATGTCCTCCTCCTACCCCTACGCCGTGAACTGGGCCGCCAAGCACGTGCCCGCCGTGGTGTGGTCGGGCCACGGAGGCCAGGAGTGGGGGAACGCGCTCGCCGACGTCCTGTACGGCGACCGCGACGCCGAGGGCCGCCTCCCGCAGACCTGGTACACCGACGCCGCCGAGCTGCCGGTGATGCTCGACTACGACATCGTCGCCTCCGACGCGACCTACCTGTACTACCTCGGCCAGCCGCTCTACCCGTTCGGCCACGGCCTGTCCTATGCGGACTTCACGTACGCGGACCTCAAGGTGGACAAGGATCGCGCGGGCTCGGGCGACGAGCTCACGGTGACCGTCGACGTCACGAACGCCTCCGGCCGCGACGGCGTCGAGACCGTGCAGCTCTACTCGCACCAGTGCGGCTCCCGCGTCAAGCAGCCGCTGCGCCAGCTCCGCGGATTCCGGAAGGTGCGCCTCGCCGCGGGCGAGACCCGCACCGTCTCCTTCACCGTCGCCGTGGACGACCTCGCCCACTGGGACAACACGACCGGCCGCATGATCGTCGAGAAGAGCCGCCAGCGCCTCATGGTCGGGCGCTCGGCGACGAACATCGTCCTGTCCGCGTCGGTGCGCATCGACGGCGAGACCGCCGGTCCCCGCGACCTCGGGAAGCCGCTCGCGGCCGCCTCCAACGACGCCTACGCGGGCGTGCTGTGGCGCGACGAGACCCGCGCCTCCGGCGACGTCATCGCCGCCGAAGAGGCCGGGGGCTGGATCATGCTGGGGGACTGCGACTTCAGTCCCGGATACACCACGGTGACCGCGCGCGTCTCGGGCCACGCCTCGCAGCTGCAACTGCGCGTGGACGACCCGCTCGACGGCGACGTCCTCGCGAAGATCGACACGCCGATGACCGCGGGCGTCTACGACTACGCCGAGGTGACCGTGGACTTCGGCGGCGCCGAAGGCGTCAAGGACCTGTACGTGACGTTCGAGTCCGGCCCCGTCCGCCTCGCGTCGCTGACCTTCGGCGGGCAGTCGTAGTGGCCGGCCCTGGCCGCGGCGTCACCATCGCCGACGTGGCCGCCCGCGCCGGGGTCGCCGCCTCCACCGTGTCCTATGTGATCTCGGGGAAGCGGTCGATCTCGCCGGAGACCGCCGGGCGGGTCATGCAGGCCGTCGCCGACCTCGGCTACCACCCGCACGCGGGGGCGCGCTCGCTCGCGTCCCGGCGGGCCGGGGTCATCGCGATGATGTTCCCGATCCGCGACGGCATGCACCTGCCGGTGCTCATGCAGTTCGCGGCCGGGGCGGTCGCCGAGGCCCGCCGCCACGACCAGGACGTGCTCCTCATGACCGCCGACGAGGGCCCCGCGGGCCTGGCCCGCGTCGCCGCCTCGGCCATGGTCGACGGCCTCATCCTCATGGACGTCGAGGTCCGCGACCCGCGCGTGGAAGTGCTGCGCCGCCTGGGACTCCCGAACGTCCTCATCGGATTCCCCGCGGACTCGAAGGACCTGACCTGCGTCGACCTCGACTTCACCGCCGCGGGCCGCGCCTGCGCCGACTACCTCGCCGATCGCGGCTGCGGCGACATCGCGCTCCTCGGCGCCGCCGAAGCGGTCTACGAGCGGCGCACCGGCTTCGCCGAGCGGGTCCGCGAGGGCTTCCTCGGCCGCCCCGGCGTCCGCGCGGAGGTCCGGCCCTGCCCGAACTACCCGACGGAGGTGCAGCGCGCGGTCAAGGAGCTCCTGGCCGCGCGGCCGGACCTCACCGGGCTCGCCGTCCACAACGAGCCCGCGGTCGGGCACGTCATGCACGCGCTCGCCGACGCCGGGAAGCGCGTGGGGGAGGACTTCCACGTGGTCGTCATCGGCCCCGACGAGGTCGCCGAGCGCGTCCACCCGCAGCTCCCGTCGGTGCTCGTCCCGGCCGAGACGCTCGCCCAGACCGCGGTGCGCCACCTCATGCGCAAGCTCGACGGCCTCGACGTCCCCGACTCGACGCTCCTCGAACCGCAGCTGACGATCCGCTAAGGCGCGCAAGGCAGAACGGCGGCCCGGAGGATGGTGGTCCTCCGGGCCGCCGTCTTCCCCGTGCGGGGAGAGTGCAGCTTTCGTCGCGCCGCTACCCGACGTCCAGCCCCTGCTCCTGGAGCCAGGCCAGGGAGTCGACCTTCTCGCCGTCGATGAGCACCTCGAAGTGCAGGTGCGGGCCGGTCGAGTTGCCGGTGGTGCCGGCCAGGATCAGGGCGTCGCCCTTCTCGACCTCGTCGCCCACGTTCACGAGCACCTCGGAGGCGTGCGCGTAGCGGGTCTCGACGCCGTTCCCGTGGTCCACGTAGACCACGTTCCCGTAGCCGCCGGCCTCGTAGCCGACGTACGTCACGGTGCCCGCGCCCACGGAGACGATCTCGTCGCCCTCGTTGTTGCCGAAGTCGGTGCCGCCGTGCATGGAGCCGTTGCGCATCCCGTAGTAGGAGGTGATCGACGCGGTCGACGGCAGGCCCCACGGATTCGCGGCCGCCTCGGCCTCCGCGGCGGCTTCGGCCTCGGCCTCGGCCTGCGCCTGCGCTTCGGCCTCGGCGGCGGCCTTCGCCTCGGCCTCGGCGGCGGCCTTGGCCTCCGCTTCGGCCTGCGCCTGCGCCTGGGCCTCGGCCTGCTCGGCGGCGTAGTCCGCGGCCATGCCGGCCAGGACGTCGTCCACCTTCCAGTCGGCCTGGACCACGGTGGCGTCCATGTCGACCTCTGAGTCGGCGGCCTGCGCCGCGGCCTGCCCGGAGAGGGCCGACACCACCCAGCCGGTGATGATCGCCGCCGCCAGGCCCCCGCTCACGAGACGCCAGGTGTGACGTTCGCGACGGATGCGGCGGCGCCGGATCACGGCGCGGAGTCGGCGGCTGGTCAGTTCGCGTCCTGCGTTCTCGCAGGTGTCGTCATGCTTGCCCATAAGACCGGGAAACCTACCGGATCCAATCCGGACAAACCCGGCTCGACCAGCGAAACCACACTCGAACTGGTCCCCTTGCGGGCGAGGTCGGCACCCGGGGGCGGCCGCGGTTCCTCCGAAAGGAGGAGGCCGATGACAGAACGTGAACAGTCCCTCGCAAATGGTGTCTTCGGTTATATCGGCGCGACCGTGACCCACGCCGCCGCCTAAACTTGGAACGCCTGCGGCCAATCGGCCCGAAACCCGCTTTGAGGAGTGCCCCATGATCACCGCCACCGGTCTTGAGCTGCGCGCCGGATCGCGCATCCTCGTGTCCGGGGCCGATCTGCGGGTCCAGCCCGGCGACAGGATCGGACTCGTCGGGCGCAACGGCGCCGGCAAGACCACCACCATGAACGTCCTCGCGGGCCTCACCCAGCCCTACAGCGGGAAGATCGAGAACAACGGCCCCTTCGGATACCTCCCGCAGGACCCGCGCTTCGCCGACCTCACCCAGACCGCGAGCAACCGCGTCCTCTCCGCCCGCGGCCTCGACCAGCTCCTCGCCGACCTCGCCAAGACCGAGGTCGAACTCGCCGAGGTCGCCGACGACGCCCAGCGCGACAAGCTCGTGCGCCGCTACTCCCGCCTCGAAGAGCAGTTCTCCGCCCGCGGCGGCTACCAGGCCGAGTCCGAGGCCGCCCGCATCTGCTCCAAGCTCGGCCTCGAAGACCGCATCCTCGCCCAGCCCCTGGAGACCCTCTCCGGCGGCCAGCGGCGCCGCGTCGAGCTCGCCCGCATCCTCTTCTCCGACGACGGCGACGGCATCCTCCTCCTCGACGAGCCCACCAACCACCTCGACGCCGACTCCATCAACTGGCTCCGCGGCTTCCTCGCCGGGCACAAGGGCGGCCTCGTCCTCATCACCCACGACGTCGAACTCCTCGACGAGGTCGTCAACACCGTGTGGTTCCTCGACCCGACCCGCTCCGTGATCGACCAGTACAACCTCGGCTGGAAGGCCTACCAGCGCCAGCGGGCCGAAGACGCCGAGCGCCGCCGCCGCGAGCGCGCCAACGCCGAGAAGAAGGCCGAGGCCCTCACCCGCCAGGCCGCCAAGCTCGGCGCGAAGGCCACGAAAGCCAAGGCCGCCAAGGGCATGCTCCGCCGCGCCGAGGCCATGATCGACAACCTCGAAGAGGACCTGCTGCAGGAGAAGGTCGCCGACGTGCGCCTCCCGCAGCCCGCCCCCTGCGGCAAGGTCCCGCTCACCGCCACGGGCCTGTCCAAGTCCTACGGCTCGCTGGAGATCTTCACCGGCGTCGACCTCGCCATCGACCGCGGCTCCCGCGTCGTCATCCTCGGCCTCAACGGCGCGGGCAAGACCACGCTCCTGCGGATGCTCGCCGGGACCCTCGAACCCGACACCGGCGCCGTCGAGCCCGGCTACGGCCTGCGCATCGGCTACTTCGCGCAGGAGCACGACACGCTCGACCACACCGGCACCGTCCTGGAGCAGATGCAGTCCGCCGCCTCCGACTCCGGCGCCGACCTGCCCGACTCGGAGCTGCGCAAGATCCTCGGCGCGTTCCTGTTCCCCGGCGACGACGTCCACAAGCCCGTGCACGTCCTCTCCGGCGGCGAGAAGACCCGCCTGGCGCTGGCGAGCCTGGTCTGCTCGGGCGCGAACGTGCTCCTCCTCGACGAGCCCACGAACAACCTCGACCCGGCGAGCCGCCAGCAGGTCCTCGACGCGGTCGACGGCTTCACCGGCGCGATCGTCATGGTCACCCACGACCCGGGCGCGGTCGAGGCCCTCCGCCCCGAGCGCGCGATCCTGCTGCCGGACGGCGACGAGGACCTGTGGTCCGACGACCTGATGGAGCTCGTCGAGCTCGCCTGATCCGAGCCCCGCTCGCGGGACGTCCCGCTTTCGGGCGACAACCGGCCCGGCGGGGCCGGTTCCTGTCGGACCCGGCGGGCAGGATCGCTCCTATCTTCCCCGGGGCGGGTGGGGGTTAGGGGTGGTTATCAGCCCGAGTACATCAGGACGATCGCGGCGCACGCGCCCGCGGCGGCGCTGATGATCGGGGCCCGCACCGAGTGCTTGCGGTCGGCCCGCGCGGTGGCGGCGACGATGAGCCACGGGCACAGGGCGATCCAGCCGTACTCGGGGTGCTCGGGGTTCGAGCCGCTGAGCGGGGCGATCATGAGCGCCAGGAGCGGGCCGATCATGAGCGGCCACGCCGAGCTGGTCCCGAAGCGGCGCAGGCTCTCCACGATCGCCGGGCCGCACGCCACGGCCACGAGCGCGGGCATGAGCGCCACCCACCACAGCTGCCCAGGGTGCGCGGCGATCTCGCCGATGGCCGCGTTGTAGGTGTCCACGAGGCCGTACGGCCACGAGGACCCGGTCATCGCGGCGAGCGCCAGCACCGCCAGCGCCGCGCCCGCCGACACCAGGATCTGCCCGGGTCGGCGCCGCGCGAAGTACAGGCACAGCAGCGAGACCGCGAACCACGCGGCGCCGTACGAGAGGAGCGCGGCGATCCCGAGGAGCCCGCCCGCGGCGGCGGCGCCCCAGAACGCGTCCCAGCCCTTGACGCGCCGCTCGGAGGCCACCGCGCCGCACGCGAGGACCGCGGCGCACGCGGCGGCGGCGATCCCGTCGACGCCGAGCGTCGCCCACGCGGCCCACGGCCCGAGGATGAGCACCGGCGCGAGCGCGCGGGCCGCGACCGGGCCGGACACGGACTTGACCGCGACGAGCACCAGCGGCACCGACAGGCACGACAGGGCGATAACCGTGATCGCAAGGCCCGCTTCGGAACCGGTGTACGACACCAGGAGCGCGATCGCGCCGCGCGCGCCGTCGGTCGCCGTCGACATCGTCGTCGGGTCCACATTGGTGTGCAGTGCGGCCGACCACGCGATGGAGGCCAGATAGGACAGCACCAGCAGCACGTGCCACGACATCCGCACGGCCGCAGGGCGGGTCGCGACCCCGAGCACGGCCGCCGCCGCGAGCGGCGCCACCACCATGCCGGGCGTCACCCGCAGCGAGAGGTTCTGGGCCGGCCACCACGGGAGCGTCGTCGGACCGACCACTTCGGTCGTCGAGACCGCCACCGACGCCATGGTCAGCACGACCATGGTGAGGCACAGCCAGATTCCCAGGTCGCGCAGGCGCGAAGGGCGCCGCGCCGGGGCGAGGGCGTCGACCCGGTCGGTGAATGAGGTCTGCGGTGCGGTCACGTCACGAAACTATCGGGTATCCGACAGAAACGTCCGCCGGGCGAGAGAACTCCGGCAAACTTCACAACACACCTTTCATCACCCTCCGTATCCGGGAAAGGACTCATGACCCCCGAATCCATTCCTCCCCCCGAGGGCGTCCCCGCCGATGCGGGCGCCGCGAAGACCGATCCGAACCGGCAGGTCCGCGGCGACGAGCGCCGCGAGCTCACCGGCCGCGTCACCGCGGCCTACGAGCAGGGCCGGAGCATCAGGGACATCGCCTCAACGATAGGCCGATCGTACGGTTTCGTGCACCGACTGCTGGCGGAAGCGGGCGTCGACTTCCGGACCCGCGGCGGCGCGCGCAAGGGCGGCGGGAAATAACCTGGGCTCCTCCGGGCGTTCCACGTTCGGATAACGAACGACGAAACGGCCCAAGCCCCACCACCGGACTGCCGCGGACTGCCACCGACCTGACCGGACGACGACCGCACTTGGGCACTTGCACACGGGAGGCCCAGTGTCATCGATGGGACCCGCCGGTTGGGACGCCATGCGCTCGATGCGGCGCGCGGACGACCTCAAAGGCGTCACACTCAGCCGCGGCGTGAAGCGCCGCATCCTGCGGTTCGCGCGGCCCTACCGCCGCGACATCGCCCTGTTCATCGGGCTCGTCACGCTCATCGCCGCGATCGGCGTCGCCACGCCCGTCCTCGCCGGCGACATCGTCAACGAGCTCACCGGCGCGGACGGCACCCAGAGCGGCGTCATCAGGCTCGCCTCGATCATCGCCGGCCTCGCCCTCGCCGAGGGCCTGCTCAACCTCGCCATGCGCTGGTACGGCGCGAAGCTCGGCGAGGGCATCATCTTCGACCTGCGCCGGGCCGTGTTCGACCACGTCCAGTCCCAGCCGGTCGCGTTCTTCACCCGCTCGCAGACCGGCGCGCTGGTCTCGCGCCTGAACAACGACGTCATGGGCGCCCAGCGGGCGTTCACGAGCACGCTCTCCGGGCTCGTCTCCAACGGCATCGCGGTGGCGCTCATCATCGGCGTCATGTTCTTCCAGTCCTGGCAGATCACGCTGCTGTCGCTGGTCCTCGTCCCGGTGTTCCTGGTGCCCGCCAAGTGGGTCGGCCGCAAGCTCGCCGCGCTCACCAAGGAGTCCTTCGACCTGAACGCGGCCATGAACACCCAGATGGCCGAGCGGTTCAACGTCGGCGGCGCGATGCTCGTGAAGCTCTTCGGCCGCCCCGACACCGAGTCCGCGGAGTTCGCCGGGAAGGCCGACCGCGTGCGCGGCATCGGCATCACCACCGCGATGTACGCGCGCACGTTCATCGTCGCGCTCACCCTCGTCGCGGGCCTCTCGCAGGCCCTCGCGTACGGCCTCGGCGGCGCGCTCGTGTTCGCCGGGCAGCTCAGCGCGGGCACCGTCGTCACTCTCGCGCTGCTGCTCACGCGCCTGTACGGGCCGCTGACGGCCCTGTCGAACGTGCGCGTCGACGTCATGAGCGCCCTCGTGTCCTTTCAGCGCGTCTTCGAGGTCCTCGACCTCAAGCCGCTCATCGAGGAGAAGCCCGACGCCCGCGAGCTGCCCGACGGGGCCGCCTCGATCGCGTTCCGCGACGTGCGCTTCCGCTACCCGGGCGCCGACGAGGTCTCCCTCGCCAGCCTGGAGGACCTGGCCCGCCCCGACCGCTCCGACAGCGGCCGCGAGATCCTCCGCGGCGTCTCCTTCGACGTCGCCCCCGGCCAGCTCGTGGCCCTCGTCGGCCACTCCGGCGCCGGGAAGACCACCATGGCGGGCCTCGTGCCGCGCCTGTACGACGTGACCGGCGGCGCCGTCGAGGTCGGCGGCGTCGACGTGCGGGACCTCAAGGGCGAGTCCCTGTCGGCGAAGATCGGCATGGTCACCCAGGACGCGCACCTGTTCCACGACACCGTCCGCGAGAACCTCGCGTACGCCCGCCCCGAGGCCACCGACGAGGAGATCTGGGCGGCCCTGGACCGCGCGCAGATCGGCGACACCGTGCGCCGCCTCGATTCCGGGCTCGACACGGTCGTGGGGGAGCGCGGCTACCGGTTCTCCGGCGGCGAGAAGCAGCGCCTCGCGATCGCCCGCGTCCTGCTCAAGGCCCCGCCGATCGTCATCCTCGACGAGGCCACCGCCCACCTCGACTCCGAGTCCGAGGCCGCCGTCCAGCGCGCCCTCGACACGGCCCTGGAGGGCCGCACCTCGCTCGTCATCGCCCACCGGCTCTCCACTGTGCGCCGCGCCGACACGATCGTCGTCCTTGAGGACGGCGAAGTGGTCGAGTCCGGCACCCACGACGACCTGGTGGACCGCGGCGGGCTCTACGCGGAGCTCTACAAGACGCAGTTCGAGGGGCGCAGCGGATCGAACGAGGAGTTCAGTGAGGAGCGCAGCGAGGACCGCTCCGAAGAGGTCGAAATCGGTCCGGACGGGCCCCTTTCGACCGCCGCATGAGTGACATGGGCCATATCTGCTCAGAGCGAAACCACATCGTTGCAGGTCAAGGCCTTACACGTGAGGATGATTTCGTGCTGACAGGTTTGAAGAATGCAGGCGTACTGTAGGGTCCAAAGGCCGCTTCGGTTCAGTATTCGCCGAAGCGGTGAAGCGCCAGCAATGGCGGCACACCTCAGACCGCTACGCCAACGCCCCAGCTAGGTACCCCCTGGACCGGGTCCGCGGCGGGTCTGAACATCAACATCGCAAGGAAATGCAGTAATGGCGCAAGGCACCGTTAAATGGTTCAACGCGGACAAGGGCTTCGGCTTCATCGCTCCTGACGGCGACGGTCCGGACATCTTCGTCCACTTCACCGCGATCACGGGGAACGGCTACCGCACCCTGGAAGAGAACCAGCGCGTGGAGTTCGAGATCGAAGCCGGCAAGAAGGGCCCGCAGGCCGCGAACCTGCGCGCCCTCTAGGCAATCGAGCACGAAGCCGCTGCCCTTCATTCCGAAGGACAGCGGCTTCTGTGGTGTCCGGGGTCAGCCGGTGTACCAGGACAGCAGCTCGATCTCGTGGTCGACGGTGAGGAGACCCTGCGGCAGGGCCATCTCGTCGACGAGTTCGCCGCCTGGGCCGACCAGGTACACGGTGGCCGCGGTCGGCGTCTGGTTGAGGATCAGCATCGACCCGTCCTCCAGGAACTCGACCTGGCGCGTCTCTCCCTGGGTGAACCCGCCGACGACCGGCAGGTCGATCTCCTCGCCGGTCTCCATGTCGAAGTACTTGTCGCAGCGCCACCCGTGGCTGTCGCCCTCGGTCTGGTGGACGCACGCCTCGCCCATGTCGGCCGACATGCCCGAGGCGATGTAGTACATCGCGTTGTCGCCCTCGCCGAGTTCCGGCACGTCCACCGGCTCGGTGCCGTCGTAGCGCATCACGGTGCCCTGGTCGTCCCACAGGTGCTCGCCGTCCGGGAGCCACTTCGCGGTGCAGTACAGCTCCTCCGGAAGGTCGGTCAGCTCGCCGGTGCTCACGTCGAGTACGTACGAGTGGAACCCCGTCGTCGCGCCCTCCTCTGGGCCCGTCTCGGTGAAGATCACCCGGTTGGAATCGGGCGACCAGGTGATCGGGCAGGCCACGGTGTCCATCGAGAACACCGGCAGCGCCTCCAGGTCCGAGTCGCCCAGTTCCGCGTAGACCCCGCCGCAGGTGCTGGCGCGGTCGATCCAGACGGACCGGTCGCCGTCGGGCGCCGGCTCGTACAGGTAGTCGCCCGCGTCGAGCACGGTCGCCCCGCCGTCCGAGACCAGGTAGGTGGCTTCGCCGGCTTCCGCGTCGTAGCCGCGGAACAGCATCCCGTCGGGCAGCGCGGTCAGCGGACCGGCCGTGCCGGAGTCGCCGCGAGCCGGGAAGGTGAAGTCCAGGTCGTCCCAGTCCTTCACGCTCACAGTGCAGTTCGAACCCTCGTCGGGCTCGCCCTCGGAGGTCGTGACCTCCTCCGGGCTCTCGGTCGTCGACTGCTCGGCCGGGCCGGGGCCCGGGTCGTGCTCGTCGCCGAGCCAGGCGGCGGTGCCGGTCCCGGCGATGGCGAGGGCGGCGGCGACGGTGGCGGCGCCCGCCGCGATGCGCTTGCGGGTCATGCTTCGCGCCTTCCTGTAGGCGCCGGCCGCGAGGTCGCGTTCCGGCTCGGCGTGGTCGTCCCCGATGTCGTGGAGCAGCGAGCGGATCGACTCAGGCATTGCGCTCTCCCATCTGGCTGTTGAACTCGCGCTCCCATTGGGCGAGTTGGAGATCCGCGTCCCCGAGCACGAGGTGGGGGAAGCGGTTCCTGAGGTTGCGCAGGCCGCGCTGGACGCGGGCCCGCAGCGTGGTCACCGGGCAGTCGAGGACGGCCGCGGCGGCGGCCTCGGTCCGGTCCTCGAAGTAGCGCAGGACGATCGCGGCCCGCTGGTTCGGCGGCAGCGACAGCAGGGCCGCGTGGACGGCGAGGCGCAGCGCCGTGTCGGGCTCCTGCGCGGCCCGCTCGGGCACGGCGTCGACGGCGATCTCCGCGACCTTCGTGCGCCGCCACCGGCTGACGTGCAGGTGGTACATGGTGCGCCGGGTGTACGCCTCGGCGTTCGCGGTGCGGTGTAGGCGCTTCCACGCCCGCCAGGTGCGGGCGAGGGCGTCCTGCACGAGGTCTTCGGCGAGGCCGCGGTCGCCCGTCAGGAGGTAGGCCGACGCGCACAGCGACCGCGACCTGGCCCGCACGAAGTCCTCGAACTCGCCCTGCCGCGTCGGCGGCGCCCCCGGCGGGGCAGAAGGTTCGCTCACATTCGTTCCGTTCATGGAGTGGGTATGGGTGGATACCAAGCAAGACGGGAATCGGCACGCCGCAGCGCATCCTACGAACGGCTGACCATCATCACCCGAACGGCCGATCCGGAAACCGATTGATGCCGCCGCGTCCGCACTGCACACTGTGTCGGTGAAAATCATCGAGTTCAACGCGGACGACACCGATCTGATCGACCGGTCCTTCGCCATCCTCACCGCGGCGAACCGCGCCGACGCACCCGAGAACCCCACGTACACCGAGCGGTTCTTCCGGACCCTGTTCACCCACCTCATGCCCGGCCGCGCCCGCCACTGGTTCGCCTCCGTCGGCGACGACGGCGAGGCCGTCGCCGTCGCGCGCGTCAACTTCTTCACCGAGGAGAACCTCGACCTCAGCCGCATCGAGGTCCACGTCCACCCCGACCACCGCGAAGGGACCGTCGAGGCCGACCTGTTCGCGCACGTCGAGGCGTTCTCCCGCGCGCACGGCCGCACCACGATCGTGTCCTCCGCGCCCGTCCACTGGGAGGGCGGGCCCGCCCGCGACGGCGCCCGCGCCGCGCTCCTCGAATCGCGCGGCTACACGCTCGCGCTCACCACCGTCAACCGCCGCAGCCCGATCGACCCGCTCGGCGCCGAAGAGGAGGAGCGCCGCCACGCCGAAGCCCTCGCGAAGGCCGGGGACGCCTACGAGATCCGCCAGTGGATCGGCCCCGTCCCCGACGACCTCCTGGACACCATGTGCCGCATGGACACCATGATCGTCAACGAGATCCCCCTCGGCGAGCTCGACTTCGAGGTCGAGCAGATCACGCCCGAGAAGTTCCGCGCCAAGGAGGCCGTCAACGAGGCCGAGGGCCGCCTCTGGGTCATGTCCGTGGCCGTCGAGCGCGCCACCGGCGAGGTCCGCGCCTGGACCGAGATCGCCCTCGACGACGGCGACACCGTCAACGGCATGCAGGGCATCACGATCGTCGACCCCGACCACCGCGGCCACCGCCTCGGCCTGCTCCTCAAGCTCGCGAACCTGCGCCTCGTGCGCGAGCACTCGCCGACCACGCAGTGGATCTGGACCGACAACGCCGACGTCAACGCGCCCATGATCGCCATCAACGAACTCATGGGCTACACGACCGTCGACGCCAACGCCGAATACCAGCTCAAGGGCTGAACCGCTCAGGCGCCCTTGGGTTCACGCATCCACGGGCGCCTGCGGCGGACCCCGGTCATGGACGGTCCGGGCCATACTCGGGTCATGCAGATCACCCCTGTGGACCCGGCCGACGACCGCACGGCGGGCGACATCCTCGCCCTCATCAACACCGTCCTCGCCGTCGACGCGCCCGAGAACCGCCGCCCGGTCGAGCGGTCGTTCCGCGCCGAGCTCCGGCAGGAGCGGCCCGGCATGGAGGTCGCGTACTTCGCCGCCGACGACGGCGGCGCGTTCGCCGGGTACCTCGGCATCGCCCTCCTGGTCGGCGACAACCCCCACCTCGCTATGGCCGAGCTCATGGTCCACCCCGACCACCGCCGCCGCGGCATCGGCACCGCCCTCCTCGACCACTTCGCGGCCTACGCCTCCGAGCGCGGCCGCACCGACCTCGTCGCAGGGACCCTCACCACCTGGGGCGACGGCCCGCGCCGCCCCGACACCGGCGCGAACTTCCTGGAGCGCAACGGCTTCGCGCTCGCCCTCGTCAACGTCCACCGCCGCAGCCGCACCGACGCCCTCGACGCCGAGACCGAACGGCGGCTGTGGGACCAGGCGGTCGCCGCCGCGGCCGACTACGAGGTCCGCACCTGGACCGGGCCCGCCCCCGACGACCTCATCGAGTCTTACTGCCGCCTCGACGCCATGACCCGCACCGAGGTCCCCTCCGGCGACATCCAGATGGAGCCAGAACGCGTCGACGTCGAACGGGCCCGCGCCAAGGAGGCCAGGTACGCCGCGATCCACCAGGTCCCCGTCAGGGCCGCCGCCGTCCACCGCGCCACCGGCGAGGTCGCCGCCTACACCGACATCCACGCGTACACCGACCCCGAAGCCGTCCACGCCGCGCAGGGCATCACCATCGTCGACCCCGACCACCGCGGCCACCGCCTCGGCATGCTCCTCAAGCTCGCGAACCTCCGCCAGCTCCGCGAGCACTTCCCGCGCGTCGCCGAGGTCTGGACCGAGAACGCCGACGTCAACGACCACATGGTCGCCATCAACGACCTCCTCGGCTACGAGGCCGTCGACGCCCTCAGCATCTACCAGCGCAAGCTCCAGGCCTGACAGGACGATTCCGTAATTCGGTTGCCGAGTGTCATACCCCCTGGTCAGACTGTGCAGATGAGCAACATCCAGATCGTCGAACTCGACCCCGCCGACGACGACCTCGTCGCAAGCGCGTTCGAGGTGCTGCGCGCCGCGCACGCCGCAGACGCACCCGAGGCCCCCGCACCCCACTGGGGGAACTTCTCGCTGGGCCTGGTCCACCCCGACCCCGCCGAGCACGGCCCGACCTTCGTGGCCGTCCGCGACGGAGAAGCCGTCGGCCTGGCCGAGGCCGGCTACCCGAGGCGCGAGAACCTCCACTTCGGATGGGCCAGCATCCACGTCCATCCCGACCACCGCCGCCAGGGCATCGGCTCGGACCTGCTGAACCACTTCATCGAAGACGCGAAGCGCCGCGGCCGCACCACCCTCACCATCGACACCCGCCTCACCTGGGAAGACGGCGTCGAGCGGTCCAAGGCCGGGCAGCTCTTCGCCGAGAAGCACGGCTTCGAGCAGGCCCTCACCTGGATCAACCGCCGCTGCGCCGTCGACGCCCTCGAACCCGAGGCCGAGCAGGCCCTCCTGGAGCAGGCCCAGGCCGCCGCGGGCGACGCCTACGAGATCGTCTCCTGGATCGGCCGCACGCCCGAGCACCTCGTCGACACCATGGCCCGCATCGACTCCACGATCCTCGAAGAGGTCCCGCTGGGCGACCTGGAGCTCGGACCGGAGACCATCGACGCCGAGCTCAAGAACGCCCGCGCCGACCGCAACGAGGCCATGGGCGTCAACGCCGTCCAGACCATCGCGATCGACAAGGCCACCGGCGAGGCCGTCGCCAACACCGCCGTGTTCGCCTACAGCGACCCGGAGTACCCGGACGCGTTCCAGGGCATCACCATCGTCAACCCCGCGCACCGCGGCCACCGCCTCGGCACGCTCCTGAAGATCCTCAACCTCCGCCTCGTGCGCGAGAACTTCCCGCAGGTCCGCCACATCTGGACCGACAACGCCGACGTCAACGCCCCGATGATCGGCATCAACGTCGCCCTCGGCTACGAGATCCTCGACGGCGGCGCGGAGTTCCAGCGCAAGCTCGACGCCTAGCCCGACCCCCGAAAGGGTGTCTCCAGGCACAAGCCGACCGTGAGAGTGGCGACCGCTTCTCACGGTCGGCTATTGTTCTTAGCTGGCCCTAGTTCTTCATTGCAGAGGCCCGATCAGGCGCGTCCCGCCCCATCACCGTCGGCTCATGGTGAAACCGATATTCCGCGGAACGTGCGTCACTTACGAAGTCGTTCTCGCGGAAGGCGAACCATGACTCTTGACCAAACCGTGCCGGATGCTGCCATCAGTGAATCCGACATTGCCCCCGAAACCACTGAAACCCTCGAATCCTCCCCGTCGGAGGCCGCGGTGACCGAGGCTCCCGCAGCCGACGCGGCGCTCACGGAGGAGTTCACCGTCGAGACCGACGAGGTCCAGGCCCCCGAGGGCCCGACCTTCGAGGAGCTCGGCCTCCCCGAGAAGATCACGGCCGCGCTGGCCGAGCAGGGCATCATCACGCCCTTCCCGATCCAGGCCGCCACGATCCCGGACGCGATCAGCGGCCGCGACATCCTCGGCCGCGGCCAGACCGGCTCGGGCAAGACCCTGGCCTTCGGCCTGCCGACCCTGTCGCGCCTCGCCGCGGGCGGGCGCACCAAGGCCAAGCGGCCGCGCGCGATCATCCTGACCCCGACCCGCGAGTTGGCGATCCAGGTCGCCGAGTCGCTCCAGACCTTCGGCGACGCCGTGGGCATCGAGATGAAGGTCGTCTGCGGCGGCACCGCGTTCTCCCGCCAGATCGACGCGCTCCGCGCCGGGGTCGATATGCTCGTCGCCACCCCGGGGCGCCTCCGCGACCTGATCCGCCGCGGCGAGTGCTCGCTCGAAGACGTCGAGCTCGCGATCCTCGACGAGGCCGACCAGATGGCCGACATGGGCTTCCTGCCCGAGGTCGAGGAGCTGTTCGACCAGCTCCCCACCGGCGGCCAGCGGATGCTCTTCTCCGCCACGCTGGAGGAGGAGATCGACGTCCTCGTCCGCAAGTACCTGTCCGACCCGGTCGTCCACTCGGTCGACCCGCCGGCCGGCTCGGTCACCACGATGAGCCACCACCTGCTGCTCATCGGGCCGCGCGACAAGGCCACCATGACGGCCGCCGTCGCCGCCCGCCCGGGCCTGACGATGGTGTTCGTGCGGACCCAGCTCGCGGTGGACCGCATCGCCGAGGAGCTGCGCGAGGCGGGCGTCAACGCCGAGGGCCTCCACGGCGGCATGACCCAGGCCGACCGCTCGAAGGTCCTGGAGCGCTTCAAGAACGGGCGCCTCGACGCGCTCGTGTGCACCGACGTCGCGGCCCGCGGCATCCACGTGGACGGCGTCGACATGGTCCTCCACGTCGACCCGCCGAAGACCCACAAGGACTACCTGCACCGCGCCGGCCGCACCGCGCGCGCCGGGCAGTCCGGCCACGTGGCGACCCTGGTGCTGCCGCACCAGAACCGGTCGATGTTCAGCCTCATCGAGCGCGCCGGGGTGGACGCCACGCGCCACTACGTCAACGACAACTTCGACGCCGAGCTGACCGCGCTCATGGGCGCCCGGAACTTCACCGACCTGCGCGCGGTGTCCTCCGAGCACCAGGCGACCCGCAACGACGACGAGGTCAAGCGCCTCGAACGCCAGATCGAGCGCCTGAAGGAGGACGCCGAGGGCCTGCGCGCCGAGGCGGCCCGCCTGCGCGAGCAGGCCGAGCGCGAGATCCTCGAAGGCCCGTCCAAGCGCCGCGACGACCGCGGCCCGCGCCGCGACCGCGAGGACCGCGGCGGCTACCGCGGCAACCGCGAGGGCGGCGGCCGGGGCGGCTACCGGGGCAACCGCGAGGGCGGCGGCCGCGGTGGGTACCGCGGCGACCGCGAGGGCGGCCGCGGCGGCTACGGCGAGCGCCGTGAAGGCGGCCGCGGGGGTTACGGCGACCGCGACAACCGCGGCGGCTACGGCGACCGCAACCGCGGCGGCTACGGCGACCGCGAGGGCGGCCGCGGCGGCTACCAGGGCAACCGCGAAGGCGGCGGCTACGGCAACCGCGGCGGCGGCTACCAGGGCGGCCGCGACAACGGCGGCTACCGCGGCAACCGCGAGGGCGGCTTCCGCGGCGGCGACGACCGCGGCCGGGGCGGCTACGGCGACCGGGACCGCGGCGAGCGCCGCGGCTACGGCGACCGCGACCGCCGCGACCGCTGGTAGGCACTGAGCACGTGAACTGAGGCCGACGGGGATTCCCCCGTCGGCCTCGGTCGTCTTCTCCTGGGGGAACCGGGCGCGGCGCGCCCGAAGTACCCTTGCGGGACCGCAGCCCCGCACCCCTGAAAGGTCCTGAATGGACGCCGCCTCGCGCTCGGCCGCCGCCCTCGGCATCGACTTCGGCACCCACAACACCGTGGCCGCGGTCCTGCGCGGCGACGGGCGGCGGCACCAGATCCTCTTCGACGGCCATCCGCTCCTGCCGTCAGGAATATATATCGACCACGATGGATCACTACTGGTCGGCAGGGACGCGGCGAGGGAGGCCCGCCGCCACCCGCACCGCTACGAACGCAATCCGAAGCTCCGCCTCGACGCGCCCTCGCTCCTCTTGGGGGACAGGGAGGTCCCGATCGGCGACGCCGTGCGCGCCGTCCTGCGCCGCGTCCTCGCCGAGTGCACCGCGATCGCCGGGCCGCCCCGGTCGGTCACGGTCACCGTCCCCGCCGCCTGGGGCCCGAACCGCCGCCACATCGTCACCGACGCCGCCCTCGCGGCCGGCCTGCCCGCCCCGCTGCTCCTGCCCGAACCCGTCGCGGCGGCCCGCTACTTCGCGGAGGTCCTCGGGCACCGGATCGAGCCCGGCCGGGCCCTCGTCGTCTACGACCTCGGCGCGGGCACGTTCGACGCGAGCGCGGTCGCCTTCGGACCGGGCGGCTTCGAGGTCCTCGCCGTCGACGGCTCGGACCGCGTCGGCGGCCACTACCTGGACCAGGCGCTCGTCGACTACCTCGGCGGGCGCTTCGCGGGGACCGAGGAGCGCTCGTCGGCCTGGCGGGCCCTGCTCGACCCCGACGCGGGCGGCGAGGTGCTGCGGGCCCGGTTCCAGCTCTACGACGAAGTGCGCGAAGCGAAGGAGCGGCTGTCGCGCCGCTCGACCACCGAGGTCCTCGTCCCGGGCTTCGCCGCCGAAGAACTCCTGACCCGCGCCGAACTCGACCTCCTCGCCCGGCCGCTCCTGGCGCAGACCGTGGCGATCACGAAGGCGGTGATCCGCGAGGCGCGGCTCTCGCCCGACCAGGTCGCGGGCGTCTTCATGGTCGGCGGCGCGAGCCGGATGCCCTTGGCCGCCACGATGATCCACCAGGAGCTCGGCATCGCGCCGACGATGATCGAGCAGCCCGAACTCGTGGTCGGCGAAGGGGCCGTGGCCGTCGCGGACCAACCCGTGACCCCCGCGGCCGTCCCGCCTCCGGCGCTCCCGCTCACCCCCGCCGCGGTCCCGCCGCCGACAGCCCCGGTCACCGTGGTGCAGCCGGTCGTCCAACCCCCGCCTCCGCCGCGGCGCCGCGGCCTCCCCGTGGCGCTCCTCGCCATCGCGACGGTGCTCGCGGCGTCGCTGGTCGGCGGCGGCGCATGGTGGCTGGGAAGCCTCGACGGCCAAGCGGCGGAAGAGGACCCAACCGGGACTGAGGAATCCGAGACCGTCGAAACAGAGGACCCCGCCTCACCTCTCGCCACGAACACGCCTGAACCGGAGGAGACGACGACCTCCGCCGCGCCCGAGGTGATCACCGGCGAGGTCTACTGGAACTGCCCGCAGACCCGCTTGTACTGCGCCGGCCAGGGCGGCGAGCCGGGCATCCGCGGCTCCGCCTCCGACCCGACCGCGATCGGCTACGCGGCGGTGGGCACGGTGTTCGAACTCGTCTGCTACGAGACCGCGGACCTGATCACGCCCCGCGGCAACGAAGGCGAAGAAGGCTACTGGGACTACCACGAAGGCAAGGACGCCTCGGACGTCATGGTCCGGGTCGTCCTGGGGGAGAACGAGTTCGGCTACATCCCGTTCGTCTGGCTCATCATCGACCCGGCCGACGTCAACTCCCTCGGCGGCCTGGCCGAGTGCTAGCCCGGGCGGGCGGTGGGGCCCGCCCGGACGTCTCCACTTAGGCCGCGGCGGCGGCCGGCTCGGCCGCCTCCTCGTCCTTCTTCCTGTTGAGCCACAAGCTGTCAAGCGCGAGCAGCCCGCCGCCGGAGAACCCGATGGCGATGGCGAACACGGCCAGCGTCAGCACGTACTCGTAGCCGCCGTTCATCGAGAAGAACCCGCCGTCGAGGTGCACGAAGTACATCGCGCCCAGCATGACCGCGGCGAGCGCGAGCCCCACCAGCGGCAGCAGCGCCCCCGCGATGAGCAGGAAACCGCCGACGAGCTCGGTCGTGGCCGCGAAGTAGGCGGACAGCGTGGGTGCCGGGATTCCCATGCCCTCGAAGCCTTGCGCGGTCGCGTCGATCCCGTTGGTGCTCCACTTCTGCCACCCGTGCGCGATGAACACGACCCCGAGCGCCACGCGCCCGATGAGCAGCCCGATCGGTTGGAGTCTTGCGATCACATTGCCTCCCATTGCGAATGCTGCCCCATACAAGGACAGGCTTAGTTGACTGTTCAACTAACCCGCGAGCATACCAACGAGTAGGGGTCTGTGTAAATATGACCCACCTTCAGATATCTAACGTGATTTGCGCGGTAAAGACCTGCTCACAGGCAAGGCCGACAGGAGTATCCTGTCGTCTTCGGCCGCATGTGCTCAGCCCTCGGCGACCGCCCGGTGGAGGTCCACGCCGCGGTCCGCGAGCGCCTTCCGGAACGCGTCCGCGTCCGGCTCGGCCGCGAACAGCGGCGCGATGAGCTCCTTGGGGGCGAACGGTTTCCCGTCGGCGCCGACGAGCCCGGTCCCCTCGCCCCAGCGGATCTCCGCGCGCATCTCCTGCGACCTGAACGCCGCCACGGCGACCATCGAGGCGAGCCCGCCCGCCGGGAACCCGCGCCGGTCCAGCTCCAGGAACAGCGCGTCGCGGCGGCCGGAGTCGATGTCCGCCAGCAGCCCTGCCAAACTCGCCCGCGACGGGCCCAGCAGCCCGCCGATCACCTGGTAGGAGCGAGCCGCCCGCTCCTCGTGTCGATTGCGCTCCACCCGGTCGGCGACCTCCTCCCAAGAGGCGCGGACCGTGCCGGGCGACTTCCACATGACGTCGACCATCGCCGCGACAGGGCGGTAATCGGTGAACAGGCTCAGCGCCGGCGCCTCGTCGCCCGGCCGGGTCTTGTCCGGCACGCCGACGAGCGCGGCGACCCTGCGCGCGAGCGACGGATGCGTCGCACTCCAACCGGTCTTGTCCGACAGCGGCTCGGCGCGCAGCGCCGCCCGCTCCTCCGGCAGCGCGTCGAGGAAGCGGGAGAACCCGCCCGCGATGTCGAACGGCAGCAGACCCTGTTCTACTGCGGGGTCCAAGTGCGCCTTGCAGAACCGGTCCCACATGCGGTCGAGCACCTGGATCTCGGCGATCGTCGACCACGTGTTCGGGCCGCCCGCGTACGCGGCCGCCGCCTGGTCGCCCGCGAGCACTCTGGCGCCCGTGATCCGCGATGTCGCCGCGAAACAGATCTTGGCGTACGGCCACAGCAGCAGGTTCAGCGGATTGATGGGGTATTTCGCGAACAGCGTCTGAAGGTAGAGGTGCCCATCCCAGACCCGGCCCTCGATCGACCGGAGCGACGTCGCCGAGCCGCTCATGTGGACCGCCAGCATCGCCCGGAACAGGCCGACCGTCCGGGGCATGAACACGCCGATGCCGAGGAGGAGCGTGGCCCGCCGCATCCCACGGCGCGAGACTCGCTGCGAGTAGAGACCGGAGTCGTTGTCGACGAGGATCTCGTCGGGGACCGTCCCGCCGACGGCGGCGGCGACCTCCTCGACCAGTGCCCACAGCTCCGGGGCCCGTTCCCGGTCCACTGGCTCGCCCTGCAGCGGCGCGGAGACGTCGCGGAACGCCGCGACGGGCGGGAGCAGTGCGACCACCGCAACGATGACGGCGCCGAAGAGGACGCCGGGCGTCGGCGCCCCGATCGACTGCGCCAACGGGATGACGAGGGCGCCCAGCAGTGCCGCCGACAGCAGCGTCCACGGCGCGAACCCCCACAGCAGCAGGAGGGTCATCGCGCAGGCGAACTTCGAGGCCGTCCGTGCAGGAAGGGGCCGGAGTGATGCGGAGGGGTTCACGCCGGAATCGTAGACGAGCCCGGTTCGGATCCAGTCCTCAGTGGCGGCGGACCGCTTCTTCGACCAGTTGGAGGATTCGGGTGATCTCCAGGTCGTCGCGGCCGGTCGCGAGGTAGCGGACGAGGCCGTCGTACATGAGCTGGAGGAAGCCCGCGAGGACCTCGATGTCGACGTCGGTGCGCAGGACGCCGACCTCGCGCTGGTGCTCCAGGCGCTCGCGGCTCGCCTCGGCGATGGCCTCGCGGCGGCGGCCCCAGGCCTCGGCGAACTCGGGGTCGGTGCGCAGGCGCCGCGCGACCTCCAGCTGCGTCCCCAGCCACCCGGAGATCTCCGGCTTGTCGGCCCCCGCGGTCAGGTCCTGCATGACGCCGACCAGGCCGCGCTCGGCCACCGTCGCCGCCATCTCGGCCGCGTCGACCGACGCGACCGCCAGGAACAGCGCGTCCTTGTCCCTGAAGTGGTGGAAGATCGCCCCGCGCGAGAGCCCCGTGGCCTCTTCGAGCCGCCGCACCGTCGCGCCCTCGTACCCGAACTTGGCGAAGCACGAGCGGGCGCCGTCCAGGATCTGCTGGCGGCGCGAGTCGAGGTGTTCTTGGCTGACGCGAGGCACCCGGCAATCTTGCCACCTGGGATTGGCCCCGGGCCAACGAGTCGCCTACCGTTGTCCCCATGGACAGGTGCGGACGACGGGGGAGCGGCGCGTGAAACTCAGCGACTTCTGGGAGCGGATGGACGAGACCTTCGGCCCGGCCTACGCCAGGTCGGTGGCCTCCGACGCCACCATCGGGCAGCTCGGCGGCCGCACCATCGACCAGGCGCTCGCCGAAGGCGAGAACGCGAAAGCGGTGTGGATGGCGGTGTGCCGGGCCTGGCCCGAGCGGATCCCGGCGCGGCTCGTGCGCTGATCGGCGGATCCCTCGTGTTGCGAGTTGCGCCGTGTTCGAACAAGCCGTTGTCCTACCTTGTCGGAGGGTGCGGCTACCGTATTCGACATGGCTAAGCAGACAGGATCCAAGGGAGGCGGGATGAACTCCGCTCAGGACAAGGCCAAGGCGCTCGATCTCGCGCTGGCCCAGATCGACAAGCAGTTCGGCAAGGGCTCGGTCATGCGACTGGGGGAGAAGCCCAAGCAGAACGTCAAGACCATCTCGACCGGATCCATCGCGCTCGACGTGGCCCTCGGGGTCGGCGGCCTGCCGCAGGGCCGCATCATCGAGATCTACGGCCCGGAGTCCAGCGGTAAGACCACGATCGCGCTCCACGCGATGGCGAACGTGCAGGCCGAGGGCGGCGTGGCCGCGATGATCGACGCCGAGCACGCGCTCGACCCGATCTATGCCGAGAAGCTGGGTGTGAACGTCGACGACCTGCTGGTCTCGCAGCCCGACACCGGCGAGCAGGCCCTGGAGATCGCCGACATGCTGGTCCGCTCCGGCGCCGTCGACCTCATCGTCATCGACTCGGTGGCCGCGCTCGTGCCGCGCGCCGAGATCGAGGGCGAGATGGGCGACTCGCACGTGGGCCTCCAGGCCCGGCTCATGAGCCAGGCGCTGCGGAAGATCACCGGCGGCCTGAACACCACGGGCACCACGATGATCTTCATCAACCAGCTCCGCGAGAAGATCGGCGTCATGTTCGGCTCGCCCGAGACCACCGCCGGCGGTAAGGCGCTCAAGTTCTACGCTTCGGTGCGCCTCGACATCCGCCGCATCGAGACGCTGAAGGACGGCGGCGAGGCCGTCGGCAACCGCACCCGCGTCAAGGTCGTCAAGAACAAGGTCGGCTCGCCGTTCCGGCAGGCCGAGTTCGACATCCTCTACGGCATCGGCGTGTCCAAGGAGGGCTCGCTGATCGACATGGGCGTTGAGCACGGCATCGTCAAGAAGTCGGGCGCCTGGTACACGTACGAGGGCGACCAGCTCGGCCAGGGCAAGGAGAAGGCCCGGGCGAACCTCAAGGAGAACCCGGACCTCGCGCTGGAGATCGAGAAGCGCATCAAGGAGAAGCTCGGCGTCGACGCGGCCGCCGCCGACGCCCCGGCGTCGATCGAGGACGAGATTGAAGAAGCCCCGGTCGACTTCTAAGCCGAACGACCCGGAAGAGGCCCGGCAGTACTGTCTCCAACTGCTGTCGGGCCGTCCCCGGACGCGTACCGAACTCGGCGACTCCATGCGCCGCAAGGGGTTCGAGGAGCACATCGTCTCCGAGATCCTGGAGCGGTACTCGGAGGTCGGCCTCATCGACGACGCCGTCTTCGCCCGCGCCTGGGTCGAGTCCCGCCACCGCTCCCGCGGCCTCTCGAAGCGGTCGCTGGTCGGCGAGCTGCGCCGCAAGGGCGTCGACCCGGACTTCATCGACGCCGCCGTCGAGCAGGTCAGCGACGAGGACGAACGCGAAGCGGCCCTGGAACTCGCCCGCCGCCGCTACCGGTCCTTGGCGGGCCAGAGCGACGACGCCGTGCTGCGCAAGCTCGTGGGCATGCTCGCCCGCAAGGGCTACGGCTCCGGCATCGCGATCCCTGTGGTGAAGCAGGTCCTTGCAGAGGCCGAGAGCGACGCCGCGGAGCTCCTGGACGAGGACGCCCACTTCGAGTGAGGGCGACTCGCGTTCGCTGGCGCCCCCGCTTGCAAGCATCCCGCGGGGGTGCGACAGCGGCTTCGAACAGGATGTCGGTGCCTGCGGGCACCATCGAAACCGGGGGCGGTTGCGGATTGAGGGATGCTCGGGTTCGGTGGCGCCCCCGCTTTCGAGTGTTGCTCGGGGGTGCGACATCGGGTGTGGCGGCGGTGTAGGCCGGAGGGCGGGACGGGGAAGCGGCAGGGTCGAGGTGTTCCATCATCCGGAATGCGGCAGGTCGGTAAGGAGCCGTTAACGCGATCGACATACCATTGCCGCTGACGACGCAGCGCCGCGCCCGGTCCTCCGTTGCTCCTTACCTTTGCGAGGTATCCATGACCGAACCGAAACCTGTCGTGGTCATAGCCGACCCGCTCGCGCCCGCTGCGATCGAGGTGCTCTCCGGGGACTTCGACGTCCGGGAGATCGACGGGACGAACGTGGACTCCCTCCACGCCGCGCTGGTCGAGGCCGACGCCGTGATCGTCCGGTCCGCGACCACCATCGACGCCGCCGCGCTCGAACACGCGCCGAAGCTCAAGGTCGTCGCCCGCGCGGGCGTGGGCCTCGACAACGTCGACCTGCCCGCCGCCACCGAGCGCGGCGTCATGGTCGTGAACGCGCCCACGTCGAACATCGTGTCCGCGGCCGAGCAGGCCATCACGCTGCTGCTCGCCAGCGCCCGCCACATCGCGCGCGCCGACGCGTCGCTGCGCGCCGGCCGCTGGGACCGCAAGAAGTTCACCGGTGTCGAGATCCAGGGCAAGACCCTCGGCGTGATCGGCTTCGGCAAGATCGGGCAGCTGGTCACCACCCGCATGCAGGCGTTCGACATGGACGTCGTCGCGTACGACCCGTACGCCCAGCCCGCGCTCGCCGCGAAGCTCGGGGTGCGCCTGGTCGACCTCGACACGCTGCTGTCGCTCGCCGACTTCATCACCATCCACCTCCCGAAGACCCCCGAGACCGTGGGGATCATCGGCGAGGACGCGCTCAACAAGGTCAAGCCGGGCGTGCGGATCGTCAACGCCGCGCGCGGCGGGCTGATCGACGAGGACGCGCTCGCCGCGGCGCTTCAGGACGGCCGCGTGGCCGCCGCCGGGCTCGACGTGTTCGTGAAGGAGCCGTGCACCGACTCGCCGCTGTTCGCGCTGGACAACGTCGTGGCCGCGCCGCACCTGGGCGCCTCCACGCGCGAGGCCCAGGACAACGCGGGCCTGGCCGTCGCCAAGAGCGTGAAGCTCGCCTTGTCGGGCGAGTTCGTACCGGACGCGGCGAACGTGCAGGCCGGGGGTGTGGTCCACGAGGAGGTGCGCCCGCTGCTGTCGCTCGCGGAGCGCCTGGGCCGGACGTTCAACTCGCTGGCCGGCTCGGCCGTGCAGTCGGTGACGGTGGAGGTCCGCGGGGAGGTCGTCGCGCACGATGTGACGGTGCTCCAGCTGGCGGCCTCGAAGGGGCTGTTCGTGGACGTGGCCGACTCGGTGACGTACGTGAACGCGCCGCTGGTGGCCGAGCAGCGCGGGGTCGAGGTCGGCCTGTACACGTCGCAGGAGTCGCCGGAGTACCAGACGCTGGTCACCCTGCGCGGCGCGATGGTCGACGGCCGCGGCCTCACCGTCTCGGGGACGATCAGCCCCGGGCCGCACGGCGGCCCGCGGCTGACGGACATCGACGGGTTCGAGCTGGACATCGACCTGGACGGGTCGCTGCTGTTCCTGCGCTACACGGACCGGCCCGGCGTGGTCGGCCTCATCGGCGGCGCGATCGGCGACCTGAACATCAACATCGCCGCGATGCAGGTGGCGCGCAAGGCGGCCGGGGGCGAGGCGGTCATGGCGATGGCGCTCGACGCGCCGGTGCCGAGCGAGGTGCTGGGCCGCGTGAAGGACTCCGTGGGCGCGACCGGCGCGAAGGCCGTGACCCTCCAGGACTGAGGGATTCACTGAATCCCCTGCGTCTCAGCCGTTCCATCTGCTGAGAGCCGTTCGTCGGAATGCGGGACGGGTGCGTTATGGTGAACGCACCCGCCCCGCATTCCCCGTTCCCGGCCGCGATGCCGGACGGGTCCGAGTGCGCGGCGTCGAGGAAACGGAAACCAGAGAGGCACCATGAGCAGGATCGCGGTCATCGCCGGCGACGGCATCGGGCAAGAGGTCACCGCCGAGGCGCAGAAGGTGCTCGCCGTGGCCCTCCCGGGCTACGAGTACACCGAGTACGACCTCGGTGCGCGCCTGTACAACCGGACCGGCGAGATCCTCCCCGACAGCGTGCTGTCCGAACTGGACGAGCACGACGCGATCCTCCTGGGCGCCATCGGCGACCCGACCGTCCCGCCGGGGGTCCTCGAACGCGGCCTGCTGCTGAAGCTCCGCTTCGAGTTCGACCAGTACGTGAACCTGCGGCCGAGCCGCCTGTACCCGGGCGCGTCCTCGCCGCTGGCCGACGTCAAGCCCGGCGACATCGACTTCGTGGTCGTCCGCGAGGGCACCGAGGGCCTGTACACCGGCGCCGGAGGGAACCTCCACACCGGCTCGCCCGCGGAGATCGCCACCGAGGAGTCCCTGAACACGCGGTACGGCACGGAGCGGGTCGTCCGCGACGCGTTCGAGCGCGCCCGCCGCCGCCGCGGCCACCTGACGCTCGTCCACAAGACGAACGTGCTGGTCCACGCGGGCGGCCTGTGGAAGCGCGCGTTCGACGACGTGGCCGCCGAGTACCAGGACGTGACCACCGAGTACCAGCACGTGGACGCCGCGGCGATGTTCCTGGTGAACCGGCCGCACACCTTCGACGTGATCGTGACCGACAACCTGTTCGGCGACATCCTCACCGACATCGCCGCCGCCGTCACGGGGGGCATCGGCCTGGCCGCGACCGGCTCGATCAACCCCGACCACACGCACCCGTCGACGTTCGAGCCCGTGCACGGCTCGGCCCCGGACATCGCCGGGCAGGGGATCGCCGACCCGGTCGCCGCGATCTCCTCCACCGCGCTCCTGCTGGAGCACCTCGGCCGCGCCGACGCCGCCGCGGCCGTCAACGCCGCGGTGGAGCGCGAGCTCGCGTCCCGCGACAGCGGGACCCAGATCCGCACCGGCGAGGTAGGCGACCGAGTAGCCGCCGACGTCGCCGGACAGCTCAGCTAGACCCAAGCAACAGCTTCAGCGCCCGGCGGGCCCGCGTTCGACCAGAACGCCTCGCCGGGCGTTTTCCCGTGTCAGGCCCCAGATGACAGGCTGCCGCCCGACCACCTGAACGAGCGGTAAGTTAAGCATCAGGACCAGTAACGACAAGCACACACCCGACCTTGTGAATCCGAAGGACAGATCATGACCACCGACGGTCTTCCCGACCTCAGGCGCGAGCCGCACCCGAACCCGACCCCGGACGCCGAGCGCGAGGCGATCCTCGCCAACCCCGTCTTCGGGACCGTGTTCACCGACCACATGTTCACCATGACCTGGACCGAGGGCCGCGGCTGGCACAGCGCGACCCTGAAGCCGTTCGGGCCGCTCACGCTCTCCCCGGCGGCCGCGGTCCTGCATTACGCCCAGGAGATCTTCGAGGGCCTCAAGGCCTACCGCCACGAGGACGGGTCCCTGGGCCTGTTCCGCGCCGAGGCGAACGCGCGGCGCCTCAACATCTCCGCGGACCGCATGGCGATGCCGCACCTCCCCGAGGAGTGGTTCCTCGCGTCGATCCGCGAGCTGCTCGCCGCGGACGGCGACTGGGTCCCGAGCCAGGACGAGGCCACCCTCTACCTGCGCCCGTACATGATCGCCTCCGAGTCGTTCCTCGGCGTGCGGCCCGCGAAGGAGTACCTGTACCTCCTCATCGCCTCCCCGGCCGCCGCGTACTTCAAGGGCGGCCCCAAGCCCCTGACGCTGTGGGTGTCCGAGGAGTACAACCGGGCCGGACCGGGCGGCACCGGCGCGGCGAAGGCCGGCGGGAACTACGCCGCGAGCCTCCTGCCCCAGTCCGAGGCGATCGAGCACGGCTGCGACCAGGTCATCTTCCTGGACGCCGTGGAGTACAAGTACGTCGACGAACTCGGCGGCATGAACCTGTTCTTCGCGTACGAGAACGAGCGGGTGCTCTACACCCCCGAGCTCGGCACCATCCTCGCCGGGATCACCCGCGACGCGATCCTCACGCTCGCCACCGAAGCCGGGTGGGAGGTCCGCGAGACGAAGTACTCGATCGACCGCTGGCGGGACGACGCCGAGTCGGGCCTGCTCACCGAGGCGTTCGCGTGCGGCACCGCCGCCGTCATCACGCCCGTGGGCACCGTCAAGGGACGCAAGGGCTCGTTCACCATCGGCGGCGGCGAGGCCGGGAAGTTCACGATGCAGCTGCGCCAGACGCTCCTGGACCTCCAGTACGGGCGCACCGAGGACACCCACAACTGGATCACCAAGCTCGACTGACCAGGGGCGACGCGCGCGTTCCCGCGGCACAGTCAGCTACCCGACAGCGGACTCCGCGTCCGCGTGAAAACCGGACAAACCATGGTCCCCTTCCCGTACCTTTGATTCCACGTGTGTCAATGGCTCGGGGAGGGGACGCATTGGCTGAGGTCACGATCCGGCTGAACCGGCTGGGGCTGGAGCGCGGCCGCATGTGGCAGGCCGTGGTGGCCGCCGTCGCCGTCGTCCTGCCCGTCGCCGTGTGGATCGGACTCGAACGGGCCCTTGGGGACTCCGTGCAGAACATCGGCGAAGGCGACACCCTGTTCCTCCAGTCCTACCCCGTCGCCGGGGCCAGCCTCGAATACGAGCTGCCCGGCTCGGGCTGGACCAGCCCCGGCGTCCACTTCGCCGACCAGCGCCAGAACTTCGTGCGCGACCACCTCACCGCCTCCGTCGAGGTCGACTCCGGCGTCGACAGCCTCGAACGGCTCCTCGACCGCCGCGTCCAGCCCGTCATCGCCCAGAACGGCTACATCTACAACAACATCCGCGCCTACACCGACGCGGCCGCCGGGCTCGCCGGGTACCGCGCCGACATCATCGGCATCGACTCCGCCGGGTCGATCACCGTGGTGGGCAACGACAAGGGCGCCGCCGCGATCCTCGTCCTCATCGCCCCCGGCTCCGACCCCGCCGCCGCCGACGTCGACCCCGAGCCGTACGTCGCCACCTTCGAGCTGGAGGGCAAGTGACCGTCCGCACCGAACGCGTCGTCGTCGAGTCCCAGGGCGCGTTCATCCGCATCAGGCGACCCGCCTACTGGCTGTTCGTCGCCTGCCTCGTCTACGGCCTGCTCGAACTCGGCCGGATCTTCTCGCCCGACTACGGCGACATCGCGACCGCCCTGTGGGCCTCCATCGCCGTCAACGCCGTCCTCGCGATCGTGTTCCTCCAGATCCTCTCCCGCCTGGACCTGTTCGAACGCGAACCGCCGACCGTGCGCGCGGCCGCGATGGCCTGGGGCGGCATCGTCGCCGTCGCGCTCGCGATGCTCGCCAACAACGCCGCGCTCGTCGTCCTCGCCGAACTCGCCGACGCCAAATGGGCCCGCACCTGGGGGCCCGCGATCGTCGGCCCGATCAACGAGGAGTGGCTCAAGGCCCTCGGCGTGGTCATGCTCGTGCTCATCGTGCGCGAGCACTTCGACCGCTCCATCGACGGCCTCATCTACGGCGCGCTCGTCGGCCTCGGCTTCCAGGTCGTCGAGAACCTCACGTACGCGGTGAACTTCGCGGCCCTGAACCCCAACTCCGACATGGCCGGGGCGCTCACCGTTACGTTCACGCGCGTGCTCGTCGCCGCCCCGTTCTCGCACCCGCTGTACACCGGCGCGGCCGGGCTCGGCATCGCGTTCTTCGTGACCCAGACGCGGCGCTCGTTCAGCACCCGCCTCGGCGTCATGGTCGGCCTGTTCGCGCTCGCGCTGGCGATGCACGGCCTGTGGAACCTGCCGATGCCGTCCTCGTTCCCCGCGGGGCTCGCGATCCCGCTAACCTACGGCAAGGGCCTGATCATCCTCGGCCTGTTCTTCGTGCTGTACCACTTCGCGGCCCGCGCCGAGTGGCGCTGGTTCGTCACCACCATGTCCGATGAGGATGAAGCGGTGATCACGACCGAGGACCTCACCGAGATGCGGTCGCTGCACTCGCGGCGCAAGGCCCGCAAGCGGGCCCAGAAGCGCTGGGGCAAGGACGCCTCGCAGCTGCTGCGCCAGCTCCAGCACGAGCTGGTGAGCCTGGCGACGCTCGTCGCCCGCGACCAGCGCCGCGGCGACCGCGACGGCGACAGCCCCGACGTGGCCGCCGTCAAGCGCAACATCACCGCGATCCGGGCCGAGCTCGACCAGGCCAAAGGCGCTGTGGCGGCGAAGAAGTAGGAGCGGCCGGCCCTGCTCGGCCGGATCAGTGCCGGACGGGCCGGGGCGAAGACCGCGGCCAGGACCTGCCCGGCCCGATCAGCGCCGGACCGGCCCGGACGAAAGGAGCGGTGGCCGCGTAGAACCAGCGGTCAGCCGCCGACCGGGCCCTTGCGGGGGATCGGGGCGACCGAGCCCTTCTCGGCCTGCGCGGGCGCGCTCGCCGACTCGCTCGACGGCTCCTCGCTCGGCGTGTGGCTCATGGTCACCGACTCGGACGAGCCCGGGTCGGTCGTCGGCGCCTCGCTCGTCGGCTCCTGGGTCGGCTCGCCGCTGGTGGGCTCCTCCGTGGGCGTCGTCTCCGTCGGCTCCTCGGTGGGCTCCTCCGTCGTCGGCTCCTGGGTCGGGGAGCTCTCCTCCTCGGTGGGGCCGCGGGTGCCGTCGTCGCCGCCGATGGGCACCAGGTCGGGGGAGCGGCCGCCCGTGCCGCCGCCGCTCCCGCGGCCCTGGGTCGCCGCTCCCGCGGTCGACTCCTCCGCGCTCGGGTCGGCGGCGTCGCCGCCCCGGGGCGCCTCCTCCTCCGCGGCCGTGTCGGCCGCTTCGGCGTCCTGGCCCGTCGTGTCCGAGCCGAGCCCGAACCAGCCCTCGATGATGTCCGCGTCGTCGCCGTCGGCGATGCCCGGCACACCCGCGCCGCCGCGCACGAGCGCTCCTGTCGCGATGACCCCGCCGGCGACGGTCGCCACCGCGATCACCCCGATCCGCCGGAACCGCTTCGAGCGGCGCAAGTCGTAGCCGAGCGAGCGGACCGCGCCCTTGGTCTCGCGCCCGATGGCACCGAAGAGTCCCACGTGTCTCCCACCGTCCGTTCGTGTCCTTCACTCGGATCAACGATCGGGGCGACGAAGGGTAACCGTCAGGTCACCCGTGCGGGGGTCATGCGAACGACCGACTCCGAACGGGGGACCGGGCGAGACGGCGATCGTCCACTGACGGTCGGAATGATGTCGCGGGCTGAGGCCGCTCGGCTCAGGACGCCGTCGGGCCCGTGCCGACAATTCGGCACGGGCCCGACGGGAGTCGCCCTTAGCGGGTGCCCCAGGTGATGTCCTTGCCCCAGCTGGTGTCTTTACCCCAGCTGGTGTCCTTGCCCCAGCTCGTGTCCTTCTGCATGTGGTTCATCGTGTTCCCTCCTCTCCTGTGTCGCTCATGTCCTGACCGGTTCCGAGCGGTCCTCGGCGGGAGGCGCCGACCGCTCGGAGACTTGCGGCTCGTCCGGTGCGGCGAGCCTGAAGACGAGGCCGATCGCGAGCGCGACGACCGAGCCGGCCGCGCCGCACAACGCGATCGACAAGGCCGGGGACAGCGCTTCGGCGAGGACGCCGGCGAGCGCCATCCCCAGCCCCTGGGCGGTCTGGAGGCCGGCGGCGGCGAAGCCGATGGCGCGGGCGCGGATCTCGTCGGGCACCTGGAGCACGAACCTGACCTCGGCGATGACGACGAAGCTCGAACACAGGCCGGAGACCGCCCACAGCGCTACCGCAGCCCAGACGCCCGGCTCGGCGAACGTCACGACGAGCGGGAGCCCGGCGGCGAAGGCGAGCGGCACCGTCAGCCGCCGCCGCACCTCGGTTCCCAGACGGGCCACCAGGAGTCCGCCGATCGCCATCCCGGCGACGTCGGCCGCCATGAGCAGGCCGACGGCGGACGCTCCCGCGCCGATCTCGGCGACGTACGGGGCGGCGAGCGATTCGGGGACGACGTAGAACCCGAACGTCCAGGCCAGCGCGGCCAGGCCCATCAGGCTCCGGTTCCTCGCCACGAGCCGGACTCCGGCCAGGGCGAACCGGCCCTTCGGGGCGCTGCTCCCGGTGTCCCCGCCGGTCTCGGGCAGGTGCGGGCGCAGGCCCCAGCGCACGAGCGCGGCCGAGACCAGGAAGGTGAGCGCGTTGACGGCCAGGACCAGATGCGGGCTGCCGGTGGCGGCCACGACGACCCCGCCCAGGGCGAACCCGGCGATCTGCGCGATGCCGTCCGTGGCGCCGGTGATGCCCATGCCGACCTGGTAGCGCCCGCCGGGCAGGACTTTGGGGAGGGTCGCGATGCGGGCGGAGGAGAACAGCGGTTCGGGGCAGGCGACGGCCACCACGAGGAGGCCGAGCACCGGCAGCGGCATTGCCGGAACCGCCATGAGCCCGATGAGGACCGCCCGCAGTACGTCCACAGTCCACATGACGGTGCGGCGTGAGTACCGGTCCGCCAGGCCCGCGAGCAGGGGTGCGGTGAGCAGCGGCGGCAGGTAGGTCGAGGCGTAGACCAGCGCGGTGAGCGCCGCCGACGAGGTCCGTTCGAACACCAGCAGCGACAGCGCGACCCGCGCGAACTGGTCGCCGATGCGCGACTGCGCCTGAGCGATCCAGAGCACCCGGAACTCGCCGACGGCGAACACGTCGCGGAATCGGGCCGCCTGCTCTGACATGCGTCTCCTAGGTGTCGACCCGAAGCCGGGACGGGTGGGACCGTCGGGGAGGAACTGTGACGGACGACGCCATTGCATCCGCTGCGGCCGTTGACGGCAAGCTTCCGCTGAACTATCTTGAACTCGCCCATCCGCCGCCCCCGCCAGCGGAGACCCGTGAATCCCGAACCCCGCCGATCCGGCAGCGCCATCGCGCAGCTCTCCTCCTGGCTGGCCGTGCACCTCTCCGACAGCGGCCGGACCGTCGCCGAAGTGGCCGACGAGCTCGGCGTGAGCGAGGAGACCGTCCGGTCCTGGCTCGCCGGCCACCGGCCCGGCGACGAGGACGGCGCGTTCGCCCACCTCGACACCCCGGCCAAGCTCGGCGGCTGGCTGCGCGCCCGCATCGCCGACTCCGGCTGCAGTGTCCGGCAGATCGCCGAGACCACCGAGAACGTCAGCCGGGTGACGATCTACTACTGGATCCGCGGCGAGTACCTCCCCAAGCCCCCGACCGGCGACGCCCCCGACCGCTTCGACCAGCTCCTCAGCAACCCGCGACTGGGTCTGAGCCTGCGCGAGCGCGTCGAGCTCGACGAAGTCCGCCGCCGCCTCACCGGCACCTCGCTCAACGCCGAGAAGCCCGTCGCCGACTGGCCCTCCCGCGCACTCCCGGCCGACGACAGGGCCTTCTTCGGCCGCAACCAAGAGCAGCGACGCCTGGACCGCCTGCTGCGCGAGCACCGACGCGGCCGGTCGGTGGTCGTCGCCGCACTCACCGGCATCGGCGGCGTCGGCAAGACCGCGCTCGCCGTGCACTGGGCGCGCAGCCGGGCGGTCAAAGCGCGCTTCGTCGACGGCTGCCTGTACGTCAACCTCAACGGCTACGCCGACCTGCCTCCGACCGACCCGCACCAGGCGCTCGCCGGCCTGCTCGAACAACTGGGCGTCGACCCGGAGGCCGTGCCGGACGACCCCGACGCATTGGCCGCGCGCTACCAGGAGGCACTGCGCGGCAAGCGAATGCTGATCGTGCTGGACAACGCCCACGCCGAACCGCAGGTCCGCCCGCTCATACCCACCGAGCCGGACTGCCTGGTCCTCATCACCAGCCGCAGCCAGCTCGACGGACTGCGCGCCACCCACTCCGGCACCGTCCACCTGCCCCTGGACACCCTTTCAGGCGCCGAAGCCGCCTCGCTCCTGCGCGGCCTCCTGGGACGGCCGATCGCCAACGACGCCGAAGCAGACGAGATAGCGGCCTTCGCCGACGCCTGCGGCCGCCTGCCGCTCGCCATCCACATCGCGGCCGCGAACCACCGAACCCACCACGCACGGACCGCCTCCGTCGGCGACTACGCCCGCATGCTCACCGAGAACCGACTCGGCCGCTTGAACGTCGGCCCCACCGACCCGTCCACCTCGGTCGCCGAGGTGTTCGACCGGTCCTACCGCCACCTCTCCGCCCCGGCACAGCGCACCTACCGCCTCCTCGGCCTCCACCCGGGCCTCGACCTGTCCCCGGCACTGGCGACCAGCCTCACCGGCATGAGCGCCGACGACACCGCCGCCGCCCTGATGGAACTGACCCGGGCCAGCCTGCTCACCCAGAGCCCCGAAGGGCGCTACTCCCTCCACGACCTCCTCCGGGAGCACGCCACCGCGCTGGCCGAGCGCACCGACCCGGAAGCCGAGCGCCGAAAGGCCATGCGGCGGCTGCTGGACCATTACACGCACACCGCCTGCCCCGCGGCCGCGATGATTCGACCGAGCATCGACGAGCTCGCCATCCCGCTGGGGGTGCCGAGCCCCGGCACCGCCCCCGAATCCCTCACCGAGCGGGAGGCGGCGCGGGCCTGGTTCCAGACGGAGCATGCGGGCATGGCCGCCGTCGTGCTCCGCCAACCGGAAGGCGAACTCGACGTCCAGGTCTGGCAGTCCGGCTGGGCGCTCTCCGGCTTCTACTACGTGCGCGGCCACATGCGCGACCAGGTCGTCCTCCAGCTCGCAGCCCTGGGCGCCGCGGAGCGGATCGGCGATTCGGCCGCGCAGGTCCACTCTCATCGGGTCCTGGCCTGGAGCTATACGGGGCTCGGGCGTTTCGAGGACAGCCGGGCGCACCTGCTCCGGGCGTTGCGGCTCGCCGTCGCGGCCGAAGACCGTATCGCGCAGGCGGCCACCCACCACGGTCTCGCCAACCTGGCCGCGCTGCAAGGACGTCACGGCGCGGCACTTGAACACTCCCAGCGGTTTCTGGAGCTCTCCAGTGCGCAAGGCAGCCGCATCGGCGTGTCCCGCGCGCTGAACGCGGTCGGCTGGTATCACGCCCAGCTCGGCGAGTACAAGGAGGCGATCGAATACTGCGAACGAGCACTCGATGCCTGCCAAGCGGTCGAATCCGACCTGCGCCCCCACCTGGAGGCCGCCGTATTGGACAGCCTCGGCTTCATCCACCATCGCCTCGGCCGGTACGAACGCGCACGCTCCTGTTACCACCTGGCCCTCGCGCGCGTTCGCGAAGCCGGATCGCGCCGGGGAGAGGGCGAGGTGCTCTCGTCTCTCGGCGAACTCCACCTCTCGGCCGGTGACCCCGACGCCGCCCGCGAGGCGTTGCAGGAGGCGCTGGGAATCCTCACCGACATCGGCCACGCCGGCGCCGACGACCTCCGCCGCAGACTCGCCGACCTCTGAAGCGGTGTCGCAGCGTGAGGCCTGCGGCCGCCGGCCTAGAAGTCGCGCTTCACGGCCTTCACGAGGAGGCCCGCGAAGACCTCCAGGGCCGCGGGGTCGACGTCGGCCCGCGAGTCCTCCAGGGCCGCTTCCGCTTCCGCGGCGAGCGCCTCGATGCGGTGCTCGGTGTCCGCCAGCGCGCCGGTGTCCATGAGGACCGCGCGCAGCCGCGCCACGCCCTCGGCGTCGAGGTCCGGGTCCCCGAGCCCGGCGTCCAGGACCGACCGGCGGCCCGCGTCGGCCGCGGCCCAGGCCCGCGCGACCAGGAACGTGTGCTTGCCTTCGCGCAGGTCGTCCCCGGCGGGCTTGCCGGTCTGCGCGGGGTCGCCGAAGACGCCGAGTACGTCGTCGCGGAGCTGGAACGCCTCGCCGAGCGGCAGCCCGATCGCCGAGTAGTGCGCGCGGACGCGCTCGGGGGCGCCCGCGAGGGACGCCCCGATGAGCAGCGGCCGCTCGATCGTGTACTTCGCGGACTTGTAGCGGGCGACCTTCGCGGCGGTGGCCTCGGAGACGTCCCGGCGCACCTCCGAGAGCACGTCGAGGTACTGCCCGGCGCTCACTTCGGTGCGCATCAGGTCGAAGTCGCTCCGCGCGGCCGCGACTTTCTCGAACGGCATCCCCGCGGAGCAGAACAGCTCGTCGGACCAGGCCAGGCACAGGTCCCCGAGGAGGATCGCGGCCGCCGACCCGAACTCCAGCGGCCGTCCCGACCAGCCTTCGCGCTCGTGGAGGGACGCGAAGCGCCGGTGGATCGAGGGGGCGCCGCGCCGCGTGTCGGAGCCGTCGATGAGGTCGTCGTGCATGAGCGCGGACGCCTGGAGCAGTTCGAGGGAGGAGACGCAGGCGACGAGCTCGTCGGAGTCCTCCAGGCCCGCCCCGCGGGCGCCCCAGTACGCGAACGCGGGCCGCAGCCGCTTCCCGCCGCCGAGCACGAAGTCGCGCACCGCGTCGGCGTAGACGCCGAGCCGTTCGTCGATGCCGCAGATGACCGCGGCCTGCCGGTCCAGGAAGGCCGCCAGGGCCGCGTCGACGCGCTCGTTGAGCTCCACGTTCCGAACGCTAGACGAGCTTCCGCGCGTCCCACCTGTTGGGTGTCCGCGAATGCAGGTCAGCACACGTGTGTCAGTCCCGTTACCGTTGGGTCATGACACTCGGGACGCCCAGCGTGATGCCGGTCAAGGCCGCCAAGATCGGCGACCTGCTGCGGTCCGGCGAGCCCAAGTTCTCGTTCGAGCTGTTCCCGCCCCGCGACGAGGCCGCCGAGGGCGTCCTGTGGCGGACCATCCGCGACCTGGAGCGCCTCGGCGCCGACTACGTGTCGGTGACCTACGGCGCGGGCGGGTCCACGCGGCTCAAGACCGTCGACACCACGAACCTCGTCAACTCGGAGACGACGCTGCTGACGATGGCGCACTGCACCGCCGTCGACCACTCCGTGGCCGAGCTGCGGAACCTCATCGGCCACTTCGCGAACGTCGGGGTCCGCAACATCCTCGCGGTGCGCGGCGACCCGCCGGGCAACCCGCGCGCCGACTGGGTCCAGCACCCCGAGGGCATCCTGCACGCCCGCGAGCTCGTCGAGCTCATCAAGGAGTCCGGCGACTTCAGCGTCGGCGTCGCCGCGTTCCCCGACGGGCACCCGCGGGACGTCGACTGGGACACCGGGGTCCGCTACTTCGTGGAGAAGTGCCGCGCCGGGGCCGACTTCGCGATCACGCAGATCTTCTACGACGTCGAGGACTACCTGCGGCTGCGCGACGCCGTCGCCGCCGCCGGATGCGACATCCCGATCGTGCCGGGCATCATGCCGATCACGAACATCAAGCAGATCGAGCGGTTCGCGGTCCTCACCGGGATGGTCTTCCCCGAGGCCCTCGCCGAGCGCCTGCGCGCCGTCGCCGACGACCGCGACGCGGTCCGCGACATCGGCGTCGAGGTCGCCACCGCCATGGGCGCGCGCCTCCTCGAAGAAGGCGCCCCCGGGCTGCACTTCACGACCCTGAACCACTCGCGGTCGACGCGCCGCGTCTGGAAGAACCTGCGCCCATAGGGAACCGGACGACACGACTGGGGGATTGCGGTCACTGCCGCAACACGTAGAGTCCTCTGCTATGTCCGATGCTGCGAATACGCGTGTGATGCCGTCTGCTACAACAAGACCCATGCGCACCCGAGTGCCCGCCGACTCCCTTGTAGGCCGGGTCATCCTCTCCACCCGGTTCCAGCCCGGCGCGGTCGTCGGCGTCGGCCTCACCGCGAGCCTCTTCATCCCCGTCTGCGTCGTCGTCGGCGGACCCGTCGTGCTCATCGCCCTGCCGCTCCTGGCGGTCACGGCCCTCGCCGACGCCTCCTACATGCTCCTGGCCGCCCGCTCCACGAGCCTGTCGCGGCGGGTCCTCGTCCTCGAACCCCTCGCCGCGCGCTGCTCCGAAGGCGCCTGGCTGCTCGCCCTGTGGCTCCTCGGCGCGCCCGGCTGGGCCGTCACCGTGACCGGCGCCCTGTGCTGGATGTACGTCCTCACCCGCATGCGCGCCCGGCAGGTCGGCCTCAACGACCTCGGCATGACCACGATGGGGGAGCGCTCGGTCCGCGAAGTGGTCGTGGCCCTGGGCCTCGGTGCGTGCGGCGTCATCGCCGTCGCCGGAGGCGGCCAGTACGCCGAGTGGACCGAAGGGGTCGTGACGATCGCGATCACCGCGTGGATGCTCCTGGCCGCGCTCGGCCTGCTCCAGCTCGTCATCGTCGTCGGCGCGGCCCTGCGCAACGACTGACCGGGAATGATCCCGCGCCCCCGGGCGTTGAGGGTCGAATGCGCTCCGACGACATCACCGACGACCAGATCGCCGCCTTCATCGACTCCGCCGCGCGCGGACGGCAGGTCCCCGAGGAGACCCAGCGCCTGCGCGACGCCGAGGAGATGCTCGCCCAGAAGGACCCGCACGCCGCCCTGAAGTTCCTGGAGCCGCTCCTGCGCGACCACCCGGAGCATCCGGACGTCATGCTCGTGGCGGCCCGCGCCTACTTCAAGTCGGCGCAGCTGAACAAGGCGCTGGCGCTCTCGGAGAAGATGGTCGAGGCCAACCCTGCCGACTTCTACGCCCGCCTGCTCCTGGGCCGCACCCTTCAGCGGATGGGACGCAACGACGAGGCGCGCGGCCACCTGCGCCTCGTGGACGAGATCACGGAGTAGCCCGCTCGGGCGGCTCCAGCGCGGCCGCCCGTGCCGGGACTGTTCGAACACCGCGTGACGCGGAAGGGAACACAATGGGCCGCGGACTGCATTGTCCGCGGCCCTTTCGCATTGCTGCGCAAGGGTTCTGCTGTCGGATGGGCGACAATCCGTAGCGATGCGCTGATTTTGTGCGAAGTTGGGGGTTGGAAATGTCGTACCCCTGTGGTTCCATATTTCTCGAACGCAAGTTCGAACAGAGGTTTAGGAGGCCACCATGGCTGCTTCCCGACCCGGAGCCACCCGATCCGCATCGACCGTGTCGACCGCCGGCACCGGCTCCTCCCCCCGACTCGTGCAGGCCGGCACCGTCTCCAACTCCCGCCTGCGCATTCCCGCCGACCAACTACCGAACCGCTCCCCGCTGCAACTGCTCGCCACCGCCCGCGCCGACCTCGACGACGCCGCCGAGCGCGTGCGCCCCGGCGAGCGCTACGCCGAGGCCCACATGGCGGCGCTGCGCGTCGCCGTCGCCGTCCTCGCCGTCCGCGCCGGGGACGCCACCGGCAGGCGCCGCCCCGGCCGCCCGTCGAGCACCTGGGAGCTCCTGCGCAACGTCGCGCCCGAGCTGGAGGAGTGGGCCTCCCACTTCGCCCGCACCGCCCGCAAGCGGGTCCTCGCCCAAGCGGGCATCCCCGACATCGTCACCCCCGAAGAGGCCGACTCCATCGTCGCCGACGCGCGGCGCTTCCTCGACGTCGTGGTCCGACTGCTTGGGTTCAGCGCTCTGGCTCGCTGAAGCGGCGTGAGGGAACGGGCTCGCTGACGGCCCGACCCCTCCGGGTGACCCCTGCCGTGCCCGGCGATATGCGCGCGACCGGTGCGCACCGGCGGTTATACGATTGGCGCTGGCGCTTGACAGGCGCCGGTGTTTCACCAGTCCAATCGCTAAGGGGTTCTGAGGCCGTGTATCGGACACACCTCGCCGGCACGCTGAGTGCCGCTGACGTCGACCAGCAAGTCACCCTCGCCGGATGGGTGGCGCGTCGCCGCGATCACGGTGGGGTGGAGTTCGTGGATCTGCGCGACGCCTCGGGCGTCGTCCAGGTCGTCTTCCGCGACTCGGAGGCCGCCGAGGCCGCCCAGAAGCTGCGCAACGAGTACTGCGTGTCGATCACCGGCACCGTCGCGCGCCGCCCCGAAGGCAACGAGAACCCGGACCTGCCGACCGGCGAGATCGAGATCAGCGCGACCGCGCTCGACGTGCTCTCCGAGTCCGCGCCGCTGCCGTTCCAAATCGACGACCACGTGGACGTCTCCGAGGACATCCGCCTGCGCCACCGCTACCTCGACCTGCGCCGCACCGGCCCCAACGACGCGATCCGCCTGCGCTCCAAGGCCAACCACATCGCGCGCAACCTCCTCGCCGAAGAGGGCTACGTCGAGGTCGAGACCCCGACCCTCACCCGCTCCACCCCCGAGGGCGCCCGCGACTTCCTCGTGCCCGCCCGCCTGCGGCCCGGCTCCTGGTACGCGCTCCCGCAGTCCCCGCAGCTGTTCAAGCAGCTCCTCATGGTCGGCGGCTTCGAGAAGTACTACCAGATCGCCCGCTGCTACCGCGACGAGGACTTCCGCGCCGACCGCCAGCCCGAGTTCACCCAGCTCGACATCGAGGCCTCGTTCGTCGACCAGGACGACGTGATCGCCCTCGGCGAGCGCATCGTCTCCGCGCTGTGGGCCGAACTCGCCGACTACGCGATCCCGACCCCGATCCAGCGGCTGACCTGGCACGACGCCATGGACCGGTACGGCTCCGACAAGCCCGACCTGCGCTTCGGCCAGGAGCTCGTCGAGCTCACCGACTACCTGCGCGGCACCGAGTTCCGCGTCTTCGCCGGCGCGATCGACGCGGGCGGCTACGTCGGCGCGGTCGTCATGCCCGGCGGCGCATCCCAGACCCGCAAGGAGCTCGACGGCTGGCAGGACTGGGCCAAGGCGCGCGGCGCCAAGGGCCTCGCCTACATCACCTTCAACGCCGAGACCGGCGAGCCGAAGGGCCCCGTCGCCAAGAACCTCTCCGAGGAGCACCTCGCCGGGCTCGCCGACGCCGTCGGCGCCAAGGCCGGGGACGCGGTCTTCTTCGCCGCCTCCGCCGACCGCCGCGAGGCCCAGGAGCTGCTCGGCGCCGCCCGCCTCGAACTCGGCAAGCGCACCGGCCTCATCGACCCCGACGCGTGGGCGTTCTGCTGGGTCGTCGACGCCCCCATGTTCGAGCGCACCGACGACGGCGGCTGGACCGCGATCCACCACCCGTTCACCTCCCCGAACCCCGAGTGGATCGACAAGTTCGAGACCGACCCGGAGCACGCGCTGACGTACGCGTACGACATCGTCTGCAACGGCAACGAGATCGCGGGCGGGTCCATCCGTATCCACGACGGCAAGGTCCAGTCCCGCGTCTTCGACGTGCTCGGCCTCACCCACGAGGACGCCAAGGAGAAGTTCGGGTTCCTTCTCGAAGGCCTCAAGTACGGCGCCCCGCCGCACGGCGGCATCGCCTTCGGCTGGGACCGCGTCTGCGCGATCCTGTCCGGCGCCGACTCGATCCGCGACGTCATCGCGTTCCCGAAGACCGGCGGCGGCTTCGACCCGCTGACCTCGGCCCCCACGCCGATCACGCCCGAACAACGCGAAGAGGCGGGCATCGACTACGTTCCGGAGACGGAAGAGGAGGAAGCGGGTACCGACCCCGTTGCCTCTTAGCCCTACGATGTCGTAGTGCGCGGCCCGAGCCGACGGCTCGGGCCGCACTCGTTTTCGGAGTGCCCGGCCGCCCCTCAGCGTTTTCCGAACTGGCAGGAGTCCTTGGGAAGTGGCCGCGGCGCGTTGACGGCTGATATATGTAACATCCGGCCGATGCAGGAGTAAGAGGAGCGGGTTCGACGTGCAGAGCGGGACCTCGGTGGCGGGGCGCTACCGATTGGACGAACGACTGGCCGCGGGCGGCATGGGGGAGGTCTGGAAGGGCACCGACACCCGGCTGGGCCGCACCGTCGCCATCAAGATCTTGCACGCCGGACTCTCCAACAGCGACAAGTTCCGCGCCCGGTTCCAGCTCGAAGCCCGCGCCGTCGCCGCGCTCCAGTCGCCCGGCATCGTCGCGCTCTACGACTACGGCGAGGAGGAGGGCGACGACGGCCTCATCTCCTACCTGGTCATGGAGCTCGTCCGCGGCCGGTCCCTCGCCGAGATCCTCCGCGACCGCGGCCCGCTCCCGCCCGCCGAGGTCATGCAGATCGTCGCCGCCGCGGCCGACGCCCTGGAGACGGCCCACCGCCACGACATCATCCACCGCGACATCAAGCCCGCGAACCTCCTCGTCGACGAGGAGACCGGCGCCGCCAAGATCGTCGACTTCGGCATCTCCGCCGCCCGCGGCGCCTCCGGCCTCACCGAGACCGGCACCGTCATGGGCACCCTCGCGTACGCCTCACCCGAGCAGCTCAACGGCGCCGAGCTGACCGGCGCCAGCGACCTCTACTCGCTCGGCATCGTCGCCTACGAGGCCCTCATGGGCCGCCCGCCGTTCGTCTCCGACACGCCCGTCGCGGTCATGAACGGCCACATGACCCAGGCCCCGCCCCCGCTCTCCCGCGACATCCCGCCCGGGGTCGCCCAGGTCGTCCTCCAGGCCCTCCAGAAGGACCCGCGCGCCCGCTACGGCTCGGCCGCCGACATGGCCCGCTCCGCCCGCGAGGGCCGCGTCGTCACCGGCGCCCTCCCCGCCGCCGGATCGACCCCGCCCGACGGCCAGCAGACCCAGTACTTCGGCTCCGACCAGACGGCCCTCCTCGGCGGCGCCATGGCCGCGGGCGCGGGCGGCGACACCGCCGCGCAGCCCACGAGCCAGCTCGGCCAGACCGAGGAGAAGAACCGCGCCACGATGTGGTTCATCATCGCGGGCATCGTCGCGGCTCTGGCCCTCATCGGCGGCCTGATCTGGTGGATCAATACCAACAACGACGATCCTTCGGGGAACATCACCGACAACACGTCCTCGCCCGCAGAGACGGTCACGACCGAGAGCGAGTCGCCGACCGAAGACGAAACGACCACCGAGGACGACGACGACACCTGGGACCGGACCACCGACGAGGAGACCTCGGAGACGCCGAGCGAGGAGCCGACCACCGAGGAACCCACAACGGAGGAGCCGACTACGGAAGAGCCCACCTCCGAGGATCCGACGTCGGAAGATCCGACCACCGAGGAGCCGACCAGCGAGGCCGCTACCGGCTGACATTCGCAGGCGCACAGCGCGGCCCGCGGATCGTGCATCCTATTTCCTATAGGATGCACGATCCGCGGGCCGCAGCGCGTTCGCTAAGCCTCGATCGGCCTGTACCGCAAGACCTTGTCGGTCCCGTTGCCGTTCGAGGTGGTCACCCACAGCCAGCCGTCCGGTCCGAGTTCGACCGTGCGGATGCGGCCGAGGGTCGACTCAAGGACCGCGACCGGTTCTCCCGCTTCGCCGTCGGCGACCGGGACCGTCCACAGGCGCTGGCCGCGCAGGGCCGCGATGTAGGCGGTGTCGCCCACGACTTCAGCGCCCGAAGGGGACGCCTCCGCGGTCGACCAGGTGGCGATCGGGTCGACGAACTCGGGCCCCCCGCCGGTGCCCTCGACCTCGGGCCAGCCGTAGTTGCCGCCTGCGACGCCGAAGTTCAGCTCGTCCCAGGTGTTCTGGCCCAGTTCCGAGAAGTACAGGTCCCCGTCGGCGTCCCAGGACAGGCCCTGGACGTTGCGGTTGCCCCACGTGTAGACCAGCGATCCCTCGAACGGGTTGTCCTCGGGCACTGAGCCGTCGGGGTTCGCCCGCAGGATCTTCCCGCCGAGGCTGTCGAGGTCCTGCGCGTTCGCGGTGTCGTTCGCGTCGCCGGTGGTGATGTACAGCTTGCCGTCGGGCCCGAACGCAAGGCGGCCGCCGTTGTGGTTGAGTGCGGAGGGGATGCCGGTGACGACCGGCTCGGGGTCGAACGATTCGAGGGTGAACCGCACGACCCGGTTGTCCTCCGCAGTGGACAGATATGCGTAGACCCAGCCGTCGGTCGCGAACGTCGGCGAGACGGCCAGGCCCAGGAGCCCGCGCTCGTCGATCGAGCTCGTGCCGCCGACGACGTCGAGCGTCCCCAGGACGGCCGGGTCGGCATCGGTGCCGATGCGCAGCACGTCGCCCGAGTTGCGTTCGGCCACAAGGCCTGAGACGCCGTCCGGGAGGAATGCGAGCCCCCAAGGGATGGTAAGGCCGGTGGCGACGGTGTCGCCGTTCGCGAAGTCGAATGCCGGGTTCTGCGCGGGGGCCTCGTCCTGCGCGGACGCCGCGGTGGCGCCCGAAGCCAGCATGATCCCGGCGAGCGCCGCGCCGATGGCGGGCAGTCTGCGTCGCATGGCTGCTCCTTCTCTCTCGTGGTGCCGGTACGGAAGCGGAGAAATCATGACATTGAGGTATTTCGATGGAATTGCCATCCTAAGCAGGTATCGCCCGTGATGTCCACCGGCAACGGTCCCGTCATGTGAACGGAGCCGTACCCCGGCGCGTTGCCCGCGTCCCTTAAGCTCAGAGCAGGAACGCAGATCCCCAGACCCCAGGAGCACACCCATGCACTCCCGCACCTCCTTGCGCCTCACCGGCGTCGTCGCCGTCGCCGCGTTCGGCCTCGGCCTCGCCGCCTGCGGCGACGGCTCCAACGACACCGCCGGAGGCGGGTCCGGCGACACCGCGGACAACGAGGCCGCCGCGGCCCTGTCCCCGCAGGAGGCCGTGCTGGCCGCCGTGACCGGGCTCGACGACGACTCCTACGTCATGGAGTCGTCCATGACCGTCAGCGGCTCCGAGTTCGTCACCATGACCACCACGGTCGACGGCGAGAACGCCAAGTCCGTGGGCGACATCTCCATGAGCGCCATGGCCGAGGCCGCCGGCGAGGAGATCGACCCGAGCATGGCCTCCCTGTTCGGCGACATGCACTCCGAGTCGATCATCGTCGGCGACACCGCCTACATGCAGTTCAGCGGCGGCATGTTCGACGGCATGGCCGAGCAGTACGGCGAGGACGCCTGGTTCACCCTCGACATGACCGAGGGCGACATGGCCGAGGTCTACGGCCAGTTCGGCGGCCTGGACCTCAAGGCCCAGACCGAGACCATGCTCAGCAGCCTGGAGAACGTCGAGGAGACCGGCGACAACACCTTCACCGGCACCCTCTCCGCCGACTCCGAGGCGCTCGCGCCCTTCGTCGAGGACATCCCCGACGCCGACGCCACCGCGCTCGAAGGCACCGAGGTGACCGTGACCCTCGACGACAACGGCCTGCTCAAGTCGATGACCATGGCCCTCCCCGAGATGGACGGCATCGTCATGGAGATGACCTCCGAGATCACCGAGATCGGCGGCTCGTACGACATCGCGGCCCCCGACACGGACAACCTCGTCCCGTTCGAGGAGTTCATGCGCTCGGGCATGTAGCCCCCGCACGCCTTGAGGGCCGCCGCACCGACCGGTGCGGCGGCCCTTTGCGCGTCCGGACGACAGCCCACAGCAACGTCTCGGTTGTGCGGTCCGCTCATGCGCATGGCTTACGCTGAAGGCGAGATGGACGCACCAGGCCTGTTCGATATCGCCCAGCCGCCCGATCCGCAGCAGTCGGGCATCCTCGGCACCGGCGCCGCCACCGGCGACGAGCCGCTCGCGGTGCGCATGCGCCCGCGCGCCCTCGACGAGCTCGTGGGCCAGGACCACCTGCTCGGCGCGGGGTCGCCGCTGCGGCAGGTCGTCGAGGGCCGCCAGCCGCTCTCGGTGATCCTGTGGGGCCCGCCCGGCTCCGGGAAGACCACGATCGCGCACCTGGTCGCCCAGTCCGGCGACCGGCGCTTCCGCGCGATGTCGGCCCTCAACTCCGGCGTCAAGGACGTGCGCGCCGCGATCGACGAGGCCCGCCGCATCCGCCGCACCGGCGGCCCCCAGACGATCCTGTTCATCGACGAGGTCCACCGCTTCACCAAGACGCAGCAGGACTCGCTCCTCGGCGCCGTCGAGGACCGCACGATCACGCTCCTGGCCGCCACCACCGAGAACCCGTACTTCTCCGTGGTCGCGCCGCTGGTCAGCCGCTGCGTGCTCCTGACACTGCGGGAGCTCGACGCCACGGACATCGGCGAGCTCGTCGACCGCGCCGTCGCCGACGAGCGCGGCCTGAACGGCGAAGTGACCCTTGAGGCCGAAGCCCGCGAGCACCTCGTGCGCACCGCCGCCGGGGACGCCCGCAAGGCCCTGACCGCCCTCGAAGCCGCGGCCCTCTCGGTCGGCGAGGACGACACCATCACCGTCGCGGTCGTCGAGGCCGCCATCGACACCGCCGCGGTCCGCTACGACCGGGACGGCGACGGCCACTACGACGTCGCCTCCGCGTTCATCAAGAGCCTCCGCGGATCCGACGTCGACGCCGCGATGCACTACCTGGCGCGCATGGTCGTCGCCGGGGAGGACCCGCGGTTCATCGCCCGCCGCTTGGTCATCTTCGCCTCGGAGGACGTCGGCATGGCCGACCCGACCGCGCTCCAGACCGCGACCGCCGCCGCGACCGCGGTCGAGCGCATCGGCATGCCCGAGGCCCGCATCAACCTCGCGCAGGCCGTCGCGCACCTTGCGACCGCCCCCAAGTCGAACGCGGTGATCACCGCGATCGACGAGGCCATTCGCGATGTGCGCCAAGGGAAGATCGGCCCGGTCCCGCCGGACCTGCGCGACGCCCACTACGGCGGCGCGAAGCACCTCGGCCACGGCGCCGCCTACGTCTACCCGCACGCCGACCCGCGCGGCGTCGTGCCGCAGCGGTACGCGCCCGACGTCGTCGCCGGACGCGACTACTACCGGCCCACCCGCCACGGCCTGGAAGGCGAGATCGGGCCCCGCCTCGACAAGCTCCGCCGCATCGTCCGCAAGGCCGACGAGGGCCGGAAGCCCGCCGATGGCGACTGACCGCCCGCCGCGGCCGGGCCGCCTCGCGGCGGCGCTGGAGGGCACCGGGGCCCGGATCGAGCGGCTGCGCATGGGCGTGATCGCGATCGGCGTCTCGGCGGTGCTGCTCGTGGCCGCGGTCCTGTTCCTCGGCCGCGCCGTCACCGTCGACCCGACCCGCCGCGCCGCCGACGAGCTCGCCGTCCCGGCGTGGGCCGCCGTGAGCGTCGCCGACGAGACGTACGGCTCGCGCTGGTGCGTGGGGGAGTGCCGGGTCCGCATGCGCACCTGGGAGTCCGAGGGGACCGTCGAGGACACGTCCCAGGTGTACTGGGAGGCCGTGCTCAACGCCGGGTGGGCCCCGGCCGAGCCGGGGACGTGCGTCGGCGGCATCGGCGAGGAGGGCTGCTATGTGCGCGACGAGCTGTACCTGGAGCTGTGGGTCGTCCCCGTCGAGTGCGACGACCGGTACGAGCTGTGCGTCGGTTCGGAAGTGACCGCGGTCGTCGCCGCCCAGGCGGCCCTGCCGCGCCTCGCGGAGGACCGCCGCGCCCTCACCGAGGCCGGATAGGCCGGGCCGCGCCCCGTTGCGTCGGATGTCCGATCCCGCAAGGTAAGGTCGTGGCTGCGTCGCTTCTACGCGAGAACCGGGTCCATTCACCAGCCGCACCGGTCGGTCAATGCTTCAGCAAGGGGGAAGAGCTGTGCCAGGCGAGACGTTGGCAGTGGAGTTCAACAATGTCGGCCTTTGGGAAGTCGCGCTGCTCATCGCCGCGGTCGCGTTCTTCATCTTCAGCCTCATGCTCGCGGTGGGCCTCATCCGGAAGCTCAACGGCACGGTCGCGCGCGTCAACGGCATCCTCGACAAGGTCGACCATGAGATCGGCCCGATCCTGCGGAACGCGAACACGACGCTCGACAACGTGAACGCCTCCCTCGTGCAGGTCGAAGGCGAACTGGAGAAGGTCTCGGCGATCACCGGGAACGCCGCCCACATCTCCTCGAACGTCGCGAACATCACGAGCCTGGTCGTCTCGGCCGTCGGCTCGCCGCTGGTGAAGGCCGCCGCGTTCGGCTTCGGCCTGCGCACGGCCGTGAAGAAGCGCAACCAGGGCTACGACGAGGACCAGGTCCGCCGCATGGTCGAGGCGTCGCGCCAGACCAAGCGCGAGGCCAAGCGGTCCGCGAAGGCCCGCCGCCGTGCAGCGAAATAGCACCGCCGCGCTTCGAAGTGACATCGTTCGTAAAACGGATTGAGGGGTCCCCGTGCTCAAGCGGATGATCTGGGTAGGCATCGGTGTCGTGGTCGGCGTCGTGGTGGTCCGCAAGATCACCAAGGCGGCGGAGTCGGTCACTCCGGGCGGGGTCGCCGAGCGGATCGGCGATGCCGGTGCTGGAATGAGGGAATCGCTCAAATCGTTCTGGGCCGACGTCTCCGAGGCCAAGCAGGCCAAGGAGGCCGAGCTGTACGAGGCGATCGAGCGCGGCGACGACATCGCGCCGCTCCTCACCGAAGAAGAAGACGAAGACGACGACCGGGCCGCGGGCCGGTTGTTCTAGCAGTAGCGAGACCTTGAAGGAGGTGCCCCATGGAGACCGCTGAAATCCGACGCCGGTTTCTGAAGTTCTTCGAGTCCAACGGCCATACGGTGGTCCCCAGCGCACCGCTCCCGGCGATCGAGGACCCGAACCTGCTGTTCATCAACGCGGGCATGGTCCAGTTCGTGCCCTACTTCCTCGGCCAGGCGAAGCCGCCGTGGGACACCGCGGCGTCGGTGCAGAAGTGCATCCGCACGCCCGACATCGACGAGGTCGGCAAGACCTCGCGCCACGGCACGTTCTTCCAGATGAACGGCAACTTCTCCTTCGGGGACTACTTCAAGGAGCAGGCGATCCGCTATGCCTGGGACCTGACCACCGGCTCGGTGGAGCAGGGCGGCCTGGGCCTGGACGGCGACCGCATCTGGGCGACGGTCTACCTCGACGACGACGAGGCGATCGACATCTGGCACAAGCAGATCGGGCTCCCGCTCGACCGCATCGTGCGCCGGGGCCAGGAAGACAACATGTGGTCCATGGGCATCCCCGGACCCTGCGGCCCCTGCTCGGAGCTGTACTACGACCGCGGGCCCGACTACGGCCCCGAGGGCGGCCCCGAGGTCGACGAGGACCGCTACCTGGAGTTCTGGAACCTCGTGTTCATGCAGCAGGAGCGCGGCGCGGGCCCTGCCAAGAAGGACTACGAGATCCTCGGCGACCTGCCGAAGAAGAACATCGACACCGGCATGGGCCTGGAGCGCATGGCGTCGATCCTCCAAGGGGTCGACAACATGTACGAGATCGACGAGGTCCGCCCGCTCATCGACAAGGCGTCGGAGCTGACGGGGAAGCGCTACGGCGTCTCCACCTCGCACACCGCCTCCGAGTCGCACCCGGACGACATCCGCTTCCGCGTCGTCGCCGACCACGTGCGGTCCGCGCTCATGCTCATCGGCGACGGCGTCGTGCCTTCCAACGAGGGCCGCGGCTACGTGCTGCGCCGCATCATGCGCCGCGCGATCCGCTCCGTGCGCCTCCTCGGCTACGACAAGCCCGCGCTGCCCGAGCTGCTCCCCGTGGCCCGCGACTGCATGAGCAAGTCCTACCCCGAGCTCGCGCAGGACTTCGAGCGCATCTCCTCCTACGCGTACGGCGAGGAGGAGGCGTTCCTGAAGACCCTCAAGCACGGCACCACCATCCTCGACACCGCGGTCGCCGAGACCAAGACCGAGGGCGGGAAGACCCTGTCCGGGTCCAAGGCGTTCGAGCTGCACGACACGTACGGCTTCCCGATCGACCTGACCCTGGAGATGGCCGAGGAGCAGGGGCTCTCGGTCGACCAGGAGGGCTTCCGCCAGCTCATGGCGGAGCAGCGCCAGCGCGCGAAGGCCGACGCGGCCGCGCGCAAGACGGGCCACGCGGACCTGTCCGCGTACTGGCAGCTCCTCCAGGACCAGGGCCCGACCGACTGGAAGGCCTACGAGACGCTGGAGACCGAGTCCCGCGTCATCGGGATCCTCTCCGAGGGCAAGCCGGTCCCGGTCGCGAAGTCCGGGCAGATCGTGGAGGTCGTGCTCGACCGGACCCCGTTCTACGCGGAGTCCGGCGGCCAGCACGCCGACGCGGGCAAGCTCACCGGCCCCAGCTTCTTCGGCGAGGTCGTGGACGTGCAGCGGCCCGTGAAGAAGCTCGTGGTCCACCAGGTGCGCGTCCTCGAAGGCGAGCTCGTCCTCGACGACCGCGTCGAGGCGACCGTGGACGCCGAATGGCGCCTCGGCGCCCGCCAGGCGCACTCGGGCACCCACGTGGTGCACGCGGCGCTGCGCGAGGTGCTCGGCCCGACCGCGCTCCAGTCCGGCTCGTTCAACCGGCCCGGCTACCTGCGCCTGGACTTCTCGTGGCGCGCGAAGCTCTCCGACGAGACCAAGAGCGAGATCGAGGAGGTCTCGAACAAGGCCGTCCGCGACGACCTGCCCGTCTCTGTCAAGTACATGAGCCTGCCCGAGGCGAAGGACTTCGGCGCGGTCGCGCTGTTCGGCGAGACCTACGACGAGACCGTCCGCGTGGTCGAGATCGGCGGCCCCTGGTCGCGCGAGCTCTGCGGTGGCACGCACGTCTCGCACTCGGCGCAGATCGGCCCGCTCGTCCTCACCGGCGAGTCCTCGGTCGGCTCCGGCCAGCGCCGCGTCGAGGCCGCGACGGGCATGGAGGCGTACCGCTACCTCGCCCGTGAACGCGACCTCGTCTCGCAGATCGCCGAGGAGATCGGTGCGCAGCGCGGCGACGTCCTCGAACGCGTCCGCGCGATCCTCCAGCGCTCCAAGGACGCCGAGCGCGAGCTGGCGGGCCTCCAGGCGAAGCTGGTGTCCGGCCGCGCGGCCGAGTTCGCGCAGAACGCCAAGCAGGTCGGGGCCGTGAAGGTCGCCGCGGTCCAGGCGCCCGAGGGCACCAAGGGCGGCGACGTGCGGAACCTCGCGATGCAGATCCGCGGGCACCTGCCCGAGGACCAGCCGGGTGTCGCGGCGGTCGTCGCGACTGCCGGCGGCAAGGCCAGCATCGTCGTGGCGGCGAACGCGGCCGCGAAGGCGCAGCACGTCTCGGCGGCGGCGCTCGTGAAGGCCGCGCTGTCCGGCAAGGGCGGCGGCAACGACGACGTCGCGCAGGGCGGCGGCGTGCCCGCCGACCAGGCCCCGCAGCTGCTGGACGCGGTCGTCCGCGCCATCGGCGCGTAGATGGAAGACGCAAGCACCGGCCCCGCACCCACCGAGTGGGTGCGGGGCCGCCGTCTCGGCATCGATCTGGGCAAGGCCCGCATCGGGGTCGCCGTGTGCGATCCGGACGGTCTCCTGGCCACTCCGGTCGCGACGGTTCGTCGCGACCTTAGAACCGCTGGTGAGCACATTCCGGCCGATATTCAAGAAATCGCCGAAACGGCCCGGGAATACGATGTGGTCGAAATCGTCGTCGGCCTACCCGTTACTCTTTCGGGTGAGGAGGGGCCGGCAGCCGCCCACACCCGAGCCTGGGTGGAACGGTTCGCCGACCACGTCTCGCCAACGCCGGTGACCCTGACCGACGAGCGCATGACGACCGCCGTCGCCACCCGCCGCCTGAACGAAGGCGGGGTGCGCGGGAAGCGGAAGCGCTCCATCGTCGACCAGGCGGCCGCGGTCGAGATCCTCCAGCAATGGTTGGACCGTCGGCGGAGGTAGGGACAAGGATGCTCGGCGATTTCAGGACCGAGGACGAGCGCTCGGCGGCACCGCGCAGCCACCGCCGCAAGGACTCCGGCAAGTCCCTGATCGCCATGACCCTGGTCGTCGCCCTCTTCGGCGTCCTCGGCGTCGGCGGCTGGTGGGCGTACAACAACATCGTCAAGGACTACTTCGTCGCCGAGGACTTCACCGGCGACGGCAACGGCAACCAGGTCATGATCACCGTCGAGTCCGGCTGGCTCGTCTCCGACATCGCCTCCGAGCTCGAAACCCAGGGCGTGGTCGCCTCCGCGAAGGCGTTCCTCAACGCCTCCGAGGACGACGGCGACTCCGGCACCACCATCCAGGCGGGCTCCTACGCCATGGAGGAGGAGATGTCCGCGGCCTCCGCGCTGGCGTTCATGACCGATCCGGCGAACCTCACGATGGACCACGTCGTCATCCCCGAAGGCAAGCGGTCCTTCGAGATCTACGAGATCCTCTCCTCCTACACCGGCGTCCCGATCGCGGACTTCGAGGCCGCCGCGCAGGACCCCGAGGCGCTCGGCGTCGACCCGATCTGGTTCGAGGGTTTCTCGGACCGGCAGGTGAAGTCCGTGGAGGGCTTCCTGTTCCCGTCGGCGTACGAGTTCGACGAGACCTGGACCGCGGAGGCCATGCTCACGGAGATGGTCAAGCGGTTCAACGAGACCATCGACGAGATCGGCTTCCTCGACAAGCTCTCCTCGATCCAGGACCCGGACCCCGACTACGACCCGAGCGCGATGGAGAACCAGACGTTCTACCCGCCCACGAACGGCGAGTTCAAGATCTACCCGTGGATGGCGCTCCAAGTCGCCTCGATCGTCCAGTCCGAGTCCGGCATCGCCACCGACGACCCGAAGATCGCCCAGGTCATGTACAACAAGATGTACCTGAACCCGTACGACCACGAGCAGACGAACTGCAACTGCTTCGAGTCCGAGGCGATCTGGAACTACGGGCGCCTGCTCAACGGCGACGACGCGATCACCTCCGGCGAGGACATCGACTGGGGCTCGGTCATGCGCGACCCCGACAACCCGTGGTCCCCCTCGGCCCCCGAGCACGCCGGGTACCTGCCGAGCGCGATCTCCAACCCCGGTGCCGCGGCGCTGGAGTCGGCGGTGGCCCCGGAGGCGGGCGACTGGCTGTTCTTCGTGACCGCCTACGAGGACGGCTCCGCGCTGTTCGCGGCGACCTACGAGGAGCACCAGGCGAACATCGAGATCGCCGAGGAGAACGGCATCCAATGATGAAGGCCGCCGTCCTCGGCAAGCCCATCGGGCACTCGCTCTCGCCGGTCATCCACAACGCGGGCTTCGCCGCGGCGGGGCTCGCCGACTGGACGTACACGCGCCACGAGTGCGACGAGTCCGGTCTCGCCGCGTTCGTCGACGGCCTCGACGAGTCGTGGGCGGGCCTCTCGCTCACCATGCCGCTCAAGGAGGTCGCGCTCGACGTCGCCACGGAGGCCACTCCGGTCGCCGAGGCGATCGGCGCCGCGAACACGCTCGTCCTGCGCGGCGGACGCCGCCTCGCCGACAACACCGACGCGCCCGGCATGGTCGACGCGCTCGCGGAGATCGGCATGAAGGAGGCCGAGGAGGTCGCCGTGCTCGGCGCGGGCGGGTCCGCGCGCGGCGCGCTCGCGGCCGCGCAGCAGCTCGGAGCGTCGTCGGTCACGGTGTACGCGCGCCGCCGGGAGGCCGTGCGCGAGCTCGAACCGGTCGCCTCGCGCCTGGGGCTACGCTTGAAGGCCGCCGACTGGGAGGACGCCGCCCGGGCCGGGCGGGCCGACCTGGTCGTCGCCACGGTCCCGAAGGGGGTCACCGACGACCTCCGGCCCGACTGGTCCGCCGACGCCGTCCTGTTCGACATCCTGTACGACCCGTGGCCGACGCCGCTGGCCGCCGGGGCCGAGGCCGAGGGCGTGCGCGTCCTCGACGGGCTCGCGCTCCTGCTCGCGCAGGCGGTGCGTCAGTGGACCCAGTTCACGGGCGTCGCGGACGCCCCGGTGGCGGCGATGCGCCGCGCACTCTACGACGCGGTCCCGTCCCGGACCGAGTGAAGGACCGACGATGCACGAAGATCACGTCTTCCTCTACGACGGCGACTGCGCGTTCTGCACCACGTCGGCGAACTTCCTGGAGAAGCACGTGCGCACGACCGCGCGCGTCGTCCCGTGGCAGTGGGCCGACCTGGTGGCGCTCGGCGTCACCCAGGAGGAGGCCGAGGCGGCCGTCATGTGGGTCGAGCTGAACTTCCAGCGCTCGGGCCCGGACGCGATCGCGGTGCTCCTGCGCCGCGCCCAGTGGTACTGGCGGCCCATCGGGTGGGCCCTGTCCCTCAAGCCCGTCTCGTGGATCGCCTGGCCCGTGTACCGGTTCATCGCGCGCAACCGGCACCGCCTGCCGGGCGGCACCGCCGCGTGCTCCCTGCCGCAGGCCGAGCGCGACCGCCTCCGCGGGCAGCAGAGCAGCGGCTGACCGCCGACGAGGCCGTGCCATACTTCCCCGATGTCCGCTGACCGCACCGAACGCCCTTTGACGCGCGCCGGCCGGACCGTCCGGGTCGGCGCCGCCCTCGCGATGGTCCTGGCGCTCATGGCGACCTCCGTGTGGGGCGAGGACGACTTCTTCCCGTTCGCGCCCTTCAAGATGTACTCCCGCGCCCACGACACCGACGGCTGGGCCGACTCCACCAACGTGTTCCTGGAGAACGCCGAGGGCGAGCGGATCGCCATCAGCGACAACGACACCGGCTTCCGCCGGGCCGAGCTCGAAGGGCAGCTCACCCGCTTCCGCGAGGACCCGGACCTGCTCGCCTACATCGCCGAGGCGTACGAGGCCGCGCACCCCGACGAGCCCGAGATCGTCGCCGCCGAGATCATCACGAAACGGTACGAGCTGGTCGACGGCGCGCGCACCGGCGAGGAGACCGAAGAGGTCGTCGCCGCCTGGACCGAGGAGGGGACCGCGTGAGCGTCCGCAGCGCCGTGAACGGCTTCTTCTTCGAGCCCGTGCCGCTGGGCCGGGTCGCCGCGATGCGGTTCCTCGCCGGGCTCTACGTGTGGATCGAGTGGTGGGCGTACATGCCCTTCATCTTCGGGCACCGCTTCGTCCCCGGCGAGCTGTACCAGCCGCTGTTCGTCGGCCGCGTGCTGCCGCTGCCCACCCCCACGTACTGGCTCGTCACCGGCACGCTCATCGTGATGCTCGCGGCGGCCGTCCCGATGATGTTCGGCTACCGGCCCAAGCTGTTCGGGTGGATCCTGTTCGCCGCGTACTTCGAGTGGATGGTCATCGCCAACTCCTACGGCAAAGTGGATCACGCCAGCTTCGGGTTCATGACTCTGCTCCTGGTGCTCTGCCTCATGCCGTCGCACGCGAAGTGGGGCGACCGGGAGCACCTCTCCGAGCGCGCCGGGTGGGGCTTCAAGCTCGTCCAGATCGCCGTGGTCCTCACGTACTTCCTGTCCGCGTGGGCGAAGTTCCGCTACGGCGGCTTCGACTGGGCCAACTCCGGGGTGTTCACGTGGGCGATCATCCGCCGCGGCACGGTCTTCTCGGACTGGATGCTCGACTTCCCGTGGCTGCTGCACGTCGCCCAGTGGGGCATGATCGCGTTCGAGCTGCTCACCCCGGTCGTCCTGTTCGTGTACAAGTGGAAGCGGGTCCAGTACGCGATCGTCGCGTTCTTCTACTGCTTCCACCTCACCGTGTTCCTCGCGATCGGCATCAGCTTCCTGCCGCACCTGGTCGCCATGGCCTGCTTCCTGCCGCTGGAGCGCATCGACCCGAAGGCGATCCTCCGCCGCCTCAAGGACCGCCGCCGCGCCGAACCGCCGAAGGCCCGCGAGCCCGAACCCCAGTTCGACGCCTGACGCGGGTCCGCCCCTCGTGGCGGGCCCGTGCCATACTCTTGCCGTGTCCCCTTACCTACCCCGTATCTCCAGGGTCCGGCCCAAGGGACGCGTCCTGCGCGTCTCGATCACCATGGTCGTCCTCGCGCTCGTCACCGCCACCACCTTCTGGGGCGGCGACGACTACTTCCCGTTCGCGCCCTTCAAGATGTACTCCGGCTCGATGTCGCTCGACGGCTGGGCCGGATCGACCCGCGTCGAGGCCGTGAACGAAGAGGGCGAGCGGTTCAAGCTCACCGAGGCCGTCACCGGGTTCCGCCGCGCCGAACTCGAAGGCCAGAAGAGCCGCTTCATCGAGGACCCCGCGCTCCTCGAATACATCGCGCAGGCGTACGAGAACGCCAACCCCGACAAGCCCGAGATCGTCACCGTCGAGATCATCGAGCGCCGCTACGAGCTCAAAGACGGCCACCAGACCGGCGAGGTCCTCGAAGTCGTCGAGGCCGCCTACACCCGGGACGGAGCCGACGCGTGACCCAGCTCCCCTTGCAGCAGAAGGCCGTCGGCTGGTTCTTCCAGCCCGTCGCCCTCGGCCGCGTCGCCGCCATGCGGTTCCTCGCCGGCGCCTTCATCTGGGTCGACTGGTGGTGGTACATGCCGTGGATCCTCGGCCACCGCCACGTCCCCGGCGAGCTCTACCAGCCGCTGTTCATCGCCCGCGTCCTGCCGGTCTTCCCCGTCCCGAACTACTGGATCGTCGTCGGCACCCTCGTGGTCCTCCTCGCGGCCACCGTCCCCATGATGTTCGGCTGGCGGCCGCGCCTGTTCGGCTGGATCGTCGCCGCCGCGTACTTCGAGTGGATGATCATCGCGATGTCCTACGGGAAGGTCGACCACGGCAAGTTCGCGTTCCTGCTGCTCCTGTTCCTCCTGCCCACCATGCCGAAAGCGAAGTGGGGCGACCGGGAGCACCTCGCCGAGCACGTCGGCTGGGGCTTCAACCTCGTGCAGATCGGCGTCATCTGCACCTACTTCTTCGCCGCCTGGGCCAAGTTCCGCTACGGCGGCTTCGAATGGGTCAACTCCGCGACCATGACCTGGGCGATCATCCGCCGCGGCACCGAGTTCTCCACCTGGATGCTCGACTACCCGTGGATGCTCCGCGCCGTCCAGTGGGGCATGGTGAGCTTCGAGCTGCTGACGCCGATCATCATGTTCATTGCCGCCAAACGCCTCAAGTACGCGGCGGTCGCGTTCCTGTACTGCTTCCACGTCTCCGTGTACCTCGCCGTCGGCATCAGCTTCCTGCCCCATATGGTCGCCATGGCCTGCTTCCTGCCCCTGGAGCGCGTTTCGCCCCGTGACCTGGTTCGCAGACTGAAGCGCGGGAAACGAGTTGAGGAAAGCGCTCCAATTTCCATACCGTTGAACAATGCCGATTCTCGAAGCCCGCAACCTCACGAAGACCTTCCGGCGACCTGACAAGGCCTCCGGCTTCAAGGGCGCGGTCAAGCACCTCGCCCAGCGCAAGTACAAGAACTACACCGCGGTCGACGGCATCGACCTGTCGATCGAGCCGGGCGAATCGGTCGCGTACGTCGGACCCAACGGCGCGGGCAAGTCCACCACCGTCAAGCTCCTCACCGGTATCCTGCGCCCCTCCGAGGGCACCGTCCGGGTGATGGGCCGCGACCCGCACACCGAGCGCATCGCCAACGCGCACGACATCGGCGTGCTCTTCGGCCAGCGCACCCAGCTGTGGTGGGACCTGCCCGTCGAGGAGTCCCTGAAGCTCCTCAAGCACATGTACGGCGTCTCCGACGCGGACTACAAGGCCCGCATCGCGCGCTTCGACGAGCTGCTGGACCTCGGCGAGTTCATGCCCGCGCTGGCGCGCACGCTCTCACTGGGGCAGCGGATGCGCGCGGACCTGGCGTGCGCGCTCATCCACGCGCCCAAGATGGTCTACCTCGACGAGCCGACGATCGGCCTGGACATCTCCGTGAAGGACCGCCTGCGGGCGTTCCTGCGCGAGCTCGTGGACGACGGCACGACGCTGCTCCTGACGAGCCACGACCTCGCCGACATCGAGGAGGTCTGCGAGCGGATCGTCGTCATCGACAAGGGCGCGGTCGCCTACGACGGCCCGATCACGCAGCTCAAGGCCCACTACATCACCACCAAGGCCGTGAAGCTGTTCCTGGAGGAGGCCGCGGATGTGCCTGCGCTGGAACTGAAGTACCCGCAGTACGAGTGGGCCGCGGGCGAGGCCCCCAGCGAAGTCGTGGTGACCTACGAGTCCGCGCGCTTCACCACTGCGGAGGTCCTCGGCGGGCTCACCGCCGAACTCTCGCCGCGCGACCTGTCCCTCTCGGAACCATCCATCGAGGACGTCATCCGCCGCCTCTACGCGGGAGAACTCACCAAGTGAGCAGTGCCTTCGCGGTCGACCGCGCGTTCGCGGTCATCGCGTTCAAGCGCCGCCTGGCCTACAAGACCCAGTGGCTCGTGGGCCTCGTCCTCGGCGGCGGCGCCATGCTCGTCTCGATGGCGATGTGGCGCGAGCTCCTCTCCGGCGGCGCGCTCTCGGGCTACGACTGGGACGCCATGCGCGCCTACGTCATCATCGGGTTCATCACCGCGACCATGGTCTTCGGCGCGGCCGACTGGCAGATCGCCGACCGCATCCTCGACGGCCACGTCGCGATCGACCTGACCAAGCCGGTGGACTTCCAGCGGGCCCGCGCGGCCGAGTACATCGGATCGATGTGCTCGACGGTCCCCACCGTGGTCTTCGGCGTGGCCGGGGCCTGGCTGCTGTTCGACCCGCCCGGCCCCGTCTCCGTCACGGCCGGGATCCTCACCGCCGTCAGCCTCCTCCTGGTGTTCCCGCTCGCATTCGGCATCACGTACCTGACGGTCCTGGTGTGCTTCTGGACCAAGCGGTACCTGGGGGTCATGTGGCTGCGCGAGGCCCTCCTCGGCTTCTTCTCAGGGATGATGATCCCCTTGGCGTTCATGCCCTCCTGGCTCCAGGCCATCGCCTGGGCCCTGCCGTTCCCGCACTTCACGACCACGCCGTCGGCGATCTACCTCGGCCACGTCGACACCGCCGGCGCCCTCGGGCTCCTCGCGGCGGAGGCGGCCTGGGCCGCCGGGATGTGGTTCGGGGCGCGGCTCATCTTCAACCAGGCGGTCAAGAAGGTGACGGTGCACGGTGGCTGACACGACGACCCATCCGGTGCGCCACGCTGGCGGCGTCTACGGCCGCTCGATCGTCGCCCAGATCCGCGCCATCACCGAGTACCCGGCCGACTTCTGGGTCATGGCCTCGGCGGGCGTGATGTGGAACGTGCTCCAGTTCGCGTTCCTCACCGTCCTGTTCGCCGCCGTCCCCGACGTCGCGGGCTGGCGGTACCACGAGATGCTCATGCTCTCCGGGCTCCTCACCGTGGCCGCGGGCTCGACCGCGCTGCTGTGCGACGGCATCTGGAGCACCGGCACGTACGTCCTCAAGGGCGAGATCGACTACCGCATCACCCGCCCCGCGCCGGTCGTCGTCCAGGTCGCGAGCTCCCACATCGGCATGCAGGGCTTCGGCGAGGTCGCGTTCGGGCTCGTCATGGCCGTCTACGGGTGGATCGGCGCGGGCATGGGCCTCGCCGCCGTCCCTGCGGGCGTCCTCGGCCTGGCGTGCGCGATCGTCATCGAATGCGCGCTCATCACGATGCTGTGCGCGGTGAACTTCTGGATCAAGGGCACCAACTCGGTCTTCGCGTTCGTGATGCTCGACCTCCAGCACAACGCGATGACACTGCCGCTCGCGCTGTTCCCCGCCGCGGTGAAGCTCGTGACCATGTTCGTGCTGCCCGTCGCGTTCGTCAACTTCGTGCCCGTCGCGGTCCTTACCGGCCACCTCGGCCCCTGGTGGCTCGTCGGCCCGCCCCTGGCCGCCGCCGCGTCGGTCCTCGCGGCGGTCGGCGTGTACCGCCTCGGGCTGCGCTCCTACGACTCGTCTGGACACTGACACATGGCAAGCGTCGACGTCGCGCTCGCGACGATCTCCTTCAAGCGCAAGATCGCCTACAAGTCCACGTGGATCTTCTCGGTGGTCTTCGGCGGCTGGTCGCTCCTGGCCGGCCTCGCCGTGTGGAACCACCTCATCGGCGACGGCGAGATGGGCGGCTACGACTGGCAGGCGATGAAGGCGTACCTCATCATCGGCTTCCTCACCTCGACCCTCGCGTGGGCCGGCTCCGACTGGGAGATGGCGAACCGCATCCTCGACGGACTCGTGGCCGTCGACCTGACGAAGCCGGTGGACTTCCAGCGCGCCCGCGCGGGGGAGTACATCGGCGGGATGCTCGCCTCGGTCCCCGCCGCGCTCATCGGCACCGCCGCCGCAGTCGTGCTGTTCCGGCCCGCCGGGCCCGTCTCGCCGCTCGCCGCGGCCCTGACGGCGGTGAGCCTCCTGCTCATCTTCCCGCTCGCGTTCGGCATCTCGTACCTGTCGATCCTGACCTGCTTCGTGACACAGCGGTACCTGGGCATCCAGTGGGCCCGCGACACGATGCTCGCGTTCTTCTCGGGGATGATGGTGCCGCTCGCGCTCATGCCCGGGTGGCTCCAAGGGGTCGCCTGGTCCCTCCCGTTCGTCCACTTCACCACCACGCCCGCCTCGATCTACCTCGGCCGCGTCGGCACCGCGGGCGCGCTCGGGCTCCTCGCCGCCCAGGCGGCCTGGGCCGTCGGCCTGTGGGTCCTCGGCAGGCTCATCTGGTCCCAGCTCGTGAAGAAGGTGACCGTCCATGGCGGCTGAACTCTCCGGGCCCCGGCACGCGTTCGGGGTCTACCGCCGCTCGATCGGCGCCTACCTGCGCTCGATCGGCGAGTACCCGGCCGACTTCTGGGTCATGGCCGTCGCGGGCACGTTCTGGCAGATCATGCTGTTCGCGTTCCTGACGATCCTGTTCGGGAACGTGAACACCATCGACGGCTGGGGCTACCACGAGATGCTCGTCCTCGCCGGGTTCCTCGCCACCTCCTGGTCCTCCACGGCCCTGTTCTGGGACGGCATCTGGGACACCGGGAAGATGGTGGTCGAAGGCGACATCGACTACCGCATCACCCGGCCCGCGCCCGTCATCGTCCAGGTCGGCTCCAAGCACGTCGGCATGCAGGTCTTCGGCGAGGCCACCCTCGGCGTCGTCATGCTCGCCATCGGCTGGACCGGCGCGGGCCTCGGCTGGTCCGCCGTCCCCGTCGGCCTGCTCCTCATGGTGTGCGCCATCGTGATCCAGGCCTCCCTGCTGACGCTCGGGAACGCCGCGAACTTCTGGATGAAGGGCCGCTCCCCGGTCATCGCGTTCATGGTCACCGAACTCCAGAACGAGGCCATGCGCTTCCCGCTGACGATCTTCCCCGCCGCGGTCCGCCTCGTCCTCACCTTCGGCCTCCCGCTCGCGTTCGCCAGCTTCATCCCCGCGCAGATCCTCACCGGCCGGCTCGACCCGTGGTGGATCGCCACCGCCCCGGTCGCCGCGGGCATATCCGCCGCCGTCGCCGTCTGGGTCTTCCGCATGGGCCTGCGCGCCTACGACTCCGCAGGCCACTAGGACCGCAAATAAAAGACTTGCGCGCCCCGGGCGCGATCCGCTAACCTGGCATCCGTTGCCCGGAGGCGGATCGCCCCGGGGCTCGTGAGGAATGGAGGTGTTACTGATGGCTGTCGTTGTCTACGCCCACGCCATGAATCCCAGTTCACCTCCCGTCGCCGCCTCCTAATCTTCTCTTCGCGGCGGACGGACTTCCTCACAGGAGCCATTCACCTTGCCTCGCAAGCAGCAATTCTCTGACTCTTTCCAGTCCACCAAGCGCCGCGACCGCGGGTCCCGCGAAGTCTTCTCCGATGAGGAGCGCGAACGCTACGAGTCGATGCGCACCGTCTTCGACGAGATCCCGAACGACGACCGCCCCCCGGCCGGGGACCGATGGTCGATCTGGTGGGACTCCGAGCCGCTCCAGCGCGGCCCCGAGCCCCTGCCGGACTGGGTCATCACCGACCACGGGGCCGTCGACTACGAGCTCGGCGTCCTCAAGACCGGCAAGGAAGCGGACGTGTTCCTCGTCGAACGCGCACTCCCCGGCACCGACCGGGCCGTGATCCTCGCCTCCAAGCGCTACCGCAGCGCCGAGCACACCCAGTTCAACCGGGCCGGCGACTACACCGTCGGGCGCGCCGCCAAGCGCTCCCGCGACAACCGCGCCATGGCCAAGCGCACCACGTTCGGCCTCGAACAGGCCGCGGGCCGCTGGGCCGCGGCCGAGTTCGACGCGCTCAAGCGCCTCTACCAGGTCGGGGTCCCCGTGCCCTACCCCGTGCAGGTCCACGGCACCGAGGTCCTCATGGAGTTCATCGGGCACGGCCGCACCGCCGCGCCCCGGCTCGCCGAGACCCGGCCCGAGCCGGACGAGGCCGAGAGCCTGTGGGAGCAGGCCGCCGAAGCCCTGCGCCGCATGACCGAGCTCGGCTTCGCCCACGGCGACCTCTCGCCGTACAACACGGTGGTCCACGAGGGCCGCCTCATCGTCCTCGACCTCCCGCAGGTCGTCGACATCTACGCGAACCCGCTCGGGATGGACTTCCTGAGCCGGGACGTCGAGAACCTCGGCTCCTGGTTCGCGAACCGCGGGATCGACCGCGCGCTGGTCGACGACCTCCACGCGGAGGTCCTGGCGCTGGCGGCCAGGCCGTAACGGCGGTGGTGTCGGGGGCGGGATATAGCCTTGTGTTGTGGCAGTTGATTACCGTCCCGCCCCCGGCACGATCCCCACGCAGCCGGGCGTCTACCGGTTCCGGGACCGCGACCGGCGCGTGATCTACGTCGGCAAGGCGAAGAACCTCAGGAACCGCCTGAACTCGTACTTCGCCGACGAGACCCGCCTGCACGAGCGCACCCGCCGCATGGTGACCACCGCGCGGAGCGTCGAGTGGACCGTGGTCGCCACCGAGGTCGAGGCACTCCAGCTGGAGTGGACCTGGATCAAGGAGTACGACCCGCGCTTCAACGTCATGTTCAAGGACGACAAGTCCTACCCGTGGCTCGCCGTGACCGTGGGGGAGGAGTTCCCGCGCGCCCAGGTCATGCGCGGCAACCGCCGCAAAGGGGTGCGCTACTTCGGGCCGTTCGGGTCCGCGTGGGCCATCCGCCAGACCCTCGACCTGCTCACCCGGGTCTTCCCGATCCGCACGTGCTCCGACACGGAGTTCAAGCGCTGCAACCGGATCAACCGCCCGAACCTTCTCGCCGACATCGGCAAGTGCTCCGCGCCGTGCGTCGGCCGCATCTCCGCCGAGGACTACCGCGAACTCGTGAACGGCTTCTGCGCGTTCATGTCCGGCGAGACCGCGCCCGTGCGCCGCCGCCTCCTCGCCGAGATGCAGGAGGCCTCCGAGGCCCTCGAATTCGAGCGGGCCGCGCGCCTGCGCGACGACCTCGCCGCCCTCGACAAGGTCCTGGAGCAGCAGGTCGTGGTCCTCGCCGAGGACGTCGACTGCGACGTCATGGCCGTCGCCGACGACGAGCTCGAAGCGGCCGTCCAGGTCTTCCATGTGCGCAAGGGCCGCATCAGGGGCCAGCGCGGCTGGGTCATCGACAAGGCCGAGCCGGTGGACCTGGCCGGGATCGTCGAGCGGTTCTGCCTCCAGTTCTACGGCGAGCAGAACGAGGTCGTGCCCAAGGAGGTCCTGGTCCCGGCCCTGCCGAACGACCACGAGGCCCTCGCTGAGCTCCTGTCGGAGCGCCGCGGCGCGAAGGTCGACCTGCGCGTGCCGCGCCGCGGCGACAAGCGGGCCCTCGCCGAGACCGTGGAGAAGAACGCGCTGGAGAACCTCCAGCGGCACAAGCTCAAGCGCGCCGGTGACCTGACGTCGCGCTCGAAGGCCCTCGAAGAGCTGGCCGACGCCCTGGACCTGCCGGAGGCGCCGCTGCGCATCGAGTGCTACGACGTGTCGCAGTCCCAGGGCGAGGACGTCGTGGCGTCGATGGTCGTGTTCGAGGACGGCCTGCCGCGCAAGAGCGAGTACCGGCGCTTCGTCATCAAGGGCGAGCGCAAGGACGACCTCGCGTCGCTCCAGGAGACGCTGCGCCGCCGCCTCTCCAAGCTCGGGGACCAGCCCGCCGGATCGCCTGTCGAGGACGGCGACGAGGAGCCCAAGCGCGGCTTCCACTACCCGCCGCAGCTGCTCGTCGTCGACGGCGGCCAGCCGCAGGTCGCCGCCGCCGACCAGGTGTTCCAGGAGCTGGGGATCGACACGATCAACCTCGCGGGGCTCGCCAAGCGCCTGGAGGAGATCTGGCTGCCCGGCGAGGAGTTCCCGGTGATCCTCTCGCGCACCTCCGAGGCCCTGTACCTGATGCAGCGCGTCCGCGACGAGGCCCACCGCTTCGCGATCTCCCTGCACCGCACCAGGAGGCGCAAGAAGATGACGGCCTCCGCACTCGACTCGGTGCCGGGCCTGGGGGAGTCGAAGAAGAAGGCGCTCCTGAAGCAGTTCGGGTCCGTGAAGCGCATCCGCGAGGCCGAACTGTCCGATTTGGAGGCTGTGCCCGGTATCGGGCCGAAACTGGCGGAGGCTTTGCAGACACATCTGCGTAATCCCGACGACAACGGCTCTTGAGACGGCTCTGGTAGCTATACGCTTGTCAATTCGGCCGCAGGGCCGGGGCCGTGTCAGCACGGCGGTTGGAACGAACTCGGGGATACTTGACTTATGGGTGTGGCAGCAGTGCATGCGGGTTCGAGCGACCGCAGCGAATTGGACCTCGTCATCGTCACCGGCATCTCCGGCGGCGGACGCTCGACAGTGGCCCGCGCACTGGAGAACGTCGGCTACTACGTCATCGACAACCTCCCGGAGTCGCTCGTCGGCCAGGCCGCCGAGCTGGCCGCCGCGGGCGGCGAGGAGGTCCGCCGGACCGCGATGGTCCTCGACGTGCGCTCGCGCGCGTTCATGACCGACCTCGTGGGCGTCATCGAGGACCTCCGCAAGGGCGGCTTCAAGCCGCACCTGGTGTTCGTCGACGCCGACGACGACGTCATCATCCGCCGCTTCGAGAAGGTCCGCCGGGCCCACCCGCTCCAGGGGGACGGGATGCTCGCAGACGGCATCGCCGCCGAGCGGCGCCTCCTGGAGCCGGCCCGCGGCTCCGCGGACACCCTGTTCGACACGACGCACCTGAACGAGAACCAGCTGCGCGCCCGCGTCGAGGACGCGTTCCTCGCCCCGTCGTCGCCGCGCCTCCAGTTCACCTGCATGTCGTTCGGGTTCAAGTACGGCATCCCCCGCGACGCCGATTACGTCGCTGACGTACGATTCCTTCCCAACCCGTACTGGGTCCCGGCCCTGCGCGAGCACACCGGCACCGACCCCGACGTCTCCGAGTACGTGCTCGGCCAGGACGGCGCCGAGGAGTTCGTCGAGTCGTACACGGCGCTCCTGCTCGGCACCACCCAGGGCTTCGAGCGGGAAGGCAAGCGGTACATGACGATCGCCATCGGATGCACCGGCGGCAAGCACCGCAGCGTCGCCATCTCCGAGGAGATCGCCAAGCGCCTGAACGCGGCCGGGTTCCCCGCGAACACCCACCACCGGGACCGCGGGAACGAGTTACTCCGTCACCGCACCACCGACACCCCCGATCCGAGGTAACCGCTGATGCAGAAAGTGGTCGCGTTCGGCGGCGGGCGGGGCCTGTCGGCCTCGCTGCGCGCGCTTTCGAGGCTCGACGTCGAGCTCACGGCCGTCGTCACCGTGGCCGACGACGGCGGCTCCTCCGGGGACATACGCGCGACCAGGCCCGTCCTGCCGCCCGGGGACCTGCGCAAGGCCCTCGTCGCGACCGCCGACCCGTCCCGCGCGGAGGCCGCGGAGCTGTTCTCGCACCGCTTCGGTGGTGACGACTTCCTCGCCGGGCACCCGGTCGGCAACATCGTGCTGCTGTCGCTGCTCGAACGGCACGCCAACCCCGTCGACGCCGTCGCCGCCGCGGGCCGCATCGTCGGCTCCCGCGCCCGCGTCCTGCCCATGTCGTGCACGCCGCTCGACATCGAGGCGGACCTCGCCGAAGGCGCCGGGACCCGCACGATCGTCGGCCAGCACGACGTCGCGGTCGCCGACGGCCAGGTCGCGGACGTGCGCCTCCTGCCCGCCGACGCCCCCGCCTGCCCCGAGGCCCTCGAAGCGGTCGCCGAGGCCGACTGGCACGTCTTCGGGCCCGGTTCCTGGTACACCTCCGTGATCCCGCACCTGCTCCTGCCCTCGCTGCGCGAGGCCATCGCCGCCTCCAAGGCCCGCAAGATCGTGGTGCTCAACCTCTCCGAAGAGAAGGAGACCGACGGCCTGACGCTCGCCGGGCACGTCGACACGCTGCGGCGATACGCTGAAGGTGTCCGGTTTCACTACGTCGTGTCAGGCGACGCCCGAACCCTCGACGATCCCGGATCGTTGAACAGTGCGGCACAATCGTTGGAGGCCCGGTTGGTCGCGGCGGACCTCGCCGCCGACGGCGTCACGCACGACGTCGGATCCCTGGCCGCCGTATTGGGAAACCTGCTGGTCGAAGATGGTGGTTAACGAATGGCGATGACCGCGGAGGTCAAGGACGAGCTCAGTCGCATCGAGGTCGCGAAGTCCTGCTGCCAGCGCGCCGAACTCGGCGCGCTCTTCCGGTTCGCCGGGGGCCTCCACCTCGTCGGACAGGGCAACGTGGTCGTCGAGGCCGAGGTCGACGCCGGGAACGTCGCCCGCCGCGCCAAGCGGATGATCGACAAGCTCTACAACTACGAGTCCGAGATCCACGTCCTCGTCGCCGCGGGCCTGCGCCGCAACAACCACTACCTGCTGCGCGTCATGGCCGACGGCCAGGCCTTCTCCAAGCAGATCGGCCTCACCGACCAGCGCGGCTACCCCGTCCGGGGCCTGCCCAACCACGTCGTCGGCGCCTACCCGTGCTGCGCCGAGGCCGCCTGGCGGGGCGCGTTCCTCGCCCGCGGCTCGCTCACCGAGCCCGGCCGGTCCTCCTCGCTCGAAGTGACCTGCCCCGGCCCCGAGTCCGCGCTCGCGCTCGTCGGCGCGGCCCGCCGCCTCGGCATCGCCGCGAAGTCCCGCGACGTGCGCGGCGTCGACCGCGTCGTCATCCGCGACGGCGACGCCATCGGCGAGCTGCTCACCCGCCTCGGCGCCCACGCCTCCGTCCTCACCTGGGAGGAGCGCCGCGTCCGCCGCGAGGTCCGCGCCACCGCCAACCGGCTCGCGAACTTCGACGACGCGAACCTGCGCCGCTCCGCGCGCGCCGCCGTCGCCGCCGCCGCGAAGGTCACCCGGGCCCTCGAAGTGCTCGCCGACGACGTCCCCGAGCACCTCGCGTCCGCGGGCCGCCTGCGCCTCGAACACCGCCAGGCCTCCCTCGAAGAGCTCGGCGCGCTCGCCGACCCGCCCCTTACCAAGGACGCCATCGCGGGCCGGATCCGGCGCCTCATCAACATGGCGACGAAACGCGCCCAGGAGACCGGCGTCCCCGGGCCCGACGACGTAGTCGCCGAAGAGGAAATGCTGGTCGCATAGGGCGGCTTCGCCCCGATTCGCGACGCATGGCGTACCCGCCTCGACCGCCTGCTCACGGGTTAGGCTTAACCGCGATGTCACACCCCCGTCCCGGGTGTGACATGATCGGGGGAACCCGCCGCGGAAGGTCTGCGAACCGGAGCGGTTAGGGTCAAGGAGTGCTCGGCGACGTGGCCGAACAGCGATCTGTTCCACCGTCGCTCTTCGGCTGAACGGATCGCGTGCGAGACCGCCTCCGGTCTCATTCAGATATCCGATCCTGTTCTAGCGAGGAGATGGGCACGTGACCATCCGCGTTGGCGTCAACGGCTTCGGCCGCATTGGGCGCAACTTCTTCCGGGCGGTTCTCGCCTCCGGTGCCGACATCGAGATCGTCGCCTTCAACGACCTGGGCGACGCCGAGACCATCGGCAACCTGCTGAAGTACGACTCGATCCTGGGTCGCCTCCCCTACGAGGTCAAGGTCGGCGCTGGCGAGCTGACCGTCAACGGCAAGACCATCAAGGCGTTCGCCGAGCGCGACCCCGCCAACATCGCGTGGGACGAGGTCGGCGCCGAGGTCGTCATCGAGTCGACCGGCTTCTTCACCGACGGCACCAAGGCCGCCGCCCACCTGGGCGGCTCGGTCAAGAAGGTCATCATCTCCGCCCCGGCGAAGAACGAGGACCTGACCGTGGTCATGGGCGTCAACCACGACAAGTACGACGCCGAGAACCACCACATCATCTCGAACGCGTCCTGCACCACCAACTGCCTCGCCCCGATGGCGAAGGTCCTGAACGAGTCCGTGGGCATCGAGAAGGGTCTGATGACCACGATCCACGCCTACACCCAGGACCAGAACCTCCAGGACGGCCCGCACAAGGACCCGCGCCGCGCCCGCGCCGCCGCCCTGAACGTCGTGCCCACCACGACCGGCGCCGCCAAGGCCGTCGGCCTGGTGCTGCCCGAGCTCAACGGCAAGCTCGACGGCTACTCGCTGCGCGTCCCGGTCCCGACCGGCTCCATCACCGACCTCACCTTCGAGGCCTCCAAGGCCACCACGAAGGAGGAAGTGAACGCCGCGCTCAAGGCCGCCGCCGAGGGCCCGCTCAAGGGCATCCTGTACTACACCGAGGACCCGATCGTCTCCAAGGACATCGAGACCGACCCGCACTCCTGCATCATCGACGGCCTCCTGACCAAGGTCATCGACAACCAGGTCAAGGTCTTCGGCTGGTACGACAACGAGTGGGGCTTCTCGAACCGCCTCGTCGACCTGGTCAAGCTGGTCGGCTAGCAGTCTGATGAAGACGCTCGACGAACTCCTCCAGGAGGGCGTCAACGGTCGGCGCGTACTCGTACGCGCCGACCTCAACGTGCCTCTGGACGGGAAGACCATCACCGACGACGGCCGCATCCGCGCCGTCGCGCCCACGATCAAGGCGCTCGCCGAAGCCGGCGCCCGCGTCGTGGTCTGCTCGCACCTGGGCCGCCCGAAGGGCGCCCCGGACCCCGCCTTCTCGCTGGCCCCCGTGGCCAAGCGCCTCGGCGAGGTCCTCGGTCGCGAGGTCGCCTTCGCGGCCGACACGGTCGGCACCGACGCCGAGGCCAAGGCCGTCGCCCAGGGCGACGGCGACGTCCTCCTGCTGGAGAACCTGCGCTTCAACAAGGGCGAGACCAGCAAGGACGACACCGAGCGGGCCGAGTTCGCCGGCCAGCTCTCCGCGTTCGGCGACCTGTACGTGGACGACGCGTTCGGCGCGGTCCACCGCAAGCACGCCTCCGTGTACGACGTCGCGAAGCTCCTCCCGCACTACGCGGGCTGGCTCATCGCCAAAGAGGTCGAGGTCCTCTCGAAGCTCACCGGCAAGCCCGAGCAGCCGTACGTCGTCATCCTCGGCGGCGCGAAGGTCTCCGACAAGCTCGCGGTCATCGACAACCTGCTCGACAAGGTCGACACGCTCATCGTCGGCGGCGGCATGATGTTCACGTTCCTCGCGGCCAAGGGCCACGAGGTCGGCTCGTCGCTGCTGGAGAAGGACCAGATCGAGACCTGCAAGACCTACCTGGAGCGCGCCGCCGAACTCGGCGTCGAACTGCTGCTGCCGGTCGACACGACCACCGCGGCCGAGTTCGCCGCCGACGCTGAGCCGCTCACGGTGGCCGTCGACGCGATCCCGGCCGAGCGCATGGGCCTCGACATCGGCCCCGAGTCCGCGAAGCTGTTCGCCGAGCGGATCGCCGGAGCGAAGACCGTGTTCTGGAACGGCCCCATGGGCGTCTTCGAGTTCCCCGACTACGCCGCGGGCACGAAGACCGTCGCCCAGGCGCTGGTGGACTCCGAGGCGTTCAGCGTGGTCGGCGGCGGCGACTCCGCCGCGGCGGTCCGCACCCTCGGCCTGCCCGAGGACGGCTTCGGCCACATCTCGACCGGCGGCGGCGCGTCCCTCGAATACCTTGAGGGCAAGACGCTCCCCGGCCTGGACGCACTGGAGAAGTGAACATGACTGAGACCCGCAAGCCGCTCATCGCCGGCAACTGGAAGATGAACCTCAACCACCTCGAAGCGATCGCGCTGGTGCAGAAGCTGGCCTTCAGCCTCACCCGCGAGCAGCTCGAAGCGGTCGAGACCGTCGTCCTCCCGCCGTTCGTCGACATCCGCAGCGTGCAGACGCTGGTCGACGGCGACAAGCTGACCATCGGCTTCGGCGCGCAGGACCTGTCGGCGCACCCGTCGGGCGCGTACACCGGCGAGATCGCCGGCTCGATGCTCGCGAAGCTGGGCTGCTCGTACGTGGCCGTGGGCCACTCCGAGCGCCGCCAGTACCACGAGGAGTCCGACGAGCTGGTGGCCGCGAAGGTCCGCCAGGCGCTCAACAACGGCATCAGCCCGATCCTCTGCGTCGGCGAGGCCCTGGACGTCCGCGAGGCGGGGAACCACGTCCCGCACACGGTCAGCCAGCTCATCGCCGCCGTCGACGGGCTCACCGAGGAAGAGCTCGCCAAGGTCGTCGTCGCGTACGAGCCGGTCTGGGCCATCGGGACGGGCCGCACGGCCACCCCCGAAGACGCCCAGGAGGTCATCGGTGCCCTGCGCTCGGCCCTGGCCGAGAAGTTCGGCGCCGTGGCCGAGCGGGTCCGCATCCTCTACGGCGGCTCGGTGAAGTCCTCCAACGTCGCCCAGATCATGGGCAAGGCCGACATCGACGGCGCCCTCGTGGGCGGCGCTTCGCTCGACGCTGAGGAGTTCGCCAAGATCGTCCGCTTCCCGGAGCACGCGGGAGCGTAAGAAAGTTTCGCCCGCAGTGCCCGAGCTGAGCACTGCGGGACGCAGACAGGGCCGCCGTACAACGACGTACGGCGGCTCCTTGCATATCGAATGTCCCTACCCAGCGACCTATGTACGGCGTTGTCGCTACCCAGGGACACCGCATTCGGCGATAAACCGCTGCTCCGCTAGACTCGTGCGTGGCCCAAGCCCCAAACCGGGCCAGATTTGCTGAGAGGACACCCGATCACTGATGATGACGGTTCTGACTTGGGCCCTGCTGGTCATCCTGCTGCTGTCCAGCGCGATTCTTATCCTGATGGTGCTGCTGCACAAGGGTAAGGGCGGCGGTCTGTCGAGCATGTTCGGCGGCGGCATGTCATCGGTGGCGGCGGGCTCCTCCGTTGCGGAGAAGAACCTGACCCGGATCACCATCGGTGTGGGCATCATCTGGTTCGCCTGCATCATCGCCTTCGGGCTCCTGCTCCGCACGCTCGTGTAGAGCCCCAAAGACTTCGAAGGAGGGCCCCGACCGCACCGCGGTCGGGGCCCTCCTTCGTGCCGCGTTCAGGAGCCCTCGTAGCGCTCCAGGCGCTTGCGCACGTCGCCGAGCTCGGAGTGCAGGCGCTGGTTCTCGACCTCCATCTCCAGGACCAGCTTGATCCCGGCGAGGTTGAGCCCTCCGGCGAGCAGTTCGCCGATCCGCTGGATGCGGCCGAGGTCGTCGTCGCTGTAGCGGCGCGTGCCGCCGGCGGTGCGGCTCGGCTCGATGAGGCCGCGGGCCTCGTAGACGCGCAGCGTCTGCGGCGCGAGGTTCATCAGCTCGGCCGCCACCGAGATGCCGTACACCGCGTGGTCGGACGCGTGTCGGTCGAGAGGCCGCGAATCCGGTGCCACATTTCCTCCTGCTGCCTGTGCTCCTGACGAATCCAGTTTATCTCTCTCCGACGGCTTGACGAAATCTCAAACGCGCGCTATAAATTTTGTGTCGTTACGTTCTCAGGTCTCATCCAGGAGGTGACCTTCGATGCTGATGCGTACGGACCCGTTCCGAGAGCTCGACCGTCTCGCGCAGCAGTTCCTGTCCCGCAACGATTCCCAGCTCATGATGCCGATGGACGCGTGGAAGGAGGAGCATTCCTTCACCGTCGAGCTGGACCTGCCCGGCGTCCGGGAGGCCGACATCGACCTTGAGGTCGAGCGGAACGTCCTCACCGTCCGGGCCGAGCGCCGCGCGGCCGACGCGGGCGACCGCGAGGTGATCCACTCCGAGCGTCCGACCGGCGTGTTCATGCGGCAGATCTTCCTCAGCGACGCCCTCGACACCGAGCACGTCGAGGCGTCCTTCCGGGACGGCGTGCTCACGCTGCGGATCCCGGTGGCGGAAGAGGCCAAACCGCGCAAGGTGCTGATCGGCACCGGCAAGCGCGAGATCGAGCAGTAGCCGCGCCCGCCGCGGCATCTGGAGATCCGGGGCGCCCCGGGCCACGGCCGGACGCGCCCCGGTTTGGAGGCATATGACATGAGCGGAGCCTGTCACGACCGCCTTGACGGCGGTGTCGAGTACGAGCTGTCCTGCGACGGGTGCGGAGCCCTGTTCCGCTGCGGCGACGACTCGTACTTCAGTTGGCCGGTGCTGTGCTCGGCCGCCGAAGCGGAGGGCTGGGGCGTCGCCCCCGACCTCGGCGGCGAGCACCGGTGCGGCGAGTGCGTCATCTCCCCTGAGCGCCGACCGGGCGCTCAAGACCGCCTCGTTCCCGCCTGATCCGGCCGCACGGCCTCCGCCCGGTGCTCGGGGTGTCCCTGGGCGGAGGCCGACGCTTTCCGCTGGGCGGCAGCGGGACCGGGGTGCTCATCCCTCTAGGCGCACGATGACCTTGCCCGAGGTCGGCGCGCCGCTTCGCAGCATGCCGAGGAACGCCTCGGGGACGCTCTCGATGCCCTCGAATACCGATTCGCGGTACGACAGCCGCCCGTCGTGCAGCCAGCCGCCGACCTCCTCGCGGAACTGCGCGAGCTGGTCGTAGTGGTCGCTGACGATGAAACCGCGCGCGGTGGCGCGCTGCTTGGTCAGCTCGAACAGGTTCGTGATCCCGTAGGGCTCACGGCCGTCGTACTGGCTTGCCATGCCGCACAAGGCGATCCGGGCCCCGAGCCGCAACCGCCCGAGGGCGGCCTCCAGTTGCGGGCCGCCGACGTTGTCGAAGACCATGTCGAGGCCGTCGGGTGCGAGCCGCGACAGCTCCTCCGCGGGATCGGTGCCGCGGTAGTCGAACGCGGCGTCGTAGCCGAGCTCGTCCACCAGGTATTCGACCTTGGCTCCGGAGGCGCTGCCGATGACGCGCGCGGCCCCGCGGAGCCGCGCGATCTGCCCGGCCAGGCCCCCGACGGCCCCGGCCGCGCCCGTCACGAACACCGTGTCGCCCTCGCGGACCGGCGCGATCTCCGTGGTGCCCAGCCAGGCGGTGAACCCGGTGGTGCCGAGCGGGCCCAGGAACGTCTCGGGCTCGTGCCCGTCGAGCGATACGGGGGAGACCGCCGCCGCGTCGAGCACCGACACTTCGCGCAGGCCCGCGAAGTGCTCCACGACCTGGCCCGGCTTGAAGCCGTCGGCGCGGGACTCGGTCACCACGCCGACCGCGGCGCCCTCCAGGGGACTGTGCAGCTCGAACGGGGCGATGTAGGAGGGCTTGTCGTCCATGCGTCCTCGCATGTACGGGTCCACGGACAGGCGGGTGTTGCGCACGACCACCTGCCCGGGGCCGGGTCGGGGGACGGTCACCTCGACGAGGGCGAAGTCCTCGGCGGTCGCGGCCCCTTGCGGGCGGCGGGCGAGCTGCCATTGCCTTGCGGTCTGCATGCGTCTACCTTCTCTCATCTACTTGCGGGGCGTCAGGAGTGCGGCGATCACGGCGCCGACGGCCGCGGCGACTGCGATCACGATGAAGCCGTTGGTGAACCCGTCGAGCGAGTTTCCCGCGATGGCGGCGGCTGCGGCGCTGGAGACGATCGCGACGCCCAAGGAGGCGCCGAACTCGTGGAAGGTGCTCACCAGGCCCGAGGCGATCCCGGACTCGTGGGGGGCGACCTGGCCGAGGGCGGTCGCAGAGGCGACCACGTACAGGGCGCCCGTTCCGGCGCCCGCCACGGCCACGCCGATCGTCGCCGCGACCGGGTTGAGCCACAGCGCCGGAACGGCCAGGCCCGCTGCCGCGACGACGAGGCCCGCGACCGCGAGCGGGCGGGATCCGAGCTTCGCGATCGTGCGGCCGGTGAGGTTGGCACCCACCATGGTCGCGAGGGCGACGGGCAGGAACTGGAGGCCGGTGCGCAGGGCGCCGTAGCCGAGGGCGTGCTGGAAGTAGAAGGTGCCCAGGAAGAACACGGCGATCATGAGGACCGTCGCCATGAGGATGAGGAACGTCCCGGTGGCGACCGGCCGCCGGAGCAGCAGCGCGAGGTCCATCAGCGGCGCGCTCGACTTGCGCTGCCACAGTGCGAACAGCGCGTAGCCCGCGACGGCCGCAAGGACCAGCCAGCCGGTGGCGGGGGAGAGCCATCCGGCGTCGCCCGCGTTGATGAGCGCGTAGATCAGGGCGCCGGAGGACGCGGTGACCAGGAGCGCGCCGAGGACGTCGAGCCGGGCGCCGTACGGGGCGGGGCCCTGTGCGGGGACCATGGCGGCCAAGGCGACGAGCACGACCAGGCCGATCGGCACGTTGACGAAGAAGACCCAGGGCCAGCCGGGTCCGGCGGTGAGGACGCCGCCGAGGAGCAGGCCGAGGGCCGCGCCGCCGCCGCCGAGGGCGGACCAGACGCCGAGAGCCTTGTTCCGCTCGTCGCCTTCGAAGAGCCGCACCACGAGCGAGAGCGCCGCGGGCGACAGGAGCGCCGCGCCCACGCCTTGGGCCACGCGCCCGCCGAGGAGCATCGCCGAGGTTTCGGCGAGGCCGGTGACCAGCGACGCCGCGGTGAAGACCACGAGTCCGGCGATGACGACGCGCTTGGCGCCGACGAGGTCGGCGAGCCGGCCGCCGAGGAGCATGAGGCCGCCGAAGGCGAGCGTGTAGGCGCTGACGGTCCAGGTGAGGGCCTGGCGGCTCATGTCGAGCTGGGTATCGATGTGCGGCAAGGCGATCGCGACGACGGTGACGTCGAGGATGAGCATGAGCTGCGCGATGCCGAGGAACGCGAGGATCCGCCATCGCGCGGGGTGGCGGTGCTCCTGTTCGGGCGTGGTCTGGTCGGTGTCCATTGACGGGTCTCCGTTAAATCGTATGAGGAAGTACGAGTTACAACCGGGAGCTTATCTCGTATATTCCCGTACGAGATAGGCTGGTGCCATGACGAGCACCCGCCCGCGCCGCAGGGCCGACGCCGAACGCAGCATCGCCCGCATCACCGCCGCCGCCCGCGACCTGCTCAGCCGCGACCCCGACGCGACCATCGACGCCATCGCCGAAGCCGCGGGCGTCGGGCGCATGACCCTCTACGGCCACTTCAAGACCCGCGCCGACCTCGTCGAGGCCGCACTCGTCGCGGTCCTCGAAGCGGGCGAGGCGACCCTCTCCGCGGTGGACCTGAGCGGCGACGCCCGCGACGCGCTCAGCAGGCTCCTCGCCTCAAGCTGGGAGCTCGTCGCCGAATCGGCCGCCCTGCTCGCCTCCGCCCAAGGCGTCCTCCCGGCCGGGCGCATCCGCGAACTCCACGGCGGCGCCGGTGACCGCGTCGCCGAACTCGTGCGCCGCGGCCGCGATCAAGGCGTGTTCCGGACCGACCTGCCCGTCGACTGGCTCGTGAACGTCGTCCAGTACGTGCTCCACGGCGCCGCCGAAGAGCATCGCGGGGGCCGCATCGCGACCGCCGACGCCGCCCGCATCGTCGACGCGACGGTGCAATCGGTGCTCGCCGCGCCGTCGCACAACCCCCATACATGACATCTTGCCACTGTGTGGGTTACGTCATAGAATTGCTCAGGGCGGTGCCCCAGCCGCTCCGGCCGGTGACTCCACGGCCACGCCCTCGGGGAGTCACGGTCTTCCTCCCGCTGACGCTCCGCAACCGTGGTCGCGCCCGGTCTACATCCACAGTAGATCCCCTGTCTGTGAGGAGCGATCACACATATGTCCAACGGACACGCCATCCGCGGCACCCGCATCGGCGCCATCCCCGGTCTCCACACCGAGCGCGGCGAGCCGGTGCCCCGGCAGAACATCAAGTACTGGTGCGCCAAAGGACACGAGACCGTACTGCAATTCGCACTGTACGTGGAAGTACCGCAGGAATGGGACTGCACCTGCTGCGGCTGGCCCGCCGGCCCCGACCAGGACAATCCCCCGGAACAGCGAACCGTCAAGCCGTACAAGACCCATCTGAACTACGTACGCGAGCGCCGCAGCGAAGAGGAGGCCGAAGACCTCCTCGCCGAAGCGCTCGCCGCCAGGGCCGCCGCCCGCGGCGAACGATCCCTCTTCTGAACCACCCCGCACCAGACCGCCCGTCACTAGGTTGGGTGATCGGAGCGCCGGCCGCGCACCGCTGACAGGGTCCCACCACCCCAGCGCGACAGCGCCCGCAAGGGAGGCCGAACAGACCGAGGGCCCGGATCGTGCATCCTATTTCCTATAGGATGCACGATCCGGGCCCTTACGCTTGCGCTAGAACTCCAGGTGCTTCAGCTGCGCCGCCGCGTCCTTGTCGACGAGCCAGCGCGTGTGGCCCTGGGCCTGCACGCGGCCCGCCGGGAGCTCGCCCTCCGACAGGGCCTCGTCCACGGCCGCCGCCTTGCCCTCGCCCGAAGCGATGATCCACACCGTGTAAGCGGCGTTGATCGCCTCCAGCGTCAGCGAGACGCGCTCGGGCGGCGGCTTGGGGGAGTTGCGCACCCCCACGGCCGCGCCCTCGGCGTCGAGCGCCGGGTTGCCCGGGAACAGCGACGCGACGTGGCCGTCCTCGCCGATCCCCAAGAGCAGCAGGTCGAACGCGGGCAGACCGGAACCGCCGGAAGCGGCCTCCAGCTCGGCCGCGTACAGCGCCGCCGCCTCCTCGGGCGTGTCCACCACGTCCGAAGCGGCCATCGGATGCACCCGCTCGGGATCGATCAGGAGCTTGTCCAGGAACGCCGCGCGCGCCTGGGTCTCGTTCCGCTCCGGGTCGCCCGAGGGCAGGAACCGCTCGTCGCCCCACCAGAAGTCGACCTTCGACCAGTCCACGACCGAGCGGATCTCCGACTCCAGCACGTACTGGTACACGCGCGCCGCGATGCGGCCCCCGGTCAGCGCGATCGACGCCTCGCCCCGCTGCGCCTGCACGTCGGCGAGCCGGTTGATGAGCCGCGACGCGACCGCCTCCGCGAGCACCTCGGCGCCCTCGTGGACGATCACCGCGCCCGAGCGGCTCATACCGCGTGCTCCGCCGCGTACTGCTCCTGGAACGTGTCCAGGACCCGCCGGTACGCGGTGTCGGGGTCGATGTGCCGCAGCTCCTCGGCGAGCAGCTGGCCCAGGGTCCGGCCCTGGAGCGTCTGGCGGCGCTTCGGGAGCCCCGCCTGGCGCAGGACCGTGGTCCCGTCGGACTTCCGCTCGACCTCCATCGTCTCCCCGCCGGCCATCGTGAACGCCACGGAGGCGATCGCGGGCAGGTGCTCGGAGTTGCGCTCGACCTCGGTGTCGACCACGTCGGGCGCGACGCCCAGGCGCGTGTGCAGCCACGCGGCCATGAGCTGCGCCGACGGGTCGCCGTCGTCGGCCTTGATGGTGATCTTCTCGACCGACTGCGTGACCCCGTCGAAGGCGCTGGCGATGAGCGAGCGCCACAGGCTGATGCGGGTCCAGCAGATGTCGGTGTCGCCCGCGGCGTAGGACTCGGCGCGGCGGTAGAGCGACTGCACCGGGTCGGCCGCGCGGGCCGAGTAGGTGATGCGGCGGTCGGCGAACGAGCGCAGCTCGTGCTCCAGGCCGTAGCGGACCGGGTCGAGCAGCCACCAGGTCACGACCGGCACGTCCGGTGCGAGCATCGGCAGCACGATCGAGGTCAGGTGCGCGGCGGCCGGGCCGTCGAGGCGCAGGATGATCGCCTCGGCGGACCCGAGCCGTTCCCCTACGGTCACTTCGGCGTCGATGCGCGGCTCGGGCGCGTCCACGTCCCGGGGGATCGCGAGGATCAGCCGGTACGGGTGCTCCTGCGCGGCGAACGAGGCGGCCTTCTCGACCTCCTCGCGCTCGTCCTCGGTGGTCAGGGCGACCAGGTTGAGGGCCAGGCCGGAGGCGCCGCCGCCGGTCTCGTGGAGCTGCTTCTCCAGGGCCTTCATGATGTCGCCGGTGGTGGTGTCCTTCAGATGCATGTCAGGACCCTTCTACGCCCGGCGCCAGCGGCGGCCGGAGGACTGGAGCATCAGGTCGGCCCCGGCGGGGCCCCACGTGCCGGACTCGTACGGCTCGGGCTTCGTGGACTGCCAGTACGCTTCGAGCGGGTCGATGACCGCCCACGACGCGTCGACTTCCTGCGCGTCGGGGAACAGCGTCTTGTCGCCCAGGAGCACGTCCAGGATGAGCCGCTCGTACGCCTCGGGGCTGGACTCGGTGAACGTCTCGCCGTAGCCGAAGCCCATCGAGATGTCCCGCAGCTCCATGCCGGTGCCCGGGACCTTCGACCCGAACTTGACGGTGATGCCCTCGTCGGGTTGCACGCGGATCACGAGCTGGTTGTTGCCGAGCGTCTTGGTGTCGTAGTCGGCGAACGGCATGTGCGGGGCCTCCTTGAAGACCACCGCGATCTCGGTGACCCGCTTGGGGAGGCGCTTCCCGGTGCGCAGGTAGAACGGGACGCCGTTCCAGCGCCGGTTCTGGATGCCGAGCTGCACCGCCGCGTAGGTCTCCGTGGTGGAGGTCTGCGGGATGTTCTCCTCGGACAGGTAGCCCTTGACGGGGCGGCCCTGCACCCAGCCGTCGGTGTACTGGCCGCGGATCGCGGTGGACTCCAGGTCGTCGTGGAGCTTGATGGCCCGCAGGACCTTCAGCTTCTCGGTGCGGATCTCCTCGGCCTCGAACCCGTTGGGCTGCTCCATGGCCGCGATGGCGAGGAGCTGGAGGACGTGGTTCTGGAGGACGTCGCGGGCGGCGCCGTTGTCGTCGTAGAACCCGGCGCGGGTGCCGATGCCGACGTCCTCGGCCATGGTGATCTGCACGTGGTCGACGTAGTTGGAGTTCCAGATCGGCTCGAACATGGCGTTCGCGAAGCGCAGCGCGAAGATGTTCTGCACCGTCTCCTTGCCGAGGTAGTGGTCGATGCGGAACACGTCCTCGGCGGTGAACACGTCGTCGACGAGCTGGTTGAGCTCCTTCGCGGACTCGCGGTCCTCGCCGAAGGGCTTCTCGACGACGACGCGGCGCCAGCCGCCGCGGTCCTGGCGGTTGTCGGACATGCCGGTCCGCTTGAGCTGCTTGAGGACCGTGGGGAACGCGAGCGGCGGGATCGAGAAGTAGAACGCGGCGTTGCCGACGATGCCGTGCGTGATGCGCAGCTCGTCGACGGTGGCGTCGAGCGCGTCGAACGCCTCGTCGTCGTCGAACGCGCCCTGCACGAACTTGAAGTTGCCGGACAGGCGCGCCCACACCTCCTCGCGCCACGGGGTGCGCGCGTGGGACTTGGCGGCCTCGCGGGACATCTCCTCGAAGGTCTCGTCGCCCCAGTCGCGGCGGGCGAAGCCGACGATCACGAACGACGCCGGGAGCAGGCCCCGGTTGGCGAGGTCGTAGATCGCCGGGATGAGCTTCTTCTTGGCGAGGTCGCCGGTGACGCCGAAGATCACCAGGGCGCACGGCTCGGGGATGCGCGGCAGGCGCCGGTCGGCGGGGTCGCGCAGCGGGTTGGCGAGTACGTGGTCACCCATCTAGCTCAGCTCCCTCAGGGCGTGCACGAGCTGGTTGATGCCGCGCTTGCGGTCGGTCAGGTGCAGGCGCACGACCGGGCGCTCGCGGGAGGCGAGGGCCTGGCGGTCCCCGGCGGCCTGCGCGGCCTGGAGTCCCGCGAAGGTGAACTCGCGGTCGGGGATCTCCAGGTCGACGCCGACGGCGCCGGTGAGCTGGAGGAACACGCCGGTCTGGCGGCCGCCCTTGTGGAACTGGCCGGTGGAGTGCAGGAACCGCGGTCCCCAGCCCCACGTGACGGGCGCGCCGGTGCGCTCGGCCAGGCCCGCGCGGAGCTTCGCGACCTCGGCGTCGTCGATCCGGTCCAGGTAGGCCATGACGGCGATGTACGCGTCCGCGTTGTCGGCGTTGGTGAGCACCTCGCCGAGCGCGCCCGCGACGGTGTCGGCGTGCGAGCCGTAGATCTCCACGGCGCCGTCCACGGCGTGCGGGCGCTCGTCGGGGAGCCCGTCGGCGAGGATGCGCTTGGTGTTCTCCTTGGACTCGGTCACGTTCGGCTGGTTGAACGGGTCGATCCCGATCAGGTACCCGGCGTACGCGGTCGCGAGCTCCCACGCGAGGAACTGCGCGCCGAGCGGGCCGTTGACCACGACGTCGGGCATCGCCAGCGAGGAGCCGGACTGCGGCAGGCCCGTGGAGGACCCGCCGACGGTGGCGTACACGCGGTCGGAGCCGCGGGCGCCGGGCGCGGCCGGGCCTTCGAGGACGACCGGGAGGGTGCCCTTGCCGTCCTTGCCGAGGGACTCGGCGATGAGCTGCTCGGCCCAGTCGCCCAGGCCCACGATGCCGGTGCCGTCGTCGGCGATGGTGATCGTCGGCTGCGCGGCGATGACCGCGCCGAGGACCACGGCCGGGTTGTCGGCGTCGCTGGTGATCGAGGTCGCGAACGTCTCGGCCTGGTCGATGAGCTCGGCGATGTCAGCGCCCGCGAGCGCGGTCGGGACGAGCCCGAACGCGGTGAGCGCCGAGTAGCGCCCGCCCACGGTGGCGTCGGCGAGGAACAGGTGCGAGCCCTGCGCGTTCGCGAGCTTCTCCAGTTCGGAGCCGGGGTCGGTGACGAACACGAAGCGGCTCGCGAAGTCCTCGACGCCGACGCCCTTGAACGCGGCCTCGAAGGCGCGCCGCTGGGAGTCGGTCTCCACGGTGGACCCGGACTTGGAGGACACGACGACCGCGGTGCGGCGCAGCGAGGCCTCGCCGAGCTCGGCCAGGATCTGGCCGGGGTCGGTGGAGTCGAGCACGGAGATGCCCAGGTCGAGGGTGCGGGAGATGACCTCGGGGGCGAGCGAGGACCCGCCCATGCCGCACAGGGCGATGTGGTCGATGCCCTGCTCGGCGAAGTCGGCGCGGAGCTTCGCGAGCGGCGCGACCAGTTCCTTGGACTTGACGAACGTGTCGACCCAGCCGAGCCGGATCGCCGCCTCCTCTTCGGCCTCGGGGCCCCACAGGGTGGCGTCCTTGGCGGCGAGCCTGGCGGGGACGTCGTCGTTCTTGAGCCGGTCGACGCCGCCGTTCACGTCGACGCCGGTGGTGACCGCCAGTCCTCCTGCGGCTTCCATTCTGCCCATCGGGTCGCTCACTTCTGTTCTCCGCTCGTTTCGAGCTTGGACTCGATCTGCTCCAGGAGCTGGTTCCAGGAGACGATGAACTTCTCGACGCCCTCGTCCTCCAGGACCTTGACGACGTCGGCGTAGTCGATGCCCACGCGTTCGAGCTGGAGCATCACCGTGGCCGCGTCCGCGTAGTGGGGGCGGATGGTGTCGGCCTCGACCTCGCCGTGGTCGGCGAAGTCGTGGATGGTGCCCTCGGGCATGGTGTTGACCGTGCCGGGCGCGATGAGGTCCTCGACGTACATGACGTCGCGGTAGTCGGGGTTCTTCACCGAGGTCGACGCCCACAGCGGCCGCTGCGGGACGGCCCCGGCGGCCGCGAGGGCCTCCCAGCGCGGGGACGCGAACGCGTTCTCGAACTCCTGGTACGCCAGGCGCGCGTTGGCGATCGCGGCCTTGCCCTTGAGGGCCTTGGCCTCGTCGGTGCCGATCGCGTCGAGGCGCTTGTCGATCTCGGAGTCCACGCGGGACACGAAGAACGAGGCGACGGAGCGGATCTGCGAGAGGTCGTGCCCGGCGGCCTTGGCGCCCTCCAGGCCCGCCATGTAGGCGTCCATGACGCCGCGGTACCGCTCCAGGGAGAAGATGAGCGTCACGTTGACGCTGATCCCCGCGCTGATCGCGGCGGTGATGGCGGGGAGGCCGGCCTCGGTGGCCGGGATCTTGATCATGGTGTTGGGCCGGTCGACGGCCCACCACAGGTACTTGGCCTCCGCGATGGTCGCCTTCGTGTCGTGGGCGAGCCGCGGGTCGACCTCGATCGAGACGCGGCCGTCCTGGCCGCCGGTCTGCTCGAAGACCGGGGCCAGGACGTCGGCGGCCCAGCGGATGTCGTAGGTGGTGATGGCGCGAGCGGCTTCCTCGACGCTCACTTTGCGGACCGCCAGGTCGGCGATCTGCCCGTCGTAGCCGTCTCCCTTGGAGATGGCGGTGGCGAAGATGGTCGGGTTCGAGGTCACGCCCACCACCGAAGATCCGGCGATGAGGTCCTTCAGGTTGCCCGACTCCAGTCGGTGCCGGGAGATGTCGTCGATCCAGACCGACACGCCCGCGGCCGACAGGCCCGCGAGGTTCTCGTTCGCGCTCATCGGTTCCTCCAGCTTTCCAGCTAGTACTTGATCCGCTTCAGTTCAGTTGTATTACTGCTGTGCCTTCTTGATGGAGGAGCGGGCCGCATCCGCGACGGCGGCGGCGGTGATCCCGAATTCCTCGTACAGCTTCTCGAACGGCGCGGAGGCACCGAAGTGTTCCAGGGAGACGCTGACTCCCGCGTCACCCACGAGGCCGCGCCACGAGAGGGCGATGCCCGCCTCGACGGAGACGCGGGCCTTGACGGCCTTGGGCAGCACCGACTCCTTGTAGTCGTCGTCCTGCTCCTCGAACCACTCGATGGACGGGACGGAGACCACGCGGGCCTTGACGCCCTCGCCCGCGAGGGTCTCGGCGGCCTCGACCGCGAGCTGGACCTCGGAGCCGGAGCCGAGCAGGATCACGTCGGGGGTGCCGTCGGTGTCGAGCAGCGTGTACGCGCCCTTCGCGGCGCCCTCGGCCGAAGCGAACTTCGCGCGGTCCCACACCGGGATGTTCTGGCGGGTCAGCGCCAGCGCGGCCGGGCGGTCCTGCTTCTGGAGCAGGGTCTTCCAGACCACGGCGGTCTCGTTCGCGTCGCCGGGGCGGATCACGTCCAGGCCCGGGATCGCGCGGAGGGCCGCGAGGTGCTCGACGGGCTGGTGGGTCGGGCCGTCCTCGCCGAGGCCGATCGAGTCGTGCGTCCACACGTACACGACCGGGGTCTTCATGAGGGCCGCCAGGCGCACCGCGCCGCGCATGTAGTCGGAGAACACGAGGAACGTGCCGCCGTACGGGCGGGTCGGGCCGTGGAGCTTGATGCCGTTGAGGATCGTGCCCATCGCGAACTCGCGGATGCCGAAGTGGAGGGTCCGGCCGTACGGGTTGCCCGGGTACGCCTTGGTCTGGCGGCTCAGCGGCAGGAACGACGGCTCGCCGTCCATCGTGGTGTTGTTGGAGCCGGCGAGGTCGGCCGAGCCGCCCCACAGCTCCGGCAGGACCGGCGCGAGCGCCGAGAGGACCTTGCCGGACGCGGACCGGGTGGCGACGCCCTTCGCGGACGGCTCGAACTCGGGGAACGCGTCCTCGAAGCCCTCGGGGAACTCGCCCGCCCACAGGCGGTCGTGCAGGGCCTTGCGGTCGGGGTTCGCGGCGCCCCAGTTGTTGAAGTCGGTGCGCCAGGCCGAGTGCTCCTCGCGCCCGCGGGCGACGGCCTCGCGGGTGTGCGCGAGCACGGCGTCCTCGACGTAGAAGGACTCGTCGGCGGGGAAGCCGAGGATCTCCTTGGTCGCGGCGATCTCGTCGGCGCCGAGCGCGGACCCGTGCGCGGCGTACGAGTTCTGCTTCTTCGGCGCGGGCCAGCCGATGATGGTCTTCAGGCGGATGAAGGACGGCTTGTCGGTGACGGCCTTGGCCTTCTCGATGGCCTCGAAGAGGGCCTTCGGGTCCTCCTTGTAGCCGTCGCCGTCGCGCCAGTCGACGTGCTGCACGTGCCAGCCGTAGGCCTCGTAGCGCTGGGCGACGTCCTCGCCGAGGGCGATGCGGGTGTCGTCCTCGATGGAGATCTCGTTGTCGTCGTAGATGACGACCAGGTTGCCCAGCTCCTGCACGCCCGCGATCGAGGAGGCCTCGTGCGTGACGCCCTCCTCGATGTCGCCGTCGGAGGCGATGACGTACACGAAGTGGTCGAACAGGCTCTCGCCCTGCTCGGGCTCGGGGTCGAACAGGCCGCGCTCGCGGCGGGCCGCCATCGCCATGCCGACCGCGGTGGCCAGGCCCTGGCCGAGCGGACCGGTGGTGGTCTCGACGCCGGCGGTGTGGCCCACCTCGGGGTGGCCGGGGGTGAGGGAACCCCACTGGCGCAGGCTCTTCAGGTCGTCCAGTTCCAAGCCGTACCCGGCCAGGTACAGCTGCACGTACAGCGTCAGGCTGGAGTGGCCGCAGGAGAGCACGAAGCGGTCGCGGCCCTCCCAGTGCGGGTCGCTCGGGTCATGCCGCATGACCTTCTGGAACAGCGTGTGCGCCACGGGGGCGAGGCTCATCGCGGTGCCGGGGTGGCCGTTGCCGGCCTTCTGGACGGCGTCGGCGGCGAGCAGCCGGGCGGTGTCGACCGCCTTCTGATCGAGTTCGGTCCACTCGAACTGTGCCACTGCGATACTCCTTGGTACTCGTCGTATTTGGGCCCTTGACGTGTGTCTTCTGACCCTACCTACACGCGGTGAACTTTATGCGCACTCTCTCGGGAGGCGGAATTCCGCTCGTTGTGAACCCGCCCACGAGCAGTCCTCGCATTGGAAAGCGCCTGCTAGGGGCCCGTGACCCGCGGCCGGGTCACAACCTCACCGCCCGTATGGTGGGCCGTGATGAACGAGGACCCGACCCAGGCCGTCGCCGACACCCCCCGGCCCGCCCGCAAGCGCATCTCACTGCCCGACCCCGAAGCCGCCGCGGCGGCCCGGCCCGGCTGGAAGACGATCGTCGGCGCGTACGTGTCGCTGACGAAGCCCCGCATCGTGGAGCTGCTCCTCATCACCACCATCCCCGCGATGCTCGTCGCGGCCCGGATGGAGTTCGACGCGCTCCCGTCGCTGACCGCGGTCCTCGCGACCCTCATCGGCGGCGCGCTCGCCGCCGGGTCGGCCAACGCGATCAACTGCTACATCGACCGCGACATCGACCAGCTCATGGCCCGCACCTCGCGGCGCCCCCTCGCCAAGCACCAGATCGAGCCGCGCAACGCCCTGGTCTTCGGCCTCGTCATCGGCGCGGTGGCGGTCCTCGGCATGGGCCTGCTCGTCAACTGGCTCGCCGCGCTCCTCACCTTCGGCGCGATCGTCTACTACGACGTCGTCTACACGATCTGGCTCAAGCGGACCACCCCGTACAACACGGTCTGGGGCGGCGCGTGCGGCGCGGCCCCCGTGCTCATCGGCTGGGCCGCGGTCACCGGGCACATGTCCTGGATGGCCTGGATCCTCTTCGCGGTGGTCTTCCTCTGGCAGCCCCCGCACTTCTACGTCCTCGCCATGAAGTTCAAGGACGACTACGCCGCCGCCGGCATCCCGATGCTCCCGGTCGTCGCCCCGGCGAAGCGCGTCGCCGTCGAGTCCGTCGTCTACGGCTGGGCCATGCTCGCCGTCTCCCTCATCGCCGTCCCCCTCGGCGCCACCTGGCTCTACGGCACGGTCGCCGTCGTCGCGGGCGGCATGTTCGTCTGGGAGTGCCACAAGCTCCTGGGCCGCGTCAACCGCGGCGAGGACCCCAAGCCCATGCGCCTCTTCCACTGGTCCACCAGCTACCTGACGCTTCTGTTCCTGGCGCTGGCGGTCGACTCCTTCCTCATGTAGGACAAGCGAACGCAATCGGCGGGGCGGCCCGAAGGGCCGCCCCGCCGATCCGTGTTCAGGTGTTCTCTGGTGCGGCGATGAGTCGCCGGGCCTGTTCGAGGATCCATGGGCACCACGGATCGCCCGCCCAGCCGGGGACCCATTCGGGCACCGGCTCGGGTTCGTCGACGAACCGGCAGATCGCTTTGGGCCCGACGCCGTCGTTGCATTCGATCCGGTACTCGGCAGGACCCAGTGCGTAGGTGGTCTCCCGGTAAAGGGCGAACACCGCCGGGCCGCGGCGGAAGTCCCCGAGCCACCCGTCGGAGTCCGGGTGGGACTCGGTCTCGGGGGATCTAGCCGTCACAGAACCGCACCCGCCCTTCGGGCCGGGGCCGGTTGTCGATGGCGCGGCCGTTGTAGAACACGCCGAAGGCCGAGTCCTCGAACCAGGCCTTCCAGTCGGGGGCGAAGCCCCGCCAGCCCTGCCCCCAGGTGGCGTGGAGGTGCCCGGTGTTGAGCCCGGACACGATGAGCACGAGATTGGCCGGGTTCTCGGCGACCGACACCTGGAACGAGTCCGGAGCGGTGGCGCTGGAGGCCCGGACGGTGAACTGGTTCTGCCGGTCGCCGAAGATCCCTCGCACGAGCGGGTCGGCCCCGCGCCGATCATGGTTGGGATTGTCGGGCGCGTGCGCGACAATAGATGTGGACACGGATCAACCTCCGCTGTCTGTTAGGCCGGGGCGGGACAGGTTTCCTAGGCCATTCGACCCGCCCCGGCTGCTTTCGGTGGAAGACGCGAAATGCCCGCTTCCGCGAACCCTGTCACCAGAATCCGGTGATCGACTTCTCACGCCTAGTTGGTATCATGGCACACGGTTGTGAGTGAATCAAGATTGCGTGGCGCGACGAGCCGCGAAGTTTCTGTCGATCACCCGACAGAACGATGGAGGCGAAATGGCAGGCGTATCCAACCCCGGACCGAGCCTTCGCTCGCAGTGGCTCGGCGAGAAGCTGCGCGAGCTCCGGAACTCCAAGAAACTCCCGCTCAAAGCGGTCGGCGAATACCTCCAGCGGGATGCGAGCACTATCAGCCGATACGAGAACGGTGAGTTCCCGATCCGCCTTATCGACCTGCAGGCCCTGCTCTCCCTCTACGGCGTGTCGGATCGGAAGGAGCGCGAGGGCTTCGAGCAGATATGCAAAGACTCGTGGCAGAAGGGCTGGTGGGATCAGCATCGCGACGACCTGGGAGAAGAATTCATCAACCTCCCGTGGCTCGAAAGCCGCGCGGACCGGATCTGCGCCTATCAGGTCATGGTCGTCCACGGCCTCCTCCAGACCCGCGCCTATGCCGAGGCGCTGATCCGGAACGTGGACGAGCGGAAGGCGAGCGAAGACCAAATCGAACGATGGGTCGACCTCAGAATCGATCGCCAGCGAGTGCTCTCAGACGATGGTGGACCGAGCTTCGCGGTGATCCTGGAAGAGTATGTGCTCAACCGGCCGATCGGCGGCGCCGCAATCTGGCGTGCACAACTGGAGCACCTGATCGAGCAGAGCGAACGCGACAACATCGAGGTGCGGATCATGCCGGTCGACCGGGCGCCGCATGCCGGGCATCAAGGAACCTTCACCCTGTTCGAGCTGCCCGAGCCCTACACGCCAGTCGCCTACATCGACACCCTCGGTGGGCCGCTGTTCATCGAAGAACCGACCGTCCAGCGGTTCAGCGATGTGTGGAATGATCTGGATAGCCAGGCGCTCAGCCCCAAGCGATCCCGGCAAATGATCGCGAACCGCTTGAAGGAGTCTTGATGAGCACCGATCAGCAGCTCTCGGCATCGGAGCTGGCTGGAATCCCTTGGCGCACCAGTACCCGCAGCTCCGACAACGGCGGGCAGTGTGTGGAGGCCGGTCCTCTGGCTGACGGCTCTGGCCGGGTCGCGGTGCGGCACTCGCGGCACCCCGAGGGGTCGGTGATCGTGTACACCCGCGCCGAATGGACCGCTTTCCTCGCCGGGGCCAAAGACGGCGAGTTCGACTTCACCGACTTAAGCTCCTCAGCAGTCCGGCGCAGGAGTAATGCTGAACTGCATGTTGAGATAGGTCTCAGCCGAGCTCAGCGAGGTTGCGAGCAGCTCGGCGGGGCAGACGGTTTCGCTGCCCTGCATGATCTGGTTCGGCTCGCCCGCTCCGGGCTCAAGCACCGATGCGAACCACTCGGCGCCTGCGGCCTGGTCGGCGCCGGTGACCGCCGCAGCGGTCCAGCAGGTGTTGAGGAAGTCCTCGGTGGTTGCGGTGCGGACCCGACCGCATGACAGGTGAACCAGTCGACCTCGTCGCCTTCGAAGCCGATGGCGGCGAAGAGGGTTGCACCTTCCGCCGTCCCCTCACCCGCGTAGTAGCCGCCGGTCTCGGGGTCGAAGCTGATCAGATTCTCTGGCCGTTCGGTCTGGAGCGCTTCTCCCTCAGGCCAGAGCAGTGCGAACTCGCTGAACGCGGCTTTTCACTCCTCGGTACCAGTCTGGGGCGGCACGGAAGTTCGCGGTTCCTCGACGAGATCCGCGAAGGTGGTGTCGTGCTCGACGATGTAGTCACGGTTGACCACGAACCAGAAGGTGGTGGCGAGGAAGAGGAACGCGACTATCAAGATGTCGGCGATGAGTTTCTTCGATCCCCGCGGGTAGAAGAGGAACCGCGCGATCGCGAATGCGATGCATGCACCGGTGAGGGTCAGCCCTAGCGCAAGGGCATGTTCGGCGATGAACCTCATGTGTCTCGGCGGGCCTTTCGCCGAGTCTCGATGGCCTGAACGCTCCGATCGAGAATCCAAAGCACGGCGAGCGAGGGGACTCCGACCAGAGCAGTGCCCCAGGTCCCCCTCGCGATCGCATCCGGCTCACGGTCACCGGCAAGGTAGTAGCCGTACATAATCATGGCGCACACCGCCATAGCCGAGATCCAGGGCCGCACTCGACGCCATGTCGCAATCAAGAAGTCCACATCATTCGCCCCTCGTTCGGCAATCTGAGCTACATGAGGATCGCACACCAACGGCATCGATGGCGGTCTCGCTGAAGGGGATGGTCGGTTCGCGGATTGTGTGCTCAAACGCGGTCGAGGAGGGCGGCCAGCGCGGGGTTGGTGTGGGCTGTTCTCCAGGTGCAGAAGAGTTCCACGGTGTCGCGGGGCATGTCCGGGATGGTGAGGAATTCGAGGTTGGGGAGGGCGAGGGTCGCGGCGGAGCTGGGGACGAGGGCGACTCCGAGGCCGGCGTTGACGACGGCGGCGACGGTGTGGACCTGGCTGATGTGCTGGACGTAGCGGGGCTTGACGTTCGCGTTGCGGAAGGCCGCGACCACGAGCTCGTAGAAGTACCAGGCCTCGCTGGGGGAGTAGGTCACCACGTCGTGCTCGGCGATGTCGGCGAGCGCGGGGGCGCGGCCGAGGCGGGTGAGCGGGTGCTCCTTCGGGGCCGCCAGGACCAGGGTGTCCGTGGAGACCAAGCGGGCGTCGAGGATTTCTGAGCGGGGGACCTGGCGGACCAGGCCCACTTCGATCTCTCCGGCGAGGAGCGCGTCGAGTTGGGCGTGGGTGACCATCTCGCTGAGGACCAGGTCGACTTCGGGGAGTTCCGCGGCTGCCGTTTTGATCCACTCGCCGAGGACCGTGAGCGCGGAGACGGCCGTGAAGCCGATCCTGATCGTTCCGGCCGTTCCCGCCGCTACTCGGCGGGCTCGCAGCGGGGCCATGTCGGCGGAAGTCAGGAGGCGGCGGGCTTCTTCCAGGAACACGCGGCCTGCGGGAGTGAGGTCGGCGCCGGTTGAGTTGCGGGTGAACAGTTCGAAGCCGATCGTCCGCTCCAGGCGCTGGACCTGGCGGCTCAGGGGCGGCTGGGTCATGTGGAGGCGGGTGGCCGCGCGCCCGAAATGGCCCTCTTCGGCGACGGCGACGAAGCCGCGGAGCTGGTCGAGGGTGTAACTGCCTTCGGTCATGCCCTGAAGGTATCGGGTGATGTCCAAACGGTGTTTGACGGGTATGGGAACTGCTTCTAGTGTCGTCCCATCCCTACGACCACAGGAGTTCCCCCCGAATGACCCGATTCGCCCCCGCGGAGATCCAGACGGCCCTCGGTTCCGGGCTGCTGTCCTTCCCGGTGACGCACTTCCGCGACGACCTGTCGTTCGACGAGGCCGCGTACCGCGAGAACCTGTCGCACCTGGCGTCGTTCCCGGCCGCCGGGCTGTTCGCCGCGGGCGGCACCGGCGAGTTCTTCTCGCTGACCGCCGCGGAGACCGCGCAGGTCGTGCGGGCCGCCGTGAAGGAATCGGCCGGGGCCGTCCCGATCGTCGCCCCCGCCGGGCTCGGCACCGCGCAGGCCGCCGCCTTCGCGAAGGACGCCGAGGAGGCCGGTGCGGACGCGGTGCTGCTGTTCCCGCCGTATCTGACCGAGGCCGGGCAGGACGGGCTGTTCGCGCACGTGAAGGCCGTCTGCGACGCCACTTCGCTCGGCGTCATCGTCTACCACCGCGCGAACGCGGTGTACGGGGTCGACACCGTTGCGCGCCTTGCCGACGCCTGCCCGAACCTCATCGGGTTCAAGGACGGCGTGGGGGACATCGAGTTCATGACCCGGCTGTACGCCACCTTGGGCGACCGGCTGCTGTACATCGGCGGTCTTCCTACTGCCGAAACGTTCGCGCTTCCCTACCTCCAGCTCGGGGTCACCACCTACTCCTCGGCGATCTTCAACTTCGTCCCCGAATTCGCGCTCGCGTTCTACGACGACGTGCGCGCCCAGAACTCCGGCGAGGTCTACCGCCGCCTGCGCGAATTCGTCCTCCCTTACCTGGAGATCCGCAACCTCGGTAAGGGCTATGCCGTCTCGATCGTCAAGGCCGGGATGCGCGCGGTCGGACGGAGCGCCGGGCCCGTCCGACCGCCATTGACCGAACTGCGGGACGACGAGCTCGCCGCGCTCGCAGCACTGATCGGGAAGGCCGCCGCATGAGCACGTTCCCCGAAGTCGACCAGGCCGTCGCCGCCGCAACCGCCGCGTTCGCCGCCTACCGGCAGACCGCCCCGCGCGTCCGCGCCGCGTTCCTCGACTCGATCGCCGACCGCATCGAAGCCATCCCCGACCTGCCGGAGACCGTGCACCGCGAGACCCACCTGCCGGTCGCCCGCGCCGAGAACGAGCGCGGCCGCACCTGCAACCAGCTCCGCATGTTCGCCCGCCTCCTCGAAGACCCGGCCTGGAACCGGCCCCGCACCGCCCCCGGCGAACCCGACCTGCGGCTGCGGCACGTGCCGCTCGGGCCGGTCGCCGTGTTCGGCGCCAGCAACTTCCCGCTGGCGTTCTCCGCGGCCGGGGGCGACACCGCCGCCGCGCTGGCCGCGGGGGCGCCCGTCGTCGTCAAAGCCCATGAGGCGCACCCGGACACGTCGCGCCTCGTCGGCGACGCGATCCGGGACGCACTGAAGGAGCACGGCCTGCCCGAAGGGGTCTTCACGCTCCTGTTCGGCCCCGGCCGCACCCTCGGCCAGGCGCTCGTCGCCCACCCCGGGATCAAGGCCGTCGCGTTCACCGGCTCCCGCGCCGCCGGGCTCGCCATCGCCGCGACCGCCGCCGCGCGGCCCGTGCCGATCCCGGTATACGCCGAGATGTCGAGCGTCAACCCCGTGTTCCTCCTGCCCGGCGCGCTCGCCGACGACGCCGAAGGGCTCGCCCGCGGCTTCGCCGCGTCCGCGGTCCTCGGCTCGGGGCAGTTCTGCACGAACCCCGGACTCGTGTTCGCGCGCACCGGGAACGGGCTCGACGCGTTCCTCAAGACCGCCGCCTCATCGTTTGCGGAGACGCCCGCGCAGCCCATGCTCACCGACGGCATCCGCGCCGCCTACGAGACCGGCCGCGAGCGCCTCGCCGCCCTCCCCGGGACCGAACTCGTCGCCCAGGGGACCGGCGAGCCCGCCGCCGCGCTGTACCGCACCGACGCCGCCACGTTCCTTGCCGAGCCCGCTTTGCGCGAGGAGATCTTCGGGGCGACGTCGCTCGTGGTCGCGGTCGACTCGGAGGTGGAGACGCACCGAATCATCGACGTCCTCGAAGGCCAGCTCACCGCCACGATCCACACTGGAGCAGGCGACGCCGAGGAGGCCGCCCGGCTCGTGCCGCGGCTCGAACTGCTCGCCGGGCGGATCGTCCACGGCGGCTGGCCCACCGGGGTCGCGGTCGGCGAGGCGACGGTCCACGGCGGGCCGTTCCCCGCGACCACCGACGCCCGCACCACCTCCGTGGGCACGCTCGCGATCGACCGGTTCCTGCGCCCCGTCGCCTACCAGGACTTCCCGGCCGCACTCCTCCCGGAGGAGCTGCGGTGAGCACCCCCGTCGTCACGGGCCTCCGCGTCGTCCCCGTCGCGGGGCGGGACTCCATGCTGCTCAACCTGTCCGGCGCACACGGCCCGTTCTTCACCCGCAACCTCGTGATCCTCACCGACGACTCCGGCGCCACCGGCGTCGGCGAGGTCCCCGGCGGGCAGGCCATCGCCGACACCATCGGAGACGCGCGCGCACTGGTGGTCGGCAAGCCCATCGGCACCTGGAACGCGATCCTCACCGACGTCAGGCGCACGTTCGCCGACCGCGACGCCGCCGGACGCGGCCGCCAGACCTTCGACCAGCGCGTCGCCGTCCACGCCGAGACCGCACTCGAAGCGGCCCTGCTCGACCTGCTCGGGAAGTTCCTCGACGTCCCGGCCGCGGCCCTGCTCGGCGACGGCGTCCAACGCGACCACGTGCCCGTCCTCGGGTACCTGTTCTTCATCGGCGACAAGGGGAAGACCGACCTGCCGTACCGCGACGGCGACAGCGATGTCGAAGGCGTCGACGACTGGTTCCGCCTGCGCGACCAGGAGGCCCTCACCCCCGGCGCGGTCGTCGCGCTCGCCGAGGCCGCCTACGACCGCTACGGCTTCAAGGACTTCAAGCTCAAAGGCGGCGTCCTCCCCGGCCCCGAAGAGGCCGCCGCGGTCACCGCGCTCGCCGAGCGGTTCCCGGAAGCCAGAATCACCCTGGACCCCAATGGGGCCTGGTCCCTCGAAGCGGCAATTGCCCTGTGTCGTAACCTAAGCGGCATTCTTGCCTACGCCGAGGACCCCTGCGGAGCCGAGGGCGGGTACTCCGGACGCGAAGTCATGGCCGAGTTCCGCCGCGCCACCGGGATGCCCACCGCCACCAACATGATCGCCTGCGACTGGCGCGAACTCGGCCACGCCGTGCGCGCCGGAGCCGTCGACATCCCCCTCGCCGACCCGCACTTCTGGACCCTGTCCGGCTCCGTGCGCGTCGCCCAGCTCTGCGAGGCGTGGGGCCTCACCTGGGGCTCCCATTCCAACAACCACTTCGACGTGTCGCTGGCGATGTTCACCCACGCCGCCGCGGCCGCCCCCGGCGCGATCACCGCGATCGACACCCACTGGATCTGGCAGGACGGCCAGCGCCTCACCAAGGCGCCCTTGCAGATCCGCGACGGGCGGATCCCGGTGCCCGACGCGCCCGGACTCGGCGTCGACCTCGACCTGGACCAGGTCGAGGCCGCGCACGAGCTCTACCTCAAGCACGGCCTCGGCGCGCGCGACGACGCCGCGGCCATGCAGTACCTGGTCCCCGGCTGGACCTTCGACCCGAAGCGCCCCTGCCTGGCCTGACACCGTCCCTACGAACTGAACACACTCAATGAGGAGTCGAGAACGCATGAACCCCTTCCCCCGACGCGGGCTGCTCGCCGCGGCCGCCGTCTCCCCGTTCGCCGCCCTCGCGGCCTGCCAAGTCCAGGGCGGCGCCGACGCGGCGGAGAGCGACTTCCCGAAGCGAGCCGTCGACTTCATGGTGCCCTTCGACCCGGGCGGGTCCGGCGACCTCATCAGCCGCGCGATCGCCAAGGCCGCCGAAGAGCCCCTGGGCCAGTCCCTCGCCGTCACCAACAAGCCCGGCGCCAACGGCGCCGTCGGCCTCAAAGAGCTGCTGGCGGGCAAGGCCGACGGCTACTCGATCGCCCTGGCCGTCAAGTCGCTGTTCGCGATCACGCCGCTCGCCGTCGACGACCCGGAGGCGGTCATCATCGACGACCTGCGGATCATCACGACGCTCACCAACGAGGCGTACGTCCTCGTAGTGCACGCCGACTCGCCGTACCAGACCCTGGAGGACCTGCTCGCCGCCGACTCGGTCAACTACGCGACCACCGGCGTCGGCACCGGCTCGCAGCTCTCGGCGCAGCTGCTGTTCACCGGCGCCGGGATCGACGCCACCGACGTGCCGTTCGACGGCGGCGCCTCCGCCGTCACCGCCCTCCTCGGGCAGGAGGTCGACGCCGTGTCCGCCTCGCTCGCCGAGACGATGCCGCAGGTCGAGGCCGGTGAACTGCGCCCGATCGCGGTGTTCTCCGAGGAGCGCAGCCCGTTCCTCCAGGACGTGCCGACCGCCGTCGAGGCCGGGTTCGACGTGGTCGTGGACCAGCGGCGCTTCATCGTCGCCCCCGCCGACGTCCCGGACGAGACCGCCGGCGTCCTCTCGCTCGCGTTCGAAGAGGCCCGCGAGGGCGCCGAGTACGGCCAGTTCCTCCAGGACAACTACATGGACCGCTGGGAGGTCGACAACCTGGAGGCCAAGACGCACCTCTCGGAGGCCGCCGCCGAGTACGCCGCCCTGGTCGAGGACGCCGGACTCCAGCTCGGCGACGGCGCATGAGCGAGGCCGTCATGTCCGACGCCGAAGCGCCCCAGGAGGAGGGGGCCGACGAGCCGCGGGCCGGCGGGCGCGCGCAGGCCGTCGTCGCCGGGGCGCTGCCGATCGCGCTCGGCGCGTTCGCGGCATGGCTCGCGTTCGGCCTGAAGCTCGGCAGCCTCACCGACCCCGGGCCGGGCCTGTGGCCCCTCGTCGTCGCCGCGCTCCTCGTCGCCTGCGGCGTCGCGATCGTGGTGGTCGCCCTGTCCGCCAAGGTCTTCGAGGCCGCGCCCGCGAACCGCACGGAGTCGTTCACGCGCGGGACGGGCGCGGTGCTCGCCGCCGCGGCCGCGCTCGCCGTCTACGCCTCGCTGTTCGAGGTCGTCGGGTTCGAGCTGCCGACGCTGCTGCTGCTGTTCGCGTGGCTGCGGTTCCTCGGCCGCGAGTCGTGGCTGACGAGCGCCGCGGTCGCCGTGTCCGCCACCGCCGTCGCGTACGCCCTGTTCATCCTCGGACTCGGTGTGCCGCTGCCGCACATCATCGCGTTCTAGCCGGAGCGGACCATGGACTTCTCAACCGTGCTCTCCGGCTTCGCGGTGGCGTTCGAGCCGCAGAACCTCCTGTTCTGCCTCATCGGCGTCACCGTGGGGATGCTCATCGGCGTGCTCCCGGGCCTCGGCCCGGCCGCGACGATCGCGATCCTGCTGCCGATCACGTACACGCTGGAGCCGACCGCCGCGGTCATCATGCTCGCGGGGATCTTCTACGGCGCCCAGTACGGCGGCACGATCACCTCGGTGCTCCTGCGGATGCCCGGCGAGGCATCCACAGTGGTCACCGCCCTGGACGGGCACGCGCTCGCGCGTAAAGGCGAGGCCGGGCCCGCGCTCGGCGTCGCCGCCATCGCCTCGTTCATCGGCGGCACCGCCTCGATCCTGCTGCTGACGTTCATCGCGCCCGCGCTCGCGGGGGCCGCGCTGGCGTTCGGCCCGGCCGAGTACACGGTGCTGGCGCTCATCGGGATCTTCCTGGTGGGCACGCTCGGCTCCGGCTCGCTGTGGAAGAGCGCCGCCGCGGCGGCGCTGGGCCTGCTCATCGCCACGGTCGGGCTCGACCCGCTGCTGGGGACGCCCCGGTTCACGTTCGGCACCGACCAGCTCGCCGACGGCATCGACTTCACGATCGTCGCCATGGGGCTCTTCGGGGTCGGGGAGATCCTGTACAACCTGGAGCACCGCGACCGGCCCCAGCCCGCGGTGCCGTCGTTCGGGCGCGCGGTCCCGAGCCGCCTGCACTGGCTGCGCTCGCGCATGGCGATCCTGCGCGGCTCGGTGACGGGCTTCGTACTCGGCATCCTGCCGGGCGGGGGCGCGACGATGTCGTCGCTGGTGTCGTACGCGGTCGAGAAGCGGGTGGCGAAGGAGCCGTCGCGGTTCGGCAAGGGCGCCATCGAAGGCGTCGCCGGGCCGGAGTCGGCGAACAACGCGGCGGCGACGTCCTCGTTCATCCCGCTGCTGACGCTGGGCATCCCGGCGAACGCCACGATGGCGGTCCTGTTCGGCGCGCTGATGCTGCAGGGGATCACGCCGGGGCCGGGCCTGATGAGCGAGCACCCGGACGTGTTCTGGGGCGTCGTCAACTCGATGTACGTCGGCAACCTCCTGCTGCTCGCGCTGAGCATCCCGCTCATCGGGGTGTTCGTGCGGATGCTGAAGGTCCGGCCGGGCATCCTCGCGCCGCTGACGGTCGTGATCACGATGCTCGGCGCGTACTCGATCCGCAACAACGCCTTCGACATGCTGCTCATGATCGGGCTCGGCCTGCTCGGCTACGGGATGTGCAAGCTCGGATTCGAGCCGGGGCCGTTCGTGCTCGCGTTCGTCCTCGGGTCGCTCCTGGAAGCCTCGTTCCGCCGGTCGATGCGCCTGTTCGGCGGCGACCTCACCGAGTTCGTGCAGCGCCCCGTCTCGGGGACGCTCGTCGCGGTCCTGGTGCTCACCGTCGTGGTCGTGCCGGTCCTGCGGACCGTGCGCGCCAGGCAGACCGAGCGGACCGCGGTGGACTGAATGCGGTCAGACGCCTTCGGGCCGGACGTATCCGAGCCGGCGGGACACCGTCCCGGCGGCCTCGGCCACGAGCGGCCCGAAGGCGGCGTCCGCGATCCGCGAGGTCGGTCCGGCGACGGACACCGAGCCGACGACCTCCCCGGCCTGGTCGAGCACGGGCGCGCCGAAGCACGTGCTGGAGGCGTCGAACTCGCCGCGCTCCTCGGACCAGCCGCGGAGGCGGATCGCCTCGATCTCGCGGCGCAGGCGCGCGGGGTCGGTGATCGTCTCGCCGGTGTATTTCGTCAGTTCCAGGCCGTCGACGAGGGTCCGGGCCCGCTCGGGGTCGAGGCCCGCCAGGTACGCCTTGCCGACCGCGGTGGCGTGCAGCGGCCTTCGGGCGCCCAGCTCCGACCGGACCTGGACGGCGTGGCGGCCCAGCTCCCGGAACACGAACACGATCTCGTCGCCGGAGAGGACCCCGAGGTTCACGGTCTCGCCGGTCCGGGCCGCGAGGTCGCGCAGGAGCGGCGGGGCCGCGGCGAACACGTCCATGCGCTGCACGGCCGCCATCGCCATGCGGGCCGCGGCGGGCCCGAGCCGCCAGCGGCCGTCGGCGTGCGCGAGGTACTCGGCGGCCTGGAGCCGCTCCACGAGCCGGTAGACCGCGCTGCGGGACGCGCCCGTGGCCGCGACCAGTTCCGCGGTCGTGGCCCCGCCGCGCACCGTGAGCACGTCGAAGATCTCCAGGGCCCGGTCGAGCGAGCCTTTCGGGGGCGCCTCCGCGCGCGGCATGGGATGGTCCTTCGCAGTTCTTGGCGGCGCACGTCGAAGCGGGAGCGCCGGGTGTCCACAAGCGTAGTGGCCCGGCACGTCGCCGTGCCGGGCCGTCCGGCGTCAGGCGCCGAAGACCTCGGTCGCCGTCGTCCAGGCCCGCGCCTGATCGCTGAGGCTCACTCCGATGCCGGGGCGGGCCGGGACCAGCATCCGTCCGCCCTCGGTCTCCAGGCGCTCGTTGAACAGCGGCTCCAGCCAGTCGAAGTGCTCGACCCACGGGTCGTGCTCGTAGGCCGCCGCGAGGTGCAGGTGCAGCTCCATGACGTAGTGCGGGGCCATGCGCAGGTGCGCGGCCTCGCCGAGCGCCATGATCTTCAGGAACGGCGTGATGCCGCCGACGCGCGGCGCGTCCGGCTGGATGAAGTCGGCGCCGCGGTGGCGGATCAGCTCGGCGTGCTCGGCCACGGAGGTGAGCATCTCGCCCGTGGCGATCGGCGTCGCCAGCTCGCGGGCGAGGTCGGCGTGGCCCTCCGCGTCGTATGCGTCGAGGGGCTCCTCGATCCAGGTGAGGTCGAACTCCTCGAACGCCCGGCCCATGCGCACCGCCGTGCTGCGGTTCCACTGCTGGTTGGCGTCGACCATGAGGTCGATCCGGTCGCCGATCGCCTCCTTGACGGCCGCCACGCGCCGCAGATCCAGCTTCGTGTCCGGCTGCCCCACTTTGATCTTGACGCCGCCGATCCCGCTCGCCGCCGTCGCCTGCGCGTTCTCAATGACCTCCTCGATGGAGGAGGACAGGAACCCGCCCGAGGTGTTGTAGCAGGCCACCGAGTCGCGGTGGGCTCCAAGGAGCTTCGCGAGCGGGAGCCCGGCGCGCTTGGCCTTGAGGTCCCACAGGGCGATGTCGAACGCCGCGACCGCCTGCACTGCAAGGCCGGAGCGCCCGACCGACGCGCCCGCCCACACCAGCTTCGTCCAGATCCGCTGGATGTCGCTGGGGTCCTCGCCGATCAGCTCGGGCGCGACCTCGCGCGCGTGCGCGAACTGGCCCGCGCCGCCCGCGCGCTTCGAGTAGCTGAAGCCCACGCCTTCAAGCCCGGCCTCGGTGCGGATCTCCGCGAACAGGAACGCGACGTCGCGCAGCGGCTTCTGGCGTCCGGTCAGCACTTTCGCGTCGCTGATCGCGCCCTTGAGCGGCAGCGTCGCCGCCGAGATCCGGACCGACGCGATCCGGTCGGTGCTCGCCTCGCCGCGCCGCAGCGCGCTGAAGTGCCGCTCGTTCGCATCGGAGGTCTCTGCGGCACTGGTGAAGTCGAGGAACGTGGAGTCGGTCAAGGGGTCCTCCCAGGACGGAAGTCCCGATGAACGGGACGGTATGCCGGTGAATGGGACTCGTTGAGCTTAAGTCACCAGCGCCGCCGGGCACAAGGCCCGCACGACGAATGCGACTGCTGGGCTGCGCCGTCCAGTCCTGACGAGCAGAGGAACCGTAACCGCTGAAGGGTGCAGGCGGGGAGTGCGACGGTCAGGAGAGGACTCTCCGACTGGCGGAGCGCGGATTCTATTGGCGGCGAGGGGGAGAGGTGGGGACGCGGGATTGCCGTGGCCGCGCCGGGTGCGCTGGGCCTTGGCGGGAATGGCAGGTATGGCGGGGTCGGGTGTTGTGGCTTTCGGGTGGTGATGGGGCGCGGGTCTTTCTCGGCGGCGACGACGGGGTGGGTGGTGGGGCGGGGTTGGGTTTTGCGGCTTTGGGGTGTGTCGGGGTGCGGGTTTTTTGGCGGCGACGGGGAGATGTGGGAGGCGGGCCGGGTTTGGCTGCCGGGCCTGGGGTCTGGTCTTCGTATGTGCCCTTCTTGGTGTCTCCCGCCCTGGTTGGCTGGTCCGGGGCGGGCGGGTTCAGAAGGGCGGGTCTCCTGGGCTGCCGGCCGGGATCGGTTCCCGATGGCTGGGCGAGGGCGAGGGCGAGGGCGAGGGTGAGTGCGGGGACGAGGGCGGGGGCGGTGGCGGGGGCGGTGCGGTCGGTCCGCTTGCCTTGCCCGGTTCGGGTTCTTTGGCCGGTGGTGTGAGGCGTGTTCGGCATTTGGCTCTGGCTGCCCGTATCGAGGCGAGGGCTCTTTGCCGTTCGGCCTGTTCGGCTCGTGCGTCGAGGTCGGGTTTGAGGGTGGGGGACCATTCGGTGCGGTAGAGCCCGGTCGGGAAGACATCCCAGTCCGTGTCCTGGTTTTCGGTGTCCATGTCCGCATCGGTGCGCCAGTCGGAGCATCCGCATTCCCCGGCCTGCCCGGCCTGGGTGGCCCCGGTGCCATCACCGGTGGCGGGGTGGTCGTGGTGGGTGATGAGGGCTTGGCCGGGGCCGGTCTTCTCGATCGTCCAGCCGGTGGTGTGGATGCGGCCGTGGTGGAACCGGCACAGCAGGATCAGGTTGGCCGCGTTCGTGTCGCCGCCGTCGGCCCAGTGCTGGATGTGGTGGGCTTCGGTCCAGGCGACCGGCCTGGAGCATCCGTGCCAGGCGCACCCTTCGCGCTGCTCAAGCTCCAGTTTGCGGCGCAGCGCGGCATTGGGGAGGCGGGCGGCGCGGCCGAGTTCGATCGCCTCGCCGGTGTCGTAGTCGAAGACCCCGGGGATGATCCCGGCTTCGCACGCGATCAGGCGGGCTTTGGCGACCGAGACCGGCTGGCCTTCCAGGAGCGGGGTGCGGCCGGTGTCCTTGCCCTGCAACGTGTCGATGTCGACGGTGAGGTCGAGGGTGGCGGTGTGGCCGTGGCGCTTGACTGCGTCGGGGGAGGTGCCGTAGCCCGCAATGAGCTGGTGGAGGGCCTCGGCATGCCGGTTCGGCTGGGCCGGGAGCACGCCGTCGAGGTCTTGTTCGTCTTGGCGGGGTGGCGGGCAGGCGGTCTTCAGGTACTTGTCCAGGAGCCTGCCCGTGTCGCCCGACAACTCACCGGAGAGGGCCCACATGCCGTTGTCGGTCTCGGCCAGTTCGATCCATTGGAGGGACTGCTCGCCGAGGCTGTCAAGGAGTTCGGACTCTTCGGCGAGGTGGGCGGCCAGTTCGTCAAGGTGGCGTTGGAGGTCTTTGAAGGGGGCGTGGGTGCAGTACTGGGCGATGAGGTGTTCGGGTGTCGCGCAGAGGGTGTCGGCATCGAAGGGGGAGGGGACCGGTTCCCTGAAGGGGGTGAGTGCGAACAGGCGTACCGCGGGGGTCCGGTCGAGTTGCCTGACGGCGTAGGCGACTTGGTCGATCCTGGCCTGCCCCGAGACGGCCGCTTCGACGAGTGCTCGGAATTTGGTGGAGAGGCGGGCGATGGCGGCGATGTCGGCGGCGGTGCGGTGGGTGAAGTCGAAGGTGGAGATGAGCCAGTCGCGCAGGGCGGAGAAGCCGAAGGCGGTGCGGTGGAGGTTCGCCTGCTTGGCGTCGATGACCGCGGACAGGACCTGGGCGTAGTGCGTGTTCACTGCCGAGGCGGCAGCTTCGAGGAGGGTCCGGATGGTCTGGGCCTGGTCGCTGCTGCTGGTCCGGCTGTGGATCGTAGTGGCTGCCATCGGGATCACCCCCTGTGTTGTTGTGCCCTGCGTATTCGCTGGTGTGTATCAATTGTGACGCTGTGTGCTAAAGTGCGTCAACACCCAGAAGGGTGATCTTTGGTGAGGAAGTTTCACCAAGCCCCACCCGCACCACCGCTCGCCTTCCCGCCCACCCACCCCGGACCCCAAGGCCGCCAACCCAACCCAAGCGCAATGGGACCTCTTCGTCGCTGCCCGCTCTAACCCCAACCCAAGACCACCCGCAACCCAGAAGCGTGGCTGAAGATGGTCGTACCCCGCGGGCACGAGTGAAGCGCCAAGAGCGTCCCCTCCATTGACCATGCTGACGTTTGACCATGCTGAACGGGTTGTTCGATGCCGCTCGGCAGAGTCGATGTCGCACCGGGGCCATAGTCTCGGGTCGTTGAATCCGGTCGCTCGAAGGACGCGCATGACTGAACACGTTGCCCCCCAAGAAGACTCGCTCGAACTGCCCTCCGGCTGGGGCGCGCGCCCCATGTCGCGGCGCGGCCGCCGCACCGGGAAGCCCGTGGTCCTCGACGCCGAAGCGGGGGAGACGCTGCGCCGCAAGATCGACGCCCGCGCCCCCAAGGTCCGCCTCGCTTTGGCTCGCCCCGACAACGCCGACCACGTGGACGCCGCGGAGGCGTTCCTCGCCGGGAAGGCCGACCCGCGCGGCGCCGCCGCGGTCGCCGCCCTCATGTGCGACGCCCACAGCCGCCACTCGGACTCCTGGCTGCGCCCCGAGTTCGACGGCTGGGCCGCCGAGCACGGCCTCCCGTTCGCCGTTGCCGCCGCCGTCGAGCGCCTCGCCGTCCACCAGCGCTCCAGCAGCGGCAACGGATACGAGCACCGCGTCCTCGTGCCCGTCCACTTCGACTACATGAGCCCCCTCATGCACGAGCACGAGCAGGGCGGCCTCGCCGCCATCCGCTCGGTCCTCGCCGACCTGCCCGACGCCGATTACGCCGAGGTGGTCGCCGCCGTCGCGCCCGTCCGCGACACGCCCCTCAAGCGCATCGCCGCCGCGATCCTCCTGCCCGACGAGACCGCATGGGCCGACGAGGCCATGCCCGAGTACGCGCAGGTCCGCTCCTACGGCTGGTGCGACGCCATCATGCTCCACTCCGTCAGCGCCCCAGGCCAACTCGTCGCGGGCGGGATCACCGTCCTCAACGAGTACTACACCGACACGGCCGCAGTCGCCGCGCTTCTCACCGGCCTCGGCACCGGGGCGCTCCCGATCATCGAGCACACGCTGATCCAGAGCGGCCACCTGCCAGCCGAGTTTCGCAAGACCCTCTACCGGGCCGTCGCCGCGATCCCCTCCGACGCGGCCATGGACCTCCTCGTCAAGCGCCTCCACGAACCCCACGTGTTCGAGCCCGCCGCCGAGGCCGCCGCGCGCTTCCCGCAGCGCGCCCTGCGCACCGTCCTCGCCCGCGCGGGCCGCACCACCGGCGACGCCCGCTTCCGCCTCATCGCCCTCGCGTCCCTCGTCCCCGAGGCCGACCGGGCCTTCCTCGACGAAGCGGGCCGCGCCGCCCTCGACGCGCTCCTGGCCGAGAACGGCCGCGCCCCCGAGGCAGACGCCGCCGACCTGCCGCCGCTCCTGGTCGCCCCGCCGTGGACCGTCAAGCGCGCCAAGGCCAAGCCCGTCGTCATCGAGGGCCTCGAAGCCCCCACGGGGATCACGCTCGCCTGGGCTCCGGGCGAGCAGGAGGAGTGGCTCGGCCTCAAGGAGTCCTGGGACTACGAAGGCGCGTACGAGGACTGGACTGAGCCCGGCCCCGACACCTACGACTGGCAGATCGAGTCGTTCCTCGCCTTCGGCGACCCGGCTAAAGCCGAGCCGCACCTGCACCGGTGGCTGAACAAGGACTACTACGGCTACGAGTACACGGTCCTGCGCATCCTCGCCCGCTACGGCGACCGCGTCGCCGACCACGCCGTCGCCGCCGCCCGCAAGGACCCGACCTTCCTGCGCCTGCCCGGCCCGATCCTGTCCCTCGACGCGGCCCGCCTCGCCGCCGAACGGCTCGACCGCCTCAAGTCCGCGCGGGCCTCGGCCGCGCAGTGGTTCGCGCGCCACGGCCTCGCCGCCGTCCCCTATCTCGTGCCCGACGCCCTCGGCTCCGACAAGAAGCTGCGTCGCTACGCCGAGACCGCGCTCCTCCACCTCGCCATGCGCTTCGGCGCCGCCGAGACCGCCGCCGCGGCCGAGCCCTTCGGACCCGAAGCGGCCCAAGCCATCGCCGCGCTCCTCGACGGCGACCCCCTCGAACCCCGCGGCGTCAAGCTCCCCAAGCCCGGCGCGTGGGCCTCCCCGGCGACCCTCCCGCAGGTGCTCCTCAAGAACGGCAAGGCCCTCCCGTCCGAGTCGGTGCGCCACCTGCTCACCGTCCTCGCGCTCGCGACCCCCGAGTACCCCTACCCGGGCCTCGACGTGGTCGCCGAAGCCTGCGACCGGGCGTCCCTCGCGCGCTTCGGCCGCGCCGTGTTCCAGCTGTGGCTGTCGATCGGCGCGCCCCCGAAGGACTCCTGGGCGCTCACGCAGCTCGCGCACTTCGGCGAGGACGAGACGGTGTGGGCGCTCGCCCCGCTCATCCGCGAATGGCCCGGCCAGTCGCAGCACAAGCGCGCCGTCACCGGCCTGGCCGTGCTCGGCGCACTCGGCTCCGAGGAGGCCCTGCGCGCCATCCAGGTCATCGCCGACCGCGTCAAGTTCAAGGCGCTCAAGGAAGAAGCGGGCCGCCAGATCGAGCGCATCGCCGCCGACCTCGGGCTCTCCCGAGAGCAGCTCGCCGACCGGCTCGTGCCGGACTTCGGGCTCGGCGAGGACGCCGCGCTCGTCCTCGACTACGGGACGCGGAAGTTCACCGTCGCGTTCGACGAGGCCCTGAAGCCGTTCGTCACCGACGAGGACGGCAAGCCCCGCAAGGTCCTCCCCAAGCCCGGCGCGAAGGACGACCCGGACCTGGCGACCGCCGCCTACCAGCGGTTCACCGCCCTGAAGAAGGAGCTGCGGGCCGTCGCCACCGACCAGATCGCGCGCCTCGAAGCGGCCATGACCGCCACCCGCTCATGGTCGCTGGAGGAGTTCCGGCGGTTCTTCGTCGACCACGCGCTCACGCGGCACCTCGCGCGCCGTCTGGTGTGGACCGCCGAAACCGGCGGAGTCTTCACCGGATTCCGCATCGCCGAGGACGGCTCCTTCAGCGACGCGGAGGACGAGACCATCGACCTCCCCGCCGATGCCGCGATCCGCGTCGCCCACCCCGTCCACCTGGGGGACCAGGTCGCCGCGTGGGCCGAGATCCTCGCCGACTACGAGATCCTCCAGCCCTTCGACCAGCTCGACCGGCCCGTGCTCGCCTTCACCGACGAAGAGCTGGCGACCGGTCGCCTCACCCGCTTCGAAGGCGCGAAGGTCGAGGTCGGACGCCTCCTCGGCATGACCAAGCGCGGCTGGTGGCGGGCCTCCCCCGAGGACGGCGGCGTCGAACCGGGCCTCGCCTACAAGCTGCCGAACGGCGGCTTCGTCACGATCGAACTCGACCACGGCATCTACGTCGGCGCGATCGGCGAGACCCCCGAGCAGACCCTCCGCGGCGTGCACCTTACCGACACCGAGCAGTACTGGTGGTCGGACGAGCAGTATGCGAAGCGCAAGCACCCCACGAACATCGACGCCGTCACCGCCGCCGAGGTCCTCGGCTCGCTGGCCCGCCTCACCGGCCGCTCCTGACCCGCTCACCTGCAAGGGGTGCCGCACCCGGACCGTATCCTCGGGGCGGCACCCCACCCGGAAAGACGAGATGACTGCTCTTGACCTCCCCGCGGCCTGGGCCGCGAAGCTCCTCCCGCGCCGCGGAACGCGCCCCGGGACGCCGACCATCCCGGACCCCGACGCCCCCGACCTCCTCGCCGAGCGGTTCGAGGTCCACGCCGACCTCCTCGCGCAGATCCTCCACATGAAGCGCAACCGCCGCCACCGCCAAGCGATCACCGACTACCTCTCGGGCGCACCGGACGTCGCGGGCGCCGTCGCCGCCGGCGAGCTGCTGCGGCACGTCGGTCCGCACACCGCCGCCGAGTGGACCCGCCTCGAACTCGACGCCTGGCTCGTCGCCCACGGCCTACCCTGGACCGTGTGCGCGTTCGTCGAACGCCATGCGGTGCAGCTGTTCGGGTACTACGACGAGGACGAGCGCCCCCAGATGCGGCACCTGCACCTCACCGACGCCCGCTGGCACGAGTACCGGTCCCTCCACCGCGACATGGACAACGGCGCCGTCGCCGCGCTCCGCGCGCACCTCGCCGCCGCAAGCGACGACGAGTACAAGGCCGTCGTCGCCGCTGCCGCCGAGCACCGCCGCGGCCCCTCGCAGCGCCTCGCCGCCTCGCTCCTCCTCCCCGACGAGGCCGACTGGACCGCCGAGGTCTGCGACGAGTACGACGAGCACCGCTCCTCCGGCGCCACCGACCGGTTCCTGTACCACTTCGTCTCCGAACCCGCCCACCTCAAGGTCGCCCGGATCTACAAGTTCGAGGAGTACTACCTCACGGCCGAGCACATCGCCGCCGCGGTGGACACCATGGGGGACAAGGCCGTCGGCCTCCTCTCCCGCACCTTCGACTCCCGCTGGTACGTCAGCGCCGAGAACCGCCGCCTCCTCGCCAAGGGCCTCGCCCTGCTCCCCGCGGGCGCCGTCCACCTCGTCGAGCAGCTCGACGAGCCCCACGCGTTCGACGGCGCCGTCGACGGCGCCCGCCGCCACCCCGGCCCCGTCCTGCGCGCCGTCGCCGCCGCCGCACCCGGTGCCGCACCCGCACAGCGCGGCCGCCTCGCCGCCGTCGCCGCCGCGGCCGGGCCCTTCGACGGCCTCACCGACGCCGAGCGCACCGCCGTCGCGGGACTCGCGCAGCGGACCGTCCCCGACGCCGACCCCGCCGACCTGCCTCCGCTGCTCACCGCCCCGCCGTGGACGGTCAAGCGCCGCAAGCCCACCCGCACCGTCCTCGACCTGGAGCCCATCGGCGAACCGCATCTCGTGTGGAAGGACGGCGAGAGGGAACGCTGGCTCGATCTCATCGCCTCCTTCGCGGACGACGCAGAGTCGGCCGAGTCCTGGCGCCGGAGGGCCCGCCGCATCACCGCGGGCGGCTTCCGCCACATCGTGTCCGGAGTCCTCGCCTTCGGACCTCCCGACGCCGCCGACCCGCTGTACGCGCGCTGGCTCGCGTCCGACGCCGAACCCAGTGAGAACGAGATCCTCGCGATCCTCGCCCGCTACGGCCCCACCGCGATCGACAAGGCCGTCCAAGCCGCCGAGTACTGCGACTTCGACGAGGTCCTCGCCCCCGCGTGCAGCCTCGGCGCCGCCCGCTTCGTCGCCGAGCGGTACACCCGCCGCAAGTCCGACCGCGCCCGCGCCGCCGCCTGGTTCGAGCGCCACGGCCCTGCCGCCGCCCGGTTCCTCGTCCCCGATGCCCTCGGCGCCGACAAGGACCGGCGCAAGTACGCCGAGACCGCCCTGTTCCACCTCGCGGTCCGCCTGGGGGACAAGGCGATCATCGCCGCCGCCGAACCCTACGGGCCCGAGGCGGTCGCAGGGGTGGCGACGCTCTTCGACGGCGACCCCCTCGAACCGCGCGGCGTGAAGCTCCCCAAGCCCGGCCCGTGGGCCGTGCCGGTCATGTTCCCGCAGGTCCTCCTCAAGGGAGGCGACCGGGCGCTGCCCGAGGACGCCGTGCGGCACCTGCTCACCGTCCTCGCGCTCGCGACCCCCGAGTACCCCTATCCGGGCCTGGACGTGGTCGCCGAGACCTGCGACCGGGCGTCCCTCGCGCGCTTCGGGCGCGCGGTCTTCGAGCAGTGGCTCGCCGTCGGCGCGCCCCCGAAGGACCAGTGGGCGCTCACGCAGCTCGCGCACTTCGCCGAGGACGCGACCGTGTGGCTCCTCGCGGACCGCCTGCGCGAGTGGCCCGGCGACGGCCAGCACAAGCGCGCGGTCACCGGCCTCGGCGTGCTCGGCGCGATCGGCTCGGAAGAAGCGCTGCGGGCCATCCAGACCACCGCCGACAAGGTCCAGTTCAAGGCCCTCATGTACGAGGCCATGGAGCAGATCAACCGGGTCGCCCTGGAGCTGGGCCTCTCGCGCGAGCAGCTCGCCGACCGGCTCGTGCCGGACTTCGGGCTCGCCGACGACGCGGTCCGCACCGTCGACTACGGGACCCGCACCTTCACTGTCGCGTTCGACGAGCAGTTGCGGCCCTTCGTGATCGACGAGGCCGGGAAGGCCCGGAAGAGCCTCCCCAAGCCCGGCGCGAAGGACGACGCCACCGTCGCCGACGACGCCTACCGGCGGTTCCAGGCTCTGCGCAAGGAACTCAAATCCGTCGCCAAAGAGCAGGTGAACCGCCTCGAAGTCGCGATGGTCGAGGGCCGCACCTGGGACGCGGAGGAGTTCCGCCGCCACCTCGTGGGCCACGCTCTCACCGGGCACCTCGTCCGCCGCCTCGTGTGGCTCGCCGACGGCGCCGCGTTCCGCATCGCCGAGGACGGCACGTTCAGCGACCTCGACGACGACGCGTTCGACCTCCCCGCAGGGGCTTCGGTGCGCCTCGCCCACCCGGCGCTCCTCGGCGATACCGCCGACCGGTGGGCCGAGGTCTTCGCCGACTACGAGATCCTCCAGCCCTTCGACCAGCTCGACCGGCCCGTGGCCGCCTTCGCCGACGAGGAGCTGACCACCGGCCGCCTCGCGCGGTTCGAAGGCGCCGCAGTGGACACCGGCCGCCTCCTCGGCCTCGCCCGGCGCGGCTGGCACCGCGCCTACCCCGGCGACGGCGGGCTCGTCCCCGGGTTCACCTACCCGCTCGCGAGCCGCTGCTTCCTCGTCCTCCGCATCACGCCCGGCATCGACCTCGGCTACACCGCCGAGCACCCGACCCAGACGATCGCCTCCGTGCACCTCGCCGACCTGGAGACCTTCGGCGGCGACCCCGTGCCGCCGACCGGCCCCATCGACCCCGTCGCCGCCGCCGAGGCCCTCGGCGCCCTCGCCCGCCTCACCGGCTCCCGACCATGAAGGACAGACCCATGACCTCCGAAGACCGCCTTGAGATCCCCGCCGCCTGGCTCGCCGACCTGCCGCCGCGCCGCGGCGTGCGCACCGGCGAGCCGCCCGTCCTCGACGCCGACGCCTCCAAGCGGGTCCGCGGCCGGATCGGGTCCAGCGACGCGGACCTCCGGTACACCTTGGCCCAGCCCTACAACACGGAGTTCGCCGCCGCGGGCCTGCGCCACCTCGACGGCGACCCCGACCCCGAAGGCGCGGCCGTCCTCTCCACGCTGCTCGCGATGGAGGTCAAGCGCGACTCGACGCTCCGCCCCGAACTCGACGCCTGGGTCCAGGACCACGGCCTCGCGTTCGCCACGGCCGCGTGCGCGCACAGCCTCGTCCTCCACGCCTGGAACGCGTCGGGCCGCTGGAACAAGCCGCACACCGTCCGGGAGCGCCAGGTCCGCCGCAAGAACATCCACGAGCTCGGGATCCTCCGGTGGGAGTACGCCAGGTCCTTCAGGGTCCTGCGCGGGCTCCTCGCCGCCGCCGACGACGCCGAGTACGACGCGGCCGCCGCCGCGCTCGACCTCACCCGCACCGACCCCGTCGCGCGCTTCGTCGCCACGATCGTCATGCCCGAGCAGGCCGACTGGGCCGAGGAAGTGTGCCGCGAGCACAAGGGGACCGGCGACGCCGTCGCGCACATGCTCCTGTGCATGAGCGTCGACCGCCTCGACCTCCTCACGGCCGCAGGCGTCTCCAGGCTCGAACCGTGGGCGTTCAACCGGGACGTCGCCGCGGCGCTCCTCGACAACCTCGGGACCGACGCGCTCCCGGTCCTGGCCGCGACCTCGCGCCAGCAGATCGACGCCGCCGACCGGCGGCTCATCCTCGACGCGATCAGCCGGCTGCCCTCCGACGAGGCCATGGACCACCTCATCGGCCGCCTCGACGAGTCCTATGTGTTCGAGGCCGCCACCGCGGCCGCCGCCCGCTTCCCCCGGCGGGTGCTGCGCGCCGTGGCCGCCGCGGCCCGCATCGGCGCCCCCGAGCTGCGCCCGCGCCTCGCGGCGCTCGCCGACGACGCGACGAACGCCGCCCGCGACGCCCTCGAAGGCGACGACGCGGCCGTGATCGCCGACCTGCTCGCCCCCTCGCCGATCCCGGACGCCGACCCCGCCGACCTGCCGCCGCTGCTGACCGCCCCGCCGTGGACCGTCAAGCGCGCCAAGCGCAAGCCCGCCGTCATCGCGGGCCTGGAGTCCCGGGAGGAGCCCCGCTTCGTGTGGGCCGAGGGCCAGCGCGACCTGTGGAGCAAGCCCGGGTACGACTACTTCCGCGGGTACACCGACAAGGACTGGGCGAAGTTCGTCAAGCGCGGCCTCGGCCGCGGCGGCGCGCGCGTCCACTACAGCTCCGTGCTCACCTACGCGCCCATGTCGTTCGCGCTCCAGGCCCTCGAACACTGGGACGGCGCGTTCGCGCCCTACTCGACCGGCGACCTCAAGGTCATCGCCGCCCGCTTCGGCCCGCTCGCCGCCGACGGCCTCGCGACCGCCTTGCGCGCCAACCCGACGTACCACGAGGCGCTCGTGCCGATGCGGACCGTCGAGGGCGCCCGGATCGCCGCCGACTGGTTCGCGCGCCTCAAGGGGGCCCGCGCGAGCGCCGTCGCCTGGTTCGAGCGCCACGGCGCCGCGGGCGCGGCCCTGCTCGTCCCCGACGCGCTCGGCGCGGACAAGAAGCTGCGCGGCAACGCCGAAGGCGCGTTGTGGTACCTGGCGGTCCTGTGCGGCGCGGACGCGGTCGCGGAGGCCGCCGAGCCGTACGGTCCCGAAGCGGCGCAGGCGATCCGCGAGCTCCTTGACGGCGATCCGCTGGAGCCGCGCGGCGTCAAGGTCCCGAAGCCCGGCGCGTGGGCCGCCCCGCGGCTGCTGCCGCAGGTCCTCACCGCCGCCGGGGACCGCGCGCTCCCTGGCGAGTCGGTGCGCCACCTGATCACCGTCCTCGCACTGTCCACACCGGAGTACCCCTACGCCGGTCTCGACGTGGCCGCCGCGGCCTGCGACCGCGCGTCGCTGACCCGCTTCAGCCGCGGCCTGTTCCGCCTGTGGCTCTCCTCGGGCGCGCCCTCGAAGGACGGCTGGGCCCTCACCCAGCTCGCCCATTTCGCCGACGACGACACCGTGCGCCTCCTCGCCCCGCTCGTGCGCGAATGGCCCGGCCAGGCCCAGCACAAGCGGGCCGTCAACGGCCTCGGCGTGCTCGGCGCGATCGGCTCCGAGGAGGCGCTGCGCGCCATCCAGGGGATCGCCGAGAAGGTGAAGTTCAAGGCGCTCAAGGAGGAGGCGCGCGTCCAGATCGCGGCCATCGCCGAGGGCCTGGGCCTGACTCGCGAGCAGCTCGCCGACCGGCTCCTCCCCGATTTCGGGCTCGGCGACGCGGGCGCGCTCGTCCTCGACTACGGGCCGCGCAGGTTCACCGTCGTGTTCGACGAGCAGCTGAAGCCGTTCGTCACCGACGACTCGGGCAAGCCCCGCAAGTCCCTTCCCAAGCCCGGCGCGAAGGACGATGCAGAGAAGGCCGACGCCGCGTACAAGCGGTTCGCGCTCCTCAAGAAGGAGCTGCGCACGGTCGCCGCCGACCAGGTGCAGCGTCTCGAAGCGGCGATGATCAACGGCCGCACCTGGACCCGCGACGAGTTCGAGCGCTACTACGTCAACCACCCGCTCACCTGGCACCTCGCGCGCCGTCTCGTCTGGTCCGCCGAGGCCGACGGCGCCTCGACCGCGTTCCGCGTCGCCGAGGACCGCTCCTACACCGACGTCGAGGACGACGCGTTCGACCTCCCCGACGGCGCCGTGATCCGCCTCGACCACCCCGTCCGCATGGGGGAGCGGGCCGCCGACTGGGCCGGGATCTTCGCCGACTACGAGATCCTGCAGCCCTTCGAGCAGCTCTCCCGCCCCGTCCTCGCCTTCACCGAGGAGGAGCTGGCGACCGGCCGCCTGACCCGCTTCGAGGGCGCGAAGGTCGAGGTCGGGAAGCTCCTCGGCCTCACGAGCAAGGGCTGGCAGCGCGCCGCGCCCGAGGACGGCGGCGTCGAGCCCGGCATCCACTTCCCGCTCCCCGCGGGCGGATTCATCACCGTCGCCCTCGACCCGGGCATCTGGGTCGGCATGATCGCCGAGAACCCGGTCCAGACCCTCTCGGGCGTGCGCATCATGGCGACCGAGAACTACTGGTGGTCCGCCACCGCCAAGGACCCGGACCCCGACCACCCCACCGACATCGACCCGGTGACCGCCTCCGAGGTCCTCGCGGCCCTCACCCGGGTCACCGCGAAGGACTGACCGTGGACCTCCCCGACGAGCGCGCCTTCGCGCTCACCCCCGAGCAGCTCGCCGCGGCCCTCCCGCGCCGCGGCGGGCGCGCGGCCCGCCCCTTCGCGATCCGCGAGGGCCAGACCGAGTGGTGGCGCCACATCGGCGTCGACGAGCGCCGCGACCCCCTCGACGCCGCCGCCGACGAGCCGACCGGCGACCCCGAGATCACCGCCGCGCTCCGCGCCTACCTCGACGGCGCCCCCGACCCGCTCGGCGCGGCCGCCGCGTTCCTCGTCGACGTCGCCGTCGGCACCCCGTTCTGGCGCGACCGCGAGTACAGCCAGTACGACGCCTGGCTCGGCGAGCACGGCGCCGTCTTCGCCGCCGCGGCCCTCCTGGAGTACTACACGCTGCGGATCGAGACCCGCATCCACAGCGGCGCAGGCGACTGGCGCGCCCGCGCCGAAGGCCCCCTGGCGGTCACCCGCGCTCCCGACGACCCGCCGACCGCCCCGTACCGGAACCTCGTCACCGAGCTCCAGCGCCTCCGCGTCCATCTCGCGACCCTCCCCGAGACCGAATACCGGGCCGTCGAAGCGGCCCTCGAACCCCAAGGGCGCGACCGCGTCCAGCGCCGCGCCCGCGCCTACGCGGCGCCCTCGCGCACCGACTGGGTCGACCTGACCTGCGCCGAGCAGCCCGGCTGGCGCTTCGCCGGGTACGACCGGATGCTCCTCCAAAGCGTGTCCTCAATGGATCAGATCGCGGCCTCCGGCATCACCCGCCTCTCGGCCCGTGAAGTGGACGCGGGCGTCGTCTTCACGCTCCTCGACGGCGTCGGCCCCGACTGCGCGCCGCTCCTCGCCGCCGCCGACGACCTCGCCGGGCTCGACCCCGACCAGCGGGACCTCCTCGCCGGCGTCCTAGGCGCGATCCCCGACGACGCCACCGTCAGGTACTTCACCGGCGGCATCGCCGAGCGCCGCACCTGGGACGCGCTCCAGACCGTGGCCGACCGCTTCCCCGTGCGCACGCTCCGCGTCATCGCCGCCGACGCCCCCGATCTCGACCGCGACGACCTGACCCGCCTCACCGGCCTCATCGAGTCCAAGCCGCTCCTGCGCGGCCCCGCCCGCGACGCCCTCGACGACGCCGACCGCGACCGCATCGACGCCCTCCTGGAACGCCGCGGCCTCCCGCCCGAGACCGCCGATGTCCCCGCGGCCCTGACGGAACCGCCGAAGACCCGCAAAACCGCCCCGGCCTGGTCCGCGATGTGCGCCGCCTCGCCCGTGCTCCTCAAGGGCCGCAAGGCCCGCCTCCCGCAGGCCGCCGTCGCGAACCTCATCGCCGCGCTGGCCCTCGACACCCCGAAATCCCCGCACCCCGCCGTCGACGCCGCCATCGCGCACTGCGACGCCGCGAGCCTCCGCGACCTCTCCTGGGCCGTGTTCACCGCCTGGGACCTCGCCGCCGACCGCGGCAACCCGTGGGCGTTCGCGCAGCTCGCGCGCTTCGCCGACGACGACGGCGTGCGGCGCCTCGAAGCGCTGATCCACGAGTGGCCGGGCCAGAGCCTCCACAAGCGCGCCGTGCGCGGCCTCGAACTGCTCGGCGCCGTCGGCACTGAAGAAGCCCTCGCCGCGGTCCACCGCATCTCCCGCACCTCCGGCTACAAGGGACTGAAGAAGGCCGCGCTCGCCGAAGTCGACCGGATCGCGGCCCGGCTCGGGCTCGACGAGGAGCAGCTGCTCGACCGGCTCGTGCCGGACTTCGAGCTCGACGCCGACGGCCGCATGGCCCTCGACTTCGGGCCGCGCGCGTTCACCGTCGGCTTCGACGAGCAGCTCAAGCCCTTCGTGATCGACCCGAAGGGCAAGGTGCGCAAGAGCCTCCCGAAGCCCGGCGCGGACGACGACCCCGAGGCCGCGGCCGACGCCGCGGCCCGGTTCGACCGGCTCAAGCGGAGCCTGAAGTCCGTGGGCACCGAGCAGGTCAAGCGCCTGGAGCGGGCCATGACCGCGGGCCGGGTGTGGGCGCGCGCCGACTTCGAGCGGTACTTCGCGCGCCACGCCCTCATGCGCCACCTCGCCCGCCGCGTGGTGTGGCAGTACACCGAGGGCCGCGAGTGGACCTCGTTCCGGGTGGCCGAGGACGGCACGTTCGCCGACGTCCACGACAACGGCCGCCGCCTGCCCGAGCGGTCCGCGGTGCGCCTGCCGCACCCGCTCCTCCTCGCCGCCGAGACCGCCGCGTGGGCCGAGGTCTTCGCCGACTACGAACTGGTGCAGCCGTTCGAGCAGCTCGCGCGCCCCGTCGTGGCCCTCACCCCCGAGGAGGCCGCGACCGGCCGCCTCGCCCGCTTCGAAGGGCGCAGCGTCCCCGTCGGGCCCCTCATCGGGCTGTGGCGCTCGCGCACCCTGTGGAGCTACAGCGACGCGTTCTCCGACCCCGGCGAGCCGCTCGGCCTCAAGCGCGAGCTGCCCGGCGACGGGTTCCTCCTGCTCGGCCTCGCCCCCGGCATCGACCCGGCCGCGCCCGGCGCCGAGCCGCATCAGACACTGAAGGCGGTGCGGCTCAGCATGGGCGAGTCCGCGGACGACCCCGCCCCGCGCGGCCTCGACCCCGTCGCCGCCTCCGAGCTGCTCGCCCTCCTCGAACGGCTCGCCGTTCGATGACCGGACGCCGGAGGGCATGTCGCACCCTGTCTCTATGATCTCAGGGAACCGACCGCCCCCGCGAAGGAACGACATGAGCGAAACCGTTGCAGCGCAAGAAGATCGACTGATCCTTCCTGCGGACTGGGCGGAGCGGCTCCTGCCGCGGCGAGGGGACGAGCGGGGCAGAGCGGTCGAACCGGACCCCGAGGCGTCCCGGAAAGTGGCGGAACTGATCGCCTCCCGCCGCGACGACCTCGTGGCCGCGTTCGAACACCCCGACTGCGAACCGGCCGCGGGCCGCGCCGCCCTCGCCCACCTGAGCGGGGCCCCGGACCCGCTCGGCGCGGCCGCCGTCCTCGCGGTGCTGCGGTTCGACGACCACTACCGCGGCGCGCTCTACGACTCCGGCGGCGAGCACGCCGCCAACAACCGGGAGCTGTTCGCGGCCCTGGTCGCCGACCACGGCCTCCCGTTCGCCGTGAGCGCCGCCATCGAGGACCTCGCCCTCGACACCAGCTGGACCACCCCGGGCACCTGGTCCCCGAACTCCCTCCCCACCGTCGCCCCCGGCGAGTTCGGGAGCCTCAAGTGGACCGTGGTCTGGTCCGACCCCGAAGGCGCGCTGCGGCTCCTGCGCGGCCTCATCGCCGCCGCGGACGACGAGGAATACCTCCGCGTCGTCGCGGCCGCACGGGAGACCGCCGACACCGTCCTCAAGCTCGTCGCCGCCGCGGTCCTGCTCCCCGCCGAGACCGGCTGGGTCGACGCCGCCTGCCTCGCCCGCAACATCCAACCCGGGTACGCCGGGATCGCCGCCGTCGAGCAGGCCGTGCTGGCGGCCGCGAGCAGCGCCGAGCACCTGAAGTCCTTCCGCTTCAACAGCCTGCTGTCGCACCAGGTCCGCCCGAACCTCCTCGCCGAGCTCGTGCGCAACCTCGGCCCGGCCGTCCTCCGCGCGCTCGTGCGGACCCTCGACCAGCGCAGCCTCGACCTCGCGCAGCGCGCCCTCGTCTTCGAGGCCATCGCGATGCTCCCCAGCGACGACGCCGCGCTCCTCGTGGTCGAGCGCGTCGACCGGCCCGGCGCGCTCGCGGCCGTCAAGCACGCCGCCGTCCGCTACCCGCGGCGCTTCGCGCGCGCCGTCGCCGCCCGCGCCGCGGCCACCGCGCCCGCCGACCGCTTCCGCCTCGCCGGGGCCCTCCGGCAGGAGGGCGTCCCCCTCGACGACGTCCTCAAAGACCTCGAAGAGGCCGACCGCGCCGCCGTCGAAGCGCTCCTCGGCGAAGCCGCGCCCCAGGTCGCCGACACGCTCCCCGCCGTCCTCGTCGCGCCCCCGTGGGCCGAGCGGAAGCGCCGCCGCGCCCCCGAGCCCGTCCCGGGCCTCGCCGCCCCCGCGGGCACCGAGATCCACTGGGCCCCTGGGCAACTCGAAGCGGCCCTGGCTCTCGATCCGGCCTTCGGCGAATGGGACGAGGACAAGTACTGGACCTCCGACACCGAGACGGGCCTCGGCCTCGCCGACCGCCTCCTGGGCCGCCTCGCCCGCGGCGGAGCCGCCGAAGCCCCCGCGGTCCTCAAGAAGCTCAAGGACGCCCCCAAGTACGCGTACGCGCTCGTGCCGGTCCGCAGCGCCGAGGCCGCCGCCCTCGCCGCGGACTGGTTCGCGCGCCTCAAGTCCGCGCGCACCCACGCCGCCGACTGGCTCGACTTCCACGGCGAGCACGCCGTGCCCTACCTCGTCCCGTGCGCCCTCGGCGCCGACAAGCGCCTGCGCGACGGCGGCGAAGCGGCCCTGCGCCACCTCGCCCGCCGCCTCGGCGACCGGGCCGTCCTCGACCAGACTCCCGACGCGGCCCGGCCCCGCATCGAAGCGCTCCTGAACACCGACGGCCGCGTCCCCCTCGCAGGCACCGTCAAGCCCGGCGCCTGGGCCGACCCCGGCATGCTCCCCCCGGTCATGCTGCGCGGCAACGAGACCGCCCTCCCCGCCGAGGCCGTGCACCACCTCATCGCCGCGCTCGCCCTGTGGACCCCGCGCCTGCCGTTCCCCGGCGTCGACGACTACGCCGAGCACTGCGACCCCGCGTCCCTGCAACGCTTCTCGCTCTCCCTGTTCGACCTGTGGCTGCGCGCCGAAGCCCCCAGCAAGGACTCCTGGGCCGTCGACCAGCTCGGCGCGTTCGGCGACGACGCCACCGTCGCCGTCCTCGCCCCGCACGTCGCCGAGTGGCCCGGCCGCAGCCAGCACGACCGGGCCCTCACCGGACTCGACGTCCTGGCCCACATCGGCACCGACGCCGCGTTCACCGCCCTGCGCGACATCGAGCGGTCCTTCAAGTTCCCCAACACCGCTTCCGAACGCGCCCGCGAGCACGCGACCCGCATCGCCGAGGCCCGCGGCCTCACCTACGAGGGCCTCGCCGACCGGCTCCTCACCGACCACGGGCTCACCGACCCCGACACCTTCATCTTCGACTACGGCCCCAGGCGCTTCCACCTCGCGTTCGACCGGCTCCTCACTCCGCACCTCACCGACGAGTCCGGCAAGCCCCGCAAGACCCTCCCCAAACCCGCCCAGCGCGACGACGCCGCTCTCGCCAAAGCCTCCCAGGCCCGCTACAAGGCGCTCGTCAAGAACGTCGAGCGCACCGCCGAAGAGCAGGCCGAACGGCTTCGCTCGGCGATGCTCACCGGCCGCGTCCTCACCCTCGACGACCTCCGCGTCCTCGACGCCCACCCCATCGCCGGGGTCTTCCCGCGCCGCCTCGTCTGGCACTCGCACGGCACCGGCTTCCGCATCGCCGAGGACGGCGGCTTCGCCGACGTCCACGACCGCGAGTTCCACCCCGACCCCGCCGCGATCCGCCTCGCCCACCCCGCGCTCCTCGGCGACGACACCCCCGCCTGGATCGCCCTCTTCGCCGACTACGAACTGCTGCAACCGTTCGACCAGCTCTCCCTCCCCGGCGACCGCTTCACCGACGAGGAACTCGCCACCGGCCGCCTCACCCGCTACGACGGCTTCCAGGGCACCTTCCGCGAACTCGGCCGCCGCGTCGGCTGGACCCAGATGCACCGCTCCGGCGACGAGCCCGCCGAATGGGTCTGGCGCCTCCAGCAGCCCGTCCCCGGCGGCTGGATCCTCGGCGACGTCGATCCCGAACCCGCCAGGCACGACCCCGACCCCGCGACCGTCCACACCCTCACGAACCTGCGGCTCCAGGCGAACCGGAACCGCCGGCCCGCCCACGCCCGCCCGCTCCCCGGCAGCGCGCTCGACCCCGTCGCCGCCGCGACGCTCCTCACCCGACTCTCCGGCCACGCCGCCGACCCGACCGACCAGTCCTACGAGTAGAAGGCCGCACATGACCGCCAAGACCGCCGAACCGCGCCTCCAGAGGCCGCCCGCCGAGCAGCGCTACGCCGAAGAGCTCGCCAAGCTCGCCGCCGAGGACGACGCCCCCCGCCCGCCCGGCTGGGCCCTCAGCCTCCAGGCCGCCCGCACCTTCATCGTCGGCGACGAGTCCCGCGGCATCGCCAAGAAGTTCGTCGGCGACCCCTCCCTCATCGACCGGGGCCTCGTCACCCTCGCCACCAGCCGCGGCCTCATGCTCGTCGGCGAGCCCGGCACCGCGAAGTCGCTCCTGTCCGAGCTCATCGCCGCCGCCGTCTCCGGCGACTCCACCCTCACCATCCAGGGCGGCGCCTCCACCACCGAGGACCAGATCGCCTACTCCTGGAACTACTCCCTCCTCGTCTCCGAAGGCCCCACGCAGCGCGCCCTCGTCCCCGCGCCCCTCCTGCGCGGCATGTCCGAAGGCCGCGTCGTCCGCTTCGAGGAGATCACCCGCTGCCCCCTCGAAGTCCAGGACTCGCTCCTGTCGCCCCTCTCGGACCGCGTGCTCGCCATCCCCGAGCTCGACGGCGACTCCATGGTCTTCGCCCGCGAAGGCTTCAACATCATCGCCACCGCCAACACCCGCGACCGCGGCGTCAACGAGATGAGCGCGGCCCTCAAGCGCCGCTTCAACTTCGAGACCGTCTTCCCCATCGCCGACTTCAAGACCGAGCTCGACCTCGTCGAGCACGAGGCCGCCACCGCGCTCGCCCGCTCCGGCGTCCCGCAGGCCCCCTCCCGCGACGTCCTCGAAGTGCTCGTCCGCGTCTTCCGCGACCTGCGCGTCGGCGACGCCAACGGCGGCCGCCCCCAGGCCGTCATGTCCACCGCCGAAGCCGTGTCCGTGGCCCACGCCGTCGGCATCAAGGCCTGGTACCTGCGCGGCGGCAACGCTGAAGCGGGCGACATCGTCGACTGCATGGCCGGCGCCGCCGCCAAGGACTCCACCGAGGACCTCGCGCGCCTGCGCCGCTACCTGGAGCAGAAGGCCCCCAAACGCAAAGGCCCGCACTGGCAGTCGCTGTACCAGGCCCGGAACCTGCTGCCGGGATGACCACGCGCCTCCACGTGCAGGGGGTGCGGCACCACTCGCCCGCCTGCGCCCGCCTCGTCGCCGAGCGGATCGAGGAGCTGCGGCCCGCGGCCGTGCTCATCGAGGGCCCGGCCGACTTCAACGACCGGCTCGGCGAACTCGCGCTCGAACACGAACTGCCCGTGGCGATCTACTCGTACGCGAGCACCGGCACCTCGGTGCGCCGCTCCTGGACCCCGCTGTGCGACTACTCGCCCGAGTGGACCGCGCTCACCGAGGGCCGCCGCATCGGCGCCGACGTCAAGTTCATCGACCTCCCCGCCTGGCACGACGCGTTCGACGGCGTCGAGAACCGCTACTCCGACGCCGAGCGCCGCTACACCGAGGCCACCGACCGGCTCTGCGCCGCGTTCAGCGCCGACAACCAGGACGCCCTGTGGGACCACCTGGTCGAGAACGCCGACCCCGAGGGCCTCGCCGAACGCCTCGACCGCTACTTCGACCTGGTGCGCGGCGAAGCCGACGCCAACGCCACCGACACGGTCCGCGAAGCCCATATGGCCCAGTGGATCCGGTCCGCGCTCGACGGAACCGACGGCCCGGTCCTGGTGGTCTGCGGCGGCTTCCACGCCCCGGCGCTGCGCCGCCTCGCCGCCGCAGGCGACACCGCGGCCCCCGAGGTGCCGCGCCCGCCCGAGGGCACCGAGGTCGGCGGGTTCCTCGTCCCGTACTCGTTCCGGCGCCTCGACGCGTTCGCGGGCTACCAGTCCGGGATGCCCTCGCCGGAGTTCTACCAGCGCCTCTGGGAGGACGGCCCCGCCGTCGCCGCCGGAGCCCTCATGGAGCGCATCACGACCCGCCTGCGCGGCAAGGGACTCCACGTCTCCACATCGGACCTCATCGGCGCGCGGGCGCTCACCGACGGGCTCGCGCGGCTGCGCGGGCACCGCGTGCCCGGCCGCACCGACCTCCTCGACGGCCTCGCGAGCGCGCTCATCAGCGACGACCTCGAAGCCCCGCTGCCGTGGACGCGGCGCGGGACCCTCACGGCCGGAACGCATCCGGTGGTCGTCGAGATGACCGCGGCCCTCACCGGCGAGCGCGTCGGCCGCCTCCACCCCGACACGCCCGCGCCGCCGCTCGTCGCCGACGCGCAGGCCGAGATGGAGCGCCTCGGGCTCGACAAGGACGGGTCCCTGCGCCTCGACCTCGCCCGCCCCGGCGACCTCGAACGCAGCCGCGTCCTGCACTGCCTGCGGCTGCTCGGCGTGCCCGGGGTGCGCCGCGACGACGGCCCCTCCGCGGGCGCCGACGTCACCGCCGAGGAGCACTGGACGCTCCGCCCCGGCGAGGAGCGGCTTCCCGCGCTCATCGAGGCGGGCGCGCTCGGCGCGACCCTCGGCGACGCGGCCCAGACGATCCTGGAGCAGCGCCTCGACCGCGACGGCGCGCTGGACGCGCTGGCCTCCATCCTGTTCGACGCCGCGCTGTGCGGCCGCGCGCACCTGACCGACCGGCTCGGCGCCGCCGTCGAGGCGGCCGTGGCCGACTCCAGCGACGTGGCCGCCGTGGGCCAGGCGCTCGCGGTCGCGCTCGCGCTGTGGCGCCACGACCACCTGTTCGGCACCGCCGGGAGCGACCTGTACGGCTCGGTCGTCGCCTCCTGCTGCGACCGGATCCTGTGGCTCGTCGAGGGGCTCCACGCCCCGCCCGGCCCCGCCGAGCCGGGGCGCCTCCATGCCCTTGTGGCCCTGCGGGACGCGGTGCGCCACGCGCCGGGCCTGGCCCCTGCCGCGGGCACGGTGACCGGTGCGGCCGACCGGATCGCGCTCGACCCGCAGGCCCCGCCGGACCTGCGCGGCGCGGCCCTCGGCCTCGCCTGGGCCCTGGGCGCGCCCGCCGACGCCGCCGCGGCCGCCGAAGGCGCCGCCGCACCGGACCGCTTGGGCGACTGGCTCGCCGGGCTGTTCTCGCTCGCCCGCGAAGAAGTGGTGGCCGAGGACGAGGGCGTCATCGCCGCGGTCGACGAGCTCGTCGGGGACCTGAACGAGAGCGAGTTCCTCGAAGCGCTTCCGGCGCTGCGCCACGCGTTCGCGATGTTCCCGCCGCGCGAGCGCGGCCTCATCGCCGAGCGGGTCGTGGCCCTCCAGGGCGGCGGCGACGCCGCGTCGCTGACCGCGCGCCTGGAGGTCGACCCGATGGCCGTCGCGGGCTCGCTCGCGCTCGAAGCGCGCGTGGAAGCCGTGCTCGAACGCGAGAACCTTTTGTTCGGAACGGAGACTTCATGAGCGCGGACCTCGAACGCTGGCGGCTCATCCTCGGCCCGGCCGCAGAGCGCAGCACCGGCGGCCTGAGCCAGGAGAACGCGGCCCGTGACGCCGCCCTCGACTGGCTGTACGGCCGCGACGAGGACCTGGGCAAGCGCGGCGTGCGCCGCGGCGGCGCTCGCGGCGCCGACCGCCAAGGCGGCGACGAGCCCTCCATCGTGACCACCGTGGACTGGCTCGACGGCATCCACCGGCTGTTCCCCAAGGAGACGATCGAGCGGCTCGAACGCGACGCGATCGAGCGGTACCAGATCAACGACGTGCTCACCGACCCCGACGTGCTCGACCGGATCGAGCCGAACCCGGCGCTGCTCAAGGCCGTCCTCCAGACCAAGCACCTGATGAACCCCGCGGTGCTCCAAGCCGCCCGCCGCATCGTCGAGGAGGTCGTGCGCCAGCTCGTGGAGAAGCTCTCGGTGCAGGTGCGCACGGTCTTCACCGGCAGCCGCAGCCGCAAGCCCAGCTTCCACCGCCGCGCCCGCGACTTCGACCTCAAGCGCACCCTCAAGGCCAACCTGAAGCACTACAGCCCCGAGGACCGCCAGGTCGCGATCGAGCGCCCGCACTTCCACTCGCGCACCTCCAAGCGCCTGGAGCAGTGGCAGCTGGTGCTCCTGGTCGACCAGTCCGGGTCGATGACCAGCTCGGTCATCCACTCGGCGGTGACGGCCGCGTGCCTGTACGCCCTGCCGGGCCTGAAGACCCACCTGGTCGCGTTCGACACCAGCGTCGTCGACATGACCTCCGAAGTGGACGATCCCGTCGAGCTGCTCATGAAGGTCCAGCTCGGCGGCGGCACCGACATCGCGAAGGCCGTGGACTACGCGGCCGGGCTCATCGAGAACCCGCGCCGCTCGATCGTCGCGCTCATCACCGACTTCTACGAGGGCGGCAGCGAAGCGCGCCTGGTCCACACCACGAAGCAGCTGTGCGAGCAGGGCACCCAGTTCCTCGGCCTCGCCGCGCTCGACGAGGAGGCGAACCCCTCGTACGACCGCAACCTCGCGGGGCGCATGTCGGACGTGGGCGCCCACATCGGCGCGATGACCCCCTCCCACCTCGTCGAATTCGTAGCGGAAAGGCTCGGCACGTGAGAGAAGACCTCCTTGCCCTCACCCCTGACGCGCTTGCGGCCCTTGCCAACCGCGGCCTCGTCAAGCGCGCCGCGAAGGACCTCGACGCCGGGACCGTCCCCGAGCTCAGCCTCGCGGACGGCGCGCTCACCGCGGTCTTCCCCGACGGCGCCACCGCCGTGCTCCCCGCCGAAGGCGGCCTCGAAGCGGCCACCTGCTCGTGCGGCGCCCCCGGGAAGTGCCGCCACCGCGTCGGCGCGGTCCTCGCCTACCAGCGCGAGCAGGAGGCCGCGCCCGCGGCGGCCGAGGCCCCCGCCGACACCGGTCCGGTGAAGACCCCCGCGGTCATCACCGACGACCAGTTGCGCGCCGCGTTCGGCCCGCATGCGTTCAAGGCCGCCGAGGCCACCCGCAAGGCCGGGTACACCGCGCGCCTCACCTGGCCCGGCCCTGACCAGCACGCGACCGCGGAGCTCCCGGCGGCCACCGTCAAGTTCCTGGTCCCCGGCGACGTCGGCTACGCCCACTCCGACGCCACGGGCCCCGCCCGCGACGCCGCGATCGTCCTCGCCGTCTGGGCCTTCCGCGAGGCCGATGAAGGCGCGGCCACCGTCAGCGTCGGCGGCGCGGACCCCTCGGAGACCCTCGCCGAATCGGTGCACCTGGTCCACCAGGTGCTCCTGGACGGCGCGGCCGGGGCCGACGCGGTCCTGCGCGCGGCCCTCCAGCGCGAGTCGAAGGCCCTGACCCGCCGCCGCGCCCACTGGCCCGCGGGCGCGGTCAACGACCTCATCGACCAGCTGCAGCGCTACGAGGACCGTTCCGCCGCCTACGATCCGCACCGCCTCGCCGTGCTCCTCGCCGAGATCCCCGCCCGCGCGCGGGCCGCCGCCCACCCCGCAGGCACCCCCGCCGCGCACGTCCTCGGCTCCGAGGAAGCGGACGCGACCCCGCTGACCCTGGTGCGGCTCACCGGACTCGGCGCCCGCGTCGGCGCCGAAGGGGACCGGCGCACCCTGGAGCTGTACCTCGCCCAGCCCGAGACCGGCATGGTCCTGTCGATCCGCCGCGACTGGCCCGTTCCCGAGAACGAGCAGGTCACCGGCGCCGACATCGCGGCCCGCCGCCTCGCCGGGTGCCGCATCGGCTCCCTCGCGGCCGGGAACACCGTCACCGAGGCCGCCACCCGCACCGCCGCCCGCGCGCTGAAGCTCGGCACCGGCCGCCTCGCCAAGACCCAGGTCCTGCCGCTCGGCCTCGCCTGGAACGACCTGCCGGCCTCGCTGCGCGCCACGGACTTCGACGCGCTCGCCGCGGAGCTCGGGGAGCGCCCGCCCGCGCTGGTGCGCCCGCGCGTGGCCGCCGAGTCCCTGCGGGTCCTCGCCGTCGCCGAGACCGAGCTGCTCGGCTACGACCCGGCCTCGCAGCGCCTCCACGCGCTCGTCACCGGCCCCGACGGCGGCACCGCGCGCGTCGTCGTCGCGCACACCGCGGCCGCCCCGGGCGCCCTCGAAGCCGCCGAGCAGGCCCTGAACTCTGGTCCCCTCGCCGTCGCCGGGCACCTCCACCGCCACCGCGGGGAGCTCATCGTCGAGCCCACCGCGATCCTCACCCCCGACGGCCCGGTCGTCCCCGACCTCGCCCCCGGCGACGACTCCGCGGAGCTCGAAGCCGCGGGGGAGTCCGCCGTCTCCGAGCCGGTCTCGGCCGCGATCGAGGACGCGGTCTCCGTGTGCGCGGACCTCGCGCACCAGGGCCTGCGCCGCTCCCGCGAGCCCTCCCGGGTCCGCGTCGAGGCCGCCGCCGCGGCCCTGAACCGGGTCGGCCTCCAAAGGGCCGCAACGGATTTCGTGCACCTGTCCAAAGCGTTGGGGAACGAGGACGAGGCCGCGAAGAGCGCCGCGTGGACCGCCGCCGCCGTCCGCATGCTGGTCACCGCTGAGCTACACTAGCCGTCTCTTGGGAAGATCCCCAGCCACAACACCAGCCACTCGGACACCACCGGGACCATCCGTCCCCTCCGCAGAGTCGGCGATCCACCGCGAAGCAAAGCAATGAGGCTTTTCCCGTGCCATCACACACCGTGATCGACCTGCAAGACCCGATCTTCCTCGCCCACCGCGGCGGCAAGCTCCGCACTTCGACCACCGTCCCCCTCGACAGCCGCGAGGACCTCTCCGTGGCCTACACGCCCGGCGTGGCCCGCGTGTGCGAGGCCATCGCCGCCGACGAGTCCCTGGCGCGCACGCACACCTGGCGCTCCAACGTGGTCGCCGTCGTCACCGACGGCACCGCCGTCCTCGGCCTCGGCGACATCGGCCCCGCCGCGTCCCTCCCGGTCATGGAGGGCAAGGCCGCGCTGTTCCGCCAGTTCGCCGACGTCGACGCCGTCCCGATCTGCCTGGACACCAAGGACCCCGACGAGATCGTCGCCGCGGTCGCCGCCATCGCGCCGTCCTTCGGCGGCATCAACCTGGAGGACATCGCCGCGCCGCGCTGCTTCGACATCGAGGACCGCCTCAAGGCGCTGCTCGACATCCCGGTGTTCCACGACGACCAGCACGGCACCGCGGTCGTCGTCCTCGCCGCGCTCACCAACGCCCTGCGCCTCCAGGAGCGCCGCGCCGAGGACCTCACGGTCGCCGTCGTCGGCGCCGGGGCCGCGGGCGTCGCGATCACCAAGATCCTCACCGAGGCCGGCGTCGGCGACGTCGTCGTGTGCGACTCCACCGGCATCATCCACGAAGGACGCGGCCGCCTCAACTCCGTGAAGGCCCGCCTCGCCGCGGTCACCAACCGCGGCGGCCGCCGCGGCGACGTCACCGAGGCCCTCCGCGGCGCCGACGTCCTCGTCGGCGTCTCCGGCGGATCGATCCCCGAATCAGCGCTCGAAGGCATGGCGCCCGAGGCGATCGTGTTCGCCCTCGCGAACCCGACGCCGGAGATCGACCCCGAGATCGCGCGGGGGCACGCCGCGATCGTCGCCACCGGCCGCAGCGACTACCCGAACCAGATCAACAACGTCCTCGCGTTCCCGGGGATCTTCCGCGGCGCCCTCGACGCCGGGGCCTCCGAGATCACCGAGGCGATGAAGCTCGCGGCGGCCCAGGCCATCGCCGACATCGCCGCCGAGGACCTCGCCGCCGACCGCATCGTCCCCTCGCCGCTCGACCCGCGGGTGGCCCCCGCGGTCGCCGCCGCCGTCAAGGCCGCGGCCTGAACCACCGAGAGAAACGGCCCGGCGGCCTCCGCCGGGCCGTTCTCGCGCTCGGGCGCAAGGGAACACGGAGTGGCCGCCAGCTGTCATACTGCGAAGACGTGCCCCAGACACCGCACTGAACCCTCCCCGGAAGGAGACGAGCAGTGGCGGAGCCCAAACCCCCGAACCTGCGCACCCGCGTCTCCACCGGCCTCCTCGCCGTCGTCGCGATCCCCTTGGTGCTGCCCGCCGCCGAACCCCTCTTCCAGGGCAACCTCACCCTGCGCCTCCTCATCGCCGTCGCCCTCGTCGTCCCCGGCGCGTTCATCGGCCTCCGCAGCCTCCGCCTCCGGCGCACCGCCCCCCGCGCCGCCGAGGACCGCGCCGACCTCCACGACGCGCTCGTGCTCCTCGCCGCCGCGGTCGAAGAGGAATGGTCCCCCGAAGCGGTCCGCCTCGACCTCGCCCCCGGCGCCGACGCCCTCATCGACGTCCGCTGGCGCACCGCCCCCGGCCGCGGCGGCGCCTGGGGCGACCAGACCGGCGCCCTCTCCGAACTCCAGGAGCTGTACGACCAGACCGACCACCACACCCTCGTCGTCCTCGGCGACCCCGAGTCCGGCAAGACCGCGTCCATGGTCAACCTGACCCTCGCCCTCCTCGACGCCCGCCCCGCCGACTCCGACGCGCCCGTCCCCGTCCTCTTCCCCCTCGCCGACTGGGACCCCGACATGAGCCTTGAAGACTGGGTCGTGCGCCGCCTCGCCGACCAGCACGCCTGGCTCGGCGCCGACGAGCACGGCCGCGACCTGCCCCGGCGCCTCGTCCGCGGCGGCCTCATCCTGCCCGTCCTCGACGCCCTCGACGAGGCCCCCGCCAAGGCCCCGCGCACCGCCGTGCACAGCCGCGCCGCGCTCATCGAAGCGGTCAAGGACTCCCGGCACCTCCCCGGCGTCGTCGTCTCCTCCCGCCGCGCCGAATACTGGGAGGCCGAACGGCACGCCCGCCGCCCGGGCGCCGTCGTCATCGAACTCCAGCGGCTCGACACCGAGCAGATCCGCGCCTACCTCGACGCCGCGCTCCTCGACGGCGAACGCCCCCGCTGGGAAGGCGTCTTCGCCGCCCTCGACGGCGGCGGGCCCCTCGCCGACGCCCTCGCCACGCCCCTCGTCCTCGCCCTGACGCCCAAGGTCTTCGACGGTGCGAGCCCGGACGCCGACCCCGCCCGCCTCACCGGCTTCACCGACCCCGAGACCCTCAAGGCCCACGTCCTGCGCGAGTTCGCCCCCACCCGCTTCGCCCTGGCCCCCAGCGAAGACGACCGCCGCCACGGCCGCGTCGCCCGCGAGGACGCCATGCGCTGGCTCGCGTTCATCGCCGGCGGGACCGCCCGCGGCGACGACCGCGAGCCGATCCGCTGGTGGCGCCTCTCGCTCCTCGCGCGCCGCCCCACCCGTATCGCCGCATGCGCCGTCGGCGCGGCCCTCAGCTTCGCCTCGGTCTTCATGGGCGGCGCGATCGGCTTCCCCCGCACCGGCCTCGGCACGCCCGCGGCCATGGCGGTCGCCGCGCTCCTCGCCGTCGTCGCCGCCGTCGCCCTCGGCACCGCCTGCTACCGCAACCAGCCGCCCGCCCCCGCCGAGACCCAGGTGCAGGTGGACGGGCAGCACCTCATGGCCGCGTTGAAGAGCGGCGTCCCCATCTTCATCTTCGCCACCGCCGCCGGGATCGCCATGATCGGCGTGACCCGCGGCCCCATCGTCGGCTTCGCGTTCGCCGTCCCCATCGCCGCCATGTACGCGATGGTCGCCCCCGACGCCGAGCCGACCGCCACCAACCCGCGGCTGCTCCTGCGCCGCGACCTGCGCGTCGGCTACGTCTTCGGCGCCGCCTACGGCCTCCCCGCGTTCCTCGTCGGCCTCCTCATGTCCGGCGACTGGCTGCTGGGCGCGGTCTTCGGGCTCGCCGCCGCCCTCGCGGGCGCGATGCTCTACGGCCTCCAGTGGTTCTTCGCCCTCCAGGGAGGCAAGGCGGGCGCCGCGGCGTTCGTCCACCTCGGACTCGCGGTGCTCGCGCTGGCGCCCCGGGGCCACCTGCCGTGGCACGTCATGCGGTTCCTCGAAGAGGCCCACCACCGCGGCGTGCTGCGCCGTCAGGCCGGGGGCGCGTACGTGTTCCGCCACGAGAGCGTCGCCGCGGCGATCGAGGCGTGGGCGCCGCCCTCAGTTCTGCCAGGCCCCCGTGGCGAACGAGAAGGAGCGCAGCCGCTTCCGCACGTCGAGTGATCCGGGGTCGACCCCGAGCGCCCGCAGGTACGCCGCCGAGTCCTGGGTCCCGCCGGGGAACCCGCCCGCGTCCCCGGGGAACGGCAGCACCCGGCAGGGCACGGGACGGTCCGGCGCCTCGACGAGCATGCGCCGCTTCGCCTCCGCGCGTTCGCGCCACAGAGCGAGCCACCCGCCCGCGGGGCGCTCGCGCAGCTCCTCCGCGCCGACCCCGAGGTGCTCGGCCCACAGCCGCCGCCGCAGCGCCCCGATCTGCGCGTTCGTCGTCTTCGCTCCGGTGCCGTCGAAGTCGGCGATCGACAGGTTCACCTCCGTGGCCCGCGCGTGGCGGGCCTCGCCGGGCCCGAACGCCCCGATGAGCCTGCCGCCCAGGCGCACCGGCCACGGGGCCCGCGCCAGGTGCTCGGACGCGAGCTGCGAGAGCCCGTCGAGGTTCGCCGAGCCGACCGTGGCCCACGCGTCGTCGGCGACGGCCACTTTGGAGTGGATGTGGGTGCGGATCACCGAGCGGCCCTGGTGGCTCCACGCGGTGAACACCCCGAGCCGCTCCGCGGCGTCCCCGGCCCTGCGGAACAGCCGCTCCAGCGCGTCGCGCTGCCACTGCGGGTACCCGGGGATGTCGGGCCTGGCGTTGAGCAGCGCGATCACCTGCAGCCGTTCGCTGCCGCGCAGCGCCGCGGCGACGGCGTCGGCGACCTCCACCGACGTCAGGTACTGGTTCTCCAGGTACACGAAGTCCTCGGCCTGCTCCAGCGCCCGCCGGTACGACTCGAAGATCCCCGTCTCGCCCTCCGGCAGGCCGCGGTACCGGGCGCCGTGGAGCGTGCGGGTCACCTGCACCTGAAGGGTTCCCGCGGGTCCGGGCGGCTCGGCCGGAGGCAGGTCCGCGGGCCCGGCGTGTCCCCAGTGGAGCAGGAACGCGGCGTCGACGTCGGCGACGGCGGGGCCGCGCACGACCGCGCTCACGTCGTGCGTCGGCGCCAGGACCGAACTGCGCCACCGCAGGTGCCCGCGCCGGGGATCGTCCACGAGGTGCCCGGTCCCGTCGAAGTACTCCTGCGCGAAGATCGACCCGATCGAGAACGCGACGGCCCCGTCGATGACGAACAGCTTCGCGTGCACCGGCACGGCCTGCGGCGTGCGCAGCCGCCTGATCCGCACCTCCGCCTTGCAGCGCTTGCCGTACCGCTCGAAGAACCGCTCCACCTGCCGCGAGGTGTTCGCGGGGGACCAGACCGGGAGCACGTGGTTGAGCAGGACGCTCACCTCGGCGCCGTTCGCGGCGGCCTGCGCGAGCCGCTCCTCCAGCCTGACGCTCCAGGGCGCGCCGGGCCGGCCCTCGACCGGCTCCCCGAAGCCCATGCGCACGTGCGGCACGTCGAGCATGAACAGCATGCAGCGCACCGACTCCCGCGCCGACCCGACGGCATCGGCCAGGCGTCCCCACGCGTCCTCGTTGTCCACCAGGAACTCCACGGCGTTCCCGCCGGTCGGGCGCGGTCCCTGGGCGGCGGCCGGGTTCACTCGGCGGGCGCCTTCGGGGCCCACAGTCCCCTTGCGCGCCATGAGATGAGCGAGGCGATCGTCCCGGCCGCGATCCCGGAGGCGAGGTCGGCGAGGTAGTGCTGGTGCATGAACAGCGTCGAGAGCACGATGAGCGCGCACCAGGCCGTGCAGAGGACGCCCGCCTTGCCGCCGTAGCGGAGCCAGTGGATCGCGAACACCGTGGAGAACCCGGTGTGGAGGCTCGGGAACGCGTTGTACGGCTCGTCGTTGCCGTACACGAACCGGACCAGGTCCGGCAGGAACCCCTCCCCGATCTCGACCGGACGCTCCACATAGGTCTGCACCGTGAGGTAGCACGTGTACGCGATGAGCAGCAGGATGATCCCCGCCAGCAGCGTGCTCAGCGCCAGATCCGCGGACTTGACGGCGAACACGACGGCGGTGAGGACCGCGAGGAGGAACGCCGAGAGGTACGGGATCGCGAACGCGGGCACGAACGGGATGTGCTCGTCGAGCGGCGTGCGCGGGATCCAGTCGGCGGGGCCGTGGTTCAGGGCCCCGTAGCACGAGTAGAGCCCGCCGAGGACGAGGGCGAACCCGAGCGCGAACAGCACCTCGCGCCGGGCCCGGAGGGGATGTGCGGTCATCGTGTCAGCTTGGCACATCGGCGCTTCGGATGCGGCGCAGCCGTTTCCGCTTCACGCCTCGGCGAGCAGCCCCGCGAGTGCCGTGATCACCTCGCGGCCCTCCACCTGCGAGGCCCACTCCCGCGGCAGGGCCGCGTGGCCGTACGCGGCGCCGTACAGGTTCCCGAGGATCGCGCCGGTCGAGTCGGAGTCGCCGCCGTGGCTCACCGACGCGACGAGCCCGTCCCGCACCTCGTCGGTCCCGAGCAGGCAGTACACGGCGATGGCGAGCGCCTCCTCCGCCACCCAGCCCTCCCCGAGCGGTGCGCACGTGTTCGGCCCGGGCGGGACGGTCCCGGCGAGCGCGTACGCCTGCTGGAGCGCGTCGGCGGTCTCGGACCGGTCGAGGGTGCGGCGCAGGTGCAGCATCGTCTCGGAGACGGCCTTCTGCGGGGCCTCCCCGTTCATCAGGTGCGCGGTGATCATCGCGAACGCGCCCGCGGAGGACCCGGCCGTCGGGTGCCCGTGCGTGAGCATCGAGCACTCCTCGGCGAGCCGGTACGCCTCGGCGGGGGAGAAGCGCAGCCCGAACGGCGCCGACCGCATGACCGTGCCGCAGCCCTTCGAGTTCGGGTTGACCCCGGGCCTCGCGCCGTGGGCGAGCCCGGAGATGCACGCGTTCCCCGGCGCGCGCCGCGCGTACAGCCACGGCTGCGCCGCGAGGCCCTCGGACGCCAAGGGCGGCATGGGCTCCCGCTGCGTCTCCAGCCACCGCAGGTACGCCTCCCGCACCGACTCGACCTCCCCGCCCGGCTGCGCCAGCAGCAGCCCCTCGACGGTGAACAGCGTCATCTGCGTGTCGTCCGAGACCCGGTTGTACCGCATCTCGGTGACCCCGCCGGGTCCGAACTCCTCCTCGATGAACCGCCATGCGTCGAACTCCACCTGATACCCGAGGGCATCCCCGACCGCCCCGCCGACCAGACACCCGAGAACGCGGTCGTACCGCGAAAGCGCTTCTGTCACGCCGGAATTCTAAAGCGCCCCCGCCGCACCGCCCTCTTCCGCGGGCGCCGCTCGGGAAAGCGCACGGCCCCGGGCGAGTGCCCGGGGCCGTCGTGCATTAGGGCCGGATGTCCCGTTGTCGGACTTCGGGTATCACCGATGCGACCGCGCGGTAGTCGTTGTCGACATGCAGGATCGTCAGATCGTGGTGCGCCGCGGTCGCGCACACGAGCAGGTCGACGACGTCCGCACTGCGGTGCTGGCCGACCTGGGTGAGCTTGTACTGCGTGGATTCGATCCAGGCCCAGGCCCGCTTCGGCACCGGAATGTGGCCGAACGACAGGTCGAGCCGCTCCGCCATCTGGTCCCGGTGCCGGGAACTCCTAGCGGAGTAGAGGATCTCGGTTCTGGTGGCATCGCAGATGCCCACGGTCTTCGCGGAGATCTCCTGTTCCCAGACTTCCCTTGTGGACGGCACTCGAAGGAGTTCCCAGACTGCGGAGGTATCGATGAGATAGACCATCTGTCGGCTATGCGTCCTGCTCTTCCTCGGCGAACGCGGCCTTCCAAGCTTCCTTGGCCGCTCGGTGCGCCTCGGCGGCGGCGTCGAAATCGCCTCGCGCCCCCATCTCGGCGAGTTCCCTCAACGCTTGAAGGCGCTTCGTTCGAGCGGCGTACTCCTCAAGCGCGCGGTTGATGGTCTCCTTCTTGGTCTTCGTGCCCATCAGCTGCATGGCCTCGGCCAGCGCTTCGTCGTTGATGTCGACTTGCGTCAGCGACATTCGCACCTCACATAATATCCATCGGGGTTGGACATCATCATGATATCAGAGGTGAGGCGCGTTTCCGTGCATTTGAAGGCGTGTCGCGTCTAGCTTGTCGCGGCGGGTTCGGTGTCGCGTTCGAGGATGACGTCGCCTTCGCGCTCGCCGTGGATCTCGTAGTGGAGCGGGACCGCGTCGGCGTGGGGGGCGCGTTTGCGGAGGCTGAAGGGGACCGCGACCGCGGCCACCCAGAGGACGCCCGCGCCGAGCATGTGCAGGCCCACGAGCAGGACCGGCAGGTCCAGGTAGTACTGCGTGTAGCCGATGACGCCCTGGAGGAGCTCGATCGCGAGGAGCGCGTAGGCCGTGCGGATCGCGTGCTGCGGGGCCTTCACCGCGTGCAGGGCCGCGATGAGGGCCACCGTCAGGCCGACCAGCAGCCACACCAGGTCCGCGTGGAACTGCGACATCAGCGCCGGGTCGAGGCCGTTGCGCGGCGTGTCGGCGTCGCCCGCGTGCGGGCCCGAGCCGGTCACGATCGCGCCGAGCACGATCACCGCGGCCGCCACCGCGACCAGGCCGCGGCCCAGCAGGACCACCGGGCGGGGGACCAGCGGAATGATCTCGCCGTCTGGCTCGCCCGAGCGCACGTACAGCGCGAACGAGAGCGCCACGAGCGGGATCGACGCCAGGAAGTGCAGGCCCACGACCCACGGGTTCAGGCCGGTCCACACGGTGATCCCGCCGATGACCGCCTGCACCGGCACGTACAGGCACGCCCCGAACGCCAGCTTCACCAGCGACGACCGCCGCGGCACCCGCAGCCACGCCGCGAGCAGCGCGGCGACCGCGATCGCCACGAGCACCCACGTCAGGACCCGGTTCCCGAACTCGATCGCGCCGTAGATCCCCATCTCGGGGGTCGCCACGAGCGAGTCCTCGGTGCACTTGGGCCACTCCGGGCAGCCCAGGCCCGACTCGGTCAGGCGCACCGCGCCGCCGGTCACGATGATGCCGACATTCGCGATCACACTGGCCAGCGCCCACCGGCGCACCGCGCCCGGCTTGCTGAACCACCGCTGCAACAGGTTCACCCGGCGAACCTAACCCGCTGGGTATACCCAGGCGCCGTCCGGGTCTCCCGGTGTGGGCCGGACCGTCCCCTCCTGGTGTGAGGTTAGGCAACCCTGCGTGCCCCGTCTCACGATCGCCCGTCTCGACGGTTCCCGGCGAATTAAGTAACATTTATCTTGTGGAAATGGTGACGAGGGCGACCAGCCACTCGACGGACGGGGACACCCGCCGCCGAGTGACCCGCCTCCTGCTCGAACGCGGCCACGCCACGGCCGCCGACCTCGCGCGGGACCTCGGCATCACCGCCACCGCCACCCGCCGCCATCTCGACGCGATGGAGGCCGAAGGCCAGGTCGAGACCCGCGTGGTCAAGACCGCCGGACGCGGACGGCCCGCCAGGAGCTACCAGCTCACGCCCGCCGCCCGCACCTCCTTCGGCCACACCTACGACGACCTCGCGATGGAGGCGCTCCGGTGGATCCGCCGCTTCGAAGGCGAAGGCGCCGTCAGCGGCTTCGCCGCCGAGCAGGTCGCGCGCCTGGAGGCCCGCTGCCGGGCCGCCATGGACGCGGTCGACTCGGACGACCCGATGGCCCGCGCGCAGGCGCTGGCCACCGCCATGTCGAGCGAGGGCTACGCCGCCACGGCGTCGGTCATCGCCTCGGGCGGGCAGATCTGCCAGCACCACTGCCCGGTGGCGGGCGTGGCCGCGGAGTTCCCGCAGCTGTGCGAGGCGGAGACGCGGGTGATGAGCCGCCTGCTGGGCGTCCACGTCCAGCGGCTGGCGACGATCGCCAACGGGGACGGGGTGTGCACCACCCACGTGCCCGGCAAGAGCGGCCCCAGGGCCGCGCACGGCGCCGGAGGACGCGGACCCGTTCCGCTGCCCGCCCCCGAGCGTGCCCAGACCGACAACCCGACAGGTCGAAGGTGAGACTTCAGATGACCGACACGCAGAAGAGCGAACCCCTGAGCCAGGAAGAGGCGCTCGCCTCCCTGGAGCGGTACGAGTACGGCTGGGCCGACTCGGACGTCGCCGGGGCGAACGCGCGCCGCGGCCTGACCGAGGAGGTCGTCCGCGACATCTCCGCGCGCAAGAACGAGCCCGAATGGATGCTCGACCTGCGCCTCAAGGGCCTCAAGCTGTTCGGCCGCAAGCCCATGCCGAACTGGGGCGCCGACCTCTCGGGCATCGACTTCGACAACATCAAGTACTACGTCGAGGCGTCCGAGAAGCAGGCCGAGTCCTGGGAGGACCTGCCCGAGGACATCAAGAAGACCTACGACAAGCTGGGGATTCCCGAGGCCGAGCGCCAGCAGCTCGTCTCCGGCGTCGCCGCCCAGTACGAGTCCACGGTGCTCTACCACTCCATCCGCGAGGACCTGGAGCAGCAGGGCGTCGTCTTCATGGACACCGACACGGGCCTGCGCGAGCACCCGGAGATCTTCAAGGAGTACTTCGGCTCCGTGATCCCGGTGGGCGACAACAAGTTCGCCGCGCTCAACACCGCGACCTGGTCGGGCGGCTCGTTCATCTACGTCCCCAAGGGCGTCCACGTCGAGATCCCGCTCCAGGCCTACTTCCGGATCAACACCGAGAACATGGGCCAGTTCGAGCGCACGCTCATCATCGCCGACGAGGGCTCGTTCGTGCACTACATCGAGGGCTGCACCGCCCCGGTGTACTCCTCCGACTCGCTGCACTCCGCGGTCGTGGAGATCATCGTGAAGAAGGACGCGCGCGTCCGCTACACGACGATCCAGAACTGGTCCTCGAACGTGTACAACCTGGTCACCAAGCGCGCGGTCGCCGAGCAGGGCGCCACCATGGAGTGGGTCGACGGCAACCTCGGCTCGAAGGTCACCATGAAGTACCCGGCCGTGGTCATGGTCGGCGAGCACGCCAAGGGCGAGGTCCTGTCGGTCGCCATGGCCGGCGAGGGCCAGCACCAGGACACCGGCGCGAAGATGACGCACGCCGCGCCGCACACCTCCTCGACCATCGTGTCGAAGTCGATCTCCCGCGGCGGCGGGCGCACCTCCTACCGCGGCCTGGTCCAGGTCGACGAGGGCTCCCACCACGCGAAGTCCACCGTCAAGTGCGACGCGCTCCTGGTCGACACCATCTCCCGCTCCGACACGTACCCGTACGTCGACATCCGCGAGGACGACGTCGACATGGGTCACGAGGCGACGGTCTCCAAGATCGGCGAGGACCAGATGTTCTACCTCATGAGCCGCGGGCTCACCGAGGACGAGGCGGCCGCCATGATCGTGCGCGGCTTCATCGAGCCGATCGCCAAGGAGCTGCCGATGGAGTACGCCCTGGAGCTCAACCGCCTGATCGAGCTGCAGATGGAAGGCGCGGTCGGTTAAGCGACCCGGCCCGGAGACTAGGAACCAGAGTTTTCTATGAGCATTGAAGTGGCCCCGAAGCCGCACACCCACGGCCTCGGCGAGGTGCCCCCGAAGACGAAGTCGCAGCTCCTGCGCTCGTTCGAGCCGGACGAGTTCCCGGCGCTGAACGGCCGCGAGGAGGACTGGCGCTACACGCCCGTCAAGCGCCTCGCCGGGCTCGACGACACCGGCACCGCCCCGGCGGCGAAGGCCGCCGAGTACGCCGTGCGCAGCCTGCCCGAAGGGGTCACCGCCCAGGCCGTCGGCAAGGACGACCAGCGGCTCGGCTCGATCCTGACCCCGTTCGACCGCCCCAGCGCGGTCGCCTGGGCCAAGACCGAGAAGGCCCTCCTCGTGTCCGTCGCGCCCGAGACCGCCGTGTCCGAGCCCGTCTGGATCGACGTCACCGGCGGCGGCCTCGACGGCGCCACCTGGGCCCACACGTACATCGAGATCGGGCACCACGCCGACGCGACCCTGATCGTGCGCCACACCGGCGCCGCCCGCCTCGGCGACAACGTCGAGGTCTCCGTCGGCGACGGCGCGCACCTGCGCCTCGTCGTCCTCGCCGAATGGGACCGCGAGTCCACCCACGTCGAGCACCAGAAGGCCCGCCTCGGCACCGACGCGAAGCTCGACCACATCGCGGTCACGCTCGGCGGCGACCTGGTCCGCCAGTACCTGTCCGTCGACTACGCGGGCCGCGGCGGTTCCGTCGACGCGTACGGCCTGTACTTCGCCGACACCGGCCAGCACCTGGAGCAGCGCCAGCTCGTGGACCACTCCGTCCCCGACTGCCGCTCGAACGTGAACTACCGCGGCGCCCTCCAGGGCGACACCGCGCGCACCGTCTGGGTCGGCGACATCCTCATCCAGGACGCCGCCACCGGCACCGACACGTACGAGATCAACCGCAACCTCGTCCTGTCCGACGGCGCCCGCGCCGTCTCGGTCCCCAACCTGGAGATCGAGACCGGCGAGATCGCCGGCGCCGGCCACGCGTCCACGACCGGCCGCTTCGACGAGGAGCACCTGTTCTACCTCCAGTCCCGCGGCATCCCCGAGGCCGAGGCCCGCCGCCTCGTCGTCAAGGGCTTCTTCAACGAGATCGTCGCGAAGGTCCCCGACGAGGCCCTCCGCGAGGAGCTCACCGAACTCGTCGTCGCCCGCCTCGACGCCGGAGCGGCGGCGGCATGACGGACGCCGACTTCCTGCGCGTGTGCGCGCTCGACGACCTGCCGGAGTCCGAGCCCGTCGCGGCCGACATCCACGGCACGTCGATCGTGCTCGTGCGCAAATCAGACGAGGTGTTCGCCCTCTACGACGAGTGCTCCCACGCCGCCGTGGCGCTCTCCGAAGGCGACATCGACGACTGCTCGATCGAATGCTGGCTGCACGGATCCATGTTCGACCTGCGCACCGGCAAGCCGTCCGGGCCGCCCGCCACCACGCCCGTCCCGACCTACCCGGTCGAGCTGCGCGACGGCGACGTCTACCTCAGCCTGAAGCCCAAGACCACCAGCGAAACCGCCTAGAGGAAACCAGTACCGATGAGCAAGCTTGAGATCCGCGACCTGCACGTCTCGGTCAACACCGACGAGGGCGCCAAGCCGATCCTGCACGGCGTCGACCTGACCATCAACTCCGGGGAGACCCACGCCATCATGGGCCCCAACGGGTCCGGCAAGTCCACCCTGGCCTACTCGCTGGCCGGGCACCCGAAGTACGAGATCACCGGCGGCGCGGTCCTCCTCGACGGCGACGACGTCCTCGCCATGACCGTCGACGAGCGCGCCCGCGCCGGCCTCTTCCTCGCCATGCAGTACCCGGTCGAGGTCCCCGGCGTCAGCGTCTCCAACTTCCTGCGCACCGCCAAGACCGCCGTCGACGGCGAGGCCCCCAAGCTCCGCACCTGGATGAAGGACCTCAAGGGCGCCATGGCCGAGCTGAAGATGGACGAGGCGTTCATCAACCGCAACGTCAACGAGGGCTTCTCCGGCGGCGAGAAGAAGCGCCACGAGATCGTCCAGATGGAGCTCCTCAAGCCCAAGTTCGCGATCCTCGACGAGACCGACTCCGGCCTCGACGTCGACGCCCTCCGCGTCGTCTCCGAAGGCATCAACCACGCCAAGGAGACCACCAACTCCGGCGTCCTCCTCATCACCCACTACACCCGCATCCTGCGGTACGTGAAGCCCGACTTCGTGCACGTCTTCGTCGACGGCCGGATCGCCGAAGAAGGCGGCTCCGAACTCGCCGAGAAGCTCGAAGCCGAAGGCTACGAGTCCTACGTCGGCTCGAAGGCCGCCTAGACCAGGAGGAGCCCGTGGAGGCTGTCACCAAGCTCGACGTCGAGGCCATCCGGGCCGACTTCCCGATCCTCAAGCGCACCATCGGGGACCGGACCCTGGCCTACCTGGACTCCGCTGCGACCTCGCAGAAGCCCGTCCAGGTCGTCGACGCCATGCGCCGGTTCACCGAGCACTCGAACGCGAACATCTCGCGCTCCGTGCACACCCTCGGCGCCGAAGCGACCGAGGCCTACGAGGGCGCCCGCGCCCGCGTCGCCGCCTTCATCGGCGCGCCCAGCGCCGACGAGGTCGTGTTCACCAAGAACTCCACCGAAGCGATCAACCTGCTCGCCTACGCGTTCCAGAACGCCACGCTCGACCCGCACGCCGACCCGAGGCTCCGCCTCGCCCCCGGCGACGAGATCGTCGTGACCGAGATGGAGCACCACGCGAACCTGATCCCGTGGCAGCAGCTCGCCCAGCGCACCGGCGCGACGCTCAAGTGGATCGGCATCACCGACCACGGCCGCCTCGACCTCGAATCGGTCCCCGACGTCATCACCGAACGCACGAAACTCGTGTCGTTCACCCACGTCGCGAACCTGCTCGGCACCGTCAACCCGACCTCGCAGATCACCGCCCGCGCCCGCGAAGTGGGGGCCCTGGTCGGCCTCGACGCCTCCCAGTCCGTCCCGCACCTCCCGGTGAACGTGGCCGAACTCGGCGTCGACTTCATCGCCTTCACCGGACACAAGATGCTCGGGCCCACCGGCATCGGCGTCCTCTGGGCGAAAGCGGACCTCCTCGACGCCATGCCGCCGTTCCTCACGGGCGGCTCCATGATCAAGACCGTCACCATGGAGCAGACGACCTTCGCCGACGCGCCCGCCAAGTTCGAAGCGGGCACGCCGCCGATCGCCGAAGCCGTCGGCCTCGCCGCCGCCGTCGACTACCTCGACGCGCTCGGCATGGAGAACGTGCGCGCCCACGAGAAGGAACTCGCCGGGTACATGCTCGAACGCCTGGAGACCGTCGACGGCCTCGCGATCATCGGGCCCCGCGTCCCGATCGGCCGCTCCGCCACCGTCTCCTTCACGCTCGAAGGCGTCCACCCGCACGACGTCGGCCAGGTCCTCGACGCCGAGGCCGTCGCCGTCCGCGTCGGCCACCACTGCGCCAAGCCCACCTGCGACCGCTTCGGCGTCAACGCCACCACCCGCGCCTCCGCGTACGTGTACAACACGCACGAGGAAATAGACCGGCTCGTGGACGCGTTGGGCAAGGTGCGAAAGGTGTTCACCTGATGAATCTCGACGAGCTGTACCAGGAAGTCATCCTGGACCACTACAAGCACCCGCGCGGCGCCGGCCTGCGTGAACCCTACGAGGGCGAGTCCCACCAGGTCAACCCGACCTGCGGCGACGAGATCACCCTCCGGGTCCACGTGGACGGCGACAAGATCGGGGACGTCTCCTACGAGAACGTCGGCTGCTCCATCTCCAAGGCCTCCGCCTCCGTGCTCTACGAGCTCGTCAGCGGCGCCACCGTCGACGACGCGCTGGCCCGCCTGGCCGAGTTCACCGAGCTCATGAACTCCAAGGGCCAGGGCGAGGGCGACGAGGAGACCCTGGAGGACGCCGTCGCGTTCGCGGGCGTCTCGAAATACCCGATGCGCGTCAAATGCGCGCTCCTGGGCTGGATGGCGTTCAAGGACGCCCTGGTCCGCGCCGAAGCCTCGATCCCGGGAAGGACCGACGCATGACCGACAACACCGTGAAGGCCAAAGAGGACGACATCCTCGAAGCGATGAAGGACGTCGTCGACCCCGAGCTGGGCATCAACGTCGTCGACCTCGGCCTCATCTACGGCGTGCACGTGGACGAGTCGAACGTGGCGACCCTCGACATGACCCTGACCTCGGCCGCCTGCCCGCTGACCGACGTCATCGAGGACCAGTCCCGCTCCGCCCTGTGCTCCGGCGCCGAAGGCGGCATCGTCTCCGACCTGCGGATCAACTGGGTGTGGATCCCGCCGTGGGGCCCGGACAAGATCACCGACGACGGCCGCGACCAGCTCCGGGCACTTGGCTTCAACGTCTAGGGCCCGCCCGGCCCCCGGCGGGGGCCGGATCGTCGAGATCGAACCCGAGCGCCTCAGGCGCTGGGTCGAGAACTTCGCCGCGAGGAACGGCGGCATCGCCGCCCACCACGCCGAAGGCAACGCCTGGACGATCGAATCGAACGAGGGAACGTCGGCCAGTGCCCAGTGGGCACTGGCCGACGGCCTCCCCGCCGGCTGGCTCCTCGACGACGACCCGCTCACGGCCGCCGAACGTCTGAGCGCCTACGCCCTCGAACCGCGGCGCATCGCCGTGCTCCTCGCGAGGAAAGGCGCGTACTCGGTCGGCATCCTCGAAGACGGCCGCGTGAAGGTCTCCAAGACCGACACCGCCTACGTCCAGGGCAAGACCAAGGCGGGCGGCCAGTCCCAGCAGCGCTTCGCACGCCGCCGCGAAGGCCAGGCCCAGGCCGCCGAGAAGCGCGCCCGCGACGCCGTCTTCGCCGTCCTCGGCAGCGCCCGCTTCGACTTCCTCGTCACCGGCGGCGTCGTGGACGGCATCCTCGAAGACCCGCGCCTCGCCCACCTCAAACCGGCGGCCCACTTCGGCGACATCGCCGAACCCAAGCAGTCCCTCCTCACCGAGACCGCCTACCGCGCCATAGCCTTCCGCATCCGCGTCGTCCCGGGCGGCGTCGACTTACACTGAGGCGTCCCGTCCCCCTCCACGAAGGACGCCGCCTTGCGCACCTCGCCCGTCCGCGCGATCCTCCTTGCGACCGCGATCCAACTCGTCCGCTTCGGCCTCATCATCGGCGCCCTCGAAATCGCCCCGGATCTGGGTATTCACGGCTGGTACCAGGGCCTGTTCGCGAACGCCGTGTGCGCGGCCTTCGCCATCGGGGTGGTCACCTGGCTCAAACTCTGGCGCCACTCGGGCCTGTTCGTGCTCTGGAAGTCCGGGAAGGCGCCGCTCCTCCTGCTGCCCTTCGTGATCGAGGCGCTGGTCTGGCTCGCCTACCCCGGCGGGTTCGCCTCGCAAGCCCCGGGGATCGGCCTCTGGGCCCTGACGCTCCTCCTCGTCGGCGTCAACGAGGAGCTGACCTCCCGCGTCGCGGTCCTCCAGACCCTCCGCACGGCCTTCTCCTCGACCTGGGCCGTCGTCATCGCCGGGGTCATGTTCGGCCTCCAGCACCTCTCGCTCCTGGCGACCGGCAGCCCCTCCACCGAGGACCTCCTCACCATCCTGGTCCTCACCAGCGTCTACGGCTTCTCCCTGGGCGCCTTCCAGGTCCGCTTCGCGTGGGTCCTCCCGCTCATCCTCGTCCACGCCGCCAGCGACTTCACCCAGATCCTCACCACCGAGCCCGTCCCCTTCGCCATGCACATCGTCATCACGCTCACCCTCCTCGCCTACGGCACCTGGCTGCTCAAGGGCCACAAGGAGACCCCGACCGGCGCGCCCCTGATCCCGCCGCGCTAGCCTTACTGAAACGACTGTTTCAGCAAGGAGCGATGCGATGGTCGACCCCACGGATTTCTCACTCTCGGGGCGCAGCGCCCTGGTGACCGGTTCTGTTCGAGGGCTCGGGTTCGAGATGGCCCGCAGCCTCGCGGCCGCGGGCGCGCGGGTGGCGGTCAACGGCCGCGACCCGGACACGGTCGAACCGGTCGCCGCGGGCCTGCGCGACGAAGGGCTCGACGTCGTCGCCGCCCCCTTCGACGTGACCGACCAAGAGGCCGCCGGGCGCGCGCTCGACCGCCTCGGCCCGGTCGACGTCCTCGTCAACAACGTCGGCCACCGCGACCGCCGCGGCCTCGACGAGGTGACCCCGACCGAGCTCGCCCGCATGATCGACGTCCACCTCGTCTCCGCCTACGCCCTCGCCCAGCGCGTGGCCGCGGGCCTGGCCGAGCGCGGCAGCCCCGGCCGCATCATCAACGTCTCCTCCGTGATCGGCCAGCTCGGCCGCGTCGGCGACGTCTCCTACGCCACCGCCAAAGCCGGCCTCGACGGCCTCACCAGGGCCCTCGCCGCCGACCTCGGCCCCACCGGCACCACCGTCAACGCCGTGGCCCCCGGCCCCTTCGCCACCGAGGTCAACGCCGCCCTCGTCGCCGACCCCAAGTGGGACAACTGGATCCGCACCCGCTCCGCCCTCGGCCGCTGGGGCCGACCGCCCGAGATCGCCGGCGCCGTGGTCTTCCTCGCCAGCGACGCCGCCTCCTTCATCACCGGCCAGACCCTCGCCGTCGACGGCGGCGTCACCGCCATCCTCTGAACCCCGCCGGTCGCGGTGCCAATGCACTGCGACCGGCAGTCAGAAGACTTAGCTAAGTCTGGTCTAGTCGGCTATCATCGAGTGATGGCGTACGTCGTGAACATCCACGAGGCCAAGACCCAATTGTCTCGGCTGATCGAGCGGGCTGCCCGGGGCGAGCACATCGTCATTGCGAAAGCGGGGAAGCCGGTCGTCGACCTCATTCCGCACCGCGACCGGCCGGTGCTCTTCGGCGGTCTGAAGGGGCAGGTCGAGTACGACGAGTCCGTGTTCGACGTCGACCCCGACATCCAGTCGATGTTCTACGGGGACACCGATGCTCCTGCTTGACAGCCAGACCGCGCTGTGGGTGATGGACGACAACCCCCGACTCGGCGACCGGGCCCGGCAGCGGATCGAGGCGGCGTCGGCGGTGCACGTCTCGGTAGCGACCGTCTGGGAGCTGACCATCAAGTCCATGCTCGGCAAGCTGAAGATCCCTGACGACTTCGCCGACCGGGTCGAGTCCAGCGGCCTCGAACTCCTCGAAATCTCGGCGGACCACGCCGAAGGGCTCCGCGACTTCCCGGAGCTTCTGCGCCACGACCCCTTCGACCGGCTCATCATCTCGCAGGCGTACCAGCACCGGCTGACCCTGCTGACCGCCGACGCCGTGCTGCTCGGCCTCGGCCGCGACTTCGTCGTCGATTCGACCGTGTAGCGCGCGAGGCCCCCGCGCAATGCGCGAGGGCCTCGCGCGGCGGTGCGGTCAGGCCGCGGCGAAGGTGAGGGATGTGGACCAGCCGCCTTGGATCTGGTCCTGGACCTTCATGTGCAGCAGCTGGAACGCTTCGAGCGCGCGGGCGTGCTTGAGGCCGCCGACGTCGATCGGGCGCAGGTCGGCGTCGAGGCACAGGCCGGTGACGGTCTTCTTGGCGTCCGGGTCGTCGGCCGCGATGAAGACGTCGAGCGGGACGGTCTCGGCGAGGCGCGACGCGAACGTCGTGTTGAACGCCTTGACGACCCGCGCGCCGGGCGCGGCCGCGGCGATCTCCTCGGCCGCGGACTTCCCCTCGGGCGTGACGAGCCCGTCGAAGGTGCTGAAGTCGACCGGGTTGCAGATGTCGATGACGGTCTTCCCGGCGAGGTCCGCCGCCCACATCGAGGCGACCTCCTTGCTGCCCTCGTACGGGGTCGCCAGCACGACGACCTCGGCTCCGGCGGCGTTGTTCAGCGGCTCGCCCGCGGCGCTGTCGCCGAGTTCGGCGGCCAGGTCGGCGGCCTTGTCGGGTTCGCGGTCGGCGATGCGGACGCGGTGCCCGCCGCGCACGAGGCGCAGCCCGATGCCGCGCGCCATGTTGCCCGAGCCCACGATCAGGACTTCCATGCGTGTCTCCTCCTCAATTCGTCCGGTAGGGACATCCAGGCGGGGTGTCAGGGGGCGGTCTCGGCGCGCACTTCGCACGCCGTAGCGTCGTCGTCCATGGGCGGCTTCGCGCCGCGCAGCGTCAGGTTCGGCAGGAACAGCGTGAGCACGATCGTGACGGCGGCGATGGCGGCCGCGACGACGAACACCAGGTCGAGGCCGTCGGTGAACGCCTGCCGCACGACGAGCCGCACCGGCTCGGGCAGGTTCGCGACCACCGTGGGGGACTCCATGACCGCCGACAGGTCAGTCTTCCCGAATCCGGCGGCCTCCTGCGGCGTCAGCTCCGCGAGCGCGCCGGGCAGGTTCGCGGCGAGCTCGTCGTTCAGCTTCGAGGTCATGACGGCGCCGAGCACCGCGGTGCCGACCGCGCCGCCGAGCGAGCGGGCGAAGTTGTTGGTGCTCGTGCCCGCGCCGAGGTCCTCGATCCGCACGATGTTCTGCATCGCGAGCACCAAGGGCTGCATGAACATGCCCATGCCGATGCCGAGGACCAGCAGGTACAGGCCGGAGAGCCACAGCGGCGTCTCGACGTGGAGCTGCGTGAACAGCCCGAGCCCGGTCGTGATGACGACCGACCCGGCGACGAGGAACCACTTGTAGCGCCCGATCCGGGAGATCACGAACCCCGAGGACACCGAGGTGAGGACCATCCCGGCCATCATCGGGATCATGAGCAGGCCCGACGCGGTCGGGGAGTAGCCGCGGACCATCTGGAAGAACAGCGGGATGTACACGATCCCCGAGAACATGCCGACGCCGAAGACGAGCGCGATGACGCTGGCGAGCGCGAACGTGCCCTGCCGGAACATCCGCAGCGGCAGGATCGGCTCCTCCGCGCGGGTCTCGACCACCACGAACACCACCGTGAGGATCGCCGACACCGCGAACAGCCCGATGATGACGCCCGATTTCCACGCGTAGTCATTGCCTCCCCACGTCACGGCCAGGAGCAGGCACACGACCGCGGGCACGAGGCACGCCGCGCCGAGGTAGTCGATGCGCCGCGGCCGGGTCGGGAAGGTGTGGCGGCGCAGCACCTGGTCGACGGCGATCATCGCGGCGAGGCCGAGCGGCAGGTTGATGTAGAAGATCCAGCGCCAGTCCACTTCGGAGAGCCAGCCGCCGAGCACGGGCCCGGCGACCGAGGAGATCCCGAAGACCGCGCCGAAGAACCCCTGGTACTTGCCCCTCTCGCGCGGGGAGACGACGTCGGAGACGACGGTGAACGCGAGGGAGATGAGCCCGCCGCCGCCGAGGCCCTGGAGGCCGCGGAAGACGATGAGCTGGAGCATGTTCTGCGACAGGCCCGCGAGCGCCGACGCGGTGAGGAAGATGACGATGGCGACGAGGATGACCGGCCGCCGCCCGTACAGGTCCGAGAGCTTCCCGTACAGCGGCGTCGAAGCGGTGGTCGCGATCAGGTACGCGGTGACGACCCACGTGTAGTCGCCCATGCCGTCGAGGTCGCCGACGATCGTGGGGAGCGCGGTGCCGACGATGGTCTGGTCGAGGGACGCGAGGAGCATCGTGAGCATGAGCGCGCCGAAGAGCGTGTACAGCTCTCTCTTGCCCATGCCCGCAGCGCTCGGCCGTTCGTCGCCCATGGTTCCGAGCGTATGGCCCGCCTCCGCGGAGGCGGGCCGAAACGGGCCTATTGGGGCTTCTTGTCGACCGCCCACGATCCGGCCGGGACGATGACGTGCCCGACCTGCGCTTCGCTCTCGGTGTGGTTGACGATGAACCGCCACTCGCCGCGGTCGACGACGTCGACGCCGCGCCCGCCGGGCCCGGCGAGTTCGAGCTCCTCGAAGAGGCGGTCCCAGGCGTCGTCGGCGAGCTTGCACGAGACGTACCAGGCCTCGCCCTCGCCGAACGGATTGACGGTGACGGCGGGCTGGCCCTCGATGAGCTCGCCGGTGGCGTACTGGGTGACGCACTGCGCGCCGCGCAGCTCCACGAGCTCGCAGAACCGCTCGGCGGCGCCGAAGTTCCACAGGGCGCGCCGCTCCCCGGCGGGCTGGGGGAGGTGCTCGGTGACGCGGATGCCGAACAGGTCCGTGAGCCCGCCCAGGTACCCGTCGAGCCACACCTGGCAGTGCTCATCGACGGCGCCGGTGAGGTAGGACGCGACGAGTCGCCCGCCCCCGGCGGTGAACCAGCGGAGGTTCTCGGCCGCGGCCTTGGAGAGCACGTACGTGGTCGGCGCGATCACCGTCGAGTACTTCGACAGGTCCCCTTCGGGGGACGCGAAGTCGACCACGACGCCGCGGTCGCGCAGGACGCGGTGGATCTGGGCGACGTTCTCCAGGTAGTCGACGGGCGCGGGCAGGTGCGGCCGGGCCGTGGCCCACCAGGACTCGGTGCTCCACAGGATCGCCACGGTGGCCTCCACGGGCGCTTCGACGGTGTGGGCGATGCCCGGCAGCGTGTTCCCGAAGTCCACCACCTCGCGGAACATGCGGGTGTTCTTGCCCGCGTGGGGGACGAGCGCGGAGTGCCACTGCTCGGCGCCGCCGCGCCCGGCCCGCCACTGGAAGAACAGGGCGCCCTTGGAGCCGCGGCTGATGTGGATCATCGAGTGGCGGGCCATGCGCCCGGGGGACTTGGCGACGCTGCCGTCCTTGGAGTGCACGGTGGCCGCGGCCTGCTCCATGAGGAGCCAGTCGCCGCCCCCGGCCCAGGACCGGGACAGGTCGGCGTGGAGGGCGCTCTGCTGCTCGGCGCGCTCGTCGGGGTGGGACGGGTAGGAGTCGAACGCGACGAGGTCGACCTCCTCCGCCCACTTCCACGGGTCGACCGGGACCCATTGGCCGAACACGAAGTTCGTGGTGATCGGGACCTCGGGGTTCGCCTCGCGCAGGAGGTCGCGCTGCTCCTTGTAGTGCTCCAGCATCGCGTCCGAGGTGAACCGCTTGAAGTCGAGCTCGTGGGCGGGGTTGGCGAGGTACTGGGTGGCGCGCGGGGCGAGGATCTGGTCCCACTCCCCGTAGTGCTGGCTCCAGAACGAGCCCCACCAGGCGGCGTTGAGCGCGTCGAGCGTCCCGTACTTCGCTTCGAGCCATTCGCGGAAGGCCCGCTCGGCGTGCTCGGAGAACGACGCCGACCCGTACTCGTTGTGGACGTGCCACATCGCGAGCGCGGGGTGCTCGGCGTACCGCTCGGCGAGGGCGGCGGCGATGCGCCGGGACGCCTCCCGGTACGCGGGCGCGCAGACGTCGTACGTGTCGCGCGAGCCGTGGACCTGCCGGACCCCGTCGGGGCGCGTGTTCAGGGCGTCGGGGTGCGCGAGGGTGAACCACGGCGGCGGGGAGGCGGTCGGGGTGGCGAGGTTGACGCGGACGCCGCCGGCGTGGAGCTTGTCGAGGACGGTGTCGAGCCATGCGAAGTCGTACTCGCCTTCGCGCGGTTCCAGTCGCGCCCAGGAGAACACGCCGACGGTGACGAGGTTGACCCCGGCTTCGCGCATGAGGAGGACGTCGTCGTCCCAGACCTCCTCGGGCCACTGCTCGGGGTTGTAGTCGCCGCCGTAGCTCAGGCCGTCGAGTCCTCGGGGCCAGTCCATGGGTCCTCCGCGCATCAAGGGGTCAGTTAGTTGCCACACAAAACTAACTGGCTTCGGGTGTTTTGCCCAGCCTAATGCGAGTGGACCACGCGACAGGTCCCGGTCAGTGCCCCCGGCCCGCTACTGCGCCGCGGCCTGGAGCGCCTGGAAGCGCTCGAATCGCAGCCGCTCGGGCCACGTGTCGTCGAGCGGCGGGAGCTGCGCCGGATCGGTGCCGACCGCCCACGCCAGCAGCAGGTCCGCGAGCTTCGGGTTCCGGGCCAGGCCCGGGCCGTGCATGTACGTGCCGATGACGTGCCCCGCCCAGGCGCCCTCGGTCGCGCCGTCGTTGCCGACGCCCGCGGTGACCCGCGCGAGCGGCTGCACGGCCTCGCCGAGGTGGGTGCGCCCGCCGTGGTTCTCGAACCCGGTGATCGGGCCGATGCCCAGCTGCGGGTGGGCGTCGCCCGCGATCTCGCCGACGGCCCGCGACGGGCCCCGGTCCGAGCGCAGGTCGAGGATGTTCAGGCCCTCGTAGGCCCGGCCGTTCGCGTAGAACGAGGAGCCGAGGAGCTGGTAGCCCGCGCAGATCGCGAGGATCGGCTTCCCGGCCTCGGCGGCGCGGGAGAGCGCGCCGTCCTGGAGGAGCCGGTCGGCCGCCACGGCCTGCGGGCCGTCCTCGCCGCCGCCGATGAGGTACATGTCCGCGGTGTGCGGGATGTGCTGGTCGCTGCGGATCTGCATGGGCTCCACGTCGATCCCGCGGGCGCGGGCCCGGTGCGCGAGCACGAGGAGGTTCCCCCGGTCCCCGTAGGTCGACAGGAGGTCGGGGTAGAGCCAGACGATGCGCAGGGTGCTGATTGCCACGGTCGGTCGCTCTCTTCTCGCTAGTTGACCCGGTTGAATTCGGCGCGGATGTCCTGGAACGCCGTGTAGTTCGCGACGACCTCCACCGGGCCCGGCGGCACCGCCGCGATGGCGGCCCTGATGTCGTCCACGACCAGGAAGTCGACCCCGTCGACCTCCAAGCGCACGGCCAGGTCGGTGCGCCGGTCGCCCGTGACCACGACCTTCCGGCCCGCCAGCGACGTGAAGTCCACGTCGTAGATCCACGACGTGTCGAAGCCGTCGACCTCGCGCGCGTTCAGCGACAGCACCACCGGCGGCACCGGGTCGATCATGTCGAACGACTCCAGCCAGCCCGCCGGGTTCTTCGCCAGCAGCAGCCGCAGGTGCCGCCCGTCCCGCTCGACCTTCGCGTACCGGCCCGCGACCGACGCGACCTCCGACAGCCGCGGCGCCGCCTGCGCCGGGTCCACCCCGAACAGGCTCGCCACCGCGAGCGCGGTCGCCGCGTTCGCGCGGTTCACCCGGCCCGGGAGCTGGAGGTTCAGGTCGTAGCGGCGCCCGTCCGGGCCCACCACGGCCTCGCCCTGGTGGGCGACCGACCACTGCGGGCTCGGCCGGTTCAGGCCGCAGTTCGTGCAGCGCCAGAACTCGCCGAACCGGTCCAGGTGCGCGCCGCAGTTCGGGCAGATCGCCGAGTCCGCGGTCCAGCTCTGGCCCGCCGCGACCCACACCACCCGCGGGCACACCGACGCGGCCCACACGATGAGCGGGTCGTCGGCGTTCGCCACGATCGTCGACTGCGCGCCCGACGCCTGGAGCGTCTGGCGCCACTTCGCGGCGAGCGCGGTCACCTCCATGGCCCGGTCCAGCTGGTCACGGGAGAGGTTGAGCAGGGCCACGACCTTCGGGTTCGCCGCGTCGAGCAGCTGCCCCAGGTAGTGCTCGTCGCATTCGAGCGCCGCGTACTCGGCCTTCGGGGCCTTCGCGAGCGCCGTCGTGTGCCCGGTCGGCATGTTCGCGCCGAACGAGTTCGTGGCGACCTTCCCGATCGCCTCCAGCGCGGCCGTCGTGAACCGCGTGGTCGTGGTCTTGCCGTTGGTGCCGGAGATGAGCACGACGTGCCGCCCCTCGGCGAGGAGTTCGAGCAGCCGGGGTTCGACGATCAACCCGACCCGGCCGCCGATCACCGAGCCGTCGCCCCGGCCCGTGGCGCGCGAGAGCGCCGCCGCGGTCCTGAGGAGCGTGGTGGCGAATTTCGCGCGTGGGGTCAGATTCGCGCTCATGCGGGCTCGCTTTCGGCTTGAACGGACACGGCGACTGCTGAGAAGAGTTTGTCACACGGCTCGGCGCAGGCGTGACGAGCGGCGGTGAAGCGTGAGGCGCCCCGCGCCGGCGGAGCCCGCCCGCCGCCGCCCTCCACTGTGACCGATCGGGGACGATCCGTGCGCGGGATCGGCGACGGAACGTGCGCATCGCGTCGCGCACCGTCGGAACCCTTGCGGCCCAGGCCACTCGGACGGGTGAACAATGAATGAAACTCACCTCTTGGCCCCCCTGTTGCGCAAGCGTCACTCCACTCCCCTCCACCACCTCTGACCAGCCCCGACGCCGCGCCCAACACGGATGCCACGCGGAAACAACCCCCAAAGGTGGGGGAGAGTGGAGTAAGGTGGGGCGCAATGGCGGGGCAGGTGACCCGCCGGAGCGGTCGGGGAGGCCGCGCAGTCTGAGAGTCACGGGGGGTGGCGCCGATGTTCCTCGGCACCCATACCCCGCGCCTGGACGACAAGGGCCGCGTCATCCTTCCCGCCAAATTCCGGGAAGGACTGGCGGAAGGAGTCGTGATCACCAAGGGCCAGGAGCGGTGCCTCTACGTGTTCCCCGAAGCGGAGTTCACCCGCATCGCCGAGAACCTCCAGCAGGCCCCCATGTCGAGCAAGACCGCGCGCGCCTACAGCCGCGTGTTCTTCGCCTCGGCCCACGACGAGATCCCCGACAAGCAGGGCCGCGTCACCATCCCGCAGCGGCTCCGCGACTACGCCGGACTCGACCGCGACCTGGTCGTCATCGGCGCCTCGAACCGCGTCGAGATCTGGAACGCCCCGACCTGGGACGAGTACCTGGAGGCCTCCGAGGAGGCCTTCGCCGACATCGAAGAGGGCGACCTGCCCGAAGGAATGTGAGAAGGAGGTGAGCGGAATGAACGACGCCCCGCACGTGCCCGTCATGCTGGACGAGGTGCTCGGCTACCTCGCGCCCGCCGCGTCCCGGCCGGGGGCCGTGTACGTCGACGCCACCCTCGGCGCCGGCGGCCACGCCGAGGCGATGCTCACCGCGCACCCCGGACTCACCGTCATCGGCGTCGACCGCGACCCGAACGCCCTCGACCTCGCGTCCAAGCGCCTCGCCGGGTTCGGCGACCGGTTCGTCCCGGCCCGCGCCGTCTACGACGCGATCCCGGACGTGCTGCGCGACAACGGCTTCAAGGCGCTCGACGCGGTCCTGTTCGACCTCGGCGTCTCCTCGATGCAGCTCGACCAGCGCGACCGCGGCTTCGCCTACAGCCAGGACGCGCCGCTCGACATGCGCATGAACCCCGACGACGAGCTCACCGCCGAGATCGTGGTCAACACCTACGAGCCCGGCGAGCTCGTCAGGATCCTGCGCACCTACGGCGAGGAGAAGTTCGCGACCCGCGTCGTCTCGGCGATCGTCAAGGCCCGCGACCGGGCCCGGATCACCTCCAGCAGCGCGCTCGCCGAGCTCGTCAAGGACGCCATCCCGCAGGCGGGCAAGCGGACCGGGGGCAATCCCGCGAAGCGCACCTTCCAGGCGCTCCGGATCGAGGTCAACGGCGAGCTCGACACGTGGGAGCGGGCGCTGCCCGCCGCCCTCGACGTGATGAACCCGGGCGGGCGGATCGTCGTCCTCTCGTACCACTCGCTCGAAGACCGCATCACCAAGCAGGAGCTGGCGAAGCGCGCCAGGTCCAACAGCCCCGCCGGACTGCCCGTCGACCTCCCCGGCACCGAGCCCACCTTTCGACTCCTTACGAAGAAGGCCCAGCAACCGACCCAGACCGAACTCGACCGGAACCCGCGATCGGCGCCCGCCCGGCTCCGCGCGGCCGAACGCATCGCACCGTCCACAGGAGCAGGAGGCGCAACATGAGCGACCAGTACCGTCGCGCTCAGGCCGACCCCGAGGAGATCATCAAGGCCGCCCGCCGCCGGGCCCGCGCCGCGTCCTCGCGGCGCCGCGGCCTCGTCGGCGACGCCTCCGACGCCCCTGCCTTCGACGGGAACCTCGCGGTCCAGCCCGCGCCCGCCGAGGCGCCGGCCGAGGCCCCCGCGGCCCCGGCCGCGCCGCAGCGCGAGACCGTCGTCATCCCGCGGACGAAGACGAGCGAGCGCACCTCCGCGAAGCCGGCCCCCGAGCCGGTCGAGGTGCCGCGCCCGGCGTTCGTCGGCGGCATCGTCGGCCTCGTCGTGGCGGGCATCGTGGGCCTGCTGCTGCTCAACTCGGTCATCAACGAGGACGCCTACCACCTCCAGGACCTGCGGAACCGGTCGGGCGAGCTGGACCAGACCGAGCAGGCGCTGTCGGACGAGCTGACGAACCTGAACTCGCCGAACAACCTGGAGGCCCAGGCCTCGCTGTTCGGGATGGTCCGCCCCGACAAGGTGACGTACCTGTACCTGCCGGGCGGCGAGACCGTCGAGCTGCCCTGGAACGAGGACTAGGAGTTCGATGACCGAAGCCGATCCCCCGCGCCGGCGCGACCCCTCCTCGATCAGCCGGGCGCGCCGGTACACGCCTCGCGGACGCACCGTCCGCGAGGCGGCGGAGGCGGGAGAGGACAACCGGGCCAGGGAGAACGGGGCGCGCGACCGCGAGGCCGCGCGCCGCGAGCGCAACCGGGCCGCGCAGCAGGAGAGCGGGACCGAGGACCTCGCGGCGAAGCGCCGCCGCGAGGCCGCGGCCCGCTCCCGCGAGCGGCGCCAGCGCGAGACCGGCGAGATCCCCGAGGCCCGCACCGAGTCCCGCCCCGCCCCCCAGAGCACCCGCCGGACCGCGCGCTCGGAACCGGTGCGCCGCACCGGGACCGTGCGCTCGACCGCGACCCGCCGCACCGAGAACGTCGGCCCTCAGCGCCGTCCGCTGTCGCGCGAGACCGGGCCGGTCGCCGTCAAGCCGCTGCCGAGGCTCCCGAAGCTGGGGAGCCCGCGGCGGCGCCTGCGCATGGCCGCGGCGTTCGTCATGATCCTGCTCGTGCTCTCGGGCACGCGCCTGATCCAGCTCCAGGTCACCGATTCCGCGGCGTACGCGGCGGAGGCGCTGAACCAGCGGCTGACGACCGAGCCGCTCCCGGCCGAGCGCGGGGCGATCCTGGACCGCAACGGGAACCGCCTCGCCTACTCGATCGAGTCGAACTACATCGCGGTCGACCCGGGCATGGTCGAGGGCGACCCGGCGGAGCTGGCCGCGCTGCTCGCGCCGCTCCTGGGCCGCAAGGCGTCGGAGATCGAGCCGATCATCGCGACGAAGGAGTCCGCGCAGGGCGACGCGATCCGGTTCGCGTACCTTCAGCGCGGCGTCGACATCGCGGTCGGGAACCAGATCGAGGACCTGAAGAACCCCGGGCTGATCGTCGGCGACGACGAGCGGCGCGTGGTCCCCGGCCACGACCTGGCCGCGAACCTCCTCGGCTTCACCGGCGGCGACCAGGGCGAGGGCCTCACCGGCATGGAGGCCGAGTACGACGAGTGGCTGCGGGGCACCGACGGCGAGGTCTCGTACGAGCGCAGCCAGTCCGGGCAGCCGATCCCGGGCGCGTTCTACCGGGAGGAGCCGCCGGAGCCGGGCAACGACCTCCAGCTGACGATCGACGCCGACCTCCAGTTCCAGGTGCAGAAGATCCTGGAGCAGACGGTGACCGACCACGACGCGACGTTCGGCTCGGCGATGGTCATGGACGTCCACTCCGGCGAGATGCTGGCGATGGCCTCGACGCCGACGTACGACGCGGCCAACCCGTTCGAGGTCGACAGCGACGAGGCGTACCGCGACTACGGCACGCAGGCCACTGTGGACCCCGGCTCGATCCACAAGGCGATCGTGTTCGCCGCGGCGCTCGAAGAAGGGTGCATCACCCCCGACGGGACGATGCAGGTGGACCAGACGATCACCAAGGGCGACCAGGAGTACCACGACACCTACCAGCACGGCGACGCCGTGCTGAGCCTGGCCGGGATCATCGCGCAGTCCTCGAACGTGGGCACGATCGAGCTCGCCGACTGCATCGGCAAGGAGAAGCTGTACGAGTACCAGCGGGCGTTCGGCCTCGGCGAGATCACCGGCGTGGGCGTCGCGGGCGAGGCCACGGGCATCCTCCAGGAGCCGGAGAACTGGTCGGGCACCTCGTACGGCTCGGTCCCGATCGGCCACGAGGGCACGGCGACGATCATCCAGATGGCGGCCCTGTACGCGGCCATCGCGAACGACGGCGTGTACGTGCAGCCGACGGTCATCGACCACAAGATCGAGGCCGACGGCACCGTGGTGGAGCAGGAGGAGCCGGAGACGCGGCGGGTCATCTCGACCGAGACCGCGCAGCAGCTCCAGTACCTCCTCCAGGCGCCCATCGCGGCCGAGACGGGCACGGGCCGCAACGCGGAGCTGGAGAACTACCACCTGGCCGGGAAGACCGGCACGGGCGGGCTCGTGGTCGACGGCGAGTACGCGCCGGGCAACGTGGCCTCGTTCGTGGGGTTCGCGCCGGCCGAGGATCCGCAGTACGTGGTGGCCGTGAGCGTCTACGTCCCCGGCGGGGGCGGCGGCGGTTCGACCACCGGCGAGGCGTTCAAGGAGATCAACGAGTTCGCCTTGGGCTACTTCGGGGTTCGTCCCGCGACGACCCCGCCTCCGGTGTTCGACGTCTGGGGCTGACGGAAGAATTCAGTGCGGCGCAGCCGCTCCGGTCCGGGATGCGGGCGGGGCGACGGGTGCGGGGTGATGCTCGCCGGAAACCTCCCCGAGGGGGAATCGGGGGTCGGCGTCCGGCGTTAGCATCGAAGGCGTCAAGGAAGAAGGAGCCGATTGTTTTGAACGATGACCCTTGGGCACTGTGTGAAGTCCTCGCCGAGCCGCCGGAGGCCCGGGGAGCGGTGCTGCTGCACTTCCTGGACGGGTTCATGGACGCGGGCCAGGCGGGACGCGGGGTCGTGGACCACCTGTTCAAGACCTGCGAGCACACGCCGATCGCCTCATTCGACGTCGACCAGCTCATCGACTACCGCTCCCGGCGGCCGAACCTGACGTTCTCGATCGACCGCTGGTCGGACTTCGAGGCGCCGCAGCTGGTCGTCTACCTCATGCGCGACGCCTCGGACCGCCCGTTCCTGCTCATGACCGGCCCCGAGCCGGACTTCGCCTGGGAGCGGTTCGTGGACTCCGTGGAGGACCTCGTCGAGCACTGGCACGTGCCCCTCACCCTGGGGTTCCAGGGCATCCCCATGGGGGTCCCGCACACCCGCGCGCTCGGCATGACCGTCCACGCGACCCGCCCCGAACTGGTCTTCGACAACCGCCCCGTGTTCAACGAGGTCACGGTCCCCGGGAACGCCGCGGGCCTGCTGGAGTACCGCCTCGGCGAGTCCGGCCGCGACGCGATCGGCCTGTCGGTGCACGTGCCCCACTACGTCATGCAGATGACCTACCCGGCCGCGACGATGCGGCTCCTGGAGGGCATCCGCGAGGCCACCGGCCTCGACCTGCCCGCCGACGCGGAGCTGGAGACCGAACGCGCCCAAGTGGACACGGACATCGCCGAGCAGGTCGCCGAGTCCGACGAGGTCGCCGACGTCGTGAAGACCCTTGAGGAGCAGTACGACTCGTTCACCGAGGCCGCCGACGCCGACGAGATGCTCCAGGAGGGCCGCATCCCCACCGCCGACGAGATCGGCGCGGCGTTCGAGCACTTCCTTGCCGAGCGCCAGCGAGGTGAGGACGAGAAGTAGGGCCTCGCGCAGCGCGACAAGAAGGACGACGACTAGAAAGCACACGTGGACGGGGCCCGACCTTCCGGTCGGGCCCCGTTTCGCGTTGCGGCACTTGCCTACTTGTGCTTGTTCTTCGAGGCGGTGCGCCCGCGCTCCTTCTGGTCCAGGACGACCTTGCGGATGCGGACGGTCTCGGGCGTGATCTCCACGCACTCGTCCTCGCGGCAGAACTCCAGGGACTGCTCCAGCGACAGCGCCCGCGGCGGGACCACGTTCTCGGTCGAGTCCGCGGCGGCCGCGCGCATGTTGGTGAGCTTCTTCTCCTTGGTGATGTTCACGTCCATGTCGTCGGAGCGCGAGTTCTCGCCGACGATCATGCCCTCGTACACCTCGGTGGTCGGGCCCACGAACAGCGTGCCGCGCTCCTGGAGGTTGATCATCGCGAACGCGGTGACCGCCCCGGCCCGGTCGGCCACCAGGGAGCCGTTGTTGCGGGTCTGGAGCTTCCCGAACCACGGCTCGTGCTTCTCGTAGATCGAGTGCGCGATGCCCGTGCCGCGGGTCTGCGTCAGGAACTCCGTGCGGAAGCCGATGAGGCCGCGGGAGGGCACCAGCCACTCCATGCGGATCCAGCCCGAACCGTGGTTCGTCATGGTCTCCATGCGGCCCTTGCGGGTCGCCATGAGCTGCGTGATCGCGCCCAGGTGCTCCTCGGGGGAGTCGATCGTCAGGCGCTCGACGGGCTCGTGGGTCTTCCCGTCGATCTCCTTCGTGACCACCTCGGGCTTGCCGACGGTCAGCTCGAAGCCCTCGCGGCGCATCTGCTCGACCAGGATCGCCAGGGCCAGCTCGCCGCGGCCCTGCACCTCCCAGGCGTCCGGGCGCTCGGTCGGGAGCACGCGGAGCGACACGTTGCCGACCAGCTCGCGGTCGAGGCGGTCCTTCACCAGGCGCGCGGTCACCTTGTGGCCCTTGCCGCCCTTGCCGACCAGCGGCGAGGTGTTCGTGCCGATCGTCATCGAGATCGCCGGCTCGTCCACGGTGATGAGCGGCAGCGCCACCGGGTTCTCCGGGTCGGCCAGGGTCTCGCCGATCATGATGTCGGGGATGCCCGCGATCGCGCAGATGTCGCCCGGCCCGGCCTTCTCGGCGGGCTTGCGGGTGAGCGCCTCGGTCATCATCAGCTCGGTGATGCGCACGTTCGACATGGTGCCGTCGCGCTTGATCCACGTGACGGTCTGGCCCTTGCGCAGCTCGCCCTCCTCCACGCGGCATAGCGCGATGCGGCCGAGGAAGTTGTCCGCGTCGAGGTTCGTCACGTGCGCCTGGAGCGGCGCGCCCTCGGTGTACTCCGGGGCCGGCACGTGCTCGATGATCGTGTCGAAGAACGGCTTCAGGCTGTCGGAGTCCTCCGGGACCGTCCCGTCCTTCGGCTTGTTCAGCGAGGCCACGCCGTCGCGCGCGCACGCGTAGACGATCGGGAACTCGATCTGGTCCTCGTCGGCGTCCAAGTCCAGGAACAGGTCGTACGTCTCGTTGACGACCTCGTCGATGCGCGCGTCGGGACGGTCGGTCTTGTTGATGCACAGGATGACCGGCAGGCGGGCGGTCAGGGCCTTGCGCAGCACGAAGCGGGTCTGGGGCAGCGGGCCCTCGGAGGCGTCGACCAGCAGCACCACCGCGTCCACCATGGACAGGCCGCGCTCGACCTCGCCGCCGAAGTCGGCGTGGCCGGGCGTGTCGATGATGTTGATGATCATCTCGGAGCCGTCGGCGGGATTGGCGTAGTGGACCGCGGTGTTCTTCGCGAGGATCGTGATGCCCTTCTCGCGTTCCAGGTCACCGGAGTCCATGACGCGGTCGTCGACGGCGGCGCCCTCGCGGAAGGCGCCGGCCTGCTTGAGCATGGCGTCGACGAGGGTGGTCTTGCCGTGGTCGACGTGGGCGACGATGGCGATGTTTCGCAGATCAGAGCGTGTAGACACGACGACAATTGTCGCTCAGTGAGCCCGTCCACCTCGCGTCAACCCAGGTGATCGCGGACACCCCGCCCCCGCCACACCTGAGAGTACTGCTCACATTGTTGCTTTCCATGACAGATCGTCCGCGCTTTCATACACTGCCGTGCTATGGGCGTATTCCATATATCCATCCGATTCGTTATGGTTCTCGCGCTCGCCGCCGGAGCGATCCTCGTCGGCGCGCTCCCCGGCTACGCCAAGATCACCGGCGCGGTCGTCTCGACCACCTCCGGCACGATCAACGTGCGCTCCGGACCCGCCACCGACCAGAAAGCGGTCGGCACCCTCGCCAAGGGCGCCAACCCCGAGGTCTACTGCAAGGCCCGCGGCGAGCAGATCGCCGGGCACGTGCGCACCTCCTCCACCTGGCTGCGCATCGGCACCGACCGCTGGATCTCCAACGGCTACGTCGCCTGGTCGCCCTCGCAGGACGTCCCCTGGTGCGCCGCCAAGACCAAGGCCCCCACCGGCTCCAGCGTCACCACCGGCGGCGGCGAGCTCAACGTCCGCGCCGCCGCCTCCTCCACCGCCGGACGCCAAGGAGGCCTCGCCAACGGCGCCGGCGTCCTCGTCCAATGCCAGGTCTGGGGCCAGCAGGTCGACGGCACCGCCGGGAAGTCCGGCGTCTGGTACAAGGTCGGCGACAAGCGCTACGTCTCCGCCGCCTACATCAAATGGAGCGCCGGCCTCCCCTGGCTGCCCTGGTGCGGCCAGGACTCGCCGACGATCCCGCGCGGCGGCAACCAGGGCTTCATCGACGCCCACGCCGCCGCCGCCCAGGCCAGCGACCGCGACACCGGCGTCCCCGCCTCCGTCACCCTCGCCCAGGCGATCCTGGAGACCGGCTGGGGCAAGGGCGCGCTGGCCCGCGAGGACCACAACCTGTTCGGCATGAAGTGCTTCGGCTCGCCCGGCGACCACGCGCTCGGCTGCCGCGACTACGCCACGTTCGAGTGCAGCCCCACCGGCGGCTGCTTCGACATGGACGCCACGTTCCGGGCCTACGCCTCGGTCGAGGACTCGTTCCAGGACCACGGCGACCTGCTCTCGAACTGGTCCCGGTACGCCACCGCGATGGACCACGCCGACGACGCCAAGCGCTTCGCCACCGAGATCCACAAGGCCGGGTACGCCACCGACCCGAAGTACGCGGAGAAGCTCATCGGGATCATGGACGACTACGACCTGTACCAGTACGACTGAACGGGTGATCTCGAACGGGCCGGGGCAGGCGCCCCGGCCCGTTTTTCCGTGCGATGAAGGATGAGTGAAAGCTCACAGTCAAGGCGGAATCCGCAGCTCCGAGCGAGGTAACCTCGACGAGCGGCCCGCCGCGGGCGCGACTCCGGCGCCTTTTCGAACAGCGGGCCTCCCAGAACTGTCGGACCCGAACGTTAGATTCCCACCGTGGCCAACGAGCACTCATCGACCGAACCGAAGAACCAGCACTCCGCGGGGACGATCGTCGTCCGCGGCGCGCGCGAGCACAACCTCAAGGACGTCGACCTCGACCTGCCCCGCGACTCCCTGATCGTCTTCACCGGCCTCTCCGGCTCCGGGAAGTCGTCCCTCGCGTTCGACACGATCTTCGCGGAGGGCCAGCGCCGCTACGTCGAATCGCTCTCGGCCTACGCCCGCCAGTTCCTCGGCCAGATGGACAAGCCCGACGTCGACTTCATCGAGGGCCTCTCCCCGGCCGTCTCGATCGACCAGAAGTCCACCTCGCGCAACCCGCGCTCCACCGTCGGCACCATCACCGAGATCTACGACTACCTGCGCCTCCTGTACGCGCGCGTCGGCGTCCCCCACTGCCCGCAGTGCGGCGAGGAGATCGGCCGCCAGTCGCCGCAGCAGATCACCGACCAGATCATGGCGATGGACGAGGGCACCCGCTTCCAGGTGCTCGCCCCCGTGGTCCGCAAGCGCAAGGGCGAGTTCGTCGACCTGTTCGCCGACCTCCAGCAGCAGGGCTACGCCCGCGCCCGCGTCGACGGCGAGGTGTACGCGCTCACCGACGTGCCCAAGCTCAAGAAGCAGGAGAAGCACGACATCGACGTGGTCATCGACCGCCTCGTCGTCAAGCCCTCCTCCGTGCAGCGCGTCACCGACTCCGTGGAGTCCGCGCTCGGCCTCGCCGACGGCGTCGTCGAGCTCGACTTCGTCGACGTCGCCGAGGACGACCCGGCGCGCACGAGACGCTTCTCCGAGAAGCTCGCGTGCCCCAACGACCACCCGCTCCAGCTCGACGAGCTGGAGCCGCGCACGTTCTCCTTCAACGCGCCGTTCGGCGCGTGCCCGGTCTGCCACGGCCTCGGCGTGCGCAAGGAGGTCGACCCGGAACTGGTCATCCGCGACCAGGAGGCCACCATCCGGGACGGCGCGCTCGCGCCGTGGTCCTCGGTCGGCATGGGCGACTACTTCCTGTACCAGATCGTGTCCCTCGGCGAGGCCGTCGGCTTCGACGTCGACACCCCCTGGGCCGACCTGCCCAGCCGCGCCCAGAAGGCCGTCCTGTACGGCTACGACGAGACCCTCCAGGTCGCCTACCGCAACAAGCGCGGGCAGCGCCGCTCCTACGAGACGCGCTTCGAGGGCGTCGTGCCGTGGGTCGAGCGGCGCCACCACGAGACCGACTCGGAGTGGACGCGCGAGAAGTACGAGCAGTTCATGCGGGAGATCCCGTGCTCGACCTGCGAGGGCACGCGCCTGAAGCCCGAGGTCCTGGCGGTCACCGTCGAGGGCCTGTCGATCCACGAGGTCTGCACCCTCTCGGTCAACGACTGCTCCTCGTTCTTCAACGCGCTCAAGCTCTCCGACCGCGACACGATGATCGCCGCGCCGATCGTCAAGGAGGTCACGGCCCGCCTGCGCTTCCTGCTCGACGTCGGCCTCGACTACCTGACCCTCGCCCGCGCCGCCGGGAGCCTCTCGGGCGGCGAGGCCCAGCGCATCCGCCTCGCCACGCAGATCGGCGCGGGCCTTGTGGGCGTCCTGTACGTGCTCGACGAGCCCTCGATCGGCCTGCACCAGCGCGACAACAACCGGCTCATCGCGACCCTGGAGCGCCTGCGCGACCTGGGGAACACGCTCATCGTCGTCGAGCACGACGAGGACACCATCCGCATCGCCGACCACATCGTCGACATCGGCCCCGGCGCTGGCGAGCACGGCGGCGCGGTGATCTACTCCGGGCCCGTCGCGGGCCTCACCGACGCCGAGGGCTCCATCACCGGCGACTACGTCTCGGGCCGCCGCCACATCCCGGTCCCGGAGCAGCGCCGCAAGCTCGAACCGGGCCGCGAGCTCGTCGTCAAGGGCGCCAGGGAGAACAACCTCAAGGGCATCGACGTCGCGTTCCCGATGGGCTGCATGGTCTCGGTGACCGGCGTGTCCGGCTCGGGCAAGTCGACGCTCGTCAACGAGATCCTCTACAACACGCTCGCCTCGGAGATCAACGGCGCCAAGCTGGTCGCGGGCAAGCACCGCACCATCACCGGCCTCGACGGGGTCGACAAGGTCGTGGGCGTCGACCAGTCCCCGATCGGGCGCACGCCGCGCTCGAACCCGGCGACCTACACGGGCGTGTTCGACAAGGTCCGCAAGCTCTTCGCGGGCACCCCGGAGGCGAAGGTCCGCGGCTGGGGCCCGGGCCGGTTCTCCTTCAACGTCAAGGGCGGGCGCTGCGAGGCGTGCGGCGGCGACGGCACGCTGAAGATCGAGATGAACTTCCTGCCCGACGTGTACGTGCCGTGCGAGGAGTGCGGCGGGGCCCGGTACAACCGGGACACGCTCAAGGTCCACTACCGCGGCAAGACCATCTCCGACGTCCTCGACATGCCGATCGAGGAGGCCGCCGACTTCTTCGAGCCGATCCAGTCGATCCACCGGCACCTGAAGACCCTGGTGGACGTCGGCCTCGGCTACGTCCGCCTCGGCCAGCCCGCCCCGACCCTGTCGGGCGGGGAGGCCCAGCGCGTGAAGCTCGCCTCCGAGCTCCAGAAGCGCTCGACCGGCAAGACCGTGTACATCCTCGACGAGCCGACCACCGGCCTGCACTTCGAGGACGTGCGCAAGCTCCTCGGGGTGCTCGACGGCCTCGTCGACAAGGGCAACACGGTCATCACCATCGAGCACAACCTCGAAGTCATCAAGTGCTCCGACTGGGTCATCGACCTCGGCCCCGAGGGCGGCGACAAGGGCGGCACCCTCGTCGCCACCGGCACTCCGGAGGAGATCGCCGACATCGCCGCGAGCCACACCGGCGAGTATCTGCGCCCGCTCCTCGGCCTCGAAGGCAAGGCCAACGGCACCGGAGCGGCCGCGAAGCGCGCCCGCTCCGGCAACGGCCGCACCAGGAAATAGCAACACCACGACACGAGGGGCGCGGCCGCCAGGCCGCGCCCCTCGTGCATTGGGCCGTCGCATCGCGGCGGCGCGTCGTAGGGGGTTGGGGGGCTTGGGGAGTGCGAGCATCTGTAGATGCTGTACGCCGGGGCGGTCGTGGTCGCGATGGTCGTGGTGCCGGGGCTGCGGCGGGCGGTGGCGGTGGCGACCGATCGGCGGCCGGCGCCGTGGCTCGTCGCGGCGGTCTCCGTCGGGGCGGCGCTGCTGATCGTCTGGCGCGGTGAGGGTCTGCCGCACCTGGCCGCGCTGTCCCTTGTGGCCGCCTCCGGGATCGCCGCCGGGTGGATCGACGCGTACGAGCGGCGGCTGCCCGATGTGCTGATCCTGCCGCTGTTCCCCGCGGTCGCCGCCTTCCTCGTCGCCGCGGGCGACGGCGACCGGCTGCTGCGGGCCGCGGCGGTCGCCGCCGCGGCGATGGTCCTGTTCGGCATCGCCTGCGCCGCAGGGCAGGTCGGGTACGGGGATGTGAAGCTCGCGGGGCTGCTCGGGATGGTGCTCGCGTGGAGCGACTGGGAGACCGCCGCGGTCGCCCTCGCCGCCACCGCGTTCATCGGCGGGGGACAGGCGGTGGTCGCCATCGCATTGGGCCGCAAGGACTTCCCGTACGGCCCCGCGATCCTCCTGGGGGCCGCGAGCGCGCTCGCCCTCGGGCCGCTCGCCGGTTCCTGAATGCGAGTTAGGTTCGGGCGGAGAAACTGTCGTACCCGTGGGGCAGGATTGAATATGGGGGGTCCCCAGGGGTCCGATTTGTGGAGACGCTCCCGAATTCAGGTGTCACTCGATCGGTTCGCGGTTTTCCCGATTTCGCCTTGCTCGGGCGGTGGCGTAGTTATATTCATGGCCGACCTGGCATCAAAGGGTCACAAGAGACACCCGAGCACTGAGAGGTGACAGTGATTCGTTTCATCGCCAAATCCGCCGTTGCGGCGGCAGCAGCCGGAATGCTCGCCGTGGGGATGGCCGCGCCGGCGCTGGCCGCGGAGACCACCGCCCCGACCACGGAGTCGAGCTACGAGTACGACCCGCAGGACTTCGGCGGCGTCAACTTCCTGTCGAACCTCTGCATCGGCAACTGGAGCGGCGACGTCATCAGCCTGCTCAACGTCGCCAAGAGCGACGTGACCGACCTGTGCAACGGGTGGGACCAGAACCCGAAGGGCGTCAACGTGGCGTCGAACATCTGCGCTCTCAACTGGGACTGGAGCAACGCCGCCAGCCTCGGTCTGCTCGGGACCTCGGACGTGGACAAGGTCTGCAACTGGTCGAAGCACCAGAAGCCGGCGAACCACTAGCCGCGGCGGCGCTCTCCGCACCGGGAGCGCGCGTCGAGGGGCGGCCATCGATCGATGGCCGCCCCTTTCGCCGTCTCCGGGCTCACCCTTCCCGGTCGCGGCGCGGTGAAGCGCTCATGCGGCTGCCGCTATTTGGCGGTGCAGCCGACCCATGACGGCGCGATCGCGGGCCGCCCGTCCTTTGCGCCGATGAACCCGAACGTGAACGTCCGGCCCGGTTTCAGCGCGAGGCCGCCGGCCACGTCGGTGGCCGTGACCACCTGGCCGTCCTGGTCGAGCTGGACGCTCCACGAGTTCACGATCGACTGCCCGGTCGGGAGCGTCCACGTGAGGGTGATGTCCTCCAGCGGCACGGTCCCGGTGTTGGTCACCAGGATCTGCGCGTTGAACCCGCTCGGCCACTGGCCGTTGATCCTGTACTCGACGTCGCAGCTCGGCGCGGTGCGGACCCCGCCGGACTGGTCGGCCGCGAAGTTCGCGACCTGCGCCAGCGACGCGTTCCAGTTCACCGTGAGCTCGTTCGTCGACCACGACCCGATGTCGTCGATGTAGCACCGCTGCGGCGCGCAGTCGGTGAGCCACCGCTGCGCCACCGGGTCCCACGTGGACGCGACCGAGTTCGGGCCGCCCGAGAGCGTCCCGGCGGGCGGGTTCGGCAGCGACGGGTCGAGCTGGTGCGCGTACCACCGGCTGTGCTGGTTCTCGGAGAAGTGCGAGCCGTACCCGGTCACATAGGAGTTCCCGAGCGCGTTGCGGCCCAGGATGTAGTCGAGGCCGGAGAGCACGCCGTCGCGGTACTGCGACTCGCCCGTGAGGTCGAACGCGGTGCCGATGACCACGAGGCGGTTGAGCACCACGCTGTTCGAGCCCCAGTCGAAGACGCCGTTCGCGCCGTTCCCGAGGTCCCACGGGCTCGCGTCCTGCTCGGCCAGGTAGTGGTCCGCACCGGCCACGACCTGCGCCACGACCTCGTCGCGGCCCGGGAGCGCGTTCGGCACGAGCGCCAGGTCGAGCTTCGCGAGCTGCGCGACCTCGCCCCACCAGAAGCCGCCCGCGGTGAACACGTCGGCGTCGTGGAGCTTCGAGTCGAGCACGAAGTCCTCATAGGTCTTCTCGCCGGTGGTCAGGAACAGCTCCGCGGCCGCCCAGTAGAACTCGTCCTCGACCTTGGAGTCCCCGTAGGGGCCGCCGCCGTCGGGGCTCGTGTCCGGCGCGTAGACGTCCGGGTGCGCGAGGGCCGCGGCCCACGCGGTCTCGGCCGCCTCCAGGGCCCGGGCCGCGAAGTCGGGGTCGTACGGCTCGAACAGGCGGGAGGCCTGCGCGGCCGCGGCGGCGAGGTTCAGCGTGGCGGCGGTCGAAGGCGGGTAGAGGTAGCGGGCCTGCGGGTCGTCGGCGGGCAGGAGCGGCAGGCCGGTCCAGTGCTCGTCGTGGATCTTGTGGTGCGCCATGCCGGCGAGTTCTTCACCGGCCGGGACCTGCATGGACATGAGGAACTCGACTTCCCAGCGGGCCTCGTCGAGGACGTCGGGGACGCCGTCGCCGTGCTCGGGGATGCGCATCGAGCCGTCGGCGAGCCGCCCGGTGTCGCCGGTGGGCGCGTGGAGGGCCCGCTCGTAGACCGACAGGAGCTGCGCGGCGGAGATGCCGCCGTTGACGACGTACTTGCCGTGGTCGCCCGCGTCGTACCAGCCGCCGGTCACGTCCAGCGTGTAGTCGCAGGCGTCGGCGTAGCAGGGGACGGCGCCGTCGCCCTGGTTCGGCGCGGTGTCGGTGTGGCCCGCTTCGCGGCCGTACCCGGGCGCGACGGCGTCGTCGATGGCCAGCCCTGAGCGCTGCGGGTAGTAGAACGAGATCGCGTCGACCGCGAGGTCGCGGTAGGCGTCGCCGCCGATCGCGAACGGGTAGGACGTCTCGCCGTCGGCGGTGATCGTGAAGCCCTCGCCCGCGGCGGTCACGCCCGAGAAGTCGATGACGTGGACCGACTCGCCCGACGTGGACTCGGCGCCGAACGGCGCGGTGTCGCCCTCGGCGACGAGCGTCCCTTCGGCGTCGAGGAGCTGCCAGGGGAGCGCGTCCTCGGCCTCGGTCACCAGCGTGGCCCGCTTGGGCCCGTCCTGGAGGTAGGCGACCTGGTTGACCCGCACGCGCGGGCCGGTGTCCGGTTCGTACACGGGCGGTTCGGCGCCGGTGAGCAACTTGACCTCCGATAGGCAGAGCTGCCACGGGTCGGCGTGGCGGCCGATCTGGAACGCGAGCTGCGCGTCCGTCCAGTCGGCCCCGGCGGTGAAGGTGTAGCTGAAGTCCTGGGACTCCGCGCCCAGGAGCGGGAACTCCTCCAGGGCGGTCGGCCACGGGTCGACGGGGCGCTGGACGAGGGCCCGGACGCTCACGTCCGTCGAGGCCCGCGCGGTGAACTGGAGCTCGTACGACTCGCCCGAGACGAGCGGCAGGCCGTCCTGGCCGACGATGGCGTCCCAGGCGTTGGCGGTGCCGCCGGGGACGTCGATGCACCACTCGCCGGCGTCGACGGCGCCGGTGAGGTTCGCGGTGGTCCACCACCCGGCGGTGCCGTTCGCGAAGTCGCCGTTGGTGATGAGGTCGGTCGGCTCGTCCTGGGCCTGCGCGGCGGGAGCGGCCGCGGCCGCCCCCAGCGCGAAGGCGGTCGCGGCGACGAGTGCCAGGTGTCGGCGCCGGGATCGGATCGGTCGTGCGGGTCGCGGCATGGGGGCTCTCCTCGCGGGGTTGGGAGCGATTCCACGCACATCCTGTCATTGAAATTCGTGAATGTCAAGGCGGAGTGGTCAGCGCTGGGTCGGCGGCCCGCTCGTGCCGCGCACGACCAGCTTCGACTCCAGCTTCAAGGTCGCGCCCGGCTCGCGCACGCCCCTGAGCTGCTCGTCCGCAGCCTCGACGGCGAGGCGCGCGAGCCGCGGCACGTCCTGGCGGACCGTGGTGAGGTCGATGTGGCTGAGCCCGGCGATGTGCGAGTCGTCGTAGCCGACGATCGAGACCTGCTCGGGGATCTTCACCCCGGCCCGGGTGAACACGTCGAGCAGGCCGATTGCGCACTGGTCGTTCGAGGCGAACACCGCGGTCGGCAGCTCCGCGTCGTCGGCGAGCATCCCGCGCGCGGCGTCCTGGCCGCCCTCCTCGGTGTGGTTGCCGGGGATGATCCTGATCCGGTCGGCGAGGCCGTGGGCGCGCATCGCGTCGCGGTAGGCGCGGCGCCGCTCGGGCGCGCCGGGCTTCGAGCCGCCGTCGACGTGCGCGATGTCCCTGTGCCCCAGGCCGACGAGGTGGTCGACGACCTCGCGGGCGCCGGGCCGGTCGTACGAGGTCACGATGTCCACGGGCGCGCTCTTGAGGTGGCGCCCGAGGACGACGACCGGGAGTCGCGCTCCCAGATCGGCGATGTCCTCCTCGCTGATCGTCGGCCCGCACAGCAGCAGCGCCTCGCTGCGGTGGCCCACGAGCGCCTCGATGGCCTTCTGCTCGTCGCGGCTGGGGACCGCGGCGCTGAGCACCAGGTCGTAGCCGAGCTCCTCGGCGGTGGGGTAGATGGCCTCGACGAGGTCGACGTGGTGGGGGTTGCGCGCGGTGAACAGCACGCCGAGCACCTTGCTGCGGCCGCGCGCGAGGAGCCGCGCGGCCATGTCGGGCTTGTAGCCGAGGCGGGCGGCGGCCTCGAAGACGCGCTCGCGCGTCTCGGGGCTCGCGCCGGGCTGGTCCCTGAAGACGAGGGACACGAGGGCGCGGGAGACGCCGAGCTCGGCGGCGACGTCCGCCATGGTGGGCTTGCGCGACCGCGGTGCCGGGGAGCGGTCGGCGCCTCTGCGCGGGTTCGGGGGGGTCATCGGGTCGTGGTCCTTCCGATCTACTCGTAATGAAGTTTTTCATACGCGACCCCTTGACCGGGCGACGTGGCGCATGCCATTCTAACGGTACTAGCGCGCTCTAGTAGCGCGCGCTAACCAGACATTCTCGTACCAAACGGCGACCGCCCTTCCCGGTGGTCGCCCCACCATGCCCCCGAGGAGGCAATGTTGACTCCGCAGCGGCGAACGGGCACAGGCCCTTTCGCGGTCGTCACCATGGGCCGCATCGGCGTCGACCTGTACCCGGCGCAGACCGGCGTCGCCCTCCCCGAGGTCGAGTCCTTCAACAAGTACCTGGGCGGCTCCCCGACGAACGTGGCCGTCGCCGCCGCCAGGTACGGGCGCCGCGCCGCGGTCATCGCGAAGGTCGGCGACGACCCGTTCGGCGCCTACGTGCGCAAAGCGCTGGGGGAGTTCGGGGTCGACGACCGGTTCGTGGGCACCGACCCGCACAACCCCACGCCGATCACGTTCTGCGAGGTCTTCCCGCCCGACGACTTCCCGCTGTACTTCTACCGCTTCCCCAAGGCCCCCGACCTGAACGTGACCGCCGAGGACCTCGACCTCGCGGCCGTCGCCGCCGCCGACGTCTTCTGGGCCACCGTCACCGGCCTGTGCGCCGAGCCGAGCCGCACCGCCACCCTCGCGGCCCTCGAAGCGAGCCGCCCCTGCCGCTTCACCGTGCTCGACCTCGACTGGCGCCCGATGTTCTGGGACAGCCCCGACGAAGGGCGGCAGTGGATCGAGCGCGCGCTCGCGTTCGCCGACGTCGCGGTCGGCAACCTCGACGAAGTGGAGGTCGCCGTCGGCGTGCGCGACCCGCGCGAGGCCGCGAAGCGCCTGCGCGACAAGGGGGTCCGGCTCGCCGTCGTCAAGCAGGGGCCGAAGGGCGTGCTGGCCGTGGACGACTCCGGCGAGGTCGAGCTGCCGCCCGCGCCCGTCGAGGTCGTCAACGGCCTCGGCGCGGGCGACGCGTTCGGCGGGGCCCTTGTGGACGGGCTCCTCGCCGGACTCCCCCTGGAAACCGTGATCGCCCGCGCCAACGCCGCCGGAGCGATCGTCGCGGGCCGCCTCGCCTGCTCCTCGGCGATGCCCACGGCAGCCGAAGTCGACGCGAAGCTCGCGGAGGCCGCCGATGAGGGCTGACGAACTCGCGCTCCTCACCCGCACCCGCGTCCTGCACCCCGAAGCGGTCGCCGAGGCCGCCGCCGCCCGCACCCGCGCCGCGAGCCCCGTCGGTCCCACCGGCAAGTGCTTCGTCATCGCCGCCGACCACCCCGCCCGCGGGGCCCTCGGCACCGGCGGCGACCCGCTCGCCATGGCCGACCGCGCCGACCTCCTCGACCGCCTCCGCACCGCCCTCGACAACCCCGGCTGCACCGGCGTCCTCGGCACCGCCGACATCCTCGAAGACCTGCTCCTGCTCGGCGCCCTCGAAGGCAAGACCGTCTTCGGGTCCATGAACCGCGGCGGCCTCGCCGGGGCCGCCTGGGAGATCGACGACCGGTTCACCGGCATGACCGCCGCCGGGATCGAGCGCCTCGGCTTCGACGGCGGCAAGACCCTCACCCGCATCGACTACGCCGACCCGGCCACGCCGTCGATCCTCGAAGCCACCGCGCACGCGGTCGACGACCTCGCCTCGCGCGGCCTCATCGCCATGGTCGAGCCCTTCATCTCCACCCGCCGCGAGGGCACCGTGGTCAACGACCTCTCCACCGAAGCCGTCATCCGGTCCGTCGCGATCGCCTCCGGGCTCGGCGCCACCAGCGCCCGCACCTGGCTCAAGCTCCCCACCGCCCCCGACTCCGCCCGTGTCGCCGCCGCGACCACCCTGCCCGTGGTCCTCCTCGGCGGCGAGGTCGCCGACCTCGACGCCCAGCGCGACAAATGGGGCCAAGCGCTCGAAGCGCCGAACGCGATCGGTCTGACCGTGGGACGATCCCTCCTCTACCCGGCCGACGGCGACGTGGCCGCGGCCGTCCAGAAAGTGGTGGACCTGCTGTGAACCGATACCACCTGCCCGCCCGCTCGACCGGGGACGGCCTCTACGACACGGTCGTCACCCCCGAATCCGCCGGATGGACCTACTCCGGCCTCAAGATCCTCGACCTCGAACCCGATGCGTCCCATGCCTTCCCGACCGGGAACGCCGAGCACCTGGTGCTCCCGCTCTCCGGGTCCTGCGAGGTCGCCTGCGACGGGTCCGCCTTCGCGCTCAACGGCCGCCCCGACGTCTTCGCCGCCGCCGCCGACTTCGCGTACCTCCCCAGGGACGCCGACGCCACCGTCGCCACCTCCACCGGCGGCCGCTTCGCCCTCGCCTCCGCGGTCTGCGAGCGGCGGCTCCCGTTCAGGTACGGCACCGCCGACGCCGTCCCCGTCGAGGACCGCGGCGCCGGGACCTGCGCCCGCCAGGTCCGCAACTACTGCCTCCCGGACACCTTCGACGCCGACCGGCTCCTGGTCTGCGAGGTCGTCACCCCCGGCGGGAACTGGTCCTCCTACCCGCCGCACAAGCACGACGAGGACCGCGACGGCGAATCCGTGCTCGAAGAGATCTACTACTTCGAGATCGACCGCCCCGAAGGCTTCGCGTTCCACCGCGTCTACGGCACCCCCGATCGCCCCATCGACGTCAACGCCGAGGTCCGCTCCGGCGACGTGGTCCTGGTCCCGCACGGCTGGCACGGACCCAGCGCCGCCGCCCCCGGCTACGACCTCTTCTACCTCAACGTCATGGCCGGCCCCGGCGACGAGCGGGCCTGGCGCATCACCGACGACCCCGCCCACGCCTGGATCCGCTCGACCTGGGAGACCCGATGACCGCGACAGTCCGCCTCACCACCGCCCAGGCCCTCGTCCGCTTCCTCGCGAACCAGTGGACCGAGCGCGACGGTGAACGCCGCCGACTCGTCAACGGCACCTTCGGCATCTTCGGCCACGGCAACGTCGCCGGACTCGGACAGGCCCTCCTCCAAGCCGCCCGCACCAATAGTGCGGACATGCCCTACCTGCTCGCCCGGAACGAGCAGGCCATGGTCCACGCCGCCGCCGCGTACGCGAAGGCCTCCGACCGCCTCTCCACTTACGCCTGCACCGCCTCCATCGGTCCAGGCTCCACCAACATGGTCACCGGCGCCGCGCTCGCCACGATCAACCGGCTCCCAGTGCTGCTCCTGCCCTCCGACGTCTTCGCCTCCCGCGCGCCCGACCCGGTGCTCCAGCAGCTGGAGGACACGAGGGCCGGGGACGTGTCCGTCAACGACGCGTTCCGGCCCGTCTCCAAGTACTTCGACCGCGTCTGGCGGCCCGAGCAGCTGATCCCGTCCGCGCTGGCGGCGATGCGGGTCCTCACCGACCCGGTCGAGACCGGCGCCGTCACGCTCTGCCTCCCGCAGGACGTGCAGGCCGAAGCGCACGACTGGCCGGTCGAGTTCTTCCGCGAACGCGTCTGGACCGTGCGGCGCCCCGAGCCCGACGCCGCCGAACTCGAAGCGGCCATTGCGGTCCTGCGCTCGGCGCAGCGGCCGCTCATCGTCGCCGGAGGCGGCGTCGTGTACTCCCGCGCCACCGAGGAGCTGCGGGCCTTCGCCGCCGCGCACGGCGTCCCCGTCGCCGAGACCCACGCCGGGCGCGGCTCGGTCCAATGGGATCACCCGCAGGCCGTGGGCGCGCTCGGCTCGACCGGCTCGCGGGCCGCGAACCTCCTTGCGGCCGAAGCGGACGTGGTGCTCGGCATCGGGACCCGCTACTCCGACTTCACGACCGCCTCCCACACCGTGTTCGGGGACGCGCGGTTCGTGAACCTGAACGTCGCGGCCCTCGACGCCGCCAAGCACAGCGCGGCGATGCTCGTCGCCGACGCCCGCGCAGGGATAGCCGCCCTCGGCCGCGGCCTGGGGGAGTGGCGGGCCGACGAGGCGTGGACCGCCCGCGCCGGTGTCCTGGCCGCGGAGTGGCAGGGCGTCATCGACCGCGCGAAGGACCTTGGGCACGCACCGCTCCCGGCGCAGACCGAGGTCCTCGGGGCCCTGAACGACGCGATGGGGGAGCGGGACGTCGTCATCAACGCCGCCGGGTCGATGCCCGGCGACCTCCAGATGATGTGGCGCTCAAGGGATCCGAAGCAGTACCACGTCGAGTACGGCTACTCGTGCATGGGCTACGAGATCGCGGCCGGGCTCGGCTGCAAGCTCGCCGACCCTGACCGGGACGTGTACGTGCTCGTCGGCGACGGCTCCTACCTGATGCTCGCCTCCGAGATCCCGACGCTCGTCTCCGAGGGCCTGAAGGTCGTCATCGTGATCGTCCAGAACCACGGCTTCGCCTCGATCGGTGCGCTCTCCGAATCGCTGGGCTCCCAGCGGTTCGGCACGAAGTACCGGTACCGCGACGAGCGGTCGGGCCTGCTCGACGGCGATGTGCTCCCGGTCGACCTGGCCGCCAACGCCGCCAGCCTGGGCGCGAACGTCCTCACCGCGTCCACCGTCGCGGAGTTCAAGGCCGCCTTGGCGACCGCGAAGGCCGCCACCAGAACCACTGTGGTCCACGTCGAGACCGACCCCCACTCGCCGGGCCTGCCGCAGAGCGCCTGGTGGGACGTGCCCGTCAGTGAAGTGTCCGAACTGGACTCGACGCGCGCGGCCTTCGACGCCTACACCGACAGCAGGCGCGCCCAGCGCCACTACCTCTGAGGAACCTGCGATGACGACCATCGAACACTGGATCGGCGGGGCCTTCACCCGCGGCGCCGCGACCCGCACCGGCACCGTCCGCAACCCCGCCACCGGCGCGGCGACCGGCGAGGTGCTCCTCGCCGAACCCGCCGATGTGGACGCGGCCGCGGCCGCCGCCGCGAAGGCGTTCGACGCCTGGGGCGACTCGTCGCTCTCGCAGCGCACCAAGGTCATGTTCCGCTTCCGGGAACTGCTGGTGCGCCACGAGGACGAGCTGGCGCGGCTCATCTCCGCCGAGCACGGCAAGGTCGTCGACGACGCCCGCGGGGAGATCGTGCGCGGCCGCGAGGTCGTGGAGTACGCGTGCGGGATCGCCGACGCGCTCAAGGGCTCCTACTCCGACCAGGTCTCCGGCGGGGTGGACGTCTTCAACTTCCGCCAGCCGCTCGGGGTGTGCGCGGGGATCACCCCGTTCAACTTCCCGATCATGGTCCCGATGTGGATGCACCCCATGGCGATCGCCACCGGGAACACCTTCATCCTCAAGCCCAGTGAGCGCGACCCGTCCGTCTCCAACCGGATCGCCGAGCTGTACGCCGACGCCGGGCTCCCCGACGGCGTGTTCAACGTCGTCCACGGCGACAAGGCCGCCGTGGACGCGATCCTCGACCACCCGGGTATCGCGGCGGTCTCGTTCGTCGGCTCCACGCCGATCGCGAAGTACGTGCACGGGCGGGCCACCGCCGCCGGGAAGCGCGTCCAGGCCCTCGGCGGCGCGAAGAACCACGCCGTGGTCCTCCCCGATGCGGACATCGAGTTCGCCGCCGACCACCTGACGGCCGCCGCGTTCGGCTCCGCGGGCCAGCGCTGCATGGCCGTCTCCGTCGGCGTCGCCGTCGGTGAAGCGGGCGACGCGCTCGTGGAGGTGCTGCGCCGCAAGGCCGAAGCGGTCAAGGTCGGCCCCGGCGACGACCCGGCCTCCGAGATGGGCCCGGTCGTCACCGCCGCCTCCCGCGACCGGATCACCGCGCTCGTGGGCGCCGGGATCGACCAGGGCGCGGTGCCCGTGGTGGACGGCCGCGGCCTCACCGTGCCCGGCCACGAGGAGGGGTTCTTCGTGGGCCCCACCGTCCTCGACCGGGTCGCGCCCGGCATGGCCGCCTACGACGAGGAGATCTTCGGGCCGGTCCTCGCCGTCGCCCGCGCCGCCGACGTGGACGAGGCGATCGCGCTCATCAACGCCAACCCGTACGGCAACGGCACCGCGATCTTCACCTCCTCCGGCGCCGCCGCCAGGCGGTTCCAGCGGGAGGTGAAGGTCGGGATGATCGGCGTGAACGTCCCCATCCCGGTCCCCATGTCCTACTACTCCTTCGGCGGCTGGAAGGACTCCCTCATCGGCGACTCGCCGATCCACGGCCCCGAAGGCGTCTGCTTCTACACCCGTGCCAAGACCGTCACCTCCCGCTGGCCCGAAGTGCGCCAGTCGGTCGAGGCCGCGTTCCACTTCCCGACCGCCAGCTGAACGGAGCACGTCAATGCCGACTTCCGCCGCCCCGAACCTGCGCCTCGGCTCGGCCCCCGACTCGTGGGGCGTCTGGTTCCCCGAGGACGACCGCCAGCTCCCCTACGCGCGGTTCCTCGACGAGCTCGCCTCCTCCGGCTACGAGTGGCTCGAACTGGGCCCCTACGGCTACCTGCCGACCGACCCGGCCGTCCTCGCCGACGAACTCGCCAAGCGCGGCCTGAAGGTCTCCGGCGGCACCGTCTTCGGGAACCTCCACCGCCCCGAGCAGTACGAGGCCACAGTGGACCTCGTCGGGAAGGTCGCCGCGCTCACCGCCTCCCAGGGCGCGCGGCACGTGGTGTTCATCCCGCCGCTGTTCCGCGACGAGAAGACCGACGCGGTCAACGACGTCGTCGAGTGGGACGCCGACCAGTGGAAGACCGTGCACGCCACCGCGAACCGCATCGGGAAGCGGATGTTCGAGGAGCACGGCGTCCGGATCGCCGTCCACCCGCACGCGGACACGCAGATCTGCACGCAGGCGCAGATCGAGACGTTCCTCGACGGCACCGACTCCCGATACGTCTCCCTGTGCCTGGACACCGGCCACGTCGCCTACGGCGGCGGCGACAACCTCGACCTGATCGCCCGCTACGCCGAGCGCATCGGCTACGTCCACATCAAGCAGATGGACCCCGAGATCCTCCGCCAGGTCCGCGACGAGCGGCTGGGCTTCGGCGAGGCCGTCAAGCGCGGCGTCTGCGTCGAACCGCCCCAAGGGGTCCCGAACCCCGCCGACATCGTCGCCGCCCTCTCCGGGCTCGACGCCGAGCTGTTCGTGATCGTCGAGCAGGACCTGTACCCGTGCGAGCCCGACGTGCCACTCCCGATCGCGCGCCGCACCCGCGAGTACCTGAACGGCTGCGGCCTCGGCGCCCGGCACCAGCAGCGCTGACACCTACCACATAGGAAAGGACCGGGACCCATGAAGATCGGCTTGATCGGCACCGGCTGGATCGGCGAAGAGCACGTCAGGCGCCTCGCCGGGTCCGTCGCGGGCGCGGAGGTGACCGCCGTGTCCGACATCGACCCCGAGCGCGCCGCCGCGGTCGCCTCGCTCGCCGGGGCCCGCGTGATCGGCAGCGCCGAGGAGCTCATCGCGGACCCCGAAGTCCAGGCGGTCGTCGTGACCTCGTGGGGTCCCGCCCACGCCGAACAGGTGCTCGCCTGCATCGCCGCGGGCAAGCCCGTGTTCTGCGAGAAGCCGCTCACCACCGAGGCCGCCGACGGCCTGCGCATCCTCGAAGCCGAACAGGCCCACGGGAAGCGCCTCGTCCAGGTCGGGTTCATGCGCCGCTACGACGCCGGGTACCGCGCCATCAAGGCGGTGCTCGACGAGGGCGGCATCGGCGCCCCGCTCATGGCCCACTGCGCGCACCGCAACCCGACGCAGCCCGAGTCGTACCACTCGGACAAGCCGATGGTCGACACCGCCGTCCACGAGGTGGACGTGCTGCGCTGGCTCCTCGGCGAGGAGTTCGCGAGCGTCCAGGTCGTGGTGCCCCGCTCGACCTCGAAGCGGTTCCCGCACCTGGTCGACCCGCAGATCCTGCTGCTGGAGACGGCGTCCGGGGCGCGCGTGGACGTCGAGGTGTTCGTGAACTGCCAGTACGGCTACGACATCCAGTGCGAGATCGTCGGCGAGACCGGCGCCGTGCGCCTCCCCGACCCGGCCGCGCCGCTGGTCCGCGCCGCCGGGCGCGCCTCGTACGAGATCGTGCAGGACTTCCCGAGCCGCTTCGCCGACGCCTTCGACACCGAGCTCCAGGAGTGGGTCGACTCGCTGCGCTCGGGCGAGCCCGCCGGGCCCAGCGCCTGGGACGGCTACGCGGCCACCGTGGTCACCAACGCGGCCGTCGAGGCCCGCCGGACGGGCGCGGTCGTCCCGGTCGACCTGCCGGAGCGACCGGCTTTCTACAAGTAACGCAACGACTTTGCTCTGGGGTTAAGAAGGACGGGCCCGGCCGCGAGGCCGGGCCCGTTCCCGCTCACCCGGTCGGGATGCCGCCGTTCACCAGCGGCACCGGGTCCGCCTCGACCTCGCTGACCTGCCCAACCTCCACCTGGTAGGTCGTGCCGTTGTAGTCCTGCACGCCGTCCTCGACGGTCATGATCCCCACGGTGCCGTACCCGCCGTGGTTCGCGGCGCTGAACGCCAGCGGCACGATCCCGTTGCCCAGCACCGCGCCCGACTCGACCGCCGCGATCAGCGACTCGCGGGTCGGGTCGTCCCCGGCCTTCGCGAGCGCTTCTGCGAACAGGTACCCGACGCTCATGCCGAGGACCGTGTTCGCCGTGAACGGCGCGCCGCCGTTGTACTCCTCGTTGATCTGCCGGAACAGCGCCGTCCACTCGCTGCCGGACCCGAACGGCAGGAAGTTCACGCACACCATGCCCTCCAGCAGCTGCGCGGCGGCCTCCTCGCCGAGGTGCCCCACCAGCGTCGGGTAGTCGGCGCCCGAGGACGACACGTACCACTGCGGGAACCAGTCCATCTGCGCGGCCGTGCCGACCGCGAGGGCCGTGTACCCGTTGATCGTGGCGAGGATGTTCACCTCGCATCCGGCGCCCTTGAGGGTCCCGATCTGGTCGGTCAGGTCCTGCGAGGCCGTCGTGTACGTCTGGATCTCGGTGATCTCGTTGCTGCCCATGACCGCCTCGACGCCTTCGAGGAGGCCCTCGCCGTAGTCGTCGTTCTGGCCCAGGACGCACACCGTCGCGCCCGGCTCCTGCTCGACCGCGTACCGCGCGAGCGCCGCGCCCTCTGTCGTGTACTCCGCGTTGTACCCGAACGCGTTGGGGTACAACGCCGGCTGGTTCCACATCCGGGAGCCCGACGCGATGAACAGGTCCGGCACGCCCTCCTCGGCGAGGTAGTCCAGGACCACCGAGTGCGTCGGGGTGCCCAGGCCGTTGACGACCGCGAGCACGTCGTCGCGCTCGACCAGCTCGGTCACCACCTCGTTGGTCCGCTGCGGCTCGTACGCGTCGTCCTTCACCAGGTACTCGATGGTCCGGCCGTTCACGCCGCCCTGGTCGTTGACGTACGCGAAGTACGCCGAGGTCGCCGCGGACACCGCCGAGTACCCGGCCGCCGCCGGGCCCGACAGCGGCTGGTGCGTCCCGATGGTCACCGTCGTGTCCGTGACGCCGGGGGTCGCCTCCGGCTCCTCCTCCTGGCCCGTGCAGGCCGTCAAGCCGAGGGCCGCCGCGACCGCCAGGGCCGCCGCAGTCCTCGACGTCTTCGCGGGGGTCCGCATGTCGATCACCTCTTCGTGGTCGTGCGGGCGCCGCGATGGGGGAACAGCGATGGGGACGGCGGCCCGTACCCAGGGATACTAGGCGGTAACTTGCGTTCCCGCAGCCCCCGAAACCGCGCCGACCGGCCAGAACGGCCTCACCCTTCCGGTCGGATCCCGTGCGCGGGAATGCGAATGCGGCTCGCGAAACGGTCATAGACTCGATTAGGGGGTGACCATCATGAACCATCTGACGGTCAAGAATTTCGGGAAGCCCGACGAGCACGTCGACCTCAGCGGCCACGGCCACCGCGACATGGTCATGCTCGACGGCATGCCGATCGAACTCGCCGAGTTCGAGCGCGGCTGGCGCTGGTCCACCGACGTCAAGCCGATGGCCGGGACCGACACCTGCCAGGTCCACCATCTCGGCTACTGCCTCGAAGGGCACCTGCGCGTCCACATGGACGACGGCACCGACCAGGACATCCACGCGGGCGACGCGTTCGAGATCCCGGCCGGGCACGACGCCGAGGTCGTCGGCGGCGGCAAGGTCGTCCTGCTCGACTTCGGCAAGGCCTTCGACAACCGCTGACCGCGCGGCACCGGGCCGCCTCCGCGACGGGGGCGGCCCCGCGCGCGTCCGGACCCTGGGACGCGATTCCCACCAGGGGCGGGGTCACACTGGCACAGGTGGCAGACTTGACGCGTGTTGCGATGGATGACAGCTGGAGAGTCCCACGGCCCCGAACTCGTGGTCACGATCGACGGCCTGCCCGCCGGTATCGAACTGACCAGTGAGGCGGTCGCCGCCGAACTGGCCCGCCGCCGCCTCGGCTACGGCCGCGGCGCCCGCATGAAGTTCGAGGCCGACGTCGTCAACTTCATCGGCGGCCTCCGCCACGGCCGCACCCTCGGCTCGCCCGTCGCCATCCGCGTCGGCAACTCCGAGTGGCCCAAGTGGGAGACCGTCATGGCCCCCGACCCCGTCGACCCCGCCGAACTCGACGGCGTCGCCCGCAACGCCCCCCTCACCCGGCCCCGGCCCGGCCACGCCGACCTCGCCGGCATGCAGAAGTACGACCACGTCGACGCCCGCCCGATCCTGGAGCGCGCCTCCGCCCGCGAGACCGCCGCCCGCGTCGCCGGCGGCACCGCCGCCAAGGCCTTCCTCAAGCAGGCCTTCGGCATCGACATCGTCTCCCACGTCAAGGCCCTCGGCCCCGTCCGCGCCAAGGACGGCCTCGTGCCCACCCCCGCCGACTTCGAGGCCGTCGACGCCGACCCGCTGCGCTGCATGGACCCCGAGGCGTCCGCCCGCATGGTCGCCGAGGTCGACGCCGCCAAGAAGGACGCCGACACCCTCGGCGGCGTCGTCGAGGTCCTCGCCTACGGCCTCCCGCCCGGGCTCGGCTCCCACGTCCAGTGGGACCGCAAGCTCGACGCGCGCCTCGCCACCGCCCTCATGTCGATCCAGTCCGTCAAGGCCGTCGAGATCGGCGACGGCCTCATGCAGGCCGCCGTCCGCGGCTCCTCCGCCCACGACGAGATCGTCCCCGGACCCGACGGCGTCGAGCGCCTCACCGACCGCGCCGGGGGCCTCGAAGGCGGCATCACCACCGGCCAGCCGCTCCGCGTCTCCGCGATGCTCAAGCCCATCTCGTCCCTGACGCGGCCCCTGCGCACCATCGACACGGAGACCGGTCAGGCCGCCGAGGCCATCAACCAGCGCTCCGACGTCTGCGCGGTCCCCGCCGGGGCCGTCGTCGCCGAGCACATGGTCGCCTACGTCCTCGCCGAGGCCGCGCTGGAGAAGTTCGGCGGCGACTCCGTCGGCGAATCCCGCCGCAACTACGAGAACTACCTTCAGCACCTGCGGGTGAAGTAGCGATGGGCCCGCACCCGTCGCCCCGCCGAGCCGGCTCGCTGCGCTCGCCTTCCCCAAAACGGAGTAAACGCTGATGAGTCTCGTAGTGATCGTCGGGCCGCCCGGGTCCGGCAAGACCACCGTCGGCCGCGCGCTGGCCGAGGCGCTCGGCGCGGACTTCCGCGACGCCGACGCCGACATCGTCGCCACCGCCGGGAAGCCGATCGCGGACATCTTCGTCGACGACGGCGAGGAGCACTTCCGCGCGCTCGAACGCGAAGCGGTCCGCCGGGCCGTGGCCGAGCACGACGGGGTCCTGGCCCTCGGCGGCGGCGCCGTCCTCGCCGAGTCCACCCGCAAGCTCCTCGCCGACGTGCCGGTCGTCCACCTCCGCGTGGACCTCGCCGAAGCCGTGCGCCGCAACGAGATCGACAAGGGCCGACCGCTGCTCGCCGTCAACCCGCGGGCCACGCTGCGCCGCCTCCTGGAGGAGCGGCTGCCGCTCTACCGCGAGGTCGCCGACATCGAGGTCGACACCACCGGAAGGGACGTGGCCGACCTGACCGCCGAGATCGCCGCGAAGCTCGCCGTCCGCACCGTCGTCGTGGGCGACGCCGAGACCCCCTACCCGGTCCTCATCGGCCGCGGCATGGTCGACCGGCTCCCCGAGTTCCTCGGAAAGGCCGCGCGCGTCGCCGTGCTCCACACCGAGAGCACCGCTCTGCTCGCGGAGCGGGTGGGCGCCCTGCTGCCCGACGGCGTGGAGGCCACGCTCATGGAGCTGCCCGACGCCGAGGACGGCAAGACCGTCGCCGTCGCCGAGCAGTGCTGGGACGCGCTCGGCGCCGAGGGCTTCACCCGCACCGACCTCGTCGTCGGCGTCGGCGGGGGCGCGGTCACCGACCTCGCCGGGTTCGTCGCCGCCTGCTGGCTCCGCGGCGTCGCCGTCGTCCACGTCCCGACCTCGCTGCTCGGCGCGGTCGACGCGGCCGTCGGCGGCAAGACCGGCGTCAACACCGCCGCCGGGAAGAACCTCGTCGGCGCCTTCCACCCGCCGCGCGCCGTCCTCGTGGACCTCGACAACTTCGCGACCCTCCCGCGCCGCGACCTCGCCGCGGGCCTCGCCGAGGTCGTCAAGGCCGGGTTCATCGCCGACCCGGTCATCCTCGACCTCGTCGAACGCGACCCCGAGGCCGCGCTCGACGCCGCGAACCCGGTGGTCGCCGAACTCGTCGAGCGCGCCATCGCCGTCAAGGCCGAAGTGGTCGCCTCCGACCTCAAGGAGGGCGGCCTGCGCGCGATCCTCAACTACGGCCACACCTTCGCGCACGCCATCGAGAAGCTGGAAAAGTACCGCTGGCGCCACGGCGACGCCGTCGCCGTCGGCATGGTCTACGCCGCGCACCTGAACGCGATCACCGGCCGCGTCGACCTCGTCGACCGCACCAAGGCGGTCCTCGAATCGCTCGGCCTGCCCACGGCCTACGAGGGCGGCCGCTGGGACGACCTCCTCCAGGTCATGAAGATCGACAAGAAGAACACCGGCGCCACCCAGCGCTTCGTGCTCCTCGACGCCCTCGCCGCGCCGGTCGTCGTCGACGACGTGACCGCCGCGCAGCAGCGCGAGGCCTATGAGAGGCTCACCGCATGAGCGACGACATGAAGGTCCTGGTGCTCAACGGCCCCAACCTGAACCGGCTCGGCAAGCGGGAACCCGGGATCTACGGCAGCACCACCTACGACGATCTCGCCGCGTCGCTGGTCGCGCACGGCCGCAAGCGCCGCCTCGCCGTCGAGGTCCGCCAGACGAACCATGAGGGCGACCTCATCGGGTGGTTGCACGAGGCCGCCGACGAGGGGTGCCCGGTGGTGCTCAACGCCGCCGCCTGGACCCACACCTCGGTCGCGGTCGGCGACGCGTGCGCGCAGCTCACCGGCCTCCTCATCGAGGTCCACATCTCCAACGTGCACCGCCGTGAGCCGTTCCGGCACCACTCGTACATCTCGGCCCACGCCACCGGCGTGATCGTCGGCCTCGGCGTCCGCGGGTACGAGCACGCGCTCGACTTCATCGCCGACGAGGCCCAGACCGACATCGAGTGAAGAGGACCCCCGCGCCGCTGGTCACAGCGGACGCGGCCTGACCCGAGGGCGGTCCGCACGCCCGCTACCATTGACGGTCGGCCCAGTCAGACCTTAACGAAAGAGACGAACGCCCGTGGCATCCACGAACGACCTCAAGAACGGCATGGTGCTCAACCTGGAGGGCCAGCTCTGGCAGGTCCAGGAATTCCAGCACGTCAAGCCCGGCAAGGGCCCGGCGTTCGTGCGCACGACCCTCCGGCAGATCCCCTCCGGCAAGGTCGTCGACAAGACGTTCAACGCCGGCATCAAGGTCGAGACCGCGAACGTCGACCGCCGCACGATGACCTACCTCTACAAGGAGGGCGAGGACTTCGTGTTCATGGACAAGGACACGTACGACCAGATCCCGGTCGGCCCCGGCGTGGTCGGCGACGCCGCGAAGTTCCTCCTGGAGAACTCCGACGCCACCGTCGCCATGCACGACGGCAGCGTCCTCTACATCGAGCTGCCCGCCGCGGTCGAGCTCGTCGTCACCTACACCGAGCCGGGCCTCCAGGGCGACCGCTCCTCCGGCGGCACCAAGCCCGCCACCGTCGAGACGGGCGCCCAGGTCCTCGTGCCGCTGTTCATCGACAACGGCGAGAAGATCAAGGTCGACACCCGCGACGGCAAGTACCTCAGCCGGGCATAGGCGTGGGGAACCAGCAGAGCGGACCTGAGCGGCTCACCGCCCGCACCAAATGGCGGATGCGGGCCGTCGAGATCCTGTACGAGGCCGAGTCCCGCGGGGAGGGCGTCAAGCGCGTCCTGGCCGAGCGGGCCGACCGCGCGTTCACCGACCCCGAGGCGCCCCGGCTCCCGAAGTACGCCGAGGAGCTGGCGCGCGGCGTCGACGAGTACCGGTACGAGCTGGACGAGGCCATCGGCCGCGCCGCCGAGGGCTGGGCCGTCGAGCGCATGCCCGCGGTCGACCGGAACGTGCTGCGCGTGGCCCTGTACGAGATCATCTACGTCGAGGACGTCGACACGCCCGTGGCCATCAAGGAGGCCATGCGCGTGTGGGAGCAGATCGGCTCCACGGACGACACCAGGTTCGTGAACGCGGTCCTCGACTCGGCGGCCAAGGCCGAGGAGTAGTTCAGACGCAAACGAAGAACGGCCGAGCCCTCGGGACTGGAAGCACAGTCCGGGCCCGGCCGTTCTTCGTCGCCGGAGGCGGAACGGGAAACGGCCGAGCCCTCGCGACAAGAAGCGCTGTCCGGGCCCGGCCGTTTTTCGTCGCCGGAGGCGGAACGGGAAACGGCCGAGCCCTCCGATCCCGGGCCCGACCGTTTTCCGTTGTCCTGCCTGCTTATTCGCCGTCCGAAGCGAAGAACGCCTGGAGGTCGTGGACGAGGACGCCGAAGTCCTCCAGCTTCTCGATCAGGCCGGACGGCGTGGTCGAGTACACCACCGCGAGGGTGTACAGGTCGTCGGCGCGGATCGAGAGGATCCGGCCGTTGTAGTCGCCGCGGCGCTGCTGGATGGAGCGCGCGAGCTTCGCGACGTGCTCCAGCTCGGGGTCCGGGTGGTCGTAGAGCGCCTCAAGGTTGAGGACGATCTTCTCGGCCTGCTCGACCGGGAGCGGGACGCCCTCCGGAAGCAGCTCCGAGACGGGGATCCGGTAGAAGTCGGCCAACTCGGCGAGGCGGCTGACCGTGATGGACCGGTCGCCCCGCTCGTAGGAACCGATGACGACGGCCTTCCACTTGCCGCCGGACTTGTCCTCGACGCCTTGCAGGGAAAGACCCTGCTGCATCCGAATGTCGCGCAGCCGGTTGCCGAGCGCCTTGGCGTAGTCAGATGTCGCCATGCTGGGATCAACTCCAATTTTCGGTACGAGAGGAATCCTATTGTTGACTACGGTCGGTGACCATCGGCCGTTGGGGTGCCCCCAAACAGTGTTCTTCGTCGCGTGGGGCCCGAAAGACTGACCGGCAAATCATGGCATACAAGTCAAATATGCAGCTAACGACGTCATAGTTTTGGGACTCGGGTTTACGCTCCGTCACCGGCGGCGTAGCATCGGCGGCGACGAAACCGTTCTTTAACAGACCGTCCAGTGAGGCGGAGAAGGAGGTTCGCGTGGTTTCCCCTGCCCTCAGGCAGACTGAGGAAGACCCGTCGGGCAAGCAGATCATCTCCGGCGACGACATCGGCCGGATCCTCGACCGGATCGCCCACCAGATCCTGGAGAAGACCAAGGGCGCCCCCGACACCATGCTCCTGGGCATCCCCACCCGCGGCGTCGCGCTCGCCGGACGGCTCGCCGACCGCATCCGCCGCTTCGCCGACCTCGACGTCCCCGCCGGCACCCTCGACATCACGCTCTACCGCGACGACCTGCGCCGCAACGCGCTCCGGGCTCTCGGCCCGACCGAGCTGCCGCCCGGCGGCGTCGACGACCAGCGCGTCATCCTCGTCGACGACGTCCTCTACTCCGGACGGACCGTCCGCGCCGCGCTCAACGCGCTCTACGACCTCGGCCGCCCCGCCAGCGTCCAGCTCGCGATCCTCGTCGACCGCGGCCACCGCGAGCTGCCCATCCGCGCCGACTACGTCGGCAAGAACATCCCGACCGCCCGCGACGAGAACGTGGCCGTGCGCCTGACGGAGTACGACGGATTCGACGCGGTGGTCCTGACCGGAGGCCGGGAGCGATGAAGCACCTGCTCACCACCAAGGAACTGACCCGCGACGAGGCCGAGCTGATCCTCGACGTCACCGAGCAGATGGCCGAGGCCGTCACCGGCCGCGAGGTCCCCAAGCTCCCGGCGCTGCGCGGGCGCACCGTCGTGAACCTCTTCTACGAGGACTCCACGCGCACGCGCACCTCCTTCGAGACCGCCGCGAAGCGCCTCTCGGCCGACGTCGTGAACTTCGCGGCGAAGACCTCCAGCGTGAACAAGGGCGAGAGCCTGCGCGACACCGCGCTCACGTTGCAGGCCATGGGCGCCGACGCGGTCGTCATCCGCCACCCCGCCGCGGGCGCCCCGCAGCGGCTCACCGAGTGGCTCGACGGCGCGGTCCTCAACGCCGGGGACGGCACCCACGCGCACCCGACGCAGGCGCTGCTCGACGCGTACACGATGAAGCGGCGCCTCGGCGGCATCGAGGGCCGCACCGTCGCGATCGTGGGGGACATCCTCCACTCGCGCGTGGCCCGCTCGAACGTGTGGCTGCTGTCGAAGCTCGGCGCGAACGTGCGCCTGGTCGGCCCGCCTACCCTGCTGCCCAAGGACATCGACGAGTGGCCGGTGGAGATCGGCTACGACCTCGACGCGTCCCTCAAGGGCGTCGACGCGGTCATGATGCTCCGCGTGCAGCGCGAGCGCATGCACGCCGCGTTCTTCCCGACCGCCAACGAGTACGCGCGCCTCTACGGCCTCGACGAACGGCGCATGACGCTCCTGCCCGACCACGCGATCGTCATGCACCCCGGCCCGATGAACCGCGGCATGGAGATCGCCGCGACCGTGGCCGACTCGCCCCGCGCCACCATCACCGAGCAGGTGACCAACGGCGTGTGGGTGCGCATGGCCGTCCTCTACCTGCTGCTGACGAACGGAGAAACCCGGTGACCGACCTCCTGATCAAGTCCGCCGACATCGTCGGGAAGGGACGGCAGGACGTCCTCGTCCGCGACGGCCGCGTCGCCGAGATCGGCTCCCTCACCGCCAAAGACGCGCAGATCGTGGACGCCGACGGCCTGGTGCTCTTGCCCGGCCTCGTCGACCTCCACACCCACCTGCGCGAGCCCGGCCGCGAGGACGCCGAGACCGTCTACTCCGGCACGCGCGCGGCCGCCAAGGGCGGGTACACCGCGGTGTGCGCCATGGCCAACTCCTACCCCGTCGCCGACACCGCCGGCGTGGTCGAGCAGGTCGCCGCGCTCGGCAAGGCCGCCGGGTACGCCGACGTGCAGCCCATCGGCGCCGTCTCCATCGGCCTCGAAGGCAAGCAGCTCGCCGAGATCGGGGCGATGGCCCACTCGGCCGCGAAGGTCCGCATGTTCTCCGACGACGGCCACTGCGTCTCGGACCCGATCCTCATGCGCCGCGCCCTCGAATACGTGAGGACCTTCGGCGGGCTCATCGCCCAGCACGCCGAGGAGCCGCGCCTCACCGAAGGCGCCCAGATGAACGAGGGCGCCGTCTCGGCCGAACTCGGCCTGCCCGGCTGGCCCGCCGTCGCCGAAGAGGCGATCATCGCCCGCGACGTGCTCCTCGCCGAGTACACCGGCGCGCGCGTCCACTTCTGCCACGTCTCCACCGCGCGCAGCGTCGACATCATCCGCGAGGCGAAGGCCCGCGGCGCCAAGGTCACCGCCGAGGTCTGCCCGCACCACCTCCTCCTCACCGACGAGGCCGCGCGCACCTACGACCCGGTCTACAAGGTCAACCCGCCGCTGCGCCGCGAATCCGACGTCGCGGTCCTGCGCGGCGCGCTCGCCGAAGGCGTCATCGACGCCGTCGCCACCGACCACGCGCCGCACGCCCCGCAGGACAAGGACTGCGAGTGGGCGGCCGCCCGCCCCGGGATGCTCGGCCTGGAGACCGCCCTGTCGATCACCGTCCTCGCCCTCGGCGGGCCCGCGGGCGCCGACTGGGACGCCGTCGCCGAGCGCACCTCCCGCACCCCCGCGCGCATCGCCGGGCTCGAAGCGCACGGCCGCGACCCGCAGCCGGGCACCGAAGCGAACTTCACGCTCGTCGACCCCGCCGCGACCTGGACCGTCGTCCCCGAAGGACTCGCGTCCCTGTCGCGCAACACCCCCTACGCCGGGATGGAACTCCCGGTCACCGTCCAGGCGACGTTCCTCAGAGGACGCGCCACCGTACTCAACGGCAAGATCGAAGAGGAGACGACCGAATGAGCAGCAGGGCACCCGCGATCCTCGTGCTTGAGGACGGCCGCGTCTTCCGCGGCGAGGCGTTCGGCTCCGTCGGCGAGACCTTCGGCGAGGCCGTCTTCAGCACCGGCATGACCGGCTACCAGGAGACCCTCACCGACCCGTCCTACTACGGCCAGGTCGTCGCCCAGACCGCGCCGCAGATCGGCAACACCGGCTGGAACGACGAGGACGACGAGTCCCGCCGCATCTGGGTCGCCGGGTACGTCGTCCGCGACGCCTCCCGCATCACCTCCAACTGGCGGGCCAAGCGCGGCCTCGAAGACGAGCTCGCCTCCCAGGGCGTCGTCGGCATCTGCGAGGTCGACACCCGCGCCCTCACCCGCCACCTGCGCGACAAGGGCGCCATGCGCGTCGGCATCTCCTCGCGCACCACCGACGCCGAGGAGCTCCTCGCGAAGGTCCGCAACACGCCGCAGATGGCCGGCGCCAACCACGTCGGCGCCGTCACCGCCTCCGAGCCGTACACCTATCAGGCCAAGGGCGCCGCGAAGTACACCGTCGCCGCCATCGACCTGGGCATCAAGCGGAACACGCCCCGCCGCCTCGCCGAGCGCGGCATCACCACCACCGTGTTCCCCGCGTACGCCGACGTCGACACGGTCCTCGCCGACGCCCCCGACGCCGTGTTCCTCTCCAACGGCCCCGGCGACCCCGCCACCGCCGACCACCAGGTCGCGCTCACCCGCGAGCTGCTGCGCCGCCGCGTCCCCGTCTTCGGCATCTGCTTCGGCAACCAGATCCTCGGCCGCGCCCTCGGCCTGGAGACCTACAAGCTGAAGTTCGGCCACCGCGGCATCAACCAGCCCGTCCTCGACCGGCACACGAACAAGATCGAGATCACCGCCCACAACCACGGATTCGCCTTGAAGGCACCGGAATCGGGCGAGTTCTTCGACACCGAGTTCGGACGCGTCCAGGTCAGCCACGTGTGCCTCAACGACGACGTCGTCGAAGGGCTCACCTGCCTCGACGCCCCCGCCTACTCCGTCCAGTACCACCCCGAAGCCGCCGGCGGCCCGCACGACGCCGACTACCTGTTCGACCGCCTCGTCGAACTCATCGAGACCACCAAGGGGGCCAAGGCAGATGCCTAAGCGCGACGACCTCAAGCACATCCTGGTCATCGGATCGGGCCCCATCCAGATCGGCCAGGCCTGCGAATTCGACTACTCCGGCACCCAGGCCTGCCGCGTCCTGCGCGAGGAGGGCCTGCGGGTCACCCTCGTCAACTCCAACCCGGCCACGATCATGACCGACCCCGAGTTCGCCGACGCCACCTACGTCGAGCCGATCACCACCGAGGTCATCGAGCAGATCATCGCCAAGGAGAAGCCCGACGCGATCCTCGCGACCCTCGGCGGCCAGACCGCCCTCAACGCCGCCGTCGGCCTCCACCAGGCCGGCATCCTCGACAAGTACGGCGTCGAGCTCATCGGCGCCGACATGGACGCCATCCAGCGCGGCGAGGACCGCCAGCAGTTCAAGGAGGTCGTCCTCAACGTCGGCGGCGAGGTCCCGCGCTCCGCGGTCTGCCACTCCATGGACGAAGTCCGCGACACCGTCAAGGACCTCGGCCTCCCCGTCGTCATCCGCCCCTCCTTCACCATGGGCGGCCTCGGCTCCGGCATGGCCCACACCTGGGAGGACGTCGACCGCATCGCCGGGAACGGCCTCGCCGAGTCCCCCACCACCGAGGTCCTCATCGAGGAGTCCGTGCTCGGCTGGAAGGAGTACGAGCTCGAACTCATGCGCGACCGCAACGACAACGTCGTCGTGGTCTGCTCCATCGAGAACGTCGACCCCATGGGCGTCCACACCGGCGACTCCGTCACCGTCGCCCCCGCGATGACCCTCACCGACCGCGAGTACCAGCACATGCGCGACGTCGGCATCGCCATCCTCCGCGAAGTCGGCGTCGACACCGGCGGCTGCAACATCCAGTTCGCCATCGACCCCGCCACCGGGCGCATGATCGTCATCGAGATGAACCCGCGCGTCTCCCGCTCCTCCGCGCTGGCGTCCAAGGCCACCGGCTTCCCGATCGCGAAGATCGCCGCGAAGCTCGCCATCGGCTACACGCTCGACGAGATCCCGAACGACATCACCAAGGCCACCCCGGCCGCGTTCGAGCCGACCCTCGACTACGTCGTCGTCAAGGTCCCGCGCTTCACGTTCGAGAAGTTCCCCGGCGCCGACCCGACCCTCACCACCACCATGAAGTCCGTCGGCGAGGCCATGAGCCTCGGCCGCACCTTCCAGCAGGCCCTCCAGAAGGCCCTGCGCTCCACCGAGACCAAGGCCGCCGGGTTCTGGACCCGCCCCGACCCGGCCGGCGCCACGCTGGAGAACACGCTCGAAGCGCTCCGCACCGCCCACGACGGCACGCTCTACACCGCCGAGCGGGCCCTGCGCCTGGGCGCGTCGGTCGCGGAGGTCCACGAGGCCTGCAAGATCGACCCGTGGTTCCTCGACCAGGTCGCCCAGCTCATCGAGCTGCGCGACGAGATCGAGGCCGCCGCCGTCGCCGACGCCGCGCTCCTGCGCCGCGCCAAGCGCGCCGGGTTCTCCGACGCCCAGATCGCGGCCCTGCGCCCCGAGCTGGCCGGCGAGGACGGCGTCCGCCGCCTGCGCCACCGGCTCGGCATGCGCCCGGTCTACAAGACCGTCGACACGTGCGCCGCCGAGTTCGAGGCCCACACGCCCTACCACTACTCGACCTACGAGGAGGAGACCGAGGTCGCGCCCTCGAACCGCCCGAAGGTCATGATCCTCGGCTCCGGGCCCAACCGCATCGGCCAGGGCATCGAGTTCGACTACTCGTGCGTCCACGCCGTCCAGGCCCTGCGCGCGGTCGGCTACGAGACCATCATGGTCAACTGCAACCCCGAGACCGTCTCCACCGACTACGACACCGCCGACCGGCTCTACTTCGAGCCGCTCACCTTCGAGGACGTCACCGAGGTCTACCACGCCGAGCACGAGTCCGGCACCGCCGCGGGCGGCCCCGGCGTCATCGGCGTCGTCGTCCAGCTCGGCGGCCAGACCCCCCTCGGCCTCGCCGAGCGCCTCCAGAACGCCGGGCTGCCCATCGTCGGCACCTCCCCGAAGGCCATCGACAACGCCGAGGACCGCGGCGTCTTCGGGCGCCTCCTCGACGACCTCGGCCTCGTCGCCCCCGACGGCGGCACCGCCACCTCCTACGAGGAGGCCCGCGAGGTCGCCGCGCAGATCGGCTACCCCGTGCTCGTCCGGCCCTCGTACGTCCTCGGCGGCCGCGGCATGGAGATCGTCTACGACGAGGCCACCCTCGCCGGGTACATCTCCCGCGCCACCGAGGCCAGCCCCGAGCACCCGGTCCTCATCGACCGGTTCCTCGACGACGCCATCGAGATCGACGTCGACTGCCTCTGCGACGGCGAGGACTTCTACCTCGGCGGCATCATGGAGCACATCGAGGAGGCCGGGGTCCACTCCGGCGACTCCTCCTGCGCGCTCCCGCCGATCACCCTCGGCGCCGGCGTCATCGAGCAGATCCGCGACTACACCGCGAAGCTCGCCTTCGGCATCGGCGTGCGCGGCCTCATGAACGTCCAGTACGCCCTCAAGGACGAGCAGCTCTACGTCCTCGAAGCGAACCCCCGCGCCTCCCGCACGGTCCCGTTCGTCTCCAAGGCCACCGCCGTCCCGCTCGCCAAGGCCGCCGCCCGCATCGCGCTCGGCGCCAAGATCGGCGAACTGCGCTCCGAAGGGATGCTCCTGCCCGAAGGCGACGGCTCCGACGCCGGACCCGAGGTCCCCATCAGCGTCAAGGAGGTCCTCCTGCCCTTCAAGCGCTTCCGCACCGTCGAGGGCTCCGGCATCGACGCCGTCCTCGGCCCGGAGATGAAGTCCACCGGCGAGGTCATGGGCATCGACTCGTCCTTCGGCCTCGCCTTCGCCAAGGCCACGCTCGCCGTCTACGGCAAGCTTCCCACCTCCGGGAAGGTCTTCGTGTCGGTCGCCGACCGCGACAAGCGCGCCATCGTCTTCCCGGTGCGCCGCCTCGTCGACCTCGGCTTCACCGTCTACGCCACCGAAGGCACCGGCCTGGTCCTCAAGCGCCACGGCATCGACTTCACGCCCGTCGCCCGCCACTCCTCCGGCGAGGCCGTCGACGCCGTCAGCCTCATCGCCTCCGGCGACGTCGACCTGGTCATCACCACGCCCTCGGCCTCCCCGGGCCCGCGCACCGACGGCTGGGAGATCCGCTCCGCCGCCGTCGTCGCCGACGTGAGCTGCGTGACCACCATCCAGGGCGCCGCCGCCGCCACGCAGGCCATCGAATCGGCCTCGCGCGGCGAGATCCGCGTCGCCTCCCTCCAGGAGCTCCACCGGCGCCTGCGCGGCGCCGAGCGGGCCGCGGCCTGACAGCGATCACCGGGTGAGCGGACGGCCTGTAGCCGTTCCGCTCACCCGGTGAATTGACGTATACAGGAAAGAACATGCTGTACCAGAATCTCGCCCGCCCCGTCCTGTTCCGGATCGGCCGCGGGGACGCCGAGCGGGCGCACGACTTCACGATGCGCTGGCTGACGCGCCTGTCCGAACAGCGGCAGGTGCGCAACGCGCTCATCAAGGCCAACCGCCTGAGCGCGCCCGTCACCGTCTGCGGCATCCCCTTCCCCAACCCCATCGGCCTCGCCGCGGGCCTCGACAAGAACGGCGTCGCCGTCGGCGCCTGGCCCGCCCTCGGCTTCGGCTTCGCCGAGATCGGCACCGTCACCGCCCTGCCCCAGCCCGGCAACCCCCAGCCGCGCATGTTCCGCGCCAAGCAGTCCCAGGCCATCGTCAACCGCATGGGCTTCAACAACGAGGGCGCCCAGGCCCTCGCCGCCCGCCTCCAGGCCAGCCCCGCCGTCGACTGCCCCCTCGGCATCAGCATCGGCAAGTCCAAGGCCGTGCCCCTCGAAGGCGCGATCGACGACTACCTGACCTCGCTGCGGTTCCTCTACCCGTTCGCCGACTACATCGCCATCAACGTGTCCTCGCCGAACACGCCCGGCCTGCGCCAGCTCCAGGACGCCGGCGCCCTCCGCGCCCTCCTCGGCGCCCTGCACGCCGAGGGGGTGCGCCTGGCCGCCGGGCGCCCGACCCGCCCGATCCTCGTCAAGATCGCCCCCGACCTCACCGAGCCCGCGCTCGCGCAGCTCCTGGGGGTGTGTCTCGAATCAGGGGTCGCCGGGGTCATCGCCACGAACACCACGCTCGGGCGCGACGGGATCATCCCCGCGGAGGACGCTGTCGCCGCCGAGCCCGGCGGCATGTCCGGCAAGCCGCTCACCCTCGTCTCGCGGGAGATCGTCCGGTTCGTCCACCGCGAGACGAACGGGCGCCTGCCCATCATCGGCTCGGGCGGCATCATGACGCCCGACGACGCCCAGGCCATGTTCGACGCCGGGGCCAGCCTCGTCCAGATCTACTCGGGGCTCATCTACAACGGCCCCGGCGTGGTGCGCGGCAGCGCGCGCCGCTACCGCAAGACCGTCCGACGCCACCAGTCCGCAGCCCACTCCTGATACGAGGAACCATGTCTACCAAGGAATTCGGCGCCCGCGCCTTCCGTCTCGCCCAGGAGCGTGGCCCGCTGTGCGCCGGGATCGACCCGCACGGGTCGCAGCTGCTCCAGTGGGGCCTCGACGACGACCTGGCCGGGGCCGAGCGGTTCGCCATGACGCTCACCGAGGCCGTGGCCGAGCGGTGCGCGTTCGTCAAGCCGCAGTCGGCGTTCTTCGAGCGCTTCGGCTCGGGCGGCGTCGCCCTCCTCGAACGCGTCATCGCCGCGGCCCGCCGCGCCGGGGCCCTCGTCATCCTCGACGTCAAGCGCGGCGACATCGGCTCCACGATGGCCGCATACGCGCAGGCGTACCTCGACCCGGCCTCGCCGCTCGCGGCCGACGCGATCACCGTGAGCCCCTACCTGGGGACCGGCTCGCTCCAGCCCGCGTTCGACACGGCCGCCGCGCACGGCAAGGGCGTGTTCGTCCTCGCCCGCACCTCCAACCCCGAGGGCAAGTACGTCCAGATGGCGAAGCGCCGCGACGGCCGCTCGGTCGCCCAGAGCGTCATCGACGAGGTGGGCGAGCGCAACGGCGAGGCCGACCCGATGGGGTCCTTCGGGATCGTCATGGGCGCCACGATCGGCGCGTGCGCGAGCGAGGGGGAGGCCCGCCTGCGTGAGTCGACTTACGGAATCACCCACACCACCGTGAGCCAACGTGACTCCGCTCACGACCTCTCCCAGTTCAACGGGCCCATCCTGGTCCCGGGCATGGGCGCCCAGGGCGGGCGCCCCAGTGATCTTCCGCGCGTCCTCGGGCCCGCTACGAAGTTCGCAATACCGTCCTATTCCCGACAAATCGCGCAGCCGGGCCCTGCCGCGGCGAGCATTCGCACCGCCGTCGAGGCGTTGCAGGAGGAATGCCGCGCCGCGATGGGGGAATGAACCGCCGGTTTTCCGGCCCGAAATTTGCCCGACCCCCGGTCGCAGGCGTGTCGGTAGGTGGGGTTACCGTCTCCGAGCTGGGTATGCTTTGGCGATACCCGCACGTCAAGGTCCACAGGGACGAAACCATCGACTGCAAGGAGACCCCGTGCCGCTCCCTAAACTGACTCCGGAACAGCGCGCAGCCGCCCTTGAGAAGGCGGCGGCGGCCCGCAAGGCCCGCGCCGAGCTCAAGGAGAAGCTGAAGTCGGGCGAGACCACCCTGGAAGCGGTCCTCAAGTCCGCTGCCACCGACGACATCTCCGGGAAGATGAAGGTCTCGGCCGTGCTCAAGGCCCTCCCGGGCATCGGCGACAAGCGCGCCACCCAGATCATGGAGAAGCTCAAGATCGCCGACTCGCGTCGGCTGCGCGGCCTGGGCGAGCACCAGCGCGCCGCGCTTCTGGATGAATTCAAGGGCGACCAGGCCTAAGTTCGGGTAGTAGTAGTCGCGTGAGCATCGATCACCACCACGCCGCCCTCGCCCAGCGACTGACGGTCCTCTCCGGCCCGTCCGGCGTTGGCAAGGGCAGCGTCAAGGCACTCATCCAGGAGTACTACCCGTGGGTCTGGCTCTCCGTGAGCTGCACGACCCGCAAGCCGCGTCCTGGTGAGGTCGACGGCGCCGACTACCACTTCGTGTCGACCGAGCAGTTCGAGTCGATGATCGCCGCGGGGGAGTTCCTTGAATGGGCCTCCTACGCGGGGAACCTCTACGGAACCCCCCGCGGCCCGGTCGAGGAGCGCCTGCGCGCCGGACTCCCGGCGCTGCTGGAGATCGAACTGCAAGGGGCCCGCCAGGTCCGCCGGGCGATGCCCGACGCGCAGCTGGTGTTCCTGGCCCCGCCGTCGTGGGACGAGCTCGTCCGCCGCCTCACCGGGCGCGGGACCGAGGACGCCGCGACCATCGCGCGCCGCCTGGACGCCGCGCGCGAAGAGCTCGACGCCGAATCCGAGTTCGATCACACAGTCACGAACGTGTCGATCGAGCAGGCGGCCTCCGAGCTGGTAGAGTTGCTCAGTTCTCCGGCCATCGTAAAGTCCGGAAGCTTCTGAGCATCCAAGTCGTACACGAAGGACAACACGTGTCAGGGACTGTCGCCGACCCCGTCGGCATCACCAACCCGCCGATCGACGACCTGCTGAAGAAGAGCCAGTCGAAGTACCAGCTGGTCATCTACTCGGCCAAGCGGGCCCGTCAGATCAACGCCTACTACTCGCAGCTCGGCGAGGGCCTGCTGGAGTACGTCGGTCCGCTCGTCGAGACCACGCCCGAGGAGAAGCCGCTGTCGATCGCCATGCGCGAGCTCGACAAGGGCCTCCTTGAGACGAAGGCGTTCGACGACACCGAGAATTAGGCGGCGACGTTGAGCAGTGGTCCCCGCCCGCGCGGGGGTAGCTCGATCGTCCTGGGCGTGTCGGGCGGCATCGCCGCCTTCAAGGCGTGCATCCTGCTCCGCCTCCTCAAGGAGTCCGGCCACGACGTGACCGTGATCCCGACCGAGGCGGCGCTCAAGTTCGTCGGTGAAGCCACCTGGGAGGCCCTGTCGGGCCGCCCGGTGGCTTCCGGCGTGTTCTCGGACGTCTCCGAGGTCAAGCACGTCAGGCTCGGCCGCGAGGCCGACCTCGTCGCCGTCGTCCCGGCCACCGCCGACCTGCTCGCGCGGGCCGCGCACGGCCGCGCCGACGACCTGCTCACCTCGACGCTGCTCACGGCGACCTGCCCGGTGGTGTTCGCTCCGGCGATGCACACCGAGATGTGGCTGCACCCCGCGACTCGCGCGAACGTCGCGACGCTGCGCGAGCGCGGCGCCCACGTCGTCGAGCCCGACTCGGGCCGCCTCACCGGCGCCGACACCGGCCCCGGACGCCTGCCCGAGCCGGAGTCGCTGTTCGCGCTCCTCAAGGGCTTCTTGACCTCTCCGGCCCGTGACCTGGCGGGCCGCAAGGTCCTCGTCACCGCCGGGGGCACCCGCGAGCCGATCGACCCGGTCCGCTTCATCGGCAACCACTCGTCGGGCCGCCAGGGCATCGCCCTCGCCGCGGCGGCCGCCGCGCGCGGCGCCGACGTCACGCTCATCGCCGCGCACATCGACGCGCCGCTGCCCGCCGGCGTCCGCGTCGAGCGCGTCGGTACCACCGCGGAGCTCCACGAAGCCACGGTCAAGGCCGCCGCGGAGGCGGACGCGGCGGTCCTCGCCGCGGCTCCCGCGGACTTCACGCCGAAGGAGGCCTCGGACCGCAAGCTCAAGCGCAAGGGCGACCTCGACCTGGCGCTGACGTCCACGCCGGACATCGCCGCGGCCGTCGGCCGGGCCAAGCGCCCCGGGCAGGTCCTCGTCGTGTTCGCCGCGGAGACCCACGACGGCCCCGAGCACGCGAAGGCCAAGCGCGAGGCGAAGGGCGCCGACCTGGTGGTGCTCAACGACGTGTCGGGCGGGGCCGTGTTCGGGAAGGCGGAGAACTCCGTCACGGTGTTCGACGCGGCCGGGCCCGTCGCCGCCCTCGACGAGGCGTCGAAAGAACTGGTCGCGGACGCGATCTGGGACGCGGTGGCCGCCCGGCTCCCGCTGGATGGACGCGACTGACACCTCCCCCGCGCAGCGAGGCGGCTTGGTGGGATGATCTTGAGCGCATAGACTTGTGAGCTGCGAAGTCAGTCGAGGAGCGCCGCTGGGCGGCGTCGAATGGTTATGAGGAGTGCCGTGGCACGTCGCCTGTTCACCTCCGAGTCGGTCACCGAAGGCCACCCGGACAAGATCGCGGACCAGATCTCGGACGGGATCCTGGACGCCCTGCTGTCCGAGGACCCCACGAGCCGCGTCGCGGTCGAGACCCTCATCACCACCGGGCAGGTGCATGTCGCGGGCGAGGTGACGACCCACTCGTACGCGGACATCCCGCGGATCGTGCGCGACACGATCCTGCGCATCGGCTACGACTCGTCCAAGAAGGGCTTCGACGGCGCCTCGTGCGGCGTGAACGTCTCCATCGGCGGGCAGAGCCCCGACATCGCGCAGGGCGTCGACAAGGCGTGGGAGTCCCGTGTGGACTCCGCCGCGAACGACGAGCTCGACCTCCAGGGCGCGGGCGACCAGGGCCTCATGTTCGGCTTCGCGTGCCGCGAGACCCCCGAGCTGATGCCGCTGCCGATCGCCTTGGCGCACCGGCTGTCCCAGCGCCTCACCGAGGTCCGCAAGGACGGCACCGTCCCGTACCTGCGCCCCGACGGCAAGACCCAGGTCACCATCGAGTACCAGGGCAACAAGCCGGTGCGCCTCGACACGGTCGTCGTCTCCAGCCAGCACGCGCCCGACATCTCGCTGGACTCGCTCCTCGCGCCCGACGTCGCCGAGCACGTGATCGCCCCGGTCGTCTCCGGGCTCGACCTCGACATCGACGACTACAAGCTCCTGGTCAACCCGACCGGCCGCTTCGAGATCGGCGGCCCCATGGGCGACGCGGGCCTGACCGGCCGCAAGATCATCGTCGACACGTACGGCGGCTACGCCCGCCACGGCGGCGGCGCGTTCTCCGGCAAGGACCCGTCGAAGGTCGACCGCTCCGCCGCGTACGCCGCCCGCTGGGTCGCCAAGAACGTCGTGGCCGCCGGCCTCGCCGAGCGCTGCGAGGTCCAGGTCGCCTACGCCATCGGCAAGGCCAAGCCCGTCAGCGTCGCCGTCGACGCCCAGGGCACCGAGACCGTCGACCCGGCGCTGATCGAGAAGGCCGTCCTGGAGGTCTTCGACCTCCGCCCGGCCGCGATCATCCGCGACCTCGACCTCATCCGGCCCATCTACTCCAAGACCGCCGCGTACGGCCACTTCGGCCGCGAGCTCCCCGAGTTCACCTGGGAGGCCACCGACCGCGCCGCGGCCCTGAAGGAAGCCGTCTCTTAGCGGCCCTCGGCTTCGCGCCGGGTGCCTCCGACGTCGGGGGCACCCGGTACGTTTATCGGATGGACGAGTCCCCGGCTATCGCAGCGGTCTGCATCGACCAGCCGCTGCCGCAGCTGGACCGGCTCTTCGACTACCTGGTGCCCGCGGACATGGACGTGCGGCCCGGGTGCCGCGTGCGGGTGCGGTTCGGGCGGCGGAAGGTCGCCGGGTTCGTCATCGCGCTCAAGCCCTCGACCGACTTCACGGGGAAGCTCCTGTGGATCTCGGAGCTGGTCTCGCCCGAGCCGGTCGTCACCGAGGAGGTCGCCGTCCTGGCGCGGGCGGTCGCGGACCGGTACGCGGGGACGATGTCCGATGTACTGCGGCTCGCCGTCCCCGAGCGGCGCGTCAAGGTCGAGTCCGAGGCGCGCGGCGAGGTCCTCGACGTGGCCGCGCCGAGTCCGGATCACTGGAAGAGATACAACGCGGGCGAGGCATTCCTGCGCGCGCTGCGCGAGCAGAAGTCGCCGAGGGCGGTGTGGAACGCCGTGCCCGGCGAGGACTGGCCCGCCCGGTTCGCCGAGGCCGCCGCGGCGACCGCCTCGGCGGGGCGCGGGGCCGTCCTGGTCGTGCCCGACCAGACCGACCTCGACCGCCTGGACGCCGCCCTGGAGGCCGTGCTCGGCCCCGACCGGCACGTGGTCCTCTCGGCCCAGGCCGGACCGACGAAGCGCTACCGGGCGTTCCTGAAGGCCGCGCGCGGCGACGTGCGGATCGTGGCCGGGACCCGCGCGGCGGCGTTCGCGCCCGTCGCGGACCTCGGGCTCACCGCGATCTGGGACGACGGCGACGGCTCCCACATCGACCGCCACGCCCCCTACCCGCACGCGCGCGAAGTCCTCCTCACCCGCGCGAACCTCGCCGAGGCCGCCTGCCTCGTCGGCGGCAACGCCCGCACCCCGCAGGCGCAACTGCTCGTCGAGACCGACTGGGCGAAGTCCATCCTCGCGCCGCGCGGCGAGATCCGCTCGGCCGCACCGCGCATCGTCCCCGTCGGCGACGAGTCCGACCTCGAACGCGACCCCTCCGGCGGCACCGCCCGGCTCCCCACCGTCGCCTGGGAGGCCGCCCGCGCGGCCCTCGCGAAGCAGCGGCCGGTTCTCGTCCAGGTCCCGCGCCGCGGCTACGTCCCCGCCGTCTCCTGCCAGCGCTGCCGCACCCGTTCGGCCTGCCCGAACTGCTCGGGCCCGCTGCGGCTCCTGGGCCCGCGGCGCGACCCGGTGTGCGGCTGGTGCGGCACGGTCGCCCGCGACTTCCGCTGCGCCGAATGCGGATCGAACCGCGTCCGCGCGATCGTCATCGGCGCGGAGCGCACCGTCGAAGAACTGGCGCAGGCGTTCCCGGACACCCAGGTCGTCGAGTCTACGGGCGCGAACCGGCTCGACGCGGCTCCGCCGGGCGCGGCCGTCGTAGTGGCGACGCCGGGAGTGGAACCCCTTGCGGCCGAAGGGTACGGCGCGGTCCTGCTGCTCGACACGTGGGCGCTGCTCACGCGCGCCGAGCTGACCGCGAGCGAGGAGGCCCTGCGCCGCTGGATGAACGCGGTCGCACTCGCCCGCCACGACGGCACCGCCGTCGTGGTCGCCGACGGGGGACTGGCGGTCGTCCAGGCGCTCATGCGCTGGGACCCCGCGTGGTTCGCGGTGCGCGAACTCGAAGACCGCGCCGAACTCGGCTTCCCGCCGGTCATGAGGTTCGCGGCCCTCACCGGCCCGAACGGCGAACCGGAGAAGCTCGCCACCGACCTGCCGATTCACGCCGAGGCCATCGGCCCCATCCCCGTGGACGAGCACACCGAGCGGCTGCTCCTGCGCGTGCGCCGCCGCGACGGCGCCGCCCTCGCCGCGGTCCTCGCCAGGGCCACCGCCGAGCGCGCGGGCGCGAAGTCCGAACCCGTCCGCGTCCAGATCGACCCCCGCGAGATCGCGTGAGGCTCAGGCGCGCTTGCGCTTCGCCCTGATGAAGGCCCAAGCCGCCTTGAGGCGTTCGCGGAAGAAGTACGCGAACGCGACGGCGATGAGGACGAAGGGGATCGCGATCGGGAGGACCGTGGTGAAGCCGAGGAGCACCACGAGGGCCTCGACGCCGAGAAACGAGATGACGCCCATGTAGCCGAAGACGGTGACGGTCTGGGCCTTGACGACGAGGGCGATGACCGCGGTGCGGATTCGGTTCACGCAGTGGTTCCGCTCACCCGGTCGAGGTAGGCGGCGATGGCGTCGCGGTTCTTCAGGACGCATTCGGCCTTGCGGGTCATGCGGTCGCGCTGCTCGGCGAGCTGTGCGAGCATCTCGGGGTCGGGGACCGGGAAGTAGATCTGGCCGGGGCCGTCGAGGCAGGGGAGGATCTGCTTGATGATCTTGACGGGGACGCCCGCGTCGAGGAGGCCGCGGATCTGGCCGACGCGCTCGACGGTGGCCTCGGGGAAGTCGCGGTAGCCGTTGGGGGAGCGGTCGGCGGCGATGAGGCCGTGCTGCTCGTAGTAGCGGAGCATCCGGGCGGGGGCGCCGGTGCGCTCCGCCAGCTCGCCGATCCTCATATGGCCCGCCTCACTCCCGCTGGACTCTGACATTAGTGTCAAGGTTAGACGCTTCTTCCCATGAGCGAAACGACCCTCTCCCGGTCCGCGGCGCCACGGCGGGAGCGGCTGCCCCTGTCGGGGCTGCTGGCCCTGTCCACGGCCGTGTTCATCACCGTCATCACCGAGTCGCTGCCCGCGGGCCTGCTGCCCGGGATGCGCGCGGGCCTCGGCGTGGGCGAGGCCGCGATGGGCCAGGCCGTCACCGTGTACGCGATCGGCACGGCCCTCACGGTGATCCCGCTGTCGGCCCTGACCGCCGGCTGGGGCCGCAGGCCGGTGCTGCTGACGGCGATGGCCGGGTTCGTCGCCGCGAACACCGTCACGGCGCTCTCCGACGACTACGCCCTGACCATGGCCGCCCGCTTCGTGGCGGGCACGGCCGCGGGCCTGTCGTGGGCGCTCATGGTCGGGTACGCGCGGCGCCTGGCCCCGAAGGGCATGGAGGGCAGGGCGATCGCGATCGTCATGTCGGGCATCCCGCTGGCGCTGGCGCTCGGGGTCCCGGTGGGGACGTTCATCGGCGGGGTCCTCGGATGGCGCGAGTCGTTCGGCGTCATGTCGGCCCTGGCGGTGCTGTCGATCGTGTGGATCGCCCTGGCGGTCCCGGACTTCCCGGGCCAGCGCGCCGAATCGCGGACGCCGGTGCTCAGGGCCGCGGTGATCCCGGGCGTCCCGGCGATCATGGCGGTCATCGCGGTCTACGTGATCGCGTTCAACGTCCTGTACACGTACATCGCGGCGTTCCTGGAGCGGTTCGGGATGGGCGGCGCGGTCGACCGGGTGCTGCTCGTGTTCGGCCTCGCGTCGATCGCGAGCATCTGGATCACCGGCGCGCACATCGACCGGCGGCTGCGCCACCTGACGATCGCCGCGGCGGCCCTCACCGGTGCGGCGGCGGCCGCGCTCGCGGTGTTCGCGGAGGCCCCGGCGCTCGTGTACGTCGCGGTCGCGCTGTGGGGCCTCGGCCACGGCGGCGTGCCGACCCTGCTCCAGACCGCGGCCGGGCAGGCGGGCGCGAAGGCCGCGGACACCGTGCAGGCGCTGGTCGTGACGCTGTGGAACGCGGCGACCGCCGCGGGCGGGGCCCTCGGCGGCCTGATGCTGGTCCGGTTCGGGCCGCTGTCGCTGGCGTGGACCGTGGTCGCGGCGGGCGTGCTGATCCTGCTCGTCGCGGTGTCCGGGCGCAGGCACGCGTTCCCGGCCCGCAGCGCGGTCGCGGAGCGGGGGCCGGTCCCGGTTTCGGACCTGCCGGACCGGGCCGACCTGCGGGACCTCGCCTAGTTGAGCCGCTCGGCGAGCTCCGCTCTGCCGTACGTTCCCAGCTTCTCGTGGAGGCGCAGGGCCAGGGTCCACTCGGCCCGGGCCGCGTCGTCCTCGCCGCGGGCGGCGAGCGCGTCGCCGATGCCGTGGCGGGCGCGGGCCTGCTCGTACAGGTCCGGGAGGGCCTCGGCGAGGTCGAGTGCTTCCCGGTGGGCCCGTTCGGCGGCGGTGGCGTCGCCGACGGCGCCGAACGCGAACCCGGCGTTGTTGAGGACCTCCAGCGCCAGTTCGGGGCTGGAGGTGGCGAGGGCGGCTTCGGCGGTGCCGCCCGCGAGGCGGGCGGCGGTCTCGCGGTCGCCGAGCCGGGCGTGCGCGAGGGCCTGGAGGGACTGCACGTAGATCTCGCCGAGCGGGTCGCCGCTCTGGCGGTACGCGTCGAGGGCGTCGGCGAGGAGAGCCGCGGCGCCGTCGGCGTCGTCGTCGCGCAGGCGCAGGCGTGCGAGGCCCGCGAGCGCGGAGGCGAGGTTCTGGGTCCAACCGCGGTCGGTGAAGGTCTTGACGGCGCGGTCGAACCCGGCGCGGGCCTCGTCGTCGTTGCCCACGAGCATGTCGACGTGGGCGACGTCGTCGAGGGCGTTGACCTCCCGGTCGGCGTCGCCGAGGTCGCGGAAGACCCGCGCGGCCTCGGTCGCGCAGGTGCGCGCCTCGTCGAGGCGCCACTGCTGGATGTGCAGCTGCGCCAAGGCCATGAGGGTGAGTGCGGCGGCCTCCACGTCGTCGAGCCCGGTCGCCAGCCGCAGCGACCGGTCGAGCGCGCCCTCGGCCTCGTCGAAGCGGCCGAGCGCCTTGAGGGTGTTGCCGAGCTGGCGCTGGAGCTTGACCTCGTGGGCGCGGTCGCCGGTCCGGCGGTCGGCGTCGAGGGCGACGCGCAGGCACGCCTCGGCCTCGCCGCGGACGCCGCGGATGTACTGGTAGCGCCAGAGGGCGTGGGCGAGGCGGCCCGCGTGCCAGTCGCGGCGCCCGGCCGCGGCGTGGCGGATCATCTCGCAGAGGGCGCTGTGGCGCGGGTCGAGCCAGGCGAGCGCGGCCTCCGGGCCGTCGAAGACCGGCACGGGGACGTCGGAGGCGGGGACGACCTCGGGTTCGAGGCCGAAGATCGCCTGCCAGGTCCCGGCGACCGCGGCGAGGTGCCAGTCGTAGAGGCGGCCCAGGGCCGCTTCGCGCTCCTCGCGCGGGTGCCCGTCGGCGTGCTCGCGGGCGTAGGCGCGCACGAGGTCGTGGACGCTCCAGCGGCCGTCGCCGGTCGCCGCGGCCAGGTGGACGCCCGCGAGGCGGTGCAGGGCCGCGTCGGCGTCGCGGACGGAGGTCCCGGTGAGGGCGGCGATCCCGGCGGCCTCGAACTCGGTCGCGGGATGGAGGCCGATCGCGTCGAGGGCGTCCCGGTCGGCGGCGTCGAGGCGGTCCCGGGTGAGGTCGAGGCAGGCGCGCAGGCCCGCGGCCTCGTCGCCGGGGAGGTCGAGGTTCGCCAAGGGCGCCTCGGCGATGCGGTCGCGCAGTTCGCCGATGGTCTGCTCGGGGTGGGCGAGGGTCTGGCACGCGGCCAGGCGGAGTGCGAGCGGCAGGTCGCCGCAGGCGGCGGCGAGGCCGCGGGCGGCCTCGGGGTCGGTGGCGACGCGGCCGCGGCCGATCATCGCGTCGAGGAGGTCCATGGACTCCTCGCGGGTCAGCGGCGCGAGGCGCAGGTGCGGGACGCCGTGCGTCGCGGTGAGGCCGAACAGGTCGGTGCGGGCGGTGATGAGCGCCGTGGAGCCTCCGGTGCCGGGGAGGAGGTCGCGCAGCTGCTCGGGGCTGCGGGCGTTGTCGAGGACGACGAGGACGCGCCGGTGCCCCAGGAGCGAGCGGAACATCGCGGCCCGCTCGTCCCCGTCCGCGGGCACCTCCTCGGGGCCGGTGCCGAGCGCGGTCAGGAACCGGTGCAGGACCGGGCCGGGCGCGAGCGGGTCGGTGCCGGAGAAGCCCCGCAGGTCCACGTACAGCTGCCCGTCGGGGAACGCGTCGAGCGACCGGTGCGCCCAGTGCAGGGCCAGCGCGGTCTTGCCGATCCCGGCCGGGCCCGCGAGGACGACCGAGCGCGGGGACGCGGCCTGGAGGTGCTCGTCGATGAGGTGCAGTTCGCGCTCGCGGCCGGTGAACGCGTGCGGGGCGCCGGGGAGCTGGCGGGGGACCTGCCCGGTGTCGGCGACGTCGGCGGCGCTGATGCGCGCGCACTGCGCGAGCCAGGTCTCGACGGCGGCCTCGTCGCCGCCGCAGGCGCGCACGAGCGCGGCCACGACCTCGGCGCGGGGGACCGCGTCGCGGTTGAGGACCGCCGCGAGGGTGCTCGTGGGGAGCCAGTCGCCGCGGTCGCGGGCGCGGCGGCTCACCTCCCGGATGCTCAGGCCGGAGGCCGCCCGCAGCTCCCGCAGCAGCGCGACGAGCTGCGGCGCCGAGCCGGCCGAGGAGGGGTCGAGGCCGTCGAGGGATTGACGCACGTCACGATTCTACCGAGCGTCCACAGTCCCGTCCGTCCCCGTCCCGGACGGACCGGGACACCCGGGCCCCTTGCCGCACACCGGGATCGGTGATGCACTCGATGCGGATCCCCTGTGCTGTGAAAGGCGGTGCGCCGTGGCCGCGTACATTCCCGGGCCGAACCACATGGCGGCGAACGTGAAGCCCGCGCTGGACCGCTTCTGGGCGGCGCTCATCAAGCGGTGGCAGAAGGAGGCCGCGGAGTCGTTCCTCCGCCAGCAGGACATCCGCACCGGCATCGTCGAGAACGCCGACGCGACGCTGGACTGGCCGTACCTGAAGCGGCCCGAGGTCGACCTCCACCGCAGCGAATGCGACTACCTCTCCTGGGGGCAGGGCGGCGACGGCGCCGCGACCCCGACCTCGTGCAAGGGCCGCATGCCCGCGAGCGCCCCGCCGACGATGCCCGCGAGCATCACCTGCCCGCTGCCGCAGGTCATGACGGCCGTCCACGGCTGGGCCAAGACCGAGCGCGACGCGATCGAGAAGAAGGTCCCGAAGTTCGACGCCCAGGAGCTGCCCGCACTCGACGCGGCGTACGGCGCCCTCAAAGGGCTCTACGAGGTCATCGCGGCGGCAGGCCCGGCTCCGGACGGGAGCCGGACCGCCGGGGCCGGCAGCCTGTCGGGGAGGGTCGCCGACCTGTCCGACGGGGACGGCACCTCCCAGAACTGGTGGGTCGAATGGACCGGGCTCGCCGCCGACGGGTTCAGGAGCGGGTTCCTCCAGTCGACGCTGCCCACCTTGGACAATCACCGCGTCCTCGCGGTCGAGCTCGCGAAGCTCGTCAACTACCGGTCGGGGATCATCCAGATGGGGCGCGGCGACACCCTCCACCTCATCGATCAGGCCGCGACCGCCCTGGGCGCGACCGGGACCGTGCAGGAGGGCAACCCCTGGGTGGTCCTGGAGGGCCTGGGGAAGGTCCTCGCGTTCACCAAAGGGCCCGCCGAGGTGGTCGGCAAGGTCTTCGACTTCATCGCGTTCCTCGGCGAGGAGCTGCTCCCGACCCACGACGCGGTCAGGTACACCGGGGACCACCGCGCGATCGTCACAGCGCTCTCGCAGCACATGGACCAGCTCCGGGACCTCATCGACGCCAAGGAGATCGCCTACAGGACCGGCACCGGCGACCTCCGCTCGAAGCTCGACGCCGTGGGCTCGTTCGACCTGGAGCTGTACGACCTGACCGAGAACCGCGCCACCGGCACGCCCGCGGGGGACCGCAAGGGCTTCGGCGCGAACACCACGAAGCTCATCGAGCTCGCCGAGAAGATCGGCCTCGTCGCGGGCGCCTACGAGGAGCTGCCCGGGCGGCTCGCGCCCGTCCAGGCCGCCGCCGCCCACTTCGCCGACCGGGAAGGGCACGCCACGCCCCCGGATGAGGACGTGCTCGCGATGGTCGAGGAGTTCCGCGGCTTCCTCAGCACGACCGCGGCGCGGTACTACACCGCCCGCGACCAGGTCGCCAAGGCCGCCGAGGACTACGAGGAGAGCGACAAGCAGGTCTCCAAGGCCTTCACCGACGTCCTGGAGCGCTTCCGCAGCAGCGAGGGCGGCACCAGGCGGCCCGCCGAGGGCTTCGACACCGAGGCCGAGGCCGCGGACACCCGCCGGGCCGCGACCGCCGACGACGACCCCTACACGAACGCCGAAGGCCAGGTGTACGAGACCACCGAGCACCTCGACAGCGCCGCCTGAAGCGGGCGCTAGTCGCAGACCGGGCCCTGGGCGGCGGCCGTCGCGCGGGCCAGGTCCCTGATGAGGCCGAGGTCGACCTTGGCGGGGGTGGAGAAGCGGAGGCAGCCTTTGCCCATGTCGTGGGCGGCGAGGCGGGCCGTGAAGGCGTCCTTGACGTCGGTGCGCATGAGGTAGAACGCGATGTGGCGCTTCTGGGAGGCGATAGCGACCTCGGCTTCGCCGCCGCGCAGGTAGCAGGGCATGCCGTAGGCCATGGCCTCGGTGAACCCGGCGAGCTCGGCGCGGCAGACGTCCCGGATCGCGGCCATGACGGGGCGGCGGTCGTCGGGGAGGGCCGCGAGGTACTCGTCCACGGTCGCGGCGCTGCTGGTCACCATGCGCCCAATGTAGCCGCCGGAACCGATGAATCCGGCCTCGCCGGGTCGTCTCAACTGGTGCAATCGGCTGTAGGCCTACAGCCACGGACCCGTTCTGGAGGATGCGACCATGCAGAAGATCGTCACCAACATCTGGTACACCGACGGCGCCGCGCAGGAGGCCGCCGAATTCTACGTCTCCCTCTTCGACGACGCGAAGATCACCGGGAGCATCCCCTTCGTCGAGGACGCGCACGGCAAGACCGGGGAGGCCATGGTCGTCAACTGGGAGCTGGCGGGCCAGCAGTTCACCGGCATCAACGGCGACGCCTCCGCCAAGCACGACCACGCCATGTCCCTGCTCGTCAACTGCGACGACCAGGCCGAGATCGACCGCCTCTGGGACGCGTTCCTGTCCAACGGCGGCAGGGAGATCGAATGCGGCTGGATCGCCGACAAGTGGGGCGTCAACTGGCAGGTCTGGTCGACCGAGGCCGAGAAGTACGTCGGCGGGCCCGACAAGGCCGGCGCCGAGCGGGCCGTCAAGGCCATGTACGGCATGAAGAAGATCGACCTCCAGGGCCTCAAGGACGCCTACGAGGGCGAGTAGCGGCGGCCGCCCCGGTCCCCCGCGCGGGGGACCGGGCCCGCGCCCGCGAGGGAGGCGCCCGGCCACGGCCCCGACCAGGATGGTCCCGTGAACGTCCGCTGGCACAATGGCCCCATGCGCCTCCTCGCCCCGCTCCGGTCCGGGGCCACCTACCGCGGGTGGGTCTGGCTGGTCCTGGGCGGCGCCCTCATGATGCCGTTCATGATCGTCGGGGCCCTCTTCTACAACTGGCGCCACCCCGACGCCGGGTTCCAGGGCGTCATCGACCCGGGCGTGTTCGCCGCGGTCGTCCCCCTCGTCGCCGCCGTCTCGCTCCTGCTGCCCGACCGGGAGGTCGAGCGCACCGCCGCCCGCCGCCTCCTCGGCGCCGAGTTCGCCCCGCCCGCCGACGACGCCACCTGGAACACGCGCTGGCGCACCGGCTGCTGGTTCACCCTCCACGCGGTCGTCGGCGGCCTCCTCTCAGGCGCCACGCTCGCGCTCGTGCCCTTCACCGTCTACCTGGCGGCCAACGGGGCCCGCGCCGTGGCCGGCCTCGACACCTCCGGCGTGTACGGCGGCTGGCTCACCGACTGGGGCCTGCTCACCGGCCCGGCGTTCCTCGTCGCGCTCGCCTACCTCGTGGCCGCGGTCGCCGCGGGGATGCGGGCCCTCGCGCCGCACCTGCTCGGCCAGGGCGCGGCCGACCGGCTCGCCGCCTCCCGCGCCGAGACCGCGCGCCTCGCGGCCCGCAACCGGATCGCCCGCGAACTCCACGACTCCGTCGGCCACGCCCTGTCGGTGGTCGTGGTCCAGTCCGAGGCCGCCTCCCGGCTCATCGGCACCGACCCCGCGTTCGCCGCGACCGCCATGGCCGCGGTCGGCGAGACCGCGCGCGACGCGCTTACCGAGCTCGACGCCGTCATCGGCGCGCTCCGCGAGGACCGCGACGGCGCCCGCGGCCCGCAGAAGGACCTCGCCGACCTCGAAGCGCTCGCCGCCGAGTCCGGCGTGCGCACCGAGCTCCGCGTCACGGGCGACCGCGAATCCTTGGGCCGCTTGACCTCCCGCGAGGCGTACCGGATCGTCCAGGAGGCCCTCACCAACGTGCTGCGCCACGCCGACGAGCCGCGCGCCGCCGTGGACCTCGACATCGACGACGGCGGAGTAGCGGTCGCCGTCGCGAGCCCCGCCGCGCGCAGGCCCCGGCCCCGCCCCGGCGGGCGCGGCCTCATCGGCATGGCCGAGCGCGCCGCCGTCCTCGGCGGCAGCGCCGCGGCCGATTGGGACGCCGGGACCTGGACCGTCCGCGTCGAACTGCCGAAAGGGACCGCATGACCGCGCCGCTGCGCATCGCGCTCGTCGACGACGAGGCCCTCATCCGCTCCGGGTTCGCCGCCGTCATCGGCGCCGAACCCGACCTCGACGTGGTCGCCGAAGGCGCCGACGGGATCGACGCGGTCGCCATCGCGCGTTCGGGGAAAGCCGACGTCATGCTCATGGACGTGCGCATGCCCAAGGTCGACGGCATCGAGGCGACGGCCCGCATCACCGCCGAACTCGCCGCCCCGCCGAAGATCCTCGTCGTCACCACCTTCGACAACGACGACTACGTGTGGCAGGCCCTGCGCGCGGGCGCCGACGGGTTCCTGCTCAAGCGCACCCGCCTCGAAGACCTCCTCGCGGCCGTCCGCCTCGTCGCCCGCACCGACGCGCTCCTGTTCCCCGAAGCCGTGCGCCGCCTCGCCGCGAGCATTCCGGACCGCAAGGCCCCCAAGGGCATCGGCGACCTCAGCGACCGCGAGCGCGAAGTCCTCGTCCTCGCCGCCCGCGGCCTGTCCAATGCCGAGATCGCCGCCGAGCTGTTCCTCGGCCGCGAGACCGTCAAGACCCACCTGAGCAGCGTCTACACCAAGCTCGGGGTGCGCGACCGCACCCAGGCCGTCATCGCCGCCTACGAAGGCGGCCTCGTCTAGCTCCCGCACGCGGACCCGGGGCCTCGCGCCCCGGGTCGCTTCGTGCTATGGTTCATTAGTCAAGTAATGAACCTCTGAACCAACGAACCCTAAGGAGGCGAGATGTTCGATGACGGCTCACCGATCTACCGGCAGATCGCCGACCAGATCAAGGCCGAGATCATGAACGGATCGCTCGAACCGGGAGGCAAGGTCATGTCGACCAACCAGTACGCCGCGTTCTACCAGATCAACCCGGCCACGGCGCAGAAGGCGTTCCGGGAGCTGGTCGACGAGGGCGTCCTCTACAAGCAGCGCGGCGTCGGCATGTTCGTCGCCGAGGACGCCCGCGACAAGCTGGCCGCCGACTTCCGCGAGCGCTTCTTCGAGCGCGTCCTGGCCCCCCTGGTCCGCGAGGCCCGCCAGGCCGGCATCCCCCTGACCGACATCATCGACTACCTCAAAGCTCAGGAAGGCGTGCTGAAATGAGCCTGTCCGTCACCCTCCGCGACGTGTCCCTGCGATACGGCGCCGAAGCCGCGCTCACCGGGATCGACCTCGACCTGGAGGCCGGGAAGATCTACGGCCTCCTCGGCCGCAACGGCGCGGGCAAGACGAGCCTGCTCAGCCTCGTCGCCGCGTTCCGCAAGCCCTCCACCGGCCGGATCCTCGTCGGCGGCGAGCCGGTGTGGGAGAACGCCTCGGTCGTCTCCCGCGTCGCCCTCATCCGCGAAGGCGGCGACTTCGACGACACCGAGACCGTCAAGGCCACCATCGAGTCCGGCTCGATCCGGCCCTCCTTCGACACGGAGTACGCCTACAAGCTCGCCGACCGCTTCGAACTGCCGCTGAAGAAGCGCGTCTCCGCCCTCTCGCGCGGCAAGCGCTCCGTCCTCGCCGCGGTCTGCGGACTCGCCGCCCGCGCCGATCTCACCATGTTCGACGAGGTCCACCTCGGCATGGACGCGCCCACCCGCGACGCGTTCTACAAGGAGCTCCTCGCCGAGTACCTGGAGCGGCCCCACACCGTGGTCCTCTCCACCCACCTCATCGACGAGGTCGCCAACTACCTCGAAGAGGTCGTCATCGTCGACCGCGGCCGCATCCTGCAGCACGCCGACATCGAGGCGTTCCAGGGCATGGGCGCCACCCTCACCGGCCCCGCCGCGGCCGTCGACGCCCTCGGCCTCGACGCCCTCGCCGAGCAGCGCCTCGGCGGCACCAAGAGCATCACCGTGGCTTCGGCGCTCGACGCCGACACGCGCGAGCGCGCCGCCGCGGCCGGAATCGAGATCGGCCCCGTCGGCCTCCAGGACCTCTTCATCCACCTGACCGACCCGAACCGGAACGGAGCCTGACGCGATGACCGCCCCCGCACTCGCCACGCGCCGCTACGGGCTCGGCGCCGGGCTCGCCGGCGCCGCGCTCAACTACTTCAAGTACTGGATGCTCGCCGCGGCCGTCCTCTGCTTCGCCGTGCCGCTGCTCATCGCCCAGTACGCCGGCATTGAACTCTCCGCCTGGTACTACGCCGTCAACGCCGGCAAGTGGTTCACCGCGTTCGTCGGCGGCGGCTTCGTGTTCACCCTGCTGCCCCAGATGATCGCCGCCGGGCTCACCAGGCGCGAACTCGCCGCCGCCATGGGCGTCTTCGGCGTCCTGTGGTCCCTCGCCCTCGGCGCCGTCGGCCTCGCGGGCCTGTTCGCCGAGCGCGCCTACTACGGCGCGTTCGGCTGGTCCCAGGGCATCGACGCCACGAGCGGCATCGCGCCGATCGGCTCCGCCGCCGACACCGCCGCGTTCGCCGCGTACCTCCCGCTGCTGTTCCTCGCCTACTTCGCCGCGGGCACCGTCATCGGCGTCGCCTCCTACCGGTGGGAGCACGCCGGATGGCTCCTGCTCGTGCCGGTCCTCCCGGTCGTGTTCGGCCTCGACGTCGCCCTGTACAGCACCGAGCCGGTCGGTCCCGGCTGGATCGGGTTCCTCGGCAGGTTCATCGACGAGTGGGGCCGCGGCCCGCTCGCCGCCGCGATCGTCCTCGCCACCGCCGTCCTCGCGGTCGCCGCCCGCCGGCTCCTCATCGACGTCCCGCTGCGCTCGAAGCAGGCCTGACGATGACCGCCGTCCACCACGCCGCGCACCCCGGGCGCCGCCTTCGCCTCGGCCTGGGCATCGCGATCGGCACCGCCCGCGGGATCCGCTGGCTCGCCCTCGCCTGGATCGTCCTCACCCCGTTCCTGTCGATCCTGCTCATCGGCGCGATCGAGACCGGCCTGTGGGCGATCACCGCCACCGTCTTCCAGTGGTTCGTGGCCGCCGCCGCGGGCCGCTGGCTGTACGCGAACCTGCCCGCGACGATCGGCCGCGGCGTCACCCGCCGCGAGCTGACGGCCGCGTTCCTCATGTTCGGCGCGCTCGCCTCGGTCGCCACGGCGGCCGTCGTCACCGCCGGGTTCGCCGCCGAGCACGCCCTCCTCGCCGCGTCGGGGAACGCCTTCGGCACCTGGGGCGAGACGCTCGCGAACGGCGCCAGGTACCTGCTCATCACCCCGATCTACTGCTTCACCGGCGCCCTCATCGCCGCCGGGGCGCTCCGCTTCGCGGGCCGCGCCTGGTTCACCCTCACCGTCCTCGTCGCGGCCGCCGGGCAGTACGCCGGCGTCCTCGTCCTGGAGTTCGCGGTCCACCGCGGCGGCGCCGACCTCGCCGCGTGGGCCGGGACCTGCCTCGCCGTCACCGCCGTCCTCGTCGCGGCCCTGGCCGCGACGCTCCGCACCGTTCCCGTCCGATCGAAATGAGCCGCACCATGACCGTCATCGACCATCCGGCCGCCGCACTCGGCCGACGCCGCTACCGGCTCGGCGCGCGCATGTTCACCACCGCCGTCCGCTGGCTCCGCTGGTGGCTCATCGCGGCCCTCGCGCTCGCCGTCCTCGGCGGACCCGTCATCCACGCCGTCTGGGGCGCGAACGCGGGCGCGTGGACCGCCACCATCTCGGTCCTCCAGTGGTTCGCCGCGATCACCGGCGGCATGTACCTCCACACCTCCCTGCCCGGCCTCATCTCCCGCGGCGTCACCCGCCGCGAGATCACCGCCGCGTTCCTCGTCTTCGGGGCGCTCGCCTCCGCCGGGCTCGCCGCCCTCGCGCTCACCGGCTTCGCCGCCGAGCACCTCATGCTCGGCCTCGTCGGCCAACCCGCCGACACCTGGGGCGAAGTCCTCGAAAAGGGCGCCAGGTACCTCCTCATCGCCCCCGCGTACTTCTTCGCCGGGGCCCTCGTCACCGCTGCGGCCGCCCGGATCGGCAAGGAGGGCGCGTTCGTCGTCGTCCTGTTCCTGCTGTTCCCTGCCCTGCTCATCGCCGGGACGCTGTCGCTGGAGATGTTCGGGTACACCGTGGACGCGTTCACCTGGCGGGCCGCCGCCTGGGCCGGGTCCGGCATCGCGTTCGTCGCCGCCCTCGTGGCCGCGCTCGTGCTGGTCCTGCGGTCCGTGCCCGTGCCCAAGCGGGGCGGCTGAGCCATGGGCCTCCTCCTCGCCGACGTCCCGTTCCCGGTGCTCGTGGTCGCCGCGTGCATCGCGGCGGGCGTCGTCGCGGGGCTGCTCCTCGCCACCGGCACCCCGCCGGTCCCGCCGAGACGCGCCACACGGCCGCCCGACCCCTCACGTGCGGCCCCGGGCGGGTGGGACACTGGTGACCGGCCAGTACACGCTCCGGAAGGTCAGCACATTGTCGATCCAGCCCATCCGCATCTTCGGCGACCCGGTCCTGCGCACCGCGGCGGAGGAAGTCGACACCTTTGACAAGGAACTGCGGAACCTCGTCAAGGACCTGCTCGACACCATGCGCGACGAGGGCGGCGCCGGCCTCGCCGCCCCGCAGCTGGGCGTCGGCAAGCGCGTGTTCTCCTTCGACGTCGACGACGTCGTCGGCCACATCGTCAACCCCGTCCTCGAATTCCCCGACGAGGAGGAGCAGGACGGCCCCGAGGGCTGCCTGTCCCTGCCCGGCCTCTACTTCGACACGATCCGCCGCCAGAACGTCGTCGCCAAGGGCTTCAACGAGTACGGCGACCCCCTCCAGATCGTCGGCACCGGCCTCATGGCCCGCTGCCTCCAGCACGAGACCGACCACCTCGACGGCATCATCTTCATCGACCGCCTCGACTCGGAGCGCCGCAAGGCCGCGATGACCGAGATCCAGGCCCAGGACTGGTACAACGAAGACGTCAAAGTCAAAGTCACCCCCCACGACTCCAAGGGTGTGTTCTTCAAGCGATGAGGATCGTCTTCGCCGGGACCCCGGAGGTCGCCCTGCCGACCCTGGAGGCCCTCCACGCGTCCGCCCACGACGTCGTGGCCGTCCTGACCCGTCCCGACGCCCCCACCGGCCGCGGCCGCAGGCTCCACCGCTCGCCCGTCGCCGCCTGGGCCGACGAGCACGGCATCGAAGTCCTCACCCCCGCCAAGCCCCGTGAGCCCGAGTTCCTGGAGCGCCTCGCCGACCTCGCCGCCGACGTCGTCCCCGTCGTCGCCTACGGCGCGCTCGTCCCGCCCGCGGCGCTCGCGATCCCGCGCCTCGGCTGGATCAACCTGCACTTCTCGCTCCTGCCCGCGTGGCGCGGCGCCGCCCCCGTCCAGCACGCGGTCCTCAACGGCGACGCCATGACCGGCGCCTGCGTCTTCCAGCTCGAACCGGGCCTCGACACCGGCCCCGTCTACGGCCGCCTCACCGAGCCCATCGGCCCCCGCGACACCTCCGGCGACCTCCTCGACCGCCTCGCCGTCGCGGGCGCCCGCCTCACCGTCGACGTCGTGGACGGCATCGGCGCCGGGGCGCTCATCGCCGTCCCGCAGGACGAGGACGGCGTCTCCCACGCCCCCAAGATCACCGTCGACGACGCCCGCGTCCGCTGGAGCGACCCCGCGTTCGCCGTCGACCGCCGCGTCCGCGCCGTCACCCCCGCCCCGGGCGCCTGGACCGACCTCGACGGCCAGCGCCTGCGCCTCGGCCCCGTCGTCCCCGACCCCGAGGGGCCGAGGCTCGAACCGGGAGAGGTCGCCATCGCCAAGCACCACGTGCATGTCGGCACCGCCACCGAGCCCGTCCGGCTCGGCCAGGTCCAGCCCGCCGGGAAGAAGCCCATGGACGCCGCCGCATGGGGCCGCGGCCTCCAGACCGCCCCGAGGTTCGCATGAGCGAGAACCGCAGCCGCCGCAGGCGCCGCGACGAGGACGCCCCGCGCCCCACCGTCAACCCGCGCCGCATCGCCTTCGACGCGATCCGCGCCGTCACCGCCGACAACGCCTACGCCAACATCGTGCTGCCCCGCATGATCCACGAGACCGGCCACACCGGCCGCGACGCCGGGCTCATCACCGAGCTCACCTACGGGACCCTCCGCAGCCTCGGCACCCTGGAGCAGATCCTCGCCGCCGCCTCCGGACGCGACGTGCGCGAACTCCAGCAGGACCTCCTCGACGCGCTCTGCCTGGGCGCCTACCAGCTCCTGTACATGCGCGTGCCCGCGCACGCGGCCGTCGCCACCACCGTCAGCCTCGTCAAGGCCGCCGTCAGCCCCCGCGTCTCCGGGCTCGCCAACGCCGTCCTGCGCAAGGTCGCCGCCAAGGACCTCGACCAGTGGTGCGAGCAGCTCGCCACCGGCGACCGCCTCCGCGACCTCTCGCTGCGCCACGCCCACCCCGAGTGGATCGCCCGCGAATTCGAAGCCGTCCTGGGGCCGGACGAACTCGCCCCGGCGCTCGCCGCCGACAACGTCGCGCCCCCGGTCCACCTGTGCGCCAAGCCCGGCCGCATCACCAAGGGCGACCTGTCCCGCGAGACCCGCGGCGGCCTCCACGGGCAGTTCTCGCCGTACGCGGTGTACCTGCCTGGCGGCGACCCCGGCCGCGTCAAGTCCGTCGCCACCGGCCTCGCGCACGTCCAGGACGAGGGCTCGCAGCTCGTCGCCGTCGCGCTCGCCGAAGCGCCGCTGGACGGCCCGGACAAGGCCTGGATCGACCTGTGCGCCGGGCCCGGCGGCAAGACCGGGCTGCTCGGCGCGCTCGCCGCGCAGCGCGGCGCGCACCTCGACGCCGTCGAGGTCCAGCCCCACCGGGCCGAACTGGTCGCCAAGGCCGCCAAGGGACTCCCGGTCACCGTCCACACCGGCGACGGCCGCCTCTTCGGCGAGCCGAACACCGCCGACCGCGTCCTGGTGGACGCCCCGTGCTCGGGACTGGGCGCGCTGCGCCGCCGCCCGGAGGCGCGCTGGCGCAAGCAGCGGTCCGACCTGGACGCCCTGGTGCCGCTCCAGCGGGAGCTGCTGGCGGCGGGACTCCGGTTGGCGCGCAAGGGGGGCCTGGTCGCGTACGTGACGTGCTCGCCGGTGCTCGACGAGACCTCGGAGGCCGTGGAGTCGGTGCTCAAGGCCGGGGGAGCGGAGCTGGTGCGGCCCGAGTGGCTCACCGGCCGCGTCCCGGATTCGACGCGCGGCGATTTCGTTCAGCTGTGGCCGCACCGGCACGGCACCGACGCGATGTTCATGGCGCTGCTGCGCAAGACCGGCAACCGGTAACTTCCCAGTTCGACCGCTCCCGGGGCTCCGCCCTGCCCTTTTGACGGGTGGGGTGACAGAAGTCCGATGATTGGTAGCGCTACCATACATTGACATAAGTAAATGTACTCCGGGCTACCGGCATCTAGACCCCAAGGAGCACCAGATGAACCGACGAAACCGCCTCGCGGCGATCGTCGCGGGAGCGGCCACCGCCGTGGTCGCCGCGCTCAGCGCGGGCTTCCTCCTCAGCCCCAACGCGGGCGCGCAGGACGTCTCCGCACAGGCGCAAGCACTGTGGACGAACCCGAACACGGCGGCGGCCCGCTGGGTCGCCCAGAACCCGAACGACTCGCGCGCCAACATGATCCGCGACCGGATCGCCGAGACCCCCGCGGGCACCTGGTTCACCCAGACCAACCCCACGGGCGGGATCGCCGCCCAGGTCTCGGCCGTCGTCGACGGCGCGGCCGCGGCGGGCGCGGCCCCGATCATGGTCGTCTACAACATCCCCAACCGCGACTGCGGCGGCGCCTCCGGCGGCGGCGCGTCCAGCCACGAGGTCTACCGCGGCTGGATCGACCAGATCGCCGCCCAGATCGACGGCCCCGCGTACATCATCCTCGAACCCGACGTGATCGCGCACGACTGCTACAACTCGACCGAGCGGGCCCAGATCAACGCCTCGCTCTCGTACGCGGCCCAGAAGCTCAACGCCGCCGACCCCGCCGTCAAGGTCTACATCGACGCCGGGAACTCGGCCTGGCTCACGCCCAGCGTCGCGGGCTCGCGCCTCCAGGCCGCGGGCATCCAGAACGCGGACGGCTTCTCGCTCAACGTCTCCAACTACCGCACCACCGAGGAGTCCACCGCCTGGGCCAACCAGGTCCGCGGTATCGTCGGCTCCGGCAAGACCGCCGTGATCGACACCAGCCGCAACGGCAACGGCCCGCTCAACCCGCCGAACCCCAACGACTGGTGCGACCCGCCCGGGCGCGCCATCGGCAAGTTCCCGACCACCGCCACGGGCGTCGCGGGCATCGACGCGTACCTGTGGGTCAAGCTCCCCGGCGAGGCCGACGGCTGCGCGGGCGCCGCGGGCCAGTTCATCCCCGACCTCGCCTACCAGCTCGCGAACAACGCCGGCTCCGGCTGGCCCGGCCAGGTCGAGCCGACCGACCCGATCACCTCCGACGACCCCACCTCGGACGACCCGACCACCGGCGGGCCCTCCGGGGACTGCACCGTCCACATCGACACGGTCTCCTCCTGGAACGGCGGCTGGCAGGGCAAGGTCTCGATGACCGCGGACGAGGCCGTCAACGGCTGGACCGTCTCGTGGACCTGGCCGGGCGGGCAGTCGATCCAGTCGAGCTGGAACGCGCAGGTCACGACCTCGGGCTCCACGGTCACGGCCAAGGACGTCGGCTGGAACGCCGCCGTGGGCGCGGGCCAGACGAAGGAGCTGTTCGGCTTCGTCGCCTCCGGCTCGGCAGCGGACTTCGACGTCTCCTGCTGAGCAGAAAGCTGACCTGAGCCACAGAAGGCACCAGGTGTCCGGCCTGCGTCGCGGTTTCGCGACCTACACTGTCCGTGTGGCACAGTTCCAAGCGGCGCAGGCCGACACCGTCATCGCACCGAGCCTCCTGGCGGCGGACTTCGCCCGCCTCGCGGAGGCGGCCGACGCGGTCGAGGGCGCCGTGGACTGGCTCCACGTGGACGTCATGGACAACCACTTCGTCCCCAACCTCACGCTCGGCCCCCCGATCGTCAAGTCCCTCAAGGCCGCCACCGACATCCCGCTCGACTGCCACCTCATGATCGAGGACCCCGCGCGGTGGGCTGTCGGCTACGCCGAACTGGGCGCCTACAACGTCACCTTCCACGCCGAGGCCAGCGACGACCCCGTCGCGCTCGCGAAGGACTTGCGCGCAGCAGGCGCCAAGGCCGGCCTCGCCATCGACCGCGACACCCCGGTCGAGGACTACCTGGACCTCCTGCCCGAGTTCGACACCCTCCTGATCATGACGATCAAGGCCGGATTCGGCGGCCAGCAGTTCATCCCCGCCATGCTCGACAAAGTCCGCACCGCCCGCGCCCGCGCCGCCTCCGGCCACCTGGAGCTGCGCATCGAAGTCGACGGCGGCATCGCCGACGACACGATCGCGGCCGCCGCCGAGGCCGGGGCCGACGCGTTCGTCGCCGGGACCGCCGTCTACGGCGCGGACGATCCCGCCGCTGCGGCCGAGCGCCTGCGCGCCCGCGCCGACGCGGCGCGCTCCCCCCATTGAGCCGCGCATGGCCCCTTCCACCCCCGACCTGGTCCTGATCGCCGACGCCGACCCCGAGATCGCCGAGTTCCTGGCCTCGCGCCTGCGCGCCGACGGCTTCGACACGGCCCTCGCCCGCGACGGCTACCAGGCGCTCGCCGGGATCGCCCTGCGCCGCCCCGGCATCGTCCTGCTCGAAGCCGACCTGCCGTTCATCGACGGCCTCGCGCTCACCCGCCAGCTCCGCGCCGACCCGGCCACCGCGAGCCTGCCGATCATCCTGCTCGGCGCCCAGCCGTCCTCGGCCGACAAGATCGCCGGACTCAAGGCCGGGGCCGACGACTACATCGCCAAGCCCTTCGACCCCGCCGAGGTCTCCGCGCGCATCGACTCCGCGATCCGCCGCCACCGCGAGGTCCGCGAGTCCTCCCCGCTCACCGGCATGCCCGGCAACGACCGGATCCTCCGCGAGCTCCAGTCCTGGATCAAGCGCGGCGACCCGTTCGCCTTGTGCTACATCGACATCGACCAGTTCAAAGCGGTCAACGACGTGTACGGGTTCGTGCGCGGCGACGAGTTCATCAAGGGCCTCGCCGAATGCGTCTACTCCGCGGCGGGCGACGCGGGCGCCGCCCCGGTGTTCCTCGGGCACGTCGGCGGCGACGACTTCACGATCCTGTGCGTCCCCGAGCACGTCGAGGCCGTCACCGGCTTCCTCAACGACCACTTCGCGCGCCGCGTGCGCCAGCTGTGCGACCCCGAGGACGCCGAGCGCGGCTACATCGAGCACGCCGACCGCGTCTCGCGCCGCATGACCCGCTCGCGCCTGCCCACCCTCTCCATCGGCGTCGCCCTCTCCACGCAGCGGCGCTTCGCCGACGCCTACGAGGCCGTCGCCGAGGCCACCGCCCTCAAGAGCGTCGCGAAGTCCCACTCCGGGACCTACGTCGCCTACCCCGAGGGCCGCGCCCCCGGCCGCGGCGGGCGCCGCCCCGTGTTCTGGACGAACGAGCACTGACCGGCCTGCCGGCAAGTAGGGTGCGTCACAGTGCGGACCGCCGCGGAATAACTCCGTGGCACAATTCCTTGTAGCAAACGCGCGTCAGCGGGGTCGGTGCAATTCCGAGCCGGCGGTGAGCGGCAACAGCCGCGAGTCCGCGACCCGTCCGCAACCAGCGGACGGTTGACCTGGTGAGAATCCAGGACCGACGGTCAAAGTCCGGATGGGAGCAGACGCAACGCGGGCGGCCATTGATGGCCCCTGCGAGCTATTCTCTTGCCCCCGCCTGCGCGCCGCAGATTACGCAGCAGGTAGGGAGTTCCCATCGTGTTCACCGGAATCGTCGAAGAACTCGGCGAGGTCGTCAAGGCCAGTGAAGCGTTCCTGGCCGTCCGCGGCCCGCTCGTCACCTCCGACGCCGCCCTCGGCGACTCGATCAGCGTCAACGGCGTCTGCCTCACCGTCGTCCAAGTGGACGGCGACGTCTTCACCGCCGACGTCATGGCCGAGACCTACCGCCGCACCGCGATCGGCGACCTCCGCGAAGGCGACCGCGTCAACCTCGAACGCGCCGCCACCCTCACCACCCGCCTCGGCGGGCACCTCGTGCAGGGCCACGTGGACGGCGTCGCGCACATCGTCAAGCGCACCCCCGCCGCGGAATGGGAGGAAGTCACCTTCCGCCTCCCGGCCGGACTCGCGAAGTACGTGGTCGAGAAGGGGTCCATCACCGTCGACGGCACCTCCCTCACCGTCGCATGGATCGAGGGCGACGAGTTCAGCGTCGGCCTGATCCCCACCACCCTGGAAGCGACCACCTTGGGCCGCAAGCAGGTCGGCGACCCGGTCCACATCGAGACCGACGTCGTCGCCAAGCACGTCGAGAAGCTGCTGGAAGCCGCTGGAGGCACCCGATGAACGACATCCGCCTGGACACCGTCGACGACGCCATCGCCGCGATCAAGGCCGGCCGGCCCGTCATCGTGGCCGACGACGAGGGCCGCGAGAACGAGGGCGACATCATCTTCGCCGCCGAGGACGCCACCCCCGAGCTCGTCGCGTTCACGATCCGCCACACCGGCGGCTACCTGTGCGTGCCCATGCTCCCCGACCGCGCCGACCTGCTCCAGCTGCCGCCTCAGGCCGCCGAGAACCAGGACCCGCGCGGCACCGCGTACACCGTCACCGTGGACGCCCGCCGCGGCATCTCCACCGGCATCTCCGCGGCCGACCGCGCGCACACCATCGGCACGCTCGCGAACCCGGCCACCGTCGCGGGCGACCTCAACCGCCCCGGCCACGTCGTCCCCCTGCGCGCCAAGGACGGCGGCGTGCTCGTGCGCACCGGCCACACCGAGGCCGCCGTGGACCTGGCCCGCCTCGCGGGCAAGCAGCCCGTCGGGGTCCTCTCCGAGATGATGAACGACGACGGCACCATGATGCGCCTGCCGGACCTGCGCGGGTTCGGCGACGCCCACGGCATCCCCGTCATCACCGTCGCCCAGCTCGTGGAGTGGCGCCAGCGCAACGAGGTCCACGTCAAGCGCCTCGCCGAGGCCCGCCTGCCGCTCGAAGCGGGGGAGTTCACCGCCCTGGGCTACCGGGCCGTGTTCGACGGCAACGAGCACGTCGCACTCGTCAAGGGCGACATCGGGGACGGCGAGGACGTGCTCGTGCGCGTCCACTCCGAGTGCCTCACCGGCGACGCGTTCGGCTCGCTGCGCTGCGACTGCGGCCCGCAGCTCCAGGCCGCGCTGCGCGCGGTCGAGGCCGAGGGCCGCGGCGTCGTGCTCTACATGCGCGGCCACGAGGGCCGGGGCATCGGCCTGGTGCACAAGCTCCAGGCGTACCAGCTCCAGGACCAGGGCCGCGACACCGTGGACGCGAACCTCGAACTCGGCCTGCCCGCCGACGCCCGCGACTGGGGCATCGGCGCGCAGATCCTCGAAGACCTCGGCATCAAGTCGATGCGGCTGCTGACCAACAACCCGGACAAGCGCGCCGGGATCGAGGGCCACGGCCTCAAGGTCGTCGACCGGGTGGCGCTGCCGACGTACGCCACGCCCGACAACCTCGCCTACCTGACCACCAAGCGCGACCGGATGGGGCACCTCCTCGCGGACCTGCCCGTCCTGTCGCCCGTCACCGCAATGGAAGCCGCATAACATGGCCGGACACGGAGCACCCGCCCCCAAGGTCCCCGACGCCGCCGGGCTGACGCTCGGCATCGCCGCCACGGACTGGAACGCGAGCGTGGTGGAGCAGATGCTCAAGCGCGCGCTCGACGCCGCCGAGGACGCGAAGGTCGCGGAGGTCAAGGTCCTGCACGTCGCGGGCGCCGTCGAGCTCCCGATCGCCGCGCAGGCCCTCGCCCGGAAGTACGACGCCGTGGTCGCCCTCGGCACCGTCATCCGCGGCGGCACCGCCCACTTCGACTACGTCTGCAAGTCGGTCACCGAGGGCCTGACCCGGGTCGCGCTCGACGAGTCGACCCCCGTCGCCCACGGCGTCCTCACCGTCGACAACCAGGAGCAGGCCGTGGCCCGCGCCGGGTTCGCCGACTCCACCGAGGACAAGGGCTACGAGGCGGTCGTGGCCGCCCTCGGTGCGGCCCTTGCGATCCGCTCGCTCGACTAGCTGTAGTGCCGGAACTCCGGCCACAGCTCCGACCAGTTCAGGGCCGGACCGCGGCAGACGCCGACGGTTCGGCCCTGCTCCTCGTTCTCGACCCCGACGTGGTTGTCCAGCACGGCCACCGCCGTGCACTCCTCGAAGTAGTCGTCGACGCGTTCCAGCGGCAGGCCCACGGTGACCACGGTCGTCGCCGACTCCGGCGGCGGGCCGTATTCGAAGAGCGCGTTGTGGCCGCTGTAGACCGGGCCCGCCTGCGCGGCGTACCGGTCCAGCGCGCCCGCCTCGCCGTAGTTGGACGTGATGACGACCGTCCGCGCCGCCTCCTCGGGTGACAGGGACATGACGACCGACTCGACCTGGCGGGCATAGGCCCGCCAGCCGATCTGGTCGGGCACCGTCCCGTTCATGAGCGGGATCGGCGTGCCGTCAACGGCCTCAACGGGAATGAGCGGCAGTGCGACCACCGCCGAGACGGCCGCGTTCAGGGCGACCGCTGTGGTGAGGAGCGCCCGTCGCCCTCGCGAGGCCGCCCAGGCGGCGACCGGGACGCACCCAGCCGCGTAGACGGCGGCGAGGAGCCCGATCGGGTAGTAGAACTGCCCGCCGGTGACCAGCACGATCACCAGCAGCACTGGATAGGCGACGGCCAGCGCCCGGACCGGCCGCCACTCGGGCCGCCGGAAGAGCGCCCACAGCCCCGCGGCCCAGACCGGCACGAGGAAGACTCCGAGCAGCAGGAACTGGAACGGCAGCAGTAGGACGCGGTTCTCCGCGCCGTCCCCGTCGCGGATCGCCGCGGCCATTTCCAGCTGCGGCCAGCCGTTCAGAGCCTGGTAGATGAGGTTCGGCGAGCCGATCACGAGCATGAGCGCGACGCCGATCCAGAGCCACTTCGACCGCAGCCCGTTGGGTGAGCGGACTTCGAGGAGCCCCGCGGCGAGGCCGATGAGCAGCAGGACGATCAGGTGCTTGTTGTACAAGCCGATCCCGGCGGTCGCGCCGGCCGCGAGCCACCAGCGCGGATCGCGGGTGAGGGCACGGATCGCGAACAGCAGCACCGCGACCCACACGAGGAGGTCCACGGTCGCGGTCGACAGCAGATGCCCGAACCCGAGCGCGACCCCGGCGAAGGCGAGCCCCCAGACGCAGAGCGCCTGCGCGGCCTTCCCGCCGCCGAGCTCGCGGGTGATGAGGGCGGCGAGCCACAGCACGCCGACCATGCACAGGATCGACGGGAACCGGAGCGCCCAGACGGTGTTCCCGAGGGCCGCGATCGACAGGTGGCCGAGCAGGGGCGTCAGCGGCCCCTGGTCGGCATAGCCCCAGGCGGGCTTGAGCATCAGGAAGTACAGCTCGTCGCGGTGGTAGTCGTACCGGCCGTTGGTGATCGCGAGGACGGCGGCGAGCGCGAGGCTCGCCAAGGCCGGGTGGAGCTTGAAGAGAGGACGCATGGCGGCCTTTCGGGGAGAGGGGGTCCCGGACCGAGCGTACCGTGCGGACTCCTCACCGGCCCTTCGGCATCGGGCGCGCCGGACGGGTGCGCGGGCCGACCTGCACTGCGCCGGCCCGGCGCATCCGGGGCTAGGCCGCGTCGATCCGCGCGAAGTACGCGTCGACGAGGGGCTTGCCGACGCCGGTCATCCACTGCTCGAAGGTCAGCAGGCCCGGGTGGATCGCTTTGAGGGCCGGGATGTCGACCTCGATGCGGTGCTCGTTGATGAGCCCCAGGGTCTTCGCGGTCGACGGGCTCTGCTCGGCCACCGCGGCGGCGTCGATCGGCACGTACGGCACTTCGCGGCCGGTGACCCGGGAGATGATCGCGACCTTCTCCAGCTGCGTGATGTCGTCCCCGGCGAGCTCGTACGCCTTCCCGGCGTGCGTCTCGGGGTCGGCGAAGGCGATCGCGGCGAAGGCCGCGATGTCGTCGGCGGCGATGTGCGGCTCGTAGGTGTCGGCGTGGAGGAGCGAGACCAGGGCGCCGTCCTGGAGCTCCCGGAAGGAGTCGAAGGTGTTCTCCATGAACGAGGTCGGCCGCAGGATCGTGTACGGCAGCCCGCTTTCCCTGATCGCGGCCTCCGCCTCGGCCTTGCGCTGGAGCATGTCCATGTGGGGCTCCAGCGGCCCGCCCACGCCGACCGAGGAGGAGTGGACGAGGAACGCCGTCCCCGCCTCTTTCGCGGCCGCGGCGAGGTTCGCCGCCGAGCGCGCCTCGTGCCCGAGGTCGTGGCCGTAGGGCCCGCCCTCGTAGGCGCCCGCGTGGACGCTGAAGGCGCCCCAGGCGCCCTCGGCCGCCGCGGCGAGCGAGGCCGGGTCGTCCAGGTCGCCGCGCACGACCTCCGCTCCGGCCTCCTTGAGCGCCTTCGCTTTGGCGCTCGCCGGGTCCCGGGTGAGGGCCCGGACGCCCCAGCCGTCGGCGAGGAGCCGGGCGGCGACGGCCCCGCCTTGACGGCCGGTCGCGCCGGTCACGAGAATGGTCCTGTTCGCAGGCATACTGCGGTCCTTTCCGTTCCTGTAGTCGCCGACTAGTATCGGAGGCGGCGACCCGGTTACTGAAACGGAACAGTACACCCGTTTATCGGCGGGCGCGAGAGGGGGCACTGTTGCAGACGGCAGTGAAGCGGGTCGAACGCGCTGACGCGCAGCGCAACCGGCGGAAGGTCCTGGAGACCGCTGACCGGCTCTTCGGCGAGCGCGGCACCGCGGTGTCCCTCGGGGAGATCGCCGCCGCCGCGGGGGTCGGCGCGGGCACCGTCTACCGGCACTTCCCCACGAAGGACGCCCTGCTCGCGACGGTCCTGGACCACCGCCTGTCGCAGATCGCCGAGTACGGCGAACGGGCGCTCGGCGAGCGCGACCCCGACGCCGCGTTCTTCGGCTACCTGCGGTTCGTCACCGGCCGGGCCCTGGAGAACCGCGCCATCTGCGAGGCCCTGACCGCCCGCGGCGACTGGATCGAGCCCGAGAAGGCCGGCGGCCGCTGCGTCATCGACAACCCGCTGGCCCAGCTCCTGCGGCGGGCCCAGGAGGCGGGCGCCGTCCGGTCCGACCTCGACCCTGGCGACGTGCGCGCCCTCATGTCGGGCTGCACCGGCATCGCCGGGTCCGCCTCCTCCCGCGAGCAGGCCCAGCGGCTCGCCGAGATCGTCTGGGACGGTCTCCGCCCGCAACGAAACCCCGAATCGAGTAACGAAACCTCGGCTGTCACCGAGACTCGTAACGAAACTGCCGTAACGGAAGGCGCCTGCCCGGTCTGCGGCACCCCCGTCGCCCATGCCGGAACCGGCCGCCCCGCCAAGTACTGCTCCCCGGCCTGCCGCCAGAAGGCCTTCCGCGACAAGCGGAAAGGGGCCTAGTCAGGCCCCTGGCAACCGGTTGGCAAACGCTCGCCTAGGATCGTGCGGAGCCGACCGCGAAGGAGGCCGCCATGGCCCGCCGATTCCCCCCGCACGTCCTCCGACCCGTGACCGACCTCGACGGCGTCTGGGACTTCGCCTACCTCGGCGACGTCGAGCCCGACGACGTCGATCCCGCGACCCTCGCCTTCGACGACGTCATGGCCGTCCCCGGCTGCTTCGACGCCACCCCCGCCTACGCCGGCCGCCGCGGCCTCGCCGTCTACCGCACCCGCGTCGCCGCGCGGCCCGGCCTCCAGCGCCTCGTCTTCGAAGGCGTGCAGCACTGGTGCCGCGTCCTGTGGAACGGCGAGCCGATCCGCGACCACGCGGGCGGCTTCACGCGCTTCACCGCCGAGACCCGCTCCGACGGCGGCGAGGCCGAGGTGATCGTCCTGGTGGACAACCGCTTCGGCGAGCGCTCGCCGCTGCACATGGAGCACTTCGACTGGTACCACTTCGGCGGCATCAGCCGCTCCGTCGCCCTCCACCGCCTCGGCCCGGTCCGCATCGACGCGCTCGCGGTCGACACGCTCTCCGTCGACGGCCGCCGCGTCGAGGTCCGCATCGACTACACCGCCGACGCGCCCGCCACCGCGCCGCTCGCGCTCTCCTGCGACGGCCGCGCGCTCCTCGCCGAGGACGTCGACCTCGACACCGCCGGAACCCTCGTCCGCACCGTCGAGATCCCCTGGGCCGCACCGTGGACCACCGCCGAGCCGAACCTCTCCGTCCTCGCCGCCGAACTCGGCGGCGACGATTTGCGCGAGCGCTTCGGCCTGCGCCGCATCGCGGTCGAGGACGCGCCTCACCCTCAACGGCGAGCCCCTGACCCTCCTCGGGGTCAACCGCCACGAGCTCCACCCGCAGTTCGGCCACGCCCAGCCCGCCGGGCTCCTCGTCGCCGACGTGCAGCAGCTCAAGGACCTCGGCGCGAACTTCGTGCGCGGCAGCCACTACCCGCTCGATCCGCTGTTCCTCGACCTGTGCGACGAGGCGGGCCTGCTCGTGTGGGAGGAGTCGATCGGCTGGCAGTACCCTGTCGAGCACCTCACCGACCCGGCGTTCGTCGAGTCGCAGCTCGCGCACATCGACGAGATGGTCGCCGCCGCGCGCAACCACCCCTCGGTGATCCTGTGGGGCGTCCTCAACGAGTGCCCGAGCTGGTCGGAGGCCGGATACCCGGTCTACGAGCGGCTCCTGGGGCGCCTGCGCGAGCTCGACGCGACCCGGCCGGTCACGTACGCGAGCCTGAACGCCCACGACGACAAGTGCTTCGACCTCGTCGACGTCGTCAGCGCCAACACCTACCCGGGCTGGTACTGGGGCGACGTGCCGGGCATCCCGGCCGAGGTCGACCGCATCGCCGCGCACGTTGACGCCCTCGGGCACGCCGGCAAGCCGCTCATCATCTCCGAGATCGGCGCGGGCGCGGTGCCGGGCTGGAACGACGCCAACCGCTCACTGTGGACCGAGGACTACCAGACCGACCTGCTCACCACCGTCGTCGACCACGTGATCGGCCACGACCGCATCTCCGGCCTCGCCATCTGGGTCTTCGGCGACTTCCGCACCACCGAGCACCGCGACATGCTCCTCAAGCGCCCCCGCGGCGTCAACGACAAGGGCGTCGTGGACGAGTACCGCCGCCCGAAGCAGTCGTACAAGGCCGTGCGCGAGCGGTTCCAGGAGCACCGCCGTAAGGCCTGAGCCGCAACGTGAAAGGGGCCTCCCGCCGAGCGGCGGGAGGCCCCTTCGCTCACGTGCTGAGCGAGTAACTGTTGACCCGGAAGTCCTTGCCTCCCGAGGACGAGGTGATCTCCCAGCCGAGCTGGATCTGGTCGATCCTGACGTTCGGCATGCGCCCGGTGTTCACCAGCCACTGGCAGATCGCGGTGATGTTCACCGACCCGCTGGTGAACTGGCTGTCCGCCAGGAAGCTGTACACGGGGTTCGAGCCGTTCGAGCCCTGGTGGTAGCGCCAGTTGCGGCCGCCGAGGTTGACCGTGGTCTGCTGGCCGCCGATCGGCCCGACCGGGCCGTACCACTGCGTCCAGATCATGATCTCGTGCGCGTGGCCGTTGCCCCACACGTCGTACGTCGTGTTGTAGGCCAGGCCCGACCCGGTGGGCACCGTGACGTTGAAGTTGCTGGAGACGTTCCCCATGCTGGAGACGGTGCGCCCCAGCGTGTACGACACGTTCGGGTAGGACTTGATGCCGCCGGTGTTCGGGTGGTTCGCCCACACGCCCCAGTTGCTGTAGGAGTTCGCCCAGATCGACTGCGGCCCGTAGCCGGAGCCCCAGACGTTGTTGTAGAGCGTGTAGGCCCCGTTCTGCCAGGTGCCCCAGCGGTCCGAGGAGGACCAGGTGGCGGCCTGCGCCGGGGATTGGAGGGCGCCGACGGCGCCGGCGGTGGCCAGGGGGGCGGCCATCGCGGCGGTGAGGAGCGATCTGCGTCGCATGGGCGGAGCGCCTTTCTCGTGAAGCACGGTTCCAGTCGCGACATGCATTCGATGAATGTCGATGTTTAAATTAGATCATACGACTAAATTAATGTCCAGGCCCGAATCCTCCGCATCTGCCCCCGCCGTGATCTCGGTCTCGGGCGTCCCGCACTCCGGTCGCCGCGCCGCGTCGGCGGCGGCCCGCGCCGCCGCGGCGCGTAGCATTCACGGATGTGAAGACCTTCGAGCAGCTCTACGCCGAACTTTCCGAGAAAGCAGCCACCCGACCCGAGGGCTCCGGCACCGTCGCCGCCCTCGACGCCGGCGTCCATGCCATCGGCAAGAAGATCGTCGAAGAGGCGGCCGAGGTCTGGATGGCCGCCGAGTACGAGTCGGACGAGGCCGCGGCCGAGGAGATCTCCCAGCTCCTCTACCACCTCCAGGTGATGATGGTCGCCCGCGGCATCAGCGTCGACGACGTCTACCGGTACCTCTAGAAAGGCCCATCCGCATGCTCCGCATCGCCGTGCCCAACAAGGGCGCGCTCTCACAGGGCGCCACCGACATGCTCACCGAGGCCGGCTACCGGCAGCGCCGCTCCAGCCGCGACCTCCAGTCCATCGACGCCGACAACGGCGTCGAGTTCTTCTACCTGCGTCCCGGCGACATCGCCACCTACGTCGCCTCCGGCGACCTCGACCTGGGCATCACCGGCCGCGACCTCGCCGTCAACTCCGGCGCCGAGGTCGAAGAGGTCCTCGCGCTCGGCTTCGGCCGCTCCACGTTCCGCTACGCGGGCCGCCCCGGCGTCATCGACTCCGTCGCGGGGCTCGACGGGAAGCGCATCGCGACCTCGTACCCGGGCGTCGTCCAGCGCGACCTCGACGCCCACGGCGTCAAGACCGCCATCGTCGAGCTCGCGGGCGCCGTCGAGAACGCGATCGCCCTCGGCGTCGCCGACGCCATCGCCGACGTCGTCGAGACCGGCACGACCCTCAAGCAGGCCGGGCTCGCCGTCTTCGGCGACCCGATCATGCACTCCGAGGCCGTGCTCGTCCGAAAGAGCGGCAACGGGGCCGGCGCGGCCGTCGAGCAGCTCCTGCGGCGCCTGCGCGGCGTCCTCGTCGCCCGCTCGTACGTGATGCTCGCCTACGACGTGCGCGCCGAACTCCTCGAAGCCGCGGTCGAGCTGACCCCCGGCATCGAGTCGCCGACGGTCTCGCCGCTGCATCGGGAAGGGTGGGTCGCCGTCCAGTCGATGACCGAGCGCGCCGACCTGCACCGCGTCATGGACGCCCTCTACGAGCTCGGCGCCCGCGGCATCCTCGCCTCGAACATCGACGCCTGCCGCCTCTGATCACGACAGCCGCGGCCGCTCCAGTGCGGCCGCGGCGTCCGCCCGGTCCCGCAGCTCCGCGGCCATCGCGACCGCCTCGCGCGCGTCCCGGTCGACGGCCACGGCGTCGTGCCCGACCCCGCCCGCGGCCATCGCCCGCACCGTCGCCAGGCCCTGCATCCGCTGCACGCGGCCCTGCGTCACCTTCACCGACTGGATCCGCGCGTACGGCAGCGCCACATGCGTGTTCACCCACAGGCCGTGGCGCACCACGAACGCCCGCTCGGTGAGCGCAGCACCGGTCCGCTTCCACCGCAACGGCATCCGCCACCGCGCCCGCTGTGGCGGCCGCTCGGTCGCGAACACGCTCGGCAGGTCCGGGACCGCCGCCGCGGCCACCGCCGCGACCTCGTCGGGCCCGCCCACCGGCAGCGCCGTCGTCGACCGCACCGCGGTCGCGCTCTGCTGCGCCACCGCGGCCGTCCACACCTCCACGCGCTTCCACTGCCGTGAGCGCCACAGGACCGGCTCCGCGAAGCTCACGCCCGTCACCCGGTCCACCGGGACGGTCTCGTGGCTCGTGTCCGTCAGGCCCCGCTGGATGAGCAGGTTCGTGCCGTCCCGCGCGATCCGGAACCGCCCGTTGCGCAGGAACCGGTTCACCGCCGCGATCGTGCTCTGGATGTAGCCCACCAGCGCCGGGGCCAGGAACCCCACCCACACGACCGTGGCGACGCGCGTGAACCCGAAGATCGACCCGGCCACCGCGAACGCGGTCCCGAACACCGCCAGGAACGTGATCTGCGCCGGCAGCGCCTCCAGGAACGAGGCCAGCGCGAGGCGCCGCACCGTCAGCTGCGGCACCAGCAGCCCCGCGTCCCGGTCCGGCACCGCCTCCGGCGCCTCCTCGTCCTCCGCGGGCTCGGCGACCGGCGCGGCCGGGCGGCCCGCTATCGCCAGCAGCTCCGCGCGCAGCGCCAAGGCCCGGTCGGCCTTCAAGTACGCCAGCCGCGCGTCCGTGCCGTCGCCCCCGGCGACCTCGATGTTCAACTGCGCCAAGCCGAACAGCCGGGCCCGGATCGGCCGCACCAGGTCCACCGACTGGAGCCGCTCCAGCGGGACCGTGCGGTGGCTGCGTGTGAACACCCCGCCGTAGATGTGCAGCTCGCGGCCCCAGATGACGAAGCCGCGGTACTGGAGCGCGATGAGGCTCGCGATCCCGCCGATCACGGCCGCCGCGAGCGCGATGTAGATCGCGAACAGGAAGTTCCGCGACGTGAACGCCTGGATGCCAGCGGCCGCGGCCGCCGCGGTCAGGAACCGGAAGCTCTCCAGCAGCGGCGTGAGCGGGTGCAGGCGCTGGCGCTGGACGCCCTCCGGCGGGGCGCTCGGCGCCGCGACCGGTACCTCGGGCCCGAGCGGAGCAGCCGCCAGCGGGGGAGCGGGCTCGTCGCTCAAAGGCCCTCCCGGACCTCGGCGGCCCGGAGGGCGAGCCGGTCGCGCAGCGCGGAGGCGACCGCCGGTTCGAGGCCCGGCACTTCGGACGTGGAGCCGAGGGCCGCGGTGCGGACCTGGACCGTGGTCAGGCCGAACATGCGCTCGATGGGCCCCGCGGAGAGGTCGATGAGCTGGATGCGGCCGTAGGGGACGATGTTCAACCGGCGCGTCAGGAGCCCGTGGCGCACCAGCAGGTCCTCCTCGCGCTCGGCGTAGCCCCAGGTCGCGACCGTGCGGGCCACGGCCCAGGCCCGCAGCCCCGCGAGGAGCACGTACCCGCAGAGGGCCCACAGGACGCCGCGCCAGCCGAGCCAGATGCCCAGCGGCACGGCCGCCACGACGGCGAGGAGGAACAGGTTCAGCAGGCTCCGCAGCACCCACACGGTGCGCAGCTTCGGCGACATCGGCTGCCAGGTGACCTCGCCGGGCCACAGGTCCCACACCGGGACCGTCTTCGCGCTCATGCCTTGATCATTCCACTCGCCGCGTCTCGCACGGGAATCCGCGCGCAGTGAGGAAGTCGCGCAGGACCGGCAGGTGCTCCTCGCACGCGGCCCAGCGCTTGACGCGCTCGGCGCCGTGGATGCGCGGGTTGCGCCACAGCAGCATCCACTTGGCCTCGGCGCGGCAGCCGCGGGAGGAGCACACAGGGTTCTCGTCGGACACAGTGCGATTGTGCGTCATGCGCGTCAGCCGTGGCGAGGCCACACGGCTGTGTCGATGAACGCCTCGACCGCCTCGATGACGTCGGCGAGGGCGTGCGCGGAGTCCACGAGGGGGCGCCCGCGCAGGAACATGCCGTGGTCGGCGCCGCGGATCTCGCACACCTCGCCGGGCAGCTCGCGCGCGAGCGCGCCGTTCCACGCGGGGTCGGCGGTGCCGCCGATGAGCAGGAACGGCGCGGTCGCGCGGCGCAGGGCCTGGACGATCGGGTAGTCCTTGAGCAGCGGCGTGAACCAGACCGCCGGGAGCCCGTGGTGGGCGGCGAGGACGGCCGCGGCGGTGCCGAGGGACTTGCCGACGAGCAGCGGCGGGTCGTCGTTGTGGACGCGGTCGAGGACCGCCTCGGTCTGCTCGCAGACCCCTTCGATCATGGTCTGCTCGTCGGCGGCGAGCCGGTCGACGTCCGTCCACTGGATCGGGTACGTGCGCGCCCCGCGCGACTGGAGCGCGACGTGGGTGTACATCAGCAGGGGCCCCTGGACGCTGTAGTTGCGTCCAGGAAGGAGGAGGGCCTGGCGACGACGGGGCATGAGAGTGATTCTAGTTCGGTCGGAGGCGCCGGTCCGGTCCTTGAAACGCGCCCTGCCCGGAGACGAGAAGACCCGCACGACCACGGGGGAAGTCGTGCGGGTTGGGGAAAGCATAGCGCTCCGACATTTCGCAGCAACGGATTGAATCCGCGCGGCGTGTCACTCCGCGGGGCAAAAACCCCCTGGGGGTTTGCCGAATCACGGCGTGCGCAGTCTAGACCTGCTGCGCCCCAAGGGGTTCGGTGAGAACTGTCGGGTTCCCGACAAAAGGCGGTGCGATGTCCCGAAACGGGTCCCTCCGGGCCCCTGCGCCTCTGAGGAGCGCGCATTACCATCGACAGCACCGGACCACTTGACAGCCACGTCGCCGAACATGAGAGCTGGAGCCGATATGGGATCACCCGAGGGATCGGGAGCGAACGGCCTGCCGACGCCGGCGGAGAACGCCGCGCTGCTGGAGAAGGCCCTGTTCGAGATCAAGAAGGTCATCGTCGGCCAGGACGCCCTGGTGGAGCGCATGTTCGCGGCCCTCCTCGCCCGCGGCCACTGCCTCATCGAAGGCGTGCCCGGCGTCGCGAAGACCCTCGCGGTCGAGACCATGGCGAAGGTCGTCGGCGCCGAGTTCAACCGCATCCAGTTCACCCCCGACCTGGTGCCCGCCGACATCGTCGGCACCCGCATCTACCGCCAGTCCTCGGAGTCCTTCGACGTCGAGCTCGGCCCGGTCAACACCAACTTCGTGCTCGCCGACGAGATCAACCGCGCCCCCGCCAAGGTCCAGTCCGCGATGCTCGAAGTCATGGCCGAGCAGCGCATCTCCATCGGCGGCCAGACCCACGTCCTCCCCAAGCCGTTCCTGGTCATGGCCACCCAGAACCCCATCGAGCAGGAGGGCGTCTACCCCCTGCCCGAGGCCCAGCGCGACCGCTTCCTGTTCAAGGTCAACGTCGGCTACCCCACCGACGCCGAAGAGCGCGAGATCGTCTTCCGCATGGGCGTCGACTCGCCCATCCCCGAACGCGTCCTCGACACCGACGACCTCCTGCGCCTCCAGCAGGCCGCCGACGGCGTGTTCATCCACAACGCGCTCGTCGACTACGCCGTGCGCATCGTCATGGCCACCCGCAACCCGACCGCCGCGGGCCTGGGCGCCATCGCCCGCCACATCCAGTACGGCGCCAGCCCCCGCGCGTCCCTCGGCCTCATCCGCGCCACCCGCGCCATCGCGCTCCTGCGCGGCCGCGACTACGCGCTCCCGCAGGACCTCGACGACATCGCGCCCGACGTGCTGCGCCACCGCCTCGTCCTCTCCTACGACGCCATGGCCGACGGCATCACCGCCGACCGCCTCGTCGGCCAGCTCCTCGCCGCCGTCCCCGCCCCCACGGTGACGCCCCGCCAGGACGCCGCGCCGCGCCCCGCCGAACCGGCCTACCAGCAGCCGCCGCAGCCGGGGGCCTGGTAGCCGCGTGAACGCCGCCGACCTGCGCGCCCTCGACCGCCTCCAGCTCATGGTCACCCGCCGCCTCGACGGGCTCCTGCACGGCGACTACCTGGGCCTGCTCCCCGGCGCCGGGTCCGAGCCCGGCGAAGCCCGCGAGTACCGGGCCGGGGACGACGTGCGCCGCATGGACTGGCCCGTCACCGCCCGCACCACCGTGCCGCACGTGCGCACCACCATCGCCGACCGCGAACTGGAGACGTGGCTCGCGATCGACCTGTCGCCGAGCCTCGACTTCGGCACCGTCGGCATGCTCAAGCGCGAGCTCGCCGAAGGCGCCGTCGCCGCCTTCTCCTACCTCGCCGGACGCGGCGGCAACCGCATCGGCGCCGTCGTCACCGAAGGCGGCCCCGCGAAGGCCATCCCGCCGCGCCCCGGCCGCGGCGGCGCCCGCTCGCTCCTGCGCGCCGTCACGAGCCTGCCGCGCGGCGAAGGAGCGGGCAACCTCGCCGAGCTCATCGACAAGACCCGCCGCCACGCCCGCCGCCGCGGCCTCGCCATCGTCGTCTCCGACTTCCTTGAGGACGAGGACAACCCGAGCGACTGGCCGCGGGAACTGCGCCGCCTCGCCGTGCGCCAGCAGGTCCTCTGCGTCGAAGTCCTCGACCCCGCCGAACTCGCCCTCCCCGACGTCGGCGTCCTCGACCTCATCGACCCCGAGACCGGCGCCGTCGTCGAAGTCCAGACCGGCAACGCGCGCTTCCGCGCCCGCTACGCCGAGGCCGCCGCCGAGCAGCGCGCCCGCATCGCCGCCGGCATCCGCTCCGGCGGCGCCGCGCACCTGCGCCTGTCCACCGGCTCCGACTGGCTGCGCGACATCGCCGCGTTCGTCGCCGAACGCCGCCACCTCGCCGCCTACCGCTAACGCCTACAACGCCAAGGAGAACCGTTGATCCGCCTGCTCGAACCCGCGTGGCTGCTGGCGCTCATCCCCGTCGCGATCCTCGCGGCGGTGTACGTCTGGGCCCAGTTCGCCCGCAAGCGGATCGCCGTCAGGTTCGCCAACGCCTCGCTCCTCGCCAAGCTCGTGCCGAAGCTCCCCGGCTGGCGCCGCCACCTCCCCGCGGGCCTGCTCGTCATCGCGCTGGCCGTCCTCGTCGGCGGCATGACCCGCCCCGCGGTCGACGTCGAGGAGCCGCAGGAGCGCGCCACGATCATCCTCGCGATCGACGTGTCCCTGTCGATGATGGCGACCGACGTCGACCCGACCCGCATCGACGCCGCGAAGTCCGCGGCCTCCGACTTCGTCGCCGAGCTGCCCGAGCAGTACAACGTCGGCCTCGTGTCCTTCGCCGGATACGCCTCGGTCGTCGTGCCCCCCACCAAGAACCGCGCCGAAGTGACCTCCGCGATCAACGGCCTCACCCTCGCCGAGGCCACCGCCACCGGCGACGCCGTGTTCGCGTCCCTCCAGGCCGTGCAGCAGGTCATGCCCGACGAGTCCGGGCAGCTCGCGCCCGCCCGCATCCTCCTGCTCTCCGACGGCTACCGCACCGCCGGGCGCACCGTCGACGAGGCCGGGGAGGCCGCCGCCGCGGCCGAGATCCCCGTCTCCACCGTGGCGTTCGGCACCGACGAGGGCGTCATCGAACTCGACCAGGAGCTCGTCTCCGTGCCCGTCGACCGCGAGGCCCTCGCCGGGCTCGCCGAGGAGACCGGCGGCGAGTACTACGAGGCCGTCACCGCCGAGCAGCTGCGCGCCGTCTACGAGGACATGGGCTCGTCCCTGGGCTACCGGACCATCGCCGAGGACGTCTCGCAGTGGTTCATCGGCACGGCGATGATCCTCCTGTTCGCCGCCGCCGGGCTGAGCCTGGCGTGGACCTCCCGCCTCACCTGAGTCTGTCCGGCACCACACGGTGCGTGAAGGCCCCTTCGCCCCTGAAGTGGCCCGTCGCTACGATCGTCGGTGGCTTCGTACAAAGAACATGAGGGAGTTCGGACAATGGCGCGCACGGTCCTGGTCACCGGAGGCAACCGCGGAATCGGCCTGGCGATCGCCAAGGCCTTCGCGGCCCAGGGCGACAACGTCGCCGTCACCCACCGCGGCTCCGGCGCCCCCGACGGCCTCTTCGGCGTCCAGTGCGACATCACCGACACCGCGTCCGTCGACGCCGCGTTCACCGAGGTCGAGGACAAGTTCGGCCCCGTCGAGATCCTCGTCGCCAACGCCGGGATCACCGACGACACGCTGCTGCTGCGCATGAGCGACGAGCAGTTCGAGCGCGTGATCGACACCAACCTCAAAGGCGCCTGGCGCGTCGCCAAGCGCGCCTCCTCGAAGATGCTCCGCGCCAAGTTCGGCCGCATGATCTTCATCTCCTCGGTCGTGGGCCTCTACGGCAACGCCGGGCAGACCAACTACGCCGCGTCCAAGGCCGGTCTCGTCGGCCTCGCCCGCTCCGTCACGCGCGAACTCGGCTCGCGCAACATCACCGCGAACGTCGTCGCCCCCGGCTTCGTGCAGACCGACATGACCGATGCGCTCCCCGAAGCCCAGCGCAAGGCCTACCTCGACTCGATCCCCGCGAAGCGCTTCGGGGCCGTCGAGGAGATCGCCGGAGCCGTCACCTGGCTCGCGGGCGACAGCGCCGCCTACGTCAACGGCGCGGTCATCCCCGTCGACGGCGGCCTGGGCATGGGCCACTAGGCCCGGATAGTTTTCAAGCACTGATCACGCACGGAGGAACACACATGTCTGGAATCTTGGACGGCAAACGGCTGCTCGTCACCGGTGTCATCACCGAGCAGTCCCTCGGCTTCGGCGTCGCCAAGTACGCGCAGGAGCAGGGCGCCGAAGTGGTCCTCACCGGTTTCGGGCGCCTCTCCCTGGTCGAGCGCATCGCCAAGAAGCTCCCGAAGCCCGCGCCGGTCGTCGAGCTCGACGCGACCGACCCCGAGCAGCTCGCCGGGCTCGCCGACAAGGTCCGCGAGCACGTCGACGGCCTCGACGGCGTCCTCCACGCCATCGCCTTCGCCCCGCCCGGCGCCCTCGGCGGGAACTTCCTGAACACCGAGTGGGCCGACGTCGCCAAGGCCGTCGAGGTCTCCACGTTCTCCTACAAGTCCCTCGCCGTCGCCTGCCTCCCGCTCATGGAGCACGGCGGCGCCGTCGTCGGCCTCGACTTCGACGCGCAGCAGGCCTGGCCCGTGTACGACTGGATGGGCGTCGCCAAGGCCGGCCTGGAGTCGGTCAACCGCTACCTCGCCCGCGACCTGGGCCCCAAGGGCATCCGCGTCAACCTCATCTCCGCGGGCCCGCAGCGCACCATGGCCGCGAAGTCCATCCCCGGCTTCGAGGCGTTCGAGGAGGCGTGGACCAAGCGCGCCCCGCTCGGCTGGTCCCTCACCGACTCCGAGCCCGTCGCCAAGGCCTGCGCGGCCCTCCTGTCCGACCTGTTCCCGGCCACCAGCGGGGAGATCATCCACGTCGACGGCGGGTTCCACGCCGTCGGAGTCGAGCGCACACAGCAGTAGCGGAGCCGCCTCATGACAGCCATCGACACTGACGGCTACGACGCCGTCCTGCTCGTCTCCTTCGGCGGACCCGAGGGCCCCGGCGACGTGCTGCCCTTCCTGCGCAACGTCACCCGCGGCCGCGGCATCCCCGACGAGCGCCTCACCGAGGTCGCCGAGCACTACTACCACTTCGGCGGCATCTCTCCCATCAACCAGTGGTGCCGCGAGGTCATCGAAGCGCTCCGCCAGGAGTTCCGCAAGAGCGGCATCGACCTGCCGATCTACTGGGGCAACCGCAACTGGCCGCCCATGCTCGTCGACGCCGTCACCCAGATGACCGGCGACGGGGTCAAGAAGGCCCTCGCCCTGTGCACCAGCGCGTACGGCTCCTACTCCTCGTGCCGCCAGTACGTCGAGGACATCAACGCCGCCCGCGCCGCCGTCGGCGAGACCGCGCCGCAGATCGACAAGATCCGCCACTTCTTCGACCACCCCGGCTTCGTCGGCGGCTTCGCCCGCCAGCTCAAGGCCTCCCTCGACCAGATCGAGGACCAGTCGCAGACCCGCGTCGTCTTCACCGCGCACTCCATCCCCGACGTCATGGAGGAGTGCTCCGGCCCCGAGGGCGCCCGCTACTCGGACCAGGTCGCCGAGGCCGCCGCGCTCGTCGCCGAGCGCGCCGGATGGACCGGGCCCTTCGACGTCGTCTGGCAGTCCCGCTCGGGCCCGCCCGCGATGCCGTGGCTCGAACCCGACATCAACGACCACCTGAAGGTCCTCGCCTCCGAAGGCGTCGACACCGTCGTCGTCAGCCCCGTCGGGTTCCTCTCGGACCACATCGAGGTCCTGTGGGACCTCGACAACGAGGCCAAGGACACCGCCGCCGACCTGGGCCTGCGCTACCTGCGGGCCGGGACGCCGACCGTCGACGCCGACCTCGTCGGCATGTTCCGCGACCTCGTCGCCGAACGCGTCCAGGGCGCGCCCCTGCGCCGCCTCGGCAAGCTCCCCGTCTGGGACCCGACCGTCGAGGGCTGCTGCCCCGCGCGCCGGCCCCCGGCCCCGGAGAAGCGCGGCCGCTAGAGACCACGGGCCCGCGCACGGAGCCGCTTGCACCGCTTTGCGAGCCGCGCCGAGCGCGGGCCCGGACCGTAGTCCCCGCAGGTCCTCCGCTCGTGACATGCTTGTGGTGTGGACGACGTATTCATCTGGATCATCGTCGCCGTTATCCTCGGCGCGGTCGAACTCTTCACCGGCACCCTGGTCCTCGCCATGGTCGCCGTCGGCGCCGTGCTCGCGGGCATCGGGGCGGCCGTCGGCGCCCCCCTCTGGCTCCAGGCCGTGCTCTTCGGCGTCGGCTCCATCGCCTCGATCTTCGGCCTGCGGCCCTTCCTCAAGCAGGCGCTCGAATCCGACACGAAGGAGCAGGCGCACCGCCCGTTCGGCACCCGCGCGATCGAAGGCGCCGACGCCCGCGTCATCGAGACCGTCGACCTCTCCGGCGGCCTCGTCGAGATCGCCGGGGACAACTGGACCGCCTACCCCCTCGAACCCGACCAGCTCCTCGAACCCGGCGACACCGTCACCGTCGTCGAGATCAAAGGCGCCACGGTCATCGTCTGGAAGCAGTCGTTACCGATAGGCGGCCGTTCAGTACCCTCGTGCCCATAGCCCGCCCGATCCGCCAGACCACTGGAGGCTGAGAAACCATGGAACCCGTAGGCATACTGCTCCTGATCGTCGCGATCTTCCTGATCATCGTGCTGTTCCGCTCGATCAAGATCGTGCCCCAGCAGTGGAACTACATCATCGAGCGCCTGGGCCGCTACCGCCGCACGCTCGAACCCGGGCCGCGCCTCCTCGTCCCCTTCGTGGACTCCGTCCGCGCCAAAGTGGACCTCCGCGAGCGCGTCGTCAACTTCCCGCCCCAGCCGGTGATCACCGCCGACAACCTCGGCGTGCAGATCGACACCGTGCTGTACTACATCATCACGCAGCCCACCGCGGCCGTGTACAACATCGACGACTACCTCGCGGGCGTCGAGCAGCTCACCACCACCACGCTCCGCAACGTCGTCGGCTCCATGGACCTGGAGAAGACGCTCACCAGCCGCGAGGAGATCAACGCCCGCCTCGCCGCCGAGCTCGACAAGGCCACCGACAAGTGGGGCCTCAAGGTCACCCGCGTCGAGCTGCGCTCCATCGAGCCGCCGCTGAGCATCCGCGACGCCATGGAGAAGCAGATGCGCGCCGAGCGCGACCGGCGCGCCGCGATCCTCAACGCCGAGGGCACCAAGCGCTCCTCGATCCTCATGGCCGAAGGCGAGCAGCAGTCCGCCGTCCTCCGCGCCAAGGGCGAGCGCGACGCCGCCGTGCTCCGCGCCGACGGCGAGGCCAAGGCCATCCAGACGGTCTTCGCGGCCATCCACAACGCCAAGCCCACCGACCGCCTCCTGACCTACCAGTACCTCCAGACGCTGCCCACGATCGCCCAGGGCACCGCCAACAAGGTCTGGGTCGTCCCCGCCGAGCTCACCAAGGCCCTCGGCGGCATCGGCAACGCGTTCGGCGGCGGCGACAAGTCCGGCCCGAGCGAGGAGGAAGAGGTCGAGGTCGACACCAGTGCCCTCGAACTCGACGACTCCGCCCTCCAGGCCCTCGAAGCGGCCCAGCAGGCCGCCCGCGAGGTCCAGGACATCGGCGAAGGCAAGGAGCCGGGCCAGCTCCCGCCCGCTCCCGCGTAACCGCACGTGACGGCCGGGACCTCCCTCACGGGCGGTCCCGGCCGTTCCGCTTCCCATGGGGCAGAATCACCACGTGCCCGCTATCGACATCTCCGACCCCGAAGACGAGCGCCTCGCCGACTACCGGGCCCTCACCGACCTGGCCCTGCGCACCCGCTTCGAGCAGCCCCACGGCCTGTTCATCGCCGAAGGCCACCAGGTCATCGGCCGCGCCCTGCGCGCCGGATACCGCATGCGCTCCATGCTCATCGACGCCAAGCGCGTCGACCAGCTCTCCCACCTCGCCGAGGACGCCCCCTGCTACGCCGCCGGGCCCGACGTCCTCGAATCGGTGACCGGCTTCCACGTCCACCGCGGTGCGCTGGCGTCGTTCCACAGGAAGCCGCTGCCCGAGCCGGGGGAGTTGCTGACCTCTGTGAAGCGCCTCGTGGTCCTCGAAGGCATCAACAACCACACCAACATCGGCGCGATCTTCAGGGTCGCCGCGGGCCTCGGCTTCGACGGGGTACTCCTCGCCCCCGACTGCGCCGACCCGCTGTACCGGCGGAGCGTGCGCGTCTCGATGGGGGAGGTGTTCGCGGTCCCGTACGCCTACCTCGACGAATGGCCCAACGGCCTCGCCCAGGTCCGCGAGGCCGGGTTCACGCTCCACGGCCTGAGCCCCTCGCGCGGCGCGATCGACATCGGCCGGGTCAGCGCCGAGGAACGCGAGCGCCCCGCGCTCCTCTTCGGCGCCGAAGGCCCCGGTCTCACCGCGGCCGCGCTCGACGCCTGCGACCGCACCGTCGTCATCCCGATGCACGCGGGCGTCGACTCCCTCAATGTCGCGGCCGCCACGGCCGTGGCCTGCTGGGAGCTCTCGCAGCCGACCCCGCGCTAGCGCGCGCCCGCGCTACAGCGAGACCGTGGTGAACTCCGACTCGCAGGGCGGGCCCCACGTGTAGGAGAACTTCAGCGCGTCGAGCTCCAGGTGCGCGGCGAGCGCGGTGTGCGTGCGCAGCTCCTCCGGGTCGGTCATGACGGGGTGGCGGCACAGGGCCAGCGGCCCGCCGTCGTGGTCCCGCATGGCCGCGTACAGGTGCTCGGTCGTCACGGGGGACTCCTTGGCCAGCAGGTGCTCCATGCGGTCGCACCGGTGGTACGTGGAGACACGGCCGGTCTCCAGCCAGCTCTGGTACACCCCGAGGGCCTCGGGGTCGCGGAAGTGGTTGGCGTGCACCAGGGGAGCGGTGCCGTCCTGGTAGATCACGCGCGACCCGAGCGGCGACGTCTCCACCGTCACCACACCCGACGACGCGCTCCCGATGAAGAAGTTCGCTGAACAAGCGGGCCGTGGAGCAACGGCGTGCCCGACAGCCTCAGCGAGCGTGCTCGACTGCAAGATCCGCCACGTCCGGAGGTGGAACGGCACCGAGTCGAGCTTCCAGTCGTCGACGCTCGCCCCGAGTCCGTTGACGCACAAGCCGATCCCGGCCGAGTTGATCCCGATCTTGGTCCCAGCGACGCCCGCCTCGGTGAACCCGACCACGGTCGTCTCGCCGTGCCGCCACTGGAGCAGCGCGCCCTCGACCCCGGTGAACCAGTCCCAGTTCTGCCCGATCTGCGTGCCGCCCGCGGCGAAGACCCCGTCCGATCCGCCGAACGACGTGCACTCCGACCGAATGCTGTCGACCGACGGCCGCCCGAACTCGCTCCAAGCACTGTAAAGAAGCTCATACCGAGCGTTGAGCAGCGCGATGTCGAGGATGTTCTGCCCGGACCCGTCGGCGATGCCGTCCATGATCGCCCGGTACTGCGAGTCCTCCTTGGTGAAGATCCCGAGGTACCGCTGCGACCGCTCCGCGAGCGAGTCCTCCGGCAGCCCGGAGGTGAGCATCCGCGACCGGTACACGGCCACGTTCGTCGCGATCTGCTCCCTGAGCTGCTCGCCTTGCTGGACGCCTTGGCGGTAGGGACTTCCCTGGAGGTGGATGAGGGGCAGTTCAGTCATGCGAGCCATTGTGACAGAAGCGATATCGCCCCGCCACTGCGAATCTCAGCGGCCCATGAGCGACTGCTCGACCTGCGAGTAGTGGATGGTCCACCACTTCACGAGCCCGGTCTGGCCGGGCAGCAGGTGGTCGCAGGCGGAGTTGTGGCGCACGTAATGCCACTCGATGACCCAGTTGTCGGTCAGCCGGTCCCACCAGAGCTGATGCGTCGCCAACCCGATCTCAGGCTCGCCGACATCAAACACGGACCGGTACCCTCCGGCGAAGGCCCGGATCCGATCGCAGTCCAGACCCCGCTCATCGCCATAGGTGAAGTAGAACACCGCGGCCCGCGCCATCTCCCGCGCGTACGACGAAACCGTGAGGCGGTCCCAGTCAAGAATGGCCGAAATCCGATCGTCGGGCCCGTGCAGCACATTATGAGGATGCAGGTCCCCATGCGTGTACCCCGTGTACTGCGGCGCCAGATCCGGCGGCCGCCGATCCCCGAGCCGCACCAGCAGCCCCCGCTTCAACCGCAGCGTCTGCTCCGCAGTCGCCTCGAACCCGGTCTTGTCCCCGCGCCCGGCGGCGACCAGCTCCAACAACCGGTCGACCTTCTGCAAAGCAGCCTCGGTCGTAGGCGGATTCTCCATCTTCGGAGCCCGATCGGCAGGAATGGAAGCATGCAGGGTCCGGTGAAGCCGCCCGATGACGGACCCGAGGTCCCGGCAGGCGTCCCGCGACATCGACAACCCGCTCCGGTGCCGCCCGCCGACCCAAGGGAAGACGCCGAACTCCTCGCCCTCCAGGAAGATAGTGGTCCGCCCGTCCCTGCTCAGGACAGGCAGCACCACCGGGACACCGTTGCCCCCCAGGGTCTGCAGCACATGGAACTGGAACTGGAGCTCAGGCCCCGTGACGTCCCTGAACAGCTTCAGCAGGTACGAACCGCTCGACGCGTCCACGCGCCAAGACCGGTTCATCAACCCGGTCTGCACCCGCTGCATCTGGTAGATCTGCCCCAGATCCCAATGCGCCAGCGCCGCGTCGGGGAGTCTTGGCGCGGTCACGGTCATACCCCCAAGCGTAGCCGCCGTCCGCCCCTCCCCCCGACCGCGAACCCCCCTTGCGCAACCCTCAAATCCGTCGTGTAAAGTTTCGTCTCGTGCCGGGGCAAGCCAAAAGGCCCAACTGGCAGCCAAAACAAACTCCATATACACTCTCAGTGTGCACGCGCGGGTGGCGGAATGGCAGACGCGCTAGCTTGAGGTGCTAGTGTCCTTTAACGGACGTGGGGGTTCAAGTCCCCCCTCGCGCACACTACAAAGGCCCTGGTGACAGGGCCTTTTTTGCTGTCCTTACAAGGATGACGTCCGCATTCGATCGGACCTGACCGAGTCCTCGGGCAGCCAAGAAGCCAGCCATTGGACTCGGCGGGCTCGGATACGCAGAATGACGAGGGGCCGACCTCCTCGCCGCAAGGATCGTGCCATGCGGAGCCTGACCTGGTAGCAGGCCGGCCTGCGGCGAGCCGGTTTCGTGCGGATGAGGGTGCCGTAGAAGCTTCGGTCGGAGCTCTTCGCGCGGCGCAGTCGGGCCCGGAGTCTTGCGCCCGGGCCGATTGCAAGTGAAGGGGGCCAAGTCGTGTCTAGATATAGACAGTTATCGATAACTAGGCTACCCTTGATCTTCAAGGGCCTCTCATGAGACTTTCGTTCGCGAGGACGCGGTTTCACCCACCCCATCGTCAAACCGAAAGGCGTTCCATCATGAAGCCCTTGCGAACAGGTGCGCGCCTCGCGCTTGTCGCGGCGTCCCTGGCTGCGGTGACCCTCACGGGGGCACTCGTCGCGGTCGCCGAGCCCTCAGCCTCCCCGGTACAGGCCGAAGCGACCGCCGGATGCGGCCGGACCCCCACCCTGACCAGCGGTACCCACACCATCCAGAGCGGCGGCAAGAGCCGCAGCTTCATCCTCGACATCCCCACCGACTACGACAGCGACCGCCCCTACAGGCTCGTCTTCGGCTTCCACTGGTGGGGCGGCACCGCCCAGAACGTGGCGACCGGGAACAGCGTGCAGGCCGGCACCTATGCCTACTACGGACTGAAGCGGCTCTCCGGCGGGTCCACGATCTTCGTCGCCCCGCAGGGATTGGACAACGCCTGGGCGAACAGCGGCGGCGAGGACGTCGCGTTCACCGACGATATGATCGCGCTCCTCGAAGGCGATCTGTGCATCGACACCCAGCAGCTGTTCTCCGTCGGATTCAGCTACGGCGGAGCCATGAGCTACTCGCTCGCGTGCTCCCGTCCCGACGTGTTCCGCGCCATCGCTCCTTACGGCTCGCCCGGGTGGGTCAGCGGATGCGACGGCGGCAACGAGCCTGTCGCGGTCTTCGCGGCGCATGGCACCACCGACAACTTCAGCGACGGCACCGCCCAGCGCAACCGCTTCGTCGGCAACAACGGCTGCACCCCGCAGACCACGCCGACACCGCCGCGGGGCAGTCTGACGCACATCACGACCGAGTTCACCGGGTGCTCGCCGGACCACCCGGTCGTGTGGGCCTCGTTCGACGGAGGGCACATGCAGGCACCACGGGACGGGGCCTCGGGCGACGGCGCCGACTCGTGGATCCCCACAGCGACCTGGGAGTTCTTCAGCCGGTTCCAATCGGACCCGCCCGGCGAGACGACGCCTCCCGACGAGACGACGTCCCCCGACGACACGACGACCCCGCCGCCGACCGAGTCCGGCTGCTCGGCCGAGATCGACGTGGTCAACGACTGGGGCTCCGGCTGGCAGGGCAATGTCCTGGTCAGCGCGGGCGGAGACGCCGTCGACGGCTGGAAGCTCACCTGGACCTGGCCCGCCGGCCAGAGCATCAGCAGCCACTGGAACGCCGACGTCACCGCCTCCGGATCGTCCGTCACCGCCGCCGACGTCGGCTGGAACGCCAACATCCAAGCCGGACAGACGATCTCGGCGTGGGGCTTCATCGCCACGGGGGCGGCCGCGACGCCCGCGGTCACCTGCACCGCCGACTGATGCCGACGACCGCTGCCGGGGTCTTCGCCAAGCGCGGCAGGGCGGTCGGGACGCGGCCGACGATGCGGCCGTGGGAGTCGTCCGGATGAAGCTCCGGAGGCCGGCGACCCGCAAGGGTCGCCGGCCTCCGGAGCTTCGCACGACGGGACTGAGGACCCGGCCTTATTCCGTGATCTTCATGGTGCGCCAGAACTCCCATTCCCCGCCCAGGTAGATCAACATCTCGTAGGTTCTCCCGGCGCGGAGGTCGTAGGTCTTGGAATTGCAGCCGGCGTCCGAGCCGTCGGTGATCGTCAGCAGGGGAGTGTCGCCGCCTTCCGCGTAGAGTTTCCCGGTGACGTTGCGCCCCTCGCTCTGCGTGTCGCAGACCGTGAACCGGTCCGTCTCCGCGTCGTAGTGGGTCATGGTGCCGAGCTGGCGCCCGTCGCGGTCGCTCAGGATGAGGTAGGCGTTGGCGGCCTGGGCCTGCCCTGACGCGGCGAGGACGATGGCCGTCATGGCGGCGCCGACGACCAGCGCGCGCTTGGCGAGTGTGGTGAACAAGAGTCGATCTCCTTCGTTGTGCTGCCAGTCTGCGTCCGCAGGAGACCGGCCACAAGGCGAAACACCGGCAGGAAAACGGCAGCGGTCGGCGTCATCGCTCCCACGTTCGGCGCTGCGAGTATTTACATTGTGAGCATATGTCGATAATATTTGCATTTGTCAATGTCTTCGATGACTGGGAGCGATACCATGCTCAGATCGAGATCACCCCGCCTCCGCCGGCTCCTCCTCAGGATCGCAGCGGTCGCCATGGCCAGCGCCGCGGTGCTGTGCTTCACCGCCCAGGGCGCCGGCGCCCACGGCACCGCGACCTCGCCGGCCGCGCGCCAGTACTCCTGCTGGGAGCGCTGGGGCAGCGACCACCTGAACCCGGACATGGCCACTGAGGACCCCATGTGCTACCAGGCGTTCCAGGCCAACCCCAACACCATGTGGAGCTGGATGAGCCTGCTCCGCGAGGGCATGCAGGGGCAGCACGAGCAGCGCATCCCCGACAACCAGCTCTGCTCCGGCGCCAACCCCGAGTACGCGTCGCTCGACCAGCCGGGCGACTGGCACACCACCGCGCTCGCCAACGACTTCACCCTCCACTACGAGGACCAGGCCAGGCACGGCGCCGACTACTACTGGGTGTACGTCACCAAGCAGGGATACGACGCCACGACCGACGCGCTCGACTGGGGCGACCTCGAACGCGTCGTCGAGACCGGCGTCTACGAGCCGGGCGAGGCGGTCGACATCCAGGTGAGCGCGCCCGGCAGGACCGGGCACCACATCGTGTACGTCATCTGGCAGGCCAGCCACTTCGACCAGACCTTCTACTCCTGCTCGGACGTCACGTTCGGCGGCGCGTAGCGCGCACGAGGCCGGCCCCGGAGGCCGAGTCCCCCCACCCCCGGTCCGATCGCGGCGAGCGGTCGGACCGGGGGCGCGTCGGCGCCGCGATGGTCCGAGCCCGCCCGGACGGCGCTACCGCCTGCTCTGCGCAAGAGCCGCCTCGTACTGCTCGGCGGTCTCCATGCGCGGGACGAAGAGCAGCGCGATCACGTACGCCACGCCGAGCAGTCCACTCGTGACGAACAGGAAGACGATGGCGAAGACGCGGACCCACTCGACGCGGAGATCACTGCGGATCGCCAGTCCGAGGCACAGGCCGCCGAACCACTTCCCCTCCTCCACGCGGCACAGCCACGGCAGGCGGCCGCCGCTGAACCCGCGGTCGGCGGCTCCCGGACCGGTCTCAGCGGGCCCGGCTTCGACCGGGCCGGTCTCGGCGAGGATCCGCGCCATCTCCGACTCGTCGACCCCGGTGGCGCCCCGGTCGAGCGCGGCGCGCAGGCGGTCGCCGATCGCCATCTCGATGTCGCGGACGGTCTCGTCGCCGTCAGGACCGGGGCCGACGGCCGAACGCGCATCGCCCAGGTAGGCGACGAGCTGCCGCTTCGCGTCGGCCGTCAGGGGGAACGCGCCGGAATGGCCGCTGAGAGTGATGTGGTCCATGGTCATCGTCCAATCGATTCGATCATCGTCGCGAGGCCGCGGAAGTAGTCGCGGAACTGTGCGAGCTGCGCACGGCCTTCGTCGGAGAGCGCGAGGTACTTCCGCGGGGGGCCGCTCGGGGACTCTCGCCACTCGTAGGTGAGCAGCCCTTCGCGGCGGAGGCGATTCAGCAGCGGATGCAAGGTGCCGTCCTGGACGGGGAACTGCGCATCGCGGAGCAGCTGCGCGATCTCCCCGGCGTAGCGGCTCTCACCGTCCAGTGCGGCCAGCACCACCGGCTCAAGCATGCCCCGGCGCATCGCAGCGAACTTAGACTCCATACTGCTACCGTAACACCGCAAGGTACCTAACCGCAGTACCAGAACGCCACTGTGGCCGCTCGGGCGGCAGGACACCGGCGGGACACCGGCAGGATGCCGTGAAACCGCAGTTCGCGACTGCCGTCGAGGTGCGCGCCCGCTCTACCATTGCCCGATGCCCGACCGAACGACCGCGGCCCGCATCGACCTTCGCCGGCTCCGGTTGCACGCCGTGCTGACCCAGGAGGAACTCGCGCTCAAAGCCGGCGTCGGCATCCGCACGATCCGCGACATCGAGTCGGGGCGCACCCGCCCACAGCCGCGCACCCTCCGCCTCCTCATCGAGGCGCTCGGCGCCGACGCCGAACCCGTCGCCGCCGCCACCCCGCGCGAGCTGCCGCGCCCGCTCGCGGGGTTCACCGGCCGTGAACTGCCGCTGGAGTCCCTGCTCGCCGCCGTCGACGGCGGCGCCGAGGTCGTCGCCGTGCACGGCACGGCCGGGGTCGGCAAGACCTCCCTGGCCGTGCGCGCCGCCCACGCCCTCGCCGACCGGTACCCCGACGGGCAGCTCTTCGTCGACCTCCACGGCTTCAGCGACGCCGAGGGCTTGCGTCCCGCCCTCGAATCCGTGCTCACCCGCGTCATCCGCAGCCTCGACCCGGCCTGCCGCGCGCGCCCTGAGGAGCTCGACGAGCTCACCGCGACCTACCGCAGCACCCTCGCCGGACGCCGGGTCCTGCTCCTGCTCGACAACGCCTCCGGCGCCGAGCAGATCGAACGGCTCCTTCCCGGCACGCCCGACAGCCTCGTCATCGCCACGAGCCGCCGCGACCTGTCCGCCCTCCTCAGCGCCCACGCGGTGCCGCTCGGCCCGCCGCCCCTGCACGAGGCCGTGGCGATGCTCGACGCCGCCGCCGGAGGCCGCGTCACCGCCGATGAGGCGGCTGCGATCGCCGAGCGGTGCGGACGACTGCCCCTCGCCATGGGACTCGCCGCGGCCCGCCTCCGCAGCCGTCCCCAGTGGAAGGCCGGCGACCTGCTCGACCGCCTCGCCGACGAGGACCGGCTCCTCGACGAGATCGACACGGGCCACCGCGGCGTCGCCGCCGCCCTCCACGCCTCCTACCGCGAGCTCGACCCCGACCACCGCCTCCTGCTGCGCCGCCTCGGCCTCAACCCCGGCGACGACGTCGACGTCCACACCGCCGCCGCGCTCAGCGGCATCGACGCGGACCGCACTTCCGGGATGCTCGAAGCCCTCGTCGACGTCCACCTCGCCGAGACCCGCTCCGCGGGCCGCTACCGCCTCCACGACCTCGTGCGCCGTTTCGCCGCCCGCCTGGCCGACCGCGAAGAGCCCCGGGCCGAACGGCGCGCCGCGCTGCTGCGGCTCGTCCGCGTCGACCTCCACTTCGCCTACCTCGCGGCCGCGCGCCTCCACCCCAACAAGCGCCGCTACAGCGACGGCGCCGCCGCCCACGGCCTCGGCCTGCCCGGCTTCGAGGACCAGGCCGAGGCGCTGGCGTGGTTCCAGACCGAGCGCGCCGGCCTCGCGGCCGCGGTGGCCGCCGCCGCTGCCGCCGGGTTCGACGAGGAGGCGTGGCACCTGGCGACGGCGTTCAACGCGTTCTTCGTGCACGACTCCGACATCGGCCCCCATGCCGCCGTCAACCGCACCGCCGCCGAGATCGCCCGCCGCACCGGCGACCGCCGCAAGGAGGCCTACACGCTCGGCGACACCGGACGGCAGCTGCTCGCGAAGGGCCGCAACCGCGAGGCGATCGAACGGCTGGAGCGGTCGGTCCGACTCAAACGCGAGCTGGGGAACGACGCCGACGCGGCGCTCACCCTCGCCAACATCGGCGTCCTGCACCGCCGCTCGGGCCGGTTCGCCGAGTCGGTCGCCGTCCACGAGGCCGCACTCGGGCTGGCCGAGGCCGCCGACGACGCCGCGGCGGCAGCGCTCATCAGGACGAACATGGTCGTCCCGCTCCTGCGCCTCGGCCGCTTCGAAGAAGTCCGCCGCCGGCTCGACGCCGCCGAGGCCCGGCTCGACGCCGGCGACGACCACAACCGCGTCCGCATCGAAGCCTTCCGCGGCGTTCTCGCCCGCGAACTCGGCGACCCCGCCCGCGCCGCCGCCGTCCACACCGCCGCTTTGGAAGCCTATGGGGGAGAAGGCGACACGGCCGACGTCACCGACACGCTCATCGAACTCGGCGAGGACCTCCTGCGCCTCGGCCGGGCCGCCGAGGCCGCCGAGCGCCTCGACCGCGCCGTCGCCCACGCCGTCAAGCTCGTCGACCCCTCACTGGAACGCGCCGCCCGCAACGACCTCGGCCGCGCTCTCACCGCTTGCGGCCGCTCCGCCGAGGCCGCCGCCCAGCACGAGCGCGCCGCCGCGCTCGCCGAGTCCCACGAGGACGCCTACGAACTCGCCCGGGCCCGCCACGGCCTCGCCCGCGCCCACCGCGCCGAGGGCGACGACGACACCGCACGCCGCCGCCTCCGCGAAGCCCTCCAAGGCTTCACGACGTGCGGCGTCCCCGAGGCCGCCGCAGTCCGGGAAGAACTGCGCGGCCTCTGACGGCGCCGCAAGCACCCCATGCGGCCGACGCGCCCGGCTGCGCTTCGGGCTCGGCGTCGCACGGTCCGGTCGCACTCGGCGCGGGCCGTGGTACGGACGAGATGCTCCACCGGTACCGGAGCACGGGAATCTGAAGCGACACTTCGGTATCCGGGTGCGAAGGCCTCAGCGCCAGTGCTCTTGGGCGGTTCCTTCGGAGCGCCCGGATGCAGGCTTCCGATCGCTTGAGGAGCGTCGATGACGGAATCGCTGCACCTGCCCTTCACCATCTCGCGTCATCTGCGTCTGCTGCTGAGCACCGATCGCGGGCACAACGTCGCCAGGGCGGTCCTCGCGTCAGTGCGGCCGGGCGACCACGTGCTCGACGCCGGCACCGGCACCGGCCTGCTGGCGCTGCTCGCGGCGCGGGCGGGCGCGGAGCGCGTCACCGCCGTCGACCGGGAGCACCTCGATCTCGCGCGGGAGATCGCGGCCGAGAACGGCGTGCCGGCCGACGCGATCACCTTCGTGGAGGCCGACCTGGACCTCCGTCCGTTCCCGGATCTCGGCATCGTCCGCAACGTCGACCTGCTGCTCGCGTTCATATACGGCAACCATCCGCTCACGGACGAGGCTCGGGCGCGCATGGTCTTCGAACTCCGCCGCCGATACGGGACGCCCGACTGCACGGTCGTGCCCAACGGGATCCGGCACCGCGCGCGGGGCTGCGACCGGCTCGACTGGGACCTCCGCTCCGAGCAGTCCGATCTCGACGAAGGCGCCCGGACGCTCCAGGACTGCTACGGACTCGACTTCGGCGCACTGGTCGAGCGGGCCAAAGCCGAGGTCCCGTTCTGGAGGACCCGGCCGGTGAACCCGATCGGAGCCGAATGGAGACCCGAAGGCACCATGTCCACGCTGCGCTTCCCGCGAGAGGACCTCCGCCTGCTCACCGAGCCCGCCGACTTCGGCTCGTTCGACTACGCCGCCGACGACTTCACTCCGCTCCCGCCCGAGGTGACGCTCCACGCCGCAGCGGCCGGCAGAATGTCGGGGATCGTCTGGACGCAGGACCTCATGTGGGCCGGACGCGTCCTCTGGTCCACCGAGTCGTACAGTCCCCTCGCGGAACCGGTCAACGTGACGGCGGGCGACAAGGTCACCGTCGAGACCGCCGACACCTGGCGCCGGACGAACACCGTCACCGTCAAGAAGGCCGACTGATGGCCGCCAGGCCCGGACCGCCCCCGCCGCCCGGCCGCTCGGCGGCATCCGGCCCGATCCGGCCCGTACCGGACGAGACCGTGGCCCAGCGGTTCGCCCGGCAGGCGGCACGGACCCCGGACCGGGTAGCCGTCCGCGACGCCGCCGCGGGACTGACCTACGCGGCACTCGACCACGAGGCCGCGATGCTCGCCGAGCGGCTCACCGCCCGAGGCGTCCGGCGAGGCGAGGTGGTGGGGCTCCGGATGACCCGCAGCATCCGACTGCCCGGAAGCATCCTGGCCCTCTGGCGGATCGGCGCCGCCTACACCGCGCTCGACCCGGCCCTGCCGCAGGCGAGGTCCACCGCGCTCGCCGACGACGCGGGCGTCAGGTTCGTGATCGAGGACGGTGCGGACGGCCCCGTGATACGGCGCCGGACGACCGGCGGAACGGCGCCGGCGGTGGACGGGTGCGCCTACCTCGCCTACACCTCGGGCAGCACCGGGCGCTCGAAAGGCGTCCTCGTCGCCCACCGGTCGGTGACGAACCTCGTCACCGACGCCGTCAGACGGTTCGGATTCAACGGCCACGACGTGGTCATGGCGGTGTCCTCGCCGTCCTTCGACATCTCCGTGCTCGAACTCTGGTGCCCGCTGACGACAGGAGCGACCGTCGACCTCGCCGACGACGACACGGTCCGCGACGGCGCGCTCCTCGCCGACCGGCTGCGCTCAGGCGGGGCGACCGTCATGCAGGCGACCCCCACGACCTGGCGAATGCTGTCGCAGCGCAGCAGGCCCGTACGGCTGCGAGCGGTCCTGTGCGGCGGCGAGCCGCTGCTCCCCGACCTCGCCGAACGCCTCCACGAATGGTCGGACTCGGTCTGGAACCTATACGGCCCCACAGAGACCACGGTCTGGTCGACCGCGGCACGGCTCCGCCCGGGACGGCCCGTCACCGCCGGAACGCCGATCGCGAACACAAGGGTCTACGTCCTCGGCGCCGACGGCGCCCCGGTCCCGCGCGGCCGGGTGGGCGAGGTCGCCATCGCCGGCGCCGGCGTCGCGATCGGATACCACCGCCTCCCCGCGGCGACCGCCGAGCGGTTCCCGGCCGACCCCGTCCACGGCGGCTCCCGCGCCTACCTCACCGGCGACCGCGCCCGCATGGACGGCGACGGTGCGATCGAACTGCTCGGCCGGGACGACGACCAGGTCAAGATCGACGGGCACCGCCTCGAACTCGGCGAAGTGGAAGCGGCGCTGGCGGCCGACGACACGTTGGAGCAGGCCGCCGTCGTGGCCCGCACGGACACGCCCGGGTCGGTCCGCCTGCGTGCGTTCGCGGTCCGCTCGGACTCCCGCGCGGACACCGGAGCCGTCCGGGCCCGGCTGCTCGGGCTCCTTCCCGCCCACGCGGTTCCGGCCGAGATCACCTTCATGGACGCCCTACCGCTCCTGCCCAGCGGGAAGATCGACCGCGCCGCACTGCGGTCAGCGGCCGACGCGCCCGCGGCGGCACCGCCTCCGGACATGCCTTCGCTGGAGCGCCGCATCGCCGCACTGTGGCGCGACGTCCTGCGGGTCGACCGAATCGACGACGACGCGGACTTCTTCGCGATCGGCGGCCGATCACTCGACGCCGCGACCGTCGTCGCGCAGATCGAGACCGCCACCGGCGAAGTGGCGTACGCGAGCGAACTGTACGCGCACCCGCGACTCGCGGACTTCTGCGCGCACCTGCGCTCGCGCCACCCCCGGCTCGCCGCGGCGCTCGCCTCCGAACCCGTCCGAGACGCGCCCGGCGAGTCCTCGGCGCCGCTCACGCCGGACATGATCGAACGATTCCGGTCCCTGGTGACCGGACCGGAAACCCGCGACGACCGCGCGGCCTCGCCCGTCGCGTTCATCCTGTCGGCGCCCCGATCGGGCTCGACCCTGCTCAGGGCCATGCTCGCGGGTCACCCGCGGCTGTTCGCGCCGCCGGAACTGGAACTGCTCGGCTTCGCGACCATGGCCGAGCGCGACCAGGTGCTCCACGGCTGCCGCGCGCCCCTGGGGGACGGCCTCCTCCGGGCCCTCCGCGACCTGCTCGACGGCGACCCCTGGACACCTGAGCGCTGGCTGCGCGGCCCGGACGCCCCCCGGACGACCGCCGCGATGTACGACCGGCTCGGCGAGCTCACCGGGGGCCGGCTCCTGATCGACAAGACCACCACCTACGCGATGGACGAGGCGGCGCTCGCGCGGGCCACCCGTATGTTCGCGTCGCCCAAAGTGATCCACCTCGTACGACATCCGGCGGCCGCGATCCGGTCGTATGCGGACGCGAGACTGGAGGAGGTGTTCCGGTACGACCATCCGTTCAGCGCGCGCCAGCTCGCCGAGCTGATCTGGCTCCAGAGCAACCGCAACGTCGAAGCGCTCCTGGCGCGCCTGCCGGGAGCCGATTGGACGAGGGTCCGGTACGAGGACCTCGCGGAGGACCCCGAGAACTGCGCGAAGCAGGTGACCGAACTCCTCGGCGTCGACTTCGAGCCGCGGGTCCTCGATCCGTACGACGGCGCCCCGGACCGGATGACCGACGGCCTCCACCCGCAGTCGCGCATGGCCGGGGACTTCAAGTTCGGCAGGTTCGACCGGATCGTCACCGACCGGGTCGACGCCTGGCGCGCCGAACCGGATCCGGTGCCGTTGAGCCGGGCCACGAAACGGATCGCCGAACACTACGGGTACCGCGTGTGAGCCCTCCGCTCACGCGGACAGCAGCTCGGCGATGCGGGCCTCGCCCGCCGCGAGGAGCCCGCGCGCGGGCTCCTCGCGCTCGTCGGACCACGAGTAGGAGAAGGTGATCCGGCCCCGGTCCTTCCGGTGCTTCCAGGTGCCGAGCGCCCGGCCGTCCCGCACCACGACCGCGCTCACCCAGCCGCCCCGCCTCCAGACCGCCTCGGGCGCTCCGGGCCAGAACCCGGCACGGTCGGCGGCCGCCAGTGTGAACGGGTCGAACACCGGCAGGAAGCTCACGTGGTCCGAAGGCCCGGGATCGGTCAGGTCGCCGGCGAAGTACCGATCGGCGCCGCCGGACCGCATCGCGGTGTCCGCGGCGGCTTCGAGGGCGTCCCCGGCCTGGGCGGCGGTCAGGCCGGACCAGCGCGCGAAGGACGCGCGGTCGCCGACCACGTTCGCGGACAGGTAGCGGCGAGCGAGCCAGCGCCGGGCCTGCGCCCCGTCCACCGTCTCCACGGGCCCGTCCGGCAGGGACAGGCGCATGTCGCGGCCGCGCGAACGCAGCTCCACCAGGCCCGCCGCGACCGCCGGCTTGATCCCGATGCCCCACGGATGGCGCAGAAGCCCTTCGACCTCGGGACCCAGGTCGGCGCCGACCCGTGCCGCCAGCTCGCCGCGTTCCAGCGGCCCGTCGGCCAAGGCGCGCAGGATTGCACCGGTCACTCGCTCCTCGTGCGCCGTGGAGACCCCGTGCCGCGGCCAGAGCCGGGTCTCCCGGGCGGCGATCCGGCCGCCGACGGCCGCGGCATACCATCGCAGGTCCTCGCGGTCCACCAGGTGGAGCGTCCCTCGCATGGCCCAGGTGAGCACGAGCCTCGGGCCTGCGAGCACCGCCTGGACCGATGCGGCGTCGGCGTCGGTCCTGGCCAGCAGGGCGAGTCCGGCCGCTTCGGCGACTTGGGCCTGGAGACCGCAGATCCGCCCGGGGATCTGCTCGGGCTCGACGCCGGCGGCGCCGAGCAGGTGGCGGCGGGCGCGGACCCGGCGCGCCGCGTCGGGCTCCAGCGAGCGTTCGGGTCCTCGATTGCCGGGCATGCGATCCCCTCTAGAGCGGTGTCGCCCGCAGTCCCGTCGACTGAAGCACCGTCAGGGCCGACCACCAGGGACCGGACACTACCACGGCGCCACCGCGAACGCCGGTGTCGCCGAACAGGAGCCATGTGCCGTCGACGTAGCCGACCGGTTCGCCGCCGCGCAGCACCGCGGGGACGCCGAGGAGCGCGGCCACCCCGTCGCCTTGATCGTCCGCGACCGGTTCCAGCGAGGCGAAGAGGAGGCCGTCCCCGGCCGGGTTCACCGCCGGCGGAAGGGCCGCTTCCGATGTGAGAGCCGGGACCTGCGCGAGTGCCCCGCCGGTCAGCAGGACCGGCGGATCCTCGGCGGGCGGTTCGACCGGACGGAGTCGCTGCAGGGCGTCGATCGCCGACGCGGCTTCCGACATCGAGCCCACGGTCAGCGAGACCGGCCACGCCAGCGGCACCGGCGACCGGTCGATGCGCAGCCGCAGCTCGTGATGGTGCCGCGGCGGGGAGGCCCGATCCCCTTCGCGGACCCACTGCGTGGTCCGGACCCAGTCGGCGCTGCCGAAGCACCGCGCGACGGACTCGACGGGGCCCGCGTCGGGCGGGATCAGCGCGGGAATCGCCGGCTCGTCGTGCCCGTCGGACACCGATTCGCCCCACCGGCCGCCGCAGGAGCGGCGGCTGCGGTGGAGGACCCGGCGTTCCACTGCGCGCCAGCGCCATCGGCCGGGCCCGAAACGGCCCGGGACGCGGTCCACCACTCGGACGTCGATGTCCGCCACGTCAGTTCCCGGTGCTCTCGTAGCGGCGCAGGCCCGCCCGCCACACGACGACGCCGACGGCCAGCACCGCGGAGCCGACCAGCGGCGAGGCGTACGGCAGGAGCGGGTGCATCGCCTCGTCGGCCCGGCCGGTCAGCGCCATGACGGGGTAGTAGTTCACGAACGCGAGCGGGAGCAGGAACGTCATCGCGCGCACGAACCACTGCCCGAACACGGTCGCCGGGTAGTGCTGGACGGCCTCCTGGATCTCGGCCGTCCCGAACAGGAAGACCTGCGAGCGCACGGTCCAGAACGCCAGGCTGGCGAGGGCGAGCACCATCCCGGTGAGCAGCAGCGTGCCGCCGACCAGCGAGGCGGCGAGGATCGCGACGCGTTCGGGGGTCCAGGCCAGGCCCAGGCCCGCCATCGCGATGAGCACGCCGACGATGCCGGTCCCGAAGTGGTGGAAGAGGTTGCGGAGGTGGAACTCCCGGGCGACCAGCTGGAGCAGCGGCGACACGGGCCGCACCAGCATCTGGTCGAGGGTGCCGTCCTGGATGAACTCGTCGATGCGGTTCAGGTGCAAGGTGAACAGGTACTGGAGGCCGAGCACGGCGAGGAACATGCAGTAGAGCAGCACGACCTCCCACATGGTCCATCCGCCGAGCGCTTCGAAGCGGGTCAGCATGACCGCGAGCAGGCTCAGGTCCACCACGTTGAGGAACACCACGGCGAAGAGCAGCAGCGCCGAGTCGAAGCCGTAGATCGTCTGGCTCCGGAAGCCGGCGCCGAGGAATCGCAGGTACAGGCGCGCGTTGCGTCGCGCTGCGGTGATCGCGGTCATCGTGTCAGCCTCCTTGAACGACCAGGCGCCTGCGCATGAACCGCCAGGCCAGGTGCACGGCGACGAGCAGGATGCAGAGCCAGACGGCCTGCTGGAGGATCGCGACCGCGGCGTCGGCGCCCCGCCGGTGGCCGATGTAGATGGTGAGCGGGGTGAAGAAGATGCTCTGGAACGGCAGCAGCTCGGCGATGCGGCGCAGCGGCTCGGGATAGAACCACAGCGGGATCCAGAACCCCGACAGGAGGGTGATCACGCCGTGGTAGACGTGCATGACGCCGAGCAGGTTGAGGGTCTTGAGCACGATCATGCCCACGAGGAAGCTGCAGCAGAACAGGAGCGCGAAGCTCAGGGCGAAGCTGAGGAGGGCGAGCAGTCCGGCCGCCGGGCCGGCCGGGGCGGCCTCGCGGCCCAGGAGGGCCAGCGCGCCGAGATAGACCGGGACCCCGAGCAGCAGGAGCGCCGAGCAGGTCTCCCCGGCGTGGATCGCGAACAGCTGCCGCGGCAGGGACATCGGGCGGAGCAGGTCGCCGGTGATCGTGCCGAGCCGGATGCGCCGGGCCAGGTAGTGGTGGGGCCCGGACCACCAGTCGAGGACCACTGAGCCGAGCGCGGCGACCACGCCGTAGGCGATCATCGCGTCGCCGCCGACGGGGAACTGGCCGGGATCGACGGCGTGGAAGGCCCGCCACACGAGGGCGATGGCCGCGACCTTCACGACGGCGTTCACGAGCTGGGCCCAGTAGACCGCCCGGTAGGTGGTCCGGTTCGCGAGGCCGTACCGCAGGAACGCGCGGGCGAGGTCCCAGCGCCGGGCGGTGCCGGCGGGGAGGAGGGTCGGCGCGTCAGCCACGGGCCGGCTCCGCGCCCCCGGCCCGGTCCCCGAGCTCCTCGTACAGGGACTTCACCACGTCCTCGATGGAGGGTTCGGTGATGCGGAGGTCCCTGACGGGGTAGGCGTCCAGCAGGTGGCGGGTGACCGCGGCCGCGGTCTCCTCGGCCCGCTTGAAGACGATCTCGGCCTGCCGGTCGTCGCGGCGGTGCAGCGAGTCGGCGAACGGGACCTCGATCGTTCCCTGCACGTCCCTGCTGAACTCGACGATCACCCGGCTGTGGGGCGCGTAGCGGCCGAGCGCTTCGTCCACCGAGCCTTCGAAGAGCACGCTGCCCCGGTCGAGGATGACGATGCGGTCGCAGAGTTCCTCGATGTCGCCGAGGTCGTGGGTGGTGAGGAGCACGGCGACGCCGCGGGCGCGGATCTCGCGGACGAACCGCCGGACGCCGGATTTGGCGGCGGCGTCGAGTCCGATGGTCGGCTCGTCCAGGAACAGCACCTGCGGGTCGTGCAGCAGGGCCGCCGCGAGGTCGGACCGGACCCGCTGGCCGAGGCTGAGCTGCCGCACGGGTACGTGCGCGAACTCGTCGAGGCCCAGGAGCGCGGTCAGCTCGTCGAGGCGCCGCCGGTGGCGCTCGCGCGGGACGTCGTAGATGGCGCGGAGCAGCTCGAACGACTCGGTGACGGGCAGGTCCCACCACAGGGCGGTCTTCTGTCCGAAGACGACGCCGATGCGGCGGGCGAGTTCGAGGCGCCGCCGGCTCGGGTCGAGCCCGGCGACGCGGATACGCCCCGCGTCGGGCGCCATGATGCCGCAGAGGCACTTGATGGTCGTGGACTTCCCGGCGCCGTTGGGACCGAGGTATCCGACCACTTCGCCCGCGTCGACGCGGAGGTCGATGCCGCGGACGGCCTCCTTCAGTTCGCTGTGGCGGGTGAACAGGCGGCGCACCGAGCGCCCGGGCTTTCGCACCCGGTAGTGCTTGACCAGTCCGTCGACCTCGATCAGGGCCATGGCATCGACCTTCCGACGTGGGGGGCAGCGTCGCGAGCCACTCCACGGTCCCAGCGGCGGATACCGCTCGCGCATTGTCCGCGTACCGCGGTTCACCGCCACAGCGGCAGCGGGCGGATCACGGGACCGAAGAGGACGCCGCCGCCGATGCCCGCGGTCTCGACCGGGTCCTGGCCGGCCTTGCCGCAGCCGCCTTCGCCGCCGGCGTCGAGGCCGGCGTCCTCGGAGACGGCGAGGACCGCGGCGAGCAGCGGCCGCGTCGCGCCGCGCAGGAGGACCGGCCCGCGTTCGGGTCCGAGCCGGGAACCGGTGATCTGCCGCGAGCCCTGGCTGACGGCGGTGAACGTGCCGTCCGCGCCGCAGCGGCCGCCGCGGGCGCCGTAGAGGAGGAGCCCGTCGCCGCAGCGGTCGACGAGCGCCGCGAGCGGGCCGCTGCCGCCGGTGAATCCGGTGGCGGTCATGCGCGGGATCGGCGGGTCGTGCCAGGAGGCCGCGCGCGCGTGCCCGGTCGGCTCGGCGCCTTCGTCGCGGGCGGTGGCGAGGCTGTGGAGGCGTCCTGAGACCCGGCCGCGGTCGAGCAGGCGCACGCGCCGGGAAGGCACGCCTTCGTGGTCGACCGGCCCGAGGCCGAGTGCGGCCGGATCGTCGACGACCGTGAGCGACCTCCCGCCGACCGGTTCGGCGGCACGGGTCCAGTGCCCCGGCGCGGAGGGGACGTCGGCTTCGAGGGGATGGCCGACGAGTTCGTGCGCGAGCAGGGCGGCGAACGCCGGGTCGGCGACGATGGCGGCGGTGGCGTCGAGGCCGTCGGGCCGCGTTCGCGCGGCGCCCGCGGCGACGGCCCGGACTGCGGCGTCGTCGAGGCGTCCGAGCAGTTCCACCGCCGCGGCCGGGTCCGTGCACCGTCCGAACCGGACGGCGCTGCGCCCTTCGGCGGCAGCGCGGACCTCGACGCTGACGGCGGCTCCGGCGATCCCGATGCGCGCGCCCGCGGTGTTCGCAAGCGTCGATGCCCACCGGTCGGCGCGCAGGACCCACTGGCGGTGGCAGCCGGCGGCGCGTCCGGCGCGGAGGCGCGCCTCGTCGAACGCGTCGACGACCGCGGTCCAGTCCGGGCCGGAGCGCGCAGCGGGGTGCCGCAGATCTCCTGTCGGCAGTCGGGGCGCACCGCCTGCGCGCTCCGAACGGCGCGTTCCCGTTCGCGGGTCGGTAAGGTCGGCGGTGTGCCACGAGTCGAGGCGGCCGCCGTGCCAATGACGTAGCGCGAACCCCGCGGCGGCGCGGCGGGACAGGTCTGCGGGGCCGAACCCTGCGGTGCCGCGGACGGTCCGCGCTTCGCTCGCCTGGTACCGCACGTCGGCCGCGCCGGTGTCCGGCAGCGCCTCGGCGAGCCGGTCGGTCTCCGCGTCCGTCATCCGTGGCGGGCGGGCGCTTCGACCGGGGGCGCCGCGACGCCGTCCGCGTCGGGGCCGGGCCGCGGCGGGGACTCGTGCGGCCCCCCGAGGAGACGGAACAGCAGGGACCGGCCTGCGCACCAGTCCTGGCCGAAGTCGTGGGAGAGGCGGAAGCCTTCGGCGAGTTCGGCCGAGGCGCGGCAGCCGGCGGTCTGGTGGACGAGGCGCATCTGGTGCCCGAGTGCCGGGGTGACGGCGAGGCCCGCGACGTGGCGGCGCAGGGCCTTCCAGGCGGTCGGGAACGCTCGGGAGACGTCCACGTAGAAGTCGGGCCTGAAATCCACAGTGGTGTAAGCGGCCATGTGGAGCAGCTGCGCGGGGATGCCCGGACCGGCTTCCTCGGGCGTTTGCGCGATGAACACGGCTTCGCGCACGGCGTCGGCGACCAGGGCGTGCCACGGGTGCGCGTCGTCGGGGTCGACGGTGATCACGACATCCGGCCGCAGGTCCGCGAAGTGGGAGGTCAGCGCTTCGACCGCTCCGGACCGGTCGGTCGCCGCGAGCGCGGGCAGCTCGTGGAACGCCGCGCCCAGGACCGCGGCGGCCTCCCGGGCCTCCTGCACGCGCAGCGCCGTCCCGTGCAGCGCCCCGCCGTCCCGGCCGACCGGCGGGAAGACCGCGACGTGCGGTTCGAACCGCTCCCGGTCGAGGCCCGCGAGGAGGCCGCCGCAGCCGTATTCGACGTCGTCGGGGTGCGGGCCGACGGCCAGCACCCTGATCATCCGGCCGCCTTCCGGTACCACTCGTCGGTCCGCTCGACGACGGCGCCGATCGCGTAGCCCCGCTCGACTTCGGCCCTCGCGGCGACCGCCCGTGCCGCGGCGGCCTCCGGGCGGTCGATCGCGTCGGCGAGTGCCGCGGCGAGCGCGTCCGCGTCCCGCGGCGGCACCTTCCAGCCGGTGGCCCCGTCGTCGACGAGCGACCCGAGGCCGCCGGTGTCGGTGACCACCACGGGGCATCCGGACGCCTGCGCTTCGAGCGCGACCCGGCCCAGGGCCTCCATATGGCTGGGCACGGCGGTCACCGAGGCGGACTGGAAGAACCGGGGCAGCTGCTTCGGTTCCAGGGCGCCGAGGAACCAGACCGCGTCGGTCAGTCCGAGACTCCGGACCGCTTCGAGGAGCCCGGCGGTGTAGGCGTCGTCGCCGGCCCCGGCGACGAGGAGCCGGCAGGGCCGGTCGCGGCGGAGCAGCGCGAGTGCTTCGAACAGCGTCTCCAGGCCCTTCTCGGGGGAGAGCCGGCCGACGAACGCGACGACCGGGTCGTCCGGGGGCGTCCAGGCGCCCGCGAAGTCGTCGAGCGGAAGTCCTTTGGGGATCACGGTGAGGCGGTCGGGGTCGGCGCCGAGCCTCAGGCAGAGGCCGGCGATGTAGCCGCTGATGGCGATGACGGCGTCGCTGCTTCGGATCACGTCGCGCTCGATGTCGTGCATGGTCCCCTCGCCGAAGGGGCCGTCGGGGTCGACCGGTGCGGTGTAGAGGTTGTGCGCGTGGTAGACCAGCGGCGCGCCGGTGCGCCGCTGCAACGCCATCGCCGCGAGCGCGTGCTGGCTGCCGTGGCAGGCGACGAGGTCGACGGCGTCGAGGTCGACTGCCGTCGCCTCCGCGAGCAGGCCCAGGTTCTGGTGCGCATAGGCGGCGTCGAAGTCGCTGCCGGAGTACGGGATCGCGGCGCGGAGCACCGTCACGCCGGGGTCGTTCGGGGTGTCGCCGGTCTCGCCGTCCGCGGCGACGACGGTGGTGTCCCACCCGTACGGGCGCAGCCCGGGGGCGAGGGCCCGCATGTGACTGGCGATGCCGCCGAGGTCGGGCGGGTACTGGCTCAGGGCGAGGATCATGCGGCTCAAGGGGACTCCTCCATAGGGGCGCTGGTGTCGAGGCGGTGCCCGTGCGGGTCGAAGCAGGGGATCGGAAGTGCGGCGGTGAAGCCGTCCAGAGCGGGGTGCGGTACGAGACGCAGTGCCAGGTCGAACACCGACGGGTCCACGTCGTCGACGCCGTGCACGGCGAGGTCGCCGCCGGCGAGGGCCTCTCCCGCCGCGTGGGGGTCGACGACCGCGACCGACGCGATCCGGGACAGGTGCACGGCGACCGCGGCGGCCGGACTGCGGCGCAGGTCGGCGCTGCCGGGCTTGTAGGTCGCGCCGAGGACCAGGATCTTCCGCCCGGCCAAGGGGCCGAGCGACTGTTCGAGTCCGTCGACGACGGTCTGCGGCATGCCGTCGTTCACGTCGGCGGCCGCCTCCACGGTCCGGACGCGGGTGCCGGCGAGCCCGGCTCCGGCGATCAGATAGGCGGGGTTGACCGGAACGTACATGCCGCCGACGCCGACGCCGGCGGTGAACGGCATGAACCCGAACGGCTTGGTGGCGGCGAGCGCGACGACCTCGTCGATGTCGACGCCGATGCGCCCGGCGAGGTCGCCCAGCTCGTTGACGTAGGCGATGTTGAGGAACCGGAAGACGTTCTCGTGGAGCTTGACGAGCTCGGCCGTCTCCAGGCTCGCCGCGACGTGCACGTCGCCGCCGAAGGGCCGGTAGAGCGCGGCGGTGCGCTCGGCGCAGCCGGGGGTGAGGCCGGCGACCACTTTCGGGGTCGCGGCGGTCCGTTCGAAGTCGCGGTTGCCCGGGTCGCCCCGCTCCGGCGCGTACGCGAGCCCGAACCCTCCGGTCCCGGCCGGGCCGAAGGCCCGTGCGAGCACCGGTGCCACGCGGTCCCGGACCATCCCGGGGTAAGCGGTGCTCTTGACCACGGCGAGGACGCCGGGGCGGCAGTGCTCGGCGATGATCCGGGCGGCGGCGTCGACCGGACCGATGTCGGGTGCGCCGTCCTCGCCGGTGTCGGTGGGGACCGAGACGAGCACCGCGTCGGCGTCGCCGAGCCGGCCGGGATCGCCGTGGGCCTCGAATCGCCCCGAGGCGAGCTGCTCCTGCAATACCGCGTCGGATACGTCGGGCAGGCCGGCCCGGCCCGCGGCGACCGCTTCGACCCGGTCGGGCGCGTTGTCGTAGCCGATGGTCCGGTGTCCGCGGACGGCGAATTCCAGCGCCTGGTAGAGGCCGGCCATGCCGAGGCCGATCACCGCGATGGTCGGCGAGTCGCCGGTGCTGCGCATAGGGGTCGTACCTTTCTGAGGGTGATGGTGGGGCCGCGGCGTCGGCGCGGCCCCACGTTCGGATTCCTACTGACCGGTCCCCAGCGGGCCGCAGGCGCAGGCCATGGCCAGGCCGGCCAGGCTCGTCAGCTGCACGGGCTTGAGCGTCGGCTGCTCGTAGCGCTTGCGCGTCTTCGCTTTCGTTTCCTTCATGGTGGTTCACCTCCTCTCGGCTCGATGCGGACGCTCAGGCGAGGACCACGCACTCCTCGTCGTGGAGTTCCTGGATCAGGCTGTTGACATCCTTGACGACCTGCTCGGCGTCGGCTTCGAACGCCTCCACGATGCGGTCGGCGATGTCGGCGATCGACAGGGTTCCCTCGCACAGTTCCCAGACTTCTCCGGCCACGGCGTTGAGCCGGTAGTACTGGCCGGAGTCGAGGTGGTGGAGGAGGACCTCGCCGTCGTGCGGGAAGTAGACGACGTCGTCGACCCTCAAGGGCCTCGATTCCGGGGTCAGGCTGCCCATGGGCGCTCCTTCTGGGTGGTGCTCAATCGGGGAGGGTGAGGGTCGTGTCACCGAACTCGTAGAACTGGAGTCCGCGCTCGATCGCCGCGTCGTAGCCGTGCAGCAGCAGGTCGGCGCCGGTGAACGCCGAGGCGAGCGCGATCCGGGAGGAGCGCGGGCCGTGGAAGTTCGTCACGAACGCGTCCGCCACCTGGAAGTCGAAGCCCGGGTAGATGTAGAGGTCGGTCCACCGGTCGCCCGCGCGCAGCGGAAGGCCGTCCTCCTTGGCGGCGCTTTCGAGCGTGCGCATGACCGTCGTGCCGACCACGAGCACGCGGTGCCCTTCGTCCTTGGCGGTGTTGACCATGTCGGCGGTCTCCGGCGGGATCTGGCACCACTCGGCGTGCATCCGGTGGTCCTCCAGGTGCTCCTCGCTGATCTCGACCGAGCTGAGTCCGGTGTGGAGCGTGATGTACGCGATCCCGACCCCGCGCTCGCGCAGCCGGGTGAGGACCTCCTCGGTGAAGTGCCGCCCGGCGGCCGGCATCTCGGCGGAACCGGGGCGCTCGGCGTACACCGAGTTGTACTCCTCGTTGGTGAAGCTCCCCTCCACGTACAGGCTGGGGATGGGCCGCCCGTGCTCGTCCAGGTAGGCGACGAGCGCGTCGAACTCGCAGTCGAATTCGAGCATCCACAGCGACAGGCCGCGGTCGTCCGGGCCGAGCATCGTGGCGGTGATGTCAGTGCCGTCGAAGGTGAGTTTCGAGCCGATCCGCGGCGCGCGCCGCGACTTGCTGGAGACGCCCCAGATGTTGTCCTTGGGGTTGTACCGCAGCTGCACCTCGACGCGGCCGCGGTCCTCCACATTGGCGAAGACGCTGGCGTTCAGCGTGCGGCTGTCGTTGATGACCACCACGTCCCCCGGCTCCAGGAACCGGGGGATCTCGCGGAAGCTCGTGAACTCCACCGTCTCCGACCGCTTGTGGTACACGACCATCTTGGAGTCGTGCCGCTCACCGCCCCGCCGTTCGATCGGCTGGCGCGCCAGCAAGTGCGCGGGAAGCTGGAAGTTGAGCTTGGACGTCTCCATGGCGCCTCCGTCGAGTCGTGTCCGGCGGTTCAGTTCGGCGAACCCTGTTGCTTCACAGTGGCAATCGCTCGTGCTCACCGCGCACCGCGCGCGTACCGCGACCGCTCAGCCGCTTCCCGCGAGCCAGTCGTGGTGACGCACGCCGTCGGTGTCGCCGCGGAGGACGCACAGATGGAGCCGCTGGCTGGACGGGCACGGTTCGATGCCGAGTTCGCGGTCGAGGAGCGCGCGCAGCCGCCGGAAGCTGTCGAGGGCGGCGCCGATCTCGCCGCTCAGGTACTGGCTGCGGATGAGATGGCTCCACGAGCGTTCGCGGAGCGGACTGCGCTCCAGTGCGGCGCGGACGGCGGGGACGATCTCGGCGGGCCGTCCCATGCGCAGCATGACGTGGTGCAGGTCCTCCATGGCCGTGAGCCTGAGTTCGTTGAGCGCGTCGCAGCGGCCGTTCAAGCGCCGGGTCGAGGGCAGGTCGACCCCGGCGGGACCGTCCCACAGCCCCAGGGCCGCCTCAAGCGCCTTCCTGCCCGTCTCGAAGTCCTCGCCGACCAGGGCCGCCCGGCCTTCGGAGCACCGGGCGCGGAAGCGCTGGACGTCGCATTCGTCGGCGCTGAGCCGCAGCCGGTACGCGCCGCCTTCGCCGTAGGCGCCGCGAAGTGTCGTGAGGCGGTCCCCGAGACCGGGGCCGACCGATTCGAGGCGGGATCGGAGCTGGCTCACGAGGGTGCGCAGATTGACCGCGGCCGAACGCGGCGGACGTTCCCAGATGGCGTGGATGAGGCCGTCCGCGGTAGTGGTGACGGGACCGTCGAGGGTGAGCGCCGCGATCAGTCCGCGGACCCTCCTGCTCGGAACGGCGGCTTCACGATCGGGACCGGATATGCGGACGGGGCCGAGGAGGTGAACGGAGAGTTGCATGCGATTCCTCTTCTCTAACAGGGTTGACCGTGGGTTCGAGTCGGGGTCGGAGCGATTGCGGTTCCGTCGTGCCGACCGGCGTAGGCTCGCGCCATTGCCGGAGCGGTCGGAGGAGGAGTTCAAGGGTGGGCGGAGGATTCGCCGGATCGCATCGGGCCGTCCGGCCGGTCGAGCTGCGGTGGTCGGACGGGTCCGACCTGCGTTCGGCCGTGCCCTCGCAGCCGGATCTCACGGCGGGGCCCCTGCTGTGGATCAGCCGGACCGACGGCCCCGTGACCGGACTCGCCGACCTGCTCGGGCCCGAGGACATGGCGGACGCCGAGCCGATGTCCGACCTGCTCGCGCGCCGGCGCCGCCTGGTCGGCCGCGCGGTGCTGCGAACGCTGCTCGCCGCCTGCCTCGGTGGCGCTCCGGCCGACGTCCGGCTGGCCCGGGAGCCGTGTGCGCATTGCGGTCGTCCGCATGGGAGACCGACGGTCGCCGGTGCGCCGCTTGAATTCTCAGTGTCTCGTTCGGGACCGTGGGTGCTCGTCGCGGTCGCGCGCACCGCGGTCGGGGTCGATCTCGAATCCAAGGCGAGCGAGGAGCGGGCTGCCGCGCTCGCTCAGCGGATGCATCCGGCGGAGGCGGCGTACCTCTCCGGGCTCGCCGGGGACCGGTTGCGGCGTGCGTTCACCCGGACCTGGGTCCGCAAGGAGGCGTTCCTGAAGGCGCTGGGCACGGGTCTCGCGCGCGACACCCGGCGGGACCTCGTCGGTGCGGGCCCGCGGCCGAGGTCCCCTCAGGCCGGCTGGGCCGTCGCCGATGTGCTCGCGCCGCGGGGATGGACGGCGGCCCTCGCGGTGAGCGCCGGGTGACGGCGCCGCACGGTCGCCTCCGGAGGCGCGGTCAGGCGATTCGACGTCGAAGCTACGATTCCCGGGCACGAGCTGCCTCCTGACCGAAGCAAGGCACTGGTGCAGCTGCCCGCCTCACGATTGCAGACGGTAACGCGGAGTTCAGGACAGTTTTTCGGAGGACGACCCGATCCGCAAGGCGGGATTCCGGCGGGATACCAGCAGGTTCGGGCTCCCTCGCCGCCGAATCGCCGCCACCGGCCGTCCGCGGCGCGCCGAGCCCACCGGAGAGGTCGGCCGGATTAGACGGATGCGGCCTTGAACCTAGCCGGCACGGGAGCGTCCATTTCGGTGCAGATCGCCTCGACCTCGCTGCGGTGTTCGCGGGCTGCGGCCGCGTCGCCGGCCCGGAGCCGCACCTCGGACATGATGTCGAGCGCCGCCGCCTCGGCGGCGCGGTACCCGCCCTCGCGCGCCAGTTCGAGGATCAGGCCCGCATCCGCCTCTGCGGCGTCGGGCCGGTCGAGCGCGATGCTGGCGACGGCCCGCTCGACGAGCGCCCTGATCCGGGTCCCCGGGAGCCCGCCGTCCACCACCTCCAGCGCCCGCGCGGCGGCGTCCACCGCCTCCTCAGACCGCTTGAGGCCGTTGAGGGCAACGGCCACCGAGACGAGCCCGCTCGCCTTGGCGAGCCGGTCGCCCCGCAGCGCCGCCTGCCGCACCACCAGGTCCGCGTGCTCCAGCGCGTCGAGGTGGCGGCCGCGCGCCGAATGCAGTTCCGCGATGTACACCGCGCTTGACGCGCTGATCTCCCTGGCTCCCGCGTCCGCTTCGATCATCATGAGCCGGTTCAGGCACCGCTCCGCCGTCGCGACCGAACCGAGGCGGATCCACACCGACGTGAGGCTTCGGAGGTGCGAGGCCTGGAGGCGGACGTCGTCGACCTCCTCGGCGAGCTCCAGCGCCTCTTCGAGCAGCCGCAGCTCGACCCGCGGCCTCCCCATGTCGCCGTGGACGACTCCCAGCGCCCCGAGGTTGACGCTCACCGCCCGCGCCCTGCCGCCCTCGCGGTTCATGGCGAGCGCCGCCTCCCCGTGTTCGAGCGCGGCCCGGAGCCTGCCGAGGTTCCACGAGGCGAGCGCCAGGTTGTGATGCGCCGACGCCCGCCCGAAGTCCCAGCCGAGCCGCTGCGACAGTTCGACCGCCCGTTCCGAATGGCGGATGACGGCCTCGAAATCGCGGTCCTTGACGTACGCCGTCGACATGAACAACGCGGCGGTCGCCTCGCCGGCCGGGCTCGCTTCGGCTCGCGCCCCGTGCAGCGCCGCCTGTCCGAGCGCCAGGAAGTCCGCGGCGCCCATGTCCATGAACGCATGGCCGCGGAGCGTGTCCGCGAGTCGCCACGCGACCGAGCCGAAGCCGGCCTCGCCCGCGAAGCGGGCGACGGCGACGAGGTTCTCCCGCTCCTCCGCGAGCCACCGGCCGGCCCGCGCCGGGTCGTCGAGCCCGGGAACCGCGGCGGTCCCGGCGCCGCCGAGCAGCCTCGCGTACCCCGGATACCGGCTCGTGCAAGCCGTATCGGCCGCGTCGAGATACCAGTCGAACAGGCGCCGGAGGACGCCGTCGCGGTCGGCCTCGGTCTCCTCCGCGGCCGCGAGCCCGGCCGCGAACTGCCGCACCAGGTCGTGCAGCCGGTACCGGCCCGGCGCGCGGGTCTCCACCAAGTGCACGTCCACAAGCGCTTCCAGCATGGCGGCCGTCCGCTCCGCGTCCGCCTCGCACAGCGCTGCGGCCGCGTGCACGTCGACATCGTCGCCGGGGGCGAGGCCCAGGCGCCGGAACAGGCGCCGGTGCGCGGGGTCGAGTTCGACGTACGAACCGCGCAGGGCCCCGGCGACGCCCTGGTGTCCCATACCGAACTCGTCGAGCAGGCCGTGTCCGGCGAGGCGTATCAGCAGGTCTTCGACCCGCCACTGCGGGCGGCTGCGCAGCCGTGCGGCCGCCAGGCCCATCGCCAGGGGGAGGCTCCCGCAGCGCTCGGCGATCGCGACGGCCTCTTCGTCGGTGATCCGATCGGCGACGGCCGCGCTGAGCATGGCCACCGCGTCGCGCATGGCCGGCGGCTCCAGCGCCATCGTGTACGCGCCCGCCAGCGGGGAGAGGTCGTGCCGGCTCGTCGCGAGCACGAGACTGCCGGGGACGCCCGGCAGCAGCGCCCCCAGCTGCTCTGCGCCCGCCGCGTTGTCGAACACCAGGAGCACTCGGCGGTCGGCGACGGCGCTGCGGTACCGGGAGGTGAGCTCGTCGAGATCTGAGGGCAGCGGCCGGTCGGCGCCGTGGAGGCTCCGCAGGACGCGCGTCAGCACGGACTCGATGCCGCGGCGCGGCCCGGCCGGGTGCGTGAAACCGTGGAGGTCCACGAACACCTGCCCGTCCGGGAACCGGGGGGCGAGCGCGTGGGCGGCCCGCACCGCCAGCGAGGTCTTCCCGACTCCGGCCATGCCGTGGATTGCGACGACGGCGGCGCCTTCGTCCACCGCGGCGAACAGCGCGTCCATTTGCGGCCCGCGCCCGGCGAAGGCCGCCAGCGCCATCGGCAGTTCGCGCGGCACAGGGTCGGTCCGCCGCAGCTCGTCGGAGAGTCGGCCCCGGTCCGCCGCCCCCAGCCCCAGGGCCTCGGTGAGCAGCCGCAGCGTCTTCGGCTGCGGCCGGACCCTCCCGGATTCGATGTCCCTGACGGTGCGAATGCCCAGACCGGCTTTGGCGGCGAGCTCCTCCTGCGTCATCACCGCTCGCAGCCGGAGCGACCGGAGGTTGGTTCGGGCGTCGAACGCTCGGTCGGCCATGGGGACATAATAGACGCGACGCCCAATCGCACCCCGCGCCGCGAGCAGCACGCCGAGGCTGACGGGCTTCAGACCGGTGGGACGGGAGCGGGGCCATCGGGTTCGCGTTCGTCGACGACCGCGACATCGGGGGCGAACCGGGCGACGGCGGCGGCGAGCACCCCGGCGCGGGCGGGGTGGAGGCGGGCGCTGCACTTGTGGATGCCGCCGGGGAGCCAGGCGGGGACGCCGTTGTCGCGGAGGTCGGCGGCCGTCCAGTGCCGCGCTTCGGCGGCCCTGCGGAAGTTGTCGGTGCGCTCGCCGCGCCGGACGACGCCGATCCGAGGGGCCCAGGACTCGACGCCGAAGCGCTTGGCGCGTTGGCGCCACAGCACGACGCGGTCGACCTCGGCCCATTTCGCGCGGACCTTCGCGCCGTCCAGGAGGGTGATCCCGGCGGGGTCGAGGCGGGCGGCGGGGAGCGGGCGCAGGAGCATGAGGCTGCGGACCAGCGGGTAGCCGAGGAGGGCGAGGCCGAGGTAGAGCGGCGGCTGCCAGGCGTACGCCTCGGTCTCGTACATCCAGACGTAGCGGTCGCGGACCATGATCGTCTCGCCGCCCGCCGCGATCATCCACAGGACCGTCCCGACCGCGACCGCCAGGCCGATCCCGGCCCAGGCCCAGGAGGCGCGCTCGATCGGGTTCCTGATCGTGACCTGTTCGCCCGCTGCCCGCTTCGCCATGTCCCTGTCCGCCCCCCTGTCGTCCTCAGAGACTATCGGGCCCGGACCGCGCCGGCCGCCGGCCGTGCTCGCGGCCGGGCCGCTCCTGCTCAGCTGTTGAGGGTCACGACCCAAGCGGTGTAGTCGCCGAACGCGGCCTCGATGTCGTCCTCGGTGAGGTCGAACTGGCGGATCGAGTACTCGTGCCTGCGGTCGGTGGCCGGGCGTGCGAGTGCGGCCGCGAGGTGCGCCGCGTCGGTGTCGCTCCACGTCGCGCCGAGCCGCCGGTACAGTTCCGGCACGTACTTGTCGGGGTCGGCGTTGAGCCGGTGGTACGGCACGTCCACGATGCTCTCGCGGTGGTCCTGCCGCCAGGTGCGGCCGCGCTCGACGGTCTCGGACATGACCTCCAGCGCCAGCCTGCCGATGGCGGGCCGGTCGATCTGCTTGAGGAACAGCGAGTACGACAGGTCGATGAGGGAGCACAGCGAGCCCATGACCGTGATCGGGTCCCGGTGGGTCCACACGAACACCGCGTCGGGGAACACCTGCTTGATCGTAGCCATCTCCCCGAGGTCCAAGGGGTTCTTCAGGATCCAGCGGCGGCGCTCGCGCCCGTGCTGGAGGACCTGGAGGACCTCCTTGAGGTACCGGTAGTCCGGCGCGGCGTCGCGTTCGCCGAGCCAGCGCTGGTACTTCGGCATCGGCGAGTGGTACAGGACGTGGTACATGCCCTGGGGGAGCAGGAGGATGCTCTCCTCGGCCTTGGTCGCCTCGACCGGGTGGACGATGTCGAAGTCGGGGGCCCACTTGGTGACCACCTTGGCCTTCTCGGCGAGCTTGACGCGCTGGCGCTCGACCTCGGGCGCGACCGGCAGGTCGGGGTGGGCCATCTCCCAGCGCAGCGGTCCGCGGTGGGCGGGTGCGGCGGCGAGGATGCGGTGGGCGAGGGTCGTGGCGGTGCGGGGCAGGCCCACGACGAAGACGGGCCGCTCGATCGGCTCGGCGCCGATCCCGGGGTGCTCCTGGTGCAGCCTTCGCACGCGCAGGCGGGTCACGAGGCGCTGCCGGGCGTCGTTGAGGCTGCTGATCCAGCCGATGGGCGTGAGCCCGGGGACATCGGCGACGCATCCGAGCAGGAACCGGAACTCCTCGATCCAGTCCTGATCGGACTTGTCGGCTTCGACGCCGGCTTCGCGCTGCGCGGCGGCCACCGCCTTGTCCCATGCGGCGTCGGGGTCGCGGCGCGAGCGCGCCACCGGTGCCATGAGCGCGTTGGTCAGGGCGAGTGCGGGTGTGGTGCGGCGGGCCATGGGGATCGGTTCCCTTCGGGGAGGGGCGGATTGCTCAGCATCCTATGTCCGCCGGTGCCGGTTCCTACCGGAAGGTCCGGTCACGGAGGCGGCTGCGGGCCGCGCCGAGCCGCCCCGACCGGGCGCAGACGGGCCTCCCGATCCCTCCGGTCCGCCGTCGTCGCCGACGGGGCGTGCAGCGCAGCAGGCTTGCATAGCGCATTAACTAATGCGATACTATCAATCCTCGTCGAAGGACGGAACCAGTCGCGAAGGAGCGGGCAGTGGACGTCGTGCGCAATGAGGCGCGCCCCTTCACCAGGGCGTTCATCACCATCGGCTGCGTCTTCGCGGCCGCCCTGGCCCTCGCGGCCTGCAGCCCCGAGGCCGAGCCGCCCGCCGCGCCCGAGCCGACGCCGGGCGGCTGCGCCGACGCCGCGCCGGACGAGTCGGCGGCGGTCGCGTCCGTCGACGGGCACCCGGTCACCGCGGCCGAACTCGCCGCCTACGCCGACGCGAACGCCTTCCCGATCGGCACCGAAGCCGAGGCGCGCACGGCCCTGGACGCCCTCATACGCTTCAAGGCCGCGCAGGTCGAGGCCTTCGAGCGCGGCCTCACGTCGGCGGTCGAGTACGGCGACCTCCTCCGCGGCCTCGCATGCGGCAACGGCGAACGCGAAGCCGCCATCGCCGAGGGCCGGGCGGTCTACGGGGTCGCCGAGCACGACGCCGAGACGTACCTGGCCTACACCGAGAGCTCCGTCCGGGACGCACTGCTCAACGCGCTCGCGGCCGAAGGCGCCCTCGGCCCCACCGAGGACGAGCTCGCGGACTTCTACGAGCGCAGCAAGGACGAGTACGCGCGCGGCCAGGACGCCATCGGCCTCCAGGTCCTGCGCTTCGAGACCTCCGCGGCCGGGTCCGCCGCCGCCGACGACGTCCTCGCCCGCACCGCGGCGGGCGAGCCGTGGGCCGAGGTCGCCGCCGACCATGCCGCCGATGCGGCGCTGCTCGACGCCCATCCGCTCGCGATCGACGACGCGAACGCCTACGACCTGTCGAAATACCAGAGCTCCCTCTTCATCGCCGCCGACGCGCTCGCCGTCGGTGAGACCGCCCTCGTCACCGACGACCTCGCCGGCGGGCTCCTGGTCCTCCACTGCGAGCGCCGCGACGACGGCGGTTTCCTGCCCCTCGACGAGGTCCGGCCGGAACTCGTCCTCCGCTTCCAGGACGAGGCCTTCGAGCTGCACCTCGACGGCCTCGTCGCCGACGCCGGGATCGAGACGGCGGACGCGGTCCTGCCGCTCCTCGGCTGACCACCCGACCGACAACCGCACCAAGGAGAACCAGTGAGACCCATACGACCGGCGATCCGCCGGGCGCTCGTGACCGCCGCCGCGGCGGCGACCGCCGTCGCGGCCCTCGCCGCCCCGGCGCCCGCCGCGCCCGCGAACCTCGTCCTCAACGGCGGCTTCGAAACCGGCACCACCGCGTCGTGGACGCCCTGGCCCGCGGGCGGTGCGACCGTCGCCGCCACCGGGTCCTTCGAAGGCGCGCACCACGCCGTCCTCCCGGCGGGCGCCAGCCTCGCCCAGACCGTCCAGGGGCTCGCCTCCGGCCAGGACTACCTCGCCACCGGCCGCTACCGCAGCGACGACGCCGAGTCCTTCTTCGTGGGGCTCCGGTACTTCGACGCGTCCCACCCCGGCGTCGTCGAGGCCGAGAAGTCCTACGCCGAGTCGGCCGAGTGGACCCGCTTCGGCATCCCCTTCACCACCGGCGACGGCCGCACCCAGGTCGGGCTCCTCGCGCAGAACGCCGGCACCGGCTCAGGCCACCTCGACGACGTGCGCCTCTACGAGCTCTCCGGGGCCCGCTCCGACATCCAGGACCTCTCCCTGGAGGCCGCGACGATCCCCGACGACGGCTCCGCCGCCTGGGACTCGCTCCAGACCGCGCTCGCGGAGGCGGACGCCGCGTACTGGGACTTCGGGCTGCCCGATGCCGACGTGGCCGCCGCGGCCGCGGCGCTGGAGGACGCGGTCCGGGCCTTCGATCCGCCGCCGCCGGACGGGATCGCCTCCCCGGGCGACACCGCCTACTACGTCTCCAGCTCCGAAGGGGACGACGGCAATGACGGCCTGAGTCCCGAGACCCCCTGGGAGAGCCTCGAAAAGCTCAATGCCAGCACGTTCGCCGCCGGCGACGAGATCCTCCTCAAGGCCGGGGACTCCTGGGAGGGCACCGTGCTCCACCCCCGCGGCTCCGGTGAGGAAGGCGCCCCGATCACCCTCGGCAAGTACGGCGGCGAGGACCGCCCGTACCTCAACGCCCAGGACGCGAGCGTCGAGATGGACACCTACAACCTCGTCAAGGGCGAGGACAGCCACCTGGAGCCCTACACCCAGGAGTTCTACACCACCGTCTACCTCGCCGACCAGGAGCACTGGACGATCCGGGACCTAGAGGTCGCCAACCACGCGGCAGGCTGGACCGACCTGAACGGCGACGCGAAGCTGCGCAGCGGCATCATGGTCATGAACGACAACGCCGGGACGCTCTCGGGGATACAGGTGCTCGACAACGAGGTCCACCACGTCCTCGGCGACAAGGCCGCCAAGACCTACTGGGGCGGCGCCGGCATCGTCTTCACCGTCATGCTCAAGTCACCCGACGCGGCCGTGCCCTCCAACTACGACGGCCTCCTCGTCGAGGGCAACTACGTGCACGACACGAACCGGCAGGGCATCGTCACCAACTCCCGGCAGAACCTGCGCCCCGACATCGACCACCTCGGCGACCTCGCCGACGCCGTCGAGAAGGGACTGTCGCCCTGGTATCCGAGCACCGACGTCGTCATCCGCGACAACTACGTCGCCGATGTCGCCGGGGACGGCATCCTCCCGCAGGTCACCCAGGGGGCCCTGGTCGAGCGGAACACCGTGGACGGCTTCAACCTCCGCAGCGGCGGCGCCAGCGCCGGCATCTGGGCCTGGAACGCCGACGACACGGTCTTCCAGTTCAACGAGGCGTTCGGCGGCCACACCACCCATGACGGCCAGGGCTACGACGTCGACTACGGCCAGACCGGCACGATCTACCAGTACAACTACTCGCACGACAACGACGGCGGGTTCATCCTGTTCTGCTCGCCGGGCCAGGGCAGCGACCCGGAATCGCCCGGCGGCGGCGTCCGCTCCCAGGACGCGGTGGTGCGCTACAACATCAGCCAGAACGACCGCGCCCGCTCGTTCATGTTCTCCGGCTACTCGGACGGCGCCCTGATCTACAACAACACCGTCTACCAGGGCCCGGGCATCAACGCCCGACCGGTGGACTTCTGGGCCTGGAACGACACCTATCCGACCTCGGCGTCGTTCTACAACAACGTGTTCCACCTCGACAGCGCCGGTCCGTGGAACTTCCAGGACCAGGGACTGTCGATGCAGGGGGTCGTGTTCGACTCCAACACGATCTACGGCGTCCACTCCGCGGGCGAGCCCGCGGATCCGAACAAGTCCACCGAGGACCCGCTGCTCGCCGCGCCGGGCACCGGCACCACGAACACGCCCGTCGGCGGCTCCTACGAGCGGCCGTCGCTCGACGGGTACGCGCTGCAAGAGGGCTCTCCCGCCATCGGGACCGGCGTGATCGTCGAGACCGCCGACGGCACCGTCATCGGCGGCCTGGCCCCGAACGGCGGCCGCGACTACTGGGGGAACCCGGTCGTCCCGGGCGTGCCCCCGACCCGCGGCGCGTGGAGCGCGGAGCGGGACCGGGGCGGGAACGGCCATGGAAACCACTGTGGCAGAGGCAATCCGAACCACTGCTAGCGAACGGCGGCCCCGCCTCGGCGGGGCCGCCGTGCTTCCCCGGCGGTCGGCCGCCGGTGCGTCCGCGGACCGCCGCACCCGGCCTTCTACCTCGCGGCGCCGATCGTCTCCGCCTCGCGCAGACCGCATTCCAGGCGGGCCCGCACCGGCGCCGCGTCCGGGTCTGCCAGCAGCTGCACCAGCAGGTCGACCGACTTGCGGCCCATCTCGCGGCGCGGGATCGACAGCTCGCTGATCTCGGCGACCCCCGGCAGCTCGGGTGTCCCGCTCAGCCCGACGAGCGAGTAGTCCCGCGGCGCCGCCAGGGCCCGCCCGGCGGCCGCCTCGCGGATCGCGACCGCGTCCAGGGACTTCTCCACCACCAGGGCCGTCAGGCCGCGTTCGGTCATCCAGTCGACGGCGGCGCCGGGCCCCTCCAGCCGCTCGGAGCCGGTCGGGCCGTCGCCGAGCGCGGCCACGGCGGGATCGATCCCGTTGCGGGCGGCGCCTTCGGCGAACCCGGCTCTGCGGCCCGGCACCGGCTCCTCGGCTCCGGTGTCCTCCACCATCCCGATGCGGCGGTGCCCGAGTCCGGCGAGGCGGTCGACGATGCCGGCCACGGCGCCCCGGTAGTCGGCGGCCACGAAGGACATCGGCACGTCGGCGATGTCGCGCTCGCCGATGAACACGAACGGGTAGCGCTCGGTGTCGAGCCGGCGGATCTCGTCGTGCTTCTCGCCCCAGCCCAGCAGTATCCCGCCGTCGGCCAGTTGGAGGCCGTTGGCGCCGCCGGGGAACACCGAGCGCTCCCCGGCCGCGTTCTTGGCGGCCGTGAGCATGAGCAGGTTGTACCCGGCCTGTTCCGAGGCCTCCTCGACGCCGACCAGGAACTCGTAGAAGAAGTCCTCCTGGACCAGCGGGAACAGTCGCTGCCAGGAGAAGACCCCGATGAGTCGGTTCGACCCGCCGGCGAGGTTGCGCGCGGCGAGGTTGGGGGAGTAGTCGAGTTCGCGGACGGCATCGAGGACCCGCTGCCTGGTGCGGTCCGAGATGCGGATGTTGCCGTACTGGCGATTGTTGAGGACCGCCGAGACGATCGCAGGGGAGACGCCGGCGTGCTTGGCGACATCGGCCTGCGTGACCTTCCGCCGCCCGCTGCCTTTCGCCGTGGTTGCCATGCCCGCTCCCTGCTCGTTCGTCCGCTTCGCCCTCGGTCCGGGCTCCTCGCGAGCCTAGCAACTCGCATCACCCTGTGCGCATTACCTTGCGGCGCATCGATTTCTCCGCACCCGGCGGCGACCCGCCGGAGCTGCGCGGCAACGATACGACAGCCGCTTGTAGCGCAATACGTAATGCGCTATTATCATGGTCGGCATCACCGCTAAGGAGCAATGTTGAACGAATACCAGGCAGACGTCGCCGTCATCGGCGGCGGGCTCGGAGGGGTCGCAGCGGCCCTCGCCGCCCTCGCCGCGGGCAAGCGCGTCGTCCTCACCGAGGAGTCGCCGTGGCTCGGCGGCCAGTCGACGAACCAGCTCGTGCCCCCCGACGAGCACCCGTGGATCGAGTCCGTCGGCCGCACCCGGTCCTACGCCCAGTACCGCGACCGCGTCCGCGACTACTACCGGCGCAACTACCCGCTGCGGCCCGAATCGCTCGCCGACGGCCGGCTCAACCCCGGCGTCGGCGGCGTCAGCGAGCTCACCCACGAGCCCCGCGTCTCCCTGGCCGTCCTCGACGAGATGCTGGCGCCCCACCGGATCGACGGACGCCTCACCGTCCTCACCGACCACTTCCCGGCGTCAGCCGAGACCGAGGGCGACCGCCTCCTGTCGGTGACGGTCATCGACCGCGAGGCGGGCGAGTACTCGGTCGTCTCGGCCCCGTACTTCATCGACGCCACCGAACTGGGCGACCTGCTCGACCTCGCCGGCGTTGAGCACATCATCGGCGCCGAGTCCCGGTCGGACACCGGCGAGCTGCACGCCGTCGACGGCGACGCCGCCCCGCTCGACCAGCAGGCCGTCTCCTGGTGCTTCGCCATGGACTACCGCCCCGGCGAGGACCACACCATCGACAAGCCGGAGGGCTACCCGTTCTGGCGGTCCTACGTCCCCGAGTTCTGGCCCGGCGAGCTGTTCAGCTGGACCGATGTCCTCCCCACGACCCTGGAGACCCGCACCGAGGGCCTGTTCGCCACCGCCGCCTCCCCTCGCGGCGCCCGCGCCCGCGACCGGTGGAACTTCCGCCGCGTCTTCTCGGTCGGCCACTACCCCGACGGGCGCTACGGCTCCGACGTCACCGTCGTCAACTGGCCGCAGATCGACTACTTCCTCGGCCCGCTCCTGGGCGTCGACACCGACATGAGGCTCGCCGCCGAACGCGCGGCGAAGGAGCAGGCCCGCTCGTTCCTGTACTGGATGCAGACCGAGGCCCCCACCCTCGACGGCGGCACCGGCTACCCCGGACTGCGGCCGCGCCCCGACATCACCGGCACCCGCGACGGCTTCGCCATGCGCCCCTACATCCGCGAATCCCGCCGGCTCCTGGCCGAGACGCGCGTGCTCGAACAGCACGTCGGCGTCGAGGCCCGCGAGGCGGCCGGGCTGCCCGACGGCGCCGAGCCCTTCGCCGACACCGTCGGCACCGGCTCCTACCGGATCGACCTGCACCCGTCCACCGGCCGGGACGGCAATCCGCGCACCTATGTGGACGTCTCCAGCTACCCGTTCCAGATCCCGCTCGGGGCCCTCATCCCGCGCCGCGTCGAGAACCTTCTCGCCGGCGCCAAGAACATCGGCACCACGCACATCACGAACGGCTGCTACCGGCTCCACCCGGTCGAATGGAACATCGGCGAAGCCGCCGGCGCGACCGCCGCCTTCGCCCTCGACACCGCCGCCACCCCGCGCGGCATCCGCAACGACCCGACCCGGCTGGCCGACCTGCAGCGACGCCTCACCGACCGGCTTGGATTCCACCTGTCCTGGCCCGAATACGCCCGAACCATCCGAAACTAGAGCAACCCCTAGCACGAAGGAGCGAGACAATGGCAGTCTCACACCACCGGCGTATCGCCGTCGGCACCGCCGCGATCGCCCTCACCGCGGCCCTCGCCGCCTGCGGCATGGGCGGCGGCACCGCCGAGCAGACCGGCTCCAACCAGCTCACCGTCTGGTTCCCCGGCACCGATCCGGCCGAGTCCGCGCTCGTCGAGGACACGCTCGTCCCGGCCTTCGAGGAGCAGACCGGAGCCGAGGTCGAGGTCACCTACGTCGACTACGCCGACCTCAGCAACAAGCTCACCGCCGCGTTCGCGGCCGGGACCGCCCCCGACGTGTTCGGGCACGGCCCCGCCGCCGTCGCCGACTTCGTCGCCAACGACCGCCTCGAACCCCTCCAGGACTACGTCGACGGCCTCGACCAGGCCGACCTCGACGATCTCGCCACCGCGCTTCCCGGCGGCCAGGTCGACGGCGAGCAGTATCTCGTCCCGCTCCAGATGCAGGGCTGGGCGCTCGCCTACGACCGGTCCGACTTCGCCGCAGCCGGACTCGACCCCGACAGCCCGCCCACCACCTGGGAAGCCGTCCGGGATGCCGCAGCGCAGCTCACCGTTCGCGACGGCGACGGCGCGATCACCCGCTCCGGCCTGCTCCTGGCGACCGACCCCATCGGACGCCAGCAGTCCTTCGCGACCCTCATCGCCGGCGCCGGCGGCGAACTGGTCGACACCGCCGACCTCACCGCCGCCTTCGACACCCCCGAAGGCCGAGAAGCCCTCGACTACTACGTGGACCTCTTCAACGGCGACGACGCCGTCGCGACCGGGCTCGGCGTCACCTACTCCGCCAACCCGACCGCGCAGCAGCCGCTGGTGACCGACACCGCCTCGATCACGCTCCTGTCGGCCAACGCCATCTCCAAGCTCGCGGCCGAAGCACCCGACCTCGACCTCGGCATCATGCAGCCGCTGCGCTTCGAGGACAGCGACACGCCCGCCGCGTTCGGCGGCGCCGGACCCGGCCTGATGATCAACGCCGACTCCCACGTGAAAGACCTCGCCTGGCAGTTCATCGAGTACATGACCGGCGCCGACGTCAACCAGGAGTACGTCGCCTCCTTCGGCGGCATCCCCGTGCGCGCCTCCGCGGCCGACTCCGGGTACGTCGCCGAGTCGCCGGTGCTCCCCGCGTTCCTCGACGCCGCGCCCTACTTCGTGCCCAACCCGAACGTCCCCGGCTGGGTCCAGGCCCGCGACACCATGGACGCCCACCTCGAAGAAGCCCTCAACCAGAAGGCCCCCACCGACGAGGTCCTCGCGGACATGGCCGCCGCCGTCGACGACGTCCTGGAGAGCAGCCGGTGACGACGGCACCGCCCAGCACGCTCCGCCCGCCGGCGCCCCGAACCAGGCGCCGGCGGTGGACCCGCCTCCAGCTGACCGGCCTCGCCATGGTCGCCCCCGCCACGGCGTTCATCCTGGTCTTCAGCCTCGTCCCGGTCGTCTACGGCCTCGGGATCAGCTTCACCGAGTACAACCCCCTCCACCGGGGACTGCCCGAATGGGTCGGCCTGCGCAACTACGCCGACCTGTTCACGCAGCCGCAGTTCGGCAAGGCCCTCGGCGTCACCGGCCTGTTCGTCCTGATGGTCCTGCCCGCCACCGTGGTCCTCGCGACCGCGCTCGCACTCCTGGTCGACCGGCCCTTCCGCGGCGTCGGCGCCGTCCGCGCCGCCCTCTACATCCCGAACATCGTCTCGCTCACCGCCGTGTCCATGGTCTGGCTGTGGATCTACTCCCAGCACGGGCTGCTCAACGAACTGCTCGGCCTGGCGGGCCTGCCCGCGCAGGACCTGCTCCACGACGAGTCCACCGCGCTGGCCGCCGCCGCGGCCATGCGCGTGTGGAAAGCCCTGGGCTCCAACATGGTCCTCATCCTCGCCGGGCTCCAGTCGATCCCGCGCGAGCTCTACGAGGCCGCGCGGGTCGACGGCGCGGGCCCCTGGCAGCGGTTCCGGTACGTCACCGTCCCCGGCCTGCGCCCGATCCTGGTGTTCGTCGTCGCCATGGACATCATCTACCTCGCCCAGAGCTTCGCCGAGATCTACGTCCTCACCCAGGGCGGCCCCCTCGGCTCGACCACCACCGTGAACTACCTGATCTACACCTCCGCGTTCCAGTACAACCAGTTCGGCTCCTCCTCGGCCATGGCGTTCGTCCTGTTCGCCTTCATCGCCGGGTTCTCCCTGGTCTCGGTACGCGGCATCCTGGGGAGGCAGCGATGACGGCCCGCACGATCGACGGGGGCCGCCGCATGGCCGCCGCCACCCGCATCGCACTCATCGCCGTCGCCGCGATCCTCGTGCTCGTCCCGTTCGCGTGGATGGCCTCCATCGCGTTCACCCCCGCCGAGCAGGCCTTCGGGTCGATCAGCCTCATCCCCGACAACCCGACCACCGCGAACTTCGAAGCAGCGCTCACCCAGATCGACCTGCTTCGCGCCCTGGGCAACTCGCTCGTCGTCGCACTCGTGTGCGTCGCCGCGAACTGCCTCGTCGCGCCCCTCGCGGGGTACGCCTTCGCGCGGCTGAAGTTCCCCGGCTCCGGCGTCGTCCTCCTGGTCATCGTCGCCACCACCGCGATCCCGGTGTCGGTCACCCTCATCCCGCTGTTCCTCATGGCGAAGACGTTCCCGCTCGCCGGCGGCAACGACCTCTTCGGATCGGGCGGCACCGGCCTGCTCGACACCCTCGCGGTCGTCACCATCCCGCACCTGGTCGGCGCGATGAACGTGTTCCTCTCCCGCCAGTACTTCGCGGGCATGGGCTCCGAACTCGCCGAGGCCGCCCGCCTCGACGGCGCGGGGGAGTGGCGCATCTACTGGCGCGTCTACCTGCCGCTCGCGCGTCCGCTCATCGCGGTCGTCGCGATCTTCTCCTTCACCGGCACCTGGGACGACTTCCTGTGGCCGCTGGTGACCACGACCTCCCAGGAGCACTACACGGTGCAACTCGCCCTCGTCCAGTTCAACGCCACCGGCAACGTCCAATACGGACCGCTCATGGCCGGGGCCATCCTCATCACCCTTCCGGTGCTCGCCGTCTTCCTGCTCAACCAGCGCTCGTTCATCTCGGGACTCGCCGAAGGAGGCACCAAAGGATGACCCGTTTCCCCGCGGACTTCATCTGGGGCACCGCCACCGCCGCCCACCAGGTCGAGGGCTCGAACACCAACACCGACTGGTGGCGGCGCGAGCACCGGCCCGACACCGACCTGCCCGAACCCAGCGGCGACGCCGCCGACTCCTACCACCGCTACGGCGAGGACATCGCGCTCGTCGCCGACGCCGGCCTCGGCGCCTACCGGTTCTCCATCGAATGGGCCCGCATCGAACCCGAGCCGGGCGTCCACTCCCGCGCCCAGCTCGACCACTACCGCCGCATGGTCGACGCCTGCCGCGACCGCGGCATCGAACCCGTGGTCACCCTCCACCACGTCACCAACCCGATCTGGTTCACCCGCGAAGGCGCCTGGCGCGCTTCGGACGCCGCCGAGCGCTTCGCCCGCTACACCGAAGCGACCCTGCCCGTGCTCGACGACGTCACCTGGGTCTTCACCATCAACGAACCCAACATGATCGCGACCCACCGCGACTTCGAGGCCGCCGAGATGCACCTCGCGAAGCGTCCCGAACCCGACATGCACGTGGCCGAGACGCTCGCCGCCGCGCACCGCGCCGCCCGCGAGGTCCTCTCAGGACCCGGACACGTTCGCTCCGGCTGGACCATCGGCGGCCAGGCCTTCCAAGCGCTCCCCGGCGCCGAGGACGCGATGCGCGACTACGCCTATGCGCGCGAGGACTTCTTCATCGACGCCGCCGTCGGCGACGATGTCATCGGCGTCCAGAACTACTCCCGCAACATCATCGGCCCCGACGGGCCCGTCCCGCTCGCCGAAGGCACCGAGACGAACCTCCTCGGCTGGGAGTACTGGCCCCAGTCCATCGGCGAAGAACTGCGCCACTGCTGGGAACGCGGCAAGGGCACCCCGCTCCTGGTCACCGAGAACGGCTTCGCCACCCGCGACGACGACCGCCGCATCGACCACACCCGCGACGCCCTCGCGAGCGTCAAAGCCGCCATGGACGACGGTGTCGACGTGCGCGGATACCTCTACTGGTCCCTGCTCGACAACTACGAATGGGGCAGCTACGACCCCACGTTCGGCCTCGTCGCCTGGGACCGCGACACCTTCGAGCGCCGACCGAAGCCGTCCTTGCAATGGCTCGGCCGGGTCGCCCGCACCGGAGCGGTCCCGGACGCGGCCTGACCCGGCGACGGCTCGGCGCCATCGTCACGACAGCGGCAGCAGCGAGGAGAGGTAGTAGGTGCAGAAAACGCCGACCGCGGCGGCGCGGTCACCCGGCGTCGGGACGGACGTAGATCAGCGCCACATTGCCGCGCGGGAAGGACCTCACGTCGACCAGCTTCAGCCTGGTGAACGCGGTGAACAGCGGACCACCGGCGCCGTACGCGACCGGCCCGACCATCAGGTGGTACTCGTCGACGAGGTCGGCCGCGACCACCGCCTGTGCGAACCGGACACCGCCGTGCACCATGATCGGACCGGCCCCCCGCTCCTTCAGATCGCCGATCTCGGCGGCCAGGTCGCCGGAGCAGACGGTCGTGGCGTCCCACGGGGTCTCGATCGGCCGGCGGGAGAAGACGACCTTCGGGATCCGGTTCATCGCGTCCGCCTCGGGCCCGGTCCGGTACGGCCAGTAGCCCGCCATGTCCCCGTACGTCTTCGAGCCCATCGCGTGCACACCGGCCCGGCCGAGCAGGTCGCCCATGTAGGCGATGAATTCCTCGTCCTCGTCGTACTCGACGAGGACGTCCTCCGGCACGCCGGGCGCCACCGCGCCGTAGCCGTCGAGGGACAGACTGTGCCGGAGCACCACTGAGTTCGCATCCATACCTGTGAGACCGGCGCCGGCGGCGGAATTCATCGCTGCGGCGGAAATTCACGGGGCCGTGGGTCACCGCAGGTCACGGTCCTGCGGTCTCGGGCCGTGCACGTACGGGGCGTCAGTTCCAGGACTGCGGAGGAAGCTGGTTCCAGGCACGCGCTGGCGGCCGGTCTTGGCCGGCGAGGACAGGTCGATCCGGCAGGTGGTCAGCTGGTCGAAGGCGCTGACGGTGTTGGCCGTACAGTGCTGCACGGCCACCTCGCGGGTCACGACGGCGCCGGCCGCGTACACCGGGATCTCCGTGAAGATCCGGTCGACCTTCCGTTCGGCGATGGCGGGGATGCCGTCGCCGATGCGTCGGACGACCTCCTCCGCTGTCACGCGGGTCGATTCGAACAAGACGACACGTCACCTTTGTGTTGAGGTCGGCGGGAGGTTCGCGACGGGTTCGCGCAGCCGCAGGCTACGGAGGGATTCAAGCACGGCCGTCAACCTTCCGGATCGGGACAGCGCCGCCGTGGCCGCGACCCCGGCAGCCCCTTGATGATAACGACGCGTCACTCGGTACGAAGTGCCGCGAGGCGGCGCGATCGCCTTGTCGGGTGAGACTTCCCATGCGTCCGGTGGTTTTCCAGGACACCACGATGTCCACGAACTCCGCTCCTGGTCTTCATTGTCGGGGGATGTCGAGGCCGGCGGCGCGAAGCCGTTGTCCGATCAGGGCGGTCAGCCGGTCCCATGTTGGCGAGTGCGGTTCGCCGTCGTAGTTGTTGGTCAATCCGTATCGGGCGCCGTCGGGTTCCTTCAGGTCTGCGTCTCCAGCTTCTTGTGGATGAACATCCTGACGTCGTGCGGGCAGTCCTCACGCTGGGACAGGCGCAGCGCGCGGTTTCCCGGAACCGCGCGTTCATGGATGACGATCGCCTCGGCGATGGCGTGTTTGGTCGCCGACGTCGCGGCCGGCCACAAACGCTTCTCCAGCCAGGCCGCGAAATTGGGGGACCGGTCCAGGACGGAGCGGATCAGGCTCGCGGTCCTTCGCCGGTTCGGCGTCCCGAGCCCGGCGCAGTCCCATCCGGTGAGCACGGACTCCACGGTCGGTCGTATGTCCTCGAAAGGCAGTCGAATCAGACCGATCTTCCTGACCGAGGTCGACCAGCGGGCGAAGCTCGTGGATGCCTCCGACGCCGATTCACCGGGCCAGAAGGGGCGCGGCTCGGCGTTCAGCCGTATGACGGGAGCGGCCGTGCCCGTCACGATCTCCTTGACGAGTTCAGGATCGAGCGGATGCGATTCGTCGATGCGGAACACCAAGGACAGGAGCGCTTTGACGAGGTTCGTGTGCTCACCCGAGTCGAGTGCGGCCTTCAGCCGGCCGGTGGCGGCCGCGGTGAGGAGGTCGCTGAGAGGAGTCTCGGAGCCATCTGTGTCGAGCGTAAGACCTGACAGGAGGGTTCCTGGAGTGGCGTCGGGGTCGGCGAGAAAGTTCGCCAGCTTGATCGCGACATCGGTGTGCGGGGTTCGGAGCAGAGCGCAACGCCATGCGGTGGTCGCGGTGTCCGGTTCCTGCTCCGTCCGATCGGCTTCCTCCAGGCCGCGCAGCGCGGCGGAGGCGTTGGTGCCCTTCATGATCTGGTCCGAGAGCCAGGCGCGCGCCTGCTGGTCCAGGTGTGCGATCCTGCCTTCGAACCGGGCACGCCGCAGCATCTCGTCGCCTCCGGCGGCGGGGAGCATTGTTCGGAACCGTTCCCGTTGCCGGAACAGGAACTCCACCGGTGCGGTTCGCAGCCAGCTTCCGATCGGACTGAGCCGGACGGCGGTCCAATCGCCGTTCGGCTTCTCGCCGCTTTGCAGCGGATGCATCTCCCGGTCGGCCCTGTAGAACGAGTCCAGCAGCTCCTCGTGGAGGTCGACGTCCGCTCCCGCGAGCTGGATCAGCGCGGTCCAGACCTGCCTGGGATCAGCGCTGGTGTGCGGTATGAACGCTTCGATGAGCGCCAGCCTGTCCTGCTTCGGCAGAACGCCGCTGACATGCTTGGCGAGCGCCAGCGCCTTCCCGATGGCGCTGCGGCCGGCGTCCCCGGGGATGCCTCCCAGTGCCGTGCCGACCTCCGAAGGAAAGTCGTCGGCGACGAACTTCGCCGTGTTGGTCCAGCGTTTCGGAAAGGAGACCGGTGCGTCCGAGAGCACCAGTGACATGAGTTCGTCTCTGATTCCGTCGTCTCGGCAGAGTTCGCGGACCAGCCGGATCTGCATCGCGTCCCAGGGGTCGGGCAGTTCGGTCTCCAGGAGAACGGTCCAGTCGCCCCAGCCGAATTTCTGGCGGACGCCGGGGTCGTCCATGCACCAGCGGAGCAGCTCGACCCCCTCCGCGGACCCGATGTCGGGAGGACTCGCCGAGAGCATCGGTTCGGCCAGCACCGCGATACGACTCGGCTCGGCTGCCCGGCTTTTCAATGCGGCCGTGAGCAGCTCGCGTTGTCCCCGCGGGCCGAGCTGTTCGTAGCGCTTGCAGAGGAGACTGAACAGGGCCGAGTCCATTTCGACCTTGCAAAGGTATTCGACGAGGTAGTACGGCACGTTCACCCACGTGTCCATAGGGATCCCGGGACGGATGTCCTCGATGAGATCGAGCGTCGTCGCCAACCGGTCGCGCTGCTGCTCGGGGGGCAGATGGAGGAGCAGTGCACCGATCGCGCGGGAGATGTCGATGAGGTACCGATCACTGTGGCTGGTGAGGAACCAAATGCAGATGGTCAGGGCCGCTTCGGCGCAATCCGGGTGCGCGTCTCCGAGGAGCCCCGCCATGGACCGCATCAGCACGTCGTCTCGTCTGGCGATCTGCGCGAAGACCGCTTCGAGGCGCTCCGGGACGCCGCGTGTGGAGGCCGACAGCAGGTGGTACTGCGACCCGAGAGGCGAGTCGATCGGGACGTACTGCAGCAGCTCCTCGTGGCGGCTCTCCGGAGTCTCCTGCAACAGCATCAGGTGGAGCGCGATCGGCCACATGCGAGAGCTCGCGTCGTCGAGTTCGGAACGCAGGAGGACGAGTCTCGCGTCCTCGGCCCGCTGGGCGAGGAGGACCGCGATCGCGAACTCGGCGAAGGTCTGGTGGAAGAACTCGTAGCGTCCGCCGCGGTCGAGCACTACGCCGTCGCTGACCAGCGCCCCTATGCTGGCGTCCCAGCCGTCGAGTGCGACGGCCAGCGTCAGGCGATCAGGGTTCAGGTCGAGCACGAGTTCGGCGAGCGCGAAGGCGGCTCCTTCCTGCCGCTTCGAGCGCGATGTCCTCATGTTGTGACGGTCGCGGGCGATCCGCTGAATCCAGTAGGCCTCATAGAGACCGGTGATGGTGAGGTCGGCCGGTAGGCGGCCCTTGTCGGAGAAGAGGCGGCATGTCATCGCGAGCCGGAGGGGGACCGCGCAGATCCGCTTGATCGTGCGGGCCCTGGCCGGGTCCGACAGCGAACCGATGAAGCGTTCCCGTTGCGGGAGGGGCAGGTCGAGTTCCGAGACGTACCGCTCGGCCCATTCCACGATCTCGTCCTCGGAGAGGTCCGGCATCGTGATGAGGGCGGGCGGTTCGCCGTCGTTCCAGGGGGCGCCGGGGTCCGGTGTGAACAGCTCGCTGTACTCGCGCTTGCGGCAGGTCGCGAAGAGTCGGGCGTGCCGGGCGCACCGGCGGAGCAGCTCGCGGAGCGCGTGGGCGGTGTGCTCGGTGGCGACCACGTCCAAGGTGTCGATGAGGAGATGCACCGAGCCGTGCTTGTCGCGGAGGCGCTCCAGGGCCTTGACGATGCCCGACTCCGGCTCGGGAACGGCGGCGGCGCGGGCGAAGGCCGCGTCCGCCCCTTGCACCTCGGTCAGGTCTTCGGTGGAGCCGATGCGGCCGCATGCTACGGCCACGACGACTCCGCCGCCTGGCCTCCGGGGTTCTGCCAGCTTCTCGGCCGCCTGCTTGAGGAGGATGCTCTTGCCGAGGCCCCCTTCACCGATCGCGAAGACGATGCGGCCGGTGCCCTCGTCCCAGTCCGGGACCTTGTCCCGCACCAGGCCGAGCCGGTCGACGATCGGAAGGGCGAAGGACTGGATGGAGTCCAGTCCGCCAAGGAAGTGCCGCCCGGGACTGGGAGCCGGCTTCTGCCCGGGCTGCTTCAGAAGCTTGTCCTTCTCGCTCCGGGCCGCCCAGTACAGGGCGTCCCAGTCGGTTCCGGGCATCCGGACCTGGTTGGACCGGAGCAATGCTTTCATCTTCTGCCAGGTCGGCGGCTTGGGCACGGTCTTGCCCTTCTTCGTGTCCGACCACGTGCCCCTGGAGACGCCGCTCAGATCCGCGGCACCACGCTCGCCGTGGTCGATGCGGGCCAGGGCCTCGCCGATCGCCGTCCTGAACGCGCGCTGCTCAGCATCCGGGGGGTTCTCGGCCATCGGACCTCCGGGGGCGCGGATGTCCGGGCCGGATGTCCGGGCCGGACATTGTCGTTTCGCTGACGATGATCGCCTTCTATGGTAGAGACCCGCGCGGCGCTGTCCGGACCTGTGCGGACGATCGAGGATAATGTGGATACCACCGGAAAACCTGGATGCTGGCAGCATGAACGCTCGATCGAACTCGCAGACTGCGAGCTTGGCGACGGGAATCCGTCCGGTCCGGGTCTTCATCGTGGCGCAGGAGTGGCGCTCCGCGCACGGGGGCCTGGCCACGATGAACCGGTCGCTGAGCATCGCCCTCGCCGCAGCGGGCGCGTCCGTCGTCTGCCTGATGCCCGAGGTGCGCCGGGAGGACTACGAGGACGCCGCAGCGCACGATGTCATCCTGATCGAGGCCCGGCCGGTTCCCGGAGGCACCGCGCAGCAGGCCATGCTCCGCAAGCCGGTGCTGCCCCACGGCTGGCGGCCGGACCTGGTCATCGGGCACGGCCGAGTGACCGGACCCGAGGCGCTGGGCCTCACCCAGGACTTTTTCGGCGAGGCCAAGCGGCTTCAGGTCGTCCATGTCGCCCCGGACGAGATCGAATGGTGGAAGGAAGGCCGGACCGACGACGCCGGGGTGCGGGCGCAGGCGCGCACGGAGCTCGAACTCGACCTCGCCGTCAGCGCGCACCGGACCGTGGCGGTGGGCCCGCGCCTTCATGCCCGGATGCGCCGCGACCTGTCAGTGCACGACGGCGTCCCCGAACCCGTGCGGCTGGACCCCGGGTTCGACCACACTGATCTCGACGTCGTGCGGACCCCGCCACCGGGCGGACCGGACCAAGTGCTGCTCATGGGCAGGATCGAGGACTACGAGATCAAGGGGGTCGGACTCGCCGCGCAGGCACTCGCCCACGCCATGCGGCTGCGCGGCCCCGCCGCCCCGAAGATCGAACTGCTCGTGCGCGGTGCCCCGCCCGGCGAGAGCGCGGCATTGCGTGAACGCCTCATCATCGAACTCGGGGATGCGGCCATGCAGGTGACGGTGCGGCCCTTCACCACCGACCAGTCCGCGCTGCGGCACGACCTGCTGCGGGCGAGCCTGCTCCTCATGCCCTCGTCGGCCGAGGGCTACGGCCTGGTCGGCCTGGAGGGGATCACAGCCGGCACCCCGGTCCTCCTCAGCGGCCAGAGCGGACTGGGCCAATCGCTGAGCGGGGTGGTCTATCCCGCAGGAGCGACAGGTCCGGTCGTCCCGGTGACGTCCGACCCGACCGAGGACGCCGACCGGTGGGGCCACCGGATCGCCGCTGTGCTCGAAGACCGGGACGCCGCGTTCAGGAGGGCCGATTGGCTGAAGCGCGAACTCGCTGCGAAGTGGACTTGGAAGAGCGCCGCCGAGGACCTCCTCTCCCTGTGACGCAACAGGCGGTCGAGGAGAGCGCGGCACCGGTCCGCGGCAGTAGCATTGGAGGGCCGACGCGACTCGGAGGAACCCCATGCAGCCCGATGGAGCACGACCGCGACCTGCCGCGACCGCCTTCGAGAACGAGTTCCACGGCAAGGTCCGCGATATCGTCCAGATTGGACATGTCAGCGAGTTCCGTTTAGCGTCCGGTGACAAGTGCTCCGATTCGGCGCCGATCCGCGTGGGCACCGTGCCGGAGCTGGTGGCGGCCCGGCAGCATCGACGGCTCGACGAACGGCTCTCGGAAACCATGGGCGGCAAGGCGAACTGCCTGATCCTCTCCGGCATGGGCGGCGCCGGGAAGACCCAGGCCGCCGCGGCCTACGCCCGCCGTCAATGGCGCAGCGGCGCGGTCGACCTCCTCGTCTGGGTGAACGCGGCCTCCCGCGACGCGGTCATCGCGGCCTACGCGCAGGCCGCGGCCGAGGTCGGGGAGGCCGTCACGGACGAGATCGAGGCGAACGCCGCCAAGTTCCACGCCTGGCTCGACCGGCCCCTCGGGCGCCGCTGGCTCGTGGTCCTCGACGACCTGCAAGATCCGGTCGACCTCAATGGACTCTGGCCTCCGCCGAACCCGGACGGGCGCGTCGTCGTCACCACCCGCCGCCGCGACGCTGCGCTCGACGGGGCCGGACGCGACCGCGCCACCGCCGACCTGTTCACCGAGTCCGAGAGCCTCGCGTTCCTCCGCGAGCGCCTTGGCGGCGACGCTGCGCGCCTTGTCGGCGCCGGCGACCTGGCCGCGGATCTCGGTCACCTCCCGCTGGCGCTCGCGCAGGCCGCCGCGTTCGTCCTCGACCAGCCGGGTATGACCTGCGGCGAATACCGCGGCCTGCTCGCCGACCGCTCGATCGCGCTGGCGCACCTGCGACCCGAATCGCTGCCCGACGGCCACGACCGGGCGGTCGCCGCGGCGTGGTCGCTGTCGATCGGACTCGCCGACTCGTCGCGGCCGACCGGCTCCGCCACGAAACTCCTGCGGGTGTTGAGCCTCCTCGACCCCAACGGAATCCCGGTCGCCGCCGTACATTCATCCATAGCGGATTTGATGACGGCACGGCGCCTGCTCGGGCGGCTGCGACAGATGAGCCTCATCGAGTACGACGGCGACGTGATCCGCGTCCACGCCCTGGTCCAACGTGCGGTCTACGACGAGACCCCTGCGAGCGAGCGGGCCGAGGCCGCCCTAGCCGCGGCGGATGGCCTCCTCCAAGCCTGGCCTGTTCCCGAACGCAACTCCGCGTTCACTGCGATGCTGCGCTCGAACGTCGCCTACCTGTGGCGCAGCGCGGAACCGGAACTGCTCGGCGACGGCGTCCACGAACTGCTCTTCCGGGCCGGCGACAGCCTCGGCGACCACGGCCGCACCGAACAGGCCCGGGCCTACTTCGAATGGCTCGGCGACGCCGCCACAGTGGTCCTCGGCGGCGCGCACGCGGACGTCATGAGGGTACGGGCGCGGACTGCCCACTGGCAGAAGGAGTCCGGAGACATCGTAGGAGCGTTCAGAACACTGGCCGGGCTGCTGCCGTCATGCAGTGCAGCCCTCGGGCCGACGCACCCGCTCACGTTTGAAATCCGCATCAGCCTGGCACTGCGCGCCGGCGAATCCGGCGACGAACACGGCGCCGCCCGCGCCCTCGAAGCAGTGGTTGCGGAACAACGCGGCCTCCTCGGGCCGGACCATCCCGGCACCCTGGAGGCCCGCTTCGGGCTCGCGCGGTGGCGCGGCCGGGCCGGGGACCGGGCGTACGTGATCGACGTGCTCCGGAGGCTGGAAGCGGAGTACCGCGCCAAGCTCGGTCCGGACGATCCGAGCACCTTGGCCGTCCGCTCCAGCCTCGCCCGCTGGCTTGGGCGCACCGGCGACCTCGCGGCAGCCGTCAACGGATACGAGCACCTGCTCGCCGACTGGACCCGCGTCTTCGGCGCCCGCCACCCCGGCACCCTCAACGCCCGCTACCACCTCGCCACCTGGACGGGCAGGTCCGGGCGGCGGACCGAAGCCGTCGCCATGCTGGAGCGGCTGGTGCCCGACATCGCGGCGGTCCACGGCCCGTCGCACGCCAGAACACTCCGCGCCCGCGCCAGCCTCGCCTGCTGGTACGGCGAATGCGGTGAACCGCGCCGGGCCTGGACCGCGCTGGCCGGACTCGTCCCGGTCCAGATCGAGGTGCTGGGCCCCGAGCACCCCTACACCTTCAAGTCCCGCCACAACATCGGTCGCCTCCAGAAGCAGGCCGGCGACCGGGACGCCGCTCAAGCCACATTGGAAGCGCTCATCGAGGACCGCCGCCGCGTCCTCGGCGACGACCACCCCACTGTCCGGTCGACCCAGAAGGACCTTGACTCCCTCAGCGCGGGAGAGGAACCCGCGGCGGCGGTCGACGCTTTCCTGCGCGATCGCTGAGCCGTTCGGGTGAGATCGCCCCGGTGGCGACGTTCCCGGCCCCGGACGAGTCCAGCTTCGTCAACGGCGCCGCGGCTCAGCGGAGGGGACGGTAGAACTCGCGCAGGTCCTGCACGAGGAGGTCGGGGGCCTCCATGGCCGCGAAGTGCCCGCCGCGGTCGAACTCGGACCAGTGGACGATCCGGTGCGAGCGTTCGAGGAGCCCGCGAACCGCCGGGTCGGTCGGGAAGACGGCGACGCCGGTGGGCACGTCCGAGCGCGGGGCCGCGGGCTCGTCGCGGACGGCCCGGTACTGGTGCGCCGAGGTCGCGCCGGTGCCGGTGAGCCAGTACAGGGTGACGTTCGTGAGCAGCTGGTCGACGTCGACGGCGTGCTCGGGCAGCCGGGCCGCCGGGTCGGTCCAGTCGTGGAACTTGTCGACGGCCCACGCGAGCTGCCCGACGGGGGAGTCGTTGAGCGCGTAGGCGATCGTCTGCGGCTTCGTGGACTGGAGGTCCGCGTACCCGGTGCCGTGGCGCACCAGGTCCCGCACCGATTCGAGCCGGGCGCGCTCGTCGGCCGCGAGCGACGCGAGGCCGGGGTCGTCCGGCGGCGGGAGTTCGAGGCCGCCGTTGATGTGGACGCCGACGACCCGGTCGGGGGCGAGGCGCCCGAGGGCCGGGGAGACCTTCGAGCCGGTGTCGCCGCCGTGCGCGCCGAACCGGTCGTAGCCGAGCCGGTCCATGAGCGCGAGCCAGGCGCGGGCGATGCGGGCGTGGTCCCAGTCGGGCGCGGACAGCGGGGTGGAGAACGCGAACCCGGGCAGGGACGGGGCTACGACGTGGAACGCGTCGGCGGGGTCGCCGCCGTGTGCGCGCGGGTCGGTGAGCGGGCCGAGGATCTTCGTGAACTCGACGACCGATCCGGGCCAGCCGTGGGTGATCACGAGCGGGAGCGCGTCGGGCTCGGGCGAGCGCACGTGCAGGAAGTGGATGCGCTGGCCGTCGATCTCGGTGAGGCCCTGGGGGAACGCGTTCAGGGACGCTTCGTGGGTCCGCCAGTCGTAGTCGTGGAGCCAGTGGTCGGCGAGGCGGCGCAGGTGCAGGACCGGGACGCCGCTCGCCCAGCCCGGTTCGGGGCTGGCGGCGGGCCAGCGCGTCAGGCGCAGGCGGTCGTGCAGGTCGTCGAGCGCGGCCTGCGGGACGTCGATGCGGAATGCGGCGATCGATTCCATTGGCGGTGCTCTCCTCCGGGCCTCGGCAAGCGGATTCGGCGTTCCCCGAACGCGGTCTCGGTTCCATTCTCCATGCCGCGCAGGTGCTCGAAGGCCTGCAGCGGTCAGTGAGCGTCGGCGGCCGCTCCGGGTGCGGCGATCGAGCCGCGGGCTCGGAGGGGCATCGGGACGCGCTCGACCCCGGCCGCGGCCGCCGCGGGGGCGAGCAGGGCATCGATGGCCCTCCGTCCGAGCTCGTAGTGGGGGAGGGCGACCGTGGTGAGGCCGGGCCGGAGCCAGCCCGCGAGCTGGTGGTCGTCGAAGGAGACCACCGAGAAGTCTTGGGGCACGCGGAATCCGGCTTCCTGGATCGCCTGGTACGCGCCGAGGGCCAGGCGGTCGTTGAAGCAGAGGATCGCCCCGTCGGCGACCCCCGACCGCAGGAGCGCCGCGGTCGCCCGCCAGCCGTCCTCGGGCAGCCAGATGCCGCACCGCCGGCCGCTCGCGGGTTCGAGTCCGGCGCCGCCGAGTTCCTGGAGGATGCCCTCCAGGCGCTCCCGCCCAGCGATGGTCAGCGGCGGCACGTCGTCGAGCGTGGGGCCGGCGCCGATGAGGTGGATCTTGCGGTGGCCGGCGTCGAGGAGCGCGCGCGCGGCGGCGCGGCCCGCGCCGATCTCGTCGGGTATGACGACGGGGACCTGGGCCCGGGGCTCGGCGGGGACGGTGTTGAGGAACACGAGGGGGCGGCCGACTCCACTGGGGACGGGTCGCTCGCGGGTGAACATGGAGGCGATGACGATCCCGTCGACCTGCCGGTCCACCATGGCTTGGATGAGGCGGGCCTGTTCGTCCTCGGACCCTTCGGACTCGCCGATGAAGAGCATGTGGTCGTGCCGGCGCGCGCCTTCGAGCGCGCCCTTGATCATGTCGCCCGCGAGCTGCGACGTCGCCACCGTGTCGGAGATGAAGCCGAAGGTGCGGCTGAGGCCGGTCCGGAGGACCTGCGACGCCGCGTTGGGGCGGTACGCCAGCTCGGCGGCGACCTGGCGCACCCGCTGCTGGACGGGTTCGGAGATCCGCAGCTCGTCGCCGCGGTCCGACAGGACCAGCGATGCCGTCGTGCGGGACACGCCCGCGGCCTTGGCGACGTCGGCGAGGGTGACTCGCTTCTGGTGCACGTGAGGTCCTTCCGTACGCCGGGGTCTCCGGGGAGTTGACAAAACACAGCTCCGTCTCGCAGTATAGGCGTTGCTAACTCGGTTTAGCTCGACGGCGGCGCCCTCCGCCGATCCCTCTGGATGAAAGGGGACAACGATGTCTCGCATCAGGAAGACCCGTCGGCGCGCCCTGGCCGTCTCGGGCGTCGCCTTCTCGGCCGCCGTCGCCCTCGCCGCCTGCGCCCCTCCCGGGAGCGACGGCGCCGACGACGCCTCGACCCGGCTGACCGGCGACCCGACCTGCGGCGAGGACGCGGTCGTGCTCGACGCGTACTTCGAGACCGGATTCCCCCTCCCCGGGGCGCTCGCCGAGGAGTTCACGCGCCAGTACCCGAACGTCACCTTCGACATCCGCGAAGACCAGTTCGCCGTCATCACGCAGAACGCGCCGCGAACCCTTCAGGACTCCCCGCCGGACCTCATGCGGCTGCCGCAGATGTCCGAACTCGCCTCCGACGGGCTCCTCCTCGACCTCGACCCGTACGCGGAGGCGTTCGGCTGGGACGCATGGCCCGCCTCGCAGCTTGAGCAGATGCGCGTCGACGAGGACGGGAGCCGCGGCGACGGCCCGCTCTACGCGATGGGCCTCGGCTACTCGATGACCGGCGTGTTCTACAACAAGGAGCTCGCGGCGCAGATCGGGATGACCGAGCCCCCGGCGACCCTCGCGGAGCTCGACGGCTACCTCGCCGCCGCCCGCGACGCCGGCATCACGCCCGTCTCGCAGTTCAACGGCGGCGCCACCGGGGGCCTCGCCTTCCCGCTCCAAGCGCTCATGGCCTCGTACGGCGACACGGCCGCCGTCAACGACTGGATCTACCAGAAGCCCGGCGCCGACATCGACACGCCAGAGAACCTCGCCGCCGCCGAGCACCTCGCCGGGTGGATCGACGAAGGCTACTTCGCGGACGACGTCAACTCGATCGACTACGCGCAGATGATGAGCCGGTTCATCGACGGCGAGTCGCTGTTCATGTTCAACGGGGACTGGGAGTCGGGCAACCTCGACGCGCAGATGCCCGGCGGCGCCGGCTTCTTCCTGATGCCCCCGATCGAGGCGGGCGGCGCGATCGGCGCCATGTCCGCTCCGGCCACCTACGGGATCGCCGCCACCGCCGAGCACGCCGAGTGCGCCGCGTTCTTCCTGAACTGGGCGGCGACCGATGAGGAAGCGCGGACCATCGAGGTCGAGACCGGCGGCTCGCACCCGATGGGCCCCGCCGACGGCGTCATGCCCGAGGTCGCCGAAGGCTCCGTCACCGCCGCGACGCTCGCAGCGGGCGCGGCCATCAGCGAAGCGGACGGGGCGATGGACTTCATCGCCAACGCCACCGGTGCGATCTACGCCCAGAGCTGGACCCCCAACCTCCAGAAGCTGGTCGCAGGAGAGCAGACGCCCGCGGGCCTGCTCGAATCGGTGCAGGCCGACTACGAATCGCAGGTCGGAGACTAGATGCCCACGCCCGCGTCCACCGCGCCGACGCCCGGACTCGGCGGCGCCGCCCGTTCGCGCCCGCCCGCTCCGGGCCGGCGCGCCCGGCGCCGTCGCGCGGGCGGCCACCTGCTCGCCTACGCGCTGGTCGCCCCGGCCGCCCTCTTCTACGCGTTCTTCGTGCTCCGGCCCATCGTCGCCTCGGCGCAGTACTCGTTCTACGACTGGAACGGCGTCACGACGGCGACCTGGGCGGGCTTCGACAACTACGTCGCGGTGCTGAGCGAGCCCAAGCTCGTGGGCGCGATCCTGAACGCGTTCGAACTCATCCTGTACTTCAGCATCGTCCCCGTCGGGATCGCGCTCTTCGCCGCCAACCTCATCAGGTCCATCGCCGCGAGCCGGCTGGCGGCCGCCGCGCGGACCGTGCTGTTCATCCCGCAGGTGATCCCGCTGGTCGCCGCCGGCATCATCTGGAGCTGGCAGCTGTCGAGCGACGGCCTCGTCAACCAGGTCCTGCGGGCCGCGGGACTGGACGCCGTCACCCGGGCGTGGCTGGGGGACTTCGACACCGCCCTCCCTGCGGTGGGGGTCATCGGCGCGTGGGTGCAGACGGGCCTGTGCCTGGTGCTCATCCTCGCGGGCATGACGAGGATCGACGCGTCGCTCTACGAGGCGGCGCGCATCGACGGGGCGGGGCCCGTGCGCGAGTTCTTCTCGATCACGCTTCCCGGTGTGCGCCAGGAGATCGCCGTGTGCGTCACGGTCACCGTCATCTCCGCGCTCGCCAGCTTCGACATCATCTACGTCGCCACGCAGGGCGGACCGGGCGACAGCACCCTCGTGCCGGGCCTCCAGATCTTCTACCTCGCCTTCTTCGAGCGCGAGATCGGCACGGCCTCCGCGTTCAGCATCGTCCTGATGGCGCTGGTGATCGCCGTCGTCCTGCCGCTCCAGCGCCTCCTGCGGGGGAGCGAGTCATGATCGTGTCCCGTCGGGAGAAGATCATCGGACGCGTCATCCTCGTCGTCCTGATGCTGGTCACGGTGCTGCCCTTCGCCAGCATCTTCGTCACCGCCCTGCACGAACCGGGCAGCTACCCGCGGGGCATCGAATGGCCGGAGGCCCCGCACTGGGAGAACTTCGCCCTCGCCTTCCAGTCGGCGGACATGTTCCGCCTGCTCGGCTCCAGCGTCCTCATCGAACTGGGCGTCGTCCCCGCCGCGGTGCTCCTGGCGACCCTCGCCGGGTTCGGCCTCGGGCACCTCAGGCCGCCCGGCGCCCGGGCCCTGTTCGTCGTGTTCATCCTCGGCCTGACGCTCCCCTTCGAAGGGATCATCACGCCGCTGTACTTCCAGATCCGCGACCTCGGGATCCTGAACACCCGGTGGGCGATCATCCTGCCGCTGATCGGCCTGTTCATGCCGTTCGCGGTCATCTGGATGCGCGCGAACTTCGCGACGATCCCGAAGGAGCTGTCGGAAGCGGCGCGCGTCGACGGGGCCACCACGTGGCACCTGTTCTGGCGCATCCACATCCCGCTGTCGGTCCCGGCGATCTCGTCGCTCGCCATCCTGCTGTTCCTGTGGACGTGGAACCAGTTCCTCCTCGCGATCGTCCTCGTGGCCGACCCGGCCCAGCGGACCATGGCGGGTGCCCTGGGCGCCTTCCAAGGCCGGTACGGCACGGACATCCCGCTGCTGTGCGCCGGATCGCTGCTGATCCTGACGCCGACGCTGATCGTGTTCCTGGTCTTCCAGCGCAAGTTCGTCTCGGCCCTGCTCCAAGGGTCGCTGAAGGGATGACCGTCCCCGCGGCGGCCCTCCGTCTTCCGGGGGAGCGGTCGTCGCGGGCGTCCGCCTGTCGTACGACGCGAAATTCGTTCGTTCTGCGGGTGTACGGGACAATGCGCGCCAATACGGTTGCGGCATGCGCAAACCACTCTCCATTGCGGGCGCCCTCGCGCTCAGCCTCATCGCCCTCCCCGCCTCCGCCAGTGCGGCGCCCTCCGGCTCCCTCGACGAGGCGCTGCTCGACCGGAAGCTCCAGCAGCTCTACGACGCGGCGGACCACTCCATCACCGCCGAGGTGCGCCTCGGCGACGACGTCTGGTCCGAAGCCATGGGGCCCAGGAAGATCGACGGATCCGGCGGCGCCGTCGACGAGGACGACCGGGTCCGGATCGCCAGCCTCACCAAGTCGATGGTCGCGGCGGTGCTCCTCCAGCTCCAGTCCGAAGGCGAGGTCGACCTCGACGCGACGCTCGGCGACTACCTGCCGGGGCTCCTCCCGTACGAAAGCGAGCCGACCATCCGCCAGGTCATGCAGCACACCGGCGGCCTGCGCGACTACTTCCTCCACCTCTACCCCTCGCTCGCCGAGAACGACATGAGCGACGTGTACGCGAACTACCGGAACGACTACGCGCCAGAGGAACTCATCGCGATGAGCACCGCCGACCCGCTGCTGTTCGAACCGGGCACCGACTTCTCCTACTCGAACACCGGCTACATGGCCCTGGGACTGCTCGTCGAGCACCTCACGGGCAGGGAGCTGCGCGAGGTCCTCGACGAGCGCGTCTTCGAACCGGCCGACCTGGACGACACCTACCTGCCGAAGGACGGCACCGCGGGCATCCGGGGCGCGAACCCGGTGCCGTACATGACGACCGGCGAACCCGACGACCCGTACTTCGACACCTCGCGGCTCTCCAGCGACCAGCTGTGGGCGGCCGGCGGAGTGATCTCCACTATGGAGGACGTCAACGACTTCTACGACGCCCTCCTCGACGGCACGCTCCTGGACGGCGCGGGACTCGCCCAGATGACCGACTTCGTCGGCGGCGGCGAGGGCATGTACTACGGGCTGGGCCTGGTCGGCCTCAACCCGGGCTGCCCCGGCGACCCGGACGAGGTCTTCGTCGGCCACACCGGCGGCGGCCTGGGGCACCAGACGTACTCGTTCCACTCCGTCGACGGCGACACGCAGGCCACGTTCACCTGGAACATCGACGACCGCCACGCCGCCGCCGACCCCGACGAGCTGAACTGGGCGCTCGGCTCCCTCCTCATCGCCGGACTCTGCGGCGCCGACGCGGGCCCGATGCCGACCGGCGCCGACCAGCGGGTCCAAGCGCTGATCGCCGACCTCGTGCTCGAAGCGCCGACGCTCCTCAAGTAGCGCGCCGACCGGGCGGGCATACCGGGTATCCCCCGGGTGAGGGCGGCTCGACCCCCATGGCATACTTCCGCCCATGCCCGAAGAGTCCCGAACCCCGCGCCCGCTTCCACTGATCCTGGCGGTCGCCGTCGCCGGAGGCGTCGCGCTCGGGGCGGTGGACCTGATCGCGCAGCGCGAACTCCCGTACCCCTGGGCCAACCTCGCGAATTCGAGCGCGGTCTGGGCGGTCGGCGCGTTCGCCGTCGGCGCGTGGGTGCGCGCCGGCCGCTGGCGGCCGGCCGCCGCAGGCGTGGTGCTGCTGGTAGTGGCGGTCGAGGCCTACTACCTGGCCGCGACGCTCATCCAGCACGACGACCTCGCCAACCTGTGGGCGCCGACGTCGCTGGTGTGGATGGCGTTCGGCGTGCTGGCCGGGACCGTGTTCGGGACGTTCGGAGCCTGGTCGCGATCGGACACGCGCTGGCGCGCGCTCGCGGGGCTCGCCGCACTGGGGGCGGTGTTCTTCGCGGAGGCCGGGATGCTGCTGCGGCGGCTGCCGGGCACGGAGGCGCAGTACCGGGCCGACGACCTCGCGACGGCGGCCATCATGGTGGTGATCGGACTGGTCCTGATCGCGCTGCTGGGCCGGTCGTGGCGGCACCGCGCAGCGGCGTCGGCGCTCGCGGTACCGCTTGCGGCCGTGGGCTTCGCAGGGTTCGCGATGGCGGGCTACGGCGGCTGAGCAGCGCCCTGGCACGCGTAGCATGGCGCGCATGTTCGATCCGATCCTGGACGCCGACAACGAAATCGACCAGGTCGCGCGCACCTACGCCCGCTTCGCGGCACACGAGGCGGCCGGCGTCTCGCCCGTCTACGAGGACTGGGCCGACGGCGTCGCCGCCGACGAGCCGGTCCGGGCGCTCATCGCCGCGCTGCCGGTCGCGAAGCGCCAGCCGAACCTGGTCTTCGCGGCCTCCCGCCGCGCCGGGGCCCCGGTCGGCCCGTACCGGCCCTGGCGCGAATGGCTGCTGGCGCACTGGGAATCGGTGCGGCCGATCGTCATGGCGCGGGCGACCCAGACCAACGAGGCCGCCCGCTGCGCGACGCTGCTCCCGGTCCTGTCCCGGATCGAGGGACCCGTGGCCCTCCTGGAGGTCGGCGCTTCAGCGGGGCTGTGCCTCCACCCCGACCGGTACTCCTACCGGTACACCGGCGACGCTCCGGCCGCGCTCGACCCCGACTCCGGCCCGAGCCCGGTGGTCCTCGAATGCGCCCTGTCCGGCACGCCCGCACCGTCCCGGCTCCCGGACGTGGTCTGGCGCGCCGGGATCGACCGCAACCCGCTCGACGCGACCGACCCGGACACCCGGTCCTGGCTGGAGACGCTGGTGTGGCCCGGGCAGGACGACCGGCGCGAGCGCATCGCGGCCGCCGCCCGCATCGCCGCCGCGGCACCGGCGCCGATCCGCACCGGCGACCTCAACGAGGCGCTGGCCGACGCCGCCGCGGACGCGCCTGCGGATGCGACCCTTGTCGTGTTCCACTCCGCGGTCCTCGTATACCTGTCCGCCGCCGACCGCGCCCGGTTCCGCGGCACCGTCGCGGATCTGGACTGCACGTGGATCAGCAACGAGGGCGCCCACGTGTTCCCCGACATCGCAAGCCGACTGCCCGCCGACGCGGACGCCGGCGGGTCGTTCGTCCTCGCCGTCGACGGGGAACCGGTGGCATTGACCGGGCCGCACGGCCACACGTACCGCGGTCTCAGCCCGGAAGGCCGTTTACCGAGCGATCACTCCCGCAGTTGAGCGAGAGCGCCCGGGGACCGGCTCGGCGCCGTGCGGGCTACCGTCCGATCGGTGTGGCGCCCATGGAGATCGTGCCCGGGGCGGTGAGGTTGGAGGAGGAGACGGTCGCGACCGTCTGCCATGAGCCGTCGGCGCGGCGGATCGTGTGCTTGACGGACTGGCCTCCGTCGGCGTCGAGGTTGACGATTCCGACTTGCATCTCGCCGCCGACGTTGGCGGCGGCGACGTCGAAGGGGCGGTACTGGCTGAGCACCGTGGCCCGCCTGAACTGCTGCCACGTGGCGTCGGCCCGGCGGACGGCGTGGTAGACCTCGCCGGAGCCGTTCAGCGCGACGACGTGGAGCTGCGAGCCGATGCCCGCCAGCGCGACGCGATTGACGTAGCCGATGTCGCCCGCCGAGGTCTCGATGTTGCCCCAGCCGGTCCAGGTGCCGTCCGATCTGCGGATGGCGTGGCGCAGGACGCCGCCCGACACGACGGCGGTGTCGATGGTGGTGCCGACGCGGGTCGTGGCGATCTGAGAGATGGTCGCGAAGGTGCGGAGCGTCGACCAGCGGGGGAGCCAGGTGCCGTCCGCGGCGCGGACGGTGTGCTGGAGGGCGGTGCCGCCTTCGGAGGCGCCGAAGACGTGCAGTTCGCTGTTGAGCGCGGCGGCCGCGACGTGGACGGCGCCGGTGGCGGGGCCCGCCTGCGAGGGGATCGGCGTGAACTCGGTCCACGAGCCGTCGGCGCCGTGCCGGACCGCGTGGTCGGGGGTGCCGCTGTTGAGCGCGGCGACGACGTGGAGATCCGGGCCCAGGCCGGTGCAGGAGACGCGGTAGAGGGTGCCGGCGGCGGTGGGGACGTCGTCCCAGGTCGGCCCCATCGAGCCGTCGCCGCGCCGCCTCCGGTGCCTGAGTTCGCCGTTCGCCTGGCCCACAAGGAAGTGCGCGTCCCAGTCGGCGGGGGCGGCCGCGGCCGCGGCGGTGGCGAGCGCGCCCAGGCCGGCGCCGGCCAGGGCGGCGGCGGGGACGGCGAGGACGGTTCGGTGGAACTGGCGGCGGTCGAACGCGGTCACGTGCGGCTCCTGGGGCTGCGGGAAGTGGTTGCGAGCCCCATTCTGGTGCGGTCGGGCGGAGCCGTCGAGGCGATCGACCGGCGGAACGGCGGCAGACCCCCGCTCAGTCGATGCGGCGCAAGCGGATCACGGTGCTGGCCGGGTCGGCTTCGCTCAGGCCGAGGTCGAGGCCGTGCTCGGCGAGGACGGCGCCGTGGCGGACGCGGCCGGTCGCCTCGTCGCGGTAGCGGGCGCCGTGGTCGAGGCCGTGCAGCGGCAGGAGCGGGTCCGGGTAGCCGAAGCGGCGTTCGAGCCGCCAGGCGACGACGGCCGTGTCGGCGCCGCGGTTGAACTGGACGCCTTGCACGGTCCCCGCGCGCAGCGGGTACCGGCGTCCGAGTTGGACGGTCTCGCGCACCCGCTTGTACTCGGCCACCAGCGCCTCCGCGCGCGACAGGTCGCGCTCGGTCCAGCGGCGCAGGTCGCCGCCGACGGCGAGCGCGCCCGTCATGGCGATGTGGAAGCGCAGGTCGAGCGTGGCGGCGCGGCGGGTGAAGGGGTTCGGGGAGTCGGTGACCCAGGCGCCCATGACCTGCGCGGGGTAGAGCTGGGCGAAGCCCTCCTGGATCGCGATGCGGTCGATCGCGTCGGTGTTGTCGGAGGTCCAGACCTGGTCGGTCCGGGCGAGGACGCCGAGGTCGGCGCGGCCGCCGCCGGAGGCGCACGTCTCGATGCGCACGCGCGGATGGTCGGCGCGGAGCCGGTCGAGGACGGCGTAGTACCCGCGGGTGTGCTCGATCCAGAGGCGGTCGCCGTGCTCGGCGCCGGGCCAGCCGGCCTCGGTGAAGGGCCGGTTCATGTCCCACTTGACGAAGTCGACGCCGTGGTCGCGCAGGAGCCGGTCGAGCCACCCGTGGGCCCACTCGCGCACGTCGTCGCGGGCGAAGTTGAGCACGAGCTGCTGGCGCGTCTCGGAGCGCCGCCGGTGCGGGCGGTGGTAGACCCAGTCCGGGTGGGCCCGGTAGAGGTCGGAGTCGGGGTTGACCATCTCGGGCTCCACCCAGATCCCGAAGCCCATGCCGAGGCCGTGGACGTGGTCGATGAGCGGGGCGAGGCCGTCGGGGAACCGGTCGGGGTTCGGGGTCCAGTCGCCGAGTCCGGCCCGGTCGTCGACGCGCGCGCCGAACCAGCCGTCGTCCATGACGAACAGCTCGCAGCCGAGGGCGGCGGCGCGTTCGGCGAGCTTCATCTGGGATCCGGCGGACACGTCGAATCCGGTGGCCTCCCAGGAGTTGTAGAGGACGGGGCGGACCTCGCCGGGGTGGGCGAGCACGTGGCCGCGGACGTAGTCGTGCCAGGCGGCGGCGCCCGCGGAGAACCCGCCGTCGGTGCACAGGCCCGCCGAGGCGGGGGTCTCCAGGGTCTCGCCCGGGGCGAGCGCGAACGCGACCGGGTCGTGCCCGAAGCCGGTCGAGACCGAGACGCGGTCGTCGGTGCTGCGCTCGGCGGTCATGCGCCAGGTGCCGCTCCAGGCCAGCGCGACCGACCAGACGCGGCCGGAGTATTCGCCCGCGGTGCCGTCGTCGAGCGCCAGCCACGGGTTCGACTGGTGGCCGGTGATGCCGCGCCGGGAGCCGATGAGCGTCTCGCCGTAGGGCAGGCGGGTCCTGGTGAGCTGGAACTCGGCGCCCCAGGAGCCGTGGAGCTGGCTGAGGCGGTAGTCGTCGAGGCGCGGCAGGACCCAGGTGGCGGAGTCGGCGCGGACGATCTCCACCGGGTCGTCCCCGCGGTTGCGGAGCACGACCCGCCGCTCGATCACGTCGGTGTCGGGGAAGGTCCGGTACACGGTGCGCACGTCGAGCGGGTAGTGGCGGTCCTCGAACCCCAGGGCGAGCTCGTCGCCGTCGCGGTGGGCGCCGGTGAACCGGAGTTCGAGTTCGGTTGTGCCGTCGGCGAAGCGCACTTGCAGGCCGGTCTGCCCGTAGCGGAATGCGGCGGCGGGGTTGAGGTCGAGCCGGGCGTCGAGGCCGTCGAACACCGGCCTGGCGCGGGGGGCGTGGAGGCCGGGCAGGTCGGCGGCCTGCTCGCGGGTGAGGCGCCTGCCCCAGTGGAGCCCGTGGAGCCGGTCGTCGTCGTCGAGGGCCAGGACGTAGGTGGTGTTGGGGGTGTCGAGGAGCCAGGTCCGGTCGTCGGCGTGCGGCATGGTCGGGCCTTTCGGGTGGTGGCGGAACGCCGCGCCGCCGCGGTGCGCGGCGTCGCGGCGGGGTCGGTCGCGGGCGGGGGAGGAGCGTGGCCGCCGGTCCTCACTCCGTCCTGTTCCGGGGCGGAGCGGAGGTCTCGCGGACGATGAGCTCGGGCTGCCGCCAGGTCGGCCGGGGCCGCGGGGCGCCGTCGAGTTTGGAGCGCAGCAGCTCGAAGGCGCCCCGTCCGAGGCCGCGGAAGTCGAGGCCCACGGTGGTGAGCGCGGGGACCTGGAACGCGGCGTACGGGCAGTCGTCGAAGCCGACGACGCTCAGGTCGCCGGGGACGGCGCGCCCGGCGATGTGCGCGGCGCGGACCGCGCCGACGGCGAGGTCGTCGTTCCCGCAGAGGATCGCGGTCACGTCCGGGTCCTCCAGGAGTCCGATGGCGGCGTGATAGGCCGAGGCGGTGGACCAGTCGCACGCGGCGGGGGGCGGCACGGGCCGGCCCGCGTCGCGGAGCGCCTGCTCCCAGCCGAGGCGGCGCGGGGCCTTCGACGGGATCGCGAGATAGTGGACGGTCGCGTGCCCGAGGTCGAGGAGGTGGCGGGTGGCGCGGGCGGCGACGGCCCGGTCGTCGAGGGCGACCAGCCAGTCGGCGGCCTCGGTCTCGTCGGCCAGGTCGCCGCCGCCGGTGGCGACGGTGGTCGAGGGCTGGGCGGCGCGCAGGGCGCGCATGGCGCGGGTCGTGGTCGCGTCGTGCGCGATGACGATCGCGGGGGAGCCGAGGTGCGGGAGTCGGGCCAGCACGTCGGCGTCGGCGTAGGGCTGGTCGGGGTTCATCACCGAGACGGACACGGTGTGCCCGGCGGCGCGGGCGGCGTCCTCGATGCCGCTCAGGGTCTCCGAAGCGCCGTAGAGGGAGGTGTCGGTGGTCAGCACGGTCACCTCCCTGGCGGTGCCGCCCGCGAGGGCGCGGGCGAGCCGGTTGGGCCGGAACCCCAGTTCCTCGATGGCCGCCTGGACTTTCCGGCGCGTCGCCGCCGCCACCAGCGGGGAGTCGTTGATGACGCGGGAGACGGTCTGGTGCGACACGCCCGCGTGCCTGGCGACGTCGACGATGTTGACGCGTCGGGGCCTGTCCGTGCTCATGCGGCTCGCTTCCTGGGTTCGGGGCTGCTATTCGTTGGCGATGGCGACGACCGCGTCGGCCGCGGCCTGCGCGTCCTTGTCGCCCAGCCAGACCTGATTGAACTCGTCGAGCGCGGCGGTGGAGAACGCGGCGTCGTCGAGCGAGAGCGGGTACCCGGTGGTGGTGCCCTCGGCGGCGGTCTGGAAGCCGGAGACGTCGACGCCCTGCCCGGCCCAGTAGTCGGCGAACCGGCCGTTGAGGTCGGCGACCCCGGGCCAGACGGACCCCAGGTCGGCGGCGATGGCCTGGGCCTGTTCGGAACCGAGGAACTTCACGAACTCCCAGGCCTCGTCGGGGTGCTCGGTCCCGGCGTAGACCGCGTTGGACAGGCCGTTGATGACGGTGCCGGAGCCGGCGGGGCCGGAGGGGTTGTCGGCGACCGCCCAGGTGCCCGGTTCGAGGCCGTCGCGGTAGACGCCGAGGGTCCAGGAGCCGTCGAGGGCCGTCGCGGCCGCGCCCGCGGTGACCTGCTCGGAGGCGAGGCTTCCGTTGGGCTGGTTGGTGACCTCCGCCGGGACGGCGACCCCCCAGCGGTTGTAGAGGTCGGCGGTGAACTCGATGGCCTCGACGCATTCGGGCGCGTCGATGGCGTAGTCGCCCCACGGCTCGGTCTGGAGGTCGCAGCCGTTCTGGACGGCGTAGTTCCACCAGTCGGTCTGGCCGGTGGAGGAGGCCATCGCGGTGCCGTACTGGACCACGTTCCCGGGGTCGAAGTCGGGCGAGAGGGCGTTGTCGCCGTCCGCGTCGACGGTGAGCTTCTGCAGGAACTCGACGTAGGTGCCGCCGTCGTCGGGGTTCCATTCGAGGCCGTCGAGTTCGGACGGGTCGATGCCGGCGGCTTCGAGCGCGTCGAGGCGGTAGACCATCGCGATGGAGTCCCAGTCCTTGGGGAGGCCGTACTGGTCGCCTTCGAACTGCCAGGAGGCGTAGAGGTCCTCGGGGTAGACCGAGGCGTCGAGGCCGTCCTCCTCGATGCGGTCGGTGAGCGGCAGCAGGACGCCCGAGGAGGCGTAGGCGGGGAAGCGGGAGACGTGGTTCCAGAACACGTCGGGCGCGGACTCGCCCGCGAACTGGCTGTCGAGGCCGGGCCAGTACTCGTCCCAGGGGGTCTGTTCGAGTTCGATCCGGATGTCGGGGTGGTCCTCGTTGAAGGCGTCGATCATCGCCTCCAGCGCGGGGCGCTGCGGGTCGTCCCAGAAGGCGTAGCGGAGGGTGACGGCGCCGTCGTCCCCGCCGCCGCAGGCGGCGAGGGCCAGCGGTGCGGCGAGGGCGAGCGCGGCCGCGGTGCGAAGCCGGGTCATGCGGACGTCTCCTTTCGGGAGGGGTTCACTTCATGCCGCTCAAGGCGATCGAGCGGACGATGTGGCGCTGGAACGCCAGGAAGACGGCGACCAGCGGGAGGAGCGCCATCGCCGAGGCGGCGAGGACGAGGTGGTACTGCTGGTTGAACTGGCCCTGCATCTGGGCGATGCCGCGGGTGATGACGCGGGTGGCCTCGGAGTGGGTGATGATGAGCGGCCAGAGCAGGTTGTTCCAGGTGTTGACGAAGGCGACGATCGCGAGCGTGCCGAGGACGGGCCGGGACATGGGCACGACGACGCGCCACAGGACCGTGCCGGTGCCGGCGCCGTCGATGCGGGCGGCCTGCTCGATCGATTCGGGGATGGTCTTGAAGTACTGGCGCAGCAGGAACACGCTGTAGGGCATGAGGAACCCGAACACGAACGGCAGGATCAGCCCGACGTGGGTGTCGACGAGCCCGAGCTCGCGCACGATCACGAAGGTGGGCACGAGGGTCACGATCTGCGGCACCATCATCGTCCCGATGTAGGCCCAGAACAGGGCGTCGCGGCCGGGGAAGCGCAGCCGGGCGAAGGCGTAGGCGGCGAGGGTGGCGACGACGAGCTGGCAGGCGGTCACGGCGACGGCGACGAGAAGTGAGTTCGCGGCGAACAGCGCGAAGTCGTAGCGGCTCCAGACCTCGGCGAAGTTCGCGAGGACCGGGTTGCGCGGCGGCAGCCAGGGGTCGGAGGTGAGGATCTCCTGCCCGGACTTGAACGCGGCGCTCGCGGTGAGCAGGTAGGGGCCGACGGAGACGACGGCGCCCGCGGTCAGCACGGCGTAGAGGAGGATTCGCTTCACGGTGGCGCCTCCTAACTGAAGTCGTAGACGGTGCGTTTGCGGAACAGGAGCACCTGGAGCAGGGTGATCGCGGCGATGACCGCGAACAGGACCACGGCGAGCATGGAGCCGTATCCGGCGCTGCGCTGGGTGAAGGACTCCAGGTAGATCTGGTAGTTCAGGGTGGCGGTGGATCCGGCGGGGCCGCCCGCGGTCATGACGTGGATGGTGTCGAAGACCTGGAACGAGCCGATGACGCTGGTGACGAGGACGAACAGCATGGCGGGGCGCAGCAGCGGCAGGGTGATCGCGAAGAACCGGTGGGTCCGCGAGGCGCCGTCGACGTCGGCCGCCTCGTAGAGCTGGGCGGGGATCGCCTGGAGCCCTGCGAGGAAGAACAGCATGGTGTAGCCGGTGTACTGCCAGACGTTCACCGAGGCGACGACCGGCATGGCCCAGGCGGTGTCGTTGAGCCAGGAGGCGCCGTCGACGCCGAAGAGGCCGAGGAAGCGGTTGAGGCCGCCGTTGACGGGGTCGAAGACCCAGCGCCAGATGACGCCGAGCGCGACGGGCATGGCCATCCACGGCAGGACGTAGACGACGCGGAAGGCGTTGCGGCCCTTGATCTTCGAGTTCAGCGCCAAGGCGAGGAGCAGGGCGAGGACGGTCTGGGCGGGGATGTTGAGCAGCACGTAGTAGAACGTGTTGCCGATGGACTGGAGCGCGCGGTCGTCCCCGGCGAGGTCGCGGTAGTTCCGGAGGCCCACGAACTCGGGGTCGGTGAGGAAGTTCCATTCGAAGAGGCTCAGGATGAGCACCGCGAGGATCGGCAGGACCAGGAAGACGACGAAGCCCACGAGGCTCGGCGCGAGCAGCGCGTAGGCGGTCGCGGCGCCGCCGCGGCGCCTCCTGCGAGCGCTCACAGGCGGTGCGGCGGTGTCGGTCCGGCGGTCCGCCACTGGCGCCTCCCCTCTGCGGATTACATCAACGAAGTGACAAGATTGAATGTTAGGGCTCACAAACGGACGCGTCAAGGCCGCCTTGACCAGGCATCGATTGCCATCTATTCTTCCGGGTACGGGCCCTCGTGATCCCCGTTGACGGCCCCGACTCCGCAGGTCCGAACGAACCGACAGGTCAACCCGGCATCGGTCGCGTCCGGCCACTCCTCCGACCATCGACGACCATGGAGCTCCAATGGCATTGAGAACGCTCACAAAACGAGGTCGAGCCGCACTCCTCAGCGTGCTCGCGCTCGCCCTGACCTTCGGTTTCCAGATCCTCGCGCCGAGCGCGGGCCAGGCGCAGACCTCCCTCCAGGTCAACCTCGCCGCCGACGCCGGCCCCTCGAACGGGGTCGGGCTCGGGTTCCTCTACGGCGTGACCGGGGACGGCTCCCAGCCCTCCGACGCGCTCCTGGAACCGCTGCGCATGAACGCCTTCCGCGCCGGCGGCCACATGACCCGCGGCTGGATCGAGGACGGCTACCGGTACGGGAGCGCCACGCAGACGATCCTCGACTCGATCACCGCTCAGGCCGAGCGGTTCACCGCCGACCCGTACAACGCGCAGTACCAGGCGATCCTCAGCGACATGTACGGCGCCTACGGCGGCCAGGGCGCGGGCACGCTGTACCCGTGCGACAACGGGGACTGCTCGAACTGGCGCACCTTCGTCCGCACCGTCGTCGCCGAGCTGCGCGACACCGGGCTCCCGATCGCCTACGACATCTGGAACGAGCCCGACATCTCGATCTTCTGGGAGCGCCCCGTCAACGGCACCCAGTACTTCCAGATGTGGGACAGCGCGGTCCAGGAGATCCGCGCCACCGACCCCGACGCCGTCATCGTCGGCCCCTCCTTCGCGTACACCCCCGACCGCCGCCCCGACCAGTGGAACACCTGGCTCCGGCACACCAGGGACGCCGGGACCCTCCCCGACATGATCACCAACCACACGCTCGGGAACATCGACGACCCCGTCGAGGTCGGCGACGACACACTCGCCGCGCTCTCGGCCAACGGGATCGCCCCGCTGCCCCTGTCGGCCAACGAGTACCAGCCGCAGAACATGCAGACCGCCAACGTCACCGCCTGGTACCTGGCGCGGTTCGCGCAGTCGGACTACGACAACGCGATGCGCGGCAACTGGGTCTGCTGCCTGACGCCCAACCTCACCGGCCTGCTCACCCAGTCCGGCGGCACCTGGCAGCCGACCGGGAACTACTGGGTGATGCGCGCCTACGCCGACATGACCGGCACCCTCGTGCAGACCTCCGGGCAGGTCGGCGGGACCGCGATCTCGGCCGCGAAGGACCAGGCGAACGGGCGGGCGGTCGCCGTCATCGGGAACATCAACGGCTACACCGGGTCGGCGAACGTCAACGTCACCGGGCTGTCGGCCGTGCCGTGGCTGACCGGCGGCGGCAGCGTCCACGTCACCGTCCAGCGCATCCCCGAGCAGGCCCCGCTGGGGTCGCCGCTGGTGGTGTACAGCCAGGACGTGAGCGCCTCCAGCGGCTCGGTCTCGGTCCCGCTGACCTTCCAGAACTCCGGCGATGCCTTCGCGGTGTACCTGACGCCGGCCGACGGCACCGGCAGCGACGCCGGGCAGCTGCGCGGCACCGCCTCCGGGCGCTGCCTCGACGTGCCGAACAGCACTGCTACCGCGGGCACGCAGGTGCAGATCTGGGACTGCCACTCCGCGTCCAACCAGCAGTGGACCTACTCGGGCGGCCAGCTCAGCGTCTACAGCGGCGACTCGCGCCGCTGCCTCGACGCCTACGAGAACCGGACCAGCCCGGGAACGCAGGCGATCATCTGGCCCTGCCACGGCGGGACGAACCAGCAGTGGACCCTCGGGAGCGACGGGACCGTCAGATCGGTCCAGTCCGGACTGTGCCTCGACGTGTCGGGCGCGGCGACCGCGAACGGCTCGAAAGTGGTGCTGTGGACCTGCCACGGCGGCGCCAACCAGCGCTGGACCCTGACGTAGGCCGGTGAGCGGCCCGGCCCCGGCTTGGGCCGGGCCGCTTCCGCCGGCGCCGCCTCGGGGTTGATCCGATGATTTCCCGGGCGCGGCGCCGCCGAAGCCGATCCTTATGGTGAAATATAGACATACTTGACTTGATAGATCCAACCTTTATAGACTGTTGACAATGTTCGCCGCCGCGCTCGCGGCCACCCCCCGGAGGAACGACATGGCAGCGTCCACCGAACCCGGCGGCCGCGCGCGCCGCCGCACCGTCATCGGCGGCGGCCTCGCCGCGCTCGGGAGCGCCTCCCTCCCGCTCGCGGCCGAACCGGCAGCGGCCCAGCAGGAGACGGACGCCGACGGCCTCGACGCGGCCGCCTGGACCGACCCGCCCAACGGCTATCCCGAGTGGAACAACAACATCGGGATCTTCCAGGTCGGCGCCGAGCCCGCCCACGCCACGTTCACGCCCTACGCCGACCTCGCCCAGGCCCTCGCGGCCGACCGCACCGACTCGCCCTACCGCCTCGGCCTCGACGGCGACTGGCGGTTCCAGCACGCCGACCGCCCCGCCGACCGCGACCTCGACTTCTACCGGACCGACCTCGACGACAGCGGCTGGGACACCATGCCGGTGCCCGCCAACTGGCAGCCCGAGGGCTACGACTTCCCCATCTACCTCAACTTCACCTACCCCTGGTGGGGCGCCAACGGCCAGAACGAGAACGCCCAGCCGCCCTACGCGCCCACCCGGTTCAACCCCGTGGGCCAGTACCGCCGCTCCTTCGACCTGCCGTCCGCCTGGCAGGGACGGCGCGTCCACCTCCACTTCGAAGGCGTCAAGTCCGGCTTCTACCTGTGGGTCAACGGCACCAAGGTCGGCTACCGCGAAGGCTCGTACACGCCGTCCGAATTCGACATCACCGACCACGTGCACTCCGGCGCCAACCAGATCGCCGTCGAGGTCTACCGCTTCCCCGACGGCGACTGGCTCGAAGACCAGGACATGATCCGCCTCTCCGGCGTCTTCCGGCCCGTCTTCCTCTACTCGCTCCCCGCGGTGCACCTGCGCGACTTCAAGATCGACACCCCGCTGCGGGACAACTACACCAACGCCGACCTCGCCGTCGCGGTCGCCGTCCGCAACCGCGGCGCGCAGCAGACCGCGACCTACACGGTCGAGACCCAGCTCTACGACGCGGGCGGCCAGGCCGTCTGGTCCGCACCGCTCCAGACCCAGGTCGCCATCGGCTCCGTCCAACCGGGACAGGACGCGACCGGCAAGGGCGCCAAAGCCGTTCAGGGCCCGCGGCTCTGGTCCGCCGAGCACCCCAACCTCTACACCGCCGTCCTGCGCCTGCGCGACCCCTCCGGCGCCGTCACCCAGACCGTCTCCGCGCGCGTCGGCTTCCGCGAGTTCGCCATCCGCGACGGCCTCATGCGCATCAACGGCAGACCGGTCTCCCTGCGCGGCGTCAACCGCCACGAGATGGACCCCGACCACGCCGCCGCGCTCACCCGCGAGGACATGATCCGCGACATCGCGGTCATGAAGCGGCTCAACATCAACGCGATGCGCACCTCCCACTACCCCAACCACCCCGACTGGTACGACCTCGCCGACGAGTACGGCATGTACGTCATGGACGAGGCCAACCTCGAAACCCACGGCGTCCGCGACGACTACCCCGCCTCGAACGCCGCCTGGACCGCCGCCGTCGTCGACCGGGCCGCCCAGATGGTCCACCGCGACAAGAACCACCCCTCGGTCGTCATGTGGTCCTTGGGCAACGAAGCCGGCGGCGGCTCCAACTTCGTCGCCATGCGCGACTGGATCAAGGCCGCCGACCCGACCCGCATCGTCCAGTACGAAGGCGACAACCGGCCCGCCGTCAGCGACATCCGCTCGCAGATGTACAACACCGCTGCGGGCATCCGCGACCGCGCCCTCGACACCGGCGACACCCGGCCGTACATCCTCGTCGAGTACTCGCACGCGATGGGCAACTCCAACGGCGGCTTCAAGGAGTACTGGGACGTCATCCGCCAGTACCCCGTCCTGCAAGGCGGGTACATCTGGGACTTCACCGACCAGGGCCTGCGCTGGCCGATCCCCCTCGGCGGTGGGGCCACGTACCTCGCCTACGGCGGCGACTGGGGCGACAGCCCCAACGACGGCAACTTCTGCGCCAACGGCATCGTCTCCGCCGAGCGGAAGCCCGCGGGCAAGGCCGCCGAGGTCAAGCGGGTCTACCAGGCGCTCAACACGACCGCGGGCACCGACCTCGCCGCGGGGGACGTGCGGATCACCAACGAGTTCGCCTTCACCAACGCGAACGAGTTCGACGGCAAATGGGCGCTGGTCGCCGACGGCGAGACGGTGCAGAGCGGCAGCCTCACCGCCGCGCAGCTCGACATCGCCCCGCTCACGAGCAAGGCGATCCGCGTGCCGGTCCAGCGCCCCGCCTCACCCGCGCCCGGCGCGGAGTACTTCCTCGAACTCTCGTTCACCCTCAAGGCCGCGACCGCCTGGGCCGACGCCGGACACGAAGTGGCAGCCCAGCAGCTCGCGGTCGACTTCGACAGCCCGCCCGTCGTCCCCGTCCCGATCACGGAGGTGCCGACGCTCGCGGACACCGAAGCGAGCGACCGGATCACCGTCGCCGGCGACGGCTTCAGCGTCACCGTCTCCAAGACCACCGGGGAGATCACCGCGTACGAGGCGATGGGCATGCGGCTGGTCGACTCCGGCCCCGTCCCGAACTTCTGGCGCGCGCCCACCGACAACGACCGCGGCAACGGCCACCCGAGCCGCAACGGCACCTGGCGGACCGCGGGACGCAACAGGACGGTCACCGGCGTCACCGTCGCCCGGCCCTCCGACCGATCCCGCCAGATCACCGTGCGGGGCACCCTGCCGACGAGCACGCAGTCCACGTACACGACGACGTACACCGTCTACGGCAACGGTGAGATCAAAGTGGACTTCACGCTCCATCCCGGAGCGTCGAGCCTGCCCTACATCCCCGAGGTCGGCACGATGCTGTTCCTGCCCGCTTCGCTGGAGCGGATGCACTACTACGGCCGCGGGCCGGAGGAGAACCACTGGGACCGGCACACCGGGACCGACGTCGGCGTCTACTCCTCCACCGTGGCAGAGCAGTGGACGGGCTACATCCGCCCGCAGGAGAACGGCAACAAGACCGACGTCCGCTGGGTCGCCCTCGTCGACGGCAGCGGCCGCGGCCTCCTCGCCGCCGGCGAACCGCTGCTCGAAGTCAACGCCTCCCACTTCACGCCGGAAGACCTCTCCGGGAGCGCCCGCCACGACTACCAGCTCACCCCGCGCCAGGAAGTGGTGCTGCGCCTGAACCACCGGCAGACGGGCGTCGGCGGCGACAACAGCTGGGGCGCGCAGCCGCTCGACCAGTACAAGCTGTTCGCCAACCGCGACTACACCTACACCTACCGGCTCAGGCCGCTGCCCGCCGTCGACCAGGCGACGGCGCTCTCCCGCCGCCCCACCGAGACCGGCGGCGTCAGCGGGCCGGTGCAGCCTGGCGTGTACTACCGCCTGTCGCCACAGCACAGCGGCAAGGCCGCCGACATCACCGGCGCCTCCGCCGCCGCCGGGGCCGCACTCGTGCAGTGGACGCCCAACAACGGCGCCAACCAGCAGTTCGACTTCGTCGACGCCGGAAGCGGCTACTGGCGCATCCGCGCCCGCCACTCCGGCCTGGTCCTCCAAGTCGCGGGGACCGGCACCGGAGCGGACATCACCCAGCAGCCCTCCTCCAGCGCGACCACCCAGCAGTGGCAGGTGACCGACCACGGCGGCGGCACCGTCAGCCTCGTCAACCGCGCCAGCGGCCTTGCCATGGACGTCTGGAGCCAGTCCACCGCCGACGGCGCCCGCATCTCCCAATGGACCTACACCGGCGCCGCCAACCAGCGCTTCAACCTCCAACGCACCTGATCCGCTCGTCCGACAGTGAAAAACGACCAGCAGACGGTGAACCTGGACCTTCCGAGCCCCGTGGTCCGCGCCTAGCCTCGACACGGCGACGATCAGCCTGATCACCGCCGGCGCCGTCGGCGTGACTCCTCGAAAGGAAGCCCGGCCATGACTGGAACGCACCGCTTGAGCACACCCGTCGTACCTTCCACCGGAGCCCTCCGACCCCTGGGGACGGACGAAGTGCGCATCACCGGCGGCCACTGGTTCGAGCGGCAGGCGGTGAACGCGGCGGCGACGATCCGCCACTGCCTGCACTGGCTCGAAGCACTCGAATGGACCGCCAACTTCGACCGCGCCGCAGAGGGGAAGGAGTTCAAGCGGACCGGCTTCCAGTTCTCCGACTCGGAGGTCTACAAGCTGGCCGAGGCGATGGCGTGGGAGATCGGCCGGACCGGCGACCCCGGTTTGGAGGAGGAGTTCCAGAAGCTGACCGCCCGCATCGGCGCGGCCCAGCATGAGGACGGCTACCTGAACACCGCGTTCGGCAGCCCGGGTCAGGGGCCCCGGTACTCGGACCTGGAATGGGGCCACGAGCTGTACTGCTTCGGCCACCTGATCCAGGCCGCCGTCGCGCGCTTTCGCAACCACGGCGAGGACGAGTTCACTCGGATCGCGCGGCGGGCCGCCGACCATGTGTGCGACACGTTCGGGCCCGGGGGGATCGAGCGGATCTGCGGGCACGCCGAGATCGAAGTGGCCTTGGCCGAGTTCTCCCGCGCCACCGGCGAGGCGCGTTATCTGGAGCAGGCGCGGCTGTTCATCGAGCGCCACGGCCAGAAGACGTTGAAGGAGAACGGCTTCTACTATCAGGACGATGTCACGGTCCGCGACGCCGAGGTGCTGCGCGGTCATGCGGTTCGCGCGCTCTATCTCACCTGCGGCGCGATCGACGTGGCCGTCGAGACCGGCGACGCCGAGCTGCTCGAATCGCTGCGCCGCCAGTGGGACCGGACGGTCGCGCGCCGCACGCACCTGACCGGAGGCATGGGCTCGCAGTACGCCGACGAGGCGTTCGGCCGCGACTTCGCGCTCAACCCGGATGAGGCGTACTCGGAGTCGTGCGCCGCGATCGCGGCGATCATGACCGCCTGGCGCCTGACCCTCGCCACCGGGGAGCCGCATCACGGGGACATGATCGAGCGGATCGCCTGGAACGTGCTCTCCGGCGCGGTCGCCCCCGACGGGAAGTCGTTCTTCTACGCCAACCCGCTCCACCAGCGCACCGCCGACCCCGAACCGCCGACCGAAGGGGCGCTCCCGCACCTGAGCGCCGGAGGCCGACGGGGCCACTGGTTCGAGGTCTCCTGCTGCCCGACCAACCTCGCCCGCACGTTCGCCCAGTTCGCCGCGTACGTCGCCACCACCAGCGAGCACGGCGTGCAGATCCACCAGTTCACGCCCTGCACCATCGACACCGATGTCGACGGTGCCCGCCTCGCGCTCACCGTCGAGACGAACTACCCCGACAATGGCGCGATCGCGGCGCGAATCGACGCCAACGACGGCGGCGCGCGGACCGTGTCGCTCCGGGTGCCGCATTGGGCCGAAGGCGCCACGATCACCGGTCCCGACGGCATCGCCCGCTCCGCCGTGCCCGGTTCGTTCGCCGGCGTCACCGCAGACTTCGCGCCCGGCGACGAGATCCGCCTCCACTTGCCGATCGAACCGCGCTGGACCTATCCGCATCGGCGCATCGACGGCCTGCACGGCTGCGCCGCGGTCGAACGCGGGCCCGAAGTGTGGTGCGTCGAGAGCATCGACCTCCCAGACGGCGCCGACCTGGCGGACCTCGCCGTCGACGACCGAGCGCCCCTGTCCGAGCGCGTCGGCCGAATCGTCGTCCAAGGGCTCCTCGGCGACCGCCCCGGCGAGTGGCCGTACGGTCCGGACGCCGATGCGGGGAGCGGTGGGCCCGCCGAGATAGCACTGGTGCCTTTCCGACTCCGCGACACGAGAGGACCGGCCGCCATGAGGGTCTGGAATCCGATCGCATGACCAGTCGGCGTCAGTGATCGAGCGCGGTCGATGGGCTGGGTGGGGGCTCGGCTGAGGGCGGCGGCTAAGGTGTGCGGCGTGGAACTGCATGTTGCGAAGTCCGGGTCCGATACCGCCGAAGGCACCGCCGCGGCGCCCCTGCTCACCATCGGCGCGGCCGCAGCGCTGGCGCAACCCGGGGACACGGTCATCGTTCACGAAGGCGTGTACCGGGAGTGGGTGAATCCGCCGCGCGGCGGAACGGCCGCCGCGCCGATCACCTACCAGGCCGCGCTCGGCGCCGACGGCCGCTACGAGCCGGTCACGATCTCCGGCGCCGAGGTGGTCGCCGACTGGCGCCCGCACGCCGGCTCGGCCTGGGTGACGACGGTGCCGAACACCCTGTTCGGGGAGCACCACCCGTACGTCGAGCGCATCGGCGGCGACTGGTTCTTCGACCAGGTCAACACCTGGCACACCGGCGAGGTGTACCTCGACGGCAAGTCCATGTACGAGTCGCTCACCCTGGCCGGCGTGGAGCGCCCCGCGGCGACCGAGGATTCGTTCGACCAGGCGGGCTCCCTGCTCACGTGGTACTGCGAGGCGGGCGAGGACACCACGACGATCTGGGCGAACTTCGGCGGCGCCGACCCGGCCGCGCACGAGATCGAGATCAACGCCCGCAAGTTCGTCTTCTGGCCCGCCGCAACGGGAATCGACTACATCACGGTGCGCGGCCTCACCCTGACCAAGGCCGCCACGCAGTGGGCGCCGCCGACCGCGCTGCAGGAGGGCCTCATCGGCCCGCACTGGTCCAAGGGCTGGGTGATCGAGGACAACACGATCACCGACTCGAAGAACGTCGGCGTCTCCCTCGGCAAGGAGGCGAGCACGGGGCAGAACGAGTGGACGGCGGGAGAGCGGGGCGACAAAGGCGGCACGCAGCGCGAACGCGAGGTGATCCAGCGGGCGCTCGCCCTGCGCGGCCCCGACGCCGGGGAGCCGCAGCCGTGGCACCGGGACCACGTCGGCTCGCACACGGTGCGCCGCAACACGATCCGCGACTGCGAGCAGGCGGGCGTCGTCGGGCACCTCGGCGCGGCGTTCTCGACCATCGCCGACAACCACATCTCCCGCATCCACGTGAAACGGCAGTGGCACGGCGCCGAGGTGGCCGGGATCAAGCTGCACGCCGCCATCGACACCGTGATCAGCGGCAACACCATCCACCACACGCACCGGGCCCTGTGGCTCGACTGGCAGGCCCAGGGGACCCTGGTGCGGCGCAACACCTTCTACGCCTCCACCGCCGAGGACTTCATGGTCGAGGTCTGCCACGGCCCGTACCTCGTGGACTCGAACCTGTTCCTCTCGCCGTGGTCGGTCAAGGACATGGCCACCGGCGGCGCCTACGTGCACAACTACTTCGCGGGCCGCATCGCGAACTGCACCGAGCACCAGCGGTACACCCCGTACCACCTCCCGCACTCCACGGCCGTCTACGGCGTCTCGAACATCCTCGGCGGCGACGACCGGTTCTTCAACAACGTCTTCGTCGGCGACGGCGACGGCGACGGCGACGGCGGCGGCCGCGCCGAGCCGGAGACCGGGTCCGAACCGGTCCTCGCGAGCTTCTGGTCCGGCGCGATCGACATCGACGGCGTGCCCGGCCAGGCCGCCTTCGTGCCGACCCCGGTGGGGACCTCGCAGTACGACGCGTACCCGACGCCGGGGGAGTACCCGAACGAGCGCGGGAGCGCGCTGGCCGGTCCGCGCCTCCCGGTCCGGATCGAGGGCAACCTGTACGCGGACGGCGCCGAGCCGTTCCGCGCGGAGCCCTCCCCGCTCGTGGTCAAGACCGCGCCGGTGCGCGTGGAAGTCCACGACGCCGCCGCGGGCACCGTCCGCATCGAGATCATCGAGCCCGCGGCCCTCGCCGCCGTGGCCGCCGTGACGACCGAGCGCCTCGGGATCAGCTACCAGGCCGAAATGGGCTACACCCACCCCGACGGATCCGATCTGGACCTGAGTGAGGACTTCACCGGCCGCCCGCGCGACGAGGCCGTGCCCGGCCCGTTCGCGGCGTCGGCTCCCGGCACCCTGATCCTCACCGCGCCGGGCCCGGACCGCCGGAGCTGAACGCGAACCGCGCCCGCCGGGCCGGAGCGGCGGCTCCGGCCCGGCGGGCGTCCTGATGGAGAGGAAGCGGTGCGGCCGCTACGAGGCCGTCCCGGTCACCGTGCCGCCGTTCTTGACGACGGTGTAGTCGACCGAGTCGCCTCCCCAGAAGTGGTAGGTGATCGTGACGGGTTCGCCGTCCCTGATCGCGTTCACGAACGCCTCCGGAACGGTGATCGTGCCGCCGCTGTAGTTCGGCAGCCAGCTCACGTTGGACTCCTGGTACGGCGTCCAGGAGGCGGGGCCGGCGTTGGAGCCGTCCGCGTAGTGAGCCTCCATCTGCTCGATGTGGTCGCCCTTGAACTGGGTCGGGATGACGAGCGAGGTCGTCCCGGTCGCGTCCGAGAGGACGGGCTGGTCGAAGGAGACGATGTTGATGCGCCACGGGACGCCCGCGGAGAAGCGGGCCTCGATCGTCGCGTTCGTGCCGTAGGCGCGGTCCCCGGCGAGGCGGGTGAGCGTCGCGGCCTTGACGGTGAGCGTGTCGCCCGAGAGCGTGTAGTCGGTGCCCTCGACGAGCTGCGCGTCCCCGTCCCACAGGCCCTCGAATTCGAGGCCGTTGCGGTTCAGCGTCTGCGACACGTCGCCGATGGTCCCGGCCTTCTCCAGGTAGATCCGGTCGAACGAGGTCGAACCCGAACGGGTCGTCCAGCTGGACGAGATCCGGTCGAAGAGGTACTGGTCGCGCCACTGGAGGGTGTTGCGGTTGAGGAACTGCCCGGCGTCCCAGATCATCGTCGTGAAGTGGTACTGACGGGCCTGGAACTGCAAGTCCTCGAAGAACTTCAGCATCTCCCCGTACTCGACCACCTCGGGGCCGGTGTAGCCGTAGTTCAGGATCGCCCACTCGCCCACGATGACCGGGATGCCGTTCGCCGTGAAGGTGTCGTGCGTCCGCTGGAAGGAGCCCGCGAGGTCCGCCTGGGACTGCGCCTCGTAGGTCGGGAACCCGGCGACGTTCACCGAGAACGGCCAGAACCCGTAGTAGTGGATCGTCGCGGCGACCATGTCGTCGTCCAGGCTGTCGATCATGGCCTTGACCGGGTCGAGCCGCTCCTGCGCGGCGTTGGTGTTCAGCGTCGGCAGGACCAGGAGGCGATCGGCGTTGTTCCCGCCCGAGCCCCGCACGATGTCGTAGAAGGCGCGGTTGAGCTCCTCGTTGTACGGGTCGCCCGCGTCGCCCTCCTTGCCGACGAACTGCGGTTCGTTGTTGCTCTCGAACGAGAGCCCGTCGGGGTAGTCCTTGAAGCGCTCGGCGATCTGCGTCCACATCGCCTCGAACTTCGCCATCACGTTGTCGTGGTCGTTCGGCAGCTCGTCGAGCCACATCCACGAGTCGTGGTGGAGGTTGATCATGACCTGGAGGTCGTTCTCCAAGGCCCAGTCCACGACCTGCGCGACCCGCTCCATGCGCTCGGGCGCGATCGTGTAATCCGGTGCGGGGCCGGTGAACTCGTCCCAGGTGACGGGCAGGCGGATCGAGTTGTAGCCCTCGGCCTTGTACGTCTGGAGCAGTTCCTCGGTGATCATCGGGTTGCCCCAGGCGGTCTCGCCGCCCAGCGCGTCGAGCGTGTTGCCGATGTTCGTGCTCGGCTCCATGGCCGCGACCTGCTCGGTGGCGTTGTCCCACTCCTGCGGGCCGCCGGTGGGCGTCTCGGTGGGCTCGCCGGTGGTGCCGTCGCAGAGGCGGCCGTTGAGGCGGAACCCGGTCGGGTCGGTGTTCTCGCCGGACCAGGAGCCGGTGAACCCGAACGAGGCGGAGTCGCCGGTGGCGATCTTCGCGTTGTAGCCGTAGCTCTCGGCCTCGGCGGTCTCGCCCGAGGCGGTGTGCTTCGCGTTCCACATGCTCGTGACGCGCTGGCCGTCGGGCCAGTCCCATTCGAGGCTCCAGCCGTCGACCGGGTCGCCGAGGTTGGTGACCTGGACGTCGGCGATGAAGCCGCCCGGCCACTCGCCGGTGACCTCGTAGTCGACTTCGCAGCCTTGGGCGGCCTGGGCGCTGACCGCGCCGAAGAGGCCGGCGGTCATCGCGGCGACGGCGGCGGTGGCGATCGCGCCGAGGCGCCGTCGCCGCCGGTGGACAGTGGTTGGACTCATGTCGAGACTCCTTGCCGGGAGGGGGAAATCGTGTGGGGCCAGGGGTCGGTGGCATCGAGATATGCAGATGTAGGCCCGCCGAAGCACCGTACGCGGATTCCGTCGACTTTGTCAACCAGTGAAACTAAGGAAAGCGATGTCCCGGGACCTGTGCACAAGTTTGTTGCCGGGGCTCATTAAGTACGCGGGGCGTACATGATGACGGCGACGCCGACGAGGCAGACGGCGGCGCCGATGACGTCCCACCGGTCGGGGCGGAAGCCGTCGGCGACCATGCCCCAGGCGAGGGACCCGGCGACGAAGACCCCGCCGTACGCGGCGAGGACGCGCCCGAAGTTCGGGTCGGGCTGGAAGGCGGCCACGAACCCGTAGGCGCCCAGGGCGACCACGCCCGCGGCGATCCACAGGACCCCCTTGTGCTCGCGCAGCCCCTGCCAGACGAGCCAGGCGCCGCCGATCTCGGCGAGCGCGGCGAGCAGGAACAGACTGATCGAGCGGGCGGTGTCCATGCGCGCGAACCTACCAGGGCCGACGCGCCGCGGACGCGTACGTCGCGCCGTCGGGCCGGTGCTACCCCTGCCGGATGCGGACGCAGCAGCGGCCGGGGCCCGGGGCGAGTTCGACGCGGTCGGGATCGGCGGCGGCCGCGGCGAGGACGCCGCGCAGATAGGGCACGTTCAGGCCGCAGACCAGCGCGGCCTCCTGCCGGGCCAGCCGGTGGAACGGGCAGTTGGCCAGCTCGATGTCCTCCTCCTGGGTGGTCCGCGGCTCGTACCCGCAGTCCGCCAGGGCCGCGAGGAGCCCGGCGGAACCGTCGACGGCGCGGCCGCGGCGTTCGGCGGCGGCGTGCAGGACCTGTTGCAGGGCTTCGGTATCAGAGGCGGTGACGGCGTCGGCGAGGATCTCGGCGAGCAGCGCGTAGTCGCGGGGCGGGATCGAGACCGAGACTTCCTCCCGCGCGGGGCGGTACTGCTTGGCGGGCCGCCCGGCGCCGGGGCCCCCGCGGCCTTCGGGGCGGGCGTAGCCGACCGCGAGCAGGCCCGCGTCGACGAGCCGGTCGAGGTGGTACGCGGCGAGCGTGCGGCTGATCGAGGCCGCGGCGGCCACCTCGTCCCGGCGGACCGGGGCGGTCTGCGCCGCGACGTAGTCGAAGACCCGGCGCCGCACCGGGTTCGCGAGCGCCTCGGGATGCCACGCCTGGTCGGGGGCCTGGTTCATATGGCGGGACTCTACCACCAATGAATCTTGACAAACAGGCGTCGGCTGCCGACACTAAAAACAATTCTGATTGTCTTTAGAAGGAGACCCGCATGTCGACGACCGCAGCGCCCCGCCCGGAGTTCCGCGACCGGGAAGGGGCCGTCGAGCCCGACCTGGTCGCGGCGGAGGCCGCCGCGGCCGCCTTCCTCAAGGCGCTCGGCATGGACCACGACTCCGAGCACCTGCGGGCCACGCCCGGGCGGATGGCCCGGGCCTGGGCCGAGATGCTGACGCCGCGCCCGTTCAACCTCACCACGTTCCCCAACGAGGAGGGCTACGACGAGCTCGTGCTCGCCCGCGGCATCCCGTTCCGGTCGATCTGCGAGCACCACCTGCTGCCGTTCACCGGCCACGCCTGCGTGGGCTACCTGCCCGGTGAGCGGGTCCTCGGCCTCTCCAAGCTCGCCCGCGTCGTGGAGCACTTCGCGTGCCGGCCGCAGACGCAGGAGCGTCTGACGAAGCAGACCGCGGACTGGCTCCAGGCGCAGTTGGGCGCCAAGGCGGTCGGCGTCGTCCTCAAGGCCGAGCACTCGTGCATGACGCTGCGCGGCGCGCTGGCGACCGGTTCGAGCACGGTGACCTCGACCCTGCTCGGCACGCTCCGCACCGATCCCAGCTCCCGTCAGGAGTTCCTGGCGCTCGCCGGTTTCTGACCGCGCGTCCGTCGGGGCGCGGCCGGGCCGCGCGGCCTGAAGTCGAGCGGCCCGTCAGCCTGCGGCCTGGGCGACCAGGGCCGCGATCCGCTTCTCGACGGCGGGGGTGATGTCGGTGAGGGCGAAGGCGGTCGGCCACATGTCGCCGTCGTCGAGGGCGGCAGAGTCGTTGAAGCCGAGGGTGGCGTAGCGGGCCTTGAACTTCTGGGCGCTCTGGAAGAAGCACACGACCTTGCCGTCCCTGGCGTACGCGGGCATGCCGTACCAGGTCTTGGGGGTGAGATCGGGCGCGTTGGCGGTGACGATCTCGTGGATCCGCTCGGCGAGGACGCGGTCGGGGCCCTCCATCTCGGCGATCTTCGCGAGGACGTCGGCCGTGCCGTCGGCCTTCGTCGCGCGCTTGCCGCGGCGCTGCTCCCTCTTCAGCTCCTCGGCGTGCTCCTTCATCGCCGAACGCTCCTCGTCGGTGAAGGCGACGGAGGTCTTGGCGGTCTGCTTCGCGGTCATCACGGGCTCCTTCGATGTCGTTTCCCTGACGCCCTCGATGCTAGTTTTCCCAGCTGAGCCGTGCTTCTCGATTCCTGATCGATCGGTTCAGCCGCGCGCCAGCCTGCGGAAGGCGAGCTCGGCGAGGAGCGCGGCGCCGTCGGCGAGGACGGCGTCGTCGAACGCGGCGCGGGGCGAGTGGTTCGAGGCGGCCTCGCGGAAGTCGTCCTTCACGGTCGCGCCGAGGAACAGGTAGCTGCCGGGCACCTGCTCCAGCACCCGCGAGAAGTCCTCGGAACCGGTGACGGGATCGGTCATCTCGACGTACCGTTCCGCGCCGAACAGGTCGCGCACCGTCTCGGCGACGAACGCGGCCTCGGCGGGGTCGTTGACCGTGGCCGGGTCCTCGCGCACGAACCGCACTTCGGCGGTGAGGCCGTGCGCGGCGGCGATGCCCTCCGCGAGCCGCACCGACTCGTGCTCCACCCGCGCGAGCGCCTCCTCCGAGAACGTGCGGACGCTGGCCTCGAACACCGCGCTGTCGGGGATGATGTTGTGCCGGGTCCCGGCGTGGAACGTGCCCACGGTGAGCACGACCGGGTCGAACACCGAGAACCGGCGGGTGACGAGCGTCTGGAGCGCCGTCACGATCTCGGCCGCGGCCGGGATCGGGTCGAGCGCGGTGTGCGGGCGGGAGCCGTGCCCGCCGGCGCCGACCACCTTCACCGTGAGCGCCGAGATCGCCGCCATCATCGGTCCGGGCTTCGTGGTGAACACGCCGCGCGGCAGCCGGTCCGACATCACGTGGAGGCCGTACGCCGCGTCCGCTCTGCGGCCCGCGGCGTCGAGCACGCCTTCGGCGATCATGTGCCCGGCGCCGTCGCCGCTCTCCTCGCCCGGCTGGAACATGAAGACGACGTCGCCGTGCAGCTCGTCCCGGTGCGCCGCAAGCAGTTTCGCGGCGCCGACGAGGCCCGCGGTGTGGAGGTCGTGGCCGCAGGCGTGCATGGTGCCGACGAGCTGGGAGATGTAGTCGGCGTCGTTCTCCTCGACGACGGGGAGCGCGTCCATGTCGCCGCGCAGCAGCACGACCGGGCCCGGCCCGCCGCCGCGCAGGACCGCGGTCACCGAGGTCGCGGCCTTGCCGAGGGTGATCTCCAGCGGCAGCCCGTCGAGCGCGGCGATCACCGCCGCCTGCGTCCCGGGCAGGTCGAGCCCGACCTCCGGGTACCGGTGCAGCTCGCGGCGCAGCGCGACGAGCTCGTCCTCGATGGCGGCAGCCTGACTCCGGAAATCCATGTCCGCTCCTGAACGCTCTCCACTGGCCGGTCGGCTAGTGCTCATGGCAGACGCAATACTGCCACGGCCGCACAGGAGCCGGACCGGCCGCTCAGCCGATCGAACGCGCGAGCGCGGCCAGGCGAGCCGCGGCGGCGCGCCGATCGGCCGCGAAGGCCGGCCGCTCGTGCGACAGCGCCGCAACGGAAGTCGAGAGGGTCCGGTCGACCGTCACGACGGCGACCTCCATGCCGAACTCCTCGCCGAGGATCAGCCGGAGCGGCGGGACCGCGTGGTCGCGGTGCTCGTTCACGGTCCCGGACCCGTGGACGGTGCCCCGCGTGGCCACGATGACGGCGCTGCGGCCGCGCAGCGGCCGGGTGTCCCGGTCGTCCGCGGACGTGAGGCCCCGCACGTGGACCTGGTCGATCCAGGCCTTCAGCGTCGAGGGCATCGCGTAGTTGTACATGGGCGCGCCGATCAGCAGCGCGTCCGCGCTCAGCAGCTCGTCGACGAGCGCCTGCTGCGTCCGGGCCGCCTCGCGGTACGACTCCTCCTCCGCGGGTTCCTCGCGAAGTGCTGGGGACCAGTGCAGACCGGCGTGCGCGAGGTGCGGCACCGGGTCGGTCCGCAGGTCGCGTTCGACGACGTCGTACGCCTCGCCGCGGCTGCGCCAGGCGTCCGCGAAGACGCCGGTGAGGTCGCGTGAGACGGACCCGTCCGCTTCATAGGACGAGTCGATGCGCAGGAGCCGGGGCATCGGGACAGCGTAGCCGTGGGGCCGACCGGGGCCGATGCCGTCGCTCGAAGACTCCGGCTCCTGCTCGGCCCGTCGTCAGGACGGCGCGGCTTCGGCGAGGAAGGAGTTGAAGATGCGGACCACCTGGTCCAGGAACTTGAAGCCGCTCGGCTCGTAGTCGAAGGCGAGTTCCTCGCCGCACCCCATCGCGATGGGGTCCGAGGGATCGGGGATCTCGGTGGTGGAGATGTTCGCGATGACCAGGGCGAAGACGGCGCAGATCAGGACGACGCGAAGCCAGGCGGGGACTGGGGAGCGGCCGACCAGCAGCGCCATGGTGAACGCGGTGACGATCAGCAGCGCGCCCGAGGTGATCTTGCCGCCGCCGAGCAGCACGATGCCGCACAAGCCGGTGAGCACGATGCCCGTCCACATTGCGGTCTTCTTGAAGGTGTGCATGACGTTCCGTCCTGTCGCTCCGGTCGGGGAGGGATGCAGCCCGACGGCTCAAGTCCACCGCACCGCCCGTTGCGCGGGCGTCAGCGAGAACGGCAATGCCGCGGCAACATCCGCAAGCTGTCGATGCCGTCGGCGCACTTGCTGATCACGGACGCGGTCAGCCGCCGTCCGCTGCGGGACCGTCGCCGCGGCGTACGAGCAGCAGCGCTGACGCGGGCTCACACGTCCGCTCGGACCAGCCTCCGCGCCAGGTCCACGGTGTCGGGCAGCGTGTCGAACGGCAGCGGCCCGGTGGCGAGGGTCCCTTCGTGGAGGACGAGCAGCCGCGTCGCCAGCGCATCCGGCTCGGCGCATCCGGCCGCGGCGGCGAGGTCGCGGAACAGGCCGAGGAGCCAGCGCTTCTGGTCCTCGGCGACCCGGTGGGCGGGGTGGGCCGGGTCGGGGAGTTCGGCGAGGGCGTTGATGAAGGCGCAGCCGCGGGGGCTGGCCGCGTTCCAGGTGCGCAAGGCGTCGAACGGGGCCGTGACCGCGTCGGCGGGGTCCTCGCACCGGTCGACGGCCTCGCGCACGAGGTCGCGCCAGCGCCGGTCGCGTTCGGCGAGGTAGGCCGCCACGAGCCGGGCCTTCGACCCGAACTGGTTGTACAGGGTGCGCTTGGTGACGCCGGAGTGCTCGGCGATGAGGTCCACGCCGACCGCGGTGATCCCGCGGTCGTAGAACAGCGTCTCGGCGGCCGCGAGGATGCGGCTGCGCGCGGGGCTCGCGGCCTGCTGAGCTGGCATCCGACGCGTCCTTCACAGATCGGTGTACCGTGGCTGGTTCACCGATCAGTATACCTAGGAGGCGGACATGGCGGAGCCGACGATGCGGGCCGTGCGGATCACGGGCCACGGCGGGCCGGAGGTGCTCGAACCCGCGGCGGTCCCGGTACCGGTCCCGCAGCCGGGCGAGGTCCTGGTGCGGGTGGGCGCCGTGGCGCTGAACAACACCGACCTGTGGACCCGAGAAGGCTCGTACGGCCGCCCGGGGGACCCCGGCGCGCTGTCGGGCTGGCGCGGGCCGGTCGACTTCCCGCGAATCCAGGGCGCCGACGTCGCGGGCCGGGTCGCGGCGGTCGGCCCGGGCGCGGCACCGGACCTCGTCGGCCGCCGGGTCGTGGTCGACCCTGCGGTCTACGACGGCGACGGGCCCGACGCGAACCCCGTGGGGCTCATGGGGAGCGAGCGCGACGGCGGGTACGCCGAGTTCGTCACCGCGCCCGCGGCCCGCGTCCACGACATGACGTCGTCCCCGCTCTCGGACGACCAGCTCGCCGCGCTCCCGACGGCGTACGGCACCGCGCTGGGCATGGTCGAGCGGGCGGGCCTGAAACGCGGCGAGACCGCCCTCGTCTCGGGTGCGTCCGGCGGGGTCGGCATCGCGCTGGTCCAGATCGCCCGCGCCCGCGGTGCGACGGTGGTGGCGATCAGCAGCGGCGCCAAGCTCGACGCCGTGCGCGACGCGGGCGCGCACGCCGTCCTCGACCGCGCCGCGGACCTCCCCGAACAGGTCCGCGCCGCCGCGCCCGGCGGCGTGGACGTCGTCCTCGACGTCGTCGCCGGGGACCTCGTGCGCACCGGCCTGCCGCTGGTGCGCGAGGGCGGCCGGTGGGTCCTGGCGGGCGCGCTCGGCGGCTACGGCATCGACTTCGACGTGCGCCGCCTCTACCTCCACAACATCAGCCTGATCGGCTCGTCCATGCACACGCCCGCGCATTTCCGCCTCCTCATGGACATGGCCGCGAACGGCGACATCCGCCCGGTCATCGCCGCCGCCTACCCCCTGGACCAGGCCGCGGCCGCCCAGGAGGCCCTCGCCCGGCGGACCCACGTGGGCAAGATCGTCCTCCACCCCTGAGCGCCGAACGGCCGCTGAGCATCTGGAGGCGCGGCCGGGCCGAAACCGGCGCCTCGCAGCCCGCGGGAGCCCGTGTCGGAGCTCTTCGGCGTCGAGCGGCACGTGCTCGCCGCGGCCCGCACCTGGCGGGCGTACCTCAGCGCCTCGGAGGCGGGCGGTCGCAAGGTCTGGGCCGCACGGGACGAGTTGGCGGCCTTCGACGAAGCGCTCGCCGATGCGGTGGCGTTCCTGCGCGAGGCGAACCGCGCCGCCGCACCGCCGACGGACCCGTCTTCGGCTTGACGGGCAATGCGGCCCTCAACGGTCGAAGGTCGCGGTCAGGACCGTTCCGTTCGGGGCGATCAGCTCGACCTCGCGGAGCTGGTAGACGTCGGCGTCGATCGTTGCCCCTGCGCCGCAGGAGCCATCTGCGGCGTCGCAGGTCGCGATGGTGCCGGTCCAGTCCTCGGTGGCCGCGACGACCTGCCAGGCGCCGTCCTCGGGGGCGCCGTCGAGGACGGCGAAGACCCATGACGGGTCGCCCTGGTAGGCGAAGACGTGCCCGACCTGCGCGCCGCCGGCGTCGAGCACCGGGGCGGCCGTGAAGTAGCGGCCGTCGGCGACGTCGAGCGTGTCCCTGTAGGAGTCGGCGAGCTCGCGGTCGGGCGCGGTCGCCAGCCAGACGCCCAGGGCCGCAGCGGCACCGACGAGCAGCGCCGCCGCCGCGGCGGCGAGCACCCGCACGAGCCTGCGGTGCGGGCGCGCGGGCGCGGGCGCGGCGTCCAGTGCCGCGATGCGGTCCAGCACGGCGGTCTCGAACCCGGCGGGCGGCTGCCGCTCCGGCGCGATCAGCAGCACCTCGTCCGCGGCGGCCGACAGCGCGGCCAAGGTCTCGCGGCACTCGCCGCAACCGGCCGTGTGCCGCAGCACCCGCGCGCGGTCGGCGCCGCCGGCGGCACCGGTGGCGAACTCCGCCAGCGCGTCCGACAGCTCGCCGCATGCGGCGTCATGGTCAGTCACGATGCACCTCCAGCAGTGCGCGCAGGCGCAGGAGTCCGGTCCGGATGCGGGTCTTCGCCGTCCCGAGCGGGACGCCCTGGTGCTCGCCGATCTCGCGGGCCGTCAGTCCGAAATGCACGGACAGGAGCACGGCGACGGCCTGCTCGGACGGCAGCTCCCTGAGCGCGTCGGTGACGCCGAGGCTGTCGTCGACCCGGTCGCCGTCGTTGCCGGGGGCGATCAGCCACTGCGCCATGGCGACCGGATCGGTCGCCAGGTCGCGGCGGACCCGGAGTACGTCGATCGCGACGTTCCGCGTGATCGTCAGCAGCCACGTCGACGCGGCCGACCGGCGCGCGTCGAATCCGCCCGCGTGCCGCCACACCCGCACGAACGCCTCCTGGGCGACCTCCTCGGCCACCGCCCGCACCCCCACGACCGAGAGCGCCAGCCCGAAGACGCGCGCCTGGTGGCGGCGCACGAACGCGGCCATCGCGTCGGCGTCCCCGGCGGCGACCCCGGCCAGGAGCGCCTCGTCTGACAGTTCCACACCCTCTATACGACCACCGCGCGCCGAGAGATTGCGGAGGACGCCAATCCTTTCGGCGCGCCCGGCCGTATTACCTCAGCACCACGCTTCGAGGGGAGACGAGACCATGCTGAAGAAGCTGACGGCGCCGCTGGCGGTCGGCGCGCTGATCCTCGCCGGCTGCGGCGGGACCGATCCGGGCGGGGACGGCCCGTCCGTGAGCATCGAGCAGCCCGCCGAGGGCGACGAGCTCACCGCGCCGTTCACCGTCGTCGTCGAGTCGAGCGAGGAGCTGGGCACGACTGAGTCCGGGAACCACCACGTCCACCTGTACTTCGACGGGGACGACGGCACCTACGAGGTGATCGAGTCCGGGAACGGCGAAGAGTACGAGGTCAGTGCCGATTCGCCCGTGCTCGAAGGGCTCGAACCGGGCGAGCACACGCTGAACGTGTCGCTGCGCAACGCCGACCACTCGGCGGCCGGGGCCGAAGACGAGGTCACCGTGACGATCGGCGACGGCACCGGCGGGGGAGGCGGCGATGAGGACGAGGACGACGGCGGCGGATACGGCTACTGAACCGGTCCGGCGCAACAGCGCCCGGGCCCGGTGGCTGCACGCGGGCGTCTACGCGACGACGCTCGTGCTGCTCGGGACCGGCTGGTGGCTCACCCTCGGCCGGGAGGGCCGACCGAGCCTCCTGGCGGAGGCGACCGGCCGGTCGGACGCGGAGATCCACACGGGCGCGGGCTGGGCCCTCGCCGCCGTCGCGGCCGGCGGCGCGCTGATCGGGCGGCGCGGGCTGCGGTCGCTGCTGGCGGACTCGGTGCGGTTCGCCAAGGGCGACATGGCCTGGCTCCGGCGCTGGCCCGCGGCGGCGTTCACGGGCCGGTTCGCCCCGCACAGCGGGCGCTTCGACCCCGGGCAGCGCATCGCGAACGTCGCCATGCTGGTCCTCCTCGCGCTCCTCATCGCGAGCGGCGTCGGGCTGGTCCTGGCCTCCGGCGGCACGGTGTTCGCGTGGTGCAACCTGATCCACCGGTGGTCGACCTATCTGCTGACCCCGCTCATCCTGGGCCACATCCTGATCGCATCCGGGGTGCTCCCCGGGTACCGCGGCGTGTGGCGCTCGATGCACCTCGGCGGGCGGCTGAGAAGGTCGGACGCCGAACGGGTCTGGCCGGAGTGGACGCGGCGCAGGCGGTGAACCGCGCACCGGAACCGCCCGCTACTGGCCCACGCTGCCGTCGATGCGCTCCCGGAGGAGGTCGGCGTGGCCGTTGTGGCGGGCGTACTCCTCGATCAGGTGGAACAGGACCCAGCGCAGCGACACGAGGCCGCGGCGGTCCTCGCAGGTCCGGTCCAGCGACGCCTCGGCCGCGAACCGCTCGGTGAACTCGGCGGACTCGCGCAGCGCCGCCCACGCCTCCGCGACGCATGCCGCGGTGCCCTCGGCCTCGTCGAAGGCCGCGTCGGGGCGGTCCTCGCGCCAGAACAGCGGCTCGGCGACGTCGCCTGCGATCCGGCCGCGGATCCAGCCGCGTTCGACGTCGGCGAGGTGGCGCACCAGCCCCAGCAGCGACATCGAGGACGGCTCGACCGCCCGCCGCGCCGCCTGCTCCGGCGTGAGGCCCGCGCACTTGAGCGCCAGCGTCTCCCGCTGGTAGCGGAGGAACCCGAGCAGCGTCTCCCGCTCCCCGGCCCGCCCGGGCGGATCGGTCCTGGTGCCGAAGTCAGCCATGCCCCGATCCTCGCCCGGAACCGCAGTGCGCCGCAACCCGGTTGCGCGGAGACGCTTCAGCTCGGCGCGGACTCCTCGACCCGGTCGAGCCATTCCTCCATCAGCGCGTCGAGCAGGTCCGGCTGCTCGATCTGGAGGTTGTGCCCGGCCCGGTCGAGGACGGCGAACGTCGCGCGCGGGTAGTGCTCAAGCAGCGCATAGACGTCCGCGTAGCCGGTGTTGTCATCCTGGCGGCCGGTCACGATCAGCGCGGGCCGCTCGAACGGCGCACCGGACTCGGGCGCGGTCGACAGCTCGTACCGCCGCGCCACCCGCAGCAGCCCTTCGTCGTCGGCGAGCGCCAGCCCGGGCGCGATCTCCTTCCGGAAGCGGCGGAAGGTCTCCGGGGACTGCACGACGGCGAGGTCGCCGAACGAGGCGGCGTCCGCCGGGGGCAGCCCGGCCATGAGTCCAGGGTCGCGTGCGATCACGGTGTGGGGCGGGAGGGTCCGCTTGGAGCGACGGGCCTCCTTCCCGATGGGGCACACCAGGGCCAGGCCCAGCACCTGCCCGAGGCGGGAGCACGCGAGGGCGCGGGCGAGGTAGCCGCCGTAGGACTCGCCGATGACGAGGAACGGCGCGTCGCCGATGACGTGGTCGACGAAGCCCTGGAGCGCGTCGAGCATGTCGTCCGAGCCCCGGTACCGCTCGGTGATCTCCGTCTGCCCCATGCCGGGGAGGTCGGGGTAGACGCGGCGGTACGAAGGCGCGTCCGGTCGCGCGGCGGCGCGGCGGGTGAAGCATGGCTCCATGAACCCGGCCATGAGGCGGTGGTCGGTGGTCCAGCCGTGGACCGCGAGGACGGGAGTCCCGGCCCCCTGCGCGACGAAGTGCATTGGCATGACGGCAACACTAGGTTCCCGCTTCAAGTCCGCCCGCGGGCGTCAGCTGACGAGGGGGCGCTCCTCCGGGTAGGTGAAGCGGCGCCCGCGCAGGCGCAGCGCGAGCGCGGCGGCGACCGCGACGGTGCCGACCCTGCCGAGGAACATGAGGACGATGAGCGCGATCTGGCTGACCGGCCCGAGTTCGGGGGTGATCCCGGCGGACAGCCCGACGGTGCCGAACGCCGAGACGGCCTCGAACAGGACGTGGTCGAGGCCGAAGCCGGTGTCGAGCATGATGATCGCGGTTCCGGCCGCGACGGCGGCGACGCCCAGGAGCGCGACGGTGAGGGCCTGGCGCTGGGTCTCGGCGGGGATGGCGCGGCCGAAGACGGCCACGTCGGGTTCGCCGCGCACTTCGGCCCAGATCACGACCGCGAGGAGCGCGAAGGTGGTGACCTTGATGCCGCCCGCGGTCCCGGCGGGGCCGCCGCCGATGAACATGAGCGCGTCGGTCGCCAGCAGCGTCTCGGGGCGCAGCTCGGCGACGGCGAGGTTGTTGAACCCGGCGGTGCGCGGCTGCACGCCCGCGGTGAACGCGGCGAGGAGCTTGTCGCCGACGCCGAGCGGTCCGAGCGTGCCCGGGTTGCGCCACTCCAGGGTCAGGTAGACGGCGTAGCCGACGACGAGGAGGACGCCGGTCATGAGCACCGTGATGCGGGTGTGCAGCGACCACCGGACGCGTGCGCGCCGCTGGCCGGGCCGGTGCCGCCAGGCGTTGCGCGTGTTGCGCAGGACCTCGACCATCACCGGGAACCCGATGCCGCCGATGATGATCGCGGCGCACACGGTCAGCGAGATCACCGGGTCGGTCACGAACTGCATGAGGCTGTCGGCCTCCAGCCCGAACCCGGCGTTGTTGAACGACGCCACCGAGTGGAACACCCCGTGCCAGACCGATTCGGCTGCGCCGTAGCCGTAATGGAAGTGGAACCGCAGGGCCAGGACGATCGCGGTGACCGCTTCGACGATGAGCGTCAGGAGCGCGATCTGCCCGGCGAGGGCCCTCACGTCGCCGAGGTGGACCGTGCTGTTCTCCTTCTGGGCCAGCAGGCGCCCGCGCAGGCGCAGCCTTCCTAGGACCAGCAGGCCCAGCAGCGTCCCGGCCATGATGATCCCGAAGCCGCCGATCTGGATGAGCACGGTGATGACGACTTCGCCGAACCCGGACCAGTACGTGCCGGTGTCGACTACGACCAGCCCGGTCACGCACACCGCCGAGACCGAGGTGAACAGCGCCGTCAGCAGCGGCGCGGCCTCGCCGGTCTCGGTCGCGGCCGGGAGCTTGAGCAGCACGGTCCCGGCGAGGATGAACGCGCAGAACGCCAACGGCACCAGGCGGGCGGGATGTCGCAGGGCTCGGAACACCCCTGGACCATAACCGCGGACTCGCCGCCGCCCCGTGCACCTCGCCGGGGCCCGTTCGGCCACGACGGCGCAGGTCGCAGACCCGGGAAGCCCGATCTGCGGCCGAAACGCCCCGTCCGAGGGCCCCGGGACGGCGGCGTCAGAATTCCGTCAAGGCCCGTAGTCTTCGGCCGCGCTCACCGCGCCCCGGCCCCGGCCGGGTCGCGCTCGGCGGCGTCCTCCTCGTCATCCTCGGGCTGCCGCTCCGGCTCGCGGGGCGCGGTGAACGCGATGATCGCGGAACCGATGAGCGCGGCGGCGAACGACCCGGCGAGGACGCCGATTTTGGCCTCGTCGGTGAGCAGCGCGGCGTCGTGGAAGGCGAGTTCGGTGATGAACAGCGCCACGGTGAAGCCGATCCCGGCGACGGCGGCGATGCCGGTCAGCAGCGGCCACCGCGTGCCCTCGGGCAGGCGCCCGGCCCCGGTCCTGACGGCGATCCAGACCGCCGCGGTGATGCCGAGGGTCTTGCCGACGACCAGCCCGAAGACGATGCCGATGGTGACGGTCGATGCGGCGGCCGCGGCGAGGAGGTCCCCAGAAAGGACCACGCCGGCGTTCGCGAGGGCGAACAGCGGCAGCACGATGAAGGACGAGAAGGGGTGGTGCTGGTGCTGGAGGCGGTGGGTCGGCGGTTGGGCGTCGCGGGTGAGTCGCACGAGCCGCTCGGTCTCCCCGAGCGTGAGCCCGTCCTTGGCGAGCTCCTGCGCCTTGGCATGGGCCGCATGGGGATCGAGGAGCGGCTTCGCCGAGATGAGCAGGCCCATCGCAACCCCGGCGATGGTGGCGTGGATGCCCGATTCGAGGACGGCGAGCCACAGACTGATGCCGACGACGAGGTAGACCGGACCGGACCACACGTTGAGGACCCGCAGGCTGATTGCGAGTGCGAGGATCGCCCCGGCCGCGGCGAGCCAGGGCATCGACAGGTCGTCGGTGTAGAACACGGCGATGACCGCGATCGCGCCGAGGTCGTCGACGATCGCGAGCGTCAGCAGGAACACCTTCGCCGCCGAAGGGATGCGGGAGCCGAACAGGGCGAGCACGCCCACGGCGAACGCGATGTCGGTCGCCATCGGCACGCCCCAGCCCCCGGCGCCCTCGCCCCCGGCGTTGAACGCGGCGTAGAGGAGGGCGGGCACGGCCATGCCGCCGATCGCCCCGGCCACGGGCGCGACGGCGTTGCGGACCTGCCGCAGCTCGCCGGAGACGATCTCGGACTTGATCTCCATGCCCACGACGAAGAAGAACACCGCCATGAGGCCGTCGTTGATCCAGTCCTTGAGCGAGTGGTGGAGCTCGAACGATCCGATGCGGATCGTGATGTCCATGCCCCACACCGCCTGGTACGAGGCGGCCCACGGCGAGTTCGCCCACACCAGCGCGAGGACCGCGCATGCCACGAGCACCATGCCCGCGGCGGGCTCGATCTTGAGGAACTCGGCGGCCGGCCGGCCCACGTAGCGGGCGAGGGGCTTGCGCGAGTACAGGAATGCGGGCCGGGTCCGCCAGACGGGGGACTTCCAGGGCTCGTTCAGGTCGGTGGGCACGGTGCGGCTCCGATTCGGGGTCGCTGACAGGACTCGCCGACCAGACTTCCCGGCACACCGCGCCCAACCCTACACGACACGAGCTGACATCACCTCGGTCGACGTCCACGCTCACGTCAGGCGCGGCGGCTCCCAGTCCCAGACCCGCGCGAGCCCCTTGGCGGTCAGGCTTGCGAGCGTCCTGGCCGAAAGCATGCGCGTCGACCAGACGAGCATGCGCTGGCGGGCGGCGCTGCCGGAGATGTAGCCGGTGCCCTTCCGGTGCGCGGCGTGGGCGATCCACTGGGTGCGGGGCCGGCGTTCGGCGTCGTAGCGTGCGAGGGCGGTCGACACGTCGGGAGCGCCGGCCAGGGCCGCGGCGAGGACGACGGCGTCTTCGAGCGCCTGCCCCGCGCCCTGGCCGAGGTCGGGGCTCATCGGATGGGCGGCGTCGCCGAGGAGCGCGACGCTCCCGTGGACGTACGTCGGCAGCGGCGCGTGGTCGAGGTCGGCGATGTCGTGGTGGAGGACCCGGTCCGGCGGCGTGGCGTCGAGCAGGGCCGGGATCGGGTCGTGCCAGCCCGCGGTGCGGCGGCGGACCTCGGCGGCCTCGTCGGCGGACCGCTCCCCGGCAGTCTCGGCGCGGGCGCCGAGCGCCCAGTACACGCGGGCCTCGGGCAGCGGCATGATCAGGAAGTAGCGGTCCTTGGCGAGGGTCATGCCGCCCGCGGCCGGATCGAGGTCCAGGTCGGCGACGCCGCGCCAGACGGTGTAGTGCCAGAAGGCCGGGTCCGGGGCGTCGGGCCAGAGGGTGCGGCGGGCGGTGGAGTGCACGCCGTCGGCGGCCACGACCAGGTCGGCTTCGAGCACCTCGTCGCCGAGGCTGACGGCCGCACCAGACGGCGCGGTCTGGTAGCCGGTCACCGCCGCGCCGGTGCGGATCGCCGCGGCCGGGACGGCGTCGAGCAGGAGGCGGTGGAGGTCCGCCCGGTGGAACCCGAGCAGCGGCAGGGACTGGCCGGACTCGGCGCGGTTGAGGTCGCGGCCGGAGGGCTCGCGGAGGTTCGCGGTGCCGTAGAACGGCGTGCCGACCTCCCGGGCCCGGTCCCCGACGCCGAGCGCGTCGAGCGCCCGGAGCGCGTTGGGGCCCTGCGACATGCCCGCGCCGATCTCGCCCGCCTCCGCGCGGCGTTCGAGGACGGTGACGTCCCAGCCGGTGCGGCGCAGCGCGATCGCGGCCGCGAGGCCGCCGATGCCCGCGCCGACGACGATGGCGTTCCCTGGTGTCATGACGGCTCCTTGCGGATCGGAGGGGCGTGCTCGAAGACCTCGGCCATCCAGTCGAAGACCCGCTGGGCCTCGCGGACGCGCCCTGCACGGGCGGTATCGGCGCCCAGCAGGGCGAGTCCGGCGGCGGTGACGTCGCGGAAGGACGCGAGCGCGGCGATCTGGCGGCGCACGACCGCCTCCCACGCGCCGTCGGCGAGCCGGTAGTAGGCGGTGCGCTCTCCCGGACGGGTCCGCTTGGTCATGAACCCCATGGACTGGAGGACCCGCAGGTTCGTCGTCAGCGAGGCGCGGCTCGCGCCGATCGCCGCCGCTATCCGGGCCGCGGACTGCTCCGGCGGGTCGCAGACCATGAGCCAGCCCAGGATGCGCCCGGCGATCGGGGGCACGCCGTCGGCGGCCAGGTACGCCGCCACCTGCTCGACCCACTCCAGCACCTCGGCGTCGGCGGGCCCGTCCTCTCCGGTTTCACTACTTGCCATGTATTACAGCATAAACTGAAATAACTGAAATGGCAACGGCCGCAATCGCGCTGCAAGCCGATCGGGACTGCGCCGGGGCGGTCGCCGACCGTTCATGGGCCCCGAAACCGTCTGAACGCGGAAGCAATATCCCGGGGTCGGCGAACACTGTCCCACCCGTGAGAGAGGGTCTATGGGATGACGATTGCGCAGGCCATGGGAGAAGAGACATGAGTACCGAAGCTGATCCTCCGGCGCTGCCGCTGTTCGGGGAGGACCCGCCGCGGCCGCTGGCCGACCGGCTGCGGCCGCGCACGCTCGCCGAGGTCGTCGGGCAGGACCACCTGCTGGCCCCGGACGCGCCGCTGGGGCGCATGGTCGCGCGCGGCAAACCGGTGTCCACGGTCCTGTGGGGCCCGCCGGGGTGCGGGAAGACCACGATCGCGCGGCTGCTCGCCGAGGAGACCGACCTCGCGTTCGAGCCGTTGTCGGCCGTGTTCTCCGGCGTCGCCGACCTGCGGAAGGTGTTCGCCGCCGCGCAGCGCCGCCGCGACACGGGCCAGGGCACGATGCTGTTCGTCGACGAGATCCACCGGTTCAACCGCGCCCAGCAGGACTCGTTCCTGCCGTACGTCGAGGACGGCACGATCATCCTCGTCGGCGCCACCACCGAGAACCCCAGCTTCGAGCTCAACGGCGCCCTGCTCTCCCGCTGCCAGGTGTTCGTCCTCCACCGCCTCGACACCGCCGCCCTCGAAACCCTCCTCGCCCGCGCCGAGCGGGAAGTGCGCCCCGTCCCCCTCGACGACCAGGCCCGCGGCTCCCTCATCGCCATGGCCGACGGCGACGGCCGCTACCTGCTCAACATGGTCGAGCAGTTGCAGGAGCTGCCCGAGGGCACGCCGCCCCTGGACACCGCCGCGCTCGCCGAGACCGTGCAGCGGCGCGCGCCGCTGTACGACAAGGCGCAGGAGGGCCACTACAACCTCATCTCGGCGCTCCACAAGTCCATGCGCGGCTCCGACCCCGACGCCGCCCTGTACTGGCTCGCGCGGATGCTCGACGGCGGCGAGGACCCGCTGTTCATCGCCCGGCGCATCGTCCGGTTCGCCAACGAGGACATCGGGATCGCCGACCCGCAGGCCGTGCGGCAGGCGCTCGCGGCGTGGGAGGTGTACGAGCGGCTCGGCTCGCCCGAAGGGGAGCTCGCGATCGCGCAGGCCGTCGTCTACCTCGCGACCGCGCCGAAGTCGATCGCGGTCTACCGCGGGTTCGGGGAGGCGCAGCGCAGCGCGAAGCAGACAGGCTCGCTCGCCCCGCCCGCCCACATCCTCAACGCCCCCACCAGGTTGATGAAGGACATCGGCTACGGCAAGGGCTACCGGTACGACCCGGACACCGCCGAGGGCTTCTCCGGCGCGGAGTACTTCCCCGAGGGCATGGACCGGCAGCGGTTCTACCGCCCCACGCGCAACGGGTACGAAGCGCGCGTGGGGGAGCGGCTTGAGCACTGGGCCGAGCTGCGGGCGCGGCTGCGGCGCGAGGACGCCGGGGGCGGCGGGACCGAACCGTGAGCCGAGGCGGGCTCGACCGACGCGCGACCCCGAATCCAGGCCGGCCGCCGGACGAACGGCGCCCTCGGATTGCCGCTCGCTTGCCTCGATCCCGCAGCGGGATCTTGTTTGACTTTGTGGAGCGTGCCACACGGCACGGATCATCCCTCCCGAAGGAGAACTCCATGACCGACACCGAACAGGCGAACCCGTCGCGGCGGCGACTGCTGACGTCGGCGCTCCTGCTGCCCGCCGCGGCCGCGGTGGGCGCGCTCGGCTTCGCCGGGGCCGCGCACGCCGACTACAACGGGCCGATCAAGCGCTCGCAGGTGATGAACCGCGCGCACGAGTGGTTCGAGCGGAACGTGCAGTACGTCGGGGGCTCGGACACCGAGCCCGACGCGGTCCACGGCTGCCACCGCTACCGCACCGACTGCTCGGGCTTCGTGTCGATGTGCTGGCACAGCCCCGCCCCCGGGCACAGCACGCGCAGCCTCCCCGACATCTCCCGCCAGATCCTCTGGAGGGAGCTCAAGGCCGGTGACATCGTCAACGCCTACGACAACCACACGATGCTGTTCGACTCGTGGAGCATCGACTCCGGCTACATGTGGTACTACGACCTCGCGACCCCTGCGCTGGACATGCGGCACCAGCGCATCGACGCGAACATCCTCCAGAACCAGGGCTACATCCCGCGCCGCTACAAGTTCATCGAGAACGGCTGATCCACCGGTCCCGTCGGCGGGCGCCCTGCTGCGGGCGCTCGCCGACGGCGCGCCCGGCTACTCCGCCGCGGGGCCGCCCCGGCCTTCGCGGGCCTGTGCGAGGCCCCGGTTCGCCTGGGCCAGTTCGTAGGCGTCGTCCTGCGCTGCGGCGAGGGCCGCGGCCCGCTCGTGCTGGACGACCGCCTCGGCGGTGCGGCCCTGCGCGGTGAGGGCCCGGCCGAGGCCGTTGCGGGCCGCGCGCTCGTAGGAGTGGTCCGCGATCTCCTCCGACTGCGCCACCGCCTGCTCGAACCGCTCCACGGCGTCCTCGCCGCGGCCCAGCGCGAGCAGGTCCTCGCCGAGTTCGAGCAGCGTCGCGGTGATGCCGGTCCGGATGCCCTCCCTCACGCAGGCGTCCAGACAGGACGCGTGCACCGCCGCCGCCCCGGCCGCGTCCCCGCGCTCGCGGAGCAGGTTGCCCCGAAAGACCTTGATGCGGTTGCGATTGTGGTCGTCGCCGGGGGCGAACCGCTCCTCGGCCTCCGCGAGGCGGCGTTCGGCCTCGTCGAGGCGGCCGAGGCGGATCAGCGGCGCGGCCATGTTCAGCAGGACGGTCGCGACCGCCACCGCGTCGCCCGTGGCCGCCGCCAGGTCCAGCGCCTCCTCGTACACCGCCAGCGCCTCGGCGAACCGGCCGGAGCGGCGGTGCAGCACGCCGATGTTGGCGAGCGTCAGCGCCGCGTCGCCGTGCTCGCCCAGGTCCCGCTTGAGGGCGACCGCCTCTGCGAGGCAGGCGATCCCGTCGCCGATGCGGCCCTCGACCCCGAGCCTGCGCCCGGCGTCGCCGAGGGAGTACGCGAGCTTCCAGGTGTCCTGGAGCGCGCGGGCGCCGGCGAGCGCGATGTCGTTGACGGCGGCGTGGGCGGCCGGGTCGCGGTGGTACGAGACGAAGCCGTTGAAGACCGTCGCCAGGTGCCAGGCCTGGTCGTGGTGCCCGGCGCGCGCGGCCGCCGCCGCGGCGGACTCCAGGTTGGCGTGCTCGGCCCGGAACCACGCCAGTGCCGCGTCGCGGTCGGCGAAGCCGGGCAGGCCGAGGTCGTGCGCCGCCGCGCCGGTGTCGAAGCGCGCCACGTTCTGGACGGTCCGCGCGGCCGCGCGGTAGCCGAAATGCAGGTACACGCCGTACAGCCGCGCCAGGGCCTCGTCGCGCTCCCGCCCGGTGTCCTCGGCGTTCGCGAGCCGGGACGCGAAGAGCCGCACCAGGTCATGGAGCCGGTACCGCCCCGGCGACCTGGTCTCGACGAGATGGACGTCTACAAGAGACTCAATCAGGGCCGACGCCCGCTGCTCGTCCGTCTCGGACAGCGCGGCGGCGGCGCGGGCGTCGACGTCGGCGCCCGGGACGAGGGCGAGCTGGCGCAGCAGCCGCCGCTGCTCGGGGGCGAGTTCGAGGTACGAGGACCGGAGCACGGCCGTGACGCCGCGGTGGCCCATGTCGAACTCGTCGAGCCGCCGCTCGTCGTCGGTGAGCCGCGCGAGCAGGTCCTCGACGCGCCAGTGCGGGCGGCTGCGCAGGCGCGCCGCCGCGAGCCCCATCGCGAGCGGGAGCCGCCCGCACCGGTCGGCGATCGCCGCGGCCTCGTCAGCGGTGATCCGGTCGGCGAGGGCGGCGGTGAGCATGGCCGCGGCCTCGTCCTCCTGCGGCGGTTCCAGCGAGATCGCGTATGCGCCCGCCAGGTCCGAGAGGTCCCGGCGGCTCGTCGCGAGGACGAGGCCGTTCGGCGTGCCGGGGAGCAGCGCCTCGACCTGGGCCGCGTCGGCCGCGTTGTCGAGGACGAGGATCACGCGCCGGTCGGCGAGGACGCTGCGGTACCGGGCGGTGAGTTCCCCGACGTCGGACGGCAGGGCCTGCTCGGTCGCCCCGAGCCCGCGCAGCACGCGCGCCAGGACCGAGGCGGGGCCGGGCGCCGGCACCGCCTGCGTGAAGCCGTGGAGGTCGACGAACAGCTGCCCGTCGGGCCAGCGGGGGGCCAGGTCGTGCGCGATCCGCACCGCGAGCGCGGTCTTCCCGACGCCCGCCATGCCCTGGATCGCGATGACGGACGCGCCGTCCTCGACCGCGGTGAAGGCCTCGTCCAGCGGGCCCGCGCGCCCGGCGAACGCGGGGAGGACCCGCGGGAGCTCGCGCGGCACGGCGACGGCGCGGCCGGGCGAGCCCGACAGGAGCGCGCGGGCGTCCGGCGCGAGGTCGAGGGCCGCGGCGAGCAGCCGGAGCGTGTTCGGCTGGGGCCGGACCTGACCTAGTTCGATGCCTCTGACGGTGCGCGGGCTGACACCGGCCTTGTAGGCAAGCTCCTCCTGCGTCAGCATGGCGCGCAGCCGAAACGACCGGAGCGTCTCCGCGGCCTCGGGCCCTTGGTCGACCATGCGGACATGATAGGCGCTCACGGCGCCGCCGTCATGCCTCGCATCGGCGCCGGACACGGCACTGTGGACGTCAGGACCGGGCTTCGAGTCCGTCCAGGAGCGTGGCGAGGCCGAACTCGAAGAGGGCGTCGAAGTCGAGGCCCATGGCCTCGGGGCCGAAGCGCTCGGCCAGGAACGGGAACTCGGCCAAGAGGTCGGCGAGCGCCTCGCCCCGGCGGGACCACCATTCGGCCAGGTCCTCGCCGGTGGCCGCGCGGGCGGCCGCCTCGGCCGCGGGGAGCAGCGCGAGGCCCTGCACGAGACCGGAGACGGCGAGGTAGACCGAGAGGAGCCGTTCGGGGCCGACGCCGAGGTCCTCGATGCCGCTGAGGATCCGGTCGACGCTGGCGAGCAGGCCGCGGCCGACGGGCGGGCGGCTGCGGGCGATCGCGGGCAGGACCCACGGGTGGCGGCGGTAGAGCGCCCATTCCTCGCGCGCCTCGTGTTCGAGCCGCGGGCGCCAGCCGGTCAGGAGCGGACCGGGCGGCCGGACCTCGTCGAGGACGGCGTCGGTCATCGCGACCACGAGCGCGTCCCGCGACGGGAAGTGCCGGTACAGGCCCATCGTGGCGATCCCGAGTTCGGTCGCCAAGCGGCGCATGGTGAGACCTTCGAACCCGGTCCGGTCCGCGAGGGCCACCGCGGCCGCGGCGATGCGGGCCGGAGTGAGTTCGCGCGGGCGCGCGATGCGCTCCGTCGGCCGTGCGGCGCTTCGTGCCCGGTACGCGCGGGCCTGGCACGAACGGGAGCAGTAGCGGCGGCGCCGACCCCGCTCGGGCTGGTCGATGCCGGCGCCGCACTGCGCGCAGCGGTCCATCTCGGCTCCATTTCGTCACACTTCGAATCCGTGACGAAATCATAGGACTTCCCTGGGGTGGACGGATAACTTCGAGAGAACGATACGACGTACATTCCGGGAGGGAACATGGACGGGTTCACGGTTCGCAGGGCGGCCGAGGACGACCTGGAGGCGCTCGTCCCGGCGTACGCCGCGGCCGCGGCCGACGAGGCGGTCAACGCGTGGCTGACGTCCGCGGGGCCGGTGCCCGAGGACCTGTACGACGAGTACTTCACCGCGACCCTCCGCGGCCACCTCGTCGAGGACGAAGTATGGATCGCGACGCGCGGCGAGGCCATCGCGGGCGTCTCGGTGTGGCGGCGCCTCGACTCGCTCGACAAGCTCCGAGCCGAGGCCGATCAGGTCGCGGCGCTGGCGGCATCGACCGGCCTGCCGCTCCTGCGGCGCGCGGAGCAGGCGCTGCGCGCCACCGGCGCCGCGCACCCGCGCCGGTTCCCCCACGTCTACCTCTACTCGATCGCCGTGGCCCCCGCCCACCGCGGCTCGGGCGCGGGCGGGACGATCCTCCGTGAACGCCTCGCAGCGGTCGATCGCGAGGCCGCCGCGGTGTACCTGGAAGCGAGCACCGACGACTCCGCCCGCCTCTACAAGCGCCACGGCTTCGAGCGGTCCGGCGACCCGATCCGACTGCCCGACGGCGGACCCCGGCTCCTCCCGATGTGGCGCGGACCCGCGTAAAGGCCGCGGCCGCCCGGGCGGCGGTTCGATCGCCGTCCGGGCGGCCGTCTCTTGTGGCCTGGCCGGCCGCTAGGTCCACAGGGAGTAGTTGTTGCAGTTGAAGTTGTACCCGCCGGTCGACGAGGTGATCTCGAAGCCGAAGGCGATCTCGCCGATGGTCACCTGCGGCATGCGGCCGTTGGCGACCAGCCACTGGGCGTGCGCGGTGATGTCGACCCAGGTGTCGGTGGTGTGGTTGCGCGCCAGGAAGCTGTAGACCGCGTTCGACCCGTTGCTGCCCTGGTAGAACGCCCAGTTCTGGCCGCCGAGGCTGACGTCGGTGACGTAGGAGCCGATCGGGCCGACCGCGCCGTAGTACTGCGTCCAGATCATGATCTCGTAGTCGTGGCCGTTGCCCCACACGTCGTACGTGGTGCAGTAGGCCAGGTTCGAGCCCGAGGGCACGGTGACGTTGGTGTTCGCGGAGACGCTGCCCATGTTCCACACGTCGCGCCCGAGCTGGTAGGCGACGTGCGGGTAGGACTTGACGCCGCCGGTGTTGGGGTGATTGGCCCACACTCCCCAGTTCGAGTGGGAGTTCGCCCAGATGGACTGGTCGCCTGCGCCGCTGCCCCAGACGTGGTTGTTGACGGTGTAGGCGCCGTCGGTCCACTTCCCCCAGTCGTCGGAGGAGGACCACGTCGCGGCCTGCGCGGGGGACTGGAGGGCGCCGACGGCGCCCGCGGCGGCGAGCGGTGCCGCCAGTGCTGCGGTGAGGAGCGATCTGCGTTGCATGCGGGACTTGCCTTTCTGTGGAGCGGCTTCGATCCACGACATTCGTAGATGCACGAACGTCGATACAAGTGTTGATTAAATCATGCAACAAAGTCGATGTCTATATCTACCGACAACGGGCGTTTTTAGTTCTGCCTATTGACAAACGGATCGCCGCCCTCCAGGACCTCGTCGATCTCGCGCAGCTCCTCCTCGGCGAGGTGCAGGCCGTCGAGCGCGCCCAAGGTCGTGTCGAGCTGCTCGACCGAGCCCGCGCCGGTGAGGACCGAGGTCACCCGCTCGTCGCGCAGCGCCCACGCGAGGGCGAGCTGGGACAGGCGCTGGCCGCGCCGGTCCGCGATCGCCGACAGGGCGCGGAGCTTCGTCAGGAGGCCGTCGGTCAGGTCGGCCGCGGACAGGACCTCTCCCTTTGCGGCCCTTGAATCCGCGGGAATCGTGCCGTCCAGGTACCGGTCGGTCAGCAGGCCCATCGACAAGGGTGCGAACGCCACGCAGCCGACGCCCGCCTCCGCGAGCGTGTCGAGCAGCCCGTGCTCGATCGTCCTGGAAAGCATCGAGTAGTGCGCCTGGTGGACCAGGAGCGGCGCCTTCAGGTCGGCGAGGATCTTCGCCGCCTCCGCGGTCGACGGGCCGTCGTAGGAAGAGACGCCCGCGTAGAGCGCCTTGCCGCTGCGCACTGCGTCGGCGAGGGCGGTCAGGGTCTCCTCCAGCGGGGTCCGCGGGTCGGGCCGGTGGTGGTAGAAGACGTCGACGTAGTCGACGCCGAGCCGGGCCAGGGACTGGTCGAGCGAGGCGAGCAGGTGCTTCCGGGAGCCGAAGTCGCCGTAGGGCCCCGGCCACATGTCCCATCCGGCCTTCGTGGACACCACGAGTTCGTCGCGGTGCCCGCGCAGGTCCTCGCGGAGGACGCGGCCGAAGCGCTCCTCGGCGGCCCCGGGCGGCGGGCCGTAGTTGTTCGCGAGGTCGAAGTGGGTCACCCCGGCGTCGAAGGCGCGGCGGATCATCGCGCGGGCGGCCGCGTCGCCGCCGTCGCCGAAGTGGTGCCACAGCCCGAACGAGATCACGGGCAGGTCGAGGCCGCTGCGCCCGCACCGGCGGTACTCCATGGTCATTTCGCCGTCCGGTACGTGAGCATGACGATCCCGCTGTCCAGCGTGATCGCCTCGGCGAGCGCGAAACCGCCGGAGGACCCGGCGCGGTAGAGCAGGTCGGCGGGCGTGCCGGTGCCGAGGATGAACGGGTGGATCCACAGCCGCAGCTCGTCGAGCAGCCCGTTCGCCATGAGCTCGTGGGCGAGCGGCCCGAAGCCGTACTGCACGATGTCGCCGCCGGGCTGCCGCTTCAGGTCGGCGACGGCGGTGACCGGGTCGCGGTCGATGACGTTCGTGTTGTTCCACTCCGGGTCCTTGAGCGTCGTGGAGACGACGTACTTCGGGAGCGCGTTCATCCTGTCGCCCATGGGGTTCCCGGCGAGGCCGGGCCATACCGACGCGAAGCTCTCGTACGTGCTGCGGCCCATGAGGACCGCGTCGCAGCGTTCGAGCAGCGCCGCCTGCATCCGGTTCCCGCGCTCGCCGAAGCCGCCCGTCGCGGGCCAGTGCTGCGGCTCCTGGATGACGCCGTCGAGCGAGATGTAGGTCGAGTTGATGACGTTCCGCATGGCGTGTTCCTCCTGATCACTTGCGGTCGCCTCGAACCTATGGGAGCGCGGGCGACCGGGACAGGCGATCGAACGCCATCTTTCGATAGGTTGTCGCCATGCACCGCGTCGCCGTCATCGCCGTCGAAGGGGTCGCCGGGTTCGACCTGGTGGTCCCGAGCCAGGTGTTCGGCACGGCGCATTCGATGGACCGGCCGCCCGGGGCGCTGCTCGGCGCGCCGCTGTACGAGGTGATGGTCTGCGGCGACGGCCCCGGGCTGGCGGTGACGGCCGCGGGCGGCACCGAGCTGTTCCGCATCGCGCCCGCGCACGGCCTCGCCGACATCGCGGACGCCGACACCGTCGTCCTGCCCGGCATGCCGGTGTCCGACGCGGTCCCCGACGTGCTGCTCGCGAGCGTCCGCGCCGCCTACGAGCGCGGCGCGCGCCTGGTGGCGGTGTGCAACGGCGCGTTCGTGCTCGCGCAGACCGGCCTCCTCGACGGGCGCCGCGCGACCTGCCACTGGACCGACATCGACGCGTTCGCGCAGCGGTTCCCGCAGGTGGAGGCGGTCCCCGACGTGCTGTACGTGCAGGACGGCCGCCTGGTCACCACCGCCGGCGCCGCCACGGGCCTCGACGTGTGCCTGCACCTGATCCGGCAGGACTTCGGCTCCGCGGTCGCCGACGAGGTCGCCCGCCACTTCGTGGCGACGCCCCAGCGCGACGCGGCCCAGGCGCAGCTCGTGGCCCACAAGGAGCCGCGCGACGACGGCGAGTCCCTGGAGCCGACGATGCAGTGGCTGCGGCGCCACCTCGGCGACCCGGTGACCTTGGCGGACATCGCAAAGCACGCCGGAGTCTCCGCCCGCACCCTCAACCGCCGCTTCCGCGACCAGACCGGCACCACCCCGATGCAGTGGCGCCTGCGCCTCCGCGTCCACCGCGCCCAGACCCTCCTGGAGACGACCGCCCTCCCGGTCGAGGAGATCGCCCGCCACTGCGGCTTTGGCACCTCAATAGCCCTGCGGCAGCACTTCGCCCGCCTCGTCGGCATGCCGCCCCTCGCCTACCGCCGTGCCTTCCAAGTCCGGCAGGGCTAGGGCTGTGCGGAGTCGCCGCCGCGGTCCGGACCCGCGTGCCGGTCGTCCAGTTCGTCCCGCAGCCGGGCGGCGGCGTCCATGAGCGCCGCCGCCGCCCGCGCCACCAGCGCGTCGGTCATGCGCGGCGCGGGCCCGGACACGGAGATCGCGAACCGCACTCCGGCGGTGAAGGGGACCGCCACGCAGCGGACGCCCAGCTCCATCTCGCCGTCGTCGACCGCGTAGCCGCGCTCGCGGACGGCGGCGAGCTCGCGGACCATCCGCTCGGGGTCGGTGATCGTCGTGTCGGTGAACCGGGGCATCCCCGTGCGGCGCAACAGGTCCCGCACGGTCTCGTCGGGGAGCCGGGAGAGCAGGGCCTTGCCGACCCCGGTGCTGTGCAACGGGACCCGGCTGCCGACCTCGGTGAACATGCGCATCGAGTGGGTCCCGGCGACCTGCGCGACGTACTCGGCGGCGTCGGCGGCGAACACCGCCAGGTTCGCGGTCTCCCCGAGCTCGACGGCGACCGCGCGGAGCACGGGCCGGGCGCGGCGGCCCAGCAGGGCGTTCGCGCTCGCGCCCATGCGCGCGATGCGGGTGCCGAGCATGTAGCGGCGGTCGGGCAGCTGGTGCGCCCAGCCCCGGTCGACCAGCGTCCGCAGCAGTCGGTGGATCGTCCCGGCGGGGAGCCCGGTGGCCGCGGCGAGCTCGCCGATGCCCACCGCGTCCCCCGCGGCGTCGAGCGCTTCCAGCAGCGCGAGCGCCCGCTCGACGGACTGCACCCCGGTCCCTCGGGCCATCGGTCCCTCCGATTCCTGATGTCAAGCGATTGCCATCGATATGGCGTCCCGGTACGCTACACCTATGCGAAATCAGTATTCCACCATGCGGAACCGATGATGGATTCGCATGTCGCAAGCCTCCGCTCCGCGCTCGGCGACGACGCCCTGGTCACCGACCCCGCCGCGATGGAGCCCTACCGCCGGGACCGCGCCCTCGACCCCGACGCGGGCGTGCCGCTCGCCGTGGTGCTCCCCGAGACCACCGCGCAGGTCCAGGCCGCGATCCGCTGGGCCGCCGAGCACCGCGTCCCTGTGACGCCCCGCGGCGCCGGGACCGGCCTGTCCGGCGGCGCGACCGCCGTCCACGGCGGCATCGTCCTGAGCACCGAGCGCATGCGGGCCATCGCGGTCGACCCGGTCACCCGCATGGCGACCGTCCAACCCGGACTGCTCAACGCCGAAGTGAAGGCCGCCGCGGCCGCGCACGGCCTCTGGTACCCGCCCGATCCGGCGTCCTTCGAGATCTGCTCCATCGGCGGCAACGCCGCCACCAACGCGGGCGGCCTGTGCTGCGTCAAGTACGGCGTCACCGCCGACTACATCCTCGGCGCCGAGGTCGTGCTCGCCGACGGCCGCGCCGTCCGCGTCGGCGGCCCGCGCCTCAAGGACGTCGCGGGCCTGTCGATGCTCGACCTGTTCGTCGGCAGTGAAGGCACCCTCGGCGTCATCACCGAGCTGACCCTCCGCCTCCTCCCGGCCCCGCCCCCGCCGCGGACCGTCGTCGCCTGGTTCGACGACACCGAAGGCGCGGCCGCCGCCGTCCAGCAGATCGCCTCGCGCATCCGCCCCTCGATGCTCGAATACATGGACCGCATCGCCGTCAACGCCGTCGAAGACGTCCTCGGCGCGGGCCTGCACCGCGACGCCGCCGCGCTCGTCGTCGCCCGCTCCGACGACCAGCACCCCGACGGCGCCGAGATCGCCGTCATGCTCGACGCGCTGACCGCGCACGGCGCCCGCGAAGCCTTCGAGGCCCCCGATCCCGAAGCGGGCGAACGGTTCGCGCACGCCCGCCGGATCGCCATCCCCGCGGTCGAGCGCCTCGGCCCCCTCCTGCTCGAAGACGTCGGCGTCTCCCTGCCGCGCTTCGGCGAGCTCGTTGCGGGCGTCGAGGCCATCGCGCGCGATCGGGACGTGACCATCGCGTTCATCGCGCACGCCGGGGACGGCAACACCCACCCCCTCGTCGTGTGCGACCCGGCCGACCCCTCCCGGAACGAGCGCGCCCGCCTCGCCTACGGCGAGATCATGGACCTCGCGATCCGCTTGGGCGGCACCATCACCGGCGAGCACGGCGTCGGCCGCCTCAAGCGCCCGTGGCTCGCCGCGCAGATCGGCGACGACCTGCTCGACATCTCCCTGCGCGTCAAGCGGGCCCTCGACCCCGACGGCATCCTCAACCCCGGAACGATCTTCGCGGCCGACGACACCGCACCGACTAGACGAGGACAATCAGCATGACCCGAATCGACGCCGGCGGCCTCGCCGTCGACCGCGACCTGCACGCGTTCGTGGAGGAGGAACTCCTCCCCGGGACGCCGATCGAGCCGCGCGAGTTCTGGGAGGGGTTCGCCCGCATCGTCGCCGACCTCGGCCCCCGCAACCGGGCCCTGCTCGCCGAGCGCGACAGGCTCCAGGCGGCGATCGACCGCTGGCACGCCGACCACCCGTCCCCTGTGGACCCCGACGAGTACCGCGCGTTCCTCGAATCGATCGGCTACCTGCGTCCCGAACCGGCCGACGTCACCGTCACCACCGCGGACGTGGACGACGAGGTCGCCCGCCTCGCCGGGCCGCAGCTCGTCGTCCCGGTCTCCAACGCCCGCTACGCGCTCAACGCCGCGAACGCCCGCTGGGGCTCCCTCTACGACGCGCTGTACGGCACCGACGCGCTCCCCGGCGAGGCTGCGCCCGGCGGCTACGACGCCGCCCGCGGCGCCCAGGTCATCGCCTACGCCAAGGCGTTTCTCGACGAGGCCGCCCCGCTCGCGAGCGGCTCCCACGCCGAGGTCGTGTCCTACGAGGTCGCCGACGGCGCGCTGGCCGCGACGCTCGCATCGGGGGAGCGGACCGCGCTCGCCGACGCCGCCCGCTTCGCCGGGCACCGCGGCGACCCGCGCAGCCCTGAACGCATCCTGCTGCGCCACAACGGCCTCCACATCGAACTCGCCTTCGACCGGTCGAGCACCGTCGGCGCCGCGGACCCCGCGGGCCTCGCCGACGTGGCCCTGGAATCGGCCCTGACCGCGATCGTCGACTTCGAGGACTCCGTCGCCGCGGTCGACGCCGAGGACAAGCTCGCCGCCTACCGCAACTGGCTCGGGCTCAACCGCGGCGACCTGGAGGCCCGCTTCGACAAGCGCGGCCGCACTGTCGTCCGCACCCTGGAGGACGACCGCCGCTACACCGCGCCCGACGGCACCGAACTCGCGGTCCCCGGCCGGGCGGTGCTCTTCGCCCGCAACGTCGGCCACCTCATGACCACCGACGCGATCCTGGACGCCGACGGCGCCGAGATCGGCGAGGGCATCATGGACGCCGTCCTCACCGCCCTCGCCGCCTTGCCCGGCCGCGACGCCGCGAACCCCCGCCGCAACGGGCGCTACGGCTCGGTCTACATCGTCAAGCCGAAGATGCACGGCCCCGACGAGGTCGCCCTGACCGTGGACCTCTTCGCCCGCGTCGAATCCCTCCTGCACCTGCCGGCCGGCACGATCAAGCTCGGCCTCATGGACGAGGAGCGGCGCACCACCCTCAACCTCAAGGCCTGCATCGCGGAGGCGGCCGACCGGCTCGTCTTCATCAACACCGGGTTCCTCGACCGCTCCGGCGACGAGATCCACACCTCCTTCGCGGCCGGGGCCTTCGTCCGCAAGGCCGACATGAAGTCCCAGCGGTGGATCGCCGCCTACGAGGACCAGAACGTCGACATCGGACTCGAAGTCGGCCTGCCCGGGCACGGGCAGATCGGCAAGGGCATGTGGGCGATGCCCGACCTCATGGCCGCGATGCTCGACCAGAAGATCGCGCACCCCCGCGCGGGGGCCGACACCGCCTGGGTCCCTTCGCCGACCGCCGCCACGCTGCATGCGCTGCACTACCACCGGGTCGACGTGGCCGAACGCCAGCGCGAACTCGCCGGACGCCCGCGAGCCGCGCTCGGCGACCTCCTCCAGATCGCGGTGGTCGACAAGCCCGAATGGACCGGCGAGGAGATCCGGGAGGAGCTCGACAACAACCTCCAGTCGCTCCTCGGGTACGTCGTGCGCTGGGTCGACCAGGGCGTCGGCTGCTCCAAGGTCCCCGACCTCCACCAGGTCGCGCTCATGGAGGACCGGGCCACGCTGCGCATCTCCAGCCAGCTCGTCGCGAACTGGCTGCGCCACGGCGTGGTCACCGAAGACCAAGTGCGCGAAAGCCTCCGCCGGATGGCCGCCGTCGTCGACGAGCAGAACCGCGACGACCCCGCGTACCGGCCGATGAGCGCCGACTTCGCGGCGAGCATCGCGTTCCAGGCCGCCTCGGACCTGGTCTTCCTCGGCGACCGCCAGCCGAACGGGTACACCGAGCCGATCCTTCACCGGCGCCGCCGTGAAGTGAAGTCCGCAGGCGGCTCCGCATGAGCGCCGCCGCATCGAGAGGAGACGCCATGCCGCAGTTCGTCGAGACCGCCGCGGTGAGCCACACGTCCGCGCAGGCCCTGGTCGCCGCCGCGATCGAGGAGGGCGCCCGACTCGGCGTCGCGGTCGCGGTGACCGTGGTCGACCCGGCCCTGGGCCTGGTCGCCTACGTCCGCGCCGACGGCACCACGCCGCACAGCGTGGAGACGAGCAGGCGGAAGGCCAACACCGGTGCCTCGACCCGCAAGCCCTCCGGATGGATGCCGGACGACCTCGCCGTCGCGCTGCCGCTCGGCACCGACAACCTCCTCACCAACGTCCGCGGCGGCTTCCCGCTCAAGGCCGAGGGCCGCCACCTCGGCGGCTTCGGCGTCGCCGGAGGCACCCCGGCCCAGGACGCCGAGATCGCGCTGGCCGCGCTCGCCCGCGAAGGCTTCGACGTGCCGGAGGCCGCCTCGTGATCATCGATAAAGCAGAGGTCATCGTCACGAGTCCGGATCGGAATTTCGTGACGTTGAAGCTGACGACCGACGAGGGTTTGACCGGGTTGGGTGATGCGACGTTGAACGGCCGCGAGCTGGCGGTGGTGTCGTATCTGTCCGATCATGTGGTGCCGCTGCTGCTGGGTCGGGACGCGCACCGGATCGAGGACACCTGGCAGTTCCTGTACCGCTCCGCGTACTGGCGGCGCGGCCCGGTCACCATGGCCGCGATCGCCGCGGTCGACATGGCCCTGTGGGACCTCAAAGGCAAAGCCGCCGGGATGCCGGTCTACCA
>NZ_PVTJ01000006.1 GCF_003002955.1 Glycomyces artemisiae
AGAGTTCAAGGTCGTTTCCTGCTTTCTGCTAGCGGAGAGCACAAAGCCCGGACCAGGGTCTAGCTGGTCCGGGCTTTCGCGTGCGGGATCGGTTGTGGCTCAGGCAGTGACGGCGAGCAGGACCGTGGCGAGAGCCAGGAGTCCGGCGACGCCGGTCAGCGCCATAGCGGTGCGGAGCCACCGGAACTTGAGAGCGGCGATGCGCTCGATGCGGAACGCCTCAGCGGCGGCGCTGTTCACGTCCGTCGTTTTGTTGGTGAGCGATTCGATGAGTTGCGCCGGAGTCGAGGGTCTAGCGGTGGGGTCCGTGCGGGGCCACAGGACGACCCCAAGCAGGGCGACGGCAAGGGCCGCAACAAAGGCGGCGGTGGCCCCGGTGACGGCCGCAGGGCCGTGGAGGTCAGCGAACGCGCCCGCAGCGACGCTGGCGGCGATCGAGGGCACGAGCCCGGAAGCGAGCGTCTGCGCCTTGGTGTCAGCCAATACGGTCAGATCGCGGGACTTCCTTCCGTGGGAGGCCAGATCGGTCATGACCTTGGGGGGCAGGTTCATGCGTCGTCGCCTTCGCTGATGGCGATGATGCGGCGGGCGGCGGCGGCCCAGTCGGTCACGGTCGGGTCGGTGGTGTCGATGTCGAAGATGGTCACGGCGCCTTCGGGATGGAGCTGGACCTTGACGGTGTCGGCAGAGACATAGACCTCGGTGAAGGCCGTGCCGTCGGCCCGCATGGCGGGGATCGCGGAGTGGTCGAGGGTGAGCTTGGCGCCCTGGTGGTGCAGGTGCTCGCGGATCATGTGGACCGCGATCGGGTCGCCGTAGAGGTAGTGGCGGTTGCGGTGGCGGTGGGTCTTGCGGTACTTGGCAACGCGGCCCTCGATGTCGCGGATGCCCAGGTCGCCCCAGCCTTCGAGATGGGCGCGGATGAGCATGGCGGCCAGCTTGCCGTCAATGGCGCCGCCGGGCCCGATCGGGAGCGTGACAGTCATCGGCAGCGTGCCGGGGAAGTCCTCGATGTGGGCGGTGTCGCCGCCGTGGTAGGTGATGGCGGCGTACTCGGCAGAGGCGATGGCCGCGGCAGCCTCGGGGGTCTCGGGGGCGATGAACTCGTAGTGGTTGGACTCGAACTCGTCGCGGATGGCCTCACGGAGGTCCGGGAGGCCGGTGTAGATCACGGGATAGACCATGATGGGTTCCTTTCGCGGATGTGGTTGGGGCATAGCGGGTTACCGGACGTAGGGGGTGGGGTCGGCGGCGGCGAGGCGGGTGATCCGCTGCGCGGTGAACCCGGCGAACTCCCAGGAGCGGAGGCCGCCGCGCGCGTCGATGAAGGGCGCCGCGTCGATGAAGTGGGGGCGGGCCTTGTAGTAGAGGGTCAGGTCGTGACCGCGGGGGCTGGACTCAACCCACACCTCGTGCGACCACAGGTCATCGCCCGGCCCGGGTTCGGCGGCCCAGTCGATGAGGTTGGCCGTGTCGTCCTCGACCCTGGAGCACAAGACCTCGTCGGTGAGGCCCACGAGCAGGCCGCGGAGCTTCGCCGGGCGGCCGTGCTTGCCGGAGGCGGCAGGGCCGGTCGGCGGCGGGGCCGGGGTGCGCGGCGGCGGTGCGCCGTGGAAGTGACTGGTAGCGCCCTCGCCGATGGCGCCGATGGTGACCGGCCCGGCCGGGTTGACCGCGCCGATGGTGACGTTTCCGGATTCGCCGAAGCTGTACTTCGACATAGGTTGTCCTTTCTGGATCAGGGCCGGGCGGGAGCGGGTCAGCGGCTCCCGCCCGGCGGTCGGGTCTACGCCGGGTGTGCGGCGGCGTAGTACTTCGCGGCCTGCTCGGCCATGGCGGCGGGCAGGGCGATGAGGGCCTGGACATCGGCGGCGGTGATGGCCCGTCCGGCGGCGGCGAGTTCGGCGGCGCGGGATTCGACGGTGTGAGCCACGGCGGTGGGGAGCTTCGGGCGCGGCAGGTTGACCGGCGGCGTCGGCTCCGGCGACCGCGGCGCGACCGGCGGCAGGGCCGGGGAGACCGCCGCCGGAGCCCGGTCGAAGTCCTCGGCGAAGTCGGCGACGGTGACCGGCGAGGAAACGGCCGGCGCCGTCACTGCCGGAGCGTCTTTCGCCTGGTCGGCCTCGCGTTCGGCCTCTTCGGCGGCGAGGTGCGCGGCGATTTCGGCCAGGATCTTCGCCCGTGCCCGCCCGAACCGGTCTTGCACCACGGGCATGACCTCGGCGAGGCAGAACACGAGCGCCGGGAAGATGACGTGCAGGACGACCTCCACGACCGCCCCGCCGATCGAGGAGAGCACGTTCATCACCAGCGTGGACAGCAGCAGCGCCCACTTCGTGATCGAGACCCACCGGGACTCGATGCGGATGCCGCGGATGAGCATCGCCGCCTCCCACCGGAGCACGGTGATGAGCATCCCGGCGAGAGCGGGCTCGACGGCCCAGGCGCCCCACCACATCGGATCGGTGATCGAGGCGCCGTGGGCGATGAACCGCTGGACGCCGACCGTGGTGTAGGCCAGGCCGACCGAGAGGAAGAACCACAGCGCCCCGGTGATCGAGGAGCGGAGCGCGTCCAGTTCCACGACCTTCAGGTACGGGTCGTCGGCGATGGCGTGGACCTGCCGGGCGACCCCGAGCCGCTTGCGCAGCTTCTGGACCTTCTTGGCCTCTTCCTCGTCCTCGTCGCCGGTCGTCTTCTTGATGCTCTGTTTCGTTGCAGCCATGAGGGTTGCCCCTCCTTTCTCGGTCATGGCTCAGGCGACGAGGCGCAGGTGCGCGCCGCCCTGCTCATCGGATTCGGCGCGCTCATCGAGCACGAACTTGACGAGGGCCTTCAGGTCCTCGTCAGTGGCGAACGCGGCGCGGACGCGGACGGGGGTGCGGGTGCGCTCGACCACCTTGAAGCCGATGCCCGCCGTCTCGCCGACGTTCGGAATCTCGTCCGCGAGGGCCCCGCGGGTGCGGGCGCCGTCGCCGAGCACCATCTCGGGGTGGACGGCCGCGGTGACCCGCAGGCACACCCGGAGCGTGAACAGGTCGCGGACCGGGACGGTGTCCTTCGTGGGCTCCTGGACCGCGCCCCACATCAGGTGGCCGGTCGCGCGCCCCTGGGAGCCGACGAGCGCCATGCCCTGCCGGTTGCGGGCCATGCGCATCCGGTCCGAGGCGTAGGCCAGGACCGCGCCCAGCTCATCCACGATGAGGATGTTCAGCGGCGTTTCCACGCTCGGGGTGAACTTCCGCAGGCCCTGTTCGTGGAGTTTCGCCTGCGTGGCCTGCTGGTCTTCGAGGAACTCGGAGACGACTTCGGCGGACGCTTCCTCGCCGGAGGCGTACCGGTAGGCGATCGGGGCGGCCACGTTCAACTCGACCTGCTTGGGGTCGCACAGCCACAGCCGGACCGAGCCCGCCGCGATCATCGGCGCGAGCGTGAACAGCGGCGCCCACAGCACCGAGTTCTTGCCCGAGCCTGACGCGCCCGCGACGAGGAGGTGGTTGTTGACCACCGATTCAGTCCATTCGCGACCGAACTCGTCGTAGCCGAAGTGGACCGAGCCCAGGTCGACCTCCTCGACCGTGGCCGGGATCGCCGGGGCGGGGATCGTGTACGTGAACGGCTCGCGCCGCTGCACGACCAGGGCGACCCTGGTCGGGGCGATCTTCTCGACGGTGACCCGCTCGGCATTGAAGCACGCGGCGAGCACTTCGGCGGCGTCGATCCAGTGTTTGAGGGTCTGGCCCTTCAAGGTCTTGACCCACACCGTCTCCACGGCCGCGGAGTAGGACCGCAGGCGCAGAATCCGCGGCACCAGCAGCTCGCCAGTCGAGGGGTGCTCGCGGACCAAGTTCGCCTCGCGCATGTTCCGCCGCCAGCCGGGGCCGGTGTAGGTGGTCGACAGCCACCGCCGCCGGACGTTGCGCAGGTGGGGCAGGACCAGGTGATCGAAGGAGTCGGGGTGGGCCCGGCCCCAGGCGATGGCCGCGGCGAGGCCGGTTCCGGCGACCGCGGCGGACAGCTCGGGAGCGGTCGCGGCGGCGTAGCCAAGGGCAGGGACCCCGGTCGAGATGAGCGGGTGCCGGGCGGCCCAGGCGGCGGCGCGCCATTCGCGACCGGTCTTGCGCTTGGACTTCGAGTGGTTTTCGGACATGACAGATACCTCCCGCCTATCGGCGTGATTCGTTGCGTGCGTTAAGGATTCGTTCGATTCGGCGGATGTGACCGCCCCCTCGGACCCCGTGTCCCGAGGGGGGATCAGACCGGCCGAAGCGCTAGAGGAAGCTCAGGAGATCGTCCCCGTCCGGGTTGAACCGGGCCGCCTCATCGAGCAGGACCGACAGGACCGCGGCGGAGCCGACGAACCGGCGGTGCGCGGCGTTGAGTCCCAGCCCCCGATCGGGGACCTTCTTCATCGAGTCGCGCAGGTTGGACATGGCGAGGTCGAGGGCCCCGTTGAGTTCCTCGACCTTGTTCTGCGTCAGTGCCATTGGTGGTTCCTTTCTCTCCGGGAGCCCTACAGGCTCCACTCCCAGGTCTTGAGCTGCGATTCGTGGCGGACGATGGCGACCCGCAGCGACGCGAGGTCCTCGTAGACCGCCTGGAGGGCCTGCTTGAGGACCTCCTTTTCGATCGCCTGCCAGGCGCCCGAGGTGTTCTCCGGGACGTAGTCCACGATCGCCTTGTCGATGTCTTCGAGGACGAAGCGGACGCCGTCGAGGTTGCCCATGAGGGCGGCGTACTTCTTGGCGGATCGGGCGTTGATCCCGAGCCAGTCGATCTTTTCCATCGGCGTTGACCTCCAGTTGTCTCGCCGGACTGGGCACCGGTCGGTGACCACAAACCCCCACCACCCGGCGTCCGGGTCGATGGGGGAATGACGCCACCGCGGCGTCTAGGCGCGAAAGATGAACCGCGCCCACGCCCGGCGGATGAACCAGACGTTCAGCGACAGCGACGCCAGCAGCGCCAGACACAGCACCACCACGAACAGTTCCATCCACGCTCACCTCCTCTCTGTGTTGTTGCGGCCCTTCACAACAGGCCGTCCGGATTGAGCCGGAACCAGGTCTCGGCCTCGCGCTGATCGGCGACGCACTCGACATGGACCGTGTGCCCGGCCAGCAGGTGCCGGGCGTACAAGATGACTTCCGGGGGCGGACCGAACTCGAACCCAGGGTCAGCGCCCGTGGCCTCGCACCAGTCCGCGAAGTCCCGCACCGCCCCGAACCCCTCGAACACCCCGGTCAGCTCGCGACCGGCGATCCACCGCGGTTGCACCGTCCCGGCGGGCAGCACCTCAGCGAGGGCCCGCCGGAACAGCGCATCAACCTCGGCAGGGTCGCGACCGGCGACGATGCGCGCTACTTCGGCGGCAGCTACCGCCACCGCTCCTCCTCGGCCTCGCGCCGACGAACGTCGTAGTCGAGGTCAACGCCGCGGTGCTCGCAGTGCTCCAAGACCATCCGTGCGCCGCCGCCGACCGAAATCCGCGGCAGTTCACCACGATCAGCGCACCGCTCGCACAACGTCAGGCAGATGACGCCGACGACGGTGTCGGCCTCGTAGACGGCGAGGTCGCCTCCCTTCGAGCAGGAAGCGCACTCGTCATCGACGGGGCAGTCCAGCGTCCCGCGATCGATCACGACCTCACCCCCGCAAGCCCGAGATGGGCGCGGTGCGCCTCGACGCACATCGGCGCGACGAACGGACTGACCGGCGGCAGCTCGCCGCGGTCGGCGCAGGACTCGCAGACGGTGACACAGGCCGCGCCCGCGTCCGTCTCGACCTCGCGGACCGTGAGCTTGCGCCGCCGTCCACAGGAGGCGCATTCTGAAGCCACGGGACAATCCCGCGTCTCGATTGAAAGCATTTCCACCTCTTTCCCTGTGACCCGCACATCGACGTTCGACGTGCACAAACCCCCACGGAGATGCGTCTCCTTTCCTTGCGCCCGTGGAGGAATGAACCCGGCGACCGCGACACGATGTGTCTATTGCGGACGGCGAGTCAGCCCGGAAAAAGGCAAGCTCAAACACCCTGTTGAATTCAGTGACAACTCACCAGCGAAGGGACCCGCGCGACATCCCGTCAGCGCCGACCGCACCTCACCGGTCTCGCGCCCTCGCCGGACTCAAACCGGCCGCCCCGTCAAAACCCGGGGGAAGGGCCACCAAGCAGCGCCAGCCGCTAGCCCTTGGGCGCAGGAACCAGGCCCTCAGCCTGGAACTTCTGCGAGACGAAGGTCCGGCCCTTGTCGTTGGTGAACTCCGAAACCGAGACCGAAGCGCGATCGAGCTGGATGTACATGCCCTCGTCGAACTCCTGGTCCGGCTCGCGGGTGAACTCCACCTTGATCTCTTCGCCCTTGAGCCGCTTGCCGAACGCGGACTTCTGGAGCGGCTTCGCGAAGACGCTGACCACGTAGATGGGCTCATCCGTGTCGAAAGTCTTCGCGGTCACCATCTGGCCGTCCTTCTCGAACATCTTCAGCTCAGGCATCTCAGTGACCATGAGCGAGTAGCCAGTCAGGTTGATCGGGAGCTTCTGAAGCATGTGTAGAACCTCTTTCCGTTGCCCTCACCAGGACCTTCCCGGAGAGCCACCGTCGATTCGGTGTGTATACCCACTAGCGTATACCCATCTGTGTATACCTAGCAAGCCTCTGGGTATACACAGATTGTGTGAAGCAGCTCACATGTTTGGGCGTTCGGTGACCCCGATTTGCCCGAAGGCGACAGTTAGGCCAAAATGGCACCCATGCTTGAGCTTTCCCCGCAGCGCCGACAGGAGCTACTCCAACTGCTGGATGAGCCAGAGCGAATGAAAACCGAGTACCCCTTGCTTGCCCGCTACTCGGAGACGGCTCCGTTTCTTGCTGGCACGGGGAACGACGAGGTAGACGCGTCCTTCGAGCTTCGCTTCCTTCACTACATGTCGGCAGCCGCACCAACAGACCCCTATTGGTCCATCGTTTCGCCACTGGTGTCGCGGATCGAGGGCCGCCGGGTCCTAAATGGCGGCTCGCCGGACGGCAGCCCTCGGCTTGGGTTCGCGCAGACCGTCCTCCAGGAGGCGTTCGCGTATGCCGTTCCATCACCCGAGACGATTTCCTGGATTCGAGCAATCACACAGGGGCGCAAGGTAATCGAGGCCGGAGCCGGAAGAGGGTACTGGGCACATCAGATGCGGTCGCAAGGCATCGATGTCCTCGCGTTCGATGTCGAACCTCCGGACGCCGCCGACAATGCCTCGTTCTCGCCTCCAGGTCGGCAGCCACAAACATGGCACGAGGTGGAGAAGGCTGGACGCCTAAGCCAGCTTGCCCTTGACGCCACCGACGCCGTGCTGTTCCTCTGCTGGCCTCCTGGATGGGGTAACACCATGTCGTCCGAATCCCTTGACGATTTCGTGAACTCGGGAGGTAGCAGGCTCATCTACGTGGGCGAGCCAAAGGGCGGAAAGACCGGTGACCACCAGTTCTTTTCCGCCCTATCGGATTCCTGGGACCTAGAGTCCACAGATGATGAATTTGTCTCTTGGTGGAACTTGAACGACCAAGCTCAGTTTTGGGTTCGGAAGTCCGGGTCCCTGAACTGATCGCTGTCTATCGGACCAAGCGCCATTCGAAACACGAACGCGTCGTAGCGATCCGGCGGATACGACACGTCCGAAACCATCAGTGTTTGTCCGTCGCGCGTACTCCATCGCTGGTGAACCTTCTTCACCAGTGTGCCGATACCGACTCCCAACCAAGCGCGATGTACGGGATTTGCCATGTCATCCCTCCACGTCTCTTCCAGCCAGTAGGCTCCATCCGTGCCATTCCGGCCAATGGGTTGATACGTATCCGAAATGGATGCGGGCTTACCATCATCCGACGCCCTCGTGACCGTGTGCGTCACGGCGTCTCCCTCGGAGAGCTTGAACTCGTCGCGCAACCAAGGGCTCGCGAGGATGTCGTTGACTTCGCGCTCCACCTTGATGTTACCGTTCGATTCGTGACGGTAAGTCTCCTCCGCGCTTTCCATCTGGCGCTCAGGAGAAACGCGAATGAGCCTCGTCTGGCTAGAAACGAAAACGCCCTTTCGAGGCATCCTTTTTACCAGCCCCTGAAGCTCCAGCAAGTCGATCGCGCGACGAACAACGATGTTCGACACTCCGTATGCTGCCTCAAGATCGCTGTAGCTCGGGAGCCGAAGCCCAGGCGGATACTCACCGCTTCGGATTTTGCTAGCAAGGTCCGCAGACATATCCACGTATGCGGATTCAGCCATCTTTGCAACCCCCTTTCTAGTTTCGGTTGCTATCTCAGTATACACAGCTTAGTATACACAAGGAACCCCCGAGTCTAGTTACGTTCAACTCTCCCATTACCCGCCTAATGCGATCTTTTCTCCCCTTGTCCCACTGCGCCCAATCGTCATTGCTCGCCTTCCTCTCCGCTCGACGTTCCGTCTGGCTCGATCGTCCGGCGTCGACCAAGCTCCACCGGTTCAAACTTTCTATACGTCATCAAGGGCGCGCTGCGCGCGCCTGGCGCGCGCCGCCCGCCCAGGGCATGCGGCCTTCGGCCGGTCCCTGTGCGGCGGCGGGCGCCAGCGAGGCGGACCAGGCGCGCGAACCGGCCGCCATCGCCACGACTACGAGCCGGGTGGGCGCAGGGGCGCCAGGGCAGCGACAGCGAGATTGTGGGGAGTGTCGCGATCTTCGAACATACGTACGTATGAATTGCGCGAGACTCCGGGCCCGATCCGAGCAGGACCGACACGAACGGCGTCCGGGCCCCCTTGGTCGAGGCCGTGGCGGTCAGCGTCACCACCGAAGGGACCAATTGCGCTACTTGCCGCCGCAAGCGTCGGCTGCGGCAAGGTGGCAAGTCCGTTCTGAGACAGGCCCATTGCGTCAGGTGTAGCGGTTGTGGCAATTGTGCGTAATACTGCGGCATGACATTCTGTGACCAATGCGGCCGAAAGCTCCCGCCGGGCACGGTCATGGCCTGCCCGTGGTGTCGGACCTCGCTCACTGGAGAGATGGCGCCAGAGCCGGTGGCGGGGCGACGGTGGGCGGGTCGTCCGGCGGCGGCCTCGATGGGACGGTGGCTGTGGTCAGCGATCAAGGCGCATCCGATGGGAACCACGGCGGCGGTCCTGTGCGCGTGGTTCGGGGTGCCCCTGGCGGTGCTGTTCGGCGCGGTCGGCGTCGTCGCCGGGGCGGTCCTCGGGTTCTTCTCGGGAACGCCCCTGGGCGGCCCGGTTACCGATCGGGTGTGGATGCTGCTGGACCTGGTGATTCCGCTGCCGGTGGCGGTGCCGGACCTCATCCCTGACATTGCGTGGCAGCTCGGCGCGATGCTGGGGCTCATCATCGGTGCCGTCTATGCCGGGGTCACGCTCGCGTGGTTGGGTCTGACCGGCTCGTGGCTGGTGTTGTTCGAGGCCGATCCGACGTGGCCGTTCTCCATGATGCTCGGGAACGTTGCCGCCGCCCTGGTCCTCGGTGCCGCCGTCACGTCGGTCATGGTCGCCGCGGAGCGGTGGCGCCTGACACGCTTTGGTGGCGCCCGCGAGGCGAGTGCGCGCGAGGCCGACATGCTCGCGCCCGCCGTCGCCGCCGCGGCCCGGACGCTCGGAGTCGCCTCGGTGCCGCATGTGCTGATCGCCGATGCCGGGCCCGCCGGAGTCCTCGCGCATGCGCGGCACCTGGTGGTCTCTCGGGCGCTCCTTGCCGAGTGTGCGGGTGATCCCGACCGGTTGACCGCGCGCATCGGCCGGGAGTTGATCCACTGGCGTGCAGGGCATCCGGTGACCAAACTGTGGGTCCAAGCGGTCGCGCTGCCGTTGACCGTGGTGTATGAAGTCGCCGCCCGTCTGCTGGCACCGTCGACCAACACCAGGGCCAGGCCCGCGACATTGGTGCTTTATCTGCTGCTGTGGCCGTTCGTGGTCACCGTGCGGCACATCATGGTTCCGATTCAAGCGGCCTGGTGGCGCCGGGCCACGGTCGAGGCCGACGCGATCGCCGCCGAGTGCGGTTGGGGCGCGGTGCTCGCCGACGTGCTCGCCGCCGCACCCGCACCCGAGGGCGCCGGTGTGGTGACGTGGCGGACCGCGTTCGACACCACCCCACCCGCTGAGACCCGGATAGACGCCCTGGAGCGCGCCGGAGTCCCCCGACGCGACCTCGCAGCCGACCTCGCCGAAGACCAACCGAGAAACGGCCGGCACGGGCTGCCGATGACCGAACTTCCCCAGCTCAGACGCCAGGAGGTGCCCGCCGATGCCGACTGACCACACCCCCGACACCGACACCGCCGAGGACGCCGCCGAGGTGTGTCGCCACGATGGCGCGCGCGCCGGGGCGCGGTTCTGTGCCTCCTGCGGTGCCGCCATCGCCGCGCCTGATCCCGTTGCGCCCGTGGAGCCCGCACCGCGGGCGGGTATCCCGCACCGAGCCCCAGGGGCGCGGCGGCGGTTGCCGCGTCGTGTCGTGGTCCCCGTCGCCGCCGGGGCGGTGCTCGTGCTCGCTGCGGTCGGCGCGCTGTACCTCGTGCAGGGTGCGCGGTACTCACCCGAGCAGCCCGCCCGAGAGCTAGCCGAAGCCCTGGAAGCCGGTGACGGGCCCGCCGTGGCGGCGATCCTCGGCGTCGAGGCCACCGACCACCCGATGCTCGCCGCCGGAGCCCTCGACACCGGCTACGAGGCTCCGACCGGCGTCGAGGTCGTCGGCGTCGAGTACGACACCGCGGGACAGTGGGAGGGCACCGGAGACGGGACCTCGGTGCGCTGGGTCGAGGACTACACCCGCCGCCCGGACATGGACCACGCCACCGTGACACTCGCCTATTCGCTTGGGGGGCAGGCGTACACGGTGGACCTGGACGCGACGCGCGAAGGCACCGGATGGGCGCGGCCCTGGAGCCTCAACCCCGCGCCCCTGGAGACGACGGTCAGAGCGTCGGCGACGCGGGCGGGTGCCGTGCAGCTCGCCGCCGCGAGCGTCAACCAGACCGCCGAAGCCGCGCAGTGGGACGACGAGGACGACGCTCCCGGGCTCCTGGTGCTGCCGGGGGTCTACACCGCCACCGCAGCCGGGGACGGCCTCTGGAGCGACGCACAGACCACCGTCGCGGTGCCGCTCGGCGAGGACGTCGCCGCGGTCCTGTCGGCCGACATCCAGCCCGACGCCGAGGACGCCGTCACCGCCGCCGTGGTCGCGCACATCGATTCGTGCGCCGCGGCGGGCGGGTACCCGGACGCATCGTGCGGGTGGCGCGAGGACACCGGCTGGATGACGATCATGCCCGCGGACACGCCCTGGAGCGTCGAGACGTACCCCGCCGTCGAGGTCGCGCCCGACTACACCGGGGGCCTGGAGGTCACCACGGTGACGCCGGGGTCCGCGGTCGCGGAGTACGAGACGGCCGCCGGAGAGACACGGACCATCACCGCCGAAGTCCACGCCAACGGCGTCGCGATCCTCGGCGACGACGGGACGCCGGTCTACACCCCGCAGGCGTGCGACATCGGCGCGTCCTACTGCTAGACGATTGGGGGCGCGATCGGGGCGCGGGGCGCGCTGGGGGCGCTCCGGAGGGACCGTTGTTGACCAACAATGACCTACAACGCCTCGACGGATGCCCAGGTCAGCCGCTAGGTAGCGCGATCTAGCTGGGGTTGAGAAATCTCACGCCCGATACCCGGCGTATCGGCCATCTCGTTCCACCTGTTCAGGCCGAGGCCGGGGGCTCGTCGGCCGGGTCGCCTTCGGCGAGGGGGCCGAGTCCGTAGTGGGACAGGAGCTTCGCGGTCGCGCGGGTCATCTCGGGGAGGTCGTGGGCGGGGTGCCACCCGGCGTCCCAGACTTCATGGCCGTCGACGATGACCTCGGTGGTCTCGGGGTCGCGGACGAGGCGGAAGACGTTGTCGACCCAGCGGCCGTTGGTGTGGACCACCGCGTTGGGCGTCGCGGGGACGAGTTCGTCGAAGTCGGCTTCGATACCGGTCTCCTCGCACAGTTCGCGGCGGGCGCCTTCGATCGGCTGCTCGCGGCGGTTGAGGAGGCCCGCGGGGAGGGACCAGCGCTTGCCCGGGGGCTGCTTGAGCATCAGGAGCCGTGTGCGGTCCGCGTCCATGACGAGGACGACGGAGCCGAGCGTGTACGTGGGCGTCGCGATCCGCACGATCCGGCGGCGCACCGGGTGCGGGAGGCTGTAGAAGACCGTGCCCACGAAGCGCCGCAGCAGAGGCGCTTTCCGGCGCCGCACAGAGGGAGTCACGCCCACACCCTACAGACGCGCGGAAGGCCCGGAGCGTGGCGCTCCGGGCCTTCAATGCACTGCGGCTACTGAGGGCCGAGCTTGCGCGTGCCCGTGTAGTACTCGTAGGTCAGGCCGCCGACGGCGAACAGAACCGCGACGATCCCGGCGGTGATGAGCCACGGGAGCCAGAAGACGAGGCCGAGGCCGGTGAGGACCGCGGCGAGCGCCAGGCCCAGGGGCCAGTAGGAGCCGGGGCTGAAGAAGCCGACCTCGCCCGCGACGTCGGAGATCTCGCCGTCGGGGCGGTCCTCCGGGCGCGGGTCGATGCGCCGGGAGATCACCCAGAACACGAGCCAGACCATGCCGGTCAGGAGGCCCGAGAAGATGAGGGCGATGGTGCCGACCCACTCGACCTGGCCCGGGTGCCCGTAGGCGGGGTTGTCGTTGAGGTAGGTCCAGTAGCCGTATCCGCCCGCGAAGATGAACATCGTGACGGCCACGATCGCGAACAGCTTGTTCTCGGTCTTCATCGCTGGTCCCCTAGCTCGCTTCGCCCGAGGCCGGGTCGGTGTTGAACGGGTGCGTGGTGGTCGCGTACGGGTCCTGGCCGATGAGCTCCAGCGCCTCGGGGGTGGTCATCCCCTCGACGCGGGCGTTCACGAAGGTCTCGTAGTCCTCGGGGGAGACCACGCGCATCTCGAAGTTCATGAAGGCGTGGTAGGCGCCGCAGAGCTCGGCGCAGCGGCCCACGAAGGTGCCCTCGGAGTTGAAGTCGACCTCCCAGCGGGTGGTCTGCGCTTCGCTGCCGGGGATGAGGTCGCGCTTGAAGAGCAGGTCGGGGACCCAGAAGGAGTGGATGACGTCCTCGGCGTTGCCGACGAAGCGCACGTCGTCCTCGTTGGGGACCACGATGATCGGGATGTAGTCCGAGTCGCCGGTCTCGGTGACGGCCTGGCCGTCGGCGCCGGTGAGGGGCTCGCAGTTCTCGTCGGTGTAGGTGAACTGCCAGTTCCACTTGAACGCCGTGACCTCGGTGCAGGCCTGCGGCTGCTCGCTCAGCTCGGTGACGTTGTCCTGGACGACGACCGTGTAGTAGAAGAGGATGCCGATGAGCACGAACGGCAGGGCCGTGAAGGTGAGCTCGGCGGGGAGGTTGTACTTGGTCTGGCGGGGCAGCTCGGTGTCGCTGTCCTTCTTCTTGTAGGCGGCGACGCACCAGAAGATCAGGCCCCACACGATGACGCCGACGGCGAGGGCCGCGATCGTCGAGCCGATCCAGAGGTCGAACATCTGCTCGGACTGCGTGGTGGGGCGGGTCCGCGGCCAGCCGAAGTAGAAGGCGTCGTCAAGGCTGCACCCCGCGAGGACGATTGGGAGCAGCGCGGCGATCCCGGTGAGACCTATCGCGCGGCGGGCTCGGCCGCGACGTTCTCGGGACGGTGTTCCGACCACCTGTCTCATGCCTTTCTCAGCGCTCGGCTCCGGGCGTCCGCCGCCGGGCAGGCGACATGGCACGGACTTGACGGCAAGAGCCTACTGCTTGGCTCGTGAAGCGGGGCGCAAGGGGTTGGGTTCGGGGACGCGCGTCTTCTAGATTGGAACGGTGACCGAGACCTACTTCGACGGCGCGACCGCCCAGCCGCCCCATCCGGCGGCCCGCGACGCCTATGCTGCGGCTTTGTCGGAGGGCTGGGCGGGGCCCGGACGTCTGTACACATTGGGCCGCCGGTCCCGGATGCTGCTGGAGGCGGCCCGCCAGTCGGCGGCGGCCTCGCTCGGCGTGAGTGCTGATGAGGTCACTTTCACATCGAGCGGGACACAGGCCGTGCACGCCGGGGTACTCGGCGTCATCGCGGCCCGCAGCGCCCCCGGCCCGCTCGTCCACAGCGCGGTCGAGCACTCGGCGGTGCTGCACGCGGCGCAGTGGCATGAAGCGCGCGGGGGCACCGTGGCGGTGGTCCCGGTGGACCGGCTCGGGCGGGTCGATCCCGATCCGCTGGCCGCGGTCGAAGGGGAGGCGTCGGTGCTCGCCGTGCAGTCGGCGAACCACGAGGTCGGGACCCGGCAGCCGATCGCGGAGATCGCGGCGAACTCCTCGGAGGTGCCGCTCGTGGTCGACGCGGCCGCGAGCCTGCCGTGGGAGCCGGTGCCCGAGGGCTGGTCGGTGCTGGCCGCGAGCGCGCGGAAGTGGGGCGGCCTGTCGGGTGCGGGGATCCTGGTGGTGCGCAGCGGGGTGCGCTGGCGCAATCCGTTCCCCGGGGAGGACTCGTCGATCCGGGAGGCGATCGGCGAGGTGGACGTGGCGGCGGCGGTGGCCGCGGCGGCGTCGCTGCGGGCGGTCGTCGCGGAGCGCGAGGAGCTGTCGGCGCGGATGCGGGTGCTCACGGACCGGATCCGGGAGCACATCGCCGAGACGGTCCCGGAGGTGGAGCTGCCGGGCGATCCGGTGGACCGGCTGCCGCACATCGTCACGTTCTCGTGCCTGGGGGTGGACGGCGAGGTGCTGCTGACGGAGCTGAACCGGGCCGGGTTCGCGGTGTCGTCGGGGTCGGCGTGCGCGTCGACGCGGCTGCGGCCCTCGCACGTGCTCCAGGCGATGGGGGTGCTGTCGCACGGGAACGTGCGGGTGTCGCTGCACCGGGAGACGACCGAGGCCGAGGTGGAGCGGTTCCTGGAGGTCCTGCCGGAGATCGTGGAGTCGATCCGGCGCCTCGCAAGGTGATCGGGACTTAAGTCCTAAGACGACAGGGATCACGGGGCGACCCGTGCGGCTTTCTATTGCAAACGACTTGCAGTTGTGAAACGGTGGCAACAGTGTTCGAACTGCCGCGATAGAGAGAGGCGACGATGACCGTCTACACGCTTCCGGACCTGCCCTACGACTACGGCTCGCTGGAGCCGCACATCAACGGCTACATCCTCGAACTGCACCACGACAAGCACCACGCGGCGTACGTCAAGGGCGCCAACGACACCCTGGAGCGCATCGAGGAGGCGCGCGACAAGGGCGACTTCACGTCGATCGTGGGCCTTGAGAAGACCCTCGCGTTCAACGTCTCCGGGCACGTGCTGCATTCCCTGTATTGGGAGAACATGAGCCCCGACGGCGGGGACCGCCCCGAGGGCGACCTCGCCGACGCCATCAACGAGTACTTCGGGTCGTTCGAAGGCTTCCACGGGCAGCTCTCGGCGGCGACGACGCTCGTGCAGGGCTCCGGCTGGGGCGTGCTGTCGTACGAGCCGACTTCCAAGCGGCTCATCGTGGAGCAGGTCTACGACCACCACGGGAACGTCGCGCAGACCTCGGTGCCGCTGCTCGCGTTCGACGCGTGGGAGCACGCGTACTACCTCCAGTACAAGAACGTGCGCCCCGACTTCGTCAAGGCCATGTGGGAGGTCGTGAACTGGCGCGACGTGGCCGCGCGCTACGAGGCGGCCAAGGCCGCGTAAGTCCGTTCGGTCTCCGGGCCGCGTCCGCTCACCCCCGTGGCGGCCGCGGCCCGGTCCCGTCTCAGAACGTGAAGTCGGCTTCGTCCTCGGCGCGGGCCCGCAGGCGCTCCGCGGCGAGGAGGACGGCGATGAGGGGGAGGCCCGCGGCGGCGGCGAGGAGCGGGAGCTGGTCGGCGGGGCCGAACCAGGACGGGGCGGCGTCCTTGAGGAGCGCGGTCAGCTCGTAGCTCGCCCAGTCGCCGAGCGGGAGGTCGCCCGCGACCTTCGCGATGCCGAACCAGGCGATGATCGCGGTGCCCGCGGCGCTGAGGCCCACGGTGGCGTGGACCGACCACTGGGGACCGAAGCGGATCGCGACCGCCAAGGCGGCGAACAGGACCGCGACGGCGAGGTACGCGACCGCGGAGTCGGTGAACCGGAACCGGACGATCTCGTCGAGGTGCAGGAGGTAGACCTCCACGAAGTCGTCGCCGCGGGCCCGGAGGGCCTCGGCGGCCCCCGCGCGGGCCTCGGCCGCGGCGATCCACACCGCGACCGCGCACACCAGCGAGACGATCGCCACCGCCGCCGTCGTCAGGAAGGCCGCCCGCGAACGGCGCGGGGCGGGGTCCGGGAGCCCGGTCAGCGGTCGGAACATGGGAGTCTCCGATCATCGAGTGATATTCCATCCTACGAGGTCCCGGCCCGACGTGCCCGAACCGGCCCGTCCAGGCGTGAGCGCGCCTAGGGTGAGGGCATGGGCGAATCGACAGCACCGCGGCCGGAGGACTGCCCCGACGAGCTCGACGCGCAGGGGCGCAAGACCGGCCTGTGGTCGGACCGGGACCAGCACGGCGGATACATGGTCGGCGAGTACGGCGAGGGCCGCCGCCAGGGCGTGTGGCGCCACTACGGCGACGACGGGCGGCTCAGATCCGAAGGGCCCTTTCAGGACGGGCTCGTCGCGGGCCGGTGGACCTGGTGGCGCGCCAACGGCGAACTGCTCCAGCGCGGCGGCTTCGACGACGCCGAGGCCAAGCACGGCCTCTGGGAGCGCTGGACCGCCGAGGGCGCGCCCCTCGACCGCGGCGAGTACGACCACGGCCGCAAGACCGGCGAGTGGACCGCGTTCAACCCCGACGGGACCGTCCGCAAGACCACGAGGCACCGGCCGCGGAAGTGACCGCTAGCCTCATCCGATGAGGGTTCTGCACCTTTCTGACACGCACCTGACCGGCGACGGTTCCTTGCACCGCACCGGCATCGACGCCAAGGCGGCGCTCGCCGGGCTCCTCGCGCACCTGGAGCCGCTGCGCCGCATCGACCTCGTCGTCGTCACCGGCGACATCGCCGACGACGGCGCGACGGGCGCTTACGAACTCGCCCGCGACCTCATCGGCGCCTACGCCGCCGACCGCGGCGCGCCCGTCCTCTTCACCACCGGCAACGCCGACGACCGCCGGAACTTCACCGAGGTCCTCGGCAGCGGCCACCTCGGGCCCTCCGGCGGCCCGTGCGCGGTCGACGCCGTCGACGGCCCCGACCGGGCCGCGGCCACCGCCCGCGACGGCATCAGGTTCGTCACCCTCGACACGCTCGTCCCCGGGAAGGTCCACGGCCGCATCGGCACCGCGCAGCTCGCCTGGCTCCGCGGCCTCCTCGCCGCCCCCGCCCCGCGCGGCACCGTCCTCGCCTTCCACCACCCGCCCATCCGGTTCCCCAACGCGATCCAGGAACCCCCGACGCTCATCAACCCCGGCGACCTCGCCGAGGCGATCGACGGCACCGACGTGCGCGTGATCCTCACCGGCCACTACCACCTCCAGCTCGCCGGCAGGCTCGGCCCGGCCATGGTCTGGACCGGCCCCGCCGTCGTCAACCGCCGCGACCTCTCCTGCGGCGACGACGCCGTCAGGTACGTCGCCGGATCGGCGGCCACCCTCATCGACCTCGCCGACCCCGCGGCCCCCGTCTTCCACACCCTCCAAGCGGGCACGACGATCGCCGAGATCGGCGGCGAGCAGCTCCGGGAAGCCTTGCAGGGCACCAGCCCCGACGACTGAACGCGGGACGGGAGGCCGGACAGGGGGGAACCGGCCTCCCGTCCCGCAGCGGGCTACTTCACCGCGTGCGTGACGTCGCGCTCCTCGGCGTAGAAGCACGCCGTCGGATGTGTGCCGTTGTCGCCCACGTCGAGGGACGGGACCTCCTCGGCGCAGTGGTCGGTCGCCTTCCAGCAGCGGGTGCGGAACCGGCAGCCCGAAGGCGGATCGATCGGGGACGGCACATCCCCCTGCAGGACGATCTCATCGCGCTGGCCGCGCAGGTCCGGGTCCGGCACGGGCACAGCCGACAGCAGCGCCTGCGTGTACGGGTGCCTCGGATGGTCGTAGATCTCCGGGCCCGTGCCCTGCTCGACCACCTTGCCCAGGTACATGACCGCGACCTCGTCGGCGATGTGCCGCACCACCGACAGGTCGTGCGCGATGAACACGTACGCCAGGCCCAGCTCGTTCTGAAGGCGTTCGAGCAGGTTGATCACCTGCCCCTGGATCGACACGTCCAGCGCCGACACCGGCTCGTCGCACACCAGCACCTGCGGGCGCAGCGCGAGCGCGCGGGCGATGCCGATGCGCTGGCGCTGGCCGCCCGAGAACTGGTGCGGGTAGCGGTTGACGTGGTCGGGGCTGAGCCCGACCATGTCGAGCAGCTCCTTCACCTCGCCGGCCCGCTTCGCCCGCGGCACCACCTCCGGGTGGATCTCGAACGGCTCCCCCACGATGTCGCCCACCGTCAGGCGCGGGTTCAGCGACGTGTACGGGTCCTGGAACACCAGCTGGATGTCGCGCCGGAACGGCCGCATGCGCCGGTTCGACAGGTTGCCGATCTCCTTGCCCTGCAACTTGATCGAACCCGACGTCGGCGACTCCAGGCCCACCAGGAGCTTCGCGAGCGTCGACTTCCCGCACCCCGACTCCCCCACCACGCCCAGGGTCTTCCCCGGGTACAGCTTCAGGTCCACGCCGTCCACGGCCTGCACGTGCCCCACGGTGCGCTTGACGACCACGCCCCGCTGGATCGGGAAGTGCTTCACGAGGTCCTTCGCCTCCAGGACCGGGTCGACACCCCGGTCCGCCTGGCCCAGTTCAGCGTTCATCGGCGTAGACCTCCTCGGCGAAGTGGCAGCGGGAGCCGTGGAACTCCGCGGGCTCGGCCCACGGCGGCACCTCGGTCTTGCACTTGTCCTCCGCGGCGAAGCACCGCGGGTGGAACGGGCAGCCGCCCGGCAGCCGCGCCGGGTTCGGCGGCAGCCCGCCGATCACCTCCAGCTCCTGGCCCACCGTGTCCACGCGCGGGATCGCGCGCAGCAGCGCCTTCGTGTACGGGTGCGCCGGGCGCTTGAACACGTCCCGGATGCCCGCCCGCTCCACGACCTCGCCCGCGTACATGACCGCCACCTCGTCCGCGACGTCGGCGACCACGCCGAGGTCGTGCGTGATGAGGATCAGGCCCATGCGCCGCTCGGTCTGGATGCGCTTGAGCAGCCGCATGATCTGCGCCTGCACCGTCACGTCCAGGGCCGTCGTCGGCTCGTCGGCGATGAGGACCTCCGGGTCGAGCGCGAGCGCCATCGCGATCATCACGCGCTGGCGCATGCCCCCGGAGAACTGGTGCGGATAGTGCCCGACGCGGTTCTTCGCGTCGGGGATGCCCACCTGGTCGAGCAGCTCGATCGCCTTGAGCCGGGCCTCCTTGCGGCTGGTGCCGCGGTGGACGCGGAACAGCTCGCCGATCTGGAAGCCGACCGACCACAGGGGGTTGAGCGCGGACAGGGCGTCCTGGAAGACGATCGCGATGTGGTTGCCGCGCACCGCCCTGCGGGTCTCCTCGTTCTGCTCAAGGAGGTCCACGCCGTGGAGGCGCACCGCCCCGCCGGTGATCTTCGCGGGCGGGGTGTCGAGGATGCCCATGATCGCCTGGGAGGTCACGGACTTCCCGGAGCCGGACTCGCCGACGACGGCGAGCGTGCGGCCCTGCTCCAAGGTGAAGCTCGCGCCGCGCACGGCGGGGATGCGCTCGCCTCGCACCCGGAACTCCACGTGCAGTCCGTCCACTTCGAGCAGCGGCGAGTTGAAGTCGGCGCCCGGGAGGGTGTCGCCGATGACGCGTACGGTCTCTGCCACCGCTGTCACCTCAGTTTCGGGTCGAGGGCGTCGCGCAGGGCGTCCCCGAAGGTCGCGAACGCGAACACGGTCAGGATGAGCAGGCCCAGCGGCCACGCGAAGAGGTAGACGTACCCGCCGCCGGCCCACTCGGTGCCCTTGGACAGCAGCACGCCCCAGCTGGTCGCGGGCGGCTGCACGCCGATGCCGAGCACCGCCAGCGCCGCCTCGGTGACGATGATGCCGCCGATGGTGGTGGGGACGACGGCCGTGACCGGGACGATCGCGTTCGGCAGGATGTGCTTGAACATGATCCGGCGGTCCGAGGCGCCCAGGCACTTCGCGGCGACCACGTAGTCGAGATTCTTCGTCTCCAGCGTGGCCGCGCGCGTGTACCGGCAGAACTCCATCCACCCGAACAGCGAGAGGGCGAGGAACGGCACGGCGATCGTCTCGGCCAGCGTGTCGGTGGAGACGCGACCGCGGAACAGGCTCAGGATCAGGACCGCGCCCATGAGCATCGGGATCACGATGAACACGTCGAGCGCGCGGGAGATGAGCGTGTCGAGCCAGCCGCCGTAGTAGCCCGCCAGGATGCCCAGGATCAGCCCCACCACGACCGACGCGACGATGACGCTCAGCGCCAGCGCGATGGTGGGCCGGGTGCCGTGGACGAGCGTCGCGGCGAAGTCGCAGCCGAACGCGTCGGTCCCCAGTGGATGCTCGCCGGTGAACCAGGTCCCGGGCCGCTGCTTGGCGTCGCGGCCGAAGCACACCGTGGGGTCCTGGTCGGTGAACAGGGAGGGGAACGCGGCCATCGCGAACACGAACAGCAGCACGAGGCTCGCGATGATGACGTCGGGGCGCTTGCGCATGGTCCGGAAGGCGTCCGACCAGAGGGACGCCTGCCGCTCGGCGGTCGGCGTCGGGGCGGTCAGCTCACTCATAGCGGATCCTCGGGTCGAGTACGGCGTAGAGCAGGTCGACGATCAGGCTCACGAACACCACGACCACCGCCGAGACCGTGAGGCCGACGATGACGAGGTTGCCCTCCTGGCGCTGCACCGCCTGGAAGATCATGCGGCCCATCCCGGGGATGCCCATGACGCCCTCGGTGAGGACGGCGCCGGAGAGCATGAACGCGAACAGGAACCCGATGCCGGTGATGATCGGGATCATCGAGTTGCGGATGACGTGGACGATCGTGATGCGCAGCGGCTTGAGGCCCTTGGCCTTCGCGGTTCTCACGAAGTCCGAGCCGAGGTTCTCCAGCTGGCTGGCGCGGATCAGGCGCGTCATGGAGGCGAGGCCGACGGTGCCGACGATGATGCCCGGGATGATGATCGTCGTCCACGGGTAGTCGGGGTTGTAGTTCGGTCTGAACACCTGGCCCATGAACGACTCGGTTCCCCAGATGTCCCTGGCCCACCGGGTGAGCGGCACCGCCACGATGTACACGTAGGACAGCAGGATGAGGAAGACCGGGATCGAGTCGGCGAGGATCGTGGTGCCGCGCACGGTGTGGTCGATGAACTTGCCGCGGTGGCGGGCGGCCCAGGTGCCGAGCACCATCGAGACGGCCACCAGCGTGATCGTCGCGAAGATGAACAGCCGCAGCGTGTTCGGGATGTAGATCGCCAGGAGCTGGCCGACGTCCCGGTTGCCGTTGAGGGTGGTGCCGAAGTCGCCCTGCACGAAGTTCTGGAGGCGGTCGACGAACGGGGCCAGGCACGGGTCGCCCGTGCGCTCGTAGCACTTGTTGTCGAGGCCGTAGAGGCGTTCGACCTGGGCGAGCATGCCCGGGTCGGGGGTGCGGTCGCCGCCGAAGAACAGCAGTGCCGGATTGCCCCTGATCTGGACCGACAGCGCGGTCAGGTAGTGGAGGAGGAAGAGCACGATCCCCAGGGTGAGCAGGGCCTGGAGGAGTCGGCGGATCACATAGCGTCCCATTGGTTCTTTCCAGTTCCAGAATCCGCCGGGCGGGGGCCGCCGCGGCGCGCTCTCGCGGCCGCGGCGGCTCCGCCCGGGCGGTCTTCAGTTGTCGGGCGCTACTCGGCGATCGTGACTTCGCGCAGCTCGCAGTCGCCGCCCGGTCCGCTGTAGATCGGGTGGACGTACACGTTCTCGAGCCGCTCGGTGTAGAAGTAGTTGAACCGCTCGCCGAACACCGGGACGCTCGGCATGTCGTTGGCGAGGATGGCCTCGGCCTCGGCGTAGAGCGCGACGGCCTCGTCGAGGGTCGCGGCGGAGCCGGCCTCGGCGATCTTCGCGTCGTACTCGGCGTTCTCGTAGCCCTGGTCGTTGACCGAGGCGCCGCCGCCGTAGATCGGCTCCAGGTAGTTCTCGTTCAGGTTGTAGTCCGGGCTCCAGCCGGAGCGGAACGGGCCGTCGACGCCGTGCTCCTCGCGGGTGGCGAGGAACTCGGGGAAGTCGAGCGTGACGAGCTCGTACTCGATGCCCAGCGACTGGGAGATCGAGTCGCCGATGGCGCGGAAGATGTCCACGTTGTCGGCCGCGTCGTTGACCCAGATCTGCATCTTCTCGCCCTCGGGCCAACCGCCGGCCTCCTCCAGGAGCGCGGCCGCGGCCTCGGGGTCGTAGGTGCAGTACTCGCCGCAGGAGTGCGTGCCGCCGCCGAGGATCGATTCGGGCACCCACTGGTCGAGCGCGTAGAAGCGCTCGGGACCGACGACGTTCGCGACGCCCTCGCGGTCGATCGCCATCGAGATGGCGCGGCGCACGTTGACGTCCTGGTACTGCGGGTCGTAGAGCGGGAACGCGAGCATGAGGATCGACGGGTCGTCCTGCTGGATGTGGCGCGACTCCAGGTCGGGGTCGTTCATCGCGTTCTCGTAGTCGGCCGCGGTCGGGCGGCAGACGTCGATGTCGCCGGTCAGGAAGTCCGCCCAGCAGTCGTCGCCTTCGAGGTAGACCTTCCAGTTGACGGCGTCGATGTGCGCCGGCATGTCGCCCGCGTAGTCCTCCCAGCGGACGGCGGTGCCGCCGCTCTCGATGTCATAGGGCTCCTCGAACATGAAGGGGCCGTTGCCGATCGGCTTGGCCTCGCAGGCTTCGAGGTCGGCCAGGCACTCCTCGGCGACCGGGTAGAACGCCTCGTAGCCGAGCATCGTCGGGAAGCCGATGAACGGGGCGGAGAGCTTGACCTCGATGGTGAGGTCGTCGACGGCGGTCACGCCGGAGAGGTGGGTGACGTCGATCGGGGCCCACTCGGGGACCTCCGGGTCGGCCCACTGGTCCTCGGGCAGCGGGTCGGGGTTCATCTCCGCGTAGCCCTCGAAGGTCGCGAAGAAGTAGTTGAGCGGCAGGGAGTTGGACGCGAGGGCGGTCCGGTCCCAGGAGCGGATGAAGGCGTCGGCGTTCACCGGCTCGCCGTTCTGGAAGGTCAGGCCGTCCTTGATCTTGATCGTCCAGACCGTGTTGTCCTCCGAGGAGATGTCCTCGGCCACCAGGTTCTCCGGCTCGCCGGTCTCGCGGTCGTAGTAGACCAGGCCGTCGTAGACGTTCTTCATGATCCGGTAGCCCTCGGACTCGCCGGAGCCGCCTGGGACGAGGCTGCGGATCTCGCCGATCTGCATGTTGACGGTGCCGCCGCTGCCGCCGCCCTCGCCGTCGACATCGCTTTCATCGCCGCTACAGGCAGCGGTGGTTACCGCGAGCCCGGCGGCCGCAAGCGCGGCCACCGTCATTCGCATTCGTCGCACTGGGAACGCTCCAGGGTGTGAGTGGGTCGTGGGATAACTCACACGATGTCGCACAACACAACAGAATAAAAGAGTGCGTTGTGAAATCGTTACCTGTCGGACGGTAAGCAGAGACCTTGCACGTGCAGACCTCTGACGGTCTGCCCGCCTATATCCCGCTTTGCGGGAGCGGAGTTGTCGTTGCGGGACAATACGACCCTTGAGTTCAATCCGGCAACAGGTATGCGGACGCCTCGGCCGCCGCGGCGGGTCCGTAGGACTGCTCCAGGCGGTTCACGAAGTCCACGGGATTGACCGAGTAGCCCTGCGGGCCGACCGATTCGAGCGCCAGCGCGGTGAGCTGGCTGCCGACCTCGGAGGCGCGGCGCAGGCTCATGCCCCAGCCGAGCCCGGCGAGGAGCCCGGCGGTGAACGCCTCGACGCCTCCGGCGGGGTCGATGATCTCGCGGGCGCGGGCGAAGGGGACGCGCACGCGGTCCATGTCGTGCCCGGCGATCTCGACGCCGTCCTGGTCGAGCGTGGTCACGCGGACGCGGACGCGCTCCAGGATCTCGTCGTCGGCGAGGCCGGTCGTGGCCTGGAGCAGGTGGTAGCGGTGCTCGCTGGTGACGAGGAACTTGGCGCCGGTGAGGAACTCGACGGCCTCCTCGCCTTCCAGGTCGCCGGGGTCGGCGCTGAACTCCAGGCCGAGGTCGCGGGCCTGGTCGGCGTAGGCGTGCATGGCCTTGGGCTCGGCCGGGCCGATGTGGATGAGCCCGAGGGACCCGCCGCGCTCCATGACCTCGATGAGGTCGAGCTCGTCGCCGCCGAGGACGACCGGGGACTGCCCGAGGCGGGCGAGGCCGGTGCCGACGGCTTCGGCGGTGGTGCCGGTGACGGCGGTCTTCATGCCTTGCACGACAAGTGCCACTGAGATGGTCCTCGCATCAGTCGGGGACTGGAAGATCGGAAAAGGAATTCGCGGGACGAAAGCGATGCGTCCGGCGGGGGGCGCTCAGCCTAGCGCACGGCGAAGCCCGGTCGGCGAAAGCGTCCGACCGGGCTGCGCGAGTCTGGCCGGGGGCCTAGTGGAACGAGTCGCCGCAGGCGCAGGAGCCCTGGGCGTTCGGGTTGTCGATGGTGAAGCCCTGGGCGTCGATGCGGTCGGCGAAGTCGATGTTCGCGCCGATGAGGTACGGGATGCTCATCTTGTCGACGATGACGCCGAAGCCCTCGTAGTCCTGGACGATGTCGCCGTCGCGCACGTCGGTGTCGAAGTACAGGCCGTAGCGCAGGCCCGAGCAGCCGCCGGGGCTGACCTCGACGCGCAGGCGCAGGCCCTCTTCGCCTTCCTGCTCGATCAGGGCTTTGACCTTGGCGGCCGCGGCATCCGTGAGCACGACGCCGACCTTGGCGTCCTTGGCTTCGGTGGACTGCTCGGTGTCAGCCTGCTGAGTGGCGCTCACTTGCTACTCCTCTGATGTGTGCGAGACCCGGGTCGACCGGGTCGATTCGACCCGTCAACAGTACCCAACCGCATCGGAAGTGTTCCTATTCCCGAGATCACTCGGGGAGTGGAATGACTCGCCATAACGGCTGATGTCCGACGGTACCTATTCCCGCCATTCCTTCGCCACCTTCTCGGCGAGCGCGGTGAGCCCCTCGACCGGTCTGGCCATGGCCTCCTTCGCGCTGCCGAGCAGTTCGGTGACGGAATGCACCCCGGCGAGGTCGGGGTGGGCGTCGACGTCGGAGCGCCCGGCCATGACGAGGCAGGGCCTGCCGTGGGCGGCGGCGCCGGAGGCGACCTCGGCGGCGAGCTTGCCGCGCAGGCTCTGGGAGTCGAAGGAGCCCTCGCCGGTGATGACGAGGTCGGCGGCGGCGATCTTGGCGTCGAGGCCGACGGCGTCGCAGGTGAGGCGGGCCCCGGAGGCGCGGGTGCCGCCGAGGAGGAACAGGGCGAACCCGAGGCCCCCGGCGGCTCCGGCGCCGGGGAGGTTCGCGGCGCCGACGTACCCGGTCGCGGGTTCGGCGGCCTGCGCGAAGTGGGCGACGGCCTGTTCGAGGAAGGCGACCTGCTGCGGGTCGGCGCCCTTCTGGGGGCCGAAGACGTGCGCGGCGCCGTGGGGGCCGAGGAGCGGCGAGTCGACGTCGGTGGCGGCGATGAACTCGGCGCCGCGGGTGCGCGGCTGCCAGTCGACGGACGCGGTCTCGGGGAGTCCCATGCCGCCGTAGGCGATCGGGCGGCCGGTGGCGTCGCGGAAGGTGCAGCCGAGGGCGGTGAGCATCCCGGCTCCGGCGTCGGTGGTGGAGGAGCCGCCGAGGCCGACGACGACGCGGCGGGCGCCGTGCTCGACGGCGTGGGAGACGAGCAGGCCGACGCCGTAGGTGGTGGCGCCGAGCGGGTCGCGCTCGCCGGGGCCGAGGAGGTGGAGGCCGCAGGCGGCGGCGGACTCGATGTAGGCGGTGTCGCCGTCGAGGAGGTAGTCGGCCTGCGTGGGGCGTCCGAGCGGGTCGTAGACGTCGACGGTCCGCAGCTGTGCGCCGGGCTTGGCGCGGGCGAGGACCTCGACGAACCCGGGCCCGCCGTCGGCGAGCGGCAGCGTCTCGGCGGTGTCGCCGGGGCGGGCGCGCAGCCAGCCTGCGGCGACGGCGTCGGCGGCCTCGCCGGCGCTCATGGTTCCGGCGAACTTGTCGGGGGCTATGAGGATGCGCACACCTAGAGGGTAGTGGATGCCGCGGACGATGCGGTAACCGCTTTCCGGAATCCACATCGCGGATTCGAGGAGGCCGAAGCAGCCTCGGAAGCGACTACGATTGCGGCCATGACGGGCTTCACTGAACCTGCGAACACCCAGACCGCGCTCCTGCTCCTCGGCCGCGGCTCCGACGCCGGGTCCGAGCGCGGCGTCGACTGCCCCGGCGAGCTGCCCGCGCCCTCCGACCCCGACCTGGTCGCGCGCGCGAAGGCCGCGAAGGAGGCCTTGGGCGGCAACGTGTTCGTCCTGGGCCACCACTACCAGCGCGACGAGGTGATCCAGTTCGCCGACGTCACCGGCGACTCCTTCAAGCTCGCGCAGCAGGCCGCCGCGCGGCCCGACGCCGAGTACATCGTGTTCTGCGGCGTGCACTTCATGGCCGAGAGCGCCGACATCCTCACCGGCGACCACCAGCGGGTCGTCCTCCCCGACATGGCCGCGGGCTGCTCCATGGCCGACATGGCGACCGCCTCCCAGGTCGAGCAGTGCTGGGAGGACCTCCAGCGCGTCGGGATCGCCGACGTCACCGTCCCGGTCACCTACATGAACTCCACGGCCGCGATCAAGGGCTTCGTGGGCCGCGAGGGCGGCCTGGTCTGCACCTCCTCGAACGCCGAGCGGGCCCTGCGCTGGGCCTACGAGCACGGCGAGAAGGTCCTGTTCCTGCCCGACCAGCACCTGGGCCGCAACACGATGGTCCGCGACATGGGCTACTCGCTCGACGACTGCGTGCTCTACAACCCGCACAAGCCGAACGGCGGGCTCACCGACGACGAGCTGCGGAACGCGAAGATCATCCTGTGGAAGGGCCACTGCTCGGTCCACGGCCGGTTCACCCTCGAATGCGTCGAGGAGATGCGCCGCGTCGACCCCGAGGTGAACATCCTGGTCCACCCCGAGTGCAAGCACGAGGTCGTCGAGGCCGCGGACTACGTGGGGTCGACCGAGTACATCATCAAGCAGCTCGAAGCGGCCGAGCCGGGCTCTTCGTGGGCCATCGGCACCGAGTTGAACCTGGTGCGGCGCTTGGCGAACCGCTTCCCGGACAAGAAGATCTCGTTCCTGGACAAGACGGTCTGCTACTGCTCGACGATGAACCGGATCGATCTGCCGCACCTGGTGTGGGCGCTCGAAGAGCTCGTGGCCGGGCGCGTGCCGAACGTGATCACCGTCGACGAGCGGACCGCGTCGTACGCGCGCGAGGCGCTCGACCGGATGCTCGCACTGCCGTAGCGGCGCGGACCCGGAGTCGTTCGCCACAAAGACGTCCGCGAGGTGAACGGTTCCGGGTCCCCCGAACGTGTATTCCACGGAGCCGCGGGTGCGCATGATCACCGAGGGTTATACGGCTACCTGGGCGTTTTCCATGTGGCTATTCCGTTATCGTTGGTCCGCCAAGTCGATTCCCGGTGAACGAGACGTCTCCGCGGAACGAACTGTCGCATTGACGCTTCCCGGCTTCCGTAACCAGTACTCCCTTCCATCCGAGGAGATCTGTTGAGCAGCACCGACGCCACCCCGCTTTCCGAGGACATGCTGATCATCCACGGCGGCACCCCCCTGGAAGGGGAGGTGACCGTCCGCGGGGCGAAGAACCTCGTCTCCAAGGCCATGGTCGCCGCCCTGCTGGGGACGTCGCCCTCGGTCCTGCGCTCGGTGCCCGCGATCCGCGACGTCGAGGTCGTCACCGGCCTGCTTCGCGTCCACGGCGTCGACGTCGAGCTCGACGGGGACACGCTGTACATGGACCCGACCTCGGTCGAGTCCGCGGGCGTCGAGGAGATCAACGTCCACGCCGGGACCAGCCGCATCCCGATCCTCCTGTGCGGGCCGCTGCTGCACCGCCTCGGCCGCGCGTTCATCCCCGACCTCGGCGGCTGCAACATCGGCGGCCGCCCCATCGACTTCCACCTCGACGCGCTCCGCCAGTTCGGCGCGGTCGTCGAGAAGGACGCCTCCGGCACGCACCTGTCGGCCCCGAACGGGCTCCACGGCATCCGCTACGAGCTGGAGTTCCCCAGCGTCGGCGCCACCGAGCAGGTCCTGCTCACCGCCGTCATGGCGAAGGGCACCACGGAGCTGCGGAACGCCGCGATCGAGCCGGAGATCATCGACCTCATCTGCGTCCTCCAGAAGATGGGCGCGATCATCAAGGTCCACACCAACCGGGTCATCGAGATCGTCGGCGTCGACGAGCTCAAGGGCTACCGGCACCGCGCGCTCCCCGACCGCATCGAGGCCGCCTCGTGGGCGTCCGCGGCGCTCGCCACCGAGGGCAGCGTGTTCGTGCGCGGCGCGCAGCAGGCCGACATGATGACGTTCCTCAACGTGTTCCGCTCCATCGGCGGCGCGTACGAGGTCGACGACGACCCCGTCGAGGGCGGCATCCGCTTCTGGCACCCCGGCACCCCGCTCAAGCCGGTCGCGCTGGAGACCGACGTCCACCCCGGGCTCATGACCGACTGGCAGCAGCCGATCGTGGTCGCGCTCACCCAGGCCGACGGCCTGTCGATCATGCACGAGACCGTGTACGAGAACCGCTTCGGCTACACCTCGGAGCTGCGCCGGATGGGCGCGAACATCGAGCTGTACTCCGACTGCCTCGGCGGCACGCCGTGCCGGTGGGGCCGCCGCAACTTCCTGCACTCGGCCGTCATCGCCGGGCCCTCGAAGCTGCACGCCGCCGACCTCCAGATCCCCGACCTGCGCGCGGGCTTCAGCCACCTCATCGCGGCCATGGCCGCCGAGGGCACCTCCCGCGTCTACGGCGTGGACCGGTACATCACCCGCGGCTACGAGAACTTCGAGGAGAAGCTCCTCGGCCTCGGCGCGAAGATCGAGCGACCTGTCACGAAATAGGCGAAGTCCGGGACGTAGGTATGCTTGCAGGAGCACCGCCCGCAGCGAGTTGAGGAAGGCCGATCGTCCGTGGCCAAGAAGTCCGTCCAGGCAGCACCGGAAACCGAGGAACCGAAGCCGGTTTCGGCCACGGACAAGAAGGGGAAGGCCACGCCCAAGCGGCCCAACCAGTCGAAGGCCCGGCCGCCGGTGAACCCGCCGCTCACGAACAAGGAGAAGCGGGAGGCCGCCAAGAAGGCCGGCCCGCTCACCAAGGAGCAGAAGAAGCAGGCGCGCGAGGACGTCAGGGCCGAGCGCGCCCGCATCGCCGAGGGCCAGTGGAAGGGCGACCCGCTCTTCGACAAGTACCACCTCCCGCGCGACCGCGGCGCCGAACGGCTGCTCGTGCGCGACATCGTGGACTCGCGCTGGTCGATCGGGCAGTACTACATGTTCGCGGCGTTCGCGATCCTCATCCTGTCCACCGGCTCGGTCCAGCTCCAGAGCTACCTGTTCATCGCGCTGCTGGTCCTCACCGCCGCGATCGTGATCGAGTCGGTGCTCCTCACCCGCCGCGTCAAGCGCATCGTCCTCAGGCGATTCCCGAAGACCACGCAGCGCATGGGCGGCCTGTACTGGTACGCGATCCAGCGGGGCATCATGCCGCGCTCGATGCGCAACCCGCGCGCCCGCATGAGCTACAAGGCCACCGAGGACGACCTCGGCAAGATCGTCAAATGACGAGGCGGGGCCGCCCGGCCCCGCCGCTGCACGGCGATCGCGCCCGGGGTCGCTCGACTGTCCCTCCCCGGTCCCGATGGCTTACCCTCGATACTGACGTAGCCCTCTCTGACCCCGGAAAGTAGTCAACGTGGTTGATGTCGCGGCGGACTTGCGGGCGGGGCTGTTCCGCGCCCTCGGCCCACTCGATCGCGCCACCATGCGCCACGCCATCGCCGACACCGTCGCCCTCCAGCAGATCCGCGAAGAGGCGACGCTCCGGCTCGCCCGCCACGCCGCCGAGGCCGACCAGTCGCGGCTGCTCGGGGTGCGGGCCGTCATCCTCCGCGTCCTCGGCGACTTCGACGGCGCCGAGGTCGACGCCGCCGCGGCCGTCAAGTACGCCGAGGCCGTCGGCGCCGACCTGCTCCTGGCCCCCGCCCGCGCCCGCCTCGCCCAGATCCTGCGCGTGCGGGGCCGCTACGAGGAGGCCGACCAGCTGTTCGCGCTCGCCGAGGCCGGGGAGCTGCCGCGGACCCTCACCGGGGCCGTCCGCGCCTACGCCGGGCTCTCGTGCATCGCGCAGGGCCGCATCACCGAATCGCTCATCCACGTGCAGCGCGCCTCCGAGCAGAACCCGCACGGGTTCGTCATGCAGATCGTCGAGACCGCCCTCAGCCTCATCGAGGAGCACGCCGCGAAGTACGGGTTCGGCGCCCCGCCGCGCGGCTGGGCCGAGCGCGCCGGGTACCCCGCGCCCGAGCGGTTCCAGGACCCGCAGACCGGCCGCTTCGGGTACCTCGGGCACGACGGGCGGCCGGTCGTGCAGGCCGCGTTCAGCCAGGCCGGGGACTTCCGCGGCGGCGTCGCCGCCGTCTGCCAGGCCGACTGGGGCGCCATCGACCGCAACGGCACCGTCGTCGTGCCGATGCTCTACGGGTCCATGGAGACCCCCACCGCCGACGGGCGCACCGTCACCGGGTTCGTCAACGGCGTCGCCGTCGCCGGGCAGCGCGGGCGCGTCATCGCCGTCCACAAGACCGGCCGCGTCGTCGTCCCCCCGCGCTACCAGCGCGTCGAGGTCCACCCCGCGGGGTTCCTCGTCACCGACGGGTACTCGTGGGGCGCCCTCGGATTCGACGGCAACGAGCTCCTGCCCGTGCGCGGCGACCGCGGCGAGTCGCTGCGGCACCTCGACGCGGCCGTCTCGATCGACGACGGGCCCCTGTAGCCCGTGTGATGACGGTTGCTTTCGCCGCTAGCCGCTCGGCAGGTAGGCTCTGTACCCATGGAATTCCGTCATCTCGGCCGCTCCGGCCTCGTCATCTCCGAACTGGTCTACGGCAACTGGATCACCCACGGCGGGCAGGTGGAGGAGGACGCCGCCGTCGCGTGCGTGAACGCCGCCCTCGACGCCGGGATCACCACCTTCGACACCGCCGACGTGTACGCGCAGGGCGCCGCTGAAGAGGTCCTCGGCCGGGCCCTCAAGGACCAGCGCCGCGACGGCATCGAGATCTTCACCAAGGTCTACTGGCCGATGGGCCCGGGCAAGAACGACCGCGGCCTCTCGGCGAAGCACATCAAGGAGTCGATCAACAACTCCTTGACCCGTCTCCAGACCGACCGCGTCGAGCTGTACCAGGCGCACCGCTGGGACGTGGAGACCCCGCTCGAAGAGACCATGCAGGCGTTCGCCGACGTGGTCCACTCCGGGAAGGCCCACTACATCGGCGTGTCCGAGTGGACCGCCGAGCAGATCCGCGCCGCGGCCGCGCTCGCCAAGGAGCTGAAGATCCAGCTCGTGTCCTCGCAGCCGCAGTACTCGCTGCTGTGGCGGGTCATCGAGGAGGAGGTCGTGCCGGCGTCCGAGGAGCTGGGCATCGGCCAGATCGTGTGGTCCCCGCTCGCGGGCGGCGTGCTCTCGGGCAAGTACAAGCCGGGCCAGGCGGCCCCGGCGGGCTCGCGCGGCGCCGACCCGAAGTTCGGGCGGTTCGTCGAGGGCTGGCTCAAGGACGAGGTCCTGGAGCGCGTGCAGCAGCTCGGCCCGATCGCCGAGGACCTGGGCCTGACCATCGCGCAGCTGTCGCTCGCGTGGGTCCTCCAGAACTCGAACGTCTCGGCGGCGATCATCGGCGCGACCCGCCCCGAGCAGGTCGTGGAGAACATCAAGGCCGTCGGCGTGAAGCTGCCCGAGGACGTCTACGCCCGGATCAACGAGCTGTTCGCGCCGGTGTCGGTCACCGACCCGAAGGAGACGACGGCGCCGAACCCGCGCGCGTGACCGCCTTCTGATTCAGCTGGGGATCGGCCGCATCGAACCATTCGATGCGGCCGTCCCGTTTGAACCAGGAGCGCTGGCGGCGCACGAACCGGCGCGTGCCCTGCACGGTGAGCCGGAACGCCTCCTCCTCGGAGTACTCCCCCGCGAAGTGGGCGAGGACCTGCTGGTAGCCGAGGGCGCGTGAGGCGGTGCGGCCCTCGCGCAGGCCCTTCGATTCGAGGTCGCGGACCTCGTCGAGGAGCCCGGCGTCCCACATGTGCCGGACGCGCCGCTCGATGCGCTCGTCGAGGACGGGCGTGTCGAGGTCGACGCCGATGCGGACGGCCTCGATGTGGGCCTTCGGCTCGGGGAGCGAGGCGGTGAAGGAGCCGGTGAGCTCCACGACTTCGAGGGCGCGCACGACGCGTCGCCCGTTCGAGGGGAGGATCGCCTTCGCGGCCTCGGGGTCGCGGGCCTTCAGGCGCTCCCACAGCGCGGCGGAGCCGTCGCGCTCCAGGTCGGCTTCGAGGCGGGCGCGGATCGCGGGGTCGGTGCCGGGGAAGTCCATCTCGTCGAGCGCGGCCTGCACGTAGAGCCCGGAGCCGCCGACGAGGATCGGCCGGTTCCCGCGGGCGCGGATGTCGGCGATCGCCTCGCGGGCGAGGCGCTGGTATCCGGCGACGTCGGCCGCCTCGGTGACGTCGAGGACGTCGAACACGTGGTGGGGGACGCCGCGGCGCTCGGCCGCGGTGATCTTCGCGGTGCCGATGTCCATGCCGCGGTACAGCTGCATCGAGTCGGCGTTGACGACCTCCCCGCCCAGGGCCTCGGCGAGCGCGATCGACAGCGCCGTCTTCCCGGCCGCGGTGGGGCCTACGACGGCGATCACCGGCGGTTGTAGGGTTGGGTTGCCGCCGACTACGCTCCTCAACTGAACGACCCCCTCGGTTCGCGCGGCCCCCACCCGGCTGGCGGCGACCCGCCGACCACCGTAAGGTACGGGAAATACGTCCCTAAGTTCGTGTGAAGGATTTGAGATTACCGCGATGAGTGACCTCGGAGACTGGACCAGCTTCGGCCGCATCGACGCCGACGGCACGGTCTATGTGAAGACCTCCTCCGGCGAGCGCGCGGTCGGCTCGTGGCAGGCCGGCTCCACGGAAGAGGGGCTCGCGCACTTCGCGCGCAAGTACGCCGACCTCGTCGTGGAGGTCGATCTCATCGCCGCGCGCCTGAACTCGGAGTCCGCCGACGTCGAGCAGGCCGCCTCGCAGCTGCGCAAGCTCCGCGAGGGCCTGGACACGGCCGCGGTGGTCGGGGACGTCGAGGGCCTGGCGACCCGCCTCGACGGCCTCTCGAAGCACGCGGAGGACAAGCTCGGCGAGTTCAAGGCCGCCAAGGAGACCGAGCGCGCCGAGGCCGTCGCCGCCAAGGAGGCCCTGGTGGCCGAGGCGGAGGACCTGGCGTCGCGCGACAGCCACTGGAAGGCGTCCGGGCAGCGCTTCAGCGAGATGATCGAGGAGTGGAAGGCGATCCACGGGGTCGACCGGAAGACCGATCAGAAGCTGTGGCGGCGCTTCTCGGCCGCGCGCGACACGTTCACGCGCCACCGCGGGGCCTACTTCTCGCAGCTCGACGCCGAGCGCAAAGTGATCGGCTCGAAGAAGGAAGAGCTCATCGCCCGGGCCGAGGCGCTGTCGACCTCCACCGACTGGGGGCCCACCGCCGACGCGCTCAAGGGCCTCATGGCCGAGTGGAAAGAGGCCGGGCGGCTCGCCCCCGACGCCGAGCAGAAGGCCTGGAAGCGGTTCCGGGCGGCGCAGGACGTCTTCTTCAACGCGCGCTCCGAGGTGTTCTCGGCCCGCGACGCGGAGCTGGAGGCGAACCAGGCCGCGAAGGAGGAGCTGCTCAAGCAGGCCGAGGCCCTCGACATCGAGGCCGACCCGAAGGCCGCGCAGAACGCGTTCCGCGAGCTCCAGGCCGGGTGGCACGACATCGGCACGGTCCCGCGCAAGAACCAGGCGAAGCTTCAGCGGCGCCTGCGCAACGTCGAGGACAAGCTCCGCGACGCGCTCGACACCGCGTGGCGCAAGGTCCCGGTCGAGGAGAACCCGCTGCTGCTCCAGATGCGCCAGCAGGTCGCCGAGGCCGAGGAGAAGCTCGCCCGCGCGAAGGCCGACGGGAACGCGGGCCGGATCAAGAAGGCCGAGGCCGACTTGGCGAGCAAGAAGCAGTTCCTTCAATTGGCCGAGGGCTCCAAGTAGACGGAACCGGCTCTCCGGTGGACGGCGGTTTGGCGTTCGCGGACGGATCGGGATAATCGGATATGGGCTACGACGGCGTGGACCGCTACGGTCCGCGCCGTTCGCTCTGCCCCGCCCCCGACCGCGTCACCCCCGGACAGGAAGGCAGCCGCAATGACCCTCGAACCGCTCCCCCGCCAGTTCATCGACGCCGACCGGATCTTCAACCTCCGCGACCTGGGCGGCTGGGACGCCGCCGACGGCCGGAAGGTGCGGACCGGGCGGGTGTTCCGGTCCGACAACCTCGGCATGGTCACCGACGCCGACGTGGACCTGCTCGTGAACCGGCTCGGGATCAGGCACGTGATCGACCTGCGCCGGGGCGAGGAGCTGGAGGAGTACGGGCGCTTCCCCGAGACCGGCGGCGTCGAGTTCCACCACTTCGAGCTGCTGCACGTCAAGTGGGAGAACATCGGCAAGGACTACCCCGAGGGCGCGGACGTGGTGCCGTTCCTGCGGCAACGCTACTCGGCGATGCTCGAATCCGGGTACCGGAGCGTGAAGGACTCCCTCGACGTGATCGCCTCGGGCGAGCCGGTCCTGTTCCACTGCATGGCGGGCAAGGACCGGACCGGCCTGATCGCGGCGGCGCTGCTGTCGGCGCTCGGCGTCGGCGAGGAGGACATCGCCGCCGAGTACGCGCTGACCGAGTTCGGGATCGACCGGTGGCGGGCCTGGCGGGACGCGAACCTGGGGAGGCCCGGGTTCGAGTCGGGCCTGCGCACGCCCCCGGAGGCGATGCTGGAGACGCTCGCGGAGATGAAGGCCCGCTACGGGTCGATGGTCGACTACATCGCCGCGATCGAGTTCGATCAGTCGGATTCCCTTCGCGCGCAACTACTTGAGTGACGGCGTGCCCCCACCTGCCGTCACTTACCGGTCGGCAGGTGGGAAATCGGTTGCACGATGTCACAGGCCGCTCGTAGGTTTGAACAGTGGGCTCAGAGCGGTTGAAAACTCCAGAAGAATCCGACAATCCCCCCGAACAGAAGTCGGCGCTGACGAACCTGTGGCGGATGAAGAAGTACCTGCATCCGTACCGGTACCGCCTCGCGCTGCTGTGGTCGATGGTGCTCTTGAACATCGTCTCCGGCCTGGCGATCCCGCCCTTGGTCGGCCGTGCCATCGACGGGCCGATCGCGCACCGGGACATCCCCGGGCTGTGGGCGATCGTGGGCGTCATCGCCGTCCTCGGCGCCGCCGACGCGCTGCTCAACCTGGTGCGGCGCTACTTCCAGACCACCACCGCGATGGCCATCGAGGCCGACATCCGCGGCGCCCTGTACGAGCACCTCCAGGTGCTCCACACCGGGTTCCACGACCGGTGGCAGACCGGGCAGCTCCTCGCCCGCGTCACCTCCGACCTCGGCATGGTCCGGCGGTTCTTCGCCGGCGGCCTGGTCTTCGCGATCACCTCGGTCGGCATGATCGCCATCATCATGGGGCAGCTGCTGTTCATCGAATGGCGCCTGGCCCTCATCGTCCTCGCCACCGCGGTCCCGCTGCTCCTCATCGGCCGCAAGTTCTTCCGCGAGTACCTCCCCGCGGCCAGGTCCGAGCAGGACCAGTCCGGCGAGGTCTCCAGCGCCGCAGAGGAGTCGGCGCTCGGCATCCGCGCCATCAAGGCGCTCGGGCGCGGCCCGCTCATGGCCGCCCGCTTCGAGAAGGAGGCCGAGGAGCTGCGGTCCCGCTCGATCTTCAAGAGCATGATCGCGTCCCGGTCCTGGTCGGGCTACGACGCCATCGCCACCGCCGGCGTCGGCGGCGTCCTCGTGCTCGGCTCGACCATGGTCGCCGGCGGGTCCCTGTCCGTGGGCGACCTGACCGCGTTCATCATGCTCCAGCTCGCGCTCCTGTGGCCGATCGAGGCCTCGGGCTGGGTCATGGCCCACGGCAACGAGGCCATGACCGCCGCCGACCGCGTCTACGACGTGTTCGACACCGAGCCGGCCATCAAGGACCGCCCGAACGCCAAGGTGATCGACCGCAGCGAGGTCCGCGGCGAGCTCGTCTTCGAGGACGTGCGGTTCGCGTTCGAGGACGACTCGCGCGAGATCCTCGCGGGCGTCGACCTGCGCGTCAAGCCCGGCGAGACCGTCGCCATCGCGGGCAAGACCGGCTCGGGCAAGACCACGCTCGTGTCCCTGCCCTCGCGCCTGAACGACCCCACCGCCGGACGGATCCTCCTGGACGGCACCGACATCCGCGACCTCAAGCTGGAGAACCTCCGCTCGGTCGTGACCACCGCGTTCGAGGAGGCGACGCTGTTCTCCATGAGCGTCCGCGAGAACCTCGCCCTCGGACGCCCCGGTGCCAGCGAAGCGGACCTCGAAGAGGCCGTGCGCGTCGCCCAGGCCGAGTTCGTCTACGACCTGCCGTACGGCCTCGACACCCGCATCGGCGAGCAGGGCCTGTCCCTGTCCGGCGGCCAGCGCCAGCGCCTCGCGCTCGCCCGCGCCGTCGTCGTGCGCCCCGCGGTGCTCGTCCTCGACGACCCGCTGTCCGCGCTCGACGTGCACACCGAGGAGCTGGTGGAGCGCGCGCTCGCGCAGGTCCTGCGGGACACGACCGCGCTGGTCGTGGTCCACCGGCCGTCCACCGTGGCCCTGGCCGACAAGGTGGCGCTGCTCCACGAGGGCCGGATCGCGGCGTTCGGGAAGCACTCCGAGCTGATGGCGTCCAGTCCCGAGTACGTCGACGTGCTGTCGGCCGAGTCCGAGGAGGTTGCGGCGTGACCGTCACCGAGACCGAGAAGCCCGACAAGCACGCGGCGTGGCGCGGGCGCGCGGAGTCCGCGGAGGCGGACCGCACCAGCGCCGAAGTGGACGACGCCGAGTCGATCAAGGAGCTGCGGCAGAAGAGCCGGGCGCTGCTGGGCTGGATGATGCGCCCGCACAAGAAGGGGATCGCGTTCCTGTGCGCGATCCTGGTGGTGCAGAACTTCACGAGCATGGCGACGCCGCTGCTGGTCATGTTCGGGATCGACAACGCGATCCCGGCGATATCCGAGCGCGGCGACTACACGATGCTCGTCGGGATCGCGGTCGTGTTCGCGCTCGTGTCGGTCCTGAAGTACGTGTGCGTGCGGCTGTACATCGCGCAGTCGGCGAAGGTCGGCAACGCGATGCTGTTCGCGCTGCGCAGCAGGGTGTTCCGCAAGTTCCAGGACCTGTCGGTGTCGTTCCACGAGCGGTTCACGTCGGGGCGCGTGACGGCCCGGCAGTCCTCGGACATGGAGTCGATCCGGGAGATGACGGAGAACGGCGTCGACGACCTGGTGCTGGCGGCGTTGAACGTCGTGACGATCACGATCGTGATGCTGGTGATCGACCCGATGCTGGCGGCGGTGTCGCTGCTGACGTTCCCGCTGATGCTGCTGCTGGGCCGCTGGTTCAGCAAGGTGTCGGCGGTGGCGTACCGCAAGGCGCGCGAGACCGTGGCGCTCTTGATCGTGTACTTCGTGGAGTCGATGGGCGGGGTGCGCGCGGTGCAGGCGTACCGGCGCGAGCCGCGCGACCGGGAGCTGTTCGCGGGGCTGAACACCGACAACCAGTTCGCGCAGGCGAAGGGGCACCAGCAGAACGCGTTCATGTCGGGCGGGATGCGCGGCATCGGGCACCTGGCGACGGTGGTGGTGCTGCTGTTCGGCGGCTGGCAGGTCATGCAGGGGAACACCGAGCTCGGCGTGCTGGCGGCGTTCCTGCTGTACATGAAGCGGTTCTTCGACCCGCTGAACGAGCTGGTGCAGTTCTACAACGTGCTCCAGTCGGCGACCTCGGCGCTGGAGAAGCTCTCGGGCGTGCTCGACGAGCCGGTGGAGGTGCCGGAGCCGTTGGAGCCGAAGGCGATCGCGTCGCCGCGCGGCGAGCTGCGGTTCGACGCGGTGGAGTTCCGGTACCGGGAGGACCAGGTGGTCCTGCCGGGGCTGGACCTGCGCGTGCCGGGAGGGCAGACGCTGGCGCTGGTGGGCGCGACGGGCGCGGGGAAGACGACGATCGCGAAGCTGGTGAGCCGGTTCTACGACCCGGGTTCGGGGTCGGTGTCGCTCGACGGCGTGGACCTGCGGGACCTGTCGGAGGCGGACCTGCGCGGGAACATCGTCATGATCACGCAGGAGAACTTCCTGTTCAACGGCACGATCGCGGAGAACATCGAGCTGGGGAGGCCGGGGGCGTCGCGGGAGCGGATCGTGGAGGCGGCGAAGGTCGTCGGCGCGCACGAGTTCATCGACGCGCTGCCCGACGGGTACGACACGCACGTGCGCAAGCGCGGCGGGCGCCTGTCGGCGGGGCAGCGGCAGCTGGTGGTGTTCGCGCGGGCGTTCCTGGCGGACCCGCGGGTGCTCATCCTGGACGAGGCGACGTCGTCGCTGGACATCCCGTCGGAGCGGCTGGTGCAGCGGGCGTTGCGCACGATCCTGGCCGACCGCACGGCGATCATCATCGCCCACCGCCTCTCCACTGTGGAGATCGCGGACCGGGTGCTGGTCCTGGAGCACGGCCGGATCATCGAGGACGGCCGCCCCGACGAGCTGATCGACCGCGGCGGCGAGTACGCGACGCTGCACCGGCAGTGGGAGGACTCGCTGGTCTAGGCCGGTGCTAGGAGGCGGTGACGACGTAGTAGTCGAGCCAGCCGTTCTCGTAGCAGCGCAGCAGGTTCCGGCCCCATGAGTCCTTGTACTCGGTCTGGGCGACCCAGCGGTCGAACTGGTGCCACACGTGGCCGCCGATGGATTCGGCGGCCACGTGCGCGAATCCGGCCCGCTCCAGGTCGGTGGTGAAGGCGCCGAGGGAGTGGACCACGTCGACGCCGGAGGCGACGGTCTCCAACAGGTCGGCGAGCGGGCCCTCGCCGGAGTCCACGGGCGCGAAGAACGTGGCGGACGCGAAGTGGCCGCCGGGCCTGATGACGCGGCGGGCCTCGCGGGCCACGGCACCGAGGTCGTCCACGTGCTGGAGGGCCTCGACGGAGTAGGCGCCGTCGAAGGAGTCGTCGGGGAACGGCAGCTCGGTGGCCGAACCCTCCTGGAACGACAGGCGCCCCGAGAGCCGTTCGAGCGCTTCGGCGTTGGCGTCGGCGGCGCGGGCGAGCTGGGCCTTCGAGCGGTCGAGGCCCGTGGCGTAGGCCGCGTACTCGCGGGCGACGAGCGCGGTCCCCACGCCGATGCCGCAGCCGATCTCCAGCAGCTGTACCCCTGGGGGCGTGGGGATCCGGGCGAGGGTCTGCCGGTACAGCTCGGCCTGGCTGGCGGTGCGCTCGGCGAGCGTGATGTCGCGGCCGGGCGCGAGATCGCCCCAGTACCCGTAGTTGATGAACGACCCCGAGAACAGCGACAGCGAACTCAAGTCCAGTTCGCCGTACATGAGGTCGCGCTTGGCCTGTACGTCGATTTCCTGTTCCATCGCCCGATTCTGGCACGGGCGGCCGACGGCCGCCTCATGCGCCGGGCCGGGAGCCGGTCAGCAGGTGCCGCAGCCGGGGGCGTCCTGCTTCGGCAAGGGCTTCTTGCCGATCGAGGGCATGCCGAGGCTGACGCCGGGGAGCTTGGTGGCCTTGCCGGAGGCCCACGCGTCGCCCGCCTTCGTCTTGCGGTGCTTGAGGACCGGGCCGTCGGCGACGAGGTGGTGCGGGGCGCCGTAGGTGACCGCGGTGGTGACGACGTCGCCGGGGCGCACGCCCTCGGCGTTCCCCGTCGGGTCCGATTCGGAAGGCGTGACGGTGAAGTGGACCAGGCGGCCGTCGCGGGCGCGGCCCGAGAGGCGGCCGGTGGCCTCGTCCTTGCGGCCGTCGCCGACGGTGACGAGCACCTCGACCTCGGCGCCTTCGAGCTTGCGGTTCTCCTCCCAGGAGACGCGCTCCTGGAGCTCGACGAGCCGCTCGTACCGCTCCTGGACGACGGCCTTGGGGATCTGGTCGGCCATCGTGGCGGCGGGCGTGCCGGGCCTGATCGAGTACTGGAACGTGAACGCGCTGGAGAAGCGCGCTTGCTCGACCACGTCGAGGGTGGCCTGGAAGTCCTCCTCGGTCTCGCCGGGGAAGCCCACGATGATGTCGGTGGTGATGGCCGCGTCGGGCATCGCCGCGCGGACCTTGCCGAGGATCTCCAGGTACGCGGCCGACCGGTAGGACCGGCGCATCTCCTTGAGCACGCGGTCGGAGCCGGACTGGAGCGGCATGTGCAGCTGGTGGCAGACGTTCGGGGTCTCGGCCATCGCCGCGATCACGTCGTCGGTGAAGTTCTTCGGGTGCGGGCTGGTGAAGCGCACGCGCTCCAGGCCCTCGATCTCCCCGCACGCGCGCAGGAGCTTCCCGAAGGCGAGCTTGTCGCCGAACTCGACGCCGTACGTGTTCACGTTCTGGCCCAGCAGGGTCACCTCGGAGACGCCCTCGTCGACGAGCGCCTGGACCTCGGCGAGGATCTCGCCGGGGCGACGGTCCTTCTCCTTGCCCCGCAGCGAGGGCACGATGCAGAACGTGCAGGTGTTGTTGCAGCCCACGGAGATCGAGACCCAGCCCGAGTAGGTCGAGTCGCGCTTGGTGGGGAGGGCGGAGGGGAACGTCTCCAGCGACTCCAGGATCTCCACCTCGGCGGCGCGGTTGTGGCGGGCGCGCTCCAGGAGGACCGGGAGCGAGCCGATGTTGTGCGTGCCGAAGACCGCGTCGACCCAGGGGGCGCGCTTGACGATCTCGCCGCGGTCCTTCTGCGCCAGGCAGCCGCCCACCGCGATCTGCATGTCGGGGTTGGCGCGCTTCGCGGGCGCGAGGTGGCTCAGGTTGCCGTACAGCTTGTTGTCGGCGTTCTCGCGCACCGCGCAGGTGTTGAACACGACCAGGTCCGGCGCCGACTCCCCCTCGACCGGGACGTAGCCCGCCGCTTCGAGCAGGCCCCCGATGCGCTCGGAGTCGTGCACGTTCATCTGACAGCCGTACGTCTTCACCTGGTACGTCTTCACACCGTTCACAGCCACACCCCCAGGATAGACGCGAGGCCGGTCACACGTTGAGGGCCGGGAGCGCGACGGCATGGTGACGCTCCGCAGTCGATCCACCGCCCACAGTGCACTGTCTTCCGTCCGCCTGTTCACAACCTTTCACAGAGTGCGCGATGTTCACCCTGATTGTTCACGGTAAAGCCAGCAAGTCGCACAAACTTATTGTTGTCCGGTCTTGTGCGGCTCTCACCGTCCTTATAAGGTGGCCTGCGTGCCGCCTGATCCCCCACGAGACGGTGGCTTCCCCACCAAAGACCCCACGAGCCTCTCTTATCATCATTTCCATTCAAGGAAGAACATGCGCCTCAAATCCACCACCGGCGCGGTCTTGGCCGCTGCCGCCCTGCTCGCGACCGGTGCCTGTGTCTCGGAAGACACGAACGAAGCCTCCTCCGACAGCGCCCTCTCCGGCTCGGGCACGGGAGCTGACTGCACCATCGACGAGACCGTCAAGATCGGCGCCGTCTTCAGCCTCACCGAAGCAGCCGCGTTCGCCGGCACCTATCAGCAAGAGGGCCTTGCGCTGGGCTTCGAAGAACTCAACGCCGCCGGGGGCATCACCTACGAGGTGATCCAGGAGGACGACAAGACCAGCGTCGAGGACTCCGTCGCCGCGTTCGGGAAGCTCATCGACCGCGACGAGGTGTCCGCCATTGTCGGCCCGACCCTCTCCAACATGGCCTTCACGACCTACACCGACGCCGAGAGCGCCGGCGTCCCCGCGCTCGGCGTCTCCACGACCGCGGAGGGCATCCCGGAGATGGGCGACTACATCTTCCGCGCCTCGCTGCCCGAGGAAGTGGCCCTCGCCGCGTCCATCCCCGCCGCCAAGGAGGCCCTGGGCCTGACCAAGGTCGCGGTCCTCTACGACAACGCCGACGAGTTCACCACCTCCGCGGCGAACACGATCAAGGACGTCCTCAACGACGAGAACATCGAGATCGTCGCCGAGGAGACCTTCGAGACCGCCGACACCGACTTCGCGGCGCAGCTCACCTCCGTGCTCGAAGCCGAGCCGGACGCCGTCATCCTTTCGGCCCTGCCCGGCGCGACCGTCCCGCTCGTCAAGCAGGCCCGCAACCTCGGCATCGAGGCCCCCATCGTCGGCGGCAACGCCTTCAACTCCCCCGTCCTCGTCGGCGCCCTCGAAGACGCGTCCGAGGGCCTCATCGTCGGCGGCGCCTGGAGCGCGGCCTCCGACACCACCGGGAACGCCGAGTTCATCGCGAACTACACCGAGAAGTACGGCCGCGCGCCCGACCAGTTCGCCGCCCAGGCGTACACCGCCGCGTACCTCCTCGACCAGGCGATCCGCGCCGACTGCGACGCGAACCGCGAGGCCATCAAGGACAACCTCGGCCAGATCCTCGAATACGACTCCATCCTCGGCCCGATCTCGATCGACGAGGGCGGCGAGGTCACTCAGGAGCCCGTGGTCCAGATCGTCCACGACGGCGCCTTCACGCTGCTGTAACCGCTTCGCCGGGACCCCGGCGGACCCCCTTCCCCACCACTCCACAGGAATCCAGACATGCTGCAACAGTTGGCGAACGGCGTGTTCGCAGGCTCGATCTACGCGCTCTTCGCGATCGGCTTCACGCTCGTGTTCGGCGTGCTCCGACATCTGAACCTCGCCCATCCGGCGGTGTTCACGGCCGGGGCGTTCATCGGCATCGAGGTCGCGGCGCGGACCGCGATCCCGATCTGGATCCTGTTCCCGGTGGTGGCCCTGTTCGGGGCGCTCGCCGGGGTCCTGGTGGAGCGCATCGCGTTCCGGCCGCTGCGCGGCCGGGACGACGAGCACTTCGCCGGCCTCATCTCCTCCGTCGCGCTCGGCGGCGTCGTCATCGCGCTCCTCCAGGCGCGCTACGGCACCGACCCGCAGCACTTCGCGGCGGACTACTTCCCCAACCGGCTCTTCGAGGTCGCCGGCGTCAGGGTCACCCTGACGCAGCTGGTGACGCTCGGCCTCGCGCTGGTCCTCATGCTCGGCCTCGCCTGGCTCGTCTCGGCCACCTCGCTGGGCCGGTCCATGCGGGCCGTCGCGGAGAACCCGACCGCGGCGAAGGTCCTCGGCGTCAACGTGGGGCGGGTGACGGCGGGGACGTACGCGCTCTCGTCGGCGCTCGGCACCGTCGCCGGGGCCCTCCTCGCGCTCAACCTCGGCCAGGCCGGGCGCGACCTCGGCGCCTCGATCGAGCTGGTCGGCTTCGCCGTCATCATCCTCGGCGGCCTCGGCTCTTTGTGGGGCGCCATGGCCGCCGGGGTGGTGCTCGGCGTCGCCGAGGCCCTCACGATCCACCTGTTCGACTCCACCTGGAAGAGCATGGTCGCGTTCGCGCTGCTCTTCGCCGTGCTCGTGCTGCGCCCGAGGGGCCTCTTCGGCCACGTCAAGGTCAGGGAGGTCTGATGCTCGCCGGATACGACGCCCTCATCACCACGATCGCGCTCGGCGCGATCCTCGCCTACTCCTTCCACGTGGTCCTCATGGCCGGGCAGCTCAGCCTCGGCCAGGCCGGGTTCGCGTCCCTCGCGGCCTACGTCTCGACGCTCGTGGTCCCGACCGAGCCCATCGCCGGATCGATCTCCCCCGTCATCGTGGGCCTGCCCATGGGGGCGCTCGTCGGCGCCGCCGCCGCGTTCGTCGTGGGCCTGCCGGTGCTGCGCCTGCGCGGCGTGTTCCTCGCTATCGCGACCATCGCGTCCGCGGAGATGATCCGCGTGCTCATCAACAACGCCGAGTGGACGAACGGCGCCCTCGGCATGCGCCTGGACCGGTGGGTGACCTTCGACTTCGCGTGGGCCGTCGTCGCGGTCCTCGCGTACCTGTTCTGGCGGCTCGGGCCCTCCCGCTCGGGCCGCGCGTTCGCCGCCGTCCGCGAGGACGAGCTCGCCGCCGGGTCCATGGGCGTCGACGTCGCCCGCACCCGCATGGCCTCGTTCGTCGCCTCCGGCGCCATCGCCGGCGTCTACGGCGTCATGTTCGCGTACTTCTTCGGCCGCATCACGCCCGTCTCGTTCGACTTCAGCCTCACCGTGAGCGGCCTCGTCACCGCAGTCCTCGGCGGCTACCTCGTGTTCTTCGGTCCCGTCCTCGGCGCCGTGTTCCTCGGCGCCGTCCCGGAAGTGCAGAACGCCCTCGGCCTCGAAGCGGGCTGGATCCACCCGCTCGTCACCGGCGTGCTCCTGCTCGCCGTGATCCTGTTCCTCCCCGGCGGCCTGTCGACCCTGTTCGCGCGGCTGCGACCCGCGCCGGCGCGGCCCGGCCCCGACTACGCGCCCCTCGACGCCCTCGACCCGCTCCCCGACCCCGGGACGCCCCTCGCCTCCGTGACCGGCCTCGCCAAGAGCTACGGCGCCGTCAACGCCGTGCGCGGCGTCGACCTGGAGATCCGCGCCGGGGAAGTCCTCGGCGTCATCGGCCCCAACGGCGCCGGGAAGACCACCCTCGTCAACATGATCTCCGGCCTCGAACCCCCCACTGCCGGAGAGGGAACCGTCCTCGGCGTCCCGATCGGCTCGCGCCCCCACCGCTTCGCGCAGGCCGGGGTGAGTCGGACCTTCCAGCACTCCAAGCTGTTCGAGCGCCTCACCGTCCTCGACAACGTCCTCGTCGGCACGCACGTCGTCAGCCGCTCCACGTACCTGCGCCGCCTCCTGTGGCTCCCCTCGGCCCGCCGCGACGAGCGCCGCGCCCTCGCGCTCGCCTGGGCCCAGCTGGAACGCGTCGGCCTCGCCGACCGCGCCGCCGCCCGCCCCGGCGCCCTCTCCTACGGCGACCGCCGCCGCCTGGAGATCGCCCGCGCCCTCGCGGCCCACCCCACCCTGCTCATCCTCGACGAGCCCGCCGCGGGCATGAACCACGTCGAGGCGCTCGAACTCGCCGGGCTCATCCGCGGCCTCGCCGACGACGGCGTCACCGTCCTGTTCATCGAGCACAACGTGAAGATGGTCCTCGACGCCTGCACCCGCCTCGTCGTCCTCGACTTCGGCGAGGTCATCGCCGAGGGCGAGCCGCGCGAGGTCGCCGCCGACCCGCGGGTCGTCGAGGCGTACCTGGGCACCGAGCACGAGGAGTCCGAACATGTCTGAACCGATCCTCGAAGTGGAGTCGCTCAAGGTCGCCTACGGGCGCGTGCAGGCCGTCAGGGACGTGTCCTTCAGCGTCCCCGAAGGCGGCCTCCTCGCCCTCGTCGGCGCCAACGGCGCGGGCAAGAGCTCCGTGCTCGCCGCCGCCTCCGGCCTGGTCCGCCCCGCCGCGGGCCGCATCCGCTTCCAAGGCGAGGACGTCACCCGCCGCCCCGCGCACCGCCGCGTCGCCGCCGGGCTCGTCCTCGTCCCCGAAGGGCGCCAGATCCTCGGCACCCTCACCGTCGCCGAGAACTTGCTCCTCGGCGCGCACCGGCGCCGCCGCCAGGCGGCCCCCGAATCCGAGATGTACGACCTGTTCCCCGTCCTGGCCGAGCGGCGGGCCCTGCCCGCCGGGTCGCTGTCGGGCGGCGAGCAGCAGATGCTGGCGATCGCGCGCGCGATGATCGCCAGGCCGCGGGTCGTCCTGCTGGACGAGCCCTCGATGGGGCTGGCCCCCAAGATGGTCGACGAGGTCTTCGCGGTCATCGAGAAGATCCGCGCCTCGGGCGTGACCGTCGTGCTGGTCGAGCAGAACGCCCGCCGGGCGCTGCGCGCGGCCGACACCGGGCACGTCCTGGAGACCGGGGAGATCGCCCACAGCGGCCCCGCCTCCGAACTCCTGCAAGACCCCCGAGTCGTGAAAGCCTATCTGGGCGTCGAGTAGCGCCGCGCCCGCCGAAGGAACCCCTGAGATGAACGATGAGCTAGCCGAGTCCCCGCCTTCGCAGTCGAAGCGGCGCCCGCGCGGCGGCCCCTGGTCCCGCATGAGAATCCGGACCAAGCTGACGATCATGCTGCTCGTCCCGGCGCTCACCCTGGCCGGGATGGTAGCGCTCCGCCTGGTCGAGTCGGCGGACGAGGCGCGCGACATCGGCGCGACCGCCGACGCCGTCGAGCTCGCCCGGGACGTCAACGCCGTGATCGTCGCGATCCAGGCCGAGCGCAAGGACGCCGCCCGGCTCGTGTACCAGGAGCAGACCGGCGTCACCGACGTCGAGTCCATCCAGAACTCGTTCGCGGGCAACGAGACCGACACCGGCGCGGCGCTCGACGCGCTCGCCGCGACCCGTGCCTCCCTCGCCCTCGACGACGAGTCGGAGGCGCTCCTCGACCGCGCCGACGCGCCGCTGGAGCGGCTCGGCATCGCCCGCGAGGCCGTCCGCGACGGCTCCGTCGCCGCCGTCCACCTCACGGTGTACAACTCCGTGGTCTCCCGCCTCGCGGCCGTCCTCGACCACGTCGTCGACCTCGCCGGGACCTCGGAGCTGACCCGGACCGTGCGCACCGCCGCGCTCCTGGCCGCGATCGACGAGTCCTCCGAGCAGATCCGCATGCTCGTGCTCTCGCTCGAAGACGGCCGCCCGCTCGCGGGCAAGCACCGGACCTTCATGCGGCTCACCGCCGCCCGCGAGGAGTCCCTCGCCGAGTACCGCCGCATGCTCGCCCAGACCGACCCCGACGCCGCCGTCTTCGAGGTGGGCGGCCTCGGCGCCGCCGACGCCCGCGAGGCCAACGCGTTCGAGAGCACCATCGCGGGCTCGCGATCCGACGAAGAGCAGGAGGTCGAGCACTACGCGCTCATGGCCGCGTACGACGCCCGCCACGCGGCGACCACGGAGCTCGTGACCGCCTCGTTCGACGAGGCGACCGCGGAGGCCGAAGCCGTCAGCGCCGCCGCGATCCGAAGGCTCGCAACGGAATCGATCATCGCGATCGTGGCGCTCGCCATCGCGTTCCTCATCGCGTTCACCATCGGCCGCTCGGTCACGCGGGGTCTGCGCGACCTGTCGGGCTCGGCCCGGCAGATCGCCATGGTCGACCTGCCGCAGGCCGTCAAGCGCGTCGACCAGCAGCAGGGCCTCGGCGGGCTCAGCCCGTTCGAGTACGCCGCCCGCACGACCCCGCCCATGCAGGTCCGCGGCGACGACGAGCTCAGCGAGGTCGGCGAGGCGTTCAACATCGTCCACCGCGAGGCCATCCGCGTCTCCGCGCAGCAGGCGCTCCTGCGGTACCACGTCGGCGCGATCTTCGTGCGCCTCGCCCGCCGCGGCCACTCGCTCACCGGGCGGCTCACCGCCGAACTCGACGCGGCGGAGCAGAACGAGCAGGACCCCGAGCGGCTCCAGCGGCTGTTCCGCCTCGACCACCTCGCGTCGCTCATCGGGCGCGCCAACGACTCCCTGCTGGTCCTCGGCGGCTCCTCGGCCGCGAAGGTCCGCACCACCGACGCCTCGCTCGACGACGTGCTCATCGCGGCCCAGAGCCGCATCGAGTACTACACGCGCATCGAGGCCGCGGCCGACGAGGGCGCGTGGGTCAAGGCCGACCACGTCGACGACGTCGTGCAGCTCCTCGCCGAGCTCATGGACAACGCCACCCGCTATTCGGAGTCGGCCGCCGAGATCACCGCCCGGGTCCTCACCGGGAAGGTCATCATCCAGGTGCGCGACCACGGCATCGGCATCGAGCCCGACCGGATGGAGCGGTTCAACGACCGCCTCCGCCGCGATACCCCGGTGGACCTGGAGGCCATGCAGGCCATGGGGCTCACCGTGGTCGGCTTCCTCGCCGGGCGGCACGGCATCGAAGTCGAGCTGCGGCCCTCGATCGGCGGCGGCGTCGTCGCCGAGATCGCCGTGCCCGGCACGCTGCTCTCGTTCACCCCGCCGCCGCGCAGCCAGCGCCCGGAGAACCTCACGGGCACCGCGGCCGGGGCGCGGACCGTGCCGCTGCCGCGGCCCCGCCGCAACGCTCCGCTGTTCGGCCGCCCCGACGGCGCCGACGCCGCGCCGCCCCAGGTCCCGGGGCAGCGTCAGCCCGCCAAGCACGTTGCGCCCGAACCGAAGGCGCTCCCCGCGGGTCCGAGCCCGCGTGTCTCCGCTGTGGACGACACGCGCCCGCTCCCGGTACTCTCCTCCTCGACGACGGCCGTGCTCTCCGAGCTCCCGGAGATCAAGTTCGACGTGACCGTGGTGCACGCCGACCCGTCCCTGCGGGCCGGTCATGCACTGCCCCAACCGAAGAAACCGCCCGCGTTCGGGCCGAACGGCCTGCCGCGGCGGGACCCGATGACGAATCTGGTCCCCGGCGCGGTCGCCCCCAGCCCGGGTCAGGACGGCATGGTCATCGAGCGCAACCCCCGGAGCATCGGCGCGACGTACTCCGCGTACGCCCGCGGCCTTTCGAGCAGCAGGACCGCTGGACCCCAAAATGAGAAATGACCCGGAGAACGATCATGAACACCACTAGTGCGCAACTGGACTTCCTTCTCAACGACTTCGTCGGCCGGGTGCCCCACGTGACGCACGTGATCGCCGTGGCCGCCGACGGCCTGCTCATCGCCTCGAACAACACGCTGCCGCGCGACGAGGCCGAGCGCCTCTCCGCCATCGCCTCGGGTCTGACGAGCCTCCTCGCCGGTGCGGCCCGGTCGCTCCAGGCCGACCCGGTCATCTCCAACCTCACGGAGATGAACGGCGGCTTCATGTTCTCGATGTCCGTGTCGAGCGGCGCCAGCATCCTCGCCCTCGCCGGCCTCAACTGCGACATCGGCCAGGTCGGCCACGAACTCGCCAACCTCATCAACCAGGTCGGCCCGGCCCTCACCCCCGCCGCCCGCCAGGTCTACGCCGCCCAATACCAGCAGCACTGACCGACAAGCGAAGAGGCCGGAAGCCGCTCCGCGGCTTCCGGCCTCAGGTTTGCAGGTCCACAGTTTTATGAACCACAGGCCTATAAGCGGTCAGGCGGCCTTCGAAAGCTGCGAGACGCGCTGTCAGGGGCCATGTGCCAGACGATGGCGATCGGTGCGGTATCGGCCTCGGCGACGCCGAGGCAGTCGAGGTAGTCGCGGACCATCTCCTCTGCGCCTCCAGCGGTGGTCGACTGGGTGACGCCAACACCGGGGACGTCGAGTTCCCACCGGCCGTGCACTCGCGTCGCAGTGACGGTGTATTCCTTCATCGCAACCACCCCTCCTCCAGGCATTCCATATGCCTGATGATGCTGGCACAGATGCCGGGACTAGATGGTCTCGGTGTTCTCTGGCGGTCTCATGACTTCGATGTCGGTCCGGACGAAGTCGTCGCCGACGCAGAGGATCGGCCAGCCGAGTTCGGCGGCGATGCCGTAGACGATGCAGTCGCCGAAGTTCAGTTTGGCGGGATGTCGCCCTTTGCCGAACCGGCGCCATGATTCGAGCGCCCGTTCGGCCGACTTGGCCGTCACATCGACGATGTCGATCTCCGCGTCGCGGACGAACCGAGCCGCGATTCCGGTCTCGCGCGGACCGAAACGGGACTCCAGGACCATGCTCAGCTCAAGATAGGTCGCCGCGGGCATGACCGCCGCGGTCGTCTTCTTGAGCGCCTCGGCCAGCCAGTCGGCGCCTGGTTCGCCGCTCAGGATCGCGACCGCGGCGGAAGCGTCCACGACGAGGAAGTCTGCTTCGGTCACGTGGGCAGGCCGTTCTCGTCGTATCCCAGGATCTCGTCGGCGGTGCGGTCGTCGACCACCGGCAGTTCCCGCAGCTCGGCGCGCAGCGCGTCGAGTCGGTGGCCGATGCGTCGGGAGCGGGTGCCGTGCGTCTGCCGCTCCAGGCGTTCGCGGATCGCCTTCTCGACGGCCTCCGTCAGGGATTCGCCGGTGGCCGCGACCAGCTCGCGCGCGAGCCGGTCGGCCTCGGCGCTTTTGATGCTCAGTGCCATGTCTGGAATTCTACCGCTGGTTCTCGAAATCTAGAATCAATGCGCCGCGGCCTCGGAAACGCCGGTGGGCCGGGAGTCGCGAAGCGGCTCCCGGCCCACCGGTCGAGGTGCTGAAAACCTAGGCGGTTTCCGTGATCTTGCGCTGGACCCAGGGCATGAGGTCGCGCATCTTCTTGCCGACCTCTTCGAGCTGGTTGTCGGTCTGGACGGCCTGGAGCTTCTTGAAGTTCTCGCGCTTCTCGGACTCGGCGACCCACTCCTTGGCGAAGGTGCCGTCCTGGATCTCGCCGAGGATGCGCTTCATCTCCTTGCGGGTGTCGTCGTTGATGATGCGCGAGCCGCGGGAGACGCCGCCGTACTCGGCGGTGTCGGAGACGGAGTACCACATGTTGGTGAGGCCGCCCTCGTAGATCATGTCCACGATGAGCTTGAGCTCGTGGAGGCACTCGAAGTAGGCGGCCTCGGGCGCGTAGCCCGCTTCCACCAGGGTCTCGAAGCCGGCGCGGATGAGCTCGGCGGTGCCGCCGCAGAGGACGACCTGCTCGCCGAACAGGTCGGTCTCGGTCTCCTCCTTGAAGGTGGTCTTGAGGACGCCGGCGCGGGTGCCGCCGATGGCCTTCGCGTAGGAGAGGGCGACGGCCTGGGTGTCGCCGGACGGGTCCTGCTCGACCGCGACGAGGGCGGGGACGCCCTTGCCGTCGACGAACTGGCGGCGGACCATGTGGCCCGGGCCCTTCGGGGCGACCATGGCGACGTTGACGTCCGCGGGGGCCTGGATCAGGTCGTAGCGGATGTTGAAGCCGTGGCCGAAGAACAGGGAGTTCCCGGCGGACAGGTTCGGCGCGATCTCGTCGGCGTACAGCTTGGCCTGCACGGTGTCGGGGACGAGGATCATGATGACGTCGGCCCACGCGGCGGCCTCGGCCGGGGTGAGCACCTTCAGGCCCGCCTCCTCGGCCTTCGGGCGGGACTTCGACCCTTCCTGGAGGCCGATGACGACCTCGACGCCGGAGTCCCGCAGGCTCAGCGAGTGGGCGTGGCCCTGCGAGCCGTAGCCGAGGACGGCGACCTTCTTGCCCTGGATGAGGGCCAGGTCGGCGTCGTCGTCGTAGAACACTTCAGCGGACATGCAAATGCTTCCTTCTTGACTAGCTATTCGGTGAGACGTAGCGCGACAGCGAGGCCATCGATTTGGCCCCCCGCCCGAGTGCGACCGTCCCCGACTGGACGAGCTCCTTGATCCCGAACGGCTCCAGGACTTCCAGGAACGCCTCGATCTTGTCGTGGTTCCCGGTGACCTCGAAGGTGACCGTGTCGGGTGTGACGTCGACCGAGCGGGCCTTGAACAGCTCGGCGGCCGCGATCACCTGGCCGCGGGTGGCGGCGTCGGCGCGGACCTTCACCAGCAGCAGTTCGCGCTGCACGGAGGCGCCCGCTTCGAGTTCCACGATCTTGAGGACGTGGACGAGCTTGTTGAGCTGCTTGGTGACCTGCTCCAGCGAGCCCGCCTCGACGTCGACCACGATGGTGATGCGGCTGACGCCGGGGTGCTCGGTCAGCCCGACGGCGAGGGACTCGATGTTGAAGCCGCGCCTGGAGAACAGGGCGGCGACCCGGGCGAGGACGCCCGGCTTGTTCTCGACGAGGACGGACAGCGTGTGCTTGCTCATCTCAGATCTCGCCCTCGTCGTCGAAGTTGGGGCGCACGTCGCGCGCGTAGAGGATCTCGTCGTTGGAGACCCCGGCGGGGACCATCGGCCACACCATGGCGTCGGGGCCGACGGTGAAGTCCACGACGACGGGCCGGTCGTTGATCGCGTTGGCCTGGGCGATGACCGCGTCCACTTCCTCGGGGGTCTCGGCGCGCAGGCCGACGCAGCCGAGGGCCTCGGCGAGCTTCACGAAGTCGGGGATGCGCGGGGACGCCTCGGAGTGGTGCGTCGACAGGTTCGTGTTGGAGTACCGCTTGTCGTAGAACAGGGTCTGCCACTGGCGCACCATGCCGAGGTTGCCGTTGTTGATGACGGCGACCTTGATCGGGATGCCCTCGACCGCGCAGGTCGCGAGCTCCTGGTTGGTCATCTGGAAGCACCCGTCGCCGTCGACGGCCCACACGGTGCGGCCCATCTCGCCGAGCTTGGCGCCCATGGCAGCCGGGACGGCGAAGCCCATGGTGCCCAGGCCGCCCGAGTTGAGGAACGTCCCGGGGGTCTCGTACTTGATGAACTGGGAGGCCCACATCTGGTGCTGGCCCACGCCCGCGGTCCAGATGGTGTCCTCGGGGGCGAGGGCGCCCAGGCGCTCGATGACGTACTGCGGGGACAGCAGGCCGTCGTCGATGTCGGTGTAGCCCAGCGGATACCGGCCGCGCAGGTCGTCGAGGGTCTCCCACCAGGTCTTCAGGCGCTCCTTGCCGGGGTCGGCGTACGCCTCCGTCATGGCGGCGATGGCGGCGCGACAGTCGCCCACGATCGGCACGTCCACTTCGCGGTTCTTGCCGATCTCGGCCGGGTCGATGTCGACGTGGACGATCTTCGCCTCGGGCGCGAACGAGTCGAGCTTGCCGGTGACGCGGTCGTCGAAGCGCGCGCCCAGGGCGACGATGAGGTCGGACTTCTGGAGCGCGTGGACGGCGGGCACCGAGCCGTGCATGCCGGGCATGCCCAGGTGCTGCGGGTGCGAGTCGGGGAAGGCGCCGCGGGCCATCAGGGTGGTGATGACGGGCGCGCCGGTCAGTTCGGCGAGCTCGCGCAGCTCGGCGTGGGCGCCGGACTTGACGACGCCGCCGCCGACGTAGAGCACGGGGCGCTTGGCCTCGGCGATGAGCGCGGCGGCCTCGCGGATCTGCTTGCCGTGCGGCTGCGTCGTGGGCCGGTACCCGGGCAGGTCCATCTTGGGCGGCCACACGAAGGGGGCGGAGCCCGACAGGATGTCCTTGGGGATGTCGACGAGGACGGGCCCGGGGCGGCCGGTCGAGGCCACGTGGAAGGCCTCGGCGAGCACGCGCGGGATCTCCTCGCCGGTGGTCACCAGGTACGAGTGCTTGGTGATCGGCATGGTGATGCCGACGATGTCGGCCTCCTGGAACGCGTCGGTGCCGATCGCGGTCGAGGCGACCTGGCCGGTGATGGCGACGATCGGGACGGAGTCCATGTGGGCGTCGGCGAGCGGCGTCACCAGGTTGGTCGCGCCGGGGCCGGAGGTCGCCATGCACACGCCGACGCGGCCGGTGGCGAGCGCGTAGCCCTGGGCGGCGTGGCCGGCGCCCTGCTCGTGGCGGACGAGGACGTGGCGCACCTTCTCGGAGTCCAGGAGCGGGTCGTAGGCCGGGAGGATCGCGCCGCCCGGGATGCCGAAGACCGCCTCGACTTCGAGCTCTTCGAGGGCGCGGACGACGGCCTGCGCCCCGGTGAGGACGGGCGCGGCGGCGGGAGCGCCGAGCGGGGGTGCGGGCCTGGGTGCCTTCGGCCTCGCGGGCTGAGCTTTGGCAGCCTGCGTCCCCGCCGATCCGGCCTGCGGGCCTGGCTTGGGTGCCTTCACTGGTGTGCTCATGTCCTTCGTCCAATAGGGAGATGTGGCTGGTTCGACATGCGGCGTCGTTCCCCGGGCAGAAAAAATCGCCCGCGTGCTAGGACGCACGGGGCGAGCGCACCGTCAAGGAACGACGGTGCGCTAGGTAAGTACTACGACGAGCGGCCGGGCGGCGAGGGCCTCGGTCGCGTTCTGGTCGTAGTTCTGCTGCGGCACGCCCCCCATGATTCACGATTCCGGCCCGTGAGTCAACTTTTCTCAGACTCCGGGACGTCGCTCGGCGTGTCGCGGGGCCCGGGCACGTCGTACGGCCCGGACGGGAGGGCCCTGGGCTCCTCGGTGAGCCAGCGCGTCAGGTCGTCGGGGTCCATGGGCTTGGCGAGCAGGTAGCCCTGCACCAGTGGGGCTTCGGCGGCGATCATGGCGTTGAGCTGGAGGTCGGTCTCGACGCCTTCGGCGATGACCTCCATGCCGAGGATGCGGCCGAGGGCGACGGTGACGGCGGCGAGGGGGCCGACGCCGCCGTCGTCCTTGGCGATGAGGTCGCGGTCGATCTTGAGGATGTCGACGGGGAGGCGGTCGAGCTGGCCGAGGGAGGAGTACCCGGATCCGAAGTCGTCCAAGGCGATCCGCACGCCCGCGCCCCTCAGAGCGCCGAGCTGGGCGATGAGGGTGTTCATCTGGTGGGAGAAGTCGTGCTCGGTGACTTCGAGCACGAGGCGCTTGGCGGGGACGCCCGCGGCGATGAGCGCGGTGTTGACCTCGGTGGCGAACAGGTGGGTGTGGAGCTCCTTGACGGAGACGTTGACGGAGATCCAGGCTTTGATGCCGCCGTTGGCCCAGGCGGCGAGCTGCTCGGCGGCGCGGTTGACGGTCCACACGGCGAGGTCCTGGGTGAGGCCGGACTCGGTGGCGGCGGGGATGAACTCGGCGGGGCTGACATGGCCGAGCCGGGGGTGGTGCCAGCGCATGAGAGCCTCGGCGCCGACGATGGAGCGGTCGGCGGTGGAGAAGACGGGCTGGTAGACGAGGCGGAGCTCGTCGCGGAGGATGGCGCCGCGCAGCTCTTGGGACAGCTCGTTCTTGCGGCGCACGACGCGGTCGAACTCGGCGTCGTAGGTGGCGTAGCGGTTCTTCCCGGCCTGCTTGGCGGCGCGCAGGGCGAGGTCGGCGTTGCGCAGGAGCAGTTCGGGGTCGCCGAGTCCCTCTGCGGCGGTGGCGATGCCGACCGAGCCGGTGACGAAGACGGTGGACTCGTCGTGGAACTCGTACGGCTCGCCGAGGCGGGCGACGAGCGCCTTGGCGGTGGCGACGGCCTCGGCCCGGCTGGCGCGCAGCAGTATCGCGAACTCGTCGCCGCCGAGGCGGGCGCCGACGTCGGTGGGGCGCAGGAGTTCCTTGATGCGGCGGGAGACCTCGACGAGGAGCTCGTCGCCGAAGTCGTGGCCGCGGGTGTCGTTGACGTTCTTGAAGCCGTCGAGGTCGAGCAGGAGCAGGGCGGTCTGGTGCTCTTCGGCGGCGACGCCGTCTTCGAGGCTCTGGAGGAGCGCCCGGCGGTTGGCGAGGCCGGTGAGGGGGTCGGAGTAGGCCATGCGGGCGAGCTCGGTCTCCAGGCTCCTGCGGGCGCCGACGTCCTCGACGCGGGCGACGAGGGCGCGCACCTGGGGGCGGCCGCGGAGGTCGGAGACGACGGTCTCGGTGTGGCGCCAGCGGCGGGAGGCGTCGCGGACGCGGACGTTCAGGGAGACCTGGCCGGTGTGGCTGAGGCCGTCGAGGAGGGTGCGCAGGTCCTCGGCGGTGTGGCGGCGGTCGTCGACGTGGACGAGGTCGAGGAAGGACTCGCCGAGGCAATCGCCCGCTTCGGTGGCGGGCCGCCACGCGGAGTCCTCGGGGTGCCAGGTGACCTTGAGCTCCTCGTCGAGGACGAGGACGGTGTCGGAGGCGACGCCGACGATCGCGGAGAGGCGGCGCTGCCGGGCCGCGGCCTCGCCGGTGACGCGTCTGACGTCGAAGTAGGTGAGGACGAGGCGGGCGCCGAGGGCGCCGACGGCGGCGAGGCCGAGGAGGGCCGCGTCGAGCGGGAGCGCGCCGCGGGTGGCGCCGTTGATGAGGACGGTGGCGGCGGCGAGGGCGCCGGCCCCGGCCATGACGGTGTAGTGGACGCCGGGGTAGTTGGGCTTGTCGATCGGGGCGGGCTTGTGGCGGCGGGCGGCGAAGTAGGTGACGCCGAGGAGGGCCGCGCAGGTGGCGACCCAGGCGACGGACCACCACAGGACGCGCTCCTCGGGGCGCAGCCACTGCCAGGCCACGAACGTGGACAGGCCGGTGAAGTGGACGGCGAAGACGGCGAGGTACGCGGAGGCGTGGCGGCGGCGCCAGCGCTGGATGCGGAAGGTGGTGGTGAAGCCGACGCCGAGCATGACGATCCCCATCATGCCGGGGATGACGATGGCGAGGTCGCCTTCGCCGAGGGGGCCGCGCATCTGCGCGAACAGGGGGCGCGCGAACAGGGTCCAGGCGAAGAAGAGCACGCAGAGGCCGACGAAGGAGCCGTCGACGAGGCGCCGCTGGACCGCTTGCGGGGCCCAGCCGCGGTCGGGCAGGCGCAGGAGGGCGAGGGCCCAGAGGACGACCGCCGCGGCGAACCCGGACCCGGCGACGGCGTCCCCCGCGGGGTCGGGGAGCCAGACCGCGGCGGCGAAGGACGCGGCCATGGTCTGGATGCCGGCGGCCATGAGCTGGTAGGTGGTGCGGCGGCCCGCCTCGATGCGGCGGGCGGCGCGCCACATGAGCGATCCGGCGCAGGCGGCGCCGATGGAGCCGAGGGCGGCGGCGGTCCCGGGTGCGATGGTCCCGAACGCGGTGTCGAGGGCGACGGCGACGGCCGCCGCGAGCACGGAGCACCACACTGCGGCGGTCGCGGTCCACGACAGCGATTGCCGGACGCGACGGGGGGTTGGCGTCATCCACTGGTCCGATCGTAGGAAGCCTCGTGCATTACAGGATGCCGCATGGTCCGCCGTTTCCGTCTCGGGCCCTCCGCGATTCCAGTCCGCGTCCGGTCAGTCGGCTCCGGGCAGGGCCTTGATGAGGCGTTCGAGGGCGGTCCGGTCGGCGAGATGGGCCGCGGCCGCCGCCTTGTCGGCCTCGGAGGCGTCGGCGCGGGCGGTGAAGAGCGCGGCGCGCAGGTCCGCCAGTTGCGCGTCGCGCTTCTCGGTCTCCTTGCGGGCCTTCTTGTCGTCGCCGCGGTACATGAGGACGGGGATGAGGACGGCGAGCGCGACGAACACGGCGGGGACCCACTGGCCGAACGCGGCGAGGGCCGCCGCGAGGGCGGCGATGACGGCGCCGGTGGCCGTGTACACGGGCTTGGAGGGGCCCTTCGTGTCGAAGTGCAGGCCGATGCGGTCTTCGAAGGCGGCGGCCTCGTCGGCGTCGTGCCCGGCGGCGGTGACGTCCACGGCACCGCCGCGGCGCTTGACGGTGACGACGGCGGGCGCGGGGGCCTCCATGGACTCCTGGAGGTGTTCGAGGCGGGCCCGCAGGAGCGGCGCGGCGAGGTCGAGTGCCAGGCGGCGCAGCGCGACCGGGGTCTCGGGCTCGAAGAGGTCGCGGCGGACGAGGGCCGCGACGGTCCCGGCGGGCTCGGCCCAGGTGGGGCGGGAGCGGTCGGGGCCGTCGTCGAAGCCGAGGGATTCGATCTCGCCGACGATCGGCAGCTCGGCGGGGCTGGGTTCCTCGATGAGCTCTTCGAGGTAGCGGCGCCAGCGGCCGTCGCGGCGGTCGAGGTCGGCGAGGTCGACCGGCTCGGGCTCGGCGGCGAGGTGGACGCGCAGGGCGTTGAACGCTTCGGCCGCAACGGTTCCCGTGCCGAGGATCGCCGCGTCCCAGGCGGCGGTCTCCTCGTCGTCGAGCTTCTCGGGGTCGAACAGCTCGCGCAGGCGCCCGGTGAGCTGGACGGCCGCGTTCGGGCCGAAGGCGCCGAGCGCGGCGTGCTCCCACAGTGCGCGCCAGGCGTTCGCGACCTGCCCGTCCTCGCATTCGCCGAGGTCGGCGGGGTCGGCGATGAGCCGCAGGAACGCGGCGTCGACGAGGACGGCCTGCCCGAAGCAGCGGCCGACGGCGAGGTTGAACAGCTCGGCGCGCACGGCGTCGCGCCCGCGCGCGGCGTCGAGGCCCGTGGTCAGGTTGGCGCCCTTGGCGTTCGCGCCGGGACGGCCGCGGAACACGAGCGGGAGGATCGCGGCGGCGGCGGGCGGCAGCCAGTACCCGGGCAGGTCCGGGAGCTCCGGGAAGCGCGCGGGGCGGCCTTCGGCGAGGGCGCGGAACGCGGAGCGGATCTCCCTGCGCGCCTGATACTCGTCGAGTTCGAGGACCTGGAACCGCAGGTCGGTCCAGGTGAGGAGGAGGTCGATCCGGTCGGCGACGGTGTCGAGGCGCGACCCGACCTGCTTGAGGCCCTGGCCGATCTCGCTCTGGACGGCTTCGAGTTCGCGGCGGCGGGCCCGGCGCTCGGCGCCGATGTCGTGGTTGAGCTCGTTGATCGCGGCGGTCTGGGACCACTCCTGGCCGAAATCCGTCCAGTTCCACTGGCTGACAGTGCGGGCCATGCGGCTGCTCCGGGTGGCTTCGAGGGAATGAGGGCGGTTTCATTCTGCCCCGGGAACGCCGGCGGCGGAGCCCTCCGTTCGGAGGACCCCGCCGCGGCTTCTGTCCTCAGTCGACCTTGCGGACGGCTCCGTCGCTCGCGGGGGTCGCCATCGACGCGTACGCCTGGAGCGCCCGGGAGACGATGCGGTCGCGGTTCACGGGCGTGTAGGGCTGCTCGCGCTTCTCCTGCGCGACCCGGCGCTGCTGGAGCACCGCGTCGTCCACTTGGAGTTCGAGCTTGCGGTTCGGGATGTCGATCTCGATGATGTCGCCGTCCTCGACGAGGGCGATGAGCCCGCCGCCGGCCGCCTCGGGGCTGATGTGCCCGATCGACAGGCCCGAGGTGCCGCCGGAGAAGCGGCCGTCGGTGATGAGCGCGCACTTGCGGCCCAGGCCGCGGCCCTTCAGGAACGACGTCGGGTACAGCATCTCCTGCATGCCGGGGCCGCCCTTGGGGCCCTCGTAGCGGATGACGACCACTTCGCCCTCGACCACGGACTTGTCGAGGATGCCCTGCACGGCGTCCTCTTGGGACTCGAAGACGTGCGCGGGGCCGGTGAACGTCCAGTTCTCCTCGGGCACGCCCGCGACCTTGACGACCGAGCCGTCCTCGGCGAGGTTCCCGAACAGGACCGCCAGGCCGCCGTCGACGGTGTACGCGTGCTCGACGGACCGGATGCAGCCGTCTTCGGCGTCGGTGTCGAGGGTCTTCCAGCGGTTCGAGGTCGAGAACGCCTGCGTGGTGCGCACGTTCCCGGGCGCGGCGTGGAACAGCTCGACCGCTTCGGGCGCGGGCGATTCGGCGCGGATGTCCCACGCGCCGAGCCACTCGTCCACCGACGCGGAGTGGATCGTGCCGACCTCCTCGTGGAGCAGGCCGCCGCGGCGCAGCTCGCCGAGGATCGCGGGGATGCCGCCGGCCCGGTGCACGTCCTCCATGTGGTACTTCGCCGAGTTCGGCGCGACCTTCGCCAGGCACGGGACGCGGCGCGAGACCGCGTCGATGTCGGCGACGTTGAAGTCCAGCTCCGCTTCGCGCGCGGCGGCCAGGAGGTGGAGGATCGTGTTCGTGGACCCGCCCATGGCCACGTCGAGGGCCATCGCGTTCTCGAACGCCGACTTGGTGGCGATCGACCGCGGCAGGACCGATTCGTCGTCGTGCTCGTAGTAGCGGCGGGCCAGGTCCATCACGGTGCGCCCGGCCTGCTCGAACAGGGCCCGGCGGGCGGTGTGCGTGGCGAGGGTCGAGCCGTTGCCCGGCAGGGCCAGGCCCAGCGCCTCGGTCAGGCAGTTCATGGAGTTCGCGGTGAACATGCCCGAGCAGGAGCCGCAGGTCGGACAGGCCTGCTCCTCCATCTTGAGCAGCTGCGCGTCCGACACGTCGTCGTTCGCGGCCGCGATCATCGGGTCGATGAGGTCGAGCTTCTGCGTGACGATCCCGTCGCTGTCGATCGTCTTCCCGGCCTCCATGGGCCCGCCGGAGACGAACACGACCGGGATGTTCAGCCGCAGCGCGGCCATGAGCATGCCCGGGGTGATCTTGTCGCAGTTGGAGATGCACACCAGGGCGTCGGCGCAGTGCGCGTTGACCATGTACTCCACCGAGTCGGCGATGATCTCGCGCGAGGGGAGCGAGTAGAGCATCCCGGAGTGGCCCATGGCGATCCCGTCGTCGACGGCGATCGTGTGGAACTCCTTCGAGACGCCCCCGGCCTCCGCGATGGCCTCGGCGACGATGTCGCCCATGTTCTTGAGGTGGACGTGCCCGGGGACGAACTGGGTGTAGGAGTTGGCGATGGCCACGATCGGCTTGCCGAAGTCGGAGTCGGTCATACCGGTGGCGCGCCACAGCGCGCGAGCGCCCGCCATCTGGCGGCCGTGCGTGGAAGTGCGAGAACGAAGCGCTGGCATGGTTCCAGTCTGCCACGTCTCGGATACCGGGACGACACGCCCGGTGGTTAGGATCGCCTATCCCGTTAGAAACCGTGCACCATCGTGCCGAAGATCATCTGCTCGGGGCACGGCCCGTGGCGGCGGGAGTCCTCGCCTTCGGGGTTGTCGCTGAGGAGGTAGTAGTGCCCGGCCGGGACTGCCCCATCGCCGCCGGGGACCGGGTCGCCGGGCCCGGCGGCGACGCGCTTGATCCACCACGGGGCCTTGAGCCGCCGGACCTCGGCCCAGCCGAGGTCCGGGTCCGGGGCGGCGACCACGACGACGTCGCCGACGGCGATCCGCCTGGTGCGCTTGGCGAGGACCTCGCCGCCGTCCTTGAGCGCGGGCTCCATGGACCGGCCCTCGACCTTGACGAGGGTCCAGCGGCGCCGCAGCTGCCTGACGCTCTCGGCGACCAGCGCCGCGGCGGCGATGAGCAGGACCGGGAAGAGCCAGCTAGAAGAGCCCATCGATGCCGTCGTCCTCCGGTTCCTCTTCGCGCTTCCCGCGGATCAGTCGCGCCACGGAGAAGCTCGTCAGCCCGAGCAGCGCCGAGACGGCGAGGACGCCCCAGGCGAACAGCAGGAGCACGCCCCCGCCCATGAGGAGGTACATGAGCAGGAGGCCGCCGTCGGCGTTCACCTCGTCCATTGGCGGCCCCTACGGCAGGTCGTTGATGATGTCGGTGATCGAGCGGCGCTTGCCGGTGAAGAACGGGATCTCCTCGCGCACATGGAGTCTGGCACGGGAGGCGCGCAGCTCGCGCATGAGGTCGACGATGCGGTGCAGCTCGTCGGCCTCGAACGCGAGGATCCACTCGTAGTCACCGAGGGAGAACGCCGGGACGGTGTTGGCGCGCACGTCGGGGAAGTCGCGGGCCATCTGGCCGTGCTCGCGCAGCAGGTCGCGGCGCTCCTCGTCGGGGAGGAGGTACCACTCGTAGGACCGCACGAACGGGTAGACGCTCACGTAGCCGCGGGGCTCCTCGGTGAGGAACGCGGGCAGGTGGCTGCGGTTGAACTCGGCGGGCCGGTGCACGGCCATGTTCGACCAGACGGGGGCCAGGTGGCGGCCCAGCGCCGAGCGGCGGAAGTCCGAGTACGCCTTCTGGAGGTCGTCGCTGCTCTCGGCGTGCCACCACACCATGAGGTCGGCGTCGGCGCGCATCCCGGTGAGGTCGTAGGTGCCGCGGACGGTGACGCCCTGGTCGCCGCAGTGCTTGGAGAAGAACGCCTCCATGTCGCTGGCGAGGTCCTGCCGGATCGACGGCATGGGCTCCTCGGCGCGGAACACCGACCACAGCGTGTACCGGATCGTGTCGTTCAGTTCCTTGATCCGCGCGGCGTTGGGGTTGTTGGACTGGCGTTCGGTCACGGTGCGGCCCTTCTACTTCGGTGCGAGTTGCTGAGCGATGTCGTCGGCGGCGGCCTGGCCTGAGGCGATGCACGCGGCGATGCCGACGCCGTCGACGGCGGCCCCGGCGATGGCGACGCCGCGGTGGCGCGCGAGCGCGACCCGGGCGGCCGCGACGCGGGCGACGTGGCCCGGCGCGTACTGCGGGAGGGCCCCGCCCCACCGGTCGATGCGCTGCTCGACGGGCTCGGGCAGGCGCTGCCCGAGGTGCTCGCCGAGTTCGCGCAGGGCGGTCTTGGCGAGGGTCGCGTCGTCGTACTGGAGGAGCGCCTCCTCGCCGAGGCGGCCCATGGAGACGCGCACGATCTGGCGGCGGCGCCCCAGGTGCGGCCACTTCTTCGACGCGAAGGTCGCGGCCTTGACGGTCTTGCCTTCGGATGCGGGCGTGAGGAATCCGGAGCGCTCGGGGAGTTCGATGCCGTCGAAGGCGAACGCGGCCAGGGCGACCGAGGCGTAGGCGACTCCGGAGAGCGCGGCGGCGGCCTCGGGGGCGACGGCGCGCAGCAGCTCGGCGGCGGGGGACGCGGGCACGGCGACCACGACGGCGTCGGCGCGGACCCGGATCGGGTCGGGCACGGGGCCGGTGATGACCTCCCAGCCGTCGGGGGGGGTCTGGCGCAGCTCGCGCACGGTCATGCCGAGACGGATTTCAGCGCGGGCGGCGGCGGACGTGGCGGTCACGAGCCGGTCCAGGCCGCCGTCGATCGTCGCGAACACCGGTTTCCCAGTGGCGGGCCGCTTGATCTCGGCGACCGCTTCGGTCAGGCGCGCATGGCGTTCGAGCGCGGCGGCGAGCTGCGGCATGACGGCGCGCACGGAGAGGCGGTCGACGTCCCCGGCGTAGACGCCCGCGAGCATCGGGGACACGAGCCGGTCCAGGACCTCGTCCCCCAGGCGCGAACGCACCAGCGCGCCGACGGACATGTCCTGGCCCGCTTCGAGGATCGGGAGGCCGTTGTCGGGGCGCTCCTTCGCGTTCGCGATGGCGGCGACGTCGGCGGGGTCCCCGGGGATGCCCATCATGTGCCCGGCAGGGAAGTCGACGAGCTCGCCGCCGAGGCTCAGCGCGGGCTTGAGGGCCGCGGGATGGACGATCGCGTCGCCCAGGCCCACGGCTTCGGCGAGCCTGACGGCCTCGGGCCGGGCCGCGAGGAGCGATTCGGCGCCGGTCTCGACCGGGCGCCCGGCGAAGTCGGCGGTGCGGATCTTGCCGCCGAGGCGCATCGACTGCTCGGCGATGATGATCTCGGCGTCGGGTCCGAGGCGCTCGCGGAGCCGGTGCGCCGCGGCGACCCCGGTGATGCCGCCGCCCGCGACGAGGACCCGGGTGCGTCCCGGCGTGCCCGTGACGCGGGCGGGCGTCATGGGGCTCATCGGGCGGTGGTCTCGTGCACGCGGTCGACCACGAGCTTCAGCTTCGCGGGGTCGGAGTACGGGAGGACGCCGTGCCCGAGGTTGAAGATGTGGCCCTTGGCGGCCCGGCCCGCGGCGACGACCTTGTCGGTCTCGGCGATCAGCGCGTCGTCGTCGGCGAGGATGAGCGCCGGGTCGAGGTTCCCCTGGAGGACCTTGCCGGGCAGGCGCTTCGCGGCCTCGTCCAGCGGGGTGCGGAAGTCGACGCCGGAGATCTCGGCGCCGGTCTCGGCCATCGCTTCGAGCAGGTGCCCGGTGCCGACGCCGAAGTGGATGCGCGGCACCGACTCGGCGACGCCCGCCAGCGCGGCGGTGGAGTGCGGGAGGGCGAACTCGCGGTAGTCGGCCTCCGAGAGGGCCCCGGCCCAGGAGTCGAAGAGCTGCACGGCGTTCGCTCCGGCGTCCACTTGGACGCGGAGGAACTCGCCGCAGATGGCGGCGAGGCGGGAGGCGAGGGCGTGCCAGACGTCGGGGCGGGACTTCATGAGCGCCTTGGTCTTCGCGTGGTCGCGGGAGGGGCCGCCCTCGACGAGGTAGGACGCGAGGGTGAACGGGGCCCCGGCGAAGCCGATGAGCGGGGTGGCGCCGAGCTCCTTGCCGAGGAGGCCGACCGCCTCGGTGATGTAGGGGACGTCGCAGGGGTCGAGGTTGCGCAGGCGCTTGACGTCGGCCTCGGTGCTGAACGGCTCGGCGACGACGGGGCCGACGCCGGGGACGATCTCGATGCCGACGCCGATCGCGGCGAGGGGGACGACGATGTCGGAGAAGAAGACCGCGGCGTCGACGCCGTGGCGGCGCACCGGCTGCATCGTGATCTCGCAGACGAGTTCGGGGGTGCGGCAGGCCTCCAGCATGGAGGTCTCGCCGCGGGCGGCCTTGTACTCGGGGAGGGAGCGGCCGGCCTGGCGCATGAACCAGACGGGCGTGTGAACGGGCTCCTCACCGCGGCAGGCCGCGAGGAACGGGGACTCGTGCGGGGAAGGAACGGCGTTGACCACAGGGCCATCCTTGCACGCGCGGGGGCGGTCCGCCCGCAGCGGCGAGTGCGATGTGGCCCGCACCGGGAGGGGCACTGTGAGGGAGGTCGGCGGGGGCGGCCGTCCACGATAGAGGAGAAATAGGGTGATGAGCCCACTATCGGGTGGAAATCGGTCTCCTGGACGGCGGGGCAGTAGCGCGCGCAGGTTACCTGCCCGTACGGTGAACAGGTGACCGATCCCCAGCCCGAACCAGAAGCCGTGCTCCTCACCGAGCCTCGCGAAGGCATGCCCCCGCTGATCCAGACCTCCGCGGACCTCGCCGAGGCCGCCGAGCGGCTCGAAGCAGGGTCGGGTCCGATCGCGGTGGACACCGAGCGCGCCTCAGGCTTCCGGTACTCGGGCCGGGCGTACCTGATCCAGCTGCGCCGGGCCGGCGCGGGCACGATCCTGGTCGACCCCATCCCGATCGAGGACCTCGGCCCGCTGCGCCGGGCGCTCACGGGCCCGGAGTGGATCCTGCACGCCGCGAGCCAGGACCTGCCGTGCCTGGAGGAGCTGGAGCTCCACCCCACACGCCTGTTCGACACGGAGCTGGCCGCGCGCCTGTGCGACTTCGAGAAGGTCGGGCTCGCCTCGATCACGGAGCAGCTGCTGGGGTACCGGCTGGAGAAGCAGCACTCGGCGGCCGACTGGTCCTCGCGCCCGCTCCCCCACGACTGGCTCGTGTACGCCGCGCTCGACGTGGAGCTGCTGACGGAGCTGCGCGGCAAGCTGGCCGCGGAGCTGGCGAAGCAGGGGAAGTCCGCGTGGGCCGAGGCCGAGTTCGAGCACGTGCGCACCGCGGGCCCGCCGAAGCCCCGCAAGGAGCCGTGGCGGCGCACCTCCGGCATCCACAAGGTCCGCGGCGCGAAGGCCCTGGGCCGGGTGCGCGCGGTGTGGGAGGCGCGGGACGCCTTGGCGCGCAAGCTCGACCGCGCGCCCGGGAAGGTCCTGCCGGACGCGGCGATCGTGGAGGCGGCGACCGCCGACCCGACTGACTTCGCGGAGCTGATGGGCCTGCCCGGGTTCCGCCGCCGCGGCGGGCGCACGAACGCGCGGCTGTGGCTCCAGGCCCTCGCCGACGCGCGCCTCGTCCCCGCCGACGAGCTGCCGTCGACGACCCCGCCCCAGGACGGCCCGCCCGCGACCCACCGCTGGGCCGACCGCGACCCGGTCGCGGCCGAGCGCCTCGCCGCGGCCCGGGAGGTCGTCACCGAGATCGCCGGCAAGCACCGCCTCCCGGCCGAGAACCTCATCTCCCCCGCGCTGGTGCGGGGCCTGGCGTGGGAGCCGCCGAAGAAGGTCTCCGAGAAGCACGTCCGCACGGTCCTCGCAGAAGGCGGCGCCCGCGAATGGCAGATCGACCTCCTCGCCGAGCGCCTCGCCGAGGCGCTCAAGGACTGAACCCCTGCACGACGGAACGGCCCCGCCGAGGCGGGGCCTTCGCCGTCTCCCGGGGCGGTCGCGAGCAGGGCGAACGTTTCGCGGAAGACGGATGTCCGACACGCGGCGGGGGGCCGTGACACTGAACTTACTAACGGGTAACATCGGTTGTGACGTTGCACTCGTGCCGACGTGCACTCTCACCGACGCTGCATACCCAAAGGAGGGGCTGGCGTGAACGACACCATCCGCGATGTCGTCTTCGTCGACGGGGTCCGCACCCCGTTCGGCAAGGCGGGGAAACTCTTCGAGGAGACCCGCGCCGACGACTTGATCATCCGCTGCATCAGGACGCTGCTGCGCCGCAACCCGGGTCTGCCGCCTGAGCGGGTCGACGAGGTGGCGCTGGCGGCCACGACGCAGATCGGCGACCAGGGCCTGACGCTGGGCCGCACCGCCGCGCTCCTGGCGGGCCTGCCGCGGTCCGTCCCGGGCTACTCGATCGACCGCATGTGCGCGGGCGCGATGACCGCGGTGACCAACGTCGCCGCCGCGATCGCCTCGCGCCAGTACGACATCGCCATCGCCGGGGGCGTGGAGTCGATGTCGAACCACCCGATGGGCGAGGGCGTGGACCCGAACCCGCGGATCATCGCCGAGCGCCTGGTCGACCCGGACGCGCTTCAGATGGGCGTGACCGCCGAGAACCTCCACGACCTGTACCCGCAGCTCACCAAGGAGCGTGCCGACGCGTACGCGGTGCAGACGCAGCAGCGCTATGCGGCCGCCGTCGAGCAGCTGTCGGCGGACATCACCACGATGGCCGCCCGCTCCGACGAGGGCTGGACCGTGGCCGTCGCCGACGAGCTGCCGCGGCCGTCGACGAGCATGGAGGGGCTCGCGAACCTGCGCACCCCGTTCCGCCCGCACGGGCGCGTCACCGCCGGGACCTCCTCGCCGAACACCGACGGCGCCACCGCGTGCCTCATCGCCGACGCCGAGACCGCCGCCGAGCTGGGCCTGCCGGTCGCCATGAAGATGGTCGGCTTCGCGTTCGCGGGCGTCGACCCCGAGACCATGGGCGTCGGGCCGATCCCGTCCACCGAGAAGGCCCTCGCGCGCGCCGGGCTCACGATCGACGACATCGGCCTGTTCGAGATCAACGAGGCGTTCGCCGTCCAGGTGCTGGCGTTCCTCGACCACTTCAAGATCGCCGACGACGACCCGCGGGTGAACCCGTGGGGCGGCGCCATCGCGATGGGCCACCCGCTGGCCTCCTCGGGCGTGCGGCTGATGACGCAGCTCGCCCGCGAGTTCGCCGTGCACCCCGAGGTGCGCTACGGCATCACGACCATGTGCGTCGGCCTCGGCCAGGGCGGCACGGTCATCTGGGAGAACCCGAACTTCAAGGGGGCCAACTAATGTCCGCGACGCCGCTCGACCTCCCCGACTTCGAGGAAGAGGTCGTCACCGAGTCCTACGTGCGCTTCGTCGAGCCCCGCGGGCTCGGCGGCAAGGCCGCGATCATCACGCTCGACAACGGCTACGACCACACCAAGCCGTCGTCGTTCGGGCCGGGTGGCCTCAAGAGCCTGTGGCGGGCCCTCGACACCGTCGAGGCCGAGGACGGGGTCAAGCTCGTCGCCGTCACCGGGAAGCCGTTCATCTTCCTGGCGGGCGCCGACATCAAGCTCATGCCGAGCCTGGAGACCCGCGAGCAGGGCCTGGCGCTCGCGCAGGCCGGGCACGCGCTGTACAAGCGGCTCAAGGACTCCGCGGTGCCGACGTTCGCGTTCGTGAACGGCACGGCGCTCGGCGGCGGATTCGAGCTGGCGCTGCACTGCCACTACCGCACCGTCTCCAAGACCGCGGTGGGCCTGGGCCTGCCGGAGGTCTCGATCGGGCTCATCCCCGGCTGGGGCGGCTCGCAGCTCCTGCCGAACCTCATCGGCATCGAGAAGGCCGCGCAGGTCGTCGTCGGGAACCCGCTGAACCAGAACAAGATGCTCAAGGGCGCCGACCTGGTGCCGCTGGGCATCGCCGACGCCGAGTTCGAGGGCGCCGACTTCATCGAGGAGTCCCTGGACTGGGCGGTGGGAGTCGCCACGGGCGCGATCACCGTCGAGCGACCCGAGATCGACCGGGACGTCTGGCCGGCCGTGATCGCGGGCGCCCGCAAGCTCGTCGACGAGAAGGTCCACAACGCCTCCGCCGCCGCGGTGCGGGCCCTGGACCTGCTCGAACTCGCGCAGCACGCCTCCTTCGAGGAGGGGTCCCTCGCCGAGGACGAGGCCCTCGCCGACCTGGAGGCCGGGCCGCAGTTCCAGGCCAGCATCTACGCGTTCAACCTGGTCCGCTCGCTCGGCAAGCGCCCCGAGGGCGCCCCGAGCCCCGGGCTCGCGAAGGACGTCACGAAGGTCGGCGTCGTCGGCGCCGGGCTCATGGCCGGGCAGATCGCGCTCATGTTCGCGCGCCGCCTCGAAGTACCCGTGGTCATGACCGACCTCGACGAGGAGCGGGCCCAGAGGGGCCTGGCGTACGTGCAGGCCGAGATCGACAAGCTCGAAGCGAAGGGCCGCACCTCGAAGCTCAAGGCCGCCAAGCTCCGCGCGCTCGTCTCCGCCAGCGCGGACAAGTCGGTGTACGCCGACTGCGACCTGGTCATCGAGGCGGTCTTCGAGGAGCTCGGCGTCAAGCAGGCCGTGTTCGCCGAGATCGAGCCGATCGTCTCGGAGGAGGCCCTGCTCGTCACGAACACCTCGGGGCTCTCGATCACCGCGATGGCCTCGCAGCTGAAGCACCCCGAGCGGCTCGTGGGCATGCACTTCTTCAACCCGGTGGCCGTCATGCCGCTCGTGGAGGTCATCGCGACCGACTCGACCGACGACGAGACCCTGGCGACGGCCTACGCGGTCGCGAAGAAGCTCAAGAAGACCGCCGTGGGCTCGGCGGACCGGCCGGCGTTCATCGTGAACCGCCTGCTCGGCCGCATGCTCGCCGAGGTCACCGGCGCGGTGGACGCGGGCACGCCCGTCGAGACCGCCGACGTGGCCCTCGACCGGCTGGGCCTGCCGATGCGCCCGTTCGCGCTCCTGGAGCTCGTGGGCCTCCAGGTGGCCTGGCACCTGTGCCAGCACCTGAACGAGGACCTCGGGCCGCGCTTCCCCGCGTCGGAGAACCTGCGGCGCATGGCCGAGGCGGACTTCCCCGTCTTCGACCCGGCGCACAAGGGCAAGGGGAAGCTCACCGAGGAAGCCAAGGCGCAGATCGCGCTCGGGGACTCGCCGCAGTCCGCGGAGGAGGTCGAGCAGCGCGTGCTGCGCGGCCTGACCGAGGAGATCGGCCTCATGCTCGACGAGGGCGTCGTGCCCTCGGCGAAGCAGGTGGACCTCGCGATGATCCTCGGCGCGGGCTTCCCGTTCTGGCTCGGCGGCCTCACGCCGTACCTGGACCGCGAGGGGATTTCGACCGATGTGACCGGAAAGCCCTTCGCCTCGTAGCGTCCGGTGTGCCCGATCACATTATCTTTGCGACGAGCCCGGACTCCTCCGAAAGGACGAGTCCGGGCTCGTCCCGTGTACCGACGGGGCCGGACGGCAGCGGTGACGCGCTCGGGCGAGGGCGCCGATAGGGCCGGTACCGGGCAAAAGCCATAGAGCCTACTCGCCGGTACGGAAACCCCTTGCCACCTGCGTTTCCGCGGTCGCGACCCGGTTTGACCTGGGGATTTTCGCCCCTAGGTTTGCCCAGTGCATTTTCGCAAGATCATCGAAGGCGTGACCGGTCCGGTCCGGAGCGCCGCCGCCGCGCTCTCCCAGCGGCTGTCCTTCAATGACGCGGCCGGGGAGCACCACCGCTTCCGCCGCATCGCCACCGTCGGCCTCGCGGCCGCCGTGTTCACGGGCACGGGCGCCACCGCCGCCTGGGCCATCTCGAACACCGACGAGCCGGTCGAGGAGACCGCCGCCGTCGAGCAGGCCCCGGCCACCACCGAGGAGGCGACCACCGAGGAAGCGGCCCCCGCGACCGAGGAGCCGACCGAGGAGGCCACCACCGAGCCGGCCCCCGAGCCGGTCGTGGAGGAGACCACCGAGGAGCCCGCCGGGCCCGTCGACATCGATGTCGAGGGCATCGACGACGAGCAGGAGGCCAACGCCGTCACGATCATCGAGACCGGCAAGGACATGGGCTTCGACGAGAACGGCTGGGCCGTCGCCCTCGCCACCGCGATGCAGGAGGCGAAGCTCTACAACGCCGCCTCCAACGACGTCCCCGAGTCCTGGGACTACACCGACTCCGACGTCCACTACGAGGACCACGACTCGGTCGGCATCTTCCAGCAGCGCACCTCGATGGGCTGGGGCTCGGTCGAAGAGCTCATGGACGTCTCCACCTCCGCGAGCAAGTTCTACGGGACCCTTGAGGACGTCGACGGCTGGGAGGACATGTCCATCGCCTCCGCCGCCCAGGCCGTCCAGGTCTCGGCCTTCCCGGACTACTACGCCCAGTGGGAGGACCTCGCCTGGTCCATCATCGACGCCTACGAGAGCGCGTCTTAACGACTTATCCTCCTCCCGACGGAACGGGCCTCGCGATCTCCACAACGCGAGGCCCGTTCCTATTTCCCCGGAATGTCGTACCCCCGAGAGATACTGAAAACCGGGGGTCCCTTAGGCGCTCCGATGCCGGGTGCCCTCGATTCGGCTCCGCGGCCGCGGTTCGTTTGGAGGAACCCGAGAAAAACGGGGCGACCGGACGGCGCGGTGGCTCCGGACACTGTCGAAACTCCACAAATCCTGCCCGATTTGTCCGGTTACTGGTTTGACATCGCCTCGACACTGTGCGTATGGATCAGCCCGTAGCCGCATCGGAACACCTTCCGCCGCAAGCCCCTCCGCCTCCCGCGGACCGACCCGGCCGCCGCGCCGAGGTCACCGCCAAGTCCGTCCAGATCGTCCTGCTGTGCCTCGGCGGGCTCCTGCTCACCGCCGGGGTCATCGTCTTCACCGCCGTCGCCTGGCGCCAGCTCGGCGACGGCGGACGGCTCACCATCCTCGCCGGGACCACCGGCCTGCTCATGGCCGTCCCGTTCGCGCTCACCAGGTCCCGCCTGTGGGCGACCGCCGAGACCCTCGCGGCCACCGCCACGCTCGCGCTGTGGTGCTCCGCACTCGCCGGGTACTACCTGTACCTGCCGAGCGGCACCGGCCTCACCGCCGTGTCCGTCGCCCGCTGGACCGCGGCCGTCCTCGTCGCCGCGACCCTCTACCGGATCGCCGCCCGCGTCGCCGCCCCCGCCTGGGCGCTGCTCCCCCTCGCCGCGACCGGCGCCGCGTTCGCCGCCTTCGGCGACGCCCTCGAAGCCGCACTCCACATGGGCGCCATCGGGCTCCTCCTCGCCGGCGCCGCCTGGACCGTGAAAGCCGCCCCGACCCGCCACGCGGGCGCCGACCAGTAGTCCGCGCGCGTGCTCCTCGCCGCAGGGATCACCACGGTCTTCCTCGCAGGCATGCGGGCCGCCTTCGGCCTCGACGCCGCGATCCTGCCGGTGGCGGCGGCAACCGGCTGCCTCCTCGCCGCCGCGTGCATGCTCGCAACCGCCCACGCCCGCTTCGCAGGAGCCTCCACCGCGGCCGTCGCAGTCCTCGGCTCGGCAGCCGGCGCGCTCACCATCGCCTCGTGGGTCCTCGCACTCCGTTCCCTGGAGCCGCTGGTCGCGCTCCCCGCATTCGGCCTCTCGGCGGTCGCGGTCATCCTGGCCGCCTCCTGGACCGACCCGAACGGCTACGAGCGCCTGCCGCTCGGTGCGGCCGCCAGTGCGGTCACCGCTTCGCTCGCGGTGCTCGGCGCGGTGATCACCGATGCGTACGAGCTGACGGCGTTCTTCGCCGCCGCGGTGCTCTCGCTCGCCGTCTCCTTCATCTTCCCCGCAGCGCTCGCAGACGCCCTCCGCAAGGGCGCCATGGTCATCGGCGCCTCGGTGTTGGCCTGGTGCACGTTCGTGAGCGCCACGGCGCTGCCGGTCGCCTACGGGGCCGAGCCGAACCCGCTGGTGCAGTGGGAGGTTCCGGCGATCGCGGTCGGGAGCGCGGTCGGCGCCTTCCTCGTCGCCAAGGGCTGGCGGCGCGACTTCCTGGCGCTGGCCGCGGCCACGGCCGCCATGAGCGCAGGGGCGCTGGCCGGGAGGTCGGCCGCATCCCTGGCCGCGGTCGCGGCGCTGGCGGTGTTCGTGGCGTTCACCTCGCCCGGCACGGGCCGCAGAGTCCTGGGGTGGACGGCGGCGTACCCGGCGGTCACCGCGGCGGCGCTGGCGTGGGCTTACCGTCCAGCGACGAACGACCTCGATCCCGGGCCGGCCCTGGCGGTCGCGGTCGGGGTCGTCTCGGTGCCGCTCGCGGCGACCTGGTTCGTTCGCCGCGGCGGCGACAGCAGCGGCCACCGCGGCCGCGCGGATTTGGTGTGGGGCCGGGTCGGCGCGCACTCCATGATCGGGGTGTACCTGGTGTGGCTCACCGGGATCGCGCTGGCAGACGGGATCGGCCTGGACACGCCATTGGGGTTCACGGCCTACGCGGGCGCACTGGCGGCGGCCGCGATCGCGAACCCGGCGAAGCGGCTCGGGCATGTGCTCGGCTCGTGCGCCTCGATGGTCGTTGCCGCGCTCATGTTCGCCGCGTACGGCGGGGCGACCGCCGTCGAGTGGTACACCGTGCCGCCTGCCGTCGTGCTGGTCGGCTTGGGACTGTGGCTGCTGCGGCGGGACGCGGCGACGAGCTCGTGGCTCGCGCTGGGCCCGGCGCTCGCGGTGGGCTTCGGCCCGTCGCTGGTCATGGCGCTCGGGCCAGAGGGCGACCCTTGGCGCCGGATCACGGTCGGCGCGGCCGCCGTGGCGGTGCTGATGGCGGGCGCCTGGCGGCGCTGGCAGGCGCCGCTGGTCCTCGGGGCGGTGGTGTTGACGGCCTTGGCGGTCAACGAGATCGCCCTGGTGTGGAGCGCGGTCCCCAAGTGGATCCCGCTCTCGATCGGCGGCGCGGTCCTCATCGCCGCGGGCGCGACCTTGGAGCAGCGGCGCCGCGACCTCGCCCGGATCGGCCGGTCGCTCAAGGCCATGCGCTGACGCTTGTCGGGGACATGGAAGGGCCCTCGCATCGGGATGGTGCGGGGGTCCTTGCTGCTTGCGGGTGGGGTGGGGGTTGGGGTTCGTGCGGGCGGCGACGAGAGGGTGGACGGTGGGCCGGGGTGGGGCGGGTTGCCTTGGGGCCGTGGGGGTCCGGGGGTGGAACGTGAGGATGTTCCCCGCGTGTGGGTGATGACAGTGGCACCTGGTGCGAGGGATGATTGGGGTACGCACAGGGACAGGGAAATCGTACAGGTGTCGGGCGGTGCAAGCAGACTAAGCCAAGCCTCTGGCCGACCGGCAAACCAGACGATCTCCGAGGCAGTGTCGCCGACGCAAGGTGTCGGGCCGACGGCAGATCTCATCCCCGCAGTGCTATCGGGACCCGCAGCAGTCAACCACCCCCACGGGGGCATGGTGATCGGGCGGGGGACCCGGGGAAGGGATCACCTCGACCCCGGGCGGTGTCCGCTACGAGGCACACGACCGGACCACCAAGCGACCGACAGGCCGAACACACACCGCACGCAGCGACCGCGCATGGAGAAGCAGTGCCGCACCCGGCCGGGCATTCGAGGACCCGGCACCGCGACACCACCCCCACACGCGCAGACCCGCACCCCTGCGGCCACGGCCCACCCACCGCACCACCCCGACACGGGCGCCAGCCTGCCCACAGGGACACACTCTCCTGACACGGGCGAAGCCTGCCCGGACGGGCGCACTCTCCCGACGGGCAGCCAACGCGCCCACCGGGAAGCAATATCCGCCAGGCGCACCCGCGACCCGGGGGAGCGACACCGGACAGCCGGCCGTCCAGGAGTGGAAGTCGGCGGCGACACACCACATGAGGAGGTGAATCAACCACATGGGCGTCCCTAGCGCGGTTCCGTCAGATCCGAATCGCCCTGACACCGGGAGAAGGGATATCGACTTCCCGGATTTGGCGGTGCAGGCTTCCGCTTTTGGGATTCCAAGGGGAGCGCGTGGGTGGTCCGTTTGGAGGAAACCTGAAGAATACGGGGTCCCTGACGAGGCCGCAGGGCGGTCGGGTTGTGGGACGTGCACAACTGGCGCCCGTTTTGTGCCGTGCTTGATTTGACAGGCCCAGCACACTGTGCACATGACGACGTACAACTGCCCCCGCTGCGGGCGTCCATCGACGGCCGCCGGGTGCGCCGCCTGCGGGCGCGGACCCGAGCCGCTGCTGCAGCGGCTCGGCGACCTCGACGCGGTCCTGGCGTCGATGCCCACCGCCCTCACCAGCCGCGCCGCCGTGGAGGCGGAGCGGATCGAGGTGCTCGACGGCCTCCGCGAGGTGGCCGCCGGATATCTCGCCGAAGCCGAGCGGCAGGCCCAGGCCGCTCCGGCGCCGCAAGTGCCGCAGACGCCCGCGCACGGCACTCCGCAGGCGGCACCGGCCGCCGCCGCGCCCTACGCGCCCCAGCCGCACACGCCGCCCAGCGGCGCACCGGCCGCCTACCTTCCCCCGCCGCCTCCGCCTCCGGGCGGGGAGGTCGGGACGAAGACCGTGCAGACCGTGCTGCTGAGCCTCGGCGGGCTGCTCGTCGCCGCCGCGCTCATCATCTTCACGGCCGTGGCCTGGCGCAACATGGGCAACGGGGGCCGGGCCGCGGTGCTGAGCATCGCGACGATCCTGCTGCTCGCGGTGCCGTTCCCGTTCAAGCGGTTCAAGCTGTGGGCCACCGCCGAGACGTTCGCCGCGCTCGGCGCGCTCGCGCTGTGGTGCACGACCCTCGCGGGCTACTACCTGTACCGCCCGCCGGGCACCGACTTCGGGCCCGACACCGTGGGCGCCTGGACCGCCGGAGTCCTGGCCGTGCTCGCCGCCTACCGCGGCGCGTCGCGGCTGAGCGCCACGAGCTGGGCGATGCTCCCGCTGGCCGCGATCGGCGCCTCGTACGCCGCCGCGAGCGACCTCGGCCTCGCCGTCATCCTCATGCTCACCATCGCGCTCGCCCTCGGCATCGCCGCGTGGCTGACCGCCCGCTTCCCGGGCCGGTACGCGCGCTCGGACCTGTGGGCCTCCCGCCTCCTCACCTGCGCGGCAGTGGTCGCCGCGTGCTCGGCCGGGCTGCGGGCCGCGTTCGGGCTCGACGACCCGGTCGTCCCGCCCGTCGCCGCCGCCGTCGCCGTGCTCGCCGCCGCGAACCTCGTCGGCGTAGGCTTCGCGAAGCGGCTGCGCGTCTCCACCACGTCGATGCTCATCGCCGCCTCGGCGGCCGGGTCGCTCGTGCTGTGCGCATGGACGCTCGCCGTCCGCTCCGACTCGGGCGAGCTGGCCGTGCCGTCGCTCGCGCTCCTCGCCGCCGCGTTCGTCCCCTTCGCCACCGCCGGGTCGCGCGACTACAAGTGGGGCTTCGCGCTCGCGCAGGGCGCCGGACTCGCCGCGCTCGTGGCCTTCGCCACCGTCGCGTTCGACGCGCCGGACCTGAGCGCCTACTTCGCCGTGTTCCTCGCCGCCCGCCTGGTCGCGCCGCTTCTCGGCGAGCCGCTCGGGGAGCCGCTGCGGATCGCCTCCTACCTGGTCGGCGCGGGGACCGCGCTCGCGGCCTCGCTCATCACGCTCGGCGGCCTCGGCGTGCTGTGGTTCGGCGCCGAACCGGCCGGGGTGTTCACATGGGAGATCCCGATCGTCCTGGTGGCCTTGGCGTTCGCGGCAGTGCTGCTGCCGGTGCGGTTCCGCGTCCAGGGCGCGGCGCTCGCGCTCACGTTCGCGGTCGTCTCCACCTCGATCCTGCTGTGGCACAGCGACCCCGAGCAGTGGGACGCGGTGCCGTTCATCGGCTTCACGCTGTGCGCGGTCGTCGGCCTCGTCACGGCCCTCGCCTCCCGCACGCTCGCGGGCCGGTGCTGCGGCTGGGTCGCCCTCGCGGTGTGGGCCCCGATCGCGGCCCTCGCGGCCTCCGACTCGCGCTCGATCGACCCCGGTGAAGGCTGGGTCCCGTTCTGGCTCACCGTGACCGCCGCCGCGATGCTCGCCGTCGCCGCGGGCGCGCCGCGGCGCAGCCGCCCCGACCGGGTCCTGGGCTCGGTCCTCGCTCACGTCGTCGCCGCCGTCTCCGTGATCGGCGGCCTGTTCCCGTGGGTCGAGGCGGTCTGGGAGGGCTCGGACCTGCGGCTGTTCCTGCCCGCCCAGTTCGGGGTGTACACGCTGGCGCTCGCGGGGACCGCGCTCATGGTGCCGGTCCGCAAGTGGGGCTACATCATCGCGGCCCTGTGCACCGGCACCGTCGGCTGGTGGCTGCTGCTGGCCGCGCAGGAGGTGCAGACCCTTGAGTTCTTCACTGCGCCTCCGGCCGCGGTCCTGTTCCTCATCGGCCTGTGGCGCTTGGAGAAGCGCCCGCAGACCGGGTCGTGGGCGACGCTCGCCGTGCCGATCCTCATCGGCATCGGGCCCTCGCTGCTGCTCGCGCTCGGCGACGGCGAACCGGCCCGCCGCGTCGGCGTGGGGGCCGCCGCCATCGCGGTCATCATCGCGGGACTGGGACGCCGCTGGCAGGCGCCGCTGGTGCTCGGGTCGATCGCGCTCGCGGTGCTCACGATCAACGAGCTGTCGCTGGTGTGGGACTACATCCCGGTGTGGATCCCGCCCGCGATCGGCGGCGTCGTCCTCATCGGCGCGGGCGCGACGTTCGAGAAGCGTCGCCGCGACCTCGCCCGGATCAGGCAGGGACTGAAAGCGATGCGATGAGGATGCAACCGATCAGCGCTTCGCGGCGTCTGAATGAGTAGCACCGGGCGCGGCGGTCCCACCAGGACCGCCGCGCCGCTCTGCGTCTACGGCTAGTGGTGGTGGTGCGCTTCGGCTTCGCCGCGGCGGTGGACCTCGGCGGCGAGGCGCTCGGCGATCGCCGCGGGCGTGAGCCCCAGGTCCTCCAGCAGCTCGCCGCGGGAGCCGTGCGGGTGCCAGCCGCGCTCGACGGCGAAGTCCACGAGCGGGGTCTCGTCGCCGGAGTCGCGCAGGGCCTGCGCGAGCGCGTCCCCGAAGCCGCCGGTGCGGATGCCGTCCTCGACGGTGGCGACGAGCGGGTACTGGCCTGCGAGCTTCACGAGCGCGTCCGGGACCGGGGAGATCCAGCGCGGGTCCACCACGGTGGCGCGGATGCCTTGGGCCGCAAGGAGGGACGCGGCCTCGACCGCCGTCCCGGCGAGGGAGCCGCACGCGGTGATCAGGAGCTCGTCGTCCTCGTGCTTGACGAGCACGTCGAGTCCTTCGTGGACGTCGACGGCGGCGATGTCCTGCTCGGGCACCGCGCCGGTGGGCCAGCGCAGCATCGTCGGCCCGTCGTCCACGGTGAGCGCCTCGGCGAACTCCTCGCGGAGCGTGGCGGCGTCGCGCGGCGCGGCGATGCGCAGGCCGGGGACGACGCGGAAGATCGAGGTGTCCCAGATGCCGTAGTGGCTGGGCCCGTCGGGGCCGGTGATCCCGGCCCGGTCGAGCACGAACGTCACCGGCAGCTTGTGCATGGCGACGTCGAGCACGGTCTGGTCGAACGCGCGGTTCATGAACGTGGAGTACACGGCCACGACGGGGTGCATGCCGTTCATGGCGAGCCCGGCCGCGGAGGTGACGGCGTGCTGCTCGGCGATGCCGACGTCGAAGACGCGGTTCGGGTGCAGCTTCATGAGCTTGTCGACGCCCGTGGGGCCGGGCATGGCCGCGGTGATCGCGACGACCTCGGGGCGCAGGTTCGCCTGGGCGACGAGCTCGTCGGCGAACACGCCGGTCCAGCGGCGCTTGGAGGAGCCGACGGGCTCGCCGGTGATCGGGTCGAACGCGGGCGGGGAGTGCATCTGCTCGGCCTCGTCGGCGCGGGCGGGGGCCCAGCCGCGGCCCTTCTCGGTGAGGGCGTGGACGATGACGGGGCCGCCGAAGCCCTTGGCGCGCTCCAGGGCGAGGGTGAGCTCGCCGAGGTCGTGGCCGTCGACGGGGCCGACGTACTTGATGCCGAGGTCGGAGAACATGCCCTGGGGGGCGAGGGCGTCCTTGAGGCCGGTCTTGGCGGCGTGGAGGCCCGCGTAGGCGGCGCGGCCGAACACGGGGATGCGCTCGACGAGCTCCTGGATCTTGCGGAGCGCGGGCTCGTAGCCGGGGTTGAGGCGCAGGGCCGAGAGGCGCTTGGCGAGGCCGCCGACGGTGGGCGCGTAGGAGCGGCCGTTGTCGTTGACGACGATGACGAGCTTGAGGTCGTCGCGGGCGGCGATGTTGTTCAGGGCCTCCCAGCACATGCCGCCGGTGAGCGCGCCGTCGCCGACGAGGGCCACGACGTGGCGGTCGGAGCCGGAGAGCGCGTGGGCCTTCGCGAGGCCGTCGGCGTACGAGAGGGACGTGGAGGCGTGGGAGTTCTCGACGAGGTCGTGGGGCGACTCGGCCCGGCTGGGGTAGCCGGTGAGGCCGCCGCGCCCGCGCAGGCCCGCGAAGTCGCCGGCGCGGCCGGTGAGGGCCTTGTGGACGTACGACTGGTGGCCGGTGTCGAAGACGACCTGGTCGTGGGGGGAGTCGAAGACCCGGTGGATCGCCATGGTGAGCTCGACGACCCCGAGGTTGGGGCCGATGTGGCCGCCGGTCCTGGCGACCGCGTCGACGAGGAACCGGCGCAGCTCGTCGGCGAGCTCCGGGAGGTCGTCCTCGTCCAGCGACTTGAAATCGGCCAGTGCGCCGATGCTCGACAGCAGCGGGCCCATCTCGGGTTCGTCGTGCGGGTTCATAACGCGGAAGTCTATCCGCGGCACCGCCTGGAGGGAACCTCAGCGAGTGCGCCTGGGACGTGTCTCATGGGGGTCCGGGGGCCGTGATCAGGGAGTCATTCCGGGGCCGCGGGGCGGTCACGGTCCCGACGGGCGGCCGTCACGGCGGCAGGTGTACGACGGAGTCCGCAGCCGGGCACCGGAAATTCATCCGAAGGAGGGACACCAGACGTGACTGTCGGAAAGCGGTCAGTCCCCGAAAGGGACACGCCGGGCGAAAGCCCGGCCCCTCCGTGATCGGAATGTGATCATCCCAACATGGACCTCATCGACCTGCACCAGAACACGGAATGGCCCGCGCGCCTCGATCAGGTGTTGAGCTCCTCCCCGGTGGACTGGGGCGACCGGCGCGACAGCGTGCGGGACGTCGCGCCGGGGCTGGCCCGGCTCCAGCGGATGTCCGCGGTGCCGCGGTTCGACCTGGACGTGGTGGACCCGGAGGTCTACGAGGGCATCCTGGTCGACGCGCTGGCGGCGGCGGCGCGCGGGGGCGCCGTCTACACCGAGCTGCGGCTGCCGCAGGAGTCGGTGGTGTACCCGCAGTTCATGGAGCGGTTCGAGGCGGCGCGGGAGCGGGTCGCGGAGGACTACCCGGAGTTCGACGCGGGCGCGGTGCTGTCGATGAACCTGTGGGACCCGATGCTGCGGGAGCTGTGCGACGCGTTCGCGGACGCGGCGGCGGCGGGCCTGTCGGGCGTGGAGATCATCTACGTCCCGTATGCGGCCGAGGCGGACTGGTCGCGGGGCCGGGTGGTGGCCGAGGCGGCGGGCGCGGCGGGCCTGGGGGTGACGGTCCCGGCGGGGGCGTTCAACGCCTCGAACCTGGCGGTGCTCGCGGAGATCGAGGAGATCGGGCGGATCGGGCACGCCGTGGGGGCGGCGAGCGACCCGGGGATCATGCGGCTCCTCGCGGAGCGGAACGTGACGGTCGAGGTGTGCCTGACGTCGGCGGTGGTGCTGGGGATGGTGCCCGCACTGGAGGCGCACCCGCTGCCGCGGTTCCTGGAGGCGGGGATCGCAGTGGTGCTCGGGACGGACTCGCCGATGCGGATGGGCACCAACATCGCCGGGGAGTACGAGAAGGCCCGCAAGCTCGGGCTGAGCGACGGGGACCTGGCGGACCTGACGGCGCGCGCGAAGGCGGCCCGGCTGAAGTAGCGACCGGGTACGAGGTCACAAATCGGACTCGAAGGGGTCTCCGCACGGTCTCAATTCTGTCGAATGTCTGTTTGTAGACAATCCAACTGGCAACAAGCTTACTGCGACTTTCACGGCTTCTACCTGGGTAAACACAGGTCCGCAACGTCCCGTGTCGATCTTCTCACGCGATGCTCGGGGTTGAAAAACCACAGTTGTTGACTACTGTTCCAAGTGTTGCCGCCCCCGGATGACGCCCCGCGCCGCGCCCCCTCCCCCAAGGCCGGGCGTGCCGCGCTGTGAAAGGAAGCAATGCCAGCGATCGAAGTGGAGTCCCTGTACAAGGTCTTCGGCAAAGGCGCGAAGAGCGCCGTCGCCCAGCTCAAGGCCGGAGTCCCGAAGGAAGAACTCAACGCCAGGAACGTGACCGCCGCCGTCGTGGACCACGGCTGGGCCATCGAGCCCGGTGAGATCTTCGTGGTCATGGGCCTGTCGGGATCGGGGAAGTCCACCCTGATCCGGATGCTCAACGGCCTCATCAAGCCCACCTCCGGGACGATCCGCATCGACGGCGTCGAGCTCGGCTCGCTCTCGGCCCGGGAGCTGCGCCGCCTGCGCCGCGAGAAGATCTCGATGGTGTTCCAGCACTTCGCGCTCCTCCCCCACCGCACGGTCGTCGAGAACGTCGCGTTCGGCCTGGAGATCAAGGGCCTGAACAAGACCGAGCGCCTGGAGCGCGCGAGGGAGGCCGTCGAGCTCGTCGGCCTCGCCGGGCACGAGGACAAGCTGCCCGCGCAGCTGTCGGGCGGCATGAAGCAGCGCGTGGGCCTGGCCCGGGCGCTCGCGGCCGACACCGAGATCCTGCTCATGGACGAGGCGTTCAGCGCCCTCGACCCGCTCATCCGCCAGGAGATGCAGGACCAGCTCCTCGACCTCCAGGGGAAGCTCGGCAAGACCATCGTCTTCATCACCCACGACCTCAACGAGGCCATGCGGATCGGCGACCGGATCGCCATCTGCGACGGCGAGGTCAAGCAGCTCGGCACCGCCGAGGAGATCCTCATGCACCCGGCCGACGAGTACGTCGCCGAGTTCACCGCCGACGTCGACCGCACCCGCGTGCTCACCGCCGAGGCGGTCATGGAGCCGTGCGGGACCCGCGACACCAGCGCGTTCACCACAGTGGAGTCCGGCGTGCCCGTGAACGAGCTGTACGAGCCGGTCCTCAACTCCAAGGCCCCGCTGCTCGTCGTCGACGACAACGCCGACCCGCTCGGCGTGGTCACGCCCCGGTCCATCATCAAGTCGCTCGCGCCCGACCCCGAAGCGGTCGGCGACACCGAGCAGGAGGCCCAGCCCGCATGATCGAGTACCTCCGCAACTGGCTCTGGACCTACATCTGGAAGCCCCTGCCCGACATGCCGTTCGGCGACTGGATGGAGACGTTCATCCGCTGGGCGCGGGACGCGTGGGCCGCCGGGTTCGACGCCGTCGACGCCGGGCTGGAGTTCCTGTACACGCACCTCGCCGACGGACTGCTGTGGCTCCCTTCGGGGGTCATGGTGCTGCTGTTCGCCGCGGCCGCCTGGGCCGCGAAGGGGTGGAAGCTCGGCGCCGGGATCGGCCTGGGCATGTTCGTCGTCGCGTGGACCCCGTACTGGGAGCAGACGATGCAGACCCTGTCGATGGTCCTCGTCGCCGCCGTCATCGCGATCGTCCTCGCGATCCCGCTCGGGATCGCCGCCGCGGAGAACCGCACGTTCTCGGCGATCGCGAGGCCCGTGCTGGACTTCATGCAGACGCTGCCCGCGTTCGTGTACCTCATCCCCGTGGTGATGCTCTTCAGCGTCGGCGTGGTGCCCGGCATCATCGCCACCATCATCTTCGCGATGCCCCCGGGGGTGCGCCTCACCGAACTCGGCCTGCGCCAGGTCGACCGCGAGGTCGTCGAAGCCGGGCAGGCCTTCGGCGCCTCCCCCGCGCGCATCCTCGTGCGGATCAAGCTGCCGCTCGCGCTGCCCACGATCATGGCCGGGCTCAACCAGGTCATCATGCTCGCACTGTCCATGGTGGTCATCGCAGGGCTCGTCGGCGGGGGCGGCCTCGGGGCCGTCATCTCCGGCTCGCTCGGCCGCCTCGACATCGCCGCCGGGTTCAACGCCGGGCTCGCCGTGGTCCTGCTCGCGATCCTCCTGGACCGCGTCACGCAGGGCCTGTCCGACCGCACCCCGGTGGCCCGCGCCGCCAGGCTCGCGGCCCGCTAGACCGCCCCACCAGTACCGAACGCCCCCAGAGGAAGGCGCGCGCCCGTGCGCCGGAAAGCAGGAGACATGCAACGACGTTCGATCATGAAGGGCGCCGTCGCCACCGGCGGCGCGATCGCCTTGGCCGCCTGCTCGGTCGAGGAGGAGCCCGGCGACGCCGCCGCCGAGGGCGTCGACTTCGGCCTGCCCGAAGGCGAAGGCGAGATCGTCATCGGCTACATCAACTGGGACGAGGCCGTCGTCGCCACCGAGCTGTGGCGCCAGGCCCTCGAATCCGCCGGGTACACCGTCACCACGCAGGAGTTCACCGAGGTCGGACCGCTGTTCGAGGGCCTGTCCTCGGGCGACCTCGACGTGTTCCTCGACGGCTGGCTGCCGATCACCCACCAGACCTATATGGACACGTACGGGGACCAGCTGGAGCAGCTCGGCACCTGGAACGAGAACGCCGCGCTCACCGTCGCCGTCCCGACCTATGTGGATGTCGACTCGCTGGAGGACCTCAACGCCAACGCCGACCTCTTCGGCGGCCGCATCGTCGGCATCGAGGCCAGCGCCGGACTCACCGAAGCCGTGCAGAACAGCGCGATCCCGACGTACGGCATCACCGACCTGACGCTGGAGACCTCTTCGACGACGGCGATGCTCACCGAGCTCGACTCGGCCATCGCCGCGGAGGAGCCGATCGTGGTGACCCTGTGGCAGCCGCACTGGGCGTACGCGAAGTACGACCTGAAGAACCTCGCGGACCCGCAGACGACCCTCGGCGAGGCCGAGACCATCAACGTGCTGGCGCGCACCGGGTTCAGCGAGGAGTTCGCGGATGTCGCGGGCGCGCTGGAGACGTTCGCGATGAGCGACGAGCAGCTCGCGGACCTGGAGAACCTGGTGTTCGCCGAGAACGGCGGCGACGTCCAGGCCGGGGTCACGGCGTGGCTCCAGGACAACGAGTTCAAGGACCTCATCGCATAGTGCCCGCGCGCGGCGCCGCGGCTCCGGGGCATTGGGGGCCCCGCGGCAGGAACGAGGATCAGGGCCTGGCCTGCGGGCCAGGGCGAGGCGGTATCCGAGACCGTTCGTTCGCTCGCAAGGCGGAGGCCCCTCCGAATACCGGTGTTGTATTCGGAGGGGCCGACAACGCAGCGAGCGGGCGAACGGGCCGGATAACGGCCGTTCTGGCCCGCAGGCCAGGCCCTTAAGCCGCCTCCAGCTGCGGCGCACGCGCGCGTCGGCCGTACGCGGCCCGGCCGCCCGCCCCCACAGGCGGCGGCCTCCGGTGCGGGACCGGCCGATCCCCGGTCCCGCACCGGCACAGTCCCAGAGCGTTCATTTGTATTGAAATATGTTGATGGGTCGGTTATGCTGGCTCACGGCAACCGGTCTCAGGACCGGGGGCCGCCAGGTTGGCGGTGGCATTCCCCGGCATCGCGCACCGCATGGCGCATTGGAGCACCATGTCGTACGACAACCACAGCAAGACCGAAACCCCGGTTTCGGGCCCGCGCCTCAAGCGGCGGCGCCTGATCCAGGGCGCGTTCGCCGCAGGCGGCCTCGCCGTCGCGGGCGCGGGCGGCCTCGGGCTCGCCGCGGCACAGGAATCTTCCACTGAGGACGTCTCGGCTCTGGCCGTCCACCCCGGCCTCCTCCACACCCAGGCCGACTTCGACCGCATGAAGGCCAAAGTGAACGCGGGCCTGGAGCCGTGGCTCTCGGGCTGGAACAAGCTCATCGCGAACTCCCACGCCCAGAGCACCTGGACCGCCCGGCCCACCGCCACGATCATCCGCGGCGGCGACGGCCAGAACTACCCGCAGCTGTACAACGACATCCACGCGGCGTACCAGAACGCCCTGCGCTGGCGCGTCGCCGGAACGACCGCGCACCGCGACAAGGCGATCGAGATCCTCAACGCCTGGTCGAACACGCTGACCACGGTGACCGGCAACGCCGACCGGTTCCTCGCGGCGGGCATCTACGGCTACCAGTTCTGCTGCGCCGCCGACATCGTGCGCGGCCAGTCCGGGTTCGACCTGGGCGCGTTCCAGGGCATGATGACGAGCGTCTTCCTGCCGATGAACAACTCGTTCCTCACCAACCACAACGACGCGTGCATCACGAACTACTGGGCGAACTGGGACCTCTGCAACATGGCGTCCAAGCTCGCGATCGGCCTCATCTGCGACGACAACGCCGTCCGGGACCAGGCGATCGACTACTTCTGGAACGGCGAGGGCAACGGCTCCATCGAGAACGCGATCCCGTTCGTGTACTCGGGCGGGCTCGCGCAGTGGCAGGAGTCCGGGCGCGACCAGGGGCACTCGATCATGGGCATCGGGCTCATGGCGACGTTCATGGAGATGGCCTGGAACCAGGGGATCGACCTCTACAGCGCCAACGGCAACTCGTTCGCGAAGGCCGCGGAGTACGTGGCGCGCTACAACCTCGGCAACACCGTCCCGTACACGACCTACAGCTGGGGCACGGGCCAGAACTGCGCCTACAGCGAGCAGACCGTCATCGGCTCGGGCGGGCGCGGCCAGGTCCGGCCGGTGTGGGAGATGGTGTTCCACCACTACACCTCCCGCAAGGGCTTCGCGATGCCGAACGTGGCGAACATGTGCGGCGCGAACAGCCCCGAAGGCGGCGGTGGCGACTACGGCACCACGTCCGGCGGCTTCGACACCCTCGGCTTCGGGACCCTCGCGCACGTGCGCCTGACCTGGGACGAGATGCCGGACAACCTGACCCCCTTGGGGTAAGGCCCGTTGCGGCCGGGTGCGCGCCGCACCCGGCCGCCCTGGACGCGCGATCCGTTCGCGTTGCCAAGGGCCGGTAGCATCCCCGGGCAGGACCCGCCTTCAGCCGCCGGCCCCGCCGGTGTGCTGCCGACGAGCTAGGAGACCCGTTGTTCGGCATGCTCGCCCCCTGCCCGTCCCGCACCCCCGACGACCTCAAACCCCGCTGGATGGGCCACTTCTGCGGCCTGTGCCTCGAACTGCGCGACGACGCCGGGCACCTCGCCCGCCTCACCACCAACTACGACGCGCTCGCGCTGTCGGTCCTCGTGGAGGCCCAGCTCGGCGACGACGCGGACTCGCGCAACGCCGGGCCGTGCGCGCTGCGCGGCATGCGCCGCCAGACCGTCGCCACCGGCGGCGGCCCGCGGCTCGCCGCGACCGCCTCGCTCCTGCTCGCCTCCGCGAAGCTGCGCGACCACGTCGAGGACGGCGACGGCATCGCCGCCCGCCCCGGCGCCCGCGGCCTCGCCGGGATGACAGCGGACCGCCTGCGCGCCAAAGCGATCGGACTCGGCGAGTCGATCGCCCTGGACGTCGAGCCGCTCGTCGCGGCCATCGCGGGCCAGCGCGGGGCCGAAGCCGCCTGCGGTCCCGGGACCGCGCTCGCCGAGGTCACGGCCCCGACCGAGACGGCCACCGCCGAGCTGTTCGCGCACGCCGCGGTCCTCGGCGGCAGGCCCGAGAACGCCGGGGCGTTCCGCAGGGCCGGGGCGGCGTTCGGCCGCCTGGCGCACCTGCTCGACGCCGCGGAGGACTTCGACGACGACGCCGCGCGGGGCGCGTGGAACCCGTTGGCCGCCACCGGGACCGGCGTCGAGGGCGCGCGGCCGCTGGTGCGCGGGGCGCTCGCCGACCTGCGGGCGGCGCTGGAAGCGGCGTCGCTGGTCGACCGGACGATGACGGGCCTGCTGCTGGACCGCTATGCGCACCATGCGGTCTCGCGCACGTTCGGCTCGACCTGCGCGACCTACCCGGCCGCCGAGCGGCGCGAGCACCGCCGCTACCGGGAGCGCCGCCGCGACCGCGACTACTACGACCACGACCGGTACCGGCCCGAGGGGCGGAACTTCTTCGCAGGGCTCTGCGCGTTCACCTTCCTGTGCTGCACCTGCCAGATGTGCTGCCGGGAGCACTACGAGGGCCCGTGGTCCCGCAAGCGCCGCGAAGGCTGCTGCCGGGACGGGTGCGACTGCTGCGACTGCGACTGCTGCCCGTGCGGGTGCGACTGACGCAGGGCCGCAGGCGGGTTCAGCGCGGCTGCTGCGGCCAGTTGTACTGCGGGCCGGGCTGCGGGGGCCCCGGCTGCTGCGGGGCGCCGTAGCCGTACGGGGCCTGCGCTCCCGGGCCCGCGGGGTCGCGCCACTGCGGCGGCGGCGCCTGCGGGGCCGCGGGCGGCGGTGCGTCGGTTCCCTTGCGGCGGTTGCCGGGGCGGTCGAGCCATGCGCGCACGGGCTTGGTGAACGCGAGCACCAGGACCAGCAGCGCGGCCGTGATCTGGAGGATCGCGGGGACCACCGTGAACGGGTTGAAGACCCGGAACAGCGCGATGAGGGCCAGTGCCCCGAGTCCGATATAGATCGGAAGCCGCGGGTCGTCAGAGCCGAAGCGGCCCAGGGCTTCTCGTGCGACCGCCCAGATGAGGACGAGGTTCACGGCCGCGGCCAGGATGCCCAGCGCGATGCTCAGCCCCGTAGAGCCAGTGAGGCCGAGCAGGGTCGCGACCACGGTGGCGGCCAAGTGGATCCACAGCGTCTGGAGGATCACCGTGACCTGCTTGGGCCGGTCGTCCTTCGGGAGGACGCCCCAGCGCTGGCCCCAGGTGGGCGGCGGCGGCAGGACCGGCCCGGTCGGCTGCCCGTACTGGACCTCCCCCGGGTCCTGCGGCCGGTACTGGAAGGCCGGGCCCTGCGGCGGGCGGTTTGGGTCGTGGGCTGGCCCGGAAGTGTAGGGAGAGTTGGTCATCGATCGGCTCCGAGGAGTGCGTTCAGGTGAGGCGACAGGCTACCTCACCCGACCATTGTGCGCCTCAGTCGACCGGCTCGAAGAGGGCGACCGTCTCGAAGTGCTGGGTCATCGGGAACGCGTCGAACGCGCGGATGCGCGTCAGCGCATAGCCTTCGATCGCGAGGTCGCTCGCGTCCCGCGCCAGCGCGCCCGCGTCGCACGCCACGTAGCAGATCGCGCGCGGCCGGGCCTCGCCGAGCGCCACGACGACCTCGGGCCCGGCCCCGGCGCGGGGCGGGTCGAGGACGACGAGGTCGACCGAGCCGAGGTCGGGGGCGACGGAGGCGACGTCGCCGTCGATGGCCCCGGCGTTCTTGAACGCGGCGAGGTTCGCGGCGGTGCGCGCGGCGGGCGCGTTCTCGACGGCGATGACGCGGCCGGTGTCGCCGACGGCGGTGGCGAGGCCGCTCGCGAAGAGCCCGGCGCCCGCGTACAGGTCCCACGCGGACTCGCCTTCCCGCGGCTGGAGGAAGTCGAGCGCGGTCTCCAGGAACGTGGGGGCGGCGGCTGGGTGGACCTGCCAGAACGCGTCGAAGCCGATCTCGAAGGTCGTGTCGCCGACGGTCTGGTGGAGGAGCTTGGGGCCGCTCTTGTGGTGCGGGCGGGCGGTGCGGCGCAGCTGGGTGTAGACGGCGAGCTGCTCGTCGTCGGCCTCGACGACGCCGACGGCGCCCATGCCGTCCCAGGTCCGGTCGAGGACGTCGGCTTCGCGGAGGCGCTCGGAGGCGATGCGGCACCAGTCGATGTGGACGAGCTCGTGCGACTTGTGCTCGCGCAGCCCGGGGCGGCCGTCCTCGTCGACGGCGTACTGCATGCGGGTGCGCCATGCGAGGGGCCCGCCGGGGAGGGCCTCGACCTCGACGCCTTCGAGGAGGGCCGGGTCGATGCCGCCGATGCGGGTGAGCTGGTCGAACAGGACCTTCGCTTTGAGGCGGCGCTGGGCCTCGGGACTGGCGTGCTGGAAGTCGCAGCCGCCGCACTTGCCGGGCCCGGCCCACGGGCACGGGGGCTCGACGCGGTCGGGTGAGGCGTCGAGGACCTCGACGGCGTCGGCGAACGCGAAGCGCTTCTTGCGGTCGGTGATCTCGATGCGGACGCGCTCGCCGGGGAGGGCGTGGCGCACGAAGTAGACCTCGCCGTCCACGCGGGCCACGCAGTGGCCTCCGGCCGCGACGTCTCCGACGGTGACGATCATGGTGTCCTTCTTCCCCCCGGCCCGCGCCGGGCGCGGCGGGCCGCACGCAAGGATACGGGACGCGCTATTTGGGGATGCGGCGCAGCGGCGGCGGCTCGGTGCTGTCGCCGAGGATCCACGGCACGGTGCAGACCATGACGCCGGGCTCGTACTTGAGCTGGCGGTGGAGGGCCTTGGTGGTCTGGTTGTGGAGCAGGCTGGTCGACCAGTTGAAGTAGCCGCGGGACAGTCGCCCTTTCTGGGGGCCGAGGCCGACGACGTACTCGGGGAGGTAGACGGTGACGACGTCCCTGGGGGCGTCGCGGCGGCGGGCCTTGACGTAGTCGACGATCGGGCCGGTGATCTCGCGGTAGGGCGAGTCGAGGACGGTGAGGGGCACGCCGATGCGGCGGCGGTCCCATTCGGCGACGAGGCGGCGGGACGCGGCGGCGTCGACGTTGACGGTGAGGGCCGTGACGGTGTCGGGGCGGGTGGCCTTCGCGTAGGAGAGCATCCGCATGAGCGGCAGGTTGACGCTGGAGGCGAGGACGATCGCGTGGCTGCGCGAGGGCAGCTGCGGCTTGCCCTTCGGGTGCTCGATCTCGCCGCGCACGGCCGCGTAGTGCCGGCTGATGGCGCGCATGAGGAGGTAGCAGCCGCCGATGATGAGGACGGCGATCCAGCCGCCGCGCCGGAACATCGTGAACGCGACGATCACGAGGACGGCGGCGCACGCGAGGACCGCGGCGACGGCGGTGGCGCGGGCCCGGTGGGCGCGGGCGCGGCGGGCCGGGTCGCGTTCGACGTCGAGGACGCGCCGCCAGTGGCGCGACATCGCGGCGTGCGACAGGACCATCGAGAGGAACACGCCGACGACGTACAGGCCGATGAGCTCGAACGCGCCGCCGCCGTAGAGGACGACGAGGAGCGCGGCGGCGACGGCGAGGATGAGGATGCCGTTGGAGTAGACGAGGCGGTCGCCGCGCTTGTGGAGCTGGCGCGGCAGCAGCGAGTCCTCGGCGAACACCGACGCGAGCTGCGGGAAGCCGACGAACGCGGTGTTCGCGGCGAGCAGGAGCACCCCGGCGGTGGCGAGCATGACGGGCCACAGCGCGGCGGGCGAGGCGCCGAAGACGGCGTCCGAGAGCTGCGCGAGGAGCGGGTACCCGCGCGCTTCGGGGCCCTGCGCGCGGACGAGGAACGCGAGGACCACGGTGCCGATGAACAGGGCGACGGTGGCCGCGCCGACGGTGGTGATCGCGGCGGCGGCGTTGCGCCCGCGCGGGGGCCGGAAGAAGCGCACGCGGGTCGTGAAGGTCTCGACGCCGGTGACGGCGACCGACCCGGCCGCGAAGGCCCTGGCGCACAGCAGGAACAGGGCCGCGGAGGTCCATTCGGCCTCGTCGGCGGGGGCGGGCGCGGAAGAGGTCAGGTCCTCCCCTGCGGCGAGGCGCGCGAGCCCGGTGAGGACGATCGCGGCGACCCCGGCGACGAACGCGACGGTGACCGCGGCGGCGACGCGCCCGGAGACGCGCAGGCCCCGCAGGTTGAACGCGGCGAGGAGCGCGATCGCGGCGGCGGCGAGCCATTCGCGCCACGGATGCAGGCCCGGCATGAGCGCGTCCAGGGCGGCGACGGCCGCGGCGGTCGAGACGGCGACGGTGAGGATGTAGTCGAGGACGAGCGCGGCCGCGGCGAGGCGGCCCGCGCCGGGCCCGAAGTTCGCGGTGACGACCCGGTAGTCCCCGCCGCCGCCCGGATAGGCCTGCACGGTGTACCGGTAGGAGGCGATGACCGCGACCATGACCGCCGCGACGGCGAGGCCGGTCCACGGCGACAGCGCGTACGCGGCCGTGCCCGCGACGCCGAGGACGAGGAACACCTGCTCGGGGGCGTACGCGATCGAGGAGATGGGGTTGATCGCGAGCAGCGGGATCGCGTACCGCTTCGAGAGCACGAGGGACGATCCGCGCCCGGAGGCGAACGGCTCGCCCACCAGCAGCCGCTTGAGGACCGCCCACGACCTTGTCACGGCCGTAGCGTAGCGTCCCGCGGCCGGGCCCGGGGCCGCGAGTTTCCCCGCGGCCCCACCAGAGCGCGCTAGTCCTTCACGGCCGCTTCGACAGTGAGCGTCCCGGCATCGGTGTCGAGCACCGCCTCGGTCCCGAGGGGCACGACGCGCGGGTCGAGGTCGTGGCCGATCTTGAGGCCGCCGAGGACGGGCACGCCGAGGTCCCCGAGCTTGTCGAGGAGGACCTCGTTCATCGTCCACTCGCCGGGCTTGTGCTCGTCGAGCGGGTGCGGCACGAACTGGCCGACCGCGATCCCGGCGAGGCCGTCGAAGTGCCCGGCGCGGATGATCCGGGTGAGCATGTTGTCGACCCGGTAGCGGGCCTCCTCGACCTCCTCGACGAGGAGGATCGCGCCGTCGAGGTCGGGCCAGTTGGACCGGTCCGGCTCGGCGGCCATGAGCGAGAGGTTCCCGCCGAGGAGCTTCCCGGAGGCGGTCCCGGGGACCTCGACGCCCGCGGTGGACTCGGCCGGGTCGCGGGTGAGGACCACCGGGTCGGCGGTCATGATCGCGGCCTTCAGGGACTCGGCGGTCGCGGCGGTGTTGTTCGAGGACCACGCCATCATCGGCGAGTGGAGCGTGGGGATGCGGGTCTGCTCGGCGACCGCGAAGTGCAGCGCGGTGATGTCGGAGTAGCCGATGACGAGCTTCGGGTGGTCTTCGAGGGCCTCGACATCGGCCCCGTCGATGATCCGGGTCGTGCCGTAGCCGCCGCGGACGGTCATGAGCGCCTTGGCCTCCGGGTGCGCGAGCGCGTAGTTGAGGTCGGCGAGGCGGTCCTCGTCGGGCGCCGAGAGGTACCCGAACGTGTCGAGCGCGTGCTCGGTGAGCTCGACGCGCAGGCCCCAGCTCTCCAGAATGGCGGTGCCGCGGGCGACGGCCGCGGCGGTGGAGGGCCCGCCGGGGGCGGGGACGACGACGAGGTCGCCGGGGACGAGCTTCTTCGGCTTGCGGCCGCCTTTCGCGGCGGCGGGCGAGGCCGTCGCGGCGGCGGCGACGGCCCCGGCGGCGATGCCGCCGATGAGGGCGCGGCGGGACAGGGACGGGTGGTGTGCCATCAGTGCTCCTTTGCGAGAGTGGGAGGTCCACTGTCTAGACGCTTTCGGGCGCCGGATGTTGCACGGTTCGGGCGGGAATTCCGGAATGTTCATCCCGGACGCGAGCGGGGCGCGCCCCTGGCGGGCGCGGTAAGGTCACTGCACGTCCGATCGAGGGGTGGTGTGCCGGTGCACGTGGTCATCATGGGGTGCGGGCGCGTCGGCTCGTCCCTGGCGCGCAGCCTGGTCGAGCGCGGGCACACGGTCGGGATCATCGACCAGGACCCGAAGGCGTTCCGGCGGCTGGGACCGGACTTCGACGAGACCACGGTGCGGGGTGTCGGGTTCGACCGGGAGGTGCTCGCGAAGGCCGGGATCGGGCGCGCGGACGCGTTCGTGTCGGTGTCCTCGGGCGACAACTCGAACATCATCGCGGCACGGGTCGCGCGCGAGAACTACGGCGTCCCGAAGGTGATCGCGCGGATCTACGACCCGCAGCGCGCCACCGTGTACGAGCGACTCGGCATCCCGACGGTGGCGACGGTGCGGTGGACGGCCGACCGGCTGCTGCGCCACCTCGTGCCCGACGGGCAGGAGGCGCTGTGGCGCGACCCGACGGCGACGCTGTCGCTCATCGAGGTCATCTGCGACGAGGGCTGGTACGGGACGGCGCTGTCGGCGCTGGAGCAGGCCACGGGCCACCGGGTCGCGTACATCAACCGGTTCGGGCGGGCGGCGCTGCCGACCGCGTCGACGGTCCTCCAGGACGGCGACCAGGTGTTCATGCTCGTCGCCGACGGCGACGAGGCGGGCATCAAGCGGATCGCGGGCGCGGCCCCGCAGGGGGGTTCGTGATGCGGGTGGCGATCGCCGGGGCCGGGAACGTGGGCCGGTCCATCGCGTCGGAGCTGGTCGGCAACGGCCACCAGGTGCTCCTGATCGAACGGGACCCCGATTCGATGCGGCCCGAGCGGGTCCCGGACGCGGAGTGGCTGCTCGCCGACGCGTGCGAGCTGGAGAACCTGCGGCAGGCGCACCTGGAGATGTGCGACGTCGCGGTGGCGGCGACCGGCGACGACAAGGTGAACCTGGTGGTGTCGCTGCTGTCGAAGACCGAGTTCGCGGTGCCGCGCGTGGTCGCGCGCGTGAACCGGGCCGAGAACGAGTGGCTGTTCAACGAGGAGTGGGGCGTCGACGTCTCGGTCTCGAAGCCGCGGCTGCTGGCCGCGCTCGTCGAGGAGGCCGTGAGCGTCGGGGACCTGGTGCGGCTCCTGACGTTCCGCCAGTCGCAGGCGAACCTCGTGGAGATCACCCTGCCCGCCGACGCCCCGCACGTGGGGCGGCGGGTCGCGGAGGTGCCGCTGCCGCACGACGTGGCGCTCGTAGCGGTCATCCGGGGCCGGCGGGTCATCGCGCCGACGCCCGACGACACCGTGGAGGCGGGCGACGAGCTGGTGTTCGTGTGCCACGAGGACGCCGAGGACGCGACGCGCGCGGTCATGCTCGGCAAGTCCCGCTTTTGACCGCACGAGCCGACGAAATTGCCCCTGGTGGGGTTTACTTCCGGTCCGCGCCCACGTTACATTGAGAGTTCTCAATGTTCCTATATTTTGGGAGCGCTATCATGCTCAACGTCCGAAGACGAGGCGTCAGCGGCACACGGCTGCGCAGCCTCATCGTCCTCATCGCCGCGCTGTTCGCGGCCGGGACCGCCGCGGTCCTGTTCGTCCAGCCCGCCTCCAGCCACGGCACCGCCATCGGCCCCTCCTCCCGGCACTACAGCTGCTGGGAGCGGTGGGGCTCGGACTTCCAGAACCCGGACATGGCGCAGGAGGACCCGATGTGCTGGGCCGCCTGGCAGAACGACCCCAACGCCATGTGGAACTGGAACGGCCTCTACCGCGAGCAGGTGGGCGGCAACCACCAGGCGGCCCTGCCCGACAACCACCTCTGCTCCGGCGGCCTGACGGGCGGCACCCGGTACGCCCCCCTCGACGACCCCGGACCCTGGAAGACCACCCAGGTGGACGCGAACTTCACGTTCACCAACTGGGACCAGGCCAACCACGGGGCCGACTACTACCGGATCTACGTCACGAAGCAGGGCTACGACGCCGAGACGGACGCGCTCGACTGGGCCGACCTCGAACTGCTCGCCGACACCGGCGACATCGACCCGGGCGTCGGGCGCACCCCGCCCAGCGGCGGCGGCACGCTCGTCGACATCCCGGTCTCGGCGCCCGGCCGCTCGGGCCACCACGTGGTCTTCATGATCTGGCAGGCCAGCCACTTCGACCAGTCGTTCTACTCGTGCTCCGACGTGTGGTTCGGCGACGGCCAGCCCGAGGAGCCCACCGGCGGGCCCACCACGGGCGGGCCGACCGGCGGCCCCACGAGCGGCGAGCCCACCGAGGAGCCCACGACCGGCGGCCCGACCGCCGGGTACGCGTGCTCCGCGTCGGCCACCGTCAACTCGTGGGGCTCGGGCGCCACGGTCAGCGTGAAGGTCAAGAACACCGGCACGCAGGCCATGCACAACTGGATGCTCCACTGGACCTGGCCGTCGTCGGGCGTGACGGTCAGCCAGATGTGGAACGCCGAGCACAGCACCATGGGCGGCGTCGAGATGGCGTCCCCGGTCTCCTGGAACGCGGCGGTCGCCTTGAACGGCACCGTCGAGTTCGGGTTCAACGTCTCCGGATCGCTCACGAGCGCACCGGAGTTCGAGTGCTTCCCGACCTAGGAGGACGGCGAGAACGGCCCGGAGCGTCCGCTCCGGGCCGTTCTGCGCACGTCTCTAGGCCGCGTTCGGGGACGCGGCGCCCGCGGCCTCCACGGCCTTCATGTGGCGGCGCACCGCCCAGATCGTGAACGCCGTCAGCGCGATCGTCACCGGCCAGCCGCCGAACAGCGTCACCAGGCCCAGCGCGTTCTCCGCGTCGATCCAGTACAGCCACACCCGGACCGCGTTCTTGACGAGGAAGACGATCCCCCACAGGATCGTGATGCGGCAGAGCACGTCCACGAGCGGCTTGTTCTGCCGCCACTCCTTCTTGCCGCCCTGCGCCACGACCGCGTAGATCCACCCGATCACCGGGTGGCGCACCAGCGCCGAGACGATGAGCAGGACCCCGTAGACCGCGCCCTGGATGATCCCGGGGAGGTAGAAGTTCCGGGCGTCCTCGGAGCGCCACGCCAGGAACGCGCCGAGCGCGATCCCGAAGAGCCCGTTGAGCGCGTGGCGGATCGGCTCCTTGCGCAGCGCCCGCCAGGTCGCGATGCCCAGCGCGCTCGCCGCGGAGAGGACGATGGCCCACTGGAGGCCGCTGAGCGGCCCCATCTGCTCGGGCAGGAGCGGGTTGAGGACCACGAACAGGGTGATCGGGACGGCGGCCTCGACGACGCCCTTGACGCCGCCGAGCTGCTGCGAGAGCTGCTCGGTGAACGGCGGGAGCTCGTCCGGGTCGGCCCCGTCGCGGGTCTCGGCGTCCGTCTTGCGGCTCGGCGTCTCGGTGCTCAAAGCGGGCCTTCCAGATCGGGACGGTCCGCGCTCAGGGGCGCAGCTCGTAGGTCGGGTTGTAGATCGCGAGGCGTCCGTCGCCCAGCCGGCCGACCCGTCCGCGTGCGACGAGCCTGGTCCCGGCCTCCAATCCCACGATACGCCGTCGGCCCATCCAGACCAATGCGACCTGACCGGTGCCGTCGTAGAGTTCCGCCTCCACGGAAGGCGAGCGGCCGTCGGTGCGGTGCACGACGGCCCGCAGGCGCCCGGCGACGACGGCGAGCTGCCGCGCCTCCAGGTCGGCGAGCGGGACCGCGTCCGGGTCGGTCTCGCGGCGGACCTCGGCGGCGAACAGCTCCTGGTGCGGGACGGCCAGGCGCCTGAACCAGCCGCGCAGGCCGCTCCGCGCGGGGGCGGCGTCCACTACCGCTTCGGGCGGGGCGAGGGCTTGCGGCGCACCTGCGGCCGCGGGGTGTCCCCGGCGGCGATGATCGCGCGCGACCCGTCGCCGCCCTCGGCCTTGCGCTGCGCGATGCGGGCGGCGGCCTCCTCGGCCATCTTCGGCGGAAGCTTCAGCGGCAGCGGCTCGCGCACCGGCATGGCGATGCTCCCGCGGTCGATGACGAGCTTCGTGAGGGCCTCGTCGAGCTCGGGCGCGGCGTCCTCGTCGAGGGCGCGCTGCCCCTGGAACGTGGCCTGCACGAACCAGCGGGGGCCGTCGACGCCGCAGAAGCGCACCGAGTTCACGCCCTTCTTCGTGGCGACCTTCGCGATGAGCTCGGTGCCCCAGCGTCCCTCGACCTCCTCGGTCTCCCCGCCCTGGCCCTTGACGGTGGCCGCGAGCTCCTCGCGGATCTCGGGCCAGATGCCCTCGGAGCGGGGTGCGGCGCGCACGAGGAGCTGGAGCGCGGACGCGCCCGTGGTGAGCAGGACCTGGCTGATGTTGCCCTTGGCGTCGGTCTGCGCCTGGAAGCCCACGCCCTTGGGGACGGGCAGTCGGATCGCTCCCAGGTCGATGCGCCGGATCTCGTCCTCGGGGGCGTCGGCGACGTCGTAGGGGCCCTCGGTGGCCTCACGCTCGTAGGTGTCGCCGCTCTCGGCCAGCGAGTCGAGGACCGCGCCCTCAGCGGGGCGCTGCTTCTTCGACCCCCGTCGCCGTTTAAACACGTTCGCTCTCCTCTGCAAGTCGGCGGTGCCCGCCGGTGGATCCGTGGCCGCCCGTGCCGCGCGCCGTGGGCGCGAACTCGTCGACTTCGGTGAAGCGGGCTCGCACCACCGGTTGGACAACCAATTGTGCGACACGGTCGCCGCGTTCGATGACGGCGGTCCGCTCGGGGTCGAGGTTCACGAGGTTGATCTTGATCTCACCGCGGTAGCCGGAGTCGATCGTGCCGGGCGCGTTGACGATGGTCACGCCGAGCCGGTGCGCGAGCCCCGACCGCGGGTTCGTGTACCCCACGTGCCCATCGGGGATCGCCACGGCCACACCGGTGCCCACGAGCGCGCGCTCCCCCGGCTTCAGCTCCACGCCCTCCGCGGCGTACAGGTCGGCGCCCGCGTCGCCCTCGTGGGCGTAGGCGGGGACGGGCAGGTCGGGGTCGAGCCGCCGGATGGCGACCGGGACTTCCGCGGTCATCGGGTTCCTCTCACTCGCGCCGCACGCCGCGTCACGGGTCCGGCGTGCGGGGATATGGTCTCAGACATGAGGAGTGGGGAACGGTACGCCGAGCGCATGAGCCTCCCGGTGGCGGGCTGGCTCGCCGTCCTGGCGCTGGCGGTGATCGCCGCGGCCCTGTCGAACATGGGCGACCTGCGCTGGTGGCGCGTGGCCGCCAGCGCGGTCGTGCTGGTCGCGCCCCTGGTCGGGGCGTGGTGGCTGGGGCGGCTCCCGGTGCGGGTGGTCGAGGAGTCCGGCGAGGTGTGGCTGCACGTGGACGACGCGCGGCTGCCGATGTCGGCCGTGGCCTCGGTCGAGGTGCTGGAGCCCGTCGCGTACTCCGACGCGCTGGGCGTGGCCCAGCACCCGCTGGCGTTCGCGGTGCAGCGGCCGTGGCTGAACCGGGGCGTGCGGATCGTCCTGGACGACCCGGAGGACCCGACCCCGTACTGGATCGTGTCCTCGCGCCGTCCTGAGCGCCTGCGCGACGCGATGCTGGCGCCGGAGTCGGCCGCAGTCTGAACGCGAGATGAACGGGCCCTCCCGGACAAGCGAGACGGCCCGCGGAACGCTCCCGCAGGCCGTGCGCTTTCCGAGGGGTCGATCTTCGCGCTTACGCGCAGTCCTTGCAGATCGGCTGCCCGTTCTTCTCCTTGGCGAACTGGCTCCGGTGGTGGACCAGGAAGCACGAGGAGCAGCGGAACTCGTCCTGCTGCATGGGCAGGACCTTCACCGAGAGCTCCTCGTCGCCGAGGTCGGCGCCGGGCAGCTCGAAGTTCTCGGCGACCTCGGCTTCATCGACATCGACCGACCCCGATTGATCGGTGCGGCCCTTCGCAAGGGCCTCGATGCCGTCGGGCCCGGCGCTCTCTTCCTTGTCCCGGCGGGGGGCGTCGTAGTCGGTTGCCATCGTTTTCCACTCCCATTGGTTTTGCAATCGTGGCACCGGATCCGGGCTCGGGGTGCCGCCGTCGTGCTCGGGTACACGGCGGCTCGGCTCGGGTTCGGCGGGTTCGGTTCCTCCGTGCAGGCGGCGTACCTTACCGCGTGCAGTCCATTCCTATACACGATGCCCCCCGCTTTTTCATCCCCGTTGTGGCGAGAAACACTTTCTTTAGGAGGGCTGCGAGTGTACCGCCTCTCGCCCACGAAGACGACCCGCGCACGATAGCCTCTCCATGGCAACGTTTGCGGGACGTCGGATCGTCTAGGTGCCAGAAGATGAACTGCTGGTGTTGAACACTCGGGGAGGCAACCGTGCGTATCGCTCGTATCCGCGCTTTGATCGTGCTGTGCGCATTGGCGCTGGTCGCTGGACTGGCAACGCTCTGGGCCATCAGGAACGACTCGCAGCTCTCCGCGAGCAGCGACTGCGAGCCCGGCGCCGTCGAGATCAAGACCGCGCCGATCCCCGACCCCTCCGAGATCGAAGTGGTCGTCCTCAACGGGACCGACCAGTCCGGCCTCGCCGAGCAGGCCGCCTCCCAGCTCGAAGACCGCGGCTTCGTCGTGGTCGACACCGGCGACGCCCCCGAGGAGTACGACGGCACCGCGCTGGTCCAGTACGGGCCCGAGCAGTACGCCGCCGGACTGCACACGTACGCGTACTTCTACCAGGGCCGGGACGGTTTCGCGCTCGACTGGGACCAGCCGATCACGATCACCCTCGGGAGCGACTTCCGCGAGGTCAGGTCGGCCTCCGACGCGCGCCAGTCGTTCGCGCAGAGCGGCGGCATCGAGGCGCCGGAGGGCACCTGCACGGTAGAATAGGCGGCCGTCACCCCCGACGCCCTCACTGAAAATGCGGAAACACAGCTCGAAACGGCATCACGGACGGGCCGCAGGCGAATTTCGGCGCTACAATTCACGCCTGCCCGGTCGTTGTGCCGACCTGGGCTGCCGACCCAATATCCAATGCTCACCCGCTATGGAGCCCGGCTGCGCCGTGCCCGCCATTGCCTCGGAAGGTTGCTCGTGACTGACGCACGTCCCACCGGCACAGACGTCAATTCCCTGACCGACTCGCTGCTCGCTCTGGCCCGAGAGAGCAACGGGCAGCTGACGTCCGCGACGGTCGCCCAGGTTCTGGAGTCGGCGTCGGCCTCCCCCGCCGAAGGCAAGAAGGTCCTCCGCGCGCTCGCCGAGGCCGACGTCACCGTGGTCGTGGACGGCTCCTCCTCCACCCGCAAGCGGGTGCCCGCCGCCCGCACCGCCACCTCCTCCCGGACCACGACGGCCAAGGCCGCCAAGAAGACCGCGGTGAAGAAGACGGCCGCGAAGAAGGCCGCCCCCGCCGCCGAGACCGACGAGGCCGAGGCCCCGGTCAAGAAGGCCGCCAAGAAGACCGCGAAGAAGGCCGCTGCGAAGAAGACGGCCAAGAAGGCCGTCCCCGCGAAGGCCCCCTCCGGCGACGAGGAGCCCGACGAGGCCGACCTCGCCGCCGCCGCGGAGGACGACGACGCGCTGGCCGAGGCCGCCGCCGCGGCCCCCGCGAAGAAGGCGTCCCGCAAGAAGGCCGCGAAGAAGGCGACGTCCCGCAAGTCCAAGAAGGACGACGAGGACGACGACGAGGAAGACGGCTTCGAGTGGGACGAGGAGGACTCCGAAGCCCTGAAGCAGGCCCGCAAGGACGCCGAGATGACGGCCTCGGCCGACTCCGTCCGCGCCTACCTCAAGCAGATCGGCAAGGTCCCGCTGCTCAACGCGGCCCAGGAGGTCGAGCTCGCCAAGCGCATCGAGGCCGGCCTGTACGCCGTCGAGCGCATCAAGCAGCTCAAGGAGGCCGGCGGCGAGATCCCGACGCAGATGCGCCGCGACCTCGAATGGATCGTCCGCGACGGCGACCGCGCCAAGGACCACCTCCTCGAAGCGAACCTCCGCCTCGTCGTCTCGCTCGCGAAGCGCTACACCGGCCGCGGCATGGCGTTCCTGGACCTCATCCAGGAAGGGAACCTCGGCCTCATCCGCGCCGTCGAGAAGTTCGACTACACCAAGGGCTACAAGTTCTCCACGTACGCCACGTGGTGGATCCGCCAGGCGATCACCCGGGCCATGGCCGACCAGGCGCGGACCATCCGCATACCGGTCCACATGGTCGAGGTCATCAACAAGCTCGGCCGCATCCAGCGCGAGCTGCTCCAGGACCTCGGCCGCGAGCCGAGCCCCGACGAGCTCGCCAAGGAGATGGACATCTCCCCGGAGAAGGTCCTGGAGATCCAGCAGTACGCCCGCGAGCCGATCTCGCTGGACCAGACCATCGGCGACGAGGGCGACAGCCAGCTCGGCGACTTCATCGAGGACTCCGAGGCCATCGTGGCCGTCGACGCCGTCTCCTTCTCCCTCCTCCAGGGCCAGCTCCAGCAGGTGCTCCAGACGCTCTCCGAGCGCGAGGCCGGCGTCGTGCGGCTCCGCTTCGGCCTCACCGACGGCCAGCCGCGGACCCTGGACGAGATCGGTCAGGTCTACGGCGTCACGCGCGAGCGGATCCGCCAGATCGAGTCCAAGACGATGTCCAAATTGCGACACCCGTCGCGCTCGCAGGTGCTCCGCGACTACCTCGATTAGCGGCACCGCGTTCGCTGTCGGCAAACGCCGCAGGCGAACCGGCCGCCGCCGCGAGGCCCGGACCTGGTGTGTATCACCCGAACGGGTGGGTACCTGAACAACGCGCCGGGTTGTCGATCGCCGCTAGGTGGGCTACGGTGTGGAACAACTATCGCGACCGCAAGAGCGAGTGAGCCGAGTCTCAGTCGGAACTTGTCGGGAAGGGGTAGTACAGTGCAGGCGTTGAACGGAACGAGCCGGTCAACCGGCTGACAGAACACCCGCGTTGTGCAGATCGCACAACGACCGAACGCAGCGGAGGACCTGGTATGACATCCACCCTGACGCCCCCGCCCCAGACGGAGGAACGTCCGATCGCGGGCGAGCGCTGCGATCGGTGTAGCGCCGCGGCAAAGCTTCGCGTGACCCTGGCCGAAGGCGGCGACCTCGTCTTCTGCGGCCACCACGCGAACCAGTTCGCCGAGAAGCTCGTCCCGATCGCCATCGACTTCACCGCCGACCCCGAATTCGAGTGGCGCGGCACCGACCTCATGGCCTCGGAGAACTAGCGCCTCACGAGACTTCAAGGGCCCGAGCGGAAATCCGCTCGGGCCCTGCCTCGTCTCCGGGCTATCGAGTCACCAGGAGCGGCTGCGCCTCCCGGCTGAGCCGCCCGGACCTGATCGCCCGCTTCGCTACCACGAGCGGATCTCCGCGATCCGCTCCTCCAGCTGCTCGATGGTCGCCTGCGCGCTCGGCGGGCCGCCGCACTTGGAGCGCAGCGTCGCGTGGATCTTCCCGTGCGGCTCGTTCGTCGCGAACGAGCGGGCGCCCACCAGAGCGTTCAACTGCTTGCGCAGCTTCAACCGCCGCTGCGCGTTCGTCATCGGCGGCTCGGCCGTCTGGCGCTCGGCGACCTCCGTGCGCGCGCCGCCGCCCTGCTTCGACATCTGCTCGCGCTGCCGCTTCTGGAGCAGCAGGTGGATCTGCTCGGGCGTCAGGAGCCCCGGCAGGCCCAAGTACTCCTGCTCCTCGTGGCTCCCCGACTGCACCGGCAGGCCGAACGAGCCGCCGTCGAAGATCACCTGGTCGAGCTCCGCGCTCGACTCCAGAGTCTCGCGCTGCCCGCCGAGTTCGGTGCCCTCGTTGAGGACCCGCTGCGCCTGCTCCAGCAGCAGCTCGGGGTCCTGGTCCTCGGACTTCGGCTTGATCACGTGGTCGCGGTCCTGCTCCAGGTTCTCCGCGAGGCTCAGCAGCGGCACCACGCTCGGCAGGAACACCGACGCGGTCTCCCCCGGGCGCCGCGACCGCACGAAGCGGCCGATCGCCTGCGCGAAGTACAGCGGGGTGTGCGCGTTCGTCGCGTACACGCCGACCGCCAGGCGCGGGATGTCCACGCCCTCCGACACCATGCGCACCGCCACCAGCCATTCCTGATCGGACACCGCGAACTTCGCGATCTTCTCCGAGGAGCCCGCGTCGTCCGACAGCACGATCGTGGCGCTCTTGCCGGTGACCCGCTTCAGGATGCCCGCATACGCGCGGGCCGAGTTCTGGTCCGAGGCGATGATGAGGCCGCCCGCGTCCGGGATGCCCGCGGCGCGCAGCGACGAGAGGCGCCGGTCGGCGGCCCGGATCACCTGCGAGATCCACTCCCCCTCCGGGTCGAGCGCGGTGCGCCACGCCTGGCTGGTGAGGTCCTTCGTGAGCGGCTCCCCGAGGCGCACGGCGAGCTCGTCGCCCGCGCTCGTGCGCCACTTCGCCTGGCCGGAGTAGGCCATGAACATGACGGGGCGGACCACGCCGTCGGCGAGGGCGTCCCGGTAGCCGTAGAGGGAGTCGGCGCGCGAGCGCTTCGCGCCGTCGTCGTACTCCTCGTACCCCACGAACGGGATCGGGTTGTCATCGCTGCGGAACGGGGTGCCGGTGAGCGCCAGGCGCCGCTCGGCCTCCTCGAACGCGGTCTTGACGCCGTCGCCCCACGAGCGGGCGTCGCCCGCGTGGTGGATCTCGTCGAGGATCACGAGCGTGCGGCGGGCGAGCGTGCGCCGCCGGTGCACGGCCGGGTCCGCGCCGATCTGCGCGTAGGTGAGGACCACGCCGTGGTAGTCGGTGGCGCTGTGGACGTCGGAGTTGCGGAACGCCGGGTCGAGCTGGATGCCGAACCGCGCCGCCGCGCCCGACCACTGGACCTTCAGGTGCTCGGTCGGGCAGACCACCGTGACCGTGTCGACGGTGCCGTCGGCGAGCAGGTCGTAGGCGATGCGCAGGGCGAACGTGGTCTTCCCGGCGCCCGGGGTGGCGACGGCGAGGAAGTCCCGCGACTGACCCCGGTGGTACGACACCATCGCCTTGCGCTGCCAGACCCGAAGCGACGGAAGCGACTCGGGTGGGGCGGCCGGGATCATGCGGGCTCCTTCCGGTGGACGACGGACCCGGATGATTCTAGGCCGCGGCGGCCGTCCCGGCGCCCGCTTGCCAGCCGTACATCGGGACGGTCACGTTCAGCGCTCCAGGAGGATGGTGTTGGGGCCCACGTTGACGCTGGAGACGCGCATCATCGCCCCGAACTTCCCGGTCTCGACGTGCGCGCCGAGCGCGCGGAGGCGGGCCGCGACGGCCTCCACCAGCGGTTCGGCCACCGGGCCGGGGGCCGCGGCGTTCCAGGACGGGCGGCGGCCCTTGCGGGTGTCGGCGTAGAGCGTGAACTGGCTGACGAGCAGGATCGGCGCCTCGTTGTCGGACGCGGACCGCTCGCCCTCCATGATGCGGAGGCTCCAGATCTTCTCGGCGATCCAGCGCGCCTCGTCGTCTCCATCCGTATGGGTGACGCCGACGAGGACGAGGAGCCCTTCCCCGATCTTGCCGACGCTCGCGCCGTCCACGGTGACTTCGGCCTCGGCGACGGTCTGCACCACTGCTCTCATGCCCCCGATCCTCCCCTATGGCGCAGGCGTACGCTCGAAGGGTGGGTCGGCGTGAGAAGACAGCGGTCATCACCGATGCGGCCATCTCCCTTGAAGAGGAGCGCCGGTACCGGACGATCCGCTATGTCGTGATGATGTCGATCCGCGCGTTCCTGGTGATCCTCCTGGGCATTCTCGTCATGCTCGACGTGCCGCTGCTGTGGCTGTGGCTGCTGTTCGGCGTCGCGGGCATGGCGGTGCTGCCGTGGCTGGCGGTGCTCCTGGCGAACGACCGGGTCGTCAGGCGCCCCGGGAGCTTCTTCCACCGCCAGCGCCGGGCCGAGACGCTCCAGGCGCCCGACAGGCCCATGATCGATTCCGAGTGAGGGCCCGCCGCGTGGCAATATTGACGGATATTGCCCGCGCGATGAGGAGTGAGTCAACGTGAGCGGACTTCCCGAGACCGGCACCGGCGGCCTGGACGGCGGCGGTTCCACCCTGCTCGAAGAGCAGACCCAGACCCAGCCGAACTACACCTACGAGGACGGCGACGAGGAGCGCTTCTCGCACTACGTCCCGAAGGACAAGCTCATGGCCGCGATGGTCGACGGCGTCCCGGTGAAGGCCCTGTGCGGCAAGATGTGGGTCCCCTCGCGCGACCCCGACCGGTTCCCGATCTGCCCGCAGTGCAAGGACATCTACGAGAAGATGAAGGCCTAGCGCGGACCGCGGCTCCCGCCTTCCCCCCGGAGCACCGGTGTGACGCGGCGCTGCCTGCTATAACGCACGTGTGGTCACTGCAATCTCGGGATTCGAGCCGACGAGCCTGAGCCTCGTCGCGGAGCTCATCGGCACCGCGGTGTTCGCCGCCTCCGGCGCGAGCGCCGCGGTCGGCAAGCGCCTCGACCTGTTCGGGGTGGTCGTGATCGGGACGCTGTGCGCGCTCGGCGGCGGCGCCGTGCGCGACATCCTCATCGACGCCAAGCCCCTGGTGCTCACCGACTGGCGGTACCCCCTCGTCGCCGTCCTCGCGTCGCTCGTCGTGTTCCGGTTCCACCCCGCGCTGTCGCGGATGCGCCCCACGATGCTGGTCCTCGACGCGGCCGGGCTCGCGCTGTTCACCGTGGTCGGGACGCTGAAGGGCCTCGACTACGGCTTCGCGGTCTACGCGGCTTGCATCGTCGGAGTACTCTCCGGTATCGGCGGCGGCATCCTGCGCGACGTGCTCGTCCAGGAGATCCCCGCGGTCCTGCGCGAGGACTTCTACGCGATGGCCGCGGTGATCGGCGCGATCATCGTGTCGGTGGGCGCGCGGTGGGAGTCGCAGATCGGGCACTGGACGCTCATGCTGATCGCCATCGCGACGATCTTCGTTGTACGGATGGTGGCCATCAGGTATCGCTGGCAGGCCCCGAAGCCGAATATCTGATCGTGTCTCCCGGGTTCGTGCCACCCTTCGAGCCGGGGGATCGCAACGCTCGAAATCCGCTGCAAGCTGGTACTCCTCAGCCCGGTGCCCGCCGGGCGCGGTGCGGGGCCCCTCCCGCACGGGGGGATTGCAGCGAAAGGCGAAACCGATGGCACCTGTCGACAGCATCCGTCAGCGACCGGCCCAGCGACCGGCGCAGCGCGCGACCGAGTACTCCGGCGACCCCGTGCGCGCCTATCTCAACGGCATCGGCAAGCACCGCCTCCTCACCGCGTGCGAGGAGGTCGAGTGCGCGAAGGCCATCGAGGCCGGCCTCATGGCCGAGTGCCGCATCTCCGAGACCACCGACCCCGACCTGCGCAGCGACCTGGCCCGCGTCGCCGCCGACGGCCGCGCCGCCAAGCAGCGGATGCTGGAGTCGAACCTGCGCCTGGTCGTGTCCGTGGCGAAGCGCTACTCCGGCGCCGGGATGAGCCTGCTGGACCTGATCCAGGAGGGGAACCTGGGCCTGATCCGCGCGGTCGAGAAGTTCGACTACCAGAAGGGCTACAAGTTCTCCACGTACGCCACGTGGTGGATCCGCCAGGCCATCAACCGGGCCGTCACCGACCAGTCCCGCACGATCCGCGTCCCCGCCCACACGGTGGACCAGATCAAGCGGATGAACCGGGTGCGCCAGGACCTCATGGCCGAGCTGGGCCGCGAGCCCCGCTACGAGGAGATCGCCCGCGAGCTCGACACGACCCCGGGCAAGGTCCTGGAGCTCATGTCCTACGACCGCGAGCCGGTGAGCCTCGACCAGACCGTCGGCGAGGACGACTCCACGGCCCTCGGCGACCTCGTCGCGCACCTGCCGCGCGAGAACGCCGGCGACGACGCGGTCTCCTACGCGCTGCTGCGCCGCCACATCGCGAACGTCCTCGCCTCCCTCCCCGAGCGGGAACAAACCGTCCTCCGCCTGCGTTTCGGCATCGACGACGGGCGCCAGCGCACCCTCGAAGAGGTCTCCGCGGACTTCGGTCTCTCCCGCGAGCGGGTCCGCCAGATCGAGAAGAACGCGCTGCACCGCCTCCGCCAGCCCGACTACGCGGGTCGGCTCGCCGACTATGTGGCCTGATCGCCGTATACCATTGGTGCAGACAGGGGGTCTGGCGGCTACTTGACCCACCCCGCCCGGTGCCCTGCGGGCGGACAGAGTGAAGGAACGAAGCTGTGACCACGGACCTCGTCGACACCACCGAGATGTACCTGCGCACCATCCTCGAACTGGAGGAGGAGGGCGTCCCCGCGCTGCGCGCCCGGATCGCCGAGCGGCTGGAGCAGAGCGGTCCGACGGTCTCGCAGACCGTCGGCCGGATGCAGCGCCACGGCCTGCTGAACGTGAAGAGCGACCGGCACCTGGAGCTCACCGAGGAGGGCCGCCGCCAGGCGGTCGCGGTGATGCGCAAGCACCGGCTCGCCGAGCGGCTCCTGGTCGACGTCATCGGGATGTCCTACACCGAGGCGCACGACGAGGCGTGCAAGTGGGAGCACGTCATGAGCGACACCGTCGAGAAGCGCGTGTACGAGCTGCTCAAGCACCCCACCCGGTCGCCGTACGGGAACACGATCCCCGGCCTGGGCGAGCTGGACGCGAACGCGCCGTCCGACGCGCACGAGGCCGACGAGCGGCCCATGAGCGTGGTCTCCGCGGGCGCGAAGGTGCGCGTGACGCGCCTGTGCGAGTCGGCGCAGACCCACCCGGACCTGCTGAACGCGCTGCACGAGGCGGGCGTGGACCCGGGCGCCGAGATCGCGGTGGACCGCCAGGAGGGGCAGGTCGCGGTGACCTCCGCGACGCAGACCCTGCGCCTGTCGGTGGACGACGCCGCGAAGATCTTCGCCGTTCCTGTCGTTTAGTCCGTTTCCGTTGCGGCGCAAGCCGTTTCACCGGCACTACGGTGTGTTTCGAGCACCTGACCGAGTCTTGACCACCGGACTACCGGGTAGTAGGCTGGCCAAAGCGTTGGAAACGGTTTCAACCGCGCGGCAGCTCCGCTGCCGGAGCCGATGGGCTGAAACCCCCGAACTGCACTCCGCACCTGAGCGCCCTCCTTGCACCCCCGGCAAGGAGGGCGCTCGCGTTCAGGAGAGGAACGGCCGCCGGACCACAGGTCCGGCGGCCGTTTCGGGTCTTCGCGGGTTATCCGGCGGCCTCGGCGTGGGCCGTCGAGACGCCGACGGCGAGCTGCGCGAAGCCGTCCACGAGGCCCTCGACCACGGCCGCGTCGGTGCCGGCGGGCGTGGTGTAGCGCATCTCGAAGATGGTGCCGCCCTCGTACCAGCCCATCTCCAGGGCCGGGCCCGCGCCGGTGTCCTCGGTGTGGACGACCCAGTAGGCGGCCTCGCCGAGGCCGGAGACCTCCGAGGTGCCGTCGGCGAGCTCGTCCTCGTAGACGTCCACGGTGGCCTCGGTGCCGATGATGAACAGCGTCAGGTCCGGGTAGGCGGCCTCGCCGGTCTGGACGGCGCAGGTGAGCTGCGCGGGCGCGTCCTCCCCCGCGTCCTCGCCGGGCCCGCCCGAGGCGAACCGGAAGTCCTCGCCGGTCGTGGAGTTGAGGAGGTCGGAGTCGATGTACGGGCAGGCGCCCGCGGCGTCGGCGAGGTCGAGCTCCACGGGCTCGGTGTCCTCCGCGGAGGCGGTCTCCTCGTTGGCGGCCGTGTCGAGCGGGCCCTCGTCCTCGGGCGCCTCGTCGCTGCACGCGCCGAGCGCGAAGAGGAGCGCCGCCGGGGCGGCGATCAGGAGTCGCTTCATGATTCCTCCCCGCGGGCGACCTCGCGGCCCCGTGAGGCCCAGTCGCTCCAGGATCCGATGTACACCGGCGGCGTCGGCAGCCCGGCGGCGGTGACGGCGAGCGCGCTGCGGGCCGCGCCGACCCCGGAGCCGCAGTAGAACGCGGGCTCGGGGAGGGACTCGTAGCGGGCGCGGAGGCGATCGACGTCGGCGAGGTCGTCTTCGCCGAGGAACCGGTTGATCGCGCCGGGGATGTGCCCGGCGACGGGGTCGACGGGCTCCATCTCGCCGCGGTACCGCTCGGGGCTGCGCACGTCGACGAGGCTGTGCTCGGCGGCCCAGGCGGCGGCGCCGTCGGCGTCGAGCACGGGCATCCCGCCGGGGCGCACCGTGACGTTTCCTTCAGGCCGCTGCGGCACCTGCGTCTCCAGGGGGAGCCCGGCCGCGTTCCAGGCGGCGAGTCCGCCGGCGAGGACGCGCACGTCCTCGATCCCGGCCCAGCGGAGCGTCCACCAGGTGCGGGCGGCGGACATGCCGTCGCCGCCGTCGTAGACGAGCACGGGCGTGCCGTCGTCGATCCCCGCGGCGCGCAGGACCGCTTGGAGCGCTTCGGGTTCGGGCAGCGGATGGCGGCCGCCGACGGGGCCGACCTTCCCGCAGACGTCCCGGTCGAAGTCGAGCCAGACGGCCCCGGGCAGGTGCCCGGCGGCGTACTCGGCTTCCTTGGAGTCGCCGCCGAGCGTCCACCGGACGTCGATGCGGACCGCGTCGGTCCAGGCGGCGGCCTCGACAGCGTCGATGATCGGCCTCATGGGTCCCAGGTTATAGGAGGTGCGCGTTCGGCTCTTCGGCCGCCGCCGCGAATTCGGGCATCACGGTCACCGCGACGCCGTGCTCCCGCAGGAAGGCGTCCCCGCCGGGCGCGGACACGAAGTTCGCGGGCTCGGGCATGGCGTACGCGACGCGCGCGACCCCGGCGTCGGCGAGCAGGTGCGCGCACGGCCGCGGCCGGGAGGCGCGGCGCGCGCACGGCTCCATGGACGAGTAGGCGACCGCGCCGCGGGCGGCGGGCCCGGCCTGGCGCAGCGCGACCTCCTCTGCGTGGTCGTGCGGGCCCTCGGCGCGCGACCAGCCCTCGCCGACGACGCGCCCGTCCGCGACGATCACCGCGCCGACGCTGAACGCGGTCGCCGACGGCGGGCAGCGCAGCGCCAGGTCGCAGGCGCGGCGCATCCACGCGGCGTCGTCCGCATCGGACCTGTTGGCGGCGTTCGGGGGCGGGCTCTTCGGGTGCTGCACGGGGCCTACCGTACCGGGAGGATTCGCGACAGGGCGGCAGCCCGCGTTCCTTGCCGCTTGCCGATACCATGTGGGAGTCCCCCGACACTCCAGTCACGGTTCCGTGCGCGCGGCGCAGTCCCGACAGTCGTCTTCGAGTTGAGGTGCAGCAGTTTTGGCCGTCCAGTCCCCTCCAGCCCCGACCCAGGCGCCGCCTGCCGCGGGACCGCCCGCGCCCGGCGCGGCGCCCGGGCGGTGGACCGACCGGGTCGCGGCCGCGCTGCGGCAGACGCCCGGCCAGCTGCGGGGCGTCCTCGCGGTCCTCGCGGTCCTCATCCTCGGCGCCGGGGTCACCGGCATGACCTCGATCCTCGCGAAGTCCGCGGTCATCGAGGAGACCACCAGCCAGTCCGGGCGCCTCTCGGTGGCCGCGCTCCAGCTGTACCAGGCGCTCTCGCAGGCCGACGCGACGGCGGCGTCCTCGTACCTGACGGCGGGCACGCCCTCGGAGTCGATGAACGAGGCGTACCGGACCGCGCTGCGCGACGCCACGGTCGCGCTCGCGACCGCCGCGGGCGAGGTCGAGCATGCTGAGGACGTCGAGCTCGTGGCCCAGCTCAACGCCCGCCTCCCCGTGTACACGGGCCTGGTCGAGTCGGCGCGCACGTTCAACCGCCTCGGCGAGCCCGTCGGCGCGACGTACCAGGAGCAGGCCTCGACGCTCATGCGCCAGGAGATGCTCCCGTCGGCGCACACGCTCCAGGAGAACGCGCTCGCGCAGCTCACCGAGTCGCGCGACGGCGCCGCGGCGTTCCCGTGGGCCGCCGCCGCGCTCGTGATCGCCGCGCTCGGCACGCTCGTGTGGGCGCAGCTGTGGCTCACCCGCAAGACCAACCGCACGTTCAACCTCGGGCTCGTGGGCGCCACGGTCCTGCTCGTGGTGTTCGCCGGCTGGCTGGCGATGGCGTCGCTGGCGTCGGCGAGCCACACGTCCCGGTCCCACGAGGAGGGCTCGCGGCCGCTCGAACTGCTCGCGCAGGCCGAGATCGCGGCCCAGCAGGCCCGCGCCGAGGAGTCGCTGCTGCTCATCGCCCGCGGCGAGGCCCCCGAGGCGGCCGACCGGTACGCCGAGCACATCGAGGAGCTGACCTCCGACGGCGGCCTGCTCGACCAGCTCGACGACGCGTTCGCCGACGACCCCGACCTCGCGGCGAAGATCGGCGACGCCCGCGACGCGGCCACCGCGTGGAGCAACGGCCACGGCGAAGTCGTCAAGCTCGCCCAGGAGGGCAGCTACACCGAGGCCGTGGCGCTCGCCGTCGGCGACGACGAGGCGAGCCTCCAGACCTCCTTCAACGGCCTCAACGCGGCCCTGACCGAGGCCACCGAGACCAGTGCCGACCGGTTCGTGGACGCGACCCTCGACGCGCAGCGGTCGCTCCAGGGCGCCGCCGCGGGCCTCGCGGCCCTGTCCCTGGCAGCGCTCATCTGCGCGGCCGTCGGCATCCAAGTCCGAGTGGCGGAGTACTACGCATGAACCGAACCGGAAGAACCGCCGCCGCGTTCGCCGCGGCCGCGTGCCTCGCCCTCGCCGCGTGCACCGGGCCCGCGAGCATGGAGCCGCCCGTGGTCGACGTGCCGACGCCGCTGCCCGACGGGGTCAACTTCTCGCCCGACGCGAGCCCCGCCGACGCCGACACCTCCTGCGACCCGCTCTCCTCCTACTCCCCCGGCTCGGTCACCGCCGAGCAGGCGCGCGCGCTCCTGGAGGACCCCGAGCAGATCAGCATCGGCATCAGCCAGTCCACGAACCTCATGGGCTACCGCGACCCCGAGACGAACGAGCTCGCCGGGTTCGACATCGACATCGCGACCGCGATGGTCCAGGCCGTCATGGGCGACGCGACGAAGGTCCGCTGGGTGCCGATGAACTCCGCCGACCGCGAGCAGGCCCTCGCCGACGGCCGCGTGGACATGGTCGTGCGGACCATGTCCATCACCTGCGAGCGCTGGGAGAACGTCGAGTTCTCGACCGAGTACTACCACGCGGGCCAGCGCCTCCTCGTCGCGAAGGACTCCGGGATCGCCGGCCTCGCCGAGATGACCGCCGACCAGCTGGTGTGCACCGGTGCGAGCTCCACCTCGGTGGGGAACATCGCGGCGGTGAACCCGGAGGTCCAGCCGGTCACGGTCCCGGACTTCAACGACTGCCTGGTGCTGCTCCAGCAGGGCACCGTCGACGGCGTCGCCATCGACGACACGATCCTCGCGGGGATGGCCGTGCAGGACCCGACGCTCCAGGTCGTGGGGGACGCGTTCTCGGAGGAGCACTACGGGATCGCGTTCCAGAAGGGCGACACCGACCTCGCGCGGTTCGTCAACGGCGCGCTCGCGGCGATGATCGCGGACGGGCGCTGGCAGGACTCGTACGACGAGTGGCTGGCCGGGCCGCTCGCGACGGGACCGGCCGCGCTGACCACGCAGTACCGGGATTGAGGGGACCGCATGAGCGACCAGCAGCCGCCGCCCGAGCACACCCAGCGGTACATGGCGGGCCAGTACCAGCAGCCGCAGACCGAGGAGAGCGACACGCTCGCGGTCCGCAGGCGCATGTCGACGCCGCCGGCGGTGCCGCCGCAGCCGGGCTTCGCGCCCGCGCCTCCCGGGCCGCCCGGGACGGGCTCGCCGCCCCCGAACGCGGCGCTCCCGACCGGGACGGCGGCGCTGTCGCCGCCGAGCATGACGGCGCCCGTCGGGCCGCCGCAGGCCCATGCGGCACAAGCGCAGACAGCCCAGTCGCAGCAGGTGGTGCCCGCGAACGCGGTCGCCTCGCCGCCTCCGGCGCCGTACCGGGCCCCGGCCGCACCGCTGCCGCAGCCGATCACCGGGCCGGTGACGCGGTCGACGACGTCGAGCACGCGCCAGCGCGGGGGCCTGTCGGACATGCCGCCGGTGCCGCCGCGCGACCCCGCCGAGGCGGTCATGGCGACCCCGCAGGTGCCCGAGCACAAGCGGTTCTGCTCCTCGTGCGGGAAGCCCGTGGGGCGCCCGCAGGCGGGCCGCGCGGGCCGCGTGGAGGGCTTCTGCCCGTACTGCCGGGCGCGGTACTGGTTCACCCCGGCGCTGTCGCCCGGGGACCTCCTGTCGGACCGGTACGAGGTGCTGGGCGCGATCGCGCACGGCGGGCTCGGCTGGATCTACCTGGCGAACGACCGGAACTTCGCCGACGACCTGACGCAGCGGTGGGTCGTCATCAAGGGCCTCATCAACACCTCGGACGAGGACGCGATCGAGGCGGCGATCAACGAGCGGCGGTTCCTGGTCGGGATCGACCACCCGAACGTGGTGGACATCCACGACTTCGTGACCGCGGCGGACCCGCGGTCGGGGCAGCTCCAGTCGTACATCGTGATGGAGTACATCGCGGGGAAGTCCCTGCGCGACATCAGGGACGCGACGGACGACGAGGGCGAGCGCAAGCCCCTGCCGCTGGAGCAGGTGCTGACGTACACCGCGGAGCTGCTGCCCGCGTTCAGCTACCTGCACGACCGGGGCCTGCTGTTCTGCGACTTCAAGCCCGACAACGTGATCCACGTGGAGACGTGGCTGAAGCTCATCGACCTCGGGGCCGTGCGGCACGTCGAGGACATGGAGTCGGCGATCTACGGGACGCCCGGGTACTCGGTGCCGAACGACGAGATCCTCTCGGTGGGCCCGTCGGTGACCTCGGACCTGTACACGATCGGCCGGTCGATGGCCGTGCTGGCCTTGGACTTCAAGGGCTTCACGACCACGTACCGGGACCACCTGCCCCCGGCGTCGGAGGCCCCGCAGTTCGCGGAGTACGGGTCGTTCCACCGGCTGCTGCTGCGCGCCACGCACATCGAGCCGCGCTCGCGGTTCCAGGACGCGGACGACATGCGCACGCAGGTGCGCGGGGTGCTCCACGAGGTGCAGTCGGTGCAGCGCGGGGAGCCGCGCTCGGAGCCGTCGACGCTGTTCTCCGGCGAGCAGTCGGTGTTCGGGGAGCCGGACGTGGAGTACGACGTCCACAAGATCGGCGACCCGTTCGAGGTGGCGCACGCGCTGCCGACGCCGATGGTGGACCTCGCGGACCCGATGGCGGCGTTCCTGGCGACGCAGCAGGCCACGGACGTGAACGGCATCCTCCAGGAGCTGAACTCGGCGCCGCAGCAGAGCCCGGAGGTGCAGCTGCGGCGGGTGCGCACGCTCGTGAACGCGGGCGAGCTGCACCAGGCCGCGGCGGTGCTCGACCAGTTCGCGCAGCGCGAGGGGAACACGTGGCAGGTGACGTGGCTGCGCGGGATCATCTCGCTGCTGGCCGCGGACTTCGCGACCGCGGCGGCGCATTTCGACGCGGTCTACTCGCACCTGCCCGGCGAGCTGTCGCCGCGCCTGGCGCTGGCGGCGTGCGCGGAGCTCGCGGGCCGCGCGGACCTGGCGCTGCCGCACTACACGCGGATCTGGGCGTGCGACCACCGGTTCGTGTCGGCCGCCTACGGGCGGGCGCGCCTGCTCGACCTCGAAGGCAATTCGACGGACGCGATCACGACGCTGCACCAGGTCCCGAAGACCTCGGCGCAGTACGGGATCGCGCAGACCGCGGCGATCCAGACGGCGCTGCACTCGCGCACCGCGCCGCCGTCGCTGCTGGACCTGCACCACATGGCCGGGCGGCTGGACGAGCTGAAGCTCGAACCGCGGCGCCGGCACCTGGTGTCCACGCGGATCCTGCACCTGGCGCTGGACACGGTGCAGCGCACCGGTCCGGCCGCGGAGCCGCCGGTCTTCGGGGCGCGCCCCGAGGAGCGGGAGCTGCGCCTGGCGCTGGAGCGGGCCTACCGGGACCTGGCCCACGCCTGCACCCGCAGGGAGGACCAGGTGTACTACTTCGACCTGGCGAACCGCCACCGCCCCCGCACGATGCTGTAGCGAAGGAGCCCTATGCAGCCCTCACCGACCATGGGCGCCGCGAAGCGTTGCACCGCTTGCGGTCTCCCGGCAGACCTCGGCCGCTTCTGCGAGGACTGCGGCGGCGACCTGGAGGAGTTCGAGGTCCCCGCCGAGGCCCTCCCGTGGCGCTCGTCGGCGGCGGTCGAGGAGAACCCGGACCATCCGGGCGGCTCCGACGACCACCTGACGTTCGAGATGCCGGGGATCGGCGCGGCGACGGACGTCGGGAAGCGCCACCACTACAACCAGGACTCGATCGCGATCGCGCTGGCCGAGGACGGCCGGAAGATCGCGGTGGTGTGCGACGGCGTCTCGGGCGCCTCCGACTCCGAGCGGGCTTCACTCGCAGGGGTGGAAGCGGCTGTGACGGAGATCCGCTCGGCGCTCGCCGAGGGCCTGTCGGCGGAGGACGCGTCGCGGCGCGGGGTGGGCGCGGCCCACTCGGCGGTGGCCGCGGTCGGCAAGCAGTACCCGAACTCGCCGCCGTCGTCGACGTACGTGTCGGCGGTGGTCGAGGGGAACCAGGCGGTGCTGTGCTGGGTCGGGGACTCGCGGGCGTACTGGGCCGGCGAGAAGGAGGCGCGGTGCCTGACGGTGGACGACACGATCCAGGCGCGGCTGGAGTACCAGGGCGTGGACCCGTCCGATGAAAGGTACAAGAATCCGTACGCGAAAGCCCTGCTGGCGTGGCTCGGCGCGGACGCGCCGACCCTGAACCCGAACCTCCTCCGCGTGGATCTGGGCGGAGGGCATGTCGTAGTGTGCAGCGATGGTCTGTCGCGTTATTTCAATGACGATCACGACCTTCTGCCACTGCCGGACGGCAGTGTTGGCGAGAAGGCGGTAGCGTTGACACGACAAGCGCTCGCTAACGGCGGGCATGACAACATCAGTGTCGCGGTGGTGGAACTCGAATCCCCCGGTTCGGTCCAGGTCGACGAACGCGCGCGCGAGCGCGCTGACCAGGGCTCGCCGAACGGGGAGAACGGGGCCGCCCCGCTGCTCGGTGTCGTCAGCGAGGCCGAGTACACCCAAATGCTTGGAGGGGGACGACCTTGACCTACCAGCCGACCTACGGCGGTGCCCCACAGCCGGGCGGGTACCAGTGCGCGTGCGGGGCGTTCCCGCAGGCACAGTTCTGCGAGCAGTGCGGGACCCCGAACCCGGCGTGGCAGCAAGGCCAGCCTCCGCAGTCCCCTGCCGCGTTCGGGCAGGGCTACCCGTCGAACGACCCGTACGGTCAGCCCGACCCTTACGGACAGCAGCAGCCGGGGGGCTACGGGCAGGACCCCTACGGGCAGCCGCAGCAGCAGGACCCTTACGGCCAGCAGCCTGGCGGCTACGGCCAGGACCCCTACGGGCAGCCGTCGCAGCCGCAGGGCGGCGGGTACGGCCAGCAGGACCCGTACGGGCAGCAGCAGCCCGGCGGCTACGGGCAGGACCCGTACGGCCAGCCGCAGCAGCAGGACCCGTATGGGCAGCAGCCCGGCGGGTACGGGCAGGACCCCTACGGGCAGCCGCAGCAGCAGGACCCTTACGGCCAGCAGCCCGGCGGCTACGGCCAGGACCCGTACGGTCAGCCGTCGCAGCAGGACCCGTACGGCCAGCCCGCGCAGGACCCGTACGGGCAGCAGCCCGGCGGGTACGGGCAGGACCCGTACGCGCAGCAGTCGTACGCGCCGACCTCGGCGCCTCCCGGGCCGCCTCCGGGCGTCCCGGCCGCGCCGTTCGGCGCCCCGACCTCCGCGCCGCCCTCGACGGGCACCGGCGGGTTCTCGATGCCGGACGCGCAGCCCGCGGACCTCGCGTCGAACTACGCGCCCGCCGGCCAGGCGGCCACCCGCTGGGGCGTCGCCGTCACCGCGGACCAGGGGTACTTCAACAAGGTCGCGGCCTCCGACGGGGCCTCGCAGCTCCAGTACCCGTCGTTCGCGAAGCCGCGCCGCTTCCCGCTCGACAAGAACGAGCTGGGCATCGGCCGCTACAGCGCCAAGCGGGGCATCACCCCGGACATCGACCTGTCGGGCGACGTCGCGGACCCGGGCGTGAGCGCCCAGCACGCGCGGCTGTACGCCAAGCCCGACGGCTCGTGGACGATCATGGACGTCGGCTCCTCGAACGGCACGTTCCTCAACGGCTCCGACGAGCCGCTGGCGCCGAACGTGGAGTTCCCGGTCGGGGACGGCACCTACATCAACATCGGTGCGTGGACGCGCCTGACGATCCACTACGAAGGCTAAGCGAGACAGCAGGAAAGGCCGGGTCCGTTCGGACCCGGCCTTCTGCTTCCCCACCCCTGCTTCTTAGCTCTGCTGCTTCAAGAACTGCGTGACGGCGCTGCTGACGGCCGGGCTCACCAGGATCTTGCGGTGGCCCAGGCCCTCGGTGGCGAGGAGCTCGGCGTTCGGCCAGGCGGCGGCGACGGCCTCGCCGTGGCGGAACGGGTTGGGCCGGTCGCGGCGGTCGTGGACGACGAGCGCCGGTGACTGGACTTCAAGGCCGCGCAGGGAGAAGTCGTCGAGCTTCACCCCGGCCTTGGCCTCCCCGAGGGGCGCGAGGCGGTCCATGATGCGCGGGCCCACGGGCACGATCGCGCCGATCGTGTCGCGGAAGCCCTCCTTGCCGCCGATGAACGGCGCGAGCATCGCCAGGCGGACGGCCGCGAGGTCCTCCCCGTTCGCGAGCATCCCGTGGACGGCGCTGAGGCAGCCCATGGAGTGGCCCACGACCGCGTACGGCGTGCCGAACTTCTCGTGGACCGCGCTCATCGCGTCGACCAGGTGCATGCCGTTGGCGTGCCGGTCGCCCCACGGGCCCGCCCCGGAGTTGCCGTGGCTGGGCGCGTCGAAGGCGACCACGCGGAAGCCGGAGGCGACGAGGTTCGCGGCGATGAACTTGAAGTCGCCGGTCGAGCCGCCCCAGCCGTGCACGAGGTAGACGAGGGGGCCCTCGCCCCAGTCGTAGCCCCAGACGGTCGTGCCGAGGCATTCGAGCTCGAAGACCGAGGACCCCGCGGGGGCCTCGCCGCGCAGGCGCTTGTCGGGTCCCGCGGGGAGGCGGAACCACATCTCGCACAGGAACTTCGCGGCCGGACCCGGCGCGACGCGCTCGGCGGCGGTGAAGGCGGAGCGGAGGTACCAAGGAGCACGAACGGTCGTGCTTTTATTTGACGAGCCGGAGCTCTGGGTGGTGGACGCCATGGGTGCGTGGCCTTCCTGGTCAAGAACGGTGACTGTCGATCAGCCGGTGGAACGCCGCCCAAGCGCGGTCGGCGGCGTCGGGATAGGACAGGATGCGGCTCATCCAGTTGTAGGACAGCAGGATGCCGAAGACCTCCTGCGCGACCTGGAAGACGTCGGTGTCTTCGTCGAGCTCGCCTTCGGCGACCGCCGTCGAGGCGATCCGGGCGAGCGAGTCGAGCATCAGGCGCTGCTCGGCCACCATGCGGTCGTGCACGGGGCCGGGCAGGTCGTCGAACTCGGCGGCGGCGGCCAGGAACAGGCAGCCGCCCGGGCGCGCGTACCAGGCCATCCAGTGCTCGACCACGGCCTGGAGCCGGGTCGTCCCGCGCGGCTTCTTCAGCGCGGGGCGCACGACCTCCTCGCTGAACTGCTCGCTGTTGCGCTCCATGCAGGCGAGCTGAAGGGCCTCTTTGGACTTGAAGTGGGCGTACACGCCGGACTTGGACATGTCGGCGGCGGCCGCGAGCGACCCGATGGTCAGCCCGGACAGCCCCGAGTACCTGGCCATCCGGACCGCGACGTCGAGGATGGCCTGCCTGGTGAGTTCGCCTTTCCGCACGTCCTCAAAATAGCACGGTCGTGCTTGAAAAAGCTAGGCCGGCGCGTACACCGCCGCCGTGAACTCCACCTTCATCCAGGCCGAGGAGTCCTCCGGCACCACCGATGTGACGTCGGCGACCACGATCTGGAGCTTGTCGGTGTACATGCACAGGCTCATGCCCTCGGTCAGCGGCGCCGAGCCCGGGTCCCACGGGTCGATCGTCCAGTACAGCTCCGGGTACGACCCGTCGATCTCCGCCCAGCAGTCCTCCGGGGTCACCGAGGCGTCGAAGAACGTCCCGGAGATCCCCGTGGGCGTGTACAGGTAGCTGGTCAGGCCCGTGTTCGTCGAGTAGTCGATGTCGCACGGGTTCAGGACCAGGTCCGTGTAGGACGCCGCCGCGTCGTCGGTGAGGTACTCGACGTAGATCGAGCCGGTCGTGGTGATGTCGTCGAAGTCGACCATCGCGTACTCGCAGGTCGAGTTCTCGTCGAACGTCGTCGTCAGCGTGATCGGGTAGTCGGAGTAGACCTCCGTCCACCCGCCCGAGGCGGCCGTGGTCTCCTCGTCGGGCTCGGTCGTCTCGGGGTCGTCGGGGTCCGAGGTCTCCAGGTCGTCAGGGTCGTTCTGCGAGATCGCCCCGGTCGGGTCGTCGTCGCCCCCCGGGTCGCCCCCGTCGCCGTTGAGGAACCACACCAGGCCCCCGATGAGCGCGATCGCGAGGATCGCCGCGATCACCGTGACGCCCACGGCCGTCGCGTTCGACTTCTGCGGCTGCCCGAACGGCGGCGGCGCCCCGTACGCCGGCGGCTGGCCCGGGTACTGCGGCGGCCCGAACTGCCCCGCCTGCTGCGGAGCGGTGTACTGCGGGGCCGTCTGCTGCGGCGCCGTGTACTGCATCGTCGGCTGCCCGGCCGGGTACTGGCCAGGCGAGACCTGCCCGGGCGCATAGCCCGGCGCCGGGGACTGCGGGGGCGCCGAGTAGGACCCCGGCTGCGCGTACGGCACCGAGGTCACCGGCGAGGCGGGCGGCGCGGACATCGGGAACGCCGTGCTCGGCGCCGGGGGCTCGCCGCCGGGCACCGCGCCCGGGTACGGCGAGTCGAACACCGACGTCGGCGCGTTCGGCGTCGGCGGCGGGCCCGTCGGGGCGGCGCTGTCGACGAGCGTCGAGGGCACGCCCGAGTCCCCCAGGAGGCTCGACAGCTCCCAGCGCTGGCGCTCCGCGAGTGCGTTCACCGCGTCCGGCCACGGGCGCGTAGAGGGCGCCACAGGGCCGATGAGCGACATCAGCTCCGCGGGGGTGGGGCGCGCGCCGGGGAGGCGGATGAGGCACCGCTCGGCGATCGCGCGCACGCGCGGCGACAGCGCCGACAGGTCCGGCTGCGACCGGACCACGTTGTTCAGCGTCTCCAGCGTCGAGGCGCCCGTGAACGGGCTCGTGCCGGTCGCGGCGAGCACCAGGACCGAGCCGAGCGAGAACACGTCCGACGCGGCCGAGACCGTCCCGGACTCGGCCTGCTCGGGCGACATGAACCCGGGCGTGCCGATGACGCCACCGGTCTTCGTCAGGTTCGTGTCGGTGATCCCGTCGGCGGCGCGCGCGATCCCGAAGTCGATCACCCGCGGTCCGTCCGCGGCCAGGATCACGTTGGCGGGCTTCAGGTCCCGGTGGACCATCCCGGCCTTGTGGATCGCGGCCAGCGCCGACGCGAGCCCAGCCGCGAGGCGCAGCACGGCCGCCTCCGGCAGCGGCCCGGACGACTCCACGACGTCCTTCAGGTTGGGGCCCAGCAGGAACTCGGAGGCGAGCCACGGGACCTGGTCGTCGGGCCCGGCGTCGAGCACCGAGGCCGTGTACGCGCCCGCGACCTGCTTCGAGGCGTCCACTTCGCGGCGGAACCTGGCCCGGAACTCCTCATCCTGGATGAGCGCGGCCGCGATGAGCTTGACGGCCACGGGGCGGCCGTCGGGGGCACTGGCGAGGAACACGCGGCCCATGGCGCCGCGGCCGAGTTCGGCGATGGTCCGGTAGGGACCGATCCGTTCGGGATCGCCGGGAGCCAAGGGCTGCATTGATGCCTCCGGGAAGCGAGGGGCGGGCGGTAACCACCATTCTATTGCCGTTGTGCCAGCGTGCGCTGGACGCGAACGCCTGGGCCTATGGGACACAAGCGGATCAGACCACGCGAAAGGGGCCGCTCCGCGGGTGCGGAACGACCCCTCTCACGTCAATCGATGCTTAGCTGCAACCGCTGGTCGCGCCGCAGCCCTCGCAGGCGTAGCAGGAGCCCGCGGGGCGCATCTTCGTGCCGCAGTTCATGCACAGCGGCGCGTCGGCGCTGCGGGCCTGGGCCGAGGTGAGGATGTCCAGGCGCGAGGGCTTGGACTCGATCTGGACGCGTTCGGCCACCGCTTCCTCGATGGGGGCCGAGGCGCGGAGCGCGTCGAGGTCGACCTCCGGCTGCGAGACCTTGGCGGGGTCCTCGCCGTTGAGCTCGGCGGTGCGCTCGGCCGTGGTGAGGATGCCGATGGCGGCGCGCTCCTCGTACGGCAGGTAGTCCAGGGCCAGGCGGCGGAAGATGTAGTCGACCACCGACGAGGCCATGCGGATGTCCGGGTCGTCGGTCATGCCGGCGGGCTCGAAGCGCATGTTGGTGAACTTCTCGACGTACTTCTCCAGCGGCACGCCGTACTGGAGGGCGATCGAGATGGACACCGACAGGGCGTCCATGACGCCAGCGAGGGTCGAGCCCTGCTTGGACATCTTGAGGAAGACCTCGCCGAGGCCGTCGTCGGGGTAGGACGAGGAGGTCATGTAGCCCTCCGCGCCGCCGACCGAGAACGAGATGGTCTGGCTCGGGCGCTTCTTGGGGAGCTTGCGGCGGACCGGGCCGTGCACGGCGATGGTCTCGACGGCCTGCTCCACGGCCTCCTCGACGGCCTTGTCGATCTCCTTCTTCTTCGCGGAGAGCGGCTGGCCGACCTTGCAGTTGTCGCGGTAGATCGCGAGGGCCTTGAGGCCGAGCTTCCAGCCCTGGAAGTAGACCTCCTCGATGTCCTCGACGGTGGCCGACTCGGGCAGGTTCACGGTCTTGGAGATCGCGCCCGACAGGAACGGCTGGACCGCGGCCATCATGAGCACGTGGCCCATCGGCGCGATGGCGCGCTCGCCCATGGCGCAGTCGAACACCGGGTAGTGCTCCTCGCGCAGGGCCGGGGCGCCGACGACGTGGCCGTGCTCGGCGACGTAGTCGACGATGGCCTGGCGGTCGTCCGCGTTGTAGCCGAGGCGGGTGAGCGCGCGCGGGATGGACTGGTTGACGATCTCCATGGAGCCGCCGCCGACGAGCTTCTTGTGCTTGACGAGGGCGAGGTCCGGCTCGATGCCGGTGGTGTCGGAGTCCATCATGAACGAGATGGTGCCGGTCGGCGCGAGCACCGAGGCCTGGGCGTTGCGCCAGCCGTTGACGGCGCCGATCTCGTTGCCCTTGGCCCACTCGGCCTTCGCGGCTTCGAGGACGGTGGCGTCGACGTCGCCGAACGTCTCGACCGCGTCGGCGGCCGCGGCGTGCTTGGCCATGACGCGCTGGTGCGGCTCGGCGTTGCGCTCGTACCCGGCGTAGGGGCCGACGGCCCCGGCGATCTCGGCGGAGCGGCGGTAGGACACGCCGGTCATGAGCGCGGTGATGGCGGCGGCCAGGGCGCGGCCCTCGTCGGAGTCGTACGCGTAGCCCGAGGTCATGAGCAGGGCGCCCAGGTTCGAGTAGCCGATGCCGAGCTGGCGGTAGTCGCGGGTGGTCTCGCCGATCTTCTCGGTCGGGAAGTCCGCGAAGGAGATCGAGATCTCCATGGCGGTGATGACGAACTCGACGGCCTTGGTGAAGCGGTCGACGTCGAACGAGCCGTCATCGCCGAGGAACTTCATGAGGTTGAGGCTGGCGAGGTTGCACGAGGAGTCGTCGAGGCTCATGTACTCCGAGCACGGGTTGGACGCGTAGATGCGGTCCGTGTTCGGGTTGGTGTGCCAGTCGTTGATGATGTCGTCGTACTGGATGCCCGGGTCGGCGCACTCCCACGCGGCCTGGGCCATGCGGCGGAACACGGCGCGGGCGTCGCGGCGCTCGATCTCGGCGCCGGTCTGGCGGGCGGTGAGGGCGTAGTCGGTGCCCTCCTCGACGGCCTTCATGAACACGTCGGAGACGCGCACGGAGTTGTTGGCGTTCTGGTACTGGACCGAGAACATGTCCTCGCCGCCGAGGTCGACGTCGAAGCCGGCGTCGCGCAGGGCCCGGATCTTGTCCTCTTCGCGGGCCTTGGTGTCGATGAACGCCTCGATGTCGGGGTGGTCGACGTCGAGGACGACCATCTTCGCGGCGCGGCGGGTGGCGCCGCCGGACTTGATGGTGCCCGCGGAGGCGTCGGCGCCGCGCATGAAGCTGATCGGGCCGGAGGCGTTGCCGCCGGAGGAGAGCAGCTCGGCGGAGGCGCGGATCTTGGAGAGGTTGACCCCGGCGCCGGAGCCGCCCTTGAAGATCATGCCCTCTTCCTTGTACCAGTCGAGGATCGACTCCATGGTGTCGTCCACGCTGAGGATGAAGCACGCGGAGACCTGCTGGGGCGCGGCGGTGCCGACGTTGAACCAGACCGGGGAGTTGAAGCTGAAGTACTGGTGGAGCAGGAGCCAGGTGAGCTCGTCGGCGAAGACCTGCGCGTCCTCCGCGGTCGCGAAGTAGCCGTGCTTCTCGCCCGCCACGTGGTAGGCGTGGACGACGCGGTCGATGACCTGCTTGAGGCCGGTCTCGCGCTGCGGGGTGCCGAGGGCGCCGCGGAAGTACTTCGAGGTGACGATCTGGGTGGCGTTCTGGCTCCAGAACTCCGGGAACTCGACGCCGCGCTGCTCGAAGTTGATCGAGCCGTCGCGCCAGTTCGTCATGACGACGTCGCGCTGCTCCCATTCGACCTCGTCGTACGGGTGGACGCCGGCGGTCGTGAAGACGCGCTCGACCGTGAGGCCCTTCTCCGCGGGCCCGGTGGTCTTCTTGGCGGTCCTGGTGGTCGTCGCTGCGGCCTTGGTGGTCTTCGGCATGTTCCTCGCCCCTGTCTGCTCATGCCTGGTCATGGGAATCGGATGTTCTGAGGGTGGTGCGCTAGCCGCCGTTGCGGGCGGCGTGCTCCTCGCGGAGCTGGGCTATGGCGGCCTCGAAGTCCTCCAGGGACTCGAAGTCCTGGTAGACGCTGGCGAAGCGCAGGTAGGCGACCTCGTCGAGCTGGCGGAGCGGCTTGAGGATCGCGAGGCCCACCTCGTGGGCGGGGACCTCGGCGGCGCCGGTCGAGCGGATCTCGTCCTCGACGGCCTGGGCCAGCTTCGCGACGTCGTCGGCGTCCACGGGACGGCCCTGGCAGGCCTTGAGGACGCCGCTGGCGACCTTCCCGCGGCTGAACGGCTCGGTGGCCCCTGAGCGCTTGACGACGGCGAGGATGGACTCCTCGACGGTGGTGAAGCGCTTCTCGCACTCCTGGCAGACCCGGCGGCGGCGGATGATCTTGCCGTCCTCCGCCTCGCGCGAATCGACCACGCGACTGTCGGGATGGCGACAGTAAGGGCATCGCATATCGCTAGTCTCCTTCTCACAACCATCGTCTCGCGGACCACCGACACCGTCGGGCGGCCCGGCCGTCGCGCCGGGAGGGACAGTCTGCCCCCTCGCCATCCCGGCGGGTGCGGGAACCCCAACACCTAGTGAGAGACGATACAACACACCACAAGATCTAGTGCCAAGAATAGCGCAGAACGGCGACTCGCGAGCACCGGAGACCGGACACCCCGGGACATGCAGTCAACCAGGCTGCCGCGTATTATCGTTCACCCGTTCGGGTGAATACGCCCCGAAACACATTCCTACCAGCGCGGCGACACGCCGACGTCGCACGAATGTTTGACTAGAACCTGCACGTGAGTTACATTGTCGGAATCAGACATACCGTCCCATTTGTCTTACAGGAGCCTCCTGTGGCTAGCGAGACCACGACATCCCGGCCGAAAACGCGCAAGTTGACGCGTCGGCAGCAGCAAGTCCTCGAATACATCGAGGAGTTCATCAACAACAAGGGCTACCCCCCGAGCGTCCGCGAGATCGGTGCGGAGGTCGGACTCGCCTCGGCGTCGTCCGTCGCGTACCAGATGAAGCAGCTCGAACGGAAGGGCTACCTCAACCGCCTGGCCGGACGGCCGCGCGCGGTGGGGGTGCGCCAGTCCACGCCGGGCGGCGTCCAGACCTGCTCCCAGCACCCGCGGCCCCGGTACGTCCCGATGGTCGGCGAGATCGCCGCGGGGCAGCCGATCCTGGCCGAGGAGCGCGACTACGACGTCATGCCCCTGCCCGCGGAGTTCGTGGGCGAGGGCGTCCACTTCCTCCTGCGCGTCAAGGGCGACTCGATGACCGAGGCCGCGATCACCGACGGCGACTGGGTCGTGGTGCGCCAGCAGCCCGACGCGCTCAACGGCGAGATCGTGGCCGCGATGATCGACGGCGAGGCCACCGTGAAGACCTGGAAGCGCAAGAACGGCAAGCCGTGGCTGCTCCCGGCGAACGCCCTGTACGACCCCATCGACGCCTCGGAGGCCGAGATCCTCGGCCGCGTGGTCGCGGTGCTCCGCAAGATCTAGCGCGACGGCGGAATCAGTACTCGAACGCCAACTACATTGTGCGCCTAGCGGTTTCGACCGTAAGTCGTGCCGCTTTCAGGCGGGCCCCAGTAGCCGTCATCGGCGTCAGGGGTCCGTTCGGCGTTTCCGGCGCCGTAGACCCCGCCCTGCGGGCGCTGCTGCTGTTGCCGGCCGCCTCCGGCGCCGTACATGTTGCCGGTGGGCTCGCGCCGCGGCGGCTGCTGGCCCCCGCCGCCTCCGGCACCGTAGACGTTCCCGGAGGGCTCCGGGCGGGCGGCGAAGGACTGGCCGGGCCCGGCGTTGTCGTAGACGCTGCCGTGGCCGCCGCCTTCGAACGCCCCGTACTGGGGCTCCTGGCGGCCGCCTTGCGGGGGGCGGCCCTGCGGCGGCTGGCCGCCTCCGCCGCCGTAGACGTTCCCGGACGGCTCCTGGCGCGCGCCGCCGCCGTAGACGCCGCCCTGCGGCTCGGGGCGGGCCTGCTGGCCGCCGCCACCGTAGACGTTGCCGCTCGGCTCCTGGCGGGCGCCGCCGTACACGTTGCCGCGGGCGACCTCCCCCAGGTCCGGGTCGGGCTGGCCGGAGTCGATCCCCAGGTCGACAGGGTCGTCGTCGGCGAGGAAGGACGACTCCCTGCGCCCGCGCGGGGGCTCCTCGGCGGCGAAGCCGAGCTCGTCGTCCTCGTCCTTGCCGTCGCCGTTCGCCTTGCGGTGCTTGCGGATCACCACGATGCCCAGGACCATGACGAGCATGCCGAGGATCGCGATGGCCGCGAGGATCTTCACGATCGTGCCGAAGCCCAGGTCCAGGATCCGGTCGACGAGGCTCTTGCCGTCGTCGCCGGAGGCGGGCGCGGCCTCGTCGTCGCCGCCGGAGGTCTCCTCCTCGGCGACCGGTGCGGCGGGCGCGTACTGGGTGACGGTGCCGAACGAGCCGTCGTTGTCCTCCGAGGCGAGAGTGATGAAGTTGCCGTCGGCGTCGTAGGTGAGGCCCTCGGCCTGGCCGGAGTCGGCGACCGGCGTCGCCACTGGCTCCCCGCCCAGGGCCGCGAGCACGTCGCCGCCCTCGACGGTCCACTCGTAGACGTTGCCCTCGGTGCGCAGCGCGACCTTCGAGCCGTCGGCGTTCAGGGCGCCGCCGGAGACCGTGCCGCCGTCGGGGAGGGCGACCGTGCCGACCTCGTCGAGCGGGGTGTTCTCCTCCTGGTTGTCGCCGGGAGGCGAGTACAGGGTGGCCTCGCCCGCGTCCGCGGTCACGAACAGCGGCTTCTTGCCCGGCAGGAGCAGGAACGTGCCGACGTCCTGGGGCCCGTCGGGGAAGACGTAGCGCCAGACCGCGCTGTTGGGGAGGTCGTTCAGGTCGAGCTGGTTCAGCGTCAGCCACTCGCGGTTGGCGCCGTCGCCGATGTCGCCGACCCACAGGTACTCGCCGTTCTCGTTGTCGAGGACCAGCGCCTGCGGGTCGCGGGGCTGGTGGTCGATCCACGCCTCGTCCGCGGGGCGCACGTTGCAGTCCGCGCCGGTCCGGTCCACCGACAGGGTCGCGTCCTGCTCGGTGCCGCCGGACACGATCCACCAGCCGTCGCCGTCAGCGGCGGCGGCGATGCCCGCGGGGGCCTGAGTGCCGTGGAGATTGCACAGCACCTCGCCGCCGGACTCTTCATCCTGGGCGAAGACGGGGGACGCGGCCGTGGCCAGGACCAGCACTCCGGCCGTCCCGGCGACGAGCCGCGCAGGCAGGGGCCGACGGCCCACACGGCGCTCTCGCATCACGCAAGTGTTCCAGAACACGCCATGTCAGCGCGGGGACCCCCATGAGACATGTTCAGGACCACTGCGATTCAGTCCTTTTCCAGGACGAACGCTCGCAATTCACCGGCCAGCCGGTCGTCCACACGGGCCGTGATGACCGTGCCGTCACCTCGGTGTTCAGTGGTGAGCACCTCGCCGCGCGACCGCAGTCGCGACACGAGATCGCCTCTGACGTAAGGGATGCAGACCGTCAGCTCCGTGTCCGGCTGCGGCAGCGCCTGCTCGATCGCGTCACGGAGCTTGTCGATCCCCTCACCCGAATGCGCCGACACGAACACCGCGTCGGGCCAGTCCGAGCGCAGCTGGAGCATCGTGTCCGGGTCGACCAGGTCGAGCTTGTTGACCACGACCAGCTCCGGGATCTCCTCGGCGCCGACCTCGGCGAGCACCTCGCGGACCGCCTCGGCCTGGCCGAGCGGGTCCGGGTGCGAGCCGTCGATCACGTGGACCACCAGGTCCGACTCGGCGACCTCTTCGAGGGTCGAGCGGAACGCCTCCACGAGCTGGTGCGGCAGGTGCCGCACGAAGCCGACCGTGTCGGTCACCGTGTACTCCCGGCCCTCGGCCGTGCGCGAGCGCCGCGTCGACGTGTCGAGGGTCGCGAACAGCGCGTCCTGCACGAGGATGCCCGCGCCCGTGAGCGCATTGAGCAGGCTCGACTTCCCGGCGTTCGTGTACCCGGCGATCGCGACACCCGGCACCCGGTTGCGGGTGCGCGAGTCGCGCTTCGTCTCGCGGGTGACCGTGAGCTTCGCGAGCTCCCGGCGCAGCTTCGCGACCTTCGCGCGGATGCGCCGCCGGTCGGTCTCCAGCTTCGTCTCACCGGGGCCGCGCAGGCCCACGCCGCCGTTCGAGCCGCCCTGGCGGCTCATCGCGTCGCCCCAGCCGCGCAGGCGCGGCAGCAGGTACTGGAGCTGCGCCAGCTCGACCTGGGCCTTGCCCTCGGCGCTCTTCGCGTGCTGCGCGAAGATGTCGAGGATCAGCGCCGTGCGGTCGATGACCTTCACGTTCACGGCCTTCTCAAGGGCGATCAGCTGGCCCGGCGACAGCTCGCCGTCGGCGATCACGGTGTCGGCGCCCAGCGCCTCCACCGCGTCCTTCAGCTCCTTGACCTTGCCGGAGCCGATGAACGTGCCCGCGTCGGGCTTGGAGCGGCGCTGGATCAGGCCGTCGACGACCTCGGAGCCCGCGGTCTCCGCGAGCTGCGCGAGCTCGTCGAGGGAGTTCTCGGCGTCCTCGATGGTGCCCTCGGTCCAGACGCCGACCAGGACGACGCGCTCCAGGCGCAGCCGCCGGTACTCGGCGTCGGTGACGTCTTCGAGCTCCGTGGAGGCGACACCGGCGACGCGCCGCAGCGCCTGGCGCGCCTCCAGGTCCAGTTCGCCCGTCGAGGGGGCGTCGGAGGAGAAGTCTTCTCGGGTGTTCTCAAAAGGTTCGTGCATCACCACAAGCTTGACACGCGCCGCCCCCGGAGGCGAGCCGATATCGCGCACAGCGAACGGCGTCGATCCCTGCCGCTCCGGGGCGCTGTGGCGGGGCCCGGCCCAGCGCAGGGCCCAGGCGGCGGCGTCCCGAACAGTGGCATCATTCAAGCATCCGGCAACTGGTCCACAACGAAGTGCACATCAAAGGAGCGGCATGAGCACTGCCCGTCTTCCCAGCGCAGGGTTCTCGATCACCGTCCGGCTGGCCCTCTCGGCCGACCCGGGCGCCGCGGGACGCCTCGCCACCGTCGTAGGCCAGGCCGGGGCCATCGTCACCGCACTCGACGTCGTCGGCTCCGACAACAAGCGGATGACCGTCGACCTCACCTGCGACACCTCCGACGCCTCGCACGCCGAGCAGGTCACGCACATCCTCGAATCCATGCCGGACTTCGACGTCAAGAAGGTCTCCGACCGGACCTTCCTCATGCACCTCGGCGGCAAGATCGAGGTCGCCCCCAAGGTGCCCCTGCGCAACCGCGACGACCTGTCCATGGCGTACACCCCCGGCGTCGCCCGCGTCTGCATGGCCATCGCCGAGAACCCCGACGACGCCCGCCGCCTCACCATCAAGCGCAACACCGTCGCCGTCGTCACCGACGGCTCCGCCGTCCTCGGCCTCGGCAACATCGGCCCTGCCGCCGCGATGCCCGTCATGGAGGGCAAGGCGGCCCTGTTCAAGAAGTTCGGCGACGTCGACGCCTGGCCGGTGTGCCTCGACACCCAGGACACCGACGAGATCGTCAACATCGTCGCCGCCCTCGCCCCCACCTACGGCGGCATCAACCTGGAGGACATCGCCGCCCCCCGCTGCTTCGAGATCGAGGCCCGCCTGCGCGAGCGCCTCGACATCCCCGTCTTCCACGACGACCAGCACGGCACCGCGATCGTCGTCCTCGCCGCCCTCACCAACGCCCTCCGCGTCGTCGGCAAGGAGTTCAAGGACGTGCGCGCCACCGTCGTCGGCTGCGGCGCCGCCGGGACCGCGATCATGCGGCTGCTGGAGAAGGCCGGCATCGGCGACATCATCCCCGTCGACCGCGACGGCGCCCTGCACTCCGGCATGGAGTGCGAGAACGAGACGTGGAAGTGGCTCGGCGAGCACTTCAACAAGGGCGACTACTCCGGGGACCTCTCCGGCGCGGTCGAGGGCTCCGACATCTTCATCGGCGTGAGCGCCCCGAACATCCTCAAGGGCTCCGACGTCGCGAAGATGGCGAAGGACCCGATCGTGTTCGCGCTCGCGAACCCGGACCCGGAGATCTCCCCCACCGAGGCGGCCCGGTACGCGGCGATCGTGGCGACCGGCCGGTCGGACCAGCCGAACCAGATCAACAACGTGCTCGCCTTCCCCGGCGTGTTCCGCGGGCTCCTCGACGCGCAGGCCCGCGACTGGAACGACGACGCCGCGCTCGCGGCGGCCACGGCCATCGCCGACTGCGTCGGCGAGGACAAGGTCAACGCGACCTACATCGTCCCGAGCGTCTTCGACCCGAACGTGGCCCCGGCGGTCGCGGCGGCGGTCAAGCGCGTGATGCGGTAGCAGCACCAAGAAGCCCTGGGATCCTTCGGCTCCCAGGGCTTCTGTCGTTCTAGAGGCGGAAGGCGCCCTCGGCCACGATCACGGCCGGGCCCGTCATGAACAGGGTGTCCGCGGTAACCTCGATCGTGAGGGTCCCGCCGGGGACGTCCACTCTGCACACGCCCGTGTCGAGCCCGGCGCGGCGCAGGGCGACCGCGCCGACCGCGCACGCGCCCGTGCCGCACGAGGCGGTCTCGCCGACGCCGCGCTCGTGGACGCGCATGCGCACGTGCGGGGCGGTGCCGGTCACGAACTCGACGTTCACGCCGTCGGGGAACAGCGCCGCGTCGTAGCGCGGCTGGTGGAACAGCTCCAGGGCCTCCAGCTCGGCCTCGTCCCCGAGGTGGCACACCAGGTGCGGGTTCCCCATCGAGACGGCCTGGCCGGGCCACGTGAAGCCCTCCACCGACGCCTGCGAGACCGCGCCGAACTCGGCCGCGCCCATGTCGACGCGCAGCTCATCCCCCGCCACCGTCACGGTCTTGATCCCGGCGCGGGTCGCCACGGCGACCTCCGGGCCCTCCGCGAGGCCCTTGTCGAGGAGGTAGCGCACGAAGACGCGCACGCCGTTGCCGCACATCTCCGCGATCGAGCCGTCGGCGTTCCGGTAGTCCATGAACCACTCGGCGGCCGGGTCCTCGGAGGGGACCACGCGCAGCAGGCCGTCGCCGCCGATGCCGAAGCGGCGGTCGCACATCAGCGCGACCTGGGCGTCCTTCAGCGGCAAGGCGTCCTCGGGGTCGGGCACGATCACGAAGTCGTTGCCGGTGCCGTGCCCTTTGGCGAACTCGATGGTGGTCACTTGGCAATTGTGCCCCACCGCCCCCGCGCTAGCCTTGTGCCGTGACACAGACGACCGACGCCGGGCCCCTCGCCGAGCTGAAAGCGAAGTTCCCCAACGGGGTGTGGACGACCCGCGCGAACGCGCGGCTCCAGGACGCGCTCATCGAAGGGTCGGGCCTCGGCCGCCTCCAGGCCGCGGTCGGCTGGGCCGCCCGCATGCAGGCCACCGACGCCCCCGAGCCGTTCACGGCACCGCGGATGCTCCTGTTCGCGGGCGAGTACCCCGAGAACTGGGACGCCGGGGACTACGCGCCCGTCGACGAGCAGGCCGCGGCCCTCGAACGCGGCGAGGGCCCCCTCGCCGAGCAGGCCGCCCGCTCCGGGCTGCCGCTCACGGTGGTCCGCACCGGCGCCAGCGAGGGCCGCGAGGGCCCGCTCCTCGACGACACCGAGCTGGACGAGGCGCTGCGCCTGGGCCGCGAGACCGCCGACCGCGCGATCGACGAGGGCGCCGACGTGCTCCTCATCTCCGGGCTCGGCGCGGGCGCGGTGACCGCGTCCGTCGCGGTCTGCTCGTTCATCGCGAAGGACGAGATCACCAACTTCCAGCCGCAGCTCCACGCCCCCGGCGGCTCGGTCTTCGACGCCGCATGGATGGGCCGCGTCTCGGCCCTGCGCGACCACCTCGCGTTCAACCGCGGCTTCAAGCGCAGCCCGCAGGAGCTCATCGCGCGCCTCGGCGGCGCCCAGCTCGGCGCGATGGCCGCCGCGATCTTCACCGCGGCCACCCGTTCGACGGCGATGCTCGTCGACGGCCCGGCCGCGGTCGCCGCGGTCATGCTCGCCCGCGACTTCGGCCTGGCGGCCCCCAAGTGGTGCTACGCCCCGAACCGCTCCGCGCACCCGGTCGTCGTCAAGCTCGCCAAGCAGGCCGGCCTCGCCGACGACCTCGCGCTGGACCTCGACCTGCCCGACGGCACCGCGCTCCCGCTCGGCTGGGACCTGGTCCAGACGAGCCTGCGGATCTCCCGGTCGCTCCCCATGCCCGTCAAGGAGGAGCCGGAGCCCGAGCCGAACGAGCCGGTCGTCGGCGGCATCGGCCCGGTCCCGACGCCGGAGGCGAGCGAAGCGGCCCTTGAGGAAGGCGCCGAGAACTCCTAAGAGACGCATGCGAAACGGCCCCGCCCGGGACTGGGCGGGGCCGTTTCCTTGCGCTCAGGACGCGGCGTCCTCGGGCACCGGCTCCGCATCGCGGGCCGGGCGGCGGGACCAGTACCCGGCCAGGAGCGAGCCGGAGATGTTGTGCCACACCGAGAACACCGCCGCGGGCAGGGCCGCCACGGGGTTGAAGTGCGCGGTCGCCAGCGCCGCGGCGAGCCCGGAGTTCTGCATGCCGACCTCGATGGAGACGGCGCGGCGGCCGGTGACCGGCAGGCGGCCGAGCTTCGCGAGGGCGTAGCCGAGACCGAGGCCGAACCCGTTGTGGAGGACGACGGCGAGCAGCACGAGCGCGCCGACTTCGAGGAGGGCGTCGGCGCTGCCCGCCACGACGGCCATCACGACGAGGGTGATGCCGACGACCGACACGAGCGGCAGGGCGTCGATGACCTTCTCGACGAAGCGGGTCGCGAAGCGGCGCAGGAGGAGTCCGACCACGACCGGGACGAGCACGATCTGGAGGATCGAGACGAGGAGGGCCCCGGCGTCGACGGGCAGGAACTCCCCGGCGAGCCACAGGACCAGGACCGGGGTGAGGAGCGGCGCGAGGAGGGTGGAGACGGAGGTCATCGCCACCGACAGCGCAGTATCCCCTTTGGACAGGTAGACCATGACGTTGGAGGCGGTGCCGCCGGGCGCGGCACCGACGAGGATCATGCCGACGGCGAGCATCGGCTCCATGTCGAAGGCGCGGGCGAGGCCGTAGCCGACCAGGGGCATGACGAGGTACTGGGCGATGACGCCGAGGATCACGGGCCAGGGGCGGCGGCCGATGATCGTGAAGTCGGCGGGGCGGAGGGTCATCCCCATGCCCAGCATGATGATCATGAGCAGGTAGGTGACGATGCCGCCGAGCGGCGCGAAGGTGCTCGGCGTCGCGAAGGCGAGCGCGGCGGCGGCGAGGACGATGGCGGGCAGCCAGGTGCCGGTGAAGGCGCTGATGCGTTGGATCATCGGGGACCGTTTCTGTTGTGCGGGGCGGCGCACGGTCCTCCGGTGGGGCGGGAGGGGCGGTCGGGCCGGGCCGGTCGCAGACACTCTACTCGAATGCCGCGTATCGGCCCGTTTTCGATCTCAGCATGCGGATGCGCGGGCGGCCAGGGCCGCCCGCGCAGCAGAAACGGTCAGTCGTTGATCGCGCGCAGCACGGGCTTCGACGTGAGGGCGGCCGTGAGTGCCGCTGATGCCGCGATGGCCTCGCTGGTCACGGTGAACACGGCCTCCTCGCCGGGGATGAGCGTGAGGAGCGCCTTGTCGACCGTCGCAGCCGGGTCGAGACGGTCGGGGAAGAGACACAGGTCGCGCAGGACGGTCTCGGCGGTGACCTTCACTTCGACGCCGCCGGGGACGGGCCTGGTCTCGGCCGTGAACTCGGCGGTCGGCCAGTCCATGTCCTTGTCCTCCTTGGTGAACCAGGTCGCACGCGGGAAGTCCTCGCGGCCGGTCACCAGGAACTCGCCGGGCTTGGGGGCGACCTCGCCGGTGAGGACGAGTTCGGCGGTGTCGCGCGCCGCGACGCCGATCGTCAGGAGCGCGCGGCCGTTGATGCGGCCCTGCGGCGTGCACTTCCAGAAGCCCACGACCGAGCCCCACGGCTTGTCGGAGTCGTTGACGAGCACCAGTTTCACGCCGTCGCCTTCGGGCTGGAACGTGGCGATCCGGTCGGCGTAGGCGTCCTTGAGGGCGTACCAGAGCGGCTTGAGGCGCTCCTCGCCGTCGATCGCGGCCCACGAGGTCACCGGCCAGCAGTCGTTGAGCTGCCACACGACCGATCCGGTGCAGTACGGCTGGAGCGAGCGGAAGTGCTCGATGCCGAGGCGCACGGCCCTGGCCTGGTTCACCTGCGTGAAGTACAGCCAGTCGTCGAAGTCGCGCACGGGCGGCAGGTGCGCGTCGAGGCCGCGCTGGAGCTTCGCCTGGCCGTCGGCGGCCTTCTGGTGCCACAGCATGTTCGGGGTCTCGGCCCGGAGCGGCTCGTCGGTCGTCATGCGCCGCACCGTGGCCCACGTCGGCGGCGCCTGGTAGCCGAACTCGGCGACGAACCGCGGCCTCCAGTCCCGGTAGTGCGCGTAGTCCTCCCGGTTCCACACGTCCCAGATGTGGACCGACCCGTGTGCCTGCTCGTTCGGGTGCAGTTCGCGCGCACCGGAGTAGGGGCTGCCGGGCCAGTACGGGCGGGTGCCGTCCACTTCGGAGACGAGCTTCGGGAGCAGGTCGTGGTAGTACCCGGCGCCCCAGGTCAGATCGCCGAGCGGCTCCTGCCAGTCCCAGTCGTGCCAGCCCCAGATGTTCTCGTTGTTGCCCGTCCACGTCACCAGGCTCGGGTGCGGGGCGAGGCGGGCGAGGTTGTCGCGGGCCTCGGCCTCGGCCTCGGACCAGAACGGCTCCTCCTCCGGGTAAGCGGCGCAGGCGAACAGGAAGTCCTGGCCGACCATGAGGCCGAGTTCGTCGCAGAGGCGGTAGAAGTCCTCGGACTCGTAGACCCCGCCGCCCCACACGCGGAGGTAGTCGATCCCGGCCGCGACGGCCTGGCGCAGCCGCCGCTCGATCCGCGCCGGGTCGATGCGGCCGAACAGGGCCTCGTCGGGGATCCAGTTGACGCCCTTGACCCACACGGGGCGGCCGTTGATCTTCAGCTGGTAGGGGCGGCCGTCCTCGTCGGGCTCGGTGTCGAGTTCGACCTTGCGGAAGCCGATCCGGTGCGACCAGGAGTCGAGTTCCTCGCCGCCCGAGCGCAGCGACACGGCGGCGTCGTAGAGGAACTGGGCGCCGCGGTTGTGCGGCCACCACGCGCGCGGGTTCGGGACCTCGACGCGGGCCCGCGCGGCCCCCGTGCCCGCCGGGACGCGCACGGTCGTGGTCTGATCGCCTGCGGTGCAGACGAGTTCGAGGTCCGCGTCCCCGGCGCGCTGGAGGTCCACCGCGAACTCGACGACGCCCTTGACGGCGCCGTCGGCCACCTCGATCGACACGTGCGGCACGACCTCGGCGAGCCGCGCGGTCCGCCACGTCTCCAGCCGCACCGGCCGCCAGATCCCGACGCCCGCGAGGTTCGGGCCCCAGTCCCAGCCGAAGTTGCACGCGGCCTTGCGGATGAAGTTCCCCGGCTCCGGGTACGCGTTCGGCCGGTCCCCCAGGCGCTCGCGCTGCGCCTCCGCGTACGTGTACGGCGCGGTGAACGCCACTTCGAGTTCGTTGGCGCCCTCGCGGATCGCGGTGCGGGCGTCGAAGCGGTAGCGGCGGTGCATGTTCGCGGTCTCGCCTACGACGGCGCCGTTGAGCGAGACGCGCGCGACCGTGTCGAGCCCGTCGAACGCCAGGTCCACCCCGTCCCAGTCCCCGCCCTCGAAATCGAAGCTGGTCCGGTAGGTCCAGTCGTGCCGGCCGACCCAGGCGAGCTCCTGCTCCGCCCGGTCGGTGTACGGGTCGCCGACGAGGCCCGCGGCTAGGAGGTCCGAGACCACCTCCCCGGGCACCGCCGCCGGGATCGCGGTGACGGCGAGCGGCGCCCCGGGGTCCCCGGTGACGGTCCAGCCTTCGTGCAGGGTTCGCTTGGCGCTCAATGAAGCTCCTAGTCCTATGCCTTGATTCCGGAGAGGGCGTTGCCGTTGGCGGCGCGCTCGTGAACGAGAAGAGCACGACAGTCGGCAGCGTAGCTCGCGCCTGCTCCGGCTGAACCGCGTAAGCGCCCCGGACCGGCGCGCCCGCACGGACCCGGTCGGTCCGTTGACGCCGCCGCGGCCGGTTTGAAATGATGCATGTCGATACATTGAAGAACTCGGCTGAACCGGTTCACCGCCGCCGGGCGCTCCAGCCCCCCGGCAGCCGCCCCGATCACCCCCGAGAGGACCGCCGATGACCAGGCGCGTGACCATCGCCGACATCGCCGCCGCGGCGGGCGTGTCGAAGGGCGCGGTGTCCTACGCGCTCAACGGCAGGCCCGGGGTCTCCGCGGCCACCCGCGCGAAGATCCTGGCGATCGCCGCCGAAATGGGCTTCGTGCCCAACCGGGCCGCCCGGTCGCTGTCGGTGTCCTCGGCGCAGGCGGTCGGCATCGCGCTGCGCCGCTCGGCCCGCACGCTCGGCATCGAGCCGTACTTCATGGAGCTCATCAGCGGCATCGAGGCGACGCTCTCGGCCGGGTCGTTCGGCCTGACGCTCCAGATCGTCGACACCGTCGAGGAGGAGCTGGAGGTCTACCGGCGCTGGTGGGCCGAGCGCCGCGTCGACGGGGTCCTCATGTGCGACGTCGGCACCGAGGACCGGCGGCTCGACTTCGTGGCCGACCTGGGGCTGCCCGCGGTGGCCGTGGGCGGGCCGATCGAGGGCGCGCGACTCCCGGCGGTCTGGCACGACGACGCCGAGCCGTGCCGCGAGATCCTGGGGTACCTGCACGCCTTGGGCCACAGGCGGATCGCGCGGGTCGCCGGGTTCGCGCACCTGCTGCACACCGGGATCCGCGACAACGCCTACGCCGAGACCGCGGCCGGGCTGGGCCTGGAGTCGATGGAGACGTTCCACAGCGACTACACCGGCGAGCAGGGCGCGCGCATCACCAGGCGGCTGCTGTCCTCGGCCGGGCGCCCCACCGCGGTCATCTACGACAACGACGTCATGGCCGTGGCCGGACTCGGCGTCGCGCACGAACTCGGCATCGACGTCCCCGGGCGCCTGTCCATCGTGGCGTGGGACGACTCGCCGCTGTGCCGCCTCACCCACCCCGCGCTCACGTCCCTGACCCGCGACATCAGCGCCTACGGCTCGCAGTGCGCCGAGGCGCTCCTGTCGGTCATCGGCGCCGAACCGGACGCCGACCGCACTTTCTCGGTTCAGTGCCTGCCCGCACAGCTCTCCCCGCGCGCCTCCACCGGACCGGCGCGGGCCTGACGCCGCATCCGGCATCGCCGCTGCAAGGGGAAATCCGAAGCACGTCTTGAACCCCATCAATATTTATGGTTCTCTATGTGAAGGTCGGTCTGAACCGATTCACCTCTCACCCGAACCTACAGATGGGATCACCATGGAACACGGCACGACCGACGCCGCCCCGGCACGGCGTCGGATGCGCAGATGGCTCATGGCCGTACTGGCCGCGACAGCGCTCGCCTTCGGCGGGCTGTGGCAGCTCGTCCCGGCGGGCGCCCAGCAGGGCGGCTTCTCGATCGACGGCACGCAGCTCATCGACGCGAACGGCAACCCGTTCATCATGCGCGGCACCTCCCACCCCGACGTCTGGTACGAAGGCGAGTTCGCCAGCTACGGCGAGATCTCCGACCTCGGCGCGAACACCGTCCGCGTCGTCCTCGGCTCCGGCCAGCGCAACTGGGGCGTCTCCACCGCAGCGCGGGTCCAGCAGATCGTCGACGAGTGCAAGGCGCAGCGCTTGATCTGCATGCTCGAAGTCCACGACACCACCGGCTACGGCGAGGAGTCGGGCGCGGCCACCCTGGATCAGGCCGTGACCTTCTGGCAGGGCCTGTTCAGCGTGCTCGACGGCGAGGAGGCGTACGTCCTCATCAACATCGGCAACGAGCCGGTCGGCAACACCAACCCGCAGCAGTGGACGCAGCAGACCGTGGACGCGATCGAGCGGATGCGATCCATCGGCTTCGAGCACACGCTCGTCGTCGACGCCCCGAACTGGGGCCAGGACTGGCAGAACGTCATGCGCGACAACGCGGAGACCGTCGCGGCCGCGGACGAGGACGGCAACACGCTGTTCTCGATCCACATGTACGCGGTCTACTCGAACCCGCAGACGGTCATCGACTACTTCGACGCGTTCGAGGAGATGAACCTCCCGCTCATCGTCGGCGAGTACGGCGACACCTTCCAGGGCCAGACGGTCGCGTGGGAGACGATCCAGTCGGAGGCGCAGGCCCGCGGCATCGGGTGGCTGGCGTGGTCCTACTCGGGCAACACCGGCGGCGACCTCGACCAGACCACCAGCTTCAACCCGTCGGCGCTGACGACGTGGGGCCAGCGAGTCTTCACCTCCGCGAACGGCATCCAGAACACGGCCGAGCGGGCCACGGTCTTCGGCGACGACCCGGACCCGACCGACCCGACCACCTCGCCTTCGGAGAACCCGACCACCGGCGGGCCCTCGGACGGCGACTGCACGGCCGTGATCGGCGTGGTCAGCGACTGGGGCTCGGGCTGGCAGGGCAAGGTCACGGTGACCGCCACCGGCGCGGCCCTGGACGGCTGGCGGCTCACCTGGACGTGGGCCGGCTCGACCCGGATCACGTCCTCGTGGAACGCCGCGATCACCAGCTCCGGCGCGGGCGTCACCGCCTCCGACGTGGGCTGGAACGGCACGGTCGCCTCGGGGCAGAGCCGCGAGGTGTTCGGCTTCATCGGGTCCGCCCCGGCGGCGACGCCGACGGTGACCTGCGAGGCGATCTAGGTCATTTCCCAGTTCCGGCATCACCTAGTGCAATGAACGGCGGAGGCCGCCGGACCCTGCGGTCCGGCGGCCTCTGCTTCGCTTCTGAATGAACTCAGCCGTTCTTGGTCGGGAGCTGGAACTTGCCCACCCCGCCCTTCGGCATCTGCGAGCGGACCTTCGACTTCTTGTCGCCGATCGACTGGTGCCCGGCCTTGCCGGCCTTCTTGCCGCGGGCCAGCGCCCGGCGCTCCTCGCGGTTGAGCGGCGCGTCGTCGGCGGCGTCCTGCTGCGGTTCGGGAGTTTCAGTCATGCGGATCCCCTTCTCGGGTCGAGCTTGAAGAGACGTGAGCGCGAAACGGAGCGTTGCTCGACGTCTCATGGCCTGGCTTCCAGCGGAAGCCGCACTCATCGTGGTCGGCCGGTCGGCGCTCGCGCCCACAGCGGCCGTATCTCTTCTAAAGGATCATGCCGCTCACTCTAGCGCCCTCCCGCCGCGGACACAACGCCCTTTCCGCCCGCGCCCGCGGTGACTACGCTCTTGGCCTCGTCTTCCTTGCGAAAGATTGTCCTTCATCACTGAAGGGCGTTTCCTGTTTCATGGACGGTCGCCTCGGCGCTAGGAGCGCTTCGGTCTGACACCGCCTCCGCAGGCTGCAACCGCCAGCCCGGCGGCCAGAATGTTCATTGCGGCATTGACATCCCGGTCCTCGACGTTTCCGCACGCCTTGTCGGTGCAGCGGAAGACCCGGACTCCGAGCGGCATGGAGGCCCTGGTGGAGCCGCATGCAGCGCAGGTCCGGGAAGACGGGAGGAACCGGTCGACCGCGACGAGCTCGCGCCCGTACCACTCGCATTTGTACTCCAGCAGCCGACGGAACGTCGCCCACGAAGCATCGGCGATCGCCCTGGCCAGCTTGCGGTTGCCCAGCATGCCACGCACGTTCAGGTCTTCGACGCAGATCACTTGGTTTTCGCGAACCAGTCGAGTGGTGAGCTTGTGCATGGCATCGAGGCGCCGGTCCGCGATCCGCGCATGCGCACGGGCGAGTTTCAGCCGTGCCTTCTGATAGTTCTTGCTGCCCTTCTGTTTGCGCGTCAGGTCCCGCTGACGGGACTTGACGCGCTGCCGATCAGTGCGCTCATGGCGCGGGTTGGATATCTTCTCACCGGTGGAGAACGTGAGCAGGCTCGTCAAACCTGCGTCGACGCCGATCGCCTCGCTGCGCCCGGGAAGCGCAGGGATGACCTCTTCGATCCGGATAGACACGAACCATCGGCCTGCACTGTCGCGGGAGACGGTCACCATGGAGGGCACCGCTCCCTCAGGCAAAGGCCGAGACCATCGGATGGACAGCGGGGTCGCGTGTTGAATTTCAGGCCGGGTTGACTGGGTACAGCAGGATACGGAATCCTCGGGGCATGGCTTCCGCTACGAACTCGTCCAAGCTCGCGCGCGTCCGCACCGTCGCGCAGGACGCGATGCGCGGCGCGCGGTGGTGGACGCTCCTCGACCTGGAGAAGACGCTGCGCGCGGACGCGGAGTTCTGGCGGGACCTCTGGGCGCCCTCGCTCGCGATCGCGGCCCACAAGGTGGGGCTCAAGGGCGCGCGGGCGACGCTCGACGAGGCGATCGACGCCGGGTTCCACCAGACGGACCTGTTCGAGCCGGAGCTGTCGGCGGCGTTCGGGAAGGACCCGGACTGGGCGCGGGTCCTGGAGCGCGCCAAGGCGAACGTCCCGGCGCCGCCGCTGCGGATCACCGCGTGGCCCGAGCCGGGGGCGGGCTCGCCGCTGCGCCTGGACCGCATCGAGGCGCACCGGGAGGGCCAGCTCGCGTCCCGGCTCCCGCGGCCGCGGGAGGGCGCGTGGCAGACCGCGCGGGACCTGCTGGCGTGGACGTCGGCGCTGTGGCGGCACGCGAACGCGCGGATCAACGCGGGCGACGCGGTCGACGTGCTGGAGCAGGTCGCGCTCGGCGCGCGGTACTCGTGCGTGGAGTACTCGATCGTGCTCGCGCAGGGCCTGAACGCGCTGCGCATCCCGGCGCGGCGGGTGTGGCTGCGGCGCGGGGACTACCACGACGGGGTCGGGCAGGGGCACGCCGTCGCGGAGGCGTGGATCGACGACCTGGACCGGTGGGTGCTCCTGGACGGGCAGCACGGCGCGTACTGGGCCGACGAGGACGGGCGGCCGCTGAGCCTCCCCGAGCTCCAGGCCCGCGAGCGGCCCGCGCGGCCCGTGCACGTGGGGCCGCGGCAGGCGATCCAGGATCCGGCGCTGTGGTGGGCGTACTTCGCGCACGCGTCGGTGACGGGCGCGGCGTGGGCGCCCGAGGGGTTCGTGCCGGTGTTCCAGGAGGGCGGGGTGCTGCCGACCGAGCGGCTGCTGCGCGAGTCCGCAGGGGCGTACCCGCGGCTGTCGGACGTCGCGGTCGGCGTGGTCGCCCAGGACGGCGCGCCCGCGGTGCGGATCAGGCCCGAGCACCCGTACGCGGTCGGCAGCGTGTGGAACGGCGAGCCGATCACCGCGCCTCCGAAGGACGTCGAGCGGCGGTTCACGCGGGCCCTGGACCGCGAGCCCGGCGAGTACAAGGCGGACTTGGCGGCGCTGACGCCTTACGGGCCCTTGGCGAGTCGCGAGATCAGGTGGACCGCGGCCTGACGGCCGCGACGCACGTCACGACCCGATCGGGGGACGGCGCGGGCCCGGAATGTCGGTCCGGGTCGGGAGGGTGGGAGGTAGAACTACCCACCCAGCGGGTGGGCAGGGCCCGCCCCGCCGTCGCACGCGCCGTCGCGGCCGATCTCCTCGCCCGCCTGGTCCGCCCCCGGCCCCGTTGCCGGACGGTTTCGCGAGCGGAACGATCCGAAGTATTCTCTAGTATTCCGATGGGATTACTGCTATCTTCGAGTCATGAAGCCCGCCGACGCACTCGCACAGCGGCGCGAAGTCGACCAGATGCGCGTCGCCAGCGCCCTCTGTCGCTGAGACCTCCGCCGGTCCGCGCCAGGCCGTTCCTCCCCTGCGACGCCTCCCGGACCGGCGGGCCACTCCCTTTCTTTCGGCGCCGATCCAGCCGCTGCGGATCGTCCGCGCCCCGAATCACCGTTCCCCGCCTTCAATCCCACCGCACCGCAAGGAGACCCATGTCCTCCACCCGCACCTCCATATCCCGCCGCGCCGTCCTCGCCGCCGCGCCCATCGCCGCCACCGGGGCCGCGGTCGGCATCGCCGCGCCCGCAGCCGCCCACGGCCACGGCGCGGCCGTCCTCGACTGGTTCGACGCCACCGACGCCGCCGTCACCGCGGCGCCCGCCGCCACCCAGGTCACCAACAGCCGCACCTGGGCCATCGCGTGGCTCGCCGCGGCCCGCGCCGTGCGCCGCGTCCCCCACGGCGTCAACGCGGGCCACTACCGCGAGGCCGCGCTCGCGGCCGCGGTCCACCGGGCGCTGTACGCGCTCGCGCCGACCCAGCAGGCGGCCCTGGACGAGGCGCTGGAGGCCGCGCTCGCCCGCGTCCCCGACGGGCGGGCCAAGCGCAAGGGCGTCGCCGCGGGCGTCGAGCGCGCCGACGACCTGCTCGAAGAACGCGCCGGCGACGGCCTCGATCCGGCCTCGGTGAACGCCCCGTTCACGCCGCCGGCCGCCGCGCCGGGCGTGTGGCAGCCGACGCCGCCCGCGTTCGGGCCCGCGGCCCAGGCGGGCACCCGCTTCGCCGTGCCGTTCGCGCTCGACAGCGCCGACCAGTTCCGCCTCGACGCGCCCCCGGCGCTCGGCACGCCGCAGTACCGCGCCGACCTCGACGAGGTGTACGCGTACGGCGGGCTGAACAGCACCGCGCGCACGCAGGCGCAGACCGACACCGCGCAGTTCTGGCTCGGCTCCTCGTTCACGCTGTACAACCCGGTGCTGCGGGCGGCCCTGGAGCACCACTCGGGGTCGCTGCGCGAGCAGGTGGAGCTGGTGGCGCTGTTCCACGTCGCGTCGGTCGACACGCAGATCGCCACGTCGGACTCGAAGTACGCGCACCTGTGGTGGCGCCCGGTGACCGCGATCGCGGGGGCCGTCGAGGACGGGGACCCCGCCACCGTGCAGGACCCGTCCTGGACGCCCCTCCACACCACGCCCTCGCACCCGGACTACCCGAGCGGGCACAACACCTACTCCGGATCGGCCGAGGAGGTGCTCACGCAGCTCGTCGGCGACGGGCCGGGCGCGGCGTTCACGATCCCGAGCCCGACCGCGCCGGGCGTGACCCGCACGTACACCACGTGGCACCCGCTCACCGCGGAGAACGTCGACGCACGCGTGTGGTCGGGCATCCACTCGCGCTCGGCGGACCTCGCGGGCGTCGAGCTGAGCCGGAACGTCGCGGCCTTCGTCCTCACCCGCGCCGGGGACCTCCTGGCCTAGCAGAACTTCGCTCCTGAGGAGTCGGGCGCTCCGGCCGAGTGCAGACGGCCGGGGCGCCCGTCTTGCTGCGCCCCTTGGGAACTCGCGTCCCGGGCATACCCTCCCGGGGCACTTAATATTGACGTTCGACAATGTATTGACAGGCAAACGCTCACACGGTAGGTTTGCTCCAATTCCCTCAAATCCATCCCCGCGCCACAGTCCCGGCGCTCCCCCGAACGAACCGCCAGATCCATCCGACGGGCAGGCGATTCACGATTGGGAGCGCTCCCCTGGGCGAAGACCCCCGGCTCCCGGCTCGTCGGCGGGTCTTCGCCCTTCGCCTACCGAAGGGCTTCGTCGAGGATGTACCGCTCGGCGTCGAGCAGCCGCAGGTCCCGCGCCGGACGGCGCAGGTGCCCCTTCTGGACGATCCGCTCGAACGCGGGGTCGCCCGCCTGGGCCATGCGGCGGATGCCCTCGATGTGGTCCACGATCCGCTTGCGGATGACCTTGATGAACCGCTGGCGGTCCCGGTCGGAGAGCCCGTACGCGTCGGCGAACATCCGCAGCCGCCGCGCCCGGTCGGGCTTCTTCCAGCCCAAGGTGATCGAGTCGCGGTCGGTGAAGATCGGGACCCACGTCCACGCCGCGTACGCGACGTCGTAGATCCGCGCCCCCGGGCTCGCCAGGTCGAAGTCGATGAGCGACAGCGTCCCGTCGGGCCGCCACACCACGTTGTGCGGCGCGGCGTCGTGGTGGCAGATCACCTCGGTGTCGGGCGGCGGCGGTCCGAAGGACCGCCAGGTCGCGCCCGGCGGCGGCCGGAAGCCGTACTGCGCGTCGTGGTACATGCGCAGCATCTTCGCGACCGCGCTCATGGTCTCGTCGGTGGTCCAGTGCGGCGCGAGCGGGTACTTGCCCGGCTCGCCCTCCACGAAGGACAGCACCTCGCGGGCGTGCTCGTCGACGCCCAGCACCCGCGGCGCGCCCGTGAACCCGGCGCCCTCCAGGTGCCGGAGCAGCGCATGGACCGCGGGGGTCCAGGGTCCGGTGTTCCGGCGGACCGTGTCGCCCAGCCGGATGACCGTGCTCGTGTTGCCGCCAATAAGCGGAATCTCGTCTTGGCTCACCGGTCCCCGCTGTGCCCTTGCGCCTGCGTGCTGTGTCAGCTCTCGGCGCCGTCGACGAGTGCGTCGACGAACGCTCCGACCTCGAAGGGGGCCAGGTCGTCCGGGCCTTCTCCGAGTCCGACCAGCTTAACCGGTACCCCCAACTGCCGCTGAACCGCGATCACGATCCCGCCCTTCGCGGACCCGTCGAGCTTGGTCAGGACGATGCCGGTCACCTGCACGACCTCGCCGAAGACCTTCGCCTGCTGGAGGCCGTTCTGCCCGGTGGTCGCGTCGAGCACCAGGAGCGTCTCCGCCACCGGGCCCTGCTTCTCGATGACCCGCTTGACCTTCCCGAGCTCGTCCATGAGCCCGGCCTTGTTCTGGAGGCGGCCCGCGGTGTCGACGAGCACCACGTCGGCGCCGTCGTCGGCCCCGGTCTTCACCGCGTCGAACGCCACCGAGGCGGGGTCGGCGCCCTCGCCGCGGCGCACCACCTTCGCGCCCACGCGGGCGCCCCAGGTCTCCAGCTGCTCGGCGGCGGCGGCGCGGAACGTGTCCGCCGCGCCCATCACGACGGACTTGCCCTCGGCGATGAGCACCCTGGCGACGCGGCCGCAGGTCGTGGTCTTCCCCGAGCCGTTGACGCCGACCATGAGGATCACCGCGGGGCCCTCCCCGGAGGGCGCGGCGGTGGCGATGGACCGGTCGAGGTCCGGTTCGAGGACCGCGGTCAGTTCGGCCTTGAGCAGGCGCCGCAGCTCCTCGGGGTCGCGGGTGCCGAGGACCTTGACCTGCTCGCGCAGGCGCTCCACGACCGCGGTCGTGTCGTCCAGGCCGACGTCGGCGGTCAGGAGGGTCTCCTCGACCTCGTCCCAGACGTCGTCGTCGAGCTTGTCGCTCGCCAGGAGCGCCAGGAGGCCCTTGCCGAGCGCGTTGTTCGAGCGGGCCAGGCGCGAGCGCAGCCGCACCAGGCGGCCCGCGACGGGCTCGGGCGTCTCGACCGCCGGAGCGGCCGGCTTCGGCGTCTCAGCCGGAGTCTCGGCCTTCGGCGCCGCTTCGACCTGCGGTTCCTCGGCGGGAGCCTCGACGGCGGACTTCGAACGGCCGCGCACGGCGACCACGACGCCGACGATGACGGCGACCGCGACGACGGCGGCGACCACCCAGATCCACAGGTTGTCCACAGGTAAGCCCTCCACGAGTTGACGATCGTCAACCACTGTACTGGGCTGCCCTTACTCCTCTTCGCGGGAGAACTTCTGGCTGATGACCTGCGTGACACCCGCGCGCATCGTGACGCCGTACAGCGCGTCGCCGATCTCCATCGTCCGCTTCTGGTGCGTGATGATGAGCAGCTGCGAGTTCTCCTGGAGCTGGCGCAGCAGGTCGAGCAGGCGCCCCAGGTTCACGTCGTCGAGCGCCGCCTCCACCTCGTCCATGAGGTAGAACGGGCTGGGGCGGGCGCGGAAGATGGCCACGAGCAGCGCCAGCGCGGTCAGCGACCGCTCCCCGCCGGACAGCAGCGAGAGCCGCTTGACCTTCTTGCCGGGCGGGCGGGCCTCGACCTCGACGCCGGTGCGCAGCAGGTCGTCCGGCTCGGTGAGCAGGATGCGCCCCTCGCCGCCGGGGAAGACGGTCTGGAAGACGTGCTCGAACTCGCGGGCGGTGTCGGCGAACGCCTCGGCGAACACCTGCTGGATGCGGTCGTCCACTTCCTTGACGACCGTGGTGAGGTCGGCGCGGGTCTTCTTGACGTCTTCGAGCTGCTCGCTGAGGAACTTGTACCGCTCTTCGAGGGCCGCGAACTCCTCCAGCGCAAGGGGGTTCACTTTGCCGAGGAGTTTCAGCTCGCGTTCGCCGCGGGCGGCGCGCTTCTCCATGAGCGGGCGGTCGAAGTCGGCCGGGAGCGGCTCGGGCTTCCCCTTCTCGGCCGCGGCGGCGATCTCGTCGGCGCTGGGCGGCACGGGCTGGTCGGGCCCGTACTCGGCGATGAGCGTCTCGATGTCGACGCCGAACTCGGCGCCGGCCTTCTCTTCGAGGGCCTCGATGCGCAGGCGCTGCTCGGCGCGGGCGACCTCGTCGCGGTGGGCCGCGGAGGTGATGCGTTCGAGTTCGGCGGCCGTGGCGGCGGCGCGGGTGCGCAGCTCGGTGAGGGCGGCTTCGCGGCGGGCCTGCTCGGCCGCGACGGTGTCGCGTTCGATGGCGGCGGCTTCGAGGGAGTCGGTGAGGCGCACGCCGGTCTCTTCGGCGGCCTCGGCGACGAGCGCGGCGACGGCCGCGCCGCGGGCGCGGGCGGCCCGGCGGGCCTGGGCGCGGGCGCGGGAGGCGCGCTCGGACTGGGCCTGGCGGGCGAGGGCGTCGGCGCGTCCGGCGAGCGCGGAGGCGCGCTCCTCGGCGGTGCGGACCGCGAGGCGGGTCTCCATCTCGTTCTGGCGGGCGGCGTCGAGCTGACGGGAGAGGACGTCGCGCTCGTCGGTCGAGGGCTCCTCGATCTCGGGGAGCGATTCGAGTTCCTCAAGCTGCGCTTCGAGGTCGCCGAGCCCGGCGGTGTCGGCTTCGCGGGCGGTCTGGGCGCGGTCCTTGGCCTGGGCGAGGCGGGCGACCTCGGCTTCGGCGCTGCGGGCGGCGGCGCCGAGTTCGGCGAGGCGGCGGGCGACGACGCTGTGCGCGGCCTGGGCCTGCCGCTGGGCGCCGCGGACCTGCTCGGCGGCTGCCTCTGCTTCGGCGTGGGCCTCGCGGGCGGCGTCGAGCTGCTCGCCGAGCTGCGCGGCGAGGGACTCGGCGGCGATCTTCTTGTCCCGGGCCTCGTCGACGGCGGCCTGGATCTCGATGTAGGACTGGGCCTTCGCGGAGCCGCCGTGGGCGGTCGCGGCGCCGAGGACGTCGCCTGCTCGGGTGACGGCCGTGAGGTCGGGGTGGGCTTCGACGATGGCGCGGGCGGCGTCGAGGTCGTCGGCGACGACCATCCCGGCGAGCACGGCGCGCACGGTGGAGGAGAGTTCGGCGGGCGCGGAGACGGTGTCGGCGACCGGGAGGAGTCCACTAGGGACGTCCACGTGGGTCTGGGCTCCGGCGATCAAGAAGCCGGCTTGCCCGCCGTCCTCGTCGCGCAGGAGGCGGATGGCCTCGGCGGCGGTGGCGGGGCCGGTGACGGCGATGGCGTCGGCGAGGCGCCCGAGCGCGGCGGCGAGGACCGGCTCGTAGCCGGGCCTGACGGTGAGGAGCGCGGCGACGGATCCGAGGACGCCGGGGACGGCGTCGTCGCGGGAGAGCAGGGCGGCGGCGCCGTCCTTGCGGCGCAGCCCGACGGCGAGGGCCTCTTCGCGGGCGGCCCACTGGGAGGCCTCGCGGTCGGCGTCGCGCTCGGCGGCCTGGAGGCGGTCGAGCTCGGCCTTCGCGGCGGCGGTGCGGGCCTTCGCTTCGGCGAGGGCCTCGTCGAACTCGGAGTCGGTCTCGACCGCTTCGCTCTCGGCCTCGGCTTCGGCGTGCGCCTCGGCGGCGGCCTCGGCGCGCTCCTTCGCCTCGGCGAGCGCGATGGAGGCGCGTTCGAGCTCTTCGGCGGCGGCCGCTGTGCGGGACTTGAGGGAGTCGACGCGTCCGCGCAGCGTCGCGAGGGCCTCGCGGCGCTCGGCGGCGGCCTTGACGGCGCCGACGATGCGCTGCTCGGCGTCGCTGAGCGCGGTCTCGGTCTCCTCGCGGGCCTCGACGGCGGCGGCGAGCCGCTCGGAGTCCTCGGCGATCCCCTCGCGCAGCTCGATCTCCTGCTCGCGGATGCGCTGGGCCTCGGTCTCCAGGACCTCGGGGTCGCGTCCGGCGCGGTCGTCCTGCTCCTCGGCGAGGTAGCGGCGGCGCTCGGCGGCGAGCTGCGCGGTGGACCGGAGCCGCTCGGCGACCGCCTGGAGGCGGTACCAGGTCTCCTGGAGGCGCGCGAGGCGCGGCTTGTCGGCGGCGTGCGCGGTCTCGACCTCGCCGACCTGCGCGGCGAGGCGCTCGTGCTCGTCGGCGAGGACGGCGCGGCGCTCCTTGATCGCCTCCTCGTCGGCGAGGTCCTTCGCGATGTTCTGGCGCAGGGACGCGAGGTCGTCGGCGAGGAGCCGCAGGCGGGCCTCGCGCAGGTCCATCTGGATGGTCTGGGCGCGGCGCGCGAGTTCGGCCTGGCGGCCGAGGGGCTTGAGCTGGCGGCGCAGCTCGCCGGTGAGGTCGGAGAGCCGGTCGAGGTTGCCCTGCATGCCTTCGAGCTTGCGGAGGGCCTTCTCCTTGCGCTTGCGGTGCTTGAGGACGCCCGCGGCCTCCTCGATGAACGCGCGGCGGTCCTCGGGGCGGGCGTGGAGGTAGGAGTCGAGCTTGCCCTGGCCGACCAGGACGTGCATCTCGCGGCCGATGCCGGCGTCGGAGAGGAGGTCCTGCACGTCGAGGAGGCGGCAGCGATCGCCGTTGATCTCGTACTCGCCCTCGCCGGAGCGGAACATGCGGCGGGTGATCGAGACTTCGGAGTAGTCGATGGGGATCGCGCCGTCGGAGTTGTCGATCGTGAGGGTGACCTCGGCGCGGCCGAGCGCGGGGCGGCCGGTGGTGCCCGCGAAGATGACGTCCTCCATCTTGCCGCCGCGCAGGGACTTCGCGCCCTGCTCGCCGAGGACCCAGGCGATGGCGTCGACGACATTGGACTTGCCGGAGCCGTTCGGGCCGACGACGCAGGTGATCCCCGGTTCGAAGCGCAGGGTGGTGGCCGAGGCGAAGGACTTGAATCCCTTCAGCGTGAGGCTCTTCAGGTGCAACGGTCGCTCCGGCTGTCGGCGTCGTCGGGGTACGGGACCGTCCCAGCCTACAAGGCGGGTGTGACCGGAACGGGGAGATCAAAGCTCTCAAAGAGGACGAACCCGGACCGGGTTCCCGGGGTTCCGCGGGGTGAACGTCCTCCGAACACGACAATGCGCGCCCGCTGCTGGCAGCTGGCGCGCCTATCTTCCGTTGTGCGAGTGACGGTCTAGGTCAACGCGGGCTCGTGCAGCCGCATCAGCTCCTCGACCTGGTCCTGCTCGATCTCGTCCTCGCGGGACCGCAGCTCGGCAAGCTCGGTCTCGAGGTTCCGTACTCGCGCGCGTAGCTGGACCACTTCTTCGAGCAGGCGCTTGTTGGGAGCCTGGCCGATGTGGCCGTAGAGGGCTTTCGCCATAGTTTCTCCTTGCGATCACGTCGTCTGGTGGCGTTGGCGTACGCACCGGAAAAGACGTCGCATTTGCTGAGTGATTTTTTTAGCCGCCGGGGCCGATTGCCCCTTGCCGGACCAGTGGAGCACGGCTCGTGAACACTGGCCGTCACCCACTATCTTCCGCCTTTCCGGCGGTCTTCGTCAAGCTTTGCACATGCTTCTGCCCCCGGATTCGACGGGGGTCACACCTGCGGGGGTACCCCCGTAGGCGCCCGGTCACACCGCGCTCAGTGCGCGCCCGGTCCGAACCTGGTAGGGTCCCCGTGAAACGCGAAAAACCCCCGTGTATTTCCCCCCGCGACGGAGCCGTACCCCCATGCGAAGACTCCAGGGCGGACGCCACCGCGACCCCGCCGAGAGCACGCGCCGGATGTTCATCGCCATCCTGGCCTCGTTCGGCCTGGCGGCGGGGGCCACCTCACTGTGGGCGGTCGGGTCGCCACTGGACGGCACGGAAGCGGCGTCCCAGGACCCCGCGACCAGCGCGTCATCGTCGGCAGCGGCCGAGGAGAGCCCCACGGTCTCCCCGCTCGCGGACCTCCAGGAGGCCGAGATCCTCCCGCAGGAGGCCGAGGAGGAGCCCACCACCGAGGCGGCCGAGACCACCACGGCCGCAGAGGAAGAGGACGACGGCGGCGGCTCCGGCGGCGGGGACGACGGGGGCGGCGACGACGCCCCGTACGCCGACGCCGAGTCGGAGATCCTCGGCATCGTCAACGACCGCCGCGCCGAGAACGGCTGCGGCGACCTCGCCCGCGACTCCCGCCTCGACACCGCCGCGCGCCTCCACGCCGAGGACATGGCGGAGAACGACTACTTCGACCACACCTCCCAGGACGGCCGCACCCCCACCGACCGGGCCAACGCCCAGGGCTACGAGGGCGGCGTCGGCGAGAACATCGCCATGGGCTACCCCGACGCCGAATCGGTCATGGAGGGGTGGATGAACTCCGAGGGGCACCGGGCCAACATCCTCAACTGCGGCTACGACGTCATCGGCATCGGCGCGTACGACCGCGACGGCACCATCTACTGGGTGCAGATGTTCGGCTAGCCCTTCAGGGGCCGCATTATCGCAGGTGAACGGCGCCGCGACCTCGTACTGTCGTCCATCCGACTCAATGCTGGACTGGGCGATTACCAACAGTCATGCTGGGGTGGCCGCCTGAACGGGCGTGCATCTGGGGAGGCGACCGAAGCACACCCGAAGGATGAGGTGCCACCGTGCGTGTCATGCTGTACGACCCGAACCAGGTCTTCTCCGCCAGCATTCGACCCCTGCTCCACCGACGCGGCGACCACCCCGTCGAGGCCCGCAGCGCCAAAGCGCTCGCCGCCGCGGACGCGCAGGTCGACTGCTGCCTCGTCGCTCTCGAAGCGGTCTCCCGGAACCGGGTCCTGACCGACTGCAAGCGGCCGGTCTTCCTCATCACCGACCGCGAGGACGGATCGGTGCTCCGCAAGGCCGTCTCGGTCTCGGCCGCCGGCATCGCGAACACCCACATCCTCCCGAGCGAACTGCTCCGCGCCATCGACGCCGGCCTCGCGAGCCCGCCGTACTACGACCCGCAGCTGCTGCGCGCCGCACTCCAGCCCGCGCCGCTCCTCGGCGACCAGGACGCCCTCGAACTCGCGCACCACCTGACGCCCCGCGAGGACGACGTGCTCCGCCGCATCGTCCGCGGCGAGCCGACCAGCCACATGGCCGACCAGATGGGGGTGTCGGTCTCGACGGTCCGGTCGCACGTGCAGAACGTGCTCGGCAAGCTCGGCGTCAACTCGCGCCTCGCCGCGATCGCCTTCGCCATCAACTACGGCATCGACACCGTCAGGGAGAAGCACCCGCAACTGAGCTAGTCGGAGCCCCTGGGCATACTTGAAACGTGCCAGAACTCCCCGAAGTCGAGACGGTCCGCCGCGGGGTCGACGCGGCCTTCCGCGGCGGACGCATCAGCACCGCCGAGGTCTACAACCCGCGGACCGTCCGCCGCCACGCCCCCGGCGTCGCCGACTTCCAGGCGAACCTCAAGGGCCTGGAGATCACCGGCACCGGCCGCCGCGGCAAGTTCATGTGGCTCTCTCTCGACGACGGCCGGGCGCTCATCTGCCACCTCGGCATGAGCGGCCAGCTCCACGTCGTCACCGACGGCCGCGAGGCCCACAAGCACCTGCGCGGTCGCCTCACGTTCACCGACGCGCGCGAGCTGTGGTTCATCGACCAGCGGACCTTCGGGTACTGGGAGCTGTCCGAGATGGGCGACGACGTGCCGAAGACCATGGGCCACATCGCCCCCGACGTCTTCGAAGCGGTCTTCGACGCCTCTGCGAGCGCCGACCGGCTCCTCAAGCGGACCATCGAGGTCAAGAAGGCGCTCCTGGACCAGGGCTGGATCAGCGGCGTCGGCAACATCTACGCCGACGAGGCCCTGTGGCGCGCGCGCCTGCGCGGCCGCCGCTCGGGCGACTCCCTGAGCCGCCGCAAGGCCCTCGAACTCCTCGGCCACGTCAAGGACGTCCTCACCGAGTCCCTCGCCGTCGGCGGCACCTCCTTCGACGAGCTCTACGTGGACGCCCGCGGCGAAGCCGGCTACTTCGCCCGCGAACTCGCCGTCTACGGCCGCGCCGGCCAGCCCTGCAAACGCTGCGCCACCCCGATCGTCCGCGAAGTCATCGGCGACCGCTCGGCCCACTACTGCCCGAAGTGTCAGCGGTAGCGGATACCGTTCGAGGTGCCGCCCAGGCCCGGATTCACCACTCGTCCGGGTGACACGGCCGCCCCGGACCCGGCATTTTGTCGGACCCTCCGGGAAGGATCGCAGCCATGCTTCCCCGGGTGGGTGGGGGTTAGGGATGGACGTACCCGCCCGCCCACCCATACGTTCACGTGAGACAACGCCGAGGGGCGGGAACCGGATCTCCGGTTCCCGCCCCTCGCGTGAGTCTTACCGCTGCTTGACGCCCATGCGGTCCGAGAGGACCTGCCAGGCGAGCTTGGCGGCGATCTGCTCGGCGTCCTTCTTCGAGCCGCCGGTGCCCTCGCCGAACTCCTCGCCCGCGACCACGGCCCAGGCCGTGAACTGCTTGGCGTGGTCGGGGCCCGACTCGGTGATCCGGTACTCGGGCACGCCGAGACCGGAGTCGGCCGTCAGCTCCTGGAGGCTGGTCTTCCAGTCCAGGGCCGCGCCCTGGCCGGCCGCGGCCTCCATGAGCGGATCGAAGAAGTGGTGCACCACCCGCTTCGCGGTCTCGACCCCGTACTGGAGGTAGACCGCACCGAGCAGCGCCTCCACCGCGTCCGCCAGGATCGAGTTCTTGCCGCGGCCGCCGGAGGTCTCCTCGCCCTTGCCGAGCAGGAGGTGCGGGCCGATGCCGCCCGCGCCCATGCGGCGCGCGACCCCCGCCAGCGCCTTCATGTTCACCACCGACGCGCGCAGGCGCGCGAGCTGCCCTTCGGGCAGGTCGGGGTGGTTCAGGTACAGCGCCGTGGTCACCACGAGGCTGAGCACGGAGTCCCCGAGGAACTCCAGCCGCTCGTTCGTGGGCAGCCCGCCGTGCTCGTACGCGTACGAGCGGTGGGTCAGGGCGAGACGCAGCAGTTCGGGGTCGATCTCGCTGACCCCGAACACCGCTTCGAAATGTTGTACTGCCTTGTCGCCCATGAGCGGGAGGACTTAGGCCTCGAGAACCTGGCGGCCCTTGTACGTGCCGCACACCTCGCAGACCTGGTGGCCGCGCTTCTTGGCGTGGCACTGCGGGCACTCGACCAGCTGGATCGGCGTCGCCTTCCACTGCGACCGACGGTGCCGGGTGTTGCTGCGCGACATACGACGCTTCGGAACAGCCACTTCAGAACTCCATACTTATTCGCTGTGCTATTTCGATTCGCCGTCGGTGTCGGCGAGCCGAAGCTTCTCCAAACCCGCCCAACGGGGGTCCACGGTCTCGTGAACGTGGTCGTCGGGCAGTTCGTCCCAGGGGACGCCGCAATCGGCGCACAGCCCCGGGCAGTCAGGTCGGCACAGCGGGGTGACCGGCATCGCCAGCACCAGCGCGTCCCGAACCGCGGGCTCCAGATCGAGCAGGTCCCCACTGAGCCGCAGAATCTCGTCGGCTTCGGTGGTCGCGTCGGTGACGGAGCCTTCGTAAGCGTACAGCTCCTGCACCTGGACGTTGAGGGCGTCCTCCACGGGTGCGAGGCACCTCGCACACTCGCCTTCGGCGACCGCCGCGACCGTGCCGTCGGCGAGGACGCCCTCGCTGACCGCGGTCAGGTGGAAGTCCAGGTCGAGCGGGGCCGACTCCGGGACCTCGTAGCCCGCGAGACCCAGCCCGGCGGGTGCCGGGACCTCAAGCGCGACGTGCATCGTCGTGCCCGAGCTGCGCCCGAGCTCCGCGGTGTCGAACACCAGCGGCGCGGCGGGATCAGGAGCGGTCGTCATGGGCGTGCTGCGGTCCTTCGGTTCAGGGAGGTGCGCCTCGATCGAGGCCGACCGGTAATGCTACATCAGCCCCGGTGCCCGGCCCAACCCAGGCCGGAGCCGAGCGGTGACGTGATGTCGGCGATACCCGCCCCGTCCGCGGGCCCGGATCGTCGGACCCGCGGGCAAGACTGGCGCCTTACCCTCCCACCCGGGAGCGCCCTGCCCGCGCCGCCTCCGGCCTCGCGGCCGAGCCGCAACCGGCGGCGGTCCGGCCGAAGCCGACCGCGGCTGCGCCACAGGTCCTGCGACCGGGGCGCCGTACCCGTGGCCTCACGACCGGGGAGGCTGCGCCGCCCGACCCGCGGCGTCGCACCGGAGCCGACCGGGGAGCATCCGCCGCTCCCCCGCTAGATCTGCGGGAGCGGCTTCTCGTCCTCGAACTGCTCCTGCTGCGCGGGCGCGAAGGAGCCGATCTCGCGGAGGGTGTGCATCTTGTCGCGGCCGCGCTCGACGCCCGAGAGGGCGCGGTGCAGGAACTGCTCGAAGTTCGCGAGCGTCGTGTCGACGTACTCGTCGACCTCGTCGCGCAGGCGCTGGGCCTCGCCGCGGGCCTCCGCGATGATGCGGTTGCCCTCGTGCTCGGCCGAGACGGTGATCTCGTGGCGCGAGACGAGCCGCGCGTGCTCCGACTCGCCCTCCGCGATGATCCGCTCGGCCTCGCGCTCGCCGGCGTTGATGATGTTGTCGCGCTCCTGGAGCATGGCCTCGGCCCGGCGCAGGTCCCCGGGGAGTTCGTTCTGGAGCTCTTCGAGCATGGCGATCATCTCGGCCCGGTCGACTTTGCAGGCGCGGGACATGGGCACGGCTTTCGCCTGCTCCACGTAAGCGATGATCTCTTCGATCCGGTCGAGCGCACCCACCGATTTGCTCCCGTCGATGTCTGTCATGGGGACATTGTCCCGTATGAGGGTGGAAAGTGCTGCTATTCCTGCCGCAAGCGCTCGATCAGTCGCGATTGGACGATTTCGGGCACGTGCGACGAGACGTCGCCGCCCCATTTCGTGACGTCCTTGACCATCGAGGACGACAGAAACGAGTAGAGGGGGTTGGTCGGGATGAACACCGTCTCGATACCCGCCAACCCGTAGTTCATCTGGGCCATCTGTAGTTCGTAGTCGAAGTCGGAGGCCGCGCGCACGCCTCTGACGAGCACTCCGGCGCCGTGCTTCTGGCAGAAGTCGACCACCAGTCCCTGGAAGGACGCGACTCGTACATTGGGCATGTCCGCGGTGGTCTCTTTGAGGAGCTCCACCCGCTCCTCGACGCTGAACAGCGCGTTCTTGGAGGCGTTGTGGAAGACCGCGACCCAGACTTCATCGTACAACTGGGCGGCGCGTCCGAAGATGTCGAGATGACCGTACGTCACCGGATCGAATGACCCGGAGCAGGCGGCGATTCGGGCTTCAGGTTTCACAGGGCGTGACCGTAGCAAAGTGCCGTGGTGCCGTAGCGGCGGACGCGGTCTTCTGCGATCTTCGCGGGCCACGGGACCGCGGCGTCCTTGCCGCCGCGCTCCACGACCACGTCGGCGTCCGGCGCGAGCCAGCCGTGCTCGACCAGCGCTTCGAGGACGCCCGCGACCGCCGCGTCGGTGACGGCGTACGGCGGGTCGGCGAAGACGATGTCGTACGGCTCGGCCGGGCCGTTCTGGACGGCCTTCTCGACAGGGGCGCAGATCACCTCGCCGCCCGAGACGCCGAGGTCGGCGAGGTTCTTGCGGAGGAGCTTCGCGGTGAGCGGGTGCGACTCGACGAACAGGGCCGCGGTCGCGCCGCGCGAGAGCGCCTCGATGCCGACCGCGCCGGAACCGGCGTACAGGTCGGCGAAGCGGAGCCCGTCGAGGTCGCCGCCGGGCGCGAGCGAGTTGAACAGCGCTTCGCGGACCCGGTCCGAGGTGGGCCGGGTGCGGTCCCCCGGGGGCGTGGCGAGGCGGCGGCCCTTCAGGCTGCCGGCGATGATTCTGGTCATTTGGATCCGAGTCTAGTCCGCCTCCGCGCCGTCAGCCCTTCTCCAGGAACTCGCCCCTGTCGGCGGCGAGATCGTCGACGAGCGCGGCGAACTCGGGGAAGCGCTTGAGCTCCGGGTCGGCGTCGATGAGCGCTGCGGCCTCGGTGCGCGACGCGGCGATGATGTCGGCGTCCTTGAGCAGCGACAGGAGCTTCACGTGGGACTTCATGCCGGACTGGGCCGCGCCGAGCACGTCGCCTTCGCGGCGCTGCTCCAGGTCGAGTTCGGCCAGCGCGAAGCCGTCGGTCGTGGACGCGACTGCGTCGAGGCGCTCGCGCGAGGGCGTCCCTTCCATGGCCTCGGAGACGAGGAGGCACAGCCCCGGGTGGCTGCCGCGGCCGACGCGACCGCGGAGCTGGTGGAGCTGGGAAATGCCGAAGCGCTCGGCGTCGAGGACGACCATGGCGGTGGCGTTGGGGACGTTGACGCCGACTTCGATGACGGTGGTGGCGACGAGGACGTCGAGGTCTCCAGCGGCGTAGGCGCGCATGACGCGGTCCTTCTCGTCGGCGTCGAGGCGGCCGTGGAGGAGGCCCAGGCGCAGGCCGTGGAGCTGATTGCCGCGCAGCTCCTCGATGACGTCGGTGACGGCGAGCGGCGGACGCTTGTCGCCGATGTTCGGATCGTCGGTGTCGTCGCCGCCGACGCGGGGGCAGACGACGTAGGCCTGGCGTCCGGCGGCGACCTCTTCGCGGATGCGCGTCCAGGTGCGCTGCATCCAGCGGCCGTCGCCGTACGGCACGACGTGCGTGGCGATGGGGCTGCGGCCCGCGGGGAGCTCGGTGAGGCGGCTGGTCTCCAGGTCGCCGTAGACGGTCATGGCGACGGTGCGCGGGATCGGCGTGGCGGTCATGACGAGCGTGTGCGGAGGCTTGTTCGCCTTGGCGCGCAAGGCGTCGCGCTGCTCGACGCCGAAGCGGTGCTGCTCGTCGACGACGACGAGGCCGAGGTTCGCGAACTCGACGCCCTCGTAGAGGAGCGCGTGGGTGCCGATGACGATCCCGGCGGCGCCGGTCTTGACGGCGTCGAGGACGGGGCGGCGCTGGGCGGCCGTGGCCGAGCCGGTGAGGAGCACGACCTGGGTGGCCTCGGGGGGCGCGCCGAGCTGGCCGCCGTTGGCGAGGTCGCCGAGCATCTCGGCGATGGACCGGTGATGCTGGGCCGCCAGGACTTCGGTGGGGGCGAGGAGCGCGGCCTGGCCGCCGTGGGCGACGACCTGGAGCATCGCGCGCAGCGCGACGAGGGTCTTGCCGGAGCCGACGTCGCCTTGGAGGAGCCGGTGCATGGGGTGCTCGCGGGCGAGTTCGGCGGCGATCTCGGCGCCGACCTGGCGCTGCCCGGCGGTGAGGTCGAACGGGAGGCGCGCGTCGAAGGCGTCGAGGATCGCGCCGCCTTCGGGGTAAGGGTCGGCGGCCTCGCCCGCGGACTCGGCTTTGCGGCGCACGAGGACGGTCTGCATGACCAGGGCCTCTTGCCATTTGAGGCGCTTCTTGGCGGCGCCGAGGTACTCGTGGGACTCGGGGCGGTGGATCTGGTGGAGCGCGGTGCCGTAGTCGAGGAGCCCGAGGCGGTCGCGCAGGGGCGCGGGGAGCGGGTCGGGCGGGCTGGGGACGAGGCCGAGGACGGTGTGGACGGCCTTGGCGATGTTCCAGGTCGGCAGTTCGGCGGTGGCCGGGTAGACGGGGATGAGCGTCCCGGCGAACTCCTCGATGGCGCTCGCGGGGTCGTCGGCGTCCTCGGCGAGGAGCTGGTACTGCGGGGAGTTGAGCTGGAGGCGGCCGCGGAACTGGGCCACCTTGCCCGCGAAGAGGCCCCAGCGTCCGGCGACGAGTTCCTTCGCGCGCCAGCCCTGGTTGAAGAACGTGAGGGTCAGGGAGCGCCCCGCTTCGTCGGCGACGATCACTTCGAGGAGCTCTCCGCGCCCGCCCCTGCCGCGGCCCTTGCCGGAGCGGGGCGTGAAGGTCTTCTTGACGGCGGCGCGGACCTGCGCGGCGACGGTGACGTCGTCGCCGATGCCGAGCGAGGCGAGGTCGGTGCGCTCGCCGCGCTGCGCGTAGCGGAACGGGTAGTGGCCGAGGAGGTCCCCGGCGGTCTCCAGCCCCAGTCCGTCGGCGAGGGCGTCGGCGGTCTTCTTGCCCAGGACCTCGCGCAGCCGGGTCTCCAGCCCTACGGTCATTCGGCTCCGATCAGCAGCAGCGGTTCGTCTTCTGCGGCGGGCAACTGCTGGATCTCCACGGTCGGCCACGCCTCGCGCACATGATGACTCAAGGCTGTGACAGTTTCCGGGTCCGACCCGGCGCCGGGCAGGACCGTGAGGAGTTCGGCCCCTTCGGCGCACAGCCGGTCGGCGAGGTCGCGGGCCGCTTCGGCGGCCCCTGAGAAGACCGCCGCGGCCGTGCCGTGGACGACGGCGGCGAACCCGTCGGGGACCGTGCGGACCTCGCCGGTGCGGCACGCCTTGATCGCCTCGCCCATGGCCGTGACGTCGTCGTCGAACGGCCGCTCGGGGTCGTGGATGGCGACGGCGGCGACGGCCTGCACGCGGGTGACGGCGAACAGCGCGGCGACCCGGCGTCCGCCGTCGCCTCTGGCGGCCTCGACGGCGCGGTGCGCGGTCCGCGCGGCCGCATCGGTGTCGGTGATCACGACCACGCTGTCGGCGCCGTCGGCGAGGGCGGCGGCGAGCTCGGCGCCCGCGCGGGCTTCGGTGGCGGTGCGGCAGCCTTCGGCCGCAAGGAAACCGCGCAGGCCCGCGGACTCGGTGACGACGAGGAGGGCCCGCGTGGGCGCCTCGGGTTCGGGGTCCGGGCGGCGCGCGGGCGCGGCGTGCATGCGGGCGTTCGCGTGGACCGCGGCGGCGCCTTCGACGACGGTGTCGTCGAAGCGGGTCACGGAGATGCGGTGGACGCGGCCGCGCTCGATCCCGGCCTCGATGGCCGCGCCGATGTCGTTGACGTGCACGTGGACGTTGAACGTGGTGACGTCCCGGGCCGCCCGGGAGCCGATGATGACGACGGAGTCGCCGAGGTCGGTGAGCCGGTGGCGCAGCTCGGCGGCGGCGCCCGCATCCGCTTCGAGGAGGTACTGGACCTCGTAGCCGTAGACCTCCGAGCCGGTCTCGCGCGGGACCTGCTCGGTCTCCTCGACCGCGCGCACGCGGTGGCGCTCCAGGAGGTCCAGGGCCCCGGTCGGGCGGGAGCCGGTGAGGGTCTCCACGAGCGCTTCGAGGAGCAGGGCGAGCGCGAGGCCCCCGGCGTCGACGACCCCGGCGCGGGCCAGCGCGGGGAGCTGCCCGGGGGTGGCGGCGACCGCTGCGGCGGCGGCCTCGGCGGCGGCGCGGGACGCGGAGACGAGTCCGAACGGCGCGGCCTTCGCGGCGGCGGTCGCGGCGGACTCGGCGACGGTGAGGATCGTCCCGGCCTGCGGCACGGCGACGGCCCCGGTGGCGGCGTCGGTCGCGGCCCTGAGTCCGGCGGCGAAGCCCTTCGCGTCGATCGCGTCGGCGTTCCACGCGTCGGCGAGGCCGCGGAGCATCTGCGCGAGGATCACCCCGGAGTTCCCGCGCGCGGAGAGCAGGGCCCGCCCGGCGGCCTCGTCGAGGAGCGCTTCGAGCCCGAGCCCGGGGGTGCCGCCCTGGAAGGCGGCCTGGAGGGTCGCGACCATGTTCGTCGCCGTGTCCGAGTCGGCGACCGGGTACACGTTCAGCTCGTCGACCCCGCGCCGGTGGCGGGTGAGCGTGTCGATGCCGCGCGCGGCCCACTCGCGCATGAGGTCCGCGTCGAGGGCCTGGCGTCCGGTTTCAGGGATTTCCACCACGGGCCATGAGGATACGCCTCCGGGGGAGGCCGCGGTACCGGTCGGTGCCGCCGCCTCCCCCGGAGGGCGTTCGATCAGGGGCCGAAGCTGATGCTGGTGCGGGCCGCTTCCAGGGCCTCGACCTGCTCGGGCGTGGCCGAGCCGACGAAGCCGACGTAGGAGCTGCCGTTCTGGACGATCGCGGTCATGACGGTGTTGCCGCCGACGGTGAACGTGTTGAAGTACGCGGCGCGGGCGTCCACGCGGTACTGGCTGCCCTGCGCGCCCTCGGCGGCGCCGCCCGCCCAGGTGGCGGCGGCGGCCTGGAGGTTCGCGCCGAGCGTCTCCAGGTCCACGTCGTCGCCGACGCCGATCTTGGCGGGGTCGAACGTCCCGAAGTACACGGTCGGGCCGTCGGCGCCGAGCGTGGTGCCGGTGACGTCGGTGAACACGTCGGGCGGGCTGGTGGCCTCGGCGGCGCCCTCGGGGACGAGGATGCTCAGGCCGGAGCCGTCGTTCGCGAGGACCGTGGTCGCCGCGGGCGTCTCGGGCTCGGGGGCCGCCTCGGTGGTGGCCTCCTCGCTCGCGGTCGGCTCGCCGGACTCCGAGGCCTCGCCGGTCGGCTCCTCCTCCTGGGAGGAGATGGTGCCGGTCGCCTGGTCGTCGGGGTCGTCGCTCGGGTTGAACAGGAAGAAGCCGCCCACGCCCAGGGCCGCCGCGATGACCACGACGCCGACGAGCAGGAGCCACATGGGGCCCTTGCCGCCCTTCTTCTTGCGCTGGATCGTGTCGGGCGCGCCCCACGGCTGCGCCCCGCCGCCGGAGACCGGGACGAGCTGGCCGCCCTGGGGGCCGAACTGGCCGCCGCCGAACGGCGGCTGCTGCCCGTAAGGAGGCTGCTGGCCGTACTGGCCCGCGGGGCCCGACACCGGCATGCCCGAGGCCGGGATCGACGAGACCGGCGGCATCCCCGAGACCGGCATGCCGGAGACCGGCATCCCGCCGCCGCCTCCGAACGGGTCGGCCGCGGGCATCTGCTGCGGGGACATCTGCGGCGGCATCTGCTGGGGCGACTGCGCCGGCTGGTCGAACGGCGAGATGGGGACGCCAGGAGGCGGGCCGAACGGCGGCTGCGAGGGCTGGCCGGGGCCGCCGACGTACTTGACCGTGCCGTCGGACTCGACCGGGCCCGGCTGCTGCTGGCTCATCCCCGACATCCGCTGGCTCTCGGGCGACCACGGCGGCGGTTCCTCCGGCGGCTGCTCGTTGGGGCGGTACACCGGGGGCTGTTGCGGGGACTGCCATCCGTCGGCAGGCTGCTGCGGGGTGTTGCTCATGTTCGACTCACCAAAGAAGCTATGGGCATCGGCACATCATCTGTATGCGGCCAGCCTACGGGATTAACGCCCATCCTAGAGTCACCGACGGTAGCGGACGGCGGCAGCCGCCACAGTACAGAGCAGTGGAACGGCGTCCTGGAAGGACGTGCGGCCGCGGCTGTGGCGCAGGTCCCCTGACCTGGATGGCAGGGGCCTTCCAGGGTCCGTTAGAATTGCCGGGTTGCCCGCCGTCAGGCGGGTCGAATGAACGTCAAGCAGGAGTTATGGATTATGTCGAGCGTGTGTGAAGTCTGTGCCAAGCGCCCGGGCTTCGGCAACAACGTCCCGTGGTCCCACAAGAAGACCCGTCGTCGTTGGAACCCGAACCTGCAGACCATCCGCATCGCGACTGGCTCCGGCGACAACAAGCGCCGCGCCAAGGTCTGCACCTCGTGCATCAAGGCCGGCAAGGTCACCCGCTAAGGGCTGACGCCGAGAAGACTTTCGCCGCCGGGGCTCGGCCCCGGCGGCGCTTTGTCGTATCCGGGGATCACGTGATCCTCGCTACGCCCGGGTGGGAACCCGGGCGTTCTCGTCGCACCCCGGCGGGAGGCTGGGACCTCCCCACCCAAGGGCGGGTGAGCCCGCCCGCCCCGGACGCGGCGGCCGACCCGCGGCGCCAGCCGCTCCCGCGGCCTCCCGCTGCCGCGGCGGCCGTTCCGGCTACGAGGTCGCGAAGTGGTCCCAGCCCGTCGGGCCGGACCATTTGCGGCCGTCGACCGTGACGCCGCCGCCTTCGGCGACCGAGCCGATGCGACGCCATCCTTCGGGGAGCAGGACGTCGGCGGGGAAGGCCGCGGCGAGGGCGTGGTCCTCGCCGCCGGTGAGGAGCCAGCGGCGGGCGTCGGAGCCGAGGGCTTCGGCGGCGTTGCGCATCGGCTCGGGGATCGGCAGGGCCGCGGTGTCGACGTCGATCGCGACGCCCGAGGCCGACGCGATGTGGCCGAGGTCGGCGAGCAGGCCGTCGGAGATGTCGATCATGGCGTTGACGCCCATGAGGGCGGCATCGCGCGCGGCCGCGTACGGCGGCTGGGGCCGCCGGTAGGCGCCGACGAGCGCGCCCGGTGAGCGGAAGCCGCGGGAGAGGACGTTCAGGCCGCCCGCGGCCCAGCCGGTCTTCCCCGCCAGCGCGATCACGTCGCCGGGGCGGGCGCCCGCGCGCGTGACCGGGGCGCGGCCTTCGAGGTCGCCGAGGGCCGTGACGGTGATGGTGAGCTGGTCGCCCCTGGTCGTGTCGCCGCCGACGACGGCCGCGCCGACCGCGGCGGCCTCGTCGGCGAGGCCGGAGGCGAGTCCTTCGAGCCATTCGGCGGGCGTGTCCTGCGGCGCGCAGACCGCGGCGAGGAGCGCGGTGGGCCGGGCGCCCATGGCGGCGATGTCGGCGAGGTTCACGGCGGCGGCCTTGTGGCCGACGTCGGCCGCGGAGCACCAGTCGCGGCGGAAGTGGTTGCCCTCCACGAGCATGTCGGTGCAGGCGACGACGCGGGCGTCGGGCGCGGCGACCACGGCGGCGTCGTCGCCGGGGCCGAGGAGGACCGCGTCGGTGGTCCCGAAGTGGCGGGTGAAGCGCTCGATGAGGCGGAATTCGCCGACCTCGGCGACGGTCTCGCTCACGATCGCTCCATTCCTCGGTCGCTTGAAGGTCGGTGGATCACTCGGTAATCTTCGCTCAACGGCGAACGGGAAGCGGTCAGGCCCGCCCGTGTCGGGTCCAAGGCCACCGCGCTTCGCCAGTCACGGGGAGGTGCCTTCACGATGGCACAGGCGTACATGCTCATCCAGACCGAGGTCGGCATGGCCGAGGCGGTCACCAAGGCCGTGTCCGGGATCGACGGCGTCGTCCGTGTCGACACCGTGACCGGCCCGTACGACGTGGTCGTGCTCACCGAGGCGTCCACCGGCGATCCGCTCGGGCACGCGGTGGTGAGTAGAGTCCAGCGGGTGGCGGGCATAACCCGCACGCTGACCTGTTCGATCCTCAAGCTCTGAGGGGGCGCCCGGTGGGCGAGTCGAGGCTTCCCGCGGTCATCGCGACCGTGGTGGCGGTGCCGGTGGCGGCCGTGGCGGGGGTGCTCGTCTACAACGCGATGGCCCCTGTCGCCGAGGAGCACTCCGACCTGGTGCAGGCGGACCTGTCGCCGGTCACGGTCGCCGTGCCCGAGCTGACCGAGGACGACGCCGTGATCTGCCTGGCCCTGACGGCGACCGCGCCGGAGGCGGCCGGGGGCCTGGACGCGCGGCCCGTCGAGGGCGGTGCGGGCGCCGCGGAGTCGGTGCTCGCGTACGGCGACCCGGCGGTGGTGGCGACCTGCGGGGCCGCGCCCGTGGAGGTCGCGGACACCGACGCGGTCTACAAGCTCAACGGCGTCTGCTGGTACTCCGACGAGGCGGGCGTGGAGTGGACGACCCTGGACCGGCAGGTCCCGGTCGGCGTGAGCGTCCCCGCGGAGCACGAGCAGCCGGTAGATGTGCTGAACGACCTGTCGACGGTGATCGCCGAGAAGGTCCCGGCCGCCGAGGACGCGCCGACCGGGTGCGCGTGAGCCGCGCGCTCGACCGCGGCTTCTTCGCCCGGGACTCGGTGGTCGTGGCCCCGGAGCTGCTGGGCTGCATCGTGACCGCGAACGGCGTCTCGGTACGGCTGACGGAGGTCGAGGCGTACCGCGAGGACGACCCGGCCTCGCACTCCTTCCGCGGGCCGACGGCGCGGACGAAGGTGATGTTCGGGCCCGCGGGGTTCCTGTACGTGTACTTCACGTACGGCATGCACTTCTGCGCGAACCTGGTGTGCGGCGCCGACGGCGCCGGCGCGGCGGTCCTGCTGCGCGCCGGGGAGGTCGTCGACGGGGCGCCGGTCGCCCAGGGGCGGCGCGGCGAGAACGTCGCGGAGCGGGACCTCGCGCGCGGGCCCGCGCGGCTCGCGCAGGCGATGGGCTGGGGCCGCGACGACGACGGCCGCGACATGGTCGGCGCCGTCAGCCGCGGCGAGCCGGTCGCATCGCTCGCCGGGCCGCGCACCGGGATCACGAAGGCCGCGGACACCGCTTGGCGCTTCTGGATCCCGGGCGACCGCTACGTGTCCCCGTACAAGCGCCACCCGAAAGCCCCTGCGGCCGAAGAGGACTGAGGGCGCGCCGCGCAGGCGGCGGGCCGAGGGCGGCCCCTCCCAGGGTGGGAGGGAAAGCACCCGCCCGCCCTGGGTGCCGGTCCAAGGGTCGCCCCCGGGTCCGACGAAAACGCGTGCTCCGCCGCGCAAGAGCGGCGAATCTCACTCCAGGCGCACGTCGAAGTACGGCGAGCGCATCAGGTCGCGGAAGGCCTCCAGGGCGCCGTCGTCGAGGTGGATCTCGGAGTTCCTGCCGCCGTTGGAGTCCGCGGGCGTCTCGAAGTAGACGATCGCCTTCAGGCGCGGGTAGTGCGCCATCTGGTACCGCGCGGCCTGGAAGACCGCGGCCTGGTGGTCGGGGTAGTCCTCCTCGTGGAACACGCCCCATTCGGCGAGCATCATCGGCTTGGCCGGATGCTCCTTCGCGACCCAGTGGTAGAACCCGGGCCAGGCGGTGTCGCCCTTGGTCTGGTCGACGATCTCCCCGAAGTCGGAGCGCCCGTCGTCGTGGAGCGACTGGCCGTAGCCCGACAGGCCGATCCAGTCGACCACGTCGTCGCCCGGGTACAGCTGGTCGTGCCAGGGCTTCTCGACCCACTTGAGGTAGCCCATGTAGTTCATGACGGACACGAGGTTGTCGACGCCGTGCGCGCGCAGCCGCTCCACCACGTACCGGAACATCGCCGCGTAGTCGGAGGCCTCCATCCCCGAGCCCTCCCGCTGCACCACGTCGTTCTCGGGCTCGTGGTGGACGGTGAAGAAGAACGGCCTGTCGAAGTTCGCGGTGATGTGCTCGGCGAGCCGGTCCAGGTACGCGTCGGTCTCCGGGTCGCCCGCGGCGATCTCGGCCCAGTTCGCCATCTGCGGCTTCCAGTTGATGAACAGCGTCCGCGGGTTGGCCGGGTCCTCGGTGAGCGCGATCTGCGCGGGCGTCGGGAACACGCGGTCGTCGCCGCGCTCGTACGCGTGGTAGATCTGCTGCGTGTGCTGCACGCGCTCCTCGAAGGCGAGCAGCTCGTCCTCCTTGACGCGGCTGGTGTGCGCCGCGGGCGCGACGCCGACGAGCGCGCCGCATGTCGGCACCAGCTTGTCCCCCGTGGAGCAGACGCTCAGCTGGTCCTCCGACTGGCCCGACTCCGGCAGCGGCTCGGTCGGGTCGGCGGCGGGCATGCCCGGGACGCCCGTGGGATCGGTCGTCGGGGCCGGTGATCCGGCCGGGTCCATCGGCGCGGTGGGGACCGTGCCGTCTGTGGGCGCGGGCGATCCGCTCGGCGTCTCGCTCGGCAATCCGCTCGGTGATGCGGACGGCGACTGCGACGGCGCATCGGAAGGCAGGACCGGCGGGGCCGACGTGGCCGGGCCGGTCGGGGCCGGAGCGGTCGGCGGGAGCGGGCCGGTCGGCGTGTCCGGTTCGGAGACCGTGCGCAGCGCCGGGCCCGTGTTGTACTCGGCGCCTTCGAGTTCGAGGTAGGCCTTGCGGTCGGGGCTGGTGATCGCGAAGCCGTAGCGGCCGGGCGCGTTGATCGCGCCGGTGACGTCGAAGACGATCTCGGTGGTGGAGGAGTTCACCTCGACGGCGTCCCAGACCGTGCCGTACGGCGGCGCGGTGGCGGCCGTCAGCGAGCACAGGCAGCTCACCGGGTGGACGGAGGCGACCTCGACGGTCATGCCCTCAGAGTCCGGCGGCACAGCGATCGGCAGGCGCAGCTCCGCGGTGTGCGAGGGGCGGACCGTGGTCTCGTCCACGGCGAACTGGAGGTGGGCGACGGCGATGCCGAGGTCGTCGGAGTAGCCGACGGGCAGCACCGACGGCGCGTCGGGCGCGCGGCCCTCGACGCCCGTGGCGGTGAAGGACGCCGCGAGGGGCCGGTGGTCGACCGTGCCCTGCCCGCCCTCCCAGGCCTCGCGGATCGGCTCGCCGAAGCGGCCGTCCCCCGAGCCCACGCCGTAGCCGACGACGAAACCCGCCAGGACCAGCGGAAGGACCGCGAGGACGGTCACGATGCCGCGGCCGGTCGCGAGCGGAAGCCGCTGCCGGGACTCGGAGCCGCCCATGGTCCACCTTCTTCCGTCCAATGTGATCCGGACTCAATATTGCGAATCACCATATTAGCGAACAAATTGGTTTCTACTCGTCTCCTCTCGCAAACACAACCCCCGTCGCGCGCGCCGCGCGCCGCGCCCGTCACCTCGGGCACGCGTCGCTCGTTACTCATTCGAGATCCCTAGAACCAGAAAGGGCTTCGCGTTGAGGACCCCTGCCGCCCGCACACTCGCCGACTACGGCGTCATCGTCCGCCGCTCCTGGTGGCTCGTCGCCGGGACCGCCGCCGCGGCGCTCGCCGCCGGCGTCGCCTACACCGAGCTGAGCCCGGAGGTGTACGAGTCGACGGCCGCGGTCCTGGTCCTGCCGACCGCCAGTGACACCGCCGTCCAGGGGGCGCGCACCGCCGGACAGGTCAATCTGGACACCGAGGCGCAGCTCGTCAAGTCCACCGAGGTCGCCGACGCGGCCGCCGACGCGCTCGGCGCGGGCCCGGCCGACGACCTCGTCTCGCACGTGTCCGTGACCGTGCCGCCGAACACCGCGGTCCTGGAGATCAGCTTCCAGGCCGGGAGCCCGGAGGCCGCGCAGGAGGGCTCCGTCGCGTTCAGCGAGGCGTACCTCGCGCACCGGCTCGCCGGGGCCACCGCCTCGCTCGACCGCGAGACCGCCGCCGCGAACGTCGAGCTGGAGACCGTCAACGGCGAGATCGCCGCCGCGGAGGACCGGCTCGACGGCATGGACTCCGGCGACGGCGGGCGCTCCGGGCTCGAATCGGACCTGGAGGACCTCCAGAGCCGCGCCGCGGAGCTGGAGACCGAGATCGCCGGGCTCCAAGCGCAGACCGAGGCCGTGGCGCCCGGGCGCGTCATCAACGCCGCATCGCTGCCGCAGGCGCCGATCAGCCCGAACGCGATGTTCAACCTCGCCGCTGCTCTCGGGGCCGGCCTGCCGCTGGGCCTCATGCTCGCGTGGGCCCGGCACCGCCTGGCCCGCAAGGTGTCCTACCCGGCCGACCTCGTCGACCGGTGCGAACTCGACGTCGTCGCCTCCGTGCCTCCGGCCGTGAAGTTCCAGCGCCGCGAGGTCTTCGGGGCCTACAGCCCCGGCGGGCGCGTCTTCGCGCAGCTGCGCAACATCGTCGCCTCGCAGCTCACCCACGACCAGCGCGTCATCGTCGTCGCGGGGATCGCGCCCGGCCCGGCCGCGAGCGTCGTCGCCGCGAACCTCGCCACCGCGATGGCCCGCGCGGGCGACCGCGTCACGGCCGTGGCCGCGAACCCGAGCACCACCGTGGGCCTGCCCGAGCTGTTCGGCACCGACCCGGTCCCGGGCCTCGCCGACGCGTGGTCGGGCCGCATCGATCTGACCGAGGCCGTGCAGGCCGCGCCGCGGCAGCCGAGCCTGTCGGTCATCGGCCCCGGCGCCGCCGCCAGGGCCACCGGGCCCACGAGCGAGGCCGCCGCCGAGACGTTCGCGAAGCTCGCCGAGGCGGGCCGGTTCGTCGTCGTGGACGCGCCGCCGCTGTCGTGCTCCGCGGACGCGCAGCTCCTCGCCGGGCACGCCGACGCCGTGATCCTCGCCGTCCAGTCCCAGCGGGACGCCATCAGCGAGACCGCGGCCGCCGCGGTCGCCATGCGGCAGATCGACACGCCGCTGCTGGGCGCGGTCCTGCTCCCGGCCGTGCTCGGGCCGATGAACACCGTGCCGCTGCCGACCGCGCGCCGCGAACTCGGCGGGCGGCGCACGCCGACCGCCGACGAGACGCCGACCGACTCGCTCGAACCCGTCGAAGGGGACGCGTCGACCGAGGTGATCCCGGCCGTGCCGTCGGCGGCCCCGGCCGCCGAGCCCCGATGACGCTGCTCGCGGCCGTCCGCACGGCCGACCGCAGCGGAGCAGAGGAAGCACGGGGGCGCGAGGGCGCGTCGCTGACGTGGCTGCTCGCGGCCTACCCGCTGTGGTGGGCGCTGGGGCTCGGGGTCCTCGCGATCCCGTTCGTCGCGGCCGTCGCCGCCGTGAAGCTGGTGCGCCGCAGGTCGATCGCGGTGCCGCCCGCGTTCGGGTGGTGGCTGCTGTTCCTGCTCGCAGTGGTCCTCAGCCTCGCGAACCTCGGCGTGGACCCGCCCGGGGTCGTCCCCGAGACGTTCCTGTCGAGCCTGCCGGGCGCGACCTACCGGTTCGGGTTCTACTGCTGCTGCACGCTCATCGCCCTGTGGGCGTACAACCTCGTCGTCGAAGGGAAGCTCGGCCGCACGCACCTGATCCGGCTCCTCGCGTGGCTGTTCGCGGTCACCGTCGCGGGCGGGCTGCTCGGCACGTTCTTCGGCGGCTTCGAGTACACGTCCCCGGTGGAGGCGCTGCTGCCGCAGGCCGTCGCGAAGGACGGGTTCGTGCAGTCGCTGGTCCACCCGCAGGCCGCGCAGACCATGGACTTCCTCGGCTACGAGACGCCGCGCCCGGCCGCCCCGTGGGGCTACACGAACACGTGGGGCAACAACTTCGCGATCACCGCCGTCTGGTTCGTCGTCGCCGCGTTCTGCGCGCCAGTGAAGACGAAGTGGCGCGTCGCGGCCGTGGTGCTCCTGGCGGTCTCGCTGGTGCCCGCGGTCTACTCGATGAACCGCGGCCTGTGGCTGGGCCTCGCGGCGGTCGCGGTCTTCACCGCGCTGCGGCTCCTGGTGTCCGGCAGGCCCGGCGGGATGCTCGCGCTCGGCGGCGCCGGGTGCGCGGCCGTGCTCCTCGTCGTCCTCACTCCCTTGGGGACCGTGGTGCAGGCGCGCATGGACAACGGCCACTCCGACGAGGGCCGGGCGTTCTCCTCCGAGCGCGCCACCGAACTGGTCATGGCCCACTCGCCGGTCCTCGGGTTCGGGTCCACGCGCAAGACCCTCGGGTCCGGCGAGTCGATCGCCGTCGGCCCGACGCCCGAGTGCCCGCGCTGCGGCGGGCGGACCCTCGGCGGCAACGGCCAGCTGTGGCAGGTCATGTTCGCGCACGGCATCGCCGGCACGGTCGCGTACCTCGGGTTCGCGCTCGCGGTCCTGTGGCGCTTCAGATCCGACCACTCCCCGGTCGGCATCGCCGGAAGCGCCGTCGTCGCGTTCTCGCTGCTGACGATGTTCTACTACAACGCCCTCGTGACGCCGCTCCTGCTCACCCTGCTCAGCTACGTCCTCCTCGCCGCCAACAGAACCACCGCGCCCGCTGCCCAGGGCCCAGAGACGGAGAACCGATGAGTCGAGCACTGAAGACCGCCGACGACCTGCGACGGCGGGCGACGTACCTCGCCGAGGTCGTCGACCAGCTGTATCCCGGGGGCGCGGCCGCCGACGCGCCCGCAAGGCCGTACATCGTCGTGCCCGGACGGCGCAGGCCCCGCGTCCTCATCCCGGCCGCCGACCGGAAGGTCGCCGCCGCGGCCCTCGCCCGGTACGCGCGCCCGGCCGCGCGCGGCGCCCGACTCAAGCGCGACGCCGCGGTCCTGGCGCTGCGCCTGGGCCTGGACCGGATGCTCCTGCCGCACCGCGTGAAAGTCGGCGGCGCTGAGGGGATCGACGACCACCTCGCGGCGGTCCTCGGCCACGACGTGCACCTGAGCATCCACATCGGGCCGGCGCGGGCGAACCGCAAGCCGGTGCTCCAGATCCTCGACGGGGACGCGAACACCGTCGCGTTCGCGAAGCTCGGCGTCAACGCGCTCACCAGGGAGCTCGTGGACGCCGAGACCGCCGCGATCAAGCGCCTCAGCGAGTTCTGCGACCTGAAGCTGGTGCAGGTGCCGCGGCTCCTGCACGCCGGGAACTGGAACGGCCACAACCTGATGGTCACCTCCGCGCTCCCGGCGTGGGAGGCGCCCGCCGACCTCGGGCCCGCGCGCCGCAGCGCCGCCATGCGCGAGCTCGCCGACGCGTGCGGCACCAGCCGGTTCCCGCTCGGCGAGTCCGACTACGCCGCGCGGCTGCGCCTGCGGCTCAAGGCCCTCACCGACCGCGGCGAGCCCGACGCCGACACGCTCCAGACCGCCGGGGAGACGCTCCTGGACCGGTACGGGTCCACGACGATGACGTTCGGCGCCTGGCACGGCGACTGGGCCCCGTGGAACATGCGCGAGACCCCCGACCGGATCTGCCTGTGGGACCTGGAGCGGTTCGAGACCGGCGTCCCCTACGGCTTCGACGCGGCCCACTACCGGCTCCAGGACGACATCGTCACCAAGGCCGCGGACCCGACCACGGCCGTCCTCGGGCTCGTCGCCGACGCGCCGCAGATCCTGGCCCCCATGGGGGTCGCGCCCGGCGAGGCCGAGCCGACCGCGCTGCTGTACCTCGTGGACCTCGCCGCCCGCTACATGGGCGACCAGGCCGAGCGCGCGGGCGCCGCGCTCGGGGCGCTGGGCCGCTGGCTCCTGCCGACCCTGCTGCGCCACATCGCCCGCCAGCGGACCGCGCAGGCCGGCTCCACCGACGGAACCTGTTGAGCGGCAAGGAAGCACCATGAGCCAGCGGACACTGCGCGAGCGCATCCCGACCCAGTTGAAGGCCGTCGTCGGCCACTCGTCGCGCACATTCGGGCGCCTGACGGCCTCCTCGCGGATGCTGCCGGGCCTGCTCGTGTGCGGCGGCCAGCGCTGCGGCACCACGTCCCTGTACCGGGCCTTGGCCCAGCACCCGGCGATCCTGAAGCCGGTGCTCCACAAGGGCGTCCACTACTTCGACACGAACTACCGGCGCGGCCCGGCGTGGTACCGCGGGCACTTCCCGACGCAGGGCGCGGCGGCGCGGATCGCCGACCGGACCGGGCTCGCGCCGGTCGCGTTCGAATCGAGCCCGTACTACCTGTACCACCCGCTCGCGGCCGAGCGCTTCGCGCGGGACCTGCCCGGCGTCAAGGTGATCGTGCTCGTGCGCGACCCGGTCGAGCGGGCCTGGTCGCACCACGCGCACGAGGTGGCGCGCGGGTTCGAGCCGATCGCGGACTTCGCGGAGGCCGTGGAGGCCGAGTCCGCGCGCCTCGACGGCGTCGAGGAGCGGCTCCGGGCCGACCCGTCGCTGTACAGCTTCGACCACCAGCACCACGCGTACACCGCGCGCGGCCAGTACACGGACTTCCTGGAGCCGCTCGCGGAGCACGTGGGCCGGGACCGGGTGCTCGTGCTCGACTCGGGCGAGTTCTTCACGCGGCCCGACGACGCGTTCGAGCGGGTCCTGCGGTTCCTGGGCCTGCCGTGGATCGGGGACTTCCAGTTCGCGCGCCACAACGCGCGGGGGCGGCCCTCGCCGATGTCCCCGGAGCTGCGCGAGCTCCTGACGGAGCATTACGGGCCGTACGACGAGCGGCTCGCGGAATGGCTTGGGGGCGTGCCGAGTTGGCGGCGCTGACCGCGCAAGGCGCTGCGCAGGAGGCCGCCGGGCGCGAGGAGTTGCGCGGCACCGCGCGCGGGGGCCTCGCGAACCTCGTGGGGGCCGCGGTCTCCGGGCTCGGGGGCCTGGCCGTCACGTGGCTCGCGGCCGTGGCGCTGTCCCCCGCGGAGGCGGGCGCGTTCTTCGCGGCGACCTCGGTGTTCATGCTCGCGGGCGCGCTCGCGCGGCTGGGGACGCCGACCGGGCTCGTGTACTGGGTCGCGCGGCTGCACCGGAACGGGCGGGACGCGGCCGTCGGGTCGGTCCTGCGCCTGGGGCTGTGGCCCGCGGCGATCGCGTCGTTCGCGGCGGCCCTGGTGCTGCTCCTGACGGCCGAGCTGTTCGCGCGCCCGGACCTGGTGCGGCTGCTCGCGGTGTTCATCCCCGCGTCGGTGGCGATGGAGTCGCTGCTCGCGGCGACCCGCGGGTACCGGCTCATGGGGCCGTCGGTGGTCATCGACAAGCTCGGCCGCACGGTCGCGCAGCTCGCGGGGCTCGGAGCGATCGCGCTGGCGGGCACGGCGACCGCGCAGTGGATCACGTTCGCGTGGGTGCTGCCGTACCTGCCCGCGGCGCTGGCGGCGGGCTGGTACCTGCTGCGGCGCCACCGGGCGGCGGCGGTGGACCCGGCGTTCCCCGACCGGGTGTCGGGGCGGGCGTTCTGGGGGTTCACGGCCCCGCGGGCGGCGGCGAGCGTCGCGCAGCTGGGGTTGCAGCGCCTCGACATCATCATGGTCGCGGCGCTCGCGGGGCTCGGGGCGGCGGCGGTGTACACGGTGGCGACGCGGTTCGTGATCGTCGGGCAGATGGCCTCGGGCGCGGTGGGCCAGTCGGTGCAGCCGCGCGCGGCGGCGGCGATGGCCGCCGGGGAGCCCGCGTCGGCGCGGGCGCTGTACCAGGAGTCGACGGCGTGGATCGTGGCCCTGACCTGGCCGGTGTACCTGGCGGTGGGGCTGCTCGCCGACTGGTACCTGCGGCTGTTCGGCGGGGAGTACGCGACGGGCGAGGCGCGGCTGGTGGTGTGGATCCTGGTGCCCGGGATGATGATCGGGGCGGCCTGCGGGGTGGTCGACTCGATGCTGTCGATGGCGGGGAAGACCTCGTGGCAGCTGATCGACGTCTCGATTTCACTCGTCGTCAATGTCGGATTGAACCTCGCGTTGATTCCCGCGATGGGGGTCGTCGGCGCGGCGATCGCGTGGTCGGCGGCCGTTCTGGTCAATAATTTGGTTCCACTCGCGCAGCTGTGGCGCGCTTTCGGGCTGCATCCGTTCGGGGCCCTGACGAGGCGGGCCCTGCTCGCGGCGGGCCTGCTGTTCGGGGCCCTGCCGCTGGCGGCGGCGCCGTTCGGGCCGCTGTGGACGCTCGCCGCCCTCGGGGCGGCGGGGGCCGCGTGGGCGGTGGCGCTCCTGCGCTACCGGGCAGGGATCTGAACGTCGAAGGGAACACCGTGGCAGCCAACTACACCGAGGTCTTCCAGGACCCGACCGCGGTCGAGAAGTACGCCGAGCGCACGTACGCGCCGGGGACGTTCTCGTCGATCGTGTCGAGCCGCCAGACCGGGTGGCTGCGCGGGTTCGTGCCGCACGCGTTCGCCATGCCGCCGGTGCACCACGACTTCGCGTGCGGCACGGGCCGGGTGGCGCGGATGCTCGCGGGCCTGGTGTCGGTGTCGCACGGGTACGACACGTCGGAGGCGATGCTCCAGAAGGGCCGCGAGCTGGGCACGCCCGGGCACGCGCACCTGGTGGCGCCGGGTCTGGCGGTGCCCGAGCCCGACGAGACGCGCCAGCGCCTGGTGACGGCGTTCCGGTTCGTGCTCAACGTGGACCTGCATCTGCGGGACCAGCTCATGGACTTCGCGTCGGCGGCGCTGCCGGACGCGGACTCGGGGCTGCTGCTGGTCGAGAACCACGGGAACGCGTCGTCGCTGCGGCACCTGCGCAAGACGTTCGGGCGCCTGGACGCGCACACGTGGTTCCAGGAGCTGTCGCACGAGGAGATGCGGGAGCTGTTCGACCGGCACGGGTTCGAGCTGGTCGGCATGCAGGGCTTCACGATGTTCACGCAGGGCTGCTACCGGGCGCTGTGGGCGTGGGCGTCGAAGGCCGCCGACGCGGCGCTGTGCTCGCCGATGTCGAAGTGGGCCACCGACGTCGTGTACATCGCGCGGCGGCGCTAGCACGGGCCTCTGGGGGCGTTTCAGGGCCTTCTGCGGCGGTCCTGCGCGGCCTCGGCGAGGAGCCGGGCGGCTTCGGGGAGGTCGTCGCGCAGGTACCTGCGGACGAGGCGGCGCGGCTCGGAGCACATGCGGAACAGCCATTCGGTGCCGGTGCGCTGCATCCACTTCGGGGCGCGGCGCCGGTATCCGGCGATGAAGTCGATGCTCGCGCCGCAGCCGAGGAACCAGGTCTGCGGCGCGGTGGCGCGCAGGCGGACGGAGACGAGTTCCTGCTTGGGGAAGCCGAGGCCGACGTAGACGAGGTCGGGCGCGGCGGCGGCGAGGCGCTCGGCGAGGTCGTTCCAGAGGGCGGCGTCGCGGTCGAAGCCCATGGGCGGGCACCAGGCGCCGACGACTTTCAGTCCCGGGTAGCGGGTTTCGAGGACCCGGGCGGCGCGCTCGGTGGGGCGCGCGGCGTCATCGGGGGTGCCGCCGAGGAGCGCGACGCGCAGGCCCCGCTGCGCGGCGGCTTCGGCGAGGCTCCAGACGAGGTCCGATCCGGCGACGCGCTCGGGCAGGGGCGTCCCGGCGACGCGGGAGGCCCACACGAGCGGTGCGCCGTCGGCGGTGACGAGGTCCGCGGCGCCGACGACCGCGCGCAGGGCGCGGGAGCGGCGCGCGGCCGCGAGGATGTCGACGTTCGGGGTGACGATGTGCCCGCCGCGGCCGGCCTCGATCGCGTCGAGCACGCGGGCGACCGCCGCAGCCCCGGTGACCGGGTCGATGCCGATGCCGCCCATGCGGATCCGTGTCGAAGTCCTGCCATCCGCACCGTCGGCGCGCGCAGGGCCCAAGCGCTCCATGACATCAGACGCTAAGGCCCCGCGGGCGGTTTTCCGGGATTTTTCGCCGCAGGGCGTGTCCCCGACCCCACCTCGGCTCGTTATAGGAGTCGACAGGGGGCAACGAGGGTGAGCGAGGGTTCAGTGAGCTGGAGAACGGCCGAGCAGTCCGAGCAGTCCGAGAACCGCGTGAAAGTGGTCTTCATCGGCGGCCTGGGCCGCAGCGGCACCACGCTCCTGGAGCGGCTGCTGGGACAGCTCCCGGGGGTCGTCCCGCTCGGGGAGATCACCCACCTGTGGGAGCGGGACCTGGTCGGGAACGAGATGTGCGCGTGCGGCGCGACGTTCTCGCACTGCGAGTTCTGGCAGCGGATCGGGCAGCGGGCGTTCGGGTCCTGGGAGGACGTGGACGTCGAGCGGCTGAATGCGCTGAAGGCCACGGTGGACCGGACCAGGCACATCCCGGCGCTCGCGTCCAAAAAGCTCGCCCCGGCGCAGCACCAGCTCGTCGCGGAGTACGCCGAGTACTTCGAGAAGATCTACTCGGCCGCCGCGAAGGACACGCGCGCGCAGGTCGTCGTCGACTCCTCCAAGCACGCGTCGCTGGCGTACTGCCTGCGGTGGTCGCCGAAGATCGACCTGCGGGTGATGCACGTGGTGCGCGACTCGCGGGGCGTCGCGTACTCGTGGACGAAGCAGGTGAGGCGGCCCGAGTCCCCCACCGGGGACCAGATGACCCGCTACTCCCCCGCGAAGGCCGCGATGCTGTGGAACGCGCAGAACGCCGCGTTCAGCCTGCTCGCGCGCCGCGGGGTGCCGGTGCGGCGGGTCCGGTACGAGCGGATCATCCAGCGGCCCAGGCGCGTCATCGCCTCGCTCGCGCGGTTCTGCGGGCTCGACCTGGTCGAGTCGGACCTGAACTTCATCGGCGACGGCTGGGCGGATCTCGGCCCGAGCCACTCGGCGGCCGGGAACCCGATGCGGTTCACCGTGGGCCGCATCCCGATCCGGCCCGACGAGGCGTGGACCGAGGACCTGCCCGACGGGACGCGGCGGATGGTGTCGACGCTGACGCGCCCGCTCCTGGGCCGGTACGGCTATCTCGCCGAAGACGAGGCACCCTTGGAGGAACCCGCCCTTGAAGAGGTGAGCGCACGTGACTGACTGGCCCTCAGTCGGAGTCGTGATCCCGACGCACGACCGCCCGCAGCAGGTGCGCGCGGCCCTGCGCTCGGTCCTGACCCAGTTCTACCCCGGCGACCTGGAAGTGGTCGTGGTCTTCGACCGCGCCAAACCCACCGGCGACCTCGCCGACGACGGCGACCGGCCGGTCCGGGAGGTCAAGAACGAGCGCACCCCGGGCCTCGCGGGCGCCCGCAACACCGGGATCACCGCGCTGGACACCGAGCTCGTGGCGTTCCTCGACGACGACGACGAATGGCTCCCCGGGAAGCTCGCCGCGCAGGTGGCGGCCCTGGGCACCGAGGCGGAGCTGTGCACCACCGCGATCGAGGTCGACTACCGCGGCAGGCGGAACGCGCGGCTCGCGCAGCAGTCGACGGTGCGGCACGCGGACCTGCTCAGGTCCCGCATGATGATGCTCCACTCCTCGACGTTCCTGTTCCGCCGCTCGGCGCTCCTGGGCGGGCTCGGGCTCGTCGCCGAGGACGCGCCCGGCAGCCAGAACGAGGACTGGGACATGCTCCTGCGGGCGTCCCGGCGCCGGCCGATCGCGCACGTGGACACGCCGTACGCGCTCGTCAACTGGGCCGGGTCGCACTTCGAGACCCGCTGGGACACCAAGATCTCGTCGCTGCGGTGGATCCTCGACCGGCACCCGGAGATCCACGGCAGCCCCGAGGGCGCCGCGCGCGTCTACGGGCAGATCGCCTGCTGGCACGCGGCCATCGGCGACCGCAAGGAGGCGCTGCGGTGGGCGCTGCGCGCCACGAAGGCGAACCCGGGCGAGCCGCGCGCGGCCGTCGCGGCGGCGGCAGCGGCGGGCATCGTCGGCGTCCCCGCGGTCATGGCGGCGCTCCACAGGAGAGGCCGCGGCATCTGACCTGGTCAACGCTTGGGCTTCGCCCAGCGGCCGAGCTTGTTCTCCTTTACGAAGTCGGGAAACTCAGTACCGTTGCAGGGTAGTCGCATCCCCGAGTCCGCCAATGCATTGACGAGATTGCACAGCTGGACCTCGGTCGCGCCTCCGACACGCCACACCTCCGCCAGGAGCCACAGGGTGCCGTGCACCTCACCGTGATGCTGAAGCGCCACCCGCTTGGCGGCCTGGTCATCCACGAGTGCAGTCACATTCAATTCTGCAGCGACTGCCATCACGCTGGCCTCGCCGAGATCCCTGTCATTCTGCGAGCCGAACATTGTGGTCCAGCGGACGAAACTCGTCAATCGTTCAACACTGGAGTCCATCCGTTGGAACGAGATCCACTCCTGGCCGGCGACAGCCTCCAGCTGTGGGTACTTCACTGCTCCGCGGCGGATCTCGTCCAATACGACCGTGGTCGAGTAGCAGGGCACCCCACTGACATAATGGCCCAGTACATCTATCCTGTCGGCGATTGCAAAATGACTCAGGCAGGTCGTATCGAAGACAAGTCCGTTGATGTCGAGGCTCAGCGCCACTGGCCCATGACCTCGCTCACTTCAGGGAGCTGGTCCTTGTCGATTTGACCCCGCATCATTTCAATCGCTCGTACCGCGGAGATCTTCGCCTGCGAATACGCCTGCATTATCGCGTGAGCGACTTGCGGGGAGACGACTACGTTCTCAAGATCGGGCTGCGGTGCCCAACCGAGTGCGTCCATGAACTCCGCATGCGTGGGCGAGAGTCCCGCCCAGTCCTTGGCATCACGTTCGGCGATCGCTTGGGCCTCTACTCCCTGACGGATCGCCAAGGACCACGACACTTTGTATCGAGCCGCGAGCTCGACCAGATCGGCTCGTTTGAGCCCGCCTGGGTAGTTGCTGAAGACGGCCGTCGGCAGCAGGAATTCGGACGCGAACGCGTCTATCACCGCTTCACGTTCCTGTCGCGATGCATGTACTCCGATGTCAGTGCTGTACTCGTCGCCCAGGAGGACATGCCCCAGCTCGTGGGCTGCAGTGGCTCTCCGGCGGCCGAGGTCAGACTGACGGTTGAGAATCGCTACCGCGAAATCGCCCTCGTTCAGGCTCGCCCCCTCGTCGTTCCTCCCCCCGGTCAGTCTGATGACCGCGTAGAAGAGCCCGACCTGTTCAGCGGGACGCATGAGCGTGGAGATCTCATCAGTGCCCAACTGGAGCCGGGAGCGGAGCCATCGAGCCGCCTCACGGCCTTCTTCGGGTGAGCCTTGACTTCCCTGATACCGAAGCGGGCGAGTCGCTTTAAGCATGTGCAGATCGATCAACTGCTTGACGTCGTCGCGCCAGGAGACCAGGGCGGTCTGCAGTCGGAACATCGCCGTCTCATCGCGTGTGGTTTCTTCGGCGACCAATCCGCTGCGTCGGGAGATGATCTCCGGAGGGTCCTCAAGCAGCTGATTCAAGGGCACCCCCAACGCTCGCCCGAGATGCGCCAGTTCCATTCCGTCGATCCTTCGCTCACCGCGCTCGATCTTCGAGATCGCACTCCGGTCGTCGAGTCCGATCTTGGAGGCAAGCTCAGCCTGGGTCAACCCGCCCGCCACCCGAGCACGGCGTACCCGTTCGCCGATCGCAGCCCACTCATCAAGCTTCATGGAGCGATATTCGCACATCTTGGCCTCTGAGACCAGCGACACACGAGTTCGATGCGGAACTTTTACAAGAATAATCTCTGGTGACTAGCCACTAGATCGCTGATGTGGTATTGCAGCGACGTTCTTTTCACGCCGCACTCGGTTACGGGAACGGCCCCGGAACCGCGCGGTTCCGGGGCCGTTCGCCTTGTCGCTGCAAGCAGGTGCTAGCCCTTCTTGCGGAGCTCCTCTTCGTTGCGGTGCAGGTCGTCGAGACCGCCGCACATGAAGAACGCCTGCTCGGGGAAGTGGTCGTACTCGCCCTCGGCGATCTTCTTGAAGGCCTCGACCGTCTCCTTGACGGGGACGAACGAGCCCTCGACGCCGGTGAACTGCTTCGCCGCGAACGTGTTCTGCGACAGGAAGCGCTCGATGCGGCGCGCCCGGCCCACGACGAGGCGGTCCTCTTCGGACAGCTCGTCCATGCCGAGGATCGCGATGATGTCCTGAAGCTCGTTGTACTTCTGGAGGATCTGCTTCACCGTCGAGGCGACCGCGTAGTGCTCGGCGCCGACGACCTCGGGCTCCAGGATGCGGGAGTTCGAGGCCAGCGGGTCGATCGCGGGGTAGATGCCCTTGTCGGAGATCTTCCGCTCCAGGTTCGTCGTCGCGTCCAAGTGGGTGAACGCGGTGAACGGCGCCGGGTCGGTGTAGTCGTCCGCCGGGACGTACACGGCCTGCATCGAGGTGATGGCCTTGCCGCGCAGCGAGGTGATGCGCTCCTGGAGCTCACCCATCTCGTCGGCGAGAGTCGGCTGGTAGCCCACGGCCGAGGGCATGCGGCCCAGCAGCGCGGAGGTCTCCGAACCGGCCTGCGTGAACCGGAAGATGTTGTCGATGAAGAGCAGCACCTCCTGGTTCTTGACGTCGCGGAAGTACTCGGCCATCGTCAGGGCCGACAGGGCGACGCGCAGACGCACGCCCGGCGGCTCGTCCATCTGGCCGTAGACCAGCGAGGTCTTCTCCAGGACTCCGGCCTCGGCCATTTCGGCGATGAGGTCGTTGCCCTCACGGGTGCGCTCGCCGACACCGGCGAACACCGACGAACCGCCGAAGTTCTGGGCGACGCGGATGATCATCTCCTGGATGAGCACCGTCTTGCCCACGCCGGCGCCGCCGAACAGGCCGATCTTGCCGCCCTTGACGTACGGGGCGAGCAGGTCGATGGCCTTGATGCCGGTCTCCAGCATCTCGGTCTTCGGCTCCAGCTGCGCGAACGCCGGGGCGTGGCGGTGGATCTCCCAGTAGTCGTCGGCTTCGAGCGTCTGGCCCTCTTCGAGGTTCAGGCACTCGCCGAGGACGTTGAAGACCTTGCCCTTGATGCCGTCGCCGACCGGGACCTTGATCTGCGAGCCGGTGTCGCGGACCTCGGCGCCGCGGACGAGGCCGTCCGTCGGCGCCATGCAGATGCCGCGGATCCGGCTGTCGCCCAGGTGCTGGGCCACTTCCAGGGTCAGCGTCTTCGGGCTCTCGCCGTAGGTCACGTCAACGTGGAGTGCGTTGAAGATCGCCGGAATGGCGTTTCGCGGGAACTCGACGTCGACGACGGGCCCGATGACCCGTACGACGCGCCCCACTCCTTGGGTGTCAGTCATCGTTACTCTCTTCCTGCGGCGGAAAGGGCACTAGCCCCGCCCACGATTTCGCTGATCTCCTGCGTGATCGCCGCCTGCCGCGCCGCGTTCGCGCTCCGCCGCAGGGTCTTGATCAATTCATCGGCATTGTCGGAAGCCGCCTTCATGGCCCGACGCTTGGACGCCAGCTCGCTGGCCGCCGCATCGATCAACGCCGCGTAGATGCGGGTCGTCAGATACTTCGGCAGCAGCGCGTCGAGCAGCGCCTCCGGGTTCGGCTCGAACTCGTAGTCCGGGAGGAGGATGTGCTCGTCGAGCTCCTCTTCCTCCACCTCTTCGACTTCGAGGGGAGCCAGTTGCCGCGGCTCGGGGGTCTGTGTCAGCAGCGAGACGAACTTGGTGTGGACGATGTGCAGCTCGTCGACCCCAAGGATACCGTCGGCACCCGCGTCGTCACCATCGTCGTCGGCGCCGGACATGAACGCCGCGAGCAGCGTCCTGGTGATCTCCTGCGCGTCCGAGACCTTCGGGAGCTGGGAGAACCCGGTCCACGACTGCTGGATCGCCCGGGAGCGGAACCGGTAGTAGTCCACACCCCTGCGGCCGGCCACGTACAGGACCGGGACCTTGCCTTCCTCGGACAGGCGCGAGATCAGCTGCTCGGCGGTGCGGATGGCGTTCGCGTTGTACGCGCCGCACATCCCCTTGTCGGCAGTGATCACGAGCACGCCCGCGCGGCGGACGTTCGCCCGCGGCTGGAGCAGCGGGTGGTTGATCGACGCGTTCGACGCCAGGGACGTCATCACGCTCGTCATCGCCCGCGCGTACGGCAGTGAAGCCGCGACCCGCTCCTGCGCCTTGGAGATCCGGCTGGTGGCGACCAGCTCCTGCGCCTTGGTGATCTTCTTGATGGACTGGGTCGACTTCAGCCGCTTACGCAAGGTACGAAGCTGCGCTGACATGGCTAACCCTTCTTGACGCGCTTGACGGTCTCGACGTCGACGTCGCCCTCAAGGGCGTCCTCGGCGATGTCGGTCACGTGCAGGTCGTCGACGTTGGCCTTGAACATCTGCTTGAACTTGGCGACGGCGCGCTTGAGGGTGTCCTCGATGTCGCCCGCGACCTTGTCCTTGCCCGCGTTGAGCTGGGCGACGACGTCCTTGTGGTTGGCGCGCATGTAGGTCAGGAACTCGCTCTCGAACCGGCGCACCTCCCCGACGGGGATGTCGTCGAGCTCGCCCGCGGTGCCGGCCCAGATCGAGATGGTCTCCTCGCCCATGGGGAGCGGCGCGGCCACGCCCTGCTTGAGGAGCTCGACCATGCGCAGACCGCGGTCCAGCTGCGCGCGGGACGCGGCGTCCAGGTCGGACGCGAAGGCCGCGAAGGCCTCCAGGTCGCGGTACTGGGCCAGGTCCAGACGCAGCGAGCCCGCGACCGAGCGCATGCCCTTGGTCTGGGCGGCGCCGCCGACTCGGGACACCGACGTGCCGACGTTGATCGCCGGGCGCACGCCCGAGTTGAACAGGCCCTCTTCGAGGAAGACCTGGCCGTCGGTGATCGAGATGACGTTGGTCGGGATGAACTGCGAGATGTCGCCGGCCTTGGTCTCGATGATCGGCAGACCGGTCAGCGAGCCCGCGCCCAGCTCGTCGGAGAGCTTCGCGCAGCGCTCCAGCAGGCGGGAGTGCAGGTAGAAGACGTCACCGGGGAAGGCCTCGCGGCCCGGGGGACGACGCAGCAGCAGCGACACGGTGCGGTACGCCTCGGCCTGCTTCGACAGGTCGTCGAAGACGATGAGGACGTGCTTGCCGCCGTACATCCAGTGCTGGCCGATGGCCGAACCGGTGTAGGGGGCCAGGTACTTCAGGCCCGCCGGCTCGTCGGCGTTCGCCGCGACGATGGTGGTGTACTCCATCGCCCCGTGCTCTTCGAGCATGCCCTTGATGCCCGCGACGGTCGAGCCCTTCTGGCCGATCGCGACGTAGATGCAGCGCAGCTGCTTGTTCGGGTCGCCGGACTCCCAGTTCGCGCGCTGGTTGATGATCGTGTCGATCGCGACCTGCGTCTTGCCGGTCTTGCGGTCGCCGATGATCAGCTGGCGCTGGCCGCGGCCGATGGGGGTCATCGAGTCGATGGCCTTGATGCCGGTCTCGACCGGCTCGGACACCGACTGGCGGTTGATGACGTTCGGGGCCTGGGCTTCGAGCTCGCGCTCGCCCTCGGCCTCGATCGGTCCGAGGTCGTCGATGGGGTTGCCCAGGGCGTCGACGACGCGGCCCAGGAACTTGTCGCCGACCGGCACCGAGAGGACCTTGCCGGTCCGCTTGACGGGCTGGCCCTCGCCGACCTTGGTCGGGTCGCCGAGGAGCACGGCGCCGATCTCGCGCACGTCGAGGTTCAGGGCCAGGCCCATCACGCCGCCCTCGAACTCCAGGAGCTCGTTGGCCATGGCGGACGGGAGGCCCTCGACGACGGCGATGCCGTCGCCGGCGCTGGTGACGGTACCGACCTCTTCGCGGGTGATCTCCGGCCGGTACGACGAGACGTACGCGTCGAGCGCGTTGCGGATCTCGTCAGAGGAGATGGTCAATTCAGCCATCTGAACGTTTCCCTTTCTGTTGCTACCGGCTGGATCAGCGTCCGGCCAAGGCTTGGCGGGCTTCGTCGAGGCGGCGCGAGACGGAGCCGTCCCACAGGTCCGAGCCGACTTGCACCCGGATGCCCCCGACGATCGCGGGGTCGACGGTGACCTTGAGCGCCACCGGGCGGCCGTAGACGAGGGTGAGCTTGGCGCCGAGCTGGCGCTCGCCGTTCTCGTCGAGCGGCCTGGCCACGGTCACGTAGGCCACGGACTCGTCGCGGGCCGCCGCGGCGGTCTCGACCAGGTAGGCCAGCGAGGCGTGGAAGCTGCGCCCGCCGATGCCGTGGCATGCGGCGGCCGCGAGCTTCACCGTCACCGGCTCGGCCTTGCCGTCGAGCAGCCGCTCGGTGAGCTCGGCCCGGCCCTTGGGGTCGGTGCCGGTGGCGCCGAGGACCGAGGCGAGCTCGGCGTCGCCGTCGACGAGCCGTCCGAAGCGGAACAGCTGGTCTTCGACGTTCGCCAGGCTGCCGTCCTTGGCGGCGGCGAGCAGCAGCGCCTCGACGGCGAGCTGCTCGGTGCCGTCCACCAGTTCGGACGGGCTGCTCCAGCGGCCGCGCACCAGGGCGGCGACCACGTCAGCGGCGGTGTCGCCGACTTGACCGGCGAGGAGCCCGCGGAGCAGGCCCTCGCGGTCGTCCGCCTCGCGGGCGGGGTCGGACAGGGCGCGACGCAGCCGAGGCTGGTCGACGAGGAACCGCGTCACTCCCAGCAGCTGATCGCCGCACTCGGTGAGCTGCCCGGCCGAGGAGCCGGAGGCGGCGGCCTCCAGCACGGCCCGGCCGGCCTCGATGCTTTCGCGTCCAGTCGTCGACATCAGCGCGCTCCGCTCGTCTCGGCCGTGTCGTCCGCGATCTCGGCCAGGAACTGGTCGACGGTCGCGGTCGTGTCGGCGTCGCCGGCGAGGCGCTGGCCGATGATCTTCCCGGCCAGGTCGACCGCCAGGTTCCCGACCTCGCTGCGCAGCTCGCGGACGAGCTGCTGGCGCGAGGCCTCGACCTGGGCGTGCCCGGCCGCGATGATCCGGTTGGACTCCTCGCGGGCGGAGACGAGGATCTCCTCCTTGGCGGCCACGGCGTCGGCGCGGGCCTCGTCGCGGATCGCGGCGGCCTCCTCCTGCGCTGCGGCGAGCTTCCGGCGGTATTCCTCCAGCGTCTGGTTGGCCTCTTCCTGAGCCCGCTCAGCGCGCTCGATGCCGCCTTCGATCGCGTCCACCCGTGCCTCGAACGTCTTCTCCATGCGGGGGAAGACGAACTTGATGAGCACGAAGCACAGCAGACCGAAAGCGATGGCCCCGATCAGCATTTCCTGCCAGATCGGGAAGAGGATCCCGGCCCCTCCTTCGGCGGCGTGAATCATGATGACTCCCTTGAAGGGTTACTAGTTGCCGCCGCCGAGGGCGAAGGCGAGGACGAGGCCGAACAGCGCGAGCACCTCGACGAGGGCAAAGCCCATGAACAGCATCGGGCGGGTGATGCCGGCCGATTCGGGCTGGCGGGCGGTGGCGGTGATCCACGCGGCGAAGATGAGGGCAACACCGATGCCGGGGCCGATCGCAGCGAGGCCGTAACCGATGACGTTGACGGAGCCTTCCATCTGGCTTTCTCCTAGGTGTCAGCGTGGCGTGACCGTCACGCGCACGATGTTGTTCAATTGCGAAATCTCTGGGTGAGGGGTGGAAGCTTCGGGGAGCTCTAGTGCTCTTCCGCGAGGGACCCCTGGATGTACATGCCCGTCAGGAGCGTGAAGACGTACGCCTGGAGCAGGATGACGATAAGCTCGAAGAGGGTCATCGCGATGCCCATGCCGAACGAGAAGATCGACAGGCCCTGGATGAAGAAGTTGCTGGAGTTGAGCATCTCGAACCCGCCGAGGATGAACACCAGCAGGATGAGGTGGCCCGCGAACATGTTCGCGAAGAGCCGCAGGGCCAGGGTGACCGGGCGCAGGATGATGTTCTGGAGGATCTCGATCGGGATCAGCAGCGGGTAGATGAACGCCGGGGCGCCCGGGGGCACGACCGTGATCTTCAGCCACTTGCCCAGGCCGTGCTGCTTGATGCCGACCCAGACGTACATGATCCACGAGAGGATCGCCAGCATCGCCGGGAACGCGATGTGCGCGTTCGGCGAGATCTGGATGCCGGGCACGATGGCCCAGAAGTTCATGAGGACGATGAACAGGAACAGGGTCGCGAGGTACGGGGCGAACTTCACGCCGTCCTTCTTGCCCATGAGGTCGATGGCGACGGTGTTCCGGATGAAGCCGTAGGCGGACTCGGCCAGCCACTGCTTCTTGGTGGGGACGATCTGGGGCTTGCGGTAGGCCCACAGGAAGAAGACGATGAGGATCGCGACGGTCAGCCACACACCGAGCGTGATGGTGGTGAACATGTGGGCGAGCGCGGTCCCGGTGAGCCCGGAGAACCAGTCGGCAAAGTCAAAGCTGTGGATACCGGGCGGGAAGTGGGACTCCCCTTCGGCCAGCACGATGGCTGAGTCGGTCACGCGAGCCACGCCTCTCAGTCAGTGTCGGTCACAAAAAACTACGGCGACATCTGCTTGATGAGCAGGTACATCCCCGCTCCAGCACCGACCAGCATCCCTACCAGGAGCCCGACTTTGGGCAGTCCGAGCCACAGGTCGACGAGATATCCGAGACCACCCCAGACGATGATCCCGGACAGCAGATATCCCAGAGCGCGCCAGCCCATGTCCGAACCGTCGGGCTGGGGCTTGCGTTCGGGGGGTTCCATGTCGGCCATGTCGGATTGAACTCTAACAGCTACTGAGCAGGAACTGCCCAGCGGGTTCGCTGAGATGAGCGCCATCCGTGCGCAATTGTCAACCTCCACGAAACACCGCGTGTCGCATCGCAAGCGGGCGTCAAGGACGCGTCAAGACGGCTGGTCGAGCTCGATGTAAGGAATCTTGGCCTTATATGCCCAGACAGCCTGGGTCGCGAGCCACGCGACGGCGCCGCCGACGATCCCGCAGGCGAAGGGGAGCAACGCATTCGGAACCGTCGATTGGACCGTCCACAATGCAAAAAACGCGACTACGAGCTTGAACGCGTATGTGATCAAAGCCATAGGCAGGGTGAGACGCAGGTCAATCTTCTCGGCTGCTGCGACCGCTTGCACCGAGCCGGCGAAACCCAAGGCGGCCAACGCTACTCCTGCCGGAGCGCCCCACGCGCCGGGCCCGCCCGCGGTGATCCAGCCGGCGACCGCCGCGATCACCGCGGCGATCCCGGCGACGGCGAAGCACGGCTTCAGGAAGCCCCTGGCGGTCGTCACGACGGACCCTCCAGGGCCGCCGCGACGGGCTTGAGGGCCGCTTCGAGCTGGTCGGCGATCCGCGCGTACTCCGTGCGGCTCATCCCCCACGGGTCCGCCAGGTCGGCGTCCTCGTAGTCGCCGCGCCGCGCCTCGGCGAGCGCGAGGAGGGCCTTGCCGCGGGTGTGCACGTCGCCCTCGGGCAGCTCGGCCGCGGCGTCGGCGGCGATGCGGCCGAAGGTGCGCACGAGGAAGGTCTTCCCGGCGGCCTCGGGGTAGGACTCGGCGATGAACTCGGCGTGCCCGGCCGTGGCGACGAGGATCAGGTCCGAGGCCGCGACGTGGGCGCGGACGAGGTGCCGGGCGCCGTGCCCGGCGGACTCGTAGCCGCGGTCCTCCAGTTCGCGCGCGGAGAACGGCTGCATGTCGTCGCCCTCGTGCCACGACGAGGTCCCGGCACCGTGGTTGTACACGGCGTCGCCGGTGAGGCCGTCGAGGATGCGCTCGGACATGGGCGACCGGCAGATGTTGCCGGTGCACACGTGGAGGACCGAGAAGGGCGCGCTCACGCGGAGCTCTCCTCGGCGGGGGCGTCGTCGGCGGCCTCGGGAGCCTCGGCGTTCTCGTCCTGCTCCTGGTCCTCGGGGCGCTGGCCGGGGCCGTAGCCGTCGCGGTCGAGCGTGTCGGGGACGATCTTGCGGATCTGCTCCAGGGTCAGGGCGCCCTCGCGCAGCAGCTGCGGCGGGTGCGCCACGCAGTCGACGATCGTCGAGGGCAGGTTGTCCTCGCTGGGCCCGGCCTCCAGGTACACGGAGACGTCGGAGCCGAGCTGGGCCTTCGCGTCGGTGGCGGTCTCGGCCGGGGGCTGGCCGGTCTTGTTCGCGGAGGACACGGCCATGGGGCCGGTCTCCTTGAGCAGCTCGATCGCGAGCGGGTGCAGCGGCATGCGCACCGCGACGGTGCCGTCGGTGTCGCCGAGATCCCAGGTCAGGGTCGGGGTGTAGGGCACCACGACGGTGAGCGGGCCGGGCCAGAACGCCTCGATGAGCTCCTTCGCGGAGTCGGGCACGTCGGAGGCGATGCCGTCGAGGGCGCGCTTGGAGCCCACGAGGACCGGCGGGGCCATGTCGCGCCCGCGGCCCTTGGCGGCGAGGAGCGCCTTCACGGCGGCGTGGTTGAACGCGTCACAGCCGATCCCGTAGACGGTGTCGGTGGGGATGACGACCAGGCGGCCGCCGGTGACGGCGCGCGCGGCGGACTTGATGCCGGTGGCGCGGTCCTTGATCTTCCTGCAATTGAACAGCCTCACGGCAGCAAGCCTAGCCTTCCCGTAGCGAACCTCGGCCGGCCGGCGAGGTCGTCGTGGTCCTCCGCATCGGTGAATCCGCTGACACGGAGGATCTCCGGCGCCACCGTGCCGTGGGTGTCGTCGTGCTCGAACCCGAACCACCCGCCGGGCTTGAGCCACTTCGCGGCGCGCACGGCGAGCGGCTGGATGACCGCGAGCCCGGCCTCGGCGGCGTAGACGGCCCCCGACGGGTCGAATTCGACCTCGGGGGCCACTTCGATCTCGAACGGCACGTACGGCGGGTTCGCGGTGACGAGGTCGGCGAGGCCGTCGAGCTCGTTCAGGGTGGAGGCGGCGGTCGCGTCGGCGAGCACGGGCACCGCGTTCGTGCCTTCGAGGTTCGATTCGAGCCATTCGAAGGCGTCGGGGTCGACCTCGACGGCCCAGACGCGGGCGTCGGGCCGCTCGGTGGCGATCGAGTACGCGACGGCGCCGGAGCCGGAGCACGCGTCGATGACGGTGCCGCCCTCCGGCAAGTGGGCGAGCGCCCAGTCCACGAGGAGCTCGGTCTCGGGCCGGGGCACGAACACGCCGGGGCCGACCGCGAGCTCGCCGTAGCGGAACGCGGCCGAGCCGGTGAGGTGCTGGAGCGGCTCGCGGGCGGCGCGGCGCGCCACGAGCGCGTCGAACTCGGCGCGCTGCCGCTCGTCGGGCCCGTCGGCGATGAGCAGCTGCGCGCGGGTGAGCCCCGAGACGTGGGCGGCGAGCAGCTCGGCGTCGTTCCGCGGCGAGTGGACGCCGGCCGCCGCGAGCAGCGTCGCGGCGGCGGCCACGGTGTCAGTCCAGGTCGTCACTCAGAACCGCGCGCCATGCGCTCGGCGCGGTCGGCTGCGGCGAGGGCGTCGAGGACCTCGTCGAGGGCGCCGTCCATGACCTGGTCGAGGTTGTACGCGGTGAAGCCGACGCGGTGGTCGGTGAGCCGGTTCTGCGGGAAGTTGTACGTGCGGATGCGCTCGGACCGGTCGGCGGTGCGCACCTGCGAGAGCCGCGCGGCCCCGGCCGCGGCGGCGGCCTCCTCCTGCTGCTTCGCGAGCAGGCGGGCGCGCAGGACCTTGATCGCCGCCTCCTTGTTCTGGAGCTGGCTCTTCTCGTTCTGCGAGGTGACGACGACGCCGGTGGGCACGTGCGTGAGGCGCACCGCGGAGTCGGTGGTGTTGACCGACTGGCCGCCGGGCCCGGAGGACCGGTACACGTCGACCCGCACGTCGTTCATGTTCAGCTCGAAGTCGACCTCCTCGGCCTCGGGCATGACGACGACCGCGGCCGCGGAGGTGTGGACGCGGCCCTGCGACTCGGTCACGGGCACGCGCTGCACGCGGTGCACGCCGCCCTCGAACTTCATGCGGGACCACACGCCGTTGCCGCCTTCGGGGTTCCCCTTGGTGCGCACGGCGATCGAGGAGTCCTTGACGCCGCCGAGGTCGGTGGGCACCATTTCGAGGGTCTCCACGCCCCAGCCCATGCGCTCGAAGTAACGCAGGTACATGCGCATGAGGTCCCCGGCGAACAGGCCGGACTCCTCGCCGCCCGCGCCGGCCTTGATCTCGATGATGACGTCCTTGGCGTCGTCGGGGTCGCGCGGGACGAGCAGCTCCGCGAGCTTCTCCTCCAGCTCGGGGATGCGCTTGCGCAGCCCCTCGGCCTCCTCCGCGAAGTCGGCGTCCTCCTTCGCGAGCTCCTCGGCGGTCTCCAGGTCCTCCTTCGCCGTCGCGATGTCCTCGGCGGTCTTGGCGATCGGGGACAGCTCCGCGTAGCGGCGGCCGACCCGCCGGGCCTGCGCCGGGTCGGCGTGCAGGGCGGGGTCGCCCATCTGGACTTCGAGGTCGCGGTACTCCGCGATGAGCATTTCCAGGCGGTTGTCGGCTGCGGACGTCATCTCTGTTCCTTAAGAAAGCCTTGCAAGACATCGGACGGGACGAAAAACGCGGCGCCCGTGTCGCAGGGACACGGACGCCGCGGAGCACAGCTACTTGCCGGCCTGGGCCTTCTCGGCAGCCTTGGCGTAGCGGGCCTTGAACTTGGCCACGCGACCGCCGGTGTCGAGGATGCGCTGCTTGCCGGTGTAGAACGGGTGGCACTTGTTGCAGGTCGCAGCCTGGATCTTGCCGCTGGTCACCGTCGACCGGGTGGTGAAGCTGTTCCCGCAGGAGCAGGTCACCTCGGTGACGACGTACTCAGGGTGGATGCCCTCTTTCATGACTTCCCTTTCATATCGGTCGCCGGGTCGGCTTCCGCCGTGAACCGGTACCGCATCGGGCCCCGCAGGGCTCTGGTCGGGTGCGCGACCTGCGCACCAACGATCAATGGTAAGGCGTGAGGCCGCTCTCAACCAGGGCGGCCTCACACTTCACACGACTAGTCGCCGGGCGTGCTCTTGACGATGGACATCAGGAACTCGGCGTTCGTCTGGGTCTTCTTCAGCCGGTCGATGAGCAGCTCGATCGCCTGCTGCGGCTCCAGCGAGGACAGGACCCGGCGGAGCTTCAGCATGACCGCCTGCTCCTCGGGGCTCATCATGAGCTCGTCCTTGCGGGTGCTCGACTGGTGCACGTCGATCGCGGGCCAGGTGCGCTTCTCGGCGATCTTCCGGTCCAGCTTGAGCTCGGCGTTGCCGGTGCCCTTGAACTCCTCGAAGATGACCGTGTCGCCCATGGAGCCGGTCTCGACCAGCGCCGTGCCGATGATGGTCAGCGACCCGCCGTGCTCGATGTTCCGCGCGGCGCCCAGGAAGCGCTTCGGCGGGTAGAGCGCGGTCGAGTCGATGCCGCCGGACAGGATCCGGCCCGACGCGGGCGACGAGTTGTTGTACGCGCGGCCCAGGCGGGTGATCGAGTCGAGCAGCACGACCACGTCGTGGCCCAGCTCCACGAGGCGCTTCGCGCGCTCGATGGCGAGCTCGGCGACCGTGGTGTGGTCCGACGGCGGCCGGTCGAAGGTCGAGGCGATGACCTCGCCCTTCACCGAGCGCTGCATGTCGGTGACCTCTTCGGGGCGCTCGTCCGCGAGGACCACCATGAGGTGGCACTCGGGGTTGTTCGTGGTGATCGCGTTCGCGATCGCCTGGAGCACCATCGTCTTGCCGGCCTTCGGCGGGGAGACGATGAGGGCGCGCTGGCCCTTGCCGATCGGCGCCACCAGGTCGATGACCCGGGTGGTGAGCGCGTTCGGCTCGGTCTCCAGGCGCAGGCGCTCCTGCGGGTACAGCGGCGTGAGCTTGTAGAACTCGTCGCGCTTCTTCGCGTCGTCGGGGTTCATGCCGTTGACGGTGTCGAGGCGCACCAGCGGGTTGTACTTCTCGCGGCGCTGCTTGCCCTGGTTGCCGCCGTTGCCGCTGCCGGGCTCCTCGCCGCGGGTGGGCTTGACGGCGCCGGTGATGGCGTCGCCGCGGCGCAGCCGGTACTTGCGGACCTGCGACATCGAGACGTACACGTCGTCCGGCCCGGCCAGGTAGCCGGTGGTGCGGATGAACGCGTAGTTGTCGAGGATGTCGAGGATGCCGGCGACCGGGACGAGCAGCTCGTCGTTCTGGGCGCCGCCGCCACCGCCGCCCTGCTGGCCGCGCTCGTTCTCGTCGCGCCCGCCGCGCTGGCGGCGGTCGGAGCGGTCGCGGCGCTTGCGGCGGCGGCCTTCGCCGTCACCGTCGCGGGGACCGCGGTCGTCGTAGTCGTCCTCGCGCTCGTTGCGCTCGCTGCGGCGCTCGCGGGACTCGCTGCGGCCCTCGGGCTGCTCGTCGCGGCGGTCCTGGCGGCCGTTCTCGCGCCCGTTCTCACGGGTGCGGCGGCGGCGCTGCGGACGGTCCTCATCGGACTCGATGGTCGCGACGGACGAAGCGGTCTCGGCGGACCCGCCCTCGTCGTCCTGCAGCGTCGGCTGGTGCTCCTGGCGACGGCGCGGCTGCGGCGGGCCGGCCGGGCGGGTGGCCCGGCGAACGGCACTGCCGCCCTTGGCGTCGGCGCTCTCGGAGCCGTTGTCGCCCGGCGCGGTGTCGACAGTGGCCTGCGGACCCTCGGCGGTCGGTGATTGTTCGGAGTCAGGCACTGGCGGGGCCTCCTGTTCGGCGCTGGCACCGCCGGGCTGCGAGCCCGCATCCTGCCGTTCCTGGATGGCGGCGATCAGCTCGCTCTTGCGCATCCGGCCAACGCCGGTGATGCCGAGCGATTGCGCCATCTGCTGGAGCTCGGGCATCAGCAGTGAGGCCAGACCGGTTCCTGCCCGGCGGCGCTTCTTGGCCTCGGGGAGTTCCTCTCCCGAAGTCGGCGCCGCATCGCTCATCCGGTCCGACGTCGTGCCGGTGGTGTCGCTCAATGGATTCCTTCCCTGGCGGAACTTCGAATGGGATTCGAGGAGTTTCCGCGTCTTTCAAATAGCCGCAATGCCGATGTTCTGGTCTGCGTCCCGCCATCGCTTCGGCCGCCTCGGCCCGAGCGGGCGCGGCGGATGGAAGACGACGGTTGACACCGGGTGCAACACCCCTGGGCTGTCCGCTGGGCAGACGGTCCCGATCGAGGCGACGCCTCTGTGGGTTTGTGACCGGCGAGCTCGCGTTGAATGATCGTGCACGGTGAGACACGTGGCGCCGATCTCCGCTGATTGCGATCCATGCGGACAGCGACTGTTCCTTCGTCGAAACCGTGCCATGCCACGCTGGAGCTTTGCAAAGTCACAAATCCATGGTTGAGGGTGATGACCCAAACAAGAGATCAGGCGTGCGCTGGATGCGCCGCAGCTGTTGTGACTACAAGCATAAGCAAGGCTTCGAGCAGTCACGACACCGGGTGGTCGTCTAACTGGAATAGTAGCGCACCTTTGCCATTCCCAACAACGGACCCGAGGATCACTCGTTCGGAGCCGGTGCGACCTGCACTGCGCCGTCGGCGACGTCCAGGCGCCTCGCCTCGAAGCCTTCGGGGGCCTCGGGGACGTCGGCGCCGTCCACCGCCAGGGCGAGCACGGTCGGTCCCGCACCGGAGATCGCCGCGGCGATTCCGGCGGCACGCAGCTGTTCCAACAACCGGGTGCTCTCGGGCATTCCCGCGGCACGGAACCGCTGGTGGAGGCGGTCGTCGGTGGCCTCGAAGAGGCGCGAGGGGCGCACCGTCACCGCGGCCACGAGCAGCGCCGAACGCGAGAGGTTGTACACCGCGTCGGCGTATTCGACCGTGGCCGGGAGCGCGGCGCGGGCGACCGAGGTCAGGCCCTTCGCCCGCGGGATGTAGACCCACGGATGCAGGCGCGGCGACGGGTCGAGCGCGACCGCCTTCGCTCCGTCCTCTGTGGAGTAGGCGATGGTGAAGCCGCCGAGCAGGCACGGCGCGACGTTGTCGGGGTGGCCCTCGATGTCGCTGGCGAGCTTGAGCTTCTGGGCCCGCGTCAGGCCGGCCCCGGCGAGCGCGTCGGCGAGCATGATGCCGGCGACGATCGCCGCGGAGGAGGACCCGAGCCCGCGGGCGTGCGGAATCCTGTTGCGGCACTTGAGGTTCAGGCCCGGAGGCGTGAGGTCGAGCGACGCGAACGTGCGGATCATCGCGGAGGCGACGAGGTGGCGCTCGTCGACCGGGACGGTGCCCGCGCCCTCGCCTTCGACCTCGACGGTCACTTTGGTGCCGCTGGTGGCCTCGGCGGTGATCTCGTCCCACAGGTCGAGGGCGAGGCCGAGCGAGTCGAAGCCGGGGCCGAGGTTCGCGGAGGTGGCCGGGACGCGGACGGTCGCCCGCGGCCCGGTGGTGAGGGTGCCCAACTAGAGCCCCAGCGCTGTCGCGGTCTGCAGGACGTCCACGGGGACGGTCTGCGGCTGCGGCGCAGTGGAGACGGCCCAGTCGGGGTCCTTGAGGCCGTTGCCGGTGACGGTGCAGACGACGGTCTGGCCGGGTTCGAGCCAGCCCGCGGCGGCCTGCTTGAGCAGGCCCGCGACGGACGCGGCGGAGGCGAGTTCGACGAAGACGCCTTCGGAGCGGGCCAGGAGCATGTACGCGGCGTGGATCTCGCGGTCGGTGGCGGCGATGATGTCGCCGTTCGACTCGGCCTTGGCGTCGAGGGCCTTCGTCCACGACGCGGGGTTGCCGATGCGGATCGCGGTGGCGATGGTCTGCGGGTGCTCCACGACGCGGCCGTCGACGATCGGGGCCGACCCGGCGGCCTGGACGCCGAGCATTCGCGGGAGCTTCGTGGCCGCGCCCGCGGCGTGGTCCTCGTTGTACCCGAGCCAGTACGCGGTGATGTTGCCCGCGTTGCCGACCGGGAGGCAGTGGACGTCCGGGGCGTCGCCGAGGACCTGCACGACCTCGTACGCGGCGGTCTTCTGCCCGAGGATGCGGTTGTAGTTCAGGTGGTTGACGAGCGTGACCGGGTACTCGATGGCGAGCTTGTCGGCGATGCTCAGGCAGTCGTCGAAGTTCCCGTCGACCTGGAGGACCTTGGCGCCGTGGACGAGCGCCTGCGCGAGCTTGCCGAGCGCGATCTTCCCTGCCGGGATGAGCACCGCGCAGGTGATCCCGGCGCGGGCGGCGTAGGCCGCGGCCGACGCCGAGGTGTTGCCGGTGGAGGCGCAGATGACGGCCTTCGAGCCGTCTTCGACGGCCTTGGAGACCGCGAGGGTCATGCCGCGGTCCTTGAAGGACCCGGTCGGGTTGAGGCCCTCGATTTTGAGGTACACGTCGCAGCCGGTCTTCGCGGACAGGACGGGCGCGGGGAGCAGCGGCGTGCCGCCCTCCTGGAGGGTCACGACGGGCGTGGCCTCGGTGACGGGCAGGCGGTCGCGGAATTCCTCGATCAGGCCGCGCCAGCCAGGGCGCATAGAGCTGGACATTTCGCCCTTATTCTCCTTCGACGCGCATGACGCTGGTGACCTGGTGCACCGACGTCAGCTGCGACAGTTCTTCGACGGTGTCCGACAACTGCTTGTCGGCGGCCGTGTGGGTGACCACCACCAGCTGGGCGTCGTCGCCGCGGCCGGACTGGTGGACGGTGGCGAGGCTGACGCCGTGGTGGGCGAAGGTGGCCGCCACGCGGGCGAGCACGCCGGGCTCGTCCACTACGTCGAGGCTGACGTGGTAGCGGGTGCGGGCCTCGCCGATGGGTTTCACCGGCAGGTCCTGGTAGGCGGCCTCGGGCGGGAACGCGGTGATCCCGCCGCGCTTGTTGCGCGCCACGGCCACGATATCGCCGAGCACGGCCGACGCGGTCTCGGAGCCGCCCGCTCCCGCTCCGTAGAACATGAGGCGGCCCGCGGACTCGGCCTCGACGAACACGGCGTTGTACGCGCCGTTGACGTTCGCGAGCGGATGGCTCGCGGGGATCATCGCCGGGTGGACGCGCACGGACACGCCGTCGGCCTCCCGGGTGGCGATGCACAGCGGCTTGACGACGCGCCCTTCGGCGGCGGCCGACGCGATGTCGGCGGCGGTGACGTCGCGGATGCCCTCCCGGTAGACCTCGCCGAGGTCGATGTGGGTGTGGAACGCGAGCGAGGCGATGAGCGCGGCCTTCGCGGCGGCGTCGTAGTTGTCGACGTCCGCGGTCGGGTCCGCTTCGGCGTAGCCGAGCTCGGTGGCCTCGCCGAGGGCCTCCTCGAACGCCGCGCCGGTCTGCGACATGCTGCTGAGGATGTAGTTCGTGGTGCCGTTGACGATCCCCAGGACCCGGTTGATCGTGTCGCCGTGGAGCGACTCGCGCAGCGGGCGCATGAGCGGGATCGCCGCCGCGGCGGCGGCCTCGTAGTACAGGTCCGCGCCGCCGGACTTCGCGGCGGCCGCGAGGGCCGGGCCGTCCTCGGCGAGGAGGGCCTTGTTCGCGGTCACGACGGACTTGCCCTCGCCGAGGGCGGTGGTGATCCAGGTGCGGGCGGGCTCGATGCCCCCGGCGACCTCCACGACGATGTCGACGTCCTCGCGCTTGACGAGGCTCAGCGCGTCGTTGGTGAACAGCTCCTTGGGCACCGGCAGGTGCGAGCGGTCCCGGTCGAGGCGGCGCACGGCGATCCCGACGATCTCGACCGGCTCCCCCACCCGGGCCGCCAGCTCCTCCCCGCGCGTTCGCATGAGGCGCACGACTTCACTGCCGACGGTGCCGCATCCGAGTAGCGCGAGTTTCATCGCGAGTGTCCCTTCGTAGAGATTCGGTCCCACCCGTTATTGGGAGGAGGAGGTGCGTCAGGGGGCAATCTGACAAGGCTCGTGAGGAGCTAGTACATCAGCGGAGCTTGCGGAGCGCACTTGCGACGAGCGAGCCGCAGCTCAGATTGTTCCCTGGCGTGCCTCCTTGCCCAATAAGCCGACGTCGAGACGCAGTAGGTCGTCGACGGTCTCACGTGCCAGGATCACCCGGGCCTGGCCGTCGCGGACGGCCACCACCGGCGGGCGGGGCACGTGGTTGTAGTTCGAGCCCATGGAGCGGCAGTAGGCGCCGGTCCCCGGGACCGCGAGCAGGTCCCCCGGCCTGACGTCGGCCGGGAGGAATTCATCTTTAACAACAATGTCGCCGGATTCGCAATGCTTTCCCACAACGCGGGCGAGCGCCGGTGTGGCGGAGGACGAACGCGAGGCGAGCGTCGCCGAATAGGTGGCGTCGTAGAGCGCGGTCCGGATGTTGTCGCTGATGCCGCCGTCGACGGAGACGTACAGGCGCGAGGCCCCGCCCGAGAGCGTCACGGGCTTGACCGTGCCGACCTCGTAGAGGGTGAACATCGACGGCCCGATGAGGCTGCGGCCCGGCTCGATCGACAGGCGCGGGACGCTGATCCCCGCGGCCGCGCACTCGTCGTCGACGATCTTGCGCAGCGACGACGCGATGTCGGCGGGCGCCTGCGGGTCGTCCTGCGTCGTGTACGCCATGCCGAAGCCGCCGCCGAGGTCCAGCTCGCCGAGCACGACGCCGAAGTCGGCCTGGAGCTTCGCCTGGAGGCGGGCCACGCGCGCGGCCGAGACCTCGAACGCGGCGGTGTCGAAGATCTGCGACCCGATGTGCGAGTGCAGGCCCAGCAGGTTCAGGTGCTCGGCGGCGATGACGCGGCGCGCGGCCTCGTAGGCGACGCCGTCGGCGAGCGAGAACCCGAACTTCTGGTCCTCGTGCGCGGTGGCGATGAACTCGTGCGTGTGCGCCTCGACGCCCACGTTCACGCGGATCATCACGTTCGGGCGCTTGCCCAGCTCCCGCGCGATCGCTTCGAGCCGCTCGATCTCCTGGAACGAGTCGGCCACGATCCGGCCCACGCCGGTCTCCACGGCCTGGTGCAGCTCGGCGAGGGACTTGTTGTTGCCGTGCAGGCCCAGCCGGGCCGGGTCGAGCCCGGCCGCGAGCGCCACCGCGAGCTCGCCCGCGGTGCACACGTCGACGAACAGGCCCTCCTCGGCGGCCGCGCGGAGCACGGCCTTGGAGCAGAACGCCTTCGACGCGTAGAACACGTCGCAGTCGGCGAACGCCTCGGTCCAGGCCCGGCAGCGCGCCCGGAAGTCGTCCTCGTCGAACACGTACGCGGGCGTGCCGAACTCGGCCGCGAGCTTCTCCGCGGAGATCCCCCCGACGTGGACCACGCCGTCCTCGGCGCGCTCCACGTTCCGGGCCCACAGCTGCGGCAGCAGCGTGTTCACGTCCTCGGGCACGCCGAGCCACGACGGGCGCAGCGAGTCGAAGTCGCCGTGCAGCGCACCGGCTTCGTGCGTGCGCATTACATCCGCTCCGGGGCCGAGACGCCGAGCAGCGCGAGGGCGTTCGCGAGGACCGTGCGCGTCGCGTCGACGACCCACAGCCGGGCGCGGTTGAGGTCCGTGGGCTCCTCGTCGCCGACGGGCAGGACCCGGCAGTCGTGCTGGAACCGGTGATAGGCGCCCGCGAGCTCCTCGGCGTACCGGGCGACCCGGTGCGGCTCGCGCAGCTCGGCGGCGGTCGCGACCACCGACGGGAACTCCGCGAGGGCCTTGAGCAGGTCCGACTCGCGCTCGTGCGTGAGCACCGACGCGTCGTAGCTCTCGCCCTTGTCGACGCCGCGGTCGGCGGCGTTGCGCAGGACCCCGGCGATGCGGGCGTGCGCGTACTGCACGTAGTAGACCGGGTTGTCGCTGGAGTTGCGGGTCCACAGGTCGATGTCGAGGTCGATCGAGGAGTCCGCGGAGTAGCGCGCCAGCGCGTACCGGGCGGCGTCCACGCCGATCGCGGAGACGATGTCGTCGAGGCCGAGGACCGTGCCCGCGCGCTTGGACATCCGCAGCGGCTTGCCGTCGCGCAGGAGGTTGACGAGCTGGCCGATGAGGATTTCGAGCGTGCCCGGCTCGTCGCCGAAGGCCCGGCTCATGGCCTGCATGCGGCCGATGTAGCCGTGGTGGTCGGCGCCGAGCATGATGACGAGCTTGTCGAAGCCGCGCTCGCGCTTGTCGAGGTAGTAGGCGCAGTCGGCGGCGAAGTAGGTCCACTCGCCGTTCGACTTCTTCAGCGGCCGGTCCTTGTCGTCGCCGAAGGTGGTGGTGCGCAGCCAGAGCGCGCCTTCCGACTCGAAGATGTGGCCCTGCTTGTCGAGGCGCTCCACGGCGGCGTCGAGTTCGCCCTTGTCGTGGAGGTCCTTCTCGTTGAAGAAGACGTCGAAGTGGGTCCCGAAGTCGGCGAGGTCGGACTTGATCTCGGCGAACATGAGGTCGACCCCGGCGACCCGGAAGACCTCCTGCGGGTCGTCGGCGTCGAGCGCGTCGGGGTGCTGCTTGAGCACGTCGGCGGTGATGTCGGCGATGTAGGCGCCGCCGTAGCCGTTCTCGGGGGTCGGCTCGCCCTTGGCGCTGGCGAGGAGCGACGCGGAGAAGTTGTCGATCTGGGAGCCGGCGTCGTTGAAGTAGTACTCGGCGGTGACCTTCGCGCCGGAGGCGCGCATGACCCGGGCGAGGGCGTCGCCGACGGCGGCCCAGCGGACGGCGCCGATGTGGACGGGCCCGGTCGGGTTCGCGGAGACGAACTCCAGGTTGACGTTGTGTCCGGCCATGGACTCGTTGGCGCCGTAGGTGTCTCCGGCGGCGACGATCTTCCCGGCGATCTCGCCCGCGGCGGCGGCGTCGAGGGTGATGTTGAGGAAGCCGGGTCCGGCGATGTCGACCTTGGCGACACCGTCGGTGCTGGTCAAATTCTTGGCGATCTGCTCGGCGAGGGCGCGCGGGTTGGTGCCGGCCTTCTTCGCGGTCTGGAGCGCGATGTTGGAGGCGTAGTCGCCGTGCTTGGGGTCCCTGGGTCGCTCCACCGCCGTCGCGGCGGGCAGTACGGCGGCGTCGAGGTTCAGGGCCTCGAAGGCATCGCGCGTAGCGGACAGCACTTTCTCTGCGAGCGTCTCAGGAGTCACCCGGTAATCGTAGACTCCCGGCTTCTGGGCCTGCGAGTGATAAAGGCCCGTGTGGCCTGCACCGGTAGGTTGTCAGTGGCAACTCCGACGGAAGGCTCCGAACATGCGCACGCTTCGCACCCGCTGGACGGCACTCGCTCCCCTCTTCGCCTTGGCGGCCCTCGCCGCCTGCACTCCGGCCGCCGATTCGGGGGAGGACGGCGCGGCGGCCGGCGACGAGACCTCGCAGGAGGCGGCGCAGGGCGTCGCGATCGAGGGCGTGGAGTCGTTCTACGGGGAGTACGGCGACTACGTGACGGTGATGGCCGCGATCCAGGACGGCGAGGTCACCGCGGAGGACCTGGAGTACCCGTTCGTGGCGCAGCAGGAGCACGTGGACACGGCGACGGACTGGGACGGGCAGCCGCCGGTGTACGACCTGGTGCCCCCGGCGGGCGGGAACCACCTGAGCGTGTGGCAGACGTGCACCGGGTCGGTGTACGACGCGCCGCTGATCGACGGGCACGCGGTCCACTCGATGGAGCACGGCGCGGTGTGGCTGACGTACGACCCGGAACTGGTCGCGCCGGAGGCGGTCGACGCGCTGGCGCTGCTGATCCAGAACCGGGACTACTCGCTGATGAGCCCGTACCCGGGGCAGGGGCCTGCGGTGTCGCTCCAGTCGTGGGGCAACCGGTACCAGACCGACGACCCGGCGGACCCGGTGATCGAGGCGTACCTGGACGAGTTCATCCTCAACGACCGGTTCAACCCGGAGTCGATGGCGACCTGCGCAGGTGGGGTGAACACGACGGTCGAGTCGTAGCCGGACGGGCACGGGCCGCGCATAAGCCTCGTCTCTAAAGAAGGGTCGCGGCCCGACCAGGTAAGGTGGCCTACGCGAGTGGTGTTCATGCCGGGCCCTCCCCCGGTGCCGCTGGCTCAACCTGTCGTCGACGATAGAGGCACGCCCCGCGATATGGCTACCAAGAAGCAATCCGCCACCAAGAGCGCCGGCAAGGGCAGCACTGGCAAAGGCGACTCCGCCGAGGACCCGAAGGAGACTCCGGTGAAGGAGTCCGCCGGGTCCAAGGGCTCGTCCAAGGCCAAGACCTCGGGCAAGACCCCGGCCAAGGGCGCCGGGAAGACGCCCGCCAAGAGCTCCGGCAAGAGCGCCTTCGACACCTCCTCGAAGAACGCGAAGTCCGGACCCGGCCGCAAGGGCCGCGCGGTCCAGGTGAAGCAGCCGAAGCCGTGGGGCATGATCCTCACGTTCGCCGGCGTCGGCGTCGTCGCGCTCGGCCTCATCGGGGCCGCCGTGTTCGTCGTCTGGGACCGGAGCCAGCCGCCGGAAGGCGTCACCGACTACTACGGCGAGTACGCCAACTACTCGGAGGTCTCCAAGGCCCTCCAGGACGGCGACGTCACCGAAGAGGACCTGGAGCACCCGTGGGTGGTCCAGCAGACGCACGTCGACGGCGACGAGGACACCTCGAACGACAACCCCACGTACGAGACGACCCCGCCGACCGGCGGCAACCACCTCGGCGCGTGGCAGACCTGCACCGGCTCGGTGTACGCGGCCGCGATCGTCGACGGCAACGCCGTCCACTCCCTGGAGCACGGCGCGGTCTGGCTGACCTACGACCCGGCGCTGGTCGACGGCGACGGCATCGCGCAGCTCTCCGAGAAGATCAACGGCCGCGACTACACCCTCATGAGCCCCTACCCCGAGCAGGGCGTGGAAGTGTCGGTCCAGGCGTGGGGCGTCCAGTACCAGACGGACGACCTGAACGACCCGAAGATCGACGAGTTCCTGGACTACTACATCCAGAACGCCGACAACACGGCCGAGGCCAACGCGGCGTGCTCCGGCGGCGTCTCGACCACGGTCGAGGACGCCGGGCAGATGCCGACGGGCTGACCGCGGCGAACCTTTCGGGCCGACGCTCGTTAGGCATGACGAGGGCGCGGGCGCTCCGCGAGGGCGCCCGCCGAAGGAGGACGAATGAGCTTGTGGCGCAGGCCCGCACTGCTGATCGCGATCACCGCCGTGCTCATGCTCGCCGCGGGCGGCGCGGTCGGCTACGTGGTCGGCACGTCCTCGCCCGGCAACGACTCGGTCGAGGCCGGGTTCGCGCGCGACATGATCACGCACCACCAGCAGGCCGTCGACATGGCCATGTACGAGTGGCAGAACGGCTCCGACGAGACGATGAAGGCCGTCGCGTACGACATCGCCACCTCCCAGAGCGCCGAGATGGGCATGTACCGCTCCTGGCTGCGCCAGTGGGGCGTGCAGCTGTCCAGCGGCGAGCCGATGGCGTGGGCGGGCGAGGAGCACGCCCACGACTCCGAGGCCGCCGGGGGGCTCATGCCCGGCATGGCGACCGACGAGCAGCTCGCGGAGTTCAAGACCACCACGGGGACCGACGCGGACGTCATGTTCGCGAACCTGATGATCGACCACCACATCGGCGGCGTCGACATGGCGAAGGCCGCGCTGGACCTGACCGACGACGAGCTGGTCGCGGACGCGGCGCAGCGCACGATCACGGTGCAGCAGGCCGAGATCGAGAACCTCGAAGGCCACCGCGACCGGATCCTCTCGACCGTCGAGAACTAGGGAGTCCGCCGTGAGCGACAACTGGGGACCGCGATACGGCGACCCGGCGCACCCGACCACCGGGGAGCTGCCCCGGGTCGGCGACGGCCGCGGCACCGACGAGCTCAAGACCGTCCAGGTCGACACCGTCTCCGGCGCGCTCCCCCGCACGCGCGAGCCGTCCCGGCCGCGCTACTCCTGGGAGCGCCCCGACGACCACGGCCGCTTCACCGAGCCCTCGGCGCCCCGCGAGGAGCCCCGGGCGGGCGGCTGGTCGGTCCCGCGCGCGGGCCGCGACGGCTCGCCGCCGACCGACATGCAGTCCAACCGGTTCCGGTACTCCTGGGAGACCTCGCAGCCGCGCATGGAGCCCTCGCGGCCCCGCTCCGACGACACGACGCAGTTCGCGCGCGTCGGCGACGGCCTGCGGGGCGCGGTCGGGCCGGTGACCGTCCAGGTCGACCACGTCCGCATCGACGGCGGACTCACCTCCGGCGACACGCAGCTGCTCCCCACGTCGGCGTTCATGCGGCCCAAGCCCGAGGAGATCCCCGAGGCGTACGAGTCGCCCCAGCCCGAGCCGGGCACCGGCTCGATGCCCGCGATGCGCCACCAGATCGGCCCCGACTGGACCCAGACCCCGCTGCGGCTCCTCGCCGCCGCCGTCGTCGCCACCGCCGTCCTCGGCGCCTCCGCCGCGAGCCTCATCACGATCGGCAACTGGATCAACCCCTGACGGCCTGAAAATGTCGCACCCTTGCGGGAACATGGACATATGGCTACCTGGGACGACGTGGTCGAGATCGCGATGCGCTACCCCGAGGTCGAAGAGACCACCAGCTGGCAGACGCCCTCCCTCAAAGTGAAGGGCCGCTTCTTCGCCCGCCTCCGCACCGAGGCCGAAGGCGGCCTCGCGATCGTCTGCGACCCGAGCGAGAAAGCCGCCCTCCTCGCCTCCGCAGACCCGACCTACTACACCACCAAGCACTACGACGGCTACGCCATGATCCTCGTCGACCTCGCCAGGATCGAACTCCCCCGCCTCGCCGAACTCATCGAGGACGCCTGGCTCCTCAAGGCCCCCATCAGGGTCCACAAGGCGCACGAGGCGTCGCGGAACGACTCACCCGGCGCCGACGGGTGAGCACTCCGGGAACGCCGAGGGCCGCCCCACCCGTCCGGTCCGAACAGGAAGGGCCCGGCCGCATCGCGGCCGGGCCCTTCCTGAAGTCGAGCTGAGGGTCAGTCGAAGATCGCTTCGACGTCGTGTGCGCTGAACGCGCTGGTGAACCAGCGGTCCGCCTGGTCGGGATCAGTGCATGACAGGATCCGCTCTCGTGCCGCGTCGGGTACCTCGACCTTGCGGAGTTCGAGAAGTTCGAGCACGGCTTCGGCTTTGCCGAGCGCCTTCCCGCGCACCTCGCCGCGCGCCTCGCCCTTGAGCTCCAGCCTGCCGGCGGGGCTCTCCAGGTACTCCTGGTACGTCATGCTCATGTATTCCTCCAAGACGTTGCATGCTTCGGTCGAGAGAAGTTGCATCGCCCATCCAGCATACTGCTGGCGGTCGGACTCGGACAGCTCGTTGAGCCTCCGGCCGAGGCGGTGGGCGACCTGTTCGGCCTGCGGTCCTCCGCAGGCGGCTTTGAGGATCAGGATCTCGACCGCGCCTACGGCGCTCCGATCCTCGTTGATCTCCAGGAGCTCCTCCGGATTGATCACGTCCGGGAGCAGGGTGAAGCCGGGCGGCCCGACTTCGATGGGCCGCCGCGCCCAGTCCGCTGTCGCCTCATCGGTGCAGACTGCGAGCAGCCGCACCGGGCACTGGAGACGGGCGCGGAGGATCGTCACGTACATCGGCCAGCTGAACTGCTTCCGATTGTCCTGGTGCCGTTGGACTTCGATGATCACAGCGAAGACGGGCACCCCCGCCTCGCTGCGGAACACTGCCGCGTTGTCGCAGTTGAGTTCCAGGGGGTCATTGTTGGTGAGCGCCTCCGATTCGGACAGTGCGCTGGCATACGCGGGGATCGCGGCGCCGAGCGTCTTGACGAGCAGCTCGGCCGCGAGTTCCGGGCGAGCCTGGAACAGGCGGATGGGGACCTCATGCGAATGGGTGACCATGACATGAAACGTTATTGAGGTTCACCGCATGATTCGCGTTTCGACGCTCCGACACGCATGATGTTCAGAGTGAAGAGTGTCACCGTCAGTGACAACGGATTCGGGGCCAGTCGCTGCGCGACTGGCCCCGAATCTCTTGCGGTGCTTAGACGATGATGCCCGCGCCGACGGTGCGGTTGTCGGATTCGTCGATGATGATGAAGCCGCCGGTGGAGCGGTTGCGGCGGTAGTCGTCGCAGAGGAGCGGCTTCGTGGTGCGGAGCGTGACGCGGCCGATCTCGTTGAGCTTCAGCTCGTTCGCGGTTTCGTCGCGGTGGAGGGTGTTGACGTCGAGCTGGTACTGGACGTCCTTGACGACGGCGCGCGCGTCGGCCGTGGTGTGCTTGATGGCGTACTTGCCGCGCAGGCGCAGCGGCCGGGACTCGTCCATCCAGCAGACCATCGCCTCGATGTCCTGGGCGACGCGCGGCTGGTTGCCGGGGCGGCAGAGCATGTCGCCGCGGGAGACGTCGAGCTCGTCCTCCAGGCGGACCGTGACCGACAGGGGCGGGAACGCCTCGTCGAGGGTCCCGTCGGCGGTCTCGATCGACGCGATGCGGGAGGTGAAGCCGCTGGGCAGCACCATGACCTCGTCGCCGGGCTTCATGACGCCGGAGGCGATCTGGCCCGCGTAGCCGCGGTAGTCGTGGTTGTCGCTGGAGTGCGGCCGGATCACGTGCTGGACCGGGAAGCGCACGTCGACGAGGTTGCGGTCCGAGGCGATGTGGACCTTCTCCAGGTGGTGGAGGAGGCTCGGGCCCTGGAACCACGGCATGTTCTCGGAGCGGTGGACGACGTTGTCGCCCTTGAGCGCCGAGATCGGGACCACGGTGAGGTCGGGGACTTCGAGCTTCGTCGCGAACGCCTTGAACTCGTTCTCGATCTGCTTGAACACGGCCTCGTCGTAGTCCACGAGGTCCATCTTGTTGACGCACAGGACCATGTGCGGGACGCGCAGCAGCGAGCACAGGAACGCGTGCCGCCGCGACTGCTCCACCAGGCCCTTGCGGGCGTCCACGAGGATCAGCGCCAGGTCGGCGGTCGAGGCGCCGGTGACCATGTTCCGCGTGTACTGGATGTGCCCGGGGGTGTCCGCGATGATGAACTTCCGCTCGGGCGTGGAGAAGTAGCGGTACGCGACGTCGATGGTGATGCCCTGCTCGCGCTCCGAGCGCAGGCCGTCGGTGAGCAGCGCCAGGTCGGTGTACTCGTCGCCGCGGCCCGCGGAGACGGCCTCGACGGCGTCCCACTGGTCGTCGAACAGCGACTTCGAGTCGAACAGGAGCCGCCCGATGAGCGTGGACTTGCCGTCGTCGACCGAACCGGCCGTGGCGAAGCGCAGCAGCTCGTGCGTGTCCTCGCGCGAGGTCAGCGTGTCGGTCATCTAGAAGTACCCTTCCCGCTTGCGGTCTTCCATGGCCGCTTCAGAGGTCTTGTCGTCGCCGCGGGTCGCGCCGCGCTCGGTGACGCGGGTGACCTCGACCTCGGCGATGATCTCCTCGATCGTCGTCGCCTCGGAGCGGACCCCGGCGGTCAGGTTCGCGTCGCCGACGGTGCGGTAGCGGACGGTCTCCTTGAAGACGGTCTCGCCTTCGCGCACCTGGATGAACTCGTTGACCGCGTAGAGCATCCCGCCGCGGTCGACCACCTCGCGCTCGGACGCGAAGTACACCTCGGGCAGCGGGATCGACTCGGAGCCGATGTAGCGCCACACGTCGAGCTCGGTCCAGTTCGACAGCGGGAACACCCGGATCTGCTCGCCCGGGTGGACGCGCCCGTTGTACAGGTTCCACAGCTCGGGCCGCTGGTTCTTCGGGTCCCACTGGCCGAAGTCGTCGCGGAAGGAGAACACGCGCTCCTTGGCGCGGGCCTTCTCCTCGTCGCGGCGGGCCCCGCCGAACAGGGCGTCGAACTGGTACTTCTCGGCGGCCTCCAGGAGCACGGGCGTCTGGATGCGGTTGCGGGTGCCGTCCGGCGGCTCGGTGACCATGCCGCGGTCGATGGCGTCCTGCACGGACGCGACGATGAGCTGGACGCCGGTCTCGGCGACCCGGCGGTCGCGGTAGTCGATGACCTCCGCGAAGTTCTGGCCGGTGTCGACGTGCATGACCGGGAACGGGATCGGCGCGGGCGCGAACGCCTTCTGTGCCAGGTGCAGCATGACGATCGAGTCCTTGCCGCCCGAGAAGAGCAGCACGGGGCGCTGACAGGTGGCCGCGACCTCACGGAAGATGAAGATCGCCTCGGCCTCCAGCGCGGCGGTATGGCTGATTCGATAGTCGCTCACCGGCGCAGTGCTCCTCTCAGCTCGACCCCGGACGGGGTGTCGGTCGTTGTCTTGCGGCCCTTGCGGACCGGTGCGGTCAGTGCCCGTCGACGGCGGCGAGCAGCGGCTCGGCCAGGTCGGGGCGGCAGACCAGCAGGTCGGGAAGGTAGGGGTCGGCCTCGTTGTACCGCAGCGGAGCGCCGTCGATCCGCGTGGCGTGCCATCCGGAGGCCAGGGCCACCGCTACGGGCGCGGCGGAGTCCCACTCGAACTGGCCGCCGGCGTGGACGTACGCGTCGACTGTACCGGCGACCACGGCCATGACCTTGGCTCCGGCCGAGCCCATCGGCACGAGTTCCGCCCCGAGCGCGGCCTCCGCGGCCAGCGCCTGCGCGGGCGGGCGGGTCCGGGAGACGGCGATTCTGGGTTTCGCGGGCACCGCGGCGGGCACCGGGTAGACCTCGTCGGTGCGCAAGGTCACGCCCTGCGCGGGGAGGGCGACGGCCGCGGCGGTGAGGCCGAGGCCGCGCTGCCAGAGGGCGACGTGGACGGCCCAGTCGTCGCGGCCCTCCTCGGAGTACTCGCGGGTGCCGTCGAGGGGGTCGATGATCCACACGCGGTCGGCGCCGAGCCGCTCGGTGCCGACGCGGCCCGCCTCGCCCTTGCCCTCCTCGGAGAGCACGGCGTCGCCGGGGCGCTCCTCACTGAGGCGGCCGAGCAGGAAGTCGTTGGCGCGCAGGTCCCCCGCGGCCTTGAGCGCACGCGAGTCGGCGAAGCCGAGCTCGGCCCTGATCGCCAGCAGCAGCTCCCCGGCGCCGGTCGCGAGCGACGCGGCCAGGGCCGTGTCGTCTGGCGCCGCGGCCTGGGGCGTGGCGGTGGGGGCTCCGGTCTCTGACGCGGGGCCTGGGGCGTCGTGCATGCCGGTCAGTCTACGCTGCGGCCCTTCCGCGTCCAAATGCTGAGCGACCTCATCCCGCAAAATGGGAGGGATTCCCGGGTTCAATCGAACTCCAAACCATCGGTACCGAACTGTCGGACCCCTGCGCCATCGTTGACTCGGGGGCGCTTGCGCTCCGCCACACCCGACCGCGGGGGCGCCGTGCCCCGGCGATGTCGGACCCCCGCGCCATCGTTGAAGCCGGGGGCGCCTCAGCGGCGACACACCCGACCCCGGGGGCGCGGGGCCTAGTACGCGCCCTGCGGGCGCAGGATCGCGGTGACGGTGCGCAGGAGGATCACGAAGTCCAGCGAAAGCGTCCAGTGCTCGACGTACCGCAGGTCGAGGCGCACGGCCTCCTCCCACGGCAGGTCCGAGCGGCCCGAGACCTGCCACAGGCCCGTCATGCCGGGCTTGACGGCGAGGCGGCGGCGCATGTCCGACTCGTAGGCGGCGACCTCCACGGCGAGCGGCGGGCGCGGCCCGACCAGGCTCATGTCGCCGCGCAACACGTTGACCAGCTGCGGGAACTCGTCGATCGAGAAGCGCCGCAGGTACTTCCCCACGGTCGTGATGCGCGGGTCGTCCTTCATCTTGAACAGCACGCCGTCCGACTCGTTCAGGTGCGCGATCTCGGCGAGCCGCCGCTCCGCGTCGGTGTACATGGTGCGGAACTTCCAGATCGTGAACGGCTGCCCGTCCTTGCCGATGCGCTCCTGCTTGAACAGGGCCGGGCCCGGCGACGTACACCGGATGAGGAACGCGGCGCCGAGCAGCAGCGGTGACAGCATGAGCAGTAGAAATGCGGCCCCGAGCCGGTCCACGGCGTCCTTGGCCACGCGGCGCACCCCGGTGAGGCGCGCGTGGTCGAGGTGGAGCATCGGCAGGCCGTCGACGGGGCGTACGGTGGTGCGGTCGCCCGCGACGTCCACGAGCGCCGAGGCGACGATGAGGTCGACCTCGCTGCGCTCCAGCTTCCACGCGAGGCGCCGCAGCGCCTTCCCGTCGATCTCGGGGCAGGACAGGACGATCACGGTGTCGGCGCGCTCGGCCGCGACGGCCTCGGCGATCCGGTCGAAACTGCCGCGCACCCGGGTGTTGAACTCCAGCAGCGCGCCCCGCGGCCGCTCGGTCGGCAGGCACGCGGCGACGACGTTGAGCCCGTGGTAGTGCTCGCGCCGCAGCTGCACGATGAGCGCCGCGACGGAGGACTCGTGGCCGACCAGCACGACCCGCTTCATGCACCTGCCGGAGCGTCGCATCCGGTGCAGCCATTTGCGCCACGCGAACCGCGCGGTGATGGAGAACGCTGCGGCCGTGGGGATCGCGATGAGCACGAACACCCGCGAGGTCGGCACTTCGAGTCCATAGGAGACGATCGCGACGACGGCCGTGAGGCCGACCGCGGCGTGCACGACGCGCTGGTACTCCTCGGTGCCCACGAACAGGTACCGCTTCTCGAAGGCCCGCGAGAGCCCGAGCGCGGCGAGCCACACGGCGGGCAGGGCGATGAGCGCGAGCGCGTAGATGCGGGTGTGCCCGTCGAGGTGCCCGAAGCGGGCCGCGAACGCCAGGCCCGCACCGAGGATGCCCGCGGCGACGTCGGAGCCGATGATGCCCGCGAAGTACTTCCGCTGCCACGCGGGAGGGCCGCCGTAGGGCCGGGTCCCCTGAGGACTGATGGAGTAGACGCGCCCCCGCGCCTGCATGCCCTGGGTGCTCTCACGTGCCTCGGTAACCGTCACAACGGATCTAACGACCGAGTGGACGAAGAGTGACGGAATTGTCACGCTAAGGAGTACATGAGACTGGTCCACACGCGAGGAGGGTGGGGGAATCCACCTGAAAGTGGAAGCGGCGCAGGGAAAAGCTACGAAGGTGCGTTGATGACGTTCTGGGCCATCACGAAGCCCTTCTCGATGATCGCCTCGACCGCGTCCGCGGCGAGTTCGATGCCGAGGTCCACTTCGGGCCGTTCGGCTTTGGCGAAGTCCTTGAGGACGAAGTCGGCGGCGTCCTGGCGGCCGGGCGGGCGGCCGACGCCGAACCGGACCCGGGCGTAGTCCTTGGTGCCGAGGGACTTCGAGAGCGAGCGCAGGCCGTTGTGGCCGCCTTCGCCGCCGCCGCGCTTGATGCGGATCTCCCCGAACGGGATGTCGAGCTCGTCGTGGACGGCGATGACCGATTCGGCGGGGATCCCGTAGTACTGCGCGAGCGGGGCGACCGAGTCGCCCGAGAGGTTCATGTACGTCATGGGCTTGACGAGGATGACGCGAGGCCCGCCTACCCCCAGGCGGGCCTCGCAGACTTCGGCGCGGGCCTTGCGGGCCACGGCGAACGTGCCGCCGACGCGTCGGGCGAGGGCGTCGGCGACCATGAAACCGACATTGTGACGGTTCGCGGCGTACTTCGGCCCGGGGTTGCCCAGGCCGGCCACGAGCGTCGGGGTGTCGGTCATGAGTCGAATCTACTCCGCGGGGGCCTCGGCCTCGGCGGTCTCGCCCTCGGCCTCGGCGTCCGCGGCGGCCTCGGCGCGCGGCTCGGCGACCATGGCGACGGTCTGCTCGCCGTCGTTGAGGATGACGACGCCCTTGGGCACCGCGATCTCGGCGACGGTGCGCTGCGAGCCGATGGCCAGGCCTTCGAGGTCGACCTCGATGGCGTCGGGAATGGCGGTGGCCTCGGCCTCGATGTTCAGGCTGGTGAGCTCGTGGACGACCAGGCCGCCCTTCTCCACCTCGCCGGTGAAGTGGATCGGCACGTCGGTGGTGATGGTCTCGCCGCGGCGGACGATGAGCAGGTCGGCGTGGACGATCTCGTCGCGGAGCGGGTCGCGCTGGAGGTCCTTGGGGATCACCAGTTCGCGGGTGCCGTCGGTGACCTCGATCTGGATGAGCTGGTTCAGCCCGCCCTTGCGGAGGACGGCGGCGAATTCGAGTCCGGGAAGGGAAATGTGGCGCGGCTTCTCGCCGTGGCCGTAGACCACCGCGGGAACCTTTCCAGCCCTGCGCGTACGGCGGGCACCGCCCTTCCCGAAGTCAGTGCGAGGCTCTGCGCTGATACGAACTTCGGACACGGAAATACTCCCCTGTTTTTAGCAACGATTCATGCGGCGCTCGACGCTCACGTCGGCATTCAGAAGGGCACAGCAGCCCTGAAAAGACCTACGCCTTTGCGTCGATTACGGCGCCCTCTGGAGGACACCCTCGCCGTCGGCAACCCCACCAGAGTACTACGCGCGTCCGGTGGGGCTTGCCACGGGCGTCGATATGTGATTTAGGAGAGGCCGCCGAACAGGGTGGTGACGGAGCCGTCGTTGAAGACCTCCCAGATGGCCTTCGCGACGAGCGGGGCGATCGAGAGGGTGGTGATCTTCTCCAGGTCCTGCGCCTCCTTGGGGAGGGGCAGCGTGTTCGTGACGATGACTTCGGAGACGGGGGCGGCGGCGAGGCGCTCGACGGCGGGGCCGGACATGATCGCGTGCGTCGAGGCGATGACGATGTCCTCGACGCCGGACTTCGCGAGCATCTCGGCGGCGGAGCAGATCGTGCCCGCGGTGTCGATCATGTCGTCGATGAGCAGGCAGGTGCGGCCCTCGACGTCGCCGACGACCTTGTGCGCGACGACCTGGTTGGGCTTGAGCGGGTCGCGGGTCTTGTGCACGAACGCGATCGGGCAGCCGCCGAGGCGGTCGGACCAGCGCTCGGCGAGGCGCACGCGCCCGGTGTCGGGCGAGACGATCGCCATCGGGCGGTCGCCGTACTTCTCCTCGACGTACCGCGCGAGCGTGCCCATGGCGAACAGGTGGTCGACGGGGCCGTCGAAGAAGCCCTGGATCTGCGCGGTGTGCAGGTCGACGGTGAGGATGCGGTCGGCGCCGGCGGTCTTGAACAGGTCGGCGACCAGGCGCGCGGAGATGGGCTCGCGGCCGCGGTGCTTCTTGTCCTGGCGGGCGTACGGGTAGAACGGGAGGACGATCGTGATGCGCTTGGCGGAGCCGCGCTTGAGCGCGTCGATCATGATGAGGGTCTCCATGACCCACTCGTTGATCGGGGCGGGCATGGACTGGACGACGAAGGCGTCGCAGCCGCGCACGGACTCCTGGTAGCGGACGAACAGCTCGCCGTTGGCGAACGAGTACGCGCTCATCGGGGTCGGCGCGACCCCCAGGTGCTTGCCGATCTCCTCGGCCAGCTCCGGGTACGCGCGCCCGGAGAACAGCATGAGCATCTTGGAGTTGACAGCGGACATGCTCGCCATGACGTGGGCTCCCCCATAGGTCGTCTCACCAGAACCTCGACGGTTCCAGTGTCCCCGACCGGCCCGGTCGGCGGTAGCCGACCGGGGCGTTTAGTGTCGCGTCACGCTTCGGACACTCCCGCCTCACCTTTCGCTCGCCTTGCTGCTTTGTCGGAGACGGTTCCGGGGCGCTTCTTGGCGACCCAGTCCTCCAGCGCGGCCTGGCGGGCGCGGGCGACGGCGAGGTCGCCGGGCTCGACGTCCTTGACGATCGTGGACCCGGCGCCGACGTACGCGCCGTCGCCGACGGAGACCGGGGCGACGAGCGTGGTGTCGCAGCCGATGAACGCCCCTTCGCCGATCTCCGTGCGGTGCTTCTTGAGCCCGTCGTAGTTCGCGGTGATCACGCCGCAGCCGATGTTCGCGTCGGCGCCGACCGTGGCGTCGCCGAGGTAGGCGAGGTGGTTGGCCTTGGCTCCCGCGCCGATCTCGGCGTTCTTGGTCTCCACGAACGCGCCGACCTTGGCCCGCTCGGCGAGCTTCGAGGCCGGGCGCAGGTGCGCGAACGGGCCGACGTGCGCGCCCTCGCCGATGTGGGCCTGCACGGCGTGCGAGCGCACGACCTCGGCGCCCGCGCCGACGATCGTGTCGGTGAGCGTGGTGTCGGGGCCGATCTCGGCGCCGGAGTCGACGGCGGTGGCGCCCTTGAGCTGCACGCCGGGGCGGATGAGCACGTCGGGAGCGACCTTGACGGTGGCGTCGATCCAGGTGGTGGCCGGGTCGTCCATGGTGACGCCGGACTTCATCAGCTCGGTGTTGATGCGGCCCTGGAGGATTCGGCGCAGGTCGGCGAGCTGCGCGCGGTCGTTGCAGCCGAGGGTCTCGGTGGGGTCGTCGACGACGACGGCGCCGACGGTGTGCCCGGCCTCGCGCGCGAGCTCGATGATGTCGGTGAGGTAGTACTCGCCCTGGTCGTTCGCGGTGGAGAGGCGGTCGAGCTGCTCGCGCAGCACGTCGGCGTCGCACGCGAAGGTCCCGGAGTTGATCTCGCGGATGGCGAGCTCGGCGTGGTCGGCGTCGCGGTGCTCGACGTTGCGGAGCACGTTGCCCTCGTTGTCGCGCACGATGCGGCCCAGGCCGGTGGGGTCGTCGACGACGGCGGTGAGGACCGTGACGGCGTTGCCCTTCTTCTCGTGCACCTCGACGAGCTCGGCGATGGACGAGGAGCGCAGCAGCGGCGCGTCGCCGAAGGCGACCACGACGGTGCCCTTGAGGTCCGGGTTGGCGTCCATGGCGATGCGCACGGCGTGGCCGGTGCCCAGCTGCTGGTCCTGGAAGACCGTGTCGGCCTCGGGGGCGACCTCGGCGAGGTGGGCGCGGACCTGGTCGGCGGCGGCGCCGACGACCACGATCTGGCGCTCCGGCCGGATCGCCCGCACGCTGCGGAGGACGTGGCCGACCAGGGTGCGGCCGAGCACCTCGTGGAGGACCTTGGGTTTGGTGGACTTCATGCGGGTCCCCAGGCCGGCGGCCAGGATGATCGCAGAACGCTCACTGCTCATGATGGGCCATGGTAGTCGGTGGCGCCGACGTGAACGGCCCGGGCCGCCGGGCCGGCGAGTGGTCGCCCCATTACCGAATCGTTACGTGTGGAACACGTTCTCCACCCCGCCGCCTCTTGTGCGACTTGTGTCGCGCATCATATGTTGCAGTCAACAACAAATCTCGGAGGTACCTCTCATGCACTCCACCCGCATTCCGCTCCGACTCTCCGCCGCGCTGGGCGCGGCGGCCCTGACCCTGACCGCGGCCGCGTGCGGCTCCGGGGACGACGGCGCCGGGGGCGACGGCGACACCCCGCTCATCGGCGTCATCCTCCCCGACTCGGCCTCGTCCGACCGGTGGGAGACCGCCGACCGCAAGTACCTCGAAGAGGCGTTCGAGGCCGCCGGGGTCGACTACGACATCCAGAACGCCCAGGGCAGCCGCGAGGACTTCCAGACGATCGCCGACCAGATGCTCACCAACGGCGTGGACGTCCTCGTCACCGTGAACCTCGACTCGGGCACCGGCAAGACCGTGATCGAGAAGGCCAAGTCCCAGGGCGTGGCCACGATCGACTACGACCGCCTCACCGAGGACGGCGGCGCGGACTACTACGTCAGCTTCGACAACGAGCAGGTCGGCGTCCTCCAGGGCCAGGGCCTCGCCGCGTGCCTCGAAGGCGCTGCGGCCCCCTCCCTCATCGCCGAGCTGAACGGCTCCCCGACCGACAACAACGCGACCCTGTTCAAGAACGGCTACGACTCGGTCCTCGACCCGCTGTACGCCGACGGCACCTTCGAGAAGGGCCCCGACGAGTGGGTCCCCGACTGGGACAACGCCCAGGCCGGCACGCTGTTCGAGCAGATGCTCACCGACACCGGCGCCGAGATCGACGGGGTCCTGGCCGCCAACGACGGCCTCGCCCACGCGGTCATCACCGTCCTCCAGCGCAACAACCTGAACGGGACCGTCCCGGTCACCGGCCAGGACGCCACCGTCCAGGGGCTTCAGAACATCCTCACCGGCGACCAGTGCATGACCGTCTACAAGGCCGTCAAGCAGGAGGCCGACGCGGCCGCGGAGCTCGCGGTGGCCCTCGCGAACGGCGAGACGCCCGAGACCGAGGCGAGCGTGACCGACCCGATCAGCTCCGCGGAGGTCCCGTCGGTGCTCCTGGAGCCGGTCGCCATCACCATCGACAACATCCAGGACGTCGTCGACGACGGCTACGCCGACCCGGCCGAGCTGTGCGCCGGCGACTATGCGGCCCTGTGCACCGAGCACGGGATCGGTTAAAGGAGAAGAATACGGTGCTGCTCGAACTCACCGGCATCTCGAAGCGCTTCGGACCGGTGGAGGTCCTCTCCGACGTCGATCTCGCGATCGGCGCCGGAGAGGTCTGCGCCCTGGTCGGCGACAACGGCGCAGGGAAGTCCACTCTGGTCAAATGCGTGGCCGGGATCCACAGCGTCGACGGCGGCGAGGTCCGCGTCGACGGCGAGGTCCGGACCATCTCCAGCCCGCGCGACGCCGCCGGGCTCGGGATCGAGGTCGTCTACCAGGACCTCGCGCTGTGCGACAACCTCGACGTGGTCGAGAACCTCTTCCTCGGGCGCGAGAAGCGCCGGGGCATCGTCCTCGACGACGACGCCATGGAGCAGCTCGCCGCCGAGACCCTCTCCTCGCTGGCCGTGCGCACCATCCGCAACCTCCGCCAGCCCGTCGCGAGCCTCTCGGGCGGGCAGCGCCAGACCGTCGCCATCGCCAAGGCGGTCCTGTGGAACTCCCGGCTCGTCATCCTCGACGAGCCCACGGCCGCGCTCGGCGTGGCCCAGACCCGCCAGGTGCTCGAACTGATCCGGCGCCTCGCCGACCAGGGCCTGGCCGTCCTCTACATCTCCCACAACCTCAACGACGTGTTCGCCGTGGCCGACCGGATCGCCGCGCTCTACCTGGGGCGCATGGCCGCCGTCCTCGACGCGGCCGACACCACGCAGTCGCAGGTCGTCGAGCTCATCACCAGCGGCCGCTCCGGCCAGCTCGGCCTCACCGACCAGAACGGAGCCCGGCCGTGACCACTCCTGTGCTTCCGAACGACGCGGAGGCCGCCGCGCCTCCCGCCGAGCCCGGCGCGGCCCGCGCCGTCGTCGACCACGCGCGGTCCTACTGGGCGAACGTGCGCTCCGGCGAGGTCGGGGCCCTCCCGGCCGTCGCCGGGATCATCGCCCTGTGCGTGTTCTTCGGGCTCTCCAAGCCCGTGTTCCTGTCCGTGGGGAACCTCGCGAACCTGTTCGGGCAGGGCGCGGCCGTCGCGTGCATCGCGATGGGCCTGGTGTTCGTGCTCATCCTCGGCGAGATCGACCTGTCCGCGGGCTTCGCGTCGGGCGTGTGCGCCGCCGTGATGGCCGTGATCCTCACCGACTGGGGCGTGCACTGGACGATCGCCATCGGGGCGGCCCTCGCCACCGGCGTCGTCATCGGACTCGTCCTCGGCACGCTCGTCGTCAAGCTCGGCATCCCGTCGTTCGTGGTCACGCTCGCGGCGTTCCTCGCGTTCCAGGGGATCGTCCTGATGATCCTCGACGAGGGCAGCAACATCTCCATCAACGACGAGACCGTCAAGACCATCGCGGGCGGGAACCTGGAGCGGTGGCAGGGCTGGGCGCTCCTGGCCGTGACCGTGGCCGCCTACGGCGCCATCCAGATCCAGCGGTGGCGGCGGCGCATCGCGCGGTCGCTCGTGCACGAGCCGCTCGCGGTGGTGCTCGCCCGCATCGGGGCCCTCGCGGCGCTGCTCGCCGCGGGCGTGTTCCTGCTCAACCTGGAGCGCTCGGCGAACCCGCAGATCATCTCCCTCACCGGCGTGCCCGTCGTCGTGGTGATCCTCGGCGGACTGTTCGCGGTGTGGACGTTCGTCCTGCACCGCACCAGGTTCGGACGCCACCTGTACGCCGTCGGCGGCAACCCCGAGGCCGCGGTGCGCGCCGGGGTGAACGTCGACCGCGTCCGGATCGCGGCGTTCGTCATCTGCTCGGGGATGGCCGCGGTCGGCGGCGTCGTGGCCGCCTCCCGCGCGGCCTCGGTGGACCCGAACACCGGAGGGTCCAATGTGCTGCTGCTTTCCGTGGGGGCGGCGGTGATCGGCGGTGCTAGCCTCTTCGGAGGCAAGGGCACGGTGCGGGCTGCCCTCCTGGGAGGAGCGGTGGTGGCGATCATCAACAACGGCATGGGGCTCATGGGCCTCAGCGCCGGGGTGCGGTTCGGCGTCACCGGTGCGGTCCTGCTCCTCGCGGCGGGCGTCGACGCCATGTCGCGGGGCCGGGGCAAGCTCTTCGGCAGGAACTGACCGGTGGCCCGGACCGGGACCGAGGAGCTGCGGCGACGCAACCGCGCGGCGCTCGTCGAGCAGCTCCACCGGCACGGTCCTCAGACCCGCGCCGAGCTCACCGAGGCCCTCGGGCTCAACCGGTCGACGATCGGGGCGCTCGCGGCCGACCTCGCCGAGTCGGGGCACCTCCACGAGACGACGGGGCGGTCGACCGGCTCGGCCGGCCGGCCCTCCACGCTCGTCGAGTGCGTCCCCAAGGCCGCCACGGTGACCGCCGTCGAGATCCGCGCCGACCGGGTGCGGTTCGCGCTCGTCGGCCTCGGCGGCGAGGTCCTCGAACGCGCCGAGACCGCCCTCGACGGCGCCGACCCGGTCGAAGCGGTCGAGGTGGTCACCGGCGGGACCGCCCGCGACGCCCTCGAATCGGTGGCCGCCGTCCCGGGCCTCGTCGACGCCGGGGTCGTCGCCCACTCCACCGAGCTCGGCTGGGCCGGGCGCGACCTGGCCGCCGACCTCGAATCGGCGACCGGCCGCACCTGGCAGGTCGTCGACACCGCGACCGCCGCCGCCGTCGGCGAATGGTCCCGCGGCGACGCCCACGAGTCGGTGAAGCTGCTCTATCTGCACGGCGGCCGCGGCCTCACCGCGGGCCTGGTCGCCGACGGCCGCGCCCAGCGCGGCGGATCGATCCAGCTGGGGCACATCGTGGTCCAGCCCGGCGGCCGCGAATGCGCGTGCGGCCTGCGCGGGTGCCTGGAGGCCGAGATGGAGGTCTTCGGCTACGCGGAGGACATCGAGCACGCCACCCTCGCCGCGGGCATGGGCGACGCGGCGGCCCGCGACGGCCTCCGCCGCTCCGGCGAGGACCTCGGCCGCGCCCTCGGCGCCGTCGTCACCGCCACCGGCCCCGACGAGATCCTCTTCGGCGGCTGGCTCCGCGAGCTCTACCTCTCCGCGGCCGCCCCCGTCCGCTCCGCCCTCGCCGAGACGACCCTCCCCCACCTCCGCTCCCGCCTGCGCCTGCGCACCCCCGTCCTCGGCGACGAAGGCGCCCTCATCGGAGCGGCGGAGACGGGATTCGCAGCCGTCATCGACGGCATGCGCTGAAGTGCGGAGTGAGCTGAGTGCGGTGTGGCTGGCCCGCCAGGACTCGAACCTGAAACGACTGAACCAAAATCAGTAGTGTTGCCGATTACACCACGGGCCAACGGCCGCGCGGAGCGGCCGGGACAAGGATATCGCTACCGGTCCGACCATACGTGCTCGGGGATGCGGGCGCGCACCTCCAGCAGGAAGTCGGCGACCGGCAGGATCGCCCGCTTGTCGGGGTCGCCGACCCAGAACGCGATGAGCCACCGGCCCTCCATGCGCCATCGCGTCACCAGTGCCCGGCCGTCGGTGAGCAGGAACTCCATCATCCGCGCGTCGATGACGTCGTGCGCGTACCTGAGGTTGTCGGACTGGACGTTGAACCGCTCGTTGAACGCCTCGTTCTCGTAGCGGCTGCGCCCGGCGGCGCCGCGCTTGACCTCAAGGTAGGGCCGCAGCGCGGGCAGGTCGACGGCCACGACCTGGGCGCTCCACTCGTGGGTGGTGTCGTCGCGGCGGACCCGCTCGTACGCGGTGTACGCGACGAGGTGGCGACCGCGGTGGACGCCGCGGTACACGTCGATGAACCGGAGGCTCCGGGTCGCCGTGAACGGATCGCGCCGTGTGAGGACGCCGAGCGAGGGGTCCTCGGGCGCGTAGTGGAGGCCGTGGTGCGCGGCCCAGGCCGCGTTCTGGTTCTTGCGGCGCTGCTCGGCGTCCTGGGCGGCCTTGACGAGGAACACGATGCCGACGGCCACGCCGCCGACGCACACCAGGCCCATGAACGACAGGGCCATGAGGGCGGTGAGTCCGGGCATCAGGGCCTCCGGAGCGCGCAGGGCCGCGCCTCGCGGCGCGGCCCTGCGGGCTAGTTGTTCGACCAGACGTGCCTGGGCACCTGGGCGTAGATGTCGAGCAGGAAGTCCGCGTAGAAGAAGACCTCTTCGAGCTTGAGCGCCCCGGAGCGGAACGTCATGAGCCAGGGGCCCTCGAACCGCCACTGGTAGGAGCGGGCGCGCTGGTCGGCGAGCATCCACTCCATGGTGCGGGCGTGGATCACGTCGTAGGCGAAGCGGCGGTTCGGGGACTTGATGCGGAAGAAGTCGTTGAACGCCTGGTTCTCGAAGTCGATGTCCTTCGCGAACCGCTTCGTCAGGAAGTTCTCCTGGCTGATGTCGAGCAGCGGCCGGGTCGTGGGGAGCCCGATGCCGACGACCTGGTGGTTGAAGGTCTTGCGCTCCTTGCCGCTGCCGGTCGAGTACTGGTACTGGAAGAACACGATGTGGGAGCCCTTGTACATCCCGCGGAAGACGTCGATGCCCTTGCGGGAGTGGCCGTTGTTGAACGGGTCCTCGCTGGAGAGGCCGACCACGGAGTTGTCGGAGGGCTCGTAGGTGAAGCCGTACTGGGCCGCCCAGGCCCGGTACATCGCGATCTTCTTCTGGCGGGCCCGCCAGCCGAAGTAGGCGATGGCGGCGACGACCACGCCGCAGACGACGTAGACCACCCAGTTGCTGCTATCCACGGGGCGCATTCCTTCTTACGGTGTGCCGGGCTCGCGAGGGGCACCCGGCGGGGGGCAGGGGGATCGGGGGGCGAGCTACCGGCCGTAGGGCGGCTGGCCGTACCCGGGCTGCTGCGGCTGCTGGGGCTGCTGCGGGTAGCCGGGCTGCTGACCGTACCCGGGCTGCGGCTGGCCGTATCCGGGCGGGGGCTGCTGGCCGTAGCCGGGCGCCTGCTGCGGCTGCCCGTACCCGGGCTGCTGCACCGGCTGCTGCTGGTAGCCGGGCTGCTGGCCGTAACCGGGCTGCTGCGGCTGGCCGTAGCCGGGGAGCTGGCCGGGCGCGGGCTGCGGCGGCATCTGCTGCTGCTGGGGCTGCTGCATGAAGCCGGGCTGGCCCATCTCGCGGAGCTTCGGGGCGGTGCGGGCCTCGGGGGTGTCGAGCTCGAAGTACTCCTCGGGCGCGAACCCGCCCATCTTCGCGGAGATCGAGCCGGGGAAGACCTGGAGCGCGGTGTTGTACTCGCGCACGTTCGCGTTGTAGAACCGGCGCGGGGCGGCGATGCGGTTCTCGGTCTCGGCCATCTCCGTCTGGAGCTGGAGGAAGTTCTGGTTGGTCTGGAGCGCCGGGTACGCCTCCTGCATGTGGATGACGCCGCGGATCGCGTTCCCGAGCTGGCCCTCGACCTGGCCCTGCACGCCGTGGCCGGCGTTCGGGTCCTGCCTGGCCTGCATCGCCGCCGAGCGGGCCTCGGCGACCTGGCGGAGCGTGGCGTTCTCGGCGCCCGCGGCCTGCTGCACGATGTACATCAGGTTGTCCAGCAGGTCGTACCGGCGCTGGAGCTCCACGTCGATCTGCGCCCAGGACTCCTGGGTGATGTTGCGCAGCCGGACCAGCTTGTTGCGCCCGCCGATGACGGCGAAGAGCACGATCAGGCCGATCAGCAGAACGAGGATCAGGATCCAGACGATTGGGTTGTCCATAAACCGTGAGCCTAGTCCATCTATGCCAAGCGGGAGGGCACCCCCAAGCGGCCCTCCCGCGTACAGAGACGGTGGTCAATGGTCAGGAATGGGCGTGCTCCACGACCGCGGCGAGCTCGGCGGCGACCGACTGCGCGACCGGCTCCTCCGAGGCCTCGACCATGACGCGCACGAGCGGCTCGGTCCCGGAGGGCCGCAGCAGGACCCGGCCGTCGGCGCCGAGCTTCGCCTGCCACAGCGCGACGGCGTTCTTCACGTCCTCGTGGTCGATCACGGACTTGTCGGCGACCCGCACGTTCAGCAGCACCTGCGGCGCGGGCGTGAACACCGACGCGAGGTCCTTCAGGCTCCGCCCCGTGGCGGCCATGCGCGCGAGCAGCATGATCGCGGTGAGCGAGCCGTCCCCGGTGGTCGCGTGGTCGGACATGATGATGTGCCCGGACTGCTCCCCGCCGAGCGAGAACCCGCCTTCGGCGAGGCGCTCCAGCACGTACCGGTCCCCCACCTTCGTGGTCTCCAGCTCGATCCCGGCCGCACCCATGGCCTGGTGCAGGCCGAGGTTGCTCATGACGGTGGTGACGAGGACGCCGCCGCGGAGGTTCCCCGCGTCACGCATCGCCAGCGCGAGGATCGCCATGATGGCGTCCCCGTCGACGACGCTGCCTTCGGCGTCGACGGCGAGGCAGCGGTCGGCGTCGCCGTCGAGCGCGATCCCGGCGTCGGCGCCGTGCGCGACGACGGCGGCGCGCAGGCCGTCCATGTGCGTGGACCCGCAGTCCTCGTTGATGTTGAGGCCGTCGGGGTCGTCGTTGATGGTGACGACCTCGGCGCCGGCGCGGCGGAGGGCCTCGGGGGCGGCGCCGGTCGCGGCGCCGTTGGCGGGGTCGACGACGACCTTGATGCCGGTGAGCGGGTTCGGGCAGACGGCCACGAGGTGCTCGATGTAGGACTCGACGGGGTCGACGGAGCGGGCGATGCGGCCGACGCCCTCGCCCTGCGGGAGGGGGGCGGGGTCGTCCATGGCGGCTTCGATGGCGTCCTCGACGTCGTCGGGGAGCTTGCGCCCGCCCGCGGCGAAGAACTTGATGCCGTTGTCGGGCATGGGGTTGTGGGAGGCTGAGACCATGACGCCGAAGTCGGCGCCGGTTAGGGCGGTGAGGTGCGCGACGGCCGGCGTGGGGAGGATGCCCAGGTCGATGACCTTGGCTCCGGCGGCGGCGAGTCCGGCGGCGCTGGCGGCGGCGAGCATCTCGCCGGAGGCGCGGGGGTCGCGGCCGATGACGGCGACGGTGCGCCTGCCGGTGGCGCCGAGGACGCGGGCGGCGGCGATGCTGAGGCGGAGTGCCAGGTCGGGCGTGAGGTCGGCGTTCGCCCGCCCCCGTACGCCGTCGGTGCCGAACAGTCGTGACACGGTGTGGCTTCCCATCTTGGTGCCGGGCGCGGCGTCCGCGGGCCTCTCGCGTGCCCTGCGGACCGGGACCGGACCGGTCGGTCGGTGGCAGTGCCGGTTCGGCCTGCCTGGTGGCATGGAAAAAGGGGCCGCCGAGGATGTCCTCCTCGGCAGCCCCGTCGCTTGTGCAGACTAGCGCGTCCCCCTCCGGAGGGGGAAGGCGTGCTAGCGCTTCGAGTACTGCGGCGCCTTGCGGGCCTTCTTGAGGCCGTACTTCTTCGATTCCTTCTCGCGGGCGTCGCGGGTCAGGAAGCCGGCGGCCTTGAGGGCCGGGCGGGTGTTCGGGTCGATCTCCACGAGGGCGCGGGCGATGCCGAGGCGCAGGGCGCCGGCCTGGCCGGTGGCGCCGCCGCCGTGGATGTTGACCAGGACGTCGAAGTTGTCGCCGGCCTCGACGGTCACGAAGGGCTCCGCGACGGTCTGCTGGTGGACCTTGGACGGGAAGTAGTCTTCGAGGCTCTTGCCGTTGACGACGTACTTGCCGGTGCCCGGGACCAGGCGGACGCGGGCGATGGCGCGCTTGCGGCGGCCCACGGTCTGGATGGGGCGGTCGACGGGGACCACGGGGATGCTGGGCACGGACGGCGCGGCGGCGACGTCGGCGGGCACCTCGACGGGGACGTCCACGGGGGCCTCGACGGCCTCCGGGGTCTCGACGGGGGCTTCAGCGGCGGCGGGGGCCTCGACGGCCTCGGTCTCGACGGCCTCGGTGGCCTGGATCTCGTCACTCATGTGTCTGCTCCTGCCCGCGCCTACTGCGCGACCTTCTTGATCTCGTACGGCTGCGGCTGCTGGGCGGCGTGCGGGTGGCCGGGGCCCGCGTAGACCTTCAGCTTCTTGAACACGCTGCGGCCGAGCTTGGTCTTCGGCAGCATGCCGATGACGGCCTTCTCGACCACCTTGTGCGGGGCCTTGTCCATCAGCTCGGCGTAGGACTTCTCCTTGAGACCGCCCGGGAAGCCGGAGTGGCGGTAGGCCTTCTTGGTCTGGAGCTTGTTGCGGGTCAGCACGACCTTGTCGGCGTTGACCACGATGACGTAGTCGCCGGTGTCGGCGTTCGGCGTGAACGTCGGCTTGTGCTTGCCCCGGAGCAGATCGGCTGCGTGCGTCGCGAGACGACCCAACACCACGTCGGTCGCGTCGATCACGAGCCACTGCGGGTCGAGGTCACCCGCTTTGGGAGTGTACGTCGGCACAGTGTTACCTAGCTTTCGTTGTCGGTGTGGAACGAATCCCGCAGATGAGGGCGGGACCGCCTGAATCCCCGCGGCCGCGTGCGGCGCGCGCCGGCCGCATCGCGGCCGTCCGGGATTCGTTGGACAGCGCCCAGCGTGTGGGCACTCGAACAACAGCTGCCAAGTCTACGCGGTGGTGGCGGCCGCCCTGAAGGCGGCCGCCGTGACCTCGGATACAGCTACTCGTCGGCTACTTGTCGACCACGGGGAGGTAGACGCGCCCGCCTGCGGCGGCGAACTCCTCGCTCTTGGCGGCCATGCCGTCGGCGAGCTCGCGAGCCGACAATTGGCCCTGTGCGGCGTACTCCTTCAGCTCCTGCGAGATCTTCATGGAGCAGAACTTGGGGCCGCACATGGAGCAGAAGTGGGCGGTCTTGGCGGGCTCGGCCGGGAGGGTCTCGTCGTGGTACTCGCGGGCCCGGTCGGGGTCGAGCGCGAGGTTGAACTGGTCCTGCCAGCGGAACTCGAAGCGGGCCTTGGAGAGGGCGTCGTCCCAGGCCTGGGCCTGCGGGTGGCCTTTGGCGAGGTCGGCGGCGTGGGCGGCGATCTTGTAGGCGATGACGCCCTCCTTGACGTCGTCGCGGTTGGGGAGCCCGAGGTGCTCCTTCGGGGTGACGTAGCAGAGCATCGCGGTGCCGAACCAGCCGATCATGGCGGCGCCGATGGCGGAGGTGATGTGGTCGTAGGCGGGCGCGATGTCGGTGGTGAGCGGCCCGAGCGTGTAGAAGGGGGCCTCGCCGCAGATCTCCTGCTGGAGGTCGACGTTCTCCTTGATCTTGTGCATGGGGACGTGCCCGGGGCCCTCGACCATGACCTGGACGTCGTACTCCCACGCGATGTGGGTGAGCTCGCCGAGGGTGCGCAGCTCGGCGAACTGGGCCTCGTCGTTGGCGTCGGCGATGGACCCGGGGCGCAGGCCGTCGCCGAGGGAGAATGCGATGTCGTACTCGGCGAAGATCTCGCACAGCTCGCGGAAGTGCGTGTACAGGAAGTTCTCCTCGTGGTGGGCGAGGCACCACGCGGCCATGATCGACCCGCCGCGGGAGACGATCCCGGTGACCCGCTCGGCGGCGAGGGGCACGTACCGCAGGAGGACCCCGGCGTGGACGGTCATGTAGTCGACGCCCTGCTCGGCCTGCTCGATGATGGTGTCGCGGTAGACCTCCCAGGTGAGCTTGACGGGGTCGCCGTTGACCTTTTCGAGGGCCTGGTAGAGCGGCACGGTGCCGATCGGGACGGGCGAGTTGCGCATGATGTGCTCGCGGGTCTCGTGGATGTGCTTGCCGGTGGAGAGGTCCATCACGGTGTCGGCGCCCCATTTGACGGCCCAGGTGAGCTTCTCGACCTCGGCGGCGATGGAGTCGGAGACGGCGGAGGTGCCGATGTTCGCGTTGATCTTGGTGAGGAAGTGCTTGCCGATGACCATCGGCTCGGTCTCGGCGTGGTTGACGTTCGCGGGCAGGATCGCCCGCCCGGCCGCGATCTCGGCGCGCACGAACTCGGCGTCGAGGCCCTCCCGGATCGCGACGAACTCCATCTCGGGCGTGACGACGCCCTGCTTCGCGTAGTGCAGCTGGGTCCGGCACGGCAGCGTGGCGCCGTCGTGCTCGATCGTGTCCCGGTCCCCCTCCCGCTCGGCGATCCAGTGCGCCCGCAGCCGCGGCAGCCCCACCTCCGGGTCCGACCCGGGCCCGGACGTGTCGTACAACCGCACCGCGGGCTCCCCGCCGCTGAGCGCGACCTCGGTGAACGGAACCCGCACTCCCGTCGGTCCCTCGACGTACACCTTGCTTCTGCCGTTCATGTTGTCTCCGTTCATATGGCGGCGCTCTTGCGGCCGTGATGGTGGTGGACCGGGCCGGGGCCGGTACCCAGGTGCCAGTCGGCGGCGGCCTTCAGGGCTTCGGTGACGTAGACCTTCGCGCCCGCGACCGCCTGCGGGAGCGGGTGGCCGAGGGCGAGGCGGGCGGCGATCGCGGAGGCGAGGGTGCAGCCGGTGCCGTGGTCGTTGCGGGTGGCGACGCGCGGGGCGGCGAGGTCGAGCATCTGGCCGTCGCTCCACAGCACGTCGACCGCGGCCTCGCGCCCGTCGAGGTGCCCGCCTTTGACGAGCACGGCCCGCGGCCCGTAGGTCGCCAGCGCGCGGGCGGCCTCGCGCATGTCGTCGACCGACGCGATGGCGCGCCCGAGGAGCAGCTGCGCCTCGACGAGGTTGGGGGTCAGGACGGTCGCGAACGGCCCGAGGCCGCCGAGGTACGCGGCCGGGTCCCCGGCGTACAGCGAGTCGCCGGTGGTGGTGACCATGACCGGGTCGACCACGAGGTTCGGCAGCCGGTCGGCCGCGCCGTACTCGGCCACCAGCTCCAGCAGCTCGGCGTCGCCGAGCATCCCGGTCTTCGCCGCGGCCACGGGGAAGTCGCCGAGGACCGCGTCGAGCTGCGCCCGCACGAGCCCGGCCGAGACCGCTTCGGCGGCGGTGACGCCGCGGGTGTTCTGGGCGGTGACCGCGGTGAGGACGCTCGTGCCGTGCACGCCGTGCGCGGCGAACGTGTGCAGGTCGGCCTGGATTCCGGCGCCGCCGCCGGAGTCGGACCCGGCGATGGTGAGGGCGACGGGAGGCTGCGGGTGGACGCGGTTCACAGGTCGGCCATCCCTTCGAACGCGGTCGAGGCTTTCGCCAAGTGTCGCTTGGGGATGCGCCCGGCGAGCCGGGCGGCGCGGCCCGCGTTGACGGCGTCGCGCATCGCGGCGGCCATGAGCGCCGGGTCGGCGGCGCGGGTGACCGCGGTGGCGAGGAGGACCGCCGAGCAGCCGAGTTCCATGGCCTGCGCGGCGTCGGAGGCGGTGCCGATCCCGGCGTCGCAGATGACCGGGACCGCGGCGCTGTCGCAGATGAGCGCCAGGTTGTGCGGGTTGCGGACGCCCAGCCCGGTGCCGATCGGCGCGGCGAGCGGCATGACCGCGGCGCACCCGGCGTCTTCGAGGCGGCGGGCCAGGACCGGGTCGTCGCTGGTGTACGGCAGGACCGTGAACCCTTCACGCACCAGGGTCTCGGCGGCGTCGAGGAGTTCGACGGGGTCGGGCAGGAGCGTGTCCTCGTCGCCGATCACTTCGAGCTTGACCCACGGGGTGCCGAACGCCTCGCGGGCGAGCCGCGCGGTGCGCACGGCCTGCTCGGCGGTGAAGCAGCCCGCGGTGTTGGGGAGGACGCCGACGCCGCACTGCTCGATGACGTCGAGCACGGACCCGGTCGCGCCGGGGTCGACGCGCCTGAGCGCCACGGTGACCAGCTCGGTCCCGGAGGCGGTGATGGCCTCGGCGAGCTGCTTGTGGCTGGCGGCGCCGCCGGTGCCGAGGATGAGCCGGGACCCGAAGGTCCGCCCGGCGATGGTGAACGCGGTGTCGCGTCCGCTGAGCACGGTGTCCACGGTCAGCCTCCCTGCGTGGCGGTCAGGACTTCGACGGCGTCCCCGTCGGCGAGGGCCCGGTCCCACTCCGACCGCGGCACCACCTCCCCGTTGACGGCCGCGGCGATCCCCCGCCGCGCCTCGGTCACGGCCGCCACCGCATCGGCGACGGTTGCGATCCCTTCTCGCGCTTCCCCGTTCACAACAACGCTCACATTTCCTCCCGATCGCTCGAACTGTCGGACCCGCGGGGCACTGTTGATTCAGGGGCGCTCGAATCCGCCGCGCGCCGGTGCTCGGCGCTGCCCGCAAACCGGCCGAGCCCGGAACTGTCGGACCCCCGGGGCACCCTTGTGTCCGGGGCGGCTGATTTCGGCTCGGGCCGGGGCTCGCGGCTGCCCTCGAAACCGGTCGCCGCCGGAGCGGGTCCGGCCCCGAAGTCGGGGACCGCGGGGCCAGGCACGGGCGGGCCGAACCTCGCCGGGTCGAATGGTGCGACCGTCTCCGGGGCTTCGTCCCGGAGGATCGCCGCGGTCGCGTCGGCGGTGGCCGGGATGAGGGCGATGCCGTTGCGGTAGTGGCCGGTCGCGGCGGTCAGGCGCGGGCCGAGGCGGCCGATGATCGGAAGGTTGTCGGGGGTGCCGGGCCGGAAGCCGACGGTCACTTCGCCGAGGTGGTACTCGGCGATCTCGGGCACGAGCGCGATCGACCACCGCAGCAGGTCGTGGACCGCCCCGGCGGTGCCGGTGGTGCGGTCGAAGCCGCGCTCGTCGCTCGTCGCGCCCACCACGACCTCGCCGTTCTCGCGGGTCACGATGTACACCGACTGGCCTTTCACGTAGCCGCGCACCGTGGTCCGCGGCACCGCCTGCCCGGCGGCGGCCCGCAGCCGCAGCACGACCCCGCGCACCGGCCGCACCGGCAGCCCGAACCGCGCCGAGCCGCAGCCCGCCGCGATGACGACCTGGTCGGCGTCGAGCGCCCCTAGGTCCGCGACCTCGCCCTCCGCAACCTCGCCCGCCGCAAACCCGACGCCCGCGCACTCGGCCGCGACGAGCAGCGCCGCGTGCACGGCCCGCGGGTCGACGGCCCGGTCCTCGGACGCGAGCACCCCGGCCCGGACCCGGTGGCTGAGCAGCGGCTCGGCTTTGCGGATCGCCCGTCCCCCAAGGACTTCGACACCGCGCCCGGTCTCGCGGTACAACTCGGTCTGGCGCTCGACCTCGGCGCGGTCGCCGTCTTCGACGCCGACCACCACCGTGGGGATGTCGCGGAATCCGACCGGCAGGCCGGAGGCCGCTTCGAGTTCGCGGGCGAACGCGGGCCAGGCGTCGGCGGAGGCGGCCATGAACGGCGTCAGCGCCGTTTCGCCGTAATGGGATTCGGTGACGGGCGCGATCATCCCGGCGGCCACGCGCGAAGCGCCCGAACCGGGTTCGGGGTCGTGCACCACGACCTCGGCGCCGGCCTGCGCCGCCCGCCACGCGACGGCGAGCCCGATCGAGCCGCCGCCGACGACGGCGACCCGCATCAGCCCGCGCCCGTCCCTCGTAGGGAGTCGCTTGGTCGCGAGGCGATCGGTGCCAGCGCCTCCTCATGGCGCGCGGCGTCATCGGCCGCCGTTGGTCCAGGCGTCTCGCCCACGGCCGCAAGGAGTTCCGCCGTAGCCGCGGCGGGATCGGCCGCGGCGGCGATCGCGCCGACCACCGCGACGCCGTGCGCCCCGGCCTCGCGGCACAGGGCCGCGCGCTCCGCGGTGATGCCGCCGATGGCGATCACCGGCAGGTCCACCGCGGCGCAGACCGCGGCGAGGCCGGCGAGGCCGATCGGTTGCGGCAGACCGGTCTTCGTGGTCGTGCCCCAGACGGGCCCGACCCCGAGGTAGTCGGCCCCGGCGCGCCGCGCGGCGCGCGCCGACTCGGGGTCGCGGCAGGTGCCGCCGATGATCGCCGCGGGCAGGAGCCGCCGGGCGGCGTCCAGCGGGAGGTCCTCGGCGCCGAGGTGGACGCCGTCGGCGCCGACGGCCTGCGCGATGTGGACGCGGTCGTTGACCAGGCACACCGCGCCGTGCGCGTCGCACAGGGCCGCGACGGCGGCGGCGAGGTCGAAGGCGGCCCGGTCGGTGTAGTGGTCCTCGGGCCGGACCTGGATCAGCCGCGCCCCGGCCGCCAGCGCGGCGGCGACGACGCGGAGCGGATCGCGCCGGCGCGCAGCCGCTCCGGAGGAGGCGGCCTCGGCGGCCGTCGGCGGGACGGCGGCGCGGGTGTCGGTGATGACGTGAAGTCGGGGAAGACGAATCGCTCGCATGGCTCCTTCTCCCTGCGCCAGCATGACCTGGATCAGGTTCGACGGTCGGGACTACCGAGTCCCCTCTCAGCCCGATGCATCGGACTCCCGCGGGTTTCGTTGTTCGGCGGTCACGCTACGCCATCGCGAGCGGTTTTCGCAACCGGTGTGTCAGCAAGCGGACACGGCGCATCGCGGATCCGCGGGGCTGTCGCCATTGCCCCCCGCGGCCCGTTTGAGGCCGGTTTTGCATCTGTGACCTGGGACTTGACCTCCAGTCCCATCGGGTCTTACGATGACCCGCACCCATACTACAACGTTGTAAAGAACGGGAGCTCCTCATGCGACAAGCCCAATCCCTCGACCTCCGGCGAGGAGGCGCCCTCCTCCTCGCGGCGGTCCTCCTCCTCGCCGCCGCCATGGCCGCGATCATCGGGTGGCCCGCTCCCGCGGCGGCCGTCACCACCGGGAACGGCGCGCTGGTGTACTCGCCCGCCGCCGGCAGCTCGTTCAACCCCGAGGGCGGCACCCCCGCAGGCACCACCTACGCCAAGATCATCGTGCTCAAGAACAGCGGCAGCTCCAATGGCACGCAACTGGTCACGTACGACCAGCTGGTCCTCCAGAACGGCGACCAGGTCTACCCGATCTACCGCAGCACCAACGACGGCGCGAGCTGGACCCACGTCACCGACGTCAACCCGAGCGACCAGTTCCCGGCGCTCACCCGCACCGCGCAGCCGTTCCTGTTCGAGGTCACCGAGACCACCGGAAACCTGACGGCGGGCACGATCCTCCTGGCGGGCATGATCATGCCCGAGGACCGCTCCTCCAGCCGCCTGGTCGTCTACAAGAGCACCAACCAGGGCACGAGCTGGAGCTACCTGTCCACCATCGACACCGGCGGCCCCGCGGTCTACGACCCGTCCCCGTCGTCCACGACCACCACGGTGTGGGAGCCCTCGCTCGCGATCGACGGCAGCGGCGGCCTGGTCGCGTACTTCTCCGACGAGCGCCAGAAGGCGAACGGCGTCCTCCAGGCGGTCTCCTACCGCCGCTCCACCGACGGCGGCCAGACCTGGGGCTCCCTCGTCAACGTCTCGGCCCCCACCAACCAGAGCGACCGCCCCGGCATGATCACCGTGACCGAGCTGCCCGACGGCCGCTACATGGCGACCTTCGAGGTCGTCAACCGCCCCAGCCAGTCGAACAACACCGCGCCGGTCTACTACAAGATCTCCGCAGACGGCCTGAACTGGGGCACCACCACCAGCATCGGCTCACCGATCCAGCTCGCGAACGGCCGCGGCATCGGCTCCTCCCCGTACGTGAAGTGGGTGCCGAGCGGCGGTCCGAAGGGGATGGTCGTGGTGGCCTCGAAGTGGTCGCTCGACGCGAGCGGCAACATCGACGGCGGCCAGAACTTCTACGTCAACTACAACCTCGGCGAGGGCCCGTGGGAGCGCCTGCCGATGGCGGTCACCTACGACGCCACCGACACCCAGGGCGGGAACTTCTCCGGCTTCGCCCAGGGCATCGACTACAGCGCCGACGGCCGCACCCTCTACCAGGCCGTGAACGTCGAGAACACGACCACGGACCTGAACGACATCCGCGTCGGCTCGATCCCGCTCGACGCCCAGCAGTACGAGGCCGAGAACGCGACGCTCAACAGCGTCTCCACGGTCACCCACGTGCAGGCGTCGAACGGCTCGAAGATCGGCAACATCAACGACACCGGCGACTACGTCGAGTTCACCGTGAACGTCCCCGCCGCGGGCACTTACACGATGAACGTGCGCTACGACAACGGCTACGGCTCGGCAGCGACCCACTCGGTCAGCGTCAACGGCGGCACCGCCTCGTCGATCAGCTATCCGGTGACCGTGGACTGGGGCCGGTTCGGCTGGGCCCAGAAGTCGGTGACGCTCAACGCCGGGAACAACACGATCCGGTTCACGAAGGGAACCAACTTCGCCGAGCTCGACGTGATCCACCTGTACCGCAGCACCGCGCTCGACCCGGTCTTCCAGGTCCAGAACCGCAACAGCGGCAAGTACCTCGAAGTGATCAGCGCCCTGACCGCCGACGGCGCGGCCGTCGGCCAGTGGGGCGACACCAACCACGCGACCCAGCGGTGGACCGTCTCCGGCGGCTCCACGGTCCAGTTCACCAACCGCAACAGCGGCAAGCTCCTGGAGATCCCCTCGGCGCAGACCGCCGACGGCGTCGACGCCGTCCAGTGGGGCCCGACCGGCAGCTCGACCCAGTCGTGGACGGCCACGACCAGCGGCGGCTACTGGAAGTTCGCGAACGCCAACAGCGGCAAGCTCCTCGAAATCGACGGCTGCTCGACGGCGGACGGCGCGGTGGCGCAGCAGTACACCGCCAACGGCGCCGCCTGCCAGCAGTGGCGGCTGATCAAGGAGGGCATCCAGTAACGCAGTGACGGCGGGGCGCCTCCGGCGCCCCGCCGTAACGACCCGGACCGGTCGACCCTCAGCACCCGGTAGCCCTTCGCGCTCGCGTGCTTGTCGACGGTCCAGCCGCGCTCGGCCAGCCAGCGCGCGAGCGAGTCCGCACCGAGGTGCTTGGAGACGACGAGCCAGGCGACGCCGCCGTCCTTGAGTCGCGGGAGCCAGGTGTCGAGGAGGTCGTGGAGGGCCTCCTTGCCGACCTTGATGGGCGGGTTGGACCAGATCTCGTCGAAGCGCAGGTCCTCCGGGACCTCCTCGGGGACGGCGACGTGCACCGTGCCCGGGACCCGCTCGGTGTTGCGGCGGGTGAGGTCGAGGGCGCGGCGGTTGACGTCGACGGCCCAGACTTCGGCGTCGTCGCGCTGGGCGAGGACCTTGGTGATGGGCCCGTAGCCGCAGCCGAGGTCGAGGAAGACGCCGGCGGTGTCGGGCAGGACGACCTTGTGCAGGAGCACGCTCGTGCCAGGGTCGAGGCGGCTGCCCGAGAAGACGCCGGTGGAGGTGGTCAGCTCGTATTCGACGCCGTCGAGGTCGAACGCGATGGTGCGCTCGCGGTCGTCGACGGCGGGCTGCTCGCTGAAGTAGTGCTCGGGCTGGTCGGCTGGGCCATTGGACATGCCGACCATTGTCGCTCGCCGGGCCGGGACGCGGGGCCGGGACCTGCGGGCGGGGGACCGCGGGTCACAGGTGTCGCCCGCTGAGGTGAACGGGGCTCGCGCCGTCCATCTCCAGGGGGAACGATTCACCGTTTCGCCCCGGTGCGGGGCTAAGCTGCCAGCATGGCACACGGCCCGTCCCCCTTCGGGGTCCCGCAGCAGGCGGGGCAAGGGAACCAGCACGAACCGGGATTCGACTGGGACGAGTACGACGAGCGCGCGCGGATGAACGCGCCGACCGTCCGTCTCAGCGAGGAGGAGCGCGCGCAGCTCGCACTGGACGCGATGCGCTCGCCGGAAGAGGAGATGGAGGCGCACCTGGAGAGCATCCAGGCCTCGCGCCCCCTGCGCCGCGCCGCCCAGCGGGCGCGGCGCCGCACGAAGTGGTGGCTGGTGGCGCTCGCGGTCGTGAGCGGCCTGGCGGTCGCCGCGGCGTGCACGGCGGGCGCGTTCATCGTGCTCCGCGAGGGCGAGCAGGACCCGGAGGCGCCGAACGGGGGCGCCGCCGACCTGGAGTCCTCAGTGGACGACGCCTCGGGCGCGCCCGAGGTCGTCGACCCGATCGCGAGCCGCGAGACCGACGCCGCGCCGTTCACCGCCGAGGAGCTGTTCGGCACCGGCCCGCTCGCGCCCGCGGGGGCCGCCGGGACCTACGAGGTCCTCCAGACCGAAGAGCTCACCGACTGCGCCGAGGCCGCGCTCGACGAGCTCGCCGACCTCCTCGCCGACGCCGACTGCACGCAGGCCGCGCGCGCCACGATCGTGAACCCCGACGGCGAGTACGCCGCCACCGCGGGCGTCCTCAACCTCGCCACCGCCGAAGAGGCCGAGGCGATCCGGGCCGCGATCGCGAGCGACCTCGACGGCGGATTCGCCGTGCTGCGCACCGACGGCGACGCCGCCGAACTCGGCCGCGCCGACACCCAGCTGGGCTACAACACGTACGGGCACTACCTGATGTTCGTCGTCATCGGCCGCACCGACGGCGAGGCGCTCACCGAGGCGAACGACGCGGTCCGCACCGTCGTCGGCGACGTCCTCGACATCTGGTTCGTAGATCAGCTGAGCCCCCGCCGCGAAGTCCAGTAGGGACAGATTCTCCAGCGCCGCCCGGCCGTCGGCCGGGCGGCGCCGTCATGTCCGGCTCGTGAACATTCGCCCGAAACCCTTGCCTGAGCCCATGATCCCATGTTTACATCGAGGGAGGCCGATGCACCGGATTCCCCGTCAGCCTGCCCCGCAACCGGTTCCCCATCACCTTCCCCCATCGCCTCAGGAGCCCCGAATGTCATCCTGGACCCTCACCCGTCGCGCCACGGCCGCTTTCGCCGCCGCCGCGCTGGCGCTGCTCGGCCTCCTCGCGGTCGACGCCGCCCCCGCCGAAGCCGTGCGCCCGCCGGGCATCCCCTCCACCGCGACCGCGCAGTCCGAGCTGAACGCGCTCACCGTCGCCGCCGAGTCCCACGGCTCGACCTACGACCGGGACCTGTTCCCGCACTGGAAGTCCGTGAGCGGCACGGGCAGCTGCACCGCCCGCCAGTACATCCTCAAGCGCGACGGCCAGAACGTCGTCACCTCCGACGGCTGCCAGCCGACCTCCGGCAACTGGCAGTCCGACTTCGACAACACCTGGACCACCTCGGTCTCCAACGCCACCATCGACCACGTCGTCGCGCTCTCCGAGGCGTGGGCGTCGGGCGCGTGGGCCTGGACCACCGCCGAGCGCCAGGCGTTCGCCAACGACATCAACTCCCCGCAGCTGTGGATCGCCACGACCTCCGCGAACTCCTCGAAGAGCGACTACGACCCCGCGGAGTGGATGCCCTCCAACAGCTCCGTGCGCTGCGACTACGTCAAGGCCTGGACCCACGTCAAGTACCTGTACGACCTGACGATCGACTCCGCGGAGAAGACCGCCATCCAGTCGCACCTGACCAACTACTGCGGCTCCTCCGGCGGCACCCCCACGGGGTGCACCGGCTCGAACACCACCGCCGGGACGATCACCGAGGGCGGCACGATCTCCCGCGCGATCTCCTTGAGCTGCACCGGCTCCGCCTCGACCGCCAGCTCGGTCACGGTGAGCATCACGCACCCGTACTACGGCGACATCCAGGTGCAGCTCCGGGCCCCCGACGGGACCGTGCGCACCGTCCAGGCGTCGAGCTCGGCCACCGGCAACTTCGGCAGCCGCACCTACAGCCTCAACCTGTCGAGCGAGGCGAGGTCCGGCACCTGGACGCTGCTGGTGACCGACACCTACAGCGGCGGCTCGACCGGCACGTTCAACAGCTGGTCGCTGAGCATCTGAGCACTCCCCTGCGGTCCCCCAGGGCTCGCGCAGAGGGCCGGGCGCATCGCGCGCCCGGCCCTCCACTGTATCCACCGCGGAACCAAGTATGTCCTATGTAGTCAAGTACAGGGGTTCAGTCGCTCATCCGGGCGCTCCAGTGGACGCGCTCGGCGCCCTCCGCACCCTGGTCGCTCCACTGCGGCGTCTGCGTCAGGTACAGCAGGTAGCCCAGGGCCGGGCCGACGATCACGCCCGCCAGGCCCACGGCCACCAGCAGGCCCTGCAAGGTCGCCCGCGCGCCCGCGGTCTCAGCGATGGTCACCTGGTCGACCAGGACCCACGGGTACTGGCCGATCCCCCAGCCCGCCATCACGGCCGCCACCGCGACCACCGCCGTCACCCGCGCCAGCCCGAACCGCCTGCGCCACAACAGGACCAGCGTCGCGGCCCCGCCGATCGCGGACAGCGCGATCACCGGCGCGGCGCGGCCGATCAGGCCCTCCCACAGGGTCGGCGCGTCGTGCTCGATCGGGATGAGTCCCGCGAAGACGACCAGGCCCGTGGCCGCGCCGACCACGATGGACCGCCGCCGCATCCGCTCGGCCAGCGCCCGCTGTCCGCGCCGAGCCGCATCGGCGGTCAGGAACGACCCGGCCAGGAACGCGCACGTGCCCACCGAGATCGCGCCCGTCAGCAGCGGCGTCGGCGCGATCCACGACGACCACGCGTCCCCGTACCCGCCCGCGGGGACCCGCCCCGACGCGAGCGACCCGGCGATCGTGCCGAGGAAGAACGGCGCGAGCACCGAGGAGGTCGCGAACACGACCCCGAACAGCCGCGCCTGCGCGAGCGTCTCGCTGTACTTGCGGAACGCGAAGCTCGCGCCCCGCAGCACGATCCCGACCAGCGCCAGCAGCAGCGGCACGTACAGCGTCGTCATGGCCGCGGCGAACGACTCGGGGAACCCGGTCCACCACATCACGAGCACGTAGATGAGCCACACGTGGTTGGCCTCCCACACCGGCCCGATGCTCTGGTCGATGAGGGTGCGCACCTCGGCGCCCCGGCGGCTGCCGCCCGCGGTCAGGTCGTGGAACCCCGACCCGAAGTCGGCCCCGCCGAACACGGCGTAGCACAGGACCCCGGCGAACAGCGCTGCGGCGACGGCGAATTCGAGGGTCATCATCGGGCGTCCTCCTTCTCGTCGGCGCAATCCCGGACTTCATCCGGCCCGTCGGCCCGCGCCAGCGGCGACTGCGGCCCGTACGGGCTCGGCAGGTCCGCGGCGCCCTTGCGCCAGCGCCGGGCCATCGAGCGGAGCACGACGATCGCGCCGACCGACATGGCGCCGTAGAGGACGACCGAGCCGCCGTAGATCCCCCACAGCCCGCCCGCGTGGTCGCCCGCGGCCTCGGTGGTCCGCATGACGCCGTAGACGATCCACGGCTGCCGCCCGACCTCGGTGGCGATCCACCCGGCCTCCATCGCGAGGACCGCGAGGATCCCGGTGACGGCCATGAACCGCAGGAACCACTTGTTGTCGAGCAGGTCCCGCCTGCGCCATCTGAGGAACCAGTAGAGGGCGACCGCGGCCATGAGCAGCAGGCCGAGGCCGATCATGGCCTGGAACGCGAGGTGGGTGAAGTTGACGGGCGGCTCGTCCTCGTCGGGGATCTGGTCGAGGCCGGGCACGGGGTCGAGCGAGCCCATCGAGATGATCGACCCGAGGTAGGGGATCTCGATGGCGCCCTTGATCTCCCCGTCGATGATGACGCCGCCGAGGCGCAGCGGCGAGGCGCCCTCGTCGGTCTCCTGCGCGAGCTCGAACGCGGCGAGCTTCGAGGGCTGGCGCTCGTCGAGGCCCTCGCCGAGGAAGTGGCCCACGAACGGCTGCGCGAGCGCGGCGATCGTCGCGAACGCGAACGGCACCATGAACCCGAGCCGGTGGTGGCGGTCGCGGCGGCCATTGAGCATCCCGGCGGCGTAGACGGCGGCGATGGAGAACCCGGCGACCATGTACGCGGCGACCCACATGTGCGCGAACTGCATGAACGCGTGCTGGTTGAACAGCACCGCCCACGGTTCGATGTTGGTGACCTCGCCGTCGATGACGTCGAAGCCGACCGGGACGTTCATCCAGGCGTTCACGGCGAGCACGCAGTACGTGCCGATGACGCCGGTGATCGCCATGGGCACCACCATGAGCAGGTGCAGCTTCTGCGGCATCCGCCCCCAGCCGTACAGGTAGATGCCGAGGAAGATCGCTTCGAGGAAGAACGCGAGGCCTTCGAACGCGAACGGGAGGCCGAGCACGTCGCCGTAGGTGCCCATGAGGCCGGGCCAGAGCATGCCCATCTCGAAGCTGAGGACGGTCCCGGAGACCGCGCCGATCGCGAAGAGCACCGCGGAGGCCTTGCCCCACCGCTTCGCGAGTCCGAGCGCGACCGGGTCTTTCTTCCTGATGCCGCGCAGGTGCATCGCGAAGATGATCGCGGGGAAGGCGACGCCGAAGCACGCGAGGATGATGTGCCATCCGAGCGACAGCGCCATCTGCTGCCGGGCGGGCATGAGGCCCGCGGGATCGGCCGCCGCTTCGGCGGCCTGGGCGAGGAGCTGGGTTGCGTCCATGCCTTGAAGATAGGTGCCGGAACGTCCGGATCCACGTTCTTGTGAAAGCTTTCACAAGCCTCGGAAGATGTGTTCCGAACGTGTTCAAAAACGCTGGGGCCTGCGAAAACACGCGATGCGCTGCAAGTCCGGCCGCGCGGCTAGCGGCCGGAGACGGCGGCGCTCAATTTTCGATCGGGAGGGGCCGGACGCGGCGTCCGGCCCCTCCGGGATCACGCGCCGAGTTCGGCCGCGATCGCGATCAGGTCGGCGAGTTCGTCCACATCGGGGTCGTCGCTCGCGGCGGCGAGCGCCTCCGCGTCGTCGAGGAGATCAGAGCACGTGAACGACGCCGAGCCGCGGAGGACTTCGGCGAACGCCGCCGCGAGGAGCGCGGTGTCGAGCCCCGCATCGGCGTCCACGGCCGCCTCGGCCGACGCCTCCCCGGTCTCGCCGGTCTCGGGGTCGGTCCAGCGGACCGCGACCGAAGCGTACTCCCCCGCCTCGCCGGTCGGCGTGACCGCGTACAGCGCCGTGACGGCGTGGCCGGGCCCGACCTCGCCCGCATCGACCGAGTCGTCCTCGAACTCGTCGTCCTCCAGGGCGCGGTTCTCGAACCCGATGAGCCGGTAGTCGGCGACCGTGGCCGGGTCGAATACGACCTGGACCTTCGCGTCCTCCGCGGCGACGCCGAGCGTCGAGGTGAGCCGCTCGGAGAACACCTCTTCGGCCCCGCCCTCGGACGCGAAGTACACGGCCCAGCCGTTCCCGTTGTCCGCCAGCTGCTCCAGCAGCTCCTGGTTGTACGAGTCGCCCACGCCCACCGTGAGCAGCGTGATCCCGTCGGCGATCTCGCCGCCGATCTCCTCCAGCATCGCGTCGTGCTCGGTGAGGCCCACGTTCGCCTCGCCGTCCGACAGCAGGATCACCCGGTTGTCCCGGTCGGCGTCGAAGGACTCGGCGGCCAGCTCGTACCCGTCCTCCAGGCCCGCCTGCATGTTCGTGGACCCGCGCGCTTCGAGGTCGTCGATCGCGTCGCGGATCTCGTCGCCGTCGGCGACTTCGGTCATCTCCAGCAGCACGTCGGAGTCGGTCTCGTACGTGACGACCGCGACCGAGTCGGTCGGCCGCAGCTGCCCCACGAGCATGGTCAGCGAGTCGCGCACGATCTGGATGCGGTCGCCCTCCATCGAACCGGAGACGTCGATGACGAAGGTGAGGTTGACGTCCGCGCGCTCCTCGTCAGGGACGGTCCGCGTCTGGAGCCCGACCCGCAGCACCTCCGAGGCGTCCCCGGAGGCGTACCAGTCGGGCAGCTCCTGGCGGTCGAGCCGCACCGAGAAGCCGTTCCCTTCGGGCTCTTCGTACCCGTAGTCGAACGAGTTCGCGAACTCCTCGGGCCGGACTTGGTCCTGCGGCGGCAGCCCGCCGTCCAGCAGGGCCCGCCGGGCGTAGTCGTAGGAGGCGGTGTCGACGTCGACGGCGAACGTCGACTCGGGGTCCTCGGAGGGGTCGACGGCCTCGTTGACTTCGTACATCTCGGCGTCGGGATCGTAGGGCTCGACCGCGCCCGGCGCGGCCTGGCCCGACATGTCCGCGGTCGTGGCGCTCTCGCCGCTGTCCTCGGAGCAGGCGGCGGCGAACGCGAGCAGGACCGCGGCGGGTATGGCGATGATGCGTCTCATGGGGGTCTCCTTCTCAAGGGGTCCCCCATGAGACGCCCGGCGCGCGTCCCGGTTCCGCCTGTGGCCGAACCGTAATCGAGCGGTCAGCAGGAGCGGTACCGCTTCGGGAGCTTGAACCCGTAGTCCTGCATGACGTTCCGCAGCACGTCGGGGTAGTCGGTGATGATGCCGTCCACGCCGTCGTCGATGAGCTTGCGCATGGTCGCCTCGTCGTCGACGGTCCACGGCACTACCTTGATCCCGTAGTCGTGCGCGTGGTCGACCATCGCCTCGGTCACGTACGGCACGTAGTTGGCGTCGCCGACCTTCCCGTTCTGCGGGGAGCCGTGGACCGGCGAGAACGCGTCGGCGCCGAACGAGTCGATCGCCGCGATCGGGTCGCCCCCGAAGTCGTCGATGTCGATGCCGCCCAGCCACGGCGAGGCCCCGGGCTTCCCGGTCTGGAGGAAGTCGATGTTCGTGAGCGCCACGAGCGGCAGCTCCGGCGCGGTCTCGCCCATGAGCATCAGCGCGCCCCAGTCGAAGCTCTGAATGGTCACCTGGCGGCCGATCCGGGCCGCCCGGATCTCGGCGACCACCGTCTCCACGAACGCCTCGCGCGGCGCGGTCTCCTGCGGCGCACCGGCTTCGACCTTCGTCTCGATGTTCAGCTTCACGCCGTTCGCGCGGTACTCGCGCACCAGGTCGAAGACCTCCGACAGCAGCGGCATCGGCTCGCCCGGGTGCAGCTCCTGGCCGGGGAAGGCCGCCTGGGCGAGGGACCCGCAGTCGAGCGTGCGGACCTGGTCGAGTGTCAGGTTGGTGATGTACTTCCCGACATAGGGGTACTCGGGGTCGCCCGCGAACGCCGGGGCCGTGTCGAGGCACTTCGCCCCGGAGACCTTGCGGTCGTGGGTGACGACAGCTTCGCCGTCCTCGGTGATCTGCACGTCCAGCTCAAGCGTGGACACGCCCAGTTCGAGGGCGTTCGCGAACGCGGGCAAGGTGTTCTCGACAACGAGGCCGATCCCGCCGCGGTGGGCCTGAAGGTCGAAGTCGCGCTTCGGGTGCGCGTCGGCGGGCGAGGGCATGGCGATGAACAGCGCAGAGGCGGCCACGACCGCCACCGCGCCAGCGGTGAGCAAACGTCTCATCGCCTCAGCCTGGAGGTTCGGACTGACGGGTGGGTGAATTGCGGCCTGCTGGCTGGTGACGTTTCAACCTGCGGGTCGCATTGGGTCCTGGTTAGAGCGGGCAGCGACGAAGAGGCAGTCCACTTCCCGGGTTGGGTTGGCGGCCATGGGGTCCGCGGGTGACATGGGGTGGGGTGCGGGTGGTGCGGGCGGGGCGGGGTGAAACTTCCTCACCAAAGATCACCCTTCTGGGTGTTGTCACCCTATCGCACACAGAGTCACAATTGAAACACACCAGCGAACACGCAGGGCACAACAACACAGGGGGTGATCCCGATGGCAGCCACTACGATCCACAGCCGGACCAGCAACAGTGACCAGGCCCAGACCATCCGGGCCCTCCTCGACACCGCCGCCTCGGTTGTCAACACCCAGTACGCCCGGGTCCTGTCCGCGGTCATCGACGCCAAGCAGGCGAACCTCCACCGCACCGCCTTCGGCTTCTCCGCCCTGCGCGACTGGCTCATCTCCACCTTCGACTTCACCCACCGCACTGCCTCGGACATCGCCGCCATCGCCCGCCTCTCCACCAAGTTCCGGGCACTTGTCGAAGCGGCTGTGTCGGGGCAGGCCAGGATCGACCAGGTCGCCTACGCGGTCCGGCAACTCGACCGCACCCCTGCGATGCGGCTGTTCGCACTCACCCCCTTCCGCATCCCCGTGGCCTCCCCCTTCGATGCCGACACCCTGTGCGCGACACCGGAACACCTCATCGCCCAGTACTGCCAGCACGCCCCCTTCAAAGACCTCCAACGCCACCTTGACGACCTGGCCGCCCACCTCGCCGAGGAGTCCGAACTCCTTGACAGCCTGGGTGAGCAGTCGCTCCAGTGGATCGAACTGGCCGAGACCGACAACGGCATGTGGGCCCTCTCGGGGGAACTCTCCGGCGACACCGGCAGGCTCCTGGACAAGTACCTGAAGACCGCCTGCCCGCCCCCTCGCCAAGACGAACAAGACCTCGACGGGGTGCTTCCGGCGCAGCCGAACCGGCACGCCGAGGCCCTCCACCAGCTCATTGCGGGCTACGGCACCAACCCCGACGCAGTCAAGCGCCACGGCCACACCGCCACCCTCGACCTCATGGTCGACATCGAAACGTTGCAGGGCAAGGACACCGGCCGGACCCCGCTCCTGGAGGGCCAGCCGGTCTCGGTCGCCAAAGCCCGCCTGATGGCATGCGAAGCCGGGATCATCCCCGGCGTCTTCGATTACGACTCCGGCGAGGCGATCGAACTCGGCAGGGCAGCTCGCCTCCCGAACCAGGCGCTGCGCCGCAAGCTCGAACTGGAGCAGGGGGAAGGGTGCGCCTGGTCGGGCTGCTCGCGCCCGGTCGCCTGGACCGAAGCCCACCACATCCAGCACTGGGCCGACGGCGGCGACACGAACGCGGACAACCTGATCCTCCTCTGCCGCTTCCACCACGGCCGCATCCACACGGCAGGCTGGACCGTCGAGAAGACCGGCCCCGGCCAAGCCCTCATCACCCACCACGACCACACCGCCACCGGTGATGACACCGGGGCCACCCAGGCCGGGCAGGCCGGGGAATGCGGATGCTCCGACTGGCGCACCGATGCCGACCTAGACACCGAAAACCAGGGCAGCGACTGGGATGTCTTCCCGACCGGGCTCTACCGCACCGAATGGTCCAACACCCTCAAACCCGACCTCGACTCCAGAGCCGAACAGGCCGAACGGCAAAGAGCCCTCGCCTCGATACGGGCAGCCAGAGCCAAATGCCGAACACGCTTCACACCCCCGGCGAAGGAACCCGCACCGGCCAAGGCGAGCGGACCGACCGCACTGCCCCCGCCTCCGCCCCCGCTCTCGCCCTCGCCCTCGCCCAGCCATCGGGAACCGATCCCGGCCGGGAACCTCGGCGACCCGCCCTTCTGAACCCGCCCACCCCGGGCCAGCCAACCAGGGCGGGAGAAGCAAAGCGAAGACACAGGCACAGGCACATCAAGACCCCAGGCCCGGCACCCAACCCCGGCCCCCCCCCCACACCTCCCCGTCGCCGCCAAAGAACCCGCACCCCAACACAACCCGCCAGCCACAGCACCCGACCCCGCCCTCCCACTCACCCCGTTGTCGCTGCCGCCTGAACCTCAACCGAATCCGACCAGATGGCCGCCCCGCAACGATCAGCCGCAAATCCTGCCTGCAAATTTTGGACACAAATCTTTGCTGCCGCACACAACTACTGTCGGCGACCTCGTGGGTACCGATCACGGCTATCGGCCTCTACCATGAGGTTTCCCACCGAATCGAATGGAGGCCCCATGGCGGACTCACGGCTTGCGAAGTGGTACATCACCGCCGAGCTCACCGCACTTCGCGCAATCCTTGGACTGTCGGAGGCCGGGATCGCAAGAGCACTCGGAGTAAGTGCCGCCACGATCAGGAACTGGGAGAGCGGAAAGACGGTTCCGCTGAGGTCTGTCGCAAAGGACATCGGCCAGATGGCCGGTGTCGAACAGAGTCGCATCGACTTCCTGTGCTTCGTGATCGACAACTACAAGGTCCCGGGGTTGGTCGCCAACCTGCACACCAGGAATGTCCGCATGGTCGAGCAGGCCGAGCGGACCTACGGCTCCATCTTCAAGTACGAGTCGGTCTATATCCCCGGACCGTTTCAGCTCGACGGATACCATAACGAACTGCTACCCGGTGCCGACTCGGATTCTTTGAAGCGCAAGCAAGCGCGCGGGCGGACGCTGCGATCACGCACCGCCGCCTCCATGCAGGTCTTGATCGAGTACAACGCCTTGCGGCATCTCCGCGACATGATCCACTGGGATCGCCAGATCGAAGCGCTCATCGAGGACTCGAATCGACCGAACTGGGAGATCCGGATCATCGATGGCATTCACAATGCTTCGCGGGGTAGCTTCGACTTCTACAAGACCGCCAAGGCACCCGATGCGGGCCCATCATTCGTATACACGGAGTCTCTCGACCAGAGCCGTTACATCGAAGATGAAGCTACCCTCCGTTGGTATGATCAGCTCCGCACCGAGGTCTGGGCCCAGGGCAAGCCGATCAAGGAGATTTTCAGTGGTGGAGTACAGCTCCTGGCGTAAAAGCAGCCGTAGCGCTGGTCAAAATGAAAGCAACTGCGTGGAGTGCCGCCGGTCCTGGCGTAAGAGCAGCCGTAGCGGTGGCGGCGGTGCTGAAAGCAACTGCGTGGAAACCCGGAGTGCCGGTTCGGACTTTCAGGTCCGGGACTCGAAGTTGGGCCACGAATCCCCCGTGTTCGGCCTCCGGGCCTCTGACTTCTCCGCTCTGCTCAGCGCCGCCGGCCGCTTATGCGGTGACGATGTCGCCCTTCAGCGGGAGGAGCTTCCCGGCGATGGCGCCGATCGTCTCGTCGTCCACCCCGGCCTCCGTCAGGGACGCCGCGAGGTGGCCCACGACCAGGTCGAAGTGGTCCGAGGTGATCGCAAGGCCCTCGTGGGCCTTGCCCATCGAGCGGCCGCTGTAGGGCCGGGTCGACCCCAGGGCCATGCCCACGAAGCGGGCCTGGTGCTTCTTCAGCCGGTCGATGTCGGTGTCCGCGAAGTAGTCCTTCAGCTCCGGGTCGCCGAGGACCTTCCCGTAGAAGATCTCCACGACCGCCTCCACGGCGGCGTCGCCGCCGATGCGCTCGAAAATGGTGTCAGGTGCCTGCAACTCGCTCATGCCACCACGTTCGGGGCGCAGTGATGCGAGCCGGTGACCGAGCCGTTCGCTCCGAGTAACTTCCCGCGCAGGGGAAGCGGTCCGGGATCGTGCGGTCAGCGGCGGGTGATCGGCTCCTGTGGATGCAGCCGCGCGGCGTCGGCCGCCGCGAGCCCCGCGAGGTGGCCCTCGTAGTTCGTGATCCGCGTGGAGCGCCCGAACTTCAAGCGCGGGAACAGCTCCTCGGTGCGTGCGTCGACGCGGTCGTCGCGCTGGCGCATCACCGGGACGAGGTCGGTACCGGTCTCCTCGGCGACCTCGCGGGCCGTGTCGTCGGCCGATTCGCGCAGGCGCTCGCCGATGCGCATCGCGAACGACGCGAGGAACGACTGCCGGAACGACCTGGTCTGCGACTTCCCGCGCTTCGCCGACACCGACCCGACCCGCGCCATCGCGGAGGTCGCCTGCACCAGCAGCGAGTGGTACAGCAGCTCCACCGAGCGCAGGTCGTCACGGTCGCCGATGAGCGTCGTGAACCCGCCGTCGGGCCAGTACACCGACCGGCAGTGGTTCGCGTCGGCGATCTGCGCGAGCAGCTCCGACTTCGGCCCCTCGTAGGGCCGCTCGATCACCACGCGCAGCGCCTCGGGCTCGCGCTTGTCCTGCCCCGCTTCGGAGAGCAGGGCCTCGTTGATGCTGTGCCGGGCGATGAGCTGCTGGGCCTTCGCGGTGAACGCCTCCGCTTCGGCGTCGGAGTCCGTGGACTCGGCCTTCGCCAGGAGCGCCCGGATCTTCTCGTACGCCTTCGAGGACTCGGCCACGCCGAGGCGGTGCGCGATCAGCGGCGTGCCCGGGAGGGGCTCGACGCGCGGGATCTTCGGGAGCCCGCCGAGGCAGTCGAGCGCTTCGAGCACTTCCGACCACGCCACGATCCGGTCCCAGCGGCCAAGGCCCGCAACGGCTTCGGCGATGTTCGCGTACGGCGAGGCCGCCGCGAGCTCGTCGCGGTGGGCCAGCCACCGGTCGCTCAGCTGCTCGTCGGTATAGCGGGCCAGCTGGCCGCGCATCATCACGGCCCCGGCCCGCGCCGCCTCCGGACTCAGGGCCTTCTTCAGCGCGCTGGTGACCTCACGCGGCATCCAGCCCCACTCCCAGGCGCGGAGCACCGCGTCGTCGCCGAGCTCCCCGAAGACGCGCGCGAGCGCGGCGGGCCAGCCCGCCTCGTCCGATGCGCCTTCGAGTCCCGAGGCGGCGTCGACCCAGTCGACGCCCGTGCTCATGGCGCGCTGGAGGACCCCGAGCACGGCGTACCGGGCGCGGCCGTCGATCGGCAGGGCCTTGAGTTCGTCCTCGTTCACTGTCCCCCCGGACCTGCGGTGCGTACCCGCCTGGTGAGGTCGACGCGGGCCGCCCAGTCCGCCGGGTCGTCCGAATAGGACACCTCGACGAGAGTGAGGCCGTGCGGGCCGACGACATGGACGTCGTTGGCGCGCTCGCCGATGTGGAGGATCGACGCGAGCCAGGCCTCGTCGCGGCGGCCGTCGCCGACGGCGAGGGCCGCGCCCACGAGACTGCGGACCATGGAGTGGCAGAACGCGTCCGCGCGCACGGTGGCGACCGCGGTGCCGTCCTCGTCGCGCGCCCAGTCGTACTGGAGCAGTTCGCGGATCGTCGTCGCGCCCTCGCGCTGCTTGCAGAAGCCCACGAAGTCGTGCTCGCCCAGCAGGGCCTGCGACGCGGCGTGCATCCGCTCGACGTCGAGCGGCCGCGGCCACGCGAGCGTGTCGAGGCGCCGCAGCGGCGTCACCCCGTAGACCGCGTCGGCGACCCGGTAGCGGTACCGGCGCCAGCGGGCCGCGAAGCGGGCGTTGAAGGTGCGGTCGACGGCCTCGGCGGAGACGACCCGCACGTCGGGCGGCAGGATGCCACGCAGCCGCCACAGGAGCCGCTCGCGCAGCTCCTCCCATTTCGCGGTCGGCACGTCCACATGGACGACCTGCCCGGTCGCGTGGACGCCCGCGTCGGTGCGCCCGGCGACGGTGAAGTCGGCGATGTCGCGGAAGAGCAGTTCGAGGGCCCGGATGACCTCCGAGGCGACCGTGCGCAGGCCCGGTTGCAGGGCCCAGCCGGAGAACTCGGCCCCGTCGTAGGCGACGCCGAGGCGCAGGCGCGTCATGTCGTCCATGCCGAATCCCTCCCTGATGTGCTTCGCGGAAAAGCAGAACCGCGCGCAGAGCGGATGCCCTGCGCGCGGTCCGAAGCCGTACTAGTCGACGAGCTCGATGATCGCCATCGGCGCGTTGTCGCCCTTGCGGTTCCCGGCCTTGATGATCCGGGTGTAACCGCCCTCGCGGGCGGCGAAGCGCGGGGCGACCTGCTCGAACAGGTCGTGCGTGGCGTCCTTGTTGCGGAGCTTGGCCAGCGCCAGGCGGCGGTGGTGCAGCGTGCCCTTCTTGCCGTACGTGATGAGACGCTCGGCGTAGGGGCGCAGGCGGCGGGCCTTGGTCAGCGTCGTGGTGATGCTGCCGTGCTCGAACAGGGAGGCCGCGAGGCCCGAGAGCATGAGCTTCTCGTGCGCCGGGGAACCGCCCAGACGCGGGCCCTTAGTGGGCTTAGGCATTTCTTACTCCTCTTGGTTTGACGCGGCCGGCCGTCTTACGGAACCGACCGCCGTATTCACGCGGCTCTTAGAGCTGCTCGGTCTCGCGGAGGTCTTCGCCGTCGTCCTCGTACTCGTCGGACTCGGCGACCGGCGACCCGCCGTAGGCCACGGCGGCCTCGCTGGGATCGAAGGTCCCGGGGGAGTCCTTGAGGCTCAGGCCCATGCCGGCGAGCTTCATCTTGACCTCGTCGATCGACTTCTGCCCGAAGTTGCGGATGTCGAGCAGGTCCGCCTCGGTGCGGTTGATGAGTTCGCCAACGGTGTTGACGCCCTCGCGCTTGAGGCAGTTGTAGGACCGGACGGTCATGTCGAGGTCCTCGATCGGCAGGGCCAGATCGGCGGCGAGCTGCTGGTCGGCCGGGCTGGGCCCGACGTCGATGCCCTCGGCCTCGGTGTCGAGCTCGCGGTACAGGCCGAACAGCTCCACCAGGGTGGAGCCGGCCGACGCGAGCGCGGTGCGCGGCGTCGTGGAGGCCTTGGTCTCGACGTCGACGGTGAGCTTGTCGAAGTCGGTGCGCTGCTCGACGCGCGTGGCGTCGACCGAGTAGGCGACCTTCAGCACGGGCGAGTAGATCGAGTCGACCGGGATGCGGCCGATCTCGTTCGTGTCGGCCTTGTTCGCCGGGGCCGAGACGTAGCCTCGGCCGCGCTCCACCACGAACTCCATGTCGAGGCGGCCCTTCGAGTTGAGGGTCGCCAGCTTGAGCTCGGGGTTGTGGACCTGCACGCCCGCGGGGGGCTGGATGTCGCCGGCGAGGACGTCGCCGGGGCCTTCCTTGCGCAGGTACATGGTGGCCGGCTCGTCGTTCTCCGAGGAGACGCAGATCTGCTTGACGTTCAGCACCAGTTCCACGACGTCTTCCTTCACGCCGGGGATGGTGGAGAACTCGTGCAGGACGCCGTCGATCTTGATCGACGTGACCGCCGCGCCCGGGATGGACGACAGCAGCGTGCGCCGCAGCGAGTTGCCGAGCGTGTAGCCGAAGCCGGGCTCCAGGGGTTCGATGGTGAACTTGGAGCGGGTCGGGCTGATCTGCTGCTCGGTGAGCGTGGGCCGCTGAGTGATAAGCACTGTGCGATGTTTCCTTTGTTCGGGGCGCCCGCTATTTGACGCCTAGACACTTGGATTGTTGAAGAGCTCCGTTGAAGCGTGCTGCGTTGTTAGACGCGGCGGCGCTTCGGCGGGCGGCAGCCGTTGTGCGGCTGGGGGGTGACGTCGTTGATCGAGCCGACTTCAAGGCCGACGGCCTGGAGCGAGCGGATCGCGGTCTCGCGGCCCGAGCCCGGGCCCTTGACGTAGACGTCGACCTTGCGCATGCCGTTGTCCATCGCGCGGCGCGCGGCGGCCTCGGCGGCCATCTGCGCGGCGTACGGGGTCGACTTGCGCGAGCCCTTGAAGCCCACCTGGCCCGAGGAGGCCCAGGAGATCACAGCACCGGTCGGGTCGGTGATCGACACGATGGTGTTGTTGAAGGTGCTCTTGATGTGGGCGTGCCCGTGGGGCACGTTCTTCTTCTTGGCGCGCGGGTTCTTGGATCCGCCGCGAGTCTTCGGTGGCATCAGATGGTCTCCTAACGTGCCTTCTTCTTGCCCGCGACGGTCTTCTTCGGACCCTTGCGAGTACGGGCGTTGGTCTTGGTCCGCTGACCGTGGACCGGAAGGCCGTAGCGGTGACGGAGACCCTGGTAGCAGTTGATCTCGATCTTGCGGCGGATGTCGGCCTGCACCTCGCGGCGCAGGTCGCCCTCGACCTGGAAGTGCTCTTCGATGTAGTCGCGGAGCTTCACCAGCTCTTCGTCGGTGAGGTCCTTGACGCGCTTGTCGCGGTCGAGCTCGGTCGCCGCGATCGTCTCAAGCGAACGGGTGCGGCCGATGCCGTAAATGTAGGTGAGTGCGATCTCCAGGCGCTTGTCGCGCGGGAGGTCCACTCCAACCAGGCGTGCCATAGCGGCGTACTCCTAGTGTCGTTCGGAGGTCTGACCACTGCCTTCTCGCCGGGGTTATTCGTTCCCCTGCCCTGACGGGCGATGCGAGCCACGGCCTCCGAGCCGTGGGTTGTGCTTGCGCACTGGCGGCGGCTTCCCCTTCTGGGGCCTTGCTGCTGGCGTGTGTGCTGCTTAGCCCTGACGCTGCTTGTGACGCGGGTCGGACGAGCAGATAACCATCACTCGTCCGTGCCTGCGGATCACGCGGCAGTTCTTGCAGATCACTTTGACGCTCGGCTTGACTTTCACGAGTCCTACTTCATGTAGTCGTCAGGTCAGCGGTAACGGTAGACAATCCGCCCGCGCGACAGGTCGTACGGCGAGAGCTCCACCACGACCCGGTCCTCTGGGAGGATCCGGATGTAGTTCTGGCGCATCTTGCCGCTGATGTGAGCGAGTACTTTGTGGCCGTTGGTGAGTTCCACCCGGAACATGGCGTTCGGGAGGGACTCGACGACCTTGCCTTCAATCTCGATGGCACCGTCTTTTTTCGGCATGTCCTCCGCTACCGTGACAACTCGGTCTGAAAACCCCGCACGTCTAGCTGGTGTGCGGAGCTACTGGCACGCCTGTCCGAGGCGGGAAGCTTCGGGCGGGCGAAAGAACGATGCGGCCGTCCCTCGAACGGTAGAGCGCCAGGTGCGGTCGGCTTGCGACCGCGGGGCGGCCCGACCAGGGACGCACTGCACCACTGAGCGAGTTTACTCGCGCCCGAGAGCCGTCTACCAGGGGGTTGACCGTGACGGAGGGCACTCGGGCGACGCCTGAACGCCGCCGGACCGGCGCGCGGCCGGCCTCGGCGGCGTTCAGTGCACGCTCAGGCTGTTACTTCGAGTAGTACTCGACGACGAGCTGCTCGTCGCAGATCACGGGGATCTGCTTGCGCTCAGGCACCGACAGGAAGCGGGCGATCAGGCCTTCGAGGTGGGCCTCGATGTAGGCCGGAGTCTGCTCGCCGGCCCACGCGCCCGCGGCGGCGAGCTGGAACGGCGTGGTCTCGCGGGACTTCTTGCGGACCTGGACGAAGTCGCCGGCCTTCAGGCGGTACGACGCGATGTCGACCTTGCGGCCGTTCACGGTGAAGTGGCCGTGGTTGACGAACTGCCGCGCCTGGTAGATGGTGCGGGCGAACCCGGCGCGGAGCACGAAGGCGTCCAGGCGGGATTCGAGCAGGCCGACCAGGACCTCACCGGTCTTGCCGGGCTTGCGCACGGCCTCGGCGTAGGCGTTCCGCAGCTGGCGCTCAGAGATGTTGTACTGAGCGCGGAGACGCTGCTTCTCGACGAGCTGGTTCTTGTAGTCCGATTCCTTCTTGCGGCCGCGGCCGTGCTGCCCCGGAGGGTAGGGACGGCGCTCCATGTACTTGGCGGCCTTCGGCGTCAGAGCGATGCCGAGGGATCGGGAAAGCTTGACTTTCGCCTTAGCTTGCAATGATCTCTCCAGTAATTCATGCGTTGCCCCGCTCGATATCGCGAGGCGGAGTACGTCCCTGACCAGCAGAAACGCGTGAGTGTAGCGCGCTCAGGAGTGCACCTGGGGGTTCCCGGGGCCTGGCGCGCACACGGTGATGCGGTGACTCCGACGCCACCGAAGGCGGCGCGAAGCTCATGACCAGGTTACTTGGCGTCCTTCTTGTCGCCCACCCGGGCCGCCGCGAGAGTGACCAGGCGCTCCACGAGGTCGCCGTAGGAGACGCCCGCGGCGGCGAACGCCTGCGGGACGCCGCTCATCGGCGTGAGGCCCGGCATGGTGTTGACCTCGTTGAGGTACACGGTCCCGTCGGGCGCCAGGAAGCAGTCGACCCGCGCGAGGTCGCGGCAGTCGAGGAGGCGGAAGACCTTGCGGGCCAGGTCCTGCGCGCGCTCGGCCACGCCTTCCGGGTAGTCCGGGTGGAGGTTGAACGGCTCGGGGTTGTCGAGGTACTTGGCGTCGAAGTCGAACCAGCCCTCCTCCCCCATCGCGAGGACTTCGAGCGGGAAGGTGATCTCCAGGTCCCCGTCGAGGGTCTCCAGGACCCCCATCTCGATCTCGCGCACGTCTTCGAACGAGGCCTCGAAGACGACCTTCTCGTCGACCTCGCGGGCCTTGACGACCGCTTCGGCGAGTTCCGCCGCGGACTTGACCTTGCTGATGCCGAGGCTCGATCCGGCGCGCGCGGGCTTGACGAAGATCGGGAGGCCGAGCTCGTCGATGACGGCGTGGGCGTCGAGCTCCTCCCCCGGCTTCAGGACCGCGAACGCGCCCTGGGGAACGCCTTCGGCCGCCAGGAGCCGCTTGGAGAACTCCTTGTCCATGGACAGGGAGCTCGACAGCACGCCCGAGCCGACGTACGGCAGGTCGGCCATCTCGAACAGGCCCTGGATGGTCCCGTCCTCGCCGTAGGGGCCGTGGAGGACCGGGAAGGCGATGTCGGCGATCGGCTGGGCGCCGGGGCCGAGGTCGACGGCGACGGACTTGCCGGCTTCGGCGGTGACCTCGGGGAGGGCGTCGGCGGCGTCGATCGCGAAGAGGGAGTCGGCGGGCAGTTCGACCCATTCGCCGGTGCGGGTGATGCCGATGGAGGTCACGTCGAAGCCGCGTTCGCGCAGCGCCTTGGCGACCCCGGAGCCGGAGGCGCAGGAGACGGGTTGCTCCACGCTGCGCCCGCCGAAGAAGACGGCGACGGTCGGTTTAGTCATTGTCGGACCTCAAACTGTCGGTTTCTGGTTTGGTCTCGCGCCCCATGAGTTCGGCGACCGCGGCCCTGGGGTCGAGCCCTTCGTGGCAGACCCGTTCGACGGCGTCGCAGATGGGCATCTCGACGCCGACCTTCCGGGCGAGGTCGGTGATCGAGCGGCAGCTCTTCACGCCCTCGGCGGTCTGCTTGGTGACGCGCGCGGCCTCCTCCAGGGTTGCCCCGAGGCCGAGCTGCTCTCCGAAGGTGTGGTTGCGGGACAGCGGCGAGGAGCAGGTGGCGACGAGATCGCCGAGGCCCGCCAGCCCTGCGAACGTGGTCGGGTCGGCGCCCAGGCGCATGCCGAGGCGGGTGGTCTCGGCGAGGCCGCGGGTGATGATCGTGGCCTTCGTGTTGTCGCCCAAGCCCATCCCGGCGGCCATGCCGTAGGCGAGCGCGATGACGTTCTTGACGGCGCCGCCGAGTTCGCAGCCCACGACGTCGGTGTTCGTGTAGGGCCGGAAGTAGCCGGTGGTGACGGCCTTCTGGATGTCCACGGCGCGGCCGTGGTCGATGCAGGCGACCACGGAGGCGGTCGGCTGCTGCTCGGCGATCTCGCGCGCGAGGTTCGGGCCCGACAGGACCGCGATCCGCGACTCGGCCGCGCCGGTGACCTCGGCGATCACCTCGGTCATCCGCTCGGTCGTGCCGAGCTCGATGCCCTTCATGAGGCTCAGGAGCGTCGAGTGCGGTTCGAGGAGCCCGGACCATTCGGCGAGGTTGCCGCGCAGGGTCTGGCTCGGCACGGACAACACCACGAGGTCGGCGCCCGCGAGCGCCTCGGCCGGGTCGCTGGTCGCGGAGACGAGCGGGGGCAGTTCGATGTCGGGGAAGTAGTCCGGGTTGCGGTGGTCGGCGTTCACCGCCGCCGCCACGGATGCCCGCCGCGCCCAGATGGTGACCGGCGTCCCGGCGTCGGCGAGGATCTTGGCGAAGACGGTCCCCCACGAACCGGCTCCCATCACGGCTGCTTTCACTCAGAAGACTCGCTTTCCTCGGGTCGGTGCTGCCGGGGGTCGAACAAGGGGGGTGCTTCCTGGCCGCGGACCTCGGCGAGTCCGGCGCGGAGGGCCTCCATGATGCGGTCGGTGACCGCGGCGAGGTCCTCGCGGGTCGGCTCCTTGCCGAGCCAGGGGGAGAGGTCGACGGCCGGGAGGGCCCGGACGGTGACGTCCTTGCGGCCGAGCTTGAACTTCGGGTCGCGCCTGCGGTCGTGGATGCCGAGGGCGCCCCACTGGACGATCGGGATCACGGGCGCGCCTGATTCGAGGGCGAGGCGGGCGACGCCGGTCTTGCCGCGCATGGGCCAGCGGTCGGGCTCCTTCGTCACGGTCCCTTCGGGGGCCATGATGACGACGTGCCCCTGGGCCAGCTGGTCCTGGAGGGTCCGGAGCGAGTCGGCGGCCTCGGCGCTGCCGCGCTTGACGGGGATCTGCCCGGCGCGCTTGAGGATCGGGCCGATCACGGGCACGTTGGTGATCGACTCCTTGAGGAGGAACCGCGGGTGGCGCCCGGCGTTGTACACGTAGTGGACGACCAGGAGCGGGTCGATGTCGGAGTAGTGGTTCCAGACGAGGATCGCCGGGCCGGTGAGCGGGACGTTCTCCATGCCGGACCAGCTGCGGCGGGTGAGCCCGAGCATCCCGCCCTTGACGATGTTGGCGTAGACCCGGACGTCGGGGGTGACGCGGTCGCCGCCGCGGCGGCGGAAGGTGTACTGCGCCTCAGGGCTAGGCTCGCTCACCTGCTGGCTCGCTTTCTCGGGGGGCGCGGGCCGCATGGGCTCGGCCTGTGCCGTTGTGTACGGGATCGTCAGTGCAATGCACTCTAACGTCCCGAGCGGGGCGCTCGGGCGACGGGAAGCGGAGCGTGGGGTTTGACTCCCCGGACCGGGGGTACGGCTCACGCGGCGTGAACCCGCAGGTACGCGCCGCGGTGGACGGCGCGTCGGCGGGGACCCGCGGGTTGCGCCGGATCCGTTATGATGTCATCATAGAGTCAAAGTGACATCTAGCCGGTCGGCCGAACCCAGTCGATCCGGAATACGACTCGACTCGGAGTGAGTGACATGAACTGGCGTCTCTTCGGCTGGCTCGCGGCCCTGTTCGGCGGTGCCATCATCGCGATCTGGCTCGTGGCGACCGTCATCGGTGCGGCCTTCGCGTTCCTCGGCGGTCTCATCAAGTTCGCGCTCGTCGTCGGCATCATCGGTGTCATCGGCTGGTTCGCGTACAAGGGCTACAAGGCGATCGGCGGGTCGGAGCGCCGCCAGATCCGGAAGTAGTTCCGGAGAAGAGGGCACAGCCGCAAGCAGCAAGGGGAGCCCTGGCCTTCAGCCGCCCCATGGTCCATGCTGAAGCCATGCAGGGCACCGTCTCGATCTTCAACGAGGACGCCTCCGGCGAGGCAGTTCTGGACAACGGCCGCCGCGTCGCCTTCGACGCGGCGGCCTTCGCCGTCTCCGGACTGCGCTTCCTCCGCCCCGGACAGCGCGTTTCGCTCGAAACGGACGAAGCGGGGGAAGTGGTCGCGGTGCGCATCTTCACGATGCACGAGTAGCCCCCTGCGGGGTCCTCCGCGCGAGTGGCGAGCTTCCCCCAGGTGGGTGCCTCCCAGTACGGTATGAGCGTGAGCGGTACGCAGAGGCGGGTGGCCGCCGCCGGCGGCCTGTTGTGGCGCAACGGCGAGCGCGGTCTGGTCGAGGTCGTCGCGGTGTGGCGGCCCGTGGTGGGGAACTGGTCGCTGCCCAAGGGCAAGCTCGACCCCGGTGAGCCGGCGCTCGCGGCCGCGTGCCGCGAAGTCGAAGAGGAGACCGGTATTCCGGTCATCCCGCAGCTGTGGCTGTGCCGCGCCGAGTACGTGCTCCCCAACCCCGCCGGGGACGTGCACAAGCACGTCGACTACTGGTCCATGCGCACCGAGAAGCCCGACGCGGTGTTCACCGCCGACGACGAGATCGGCGAGCGCCGCTGGCTCACCCTCGCCGAGGCCCGTGAAGCGCTGACGCGGCCGCGGGACCAGCAGGTGCTGTCGGCGTTCGCGGCGCTGCCCGCGGTCACGTCCACGGTCCTCCTGGTGGCCCCCGCGGAGGTCGAGCAGGACTGGGACGGGCCGGTCGTGACGCGGCCGCTGAGCGCGCGCGGGCAGGATCAGGCGGTGCGGCTGGCCGCGCTCGCGTCGCTGTACCAGCCGGACCGGGCGTTCACGGCGACCGGGCGGGCGAGCGTGCAGACCGTGGAGCCGATCGCGCAGGCCGTGCGCTGCACGCTGACCGGCGACTCGGTGTTCGACACCGAAGCGCACGAACGCAACCCCGAGCGCTCCAGCGCGCGCCTGCGCGAGCTCGCGGGCGGCGGCGGGGCCGTGATCGTCTGCGCCGAAGCGGAGGTCGTGTGCGACACGGTCGCGATCCTCGCCGACGAGGACGGCGTCGACGCCCCTGACGTGTCGACGCGTCCGGGCGAGGCGTGGGTGCTGTCGCTGTCGGGGCAGAAGCTCGTGGGGATCGAGCGGCTGTAGCGGCGCGCTAGGGTTGCCTCCGCCATCGGATTCCGGCGCCGGAGTGCGCCTTCACAGGAGGTAGGCCCGTGCCTGAGCGCGCCCCACTGCACAACTGGGCCGGGAACATCGCGTTCTCCCCCGCCCGGTTCGAAGCGCCCGCGACCCTCGACGAGGCGCGCGCGGTCGTCGCCGGAGCCGAGCGGGTCCGCGTGCTCGGATCGGGCCACTCGTTCAACGAGATCGCCGCCTCCGACGACGTGATGCTGTCGCTCGCGGGCATAGAACCGTTCGCGGAGCTGGACATCCTGAAGGGGACCGTGCGGGCCGCGGGCTGGCTCACTTACGCGGCGCTGAGCGCGGCGGTGCACCGGGCCGGGTTCGCGCTGCACAACATGGCGTCCCTGCCGCACATCTCGGTCGCCGGGTCGATCGCCACGGGCACGCACGGCTCCGGGGACCGCAACGGGAACCTCGCGACCGCGGTGGCCGCGATCGAGTTCATCGGCCCCGACGGGGAGCTGCGCACCGTCAGGCGCGGCGAGGAGGACTTCGCGGGCTCGGTGGTCCACCTGGGGGCCTTGGGGGTCGTCCACTCGGTGACCCTGGACCTGCTGCCCGCGTTCGAGATGCGCCAGTACGTGTACGACGGGCTGCCGCTGGACGCGGTCCTGGCGAACTTCGACGAGCTCACGGGCGCCGCGTACTCCACGAGCCTGTTCACGCCGTGGGGCGCCGAGCCCGAGTTCCAGTTCTGGGTCAAGCAGCGCACCGCGGACCAGACGCACCCGTTCCCGCCGTCCAGCCGCTTCGGTGCGCCCCTGGCGGACGGGCCGCGCCACCCGGTGCCGGGCGTGGACCCCGAGGCGTGCACCGTGCAGCAGGGCCAGACGGGCCCGTGGCACGAGCGCCTGCCGCACTTCAAGCCCGAGTTCACGCCGTCGTCCGGGGACGAGCTCCAGTCGGAGTACCTGATCGCCCGCACCGACGCGGTGGCGGCGCTGAAGGCCCTGGCGGGCATCGGGGAGCGGCTCGGGTCGGTGCTCCAGATCTGCGAGGTGCGCACGATGGCCGCGGACGACCTGTGGCTGTCCCCGGCGTTCGAGCGCGACACCGTGGGCCTGCACTTCACGTGGACGAGCGACGAGGCGGCGGTGCGGCCGGTGGTCGGGGCGCTTGAGGCGGCATTGGAACCGTTCTCTGCGCGGCCCCATTGGGGGAAATTGTTCACGATACCAATGAATGAAATCGGTTCGCGTTATCGGCGAATGGGCGACTTCGCGAAACTGCGCGCCCGCGTCGATCCAGAGGGGAAGTTCACGAATGACTTCTCCGCGGGACTGTTCGACTGAAAGCAGCGAGGGCATTCAGGCGGCTCCTGAATGCCCTCTTCCCCGTGCGAGTCGGACGGGTGCCCCACCGTGCCCCGAACCGGTTCGGGGCACGGCATAAGCTGCGCCCGCGCTTCGCGGTCTTCTTCGCCGCGGTCTTCTTGGCCGTGGCCTTGGTGGCGGTCTTGCGGACGGCCTTCTTCGCGGTGCTGGCCTTCTTGGCCGGCGTCGCCTTCTTGGTGGCGGTCTTCTTGGCGGCCACGCGGCTCGTGGCCGTCGAGCGCGCCGCGGTGGACGCCGCGCGCGTGGTCTTCTTGGCGGCCTTCTTGGCCGTCGTCTTCTTGGTGGCGGCCTTCTTGGCCGGAGCCGACTTCTTCGCGGCCGGGGCGGACTTCGCCGCCTTGCGCTTGCCGGTCACGAGTTCCTTGAACCCGGTACCGGGCCGGAAGGCCGGAACGACGGTCTTCTTGACCTTGACCGCCTCACCCGTGCGCGGGTTGCGGGCCATGCGAGCAGCGCGCTGGCGCTTCTCGAAGACGCCGAAACCGGCGAAGGAGACTTTCTCCCCTTTCACCACCGCGCGCTGTATCTCGTCGATCGCGACATCCACGACTTCTTTCGCGGCGGCCCGGTCGCCAGTGCGAGCGGCGATCCGATCGACGAACTCTGCCTTGTTCACGAGTCCTACCCTCCCGATAAGGTTCTGGAGTCATACCAGCTTGTTAAGCGCACGTTATGACGTTTCGAGAGCGAAGGCAACTGTTTCCGCGAAAATCGACCCGTTGTGTCGCAAGGAATTTTTAATCCGGTGCCCGAAATCGACGCTCGCAACCCCGTTGGCGGGGCCCGGAACACGCCTGGAGCCGGTGGCACAGCCACCGGCTCCGTACGTGAGCGCTAAAAGGATCGGTCCTGAGCGGCTAGGCCGCCGCGGGGAGAGTCCTAGGCCGCCAAGCGTCCCGGTTCGATTCGAACGCGGCGATCTTGTCCTCGTCGCGGAGCGTCAGCGCCACGTCGTCGAGGCCCTCCATCATCCGCCAGCGCAGGAACTCGTCGAACTCGAAGGCCCAGGTGCGGTCCCCCGCACGGACTTCGCAGGCCTCCAGGTCCACGGTGACCTCCGCGTCCGGGTTGACCTCGGCGAGGTGCCACAGCTCCTCGACGGCCGCCTCGGGCAGCTCCACAGTCAACAGACCGTTCTTGAGGGAGTTGCCGCGGAAGATGTCGCCGAAGCGCGGGGCGATGACCGCCTTGAAGCCGTAGTCCTTCAGGGCCCAGACGGCGTGCTCGCGGGAGGACCCGGTGCCGAACTCGGTGCCCGCGACGAGGATCGTGGCGCTCTTGTACTCGTCCTGGTTCAGGAGGAACTTCTCGTCCTCGCGCCACTCGGCGAACAGGGCGTCCTCGAAGCCGGTCTTGGTGACCCGCTTCAGGTAGACGGCCGGGATGATCTGGTCGGTGTCGACGTTCGAGCGGCGCAGCGGGGCCACGCGGCCGGTGTGGGTCGTGAACTTGTCCATGTCCCTTGCCCTTCCTACAGGTCCGCGGGGCCGGCGAGGCGGCCCGCGACGGCGGTGGCGGCGGCGACGGCCGGGCTGACCAGGTGGGTGCGCCCGCCCTTGCCTTGGCGGCCCTCGAAGTTGCGGTTCGAGGTGGAGGCGGCGCGCTGGCCCGGCGTGAGCTGGTCCGGGTTCATGCCCAGGCACATCGAGCAGCCCGCGAAGCGCCAGTCGGCGCCCGCTTCGATGAAGACCTTGTCGAGGCCCTCTTCGATGGCCTGCTCGCGGACCTTCGCGGAGCCGGGGACGACCATCATGTTGACGCCTTCGGCGACCTTGCGGCCCTTGATGACGTCGGCGGCGGTGCGGAGGTCCTCGATGCGCCCGTTGGTACAGGAGCCGAGGAAGACCACGTCCACGCCGATCTCGCGCATGGGCGTGCCCGCTTCGAGGCCCATGTACTCCAGGGCGCTCGCGGCCGTGGTGCGCGCGACGGCGTCGTCCAGGTCGGCGGGGTCGGGGACGTTCCCGGAGAGCTCGACGCCCTGGCCGGGGTTGGTGCCCCAGGTGACGAACGGGCTCAGGGTGGCCGCGTCGATGACGATCTCCTTGTCGAAGACGGCGCCCTCGTCGGTCTTGAGGCCCTGCCAGTACTCGACGGCGGCGTCCCAGTCCTCGCCCTGGGGCGCGTGGGGGCGGCCCTGGACGTAGGCGAAGGTCTTCTCGTCGGGGGCGATCAGGCCGGCCTTGGCGCCCCACTCGATCGACATGTTGCAGACCGTCATCCGGCCCTCCATCGAGAGCTCCTCGATGGCCTGGCCGCGGTACTCGACGATGTGGCCCTTGCCGCCGCCGGTGCCGGTGATCGAGATGATCTTGAGGATGAGGTCCTTCGCGGAGACGCCCTCGGGGAGGGAGCCGTTCACGGTGACGGCCATGTACTTCGGCTTCGCCTGCGGCAGGGTCTGCGTGGCGAGGACGTGCTCGACCTCGCTGGTGCCGATGCCGAACGCGATGGAGCCGAAGGCGCCGTGCGTGGAGGTGTGCGAGTCGCCGCAGACGACGGTCATGCCCGGCTGGGTGAGTCCCAGCTGGGGTCCCACGACGTGGACGACGCCCTGGTTCTCGTCGCCGAGGGAGTGGATGCGGACGCCGAACTCCTCGCAGTTGGCGCGGAGCGTCTCGATCTGCTTGCGGCTGGTGGGGTCCGCGATGGTGAAGAGGTTGTCGGTGGGCGTGTTGTGGTCCTCCGTGGCGATCGTGAGATCGGTGCGGCGGACCTTGCGCCCGGCCTGCCGCAGGCCGTCGAAGGCCTGGGGGCTGGTCACCTCGTGGAGGAGGTGCAGGTCGATGTAGAGCAGGTCCGGCTGCTGGCCGCCGGTGCGGACCACGTGGGCGTTCCAGACCTTTTCGGCGAGGGTCTGCGGTCGCGCGCCCTCAGCTTCGTGTGGTGTACGTGACATCTCTGTTCCCAGTCGTTGGACTTCTCGAAATATGGGAGGTAATGTTCAGCTCGTGAGAACGAATACTATCAGCGGAGTGGGCGTCCTCGACAAGGCGGTGCTCATCCTCACTGCTTGCACCAACGGCGCCAGCCTGGCTGAGCTCGTGCACGAGACGGGATTGCCCAGGGCCACGGCCCACCGCCTCGCGCAGGCCCTGGAGGCCCACGAGATGCTGCAACGCGACCACGAGGGGCGCTGGCGTCCCGGCCCGAAGCTCGGCGAGCTCGCCGGGTCGACGGCCGACGTCCTCCTCAGCGCCGCCGAACCGGTCCTCAACCTGCTGCGGGACCAGACCGGCGAGTCGACCCAGCTGTACCGCAGGAGGGCCGACGAGCGCGTGTGCGTCGCCGCGGCCGAGCGCGCCTCCGGGCTGCGCGACACCGTCCCCGTCGGCGCCGCCCTGCCGATGACCGCCGGGTCCGGCGCCCAGGTGCTCCTCGCCTGGGAACCCCCTGAAGGAATCCTGCCCCTGCTGCCGAAGTGCCGCTTCTCCTCCAAGACCCTCGCCGAGGTCCGCCGCCGCGGCTTCGCGCAGTCGGTCGCCGAGCGCGAGCCCGGCGTCGTCAGCGTCTCCGCCCCCGTCCGCGACAAGACCGGCCGCGTCGTCGCCGCCATCTCCGTGTCCGGCCCCATAGAGCGTCTGGGACGCCGCCCCGGCGACCGCCTCGGCATGGCGGTCATCCGCGCCGGCCAGAAGCTCTCCGGCCTGTAGCCCTGCGAACCCCTTCGACCCCTGAGACGGCGAAACGGCCCGGCGGATCACCGCCGGGCCGTTTCCTCGTCTTACGCCTCGGCGGCGACGAGCATCTCCTCCGCCTTCGCGACGTGCTTGGCGTGGCGGCGGCGCTCGTCCTCCAGCAGCGGCGAATCGGGGGCGTGGGCTTCGAGGTACGCGATCGCGACCGCGTCGTCCTGGCAGCGCCCGAACCGGTTCTGGATCCTCTTGGCCTCCGCAGCGACGGCTTCGGCGTCCTCACCGAGGACCGCGGCGGCGTCCGCGGTGTACCGGGTCTTCTTGGCGGCGTTGCGGGCCCGGTGCCGCGCCGCATCCGCGTCCTCGGCCCCGCCGACGGCCGCCAGCGCCCGCAGCATGTCCTGCCGCGAGGCCTCCAAGATCGGCCCGAGCACGTCCGCGGCGGGCCGCTCGGCTGCGGAAGCGAACACGGGCGCCTCGGCCAGCGCCGCTGCGGCGTCGAGCAGCTTCGCGGTCCGCTCACGGCGCATCACCTGCTCCAGCGGCCCGTACGCGTCCCGCTCCTGCGCTTCGAGCGCCGCGAACCACTCGGGCCGCTCCTCCCCCAGGCGCTTGGCGAACCGCGTCCGCAGCACTTCGAGATCCCGCACCTTCCCCAGCTCGTCGGCGAGCCACCGCAGGCGCCTGCGCTTCAACGGCACCTCCGCGTACAGCGCCGAGTACGTCGACAGCACCGACCTGAGCCTGCGCGTCGCCACCCGCATCCGGTGCACCGCATCGGGCTCGCGCGCGATCACCGGCTCCCGCCACTCCCGCAGCGCCGCCGCCTGCACGGCGAGGTACGCGTGGACGCCGTCCCCGGCACTGGTCTCGGTCATGAAGCCCTCCAAGCTCGAAGCCCGTCACGGCCGTGTGCCCTGCCGCACACGCCCGGAACCGCGGATCGCGACGGTCGTTTTCAAGACCGTGAACGTGCTAAATTATAGTCAGTCTGGTCAGACTTTCCGGAAGAGCGGGGGTGGGACGATGCACTGGCAGGTGCAGGACGCGAAGAAGCGCTTCAGTGAGCTGGTCCGGGCCACCAAGACCGAAGGCGCGCAGTTCATCACGCGGCACGGCCACGAAGAGGCCGTGATCCTGAGCGTGGAGGACTACCGGCGGCTCGCGGGTGCGCCCTCGTTCAAGGAGCTCCTTCGGGAACCGCCCTACATCGACGACTTCCCCGACACCTCGGACCTCCGCAGGGAACTGCCGCAGGAGCGGGATCTGGGGCTCGACCTGTGAAGTACCTGCTCGACACCAACGTGCTGAGCGAACTGCGGCGCCCCGAACCGAACCGGGGCGTCATGCGCTGGTACGAGGCGACCGCCGACACCGACTTGCACTTGAGCGTTATGACCCTCGGCGAGTTCCGCAAGGGGCTGGCGCGCCTGCGCCGGAAGGACCGTGAGCGCGCCGCGGCCCTGGCGCTGTGGCTCGATCGCCTCCTCGCGCCGTACGAGTCGAGGGTCCTGCCGATCACACCGGAGATCGCCAACGTCTGGGGCGAGCTCACCGACCCGGAGCCCGTCCCGGTCATCGACGCCTTCATCGCCGCCACGGCCATCGTCCACGACATGGTCCTGGTGACCCGCAACGTCAAGGACTTCGAGCGGACCGGCGTCCGCATCCGCAACCCGTTCGACTGAGCGATGCCAAGGGCCCGGCGGATCTCCGCCGGGCCCTTCGCGTGCGTCCTACTGGAGGGCGCCGACGGCGGCTTCGATCTCGGCTCGGAGGTTCGGGCCCTGGAGCTGGTGCCTGACCTGTTCGATGACGGGGGCGAGGAACTGGTCGGGGCCGGGCTTGCCCGCGATGGGGGCGACGGCGGCGATGGCGGCGCGGGCGGCGGGGCTCGGGATGAGGGGTTGGCGCAGCTGGAGCCCTTGGACGGCGGCGAGGAGTTCGACGGCGAGGAGGGTGCCGAGGTTGTCGATGATCGTGCGGAGCTTGCAGCCCGCGGCCCAGCCCATGGAGACGTGGTCCTCCTGCATGCCGGAGGTCGGCACGGAGTCGACCGAGGCGGGCGAGGCGAGGCGGCGGTTCTCGGCGACGATCCCTGCGGCGGTGTACTGGGCGATCATGAGGCCGGAGTTGACGCCCGGGTCGGGGCTGAGGAACGCCGGGAGGCCGCGCGAGCGCGTGACGTCGAGGAGGCGGTCCACGCGGCGCTCGGAGATCGAGCCGACGTCGGCGGCGGCGATGCCGAGGAAGTCCGCGGCGTAGCCGAGGGGCGCGCCGTGGAAGTTCCCGGTGGACTCGACGCGGCCGTCCGGCAGGACCACGGGGTTGTCCACCACCGAGAGGAGTTCCCTCGCGGCCACGGTCTCCGCGTAGTCGAGGACGTCGCGTGCAGCGCCCGCGACCTGCGGGGCGCAGCGCATCGAGTACGCGTCCTGCACGGCGTGCGCGGTGTCGTTGCGGTGCGAGTCCATCACCTCGGAGTCCTGGAGCAGCAGGTGGATGTTCGCGGCGCTGCGCGCCTGCCCCGGCTGCGGGCGGATCTCGTGCAGCTCGGGCTGGAACGGCCGGTCGGAGCCGAGCATCGCCTCGTTGGAGAGCGCGGCGCACACGTCGGCCATCGTCAGCAGGTGCCGCAGGTCGGCGACCGCGAGCAGGAGCATCCCCAGCATCCCGTCGGTGCCGTTGATGAGCGCCAGGCCCTCCTTGGAGGAGAGCGTGATCGGCGCGAGCCCCGCCGCTTCGAGGACCGGACCCGCCTCCGCACGGGTCCCGTCCGCCGCGAGCACCCAGCCCTCGCCGAGGAGCACGATCGCGCAGTGCGCCAGCGGCGCGAGGTCCCCGGACGCGCCGAGGGAGCCGTGCCGCGGCACCCACGGCGTGACGTCGGCGTTCAGCAGCGCGGCGAGGGCGTCGGCGACCTCGGGGCGGACCCCGGAGCGGCCCATGGCGAGCGAGCGCAGCCGCAGCAGCATCATCGCGCGCACCACTTCGACGGGCATCGGGTCGCCGACCCCGGCGGCGTGCGAGCGGATCAGCGCGTGCTGGAGCTCGGCGCGCCGCTCGGGCGCGACGAACGTGTTCGCGAGCGCCCCGAACCCGGTCGAGACGCCGTAGACGGGGCGCCCGTCGCGCTCGATCGCGTCGACCACGGCGCGGCTGCGCGCCATGGCCTCCCGGGCCTCCTCGTCGATGACGACCCGGGCGCGGTCGCGCGCGACCGCGACGACCTCCTCGGGCGACACTGGGACCGGTTTGATGCGGACGGTGGACATCGCTGCTCCTCTAGTTGACGGCGCGGCCGCCGCGGTAGACGGCGTGGACCAGGGGCGTCCCCGGCCGGTAGGCCAGGTGGACGTAAGAGGGGGCGTCGAGCACGACCAGGTCGGCGCGCGCGCCCGGGACGATCCGGCCGATGTCGGTGCGGCGCAGCGCGTCCGCGCCGCCGGAGGTGGCCGCGTCGAGGGCCTCGGCGGGCGACATGCGCATCTCGCGGACCGCGAGCGCGATGCAGAACGCCATGCTGGAGGTGTAGGAGGAGCCGGGGTTGCAGTCGGTGGCGAGCGCGACGCGCGCGCCCGCGTCGAGGAGCCGCCGCGCGTCCGGATAGGGCGAGCGGGTCGAGAACTCCGCGCCCGGGAGCAGGGTGGCGACGGTGTCCGAGTTCGCGAGGGCGTCGACGTCGGCGTCGGAGAGGTGCGTGCAGTGGTCGGCGGAGGCGGCGCCGAGCTCCACGGCGAGCCGCACGCCGGGGCCCTCGGTGAGCTGGTTGGCGTGGATGCGGGTCCCGAGCCCGGCGGCGGCGCCCGCGGTGAGGACCGCGCGGGCCTGGTCGCCGTCGAAGGCCCCGCGCTCGCAGAACACGTCGATCCACTTCGCATGGGGCGCACAGGCATCGAGCATGGGGCCGGTGACGAGCGCGGTGTACTCGTCGGCATCGGCGCCCGCGGGGACGGTGTGCGCGCCGAGGAACGTGGTCTCATCGGTGAATTCGCCCGCGATGCGCAGGGAGCGCAGCTCGTCCTCGACGGAGAGCCCGTACCCGGACTTGATCTCCACAGTGGTCGTCCCCTGCCGCAGCATCTCGGCGCTGAGTCGGGCGCAGTTCTCGCGCAGGCGGTCGTCCTTCGCGAGGCGGGTCGCGGTCACGGTGGTGCGGATGCCGCCGCCGTCGTAGGGCTCGCCGTTCATGCGCGCGTCGAACTCGCCGGAGCGGTCGCCCGCGAACACGAGATGGGCGTGGCTGTCGACGAACCCGGGGATCACGGCGCAGTTGTCGAGGTCGAGGTACTCGTCGGCGGCGGGCCGGTTCAGGCGGTGGCCGACCCAGGCGATCTTCCCGTCCTCGACGACGATCGCGGCGTCGTAGTAGATCGTGCCGTCGTCGTCGGCGGAGAAGAGTTCGCCGATGCCGTCGATGAGCAGGCTCTTGTGCGGGCTCATTGCCACAGGTCCCCGATCGCGTCGCGCAGTTCCGCACCGGCGTCGATGTACCGGTGGCGTCCTTCATGGACGATATGGCGGCCGTCGGCGATCACGTCCGCGATGTCGGCCGCGGCGGCGGCGTAGGCGATCCCGTCGGGCCGGGCGCCCGCGGTGCGCGGCGTGTCGAGGGCGACGGCGACGAGGTCGGCGCGGGCGCCGGGCTCGATGCGGCCCGCGTCGGGGAAGCCGAGGGCGGCATGGCCGGTCGTCATGTCCAGCAGGGCGTCCGCGGCGAACCGGCCGCGCTCCTCGCTGACGAGCCGTTCGTGCATCTCGACGGCCCGGGTCTCTTCGAACATGTCGATCACCGCGTTGGAGTCGGTCCCGAGGGTCAGGCGCACCCCGGCGTCGGCGAGCGCGCGGGCAGGGCCGATGCCGTCCGCGAGGTCGCGTTCCGTGGTGGGGCAGAACGCGACGCCGGTGCCGGAGCGGGCGAGGAGTTCGATGTCGTGGTCGGCGAGGTGCGTGGCGTGGACGGCGGTGAGGTCGGGGCCGAGGAGCCCGCAGCGCTCCAGGAGTTCGGTGGGCGTGCAGCCGTGCTCGGCGCGGCAGGCCTCGTTCTCGGCGCGCTGCTCGGAGAGGTGCACGTGGACCGGGCGGCCCTCGGTGGAGCACGCGAACGCGGCGATGGCCTCCTCGGGGACGGCGCGCACGGAGTGGACGGCGCCGCCGAGGACCGCGTGCGGCGGCAGGTCGAGGCGCTCGACGCGGTCGAGCCAGCCTTCGAGGCTGCCGTCGCCGAAGCGCTCCTGCGCGGGTTCGAGGGGCTTGCCGAAGCCGCCGGAGAGGTACAGCGTGTCGAGGAGCGCGATGCGGAGCCCTGCGTCCGCGGCGGCCTGGATCAGGGCCTCCCCCATGGCGTTCGGGTCGTCGTAGGGGCGCCCGCCGGGCCGGTGGTGGAGGTAGTGGAACTCGCCGACGCACGTGATCCCGGCGAGCGCCATCTCGGCGTAGACGGCGCGGGCGAGCCGGTGGTAGGAGTCGGGGTCGAGGCGCCCGGCGAGGGCGTACATGCCCTTGCGCCAGGTCCAGAAGGTGCCGCGGTCCTGATGAGTGCGTCCGCGCAGGGCCCGGTGGAACGCGTGCGAGTGGGCGTTCGCGAAGCCGGGCAGCACAAGGCCGCTGAGGATCTCGCCGCGCGGCGCGGTGCCCGGGACGACCGCGGTGATGCGGCCCTGGTCGACGTCGATCGCCACGGATTCGGCGACGCCGCCGGGCAGGCGCGCGTACCGGGCCCAGTAGGTCAGCACGCGAGGTCCCGCAGCACCGCCGCGAGGGCCTCGACGCCGGCGGCGCAGTCCTCGTCGCTCGCGCCCTCTCCCGGGGCGTGCGAGACGCCGGTGGGGTTGCGCACGAACAGCATCGCGGTCGGCACGTGCGCGGCGAGCACTCCTGCGTCGTGGCCCGCGCCCGTGGGGAGGACCGGGACGCCGCCGAGGAGGTCGGCGAGGCGGTCGCGCAGCGACGCGTCGAACTCCACGATCGGGGTCTCCGACTCAGGGGAGATCGTGAAGCCGGTGCCGTCTCGTTTCGCGCGTTCGGCCACTTTGGACTCGAAGCCGGTGAGGATCTCCGAGAGCACGGCCTCGTCGGGCGCGCGCGAGTCGAGCCAGGCGGTGACCTGCGACGCGATCGCGTTCGTGGCGTTCGGGACGGCTTCCACGCGCCCGACGGTGGCGAGGCCCCCGGCGAGGCGGGCCTCCTTGCGGGCGGCGAGGACCGCGAACGCGAACGTGAGCATCGGGTCGCGCCGGTCCGGCAGGCGCGTGGTCCCGGCGTGGTCGCCCGCGCCGGTGAACGTCATGCGCCACCGCCCGTGCGGCCAGATGGCGCTGGCGACGCCCACGGGCGCTTCGAGCGAGCGGCCCTGTTCGACGTGGAGTTCCACGAAGGCCGAGAGGTTCGCGAGCCGCTCGGGGTCGGGGCCGAGCGCGTCGGGGTCGGCCCCGGCTTCGCGCATGGCGTCGGCGAGCGTGGTCCCGGACGGGTCGGTGAGCGCGCGGGCCCGGTCGGAGTCGACGACTCCGGCCATGAGGCGCGTGCCGAGGCAGGGCACGCCGAACCGGCCGCCCTCTTCTTCGGTGAACGCGCCGATGACGATGGGCCGCTTGGGTTCGGCGCCCGCGGCGCGGAGTTCGTCAACCGCTAGGAAAGCGGAGACGATCCCGAGCGGGCCGTCGTAGGCGCCGCCGTGCGGGACGGAGTCGAAGTGGCTGCCGGTGAGGACCGCGCGCCGGTCGGGGGCCGCGCCGGGCGGGACGACCGCTTCAGGGGCGAGGTCCCACCAGGCGTAGCGGTTGCCGTTGCGGTCGGTCTCGACGCGCAGGCCGCGCTCGGCGGCCTGCGCGTCGAACCAGTCGCGGAGCGCGAGGTCGGCCGCGCTCCAGGAGAACCGCAGACACCCTCCGGTGTCGGCAAGGCCGATGCCGGCGATCTCGTCCCAGAGGCGGCGGAACCCGCTGGCGTCCATCAGGACTCCCGCGCGGGGATGCGCACGCCGTTGGCCTCGGCGGTGCGGTCGGCCTCCTCGTATCCGGCGTCGACGTGGCGGATGACGCCCATCGCCGGGTCGTTGGAGAGGACCCGTTCGAGCTTCTGCGCGGCCAGCGCGGTCCCGTCGGCGACGCTCACCTGCCCGGCGTGGATCGAGCGGCCGATGCCGACGCCGCCGCCGTGGTGGATGGAGACCCAGCTCGCGCCCGACGCGGTGTTGACGAGGGCGTTGAGCAGGGGCCAGTCCGCGATCGCGTCGGAGCCGTCCTTCATGGACTCGGTCTCGCGGTAGGGGCTGGCGACCGAGCCGCAGTCGAGGTGGTCGCGCCCGATCACGATCGGGGCCTTCAGGGTCCCGTCGGCGACCATCTCGTTGAAGCGCACGCCCGCGAGATCGCGTTCGCCGTGGCCGAGCCAGCAGATCCGGGCCGGGAGGCCCTGGAAGGCGACGCGGTCGCGGGCGAGGGTGATCCAGCGGTGCAGCGACCGGTGCTCGGGGAACAGGTCGAGCACGGCCTTGTCGGTGGCGGCGATGTCGGCGGGGTCGCCCGAGAGCGCGGCCCACCTGAAGGGGCCCTTGCCTTCGCAGAACAGGGGCCGGATGTAGGCGGGGACAAACCCTGGGAAGTCGAAGGCCCGGCCGAAGCCTCCGGCGAGGGCTTCGCCGCGGATCGAGTTGCCGTAGTCGAAGACCTCGGCGCCCGCGTCGAGGAAGCCGACCATGGCCTCCACGTGTCGGGCCATGGACTCGCGGGCGCGGTCGGTGTACCCGTCCGGGTCCGCTTTCGCGAGGTCCGCGGCGTCCTCAAGGGACAGGCCCGCCGGGATGTACGAGAGCGGGTCGTGCGCGGAGGTCTGGTCGGTGACGATGTCGACCTCGACGCCGCGGGCGAGCAGCTCGGGGAGGACTTCGGCGGCGTTGCCGACCAGGCCGATCGACCTGGCTTCGCCGGCCTGCTTGGCGGCGAGGGCCTGGGCGACGGCGTCGTCCAGGTCGGCGGCGACGGTGTCGAGGTAGCGGGTCTCCACGCGCCGCTGGAGGCGGTGCGGGTCGACCTCGACGATGAGGCACACGCCGTCGTTCATGGTGACGGCGAGCGGCTGCGCGCCGCCCATGCCGCCGCAGCCCGCCGTCAGCGTCAGGGTGCCTTTCAGCGTGCCGCCACTGCGCTTTTTAACTGCGAGCTTGGCAGCGACGGCGGCGAACGTCTCGTACGTGCCTTGCAGGATCCCCTGGGTCCCGATGTAGATCCAGGACCCGGCGGTCATCTGCCCGTACATGGTGAGCCCGAGGGACTCCAGGCGCCGGAACTCGGGCCAGGTCGCCCAGTCGGGCACCAGGTTCGAGTTCGCGATGAGCACGCGCGGGGCCCACTCGTGGGTGCGCATGACGCCGACCGCGCGCCCCGACTGGACCAGGAGGGTCTCGTCGGGGGCGAGGGTCAGCAGGGTCCGCAGGATCGCGGCGAGGTCGTCGCGGCTGCGCGCGGCCTTCCCCGTGCCGCCGTAGACGACCAGGTCCTCGGGGCGCTCGGCGACCGCCGGGTCGAGGTTGTTCTGGAGCATCCGGTAGGCCGCCTCGGTCTGCCAGGTCCGGCAGTGCAGGACGGTCCCGTGTGGTGCGTGCATGTCGCTCCCCGCTCAGAGGTTGCCGCGCTTGGCCTGCTCCTTCTCAAGGGCCTCGAAGAGGGCCTTGAAGTTGCCCTTGCCGAAGCTCAGCGAGCCGTGCCGCTCGATGATCTCGTAGAACATCGTGGGCCGGTCCTGCTGCGGCTTGGTGAAGATCTGGAGCATATAGCCGTCCTCGTCCCGGTCGACCAGCACACGCCGCTTCTGGAGCTCCTCGATGGGGACGCGCACGGTGCCGATCCGCTCGCGCATCTCGGGGTCCTCGTAGTAGGCGTCCGGGGCCTCCAGGAACTCGACGCCCCGCGCGCGCATGGCGTCGACGGCCGCGAGGATGTCGCTCGTGGCGAGCGCGATGTGCTGCACGCCGGGGCCGCCGTAGAACTCCAGGTACTCGTCGATCTGCGACTTCTTCTTGCCCACGGCGGGCTCGTTGATCGGGAACTTGATCTTGCGGGTGCCGTTGGCGACGACCTTGCTCATGAGCGCGGAGTACTCGGTGGCGATGGCGTCCTCGACGAACTCGACGATGTTCGTGAAGCCCATGACCCGCTCGTAGTACTCGACCCACTCGCGCATCCGGCCGAGCTCGACGTTGCCGACGATGTGGTCGATGGCCTGGAAGAACCGCTTCTCGGGCGGGGCGACCATCGGGTCGGCGGCGACGAAGCCGGGCAGGAACGGGCCGGTGTACTTCGAGCGGTCGATGAGGACGTTGCGGGTCTCGCCGTAGGTGCCGATGACGGCGCGGCGGATCGTGCCGTGCTCGTCGGTCAGGTCGTGCGGCTCCTCGACGGCGATGGCGCCCTGCTTGATCGCGTGCGCGTAGTTCTTGTCCACATCGGGCACTTCGAGCGCGACTTCGATGACGCCGTCGCCGTGGCGGGCGTAGTGCTCGGAGGCCGCGGAGTCCGCGGTGGTGCCGCCCGCGAGGACGAAGACGACCCCGCCGGACTTGAGCGCGTACTCGGCGTGCTCGCGGTAGCCCTGCTCGGGGCCGCGGTAGGCGAAGAGCGTCATGCCGAACGCGGTCGAGTAGTAGTGGGCGGCCTGGCGGGCGTTCCCGACGTAGTACTTGACGTGGTCCCAGCCCTTGATCGGGAAGGCGTCCTCGCGGATGTCGTGCTCGACGGCTCCGACCAGGCCGGGGTCGGTGTCGGCGGAGCGGTTGGCGGTGTCGACCATGGCGGCCTCCCGTAGTCCTCGTGGGGCTGTTGAGCGGGGCGGTGGCCCCTGTGGCCTTGATCATTGTTCACGTCGCGGCACTGGGCAAGCAGTTCCCTGAAAGCTGGTCAACTTGCGCAGATGTATCAGTGTGCAGGCGCATACACTGGTCGATATGACCAGTGGAACGGGTATCGACGCGCTCGATGCCAAGCTCATCGAACTCCTTGAGGCCGAGCCGCGCATCGGGGTCCTCGAATGCGCCCGGCGGCTCGGGGTCGCAAGGGGGACCGTGCAGGCGCGACTCGACAAGCTCATCGCGCGCGGCGTCGTGCGGGACTTCGGGCCGCGCGTCGACCCCGCGGCGCTCGGCTACCCGGTGACGGCGTTCGTGACCCTGGAACTGCGCCAGGCCGTGGGCCACCAGCCGATGGCGCAGCGGCTCGCGCGCATCCCCGAGGTCCTGGAGGCGCACACCGTGACCGGCGCCGGGGACATGCTGTGCCGCATCGTCGCCCGCACGAACGCGGAGCTCCAGGACGTCATCGACCGGGTCCTCGCCAGCGAGGGCGTGCTGCGCGCGACCACGGTGATCGCGCTTGCGGAGCAGATCCCCCACCGCACGCTCCCGCTGGTCAAGGAGGCCGCGGGGCTCAACTGACGGCGGGCAGGATCGTCCCGGTGACCTCGCCGAGGCCGATGACCGAGCCGTCCGGGCCCGGTGCGGTGGCCTCGATCGTCACGGTGTCGCCGTCTTCGAGGAAGGCGCGGGTCTCGCCGTCCCCGACCGTCACGGGCTCCTTGCCGCCCCAGGTCAGTTCGAGGAACGAGCCGCGCTCGTCGGCGCCGTCGCCGGAGACCGTCCCGGACGCGTACAGGTCCCCGGTGCGCAGCGACGCCCCGTTGACGGTCATGTGGGCGAGCATCTGGGCGGGCGTCCAGTACATCCCCTTGAACGGCGGGCGCGACACCTCGGTGCCGTTCCAGCGCACCGACATCGACAGGTCGTAGCCGAACCGCTCGGCCTCCCGCAGGTACGCGAACGGCGCCGGGTCCTGCACGGGCGCTTCGGCCTTCGCGGCCGCGAGCGCGTCGAGCGGGGTGACCCAGTGGCCGATCGAGGTCGCGAAGGACTTCCCGAGGAACGGGCCGAGCGGCACGTACTCCCAGGCCTGGATGTCGCGGGCGGACCAGTCGTTGACGAGGACCGCGCCGAAGACGTGCTCGGCGAAGTCGTCGGGGCTCACGGGGGTGCCGAGGTCGGAGCCGACGCCGACGACGAAGCCCACTTCGGCCTCGATGTCGAGGCGCACGCTGGGGCCGAACTCGATTGGTCCTGGTGGGGTCTTGCGCTGGCCGCGGGGGCGGACCACGGGCGTGCCGGAGGGGACGACGGTGCCGGAGCGGCCGTGGTAGCCGACCGGGAGGTGCTTCCAGTTGGGCAGCAAGGGCTCCGAGTCGGGGCGGAAGAGGCGGCCGAGGTTCGTCGCGTGCTGCTCGGAGGCGTAGAAGTCCACGTAGTCGGCGACGCTGAACGGGAGGTGCATGCGGGCCTTGTGGACCGGGGTCAGGAGCGTCGCGGACTGGTCCTGGTGGCGGCGGTCGGCGAGGAGCTCGGTGAGCTGGTGGCGCACGAGGCGCCACGCGGGCGGGCCCATCGCGAGGAAGGCGTTCAGGTCGTGCTCGTGGAACGCGGGGCGGATCCACGGCAGGAAGAACTGGCCGGTGGCGAGCGCGCGCAGGTCCAGGACCTGGTCGCCGATGCGGACCCCGATGCGCGGGGCCGGGTCCTTGCGGGTCGAGAAGACGCCGTAGGGCAGGTGGGCGAGGCCGTAGGGGCCGGGGTCCGCGCCCTCGACCCAGCTGGTGGCGGCGGTCATGCGGCGTCCCCTCGGTGTAGGAGTCCCAGGTCCAGGAGGTCTTGCAGCGGCTCGTTGATCGAGCACGAGCCGAAGCCGGTCTACAGCGCGCGCGGGCGGCCGAGGAGGCGCTTCGCGCGGGCGGCCAGGTCGGCGGCGTCTTCGGAGGCGAGCACCGCGGCGGTCGCGTCCGGGTCGTTCTCGGCCGCGGCGTCGGCGGCGACCAGGACGTTCACGAAGCCGTGGTGCTCGAAGCCGGTGACCGGGTCGCGGTGGCGGACCGCGCGGTGCAGGCCCGCGGTGAGCTTGAAGCGCATGCCGCGGCGGCGGCACGCGTGCATGGCGGCGGCGAGGGCCTCGGGGGCCGGGAACAGGTCGGCGGTGAGGCCGCCGGTGCGGAACTTCGGGGTGAACCCGGTGGGCCGGACCGCCTCGATCGCGTCCTCTTCGAGGGGGATCTCGGCGTAGACGGGCTTGCCCGCGAGGTGCTTGGCGAGGTCGTCGAGGGGGCGGCGCGACTCGTAGTGCGCGACGGTGACCTGCGGTCCGAGTGCTTCGACGGCGTCGAGGACCGTCGCGGGGTCGCCGTCGACGATCACGGCGATGCGCAGGCCGGTGCGGCCGGGGTCGAGGGCGGCCAGGCGCGTCTGCGGGATCAGGAGCGGGCCCACGAGCGGCTCGTACCAGGACTGCCGGTAGCCGCGGTGGGCGGGGACGGCGGCTTCGAGCGGCGCGTTCCCGGGCGGGAAGAGCGCGGCGTCGTCGATCAGGTCCCGCAGCGCCGCGGGGATCATTCCGGCCATGCCCAGAGCCTAGAGCCGTTGCGCGCACCGGTCCAGCGGTCCGCGCAAGGCGTGCGCACTGGTGCGCGGAGCGGTCGAAATCGACTCCCCGGAGCGTTATCCTCGGGGCATACCGTGACGGGGGCGACACCCACGGCCGCCGTCCGATCCGACAAAGGAGTCGTCGTGCCGTTCTACCGTTCGGTCGGGCAGATCCCCGACAAGCGACACACGCAGTTCCGCCAGGACGACGGGAGCCTGTACTCCGAGGAGCTCATGGGCCAGGAGGGCTTCTCCTCGGACTCGTCGCTCCTGTACCACCGCTACCGGCCCACCGCCATCAGCTCCAGCACCGAGCACCGGCCGGAGAAGGCCGAGCCGTCCCCGAACCACCCGCTCAAGCCCCGCCACTTCCGCACCCACAAGCTCGACGCCGCCGGGGACGCGGTCTTCGGCCGCGAGCACCTGCTGTCCAATGCGGACGTCAGGATCTCGTACTCCGTCGCCGACAAACCGTCCCCCTTGTACCGCAATGCGATCGGCGATGAGTGCATCTACGTCGAGTCCGGTGCCGCGCGCGTCGAGACCTCCTTCGGCGCCATCGACATCGGCCAGGGCGACTACCTCATCATGCCGATGTCCACGATCTACCGCGTGCTCCCCGAAGGCGACGAGCCGCTGCGGACCCTCGTCATCGAGTCGACCGGGCACATCACGCCGCCCAAGCGGTACCTGTCGGTGCGCGGCCAGTTCCTGGAGCACTCGCCGTACTGCGAGCGGGACCTGCGCAGCCCCGCGGAGCCGCTGCTCGTCGACGGCGAGGACGTCGACGTGTACGTGCAGCACCGCGGCCGCGGGTCGGCCACGCTGTGGACGAAGTTCACGTACGCGCACCACCCGTTCGACGTCGTCGGCTGGGACGGCTGCCTGTACCCGTGGGTGTTCTCCATCCACGACTACGAGCCGATCACCGGCCGCATCCACCAGCCGCCGCCCGCGCACCAGGTGTTCCAGGGCCCGAACTTCGTGGTCTGCAACTTCGTGCCGCGCAAAGTGGACTACCACCCGGACGCGATCCCGGTGCCGTACAACCACCACAACGTCGACTCCGACGAGGTCATGTTCTACTGCGGCGGCAACTACGAGGCCCGCCGCGGCTCGGGCATCGAGCAGGGCTCCATCTCGCTGCACCCGTCCGGCTTCACCCACGGCCCCCAGCCCGGCGCTCCCGAGCGCTCCATCGGCGCCGAGTTCTTCGACGAGCTCGCCGTCATGGTCGACACGTTCCGGCCCCTGGAGCTGTGCGAACCGGCCCTCGACGTCGAGGACACGAACTACGCCTGGACCTGGAACCGCGACCCGGGTCTGTAGTTCGGCGGCACTGCGCTCCCGGTGACGGGACCGCCCGCGCGGGCGGCCCCGTTTTCCGGTCGCCCGCGCGGGCGCGGAGCCGATACAGTGGACCGGCCGGCCGCGGGACTCAGGTGCGATTTCCGGATCCGTTTCTTAAGCGCTCTTTCGCCATCGCGCCGCCCGCTCCCCGGCCGGCACCCCGTTCCCCTCCGAATGCTGAAGGCCCCAATGGAGTCCGTCGCCGACCTCACCGCCGCCGAGGACGTGCTGCTGTTCGTGAACGCGGCCGTCGCCGCCACCGGGCAGGACGAGTTCCACACCGGGAGGGAACGCCAGACCTGGTCGGTGGACTTCCTCCACGAGTACATGCTCGTGAACTACCGCGACCTGTACGCCGCCGCGCTCGCCCTCGGCATCAACGACCGCAACAAGGCCCGGATCGTGCAGCGGCTCCTGAGCACCGGCGCCGACGCGGTGCCCGCGCAGCGCGCCGTCGAGGGCCGCCTCATCCGGCGGGCCCTGCGCGACCTCCCGGCCTCGCGCGTGTACCGGCTGTTCACGGCCCTCCAGAAGGCGAAGGTCAACAACCGGCGCACCCGCGCCGTCATGCGCGAATGGCTCGCGGCGCGGCCGGATCTCGGCTTCGAGGCCGTCAAGTACCGCGGCGCGTTCAAGCGCGCCGCCGTCCACGCGCACCTCGACCTCGACGGGCTCCCCGGCGAGGCGGGCGACGAGCTCGCCGCGTTCCTGTTCGCGCCCAAGGCGATCGGGAAGTTCCGCACGCCGCTGTTCGAGACGTGGCGGCGCGCCCACTACGAGCGGGCCGCGGTCTTCGAGCTGCCGTACACCGTCGCGGAAGGCTTCGCGGCCGCGCACCGCATCCCCCGCGGGGCGTTCCTGGAGGGGATCGCGCCGCAGCTCACCAGGAACGAGCGGTTGCGGCTCCAGCGCAGCGGCGGCGAGGCCGTCGCGCTCGACGCCGCCGCGCTCGGGCGGATGCCGCTGACCAGGCTCGCCGCGTACGTCCTCGCGATCCCCGCGAACGAGCGCGAGGAGCGGCGCGCAGAACTCACGGGCGCGCTGCGGGCCGCGGCGCGCCGGACCGCCGGGGACCGGGCCGGGACGTGGGGTGCCGTTGCGGCCGTCCTCGACGACTCGTACTCGGCGAGCGGCTCCACCGAGAAGCGGCGGCGGCCCCTCGTCGTCGCACTCGCCGCGCACTTCCTGCTCGAAGCGCTCGCGGGCGAGTACCGGCCGCTGTGGCTCTCGGGCAACGACGATGCGCTGCTGGCGAAGCCGCGCGGCGTCACCGCGCTCGGCGAGCGGATCCTCGACGCCCTGGAGACCGGGCCGGAGACGCTCGTCGTCGTCTCCGACGGCTGGGACAACGCGCCCGCCGGGCTCGCCGCGGAGGTCCTGCGCGTCTGGGCCGTGCGCCTCGATCCGCAGCGGCGCACCGCGATCGTGCACCTGAACCCGGTGTTCGACGCCGACGGCATCGGCGTGCGCCGCCTCGCCCCCGGCGTGCCCACCGCGGGCATCCGCGACGCCGAGGACCTGCCCGAGCTCGTGGCGTTCGCCCGCTTTGACGACGGCCGCTCCGGGATCGCCGAACTCCGCGCCGCCGTCGACGCGCGCGTCGAGCGCTGGCTCGCCGAGGAGGACAGATGAGCCGCTTGACGTTCGCGGGCCTGGAGACCCGCCCGGGCCAGGTCTGGGGCCAGGTCCGGCTGGTGCCGCTCGTGCGCGAGGCGCCCGTGGAGGGCCTGCGCATGCACCCCGGCGGGCTGGAGGACCTGGGCCTGCCCGCGGACGGCTGCTGGTACACCCCGCACGGGCTCACCGCCGAGTGGACCGGCGACGGCTCGGGCGTGCCCGAGTTCGGGACCGCGATGCGGATGGCGGCGTCCACAGTGCGCGGTTCGCGGCGGCCGAAGGCGAAGCCGCGGTTCGGGGACCGGCGCACCCGCGTGCGGTTCGTGCCGCGCCGCGGCGCTCTGGAGACGTACCTGCCGCTGGCGTTCAGGGCCCCGGTCGTCGCCTGGCCGGAGTGGTCCTCGCGGGCGTTCCGGCACAGCCTGCTGCCGCTGCCGGACCGCACGTACTCGGGCGCGCTGGTCGACGGCCTCGCGGATGCCTTGCGGGTCTTCGAGATCCATCCCGGCCAGTGCGGCGTGCTCGTGTACGTCGCCGACGCGCTCTCGGGCGTCCTCGTCACCCCGCACCCCGACGACTACCGGCGGCTGCACCCGACACTCGTCGAGGACTCCTACGGCGAGCTGATCTGGCGGTACTCGATGCTGTACGACGCGGTGCCCGAGTTCGAGGCCCGCATCGACGCGTCCCGTGTGGACTCGCTCGCGGACCTGCGGGCCCGGGCCCGCGCCGTCCAGCGCGAATGGGCCGCGTTCCACGACGGGGCCCTCGCGGCGGGCCTCCTCGACCCCGAGTACCACTTCACCGAGACCTGCGCGATGGCGGAATTCCGCCTCGTCAGGTACCGTCCTACGTTCGCCTCAGTGCGTGAAGCCCATGTGGGCGAGGCGATCATGGACGCGCAGGGCCGCCCCGCGTTCCTCCAGTCGTTCCGGCTCTCCGAGACCCACGTCCGCCGGGCGCGGCTCCTCGAAGCACTCTCGGTGAACGAGTGGAGGCTCGAAGCGACCGCCGAAGCGCTCGGCCTGTCGACGCCCGCGCTCGTCGCGCTGCTGCACAACTCGGACCTGGACTGGATGCTGCGCCGCGACGTCGCCGACCGGAACCTGGCGCGGCACCGGGGTCAGTAGGACTTCAGGCGCGCGATCAGGTCATCGCTGTCGAGGTCGCCCACCGGGCGCCACTCGGCGGCGTGGACCTCCGCGGCGGCCGGGGTCAGGTCCGTGCCGGCGGCGCGGAACAGGTAGCGCACGTCGTAGTGATCATGGGCCGCTTCGCCTTTGCGCGGGTTCGCCGGGATCGGGTGGACGTCGATGTGGATCGGCGCCGGGTCGAGGAGTTCGAGCGCGCCGAGCCCGGTCTCCTCGACCGCCTCGCGCCGGGCCGCGGCCGGAAGGGACTCGTCGCCGGGTTCGAGGTGCCCGCCGGGCTGGAACCAGCGGTCGAGCGCGCGGTGGTGGATGAGGAGCACCTCGTCCGCGGCGTTGAGGACGATCGCGGAGGCCGTCACGTGCCCGGGGACCGTCGAGCGGTCGAAGCCGGACGGGGAGTCGAGGTCGAGCAGCGGCCGGACCTCGCACTCGGACTCGGGCCAGCGGTGGAGATAGGCCGTCAAGTGTTCGCGCAGGTGGGCGATGGTGATGGACACCGGGCCATTGTGCCAGCGCACCCCCGGCCGCGCCGCCTCCGGGCGCTCGTTCGCCGATTTACATAAGCAGTGTATATAATTTCTCTATGGTTTCACGGGACCCCGACGACCTCGACCAGTTCTCCGCGCGACTCACCTCCCAGGCGAGCCGCTTCGCGCGGACCGCGTCCCGCAAGGCCGGGACCCGCCGGTCCCTCATCTCGCTGCGCGCGCTGGCCAACCTCCAGCAGGACGGCGACCTGCGCGTGGGCGAACTGGCCCTGCGCGAGGCGATCACGCAGCCCGCGATGACCGCGGCCGTGAACCGCCTCGAAGCCGACGGCCTCGTGGTGCGCCGCGCCGACCCGGCCGACGCGCGGGCCGCCGTCGTGAGCCTCACCGAGGCCGGGGCCGACGAGCTCCACGAGTTCCGGATGCGCGCCGCCGCGAAGGTGCGGCCCGCGCTCGAAGCGCTCGGCGACGACGACCTGGCCGTGCTGGCCCGCGCCGTCGACCTGCTCGAAGCGCTCTCCGACCGGCTCAACAAGGAATGAACCCCGGGGCCCCGCGGCCCTGTGCATAGGAGGAAGTGCCCGAATGGAACAGCCCGAGAAGGCGTCGATCCTGCGCCAGCCGACGGCGGTGTGGGCCATCGCGTTCGCGTGCGCGGTGTCGTTCATGGGGATCGGCCTCGTGGACCCGATCCTGCCCGCGATCAGCGAGGGCCTCCGCGCCTCGCCGTCCCAGACGATGCTGCTGTTCACGAGCTACCTCATGATCACCGCGGTCGCGATGTTCTTCAGCGGCTTCATCTCCAGCCGCGTCGGCGTCAAGCGCACGCTCATCGCCGGGCTCGCGCTCATCGTGGTCTTCGCCGGACTCGCGGGCGCCTCGGACACGGTCGGCCAGATCATCGGCTTCCGCGCCGGATGGGGCCTCGGCAACGCCCTCTTCATCTCGACGGCGCTCGCCTCGATCGTCGGTGCGGCCTCCGGCGGCAGCCGCCAGGCCGTGATCCTCTACGAAGCGGCGCTCGGCATCGGCCTCGCGGTGGGCCCGCTCCTGGGCGGCGCACTCGGCGAGGCGTCGTGGCGCGGGCCGTTCTTCGGTACGGCGGTCCTCATGGCGATCGCCCTGATCGCGATCGTCGTGCTGCTGAAGGGACCCGCGGCTACGCCGGCCCCGGTCCCGCTCACCGCGGGCTTCACGGCCCTCCGCGATCCGGCGCTGCGCACCCTCGCGGTCACCGCGCTGTTCTACAACTACGCGTTCTTCACCCTGCTCGCCTACTCCCCCTACCCGATCGAGGCGGCCGCCGCGCAGTCCGGCCTCGACTTCGGCGCGCACGAACTGGGACTGGTGTTCTTCGGCTGGGGCGCGGCCGTCGCGGTCACGTCGGTCTTCGCGGCGCCGCTCCTGACCCGCCGCTTCGGCCTGCTCCCGGTGCTCTACTCGATGTTCGCGCTCCTCGGCGTCGCCTTGGCGGTCATGGGCATCGGCGTCGACTCCGCCCCGCTCCTCATCACGGTGGTGATCCTGGCGGGCCTCTTCCTGGGAGTCCTCAACACCGCGCTGACGGAGACCGTCATGGAGGCCACGACCCTGCCGAGAGGCGTCGCGTCCTCCACCTACTCAGGCGTGCGGTTCCTCGGCGGGGCCATCGCCCCGGCCGTCACCGGCGGCATCGCCGAGACCTGGGGCGACGGCGCCCCGTACTGGTTCGCCGTGGCCGCGCTCATCATCGCCATCACCATGCTCGCCCTCGGCCGCGGCACCCTCGCCCACCTCACCCGCCCGCACCAGGACGCCGAGACCGAGGCCCAGCTCATCACCGTAGGCGACGAGGCCTAGACCGCCGCCCGGTGGCGGAGCCTGTAGCGCAGCGGGGATTCGCCCACTTCGCGTTTGAAGGCGGTGCTGAACGCGCTTTCGGAACCGTAGCCGAGACGCGACGCGAGCGCGCCGACGCGAGCGTCGCCGTCGCGGAGCTCCTTCTGCGCCAGCAGCATCCGCCAGCGGTGCAGGTAGGTCAGCGGCGGGACTCCCGCGACGGCCCGGAACCGCTCGGCGAACGAGGTCCGCGACATCGCCGCCGCTTTCGCGAGGGCGTCGAGACCCCACGGCCCGCCGGGATCGGCGTGCATGAGGGAGAGCGCCGGACCGAGCCGCTCGTCGGTGAGGACCCGGAGCCACCCGGGGGGCAGCTCGGCCTGGTCCACATAGGATCGAACGGCTTCGAGGAGCAGGAGCTGGCCGTACTGGCGCAGCGCGAACGCCGACCCGGCCCGCCCGCGCGCGCCTTCGTCGAACATCCGGTCGAGCAGGTCCTGGACGGTCCCGGCCGTCGCGGCCGAGGCCCGCACGTGGGCCACCGGCGGCAGCGCGTGCGCGAGCAGCGCCTGCCCGGCGGCGTTCAGTTCGATGCGCCCGCCGATGATCACGTCGTCGACGCTCCGGTCGACGGGCCCTGCGTCGGCGAAGCGCGGGTCCGGTTCGACGCGCCTGCGCGGCCCGTCGCCGCCACCGCCTTCGGCGCGCAGCCACGAGCGGGCGTTCATGATCGCCACGTCGCCGGCTTCGAGCTCGATCGGCCCGTCCACGCCGTCGGCCCACAGCCGGGCGCGGCCCGCCACCATCGCGGTGAACTTCATCGCCTCGCTGACGTCCGCCTCGGTGAACCACGGGCCCCGGACCGCGAATCCGCCCGAGACGACGCCGCGCACCTCGACGAGATCGAAGACCTCCGACAGGTGATCGCTTTCCATGATCCGAACTCTAAAGCAAGAAATACGGACTGGCAATTATTCAGAGTCCGGCCGTTCGGGGACAGACTCGAACCATGGAACACCACACGAAACAGCACCCGATCGGCACCGGCTTCACCGCGGCGACCACCGCCGACGAGGTCCTCGCCGGAATCGACCTCTCCGGCAGGCATATCGTCGTGACCGGCGGCCACAACGGCATCGGACTGGAGACCGTCCGCGCCCTGAGCAAGGCCGGCGCCGCGGTCACCGTCGCCGCCCGCAACCCCGAGCGCGCGGCCGCGTCCCTCGCCGGGATCGACCGCGTCGAGACCTCGCAGCTCGACCTGCTCGACCCCGCCTCGATCGACGCGTTCGCCGCCCGCTACCTCGCGACCGGGCGGCCCCTGCACGCCCTCGTCAACAACGCCGGCATCATGGCCGGCCCGCTCGTGCGCGACGCCCGCGGCTACGAGTCCCAGTTCGCGGTCAACCACCTCGGCCACTTCCAGCTCACGCTCGGCCTGCTGCCCGCGCTGCGGTCCGCGCGCGGCGCGCGCGTCGTCAACCTGACCTCCGGGGGCCACCGGATCTCCGACATCCGCTGGGACGACCCGCATTTCAAGGACGGCTACGACGAGATGGGCATGCTCGGCTACGGCCAGTCGAAGACCGCGAACGTCCTGTTCGCCGTCGAGCTGGACCGCCGCTGGTCCGCGGACGGCATCCGCGGCTTCGCCGTCCACCCCGGCATCGTCATGACCACCCGGCTCGGCCCCTGGATCCCCGAAGGCGAGGAGCGCGAGCCCTGGCTCAGCGACGACCAGATGCGGGCCATGGGCCTGGCCGACGAGCGCGGCGAGCTCATCCTCGACCCCGACCGCGAGCTGAAGACTCCGCAGCAGGGCGCCAGCACCAGCGTCTTCGCCGCAGCCAGCCCGCTCCTCGACGGCATCGGCGGCGTCTACCTCAAGGACAACGACCTCTCCCCGCTCGACGAGGACCCGCACGACGTCGAGTTCGGCACCGACTCCGACGTCAAGTCCGACGTGGTCCCCTACGCCCTCGACCCGGCCTCAGCCCGGCGCCTGTGGGAGCTGAGCGAAGAGCTGATCGGACACAAGGTCTGAGGCTCTGCGCGCCACGCGAAGCGGGGCCCGGGCCGGTGCGGCCCGGGCCCCGCGGCCGGTCACTTGCCCGACCACCACCAGAGCTGCATCATCACTTCTTCGTAGTACTGGATGAGGTAGCCGCCGGCGACGGCGTGGTCGCCGTCCTCGCGCCAGTCGAAGTTGCACCTGACCCAGGTGCCGTAGCCTTCGGCGTTGGCGCACCAGCGGTGGTTGATGGAGCCGAACTCGGTGTAGACGAGGGCGGTCGCCCCGTAGCCGTCCTTGTCGCCGTCGCGCACGTAGACGTAGTCGCCGTCGTACTGGATGCAGACCTGGGTGCTGCCGTGGGCGGCGTTCGCGGTCATGCATTCGCCGATCGGGCCCGCGACCTTCGTGCCGTAGACGCATGCGACGCGTTCGAGTTCGCAGTCCTGGAAGTAGTTCGCCTCGGCCATGGCCGCCGACGGCACGGCGAAGACGGCGGCGAGCACGGCCGCGAGGAGCGCGGTGAGGTGGAGGGCGGTGCGGTTCAGCTTGCGCCGCAACCGGTTCGATGAATTCGTCATGAGAGGTGTCCTTTCGGGTGGTTACACGCAGGAGTGCATGAGCGAGAACTCGGACGCCTCGGCCTGCGCCGCGGCATCCGGAACGGCGCTCTCCAGAGCGGCGACGATCGCATCGGCGCCCTCACCGGCGAGGAGTTCCTCCACGCCCTGATCCGGCAGGTCCTCCGCCGCCGCGGCGAACGCCGCCGCGTCCTCCACGGCGCCTTCGGACTCGCCGTTGCCGAGGACCCCGCCGTCGAAGGGGATCTCCGACCCCTCGCCGAGGCCGTGCCACTGCGCCGGCGTGTACTCGCCGTCCTCGTCGCAGACGGCCGCCTCCCACCGGATCGCCATCACGTACTGGTGACCGACCTCCACCCGCGGGAAGCCGTACAGCGCCATCTCCACGGCCCCTTCGGTATCGCCGTCGGTGAAGTGCCACCCGAGGGCGTTGAAGCTCCAGGTCGCGGGCGCCGCGACAGGGGCTCCCTCCCGCGACCACAGCACGTCCTCGACGTTGAGCGAGACGGTCCGGCCGATGATCCCCTCCCCGCGTTCGAGCTCCTCCGCGCCGGGCGCGATCGTCTCCTCCGACACGGCCTCGACGACGATCACGTGGTCGGCGTAGGTCACCCAGTCGTCCGCGGTGATGCTCGGCAGGTAGTCGGCCCCATGCCCCATGAGCACTGAGGGCTCAGGCGCGGCCTGCTCCTCCGGAGCGGGAGCGGCGAGGGCCGTGACGGCGATTCCGGTCAAGGCAGCGGCGGCGACAACGCCGGCAGCCGCCGCAATTCGAGTACGAATACGCACGGGCCCTCCTCAGTAGGTGCCGTTGATGTTGTCGATGTTGTTGTCCTGGAGGACCTCCCCGTCACTGACCGGGTCCTCCATGCACCCGAGCCGCTCATCGCGCCGACTCGTCACCGGCGACGCCTGGTCCCCGTGCAGCAGCCCCACGGCGTGCCCGGTCTCGTGGCAGATGAGCCCGTTCGCGTAGTGGCCGCCGCCGAGGATCCGGATGTACTGCTGGTCGCAGCGCAGATGATCGGCCGCGTCGTTGCAGAAGGTGACGCCGCTGGCGCCCGACGGGACGCCGATGCCGCTCTCCTCGTACACGATGTCGGTCTCGGCGCTCCCGGAGAACGACGGCGTGCTGTCCAGACTCACTGTCAGGTCAGTCGGCTCGAACACGTGCTCCATCACGTAGTTGACGCGGTTGCGGTCCACCGTCTCCAGCATGTTCGACCCGCCGCTGTCCATGTAGTACGTCAACGTGGCGTTGTCCGTCTGGCACGAGAGGTACCCGTTCGGCGTACTCCCCTCGTCCACGCACGCCAGGTTCGCGTACGGCGTCGGATACATGTTGTCGGTGAACGCCGCCCACGCGGCCCCCGCCGTCACCGCCACCGCCGTGAACACCGCCACGGTCATGCACACGGCCTTCACGCTCATCCGCCTCGCGGAACCATTCGTCATCAGGCGACTCCCCTTCCGGCCGCCCAACGCATCTGACCGGCCTCCACGAGCCTAGAAAACCGGGAGTACACGCCCCGTACACGAGCAGTACACGCCCCACGAACCCGCAGACAGACCGCCACAAAAAGCCAAAACAAGAACAAACAAAAAGGCCCGCCGAAAAGCGGGCCTTCATGATGGCTGGGGTACCTGGACTCGAACCAAGAACGGCTGAACCAGAATCAGCTGTGTTGCCAATTACACCATACCCCAATGGTGTCGTAGCGCCTCGAAGCTCGTTGCGCTGACGGGATGTAACTGTACCGGACGGGCTCGCGCCCCTTCAAACGGGTTCCTGTGATGGGGACGACTCGGCTGAAAGGGCGCGGGCCCGTCGTGGTCAGGAGGAGGTCGGCACGGGGGTGGGGCGGTCGAGGCGCAGGTAGGTGAGGGTGAGGGCGATGAAGGCGGCCAGGATGAGGAGGTCGGCGGCGTGGGCGAGGGACTCGGTGCGGGAGATGCGACTGAGGGGGAAGAGGGCGCCGGAGGCGATGAGGAGGAGGCCGAGCCAGAGGGGGGCGAGGCGGGTCCAGAGGAGGGCCGCGCCGAGGGCGCAGAGGGCGAGGGGGAAGGCGGGGCCGGGAATCCAGAGGACGACGGCGGAGGCGACCGGATGCTCGGCGGCCGCGGCGAGGGAGTCGGCGCCGGAGACGCCGAAGATCCCTTCGAAGAAGCCCTGGAGGCTGAAGGCCATGCCGCCGGCGAAGCCGGCGAGGGACAGGACGGCGCCGAGGGCGCCGAGCCAGGGCCGACGCTCGCCGATGCGGGTCCAGACGGCGAGGAGGCCGTAGATCCAGGCGACGGTGGAGCACATGAGGACGGTCGAGGCGGTGACGCCGTAGCGGTCGCTCTCCCACAGGAACGTGGCGGTCGCGCCGAGCAGGGGGCCGAGGAGGAGCGAGGCGGTGGCGAGGTGTCTGTTCATGTAGAGAGACTACATGTAGAAGCTCTACATAACAAGACCGTCTACCTATCGGGGCGTAGCCTGGACCCATGGACGCGGACGGCATTCACGGACAGCTCGACACCCTCATCCTCGCCACCCTCAAACGCGGTGAGGCCCACGGCTACGCGATCATCTCGGCCCTGCGCGAGCACAGCGGCGAGCGGCTCGACCTCCCCAGCGGCACGGTCTACCCGGCGCTGCGGCGGCTGGAGCGCGCCGGAAGCATCCGCGGCACCTGGTCGCAGGACGCGGGCCGGCGGCGGCGCGTCTACGCGCTCACCGAGGACGGCCTGAAGGCCCTCGACAAGGGCGTGCGGGACTGGAAGTCGCTGCGCGAGGTCATGTCGGCGGTCCTCGGCGCATGAACGAGTACATCGCCGCGGTGGCCGCGCCGCTGCGAGGCCCCAGGCGGGTCCGCCGGGACATGCTCGCCGAGATCGAGGACGGCTTCGAGGAGGCCGTCGCCGAGCGCGTCGCGGCCGGGCTGAGCCGGGGCGAGGCCGTCGACGGGGCCGCATCGGAGTTCGGCGAGCCGCGGATCGTCGCCGCCGAGGTCCAGCGGGAGCTGGAGGCCGCGCAGGCCCGCCAGACCGCGTGGACGCTCCTGATCGCGTTGCCCGCCATGACGATCATGTGGGACGTGTTCGGCGGCGACGGCGACCCCGGGCTGGCCGCGACCCTCCTGGCGCGCGTGGTCGACGCCGCGACCGCCGTCGCGTTCGGCGCGGCCGCGCTCGTGCTCACCGGCCACCTCGAACGCCGGGCCGCCCGCCTCTGCGGCCTCCTCGGCCTGGTCCAGATCGCCACCGCGCTCGGGTGCTCGGCCCTCATCGCGATGGTCGCCGACGGGCAGGGGCCGACCGGGGCCTGGGCCGCCCTGACCGCGGCGTCGGCGGCGGGGTCGATCCTCGTGTGCACCGCGTCGGTGCGGGCGCTGCGGACGGCCCGCGCGGCGATCTCCTAGCGGCGCAGAGGGCTCGGCCGCGAGACGGAGAAAACCTCCCACACCGGGCAACCGCGTCCGGCCCGGCCGCGTATTCAGCGTGCCGGGCCGCGTCGCCATCCACCACCGTGCGCGGGGCCGGGCCCCTACCCGTCATGTGAAAGAGGCCCAGTGGAGACCGAGGAGCAGCAAGAGGCCGAGTTCCGTTCCTTCGCGATCGCCCAGCGCGACAGCCTGCGGCGGTACGCCTACCTGCTGTGCGGGGACTGGTTCGAGGCCGACGACATCGTGCAGAAGGCCCTGACGAAGATGTTCGCCGCGTGGAGGCGCGTCGAGCCCGGCGGGGCGCCCGCGTACGTGCGGCGCATCGTCACGAACGTGTACTTCTCGCACCGCCGCCTGTCGTGGGTGCGCCGCGAGCGCGCCAGCGACGAGCTGCCGGTGCGGCGGCTCGACCGCCCCCAGGAGGAGGTCGACGTGCGGCTCGAACTCGCCGCGGCGCTGGACCGGCTGCCGCCGCGGCAGCGGGCGACGCTGGTCCTGCGGTACTGGGAGCAGTTGTCGGTCGACGAGACCGCGGCGGCCATGGGCTGCTCCGCGGGAACCGTGAAGAGCCAGTGCGCCAAGGGAATCGCGAAGATGCGCGAACTCCTCACCGACGCCGCCGTGCCTGCCCGGGCGTAGCGGAAGGAAGCGAACCACCATGAATCTGCAAGACGACCCCGGCGCGGTGCTCCGGGAGCTCATGCCCGAGCAGCCGCCGTCCGGCTCGTTCGACCTCGACCGCATCGTCAGCGACGGATACAAGGCGCGCCGCCGCCACCGCGCGGCCCTCGCGAGCGCGGCCGCGACCGGCGTCGCCGCCATCGCGGGGGTGCTGGCCCTGTCGATCGCGGGCCTGCCGGGGTTCCTGGTCGACGACCCGCCCGCGGCCGGGGAGGACCCGGACCCGGCCCTGTCGGGCTACCCGATGCCCGGGGAGGAGGGCTTCAGCGACGAGGAGACCGCGCAGGCGCTCACCGACGCCGCACGGGACGCGTTCGCCCCGCTGCTGCTGGAGACCGGCCTGTTCCAGGAGTCCGACTTCACGACGGTCATGTACGAGCCCACGGCGCAGGAGATCCAGGAGTACGCCGAGGAGCACGGCGTGAGCCCCGAGGAGGCCGCGCAGGACCTCCAGTACGTCGCCGACAGGGGCGAGCTCGCGTTCAGCGGGCACACCAGCCCGGGGAACTACGGCCAGGTGCAGCTCTACAGCTACCTCGCGTCGGTCCAGATCGGCCTTGACGAGGAGGGCGCCGGCGGCCGGGTCCTGCTCGACGTGGAGGCGCTGCTGCCGGGCGGCTGGACCGACGAGCCGGGGCCCACGGGCGAGCAGTACTTCCCGCAGCACCTCATCGACGACGACGCGGACGAGTTCGAGCGGACCGGACTCGACGACGGCCGGGTCCTCTACACCGCCGCCGACGGCTGCGAGCTGCACGCGGCCGTGGTCTACCCCAACGGGTCCGGGCTCCGGGCCTCCTGGGACGGCTGCGACGTCGACGGCCACGGCGAGGTCGCCGTCGATGCGGGCCGGTTCGCCGACGCGGTCCTCGCCATGCCGGAGACGGACTTCGACACGGCGGACCTGCACGGCGTCGGGGAGGTCGTGGACGTGCCTCCGGGATGGCTCGCGTCGGACGACTCGTGGCGGCCGTGGGCCGAGGACGGCGCGCTGGCGACCGCCGTGGACGCCGGGACGGTGCTCGCCGACCGAGTGCCGGGGGCGGTGGTGTTCGAGCCGTGGGTGATGCCCGAGCTCGACCCGGCCGACCCCGTGCGCGACGGCGAGGTGGCGCTGCGCGAGTACGTGATGAACGGCGAGATGCCGGTCGAGGGCGAGTCCTCGCCCGTGCCGTTCGACCTGGTGTACACGCTGCCCGGCGGCTGGGTGGCCGGTTTCGGCGACGCCGACGCCGACGGGCCGTACCTCTCCGACTGCCGCCGGGGCGACTGCACCGAGGCCGGGGTCGGGGGCGGCGGCACCGCGTACGTCGCTGAGACGCGCGTCGAGCACGACGCGGATCCCGAGATGGGGATCGACGAGCCGTGGTTCGAGGGCGAGTACGAGGTCACGGTGGTCGACCCGGACGGCTGGGCGGTCATGATGCGGATCTCGTTCCAGGACCCGGACTTCGGGCTCACCGCGGAGGAGCTGACGGCGATCGTCGCGGCGCTCCCGGCGCCGGTGTACGACGCGGACGCGGAGCCGGTCCTCGCGGAGTGAGGCGCCGAGCGCGGGCGTGAGGCCGCACCTCGGCGAGCGGGGCGGCCGTCGCGGACGCGATGCGGCCCCGGCTCCACCGGAGCCGAGGCCGCGCCACGCCCTGCCAGGGGACGCGGGGTCCCCCGGTCCTCACCGAGGCGTCCAGGGGACGGCTAGTTGAGGACCTGCCAGTCGCGCGAGCCGAGGTACTCGGGGCGCGGCCGGTCGGCCGCGAACGGCTCGACCAGCGAGTTGTCGACGGCGTTGAACACGATGAACAGGTTCGAGCGCGGGAACGGCGTGATGTTCCCGTTCGAGCCGTGCATGCAGTTCGAGTCGAACCAGACCGCCGACCCGGCGGGGCCGGTGAACTGGTGGATGCCGTACTTGTCGGCGAGGAGCCGCAGCGACGCCTGGTCGGGCGTGCCGATCTCCTGCTTCACCAGCGAGGCCTTGTGGTTGTCGGCGGGCGTCTCGCCGATGCACGACACGAACGTCTGGTGCGAGCCCGGCATGATCATCAGCGAGCCGTTGAAGTGGTAGTTCTCGGTCATCGCGAGCGACAGGCTCACCGCGCGCATGCGCGGCATGCCGTCCTCGGCGTGCCAGGTCTCGAAGTCCGAGTGCCACTCGAAGGGCGCGCCGCCGAAGCCGGGCTTGTAGTTGATCCGGCTCTGGTGGACGTACACGTCGGAGCCGAGGATCTGGCGCGCGACCCCGGCGATCCGCTCGTCGCGGATGAGCGCGGCGAAGAACGGCGAGATCTTGTGGACGTCGAAGACCGAGCGCACCTCGTCGGTGGTCCGCTCCCGCACGACCCGCTCGTCCCCTGCCAGGGACGGGTCGTGGAGGAGCTGCTCGATCTCGTTCTGCGCCGCGGCGAGCTCGGACGGGGTGAGCAGCTGCTCCACGGGCGTGAAGCCGTGCTGCGTGTGCCCGTCGAGGTGCCGCTGCGTGAGCGGCCCGTCGGCGGCCCCGCCCCAGACGGCGGGGTCCTCGGTGCGGTAGATCAGGCGCGGTTCGTCGAACCGGCGCGTCGGATAGAGGTCGGTGGGCGACATGGTCGTTCGTTCCTCTCTGCGCCGCAGCGGATGCGGCGCGTTCCGTCAGGGTTCTTCGGTGATGAGGGGGTACACGCCGTCGGCGTCGTGGACCTCCCGGCCGGTGACCGGCGGGTTGAACACGCACACGCAGCGCAGGTCCTCTTCGACGTCGAGGGTGTGCCGCTCGTGTCCGTTGAGGACGTACATCGTCCCCGGCGCGAGCGCGTGGACCTCGCCGCTCTCCAGGTCGCGGAGCTTCGCGGACCCTTCGATGACGTAGACGGCCTCGACGTGGTTGGCGTAGTGCATGGTCGTGGAGGTCCCCGCGTAGAGGACGGTGTCGTGCAGGGAGAACCCGGTCCCGTCCCCGGCGAGCAGCAGGCGGCGCGAGCGCCACGTCCCGGCGGCCCGGTCGCGGTCGCCGCCTTCGACGTCCGCTTCGGTGCCGATGAGGTCCTGGAGCCTTCTGACGATCATGCGGCGTTCCTCGCTTCGTGTTCCTTCGCAACGGTCGCGACGGCTTCGCGGGCGATGCCGATGCCCTCCTCGAAGTCGTCCCTGGTGGTCGTGAGCGGCGGGAGGAGCTTGACGACCTCGTCCTCGGCGCCGGAGGTCTCCATGAGCAGGCCGTTCGCGAACGCCTCCTGGCAGACCTGCCCGGCGTGCGCGGGCTCGGTGAAGACCAGGCCGCGGGCGAGGCCCCGGCCGCGCGTGGTGATGCCGAGCTCGGGATGGGACTCGGCGATGCCGTTCAGCTCGCCGTCGAGCCACGCGGCGCGGTCGTCGACCGCGGCGGTGAGGTCGTCGTCGCGCCAGAACGTCTCCAGCGCGGCCTGGGCCGTGACGAACGCGGGCGCGAACCCGCGGAACGTGCCGTTGTGCTCGCCGGGCTCCCACACGTCCAGGTGCGGCTTCATGAGCGTGAGCGCGAACGGCAGTCCCATGCCGGACAAGGACTTCGAGAGCGTGACGATGTCGGGCCTGATCCCGGCGCGCTCGAAGGAGAAGAACGGCCCGGTGCGCCCGCAGCCCATCTGGATGTCGTCGACGATGAACAGCAGCTCGTGCTCGCGGCACACCGCTTCGAGGCCGCGCAGCCACGCGTCGGAGGCGACGTTGACGCCGCCTTCGCCCTGGACGGTCTCCACGATGACCGCGGCGGGCCGGTCGAGCCCCGAGCCCGGGTCCTCCAGGAGGCTTCGCAGCCAGAGGAAGTCGGGCGTGCGGCCGTCCATGTAGTTGTCGTACGGCATGGTCGCGGCGTTGTTGAGCGGCACGCCCGCGCCGCCGCGCTTCATGGAGTTCCCGGTGACCGCGAGGGCCCCGAGGGTCATCCCGTGGAAGCCGTTCGTGAACGACACGACCGTTTCGCGGCCGGTGTACTTGCGGGCCAGCTTGAGCGCGGCCTCGACGGCGTTGTTGCCCGCGGGGCCGGGGAACTGGACCTTGTAGTCGAGGCCCCGCGGCGCGAGCACGAGGTCGCGGAACGATTCGAGGAACCGGCGCTTGGCGGTCGAGTACGTGTCGAGCGTGTGCACGACGTTGTCCTCGGTCAGGTAGGCGAGGAGCGCCTCCTTGAGCGCCGGGTGGTTGTGGCCGTAGTTGAGGGTGCCCGCACCGGCGAAGAAGTCCACATAGGATCTTCCCTGCTCGTCGGTGATGCGGCTGCCCCTCGCGGTGGAGAACACCGTGGGCCAGTTGCGGCAGTAGGAGCGGACTTCTGATTCGACCTGTTCGAAAACCTGCATGAGTCTCTCTGGGTCGGCCTGTTCAGCGGTCCTCCGCTCCCCGTCCGCAGGTGCGGACGGGCGCTTACCCGGGCCGGCGCTTGTCGGTGCCCGGGTAGGGCGGGCGAACTCAGTCCCGGGCGCGGCCCGTCGTGCCGCCCGGGGGCGTCAGCGGCCCACCGAGCGCTCGGTCCGGGCGCAGCGGCCCACCGATCACTCCGATCGGGCGCGCAAGCGGCCCGATGCGGTGCAGCACTTCGGGTTCGTGTCCGGAGCCGAGCTCGTGCTCGGAGAACAGCACGTCGCGCGTCAAGTCCGCGTCGTTCGCCTGCGCGAACGACTCGAACAAGTGCATCGACGCTTTGTTGTCGGGGGTCACGGTCGCCTCGACGAAGCGGACCCCGGTTTGGGCGCGCACGGTCTCGGCCAGGTGGCCGAGCATGCGCGATGCCAGTCCGCGCCTGCGGAAGTCCGGGCCCACGGCCACCTGCCACACGAAGAGCGTGTCGGGCGCGGCCGGGCGCCGGTATCCGGTGATGAAGCCCGCCAGGCGGTCTCCCGCGCGAGCGACGACGCTGGTGTCCGCGAAGTCGCGGCACCACAGCAGGTAGGCGTACCTGCTGTTCACGTCGAGGCCCCCCGATTCACGGGCGAGCCGTTCCATCGGGCCCCCGTCCGCCGGGCTCGGCGAGCCCAGGTGAAAACGGGTCGGGGAGCCCGGATCGGGCGGCCCCGCGGGGCCGCCCGGTTCTTTGACCTGGGTGTCGGCCCCTGCCGGGCTCGGAACACTTGCGTCACCGGATGGCATGGGGACGACCGTAACAAAGATCGGACTGATTGTTAAGCCCAACAGAACGATATTGTGAAGTTTTCCGCACAGAATCGCGGTTGCGTCTATACTCGGCGCCCGCCTTCGGAGGTCTCGGCCTCGTCATCGTATTCGTCGTCCTCGTACTCGGTCTCGTACTCGGCCTCGTCGTCGGCGCCGTGCCCTTGCGGGTCAAGGCGTTCGAGCCCGGCGCGCTCGGTGATCGCATGGCGCAGTGCGAGTTCGGGATCGACTCCGGCCTGGCGTGCGGCGCTGACGGCGGCGAGCAGGAAGTCCCCGACGTCCTCCGGCGCGAGCTTCATCCCGTCGGGCAGCTCCGGCAGCTCCAGCGGCTCGCCCTGGTCGCTGAAGCGCTCGATGACCTTGGCGGCCAGGGCGAGCGAGGGCAGCTGGCGGGAGACGCCGTCGGCCGGGTGGTCCCGGTGCGGCTTCTCGGCGGCCTTGGCCTCGTTCCAGTGCTCGTACAGGTCGTCGGGGTCGGCGTCGCCCCACACGTGCGGGTGGCGGCGGATGATCTTCTCCACCAGGTCCCCCGCGACGTCGTCGATGTCGAAGTCCTCCGCGAGCGACGCGTGCAGGAGCGGCTGGAACAGCAGGTCGCCGAGCTCCTCGCGCAGTTCGTCGGGGTCGCCCCCGGCGATCGCGTCGAGGACCTCGTAAGACTCCTCCAGCAGGTACGGGCCCAGGCTCCGGTGGGTCTGGGCCCGGTGCCACGGGCAGCCGTCCTCGGCGTGGAGGCGCGCGACGGCCTCGACGAGGTCGAGCAGGCGCGCGCCGGGCGGATCCCAAGAGCCGTAGACGACTTCGAGCTCGACCTCGCCGCCCGCGACGTACTCCGCGAGCGCTTCGCGCAGCTCCTCGTCGCCGTCCTCGCCGACGATCCAGACGCCGCCCTCCTCAAGGAACTCGGCGGCGTCCTCGACGATGTCGACGTCGATCCCGGCGTCGCGGATCGCCGCCACGGCGGGCGTCTCGTCGAACGCGGCCACCGCCTCGGCCTCTTGCAGGGCGTCCCACGCCTCGACGGTGAGGAGTCCGGCGGGGATGCGAGGGGAGGTCAGGAGCCAGGTGACGGTGCTCAACGCTGCGGGACCTCGACGGGGAACACCGAGGGGAGCGGGCTGAGGTCGAAGTCGCCGTAGCGGGGGTTCACGGAGATGTCGTACTCCTCGACGTACGCGGCGAGGTCGTCGGTGAACCCGGCGAGGAGCTCCAGGTCCTCCTGGCTGTACCCGGCGACGTTCGCATCGGTCTGCGCGGCCTCGGCGATGCGCGCGACCTCGTCTTCGGTGAGCGGCCGCGGCTCGGACTCGGCCACGAGCGCCTGGAAGTACTGCTCCGCTTCGAGCGCGATGGTCTCCAGCTCGTCGGCGCCCGCGCCGTCCACCGGGTCGAGCCCGATGGCGTGGCCCAGTTCGGAGTACAGCACGTACACGACGACCTGCTCCCGGTCGCCCGAGTAGTCGAAGACGCTCAGGTCCTCGCCCTGCTCCTCGCGGAAGTCCGCGATCGTCGTCACGTAACCGTCGATCGTGGACTCGGGCACCCGCTCGTCCCCGACGAACAGCGCCGCCCCCTGCTGACTCCCGCAGGCCCCCAGCACGAGCAGCCCGACCGCGGCGACACCCGCCAGTCTCAGTGTGCGCACAGCACTCCCCTTCATTGCCAAGGCCGCCCGATCGACAGCCCCTGTGACCTTAACCTCACAAGCAAACGCTCCACAATCCGCCCACCCGAGGCCGGCACACCGCGTACCGGCACAACGACATATCTTCGCTTTCACATGAGAGGTGTCAGGTTTCCGACAGCAAGTTGGATTGCCGACGGATAGGAACGTTGAGTGACAACACCTTCACAAGCTCTCCATAACCGCGGTTTCCTGGCCCTCACCGGCGTCCAATCCTGGAACGCGATGCTCACGAACGGCAGCCGAAGCTCATGTAAGGCCGGAAGTCGACTTCTTGACCAGGGCGCAATCAGCGAACGCGTCTACGCCCTTGTAAACGGCAGAGTGCGGATCTCGTACACCGAACCCGGCGGACACGAAGTCCTTATGGCGATCCGCGGGCCCGGAGACCTTCTCGGGGAGTATGCACAGCAGGACCATGGTGCACATATGGCGACGGTGTGGACGCTCGAACATTGCGAAACCGTGGTCTTCACACCCGGCTCCTTCGATGCCGCGATTCGTCGCCTCGGCCTTGAGGAAGCCTTGCAGCAGTACATCCTCCACAAGTACAGGCAGATTCCCAAGCGGCTTTGGCAGGCGAGCAACCTCCAGACCGAACAGCGGATGGCGCTGCTCCTGATGGAGATCCTCAACGCCGATCCGGTTCGCAATGATGCAGCGGTTCCCATGACACAGCAGCAAATATCGGATGCACTCGGCGTGGCCCGGAGTTCGGTCACCCGGCTGCTCGCGAACTGGCGGGACGCCGGCTTCATCCGCATCGGTCGAGGACTGCTCGAAGTGCTCGACCGAGCCGCGCTCGCGCGCCGCGCCAGCCGAACCTAACTGTGATACTTGACACTCTCTCATGTGTCCAACGTTGGACATTCGCCATCGGCGATCTGACTCAGTATCAAAGCTGTCCACTCACAGGCAGAAGAAGAGGTCAATCGCATGCCCTCCACCCCGTATCCGGCTGCGCAGGAGTTCCTGACCGTCGTCGCCCTCGATATCGAGGGCTTTAGCCGATTCACCGACGCTGAAGGCACGAGAATCGCAACGCATTTCCGCGATGCAGTGCACCGTGCCTTCGATCGGGCCGACCTGTCGCAGCTCTATGAGAACCCTCGTTTCATGCAAAACGGCGGAGACGGGCTCGTTCTCGGCTTCCCTCAGCCGGATCTCGGGAAAATCACGGACCGCGTGCCGTCGGCGCTCCAAGGCGAGTTGCGCGAGCTGCACCGAAGTGAGGGCTTCTGCATTCGGATGCGTATGGGCGTCTCGGTCGGACCGGTCGAAAAGACCGACGATCCCCGCATTGACGTCGCACCGGGTCGGACCATCATCGACGCCTGCCGTATCGCCGATGCCGCACCGACGAGGAGGCTGCTCAAGCAGTCGGACCCCCACGCCACCTACCTGGTCGTAGCGGTGACGCAGACCGTTATGGACTCCACTGTCGATCGCAATCCGCTGTGGCTCAGAGCGAGTGAATTCGTGAAGATGGAAATCGACATCAAGGAGAAGCACTATCACGCCACCGCGTTCATGCATGTCCCGTCACCGTCAGGAAAACTGCTTTCAGCGGGTCTCCTTAATCTCGATGATACGGACTCCATCGAGGCCGAGATGCGCAACCAACCTCCGCTGGAGGAGCGGTACCGCGCTCGGCACCGGGCCGACAAGCCGTCCGACGGGCCCCGATACGAGGCCGACCGCCCTTCAGCCCCGCTCAGCACAGGTGACGTCTCGGGCAAGGGCGCGTTCGGCGTGGTCTCTGGGGGTCGCGTCCAGGTCGACAACTCCGAGGACCACCGCGGGCAGGACCGATCGCACACCACGAACTACATCAATGGAGACAACTTCACCGCCGAGCGAGACGCGTACATCGACAAGTCGACGCGTTCGGACGACGAGGAGCGCCACCGGCCGTTCTGGGAGCGGGACGACCGTCCGTGAACGACGCCAAGGGACGACCGCCGGAGTTCTATCGACTCCCCTCCGCATGGCCGAAGCCGAGGACACGGAGCTCACAACCCGGCTCGGCCGGTGGCGAGTGGATCGGCGCCAACATCCAAGGCGACTATCTGCACGCAAACCGCGACATGCACGTCCGCATCGACGCTGTCTTGGCCGAAGACGCCCTCAAATCCAGTATCGAAGAGGACGCCGGTAGCGGGTTCTCAGAAGAGGATCTGAACGACGTCTTGTCGCCTCCCGACCGCGACCTGCATTTGCAGGCACTCACTGACACGCGGCTTCTGGTGCTGTCGGGCGCCCGCCGTACAGGTCTGACGACTGCAGTGTGGCTTCGGGCCCGAGTGCTCGCTCAGCGGTTGAACGTCAGAGTTCAGGCCCTCACCTCGACGAATAGTGAAGAACTCCACCGAGACATGGACCGCAAGGGCGGACCAGTGGTCTTCGTCCTGGACATGTCACGGAATACGGAGTTTGAGACCGAGGTCTCGAAGCTCGTCCCGCGAATCAAGCAGCTTCTCGATCGACATGAGCGCTACCTCGTGATCGCCGTCGAGGAGCGCTTCGGCGTTGAGCTGGAGGGGGATTGTGAGGGGTCGATCTTCACGCTTAGATGTCTGACGCCCGACCGAGTGTTCGAGCACTATTACAAGGCCGGCGAAGCGGCGTTCGTCGCGGTTCGGGCTTCAGAGGAGTACTTCCGCAAACCGCTCCGGACAGCTTGGCCTCCTCGGGCCCGTCAGATCGCAGAGATCCTCAACGAAGCGCAGCGCGACCTGACGCCGGAACAGTTCGGTGAACTGATCGACCACGCGCTCGGAAAACGGCCCCGGATCCTCCAGGAGATGACGGGCAATCGCCTCGACGCCGACGGCCGCGCAATACTGGTTGCGGCCGCAGCCCTGGAGACCTCGCCCGCGGAGACTCTGATCGGTGCGGCGGACGGTCTTGCAGCAGAGGTCCGCGGCACCGGTTGGGCTATCGATCCGATGGACGACCAGGGGCTCACGCAGCGGATCAGGGCCATCGGCGAGGTGTTCCGGCTGACTGACTCGCGCTTCATCGACGTGCACTTGGGAGATTCGGTGCTTCCGTACGTCTGGGAGGAGTATCCGCAGTGGCGTGGTCCTCTGGCGTCCTGGCTCGACCGTCTCCTGGCAAGACCGGGCGAATGGCGGGCTGCGAGGTTCGGAATGCTGCCCAACCGGGTTTATCAACTCGCCAAGAATGACCGGAATCCGGCGTTCCTGCTGGACCGGGCCCATGCGATGGCGGAGAGTATCATGTCCGAGATCCGGGGGCTCGCCGTCGAACTCCTCGTCGCAGGTGTCCTCAATTCAGACATCGGGCCGGGCGTTAAGCGGAGGCTCTACATCTGGAGCCGAAGCGCTTCCGCACCTGTGCAACTGGCCGTCGTAGCCGCGTGCGGAGATGAGCGATATCTGGCGTCGGACACCGACTCGGCGTTGACGCGGATACGGCACCTGGCCGATTCTCCTCACAGCGAAGTTCGCATGGCCGCGCGGAAGGTGATCGTCCAGCAGGCTCCAAACCACTTGTCTCCCGTCGACTTCCTCGGGTATCTCGCAATCTGCATGCAGCCCTCTAGTTTCCTCTGCGAAGCAGTCCCGGGCATTTTCTACGAGGCGTTCGCGGACCACGACATGCTGCGGCGCTTGCAAAGCGGACCTGAAGAACTTGTTGGGGACCGGTCCGGCCATATCGCTGCGTTCTGGGCTCAGATCTTGGATCAGGACTCCCCTCCGCTCATCGCCCGGGTCCTGAAGACGTGGCTCGCGGCCGCCGCCAGGATCGGGCCGTTCAACGGCGAGGCGATGGCGCTGATGCCTGCGAACGCGGTACCGGGGCAGTACCGGCGTCTCGGAAGGCTCTCCCGAGCGGCGTCCCTGCTCTCCGCCCCCGCCATCGGTGCCCTCCCCCTCGAATCGCGGTTGTCCGCGCTGCTCATGAAACGACTCTTTGAAATCGAGGTGCACCTTCGATGACCTTTTCAGGTTTCCTGCTGATCCTGCTCCTACTGGCCGGTGCCGCGGCGTTCGGCGGATGGCAGCTCCTCCGTCGGCGCGGCGGACCTGTCGAGATCGAGGATCCCGGCCAGCAGGTCCAATCCCAAGCACCGATGACGCAGATTGCGACGTTGCATCTTCCCAGTTCTCATCTACATTTTCAGTTCTCCTGCGATATCGAGTACCGATATGCCGAGACCTCGCGGACTCCGAGAGGGGTCAGGCCCCGTCCTGGAAGTGTCGAGGCTGCCCTCTATGAGACGCTGAAGGAGCTTTCCTCACAGTTCCCGCTGACCCGCAAGGACCAGCTCAAGTACGAGCTGACCCGAGCGCTTCGCTCTCCCCTGAACGTCAACGGCCGGTTCGCCGTCTGGGGCGAGTGCCTCGGAGTCCAGGTCGACGAGGCCGAGATGGACATCATCCATGAGGGCTACCGCGAAGAGCTTGAGAATGAGCGGTTGCGCCGACGGATCGAGTTCCTCGGCAAGGTGTTCGAGGATCACCGTGGAGCAACGATGTGGTGGCTCGCTCGCCATCAGGATGAGATAGAGCAGCTTCCGGAGAAAGCCGATCTCATTTACAGGGTGGAACGACAGCTCAACCCCGAGCACGATCCCGAAAATCTCAAAATCGGCCAAGACCTCGTATGGTTCCTTGCTTCGTCGGCAGAGGATGCTCGATCCACTGTGGGCACAATGCTCTCAGGGATCTATGCGGAGTACGGCCAGGCCGAGCTCGCCAGGAAAGCGGCAGATCTCATTCCATATCGGGAGCAGCCGACGTCGGCGGCCGATGCCAACTGGTGACGGCTCACCGAATGGATGGTTCCAGACCGCCGCTTCGACCTCGCGGCGGAGGATGCTGCGCAGGGGCGACCGTGGGGCGAGGTCAGAGTGACGGGCTGACCGTCGATAGCGAGGACGAAGCCACCAGCTAACCGGGCCCTCGATCGCTGCTAGGAACAGCAGCAGCGTCGCGCAGCGGGCAGCCTCGTTGGTCTGGATCGCATGGTCCAGGATCACCGTCCGAACACGGTCCCATTCGTCGATCATCAAGCCGGTCGGTAGGAGCGGTCCTGTTCTCATGGAACAACGCGTCATCGTATGCAGCACGGCATGCGACGGCCGATCGCTTTGGCCTGATTGGCCGGCCCACGGAGCTGTTCGGGTTCGGCGTTACCACTTCGCGATGAGCGGGGGTGCTTCTTGCGGGGTGGTCCGCCAGGTTCTGGTGAGGCGGTGGAGGCGGGTGGGGGCGGCTATTGAGGTGGCTGTGGTGATGAGGCCGTGGGTGGTGGTGAGGATGACGGCGCCGATGACGCGGTCGTCGACGGTGGCGATGACGGCGGGGTTGGTGTTGACGATGGCGGCATGGAAGGCGGGGGCGCCTCCGGCGAGGCGGCGTTTGGCGGGGGTGGGTTTGAAGCCGCCGCGGATGACGCGGGCGAGGTTCTCGGCGCCGGTGAGGGACATGAGGGTCGCGGAGAGGCCGGCGCCGTCGGAGAGGCCGGTGGCGTCGGCGGTGAGGAGGGCGACGAGGCGGTCGGTGCGGCCGGAGGCCGCGGCGGAGACGAAGGCCTCGACGATCTCGCGGGCGGCGGCGCGGTCGACTTCGGCGCGGGGTGCGGCGCGCACACGGCGGCGGGCGCGCAGGGCGTGCTGCTGGCTCGCGGACTCGGTGATGTCGAGGATCTGCGCTATCTCCTTGTGGGAGTGGGAGAAGGCTTCCCGCAGGACGTAGACGGCCCGTTCGACCGGTGGGACCCTCTCCAGCAGGAGGAGGACCGCGATGGTCACTGATTCTCGTTGCTCCACTGTGTCCAGTGGCCCTAGCATCGGATCGCCTTCCAGGAGGGGTTCGGGCAGCCAGGAGCCGACGGTGCGTTCGCGGCGGGCGTAGGCGGAGCGGAGCCGGTCGAGCGCGAGGTTGGCGACGACCTTGGTCAGCCACGCCTCCGGGACCTCGACGTAGTCGCGGTCGGCGGCCTGCCAGCGCAGGAACGCGTCCTGGACGACGTCCTCGGCGTCGGCGGCCGAGCCGAGCAGGCGGTACGCCAACGAGGCCATCCTGGAGCGGAGGGCCTCGAAGCGCGCCGTGGCGGCGGAGTCCATCGGACGACCCTATGCGGGGACCGACGGGGCGGTCCGCGCGGCCGCGGCGGCGGTCCGGTGCCTGCGGACCGGCAGGGTGAAGGTCGGGTGCAGGGTTCCCCACATACTGCCTTTGACGACGAATTTCTTGTACGCGTTCGCGGGGCCGCGGGTCAGCGCCCAGGTGGTGCGGGCGCCGTTGACGATCTGGAGGATCGCGTCGTTGCGGCCGAGGCTGATGTGGTTGCCGTAGTAGGCGAGCGAGGTCTGGCTGATCTCGGTGCCGGTGAGGTCGCCGATGATCGCCTGGAGGGCCTGCTTTCCGGTGAATCCGGCGGAGGCGCAGGACATCTGGAGCGGGAGGCCGTTGTCGCCGATGGTGAAGACGGCGTCGCCGACGGCGTAGACGTCGGGGTGGGAGACCGAGCGCATCTGGCGGTCCACGGTGATCCGGCCGTCCGGCCGCACCGCCAGGCCGCTGGCGGCGGCGATGGGGTGGACCGCGAACCCGGCGGCCCAGACGGTGGCGTCGGCGGCGAGGAGGCGGCCGTGGCCGGTGAGGGCGCCCGCGGCGGTGACCTCGGCGATGCGGGTGTGCTCGTGGATCTCGATGCCGAAGCGGTCGAAGGCCTTCAGCAGGTGGCGGCGGGCCTTGGGGCCGAGCCAGCCGCCGAGTTCGCCCCTGGTCGCCACGGCGACGCGGAGGCCGGGCCGGGCCTCGGCGATCTCGGTGGCGGCCTCGATCGCGGTGAGGTTGCCGCCGACGACGAGGACGCGGCCCTCGCCGTCGAGTTCGTCGAGGCGGGCCCTGAGTTTCAGCGCGGCGGGCCGGGAGGCGACGTGGTGGCCGTGCTCCTCGGCGCCGGGCGTGCCGTCGACGGCGGCGGTGCTGCCGAGGGCGTAGACGAGCGTGTCGTATTCGAGCCGCTCGGTGCCGCGCTCGTCTTCGAGGGTGACCGTCCGGGCGTCGGCGTCGACGGCGGTGACGCGGGCGATCCGCAGCCGGATGCCGGTGCCCGCGAAGACCTCGGCGAGTTCGTGCTCGGGCATCGGGTGCCCGGCGGCGAGTTCGTGGAGGCGCAGGCGCTCGACGAAGAGGGTCGCGGCGTTGACGACGGTGATCTCGACGTCGTCGTGGTGCAGGCGGCGGGCGAGGTTGCCCGCGGTCCACGCTCCGGCGTATCCGGCGCCGAGGACGGTGATGCGGTGCTTCGGGTTCATGGTCTCACTCCTGTCTGGCTGGCTCGGACTCTGAACGGGGCGGCGCCGGAATCCATGACAGGAAGTAGTTGTGCGATGCGTCTCAGTCGGCGCTGTCCTCGTCGCCCGCGGGCACGCTGCGGCGCCCCGAGCGGCGGTGTTCGAGCTGGTCCATCTCGTACCGGGCGTACCAGGGCGCCCAGCCGTCCTGGCGGAACCACTGGCGGCCGGTGCGGGAGGCGAGGCCGCCGAGGATGCTCAGCCCCATGGCGATCCAGATCGGGGCGATGACGAGCGCGGTGATGTCGCCGTAGGTCCGCGAGACCCCGATGATGCCGATCGCGGTGTTCGTGATTGCGAAGACGACCGCGAACGTGCGGGCCCAGCGGCGGCCGCGGCCGAGCTGGAACACGATGGCCGCGTAAGGGATCGTCAGGAGCGCGATGAGCGGCAGGACGATCGCGATGGGGAAGGACGTGCCGACGGGCAGGGCCTGTTCGAGTTCGGAGACGCCGGGGACGTCGGCGGTGCGGGACTCGACCCAGCGCAGCAGGCGCGGCCCGAGCCCGAGGCTGACGCTGACCAGCATGAAGTACTGGAACACCATCATGACCTGGGCGAGGTCGACCGAATGCGGCTTGTCGTACAGCGGTGCGGGGCCGGAAGCGACGGGGCTGTTCACGGGAGCTCCAAACACTGGGCTGACTCCAGGGTACGTCCGCGGAGCCGCTGGTGGGGAACCGGTTTTCAGTCGCCGCGGGCCCGCGGCCCGGCCCAGCGCCACACGGGGGGCGAGACGAGCGCACCGAGGCAGGCGAGGTCGAGGACGCCCGCGAGCTTTTCGAGCGGCGGGGCCGCGAGCCACGAGTCGGGGTCGGCGAGGAGGACCATCGCGGGCACTCCGGTGGTGACGACCGCGAGGAACCAGGCCCAGGCGCGGCGGTGCCAGATCCCGAAGGCGTACACCAGGAGTCCCGAGGCGGCGACGACGGCCGCCGTGAGGAACGCCGGGCTCGTGTACCCCATGCGCCCGCACTGCGCGTCGTGCGGGCCGCACGCGAAGTACTCGGGGACGAGCACGGCCATGAAGTCGATCCAGCCGAGCACGAGCAGGCCCATGAGCAGCCGCACCGTGAGCGGCCTCGCGGCCGGCGTGCTCGTGGAGTCCGCGCCCATGGGCTCATTGTGCGGCACGGGGCGCGGGCGCGTACAGGGGTCCCGGGACCGGGTCCGAGGACTTGACGCGTCCGCGGGGGTGAGGACACTGAGGTGGAGACGGATGCGGAGGTCGCGATGGGGTTCTCAGGGCTGCGGGTGGTCGTCACCGGCGGCGGGCGCGGGTTCGGGCGGGCGCTGGCGGTGTCGCTGGGGCGCGAGGGTGCGGAGGTGTTCGTGTCGGCGCGGCGGTTCGACGCGGCCGAGGAGACGGCGCAGCAGGTGCGGCACGTCGGCGGGCGGGCGCATGCGTTCGAATGCGACCTCGCGGACTCGGTGTCGGTGCGGGAGTTCGCCGAAGCGCTCGCAGAGACGAGCGACGCGGTGGACGTGCTCGTGAACAACGGTGCGCCGTACCTGGACGCGGGCGGGTTCACCGAGGCGACGGACGAGCAGGTCGCGGAGGTGATCGCCGCGGGGGCGGCCGGGACGGTGCTGGTGACGAAGGCGGTGCTGCCGCTGCTGCTGCGCAGTCCGCGGCCCGACATCGTGACGATGGTGTCGGGGTGCGGCGAGTACGGGAACCACCGGTCGGCCGCGCACGAGGCGTTCTACGCGGCGAAGGCCGCGCAGGCCGGGTTCACGGAGGTGCTGTCGAAGCGCCTGCGGCCCAGCGGGGTCCGCGTGATCTCGCTGTACCCGCCGGACTTCGACGACGCCGACCCGCTCGGCCCGGCGTGGGACGAGGAGCGCGGGACGGGCGACGCGCTGGGCGCCCGGTCGCTCGTGGACTGCGTCCGGTTCGCGATCGGGCAGCCCCGCGACTGCTTCATCAAGAGCTTCTACTTCGAGCAGGCCTAGCCCGCAAGGGGTCAGGCCGGGACGGGTGCGTCCTCCGGGACGATGTCGGTGATGAGGTCGGCGCACCACTGGAGGAGCGCGAGGCCCTCCAGGGGCTTGCCGCCGACGCGGGAGGTCGTGGGCCGCGGGACGCTGATGAGGCCCGCGGGGGCCTTGTAGTGCGCGTCCGGGTAGTGGCGGCCCAGGCGCAGCTGCTTCGAATCCGGAAGATCCACTGTGGAGAACCGGAGGTTCTTGCCCTGCAAGGCGATGTCGGTGAGCCCGTGGCGGCGGGCGAGGAGCCGGAAGCGCGCCAGGTGGAACAGGGTGAGCACCTGCTCGGGGGAGGGCCCGTACCGGTCCTCCATCTCCTCGCGCACCTCGTCGAGCTCGGCCTCGTCGCGGACCTCGGAGACCTTGCGGTACATCTCCAGGCGCAGCCGCTCCACTTCGATGTAGTCGAACGGGATGTTCGCGTCCAGCGGCAGCTCGACCTTGACGGGCGGCGGGGGCTCTTCGGCGCCGCCCTTGAAGGAGGTCACCGCCTCGCCGACCATCCGCAGGTACAGGTCGAAGCCGACGTCGGCGATGTGCCCGGACTGCTCGGCCCCCAGCAGGTTCCCGGCGCCGCGGATCTCCAGGTCCTTCATGGCGACGTACATGCCCGCTCCGAGTTCGGAGTGCTGCGCGATCGTGGCGAGCCGCTCGTGCGCGGTCTCCGACAGCGGCTGCTCCGGCGGGTACAGGAAGTACGCGTACGCGCGCTCGCGGCTTCTCCCGACGCGGCCGCGGATCTGGTGCAGCTGCGAGAGGCCGAGGAGGTCGGCGCGCTCGACGATGAGGGTGTTCGCGTTCGGGATGTCGATGCCCGACTCGATGATCGTGGTCGAGACGAGCACGTCGTACTCGCCCTCCCAGAAGCCCTGCATGATCTGCTCCAGCTGCGTCTCGCTCATCTTCCCGTGGGCGACCGCGATGCGGGCCTCGGGGATGAGCTCGCGCAACCGCGTCGCGGCCCGGTCGATCGACTCGACCCGGTTGTGCAGGTAGAACGCCTGCCCGTCGCGCAGCAGCTCGCGGCGGATCGCGGCGGCGACCTGCCGGCCCTCCCACGCGCCCACATACGTGAGCACCGGGTGGCGTTCCTCCGGGGGCGTGGAGATCTGCGACATCTCGCGGATGCCGGTGACGGCCATCTCCAGGGTCCGGGGGATCGGCGTCGCCGACATGGTGAGCACGTCGACGGCGGTGCGCAGGGCCTTGAGCTTCTCCTTGTGCTCCACGCCGAACCGCTGCTCCTCGTCGACGATGATGAGCCCGAGGTCCTTGAAGCGGGTCTCGGCCTGGAGGAGCCGGTGCGTGCCCACGAGGATGTCGATCTCCCCCGCGGCGATGCCCCGCTGGATCTCGGCGGCTTCGCGCGCGGACTGGAACCGCGACAGCTGCTTGATCTTCACCGGGAACTGGCCCATGCGCTCCACGAACGTGCCGTAGTGCTGCGAGGCGAGGAGTGTGGTCGGGACGAGGACCGCGACCTGCTTGCCGTCCTGCACGGCCTTGAACGCCGCGCGCACTGCGACCTCGGTCTTGCCGTAGCCGACATCGCCCATGACGAGCCGGTCCATGGGGACGCGGGCCTCCATGTCGGCCTTCGTGTCGATGATCGCCGAGAGCTGGTCGGGGGTCTCGATGTACGGGAACGCGTCTTCGAGCTCGCGCTGCCACGGCGTGTCCGGGCTGAACGCGTGCCCTTCGGCCGCTTGGCGGGCCGCGTAGAGCTGGATCAGCTCGGCCGCGATCTCGCGCACGGCCTTGCGGGCGCGGCGCTTCGTCTTCTGCCAGTCGGCGCCGCCGAGCTTGTGGACGGTGGGCTGCTCGCCACCGACGTACCGGGTGAGCTGGTCGAGCGAGTCGGTCGGCACGAACAGGCGGTCGCCGGGCTGGCCGCGCTTGGACGCGGCGTACTCGATGACGAGGTACTCGCGCTCGGCGCCGCCGATCGCGCGGCGCACCATCTCCACGTACTTGCCGACGCCGTGCGCGTCGTGGACCACGAAGTCGCCGGGCGAGAGTTCGAGCGGGTTGACCGCGCCCCTGCGCTTGGCGGCCTTGCCTTTGCGGGGCCGCTGCGCCGCGAGGGCCTTGCCGCCCGCGATGTCCGCGGCCGTGACGGCGACGAGCCGGTCGCTGATGAAGCCGAGCGCGAGCGTGCCGACGCACGCGACGACCTCGCCGCGCGCGAAGTCCGCGGGCGCGGACTCCAGGTGCGCGCCGATGCCTTCGCCGCGCAGCTGCTCGGCGGCGCGCTCGGCGCCGCCGAGGGCCGGGTAGACGACCGCGACGGCGCGGCCCTCGCGGGTCCAGGCGCGCAGATCCTCCACGAGCTGGGCCGTGTTCCCGTGGTAGCGCGGGGATTCGGCGAAGCCGAGGTCGACGGTGACGCCGTCGTCCTCGACGCCGGTGCCGTAGGAGAGCGGCTCGCCGGTGATCGCGGCGAGCTCCGCGGCCGAGGCGTCGTCGATCGCGTCCTCGGGGGCGACGGCGAACGGCGAGATCGTCCACCAGCGCTGGCCCTTCGCGAGCGCGGCCGTGCGGGCCTCGGCGAGGTCGTGGAACGTGCCCGCCCCGAGATCCACGGGCGCTTCGGCGCCGGCCGCGGCGGCGGCCCAGGACGCTTCGAGGAACTCGTTCGAGGTGGCGACGAGGTCGAGCGCGCGGGTGCGGATGCGCTCGGGCTCGATGGCGACGACGAGCGCGTCCCGCGGCAGGACCTCTTGGAACAGCTCCAGGTTCCCGGTCCCGGCGAGCGCGGGCAGGAGCGACTCCATGCCTTCGACGGGGATGCCCTGGGCGAGCTTCGCGCACATCTCGGCGAGCCCGGGGTAGGTCTCGCCGAGCGCGGCGGCCTTCTCGCGGACCTCGTCGGTGAGGAGCAGTTCGCGGCAGGCGACGGCGCGCAGCTCGGCGGGCTCGTCCCCGGCGGCGGCGTCGAGGGAGCGCTGGTCGGCGACGGAGAACTCGCGGATGGTGTCGACCTCGTCGCCGAAGAACTCCAGGCGCAGCGGGTGCTGGGCGGTCGGCGGGAACACGTCGAGGATGCCGCCGCGGACGGCGAACTCGCCCCTCTTCTCAACGAGGTCGACGCGCTCGTACGCGAGGTCGACCAGGTGCGCGGCGAGGTCGGTGAGGTCGGTCTCGTCGCCGCGGCGCAGGTGCACCGGCTCGCGCGAGCCGAGGCCCTTGAGCTGGGGCTGGAGGGCGCCGCGGACGGGCGTGACGATGACGCGCGGGACGTCCCCGGCGTGGATGCGGTGCAGCAGGTCGAGGCGGGCGCCGACGGTGTCGGAGCGCGGGGAGAGCCGCTCGTGCGGGAGGGTCTCCCAGGCCGGGTAGTAGGCGATGTCGTCCTCGGCGAGGTACGACGCGAGGGACTCGGCCAGCTCCTCGGCCTCGCGGGAGGTCGCGGTGATCGCGAGCACCGGCCCGGCGGCGTGCCGCGCGGCCTGGGCGAGGGCCAGGGGCCGCGCGCCGGGGACGGCGACGACGTCGACCGGGCGGTCGGACCCGGAGGCCAGTTCGGCGAGGCGCGCGAGCTTCGGGGCGTGCGCGGCCGCGTCGAGCAGGCTCGCGAGCTTCGGCTGGCCTTCGGACATTCGCGGGCTCCCTGTGCGAGAAGAGTGCCGCCCGGCGGATCGCGGGCACGACGGATGGCCGGAGACAGCCCTGACGGGGGGCTGTTCCGGCGACCGGTCGAGTCTACCTCGCGGCGTCCCGCAGGGCGCCGGTGATTATTCGAGCGCTAGTTGGCGGCGCCGCGGCCGCCCTGGTCGAAGATGAGCGCCTGGATCTCCGGCAGGTTGTAGAGCATGCCGATGACGACGAGGACGGTGAGGATCGGCAGGAGGATGCGGTTCTCCTCCTTGCCGCCCGCGCGCAGCGCGATGGCCTTGGGCAGGCCGACGTCCTTCCAGCGGCGCCCCTGGATGGGGATGGGGAAGAACAGGGGGGAGCCCATCTTGGTGATCATGTCGCCGAGGATGTGGATGAAGCAGCCGATCCCCATGGCGAGGCCGAGGATCCAGTAGTCGCGGCCCTCGGGGAGGAGCCGGAACATGCCGTAGGCGGCGACGAGGGAGACGCCGGTGACGACGATCCACCCCTTCTTCTCGACGGTCTCGGCGAGCAGGCCGCGCACGGCGAGACCGGTGAGGACGAACAGGATCGCGACCACCGCGGGCTTGCCGAACCAGTACGCGAGGTAGCCGGTGCCGGTGCCGACGAGGGCGGCGTGGACGAACGTGTGCGTGAACGTGCGGTGGCCGTTCTTGCGGGGCTTGTCCTTCTTGGACTTGGTGAGCAGGTAGAACCAGTAGCAGAGCCGTTCGACGACCTCGGCGACCATCAGGGAGGCGACGCCGAACGAGCGGGCCACAGTGGACCCGCCTTTGTTCTCGGTGACCTTGCCGGCGCAGTCGATGTCGGGGTAGAGCGCGGCGCCGGCGGCGACGATCGTGCCGACGACCAGTTCCGCGGAGGACTGGTCGATGCCGAACGCGATGTCGGCGACGGCCGATCCCGCGAGCCACAAGGCGGCGCCGGACATGGCGTGGGTCGGACCCATGACCATAGGGGGACTCCTTCAGGGCAATGCATTGCTGTGCAGGGCGGTGTTCTCAGGGCGGCGGTGAGCAGTCGAGAAGCTGGCGACACTATCCCACACCGGCACCAATCCCGGTGTCCCAGGAGTATCCGGACGCCGCAACAGGATTCGCATACCGGTCCTATCACGATCGGCCCGGCCGGTGGCCGTTCGCGCTATGGTCGAGGAGTGTTCGACTCAGCGATGCTGGCCGCGTACCTCGAACGCGTGGGCGTCACGGCCCCGCGTCGCCCGACCCTGCACGCGCTCAGGCGGGTCCACCGCGCCCACGTCGGCGCGATGCCGTACGAGAACCTCGACATCCAGCTGGGCCGCCCGATCAGCCTCGACCCAGACGCGCTGTTCCGCAAGCTCGTGGAGCGCGGGCGCGGCGGCTACTGCTACGAGCACAACGGGGTCCTGGCGCTCGCCTTGGAGGCCATGGGCTTCGACGTGCGCCGCGTCCTCGGCGGGGTCGCCCGCGAGACCGAGGGCGACAAGAACTGGTGGAACCACATGCCGCTGGTGGTGCGCTTCGACGGGAAGCACGGCGGCACGGAGTACCTGGCGGACGCGGGGATCGGGACGGGCTTCCGCGACCCGCTGCCGATCCGCAACGGCAGCTACCGGGTCGGGGCGTTCAACTTCGGCATGTGGAGCCTCGGCGGCGACACGTGGCGCTGCTCGATCGACCCGCGCGTCTCGAACCTGACGTTCGACTTCCGGCTCCCCGCACGGCGACCCGAGGAGTTCGCGGACCGGTGCCGGGAGCTGTCGACCTCGCCGGAGTCGCCGTTCGTGAAGACCCTGACGGTGCAGAACCCGCGCGAGGACGACATGTGGGTGCTGCGGGCCCGCACCCTCACCGTGTACGACCCGCGCCAGCCCGACTTCAAGACCGTCCGGGTCGTGGAGGACGCCGACGCGTTCGCGACGCTCCTCAGAGGACGGTTCAACCTGACGCTCGCCGACGACGAGGTCGCGGCGCTGTGGGCGAAGGCCGCGGCCCAGCACGAGCAGAAGCTCGCTGAGGACGCGACGGCCGAGGCGCTCGAAGGCGCGGTCTAGCGCGCCTCGGCTTCGGCGCGCTGCCTGGCGGTCTCGTAGAGCGCGACCGTGCCCGCGTTGGCGGCGTTCAGCGACGACGCGGCCTTGGGGGACATGGGGATGCGCGCGACGGCGTCGGCGAGGTCGTGCCAGGCCTTCGACATGCCCTCGGTCTCGTTGCCGACGACCAGGAGCACCGCGCCGGTGAGGTCGTGGTCCGAGAGGGCCTTCTCGCCGTGCTCGTCGGTGCCGACGACCGCGGGCTTGTGGTCCTGCTTGGCGGCCCATTCGACGACCTCGTGCGCGGAGGCGGCGTTGACGACGGGGACGGCGAACAGGGACCCGGTGGAGGCGCGCACGGCCTTGGGGTCGTAGGGGTCGGCGGCGTTGCGTCCGGTCACGATGACCGCGTCGGCGCCGAACGCGTCGGCGGAGCGGATGAGCGAGCCGACGTTCCCGGGCCCGGCGGGCCGGTCGATGACGAGCCCGAGCCAGCCGGGGCGCACGGCGAGCTGCGAGAGGCGGCGCTTGGGGATCGCGACCTGCGCGAGGAGTTCGGGCGCCTCGCCGTCCTTGTCCCCCAGTTCGGCCATGAGGTCGGCGGCGACGGCGGCGCGCTCGGTGTGCGGGGCGTCGAGGAGCCCTTCGGCCCACGCCGAGAGGCGCGGCCGGTCGGCGTCGTACAGCAGCTCCTGCACGGTCCAGCCGTGCTCGACGGCCAGCGTGATCGGCCGGACCCCCTGGACCAGGAACGACCCGGCCCGGTGCCGCTTGGTCCGGTTGCGCAGCAGGGTCTCCCACTGCTGGAACTTCGCGTTCCGGACGCTCACTCGCAAGCTTCTCGCCATGGTCTCCGCGCTTCGAATCGGGTGGAAGCGCGAAACTAGCACGGGACCGGGGCCGGGCCCCGGTCCCATGGTCGATTTGCGACGCTGGAGGCGATCAGCCCGTGTTGCGCAGGCCCGCCGCGATGCCGTTGACGGTGATCAGGAGCGCGCGCTTGAGCTGCGGGTCCACGTCGCCGTCGGCGCCGCCCTCGGAGCGGTAGCGCTTGAGCAGCGACACCTGGAGGTGGTGCAGCGGCGCCAGGTAGCGGTCGCGCACCTCCAGGGTGCGGGCGAGCTGCGGGCTGGAGGCGAGGAGGCGCTCCCCGCCGGTGAGCGCGAGGACCTCGCGCACCGTGGCGGCGTGCTCGTCCTTGATGGCGTCGAAGATCGGGCGCAGCCGCTCGGGCACGAGCGTCGAGACGTACTGGCCCGCGATCGACAGGTCGGTCTTCGCGAGCGTCATCTCCACGTTCGACACGAAGTTGCGGAAGAAGTGCCACTTCTCGTACATCTCGGCGATGTCGCCGCCGAGGCCCGCCTCCCGGGCCGCGGCGAGGCCGGAGCCGACGCCGTACCAGCCGGGGACGATCTGCCGCGACTGCGTCCAGCCGAACACCCACGGGATCGCGCGCAGGCCCGAGAGCCCCGCGTCGGTGTTCGGGCGCTTCGACGGGCGCGAGCCGATGTTCAGCGCGCCCAGCAGCTCCGTGGGGCTCACGGCCCAGAAGTACTCGGCGAGGCCGTCGCGGCCCGTCAGGCCCCGGTAGGCGGCCTTGGACGCCTCGGAGGTCTGGTCCATGACGTCGAACCAGCGGGCCAGCACCTCGGGCTGGTGGCGCGGCTCGGTGTGCAGCAGCGTCGCCTTCAGCGACGCGGCCACGGTCAGTTCGAGGTTCTCGCGGGCCAGCGCCGGGAGCGTGTACTTGTCGGAGAGGACCTCGCCCTGCTCGGTGATCTTGATGGCGCCGTCGAGGGTGCCCGAGGGCTGCGCGAGGATCGCCTCGTGGGTGGGGCCGCCGCCGCGGCCGATGGTGCCGCCGCGGCCGTGGAACAGGCGCAGGCGCACGCCGTGCTTGTGGGCGACGTCGCGCAGCTGGCGCTGGGCGGCCTGGATGTTCCACTGGGAGGCGGTGATCCCGGCGTCCTTGTTGGAGTCGGAGTAGCCGAGCATGACCTCCTGGACGTTGCCGCGGGCGGCGACGATCGCGCGGTAGGCGGGCAGGCTGAGGAGCCGGTCGAGGAGGACGTCGGCGCCCGCGAGCTCCTCGACCTCTTCGAGGAGGGGCACGAAGCCGACGTCGGCGCGGCCGCGGGCGACGTCGATGAGCCCGGCGTCGCGGGCGAGGATCGCGGGGGCGAGGACGTCGCCGGCGTCGTGGGTCATCGAGATGATGTAGGACTCGACGATGGCCTTGCCGAACTGCTCCTGGGCGTCGCGCACGGCGTGGAAGACGTCGAAGGTCTTGCGGTTGGCGTCGGTGAGCTCGACGTTCACGGGCGCGAGGGGCCGCTGGCCGGAGAGTTCGCGGGCGAGGAGGTCGCTGCGCTCCTCGGGCGTGAGGTCGGCGTAGGGCTTGTCGAGTTCGCCGGTGGCGTCGTACAGCTCGGCGAGGACGGCGTGGTGGGCCTCGGAGTGCTCGCGCACGTCCATGGTGGCGAGCTGGAGGCCGAACGCGGCGACGGTGCGGATGACGCGGTCGAGGACGCCCTTGGCGGGGAGCTGGCCGCGCTGGCGGGCGAGGGAGTCGCGCATGACCTGGAGGTCGGCGAGGAGTTCGCGGCCGTCGGCGTAGTCGAAGCCGGGGCGGTGGGGCAGGCCCTCGGCGTGGCGGGCGCGGGTGTTGGCGAGCTTCGCCTCGATGGCGCGGGCTTTGAGCCGGTAGGGCTCTTCGGCGTGGATGCGCTTGTAGCGGCCGGGGATCGCGGTGCCGAGCCGGTCGAGGTCGGCGTTGACGGAGTCGAGGAGCTCCTGCGAGGCGGGCCGGACCGCTTGGGATACCGAGAGTTCGTTGATGAGCCCGGCGACGGCGCCTTCGGCGGCGGCGATGCCGTGCTCGTGCTGCATGAGCAGGACCTGCTTGGTGACCTCGGGGGTGACGAAGGGGTTGCCGTCGCGGTCGCCGCCGATCCAGGTGCCGAAGCGCAGGGGCGCGGTGCCGGGGCGGGGGGAGCCGCCGAGGTCGGTGAGGGTGGCGTTGAGGTCGGTGAGGACGCGGGCGGCGGCGTCGCGGTAGAGGTCGGTGAGGTAGTAGATCGCGTTGCGGGCCTCGTCGGTGGGCTCGGGCTTCTCGACGCGCAGTTCGTCGGTCTGCCAGAGGAGGTCGATGATCTCGGCGAGGCGGGAGTTGACGGCGTCGACGTCGGCGGAGCCGAGGACGGCGCGCTCGGCGGCCTCGGCGTCGAGGAGGTCGGCGATGTTCCGCAGCTTGATGAGGATGGAGCGGCGGGCGGCCTCGGTGGGGTGGGCGGTGAAGACGGGGCGCACTTCGAGGCGCTCGGCGGCGGCCGCGATCTGGTCGGCGGGGACGTCTTCGAGGGTGATCTCGGCGCGGGCCTGGGAGAGCCAGCCGCCGTTCTCGGCGCGGGAGCGGCGCATGTCGCGGGCGCGGTGGACCTGCTCGGTGATGTTCGCGAGGTGGAAGTAGGTGGCGAACGCGCGGGCGAGGTCGACCTCCTCGGTGACGTCGAGCTTGGCGAGGCGGGAGGCCACGTTCTCGGGCTGGTGGCGGACGAGGCCGCGCACCTCCTCGACGAGTTCGAGCAGCTGGGGGCCCTCCTGGCGGACGAGCGCCTGGCCGAGGAGGTTGCCGAGGCGCCGGATGTCGCGGCGCAGCTGCTTGTCGTCGGTGCCGCTGGAGGAGTCGTAGTAGTCCATGGGAGGTCTCCACTGCTGGTCTGGGCAAACCCAAGAGGGGCCGCTCGCGCCGACGTCCTTGTCCGCGGTGAACTGCTGTGCTCTGAGAGCGATGTCAGCGTAACTTACCGGTAATGGCCGCGCCACTTTCTCAGTCCGCCATGCGGGACGATGCGGTGCGTTCCCGGCCGCAGCGGGTGAGGCGGGTGACGGACCCGTGGCATACCCTGGTTCGACCGATACCGAAGCCGCCCCGATCGTTCCGCTGCGAAGGGACCCCGACCGCCGATGTCTGACTGGGTACTGCCCGACGAGATCCTCGCCGAGGCGCCGAGCCACACCCCGCTCCCGCATGAGCTGGCCGACCTGGAGCTGCTGCTGTACGGCGCGTACGCGCCGCTGCGCGGGTTCATGGGCGAGGCCGAGGCGCGGTCGGTGACCACGACGGGGATGCTGCCCGACGGGACGGCGTGGCCGGTGCCGGTGACCCTGGACGTGCCGGTCGCCATCGCGCGGCTGCTCGACAACCCGGACCCGAAGCGGCGTGTGCTTCGCATCACCGACCCGGAGGGGGCGCCGGTCGCCGCGGTCGAGTGCCACAGCCTGGACGCGCTCGGGCCGGACATGGTGCGGGTCGGCGGCCCGGTGCGGCGGATCGCGGACGCGGCGCACGGGGTGTTCACGGGCCTGCGGGCGACGCCCGAGCAGGCGCGCACGACGTACACGAAGCCGCGGGTGCTGGCGCTGGTGGCGGACCGGCCGCTGCACCGGCCGCAGCTCGCGCAGCTGGCGCGCGCGGCCCACAACCTCGCGGCGCACGTGCTGGTGATGATCCCGACCGGGGACGAGACGAACGGCGGCCGGGAGCTGCGGCTGCCGACGGCGGCGCTGGTGCGGTCGGTGCTCGCCGCGAAGGACCGGCTGCCGACGGCGACGGTGCTGACGGTGCCGCTGTCGAAGCGCGGCGACCGGCTCCGCGACGGCCTGCTGACGGCGAAGGTGGCGGCCGCGTACGGGGCGACGCACCTGATGACCGGGCCCGACGGGCTCGGCGGGGGCGACGGCGTGCGGTCGATGGTGCCGCGCGAGCTGGCGTACGACACGCGGGACGGCCAGTGGCGCCCGATCGAGGACATCGAGCCGCCGTTCCGGCGCACCGCGCTGAGCGAGGCCGAGATCGCGGACATGCTCGACCGGGGCTTCGGGCTCCCGGAGTGGCACACGCCGCCGAGCGTGGCCGCGGAGCTGCGCAAGGCCCGCCCACCGCGGCGCCAGCGCGGCCTGGTGCTGTTCTTCACGGGCCTGTCGGGCTCGGGGAAGTCGACGATCTCGCGGGGCGTCCACGAGGCGCTGCTGGAGGACGGGACGCGCACGGTGTCGCTGTTCGACGGCGACGTGGTGCGCCGGCTCCTGTCGTCGGGGCTCGGGTTCACGCGCGCGGACCGGTCGGTGAACGTGCGCCGCATCGGGTTCGTCGCGGCCGAGGTGGCGCGGCACGGCGGCATCGGCATGGCCGCGCCGATCGCGCCGTACGAGGCGGACCGGGCCGAGGCCCGGCGCATGGCCGAGGCGGCGGGCGCGGACTTCGTGCTCGTGCACGTCTCGACGCCGATCGAGGTGTGCGAGGCGCGGGACCGCAAGGGCCTGTACGCGAAGGCGCGCGCGGGCCAGATCCCGGAGTTCACGGGCGTGTCGGACCCGTACGAGCCGCCGCCGCACGCGGAGCTGGAGATCGACACGAGCGAGATCACCGTCGGCGAGGGCGTGGAGCAGGTCCTGGAGTACCTGTCCGAGGGCGGCTGGCTGGAGCCGATCGGGCTGCGGATCGCTTAGGGGGCATGGGAAGGGCCCGGGTGGGAGCCCGGGCCTTTCCGCTCGTCTACAGCAGCGTGGACCAGTAGTCCCAGAAGCCGGTGCCGACGATGCCGATGACGGCGACGTACAGCAGGGCCAGGCCGATCCAGTGGAAGCGCAGGACGTCGTCGACGGCGTCGCGCCAGTCCGCGGACACCGGGATCGCGCCGGTGCGGAGGTTGCGGACCGTGGTGAACCAGAAGATCGGCAGGACCACCGCCCACACGGCCATGCACCACGGGCACAGGACCCCGATCCGGTACACCGACTGGAAGATCAGCCAGGACACGAAGCCGATCCCGGCGAGCGCGCCGAGGTTGAACGCGAGCGCGATCCACCGCGGCAGCTCGGTCTTGGAGAGCCACAGGACCCCCATGAAGACCACGAGCGGGAACGCCGCGAGCCCGATGAGCGGGTTCGGGAACCCGAACACCGACGCCTGCCACGTGTTCATGACGGTGCCGCACGACAGCACCGGGTTGAAGTTGCACGAGATCTGGTGGTTCGGGTCGATGAGCGAGGCGATCCGCTCATAGGTGAGGTCGAACGCGGCCGCGAGGCCGACGAGCCCGCCGACGAGCAGGACGAGCCCGGTGACCGTGCGCCCGCGGGCCTCTCTTCCGGTCTCGCCGAACGCCTCGTCCATGAGCGCCCCCTGGGTGTCTGTCGTGGTTGCCGTCGATGTGATCACGCAAGGGTAACGAGCGCGGCGCGACCGGAGTTGCGCGCAAAGCGCCGAATGTGGCGATCCGGACGATGTGGAACCGGGCGGGGCGCTCCGGCGTCGAAACGGCAGGCGGCCTGCGTCAGACCCGCAGGGACCGGCCCCCGTCGACCACGAGCGTCTGCCCGGTGACGTACGAGGCCGAAGGCGCGCAGAAGAACACGGCCGCGGCCGCGACCTCCTCGGGGGTTCCCGGGCGGCCCATCGGGCCGTCGAGGCCCTGCTGGAGCTCGGGCACGGTGGACGAGCCGGTGCGGACCAGGCCCGGCGCGATGGCGTTGACGGTGACGCCGTCGGCGACCACCTCGGTGGCGAGGGCCTTCGTCAGGCCCGTGACCCCGGCCTTCGCGGCCGCGTAGGCGGCCTCGGCGGGGACGGCGTTGACGACGCCGGCGGTGGCGGCGACGTTCACGATGCGGCCCCAGCCGCGCTCGGCCATGGGCTGCACGAACGCCCGCGACACCAGGAACGCCGTGTCGAGGTTCCGCGACAGCTCCGAGCGCCAGTCCTCATAGGACAGCTGGGCGACGGGCTTCACGACCGCCGGGTCCGACTTCGACGTCAGCCCCGCGTTGTTGATCACGATGTCCACCTCGCCGACCGCGTCCACGACGGCGTCGGCCAGACCCCCGACCTCCGCCTCGTCGGTCAGGTCCGCGACGAAGCCGACCGCGTCGATCTCCCCCGCCCGCTCGTGGATCCGCTTCGTCGTCGACACGATCGCGACCGTCGCGCCCGCCAGCCGCAGCCGCGTCGCGATCGCCATCCCGATCCCGTCGGGCGCACCGGCGCCGGTGACCAGCGCGATCTTCCCTGCGAGCGAATCGAGCTGCTGGAGCCGCCCGAGCTCCGTCAACGGGCCCTGACCCGCGGAAGGCAGGTCGATCACCTCGGCGAGGCCGTCTTCGAAAGCGTCGCGGCTCGATCGCGGTTCAGTCATGCGGGCAGTGTCTCACGGGGCCCCGACCAAACGCACCACCGCCGGGCCGAACAGCGCGAAACCGCCACCATCAGGGCGTACCACCGGGGTCGGCACGGGCGCCTCCCGCGGCGTGGGACCATCGGGGCATGGAGCCGAACCTTGGCCCGGTCCTGACGGCGCTGGCGCGCAGCGCGGTCGCGACCTCCTTCGGCCCGCGCCCGCCCGGCGCGGCCGAACTGCTCGCCGACGCACCGACCGCGCTCGGCGAGCGGGCCGCGACGTTCGTCACCTTGGAGCGGGAAGGCGTGCTCCGCGGCTGCATCGGCACCCTCATCGCCGTGCGGCCCTTGGGATTCGACGTGGTCCGCAACGCGCGCCTCGCCGCGAAGGACCCGCGCCTGCCCGCCGTCGCCGCAGAGGAGGTCCCCGGGCTCACCGTCAAGGTCTCGGTCCTGTCCCCGTCCGAACCGCTTGCGGCCCAGGACTTCCCGACGCTCCTCGACGACCTGCGGCCCGGCGTCGACGGCCTCGTGCTCAAGGACCTCGACGGACACCGCGCCACGTTCCTGCCGTCGGTGTGGGCGAACCAGCCCGACCCCGAGCGCTTCGTCGCCGCGCTGCTGCGCAAAGGCGGCTGGCCCCGCCGCATCTGGGACGGCGGCCTCCGCTCGGCCCCCTGGCCCAAGGGCCTGACGGCCGAGCGGTACGGGACCACGGACTACGTCGGCGCGCCCTAGCGGCGCAGACGGGCTACTCGGGCAGCACGACCAGGTTTCCCTCGGCGGTCTTGACCGCCGAACCGGACACCGAGACCGACACCGCGACGCCGCCCTCCACGACCACCTCGCCGTACAGCGACGACGGCCGCCCGACCTCCGCGCCCTGCGCGATCTCGTACGCGTGCACGCCGTCCCCCTCGATCAGGCCGACGTCAACCAGGTGCACGCCCAGCGCCACCGCGGCCGACCCCGTCGCCGGGTCCTCCCCCACGCCCACGTGGAACAGCCGCGCGTGGACGGCGGCGTGGTCGGCGTCGAAGCTGAACACGTACACCTTGTCGAGGTGCCCCGGCACGTCGACCGCCGCGGCCACGTCGCTCTCGGCGACCCGCACGAAATTGTGGTCGAGCCCGGCGCTGGCGTTCTTCGGGGTGCCGATGATCCGGTCGGGGTGCAGGCCGAGCGCCGCCGCGGCGGTCTCACGGTCGATCTCGGGGCCGACGGCGATCGCGGTGGACGTGAGCTTCGCCGCGTCCCCGTCGACGGCGACGGTCATGAGGCCCGCGCCGCACTCCTGGACGACCCGGCCGTCCTTCGGCGCGACCCGCCCGGCGGCCGTGACGGCGACCGCGGCCCCGATCGTGGGGTGCCCGGCGAACGGCAGCTCCTCCGCAGGGGTGAAGATGCGGGCGAGGTAGTCGGCGCCGGGATCGGTTGCGGGGAGCACGAACACGGTCTCGGAGAAGCCGAATTCCTTGGCCACGGCCTGCATCTGGTTCGTGGAGAGGTCCTGGCCGTCGTAGACGACGGCGAGCTGGTTGCCCGCGTACGGGCGGTCGGAGAAGACGTCGTAGATCGCGAACGGAAGCATGAAGCACTTATAGCTCGCACCGGGTGACGAGCGGGCGGTAAGGCTACGCTCACATTGGCGCCTGCGGGCACGTGGTTACGATTGGGTCATGTCTGACAACGCCGCCGTCGTCGAGGCCGTACACGAAGCGCTCTCGCACGTCAACGACCCCGAGATCCGCCGTCCGATCACCGAGCTGGGGATGGTCGACACCGTCGCGGTCGAAGGCGGGCGCCTGTCGCTGACCATCCTCCTCACCGTCGCGGGCTGCCCCATGCGCGACACGCTCCAGCGCGACATCGCCGCCGCCGTCGACGGCGTGGACGGCGTCACCGAGCTCGAACTCGAATTCGGCGTCATGAGCGAGCAGCAGCGCGCCGACCTCCAGGTGAAGCTGCGCGGGAAGGCCGGCGCCGAGCCGGTCATCCCGTTCAACCTGCCCGAGTCCCGCACCCGCGTGTTCGCGATCGCCTCCGGCAAGGGCGGCGTCGGCAAGTCGTCGATGACCGTGAACCTCGCCGCCGCGCTCGCGGCCAAGGGCCTGTCGGTGGGCGTCGCCGACGCGGACATCTACGGGCACTCGATCCCGCGGATGCTCGGCGTCGAGGGCGCCCCGACGCAGGTCGAGGACATGATCATGCCCCCGCAGGCGCACGGCATGAAGGTCATCTCGATCGGCATGTTCACGCCCGGGAACACCGCGGTCGTGTGGCGCGGCCCGATGCTGCACCGCGCGCTCCAGCAGTTCCTCGCCGACGTCTACTGGGGCGACCTCGACGTGCTCCTGCTCGACCTGCCGCCCGGGACCGGCGACATCGCCATCTCGGTGGCGCAGCTCCTGCCGACCGCCGAGCTCGTGGTCGTGACCACCCCGCAGCAGGCCGCCGCGGAGGTCGCCGAGCGCGCGGGCGCGATCGTGACGCAGACCCACCAGAAGCTCGCGGGCGTCGTCGAGAACATGTCGTGGATGGAGCTGCCCGACGGCTCCCACATCGAGCCGTTCGGCTCCGGCGGCGGCAAGACCGTCGCCGAGGCGCTCACCCGCGACGTGGGCACCGACGTGCCGCTGCTCGGCCAGATCCCGCTGGACCCGAAGCTCCGCGAAGGCGGCGACGCGGGTGTCCCGCTCGTGCTCTCCGACCCCGACTGCGAGGCCTCCCGCGCGATCCGCGCCATCGCCGACCAGCTCGCGGTCCGCAAGGTGTCCTTGGCGGGCAAGCCCCTCGGGCTGAGCGTGGTCTAGGACTCGGAACGAACGGGGCGGCGGCACCGGATCCTCGCGGATCGGCGCCGCCGCTTCCTATCTCCCGGTTTCCTTAGTAAAGCTCAGTTCTGGGTCCGCTTGCGGACCGTGACGGCCGTGCCGTACGCGCAGACCTCGGTGCCCATGTCGCGGGCGTCGCTCACGTCGAAGCGCATCATGACGACGCCGTTGGCGCCCAAGGACTTCGCCTGGTCCACCATGCGGGTGAGGGCCTCCTCGCGCGACGCGGCGAGGGCCTTCGAGAGGCCCTTCAGCTCGCCGCCGAGGATCGACTTGAAGCCCGAGCCGATGTCGGAGAACATGTTCCGCGAGCGCACCGTGAGCCCGAAGACCTCGCCGTGGGTCTCCAGGACCTCGTAGCCCGGGACGTTCTCCGTCGTCGTGACGACGAAGCCTGAGGCGGTGGGATTCGCGCCGCCGAATTCTCCGACATAGTCCATGCGGGCAACGCTATGCGAATCCGCAGGCCCGCGCGTCGGTCCGAAGAACGAAAAAGCCCCTCATGCTCAGGCATGAGGGGCGGTACCCAGGTACTACGTGCGGTGCACCCGGGCCTACTGCGCGCTGTGCAGGGCGGCGTTCAGCTCGCCCCAGGTGCCCGTGCGCGGGCGCACTTCGAGGACGCCGGTCTGGGTGTTCGTCCAGAACTGGAGGTTGTCCTTGCCCGAGAGGGTCGCGGCCTTGACCACGGTCCCGTCGGGCAGGGTGACCTTCGACCCGGCGGTGACGTAGCAGCCCGCGGCCACGACGCAGTTGTCGCCCAAGGAGATCCCGATGCCGGCGTTCGCGCCGAGGAGGCAGCGCTCGCCGATCGAGATGACCTCCTTGCCGCCGCCCGAGAGCGTCCCCATGATCGAGGAGCCGCCGCCGATGTCGGAGCCGTCGCCGACCACGACGCCCGCGGAGATGCGGCCCTCGACCATCGAGTTGCCGAGCGTCCCGGCGTTGAAGTTCACGAAGCCCTCGTGCATGACCGTGGTCCCCTCGGCGAGGTGCGCGCCCAGGCGCACCCGGGAGGCGTCGGCGATGCGCACGCCCACCGGGGTCACGTAGTCGGCCATCGGCGGGAACTTGTCGAGCGACTTCACTTCGAGAGTCTGACCCTCGCCGCGCAGCTTCAGGCGCGCGGCGTTCACCGAGTCGGCGGGGACGGGGCCGTGGTTCGTCCAGGCGTTGTTCGGGAGGAGCCCGAAGATCCCCGAGAGGTCGATCGTGTGCGGGGTGACGAAGCGGTGCGAGAGGAGGTGGAGGCGCAGGTACACGTCGGCGGTGTCCACCGGCTCCTCGGCGAGGGACTTGACGAGGACCGACACGCCCTTCGAGCGGGTCCCGGTCGGGTTCTCCCGGTCGATCTCCGGCGCGGCCACGCCGGTCGGGGCCTCGCCGAGCCCGAGGCGGGTGAACCACACGTCGAGGACCGTGCCGTCGGGGGCGACCGTGGCCACGCCGACTCCCCAGGCTGCGTCAGTCAGGAATGCACTCATCCTCAGAGCCTATCCACGCGCCGGGTATCGTCTGCGGATGTGACAGTTTTGAGTGAGGCAGTCCTCGCCGACCCGGTCGCGCTGACGCGGGCCCTGTGCGACATCCCGTCCGTCTCGCGCGACGAGGCCGCGATCTGCGACGCGGTGGAGGCGGCCCTCAAGCGGTTGGGCCACTTGACGGTGGAGCGGGTCGGGAACACCCTCGTGGCCCGCACCGAGCTGGGGCGCGGGCGCCGCGTCATGCTCGCCGGGCACCTCGACACCGTCCCGGTCAACGACAACTTCCCCACGCGCACCGAAGGGGACGTGATGTGGGGGCTCGGCACCTCGGACATGAAGTCGGGCACCGCGCTCGCGCTGTGGATCGCGGCGACGGTGGCGGAGCCGAAGTTCGACCTGAGCTTCGCGTTCTACGACTGCGAGGAGATCGAGGCGGTGCACAACGGCCTCAACAAGCTCTCGAAGTCGCGGCCGGAGCTGCTGGCCGCGGACTTCGCGATCCTCCTGGAGCCCACGTACGGCCTGGTCGAGGCCGGGTGCCAGGGGACGATGCGGGCGCGCGTCAAGACCCGCGGGAAGCGGGCGCACTCGGCGCGGTCCTGGAAGGGCGAGAACGCGATCCACCGGCTCGCGCCGGTCCTGGAGCGGCTGAGCGCCTACGAGGCGCGCGAGGTCGACGTGGACGGCTGCACGTACCGGGAGGGCCTGAACGCGGTGTTCATCGGCGGCGGCGTCGCCGGGAACGTCATCCCCGACGAGGGCTGGGTGGAGGTCAACTACCGCTTCGCGCCCGACCGCGACGAGGCCGCCGCCGAAGCGCATGTGCGCGAGGTGTTCGCGGGGCTGGAGGTCGAGCTCGTGGACTCGGCCCCGTCGTGCCGCCCGGGCCTGGACCGGCCCGAGGCCGCCGAGTTCGTGGCCGCGGCGGGCGGGGAGTTCCGCGCCAAGCTCGGCTGGACCGACGTGGCGCGGTTCGCGACCCTCGGCGTCCCCGCGGTGAACTTCGGGCCGGGCGACCCCAACCTCGCCCACAAGCAGGACGAACGCGTCGAGATCCCCCGCATCCGCGCCTGCGCGGACGCGCTGCGGGCGTATGTGGAGGCACCATGACTTCGGACAGGCGAATCACCGACGACCAGCGGCTGCTGGACCTCGAACACAGCGAGGAGTGGAAGCAGCGCGCCGCCTGGCGGGTCATGAAGTTCCAGGCCGAGTTCGTGGAGGGCTTCGACGTGCTCGAAGCCGCCGACCTCGGCGACGCCGTCTGCGTCTACGGCTCCGCGCGCACCGTGGTCGACTCCGAGGAGTACAAGCTCGGCGTGGACCTGGGCCGCAAGCTCGGCGAGGCCGGGTTCTCGGTCATCACCGGCGGCGGCCCCGGCGCGATGGAGGCCGCGAACCGCGGCGCCTACGACGCGGGCGTCAAGTCCGTGGGCCTGGGCATCGAGCTGCCGTTCGAGCAGGGCATCAACGAGTTCGTGGACATCGAGCTGGACTTCAAGTACTTCTTCGTCCGCAAGGTCATGTTCCTGAAGTACTCGTGCGGGTTCTGCGCCCTCCCGGGCGGCTTCGGGACCATGGACGAGCTGTTCGAGGCGCTCACCTTGGAGCAGACCGGCAAAGTGGGCAAGTTCCCGATCGCCCTGATCGGCACCGACTACTGGGGCGGGCTGGTCGAGTGGCTGCGCGCCTCCATGCTCGGCGACGGCAAGATCAGCACGAAGGACCTGGACCTGCTGTTGGTCACCGACGACCTCGACGAGGCCGTGGCGCACATGCAGCAGTCCCGGTCGGCTCAGTCCTCGGCGCGCTCGTAGATGAAGAAGTCGGCGATGGAGCCCTCCGCGCCGAACTCGCGCCACGGGCGCGGGTTGGGGATGCGCTCGCGCAGCCGCCATTCGGGGTAGCGCTCCTCGACGTCCTTGAGGACGGGCCGGATGCGCACGTGCGGCGCGAACTCGCCCGCGAGCGAGGGGTCGCTCGCGTCGCCGGTGAACAGGACGACGTGCCGGCGGGCGGCTCCGAAGACGTGCTTGAGGTGCAGGTCGTAGACGTGGTCCTCGATGAGGTGGTAGATCACGTCGAGCGACATCGCCATGTCGGCGGTGACGAACCCGGCCGGGTCGGAGTAGCTGTCGCCGTCGTAGAGCGCGAAGCTCTTCGTGGGGTCCTCGGCGTACCGCTCCATGGTGCGCCGCAGCTGCGTCGGCGACACGTCGAACCCGAGGTAGCGGGGGTATTCGGCGAGCGAGAGCTGCTCGCCGTCGCCGCAGCCGAACTCGATGACGGACTCGATGCCCTGCTCGGCGACGAACTTGTTGAGGACCTCCGCCTTGAACTCGGCGTTCGTGCCGCGCGAGCCGTCGCCGGAGTTCCCGCCGCTCGCGTAGCGCCCCTCCCAGTAGGCGGCCGAGCCGGGGAACACGTACTCGGCGGCGGGCTCGGGCTCGGGTTCAGGGGCGGGTTCGGGGGCGGTCTCGGGCGCCGCGGGGGCCTCTTCGACGGGGGCGGCCTGCGCGGGTACGCGCCGTCTGCGGGTGAACTTCATCGGTGGGCCTCCGAATCTTGGATAGGGTCGCCGCCGCAAGCTACGGTGCTGCTCGGGATGGGGTGCGCCGGATTGAATGTAGACCCTCGAAAGGTGTTCGCGGTCACCGGCATACCGGTGACCGCGCGTCGCGGGCCCGGGTCAGAGGCTCCGCAGCGGGGCCTTCGGCGGCCGGTCGCCCTTGATGGAGGCGACCATGTCGAGGACCTCGCGGGTCGCGGCCACGTCATGCGCGCGGAAGACCCGCGCCCCGTTCCATGCGGAGATCGCGGTCGCCGCGAGCGTGCCGTTCAGGCGCCGGTCCACCGGCAGGTCGAGGGTCTCCCCCACGAAGTCCTTGCGGGACAGGGCGACCAGCACCGGCCAGCCGGTTTCGGCCAGCTCGTCGAGGCGGCGGGTCAGGTCGAGCGAGTGGTACGTGGTCTTGCCGAAGTCGTGGGTCGGGTCGATGAGGATGCCGTCGGCGCGCACGCCCGCGGCCACGGCGGCCTCCGCGCGCTCCACGAGCTCGCCGCGGACCTCCTTGACGACGTCGCCGTAGACGGCCTTCTCGGCGATCGTGCGCGGCGCGAGCCCGCCGGTGTGGGAGACGACGAGCCCCGCGCCGGTGTCCGAGGCGGCCTCGATCACCGTCGGGTCCCAGCCCGCCCACGTGTCGTTGATGAGCTCCGCCCCCGCGGCGACCGCCTCGCGGGCGACCTCGCCGCGCCACGTGTCGACCGAGATGACCAGCTCGGGGTGGCGGTCGTGGACGGCGGCGATGAGCGGCACGACCCGCTCGATCTCCTCGGCGGGCGTGACCTCCGGCCCGATGTCCCCGGCCTTGACGCCGCCGATGTCGACGATGTCGGCGCCGTTCGCGACCGCGTTGTCCACGGCCGCGACGGCCGCGTCGAACGCGAAGGTCCGCCCGGCGTCGTAGAACGAGTCGGGAGTGCGGTTGACGATCGCCATCACCGCGTAATCGCCGTCATCGAACACCCGTCTGCCAAGTCTCAGAGCACGCATGGCTCTATGCTGACAGCCGCACCAGCCACCCGCCACCGCATCGGCCCCCGCGGCGGCGCGAATGAGCCCAGGAGGAGCACCATGGCCCGCTTCGACCGGTCGCACACCGACGACCTCGCCGCGTTCATCAAGGCGAGCCCCACGCCGTACCACGCGTGCGCCGAGGCGGGCCGGCGGCTGGAGGCGGCCGGGTTCCGGCGGCTCGCCGAGACCGGGGAGTGGCCGCTGGAGGAGCCCGGCGGGTACTACACCGTGCGCGACGGCTCGATCATCGCGTGGCGCGTCACGGGCGCCGACTTCGACGGGTTCCGCATCTTCGGCGCCCACACCGACACCCCCGCGTTCAAGGTCAAGCCGAAGCCCGACACGGGCGCGGCGGGCTGGAAGCAGGTCGCCGTGGAGGTCTACGGCGGCGTGCCGCACCAGACGTGGCTCGACCGGGACCTGGGCGTCGCGGGCCGCCTGATCCTGCGCGATGGAAGCGAGGTGCTCGTGGACGTCGACCGGGCGCTGCTGCGCATCCCGCGCCTGGCGATCCACCTCGACCGCGGCGTCAACGAGGGCCGCGCCCTCGACCCGCAGGGCCAGCTCACCCCGATCTGGGGCCTCGGCCAGCCGCGCGAAGGCGAGTTCCTGGAGTTCATCGCGGGCGAGGCCGGGGTGGACCCCGACGACGTGATCGGCCACGACCTGTTCACCGTCGCCCTCGACGCGCCCGGCTACCTGGGCAAGGACGACGAGCTGTTCGCGGCCTGGCGCCTCGACAACCTCACCAGCGTCCACGCCGGGGTCGCCGCGCTCATCGCCGCCGAGGACACCGGGTCGCACCTGCCGGTGCTCGCCGCGTTCAACTACGAGGAGATCGGGTCGATGACCTACTCCGGCGCGCAGAGCCCGTTCCTGGAGTCGGTGCTCCGGCGCGTCCTCGCCGGGGACTACGAGCGGTACGCGCAGGCGATCGCGTCCTCCGCGATGATGTCCTCCGACACCGGCAACTCGATCCACCCGAACTACCCCGAGAAGCACGAGCCCGGCCACCGGCCCGTCGCGGGCGGCGGCCCGATGATCAAGGTCAGCGCCAACCAGCGGTACGCGAGCGGCGCCGAAGAGGAGGCGCTGTTCCGCCGCGCCGCCGAGCGCGCCGGCATCCCGTGGCAGTACTACGTCAACCGCAACTCGATCCCCGGCGGGACCACGATCGGCCCGATCTCCGGCACCCGGCTCGGCATCCTCACTGTGGACGTGGGCCTGCCGATCCTGTCGATGCACTCGGCGCGCGAGCTGTGCGGCGCCGACGACCCGGCCCGGCTCGCCGAACTCGCGCTGGGGCTCTTCGAGCACTAGGCGACTCCCCGCTCCGGAGTCCTCACGCCCTGCGCTGCACCGGTAAGGTGGTGTCGTTCACGGCACCCCCTTGGAGGCGGCATTGACTTGGCGGACCGAACTGGAGCGGGCCGCGGCGCGGCTGCGCGAAGCCGCCGGGGCCGCCGACCGGGCCGAGCGGCTCCTCGTCGAGGCCGCCACGCAGCTCGCCGCCGACGACACCGAGCGCCGCAGAAGTGAACTGGCCCAGCGGCTCAGCGCGGCAGCGGCCGGCGCCGCCACCGGATGGCTCGGCGACGACCTCGCGAAGACCGACCCCGACACGCCCCTGTGGACCGACCCTAGGGGGGTCGAGGCCGTGCGGATCGGGACGGCCCTCTTGGACGACGAGCCCGCGTTCCCCGCACTGACGGGCCTGCTCGGCAAGGGCCACCTCGTGTGCGACGGCGACGCCGCCGACCCGCGCGTGGCCGGGATGCTCCAGTCGCTGCTCGTGCGGGTCACCGCCGCGCACCCCGACCTCGAACTGTCCCTCGTGGACGGCGTCACGCTCGGGCAGGTGTTCGCGCCCGCGACCGCGCTCGTCGACGCCGGGATCGCCGCCCCCGTCGCCACCGACCACCTCGCGCTCGGACGGGCCCTCACCGCCGCCGAGAAGCGGCTCACCGAGCTGCGCGACATCGCCGCCCGCGGCCAGTCGATCGCCGACCGGCCCTACCACCTCATCGTCATCGCCGGACTCCCGCCGGAAGTCGGCAAGACCATGCGCGAGCGCCTCGCGGCCCTCGCCCACGCCGGGCCCGCCGCCCGCTGCCACCTCGTGCTGTGCGGCTGGAGGAACCACCCGCACCGCGAACCGCTCCCCGCCATCGAGCACGCGACCTACCTCGAATGCGGCGACGAGGTCCGGCTCGGGAGCCTCCCGCTGCCCGTGGTCCTCGACGCCGCGCCACCGCCCCGCCTGGCGCGCACCGTGTTCGGCTCGCGGGCGCGCCAGCGCCGCGAGGCGGGCGAGCTGTCGGTGGCCGACCTGGTGCCCGCCGAGCTGTGGACCGAGTCGAGCCGGAGCGGGCTGACGACGGTGATCGGTCGCGACCAGGCCGGGAGCATGGCCGGGGGCGACGTGGAGGTGTCGTTCGACGACGCGACGCCGCACTGGCTCATCGGCGGGCGCACCGGCGGCGGCAAGACCGTGTTCCTCCTCGACGTGCTGTACGGGCTCGCGACCCGGTACTCCCCCGAGGAGCTGGAGCTGTACCTCCTGGACTTCAAGGAGGGCGTGTCGTTCACGGAGTTCACGCCCTCGCCGCTGGACCCGTCGTGGATCCCGCACGTGAAGGCCGTCGGCGTCGAGTCCGACCGCGAGTACGGGGTGGCGGTCCTGGCGGCGCTGCGCGCGGAGCTGACGCGGCGGGCCGGGCTGATGAAGCGGGCGGGGGCGACGCGGCTGGCGCGGCTGCGGGAGCTGCGGCCGGAGCTGCGGCTGCCGCGGATCGTGGCCGTGGTGGACGAGTTCCACGTGCTGTTCGCGGGGAACGACCGGCTCGCGGGCGAGGCGGTGGCGCACCTGGAGGAGCTGGCGCGCAAGGGCCGCTCGTACGGGGTGCACCTGGTGCTGGCGTCGCAGACGATCTCGGGGATCGAGGCGCTGTACTCCAAGAAGGACTCGATCTTCGGGCAGTTCCCGCTGCGGGTGGCGCTGCCGGGGGCGCGGCACCTGCTGGACGAGGGGAACGACGCGGCGGTCGAGTCGGTGGGGCAGGCGATCCTGAACGACGCCGGAGGTCTGAAGGGCCGCAACCGGACGTGCCGGTTCCCGGACGCGTCGAGCGCGGACGACCTGCTGGCGCGGCTGCGGCGGGAGCTGTGGGAGCGGCGGGACTCGGACGCGGAGCCGGTGGTGTTCCGCGGGTTCGACGAGCAGCACCTCGCGGCCGACCCGGGGTTCGCGTCGCTCGTGCCGACGCACGCGCCGCGGGCGCTGGTGGGCCGGGCGGTGGACGTGCACATGTCGACGGTGGGCTACCAGTTCGACCGGAGCCCGGGGCGGCACCTGGCGGTGCTGGGGACGTCGATCGTGGCGGCCGACGTGCTGACGTCGGCGGCGCTGTCGGTGGCGCGGCAGCACGAGCCGGGGAGCGTGGAGTTCCAGGTCGCGGCGACGGCCGCGGGCGCGGAGGACCTCGCGCGGGACCTGGTGGAGGAGTTGAAGGGCGCCGGGCACGAGTGCCGGGAGCTGGAGCCGGGGTCGATCCTGACGGCGCCGCGCGGGAAGCCGGTGTACCTGGTGTGGTTCGGGGCCGACGGCGCGGACGGGAAGCCGGGGACGCTGCGGGACCTGCTGCTGCACGGCCCGGCGACGGGCGCGCACGTCATCGGCTGGTGGCGGGGCGCGCGGCGGTTCCTCGACGACATCGGCGGCACGGCCGGGCGCGAGCACGTGGCCGGGGTGGTGGCGCTGAACATCGCCGCGAACGACCTGGCGGCGATCACCGGCGGGTACGAGCGGGCCTGGGAGGCGCGCGCGAACCGGTGCCTGGTGATCGACCGGCACGCGGGGACCGAGGTGCTGGCGGTGCCGTACGTGCGGCCCGGCCGCCTGGACGAAGTGGTGGAGACCCGATGAGCTTGAGCGCGTACGAAGACCTGGTCCACGAGCTGGCGCGGCTCGACGCCGACTCGGCGGCGAGCAGCGCGCAGGCGACGCGGCGGCTGGAGCGGCGGCGGCTGGCGCTCGCGGGCGTGCGGACCGAGCTGGACGCGCGGACCGCGGAGGTGGTGGACCTGAGCGTGCGGCTGCGCCAGTCCACGCCGGACCTGATGCCCTCGAACGCGCTCCAGGAGGCCGAGACGGCGGTGGACGACCCGGACGCGGCGCTCGCGCAGGCCGAGACCGCGCTGCGGGAGGCGGAGCTGTCGCTGCGGGCGACGGTGCGCGCGGCCCAGCGGCCGACGCTCCTGCCGGACGTGCACCACGTGGTGCGCGAGCTCCTCGTCTACGGCGCGTGCATGATCGCGTGCCTGATCGGGCAGCTGGTCTATCTGGCGGCGAGCGGCGGGGGCGGCGAGGCCGCGTGGTGGGTCATGTTCCTGCCGCCCGTCATGGCCGCGCTGGTGGGGTATCTGCTGGTGGGGGCCGCGAACCGGCCCCGGCTGCCGCGCACGGACCGCGACGGGCGGCCGGTGAAGGCGGTCGTCCCCCACAACCCGCGTCTGGGAGTGACCCTCGCGGTCTGCACAATGGCGCTGTTCGCCTATTTCGCGTTCTTCGCTTAGAACTGCTTGGAGGGTCCCGTGGGTCTCGTGCTCCCGGTCATCGTCGCCGTCGTCGGCGTGTGGATCGCGTTCTCGATCGTCGTGTGGGCCACCGGCCGCGACACGCTGCTGGACCTCGCGCCCGCGGGCGCGCCGCCCGGGCTCGGGGACGAGGAGCCGGTGAGCGAGGCGTCCGTGGGGGCGCTGCGGTTCGACACCGGGGCGCGCGGCTACCGGACCGACCAGGTCGACGCGGCGCTGAACCGCCTCGCGTGGGAGATCGGCCGCCGCGACGAGCAGCTGGCGGCGCTGCGGGCCGAACTGGACGGCGGGGAAGCCGTTGCGGCCGAAGCGGATCGCGAGGAGGCGGCCGACGCCGAGTACGGCGACGGTCCGGTCGAGCCGGAGACGCAGGCGGAGGCGTTCGACGCCGAGCCGTTCGACGAACCCCTCGAAGAGGACACGTTCCGGCTCGCGAAGGAGTCCGGCGCGGACGGTGAGGGGACCGGACGTGAGGCAGGGCGCGAGGATGAAGGGGAGGCGCCGCCGCGCGGCGGGTCGTGATGGGATAAGCCCATGCGTTATTGGCTGCTGGTGTTGCACGAGGACGAGTACGCGGAGCAACAGGCGTACGAGGTCGAGTCGGTCGAGCCGGAGGGGGCCCGTCCCGAGGGCGCCGCGGACGGCGACGAGGTGGCCCTGGCCGGCCCGGAGGGCGTCTTCGCGCTGGGCGAGCTGGTCGGCCCCGCGGTCGTGTACCGGCGCCGCCTGGAGGAGCCGGAGAAGACCGACGAGAGCGCCGGTGTCGAGGCGGGCTGGACGCAGCTCATGCCGGACGCGTGGGAGGACCTGGTCCGCAGCCTGCCGACGCCGGAGCGGCGCAGCGACTGGCTCGTGACGCTGTCGATGCCGATCGAGGCGGTCGACAAGGCCGAGGCGGTGCGCCTGTTCTGGTCGTACATCCGGTCGCTGGGGCCCAAGGAGCTGCCGACGTTCGTGTCGCCGTACGGGCGCGAGATCGAGGGGACCGCGTTCCTCCTGGGCGCCGAGCACGAGCAGGACCCGGAAGAGTAGTCCGGTACCCGGACGGACCGTCACGATCCGGCATTGTTTCAGGGCTCTGCGCACGGGAAACGGAAAACCGCAAATCGGGTGTCCGATTTAAACGGTTTTAGGCACTTTCTCCGCAACTTTGTCACATACTCGGAGGGGCGAGTTGGCTCTCGGCCTGCGGATCGGGGAAACTTGATCTAGCAACGTCGAGTCGCAACCTGCGGCCTTGGATCGAGGGGAGACGAATATGGCGGCCATGAAGCCGCGGACCGGCGATGGTCCGTTGGAGGTTACCCAGGAGGGCCGCGGCATCATCATGCGGGTGCCGCTGGAAGGCGGCGGTCGTCTTGTGGTCGAGATGACGCCGGAAGAGGCCGAGACCTTGAACAAGGAGCTCCAGGGCGCCCTCGAATAACGGCCCGAAGCCACCCCACTCGGCGGTCACCCCGCCGCCGGTCCGGACTGAGGACCCGCTGCACGGTTCCGTGAAGCGGGTCCTTCTTCGCGCCCTCGGACCGGTCGTGCGCGGGCGCCGAGCGGGGTGGACGCGCGCGGCGTGTCGTGTGGGCGCAGCGGAATCCGGACGCACCGTCACGGGCCGGGCCGGAATCGCAGCGCGGGTGAAGGGGCGGCAAATGCGGCATAGACTCTACCCATGACTTCCGGCACCCAGCCGCCCCAGGCAGATCCGGGCGACCAGTGGCGACCCCAGCAGCCCTGGCAGCAGTCGGCTCCAGAGCAGCAGGCGCCGCAGGCCCCGCAGACGGCGGCGCAGCCGGCCCCGCAGGAACCCGCGTCTCCGGCGCACCCCGCCGGACCCGCCGCGGACGGGCGCCACGACGTCGCGATGGCCGCACCGCAGCCGCAGGCCGCCGCGCAGCAGCCGCCCGCCGGCCAGGCCGCGTGGTGGCATCCCGCGGCCGCGAGCGACCCGTGGCGGGACCCGGGCAGCCGGGCCGTGATCGAGACCCGCCCGGCGCCGGTCGCGACCCCGCTCGAACCGCTTCCCGAGCGGCCCCGCCGGACCGCGCGGGCCGGGCTCGGGCTCGTCGTCGCCGTCTCGGCGGTCACCGCGCTCATCGCAGGGGTCCTCGGCGCGGCCATCGGCATCTGGGCCACCCGCGGCGACATCGGCGGCACGATCACGGGCGCCGACCCCGAGACGCAGCGTGACCTCACCTCCGTGGCGGGCGTCGTCGAGCAGATCATGCCGTCGGTCGTCACGGTCCTCACCGCGGACGGCGGCAACGGCTCCGGCTTCATCGTCTCCGACGACGGGTACCTGCTCACCAACCACCACGTGGTCGTCGGCGGCGGCACCGAGCCCGCCGAGCAGCTCCAGGTCCTGTTCAGCGACGGGTCCGTGACCACCGCGAACGTCATCGGCTCCGACCCCGACTCCGACGTCGCGGTCCTCCAGATCGAGGGCGGCGACCACCCGGCGATGGTCCTCGCCGACTCCGACAAGGTCGCCGTCGGCGACCCGGTGCTCGCCGTCGGGGCGCCGCTCGGGCTGTCGTCGACGGTCACCGAGGGCATCGTCTCCGCGATCGACCGGCCCGTGCTCACCGAGAACAACAACGGCGAGGTCGAGTCGGTGATGGCCGCGATCCAGACCGACGCGGCGATCAACCCCGGCAACTCCGGCGGGCCGCTCACCGACATCGCCGGGCAGGTCATCGGCATCAACACCGCCATCGCGTCCACCGCGGCCGAGGGCGAGGCCGGGAACATCGGCATCGGCTTCGCGATCCCGATCAACCAGGCCAAGCGCATCGCCGACGAGATCATCGCGACCGGCAGCGCCGCCCACACCGTCCTCGGCGCCGAGCTCGGAGAATCCGAATTGGGCGTCGGCGTGACCCTCGCGACGATCGTCGACGGCTCCCCCGCCGACGACGCGGGCCTGGAGGACGGCGACCTCCTCACCGCCTTCGACGGCACCAGGGTCACCGAGAACACCCAGCTGATCGCCCTCATCCGCAAGCTCGCGCCCGGGACCGTGGTCACGGTGGTGTACGAGCGCGATGGCGAGGAGCACAGCGCCCAGGTCACTCTAGAAGCGGCCGCGGACTGACGTGGGGGTACGCTAGGCGGAGGTTTTTCAGGTACCAGCAGTCACAGTCGGTCATCGGAGGGTCAGCGTGTTCGGAGGCTTGGGCGGAACCGAGTTCCTCGTCATCATCCTCATCGCGATCTTCCTGTGGGGCCCCGACAAGCTGCCCAAGGCCCTCGCGAACCTCCGCCGGTTCATCTCGAAGGCCCGGAACATGGCGTCGAACGCCGCGGCCGACCTCAGCCGCGAGATCGGCACCGACATCAAGCCCGAGGACCTCAACCCCAAGACGTTCGTGCGCAAGCACATCCTGACCGAAGAGGACCAGGAGATGCTCACGAACCCCCTCAAGTCCACGATGCGCGACCTCCAGGACGGCACGAAGCCGCTCCAGGAGGGCCTCGCGGACGCGACCCGCGACATCGAGACGACCCGCCGCAACGTCAACCGCGGCGCGATCACGCGCGGCACGAACGGATCCTCGAACGGCAGCGCGAACGGCGCCGCCACCGGCTCGGACGACGCCCCGGCCGCCGAGCGGACCCGCGGGCGCTCGGCCAGTTTCGACGACGTCACCTGATCGGGGTTTCCCCGTCGTACCCGGATGGAACACTGGCCGGATGATCGGAACTTGGCACGGCCTCATCATCGACTGCCCCGACCCGGGTGCGCTCGCGTCCTTCTACCAGGAGCTGCTCGGCATGGTCCGGGTCCAGGACGACGGCGACTGGGTCGTCATCGGCGACGCGCCCGACCGGCCCGGCGTGGCCTTCCAGCAGATCCCCGACTTCACCACGCCCACCTGGCCGGGCGGCGCGCACCCGCAGCAGATGCACTTCGACGTGCGCGTGCCCGACCTCGACGCGGGCGAGGCGGCGGCGCTGGAGCTCGGGGCGAGCCGCCTCGACGGCGGCGGGGAGACCTACCGGGTCTTCGCCGACCCGGTCGGGCACCCGTTCTGCCTGGTCACCATGTGATCGGGAGGATCGACGTGCGAACGCGCGGAACGGCCCGGGCGACGCCCGGGCCGTTCCGCGCGTCGATGCGTCAGACGGTGGTGCCGACCATCCCGAGGGAGGCGACGCCGCTGATGTACATGATGATGGCGATCGCGGCCCACGCGCATTCGATGATGCCGAGGATCAGGCCGGTCATCGCCATGCCCTTGCCGCCGGCCTGGCCGAGCTTGATCTTCTTGAGCGCCACGGCGCCCATCGCGACGGCGATGATGCCGCAGATGAGGTTCACGAAGGGCACGCAGAAGAGCGCGACGGCGACGATGCCGAGCACCATCGAGGCCACGGCCTGGCCCTTGGGGAGCTGCGGGCCGTACGGGCCGGGCGCGCCGTACTGCGGCGGGTAGCCGGGGGCGGCGGGCGGGAGCTGCGGGGCGGCACCGTAACCGGGCTGCTGGGGCTGGCTGTAGCCCGGCTGCTGCGGCTGCGGGCTGTAGCCGGGCTGCTGGGGCTGGGAACCGGGCTGGCTGCCGTACGGGTCGTACTGGAAGCCGCCCTGACCGGACTGGTCCGGAGTTGGAGGATAGGTCATCGCTGCACTCTCTGCTCGGGCGGAAACGGCGCGGGGACGTTCACGATAACCGATTCGCGCCACAGCGTGGTGACGAGGCCGCTTCGCGAACGAGTGGTGGGACGGCGGGTCAGGGCGCGAATGGGCGTATTTCCCAACAAGTTCAGCGCTCGACGATCCGACCGCGGAGGACGATCAGGGACGGCTCGCGGGCCGCGGTCAGGTCGGTGCGCGGGTCGCGGTCGTAGACGACGACGTCGCCGAGGTCGGGGGCGAGGCCGAGCCATTCGCGGGCCTTCCAGGAGGCCGCGGCGACGACCTCGGCGAGGGGGATGCCCGCGGACTCGTGGAGCAGGCGCATCTCCTCGGCGGCGAGGCCGTGGTCGATGCCGCCGCCCGCGTCGGTGCCGAGCCGGACCTGCACGCCCGCCTCCCAGGCGGCGCGCACGACCTCCGGGAAGCCCCGTTTGAGGCGGCGCATGTGGTCGGCGTAGCGGGGGAACTTGACGTCGGCCCCGGCCGCGATGTCGTCGAACGTCTCGATGTTGATCATGGTGGGCACCAGGGAGATCCCCTTGGCGGCCATGGTGTCGAGGAGGTCCGCGGACAGGCCGGTGCCGTGCTCGACGGAGTCGGCCCCGGCGGCGACGACGCACTCGACGGCCTCTTCGGAGAACGTGTGGACGGCGACGCGGGCGCCCTCGGCCTGCGCCGCGTGGATCGCGGCGGTGAGGACCTCGGGCTCGAAGGACGGGGCGAGGTCGCCGCGGCCGCGGTCGATCCAGTCCCCCACGAGCTTCACCCAGCCGTCGCCGAGCTTCGCCTGCCGGGCGAGCGCGGCGGCGGCCTCGTGCGGCTCGCATTCGAGGCCGATGCCGCGCAGGTAGCGCTTGGAGGCGGCGATGTGGTGCCCGGCGCGGATGAGCCGCGGGAGGCCGTCCTCGCCGACGAGCTCGGGGTACGGGTAGGGCGATCCGGCGTCGCGGATGGCGAGGACGCCGGCGTCGCGGTCGGTGCGGGCGAGCGCGCGGGCCTCGTCGAGGCTCTCGATGGGGGCCGCGCCGCGGCGGATGCCGATGTGGCAGTGGGCGTCCACGAGCCCGGGCAGGGCGTACCCGGAGGTGGCGACGGTGCGCGCGCCGGGGACGGGGTCGAACGTGATGCGGTCGCCGTCGACGTAGAGGTCGCAGACCGTGTCGTACGGGAGCCAGACGACGCGGAGGTGGAGCGGCGCGAGCGGTTCGAGTGCAGTCATCGCCTCGCAGTATCACCCGGACGGGTCGCGATGTCCAGCGCCGGGCCCCGTGTCGGGCCCGGCGCGGGGGCGCTACTTGTCCTTGCCCTGGTCCTTGAAGAACTGCTCCAGGTCGATGTCGGGCAGGTCGGCCGGGTTGAAGCCGGAGAGGTCCGGCATCTGGCCGCCGAGGCCCTGCGGGGCGCGCTGCTGCTGCGAGGCGGGGCCGCCGCGGCGCACGGTCTTCTTCTTGGCGCCCTTCTTGCCCTTGCGCTTGGTGTACGGCGACTTCGTGGCCTTGCCGGTGGGGATGCCCATGGCGCCGCCCATCTGGCGCATCATCTTCTGCGCCTCCTTGAACCGGGCGAGGAGCTGGTTCACCTCGGAGACGGTGACGCCGGAGCCGTTGGCGATGCGCAGGCGGCGGGAGCCGTTGATGAGCGACGAGTCGCGGCGCTCGGCGGGGGTCATCGAGCGGATGATCGCCGTGGTGCGGTCGATCTGCTTGTCGTCGATGGAGTCGATCTGCTGCTTCATCTGGCCCATGCCGGGCATCATCTTGAGCAGGTTGCCGATGGGGCCCATCTTGCGGATGGCCTGCATCTGGTCGAGGAAGTCCTCCAGCGTGAAGTCCTCGCCCTTGAGGAGCTTCTCGGTGTACTCCTCCTTCTGCTTCTCCTCGAAGACGGCCTCGGCCTGCTCGATGAGGGTGAGCATGTCGCCCATGCCGAGGATGCGCGAGGACATCCGGTCGGGGTGGAAGACGTCGAAGTCCTCCAGCTTCTCGCCGGTGGACGCGAAGAGGATGGGGCGGCCGGTGACGTGGCGGACGGACAGGGCCGCGCCGCCGCGGGCGTCGCCGTCGAGCTTGGAGAGGACGACGCCGGTGACGCCGACGCCGTCGCGGAAGGCCTCGGCGGTGTTGACGGCGTCCTGGCCGACCATGGCGTCGATGACGAAGAGGACCTCGTCGGGGTTCACGGCGTCGCGGATGTCGCGGGCCTGCTGCATCATCTCCTCGTCGATGCCGAGGCGACCGGCCGTGTCGACGATGACGATGTCGTGGCCGCGCTGCTTCGCTTCGGCGATGGAGTCGGTGGCGACCTTGACGGGGTCGCCGACGCCGGAGCCGGGCTCGGGCGCGTAGGCGGCGACGCCCGCGCGCTCGGCGAGGACCTGGAGCTGGTTCACGGCGTTGGGGCGCTGGAGGTCGGCGGCGACCAGGAGCGGGGAGTGCCCGTCGCCCTTGAGCCACTTGGCGAGCTTCCCGGCGAGGGTGGTCTTGCCCGCGCCCTGGAGGCCCGCGAGCATGATGACCGTGGGCGGCTGCTTCGCGTAGTTGAGGCGCCGGGTCTCGCCGCCGAGGATCGCGATGAGCTCCTCGTTGACGACCTTGACGATCTGCTGGGCGGGGTTGAGGGCCTTGGAGACCTCGGCGCCCTTGCAGCGCTCCTCGATGCGGGAGATGAAGGTCCTGACCACCGGGAGCGCGACGTCGGCTTCAAGGAGCGCGCGGCGGATCTCGCGGGCCGTGGAGGCGATGTCGGCATCGGTCAGGCGGCCCTTGCCGCGGATCGACTCGAAGATTCCCGACAGTCGATCTGACAATGCGTCGAACACGGGCTGACCTCTCGGTGGGTTGATTGGACTGCTACGAGCTTAACGGGGCGCGCGGCGGGACGCGAAAACAGGACGGCCGCCCCGTGGCGGGGGCGGCCGTCCTCAGCGGTGTGAAGAAGCCTTGCTAGGCGTTGACCTTCTCGGGCTCGCCCGCGGCGACGGGCGCGTCGACGCTGGTGTTGCCGTTGACGGGCAGGTCGTAGCCCGCCTCGCCGTGCTGCGCGGCGTCGATGCCCGCGAGCTCCTCCTCCTCGGAGATCCGGATGCCCATGGTGAACTTCAGGATCAGGCCGATGAGGAAGGCGACCACGGCCGAGTAGACCAGGACCACGCCGGTGGCCGCGGCCTGCTTGCCGAGCAGTTCGAAGCCGCCGCCGTAGAAGAGGCCGTCGACGCCGAGGGCGTTGGACTCGGCGAAGGTGAACAGGCCGAGGGAGACCGAGCCCCAGAAGCCGGCGACCATGTGCAGGCCGACCACGTCGAGCGCGTCGTCGAAGCCGAACTTGTGCTTCAGGCCGATGGCGAAGGGGCAGATGATCCCGGCCACGGCGCCGATGGCGATCGCGCCGAGCGGGGTCACGTAGCCCGCGGCCGGGGTGATGGCGACCAGCCCTGCGACGACGCCGGAGCAGCCGCCGATGATCGAGGGCTTGATGCCGCGGAGGCGGTCGATCAGGAGCCAGGCGAGGACCGCGGCGGCGGTGGCGACCTGGGTGTTCAGGAAGGCGAGGCCCGCGAAGCCGTCGGCGGCGAAGGCCGAGCCCGCGTTGAAGCCGAACCAGCCGAACCACAGCAGGCCCGCGCCGAGGAGGACGAGCGGCAGGTTGTGCGGCGCGAAGTTGCCGTCCTTCCAGCCGATGCGGCGGCCGACCACGATCGCCAGGCCGAGCGCGGCGGCGCCGGCGTTGACGTGGACCGCGGTCCCGCCGGCGAAGTCGAGCACGCCCCAGTCCTCGATCCAGCCGCCGCCCCAGACCCAGTACGCGACCGGGCAGTAGACGACGATGACCCAGACGGTGGCGAAGACGACCCACGCGGAGAACTTCATGCGGTCGGCGACGGCGCCCGCGATGAGGGCGACGGTGATGATCGCGAACATCATGCCGAAGGCGGTCCACACGGCGTTCGGGACGCCGCTCAGACCGGCCTCGCCGAGGACCTCGATCGCGTGGCGGGAGCCGAACAGCGAGGTGAAGTCGCCGATGAGGGGGTTGTCGCCGGAGCCGTCCCCGATGGCGAGCGACTCGCCGACGAGGACCCAGACGACGCTGACGAGGCCGATGGCCACGAGGCACTTCATCATCATGTTGATGACGCTCTTGGCGCGGGTGAGCCCGCCGTAGAACAGGGCGAGCGCCGGAGTCATGAGCAGGACAAGGGCGGCTGAGGTAAGAATCCAGGCTGTGTTGCCGGTGTCGAGACCCTCCATGGGCGTGCCGCCTCCTCTCTCCGAAGATAGGTAGTAACTGCTTGCAAAGGGCTTTAGAGTCGTCCGGCGTCGAGGGGAGCGACGGTGCTCGGGAGCGGTTGTCACGCGCCGGCCTTGCGACCGGCGCGTGACGCTCCTACCTACCGGAGTGAAGCCAGCTTCACTGCGACGTGTTACGCGACCCGGGCCTGCGTGTTAAGAAGCTGTCGCCAAAGATTTCGAGTGTGTGAACTCACCCTCACAGAGGGCCGTTTCGGCGTTGCCAGCGTCGCGGGTGGGGTCGATGCGGCATTTGAACGCATTGACGGGCCCGAATGAACCGTGACTTCGGCATGACCGCTCCGTTACGGAACTGTGCTCTAATGGCTGTGGATCGACAGATAGGTGAACGTTCACAGCGGGCGGCGTATCGTCGTAGGGGACCGGGGTGCCGCGGGCGCCCCGGAAGGCGTGCGCGCGAACGAAACATGGAAAGCGACGGCAGCGATGGCGCAACCGAAGAAGGCAGCCAGTATCTGGGACGTGGCGCGGCTGGCCGGCGTCTCGCACCAGACCGTCTCCCGGGTCGTCAACGGCTCCCCCAGGGTCGCGGCCGCGACCCGCGACAAGGTCCTGGAGGCCATCGCGGAGCTGGGCTACCGGCCCAACCGGCTGGCGCGGAGCCTCGCGGGCGGGGCGGCCGAGTCGGTCACCGTCCTCACCGCCGACACCTCCCTCTACGGGCCCGAGGCGGCGCTGCGCGGGATCGAGAAGGCCGCGCGGGCCCTCGACTGGAGCGTGCAGATCTCGGTCCTCGACCCCGCCGACACGCACTCGGACGCGGACATCATCGCGCGCCTGCCGCGCGCGGGCGAGCCCACGATCATCATGGCGCACGACGAACCCGGCATGCGCGCCAAGCAGGTCCTGCTCGACCAGCAGCCGCACGCGATGGTCGCGATCGGACCGTACACCGCCGAGGAGCTCGCGGCCTCGCCGTGGCTGGTCGGCATGGACGACGGCAAGGCCGCCGCCGAGGCCACCAGGTACCTCCTGGACCTGGGCCACGCCACCGTCCACCACCTGGCGATCCCCACCTCGACCGCGACGTTCGGCGGCGGGAAGGCGCACCGGGCCGAGGGCTGGGCGCGGGTCCTGCGCGAGGCCGGGCGGGAGGTGCCCGAGCCGGTGCCGTCGGGGTGGACGATCGCCGAGGCGTTCAAGGCGGTGCAGCCGCTCGTGGCCGACCCGTCGGTCACCGCGATCCTGTGCGGCAACGACCACCTGGCGCTGGCGACGATGCGCGCCGCGCACCTGGCGGGCCGCTCGGTCCCCGGGGACCTGTCGGTGGTGGGCTTCGACAACACCCCGTTCTCGGCGTACACGACCCCCGCGCTGACCACCGTCAACCAGGACTTCGAGAGCGTCGGCCGCGGCGCGTTCGAGCTGCTGCGCCACCGCGTGGACGGCTCGATCCCGCGGCCCGTGCCGGGCTGGCCCGAGCCCGAGCTGATCGTCCGCGAGACCTCGGGGCCGCCCTCCTCCTGACCTCGTGGAGGCGCGACCCGCCGAACCCCGAAAGGCCCAGCTGATGAACCCCGTCCCCTCCGATCCGCCGGCGGGGCCGCCCGGCCCTGTGGCGCCGGCGGCCGTGCTCGCCGCGGACTTCGCCTCCCCCACCGGCCCGGTCCTGCACGGCGCCACCGGGTCCCTGTACGGCGTGGCCGAGGACGGCGTGCCCGGCGACGAGCTGCTGGACGCGCTGGACCTGACGACGCTCGCGGCGGGGCCCGACGGGGGCGCGCGGCACCCGGGCGGGGACGCGTCGGGCGCGGTGGCGGTGCTGCGGCGCAACGGGAGGCCGCGCGGGACGGCGGGGGTCGTGTTCGTGTACCTCCAGGACCTGTTCGCGTCCTGGCCCTACGAGGACGTCGGGATCGACGTGTACCACGAGCGGCTGTGCGCGGTCGTGCCGCCGATGCTCACGGAGGCCAACGCGGGGCGGCTGGTGCTCGTGCCGTTCAACGAGCCGGACTGGATCTGGTACGCGCTCAAGGAGAACGACCCGGCCCGGTTCGACCGGTTCATGGCGGACTGGACCACGACGGTGCGGCTGCTGCGGCGGGTCGCGCCGGGCGTGCCGCTGGCGGGCCCGAACGAGGGCTACTTCCACCGGGAGTTCCTGCGGCACTTCCTGCGCCGCGCCCGCGACACCGGGACGCTCCCGGAGTGGACGGCCTGGCACGAGCTGTCGCCGAAGTCCCTGGCGGACTTCAGGAGCCATCACGCCGAGTACCGGGACCTGGAGCACGAGCTCGGGATCGACCCGCGGCCGGTGAACATCGACGAGTACGCGAACAACCGGGACCTGTCGGTGCCGGGGCAGCTGGTGCAGTGGGCGGCGCTGTTCGAGGACGCGAAGGTCCACGCGGACATGGCGTTCTGGACCGCCGCGGGCGGCTACTCGGGCGCGGCCCCGCAGACGAACGTTCCGAGCGGCGCGTGGTGGCTGCTCAAGGCGTACTCGGGGATGACCGGCACCACGGTGCGCGTGACGCCGCCGCGGCCGGACACGCCGGACACGTTGCAGGGCATCGCGAGCCTGGACGCGGAGCGGTGCACGGCGCAGGTCCTGGCGGGCGGGTGCGCCGGGGACTTCACGGTCGCGGTGCGGGGCCTGGACGCCGACGCGTGGGGGCCGGCGGTGACGGCGACGGTGCACCGGATCGACTGGACCGGGTACGAGGGCGCGGCGGGCCCGCCGGTGGCGCTGAGCCGGGTCACGGGACCACCGGGCGGCTTCGATATCGATGTGCCGCAGGCGGACCGGATGGCCGCGTACTGGATCACGCTGGTGCCGGGGGAGGCCGGACCGGTGCCGCGAGCGCCGTGGCGCGGCACGTGGGAGGCCGAGCAGGCGCGGATCACCTCCGGCGAGGTGGCGCGGCAGGGGCATCCCGGGGAGGGCGACGGGTTCGCCGCATCGGGCGAGTACGACGTGAGCGGCCTGAACATGAACGACTCGGCCGTGACGTTCTCGGTCGAGGTCCCCGCGGAGGGCCTGTACGACCTCGCGGTGTTCTACTCCCACATGTACGGGCGCGGCGCCGAGGCGACCGAGCCGCAGCCCGCGCAGCAGGTCCTGGCCGTCAACGGCGCGGAGCGGTTCGTGGAGTACCCCTCGACGATGAACTGGCAGCACCGGTCGGTCGTGCACGTGCCGGTGGCGCTGCACGAGGGCGGGAACACGATCGAGCTGTCGAAGTCGGGGGCGATCGGCACGGCCCGCGGCGAGGTCGCGCTCGACAAGATCGACCTGACGGAGCGGCTCCCGGCGCGCTGCTCCTACGACGGGGCGTTCGCGCGGTACGAAGCGGGGAGCGACGAGCCGGTGTTCGACGTGTACGCCGCCGAGGACCGGTACCACCGGTTCGCGGGGGCCGCGCGCGGCGTGCTCCTGGGGCCGCAGAACCAGTGCGTGCCAGTGGATCTGACGCGGCCGGTGTTCCTGCATGCGGGGATCAACCGGCTCCGGGCCGCGGCCGCGCGCCTCGACGTCGAGCCCGCGGAGGGGCCCGCGCCGATCGACGTGGACGCGGCCGACGCGGTCCGCTCGGGCGGGTCGTGCCTGATCGTCAACGACTTCGCGCACCGCGGGCACGTGATCGGCTGGAACGGGCGCGGCGCGGGCGCGGCGATCGCGTTCGAGGCCGCCGCGGGGCCGCACGCGCTGCTCGTGTCGTACGCGAACGGCGAGCGCGCCGAGGGCCGCCAGTCCGGGGCCGACATCGTGACGCGCCACTGCGACCTCGTCGTCAACGGCAAGCCCGCCGGGCGGTACCCGATGCGCGGCACGTGGACGTGGAACGACTTCTGGACGTACCCGGTGATCGTCGACCTCGCGGAGGGGCGCAACACGATCGCGTTCGGCAACGAGCACGGCCCGACCGCCGAGTTCGAGCGCTTCCGCATCGCGCCGCTCAATCCCTGACATGGCTGTCCCGTATCCGACAGTTCGAGGAGTTCTCGTCACCTTCCGGTTTCCCGATCGTTGGACCCTCGCGGGACGGTGGCGAACGCCGCCGGGTTGTCAGATACTGGTGACGACCCGGCCGTCCCGATTCGAACCAGCAATCGAGACGCTAGGAATGGAGGTCACACATGGGAGGTCTCGCAATGGCCGCAACCGAACCACTCGCGGACGCAGAACCCGCCGGATCGGACGAGCTCTGGAAGGCGTGGGAAACCCTCGACGTGCCGCCCGGGTTCCGCGCGGAGATCATTCGAGGAGACATCGTCTTGTCGCCGTCCCCGACCAACAGGCACAGCCTGATCTGTACCGAGATCATGCGACAGTTGTGGCCCCTCGCCGACGAGCGCGACTGGCGCTTGGCGAATGAGCTCGGTGTACGGATCGAGTCCACGGGAGAGGTACTGATACCCGATCTGATGGCACTGCCGGTCGCGGTGCTCACCGATGGCGAGGAAACAAGCGCCATCGATTCACCGGAGCTGCTCCTCGCTGTGGAGGTCACCTCGGATTCATCGGTCAGCAGAGACCGGGAGACCAAGCTTTGGAGCTATGCCGCAGGACTCGTCCCCGTCTACATGATGGTCGACAGGCACGACCGTAATGGGACTGTGCGAGTGTTCAGCGAACCGAGCGGAGAGGGCCGGTACCAGCACTACGACTTGTTCGACTTCGGCAAACCGGTGCGGTTGCCCGAGCCGTTCAACGTCGAGATCGACACCAGTCTGTTCGCACCGAGGACTCGAAGGGCCTGAGCCGGGTCTTCAATGAAGCCGCGCTATCCGGTACGGTCCTTCGGCGGGGTGAAGATCCCCGGGTCGCCGGACAGGCGCATGGCGCCGTAGCCGAGCCGGTCGACGTTCAGGTCGCCGCCGATGGTGATGTCGCCCATGGCTGTTCTGCCTCTCTCGGTGCGCCGCGGGCCTGGTGCGCCGCGGCACGGTCGCATGCCGGGTCCAACCGCCGCGGGCGCCCGCGTGTTCCCGCACGGGTGATATCGCATCGGTCACAGCGACACCGCGGGCCACGGTCGCGGCCGGGGCCGGGACGGATGCGAGGATCGGGGCATGATCAAAGGTTTCAAAGAGTTCCTGATGCGCGGCAATGTGATCGAACTGGCCGTCGCGGTGGTCATGGGCGCGGCGATGACGGCGCTCGTCGGCTCGTTCGGCGAGGCGTTCCTCAACCCGCTCATCAAGCTCGTCACCGGCGGCGGCGAGGTCGGCGGCAGCTTCACCGTCAACGGCGTCGAGTTCCCGTACGGGGTGTTCGTCAACGGCATCCTCGTGTTCTTCCTGACCGCGGTGGCCGTGTACTTCGTGGTCGTGTACCCGATGAACAGGCTCATGGAGCGGTTCGGCCCCAAGAACGAGCTGTCCGAGGAGCTGGAGGCCGCCGAGGTCGTGCTGCTCCAGGAGATCCGCGACCTGCTGGCCGAGCAGCGCCAGCGCTGAGCGTCCGTCCCGCCCGTTTCAGGGGCGGCGGCGCCGGGCAACCCCCCGGTGGCGCCGCCCCTTGCCAGTGCCGCACCGGCCTGGGACGCTGGACCCCACCGACCGCGACGGGAGGGCACGCGATGCCGACCTCGATTCCACTGGGCGCCCCGATCTGGGCCGACGCCGTGACCCCGGACCTGGCGGGGGACGTGGACTTCTACATGCGGCTGTTCAACTGGGCCGCGTTCGACTCGGGCGAGCAGTTCGGGCACTACACGGAGCTGTGCCTGGGATCGACCGTGGCGGAGGCGCGGGCCGTGGGCGGGATCGCCGAGGCCGCGTCGGGCGCCAAGGGCTCGGCGTGGGGCGTGGCGTTCCACGTCGGGGACTGCGTGCGGGCGGCGGCGGAGGCCGAGAAGCTGGGCGCGCAGATCACGAGCAACCCGATCCGGGTGGGCGACGATCTGGTGTACGCGGCGCTGAAGGACCCGGACGGGGGCGCGTTCGGGCTGTTCGAGCCGTTGAGCGAGAAGGTCGGGTTCACGGCCCGGAACGAGCCGGGCGCGATCGTGTGGTTCGAGTACGTGTACGACGGCGCGCCCGTGGAGGCCATGCAGTTCTACGCGGAGCTGCTGAACTGGTCGCTGCACGCGCCGGACGGGTCGGAGCCGGGGCACGACGCGCCGTACGTGGGCCTGCGGACCCGCGAGGGGCACGCGCTGACACGGTCCGAGGAGTTCGGCGGGGCGCGGATGGCGCTGGGCCCGGAGCTGGACATGACGCCGCACTGGACGGTGTGCTTCGGGACGGCGTCGGTGGACCTGACGGCGGCGAAGGCCGTGGACCTGGGCGGGGCGGTCGCGGTGGCGCCGGTGGACGATCCGGGCGGGCGGATGGCGGTGCTGGCGTCGCCCACGGGGGCGTACTTCACCGTGATGTCGCCGCGGGAGTAGCCGAATCGCGCTCGCGTGTCGGTCCTCCGTGCGACGGTGGGACGGTCACGACGTCTCTGCGAAGGAGCAGCGCACGATGCCATCGATCCCGCTCGGAGCCCCGATCTGGTCGGACTCCCTGACCGCCGACCTGGCGGGCGACACCGCGTTCTACGAGGGCCTGTTCGGGTGGTCGTCGGAGAACGCCGGCCCGGAGTACGGCGACTACACCACGTTCTCCCTGCCGGGCGCCGAGCCGCGCCCGGTCATGGGGATCATGCCGTGCCCGCCGGGCATGTCGCCGTCGCGCACCTGGAACCTCCAGTTCCGGGTCGCGGACTGCGACGAGGCGGTCGACAAGGCGCGGAGCCTGGGCGCGGCGGTCGACGCCGGGCCCGAGAGCGTCGGCTCGATGCTGCGCTTCGCGATGCTGCGGGACCCGAACGACGCGTCGTTCGGGGTCGTGGAGGCCCTGGACCCGACCACCGGGTTCGGCGTGTGGGGCGAGGTGAACTCGATCGCGTGGGCCGAGTACCACTACGACGGGGCGCCCGCGGACGCGATGCGGTTCTACGTGGACCTGCTCGCCTGGGACGCGGTGACGCCGCCGTGGGAGGACCCGGCGAACCCGACGCCGTACACGGCGCTGTCCGCGCGCGGGGACGCGAAGGAGTTCGGCGGCTGCCACGCGGCCGACGGGTTCGAGAAGTCGATGCCGCCGCAGTGGAGCGTCATGGTCGCGGTCGTGGACGCGGACGCCTTGTGCGCCAAGGCGGCCGAGCTCGGCGGCTCGGTCGCGGCCGAGCCGATGGACGTGCCGGGCCTGCGCGTCGCGGGCATCGCGACGCCGAGCGGCACGGTCGTGGGGGTCCATTCCCCGCGGTCCTGGGTGTAGGCGGATCCGCCCTGGCGGCGGCGGGTTAGGTTCGGCGGATGACCCCTTGGAAGATCTTCGCCGTCTGGTTCGCCGCCGTAGCGGTCGGCACGATGCTGGTGGCGCTGCCCGATTCGGATGGACCGGTGGTGCGGATCAGCGACATGCACGGACCCGGGCCCCTGGACCTGGCCGGGATCGGACTGATCGCGGTCGGCTCGGTCGTCCTGTGGGCGTGGCTGATCCGGCGCGCGCGGCCGATCACCGCGCGGCTCGGCGGGGCCGGGACGGCGTGGCTGGCCGCGGTGTTCGCGGCGTCGCTGGCGGTCGTGGCGTGGTCGGTCCTGACGGATTCGGGCTGGTGGTGGGCGGTCGGCGCGGGCGCGGCGACCGCGGTACAGCTCATCGCGCTTGGCGCCAGCGGGGACCGCGTCGGCGTCTGACCCGCGGCGGGCCGTCCCGGTCGTGCAGAGGCGCCGCTACGACGACGGAGCAACCTGCGACGATCCGCGTGAATCCGTTGGCGTGTCGCGTTCAGCCGCGGCGCGTGCGGCGCGGGAGGGCGAGGGCGGCCGTGACGGCGAGGGTCGTCGCGATCATGGCCGCTGCGGGGGCGAGGGCGGCGAGGGGCGCGCGTTCGAGGTAGGGCAGGGAGCGGGCGAGGCTGGCGCCCCATTCGGGCGAGTCGGGGCCCGCGCCGAGGCCGAGGAAGCCGAGCGAGGCGATGCCGAGTGCCATGCCGGGCAGGCGGAGTCCGGCGTGGGAGGCGAGGGGCCCGGCGACGAGCGGGAGGGTGTGGCGGCGCAGCATCCACCCGGGCCCGGCGCCGAGGGCGAGGCGGGCTTCGCGGTGCCCGGCGGCGCGGGCCTGCGCGGTGAGGGAGGCGGCGTGGGCGGCGAGCGGGGGCCAGGAGACGGCGACGACCGCGAGGACCGCGCCGGTCTGGCCGCGGCCGAGGATGACGACGATGATGATCCCGGCGATGGCGATGGGGAACGAGTTGCAGGCTTCGGCGAGCGGGTGCGCCAGGCGCGGCGCGAAGCCGAGGACCAGCGCGATCCCGTAGGAGAGCACGCATGCGGCGACTGCCGCACCTACCGTCCACAGTGTCCCTTGGCCGAGGCGGGCGAGGACGTCGCGGCCGAGTTCGTCGGTGCCGAGCCAGTGCGCGGCCGACGGCGCGGCCAGGCGCCCGTCGGTGGCGATGTCCCCGGTCCGCGCGAGCCCGTAGGCGACGGCCGCCAGCAGCGGGGTTGCGGTGCAGGCGATCCAGGCGAGGGCGGTGCGACGCGGGCCGGTGGCGGGCGGGGCCGCGGGGGCGGCGGTGCCGTCGGGTCCGGCGAGGCGGTTCGCGGCGAGGCGCGCGAGGAGCCCGGCGGTGAAGCCGAGGCCCACGAGCAGGAGCAGGCAGGCCTGGAGGACGGGGAGGTCCTGGGCGTCGGCGGCGGCGAGGGCGGTGCGGCCGAGGCCGGGGACGGCGAAGACGGTCTCGACGGCGACGGCCGCGCCGGTGATGGAGACGGCGATGATCGCGAGCTGCGGGAGCAGCGGCGGGAGGGCGCGGCGCACGAGGCCGCGGACGATGCGGGCGCGGGCGTATCCGGCGGCGCGCCACTGGCGGACCCAGTCCTCGGCGGCCACGGCGCCGAGGGCGTCGCGGCTCAGGCGGGCGAGGACGCCGCCGCCGGACAGGCCCATGGCGAGCGCGGGGAGCACGAGGTGCTCGGGTCCGGTGAAGCCGTACGCGGGGAGGAGGCCGAGCCAGGCGGCGAAGACGGCGACGCCGAGGGCGGCGACGAGGAATTCGGGGAGGGCGGCGAGCCCGGCGACGGCGATGCCGCCGCCGCGGACCGGGCGGCCTGCGGCGGCGCGGGCGAGGGCGGGAAGGGTTGCGGCGCAGGCGATGGCGAGGACGACGGCGAACGCGGCGGCCATGACGGTGAGGGAGGTGCCGAGGGCGGGGAGCACCGAGGCCGCCACGGGTTCGCCCGAGACCCAGGAGGTGCCGAGGTCGCCGCGGGCGAGGCCGGCGAAGCGGTCGCGGAGGATCGCGAGCGGCCCGGTGTCGAGGCCGAGGTCGGCGCGCACGGACGCGAGCGCGGTCTCGGTCGCTTCGCGCCCGGGGTAGCGGGCGCGCAGGACGGTGAGGGCGGGGTCGCGGGCGGCGAGCCACGGCAGGAGGCCGATGGCGGCGAGGACGGCCGCGAGGACCGCGAGCCTGGTGAGCAGGCCGCGCAGGAGCGCCACGGTCAGCCGATCGCGGTGGCCGCGGTGATGATGCGGCGCTCGCGCGGGTCGGCGGCGACGTCGGTGACGCCTTGGGCGACACCGGTGACGAGCCGTTCGTGGGCGACGGGCACGACGGCCGCGGTCGCGAGGACGACGGCTTCGGCGTCGAGGACGGCGGCCTGGCGCAGCGCGGCGGCCTCGGCGGGGTCGTCGGTCCCGTCGGCGGCCGTGGCGACGGCGGCCACGGCGGCGTCCACGTCGGGGTCGGCGAGTTGGGAGGTGTTGAAGCCGCCGGCGCTGGTGAAGTCGGAGTCGAGGTAGGTGTAGGCGTCGCCGGAGTCCTGGACGACGGAGCGGGACATGAGGAACGCGTCGAAGACCCCGGCGAGCATGTCGGGTTCGATGTCGTTGTACTCGCGGACCTCGGTGGTGACGGCGAATCCGGCGGCTTCGAGCTGGGCGGCGATGACGGTGAGGGCCTCGGGGAGTTCGGCGCGGTTGGAGTAGGTGGCGAGCGCGAGGGTCGCGCCGTCCGGGGCGGCGGCCTCGGGGAGGGTGTAGGGGCGGTGGTCGGCGGCCCAGGCGAGGGCGGGGCCGAAGAGGCCCTCGGGGGCGTCGGCGCGGCCTTCGTAGATGTCGTCGACGACCGGGCCCGGGTCGACGGCCGCGGCGACGGCGGCGCGCAGGGCCGGGTCGGCGAGCGGGCCGGTGCCGGTGTTCAGGTAGAGGCTGACGGTGCGGCCGGTGGGGGCGTCCTGGAGGTTCGCCTCATCGAGGGTCGCGATCTGCGCGTAGGGGACCGCTTCGATGACGTGCGCTTCGCCGGAGCGGAGCGCGGCGGCGCGGGTGGCGGCGTCGGGCACGTAGTCGGCGCGGTAGCCGTCCATGGCGGCGGGTTCGCCCCAGTAGTCGTCGTGGCGCGTCAGTTCGACGCCGGTGGTCGTGGACTCGGTGATGGCGTAGGGGCCGGTCGCGAAGCCGACGGGGTCGACGGTGTCGCCGGAGTAGGCGCCGGGGGCGAGGATCGCGAGCTGGGGGCTCGAAAGCCGCTGCGGGAGCACCGGATCGGGTTCGGTCGTGGTGAGGCGCAGGGTGAGGTCGCCGGTGGCTTCGGCGGCGAGGCCGAGGCCGTCCACGACGCGGGGCGGGGCCGCGGCGGTGGCGGCGGCGTTCAGCGCGGCGGCGGCCGCGGCGGCGTCGAGGGCGGTGCCGTCGTGGAAGCGCACGCCGTCGCGGAGCGCGAGGTCCCATGAGCCGTCGGGGTTCCGGGTCCATTCGGTGGCGAGGAGCGCCACGGGCAGGCCGTCGTCGTCGAGGCCCAGGAGGGTCTCGGCGACGGCCCAGCGGGCGAGGAGGAACGCGTCCTCGGAGTGCGGGGAGAGCCCGGCGGCGGGGGTGAGGGCGTTGGCCAGGACGAGCCGCGCGCTCCCCTCGTCGTCGGCGGCGAAGCATCCGGCGGCCGCGAGCGCCAGGGGCGCGGAGGCGGCGAGGAGGGTGCGCCGGGAGAGGGCGGTCCTGGGCATCGAGTGGGCCTCGTCTCTTCTCGCGAACTTCTTCTTATTGCAAATCGGGTGCAATAATGGCACACATGTCGAGTACCGCCACCGCAGACCAGCTCAGGGGACTATCGGGATACGTTGTGCGCCAAGCGGAACCGGGCGACATCGCAGGTGCCCGCTCCGTGATGCTCGACACGGTCTACCGGGACTTCGGGCACGGCTACCTGCCGCGCTGGCACTCCGACATCATCGACCTCGACTCGTTCTACCTGGCGCCCGAGGACAACACCCTGTTCGTCGCCGAACGCGACGGCGCCGTCGTCGCCACCGCGGGCGTGCGCGGGCAGACCCCGGTCTCGCCGCCGCATCCGGCGCTGGTCGCCGCGGCCTTCGAGGAGGGCCGCACCGCGAGCCTCTACCGCGTGTACGTGCGGCCCGAGCACCGCAGGAGGGGCCTCGCGGGCGCACTCGTCGACGCGTGCCTCGGCTTCATCGCCTCCCGCGACCGGTACACGGGCGTGTACCTCCACACCGACGCGCGCACGCCCGGCGCCGTCGAGTTCTGGTCCGGGCGCGGCGACGTCCTCTTCGACGAGCGCAGCGCCGTCAACGAGCACCGCCGCACTGACGAGCCCTTCGAGACCGTGCACTTCCGGCTCCGCATCCCCCGCTAGTCCGCGTACGGCAGCCCCGTGTAGTTCTCCGCCAGCGCCGTCGCCTGCGCCCGCGAGCCCGCCACGTACGCCAGGTGCGCCTGCTGGAGCCGCCGGTCGTACGGGTCGCCCTCGAAGCGGTGCAGCAGGGTCGTCATCCACCACGAGAAGTGCTGCGCCCGCCAGACCCGGCTGAGGCAGGCCGCCGAGTACGCGTCGAGCAGCGCCTCGCTCCCGGTCCGGTAGTACTCCCCCAGCGCGCGGGCGAGCACCCGCACGTCCGCGACGGCGAGGTTCAGTCCCTTTGCGCCCGTGGGCGGCACGATGTGCGCGGCGTCCCCGGCGAGGAACAGCCGCCCGAACCGCATCGGCTCGGCCACGAACGACCGCATCGCGGCCACGTCGACCTGCGTGATCGGCCCGGTCGCGAGCGTGAAGCCCGGGACGGTCTCGTGGCGGGCCTTCAGCTCGGCCCAGATCGCCTCATGGGTCCAGTCCTCGGGGCGGGTGTCGGGCGGCACCTGGAGGTAGAAGCGGCTCACCGAGTCGGACCGCATGGAGTGCAGGGAGAACCCGCGCTCCGACGCCGAGTAGATCAGCTCCGGCGCGGACGGCGCGACGTCGGCGAGGATGCCCAGCCACGCGAACGGGTACGTCTTCTCGTACACCGCGAGGTCCGCGGCGGGCACGGATTCCCTTGAGACGCCGTGGAACCCGTCGCACCCGGCGATGAAGTCGCAGTCCAGACGTTCGGTCCCGAACGTCAGGTACGGATCGGCGAGGCTCCCGACCGCGACGTCCTCCACCTCGAACCGGAGGTCCACGCCGTTCGCGAGGTTCGCCGCGATGAGGTCCTTCACGACCTCCTGCTGCCCGTACACGGTGATCGCACGGCCGGGCACGAGCTCCTCGAAGGCGATCCGGTGGCCCTCGCCGCCGAACCGCAGCTCGATCCCGTGGTGCACCTGCCCCTCGGCGCGCATCCGCTCCCCCACGCCCGCTTCGGCGAGCGTGTCGGCCGTCCCCTGTTCGAGCACGCCCGCGCGCACCCGCGACTCGCAATGGGCGCGAGAGCGCCGCTCCAGCACCACCACGTCGATCCCCTTGGACGACAAGAGGTGCGCGAGGAGCAGCCCGGCGGGTCCGGCCCCGATGATCCCCACACGCGTCTTCACGTCTCGCCCCGCTTCGCCGCCTGGATCTCGGCCCACACCTGCCCGCGGAGCTTCGCGAACGCCGGGCTCGACCGGGTCTCCAGCTGGTCCCGCTCGGGGCCGAGGCCGATGTGGACCTCGGCGCGCAGGGTCGTCGGCGGCGAGGAGAGGACGAGCACGCGCTGGCCGAGGTACACGGATTCGTCGATGTCGTGGGTGATGAACACGACGGTGATGCCGAGCCGGGCCCACAGGTCGCGGATGAGGTCTTCGAGGTCGGCGCGGGTCTGGGCGTCGACGGCGGCGAACGGCTCGTCCATGAGCAGGAGGCGGGGCCGGAACGCGATGGCGCGGGCGATGGCGACGCGCTGCTGCATGCCGCCCGACAACTGCCAGGGCCAGACCCGTTCCTTCCCTTCGAGGTCGACGAGGCGCAGGGCTTCGGCGACGCGCTCGCGCCGCTGCGCGCGGGTGAGGCCGAGGCGCTTGAGCGGCAGCTCCACGTTGGCGCCCACGCGCATCCACGGGAAGAGGCTGCGGCCGTACTCCTGGAACACGACCGCGGTGTCCTCGGGCGGGCCGTCGACTTCGCGGCCGTCCACGAGGGCGGCGCCGCGGGTGGGGGCGAGGAGCCCGGCGCACATGCGCAGCAGCGTGGTCTTGCCGCAGCCGGAGGGCCCGACCACGCAGACCAGTTCTCCTTCGGCCACTTGGAAGGTGAGGGCGTCGATGGCAGTGTGGACCTCGCCGTCGACGCGGTAGTCCCTGCCGATCCCGGCGACTTCGAGCACTCAGGCCTCCTCGGTGCGTTGGCGGTGGTACCAGTGCAGGACCGCGCGGTCGACACATGCGAAGACGGCGGCGAGGGCCGCGCCGAGGCAGCCGAGGAGCAGGATGCCGCTCCACATCGCGGGGATCGCGTAGCTGCGCTGGAACTGGACGATCGCGAAGCCGAGCCCCGACTGGGCGGCGAACATCTCGGAGATGACCATGAGGATCACGCCGATCGCGAGCGCCTGCCGCATCCCCGTGACGATCCGCGGGCTCGCCCCGGGCAGGACGATCGCCGTCAGGGTCCTGAAGCGCCCCAGGCGGTATGCGGCGGCCGTGTCGAGCTGCACCGGATCCACCGAGCGGACCCCGGCGACGGTGTTGAGCAGGATCGGCCACAGGCACCCGGAGATGATCACGGCCACTTTCATGCCGTCGCCGATGCCCGCGAACAGCATGATGACGGGCACGAGCACCGGCGGCGGCACGGCCCGCGCGAACTCCAGGACCGGTTCGGTCGCATGGAACAGCCACCTGACGCGCCCGATGAGCAGCCCGAGCGCGACCCCGGCGGCGCACGACGCGGCGTACCCGGCGCCGAGGCGGGCGACGCTGGGCAGCACGTCCTCGCGCCAGCGCTCGGCGGTCCACGTCTCGCCGAACTCGGCGACGATCTCGCTGAGCGGGGGGAAGTAGAAGCTCGTGGACCCCGCGGAAGCGAACCACCAGAGCGCGAACAGCACTGAAGGCAGCCCGAGGACCAAGAGCGCCTTGCGAACGAGGACGATCACCGGGCCTCACCCCGCACGGACGGATGCCAGGCGAGCACCTCGCGTTCGAGGGCGCGGACGCCGAGGTTGACGGCGACGCCGAGGGCCCCGGCGACGAGGATGAGCGCGTACATGCGCTCGGCGGCGCCGGAGGTCTGGGCGACGGCGATCTCGTGGCCGAGGCCGGGCGAGCCGATGACGAGCTCGGCGGTGACGGCGAGGACGAGCGCGACCGTGGCGGCCAGGCGCACCCCGGTCATGAGGTACGGCAGGGCGGTCGGCCAGGCGAGGTGCGCGAGGCGCTGCCACTTGGTGAGCCGCAGGCTCTTCGCGGTGTCGGCGGCGACGGGGTCGACGTCCCGGACCCCGGCTAGCACTTGGACGAGGACCTGCCAGAACGCGGCGTAGACGACGAGCAGCAGCGTCGAGGGCAGGCGGGTCCCGAACAGCAGGACCGCCAAGGGCACCAGGGCGACCGAGGGGATCGGGCGCAGGAACTCGATGGTGGAGGCGGTCGCGGCCCGCACCGGCGGGAGCGACCCGATGAGGATGCCGAGCGCGGCCCCGGCGGCGACGGCGATGGCGAGCCCTGCGGCCCAGGCGGTCATGGTGTCGGCGAGCGCCCGCCAGAACTCGGCGCGCGCGAGGTCGTCGGCGAGCGCGGCGAGCACCGCGCTCGTGGTCGGGAAGTACCTGGGGTTCACCAGCGGCGTCAGCGGGAGCACCTGCCCCGCGAGCAGCGCCGCGGCGACCCCGGCCGCACCGAGGAGCAGCGGTGGGACTGGACGCGGCCGGGGTCTGTTCGAGCGTGGCTGGTGGGAGTGGGTTCGCTTGCCGCTCATGGCGTTGAGGCGGTCTGAACGCTTGGGGCTCATGGCAGGAGCGCGTCCACGTCCGGGGGATTCTCGAAGATGCCGTCCGCCTCGCCGAGTTCGGCGAGGCGTTCCACGGAGTCCCGGTTGACCTCTGCGGGGAACGCCGGCAGGGTCAGGGCTGCGCGGATGTCGGGATTGATGTCGGTGTAAGTGCCCAGGATATCGCGTACGGCGTCGGGATTGTCGGTCGCGTACTGCAACGATTCGGCGATGGCCTCGGAGAACCGTTCCACGAGGTCCGGATCCTCTTGGGACAGTTGGCTTGTGGTGAAGTACGCCGCGACGGTGAGGTCGGGCGCGGCGTCGACGTAGTTCCACGCGACGGGCCGGCCGCCCTCGGCCTCGATCATGGACTTGAACGGCTCGACGGCCCACGCGGCGTCGACGTTCCCGGCGCTGAGCTGCGCGGGCATGTCGGGGAACGCGACCTCGGTGAACCCGATGTCCGAGGGGTCGCCGCCGTCGAGGCGCACTGACTCGCGGATGGTCGTGTCGCCGATGTTGTTGAGCGTGTTGACGGCGACGGTGGCCGTGGCGAGGTCGGCGGCGGTCTGGATCGGGCTGTCGGCGGGCACCATGACGGCCCCGAAGTCCTCCCCTTCGACGCCGGTGGAGGCCACGCCGTTCGCGACGATCTCCACGGGCAGGCCCGAGGACTGGGCGAGCAGCAGCGAGGTGATGTTCGAGAACCCGAAGTCGAACTCCTGCGCCGCCACCCCGGGCACGATCGCGGCCCCGCCCTGCGCCTCGGTCAGCTCCACCTCGATGTCGCGGGCCTCGAAGAACCCCTGCTCGATCCCGAGGTAGACGGGCGCGACGTCGACGATCGGGATCACGCCCACCGACACGGTGTCGACCCCGCCGTCGTCACTCTCGTCACCGCCGCAGGCGGCGGTGGCCGCGACCATCGCGATCGCCAAGGCGGACATGGAGGCATGGGCAAGCTGGCGTCTCATGAGGGTGCCTCCCGGGAGGAGTGAGATGACGGCACCGAGTGTTCGCCATGCGAATACTCGTTCATATATCGAAACTAGTAGATCGCCCTCCCCCGGTCAACCCCGAGCCGCGCGCCGCTCGCCCCGGCCCTGTCGCACCCCTCGGGCATCGTTGAAGCCGGGGGCGGTCGACATCGGACACACCCGACCGCGGGGGTGCGGCACCCCCGTCCTGTCGCACCCCTCCGGCATCGTTGATGCCGGGGGCGACCGCGCCCCGACACGCCCGACCGCGTGGGCCGCAACGACTCCCGCCGCGACAGCGCCTCCAGAACGCGAGGAAGGGCCGCCCCGGCGGCAGGGCGGCCCCTCTTTTCTCGGTGTTGCGATTCCTGGGTCCTAGGCCCGGCACTCCTCGCGCGCCTCGACGGCGAGGTCCGGGTAGTCGGAGAACACGGCGTCCACGCCGAGGTCGTAGAACAGCTCGAACTCGGCGAGGTAGTCGCCGCGCGCGGCCGGGTCGCTGCTGGAGCGGAAGTCCGCGGGCAGGAACGTGTTCTCGGCGCGGAACGTCCACACGTGCACGTCGAGCCCGCGCCGGTGCGCCCGCTCCACGATGTCGGTCGGCTCCTGGAGGTAGCCGTCGGCGTCGCGCGGGAAGATGCGGTTCTTGTTGAGGCTGATGGTGTCGAGGGTGCGCGCGTACTCGTTGAGCGTCGCGTTCGGGATCTCGCCCTGCCCGTCGATGTTCAGCCCGATCCGGTTGTCCACCAGCTCGTCGACGGCGAGCAGGCTCTCGTACTCGAACGACTGGATCCACACCGGCGAGCGCCGCTTGTCGAGCCCGCGCTCGTCGAGCAGGTCGGCGAGCGACTCCTCGATGCTCATCCCCTTGTCCTCGTAGTAGGACGGGTGCTTCATCTCCGGGTAGGTGATGACGGGCTCGTCGAGGGTCGCGACCCAGTCGAGGATCTCGTCGTACGTGACGAGCTGGAACTCCCCGTCGTGCGCGGCGCTCTGCGGCCGGATGTCGGGGATGCGCTCCTCGGCCCGGAGGGTCTTGATCTCCGCGAGGGTGAAGTCGTCGGCGAAGAAGCCGGTCACCGGCTTGCCGTCGATGGTCTTGGTGGTCTTGCGGTCCGCGAACTCGGGGTGGTCCTCGACGTCGGTGGTCTCGTCCAGCACCGGCTCGTGGCGTGCGATCAGCTCGCCGTCCTTGGTGAGCACCAGGTCCGGCTCGACCACGTCGGCGCCGAGCTCGACGGCGAGCTGGTAGGCCTCCAGCGTGTGCTCGGGCAGGTAGCCGCTCGCGCCGCGGTGGGCGATGACGACCGGGCCCGGGTCGTGGTGGGGGCGGTGCGGCTTCGCGGCGGCCGGCGAGGCGGCGATGCCGATCAGCGCGGCCGCGGCGGCGAGCGCCGCCGCTCCGCGCAGGAGGGCGCCCTTGCGGGACATGTGGATCCGCCTTTCTCTGACGGGCGGTGCGCCCGTCGGGGGGTCTGGGTCACCCTCAGCCAACCGCGCGCGGCCGTATTCGCGCGGGACCGTGGTTGAACACGGCCTGAATCCTGGTTGAAATCGGGCGATTCACCCTAGCCCGCGGAACCGTCCATTTCGGCGCATCGCGCCGCGGGGGCGGCGCCCTGGCGCCGCCGCGGACGGGCGCACCCGAGCAGCCGCGATGCGGGCCCGCCGCTCCGGCGGTGGCGGCCACCCCGGCATACGCCACCTCGACCATCGGTCCGGTCACCGGAGCGGCGGGCCCCGGGCCGAGCACCGCGGTCCACCGCTCCGGTGATCCGGGAACCGGTTTCTGCAATCGAGCACCGATCGGCGCTCGACAACAGCATGGACCGCTCTGTTCAGCCTGCCAAAGCGATAGAAATCGCTTTCTACAACATCTTGATACACCCGCGCCCGAACGTCAAGCATCGAAGCCCGCCAATATAGGATTCGCCACCCGCCCGGCACCGGAATGTCGGACCCCGCAGGCACTATCGAACCGGGGGGACCTCGCGGCGCCCGATTTGCGCAGACACTCCGGGACGCTCCCAAACGCTCCGCCGGGAACCGGCCGGGGCCAGGCCGCGCGGCGGCCCGGCCCCTCGTCCCGATTCGCTAAGCGGCCGTGAGCAACTGCGAGGCCGCCAGGTCGCGGTAGAGGTCGTCCTTCGCCACCAGCTCCGCGTGCGTGCCGACCGCGCGCACCAGCCCGGCGTCGAACACGACGATCTGGTCGGCGCTCGTCACCGTCGAGAGCCGGTGGGCCACGACGATCACGTTGGTGCGCTCGGCCGCGTCGAGCATGACCTGCTTGAGCGACGCCTCGTTCGCGGCGTCGAGCTGCGAGGTCGCCTCGTCGAGGAGCAGCAGCCGCGGCTTGCGCAGCAGCGCCCGCGCGATGGCGACGCGCTGCCGCTCGCCGCCCGAGAGCGTGGTGCCGCGGTAGCCGATCCGCGAGTCGAGGCCCTCGGGGAGCTTCTCGACCAGCTCGGTGAGGCGCGCGGTCTTCACGACGTCCTCGATCTCGGCCTCCGTGGCGTCCTGCGCGGCCATCACGAGGTTCTCGCGCAGCGACCCGTCGAGGACCGGCGCGTCCTGCTCGACGTAGCCGATGAGGCCCCGCAGGTCCTCCAGCGGCCAGTCGCGCACGTCGACGCCGTCGACGGTGACCCGCCCGGTCGTCGCCGGGTAGAACCGCTCGATGAGCGAGAACACCGTGGTCTTGCCCGCGCCCGAGGGCCCCACGAGCGCCGTCAGGCCGCGCCCGCTGGAGGCGAACGTCACGCCGTGGTGCACGAACGGCAGGTCCTCGGCGTACCGGAACGTCACGTCCTCGAACGCGACCTGCGCCGGGCCCGAAGCCGCCATGTGCGGTTCGCCTTGTGCCGCTTCAGAACCCGCCGCTTCGGAGTCGAGGTTCGCGACCTCCTCCACGCGGTGGATCGCCGCGAGGCCGGTCTGGAGCTGCGAGAGCGACGCGACCAGGCCGTTGATCGGCCCCATCAGGTAGAACAGCAGCAGGAGGAAGCCGATGAGCGTGCCGACTTCCATGGCCCCGGAGGCGACGCGCGCGCCGCCGACGCCGAGGACCATCAGGAACGCGATGTTCACCGGCAGGAACGCGGCGACGCCCGCGAGCGCCTCCCACAGCGAGGCCTTGACGCCCTTGTCGCGGGCGGTCGTGGCGGCCGCTTCGAGCCGGCCGATCTCGTAGTCTTCGGCGCCGGAGGCCTTGACGGTGCGGAACGCGCTGAAGACGCGCTCCAGCAGGGACCCCATGTCGCCCAGGGCCTTCTGCGAGTCGCCGGTGGCGCGCTGGATGCGCGGCAGGATGAACACCATCATCACGGTGACGAACACCACCATGGCCATGGTGGTGCCGAACAGGACCGGGTCGAGCCAGGCCATGAGGGCGATCCCGCCGAGGATCATGAACGAGTCGGTGACGCCGCCGATGACGGTGGTGCTCGCGACCGTCCGCAGGAGGTTCGTGTCGGAGGAGAGCCGGGAGACGAGGTCGCCGGGCTTGAGCCGGTCGACCTCGGCGACCTGGAGGCGCACGAGCCGCCCGATGAGCTGCTTGCGCACCGTCAGGACCACGTCCTGCCCGGCGATCTGCATGAGGTAGGGGCCGAGGGCGCTCAAAGCGCCGCCGACGATCACGACCGCCCCGAGGTAGAGGAGCGGCCGGGTGAGGGACTCGCTGTTGGAGAGGGTGTCGATCACGTCCATCGCGATGAGCGGCTGGACGAGGCCGACGATCCCGCCCGCGAACGAGAGCGCGCCGCCGATGATCAGCAGGCGCAGGTGCTGGCGCGCGTACGCCCACAATCGGGAGATCGGGGCCCTGGCGGGGGCCTCGTGCGCGGCTTCGGTGGCCGGGGTGGTGTCGGTCATCCTGGTTTCCTTTTGGTCAAGGCAGCGTCGTCGCTGCTCCCGCCGGGTGCTGCGGGACCTTGTCGAAGCTACCCGGGCCGACCGACACCGGCCTCCGCTCACCGGAGTACTTCCGGCTCCGCCGGAAGTCGTAAGACCTCAGTCCTCGGCGAGGACGATGATCTTGTCGCTGGGCTGGACCATGAACTGGAGCGACTTGTCCGGGTTGAGGTGCACGCCGTAGCTCGGCGCCTGCTGCGCCTCGGCCACGACCCGGTACCCGATCGCGGTCTCGCCGCGGCGCCGCGCCGACTCGGCGACCGTGTAGAAGTTGACCGGCACCCCCGGGCGCACGTAGTGGTCGGCGGGCTTGAGGTAGATCTCCGAGCCCTCGGGGCTGAACAGGTTCCCGAACACGTGCGACAGGTGCGGGTTCTCGGCGGTCTGCGTCAGCAGGAGGCTGATGAGCTTGTCGCTGACGATGAAGTCGTCGGCCTGCGTGACCTGCGCGAGCGTGCGGTTGCGGTCGTCGGCCATCTCGGAGACGACCTTGAAGCGGGTGTTCGAGCGCTGCGACATGTCCCGCAGGTGGAGCAGCGTCACGAGCGTCTTGGAGTCCGCGAGCTGCGGCGCGACGTCGTCGGAGCACAGGGCGATGATGTGGTCGTACGAGCCGGGGTTGAGCGATTCGAGCAGCACCCGGTCGGTGGTGTCGTCCTGCTTGAAGTTCAGGCCCTGCACGCGCATCGTCGGGCCGATCTTGCGGATCGCCTCGGCCGCGTCGGGGTGGTCGGTGACCACGTCGGTGACCGAGCCGGGCGCGACGTACTGGTCGAGCTGTTCGAGGACCATGCGGGTCTTGGCGTTCCAGCCGAGGATGAGGGTCCGCTCGGGCCGGTGCTTCTCCTCGGCGCGGGCGACGATCGCCGACTCGTCGATGAAGGGCCGCGAGCCGTCGAGGCGGACCGCGGAGTCGTCGGCGGCGATGAGGATGAGCTTGTCGCCGGGCTGGAGCTGCGCGTTCGAGGGCGGGTTGACGATGCAGCGGCCGTCCTTGGTGAGGACGCCGATGAACGAGGACGTGCGGTAGGAGTGCAGGGCCTGGCTCAGGGGGCGGCCGAACAGGTTCGGCTCCTCGACCATGTAGATCTCGTCGCCGCCGAAGTCGAGGAGGTCGGTGTAGACGACCGAGAGGCCGGACTGGCGGCAGGTCTGGACCATGAGGCGGGCCATGAGGTCGTTCGCGTCGACCACGTGCGCGCCGCGCCCGCCCGCGAGGCGGGCCGCGGGGAGGTTCCGGCTCTCGGAGACCGCGCCCACGACATGGCACTTCAGGGCGCCCTGGCCGCCCTGCGTGACGGCGAGGAGGCTGCGCACGAGCTGCGCGTCCGGGTCGTCCTCGCCGGAGGTGAGGAGGATGACGCTCTTGGCCTGGGAGGGGTTGACGATGCCGATGTCGTCGGGGTCGGCGGGGTCGCCGGTGCGGCACACCACGTGGGTGGTCTTCAGGTCGCCGATCTTGGAGCGGATCTCGTCCTCCATCTCGACCTTGTCGCGATCGGCGAGGATCGCGATCACTGCGCGCTTCTCGCTCTCGTTGGCCTCCACCAGTTCCGAGATGATGATGAAGACCTGATCGGACCATCCGAGGATCACGGTGTGGTCCTTCTCGACGACGAACGAGCGGCCTTTGCGGAGGTCTTCGAGCTTCGCGTCCAGACCCGTGGTGAGGACACCGACGAGCGAGGAGAGGATCACCAGTCCGCCGATGGTCGTGACGAACATGACGACCATGAACGGATATCCGACCTCTGAGTCGCCGGTAATGGTACCGGCGTCGAGGATGTGCGTGAACGAAGTCCACAATGTACCGGCGAAGCCGTCGCCGCCGCCGACGATCGCCAGGAACAGCGCACCGATCGCAGTGAGCACCAGAGTGATGACGGTGAGCCATCCGATGAGCGCTTTCGTACCCTTCGACATGGTGTTGTCGAACCAATAGCGTGCCCGCTGCTTGAATGTCGGATCGGACATCGGGGGCGTCCTTTCTCATTTCGCGTGTTGTCGTCCGACCGACTCGGGGCGGAGGCGAGTGGGGTCGGGAGGGTTTCTCGGGGCGTCGACCATTCATAGCGCATTGCGTCCACTGCGACCGGTCGAAGCGGATCGGCTACTCGGGGTCACCCGAGTCCTTCGGGGGCCGCGAGGGGGCGTGCGGCGGCCGTCGGGTGCTGAACCACTCCACCCTAGAACGGGCGTCGGAAGGGGTTCGGGCGGGCCGCTATCCGAGGGCGTCGGCCACGGGCGCGACGCGGATCGCCAAGCGCGTGTGGCGCTTCGGCACGGTGAACCGCGCCTCCGCGGCGTCGGCGGGCGCCTCGCCCTCGCGGTAGGCGGTGATCTGGAGGCTCACGCCGTCGCGGCACTCGCGGTCCCACAGGTTCGCCTGGTCGGCGACCCGGGCGGCCAGCGCCGCGCCGTTCGGGCCGTGGCCGCGGACGCCGATCTCATTGCCGCCGGGCACTTTCCGGCACACGACGTACGCGAAGTCGCCGCCCTCGACGACCGCGGGGTTGGCCCAGCGCATGAGGAGCCGCTGGAGGCCGTGGTCGCCGAAGGGCGCGCTCATGCGGCCGTAGCCGGGGAACGCGCAGGCGAGCCACAGCGACAGCTGGGTGGCGTCCTCGTTCACCTTGAGCCGCACGGAGGTCCAGACGGTGGAGCCGCGGCCGTCGAGGGCGCCTTCGGCTCCGGCGGCTTCGACCTCCTCGTCGACGTGGAAGGTGAGGATGCGGCCGGAGGAGAGTTCGACGGTGTGCCCTTCGTGGCTGCCGAGGCCGCGCATGGGCATGAAGCCGCAGGAGACGATGGAGCGGCTGCGCATGACGCCGCCGCGGTAGTCGAAGGCCACGGAGTGCTCGCAGCCGCGGATGCTGAGCGGGGCGACGAGGCGGCCGCCGTCGGCGAGCTGGTCCCACCAGGCCGGGGGGAGGTCCCAGGTGCCGACGGTGGCGATGACGCGGTCGTAGGGGGCGCCTGCGGGCCAGCCGAGTTCGCCGTCTCCTCGGACGGCTTGCACGCGTTCGCATCCGACGTCGTCGAGGGCCCGGCGGGCGCGGTCGACGGCGTCGGCGTCGATGTCGACGGTGGTGACGGCGCCTTCGGGCCCGACGAGCGCGTCGAGGAGCGCGGCGTTGTAGCCGGTGCCGGCGCCGATTTCGAGTACGCGGTGGCCGGGGCGCACGTCGAGCTGTTCGAGCATCTCGGCGACGATGGCGGGCTGGGAGGCGGAGCTGACGGCCTCGCCGTCGCTGTTGCGCTTGGTCACGTAGACGTCGTCGGCGTAGGCCGCGCGCAGGGGCGCTTCGGGGATGAAGCGGTGGCGCGGCACGGCGAGCATGGCGGTCTCCACCGACTCGCTCCGGAGCACTCCACTGGTCCGCAGGCCGCCGACGAGGCGGGTTCGCAGCTTATGCGCTTCGTTACCGGAGGTATCGGTGTGATCACCCACGATGCAAGCGTACGTCCGATGTGCCACGTCCGCCTCCCCCACATCCGCCTCCGAGACCCCCGCCACCCTGGCCGTGGGCGCGGCGGTCAGTCGGTGCGGCCGCAGCGGTCGTCGAGCATCGTCCAGAGGTCCTCGCGCTGGGCGTCGGGGACGGTGATCGGCGTGGCGATCGGGTCGGCGCCGTCGAGGAGGATCCAGACGGTGAAGCCGAAGGGCTGCTTGGCGTCGCCCACGGCGTGGCCTTCGCAGCGGAAGGCGTCGAAGACGAGCGGGACCGTGACGGTCTCGCCCGGGGCGCCCTGGAGCGGGGCGTCGGCGAGCGGCGCGGACTCGACCGTGAAGAGGACGCTCCCGCGGACTTCGGTCGCGCCCACGGCGGCGCCGTTCAGCGGCCGCAGTGTCAACCCTCCTTCCAGCGTGCCGTCGGCCGCTTCGGTCAGCTCCCCGAGTTCGATCGCCGTGGCGGCGGCGACGGCCTGGGCGGCGCAGGCTTCGCGGAGCAGTCGGTCAAGCGTGCCGTTGGGGTACGACAATTCGGCGGCGACCTCGTGTGCGGCGCCGTCCTCGGTCTCGACGTGGAGGACCGCCGTGGAGGGCTGCGCGGTGGAGTCGGGTCCGTCGGGGCAGACGCCCGCGCCGTACTCGGTGAGCAGGTCGCGGGTGCGGTCGCCGCCGGGGACCTCACTGTCGAACTCCTGAATGCCCAAGGGCGCGAAGGAGTCCGAGACGAGTTCGACGCCGGTGACGTGCACTGGCGCGTCGCCGTGGTTGGTCACCGCGATGGCGACGATTCCCGGAGCCATGAAGGAGCGCCGGATCTCGGCCGTCGCGGTCAGCTCCGGCGGGGTCGAAGGGCCCTGGACCTCATCGGTCTCCGCGTCGCCGCCCGGGCCGCTCGCGTTCCCGCCCGTGTCGCCGTCGGCGCCGATCCCGGGCCCGGCGTCGCGGCCCGCGATGCTCCCGGTGAGCCCGGCTCCGCCCGCGGCCAGCAGGAACAGGCCGATGATGCCGATCCGCACCCATCGCATGGCGCCTCCCCGCTGCACTCGCGTCCCGACCGATCCGTTCAGTCTGGCACCGCCGCGCCCGCGTGGGAAGCCCCCGCGGGCACCGCAGCGGTTGGGCGCCAACCGGACCGCTACTCGGGGACGACCGCCGCCGTCAGCAGGTGGTTGCTCGCGCCGATCAGGGACGGTTCGCGCTCGATGACGCGCAGGCCGTCCATGAGGTGCGCGCGGGCCGCCTCGTCGTCGATGAGCTGCTCCAGGTCAGGCAGGTACCCCGGGAACCCTTGCACCGCATACTGCTCCGGCGCGAGCCCCGCGTCGGCGAACTCCGAGGCGGTCTCCGACGGGTGCGAGAGGTGCGCGGTCGTGAACATCTCCTGGTCGTGGAACCGCAGCTGCCCGTCGCGCAGGACCTGGAGGCTGTCCTCGGCGGTGATGTGCCGGTCGATGCCGTGCGCCATGAACAGGAGCCAGTCGTTCCACGCCGCCGCGCGGTTGATCGTCACCGCCGCGACGAGACCGCCGGGACGCGCGCACCGCCGCGCCTCCGCGACCGCGCGCACCCGCTGCTCGCGCTCGGTCAGATGGTACAGCGGCCCCATGAGCAGCACGGCGTCGAAAGCCGCGTCCCCGCAAGGGAGTTCGCGCGCGTCCCCCACGAGCGCGTCGACCCCCGGGATCTGCGCCGCGACGGCGACCTGGCTGGGAACGGGATCGACGAGCGTCACCTTGTGTCCGTCAGAGGCGAGCCAAGACGCGTGGACGCCGGTCGCGCCGCCGACGTCGAGCACGTCCAGCCCTTCGCCGGGCAGGAGCCGCCGCAGCAGGTCCTGCATGCGCGCGAACTCCAGGCGGCCGCGCGCGTTGCGGCTCAGCCGCTCCCGCTCGCCGCCGCGCTCGTAATAGGCCGCGATCTCGGATTCGAGTTCCCATTCATTCATGGGCACGATTGTCTGACAGCGGTATCCACCGCGCCACCGGGTTTCGCGCGCAGGAACGGCGGCCGGACTGCCGGGTCCGCGCGCTCCCGCAAGTGCACAGGCCCGGTCGGCTGGCCGCCGCTGTGCTATCTCACCTCATCGCCCCGGCGCGCCCGCGCGCGGCTCCCCCGTGAGTCGGTCCCGCCATGGCGTGCGGCGCAACCGGTGTCAGTTCGCGGCGACGCGGATTCCGAGGGTGACCATGACGGCGCCGGTGACCCCGTTGAGCCAGGCCCGCACCCGCGGCCGCTCCAGCACCGAGCGCATGAGCCCGATGAGGTTGGCGAGCAGCAGGTAGAACCCGGCACAGACCGCCATCCCCACGGCCGCGAGCTCCACGATCACGAGCCAGTCCCCGCCGGTCCCGAGGAACTGCGGCATGAGCGCGGTGAACAGCACGACCGCCTTCGGGTTGAGCAGGTTGCACAGCAGGCCCGACCGGAACGCGGCCCAGCGGCTCATCCCCCGGTCGAGCGTGATCTCCGCGGCGGGCCGGCGCCGCTCCCGGATCGCGGTGACGATCCCGCGAATCCCCAGGTAGACGAGGTAGACCGCGCCCGCGAGCTTGACGGCGGTGAACGCGATCGCCGAGGCCGCGAGCAGCGCGGCGAGCCCGACCGAGGTCGACACGACCCACACCCCGATGCCGAGGCCGACCCCGACCGCGGTCCACATGCCGCTCCCGCGGCCGGACATGACGGTGTTGCGCACGACCATCGCGAAGTCGGGTCCGGGGACGATGGCGGCGAGGAGGATCGCCAGGCCGAAGATCAGCAGCACGGTCATGCACCGATGGTGCCACCGGCGCGGCCGGGCCGCATCGGACGATCGACAGGGTCGGTCGACTGGGTCTCGGGCCTCACCGCCGCGAGACGCCGCCCCACCGCGAACGTCAGGCCGGGTCCGAAAGCCGCCAGTACTGCTTCTTGTCGCGGTCGCGCACGACCACGTCGAGCCCGGCGAGCTCCTCGCGCAGCTCCCGCAGATCGCCCTCGTTCGACTTCTCCAACGCGCGCTCGCGGGCCTTGAGCAGGGCGTCGGCACCGCGCGGGAGCCCGTCAGCACCCGGGACCCAGCGTTTGAACTCGCCGCCGTACGGGTCGCCGCCCTCCTGCCACGCGTAGCCGTGCCGCCGCAGCGCCGCGACGAGCTGCTCGCGGTCGAGGTCGAACTCGACCTGCGCGAGCTCCTGGCGGCGGTGGCCGAGGACCACGAGCCGCTTGCCGTCGAGGAACACCGACGCGACGTCGCCGCGCGCCACTTCCTGCTCGTCGTCGCCGCGCTTGAACCGCATGCTCTCGCGCCCCACGGTGACCGTGAGCAGCTCGCTCACCACCCACAGCCCGAGCACGAGCCCGGCCGCGAACCCCAGCGCGAGCCCGCCGATGAGCTGCACGGCCCGCGGCAGGTCGGTCAGCAGCTCGAACAGGCCCTGGAACGGGAACCAGGACAGCCCGGTGATCCACTCGGCGATGAGCACGAGGCCCCACCCGAGTGCCGCCCCCACGAGCGGGAGGCCGATGAGGACCGCCGGGGCGACCCAGGGCGCATCGGCGACGACGGTGCCGCCGCTGCCGTCGGTCCGGGTGTTCTCGCTGGGCATGGGGCCGCCGCCTTTCCGTTGAATACGAACGAGGCGAGCATATAACACCCCATCCCACCTGCGAAAACACAATCCAGAAGGACTAGTTCGCAAGGAGGAGAACAGGACCGCGCGGCGATACTTAAGTCGCGGCGGACCCGACTTCGGTCGTGCCCGGACGCGCCGCCGCCACGGCGTCCCGCCACGGTCGCGCCGCCTCGAACGGCGGCAGCTCCGGAACTCGCTCCTCCAAGAGCGCCAACTGGACCCGCTGCAACCGCCGCTGCGCCTCCCGCTCCGGCCCCGGCCGGAACGCGCGCAGGTACCGGCGCCGCGAGCGCCGCCGCGACAGGCCGCGCGCCTCGTCCTCCGAGAGCACCCCGGCCGCGACCTCCTCCGCGGAGACCTGCGCCCACCGGGCCCGGAACCCGCGCCGCACCGTGAAGAACACGACCAGCAGGATCACGAAGTTGAACAGCGGCTTCCCGATCGCGCCAGCGAACCCGCCGTCGAACCAGGGGCTGTCGAACAGGAAGTGCATCCACATCGCGAGCAGCAGGCACCCCAGCGCGACCCACACGCGCCGCGCCGCCGACCGCCCCGAATTGCTCACCAGGTACCCGATCCCGGCGCCCGCGACCGCGGTCATCGCCCAGTGCGACCCGAACCCGGTCAGCCCGACCCGCACCACCAGCGTCTGGAGCGTCGTCGCGAACGGCTCCACGCCGCCCGCCATGATCGCCCCGTTGAACCCGTACAGGAAGTTCTCCACCAGCTGGAACCCGAACCCGACGAGCGCCCCGTAGACCAGCCCGTCTGCGGCGCTGCGGATCAGCCGCGTCGACACCGCCGCGAGCAGCACCACCCCGGCGATCTTCGCGACCTCCTCGTTCAGCGGCGCCGTCAGCGCCGCCGACCAGTCGCCCGCGGTCCCCAGGTCGAAGGTGCGCGACCAGATCGAGAACGTCCGCGTGTTCATCAGCAGCGCCAGCCCGCACGCGGCGAACCCGCCCCACATGAGCGCCAGCCACGTCCCCGACCACGGCGGCGCCTGCACCGGGCGCATGGTCCGCCGCGCCAGCCACACGCCCACGACCAGGCACACCCCGAGCACTGCGACGTTCAGCACCGCCGACTCCGGGAACGCCAGCGCCATCGGCAGCATGCTCTTCCCGAGGTTCCACAGCCCGAACGCCGATCCGGCGATCATCGCCCACAGGGCGAGGGACTTGACGTCGACGGCGGGCCGGACCGCGGTCTCCGGCCTTGCGATGGCGGTCATGCCTGCTGCTCCTCGTCGTCGAAGGCCACGGAGTCGATGATCGCCATGGCGGAGTCCCAGACCTCGGCCCGCGCGTGGAGCGGGCCGAGGACCCTCGCCTCGACCGCTTCGGTGCCGTCGGCGGCGGGGAGGACGAACGCGGTGCCGATGCGGTTGTCGACCTGGAGGGTCCCGGTCAGGCCGCCTTCGATCCATTTGGTGTCGAACTCGGTGGGCTCGCCGAGGTCGACGGCGACGCCGGAGTAGCGCTCGACGTCGAAGACGCGGTCCATGCCCTGCCAGACCGCCTCGACGCCGTCGGGTTCGGCGGCGTTGAAGCCGATGTAGGAGAGCTGCACGGAGACGTCGCCCTGCACGAACGTGAGGCCGGAGTCGAGGCTGCTGGCGTCCTTGTCGAGGATCCAGCCCTCGCCGACCTGCGCGGAGACGTCGCGCTCGTTGCCGAATTCGATGACGGTCCCGGCGGGGAGCTCCTCGCCCGCGGGGAGCGCCTTGGGGATGAGGCCTTCGACGGCGGTCAGCGCGAGGAGCGCGCCGGCCACGGCGAGGGGCGCCCAGATGCGGCGCGCGCCGTGGACCGCGTTCCCGGCCCGGTTGAAATCGTCCACTTGCTCAACTTAACGGCTGAACTGTGAGCGAGCTGGGGAAACGGTGAGCAGTCGGATGCGGATCGGCGCGTGAACACGAACATCGGTCACTATCCGTACTACGCTCTGGGCATGGCGATTCGATGGACGACCGCGTTCTGGGACTTCCCCGCCGAGGGCTTCGAGGACGGCATCGCGTTCTGGCTCAAAGCGACCGGTTCGACGCTGTCGCCGCGGCGCGGCCCCGGCGGGTCGTTCGCGACGCTGGTGCCGCCGGGCGCGGACCCGTGCCTGCGGGTGCAGCGGGTCCTGGAAGGCAAGGGCGGCAACCACCTCGACCTGCATGTGGACGACGTGGAGGCGGAGGCCGAGCGGGCGCAGGTCCTCGGCGCGGCCCCGGTGCACGCGGAGCCGGGCCTGGTGGTGCTGCACTCCCCCGGCGGGTTCGCGTTCTGCCTGGTGAACCACCACGGCGAGGTGAAGGTCCCGGCGCCGGAGGCGTGGCCGGGCGGGCAGCGCAGCCGCGTGGACCAGCTGTGCCTCGACGTGGCGCCGCAGGCGTTCGACCACGAGCTGGTGTTCTGGCAGCGCCTCACGGGCTGGCCGCAGGTGCCCACGAGCTCCCCGGAGTTCCGGCGCCTCTACTCGCCGCCCGAGCTGCCGCTGCGGTTCCTGCTCCAGCGATTGGACGCGGCCGGGCGCGGGCCCGCGAGCACCGCGCACCTGGACCTGGCGTGCTCCGATGTCGACGCGGAGACGCTGCGCCACACGGAGCTCGGCGCGACGGCGGTGCGGCGCCACCACTGGTGGCAGGTGATGCGCGACCCGGCGGGCCTGGAGTACTGCATCACCTCGCGCGATCCCGACACGGGCGCGGTCCCGGTCTAGGACTCAGGTGGCCCCCGAACCGGTGACCCCCGATCCGCCGCGGCGGGTCGGCCGGGCGCTGATGACGCAGTCGTGGCTCGACCTCGCGTTCCTGCACTGGGAGGCGGACCCGCAGGAGGTGGCGCTGCTGCTGCCGCGCGGGACGGTCCCGGACCTGTTCGAGGGGCGGGCGTACGTCGGCCTGGTGCCGTTCCGGATGCACAAGGTCGGGTGGTTCGGACTACCCGGGGTGCCGTACTTCGGGACGTTCCCGGAGACCAACGTGCGGCTGTACTCGGCGGACGGCACGGGCCGCCGCGGCGTGGTGTTCCGATCGCTCGACGCGTCGCGGCTCGTCCCGGTCCTCGCGGCCCGCATCGGGTTCCGGCTCCCCTACGTGTGGGCGAAGATGACCATGCGCTCCGAGGGCGCCGTGCAGGTCTACGAGAGCCGACGCCGCTGGCCGGGGCCCGAGTATCCGGAAAGTCGCATCGCGGTCCGACGGGGTGCGCCGGTCGAGCATCCGACCGATCTGGAGCACTTCCTCACGGCACGGTGGGGCCTGCACACCACGGTCGCCGGGCGCCTGCGGTTCATCCCGAACGAGCATCCGCGGTGGCCCCTGCACCGGGCCGAGCTGCTTGACTGCGACGAGGACCTGGTGGAGGCCGCGGGCCTCACCGTGAGCGGCGATCCGGTGAGCGTCCTGTGCTCGCCCGGGGTGCCGGTCCGCTTCGGACGGCCCGTGACCGTCCGCTCCTGAATGAGCACGTCCTGAAAAATCCGGCAGGATACCGTTTCCAGGCTCTTGTGCGGTTCGGCGGAGAAAGTTACCTTTATCTATAAGGAAGGCTTCTTAATGATATGAGGTGATCCAATGCTCCGTCGCCCCCGCCGGAAGCTGGTCGCGCTGATCGGCGCGCTCACGTTCGCACTGGCCCTGGCCACCGGGATCTCGATGTCCGCCGCCAACGCGCAGACCGCCTGCGCCGCAGCATGGAACGCGGGCTCGGTCTACACGCAGGGCAACACCGTCTCCTACAACGGCAACAACTGGACCGCCCAGTGGTGGACACAGGGCGAGACGCCCGGCACCACCGGCGAGTGGGGCGTGTGGCGCAACCCGGTCGCCTGCGGCGGCGGGTCGACCGACCCCGGCGACCCCGGCACCCCCAGCGGCCTCGACGTCACCGAGGCCCAGTTCAACCAGATGTTCCCGAACCGAAACTCCTTCTACACCTACCAGGGCTTCGTCAACGCCACCGCGTCCTACCCGGCGTTCGGCAACACCGGGAGCGCCACCGTCCAGAAGCAGGAAGTGGCCGCGTTCCTCGCCAACGTCTCCCACGAGACCGGCGGCCTGGTCCACATCGTCGAGCAGAACACCGCGAACTACCCCCACTACTGCGACGCCGGCCAGTCCTACGGCTGCCCCGCCGGGCAGGCCGCCTACTACGGCCGCGGCCCGATCCAGCTGAGCTGGAACTTCAACTACAACGCCGCGGGCAACGCCCTCGGCCTGCCGCTCCTCACCAACCCGTGGCTCGTGGAGCAGAACGCCACGGTCGCATGGCAGACCGCCCTCTGGTACTGGAACACCCAGTCCGGCCCCGGCACCATGACCGGCCACACCGCCATGACCTCCGGCGCGGGCTTCGGCGAGTCCATCCGGTCCATCAACGGCTCAATCGAGTGCAACGGCGGCAACCCCGCCCAGGTCCAGAGCCGCGTCACCAAGTACCAGTCCTTCACCTCGATCCTCGGCGTCGCGCCGGGGTCCAACCTCTACTGCTGATGAGGGGATGAGGACGCGGGCCGGCCGGGGACCCATCGCCCGGCCGGCCCGCGCCGTCTACATCAGCTCGCCGGTGTACCGGTTGCGGCGCACCTCGATCACGCCGAAGCGGATGCTGTGCGTGAACGCCCACTTCTCCCCGGGGATCTCCGCGGCCTGCTCCTTCACGGCCCTGCTCAGCAGCCGCTCCGGAATCCGCACCCCCGGGCCGCGGTCGACCCGCCGCACCCCGTTCGACGCCGCGATCCCCGCCGCGCCCATCGCGGCGAACACGCAGATCATCGGCGGCCAGGCGAACCCGCCGGTCGCGAACAGCACCACCGCCGCCGCGACGAATGCCGCCGCCAGCCCGAAGACCCCCAGCACGATCCCGTTGCGCCGCCGCTGAAGCCGCACGTGCTCCTCGGGCGCGGACACGAGCACCGGCAGCCGCAGCGAGCACTCGGGGCAGGGCAGCACGATCGACTCTGAACCGGTGTCGGGCACGTCGACCGACGCCGCGAGATCGATTCGGCTGCTGCGGATCATGTTGTCGTCGGCGTGGTAGATGGAGCCGTGGAGGTGGCCGACGACCACCGGTGTCGGGGTTGCCATTGCGGGGTTCCTCCATGGGGTCCGTTGCGGCGCAGAGGGGAGCGCGGCGATTCGCCCCACTCTAGAACCGGACCGGCTCCCCGGTCCAGTACGGATGGAGCAGCGGGCCGGCCGGGGCTCCACCAAGCCCCGACCGGCCCGCGCAGGGCCGCGCGCATCCTGGGGAGATGCGGGCCCTTCAGGCTCCGCGGCCCGCCCGAGGTTCAGTCGCCGGGCCGCGGAGCGCCTTGGGGGTCAGTCGGTATCGGGATCCTTGATCAGGGCCTCGCACTGCTGCATGATCCACGGGCACCACGCGTCGCCCTTCCAGGCGCGGCTCCACACCGGGACGTCCTCGGCGTCGTCGGTGAACCGGCAGCACTCGCGCGGGCCGGCGCCGTCGTCCACGTCCAGGAGGTAGTCGGTCACCCGGCCCGCACGGCCCGGATAGTCGGGGCCGAGATCGTAGAGGGTGAACACCGCAGGGCCCCTGCGGAAGTCGCCGAGATACCCGTCCACGCCGGGCTTGCCGTCCGAGCGGAGGTTGTACGGGTCGTCGCCCGCGACGACCGCCTCACCCATCACAAAACCGGGAGTCGTCGGCCGCGGCGAGGCGCGGCCGGTAGAACGCTCGGAACGCCTGCTCCTCCACCCACACTTTCGCCTGCGGCTTGAGCGTCCGCCAGAACCGGCCCCAGGTCGCTTTCAGGTCACCGGAGTTCAACCCCGACACCACCAGGACCACGTCGTCGCCAGCCGCCCCGGTGACCACCTGGAACGAGTCGGGCGCATCCGCACTCGACGCGATGACCGTATAGGAGCGGTAGTCGTCGCGAAAGCCCCCGACCGCATTTCGGTCGCTCATAGCACGCCTCCAATTCAGACTGTCGGCTTCCCGACACTTTCTCGCCCGACAGCCGGGCGACCTTCGATGAATCGAATCTATGCGTTTCCAAAGGGAGAAGGAAGATTCGACACCCGAGCAGTTCATGCAGGTAAGAGGCTTACGAAAGGCTTACCGGAAAGTTCTGCGCCGCAACCTTTCCGGTCCCCAATCCCCTATTGCCGACCGCAGAAGCGCTTGTGTACTGTCTCGTTACGGTCCGTTCCCACCAACGAACTCAGGGAGGCGCCATGCCGCTCGCAAAAGTCGCGGATTGGTATTACAAAGCCGAACTCGAAGCACTCGTTGCGGAGACCGACCTCACCAACGTTCAGATCGCCGCGGAGCTCGGCGTGAGTACCAGGACCATAACCAACTGGATTACCGGCGAGACTCGGCCGAAGGCGGGCATGGCAGCGATGCTCGCTCAGATCTGCGGCGCCAGCGAGAAGCGGATCCAGTTCCTGACCCATGTCATCAACCAGCTCGACAAGGGAACGGTCGTCTCTGACCTGGAGAAGCGGAACATCTTCATCGTGGAGCGAGCCGAGGCGACCTACGGCGAGTTCTGGAAGTTCGAATCCTGCTACATCCCTGGGCCCCTTCAAGACGAGCGCTACCACATGGAAGGACTGCCCGGCCACGGCGATCAGCCTATGACCCACTGGCAGAGGAAGCTCCGCCGCAAACTCACGCTCCGTCGTCGCAGGCCCCGCCCCGCGATGCGCTACCTCATTGGCGCGCAGGCGATCCGACATCTCGCCCGATGGGAGTGGGGCCCGGATTTCTTCGAGACACTGGTCGAGGAGGCCAACCAACAGAACTGCGAGATCCGGATTCTCGATGGTATTTACCGAGGCGCAGAGCACTCATTTGAGGTCTACCTGCCTGCCGGGCGGCAACAAGCGGGGCCAAGGTTCGTGTATGTCGAAACGTTTGACCAGAGCCGACACATTGAAGATGACATCAAGTTCGGCTTGTACCATAATCAGGTCAAGGAGTTGTGGTCATACGGAAGCCCGATTGGAAGGTCGCTGAATGACTGGGTTCACTAGCTGGCGAAAGAGCACCCGCAGCTCAGCTGCATCGGACAGCAGCTGCGTCGAGTGCCGCGTCACCTGGCGAAAGAGCACCCGCAGTGGCGCGCAGACCGACAGCAGCTGCGTCGAGGCCCGCCAGCACTCCGGCGAATTCCAGGTCAGAGACTCCAAGCTCGGTCACGACTCCCCCATCTTCGACCTCAGCACCCCCGACTTCAAGGCCCTCCTCAGCACCGCTGCATAACCGCCCTAAAGCTTCCGAAGGCCGCCGTCGCAATCCGCGACGGCGGCCCTCTGCTGCTGCGCTTCAGCTCTCGCGAGCGGGTTTCGGCTTGGCGAAGACCGGGACGAGGATCGCGGCCACCACGACGTGCATGGCGATGAGCACCGCGGTCGTGGCCGCGGTGGCCTCCGTATAGAAGGGCGGGACCATCTCGATCGCGAAGATGAGCCCCGCGCCGATGAGCCACAGCAGCACGGCCTTGCGAGGGGCGAAGCGGTCAAGGAGAGCGCGGGCGATCCACCCGAGGCCGCCCGCGAGGAGGGTCATGACCGCGGCGTTGGGGAAGCCGACCTCAATGGGGTCCTGGCCGGGGTTGGCGGCCAGCATGTCGACTCCGGCCGCCTGGGCGATCACAGCGGTGAGCCCGGCCGCGAGGACCGCGGCGACGAGGGCGATGAGGCGGGCACGCCAGACCGGCGCAGTCACAGTGTTATCTATTTTGGACATATGACGATCTCCACTGCCTTGGATTTCATTTCCGGGGGAACATCATCGAAGGTAGGTCCGGGGACGCCGGTCGCCAATCCGCGAGCGTCCTCGCTTCATGTCCGATCGTCCCGCCCCGGATAGGCTTCACCGATGGACGTGCTCAGCGATGTCATGACGGTGCTGCGGACCGGCAGGCCCTTCGCGGCCCGGTTCGCGAAGTCGGGGCCGTGGTCCGACCACCGGATCGGCCGCCCCAACGGATTCGGCGTGCAGCTCATGGTGCGCGGCACCGCGGTCGCGGTCACCGAAGGCGGCGAGACGTACAAGCTCGGCCCCGGTGACGCCCTGCTCGTCCCCCACGGCGCCGCGCACCTGGTCGCCGACTCGCCCGACACGCCGCCGGGGCCGCGGTGCGAACCGGGCCATGCGTTCCCCGGCGCGGTGCTCCGCTCCGACGACCCCGAGGCCACGCACGTGATCCTCTGCCTCGCATACGAACTCGCGCCGAACCGGAACCACCCGCTCATCGCGACGCTCCCCGATTTCGTCCACATCCCGGCCGACCCGGGCGAGCGGCCCGGGCTCGCCGGCGCGATCGCCATGCTCGACGGCGAGCTTGCCTCCGAGCAGCGCGGCGGCGACACGCTCGTTCCTGCGCTGCTCGACGCGGTCCTGATGTACCTGCTGCGCGCGCTCCTCGGCCCCCGCACCGTCGAATGCCGCTTCGCGGGCTGGGCGACGGCCTTGGCCGACAAGGCGGTCGGGCCCGCGCTGGAGGCGATCCACGCCGCCCCGGCCCGCCAGTGGACCGTCGCGTCGCTCGGCGAGGTCGCCGGGCTGTCGCGCTCGGCGTTCGCGAAGCGGTTCACGGAGCTGGTCGGGCAGCCGCCGCTCGCGTACCTCACTTCGTGGCGGCTGACGATGGCCGCGCGGCTCCTCGCCGACACCGAGGCGCCCCTGGCGTCGATCGCGCGGCAGGTCGGCTACGGGTCGGAGTTCGCGTTCGCCGCCGCGTTCAAGCGCGACTTCGGCACCCCGCCAGGGCAGTTCCGCAAGCAGGCGCCCGCGTGCGACCCGGGCGCCGAGCCGTTCCGGCGCGAGGCGGTCGCGGTCTGAAACCACCCGGGCGCCGCCCCGCTCCGATACGCTCCCGCGCATGGGAGTGCGGATGAGCGGGCGGATGCGGGCGAGCCGGGCGTGGCACGGGGCGCTGTTCGCGATCGTGCTGGCGGCGTTGGTGACGCAGGTGGTGCTGGTCGTGCAGGGTGGAACCGACGTGAACGCCGCCGAGGGCGCCGGGGACGCGGACCTTCAGGAGCGGCTGATCCGGCTGTTCTCCTACTTCACGATCCAGAGCAACATTCTCGTGCTGGCCGCCTCCGGGCTCCTCGCCGCGGACCCGAAGCGCGACGGGCGGGCGTGGCGGGTGCTGCACCTCGACGCGCTCCTCGGGATCGTCATCACCGGGATCGTGTTCGCGCTGATCCTCGCGCCGCTGGTCCACCCCGTGGGCGTGGCGTGGTGGGTGAACGCGGCGTTCCACTACGTCAGCCCGGTCGCGTTCCTGCTCGGGTGGCTGGTCTTCGGGCCGCGCGGGCAGGCCGACGGGCGCACTGCGTGGCTGGCGTTCCTGTGGCCGGTCGCGTGGATCGCCTACACGTTCTGGCGCGGCCGCGAGACCGGCTGGTTCCCGTACCCGTTCCTCGACGCCGCCGAGCTCAGCTGGACGCGGGCCGTGCTCAACACGGCCGGAGTGCTCCTCGCCGCGCTGCTCCTCGCGGCGCTCGCGCAGCTGGTGGACCGGCTTCTCAAGCCCGCTTCCGCGCCCGCAAGGCGATGACGACGACCGGGATCAGCAGGGCCGCGCCGATCCACAGCACCGAAGTCGGGCCTGAGCCGTCGACCACGAAGCCGCCCGCGAACGAGCCGGCGGCGATCGACAGGTTGAACATGACGGTGTTCAGCGAGGTCGCGATCTCGACCTCGCCGGGCTCGGCGGCGTTCATGTACCAGGTCTGCACGGCCGGGGACACCAGGCCGTAGCCCGCGCCCCACAGGATGAGGACCGCGGCGGCCGAGAACAGGTCGCCGACGGCGAACGCCATGAGCGCCATGCCGAGCGCCATCATGACGCCGAGCGCGGCGAGCGTGCCCTTCAGGTGCTTGCCGATGAGCGAGCCGGAGGCGACGGTGGCGATGAGCGCGGCCGCGCCGAACACGAGCAGCAGGCCCGAGACCCGCGAGGCGGCGAGGCCGTTGGCCTGGAGGATCGGGCTGATGAACGTGTAGGCGATGAAGTGGCCGGTGACGATGAAGAACGTCAGGGCCAGGCCCGTGCGCACGGCCTTGTTGCGGCGCACCAGGTTCGGCAGCGACGCGAACGAGACCGTCGTCTGCGACGGGAGCTTCGGCACGAGCAGCGCGATGGCGGCCATCGCGGCCAGCGCGAGGACCATGAGCGCCAGGAGCGCTGCGCGCCAGCCGTAGTGGTCGCCGATGAGCGTCCCGGCGGGGACGCCGAGGACGGTGGCGGCGCCGATGCCGCCGTAGACGGCGGCGGTCGCGCGGGGCACGTCGCGGGCGGGGACGAGGCGCAGGGCGATGCCTCCGGCGACGGCCCAGAACGCGCCGATGGCGACGCCGACGAGGACGCGGGCGGTCAAAAGCGTGCCGAAGGTGGTGGCGGTGGCGGCGCCGACGTTCGCGCCCGCCACGAGCAGGGCGAGGCCCAGGAGCACGAGGCGGCGGTCGAGGCGGCGGGTGAGGACGATGCTCAGGGGCGCGGCGACGGCGGCGACGAGGCCGGGGACGGTGACCATGAGCCCGGCGGTGCCTTCGCTGACGCCCAGCTCGGCGCCGATCGGCGTGAGGAGGCCCACAGGGAGGACTTCGGAGGTCATGACGACGAAGACGCCGAGGGAGACGGCGGCCACGGCGAGCCACTGCTTCGGGGTCGCGCGCTCGGGCGCGGCGACGGAGGTGGCGGTCGCGGAGGAGAGGGGGCGGTCGAGGGTGGTCACGGCGGCGCTCCAAGCGGTTCAGAGTCGGTTCTCGGCAGGACCCTTGCGGGTCGTATTGCCGGAACCGGTCCACCACTCGGTCCGCGCGCAGGCGATGCGGGAGGCGTCCGTACAGGGGCCGCGGCCTGCGGGCCGAAGCCGGGGCGCTGAGGGCCCCTTGGCGGTGTACGGGCGTTTGCCCTGGCCGGAAGCGCGTTGTACTTCCGGGGCGTCGCCTGCTTCTACGGTACCAGCGTCCGGGGACACACCGCCCGTTCGAACGGCGGTAGCGTTCACCACCGGACGGGACGGCCGCCTCTCCCCGCGAGCGGGGTGGCGGGCCCATGACAGACTCGTCCTGCGCCGCACGCAGCGCGCGCACGTTCATGGAAGGAATCTCGGGCGCATGTCAGCAGAAGGCGGCACCAAGGCGATCGTCGCGGCCCTCGCGGCGAACACGGGCATCGCTATCAGCAAGTTCGTGGCGGCGGCGATCACCGGCTCGGCGTCGATGCTCGCCGAGGGCGTGCACTCCGTCGCCGACGCGGCCAACCAGGTCCTGCTCCTGATCGGCGGCAAGGCCTCCCGCAAGGCCGCCAGCCCCGCGCACCCGTTCGGATACGGGCGCGAGCGCTACATCTACGCGTTCATCGTCTCGATCGTCCTGTTCTCCATCGGCGGCGTGTACGCGCTCTACGAGGGCTGGCACAAGCTCCAGGACACCGAGCACGGCCTGGAGACGCCGCTCGTGGCCGTCATCGTCCTGCTCGTGGCGATCACCCTGGAGTCGTTCTCGCTGCGCACGGCGGTGAAGGAGTCGAACGCGGTGCGCGGCAAGCAGTCCTGGGTCAAGTTCATCCAGGGCTCCCGCTCCCCCGAGCTGCCCGTGATCCTCCTGGAGGACATCGGCGCGCTCGTCGGCCTCGTGCTCGCGCTCCTGGGCGTGGGCCTCACCTGGATCACCCACAACTCGGTCTTCGACGCCCTGGGCACCATGAGCATCGGCGTGCTGCTGGTGTGCATCGCGATCGTGCTCGCCATCGAGATCCGCTCGATGCTCATCGGCGAGTCCGCCACGCAGGAGGACATCTCGGCCATCGAGGGCGCGATCAAGCAGGACGGCACGAGCACCCTCATCCACCTCAAGACCCTGCACGTCGGCCCCGACGAGCTGCTGGTCGCCGCGAAGGTCGGCATCGACCGCACCGAGACCGGCGCGCAGGTCGCCGCCGAGATCGACGCGGCCGAGGCGCGCATCCGCGCCGCCGTGCCCAAGGCGAAGCTCATCTACATCGAGCCGGACATCCAGCGCACCGAGGCTTAGGCTGCGGTCATGGCGAAACTGGTGCTGGACCTGCACGACATCTACAACAAGGGCGACCAGATCGAGAAGGCGCTGCGGGACGTGATCGAAGAGGCGGTCGCGAAGAAGATCGACCTCGTCGAGATCATCCCCGGCAAGGGCTCGGGGCAGCTCAAGAAGAAGGTGCTGCGGTTCCTGGACCAGAAGGACGTCAAGGCCATGTACCACCGGGTCGACAAGGACTCGAAGAACTTCGGCAGGCTGTTCGTCCACTTCCAGCACAAGGACAAGCGCAAGAAGCGCTAGGGACGCCGACGGCGGCGCGGTCCTCCTCCCCAGGGGCCGCGCCGCCGCGCTGTATTCACCTGTCCGGCCTGTGGCGCCCCTGCCGGGCGCCGGCCGGGGTCAGTCGACCCGGTCGCCGTCGGCGCCGAGGACCTCCAGCAGCCGCAGTACCGGGACCCGGTAGCTGTGGCCGATTCGCAGGACCTGGACGGGGAAGTCCCCGTCCTTCGCCAGCCGGTACGCGACCGTCCGGCCGATCCCCAGGATCTGCGCCGCGGTCTCGACATTGGTCATCACGCCGAGCTGCTTGACTCGGTCGACCGTCCAGATGTCGTCCATGGTGGCGACACTCGAAGGCCCCACCTTCGCATTCGGTGTCATGTTCGTCCTCTCCGGCGTCCCGCGCCGACACGGGGTGCATCGGCGCGATGGTGCCAAGGACCAGTCGAACCCACGCGGCACGTCCGAGTCCAGAGCGGCGCGCCGGTTTTCACTCTTACGCGTGGTGTGCGCGTCCTCACCGGATGAGAGACCGTTTGGGCGCGAACGGGATTCATTCCCATCAACACCCCTCCCGACCTGGGCGGACCGAGTGTTCCCACTCTGTGACCTTGCGAGATGCAAACGAGACCGAGGTAGGTTAGCCTTACCTACATGCCAGATGACGCAGGCTTGAACGGCCGCGCCCTCCGACTCGCCTACTTCGGCGACACCGTCGTCCACGACGCCGACATCGAGCTGCGCGGCGGCGAGGTCACGGCGCTCCTGGGGCCCAACGGGTCCGGGAAGTCCACCCTCCTGCGCTCCCTCGCGCGCCTCCACCGGCCCGACGCCGGAACCGTCGACTTCCCCGACGGCACCCAGGCGGCCGCCTTGAGCCCCAAGGAGTTCGCCCGCCGCGTCGCCCTCCTCTCCCAGTCCCGCCCCGTCCCCGGCGGCATCCGCGTCCTCGACGTCGTCGGCTACGGCCGCCACCCCCACCGCGGCCGCTGGCGCCACGGCGACCCCGACGGGCCCGCGAAGATCCAGCGCGCCATGGAGATCTGCGGCGTCGAGCACATGGCCGAACGCGGCATGGAGGCCCTCTCCGGCGGCGAGCGCCAGCGCGTCTGGCTCGCCTCCTGCCTCGCCCAGGACACCGCCGTGCTCCTCCTCGACGAGCCCACCAACCACCTCGACCTGCGCTACCAGGTCGAGATCCTCGACCTCGTGCGCGACCTCGCCGACGACCACGGCACCGCCGTCGGCGTCGTCCTCCACGACCTCGACCAGGCCGCCGCGGTCGCCGACCGCGCCGTCCTCCTCCACGACGGCCGCGTCAAGGCCGCCGGGACCCCGGCCGAGGTCCTCACCGCCGAGAACCTCACCGCCGCATACGGCATCGACATCCGCGTCGACGCCGACCCCGCGACCGGCCTCCTCACGGCCCGGCCCATCGGCCGCCACCACTCCCGCAGGCTCGCGGGCACCACCACCGAATAGAAGGAAACCCGATGCGCAACGCCCTCAAGACGTTCGCCGTGCCCACGGCACTGGCAGCGGTCCTCGCCGCCTCCGCCTGCGGCACCACCGAAGACGACGGCGCCGACGGCGGCGCCGACACCGGCGGACCGGTCTCCGTCACCGACTTCCTCGGCCGCACCGTCGAACTCGACGCCCCCGCCGAGAAGGTGGTCGCCCTCGAATGGGCCGAGGTCGAGATCAGCGCGAGCCTCGGCGTCATGCCCGTCGGCGTCGCCGACCTGGAGGGCTACAACACCTGGGTCGGCGCGGCCGTGCCCCTCGACGACTCGGTCACCGACGTCGGCACCCGCCAAGAGCCGTCCATCGACGCCATCGCCGGGCTCGGCGCCGACCTCGTCATCATGGAGAGCGACGACGAGGACCTCATCGCCTCCATCGAGGAGTTCGTGCCCGTCCTCGTCACCGAGGGCTCCAGCGAGACCGACAACCTCGACCGCATGCACCGCGACGTCGACATGATCGCCGAGCTCACCGGCAAGACCGACGAGGCCGACGCCCTCTGGGCCGACTTCGAGGCCAAGATCGCCGACACCGAGGCCGCCATCGAGGCCGCCGGGACCGGCACTGTGCCGTACCTGTACGCCGACGGCTGGGCCGAAGGCGACGCCGTCACCGTGCGCCCCTTCGGCGCCACCTCCCTCGTCGGCTCCCTCGGCACCGCCGTGGGCCTGGAGAACGCCTGGACCGGCGAGACCGACGGCGTGTGGGGCCTGGGCGCCACCGACCTCGAAGGCATGGCCCAGTACACCGACACCGAGCTGAAGTTCATCTGGAACAACGCCGACGGCGGGAACATCTTCACCGACGGCGTCGCCGGGAACGCCATCTGGGAGAACCTGGCGTTCGTGAAAAACGGCACCATGTACGAACTGCCCCACGGCGTCTGGACCTTCGGCGGCCCCAAGTCCTCGGAAGCCTTCCTCGACTACTTCGCCGAGGTCTACGCCAGTTGAGCACCCTGAGCTCGCCGGCGCGACCGGAGGCTCCGGCCCCGAGGGCCCCGCGCCTCCTTCCTACCGCGGCGGCCTTCACCCTCACGGTCGGAGCCCTGGTCGCGCTGGCGGCCCTCCACCTCACGCAAGGCACCTCCGAGGTGGACGCCGGAGACCTGCTCGCGCTGGTCTCCGGCAGCGCCGATCCGGGCGTGTGGCACGTCCTCGAAGGCGCGCGCCTGCCCCGCCTCGCCGGGGCGGTCCTCGTCGGGATCGCCTTGGGCGCTTCGGGTGTGCTCCTCCAATCGGTGGCGCGCAACCCGCTCGCCAGTCCCGACACGCTCGCGGTGAACGCCGGAGCGTACCTCGCCGTGACCGCGGTGGCGGCCTTCGGGATCACGCTGCCGTTCGTCTCCGGGCTGGGCGTGGCGTTCGTCGGCGCGCTCTTGACGGCGGGCCTGGTGCTCGCGCTCTCGGCGGGCGGCGGCGAGTCCGCGACGACCCGCCTGATCCTCGCCGGATCGGCGACCGCGATGGCCGCGAACTCCCTGGTGTCCCTGCTGATCCTGCTGTTCCAGGAGGAGACCACCGGCCTGTTCGCTTGGGGCTCAGGCAGTCTCAGTCTCGCCGGGTTCCACTCGATGGCCCAGGCCGCGCCGCTCGTCGTGCTCGCGGTGGCCGCCGCGATGCTGTGGGCGCCGCGCCTGGACCTGCTGCGCCTCGGCGACGACACCGCTTCGAGCCTCGGCGTCCACGTGCGGCGCACCAGGACCGTCGCCGTCCTCTGCTCGCTCCTCCTCGCGGCGTGCGCGGTCACGATCGCCGGACCGATCGGCTTCGTGGGCCTCGCGGCTCCGGTGATCGCCCGCCAGATCGCGCGGCGCTTTCCCGCTCTTCTGGCCCATCGGGTCCTGATCCCCTTCAGCGCCTTGTGCGGCGCGCTGGTCATCGTCGGCGCGGACCTCGCCGTCCGCGCGATCCTGGGCGCCGACAAGAGCATCGAGATCCCCGTGGGCGTCACGACCACGCTCCTCGGCGCGGGCGTCATGGTCTGGCTGGCCCGAACGGTCACCAGCGCAGGCTCGGAAGACCGCCCGGCGATCCTCCACGGCGCCGCCAACCGCAGCCGCCTCGCCTTCCTCCTCATCCTCGGCGGCCTCGCCGCGGCGTCCCTCGGTGCGCTCTTCGCGGGCATGCTGTCGGGCGACACGATGCTCCTCGGCGGCGACCTGGTCAACTGGGTCGCGGGCAAGACCGGCGCGAGCTACACGTGGATCATCGAGCAGCGCTACCCCCGCGTCCTCGCCGCGATCCTCGCGGGCGCCGCGCTCGCTTGCGCTGGCGCGGTCACTCAGGGCATCCTTCGCAACCCCCTCGCCGAACCCGGCCTCCTCGGCGTCACCGCGGGCGCCGGCATCGGCGCGGTCACCCTGATCACTTGGGCCCCTTCGTCAGGCGCGTGGGCCATCACCGGTGTGGCCGCGGTGGGCGGGCTGGGCGCGTTCGCGCTCGTGTACGCCCTCGCCTGGCGCGGCGGCCTCGACACGTCCCGCCTGGTCCTCGTCGGCATCGGCGTCTGGTCGATCGGCATGGCCGCGATCACCCTCATCATCCTGGCCTCGGACCCGTGGAACACGCCCAAGGCCATGACCTGGCTCTCCGGCACCACCTACGGCCGCACGGCCGACCGCCTCATCCCCCTGCTGGCGGCCCTGGTGGTCGTCCTCCCCCTGATCATCGCCCACCGCAAGGAGATCGATCTCCTGGCGCTGGACGACGACACCCCGAGAACGCTCGGCGTCCGCCTAGAACGCACCAGAATGCTTCTGCTGGGAGCGGCTGCCGTGTTGACGGCCGCGGCAGTGGCCGTCGTCGGAGTCATCGGCTTCGTAGGCCTGGTGGCACCGCACCTGGCGCGCGGCCTGGTCGGCAGCCGCCACGCAAGAGTCCTCCCGGTCTCGATCCTCCTCGGGATACTCCTGGTGAGCCTCGCGGACACGTTGGGCCGCACCGTAATAGCTCCGGCTCAGATCCCGGCGGGCCTGGTCTGCTCGCTGATCGGGACGCCGTACTTCATCTGGCTGCTGTGGAGGACCCGCACCAGGAGCGCCTGAATTGGGGCGGGATTCACCAGGGGTTCACCGGCGGGGTCGAGGATCGATCCGACCGTTGAACCCCTGCTCTTTGGAGGTCCCGTGCCCTCACGCCTGCTCGCCCTCACCGCCGTCGGCGCGGTCGCCGCCCTGGTGGCGTCCCCCGTTCAAGCCGCCGAGCCGGTCACCGCGATCCTCGAAACCCCCGCTCTGTGGTCCGAGGACGACGCCGACGCCGACGACCCCGCGATCTGGGTGAACGAAGCCGACCCCGCCGACAGCCTGGTCATCACCACCGCGAAAGAGGCCGGCCTCTACGTCTACGACTTGCAGGGCAACGAACTCCAGCACATCGACCCCCGCCCGGCCCCCGGCGAGGACGACGCCCCCGGCCGCTACAACAACATCGACCTCATCGAGAACTTCAAACTCGACGGCGAACGCGTCGACCTCGCCGTGGCCTCCGACCGGGGCATGGACAACCTGGGCATCTTCAAGATCGAAGACGGTCAGCTGGTGGACGTCACCGATGAGAACGCGGGAACGATCTTCACGGACTCCCAGGAGGAGATCAACGGGGAGCACACCGCGTACGGCCTGACGACCTGGCAGTCCCGAAGCGGCGCATACGCCCTGGTGAGCAGAAACTCGGAAACGGAAGTCGCGCTGCTGAAACTCGTGGCAGAGAACGACAAAGTCTCGTGGCAGAAGATCCGAACCCTGGAACTCCCCGCTTCCTTCGAGCTCCCCAACGGGGATGACTGGACCACCTGCGACGACCCGGGCCAGTACGCCCAGGTGGAAGGCATGGCGGTAGACGAGGCGACCGGCACGGCCTACCTCGGCCAGGAACTGGTGGGCATCTGGAAGGTGAGCGCCGACCTCAAGGGCGAGCCCGAACTCGTCGACACCGCAGTCGAATTCGGCGTCCCGGGCGTCTACAACCCCGACACGGACGAGTGCGAATACGGGCCCGACCCCGGCTACGGCGGCGACGTCCTCCACACCGACATCGAGGGCCTCACCATCTACTCCACCGGCCACGGCACCGGCTACCTCCTCGCCTCCTCCCAGGGCGACAACACCTACGCCGTCTACAACCTCCGAGGCTCCAACAACTACCTCGGCTCATTCTCGATCTCCGACGGCGCAGTCGACTCAACGCAACACAGCGACGGCGCCGACGTCGTCAACGTCCCCCTCCCCGGTTACCCGGGCGGCCTCCTCGTCGTCCAAGACGGCGACAACACCCCCGAAGGCACCGACGAATCCTCCACCAATTTCAAATACCTCGCCTGGCAAGCCGTAGCCGAAAACCTCGACCTCCGAACCAACTGCACCCGTCGCTAGCACCGAGAAACGGCCGCCCAGTCCGATGGACCGGGCGGCCGCATCATGTCCGCTTACAGCAGGTGGCGGGGCTGGGTTCGGTCGAGGAGTTCGCAGTGGGCGAGGCGCCAGCCGTGCTGGGTGGCGGTGAACGAGAACGTCATGGCGAGGTGGGAGCGGCCGTTCTCGACCATTGCGACGACTTCGGCGGTGGTGGCGGTGGGCAGGGTGGCCTTGCGGACTCGGACCTGGCTGAAGTGGCCGGGGACCCGGCGCCGCACCCGCGCGAACGCGGCCCAGCCTTCGTCGGTGGCGAAGAGGCGGGCTTCAGATGCGGGCTTGCGGCCGGTGAGCACGTTGAGGAAGAAGCAGGAATAGGAGACGGCTTGGCGCGGGTTCGGAGCGATCTCTTTGCGGCAGTGCATGGTTCCTCCAGGTCGACCGATGGGAGTCGTTGCAGGAGAATGTAGAGGCGACGCTAGGTGAAGTCAACAACACCCAAAGTGACTGGAACGCCCCGCGATTCCGATTTTTGTCAGACTCGAACGACGAGCGTCGCTTGTAGACGCAGACGTAAGCGACAAGCGCCCAGCAGTAAACGATTCGGCTTGCGGAACCCTACAAAAACCGGAAACTTCGCTTCAGCGTGTCGCCCAAGCGCTATCGCGGCATTCGAGCGACGATCAGGTCCCGGTTGATCGCGTGGTCCACCCGGTGCTCGAAGTCCAGGTAAGGAGCCGCGTCCAGTACTTCCATCCCCGCGGCCTCCAGCATCTCGGCCATCTCCGAGCGCTCGGTCATGTACGTGTTCCAGGACAAGCCCATCGCGCCGCCCGGCCGCAGCAGCTCGGCCCAGACCGGGATCGCGGCCTCCAGCAGCTCCGTGGGCCGCCGCGACAGCTCCCGGGTCTCCCGCACCGCGGCGTGCTGCACGCCGTACGGCACGTCCGCCACGATGAGGTCGAAACTCCGCCGCCGGTAGACCTCGCCGCTGCGCAGCGTGTCCGCGTTGACGATCTCGATCACCTGCGTCTCGCCCGCCCGGTGCAGCTCCTTCGTCACCGCGAACTCCACCCGGGTCTGCTGGCCGACGCCGCGGCCGTCCCGCTTCACCCGGCTCGTCAGCGCCTTGTGCTTGAGCCGCTTGTCCTTCAGCCACCGCTGGATGAACGCCCCGTACGCCTCGAAGTCCCGCTTGTCGACTTCCACCCCATACGCGTCGAACCCGTACATCGCGGCCTGATTGAGCGTGGTCCCCCGCCCGCACATCGGATCGAACACCTTCAACCCGCCCGCGAGGATCCGCTCCGCCCCGAACGCACTCGCCGCCGTCACGTTCAGCAGCAGCTTCGTGAACTGCTCGTTCGTCTTCCCCGCGTACTTCAGGATCGACACCAGGTCGTCGTCGTACCGGTCCATCCGCTGCACCGGAATCGGCTCCAGCATCGTCCCGTGCACCTCGAACAGCGCGAACAGCCCCGACACGTTCGACAGCAGCCGCACATCCCGCCCGCTCAGCGACCCCGACCTGAACACCAGGTACGGGACCCCGCCGAGCACCCGCTCCTCGACCCCCTCGACCGCCCCATCCAAGGCCCCCAGCCCCAGCACGGCGATCTCATTGGCCACCATCCGCACCGCACTCCGGGCGAACACCCGGTTGGCAGAAGGGGCGATCAGCATGGCGTACTGCTGCATTCTCGACGTTCCTAGCGGTCCTCACGGCGGGCACGGGCGCAGACGAATATAGCAGCGCCCGGACAACGAAAAACCCGGCTTCCTCATCCGAGGAAACCGGGTCCTTCACGTGGTAGCGGGAGGCGGATTTGAACCACCGACCTCCAGGTTATGAGCCTGGCGAGCTACCGAGCTGCTCTATCCCGCGTCGGTATGTAAAGAGTACATCATCCCTGAAACCACCTGCCACAGCGGGTTCGGTGAGGGGGGTCACGCGGTGTTCACCTGGGGTCGGGGACCCGGCCCCGGGGAGGGGCCGGGCCGGGGCGCTAGAAGCCGAGGCGTTCGAGCATCTTGGGGTCCTTCTGCCAGTCCTTGGCGACGCGGACGTGGAGGTCGAGGTAGACGCGGCCGCCGATGAGCTGGGCGATGCCCTTGCGGGCCTTGGTGCCGACACGCTTGAGGCGCTCGCCGCCCTTGCCGATGACGATGCCCTTCTGGGAGGAGCGCTCGACGTAGATCTCGGCCCAGATCTTCTTGCGCGGGCCGCCGTCGGAGTCCTCGTCCTCGACGTCCTCGATGACGACGGCGAGGGAGTGGGGCAGCTCGTCGCGGACGCCTTCGAGGGCGGCCTCGCGGATGAGCTCGGCCATCATGACCCGCTCGGGCTCCTCGGAGATCATGCCGTCCGGGTAGAGCTGCGGCGACTCGGGCAGGTGGCCGGAGAGGACGCCGACGAGCTCGTCGAGGTTCTCGCCGGTCTTGGCCGAGACCGGGACGATGTCGGCGAACTCGCCGAGGGCCGCGACGTTGGTGAGGTGGCGGACCAGCGCGTCCTTCGAGACGAGGTCGATCTTGGTGACGACCGCGACGACCTTCGCGCCGAGCTTGGCGATCTCGCCGGTGATGAACTTGTCGCCGGGACCGGGCTTCTCGTTGGCGGGCAGGCACAGGCCGATGACGTCGACCTCGGACCAGGTCTGGCGGACCAGGTCGTTCAGCCGCTCGCCCAGGAGCGTGCGGGGCCGGTGGAGGCCCGGCGTGTCGACCAGGATGAGCTGGGAGTCCGGGCGGTGCAGGATCGCGCGGACGACGTGCCGGGTGGTCTGCGGCCGGTTCGAGGTGATCGCGATCTTCTGGCCCATGATCGCGTTCGTGAGCGTGGACTTCCCGGCGTTCGGGCGGCCCACGAAGCAGGCGAACCCTGCGCGGAACTCGTTGCTAGGCAAGACGGTTCACCTCTTTTCGGATGACCGAGTACGCGGCCACGTCGCTGCTGATGTCTCGTGCGGCCCGCAGGCCCTCGCCGTCCGCCTCGACGCCGAAGACCACGGCCGCCTCCAGCGCCTCCGCGCCCGCCGCGAACGCCTGCGCGACCGCCGCCTGGAGCGCGGTCAGCCGCAGGGACGGCAGGTCCACCGCCGCCGAGGCGTAGGTGCGGCCGATGCCGTCGCGCACGGCCGCGCCGGTGGTCTGCGAGACGCGCCCCGCGGCCCCGCGGGCCAGCGTGACGAGTTTCGCGTCCTCGGCGTCGAGGTCGTCGACGTGCAGGTCAGACATTGAGTTCGTGCCTTTCGTCAGTGGAGGTCGGAGACGCCGCGTCGTCGGCTTCGGGCAGCCGCGCGACGCGCACCGTCTCGATGCGGTTGCGCCGGCCCACGGTGCCCTCGGCGGTGAGCTCCAGGCCCGCGAGGCGGGCCCGGTCGCCCGCGAGCGGGACCTTCCCGAGCTCGGCGGCGAGAAGACCCGCGACGGTGTCCACGTCGACCTCGGGCAGGTCGACGTCGAAGAGCTCGGCGAGGTCCTCGGGCGAGAGCCGGGCCGTGACGCGCGCGGTGCGGTCGTCGAGCCAGGCGACGGGCGGGAGCTCCTGGTCGTACTCGTCGGCGATCTCGCCGACGATCTCCTCCAGGATGTCCTCGATGGTGACGAGCCCGGCGGTCCCGCCGTACTCGTCGACGACGCCCGCGATGTGGATGCGGGCGGTCTGCATCTCGCGCAGCAGGTCGTCGACGGGCTTGGAGTCCGGGACGATCGAGACGGCGCGCATGACCTCGCCCACGGGCGGGTTCGCGCCGTCGTCGAGGCGCACCAGGTCCTTGAGGTAGACGACGCCGCGCAGGTCGTCGAGGTCCTCCCCCACCACCGGGATGCGGGAGTAGCCGGAGCGGAGCGCGACCTGCTTGGCCTCGTCCGCGGGCGTGTCGGCGCCCACCCACACCATCGCGGTGCGCGGCACCATGACCTCGCGGACCACGGTGTCGCCCAAGGCGAACACCGAGGCGATCATGTCGCGCTCGTCGTGGTCGACGGTGCCCTGGGCCTCGGCGGCGTCGACGAGTTCGCGGATCTCGATCTCCGAGGTCGCGAACGGCCCTTCGCGGAAACCCTTGCCGGGCGTGAGCGCGTTGCCGAGGAGGATGAGGACCTTCGCGAGCGGCCCCAGCGCGGTGCCGAGCATCGACACCGGGCCCGCGACCGCGAGCGCCACCGGGTAGGCGTGCTGGCGGCCCAGCGTGCGCGGGTTCACGCCGATGACGACGAAGGACACGACGGTCATGACGGCGGCCGAGACGCCGACCGCCGTCCACGAGTCGTTCCAGGTGTCGAACGCGATGACCGCGACGATCGCGATCGCCGCCGCCTCGCACGCGAGGCGCAGCAGGATGAGCAGGTTGAGGTGCCCGGGCAGGTCCTCGGTGATCTTCACCAGCGATTCGGCGCCGCGGCGGCGCTGCTCGGCGAGCTCGGCCGCGCGGGCCGGCGAGACCGCGGTGAGGGCAGAGTCGACCATGGCGGCGGCCCCGGCGACGACGATGAGCGCGACGGCGGCTGCCAGCAGGGTGTACGGCATCGGGGCCTAACTCTCCGCCGAGGCCGTGCGTCTGGCCCGCCAGGAGTCGAGCAGCCGGTTCTGGAGGCCGAACATCTCCTTGGCCTGCTCCGGTTCGGCGTGGTCGTAGCCGAGGATGTGGAGCACGCCGTGGACGGAGAGCATGTGCATCTCGTCGGCGGTGGAGTGCCCGGCGTCCTTGGCCTGGGCCTCGGCGACTTCGGGCGAGAGCACGAGGTCGCCGAGGATGGGCGTGCCCGGCTCCGAGGAGTCGGGGCGGGCCGGCATCGCGTCGTCCATCGGGAACGACAGGACGTCGGTGGGCCCGCTGCCGCCCATCCAGCGCTTGTTCAGCTCGGTCATGTGCTCGATGTCGACGATGAGCACCGAGAGCTCGGCGAGCGGGTTGACGCCCATCTCCAGGAGCGCGAACTCGGCGACGGCCCGGATGCCCGCTTCGTCGACGTCGCGCCCGGACTCATTGATGATCTCGATGCCCACGGTTCCCTCGATGCCCTTTCCCGGCGGGTGCGCGATGGCCGTCCTTCGCGGCGTCCCACTTCTCGTAGGCGTTCACGATATCGCTGACGAGCTGGTGGCGGACGACGTCTTCCGCCCGGAGCGTGGCGAAGTGCACGTCCTCGACGCCTTCGAGGATGTCGCGGACCACGCGCAGCCCGGAGGTGGTGCCGCCGGGCAGGTCGACCTGGGTGACGTCGCCGGTGACGACGATCTTCGAGCCGAAGCCGAGGCGGGTGAGGAACATCTTCATCTGCTCGGGCGTGGTGTTCTGCGCCTCGTCGAGGATGATGAACGCGTCGTTGAGCGTGTTGTGGGTCACGAGGTAGTCCTCAGTGACGTAGAGCGAATCCTCGGCCGCGACCTGGATGCACACCGCCTCCTCTTCGCCCGCGTACTCGATCGAGTCGATGAAGCGCATCGGACGACCGCCGCCGGTGGCGCGATACTTCGCCGCCTTGCGTTCCAGCCGGAACGGTTCGATGCCCTCCGGCAGGCGTATGTCGATGATGTGCGCATCCTGGCGGTGCTCGACATCCCGGCCTCTCGCACTGCCCGGCTTCCGGCCATCAGCGGGCCTGCGGCGGCTGTACGCGATGCCGCCGAGCGACTGCACAAGCTCGGTCACGTGGTCACGGAGGACGATGGAGGTGGTCGTGTACTGGATCCGGCACGTACGACCGGACTGAACGACCGGCCCGCCGTCGGAATCGAGCAGACCCTGAAGCAGTGCCAGACGGGTCGCCGAGGAATTGAAGCGGTAGATTTCCGGAATGTCCTTGTTATGGGACATCGTCCCGAGGAGTTCGAGTTCACGAAGGGCCTTGGTCACCGGATTGACGATGGTGACGACATCGCCTGACGAGGCGACGCGGTTCAGGACGTAGTCGGGGCCCGACTTGTGCCGTACCTGCACACCTGGCAGCGCTGCTTCAAGCGCTTCGGCGAGTTCCGGGTCAGCTGTACTGAAACTGGGCGTAGTCGTACCGGTCAGGCAACCGTCGCCGAGGAGCAGGCCGAGAGCGTAGGGATCCATGGGGACCTCGCGTTCAGGGAACTCCACAGGCTTGCTGACCAACGGCAGCTCGTACTTGCGCTGGTGATGAACCCGGAGATCGTCGATCATCTCCTGGGTTTCGAGGATCCGGTGGGGCTTGCCGCGACGCTTGTCTGCGGCGGTTTTGACCGCCCACAGGTGCTCTGCGCAGGCGAGCACCGAGGCTCCGTCCTGGGCGGTGACCCGGTACATCTCCTTCTTGCCCTGGGGGTAGACCCCGAGTACCGGCGTCGGTTCCCCGTTGGAGCCGACCACGAGGTCACCGACTTCGAGGTCGCCGATCTCGCGCCAACCGTCGGGGGTCAGTACGTTGGTGAAGACCGCATGCGCCCTCCCGCGCATGAAGGCCAGCGGCGCGACCTCGATCGTGCCGGACTCCATGAGCTTCGGGATCGAGCCCGGGTCGATCATGTCGTGCAGCGCGTCGTACAGCGGGCGCAGGTACGGGTCGATCTTCTCGAAGAGCGTGCCGGGCAGGAACCCGAGCCGCTCGCCGGCCTCGACCGCGGGGCGGGTGAGGATGATCCGGCTGATCTCCTTGGCCTGGAGCGCCTGGACGGCCTTCGCCATGGCGAGGTAGGTCTTGCCGGTGCCGGCGGGGCCGATGCCGAACACGATCGTGTTGTCGTCGATCGCCTCCACGTAGCGCTTCTGCCCGATCGTCTTGGGGCGGATCGCCTTGCCGCGCTTGGAGACGATGTTCTGCGTGAGCACGTCCACGGGGCGCTCGCCGGGCGCGGACTTGAGCATGTTCTCCGTGCGCCGGATGATGTCGGGATCGACGTTCTCGCCGTTCTCGATCAAGGCGAGCAGCTCCTTCACGAGTCGTTCGGCGGCGCGCGGCGCCCCGTTGATGCCGGTGAGGGTGATGGTGTCCCCGCGCACGTGGAGGTCGACGCCGGGGAAGCGGCGTTCGATGTAGCGCAGGTTCTCGTCGGCGCGGCCCAGCAGTGCCATGAGCGCGCTCTGGTCGCCGACGGTGATCGTGGACGTGATCGTCGAAGAGTTGTTGACGTTGTCAGAGCGGTCGGTCATAGGCTTCGCCGCGAGGGCTGTTCGCCACCTGCTTCCTCAAAAGAGACTTCGAGCGGCCCCTCGGGAGCCGCGGTTTCCATGCCCCAATGGTAGTTCCTGCCTGCGACAAGGGACAGCGGGTAAACGGGGCGGCGGTGTGATTTCATCCCGCCAGCAGCGGTTCGAACGCTTTGCCGCCGAGCACGTGGAAGTGCACGTGGAAGATGGTCTGCCCGGCCTCGGCGCCGGTGTTCGCGAGGAGGTTCCACCCGGTCTCGGCGATGCCCTCCGACTCCGCGACCTCGGCCGCGACGGTCAGGACCTCCGCCGCCAGCGCGGGGTCGGCGGCGGTGAGCTCGGCCGTGTTCGCGTAGTGGTCCTTGGGCATGACCAGGACGTGCACGGGGGCCTTCGGGTACAGGTCGCGGAACGCGAGCACGCGCTCGGTCTCCTTCACCTTCTTGGAAGGGATCTCGCCCGCGGCGAGCTTGCAGAAGATGCAGTCGGTGTCGGTCATCCGTGGATCGTAGTACCGGTCACTCGAAACGCACGTCGGCCCAGCCGATGATCGCAGGTTCGTGGGGGTCGGGGTGGTCTGAGGACGCGACTTCGACTTGGAACCGCACCCGACCGGTCTCGCCGAGCGGAATGTCGAACGCCTCAGCGCCGTCGCCGTAGGCGAGCGTGGCGGTGAACAGTGGCTCCTCTGACTCCGGAACGGTGAGCACCGAGAACTTGACCACCATCGTGTCGTCGGTCGAGCGGTCGTCGATCCCGGCGAGCCCTGTGAGCCGGACGGCATCGTTCGGGACCACGAAATCGAGATAGGCCATCGGCGGGGTCGAGTTGCCGCCGCGTTCCATATCGCATTGAAATCCCTCGAAATACTCCTCGCCGTCGATCTGGAGCGTGGAAGGCACCCATGACTGGTAGTTCTCGCAGTACTCTTCCGAAACCGCTTCATCGAGAGCCACATACGCGCCTTCACCCTCGCTTCCGACGGCCGGCCCGCCGTCGGTGCCGGCGTCGGTCGTCGAGTCGGTGGTGGGCGTCGCGGCGAGGTCGTCCTGGAGACGGTCGCGTTCATCCGACAGCGACGCGATCTCGGAGTCGAGTGCAGCGATCTGGTCGGCGAGCGAGGCGGCCTCATCCCGGGCCTCATCGCGCGACGTACCTGCGAAGATCGCGAGTGTGAGGCTGAGGATGGCCGTCGCGAAGGCGATCACATCCGCGAAGAGCCGCCAGCGCAGGGGCTTTCGCCGGGGCTTGGGCGGGGCCGTCTGGAGGGGCGGCTGGGAGGTCTGGGGCGGAGGGGTATTCGGGTCGAACATGGAGACTCCTCGGGGGTCAGGAGAGTCTCACAATGCTACCCGGACAAGACAAATGGGTGTGTCCTGAATTACCAGCGGCCGAGGCGGGCCTGGAGGACCGCGAGGGCCGCGGGGCCCGCGGTGGAGGTGCGCAGGACGGTGTCGCCGAGGCGGACCGGCTCGCCGAACTCGGAGAGCGACGCGAGCTCGTCGGGGCTGATGGAGCCTTCGGGGCCGATGACGAGGGCGATCTCACCGGAGGTGGACAGCGGGACCTGCGAGAGCGGGAGGGTGGCCTCCTCGTGGAGGACGAGGACCTGCGCGGCCGTGCGGAGGCGCTGCACGAGCTGCTTCGTGGTGTGCAGCTCGGCGACGTGCGCGAGGTGGGCGCGGCGGGCCTGCTTGGAGGCTTCGCGGGCGGTCGCGTCCCATTTGGCGCGGGCCTTGTCGCCGCGCGGGCCCTTCCACTGGACGATGGATCGCGATGCGGCCCAGGGGATCACTTCGTCGACGCCGATCTCGGTGAGCATCTGCACGGCGCGCTCGCCCCTGTCGCCCTTGGGGAGGGCCTGGACGACGGTGAGCTTCGGGTCGGGGTCGGGGAGCGTGCGGTTGTCGAGGACGTCGAGGCGCAGGAGCCCGCGCTCGGCGTGTGCGACGCGCGCGGCGGCGACGCCGCCGGAGCCGTCGGCGAGGAGCAGGGTCTCGCCGGGCTGGAGGCGCTGCACGTCGGCGGCGTGGTGCCCTTCGGGGCCGTCGAGGACGTAGTCGCCGGGGGCCGGGAGGGCGTCGACGAGGAAGACCGGATCGCTCACCGGGCCAGTGTAGTGCGCATTCAGCGGGTGAAGTCGACGGCGCGGTCCCAGCGGAGGCGGCCGGTGATCTTGCGGTAGAGGGCCGGGTCGCCGATGCGGCCGAAGGCGTGGTCGAAGCGGCGGCGCGGGAGGTGGACGGGGGCGAGGTCGACCCAGCCGTCCTTGTCGGCGGGCGGGTCCCAGCGGTTCGCGGGGGCGGCGACGCGCCATTCGGCCTCGCGGGGCTCCTGGGTGGTGCATTTGAGGACCCAGTACCCGCGGCCGGAGTAGCCGATGACGAGGACGGGGCGCTCCTTGGAGCGGCGCGGCTCGTCCTCGAAGGGCACGTCGGCCAGCCAGCGCTCGCCGGTCTGCGGGCCGCCGGGCGGCGGGGTCGCGTCGAGGCGGGGGCCGCCCGCGGGGGCGGTGCGGCGGCGCAGGTACACGGCGAGGGCGACGAGGCCCGCGACGATGAGGAGGGCGAGGAGCACAAGGGTGGCGGGGTCGAGGCTGATCACGGGGCCGCAGTGTAGCGGAGCCCCGCCTCCCGACCGCTGGAGCGGGGGACGGGGCTCGTCAGGCTGGGGGCCTACGCGTGGCCGTTGAAAGCATCGCGCATGCGGCTAAAAAAACCCGAGCCGCCTTTGACTTCCTTGATCTCCTCGTCACGGAGGCTCGCGAGCTTGCGGAGGAGCTCCTCCTGCTCGGCGTCGAGCTTGCTCGGGGTGCGCACGTCGAGTTCGACGTAGAGGTCGCCGCGGGTGCCGCCGCCGCGGAGCTTGGGGACGCCGTGGCCGCGGACCTTCTTGATGGTGCCGGGCTGCGTGCCGGAGGAGACCTCGACCTCGACCTGGTCGTCGAGGGTGTGGATGGTGAGCTTGGTGCCGAGGGCGGCCTGCGTCATGGGGACGCGGACGCGGCAGCGCAGGTCGGAGCCTTCGCGGGTGAAGACCTCGTGGGGCTTCTCGTGGACCTCGACGTACAGGTCGCCGGCGGGGCCGCCGCCGGGGCCGACCTCGCCTTCGCCGGAGAGGCGGATGCGCATGCCGTCCTCGACGCCCGCGGGGACCTTGACGGTGATGCGCCGACGCGAGCGCACGCGGCCTTCGCCGCCGCACTTGCGGCACGGGTCGGTGATGATCGTGCCGTAGCCGGAGCAGGCCGAGCAGGGGCGCGCGGTGCGGACCTGGCCGAGGATGGTGCGCTGCACGACCTGGACCTCGCCGGAGCCGCCGCACGTGGAGCACGTCTGCGGTTCGCTGGAGCCCTCGGTGCAGGTGCCGTCGCAGGCGTCGCAGAGGATCGCGGTGTCGACCGTGAGCGTGGACTCGGTGCCGAACGCGACCTCTTCGAGGTCGAGGTCGAGGCGCAGGAGCGCGTCGTTGCCGGGCCGGGTGCGCGAGCGGGGGCCGCGGCGGCCGAAGCCGCCCATGGAGCCGCCGAAGAACGCGTCCATGATGTCCTCGAAGCCCATGAACGGCGCCCCGGCGCCGCCCCCCGCGGCGCCGCGCGCGTACGGGTCGCCGCCCGCGTCGACGATCGCCCGCTTCTGGGGGTCCATGAGGACCTCGAAGGCGGCGTTGATCTCCTGGAGGCGCTCCTGCGCGTCGGGTTCGTCGCTGACGTCGGGGTGGTACTTGCGCGCCAGCTTCCGGTACGCCTTCTTCAGCTCGTCCTCGGTCGCGTTGCGCTCGACACCGAGGATGCCGTAGTAGTCCTTAGCCACGTGGATGCTCATCGTCCTGTCAGCGGTTCTGTTCCAAAATCTCTGATACGTACCGGGCGACGGCGCGGACGGCCGCGATCGTGCCCGGGTAGTCCATGCGGGTCGGCCCGAGCACGCCCATGTGCCCGACGACGGAGCCGGGGCCGTACCCGGCGGTGACGACGGTGGCCTCCCGGAAGTCGGCGACCTCGTTCTCGTCGCCGATGCGGACCGTCAGCAGCGCGTTGGAGTCGGCGCGGCCCAGCAGCTGCATGAGCACGACCTCCTCTTCGAGCGCTTCGAGGATGGGCCGCAGGGACCCGGCGAAGAAGTTCCCGTTGCGGGTGAGGTTCGCGGCGCCGGCGACGGCCACGCGCTCCTCGGTGCGGGCGACGACGGAGTCGAGGAGGACGCGGGCCAGCTCGGAGGCGGTGGCGCGCAGTTCGGGGCGGGCGAGCCCGGCGAGTCCGGCGATGATGCGGGGGGCGTCGGCGAGGGGCTTGCCCTGGAGCTGCTCGTTGACGAGGCGGCGCAGGTCGAGGACGTCGTCCTCGGTGAGCTCGGCGGGGACCTCGACGTAGCGCTGCTCGACGCGTCCGGTGTCGGTGATCATGACGAGCATGAGCCGGGTGGGGGTGAGGGACACGAGTTCGAGGTGGCGCACGGAGGAGCGGTTGAGGCTCGGGTACTGGACGACGGCGACCTGGTGGGTGAGCTGGGCGAGGAGGCGCACGGTACGGGTGACGACGTCGTCGAGGTCGATCGCTTCGGCGAGGAAGCGGTGGACGGCGCGGCGCTCGGCGGCCGAGAGGGGCTTGATCTTGCCGAGGCGGTCGACGAAGAGGCGGTAGCCCTTGGCGGTGGGGATGCGGCCCGCGGAGGTGTGGGGCTGCTGGATGTACCCGGCCTCTTCGAGGTAGGCCATGTCGTTGCGGACGGTGGCGGCGGAGACGCCGAGGGAGTGGCGCTGGGCGACGGCCTTGGAGCCGACGGGCTCCTGGGTCGCCACGTAGTCCTCGACGATGGCGCGCAGCACTTCGAGCTTGCGATCGTCCATCGCCGCCACGTCCCCTCGGTCTCGGTGCCTTCTTCGGTCCGGCAGGCCGAGCGGAAGCTCAGTCTGCCGGACTCAAGTTTGGCACTCCCTGTCCAGGAGTGCCAGTGTACGTGGGGGGTCAGACGCCCGGGATGATGAGCGCGCCGTCGTCGGCGACGGTCACGCCGCTGTCGCCGAAGTCGGCGGCCAGCTCGTTGAGGTCGTCGAACGCGCCGTTGTCCTCGTCGATCGTCGGGTAGCCGTCGCCGTTCATGCGGCTGGCCTGGGCCTTGGCGGCGGCGATGGTGCCGTCCTCGCGGATGGTGACCGAGAGGATCGCGGAGCGGCCGAGGGCGCCGTCCATGCTGAAGAGGTTCTGGCCGCCGCCGAAGTTCCCGAGGGAGTAGGCGATGAGCTTGCCGTTGTAGACCTCCATGCCGCGCAGCACGTGCGGGCCGTGGCCGAAGACGATGTCGGCGCCGGAGTCGATGCAGGTGTGGGCGAAGGCGCGGGTGTCGCCGCGGTCCTCGCCGAGGTAGTTCTCGACGCCTTCGGGGACGTGGCGGTGGTCGGTGCCCTCGGCGCCGAGGTGGGCGGTGGCGACGACGATGTCGGCCTGCTCCTTGGCGGCGGAGACGAGGGCGGCGACGGCGTCGAGGTCGCGGTTGTCGGTGTAGAAGGTGTAGGGCGCGAAGCCGACGAGGCCGACGGTGAGGCCGGACTCGGTCTCGACGAGGGCGACCTCGTCCTTGATGCCGCAGACCTCCATGCCGGCGGCGCGGATGGCGTCCTGGGTCTCGGTGGCGCCGTCGGGTCCGGCGTCCCAGCCGTGGTTGTTGGCCTGGTTGAGGACGTGGAAGCCCGCGTCGGCGAAGACCTGGGCGTAGTCGGAAGGGAGGCGGAAGTAGGTGCAGGCGCCGCCGCCGCACTTGTCGAACTCCAGGGTGGAGAGGGCGCCTTCCATGTTGGCGATGACGACGTCCCCGGTGAGGTTGTCGCGGACGCCGTCGAAGAAGCTGGCGCCGTCGTCGGAGGCCATCTGGTTGGGGTAGGAGCCGGGCATGGTGTCGCCGACGTGGGTGATGGTGATCTCGCGGGGCGGTTCGGGCGAGGGGGATTCGGAGGGGCTCTCCTCGGCGGCGCCCGCGCCGCCGTCGTCCGCCGGGGGCGGCTCCTCCTCGGAGCACGCGGCCAGGGCGAGCCCGGCGAGGGAGGCGGCGAGGACGCCACGGCGGGTGGCGGCGGGGGATGGCGTGTGCATGGGTGCTCGGGCTCCGGTGTCGAGGATTCAGGGGTCGGGGCCTGGGGGTTCCGTCCGGTACAGGGGGACGGGACCTGGTGCCGGGGGTCGGCGCGGCCCGCGTCGGCGCCGTCGGCTGGGGGCCGGCGCGCGCCGCGACGGCCAACGCGAGGATGGCTCGTCCGTGACGGGCTCAAATCTACGGGGCGCCCGCTCGGGCGTCGTCAGCCGGTGAGGTCTCTCACCACGGCGTCGGCGAGGAGGCGACCGCGGAGCGTGAGGACGAGCCGGTCGTCGCGGATGTCGGCGAGTCCTTCGGCCGCAACGCGTCCGGCGGCGGCCCGGCCCTCGGGGCGCAGCTCGGCGAGGGGGAGGCCGCTGGCGAGGCGGGTGAGCAGGAGCACCCGCTCCAGATAGCGGTCGTCGTCGGTGAGGAGCTCGTGGCCCGCGACGGGCAGGCCCTCCGCGAGGGCGGTCCCGTAAGTCGAGGGGTGCTTGTGGTTCCACCAGCGCACGCCCGGCAGATGGGAGTGGGCGCCGGGCCCGGCGCCCCACCAGTGGCCGCCCTCCCAGTACAGGAGGTTGTGTCGGCACCTGGCGGTATCGTTCCTGGCCCAGTTCGAGACCTCGTACCAGGAGAACCCGGCCGCGGAGAGGGCGGCTTCCGCGGCGAGGTAGCGGTCGGCGGCGACGTCGTCGGAGGGCTGCGGCACCCGCCCGGAGCGGATGCGGCGGGCCAGCGCGGTGCCGTCCTCGACGATGAGGGCGTACGCGGAGACGTGGTCGACGCCGGTGTCGACGGCGGCGGCGAGGCTGTCGGCGAAGTCGGCGGCGCTCTCGCCGGGGGTGCCGTAGATCAGGTCGAGGCTGACGTGCTCGAAACCGGCCTTGTGCGCGTGGGCGACCGCGTCGAGGGCCTTCTGCGGGGAGTGCTCGCGGTCGAGGACCTTGAGCACGTGGGAGGCGGTGGACTGCATGCCGACCGACAGGCGGGTGAAGCCGCCGTCGTGGAGTTCGGCGAGGTAGTCGGCGTCGATCGACTCGGGGTTGGCCTCGGTGGTGGCCTCGTAGCCGTCGGCGAGCCCGAACTCGCGGTCGATCTCGGCGAGGATCGAGGCGAGGTCGGCGGCGCTCAGGAGCGTGGGCGTGCCGCCGCCGAAGAAGACCGTGTCGACCTTCGGGCGCGTGCCGAAGCGCGCCGCGGCGGAGCGGATCTCGCTGCGCACGATCGCGGCGTAGGTGTCGCGGGAGACGCCCGCGCCCAGCTCGGAGGCGGTGTAGGTGTTGAAGTCGCAGTACCCGCAGCGCGAGACGCAGAACGGGACGTGGACGTAGAACCCGAATCCGGCGCTCCCGGCGGAGGGGTCGGCGGCGGCCGCGGCGATGTCGGTTGCGGGACTGGTGGACACCCTGTCTACGGTACTTGCGTGAACGGCAACGACGCTCTCATCAAGTACCGCGCGGACCTGAACGTGGCCTCGATTACCCTCGACGCCCCGCAGCGGCGCAACGCGCTCTCGACTCGCATGATCGGCGAGCTGCGCGAGGCCATCGCCGAGGCGGTGGCGGACCCGGTCGTGCGGGTCATCGTGATCGACCACTCCGGGCCGGTGTTCTGCGCGGGCGCGGACCTGAAGGAGTCGGCGGCGGCGACGCGGCTCGAAGACCTTCCGGCGGCGCACCTGGCCGAGCTGCTCGCCGACATCTGCGAGGCCCCCAAACCGGTGGTGGCGGCCGCGGGCGGCGGCGCGAAGGGCGGCGGCATGGGCCTGCTCGCGGCGGCCGACCTCGTGGTCGCGGCCCACAATGCGCCGATGGCGTTCAGCGAGGTCCGGCTCGGCGTCGTCCCGGCGGTGATCGCGCCGGTCGTGGCGCGCAAGCTCGACGCGGGCCTGATGCGGCGGCTGTTCCTCACCGGGGAGTCGTTCGACGCGGTGCAGGCGTCCTCGTGGGGCCTGGTGACGCGGGCGGTCGTGCCCGACGCGCTCGCGAAGCACCAGGGGGAGCTGGTCGAGAGCCTGGTCGCGGGCGGCCCATCAGCGCAGGCGGGGATCAAAGTGCTCACGGCCACACCGGATCTGCGGGAGCGGCTGCGGGAGGCGGCTGCACTGACGGCCGAGTACTTCTTCGCCGAAGAGGGGCGCGAAGGGGTCCGTTCGTTCATTGAGAAGCGACCGGCTTCTTGGGTAGGCTTACCAGCCGCCGACCGACCTGATCGGAGTCTCCCTTGCGCGCACTCCTGGCCCTGACCTCGCTGCTCGCGGCGCTCGTGCTCGCGGGCTGCACCGATGAAGCACGCGACGCCTTGCGCCCCAGCCAGACCGGCTGCTACTTCACCACCGGCATCGGGGAGACCCACCTGACCTCGGAGCAGGCGGCGAACGCGGCGACGATCAGCGCGGTCGGGCTGCGCGACGGCATGGACGAGCGGGCCGTGGCCGTGGCGATCACCACGGCGATGCAGGAGTCGGAGCTGAAGAACGTCGAGTACGGCCACGACGACTCCCTGGGCCTGTTCCAGCAGCGCCCGAGCATGGGGTGGGGCTCCGAGGAGGAGCTCATGGACCCCGTCTACGCCTCGTTCAAGTTCTACGAGAAGCTGCGCCGCACCGACGGCTGGGAGGACATGACGCTCGCCGAGGCCGCGCAGGCGGTCCAGGTGAGCGCCTACCCGGACCTGTACGAGCAGTGGGAGGAGGACGCGACGGTGATCGCCGCGGTCTTCGCCGGGGGCAAGGAGGGCGGCATCGGCTGCGTCAAGGGGAACGCCCCCGAGGTGACGGCGGACCCTGAGCTGCTCGCGGAGGCGTTCGCGTACCATTGGGGCGCAGAAGTGTCCGAAGTGGACGGCACGACGGTCGTGGTCGACCCGAGCGACGCCGCCGAGGGCTGGAACCGGGCCGCTTGGGCGGTGGCCAGGTCCTACGACTACTCGATCACCAGCGTCGCGTACGGCGGCATGGTCTGGGCCGCAGGAGAGGACGGCTGGACCGAACCGAACGCGGAGGAGGACGGCGAGGACGCGGTGGCCGTCGCGAACGACAGCCACGCCGCCGTCATCATCACCTTCGCCGCCGCCTGAGCAGCCGGGCGGCAGAGTTCCGCCCCGGTTCACCGGCGCGTCGTCCGCGCGTTCCGGGCAATCCACGCTCGCTTGCTGGGCTGTACGGGTCACAAACCCGCTCAACTCCCCCCGAAGCGAGGCCATATCATGCGCATGTCGCGCCGCATCCTGCTCGCGTCCACCGGCGCCGCCGCCGCGACCGCGGTCCCCGCCGCGGCCTGGGCCGAGACGAGGATCCACCCGACGCTCACCGCCGACCCCTTCACCCTCGGCGTCGCCTCGGGCGACCCCGAGCCCGACGGCGTGGTCCTGTGGACCCGCCTCGCGCTGAACCCCCTCGCCGAAGACGGCTTCGGCGGCATGCCGAACGGCGTCTTCGACGTCAAGTGGGAGGTCGCCAAGGACGAGCGCTTCCGCCACCGCGTCGCCTCCGGGCACGTCGAGACGGCCGCCGAGGCCGGCTACAGCGTCCACATCGAAGTCGACGGGCTCGAACCGGCCCGGGAGTACTACTACCGCTTCAAGACCGGCCGCTGGGCGTCCCCGGTCGGGCGGACCCTCACCGCGCCCTCGCGCCGCTCCATGCCGAACGAGCTGCGCATGTCGTTCGCGTCCTGCTCCCAGTACGAGCACGGCTACTTCACCGCCTACCGCCACCTCGCCGAGTCGCACCCCGACCTCATCCTCCACCTCGGCGACTACCAGTACGAGTACAAGGCGGGCGTCTACAACTCCCCCGACGGGAACGTGCGCGACCACGAAGGGCCCGAGACCGTCACGCTCGCGACCTACCGCCAGCGCCACGCCCAGTACAAGGCCGACGCCGACCTCCAGGCCGCGCACCTCGTCGCGCCGTGGCTGGTGATCTGGGACGACCACGAGACCGAGAACAACTGGGCCGACGAGGTTCCGGAAGCCGGCTCGGACACCCCCGACCACGACGCGTTCCTGGCCCGCCGCGCGGCGGCGTTCCAGGCGTACTGGGAGAACATGCCGCTGCGCCGCAGCTCCGTGCCCGACGGCATCGACATGCAGCTGTACCGGCGGGTCCGGTGGGGGCGCCTGGCGAACTTCCACATGCTCGACACGCGCCAGTACCGCGACGACCAGGCGTGCGGCGACGGGACGCAGAGCAACTGCGCCGACGCGTGGGACGAGTCGCGCACCATCACCGGCGCGGAGCAGGAGGAGTGGCTCATCGACGGGTTCCACGAGTCGACGGCCCGCTGGGACGTCATCGGCCAGCAGGTGTTCTTCACGCAGCGCGACAGCAGCGCCGCCGCCGACGTGCTGCGCACCAGCATGGACGGCTGGGACGGGTACGCGGCGTCGCGGCAGCGGATCATCGACGGCTGGGTCGAGGCCGGGGTGCGCAACCCGGTGGTGCTCACCGGGGACGTGCACACGCACTGGGCCGGGGAGATCCTCCCGGACTTCCCCGACGCGCAGGGCGACTCGGTCGGCGTGGAGCTGGTCGCGACGTCGATCACCTCGGGCGGCAACGGGGTCGACTCGGTGCCGGAGGACAACTCGGCGCTGGTCATCAACCCGCACATCAAGTTCCGCAACGCGCAGCGCGGCTATGTGGAGACCGTGATCCGGCCCGACCGGATGGACGTGAACTTCCAGGTCGTGCCGCAGGTGACGGTGCCGGACGCGCCGGTGTACACGCGCCGGTCCTACACGATCGAGGACCGGGACCCCTCGCTGCACCAGACGTACGACCGGCCGGTCGACGTGTCGACCATGTCGACGAACACGAACCCGTTCGCGGACTCCGACGAACTCGCCGACGACTACCTGGACTAGGTTCCCCCGCAAAGGGAGGGCGGCCGCGAGGCCGCCCTCCGTTCCGTGCGCCGCGGTGCCTCCGCAAGACCCGTTCCGGACGGCCGTTCAGGGCGCGATGGAGGACACCGGCGGTTGCCCGGTGCGGCTACAGTGAGCAGTGATAGCACACCCTTCTCTATGCCCGGAGCAGCGACTATGACGTATCCGCCGCAATCGCCCGAACCGAATCCGTACGGCGCGGCCCCCGGCCCCGGGGCGCCCGGACCGCAGCCGGGAGGGCCCGACCTCCTGACCGAGTGGGGCGCCAAGGAGCACCCGGGGCGGCCCAAGAAGATCAACCAGCTGACGCAGCTGCTGTGGGGCTACGTGGCCCTGTCGGTGCTCATGGTGCCGCTGGCGATCGTCGCCATGATGACCGCGCCGTGGTGGGCCGCGACCGGATTCGTGGTGGCCTCGTCGATCGTGGGCCTGATCTTCCACGGCGGCGTGGCGGGCACGATCGCGTGGTTCATCACCAAGAGCCGGCTGGGCGTCTTCGGCGCGCAGGACCCGCGCGTGGGGCTGTGGGTCGGCTACGGCCTCCTCGGCCTGTTCTCCCTGGGCGGCCTGTGGGTCGGCTGGGGCTGGATCGCGGCGGTCGGCGCGCTGGTGTCGCTCGCGCGCCTCGGCGCGGTCGGCTTCAGCTTCTACCTGCTGAGCCAGCCCGATGTCCTGCACTACCTGCGGTCGCAGCCGGGGAACCAGCCCAAGCCCCCGCAGGTCCCGCCGCACGGCTACCCGCAGCAGCCCCCCGCTCAGGGATACCAGCAGGCCCCCGGCCAGCAGCCGCCCGCCCCGGGATACCCGCAGCAGCCCCCGGCGCCGGGCCAGCAGGTCCCGCCGCCGCCCGGCTACCCGCCGCAGCAGTAGGGAATTGAGACGCCAAGGGGCGGAACCGGTCCGGTTCCGCCCCTTTTCGCATGCCGGAGCGGCCCGCGAAAAAATTTAGGCAATCGGTTGCACCGAAACCCTTGACCGCATGAAAGCCCTTGCCTTAGATTCATTCAAATGCCTCAATATTTCCCTCACGAGAGGTAATGCGCATGCGACGCACAGCCCGACTTCGGATCGGAGCGGCCCTGGCCGCGGCGGCGGTGGTGATCGCCGGAACCGCCATGTCGATGACGATGGCCGCGGCGGACACCGCCGACGAGCCGTCGTTCTCCGCCCAGGCCCTCGGCACCAACCTCAGCCTCGGCGCGGGCGCCGACGGCACCTCGAAGGCCTCCGGCACCAGCTACGGCAACGTCATCGACGGGAACACGAGCACCTACTGGTCCCCCAGCGGGACCACCGGCCGCGTCTCCGTCAAGTGGGACACGGCGAAGACCGTCTCCACCGTCGTCATCAAGTCCGCCTCCGGCGGCGGCACCATCGGCAACTGGCAGGTCGTCAACAACGACAACGGGTCCGTGCTGGCCTCCGGCACGGGCGCGGGCACCATCACCTTCGCGGCGACCTCCCTCAAGAAGATCAACTTCGTCATCACCAGCGCCTCCGGCACGCCGCGCGTCGCCGAGTTCGAGACCTACGCGGGCACGCCCGACGGCTCGACCACCGGGGAGCCGACCGAGGAGCCCACGACCCCGGGCGACCCCGGCACGACCACGCCCCCGCCGAGCGCCGACGCGCTCTACGCCGCCCCCAACGGCTCCTCCAGCGCCGCAGGCACCATCTCCGCGCCCACGACCCTTGCCTCGGCGATCAGCCGGATCACCGCGGGCGGCACGATCTACCTGCGCGGCGGCACCTACAACCTGACGAGCACGGTCGACATCCCGCCGGGCAAGGACGGCGTCTCGGGCAACCGCACCGAGCTGTTCGCCTACGGCAGCGAGCAGCCCGTGCTCAACTTCTCGGCGCAGGCCGAGGACAGCGCCAACCGGGGCATCGCGCTCGGCGGCGACTGGTGGCACTTCAAGGGCTTCGTGGTCGAGCACGCCGGCGACAACGGCATCCTCGTCGGCGGCAGCAACAACGTCATCGAACGGGTCGTGACCCGCCACAACGCCGACACCGGCCTCCAGATCGCCCGGTACACCGCGGGCGCGCCCTCCAGCGAGTGGCCGGCGAACAACCTCATCCTCAGCTCCGAGTCGCACGACAACGTCGACTCCGACGGCGAGGACGCGGACGGCTTCGCCGCGAAGCTCACCTCCGGCTCCGGGAACGTCTTCCGGTTCTGCGTGTCCCACAACAACATCGACGACGGCTGGGACCTGTACACCAAGCCGGACACCGGGCCCATCGGCGCGGTGACCATCGAGGACTCCCTCGCGTACGACAACGGGACGCTCTCCAACGGCGGCCAGGCCGGCGCCGGGGACCGCAACGGCTACAAGCTCGGCGGCGAGGACATCGCCGTCAACCACACGGTCGTGCGGTCCATCGCCTTCGAGAACGGCAAGCACGGGTTCACGTACAACTCGAACCCCGGCTCGATGACGATCTCGAACAACCTGAGCATCCGCAACGGCGAGCGCAACTTCAACTTCGACGCGGGCTCCTCGGTGTTCCGCGGCAACACCTCCTGCGACAGCGGCTCCAACGACCGCATCGTCGGGAACTCCGACAGCTCGAACCAGTGGGACACCGGCTCCAACGGCTCCCGCTGCTCGGCCTACGGCGGCAGCCTCGCCTGGAGCTTCAACTCCGGCGGCACCCTCGTGGTGACCATCGGCGGCACCGTGGTCGACCTGTAAGGACCGGCACATGAGGCGAGGCGGCCGCCCCCCGGCACAGGGGGCGGCCGCCTCGTCGCTTCGTTCCTAGTCCTCGTCGGTGCGCAGCGCGGCGATGAACGCCTCCTGGGGGACCTCGACGCGGCCGATGTTCTTCATCCGCTTCTTGCCCTCCTTCTGCTTCTCCAGGAGCTTGCGCTTGCGGGAGATGTCGCCGCCGTAGCACTTCGCGAGCACGTCCTTGCGCAGCGCGCGGATCGTCTCGCGGGCGATGATCCGCGAGCCGATCGCCGCCTGGATCGGCACCTCGAACTGCTGGCGCGGGATGAGCTTCTTGAGCCGCTCCGACAGGCGCACCCCGTACGAGTAGGCCTGGTCCTTGTGGACGATCGCGGCGAACGCGTCGACCTTCTCGCCCTGGAGGAGGATGTCGACCTTGACGAGGTCGGACTCCTGCGAGCCCTCGATGTCGTAGTCGAGCGACGCGTAGCCCTTGGTGCGGGACTTGAGCTGGTCGAAGAAGTCGAAGACGATCTCCGCGAGCGGCAGCGTGTACCGGATCTCGACGCGGTCGGTCGACAGGTAGTCCATGCCGATCTGGACGCCGCGCTTCGTCTGGCACAGCTCCATGACCTGCCCGATGTACTCCTTCGGGGTCAGGATGGTGGCCTTGGCGACCGGCTCGGTGATCGAGTAGATCTTCCCTTCGGGGAACTCCGAGGGGTTGGTGACCTCGACCTCCTCGCCGTCCTCCTTCACGACCTGGTAGACCACGTTCGGGGCCGTCGAGATCAGGTCGAGGTTGAACTCGCGCTCCAGGCGCTCCTGGATGATCTCCAGGTGCAGCAGGCCCAGGAAGCCCACGCGGAAGCCGAAGCCGAGCGCGGCCGACGTCTCGGGCTCGTACTGGAGCGCGGCGTCGTTGAGCTGGAGCTTGTCGAGGGCCTCGCGGAGGTTCCCGTAGTCGGAGCCGTCGATCGGATAGAGCCCGGAGTAGACCATCGGCTTGGCCTCGGTGTAGCCGGGCAGGGCCTCCGTCGCGGGGTTCTTGTTGAGCGTGACGGTGTCGCCGACCTTCGACTGCCGCACGTCCTTCACGCCGGTGATGAGGTACCCGACCTCGCCGACGCTCAGGGCCTTGGAGACCACCGGCTCGGGGCTGATGACGCCGATCTCCAGCAGCTCGTGGTCCGCGCGGGTCGACATCATGCGGATGCGGTCGCGGGCGTTGAGCTTCCCGTCGACCACGCGGATGTAGGTGACGACGCCGCGGTAGACGTCGTAGACCGAGTCGAAGATCATCGCGCGCGCGGGCGCGTCCGGGTCGCCGACGGGCGCCGGGACCTGCGCGACGACCGCGTCGAGGAGCTCGGCGACGCCGGCACCGGTCTTCCCGGAGACGCGGAAGACGTCCTCGGGCTCGCAGCCGATGAGGTTCGCGATCTCCTCGGCGTACCGGTCCGGGTCGGCCGAGGGCAGGTCGATCTTGTTGAGCACCGGGATGATCGTGAGGTCGTTGCTCATCGCCAGGTACAGGTTCGCGAGGGTCTGCGCCTCGATGCCCTGCGCGGCGTCGACCAGGAGGATCGCGCCCTCGCAGGCGGCGAGCGAACGGGACACCTCGTACGTGAAGTCCACGTGCCCGGGGGTGTCGATCATGTTGAGGACGAAGCCCCGCCCCTCGGCCTCGCCGGAGCGGGCCGTCCAGGGCATGCGCACGGCCTGGGACTTCACGGTGATGCCGCGCTCGCGCTCGATGTCCATCCGGTCGAGGTACTGCGCGCGCATCTGGCGGGCGTCGACGACCTCGGTGATCTGCAGCATGCGGTCGGCCAGGGTGGACTTCCCGTGGTCGATGTGCGCGATGATGCAGAAGTTCCGGATCGACTCCGGCGCGGTCGAACCTGGCGCGTTGGTCACGTTGACCTTCCCTCTCGGCTGCACGGACTGCGGCGGGCAGGCGCCGCCGCTCCCCGCCGTCGGGCCGTTCATGATCACGGCTCGGTCGTGTAAGGGGCGGGCTTGACAATTCTGCCTTACGGGCCCCGGTGCCCCCGCACACCCAGCGCGAAAGGCCGTCCCCGCCACGTCGCGGGAACGGCCTCCGGTCTCCTGGTGGCGCAGGTCGGGTCAGGCGGCCGCGGCCGCGGGCTCCGGCTCGGGGCTCTCGACGGCCTTGACGCGGCTGCGCACGGCCCCGATGGTGAAGAACACCACTCCGGCCGCGAGCCAGGCCGCGAGGACGAGCAGCACCGTCTGGGCCCCGGCCCCGTCGAAGTACGCCGTCGCGCGCAGCAGCGTCGCGCCCGCGCCCGGCGGCAGGTACTGGCCGATCTCGCCCCACGGGGCGGGCAGCAGCTCAGGGGCGCTGGTCAGGCCCGAGATCGGGTTGCCCAGGAGCATCACGAGGACCGCGCCGACCGCGACCCCGGCCATCCCCAGGAGCTTCCGCAAGCCGAGGATGAGCCAGCCGGTCGCGGCCGCCGCGAGACTGATAGCTCCGGCGATCGGCAGGTAGTCGCCCTCAAGGGACCCCAGCACGTACAGCAGGACCGCGGCCACGCCCGCACCGATCGCGAGCGGGCCGAGGATCGCCGCGGCGGCCTGGCGGCCCGAACCGCGCACGTTCGAGCCGATGAGCATGGCGATGATGATGCCGCCCATCGCCAGCGGCAGGCCCGAGGCGGCGAGCCCGGCGCCGTTCGGGTCGTCGGCGGGCAGCGGGACCAGGTCCTCGACCGTGACCTCCACGGTCTGGCCGGCCGCCTGGCCCATCTGGGCGGCGATCTGGTCGGCGATCCCGGTGACGAGCCGCGCGACCATGGGCGAGGCGGCCGAGGCGGTGTAGGCGGTGACCCCGTCGGGGGCGACCTGGAGGGCCGCGTAGACCTCGCGGTCCTCGATGAGCTGCTCGGCCTCGGCGGCGTCGGCCGCGGCCGTGACGTCGAAGCCGTCGGGCTGGGCCTGGTCGAGCTGGTCCTGGACCTGCGCGGCGGCCTCCGCGGGGCCGACCACGGCGATCGGGACCTCGTGGGGGCCCATGCCCGCGGAGGGCCAGGCGAAGGCGAGCGTGATGGCGCCGACGATGAGGGCGAGACCGGCGCTGAGCCCGATCACGCGTCCGATCGAGGTGCGCTCGGGGGCGGTTTCCATGGCGGTGTCCTTTCGTAAGATACGCTCCGTATCTTGCTAGCCTCAAGCTAACATAAGAAACGATCGGTATCTAGGGGGGTCGGGTTGGACCGCAAGGGAGCGTCCAGGCGCCGCGGCGCGGAACTGGAGCAGGCGATCCTCGACGCCGCGTTCGAGGAGCTCCGCGACGCCGGCTACGGCGGATTCACCATGGAAGGCGTCGCGAAGCGGGCCGGGACGAGCAAGCCGGTGGTGTACCGGCGCTGGCCGAGCCGGGTGCAGCTCCTCATCGCCTGCGTCGCGAGCCGCCTGCCGCGCGCCGAGACGGTCCCCGACACCGGGTCGATCCGCGGCGACATCGTCGCGCTGGTCACCGTCGCGCACCGCCGCATGCGCCTGGTCGGCCAGACCGCGATGCTCGGCATGCTCACCGACGTCAGCGCCGACCCCGAGGTCCGCAAGGTCCTCGTCGGCTCGCTCGTGAGCGAGCTGACGAACCTCCTGGACCGGGCCGTGTACACGCGCGCGATCGCCCGCGGCGAACTGGCCGAGGAGCACCTCACGGAACGACTGCGGCGGCTCCCGATCGACTTGGTGCGCAACGAGTTCATCATCTACGGGGCGGTGCCGCGGGAGGCGATCGAGAGCATCGTCGACGAGGTGGTCCTCCCCGCGCTGCGCGCTCGCGGCGCGCGCGTGTGACCGCGCGGGGGTAATGTGCGCGACAGCCCGGGGCCTCAGCTCGTCCGGGCCCTGCGACCTGGTGTAACCTGGCTCGCGGTCATGCTCCCAGGGCGTGCGTGTTGCTCGGGTCCTGGTAACGTTGACAGGCGCTCCGGAGTGCCCTCTGCCTCCGACGCGATCAATTAAGGAACCAAGCAATCACGAAACTGAGGCTTCACGCGTGGCGAACATCAAGTCCAAGGAAAAGCGCATTCTCACGAACGAGAAGCGCCGTATCCGCAACAAGTCTGTGAAGTCGTCGCTGAAGACGTCCGTCCGGAAGTTCCGTGAGGCGTCTGCCGCTGGCGACGTCGAGGCCGCCCAGGGCCACCTCCGCGCCGCGAGCCGCGAGCTCGACAAGGCCGCGACCAAGGGCGTCATCCACAAGAACCAGGCCGCGCAGCGCAAGTCCAAGCTCGCCGCCTCCTTCAACAAGCTCTCCGCCGCCGCCTGACACGCGACACCGCAGACAGCACAAAAAGCTTCAAAGGCCCGGGGCCCAGCCCCCGGGCCTTCGGCATTCCCGTCTCAGCCGTGCCGGCTCAGCGCCCCCGCGACCACGTCGTTGAGCTTCACCATGGCCGCCACCGTGAGCGGCAGGATCAGCACGACCCACCAGGTCACCAGCTCGGTCAGCGCCATGAGCACCGCGAGCCCGACCGTCCCCTCGAACAGCAGCACGCACATCAGGTTCGACAGGTAGAGGTGCTTGATCCCCAGCGCCTTCGCGTACCAGGGCCTGCGCGGACGGCTCACCCGTCCGTGGCGGTACTCAGACACGGCCCCTCCCCGCAGCGCTCAAACGGGTGATCTGGAGGATCGCGTGCTCCAGGGCCCAGCCGCGGTCGTCCGCGCCGCCCTTCACCTCGCCGTTCAGCCGCGCGCACACCTGCATCGCCTCAGCGAGCGAGTCCGCGGTCCAGTTCCGGGCCTGCTTGCGCGCCTTCTCGATCTGCCACGGCGCCATGCCGAGCTGACCGGCCAGCTGCGCCGCCCCGCCCCGCTCCGACGCGACCCGCGACAGGTTCCGCACCGCCATCGCCAGCGCGTCGGCGATCGGCACCGGGTCGACGCCGACCTGCATCGCCCACCGCAGCGCTCCGAGCGCCTCGGCCGCGTCCCCGGCGATCGTCGCGTCGGCGACCGTGAATCCCGAGACCTCGGCGCGCCCCGAGTAGTACTGCGCGACGCTCTCCTGGGTGATCTTCCCGTCCGTGTCGGCGACGAGCTGCGCGCACGCCGAGGCGAGCTCGCGCAGGTCCGACCCGACCGCCTGGATGATCGTGTCGGCGATTTCCGCCGAGGCCGACCGCGGCGACGCCCCCGCGTCCCGCAGCTCCCCGCGCACGAACGCGACCCGGTCGGGCTGCCGCTTGATCTTCGAGACCCGCACGATCGGCACGTCGAGCTTCTTCAGCCCCTCCGAGAGCGCCTTGCCCTTGTTGCCGCCGTTGTGGCACACGGCGAGGTAGATCTCCGGCGCGGGCTGCTTTGCGTAGGCGAGGACCGCCGCGATGACGTCCTTGTCGACGTCCTGGCCCGACTCGATGATGCCGACGACCGCGCCGCCGAACAGGGTCGGGCTCGTCAGCTCGGTCAGGGCCCCGGCGGTGAGGTCGGCGCCCGAGACGCGGTTGACGGCCGGAGCCGGGTCCCCCTCGGGCATCTCGGCCCGCACCGCCTTGACGTACTCGGCGGCGGCCCGCTCGGCGAGGAACTCGTCGTCGCCCAGGATCAGTCGGATGGGTTCGAGTGCAGCCACCGCACCATCCTCGCATGCGGTCCGGGCCGCCCCGGGCCGCGACCGGTCCGGCGCTTTCCTCGCAGCGCCCGCATCCTGCCGGAAGATCCCGGTTCACCCCGGCGCGTCCGCCGCCCAATCACCCGAACGGCGTCGCCGTGTAATCGATCCCTCACCTCACCCCCCTGTCCGCACTTCCAGGCCGCCGCCGCTGCGCGACACCGTGATCGGCCCGTCCTCGTCCGTCCGGAAGACCAGCGCGCCCTCTTCCTCCAAGAGCCCCAAGGGGCCCGGGTCCGGATGCCCGTACTCGTTGCCCGCCCCGACCCCGACGAGCGCCACCGCCGGATCGGCCGCCTCCAGGAACGCCGGCACCTGGAACGACGACCCGTGGTGCGGCACCTTCAGCACGTCGACGTCGAGCGCCGCCCGGCGGTCGAGCAGCGCCCGCTGCCCTTCCAGCTCCACGTCCCCGGCGAGGAGGACGCTCGTCCCGGCGATCTCGGCCCGCAGCGCGACCGAGTTGTTGTTCGGGTCCGACCGCGTGCCGCTCAACGGATCGGCGGGCGGCCCCAGCACCTCCAATCTCGTGTCCCCGAAGACGAACACCTCGCCCGGCACAGCTTCGAGCACCGGCACCGCACCGGCCCGCTCCTCCACCAGGTCGTACCCGTACCGGGCCTCCCCGGGCGGCGGCGCGAGGATCGCGGCCACCTCGCGGCCGTCCATCACCCCGCCGATCCCGGCCGTGTGGTCGATGTGGAAGTGCGACAGCACCAGCAGCGCCACCCGGTCCACCCCGAGCGACTCCAGGCACGCGTCGACCGGCTCGGGATCGGGCCCGACGTCGACCACGATCGCCCCGTCCTCCGCGGGGAGGACCAGCGCGTCCCCTTGGCCCACATCGCACATCGTCACCACCCAGCCCGACGGAGCCCCGCCGGAGAACAGGCAGGCCGGAACCGCGCCGAGCCCGGCGGCGAGGAGCACCGCCAGCACCGCCCGCCGGAACCGCCGCATGTGCAGCAGCCCGATCACGAGCGCGAGCACCAGCGCCGACCCGATCCCCCACCACAGCCCGCCCGGCACCGGCAGCAGCGCCCCCGGCACTTCGGCGCCCGTGCGCGCCAACCAGATCAGCCACCGCGCCGGAAACGCCGCCAGCTGCGCCGCGACCTCCCCCGCCGGGACCCATACCGCCGCCGCGGCCGCGGCGCCCACCGACAGCACCACCACCGGCGCGGCCACGAGCGCCGCCAGCAGGTTCACCGGCACCGACACCAGGCTCACCCCGCTGCCGAGGCCGACGAGCAGAGGCGTCACCGCCACCTGCGTCGCCACCGGGATCGTCACCGCCAGCGCCACCCCTTGCGGCCAGCCACGGTGCTCCAGCGGCTTCGCCCACCGGAACGCCAAGAGCAGCAAGCCGACACATGCGGCCACCGACAGCGCGAACCCCGCCTGCGCGGCCATGTCCGGGTCCACGAGCACCACCAGCAGCACCGCGGTCGCCAACGCCGGCATCGCCGCCCGCGGCCGCCCTGCCGCCAGTGCCAGCAGCGTCATCCCGGCCATCACCGCGGCCCGCAGCACGCTCGGCTGCGGCCCCGCGACGACCACGATCACCCCGGCCGCCACCGCCCCGGCGACCACCCGGGCCCGCGGCCCGGCCCGGCACGCGACCGCCACGGCGAGCACCGCGCCCACCAGGAGGCTCAGGTGGTAGCCCGAGACGACCACCAGGTGCACGAGCCCGGTCGTCCGGAAGTCCGCGGCGAGTTCGGGGTCCATCAGCGACGTGTCCCCCACCGCGAGCGCCGGGATCAGGCCCGCCTCCGGTTGCGGCACCGCCCCGACGGCTTCGGCGAGCCGCTCGCGCACATGCGCGGCGAACCGGTGCGGCAGTGCCGGTTCGCCGTCGAGCCCGGGCGGCCCGCGGGCGCTCACGATCGCGGCCGTCAGGCGCCCCGGCTCCGCTTCGCGAAGCACCGCGGGCACAGTGAGCCGCTGCCCGGAGCTCAACCCGGCCCACTCGCCGCCGCTCGCGACCAGCAGCACCTGCCAGTTCCCGTCCACCACGGCGTCATCGGCCCTGAACGACCGCAGCCGCGCGGTCGCGGTGACCATGTCCGGCCGCTTCAACATCGGCTTCGGCACCGTGTGCAGCACGAGTTCGGCCTCCCCGTGTGCCTCTTCGGCAGTGAGCGCGGCGAGCCCGGGATGGTCGCGCGCCGCGACGTGCGCGGTCGTGACCCCGGCCCCGAGCACCGCCCCGAACGCGACCGTCGCAACCGCCGCCGCGACCCCTTCGCGCCTGCCGATCCCGAAGGCCGCCAGCACGATGCACCCGACCACCGTGAGCAGACCGGTGACGGCACTGCCGTACAGGCCCGCGAGCGCGGCCGCCCACACCCCGGCGGCGACGAGCGGCAGCCGCCAGTCCCGCCGCACCACCTCCGAAGGCGGCGGCCGCAGCGTGAACTCGGCGCTCACAGCGTCACCTGCTCGCGCAGCTGCTCCAGCAGCGCCGACCCGATGCCGGAGACCTCCGACAGCTCGTCCACGGACTGGAAGCTGCCGTTCGCCTCCCGGTACTCGATGATCCGCTCGGCGAGGACCGGGCCGATGCCCTTGAGCGCGTCCAGTTCCTGTGCGCTGGCGACGTTGATGTTGACGAGGCCCGTCGCGCCGCCGCCGGTCCCGCTCGCCCCTGGCGGCGGGACCCCCGAGGCCGAGGCGTCGGGCACGGCCACGAGGTCCCCGTCGGCGACGACGCGGGCGAGGTTGAGGAACCCGGGATCAGCGCCGTCGGCGAGCCCGCCCGCGGCCTCGATGGCGTCGGCGACCCGCGCCCCGGCTTCGAGCTCCACGATCCCCGGCTTGTTCACGGCCCCGGCCACGGACACGACGATCAGCTCCGGGGCCTGTTCGGCCGCTTCGGGAACCACGGTCGGCGCGGTCGCGGCGGGCTGCGTCTCCGGCCAGGACAGGATCGTCACCGCGAGCCCCACGGCGGCGACGAGGACCCCGACGATCGCCAGCACCCACCGGTTCAGGTGCGAGAGCCCGAACCGGTGCTGGAGCCGCTCGATCCGGTCCTCGAACCGCCGCTTCGGCGGCGCCTTCGGCACGGGTTCGGTCTTGGCGTCGCCGCTGTCGGCGTCGACGGTCTCCTTGCAGGTCTCGTCATCGACGGAGTGGAGCTTCAGGCGGAGCCTCGCGGCGAGGGCATCGCCTTCGGGTGTCTTGTCGCGTTCCATACCCGGCTCAACGAGCGAAGGTTACGGCCGTGACTGAGATTTTTCCGGCCTGTGGATAACTCACCGCGACCTGTGGACAACCCCGATCGGCGTGAACGACCGCCGCCTCGCCGAGCGATAATCCCCGGCAGCCGTGCCCCGCAATATGAACGGCGGTTCTCCGCATATCGGACACTGGGGACCCCCCACTTCAAATCTACCCGGCGCCGCCGACAGCCCTCGTAAGTCAGGAACGCCGACGCGTAATGATCCCGACGAGCCCCGGCCCGCAGTGGGCGCCGACGGCGGCGCCGACCTCGGTGACGTCCATGCGCCGCAGCCGGCCCTCGAAGCGCTCCTGGAGCCACCCGGCGAGCGCCTCGGCCCGCCGCTCGGTCCCCAAGTGGTGCACGGTCATCTCGACCTCGGCCTCACCGGCGTCCGCGACGGCGAGCGCCGCGAGGCGCTGCAAACCGCGCGTGGGGGTCCGGACCTTCTCGACCACGTCGATGCGCCCGTCCTCAACGCCCAGAATGGGTTTCACCGACAGCGCCGTGCCCACGATCGCGCGCGCCGCGCTGATCCGGCCGCCGCGCCGCAGGTACTCCAGCGTGTCGAGGTAGAAGTACGTGGTGGTCCGCCCGATCGCCGCCTGCGCGGCCGCGGCGGCCGTCAGCAGGTCCATCCCCTTCTCCGCGGCCTCCACGGCCGCGAGGGCCGGATACCCGACGCCCATGCCCGCGCCGAGCGAGTCGACGACGGCGACCCGCCCGCCGAACCCGGCGGCCGCGGCCTCGGCGGCGGCCACCGTCCCGGACAGCCTGCCCGACAGGTGCACCGAGACGATCCCGCTCGCGCCCTCGTCGAGCAGCCGCGTGTACGTGGCCCGCAGCTCCTCCGGAGGCAGGCCCGAAGTGGTCACGGTCTGGCCCTCGCGCATCGCGCGGAGGATCGCCTCGCCGCCGACGTCCTCGCCCTCGCGGTGCTCGTCGCCGCCGATGAGCACCGGGATGCCGAGCACCGTCAGGCACTCGTGCGAAGCACGCAGCGCCTCAGGCAGGGCAGAAGTGGAGTCGGTAACGACGACGACGGTCACCCGGCCACATTACCTAATCCGCGGGCTCGGCTTCCTGGACCACGAACGGGGTGCCCTGCTGGCAGGTGCTCATCATGCCCGCGTCGACGGTGCCGTGCAGCGTGACCTGGGCGCCCGCGTACACGACCGAGGAGTCGAAGCTCCCGAAGATCCCGTACACGGTGCCCTCGTAGGTGAGGACCAGGCAGCCGGACTCCACGCCCGCCTCCACGGTCCCGGAGATGGTCGTCACCGAGTCGGACCCGGGCTTCGACGTGTCGCCCATGGTCGGGTCCAGGTCGGGGATGCTGGTCTCGTCGGGCACGGTGCTCTCCTCAGTCGTTGCGGCCGTGGGCGACGCGGTAGGGGACGCGGTCGCCGAGGTCTCGTCCCCGGATCCGCTCCCGCCCGCGCCGCACGCGGTGAGCGCGGCCAGCAGGAGCCCGCCGGTGAGCAGCCCCGCAGCGTTCGCGATTCGTCTGGTTCGTGAAGTTCGCGTGTCCATGACGGTTCGACGTCTCCGGTCCCGGCGCGGTTGCGCCACGACCGAAGCGTAATTCCCGGACGGCGGCCGGGTCCACCACTCGGCCCGGAAAACCGCCGCTACCGGGCCAGCTGGCCCTTCGCGAGCGGGCTCGCACCGATCGTGTGCGGAGCCGGAACGCCCAGGTTGTAGCCGAACATGCGCCACTTCCCCGACCGCATCCGCCGCAGGTCGGCCCAGTGCGCGTTGTCGAGGCCCGACAGCGAGCTCGTGGGCGCCTGGTCCCATTCGAGGATGCCGCCGACGATCTGCCGCGCCGAACCGCCGTGGCAGACGATCATCGCGGTCCCTTCGACGTCCGACTCGACGATGTCGCGCACCGCCTCAGACGTGCGCCGGTGCAGTTCCGCCCACGTCTCGATCCCGGGGTGCTGCAACGGCTCCCCCGCGCGCCACCGCCGGTGGTCGTCGGGGAACTGCTCCGCGATCTCCGCGCCCGTCAGGCCCTCCCAGGGCCCGTACGCGCGCTCCTGGAGCCGCTTGTCCAGCTCGATCTCGACCCCGGTCGCCTCGGACACCGGCCGTGCCGTGTCCACGGCGCGCCGCAGGTCCGACGAGATGATCCGCACCGGCTCGTACAGGGCGAGCTCAGGACCGGCCTCGACCGCCTGCGCCTTCCCCGTCTCGTCGAGGTCGATGTCAGTGGACCCCTGGATGCGGCCCGCGATGTTCCACTCGGTCTGCCCGTGGCGGACGACGAGGAGCCGGTTCACCGCTCGTCCTCATCGCTCTCGGCCACCTCGGCGCGGCGCTCCCGCTCCACCTCGGCCTGGTCGACGAACTCGATCTCTGGGCAGTCCTTCCAGAGCCCGTCGAGGCCGTAGTAGTCGCGCGCCTCCTGGTGGAAGACGTGCACCACGATGTGGTTGTAGTCCAGGAGCACCCACTGCTCGCCGCCCCTGCCCTCACGGCGCAGCGGACGCGTGTCGTGCTCCTTGATGAGCTTCTCCTCGACCGCGTCGACGACCGCGTGAACCTGCCGCTCGTTCGAGGCCGAGACGATCACGAAGACATCGGTGAGTGCGATCTTCGAGGTGACGTCCCGGAGATTGATGGCGAAGGCCTTCTTGTCGGCCGCCGCCTGGGCTGCTGAGAAGGCCAGGGTCTTGGCGGTTTCGCTTGCGGTCACGAACGCTCCTGTCGACGAGTCTTCACCGGTGCTCCACCGGCTCAGCTCTAGTTTTACACGGGCGGTCCGACGCCGCCCTCCCTGTTTCGCGCCGGTCGCTGTGCGACGCGTCCCAGACCTCACCCGCGGTACAGCCCGCGCTCTTCAATGAACGCCGCCACCGCATCCGGCACCAGGTACCGCACCGGCTGCCCGTCCCGCACCCGCTGCCGGCACTCCGTCGACGACAGGTCTACCGCCGGCATGTCGATGAACTCGACCTGGATCCCGAACGACGTGTCGACCTCCCGCCGCGAATGCCCCGGACGGTTCAGCGCGATGAACTTCACCGATCTCACCAGATCCTCGACCCGGTGCCACGTGTGCAGGTTCTCCAGCGAGTCCGCGCCGATGATGAAGAACAGATCGACATCGCCCTCGTACTCGGCCCGCACATCGGCGACCGTGTCCACCGCGTACGTCGCGCCCTCGCGATCGATATCGCAGGTGCTGACCCTGAACATCGGGTCGGAATCGACTGCCAACCGCGTCATCTCAAGCCGCGCAGCCGCATCCGTGACCTTGATGTGGGCCTTCTGCCACGGGTCGCCGGCCGGGACGAACACCACTTCGTCCAATCCGCATTCGAATGCGGCTTCACTGGCCGCCACCAAATGCCCGAGGTGCGGAGGATCGAACGTCCCGCCGAACACCCCGATGCGTCGGACCGCCAGCTCATTCACAGGCCGAATCCTATCGCGCAATTCCGAATCAGGGCATGCGAAAAGGCCCCCACCTTGCGGTGGGGGCCTTCTCTGTATGTTCATGTTTGGCGGTGTCCTGCTCTCCCACACCCCCTCGGGTGCAGTACCATCGGCGCTGGAAGCCGTAACGACCGGGTTCGGAATGGGACCGGG
>NZ_PVTJ01000007.1 GCF_003002955.1 Glycomyces artemisiae
TACGAGGCGATGGCCGGGGTCCGCTACGACCACGAGCCGGCCCAGCGCGGGGCGCTCCCGGCCGAGGAGGACTGGGACACCCGCTCCTACCTCCGCCACGTGCCCACCGTCTTCGAAGCCGTCCGGAACGAGTTCGGGCCGGAACTCCCACTGCTGCACGACGCCCACCACCGCCTCACCCCCATCCAGGCCGCGCAGCTCGGCAAGTCCCTGGAGCCGTTCGACCTGTTCTGGCTTGAAGACGTCACCCCCGCCGAGAACCAGGAGGCCCTGCGCCTGGTCCGCCAGCACACGACCACGCCCCTGGCGATCGGGGAGATCTTCAATACGGTGTGGGACTACCAGCAGATCATCCGCGAGCAGCTCATCGACTACGTCCGAAGCGCGGTCACCCACACCGGGGGCATCTCGCATTTGAAGAAGGTCCTCGACTACGCCGCGCAGTACCAGATCAAGTCGGGGATGCACGGGCCCACCGACATCTCGCCGGTGGGCATGGCCGCGGCCATGCACCTGGGCCTGGCGATCCACAACTTCGGCATCCAGGAGTACATGCAACACGGCGCCAAGACCGACCAGGTCTTCCAGCAGTCGTTCACGTGGACCGACGGCCACCTCCACCCCGGCCACCAACCCGGGCTCGGCGTCGACCTCGACACCGACGAAGCCGGGAAGTACCCCTACGTCCAGGCGTACCTCCCCTTCAACCGCCTCCACGACGGCACCATCCACGACTGGTGAACACTCAAGCGCCCCAAGCGATCGTGGTCATGGGAGTCGCGGGCTCCGGCAAGACCACCATCGCCGCTCTGCTCGCCGCCCGCATCGGCGGCGACGTCGTCGACGCCGACGACCTCCACCCCGCCACGAACGTCGCCAAGATGGCCGCGGGCACCCCGCTCACCGACGACGACCGGTGGCCCTGGCTCGCGGAGGTGGGCGCGGCGATCCGCAAGCGCCTCGCCGCCGGACGGCCCGTCGTGGTCGCGTGCTCCGCACTGCGCCGCGTCTACCGCGAATCGATCACCGCCGGCGCCGGGACGCCGGTGCAGTTCGCGCACCTCGACGGCGCGCATGAGCTCATCGCCGCGCGGATGGCCGCGCGGGCCGGGCACTTCATGCCCACCGGACTCCTCGACTCGCAGTTCGCGACCCTCGAACCGCTGGAGCCGGACGAACCGGGCTTCGCCGTCGCCATCGACGGCAGCCCCGACGCAACCGCGGAGGCGATCGCCTTCCGCCTGGACGACGCAAGGAAAGCGAGCCCCGCATGAACGATCCAGCGCCGCTCACCGCGCAGAGCACCATCGACGCCTGGCTGCGGCATCCGAAGGGCGAGCCGCTCATCAAGGGCCTCCTCGCGCAGTCCGGTGTCGCCGAGGACATGCTGGCGCCCGTACGGAACCTGCCGCTCCAGCAGCTCGTGGCCGTCAGCCAGGGGCAGATGCCGCAGTCGGTCGTGGACGACCTGGTGCTGCGGGCGAACGACGGCGTCGCCCCGACCGAGACCGCGGACTCGGGCCGATGGCACGAGACCGTCGTGCCCGGGCGATTCGGCGGCAGGACCGTGATCGTCACCGGAGCCGCCTCCGGGATCGGCCGGGCCACCGCGTCGCGCATCGCACGGGAGGGCGGCCGTGTGGTCGCCGTCGACGTGACGGCCGACCGCCTGCATGAACTCGCCGAGGAGCTGCCGTCGGTCACCGCCGTCAGAGCGGACATCACCGATCAGGCCGACATCGACCGGATCGCGGCGGTCGCGGGCGAGCGCATCGACGGCCTGGCGAACGTCGCGGGCGTCACCGACGACTACTCACCGGTCCACGAGACCACCGATGCCATGTGGGACAGGGTGCTCGGCATCAACCTCACCGGGAGCTTCAAGCTGACGCGCGCCGTCGCACCGGTCATGCTCGCCGCAGGGAGGGGCTCGATCGTCAACGTGGCCTCGGAGGCGGCGCTGCGCGGGAACTCCGCGGGCACCGCCTACACCGTCTCCAAGCACGGCGTAGTGGGCCTGACCAGGTCGGCGGCGTTCATGTACGGACCGCAAGGGGTGCGCGTCAACGCGATCGCACCCGGTGCGGTCGCCTCCGGCATCGCGATGCCCGCGAACATCTCAGCGGCCGGACACGCCCGCATCGCGCCGTTCCAGCAGGCCATCCCCTCACTGGCCGTGCCCGAACAGCTGGCGGCGTCGATCACGTTCCTGCTCAGCGACGACGGCGTCAACATCAACGGCGCCGTCCTCCCTTCCGACGGCGGCTGGTCCGTCCAGTAGCACCGGTCGGCCCCCTCGCCCTCCAACTTCACAACGCCCTCACCGCGAGCGGGGCGCCACCGGCACCCGGCGCACCGCTCGCAAACCACGACAAAGGAGTCGACATGCCCGAAGACACTCGGGAACCGGCGGCGCAGTCCCTTCCGGACGCCGCACCCGGGGCGATCGCCGCCCCGCCCCTCCAGCGCGTCAGCACTGCCTACCTCGTCTGGCTCGCCGTCGCGGCCTTCGGCGGCTCGCTCGCCATGATGGTGCCGCTCTCCTACTCCCTCGCCCTGCGGATCGACGAGATCGCGCCCGGCCGCGAGGAGCTCCTCGGCTTCGTCACCGGGTCGGCACAGTTCACCTACCTCGCGCTCAGCCCTCTGATCGGCCTGTGGAGCGACCGGCTGCGGTCGCGGTTCGGCCGCCGCACCCCGTTCATGGCCGCCGGGGCCCTGCTCGGCCTGGTCGCCATGGGCGGCATCGCACTCGCCGGGAACGTGCTCCTCGTGGGCCTGTTCTGGGTGATCGGCATGGCGGGCTGGTCTGTTGCGGGCCAGGCGATCCAGAACCTCCAAGCCGACCGGGTGCCCGAGGAGCAGCGCGGGCGCGTCTCGGCGCTCACCGGCGTCGCCGTCCAGGTCGCGCCGGTGCTCGGCATCGGGATCGCCTACGCGTTCGCCTCCAATGAACTGCTCGTGTTCATGGTCCCCGCGGCCGTGGGCGTCGCCCTCATGCTGCTGCTCCCGGTGTTCAAGCCCGAGGGCGACTCGCGCGCGCTCGTGGGCGCAGGCGCCCACGTCACGGTCAAGGGCCTGATCACCAGCTACGGCTTCAACCCGCGGAAGTACCCGGACTTCGGCTGGAACTGGCTCGGCCGGTTCATCTTCTTCATGGGCCTGTACTTCAACACGACGTTCAGCACGTTCTTCTACGCGCAGCGCCTCGACCTGCCCGTCAAGGAAGTCGCCGGAGTCCTCGCGGTCATCGGGATCATCGGCGTGGCCGCGGCCGCGGGCGGCGCCGTCGCGGGCGGGTTCCTCTCCGACAAGCTCCAGCGCCGCAAGCTCTTCGCCCTGATCGGCGCGGGGATCTTCGTCGCGGGCGCGGTGACCGAGGCGTTCGCGTACTCGCTGCCGCAGCTCATCGCGGGCATGGTGCTCATGCAGCTCGCCATCGCGGTGTTCGCCACGGTCGACCAGGCCATCGCCTTCGCCGTGCTCCCCGACCGCGCCCAGGCCGGCCGCTACCTCGCGGTGGTGGCCTTCGCGCAGAAGATCCCCAGCGCGATAGCGCCGCTCATCGCGCCGTTCATCATCACCGTCGGCGCGGGCGGCGGCGACAAGAACTACACGCTGCTGTACCTGTGCGGCGCGGTCTTCGCGCTCGCGGGCGGCCTCGTCATCGCCACCAAGATCAAGTCCGTCCGATAGCGAAAGGCACGCAATGACTCAGCAACCCCAGGGCCTGCGGATCGACTCCGGCGGTGACCAGTTCCCCGTGTCAGGGCCCGCGCCGCGGCTCTCCTGGCTGCCGGTGGCCGGCGCCGGCCGGTACCGGCTCGAAGCGGAGGTCGACGGCGAGGCGCAGACGCAAGTCGAGGTGGACGGGCACCGGTTCGTGCCGTGGCCGTGGGCGCCGCTGGGCAGCGCCCGGCGGGTGCGCTGGCGGGTGCGGACCGGCGACGCGGTCTCAGACTGGCACGCGTTCGAGAGCGGACTGTTCGAGGCCGACTGGACCGCGGAGTGGATCTCCCCGGTCGAGACCGGCAACGAGCCGTTCGGGCAGCGACCGGCGTACACGTTGAGCACGGACTTCGAAGCGCGGGAAGGCGTGCGATCGGCGCGGCTGTACTCGACGGCGCTGGGGGTGTACGAGGCGTTCGTCAACGGCGTGCGGGTCGGGACCGCGGAGCTGTCGCCGGGGTCGACCTCCTACGACCGAACCTTGTACGCGCAGGCGGCCGCGGCCGCGGTGCTGCCGGGCGCGAACCGGATCGAAGTGCTGCTGTCGGACGGCTGGGTGCGCGGCGAAGTCGGCGCCTTCCGCGAACCCGCCGGTTGGGACGGCCCCACGGGCGTGCGGCTCGAACTCCACGTCGCGTACGAGGACGGCACCCGGCAAGTGGTTCGCAGCGACGGGTCGTGGACGAGCCACCGCTCCCAGGTGGTCCGCGCGGGACTGATGGACGGCCAGACCGTGGATCTGCAAGCGCCGCAGGAGGACCCGGTGCCGGTCCTGACCGGCCGGGCCGAGGCGCCGCCTGTGGACTGGTCCCCCGCTCCGCCCGTCCGGGTGGTGGAGACGCGGCCCGCGGTGTCGCTCAAGCAGATCGATGACGGCACCTGGATCGCCGACTTCGGCCAGAACGCCTCCGGGTGGATCGCCCTGAGCGACCTCGGCCCGTCTGGGACCCGCACCGTCATCGAGTACGGCGAGCACCTCGGCCCGGACGGCGACCTGACGACCGCGCACCTCGACGCGACCTCGCCTGAAGGCAAGGAGGTGGTGTTCCGCCAGCGCGACGAGGTCGTCTCCTCCGGCGCGCCCGGGGTGTTCGAGCCGCGGCACACCGTGCACGGCTTCCAGTACGCCCGGATCACCCGGGACGCGCCGCTCAACGCGGACGCGGTGGCGATGCGGGTCGTCCACAGCGATCTGGCGCCGGCGGGCGACTTCGCTTGCAGCGACGACGACCTCAACCGGCTGCACGAGGTCGCGAAATGGAGCTTCCGCGGGAACGCCGTGGACATTCCCACGGACTGCCCGACCCGCGAGCGCATCGGCTGGACCGGCGACTACCAGGTGTTCGCACCGACCGCCACGCGCCTGTACGACGTCCTGGGGTTCAGCCGCAAATGGCTGCGCAGCGTGCGCGACGACCAGTGGGACGACGGGCGCATCGCGAGCTTCTCCCCCGACGGGCGGCGCACCAAGCTCAACCCGCAGCTGCGGCTCGCGATGATGACCGGCTCGGCAGGGTGGGCCGACGCGATCGTGCTGGTGCCGTGGGAGCTGTACACCGCATACGGCGACTCCGAAGTGCTCGCGGAGAACTGGGAGGCGATGGTCCGGTGGGTCGAGTGGGCCCTCGGCAATGCCGCCTCGGCGCGGCACGCCTCGCGCATCGAGCGCTCGGCCGAGCCGCTGCCGCACGAACGGTACCTCTGGGACGGATCGTTCCACTGGGGAGAGTGGTGCGAGCCGAAGCCGAAAGGCCCGGACGGGAAGTCGTACGACCCGATCCAGGTGAACCCGACCGCATGGTTCACCTCGGACAAAGGCGAGATCGGCACGGCGTACCTCTACCGGTCCACGAGCGTCCTGGCGCGGATCGCGGGCCTGCTCGGGCGGGCCGAAGAGGCCGCGCGGTACGGGGCGACCGCGGCGCGGGTGCTGGACGCGTGGCGCACCGAGTTCCTCGACGAGCACGGCCACACCGCGGTCGACAACCAGCCGAGTTATGTGCGGGCGTTGCATTTCGGCCTGATCCCCGACGAGTTGCGGGAGCGCGCGGTGGACCGGCTCGCGGCGCTGATCCGCGAGGCGGACACGCACTTGACGACCGGGTTCCTGGCGACCGCGGACCTCCTGCCGGTCCTGGCCGACCACGGCCGCGCCGACCTCGCGTACGAGCTGCTGTTCCAGCGCACCGAGCCGTCGTGGCTGGGGATGCTCGACCGCGGCGCGACGACGATCTGGGAGAACTGGGACGGCGTGGACGAGGACGGCGAGGCGCACGAATCGCTGAACCACTACAGCAAGGGCGCGGTGATCCGCTTCCTGCACACGCACACCCTCGGGCTGCGGCAGGACGAGGACTCGGCGGCATGGGAGTCGTTCACCGTGGCGCCCTTCCCGCACGCGTCGCTGACGTGGGCGCGCGGACACCTCGACACTCCCCAGGGGACGATCAGGGTCGACTGGGCGGTCGAGGGCGGCGAACTCGCCCTCACCGTCGAGGTCCCGCCCGGGACCTCCGCGACGATGGCCCTCCCCGACGGCACGACCCGCACCGCCGCGCCCGGCGTCCACCGCGCGGCCTGCCGCCTGGACGAAGGGCACTGACATGGACGACCTCGGCCACTACTGCAACCCCCTGGACCTGGCGTACCGGTACCAGGACCTCCGGTTCAAGGGGGTCGTGCAGGGCGTCGTCTTCGGCGAGCCGCGGCGCAGCGTCCACCGTGAGGGCGCGGACCCCTCGGTGGTGCGCTTCCGGAACCGGTTCTACCTGTTCGCGTCGATGTCGCGCGGGTTCTGGCACTCCGCCGACCTCGTGGACTGGGAGTACCGCGCGAGCGAGGCGCTGCCCGCCTACGACTACGCGCCCGACGCCCGCGTGATCGACGGAGCGCTGATCGTATGCGCTTCCAAGAAGGACGCTCCGTGCCCGTTCTTCCGGAGCGAGGACCCGCTCACCGGCGACTTCACCGAGGTCGCGCCCGGGACGTTCCCGTTCTGGGACCCGAACCTGTTCCAGGACGAGGACGGCAAAGTGTTCCTCTACTGGGGATGCAGCAGCACCGTACCCGTTCGGGGCGTGCAGGTCGATCCCGAGAGCTTCACGCCGCTGGGCGAGCCGGTGGACCTCGTCGCCGCCGACACGACCGCGCGCGGCTGGGAGCGGACCGGCGAGGACCACGTCAAGGCGGTCCCGCGCACCGAGCTGGAGCGGAAGATCGCGCAGTTCCAATCCGGCGAGCCGTACATCGAGGGCGCCTGGATGACCAGGCGCGGCGACACGTACTACCTCCAGTACGCGGCGCCGGGGACGCAGTGGAACACCTACGCGGACGGGTACTTCACGAGTCCGTCGCCGCTCGGGCCGTTCGCGTACTCACCCCACAGCCCGTTCTCCTCCAAACCCGGTGGCTTCGCAACCGGCGCCGGGCACGGCAGCACCTTCCAAGACGCGCATGGCAACTGGTGGCACGCCGCCACCATGCGGATCTCGGTGAACGACCCGTTCGAGCGGCGGGTCGGGATCTTCCCGGCCGGGTTCGACGCGGACGGCGTGCTCTTCTGCAACCAGCACTTCGGCGACTACCCGCGGCCCGTCCCGGCCGGGTCCGCCGACCCGTGGGCCGATCCGCCGTGGATGCTCCTGTCCTACCGCGCCGAGGCGACCGCCTCGTCATCGCTGGCCGGGCACGGCCCGGCGCTGGCGGCGGACGAGGACATCCGCACGTGGTGGGCGGCCGGATCGCGGGAGCCCGGCGAGTGGGTGTCGCTCGACCTCGGTGCGACCCAGCGGGTCCACGCGATCCAGGTGAACCTGGCCGCCCACGGGGTGGACGCGCCGGAGTGCCCTGACGGCGTGGACGTCGGGCATTCGTGGCGGGGCGTTTTTGCCGAGCACCAGGCCGCGGAGTTCCTCGTGGAGGTGTCGGCGGACGGCGCCGCCTGGGAAGCCGTGCGGGACACGCGCGGCACCGGCGAAGACGGGCCCCACGCGCTCGTCGTCCTCGAAGGCGGGCGACAGGTCCGGCACGTGCGCGTCACGGCCGGGCGACAGCCCTTCGACGCCGTGTTCGCGGTGAGCGGGCTGCGGGTGTTCGGGATCGGCGGCGGCCCCGCACCGGAACCGGTTGCCGTGACGGCGGTCCGAACCGACGACCTGACCGCGCGGCTCGACTGGCCCGAATCGCCCGGCGCGGACGGCTACAACGTCAGGTACGGCGCCCATCCCGAGAAGCTCTACCAGAGCCGCCTGGTGCATGGGCGCAACGAGCTGGAACTGCGGACCCTCAACGCGGACACGGACTACTGGGTCGCCGTGGACGCGTTCAACGGCGGCGGGATCGCTCCCGGGACCACGGTCCGGGTCGTAACGAACGGGCCACAGCCTGAGAATGTCGTGGCAATCGATTGACAACTTCAATCAACAGCTGATGTACTACCTGACAACCCGGCTGTTCCCTCAAACCGTCAATCGGTTGCCGGATTGCCTTTTCACACGAAGGAGTCTGAAAAGATGCCAACGACCTCTCACCGCCGCGGGGCGGCCGCGATCGCCTCCGCGGCGGTCCTCTCCTCGCTCCTGGCCGCCTGCGGCGGACAGGACTCCTCTGACGGGTCCGGGGCGACCGAACTCGCCCTGGCCGCCTTCTCCGGCCCCAACTCCCTCGATCCGGCCCAGCTCGTGGACGGCCAGCAGATGTTCGTGTGGTCCTCGATCCTGGACACGCTCCTCGCCCGCGACTACGAGACCGGCGAGCTGATCCCCAACGCCGCCGAGTCCTGGGAGTACAACGAGGACGGCACCGAGCTCACCCTCCACTTGAGGGACGACATGACGTTCAGCGACGGCGACCCGGTGGACGCCGTGGCCGTCGCCGCCACCATGGAACGCAACCGGACCACCGCCGGGATCGTGCAGGTCAAGTACGGCGCGGTGCAGAGCATCACCGCCGTCGACGAGCACACGGTGACGGTGGCGTTCACGCACAACGACCCCCAGTTCCTGCCGAACCTGGCCCTGAGCACCGGCGCGATCGGCGACCCCGACACCCTCGATGACGAGCGCACCGCAACCGACCCGATCGGCTCGGGCCCGTACACGCTCGACACCGCGAACACCGTGCCCGGCACGACGTACGTGCTCAAGAAGCGCGAGGACTACTGGAACGCCGACGCGTACGACTTCGAGAAGGTCACCGTGCGAGTCCTCCAGGACCCCACCGCGTCGCTCAACGCGCTCCAGGCGGGCGAGATCAACGCCGCGACCGTCCAGGCCCAGGTCTCCGGGCAGCTCGACCAGAACAGGTTCGCGCTCCAGCAGATCGACGCCCAGGCGACGGCGTACCTCGACATCCTCGACCGCGGCGGGGAGCAGTGGCCCGCGCTCGGCGACGTGCGCGTGCGCCAGGCCATCAACTACGCGATCGACCGCGAGGGCATCCTCGACTCGATCATGGCCGGCGTCGGCATGGCCACCACCCAGATCTACAGCCCCTACGGCGAGGTCTACGACGAGTCGCTCAACGACGCGTACCCGTACGACCCCGACAAGGGCCGGGCGCTCGTGGAGGAGGCCGGGTACGAGGGGACCGTGTTCACGATCCCGAGCACGTTCCTGTCGACCTCGTACGAGTCGGTCCTCTCGCAGGCGTTCGAGGACATCGGCCTCGGCCTCGAATGGGAGGCCGTGCCGCCGCAGCAGGCGCAGTCCGCGCACCTCTCCGGCGACTACCCGCTCTCGTTCCAGGTCACCGGCTTCAACTCCCCCGAGGCCGACTCGGTCTCCCACTTCGGCGCGAGCGGCTACTCGAACCCGCGCGGCTACACCGACGCCACGGTCGACGCCCTGTTCGAGCAGATCAACTCCACAGTAGACCTGGAGGAGGCGCTGCCGTCCTACCGCGAACTCAACGCGTACGCGGTGGAGCAGGCGTTCGAGGCGCCGATCGTCTTCACCGGCGGCCTGTGGGCCACCGCCGACGGCATCTCCCTGACCACCACGGGCGCGTCCACGATCTCCACGGTCCGCCTGTTCGACGTCGAATCCTGAACCCGACCCGGGAGGGGCGCCGTCCCCTCCCGGTCCGACAGGGGCAACCATGATCTCCTACATCGCCAAGCGCCTGGGCACGGGCATCGTCCTCGCACTCCTGGTCGTCTTCATCACCTTCCTGCTCATCGGCACCATGGTCGAGGACGTGGCGCGCACGATCCTCGGCCAGTCCGCCACCCCCGAGACCACCGCGGCCCTCATGGCCGCCAAGGGATGGGACCGGCCGGTGCCCGTCCAGTACTGGGACTGGCTCGTCGCCGCGGTACAGGGCGACTTCGGGCAGTCCGTCTACACCTCGCTGCCCGTGGGCCCGGCAGTCGCCGACCGGCTGGCGGTGACGCTGTCGATCATCGTCCCCGCGCTCCTGCTCACCGTCGTGATCTCGGTGTGCCTGGGCGTCTGGTCCGCCTCCCGCGGCGGCGCGGCCGACCGCATCGCGCAGGGCCTGTCGCTCACCGGGTACGTCGTCCCGGGCCTGCTGCTCGCCATCGGGCTCGTGGTCCTCCTTGCGGTGCAGCTCAAATGGCTGCCCGCGACCGGGTACACGCCGCTCGCCGACGACCCGGTCGGCTGGCTCCGGTCCATCACCATCCCCGTCGTGGTGCTGACGATCGGCGGCGTCGCGAACCTGACGGCGCAGGTGCGCGGCCGCATGATCGACGAGCTGCGCAAGGACTACGTGCGGACGCTGCGCACGCGCGGCGTCTCGTCCACCGCCATCATCGTCAAGCACGCGCTCCGCAACGCCGGGAGCCCCGCGCTCACCGTGCTCTCCCTGGAGTTCATCCAGATGCTCGGCGGCGCGCTCATCATCGAGAACGTCTTCGCCCTCCCCGGCTACGGCAGCTACGCGTTCAATGCGGCGCTGCAAGGCGACATCCCCGTCATCCTCGGCATCACGGCCTTCGGCGTCGCACTGGTCACGGTCGTCAACCTCGCCACCGACCTCGCCAACGGCTGGCTCAACCCGAAAGCGAGGGTCCAGTGAGCACATCGGACACCGCCGCCCCCGAGGCCCGCGTCCCGGCCTGGCGCCGGCTCGCGAAGGACCCGCAGGCGGTCGCCGCCTTCGCCGTCCTCTTCGTCATCTTCACTCTCGGGCTGCTCGCGCCGCTCGTGACCGGCCACGGCCCCAACGAATCCGACCTGTCCGCGGTGAACGCGCCCGTCGGCTCGCCGGGCCACCCGCTGGGCGCCGACGAGTCGGGCCGCGACATCCTCGCGCGCCTGCTCCACTCGGCCCGCACGGCCGCGGTCTCGGCGCTCATCGGCACCGGGGTGGCGCTCGCGATCGGCGTCACCGCGGGCCTCGTCGGCGGCTACTTCGGGCGGCGCGTGCGCTTCGCCACCGAGTGGCTGTTCAACCTCGTCATGACCTTCCCCGGGGTGCTGCTGCTCATCGTCCTGATGCCGCTGACCGGCGGCGACTACCGGGCCACGATGCTCATCTTCGGCGTGCTCCTCGCGCCCGGGTTGTACCGGATCGTGCGGAACCTCGTGCTCGGCGTCAAGCACGAGCTGTACGTGGACGCCGCCCGCGTCGCCGGGCTCGGCGACGCGCGCATCCTCCGCAGGCACGTGCTGTCGGTCGTGCGCGGGCCCGTCATCATCGCCGCGGCGTTCATGCTCGGCTCCAGCATCGCGGTCCAATCGGGGCTCGCGTTCCTCGGCGTCGGATCGCTGGAGATCCCGAGCTTCGGCGCCATGATCTCCTCGGGGTTCCGCAACCTCTACATCGCGCCCGCGCAGTTCCTGTGGCCGAGCCTCGCGCTCGGATTGACCACGGCCTCGTTCGTACTGCTGGGCAACGCACTGCGCGACGCCCTCGAAGGAACCGGCCCGAAGCCGCTCAAGATCGGCTCCGGCCAGCGGGTCGCGGTCGCTCCGGAGGACGGCGACGGCGAGGGCGCGCTCCTGGAGGTCCGCGGCCTCGCCATCGCCTACCCGGCCCCGAACGGGAGCCTGAAGACCGTCGTCGAGGACGTCTCGCTCACCGTCGAGAAGGGACAGGTGCTCGGCCTTGTGGGCGAGTCCGGCTCCGGCAAGACCCAGACGGCGTTCGCGACACTGGGGGTCCTGCCCGCCGAGGCCGTGGTCACGGGCGGCTCGATCCGCTTCGAGGGCCGCGAACTCGTCGGCCTGGACGACCACGCGCTGAGCCGCCTGCGCGGCAAGGAGATCGCATACATCCCGCAGGAGCCCATGTCGAACCTCGACCCGTCGTACCGCGTCGGCGCGCAGCTCGTGGAGGGCGTGCGAGCCGCGCTCCCCGTCTCGGCCCGTGAAGCGCGCCAACGGGTCCTGGCCCTCCTTGAACGCGTCGGCATCGCCGACCCGAAGCGCTGCTTCGACTCCTATCCGCACCAGATCTCCGGCGGCATGGCGCAGCGCGTCCTCATCGCCGGCGCCGTCGCGAGCCGCCCGAAGCTGCTCATCGCCGACGAGCCGACCACGGCGCTCGACGTGACCGTGCAGGCCGAGATCCTCGACCTGCTCCGCGACCTCCAGTCGGAGCTGGGCATGGCGGTGCTGCTGGTGACCCACAACTTCGGGGTCGTGGCCGACCTGTGCGACCGGATCGCGGTCATGCGCGAGGGCGCGATCGTCGAATCCGGCGACGTGCGGGACGTCTTCCGCGAACCGCGGCACCCGTACACGCGGATGCTGCTCGACTCGATCCTCGACGGGTCCGCAGTCCGCGAGGACCGGCCCGCCGCCGAACGGAGCCTGACATGAGCCTGCTCGAAGTCGCCGACCTGCGCGTCGCCTTCCCCGGCCGCGGCTTCCGCGCCGCCCCGGTCGAAGTGCTCCACGGCGTCTCCCTCGACGTCGCCGAAGGCGAGACCCTCGGCCTCGTGGGCGAGTCCGGCTCGGGCAAGACCACGATCGGCCGCGCCGTGCTCGGCCTCGTCGCGCCCGCCTCCGGGAGCATCCGCTTCGACGGCCGCGAGACCACGGGCCTCACGCGGCGCGCTCGGCGCGGCCTCGCCAAAGACGTGCAGGTCGTGTTCCAGGACCCGTACACCTCCCTGAACCCCTCGCTCGCCGTAGGCGACATCCTCAGCGAGCCCCTGATCGTCCAGGGCGCCAAGACGACCGAGGCGCGGTCGCGTGTCCGCTCCCTGCTCGACCAAGTGGGGCTCCCCGCCGGGGCGGCCGAGCGGCTCCCCCGCGAGTTCTCCGGCGGCCAGCGCCAGCGCATCGCCATCGCGCGGGCCCTCGCCACGGACCCGCGGCTGATCGTCTGCGACGAGCCGGTGTCGGCGCTGGACCTGTCGACGCAGGCACTGGTCCTGGACCTGCTGGTGGACATCCAGGAGCGGACGGGCGTCGCGTACCTGTTCGTCTCGCACGACCTCGCGGTGATCCGGCGCATCAGCCACCGGGTCACGGTGCTGTACCGGGGCGACCTGGTGGAGACCGGTCCGGCCGCGGAGGTGACCTCCTCGCCGCGGCACGCGTACACGCGGCGGCTCCTGCTCGCGTCCCCGGTCGCCGACCCGGAGGAGCAGGCGAGGCGCCGGGAAGCACGCCGCCGACTGACCGAATCGTCCCTTGAGGAGAGAGTGATCTGAATGCTACGACCGCAGAACTCACCCACGCGCGAGCTGGTGAACCTGGACGGGCTCTGGCGCTTCGCCCTGGACGACGACGCCGGACCTGAGCCGTGGACCGGCGTCCTTCGGACCGACCTCGAAGCGCCCGTTCCCGCGAGCTACAACGACGTGTTCGCGGACGACGCGATCCGCGACCACGTGGGCTGGGTCTGGTACCAGCGGACCGTGCGGGTGCCGCGCGGGTGGGCCGGTGAACGGGTGCGGGTCCGCATCGATGCGGCAACCCACGAGGGTCGTGTCTATGTGGACGGCTCATTGGTGGCCGAGCACGTGGGCGGGTACACGCCGTTCGAAGCGGACGTCACGGACCTGGTCGAGCCGGGTGGTGAGTTCAGGCTCACGATCGGGGTGAACAACGAGCTGACGCCGACGACGATCCCGCCGGGGTTCACGACCACGACCGACGACGGCCGCCGCAAGCAGCTGTACCGGCACGACTTCTACAACTACGCGGGCCTCGCGAGGTCGGTGTGGCTCTACAGTGTCCCGGCCGTGTCGGTCGAGGACGTCACGGTGGTCTCCGGTCTCGACGGGACGACGGGCGTCGTCGAGTACGAGGTCGCGGCCGGTGCGGCGGTGCGGGTGCGGCTGCTCGACGCCGAGGGCGCGACCGTGGCCGAGCGGGAGGGCGCCTCGGGCGAGCTCCGGGTCCCGGACGCGAGGCTGTGGCGTCCGGGGGCGGCGTACCTGTACGAGCTGGTCGCGGAAGTCGTCGAGGACGGGGCCGTCGTGGACTCGTACTCGCAGCCGGTCGGCATCCGCACGGTCGAAGTGCGCGGCACCGAACTGCTGATCAACGGGGAGCCGTTCTACTTCAAGGGCTTCGGGAAGCACGAGGACACCGCGGTGCGCGGCAAGGGCCACGACCCGGCGTACATGGTGCACGACTTCCGGCTCATGGACTGGTGCGGCGCAAACTCGTTCCGCACCTCGCACTACCCGTACGCCGAAGAGGTGCTCGACTACGCGGACCGGCACGGGATCGTGGTCATCGACGAGACCGCCGCGGTGGGTCTCAACCTCGCGATCGGCGGCGGGATGCGCACCGGTGCGGTGGAGCGGACCTTCGGCGAGGACGGCTTCGGCAAGGCGACCCGCGAGGCCCACGCGCAGGCGATCCGGGAGCTGATCCAGCGCGACAAGAACCACCCGTCGGTCGTCATGTGGTGCATCACTAACGAGCCCGCCTCGTTCGAGGACGGCGCCCGCGACTACTTCGCGCCGCTGGTGGACCTGACCCGCGAACTCGACGCGACGCGGCCGGTCACGTACGCCAATCTCGTCTTCGCGACCTTCGAGACCGACACGATCGCCGACCTGTTCGACGTGATCTGCCTGAACCGCTACTACGGCTGGTACAACGACACCGGCGACCTCGCCAGCGCCGAAGCGCATCTGGAGGCGGAGCTGCGCGGCTGGGAGGCGCGGTTCGGGAAGCCGCTCGTCATGACCGAGTACGGCGCGGACACCCTCGCCGGGCTCCACTCGGTCAACGCGCAGCTGTGGACCGAGGATTTCCAGACCGCGCTGCTGGAGACGTACCACCGGGTCTTCGACCGCGTCCCTGCCGTCATCGGCGAGCAGGTGTGGAACTTCGCCGACTTCCAGACCATGGCCGGGGTCTTCCGCGTCGACGGCAACAAGAAGGGCGTCTTCACGCGGGACCGCCGCCCGAAAGCGGCCGCTCGCGTGCTCCGGAAGCGCTGGCGGGGACAGGACTGAGATCGGTTGCAGGCGGCGACCCTCGGCATCCGAGCCCGCCCGATCCGGGCGGGCTCGGATGCCGAGGCCGGTCCTCAGACGGCGGCGATGTCGATTGCCTTGTGCTCCATGCCCGGAGGCTGGGCGCGGCTGCCGAGGACTCTGCTGAGGACCGGTGAGCCCATGAGCCGTGTCATCACGGCTCGCGCGAGGTACTCCTTGCGGTCGTGGGGCGTGAACAGGCTCCGCGTGGTGAACGCCGACTCCTGCTCCACTGCGATGAACGGGCGCAGGCGGGCTTCCCATTCGCGGAGCGCGGCGGGGACGTCGCCGACGTGGCGTTCGAGCATGGTGCCGAGCAGTTCGCCGCCCGCGATGCCGCTGGAGGCGCCCATGCCCGCGTACAGGGTCACGCACCAGGCGGCGTCGCCGACCAGGACGACCCGGCCGTCGTGCCAGCGCGGCATCCGCACCTGGTTGACCGAGTCGAAGAGGAATTCGTCGGCAGATTCGAAGCGGGAGAACAGCTCCTCTAGGATTGGGCCGGGCGGTTGCGGTCCGAACGCGGCCCTGATGGACTCGATCGGGGCGCGGCTGAACTCGGCGTCGACGTTCTGCGTGCGGTAGGAGAACAGCAGGCTCGGCGGGTGGTCCTTGAACGGGAACATCCAGGCCGAGCGGCCGGGTTCAGCCAGGATCATGCCCTCGCCCGTGCCGTAGCCGGTGACTGGCCGGTCGAGAAGGGTCACGCCGATCATGTAGTCGAGCGGGTGCAGGAAGTCCTCGGGGCCGAAGGTGAGCCGACGGACCGTGGAGCGCATGCCGTCGGCGCCGACGACCAGGTCGAACCGCTCGGTGGTGGTCGTGTCGGCGGCGGTGTCGTGGAGGTCGACCTCGGCGGCGGTGGCGTCCTGTGCGATGCGGGTCGGGACGGTCGAATAGCGGATCTCGACGTCGTCGGGAAGGGCGTCGAAGAGGGCCCGTTCGGCGTCGCCGCGCAGCAGGGTCCGAGGCGGGTTGGGGCCGAGGGTGGCCGGGTTCAAGCCCGTTCTGCGGCGCCCGGCGCGGTTGACCGAGTCGAGGCGCACGTCAGGGCCGCTGCGGTCGCCGATGGCGTCGAGGACGCCCAGTCGCTGCGCGGAGGCGATCCCGGCGCCGAACAGCATGATGAAATATCCGCCGGAGCGGCGCGCGGGGGCGCGTTCGATCACGACCGGCTCCCAGCCGATCTGCCGCAGCCGCAACGCGGTCGCGATCCCGGCGATCCCGAGGCCCACCACCAGCGCACGGGGGCGTCCATTGAGGTTTCCCATTGCATTGCTCCTTTCGGATTCAGGCGTGGTGCCTGGCCGTCTCGGGACCGCTGGCACCGACGATGTCGTGGTAGCCATGTCCGGTCACCTCGCGTCCGGCGAAGGTTCCGGCGACCGTGCACACGTTGGTGGAGTCGCCTTCGGTGGCGTCGAGGCGGCGGTAGGTGATCTCCAGCGACGCTTCCAGATCGGGAATCGCAAGCAGGTAGCCGCCTTCGTGCGCAGTCCGCTGTGCGCCGGTGATGACATGCGTGCCGTCGGGCTTGAGGGCGGTGAGCCATGAAACGCCGTCCCCGGTGGTGTCCCAGACGCTGAGGTAGCGTCCGTCGCCGAGGTCGAGGCCGAACCACAGGAAGCGCGGCGGGTCGGCGGGTCCGGCGATCCATTGGCGGTCGAACCAGGTGCGTCCCTTGACGTTCCGCTCGACGCCGTCGATGGTGATCGTCCCCGTGGCGGCGAGTCCGGGCAGGGAGAGCTGCCCGGTCCGGCCGCCGAGGAAGGGAAAGACGCCGCTGCCGCCGTTGTAGAGCGCGGGTTCGGTGCGGCGCAGGGTGAGCCGGAACGCGGCGTCGTCGGTGGCGCCCGAGGTCGTGAACTTGTCGGGGCCGCCGCTCATGTCCAGCAGGGAGGTCTGGACGTCAAGGCGGTCGGCGGCGGCCTTGACTTCGGCGGCGGGCTCGGCGGTGTGGCGCTCGTCGGCGCGCCTGTCGCTGTCGCGGAGCACCGAGACGGTGCTGACGTACGACTCGCCCATCTGGATGACGTGGGTCTTCGTCCAGTAGATGTCGCCGTCGTCGTCGCGCAGTCTGGAGGCGAACCACCAGGAGTCGCCCGCGTCCGAGGCGGTGGGAGCGAGGTCTGCGGAGAGGTCGAAGAGCACGGGGTGTGCGGTGGTCGTTTTGTGGGAGTTCATGGCCAGACCCTACCCCACTTGAGTACCAGTTGACCAGATTTGAAATTTGGTCAATCAGAATTGTGGCGTGAGATACTGGGCCCATGACGCACGACCGCCCGGCCACAGCACCGCAGCCCGAACACGAACGCGCCGAACGCATCCTCGACGCGGCGCGCGAACTGCTCATGGCATGGGGCTACAAGCGCGTCACCGTCGACGAGATCGCCCGGCGCGCGCGCATCGGGAAGGGGACGGTCTACCTCCACTGGAAGACCAAAGAGCAGCTGTTCACCGCGCTGCTGCGCCGCGAGCTGCGCCAGCACGTGCACACCGTCGCCACGGGCATCGAGCGCGACCCGGACGCCGCCCGGCCGAGCAGGGTCGCCCGGGAGGTGTTCGCCGAGCAGGCCCGCGCGCCGATCCACCGGGCGATGCTCGCCGGAGACGACGAACTCCTCGGCGCACTCGCCGTCTCCGGGACCGGCCTGCCGGTGATCCGGGAGCTCGGGTTCGGCGAACTACTTGCACGCCTAGTCGAAATCTGGCGCGCCCACGGACTCCTGACGGAGGCGCTTCCTGCGGCCGACCAGGTGTTCATCATCGACATGGCCCTGCACGGGGCCGTCACCGGCGGCGTCGTCACCGGCCTCGACAACTCCGACTATCCGACCGAGCACCGAGCCGACCTCCTCGCCCACACCATCCGGACGGCCCTCGAACCCGCCGGTCCCCCGAACCCGGCCCGCCTCCGAGCCGCTGCGCAAGCGGTCCTCACCGCACTGGAGGACGCCCGGCACACGCTCGACGCCCCCGGGTTGCACGCCGCGAACCGCTGAGTCGTGGGACAGCACCGCCGGTGGCGCGGGCCCGTATCCCCGGCGGTAGTCGGCGACCCGCGACGGACCTCGGGCTCAGCCGAGCCGGTGAAGCCGGGCACGATCGGCACGATCGCGAAACAATCGGGACCGCGCTGGCGCTGCGCGGCATCATATGAGGACTTCGACGAGCTCCTGACCGAGCTCCTCGGCTACTTCACCGGCTAGCAGGATGCCCACCCGGGCGTGCACGCCCGGCCCGGCGAAGGGCTGCGCCCCGACCCCTTCGTCCTCGCGGTCGGCTCGGGCGGGGAGTACGCCGCCGCGCCTGGCCGACCTGGTCGGGGCCACCGGCGGGGACGAACTCCTCATCGGCACCTCGTCCCACGACCGCAAGGCCCTCTTCGACTCCCACCGTCGCCTCGCCGAACTCACCGGCCTCCCACACCCCTAGAGGCATCCTGGAACAGCCGACACGACCCCCGAGGCTCATACCGACTTCGTGATCCTTTGTGCCGCAACATCTCCCCCGCCGGGCAGCTCGACATCACCGCGACGCGCGCTGGCAGCTTGACTTAATAACACTCTTTGCGTTACTTTGTTGGCTACACCGTGACCGACCCCCCATCGGCCCGCGGATCGCCACCCCCCACAGGAGTTTCAATGAGGAAACTGCCATGTTGGCATGCGCTGCAACCGGATCGGTCGGTGCTATCGCCTCGACTGTCGACATCGGAGCGTTGCAGCCCCCTACTGCCGTCGAGATACCCGCCGGTGACAACCCGACTGAGGACTGCGCGCTCCTCACTGATGAGCCGCGCGGTCGTCATTGCCGCGGCCCTCGCGATGGCGGTGACGTGGCCGGCAGCGCCAGCCGCAGCCGCCGCCCCCGCTGTCCAAGTGGACCGGTACCCGACCGGGGTCGGCGCCGACCTGTCGGCGCTCCCGCGGACCCACGGAATCGCCGTCGCCACCGCACCGACGGCGGACGCGCAGGCGACCGGTGAGCAGGCGGGGCGCGAGTACTGGCGCACCGACGCCGCCGCAGGGGCCGAGCGGCTCGCGCTCGACGTGGCCGACGAGTATGTGGACCGGCTCGACGCGACCCCCGGATACCTCGTCGTCGACCACCTCGCGGGAGAGGTCGTCGTGGCGACGAGCGGCGCCGAGACCCTCGACGCCGGGAACGCGGAGGAGGACGGCGACGGGGACGGCTGGACCACCACCGTCGTCGCCCTCCCCGCGGGTGCGCTCGGCGCCGCCGCTGACCCGGAGGTCGCGCTCGCGGCCGCGGACGGGGACCTGACGGTCGCGTCGGTCCGCGTGGTGGCCCAAGGGACCAGTGTGGACCTCGGCCCGACCGTGGCCGAGCACGGCATCGCCGTGCGCGCGGGCGACGACACCGCCGGGCTCGTCACCGGGACCGACGGCGACCGCGGCTACTGGCAGACCGGCCGCGCCCAGGGCACGAACTTCGTCTACGCGAACGTGTCGAACACGTACGCGCTCGACACCAGCGACCGGGTGCTGGTCGACGCGACGGTGCAGGAGGGCGGCGGATCGCTGTTCCTGCAGTACGACTCGCCGGGCGACACCATCCCCGACATGTTCAAGCCCTCCGAGCGGCGCGAACTGGGCGACGACGGGTCGTGGGGCTCGCAGTCGTGGCTGCTGGAGGACGCGATCCTCACCAACCGCTCCAACGGGTCCGACTTCCGCGTCTCGGTCGAGGGCTCCACTGAGGACGTGCGGCTCGACGGCCTCGCCGTAACCGTGGTGCCGCGCGAGATCGACCCGACCGTGGGACTCCGCGAACTGGTGGAGCAGGCCGACATCGCGCACTACGCCGCCCGCGAGGGCAGGCGCGACGGCCAGTATCCGGCGGGCTCGAAAGCCGTGCTGCACGACGCGATCGAAGCGGCGCAGGCCGTCCTCGACGATCCTGAAGCGACGGAGGCCGAGATCGACGCCGCCATCGACGCACTGCAGGGCGCACTGGAGGCGTTCCTCGCCGCCGAGATCACGACCGACCTCGCCCGCGGCGCGGCCGCGACCGCGAGTTCCACCAGCGCGGGCGAGCCCGGCGCGGTCACCGACGGGACCGGGTCCGCGTGGGTGTCCGGGCGCGACGAGGACAGCGCCTGGGTCCAGGTGGACCTGGGCGGGCCGACCGTGTTCGATGAGGTCATCGCGGAATGGACCGCCGACTACGCGCACGTGTACCGGATCCAGGTGTCCGGCGACGGCGAGGAGTTCACCACCGTGGCGACTTCCGGGGCGCTCGGCGGCGGGCCGATCCGCACGCGCTTCGCGGAGACCGAGGCCCGGTATGTGCGTCTCGCGCTCGATGAGCGCGCGACGCAGCGCGGCGCCTACGGGCTCACGGCGTTCGAGGTCCGCGACGTCGCGGACGCGGCGCTGGAGCCGCGCATCGCGGACACGGTCTTCCCCAGCGGCGATGTCGTGGTCGCGGACCTCGACGTCACCGAGTTCGGGGCCGACCCGACCGGTACCGAGGACTCGACCGCCGCGATCCGGGAGGCCCTGGCCGTCTGCCGCGACGCGGGCGGCGGCACCGTGTGGGCCCCGGCCGGGACCTACGTCGTGAGCGACACCCTGGAGGTGTCCGCGTACTGCACGCTGCGCGGCGACCACCGCGACCTCGACGAGCAGCCGCTCGGCGACCCCGACGCGCCCGAAGGGCTGGGCACGGTGCTCGAAGCGCGCCTGCCGTCCGGAGAGGACGGTCCGGCGCTGCTGCGCGTCGGCGGCTCGGCCGGGGTCGTGGGCCTGACGACGTACTACCCGGAGCAGGACGCCGCGGACCCGGTGCCGTACGGGTGGACCGTGGAGATCCCCGGGCTCGCGTGGATCGGCAATGAGAACTACATGCTCGGCACGGTCGAGGACGTCACGTTCCTCAACTCCTACCGCGGCATCGGGATCTCCACGACGCGCAACGACCGCGGCGAGGGCCCCGGCGCGCAGGGCCACGAGCTCGCGAACGTGCGCAACGTGTCCGGCACCGTCCTGTTCGAGGGCGCTGCCGGGTACAACGGCGCCGACGTCGGCGTGTGGGAGGACGTGCGCTTCGACAACATGTACTGGGCCGGGGCGGGCGCCGAGTACCACGCGCCCGACCGGGCGGTCCTGGACGCGTGGACCCGCGCGCACGGCACCGGCTTCGTCCTGGCCGATCTGGAATGGGACCAGTTCACCGGGCTGCACGCTGCGGACTACGCGGTGGGCATCAAGGCGGTCAAGGGCCCGCGGGCCTCGTTCACGGGGGTCTTCGTGGACGCCGAGATCACGGACACCGATGTCGCGGTCCTCGTGGAGGACGCCGACGCGCGCTGGGGCGCCTCGTTCGCGTCGAGCGTCCTCGAAGGCTCGGAGGCCGCGGTGCGCAACGGCTCCGACGGGTACGTGAACCTCACGGACACCGAAGTGGACGGCGCGCTCGAAGGCGAGGTGCGGGTGCTCGCGGGTCCGGACGAGGTCCCCGCGCTCCCCGCGGCGCGCGACGCGCCCCGGCCCGCCGAACGCCTCTTCGACGTCACTGCGGAGCCGTACAACGTGCCGCGCACACCGAAGCAGTTCGCGGACTTCAATGCGACGCAGGCGATCCAGAATGCATTGGACGACGCGGGCGCTGCTGGCGGCGGCGTCGTGTACCTGCCCGCAGGCTGGTACACCGTGCGCGGGCACCTGACCGTGCCCGCGGGCGTCGAGCTGCGCGGAGCTTCGGCGGTGCCGAACCGCACTTCGCTCGTGGAGTCCTCGGGCACGGTCCTCATGGCCTACGAGGGCCGCCAGGACGGCGCCGACGAGGCGTCGGTGGAGGCCGCGCTCGAAGCGCCCGCAGTCGTGACCCTCGCAGGTGCGGACGCCGGGGTGCGGGGCCTGCGGGTCCTGTTCCCGGAGAACAACCCGGCCTCCGACGACGGCGCCGTGGCCTACCCGTTCGCGGTGCGAGGGGACGCCCCGGGCGTGTACGCGGTCAACATCGGCCTCGACAACGCGTGGAACGCGATCGACCTGACCGCCGACGCGGACGGGTTCCTCGTGCGGCGCGCGCTCGGCATCTTCCTGTCCGAGGGCGTGCGCGTCGACGGGGCCTCCGACGGGGTCGTGGACGGCGTGCTGTCCAACGGCAACGTCATGACCCGCAACGCGTACGGGATTCCGGGCTGGGTCGAGGAGGCGAACCTCTTCGCGCAGGTCATCGACGGCGTCAGCCGCGAGCGCGAGGTACTCGTGCGCGCGGTCGGGGCCGAGGGCCTGGAGGTGCGCAACACGTTCGCGTACGGCTCGCACGACGGGATCGCGGCGAGCGACGGCGCGACGGTGACGGCCTTCAACCTGGGCACCGACAACCTCGGGCCGGGCGGATACACAGTGGACGCCGATGCGGCGAGCGCGGTCACGGTCGTCAACCTGATGCGCTACAACGGCACGACGAGCCGGGGGCCGGTGACGATCGTGAACCCGATGGCGATCAACATGGCGACCTCGGCGCTGACCGCGGCGGCCGGTGACGGCGGGACCGCCGCGATCGAGGGCAACGAGGTCGCACCGGGCCGGTACGAGACCGGAAGCACCGTGACGGTGGCGGCCGAGGCGGCGGCGGGTTCGCGGTTCGCCGAGTGGCGCAACGGTTCCGGTGAGGTCGTCTCGACCGACGCCCGGTACACGTTCGCGCTGCAAGGGGACACCGAGCTCACCGCGGTGTTCGCGCCCGCGCCGGAGACATGGCTTGAGGCGGAGGCGGTGAGCCTGTGCGCGGGTCGGCAGGTCCGGATCGCGGTGTACCTGCGCAATACGGCGGCCGAGGCGCTCGCCGTCTCATTGTCGTCGCCGTTCGGTGAGCGTCGGATCGGCGAGTTCGGCCCTGGCGCATACGCGTTCCGGCAGTTCCCGACCCGCTCCGCCGCGGTCGGTGCCGGTGCGGTCGAGGTGGAGGTGACGAACGCCGACGGCGCGACCGGTGCCCTCGTCCTGCCGTTCGAAGCGGCCGAGTGCCGCGACTGAGCAACCGCACTCGATGAAAGGAGCGCTGCAATGAGCATTTCCCGACGGACCTTCCTCGGTGTCACCGCGGCCGCCGCCGCGACGGCCGCCACCGTGTCCGGAGCCTACGCCGCCCTGGGCGAGCCGACAGTTGGCGCAGCTGCGAGCGCGCCAGGCGACGTCGTCGGCAAGGTCACGGCCGGCTACCAGGGCTGGTTCGCGTGCCGCGGCGACGGCGCGCCGATCGACGCCTGGTGGCACTGGGCCCGCCAGGCCGACCAGCCGCCCTCGCTCTCCAACACGGCGATCAAGTCCTGGCCCGACCACCGCGAGTACGCGAAGACCTATGGGACGGGCTTCCCCCCGCTGGGCGACGGGCGCCTGGCGCACCTGTTCTCCTCGTACGACCAGCAGTCCGTCGATGTCCACTTCCGCTGGATGGCGGAGAACGGAATCCACACGGCGGCGCTGCAGCGGTTCAACCCGTTCGGGTCCGAGGGGCCGACGCGCGACGCTGTCGCCGACCGGGTGCGCTCCGCCGCGGAGCGCAGCGGCAGGAAGTACTACATCATGTACGACGTGAGCGACTGGCTCTCGATGCGCACGCAGATCACGCAGGACTGGGCGGCGAAGATGTCGGCCCACACCGGCTCGTCCGCCTACGCCCGGCAGAACGGCAGGCCGGTGGTCGGGATCTGGGGCTTCGGGTTCAACGACGCGCAGCGTCCGTTCACTCCGCAGGAGTGCCAGGAGGTCGTCGACTGGTTCAAGGGCCAGGGCGTGTACCTCATGGGCGGCGTCCCCACCTGGTGGCGCACCCTGGGCGACGACTCGCGGCCCGGCTTCGCGGACGTGTACCGCTCGTTCGACATGATCTCGCCGTGGCTCGTCGGCCGGATCGGCAGTGTCGGCGACGCCGACAACTTCTACAACGTCGCGACCGTTCCGGATCTCGCCGAATGCGGCCGCCTGGGGATCGACTACCAGCCGTGCACGCTGCCGGGCGACCTCCAGGAGCGGCAGCGGGTGCACGGCGACTTCATGTGGCGCCAGTTCTACAACCACGCGCGCGCGGGCGTGACCAGCACCTACATCTCGATGTTCGACGAGTACAACGAGGGGAACCAGATCGCCAAGACCGCTGAGAACGCCGGCCAGGTCCCTTCGGGGTCGGGCATCTGGGCGCTCGACGAGGACGGCACCGCCTGCTCCTCGGACTACTACCTGCGCTTGACGAACGACGGCGGCCGGATGCTGCGGGGCGAGATCCCGGTGACCTCGGCGCGTCCGACGCCTCCGCGGCTGTGACGACTCCGGCCGAGACGGCTCCAGGGGTTCCGCCCCTTGGAGCCGCCTGGCCGGAGTCGGCGACGTCGCCGCCGTTCAGGAGCGGACGAGCGACTGGATCGCGACGGCCGCGGCGCCGCGGGCCCAGTCCTGGAGCGTGTGGGGGCGGATGGCGATGGGGCAGCGGGCGGCCGCGCCCAAGGCGTGCGCGGCCGACGGCGTCGGGTGCGGCGTTGGCCTCGGCGGTGCGCTACCGCTGCAGCTGGGCGTAGAGGGCGTCGAGGTCGCCGGAGATCTGGGACTTGATCCAGCGAGTGAGGTCGTCGGCGAGCACTTCGCTCGCGTCGGTCTCGATGCCGTCGAGCGCGGCCGCGGCGACGTCGCGAGGGTCGGCCTTGGCCGCCTCGACACCCGCGGCCATGTCGGTGTCCACATAGCCGACGTGGAGCCCGGTCACGCCGATCCCGCGCGGCGCGAGAGCCAGGCGCAGAGAGTTCGACTGGGACCACAGGGCGGACTTGGAGGCGCTGTAGGAAGTGCCGTCGGCGAGCCAGGACAGTGCGGAGTGGACGTTGAGGATGCGGCCGCCGCCGTTGCGCTCGATGACCGGGACGAACGCCCGGGTGACCAGAAGCGGCCCGTAGAAGTTGACCTCCAGGTCACGGCGGATGTCGTCGACCGAGGCGTCGAGGTACGAGGCGCCGCTCATGGCGCCCGCGTTGTTGATGACGATGGTGACGTCCTGCGCGTGCGCGGCGGCGGTCGCCACCGATGCGGGGTCGGTGACTTCGAGGGCCAGCGCGACCGCGCCCGGGTGCGTGATCGTGCGCGGATCGCGGGCGGTGGCGTAGACCTTGGCGGCCCCGCGTGCGAGGAGCTCCTCGACCAGTGCCCTGCCGATGCCCCGGCTGCCGCCGGTGACGAGGACGTTGGCGCCCTTGATGGATGTCATGACTACCTCCTGAAGGTGGCTTCCGATCCGTGGAAACCGATCGGTTTCAGCAACAGTAAACCGATCGGTTTTTACTGCAAAGCATTTGTGTCGCAGGCAACTCGTGCCGGCTCGGTTAGGCGGCTGCTTCACGCGCATCCAGGAGGTCGGCGAGTACGTCGGGGCGCTCAAGGGCGATGAAGTGGCCGGCCCCGGGGACCTGCGTGAACTCGGCGTCAGGGAGCAGTTCCCGGTTGGCCTTCCGGTCCGAGGGTCGGGACCAGTCCTGCTCCCCGTAGACGAGGTGGATCGGAGCTTTGACCTCCGTATAGCGGGCCCGGGCGGCGATGAGGCTCGGCAGATTCCGGTACACGCCGCGGGCCACGACCGGGTAGCCCGGGCGGGCGCCGACGTGCAGCAGCTCGTCGACGTAGTCCTCACGGAGGGCGGTCTTGTCGCCCAGCCCGCCCAGCAGGATGGCGCGGAGGACCGGTTTGGGCTCGACTCCGGCGATCACCGGACCGATCCCGGGCGTGAGGACGCCGCCGATCACCACGCGGGCGAGCGGGCCCGACCGGGAGATCCCGCCGCGGAAGTCATAGGCGTTCACCGCGATCACTCGGCGGACGCGCTCGGGCAGGTCGGCAGCGGCGGTCAGGGCGAGCGTCGCGCCCATCGACTCGCCGAGCAGGGTCACGTCATGGAGGTCGAGCTCGGTCAGGAGCCGCTCGACCCCGGCCCGCATCGCGGGCTCCTCGTAGGAGGCGCCGGGGACGATCTCGGAGAAGCCCATACCGGGCAGGTCGAGCGAGTACACGGCGTACCGGTCCGCGACCAGCGGGATGAGATGGCGGAAGTGCTCGGCCTGCGTCCGAACGGTGTGCAGCAGGACCAAGGGCGCGCCGCGCCCGGCCTTGAGATAGCGCAACGCCCCCTCCCGGGTGCGGCCTTCCCGGGCGGGGACGGTGTGGCTGGCGGCACCCGGGATCTGGATCGTGGAATACGGTGCTTCGGTGGACATCGCTGCTGCTCCTAGCCGGTTTTGATAGTGAGAAAACCGATCGGTTTCCACCATGGTAAACCGATCTGTTTCCAAGTGCAAGGATCTGAAACCGATCGGTTTACGATGCTTCTGAATCGCGCTAACCTGGCACGATGACCACGGACCTCAAGCCCAATTCCCGCGAACGCCTGCTCGACGCCGCGGCCGCGCTCACCTACCGCGAGGGCGTCAACATCGGCATCGACGCGCTGTGCAAGGCCGCGGGTGTGTCGAAGCGCTCCATGTACCAGCTCTTCCCAAGCAAGGACGAGCTGCTGGCCGCGAGCCTCGAACGGCGCGCCTCCGCCTACGTGGCAGGGCTCCTGCCCGCAGCCGATAGCGACCTCGGCCCCCGCGAGCGGATCATGCACGTCTTCGACCAGGTGGCATCGCAATCGGCCAGTCCTGAATTTCGGGGCTGCCCCTACCTGTCGGCCGAGATCGAACTCAAGAACCCCGACCACCCCGCGAGCCGCGTGGCGCGAGAGGTCAAAGGAAACTTGACCGCCTACTTCCGCACCGAAGCCGAACAGGGCGGCGCAAGCGACCCCGACTTCCTCGCCCGGCAGCTCACCCTGATCTTCGACGGCGCCAGCGCCCGCGCCGGGATCGGCGCCGAACACCTCGACGGCCTCCTCGCCCCCACCGTGGCCGCACTGCTCGACGCAGCGGGCCTGCACTGAGCCCTCGCCGCCTCCAGAAGGATTCATCCGGCGTTGGCTTGTGGACCGAGGGGGTCAGTCGGCTCCGGGCCGGTCGCCTCGGGCGAGGACGGCGGCTTGGCCTCGGGTGGCGACGCCGAGTTTGGCCAGGATGTTGCAGACGTGGAATTTGACGGCGAGCTCGCTCAGGCGCAGCCGCTGGGCGATCTCGCGGTTGCGCATGGCTTCGGCTAGGCCGGTGAGGACCTCCGGCTCGCGGGCGTGAAGGCCGCTGATCGGTCCAGGCCGGTCGATCCACCGGTGATCACCGCTACCCCGGAGGGTCGATGGATGTGGACCTGCGCAAACTGCGGCACCAAACTTGCCAAAGCCGAGTGCCTCGGCATCGACCTCCTCGACCTCGACCAGTTCGCCGAGATCCTCGGCGACTTGCTCTACGGCAGCTAGCCGAACGATCGGCGGCGGGGCGGGGACACTGCGCCGTGGCGGCGGAGCCCTCCCAGAGAGGCTGATACGGGACGCCTCACCGAAATTCGGCGTTATCTTTTCGAGATAATGCACGTGCATTTGCGCGCGCATCCTCCCGTGCAACTACGCAACGTGGTCCTGTATAAATTCCTCAAACGGAGTTGCCAGTCGATTTCCAACACAGGTCGACACGAAAGTGACTTCACGATGCTAGGGATAGAAATGCCCGAATTAAACAACATCATCCGGTCTGTTGCTTTTTGCTGGCAAAAGCGGCGGGCCCCGCACGAAAGGATCGCAAGGCCGTGCTGGGATACACAACAGTGGGAGTTGTTACCGTCCTCGCCTCCTTCGCCACCCTTCTCCTTCTCGCGCACATGGCACTCAGGGGCAGCCGCCCCAGCGAGCGGCCAGCGATTCTGACGGCGCTGGCCGACCTGTGGCGCAGAAGCCCCAACAAGAAAGACGAGATAGAGACCGAGGAGTGAACGGAATCCCTTCGACACGCCGGTCCGCCGGCGGTCGAAGGGGTTCCGCTTCACTTTGACGCGGCGTCCCGGGGATTCGCGACCTGGAGCCCGTCCCACCGAGAGCGACAACATCAGTCCTCTTGCCTGCGTAGTCGCAGATGTCGTCTTCGGGAGCGGGGGTCCCCACAAGAAGCGTTGCGCGCCAACCACAACCACGCACGAGGTCGTTCGGCGGCGCCGCAACCCTGAAACGGACGAGCCGTTGCCGGTGGCTCGTGGAGTGTTGTGGTAGCAGGGCTTTGGGGATAAGGTCGGATCACGAGCATGCTCCTGCAGGAAAGGTCCGATAATGGCTTCACATGAGGATTTCCTGTACGAGGACTCTGCCGAGTCCGACTCGGGGCTGTCGCCGAGTAAGGAATCCGGTGTCGACGAGCGACCAACGGATCAAAATCTCACTGTCGAATGTGGACAAGATTTGTTGCGGGCGGTCAAGTCCCACCCAGTCGTCGTTGCGGCTGTCACCGCCGGTGTGGCCGCCGCTGTCGTCGGCGTCAAGATCGCCTACGACCGCCGCAAGGCCGCGAGGAGCCGCAATCGAGTGCTCCATCACCTGGAGGACGCGAGGGAGACGCTGCTGGCTGTGGCGGCAGAGCTGCCGGAACGCGGCCGGGCGGTCCTGCACCGGGCGACGCGTCGGTAAGCGCGCCTTCGGATCGGCGTCCGGCCTCCCCACGACGACATCGCAGTCGATTCAGGGGAGGTCACGAGCCTCATTCCGTCCGGATCCGGTGCGGGTGGCACTCCCGTGTTTGCGGTGGTGTACACTGAGTATTCCGCGGTCATTATTCGATTTTCTCCGACCGCAATCGAACTTGATCGTCAGATGCGACCAAGACCAGCTGACGATTCTCATCCGCTCGACATGCTTCGGGCATTCCCAACGTCATCCGCTGCTCGGCAGCACGACGTTTCAACATTTTCAACGAATCAGGTAGTCATCTCTTCAATTTCACCACACGCCGTCTCTCAGGGCCAGATCCTCTGGAAACGAGCCGCGGACGACCTCTACGCCGCCACCATGGACGGAGAGTTCGCCGGATTCGCATCGGTCGACGACGGCCGATACGTGCTGCACGGTCCGTGCGCGCAGGCCCTCGGCGTCCACCCATCGCTTGAGGACGCGTCCCTCGCACTGGAATTCGAGCTGATCGCGTCCGGCGAACGCCTCGCCGGCCCCCGTACCTGATCACCATGACCTGGCGTCGGCTCCGCCGACGCTCGTAGGGATCGCACCGCGGTCCAACACAATGAAGGAGACACGACATGGCCACTGGCGTCGTGAAATGGTTCAACGCCGACAAGGGCTTCGGCTTCATCGCGCCCGACGACGGTTCCGGAGACGTGTTCGCGCACTTCTCGGCGATCAACGGCAGCGGGCACCGAAGCCTCGAAGAAGACCAGCACGTCGAGTTCGACATCGAGCGGGGCCAGAAAGGCATGCAGGCCGCGAACATCAGCGCGCTCTGACCCGAACGTGACGGTCGAAGCGGCGGGCGATCCGCCGCTTCGACCCGGCTCTCCTGGACGGGCGCCGCGCCCGGCACGCCGACGAGACCGCAACCGAACAGAAGGACCGCCATCACTGCCATCGCCCCCGCGTCGACACCGGCTCCCTCAGCCGCCGCTCCGCCCGCTCGCCCTCCGAGCGCGTCGCCCACTCCCTCGATCCGGGCCTACACCGAAGTCGCCCAAGCCGTGCGCGACGCCGGACTGCTGCGACGCACCCCCTGGTTCTACGCCCTGGTCGCCGCGGCCATCGCCATCGGCTACGCCGCGTGCGGAATCGCCTTGGTCCTGCTGGGCGACAGCTGGCTCCAGCTGCTGGTGGCCGGAGTGCTCGGCATCCTGCTCACCCAGACCGCGTTCCTCGCTCACGAGGCCGCCCACCGGCAGATCCTCGGCCGCGGCCCCGCCAACGACCGCCTCGCCCAGGTCCTCGGCGCCATCGCCGGGATGAGCTACTCCTGGTGGGACAGCAAGCATTCGCGCCACCATGCGAACCCGAACCGGGTCGGCCGCGACCCCGACATCGACGTGGACACGATCTCGTTCCTCGAAGAGGACGCCGCCGCATCGACCGGACTGCGGCGGCTCGTCACCGGCCGCCAAGGCTGGCTGTTCTTCCCGCTGCTGACGCTCGAAGGCGTCAACCTGCACTTCCTGGGCCTGCGGCACCTGCTGTCGCGGGAACCGGTCAAGGACCGCTGGATCGAACTGGCCTCGCTGGCGACGCGTTTCGCGATCTTCCCGACCGCGGTGTTCCTGATCCTGCCCCTCGGACTCGCCCTCGCGTTCACCGGCGTGCAGCTTGCGGTGTTCGGGCTCTACATGGGCGCCTCGTTCGCGCCCAACCACAAGGGCATGCCCGTGGTCCGCAGAGACTCCAAGCTCGACTTCTTCAGCAAGCAGGTGCTGACCTCGCGCAACGTCTCCGGCGGCTGGTGGGCGACCGTCCTCATGGGCGGTCTCAACTACCAGGTCGAACACCACCTGTTCCCCAGCATGCCCCGACCCGGACTCGCCAAGGCGCGCAAGATCGTCATGGCGCACTGCCGCGCGACCGGCGTCCCCTACACCGAGGCGACCCTCCTGCGCTCCTACGGCATCGTCATCGCCTACCTCAACGAGGTCGGCCTCGCCGCCCGCGACCCCTTCGAATGCCCCTTCCTCAACGAGTACCGACGGCTCTGACCGCGACCGCGTCACAGCTGACTCCGTTGCCACGGAGGCGGCAGTCGCGCAAGACTTTCCAGACCTTCATCGATGCGAAAGCGTGCTCGACGCGGGCGACCAGTCGGGCGTCAGCATCGATGGCGACCTGATAGTTGGTCGAGTATTGGTAGTTCTTCGACTTCGCCGCCACCGCGTGATCCCTGGTCGGTACCAGGGTGCCGTCGACGATGAGCACCGTCCCGGGCGCGAAGCGCTTGCGAGGCCGGAGCGCGAGCTTCGGCCCCAGGTCGTCGATGATCCGGTCGGCGGCGGACTTCGAGGTCCCGAACAGAGCAGCGAGCTGGCGCATGGTGAGGTTGGTGCGCCAATAGGCGGCGACCAGCAGCACCCGGTCCTCGAAGTCGAGACTCCAGGGCCGGCCCCGCGACCAGGGGTCGGCCCCTTCGCGTCGGAGCTGGCGTACCAGCTTGGCGAACACCCGCGGCCGCAGCCCGCTGAACAGCTCCACCAAGGTTGCATCCGCTGCGCTGACTACGTTCGCCACGCAGGCATGACGCCATGCGCTCTAACGAATCTACGATGGTCCTTACTGATAATCGTTGAACCGCAGGGCGTTGCCGAACGGATCGCTCAGCCCGGCGAGCCCTGGCGGGCGTGCTGCTCCGCGGCATCAGCGTTGCGCAGGTGCCGGCGGATGAGCAGGATGCCGATGGTCGGCAGGCCGATGACGGTGGCGAGGAGCGCGATTTCCATCGAGGTGCCGAACTGGGTCGGCGACATGTCTCTGAGCCACATGTAGACGGTGTAGAACTCGAGGTTGGTCCGCGCGGCGCGGAGCGCGAAGAGGACGAGCAGGGCGAGTGCGCCCGCACCGCAGGCGACTCCGCTGGCCACGACCGACCACCTCGGCCCGGATTTCGCGGCGAGCGCCAGCGCCCCGAAGGCGCCTGCGAGGACGAGGCACGCGATCCCCGGATAGAGCAGCAGCCACCGCACGGCCGCGTCGATGACCGGCGGGTAGGTGTGGGCGATTTCGGGGTCGATGCCCCGCAGGTACGCCGGGGTCGCGGCGTTCGCCGAGACGGCGAGGCCCAGCAGCAGGAACGCGCAGACGAGGAGCACCGCCCCCAGGGTTATCGCCAGGCTGATGGCGGCGTCCGAGCGGCTCGGTTCCGGCCACGGCTCGAAGAGTGGTCGACGCATGGGGGCTCCGATCGACTTGGCTTCGCTGGGCCTTCAACATACGGTCTCGTGGCAACTGCGGTCCACTGTCGCCGCTCCGGCGAAGCCGTAGACGTCCAGGATCGAGTCGAGCATGGCCTCCTGGACTGGGGCGCTGTAGGTCGCGGGGTCGAAGCAGGCGAGCTGGGCGGCGCCTTCGGTGGCGCCGACGAGGGCGAAGACGGCGATGCGGATGCGCACCACCGTGCTCCGGGCGAGCTGCTGATCCCAACCATCGTGCTGCTGTTCGCCATCGACATCAAGACCGCCGGAAACCTCTCCCCGGTCGTGTCGCTGCCGACCATGCTGGTGGCCTTCAGCCGCTACAGCAGGGGCGGCGGCTTCAAAGTCCTGACCGCCAACCGCCGATTCGTGGCAGTCATCGCCGCCGGGTCCATCGCCGGAGTCGTGCTCGGCGGGCTGCTGCTCGGCATCGTCCCCGACATGGCCCTGATTCCGATCCTGGCACTCATCCTGCTGATCTCAGCGACCAAACTCGCCCGCCACCACTAACCCACCACAACTTCCGGGACAACCTTTAGTCACAAGCTGCGGAACGGGCCCGCGGTCGACCTAAGTCCTTGAGATCAAACGAAACGCGATCGCCAAGATCCGTCTCCGCTCCACTCCGGGCTAGTACTTCATCCGTGATCGTGAGGTTCATGGTTCTGGCGTCGGAAGCAGGTTCTGGCTCGGAGACGGTGTCGTCCTGGAGAGCGATGTTCGCGCCAGCGCTCGCCGCTTGGCCATGCCTGGTCGGATCGAGCGAGCGGGTGAGGTCGGAGTCAATGGAGGGTGAGGGGGACTTCGGTGTCGACACGGGTCAGCTTGTGCGGGTTGCGGACGAAGTAGAGACCGGCGATGCGGGTGTCCTCGACCCGCACGGCGATGACGCCCTCGAGCTGCCCTTCGACGTGCACCGCCAATGCGGGGCTGCCGTTGATCGCGGCCGGTTCGAGGGTGAGGGTGACGTCGTGCCTGGTGAGGCCTCCGACCATGAACCGCGCGACCTTGTCCGCGCCGACCACAGGCCATGGGGTGGCCTGCTTGACGCCGCCGCCGTCGCTGATCGCCACCACGTCGGAGGCGAAGACGTCGAGCAGGCCCTGCAAGTCCCGGGTCTCGAGTGCGCGCCGGAACGCCTCGACGGCCGCTTGCGCTTCGCGCGCGCTGACGGCTCGGCGTGGGCGGCGGGCTTCGACGTGGCGGCGGGCGCGGTGGGCGATCTGGTACACGGCGGTGGGGGTCTTCTCCACTGCGGCCGCGATCTCGTCGAAGCCCAGCCCGAACGCTTCGCGGAGCACGAACACCGCTCGTTCGGTCGGTGTCAGGGTTTCGAGCACGACCATCAGGCCCATCGAGACGCTTTCGGCGAGTTCCACATCGGCGGCCACATCCGCGGTGGTGAGGAGCGGTTCCGGCAGCCAGGAGCCCACGTACGACTCCCGTCGGCGCTTGGTCGTACACAGCTGGTTGAGCGCCTGCCGTGTGGTGATGCGAACCAGGTAGGCGCGATGGTTGCCGACGAGCGAAGCGTCGACGCCGACCCAGCGCAGCCAGGTCTCCTGCAGGACGTCGTCGGCGTCTGCCGCGGATCCGAGGATCTCGTAGGCGATGGTGAAGAGCAGGTTCCGGTGCGCGACGAACGTCTCCGTTGCCGCGATGGCGGCGTTGCCGCCGTCGCCGGGGCCCGTGCCCTCGGCCGCCGGTCCCTCACCGGACGCATTCGCGGTGTGCATGAGGCCTCTCTCTTGTAGATCGTCTTGGGAGCGCGGCGTTTCCGGCCCCGTTCACCGTTGCAAACCGTGCCGCTGGTCATGGCGGCGAAGCCGGCGGCTACGCGTTCGGTACCGACGCGCTCGTGCTTCGGGCCTGGAGCAGAGCCGGTCGGTGGACGCCGTCCTTCGGCCAGTGGTGCGAGCCGGGCTTGTCCGCCTCGGTCACCAGGTGCTTGACGCTGGCGGCGCACGAGAACTCCTTGAGCTTGCGGCCCATGAACCCCGGGAAGTACCACCGTTTCGCCGAGTCGTCCTTGTCGAGGAGCTGGAAGATCCCGGCATCGCGGCCGAAACTGAAGCACATGGCCTGGAACGACAGGTCGATCGGCGCAGGCCGCTCATCGGCGATCCGAGCCAGCACCGTGTCGGCGGCGTGGGCGCCCAGGCACCCGGCGATGTAGGCGCTCATCCGGAACGGCAGGTCCGACGGCGCCGAAGCGTCGCCCGCTGCGACGATGCGATCGCTGTCGACACCGGTCAGCGTCTCGTCAGTGAGCAGGCGCCCGGCGGCGTCGGTGCGCAACCCGCTGCGGCGGGCCAGTTCGGGCACGCCGAAACCCGCCGCCCAGACGGTGACCGCGCTGGACAGGGTGCGGCCGTCGCCGAGTTCCACGGCCTCCGGCCTCACCTCGGTGACCGATGCTCCGGGGCCTTCGATCACCTCGACGCCCAGTCGGGTGAGGTACTTGCGGGCGGTGCGCCGGGCGCTGGGGTGCAGTGACGGGCCGACGACGGCGCCGCAGACCAGCCTGACACTGCGACCCTGCTCAGCGAGTTCGGCGGCCGTTTCAATGCCCACCGGACCGCCCCCGACGACGGTCACCACTGCCGCCGTGGGCTGGTCGAGGAGCATCGACCGCAGCCTCTGTGCGGCCTCCAGCGTCGCTACCGGATGGGCGAACTCGGCCGCGCCCGGCACCTGCGGTCCGCCGCTGTGGCTGCCGACCGCGTAGATCAGGTAGTCGTAGCCGATGCCGCCGCCCTCGGCGAGGGTCACGGTGTGCCCGGCCGCGTCGATGTGCGTCGCGTTGTCGACCACCAGGTCGACGTCTTCGGCGAGGACCTCCCCGTAGTCGACGACCGCATCGTGTGTTCCGGCCACCAGCTGGTGCAGTCGCAGCCGCGGCACGAAGACCTGCCGCGGATTGATCACGGTCACCTTCAGGTCGTCATGGCCCCGTACCCGGTTGGCCGCCATCACTCCGGCGTATCCGCCGCCGATCACGACGACTTCGAGGTTCTTGCCCATTGGTGTCTCCTTCGATCCGAGAGGGTCGAGCACTAGACACCGCCCCGGCCGAAATCCTGACATCCAGTGGAGCAGATCACACCATACTCCGGTCGGTGCGTCGAGTGCCCGGCCCGGCCCGCCGACGGCCTCGATACGGGACCGTCAGCCCGATGGGGCCGCATATGTGACCCACATCATCGATCGGGGCCGTCAGGAAACTGCGACCGGCGGTGTCTCATGCCCGACCGGTTGCACCCGCACCCCGCAAGGAGAAGCTCATGAACCTCGCCCTCTGGATCGTCGCCGGGCTCCTCGCCGCGCTCGCCCTGTTCAGCGGCGCCACCAAGGTGCTCCTGCCGAAGTCCAAGCTGGATGAATCCACTGATTGGACCGCGGACTCAAGCACCGGTTTCGTCAGATCCCTGGGAGTCCTGGAGATCCTGGCCGCAGCGGGCCTGACCCTGCCCGCAGCGCTCGACATCGCACCGGCGATGGTGCCGATCACCGCCGCCTGCTGGATGCTGCTGATGATCGGCGGGATGGTGACCCACGCCCGCTACGGGCACTACAAGAACGTGGCGCTCTGCCTCGTCCTCCTCGCTGTGGCCGCGTTCGTGGCCTGGGGCCGGTTCAGCCCCGAGTCGTTCACCATCTGACAAGCAGCGGTATGGGCGGGAAAACTCGGCCCTGTTCGCGTTTTCCCAGCTCAGTCCCCTGATCTGAAGAAAGTGACGAAATCATCAGCTCTGATTTTTGCGAAGGGAATCGAGTGGGCATAATCTGATGACATCATCAGAAATGTTGAGGTGATCAGAAATGTCCACTCCTAAGACCGCCCACGAAGACCTCCACAGCGAGCAGGGCGCGATCCGCGGCGACCGGGCCGACCGGGCGAAGAACCCGGTCATCAAGGTCGAAGACCTGGCCTGGCTTGAGTTCGAGAAGCCCGACCTCGATGCGGCCGAGCGCTTCGCCCACGACTTCGGGCTCGTCACCGCCTACCGCGACGACGAGGCGATCCACCTGCGCGGCAGCCTGGCCGGGTCGCAGTGCGTGGTCATCCGCCGAGGCAGGTCCTCCCGGTTCCTCGGACCGGCGTTCCGTGCCGCCTCCCGGGCCGACCTGCAACGGCTCGCCCGCGCCACCGGCGCGAACGTCGAGGAGCGCCGCGGCCCCGGCGGCGGCGCGATGCTCCGCCTGGCCGACCCCTCGGGGATGGCCCTGAAAGTCGTCGCCGAGATCGACCAGCTGCCCGAACTGCCGCACCGCGCCCCGCTCGACCTCAACTTCGGTCGCGTCACACGGGTCAACGCGACGCAGCGGCCCGTCCGCGAGCCGGCCTGGGTCGAGCGGCTCGGGCACGTCGTACTGGAGACGCCGACGTTCAATCGGACGCTGGACTGGTACCAGGAGCACCTGGGCCTCATCGTCTCCGACTTCCTGTACTTCCCCGGCCAGCGGGACCGCGGCGCGACCATGGCGTTCATCCGCTGCGATCGCGGTTCGACCCCGGCCGACCACCACACGCTCGCGATGCACCTGGGCCCGAGCCGCCGCTACGTCCACTCCGCGTACCAGGTCGCCGACCTGGACGCGGTGGCGACCGGCGGCGAGTTCCTGAAGGACCGCGGGTACAAGCGCGCGTGGGGGATCGGTCGCCACATCCAGGGTTCGCAGATCTTCGACTACTGGCGGGACCCCGACTCGGTCATGGTCGAGCACTTCGCCGACGGCGACATGTTCGACGACTCCGTCGAGGTCGGCTGGACCCAGATGTCGGCCAGCGGCCTCGCCCAGTGGGGGCCGTCGGTCACCGCCAACTTCTTGGGCGCCAAGCCCTCCGCGCACATGATCCGCGACCTCGTCGCGGCGCTGCGCGACGACGACAACGAATTCGACGTCCGACGCCTGGTCGGCCTCTTGAAAGTGGCGACGCGATGAGCATCAACCTGGTCCGTTTCGACGGCGAGCACGGCCCGCGCTGGGGCGTCCTCGACGGCGCGGATGTACTCCCCCTGCCCGAGGAGTACGAGACGACCGCCGACGTCCTCGCCGACGGGGCCGCGGCCGCGCGGGCGCTGCTCGTCGGCTCCGGCGCGCACCGGATGCGACTGGCCGGGCTGCGGCTGCTGCACCCGGTTCCGGACGCCCGCATCCTGTGCCAGGGAGCGAACTACCGCTCGCACATGATCGAGTCCGGCATGGACCCCGACCGTGCGTTCAACATACTGTTCACCAAGTCGACCGCGTCGCTTGCGGGACCGGACGACGACATCGTCCGGCCCGGCCACGTGCGGCTGCTCGACTACGAAGTGGAGCTCGGGATCGTCCTGGGCAAGGCGATCACCGGCCCGGTCACCGTGACCGAGGAGACCTTGTCCGACTACGTCGGCGCCTTCGTCGTCGCCAATGACGTCAGCGCCCGGGATGTGCAACTGCCGCAGGGGCAGTGGTACAAGGGCAAGAGCTACCGCGGGTTCTGCCCCGTCGGGCCGTACCTGGTCGTGCCCGACCGCGACGAGGTCGCCCGCTGGAGGGACCTGCGGCTCACCCTCTCCGTCAACGGCGAGGCCCGCCAGGACAGCCTGGCCGGCGACATGGCGTTCGGACCGGCCGCGACGCTGACCGAATGGTCCGGTCTCGAACTGCTCAGGGTCGGCGACCTGCTGCTCACCGGAACGCCCGGGGGCGTCGCGCTCCAGCCGCCCGGCGCGCTCGTGCAGCGCATCAGCGCGCTCCTGCCGGAGGACAAGAAGTGGGAGCTGTTCGTCAAGGGCCAGGCCAAGAGCGGCGCCTACCTCAAGCCCGGCGACCGCGTCGAGGCCGCGATCCGCACCGACGACGGCGAGCTGGACCTCGGCGTCCAGCGGAACACGGTCCGGTGAGCGCCGTGAATGCGATCCGACGCGTCCCCGTGGTGGTCGTCGGCGCCGGTCCGACCGGTGTGAGCGCTGCGATCGGCCTGGCCCAACGCGGGATCGAGTGCCTGGTCCTGGACCGCTGGCCCGAGGTGTACCCGCAGCCGCGGGCCGTCCACTTCGACGACGAGGTGTTCCGGACATTGGCCGACCTCGGCGTCGCCGACCGCGTCCGCGCGATCTCGCGGCCCGCGCCGGGCATGCAGCTGGTCGACACCCGCCTGCGAATCCTGGCCGAGTTCACACGCGACCGTCGGAGCATGGGCCACCCGCAGGCGAACATGTTCGACCAGCCCGACCTCGAACGCGTCCTTCGAGAACGCCTGGCGGAACTGGATGCCGCGGTGTTCCTCGGCGGTGTCGAGGTCGTTGAGGTCGACCAGCCCGCAGACGGCCCCGCTCCTGCCCGGGTCCGGTTCCGCGACATCGCATCGGGCATCGAGTCCGAGGTGTGGACTGACGCGGTCCTCGGTTGCGACGGGGCGAACAGCCTCACCCGCGCCGGACTCGGCGTCGAGATGGAGGATCTCGGGTTCGAGCAGCGCTGGCTCGTGGTCGACGTGCGGAGCCCGGAACCGCTGGACGCCTATGACGGTGTGCAGCAGGTCTGCGACCACGCCCGTGCCGCGACGTTCATGATGGTCACGCCCGGCCGCTACCGGTGGGAGTTCCGGCTGCGCCCCGGCGAACATCCCGACGAGATCACCGATGAGCAGGTGGTGGAGCGGATCCGGCCCTGGCTCGGTGACGTCGACGCCGCCGGGCTCACCGTCGTGCGCCGCACCTGGTACACCTTCCGCGGCGCCGTGGCCGAACGTTGGCGCGAGGGCCGGGTGTTCCTGCTCGGCGACGCCGCGCACCTGACGCCGCCGTTCATCGGTCAGGGCATGGGAGCCGGCATCCGCGACGCCGCGAACCTCTCATGGAAGCTCGCTTTGGTGCTGACCGGCCGCGCCGACGACCGGCTTCTGGACACCTATGAGGCCGAGCGCAGGCCATACACGAGGCGCCTGGTCCGGATCGCGATCCTCATCGGATCGATGATGACCGGCGGCAACGCCTTCACGATCGGCCTGCGCCGTGCCGCCATGCGCGCCGCTTCGATCCTCCCGGGCGCCGAGCAGCGCGCCGTGGATCTCGTCTGGCCCGCGCTCGGGACCGGCCCGCTGAGCGCCCGCGCGAGCTGGGCCGTCGGACGGCCCTGCCCGCAGCCGCTCATGGCGACCGCCGACGGCCCCGTGCCACTGGACCGGCTGCTCGGCAACGGATTCGCCGTCGTCACCCGTGACCGGGGCGGCGTGCTCGACGCGTACGAACCGGGGCTCCGCCAGCACTTCGCGGCCCTGGGCACCACCGTGGTCCATCTCGGCACCCCCGGCACCGTCGATCTCGACGGCTCCCTCACTCACCTGCTCGACCGGGCGGGCGCCGACGCGCTCCTCATCCGCCCCGACCGCGTCGTCGCCGCGAGCGCCGACCGCACCGACTTCCGCGCCTGGCGTCGCCTGCTCGCATCCGCGGGCATCCGGCCCGGCACGGCGGGACCGCATCACCAGCGATGCGGTTATCAAGAATCCAGTCCGGACTGGTCAGCGGCAATGCATGATCAGACCGGCCGGCTCGCTGCGAGCCGTTCCACCGGTGCCGGTCGCGAGGCCGACACCGCCAATCAAGGGGGAAACCACCATGAGTGAGCAGAGTGCGCTCGAAAAGTTCCAGACCCTGCCGGCCGCCGTCCGGGAGAAGGTCGAGACGGCCATCTCGGACGCGAAGATCGAGCTCAAGCTCCGCGTCGGCTTGATGCTCGCCGACCAGAAGGAGACGGCCGAGCACAAGGTCACGACCGCCGGCCGGGTCGGGGCCAAGAGCGGCGAGGTGTCGGAGCTGACGGTGATCATGCCGCTCAAGAGCGACGGCGCGGCGCGGCTGCGCAAGTTCTTCAAGGTCATCGACGGCAACCTCGCCGGTGCCGGGCAGGTCGGCACGCTCCACAACATGCGCTTCGTGTTCCTTGAGAACGACACGAAGCTGCTGTTCGCCACCGCCTACGACGGCGAGTGGGACCCGTACATCGACGACTTCGCCACGAAGATCCCGGAGTTCATGGACTACCTGTTCCGCAACGTCGAAGGCTGGCCGGGCATCGCCTCGCCCGACGTCAAGGACTTCATCGTCAAGTACCAGATCCCCGCCGAGGCCTGGTTCGTGTCGCACCCGAACCTCACCGTCGCCGAGGCCAACCGGCTCAAGCGCCAGGACGAGACCGTGCAGTCGTTCCTCGCCGACCTCAACTAGGCGCAGAGAAGGGAGCCGACGATGGACCTGTTCCGGCGCATCCGCCGCAAGCCGACCCTGGAGCTGGAGGACATCCAGGCCACGGTGCTGCGCGCGCGTCCCGAACCGTACTTCGGGACCCACGCGATCCTGGAGATCACCGACCCCGCCGCGGGCAAGGAGCTCCTGCGGCGGCTCGCGCCGCGGGTGACCTCGGCGGCCCGGTGGGACGAGCCGCAGCCTTCCTGGATGGCCCTGGCCGTCACCTACCAGGGCCTGGTCGCCCTCGGCGTCCCCGAATCCTCGCTGAGTTCGTTCCCGGCGAACTTCCGCGCCGGCATGGCCGCTCGCGCCGAGCGCCTGCGCGACACCGGACCGAACGCGCCCGAGCACTGGGAGTTCCCCTTCGGGACGGCGCGGGTGCACGTCGCCGTGACCGTCTTCGCCGAGAACGAGGCCGACTGGCAGTCCGAGGTCGCCGCGTACGAGCGGGAACTGCGCGAGGTTCCGGGGGTGAACCTGCTGTCGCACCAGGACTTCGGCGCGGACGGGTTCAACGTGTTCGGGTACCGGGACGGGTTCAGCCAGCCTGTCGTCGAAGGCAGCGGCGCCGAGCCGCTGCCCGGCGACGGGCGGCCGATCAAGGCCGGGGAGTTCGTGCTCGGCTATCCGAGCGAGACCGGCAGCCCGCTGGCGACGCCCGCGCCCGACGTCCTCGGCCGCAACGGCACCTATGTCGTCTTCCGCAAGTACCACTCGCACGTGGACGCGTTCAACCGGTACCTGCACGACAACGGCCGCACCAAGGCCGAGCGCGAGCTGCTGGCGGCGAAACTGGTCGGGCGCTGGCGCAGCGGCGCACCGCTGGCGCTGGCACCCGACCGGGACGATGCGGCGCTGGGGGCCGACCCGAAGCGGATCAACGACTTCGACTACGCCGACGACCCGCGCGGGCTGCACACGCCGCTGGGCTCGCACATCCGCCGGATGAACCCGCGCGACACGAAGCTCGAAGTCCTCACCGACGTCAACATCCGCCGGATCATCCGGCGCAGCACCTCCTACGGCGAGCCGCTGCCCGCGGACGCCCTCACCGACGACGGTCGCCCGCGCGGCCTCGACTTCATCGCCTTGGGCGCGCGAGCGATCGACAACGTCGAGTTCCTCCAGAGCGAATGGGTCAACTCCGGCAACTTCGTCGGTCTCGGCAAGGAGAAGGACCCGATGATCTCCCTGCAGGACAAGAAGGGCGCCTACTTCACCGTGCCCGGCTCGCCGCCGCGCCGGATCCAGAACATTCAGAGCTTCAACACGCTGCTGGGCGGGGAGTACTTCTTCATGCCCGGCCTGTCCGCCATCGACTGGCTCAGCCGGTGACGGAGTCCATGAAGGAGGCAACCATGCCGACGAGCTACGTCCGGTACCGGCCGGACCTCGAAGTGCCCTTCCCGGACGAGGAAGAGCTCACCCGCCAGGTCGTCCAGGCGATGCTGCACGCGAACCAGCAGGTCGCCGCCAAGCACCGGCACGGCCTGCGCGACGCGCACGCCAAGAGCCACGGCGTGCTCGCCGGGGAGCTGCGCGTCCTGCCGGACCTGCCCGAGCACCTCGCTCAGGGCCTGTTCGCCCGGCCGCGCACCTACCCGGTGGTCCTGCGGCTCTCCACCGCGCCGGGCGACCTGCGCTCGGACCAGGTGCCGGTGCAGCGCGGCTTCGCCCTCAAGGTGATCGGCGCGGAGGGCCCGCGGGCGGTGGAGGACGGCTTCACCACGCAGGACTTCCTGCTCGTCAACCACCCGACGCTGCCGTTCGGGAACATCGCCGAGTACGCCAAGCTCCAGGGCCTCCTGGAGAAGCAGCCGCAGCAGAGCGACCAGCAGCTCCAGCGCGCCGGGCTGGCCGCCCGCGCGGCCGCGAAGGCGCTGACCGCCGCGCACCGCCCGCTGCCGCCGGCGGTCGAGACGCTCGCCGCGGCGAACCACAACATCCTCGGTGAGACCTTCCACTCGATGGCCGCCGTGCGGTACGGGGACTACGTCGCCAAGATCTCGGCCGCGCCGCGGTCGGCGAACGTCAGGAGCCTCACCGGCAAGCCCGTCGCCAAACGCGACGGTGAATCGGCACTGCGCGACATCGTGACCGAGTTCTTCCGCCGCGAAGGCGCCGAGTACGAGCTGCGGGCGCAGCTGTGCACCGATGTGGAGCGGATGCCGGTCGAGGACGCCTCGGTGCTGTGGCCCGAGGAGCTGTCGCCGCACCAGAGCATCGCCGTCCTGAGCTTCCCCGCGCAGGAGGCGTACAGCGACGAGCGGCGGCGATGGGCCGACGACGTGCTCTCGTTCAATCCCTGGCATGCGCTTGAGGCGCACCGGCCGCTCGGATCGATCATGCGCTCGCGCCGCCGCGCCTACCCGCGCTCCAGCGAATTCCGCCATACCTACAACGGCATCGCCGAACACGAGCCGTCCAGCATCGACGAGCTCCCGCAGTGACGACACGCCGCAACCGGGGAGATCGTGGAATCCCCATCAGAACTGATGTCGACTACGATCTCCCCATGGCCCAGTCAGGAACCGCGAACCGCCTCGACCGCCGCAAGGCCCGCACCCGCGCCGCCCTCATCGCGGCGGGCCGGACACTCCTCACCACCCGCGACCCCGCGGAGGTGAGCATCCAGGAGATCACCGACGCCGCCGACGTCGGCTTCGGTTCCTTCTACAACCACTTCGCCTCCAAACAGGAGCTCTTCGAAACCGCCGTCGCCGAGGTCGTCGAGGAACACGGCGCGATGCTCGACGAGGTCACCGCCGCCCTGGGGGACCCCGCCGAAGTCTTCGCCGCCTCGGTGCGCCTGACCGCGCGCTTCCCCAAGACCCAGCCGGAAATGGCCAAGATCATCGAGCGCGTCGGCCCGGGCTACCTCACCGCACCGACCGGGCTCGCCCCCCGGGCGCTGCGCGACCTCCAGCACGCCAAGGACGTCGGCCGCTTCGCCTTCGGCGATCCGCAGGTGACCATCGCGTGCGCCGGCGGAGCCGTGCTCGGCGTCATCCACCTGGGCCTGCTCCAGCCCGAACCCGCGGCCATCGACCACGCCGCCGACGAACTCGCGGCGAACCTGTTGCGCATGCTCGGCCTGCCCGGTGACGAAGCCAGCGAGATCGCCGCACGACCGCTCCCGGCGGCCGGCTAGCCGACTCCTACTCGACGCAAGGCCGCGAACGACTCGGCCTTGACAAGGTCGTTCCCGTAAAGTGATAATTACATCAGTTACGATGATGTAATCATTCTTAGGGATGCCGCGATGCCGGCTCCCGGGAAGGCGACCGCAATGTCCACGCTTTCGACCGCCGCCGAGGCGGCCTCAGTCGGTTCCCGGTTCCTGCGGAGCTGTGCCCGGTTCGGCGACGCGGTGGCCTTCCGCCATCCGTCGGCCGAGGGCTGGGTGGGGCTGACTTGGAACGAAATGGCCGACCGAGCCACCGCGCTCGCCGCAGGCTTGATCGAACTCGGGATCGCTCCGGGCGAGCGGGTCGCCATCGCCGCCTCGACCAGGATCGAATGGGTGCTCGCCGACCTCGCGGTCGCGCTCGCAGGTGCGGTCACCACCACGGTGTATCCGAACACGAACGCCGAGGACGTCGCCTACATCCTTGAGGACTGCGGTGCTGTCGCCGTCTTCGCGGAGGACACCGATCAAGTGGCCAAGCTTCGCGCGGACGGTCGATGGGTCGGCCAGGTCCGCACCGTAGTGACCTTCGGAAGACGAGGCGACGAGGACACCCTGGGCTGGGACGACCTCGCCGCACTCGGCCGCACACGCCTGCGCACCGACCCGGCCTGCGTCCGCGACACCGTGGCGTCGGTCGGCCCGGAGGATCTGGCCACCATCATCTACACCTCCGGGACCACCGGCCGTCCCAAGGGCGTCGAGCTGACGCACGCCAACTGGCGGTACCTGGTCGAGGCGGTCGCCTCCCAGGACGTGCTGCGGCGCGATCACGTCCAGCTCCTGTGGCTGCCGCTGTCCCACGTGTTCGGCAAGATGCTGCTCGCCGTCCAGTACGAGGTCGGCTTCAGCACCGCGATCGACGGGCGCATCGACCGGATCGTCGACAACCTCGCCGCCGTTCAGCCCACCATGATGGCGGCCGCCCCTCGCATCTTCGAGAAGATCCACGGCCGCGTCCAGAGTTCGGCCACCGCCCGCGGCGGCATCCGCGCCGTGATCTTCAAGTGGGCCTTCCGCATCGGTGTCGATGCCGTGCGCCGACGCCAAGGCGGGCAGGCGGTCGGCTTCTGGGGTCGGGCTCGGCTCGCGGTCGCCGACCGGCTTGTGTTCCACGCGATCCGCGAACGGCTCGGCGGCCGCCTAGAGATCCTCGTCTGCGGCAGTGCGGCCCTGGCGACGCCGATCGCCGAATGGTTCGCCGCCGCCGGGCTGCCGCTGCTGGAGGGCTACGGGCTGACCGAGGCCACCTGCGTCTCCTTCGTCAACCGGCCCGGTCGCCATCGCATCGGCACCGTCGGCCCGGCCCTGCCGGGCACCGAGGTCCGCATCGCCGCGGACGGCGAGATCCTGCTGCGCGGCGGAGGCATCATGCGCGGCTACCACCGCCTGCCCGAGGCCACCGTCGAGGTCATCGACGCCGACGGCTGGTTCGCGACCGGCGACATCGGCGAACTCGACGCTGACGGCTACCTGCGAATCACCGACCGCAAGAAGGACCTCGCCAAGACCAGCGGCGGCAAGTACGTCGCGCCGACCGCGATCGAGTCCGCCCTCAAGGCGGCATGTCCACTCATCGGCAATGCGATCGTCATCGCCGAAGGCCGCAAGTTCGCGAGCCTGCTCGTCACACTCGACCCGGACGCGATCGACGGGCGGAGTCGAGAGGAGATCGAATCCGCCCTCGGCCAAGCGGTCGCCGACGTCAACGCCGGACTCAACCGTTGGGAGACGGTCAAGCGGTTCCGCATCCTGCCGCGCGAACTCAGCGTCGAAGCCGGCGAGATCACGCCGAGCCTCAAGATCAAGCGCGCGGTGGTCGCGCACCACTTCGCCGAAGCAATCGAATCCATGTACCAGGAGGACCCATCGTGACCATCGTCCTCGCCGTCGTCTTGATCGCCGTCTTCGGCGTCCTCGGCACGGCGAAGCTCCTCGCCGTCCCGGCAATGCGGGACGCGGCCGCCCACCTGGGCTTCACCGCCGGTCAGTACCGGCTGCTCGGCGCACTCGAACTCGCCGCCGTGGCCGGGGTGGCGCTCGGCCTCGCCGTGCCCTGGACCGGCATCGCCGCCGCGGTCGGCCTCGTCCTGCTCATGCTCGGCGCCACCGGTGCCCATGCCGTGCACCGGGACGGCCTGCGCCGCATCGCGATTCCACTGATCGTCGCGGCCGTGGCGGCCGCCTACGCGTGGTTCCTGGTCTGAGCGATCGGATAACGGCTCGCCGCATCCAGCAGTGGCGAGGAAATCGCCGCAAGTGACACTCGGAGTATCATTCATAGAAATCGATATCTGTCAAGGCCTTGATTCCGGACTCGACCGGCCGCTGCCGCGGCTGCGCCGAGGGATCCCGTGAGGGCACATCGTCGCACTGCAACCACGGGCCGGCCCGCATCACCAAGCGCGCACCCCTCCACGTCAGGAATCCAGAAGAATGAGGATAACGATTTCTTGACTTCGATCAGCGGTCTCGTTACCGTGAAGGTTCTCGAAAGCGGCGGTGTCGATCGCCGGTCTTGAACGGAAGGAAGCGGATCTTGCCTGCAATCACGTGGGAGCGCCGCGATGACGGGGTGGTCCTGGAGGCCGATGGCCTGGTCATGCGCTTGGCCTGGGAGGCTCCGGGGATCGCGCGGGTCGCCGCGCTCCCTGCGGGGCTCGGCGGGCCGGAGTTCGACGAGGGGCCGATGCTGGACCCCTCCCGGACCCGCGAGACGGTCGAGTTCCAGGCGTGGGAGTCAGAAAACGTTCTCTCCACGTCCGGCGGCTCGCTCACGGTGCACATCGACCTGTCGACCGGCCGCTTCACCTGGCTCGATCACGAAGGCCGGACGCTGTTCGAAGAGGATGGCAAGGGGCTCGATCCCCGCCCCGACAAGGCATTCCGGGCGCGGCTTGGACTGCGCTTCTCCGACGGTGAGGCGATCTACGGACTCGGCCAGCACGAGGACGGGCTCCTCGACTACCGGGGCCGCAGCCAGGAGATCTACCAGCACAACCTGAAGATCGGGCTGCCGTTCCTAGTGTCCTCGCGCGGCTGGGGCCTGCTGTGGAACGGCTACTCGGCCATGGACTTCCACGACGACGACGCGGGCTCGTTCCTGGCGGCGGACGCGGTCCGGCAGTTGGAGTACTTCGTGATCGCCGGCGGCGGCCCCGCAGGCGCGGTGCGCGGCTACCGCCGCCTCACCGGCGCGGCACCGATCCCGCCGCGGTGGGCGTTCGGCTACATCCAGTCGAAGGAACGCTATGCGGGCCAAGAGGAACTGCTCGAAGCGGCCCGCCGCTACGCCCGGCTCGGCCTCCCGCTCGAATGCATCGTCCTGGACTGGCAGTACTGGAACGAAGGCCTGTGGGGCCAGAAGTCCTTCGACGCCGAACGCTTCCCCGACCCCAAGGCCATGTGCGACGAGCTCCACGAGATGGGCACGCGCCTGATGATCTCGGTCTGGCCGCACCTGTCCGGCGACGGCGACGACCGGCGGGAGTTCGCCGCCGCCGGGAAACTGCTGGCCAACGGCACCACCTACGACGCCTTCGACCCCGAAGCCCGGGCCATGTTCTGGAAGCAGGCCGGGCGGTTGTGGGAGACGGGCATGGACGCCTGGTGGGCCGACAGCTCCGAACCGTTCGACGCCGACTGGCACGGCGAGGTCGAGCCGTCCCGGACCGAACGCCGACGAGTCAACGTCGAAGCCGCCGAACGGCAGATCGGACCGCTGCGCGCCAACGGATACCCGCTCGCCCACGCCCAGGGCTTCTGGGACCACCAGAGGGCAAGCGGGAGCGGCAAGCGGGTGTTCAACCTGACCCGCTCGGCCTGGGCCGGGCAGCAGCGGTACGGCACCGTTCCCTGGTCCGGCGACATCAGCGCCACCTGGGAGACGCTGCGCCGCCAGATTCCCGAAGGCCTCAACTTCGCCGCCGCCGGGCAGCCGTACTGGAACTGCGACATCGGCGCGTTCTTCGTGAAGCGCGGCGAGCAGTGGTTCTGGGCCGGCGACTTCGACGGCGGCGCAGCCGACCTGGGCTACCGCGAGCTGTTCCTGCGCTGGTTCCAGTACGCGGCGTTCCTGCCGATGATGCGGGCCCACGGCACCGACACCCCGCGCGAGATCTGGCAGTTCGGCGAGCCGGGCGAAGCGGTGTACGACGCCCTCGTGGCGTTCATCCGCCTCCGCAAAGCGCTCGTGCCCTACCTGTACTCGACCGCCGGCCAGGTGTACTTCGACAGCGAGAGCATGATCCGCCCGCTCGCGTTCGACTTCACCGACGACCCTGCGGCACTGGGCATCGCCGACCAGTTCCTCCTCGGTCCCTCCCTCATGGTCTGCCCGGTCACCGAGCCGCAGCGGTTCGGCCCGGACTCGACCCAACTGGAAGGCCGACCGGAGACGCGGCCGGTCTACCTCCCCGCGGGCGAGTGGGTCGACTGCTGGAGCGGTGACCGCCTTGCAGGCGGACAGTGGATCGACGCCCCGGCCCCGCTGGCGACCATCCCGGTCTTCGCCCGTTCGGGCGCGATCGTGCCGATGGCCGCGGCGGACGGCGATCCCGGTGACCTCGACGTCGTGGTCGTCCCCGGTGCGGACGGCGAGTTCGCGCTCTACGAGGACGAAGCGGACGGCTGGGGTTACGAAAACGGTGCCCGCGCCTGGATCCGCATGCGCTGGAACGACTCCCAGCGCACACTCACGATCGCCGAACCCGACGGGGACTACCCCGGCATGCCCGAGCGGCGCCGCATCCGGGCCCGCCTCGCCGCGCCGGGCGCAGGCTGGCGCGATACGGCGGTCGCATCCGTGAGCGGGGAGTACAACCGTGCCGAACTGCGCCTGGTCCTCTGACGGTCCGAGACTGCTGGATCGTGCAGGGGCCGACGAAAGCCGGCCCCTGCACGCCCCACCTCATCGAGCCGCATCAGGCGATGCGGAAGGTCGCGTCGGCGCGGCCGGTCGCATCGCTGATCGGGTCGAGCTTCAGCAGGTAGTCGTAGTGGCGGAGGTACCGGTCGGGGTAGCCGCGGTCGACGGGCAGTACTCCCTGACCTGGGACTTCGGCGAGGGCCGCGGCATCGCGCTCGACCGCAAGGACTTCCTCGCCCGCCAAGACGACCAGGGCATGTGGCGCATGGTCGACCAGGTGATCGAAGGCTCGAACGACCTCCAGAACTGGACGACGCTGACCGACCCGACCGACCTGACCCAGTACACGCGCGGCTCGCGGATCCTCTGCCCGCGCGAAGTGGCCGCGGTCCGCGAGGCCCGAGAGGAGGCCGGCGCCGACGAGGCCGCGCTCGCCCGACGGCTCATCCGCGCCTGGGACCTCCTGGACCCGCTGGTGACCGAGAAGCCCGCGACCCTCGACCCGGCCTGGGTCGCCGCGAGCACCGCGACCGCCGACGGAGCGACCAGCGCTGCTGCCAACGGCTGGCGCATGTTCGACGGGAACACCGGCACCTGGACTGACACGACCACGAAGTCGTGCACGAACACCGTGCTGCCGACCGACGGAACCGCGTTCACCATCGTCGGCATCAGGTACTTCCCGCGGGACAACGCGATCTCGCGCTTGACCGGCCTGGCCATCGACGGCTCGAACGACAGCGGCGCGACCTGGACGAAGTTCGCGAGCACGGGGACCCCGGTGCGCGGCTGGAACACCGTCAGCCTGACTGAGCCCGTCTCGTTCGACGCGCTGCGCATCAGCGGCGGCAACGGCTACTGCAACGTCGCCGAGCTCCAATTCATCGTCCAAGCCATCGACAAATCCGGCTCGCTGTCCACTTGGTCGACACTCCCGCGCTCTCTGAGACCGGCTGGACCGCCGACACCTGGGCCGCGCTGCTCTCCGCCCGCGACGCAGCGACCGCAGTCAACGACGACAACGGCGCCACCCAGGAGGAGGTGGACGCCGCCGCTGACGATCTCGGCGAAGCGATCACCGGTCTGACGACCGCGTAACCTCTCGAAACCAAGAGCCCCAAGCTTGTGTTTGGGGCCCTTGGTCCTGAAGGACTCGGGCAGCATCGGCTCTCGAGACATCGATGACGCGGCCACGGTCCACCCGGCCCATTTACATGCGCGAGAGGAGAACTCGCTGAGAATGTCGTCGCTGTTCTCTGCGCCCTCGCACACCACAAAAGGCCTCACTCGAACCTAGGACAAACCCAACAACACCCATGACATTCGCGAATCCGACTTGCCGGTAGTCACCAGGAACTACTCGATCGTGCCCGGCCGCCCGAAATTATCGCCCGGTAGCTCCACTACATCACGGACGCATACGAAAACACCGGGAACATCAATGATGTTCCCGGTGTCCGTCTGTCGGGCTGACAGGACTTGAACCTGCGACCCCTTGACCCCCAGTCAAGTGCGCTACCAAGCTGCGCCACAGCCCGTTTTGCCGCGTTGCCGCGGCGGTGACAACTTTAGCTTATGGGGTCGGGGGCCTCTGAGGCGAGGTCCCCCGTGTGAGGCGGGCTATTTGCGCTTGTCTTTTTTGCGGGATTCGCGTGGTTTGACCACGAGTTCGATGGGCGTGCCCGGGAAGCCGAAGTCCTCTCGGAGCTTGCGGGTGATGAACTTGAGGTACTGCTTCTCGAACGGCGCGTTCGTGAAGAGGATGAAGCGCGGCGGCTCCGCGGCGGCCTGGGTCGCGTAGATGACCTTCGGGGCCTTGCCCGAGCGGGTCGGGTGCGGGGTGGCCGCCTGGAGGGTGCTGATCCACTGGTTCAGCTCGCCGGTGGTGATGCGCTGGCCCCAGCCTTCGAGGGCGACGCGGAGTGATCGGGCGATCTTCTCCACGGCGCGGCCCGTCAGCGCCGAGACGTTCACCCGCGGGGCCCAGCTCACCTGGCCCAGCTCCCGGTCGATCTCCTTTTCGAGGTAGTAGCGGCGGTCCTCGTCCACCAGGTCCCATTTGTTGAACGCCAGGACCAGGGCTCGGCCGCTCTCCACTACCTGCGTGAGGACCCTCTGGTCCTGCTCGCTGATCGGTTCAGACGCGTCCAGGAGCACCAGGGCCACCTCGGCGGCCTCTACAGCCGCTTCGGTGCGCAGGGCCGCGTAGTACTCCGTCCCCGACGCGAACTTCACGCGCTTGCGCAGGCCCGCGGTGTCGACCAGGATCCAGTCCTCGCCGTCGATCTCGACGACGGAGTCGACCGGGTCGACCGTGGTGCCGGCGACGTTGTCGACGACGGCGCGGTCCTCGCCGGCGATGCGGTTCAGGAGGCTGGACTTGCCGACGTTGGGGCGGCCGACCAGGGCGATGCGGCGGGGGCCGCGCTCCTTGAGCTTGCCGGTGGGCTCCTCGGGGAACGCCCAGATGATCTTGTCGAGCAGGTCGCCGGAGTTGCGGCCGTGGAGGGCCGAGATCGGGAACGGCTCGCCGAGGCCGAGGCTCCAGAGGTCGTGGACCTCCGCTTCCTGGCGCTCGGAGTCGGCCTTGTTCGCGACGAGGATGACCGGCTTGCGGGTCGAGCGGAGGATGCGGACCGCGGCCTCGTCGGCGTCGGTGGGGCCGACGCGGGAGTCGACCACGAAGACGATGACGTCGGCGGTGCGCATCGCGAGCTCGGCCTGGAAGGCGATGGCCTTCGCCATGCCGTCCGCGTCGGGGTCCCAGCCGCCCGTGTCGACCAGGCTGAACTGCTTCCCGGACCACTCGGCGTCGTACGCGATGCGGTCGCGGGTCACGCCCGGCTCGTCCTGGACGACCGCGGCGCGGCGGCCCAGGATGCGGTTGACCAGGGTCGACTTGCCCACGTTGGGGCGGCCGACCACGGCCACCGTCGGGACCGGGCCGCGGTCCTGCGAGGTTTCGGCGAGGTCGTCCTCGTCGAACTCGAAGTCGTCGTCGGCCCAGGTCGGTTCGTCACTCATCGATGTCCCTGTTGTTCAGCAAGGCCAGGATCTTGGCCACTACCTCCACGATCGGCAGCGCCGTGGAGTCGATCACCACGGCCCCCGCGGGGGCCTCCAGGGGCTTGGTGGTCTTCGAGTCGGCGGTGTCGCGCCGCTGGAGGTCCTTCGCGGTCGCGGTCGCGTCGGCGCCGTTCTCGGCGGCGCGGCGCTTGGCGCGCTCGACGGGGTCCGCGGTGAGGTAGACCTTGACGTCGGCGTCGGGGGCGACCACCTCGACGATGTCGCGGCCCTCGACCACGATGCCGCGCTTGGCGTTCGCGATGATGCGGCGCTGCTCGTCGATGAGGAACTTCCGCACCGTCTTGTTGCCCGCGACCGCCGAGACGGCCTTGGTGACCTCGTCGGAGCGGATCGCCTGGTCGGCGTCCTCCCCGTCCACGCGCGTGAACGGGTCCTCGGGCGCGGTGCCGAACTCCAGCTTGGCGTTCTTCACCGTCTTGGTGACCTGCGCGGTCTGGGAGGGGTCGACGCCGGCCTTGAGGACGGCGAGGGTCGCCGCCCGGTACATCGAACCGGTGTCGAGGTACGCCGCTTCGATCGCGGTCGCGAGGGTCTTGGACACCGTCGACTTCCCGGCCCCGGACGGGCCGTCGATAGCGACGACCGGTCCGCTCTTCTGCTCAGGCACTGTCGGCTCCGTTCTTCATGTGCAAACCCCGCAAACCTACATCATGCCGGGTCAGGCGAGCTGGGGTGGCGAACGGGGCCGGTCCACAGTCTATGCGCGGACGGCCTAGCGTTCGACGACGCGCGCCCCCAGCGGCCACAGCGCGAGCGGGATCATCTTCCAGTTGGCCACGGCCAGCGGGATGCCGATGATCGTGATCGCCTGGAGGAACCCGGTCACCAGGTGGGCGAGCGCGAGCTCCCACCCGAACAGGATGAGCCACAGGATGTTCGCCACCAGCGTGAGGCACCCGGCCTGCGGGTCGTAGACCACGGTGCGCCCGAACGGCCACAGCACGTACCCGGCGAGCCGCATGTTCGCGATCCCGAACGGGATGGTCACGATGAAGATGCAGAACACCAGGCCCGCAACGAAGTAGCCGATCGCGAGCCACAGCCCGGCGAGCACGAACCAGATGATGTTCAGTATCGTCTTCATGATGAGACCCTAACCGGGCCTTGCCCATCCCGTCGCTACAGCAGGCTGTACAAGGCTAGAGCCCGACCTCGCGGAACAGCTCCCCCACCTCGTTGGGGGTGAGCCGCCGCAGCGTCCCCGGCTTCAGGTTCCGCAACTGGATCGGGCCGATCTCCGTGCGCACGAGACGCGAGACGTGGTGCCCGACCTCGTCCATGAGGCGCCTCACAATGTGCTTGCGGCCCTCGTGCATGGTGATCTCGATCAACGACTGCCCGGCGTGCTCGTCGATGATCTTCAGCTTCTCGGCCTTCGCGAGCCCGTCCTCCAGCTCGACGCCCTTGAGCAGCCGGTTCCAGGTGGGCCGGTCCATGATCCCGTTGACCTGCGCCCGGTAGACCTTCGGCAGGCCGTGCGAGGGGTGCATGATCCGGTTCGCGAGCTCCCCGTCGTTGGTGAGCAGCATCAGGCCCTCGGAGTCGGTGTCCAGGCGCCCCACGTGGAACACCCGGTGGTCCAGGCCCTGCGCGAAGTTCGCGAGCGAGGGGCGGCCCTCGTCGTCCTCCATGGTCGAGACGATCCCGCGCGGCTTGTTGATCGCGTAGTAGACCTTGTCGACGTCGGTCACGACGCGCTTGCCGGAGACGTGGATGACGTCCTTGGCGGGGTCCACGCGCTGGCCGAGTCGGGCGGGCTCGCCGTTGACCTTCACCTTGCCGCGGGAGATCAGCTCCTCGGCGGCGCGGCGGGAGGCGATCCCGGCCTGCGACAGGACCTTTTGCAGGCGTACGCCCTCTGCGTCAGCGTTGTTCATCTTCCTCGATATCCGTCACGTCGTCGGGCAGGAACGGGGCCAGCTCGGGGAGCTGGTCGACCGAGTCCAGCCCGATCTTCTCCAAGAACAGGGTGGTGGTGCGGTAGAGCGTCGCCGTCGAGTCCGGGTCGGTCCCGCACTCCTCGACCAGGCCGCGCGCCAGCAGCGTGCGGATGACCCCGTCGCAGTTGACCCCCCGGATGGCCGAGATGCGGCCGCGGGTGACCGGCTGCCGGTAGGCGACCACGGCGAGCGTCTCCAGCGCCGCCTTGGTGAGGCGGGCGGAGGCGCCGTCGGTCACGAACCGCTCCACGTAGCGGGCGTAGTCGGCCCGGGTGTAGAAGCGCCAGCCGCCGGCTTGGCGACGCAGATCGAATCCGCGTCCGTCACCAGTGTATTCGGCGCTGAGCCGTCCGAGCGTCTCGCGCACCTGTGAGCGCGGTCGCTCCAGGACCGAGGAGAGGAACTCCTCGGAGAGCGGCTCCTCGGCGATCATGAGGATCGCCTCCAGGACCGCGCCCAGGTCGACGTCCTCGGGGACGGGGCTGGGGGCCGCGGCCTCGGGTTCGGGCTCGTCGTCGGCTTCGGGCTCGGGCTGGGCCGGGACGGCGGCCAGCGCGGCCGCGTACTCGTCGACGTCGCCGACCGGCTCGTCGGCGGGCGTGTCGGCGCGCAGCGGCGCCGCCTCCTGGCGCGCGCTGGGCATGCGCCAGGAGGCCAGGCCCTCTTCCAGGTCTTCGGTTCGCTCGCTCATTCGCGCGTGTCCTCCCCCGTGGGTGCGTCCGCGGACGCGGTTTCGGCCTCTGCGGGCGTGCCCGCGTACTCGTCGACCTCGATCTCGGTGTTGCCGGTGCCGCCGAGCCAGCGGACGGTCAGCTCGCCGAGGGCCTGCATCTGCTCGAAGCCGACCAGGGCCTCGCGGTAGAGCTCCAGGAGCGCGAGGAACCGGGCGACGACTTCGAGGTGGGTCTCGCAGTCGGAGGTGAGGGCCCGGAAGGTCGCGGTCTGGACGCGCTGGAGGCGGCGGGAGAGGATGACGGCGTGCTCGCGCACGGAGACGCGCTGGACGTGGATGTGGCCGGTGCCGACGGTGGGGGGCGGCTTGGGCTTCATGGCCTTCCCGGCGAGGGCGGCGAGGGCGTCGGGGGTGAGGTCGAGGACGAGTTCGGGCAGGAGGCCCTTGAAGCGGTCTTCGAGGCCGACGTTGCGGGGGACGCGGGTGGCGGCGCCCTCGGCGAGCTCGGAGAGGGCCCCGGCGGCCTCTTTGTAGGCCTTGTACTGGAGGAGGCGGGCGAAGAGGAGGTCGCGGGCTTCGAGGAGGGCGAGGTCCTCTTCGTCGTCGACGACGGTGCCGGGCAGGAGTCGCGCGGTCTTGAGGTCGAGGAGGGTGGCGGCGACGAGGAGGAACTCGGAGGTCTCTTCGAGGTTCCAGGCCTCGTCGAGTCCGGTGACGTAGGCGATGAACTCGGAGGCGACCTCGTGGAGGGCGATCTCGGTGACGTCGAGCTTGTGCTTGCCGATGAGCTGGAGCAGCAGGTCGAAGGGGCCCTCGAAGTTGACGAGGCGGACGCGGAAGCCGGTCTCGGCCTCGTCCGGTTCGCCCTCCCGCTGGGTCGGGAGCTGGGGCAGCTGCTGGTCGCTCACGCACGCAAGCTTAGACGGGCCCCGCGCGCGCATCGGGGTGAACTCTGGGTTTCTTGTGGTGGAACGCGTTCGGGTGTCTATTTGGCAGTGCTGTTATTTGTCCGTAGCGGCGATGAGTTCGCGGGCCAGCTGGCGGTAGGCGCGGGCGCCGGAGGAGGCCGGGGCCCACGTGGTGATCGGCTCGCCCGCGACGGTGGTCTCGGGGAAGCGCACGGTGCGGGTGATGACCGTGGAGAACACCTTGTCGCCGAAGGCTTCCACGACGCGCTGGAGCACCTGGCGGGAGTGCGTGGTGCGCGAGTCGTACATGGTGGCGAGGATGCCGTCGAGTTCGAGGTCGTAGTTGAGGCGCTCGCGGACCTTGTCGACGGTGTCGAGGAGGAGGGCCACGCCGCGGAGGGAGAAGAATTCGCACTCCAGGGGGACGAGGACCGAGTGGGCGGCGGTGAGCGCGTTGATCGTCAAGAGCCCCAGGGACGGCTGGCAGTCGATGAGGACGTAGTCGAAGTCGGGGATGATCGGGCGCAGGACGCGGGCGAGGGTCTGCTCGCGGGCGACCTCGTTGACGAGCTGGATCTCGGCGGCGGAGAGGTCGATGTTGGCGGGGAGGAGGCGCAGCCCGGCGACGTTGGTCTTGACCATGACGTCGTCGATGTCGACGTCCTCCTGCATGAGGAGGTTGTAGACCGTCAGGTCGAGGGTGTGGGGGTTGGTGCCGAAGCCGACCGAGAGCGCGCCCTGCGGGTCGAAGTCGACGAGGAGGACCTTGCGGCCGTACTCGGCAAGGGCCGCACCGAGGTTGATGGTCGTGGTGGTCTTGCCGACCCCGCCCTTCTGGTTGGCCATGGCGATGACGCGGGCCGGTCCGTGGCGCTCCAGCGGCTGCGGCTGCGGGATGTCGCGCTTGCCGGTGTACGTCTCGGGGTCGGGCGAGGACAGGTCCCCGTCGCCGTCAGTGGGAGGCACCTGCGCGGCCCCGCGCAGGGCGGCCCACTTGTCGTTGCTGTCCACACTGCTCATTTCCGCCTCCGGGTGCGAGTCGGCACCGGGTGCCGGGCGTCTCACCATTGCCTGTCATAGCGACTGTACGTCAGTGTATCGAGGCTGTCGACGGCTTGCGAGACTCCGAGGCACCCGGTGTGGGATCGCTTGCTCCCGGCTGGGACGCGAGGGTCCTGTGTGTCCTCAGTTCTCGGCGAGGACCTGCGCGATCGGCATGAGCGGCAGGTGGTGCGTGGTCGCGACGGGCTCGTTGACGACCTGCCCGGCGTAGGTGTTGAGGCCGCCGGCGAGGGCCGCGTCGGTGCGGAGGGCCTCGGCCCAGCCGTGGTTGGCGAGCTTCATGACGTACGGGAGCGTCGCGTTCGTGAGCGCGTACGTGGAGGTGTTCGGAACGGCGCCGGGCATGTTGGCGACGCAGTAGAACAGCTTGCCGCCGTAGGTGAACGTGGGGTCGTCGTGGGTGGTGGCCTTCGAGTGGGCGAAGCAGCCGCCCTGGTCGATGGCGATGTCGACGAGGACCGCGCCGTCCTTCATCTCGGCGAGCACGTCGTCGTCGACGACGGTGGGGGCCTTGGCGCCCGGGACGAGGACGGCGCCGATGACGAGGTCGGCCTCGCGGCAGGCGCGCTTGATCTCGAAGCGGTTGGACACGATGGTGCGCAGGCGGCCCTGGTAGAGGTCGTCGGCGGCGTGGAGCTTGTCGATGTTGAGGTCGAGGAGCTCGACATCGGCCCGCATGCCGACGGCGACGGCGGCGGCGTTCATGCCGGAGACGCCCGCGCCGATGATGACCACGCGCGCGGGCGGGGTCCCGGGGACGCCGCCCATGAGGGTGCCGCGGCCGCCCTCGGGGCGCTGGAGGTGGTAGGCCCCGGCCTGGACGGCGAGGCGGCCCGCGACCTCGCTCATGGGCGCGAGGAGCGGCAGGCGGCCGTCGCGGGTCTGCACGGTCTCGTAGGCGATGCCGGTGACGTGCCGCTCCAGGAGCGCGTCGGTGCACTCGGCGGAGGCGGCGAGGTGGAGGTAGGTGAAGAGGGTCTGGCCGGGGGCCATGCGGTGGAACTCGTCGTGGATCGGTTCCTTGACCTTGAGCACGAGATCGCCTGCGCCCCAGGTGGAGTCGGCGTCCGGGCAGATGACGGCCCCGGCGGCGCGGTAGTCGTCGTCGGTGATGGCCGAGCCGAGACCGGCGCCGGTCTCGACGCTGACGTGGTGTCCGGCGGCGACGAGCTCGTGGACCCCGGCGGGGGTCAGCGCGACGCGGTACTCGTTGTTCTTGATCTCGCGGGGGACGGCGACTTTCACTCTGCGGGTTCCTTCCGAAGCGTTGTGCCAGTTCGGGGCCGGTCGGCGTCCCGCACGGGCAGTCTAAGACGCGCAGTGCCCGGAGACCGGCATTCCTTCTGGGTCAGCGGTTCGGACGGCGTCGTCGCGGTGATCGTAAGTCGGCCCGTCGCACGATCGCGCGACGGGCCGGTGGTTTTCGATAACACAGCAGCGTGCGCTTCAGCGTCGTTCGAGGTGGAGGCGGGCGAGGTTGAGCGCGAGCGCGCACACGCCGTTGCGGATCTCGCCGTTCACGACCGCGTCGAGGGCCTTGTCGAGGTCCCACCAGACGAGCTCGATCGCGGCCTCCTCGTCGGTGCGCTCGTGCCGGTCGGCCTCGGGCACGGGGGTGAGGCCGGTGGCGAGGAAGTAGTGGATGAGCTCGTTCGAGATGCCCGGGGTGGTGTAGAACTCGCCGAGCTTGACGAGGTCGGCGGCGGCGAGGTCGACCTCTTCGGCGAGCTCGCGGCGGGCGGTCACGGCCGGGTCCTCGCCCTCGACGTCGCGCAGGCCCGCGGGGAACTCCCACAGGCGCTCCTTGGGCGGGACCCGGTACTGGCGGATGAGGCCGACCCGGCCGGACTCGTCGAGCGGCACGGTGACGACCGCGCCGCAGTGGTCGAGGAACTCGCGGCGCGCGCTGGTGCCGCCCGGCATCGCGACGGTCTCGGCGGTCAGGTCGTAGCACCAGCCGCGGTGGACGATGTCGCTGTCGAGGACTCGGTATTCATGCACGGGAGCCACCCTAGCCCGGCTCTGTTACGCCCCGCCGCTCTCAAGCGTGAGGCGGGCGAGGATCTGCTCGACGACCTCGCGCTTGGGCAGCGGGGCGCCCGCGAGCGCGGAGAGGAACAGGCCGTCGCCGACCAGGCGCACGATCTCGGCGGTGACGGGGTCGGCGACCTGCTCGTGGATGAGGTCGCGCCAGCCGTTGAAGATGAACAGGACGTCGGCGCGGGCCTCCTCCGAGAGCTCGCCGGTGCCGCGCAGGGCCGTGAGCAGGGCCCAGAGCCCGGCCGCGGACTCCTCGGACTCGACCCAGGAGACCTCCAGGAAGCTCGCGACCACGCCGGTCTCGCGGGCGCGGGCGATGTTCGCCTCCTCCTGGAGGCGGTGGCGGCGGGCCAGGCCGTCGTACAGGTCGGACTTGGACTTGAAGTGGTAGAGCAGGCCGCCCTTGGAGACGCCGGCCTCGGCGGCGACCTTCTCCAGGGTCACGCCGGAGGCGCCTTCCTCGACGAGGATGCGCTGGAGCGCGTTGAGAATCCGGTCACGCGTGCTCGGTTCGTCCTTGGTCATGGGCCCTCCCGCTTGCTACTATACCGTCTGGACGGTACAGCGATATTCCCTGAACCGTCGATTCGATCACAAGCTTCGCCGAAGCGCCCCAGGTGTCCACCTGCGGGCCGCCCGTTCCGCGGCGGCCCTCGGCCCGCGAACTGACCCTGAGGAGGAGACACCATGACGACGACCCTGCCGCAGCACGCGGGCCCCCGCCCGCGCTTCACCGCGAAGCAGGGGTGGGCGCTGGCCGTGCTGGTGCTCCCCGTGCTGCTCATCTCCATCGACATGACCGTGCTCGGCTTCGCCGTGCCGTTCCTGTCCGAGGACCTCGAACCGTCCTCCTCGCAGCTGCTGTGGATCGTGGACGTCTACGGGTTCACGCTCGCCGGCCTCCTGGTCACCATGGGGACGCTCGGCGACCGCGTCGGCCGCCGCAGGCTGCTCGTCATCGGCTCGGCCGCGTTCGCCGCCGCGAGCGTCATCGCCGCGTACGCGACCTCCGCGGAGATGCTCATCGCCGCCCGCGCGTTCCTGGGCCTGGCGGGCGCGACGCTCATGCCGACCACGCTCGCGCTCATGCGGAACCTCTTCGAGGACGGCCGCCAGCGCAAGTTCGCCATCGCGATCTGGGCCTCCGGGTTCTCCGCGGGCTCGGCCGCCGGGCCGATCATCGGCGGCTGGCTGCTGGAGCACTTCTGGTGGGGCTCGGTGTTCCTCATGGCCGCGCCGGTGTCGATCGCCGTGGTCGTGGCCGCGCCGTTCCTGCTGCCGGAGTCGAAGGACCCGAACCCGGGCCGCATCGACCTCCTCAGCGTCGCGATGTCGTTCCTGGCGATGTTCCCGTTCGTGTACGGGGTCAAGACGATCGCCGAGCACGGCGTGGAGTGGACGGCGGCCCTCGCGATCGCCTTCGGCATCGCCATGGCGGTGCTGTTCGTGCGGCGCCAGCGCCGCCTGGAGCACCCGCTGCTGGACCTGAACCTGTTCGGCATCAGGCGCTTCAGCGCCTCGCTCGCCACGAACTTCACGATCGTGTTCGCGATGATCTCGTCGCTGTTCCTGCTCACGCAGTACCTGCAGCTGGTGCTCGGCTACTCCCCCATGGAGGCGGGGCTGCTGCTCCTGCCGGGCATGGGCGTCTCGGTGGTCGCCGGGCTCGTCGCGGTGCGGCTGTCGGAGCGGATCGGCATGGTCCGCACGATCGTCGGCGGCCTGGTGCTGGTGGTCGCGGGCTTCGCCGCGATGTCGCTCATCGGCGTGGATCAGGGCGCAGGCGTCGTCGCGGTCGCGTTCGCGCTCATCGGCGCCGGATCGGGCCTGGCGCAGACGGTCACGAACGACGCGGTCCTGGCGGCCGCCCCGGCCGACCGGGCCGGCTCGGCCTCCGCGATCTCGGAGACCGCGTACGAGCTGGGCGGCGCGATGGGCGTCGCACTGCTGGGATCCCTCGCCACCGGGATATACCGGAGCGAACTCGGGAACGCGCCCGCCGCGGCCGCCGAGACGCTCGGCGAGGCCGTCCACGCGGCCGCCGCGCTTCCGGCGGAGGCCGGGGACGCCCTGCTCGCCGCGGCCCGCACCGCGTTCACGCACGGCCTCCAGACGGTCGCGCTCATCGCCGCGGGCCTGGTCGTGGTCGCCACGGTCATGGTCGGCCGGACCTTGCGCACGAAGCAGCCGTAAGGCGCACGGAAAGGGCGGGCTCCGGGAGCCCGCCCTTTCGCCGTCCCCTCCTCAAGGGAGCCGACGCGGGGGATTCCCCTCGCGCTCAACTGGGGGAACGTGGTACGTTTCCGATCGGCCCTCGCCCAGGGCCTCCCCCTCAATCCCCTTGACGGTCCACAGCGGATCGCCCCCTCGAAAGGACCCAGCGTGAACTGGTACCTTGCCGTGCTCAAGAACTACGTCGGTTTCTCCGGCCGCGCCGGCCGCCGCGAGTTCTGGATGTTCTACCTGATCAACGCGATCATCCTGATCGCCCTGTCCCTGCTGTTCTCCCTCACCCGGGAGCCCCTGCTCTACATCCCGTTCTTCCTCTACCTCGTCGCCGTGCTCCTGCCCACGCTCGCCGCGATCGTGCGCCGACTGCACGACACCGGCCGGTCCGGCTGGTGGTACTTCATCAACTTCGTGCCCGGCGTCGGCAGCATCATCCTGCTCGTGCTGCTCGCGCTGGAGGGCCAGCACGGCTCCAACCAGTACGGCGACGACCCGCGCGACGCGTAACCGACAAGTGAGAAGGGCGGGGCTCCACTCGGAGCCCCGCCCTTTCTGCTTGTGGTGCTTACGCTTCGAGGTCGAGGCGTTCGGCGGCCTGGCGCTTCAGGGCCGCGGCGACCAGGCCCGCGAAGAGCGGGTGCGGGCGGGTCGGGCGGGACTTGAGCTCCGGGTGGGCCTGGGTCGCCACGTAGTACGGGTGCTGCTCGCGGTCGAGCTCGATGAACTCGACGAGGCGCCCGTCGGGCGAGAGGCCCGAGATGACGAACCCGGACTTCGCGAGCTGGTCGCGGTAGGCGTTGTTCACCTCGTAGCGGTGGCGGTGGCGCTCGTTGACCTCGGTGGCGCCGTAGACCTCGGCGACGATCGAGCCCTCGGCGAGGTTCGCCGGGTAGGTGCCCAGGCGCATCGTGCCGCCCATGTCGCCGCGGCCCGCGACGATCTCGGTCTGGTCGGCCATCGTGGAGATGACCAGGTGCTCGGCCTCGCGGTCGAACTCCTCGGAGTCGGCGCCGACGAGCCCGGCGATCTCGCGCAGGCCCTCGATCGCCATGCACTGCAAGCCCAGGCACAGGCCCAGCGTCGGCACCCCGCGGGTGCGCGACCAGGTGAGCGCCTCGATCTTGCCGGGCACGCCGCGGTCGCCGAACCCGCCGGGGATGACCACTGCGTCGACGCCCGCGAGGGCCTTCGCGGTGTCCTCAGGGCTCCCGCACTCGTCGGAGACGACCCAGCGGACGTTGACCTTGGCGCGGTGCGCGAACCCGGCCGCGTGCAGGGCCTCCACGACGGACTTGTACGCGTCGGGCAGCTCCACGTACTTGCCGACGATCGCGACCTCGACGATGGCCTGCGGGTTGTGGACGCGGTCGAGCAGGTCGTCCCACGCGGTCCAGTCGACGTCCTTGAACGGCAGGTCGAGCTTGCGGACCACATACGCGTCCAGGCCCTCCGAGTGGAGGGTCTTGGGGATCTCGTAGATCGACTTCGAGTCGGGCGCCGAGACGACCGCCGCGTCGTCCACGTCGCAGAACCCGGCGATCTTGCCCTTGAGGCCGTCCGGGAGCGGGCGGTCGGAGCGGCACACGATCGCGTCGGGCTGGATGCCGATGCTGCGCAGCTGCGCCACGGAGTGCTGCGTGGGCTTGGTCTTCATCTCCGAGGACGCGGCCAGGTACGGCACCAGCGACACGTGCAGGAAGAAGCAGTTGTCGCGCCCGATGTCGTGGCGGTACTGGCGGATCGCCTCCAGGAACGGCAGCGACTCGATGTCGCCGACCGTGCCGCCGACCTCGGTGATGACGACGTCGGGGACGCGCCCGGTCTCCGGGTCGGGGTCGGCCATCGCCGCGAGGCGGGCCTTGATCTCGTTGGTGATGTGCGGGATCACCTGGACCGTGGCGCCGAGGTAGTCGCCGCGGCGCTCCTTCGCGATGACGTCGGAGTACACCTGGCCGGTGGTGACGTTCGCGTGCTTCGACAGGTTCCGGTCGAGGAACCGCTCGTAGTTGCCGATGTCGAGGTCGGTCTCGCCGCCGTCGTCGGTGACGAAGACCTCGCCGTGCTCGTACGGGTTCATCGTGCCCGGGTCGACGTTGAGGTAGGGGTCGATCTTCTGCATCACCACGTAGAGGCCGCGGGCCGTCAGGAGGTTCCCGAGACTGGCGGCGGTCATGCCCTTGCCGAGGGCGGAGGTGACCCCGCCGGTGACGAAGAGGTGCTTCGTAGTGCGGATCTGACCATTCGCAGCGCTGGCCAAGGCGGACTCCCGTGGTGTTCGTGGCGAACGAGCCGCTTAAGAAAGCAGCCGGTGGATCGCTTCATCCACGGGATTCCACACTAACACTTTCGCCGCTGTTTTCCTCATCGACCCACGAGGGTGCGTCGACGATCATGTCGGAGTACTCGCCGTCCTTGACGTGCGCGCGGGCGAGCACGCGGTGGCTCATGATGACCGCCAAGGGGACCATGACCGCGAGGGCCGAGCCGAGGCTCATGACGCCCTTGCCGAGGAGGAGCCCGGCGATGCCCGATCCGACCACGGCCGCGGAGAACGCGGCGCGCAGCGGCGGGTACAGGCCCCAGGCGCGGCGCAGCCCGCCGCCGGGCCGCAGGAGCACCAGCCAGCAGTAGCCGCCGGCCATGACGGCGAGGAGGCTCATCGGGGAGGTGAAGACCGACACGACGTTCGAGCCGACCCCGGAGGCGATGACGCCGTTGGTGTCGCCGAGGACGTCGCCGAGGAACGCGCCGAGCTCGCCGCGTTCGGCCGCGGGCCGCTGGTAGTCGATCCACGAGAGGCCGAACAGGACCGCGACGCCCGCCAGGCCCGACCACACGAACCGCTGGAACGTGACCCAGCCGCCGGTGGCGAGCGCGGCCGCAAGGCAGGTGCCCACGATGATCGCGACCGCGGCGGGCACGGAGTCGCCGAGGAACCCGGCGGAGACGACGAGGACGCCGAGGCTGCCGATGGCGGCCATGACGGGCGCCTGGTAGCGGCGCGGGAGCCGCCAGGCCGCGGCGGCGGCCAGGAGCCACAGGGAGGCGATGAACATGCCGGTGGCGACCGGGCCGAGCTCGTTCGACGCGGAGTCGGCGACGGTGTAGTCGCCCAGGAGCGTCCCGAGCGGGTCCTCGGTGTGGATGACCATCGCCATGACGGTGACGACGATCCCGAACGCGGACACGGTGACCATGAGGCTCGCGGGCCCGCGGCGGCCGGGGATGAGGATCGCGGCGAACGCGCACACGACGGCGATGCCGAGGGCCGTGAGCGGGCCGACGACACCGGGCCGGTCGGCCGACCACCACTCGAAGAAGTCGGCGAGGATCGCGGCCGCGGTGAACACCGCGCACACGAGCGCCGAGACGATGTTCAGGCGCATGAGCCACAGCGGCGGCGGCTTGACGCCGGGCTGCCCGGCACGGCGCAGCAGGTGCAGCAGCGGCCACGCCACGAACGTCAACGCGAGGAACAGGAACACCTGGAGCCACTGGGTGGCGGGCGCGGCGACCGCGGCCGCGATGAGCCGCACGTCGGTGTCGTCGAAGACCGCCTGGCGGTCGGCGTACGAGAGCGTGTCCTCGGCGGCCCCCGCGGCGGTCCCGGAGACCGAGTCCGGGAGCGGCGCGTCCAGGAGCGTCAGGATCGTCGCGGTGAGGTCGGTCAGGCGCAGGTAGCCGGGGCGCTCCGCCGGCAGGTCGAGGAGCGAGTGGCCGTCGGCGGACCCGAAGTTCGCGACGGTGGCGAGGAGCCGGTTGGGCTCCTCGGTCTGGCTGATGCCGGTGACGATGAGCGCGCTGTCGCCCGAGCGGGCCTCGTCGAGGGCGGCGACGGTCGCGTCGAGCTGGTCGAGCGCGGCGGCCCGCAGCTCCGCGTCGGAGGAGAGGACGCCGCCGTCGACGACGGTGAGCGGGCACTCGTTCAGGAGCGCGGCCAGGTCGCGGCCGGACGGGAGCGCGGAGGCGTACTCGCCGACGCGGCCGACCGAGTTCGCGGTGGCGTAGGCCCCGCCGGGGCCCACTCCCGTGGCGCAGGAGGTCCCGGCGGCGAGCATCCCGACCTCGGCGCCCTGGTCGAGGTCGCGGTTGAGGGCCACGAGGTCGGTCATGTCGCCGACCGTGGTGGCGCCGTCCTCGTCGCTGATCTGCTCGTCGGTCACGGGCCCGCAGTCGGCGGAGTCGCCGTAGTTCCCGGCGACGGCGGGCGCCCCTGCTGAGAGGGTGAGCCAGCCGTCGAGCGTGCACGTGAAGTTGCGGCCCGAGTCGGTGTTCAGCTCGGCCAGCGCGCCGTTCTCGGCGAGCGCGGCGAGGTTCGGGGTGGTCTCGGCGTCGATGTCGGTCCAGGACAGGCCGCCGACGCCGAGGACGATCACCGAGTCGACGGCGTCGGGGATGGCGTCCTCGCGCTCGTCGGGCAGGAGCTGGATGACCGCGAGCGCGGCGAGGAGCACGACGGCGATCCAGACGCCGAGGGGCCCGCGGTGCTCGGACAGGGAGCGGGCGAGGGACTTGCGGACCTTGCGGGCCCGCCGCCCGGCGTCCAGGTTGCGCACCACTGGCTATCTTCCGGTCAGTTCGAGGTAGAGCGCGTCGAGGGCGTCGAGCATCTGGGCCTCGTCGGGCCAGGTGGCGGCGCGCGCGAGGCTCGCTTCGCGGTAGCTGTCCAGCTTGTCCGGGTCGCCGAGGAGGCCGCGCACGGCCTGGTCGAGGGCGTCGACGTCGCCGACCTCGAAGTAGATTCCGGCGTCGCCGACGAGCTCGGGGATGCCGCCGGTGCGGGTGGTGACGAGCGGGACGCCGGCCTGGAGGGTCTCCTGGGCGAACAGCTGCCGGGCCTCCCACTGGCTGGTGACCAGGGAGAGGTCGGCGTCGGCGAGGAGGTCGCCGACGTCGGTGCGGTGGCCGAGGAGGCGCACGTCGGCGCCCGAAGCGTCGATGAGGCCTTGGAGGCGGTCGCGCTCGGGGCCGTCCCCGGCGATGACGACGACGGGGGCCGGGTCCAGGGCCTTCCAGCGGGTGGCGGCGGCGATGAGGGTGTCGTAGTCCTTCTGCGGGTGCAGGCGGCCCACGGATAGGAGCATGGGGCGGTCGCCGATGCCGAGTTCGGCGCGGACAGCGCCGGGCTCGCCGCTGGCGTTCTTCGGCGGGGCGGCGACGGGTGCGAGGCGGGCGTCCTTGGCGCCCAGGGCGACCAGGTGCTCGTGGAGGTCGGAGGAGGCGGCGAGGGCGACGTCGACGCCGCGCGCGAGGCGCCCCTCGATCGCGTCGGAGACGCGGCGCTTGACTCCGGAGGTGATGAGCTGGTTGTGCCAGGTGGTGACGAGCGCGGCGCCCGCGGGGCGGGCGGCGAGCGCGGTGATCCCGGCGGTGAGGCCGTGGGCGTGGACGACGTCGACGCCGCGTCCGGTGATGCCGCGCAGCGCGTTCCGGGCCGACCACCAGGCGAGCGGCAGCTCCGGGGAGGGCTTCGCGGTGATGGGCGCGGGCGCGAAGCGGGCGCCTCGCGCGCGGAAGCCGAAGCGCTCCTCGGTCTCGGGCGGGCCGACCACCAGGACGGCGTCGCCGCGCTCCACGAATCCCTCGGCGACCGAGGCGACGTGGGTGCCGATGCCGCCGGTCGAGGGGCCGAGCACCAAGGCGATACGGCGGTGGCTCACTGGTCTGCTCCGTCTTCGTCGGGTTGCTGTGCTTCGTCTTCCGCTGACGACCGTATTCTGCCAGCGCGCCGCAGGACCGGGCGCACGACACCGGATCCGCCGATGAGCGCCCCGAGGCCGAGGTAGACCACGGCGGTGGCGGCGCCGACGACGACGCCCTGGAAGAGCGCGGTGTAGATCGTGTTCGCGTGACCCCACAGCGCGATGAGCTCGCGCGCGGCGAGCACCGCGGCGACCGCGGCGACGACCGTGGCGAGCGCGGCCCTCGGGATGCCCGCGAGGCTCGCGGCGCCGGTGTGGCGGGCGATGGCGGCGGTGAGGGCGAGGCCGATGACGGTCATGCCGATCGACCAGGCGATGGCGAGCGCCAGCGTGCGGTCTGCGAGGGGCATGGCCTGGGAGAGGACGATGGCGGCGACGGCCCCGGCGGCCCAGCCGATCGAGGTGGCCCCGGCGGCGTACTTGTTGCGGCCCACGGCGTACAGGCCGCGGGAGTAGATCGCGAACATGGAGTAGCCGAAGAGGCCGAAGGCGAGGCCGGTCAGGGTGGCCTGGAGCTGCGTCCGGGTGCTCGCGTCTCCGTCGGAGGAGACGGAGGCGAGGACGGTGCTGATGGGTTCGGCGAGGCCGGCGAGGGCGGCGACGCCGAGGCCGGAGAGGAGCAGGACGGCGCGGCCGGTGTTGGAGAGGCGCCGGTGGTAGCGCTCGTGCTCGCCGAGGGAGTACGCCTCCGCGAGGACGGGGTAGGCGGCGGTGGCGATGGGGACCGCCAGCACGGCCCAGGGCAGCAGGAAGAACGTCTGGGAGACGGTGAAGATCGCGGCGGGGCCGTCCCCGGCCTCGTTGGCGAGGGCCAGGAGCAGGGCCTGGCAGAGCTGCTGCGCGCCGACGGTGATCGCTCCCGCGATGGCGAGCGACTTGAGCCCGGAGGCGACGTGGGACTCCATCCGCCAGGCCGGGCGGATCCTGATGCGCAGGCCGCGGAGCGGGAAGATCAGGCAGCCCGCGAGGACGGCGACGCCCGCGGTGGTGCCGAGGCCGAGGAGGAGGATCTCGCCTTGGCTGATCGTCGCGGCGTTGTCGCCGCGGCCGGAGATGACGCCGTAGACGACGTAGACCCCGGCCATGACGACGCTCGACAGGAGCGGGGCGACCGCGGGCCAGGCGAAGCGGCGGTGGGACTGGAGGATGCCGGTGAGGACGACCGCGACGCCGTAGAGCGGCAGCTGCGGGGCGAAGAGGACGAGGAGTTCGACGCCGACGTCGACGGTCGCCTGCGTGACCTCCTCGCCGGGCATGAGCAGGACGATGATCGGGCGCGCGAACAGCGCCACGAGGACGCCGGCCGGGACGAGGATCGTCAGGGCCCAGGTGAGCAGCGCAGAGGCGATGCGGCTGACCTGCTCGGGCTCGTGCCTGGCGAGGGGGGCGGCCAGGAGGGGAATGACGAGCGCCGCGAGCGCACCGCCCGCGACGAGTTCGAAGATGATGTTGGGGATGGAGTTCGCGGTCTGGTAGGCGGTACCGAGGCTGACCAGGCCGATCGCCCAGGTGAACACCATCGTGCGGCCGAATCCGGCCAGGCGGGAGGCGACGGTGATCGCACCGATGACCGAGGCGGCACGACCGACTTCGCGTCGGGTCTCGGTCAAGACTTCGTCCGACCCAGCTCGTCCAGCTCGCGCAGTACGGGCGTCTCGGCGATGACCTTCGTGAACGAGACCTTCTCGGAGGCGGCGATGAGGGCGGCGACCCCGGCGAGGGCGACGTGGCGGCCGACCATGCCGGTGCGGGCGACGTAGGCGAGGCCCAGGAGCGCGCCGAGGGCGTTGGCGCCGCCGTCGCCGAGCATGGTCTTGCCTTCGAGGTCCTCGGACATCGCGGCGCCGGCCGCGGCCGAGACGGCGAGCGCGGTGTTGGCGCCGCCCGCGGCGGTCGCGCGGCGGGACTTGGCCCCCGGGGGGCGCGAGAGCGGGGCGGAGGCGAGGGTGACGACCTTGAGGGCGCGGCCGGGGCGCAGGTCGAACAGGTTGATGACGTTGGCGGCCCCGGCGATGACGCCGCCGCCGACGCCGACGTTCCAGATGCGGCGCAGGCGGGAGCGGCGGTCGTCGGTGAGCTCGCCGTTCTCAAGGTCGATGAGCGCGGCGGCGGCGAGCCCGGCGCCGGAGATGCCGAGGATCTTGACGAGCCCGGCGGAGACGCGGCCCTTGAGGAGGGCGCCGACGTGGCCCTTGAAGCCCTTCGCCTTCTCCCCCTTGGAGTCGGCGATGTCGTCGTAGAGGCCGACGGCGCCCGCGGTGACGCCCGCGGTGGCGGCGGCCGCGGCGTAGGCCGGGGAGTTCGCGCCCAGGACCGCGCCCGCGGTGGCGCCGATCGTGATGCCGGGGCCTTCGGCCAGGCTCACGATGTCGCCCTTGTGGTTGATCCGTTCCAGGTCGGCGGCCCACTTCGAGCGGCGGATGGCGCCGATCGCGGCGATCGTGCCGCCTGCCGCGACCCCTCCGAGGAACGCCCTACCGACGGTTCGCGTCAACTGGCTCATGGGCGCGATACTAGGCCGCGTCGGGAAGCAGGGCCGAAGCGCCCTCCCCGATGCCGAGGTGGTCCACGGTGCCCGCGTTGACGAATTCGGCGAGCGCGGCGACCGTGGCGATCTGCCCCTGCGTGAAGGCGACGTTGTCGACCGTGGCGACGGTCTCGGCGCTGTCGGTGCGCAGCACGTTGATCGGGTTGCCGTCGCCGGTGGAGGTCATGGCGCCGTAGAGGGTGGGGCCGTCGGCGGCGTACTCGTTGGTGATCGTGACCATGCCGGTGTTGCGCTGGTCGGCGTCGGAGTCGGTGGCCCCGGCGCCGGCGAGGACGATGACGCCGTCGGCGAGGCCGGTCGGGGTGGTCTCGACGGTGAGCATCGACATGTCGGTCAGGGCGGTGGTGACCTTGGTGATGTCGCCGGGGGTGATCTCGACGGCGGTCCCGGCGGCCTTGCCGGTGGTCACGGCGGCGAGGACGTAGCTCATGGCCTGGACGCCGTCGTAGGTGACGGGGGTCTGGACCGTGGCGGGGGTGGTCGTGTCGACGAGGTCGACGAGCTGGTCGGCGTTGTTCGGGTCGAAGAAGTCGTCGAGCACGGAGAGGCGGCCCGAGACCGTGGCGCCCGCGTAGCCGAGCATCTCGACCGTGCCGTCGACGGCGGCGGTGTCGGCGCCGGGCAGGGCCACGACGAGGATGTTCTTCCCGGTGAGCTTCCCGGCGAGGTAGGCGGGGGCGATCTCGGCGGCGAACTCCTGCTCCTCGCCGAGCTGGTCCTCCAGCTCCTGGACCTGGGCGCGCAGCTGCTCGTTGGAGTCGCGCAGGCCCTGGCTGGTGGTCTCCAGCGCCTCCATGGCGGGGCCGTTGAGGGCGGCGGTGCCGAGGATGAGGCCGACGGTGAGGGCGAGGAACACCGCGGTGAGGCTCACCAGGTGGTACCGGAAGTTGATCACGAGAACAGCCTTTGGATCTGGAAGAGCAGCCCGTCCCACCAGTCGGCGATGACGTCCACGAAGGAGCGGCCGACGGTGGAGATGGCGACGGCGGTGGCCATGGCGGCGAGGCCGGAGACGATGAGCAGCAGGAGCGCGGACACCGACATGTCCTGGCGGTACAGGCGCGAGACGCCCTTGGCGTCGACGAGCTTGCCGCCCACGCGCAGGCGCGTGAGGAACGTCGAGGCCATGCCGCCGCGGCCCTTGTCGAGGAACTCGACCATGGTGACGTGGGTGCCGACGGCGCAGATGAGCTCCGCGCCCTTCTCGTCGGCCATGAGCATCGCGATGTCCTCGGAGGTGGCGGCCGCCGGGAACGGGATCGCGGGGACGCCGAGCTTGTCCATGCGCTCCATGCCGGGCGCGCGGCCGTCGGCGTAGGCGTGGACGACGATCTCGGCGCCGCAGCGCAGGGCGTCGTCGGAGACGGAGTCCATGTCGCCGACGATCATGTCGGGCGTGTACCCGGCTTCGAGGAGCGCGTCCGCGCCGCCGTCGACGCCGACGAGCACGGGCTTGAACTCGCGGATGTACGGCCGGAGGACGTCGATGTCCTCCTTGTAGTTGTAGCCGCGGATGACGATGAGCGCGTGGCGGCCGTTGAAGGAGGTCTTCACCTCGGGGACGCCGACGCCGTCGAGGAGGAGGTCCCGCTCGCGCTTGAGGTACTCCATGGTGTTGGCGGCGAACGCCTCCAACTGGATCGACAGGCCCTCTTTCGCGGCCTCCATGTCGGCGGCCACGGTGTCGGCGGTCTGCACGGCGCCCTCGGCGACCAGTTCGGTGCCGAGGTAGACCTTGCCGTCCTCGACGGCGACGGTCTTGCCTTCGCGGACCTTGTCGAAGATCTCGTCGCCGACGCCGTCGATGAGGACGATCCCGGCTTTGACGAGGACCTCGGGGCCGAGGTTCGGGTAGCGGCCGGAGATCGACTTGGCGGCGTTGACGACCACGGCCACGTCGGTCCCGACGAGGGTGTCGGCCGCGACCCGGTCGAGGTCGACGTGGTCGATCACCGCGATGTCGCCGGGTTCGAGGCGACCGCAGAGCCGCTTCGTGCGGCGGTCGAGGCGGGCGGTGCCGACGAGCCGGCCCTCGGAGGGCTCGCCCTCCTGGTTCCGCCCGGGCAAACGCAAGCTAGGTACACGCATCGTGCATCATCATGCCATCCTGCGGCCACGCCTCATGCTGCGGCGCGCCGCTCGACGGCGGTAAGGACCGTTCTAAGACTTCATCTTCGCGGCTTCGGCCAGCAGCTCCTCCGCGTGCGCGACGCCCAGGTGGGAGTCGGGCATCCCGGCGAGCATGCGAGCAAGCTCACGGGCGCGGGCGGCGTCGTCGACGACGCGCACCCCGGAGACCGTGACCGCGCCCGACGTGTCCTTGGACACGACGAGGTGGCGGTCGGCGAACGCGGCGACCTGCGGCAGGTGGGTGACGACGAGGACCTGGTGGCGGCGGGCGAGCTTGGCGAGGCAGCGGCCGATCTCGATGGCCGCGCCGCCGCCGACGCCCGCGTCGACCTCGTCGAACACGAGGACCGGCGGGCCGCCGATCTCCGCGAACACGACTTCGATGGCGAGCATCACTCGGGAGAGCTCGCCGCCGGACGCGCCCTTGTGGAGGGCGGCGGGCTGGGCGCCGGGGTGGGGCCGCAGGAGCAGCTCGACCTCGTCGGCGCCGTCCTCGGACGCGCCGGAGATCGTGGTGTCCACGACGAGGTCGACGCTGCCGCGCCCGGCCGGGCGGGCCTCGACGGCGGCCACGACCTCGGCGTGCGGCATCGCCAGGCCCTTGAGCTCGGCGGAGACGGCGGTGGAGAACCGCTCGGCGGCGGCGCGGCGGGAGGCGCGCAGCTGCGTGGCGAGGTCGGCGGCGCGGGCGGTCAGCTCGGCGTGCTGGGACTCCAGCTCGGCGACGCGCTCGTCGGAGACGTCGAGCTCCCCGAGGCGCTTGCTCGCGTTGTCGGCCCACGCGAGCACGCCGGGAAGGTCCTCGGCGTACTTGCGGTACAGGGTCTTCAAGGCGGCCTGGCGCTGGTAGATCTCCTCCAGGCGCCGCGGGTCGGCCGAGAGGTCGTCGAGGTAGGACGAGAGGTCCACGGCCGCTTCCGCAAGGAGCGCACCGGCTTCGGCGAGCCGCTCGGCGAACTCGGCGAGCTTGGGGTCGGAGTGCGCGTCGTGCTCCAGGGCGCGCGCGGCGGCCCCGACGGTGTCGGTGGCGCCGCCTTCGCCGGTGGTCGGATCGCCGGTGATCGCGCCGTGCGCGGTGGCGGCGGCCAGGCGCAGGGCCTCGGCGTTCTCCAGGCGCAGCGCCTCCTCGGCGAGGTCGGCCTCCTCGCCCTCCTGCGGGTCGACGGCGGTGATCTCGTCGAGGCCCAGGCGGAGCATGTCGGCCTCGCGGGCCATCTCGCGGGCGCTGGTGCGCAGGCGCGACAGCTCGGCCGCGCACGCGCCCAGCTCGTGGAACGCGGTGCGGTAGGCGTCGAGGAGCTTGCCGTGGTCGGCCCCGGCGAATCGGTCGAGCGCGGCGCGCTGCTCGGCGGGCTGGAGCAGGCGCATCTGGTCGGACTGGCCGTGGACCGAGATGGCGAGCTCGCCGAGTTCGGCGAGGACGCCGACGGGCGCGGAGCGGCCGCCGACCCAGGCCTTCGAACGGCCCTCGTTGGAGACCGAGCGGGCCAGGAGCAGCTCGCCGTCCTCCAGGTCGGCGCCGGCCTCGATGGCGCGTTCGCGCAGTTCGAGCGCGGCCTCGCCCACGGCGAAGCGGCCCTCCACAAGGGCGCGGTCCGCGCCGAGGGGGGCACGGGAGGCGCGGCCGCCGAACAGCAGACCCAGACCGGCGACGACCATGGTCTTGCCGGCGCCGGTCTCACCGGTGATGCAGGTCAGACCGGGATCGAGCGGCAGGGTGGCGTCAGCGATCACGCCCAGGTTCTGGATGCGAAGCTCCTCCAACACAGTTCAAGACTGTACCCGCACGGACCGACATCGGGCGGTGGAGAGGCGCTCGTTGCGAGCTAGATTCGCCCGTGACGCCAACCGTCAACGGGCAGAGAGAGTTTCGAGACGAGGCGCGAGGCGAACGGCTGGCCGGACATGCGCACCAGGCGCACCGGGCGGGCCGAGCGGCGGATGGTCACCGTCGATCCGGCCGTCAGGCGGGTGAGCTCCTTGCCGTCGGCGATGAGCGCGCCCTCGGTGCCGACCGACTCCACTCCGATGCGGATCTCCGAAGAGGAGTGCACGACCATCGGCTTGGCGAACAGCGCGTGCGCGTTCATGGGGACGACCACCAGGGCGTCCACATCGGGCCAGACCACCGGGCCGCCCGCGGACATCGCGTGCGCGGTCGAGCCGGTCGGGGACGCGACCGCGACGCCGTCGCACCCGTAGCGGGAGATGCGGGTCCCGTCGATCTCGATGAACAGTTCGAGCATCCGCGCGGGCTCGGCCTTCTCCACGGCGATGTCGTTGAACGCCCACGAGCGGTGCAGCTCGCCGTCGGTGCCGGTCGCCTCGACCGCCAGCGCGGTGCGCTCCTCGACGCCGTAGTCGCCGTCCAGGAGGCGGGAGACGACGGTCTCCAGCTCGCCGGTCTCGGCTTCGGCGAGGAAGCCGACCTTGCCGAAGTTGACGCCCAGGAGCGGCACGTCGGCCTCGGCGGCGAGCTTGGCCGAGCGCAGGACCGTGCCGTCGCCGCCCAGGGCGAGCACGAGATCGGCGGTCGCGGCGGTCTCCTCGCCTCCCGGTTCGACGACCAGGAGGGCGTCGGGGTGGAGGAGGGAGCGGACCTCGCCGGTGATGATGCGGACCGCCACGTCGGCGGAGCGGAGGGCGGCGGCCAGCTTCTCGGCGAGCTCGGCGACGTCCTCGCGGAGCGGGTGCGTCACGACCAGCACGCGGCCGGGCTTCTGCTGCGACCCCACGCGCGCTCCTTCTCAGACGGTTCCAGGGCCTCGAACTGTACACCGGAAGCCGAGGCGCCCGGAGGGGATCGTCGCCGCGGATCTCACTTGGCGGGCGGTCCGGCGGCGACCACGGCGTCCACGGTCTCGCGGGCGACGGGTTCGCCGCCGGTCTGCATGCGGCAGAAGAACTCCACGTTGCCCTTGGGGCCGGGGAGGGGGCTCGCGGCGACGGCGGTGGTGGTCCAGCCGAGGCCCTGCGCGGTCTCGATGACGTTCCAGACGGCGTCGGCGCGCTGCGCGGGGTCGGCGACGACGCCGCCCGCGCCGACCTGGCCCTTGCCGACCTCGAACTGGGGCTTGACCATCGGGAGGATGAGCCCGGTGGGCCTGGTGCAGGCGGCGAGCGCGGGCAGGACGAGCCCGAGGGAGATGAACGACAGGTCCCCCACCGTCAGGTCCACTTGGCCGCCGAGCTGCTCGGGCGTGAGGTGGCGGACGTTGGTGCGGTCGTGCACGGTGACGCGCTCGTCGGTCTGGAGCTTCCAGGCGAGCTGGCCGTAGCCGACGTCGACGGCGAGCACTTCGGCGGCGCCGCGGCGCAGGAGGACGTCGGTGAAGCCGCCGGTGGAGGCGCCCGCGTCGAGGACGCGCAGGCCGGCGGGGTCGACGCCGAACGCGTCGAGGGCGCCGATGAGCTTGTGGGCGCCGCGGGAGACGTAGTCGTCGGCGTCGCCGACGAGGCGGATCGAGTCGTCGCCGGTGACGGACGTGGCGGCCTTGGTGGCCGGGATGCCGCGCAGGTGGATGCGGCCGTCGGCGATGAGTTCGCGGGCGTGCTCGCGGGAGCGGGCGATCTTGCGGCGCACGAGTTCGGCGTCGAGTCGGTAGCGCGTCGGCATGGCGCGGTCGGTGGCTTTCTAACGTGTCCGGGTCAGGCGTCGTCGACGTTGCTGAGGATCTCGGAGAGGCGCTGCTGGACGCCCTCGAAGACGGCGACGTGCTCGGTGACGGGCAGGTCCTCCAGCGCTTCGAGGCTGCCGAGGGCCTCTTCGACCTCGGCCTCGACGTCGTCGGCGTCGCCGCGGAGGCGGGCCGCGACGGCCCCCGGGTTCGGTGCGTCGGTCATGCGTCCCCTTCGTCGTCGCTGCTGGTCTGCGAGGGGGCGGGCTTGGGGGCGGCGGCGCGCGCTTCGGCCTCGGCGAGGCGCACGCGCAGCTCGCGGATCTGCTCCTCGGAGTGCTCCAGGCGCAGGTTGAGGTCGTCGAGGTCGGCCTGGGTGGCGACGCCCATGCGGGTGAGGCCGTTGTCGAGCTCGGCGCGGATGAGGCGCCTGACGTCGTGGGCGGTGCGGCCGCCGTGCTCGCGGAGCCGCTGGGCGCCGGAGCGGGCGCTCTCGGAGCCGGCGCGCAGGTCCTCGCGGACCTTGCCGGCGAACTCGCGGGCGCGGCGGGCGGGCTCGCCGGCCATGCCGAAGACGGTGTCGAAGTAGGCGCGGGCGGTGTCGGCCATGGTCCCACTCCTTTCGGGGTCTGGTTTCCCGGGACGGGGTCCTGTCCCGTCAACGGTACTGCCAAGCTACCGGTGACCGGTCGCGACCGACGCGTCGTACTGGTCGGTAACATACTCGTGGGCGCACAGCCGCGCCCGCGCCGATCGAACAGGAGGGCCACATGGCCACCATCGACGAATGCCGGACCGCCCTGGAGCAGTTCGCGGACAACCTCGCTTCGAACCCGAAGACGGTCAAGAAGCTCACCGGGTTCCAGCGGAGCCTCGCGGCGGACATCAAGGACCTGTCCGTCTCCTTCAACGGCCGCTTCGACGGGGGCAAGCTCGTCGACATCGTCGACGGCGACAACCCCGACGCCGAGATCCGCATGATCGTCGGCTCCGACGACCTGCTCAAGCTCGTCGCGGGCGAGCTCGACTTCATGAAGGCGTTCACCGGGGGCCAGGTGAAGATCAAGGCCCCCATGATGGACCTGATGAAGCTCCGCCAGGTGCTCTAGCGCTCCTTGGCGCCGGAGACGCGGCGTAGGGTGCGCGGGCGCGGGCCGTGAGGCCCGCCCCGGCCCCTGCGGCCCGCGGACGGGCAAATGCCTCCCGGTCGGACGCAACAGCATTCAGGCCACGTTGTAATCTCTGCGCAGCCGGCCTCGCAGACGAGCGGGTCGAGCTTCGTATGCACTATCGGGAGGACCGCATGGCCACTGTTGACGAAGTCCGCAACGTGTTGGAGAAGATGGCGGGCAAGGTCGCCAAGAAGTCCGACGAGCTCAACCTTGAAGACGACTTCGAACGCACGCTGGCCGTCGAGGTCACCGACCTGGGCCAGGCGTTCAGCGCCAAGCTCTCCGGCGGCAAGCTGACCGACCTGCTCGACGGCGACGCCGCCGACGCCGAGGTCCGGATCATCATCGGCTCGGACGACCTCATCGCCCTGTCCAAGAAGGAACTCAAGCCCGCCAAGGCGTTCCTGACCGGCAAGGTCAAGATCAAGGCGTCCGTGAAGGACCTCGCCAAGCTGCGCAAGGCCCTCAAGGTCGAATAAGCCCCCGAGGCCCCTTCACCCGCACGACATGACGAAGCCCGGACCGCGGCAGTCCGGGCTTTTCGCTTGCCTTGGAGCGGGACCGGTCAGGCCGCCAGGAGCTTCTCGGCGGCCGGGCCGACCGGGACGGGCGGGCGCGACGGGTCGTACCCGTTCATGTCCGCTGCGGCCCAGCTCAACTCGCACAGCGCGCGCCAGCCGTCCAGCTCCTCGCCCTGCCCGCTGAAGCGGATGTCGGGCCCGTCGAGCTCGGCCGTCCAACCGCCGCAGTCGATCCGGTCGACGGCCTCGTTCCAGTCCGGCTCCGGGTGCGGCTCGGTCAGCGCCGCGAGGCTCCAGCCGAGGTACGTCGGCCGCTCCTGCGGCGGCAGGCCCAGCGCCAGTCGCGGCGAGGCCACGCCCGTGAACACCAGGAGCGAGTCGATCCCGGCGCGGTTGGCGCCCGCGATGTCGGAGTCGGGACGGTCGCCGACCATGATCGCCCGGCCGCCCGGCTTGCGCGCCATGGCGATCCGGTAGATCGGCTGCTCGGGCTTGCCCGCCGTGAAGTCGGGTCCGTGCCCGAGCGCGGTCGCCACCGCGCCCACGAGCGCGCCCATGCCGGGCAGCGGACCGTCCGGAGTGGGCAGTGTCGCGTCGAGGTTCGCCACGGCCCAGAACGCGCCGCCGCGCACCGCGATCGTGGTGTCCGCGAGCGAGCGCCACGAGGTCTGCGGCGTGTACCCGAAGGCCACCGCCGCGGCGGCCTTCGGGTCGTCGACCGGGACGAGCCCGGCGCCGGTCACCGCGTCGCGCAGCGCCTGCGAGCCGGTCACGAGGACCTTGCCGCCCTTGCCGATCCGGTCGAGGATGCCCGAGGCCACCACCTGCGCGGAGGTGAGCACCTGGGCGGCCTCGGCGGGAATGTCCATGCCGCGCAGGGACTCCGCCACCGTCTCGGGGCTGCGCGAGGCGTTGTTCGTGACGAACACCGGGTCGCAGTCGAGCCCCGGAAGGGCCGCGAGGGTCGCGGCCGCCTCCGGGATCGGCTCGTGCAGCAGGTACACGACGCCGTCGAGGTCGAGCAGCGCCAGGTCGTAGGCGCTCGCCAGTGCCTCAGGGGCGCCTTTCAGTCGGGTCATCGGACTCCTCAGCGTCGGGGTTCGCCTTCTCGGCCGCCGGCCCGGACGGCTCCTGCGCCGCACGCGGGGCCTCGGACTCGCGGTCCTCGTCGTCGTCCTCGTCGCCTTCGTCGAGGTCGTCGTCTTCCTCGTCGTCGTACTCGGCGTCCTCGTCCTCGTCCTCGTCCTCGAAGTCGTCTTCGTCGTCGTAGTCGTCATCGTCGAGGTCGCGGTCGTCGTCCTCGTCGTCGTCCTCATCATCGAGGTCGTCGTCGTCCTCGTCTTCGAGTTCCTCGAAGTCGATGCCCTCCAACTGGAGGAGGCGCTCGGCGGCGCCGGTCTCGCCCTCCTCGTCGGCGGCGACGGCCTTGGACAGCCACTCGCGGGCCTCGTCCTCGCGGCCGTCGGCCAGAAGGCCCTCGGCGTACGCGTAGCGCAGACGGGCCACCCACGGCTCGGTCTTCGGCGAGTTGAGCGCCCCGACCTTGAGCATCGCGGTCGCGGCCTCGCCCATGCCCATGTCGCGGCGGGCGCCGGAGGCGACGATCAGCAGCTCGACCCGGACCTCCGGGTCGACGCTCTCGTCGCTCCCGAACTCGCGGTACAGGTCGATCGCGCGCTCGGGGTGCCCAAGGGCGCGTTCGCAGTCGGCGATGAGGGCCACGTGGTCGTGGGTGCCGCCCAGGCGCTGCGCGGCGCGCAGCTCGTTGACGGCCAGCTGCCACTCCTCGGCGCCGTACGCGGCCACACCGGTCACCTCGCGCACGATCGCCACGCGGGACGCCTTGCGGCGGGCGTAGCGGGCCTGCTCCAGGGCGCCCTGGACGTCGTCCTCGGCGAGGAGCGCGGCGGCGGCGATGAGCCGGTTGCCGACGGCCTCGGCGAGCTGCTTGTTCAGGCTGCGGAGACCTTCCTTGGTCTCCTTGTCGAGCTGGTCGAAGCCGTACTCGACGCCCTCGGGCAGGTCCGGGGCCTGGTCGGACTCGCCCATGCGGATCGGGCCCTCGTGCCCGGCCTCGCGCTCCTCCAAGGGGCGCAGGTTGTCCCGGCCCCGGCGCTCCTTGCCGTCGCGGCCGAAGCGGTCGTCCCGGTCCCGGTCGTCGTAGCGGCGCGGGCCCCGGTCGTCGCGGTTGAACCCGCCCCGGCTGCCGCCGCGGTCATCGCGGAAGCTGCGGCCGCCGCGGTCGTCGCGGTTGCCTTCGTAGCGGCGGGGACCGCGGTCGTCGCGGTTGAAACCACCGCGGTTGCCCCCGCGGTCGTCGCGGTTGAAACCGCGGTTCCCGCCCCGGTCGTCGCGGTTCTCGAACCGGCGCGGACGCTCGTCCCGGTCGAACGTGCGGGGACCGCGGTCGTCGCGGTTGCCCTCGTACCGGCGCGGGCCCCGGTCGTCGCGGTTGAAGCCGCCGCGCTGGCCGCCGCGGTCATCGCGGTCGAAGCGGCGGGGACGGTCGTCGCCGTCACGGCGCGGACGGTCGTCGTAGCGGCGGGGTCCGCGGTCGTCGCGATTAAAGCCGCCGCGGTTGCCACCGCGGTCGTCGCGGTTGAAGCCCCCGCGCTGGCCGCCGCGGTCATCGCGGTTGAAGCCGCGGTTCCCGCCCCGGTCGTCGCGGTTCTCGAACCGGCGGGGGCGGTCGTCGTCGTAGCGGCGCGGGCCGCGGTCGTCGCGGTTGAACCCGCCGCGATTGCCACCGCGGTCGTCGCGGTTGAAGCCCCCGCGCTGGCCGCCGCGGTCATCGCGGTCGAAGCGGCGCGGACGGTCGTCGCCGTCGCGGCGGGGCCGGTCGTCCCGGTTCCCCTCATAGCGGCGGGGACCCCGGTCGTCGCGGTTGAAACCGCCCCGGTTGCCCCCGCGATCGTCGCGGTTGAAGCCGCGGTTCCCACCGCGGTCGCCGTCGTAGCGGCGCGGGCCGCGGTCGTCGCGGTTGTAGCCCCCGCGGTCGTCGTCGCGGCGCGGACGGTCGTCGCGGTTGCCCTCGTAGCGGCGGGGCCGGTCGTCCCGGTCCTCGTAGCGCCGCGGGCGGTCGTCGCGGCCTTCACTGCGGCCGTAGCCGCCCCGGTTCCCGCGGTCGTCGCGGCGGTCGCCACCGCCCCGGCCCGAACGGTCGCCGTAGCCGCCGCCCTCGCGACGGCCGTAGCCGCCTCGTCGGTCTTCTCCACCCTTGCGGGCGCGGCCGTCTTCAGCCACTTGTGTCTCCCCCTCTGTTCACCGCGACAAAACCAATCAAGTGTAGGTCCTAGCCGACGACCTCGACCCCGGCGACGGTCTTCTTACCCCGCCGGATCACTCCGTACTTGCCGTGGAGCAGGTCAGCGCGGTCGATGACCGCCTCGGCATCGGTTACCCGGATGTTGTTCAGGTACGCCCCGCCCTCCTTGGCCGCGCGGCGCGCCTCGCCGAGGCTCGCCACGACGCCCGCCTCCTTCATCGCCTCCGCGACGGTGACGTCGGGCTTCGGGAGCTCGGCGAGGCCGGCCTCCACGAGCGCGGCGCGCAGCGTCGCCTCCGGCAGCTCGGCCAGCTCGCCGCGGCCGAACAGGGCCTGCGAGGCGGCGACGACGTTCTGCGTCTCTTCGGCGCCGTGCAGCAGCGTGGTCAGCTCCTCGGCGAGGGCCTTCTGCGCGAGCCGCGCGGCGGGCTTCTCGGCGGTGGCGGCCTCCAGCTCGGCGATCCCCTCGTGCGACTTGAACGAGAAGTACTTCAGGTAGCGCACCACGTCGGAGTCGCTGGAGTTCAGCCAGAACTGGTAGAACGCGTACGGACTGGTCAGCTCCGGGTCGAGCCAGACCGCGCCGCCCTCGGTCTTGCCGAACTTCGTGCCGTCGGCCTTGGTGACGAGGGGGGTCACGAAGGCGTGCACATGGTCTCCGGTGCGGCGGCGGATGTAGTCGACGCCCGCGGTGATGTTGCCCCACTGGTCCGACCCTCCGAACTGGAGGGTGCAGCCGTGCCGCTGGTTCAGCTCGAAGTAGTCGTGGGACTGGAGCAGCTGGTACGAGAACTCGGTGAAGGAGATGCCGGCGTCGAGCCGGGCCTTCACGACCTCGCGGGCGAGCATCTTCGAGATCGGGAAGTGCTTGCCGACATCGCGGAGGAAGTCCACGACGCTCAGCTCGGAGGTCCAGTCGAGGTTGTTCACCGGTACGGCGGCGTTCTCACCCTCGTAGGTGACGAACGGGGCCACCTGGGCTCGGATCTTCTCGACCCATCCGGCGACGACCTCCGGCGGGTTGAGCGACCGCTCCCCCGCTTCCTTGGGGTCGCCGATCTGGCCGGTGGCGCCGCCGACCAGCAGCAGCGGGCGCAGCCCGGCGAGCTGGAGGCGGCGGGCGGTGAGCACCTGCATGAGGTGGCCGACGTGCAGGCTGACAGCGGTGGGGTCGAAGCCCACATAGAACGTGAGCCGCCCGGCGTCGATGGACTCGCGGAGCGAGTCGATACCGGTCGAGTCCTGGATGAGGCCGCGCCATGCGAAATCGTCGAGAATGTGCACGGGTTCATTGTGCCTTAGCGGGGGAAACGCGTTTCGCGGTGCGTTCGCGCGCGTGGCCCCGCCTACTGCGCCCCTAGGCCGGGCTGCGGCTCCCGGTCTCCCCGAGCGCGAGCCCGGCCTCGATGACGACCCGCAGCTCCAGCGAGGCGGCGGTCTTCGCGGCCTGCTTGGTCGGGCCGCGGCCCTCGGCGGCGACGTGCTCGCCGGTGGAGCGCAGGAGGCCCTCGCCGCGGCACGTGAACACCCGTTCGTGTGAGGGACCGTCGACCTCGAAGTCCCAGGAGAGGCCGTCGACGACGCCGCGGGCGGCGTAGATCTGGACGGCCTCGGCCGGGTTGACGGCGGCGTCCACGAGGAGCTTGCGCGGCGCGTCGGCGCGGGGCTTCGCGGCGGCGTCGGAGGAGAGGTCGGGCAGGCCCGCGAGCTGCGCGGCCAGCGCCAGCGCGGCCTGGTTGCGGGCGTCCTTCTTGTTGCGCTGCAAGCGTTTGGGGGACTCGACGCGGGTCTCGTCGAAGACGAGGGCGACCTGGGCGCCGAAGAGGGGGCCTTCGTAGGCGGGCTCGGCCTCGACGGTCCAGCGGACGTTCGTCTCGTTGCTCACGGGGCCGCCGAGGCGGTCCTGGAGGTAGACGTTGAGGACGGACTGGGCCTGCTGGGGCTCGCGGGCGAGGCGGCGGTTCATGCGCTCGCGCAGGGGCTGGAAGTCGGCGCCGCCGTAGAGGTAGACGGAGGCGAACTCGCGGAGCTGGAGTTCGCGGGCGTCGAGGCGGCGGGCGGTGTCGTCGGCGAGTCCGGCGGGGGCCTCGCCGCGTTCGACGGCGAACTGGAGGACGCGGGCGAACTGCTTGTAGGGCAGGGACGCGAAGTCGGCGGTCTCCATCTGGCGGGCGGTCTCGGCGTGGGCGCGCTGCTTGAAGAACTCGGCTTTGGCGCGGCGCTCGGCGTCGAGGTGCTCGTTGACGTGGTCGGCGGTGGCGGTGAGCTCCTCGGGGCTGTAGGGGCTGGGGTGCCCGAGCGCGGCGGCGAGGAGGATCCGCTGGGTGACGAGGTCGGGGTAGCGGCGGATGGGGCTGGTGGCGTGGGTGTAGACGGGGAGCTGGAGGCCGTGGTGGCCGTGGACGGTGGGGCCGTAGGTGGCGGCGCGGGAGACCATCTTCATGCGGGTGCGGAGCATCTCGAAGGCGGCGCCGTCGCCGGAGGCGGCGATGTCGTCGAGTTCGCCGCGGAGTTCGGCGGGGTCGCCCGCGACGGCGGCGAGGCGGTGGTTGCGGAAGAGGATGGGGAGGTCTTCGCGCACGGCCCAGGCGGCGATCTGCGCGTTGGCGGCGATCATGAACTCCTGCACGATGATGTAGCCGGAGTTCCGCTCCGCGCTGTCGAGGCGCACGATCTGGCCCTCTTCGTTGGTGGCGAAGCCGGAGAGGAGGTCGTAGAAGGCGAGGGCTCCGGCGTTGCGGCGCGCGGCGAGCATGGTCTGGGCGAAGCGGAGCGCGAGCGCGAGGGTGTCGTGGAGCGGGTGTGCGGGGTCGCCGGAGGCGGTGGCGGCCTCGGCGTGGGTCATGGTCCAGGAGCGGGTGAGGCGGCCGGGGCCGAGCTCGGCGTCGAGGACGCGTCCGGCGGCGTCGATGCGGAGGTGGACGGCGAAGGTGTCGCAGGGCCGGTCGGGGGTGAGGGAGGCGGCTTCGACGACGGGGGCGGGGAGCATGTGCTTGGTGTGGTCGGCGCGGTAGCGGGTGTGGACGCGGCGGCGGGCCTCGGTGTCGGCGGGGCCGCCGGTGCGCACGTGGTCGGCGGCGCGGGCGATGTGGATCCAGACGTCGAAGCCGGTTTCGGGGCCGGGGCCGTCGCCGAGGGGTTCGATCCAGACCGCGTCGTCGCGGTCGGCGGTGGTGGGGGCGTCGATCATGATCCCGTGTTCCGCCGGGTTGTGCTCGGCCAACTGCGCTCCTTCGTGTCCAGCCGCAATCGTAGCGGGAGCGACACGCTGCGGGGGCGTACGCGTGGGGCCGGGAGTTCACATGGTGAACGCCCGGCCCGGTGTCGGCGTCGGTCAGGGGCGGAGGTCCCAGGTTTCGAGGCGGCCGCACATGCCCCACTTGCCTTCCGCGTCGCCCGCGGAGGCGACGTGGGCGTCGCAGAGGTGGGCGGCGTCGGCGCCCGCGAGGGCGTCGAGGTGGGCGCCGGTGGCGTCGGCCTGGGCCTTGGGCCCGTCGGCCCAGAGGCGGCGCCAGACGGCGGTGCGGTCGGCGACGATGCGGGCGGCCCGGTCCCACACCGGTTTCATCGCGTCGGGGCCTTCCTTCTCGACGCGCTCGCGCAGGGCGAGGTAGCCCTCGATGGCGAGGTCGCGGCGGGCGCGGGTGGCCTCGCCGCGCTGCTCGTGGGTGAGGCCGGGGGCGCCGGGCGCGGTGGCGGCGGCGTTGTAGGCCTCGGGGTCGTTCAGGACCTCGTCGGGGAAGGTGAAGACGGCGTCGCCGGCTTCGGGGATGCCGGCGTTCTGCATGACGACGACGAGCTGGAGGTCCCCGGAGAGGTTGACGAGGCGGTGGACCGTGCCGGGGGTGAACCACAGGACGGTGCCGCGGGCGAGGTCGCGGCGTTCGTAGCCGTTGCTTGAGAGCGTCTCGACCGCGCCGGTGCCGCCGGTGACGACGTAGCCCTCGGTGGAGGCGGTGTGGAAGTGCGGGGAGCCTCCGGCCTGGCCGTCCACGGTGGGCCAGTCGTAGACGGTGACGATGGAGACGGCGGTGCCGCCGGGGAAGCCGCTCATGCCGCCACCAGCTTCGCGAGTTCGGCGGCGGCGAGGTCGGCGGTCTTGGCGGCGCCGTCGACGCCGGTGTCGCCGTTGACGATCGCGACGGCGTGGCGCAGGGTCACGGTGTCGCCGGGAGCCATCGGCAGCTCGGTGTCGAAGAACGGCGCGGGGCAGACCGCGGCGAACGGGTTCGAGCGGACGAACCACTTGACGGGCGCGCCGGGGTTGTCGGGGTGGTCGGTGAAGACGAGGGTGGAGGCGGCGTCGACGGAGTCGTGGGCGCCGCGGAAGGCCATCCAGTCGCCGCGCACGCCCATGAGCTCGTCGCCGCCTTCGCCGTCGGCGGTGTAGACGCGGCCGCCGGTGAAGGACCGGGGCCCGCGCCAGAAGAAGCCGCCGTATCCGGCGTTGTCGCGGCCTTCGGTGGTGGGGCTGCCCATGACGACGGTGTCGTCGGTGTCGTTGGTGAACGCGGTGGTGAAGGACAGGACCCAGGTGTCGTCGGCGAGGACGCCCACGGCGAAGGAGCGGGTCTCGGAGAAGAAGTGGCGGCCGTCCTGGGTGATCCAGTCGAGGCGCTCGACGGCTTTGACGCCGTGGGCGTCCGCGGTCAGTTCGGTGAACTCCCGGTGGACCATGGCGCCGTCGTTCTGCTCGTCGACGTAGCCGAGGCCGCGGCGGAAGGTGCGCCCGCCCCAGAAGTTCTCGGGGCCCGCGTTCGGCAGCGAGAGGGCGATGCCCTTGTGCCACACGTGGTCGTGGGGCCGGTAGAGGCTCACCTGGCGCCCGGCGAGGTCGCGCAGGGGCTCGAAGTAGGGCCGGGGGGACTCGAACTGGTCGTTGTCGGGCCGGTAGACGTAGCGCAGGATCTCAAGGTCGCCCGTGGTGATCGAGAGGGCGGTCCCACTGTCGTCGAGGTGCAGCGTCATCGGTGTCTCTCCGCTCTGGTGCTGGTGCATCTGGCGCGTCGTCACTTGAGGTCGGCCCAGGGGGCGCCCGAGCCGTTCATCCGCTGGTAGAAGGGCGAAGTCGGGTCGATGTCCCCGGCGCGGACGCGCTTGCCCGTGAACGCCGAGGCGTAGATCGCGGCGAGCAGTTCGAGGGTGCGGCGGGCCTCTTCGACCGGGACGGGCGGGGTCGCCTTGCCGTCGAGGGCGTCGGCGATGCGCTTGAACTGGGCGCCGTGGCCCGAGGCCTGCCCGCGCGGCTCCCCGGCCCAGGCCTGGTTGACCTCGTCGGCGGCGGACTCGACCGGGTGGACCCGCCAGTCGTCGTCGCCGTACCCGTAGAGGTGGTCGAGTTCGACGGTGGCCGTGTCGAAGTCGAGGCGGATCTGGGAGACCTCGCGCGGCGACAGCAGCGAGTTGGTGATGACCGCCGAGGCGCCGGATTCGAGGGTGACGATCGCGTGCGAGACGTCCTCGGTGTTCGTGCGGCGGCGGTGCCGGTGCGCGGTGGCGACCACTTCGGACCAGGGGCCCACGATCGACAGCAGCGTGTCGATCTGGTGGATGCCGTGGCCCATGGTGGGGCCGCCGCCCTCGGTCTCCCAGCGCCCGCGCCACTCGACCGCGAAGTACTCCTCGGGCCGGAACCAGAGCGTGTCGCACTTGGCGACGGCGAGGCGGCCGAGGACGCCGGAGGCCATCATGTTGCGCACCCGCTCGGCCGCGGACCCGAAGCGGTGCTGGGAGATCACGGCGAAGTCGGCGCTGGAGGCGGCCGCGGCCGCCGCGATCCGGTCGAACTCCTCCAGGCTCAGCGCCGGGGGCTTCTCGCACACGACGCCGACGCCCGCGGCGAGGGCCGCGATGGCGCCGGGCGCGTGGGCCACCGGCGGGCTGCACAGGTCGACGAGGTCGAGGTCCTCGTTCGCCAGCAGCTCCTCGATCGTGGCGTAGCCGCGGTCGAGGCCGAACTTGTCCTTGAACGCATCGAGCCGGGCGGCGTCGGGGTCGACGGCCGCCACGAGCTCGATGCGTCCGGGAACGTGTTTCCGGAGCTCTTCGGCGTGCAGGTTGGCGATCCCGCCGGTGCCGACGATGGCGAGGCGGTGGGTGGAGGACACAGGGGGCTCCTTTGGCACGAAGAGTCGGTAAACGTTTTCCAGCGTTCAGGACAATACTAGACGACGCCGGTTTCGACAGTGACCTGGGTCTCCAGAGCCCTCGTGCCGGGCTCGATGCGGCGCTCGCCGGTGACCTCCACGGTCAACGACGGAGCGGTGTCGGCGGCCGAGCGGGCGAGGCGCAGTTCGAGCGCCCCGGCCTCCACGGTCCACTGGCCGTCGAGGCCGATGATCGCCGCGAGGTCGGCGGGGACGGCGAAGCGCGCCCGCGCGGCCTGCCCGGCTTCGAGCTCCAGGCGGGCGAAGCCCACGAGGCGCTGCACGGGGCGGACGGTGCTCGCGACGGGGTCGTGGAGGTAGAGCTGCACGACCTCGGTGCCGCGGCGCTCGCCGGTGTTGGCGACGCGCACGGCCACCTCGATGACGCCGTCGGGGGCGACCTCGGCGGAGGAGAGCAGTTCCGGCTCGCCCCAGGCGAACTCGGTGTAGGTGAGGCCGTGCCCGAAGGAGTAGCGGGCGGTCGGGTCCACCGAGGACACCTCGGAGCGGCGGGCCAGCTGCGGGCCCAGGTAGGTGGCGGGCGGCGAGTCGCGGCGGGCCGGGACGCCCACGGGCAGGCGGCCCTCGGGCTCGGCGGCGCCGGTGAGGATCGCGGTGATCGCGGCGGCGCCCTCCTCGCCGGGCAGGAACGCCTGGAGGATCGCGGCGGCCCGCTCGGGGGCGGTGCCGAGGGCGTACGGGCGGCCCGAGACGACGACCACCACGGTGGGCGTGCCGGAGTCGAGGACCGCTTCGAGCAGCTCGGCCTGGCGGCCGGGCAGGGCGTGGTCGGGGGCGTCGCAGCCCTCGCCGGAGGTGCCGCGCCCGAACAGGCTGGAGCGGTCGCCGACGGCGACGACGGCGAGGTCGGCGGCCGCGGCGGCATTCGCGGCGGCGGCGATCTCGGCGTCGGTGGACTCGCGGACCCAGCCTCCGGCGATGTGCTCGATCGCAGCCCCGGGCAGGTCGGCGGCGAGCCGGTCGGCGATCGTCGCGATGGCGACGCCGGTGTCGACGGCCGGGTACGGCTCGCCGCTCTCGGCGTCGTACCGCATGTGGTGGTTGGGGAACGAGTAGCAGCCGAGGAACGCGGCCGGGTCGTCGGCGACGGGGCCGACGAGCGCGACGCGCGCGGGGGCCGCCTTCAGCGGGAGCGTGCCGTCGTTCGACAGGAGCACCACGGACTTGCGGGCGACCTCGGCCGCCAGCGCGCGGGCCTCGGGCGGGTCGAAGTCGACCACAGCGGACGGCTCGGCGATCTCGTCGAGCAGGCCGAGCTCGATCTTCTGGGCGAGCACGCGCTCGACGGCGCGGTCGAGGGTCTTCTCCTCGACGAGGCCGTCGGCGACGGCGTTGCGCAGCGGCTCGCCGAAGCAGTCGGCGCCGGGCAGCTCCACGTCGACGCCCGCACCGAGGGCGGCCGCCGCGGCGGCGGAGCGGTCGCCCGCGATGCCGTGCAGGGAGTGGAGGAAGTTGACGCCGAAGTAGTCGCCGACGACGGTGCCCTCGAAGCCCCACTCCTCGCGGAGGATGCCGGTGAGGAGGCGCACGTTGGCGTGGGAGGGGACGCCGTCGTTGGCGGCGTAGGAGGGCATGACGGACTTGGCGCGGCCCAGGCGCACGGCCATCTCGAAGGGCGTCAGGTAGGTCTCGGTGAACTGCCTGGGGCCCAGGTAGACCGGGCCGAAGTTGCGGGCGGCGTGGGAGGCGGAGTACCCGGCGAAGTGCTTGACGGTGGCGATGAGCCCGGCGTCCTGGAGGCCGGTGACGTACGCGGTGCCGAGGACGCCGGTGAGGTACGGGTCCTCGCCGATGGTCTCTTCGGTGCGGCCCCAGCGGGAGTCGGCGACGACGTCGAGGACGGGCGCGAGTCCCTGGTGGATGCCGGCCGAGCGCATGGTGTCGCCGATCTGGCGGGCCACGGCCTTCACGAGCGCGGGGTCGAAGGTCGCGCCCCAGGCGAGGGCGGTCGGGAAGATGGTGGCGCCGTATGCCATGAAGCCCGCGAGGCACTCGTCGTGGGCGACGGCGGCGATGCCGAAGCGGCTGGTGTCGCGGACGCGGCGCTGGATGGCGGCGAGGCGGGCGGCGCCTTCGGCGGGGTCGACACGGGCGGATCCGAAGGGGCGGGTGACCTGTCCGAGCCCGTGGGCGAGGGGGTCTTCGGCGGCGACGGCGCCGCCGGTCTGCTCGCTCTGGTGGGGGGCCATGTCCCCCGCGTCGGCCTCGACGCCGTGCCACAGGCTCGACAGCTGCGCGCACTTCTCTTCGAGGGTCATCCGCTTGACCAGCCCGGCGGCTCGTTCGGCCGTCTCCGCGGGGGTGTCGGTGTCCATGCTGCTCCACTCAAGCGGCCCAGCGCGCGCCTTGGCGGCTGGTTCCGGGCCGATAGTTTCTGAAACTTTTCTGATCGTTTTCGATACAGGTTCGCACACCATAACATTGATGAAGCCTCAGTTCTAGCGTCAATCTGACGCTGGGATGCGTTTGCCCAGCCCCTTGTTTCAGGCTTTGAGTCCGAAACTTTCAGGCGGTCTCCGGGAGCCGCGTCGGCGCGCTATAGGATGTGCAGCGAACCATTGCGCAGAGGACCTGGAGGAGACCCTTGAGCGAAGCCGAACACGGGCGGATCACCATCCGCGCCATCGCCGACGAGGCCGGCGTCAGCGTGCCGACGGTGTCGCGCGTCATCAACGGCCGCTCCGACGTCGCCCCCGAGACCCGCCGACGCGTCGAAGAGCTGCTGAACGAGCGCGGATACCAGCGCCGCCGCTCCACCCGCACGCCGAGCCGCGCGCGCCTGGTCGACCTGGTCTTCAACGAGCTGGACAGCCCCTGGGCCGTGGAGATCATCCGCGGCGTCGAGGACGCGGCGCACGCCGCCGGCGTCGGCACGGTCGTCTCCGCGGTGCACCGCAGGCGCGCCTCGACCGAGCAGTGGATGGACAACCTCCGCACCCGCGCCTCCGACGGCGTCATCCTGGTGGTCTCGCAGCTCGCCTCGCCGATCCTGGAGCAGCTGCGCCACCTCGGCGTCCCGATGGTGGTCCTCGACCCCTCGGGCGGGCCCACGATGGACGCCCCCGCGATCGGCGCCACCAACTGGGCGGGCGGCCTGGCCGCCACCGAGCACCTGATCGCCCTGGGCCACCGGCGGATCGGGTTCATCCACGGCCCCAAGCAGGTCCTGTGCTCGCGCGCCCGCTTCGACGGCTACCGCGCCGCCCTGGAGGCCGCTGGCATCGAGTTCGACTCGGACCTGGTCGTCGACGGGGACTTCTACCACCAGTCCGGCTTCGACGGCGCCAACGCCCTGCTGCGCCTGAAGACCCCGCCGTCGGCGATCTTCGCCTCCTCCGACCAGATGGCCTTCGGCGCCTACGAGGCGATCCGCCAGGCGGGCCTGCGCATCCCCGAGCACGTCAGCATCGTCGGCTTCGACGACCTCCCCGAGTCCCGCTGGACCTCCCCGCCCCTGACCACCGTCCGCCAGCCCCTCGCCGAGATGGGCGCCCTCGCGGCCCGCACCGTCCTGGAGATGGCCGCGGGCAACGAGATCGACTCCCCCCGCCTCGAACTCGCGACCGAACTCGTCGTCCGCGAATCGACCGCCGCCTTCGGCTGAGCCGGACCGCGGGCTCGATAGCATGCGCCCATGAGCGACACCCCTCGCGGTTCCGCCCCGGCAGTCCGCCTCGCCGCGCTCGTCCTGCTCGCCGCGGTCTGGACCGCGGCGCTGCTGTGGATGTGGACCGAGGGCGCGCCCCGGTCGTGCTTCGAGTACACGCCGCTGGCGGACGCCGGCTCCTCGCCCGGCTGCGGCGAACGGCGGTTCGACGCGTCGTTCGCGCTCGTCCTCGCCGCCGGCCCGGCCGCGGGCGCCGCGCTCTGGTTCGCGCTGCGGCCGCGCGGTCGCGCCTCCCGCTGAGTCAGGCGTTGGGCGCGGCGTCGGTCCCGGCGCCGCGGCGGCGCACCTTGACCGCCTCGCGGACCTCCTCCGGCGCGGCCTCAAGGCCGAGCGGGACGAGCCCGGCGTCGGCGATGAGCGCGAGGTCGTCCTTCGCGGCCTGGCCCTCGCTGGTCAGGTAGTCGCCCAGGAAGATCGAGTTGACGATCTGGAGCGCGGTCGCCTGGAGCGTGCGCAGGTGGACCTCGCGCCCGGCCGCGAGGCGGACCTCCGCGGCGGGGTTCGCGAGGCGCACCATCGCGAGGATGCGCAGGCACCGGCGCGGGTCCAGATCCCACGTCGCCTCCATCGGCGTGCCGTCGAAGGGCAGCAGGAAGTTCACCGGGATCGAGTCGACCCCCAGGTCCCGCAGGCCCAGCGCGACCGAGACGAGGTCGGCGTCCGACTCCCCCATCCCCGCGATGAGGCCCGAGCACGGCGAGAGCCCCGCGCCGTGGGCGGCGTTGACGGTGTCGACGCGGTCGGCGAACGTGTGCGTCGAGCAGATCTCCGCGTACGTGTCCTCTGAGGTGTTCAAGTTGTGGTTGTACGCGTCGGCGCCGAGGTCGGCGAGGCGCTCGGCCTGGCCGTCCTTGAGCAGCCCCAGGCACGCGCACACCTCGACCCCCGGCGCGGCGTTCTTGACCGCGGCGATCGTCTTGCCGACCCGCTCGACGTCCATATCGGTCGGACCGCGCCCGCTCGCCACCAGGCACACCCGCGAGGCCCCGCCCGCGACGCCCGCGGCCGCCTGCTCGGCGGCCTGCTCGGGGCTGAGCCACGTGTACTTGAGGACGTCGGCCTTCGAGCCCAGGCGCTGCGAGCAGTAGTTGCAGTCCTCGGGGCACAGGCCGCTCTTGAGGTTGACGAGGTAGTTCAGCTTGACCGTGTTCCCGAAGTGGCGGAAGCGGAGCCGCGCCGCGGCGGCGACCACGTCCATCAGCTCGGCGTCGCCGCTCGCGAGGACGGCCTCCAGGTCGGCCGCATCCGGGGCGCGGTCGAGTTCGGCGGCGGTGGCGAGGCGGTCGAGGGCGTCGTGCAGTCCGGTCATGCGCACGATCCTGCCACAGCCGCGGCAAGGGGATTTTCCGATGGTGCGGGGGTTATCGGGCGGTATGCCCCCGCGACTTCACGCTCGGGTCGGAGCGTCGCGATCCGCCTACACTTGCTACAGTGGGTGGTCGGTGCTGCGAAGGACGCGGCGGGCTGGTGGAGATCCCCCTGCTCGCGTCTCGACTTGTGAACCGCCCGAACCATCCGGAGAGAACCAACCTTGCCGATCGCACCTGGACAACCGGCGTTGATCGCCGTGGCAGTCGCGACCCTCTGGGCCCAGCCCTCCGCCGCCGGGCCCGAGGACCGGCTCGCGCTGGGCGTGCCGTCCGCCATCCGCGAATGGGTCGCCAGGCTCACCAACGACATCCGCGCCAACGGCCTCAAAGGACGCGTGCGGACCCAGTGCCTCCTCGGCACCCGCGTCGACGTCGAGCGCATAGCCGACGGCTGGGCGGAGGTCACCTGCCCCTCGCAGGAGACCTCGGGCTGGGTCCCGCTCGACCAGCTCGCGCACCCGGCCGACGGGAGCGCCGGCGGCACCGAGTACCTGGTGAGCGCCACCGCGACCGCCGTGCGCGACGAGCCGGGCGGCGACGTGTCGATCCCCGGCGTCACGCTCGGGACGCGCCTGCGCGTCGTCGGCGAGGCGTACCGCGGCTGGGTCCCCGTGGCCCTCCCGGGCCCGCGCCAGCCCGGCTGGGTCCCCCAGCGCGACCTCACGGCCGAGCCCGCCGCGGAGCTGTCCGCGCCCTCGACCGCGCTGGTCGCCGCGGGCCTCGACGCCGTCAAGCTCGCCCAGCAGCTCCTGGAGATCCCGTACCTGCACGGGGGCGTCAGCGCCTACGGCATCGACGCGCCCGGCCTGGTGTGGATCGTCTACCGCCAGCTCGGGATCGACGTGCCGCGCTTCGGCCCGGCCCTCATCGAGGCCGGCGAGGCCGTCGCGTTCGAGGACCTGCACCCGGGCGACCTGGTCTTCCTCGACCACGGCGGCGACCCGAAGACCCCGGCGATCATGGCCGAGCGCAGCCAGTCGGACCTGCCCGAGGTGATCTTCTCCTCGCCGGTCTACGGCAAGGTCGTGGCCGAGCCGCTCAAGGACGCCGAGCTGGCGCGCATCGCCGCGTGCCGCCGCCTGCCCGTCAGGGCCTAACGGACGCAACGCGAACGGCCCGCCTCCCTTTCGGGGAGGCGGGCCGTTGCACGTACTGGTGTCAGACCTTCTCGGCGCCCGCGGTGGCCGGGACGTGCTGCTCGCGCTCGGCCTCCTCGAACAGCTCCTTCCAGGTCTTGCCCTCGCGGCGCAGGAGGATGCCGTTCGTCGCGATGACCGCGATGAGGACGCCCGCGATGACGCCCAGCGACAGCGCGGTCGGGATCTCGGGGATCGCGTCGAGGTGCTCGCCGCCGTTGATGAACGGGAGCTGGTTCTCGTGCAGGCCGTGCAGGATGAGCTTGACGCCGATCCAGCCGAGGATCGCGGCCAGGCCCAGCGACAGGTAGCGCAGCGACTTCAGCAGGGCCGCGAGCAGGAAGTACAGCTGCCGCAGGCCCATGAGCGCGAAGATCGTGGCGGTGAAGACCAGGTACGGCTCCTGCGTCAGGCCGAAGATCGCCGGGATCGAGTCGAGCGCGAACAGGATGTCGGTGGAGCCGATCGCGAGCATCGCCAGCAGCAGCGGGGTCACGAACTTGACGCCGTCGATCCGGGTGGTCAGGCGCCCGGCGTCGTAGTCGGGGGCGACCCGGAGCTTCGACTCCGCGAACTTCATGAAGCGGTTCTGCGGCATGCCCTCCTCGTGGTCGTCGTCGCCCTTGAGCTGGCCCCACGCGGTCCAGATGAGGATCGCGCCGAAGATCAGGAAGACCCAGCTGAACTGCTCGATGAGCACCGAGCCGACCGCGATGAAGCCGCCGCGCAGGATGATCGAGAGGACGATGCCGACCAGCAGCACCCGCGACTGGAGCTTGTCCGGGACGCGGAACGCCTGGATGATGAGCAGGAAGACGAAGAGGTTGTCCACGGAGAGGGCGAGCTCGGTGAGATAGCCCGCGTAGAACTGCCCGCCGTAAGTCGCGCCCTGCGTGAAGAAGATGAGGGCGCCGAAGAGCAGCGCGGCACTGACGTAGACGCCGGCCCAGGTGGCCGATTCCTTCGTGGAGAGTTTGTGGGGGTTGCGGACTGCCATCACGAGGTCGAACACGACCACCGACGCCAGTCCTGCCATGGTCAGCGCCCATGCCCAGGCCGGGAGTTCCAATGTGTTGCCTTCCTTGGTCTTTGGAGGGTCACATGGTCTCTCCCGATCCCCCTGGGACCAGCGTCACCGGGGACCGATCGCGGTCCCGTGCATTGACGACGACGCTAACAGCGCTGCACGCTGCGGGATACTCCCCACATACCTGATTTTGAACAGACAGGCTTATTCTGCCTGCCGGAACCCGACTTGTCATCAGTCGGATTTGTGACTTCTCTCTCGACAGTACTCCTGACCTGCGGCGATCCGTGAGCCTTGTGGGACGCTCCGCGCATGGTTCTGGAAGTCGCTGAAATCAAGATCACCCCCGGGCAGGAGGACGCCTTCAAGGAGGCGTACCGCGGCGCCCGCGCGTTCGTCGAGGCCTCCCCCGGGTGTCGCTCCATCCGCATGACCCAGGGGGTCGAGAACCCCTCCCGGTTCGTGCTCCTCATCGAATGGGACTCCGTCGAGGCCCACGAGCAGGGCTTCCGCGAGACCGACCGGTTCCCGAAATGGCGCGAGGCGATCGGCCCGTTCTTCGCGGAGCCGCCGTTCGTGGAGCATGCAGTCGACATCGACTAGCACCCTCGGCACAACACCGGCACGGGCCCGCGCATTCCCCGCGCGGGCCCGTCGCCGTGTCAGCCTCCGGCCGCGTCGATCTCCCGCAGCTCCCGCTTCAGGTCGGCGATCTCGTCGCGGTACGCCGCCGCCAGCTCGAAGCGCAGTTCCCTTGCGGCGGTGAGCATCTGCTCGTTGCGCTCGTCGATCTGCTGGACGATCTCGGAGCGCACCTTGCCCGCGCCCTTCGCGTCGGTCCTCTTCCCGCGGACGGGCCGCTCGGCGGCGACGAGCTTCGCGGTCTCGGCCGCGGAGTCGTACAGGTCCTCCATGATGTCGCCGATGCGCTTGCGCAGCGGCTGCGGGTCGATCCCGTGCTCCAGGTTGTAGGCCACCTGCTTCTCTCGGCGCCGGTCGGTCTCGTCGAGCGCGGCCTTCATCGAGTCGGTGAGGTTGTCCGCGTACATCAGGACCGTGCCCGAGACGTTGCGGGCCGCGCGCCCGATCGTCTGGATCAGCGAGGTCGCCGAGCGCAGGAAGCCCTCCTTGTCGGCGTCGAGGATCGCCACGAGCGACACCTCCGGCAGGTCGAGGCCCTCCCGGAGGAGGTTGATGCCGACGAGCACGTCGTAGTCGCCGCGGCGCAGCTCCCCCAGCAGCTCGACGCGGCGCAGCGTCTCGACCTCCGAGTGCAGGTACCGCACGCGGATGCCGTTGTCGAGGAAGTAGTCGGTGAGGTCCTCGGCCATCTTCTTGGTGAGGGTGGTCACCAGGACCCGCTCGTCCTTCTTCGCGCGCTCGCGGATCTCGAACATGAGGTCGTCGATCTGGCCCTTCGTGGGCCGCACCTCCACGTGCGGGTCGACCAGGCCCGTGGGCCGGATGACCTGCTCGACGAACTTGTTGCCGGTCTGCTCCAGCTCCCACTTGCCGGGCGTGGCCGACAGGTACACCGACTGGCCGACGCGCTCGCGGAACTCGTCGAAGCGCAGCGGCCGGTTGTCCTGCGCGCTGGGGAGGCGGAAGCCGTGCTCGACCAGGTTGCGCTTGCGGGAGGCGTCGCCCTCGCTCATCGCGCCGATCTGCGGGACGGTCTGGTGCGACTCGTCGATGATGGTCACGAAGTCGGAGGGGAAGTAGTCGAGGAGCGTGTGCGGCGGCGACCCGGCGGGGCGGCCGTCGATGTGCCGCGAGTAGTTCTCGATGCCGTTGCAGGTGCCGGTCTGCTTCATGTTCTCCAGGTCGAACACGGTGCGCATCCGCAGCCGCTGGGCCTCCAGGAGCTTGCCCTGGGACTCCAGCTCCGTCAGGCGCTCTTCGAGTTCGACTTCGATGTCGCGGATGGCGCGGCGCATCCGCTCGTCGCCGGTGGCGTAGTGCGAGCCCGGGAAGATGAGGACCCGGTCGACCTCGCGGATGACGTCGCCGGTGATCGGGTGCAGGTAGTAGAGCCGGTCGATCTCGTCGCCGAACATCTCGATCCGGATCGCCAGCTCCTCGTACGCCGGGATGATCTCGATCGTGTCGCCGCGGACCCGGAAGGTGCCGCGGGTGAAGGCGATGTCGTTGCGCGCGTATTGGACGTCGACGAGGCGGCGCAGCAGCTTGTCGCGTTCCCACTCCTGGCCGACGCTCACCTCGGTGGCCTGTTCGAGGTACTCGGCGGGCGTGGCGAGGCCGTAGATCGCCGAGACCGTGGCGACCACCACGACGTCGCGGCGGGTCAGCAGCGAGTAGGTGGCGCGGTGGCGCAGCCGCTCGACCTCCTCGTTGATCGAGGCGTCCTTCTCGATGTAGGTGTCGGTCTGGGCGACGTACGCCTCGGGCTGGTAGTAGTCGTAGTAGGAGACGTAGTACTCGACGGCGTTGTTCGGCAGGAGCTCGCGGAACTCCTTCGCCAGCTGCGCGGCGAGCGTCTTGTTGTGGGCCATCACCAGCGCGGGGCGCTGGAGCTTCTCGATCAGCCACGCGGACGTGGCGGACTTGCCGGTGCCGGTGGCGCCGAGCAGCACGGTGTCGCGCTCGCCGCTGCCGACCCTGTCGGCGAGCTGCGCGATCGCGGTCGGCTGGTCGCCTGACGGCTCGTACTCGCTGACCACCTCGAAGCGCCCGTCGGCGCGCGGAATATCGAAAGCCACGGCCCAACGGTAACCCCGGGGTCCGACACTCCTCCGCTCCGAGGGTGACTTTTCGGGCGCAGGATCGTTGGTCCCTGCGTGAGCTCCACTACCTCAATTTCGTTCAAGTCGGCCCTGCTGTGGGTCGTCGCCATCATCACCGCGGTCGCGATCGCCGGGTGGTTCGCCGTCTCGTGCAGTCCGGGGAACTCGCAGGCCGAGCGCCCGGTCAGCGAGGACGAGGCCGCGCTGCTCGCGTCGATGCGCCAGAAGAACCACGACGCCGATCCCGTCGCGCTGCGGATGAGCCTGCCGGTCGACGGCGAGACGCTCGTCGTCGACGGCTACATGGACTGGCGGGTGCCGATGGTGTACGCGCGCGTCCCGGCCGACGACGGCTCGTACACGCTGGTCCAGGCCGTGCCCGGGCTGATGGCCTCGCGCGCCGACGACGAGGCCGCGTTCGCGGCCGCGACCGTCCCCGAAGACGGTTGGACCACGAGGGCGATGCTTTCGGGCGCCGGGTCGCCGCTGGAGACGACCCTGGACATCCTCGTGTCGTCCCTGTTCACGCTGACCGCGGCGGACGCTGACGACCCGGCCGAGCTGGCCGAGGACGCGACCTGGCGCGAGGAGGGGATCATCGACGGCGAACCGGTGGACTCGTTCCGGGCGCCCATCATGGTCGAGACGGGCGAGCCCGCCGCCGACGAGACCGCCGCGGCGGCCCCGGAGGCCCTGTACTCGATCGACGGCGAGGGCGTGCTGCGCCGGTTCCAGGTGAACACGGGCGCCGAGAGCCTCTCGGCCGTGGACTTCCTGCGCGACGTCGCGGTCGACCCCGCCGGGCTCGACCCGGTCGACCTCCTCGGCGGCCCCGCAATCGCGCCCGCCGCGGTGGACGAAGACCTCGCGGAGGCGATCAGCGAGGTCAGGTACGAGAACTGGGAGCGGTCCTCGGAGGTCGAGATGTCCGTGCCCGTCGCCGACGGGCAGGTCGCGACCGGGTTCGGGTCGGTCGACTGGCGCACGATGACCGCGTACCTGCACCTGGAGGACGCGGACGGGCAGCGCCTCATGCTGGCGCGGCCGGGCGGGTTCGCGACCCTCGCGGTCGAGGACGCCGAGCTGCCCGAGACGCCGCCGACGGAGGGCTGGGAGGTCCACAAGCTGAGCGACGAGGACGTCGCCGACAGCTTCGGCCCGGTCGAGTCGCTGGTGTACCGGCTGCTGGAGATGGCCGCGGAGGAGCCCGACGACGAGGAGCGGATGGCCGCCGACGCGCGGCTGCTGCGCACCGACGGCACCGAGGACGAGCCGGAGTACGTGGTCGAGTTCCCCGTCAACGGCGACGCGCAGGCCGAGGCGGGCCGGTCGGCGTACCGGTACCACCTCGCCGACGACCGCCTCACCGAGGTCGAGATGATGACGTACTACGGGGTCGCGAGCGCCGAGGTGGCCTACGAGGACTACCCGATGGTCGCCGTCCCGTGGGAGGTCGCCGACCAGATCGGCTGAGCCGCAAGGCGAGACGACGCGGGCCCGGCCATCGGCCGGGCCCGTCGCGCGTCGGGCGCTAGGCCGCGCGCTGGAGGTCGAGCCTGCGGAGGGTCGCGATGAGGTGCGTGTGCATCTCCTCGGGGAGCTCCCGGTTCTCCATCCACTCCAGGAGCAGGCCCTTGGCCGCCCGGACGCGCAGGTGCACCAGTTCCACGGCGGCCGCGATCCGCCAGAGCCACGGGGCCTCGGTCGCGCTCACGATCCTCCAGAGCACCTCGATCGCGGCGATCCGGTTGAGCTCCGCCCAGCGGCGGGCGGCCTCCAGCCGGATCTCGAAGCCGCGGGCGGCGTCGGTGGCGAGCCCCTTGAGCACCTCCTCGGCGTCGCGCAGCGCCAGGGGCACGAGCGCGATCGCGGCCTGGAGGCGGCATTCGACGTCGAGCCCGGCGGCGGTCGCGATCACGAGGATCGCGAGGCGCCGGCGGTCCTCGCCGGGGATCCGGCGGGCGGCCGCGAGGCGCGAGAACGGGTCGTTGGCGACGTCGAGGGCGAAGCGCAGGAGCGCTTCGGAGGCCTCCTCGGGGAGGCAGCGGAGGTACTCCTCGGCCAGTGCGAGGCGGTGGTCCTGGCTCAGGTCGTGGTTCTGGATCGCGTTGCACAGGAGCCAGCGGGACGCCTCGCCGGCCCCGGGGCCGTGGGCGAGGTCGTGGACGGCGCGGTCGCGGTCCTCGCTGTTCTGCTTCATGTCGCGGATGGTGGCCTCGGCGTCGCGCTGCACGTCGCGCGGCTCCGAGATCCTCGTGTCGATGTGCCTGCACTCCGAACGGGCGCTCCGCCGTCCGAAGGTGATCCTTCCGAGCACGCCGCCGCGGAGGCGGCGCGGCTTGGCGTGGCGACTGCGGCGGCCCGGGCCGGAGGCGGGGGCGGTCGGAGCGGCCGGACCTGCTGGAATATCCATTGTGGTCTGGTGACTTTCTGTGGTGGTCGAAGAGTCGGACCGGACTCGCCCGCGAATCGCCGGTATCCGCGGCCGGGTCGGGAGGGGTGTCGTCGATCGGCAATCGAACGCGACTGTTCATCGTAACAGAATCGGACACCGCAGTAGGAACGGCATTTTCCGTCATCCGGCTATCACCGCGGGTCACCGATGGCGGGACCGGACACGACAAAGGACCCGCGAGACGCTCGCGGGTCCTGTCCGTGTCCGGTCGCTAGCAGAGCGGCGCGTGCCAGCCGTGCTCCTCGGCCCAGCGGTTGGCGCGGGGCCAGCCCTCGCGGTCGAACCAGGGCTCCTTGGCCTCGGTGTACTCGCGCGTGGAGTCGAACTTCGCGGCGAGCACGCCCTTGACGCGGGCGTACTCGGCGCGGGCCTGCGCGTCGGCGCGGAGCCAGTCGCGGAACAGCAGCGCGTACCGCTGGCCGGGCGCGTCGATCGACCGGAAGTGGAGGTGCGCGATGTTGCCGGGGTCGGCGGACCCGTAGAAGCGCTTCTCCCACTGCTCGATGTCCGGGTGGCCGGGCTTGGGCGAGTCGTAGGCGACCTTGCCGAAGTACCCGGCGTCGCCGAGGGCCTCGGCGAACGCGTCGACGATGTGCAGCGACACCACGGTGACCTGGATGTCGACGACGTCCTTGGCGGGCAGGCCCGGGACGGCGGTCGAGCCGACGTGGTCGATGCGGACCGCGCTGGGGCCCATGACGCGGCGCAGGCGCGCGGCGTGGTGCTCGAAGCGGTGCGCCCAGGCCGGGTCGGTCTCGACGAGCTGGAGCTTCTCGGGCCGGGGCTCGTACCGCTCGTTCTGGAGGTTCTCCGCGAACGGCTTGATGCGCTCGTCCCACAGCAGGGCCACGCGCCGTTCGAGCTCGTGGACGTCGTGGTCGTTGAAGAGGACGACGTCGCAGACCTCGCGGCGGTCGGCGTCGGACGCCTGGGCGTCGATCCTTCTGAGGGCGTCGGCGCGGTCGAGGCCGCGCGCGGCGAGCCGTTCGAGCCGGAGCTCTCGCGGCGCCTCCACGTCGATGGCGAGGTGGAAGCCGGGCGCCTGGCCGGTCTCGGCCAGGAGCGGGATGTCTTGGACGACGATGGCGTCGTCGGGCAGGGAGTCGGTGATCTCGCGGGCCCGGGCGCGGACGCGCGGGTGGACGATCGCTTCGAGTTCGGCCCGCGCGGGCGCGGAGTCGAAGACGATCTCGGCGAGTTTCGCGCGGTCGAGCGCGCCCTCCGGGGTCAGGACCTCGGGGCCGAAGCGTGAGACCACCGCGGCGAGGCCCTCCGTGTCGGGGGCGACGACTTCGCGGGAGAGGGCGTCGGCGTCGATGACGCGCGCCCCGAGCTCTGCGAGCTGCTTCGCGACCGTGCTCTTACCGGCTCCGATGCCACCGGTCAATGCGACGTTAAGCACAGATAAAACACTACCCGCCCCGGGCGAACGGCCTGGGACGGGCAGTGGTCTGTCAGTTGAAAGAGTGACGGCTGCTAGTTGCCGGCGAGCTTCTCGCGGAGAGCCGCGAGCGCCTCGTCGGTGGCCAGCGTGCCCTGGGGCTCCGCGGGGGCCGACTTCTTCTCGGAAGTGGCCTTCTTGGCGCCCTTGTCGCCCTTCGGTGCGGCTTCGCCCTCGGCGGGCTTGGCCGGAGCCTCGGTGATGACGCGCTCGGCGATCTGCTTGCCGTGCTCCTCCCAGCGGGTGCGGGCCTCGGCGTACTGCCGCTCCCACTCCTCGCGGGCCTCGTCGAAGCCCTCCATCCACTCGCCGGTCTCCGAGTCGAAGCCCTCCGGGTAGATGTAGTTGCCCTGGTCGTCGTACTGCGCGGCCATGCCGTACAGCGTCGGGTCGAACTGCTCCTCGTTCTCGACGTAGGCCTCGTTGGCCTGCTTGAGCGAGAGCGAGATCCGGCGGCGGTCCAGGTCGATGTCGATGACCTTGACCATGGCGTCGGAGCCGACCTTGACGACCTGCTCGGGCACCTCGACGTGGCGCTCGGCCAGCTCGGAGATGTGCACGAGGCCCTCGATGCCGTCCTCGACGCGGACGAACGCGCCGAACGGGACGAGCTTGGTGACCTTGCCGGGCACGATCTGGCCGATCGCGTGGGTGCGCGCGAACTGGCGCCACGGGTCTTCCTGGGTCGCCTTCAGCGACAGGGAGACGCGCTCGCGGTCCAGGTCCACTTCCAGGACCTCGACCTCGACCGGCTGACCGACCTCGACGACCTCGGACGGGTGGTCGATGTGCTTCCAGGACAGCTCGGACACGTGGACCAGGCCGTCGACCCCGCCGAGATCGACGAAGGCGCCGAAGTTGACGATCGAGGAGACCGTGCCCTTGCGGACCTGGCCCTTCGCGAGCTGGTGCAGGAACTCGGTGCGGACCTCGGACTGGGTCTGCTCCAGCCAGGCGCGGCGCGACAGGACCACGTTGTTGCGGTTCTTGTCGAGCTCGATGATCTTGGCTTCGAGTTCGCGGCCCACGTACGGCTGGAGGTCGCGCACGCGGCGCATCTCGACCAGCGACGCGGGGAGGAAGCCCCGGAGGCCGATGTCGAGGATGAGACCGCCCTTGACCACTTCGATGACCGAGCCGCGGACGACGCCGTCCTCGTCCTTGATCTTCTCGATGGTGCCCCAGGCGCGCTCGTACTGGGCGCGCTTCTTGGAGAGGATCAGACGGCCTTCCTTGTCCTCCTTCTGGAGGACGAGGGCCTCAACGTGATCGCCCACAGCGACGACGTCTTCAGGGTCGACGTCGTGCTTGATCGACAGCTCGCGCGAGGGGATGACGCCCTCGGTCTTGTAGCCGATGTCGAGCAGGACTTCATCCCGGTCGACCTTGACGACGGTACCTTCGACGATATCGCCGTCGTTGAAGTATTTGATGGTCGCGTCGATCGCGGCGAGGAGCTCCTCGTCGGACAGATTCTCGTCGACCGTGGTGCTGTTCTCAGCGTTGCTCGAGGTGGCCTCGATGCTGCTCGTCATGTGGGCTGGTGCTCCGGATACGTATCATTCGTGGGCTCGCGCCCGCGCCCTGGGGACGCGCGCACTCGCGGTTCAGTCCCGGGCCGCCCTTGCCGCCGGCGGCGTCCTGCTCCATGCTGAGGACGCGGACAAGCCCAGGCCCGTCCAGATTACCGTGCGCGATAATGCCACGCCAGTCCGGGCCAGGGGCTGGTGTCCACGGACACCGCTAATGGGCAGCGTCTTCCCACGACGAGCCGAAGCCCGCGGCGACCGTCAGCGGCACGGCGAGCGTGGCGGCGTTGGACATCTGCTCCCGCACGAGTGATTCGAGCCGCTCCGCCTCGCCCGGTGCGACCTCGCACACGAGCTCGTCGTGGACCTGGAGGATGACCCGCGAGTCGAGCTTCGCCTCGCGCAGCGCCCGGTCGACGCCGAGCATCGCGGTCTTCATGATGTCGGCCGCGGAGCCCTGGATCGGCGCGTTCAGGGCGGCGCGCTCGGCGATCTCGCGGAGCTGGCGGTTGTCGGAGGTCAGGTCCGGGAAGTAGCGGCGCCGGCCCATGATCGTCTCGGTGTACCCGGTCTTGCGGGCCTCCTCGACGACGCGGTGCAGGTAGTCGCGGACCTTCCCGAAGCGCGCGAAGTAGTCGTCCGACAGCTGCTGCGCCTCCTCGTTGGAGATGCCGAGCTGCTGGCTGAGGCCGTACGTCGACAGGCCGTACGCGAGGCCGTAGGACATGGCCTTGATCTTCCGGCGGTGCTCGGCGGAGACCTCGCCGAGGCCCACGCCGAAGACCTTCGCGGCGACCGCGGAGTGGATGTCCTCCCCCGCGATGAACGCGTCGATCAGGCCTTCGTCGCCGGTGAGGCTCGCCATGATCCGCATCTCGATCTGGCTGTAGTCGATGGTCATGAGCGACTCGAAGCCCTCGGAGACGACGAACCCGGCGCGGATCGCGCGCCCGGCCTCGGATCGGACCGGGATGTTCTGGAGGTTCGGGTCGGCGGACGAGAGGCGCCCGGTGGCGGCGACGGTCTGGTGGAACGTGGTGTGGATGCGCCCGTCGGTCTGGATCGTGGCGCGCAGCGTGGCGACGATCTGCTTGAGCTTCTCGACGTCGCGGAAGCGCAGCAGCTGCTCCAGGAGCGGGTGGCCGGTCTTGACCAGGAGCTGCTGGAGCGCCTCGGCGTTCGTGGTGTACCCGGTCTTGGTGCGCTTGGTCTTCGGCATCTTCAGCTCCTCGAAGAGGATCTCCTGGAGCTGCTTGGGCGAGCCGACGTTGAAGGGGCGGCCGACGATCTCGTGGGCGCGGTCGGTGGCGTCCTTCGACTGCGCGGCGAACCCGGACTCGATGTCGGCGAAGTGGCCCTCGTCGGCGGCGATCCCGGTGATCTCCATGCGCGCGAGCACGCCGATGATCGGGAACTCCAGGTCGTCGGCGAGCGCGGCCTGGTGGCGCTGCTCCAGGCGCTTCGACTGCTCGGCGGCGAGTTCGGCGACGACCGCGGCGGCGGTGCAGTCGGCGTTGACGCGGGCGGTGTCGTCGTCCGCGGGCTGGCCGGCGAGTGCGGCGTCGCTGAACAGGGCGCCGTCGTCGGCGGCGGTCTGGGCGGTCTCCAGTTCGCGGCCGAGGTACTGCATGGCGAGGTCGCCGAGCGCGTAGGAGCGCTGCTCGGGCTTGAGGAGGTACGCGGCGATCATGGTGTCGGCCTTGAGCCCGGCGGGCTCGGGCCAGCCCGCGGCGTCGGCGCCCCACAGGAACGCCTTGGCGTCGTGGACGAGCTTCGGCTTGCGGGGGTCGGCGAGCCAGGCGGTCCAGGACCGCTCGTCCTCGGCGTCGAGCTGCGAGGGCTCGAACCACAGGGCCTGGCCGCCTTCGGCGAGGGCGATCGTGTCGAAGGACCCGGCGCCGGACGCGAACGTGCCGGTGAAGGCGACGGCGACGTCGCCGGTGCGCTCGCCGAGCCAGGCGGCGAGGCCGCCGGGGACGAGCACGGCGGTCTCGACCTGGGCGGTCTCGGCGACGGGGGCGACGGCGGCGCCGACGGCCTTGTCGGCGAGGTTGGCGTTGAGCCGGTCGCCGAGGGCGCGGAACTGGAGGGCGTCGAAGAGGCTGTTGGTCTCGGCGACGTCCCAGCCGTGCCATTCGAGGTCGGCGACGGCCTTGTCGAGCTCGACGTCGGTGACGAGGCGGTTGAGGCGGTGGTTGCGCATGACGTCGTCGAGGTGGTCGCGCAGGCTCTGCCCGGCCTTGCCGGTGATCTCGTCGGCCTTCGCGACGAGGCCGTCGAGGGAGCCGTACTTGGTGATCCACTTCGCGGCGGTCTTGGGGCCGACGCCGGGGATGCCGGGGAGGTTGTCGGCCTTCTCGCCGACGAGGGCGGCGAGGTCGCGGTAGCGCTCGGGGGTGACGCCGTACTTCTCCTCGACGGCCTCGGGCGTGTACCGGGCGAGCTCGGTGACGCCCTTGACCGGGTAGAGGAGGGTGACGGCGTCGTTGACGAGCTGGATGGCGTCGCGGTCGCCCGAGGAGATGAGGGTGGCGAGCCCGGCGGCCTCGCCCTGGGTGGCGAGGGTGGCGATGATGTCGTCGGCCTCGAAGGTCTCCTTGGTGAGCCAGGCGATGCCGAAGGCGTCGAGGAGCTGCTTGATGATGGGGATCTGGCTCTTGAACTCGTCGGGCGTGGCGCCGCGGCCGTCCTTGTAGGCGGCGTACTCGTCGGTGCGGAACGAGTGGCGGGAGACGTCGAAGGCGACCGCGACGTGCGTGGGCTTCTCGGCCTTGAGCAGGTTGATGAGCATCGAGGCGAAGCCGTAGACGGCGTTGGTCACCTGCCCGTCGTCGGTGGCGAACTTCTCCGCGGGCAGGGCGAAGAACGCGCGGTAGGCCATCGAATGGCCGTCGATCAGGAGCAGGCGGGATTGCGAAGCGGTCACGCCCCCGAGCCTATCGAGTGGGTCCGACAGGATCGGGGCAAGTCCGGCGACGGCGTGGCCGCAGCACGCCGGAGGCCCGCGATCCGGCGGATCGCGGGCCCCTCAGAACTCGGGTCGCCTACTCGGCTTCCTGGGCTTCCTTCTGCTCGGCTTCGGCGATGACGCGCTCGGCGACGGCGCGCATGGACAGGCGGTGGTCCATGGCGGCGCGCTGGATCCAGCGGAACGCGTCGGGCTCGGCCATGCCGTACTGGGTCATGAGGAGGCCCTTGGCGCGGTCGACGAGCTTGCGGACTTCGAGCCGCTCGGTGAGGTTCTCGACCTCCTTCTCCAAGGCGGTCATCTCGGCGAAGCGCGTGAGCGACAGCTCGATCGCGGGGACCAGGTCGGACTTCTGGAAGGGCTTGACCAGGTAGGCCATGGCCCCGGCGGAGGTGGCCCGGCTGATGAGGTCGCGCTGGGAGAAGGCGGTGAGGATCACGACCGGCGCGATGCGCGCGGAGACGATCTTCTCGGCGGCCTGGAGACCGTCCATGATAGGCATCTGGATGTCGCAGATGACCAGGTCGGGCAGGTGCTCCTGGGCGAGGCGCACGGCGGCTTCGCCGTCGGCGGCCTCGGCTACCACCTCATAGCCCTCCTCGGTGAGCATCTCGGCCAGGTCGAGGCGGATGAGCCCCTCGTCTTCGGCGATGAGCACGCGCTTGCGCGGCTCCTCGGCGGCCTTGCTCGTCATGCGGGTCCGTACCTTTCATGCGCGTCTGGACGGTGGGTCGTGCGGGAATCGCGGCACGTCCGGACGCTAGCTTAGCCGCCGCGTGTTACGTCCGCACGTTCCTATGGCGAGCGTTTCGGACGCCAGGGCCGAAACGTGAGCCGCACTACCCCTCACCGGGGCCGCCGCGGGTGTTCGCCATGAGCGCGTCGAGGAGCGGGATCTCGGCGAGCTGCTCGGCGGTGAGCCGGTCTTTGTGGAGCCCGTGCGGGCGGCGGGTGCGGGGGCAGCGGATGATCCGGGTCGGGGTGACGACGAGGTCGACGCGGAAGTCGTGCGGCTCCTCGGGGATCGGCTCGTCGAGCACCTGGAGGTCGTGGACGGTGGTGGCGATGACGGTGCGGTCGTCGATGAGCCCGGCCTCGGTGAGCATCCCGTACTCGATGTCGGCGTACCCGCGGCCCTTGCCGATCCGGGCGCCGTCGCGGTTGACGGCGACGGAGCCGGAGACGACCAGGTCGAGCCTCTGCATCGCCTCGACGCCGACGAGGAGGCTGTGCGCCTCGGCGGCGTCGCGGGTGGCGGCCTCGTCGGGCGTGTAGCTCGGCAGCAGCGAGTTCAGCAGGTAGAACGGCTGGTCGAGCGCGAGTTTCGGAACGGCCATGTAAGTGGCCTTGGAGGCGCCGAGGGCCAGCGCGCGCACCTGGTGCTGGGCGCGGTCGGGGTTGACCTTGACGGCGTTGGCGCCGCGCCAGTGGTCGGTGGCGGCGAGGCGCTCGGCGGCTTCGCGCGCGCCTTGGAAGCGGGGTATGCGCCCGGCCGGGTCCCCTTCGGCGGCGCCTTGGCGCTCCAGGAGCGACCACACGCGGTGTCGGATCTCATCCTTCGCTTGCGCCGACGACATTCCGGTCTCCTCAACGCCCAGGGGTGAACTCCTCCAGGCTCCCACACCTCCACTGTGCCCGCCATCCTCCGGTCCCGGGAAACCCGGTTGCCGCCCGGGCCGGGCGGTGCGAGGCTCTGCGCATGCAGATGCACGACGACCAGCTGTTCGTTCCCGTTGCCGCAGTTCAGGAGCTGATCGACGCCCAGTTCCCGCGGTGGCGGGGCCTGCCGGTGTCCCCGGTGGCCTCGTCGGGGACGGTGCACGCGATCTTCCGCGTCGGCGAGGACCTGGCCGCGCGGTTCCCGCTCCAGCCGGCCGACCCGGCGCAGGCGCGGCGCGCGCTCGAAGCTGAGGCCGACGCGGCCCGGGAGCTGCTGGGCCGCACGGGTTTCCCGACGCCGAAGCCGCTGGCGATCGGCGCGCCGGGCGCGGGGTATCCGCTGCCGTGGTCGGTGCAGACGTGGCTGCCCGGCGAGACGGCGGAGGGCGATCCCGGTGCGTCCCATGGATTGGCGGCGGACCTGGCCGAGTTCGTCCGCGACGTGCGGGCGATTCCCACCGAGGGCCGCCGCTTCTCCGGGAGCGGCCGGGGCGGCGTGCTCGCGACCCATGAGGAGTGGGTGCAGCGGTGCCTCAGCGAAAGCGAGGGGCTGCTCGACGTGGCGCTCATGCGCCGCCTGTGGTCCGGGATGCGGGACCTGCCGCGCGGCACGGCGCCCGACGTGATGAGCCACAGCGACCTCATCCCCGGCAACGTGCTCCTGAGCGAGGGCCGCCTCGTCGGCGTCCTCGACGTGGGCGGCCTCGGCCCCGCCGACCCGGCCCTGGACCTCATCGCCGCCTGGCACCTCCTCGACGCGGGCCCGCGCCGCACCTTCCGCGACGCCCTCGCCCCCGCCGAATCCGAATGGGACCGCGCCCGTGCCTTCGCGTTCGTCCAGTCCATCGGCGCCGCCTGGTACTACGCGGAGTCCAACCCCGCGGTGACCCGCTGGGCGACGCGGACGCTGGCCCGCATCGCCTGCGACGTCGTCGGCTTAGGCTCGACGCATGGGACGGGCAGTGGTCGTGACGGGCGGCGGGCGCGGGGTCGGGCGGGCGGTCGCGGAGCGGCTGCTCGGCGGCGGGGACGCGGTCGTGGTGGTGGAGACGGCGCCGGTGCCGTGGCTGGAGCCGCTCGCCGCGGCCGGACGCGCGGCGGTGGTCGTGGGCGACGCCGGCGAGGACGCGGTCGCCGCCCGGGCCGCGGAGGCCGCGGCGTCCCTGGGGACGCTGCGCGGCTGGGTGAACAACGCGGCGGTGTTCCGCGACGCGTGGCTGCACGAGGCCGGCGGCGCGGCGGTCGCGGAGCTGATCCGGGCGAACCTCCAGCCGTGCCTGGCGGGCGCGGGCGCGGCGGTGCGGGCGTTCCTGGCCGCCGGGACGGGCGGGGCGGTCGTCAACGTGTCCTCGCACCAGGCGCAGCGCGCCGTCGGCGGCGCGCTCCCGTATGCGACGGCGAAGGCCGCGGTCGAGGGGCTCACGCGGGCGCTCGCGGTGGACTACGGACCGCTCGGCATCCGGGTCAACGCGGTCGCGCTGGGGTCGATCGCGACCGAGCGGATGGACGCCGTGCCCGACCGCGCGGCCTTCGCGCGGCGGATGCGGGAACTGCACCCGCTGGGCCGGGCGGGCGAGGGCGCCGAGGTCGCGGACGCCGTGGCGTACCTCCTCTCCGACGCCGCCTCGTTCGTCACCGGGGCGGTCCTTCCCGTGGACGGCGGCCGGGCCGCCCAGGGGCCCGATCCGGAGGCCCGCCGACTCGATTGACAGGTACCTGTCAAGTGCTGCTAGCCTTGCGCGCGTGGAGGAACTGAGTCCGCGCGCGCTCGCGCTGTCCGAGCTGATCATCGGCGTGTTCCGCGCCAACGGCGCGCTCATCGCCGCCGGGGACGACCTCGCGCGGCCCGCGGGGCTCACCAGCGCGCGCTGGCAGGTCCTCGGCGTCGTCGACACCGAGGCGCGCACCGTCGCCGACGCGGCCCGCCTCATGGGGCTGCGCCGCCAGAGCGTCCAGCAGACGGCCGACGCCCTCGTCCGCGACGGCCTCGCCGAGCTCCGCGACAACCCGCGCCACCGCCGCGCGAAGCTCATCGCCCCCACGCCCGCGGGCCTGCGCGCGCTCGCCGACGTCGAACGCCGCCATGCCGAATGGGCCGACCGCCTCGCCGCACGCCTCGACCCCGACGCGGTCGACGCCGCCCGAGCCCTCCTCGACACCCTCAGCGCCGCAATCGAACAGGAGCCTCCGCATGACCGGTGAGAAGACGATCCCCCTGCTCCCCTGCCGATCCATCGACGAAACCGCCGCGTTCTACCGGATGCTCGGCTTCACCGAGACGCTCCACCAGACCCGGCCGAACCCGTACACGGTGGTCGTCATGGACGACATCCAGCTCCACTTCTACGGCGTCGACGACCTCGACCCCGAGAACACCTACGGCACCTGCATCGTCATCGTCCCCGACACCGGCGCCCTCTTCGACCGCTTCGCCGCGGGCATGCGCGCCGAGCACGGCAAGCTCCTCGTCGCTGGCATCCCCCGCGTCACCCGCCCCCGCAAGCGCGCCAACACCGGCAACCGCGCGGGCTTCTCCCTGGTCGACCCGGGAGGCAACGTGATCCGCTTCTTCCCGGCCGACGAGGACGAGGAGGCGGCTCCCCAGCGCGTCAGCAAGCTCGGCAAGCTCCTCGAACGGGCGATCGTCCTGGGCGACGCCAAAGGCGACACCGCCCAAGCCGCCAAGGTCCTCGACGCGACCCTCGCCAAAGCCGCCGCCGACACCCCCGCCGTCGAACTCGCCGAAGCCCTCGCCTACCGCGCCGACCTCGCCGCCCGCACCGACGACCGCCCCCGCGCCCTCGAACTCCTCGACCGCCTCGCCGCCGTCCCCCTCTCCCCCGCCGACCGCACTGCCCTCGCCCCCACCCTCTCCGCCGCCGCCGACCTCAGAACCCAACTGACCTGACCCATCCCCCGTCCCGACCGCCCCCCAGGTATCATTCACACCGGCCCCGCCCCGCACAGGCAGGACCCCGGCCCGGTATTCCAACTGGCAGAGAAGACGGATTCAAAACCCGTACAGTGTGGGTTCGAATCCCACCCGGGCTACCACCACAGACCCACACCCTCCGACGACCTGCAACAACACGAGAATCTTCCAGATTTCCGGGTTTGGGCTGTATATGACTCCACTGGCAACGAGATCGCAGCCGAGATCAGGTCGGGCGGATAGCACACTTGTAGGGTCAGCGCACTCACCATGCAATGCCAGGTTTTTCTGCAGCGGGGCAGTGTATCGACGACGCAAACCTCATGGTTCAGCTTGTGGGCTCCAAGTTCTGTTGGACCACCGCGCTGAGCGCCGGGCGCGTGAGAGCGCCTGGGAGGCGTTCGGTCGCGAACGGGCCGTCACTTCGCTCGACCGATGACGACGAGGACGGGCTGATTACGCTCCTGTCGCCGGTGCGGTTCTCCCAGACACACGCAACTGGTTTTGGAGGTCTCCACCAGCACCGTTGGTAGGTCAGTGCTGACACCACCCGGGCCAGGAGGGCACCCTAGGGTTGGTGGGAGTTGACACTATCCTGGCGGGCGCGCAACCGGAGCGAGTCCGAGCAGGTTGAGCGGAGGTGGGCGCATGTCGGCGACGAGGCTCCTGGTGCTCGGTATCGTGCACCTCTCCGGCGGCGCGCACGGCTACCAGGTGCGGTCCGAACTGCAGAGCTGGCGTGCGGAGATTTGGGCCAAGATCAAGCCCGGTTCGATTTATCACGCGCTGAAGAAGGCGGCGGCTGATGGCCTCCTCACCGAACATGCCGAGCCTGGCAACTCCGGGCCGGAGCGCGTTCTGTACCGCCTGACAGCTCGGGGACGTGACGAGATAGTCGAACTGGTCCGCGACGGTCTACGGCGCACCCACGACCCCACCATGCTCGACGCGTCCATCGCCATGTTGCCCATGCTGACCAGGACAGATGCCATCGCGCACGTCAACGAGCGGATCGCGCGCCTGGAAGCGGAGCTCGTACAACAGGCCAAGTGGCAGGAGCACCCCAATCGGGACATCCCCGAGCACGTCCGCGATCAGGCTGAACTGTGGGCGGGACATGCACGCACCGAACTGGAGTGGGCGAAGAGCCTGAGCAAACGACTCTCTGAGGGCGCTTACACCATGGCCGATGATCCGGGTTCGTGGCGAACGGTCCCCTAATCAATCTTGACTAGATGCTCCTCCTCGTGTACTTTGACCAAGTAATCAAACTTGACTAGTTGGCCAGACCCGGACGCGGCAAGGAGAGCCGAATGAGCACCACCCCCAAGAACAGCTCGGAAACCGTTGCGCACACGCCCGGGCGGGCGAGCAGCATCGGGGTCTGGATTCTGCAAGTCGCACTGGCGGCGATCATCGCCGGCGGCGGAATCTCGAAGCTCGCCGGCGACCCGGTCATGGTGGACATGTTCGCCGACATCGGGGCTGGCCAGTGGCTCCGGTACCTGGTCGGAGCGCTGGAGGTCGCGGGAGGGGTTGGCCTTCTGATCCCGGCTCTGGCGGGCCTGGCCAGTCTCGGGTTGGCGGCATTGTTGACCGGTGCTGTCATCACCGATCAGTTCGTGCTCGAGCAGAGCCCTTGGATGCCGCTCGCCCTTCTCGTCGTGGCGGCCGTGATCGCAAGGGCGCGGTGGTCGCGCACCGAGGTCGTCGTCGGCACGCTGCTCAGGCGCTGAGACAAACCTCTCGAACGGAGATGTGAGATGAACGAGATGGCCTTTCGCGTGACATCGAACGATGGCACCACCATCGCCTACGACCGGAAGGGAAGCGGCCCGGCTGTCATCCTGGTAGGCGGCGCACAGGACGACGGGGCCGAGAACGCTCCCTTGATACCTGCTCTCGCCGAGCACTTCACGGTTTACAACTATGCCCGTCGGGGACGCGGCGCGAGCGGCTTCACCGAGCCCTACGCCGTGGAAAAGGAGATCGAGGACCTGGATGCGTTGATCGCGGAGGCGGGCGGCTCGGCACACCTGTTCGGGGCGTCCTCTGGTGGCGCGCTGGCGCTGGAAGCCGCCGCGGCCGGGTCAGCCATCGACACGATCGCCGTGTGGGAGGTGCCCTACGCGGTCGGGGACGACATACGCCCGCGATTCGAGGAGTACGTCGCAGACACCCAACGCGCCTTCGACGCCGGGCGAGACGAGGAGGTTCTCGAACTGTTCATGCGCATGACCGGCGCCTCCGACGACAACATTGCGGCCAGGAAAGCGGCAGGCAAGCAGACGGAGCATTGGGCGGATTCGGTCGCCCTCGCGCCCACGCTGGTCCACGACAGCCTCTTCCTCAACCGCTACCAGTTGCCGGCCGATCGACTGGCAACGGTCACCCAACCGGTCCTGGTCACCACCGGAGGACCGATCACGGTCTCCTACATGGCAGGCCTGCCCTCGGACTTCTTCGACCGCGCAGCCGACGAGCTTGCAGACCTCCTACCCCACGCTCAACGGGAGACCCTCAAGGGGCCGGATCACGTCGTCGACCCACAGATCGTCGGCCCGCTGTTGCTGCGGTTCTTCAGCAGCGAACACTGAGGGGCCCGCGAGGTGTTGCAGGAAGACCGATTACCGCGCAAGCAGATCTTCGTCGCGCCAGGGACACGGGGCGGACAGGTGGTGTCGACGCAAACCAACATCCGCGGCACCGACACGTGCCTGGCGGTGTCAGAACTCGCCGACAAGCGGTGTCGGACGAAACCTCCGCAGCCCCCCGATCCGCAACGCACTGACACGGATAACGCTGTTTCAGCCCACAATGTAATGAAAGAGTGGGTCCGCCGCCTTCCCGGGCTACCCAAACGGAGTTATGGCTCCGCTACCAGGTCAAACAAGACATCCAAGGCGTGGCACGAACAAGTGTCACGCCTTCACTGCCCCTTCGGCCCCCTCCCTGTCCGATGCGGGAGGACGCTTCGGCTAGCAGGGCGAGCACCGCCTCGGCCGCCTCGCGCCAGTCCTCAAGCCGTCCGGCAGCGGTGGCCTCGGCGAAGCGCGTCTCGCCGAGCCGGGTCCGGGCGGCGCGCCTGCTCGCGGCGACGTCCGGATGGGAGTGGTAGTCGGGCAGGCCGTCGAGCGCGTCGCTCGCCGCGAGCATTCGGGCGGCGGCCCCGTCGTCGCCGCGGCGCAGCGCCAGGTCCGCGATGCCGATGAGCGACAGCGCGATCAGCGGCGTGTGCCCGGTCTCCAACGCCGCGCGGTAGCCCGCTTCGCGGTGCGCGCGGGCCTCGCCGAGCCCCTCGGCGAGGTAGCCGAGGCGGTCGCGGATCACGACGCGGACGTGGCTGCCATCGCCGTCCGCGCCGAGCAGGGCCGTCATGGCGGCGATCTGCCGGTACGCTTCGTCGCGGTCGCCGCTCCAGCGGGCGAGGTCGCACTTGGCGAGGGCCAGCGCCGCAAGCGTCGCCGGATATAGCCTGTGAGCTGGGATGAGGTCGGTTTGAGGCGGGTGTGAGAGCGGTCGGCTCTTGACTTTCAGAGCCCGGCGAGTCTCGGACTCGCTTCGGGGATCTTTCCAGTGAACAGAACGGAGCGGCGTCATGCCCCAGTACTTCCTCACCGTCCCGCACGGGTCCGAAGAGGAGCCGACGATGGAGTCGATGCAGGATATCGATCCCGCTGAGCTGCAAGCGATGATGGACGCCGTTGGCGCGTTCAACAGCGGCCTTGAGCAGGCAGGGGCCTTCGTCTCCGCGGGCGGCCTCCAGCCGCCGTCGACGGCGGTCACCGTCGACGCCACCGGGGACGTGCCCGTGCGCGTGCCGGGGCCGTTCGTGACGGCGGCCGAGTACGTCGGCGGGTTCTGGATCATCGACGTCCCGGACCAGGAGCAGGCGCTGGGCTGGGCGGAGCAGGCCTCGGCCGCGCTGGGTTCGCGGATCGAGGTCCGGGCGCTGCAAGAGGCGCCCGAGTAGTCGTCCGGCGAGTGCCGATCATGAAGCACGCGAGGCTGCTCCCGCTCGGCGCCTGCCTGCTCGCGGCGGGCCTCGTGCTCGCCGCGTGCGGCGGGCAGAGCGGTGGCGGCAGCAGTGACGGCGGCATCGGGGACACCACGGCCGCGACCGCCGACGAGACGTCCGCCCCTGCCGACTCCGGAGGCAGCGGCTCGGGCGTCGCGGCGTCCACACCGGTCGAGCAGGTCATCGTGGACCTGGTCGACGCGGTCAACGCCGGGGACGCCGCCGGAGCGATGGAATTCGTCTGCGAGGGTTCGGAGAGCGCGGTCCAGGCCGCGGTCGAGGAGCTGGCCGGCGACCCGCCCGGCCTGGTCGTGGAGGAGTTCGCCTCCGACGCGTCCGGTGGCGTCACCGCGACGGCCGCGGGCGCCGCCGGCGGCGGACCGGTCGGCGCGAGTATCGGGGCGGCCGATATCAGCACGGGCCCTTGCGTCGCGGCGGTCTTCGTCACGTGACGCACTGAGAGCCCTGAGACGAGACGAGGAGTGATCATGCTGTCCACACCCCCTGAGAGACGGAGCACCGGGATGATCTTGCGGACCTGGTCGGCGCGGGCCACGGAAGAGGGCGCCGACGCCTACCAGCGCTATTTCGAGGACGTGCTGCTCGCCGAGCTGGGCAGGCAGCCCGGCTTCCGCGGCGCCCACCTCGCCCTGGGCGGCGCCGCGGGCGATCCGGTCCGCGAGCTGGTCGTCCTGACGTTCTGGGAGTCGATCGAGGCGATCCGCTCGTTCGCGGGCGAGCGGTTCGACACGGCCGTGGTCGAGCCCGAGGCGCAGGCGGTCCTGGTCGACTACGACCGGACCGTCGTCCACCGGGAGGTCCTGGCCGCGGGCGGTTTCTAGGCCCGCGCACGACATCGGCGGCCCGCCTCATCGAGGCGGGCCGCCGATCTGCGTCCGCGGGAACAGCGTCGCGGACGGCGAGTGTCCCCAAAGGCCGCGGCGTCGGCCCGCCGTCGGCAGCTGGAGCCGCCGGACGGTGTCAACCCACGACGGCCGCCCGCGGCCGGGCACTAGTAGTCGCGTCCTCGCATGGCGCACCTCCTCCCCTGCTCGGCGGACCCGCCCCGGGTTCGGGGCGGGAGTCTCGGTGCGGCAGATCCGGTGTCCCCGCTGTCGTCGCGCGCCTTCATGAGCGGACCGGTGCAGCAGGTTCGGGCGCTTCGTGGTCGACGCGGCCGAGCCGGGCGGCGATGCCGACGGTGAGCGCGGCGGCCGTCCCGACCGCGGCGCTGACCGCGATCGCCGAGGACGGCGGGAGGGCCTCGGCGAGCAGGCCGCCGAACAGGACCCCGAGACCCTGCGCGGTCTGGAGGCCCGCCGAGGCGAACGCGATGGCGCGGGCCCGCATGTGGTCGGGGACGAGGCCGGTGAACGCGATCTGCGCGATCACCATGTAGGTGCCGAGGAACCCGGCGGCGGCCCACAGGGCGACCGTGGCCGGGACGCCGGGAGTGAGCGCGGTCGCCATGAGCGGCAGGCCCGTCGCCGCTGCGAGCGGGACGAGCAGCCGTCGTCGCCAACGGACCCCGGTTTTGGCGAAGGCGACCGCGCCCACGGCCATGCCGATCACGTCGCCGGCCATGAGGAAGCCCACGGCCTCCTCGCCGGCGCCGATCTCGGCCGCATAGGGGACCGCCAGCGCTTCGGGGACCACGAAGCAACCGAAGATCCACATGAGTGAGGCGAGCCCGAGGAGCGTGCGGTCGCGCAAGACGAACCGCACGCCGGCGAGCGCGAACCCGCCGCGCCCGGTCTCGTCGGAGGGCTCGGGGCGGTGCGGGCCGATGCCCCAGCGCAGCAGGCCCGCCGAGAGCGCGAACGTGCCCGCGTTGAGTGCGAGGACGAGGTGCGGGTCGCCGGTGGCGGCGACGAGGAGCCCGCCGACGGTGAACCCGGCGATCTGGGCGAGGCCGTCGGTCGCGGTGATGACGCTCATCCCGACCGCGAAGCGGCCGTCGGGCAGGACCTGCGGGAGGGTCGCGTTGCGCGCGGCCGAGAACAGCGGCTGCGGGCAGGTCGCGAGCGTCACCAGGACCATGAGGACCGGCAGCGGCATCGAGGGCACGGCCATGAGGGCGATGAGGACGGCGCGGATCAGGTCCACCGCGACCATGACGGTGCGGCGCGAGTAGCGGTCGGCGAGCCCGGCGAGCAGGGGCGCCGTCAGGAGCGGCGGGAGGAACGTGAGCGCGTAGACCAGTGCGGTCATCGCCGCCGAGGACGTCCGGTCGAACACCAGCAGCGCCAGCGCCACGCGGGCGAGCTGGTCGCCGATGCGCGACTGGGCCTGCGCCAGCCACAGGACCCGGAACTCGCCGCTCGCGAAGACCTCGCGGAACCCCGTCCTGCCGGGGCCTGTGCGCCCCTCGTGTCGCCGCTCGGGCGGAGCCGCGCCGGTACCGTTGCCGTTCATCGGGACCAATGGGACCCCCGGCGCGCGTCATCCGGCTCTCACGGGCGCCTCATGCCTGGTCCCGGCCGCTGTTCGCGACACTAGGGGGTACGTTGTACGCAGTTCGTGCTGCGGTCCTAGGCTTGGCGGACACCATGGACGATTCCCAAGACGAGCTCACGATCGGACTCCTGGGTCCGCTCGCGGTCCGCCGCGGCGGTGCGACCGTCGAAGTGACGGCGGGGCGGCTCCGTTCGCTGCTCGCGATCCTCGCGCTCACGCCGGGGCGCGTGGTGCCTTACGGGCGCCTGGGCGAGGCGATCTGGGACGACGGCGAGCCCGGCCACCTGCGGCGCACCCTCCAGACTTACGCGGGGCGGCTGCGCGACCTCATCGGCGCCGACCGGATCGGCGGCGGCCCGCACGGGCTGGTGCTCCACGCGTGCGACGACGACGTGGACGCCGCCCGGTTCGAGCGGCAGGCGCGGGCCGCGGGCGACCGCGCGCAGTTGGAGGCCGCGCTCGCGCTGTGGCGGGGCGAGGCCTTCGAGGACATCGGCTGCCACTGGCTCACCGGCACGGTCGCGCCGCGGCTGGAGGCGCTGCGGCTCGAAGCCGTCGAACGGCGCGTGGACCTCGACTTGGCCGAGGGCCGCCACGAGGCGGCGGTGGCCGAGCTGGAGCGGCTGGTCGCGCTCCACCCGCTGCGCGAGACGCTGTGGACGCGACTGCTGGTGGCGCTCGACCGCAGCGGGCGCGGCGCCGAGGCCCTCGACCGGTTCGACGCGGCGAGGGCCGCGCTCGCGGACGCCCTCGGCGCGGATCCCGGGCCGGACCTGCGGCGGCTCCACGCCGACCTCCTCGCCGGGCGGGCCCTGTCGGCGCTCCCGCCGCGCACGCCGCCGCCGACCGTCCCCAGGCAGCTCCCCGCCGGCCCCGCGGTCTTCATCGGCCGCGACGACGCGCTGGACCGGCTCACCGGCTCCGACCGGCCGGTGCGCGTGCTCACCGGCACCGGCGGCGTCGGGAAGTCCACGACCGCGATCCACTGGGCGCACCGGATCGCGGGCGAGTACCCCGACGGGCAGCTGTACGCCGAGCTGCACGGGTTCAGCCCGCAGGCCGCCCCGACCGACCCCGCCGACGTGCTCGCCCGGTTCCTCCAGGCGCTCGGCGTGCCGCCCCGCGAGATCCCCGAAGGACTCGACGCCCGCGCCGGGCTCTTCCGCACCGTCACCGCCGACCTGCGAATCCTGGTGGTCCTCGACAACGCGCGCGACACGGCCCAGGTGCGCCCGCTCATCCCCGGGACCGGCGGCGCCCTGACGCTCATCACCAGCCGGAACTCGCTGACGGGCCTGCTGGTCTCGCACCGCGCCGTCTCGGTCGGCCTGGCGACGATGGACGCCCGGGACTCGCACCGGCTGCTCGCCGCCCGCCTCGGCACCGCCGCGCTCGAACGCGAACCCGAAGCGGCGCAGGCGATCATCGACGCGTGCGCGGGACTGCCGCTGGCGCTCGCGGTCGCCTCCGCCCGCGCCGAGGCCGACCCCTCGCTGCCCCTCGCCGACCTCGCCCGCCATCTGCTCGGGCGCTACCGGCTCGACGCGCTCGACACCGGCGAGGCCGACACCGGGGTCCGCGCGATCCTGTCGTGGTCCTACCGGTCCGTCCGCCGCGACGCCGCGCGGCTGTTCCGCCTGACCACACTCGCCCCCGGATCGTCCCTCGGCGTCGAGGCCGCCGCCAGCCTCATCGGACGGCCCGCCGCCGAGACGACCTGCCTCCTCAACGAGCTCGCGGCCACGCAGCTCGCCGCCGAGACCGCCCCGGGCCGGCACGACACGCACGACCTGCTGCGCGCGTGCGCCGTTGAGCTGACCGAGCTGACCGACCCGCCCCGGCGCCGCGACGCCGCGCTGCGGCGGCTCGTCCTCCACCACATGCACACCGCGCACGCGGCGACGCTGCTGCTGGTCCCCGGGCGGCCCCCGATCGACCTGCCCGAGGCCGGGCCCGGCGTCACGCTCCCGGACCTGAAGACCTCCGCCGACGCGCAGCAGTGGTTCGACACCGAGACCGCCGCGATCCTCGCGCTGGTCCGGCGGTGCGCGGACCACGGCTGGGACGACCTGCTGTGGCCGCTGGTGTGGACCGTCGGCGAGACCCTCCACCGCCGCAACCGGTGGCGCACCTGGATGGAGATCGAGGCGCTCGCCCTCGGTGCGGCCGAGCGGCTCGGGAACCGGCGCTGGCAGGCGGTCTCGCACCGCAAGATCGGGCGCGTCCACGGGCACCTCCACGAATTCGACGAGGTGCGCGCCCGCTTCGCGCTGGCGCTGGGCGTCTTCGAGGAGATCGGCGACGCGAACGGGGAGGCCGCGATCCTGAAGAACCGCGGCTACATCGACTACCTCCAGGGCCGCCACCGGGACGCGGCGGCGTGCAACGTCGCCGCGCTGGAGCGGTACGAGCGGCTCGGCGACCGCAACGGGCAGGCCGACTCGCTCAACAACATCGGCTGGAGCCTCGCCCAGGTCGGCGAGTACGACACGGCCGAGCGGCACTGCCGCGAGGCCCTGCGGCTGTACGGCGAGCTCGGCAACGGCGACGGCCTCGCCGTCTGCTGGGACAGCCTCGGCTACGTCTACGCCGCCCGCGGCGAGAACGCCGAGGCCGAGGACTGCTACGCGCGGGCCCTCGCGTTCTACGAAGGGCCCGAAGGGAACCGGTACCGGGCCGCCGACACCCTCGTGCACCTGGCCGAGAACCGCACCGCCATGGGCGACTCCGGCACAGCCCGCGGCCACTACCGGCGTGCCCTGGAGATCCTCGACCGGCTCGGCCACCACGACGCCGCCGAGGTCCGCGCCGCCCTGGACGCGCTGCCCTGACGCGGCGGTGCCGACCGTCCAACCGCCGATCCATGGAGACCGACACCGCGATGATCGCGATCACGACCGCCCGACCCGAGGAATTCGCGGCCGCCGCCGCGGTCCTCGCGGACGCCTTCACCGACGACCCCGTCGCCCTCGGCATCCTTCCCGCCCAAGCGGACCGGCAGCGGAAGCTGACGCACTTGTTCACCGCGGTCCTGCGGTCCGGCCCGGGACCGCGCGGTGCCGTGGACGTCGCCCGCCGGGAGGGCGACGAGCAGATCATCGGCGTCGCCGCCTGGGAGTCGCCCGCGGCGCGCCGCGGCGCGCTCACCCGGGAGCTCGCCCAGATGCCGCTGTTCCTCAAGGCGTTCGGCGCCGCCGGGATCCCCCGCGCGATGACCATGGAGCACCGCCTCCAGCGCCACCGCCCCGCCGAGCCGCACTGGTACCTGGCAGACATCGGCGTCGGTGCCGCGAAGCAGGGGCTCGGCGTCGGGTCGGCGCTGCTGCGGGCCCGCCTGGAGTACGTCGACCGCACCGGTTTGCCGTCCTATCTGGAGGCCTCCACTCCCGACAACCGACGCCTCTACGCGCGCTTCGGCTTCCGCGAAATCGCCCCCATCGACGGCATCCCGAACGCGTCGCCCGTCGCCATGCTCAGATAGCGCGGCCGACCGTCCGGACGGTCCGCGTTGCAACGATTCAGCGCTCGCACGCCGGAGGGCCGCCGTGTGGACGCATTGGGTAACCGTTTGCGGCGGATGCGCCATCGCCACCCGCTCCTAGCGCTGAGCCGCGATCGTTCACTTCCTGACGTCCCTGCCGGAGAAGCGCCGCAACGCTTCCAGGAAGGCTTCCTCTGAAGGCTTTGCCTCCCGAAGATCGCACATCTCGTATCCGCCGTCTCGGCTCGAATACCGCTCCTGCGGCATACCGGGAACGAAGCCGCTGTTCGGCTTCAGCACGGCCACCACCACACGCTCGGTGGAGTATTTGTGCACTATGGCGACATGGTCGACCTGATCCCAAGCGATTCGCCATTCACGCGGCCGTTCGTAGTTCCGTCGCACGACCATGCCGGCCTCGTTGAGCTCGACTCCTATCGTGTCGTCTGCGCTGTCGACCATCCGTGCTCCGAAGAACATGCCCGCCAGAGCAATAACAGCCCCGATCGCGCTTTGCGTACCGCTTTCGGCGTTCTCCAGGCTCCAGAAGCCGAACACGGCGCCGGCGGCAATGATGCACCAGGCGACGACTTTGCCCGTCGTATCGGGGTGTCGCTTGAGCGTGAAGAACTCGACCGCTCCCCCGTCGCGATCAGCGTCCCCGCGTTCCCGCTGTGTGGTGTGTGCAAGGCGGTACTGACGAAAGGCGTAGTACGTGCCGGCCGCCGCAACGACGACCCCCGCGAGCTGGAGGCCGGTATCGAAGCTCATCGCCATGGGAACGACAGTAGCCGCCGTCGACCATCCGCCCGCGAGCTCTGGCGCGGATCCCGTTGAGGCCGTCGCGGTCTCGGTGCCTTCGCAGAGCGCCCTGCGTGCCGCGCTCGCGGCCGTGCCCGCCAACGCCGACACCACCATCCGCACCCGGGCCTCCCATTCCCCCGCCGACTACACCACCCATACCGAGTTCTGGCCGAAGGGCAGCGGCTGAGCCGGGCCTGGTACCGGTCCGACCGTTCACGCTGAGGCGTGGGATCGGCGGGACTCGTATGCCCGGCCCGGCGCTGGGTCGCCGGGCCGGGTTTTGAGCCGGGGCGGTGGTCACGCGTACGTGGTGAACTCCCTGTCCCAGTTCCATTGGCCGAAGTCCCAGTGGCCTGCGCGCCACTGGATGTTGTGGCCCTCGGGGAGGTCCTTGTTGCAGCTGGTCCAGTCTGCGGCGACGCCGAGCGTGTCGGTGCATCGGCCGACCCGGTTGCCGGAGAGGTCGCGCCATTCGATGGCGACCCGGTTGCCGTCCGCCTCCTTGTCCCTCACCCAGAAGATGTCGCCGGAAGGCTGGAAGCAGACCGACACCCAGGGGCTGTCGGTGGAGCATTCCTTGTCCTTCCCGGACATGGTCGTGTTCGTGGCGTAGTCGAGTTCCCAGGCCGATGCGCCCACGTCTTCGGCGCTCGCGGTGGAACCGCCGATCACGGCCAGTCCCGCGGTCGCCGTGACCACCAGGGCCAGCATGGTGAGCGCCCGCCTGCCGGGCGCCTTGATCCGCTCGAACATCGCTTCCTCCGTTCCAATGCCGGTACGGCATTTGATGGGGATCGTTGAGGGACCACCGTCCCGCGGGGCCGCATCCGAACGGCATCCGTTTTGCACCCGTCCGGAAACGACTCCGTGAACCACCGCCGACCGGTGCACGCAAAGTCCTTTATTCCTCATTGCATCTTGGTGAGTGTTTCGATGGCTTCGGCGGCTATTTGTCGTCAGACAAACAGTGAATTTTTTCTCGACTTGGGCGAGAGGCGCTACCGGCGGCGGCAGGCGCAGGCACGGGTCCCCACAACAATTCCGAGAAGCGCTAATATTTATCCTCAGTCGCTCGAACTTGCACACGAGATGCGATTCGAGTCCACCCCTGATTTCAGAACAATGAGGACATTCTGATGCTGAAGAAGACGCTTATGGTCGTCGGCCTGGCCGTCGCCACCCTCGTTGCCACCGCGACCCCGGCCTCCGCCACGGAGTACTCGTCGGCCCTCAAAATCCAAGGAGTCCAGTACAACGCGCCCGGCCGCGACGACAACCGCTGCGTGGGAGGGAACACCTCCCAGGAGTACCTGACCATCAAGAACTACTCCAAGACTGCGACGATCAACCTCCGGGGCTACCTGGTGAAGGACGCTGCCGGCAACAAGTTCAAGTTCACCGCCGACCACTACCTCCAGCCCGGCGACTACGTCCGGCTCCGCGGCGGCAACGGCGACGATTCGGACGGGAACAACGTCGTCTACCGGGACAACTGCAATTTCATCTGGAACAACACCGGCGACTCCATCTACCTCTACAAGCCGTCGGGCGCGAACGCGGACTCCCACTCCTACAAACCCTCGCGCGATGACGCCGACGGCAACGGCTACGTCACCTTCCACTGAGCGCTGCAGCGCGCAGAAACGACTCGGCCGCCATCGTCGGGTCGTCGAGCGGACCATTGCCCGGCTCGGCGGGTACCGCCGCTTGACCCTCTGATACGAGATCAGCGGCTTGCGAGGCCGGTGAGTTCCGTGAGGCGGCGGTGGGAGTCGAACAGGGCCTTGCGGTCGTAGGAGGTGGTACCGATGAGGAGCTCGTCCGCACCGGTCGCTTCGACCAGGCCCGCCAGACGAGGAGCGACCTCGTCGGGGGTCCCGTAGACCGCGCCCGCGAGCGCCTGTTCGAGATACGTGGACTCGCGGTGGGTCTTCGCGGCCGCCCGGATCTCCGCTGAGGGCCGCAGCGGCGGGAACTCGCCCCTGGTGCGGGACAGCGCGGTGGACCAGTACTCGGGGAGCAGCAGGTCCTCGGCCGCTTCGCGGGTCGCGGCGACGGCGACCGTCTGCGCCACGACGACGTACGGCTCGGATCGCCATGAGGAGGGCCGGAAACCGAGCCGGTAGTCGTCGATCTTGGCGCGGGTGGCCGCGAGCTCTTTCGAAGCGGCGATGACCAGGCCTACGCCGTGCCTGGCGGCGTACTCGCCGCCTGATCCCACCGCCAGGACGAAGGGGTCGGGGCGCAGCCCTTCGCCGGGCCGGGCGTGCACGCCCGGGTGGGACCGCTGTTCGCCGGTGAAGTAGCCGAGGAGTTCGGTCAGGAGGTCGTCGAAGTCGTCGCCTTCGTCGAGGTCGTGGCCCAGCGCCGCGCGGACGGCCGGGACGAACCCGAGGGTGCGGCCCAGGCCCATGTCGATGCGACCTTCGAACAGGGACTCCAGGACCCCGAACTGCTCGGCGACCACCAGCGGCCGGTGGTTGGGCAGCATGACGCCGCCGGTGCCGACCCGAATGCGGCTGGTCGCTGCCGCGACCGCGGCTGCGAGCACGGTGGGCGCCGAACCGGCGATGCCGGGGACACTGTGGTGCTCGGCCACCCAGTAGCGGTGGAAGCCCAGTTGCTCGGCCTGCTTGGCGTGACTCACCACCTCCCGCAGGGTCTCAGCGGCCGTCTCGCCCTCGGCGATGACGGCGCGGTCGAGCAGTGAGAGCCGAAGTGGTTGCGGAGTCCTCATATGCCGCGCAACACCCGCGGGCTCGCGAATGTTTCTCTCTCGACACTGATCGTGCCCGGTCTCACCGGGCCGTCTGGGCCCGCAAGTGCCGGTCCCCAGACCGTGGTGGAACGCTTCGAGCGCATGCGAGGGCGCTCGCTGAGTCTTCTCGGCACGTCAGATCGATGTACCGAGCCAGTCCGCCGGGAGCGGGTCGCGCAGGAGCGCGACGAAGATCAGTGAGTCGTCGCCGGGCCGTCGCGGGTCAAACAGGACCTCGGCAGTGCCGGAAATCGTGTTTCGGTCGCGGCTGGAGCGCGTGACCCACCGCTCGGAGCCCTGGTCATCAGAGAACTTCACCGTGACCTTGGCACCGACGACCGACAGATGCCCCTGGTCGTTCGCGGCGGTGCGGACCGCGACTTCGGTGACAGTGCCCTTGACGCGGCGCCCTGTCGCAAGCAGTCGGTCGCGGTCGGCGAGCTGGCGTCGCAGACGGCGCCGGTGTCCGATCGCGAACACGACCACGAGCACTGCGACGACCGCGACGAGCGCCGGGAACCAGAGGTCGGCGTAGTACGCGATCCACCCGAAGACGCCCCATCCTTCGTCCTCGTGGAACACCGGATCGAGCCGGACGCCGACTTCGAGCGGCGCCAGCCAGGTCCTCGCGTTGAGGACCACGGCGACCGCGACCGCGCAGGTCGCGATCGGCGCAAGCATTGGCGGCTGCGGCTCGCCGCCACGGTAGGCGTCGAGCAACCAGGCCGCCGCCGCGCTCCCGGCGATCGTCCCGATGGGGCCGAGCGCCCAGAGGTAGCCGATCGTGCCGATGCCCCAGAACGTCGGCATCGGGTTGCGATCATCGAAGACGCTGTCGATCATGCTGTGCCGCAGCATGTTCGCTATCTCGGCGATGCCGAGGCCGAGCAGGAACGCGCACACGGCGACCACCGCGGCGCAGGCGGTCGCGGCGGCGAGGAACCGGCGGTCGCCCGCCCGTCGCAGCCGCGTCGCCCGCCGTGCGGCGACGGGGTCGATCGTGCTCATCTTGTGCCTCCTCGGTTTGCGGGCGAGGCCGCCATCGTCGCCCGCCGCGGGCCTCTACCGGTCACAGCTTTCACGTCGTCGAGAGGCCGTGGGCCGATGAGCCGGCCGCTTCCGAGGCGGCGACTCCGGCATGGGTGCCGCGGCCGGACAGCAGTTGGCCGAGCTCGTGCCCGAGGACGCCGCAGCCCACGTCCAGGTGCTCACGGAAGCGGGGACGGCGATCTCCGGGGCCGTCGGCGACGGCGGTTCACTGGCCGAGGCCCACGACATCTGGAACGTGCCCGAAGTCGAGGGCGCGCGAGCGGCGATCCGGTCCTATGTCGACGAATCCGGCTGCGTTTCCTGAGCATTGACATGGCCGCCGCAAGAGCTTGTCCCAGCTGTCCGCGGTCTTGACCCGAGCTCGGCTTTGCCGTCGCGGTCGTAGTCGTACCCCTGGACCTGCGTCTCGGGGTCGGGGTCCTCGCTGCTGGCGATGCGCCAGAGCGCGAGGGCGATAGCAGCTCGCTGTCGTCCTCCCGGCTTGGCTAGTGCGAGGTCGAGCCGGGACTCCAGCCAGGCGAGGCGTTCTTGGAGGGTGGAATGGTGCAGATGCAAGCGGTCTGCGGCTTGGCGCAGGCTGGTCTGGTCAAGCGCGGCCTGGAGCGTGTCGATGATCCAGGGGCGGGTGGCGAGGGCCTGGTTCAGACGCTGCACGTCCGGGACCGCCGCGGCATCCGGTGGGCTGAAATGTTCCACAAGTGCGGCGACGGCGCCGAGGTCTTCGTACCGGACCACGGACGCGCCGGGCCCGCCGACGCGGTCGGTCAGGCGAAACGCGATGGCGGCTCGCCCCACGGCGGTAGGCAGATCGAGCGGTTCGCCGGTAAGGGCCGTACCAGCTCGCAGGTCGGTCGGGAAGGCCACAGGTGCGGGGGCCAGTGCGACCGTGTACCGGCCGATCGCCGCCGCGAGGGGCGCAGCGGGGAAGGGTGAGACGGCGACGAGGACGGTCACGTCGGAGGAGAGGCCGAGTGCCCGCACAGCGCTGCGTCGGTCATGCTCGGCGGCATCGGGATCGCAGGCGACCCGGACCAGTGCGGCGGGAGTGTGCGGTGCGGGCCGGTTGAGCGCCTGGATCGTGTGCGCGGCGCGCTCCAGCAGGAGCGGGTCGAGCGGTCCGGTGGTCGCGTCGGGCCGTTCGAGCCAGACCCAGGCGCCGATGCGGCCCGGCACTGCCAGCCGCACCGACGAGGCGTGCTCGGTCTCCGGCAGCGGCCTGCCTTCGGGGTCGAATCGCCTGACGCTGCCGGTCTCGGCGTCGTGCAGTCCGGCGGGGCAGCCCGCCAATGCCGCCGTCGCGCGGACCACGGCCGCTGCCGTGGCCCGCGCCTGGACGAGGCGGTCGAAGTGGTCGATGACGCGCAGGGCGGCGACGGCGGGGTCGTCGCTGGACTCCAGTCTGCCGATGAGCTCACGCACGCCAACCTCCCGCGCCGACCTTGGTGCTTGAACGTGAAGGTTAGCTCCGGTTCAGGCTTCGAGCGCGCGCCGGATGAACTCGTCGCGGGTCGCGACGGAGGCGCGCGAGACGGCGGCGTGAGCGCCGATCATGTCTGAGCCGTGGAACGCGCCGCCCCACATGTGCAGGTCGACGTTGACGCCTGCCTGCGAGAGCCGCGTCGCGTAGTCGAGGATCTCGTCGCGGAAGACCTCGACCGCACCGGTGTCGATGTAGGTCCGCGGCAGGCCCGAGAGGTCCTCGGCGCGGGCGGGGGCGGCGTACGGCGAGACGTCGGGCCCGCCGCGCCGGTCTCCCAGCAGCGAGGTCCAGCCGAACAGGTTGGCATTGCGGTCCCAGACGCCCTCGCCGTCGAGCATGCGGCTGCTGTGGGTTGCGAAGCGGTCGTCGAGCATGGGGCAGATGAGGATCTGGTGACTCAGCCGGGGGAAGGCGCGGTCGCGGGCGAGGAGCGCGGTCCCTGCGGCCAGTCCTCCTCCGGCGCTGCCGCCGACGATGATGAGGCGGTCGGGGTCGATGCCGAGTCCGTCCGCGTGCTCGGCCGTCCACGCCAGCCCGGCGTAGCAGTCCTCGACCGGCGCCGGGTCGGGGTGCTCGGGGGCGAGCCGGTACTCGACGGAGACCGCGACCGCGTTCCCGTCGGCGACGTACGGCAGGACCAGTTCCACTCCGGACCGCCGGTCCCCGGCGATCATCCCGCCGCCGTGGATGTTGAACAGGCCGCCCATCTTGCCGCGCGGGCTGGCCGGACTGAGGATGAGCAGCGTGATCTCCGGCGCCCCGTCGGGGCCGGGGACGCGGCGCTCCTCGACTCGGACGCGTCCGCCCGCCGTCAGGTCCGGCTCCGGGAATCCGGGTACTTCGACCTCCGGCATGCCGTTTCGCAACGCGGGCAGCGTCTCCGCCGTCAGGACCGTACCGGCGGGCCCGGCCCGGAGCATCTTCTCGGCCGGGGCGAGTTCGGGGTCGAACGGGGGCCGCGTGGTGACGGGCCCCAGCATGCTTTCGGCCGCGGTATCGGTCATGGTCCACTCCTTCGCGTGCATCGCTGATCCCCCATCCTCGAACGGCGAACGGGCACCGCGACACCCGCAGATGGCGGGAAGTCCGGTCGCTCCACCCGCCAAAACGGCACCGAAGCCTTCCTGCAGCCGGGATGCCACGGCCGGAGCCGTGGCATCCCGATCCGTCAGGAGCGGACGAACGTCAGGAGCGCCTCGTTCACTTCCGCTGCGTGGGTCCACAGCAGCCCGTGCGGCGCGCCTTCGACCTCGACGTACTCGGCGTCGGGCACGGCCTGGTGGAAGCGGCGGCCGGTGGCGTCGATCGGCAGGATGTTGTCCTTGGTGCCATGGAGGATCAGGGTCGGCTTGGCGGCGGCGCGGACGGCCTCGACGTCGGCGCGGAAGTCCTCGATCCAGGAGGAGACGACCGCGTAGGCGGCGACCGGCGCCGAGCCGGTGGCGGTGTTCCAGTTGGCGGTGACGACCTCCTGGCTGATGCGCGAGCCCAGGTTCTCATCGAGGTTGTAGAAGTCCTTGTAGAACTGGGTGAACCAGGCGTAGCGGTCGCCGCGCGCGGCTGCGGCGATGCCGTCGAAGACCTCCTGTGGGACGCCCTCGGGGTTGTCGTCGCGCTTGACGAGGAACGGCTCCAGCGAGGCGAGGAAGGCGAGCTTCGCGACGCGCTCGTGGCCGTGGTTCTTGACGTAGCGGGCGAGTTCGCCGGTGCCCATGGAGAAGCCGACGAGGATGGCCTCGTGCAGGTCCAGCTCGGTGAGGACGGTGTTCAGGTCGGCGGCGAAGGTGTCGTAGTCGTACCCGGTGCCGACCTTGCTCGACTGCCCGAAGCCGCGGCGGTCGTAGGTGATGACGCGGTAGCCGGCGGCGAGCAGCTCGCGGGTCTGGCGCTCCCAGCTGTGCCCGTCGAGCGGGTAGCCGTGGATGAGGACGACGGGCTGCCCGGAGCCCTGGTCCTCGTAGTAGAGCTCGATCGGGGTGCTGTTCTCGGTGCCGACGGTGATGGTGCCCATGGTCTTCGTCCCTTTCCCGAAGGAGAACGGTCGTTCTCCGCTGATGTGGACTACTCTAGAGAACGATCGTTCTCACCGCAAGGGGTTCCCATATGATCGACGACACCGCGGCCCGGGCACAGGTGGTCGGCGCCGCCGACCGGCTCTTCTACGCCTGCGGGGTGCAGGCCGTCGGGATGGACGCCGTCCGCACCGAGGCCGGCGTCTCGCTCAAGCGCATCTACCGGCTGTTCCCCTCCAAGGACGACCTCATCGTGGCCGTGCTGGAGCGGCGGCGCGAGGTGTGGGACGCCGGGATCGCCGCCACCGCCGAGCGGGCCGCGACCCCGCGCGAGAAGCTGCTGGCGGTCTTCGACTTCCTCGACGCGTGGTTCCGCGAACCCGACTTCCGCGGGTGCGCGTTCATCAACTTCTACGGCGAGCTGAGCGGCGGCTCCGAGGAGGTGCGCCGGACCGTGCGCGAACAGAAGGAGGCGTTCGGCGCCTACGTCGCGCGGCTGGTCGACGAGGCCGGAGCCCCCGCGTCCCTGGCCCCCCAGATCAGCATCCTCGCCGAAGGAGCGCAGACGACCGCCGCGATCGCCAACACTCCCGACGCCGCCGCCCACGCCCGCGCCGCGGCCGAAGCCCTCCTCGCCGACGCCCTGGACTGACCGACCGCCGAAACCCCCTGCGGAACATGGCTTCCTGCGTTCGCACGCTGAGCTCACCGACGCTGTCAAGGAACGAATGGGGCCCAGTTCAGTCGGTGGTGTCGGAGTCGGCGCCTCCGTTCCAGGCGGGGTCGTCGAGGAGGGTCCGGCGGAGCCGGTCGAGGCAGCGTCCGCGCGTGGGTCCGATGCTGCCGCGCTTCATGCCGAGTGCTTCGGCGATGGCGTCGTAGTCGGGCCGGTCGAAGGCTGCCACGAAGGCGAGGAGTCTGCGGCACCGCTCGGGCTGGGCGAGGAACGCGCGCCGCACGGCCTCCCGCTCCTGGTCCGAATACTCTGCCGGACCGGGACCCTCCACTGGCGACTCCGGCAGTTCGATCGGGTCGGAGGGGATCTCCCGTCGCTGGATCCCCGCCACCCGCCAGGACTCCCGGCGCACCGTGGTCAGCAGCCACTTCACCACCGCGCGCGGCTGGTACAGCTCGTTCTCCAAGCGCCACAGGCGGAGCCACGCGATCTGCACCACGTCGGCGGCGCTCTCCCGATCGAGGCCGCTGCGGCGGGCGGCGCGCCACAGCAGCTCATTGAGCTCCGTGATCATCGTTCGCTGCGCGTTCGCGTCCCCGGCTCGCGCGGCGAGGTAGAGGCGGGCGTACCGGTCGTAGTCCGTGCGGCCGTACGGCGCGAGCGCCAGGTTGCCTTCGGTGCTTGGGGAATCGGATCGGGGCGTGCGCTCGCGCAGCCGCCGCGCGGCGTCTCCGCCGAGGGAGGATCTGCCGAGGAGTTCGCGGTACTCGCGCTCATCCATGTTCAACCGCGTGCCTCCCCTCGCACGTCAAGGTACTCCCGGATCTTCTTCTTGGCACGCCTGACGTGCCCCTCCACGGCCCGTGCGGAGGGCAGGGAGAGGGCCTCGGCGATCTGGCCGTGGTCGTAGCCGGCGGTCTTGAGCAGGATGGTCTGCTGCTGGATCTCCGGAAGCAGGTCGAGCACCATGTGCATCGCGCAGTCATCGGCCGCTTGGACGGCGGGGTCGAGCCCGAGTCGGGACCGGTCGCCCAGCTGGTCCTCGTGCGGGTCGTGCTCGGCGGACTTGTGGAGCTGACGGCGCCACTGCCGGAACGGGCCGGGGACCTCGAAGATGACGCGGCCCATGAAGTACGTCGAGAGGGTCGCGCCGCCGGTGGCCTTCCACTCGCCGCCGCGCAGCGCCCGCTCGTCGAACTTGTGCCACGCCATCGCCACGGCGATGTCGGAGATGTCGCCGATGGCCTCCGGGTCGTCCCGCAGACGCTGCGCCTCCCACGCGGACACGTTCAGATGGATGCCGCGCTCGTTGAGGAGGGTGAAGATGCGGCCCGAGTAAAGCCAGGCTTCGGTGACGGACATGCCGTACCGGACCATCTCGGTGCTGAAGTCCACGTACAGCGGCCCGGCGAAGCCGCAGGCGGCGAGTCCCTCGACGAGCTTCAGGTCGGCGAGCCGACGGTCGAGGTTCCCGCTGTCGGCCTCCTGCATCCCTCTCCTTCCCTGTACCCGTGGCGGTTCCGCACAGACGCGCCCCCTGGCCCGCCGGGCGCCTCCCGGCGTCGCCGGCCCTTCTAAGTCCGCCTCGGGCGCCGATCCCACGCGCGCAGCGCAAGTTTCGCTGTGAACCTCGTCGCGAGGTCGCGGCGTGGGCTGCGCGGCCCGCAGGGGCATAGAAGCGTTCGCACGGTTCATCACCGCACCTGCGCAGACCATGGAGGGTATTCATGAGGGACAAGTCGACCGCGTTGATCTCAATCCGGGCGTTCGTCATCTTGCACGCCGCCTTGATGACCGGCTCCCTGGCCGGAGGTCTCGCCTATCTGGCGACCGGTTCCGTCCCGGAGTCGGTCATGTACGCGGCTGGCGCCTTCAGCAGCTCACTGATCCTGCTGCACAGGATCATCGACCGCACGAGACCGTGACCGGTCAGCGCACGGCACGCGTTCAGGGCCGATCCCGCGTACAATCCTCCGGTGGAGATCATCGACATCGAGCCCGGTGACGCCCGGCTCACGGCCGAACTGCTGCCCGTCCTCCGAGAGCTGCGCCCGAACCTGAGCGTCGACGACCTCCTCGCCGTGTACGACGAGGGGCACGGCCAGGGGCTGCGGTTCACCGCGGCCTACTCGGACGGCCGCTGCGTGGGGGTGGCCGGCTGGCGCACGGTGGCGAACACCAACCGGCTCCGGATGCTCTACGTCGACGACCTGGTCACGCTGTCCGAGGCGCGCTCGACCGGAGTCGGCCACGCGCTCCTCGAATACCTGGAGCGGCGAGCGCGTGAACTCGGCTGCAACGCACTCCATCTGGACTCGGGAACACATCGGCTCGACGCCCACCGCTTCTACATGCGGGAGCGGTTGACGATCAGGGCCTTCCACTTCGCACTGGAACTGGACTAGGGCCTGCGGTGCACGGGCGGCACTCGCGTGCCGTCCCCGGTCAGTCCCAGGCGCGCTCGGCGAGGTACGCCTGGAGCCTGGCGTGCCGGAACTGGTAGACGGGCCCCGATTGCCGGAGTACGCCGCGTCGAGCGGCGTCGTCGAGGAACCGCATGAGCCGCAGCGGGCCGAGCCCGCTGCCGGCGAGCACGACGCAGGCCATCGCGAACGACCACACCCCGGTGATGCGCGCGTAGACCAGCCAGAGCAGGCCCGTCATCTCTATGAAGGCCACGACCACGGCGACCGCTCGGCCGCCCGGTGGGACCGTCGGCTCGACGAGTGCGATCGCGCTCCAGATCGCGCTCGCGATCACCGTGTAGCCCAGGACGGTCACGTGGAACGACTTGAGCATCTGGACGGGGGTCGGATGCTGGTCGACCACCTGCGCTTCGCGGGCCGTCCGCCGGAGCAGCCGCTCGAAACCGCGGAAGAACCGCCCTGACACGAGCAGGAGCACGATGGCGACGGCGACCGACGCCAAGGACGCCGCGGCACCCCCGTTCGCGAACGAGCGGCGCAGCTCCGCAACCCCGATCTCGGACACCGGTCCCAGGTCCCAAGCGGTCGGCTCTCCCGTGATCTGCCCCCACGACTCGATGAGCACCATCCAGAATGTGAAGACGAGACCGCCGTGCGCGACGGCCGCCCAGGATTTCATCCGCTTGAGACGCTCGGTCAGGTGGACGTACCCGACCAGCGGCAGATCGGCCAGCGGCCGCCGCTCCGCCAGGGCCAGCACCAGGGACGCCGACGGCACGAGGACCAGTATGGACAGCATGAACGTGATGTAGGGGAAACCGTCGGTCCTCCCGAATCTGACATGTTCCAAGACCGTGACGAGCACGGTCGCGACCACGGCGACGGCCAGGGCCGCGAGGTGCAGGTGGACCGCGTCGACCGACCGGTGCAGCTGCCACCATGCGAGGTCCCTGGTGCCGAAGCGCTCGCAATGGGAGGCCAGGTGTTCCAGCCACCGCCGGGCCTCCTCCGGCTGATACGGGCGCAGGCGCATGGCGGCCAGCGCGCTGCGCTTGCGCCCGTAGACGGCCGGGACGTACGCGCCCAGGAGATGGAGCTCGATCGACGCGGCGTCGGCCTGGTCGAGCAGTTCGGCGGGATTCGACGCGGGATCGTCGTACGCGGTGCGGGCCAGGTAGAGGTTGAGCGGTGTCGACAGCACGGCCGCAAGCGGCCCTTGCGGATCGGCCGCGAGCGCCTCCGTCACCGGCGTCCACCGGTTGCGCGCGGCGATCTCGCCGCCGGGCAGGTAGGCGGCCGCTTCCCTGGCGGTGACCGGGGCGATCTCCACGACCGCCGCGCGCTCCAGCGGGCGCCCGTCCGCCTCCACCGCCGATTCGTACTCGTCGATCCGCGAGGTCAGCACCAGCGGGAGCGAGGCCCCGGAAGGCTCGTCGAACACGTCGTTCAGCGCCGCGAACGCCTGCGACCTGATCGTCGCGGGCAGTTCGTCGAAGCCGTCGAGGACCGGCAGGAGGCGGCCTTCCTCCATGAGCTCGGCGACCCGGTCGGGACCGGCCTTGCCGTGCCCCTTCAAGTATTCGGCGGCCACCGTTCGCGCGATCCACGTGTCGAGCCGGTCGGCGCGCGCGTTCCAGCCCGCGAGGTCGAGCAGGACCGGGACGGGGCCGCCGGTCGCAGGGCCGCCGGTCGCCGCCTGACCGGCGAGGAGGCGGCACACCAGGAGGACCGCGAGCGAGGTCTTGCCGGAGCCCGGCGGGCCGAGGATCACCAGGCGGCCCGAGGGGATGCGGCGCCACCGCTCGGCGATGTCGTCGGCGGTGCCCGACTCCCAGGCTGGGCCGGACGCGGCGGCCGCACCCGCCACATCGGCGTCGGAAGGCGCGATCGGACGCGCGGTCGCCTTCCACGCCACAGGGATCGGCGAAGGGTCGGCCAGACCTCGCTGCCGGGCCGCGGTGTTCCACTGGCGGGCCAGGAGCTTCGCCAGGTCCCGTGCGGTGCCGTCAGCGCTCGCCGACCGGGCCTTCCCCTCTTGGTGGAGGGACAGCACCCATCCCACGAACGCCGTGACCGCCGCGAGACAGGCGAGGACCGTCAACGTCGGCGGGCCCGCGGCACGCCAACCCAGGTACGCCGAGACTGCGGCCACTATGAACGCAAGGAAGTTGTTGAGCGGGCCGAGCCGGACCAGGGCGTGCAGCAAGGAGCCCTCCAAGGGGTCGGGAGGCGGGCACACCGATTATCGCACCGGTGCCGCCGTCGCCGCTCTCTCGCGGCGGCGTTGGCTGGGACAAGCCGGGGCGCTCGGGCTCGTTGCCGCACATCGGTACTCCTCGGACGAGGCGTTGCCCGCACACGGCCCGCAAGGCTCGTGGCCTTGCCGGTGGATTGCCTGCCGCTCGCCTGGTGCACCGCTCTCGGCGGCCGAAGAATGGCGTGTGCAAGCACGCTCATCCGCAAGAGCGTTCACGAAAGGATCCACATGCGACGTTTCAAGAGCGTCCTCTTCACACGAATGCTGGCCGCGACTGCCGCATCCGCCGTCGCCCTCCTGGGGACACTGCTCATCTCCGCCGCACCGGCCGAGGCCGCCTGCCAAGGCAGGGCCAGCGGATTCACGATCACCCACTACCAGGGCGGCGTCGCCGTCGCGCAGGAGCGCCAGGTCGTCGGCACCTGCGACGGCAACGGCGTGTACCACGGCCAGCTCCGCGATCTCCGGCCCGGCGACGGATACTCCGCGAAGGTCCGGTTCAAGGAGGGCGACTTCAACGCCGTCGTCTTCACCACCACGAGCAGCACCTGGCAGAACTACACGTACACCGAGAAGACCCCCGACTCGGCCGAGAGCTACGCATCCGTGCAGGTGTACGCCGATCCGGCCCACCGCCCCGACATCTACACCCCGAACTACGGATTCTGACCCCGCGGGCCCCTGCCGCGGGCGAGTTCGCCCTCTGCAGGGGTCCGTGCTGTTCGCTGCGCACGGCTGCGCTTCCCTCCGCAACGAACCAGCGGCGAATCCGTGACGGTCTTCGAAGCCGCCGACCTCACAGTGCGTGCCGAGGCTGAGGGCGGTGCGAGCGATGCCCGTAAGCTCGTCAGCGATGTCGAGGGCATGTGCGCCTTCTGACCGCAGTCCGAAAGGGCCGGCTCAGTTCGCGAACGCAACTTCCGGCGCGAGGAACTTGCCGAGATTCGCTCCCGAGAGGTAGGCCATGGCGTCGTCGAGCGCCCGCTCGATCTGATGGGCCTCCGATTCGAGCGCGGACTTGATGCCTTCTAGCCGGTCGACGGTGGTCTTCAGGATGTCGACAATCTCACCTCGGACGGCGTCCGAAGACGCGGCGTCGATGAGCGCGCCGACCCCGGCGAGGACGCCCGCGAAGGCACCAGCGACCGGGCCGACCACGGTGCCCACACCGAAACCGGTGCCGACGGCCGAGGCGATCTGCGTGAGCGCACTGGTGCTCTCGGCCCGGGCGCGTGATTCGACATCGGCGACGGCCGAGACGGTGTCGTCCAGCAGCGCCAAATGCTGCTCCCGGGCCTTCTCGAGCACGAGCTCCATCACCGTCATCGCCCCGGCCAGCGCCTGGAACGCCGAGAACGTCCACTCAAGAGACTGGGCCAGGTCCGGAAGGTACTCCCACTTGAACCGGTAGGAAGCGCTGCCGGCGGGGCCGTCCCAGTCTTCGAGTTTGCCGCGCATGACTTGTACGGGATTCTGGGAGTTGGCGAGTTCGTACTGCTCCAGTCCGGGGAGGACGATGCGGACGATGTGGTCGCGCACCGGCGCCGACCCTGTCGAGATCGCGCCGAGCCCGATCATGCAGCCGCTGTGGAAGCCGATGCTCCCGAGCAGGTCGGCGACCTCTTCATCGAGCACGCCGAACGACGCGCGGGACATGAGCTCCCTGTCAAGCCGCCGGAAGGCGTCGCGGGCGTTCTGGACGAACGACAAGTCTCCGGGCATAGCCGCGCCTCCTCTAGCGGTCGTCGGTCGAGTCGAAGGAGTGGAAGTCTGCGGCGGACTGTGCGTCGAACCGCTCGTAGTCCTCGGCGATCCGGAGCAAGGACTCGGCGGCGTCCTGGACGCGTTCTTCGGAGGTGCTCAGGCTCTGCGCGAGGACCTCGGTGAACTCGCGCCAGCGGCTCTCGACTCCGCGGAACGGGCCGAAGGAGGCGATCTCGGAGCCGAGCACGTTGATACTTCCCTCAGTGAACGCGGCGGCGGCGTCCGATTCGATGCTGAACAGTTCCAGTCGCGCACGTTCGAGATCGTCGACGATGGACTGCATGTCGGTGGCGGCCACGTCTCTGATCGCGTCGGGGTCGGCAGTGTAGCGGTCGGTCATCGGGTCGGCCTGCTCTCCGGTGGGGTCTTCCAGCGTCTCCAATCACGTTCGGTTCCGCATCAGCTGATTGGAATCCGTTGGAATACCGGAGGATCGAGCGGAGGTGTTGGGTCATCGTGGTTCCGTTCTGCGAAGCGTGGCCGGGGTTCACCGGCGGCTGATGCGGTGGACGCCGGTCATGGCGATGAGCTTGTCGGGGTTGCGGATCGCGTAGAAGTCGGTGATCCGCCCGGCGGCGACCACGAGGAGGAAGACGCCTTCGAGGCGGCCTTCGATGTAGGCGGCGATGGCGGGCGCGCCGTTGCAGGTGACGGTCTCGATCCGCAGATCCGACTCCGTCCGTCGCTTGTGGAAGATGTCGAGGACGGCGGCGGCGACCTTCGCGGCGCCGACGACGGGCTTGCGGGCCGCGGTGGCCTTGCCGCCGCTGTCGGCGGTCCACACCGCGTCCGGGGCGAGCAGCGCGAGCAGCCCGTCCAGGTCGCCGGTGGCCGTGGCGGCCATGAACTGCTCGGTGATCCGCTCGGCCTCGGTGTCCAAGGGCGCGAAGCGCTTCCGACGGGCCTGCACGTGCGCCCGGGCGCGGTGCGCCGTCTGGCGCACCGCCGCCACGGACTTCCCGACCGCCGCGGCGATCTCGCCGTGCTCGAACCCGAAGACCTCCCGCAGGACGAACACCGCGCGTTCGTCGGGGGTGAGGGTTTCGAGGACCACGAGCATCGCCATCGACACCGATTCGGCCAGCACCGCGTCCGCGGACGCATCGCGCTCGTCGAGCAGCAGCGGCTCCGGCAGCCAGGGCCCCACGTAGTCCTCGCGGCGGCGGCTGCTCGCCCGCAGCGCGTTGAGCGCCTGCCGGGTCACCAGCTTCGCCAGGTACGACCTGGTGTCGCGGACCTCGGCGAGGTCCACTCGGGACCAGCGCAGGTAGCCGTCCTGGAGGACGTCGTCGGCTTCGGTCGCGGAGCCGAGGATCTCGTACGCGATGGTGAACAGCAGCGGCCGCAGCGCCGTGAAGCGCTCGGCGTGCTCGTCGGCGTCCGCCGCGACGTGCCCGGCGATGCCCTCGACTGCATGTCCGGCAGTGCCTTCGGCGGCGTGCCCGGCATGGCCCTCGACGGCGTGCCCGGCAGTGCTCTCGGCGGCGTGCCCGCCGGTGCCCTCGGTGTTCATGCCCTGCTCCGTTCCGCCACCGGTTCGAGGGCGCGGGGGCCGCCCTTGATCCAGATCATCGTGCCAGGCTTGCGCGCTTCGAGGCGGATGCGCTTGGCGACCACGAACCGGCAGGTCGCCTCCTTGATGAACGCGCCCAGGCGGCCGCCGATGAACAGGCCGGTCATGGAGTCGTCCTTGCGGCCGATCTGCCGGATTCCGTCGCGGCGGCCCAGGCTCACGCAGGCACCGGTGAACCCGAGGTCGATCACGGCCGGCTCGGTCCCGGCGATGCGGCTGAGCACCGTGTCGGCGGCCCGCGCGCCGAGCGGCCCGGCCGCGTACCCGCTCATGCGCAGCGCCTGCCCCGACGGGGCGGCGCAGTCCCCGGCGGCGACGATCCGGTCGTCGTCGACGCTGGTCAGCGTCTCGTCGGTGAGGAGCCGCCCGAGGCCGTCCGTGGACAGGCCGCTCGCCGCGGCCAGGTCGGGGACGGCGAATCCGGCCGTCCAGATCGTCAGCACACTCGCGCGTTCGGCGCCGGAGGCGAGGCGGACGGCGTCGGCGCGGACCTCGGCGACGTTGTCGCCCTCGATCACCGTCACACCGTTCTTGTTGAGCCACTTGGCAACGTAGCGGCGCCCCGGCTCGCTCAGGTAGGGCGCGAGGGCCCGGCCGCACACGAGCGCGACCCGCCGTCCCTGCTCGGCGAGCTCGGCCGCGATCTCGATGCCGGTGAGCCCGCCGCCGACGACGGTGACCGGCGCGTCCAGCGGCAGGTCTTCGAGGCCGGCGCGCAGGCGCCGCGCGGGTTCGAGCTCGGCGATGTCGTACGCGAACTCGGCCGCGCCGGGCACCGCGACGGGCGTCGCCCCGGTGCTCCCGACCGCATAGACGAGGTAGTCGTAGTCCAGGGTGCCGCCGGAGGCGAGGCGCACCGTGCGGGCGCCGGCGTCGATGCGCTCGGCCTTGTCGACGACGAGTTCGACGCCTTCGCCCAGCAGCGTCCCGTAGTCGATCTCGGCCTCGCCGGTGCCCGCCGCGAGCTGGTGCAGGCGCAGCCGCTCGACGAACTGCGGGCGCGGGTTCACGAGCGTGACGCGCACGTCGTCCCTGGCCCGCAGCCGGTTCGCGGCGATCGTCCCTGCATATCCGCCGCCGATGACGACGACGTTCCTGGTTGCACTGTGTTCGTTCATGCCCCCAAGACACCGCCGCGCGTGGCCGCGTGACACGGGATGGCGCGCATCACCTCCGTCCCACTCGGAGGCGGCGGGCCCGGGCCCCGGTGGGCCCGCCGGTGGTCTGATGCAACCCCCGATCGCGGTCGAGGGGTAGGCATGATTGGAATACGTTGGAACGCCAGCACCGGAAGCGAGGACGCATGCCCCCTGCCGACACCGCCGCCCGGCTCGCGGCCTGGCTCGCCGCGCACATGGAGCACCACCGCCTCAGCGCCGACGAGGTCGCCCGCGAGCTGCGGGTCGGTGCGGGACAGGTCCGCGCCTGGCTCGCCGCCGCCGGGCACCGGCCGCCCGTCGCCGCCGGCGAGTTCGACCACCTCGACACGCCCGTGAAGCTCGGCGCGTGGCTGCGCGCCCGCATCGCCGACTCCGGGCTCACCGTCCGCGAACTCGCCGCGTCCACTGAGCACGTCTCGATGAGCACGGTCTACAACTGGCTCAAGGGCGAGCACCTCCCCGCCCCGCCCGCCGCCGACGAACCCGACCGGTTCGACCTGCTCCTGTCCAACCCCGCGCTCGGCCTCGGCATCCACCAGCGCGTCCAGCTCGACGAGGTCCGCCGCCGCCTCACCGGGACCTCGCTGCACGTCGACGACCCCGCCGCCTGGGACGCCCGCGCCCTGCCCGCCGCCAACCGCTCCTTCACCGGCCGCCGGGCCGCCCTCCGCCGCCTCGACCGCGCCCTCGCCGACCGCGCCGCACTGGTCCTCGTCACCGGCATCGGCGGCGTCGGCAAGACCGCCCTCGCCGTCCAGTGGGCCCGCTCGGCGCTCGCCCGCGCCACCTACACCGACGGCTGCCTCTACCTCGACCTGCACGGCTACAGCGCCGGGCCTCCCGTGGACGCCGACACCGCCCGCCTGCGCCTGCTCTACCAGCTCGGCGTCGACCCCCGCCGCCTCCCCTCCGACACCGAAGCGCAAGCGGCCCTGTACCAGCGGATCCTCGCCGACCGCCGCGTCCTCCTCGTGCTCGACAACGCCCACGGCGAGCCCCAGGTGCGCCCGCTCCTGCCCGCCGCGCCCGGCTGCCTCGCGCTGGTCACCGGCCGCGGGCGCTTGACCGGCCTCGACGTCACCAGTCCCGGCCTCGCCCGCCTCGACCTCGACGCCCTCGCCGACACCGAGGCCACCGCCCTCCTGCGCGACCTCCTCGGCCGCCTCGCCACCAAGGACGTCCCCGACGCCGACGTCCAGGCGCTCGCCGACCGCTGCGGCCGCCTCCCCCTCGCCATCCAGATCGCCGCCGCCGACTACCTCACCCACCACCACCCGCGGCGCACTTCGCTCGCCGACTACACCGCCGACCTCGCCTTGGGGGCCTTGGCGACCGGCCCCGACGACCCCGCCACCGCCGTCACCCCCGCCCTCGACCACTCCCACCGCCGCCTCAGCCCCGGCGCGCAGCGCGCCTACCGCCTCCTCGGCCTCCACCGCGCCCCGGACTTCGCGCCCGCGTGGGCCGCCAGCGTCGTCGCCGAACCCCTCGACCGCGCCCGCGCGCTCCTGTCGGAGCTCGCGCAGGCCAACCTCCTCGCCGTCGACGACCGGGGCCGGTACGCCTTCCACGACCTCCTCCGCGAGCATGCCGCCGCGCTCGCCGACCGCCACGAGACCGCCGAGGACCGCCGCGCCGCAGTCGGCCGCGGCCTCGACCACTGGCGCGCCGGAGGCATCGCCGCCACCATGGCCGCCGAACCCGGCCGCGACCCGATCGTCGTGCGCCCCTTGGCCCCTGGCGTCACCCCCGAGGTCTTCGACGACTACGACGCCGCGGCGCGGTGGATCGACGACGAACTTGAAGGGCTCCTCGCCGGGGCCGCCCACGCCGCCGAGGCGGGCTTCGACGCCGACGTCTGGCAGTTCGCCTGGACCGCCGCGAACGTCCTCGGCGACCGCGGCCAGTGGAGCCGCCAGATCGAACTCGCCCGCCTCTCCCTGGAGGCCTCCCAGCGCGCGGGCGACACCGAGGCGATCGCCCGCAGCCACCGCTTCGTCGCCCACCCGGCGATCCGCGACGGCCGCGTCGACGAGGCCCGCACCCATCTCCGCTCCGCGCTCGACCTCCACCGCGCCGACGCCGACGCCGCGGGCCAGGCGGCCGTGCTCCACAGCCTCGCCGCCATCGAGGAGCACGTCGGCGACTACGCGGCCGCGCTCGCCTGCGCCGAAACGGCCCTCGCCATCGACCGCGACCGCGGCTTCCTCGGCGGCCAGGGCCGCGCCCTCAACGAGATCGGCTGGCACCTCGCCCATCTCGGCCGCGCCGCCGAGGCCGTCGAGCCGTGCCTCCAGGCCCTCGCCGTCTTCGAGAAGCTCGGCGACCGCGGCGGGGCCGCGCTCACCCTCGACACCCTCGGCTACATCCGCCACGCCGGGGGCGAGCACGACGCCGCGATCGCCGAATACCGCCGCGCCAACGCCGAGTTCCGGGCCCTCGGCCGCCCGTTCGAGACCGCGGGCACCCTCGACCGCATCGGCGACGTCCACGCCGACGCGGGCGACCGCGCCGCCGCGCGCGCCGCGTGGGGCGAATCGCTCGCGCTCTTCGAGGAGCTCGGCCACGCCGTCGCCGACGAGGTCCGCGCCAAGCTCGAAGCACCCGAGTGACCGGTCATGCCCTGGGCGCCGGTCCATCGCGCCTCGGGGCCGACGGTCGACCGCGCGGTCCTCGTGCTCAGGCGATCGAGGCGGTGATCTGCTCTGCCTGGGCCGCAAGGTCTTGGAGGTAGGCGTCGGCGTCATCCGGGGACTGCTGCGCCGGGTCGATCCAGCAGAAGGCCGAGATGGTGAGGCGGCCGGTCACGAAGGTGATCTGGCGCTTCTGCTGGTCCTCGCCCTCCCCCTGCACGTACAGGAAACCCGACTCCCCGGCGCCGTCGAAGTCGCTGACGGCGTCGGCCTGCTCGGTCCACCATGCCTTCTCGTCGAGCCAGTACTGGGCGGCCGAGTCGGCGTCGGTCCAGGCGTCGACGGCCAGGCCCGCGCCGTCCGCGCCCTCGTGGTACCACGTGCAGGTGAGGTTGCCGATGCCGCCGGAGGTGTAGCCGTCCGATTCGGACGAACCCGGTTCGGTCCCGAACAGGGGCGCGTACCCGTCGGTGTCGAACTCCGCGCAGGTCTCGTCGGCGAGCACCTCGGCTCCCGAGCCGCTTCCGGCGGGGTTCACCTGCCACACGACGACCAGGATGGCGGTGAGCGCGATCGCGACGACGGCGACCACCGCGGCGCCGCCAGCCCAAAGGCGCCGGTGCGGCTGCGGCGGTGGGGGAAGCGGCGACTGGGCGTTCCAGGCGGTTCTGGTCGGCGGCATCATGCGAGGTTCCCTACTGTCGTCGCGGCGGGCGCCGGGCCTCGGTCGGTGGCGGGGTCGCGGCCGATCCTCGCGTGCAGGCCGATCGCGAGCCCGGCCGCGGCGCCGACCGCCCCGCACGCGGCGACGGCGATCGCGGGCGACAGGGCCGAGGCGAGGAGCCCGGCCAGCGCCATGCCGAGCCCCTGGGCGGTCTGGAGCCCGGCCGCGGCGAAGCCGATCGCCCTGCCTCGCATGCCGTCGGGCACGGATTCGATGAATGAGGTCTGGGCGAGGACCATGTAAGAGCCGAACAGGCCCGAGAGCGCCCACAGCGCCACCGTCACCGGCAGGCTCGGCGCGGTGAGAGTGAGGACCAGGGGGACGCCGGTGGCGACGGTGAGCGGCACGGTGAGGCGGCGGCGGGCGGTCGGGCCGAGGCGGGCGACCAGGAGCATGCCGACGGCGGCGCCGATGACGTCGGCGGCCATGAGCCAGCCGACGGCGGCCTGCCCGGCGCCGATCTGCGCGGCGTAGGGCGCCGCGAGCGCCTCGGGGACGACGAAGCACCCGAACAGCCAGGTGAGCGCGGCGAGCCCGAGGAGGCGGCGGTCGCCGGCGACGTAGCGGATGCCCGCGAGGGCGAAGCCGCTGCGGGTCCGCTCTTCGGCGACGCCGTCGTGGTCGGGCAGGTGGGGCCCGAGCCCGGTCCGGAGCATGAGCGCGGACAGCGCGAACGTCAGGGTGTTGACGGCGATCGCGAGGTGGGGGCTGCCGGTGGCGGCGACGAGGGCGCCGCCGAGGGTGAAGCCGAGGATCTGCGCGATGTTGTCGGTGCCGCTCATGATCGCTTGGCCGACGGGGAAGAGCCGCCCCGGGAGGACTTGCGGGGTGGTGGCGGTGCGGGCGGCGGAGAACAGCGGCTGCGGGCAGGTGACGAGGAGGACGAGGAGCGCCAGGATCGGGAGGGGCACTGCGGGGATGATCATGAGGGCGCTGAGGGCGGCACGGATGAGCTCGGTGACGGTCATGACGGTGCGCCGGGAGTGGCGGTCGGCGATCCCGGCGAGGAGCGGTGCGGTGATGAGCGGCGGCAGGAGCGACATGGCGTAGACGAGCGCGGTGACCGCCGCGGACCCGGTGCGGTCGAAGACCAGGAGCGCGAGGGCGACGCGCGCGAACTGGTCTCCCATGCGGGACTGGAGCTGGGCGAGCCACAGGACGCGGAACTCGCCGACGGCGAGCACGTCGCGGTACCGCGCGGTTCGCTCGGGCATGGGCTTCCTCGGTTTCGGTGTCGCAGCAGGGGGGCTGGGGCCGGCCGTGTCCGGCCCCAGCGCATGGACTCGCGGCCTGGTCAGTGCCAGTCGTTGTCGCGGCGGTATTCGCGGTCGCGCATCGCAATCTCCTTTCCTGCGGCGGAGCGGCCGGGAGGCGTCCCGGGCGCTCGGCCGCAGCCCATTGAACTGAGTGGAGGGCCGAAGGGGAAGGACTCGTTGGAATCCGTTGCAATCGGCGGGAGGCGGGCGCTCGGGGCCGCGCGGCCGCGGGGTCACGGTTCGGTGTCGCAGGGGGTGCGCGGCTGGCGGGGGGTCAGAGGTCGGCGAGCACGAACGGCGCCGCGGCGTCGATGAGCGCGTCGGCGTCCCAGGGGCGCAGCACCCCGGCGGGCTCGTTGTCCTCCGCGGGCCACAACTTGACCCATTGCGGGCACGGCGCGTCGCCTCCGTCGTCGCTTTCGACGTCGAATTCGCCGATCGACCTGCCGCTGGCGGTCTCGCGGACCTCGAACGTGTAAGCGGCGGGGAACAGGTCGAGCACGATGTGGATGTAGTCGCAGCGCATGGTCGGCTCGGTGCCGGTCCGCCTGATCTCGGTCAGGCAGATCACCAGTTGCGACCGCTCGACGTCGGGAAACCCCAACTCGGCGACCGGGGCGAGCCACTCCTCGGGGAAATCGTCCGAGTACAGCCTCTGAGAGGTGTCGGTGGGGTGCTCGGGGTCATGCGAGGCCACGATCGGGTGGGGACCGGGGCCGTCGTACCTCGGTGCAGCTGTGGTGGGGTAGCCCGCGTTGCCGCACGGACTCAGGTAGTACTCGGGGATCCGGTCGGTCGAATAGAGGTCCTCCTCCTCGCCTTGCCGCGCGCCGGTCGCAGTGCTCGCCGTGGTGCAGGCGGCGAGGGCCAGGATGATCACGAGCGCGCCGGTCGCGATGAGCGCGATGTCGCCGCGCAGGACGTGCCGGTGCAGCCCGGGTTCGGGATCGGCGCTGCCGAGACCGAGCCGCGGGGAGAGCAGGCCGCGCCGTTCGATGAAGGAGGCCGCCGCGGGCCCGACGTGCTCGATCGTCACCGATTCGCCCCGTTCGAGCGAACGCACCGCGCGTTTCGCCGTCTGCCGCAGCATGAATCCGAATGCGAGCAGGACGGAGGCGGCGAGCCAGTACGCCTCGCCCGTGATGGAGTAGGCCAGCAGGACGAGATAGGCGGCGAGACCGGCGCACGCGCCGGCCGTGCCGCCCCAGAAGCACAGCAGCCAGGTCGACCGCCGACGCGACGGCTTGCGCAGGGGCATGTCACGGGTCCTCTCTCCAGACCATTGCACCCTCCCCTCCGCGGCGGTGGACGGCAAGCCGCCGTTGGAATCCGCTGGAACGCGATGCAAGAGCGCACCGCGGCGGGGCTGCGGTGGCGGGCCTTTCGTACGATGCGGCGGAAATCGTCTCGGGGAATGGAGTTCATCGGTGGGTGACGACGGCCGGTCCTGGCATTGGCACGAATACCCGGTCGGTCTGGGCGGCGAGGTCGCACGCACCGGTGTCCGCACCCTGGTCGCATTCCTCATCGGTCTGGCCTCCGCCTTCGTCCTGATGATGATCGGCGGCATCCTCGCCGAGGAGCACCTGTTCAACGACCCTGGACTCGAACACGCCATCGACGACCTCTCACGTATGAGCGCCGGCATGATCATGGCGTTCGCCCTGGCCGCATGGGCCGCGTTCGCGCTGGCGACCTTTCTACGGGAGCTGACCACCTCCAGGGCGCTCGTCAAAGCCGCCGCCCGCGGCGCGTCCCGGTACGAGGTCCCCTCGCCCGAGCAGATCGTCGCCGTGACTCGCGAACCGGCGACGCAGCTGACGATCTTCGGGTGGGGCAACGCGGCCATGGCCGGAATCCTCGGGATCATCGGCCTCGGCATCGCGGTCGCCGAGGGCGACAGCTCCGACGACGTGCTCCTCTTCTGGCTCCTCATCGGCTACGCCGCGCTCATGGCCCTGCTCGGCTTCGCCGGGCCCAAATGGCTCACGCCCGCGCACGAGCGGCGCCAGGCCCTGATCGCCGCGAACTGGAGCTCCAGCGACGAGGCGGCCGCCTGGAAGCGGTCGTTCCGGTCGCCGGGCAAGCAGCGGCTGCTCTACGTGACGCCCGCGGAGCGGCTCCTCTTCGCCGCCGCCGTGCTGCTCGTCCTGGGATTCGTGGCGCTCCAGGCGTCGGTGACGATGCGCTGCGGCACCGCCCCCAGACCCGGCGCCCAGTGCGACGAGGTCACCTACAACTCCTTCATCGAGCGCCTCCTCGCCGGGGGCCTGGTGGTCTTCGCGGTCCTGCTGCCGCTGGCCGCGCTCCTCGCGGTCGCCGGCGTCCTCGTCGACTGGCGGCGGCGCCGGGCCGAGCGCGCCGAGCTGCTCGCGAAGCTCGCCGAACCGCGCGCGGGCCGCCCGGCCGAGGACCTGCTCGCCCACCACGCCCAGCGGCGCATGCACCCGCTGGCACTGGTCGGCGCGGCGCTGTCGGGGGTCGGCCTGGTGTTCGGCGTGTCCGCGTACATGGTCGGCGAAGGCAAGGGCCTGGGCTCGGAGGACGTCTTCGCCGTGTACCGCGAGGAGTCGCTCCTGGTGGTGGCCGTCTCGGCGGGCCTGTTCGCCGCCGCACTGGTGGGCAACGGCATCGCGAACGTGCGCGGCCGGGAGCTTCGCAACGAGCTGATGCGCCGCTGGCCTACCCGGCCCGCGTGGTCGGCAGGCGAGGACGGTCAGGTGCTGCGCGCCAAGCGGGGCCCGGCGCTCCACGGCCCCCGCTACGTCAAGGTCGGCAAGAACGCCGGCTCGAACTGAAAGAGAGGGGACGCATGATCCACCAGGAGCCCCGGCTGTGGGCCGCGCTGGAGTCTGCACAGGCGGTGGAGGACTTCGAGATACAGCAGGCGCAGCTGGAGGACGTCGTCAGCGGTGCCGAGGCCGGGGGGTTCGCCCGGCTCGCCTTCGTCGCCCGGCATGCGCTTGCGAACGCCTACTGCGTCGGGCGGCAATGGGACCGGGCCTTTCCGCTGTTCGCCCGCTGCCTCGCCGAGCACGACGACCGCAGGCACGAGTTCGGCCCGGCCGAAGAGGCGGCGCTGCGTTCCTGGTACTGCTGGATCATCCGGTCGATGGCCGAGTTCCCGGTCTTCAGCCTGACCCAGATCTATGCCGCGCTCGACGACGTCGAAGGGCGCTTCTGGGCGGCGGGCGCGAACCTCGCGGAGGTGTACGCGACGCGCCGCGCCGTCGCGCACATCGCCGCCGACCGGGAGCAGGAGCAGCAGTACTTCCGGCAGTGGACCGCCGCGGGCGGACCGGACCCGGCGCGCATGTGGGACCTCGCGGTGCACGTCGACCGGCTCGTCGACCGCGGCGACGACGCGGCGGCGCACGCACTGGCCGCCCCGGTGCTGTCCGGCGCGCGGATCCTCGACGAGCCCCCGGTGCCGGTGCACATCGACATGCTCCTCCCCCTGGCGCGCCTGGGCCTGCACGCCGAGGCCCGGCGGTCCTTCCGGCTCGCCCGCCGCGGCATCACCCGCGAGGTGTACCGCTACGAGTACAGCGGCAAGCTCATCGAGTTCTGCGCGCTCACCGGGAACCTCGACGCGGGCCTCGAAACGCTCAGCAGGATGATGTGGGGCTTCCCGACCCTGAACCGCCCCACCGGAACGATGGACTTCGCCGCCGCCACGGCGGTGCTGATGCAGCAGATGGTCGACGCCGGCCGCGGCGACGAGCCCATCGGCTGGGCGCAACAGGGCGACGACGAGTACGTCGACGCCGCGCAGTTGCTCGAACGGATGCGCCGCATCGCGCTCGACCTCGCGGCCCGGTTCGACGCGCGCAACGGCACCGCGTCCCAAGGCGACCGGGTCCGCGCCCGCCTCGCCGCGCGACCGGTCGCCGACGTCAGGATGAGCGCCGCGAGCCACCGGTTCACCCACGGCATTCCCGAGGGACTGCCGCCCGAGGAGATCCTGTCCCGCGCCGAGCGGCACCTCGACCGCGACCAGCGCACCTCCGTCGGCGACCACCTCCTGGCGCTCGCGGAGCCGCCCGCGCACCTGGCCGCCCGCCGCGCGCATCTGGAGGCGCTGCTGCGCGGCGGACCGGACAAGGGGACCGCATTGCACGAGGCGGCCGTGCGGTACCAGGACGACGAGGACTGGGTCCGCTTCGCGCTCTGCATGTGCGACACCGCGATGTGGATGGCCGACAACGGAAGGCTCGACGACGCCGTACCGCTCGTGACCCAGATGCGCGACCTGCTGCGCAAACTGCCCGACCAGGGCGCGATCGCGCGCGCCGAGTTCGCGTACGCCAACGTCATGACGGGGCTGGAGCCGGACGAGGTCGACCGCGCGCTGGCCCGCGCCGCCGCGGACGCCGCCGAATCCGGCGACCCCTATGTCGTCGCCCTCGTCGCGGGCCACCGGGTGCACCTCGCGGTGAAGCAGGGGCTGCCGTCCGAGCAGGTCATCGCGCTGGCCGCGACGATGCGCGACGCCGCATTGGACGCGGACTGGCCCGCCCAGGCGGTCCACGCGTTCTCCTGCCTTGAGGCGGCCCATGCCAAGGCGGGCACCGCGGCCGCGTACCGCCGCGAAGTCGACGAGCGGATCGCCGGGTTCTCTGCTGGCACACCGCGTGTGGTGCGGGCGGGCTACGGCTTCGCGCAGGCCCGGGGCCTGCTCGCCGAGGGCCGGGAAGCCGAGGCCGTCCCCGCGCTGGAGGAGCTGATCGCCGTGGAGCGCTACAGCGGCGTGCCCGCCGTGCACTGGCACTGGCTCGCCAAGGCGTACTTCGCCGCGGGCCGCCTCGACGACGCGGCCGACGCCGCGGAGGTCAAGGCCGACCTCCTCGACGACCTGCGCGAACGCGGCAACCTCGAAGACCCAGCGGTAGCCGACGAGAACCGGAAGCTGCTCATCGAGTGCTGCCGGCTCCTCGGCGACCGCGACGGCGCCCTGGAGCACCTGGAGACCCTGAGCCGCAACGCCCACAAGCGGAACGACGCGAACCTCCAGGACTACGCGCGGACCCGGATCGACCAGATCCGCCAGCGCGTCTGACGGCCCGCCGCCTCCGCGGAGGAGGACGGCGGACCGCCCTCGGGCGGCTCCGTCCAGGTCCCGGAGGACTCACCGGGCGGGGCGGAGGCGCTAGAGGACACCGTCCTCGTCCGCGCCTCCGTCCCCGCCCGCTGAACCCGCCGATTAGGTGGCCGTCCCGACGTGCCTGCGGGGCAACGGAATCAAGCGGTCCGGCGCCGGGCGGCCCGCAGCAGGACGCCGCCCAGGAGCGCCGCCGCGGCGGCGAGCGCCGCGGTGGCGGCGACCTTGCCGCCGGTGCTCGGCAGCGCGGACGGGCAGCCCCCCGGTCCGGCGCCCGGGCCGTCGTCACCGGAGTCGTCGCCGCCTGAGTCGCAGACTCCGTAGGTGTTGGCGACGGTCACGGACCCGACCTCGCCCGCGGTGACGGTCGCGGTCCCGGGCTCGATCTCGGTCGCGATCGATCGGACTTCGCTGTTGCTCCCGTCCTCGATCTCGGCGACCGTGCACTCGCTGCCTGCCGGAATGCCGCCGACGCGCTGCACGTGGTCGCCGGCGGGCGCGGCGGCGGGGACGGTCAGGGTGTGCTCCTGGTCGAGTTCACCGGCGGGATCGGTGCAGGACAGGCGGATCAGGATCTCGTCCTGGCGGCCCGCGCCGGGCCCGTCGATGCGCTTGGTGACCTCCAGGCCGCCCGCGCTGTAGGGCGTGAGCTCGGCGCCGGCGCGGGAGACGAGTTCGGCGCTCTGGGCGAGGATGAGCTTCTGAGCCTCGTCGCGGTCGGGGTTGGAGCCGTCGTAGAGGTAGACGGTGCCGACCAGGTGCTCGGCGACCCGGTCGAGGATGAACGCGTGCTCGTCCTCGCCCGCGACGAGGCGGGCCCACAGCTTCGAGCCGGGTGCGACCGTGTCGCCGTCGGCGAGCGCGCCGGCGCCGTCGGGGTCGGTGAAGACCTCGACGCCGACGGTTCTGAGCGTGGCGGGGCCGTCGCCGATGACGGTGAAGGGGCCGACGATCTCGCCGGTGTCCGGGGCGGGCATGGTCGTCGGCGAGACCGCGAGCTCGGGCCCGTCGGGTTCGGCGGCGGGGCCGCCGGCGAGGGCGTCGGCGACGATGCCCGCGGTGAGCGAGCCGACGGTGGTCGCGGCGTTGAGGACGAACCGGTCGGTGAAGAACCAGATCGCGGCCTGCACGGCCGCGGCGCGCTGCGCGGCGCTCGCGGCCGCGGCGGGCTCGCCGGTGGTCGGGTAGTAGTTCAGGAGGATGTACTCGACGTAGCCGAGGTTCGGCACGTTCGCCTCCGACCACTCCCCGTGCACATAGTGGACGCCCGCTTCGGTGTCGGTGTTGAGGTCGATGCAGTAGGCCAGGGCGTCCCGCCCGGTCTGGGGGTCCTCGATTTCGAGCGTGCCGGCGTAGGAGACCGCGTGCGCGACCGATCCGGCGGGCACGGTGGTCGGGTAGCCGTCGAGCGGGTCGAGGTCGTCGGGTGCGTCGAAGCCCGACAGGGACGTGCCGTCGCCGATGTCGACCAGGGTCGTCTCGGTGAACAGGCCCGCCGGATCGGTGAGTCGGGGGCCGGTCTGCATGGCCGCGAGCGCCGCCGAACCGGTCCCGAGCGTCGCGAGGGCGACGGCGGCCGTGGCCGCCAGCGCGATCGCGCCTAGGCGCGAGAGGTGGGCGTGTCTGTTCATCGTGCTCCTTCGTTCGGAGGGCCGTCGGACGCCCCGGCGCGAGGCCGCGCCGGGGCCGTGGCGAACCTTAAGCGCGCGCGACGCCTCGATTGCGGTTCTCGGGGCGAGTCGCCGCGGCCCCGGCCGAGCCCGGCGGCCACGGGTCGACCTTGAGTGCGAAACGCCGTCCTCCTTGGCACCCGAATGCCGCGGCCCTGTCCCCTCCAGGTGACACTCGATTGAGGACGGTCAACGGGTGCGCTTCCCGCGCAACGGGAGTCCGAAGGCCGTCCGCGGCGGGGCGCGGGTCCCCGCCTTCGCGTCGACAGCGGGGGTCGCCCGGTTTCGCTACGCTTGCAAGATGGCCGAGAACCCTCCCTCGGATGAGTGGAAGAAGGTGACCGCCCTCGTCGTGGGCGGCGCCTTCGTGCTGGGCGTGGTCGTGGACGCGACCACGGCGCTCGGCTGGATCGGCGTGGGCCCGGATGCGGACAAGCCGACCGGCGGTGCGGAGACGGCGACGACCGGCGACTACGGTTACGCGACGCAGGACTACGACCCCGACGAGGTCTACACCGAAGAGGAGTGGACCGAGCAGGAGTGGACCGAGGAGGACACCTGGGAGGACGCCTCGGGCTGGGTCGAGGAGTCCGCGGGCCTGACGATGACCCTGAGCACGGACTTCGACGGCGACGGAGCCTGCCTGCGCTACCTCTACGACTTCGACGATCTCTCGTACAGCCCGGAGGTCTGGTACGAGACGACCACCGACCTCTCGACCACGGCCGGCTACGTCGACCTGGTCTGGGACCCTTGCGACATCGACCCCGACAGCCAGGTCACCGGCACCAGCTACCTGTACAACTCCGGCGGTGACTGGGGCACCTTCTACGACGCGGGCGCGAATCCGAGCGCAGGCGACTGCGACTCCGCGGTGGTCGCGTCCCAGACCGGCATGAGCTGGTCCCTCGACCCGTGGGCGCCGAGCGCGGCGCCGTTCGTGGAGACGATGGTGTTGTGCACCAAGACCACGGAGGGTCGGATCGTCCTGGTCACGGTCGACTCGGTGGTCCCGGAGGACGGCGACTCCTGGTTCAGCGCCTCGATGAGCGCGACGACCTACACCTGGGTCTAGCGCGCCGGCGGCGCTCCCCCGCGCGTCATTTGACGGCGCCCGCGGTCAGGCCCGCGATGACGTGGCGCTGGAGGAGGAGGAACAGGAGGACCGGGACGAGCATGACGAGCGTCGCGCCGGTGACCGCGCCGGTGACGTTGAAGCCGAACTGGGATTTGAACCCGGCGAGGGCGAGCTGCACGTTCTGGTTCTCCTGCGACACGAGCAGGAGGTTGGCGAAGAAGAACTCGTTCCAGATGTTCACGAAGGCCACCACGGAGACGGTGGCGAGCGCGGGCCGGGTCAGCGGCAGGACCACGCGGAACATCGTGGTGAAGTAGCCCGCGCCGTCCATCATGGCCGCCTCCTCCAGCTCCGGCGGCGTCGAGACGAGGAAGGCGCGCAGGACCACGAAGGTGAACGGGAACTGCAGCGCCGCATAGAAGACCACCATGCCGATCCGGGAGTCGAACAGGCCCAGTTCGCGCACGACGAAGAACACCGGGGTGGCGAGGCCGACCAGCGGGAGGGCCAGCGCCAGGGAGAACAGCGCGACGAGCGCGTTGCGGCCCGCGAAGGCGTACCGGGCCAGGGGGTACGCGGCGAGGTAGGCGGCGGTGAGGGCCCCGAGGGTGCCGAAGACGGCGTAGATCAGCGTGTTGAGGAGGTAGCGGTGAAGGTGGATCTGGGTGAAGACGTCGGTGAAGCCCTGGAGGGTGAACGGGTCGGGCCACAGGCCCTCGCCGGTGAAGATCTGGTTGCCGGTCTTGAAGCTGGAGAGCATGACCCAGGCGGTGGGCGCGAGCGCGAGGAGCGCGACGGCGGCGAGGAACCCGTAGACCGGGATCCAGGTCCACAGCGGACGGCGGGTGGTGGCGGCGGCGGTCATGTGCGCTCTCCGATGCGGAAGACCCGGCGGACCGAGACGATCAGGACCAGGCCGATCGCGATGATGACGGTGCCGACGGCGTTGGCGTAGCCCCATTCGCCGGTGAGGTAGGCGCGGTAGGCGTAGAGGGCGAGGGTGGCGGTGGCGTCGTCGGGGCCGCCCGCGGTGAGGATGAAGACGAGGTCGAACATGCCGATGTCGACCAGGAGCCGCAGGAGGATCGCGGTGCCGATAACGTTGCGCAGCAACGGCAGTGTGATGCGGGTGAGCTGCTGCCAGGTGGAGGCGCCGTCGACGGTGGCGGCCTCGTAGACCTCCTTGGGAATCGAGGTGATCTCGGCCATGACGAGGACCACGGTGAAGCCGATGACGAGCACGAAGGTGCCCGCGACGGCCCATCTGGCGGTGGCGCTGTCGAAGAGCCAGTCGCGGTCGCCGCGCACGCCGAGCGCGGCGAGCGCGTTGTTCAGCAGCCCGGAACGGGGGTTGTAGAACATGGAGAAGATGACGGCGTAGGCGGCACCGGAGATCACGAACGGGATGAAGACGACCGTGCGGATCGCCTTCCACCCGGGGGGCCGGAGCGCGAGGACCATGCCGACGGCGACGCCGAGCGGGACCTGGACGAGGACCGACGCGGCGGCGTAGAACACGGTGTTGCCGAGAGCCTTGAAGAAGACGGGGTCGTCGAGGAGCGCCCGGTAGTTGGCGAGGCCGGTCCAGTCGAGCCGGAGGCCGCTCCAGTCGGCGAAGGCGGTGGCGACCATGACCGCGAACGGCACCAGGAAGAACGTGCCGAACAGGGCGAGGCCGGGCAGGAGCGAGAGGGCGACGGCGCGGCGCATGCCGCGCGGGATGCCGCCCGCGCGGCGGGCGGTCCGCCGCCGCGGTGCGGCCCCGCGCTCGGGCGGGGCCGCGCCGCCGGGTCCGGCGCCGAGGATCTGGGGCCGGGGGATCGTGGGCGTGCTCATCGTCAGCCGCCGAGGCCGGTCGCCGCGGCGTCGTCGGCGAGGCGCTGGAGGAATTCGCCGGTGTCCATGTCGCCCTCGACGTACGCGGGCCACAGGTTCTTCCAGGCGGCGCTGAAGCCGGCCGGGCCGTGGACGCGGGCGTGCGGGTAGGTGTAGGCGAGGTCGGCGGCCTGTTCGACGAGGCCGGTGGCGAGGGGCTCCAGGCCCGCGTCGGCGGCGGCGGCGGGGTCGACGTCGACGGGCGGGTTGGCGCCGGTGGCGGCGGCCTGCGCGAGGACCTCGTCCTGTGAGGAGACGAAGCGGGCGAAGGCGTGGACGGCTTCGAGTTCGCGGTCCTCGACCGCGCCGGAGACCCAGCCGGCGCCGGAGACGACGATCGCGCCGCGTTCGCCTGCGGCCCAGCCGGGTGCGGGCGCGTAGCCGGTCTTCTCGTAGAGGCCGGGGGCGGCCGCGTCGGTGGTGAGGTTGGTGGCGACGAACCAGGGGCCGTTGGAGACCATGGCGGCGTCCTCGGTGAGGTAGGCGGCGGCCGCGTTCTGGAAGTCCCCGGAGAACGCGTCGGCGTTGACGTAGCCCGCTTCGTGCCAGGAGCGGAGGCGCTCGGTGGCGGCGACGACGGCGTCGTCGCTCCCCCAGTCGCCGTCCTCGATGCCCTCGTCGAGGAACGCGGCCCCGCCGGGGTGGGTGCCGATGAGGTGGACCCACATGAGCATCGTGGACCAGTCGCCGTCCATGGCGATCGCGGTCTTGCCTTCGCTCTCGAGCACGGCCGCAAGCGACTCGAATTCGTCCCATGTGGACGGGAACTCGTCGTATCCGGCGGCGGCGAGGAGGTCGGCGTTGTAGTAGATCCCGATGGCGTCGCGCTGCTGCGGGATGGCCCAGACCTCGCCGCCGCCGCCGGTGAGGGCGTCGAAGGCGTGGTCCTGGAACGTGCCGGCCCAGTCGGGGTCGGCGTCGAGGGCGGGCGCGAAGTCGTGGAGCCTGCCGGTCTCCTGGAGGGCCTTGATCTCGCCGGAGTTGAGCTGGAACAGGTCGGGGAGGTCGTCGGCGAGGGCGAGCCGCTGGTAGTACTGGAGGCGGTCGTCGCTCGACCCGGCGTTGGCGTTCTCGATCGTCTCGATGCGGTACCGCCCGGCGAACTCCTCGTTGAACCGCTGCGCCGCTTCGTAGTTGTACTGGAGGAACGGGTCGGTGGGGCTCTCCTGGCAGGTGCCGCAGGTGATGACCACCTCCCCGGTGTCGCTCTCGGCGCCGCAGGCCGCGGCGGACGCCAGCAGGAGTGCCGCGGCGGCCGCGGCGGCGGTCGTGCTCGTCTTGGACATGGTGCCGTCTCCTTCGATGGGCATGCAGGGGTGGCGCGGTCAGTAGCCCGCGACGCGCGGCCAGTGCCGCTCGACGCCCGCGTCGTCGAGTTCGCGCTGGAAGTCGGCCAGGAGCGCCTCGTCGGCGCGGACCTGCCTGGGGGTGGCGCCGCGGGCGGCGCAGAAGGCGACGAGGTGCCCGACGACCTCGCCGATGTTCCACTCCACCAGCGGCATCCGGTAGGCGCCGTTGGTGATGTGGGTGGTGCCGATGTTCTTCGCGGCGGGCAGGAGGTTCTCGACGCGCACGGGCAGCAGCGCGCCGAGCGGCAGCTCGAACGGGCAGCAGCCGATGTCGATGTAGGGGTCGCCTCCGGTGGAGGGGTGGAGGTCGATGCGGTACATGCCGATGCCGACGCTGTCGGGGTGGGCGACGGCGCCCGCGTCCCCGCGCACGTCGAGCGAGAGCTCCTGCTCGACCACGGTGTGCTCGGCGCGGATGCGGCGGGACTCCCTGATGTACGCGGCCTTCGCGAGGCCGTCCTCGGTGTCGCCCAGGAGGTCGCCGCGCAGGCGCAGGCCGGGCCAGCCGGTGCCGCCGTCGGGCCGCGGGGCCTCGGTCTGGAGCCAGTACAGGAAGGACCGGCTCAGCTCACGCGCGGCGGCCAGGTGCGCGTCGGCCTCGGGGTGGTCGAATACGGGGCCGCCCCAGTAGTCCATCTGCGGCCAGTTCACGAGCGTGACGTCGCTGGGGTAGGCGCCGGGGAGGAAGTTCCCGCGGGCGGCGATGCGCCGGAACGTCCACAGGTTCCGGTCCATCGATCCGACCCGCTGGTCGGCGTAGTCGGGCCGCAGGTCGGCGGGGTCGCCGTCGGGGTTGGGGAGGAACATGTGCTGCACGGGGCGGCGGGTCTTGGGGTGCGGGGCGGTGAGGGAGAGCTGCCCGTCGGGCCAGTCGACGGCCCCGGCGGACTTGAACTTCTCGTAGGCGTCGGGCCGGTCGATGACGTGGTCCTCGCCGGGCCGATGGTCGAGCGCGAAGCACACCGACACCGGCTGCATGTTGAGCGGGTCGGCGGCCGCGGGGGCGTGCGGCTCGCCGGTCTCGGCCCGGGACTCCGCGCCGGCGACGTGCTCGACGCCCGCGAGCGGGAGGAGGTCGCCGGTCTCGGTGGCGTCGACGACCCACGGGGCGGCGATGACGCGGCGGGCGCCGGTGCGCCGGTCCTCGACGGTGACGGAGACGATGCGGTCGCCGTCGGTCTCCGCGGCGACGGGCGCGTGCTCCATGAGGACGCGCAGCCGCCCGGAGGCCCGCAGTGGGGCGATCATCGCTTCGAGGACGGCGAGGGTCACGCGCGGCTCGTGGCACAGGTCGGAGACCTTCGCGCCGCCGGGGTTGAAGGCGCGGCGGGTCCGGGCGGTCTCGGTCAGCGGGTAGTGGCGCCGGTAGTACTCGCGCACGCCCTCCCGGTAGGCCCGGTAGGTCGCGGTGCAGCCGAACCGCTCGATCCAGACGTGCTCGTCCGGGGGCACGGCCTGCGTGGTGAGGACGCCGCCGATCCAGTCGGTGGGCTCGGTGAGGGTGACGTGCAGGCCGCGGCGGGCGGCGGCGACGGCCGCCATGAGCCCGCCGACGCCGCCGCCGACCACGAGCAGGTGTGTCTCAGGTTCGCTCATGTGATCCATGACATCAGGATTCATCCTGTATTTACATGGCTGTAATATGCTGGTCTGTGTCTGAGATTGATGACGGCTTCCGAGCGCGGTTCGATGCGCAGTCGTTCGATGCGCAGTCGCGGCGGCTGCGCATGGCCGACGCGACCGCCCGCCAGCTCGTGCAGCCCGCCGGGTCGCGCATCGGCCCCCGCCTCCAGCAGGAGGTGCAGCTCATGCTGGTCCACGCCGGGTCGATGACCGTGCGCATCGACGGCGGCGAGCCCCGCACCGTCCCCGCCGGGCAGATCTGCCTGCTCCTGCCCGGCCACACCGAGCAGATCCGCTTCGACCCCCACGAGGACACCCGCGAGACCCTCGTCCGCGGCCGCATGGAGGGCGCCACCGACCGGATGCGCGCCTGGCTGACCTCCCTGCGCCCCACCAGGACCCTGTCGTCGGCGCTGACCTACCTGGCGCGCGAGGCCGTCGTCACCGAGCAGACCCGGCTCACCGCCGACGGGGCCCTGGTCGACGCGCTCGCCACGGCCCTGCTGTGGCGGTTCATCGCCGAGTTCCGGAACCTCCCGGCGGCCCTGCCGCAGCCCATCGAGGACGCCCGCATGTTCATCCACCGGCACCTCGACGAGCCGGTCACGCTCGCCGACATCGCGGCCGCCGCCGCGGTCACCCCCGGCCATCTCGTGCGGATGTTCAACGCCCACATGGACACCACCCCGGTGCGGTACCTGTGGGACCGCCGCATCTCCCTCGGCGTCGAGCTGCTGACCTCGACTGGGCTCCCGGTCGGCTCGATCGCCGTGCGCTGCGGCTTCAAGACGAGCTTCCACTTCGCGCGGAAGATCAAGGACGCCACGGGCCTGTCCCCCACCGAGCTGCGCACGTCCACCGCGCGCACCGCGCCCGAGGCGCTCACCGCCGCAGACCGGACAGGCTGACGACCGCCACGCCCGCGACGACCGCGCCCGCGCCGCCCATCGCCACGTGCGGCCCGGCCGCCGTCGCCGCCCAGCCGCCGAGCACGCCGCCGAGCGGGTAGCCGACGCCGTAGGCGGCCATCCGGGCGGCCGTGTTCACCCGCGACCGCAGCCGGTCCGGGGTGCTGAGCTGGCGCCACACGACCGCCGCGAGCACCACCGCGAGGTAGCCCAGGCCCCAGACCACGCTCGCGGCCACCGCCGCGGGTACGCCGACCGCGAACGCGCAGCCGACCGCTCCCGCCGCCGCGATCCACATGGCGCCGAACGCGACCGGCCGCTGCCCCGTGCGGCGGGCCAGCGCAGGCACTGCGGCAGTGGCCGCGAGCCCGCCGACCGCCCAGGCGGTGAACAGCAGCCCGGCGACCGAGCCGTCCCCGCCCGCGCCGAGCCGCTCCGCGGCCCACGGGACGGCCTGGGACACGAACACGCCCTGGCTGACCGCCACGGCGACGCCGAGCGCGATGGTGGACCGGACCGGCCGGTGCGCGAGCAGCCAGCGCGCCCCGTCCGCGATGTCGCGGTACAGGCCCGACGAGGGCCCCTCGGCCCGCTCCGCGCCCGGCAGGCCCGCCGCGGCGTAGCAGGCGAGGGCCAGCGCCGAGGCGGCCGCGCCCGCGGCGATCGCGTACGGGACCGGCAGCAGGGCGAGCGCGGCGCCGACGAGGCTCGGCCCGACCATCTCGACGACGGTGCTCGTCGCGAACAGCAGGGCGGTCGTCTCGGCGAGCCGGCCGGGAGGCGCGAGGGCCGGGACGAGGCCGAAGTTCGCGGCGTCGGCGAACACGAACGCGGTGCGCGCCACTGCGACCGCGGCGACGACCAGGAGCGGCGGGACGGGGCCGAAGAGGGCCGCGGCGGGGATCGCGGCGAGCGCGAGCGCGGTGGCGAGCTCGGCGGCGCGCAGGAGCGCGGCCCGGTCGCAGCGGTCGGCGACGGCGCCCGCGACCGGGCCGAGGATCAGGTACGGCAGGCCCTGGACGGCGACGAGCGCGGAGACCCACAGGGGCGAGCCGGTCTGCTGGTACAGGAGGACGGGGGTGGCGACCAGGGCCGCGGAGGCGGCGGCGAGGGAGAGGACCCTGCCGTACCAGTACCTCCGCAGCGCCCGGTCGCGCAGGAGCCGGAGCGCGTCCGACACGGGCTCAGGCGCCCGGGACCGGGTCGACCGGGACGCCGAGGCCCGGGTTGACCGCCTCCCTGGGGTGGACGAGGCCGAGGCTCCGTCCGATCTGGAGGACCCGCTCGGAGAACTCCAGGTTCGCCTCGCGGGCCTGGTCGAGCGCTTCGGGGGCCGGGCGGGCGTGCTCGACGGCGATGAGCCAGTCGGCCTGGCTCGCGTACGAGATCGGCCACCGGAAGCCGTGGAAGCGGGTCGAGTTGGGCTCCACGGCGACCGCGCCGCGGCCGAGCAGGAGCGCCCAGTACAGGGCGTGGTAGGAGTTCGACACGACGACCTTGGCGGCGGCGAGGCGCGCGAGGGTGCCGCGGAGGTCCTCGGTGTTGTTGGTGAGGTGCTCGAAGTCGCGTCCGGCGGCGCGGGCCTGCGCGGTGTCGATGCCGCGCTCGTAGTGGTTGAGGACCACGAACTCGTGCTCGGGCTCGATGTCCCGCAGCTCGTCGAAGACCGGGAGCATGGCGCTGGCGCACGGGACCCACGGCAGGCCCGCGTCCCAGTCGCGGACGCCGACGGCGTCGGCGCGGGCGAGCCACTCGGGCCAGAGCCGGGTGACGCCGTCCTTGAGGACGCGCCTGCGCCAGCCGGAGGTCGGGTCGCGGTGGACGCCGGCCTGGACGTTGTGGCCGATGCCCCACAGCGCCACGGCCGCGGGGCGCTGCTCGAAGATGGACTCCACGCAGGACTCGAAGCGGCCGGGGCCGACGAGTCCGCTCCCGCCGACGACGACGAGCTTGCCCTGGAGCGGGGAGTGCTTGCCCAGGCGCTGGAACGACGCGGCCTCGTAGAGGCTGATGGTCCCGCCGAGGCGCTGGACCCATTGGACGGTGCGGCCGGCGGCGGACCAGTGGTCGCCGACGTTGCGCATGTCGTTGCTCTCGCAGACCGCGACGACGTTCACGCGTTCGAGGAGCTCGGCGAGTTCGCGGTGGCTCCGTTCGGGAGCGGGTGTGGCGGCCGGGGGCGCCGCGCGTCCTGCGGCGGCCCGGTGGGTGTCGGTGGCGTCGGTTCCGTTGGCGCTTCGCGTGATCTGCACGGTGCGCTTCCCTTCTCGCATGGCTGGCGCGGTCCGGGCCCCCCTGCGGGACGCCGTTGTCGGAACCTTCACGGCCGCGGGGACCCGGATCTTGCTTCGAGCGTATGGCCGGGTGCGACGGGCCCGCTGTCCACTGAGAGCCGTTGTGCGGGCCGGATCCTGCATCAACACAATGGAATCGGTGCGTTGAACTGCCGGTAACAGCGGGGCTTCTACCAGGGAAACTATTGATCTACATAGTCTACTATGTCTATTCAGTCGATCTCGGGGATGAGGATCGGCACGAGGTCGGCCGCCGCCAGGCGCAGCCGCCGGTCCACCTCGCGCCTGCGGGCCTGCGGCAGGCCGGCCGGCACCGCGGCGGCCAGCGCGAGGCCGTCGGAGGCGCGGGCGCCGGTCCGCACGATCACGCCGGCGCAGGCCACGTCCTCGCGGTACTCGCCGGTCTCGGTGAACACGCCGGACCGGGCGCCGCGGCGCAGCTCGGCCTCCAGGCCGTCGGCGTCGCGCACGGTGCGGGAGGTGAACGGGCGCAGCCCCTGCTCCTTGAGCAGGCGGCGGCGCTGGTGCGCGGGCAGCCCGGCGAGGAGGGCCCGGCCCATGGCGGTGGCGTGGACGGCCTCGGGGAGGTCCACGGCGAGCCCGTCCAGCGGCACCGCGCCGGGGGCCGCGGCGTGCGCGGCGACGGCCAGCCGATCCTCGCGCAGCGACGCGAGGAACACGGCGGCGCCGGTCCCGGCGGCGAGGCGTTCGAGGACCGGGCGGACCCGGTCGAGCCGCGGCACGGCGCCGGGGGCCGGGCCGACGGCCTCGGGCCGGAAGTAGTGGCGGCCGTCCTCGCCGCGCCAGGCCCACTGGCGGTCGATGACCGTGCGGAGGTGGTGGTAGACGGTCTTGAGCGGGATGCCCGTGCGGCGGGCGAGCTGCTTCGCCGTGAGCCCCTGGGGGTTCCGGCTGAGCTGCTCGACGAGGCGCAGCACCCGGTCGGGGCTGCGGAGGGCGGGGGGACCGCCGGTCGGGGCGGGGACAGGCGCCACGGCTGCTCCAAAGGGGATCGCTGGTCGCACCGGCGCTGGCGCGGTCGCTGGCGGCGGTTCCGCCCCCGTGCCGTGGAACCGTTCTCACTATCTTGGATTCGCGGGCCGCGCGGCGATTGCCCTCGGCCGCGCGGTCACCGATAGTTAAGCGATGGGCACTGATTCTACGCAGCCCCTGCCGCTCGCGGGCCACCGCGTGTTCCGCACCTCCGATCCCGAGGCCGCCCGCGCCGAGGCGTCCCGGATCCTGTTCCCGCATCGCCTGCGCCGCAACGAAGGCAGCTTCGACGCGGTGCTGCACTCGGCCGCGGTCGGGGCGGTGCGCGTCAGCGTGCTCGCGTACGGGGCGGGCGTCGAGATGGCGGTGGAGGCGAACGACGGCTACCTGGTGGCGCATCCGCTGGCCGGGCGCGCGGTGTTCCACTTCGGACCAAAGGAGGTCGCGGTCGCGCCCGGGACTGCCGCGGTGGCGTCCCCTGGCGCGGAACTGCGCATCGACTGGGAGCCGGGCTGCGCGATGACGGTCGTCGGCGTCGAGCGGGCCGCGCTCGACGCCGAGTTCGAGTCGTGGACGGCCGAGGCGCCCGATCCGCCGCTGCGCTTCGCCCGCGGGGTCGACGCCTGGGAGCGCCCGGCCGCGGGCTGGCTGGCCGCGGTCGACCACCTGATCGAGGACCTGGACTCGCCCGCGCCGCTGCTCAGGCACCCGGCCGCGCTGGCGGCGGCCGAGCGCGGCCTGCTCACCGGGCTCCTGCTCGCCTTGCCGCACAACCACTCCGAGCGCCTGTGGGACGGCGGGTCCCCGCCCGGCCCCGACTGGATGCGCCGCGCCGCCGACCTCCTCGAACGCCTCCCCCACCGCAACTGGACCGTCGCCGAGCTGGCCCGGCACGCCAACACGAGCACCCGGGCCCTCCACGCGGGCTTCCGCAAGCGCCTCGGCACCACCCCGATGGAGTACCTGCGCGGCGTCCGCCTCCAGCGCGCCAAGGACCGCCTCCGCGCCGCCGACCCCGGCGAGGGCGCCACCGTCACCGCCATCGCCATCCAGCTCGGCTTCACCAACCTCGGCCGCTTCGCCGCCGACTACCGCCGCCGCTTCGGCGAGCCGCCCTCCACCACCCTCCAGCGCCGCGCCGACCGCTGACCGGCGCGGCCCGCGGCCGGGCGGACCCGCTGCTCAGCTCGCGGGGAGGCCCGGCGGCGGAAGCTGGCGCGACCCGGCGGGTACAGCTAGCCCTACCCCGAAGCCGGGGTTCTGCTGCAATGCGCGGAGCCCCGCGCCCGCTTAGGGTTCCAGGAATGGACATTCAGCGCCATTCGCGCTTCCCGGGTGAACGCCATCGGCAGGTGTTCGCCTGTTCGACGGCTGTTCTTCATCAGGGCTCACCTGCGGATACGAGAGTCTGTTCCTGCACGTCGAACCGATCCGGCACGCGAGTCCGCATCACCGGACCCTGCACCGCCCGACGCTGCACCCCTGCCCGCGAACCGGCCCCCGCCGCCGCGCCCGAGAGGAATCCATGCTGATCCTTGCCATCGTCCTCGCCGCCGTCGGCGCCTGCTGCCTGGCCGGCGCCGCCTGCCTCCAGCACGGCGCCGTCACCCAGTCGACGTCCGGTCCCGAACTGCGGCTCTCCGCGGTCCGGACCATCCTGAGCACGCCCTCCTGGTACCTCGGGAACGGGCTCGTCGTGCTGGGCGCCGGCCTGCACATCATCGCGATCACCTTGGCGCCCATCGCGGTCGTCCAACCCGTCGGCATGATCGCCCTCGTGCTCACCGTGGTGTTCACCGGGACCGCGCTCACCCGCTCGGTGATCGCCGCCCTGACGCTGAGCACCGTGGGCATCGCGGCCCTGATCGCCTTGTCCGCCATGGGAACGAGCACCGTCGTGTCCGCGCCCGACATCGCCGCCGCCCAGTGGGCGCTCCCCGCCGCGGCGGCCGTGTGCGCCGTGGCGTTCGCCGTCAAGGGCCGCATGCGGTGCCTGCTCCTGGCCGTCGCCGCGGCCGTCCTGTTCGGACTCACCTCGGCCCTCGTGCGGGCCGTGGCCGTCGCACCGCTCGCGCCGGAGCAGATCGCGCTCATCATCGCGGAGGCCGCGGCCGCGGCGCTCGCCGGAGCGTGGCTCGTGCACCAGGCGTACGCCGCCGGGTCCGCCGCCACGGTCGTCGGCGCGCTCACCATCGTCGACCCGCTCGTCGCCGTCCTCATCGGCGCGTTCGCCTACGGCGAGACCGCATCCGGGACGCTCGCCGCGATGGCCGCGCCCGCCGCCGCCGCCGCGGCCGGGCTGCTGATGCTCGCCCGCGCGCTCCCCCCTCGTGAGGCCGCGGCGGCCGCCCGCCGCAGGACCGGCGAGGGCCCGCTGCGCATCGCGATCACCGCCGACACCTACTGGCCCGACGTCAACGGCGCGGCCAACTTCGCGCACCGCCTCGCCTCCGGCCTGGCCGGGCGCGGGCACGACGTCCACGTCATCTGCCCCTCGACCAGGAACGAGCCGTTCACGGAGACCGTCGGCGGCGTCACGGTCCACCGGATCGGCGCGGTCCGGACCCCGTTCCACCCGGACTTCCGGTTCTGCCCGCCTTGGCGCGCGGCCAAAGCCGTGCCGGAGCTCCTGGCCGAGATCGACCCGGACGTGGTCCACACCCAGGCCCACTTCATCGTCGGCCGCGCCGCCGTGCGCGCCGCCACCGCCGCCGGCATCCCGGTCGTCGCCACCAACCACTTCATGCCGGAGAACCTCCTCGGCTTCGGGCCGCTCCCGCGCTGGTCGCACCGCCTCGCGGCCCGGCTCGCCTGGCGCGACCTCGCCCGCGTCTACGACCGGGCCACGGTCTGCACCACGCCGACGCTCCGCGCCGCCCAGATCCTGGAGCGCAACGGCCTGGACCGCCCGGTCATGGCGATCTCCTGCGGCATCGACCGCGCCCGCTACACCGGCGGGAGCGTCGAGCGGGCCGCCGCGCCGACCCTGCTGTTCGTCGGCCGCCTCGAAGCGGAGAAGAACGTCGACGAGCTGCTGGAGGCCGCCGCGCTCCTGCCCGCCGACGTGCGCGTCGAGATCGTCGGCGACGGCAGCGTCCGGCCCCGGCTGGAGGCCCTGGCGGCGCGGCTCGGCATCGCCGACCGGGTCGTCTTCCACGGGTTCGTCTCCGATGACGAAGTGGTGCAGGCGTACCGGCGCTGCGACGTGTTCTGCATGCCGGGGACGGCCGAGCTCCAGAGCATCGCGACCATGGAGGCGATGGCCGCGGGCAAACCGGTCGTCGCCGCCGACGCGATGGCCCTCCCCCACCTCGTCCACCCCGGCCGCAACGGCTGGCTCTTCACGCCGACCGACACGGACGACTTCGCCAAGCGGATCGCCGCGATCCTCGACGACGAGCCGACCCGCGCGGCGATGGGCGAGGCGAGCCTGGAGATGATCGCCTCCCACGACCTCGAATCCACGTTGGCCGAGTACGAGCGCGTCTACCTCGACATCGCCGCGCCCGGCCTTTCGGAACTGCGAGCGGCGAAGCCGGAGCACGCGGTCCTCTCCGCCCGCTGAATCCGAACGGGAAAGCCGCGGAGGGCCATGGCCCTCCGCGGCTTTCCGCTTGCGTCAGCGCGGATCTAGCCGAACTGGCAGCAGATGTTGTAGCCCCTGGCGGTCCAGAAGCTCGTCGGGTTCGGGTTGCTCAGCGTGGGGTCGCCGACGCTGGGGGCCGCGGCGGTCTGGCGGCCGTTGCGCATCTCGACGTGCGTGTGGGCGCCGCCGGAGGAGCTGACGCCGCGCCAGTCCTCGACGCCGATCTTCTCGCCCACGGAGATGGTCGCGCCGACGCCGACGGTCGGGTCCAGGTGCAGGTAGACCACGGTCTTGTCGAGGCTGGAGTTGTAGACGGCGAGGGTCGACAGGCCGCCGGAGCCGCGGGAGCCCTCGGTCATGCGGACCACGGTGCCCGAGACCGGCGCGTACACCGAAGCGCCCACGGTGTGCGCGATGTCGACGCCCTCGTGGCGTCCGGAGGTGGTGGTGTAGCCGTCGAAGTAGGCGGTGATGTTCGCCGAGGACGTGTGGTAGACGGCGTATTCGAGGTTGTCGGCCGCGTCGCCGCTGACGCCGAGGAGGTGGGCGGCGTTCTCGTTCTTCAGGTAGGCGCGGAGGTTCGCCTCGGCACCGGGGCTGAAGTTGTCGATCGGGCCGCTGTAGCCGCTGTAGTAGAACACCGTGACGTACCGGCTGGTCCGGTTCCAGGCGGAGGCGGCGTTGTTCTTGACGCACTGCCCCTGTCCGGCGCCCGCGCTGATGAACTTGTAGCAGCCCGAGCCCGACCCGTAGTCGCTGACGGACCCGGCGAAGTCGCTCACCGAGCCGGAGGTGTCGCTGTTGTAGTAGAGGCAGAACTCCCCGGACTCGCACACGCCGTTGCGCGCCGTCGCGGCCTGCGCGGGCGCGGCCCCGGCGACCGCCGCCGCCAGGCCCATCACGGCCGCCGCGAACACCGCGATCAGGGCATGCCGCTTCGATCTGATCCAACTCATGACTGCTCCTTGCAGAAGGGGGGTAAGGAAGGAGATCGGGCGTCCGTCTTGGGGTCGAACGGCGCCCGGTGGGACGGCCTCGAACTGAATCGACTGCGACACTTGGGGTTACAATCCCAGGTCGTCTGGGCCCTCATCCAGGATCTGACAGGAATCTCCACAAGTCAAGCAATCGATGAAGGAATTCTTCGTGCAGAGGCGGAGTCAGGATCGTGTCAGCGTCGTGTCAGCGCCGGAGTCCAGAGTTCAGGGCATGACGAACAACGACACCAAGGCCCTGTGGACCGGCATGGTCCCGGTCGACGACACCGCCCTCTACGTCACCGACACCGGCGGCGACGGCGTCCCGGTCATCTACTGCAACGGCCAGTTCGCGACCCTCGGCTACTGGAAGCACGTCGTCGCCGAGCTCGGCGACGGGTTCCGCCACATCAACTTCGACGAGCGCGCCCGCGGCAAGAAGTCCAAGACCTCCGCCGACTACTCGTTCGAGGCGTGCGTCCGCGACGTGGACGCCGTCCTCGCCGCCCGCGGCGTGACCGGGCCGGTGATCATCGCGGGCTGGTCGTACGGCGCGTTCGTCGCCACGACCTGGGCCTTCCGCAACCCCGACCGCTGCATCGGCGTCGTCCCGGTCGACGGGGCCGAGCCGCACGACTGGCTCACCGACGCCATGGAAGCGCGCATCCGCAAGCTGTTCAAGCGGCTCAGCCCGGTCACGGCCCTGCTGCGCCCCACCGGCCTCACCCCGAAGCTCAGCGCGGCCCAGCAGGCCGAGTGCAACATCGAGCTCGGCAAGATCTCCCGGGAGGCGAACCTCGGCCCCGTGATCGACGGCCTGGCCGTGCCGACCCGCTACGTCCTCGCCTCCGGCGCGTCCTTCGGCAGCAAGGGCGACGAGCAGGAGAAGATCCGGGCCGCGCTCGACAAGTACGTCGCGCGCAACCCGAACGTCGAGATCAGCGCGAAGGTCGCCAGCAACCACGACCTCATCCTCAAGAAGGACTTCAAGGCCGTCGCCGACGCCGTCCGCGACGTCGCCGCACGCTGAACCCGGCCGAGGAGCGCGACCGCGCTTCGAGAACGGGGCCCGGCGGGCCCGGCGCACCGATCGACGGGGCCCGTCGGGCCCCGTGCGGCTCAGGACTCCAGGTCGGCGAGGTCGGACATGTCGAGGACGAAGCGGTAGCGGACGTCGCCCTTCTCCAGACGGGTCAGCGCCTCGTTGACGCGTGCGGAGGGGAGGACCTCGATGTCGGCGGTGATGCCGTGCTCGGCGCAGAACGCCAGCATGGCGGACGTTCCCTTCGTCCCTCCGGTGCCGTTGGAGGTGAGCTTCTTGCGGCCTGCGGTGAGTTCGAGAATGCGCGGGCCGGACATCAGCGGGTTGCCCACGACGGACAGGGTGCCGTCGAGTGCGAGCAGCCGCAGCAGCGGGGAGAGGTCGTGGTCGGCGGCGATCGTGTCGAGGATGAGGTCGAAGCGGCCGCGGGCGGGCCGCAGCCGATCGTCGTCGGTCGTCAGGAGGAAGTCCTCGGCGCCGAGCGCGAGCGCGTCGTCGGCCTTGTCGCTGGTGCGGCTGAGGACGGTGACTTCGGCGCCTAGGGCCGCAGCGAGTTTCACGCCCAGGTGGCCGAGGCCGCCGAGGCCTGCGATGGCGACGCGGCTGCCGCGTCCGACGCCCGCCGCCTGGAGCGGCTCCCACATCGTGATCCCGGCGCACATGAGCGGGGCGGCCGCGGCCGGGTCGAGCGAGGCGGGGAGGCGGTAGGCGAACCGCTCGCGCAGCACGTACTCGCGGCTGTAGCCGCCCTTCGTCACCGTCCCGTCGACGCGGTCCCGTCCGCCGTAGGTGCTGACGGGTCCGAGCTGGCAGAAGTTCTCCTGCCCGACCCGGCACATGGCGCATTCGCCGCACGAGTCGACGAGCGTGCCCACGGCGACGGGATCGCCTGCGGCGAAACGGGTCACGGCCGTTCCGACGGCGGTGACCGTGCCGGTGAACTCGTGGCCGGGGACCAGCCCGCCGCCGTCGGACATGTGCGGGGTGGCGCCGTGGATCGCGTGGAGGTCGCTGTGGCACACGCCGCAGAAGGCGACCTGGACCGCGATGTCGTCGGCGCGGAGGCTCCGACGCTCGATCGCGACCGGTCGCAGCTCGGTGCTGTCGTTCGCGTGCTGCCACGCGAGGGTGCTGGTAGTCATCGGGACCTCCGAAAAAAGAATAACTAGTCTGTCTTTATCGAGCCTAGGCCGCGGGCGAGCCGAAGTCAACCGACTGGTCTTTCTGGTACCGTACGGCCATGTCAGAGCCCCCGATGCCCACCACTTCGCGCGGGATCGCCACGCACCGCAGGATCCTCGACGCCGCCGCTGACGAATTCGCGCGCGTCGGGATCGCCGGGGCCCGGATGGACCGCATCATCGCGGCGGCCGGGGCCAACAAGGCGCAGCTGTACGCCTACTTCGGCAGCAAGGAGGGCCTGTTCGAAGCCGTCATCGCCGACCGGGTGGACACCAGCGCCGACAGCGTGCCGTTCGACGCCGACGACTTGCCGGGGTGGGCGGTGCGGCTGTACGACCGGAACCTGGAGCATCCCGAGCTCGCGCGGCTCATCGCCTGGACGAGGCTCGAACGGCGCCCCACGGGCCGCTGGTTCGACGGCGCCGAGCACGAGTCGAAGCTCGCGGCCATCGCGGCCGCGCAGGAGGCGGGCCGGGTCCGGGCGGGGGACCCCGCCGATCTGCTCATCCTCCTCATCGGCATGGCCTCCGCCTGGTCTCCGTCGAGCAGCGTCTACACCGCCACGGTCGAGGAACCCGAGAGCGACCACGACCGGCGGCGCGCGCTGCTGCGCGACGCCGTCGCCCGACTCGTGGCGCCCTGACCCCAGATCAGCGCGTTAATCGGGGCGCCCGGCCGCGGTCAGGCCGCGACGTCGTCGGTGCGGCGGTCCCAGGCGCGGTGCGCCGCGATCGCGTCGGCGAAGTCGTCGAGGAACGCGTCGGGGACGTCGCCGCCGTCCGCGGCGGTGGTGACGACGCCGGGTGCGCCGGGGTCGATCCGGGCGGCCTCAAGCAGGTCCGATCCGGTGCCGAACGCGGCGATCGCCTTGCCGTGCTTGAAGGCTTCGGCGACGAAGTGGAGCGCCCGGCCGTCCGCGCGCAGGGCCGCGTCGGCCCCGCCGGGGACGGCGACCGCGTCGTACAGGACCGAGGCCATCGTGGGCAGGGCCCGGTCGACCACGACGTCCTCGCCGGTCTCGGAGTGGACGACGCCGTCGGTCTGCCCGAGGACCTCGGGGACGGCGCCGCGGCGGCGCAGGTCGGCGACGAGGCGGGTCAGGCCGGTGCCGTCGACGCCGTCGGCGGCGAGGACCGCGACCTTGCGGGTCGCGACGGACCGCACCGGGTCGGTGAGCTGCGACAGCGCCGGGGAGGTGGGCCCTTCCCGGTGCGCGCCTTCGGAAGGCGCGGGCACGCCGACCCCTGCGGCGACGCGCTGCGCGAGTTCCAGGTCCACGAGGCGCAGCTGGTCGACCACGCGGGCGCGGATGTCCTTGTCGGTCACCTTGCCCAGCTCGAAGCGGTACGCGGCCACGATGTGCTCGGCCTCCACCGGGGTCATCGAGTGCCAGAACAGGGCCGCCTGCCCGTAGAAGTCCTTGAAGGACTCCGAGCGCTCCCGGATCTTCGCGCCCTCGACCTTCTCGGTGTAGTGCCGGTACGAGCCCTCCGCACCCGGCGCCGGGCTGTCCCCCGAGATCGAGTTCTTGTTGTACGAGGTGCCCGAGGTGTGGACGCGGTGCTGCCCGTAGCCGTCCCGCTGGTCGTTGTGGACCTCGGCGACCGGCCGGTTCACCGGGAGGTGCGCGAAGTTCGGGCCGCCGAGCCGGATCAGCTGGGTGTCCAGATAGGAGAAGTTGCGGGCCTGGAGCAGCGGGTCGTTCGTGAAGTCGATGCCGGGCACCACGTTCGCGGTGTGGAACGCGATCTGCTCGGTCTCCGCGAAGAAGTTGTCCGGGTTGCGGTTGAGGACGAGCCTGCCGACCGGGCGGACCGGGACCTGCTCCTCGGGGATGAGCTTGGTCGCGTCGAGCAGGTCGAAGTCGAACGCGAACTCGTCCTCCTCGGGCACGAGCTGCACGCCCAGCTCCCATTCGGGGAAGTCCCCGGCCTCGATCGCGTCCCACAGGTCGCGGCGGTTGAAGTCCGGGTCGGCGCCGGAGACCTTCTGCGCCTCGTCCCAGACCAGCGAGTGGGTGCCGAGCGCGGGCGTCCAGTGGAACTTCACGAACGTGCCGCGGCCGGCCGCGTCGATCAGGCGGAACGTGTGCACGCCGAAGCCCTGCATCATCCGGAACGAGCGCGGCAGCGCCCGGTCCGACATGAGCCACATGATCGCGTGGAGCGTCTCGGGCTGGAGCGACACGAAGTCCCACAGGGTGTCGTGCGCCGAGGCGGCCTGCGGGATCTCGTTGCGCGGCTCCGGTTTCACGGCGTGCACGAAGTCGGGGAACTTGGCCCCGTCCTGGATGAAGAAGACCGGGAAGTTGTTCCCGACCAGGTCGTAGTTGCCTTCGCGGGTGTAGAACTTCGTCGCGAAGCCGCGCACGTCCCGCGGCGTGTCCGCCGAGCCGCGCGACCCGGCGACGGTCGAGAAGCGCACGAACACCGGCGTCTCCTCGGCCGGGTCGGTCAGGAACGACGCGGTCGTGAACTCCCGCAGCGAGTCGTCGTAGGGCCGGAAGACGCCGTACGCGCCCGCCCCGCGGGCGTGGACCACGCGCTCGGGGATGCGCTCGTGGTCGAAGTGGGTGATCTTCTCCCTGACGTGGAAGTCCTCCATCAGGGTCGGCCCCCGGCCGCCCGCCTTGAGCGAGTCGTCGGTGTGGTCGACCCGGACCCCCTGCTGCGTCGTCAGCGCCTCGTCGGCGTCGATGACCCTGTCGCGGTCGAGCTGGGCGTCCTTGCGGTCGCGTGCGGCCTCGTCGGTCATGGCGGTCCCCCTTCGTCGTCCCTCTCGGACCTCCCTACCCGCGCTGGCCGCCGTCAAACGGCGGTTATCACCCCGGGGAGCGGGTAGCCCCGTGTGACGACGGCTACCGAAAGGAAGGGCGCCATGGCGGAGCAGGTGGGCGACCACGTACTGGGCAGGCTGCGCGAATGGGGCGTGGAGCAGGTCTTCGGCTATCCGGGCGACGGGATCAACGGGATCATCGCCGCGTTCGGGCGAGCCGAGGACAGGCCGCGGTTCATCCAGACCCGCCACGAGGAGGCGGCGGCCTTCGCGGCCGTCGGGTACGCGAAGTTCTCCGGACGCCCCGGGGTCTGCGCCGCGACCTCGGGTCCGGGCGCGATCCACCTGCTCAACGGCCTGTACGACGCGAAACTGGACCACGTGCCCGTCGTGGCGGTCGTCGGGCAGACCGCCCGCAGCGCCATGGGCGGGTCCTACCAGCAGGAAGTGGACCTGCGGTCGCTGTTCAAGGACGTGGCCTCCGCGTACCTCGCCGAGGTCGACGTGCCCGAGCAGCTGCCGTTCACGCTCGACCGGGCGTTCCGCGCCGCCGAGGCGCACCGGGCCCCGACCGCCGTCATCATCCCCGCCGACGTCCAGGAGGAGGCCTACGCGCCGCCCGCGCACGCGATGAAGCAGGTGCCCTCCTCACCGCCCTCGCACCCCGCGGTGCGCACGCTCCCCGCCGCGGCCGAACTCGACCTCGCCGCCGAGATCCTCAACGCCGGGGACCGGGTCGCGATCCTCGCGGGCCAGGGCGCCCGCGGCGCCGGGGCCGCGCTCACGCAGGTCGCCGACGCCACCGGCGCCGGGATCGCCAAGGCGCTCTTGGGGAAGGACGTGCTCACCGACGACCTGCCGTACGTCACCGGCTCGATCGGCCTGCTCGGCACCCGCCCCAGCTACGAGATGATGCGCGACTGCGACACCCTCCTCATCGTCGGCTCCAACATGCCGTACAGCCAGTTCCTGCCCGAGTTCGGGCAGGCCCGCGCCGTCCAGATCGACCTCGACGGTTCGATGATCGGCCTGCGCTACCCGGTCGAGGCCGCGCTCGTGGGCGACGCGGAGGCCACGCTCGCCGCGCTCCTGCCGCGGCTGGAGCCGCGCGAACGCCGCGAGTGGCGCGAGACCGTCGAGGAGAACGTCGCCTCGTGGTGGGAGACCCTGGAGCGGCAGTCGCTCGTCGAGGCGGACCCGGTCAACCCGATGCGGGTGGTCCGCGAGCTCTCCGAGCGCATCCCCGACGACGCGATCGTCACCGCCGACTCCGGGTCGTCGACGAACTGGTACGCGCGCCAGCTGAAGGTCCGCGGCACGATGCGCTGCTCGCTGTCGGGGACGCTCGCCACGATGGGCTGCGCCGTCCCGTATGCGATCGGCGCGAAGTTCGCCTACCCCGACCGGCCCGTCGTGGCGCTCGTCGGCGACGGCGCGATGCAGATGAACGGCCTCGCCGAGCTGCTCACCGCGTCGCACTACCTCGACCGGTGGGAGGATCAGCGCTTCATCGTGTGCGTGTTCGACAACGGGGACCTGAACATGGTCACCTGGGAGCTGCGGGCCGCGGGCGGCGCGCCCAAGTTCGGGCCGTCGCAGGATCTGCCGCCGGTCTCGTACGCGGACGTCGCCGGCCATCTCGGGTTCCAGGGCGTCACGGTGACCGATCCGGACCGGCTCGGCGACGCCTGGGACCTCGCGTTCGCCGCGGACCGGCCGGTCCTGCTCGACGTCCACTGCGATCCGAACGTGCCGCCGATCCCGCCGCACGTGAACCGCGACCAGCTCGCGTCCACGACCCAGGCGCTCCTCAAGGGCGACCCCGACGCGTGGGACGTCCTCGTCCGCGGCGTGAAGACCAAGGCCCGGGAACTGCTGCCGCACCGGCACTGACGAAGGAGGACGCTGTGACCGAGAAGCACGAGGAGCGCACGGCGGACGCGACGATGCCGGAGGACGTCTCGAACCACGTCGGCCTGTTCGACAGGTTCGCGACCAAGGCGTCGGAGTTCGCCGCCCGCGCGCCGTTCTTCCTGCTGTGCATCCTGCTGGTGCTGATCTGGGCGCCGTCGATCATCTGGCTGCCGATGGAGACCTGGCAGCTCATCATCAACACCACGACGACGATCATCACGTTCCTCATGGTGGCGCTGCTCCAGAACACCGAGTCGCGCAACGACGCGGCGATCCAGCAGAAGCTCAACGCGATCGCCAACGGCCTCGCCGATCTCATGCAGCACACCGCGAAAGAGGACCCGGACTCCACCGATCTGGACGAGTGCCGCGACCAGCTGCGCCGCGCGGTGGGCCTGGAGGACGACGAGAGCACCTGAGCCGCGAGTCGGCGGCCGCGCATACGCGGCAGGTCAGCGGGTAGGCCTGTGGGCGAGGGCCGCGGGACCGCGGCCCGGCAGCGTTCGCGGAGGGGAATGCGATGAAGGCCGTGGTGTGGCACGGGATCGGGGACATCCGCTTGGACGAGGTGCCCGATCCGGCGGTGGAGGAGCCGACCGACGCGGTCGTGCGGATCACGCGCAGCGCGATCTGCGGGACGGATCTGCACATGGTGCGCGGGACGATGCCGGGGATGGTCCCGGGCACGATCCTCGGGCACGAGGCGGTCGGCGTGGTCGAGGAGGTCGGTTCCGCGGTGCGCGGGTTCCGGCCCGGGGACCGGGTCGTGGTTCCGTCCACTGTGGGGTGCGGGACCTGCTCGTACTGCCGGGCCGGGTACTACGCGCAGTGCGACAACGCGAACCCGAACGGGCCCGCCGCGGGCACGTGCTTCTTCGGCGGTCCGGCCTCGACCGGGCCGGTCGACGGACTCCAGGCCGAGTACGCGCGGGTGCCGTACGCGCAGACGGGACTGGTCCCGATACCGGACGAAGTGGACGACGACCGGGCGATCCTGCTCTCGGACATCTTCCCGACCGCGTGGTTCGGCGCGAAGCTCGCGGAGGTGAGCCGGGGCGACACGGTCCTGGTGCTCGGCGCGGGCGTGGTCGGCCAGTTCGCGGTCGCCTCGGCGAAGCGCCAGGGCGCCGGGCGCGTGCTCGTCGTCGACGGGATCGCATCGCGCCTGGAGAAGGCGCGGGAGCAGCACGCCGAGGTCATCGACTTCAACCGGGAGGACCCGGTGGCGGCCGTCAAGGACCTGACCGGCGGGATCGGCGTCGACCGGGTGATCGAGGCGGTCGGCGTCGACGCGCAGCGGCCCGCCGCCGGGCCCGCGGTGCTGCCCGAAGGCGAAGCGGCGCAGTTCGACCGGGAACGGGACGTCGCCGCGCCGGAAGCCGCTCCGGACGGCGACCAGTGGGTGCCCGGCGACGCGCCGAGCCTCGCGCTGCGGTGGGCGGTCGACGCGGTCGCGAAGGCCGGGAGCATCGGCGTCGTCGGGGTGTACCCGGCCGGGTTCGACCGCTTCCCGATCGGCGACGCCATGAACCGCAACCTGACCCTCAAAATGGGCAACTGCAACCACCGGCGGTACATCCCGGGGCTGCTGCGCCTGGTCGCGACGGGGACGCTCGACCCGACCGGGTTCATCACGAAGCACGAGCCGCCCGCGAACGCGATCGAGGCGTACGAGACGTTCGACCGCCGCGAGGACGGCTGGCTCAAGACGGTGCTGGACGTCGCCTGACCAATGATCGCAGCGGGGCCGAGTCCTGTTCGCAGGGAACAGGACTCGGCCCCGCTGTTCCGATCACTCGGGTTTCACGGCGTCCTTCAGCGCGGCCTTGTCCATGTTGGACGCACCGCTGATGTCCATGTTCCGCGCCTGGAGTTCGAGCTCCTCGCGGCTGGCGTGGCCCGGCTCGTCGCCGAGGTGCTGGGCGCGGCTGGCGGCGAAGGCCGCGCCGAGTTCGGCGCGGCGGGCGTCGCCGAGCCCGGTCTTCATGCCGGGCAGGACCGTGGACTCCTCCTCCTCGACATGGTGCGTGACGGCGTCGATGAGCTGCTGGAGGGCCCGGTCGAACTCCGGGGACTCGGGGTCGGCGCCGTTGAGGCGGACGAGCAGCTCCTCGGCCTCCTCGTGCTCCTCCTGGGAGTGCGCGACCTCCTCGGTCTCGTGGGCCTCGGTCTTGGCGACCGGGTAGACCTCGGCCTCCTCGGCGCGGCTGTGCGCGGTCAGCAGCGCCGACAGCACCGGCGTGAGCAGGGGCCGGGTCTCCGGGTGCGTCTTGAGCTCGTCGAACAGCCGCTCCACCTCGCGGTGGTCGGCCATGATCAGGTCCACTACGTCGCCGCTCATGTCCTCGTCCTCTCCTTCGGCGTCGGTCGCCGCGGGGGTACCCCTGCTCAGGGCGCTCATGCATCAGCGGGCGCGGAGCAGGCGCCGCAGGGCGGCGAGGAGCGCGCCCTGGAGTTCTGCGCCTTCCGCACCGTCGGGCCGCGCGGCCAGTCGCTCCAGGGACTCGATGTCGGGGCCGGGCGGCGCGGGCGGGTCGGCGCTGGAGAGGACGGCGGCGAGCCGGTCGTCCAGATAGTCCGCGGCGCGGTCGAGCGCGTTCGCGTAGTGGTCCCGGAAGCCGGGGTCGAGCCGCTCCGGGCTCGGGCGGTGGTCGGGGTCGAGGAGCCCGGCGATCGCGCGAGTCGCGTCGATGGCGTTGCGCAGCATGGTGAACGCGGATTCGAGGCGGTCGGCCTCCACGCGGCGCCGGCCCGAGCGCGGGTTCAGGCGGAGGCTGTCGCGGGCCCGGCGGATGCGCGGCCGAGTCCGGCCCGGCCGCTCCCCCAGGCCGCTCAGGTCCTCCGGGCCGTCGCCCTCGCGCAGGCGTGCGGCGAGGTCCCGGAGGGCGCCCGAGGCGGCATCGCCGTCGCGGCGCAGGTCCGATCCGGCCCCGTCCAGGCGCAGCGGCGGCATCACCAGGAGGTTCACGGCCATGCCCACTGCCGCGCCGAGCCCGGTCTCCAGCAGCCGGTCGACGATGAACGGGCCGTCGACGCCGTCCAGCGCGATGATGATGAGCGCCGTGAACGGCACGTACAGGCCCTGGTCGTCCAGGCGCGGCCACTGGGCCGCCAGGACCGCGGCGACCACCGCGGCCCCGAGCGCGAGCGCCTTGCCCGGCAAGGCGGTCGCGGCGACCGCGATGCCCACGCCCAGGAGGAAGGCGGCGATCTGGCGGAACGCGGTGAGCAGCGACCAGTGGACCGTGGGGCGCACCATGACGAGCGCGACCCACGCCGCGAGGTAGGGCTGCGCGATCCCGAAGGCGTACACGGCGACCGGCCACGCCGCGACAGCCGCGAGCGCGGCCTTGCAGGCCTGCGCGGCGGTCTCGCGAGCGCGGCTCCCCGGCCTCCCCAGGCCGTCCAGGAACCGACGGACGCCGTTGAGATCGGCGGCCGCGCCGTCTCGGATCTCGTCGGGACCCATGGCGCGGCTTACCTCGGCGGGGTCTCGCCGTGGGAGGGCGCAGGGGACGGTTCGAGCGTGCGGGTCGGCGCGATCGTTTCTCGGTCCATTTCGGTCGGCTACCCGACCCGGCCCGGTTCTACTCAGCGAGCATGACCTGCGCGGCGCTCTCCTTCAGCGCAGCCCTGGTCCAGTGCAGCTGGCGGAGGGTCTCGGGGTGGCCGCCGCCGTCCCCGGTCCGGCGGACCGGGGACGGCGGCGGCCGGACGGCTACTTGACGGCTCCGGCGAGCAGCGCGGTGACGAACCTGCGCTGGAGGAACAGGAAGAGGACCACGGTCGGGAGCATGATCGTCACCGCCCCCGCACACAGGAGGACGACGTCGGTGCGGTGCTGGCCCTGGAACGCGCCGAGCGCGCCGGCCATCGTGCGCAGGCCGGGGTCGTCGACGAGCACCGACGCGACCAGGAACTGGTTCCAGGTGCTGATGAACTGCAGCAGCGCGAGGGTGCTGATCGCGGGGAGCGCCAGCGGCAGGTGCACGTGGAGGAACAGCCGCGTCGTGCCGGCCCCGTCCATGCGCGCCGCCTCGCTGATCGCAGCGGGCACCCCGCGGAAGTGCGCGGACATCCAGAACACCCCGAACGGCGACAGCAGCCCGATCATCGGCAGGATGATCGCCCACCGGGTGTTGAGCGTGCCCAGCGCCTCCGCCTGGTAGTACAGCGGCACGATGGCCGATTCGAACGGGACCGCGAGCCCGGCGAGGAACAGCGTGGAGATGAGGACCCGCCCGGGGGTGCGCAGGTGCCCCAGCGCGAACCCCGCCATGGTGCACACGAGCAGGCCCACCGGCACGACGACGAGCACGATGAGCGTGCTCGACCACAGCAGCTGCCCGATGTTCCCGATGCTCCAGGCTTCGAGGTAGTTGCTCCACTGCGGCGATTCGGGCCAGGAGATCCCCGCGGGCACGGTGCCCTGCGGGTGCAGCGACGTGAAGAGGACGCCGACGAAGGGCACGATCGAGATCGCCATCATCGCGGCGAGGATCAAGCGTTCACGGATCTGGGTGCCGCGGTTCACGGGCGCGCCCTTCGGTTGAAGACCTGCATGGGGACGACCACGGCGAGGACCAGCACCAGGAGCACGATCGCGAGCGCAGAGCCGAGGCCGACCTCTCCGGTCGTGAACGCGAGGCGGATGACCTGCACCCCGGGCACCATGGTGGAGAAGCCCGGCCCGCCTCCGGTGGCGACGTAGACGATGTCGAACGAGGACAGGGCCGCGATCGTGGTGATGGTGGCCGCGACGCCGATCTCGTTGCGCAGGCCGGGCAGGGTGATGTGCCGGAACTCCTGCGTCGCGTTCGCGCCGTCCAGCCGCGCGGCCTCGTACAGGGCCGGATCGATCTTCCCCGTGCCGGCCATCAGGAGGACGAAGCAGAACCCGGTCGACACCCAGCTGCCGATGAGCCCGACCGCCGGCAGGGCCGTGCCGAAGTCGGCGAGCCACGGCCGCGCGAGGCCCGAGAGGCCGACGGCGCGCAGGACCTGGTTGACGGCTCCTTGGTCGGAGTACATCCACGTCCAGACGATCGCCGCGCCGACCAGCGGGATGATCTGCGGCAGAAAGAGGACGGTGCGGGCCGCGCTGACGAACGCGCCGGTGCGCAGCCTGCCCATCGCCGCGACCGCCAGCAGCGAGATCGACACGGGGATGACCGTGAAGAACACGATGAGGATCAGCGCGTGCACCACGGAGTCGCGCAGCGTCGAGTCGGTGAGGACGGTGAGGTAGTTCCGCAGCCCCACCCATGTGGCCTCGCCGATGCCGTTCCAGTCGTACAGCGAGTACCGGGCGGTCTGGGTCAGCGGGTAGAGCACGAAACACGCGTAGAAGCCCAGCGCGGGCAGGACCCACAGCAGGCCCGCGCGGTCCCGGTTCCGGTCAGGCGCGCTCACGCTCGACGTCCTCCTGGAGGCGCGCGAGGAAGGCCGCGGGATCGATCTGGCCGTCGATGAGCAGGTCGATCTGGGGCTGGAGGGTCCCCGTCAGCATCCCGGCGCTGGCGTTGGCGAGGAAGTCGACGAACCGGTCCGCCTCCGCCACCTCGGTGAACGCCGCGGCGGCGTCGGCCAGCGCCCCGCCCTCGGTGAAGACCGGCTCGGGCTCCACCGGCCCGCCCGGGAGCAGTCCGGCGGTCGCGACCAGGAGCTCGCGGGCCGCGGGGTCGATCGAGGCCCAGTTCAGGAAGGCCGCCGCGAGGTCGGGGTGCTCGGCTTTCGCGGGGATCACGAAGCTGTTGGGCGCCGATGTGGCGGTCAGGTCGCTGCCCGGCTCCGTCCCGGGGACGACTGTGAAGCGCACTTCGATATCGGCGGCCGACTGGTCGACCGCGGCGGCCATCCACGATCCCTGGATGTAGAACAGGCCTTCTCCGGCGGTGAACGCCGACAGCGCGGCCGCGTCGTCGACGGCCAGGACGTCGGGCGCGAGGAACCCGCGGTCGCGCCAGTCCAGGAGGGTGGCGGCGGCCGCTTCGGTCTCGGGGCCCTCGATCGTCGCTCCGGGCTTGCCCAGCACCCAGTCGGAGACCTGCTCGGCGGCGGTCGCCTGCATGAGGTTCTGGAGGAGGTTCGACAGGCCCGCCTGGCTGGAGACGAGGGGCGTCAGGCCCGCCTCCTTCGCCGCCGCCATGGCCTCGGCCATCGCCTCCAGCGACGTCGGCAGGGAGAGGCCGAGCCCGTCGAGCGCGGTCGTGTTCGTGTAGAGGCCGACGAGCGCGAAGCCGACCCCCAGGCCGTACAGGTCCCCGTCGCCGCGGGTGTGCCCGTCCGCGGCGATCCGCCACTGGTTGAGCTGCGTCTCCGGGAAGTCCTCCCAGCCGTACGCCTCGGCGTACGGCTGCAACGGCAGGAGCAGGCCGTCGGCGACCGCGTCGCCGGGCGAGGGGAACCGGAGCAGGTCGGGGGCGTCCTGGGAGGCGAGGTAGCGCGGGCCGTTCTGCTGGAGGGCGGCGAAGTCCTCGGTGACGACCTCGACGGTGATCTGCGGGTAGGCGTCCTCGAACGCGCTCCCCAGCGCTTCCCAGAGCGGGGCCTGGTCGGCGTTGGCGCGCATCGCCAGCGTGGTCGGCTCGCCGGGCAGTGCGGTGCTGATGGTTCGCGGCGCGGTGGTGGCCGGGCCGGAACCCGGTGCGCCGCAGGCGGTCAGCGCGCTCGCGGCGGGGAGCGCGAGGAGTGCGCCGAGCGCGGTTCGGCGGGGGATGTTCGGCGACGTTGCCATGGGCTCGAATCCTTCCATCCTGACTCCTCAGTCAGGATACTCGGCTCGATCCTACTGACTATTCAGTTAGTATTCAAGGATGAGCATCTCCTGTCTGTCCGGGCGGCGCACCGCCGCGCCGCCGACCAGCACGACGACCGCCGCGCGGAGCCGGCGATGACGAGCGGTCGCCTCGGGCAGGGGGCGGCGGCGCGGGGCCACGCGCGGCGCGAGCGCATCCTCAAGGCGGCCACCTACTTCATCGCGCGGCACGGCGCGCGGGGCACCTCGCTCGCGCAGATCGCGAAGCAGGCCGGGGTGTCGCAGCCGGGCCTGATCTACCACTACAACACCAAGGAGCTGCTGCTCCACGCCGTACTCGACCGGCGCGACGAGAGCGAGCAGTACTTCACGTGGGGCGAGGACGACCGCCCCGGACTGGACGTGTTCACGGCGGTGGTCGAGGCCGTGGGGCGGTGGCCGGAGGACTCCGACATGGTCGGGATGCACACGGTGCTCGTCGCCGAGAACGCGAGTGAGGACAACGCGATCAGCGAGCGGCTCCGCAGCGCCTACGAGGCGGGGGTGGAGAAGGTCGCGCTGGCGCTCGCGCGCGCCCAGGAGGACGGCGTGCTGCGGGAGGACGTCGATCCCCGGCGCAAGGCGATGGAGATCCTCGCCTTCGTCAACGGCCTGGAGACCGCCTGGCTGGCGAACCGTTCCATGCCGGCCAAGGAGATCGCCGCGCAGTGGGCGCAGGACCAGGTGCGCACCCTGCGGAGCGATCCCCCGGGCGACTGAGGCTCACGGAGCGGCGCGCCCTCGGTCCGCGGCGGCGGGGAGCCACTCGAGGAAGGCCCGGAGCTGGGCGTCCCAGTAGTCCCACGTGTGCGCCCCGGGGCCGATGTCGACCGCCGGATCGAGGCCCAGGCGCCGCGCGGACGCGATGAACCGCTCGTTCTCCGCCAGCAGCGGGTCGTCCGTTCCGCAGGTGACGCGCAGCGGCGGCAGGGCGGTTCCGGCAGCGGAGTCCAGCAGCCTGAGCAGGTCGTGCTCGGTGCCGGTGACGTCGCGGCCGTCGAAGATGGTGTCCCACAGCCGGCCGTCGAGGGCGCCGGCCGCACGGGGGTCGGCGGTCCGCTGGGCCAGACCGAGCGCCCCCGAGAAGCTCGCCGCCGCTCCGAAGCGCTCCGGCTCGCGCAGCGCCCACTTCATCGCCCCGTACCCGCCCATCGACAGGCCCGCCACGTACGTGTCCCGGCGCTCGGCGCTGATCCGGAAGGTGCGCGAGACGACCGCGGGCACCTCGGCGGTCACGTGGGTCCAGTGGTCGATCCCGTGGGCCTCGTCGGTGTAGTACGAGCGGTGCGCCTGCGGCATGACGACCAGCAGCGGCAGCGCGCACGCCTGGAGGTGCTCCTCCAGCGCCGTCTTGCGCACCCACATCGTCGCGTCGTCGCTCAGGCCGTGCAGCAGGTACAGCACCGGGTAGCCCCCGGTCGGCGGTGCCGCATCGGGCAGGCAGACGACCAAGGACGTGCTCAGTTCGAGCACCTCGGAACGGTAGTCGTAACGGATCATCGCCATGTCGCACACCGCTTCCTAAACTGACTGAATAGTCAGTAGGTTACTGTAGGCCGCCGTCGGCCGCGACCGAGGCCCGCCGGCGGGGCGGCGGGCGCCCCGTACGGCCGTCCCGGTCAGGGCACGAGCGCACCGAGGACGCCGCCCCAGGTCGTCATCGCCTGCTGGAGCGCCGAGCCGGAGGCGGCCGCCGCCTGGATGCCGCCGATGATCGTGCGCAGGACGCCCGCGCGCCGCTCCGAGGGGTCCTTGACCGCTTCCTCGGACAGGTAGGTGACGTTGTCGAGCAGCTCGGTCCGGGTCGCCTCGTCGAGGTGCGCATCGGCGAGGACGGCCTCCTCGACCGCCTTGAGCGCCTGCGCGGTCTGGGCCTGCCCGGAGGCCGCGACAGCGGCGATCACCGTGTCGGTGTTGTGGATCGTCTGGGCGAACTGCCCGCCGTTGACGGTGGAGTTGTTGAAGTTGAACGTCGTCCCGGTGCTGATTTCCGGCTGGCCGGACGCGGCCGCGTAGTCGGGCATGCCTTGAATGACCTTTCCGAGGAATTCGGTGCCGAAGCCGACCGCCACGCAGGCGACGGCGTACGGGTTGTCGATGAAGCGGTTGTCGAGGTGGTCGAGCGGCCCGGTCGACTCCAGGAACCGCTCGCCCATCTCGCGGTCGCCGAAGTGCTGGAGTTGCTCCCAAGCGTCGGTCCGCCAGGCTTTCGCCTCGGCGAGGCCGGCCGCCCGTGTCCACAGTCGGTTCCCGAGCGGTCGCGCGCGCTCGTCGAGCGCCCGCAGGTCCTCGGCGAGGACGCGGGCCGAGACGCCCTCGCGGAGCACCGCGTGTCGCAGCGGACCGAGCGCGGGGTCGAGGTCCCAGCCGATGTCCCGTGCGGCGGCAGCGGCGTACTCGCGGGAGACCAGGTGCATGAGCTGCGGCAGGTCGGAAAGGCGCTGCTGGTAGTGGACGACTTTCGCGGGATCCCGCTCGTGGCCGCTGAGGACCTGCTCCATCGCTTGGACGCCCTGTTCGAGCAGCATGGCGTCCCGGTCGGACGCCGCGGGGGCCGAGCGCATGAACGGCGAGGCGAAGTGGTGCGGGCGAATCAGGTTCACCCTGCACCATTCCAGGAACTGCGCGACGTACCCGCGCTGCTCGGGGCCCGGGTTCCAGGAGCCCGGCACCTCCCTGAAGCTCCGGACCGCGGCCTCCATGTGCGGGACGGAGACCCGGATGCTCTCGGCCTGCGCTTCAAGGCCCGAGCGCACGCGATCCCGGATCGACCGCTCGATCTCCGTCCAGGCATCGCAGAGGGATTCACTTGCCACGCGCCGTATTCTCCCACCCGCCCGCCGGGCCCGGGGGCGCCGGAAGCGGCGGCACCCGGCGCGACCGCCGCGCTCAGAGCCGGGCGTCTCCGGACTCGACATCTACGATCTCCACCGCATGAGTGTGCGAAGGCCGAATCGACCGACCGCGCAAGCGTGGTGCCCGGACCTTCGCGGCCGTGCCCGTCCACTGGTCGGCGCCTTGCTCGACCACCGCTGCGGTCAGCGGACCCCTGACGGGGCCGGCGACTCGCGGGCGAGTTCGAGCAGCGCACGCGCGGTGTCCGAGCCCGGCTCGGTCGCGTAGACGTCGACGCTGCAGCAGGCCGGCTCGTCGGGGAGCATGATCCGTTCACCGTAGAAGCGCAGTTCGCCCGCGACCGGGTGGTGCAGCGTGAAGACCCTGCCGATCACACGTCCGACCAGGTACTCCCCCCACAGCCGTGCGAAGTCCGCGCTCTCGGCCCGCATCCGCTCGATGTGCGCGATGACCTTCGGATCGGCGCGGAAATGTCCGAGGAGGGTGCGCAGGTGAGCGACGTGCTCGCGCGCGGCCCGCTCCCATCCGTCGCGGTGCAGTTCCCGCACATAGGGGTCCGTGAACAGCAAGTGCGTGAGGGTGCGGTCCTCCTCCGGCAGCGAGGGGAAGTCGCCGAAGACGGCCACCGCCAGCGGGTTCCATCCGACGATCTGGGTGTGGCGGCCGAGCATGAACGCGGGCGCGGCCTCCAGCGAGTCGAGGAGGTACCGGGCTCCCCGGTGCGAGTCGGGCGTGGCCTGCCTGAACTCGCACGCGGTCGGGCGGCGCGCGATCTGGCGCAGGTACTTGGATTCGTCCGGGTCGAGGCGCAGCGCCGCGCTGACGGCGTCCAGGACCTCGTCCGAGACGCTCTGGCCGTTGCCCTGTTCGAGCCGGGTGTAGTGGGCGATGCTGACTCCGGCCGCCAGCGCGAGCTCCTCACGTCGCAGGCCCGCGACCCGGCGGACGCCGCCGAAGTCGCGGAGGCCGACGTCCTCGGGACGCAGGCGGGCGCGGCGCGATTTGAGGAACTCGCTCAGCTCGGTCCGGATGTCCATGGCCGCAACTCTACGTCGCGGGTATGCGCGGGTGATCAGACCGTGAGTACGCATCTCACGGATCTGGCTGCGCCGCAAGCAGGACCGCATAATTGCCGGGCGGCGTCCGACGCGCCGCGGGAATCATGGAACGGAGAACCTCATGGCTCGGACGCTCGGCGTCATCGGCAGCGGCAACATCGGAGCGGCGGTCGCGCGGATCGCCGTCGACGCGGGGCTGGACGTGATCCTCAGCAACTCGCGGGGCCCCGAGACCCTCGCTGACCTGGCCGCGCAGCTCGGCGACCGCGCCCGCGCCGCGACCGCGGCGGAGGCGGCGCAAGCGGCGGACCTAGTCCTGGTGTCGGTCCCGTTGGCCGCCTTCGGCAGGCTCCCGTCCGAGGCGCTGGCCGGGAAGACGGTGCTCGACACCGCGAACTACTACCCGCAGCGCGACGGCAGCCTGGCCGTCCTCGACGACCGGGAGCTGACGGAGAGCGAGCTCCTCCAACGCCACCTTCCGGGCGCGCGAGTAGTCAAGGCGTTCAACAACATCACGGTCGGACCGATCCTGAACCTGCCGCGGCCCGCCGGAGCGTCCGACCGCTCGGCGCTTCCGGTCGCCGGCGACGACGCCGCCGCCAAGGCCGAGGCGACCGCCCTGCTCGACCTGCTCGGGTTCGACGCGGTCGACGCCGGCGCCCTCGCCGACAGCTGGCGCAGCGAGCCGAACACGCCGGTCTACGTGACGCCCTACGTCGGCGACATCCCCAGGCTGGACATGGCGGGCTTCCGCGACTGGATCGCCGCCCGGCCGGCGATCCCCGTCTCCGCCAAGGAGATCGCCGAACTGGTCGAGGGCGCCGAACGACAGAACCCGGCCGACACGAGGTTCCCCTTCGACGTCTGATCGCGGCGCTCGCGGCAGAGGGATCCGCGCCCGCTTCCGGGCCGGTTGAACGGGGGCGGGCCCGACCGCGTGAAGACGACCGGCTCGCGGTGTCCGGGCGGTCCGGGCCCGGTAGTCTCCGAGGACGACACGGGGCGGACGGGGGCCATGGCGAAGCGAGCAGCGCACGAGCAGGTCACGATCAGGAACCCGATCGAGCGCGCCTCCTGGGCCTGGGCCGGGATCGGCCTGGTGATCGCGGTCGGGACGGTCCTGTGGATGATCGCGGCGGGCGGCGAGACGATCATGGTCCGCGACCGCTACGTCTGGATGTCCGAGACCGAGGCGTACGCCTGGCAGCCGCCGCTCTACCTCGGCCTCGCGCTCCTCGGCTACCCGCTGGTCCGCAGCCTCATGCTCCTGCGCCCGCTCCCCGCCGCCCGCCTCGACCCCGCCGGGATCACGCTCCTGGACGGCGCGAAGGTCCGCGCGAAATGGGCCGAGGTCGACCGCATCGTCCTGTGGCGCCAACGCGCCAAGCGCTTCGGCGTCGAGTCCTGGGCCCCTCGGATCGGCATCGTCCGGCGCAGCGAGCGCACCGACAACTTCCGCAAGGCCGCCGAAGCGCGGCACTGGACCGCCGCCGACCTCCGCGACAACGGCGTCCCCGCCTGGCTCCCCGGCGGCATCCACAAGTGCAGCGCCCGCCTCCACCCCGCCCGCGCCGGGGCGCTCGCCGCCGCCGTCGCCCGGTTCGCCCCCGACCTCCAAGTCGTCGACGAACGCGAACCCGACCGCCGCGCCCCCGTCCCCCCGGCCTGAAGCCCGCCGCGACGGCCGGCGCTATGCGGCCGAGGGGTTGCGCCGCGTCCACGCCCCTTCGAGCGCTTCCTTCCGGATCGCGGTCAAGCCGCGGGCGATGGCCGGGCGGTTCGCGCTGCCGCGGCGCACCGCGGTGAACAGGCGGCGGGTCGGCACCGGGTCGCCGTGGATCGGCACGCGCGCCACTTCGTGCTCGACCGGGATCGGGACCAGGCGCGAGTACAGCGTGACCCCGAATCCGGTGCACACCAGGCCTGACGCGCAGAAGTAGGTGTCGGCCCGGTGCTGGATCCGCGGCGCGAACCCGGCCGCCGCGGTGGCGTGCAGGAACAGCTGCTCCTGGTCGGCGCAGGAGGGCATGCTGACCCACGTCTCGTCCGCGGCCTCGGCGAGGCGCACGCTCTTGCGCTCGGCGAAGGGGTGGCCGGCGGGCACGAGGAGGTCTTCGACGTCGTCGATGAGGAACTCCTGCTCGAACCGGCGGTCGCTCGGCGCGGGCGTCAGGTCGGTGGGGCTGATGACGGCGATGTCCGCCTCCCCGGATTCGAGCATGCGGAACGCCTCGTCGGATTCGACTGCGGCCAAGTGCATCTGCACGCCCGGCTCCGCCTCCCGGAGTCGCTTGACCGCCGGGGCGATGAACGCCGAGATGGTGCTGGAGAGGCCGCACACCCGGATCGCGCCGCTGCGGCCCGCCGTCAGCGTCTCCAGTTCCGCTTGCGCGCGTTCCCATTGCGCGAAGAGCACGTCGGCGTGTTCGAGGAGCAGTTCGGCGGCCTCGGTGAGCCGGACGCGGCGGCCCTGCGGCTCCAGCAGCGGGAGCCCGGTCTCGCAGGCGAGCTGCTTGAGCTGGTGCGAGACGGTGGACGGCGTCAGGTGCAGCGCGATGGCCGCGGCCGTGACCGTGCCGTGCGAGCGGAGCACGCGGAGCGTGTGGAGCCTGGGATCGATCATGCGATCTCCTCACAAGGTCCCGTGAAGAAACTTTCGTTGCTTTCTCACGAATCTAGCCCGACCGTTGGTATATGACCAGAAACGAGGACCGACAGGACGCCCCCTGCCCCCTGTGCGAACTGCGCATGGCCGAGACGCAGCGCGTGGTCTCGCGCCACGCCACGTCGAACGGCACTGTCGTCTACGCGCGCTGCGACTGCGGGCGCCTGTCCGTCTGGCTCGTCCGCGCCTCCGCGGAGACGATCCTCTGACCGTCAGTCGGACGGCCGCTCCCTCTCGCCGCCCGCGACGGCCTCTGACCCGCGGCGGTCGCCCTCACGCGGCGGTGATGCGGATGCCGGTCTCGGCGGCGAGGGCTTCGATGAGGCGGTCCTGGAAGTCCTGGTCGTGGACGGATTCAAGGGGGTCGCGGCGGGCCTTGTGGTACCAGTAGCCGCCGGTGGTCAGCGCCTCGGCGTCGTCGCTGACGGCGAGCCACTCCTGGGTCCGGTGGCCCTGTTCGAGGTCGTCGGGCGCACCCGGCCCGCCCATGCGGGTCGGGACCCAGCCGGGGTCGACGGCGTTGCCGACCACACCCGGGCGCAGTCGGTCCATGGCGGCGGCGAGCGCGGTGATGAAGAGCTTGCTGTCCGAATAGGAACCGGCGGTCCGCCCGCGCCAGTCGGTGTCCTTCAGCGCGGCGGCACTGCCGCTGTAATGCGAGCCCGAGGAGAGGTAGACGAGGCGCTTCGGCCGGGTGAGCAGGGCGGTCAGCAGGTATGGCGCGATGACGTTGACCGGCATGACCGCCCGGCCCGACCACACCCCCGCGTTGTGGATGACCGCGTCCAGTGGCTCGTCCCCCAGCTCCTCGGCGATGCGGAGCACGTCGTCGCGCTCGGCGAAGTCGCCGATGACCACGGCCGCCCCGCGCTCGGCGAGCGGATCGAGGACGGCGGCTCGCGATCGGTTGCGGGCGTGCACGATCACGTCGTGCCCTTCCGCCTGGAGGGTCTCGGCTGCGGCGCGCCCGAGACCCTCGGCCGACCCGGTGATCAAGATGCGGCTCATATTCGCTCCTTTGATCGGAAGCCGATTGCACAGGCCTCCGATGGTAGGCCCGAGGCGGCCGGACCGGGAGGCACTGGCAGTACACGGCTCGAAGCCGCACGGCGGTGCGGCTAGTCGAGCTGGGCGCTGATCATCGCCTCGATGTCCTGCCGCCCTTGGGTTCCGAGGGCGGAGCCGAGCGAGGCGGCGAGGCGGTCGAAGGGGTCCTGCAAGGGCAGCGCGCCGAGCCGCGCCGCCAGTTCCGCCTGGGTCCAGGCGGTGCCTTCCGGCTCGATCCCCTCCCCGAGCTCCCAGCCGCGGACCGGGGTGACCGCGCCGCCGCGCACCGACAGGACCTGCCCGGTGAACGCGCAGTCGGGACCGACCAGATAGGACACGAGCGGCGCGACGACGGCCGGGTCCTTCGGGTCGGGGCCGTCCGGGGCGTCGTCCATGCCGGGGACGCCGAGGGTGAGTCGAGTGCGGACCATCGAGGGGACGACGCAGTTGACGCGCACGCCCAGGCGGCCGAGTTCGAGGGCGTGCACGGTGGTCATGGCCGCGACCGCGGCATTCGCCGAGGCGTAGTTCGACTGGGTCGGCAGCGGGTTGTAGAGCCCGGAGCCGGAGGCGGTGTTCACGATCGCGCGGCCGGCCCGGTCCCCGGCGTCCCGGCGGCGGCGCCAGTGCGCGGCGGCCCAGCGGCTGACGGCGAAGGCGCCCTTGAGCTTCACGGCGACGACGCCGTCGAACTCGGCTTCGGTGAGCCGCTCCAGTCCCTTGTTGACCTCGGTGGCGGCGTTGTTGACGACCGCGTGGAGGTCGCCGAACTCCGCGACGGCCAGCGCGACCATGCGTTCGGCGGCATCCCAGTCGGTGACGCTGCCGGTGTCGGCGACCGCGCGGCCGCCGCGGTCGCGGATCTGGGCGGCGACGGCTTCGGCGACGCTCGCGTCGCCCCCGTGGCCGTCGACGGCGACGCCGGGGTCGTTCACGACGACGTTGGCGCCGAGCGAAGCGAGGTGGAGGGCCTCGGCGCGGCCGATGCCGCGGCCTGCTCCGGTGACGAGGACCGTGCGGCCCTGCAAGTCGTTCATCGCGGGTCTCCTGTCTGCATGCGGTGCTTGCGGAACGAACATATCAATGCACCTGGTCTATAAGTATACCGGGTGCATTGATATTCGGGGTGCACTATGCTGGCCGGGTGCCGGAGGAGACGGGGCGCCGCGAGCGCAAGAAGCAGCAGACCAGGCGGAACCTGATCGAGACGGCCGCGCGGCTGTTCGCCGAGCGCGGCTACGAGGCGACCGGCGTCGCCGACATCGCCGAGGCGGCCGACGTCAGCAAGCGCACGTTCTTCCTGCACTTCCCGACCAAGGAGGACGTCCTCATCAGCGACGGCCGGGCCCGGCTCGACCTGGCGCTGCGGGTGATCGAGGAGCGCGAACCGGACGCGCCGCTGCGGGACGTCCTCGCCCGGTCCCTGACCGCGATGATCGACGACACGGCCGCCCGCGACCTCCCGAGCGGCATGGCGGCGCTCCGCGCCCGCCTCATCGCCGACTCCCCCGCCGTGCGGGCGCGCCTCCTGCACGCCGTGTTCACCGCCCAGGCCCGCATCGCGGAGGCCCTGCACGAGGCGTACCCGGACGTCCTCGACCGCACCACCGCCCCGAGCATCGTCGGCGCCGTCGTAGGCGCGGTCAGCGCAGCGGCCGTCGCAAGCCTCCAGGACGGCGACTCGGCGGCCGAGACGACCGCGGCGATGCGCCGCGCGGCAGAGATCGGGCTGTCGGCACTGGACGCACTCGGCGAGTGAAGTTCGGGCCTCATTTGGGGCTCATCGGGGCGAACAGCTCGTGCACAGCGCCCGCGCAACGCCCGCGCAACGGCCGCGACGGGAAACGCGATTGCCTCGGAGCGCGCCTCGATGACACGCTGCGGGGCATGGCCTCCCCGTATGAGATCCGCGCCGACTTCGACGCCCGCACCATCGTCGTCTACCAGGCGTATGCGCCCGCGATCGCCGATGCGGCGCTGCGCGCCGGGCGGTTCACCGCGCCGTTCTCGTTCAACCGGATGACGTGGATCAAGCCGTCGTTCCTGTGGCTCATGCACCGCAGCAACTGGGCCCGCAAGTCCGGTCAGGAGCGCATCCTCGCCGTGCGGATCACCCGGGACGGCTGGGAGGAGGCGCTCGCGAGCGCCGCGCTCACCACCGGCGATCCGGCCGCGCTCGCCAAGGCCGCCGTCCACGTCCAGTGGGACCCCGAGCGCTCGGTCCGCGGCGCCGCGCTCAACCACTACAGCATCCAGGTCGGCGTCGGCCGCCACCTGATCCGCGCCTTCGCCGAGGAGTGGACGGTGTCCCTGACCGACCTCACGCCGCAGGTCCGCAAGGCGGCCGACCTGATCCAGAGCGGCGGCGCCGCGAAGGCGCAGCGCCTGCTGCCGCCCGAGCGCGCCTACCCGCTCCCGGCCGATCTGGAACGGCGCCTGCGCCCCTGACACCCCGGTCTTGACAACGCTCCACGATGTGCGACACCGCTCGAAGGGCTACCGGTATTCGTTGAAGCGCAGGGTGTTGCTGAACGGGTCGGTGACGGTCATGGAGCGGGCGTTCCAGGGCTCCGTCTCGATGCCGGGGTTCAGGTTGGGGTAGTCCTTGGCGCTGAGTTCGCGGTGGAAGGCGTCGAGGCCGGTCATGGGGACGAAGACGACGGTGCCGGGGCTGCCGTCGCCGTGGTGCTCGCTCAGGTGGAAGACCGTGCGGCCGCGTTCGATCTGCATGTAGAGGGGCAGGCCGTCCTCGAAGCGGTGCTCCCAGGCGAGGGTGAAGCCGAGGTAGTCGAGGTAGAACTCCCTGGCCTTCTCGACGGAGAAGATCCGCAGGACCGGGGTGGGGGCCTGCAAGGCGATGCCGTCCGTGTTCTGGTGCTCGACCGCGCTGAGTTCGGCGGCGAGGATGTTCCAGTTGCCGAATCCGAACTGGGCCGCCACGATTTCGAGGCTCTGGCTGTGGGTCACGTCGGCCAGGCCGAGGCGGGCCAGTTCGGCACGGAGGGCCTTGGCCATGGCCTTGGCGTCGCGGAAGTCGCGCATGATGTCGTCCTTCGTAGGGCGAAAGCCGTGGTCAGTGCCTGCGTTGCTGACGGGTTCGCCACTGGGAAGGGTCCGAACCGGCGCGAATCGCGATGCGTTCACCATGCCCGAGCGGGCGCAGGCGGCCGGCCGCATCAGCCGCAGCCGAGTATAGCGGGCAAGAGTAATCGATAATTCCCATAGGATAAGTTGACTATGGGCGCGGCCCGGCATAGGCTGGTGCCGCGCCATAGCCGTCTCATCTCAGGGAGCCCCATGGATTCGTGTTGCGCCCCAGGACGTCCCGTGCGCTCGTCAGGTCGAGCGCCTGCGGCCGCCGCGCTCGCGGTCCGGGCCGCGGACTTGATCGGGCTCGACGGCGGGGTCTTCCTCATGGGCGCCGAGGACGGCATCGGGCATCCGAAGGACGCCGAGGGGCCGGTGCGGCGGGTCGAGTTGTCGCCGTTCCGGATCGCGGCCACGACGGTCACGGTCGAGCAGTTCGCCGGGTTCGTCGACGCGACCGGGTACAAGACCGAGGCCGAGGACTTCGGATACTCGTTCGTGTTCGACGGGTTCCTCGACCCGCGCATCGCCGAGGTCTCGCCGCGCGTCCCGACCGCGCCGTGGTGGCGCTCGGTCGACGGCGCCACCTGGCGGGCCCCGGAGGGCCCCGGCTCCGACACTGAAGAGCGCGGCGACCACCCCGTCACCCACGTCTCCTGGAACGACGCGCAGGCGTACTGCGCCTGGTCGGGCACGCGCCTGCCCACCGAGGCCGAGTGGGAGTTCGCCGCCCGGGGCGGGCTCGAACAGGCCGTCTACCCCTGGGGCGACGAGTTCGAGCCGGACGGCCGACACCGCGCGAACATCTGGCGCGGCGACTTCCCGAGGGAGAACACCGCAGCGGACGGGTACCTCGCCACGGCTCCCGCGAAGTCGTTCGAGCCCAACGGGTTCGGCCTGTACAACACGGTGGGGAACGTCTGGGAGTGGACCGCCGACTGGTTCGGTCGCGACCACGCCCCCGGCCTCGACCCGCGCGGCCCCGAGCAGGGGCGGGCCAAGGCCATGCGCGGCGGCTCCCACATGTGCCACGACTCGTACTGCAACCGCTACCGGGTCGCGGCCCGGTCCGCGAACACCCCGGACAGCTCCAGCGGCAACGTCGGCTTCCGCGTCGCCGCATAGCAATCGACCACAACTGAAGGACTCCCCATGTCGAACCGCACCTCCCGCCGCGCCGTCCTCGCCCTCGGCGGCGCGATCGCCGGGACGGCGGCCCTGCCCGCCGCAGCCGCAGCCGCAGCCCAGGACGCCGAGCGGCCGAACATCCTCTGGCTCGTCGCCGAGGACCACAGCCCGTTCCTCGGCGCGTACGGCGACGACCAGGCACAGACGCCCACTTTGGACGCACTGGCCGAGCGGGGCATCCTGTACGCCAACGCCTTCTCCACCTACCCCGTGTGCGCTCCGACCCGCTTCTCCATCATCACCGGGAAGGCCCCCGAGTCCTGCGGCCCCGCCCACCACATGCGCGCCTCGGGACTGCGCCCCGACTGGCTCCTGGGCTTCCCGCAGTACCTGCGCGAGGCCGGGTACTACACGTCGAACAGCAACAAGACCGACTACAACACCGACATCGACCTGGCCGCGACCTGGGACGCCAACGGCCCCAACGCCTCCTGGACGGGACGCGAGCCCGGCCAGCCGTTCTTCGCGATCTTCAACCACATGACGACGCACGAGTCGTCGCTGTGGTCGAGCGAGCCCACCGGCGTCCACGACCCCGCCGACGCCGAGCTGCCCGAGTACACGCCGGACACCGTGAACACCCGCGCCGACCGGGCCCACTACTACGACAACATCACCCGCGTCGACGCGCAGGTCGCCGACCGCCTCGCCGAGCTCGAAGCCGCGGGGCTCGCCGAGGACACTATCGTCTTCTACTACTCCGACAACGGCGGCGTGCTCCCCCGCTCCAAGCGCTATGTCTACGACTCGGGGCTGCGGACCGCGCTGATCGCCGTCTTCCCCGACAAGTGGGCGCACCTCGCGCCCGCCGAGCCCGGCGCGGTGGTCGCCGATCCGGTGACGACGCTCGACTACGCGCCCACGGTCCTCGAACTCGCCGGGCTCGACGTCCCCGGCCACTTCGACGGGACCTCGCTGCTGGAGGCGCGCCGCCGCCCCGAGTACGCCTTCGGCGCCCGCAACCGGATGGACGCGCGGTACGACTTCGTGCGCACCGTCAGGGACGGGCGCTACCGCTACATCCGCAACTATGCGCCCCACCGGATCTACAACCAGCACGTGGCGTACCTGTTCCAGCAGCTCGGCGTCCTCGACTGGGAGCGGCTCCACCTCGACGGCGCGCTCGACGAGGTCCAGGAGCGCTGGTGGCGGCCCAAGCCCGCCGAAGAGCTCTACGACCTGGAGACCGACCCCGACGAGGTCGCCAACCTCATCGACGAGCCGCACCTGCGCCGTGTGCGGCGTCGACTCGCCGCCGCTCTTGACGAGCATCTGATCGCCGTGCACGACAACGGGTTCATCCCCGAGGGCGCCGCGGCCGAAGGGTACGACCAGTCGCGAGCGCGCGGGGCGTTCCCCATCGAGCGGGTCAAAACGCTGGCGGACTCGGCGATTCAGCGCAAGCGGTCGAACACGGCGAAGTTCACGCGGGCGCTGAACGACGGCAACGAGGTGGTGCGCTACTGGGGTGTGCAGGGCCTGCTCATCCTCGCCGCCGCGGACCTCTTGCGCCGCGACGATGTCGAGGACGACCTCCAGGCGGTCCTGGGCGACGCCGAGGAGATCCCGCAGGTGCGCATCGCCGCGGCCGAGACCCTCGCGCGGCTGGGACGCGGCGGCGAGGCGGTCGACTACCTCGCCGGCGTGCTGGGCGACGCCGACGCGCCGGACCCCGTGCGGCTCCAGGCCGTCGAGGCCCTCACCTGCATTCCGGCCGAGGACGCCGCCGCGGCGCTCGACGTGCTCGACGCCGTCGCGGGCCCCGAGACCGGCACCTATATCGGCATTGCCGCCAACTACCTCCGCTTCGTGCTCCGCGGCGAGTACGCGCCCACGCCGGAGGTCCAGGCCGCGATCCTCGGCCTCGCCTGACCGCGTCGCTAACCTGAAGCGGCCGCGGTGAGCCGCTTCAGGTGCGCGTCGCGGACGGCCGCGGACTGGCCCTGGACGAGGCAGAACTGCGCCGCTCGGGCGAGGAGCTGGGCGCGGTCGCCGGCGGCGATGCCGTGGCCGGAGCGGGATGCGGTGAGCGCCCGGGTCAGGGTGCCGAGGGCCTCCAGGACCGTGACCTTGAGGGCCAGGCGCTCCTCGATGCGGTGCGGCCCTTCGGTGTCGGCGGCCTCGTCGGCCAGGCCGTAGGCGTGGGCGCGGAACCGGGCGATCTGCGGGCGCCAGGCGGCGGCGCACTCGCGGGCGGCCTCGTGGGGTTCGGCGTCGAGGTCGCGCAGGACGGCCTCGGCGAGGCCGAAGAGGTGGGGGCGGGCGTCGCCGGAGAGGGCGGCGTCGGCGAGGCGCCATTCGTCGAAGGACTGCACGGAGAGCACGTTCTCGTCGGCGACGGGGACGCGGTCGAGGCGCACGCGCTCGGTGCGGCTGCCGGTGACCGTGCTCAGGCGCAGCGGGGTCGCGATGGTGCGGTCGGAGACGGGGACGAGCGCCGTGACCACTTCGGCGGTGCCGGGATCGACGGCGGCGACGGCGAGGACTTCGCTCAGGCCCCAGCCGCTGACCCAGGACAGGGTGCCGTCGAAGACCCAGCCGCCCGGGGTGCGGGTCGCGGCGACGTACCGGTCGGGGTAGCGGCGCACGTCGCTGATGCCTGCGCCGCAGAGGATCTCGCCGCGCAGCAGCCGCTCGGCGAGCGGTGAGGGCCCGGAGTTCAGGTTCGCGGCGAGGCGGCCGACGAACGGCGCGTGCTGGGCCCACACGAGCCAGGTGTTGAAGCAGGCCCCGGACAGGATCTCGTGGAGGAGCCGGTCGGCGTCGCGGTCGAGCCCCGCGCCGCCGAACGCGGCGGGCGCGAGGTGGTTGAGGACGCCGAGGCCGCGGAGCCGCTCGATCGTGGCGGCGGGGACCTCGGCGGCGTCGACGTCCATCGCGGCGGGCCGCAGCTCCTCCTCCGCGTACCGCGCGACCGCTGCTATGACCGGGGCACCCGCGACCGTCGTCATCCTCTGCTCCTCACCTCAAATTCCCACTTATCCTATCGGAGCAATCCGAGTATTGTCGGTTTCCTTGCGGCGCTGCGGTTCCGGACTGAGGCGGCCGGTCAGGACGATCCAGGCGCACAGGACCAGCAGGGGCGCGGCCTGGAGCAGGTTCACCTCCCACGGCGCGAACCCGCCGAGCAGCGGCTCGGAGAACGTGCCGATCACGAGGTTGTTGCCCGCGTGCGCCAGGCTCGGGACCCAGATCGAGCCCGAGCGCAGGAACAGCCACGCCAGGATCACGGCCTGGGCGACGATCTGCGCGGCCCAGGTCGCGAGCGTCAAGCCCGGGGCGTCGCTGCACGGTCCTCGACCCGCAGGTCATCGCGCAGTTGGTGCGCCGCCACCGGGACCCGTTGGGGGCGTTGACGGAACGGGAGCGGGAAGTGCTCGGCCTGATCGCCGAGGGCCGCTCGAACCAGTCGATCGCGCGGGGCCTGTACGTCTCGGAGGCGGCGGTCGGCAAGCACGTCGGCTCGATCCTCGCGAAGCTCGGCCTGCCCCCTGACGAGGACACGAACCGGCGCGTGCTCGCGGTGCTCGCCTACCTCCGGAACTAGTCCCTTCCCCTCACTTCGCCCAGCGCAGGGCGAGGAGGTCGCGGCGGCGGGCGTGTTCGAGCAGGCCCGCGCGGGTCTCGGCGGACACGGACTCGAACGGGGCCCGGCAGGTGTCCGAGGCGATCACGCCGCCTTCGGCGAGCACGATCTTGGCCGCCCGGAGGCCGCACTGGCGGTTCTCGTACTGGATGAGCGGGAGGGCCGCTTCCCATGCGGCCGCGGCGTTCTCGCGGTCGCCGTCGAGGTGGGCGCGGACCGCGGGCCCGAGCAGGTCGGGCAGGAGCGCGCTGCACATGGTGCCGACCGCGCCCGCGTCGAGGTCGGGGAGGAGGGTCACCGACTCCTCGCCGTCGAACAGGCCGGGAAGGTCCTCCCCCGCGAGCGCGGCGAGGTCGCGGATCTTCTGGGCGGCGCGGGCGACCTCGATCTTGGCGTACTTCACCTGCGGCACGGCCGCGGCGATCCGGGCGAGGAGCGGCACGGAGAGCGGGGTGGCGCTCATCGGGGCGTCCTGGATCATGATGTCGACGTCGAGGCCGTCGGCGACGCGCTTGAAGTACTCGACCACGTCGTCGTCGTTGCAGCGCACGGTGGTCCCGAAGAACGGCGCCATGAGCATGACCACGGCCGCGCCGCGCTCCTGCGCTTGAAGGCTGCGCTCGGCGGCGATCCGGGTGCTGAAGTGGCTGGTGGTGACGGTGACCGGGACGCGCCCCGCGGCGGCGTCGAGGCTCGTCTCCAGGACTTCGAGGCGCTCCCTGTCGTCGAGCGAGAACTGCTCCGAGTAGTTGGCGAGGATGCAGACGGCGTCCGATCCGGCGTCGATGAGGAACTCGACGACGCGGCGCTGCCCGTCCAGGTCCAGGGCCTCATCCTGCGTGAACACGGTCGGCGCGACCGGCATCACGCCGGTCAGCGTGGTGGTCATGATGGTTCGTTCCTCCTTGCGTGTGGGCCGGAGTCAATCATGACGGCACCGCGCGGAGCATGACTTTGCCGATGCGGACGATCGTTGCCGAGCGGATGGTGATGCCGTCTTCGACGTCGCGGACCGAAGGGTCGACCCAGACGCCGGTGCTCCGTCGCCAGGGCAGGAGTTCGAGGCGGACGCCGTGCACTGCAACGGCGTCGCGGTGGGCGCTCAGGTCGAGGTCCCAGACGCGGCCGTGCCAGAAGTGGTCGCCGACGAACGCGTCGCCGATGTACGCGCGGCCGGTGTCGCCGGTCCAGTCGAGCCGCAGCAGGACCCGGTCGGCGTCGCCGAGGTCGGGGACGGCGAGGTGGACCTGCGCCGCGCCGGAGTAGTCGGTCGGGGCGCTGAGGCGGTCCATGGGGCCGCCGCGGCGGGGCTCGGGGGCGGTCGCGGGACCGGGCTGGTCGACGGCGAGCGGAACGGGGCCGACGCCAGGGGCCGTGATCGTCCAGCGTGTCCACGGGCCTTCGCTGCCCGCTGTCTCGACTTGGGCGCCTTCGGCTTCGAGGGCGTCCGGGGCGGGGAGGACCGCGACCGCGACCTCCTCGTGGTCGGTGTGGACGACGAGGCCACCGTCCTGGGCGTAGACCGGGGCGTCGGCGAGGACGAGGCGGTCGCGGCCGGCGAACGGGAGCCGGTAGAGGCGATTCGCGCTCGCGTCGTCGAGGATCAGGAGGCGGACGCCGTCGAGGTCGATGAGGCAGTCCGGGCCGGGCGCGGCGGGGAGGTCCACGAGAGTGCCGTCGCCGAGGACGATCTCCACCGGGACGCCGTCGGTGGCGGCCAGGACCACGAGGTCGTCGAGGCGGGTGAGCAGTTGCGCTGTGGCGCTGCGGAGTTCGAGGGTGTCGGTGAGCGCGTGGCGCAGCGGCCAGGCGACCGAGACGCCCGCGGGGAGGTCGATCGGCTCGGTCGGGACGGTGACCTCGGCGTCGCCGAAGCGCACGGTGAACTGGACGCCGGGCTGGGCGGCGATCGGCCGCTTGGGCGGCTGGTAGGTGGTGGTGAAGAGGTAGCCGCTGCGGCCGTCGGAGCGCACGGCCCAGCGCAGCTCGTCGGGGCCTTCGTCGCCGCCGCCCACAGTGGAGGCCATGGCGGCGATGCGGCGGCCTTCGGTCTGGAGCCAGAGGTGCTGGCGGCGCAGGGCGTGGTGGTGGGGCCGGATCTGGCCGTACTCGCCGATCGGCGCGTGGAAGTCGTACGTCAGCGCCGGGACGTCGTTGGGGTAGCCGGTGTCGTGCGACTCCTGTTCGGTCCCATGGGGTCCGGTGCGCTGGGTGCCGCCCGCGTACATGTAGTAGCCCTGCCAGGCCGAGCCGGAGCCGATCTTCGCGAGCGCGAGGTTGGCGACGTCCTCGGGTGAGACGAGCGGGCGGCGGTGGTAGGCGACGTGCATGCCGCCGCCGAGTTCGCAGGTGGCGAACGGGGTGCGGTCGTCGTGCTTGAGCGGTTCGGCGGCCTCGGCGGCGATGCCGTCGAGGGCTTCGCGCAGGTCGGCGCCGACGCTGAGGTCGTCGCGGACCTCGGAGTAGCGGAAGTGGAAGGGCGCGAAGGCGGGCCACTCGACGGTCGAGTCCTCCCAGAAGCCCTCGGAGTAGGCGCTGTAGACCGGCAGGAGCGTGTCGGGCACCTGCGCGCCGCCCCAGCCGGTCGCGGTCCAGAACGGCACGCGAAGGCCGAGGTCCTCGGCGATCTCACGGAGTCGGGCGAGATGGTCGGGCCGGTCGTACAGCTCGTTGTCGACCTGCGCGCCGACGACCGGCCCGCCTTCGGCGTGGGTGAGCCCGTCGAGCTGGGCGATGATCTGCGCGTAGAGCGCGCGCACGAGCGCGAGGTAGTCGGGGTCGTTGGTGCGGGTCTTGAGGCCGCGTTCGACGAGCCAGTCGGGGAAGCCGCCGTTGCGGTACTCGCCGTGGCCCCACGGCCCCATGCGGACGATCACGTCGAGGCCGTGGGCCGCAGCGAGTTCGATGAAGGCGCGCAGGTCGCGGTTGCCGGTCCACTCGAAGCGGCCCGGCTCGGGTTCGTGGACGGCCCAGAAGACGTAGGTGGCGACGGAGTCGAGGCCGCCCGCGCGGGCGTGGCCGAGGACCTCGCTCCAGCGCTCGCGGGGGATGCGGGCGTAGTGGATCTCGCCGGTGATCGGGAACCACGGGCGGCCGCCGCGTTCGAACCACCTGCTGGTGACCTCGATCCGGTCCGGCGCGCCGGGGGGTTCACCGAAGGGCAGGTGGCCGCGCAGGGGCGGCTCCGGGGCGAAGACCCGCAGGTCGTGGGCTTGCTCGTGCATGACGCTCCTTTGCGCGCTTCGTGGTCAGCGTCGCGTGGCGAGGGCGGCGACGGTGCGGGCGTGGCCGTTGAGGGGGTCGCGGGCGAGGGCGCGGCGCGCCAGGTCCGCGGCCCTGCCGGGGTCGCCGTCCAGGTGCGCGAGCTGGGCGCGGAGGACGATCACGCGGGTGTCGTGCTCGGCCTGGACGTCGGCGGTGAACAGGAGCATGGTCGGAAGCGAGGTCGCGAAGTAGTCGATCGTCGCGGTCTCCTGCGACTGCTCCTCGATGTACTGCGCGAGGTCGTCGCGCAGTGCGGCGGCGCGGTCGTGCTCGCCGAGGCGGCGCAGCGCGGTGACGGCGGCGGCGGTGTGCTCGGAGTGGGCTTTGACCTGCATGCCCTGGAAGTCGCCGTCCTGCGCGGCGGCCTGCTCCCAGGCGGCGCGGGCCGCGACGTCCTCTCCCGTGGCGGCGAGCGCGTCGCCGAGGGCGAGGTGGAGGTCCGCGGTGTTGGCGAGCGGGTGGCGGGCCTCGCCGAGGCTGCGGGGCGGGTTGAGGGCGGCTTCGGCGTGCGCGGCGGCGCGGCCCGGGTCGGTGCGGGCGAGGTGGAGGTGGGCGTCCTCCCACGCGGCGAGCACTCGCCCTTCACCGCCTTCCCACGGCTGGAAGGCGCGGCCCGCGAGCACGTCGACCGCGTCGCCCGGTCGTCCGGCGGCGGTGAGGAGCTCGGCGAACTGCACGGTGAGGTCGTCGCGGGTGGCGACGAGGTCGCGGCGGTCGGCAAGGGCGGCAAGGCGTTCGGCGGGGTCGACGCCTCGGCGGGCGTCGAGCTGGTCTGCCTCGTAGAGCAGGCGGGCGTCGTCGGGGGCGGCGGCGCGGGCGCGCGCGTACCAGGCGGCGGCGCGCTCGGCGTCGCCTTGGACGTTGTGGGCGGCGACGCCGAGGTTGCGGAGCACCACTGGGTCGCCGGTGGGCGCGGCGGCCTCCCAGGCGGTGATCGCCTCGGTGCGGCGGCCCGCTGCGTAGAGGCGGTGGCCGGCGAGCGCGGCCAGGACCGGGTCGTCGGGGCGGTGCCCGCGCAGGCGCGCGAGGGCGTCGTCCTCGGTGTGGGAGGGGAAGCACCAGGTGCGGTCGAGCGCGTGGACCTGTTGCAGCGCATGGTCGGCGGCGGCGGTGTCGCCGCGTTCGAATTCGAGGTCGGCGCGGTGGATCCAGGCGATGGGGGCGACGTTGACCTGCCCGGGGGCGGGGGTGAGGGACGCGGCCTTCGTGAGAAGGTCGATCGCGGCCTCGTCGTCGCGGATCGCGCGGTATTCGAGGGCCGTGTCGAGGGCGATCGTGGGGTCGGTGGTGAGTTCGGCGTCGAGTCCGAGGCGGGCGGCGAGGTCGCGGGCCCAGGCGTCGAGCGGGTTGTCGCGCAGCGTGTCCGCGGTGACGGCGGCGGCGCCGGTCCGGTCGCCGCGGCGCAGCAGCGCTGCCGCGAGGAGGTTGCGGGCCTGAGTGTGGCGGGAACTGCGGGCGACGAGGTCGCGCAGCGCCGGTTCGGCGTCGCGGCCCGCGGCGAGGTCGAGGCGGGCGGTGGCGACCGTGGCGGCGTCGGCCCACGCCGCGTCCCAGAGGGCTTTCCCGAAGGCGGCCTTGGCTCCTGCTTCCTTGCCTTGGCGGGCGAGGACGAGGCCGAGACGGTAGTGGGCCTCGCCGTCGCGGGGGTTGGGGTTGCGGCGGGTGAGGCGTGCGACCGCGGTGCGCAGGTGCGCTTCGGCTTCGGCGAGGCGCCCGGCGCGCATGAGCCGCGCGGCCAGCGCGGTGTTGCAGCGGGCGTCGCCGGGGTCGCGGCGCAGGGCCTCGCGCCAGTAGGGCTCGGGCGGGCGGGTGGCGTGGCGGTACTGGTCGAGGTGGAGACCGGTGAGGTACAGCTCGTCCGTTGACGGGACCGCTTCGGGCGCAGGCGGTTCGGTGGCGGGCTCGGCAGCAGCCGGTTCGGCGGGCTCGGGCCGGGGACGCCAGGACACGAGGGTCGCGCCGCCGTGCTCGACGGCCAGCTCCAGGCCGGTCGCCTCGACGGCCTCGGGCAGGTACAGCTCCTCGACGTGCGGGGCGCCGGGGGCGAGGTCCGCGGCCGTCTCGTGGACGATCCGGTCGCCGTGCCGCAGCACCACTCGGGCGCCGGGGCGCGGGGCGGTGGTCGCCGCGGCGATCCGCACGCGCTCACCGTCGACGTCGAGGCGCACCGCGGCATCCAATGTGGCCTGATGGACGGGGCCGGTGTCCTGGATCGGGTACCAGTACTGGGAGAACGTCCGCGTCTCGCCGGGCCGGAGGAACGCGAAGTCGGGCTGGTTGTCGGTGAAGACCCCGGCCATGAGCTCCACGTAAGGCCCGCCGGTGTCGGTCAGATGCGAGTCCCAGGCCCAGCCGAAGGGCGCGTTGCCCCAGGTCCACTGCTTCTTGCCGGGCGCGGTCCGGTGGTCGGCCCAGTGCACGAACCCCGCGCCCGCGGCGTGGTCGTAGCCGCCGAAGAAGTCGTCCTCGGTGCCCAGGCACATGTAGGAGGTGGGGACGGGGATGTTGCGGTACCAGTCGAGCCGGTCGCCGTCGGGGCGCTCGGCCGTGCGCTGCGCGGGGTAGTCGACCCCGTAGTAGCGGCCCTCGGCCGCGGGGAACGTGGTGGTGGCGCGCTTGGCGTGGTCGGCGACGACGCGCACGTCGGTGGGGAAGAACGACTGGTAGTCGTCGTGGACCTCGGCCGCGACATTGGCCCACCACAGGAACGTCTGCACCTCGTCGGTGCGGTTGACGAGGTGCCCGCGCAGTTCGATCAGGGCGCTGCCGGGCCGCAGCCGGATGCCGTGCATGCCCTGCATGCGCGCGAACGGGTCGTGGTCGGAGCACCAGACCGTCACGGCCCCATCGTCTTCGTGCTCGATGCACGCCTCGGTCGGCAGGTGCGTCGCGGGGCGGTGGTGCTGGGGCCAGTTGAACTCGACGCCGCCGGAGAGCCACGGCCCCGCGAGCCCGACGAGCGCGGGCTTGACGACCTCGTTGCGGTAGAAGAAGTCGTAGCCGCGGGTCTTGTCGTACCCGATGTGGATGCGCCCGCCCAGTTCCGGCAGGACCATGAGCCGCACATACTCGTTCTCCAAGTGCACCGCGTCCCACTCGCGCGGCGCCTTCTCGCGCTCGATCGCGTCGATGAACGGCAGCGGGTACACCGCGCCCGAGGAGCCCTGGTAGACGCGCTGGTCGAGGTAGGCCGGGTACCGGTCCGGCGCTGCGGGCGCGTACGTGTCGATCGCGACCGCCTCCCGCCAGGCGCGCACGGGCAGGTCGGCGAGCTCGGCGGGGGCGTCGGGCAGCACGATCTTGGACGCTTCGGTCGACATGGTTCGAGCGTATGGACCCTTGACATCGAAGTCGATGGTCATTTCACTGGAGGACATGGACGAACCGACGACCGTCACCGATGCCGACGGGGTCCGCGAGGGCTTCGCGGGCCAGCGCATGCTGGTCGTCCCCGGCTCCATCGCCGACCGGGCACTGCGGCACCCGGTGACCGGGAAGCTCCTGGTCACCGACGCCGGGTACTTCCCCCACGCGGCCCGGCACGGCCGCTCCCGCCCGCGCGGCGCGCCCCAGCAGATCCTCCTGGTCTGCACCGACGGCGAGGGCTGGTGCCGCTCCGAGGGCGCCGAGTTCGCGGTGTCGCGCGGCGGCGCGGTCCTCCTGCCCGCCGACCGCCCCCACGCCTACGGCGCCTCCGAGACCGACCCGTGGACGCTCTGGTGGTTCCACTTCACCGGCTCGGACGCCGCCGACCTCGTCAAGAGCGCACACGCCGCCGCGGACGGCCGGGTCACCCACCTGCGCGACCCCGCGCCCGTGGCGAGCCTGGTGTCGCAGGTGATCGACGCCCTCGACTCAGGACTCACCCTCTCCTCGCTCATCCGCGCTTCCGGCGCCGCCTGGCACGCGATCGCCGAGGTCATCGCGACCGGGCGCCGCAACCCGGGTCCGACGCTCAACCCGCTGGAGCGGGCCGTGGACCACCTGCGCGCCACGTCCCCGCACCGCACGTCGGTGACGGCGCTGGCCTCGATGGTCGGCCTCAGCGCTTCGCAGCTGACGTCGCTGTTCCGCGACAACCTCGGCGTCTCGCCCCTCCAGTTCCAGGTGAACCTGCGCATGACGCGCGCCCGCGAGCTCCTCGACGGCTCCGACCTCCCCATCGCCGCGGTCGCCCGCGAAGCCGGGTTCGACGACCCGATGTACTTCTCGCGCCAGTTCACCCGCGTTCACGGCACGACCCCCACCGCCTACCGGAGCCGCCCGGTCGGCACCTGACGTCAGCCGAGGCGGGACCGGTTCACTCCGGTCGGCCGCCGATGATGACGGTGGCCGGGTGGCCGTTGACGAGGATGCCGTGGGCGGCGTTCAGGGCGAAGCCCGCTTGCTCCAGGGCCGCTTCCGCGACGGGGGCGATCCGGCGCGCGGTGAGGACCACGAGCCTGCCGGTGTCGGTGCGCAGCACCCGGTCGAAGGACCGCGCCATTCGGTCGAGGAATTCGGGGACCGGCAATTCGAGTTCCTCGAATTCGCCCCAGGGCGGATCGGTGACGATGACATCGATACTGCGGTCTGCGATGGAGGGGAGTTCGAGTGCGTCGTCGGCGAGGAATTCGATCGCGCGGCCGTCCCGAATGCGGTCGGTGAATTCGTCGCGCAGCAGTCGCAATGCGGTATCGGAATAGATGATGCGCTGCGCCGGGAATGCCAGCCGGGCCTCCACGAACGAGCCCGATCCGGCGAAGGGGTCCAGGAACACGTCGGCGGGCTCGGGCCGGGAGGCCGCGACGAGCATCGCCGAGAGCTCGTGGGAGACGGCGCCGCGGGCCTTCGCGGGGAGTTTCGGGCGGTTGTGCCTGCGGCAGAACATGAACCGGTCGTATTCGGTGCGTCCGACGATCCAGTACTCCTCGCCCGCGCCGCTGGGCGCGACGCGCTGCCCGGAGGCGTACGAGACGGCGGATTCGAGGCGGCGCCGGGCGCGGGCGCCGATGCCGACCAGTTCGCCGTCCACATGGAACATGAGCCGGAACGTGCGGGCGCCGCTGTCCAACCGGTCCTCGGCGATGAAGTCGGCGATGTCCAAGGCGGCCGTTTCGAGTCGCTCCCGGGGCACGTCGGCGATCACGGAGAAGGAGTTCTTCGCGAAGGGAATGCGCTCGATGTCCTCGGGCGCGGAATCGGCGTCGAACACCATGGCGCTGTCGTCGGCATAGGCGACGTCCACCCCGGTCGCATAGGAGCCGAGGGATTCCTCTACCAGTCCACCGGTCCCGGCAGGGAACTGAATGTAATAGCGCACCGGTGGATCGTACAGGCCGCGAACGCGAACCGGCTCAATAGCGCTCGCCGGGCGGGACGATGCCCGTGCGGCCCTCCCACGAGCCGTGCTCGGCGAGCGGGCGGAAGCGGAGGGTGGTGAACTCGCGGTGGAAGTCGCGGCGCTCGCGTTCGGCCATGGCCTCGTGGTGGAGCCGGGCGGCGGGGCCGTCGTCGCGGCCGAAGACCATGCCGGTCATGGCGCGGGCGCTGGTCCACACCGAGAAGGTGACGACGGTGCGCGGCGGCCGCATCGCGGCGAGCGCGAGCGTCGTCTCGGGGTGGTCGCGGACCTGGCGTTCGACGGGCCTGCCCCAGTGGAGGAAGCGCGGCAGCTCGGGGAGGCGCATGCGCGCGAGCGTCACGGCGACGACGGGTTCGGCCGGGTCGGTGCGGCCCGTGTCCGCGGGGAGGTGGTCGAAGGCGCGGACCGCGCCCCAGCGGCGCAGGTAGGCGAGCCGCACGTGCCAGCCGGTCGCGAGCGCCCGGCCGAGCGGATGCTCCGAGAGGAACGCGTCGAGCGCCGCTTCGTCGGTCCACTCGGCGAAGACGGCGAGGTGGCGCAGCCGCATGCGGTGGCGGGAGACGACCGGGGCGCCGAGCCGCATCCCGGCGAGGACCTCGACGCGGTCCAGGCCCGGCGCCGCGGGCCGCCGCGCGAGCGCGCCGAGGGCCGTGCGGAGGGGGACGCGGGCGAGGTGGAACGAGTGGATGCTCATGTATGCATTGAAGCCCGTGCGTTCCAGGCGGGCTGAATACTGGTCGGGACGGAAGGAGACGCAGTCGTGGGGATCATCGGGGTGACCGGGGCGAGCGGGCAGCTGGGGTCGAGGGTGGCGCGGCTGCTCGCCGAGCGCGGGGCCGCGCAGCGGCTGGTGGTGCGGGACGCGTCGCGGGCACCGGACGTCGCGGGCGCGGAGGTCGCGGTCGCGTCGTTCGAGGACGGGGAGGCGCTGCGGGAGGCGCTGACCGGGGTGGACACGCTGTTCCTGGTGTCCGCGCACGAGAGCGAGGACCGGATGCCCGAGCACCGCAGCGCCGTGGCGGCCGCGGTGGCGGCGGGGGTCGAGCGGGTCGTCTACACCTCGTTCATGGGCGCGTCGCCGCTCGCGACGTTCACGTTCGCGCGGGAGCACTCGCTCACCGAGCAGCTCATCGTCGAGTCGGGGCTGCGGCTCACGGCGCTGCGGAACGCGCTGTACGCGGACATGCTGCCGCTCTTCGTGCAGGACGGGGAGATCCGCGGCCCGGCCGGGAACGGCAGGGTCGCGTGGGTCGCCCGGCACGACGTGGCGCGGCTCGCCGCGGAAGTGCTCACCGATGCGGCCCATGCCGACCGGATCTACGACGTGTCCGGCCCCGAGCCGCTGAACTTGGAGGAGTCGGCGCGGATCCTCGGCCGGGTCGTCGGCGCCGACATCAGGTACGTGGCCGAGACCGACGAGGAGGCGCGCGCCTCCCGTGCGGGGGCCGAGGAGTGGCAGATCGCCGGATGGGCCGGGTCGTACAAGGCCGTTGCGACCGGCGAGACCTCGGTGACCAGCCATACGATCGAGCACGTCACGGGGCGGCGCCCTTGGACGCTGGAGGAGTTCCTGCGCAATGAGCCCGACTCGTGGCGGCACCTCGTCTGAGCCTCAGCGCCGGGCTTCGTGGCAGCGGAAGACGAGGCGCATGCGGACCGTGCCGTCGGCGCGGGCGAGCGGCCCGAACAGCTCGTGGAACGCGGATTCGACTGCGGCGCGGCCGGAATGGCGCACCGCGGCCGCGACGGGGCCCGCCGGGAGCTGGGCCGCGACGGCGTCCGCGATCGACGTGTAGTCGACGTCGAAGGCGATGTCGAACGTGGTGGCCTCCGTGAATCCGGCGTCGCGAAGGGCTTCTCGCGCGGCGGCGGCGTCGGTGAGGTCGAAGGGGCCGGGGACTTCGCCGCGGGCGGCGAGCGGATTGATGAGCGCGGCGCTCCGGGCCTGGTCGGGCCCGGCACCGACCGTGAGCACCGCCCGGCCGCCTTCCGCCGTCACGCGGGCGAGCTCGGCGAGCGCGCGGCGCGGGTCGGCGGCGTAGTGGACCGAGTTGAAGGCGGTGACGGTGTCGAAGCCGTTGTCGGGGAACGGCATCCGGGCGAGGTCGCCGAGGACGTAGCGGGGCCCGGGGCGTTGGGCGCGGGCGTACTCGATGAGGCCGGCGGCGGCGTCGAGGCCGGTCACGTCGGCGCCGGTATGGGCGGCGAGACTCGCGAACAGGCCCGCGCCGCACCCGGCGTCGAGGTGCCGCGTGCCGGGTTCCGGTTGCAGGCGTTGGAGGATGCGCTCGTAGAGCGGCAGGATGCGGCATTCGGCGGTGCGCGCCCAGGCCTGCGGGTCGCTGCTCCAGAGCTCGCCTTGGACTGCGGCGTTTCGGACTGCGGCGTTCGATGCGGTGTCGGACATGGCCCGACCGTACGGCCGCGGTCCGGCGCCCGTCTTGTACGAACCGGGCGCATGTTCCGGGCCGAGCCCGCCGGGCGATGAATCCGGAGCGGCCGCCTCGTCTCAACCTGTAGCGCCGGCGCTCGGCCTGCGCACGAGGCGGAACGGAGCGGGCATGACCAAGGTGCAGAGCCACATGACGATGTCGCTGGACGGGTTCATCGCGCAGCCCGACGACCAGGTCGGCGAGCTGTTCGAGTGGTACGAGGCCGGAGACGTCGCGGTGCCCAGTGCGAACGAGCGCGTCGAGTTCAGGGTCGACGCCGCGAGCGCGCCGATCTTGAAGGAGTTGACCGAGCACTGCGGTGCGATCGTCGCGGGGCGGCGGCTGTTCGACATGACCGGCGGCTGGGACGACAGGCATCCGGCGGGCGCGCCGGTCGTGGTCGTCTCGCACACGGTGCCCGAGGACGCCGCGGAGCGGTGGCCGCGGACCGTGTTCGTCGACGGCGTCGCCGCGGCGATCGAGCGGGCGCGGCAGATCGCCGGGGAGCGGGACGTGACGATCGCCAGCGCGACCATCACGCAGCAGGCGCTGGCGCTCGGGCTGGTCGACGAGGTGTGCGTGAGCCTGGTGCCGGTGCTGTTCGGCGAGGGCGTGCCGTACTTCGCGGCCTTCGACACCGGGCATCTGCTGCTGGAGGACCCGGAGGTGGTCCAGGGCAAGCGCGCGGTGCACCTGCGGTACCCGGTGCGGCGGGGCTGAACTCCGGCCGCTTGTGACCGATCCTCGGGCTTACCGGTCGGCCGGGTGGCGCCCGGCGGCGCGCGCCATAGGATGGGCGCATGAAGATCTGGATCGCTCATGAAGCGGGGCTGGCGCACCTCGGAGTCCTCCCCGACGGTGCCGAGGTCGAGGTCTGGGACGGCGGCGAGTTCCCCTCCGACCCGGCCGACGTGAAGCTGCTGGTCGCCGGGGGCGGCGGCGTGGACGAGGAGAAGCTCAAGGCGATGACGGGGCTCGCCGCGGTGCAGATCCTCAGCGCCGGGGCCGAGAAGTGGATTCCGATCATGCCCGAGGGGGTCGCGCTGTGCGACAACCGGGGCGCGCACACCGAGACGACCGCGGAGTGGATCCAGGCGGCGACGCTCGCGTCGATCCGCCGGTTCGACGCGTTCGCGCGGCACCAGGCGGCTCGCGAGTGGGCGGCCGGGTTCACCGGGACGCTCACGGGCGCGACGGCGCTCATCGTGGGCGCCGGGTCGATCGGCGAGTCCGTGGCGCGGCGGTTCGCGGCGGGCGACGTGGACGTCGTGAAGATCGCCCGCACGGCGCGGCCGGGCGTCGGGACCATCGAGGACCTGCCCGACCTGCTGCCGAAGGCCGACGTCGTGGTCATCATCGTGCCGCTGACGCCCGAGACCGAGAAGCTCGTGGACGCCGCGTTCCTCGCGCGCATGAAGGACGGCGCGCTCCTGGTCAACGCCGCGCGCGGCCGGGTCGTGGACACCGACGCGCTGACGGCGGAGGTCCGCACGGGCCGAATCCGGTGCGCCCTCGACGTGACCGAGCCCGAGCCGCTGCCTGCGGACCACGAGCTGTGGGGCCTCGAAGGCGCGCTCATCACCCCGCACGTGGGCGGCGCGGTCGACGGGTTCATCGGCCGGGTCTATCCGCCGGTCGGCGACCAGATCCGCCGGTTCGCCGCTGGCGAGCCGCTCGCCAACACCGTGGTGAACGGCTACTGACCCGCCCGTTCTAGGCGGTGCCGAAGCGCGCGGCCGCGCGCGCCTTGGCCTTCGCGGCCTCCTCTTCCCTGTCGCGGGGCGGCGCCGCCGTCACGAGGGAGTCCAGCAGCTCCCTGGTGGCGGCGGCGACCGCCTCGACGGCTTTGTCGAAGGCCTCCTGGTTGGCCTTCGACGGTTTCGTCGACCCGCTGAGCTTGCGCACGTACTGGAGCGCCGCGGCGGCGACCTCCTCATCGGTGGCGACGGGGTCGAGGTTGAACAGCGTCTGAATGCTTCGGCACATGCCCCAACCCTGACACGCCCCACCGACAGCCCGCAGCCGCGCGCCCTGACTCAGGAGCGCGCGGCCCGTCCGCGTCCGGACGCCGTGCTCAGTGGTCGTCCGCGGTGAGCGCCGCCTCCACGTGCGCCTCGCCGGGCTCGGAGAGGGTGAGGTCGACGCTGCGGCCCGCGGCGGTGATGCGGTAGTCGCCGAGGAAGCCGGTGAAGCGCACGCGGCCGTCGGCGTCGGTGGCGAGGGTGGTGGGCGGGGTGCCCCACTCGTCGTTGACGAGGTGGTGGAGGCGGTCGTAGGAGGGCTTGGGGGTGCCGTCGGCGCGCACGAAGCCGCCGGGGGCGCCGAGCCACATGCCCGCGTCGTTCATGCCCCAGTAGGTGATCGCCTCGACGGAGGGGTGGGCGACGAGCGTGCGGTAGTGGCGTTCGATCTCGTCGGCTTGGCGCGCTTCGCCTTCGGGGGTGGAGGGCCAGGAGTCGACCTGGTGGTCGTTGAGGTCCTCGATGTGCGGGGGCATGAGCTCGCCGGAGAGGATGGTGGTCTCGGTGAAGTGGATGGGGAGGCCGTAGCGGGAGAAGCGGTCGAGGATCGCCTCGGTCTTCTCTTCGCCCCAGTAGCCCTGGTGCATGTGGCTCTGGAGGCCGAGCACGTCGATCTGGATGCCCGCTTCGAGGACGCCCTCGATGAGGCACTCGTAGGCCGCGGACATGTCGAAGTCGTTGAGCAGCAGGGTCGCGGAGGGGTTCGCCTCGCGGGCGGCGTCGAAGACCATGCGCACCATGGGGATGCGGCCGATGTCGCGGCACAGGCGGGTGATGCCGTTGTCGTACTTGTCGAAGATCGGCATGATGACGACCTCGTTGATGACGTCCCACATGTCGATCGCGCCCGCGAAGCCGCTCACTTCGCGCGTGATGCGGTCGACCTGGGCGCGGGCGATCTCCTCGTTGTCGAGGTCGAGGAGCCAGTCCGCGGTGACGGTGTGCCAGGCGAGGGGGTGGCCCTTGACGGGGTGGCCGCGGTCGGCGAACCAGCGGGCGGCCTTGAGGAGGCGCTCGGTGTCGGGGTTGCCGCGCTCGGGTTCGAAACGGCCCCAGTAGAACGGGAGGGTCGCGAAGTTGAACAGGCCCTCCCACAGCTCGGCGTTGCGGGCGGCACGCTCGGCGTCGGCGGCGGAGCCGTTCGCGTGGCCGACGAGGTCGAACCCGGTGCACCCGAAGAGGAAGCGGTGCCGGGTCTGCTCGACGACGACCTCGCTTCCGGCGAGGGGCGCGCCGTCGAGGGTGAGCGTGACGACGGCGTCGGCGGTCCGGTGGGCGAGCGTTCCGGAAGTTTCTGACATTACAGCGCTGCTTTCCATGGAATTTTCGGTGCAACCGTATTCCAGCAGGCTTGCGCCGCCACGTCAAGGGCCCGCCCTGATGCACAGGACGGGCCCTCGGGTGATCTTCTACCAGGCGTACGCCTCGGGGGCCGCGCCGCCGGGGCCGGGGAACCGCTCGTCGAGGGTCTTCAGGTCCTCGTCGGTGAGCTCCACGTCGAGCGCGGCGACCGCGTCTTCGAGCTGCTCGACGGTGCGCGGGCCGATGATCGGGCCCGTGACGCCCGGCTGTCGCAGGACCCACGCGAGGCCGAGGACCGCGGGCGCGATGCCCTTGTCGGCCGCGAGGGCCTCGTACGCCTCCAGGGCCGGGCGGTGCTCCTCGATGCGGGCGGCCATCTGCGCGCTCGCGCGGCGGCCGGTCTGGGCCGCTTTGGCGAGGACCCCGCCGAGGAGCCCGCCCGCGAGCGGGGACCACGGGATGACGCCGAGGCCGTAGTGCTGCGCCGCCGGGATCACTTCGAGTTCGATGTGGCGGTTCACGAGGCTGTAGATCGACTGCTCCGAGACGAGGCCGAAGCTCCCGCGCTTGGCGGCCTGCTCGTTCGCCTGCGCGATCATCCAGCCCGCGAAGTTCGACGAGCCGGAGTAGACCACTTTGCCCTGGGCGACCAGGACCTCGATCGCCTCCCAGATCTCCTCCCAGCGCACCGAGCGGTCGACGTGGTGGAACTGGTAGAGGTCGATCCGGTCGGTCTGGAGGCGCTTGAGCGAGGCCTCCACCTGGGCGCGGATGCTGTACGCGGACAGGCCGCGGTCGTTGACGGCGTCGCTCATCGCGCCGTACACCTTGGTGGCGAGGACGACCTGGTCGCGGGCCTCGGGGCGGGCGGCGAACCACCGGCCGATGATCCCCTCGGTCCAGCCCTTGCGGTCGCGGCCGTAGACGTTCGCGGTGTCGAAGAAGTTCACGCCGAGTTCGAGCGCCCGGTCCATGATCCGGTGCGCGTCGGACTCCTCGGTCTCGGGCCCGAAGTTCATGGTGCCGAGGACGATGCGCGAGACCTTGACGCCCGCGCGGCCGAGCTGGGTGTATTCCATTGCTCCTCCTTGGTCAGCACCGATCCTAGTCCGCGCAGAAAGCCTTTTCACGTGCTGTTCGGCGGCGCGAACGGCGGACCGGGGGACGGCGCTGACGTAGACTGGGGCGGCCCGCAGGACGTGTCGAGGGGAGGCCCGGTGGCATCCGAGGTCGTTGTCGTGCATGCGAACGAGACGCCGCCGGACTGGTGGGACGCCGCGGTGTTCCTCGCCGGGCCGCTCCCCAGGACCGACGACGTGGCCTCGTGGAACCCCGAGGCGATCGCGCACCTGCGCGAGCAGTGGACGAGGGACGGGCGGCTCGTGGTGTTCACCCCGGAGCTGCGCGCGGGCGTCCTCAGCGACTACACCGGGCAGATCGAGTGGGAGCACCGCGGGATGCACGACGCGGACGTGGTGCTGTTCTGGGTGCCGCGCGACCTGGAGACCATGCCCGCGTTCACCACGAACATCGAGTGGGGCATCTGGTACGGCACCGGGAAGGTGGTCTACGGGGCGCCGCCGACCGCGGAGAAGAACGAGTACCTGCACTACCTCGCGGAGGCGCACGGCGTGCCGATCGCGGACCGGCTCGACAAGACCGTGGCCGCGGCGCTGGCGATGATCGGGGACGGGGCGCGGCGCGAGGGCGGGGAGCGGTCGATCCCGCTGCTGCTGTGGCGGGCCGCGAGCTTCCAGACCTGGTACCGGGCGCAGCTCCACGCGGGCAACGTGCTCGAAGGGGCGAGTCTGGAGTGGACGTTCCGGGTCGGGGAGAACAACGAGTCCGTGATGTTCTGGGCCGCGCACGTGCAGGTCCGCGTCACGGCCGAGGACCGCGTGAAGACCAACGAGGTCGTCATCTCCCGGCCCGACACCTCGCAGGTGCTGCTGTACCGGCCCGGCGCGACCGTCGACGAGACGGTGGTCGTGCTCGTGCGCGAGTTCCGGTCCCCCGCTTCGACGTCGGACGGGTTCGTGCACGAGCTGCCCGGCGGCTCCAGCCGCGAGCAGGCCGACCCGGCCGTCCAGGCACGCGAGGAGGTCGAGGAGGAGACCGGGCTGGCCTTCAGCGCGGACCGCTTGCGGCCCATCGGGGTCCGGCAGGTCGCGGCCACCGTGTCGGCGCACCGCGCGCACCTGTACGCCGCCGAGATCACCGAGGCCGAGCTGGAGTGGTTCCGCGGGCAGCGGGACGTGCCGCACGGCGAGGGCGACACGGAGCGCACGTGGGTCGAGATCGCCTCGTACGGCGAGATCCGCAGGCGCGGCCTCGTGGACTGGGCGACCCTCGGGATGATCGCCCAGGCGCTCGGCTGAGACCGGTCTAGTCGCAGACGGCGGGGTCGGAGCCGCTGTAAGAGTAGGTGATCGTGATCGTGTCGGCGAACGCCCGCTCCTCCCCCGCGGCCGGGTCCTGCCCGATGACCTCGCAGTCGTCGTAGTAGGGGCCGAACAAGCCCTCCTGCTCGCCTTCGCGCGCGACCTCGCCGAACCCGGCGCCGTTCAGGGCCGACTCGGCCTCGTTCGCGATCAGGCCCGTGACCTCGGGGACCGCGCCCGACGTGGGCGCCTCGTCGGCCTCGGTCGTCGGGTCGCTCTCCGTCTCCTCCTCGGCCGCTTCGGATTCCACCGCGTTCGGCGAGCCCGGGGCCTCCTGGCCCCCGGTGCCACCGGTGTCGCCCTCCTCGTCCGGCGAGGTCGGGGCCTCGCTCGCCGCGGTCGCGGTCGGCTCGGGCGACTCGGAGGCGGTGGCCTCGGGCCGGTCGTCGTCCCCGAGCTGGTTGCCGTACACGGCGCCCGCGGCCACCAGCGGCACGAGCACGGCCGCGAGGACGACGAGGCGGCGCTTCTTTCGCGGGCGGCCCTGCGCCTCGGCGACGGGCGCGTTCGCGAGCGCCACGAGCCGCGCGCCGTCGGCCGCGGCGGCCTCGGGGAACGCGGGCAGGACCGGGTCGAGGCCGGTCCGCGCGGCGAGCGCGCTCGCCAGGAGCGGGGTGCGGCTGGCGCCGCCGACGAGGATGAGGCCGGTGACGGCGGTGTCGGCCTCGGCGATGGCCGCGACGGCGAGGTCGGCGGCCTGGTCGACGAGTTCGGCGATGCACGACTCCAGCTCGTCGCGGGTCAGGTGGAGGTCGCGCTCGCCGATGGGGAGGGGCACGCCCGCCCTGGGGCGCTTGGAGATCAGCTCGCGCGCGTTCCGGATCTCGGCGAGGAGCGCGGCGCGCAGGGCCTCGTCCTCCGCGGTCCCCGGCGAGTCCACTCGGTCCCAGAAGTCGGGGTCGGTGTCGCGGTAGCGGCCCGAGAGGTACGCGAAGAGGAGCTGGTCGAACTCGCGGCCGCCGACGGCCGCGGTGCTGGCGGAGGCGCGGTGCTGGAACTCGTCCTCGCCGCGCACGACCACGGTGACGTCGAAGGTGTTCGCGCCGAGGTCGCACACGACGAGTCCGGCGCCGGTCTCCAGCTCGCGCCCGAGGCCCTCCACGTAGCAGACCGCGGCGGCCTCGGGCCCGGCCATGACCTCGACCGCGCCGAGCCCGGCCTCCCCGGCCAGGTAGACCAGCTCCTGCCGCCGGGCCGCGCCCCACGACGCGGGGACGGCGAAGCCGACGGCCGCGGGGACCGCTCCCGCGGCCTCGTCGCGGGCGTCGCGGACGCGGCCGAGCACGGCTTCGAGCGCCGTTTCGCCGTCCAGGCAACGGATCTCGGTTTCCTGGTCGCCGCGTCGGATCGACAGCGTGACGTTCGGCCCTCCGAGCTCGACGCCGATCGCCGCCATTGCGGGGTTGTGCTGCATGATCCGAGTCTAGGAACTTCTATAGAAGCCCTTTGATCTACCTTGCGCCTATTCCCCTTTACCTGCCCTTACACCCGGTCTGATCGCATTGCGTCCGTCCCTTGTCACGCAAGGTGTTGTGCCTGTTCGTACCAATGGGACGCAATTGTTCAATCGGCGCCGGGCGCGTCCTGAAGGGGGACGGGGGCGGGGCGGTCGCAGGTGCTCTCGACGGTGACCGCGGTGCCGCTGTGCGCGGCTTCGAGGAGGGCCGTCATGGTTTCGAGGACGTGGTAGGCGAGGTCGCCGCTGGCGCGGAAGGGTTCGCCGGGCGGGGTGGCCGCGAGGTCGGCGACGCCGTAGCCGCGGCCCGCGTCGCGGTAGCCCGCGGAGGGCGGGAGGGTCTCCCATGCGCCGCCGAGCGCGTGCAGCTGGACGTCCCCGTCGAAGTGGTTCGGGTCGGGGACGATGAGCGAGCCGGTCTCGCCGTGGATCTCGATGTTGGAGGCGCGGGTGGCGACCGAGTCGAAGCTCATGACGAGGGTGGAGAGCGCGCCGGACTCGTGGCGCAGGACCCCGGTGACGTGGGTGTCGACGGAGACCGGGATCGTCTCGCCCGCACGGGGACCGGAGCCGATGACGCGGGTGTCGCGGGTGTGGCTGGCGGCGCCGACGACGGAGGCGACGGGGCCGAGGAGCGTCACGAGCGCGGTCACGTAGTACGGGCCCATGTCGAGCAGGGGGCCGCCGCCCGGGACGTAGTAGAAGTCCGGGTTGGGGTGCCAGCGCTCGTGCCCGGGGCAGAGCATGGAGGCGGTGGCGGCGACGGGGGTGCCGATGAGGCCGTCGTCGACGGCCTTGCGGGCGGTCTGGATGCCGGTGCCCAGGACGGTGTCGGGGGCGCAGCCGACGCGCACGCCCGCCTCGCGGGCGGCGTCGAGGACGGCCTTGGCGTCGCCGAGGTCGGCGGCGAGGGGCTTCTCGCCGTAGACGTCCTTGCCCGCGGCGATGGCCTTGAGGGCGATGTCGGCGTGGGCGGCGGGGATCGTCAGGTTGAGGACGAGGTCCACGTCGGGGTCGGCGAGGAGGCCGTCGACGGTGAGGGCGCGGGCCCCGTGGGCGTCGGCGACCTCTTTGGCGCGGGCCTCGTCGAGGTCGGCGACGGCGGTGAGGCGCACGGCGTCGAGGCGCTCGAATGCGGCGAGGTACTGGCCGGAGATCGCTCCGACGCCGATGATCCCGATGTTCAGCGGCTGGCCCACAGGATGCCCCTCTCGATGATGGTGCGCACGTTCGGGTCGGCGAGGACGCCCATGTCGTGGCCGGGGGTGGCGACGAAGATGCGGCCCTGGCCCCATTCGCGGGTCCACACGGCCGGGCAGGTGATCGGCCGGTGCCACGGGTGGTAGGGGGTGACGGGGATGGTGGTGGTCGCGAGGACGTCGTTGAGCTCGTCGGAGAGGACCCAGTACTGCTCGGTGTGGAGGTCGAAGTCCGCGATGCCCTTGACGATCGGGTGGTCGGCCTGCTCGGGGACGATGTTCACGGTGTAGTGCGTGAAGCAGTCGGCGGCCTCGCCCTTGAGCTCCTCGCGCGGGGCGCGGGTGGGGTGGGTGGCGAACTGGCCGCCGATGAACTGGAGGTAGTCGGAGCTGTTGCGGTAGGAGTCGGCGATGCCGCCGTGCCAGCCGGCCATGCCGGCGCCCTGCTCGACGGCGGCGATGAGGCCGTGCAGCTCGTCGCGCTCGATGGTGTTCATGGTGTTGGTCTGGACGATGAGGTCGACCGTGGCCATGTACCCCGCGTCGGCGTAGACGGCGGTGGCGTCCTCGACGCGGACGTCGTAGCCGTGCTCTTTGAGGAAGGGCAGGAACGAGTCGGTGGCCTCGACGGGCTGGTGCCCGTCCCAGCCGCCGCGCACGACGAGCGCGCGCTTGTTCTCCGTTGCAGGCATTGCTTGGCTCCAAAAGTTGCGCAAGTTCGGCGCCGGTCCGGCGTCGTCGATTGATTATGTCAAGAGTTTCGCGCTATAGCCAGCTCGAATTGGAGCGGTAAAGTTGCGCAAGTTTTCGCGTTGCCGGTATGCTGCGGCGATGCAGGAGCAGCAGCGGCGGACGACCCTCGCCGACGTGGCCGAGGCGGCCGGGACGACGGTGCCGACCGCCTCGAAGGTGCTCAGCGGGCGCTCCGACGTGTCGGCGGCGACGCGCGAGCGCGTGATGCGGGCGGTCGCGGAGCTGGGGTACCGGGGCCGGTCGGGGCGGGGTGCGGTGCCGCGCACGGATCGCCCGGCGCTGGTGGACCTGGTGCTCATGGGCGTCAAGGGCACGTGGGCGAACCACGCGCTGCTGGGCGTCGAGCGGGCCGCGACGGCGGCCGGGGTGGACCTGGTCGTGTCGGTGGCGGGCGAGGACGGCGCGTGGCTGTCGCGGCTGCTGGAGCGGAACCTGCGCGGCGCGGTGCTCGCGCTGGTCGACGTGACGGCCGGGCAGCTGGCGACGCTCGCGGCGGCGCACGTCCCGGTGGTGCTCCTCGATCCGGTGACGCAGCCGCCGTCCACGGTGGCGAGTGTGGGGGCGGCGAACTGGGCGGGCGGCCGGGCCGCGGCCGAGCACCTGATCGGGCTGGGGCACCGGCGGCTCGCGGTGATCGGCGCGGACCGCAGGGCGCTCTACACGCAGGCGCGGGTGGACGGGTTCCGTTCGGCCGCAGCGCACTTGGACGTGGAGGTGCGGTACCTGGATCGGCCCGACGCCGGGGCGGCGGACACGGCGACGGCGCTCCTGGACCGGGAGGCGCCGCCGACGGCGGTGTTCGCGTGCACCGACAACATCGCGGCGGGCGTGTACGACGCCGCCGAGGCGCTCGGGCTCCGCGTCCCCGCCGACGTGAGCGTGGTCGGCTTCGACGACCTCCCGGAGGCGCAGTGGCTGCGCCCGGCCCTGACGACGGTGCACCAGCCGATCGCGGAGATGGGCGCGGCCGCGATGCGGATGCTACTGCGGATCATGGCCGACCCGCCGCGGGACGCCCCGCGGGAGGAGCTGGCGACGCAGCTGATCGTCCGCGGCTCGACCGGGCGACCGCGAACGGCCTGAATGCCGGCTTGCGGGTGGGGTGGTGGGGGGGTTCGTGCGGGCGGCGACGAGAGGGTGGACGGTGTGTCCGGGTGGGGCGGGTTGCCTTGGGGCAGTGGGGGTCCGGGGGCGGAACGTGAGGGTATTCCCCGCGTGTGGGTGATGACAGTGGCGCCTGGTGCGAGGGATGATTGGGGTACGCACAGGGACAGGGAAATCGTACAGGTGTCGGGCGGTGCAAGCAGACTAAGCCAAGCCTCTGGCCGACCGGCAGACCAGACAGTTTCCGAGGCAGTGCCCCCGACGCAAGGTGTCGGGCCGACGGCAGATCTCATCCCCACCGTGCTATCGGGACCCGCAGCAGTCAACCACCCCCGAGCGGGGGCATGGTGATCGGGCGGGGGACCCGGGGAAGGGATCACCTCGACCCCGGGCGGTGTCCGCTACGAGGCACACGACCGGACCACCAAGCGACCGACAGGCCGAACCACACACGCCGCACGCAGCGACCGCGCACACGCGGGGCGGTGCCGCACCCGGCCGGGCATTCGAGGACCCGGCACCGCGACACCACCCCACGAGCGCAGACCCGCACCCACTGCGGTCACGGCCCACCCACCGCACTACCGCTTTCCACTGCGAGCGCGCACCGCAACCCGTCGCAGCGGGGCCATCCCGACCGGGCACCAACCATGCCCACCGGGACGCACCACCGCACGACTGGACGACAGACGCGAGCACGCCGTACGGGAACGCACCACACCCGCCGGGCATCCACGCTGCCCGCGGAGAGCACCACCCCCGCCAGGCAAGGGCATGGCGGGACCGGGAACCGGGGAACGAACCCCGGACCACCGGACCCGAACCGATCCCGAAACCAGGACCGGGACCGAAACCCGAATTCGGGACCGGGACCGGGACCGGGGGTGAAAGGCCGGAGGACCGGAGGCGGGAGGAACAAGGGAGACAAAGGAAGGCCGCACCGCCGAGGACCGGCACGACACCGGCACCCGACGCCCGCAGAAAGGCCCCCGACCAGGGCCAGAGGCCAATGGGTTCGACGAGACCGCAACCGCGAAGGAGGTGACACCTCATGCCCACCACGACCACACCACACACGCACACCCATCCGCTGTCGATGCCGCGCCCCCGCAAGCAGGCCGCCACCACCGGCACCCGAACCCGCCCCACCCGGCAGCGCACATCGAACCGACCCCGCGCTCGGCCGTCGCTGCCCGCACTAGCCTCAGCCCGATCACCGCCCCAACCCGGCAGCGCACCCCCGAGCCGACCCCGCGCCCCGCCGTCGTTGACCGCCCGAACCGCAACCTCATCGCCGCCCCAGCCCGGCGATACACGCCGAACCGATCCCACACCCCACCGTCGCCGCCCGCCCGAACCCCAACCCCATCACCGCCCCGACTACGGCAACACCACCAGGGCCCACTACTCACCCCTCCATCGCCGCCTGCCCGAACTCCGACCGGACATCGCCCCGCTCCGGCGAAGTACCCCGAACCGACCCCACTCTCCACCGTCGCCGCCCGCAGAGGCTTCCTCGGCAAGTCCGTCCGGGCGCGGGGACCTGACAGACGGACCTCGGCGGAGGCTAGTTGAAGAAGTTGTTGATGCCGTGGTAGTGACCGAGGGCGATGTCCTTCCTGAACTCCACCGTCCGCAGAAGGTCGGCGTTGGAGGCGGTGTCAATGAAGAGGTTCTCAGTGAGGACCGCGGACATGTTGGTGTTCACGAGGACGTAGAAGTTCGCGGTCTTGCGGCCCCGGTCAGTGATGGAATGGTCCTGGCGCATCCACTTGAGCACTTGACCGTGCACATTGGCGTGGAGGTTCTGGGTTCGCGTGGAGGCGTCGGGGATGCGGTAGCTCTCGAAGCCGTTGCCGCCTCCGGAGTTGATGTGGATGCTCACGAAGATGGACGCGCCCCATGCGTTGGCGTCCTGCACACGGTAGGCGAGGCTCCGCGTGACGTCGGTGCTGCGGGACATGCGGGTCTGGTACCCGTGATTGTCAAGGAGCGTCTTGGTGCGCGTGGCGATGTCGAGTGTCAGGTTCTTCTCAAGGAGCCCGTTGGCGACAGCGCCGGAGTCGGTCCCGCCGTGCCCGGGGTCGAGGTAGACCTTGGGCCCGGCATTGGTGCTGAAGTCCTGGGCCTGCGCGGCGCTGCCGGCGAACGGCAGCGCCGCGAGTCCGGCGACACCTGCAAGGAGGGCTGAGCGGCGGGAGAGGCTTCGCTGTGGCATGAGGTCGTTGATCCATTCCGGGACGGAGGCGGCTTCGCCGCCGCGAGGGGCGCCGGGCAGGAGCGCGCCGGTCACCACTGAGTACAGCGTCATTGCCTGGCGTGATCCAGGAAGTTCACGGGCAGGAAACCGGCAGAACCAGCGGTGGTCACGGCCGAATCCGGTCAGAAGCGTCCAGGAGGTCTCCTCGTTTATGAACGCGGCCTAGAACAGCTCGCCGTAGCCCATCGCCACGAGGTTCAGGTACGAGGTCGTCAGGCACTCGATCGCGGTGCGGCCGTAGAACTCGTCCTGCTCGACCAGGAGGTGGTCGGCGCCGATCGCGACGGCGGTGTCGATGATCGACGGGAAGTCGAGGTTGCCTTCGCCGACCTCCGCGAACTGGACGATCTGCTGCATGGCGTCCTGCCAGGGACCGCGGTCGCCCGCATCGAGGGCGGTGTAGACCTCGTCGGGCAGGCGCGCGATCCGGTAGTCCTTGAGGTGGACCATCGACACGCGGCCCGCGTACTTGCGGAGCGTCCGTACCGGGTCGAGGCCGCCGCGCTGGACCCAGTGCGCGTCGATCTCCAGGCCCACCAAGGGAGAGCGTTCGGCGATGACGTCGAGCAGGTAGCGGCCGTCGTACTTCGCGAAGTCGACGTGGTGGTTGTGGTAGTGGAGGCGGATGCCGTGGTCCGCAAGGCGAACGGCGACTTCCTGGCAGTCGTCGGCGAAGGCCGCCACTGTGGAGGGATCGCGCATGGCCGCGGGCGGGAGCATCCCGATGCGGATCATGTCCGCGCCCAGCGCCTTCGCGTCGGCGACGAACGTGTCGAAGGCGTTCACCAGCGACTCCTCGCCGGTGAGCCCGCCCGAGAGGGACGCGAACTCGAAGCCCAGCTCCTCGCGCACGCGCACGAGTTCGGCGACGTTCTCCTTCGTCATCGGCAGCGCGGAGACCTCGGCGGTGCGGTAGCCGATGTCGCGGACCTTCCGGAACGTCTCGTACACGCCGTGCGCGGGGAACTCGTCGCGCAGGGTGAAGCACTGGACGCCGATCCTGGTCATGGTCGCTCCTCTACGGTGCAGGTCAATTCGAACTCGGCGGCCAGGGACGCGCCCGCGGCGAGCCGCAGTGGTCCGAGCGGGCCGCCGCCGTGGTCGTAGGGCCGGGCGGCCGGTTCGAGGGCGATCGTGTCGGCCGCGCCCCACCACGGGTACCCGGCGGTGCCGCGGTGCTCCTGCCAGACGTACAGGAACGGGAACAGGTCGGGGTCCCACGTGAGGGCGACCGCGTTGCGCCCGTTGCGGATCGCGGCCGTGCCGCGGCCCTTCGTGCGCAGCTCCTGGAAGCCGGAGCGCCCCTCCCCCGCGGCCGGGAAGCGCACGTCGACCGCGTCGCCGCCGATGGTCACCTCGGCCTCCGGGCCGGTGAGGGCCGGGCCGAACGCGGGGTGCTCGACCCAGGTGAACGCGGTCTCGCGGCCGGAGTAGTTGGTGACGGTCTGGGTCACGGCGACGCCGGTCCCGGTGGCCCGCACCCGGCGGCGCACGGCGAGCGGCGCGGTGCGGAGGACGGCCTCGTAGGTGCAGGACGAGTCGGCCTCCGTCCCGGCCGGTCGCCAGCGCCGCCAGGCGGCCTCGCCGTGGAACGGGTGCGAGACCCCGTCGAGGGTCCGCGCGTCGCCCGCGTGGGGCACGAGCGTGTGCCAGCCGCCGGGGTACCGGCGGTGCCACTCCTCGTTCGAGCCGGAGGACTGGTAGGTCCCGCTCCAGTCCTCGGCGTTCCACGGCGTGGTCAGGAGGAATTCGGTGCCGGTGGGGGCGTGCCGGATCGAGGCGATCCGGGCCCCCACGGGGTCGACGTCCACTGTGTATTCGCCTGCGGCGAGCCGCTTCACAGGCCGTACCTGCGGGTGCGGCGCACGGAGGGCGCGAAGGAGGCGTGGAAGATCGTGGAGGCCGCGCCGATGGCGCCCGCCTCGGTCTTCACCATCGAGCGCTCCACGGCGACGTGCCGGGCGTGCCGGGCGGTGGGCATGGTGTTGACGGCCTTGTCGATGGCGTCGAGGGTGATCGCCTCGATCTGGGGCGCGAACGCGGGCCCGCCGACGACGAGGAGCGGCAGGTCGAGCAGGTCGATGAGGGCGACGGCGCCGAGGGCGATCACGTCGGCGATCTGGCGGGCGGCGGCGGTGGCGGCCGGGTCGCCCGCGCCGACTTCGGTGCACATCTCCAGATAGGTTGCGGCCGTGCCGGTGTAGCCGAGTTCGCGGGCGATCTCGGGGAGCGCGGCGGTCGGGTTGCATTCGCGCACGAGCTGCGGGCGGCCGGTGTCGTCGACGCGACCGGACCTGACGGCGCACAGCTGCCCGAACTCGCCCGCGTTGGCGCTCGTGCCGCGGTAGGTCTCGCCGTTGAGGACGAGCCCGGAGCCGATGCCGGTGCCCACGTACAGGTAGACGAAGTCGCCGCCGCGGTCCTCGCCGCCGATCCAGCGCTCGCCGACCGCGGCGGCGGCGACGTCCTTCTCCAGGACCACGGGGCAGGCGAGGCGCTCGGCGAGCATCGCCCGGAGCGGGACGTTCCGCCATTCGCGCGACAGCGGCAGGTCGAGGAGCTGCCCGTCGGTGGTGATGGGCCCGGGGGCGGCGACGCCGGTGCCGAGGAACGTGGACCGGTCGATACCGGATGCGGTGACGGCTTCTTCGGTGCATTCGGCGATGGTCTCGACGAGCGCTTCGGGCGACGTGCCGTGCTCGATCGGGAGGCGCTGCTTGTGGAGCACGGTCCCGTTGAGGTCGGTCAGGACGACGGTGACGAGCTCGGGGTCCACGAGCGCGCCCACGGCGTGGGCGGCCTCGGCGCGCAGCCGCACGGGGGTGCGGGGCTTGCCGAGGCGCTCGGCGCGCTCGGTGGCGTTCTCGACGAGGAGGCCGCGTTCGAGGAGGATGCGCAGGATGCGGGAGACCGACTGCTGCGTCAGGCCGGTCCGCTCGGCGATCTCGACGCGCGAGATGGCCCCGGCCTGGCGGATCGTCTCGATGATGGTGGCCTCGTTGAACGAGCCGAGGTCGGACTGGTTGGCGCCGGGCCGGTCGCTCGGGCGCTGCGGTGTCTGCCGGTCGGTCACGGGGCCTCCAGTGCGCCGTCGGGTCTGCGGACGCCGGCGGCCCAGGCGTCGTGCCCGGACAGCTCGGCGGGGTACTTCGCGGCGGCGGCCTCGTCGAGGTCGATGCCCCAGCCGGGGGCCTCGTTGGGGCGCAGCCAGCCGTCCTCGATGCGGAGCGTCCCGGGGAAGACCTCGTGGACGCGCTCGCTGTAGACGTGGCCCTCCTGGATGCCGAACGCCGCGGAGGTCACGTCGAGGGCGACGTTCGCGGCGGCGCCGATCGGCGACGTGTCGCCGGGGCCGTGCCAGGCGGTGCGCACGCCGCACAGCTCGGCGAGGTCGGCGACCTTGCGGGCGTTGGTGAGTCCGCCGATGTCGGAGACGTGGCTGCGGATGAAGTCGACGCCGCCGTCACGAACCAGCCGCACCGCGTCCTGAAGGGACGTCGTCAGCTCGCCGACCGCGATCGGGACGGGGCTGGCGGCGCGCACCTCGGGGAGGCGGTCCCAGTGCTCGGGGGCGAGCACGTCTTCGAGGAAGAACAGCCGGTAGGGCTCCAGGGCGCGGGCGAGCCAGACCGCTTCTTTCGGCGTGAGCCTGGAGTGGACGTCGTGCAGCAGCTCGATCCCGTCGGGGAGCTTGTCGCGGGCGGCCTCGAACAGGGCCGGGGTGCGGCGCAGGTAGTCGCGGGCGGACCAGCCGTTCCGGTAGGGCGCGTCCGGGTACTCGGTGGCGACCGCCGGGGCGCCGTACCCGCCGCCGCCGGGCGTGGACATCTGGAGGCGGATGTGCCGCTGGCCGCGCTCGACGAGGCGCTGGGCGTCCTCGATCACCTCTTCGATCGTGCGCCCGGCCGCGTGGAGGTAGGTGTCGGCGGCGGCGCGCACTTTCCCGCCGAGGAGCTCGTGGACGGGCATCCCGGCGCGCTTCCCGGCGATGTCCCACAGCGCCTGGTCGATCCCGGAGATCGCGTTGTTGGTGACCGGGCCGCCGCGCCAGTACCCTGAGAACGCCGCGAGCCGGGTGAGGTCGCCGATGTCGCCCGGGTAGCGGCCGATGAGGAGCCGCGCGAGGTGGTCGTTCACGAAGGACACCACGGCCTTCCACCGCTGCGTGAACGTGGCGCAGCCGAGCCCGTAGAGGCCGGGCACGTTCGTGTCGACGCGCACGACGACGAGCGCGATGCCGTCGGGCGCGGTACTGACGGCCCGCACGGAGGTGATCGCGACGTCCTCGCGGGGCGGCCACGGGTTCGCGAACGTGTCAATGGTCATGGGTCGCTGCTCCTCGCTGGGTCTTCATTATGGGGGTCACCTGAACTCGGCCGGGAGGTCGAGCGTCGGTACGGGCAGGTCGCGGTGCGCCTCGAAGCCGATGAGCTCGCGCGCGGGCGTCAGGTCGATCGGGACCTCGCGCCCGACGAAGCGGCGCAGGCGGGGCGTGTGCGGCGCGAACGCCTCCAGCAGCGCCTCGGTCCGGTACGGCGCGTTCGTGTGGTTCGCGGCCAGGAAGAACGCGTGCGCGCCCGTGGTCTTCGCGGTGAGCGCCAGGACGATCGCGCGGGCGGCGTCCTCGGTGTGCAGGTACGACCAGGCCTCGCGCAGGCCCGCCCGCGGGTCCGCTTCGTGCTGCTTCGACTGGGCGAGCAGGGCCGCTTCGTCGTGGACGTGCGGGAACCGGAGCGTGACGACGTCGATCCCCCACTGCCGCCACGCCATCCGCGCGGTGCCCTCGCCGTGGTGCTTCGAGAGCGAGTACCAGTCGGCGATGTCGACGGGGATGTCGGTGTCGAGCGGGAAGTACGCGGGGGTCACGTCGTGGCGGTTCATCGGCAGCCCGTAGGCGTTGATGGACCCCGCGACGACGGCCCGCGCGACCCCGGCGGCCCCGGCCTGGGCCAGCACGTTGAACGTCGACACGACGTTCACCGAGTACACGTCGTAGGCCGGGGCGATGTCGCGGTGCGCGAGCGCGGCGAGGTGGACGACGAAGTCGGCCCCTTCCAACGCGGTCGCCACGTCCTCCTGGGACCTGGTGTCGCCCACCAGGACCCGCTCGGCCTCCAGAGCCGGGTTCTCCTGGATCGAGAGCGTCGTGACCTGGGCGCCCGCGGCGCGCAGGTGCGCGACCGCGACGGGCCCGATCCGGCCCGACGCGCCCGTGACGAGGACCCGGGCGCCGTTGAGGGACGTCATCCCTTCACACCTCCTGCGGTGCCGACCCCGCGGAGGAACTGCTTCTGGAAGATCGCGAAGAGCACCACGGGGATGATGATGGACAGGAACACGGCGGCCATCTGGACCGCCAGCGGCGAATTGCCCGTCGCCAGCCGCGGCAGCATCACCGACACCGGCTGGAGGTCGGGGTTCGACAGGACCAGCATGGGCCACAGGAACTCCTTCCACGAGCCCACGATCGACAGCAGCACGATGACGCCGAGGATCGGCCGCGACAGCGGCAGCACCACGAGCGTGAGGATGCGCAGCGGCCCGGCCCCGTCGATCGTGGCGGCCTCCATGTACTCGCGCGGGATCGAGTCGAAGAACCGCTTGAGGACCACCACGTTGAACGCGCTGGCCCCGGCCGGGAGCCACACCGCCCAGAACGTGTCCTGGAGGCTGACGTGCAGCAGCGGCATGTCGAGGATCGTCAGGTACAGCGGCACGAACGAGACGACGCCGGGCAGGAACAGGGTCGCGAGGATCGCGCCCGACAGCCACGGGCCCCATGTGGGGCGCAGGACGCTGAGCAGGAACGCCGCCGCGACGGAGACGATGAGCGTGGACAGTGTGGACCCGACCGCGAGGATCACGGTGTTGCCCAGCGACTGCCCGATCCGGGCGCCGTTCCAGGCGAGGGCGAGGTTGCCCCAGTCGTTGGGGCTGAACCAGATGCCCATCGGGTCGGACACGATGTCGTTGCTCGGCGACACGGAGGCCTTGGCGGCCCACAGGAGCGGGCCGAGGCCGGAGACGATGAGGACGATCAGCAGGGCCGTCTGCGCGATCCCGAACCAGGTCCGCACCAGCGGCCGCCTGCGGTCGGAGGCGGAGACGACGCCGCGTTCCTTGAGCTCGGTCATGACGTGCTCCATCGCTTGGTGACGAAGTAGTAGGCGACGGAGAGCAGGCCGAGGAACAGCGCGAGGAGGACGCTCAGGGCGGTCGCGGCCCCGAAGTCGCCGTTGACGAACGCGTAGTTGTAGATCTTCAGCAGGATCGTCTGGGTCGCGTTGTTGGGGCCGCCGCCGGTGAACAGGAACGGCTCGGTGAAGATCTGGAACGTGCCGATGAGCTGGAGGAGCATCATCACGAAGATGACGTTCCGCAGCTGCGGGAGGGTGATGTGCCAGACGCGGCGCCAGATCCCGGCGCCGTCGATCTCCGCGGCCTCGTACAGCTCGGTGCGCACTGTGGACAGCGCCGCGATGTAGATGATCGCGGTGGACCCGGCCCCGGCCCACGTGGCGTACAGGACGATCGAGGGCATCGCGGAGTGCTCGGCGTTGAGCCACGGGAAGGGCCCCAGGCCGATCCAGCCGAGCGCGGTGTTGAACATGCCCGTCGCGTCGGGGTCGTAGAAGAACTTCCACAGCAGGATCGCTGCCACCGGCGGGACGATCGCCGGGAGGTAGGCGAGCGCGTTGTACAGCGCGTCGTACTTGCGCAGCTCGTTGACGAGCACCGCGAGGACGATCGGGACCGGGAAGCCGAACACGAGGGCCAGCAGCGCGAAGTAGGCGGTGTTCAGCGAGGCCTGGACGAGCCCGGGGTCGGCGAGGACGTACGTGAAGTTCGACCAGCCGACCCATTCGGCGGGCTGGATGAGGTTGGTCTTCTGGAAGCTCAGGACGAGCCCCTGGATCACCGGGCCCCAGCTGAAGTACGCGTAGACGAGCACGACCGGGACGGCGAGCAGCACGGCGTGCAGGCCGCCTCCGCGGGCCCAGCGCGCGGCGTTGAACCGCTTGCGGCGCTTGGCGACCGGCGCGGCGGCTTCGAGCGTCTTTGTCATGGGTGGTCTCCGTTTCCGAGGGCTGGCCGGGCCCGGCGCGGTGCCCGGCCGGCGGCTCGGTCCCTACCGCGCGGCCTGCGCGATGATCCCGTTGAGGACCTCGGTCGCGTCGGCCACGGCCTGGGCGATGTCGGCGTGCTCGTCGGTGAGGATCTGCTGCACGACCGGGTCGAGCGCGGCGTACGTCTGCTGGGTGCCCGCCGGGGGTTCGGCGATGAGCGGCAGCGTCGAGGAGGTGTAGCCCGCGAACTGCTCCAGGGGGACGTTGATGTGCGGTTCGATCCAGCCCAGGTACCGGTCGTAGATCTCCTGCGAGACCGGCGGGAGGCCGGGGAGGCCCACGGGGTTGCCCGCGGCCGCGTTGGTCTCGGCGTCGTCGAGGGCGACGGCCTCGTCGTAGTACTTGTCGAAGTCGTAGTACTTGATCCACTTGGCGGCGGCGAGGAGCTGGTTCGGGGTGGCCTTGGCGTCGAACAGCTTCAGGGTGCCGCCGGTGAGGGTGCCGTTGGCGCCCGAGCCGCCCTGCGGGAGCTGGCCGATGCCGAAGTGGGCGGGGTCGAAGCCGTAGTCGCGCACGAGGGTGTCGTACGCGTCGGGGGCCTGGAGGACCATGCCGATGGTGCCGCCCGCGAAGGCCTGCCGCACGCTCTCCTGGTCGTAGAGGAACTCGCGGCCCATGGTGTCGTCGACCCAGCGCATGTCGTGGAGGAGCTGGAGCGCGGCGATGGTCTCCTCGCCCATGACGGACTCGGTCCCGGCGTCGTCCTGGATGCGCCCGCCGTTGGCGTACGTCATGGTGGTGAGCATCCAGCCGCCGGTGTTGTTGGTGGTCATCTGCGCGTAGGGGGTGACGCCGGGGACGTTCGCCTTGATCTGCTGGGCGAAGGCGCGCACCTCGTCCCAGGTGGCGGGCGGGGCGTCGGGGTCGAGCCCGGCCTGCTCGAAGACGTTGCGGTTGTAGGCGATCCCGACGGAGAACAGGCCGGTGGGGATGGTGTAGACGTTGCCGTCGTCGTCCTTGACGTTGTCGAGGGCGAGCGGGTTGAGGTCGCCGGTGAGGTCGAGCTCGTCGAGGTAGGGGGTCATGTTCGGCAGCTGGCCGTTCTCGATGAGCTCGTAGCTGTAGGTGAGGGACACGCCCATGACGGTGGGGAGGGTGCCGCCGGCGAGCTTGGCCTGGAAGGTCTGGGCCTCCCAGACCTCCGGGGAGGGCTCGATCGTGATGTTCGCGTTGGCGGCCTCGAACTCGGCGACGCGGTCGTTGAACGCGGCGAGCTCTTCGGGCTTGTCCTCGGTCGGCTGGTCGCCGACGGAGATGGTGACGTCGGCGGCGGGGTCGAGGTCCTCGGTCGCGCCGTTGGCGCCGGGGTCGGAGCAGGCGGCGGTGGCGGCCAGGACGGCGCCGCTGGAGCCCGCCGCGAGCACATGGCGCCTGGACAGTTTCATCATTGAAACTCCTGAAGGGTTCTGGCCCGTGAGGCGTTCGGGCCGGTCGTCGTGGTGCCGATAAACTAACTCCATTAGTGTTAGTAAGTCAACCCGGTGCGGGCCGTTAGTGTTGGACCCGCCCCGGACCGCGTTCCCTCCGACCGCCGAATGCCAAGGAGCACAAGCAGCATGAGCACCGAAGCACCCCTGCGCGTGGCCGTCGTCGGCTGCGGCGTCATCGGCCGCCTCCACGCCGAAGTGGCCGCCCACTCCCCCGACCTGGAGGTCGCGGCCCTCGTCGACCCGCACGCGCCCGCCGCCGAGGCGGTCGCCGAGCAGCTCGCGGGCCTCGGGCGGCCGAGGCCGCGCGTCCACCCCGACCTCGCGTCGGCGCTCGCGGCGGGCGGGATCGACGTCGTCGCCGTGTGCACCCTCAGCGGCACCCACGCCGACCTCGCCCTGGAGGCGCTGGAAGCGGGCGTCCACGTCGTCGTGGAGAAGCCCCTCGACGTCGCCATGGGCCCGGCCCGGCGCCTGCGCGCGGCCGCCGCCGAGCGGCCCGGGCAGGTCGTCGCCGTCATCTCCCAGCACCGCCACGACCCGGCGTCGCTCGCGGTCCACAACGCGCTCAAGGCGGGCCGCTTCGGGACCGTGACCTCCGCGGTCGCCAACGTCGACTGGTACCGCACCCAGGCGTACTACGACTCCGCCGACTGGCGCGGCACCTGGGCGCTCGACGGCGGCGGCGCCCTCATGAACCAGGGCGTGCACACCCTCGACCTGCTGCTGTGGTTCCTCGGGACCCCGGTCGAGGTCACCGCCCACACCGCGCGCCTCGGGCACGAGCGCATCGAGGTCGAGGACGTGGCCGTCGCGATCCTCCGCTTCGAGGGCGGCGCGCTCGCGACGCTCCACGCGACCACCACCGCGTACCCCGATCTCGGTGTGCGCCTTCAGGTCCACGGCACCGACGGGTCGGCGGTGATCGCCGCCGACGAGCTGACGTTCCTGCACACCAGGGACGCCGAGGGCCTTGAGGGCGACCAGGTCGCCCGCGAGCTGCGCGACGCCGCCGAGGCGCCGCAGGGCGGGTACGCGAACCCGCACCTGACGCAGTGGACCGACATCGCCGCGGCCGTGCGCGAGGGCCGCGATCCGTGGGTGACCCTCGACGACGGGCTCCTGGCGCTCGCCACCGTGCGCGCGGTCTACCTGTCGGCGACCCTCGGGAAGCCGATCCTCGTGGCCGACGTCCTCGACGGCGCCTACGACGATCAGGAGACGCATACCGGGTCCACCGCTCCTGTTGGGGAGTAACCGTTTCGCTCCGGTGCATTAGGGTGGAGGCAGGCACATGGGGGCGATTCGGGTTTTCGGTGGGAGCGGCCAGTGCGCACTGGGCAGGTTGTGGGCGGGCGGTACCGGCTTGAGGCGCGCCTCGGCTCCGGCAGCCAGGGCGAGGTCTGGCGCGCGGCCGACCAGCGGCTCCACGACCGGCCGGTCGCGCTGAAACGGGCCCTGTCCGGCGGCGACGACGCCGCGGCCGCCAAGGTGCGCAAGGAGTCTCAGGCTCTCGCCAGCCTGAACCACCCCAACGTCGTCACCGTCCACGACCTCGCCGAGGACGACGGCGACCACTGGATCGTCATGGAGTACGTCGCGGGCCGCTCCCTCGCCGACCTCGGCACCGTCGACGCCGAGACCGCGGCCAGGTACGGCGCGCAGCTCGCGGGCGGCCTGGAGGCCGTGCACGCCAAGGGCATCCTCCACCGCGACATCAAGCCCGCGAACGTCCTGGTCACCGAGCAGGGGCAGGCGAAGCTCGCCGACTTCGGCATCGCCCGCCAGGTCCACGCCGAGCCGACGCTCACCGGAACGGGCGCGGTCACCGGCACCCCCGGATACGTCGCGCCGGAAGTGGTCCGCGGCGGCCGCTACACCGCCGCCGCCGACGTCTTCTCCCTGGGCGCCACCCTGTTCCACGCCGTCGAAGGCACCTCCCCGTTCGGCGAGGGCAACGCCCACGCGCTGCTGTGGCGCACCGCCCAGGGCGACCGGGTCGCCCCGAAGCGCGCCGGAACGCTCGAACCGGTCCTCGACCGCCTCCTGGAAGCCGACCCCAAGCGCCGCGTCGCGATCGGCGACGCGCATGCCGAACTGGCCCGACTCTCCGGCGAACCGGTCAGCGGCCGGTCCCGCGCCCCCTTGCGCCGCAAATGGATCTGGGCCGCCGCCGCGGCCTCGGCCCTGGTCGTCCTCGCCGCCGTCCTGTGGCCCGCGCTGCGGCCCGCCGAATCGGGCGGCGACCCAGCCGCCGGCGGCCTCCCCGTCGACTACGTGGGCGACCCGCGCACCGCCGACCCGTGCGCGCTCCTCGACGCCGAGGCGCTCAGCGTGTACGGCAGGGCCCGACTGGACTCCGACTACGGCAACTTCAACCGCTGCGACGTCTTCCTCGACACCGAGACCGGCTGGGTCGACGTCGAACTGTACTTCTACGTCAGCACCGCCGAGCCCGAGCGGGGACCGACCAGGATGGAAGGCCCGATCGGCGTGATCAGTTACGAGGGCGAGCACGACGAGTGCGAGCGGACCCTGGTGCTGCCCGACGGCACGAACCTCCTGTCGATCGACGCCGGGCAGGACGAGAGCGGCGAGAGCGACCTGTGCGCGATCGCCGACACGGCGGTCGCGGGCGCGCTCGCGGTCCTCGACCACGGCGAGATTCCCCGTCGCGCGCCCGAAGACCCCGCGTCGCTGTACGGCCTCGACGCGTGCGAGCTGCTCGGAGACGAAGCGCTGGAGCGGTTCCCGGGCGTCAACGCCCACTCGCCGTACCGGGGGTTCGGCGACTGGGAGTGCGAGTGGTACAGCACCACCAGCGACCGCAAGGTGAGCCTGGAGTTCGACCGCGCCGACCCGCCGACCGCAGAGGACGGCGAGGTCGTCGAGATCGGCGGGCGCCCGGCGCTCGTCGAGGGCGACCACTGGTACCCCGACTCGTGCCTGGTCAGCGTCGTGAACCGCTCATACCCGAGCGCCGACGGCGACGGGACCACGACGACGGAGTTCCTGCGGCTCATCGTGTTCGGCGATGAGGAGACCCAGGAGGACCGGTGCGCGCTCGCAGTGGACCTCGCCGAACCCGCCGCCGAGGCGCTCCCCGACGCCTGATCCGGGAGTGGTCCCGAGCGGGGCGTGGCAGAGTGGGCGGGAAGGATTCCGGAGGCCGAAATGACTGACATCCCCCAGGTCGAGGGCCTGGAACCGCTGCCGCCCGACCACGCGAGCCTGGCGTTCGGGGTCGCCGACGCCGTGCCGGGCACGATCTACGCGCTGTCCGTCTCGGGCGGGGTCCGGTTCCGGCCCAAGGAGGACCGGGTCGTCCTGTTCGGACGGAACCGGCCGGAGGTGCACGTGTGCGTGGGCGAGGACGACCGGCGCGTCAGCCGCGCGCACGGGCGCGTCGCCCGCGTCGGCGGGCACTGGTGGCTCGCGAACACCGGGCACCTGCCGCTCCAGCTCCCCGGCTCGCGCACGCTGTTCCCCGAGGACGAGCCGGTGCCGGTCCTGACCGGGTACACGCCGGTGTTCATCAGCGGCACCGCGAGGCGCAGGCACTTGGTGGAGCTGTACGTCTCCGGCGACGACGGCAGGCTCCCGCCGCCCGCGCCCGGCGCGGCGACGCTCAAGGACCGGCCGTGGCGCCTCGACGCCGACGAGCGGCTGGCGCTGGTGTGCCTGGCGCAGCGGTACCTGCTGCACGAGGCGTACCCGCAGCCGGTGTCGTGGAAGCAGGTCGCCGTCGAGCTGAGCGGGCTCGGCGGCGGGGAGGCGTGGCGGCCCAAGAAGGTCGAGCACCTCGTGGCGAACGTGCGCAGGCGCCTGTCGGGCGCGGGCGTGCCGGGCCTGACCCGCGAGGAGGTCGGCGAGCCGGTGGGCAACATGCTCAACCACAACCTCATCACCGAACTGCTGCACACGCGCACGCTCGTGCCGCCGGACCTGCGGGTCCTCGGCGAGGACTGAAGCGGCCGCGCCCGGCGGGCGCGGCCGCCGCCTCAGTCCTGGAGGCGCTCGAAGACGCTGCGGACCTGGGCGTCGCTGACCTCGGCCTCCACGGTGCCCGGCGGGCCGGTGTCGATGCCGCTGTAGGTGTAGTACTCCAGGACCTCCGGGCAGGGGTCCCCCTCGAACTGCACGGTGTACGAGTCGACCTGCTCGCCGGTGCGGAGCGCGAAGACCTTGACGTCGAAGCGGGAGGCGTAGAAGTCGACCTCGCTGTTGAAGTAGTCGCTGAGCGGGTTCTCGTAGTAGCAGGTGTCGAGGTGCTTCCCCCGTTTCGGGCCGTCGACGCAGGTGACGATCTGGGTCTCCTCGACCGTGTCCGCCAGCCACGAGTCGGACATGCCGTACTGGGACCCGGAGAGGCCGATCATCCACATCGGATGCGGTCCGGACCCGGAGTACGCGGGGGCGCCGCGCCACGGGGCGGGGGCCTGGCAGTACTCGTCGGCGTCGAGCAGGGCCGAGACGGTGCCGAACTCGATCCTGGAGTCGACCTCGTAGGCCTCGTCGGATGCGGTGGCGGCCTCGGCGTGGCCGGGGTACTCGGCCAGGAAGCGCTGGTAGCTCGCTTGGGCCGCTTGCAGTTCGTCGTGCGCGGACTGGGAGCGGGCGCAGTCGAGGAGACGCAGGGGCACCGCGTCGGCGGCCGCGGCGACCGGTTCGGTGAACTCGGGGACGTCCGAGGTCTGTCCGGCGATCCAGTCGTCCACGGCGACGGCCTCGCAGGGCGCGGTGTCGGCGGCGAGGTCGGCCATGAGCTGCTCCACGGTGCCGCGCACGCGGTCGGACTGGCCGGGGTCGGCGGCCAGGGTGTCGGTGAGCTGCGCGAATCCGGCTTCTAGGGGTTCGGCGGGGTCGCCGCCGCGGGCCACGTCGAAGAGCATGGCGGCGCGCTCGGGCCCGGCGCCGTCCCACAGCGCGGCCGGGTGGGCGAGGTAGTCCTCCATGGTGGAGGCGCCGGTGAGGAGGCCCTCGGCGCGGGCCCGGTTGAGCAGGCGGCACGCCTCCAGCTGCTCCTCCCCTTCGATGACGATGGGGCCGTTCGTGATCCGGTCGACGGCGTCGAGCCCTTCGAGGGTCTCGACGGCGCTCGCGCAGTCGCCTTCGGCGTGGTCGGCTTCGGCGCCGCGCACGGTCCGCCACGCGTCCAGGTGGAAGCCGACGACCGCGAGGAGCACGAATCCGGCGGCGCCGGTCGCGATGAGCCGCATGCGCTTGCGGCGGCCTTCGAGGAGCGCGGCCTCGGTGCGGCGGGTGAGGTGCCAGGCGTGGAAGCACATCAGGACCCACCAGGTGCCGAACCCGTACCGCCAGGCCAGGTTCCCGGGATCGGCGGCGAGCGGGAGCAACAGGAGCGCGGTCCCGGCGATCGCGGCCAGCGCGAGGCGGACGCGGCCCATGAGCATGTAGCCCAGGCCGAGTGCGGTCGCGTTCCCGACGATGGCGGCGACCGGGTCGACGGGGCGGGGGACGAACGGGGGCCGCCGCTGCGGCTCGAACCGCGGCGGTTCGGGCCCCAGCGGCTCGGACTGCGGCTCGCGTTCGAACCGGGGCGGCGGCGGCTGCGCGACGACCCGGTCCGGGGACGGCTCCTGATGCGGTTGCGGGGGCGACATTTCGGGGTACACGGGGCGCTCCTCGGTCGGCGGTGCCTTCAGGAGACCACGCGCGGCCCGGGACCGGTCCCGGTCGGCGCCGCGGGCGACTCGGAGCCGTCGAGGGCGGCAGCCGCTTTGAGCTGGAACGCTGGCGGGATCGGCGCGGATCGGCGAGACTGCATCCATGCTTCTGGTCGTTCAGGTCCTCGCCGCCCTCGCCGGGCTGCTCCACGTGTACATCTTCGTGATGGAGAGCGTGCGCTTCGCCGATCCCAAGGTCCATCAGGGGACGTTCAAGACCGATCCGGCGGACTTGGAGGCGGTGAAGCCGTGGGCGTACAACCAGGGCTGGTACAACCTGTTCCTCGCGATCGGGGCGCTGCTCGGCGCGGTGCTGGTGCGGACCGAGCCCGCAGTGGGGTGGACGCTGGTGGTCTCCTCGTGCGGTTCGATGCTGCTGGCGGCGCTGGTGCTGGTGGCGCGGGACCGGTCGATGGCGTCCTCGGCGCTCAAGCAGGGGCTGTTCCCGCTGCTCGCACTCGTGTTCGCGGTGACGCAGCTGTGATCTTGTAGGCTGGCGGCGCCCCCTTCCCCTGAAGATTCGGAGTGCCCCATGACGTATCCGCCCGCCCCGCAGACCCTGAAGGTCCGGTACAAGACCTGGTACCCGGTGCTGTTCACCGTCGTCGGCGCCGTCTGGACCGTGGTCGGCGTACTGAACCTGCTGGTCGGCGCGTTCGCGATCGGCATCATCACCGGCCCGCTGTTCCTGCTGGTCGGCATCCTGACGTTCTCGAACCCGTACGCGTCGTACGAGCCCGCGACCGGCACGGTCTACCTCCACTCGCCGCTGGGCTTCAAGGCCGCGACGTACGGCGCGGCGAAGGGCGAGCGGCTGTGGTTCGACGGCACGAACGTGCTGCGCATCCTGCCCGACGGCCGCCAGAAGAAGGTGAACCTGAAGATCGGCCGGCCCGAGGAGGTCGCGCAGGTCGTGCAGGCGGTCGGCGCCGCGCAGCAGCAGGCCCCGCAGCAGTAGGCCGCGATGGACGACCGGCGGGTGGTCAAGGTCTCGAAGTACCTGTCGCGGCATCTGCGCCACGATCCGCAGCGGATCGGGATCGAGCTGGACGCGCAGGGCTGGGTGGACGTGGACGTGCTGCTCGCGGCCCTGGAGCGGCAGCGGTTCCGCGTGACCCGCGCGGAGCTGGACGAGGTGGTGGAGCGCAATGACAAGCGGCGCTTCACGATCCGCGACGGCCGCATCAGAGCGAACCAGGGCCACACCGTCGAGGTCGATCTCGGTTTGGAGCCCCTCGACCCGCCCGCGGAGCTGTTCCACGGGACGGCCGAGGGGTTCGTGGACGCGATCCGCGCGGAGGGCCTGAAGGCGATGGCCCGCCACGACGTCCACTTGTCGCCCGATTACGCGACGGCCGTCCGCGTCGGTTCGCGGCGCGGGCGGCCGGTCGTGCTGGTGGTGGATGCGGCGGGCATGGCCGCTGAGGGCCATGTGTTCTTCCGGTCGGACAACGGCGTGTGGCTGACGGAGTCGGTGCCGCCGTGGGCGATCGCGTTCCCGGAGTGAGCCGGGGGCGAGTTAACGGAGCCGGGACCCGGCGGTGGGTTCGAGCCTGAGCGTCTGGACCGGTTCGGGCAGGTCGTGCGCGGTGTCGCCCGCGGCGAACCAGACGAGGACGTCCTCCCCTGTGCGCACCGGCAGCGCGGGGAACGTGTTCTCGGCGGGCTCGGTCTCCAGGCAGGCGAGCGGCCCGATGCGGCGGCGGCACCGGTCGGCGAGGCCGGGTTCGTTGCGGTGCACGGCGGCGGTGAAGCGGCCCGCCTCGGCGCCGCCGGGCGCGGGGAAGCCCGCGCCGGGGTAGGCCGGGCGGAGCAGGAGCACGTCGTCGGAGTCGAGCATGGTGGCGTTGGCGGCGTCGCGGTGCGCCTTCCAGACGGGGCCGCCGTAGAACGCGGCGAGCGCGGCGGCGCGGGTCTCCATGTCGCGGAAGCCGCGGACCCACACGAGGTGGTCGGGGCGGTCGAGGTCGCGGAACTGGCCGACGATGCGCATCCCCGCCGCTTCTTGCGGCTCGATGAACTCGCGCTCGAACAATTCGACGAGCTCGTCGCGCCGTCCGGGGTGGAGGGTGTACTGGCGCAGTTCATAGACGTGGCAGGGGATCACGGTCGCTCCTGATGGGTGAGGGTCTCGGCGAGGACGTCGGCGACGGTGCGCCCGGCGAGTTCGCGCGCCACGGCCGCGTCGGCGGCGGCGTAGACCTCGGTGAGCGCGGGCCGGATGCCGAGGCCGACAGGGCAATCGAGGTTCGGTTCGGTGGCGTGGAGGGCGAAGAGCGGTTCGGCGCCGATCGCCCGGTGGACGTCGAGGAGGGTGATCGCCGCGGGTTCGCGGGCGAGGAGCCACCCGGCGCCGGCGCCGCGGCGGGACTCGACGAGCCCGGCTTCGCGCAGGTCGCCGAGGCTGCGGCGGACGATCACGGGGTTGGTGGCCACGCTGGCGGCGATCTCGTCGGAGGTCATGATCTCGCGGCCGCGGCGCTTCGCCAGCGCCATCCACGCGAGGACGTGCACGGCGATCGTGAGTCTGCTGTTGGCCGCCATGGCCGCCTCCTTCCGGTCGCGCTGATCGTAACAGAAACGGTTACGACTGGGCCGCCGTCCCCGGCGGGGGACGGCGGCCCAGTGGGGAGGGCTAGACGGTGACGGGGACCGGTTCGGCTTGGGCCGCTTCGGTCTTGCGGACCCGGATCACGGTGACGGCGACGAGGAGCGCGACGGCGACCATGACCGCGGCGATCGTGTACCCGAGCCGGTACCCGGCGGTGAGGGCCTCGGCCTGCGCGGCGCCGCCGCCGAGGAGCGAGGCGGTGCGGGCGGAGACGGCGGTGCTGATGACCGCGAGTCCGACCGCGCCGCCGACCTGCTGGGCGGTGTTGAACAGGCCGGAGGTGACGCCGGCGTCCTCGGGCTTGGAGTCGGCCATGCCGAGGGTCATGAGGGCGGGCATGGTCAGGCCGAAGCCGAGCGGGGCGGTGACCATCCCGGGGAGCACGTCCGTCAGGTAGGCGCCGTCGGCGCGCATCTGGGCGAACAGCACGAACCCGAGGACCATCACGGCGAGGCCGGCGATCGCGATCTTGCGGGGCGCGAACCGGGTGAGCAGGCGCGGGGCGACCCACAGCGACACGGCGGCGATCACGAGCGGGGCGGGCAGGAACGCGAGGCCCGCGTGCAGCGGCTGGAAGCCGAGGACCTGCTGGAGGTACAGCACGGTGAAGTACATGAACCCGAACGCGGCGCCGACCATGAGCGCCTGGGCGATGTTCGCCCCGGCGACGCTGCGGGAGAACATGATCCGCAGCGGCACGAGCGGCGCGGCGGCCTTCGCCTGGCGGACGAAGAACCCGGCGAGGAGCAGCGCGGCGAGGACGCCGAAGCCGATGGTGCGCGGCGAGTCCCAGCCCTGCTGCTCGACCCCGATGAGGGTGTAGACGGCGAGCATGACGCCCGCGGTGACCAGGACCGCGCCGAGCACGTCGGCCCCGGCCCTGAGGCCGATGCCGCGGTCGTTCGCCAGCAGGCGCCAGGCGAGGACGCCGACGATCACCCCGAGCGGCACGTTGGTGAAGAAGATCGACTCCCACCCGATCGACTCGGTGAGGACGCCGCCCACGACGCTGCCCAGCGCGCCGCCCCCGGCGGACGCGAACCCGAACGCGCCGATGCCCTTCGCCTGCTCGGCGGGCTCGGGCAGCAGCATCACCACCATGCCGAGCAGGCCCGCGGAGGCGACGGCGCCGCCGATGCCCTGCACGAAGCGTCCCGCGAGGAGCAGGCCCTGCGTGTCGGCGAACCCGATGGCCGCGGAGGAGAGCGTGAACAGCGCGAGCCCGGCGATGAAGACCCATTTGCGGCTGAGGAGGTCGCCGAGGCGCCCGGCGAGGAGCAGGAGGCCGCCGAACGGGATCACGTAGGCGTTCACGGTCCACACCAGGTTCGACGGGGAGAACCCGAGGGCGTCGCGGATGGCCGGGAGGGCGATCGTGACGATGTTCTGGTCCAGGATGATCATGACCTGCGCGGCGAGCAGGACCATGACGGTGAGCCAGCGGCGGCTCAGACTCGCTTCGGTCGCGGTCGGCATTGCGGGGCTCCTTCAGCTCTTGGGGAACGATTTGTTCCTGGAGCAATCATGTGTTCCAATGGAGCCGTCCGTAAGAAGGCACTTTCATGTACCGGGGGATACACGGATGTTCCTCTCCAGGTCATCCCCCTGAGTGCCGCTCTGTGAAGTGGAGCACATGCCATGGCGAACGAATGCGACGACGCCCCGATGTCCGACGTGCAGGTCGAGGCGTGCCCGATCGTCCAGATCATCGACCGCGTCGCCGGCAAGTGGTCGGTCTCGATCCTGGTCGCGGCCATCCGCAACCCGGTCCGCTACACCGAGCTGGAGCGCAGCATCCCCGGCATCAGCCGCCGCATGCTCACCCTGACCCTCCGCAACCTGGAGCGCGACGGCCTCCTCACCCGCACCGTCTACCCCACCGTCCCGCCCAAGGTCGAGTACAGCGCCACCGACTCCGCCCGCGAGCTCTACGGCCACCTCACCGGCCTCCTCGAATGGGCCGAACGCCACCGCCCCGACATCATCGAGGCCAGGGAACGCTACGACGCCCTCGTCGCCGCCGCGTAATCGCCTTGAGCGGTCGGCGCAGCGCCTCTAGACTCGCGCGGTGACCCCGCACCGCTACCGCTCTCACGACGAGGACAGCCGGCGCTGGCTGTCCTTCCCGATGCGCGACGACGACATCGTCATCAGCACCCGCTCCAAGCACGGCACCACCTGGACGCAGATGATCTGCGCCCTCCTGGTCTTCCAGACCCCGGACCTGCCCGCGCCGCTGCCCGAGCTCTCGCCCTGGCTCGACTGGACGATCACGCCGGTCGACGAGGTCCACGCGAAGCTCGCCGCCCAGGACCACCGCCGCTTCATCAAGACCCATACCCCGCTCGACGGCCTCCCGATCCACCCCGCGGCCCGCTACATCGTCGTCGCCCGGCACCCGCTCGACGCGGCCGTCTCGCTCTACCACCAGGGCTCCAACCTGATCCGCGAACGCATCGCCGAACTGACCGGCGTCCCGGTCCCCGCGTCCAAGAAGAACCGACTCTCCCTGCACGACTGGGTCGTCAACTGGACCCGCGCCGAGAACGGCCCGCGCGAGGACCTCGACATGCTGCCGGGCGTGATGGCGCATCTCGGCGACGCCTGGGCGCGGCGCGAGGAGCCGAACCTCCTCCTCGTCCACTACGCCGACCTCTCGGCCGACCTCGAAGGCGAGATGCGCCGCATCGCCGCCTATCTCGACATCGACGTCCCCGAATCACGCTGGCCCGCCCTCGTCAAGGCCGCGAGCTTCGCCGAAATGAAGGCCAACGCGGAGCACCGCGCCCCGGACCCCAAGGGCCTCATGCGAAGCAAAGTCGCCTTCTTCCGCCGCGGCACCTCAGGTGCCGCCGCCGAACTCCTCGCCTCCGAGGAACTCGCCGCGTACGAGGCCCGCGTGGCCGACCTGATCCCCGAGGACCTCTCGGCCTGGCTCCACCGCCCTTGACCATTTCGGAATCGGCTTGCCGGATGAAAGGATCGCGTCATGGCCGACGACTCGCTGACCGCCCGCGCCAAAGCCCTCTGGGAACTGCTCGCCGCTGCGCCCGTGGCGTTCCCGTCGGGCCCGGGGGTGCAGGTGGTCGCCTCTCCAGGATCGAAGATGTGCCCGCCGGGGTGGGTCGGGATCGTGGTGCTGGGCGATGCGGCGATCGCGACCGTCCCGACTGAGGATGCGCTCAAGCCGGTGCAGGAGGCGCTGAGCAGCATCTCGGTTGCATCACTCACCCAGTCCGACGTCCTGAAATCAGTGCTGCCGATCCAGGCGGTGCTGGGCCCGGCGACGCTGGCGTACCTCTCGCGAGAGCACTTCGTCCCGACGCGACCCGAGGTCATCGAGCAGGTCGCTCCCGATGACCCGGATGTTCAAGCGTTGCTGAAGGAAGTGGGCGTGGGCGACGCGGACGAGAGCGGGATCGGCGAGATCACCTCTGCGGCGTTCGTCGTGCGCGAGGAAGGGAAGATCACGGCGGTGGCGGGCTACCGGGCATGGCCGGGCGCGACGGCGCACATGTGCATCCTGACCGCCGAAGCGGCGCGCGGCCGCGGCCTCGCGAAACGGGCCGCGGCGGCCGCGGTCGACCACGCGCTCACCGCCGGCCTTCTCCCCCAATGGCGGGCGCGCCCGGAAGCCTCCCGCCGCGTCGCGAGCGCCCTCGGCTTCCGGCAACTCGGCGCCCAACTGAGCTTCCACCTGCGCCCCGAATAAACCGTTTCCCCGCAGCCCGGCAGCATCTACGATGCTGCGATGAAGGCACACTTCGAATGCGTGGTCCTCGACTGCCCCGATCCCAGGGCACTCGCCGATTTCTACCAGTCCATCCTCGGCGGCGACGTCAACAGGCCCGACAAGCGCTGGTCCCTGACCGACGGCAGCGCGACCCTCCACCTCGAATCCGGGTTCGCGCTCCTCTTCCAACCGGTCGAGGACTACCGGCCGCCTCAGTGGCCCGATCCCGCGCGCCCGCAGCAGATGCACCTGGACTTCGCCGTCCCCGACCTCGATGAGGCCGAAGCGGAAGTCCTCGCCAACGGCGCCACGCTCCTCGACGACCAGCAGGGCTGGCGCGTCTACGCCGACCCGGCGGGCCACCCGTTCTGCCTGGTCCGCGACTGGTGGACCGCCAAGGGAGGCCCGGAAGCATGACCGTCCCGGTCGCCGACCCGGCGGGGGCTTGGGACCCGCCGCCCCTCGACGAAGTCCACGCCCTCCTCGCGCCCCTCGACTCCCCTTGGTGGATCGCAGGCGGCTGGGCGATCGAACTCGCCGTCGGCCGACCCGTCCGGCCTCACAACGACGTCGACGTCCTCATGCTCCACCGCGACCATCCCGCAATCCAAGCGGTCCTCCCCGACTGGGAATGGTGGGCCGCCGCCCCGCCCGGGACCCTCCGCCCTTGGCTCCCAGGCGAACTCCTCCCCCAGCACGTCCACGACATCTGGTGCCGCCCCACCTCCGACCACCCCTGGTCCTTCCAGTTCATGCTCGACAACGCCGACGGCGACCACTGGGTCTCCCGCCGAGACCCCCGAATCCGCCGCCCCATCGCCGACATCGGCCGCACCACCGACGACAACCTCCCCTACCTCGTCCCCGAGATACAACTCTTCTACAAATCCAAAGCCCCCCGCCCCAAAGACGAACTCGACTTCCAAGCAGCCCTGCCGATCCTCACCCCCGCCCAGCGCGCCTGGCTCGACGAAGCCCTCCGGACGGCGGGCTAAGGCTCCATCCGGGCGGCCGCTCGGGCGGCCCGTTCGATTTCTGCACGGTGGGCGGCGCGGGCCGGTTCGTTGATGGGTTGTTCGTGTTCGGGGCGGAGGCCGGTTCGGCCGTCGAGGGATTCTCGGAGGATGTCGGCGTGGCCGGCGTGGCGGATGGTCTCGCCGAGGACGTGGAGCAGGACGAGGAAGAGGTTGGTGTCGGCGTGGGGCTCGGTCCACCAGGGGACGCGGCCGGGGGCGTCGAGCGGGAGGGCGTCGATCGTGGCGTCTGAGTGCTCCCACGTGCGCCGGTAGAAGGCGGTGATCTGGTCGCGGGTCTCATGCTCGTGAGCCCAGTGGTCGCCGCCGTCGGAGTCCTGCCAGCGGCCGAGCGGCTCGGGGGACGGGCGGTCGAAGACCGCGCCGAAGTACCAGGCTTCGACGGTGGCGACATGCTTGACCAGGCCGAGGAGGCTGGTGCCCGTGGCGGTCAGAGGACGGCGGGAGTCGTATTCGGACAGGCCGTCGAGTTTCCACAGCAGCGCCTGGCGGTCCTGCCGGAGCCGCCCGTGCAGGTCGGCTTTCGCCAGTTCGTCGTCGATCATGCCGCGGGCAGCCGGTAGACGGAGACGTGGGACGGCGACTCGGCGGTGAACTCGCCGCCCTGCCAGTCGGCATGGCGGGATTCGAGTTCGAAGCCGGCGAGGCGGGCCATGAGGTCGAGTTCGGAGGGCCAGATGTAGCGGTGCGGGGAGCGGCCGAGGCGGGCCTGGCGGGTGTCGTCGAAGGTGAAGTGGTGGGAGACGACGTGCTGGTTGAGCGGGTCGTAGGTGTCGAGGAGGATGTAGCCGTCCTCGACGACGCCGACGGTCGCCTTGCGGCCCGGCGGCAGCGCGCGCAGTTCGGGGACCCAGAGTTCGATGACGAAGCGCCCGCCTGGGACGAGATGGCGGGCCGCGTTGCGGAAGCACTCGATCTGCAAGTCCTGGGTGAGCAGGTTCGAGATGGTGTTGAACACCAGGTAGGCCAAACGGAATTCGCCGGGGGCGCGGACTGCGGTCATGTCGCCTTCGAGCACCGGGAGCGCGAATTCGTCCACTTTGGTGCGCAGCTGCGCGATCATGTCGGGCGACAGCTCGATCCCGGTCACCGGCACTCCGCGCTCGGCGAGCGGCACGCCCACGCGGCCGGTCCCGATCGCGAATTCCAGGGCGCGGCCGCCTTCTGCCAGTTCGGCGAGGCGATCGACCGTGGGGTTGAGCACCTCCGGCGCGAACATGCCCTCGCCGGGAGTGTCGTACCTGCGGGCGGTCTCGGCGTCCCAGATGTCGTTCGATTCCATCGCCCCAGGATTCCCCAGGTCCGCAGCCCTGTCGAGCGGAATATCAACGTGCTTGAAAGCCCGAGACCCGGCCATGCCGTCGCGGCAAGGTCCGCCGTCCGCGGTCACCAGGTCCAAGTCCTCGGCGGGCGCGCCTGCACGTCTCGCAGCCATGCCGGACGCGGCGGCTTGTCGACCGGATCGATGCCCCATTCGCACGCTGGGCCGAGCTCATCGATGACGAGCGTGGAACGCTCGGGGTCATCGGCGGACCGTTCCAGGTCTTCGGCGTAGCGGACCAGCAGCGCGGTCCACGACGGGGCCAGGACGTCCCACTGACTGCACTCGATGTCGAGGCGCACCACCTGCCCGGGCGTCCCTCCTTCCGGCGGGTCGAGGTCGATGAACCAGTTGACATCGCCGTTCATCGTCCCCACGACCACCCTGTTCCTGAGGCTCGACGTCGGCCGCACCGGCCCGCTCACGTGGAGCATGCCTCTATCGATCAGGTAGGCCATGACGGGAGGACTGTCGAGGTCCGAGTCCTCCTCGGAGTCCCATGCCTGCGTCATCGCGACGATTTCCCCCGCGCTGAACAAGTGGTCGAGCGGCACCGGCGCAGGGCCGCCGAAGTTCGATCCGTTGTGGATGCCGAGGCTGGCCCGGAAATCGGGCGGCAGGACCACCTCCAACGCCGCCTCGATCGCGTCGATCTCCGACGCCGCGGCCGGTCCCGCGAGCAGCGGCAGCGAATCGGGCAGGACACGCCTCAAGGCCGCTTCAACTCGGGCCCAAGCGCTCTCGATGCCTTCAAAGGAGCGGTCATCGGTTTCAGCCACGCCACCGATCATAGGGTTCCCGCCCGACAACATCGCGACTTCGGCATCAGCGGGGGCTTCGCGGAAGCGGGTCGAGCGGATTACGGTCTCAGGTGATCGCGCGGGTGAGCATGTGCGCCTGGCTCATTCGGCCGTCGGCACTGAAGCGACCGAAGAGGTGGACTTCGATGGCGATGTCTTTGCCGCGCTGCGAAGAGTGGAGGGTGTAGCGGGCGGCGAGGCGGTCGCCGCCCACGACCGCTTCGTGGACTTCCATGCGGATGGCGGGCCGGTTCTTGCGGACCGGGCGGGTGTGGTCGATGAGCTTCTGGCGGTCGATGCGGTTCCCGTCGGCGACCTGGACGATGTCAGGCGTGTGGTAGCGGTCGACGATCACTGCCGCGTCCTCGTCGCTGCTGAGCAGGTCGTGGGTGAATCCGGTGTAGAAGTCGGCGATGAACTGCTTGGGGTCTGCGGTGATGTTGAGCGGCTTCATGGTTCCCAAGCATGCAGCCGGAGCCGTGCTGTCGCGTCGGCCGAGCGCGGTCCCTGTCCAGTACGCCCCCGGGCCCCTTTGCACCACGATGTACGACGCGGGGAGTACGGGTCAGCGGGCCGGTTCGCGCATGTCGGTCGTGGCGAGGAGGCGCGAGGTGAATGTCGGGGGGAGGGTCCGGGCGACGGCGGCTATGAGTTTGTTGTGCCAGCCAGGGACGCTCAGGGATTTGCGCCTGCGGAAGTCGCGCAGGGCTTTCGCCGCGACGGCGTCAGGGCTCATCCAGAGGGGACCGGGGATCTTCGACATGTCCATGCGGGCGCTGTCGTGGAAGCCGGTACGGGTGAAGCCGGGGCAGAGGGCCATGACCGTGACACCATGGGGGCGTGCGGCCCTCGCGGTCGCCTGACTGAAGTTGATGACCCAGGACTTGGACGCCGAGTAGGTCGAGCTGGGGAGGAACCCGAGCAGCGACGCCGTGTTGACCACTCCCCCGCTGCCGCGTTCCAGCATCGACGGGAGCCCGGCGTGAGTCAGGCGCAGGACTGCCTCCATGTGCAGTCGGGCCATCGTCACCTCGGCTTCAATGGGCGTGTCGAGGAAGCGCGTCGGGTGGCCGAACCCAGCGTTGTTGATGAGCAGGTCGACACCGGAGCGGCACCGCTCTTCGATCCGGGCGAGGTCCCCGGGCTCGGTGAGGTCGGCCTGGATCGGCTCCCCGTCGGAGGGGGACGGGAGGGGTTCTCGATCCACCAGGATCAGTCGGTAGCCATCGGCCGCAAGGAGCCTGGCGAAGGCCGCGCCGATTCCCGATGCGGCGCCGGTGATCAGGGCCGTCGGGGGCGGGGCGACGTTCATGCGGCGGAGCATACAGCGGGCACGGCTCGGGCACCGCTGGCCGTTCCGCCGGGGCCGCCGATCCTGACGAGGCGGGACAGCGGCGGGAGTCCGGCGGACCTGCCCGGGCCGCGCGACCCCCGTCTAAGGTGATGCGGTGCATCAGAAGCGAGCAGTGCTGTTGGGCGGGACCGGGGCCGTCGGCGGGGCCACGGCGCTGCGGTTGGCGCGAGCGGGGTGGGACGTCGCCGTGACCGGGCGGGATCCGAAGCGGATGCCCGCGAAGCTGACGGAGGCCGGGGTCCGGTTCCGCCAGGTGGAGCGGGGCGAGGTGCGGGAGGTGGGGCGGCTCGTCGGGGACGGGGTCGACCTGCTGGTCGATCTGGTCGCCTACACCGGCGAGGACGTCGCCGCGATCCTCCCCGTCATGGGGGTCGCGGCCTGCCCGGTCGTCGTCTCCGGGCGGGCGGTCTACGTCGACCGAGAAGGGCGGGACCTCAACGGCGCTCAACCGCCCCGGTTCGACGGACCGCTCACGGAGGACGGTCCCACGCTGGCCCCCGCCCCGCCGGGAACCGATCCGTTCACGCGGGAGGGCTACGGCCCCTGCAAGTCCGCGGCCGAGCGGGTCGCGCTCGACTCGGGGCTTCCCGTCACCGTGCTCCGGCCGTCGAAGGTCCACGGCCGCTGGGCCCGCAACCCCAGGACCCTGACCGTCATCGAGCGGATGCGCAGCGACGCGGAGCGGTTCGAGCTCGCGAACGGCGATGTCGCCGACCATCTCTCGGCCGCTTCCAATGTCGCCGCGCTGATCGAGGTCGTCGCCTCCAAACCCGAGGCGCGGATCGTGAACGCCGCCGACCCCGACACCCCGACCGCGGAGGCGATCGTGCGGGCCGTCGCCGCCGAGATCGCCTGGGAGGGCGCGATAGTGCGCACCGACGACGCCGAGCGCGGCCGTCATCCATGGCGGACCGCCATGGTCCTGGACATGACCGCCGCGCTCGAACTCGGGTACCGCCCGGTCGGGACGGGGATCGAGCTGCTCCCCGAAGAGGTCCGCTGGGTCGCTTCGCGCTCAGCGGGACGGTGAAAGCGGGTCCCGCGCCGGCATGACAGATCGCCGACCTTCGTGACCATCCGCGATTCGCCCCGAATCGCTATGGTGTTCAAATGAAGCCCGAAATCTGGGTTCCTGCGGCCGCCACTGTGCTCGCACCCCTCCTCCAAGTACTCTCCTCCGGCCTGATCGACCAGCGCAAGACGAACACCGACCGGTCCGATCGACTCCGGCCCCGGTCCAAGGCCAGAACCGCCCTGTTCTGGTCGCTGGTCGCCTCCGTGCCGGTCTCCCTTGCGATCTGGCTGCTCCCGCTCCCCCGCCGCTGGGTCTTCGCCGCCGCGTTCCTCGCGGCGTTCGCCGCGCTTCAGGCACTGCTGATCTGGCTCGACCGGAGACGGCTGCCGATGACCCCCGAGGCCGAGAAGTTCATGACCGCCGCCACCGGCCAGACCGGCGGGCACAAGTACGGCCAGCGCCTCATGCCCGATCTCGTGCGCGTCTACACCAAGAACGACCTCACCAGCGGCGCGCCGGGGGCACCGAGCCCGGTCGGTGCCGCGAACATGCAGAACACCGCCTCCGACGACCCGCAGAAGGACTCCGAAGGCGAGCAGCGCACCGCCTTCGAGAAGGTCCTGGTCGACCCGACGGTCAAGCACATCGCCATCACCGGCGAAGCGGGCATCGGCAAGACCAGCCTCCTGGAGTTCTGGGCTCGTGAGCTGCGCCTGCGCAAACCTTCGACCGGTGACCGCCTCTCGAAGCTCCGGCCGGTACTCATCGCCGCCCGATCGCTGGTCGGCAAGGCCTCCCTTGTCGACGCATTCGGGTCTGAACACCTGAGCCGCTCCCCCGGCCGGGGCCTGACCTGGCTGGTGATGATCGACGCCTTCGACGAGATCACCGATCCCGACGACCGCGAAGCGGTGGAGAGGATCGTTTTCGAGGCCGTCGACTTGGCGTCGAGCGGCCGGACCGACTGCAAGTTCGTCCTCACGAGCCGCGGTCTCAGCGGTCGGCGCCGACTGGACTTCGACGGCCGCGGAATCTCGCTCTACCAGTTGCAGCCCTTCACGAAGGAGCAGCTCCGCGAGTACCTCATTCGAGAGAACACCGGGCCGACCGACCATCAGACGCGAAATCAGAATTTCCAGGACGCTGTCAAGAACGCCGACCGGTTCATCCGGCGCTGGGACGGCCAGGACGACCTCCTCGAACTCATCCGCCTCCCCCTGCTGGCGAACGTCACCGCGACCATCTACTTCGCGCAGCTCCGCCAGATCCCGAAGCGCCGCATCGACATCTACCACGATGCCGTCGAGCACTGGATCGCCCAGTTCCACAAGCGTTTGGACGAGCAGCGGCTCGGGCCCGCTCTCGCGCTTCTGCACCGCTGGCACACGAAGATCAGCGGCTCGGACCGACTGAACACCGACGCCGCCATTCGGCTGCTGTTGCAGACCCTGGCCGCGGCCCACCTGGAGACGAACCGGTCGGTCGTGGACATCGCCGCCGAGTTGTTCGAGCTTCCCATGCAGTCCTGGGACGACTCGGAACTGGAGTCGCTCCAGACGCTCCTCCAGGACACGGGCCTCGTCCACGACGTCCGCACGAGCCATCCCAAGTTCGTCCACAAGACGTTCGCCGAGTACCTCGCTGCACCCACTATGGAGGGAAACTTCCGGGATCTCCGGGACTGGACCGGTGCGCTCCGGGATCCGGACTTCAGGGTTGGGGCGGTATTCACTCTGGCGCAGATGGACTCCGGAAGGCGCAACGAGATCATTGAAGCCCTCGCGGCGGACGAGGACCACGCCCTCGCAACCGGTTGGATCGCGGTCGAAGGGCTCTGCGACTCTGCGAACCGCGCTATCGACGAGGACCGTCGAAAAGCACTCATCGCCACCGCGATCGGGGCCATGCCCCCGCACCTCTCGAACGAATGGGAGCAGCTGGTCATCGGGATCGCATCGATCGGGTACGGCCGGGACCTGCTCTGCGGGGTCGTGGAGCAACGGCGGATCTCCGACTGGGAGCTGCTGTTCATCGCCAGGCAGGTCGCCCGCCAGGAGAGCCGCGGAGTCGAACTGCTAAAGCGCATGGCGACCGAGGAGCGCCTCACCGACGAGCAGCGGGTGGACGCCGCAGACTTCCTGTTCGAATTCGACGCCAGCGGCAGTCTCACCCTCTTGAAGCAGTTCGAGTCCGCGGCGGTGCTCCCCGAGTTCCCGAGATTCGAAGCGCTTCGGCTCCTCGCTGAACGGGGTGCTCCCAAGTACCGACGCCGACTTCGCCGCTTCGCCCTCAGAGCCGCCGCCCTCCCGTCGACCAAGGTCAGTGCGGCCGCGGCCTTGGCGGAGTACGACCAGGACAAGGCGGTCAAGCTGCTTCGACGCCACGCCGCGAGGAGGGCAGCGGATCCGTCCGCGGCGGTGACCGCCGCCTACCGGCTCGCGGCCTACCGGCGGGCCGAAGGAATTGCACTGCTGCACGGTCTCGCCGTCGACACCGTCCTCCCGGACTTGGTGCGCGTCAACGCGGCGACCAACCTCCTTGAGTTCGACAGGGAACGGGCGATAGCGCTGCTGCAGGAGTTCGCCACGAGGGAATCCGGGCTGTCGGCGGACGCCTTCGTCGAGGCGACCGCCCGGCTCGGATTCAGCCAAGGAAGATCCGATGTGCAGGAGCTCATCGCACTGGCGGATGATCTGTCGCTTCCTCCTTCTGAACGCGGCACGATCGCGCTCAAGATCAGGATCCTCGATCCTGTGGCTTCGCGGCGGTTGCTGGAGCGGTTCGCCTCCGACACCACCTTCAACGACGTCGATCGGGCCAGCGCGATCGACGACTTGATCGAAGTCGACCGCCAGCGCTGGCTGCCCCGCCTGCGGGAGATCGTCGGCGACCCCGCCTTCTCCGACACCGCTCGGGTCGGTGCCGCGGGCTGGCTGTCGTACAGGGACCGCTCTCAGGGCGTCCCGCTGCTCAAGGCCCTCGAAGAGGACACCACCTTCACCGACATCACCCGGGCCAACGCTGCGAACTGGAGATTCGGTCTTGGAGACGAAGACGCGGCCAGAGATCTTGAGCGAATCGCCCTCGATGCGGAGGCCCGCCCCGGCGCGAGGGTCTACGCCGCAACGGAATTGGCGGTCCGCAACCGCCGTGCCGGTCGGCGTTCACTGATGCGTTTGGCATCGGACCCGGATGTGACGGACGAGCTTCGAGTGGACGCTCTCGCCGAGTCGGTTCGCCTCGCCGGCGGCCTGCGGCCGAGTCGGCTCAGCGATTGGGCAAGTGACCCTCACCGTGCCGAGGGATCACGCATCGCCGCCGCCAAGTCGCTGGTGCGGCATCGACGCGCCGAGGGCCTCGATCTGCTCCAAGCGTTCGCCACCGATATCGCGATCTCCGACCAAGGCCGCTCGAATGCGGCTGAAGCGCTCGCAGCGTTCGATCGAGATCGAGGTATACCCCTGCTGGCGCGGATCACCCAGGACGACGGGCTCATCGGTTCAGCGCGCGTCTCTGCCGCGAGAAACCTCGCCGAGTACGGTCTGCCGCTCGGCATGGGCGCATTGCGCGAGATGGCCCGCGACACCGCGCTTCATGGCAGCGCGGCTGCTGACGCGGCCTATCAGCTTGCGATCCGCGGCGATCGCAGCGGCGTCGATCTGCTGGCCGATCACTCGTCCGACCCTGCGCTGTTCGGGTACGCCAGAGTCAGTGCGGCCGAAGATCTCATCGCGTTCGACCGGGCGCTGGGTCTGGCACGGCTGCGAGATCTCGTTTGGGATGCGACCGGGGAACCCTGGTCGAGGGCGAGCGCCGCAGACCTGCTCGCACGTCATGAGCCCGTCAGCGGCATGGCCCTCCTGCGGGAGCTGGCCGAGAGCCCGGCCGACGATGTCGTCCGGGTCATCGCCACCGTGAGGCTCGCCTACTACAGGGAACGCGACGCCATGTCGACGCTGGCGGGCACTGCCGAGGACCAGGGGCTCTCAGGGCAGGTCCGGCTGCTAGCCGCGGACGCCTTCGCCGATCTCGACCGCAAAGCGGGGCTGCCGATCCTCCGCCGGTTCGCGGCCGGGGGCGAACTCAGCGATCTTTCGAGCGCGGTGGCGGCCTACAGACTGCACGAATTCGACAGCGTGACTGCCGTTCGCACCCTTGAGCAGATCGCCGCAAGCAGCAGCATGAACCCTTTCGCGCGAGTCTCGGCGGTGGACCACCTGATCGACTGCGAGGTCCCGTCAGGGCATCCCCTGATGACCGCGATGGCGAACGACGGCGGGTTCGACGGGTTCGCGCGGGTCAACGCCGCGTGCGCTCTCGCATGGACCTTCCTGGCGGAGGGAACGGGCCTGCTGCGCAGTCTGGCCGACGACGAGTCCCTGGACCGGACGATCCGGTGCTGGGCGACGATCGCTCTCGCGGAGTGGATTCCGGCGACGGATGCCGTACTCGCGACCGACTTCACCGACGGGAGCGTGGATATCGAGCGGCTGCGGGCCGCCGCATCGGATCAGATCGTGATGGAGAAACGCTCGGGTTGGGCCGCCATGCGGCGGGTTCGGGAGCTTGCGCGGGTGTGTGAGGAGAGTGGGGCCGGGCGAGTTCCACCAAACCCGCCCGGCCCCGTGGGGAGTGCGAGTTAGGTCAAGTGGTGTCGGGCTCGGCGATGAGCGTGAGGCACTGGGCGATGATCCAGAGGTTCCATTCGTCGCCTGCCCAGGCCGGGGACCATTCGGGGCTGTCCTCCGGGTCGTCGGTGAAGCGGCAGCATTGGCGCGGGCCGGCGCCGTCTTCGACGTCGAGGAGGTATTCGGTGACCCGAGGCGACTGGGCCGGTTGGGAACCGAGCGAGTAGAGCGTGAACACCGCTGGGCCGCGCTGGAAGTCGCCGAGGTAGCCGTCTATGCCGGGCCTGCCGTCGGAGCGGAGGTTGTAGTCGCCCTTGCTAACCATTGCAGAACCTCACGGCGCGGCGGTAGAAGATCCGGAACGCCTGCTCCTCGACCCAGATCTTCGCGTGGGGCTTGAGGCCGTTCCAGAAGCGGCCCCAGGTCGCCTTGAGGTCGCCCGAGTTGAGGCCGGAGACGACGAGCACGACGTCGTCGTTGCCGGGGCCGGTCAGCACCTGGAACGAGTCGGGCGCGACCGGTCCGGCGGCCCTGACCGTGTAGGTCCGGTAGTCGTCGGAGAAGGTCCCGCGCACGAGGTTCTGCGGATCGGGGTCTTCACTCGTTAGAGGGACTGCTCTCATCGTAGCTCCTTTTCGGACTGTCGGGTTCCTGACACTTGCTCGCGCACGTTTTCCGGAACGGGCACCATGACGAGAGAAATGAACCGAATCTCGCGCCGCATTCCCTCTCGACTTCCATGACTCTAGACGGTAAAGTCGCAGGTCACAACATGTAATCCCTTGCGGCACAGTGGAACTATGGACAGATGACCGTGGAGAACGCACGGTGGAATTTGCACGGTTGTGACACCCCGCGGCGTTTCTCACAGAGGCGCAACAGGACCGGCGTGTGTCATAGTGACGATCCGAACACGTCAAGGACCACCGACCTTGGGAGCTGCGATGGCGAAAACGGAATCGGGAGCCTGGTTCATCCGCATGATGCTGAGAACCGGCCGGGACAAAGTGGGGAAGACGCAGGAGCAGATCGCGCGCCTCGTCCACGTGTCCCCCGATACGTACCGCGCATACGAGGCGGGACGCTCCAGCCCGCACGCCTCGATCATGGAGAACCTGGCCAAAGCCTGCGGCTACGACGCGGAGCTGGCCGAGTACATGGTCAAGGCCGCCGACGCCCGCGCGGAGGAGTGGGAGGCGCTTGAGGCGAACCCGCGGTTCAACGCGCTGTACATCGCACTCGCCGAACGCTTCTACGGGGAGATCTTCAAGTTCGACGCGCTCATGATCCCCGGAATCCTTCAGCTCCAGGGCTACCACTACCTCGTCGTCCGCCTGGCCGAGCCGCTTGCGAATGACGACTTCATCGACGGCGGCTGGGACTTCAAGGAATCGCGGATCGCCGATATCCAGGCACGGACCGACCGGCCGCAGATGCAGTTCCTCATCGGCGAAACCGCACTCATCCAACTGCGGATGATCGACGAGGAGCTCTACCAGGAACAGATGGCGCACCTGCGCCGCTGGGCCAAGAAGCCCGGCGTCCTCATCCGCATCCTCCGCGGCCCGGTCCTTGCTCAGCGGAGCAATATCGAGATCTACCACGTCGGGAAGAGCAAGCTGGCCGGTCCCGACATCGCCTACTCGGAGATCGCCGACTCCAGCTGGCTCATCGATGATCCCAAACGCATCGCAAGTTACGATGGGCTCCGCAAGATCCTTTGGAAACAGGCGATCCGGATCGAGGTCTACAACGATGACGACTGGCGTTACCGTCTGGCGTAAGAGCACCCGCAGCGGCGGCGGCAACAACTCAAGCTGCGTCGAGGTTCGCCGGGCCTGGCGTAAGAGCACCCGTAGCGGTGGTGGCAACAACTCCGACTGCGTCGAAGTCGCCTTCTGCTCCGACGACGCCGGTTTCCACCTGCGGGACTCGAAGCTCGACACCGAATCCCCGGTGTTCGACCTGACCGCCGCCGACTTCACCGCCCTGGCGAAGGCCGCTGGCTAAGCGAATACAGACCTGAACGGGAGGGGCGACCGCTGCGCGGTCGCCCCTCCGTCGTCTCTCGCCCGGTCCGCTCGCAGCGCCCCCGGGACCTATCCTGGAACGATGCCCCCTCAGGTCACTCCGGCCGACCCTCCCGAACCGCTGAAGCCGATCCCCAAGTGGACCGCCGTCGTCGCGGTCGCGGTCATCCTCGCGGCCATCTTCACCAGCTACCTCATCCTCTCTGCCCCGATTCCCCAGGACACCGCCCACCAATCGGTGACCACCCAACTCGAACTCGCCCGCCTCCGCGCCGAAGCCCGCCGCAACGCCCTCGCCACCGGAGCCGGATTCGTCGCAATCGGCGCCCTGTTGCTGGCCCTCCGCCGCCAGAACCACGCAGAGCGCCAGCAGCGAGTCCACGAGGTCGCCACCGCCAACGCCGAAGACGACGCCCTCCAACGCAGAATCACCGACGCCCGCATACGCGCAGTCGAACAGCTCGGCTCCGACAGCCCATCGGTCCGAATCGGCGGCCTCCACAACCTCGAACGCATCGGCGAACAACACGAGCACCTACGCCAGATCGTCTTGGACGAAATCTGCTCCTATCTCCGCCTGCCCTTCGACCTGACCCCGGCGGCTTCCGAGACCCGCCTCCCCGCAAACCAATTCGAGCCGATGGGCCCCGCCCCAGCCGAGCCCAAGCACGACAACGCTGAGCGCGAGGTCCGCCTGATCGCACAAGAGATCCTCCAACGCCACCTCAACCCCAAACTCGGCAAGGACCGTTACTGGACCCACACCCGCATCAACCTCCGAAACGCTCATCTGGACTTGATCGACTTCAGCGAATGCCGTTTGGTGTCCGCCGATTTCACAGAGGCGACTTTCTCCGGCGACACGAAGTTCTACCGTGCGGTATTCAGTGGGTTCACGAACTTCAGCCGCGCGACCTTCAGCGGCAGAGCTGACTTCGAACAGGCGTCATTCAGCGATTTCGTCTTCTTCGTGCTGGCAACTTTCAACGCCGTTCTCATCCTCGATAACGCAATCTTCAAGAAGGATGCTCACTTCACGGGAGTGGTCTTCAGCAGGGCGGCACACGTCACCAACGCTGATATCCCAATCGGCAGGAGCCTCCGTCCGGCGAGATTCAATCAGAGGCTCTTCGCAGGCAGAGCCGACCTCACCGGTCTCATCGAAAATCAGAGCGTGTTCTTGAAGGAAGGCCTCTACCACCGCCTGCCCGAAGGATGGCGTCTGGAGCCGAGTCGCGACGATCCCGAATGGGGCTGGCTCACGAACTTGCCAGAGGGGCAGGCGCCTACGGAGTGAGGCGGGCCGCCAGCGCTCGGGCTCTGGCGTGTTCATCCGCCGTGATGTTCGTGTCTGTCTCTCGGAAGCGGAGGGCCGTTTCCAGGGCCGTCGCCGGGAGGTCCCGGGCGAGGGCGTCTCGGAGGGGCGCCGGGTCGAGCGGGAGGGCCTCCGGGTCGAGTTCGGCCAGGATCGCCCAGCTCACCGCGCGGTCCACGGCCGGGTCACCAGCTGCCGCGTTGGTCCAGTCGATGACCACCGGGCCTGCCGGGGTCTCGATGATGTTCTCCGGGTGCAGGTCGAGGTGGAGGATGGTGCGGCCGTTGAGGTCCAGGCCGCGCGACTCGCCCGGGAGCCAATCCGGCGCGGGGATCTGGTGAAGGCGTTCAAAGAGATCGAGCATGATGGCGGCCGCGGCGGGCGGGGCGACGCGGCCGGAGGTCATGCCCTCGGCGAGGGTGGGGCCGTGGAGGCGTTCCATGGTCATGTCGGTGCCGTCGATCCTGAAGACCTCGGGGACGGGATATCCCTGGTCGCGGAGGTGGGCCATGAGGCGGGCTTCAGGTTCGGGGTTCCAGGAGCAGCGGCGCAGGACCAGATTGTCGGACAGGGCGTATACCTTCGAGGCCCTGCCCGACGAGAGGAGGTGCATCAGGCGATCTCGGCCATGAGCGCGCGATGCAGGTCGGGATTGCAGGCGAGGATCGAAGTGGCGCTGGTGTCGTAGTCGACGCCGTCGAGGTCGGTGACGAGCGCCCCGGCTTCGCGGGCGATGACGACCCCGGCGGCGACGTCCCACGGGTTGATGAACGAGTGGTAGGTCGCGTCGACGCGTCCGGCGGCGGTCCAGCACATGTCGAGCGCGGCGGTGCCGAGCATGCGCACCCGCTGGATCTTGGGGACGAGGCGGCGGAACAGCTCCAGGCGCTGCGCGTTGCGGCGCTCCGATTCGGGGCGGACGCCGAAGTCGCCGAAGGCGACCACGGCGTCGGAGAGCGAGGCGGGGCCGTGCACGGCGAGCGGGTGCTTGTTCAGGGCGGCACCGTGGCCGAGGGCGGCGGTGAAGCGCTCCTCGCTGGCGGGGGCCTCGACGACGCCGACCACGGAGATGCCGTTGTGGGTGAGGGCCAGGGACACGGCGTAGAGCGGGGAGCCGTGGGCGAAGTTGACGGTGCCGTCGATCGGGTCGAGCACCCACTCGTAGTGGGACTCGGTGTTGCCGGTGCGGCCGCGTTCTTCGCCGAGGAGCGGGATGTCGGGGGTCTCGTCGGCGAGGAAGGCGCGGACGGCGTCCTCGACCGCGTAGTCGAGGTCGGTGGCGAAGTCGCGGTCGCCTTTGCCGCTGATGGAGCGCTCGCGCCCGAGACCGGTGCGGATGACCTCGGATGCGGTCGCGACCGCCTGTTCGGCCGTGCCCAGGAAATCCAGCAGATCGCTCATTATTCGGTTCCTCGTCTCGTCAAACCCACCCGACGGACCACATCCTAGACGTGCAAGACCAAGCGCCACTTGGACTCCCGGTGCGATTTTTCCGACAATCGCCGCGAATATCCGACCGGTGCGCCCGCAAAGCAGGGCGCACCGGTCAAATCACTCAGTCGACGGGCAGCCACACCCGCATCGCGGCGGGTCCCCGCGTAGCGCGGAGTCTAAACGGCAGGAGCGGGATCTCCGCGGCCTTGCCGTCGTCGTCGGCCGCGGCGGGGCCGTAGGGCCAGGCCTCGGGGCGGTCGTGGATGCGGGCCGCGACGTGGACGGCGCCGTCGCGCTCGACGGGGGCGACCGTCGTGTCGACGGTGAGTTCGTCGAGGTCGCCGCCGGGCAGGTCCAGGGACTCGGCGCAGAGGACGACCGGGCCACGTTCGACGGCGGCGCAGCCGCGGACGGCGTCGACGCGCGGGTCGGGGAAGGTCCAGCGCGGGGCGACCGAGAATTCGAGGTGGAGCTCGTCGCCGGGGCTGAACTCCCCGATGCGTCCCACCGAGACCGCGGCGGGGTCGACCTCGTGCACCGAGCCGTCGGGGTGGATCAGCCGCACATCCTCGGCCCAGGCCGGGACGCGGAAGGTGATCTCGCGGGTGCCGCCCTCGTTGGCGTCGACGCGGACGGTGACGCGGCCTTCCTCCGGGTAGTTCGTCTCAACGGTGAGCGCGAGCCGTGCGCCGTCGACATTGGTGTCGATGGTGCAGGGCGTGAACTGGTGGATCTGCACGCCGTGCTCGCTAGTGGTGGCGACGTACGCGGCGAACTGGGCGAAGGTGCGGGCGAGGTTGGTGGGGCAGCAGGAGACGTCGAACCACTGGGCGCGGTTCCCGCCCGCCCGGGTGTGCGGGAGGGCGCCGTCCGCGGGCGGTTCGGGGTCGGCGGTGCGCTGGTGGAGCGGGTTGGCGTAGAAGAACGACTTCCCGTCGGGGGCGACCGCGCCGGACAGCACGTTCCAGGAGATGCGCTCGATCATGTCGCCGTAGCGGGAGTCGCCGGTGGCGAGGGTGAGGCGCCACGCGGTCATGACCGCGGCGATCCCCGCGCAGGACTCGGCGTACGCGCGGTCCGGGTTGAGCGCGAAGTCGCGGCCGAACGCCTCGTCGGCGTACTGGGAGCCCATGCCTCCGGTCAGGTGGGTGCGGCGGGTGACGGTGCGGTCCCACTGGGCGCGAACGGCTTCCAGGAGCTCGTCGTCCTCGGTCTCGACTGCGACGTCGATCGCGCCGGAGGACAGGTAGAGCGCGCGAACCGCATGGCCGCGCAGCACCTCGGCGTCGCGGACCGTGACATCGTCCTGGTAGTAGAGGCCGTTCTCCTTCAACGTCTTCTGGCCGTGGCGCTCGATGAACAGGCGCGCCTGCTCCAGGTAGCGGGGCTCGCCCGTGGCGCGGGAGAACTCGGCCAAGGCCACTTCGATCTCCGCGTGACCGCAGATCCGCTCAATGCCTCCGGGCCCGAACGTGTCGCAGACGTGGTCCGCGACGCGGCGGGCGATGCGGGTGAACTCGTCTTCGCCGTGGTTGCGAAGGCGCGCGACGGCGGCCTGGATCAGGTGCCCGGCGCAGTAGAGTTCGTGCCCCCATTCGAGGTTCGAGTAGCGGGGTTCCTGCCCGGGGTTGCCGAACGCGGTGTTGAGGTAGCCGTCCTCGTGCTGCGCGGCGCCGATGCGGGCGGTCAGCTTCTGGAACTCCTCCTCCAGGCCGGGGTCGCCGGTCCGGCCGATCTCCCACGCCATCGCCTCGGCCAGCTTGTAGACCTCCGAGTCGGAGAACTCGCGTCCGGCGCGCTGGAACGGCCGCCCGGGCGCCTCCCCCGCGGCGACGCGGTCGAAGTTGCCGATCCAGTCGAGCGCTTCGAGCCAGTGCAGGCAGTGGCGGATCGTCGCCGCGGCGTTCACCGCCTGCCGCTCGAACCAGTGGCCGCCGGTGATGCGGACCTCGTCCGTCCCCAGGGGACGGAGTTCGCCGGTGGAGGGCATTACGGGTGTTCTCATATTCATCCTTTAATAGCTCCGGACATGAATCCTCGGACGTAGTGGCGCTGGAGCAGTGCGAAGAGCACCAGGCACGGCAGCGCCATGACGACCACGCCCGCCTGGGTCGCGCCGAAGTCGACGGCTCCCATCGACTGCTGGCGGAGGTTCGCGATCGCCACCGGCAGCACGGCCTTGTCGGCCGAGCTGACGAGAATGAGCGGGGCGATGAAGTCGTTCCAGGCGGCCAGGAACGAGAACAGGCCCACGGTGATGAGGCCGGGCCACACGCTGAACAGCATGATGCGGGTGAGGATGCCGAAGGTGCCGGCGCCGTCGACCATCGCCGACTCCTCGATCTCCTTGGGGACGGCCTCGAAGGAGATGCGCATCATGAAGACCGCGAAGGGGAGCTGGTAGAGGGTGAGGACCAGCGCGAGGCCGGTGAGGGAGTCGCGCAGGCCGAGGTCGCCGAGCATCGAGTAGAGCGGGATCAGCAGGGTCGAGTACGGGACCATGAGGATCGCGAGGGTGAGCAGAAACAGGGTGTCCTTGCCGCGGAAGGAGAAGCGCGCGAACGCGTAGCCCCCGGCGATCGAGAGGGCCAGGGTGAAGGCGACGGTGAGGACGGACGTGTACGTCGAGTTCCACAGGTACCGCAGGAGCCCGGCGTCGTATTCGAGGAGGCTGGCGTAGTTGCCGAAGCCGTAGCCGACCTGCTGGTTGGTGGCGCCGTGGGGCGCGACGGAAGCGTAGCCGGTCCAGATCAGCGGGAGCAGGAAGAGGACGGCGAGCGAGGCGGCGAGGACGTAGTAGGAGGTGCTCCAGAGCTTGGTGCCCATCACGCGTCCTTTCTGAGGGCCCGGAACTGGACGATGTTGAGGACCAGGAGCGCGGCGAGGACGACCACGGAGATCGCGGCGGCCGCGCCGAGGTCGAAGCGCTGGAACGCCTCCCGGTAGATGAGCTGGACGACGGTGACGGTGGAGTTGTCGGGGCCGCCCTTGGTGAGGATGAAGAACTGGTCGAACGCCAGGAGCGAGCCGGTGACGGAGAGGATGAGGACGAGGCCGAGCGCGGGCCGCAGGAGCGGGATCGTGACGTGCCAGAACGACTGCCAGCGGTTCGCGCCGTCGAGGCGGGCGGCCTCGTAGACCTCCGGCGGGATCGACTGGAGTCCGACGAGCAGGATGATCATGAAGAACCCGGCGAACTTCCACACGATGAGCACCACTGTGGACCACAGGGCGGCGGTGGGCGTGCCGAGCCAGGAGACCGGCTCCATGCCGAGGGCTTCGAGCAGCGGGTCGAGCGGGCCGATCGCGTGGCTGTAGAAGCCGTAGAACAGGAGCGAGGCCGAGGCGAGCCCGAGGGTGGTCGGCAGGAAGTACGCGGAGCGGAAGAACCCGGTGCCCTTGCGGCGGTCGGCGACGATGAGCGCCAGCAGCAGCGAGAGTCCGATGAGGATGACCACGACGATGCCGGTGTACTTGAGGGTGAAGCCGACGGCGGGCCAGAACAGGGGGTTGGCGGTGATCCCGGCGTAGTTGTCGGGCAGGTTGATCCCCCGGTCGCCGACCAGCAGCGGCCAGTCGGACGCGGACATGCGTCCGACCAGCAGCAGCGGCGCGACGAAGAAGACCAGCACGAAGGCCGCCACGGGGGCGGCGTACAGGGCGCCGGCCAGCTTGCGCGAGTGTCGCATCGGGTTCCTTCTAGCTCGCGAGGGACGCCGTGACGTCGCCGTTGAGGTCGCCCAGGTCGGCGCCCGGGTCGCCGTAGACCGCCTCGCGGACCAGCGGGAGCCACGGGCCCTGCGGGTCGTTGAAGGTCTGCCCGAAGTTGAGCGAGTAGGGGGTGCGGCCGACCTGCACGAGGTCGTTCATGACGACCGCGTTCGGGTTGGCGGCGTAGTACTCGTTGTCGGCGAGGTCGGTGCGGGCCATGACGTCGCCGTTCGCGGCGAGGATCTCGACCTGCTGCTCCTCTTCGAGGCTCCAGCGCAGGAAGTCCCACGCCTGGTTCGGGTGCTCGGAGTTCGCGGCGATGCCGATGGAGTCGCCGCCGACGAACGTGGACTCGCCGCCGTCGACCCCCGGGATGGGCGCGACGCCGATGTTCATGTCCTCGGGCATGAGGCCGAGCATGGTGGAGGGCATGGGCATGACGCCGATGTTCCCCTCGGGGAAGAACCCGGTCCAGGTCGCGCCGGTCTCCTCGGCGTGGCCGGGGGCGACGGCGTCGTCTTCGACGAGGCCGCGGTAGGTCGCGTAGACCTCCTGCGCCTCGGGTCCGTCCAGGAGGGACTCGGTGCCGTCCTCGTTCATGACCTCGGCGCCGGAGGCCCAGATGCTCGGCCACCAGGTGAAGACGTAGCAGCCGCCGCAGTTGCCGCCGAAGAACGTGCCGCTGACGTCCCCGCCGAGGGCGTCCACGGCGCGGGCCTGCTCGGCGAACTCGGCGAGCGTCGCCGGCGGCGTCTCGGGGTCGAGGCCCGCCTGCGCGTAGAGGTCCTTGTTCCAGAACAGGACCGACAGGTCGAGGGTGTGCGGCACGAGGTACTTCGCGCCGTCCACGGTCCCGACGTCGATGTGGGACGGGGCGAGGGAGTCGGCGAAGTCGAGCGCGTCGATCCGGTCGGTGATGTCGAGGTAGGCGCCCGCGGTGGTGAAGTTCGGGGCGAACACCACGTCGAGCGCGAACAGGTCGGGCAGCTCCTGGTTGCCCGCGGCGGTGCCGACGCGGGTCTGGTAGTCGTCGGTGGGGATGACGGTGAGCTCGATCTGGTTCTCGTGGCTCGCGTTGTAGGCGTCCACAAGGGCCTGCGACTGGGCCTCGGTGGCGGCGCGGGTCCACATCGTCAGGGTCGTGCCGTCGTCGACGCCTTCGAGGACGACCTCGTCGTCGGAGCCGCCGCCTCCGCCGCTGCACGCGGACGCGAGCAAGGCGGTGGCGGCGGCGAGCGCCGCCGCCCCTTTCACTCGGGCTGGGAATCTCATTGCCTACTCCTCGGTGAATAGGTGTGAAGGGTTTCGGCGGACGGCTGCTGCCGCCGCCAGTAGAGGTGGTACGGGTCTTCGTCGCCCAGGTGAAGGGGGGCGAAGGTGTAGCCGTCGGCGGTGAAGTGGAGGGGGTCGCCCGCGGGTTCGAAAGCTTCGTCGAGGTCGTCGCCGACGGCGATGGAGATGAGGCCGGTGGCGAGGTCGGTGCCGACGGGGTCGTGCTTGATGGCGAGGACGGTCGGTCCGTAGTAGACGGACTGGATCGTGTCGTCGTCCAGGGCCGCTTCGGTGTGGAGGCGCAGCGGCATGGCGATGTCGACGGTGTCGCCGTCCCTCCAGCGGCGGGAGACGACGGCGTAGGTGCCGGGTTCGGCGGTGATCGACTGGCGGCGGCCGTTCACCTCGACGGTGAACGTGGTCGCCCAGGACGGGACGCGCAGGCGCAGGTCGAAGCGGCCGCCGCGGCCGTTGATCTCGATGCGGCTGGCGCCCTCGAAGGGGTAGTCGGTGGTTTGAGTGATCTCGGTGCGGCGGGCGGCCCAGTCGAGTGTGGACGACATGTAGAGGTTGACGTACAGGCCGTCGCGGTCGGCGAAGTAGACGGACTCCTGGTGCTTGGTGTGGTTCTCCATGCCGGTGCCACCGCAGCAGGTGCCGGTGTTGCCGTAGCCGCGGGCCTGGCCGGGGCGGACGGGCACGAAGTAGGTGACCTGCGGGTCGGTGGTCGAGTCGGCGTCGCGGCGGGAGGAGAGGATCTGGTTGTACAGGGCCCGCTCGACGTACTCCATGTACTTCGGGTCGCGGGTGTGGAAGAAGAGGTTGCGGGCGAGTTTGATGAGGTTGTAGACGCAGCAGGTCTCGGCGTGGTTCGGGTCGTTCGGGTACTGCCACAGGGACCCGGCGATGGCGTCGCGGGCGCGGAAGATCTCGCCGACGCCGGTGCCGCCGTGGGCGTAGGCGCGGTGCGGGATCGCCATGTCCCAGAACTGCTCGGCGGCGGTGAAGTAGTCGTCTCCGGCGCCCTGCTCGTACATCCGCAGGTAGCCGGTGAACTGCGGGATGTGCTGGTTGGCGTGCTTGCCGTCGAGGAGGTCCTGGCCCGCGACGGTGGCGGCGAGGAGCGCCGTGTTGTCGAACAGCTTCGCGGTCTGGAGGAACTCGGGGCGGTCGGGGTGGAGCGCGGCGAGGTTCGCGAGGGACTCGTTGACGCCGCCGTACTCGCCCGCGATGTAGATGGACCACATGCGGTCGAGGCGGGCGCGGTCGAGGACGGACAGTCGCGAGTGGACCCATTCGCCGATGCCGGTCGCGATCTCCGAGGCGTCGCCGTTGCCGCCGAGGCGGTGCGCGTCGAGCAGGCCCGCGAGGATCTTGTGGGTCGTGTAGTACGGGGCCCAGATCCCGGCGTTCCCGCCGTACGTGGCGAACTCCTCCAGACGCAGGAACTGCGTCTCCGGATAGGCCGCAAGGAAACCGGGGTGGCGGCGGCCGTCCGTGGGGGCGATGACGCGCGCGTCGGCGCCGTTCCCGGAGGCGTCGGCGCAGACCGCGCCGGGGGCCTCGTCGAACCGGTAGCGGGCGAGGTCGCCGCCCGGCCCTGCTCCCGCGGCCAGGGCGGCGACCTCATCTGCTCCCAGTGAAGTGCTGAAGACGTGGAACTCGTCGACGTCGGCGCCGAGGTACTGGACGCTCCCCTGCGGGAACTGGCCGCGGCCGATCCAGTTCGCGGCCGTGGCGCCGAGGTCGGCGGGCGTGAGCGCGACCGGGCCCGAGGCCGCGGCCGTGCCGTTGACGTAGAGAACGGCAGTGCCGCCGCCGAGGGTCACCGCGAGGTGCGTCCACTGGCCTTCGGGGATGGCGGAAGCGGCGGTGACGCGCTGCTCCCCCGCCGTGCCGGAAGTGGTGATGCCGAAGCGCGGGAACGGGTTCGCGTTGTCGGCCCGCACCGTCAGGTACAGGTGGTGATCGGCGTCGGCGCCGAAGTCGAAGACCTTGACGCCGTTGCGCAGCGGCGCCGGGTCCGCGTTCGGGTCGGGCAGGCGGGAGGTGTCGATCGCGGCGAGGTTGATCCACACGGCCACGGTGAGGTCGGTGAGGCCGTCGACAAGTCCACTGGGGAGCGCGACGTGCTCGGCGTGCCCGAGCGGGGAGCCGGTGAGGCGCAAGGCCGTGCCGGTGCGGCCCGCCACGCGCGGCGTGGCCTGCGCGGCGGCCGCGGCGAGGGCGTCGCGGGACTCGCCGAGCCCGGCCACGAGGTGGTCCAGCTTGCGGCGGTACAGGTCGTCGCCGGTGCCCGCGTACGCCTGGGCGAGCATCGACAGGAAGTGCCCGGAGTAGTGCCCGCGCAGGTAGCCGTTGGCGTCGTCCCAGCTCCCGGGCGGGCGGATGCCCGCGGGGTTGGCGAGGCCGGCGTTCGCGCGGAAGTTGTAGAGCATCCGGTCCGGGCCCGCGAGCTCGCCGCGCGCGGCCTCGTAGCCGCTCGCGTAGCGGAGCATCCGGTCCCGCTTGTCGGCGAAGATGCCGTCCCCCAGGGCGACCGCGTCGAGCCCGAAGGGCTCCACGAGGGAAGCCGCGGGGGCGGCCCCCGCCGGGATCTGGTGCGCGATCCCGACGGGGGCCACGGACGCCAAGACGCCCAGGCGAAGTGCGTTGCGGCGGTTCAGGTGCATCAGGCGCCTCCCCTGGTCTGCACGACCTGCTGCATCGTGCCGTCGGCGTTGAAGTACAGCGGGTCGATGGCGACGGAGCGGCGGAAGTTCCCGCCGCCCGGTGCGTCGGCGGTGTGGTAGACCATCCACCACTGGCCGTTGAACTGCTCGATCGCCGGGTGGTTCGTGGTGGAGGTGACCTGCCCGAGGACCACGCCGCGGTGCGTCCACGGCCCGGCCGGGTTCGAGGCGGTCGCGTAGCGGATGCACGCGTAGGAGGAACTGGTGACGCAGCCCGAGCCGCCGTTGGAGGCGTAGGCCATGTAGTAGACGCCGTTCCGCTTGAACATCCACGGCGCCTCCCAGAAGTCGGCGAGGCCTGTCGGGGTCGTGACCGCGCTCGCGAGGGACGTCATGTTCTGGTTCAGCTTCGCCATGCGCGGCTGCCAGTACGAGCCCCAGTAGAGGTAGATCTGGCCGTCGTCGTCGATGAACACGGTCGGGTCGATGTTGAGCGCCGAGGAGTTCGGCGTCGAGTCGGAGATGAGCGGGCCGCCGATCGCGTCCACGTACGGGCCGAGCGGGTTGTCCGAGACCGCCACGCCGATGTTCATCCAGCCGTTGTCGGTGGCGCCGTCGACCGAGACGAACCAGTAGTAGCGGCCGTCAGGGCCTCTGACCACTTCGGACGCCCACGCGTTCGCCCCGGCCCATGCGAAGGTGGACAGGGAGAGCCGGGCGCCGTGCGCGGTCCACGTGGCCGGGTCGTTGTCAGGTGCGGTGGAGGAGAAGGCGTGCCACTCGTCCATGACGAAGGACTGCTGGCCCGCGGCGGCCTCGTCGCGGCCGGTGAAGAGGTACATGGTGTCGCCGACGACGAGCGTGGCCGGGTCGGCGGTGTAGATGTTCCTGACGATCGGGTTGCCCGCCTGGGTCGCGGAGCCGGAGCCCCACACCTTCCATTCGAGGACGCCCACGGACGCGGCGCCGCTCTGGAGGACCGCGCGCAGGGCCGTGGTGGTGACGGCGTTGAAGTCCGTGTGGTTGTAAGCGTTCGCGTTGACGCCGTAGGCGCTGGCGCCGCTCACGGCGGTCCAGGCGCCGTTGTTCAGGTACTCGATGCGCCAGCTCGCGGGGACGCGGACGCCGCCGGGGCCGGAGTTGTAGGAGTCGTCGAAGAAGTAGAGGTCCGAAGAGGACACCGTGACGGGGCTGTTCCAGGTGAGCTGCACCCATTGGGCCCCGGTCTGGGGCCAGGTGCCCCAGCGCGGGTTCTGGGTGTCGTTCGAGCTCGGCGGCTCGATCCCGTCGTTGACGGCCGCCACGGACTCCCACGAGGAGGTGTAGGAGGCCGAGGCGGTGGCCGAGCGGGCGACGTTCACGGCCTGCGCCTGGGCGGGGCTCGCGAACTGGAGGCAGGTCCAGGCCAGGGCCGCGGCGAGCGCGGCTGACAATGTTCTTCGGATAACGGTGCGGTTCATGGTTGCTCTCTCCTTGTGCCGGTTGGAGATCAGAGGACGGTGACGGTCACTTCGGCGCGCAGCGAGGTGCCGCCGACGGTGCCGTGGACGGTGAACGTGCCGGGTGCGGCGTAGTCGGCCGGATCGACGGCGTCCCAGGTGACCGCGGTGGACACGTTGTCCTTGGAGCCGTCGTTGTAGACGGCGGTGACGGTGGACGGGAGCTGCGGCGCGGTGCCGGCCCTGGTGACGGCCTCCTCGGCTTCGAGCGCGGTGATCTCCACGGCGTCAGTGAGTCTGACGTGGACGGTGGCGCTCGCGGGGAGGGCGAGGCCGGTGACGAGTCCGGCGACCGGGACCGCGGTGGCAGGCTGGTCGACGTCGTCGGCGGTGAGCGGGCCCCACACGACGGGGAGGTCGAGGCGGGTGCCGTCGCCGTAGACGCACGTGACGGTGTCGGGGAGGTCGGGGACGGTGCCGACGGTGGTGGGCTGGTGGACGGCCCGGACCTGTTCGGGCGCTTCGGCGAAGACCTTCCATTCGAGGACGCCCACGGAGGCGCCGCCGCTCTGGAGGACCGCGCGGACGGCCGTGGTGGTCACGGGGTCGAAGGCGGTCTCGTTGTACTGGTCGGTCTCGGTGCCGTAGGCGTCGGCGTCGACATCGGTCCACTCGTCGCCGTCGAGGTACTGGATCTTCCAGGAGGCGGGGGCGAGGACGCCGCCGCCGTCGTCGAAGAAGTACATGTCGGAGGCGTCGAGGCGGACCGGGTCGTCCCAGGTCAGCTGGACCCACTGCTCGCCTTCTTCGGGCCAGGTGCCCCAGCGGGGGTTGGCGCCGTCGTTGGAGCGGGGCGGGTCGATCCCGTCGTTGATCGCGGTGGTGTTCTCCCAGGGCGAGGTGTAGGAGGCCGTGGGGGTGGCGAACAGGGCGGCGTTGATGCGGTCGTCGGGCGCCTCGATCGAGACGTCTACTCTGGATTTAGTGGTGGCGCTGCCGTCTCCGGCGGTGAGTTCGAGCGTGTACGTGCCGGGTTCGGTGAAGGTGGCGACGGTGCTCGACGCGGTCGGGTCCTCGAATACGACCGCGCCGGGCCCGTCGACGGCCGCCCACGAGGCGCTGAGCGCCCCGTCGAGGGGGAGGCCGTCGTCTTTGACCGTGCCGGTGAGTCGCGCCTGCATCGGCTGGCGGAACGCGAGGTCCTGCCTGGCGAGCGCATAGGGCGCGGTGTTCTCCGGCGGGTCGGCGTCGTGGTCCGTCTGCAGGACTTGGACTTCCTTGAGCCCGGTGGCGTGCCCGTCCTGGTGGTCGAGGAGGACGCGGACGCGGTCGGTCTCGACCTGGGGGAACTGGACCTGGTTGTAGTTGGCGCGCGGGACGGCCGGGGTCTTGGTCTGGTCCTCTACGGTCACCCAGTCGGTGCCGTCGTGGTACTGGACCTGGTAGACGGCGGGTTCGGCGAGGCCGTCGGCGGTTCTGTCGCGGTAGAAGTACAGCCGCAGCTCGTCGATGTCCACGGTCTCGCCGAGGTCCACTTCGTACCAGTCGGTCTCGTTGCCGGAGCCTTCGCTGGACCAGATGGGCGCGTTGACGGTGGTGCCGTCGACGGCGCCCGCGGTGGTGGTGCCTTCGGCGGTGTAGGAGGCGGTGGCGGTCCGTCCTTCGGCGAGGTTCTCGGCGTCGGAGGAGAGGTCGGCGCCGGCCTTGGCGAAGACGTCGACCACGCGGCCGTCGAGTTCGACGTCCTCGGGTGCGGAGAGGTGCTTCATCTTGCGGCTCTTGACGACGTCGGCTTCGGTGTCGACGCGGCCGGTGTCCGGGTCCCAGACGGCTGGGGCGAGGCTGTCGAGGGTGAAGGCGCGGGTGCCGTCGATGTAGACGGAGTAGCCCTCGGGGACGCCGGGGTAGTGGTCGGTGCCGTCGTCGGGCTCGTCCCACACGACGGTGAGGTCGGAGTCGCGCCAGCGCAGGTCGTTGACGGTGAAGTGGTCCCAGCCGATGTCGATGGGAGACAGCTCGATCTGGTCGTCGGTGCGGGGGCGCAGGCCCGCGACGTCCTCCACATAGGTCCAGATGCTGGAGCCGAGGGTGGTGTGGTGGATCCAGGAGCGGTAGTCGATCTCCTCGTTCGCGGGGTCCCAGTCGGCCCAGAACTCGTTGGAGTCGGGCCAGGCGGTGTCGCCGCCGATGTAGGTGGACCAGGCGTTCCAGTAGAGGAGCTTCTTGTAGTCCTCGGTGGTGATGGCGTCCTGGTCGTAGTCGCGGAGCACGGAGGAGAAGAGTCTGAACTGGACGGTGGAGTTGATCTGGGAGAAGTTGTTCGAGCCGGGGTTGCCCTGTTCGGCCGCTTCCTCCTTGTCGGCCTGGTTGGCGGTGTAGAAGGGGAAGACGGGGTATTCGCCGGGGTCGGCGAAGAGGCGGAGCGCGTCGGTGTAGGGCTCCTCGTTCGGGACGGCGCCGACGCTGAAGGGGTAGTAGTTGTTGATCTCCTTCCAGGGCACGTGGTCCCCGGAGGCGACGTGGACGTGCTCGAACAGCTGCGTGTCGGGGTTCCACAGGACGTCGGTGATGGCGTCCTTGATGTCGTCGGCGAGGGCGCGCATCTCGTCGGCCTTCGCGGTGTTCCCGGCGAGGTCGTAGGCCTCGGCGGCGGCGAGCGCGCCGGAATACTGGTAGGCGGATTCGGCGCGGTCGAGGTCGCCGTCCCGCCAGTGGAAGGAGACGGCGTCGGCGTCGTTGCCGGTCATCGCACCCCAGTCGTACTCGATGAGGTAGTTGTTGTTCGAGTCGAAGGTGTCGAGCTGGCCTTTGACGTCGCCTTCGGCGTAGCGGGCGAGGTTCTCGGCGATGTCGACGGGTCCGCCGTGGACCTGGTAGGAGCGCCAGGCGGCCTCGGCGATGTACTGGGTGTAGGAGTTCGACCAGTTCTCGGGGTCGCCGGGGTTGTCCATGAAGCGCCCGCCCTGGGAGGACTCGCCGGTGGAGACCCAGGGGCCGTAGGAGTAGGCGGGGTCGCGCAGGTACTTGAGGTCGTCGATGAACATCGGGACGGTGAGCGCGATGGCGTTGTTGTAGCCGGTGACGCCTTCGATGGAGGTCGGGAACTGGAAGTCGTTGCCGGGGATGTCCGCGTCGAGGTAGTTGTAGCGCATCAGCCACCAGCGGTAGTAGATGAACTTCTTATGGGCCTCGTCGGGGACGTCGAAGTAGGGGACGTTGTCGGCCCACCACTTGTTGTAGGTCTGGACCTGGGTGGTGAAGGCGTCGGCGGGGCTGGCGTCGCGGTAGGCGGCGTACTCGGTCGCGGACTCGGGGATCTCCTCGGCGATCATGCCGAGCTGGACCTTGATGGTGGTCGATTCGCCTTGGGCGAGTTCGAGTTCGCCGGTGAGGGCGCCGTCGTCCGGGGTGAGGCCGGTGCCGGAGAGGCGCGGGAAGACGGTGGTGAGGCGTTCGAGGCGGGAGTTCTGGACGTCGAGGACGCCGGTGAGCTCGTCGCCGTCGGCGGTCCAGGCGAAGTCGGACTCGACCTTGACGGGGACGGTGGTCGCGCCGCCGCCGTTGGTGATCGTGATGTTGGCGACGGCGGTGTTGTTCTGGGTGATGAACTTCTGGACTTCGGCGGTGAGGTCGCCGTTCTCGTGCACGGAGGTCCAGTGGCTGGGGGTCTGGCGGCGCTGCGCGACGTCCTCGGTGAAGTCCCCGTCGCCGATGTCCACGGTGAAGCCGTCGGTGTTCGAGGCGCGGTCGAAGGTGGGGTCGTAGTAGGCGAACTGGCCGCCGAAGCCGATGACGTCGGGGTCGTGGACGCGCATGAGGAGGGCCCGGCCGCGGGTCATGAGCCACTGGTCGCCGGCGGGGTCGGCGCCTTCGCGGGCGAGGAGGCGGTCCATCCAGAAGTCCGTGCCGTCGCCGCCGTCGAGCTCCTCCTCGTACATCGCGGCCATCATGCCGTCGACGTCGTAGGGGACGGGCTCGTCGGGGACGGCGTCGGCGCCGGTGAACTCGGGGTAGCCGATGGTCTGCTGGGCGGCGGCGGGGGCCGCGCCGGCAACGAGGAGGCCGGCGGCGAGGGCCGCGGCCGCTGCGGTGGCGGACAGGGTGGGCGGGGGGCGTAGCTGCATCGCGTGCCTCCGTGCGCGTGAGGGTGTGCCGGTGGGGGAAGGGCCGAGGACCGAAAGCCTCCGAAAACCTTTTCGGAACGCCGTCGAGACGATGTTAGGGGTCTCATCGGGGCGCTGTCAATGCATTGATCGAGGAGAATCGATGCCGTGCGCGGTGGCCTGCGGTGATGTGACCGAAAGCCTGATTCGCAGGATTTCCCTCCGTCGGCTACAGTCGATCCGTTCCGGCGCGCGAGGCGGCCGGACCGAAGGAGGACGAGGTGGCCCGAACCCCGGCACCGCGCGGCGCGCGCGCCGCGACGCTGACCGACGTCGCCAAGCTGGCGGGCGTCTCGGTCGCCACCGCCTCGAAGGCGCTGAACGGGCGGAACCACGTCAGCGCCGCGACCCGCGAGCGCGTCGCGGAGGCGGCCGCGCAGCTCTCGTTCTCCCCCAACTCGCTCGCGCGCGGGCTCCTCGCCGGGCGCACCGGCACCGTCGGGCTCTTGACCTCGGACCTGGTGGGCCGCTTCAGCCTCCCGATCCTCATGGGCGCGGAGGACGCGTTCGGCGCGGGCGAGATGTCGGTGTTCCTGTGCGACGCGCGCGGGGACGCGATCCGCGAGCGCCACCATGTGCAGGCGCTGCTCAGCCGCCGCGTGGACGGCCTCATCGTGGTGGGCTCCTCGACCGACCCGCGCCCGCCGCTCGCGGCGGCCGTGGACGTGCCGGTCGTGTACGCCTACGCGCCGTCCGAAGACCCCGAGGACCTGTCGATCGTGCCCGACAACGTGGGCGCGGGCCGCATGGCAGTGGAGCACCTGATCGCCTGCGGGCGCACCAGGATCGCGCACATCTCCGGCGACGGCGCCTACTCGGCGGCGCGCGACCGCGTCACCGGCGCGCTCGCCGCGCTCAATGAGGCCGGGCTCTCGCCGGTCGGCGACGTCGCCTACGGCACGTGGGAAGAGGGCTGGGGCCGCGCGGCGGCCGGGATGCTCCTCGACCGGGAGCCCGATGTGGACGCCGTGCTGTGCGGCTCGGACCAGGTGGCCCGCGGCGTGCTCGACACGCTGCGCGAGCGGGGCCGCCGCGTCCCCGAGGACGTGGCCGTCATGGGCTTCGACGACTGGCAGGTCATGACCACCGGCGCCCGCCCCAAACTGACCAGTGTGGACATGAACCTGGAGGAGTTGGGGCGCAGCGCGGCCCGCGCACTCTTCGAGGCCATCGACGCCGAGCACGGCCGGGGTGTGCGGACCGTCCAGTGCCGCGTCGTGGTGCGCGGTTCGACGGCCGCCGAGGCCTAGGGCGCCGGGCGGGGGGAGTATCTTCTCCCGTCGTGACCGAACAGATGACCTCCGACCGCCACGCGACCTGGCTCGAACTGTTCTTCGACCTCGTCGTCGTCGCCGCGGTCGCCCAGTTGACGCACCTGCTGGTGCACCCCAGCGGGCTGCACGTGGCGGCGTTCTTCACGCTGTACACGGCGATCTGGCTGGTCTGGACCTCGTTCACGGTGTACGCCAACGTCGCCTCGGAGCGGACCCGCACCCGGACGATGCTGCTGGGCATGCTCGGCCTCGCCGTGATGGCCGCGGCCGTCCCGGAGGCGACCGGCGCGCACTCGGCGGTGTTCGCCGCCGCGTACCTGTACACCACCGGGATCGCCTCGCAGGGCCTCGCGCGCTCGGGCCGCATGGTCATGAGCTGGTCTGCGGCGCAGCGGAACGCGGGACTGCTGCCGTGGATCATCGCATTCTGGGTCGACGACCCGCGGTGGAAGCTCGCGCTGTGGGCGCTGGGCGTGGCGATGACGCTCGCCGGGGCCCTCCTCGTGGGCGACGACGAGGACCGCATGAGGGAGTTCCGGGACCGCCTGCGCGAGCGCAGCGAGCGGAGCAGGCGAGGGACGCAGGAGTTCGAGCTGTGGGACGTGCAGGGCTCGCACCTCGGCGAGCGGCTGGGCCTGTTCATCATGATCGTCCTCGGCGAGGCCGTGCTCCAGCTCGTCACCGCCATCGGCGAGGTCGAGTGGGGCTGGGCCCAGGTCGGCATCGGGCTCGCCGGGTTCGGGCTCCTCATCGGACTGTGGTGGCTGAACTTCCGGTTCGGGTTCGACGAGGAGAACCAGACGGCGCCGCGGTTCCTGCTGCCCGCGCACCTCGTCGTCGCCGTGTCGGTGACGCTCGTCGCGTTCGGCATCGGCACGGCCGCCGAGCACGCCACCGCGCCGCTCCCGGACCTCCACCGCTGGCTCCTGTGCAGCGCGCTCGCGGTGTGCCTCGGCCTGTGCGCCGCCGCCCACCGAGCGTGGTGGTGCCTCGCGATCCTCGCGGCCCCGATCGCCGTGGCGGCCTTCGGCTCCCAGGTCGCGGCGGTGTTCACGGTCCTCGTCCTGGCGGCCTCGACGGGCGCGCTCGCGCTCTACTTCCTGCGCCGGACGGCAACCTCGGCGGCATGAGGGGGCCATCCAGAATTCGGCACAAATTTTCGGGACTTGATCTACCCATGAAGGGGATTTTCATGGGATCTTCTGGAGGTCCTCTGTAACCCGCACTCCCCCGAAGGCCAGGTCCCACCGTGCGCACCACCGCTCCCTGGATCCTCGCGGCCGCAGCCCTCGCCGCGCTGTTCGTCCCGCCGCCCGCCGCCGCCCAGACCGGGGAGGACACCGCCGTCCCCGTCGACGGCGACAGCCGCCCCATCGCCCCCGGCATCGAGCTGGAGTCCTTCGACCGCTGGGAGGACCAGGGCTGGATCCGCGGCGACGCGGCCACCGTGGACCTCACCGGCGGCGCGGTCCCCCGCTACCTCGACCCGGGTGTCGTCGCCGCCTCCGAGCCGGTCCGCGAGCAGCTCGACGGCGTCGAGGACGTCGTGCTCGCGTTCAACGCGGACTTCTTCGACATCAACGACACCGGCGGCGCCGAGGGCGTCGCCATCGCGGACGGCGAGCTCGTCAAGTCCGCCGCGGCCGGGGCCTCCAACGTCATCGCCTTCGACGCCGACGGCACGGCCTCCGTGCAGCGCATCGGCTTCGAAGGCACCGCGACCACCCCCGACGGGACCCTGGACCTCCACGGCCTCAACACGACCGCGCTCCCGGCGAACGGGATCGGCGTGTACGACGCGCACTGGGGCGAGGCCTCGCGGGCCCGCGTCGCGGACGGCGCGGCGGTCGTCGAGGTCACCGTGGTCGACGGGACCGTCACCGCGGTCACCGACGCCCCGGAGGCCGGGCCCATCGCCGACGGCGCGCTGACGCTGGTCGGCCGCGAGACCGGCGCCGCGGCACTGGCAGCGCTCCAGGTCGGCGACGCCGTCGCGGTCGAGTACGCCGCCGAGACCGAAGGGGACCTCCCGCAGACCGCGGTCGCGGGCAACCAGCTCCTCATCACCGACGGGGAGCTCGTGAACCAGACCGACCAGGCCCGCCACCCGCGCACCGCGGTCGGCGTCTCCGAGGACGGCACCGAACTGTATGTGCTCACTGTGGACGGACGGCAGGCGGCGAGCGGTGGCTACACGCTCCGCGAGACCGCCGAGCAGCTCCTCGCCATGGGCGCGTACAGCGCCCTCAACCTCGACGGCGGCGGCTCCTCCACCCTCATCGCCCGCGCGCCCGGCACCGAGGACCTCGTCACCGTCAACAGTCCTTCTGACGGCTCGGAGCGGTCCGTGGGCAACGCGCTCGCGTTCACCGTCCCCGACGGCGACGGCGAGGTCGACGGCTTCGCGGTCGCCCCGCAGGCCCCGTTCGACCCCGGTGCCGTCGAAGGCGCCGACTACGACCGGGTCTTCCCCGGCCTCACCCGGCCGCTGGAGGTGGCCGCCCACGACGACGCGTACGGGCCCGCCGACGCCGACCCGCGCTGGAAGACCGACCCGTCCCGCCTCGGCTGGGTCGACGGCGACGCGGTCTTCCACGCCCGGGGCCGCTCCGGCGAGGTCGTGGTGACCGCGAAGGACGGCCGGGCCTCCGGGTCGACCGAGCTGACCGTCCTCGGCGCCCTGGACGCGATCGCGCCGTCGCAGCGGCTGCTGTCGCTGCCGGACGCCGGCACGACGACCGGGTTCCAGGTCATCGGCACGGATGCGGACGGGTTCACCGCCCCGATCGACCCCGCGGACGTGGACCTGTCGTACGACGGCGGCCTGTTCGCGATCGAGCCGGACGGGCTCGGCGGCTACACCGTCGCGGCCGAGGCCGCCGGCGGGTCCGGCACGGTCGAGGTCACCGTGGCCGGGAAGACCACGGCCCTCGCGATCACCGTGGGCCTCGACGAGCAGGCCGTCAGCGACTTCGGCGACGGCGCGCAGTGGATCTTCTCCACGGCCCGCGCCACCGGCTCGATGGCGCCCGGCGAGGGCCACGACGGCGACGCCGGGCTGACGCTCACGTACGACTTCACGCAGTCGACCGCGACCCGCGCCGCCTACGCGCGGCCCCCGGCGCCCATCCCCGTGGACGGGCAGCCGCAGCGGTTCGGCATGTGGATCGAGGCCGAGGGACTCGGCGAGTGGCCGTCGCTGCAACTGAAGGACGCCAACGGGACCGACGTGGTCCTGCGCGGCGACTACCTGACCGAGCCGGGCTGGACCTGGGTCGAGTTCGACGTGCCGCAGGGCACGAACTACCCGGTGTCGGTGTACCGCTTCTACGTCGCCGAGACCCGGCCGTCGGCGGCCTACCACGGCTCGGTCACCATCTCGGGCCTCACCGCGTACACGGCGCCCGATGTGGACATCCCCGTCGCGGAGCCGCGCTTCGACACGATGGTCGCCTCCGACCTCGACGGCGCGGACTGGACGTTCGCGGTCATGTCCGACGCGCAGTTCACGGCCGAGAACCCCGACAGCGCGATCGTCGCGTCCGCGCGGCGGACGCTCCAGGAGATCAAGGCGTCTGACGCGGAGTTCGTGATCGTCAACGGCGACCTGGTGGACGAGTGCGAGCCCGACGACCTGGCCCTGGCCGAACGGGTGCTGGACGAGGAGCTCGGCGACGAGCTCGACTGGGTGTACGTGCCGGGCAACCACGAGGCCATGGGGTGCAGCGTCGCCGACTGGTCGGCGGTCTTCGGGCCCGCCTACCAGACCTTCGACCGCGGCGGCACGCGGTTCATCACGCTCGACACGTCCGGCCTGACCATCGGGAAGGGCGGCTGGGACCAGATCCTCATGCTGCGCAATGCCCTTGACGAGGCCGCCGCGGACCCCGAAGTGGACTCGGTGGCGGTCGTGGCGCACGTGCCGACGAACGACAAGAGCCCGCAGGCGGCCTCGCAGCTCGGCGACCGGCTCGAAGCCGAGGTGGTCGAGGAGTGGCTCACCGGGTTCGAGGCCGACAGCGGCAAGGACGCGGCCTACATCGGCGCGCACGCCGGGTACTTCGACGCGTCCCGCGTGGACGGCGTGAACTACTGGGTGAACGGCAACTCCGGGAAGGCGCCGTCCACGACGCCCGAGGACGGCGGCTTCGTCGGCTGGACCCAGTTCGGCGTCGGAGGTGGCGACGAGTGGCTCAACGCGCTCGTGCGCCCGCAGGTCGACTCGCTCGCGGTCGCAGCCGACGACCTCGCGCCCGGTCGGACCGTGACCGTCGATGCAGAACTGGCCCAAGGCAGCGCGACGATCCCGGTGGTCTACCCGATGGGCGTCGAGTGGACCGGCGCGAACGTGTACATCGGCGACCGGCCGGGCCCGCTCGCGTGGCTGCGCTACGCCGCGTGGTTCGACCCCGAGACGCGCGAGCTCACCGCGTGGCGCCGCGGCACGGTCGAGCTGACCGCCACTGTCAACGGCGTCGCCGCCACCGACACCGTCGCCATCCGGTAAGGGCCTGACCTCCTTCTCGGGAACGTGGCAGTCGGCCAGGTGGTCGTCGACCATCCCGACGGCCTGCATCATCGCGTAGGCGGTGGTGGGCCCGACGAACTTGAAGCCCTGCTTCTTCAGGGCCTTCGACAGGGCCGTCGACTCGGGCGTGACCGCGGGGATGTCGGCGAGGGCCTTCGGGCGCTCCCGCGGCTCGGGCGCGAAGGACCACACCAGGTCGCTGAGGCCGCCGTCCAACCGGGCGGCGGCCTTCGCGTTCGCGATGGTCGCCTCGATCTTCATGCGGTTGCGGACGATTCCCTCGTCGGCGAGCAGCCGCTCCGCGTCCTGCTCGGTGAACTTCGCGACCTTCTCGATCGCGAAGCCGCCGAACGCCTTCCGGAACGCCTCGCGCTTGCGCAGGATCACCAGCCACGACAGGCCCGACTGGAACGCCTCCAGGCTGACCCGCTCGAACAGCGCGTCGTCGCCGCGCACCGGGCGGCCCCACTCGGTGTCGTGGTAGTCCCGGTAGATCTCCGGGGCGACGCCCCACGGGCACCGCGCCAGGCCGTCCTCGGCCGACATCACCGCATCGCTCAACTTCGCTCCCCCTCCTGAACCGTCGCGAGCCTACGCGCCGGGTCCGACACGTCCCGCGGACCGGCATGTCGGTGGCTTGTTGCAAAATAGTTGCAATAGAGTCCTCACGTCCCCCGAAGGAGCACCCGTGAACGCAGATCCCACCGGCCACACCCTCCCCGAACTGGTCATGGCCTGGGGCCGCGGCCGCGCCCACTCGCGCATCACCGCCCAGCCCGAGCCGATCGACGGCGGCTACGAAGTCGCCGTCGGCCCGCCCAGCACCGAGGTCCGCAAGGTCTACCACACCTACACGCCCGAGTTCCTCGCCGAGACCGCCGCCGCGCTCGACACCCCCGGCCACCAGCTCATGATCGCCGGACCCGACGCGCTCCTGCAGTCCGCCATCCCCGCGACCTGGACCATGGACCAGGGCGGACACCTCATGACCGTCGTGTTCGCGCAGGACCCGTACACCGTCCCCGCCGACTACCGGCTCGTCGTCGAGACCGAGGGCCCGCTCACCGTCGCCCGCGCCTTCCACGCCAACGGCGACCACGCCGCCTCAGCGCGCCTGGGCCGCGACGGCGACTTCGGCGTGTTCGACAAGGTCGTCACCGCCCCGAACCACCAGCGCCGCGGCCTCGGCTCGACCCTCATGCGGGCCCTGTCGCTCAACGCATACGCGCTCGGCATGCGGTACGGGCTCCTCGTCGCCAGCGACGAGGGCCGCGCCCTGTACGAGCACCTCGGCTGGACGTTCGTCTCCGACTTCCCCGGCGCCCGCTCCAAAGCGGCGTAAATCGCTTGCCGGTCATGCGGACCGCTGCGAGAGTGGCCGCATGACCACCGAATCCGCCTGGCGCGACGCCAACCGGGCCATGTGGGACGAGCGCGTCCCGATCCACGCCGCCAGCCGCTTCTACGACCAGGACGGCTTCCGGGCCGGAGGCGGCGACGTCAACGCGTTCGAGGCCGAGGAGGTCGGCGACGTCAACGGCAAGCGCCTCGTCCACCTCCAGTGCCACATGGGGCAGGACACGCTGTCGTGGGCGCGGCGCGGGGCCGCCGAGGTCGTGGGCCTCGACTTCTCCGAACCGGCCGTCGCCGTCGCGCGCGGCCTCGCAAAGGACCTCAAGCTCGACGACCGGGCCTCGTTCGTCGCCGCCGACGTCTACGACGCGCGCGAAGCGCTCGGCGGGCGCGCCTTCGACATCGTCTACACCGGGCTCGGCGCCCTCTGCTGGCTCCCGGACGCCGAGCGCTGGGCCGACGTGGCCGCGTCCCTGGTCGCGCCCGGCGGGTTCCTGTACCTCGCCGAGTTCCACCCCCTGGTCGACGTCCTCGACTGGGAGACGGGCACGCGCATCGAGCGCGGCTACCTCGACGGCGAGCCGATGGTCTTCGACGAGCCCGGCACCTACACCGACGGCGACGCCGAAACTCAGAGCAATCTGAACTTCCAGTGGACCCACCCGGTGAGCGAGGTCGTCTCGGCGCTGGCCCACAACGGCCTGCGCATCGAGTTCGTGCACGAGTTCGACTGGACGCTGTTCCAGCACCTCGGCCCCCTTGAACAGCGCGAAGGCCGCTACCGGTGGCCGGAGGGGGAGCCGCGCACGCCGCTGATGTACTCGCTCAAGGCGTCCCGGGTGTGACGGCTGTCGCGCGCTAGTTTTCCGAGTCTCCTCTGACCTTTCGTCCAGTGGATGCCGGGTTCGTCCCCGAAGAATGTGGAGGACGAACCGCCAAGGAGGAAAGCCGTGAAGACGAAGCAGCAGACGCCGAGCTACGAGGGCCGCCCGTACGCGAAGCCGGAGGAGGAACTGGTCGACCAGGGACTCCAGTTCGACATCGGGACGCTCTTGAGCCGCCGCGGCGTGCTCTTCGCCGGGGCGGGGGCCGCGGCCCTGGGCCTGGCGGCGTGCTCGGACGGCGGTGACTCCTCCGGAAGCGGCACGACCACCGCGGCCTCCGCGGAGGACCTCACGGAGATCCCCGAGGAGACAGCCGGGCCGTACCCCGGCGACGGGTCGAACGGGCCGGACATCCTGGAGCAGAGCGGCGTGGTCCGCAGCGACATCCGCTCCAGCTTCGGCGACAGCACCACCGCCGCGGAGGGCGTGGGGCTCGACATCGAGCTGACGCTCTACGACATGGCGAACGACAACGCCCGCTTCGAGGGCGCGGCGGTGTACCTGTGGCACTGCAACCGCGACGGCGAGTACTCGATGTACTCCGAGGCCATCGCGAACGAGAACTACCTGCGGGGCGTGCAGGTCGCCGACGCGGACGGGGTCGTGAAGTTCACGAGCATCTTCCCGGCCTGCTACGACGGCCGGTGGCCGCACATCCACTTCGAGGTCTACCCAGACGTCGACTCGATCACCGACGCGGCCAACGCGATCGCCACGTCGCAGATCGCGCTCCCGCAGGACACGTGCGACACCGTGTACGCCGAGGAGGGCTACGAGCAGTCCGTGGAGAACCTCTCGAAGGTCTCCCTGGAGACCGACAACGTCTTCAGCGACGACAGCGGCGCCTCGCAGCTCCCGTCCGTCTCCGGCGACGTGGACGGCGGGTTCGTGTTCACACTTCCCGTGGGCATCGACACGTCCACGGAGGCGGGCGGCGGCGGCGCGGCCCCGTCCGGCGGCGGAGGCGGCGAGGGCGGCCCCGGCGGGACCCCGCCCGGAAGCGAAGAGTCAACGAGCGACAGCTAGGAGCAGGGGAAAGGCCCGTGACCGCAACGGTCGCGGGCCTTCGGCACGTCTCAGATGAGGACGACGAGCCCGGCCTCGCCGAAGAGGGTCGCGGCCAGCGCGCCGCGGTTGGCGGCCTTCATGGGGAGCTTCGCGCCGACGGCCTCGATGTGCGGCTCGACGCGCTCGGGGTGCGGGTGCACGGCCTCGATGCTCACGAGCGGGACAATCGGCAGGTCGGCGGCGGGGTGCGGGGTGCTCCCCCAGTCGATGAGGAACGGGACGGGGCCGCGGTGGCGGCCCTCCTTGTCGAGGGTGAGGCGCCACGCGAGGTCGGCGCCTTCGGGGGTCCGGCGGGTCATCTCCCACGGCTCGCCGGGGTCGTACCCGGCGGCGCGGGAGGCGGCGACCGCGCCGTCGATGTCCTCGGTGCGCACGGCCCAGGTGACGAGGCGGGCCTCGGTGAGGGTGTCGATGCCGAAGGGCCGCCACTTGTCGGGGGACGGCTGCTCGGGGTCGGGTCCGATGATCTCCAGGTAGGCCCCCTCGCCGACGCCGAGCAGGAAGTTCCGGGTGCCCAGGCCCTGGTGGACGCCGCCGGGGACGGGTCGCGTCCCGGTCAGGCGGGCGACTTCGTTCACGGTGGCGGCGAGGTCGGGCGTGGCGAGGACGAGGTGGTCGAGTGAGGACATGGGCCGGAGTCTAGTCACGAAGCGCCACAGCCGTAACGGCCGTCCCGAAACCGCACCGCCCGGTCAGGCGCGGCGGGGGTCGACGAGGGCTTCGAGGATCTCGTCGCCCGGTTCGGCGAGCACGCGCTCGGCGGCCTGTTCGAGGACCCGTTCGGCCTCGCCCTGGCCGGGGTCGTAGCCGACGCGGCAGCCTTCGGGCGTGAACGCCGGGTCGGCGGCGGGCGGCTCGGTCTCGCGGCGCATGACGTCGCCGATGCCGTTCTCCAGGAGCCCGAACGCGTGGTGCGCGGCGGAGTAGGCCATGGCCGCGACCTCGTAGATCGGGCGGCCTTCCAGGATCAGGTGGACGTTGGCCTCGACGAGGATGTGCTGGGTGTGCAGGAGCTGCGAGGAGACCAGGCGCGAGGTGAGCTTCGGGTGGCCCTCGTCCATGAGGACCTCGGCGAGCATCGCGCCCGAGCGGCGGCGGTAGTCCATGGCGCTGACCACGAGCGAGGGCGTGGTCTGGATGAGCTCCTGGACCTTGAGGAACATCGGCTTGTCGCTGAGGCCGGTCTGGGGGGCGCGGTGTTCCAGCAGCTCCAGGAAGCGGTCGCGCAGGACCGCGTGCGGGGTGGTGCCTCGGGGGCGCTCGCGGACGACGCGGGCGGCGTCCTCGATGTGGTGGCGCATGCCGCCGATGACGAGGTCTTCCTTGGTCGGGAAGTAGTTGAACACCGTGGCCTTCGACACGTTCGCGGCGGCGGCGATCTCGGCGACGGACACGTTCTCGTACCCGCGCTCCAGGAACATCTGGAGGGCCGTGGTCTTCAGCAGTCCCCACGTGGCGTTCTTCTTGCGCTCGCGCAGGCCTCGGTGTCGTTCCATCCCGCCACTGTACCAGTTCAGTCTTGACCCGGCCAAAAATTCTTCCCGGAAAAAAGTTGTACCCGGTCAAAATCGGGTGCTACGCTCGCCGACATGACAGGAAACCCACCCGCCGACCGGCCCCGCAAGCCGGCGCCGGACGCCGGCGGGGAGGCGGCACCGGAGGCCTCGATCCTCCGCCTCCTCGCCGACTACCTCCGCCCCCACCGCAGGCCGCTGACCCTCGCGATCGTCTTCCAGCTCGTCCAGACGGTCGCGTCGCTCTACGTGCCCACCCTCAACGCCGACCTCATCAACAACGGCGTCGCCGCCGGGGACACCGGCTACGTGCTCCGCCACGGCGGCTTCATGCTCGCCGTCACCGTCGTCCAGCTCGCCGCCGCCGCGTTCGGCGTCTACTTCGGCGCCCGCGCCGCCATGGGCCTCGGCCGCGACCTCCGCGCCGACCTCTTCGCCCAGGTGCAGCGCTTCTCCACCACCGAGATGGACCGCTTCGGCGCGCCCTCGCTCATCACCCGCACCACCAACGACGTCACGCAGGTCGTCACCATGCTCGTCATGGGGCTCACCCTGTTCATGGTCGCCCCGATCACCGCGATCGGCGGCCTCACCCTGGCGCTCACCCTCGACGTCCCCATGACCGGCATCCTCCTGGCCGCCATCCCCGTCATGGCCCTGATCATCTACTTCATCGTCATCTCGATGGTCCCCGCCGGACGCGCCATGCAGCGCTCCATCGACGGCATCAACCAGGTCATGCGCGAGCACATCACCGGCATCCGCGTCATCCGCGCGTTCGTGCGCGACGACCACGAGCAGCACCGCTTCAACGAGGCCAACGACAAGCTCACCGACGCCTCGCTGCGCGTCGGCCGCGTCCAGGCGTTCTTCGGCGCCACCGCCATGGCCAGCAGCAACATCACCTCGATCGTCATCGTGTGGATCGGCGCCGGGCGCATCGCCGACGGCAGCCTCCAGATCGGCGACCTCATCGCGTTCCTCACCTACGCCGGGCTCATCCTCGGCTCCGTGATGATGTCCATGGGCGTGTTCATGATGGCCCCGCGCGCGAAGGTCGCCGCCGGGCGCATCCGCGAGGTCCTCGGCACCGAGCCGACCATCACCGACCCCGCCGACGCCGTCCGCGAGCTCCCCGGCCGCGGCGAACTCGACGTCGACGCCGTCACCTTCCGGTACACCGGCGCCGAAGAGCCCGTCCTCCGCGGCGTCGACCTCGTCGCCCGGCCCGGCCAGACCACCGCCGTCATCGGCTCCACCGGCGCCGGGAAGACCACCCTCCTCAACCTCATCCCCCGCCTGTTCGACGTCGGCGAAGGCGCCGTCCGCATCGACGGCGTCGACGTCAGGAGCATGGACCGGGCCCTCATCGCCCGCACCGTCGGCCTCGTCCCCCAGCGCGCCTACCTGTTCTCCGGCACCATCGCCGCGAACCTCCGCTACGGGAACCCCGACGCCGACGACGAGACCCTGTGGCGCGCACTCGAAACCGCGCAGGCCGCCGACTTCGTCCGCGACATGCCCGACGGCCTGGAGACCCTCCTCGGCCAGGGCGGCACCACCGTCTCCGGCGGACAGCGCCAGCGCCTCGCCATCGCCCGCACCATCGTCGCCGCCCCCAGGATCTACCTGTTCGACGACTCGTTCTCCGCGCTCGACACCGCCACCGACGCGGCCCTGCGCGCCGCGCTCGCCCGCGACATCGCCGACGCCGCGCAGGTCATCGTCGCCCAGCGCGTCTCGACCATCCGCGACGCCGACCGCATCGTCGTCCTCGACAACGGCCGCGTCGTGGGCACCGGCACCCACGAGGAGCTCCTCGAACACAACCCGGTGTACGCCGAGATCGTCAACTCCCAACTCACCCTTCAGGAGGCGCTGTGACCATGCGCGGACCCGCCGGGCTCGCCGGCCCGGCCCTGAAGAAGGCCGACGACTTCCGCGGCACCGTGCGCCGCATCGTCGGGCTCCTGTGGCGCGACAAGCTCCGCCTCACCTCCGTGATCGGCTTCGGCGTCCTCATGGTCCTCGGGATGCTCGCCGTCCCCACGGTCCTCGGCCGCGCCACCGACCACGTCATCGCGGGCGCCGCCGCCGGAGACGTCGACTTCGCAGGCCTCGCGAAGATCCTCGGCCTCGCCGTCGCGATCGCCGTCGCCACGTTCGGGATCACGGTCTCCAACGGCCGCACCATCGCCAAGATGGCCCAGTACATGGCGTACGACCTCCGCACGGAGGCCGACCGGAAGGTCGCGGCGCTCCCGCTGTCCTACTTCGACTCCCGGCCGCGCGGCGAGGTCCTCTCCCGCGTCACCAACGACATCGACAACCTGACGCAGACCGTCGGCCAGGTGACCCAGCGGGTCGTGCAGGGCCTGCTGTTCCTCATCGGCGTGCCGATCATGATGCTCACCATCTCGCCGCTGCTCACGCTCGTCGTCGTCCTCACCCTGCCGCTCACGGTGCTCGCCGCGCGCCTCATCGGCAAGCGCAGCCAGCCGCGGTTCGTGCAGCAGTGGGCCACCACCGGGAAGCTCAACGGGCACGTCGAGGAGATGATCACCGGCCACCAGCTGGTGACCCTGTTCGGGCGCCGCGCCGAGGGCGCAGCCGTGTTCAAGCGGTACAACGACGACCTGTACGAGAACACCGTGCGGGCCCAGTGGGTCTCGGCGCTGCTCGGCCCGGCGATGGCGTTCCTCGGGCTCGTCACCTACGTGCTCGTGGCCGTCGTCGGCGGCCTCCAGGTCGCGGCCGGGCTGCTCAGCTTCGGGCAGATCCAGGCGTTCATCCAGTACACCAACCAGTTCTCGAACCCGCTGAACATGCTCGCGGCGATGTTCGGGCAGATCCAGTCCGCGGTCGCCTCCGGCGAGCGGGTGTTCGAGCTGCTCGACGCCGAGGAGCAGTCCCCGGAGCCGCAGGGCGCGGGGGACGCGCTGGCGGCGGTGGAGGGCCGGGTGGCGTTCGAGGACGTGTCGTTCCGGTACCTGCCGGACGAGCCGCTCATCGAGCACCTGTGGCTGGAGGCCGAGCCGGGGCAGACGGTGGCGATCGTGGGGCCGACGGGCGCGGGGAAGACCACGCTCGTGAACCTGCTGATGCGCTTCTACGACCTGGACGCGGGCCGGATCACCGTCGACGGCGTCGACGTGTCCACGGTGGAGCGGGAGCGGCTGCGGCGGCGGATCGGCATGGTCCTCCAGGACACGTGGCTGTTCGAGGGGACGATCGCGGAGAACATCGCCTACGGCAGGCCCGAGGCGACCCGCGAGGAGGTCGAGCGGGCCGCGCAGGCGGCGCACGCCGACCACTTCATCCGGACGCTCCCCGACGGCTACGACACGATCGTGGGCGCCGACGAGGGCGGGCTCAGCGCGGGCGAACGGCAGCTCGTGACGATCGCGCGGGCGTTCCTGATCGACCCGTCGATCCTGATCCTCGACGAGGCGACGTCCTCGGTGGACACCCGCACCGAGATGCTCGTGCAGCAGGGCATGGTGGCGCTGCGGCAGGGGCGCACGAGCTTCGTGATCGCGCACCGGCTGTCGACGATCCGCGACGCCGACGTGATCGTGGTGATGGAGCACGGCACGGTGGTCGAGCAGGGCCCGCACGAGAAGCTGCTCGCCTCGGGCGGCGCGTACGCGCGGCTCTACGAGGCCCAGTTCGCGCAGCCCGCGGTCGAGGAGGAGGACGTCGTCGCGACGCCGGCCCGCGCATAGGACTCGGTGCACTGCAAGGGAAACCAGGGCCCGAATGACAGCGGCGCCCGGAGCCTGGAGGCTCCGGGCGCCGCTGCGCGTCCACGGCCGGGAAACCCTATATCCTATAGGATGTACGATTCAGCCACGGAATCCTATATCCTATAGGATATATCCTATGTGGTCACGGGTCAGACGGTCGCGGTCTCGCCGTTCGCGATGCGGCGGTACGAGCCGCCGACGAGGAGCGGGAAGAGTCGGTCGGGCAGGCCCAGGCCGATGTCGCTGAGGATCGCGTCGTGGATGGGGTGGACGGCGGGGGCGTCGACGGCGCGGGCGAAGTCGATCGCCTCGGAGAGCTTGAGCCAGGGCGCGGCGACCGGGACGAGGAGGGTCCGCACGGGCATGTCGGGGACGGTGAGCGAGTCGCCCGGGTGGTACACGCCGTCGACGAGGTAGCAGACGTTCGCGACGAGCGGGAGGTCCGGGTGGATGACCGCATGACGCCCGCCGAAGACCTTGACCTCGGTGCCCGCCACGGGGATCGCGTCGCCCGGGCTGACGCACGTGAATGTCAGGTCCCCCAGGGTCGCGGCGAGCGCTTCGGGTCCGAAGACGGGGACGTCGGGGCGGGCGGCGTGGAAGTCGCGGAGGCGGGCCTCGTCGACGTGGTCGGCGTGCTCGTGGGTGATGAAGACGGCGTCGGCGCCGTCGAGGGCCGCCGGGTCGGAGTAGGCGCCCGGGTCGATGACGATGAAGCCCTGGCCGGTGTCGAGCCTGACGCAGGAGTGGCCGAACTTGGTGAGTCGCATGGTCACACAGTAGGACTCGGGACCGGGCCGCGGCGGGCCGTTCCGGCAAAGGGCTAGACGGTGAACGTGCCGGTGGCGGCGCTGACGGCGACCGCCGCGGCCCCGGCCGCGGCGGCGAGGCCGATGAGGGCCCAGTCTGCGGGGCGCATCCGCTGCTCGCGGGCGTGGGTGCGGGGGATCTCGGTGTCGAAGCCGCGGGCGTCCATGGCGGCGGCGAGGCGCCCCGCGCGGCGGATCGCGCCGACGAGGAGCGCGAACATCGTGGAGGCGAACAGCCTGGTGCGCCGCAGCGGGTTCCAGCCGCCTTCGAGGCCGCGGGCGCGGCGGGCCGTGGTGATCTGGCGCCATTCGGCGGCGAGAAGCGGCAGGAGCCGCAGGGCCGCGAGCGACCCGATCGTGAACCGGGCCGGGGCCTTGAGCTGCTGGGTGAGGGCGTCGGCGAGGTCGGTGGGGTCGGTGGTCGCGAACACGAGGACGCCCGCGGTGGCGGCGACGCACACGCGCAGCCCGATCGCGGTGCCGTCCAGGAGCGCCCCGGTACTGATCTCGACGGGCCCGAGCGCGACCAGGATGCGGCCGGTCTGCTCGGCCGCGAAGATCGCGTTCACGAGCACGACGGTGCCCGCCGCGGCCCACAGCCAGCGCAGCCGCACCGCGAGCGGGCCGGGGCGGATGCCGGTGAACGGCAGGACCGCCGCCACGAACGCGAGGAGCAGCAGCGGGGTGAGCCAGTCGGCCGCGACGAGCGCGACGGTGGTGAGGAGGGCGACGGCGGCGAGTTTCGCGACGGGGTTGGCGCGCGCGATGGGCGCTTCGGGGCCGCAGACGGGAGCGAGGGTCAGCACGGGGCCTCCCTGCCGTCCTTGAGGACGAGTTCGCGGGCGCCGAGGGCCGCGGCGAAGTCGCGGTCATGGGTGACGGCGAGGAGGGCGGTGCCCTCGTCGCGGATGCCGGCGGTGAGGTCGACGAGCTCGCCCCAGGTGCGGCGGTCCTGGCCGAACGTGGGCTCGTCGAGCAGGAGCACGCCGGGCGCGGCGGCCAGCGCGGAGGCGACGGAGAGGCGGCGGGCCTCGCCGCCGGAGAGCGTGTGGGGGTTGGCGGCGGCGAGGGGCGCGAGGCGCAGGCGTTCGAGGAGTTCTGAGACGCGGGCGTCGATGCGGTCGGCGGGCCATCCGGCCTGCTTGGGGCCGAAGGCGAGTTCGTCGCGGACGGTGGGGGCGACGAACTGGTGCTCGGGGTCCTGGAAGACCGAGCCGACGCGGACTGCGAGGCGCCGCGCGGGCAGGCGGTGGAGGGGCCGCCGCTCCCCAGGAACGGTGGCGGCGCCGCGGTCGGGGCGGGCGAGGCCCCCGGCGAGGAGCGCAAGGGTGGACTTCCCGGCGCCGTTGGGGCCGGTGACGGCGAGGAGTTCGCCTGCGCGGAGGTCGAAGGAGACGCCGTCGAGGGCGGGCTGCGAGGCGCCGGGGTGGGTGAGCGCGAGGTCGTCGGCGCGCAGCGCGAGACCGCCGGGCGTGCCCGGCGGCCGGTGGGGAAGCGGGGCGTTCGGCACCCAGACGCCTTGGGCGGCAAGGGTCTCGCCGTGCTCGGCGAGGACGCGGGCGGCGGGCCCGTCGGCGAGGAGCCGACCCCCCGGTCCGAGGGCGATGACGCGGTCGACGAGGTCGAGGATGTCGGCGACGCGGTGCTCGACGACGATGAGCGTGGCGCCGGAGTCGGCGAGGGCGGTGCGGAGTGCGTCGCGGACGTCTTGGGCGCCTTGGGGGTCGAGGTTCGCGGTGGGTTCGTCGAGGAGGATCAGCTCGGGGCGGCGGGCGAGGACCCCGGCGAGGGCCAGGCGCTGCTGCTCGCCGCCGGAGAGGGCGTGGGTGTCGCGGTCGGGGCCGTAGGGGAAGCCGACGGCGCGGAGCGCGTCGTGGACGCGGGGCCAGATGTCGGCGCGGGGGACGGCCTGGTTCTCCAGGCCGAAGGCCACGTCGTCTCCGGCGCGGGCCATGACGAGCTGCGTCTCGGGGTCCTGGAAGAGGATGCCGACGCGGCCGCGCTGGTCGGCGGCGGGCTTGCCGTCGAGGAGGACGTCGCCGTCCTGGTCGCCCGCGTCGTCGGTGAGGAGGCCGGCGAGCGCGGCGAGCAGGGTGGACTTGCCCGACCCGGAGGGGCCGAGCAGGAGCACCCGCTCGCCGGGCTCGACGCGGAGGTCGACGTCCGTGACGGCCTGGGCGCGGCGTCCGGCGTGGCGCCAGGCAAAGCCGCGGAACTCGACGGGGATCACGTCAGATGCGGGCCCGTTCGCGCCCGGCGGGGAAGCGGTCGAGGACGCCGGTGGGGAGCATGGCCTTGACGAGGGCCTTGGAGCCGAGCCCGGCGACGATCGCGCCGGAGAGCATGGCGAAGGCGATGTAGGGGACCTTGTAGGCCCAGAGGTCGTAGGTGGGGTAGTAGACGAAGACGTCCCAGAGGGTGGCGGCGAAGCAGGCGAGGGCGCCCGCGGCGACGGCGGTGGCGGTGCCGTAGCGGCGGTAGCGTCCCGCGGCGAAGGCGAGTTCGCCGCCGAGGCCCTGCACGAGGCCCTGGTAGACGACGAGGAGGCCCCAGACGGAGCCGAGGAGGGCGGAGACGGTGGCGGCGAGGGCTTCGGTGAGCAGGCCGGCGCCGGCGCGGCGGACGATGAGCGGGGCGAGGACGGCGGGGATGAGCCAGACGCCGTAGAGGATGCCCGCGAGCGGCGGGAAGAAGGTCAGCGCGGGGTCGACGCCGGCCCAGACGAAGTTCCAGGCCCAGAAGACGACGCCGAAGGCGACGGCGAGGACGGCGCAGGTGAGGATGTCGACGGTGCGCCAGCGCCCGGGGGCGTGGAGGGTGCTGTCAGCAGGCATGGGCTTTGCCTTTCAAGTGATGGGTACACAGCGCGACAGCGGCACACGACGACTTCCTCCGCCGGTATTACCCGGATCAGGTGTGAGGGTCTGCGGTCGGTTCCGCACTCTCAGCCATTCGGCTCCCCTGTCTGCATCGACGTTAACACCACGTGGGCCGCCGGTAGCGGGCCGCGGTCGGGCCAGTGGCCCCGGGCGCGGCGGGCCGGGCGCGCGGAGCGCGGGCGGTCGGCCGCGAAGGGGCGGGCGGTCGGCCGCGCGGGGCTCGGATGGAGGGCCGCGCGGGGCGCCGCCCGGCGGAGCCGGGTGCGGTCCCGGCGGACGCGATGCCGCGGGCCGTTAGGCTCGCGGGCATGACGAGCGAGCAGGATTGGGACCTGGTGAAGCGGGTCGTCGAAGCGCTGCCGGACGGCACCTGGACCTCGTACGGCGACCTCGCCGAGCTCATCGGCACGGGGCCGCGGCAGGTCGGGGCGTACATGCGCGACGGCGACGTGGCCCGGGCCTACCGGGTGCTGACTGCGGGCGGCACGGTCTCGGACGGCTTCCGCTGGGCCGACGGCCGCACCGGCAAGGACGTCCCCGACCTCCTCCGCGAGGACGGCGTGACGGTGAACACCCGCGGCCGGGCCGACAAGTCGCAGCGCATGTCGGTCTACGACCTCAAGCTCCTCGCCGCCGAACTGGACGACGAGGCACCCGGCGACACAGAAGACCAGACATAACCCGATAAATCATGATTTGCCCGGTCTAAGGGACCCCTGGCGCAAAAGTACCCCAGGGGTCCGACATCAAGCGCCACAGGCGAAAACGCGAGCCTCGCTCGCCGCGAGGCGAGCGAGGCTGCGCAGTGCCATGCAGGCGGCCACGAAGCGCGGAGCCGCGGCGGGCGGCCCGATGCGGTGACGCGGATCGCGCGGAGCGGCGATGGCGGTCGCCCGGCGAGGCGGCGGGCCGCGCAGAGCGGCCGCGGGTCAGTGCAGGTCGGCGTCGGGTTCAGTGAGGCGCCACGAGGTGAACGAGACCGTGAGGCCCGCGCGGGAGGGCGCGGCGCAGTACGGGCCCGCCGAGGCGGTGGCGCCCGGGTCGAGCGGGGCGAGGCGGACCAGGCGCCAGGGCCCGGGGTCGCCGTCGGGGCCCGCGGCGCGGGCGCGGACGACGACCGCGTCGCCGAAGCGCGTGGCGCGCATCGTCACTTCGCGGCCCGCCCATTCGGGGACCGGCGCGGTGGACCAGTCGGAGCGGCCGTCGGTGACGACCGCGCCGAGCTGGAGGGCGCCGTCGGCGTACTCGACGCCGGTCTTGATCCACCGCTCGGCGTCGATGCGGACCATCAGGCCCGCCTGGTCGAACTGCGCGTCGTAGTCGGCGATGAACGAAACCTCAACGGCCCGTTCCCGGTCCCACTCCTCCAGGAGCGCGTGCTCGTTGTCGTGGACGAACCCGTAGCCGGTGTGCCGCCACGCGTCGCTGCCCTCGGCCGCGGTCACCCGCAGCCGCCCCCCGGCCTCCTCGGCCGACACCGGCAGCGACGTCCAGGCGCCGGACTTCCACGGGACTTCGATCGGTGCGTCGATGTGCATCGGCCCGAGCCTAGCGGGTCCCACCGCCGTCGTACCAGTGCTGTAGAACAGTGGCCATGGCGGGAAGCACCACGGAGACACTCAGAGACGAAGCCGAAGCGCTGCTCCGCGCGCTCGCGGGCGAGCACGCGCGCCTGCGCGACGACCAGTGGAGGGCGATCGAATCGCTCTGCACGGGCGGGCCCGACGACCCCGGTCGCCGCGTGCTCCTCGTGCAGCGCACCGGGTTCGGCAAGTCCGCGGTCTACTTCACCTCGACCGCGCTGCTGCGCCGCCGCGGCGCGGGCCCCACCGTCATCGTCTCGCCGCTCCTCGCGCTCATGCGCAACCAGATCGAGGCCGCCGAGCGCGCGGGCATCCGCGCCCGCACCATCAACTCCGCGAACCCCGAGGACTGGGACGCGATCGCCGAGGCCATCGCCGAGGACGCCGTGGACGTGCTCCTCATCAGCCCCGAGCGCCTCAACAACCCGGCGTTCCGCGACCACCAGCTCCCCAAGCTCGCGGCCGGATGCGGAATGCTCGTCGTCGACGAGGCCCACTGCATCTCCGACTGGGGCCACGACTTCCGGCCCGACTACCGGCGCATCGCGACGTTCATCGAGGACCTCCCCGAGCGCGTCCCGGTCCTGGCGACCACCGCGACCGCGAACGCCCGCGTCTCCGACGACATCGCCGAGCAGCTCGACCGGCCCGGCACGCCCACGCTCGTGCTGCGCGGCACCCTCGACCGCGAGTCGCTCCACCTGGCCGTCGCCGACCTCCCCGACAACGCGCACCGCCTCGCCTGGCTCGACGAGGCCCTGCCGCGCTTCGCCGGGTCCGGGATCGTCTACACGCTCACCGTCGCCGCAGCCGAGGAAGTGAGCGACTACCTCGGCAGCCGCGGCCACGCCGTCGCCTCCTACACCGGCCGCACCGACAACGCCGAGCGCCTCGCCCGCGAGGACGACCTCCTCAACGACCGCATCAAGGCGCTCGTCGCCACCAGTGCGCTCGGCATGGGCTTCGACAAGCCCGACCTCGGGTTCGTCGTCCACTTGGGAGCGCCGTCGTCGCCCGTGGCGTACTACCAGCAGATCGGCCGCGCGGGCCGCGCCCGCGACCGCGCCGAGGTGGTGCTCCTGCCGGGCGCCGAGGACCGCGCGATCTGGGACTACTTCGGGTCGCTGTCGTTCCCCGCGGAGGACGCGGTCCGGCGCACGCTCGACGTGCTCGAAGCGGAGGGCCGGGCGCTGTCCACTGCGGCCCTGGAGACGCGGGTCGACCTGCGGCGCACCAGGCTGGAGATGATGCTCAAGGTCCTCGACGTGGACGGGGCGGTGCGGCGCGTCAAGGGCGGCTGGGAGGCCACGGGCATGCCGTGGACCTACGACGGCGAGCGGTACGCGAAGGTCGCCGCCGCGCGGCGCCACGAGCAGCAGCGGATGCTCGCGTACGAGGCCACCGACCGGTGCCGCCTGGAGTTCCTGCGGACCGAGCTGGACGACGCGGAGGCCGCGCCGTGCGGGCGGTGCGACAACTGCACGGGCGAGCGCGCGACCGCGGCGGTGTCGTCGGAGGCCGCCGAGGGCGCGGCGGCGGCACTGTCGAAGCCCGGTGTCGCGGTGGAGCCGAAGCGCATGTGGCCCACGGGGATGCAGGCGATGGGGGTCGACCTGAAGGGGAAAATCGCGCCGGAGGTGGGGGCCGAGCCGGGACGGGCGCTCGCGCGGCTGTCGGACATCGGCTGGGGCGGGCCGCTGCGGGCGCTGCTGGGCGACGGCGCGGACCGGGACGTGCCCGACGACGTGTTCGGCGCGGTCGTCAAGGTCCTCGCCGCGTGGGACTGGGCCGACCGGCCCTCCGCGGTCGTCTCGACCGGGTCGCTGTCGCGCCCGCGCCTGGTGAACGGGCTCGCGGAGCGGATCGCGAAGCTGGGCCGCATGGAGTACCTCGGGGCGCTGGGCCGCACGCCGGGCGCGATGTCCGGGCAGCACCGCGCGAACAGCGCGCAGCGGCTGCACCAGGTGCTCGACGCGTTCACCGTGGACTTCCCGGTCCCGGCGGCGAGCATCCTGCTCGTCGACGACGTGCGCGACTCCGGGTGGACGGCGACCGTGGCGGCGATGCGGCTGCGGGAGGCGGGCGCGGCGGCCGTGCATCCGCTGGCGCTCGCGTTGCAGGCGTAGACGATCGCGGGCCCGGACGCCGAAGCGTCCGGGCCCGCTTTTTCGGAGGAGGAGACAGGTTCGGGGAGGCGCGGTCCGGGAGGCGCCGGTTCCAGGAGGCGCCTCTAGAGTGCGCCGAGGAGCGCCGGGTAGTAGCCGGAGGCGTGCCCGGCGGCGTTCGGGTGGTAGGGGACGTCGAGGATCGTGAACCCGTGCAGCCACGGTGTGCGCGAGCAGATCTCGTGGCCGGTGAACTCGTCGCGCACGTCCACATAGGTGAACCCGTGGTCCTCGGCGGCGGCCTGGATGACCCCCGAGAGCAGGTCGGCGCCCTGGTTCATGCGGGCCTGCTCGGCGATGCTGATGGAGCCGAGCGCGTCGCAGGTGTTGCGGGCGGCGAACAGCCGCGGGTAGCCGGTGACGAGCACTTCCGCGTCGGGGGCGCGCGACTCGATCTCCGAGTAGACCGCGTCGAGCTTCGCGGGGAGCTCCTGGGTGGCCCGGCGCTCGGACTCCTCGATCGCGGGGGTGCAGTTCTTGAATGGGGTGATGCACGCGATGACGGCGTCGGTCCAGCCGATGTCGTTGCCGCCGATGCCGATCGTGACGAGGTCGGTCCCTGAGTCGAGGGCCTGGACCTGGTTCGCGAGCACGTCGTCGGTGGTGGCGCCGCCGCAGGCGACGAAGGTGAACTCGGCGCCGAGGTCGGCGGCGAGGAGCGCGGGATGGGCCTTGTTCGAGCGCTGGCAGGCCGCGTCGGTGTAGGGCCCGGCGCCCGAGCCGGAGGAGTAGGAGTCGCCGAGGGCCACGTACTCGGTCTGCTGCGCCTGCGCCGCGGCGGCGGGGGCGATGAGGAGGGCGGCGAGGGCGGCGGCGACGGTCACCGTTGATCGTCTGAGTCGGTCCATGGGAGGTCCTTCGCGAGTCGGGGGAAGACGTGCCCATATTGTGAACTCGCCGGTAACTTGCGGGGAACCCTCGGACGCCAACAAATCGGGAAATTTACACTTATCGTTCTAGCGGTGGGTGCGGCGGGGCGGGCGAACCGCCCCGCCGCTCGCTCACAGGGCCCTGGCGACGGCCGGGTAGTAGCCGTTGGCGTGGCCGAGGGCGTTGGGGTGGAACGACTCCGCGGCCGGGTAGCGCAGGCCGTGCAGGTAGGGCACGTCGTCGCAGACGGCGTGGTCGGCGAAGGACTCGCGCACGTCGACGTAGGTGAACCCGTGGTCCGCGGCGGCGGCGCCGAGCACGTCGGCGAGGACGTCGGCGGCCTCGTTCATCCGGGCCTGCTCGGCGACCGACGGCTGGTGGAGCGCGCCGCACGTGGTGCGCGCGTTGAACAGCCGCGGGTAGCCCAGCACGAGGACCTCGGCGCGCGGGGCGCGGTCGGCGATGGCGCCGTAGACGCCGTCGAGCAGGCCCGGCAGCTCGCCGCGCATGAGCGTCTCGGAGGCCTCGATCTTGCCGGTGCAGTCCATGAGCGGCGTCAGGCACGCGGCGACGGCCTCGGTCCAGCCGATGTCGTTGCCGCCGATGGTGACCGTGACGAGGTCGGTCCCGGCGTCGAGCGCGCCGAGCTGCTCGGCGAGGAGGTCGGCGGCCGTCGCGCCCGAGCACGCCGCGAACCGGAGGTCCGCGCCGACGCCGTTGGCGAGCAGCCGCGGGTAGGCGAGGTCGGAGCGCAGGCACTCCTCGTCGAAGTAGTCCCCCGCGCCGGTCCCGGAGGAGTACGAGTCGCCGAGGGCCGCATAGTCGGCGGGCCAGGGCTCGGCCTGGGCGGCGGCCGGGAGGAGGACGAGGGCGGCGGTGGCGGCCAGCGCCGCGGCCGCGAGGCGCGCAGGGTTCATTCGGGCTCCGTTCCGAGTCGGTATGGGACGGAACTTTATTGCCCTTCATTCGCGAATAGGGACGGAACCCTTGTTATGCGGAGGAATCACGTTTTCGGGCGTCTGTGGGCGCGGTCGGTTTTAGGCTGGGCGCATGGGTGATTCGACGGCGCGGCGGCGGGATTCGATGTCCGACCAGGCCCTGATCGAGGCGACGGGCGCGGACTGGCAGACGTGGCTGCGGCTGCTCGACGAGCGGGGCGCGGCGGACCTGGAGCATGCGGCGATCGCGCGGCTCCTGGTGGGCGAGTTCGAGATCGACGGGTGGTGGGCGCAGTCGATCACCGTGGGGTACGAGCAGGAGCGGGGGCTGCGGGAGCCGGGGCAGCGGCCGGACGGGACGTTCAGCGCGTCGGCGTCGAAGACCGTGGCGGGCCCGATCGGGGCGGCGTTCGAGCAGTTGGCGGACCCGGAGGCGCAGGCGGTGTGGCTGGGGGACGTGGAGTTGACGCAGCGGAGCGCGTCGCCGCCGAAGTCGGTGCGGTTCGACGCGTCGGACGGGAGCCGGGTGCACGCCAATCTGACGGCGAAGGGCGACCGGACGGCGGTGCAGGTGGAGGTCGCGAAGCTGGCGTCGGCGGAGGCGGCCGCGGCGGCCAAGGCGGCTTGGAGGGAGCGCCTCGGCCGCTTGGCGGAGCGGTTCGAGTAGGGAAGGGCCTCTAGGTGGTCGTGACCTCTTCGGCGGGTGCGGCGGGCGGCGCGGCCTTCTTGTCCGCGCGGCCGCCGGAGCGGGAGATGGCGACGCCGACAAGGGCGAGCGCGCCGCCGGTGAGGGTGAGCCAGGTGGGGATCTCGCCGAGGAGCGCCCAGGACATGAGGACGACGATCGCGGGGACGACGTACGTGGTCGCGCCCATCTTTCCGGCGGTGGTGAACCGCAGCGCGTAGCCCCAGGTGAGGAAGGCGAGCGCGGTGGGGAACAGGCCGAGGTAGAGGACGTGGAGGGTCGCGGAGGCCGGGGCGTCGCCGAGCTGGCGGAACAGGAGCGGGGCGAAGGGGAGGCACAGGACCGCGGCGATGGCGTTGCCGAAGGCGGTGAACTGGAGTGAGGTGCAGTGCTTGAGGGTGGGCTTCTGCACGACGACGCTGACGGCGTAGGCGATCGCGGAGACGAGGCACAAGAGGACGCCGAGGACGGAGGTGGTGCCGTGCTGGCTCATGGAGAGGCTGACGACGGCGACGCCCGCGAAGGCGACGGCGATGCCGAGGAAGAGGCGGGGCGGGAACCCTTCTTTGAGGATCCAACCGCCGAGGAGGGCCATGAGGATGGGCCCGATGTTGACGATGAGGGCGGCGGTGCCGGCGTCGACGAGCTGCTCGCCCCAGTTGAGGGCGACCATGTAGACGCCGAACCAGAGGACGCCGGCGGTGGCGATGCCGGGCCAGGCCTTGCGGCTGGGGAGTCCTTCGCGGCGCAGGGCCCAGACGGCGAGGAGGACGACGGCGGCGGTGGCGGCGCGGCCGAGGGCGAGGGGGCCGGCGTCGAGGTGCTGTCCGGCGTCGCGGATGGAGACGAACGCGGAGGCCCAGCAGAAGACGGTGACGACGACGGCGAGTGCGGCGCGGGTGTTGAAACGCTCGCTCATGGGCGGGCTCCTCGGCGGACGGGCGCAGGCGGGGTGTGCTGCGGGTGCGGGCGTGGCGCGGTTCGCGCCTGCGTCAAGGTAGCACCGGCGGCCGACGTCCGTATCCGTCGATCGACTGGGCGCGGGCCCCCTTGTTGCGGCGGCCTGGGTCGAGGACCCTAGGATGGAAACCGGTATCTACACCTGCGGCACTGCCGGGACCTGGCCGGATGCGGTCGGCCGGATCATGGCGGACAATGGTCGGACTCCTCCCGTCGGACCGAGACGAGGCGGCCGTGCTGGAGCGCGGCAGCCCGACGGGAACGGCCCATTTACTGGAGAGGGAAGCTGATTCATGAGTCAGACCGGTTTCACCTACGTGGAAAGCGTTAGCCCCGGCAGCGGGCGGCGCGGTCCCCGGGCGGCGCTGGCCTCCGACGCCGCCGCGCTGAGCCTCGACGGCGACTGGCGGTTCCGCCTGGCCGCGGGGCTGCACGACGTCGCCGAGGGGTTCGAGGACCCCGGGTTCGACGCGGGGGCGTGGGACGTCCTCGCGGTGCCGTCGATGTGGCAGATGCACGACCTCGACGGCGACGCGCCGTACGGGAAGCCCGCTTACACGAACGTGGTCTACCCGTTCCCGGTCGATCCGCCGCGGGTCCCGGACGCGAACCCCACCGGCGAGTACCGCCGCGTCTTCACCCTCCCCGCCGACTGGCCCGCCACGGGCCGCACCGTGCTGCGCTTCGAGGGCGTGGACTCGGCGTTCGCGGTGTGGGTCAACGGGGTCCGCCTCGGCGACGGCAAGGGCTCGCGCCTGCCCACCGAGTTCGACGCCACCGATCACGTGCGCGCGGGCGAGAACACCGTCGCCGTCCGCGTCCACCAGTGGTCGGCCGCCTCGTACCTGGAGGACCAGGACATGTGGTGGCTGTCGGGGATCTTCCGGCCCGTGTCGCTCGTGCACCGCCCCGAGGGCGGCATCGAGGACGTGTTCGCGCACGCCGACTACGACCACCGCACTGGCCGCGGGACGCTCCGCGTCGAGGCCCCCGAGGGTGCGCGGGTCTCGGTGCCGGAGCTGGGGATCGACATCGCTGCGGGCGAGACCGTCTCGCTGGCGGTGGAGCCGTGGACGGCCGAGACGCCCCGCCTGTACGACGCCGAGGTCGCGACCGAGAGCGAGCGCGTCTCGCTGCGGATCGGGTTCCGCACCGTGAAGATCGAGGACGGCCTCCTCAAGGTCAACGGGAAGCGGATCCTCCTGCGCGGCGTCAACCGCCACGAGTGGGACCCCGACCACGGCCGGACCCTCTCGGTCGAGACGATGCGCCGCGACCTGGAGGTCATGAAGCGGCACAACGTGAACGCCGTGCGCACCAGCCACTACCCGCCGGACCGCCGGTTCCTCGACCTGTGCGACGAGATCGGCGTGTGGGTCGTCGACGAGTGCGACCTGGAGACCCACGGGTTCTTCTTCTACGACTGGCGCGACAACCCGAGCGACGTGCCGATGTGGCGCGAGGCGTACCTCGACCGCATGGCGCGCATGGTCGAGCGTGACAAGAACCACCCGTCGGTCATCATGTGGTCGCTCGGCAACGAGTCCCACACCGGGCAGAACCTCGCCGCGATGTCCGCGTGGGCCAAGGACCGCGACCCGTCCCGGCCCATCCACTACGAGGGCGACTGGGACTCCGGGTACGTCGACGTCTACTCCCGCATGTACCCCGACCACGCCGAGACCGACCGCATCGGGCAGAAGACCGAGGCGCCTACGAAGGACCCCGCGCTCGACGAGCACCGCCGGAACATCCCGTTCATCCTCTGCGAGTACGCGCACGCCATGGGCAACGGCCCCGGCGGCATGACCGAGTACCAGCGCCTGTTCGAGCAGCACGAGCGCTGCCAGGGCGGGTTCATCTGGGAGTGGATCGACCACGGCGTGCGCATGCGCACCGAGGACGGCCGCGAGTGGTTCGCGTACGGCGGCGACTTCGGCGAGCCGCTCCACGACGGGAACTTCGTCGTCGACGGCCTCGTCTTCCCCGACCGCGAGCCCTCCCCCGGCCTCATCGAGTTCAAGAAGGTGGTCGAGCCCGTCCGCATCACCGTGGACGCCGGCTCGCGGCGGATCACCGTGGAGAACCTCCGCGACTTCGCCGACACCGGCGACCTGGAGTTCACGTGGGCCGTCGAGGACGGCGGGGAGCCCGAGCACGAAGGGCGCCTCGACCTTCCGGCGCTCGCGCCCGGGAACGCCGCGATCGTGCCGTTCCCGGCGGGCGTCGGCGAGCTCGCCGACCCGCGCGGCGAGCGGTGGCTGACCGTGCGGGCCGTCCTCGCGAAGGACGAGCCGTGGGCCGCCGCCGGGCACGAGATCGCCTGGGGCCAAGGGCAGCTCGCCGCTGCCGCCGCACCCGCGCCTGGATCCGCCACGCTCGCGGCCTCCGCCGCCGACCGCGGGTACCTGCTCGGGGACGCCGAGTTCGACGCGTACGGGCGCCTCACCGCGCTCGGCGGCCTGGAGATCGAAGGGCCGCGCCTGGACCTGTGGCGCGCGCCCACCGACAACGACCTCCGGTCCTGGCACGCGCCCCTCGCCGACAAGTGGCGCGACAACGCCGTGGGTCTGCACCGCCTGGAGCACAAGGTCCTCGGGATCGACGCCGGGGACGACGGCCTCGCCGTCACCACCCGCGTCGCCGCCGGAGGCGCCGAGATCGGCATGGGCGCCGTCTACCGGTGGACCCACACCGGCGGCGTCCTGTGGCTCACCGTCGAAGTCGACCCCGAGGGCGAGTGGGACTTCCCGCTGCCGCGCCTGGGCGTGCGCGCCTCGCTGCCGAAGGCGTTCGGCGACGTCACGTGGTTCGGCGGCGGCCCCGGCGAAGCCTACGCGGACACGAGGGACGCCGCCCGGGTCGGCCGGTTCCGGTCCACCGTGGCCGGACTCCAGACGCCGTACGTGTTCCCGCAGGAGAACGGCTCCCGCATCGACGTGCGCTGGGCCCGCCTGGCCGCCGCCGGGGGCCCCGCGCTCACCGTCTACGGCGCGCCGCAGTTCGCGCTCACGGTGCGGCCGTGGACGAGCGAGGACCTGGAGGCGGCGAGGCACCGCACCGACCTGGCCGAACGCGACCGCGTCTACGTGAACCTGGACGCGGACCTCCAGGGCATGGGCTCGGCCGCGTGCGGCCCCGGCGTGCTCCCCGAGCACCGCCTCCTGCCGCGCGCCACCGCGTTCACGCTGGGCTTCCGAGCGGGCGAGTAAACACGATGCGGCGGGTTCGCGCTCCGCGGTCGTCCACCGTGTGAACTACCCTGAGTGCGGACCCGTCGCATCCCAACCGGTGAGAGAAGGACCCCTGTGCCCAAGAAGTCGAATGCCGACACCGCGAAGCGCCCCACCATCAGGGACGTCGCCGCCCGCGCGGGCGTGTCGGTGCCGACGGTCTCGCGGGTCCTCGCCGGGAACTACCCGGTGGCGCCCGCGACCCGCTCGAAGGTCCTGCGCGCCATGCGCGACCTCGACTACGTGGTGAACGCCCACGCCCGGGCCCTCGCGGGCGCGACCACCAAGACCGTCGCGTTCGTCGTCGACGACGTCACCGGGCCCTTCTACGCGTACATCGCGCGCGGCGTCGAGCAGCAGGCCGCCTCCGAAGGCCGCCTGTGCCTCCTGTGCACCACCCACGGCGACCCCGAGCGGGAGCTCGCCGTCGTCGAGCTCATGCGCGAGCAGCACGCCGAGGCCGTCATCGTCGTCGGCGGCGCCTGGGACAACGAGCACTACCAGGAGCGCATGCGGTACTTCGCGACCGCGCTTGACCGCTCCGGCTCGCGGCTCGTCCTGTGCGGGCGGCCCTCCCCCGGCGACGACGTGCCCGCCACCGTCGTCCACTACGACAACGAGGGCGGCGCGTACGCCATGGCCTCGCACCTGCTGTCGGCCGGGCACCGCCGCATCTGCTACATGGGCTTCGGCGAGGGTCTGACCACCACCGACGAGCGCATCCGCGGATTCAAACGCGCCCACGCCGACCACGGCGTGGAAGTGGACGAGTCGCTCATCCTCCCCGGGTCGTTCTCCAAGGCCAGCGGGCACGAGCTGACCCGGAAGCTCATCGCCGAACGCGACGACGTCACCGCGGTCTTCGCCGCCACCGACATGGTCGCCGCCGGAGTCCTCAAGGCCCTGCGCGAAGCGGGCGTGCGCGTCCCCGAGGACATGTCCGTCGTCGGCTTCGACGACATCCCCCTGGCCTCCGACCTCACCCCCGCGCTGACGACGGTCCACGTCCCCCACGAGCAGCTGGGTCGCGAGGCCGTGCGCCTCGCCCTCCACAGGGGACCCGAAGTGGAGGACCGGGTCGTCCTCGGCACCCACATCGTGGTCCGCGAGACCGTGGCGCCCCCGCGCCGCAAGTAGACGCACGCGAGGGGCCGGGACGTGTTCGCCCCGGCCCCTTCAGCGTCTCGGTCAGCGCTCGTCCCGGTCCCTGCCGGCCATGCGCTCCTTGGCGTCGTGGAGCTTGTCGTCGGCCTCTTCCTTGAGGTCGTGCCACTTCTCCTTCGCCTTGCCCTTGAGCTCGTCCGCGCGACCCTCGTTTTCGAGGCTCTCATTGTCGGTGGCGTCACCGAACTTCTCCTTGGCGCGGCCCTTCATCTGCTCGGCCTGGTCCTTCGCTTTGTCGAAAGCGCCCATGGTTTCCGTACCCCCTTCGGTGCGGTCATACGGACGGATACCCTTTCGGACGCGGATCATGCATCGGCGCTGTGACCAGGTGCGCCGCCCGCCGGAACCCCCGTCGGATTCCCGATGGCGGATACCGGCCCGGCGGGGCAGAATTCCCGGGTGACTTCTGACAGCGCGTTCCAGATCCGGCCGGTGCTCCCGAGCGAGCACGACGCCCTCGGCGACCTCACCGTCGACTCCTACCTCAAGGGCGGCTTCCTCATCGGAGGGCTCGACGACGGCTACACACCGCACCTGCGCGACGTCGCGCACCGGGCCGCCAACGCCACCGTGCTCGTCGCGGTCGACGGGGAGCGGCTGCTCGGCGGCGTGACCCTCGCGTTCCCCGGAAGCCCGCTCATGGAGCTGGGCGGCGACGGCGAGGCCGAGATCCGGATGCTCGCCGTCGACCCGGCCGCGGGCGGACGCGGGGTCGGGTCCGCGCTGGCGGCGGCGTGCGTCGAACTCGCGCGGGAGGCCGGCACGAAGCGCATGGTGCTGTGCTCGCAGCAGACGATGACCACGGCGCACCGGATCTACCGGAAGCTCGGCTTCGAGCGCGAGCCCGCGCTCGACTGGTCGCCGCTGCCGGACGTGCGGCTGTGGGCGTTCTCCCTGCGGCTCTAGAGGCCCCGGAGCCCCGCCGCTAGAGGAACGCCCCGTAGATCCGCTTGTAGTCGGCCAGCGCGTAGTCGACCTCCGCCTGGCCGAGGCCGTAGCGGGCGAGGTCGTAGCGGTGGCCGCGGGGGCGGGTGGCGAGGGCCGCGTCGAGGGCGGCCTGCTCGGCGAGGCCCCAGGGGAGGCCGAGGCGCTGGAAGAGCGCGGGGACCTGGCGGGGCGCCTCGGTCGTGAGGTGGCGGTAGGGGACGTCGATGACGGTGTAGGCGGGGAGGCGGGCGCGCTCGGTGCGGGCCCGGTCGGTGCCGGTGGCGAGGAGGCCGAGCCACAGGCGCCCGATGTCGCCGGGGTCGGCCTCGGTGGTGTTGACGGCCATGGCGGTCTCGGTCATGGAGCACAGCGAGGCGAGGGCGTCGGCGGGCTCGCGGTGGGTCCACACGATCTGCGCGTCGGGGAAGGCCTTCATGAGAGGCCCGAGGCTCCACAGGTGGGCGGGGGCGCGCAGGACCCAGCGGCGCTTGGGGCCGCCGTGCTGGAGGACCTGGAGGGTCTGCTTGAGGTAGCGGTAGTCGGGGGCGGCGTCGCGGTCGAGCATCCACTGGACGTAGCCGGGCGGGTGGATGCGCACGAGGTGGCCGACGCCGTGCGGGAGGACCCAGATGCACGAGTCGGGCTTGTCGGGGTGCATGTCGTAGAGGGCGCCGAAGGTGGGGACGGCCTTGTGCATGGCGTCGACGGTGCGTTCGGTGCGGCGGCGGTGGTCGTGGTCGGGGGCGCCGGGGAGGTCGGGGTGCATGAGCTGGTGGAGCAGGGGCGAGCGGTTGCCGACGGGGACGGCGAGGAGGCGCTGGAGGAGCGTGGTGCCGGTGCGGGGGACGCCGGTGACAACGATGGGGCGGTCGATCCGCTCGTCGGCGATCTCGGGGTTGAGGGCGTGGAGCTTGCGGATGCGCAGGCGGTTCTCGATGCGGTCGGTGACCTCCTGGACGGCGCCGAGCCAGCCGACGGGGGTGAGGCCGGGGACCTCGGCGTAGGCGTGGAGGAGGGCCCGCATGTCGTCGGTGAACTCGTCGTCGCCGCGGGCGGTGGAGCCGGTGCGGCTCTCGGCGTCGCGGACGGCGCGCTCGACGAGGCGGTCGACCTTCTTGCGGCGGCCTGCGATGGCGGGGGTGAGGACCGTGTTGACGGCTCTGAGCCAGGGCGCGACGCGCTCCATCCGGGTTGACTCCTTTTGTGCCGCTTGTGGATAGAGGTGAGCCTACCGTCGTGCGACGGTAGGCCCGCCTCGGGTCCTGCCTGTGCAGGTTGTCACTGCGACTCTGCTGCCTACTGCGATTCCGGGTCGTACACCGACTCCGCCGGTTCGAGCGGGATCGCGGTCGCGAGCTGCGGTGCGAGCTCGGCGACGAAGCGGGCCGCGAGGTGGTTGGAGTCGCGGTAGACCAGGAGGTTGCCGACGACGACGGGGCAGGTGCCCTCGTCCACGTCGCACATCCACGGGATCGGGTCCACGACGTGGGCGCCCGCGTCCTCCAGGGCCGCTTCGGTGTCGGCGCGGCGGTCGGGCTTGATGACGGCGTCGTCGAGCCGCCCGACGCAGTTGGTGGCGTCCTGCGGGTTCTGGGCGAGGCAGTCGGGGACGTCCTCGCCGAGGTCGGGCGAGTCGGCGAGGTAGTAGACCTCGTCCGCGGACTCCTCCAGGCGCTCGACGCTGTCGACCCAGCCGTCGGTCCACGCCTCGTCGGGGTCGTCGGCGAGGACGTCCTTGTCGTCGTAGGTCGCGGCGACCACGGCGTCGGGCTCGACGTCGTCGAGGAGGTCGTAGACGCCGTCCTTCCACTCGGGGCACTCGGTGTACTCGCGTTCGAGCTTCGGGTCGTACTCGCGCACGTCGGGGACGGAGCAGTTGGCCTTGGTCATGGCGAGCAGGCGCCATCCGGCGGCCTCGGCGAGCTGGTTGACGGCCGGGAACCACTGGGCGGCATGGGAGTCGCCGAACAGGACGAGGGTCTTGTCGCCGTCGGGGTCGCCGTACCAGCAGTCCTCGTCCACGTTCGGGTCGTCGCGCTCGACGACGCAGCCGTCGTCGTAGAGGGCGGGCTCGTCGAGCTTCGCGTCCTCCAGCGCGGGCGTGAGGTTCGCCGGGACGGTGTCCACATCGGAGGATTCGTCGAGGAGGTCCCACACGGTGGCGTCGTCGCCGGTGATCTCGGCGGCCTCCTCGTTGGAGGCCGCGGGCATCGGCTGGAGCGAGGCGAGGATCGACAGGGCGAGCGCGCCGGTGATGAGCCCGCCGCCCATGGCGAGGGCCCGCGAGGGCACCTGGACGAGGGTCTTGCGGGTCCGGATCGGGTTCTCCACCAGGTGGAACGTGGCGACGGAGAGCAGGAACGCGGCGGCCATGAGCACCAGGTAGTGGCGCAGGCGCGGCTCCTCGACACCGAGCATCGCGGGACCGATCATGACCAGCGGCCAGTGCCACAGGTACAGGCCGTAGGAGATCTTCCCGACGTACTGGGCGGGCGCGATCCCGAGCAGCGTCGTGGCGCCGAAGCGGTGCGGCGCGCAGCCCGCGGCGATGACGAGGGCGGTGCCCGCGACGGGGAGGGCCGCGGCGGTGCCCGGGAACGTGGTGCGCTCGCCGATGAGGAACACGGAGGCGACGATGAGGCCCAGGCCCGCCCAGGAGCCGACCGCGGCGGCCCACGCGGGCAGGCGCTTCAGGCGCGCGGCGGCGACGGCCACCCCGGCGCCCGCGGCGAGCTCCCATGCGCGCGTGTGGATGCCGAAGTAGGACCAGACCGGGTCGGGGCCGGACTGAGTTGCGCTCAGGTAGAGCGAGGCGGCGCCGATCGCGGTGAGCACCACGGCGATCGCGGCGGTGCGGCGGCGGCGCAGGTGGTCCTCGGGGGCGAAGCGCCCGCCCCAGATTCGGCGCGCGAGCAGCGCGACGGCGAGGAGCAGGAGCGGCCAGAGGAGGTAGAACTGCTCCTCGACCGCCAGGGACCAGAAGTGCTGGAGCGGCGAGGGCACGGCGTCCGCGTTCAGGTACTCGGTGCCCTCGCGGGCGAGGCGGATGTTGACGACGTTGAGCGCGGCGGCCGCGGCGTCGGTGGCGATGTCGGGGAGCCTGGTGCGCGGCAGCCAGATCCAGGCGGCCGCGAGGGTCGCGGCGAGGACCACGGCGGCGGCGGGCAGGAGGCGCACGGCGCGCCGGGCGTAGAACCCGGTGATGGAGACGCGGCCGGTGCGGTCGATCTCGCGCAGGAGCAGCGAGGTGATGAGGAAGCCGGAGATGACGAAGAAGACGTCGACGCCGACGAAGCCCCCTTCCGAATAGAAGAAGCCGATGTGGGACGCGATCACCGCGCCCACGGCCAGGGCTCTGAGTCCTTCGATGTCGGGCCGCCAGTGGCCCGGTCGCGACCCGGGCTCCCGGGTCGGGGCCGCTGGGGCCGGTATGGGGGCGCCGCCGCTGGGCGTCGCCTGTTGTTCCGCGTTGGTCAGACGCATAAATCGGGTCTCCGCAATGGTTCACCGGGCAGGGACAAGCCGGTCGGGCAGGACCGGCTGCTGACGATGGGGGTCGGTACCGGGGACGAACGCCGACCATAGCATTCGCCCCTTACCGGTACCGACCCCCTCGAAATCGGTGAAATCAGCCTCAATCAGCGTGCTCACCGTGCGTCAGGACGCTCCCGGATTGCGGGAGCCCGCCTACGGGACCCCAGGTGATTCGGGGGTCTGCCGGAGCAGGCCCTCCTGGGTCGCGGAGGCGAGGTACTGTCCCGCGGCGTCGAAGAAGCGGCCCTGGGCGAGCCCGCGGCCGTCGGCCGCGGTCGGGGAGACCGAGTCGTACAGGACCCAGTCGTCGAACCGGAACGGGCGGTGGAACCACATGGCGTGGTCCAGGCTCGTCCCGAGGTACCCGCCGGGGCCCCAGACGGCGCCGTGGCGGGACAGGACCGAGTCCAGGAGCGTCAGGTCAGAGGCGTACGTGAGCACGCACACGTGGATGAGCGGGTCGTCGGGGAGCTTCCCGTCGGCCTTCATCCACACCCGCTGCCGCTCCAGGGCCGGGCGCTCCCCCGAGGCGGAGAAGCCCGAGCCGCCGAAGTACCGCACGTCGATCGGACGCGGCACCCGCGCCCACATGCCGAGCCGGTCCGGGTGCGACTTGAGCTGCTCGCTCAGCGGCGGGATCGACTCAGGGGAGGGCAGGTCCGGCGGGGCCGGGTCCGCGTGCTCCAGGCCCGGCTCGCCGGTGTGGAACGACGCGGACATGAAGAAGATCGTCTGCCCGCCCTGGAGGGCCACGGTGCGCCGCACCGAGAACGAGCGGCCGTCGCGGATGTTCTCGACCTGGTAGATGATCGGCCTGTCCGAGTCGCCGGGGCGCACGAAGTACCCGTGCAGCGAGTGGACGCGCCGGTCGGCCGGGACGGTCCGCCCGGCGGCCACCAGCGCCTGCCCGGCGACCTGGCCGCCGAAGACCCGCTGGAGGCCGACCTCGGCGCGCGGCCCGCGGAACAGGCCCGCGTCGATGCGCTCCAGGTCGAGGACGCCGAGGAGCGAGTCCACGGCGTCCTGGCCCACGAGGACCTCGACCATCAGGAGCCGATCTGGTGGACCCGGACCGTGTTGGTCGAGCCCGGCGTGCCCGCCGGGGTGCCCGCCACGATGACCACGAGGTCGCCGGGGGCGGCCAGGTGGTGCTCCTGCACGGTCTTGTCCACCAGCGCGAACATCGCGTCGGTGTGGTCGACGTGCTCGACGAGGTACGCGTCGGTGCCCCACGAGAGCGCCATCTGGTTGCGGACCGACTCGATCGGGGTGAGGCCGAAGATCGGGCGGTTCGGCTTCAGGCGCGCGAGGCGCTTGACGGTGTCACCCGTCTGCGTGAACGCGACGAGGGCCTTCGCGCCGATCGCGTCGGCGATCTCGGCGGCGGCGTGCGTGACGGCGCCGGACTTGGTGCGCGGGTCGTGCTTGAGCTCGGCGAGCGGGATCGGGCCGCACTCGGTGGTCTCCACGATCTTCGCCATGGTGCGGACGGTGCCGATCGGGTACTTGCCGACCGAGGTCTCGCCGGAGAGCATCACGGCGTCGGTGCCGTCGAGGACGGCGTTGGCGACGTCGGAGACCTCGGCGCGGGTCGGGCGGGCGTTCTCGATCATCGAGTCGAGCATCTGGGTGGCGACGATGACCGGCTTCGCGTTCTCGCGGCAGAGGCGCACGATCTCCTTCTGCACGATCGGGACCTCGTCGAGGGGCATCTCGACGCCCAGGTCGCCGCGGGCGACCATGACGCCGTCGAAGGCCAGGACGATCTCTTCGAGGCGCGCGACGGCCTCGGGCTTCTCGATCTTCGCGATGATCGGGCGGCGCACGCCGACCTCGTCCATGACCTTGTGGCCCAGGCGGACGTCGTCGGGGGTGCGCACGAACGACATGGCGATGAGGTCCACGCCCAGGTTCAGCGCGAACTTCATGTCCGAGATGTCCTTCTCGGAGAGTGCCGGGACGCTGATGTTCACGTTCGGGAGCGACAGGCCCTTGTTGTTGGAGACCGGGCCGCCCTCGACGACGAGGCACTCGACGTCGGTGTCGTCGGCGCCGAGCACTTCGAGCGCCAGCTTGCCGTCGTCGACCAGGAGGCGGTCGCCCTTGGTGACCTCGGCCGGCAGCTTCTTGTAGGTGCAGGACACGCGGTCGTGGGTGCCGTCGATGTCGTCGGAGGTGATCTTGATGCGGTCGCCCGCGTTCCACTGCTCCGAGCCGTTGGCGAAGGTGCCGAGGCGGATCTTGGGGCCCTGCATGTCGGCGAGGATCGCGACGGGCTTCCCGGCGGCCGCGGCGGCGTCGCGGACCATCTGGTACACGGCCTCGTGGTCGGACTGGGCGCCGTGCGAGAAGTTCATGCGGGCGACGTTCATCCCCGCGTCGATCAGGCCGGCCATGCGCTCGGGCGTGGCGGTCGCAGGCCCGATGGTGCAGACGATTTTTGCTCTACGAGTCACCCTGCGATGTTATATCGGACGCTCACTCGCACTCAGGGGGTCACCGCAGTTGAGAGCTGTGATTCACCGTATGTGAATACGGAAAAAGCGTAGGCGGAATTGAGCGCAGTGGGTCCGGGGCGCAAGCGTCCGAACATATTTACTGCGCTCAATTCCGCCTATTGCACGTTATGCGGCGAGCGGTTGTGCGGAGGCCGCGACGGGCGCGGGGAGCGCCGTCTGGCCGCCGAGGTACCGGTGCGCGGCGGCGGCCGCGGCGCGGCCCTCCGCGATCGCCCACACGATGAGCGAGGCGCCGCGGTGGGCGTCCCCGGCGACGAACACGCCGGGCGCGTCCGTCTGCCAGTCCTCGCCGCAGTCGATCACGTTGCGGCGGGTGCGCTCGATGCCGAGCTGGCGCAGCAGCGGCTGGTCCTCGGTCCCGGCGAAGCCGATCGCGAGGAGCACCAGGTCGGCGGGGACGATCTGCTCGGTGCCGGGCACCGGGATCACGTCGCGGCGGCCCTGGGACTTGTCGACGGTGACCTCCGAGAGGCGCATCTGCCGCACGTGCCCGTGCTCGTCGCCGACGAACTCGGCGGCCGCGGAGCCGTAGTTGCGCTCCCCGCCCTCCTCGTGCGCCGGGTAGTTGCGGACGATGACCGGCCAGGTCGGCCACGGGTCCTTCGCGGCGTCGCGGTCGGCCGGGGGCATCGGGTACAGGTCGAGCTGGCGGACCGAGGCCGCGCCCTGCCGGTGGGCCACGCCCAGGCAGTCCGCGCCGGTGTCGCCGCCGCCGATGATGACCACGTGCTTGCCCTTGGCGTCGATCGGCGCGAACGGGGCCTTGCCCGCCGCGACCTGGTTGGCGCCCACGAGGTGCTCCATGGCCTGGTGGATCCCGGCGAGGTTCCGGCCGGGCTGGTCGGTCTCGCGGCCTTCGAGGGCGCCCACGGCGAGCACGACCGCGTCGTGGCGCTCCCGCAGGTCCTCGGCGGTGATGTCGACGCCGACGTTCACGTCGCAGAGGAACTCCACGCCCTCGGCGCGCATCTGGGCGACGCGGCGGTCGATGTGGTGCTTCTCCAGCTTGAAGTCGGGGATGCCGTAGCGCAGGAGCCCGCCGGGGGCGTCGTCGCGCTCGTACACCGTGACCGCGTGGCCCGCGCGGGCGAGCTGCTGGGCCGCGGCCAGGCCCGCCGGGCCCGAGCCGACGACCGCCACGGACTTGCCGGTCGCGGACGAGGCGGGGCGCGGCTCAACGTTGCCGTCGTCGAAGGCCCGGTCGATGATCTCGACCTCGATGTTCTTGATGGTCACCGGGTCGTCGCCGATGCCGAGGACGCACGCGGCCTCGCACGGCGCCGGGCACAGCCGCCCGGTGAACTCCGGGAAGTTGTTCGTCGCGTGCAGCTGCTCGATCGCGGCGCCCCACCGGTCGGTGCGCGCCAGGTCGTTCCACTCGGGGATGCGGTTCCCGAGGGGGCAGCCGTTGTGGCAGAACGGGATGCCGCAGTCCATACAGCGCGAGGCCTGGGCCGTCACGAGCTCGTTCGACGTGCGCGTGTACACCTCGCGGTTGTCGAGGATGCGCACCGGGATCGGGCGCTTCTTCGGGACCTCGCGCTGGTGCTGGAGGAATCCGCTGGGGTCAGGCATTGTCGGCCTCCGTCTGGGCTTGCTGGAGGGCGAGAACGGCCTTGTACTCGCGCGGGATGACCTTCGTGAAGCCGCTGGCGGCCTTGGGCCAGTTGCCGAGCAGCTCGGACGCGACCGCCGAGCCGGTGGCCCGGCCGTGGCGCAGCAGCAGCGAGTGGACCAGGTCGATGTCGGAGGCCGACAGCGGGTCGAGGTCCGCCAGCGCGGTGTTGGTGCGGGACTCGTCGAGGCGCCACACGTAGGCGGTGCCGCCGGACATGCCGGCCGCGAAGTTGCGGCCGGTGGGCCCGAGGACGAGGACGGTGCCGCCGGTCATGTACTCGCAGCCGTGGTCGCCCACGCCTTCGACGACGGCGACGGCGCCGGAGTTGCGGACGGCGAAGCGCTCGCCGACCTTGCCGCGGATGTACGCCTCGCCGGAGGTCGCCCCGTACAGGAGCGTGTTCCCGGCGATGATGTTGTCCTCGGCCTTGAAGGGGGCCCCGGCGTCGGGCGTGAGCACGAGGCGCCCGCCCGAGAGGCCCTTGCCGACGTAGTCGTTGGCGTCGCCGACGAGCTTGAACGTGGCGCCCTTGGTGAGGAACGCGCCGAAGGACTGCCCGGCGGTGCCGCGGAAGGTGAGCTTGACGGAATCCTCGGGGAGTCCCTCGCGGTGGGCGCGGGAGACGGCCGCGCCCAGGAGCGCGCCGACGGACCGGTCGGTGTTGCGGATCGGCAGGTCGGCCTCGACGCGCTCGCCCGATTCGATGGCGGGGCGGGCGAGGTCGACCAGGGCCGCGCCGAGCGTGGCGTGGACGCCGTGGTCCTGGACGGTGGCCTGGACGCGGGGCCCGGCGACGGGGGCGGCGATGACGTTGGCGAGGTCCACGCGGGCGGCCTTGCGGCCGGGCGCGGGGAGCTGCTTGAGGCGCTCGACGTCGCCGATGGCCTCGTCGAGGCTCCGGTAGCCGAGCTCGGCGAGGAGCTCGCGGACCTCTTCGGCGATGTAGCGGAAGAAGTTCTCCACGAACTCGGGCTTGCCGGTGTAGCGCTTGCGCAGGACCGGGTCCTGGGTGGCGACCCCGACCGGACAGGTGTCGAGGTGGCAGACGCGCATCATGACGCAGCCGGCGACGACGAGCGGGGCGGTGGCGAAGCCGAACCCTTCGGCGCCGAGGAGCGCGGCGACGACGACGTCGCGGCCGGTCTTCATGGCGCCGTCGACTTCGAGGCGGACGCGGTCGCGCAGGCCGTTGCGGATGAGGGTCTGCTGGGCCTCGGCGAGGCCGATCTCCCACGGGGTGCCCGCGTGCTTGATCGAGTTCGCCGGGGACGCGCCAGTGCCGCCGTCGTAGCCGGAGATGAGGATGGTGTCGGCCTTGGCCTTGGAGACGCCCGCGGCGACGGTGCCGACGCCGACCTCGGACACGAGCTTCACGTGGACCTCGGCGTCGCCGCCTCCGGCGTGCTTGAGGTCGTGGATGAGCTGCGCGAGGTCCTCGATGGAGTAGATGTCGTGGTGCGGGGGCGGGCTGATGAGGCCCACGCCCGGGGTCGCGTTGCGGGTCTTGGCGATCCACGGGTGGACCTTGTTGCCGGGCAGCTGGCCGCCCTCGCCGGGCTTGGCGCCCTGGGCCATCTTGATCTGGATGGCGTCGGCGGTGGCGAGGTACTCGGAGGTGACGCCGAAGCGGCCGGAGGCGACCTGCTTGATCGCCGAGCGGCGCTCGGGGTCGTAGAGCCGGTCGACGTCCTCGCCGCCTTCGCCGGAGTTGGAGCGGCCGCCGAGGCGGTTCATGGCGACGGCGAGGGTCTCGTGGGACTCCGAGGAGAGCGCGCCGTAGGACATCGCGCCGGTGTGGAACCGCTTGACGATGGCCTCGACGGGCTCGACCTCGGCGAGCGGGACGGCCGGGCGGTCGTCTTCGAAGCCGAGCATGCCGCGCAGGAGCCCGGAGTCGGCGGCGATGGCGTTCACCTTGTCGGTGTAGCGCTTGAACACCTCGTACTGGCCCGAGCGGGTGGCGTGCTGGAGCAGGAACACCGTCTCGGGGTTGAACAGGTGGACCTCGCCTTCGCGGCGCCACTGGTAGTCGCCGCCCGGGGGCAGCGGCTCGGTGGCCTCGACGGTCCGCTCGTAGGCGGCGCGGTGGCGCTCGGCGACCTCTTTGGCGAGGGTCTGGAGGCCGATGCCGCCGATGGAGGAGTCGGTGCCGGTGAAGTAGCGGTCGACGAAGTCGGCGTCGAGGCCGACGGCCTCGAAGATCTGCGCGCCGGTGTAGGACGCGATCGTGGAGATGCCGATCTTCGACATGACCTTGAGGACGCCCTTGCAGAGCGCGTTGATGTAGTTCTCGACGGCCTGCGCGGGTTCGGCGGCGACCACGCCCTGGGCGCTCAGCTCCTCGACGGAGTCGAACGCGAGGTACGGGTTGATCGCGGCGGCGCCGTAGCCAAGGAGGACCGCGGCGTGGTGGACCTCGCGGCAGTCGCCGGTCTCGACCAGGAGCGCGACCTTGGTGCGGGTCTGCTCGCGCACGAGGTGCTGGTGCACGGCGGCGGTGAGCAGGAGCGAGGGGATCGGCGCGAGGTCGGCGGTGGAGTCGCGGTCGGAGAGCACGAGGATGCGCACGCCGTCCTCGATGGCCTCGGAGACGTGGCGGCAGATCTCGACCAGGCGGTCCTTCATGCCGCGGGCGCCGTGGCGGGCCTTGTAGACCCCGGAGACGCGCACGGCCTGGAAGCCGGGCATGTCGCCGTCCTCGTCGATGTGGAGGATCTTCGCGAGCTCCTCGTTCGTGAGGATCGGGCGGGCGAGCTCGATCTGGCGGCACGAGTGCGGGCCGGGTTCGAGGAGGTTCCCCTCGGGGCCGACGGTGGTGCCGAGCGCGGTGACGAGCTTCTCGCGGATGGCGTCCAGCGGCGGGTTGGTGACCTGCGCGAACAGCTGCGTGAAGTAGTCGAACAGGAGCTTCGGGCGCTTCGAGAGCCCGGCGATGGGCGTGTCGGAGCCCATGGACACGAGCGGCTCTTCGCCGTTGGAGGCCATGGGGGCGAGGAACATGCGCAGCTCCTCGTCGGTGTACCCGAAGGTGAGCTGGCGGCGGCGCACGGACTCGGCGTCGTAGGTGCGGGGGCGGCGCTCGGGCAGCTCTTCGAGGCGGATGAGCCCGGCGTGGAGCCAGTCCCCGTAGGGGTGCTCCTTCGCGAGCGCGTCCTTGACCTCTTCGTCGTCGACGATGCGCCCGGCCTCGGTGTCGACGAGGAACATGCGGCCCGGCTCCAGTCGGCCCTTCTGGGCGACCTTCGCGGGGTCGATGTCGACGACGCCGGACTCGGAGGCGAGGACGACGAGGTCGTCGGTGGTGCGCCACCAGCGGGCGGGGCGCAGGCCGTTGCGGTCGAGGACCGCGCCGATCTGGACGCCGTCGGTGAAGCAGACGGCGGCCGGGCCGTCCCACGGCTCCATGATGGACGCGTGGTAGCGGTAGAAGTCGCGGCGCTTGGGGTCCATGGTGGCGTTGTGCTCCCACGCCTCCGGGACCATCATGAGCATCGCGTGCGGCAGGCTGCGCCCGCCGAGGTGCAGCAGCTCGACGACCTCGTCGAAGTTGAGGGAGTCGGAGCCGCCGGGGGTGTTGATCGGGAACAGGCGGCGCAGGCGCCCGGGCAGGGCCTCGGTCGCGAGCTCGGCCTGGCGGGCGGTCATCCAGTTGCGGTTGCCGCGGATCGTGTTGATCTCGCCGTTGTGGGCGACCATCCGGAACGGGTGGGCGAGCGGCCACGACGGGAACGTGTTGGTGGAGAACCGGGAGTGGACCAGCGCGATGGCGGAGGTCAGGCGCTCGTCGGCGAGCTCGGGGTAGAACTGCGGGACCTGCGCGGGGGTGAGCATGCCCTTGTAGACGACGGTGCGGCCGGAGAGGCTGACGATCGCGGCGCCGTCGAGCTGGCGCTCGCGCATCTCGCGCTCGGCCTGCTTGCGGACGCAGAACGCGAGCCGGTCGAGCTCGATCCCGGCGGCGGAGGCGTCCTCGGCGGCGAGGAACACCTGGGAGACGCGGGGCTTGGAGGCGAGCGCGGCCGCGCCGAGCCCGGAGTGGTCGGTGGGCACGTCGCGCCAGCCGAGGACGCGGCAGCCCTCGGCCACGGCGTACTTCTCGACGATCGCGCGGGTGAGCTGGACGGCGTCGTCGTCCTCGGGGGTGAAGACCAGGCCGGCGGCGTAGTGGCCGGCGGCGGGCAGGGGGAAGTCGACCGCGTCGCGGTAGAAGGAGTCCGGGATCTGGAGCATGATGCCGGCGCCGTCGCCCGAGTCGGGGTCGGGGGCGGTGGCGCCGCGGTGCTCCATGCGCACGAGCGCGGACAGGCCCCGCTCGATGACGCTGTGGGCGGCCCGGCCTTGCATGTCCGCGACGAAGGCGACGCCGCAGGCGTCGTGTTCCCAGGCGGGGCGGTAAAGACCGGGTGCGGGGTTCAGGGCAGAAACCAACCGTGGCCTCCTTCGTCGTCAAGCGCGCACGGCATGTGGGGATGCCCGTGCACGGCGGTGTTTCATACGGGACGACGTCGGCCCGAGAGAATGCAAAGTGTCAGCCGAGTGTAATGCATCGCTCATCTTTCGGACACCATCGTCCTACGATCCGAGCAGGTCGCGCGGTTTTTCTGAACGAGCCCTCAGGCGGACCCCCGGCAAGTGCGCAACCTTCGCGTAATGGAGGTGTAACAGCACCTCGCACCGGGACCGGGCCGTGCGGGCCGGTGGACACGGGTGGTTAGAGTGATCCCCATATCGCACGGTGCCCATCCCGTGCAGGCACCCCTCGACCAGAGTACGTTCGCAAGGAGTCTTCTTCCAATGACCTATCCCCCGCCCCCTGGCTACGGACAGCAGCCGCAGCAGCCGGGCTACCCGCCGCAGCAGCCGGGCGGGTACGCCCCCCAGCAGCCCGGCTACGGCCAGCCTTCGCAGCCGCAGCAGCCCGGTTACGGCCAGCAGCAGCCCGGCGGCTACCCGCCTCCTCCCGGAACGCCCGGGGGCCCCTACGGCGCTCCCCCGCCCATCCCGCCGTCGGGCGGCGGCGGCAACGGCGGCCTGGTGTGGAAGATCCTGGCCCCCATCGCGGTCGTCCTCATCATCGGCGTCGTGTTCGTCGTCCGCCTCATGTCGAACGACGGCGACGTCGGCAACACCCTCGACGACATGACCGACTCCGACACGTCGGCGTCCGTCGCCGAAGGCGACTGCCTCATTGAGGACCTCAACTCGACCACCACGTCCACCGACACGGACCCGACCGCCGGCCTCACCGCCGAGTGCGAGGCCGCCGAGGCGTACTGGACCGTCAACAAGCTCGTCGACGACCCCGACCTGCGCGCCGACTCGCTCGGCGAGCTGGAGGACTACGCGGGCGTCGAGACCGAGTGCGGCGCCGTGGCGCTGCGCGGCGCGTTCGGCGAGGTCTGGCAGTCGTACTTCTACGTGTACGACTGGGACGGCGGCAAGGTCGACTACCTGCTGTGCCTGACCGCGATCGAGAAGGAGAACGCCGACGGCGCGCTCCCGGTCACCCCGAACACCGGCGACTGCGCCGACGCCAACGGGCTCAAGATCGACTGCTCCGCCGCGGGCGCGCTCTACATCGTCGAGGAGACCGAGACCTACGACCCGCCGGTCGACGAGGCCTCGTGGGACTACACCACCGCGGTCGGCGGGTGCCCCAACTCGGGCTACTACGCCACGTCCCTGATCGGCGGCGACGGACTCGTCTGGGGCGCCTACTGCTCCAGTGACAACGTCTAGCGCCGCAACGACATCGAGGGCCGTCCCCGCACTGCGGGGGCGGCCCTCGCCCTCTCACCAGCAGGGCCCGTTCGCCCGACCCGCCTATGATGGAGGGGAACCGCCCCGAGCACGGCCACCCGACGGAGAGCCGCCATGACCTACCCGCCCCCGAACCCCTACGACCCCTCGCAGCAGCAGCCGGGCTTCGGCCAGCCGTCCGCGCCCCAGTTCGGCCAGCCCTCCGCGCCGCAGCACTACACGACCGACGCCGACCCGTACTCTCGCCCCGACGTGTACGGCCCCGGCACCGGCTACGGCAGCCCGCCGCTCAACGTGCAGCCCGGCAGCGCCCCGCCCGGCCAGCCGTACTCCCCCGGCGCCCCCGGCTACGCGCCCGGCCAGCCCGCCGGGTTCCAGCCGCCCCCGCCGCCCGGCCCGCCCGGCGGCGCGTTCGTCCCCGGCCAGGCCGCGCCCCCGCCGCCGCGGACCGGCGGCAACACCAAGCTCATCGTCACCCTCGTCGCCGTGGTCCTCGCCGTCGCCGTCGGCGGCACCGTCCTGGCCCTGAGCCTCGGCGGCGACGAAGGCGACCCCGTCGCCGACGAGTCCACCAGCCAGGCGGCCGAGGAGGAGACCACCGGCGCGGGCGTCGAGGAGAGCTCCGAGGAGCCCACCGAGACCGAGACCAGCGCGGGCGAGTCCGAGTACCGGGTGCCCGCCGAAGGCGAATGCATCGAGAACGTCACCACCGGCTTCTACGTCGTCGACTGCGAGGCCGAGACCGCCTACTGGTACGTCGTGCACATCGTGCAGAACCCCGCCGACGCCGACCCGAGCGACCCGACCCACGCCGTGGCCGCCGCCGACGCGTGCGAGGGCTACGAGTGGACCCAGTACTACTACACCGACACCGCGATCGCCGCGAGCCGCGACTGGGACCCCGACATCGACTCGATCACCGCGCTCTACTGCGTCCGCGAGGTCGAGTAGCAGCGCCGAGCACCGCAGCCGAGTGGCCTACGGCCCCAACGAAGGAGCCGACCTGCGCGGGCGGCGCTAGGATCGGGCCATGACCCTGACCCTGGACGACGTCGACCGCTTCGAGGCCGCCAGGCCGCGCCTGGCGGCCATCGCCTACCGCATGCTCGGCTCCGCCGCGGAGGCCGAGGACGCCGTCCAGGAGGCGTTCCTGCGCTGGCAGAGCGCCGACGTGGAGCGGATCGAGGTCCCCGAGGCGTGGCTGACGAAGGTCCTCACGAACCTGTGCCTGAACCAGCTCACCTCGGCGCGGGCGCGGCGCGAGACCTACGTCGGCGAATGGCTGCCCGAGCCCGTCCTCGGCGGCGACCCGATGCTCGGCCCGGCCGACACCGCCGAGCAGCGCGAGTCGGTGTCGTACGCGGTCCTGACGCTCATGGAGCGCCTGTCCCCCAACGAGCGCGCCGTCTACGTGCTTCGCGAGGCGTTCGATTACCCGCACAAGGAGATCGCCGAGATCCTCGACATCACCGAGGCGGGCAGCCAGCAGATCTTCCACCGCGCCAAGAAGCACGTCGCCGACGGGCGCGCCCGCGTCGAGATCGACCAGGCCGCCGCCCGCAGGATCGTCGAGGAGTTCCTCGCGGCGGCCACCGGCGGCTCGGTGGCGCCGCTGCTGGAGCTGCTCACCGACGACTCGATCGCGATCGGCGACGGCGGCGGGAAGGTCCCGGCCCGCGCGAAGGCGTTCGAAGGCGCGACCGCGGTCGCGAAGTTCCTGTGGGGCATGTTCCGGCCCGCCGCGGCCAAGCGCGACATGATCGGCGGCGCCGCCGACCTGTACGCGTGGCCCGTCAACGGCGAGCCGGGACTCGTCGCGGTCGTCGGCGGCCAGGTCGTCGGCATCATGGCGGTCGAGATCGCGGAGGGCGGCGTCGCCGCGTGCCGCACCCAGGTCAACCCCGACAAGCTCGAACGCGCGACAGCCCTGTGGGCCACGCTCGACCACGGGGAACCCCTGGTGGAGCAGGCGTTCTGACGCCTCCTGACGCCATGTGACGTGCTTCACTGCTTATTCCTGTCAGCTTTCGCTGGCCTGCCCGGTTCAGGTCGCGAACACGAAGCAGACAGGAGCAAGCCCATGCAGCACCGCATCATCGTCCTCGGCGCCGGCTACACCGGCGCATTCGCCGCCGGCCGCCTCGCGCGGCGGCTGCACCCCGGGGACGTGCAGATCACCCTCGTCAACGCCGAGGCCGACTTCGTCGAGCGCGTCCGGATGCACCAGGTCGCCGCCGGACAGGACCTCAAGCCCCGGCCCTTCGCCGAGATGTTCGCGGGCACCGGCGTCGAACTCAAGCTCGCGAAGGTCACCGCCGTCGACGCCGACGCGAAGACCGTCGCGGTCACCGGCGCCGACGGCGCCGAGACCCTCGCCTACGACACCCTCGTGTACGCCCTCGGCAGCGGCTGGACCGACCACGGCGTCCCCGGCGCCGCCGAGCACGCCCACCAGATCGCCAGCCGCCCCGGCGCCTTGAAGCTGCGGGAGCACCTGGCCCGCCTCGACGCCGGCCAGACGGTGACCGTCGTCGGCGGCGGCCTCACCGGGGTCGAAGCGGCCACCGAGTTCGCCGAGGCCCGGCCCGACCTCAAGGTCGCGCTCGTCGCCCGCGGCGGCCTCGGCGACTGGGTCTCGCCGAAGGCCCAGGCCCACATGCGGAAGGTCTTCGCGAAGCTCGGCATCGAGGTCCACGAGCACGCCGACGTCGCCGAGGTCCGCGCCGACGCGGTCGTCACCGCAGACGGCACCGAGATCGCCAGCGCGGCGACGGTGTGGACCGCCGGCTTCGCCGTCCACCCGATCGCGGCCGCCACCGCGATCGAGACCACCGACCGGGGCCAGATCGTGGTCGACCGCGACATGGCCTCGGTCTCGCACCCCGATGTGTTCGCCGTGGGCGACGCGGGCTACGCGATCGGCGACGCCGGTGTGCCCCTGCGCATGTCGTGCGCCTCGGGCATCCCGATGGCCCAGGTCGCGGCCGACGCGATCACCGCCCGCCTCACCGGCGCGAAGGCCGGGAAGGTCCCGCTGGGGTACTTCAACCAGTGCATCAGCCTGGGCCGCACCGAGGGGCTGATCCAGTACGTGACCGCCGACGACCAGGCGCGATCGGTGTCGCTGCGCGGTCGGTTCGCCGCCCGGTACAAGGAGCTCATCTGCAAGGGCGCCGCCTGGGGCGTCGCCAACCCGACCTACGGCATGCCGGTCCGGCGCCGCCGCACCGCGCGGGCCGCCGAGCGTACCGGCACCGCCGTCAAGGCCCTGGCCTGACCCCCCCTCCCCCGGGCCGGGCGGCCCGCGCCGCCCGGCCCACTCCCCCGCTTTCTCGCATCACTAACGCACACAATGCAAAGGAACACTGCCATGAGCAAGGTCTGGTTCATCACCGGTTCGTCCCGCGGCCTCGGCCGGGAGTTCACCGAAGCGGCCCTGGGTCGCGGCGACAAGGTCGCCGCCACCGCGCGGAGCACCGAGTCCTTCGGCGAGCTGGCCGAGAAGTACGGCGACGCGATCCTGCCGCTCGCCATGGACGTCACCGACAAGGCCGCCGTCGCCGCGGCCGTCGAAGCGGCCGTCGGGCACTTCGGCCGGATCGACGTCGTGGTCAACAACGCCGGGTACGCGCAGGTCGGCGCCGTCGAGGAGCTGTCCGGGGCGGAGCTTCGCGACGAGATGGAGACCAACTTCTACGGCGCCGTCTGGGTGATCCAGGCCGTGCTCCCCCAGCTCCGCGCGCAGGGGTCGGGCCACATCGTGCAGCTGTCGTCGGCCGCGGGCCTCATCGCGATGCCGCTCGGCGGCGCGTACCACGCGTCGAAGTGGGCTCTCGAAGGGCTGAACGAGGCCCTCGCGGGCGAGGTCGCCGCGTTCGGGATCAAGGTGACGATCGTCGAACCCGGCGGCTTCGCCACCAGGCAGGGCAAGAACCCCGACCCGCTCGACAACGGCCACATGGCCGCCGCGCACCCCGCGTACGTGCCGCTGCGCGAGAAGCTCGCCCAGGCGGTCAAGGGCCAGCCCGCGGGCGACCCGGCCGCCTCGGCGCGGGCGATGCTCAAGCTCGTCGACCTCGAACAGCCGCCGCTGCGCGTCCTGTGGGGCCTCGGCTTCCACCCGATGCTCAAGCAGGCGTATGCGGCGCGGCTCCAGAACTGGGAGGACTGGAAGGACCTCTCACTGGAGGCCCAGGGCGAGCTGAGCGCTTAAGGGAAACAGAAAGAGGCGGGCGCCCCGGGGCGCCCGCTTTGCCTGTTTTAGGGGATGTTGTGGCACAAGCGAAAGTGATTGTCATCGCTAACGAGAATTGCGGTCGTGTTACGCCTGGTCAGGACGTCGCACGGGGCTCGTAGCTTTCATTCCGTGACGACTCACGTACACGACACACCACTGAAGCTCTGCCGGGAACGACCGCGACTCGCGGTCGAGCTCGCGGACCGACTGTTCGGTGTGCAGATCCCAGACCACGACCAGGTCAACCCGTACTCGGAATCGGCGAACGACCCCGAAATCCGGGACCTCAACGCCGACAACGTGGTCCTATGCCAAAACGGCAAAGAGAACCAGCTCGGCATCATCATCGAGGTCCAACGAGAGCGCGACAGGAGAAAGTCGTTCTCCTGGCCCGCATACCAGGTCAACATCCGGCACCGCATCAATGCACCAGTGGTGCTCATCGTGATCTGCCCGAAAGCCGCGACCGCGGACTGGGCGGCCGAGGCCATCGAGACCGGACATCCGGGATTCACCTTCCGGCCGCTCGTTCTCGGACCGCGCAACTATCCGAAGTACACCGAGCCCAGCGGTGACGGCACACTCGCCGACCACATGGTGCTCGGCACGCTCATCCATGAGCATTCGGAGGACATCCCGCAGCTCTTCAAAACCACGAACAAAGAACTTTCGTGGCTGCCCCCGGAACGGGCGGCACGCTACGCTGAATACATGCTGGGGCAGCTCTCTGAGAAGCCCCGCACGATCCTGGAGGCCCTGATGAAGCAAGAGACGTACCCGTACCAGAGCAAACTCCTCACGGACCGCGAAGCACGCGGGGAAGCGCGCGGGGAAGCCCGGGGAATCGCGAAGGCGCTGCTGGGCGTCATCGAGACGCGCGAACTTCCGATCTCCGAAAGCCAGCGCCGCAGGATCGAGGACTGCACCGACATAGCTCAGCTCCGCGCTTGGGTGAAACGTGCGGTTCTGGCGCCTAGCGTCGCCGACATCATCGGCTGATCCGAGTTCGACAGCCTCGAGAAGTACGAAAGCGGGCGCCCCTCGGGGCGCCCGCTTTCGTGTGCTTATTCGGCCGTGATCCGCGGGTGGAGGTCCTCCGCCGGGGGGTTCCAAGTGTCGAGGTCGACCGTGGCCTGGTCGCCGGAGCGGATGTCCTTGATCTGGTCGCCCTCGTCGTTCGTGAACAGCACGAAGGGGATGCCGCGCTTGTCGGCGAACTTGATCTGCTTGCCGAACTTCGCGGCCGACGGCGAGACCTGGACGGGGATGCCGCGGGCGCGCAGGCGCTGGGCGGTCGCGTTCGCGGCCGGGCGGTCGTCCTCGTGGTTGAGGGCGACGAGGACGCAGGTCGGGACCTCGCGGGTCGCGTCGAGCCTCCCGGCCTGGAGCAGCGGCACCAGGAGGCGCGAGACGCCGATCGACAGGCCCACACCGGGATACGTGTTCTTGCCGTCGGAGGCGAGCTTGTCGTAGCGGCCGCCCGAGCAGATCGAGCCGAGGTGCTCCTCGCCTTCGATGAACACCTCGTAGACCGTGCCCGTGTAGTAGTCGAGGCCGCGGGCGATCTTCATGTCCGCGACGACGAACCCGGGGGCGGCCGACGCCGCCGCCTCGACGACCGCGGTCAGCTCCGCCAGGCCCTCCTCCAGGAGCGAGTCGGACACGCCGAGGGCGCGGACCTCGTCCGCGAAGGAGGCGTCCTCGCCGCTGATCGCCGCCAGCTTCAGGCACGCCTCGGCCTGCTCGGGGGTCGCGTCCACGCCGTCGATGAGGAGCTTCGCGGTCGCGTCGGGCCCGATCTTGTCGAGCTTGTCGATGATCCGCAGCGCCTCGTCGGTGTCGCGGATGCCCAGGCCCTGGTAGAAGCCCTGCGAGAGCTTGCGGTTGTTCACGTGCATCGTGACCTTCGGCAGCGGCAGGCCCCGCAGCGCGTCGGCGACGACGAGCGCCACCTCGACCTCGTAGTGCGCGGGCAGCTCCCCCTGGTCGACGATGTCGATGTCGGCCTGCCAGAACTCGCGGTAGCGCCCGCCCTGGGGGCGCTCGCCGCGCCACACCGGCTGGATCTGGTAGCGGCGGAACGGGAAGTTCAGCTTCCCGGCGTGCTCCAGGACGTACCTCGCGAACGGCACCGTCAGGTCGAAGTGCAGGCCCAGCTCGGCATCGCTCGTGTCGCGCTCGTCCGATTGGAGCCGCCGCAGCACGTACACCTCCTTCGAGGTCTCGCCCTTGCGCAGCAGCTGGTCCATGGGCTCGACGGCGCGGGTCTGGAGGTTCGCGAAGCCGTGCAGCTCGAAGGCGCGGCGGAGATGGTCCACGACCTGCTGCTCGACGATCCGCTGCCGGGGCAGCAGTTCGGGGAAGCCCGAGAGCGGCTGGGGTCGTGACATGGGTGTCTCCTCGCGCGAATCGATCGATCGGATGGGAAGCGGGACCGTCCCTAATGGGCGGTCAGGCGCTTCAGGTACGGGTTGCGGGCGCGCTCGGCCGCGATCGTGGTGGCCGGGCCGTGCCCGGGGAGGACGACGGTGCCGTCGTCGAGCGGGAGGACCTTCGTGCGCAGCGTCTCCTGCATGGCCGCGTCGGACCCGCCGGGCAGGTCGGTGCGGCCGATCGCGCCGCGGAACAGCACGTCGCCGGTGAGCGTGTACGCGGCCTCGTCGCCGCTGGTGTGGAACATCGCCGACCCGGCGGTGTGGCCTGGCGCGTGGTCCACGGTGAAGCGCATCCCCGCGATCTCGACGGCGCCGCCGTCGGCGAGGACCTGCACGTCGTCGGGCTCGGTCCAGTCCAGGCCGGTGCCCACGAGCGACATCATGTTCGGTCCGAAGCCCTGCGTGGGGTCGGCGAGCAGGTGCGCGTCGTCGGCGTGGATGTACGCGGGGACGTCGTTCGCGCCGCACACGGGCGTCACGGAGAACGTATGGTCCAAGTGCCCGTGCGTGAGGACCACGGCGACGGGCTTGAGGCCGCGCTCGCCGAGCAGGGCCTCCAGGCGCGGGGCGATGCCGATGCCCGGGTCCACGACCACGCACTCGGCGCCGGGACCGGAGGACAGCACGTAGCAGTTCGTCCCGAACGCATCGGCCACCAGCGTCTCGATGAGCACCGCTCCCCCTCCCTTCGCGGGCTCAGAATACACGGGGCATCCTGCGGTGACGCGTCTGACTTGACCCGGTTAGACTGCGGAACTCGTAACCCCCAACACAAGCGAACGTCATGAGGAGTCCAGGTGCCCGCGAAGTCCAAGCACATGGAGCAGCGCAAGCAGCGCATCGCGAACGCGAAGAAGAACGCGCGCCTCGCGGGCAAGCTGCGCAGGCGGCGCCAGCTCCAGGCGCTGGGCGGACTCCTCGCCGTCGCCGCGGTCCTGACGCTGGTCTACCTCTGGCAGGACGGGTTCTTCAAGGGCGAGGAGCCCGCGACGGAGGAGCCCACGGCCGAGGTCACGACGGATCCGCTGGCGACAGACGCGCCCACCGACGGCACCGAGACGGCGACGGCCGACCCGACCGCCGACCCGACGGCGGAGTCCTCCGAGACCCCGACCGACACCGAGACCGAGTAAGCACCCCCAACCCGCGCGAAGGAGAACCGACGGTGGCGTCGAAACAGGCTCAGCGACTGGCGGCCCGGCAGCAGTTGCAGCAGCGCATGGCCGTCAAGGCCGAGGAGGAGCGCCGCAGGCGCACCGTCGCGTGGAGCGTCGGCGGCGTGGCGGGCCTCGCGGCCCTCGTGCTCCTGGCTTGGGGCGCGTTCGCGTGGCTCGGCCCCGACGGCGACGGCGGCGGGTCCAGCGACCCGGACGTGCAGCAGCTGGTGAAGGACGCCGAGGCGGCGGCCGACCGCTGCGGCGACGTCGAGCCCAGCGGCGAGGGCGCCACGGGCACCGCGACCGAGGGCCTCACCGACGGCCGCCCCGTGCAGGACGTCTACCTCGAATGCCTCCAGATGTCGGCGCCGGACGCCTCCTCGACCGCGCCGTGCATGTACACCTCGATGGACGGGACCAGCCCGGTTCCGCTCGCGACCCAGCCCGCCGCCGGGTCGCAGGAGATGACCATCGTGACCAACCTCGGCGTCATCACCGCCGACATCGAGACCGCCGAGGCCCCGTGCACCGCCGGGTCCTTCACGTTCCTCGCGAAGGACGGCTACTTCGACGACCAGCAGTGCCACCGCCTGACCACCGACGGCATCTACGTCCTCCAGTGCGGTGACCCCGACGCGCGCGCCGCGATCGAGGCCGGCACGCCCGAGAACGCCGGCGCCGGTTCCCCCGGCTACCAGTACGGCGAGGAGAACACGCCCGTCGAGGCCGAGGCGAACTACCCGGCCGGGACCATCGCGATGGCGAACGCGGGCGCCGGGACCACCGGCAGCCAGTTCTTCATCGTGTACGAGGACACCACGCTGGGCGCGGACTACACGATCCTCGGCCAGATCACCTCGGGCCTGGACATCGTCGAGCAGGTCGCGGCCGCGGGCGTCATGTAGCGGCGCTCTGGACGCGACGGCGTTCTCGATGTGACTCAGTCGCGGGCGCGGTCGGGGCAGCGCAGGCGGCCCCGGCGGCGCCCCGCGGCTAGGATTAATGCGTATCGGAGCCTTGTTGAGGCTTTGAGAAGCGGAAGTGCCGTGCGAGACCGAGGAGGCGTGCGTGGTGACCGAGCGAGCCGCGTCCGGCAATCCCGCCGACGCCGCGCCCACCTCGGGCGGCCCGATGGGCCCGCCCACGGGGCGCCGCATGCGGGCCCGGCTGGCGCGCTTCAACGCGCCGTGGCAGTCCTCGACCCTCCCGGAGGTCCTTGAGCCGCTCGTGGCGGCCCACCGGGCCGCGCACCCCCGCGCCGACGTGCGGCTCCTCCAGCAGGCGTACACGCGCGCCGAGCAGCTGCACAACGGGCAGTTCCGCAAGTCCGGCGACCCGTACATCACGCACCCGCTCGCGGTCGCGTCGATCCTCGCCGAACTCGGCATGGACACGAACACGCTGGTCGCGGCGCTGCTGCACGACACCGTCGAGGACACCGACTACACGCTCGACGAGCTCGGCGACGAGTTCGGCGGGGAGGTCGCGCTCCTGGTCGACGGCGTCACGAAGCTCGACAAGGTGAAGCTCGGCGACGCCGCGAAGGCCGAGACGATCCGCAAGATGGTCGTCGCCATGGCGAAGGACCCGCGGGTCCTGGTCATCAAGCTCGCCGACCGGCTCCACAACATGCGCACCCTGACGTTCCTGCCGCCCGAGAAGCAGGAGCAGAAGGCCCGGGAGACGCTGGAGATCCTCGCTCCCCTGGCCCACCGGCTCGGCATGAACACGATCAAGTGGGAGCTGGAGGACCTGTCGTTCGCCACGCTCTACAAGAAGCGCTACGCCGAGATCGCGCGCCTGGTCTCCGAGCACTCCCCGCAGCGGGAGATGCTCCTCCAGCAGGTCGTGGCCCAGGTCAAGGACCACCTGAAGGGCTCGCGCATCAAGGCGGAGGTCTCCGGGCGGCCGAAGCACCTGTACTCGATCTACCAGAAGATGATCGTGCGCGGCCGCGACTTCAACGACATCTACGACCTGGTGGGCCTGCGCATCCTCGTCGAGGACGAGCGGGACTGCTACGCGGCGCTCGGGGTGATCCACGCGAACTGGCAGCCGGTGCCGGGGCGCTTCAAGGACTACATCGCGATGCCGAAGTTCAACATGTACCAGTCGCTGCACACCACGGTGATCGGCCCGAACGGCAAGCCCGTCGAGATGCAGATCCGCACGTGGGCGATGCACCGCACCGCCGAGTACGGCATCGCCGCGCACTGGAAGTACAAGGAGACCAAGAACTCCACCGTCGCCGGGCCGCCCGCGCACATCGACGACATGGCGTGGCTGCGCCAGCTCCTCGACTGGCAGCGCGAGGCCGCCGACCCGTCGGAGTTCCTCGACGCGCTCCGCTTCGACCTGGCCTCCTCCGAGGCGTACGTGTTCACGCCGAAGGGCGACGTCATCGCCCTGCCCGCGGGCTCGACGCCCGTGGACTTCGCGTACGCGGTGCACACCGAGGTCGGCAACCGCTGCATCGGCGCGCAGGTCAACGGCAAGATCGTGCCGCTGGAGTCGACGCTGTCGAACGGCGACGTGGTCGAGGTGTTCACCTCGAACTCCGAGAACGCCACGCCCAGCGAGGACTGGCTCGCGTTCGTCAAGAGCCCGCGCGCCCGCACGAAGATCAAGCAGCACTTCAAGCGCGAGCGCCGCGAAGAGGCCATCGAGCTGGGCAAGGACGAGCTGACGCGGGCGATGCGCAAGCGGCGCCTGCCGCTCCAGCGGATGCTCTCGCACGACAACCTGACGTCCCTCGCGAAGGACCTCAACCTCAAGGACGTCGAGGCGCTGTACGCGGCGCTCGGCGAGCACCACATCTCGGCGTCGGCCGTGGTCCAGAAGCTCCTGGAGGTCCAGGGCGGGGCCGAGGGCGCCGCGGAGGACATGGCCGAGGCCACGGCCCCGACCCAGCCCGCGCGGATCGTGCCCGAGGCGCACGGCGACATCCACGCCGCCGTCACCGTCGCGGGGATGGAGGAGGGCGAGATGCCGGTGCGCCTCGCCCACTGCTGCAACCCGATCCCGGGCGACTCGATCATCGGCTTCGCGACCCGCTACCACGTGATCTCGGTGCACCGCAGGGACTGCGAGAACGCCGAGGAGCGCATCGAGCTCCAGCCGGACCGGGTCCTCGAAGTCCACTGGTCCCACGAGGACGACCAGGCGACGTTCGTCGCCACGGTGCAGGTCGAGGCCCTCGACCGGCACCGCCTCCTCGCCGACGTCACACAGGTCCTCTCGGGCGAGCGGGTCTCGATCCTCTCCGCGACGGTGACCACGACCCGGGACCGGGTCGCCCTGTCGCGCTTCACGTTCGAGATGGCGAACCCCGAGCACCTCGACCACATCATCAAGGTCATCCGCAAGGTCGACGGCGTCTACGACGCCTACCGCCTCACCGGGGCCGAACGCACTTAGTCCTCGCGATATATGGTGGGCCGGTCGCCAACCCGCCCACCAGAAAGCAAGGCCATGACGGAACTGTCCCAGTTCGACGACGACGAGCGCGCCCTGATCCTGAACACCCCCGGAGTCGTCCTCAAGGGGACCGTGGTCTCCGACGGGTCCAAGAACGCCCTCGTGTTCCTCAAGGAGGTCACCGCGGGCGCGAAGGTCTTCAAAGAGGCCCGCAAGCATGAGAACGCCTTCGTGAAGTCCGTGGCGCAGGCCCTGCGCGAACGCGACCCCGAGTCCTCGGAGGACGAGCTCCCGGTCGACGACGTCGCCATGTCCGAGGCCCTCAAGCTCGCCGCCGACGTCGCCGATCTCCTGCGCCGCAAGGCGACCCCCGACGACGCCGCTGCCTACACCGCCTGGCTCCTCCACCTCGCCACCGAAGTCGCGAGCGCCGTCAAGACCCGCCAGGGCGGCCTCTTCTCCAAGAAGGTGGCGATCAACGAGGGCGAGCGCATGTTCCTCGACGACCTCCACCAGGCCCTGACCGCCTAGACCGACGCCGAAGGCCCGCACCCTGCTCAGGTGCGGGCCTTCGGCGTGTCACCACTCGATCGTGTGGGCGTACTGCCAGGCGGTCTTCTCCGGGGTGGTGAAGCGGGACATGAAGAAGGGCATGAAGGCGTCGCGGAAGCGGGCGGCGACGGGTCCGGCGGCCTTGGACTGGTTGGTGCGGGCGGCTTCGGCGATGACGCGTTCGACGCGGGCGCGGCGGCGGGACTCGTACGCCTGGAAGGCCTGGTCGACGGGGAGGTCGCGGAGGCACTTGGCGAGTTCGACGGCGGACTCGGCGGCGAGGCTGGCGCCCTGGCCGGAGGACGGCGAGGTGGCGTGGGCGGCGTCGCCGAGGAGGACGATGCGGCCCTTGGACCAGACTGGGACGTGCGGGAGGTCTTCGAGCGGCGACGGCGGGATGAACCCGTCGGGCGTCACGTGGTCGAGGATGGTCATGGCCGGTCCGGCGTCGTCGGCGAAGGCGGCCCTCATGCGGGACATCCACTGGTCGAAGGTGGTGTTCCGCAGGTCGGCGTCCTCCAGGCGGCGGTAGGGCATGTTCGCGAACCAGCCGGTCTGCGCGCCGTCGGAGAGGTACCCGAAGAAGGCGCGGCGGCCGAAGATCATGCGGAAGTCGCCGCCGGTGGGCTCGATGCCCGCGGGGCCGTCGATGTAGCCGCCGAGGCCCACCAGGCCGGTGTAGCGGGGTTTGACGGACGGGTCGATGACGCCGCGGACGGCCGAGCGGATGCCGTCGGCGCCGATCAGGATGTCGGCTTCGGCGGTGGTGCGGTCGTCGAAGCGGGCGATGACGCTGCGGCCGGTGTCCACGGCGCCCTCGAAGCGCTTGCCGTAGGTGATCGGGACGCCGTCGGCTTCGGCGCGGGCCTGGAGGAGCTCCGAGATGCGGCCTCGCGGGAGCGTGACGCGCCCGGGCAGGGACGGGTCGGTGTCGATGGTGCCGAGGACCTTGCCGGTGCCCGAGGAGATGACCATGCGCGGCGTGGGCATGCCCGCGGCGGCCAGGTCGGCGTCGGCGCCCACGACGCTGAGGGCGTTCAGGCCGTTCGAGGCGAGGCCGAGGGGCCCGCCCTTGGAGCCGGTGCCGGGCCGGTAGGCCTCGAAGACCTGGGCGTCGATCCCGGCCTTGCGCAGGGCGAGGGCGGCGACGGGGCCGCCGACGCCGCCGCCGATGACCAGCGCGGTCGTGGCCCTGCGGTGCTGTTCGTTCGTCATAGCGGGAGCGTAGGGCGCAATCGGCGCGCGCGGCGTCATCCTGGGGTAGCGTTCGGGATTCGACCACGGTTGTACGACGCGGTCGTGCAAGCGATTGTCCGGCGAATCGCCGCGGGGTCCCGGATCCGCTCTTATAGTGAGATCGACTCACGTAGGGAGGGGTTCTCGTGGACAAGTTCAACGAGATGAAGGACAAGGCCGGCGACATGGCCGACGACGCCAAGGACAAGGCCGAAGATCTGTACAACAAGGCCAAGGAGTCGCCGGTGGGCGACAAACTGGACGACGTCACCGACCAGGTCAAGGAGAAGGCCCAGGGCCTGATCTCGAAGTTCAAGGGCGACAAAGGCCCCGAGTGACCTGAGGCTCCCGTAGCGAGCCAGCCAGCTGCAAAGCGGCGGGCGGACCTGGTGGTCCGCCCGCCGCTTTCGTACTGCCTGCTAGCGCCGCTTGCGCTTCTTGTTGTTGCTGCTCGGCCGCGACTGCGCGGACCGGTTCGGGCCGGACCTGACGGTGCTGGAGCCGGACTTGACGGGCTCCTCCAGCAGCTCCAGCGGGAGGTCGTCGATCTTGGCGGTCTCCAGGCGGTCGTCGTCCTCGTCGTCGTCCGCGGCGGCGGGCTTGCGGGCGGGCTTCTCGGCCTTCTCGGCGTCGTCCTCGCCGCGGCCGCGGGCCGTGGAGACCTTCTTGTTGTGGCGCTGGACGGCGGCGCTGCGCTCGGCCAGGTCCACCACCCACGGGGCGGCCAGGAAGATCGAGGAGTACGCGCCGACGACCATGCCGACGAACAGCACGAGCGCCAGGTCCTTCAGCGTGCCGACGCCGAGCGCGCCCACGCCGACGAACAGCAGTGCCGCCACGGGCAGCACGCCGATCACGGAGGTGTTGATCGAGCGCATGAGCGTCTGGTTGACCGCGTCGTTGACCGCCTCGGCGAAGGTCTGGTTGCGCGACTTGAGCAGCTGCGCGGTGTTCTCCTGGACCTTGTCGAAGACGACGACGGTGTCGTAGATCGAGTACCCGAGGATCGTCAGGAGGCCGACGATCGTGGAGGGCGTGATCTCGAAGCCGACGAGCGAGTAGATGCCGACGGTGATGATGATGTCGTGCGCGAGCGCGCCCAGCGAGGCGATGGCCATGCGCCGCTCGTACCTGATCCAGATGAAGGCCGAGACCAGCACCAGGAACACGATGAGCGCGATGAGCGCCTGCTTGGACACGGCCGCGCCCCAGGTCGCGGAGACCTCGGAGACGGAGATCGAGTCGGCCCCGATGCCCGCCTCGGCGGCCATCGCGTCGCGGACCTGCGTGGACTGGTCGCCTTCGAGCTCGCCGACGCGGATGATGTACGACCGGCCGTCGCCGGTCCCGGCGACCTGGCCGGTGCCGACCTCGGCGCCCGCGGCCTCCGCGGCGTTCTCGACGTCTTCGAGGGACGCGGAGGTGCTCGCGGCGGGCACGGCGTACTGGACGCCGCCCGCGAAGTCGATGCCGAGGACGAAGCCCTTGAAGATCATGACGACCACGAGGGCGGCGATGACGATCCCGGAGGCGAGGTAGAACTTCCGGCGGTTGGCGATGAACTGGAAGTTCGTCTCGCCGCGGTAGAGCTGGCTGAGGACGCTCGGCCGCTTCTCGGTCTGCTTGGTGCTCATCGGTCCTTAGCCTTTCGCGGCCGCGTCGCCGGTGGCCGGGGCGGTCTTGGTGTGCAGGCCGGAGAGGGCCTGGCTGTTGAGGACCCTCCCGCGCGAGAGCCATTCGGCGATCGGGTGGGTGAAGAGGAAGACGATCATGACGTCGACGATCGTGGAGATGCCGAGCGAGAACGCGAACGCGCGGACCGGGCCGATCGCCAGGATGTACAGGACGACCGCGGAGATCATCGAGATGGCGTTCGCCGACAGGATCGTGCGGCGGGCGCGGACCCACGCGCGCGGGATCGCCGAGCGGGCCGAGCGGCCCCCGGCCATCTCCTCCTTGATCCTCTCGAAGTACACGATGAACGAGTCCGCGGTGATGCCGATCGAGACCACGAAGCCCGCCACGCCCGCGAGGGTCAGCGTCAGTCCTACCTGGGAGCCCAGGAGCGCGATCGCCGGGTACAGGACCGCGGAGGCGACGATGAGCGAGCCGAGGACCACGAAGCCCATGAGCCGGTAGTAGACCATCGAGTACAGGAACACCAGGATCAGGCCGAGGAGCATGGCGTACATGCCCGCTTCGAGCTGGTCCACGCCGAGCGTCGCGGTGACCTCGTTGACGGTCTCGACGACGAACGTCGTCGGCAGCGAGCCGAAGTTGAGCTGGTCGGCGAGCTGGTTCGCCTCGTCGGCGGTGAAGTCGCCCGAGATCTGCGTGGAGTTGCTCGACGCCTCCTGGATCTCCGGGGCCGACACGACCTCGTTGTCGAGGACGATCGCGACCTGGGAGCCGACGTTCTCGGTGGTGAGCGTGCCCCACTTCTCGGCACCCGCGGAGGAGAACGCGACGTTCACGACGAAGCGGTTCGGGTTGGCCTGGTCGTTGCCGACGTCGGCGGAGGTGACGTCCGAGCCGAGCACGGTCGCGGGCTGGAGCAGGTACTTGTAGGAGACCTTCAGCGACGGGTCGTCGGGCGAGTACGGCTCGGGGGCCGAGCACGCCACGACCTCGACGTCCGCCTGCTGCACGGCGCCCGGCGGGCGGGAGTCCAGCTGCGAGCAGGTGACCTGCGGGACGAAGAACTGCACGTTCGCGGGAAGCAGCGAGACCTCTTCGGCGGTGAGCTCGCCGAACGGCTCCAGGAGCGCCATGGTCGCCTCGTCGGCGGGGGCCGCGGTGAGGGCCTGCGCGGTCGCGGCGGCGTCGGCGCCGACCTTCGCCCACACGTCGTCGAGCGTGATGTCGGCGTCGTCGCTGGTGGGCGCCTGGCCCGAACCGGACGTGTCCTCGCTCGCGGCCTCCTCGGTGGGCGTCTCGGAGGCGTCCGCGGTCGGCGTCTCGCTGGACTCGGCCGTGGGCTCCTCGGACGCGCCGTCGGTGGGCTCCTCGGTCGGGGTCTCCTCGGCGAGGGCGTCCTCCAGCGCGGAGGTGTCCATCGTCGAGTTCGTGACGATCCGGAACCGCAGCTCCGCGGGCGCGCCGACGTCGCGGAGCGCCTGCTCGTCGATGTCGTCGCCCGCGACGTTCACGACGATGTTCTCGTTGCCCTCGACGAACACCTCGGGCTCGGAGACGCCGGTCGAGTTGACGCGGCTCTCGATGATCTGGCGGGCCTGCTCCATCGTCTCGGCCGAGGGCGGCTCATCGCTGCCCTGCTGGTACGCCGTGAGCGTCATGGAGAGCCCGCCCTGGAGGTCGAGCCCGAGCTTCGGAGTGGGGAACTTCCACCCGGAACCCGCCAGCGCGGACACCCACAGGACCGCGAGCACGAGGAGCAGGGCCACGAAGTACGGGGCGACTGCCAGGCGCTTGCGCTGGATCTTCTTCCGTGGGCGGTCAGCGCCCGTTACTGAAGCCAATGGTCGGTCTCTTCCTCAGAACTCGGACAGGGGCGGGCGCGAAGCGACCGCGCAGACGGTGGCGGGCGCCGGCCCGCGCTCGCGGGCCGGAGGGAGTGGGCTCGCACACGCACCTTCGGCGGGGCTCATTCTAGGACGGGTGCCTCAAAGGGCATGCACGGCCTAGTACTCCTTGCGGTCGGGGTTCCCGGAGTGCTTGTCGCCGTCGGTCTTCTCGTCGCCGTTCGCGAGCTTCTCCAGGTCCTCGTCGGAGAGGGTGGCCTCTTCGTCGGAGACGGTCTCGGCGGCCTCGGGCTCGGCGTCGGCCTCGGCGGGGGTGACGACCTTGGCGATGGCCTGGCGGGCGAAGACGAGGAAGGTGTCGTCGCTGGCCTCGATGGTGATGGTCTCGTCGTCGGAGTCGACGACGGTGCCGTAGAGGCCGCCGATGGTCATGACGCGGGCACCGGGCTGGACGTTGGACTGCATGTCCTGCTGCTCGCGCTGGCGCTTGCGCTGCGGGCGGATCATCACGAAGTACATGAGCGCGATGAAGCCGACGATCATGATGAGGAACATGATGTTGGAGCCGCCGGCGCTTTCCTGAGCGAGGACGTCGGTTGCGAGCACGGTGGTGCCTTTCGTCGTGGTGGTCACGGTCTGGGAGGGTGGCGTGCGCGGAGTCTATCCAATACGTGGTGTCGCCCCGTCTCCACGGCCCACCCTACGCGTCGCCGCTGCGGAACAGCCCGTCGGCGCTCGGGGGCCGGAGGCCGAGGTGCTGCCAGGCGGCGTCGGTGGCGACGCGGCCGCGGGGGGTGCGGGCGACGAGTCCGGCGCGCACGAGGAAGGGCTCGCAGACCTCCTCGACGGTGTCGGGCTGCTCCCCCACGGCGACGGCGAGGGTCTTGGGGCCGACGGGGCCGCCGTTGAAGGTCTGGACGAGGGCGCGGAGGACGGCGCGGTCGAGGCGGTCGAGGCCGAGGGTGTCGACGTCGTAGAGGTGGAGTGCGTCGACGGCGACCTGCTCGGTGATGGTGCCGGCGGCGCGGACCTGCGCGAAGTCGCGGACGCGGCGCAGGAGGCGGTTGGCGATGCGGGGGGTGCCGCGGGAGCGCCCGGCGATCTGGGCGGCGCCTTCGGGGGTGATGCCGACGTCGAGGATGGCGGCGGAGCGGTTGACGATCGCTTCGAGCTCGTCCTCGGCGTAGAACTCCAGCTGGCCGAGGAAGCCGAAGCGGTCGCGGAGGGGCCCGGTGAGGAGCCCGGCGCGGGTGGTGGCGCCGACGAGCGTGAACGGTTCGAGTTCGAGGGGGATGGCGGTGGCGCCGGGGCCCTTGCCGACGACGACGTCGACGCGGTAGTCCTCCATGGCGGTGTAGAGGAGCTCCTCGGCGGGGCGGGCCATGCGGTGGATCTCGTCGATGAAGAGGACTTCGCGGGGTTCGAGGCTGGTGAGGATCGCGGCGAGGTCGCCGGAGCGTTCGAGGGCGGGCCCGGAGGTCTGGCGCAGGCTCACGCCGAGCTCGGCTGCGATGATCATGGAGAGAGTGGTCTTGCCGAGGCCGGGCGGGCCCGACAGGAGGATGTGGTCGGGCGGGGTGCCGCGGTGGCGGGCGCCTTCGAGGATGAGGCCGATCTGCTCCCGGACGCGGCCCTGGCCGATGATCTCGTCGAGCTTGCCGGGGCGGATGCCCGCTTCGGCCTTGCGTTCGAGCTCGGTGGCCTCGGCGGCGGTGAGGGCCCGGTCCCATTCTTCGGCGGAGTACTCGATGTCGTCGATCTCGTCTGCCATGGGTTACCGCTTCCCGAGGAGTCGGATGGCCTGCTTGAGGAGGGTGGGGACGTCCTGGCCGTCGGCGCCTTCGGCGTCGAGCTTCTCGACGGCGGTCTCCGCTTCCTTCGCGGACCAGCCGAGGGCCTGGAGGCCCTGGCTGACCTGGGTGCGCCAGCCGCCGGGGCGGCCGCCGGTCTGCTTGGGCACGCCGTGGAGGTCGACGGGGCCGATCTTGTCGGCGAGGTCGAGGACGATGCGCTCGGCGCTCTTCTTGCCGACGCCGGGGATGCGGGAGAGCGTGGCGGTGTCGCCGGTGGCGATGGCGTGGCGGATGACGTCGGGCCGGAGGGCCTCGATGGCGTCGCGGGCGATGCGCGGGCCGATCTTCTGGGCGCCCTGGAGGAGTTCGAACAGGTCGCGTTCTTCCGCGGTGTTGAAGCCGTGCAGGGTGATCGAGTCCTCGCGGACGATCGTGGAGATCGCGAGGACGGCTTCGGAGCCGACCTTGAGGTTGGCGAGGGTGTGGGCCCCGGCGTGGACGGCGTAGCCGACGCCGCCCACGTCGACGACGGCGTAGGCTTCGCCGACGGCGGCGATGGTGCCGGTGAGCTGGGCGATCATCGGGTGCGCTCCTTCGCTGCGGCGACGGCCGCGGCCTGCGAGGCGGCGGCCTCGGCGATGCGGGACTTGACGCCGCCCCTCCACAAGTGGCAGACGGCGATGGCGAGCGCGTCGGCCGCGTCGGCGGGCTTCGGGGCCTGCTTGAGGCGGAGGATGCGGGTGACCATGGTGGTGACCTGGCGCTTGTCGGCGGTGCCGTTGCCGCACACGGCGTTCTTCACTTCGGAGGGCGTGTACGTGGCGGTGGGCAGGCCGAGGCGGGCGGCGGCGAGGAGCGCGATGCCGGAGGCCTGGGCGGTGCCGATGACGCTGGCGACGTTGTGCTGGCTGAAGACCCGTTCGACGGCGACCGCCTCGGGCCGGTGCTCGTCGAGGAGGGCGCGCAGGCCGTCGTCGAGGGCGAGGAGGCGGTCGGCAAGGCCCGCTTCGGGATCGGTGCGCACGACGCCGACGGCGATCATGGTGCCGGGCGCTCCGGGGCGCCCTTCGACGACCCCGACGCCGCAGCGGGTCAGGCCCGGGTCGATCCCCATGACGCGCACGCGTTCCTCCTGTCGCTCGGCTTCGCGTCAGCTTATCCGGCCGGTCCGACGTCCGCGCGCAACCGCCACTGCGGAGGGTGTTCGAGGCGACCTGGAGCGACACCGGATGGTCGGGAATCGGACTGGTGGCCTTGCCCATAAACCACTTGCCGGTCGGCAAGTCACGTGATTTCGTTGTAGTCGGTCGGTAGCACCGCATCCGCCACCCATCGGCGCAACGAGGCGACCGCGGGCCCGGCCGCCTCTTCCTCCGCACCTGCGAACCACTGGTTGGGAACAACTGTGTCTGCTGCCGCCTTCATGCCGCCCGTCGCCGCCGACGGCCACTCCCGACGCTTCATAGCCACCATGGTGTTCGTGCTCGGCGCCCTGTCCGCGACCGCGCCGATCGCCATCGACCTGTACCTCCCGGCCTTCCCCGCGATGGCCGAGGCCCTCGGCACCCCCGAGAGCCGCATCCAGCTCACGTTGACCGCCATGATGATCGGCATGGGCGTGGGCCAGGCCGTCGTCGGCCCGCTCTCGGACCGGTTCGGCCGCCGCAAGCCGCTGCTCATCGGCATGTCGGTGTTCACGCTCGTGTCGCTGCTGTGCGCGGTCGCCACGAGCGCCGACCTGCTCATCGCGCTGCGCTTCGTGCAGGGCCTGTCCGGCGCGGCCGGTGTCGTGGTGGCCCGCGCGGTCATCCGCGACCACTTCGCCGGGGACGACATGACCCGTTTCACGGCGAAGATGATGTTCGTCACGATGCTCGCGCCGATGCTCGGCCCGATCGTCGGCGCCCAGCTCATCCGCTTCGGCCCGTGGCCCACGATCTTCCTGTTCATGGCGGCGCTGTCGGCGCTGTCGACGTTCCTGGTGTGGAAGTACCTGCCCGAGAGCCTTCCGGCCGAGGAGCGCCGGTCGATGACGGTGCGCGAGTTCGGGTCCACCGTGGCGACGCTGGTGCGCGACGCGCACTTCATCGCGCCCACGATCGCGGTCCTCATGAACTTCTCGATGCTGTTCACGTACGTGTCGACGTTCAGCTTCATCTCGCAGAACGAGCTCGGGGCCTCCCCCGGGTTCTACTCGCTGCTGTTCGCGGTGGGCACGCTCGCGCTCCTGGCGGGCAACCAGGCGAACATGCTCGCCATCGACCGGACGAAGTCCTCCAGCCGCATGATCACCGGCATGGCGATCTCGCTCGGGGGCGTCGCGTTCCTGACGGTGGTGCAGCTCGTGGGCGCCGCGAACCTGTGGACGGTCCCGACAGGCATCGTCCTCATGATGTTCGGCTGCGGCGTGGTCTTCCCGAACGCCGGTGCGGCCGCGATGTCCTCGCAGCCGCCGCAGATCGCGGGCACCGCGTCGGCGTTCATGGGCGCGACCCAGATGGCCGCGGGCGGCGTCCTGCCGGCCCTGGTCACCGTCGGCGGCGTGACCCTCGCGAGCATGACGTTCGGCATCGCCGTGTACGCGGTCGCGACGGCCGCCGCGGTGGCGTGGACGATCGTCGTCTACCGCCGCGACCCGGTCCCCGGGATCGTCTAGGAGGCAAGCGGAAGGGGCCCGGAGCGATGCGCTCCGGGCCCCTTCGTGTGTCCGTCTACTCCTCGTCGAGCTTCGCGAGGATCTCGTCGGAGATATCGGCGTTCGTCCAAACGTTCTGGACCTCGTCGGAGTCCTCCAGGGCATCGACGACGCGGATGACCTTGCGCGCGCCCTCGACGTCGAGCTCGATGTTCGTGGAGGCCTGGAACCCGGCCTCGGCCGAGTCGTAGTCGATCCCGGCGTCCTGGAGGGCGGTGCGGACCGCGACCAGGTCGGTGGGCTCGCAGAGGACCTCGAAGCCGTCCTCGCCGAGGCCGTTGACCTCGTCGGCGCCCGCGTCGAGGACCGCCATGAGCAGGTCGTCCTCGGTGAGGCCGTCCGCGGCGGGGACCATGATGACGCCGCGGCGGGAGAACATGTAGCCGACCGAGCCGGCCTCGCCCAGGGACCCGCCGTTGCGGGTCAGGGCCACGCGGACCTCGGCCGCGGCGCGGTTGCGGTTGTCGGTGAGGCACTCGATGAGGACCGCGACGCCGCCCGGGGCGTACCCCTCGTACATGAGGGTCTCGTAGTCGACGCCGGCGCCGTCGAGCCCGCCGCCGCGCTTGACGGCGCGGTCGATGTTGTCATTGGGGACCGAGCTCTTCTTGGCCTTCTGGATCGCGTCGAAGAGCGTCGGGTTGCCCGCGGGGTCGGCACCGCCGGTACGCGCCGCGACCTCGATGTTCTTGATCAGCTTCGCGAAGATCTTGCCCCGCTTGGCGTCGATCGCGGCCTTCTTGTGCTTGGTCGTCGCCCACTTGGAGTGACCACTCATCCCGGCGTTCCTCGTTCCTCTTGCTCGTCCGGTCCGGCTCTCAGCCTCGGACCATGTCCACGAAGTACTGGTGCACCCGCGCGTCGGGGGTCACCTCCGGGTGGAAGGAGGTGGCCAGGCAGGCGCCCGCACGTACCGCGACGATCCTACCGCCCGACGCATCGAGGCCTGTCTCACCGCTGTCCACCCGGGCCAGCACCTCGACCCCGTCGCCCGTCCGCTCGACCCACGGCGCGCGGATGAACACGGCCCTGAACGGGCCGCCGTCGATCCCGTCGATGCCGATCTCGGTCTCGAAGGAGTCCACTTGGCGCCCGAACGCGTTGCGGCGCACGGTCATCGGGATGACCCCGAAGGAGCGCTGGTCGGGGCGGCCGTCAAGGACCTCGTCGGCGAGCATGATCATGCCCGCGCACGACCCGAACGCGGGCATCCCCTCGTCGAGGCGCTTCTTGACCGGGTCGAACAGGTCGAAGATGTCGAGGAGCTTGCTCATCGTGGTGGACTCCCCGCCGGGGATCACCAGGCCGTCGACCGCGTCGAGCTCGGCGGCGCGCCGCACCGGCGCGGCCTCGGCCCCCGCGGCCTCCAGGGCGCGCATGTGGTCCACCACGTCGCCTTGCAGGGCGAGCACGCCGATCCGGGGCACGGTCATCAGAGAACTCCAAAACTAGGCGGCGTCGGGCCGTTCAAGCGTAATGGCGGTCCGGCGGGGCGCCTAGCTGGAAGATCGCGGCTGTGACCGAAACCGGCCTGAACTCGGGTGTTGGGTGACGATCCGTTAAAGTCACCGATCGAACGTGACGCACCCCTTCATGCCCGGGAGAAAGCAATGGCGAAGACCTCGAAGCGCAACCCGATGCCCCGCTCGGTGCGGGCCGCGCGGAACACGATGTGGCTGGAGGCGGCCATCGCCCTCGTCGCCGGCGGCCTCATCGTGCTCCTGCACCACTCCGCGAAGGAGTTCGTGCCGCCCGCCGCCGAGCACGACGTCTACCGCGGCGCGGTCGGCCTCGGCGCGCTCGCGGTGTTCCTGCTGCTCTCGACGCTGCTCATGCGCTTCCAGTGGCGGATCCTGTGGCTCCTGAACCTGCTCGTGCAGGCCGCCGCGCTCGTCGGGCTGGGCTGGCTGCTGTTCACCAGCGGACTGTACTGGGCGCTGTGCATCGGTCTCGCCATCGTGCCGATTACGATTCTGGGAACGCTTACCGAGCGCTTCGCCCGCCGGTGGTTCAACCACTAGGGCGACGTCCGATCCCCGTCTGAGAGGCACGAGATGCTCCCCCAACCGAACTTCGGCCGCGACCGCGATCCAGGCAAGGGCGCGCCCGAGCCAGAGGGGGACGACCCGAACGCGAAGCCCAAGAAGCTCCTGCGCCTCCAGATCGCCCTGTGGGTCGAGGTCGTCAGCGCCGTCGTCGCGGGGAACATCCTCGCGTTCTACACGTTCTCGCTGCGCTCGGCGTCGGTCGCGGAGCTGACGGACGTGTACGAGAACTCGAACATGGACCTCGACCAGACCCCGGCCGAGACCGCCCAGGCCGCGCACGACTTCTACCAGTCGACGAACTTCCTCGCCTCGAACCTCGTCATCGCGGGCTTCGCGCTCGTGGCCGCGATCGTCGCCGCGCTGTGCGCGGTCCGCCTCAAGTCCCGCCAGAAGGCCGTCCGCTGGTGGGCGGTCGGCGCCACCGCGGTCCTGTTCATCGTCGGCATGTTCATGTCCACGATCTTCGGCCTCTACGTCGGCCCGTGGGTGTTCGCCTCGATCCTGGCCCTGTGGTGGCTGTTCTCCGCCGACATCCGCTACTGGATGGACGGCAGCGCGGCCCCGGCGGCGGAGCCGCGCAAGAAGCGGCAGCAGGACGACGAAGGCGCCGACGAGGACTAGTTCGCGGCGTCGTCGCCGTTCCCGTGCTCGCGGATGTAGTCGATGAAGGCGGCCCGGGCCAGCGGTTCGGCGCCGCCCCAGTCGCCCTTCGTGGCCTCGCGCCAGATCCCCACCAGGTCGTCGATGGCGACGCCGATCTCGGCGACGTCGGGGTCCAGGTCCTCGGCTTCGAGGGCGGTCGGGGTGTGCCGGAACAGGTCGATGAAGAACCGCCAGTCGTGGCGGTCGCGCGCCAGCGCGAAGGCGCGGCGCTGGAGGTCGGGAGTGTCGTACTGGTCCAGGTCCGTTGCGTTCATGCGCCTAGCGTAGGCGTGTCGGAGCCCGATCGGAGCCGGTCCGGTTCTTAGGATCTGCCCATGCGCAAACTCGCGGTCGGCGCCCTCGGCGCCGCAGCCTTCGCGGTGATGACTCCCGCTCCCGCACAAGCCGATCCGATCCCCGTGGACCCGGGCATCGGCAGCGGCGTCGACACCGGCTTCCTGTACCTGGAGATCGCCCCCGAGGACGGCCCGACCGAGCGGGCGGTGCTGTCGTGCCCCGGCGGGCAGGGCCACTCGCGCGGCGAGGAGGCGTGCCTCCAGCTCACGGCCGTCGACGGGGAGATCGGCTCGCTCGAAGCGGCCGACGGGATCTGCAACAAGATGTTCGCGCCGGTGACGTTCAAGGGCTTCGGGTTCTGGGACGGGAAGTTCAAGTACTACGAGGAGACGTTCGGGAACCAGTGCGAAGGGGTCCTCGCCACGGGCGGGACGGTCTTCGACATCGTCGAGAGCTGATGCGGCGCAAAGGGCCCGGAGCGATCCGCTCCGGGCCCTTTCGCATGTCCTACCAGCCGCGCTTGGCGAGCTTCTGCTCCTCGGAGAGGGTGTCGACGTTGATGCCGACCATGGCCTCGCCCAGGCCGCGGGAGACCTCGGCGATGATCTTCGGGTCGTCGTGGAAGGCGGTGGCCTTGACGATCGCGGCGGCGCGCTTGGCGGGGTCGCCGGACTTGAAGATGCCGGAGCCGACGAAGACGCCCTCGGCGCCGAGCTGCATCATCATGGCCGCGTCGGCGGGGGTGGCGATGCCGCCCGCGGTGAACAGCACGACCGGGAGCTTCCCGAGCCTGGCGACCTCGGCGACGAGCTCGTAGGGGGCGCGCAGCTCCTTCGCGGCGGCGAAGAGCTCGGCCTCGTCGAGGGTCTTGAGGCGGCCGATGTCCTGGCGGATCTGGCGCATGTGGCGGGTGGCCTCGACGACGTTGCCGGTGCCGGCCTCGCCCTTGGAGCGGATCATGGCCGCGCCCTCGGCGATGCGGCGCAGGGCCTCGCCGAGGTTCGTCGCGCCGCACACGAACGGCACGTTGAACTTCCACTTGTCGATGTGGTTGGCCTCGTCGGCGGGGGTGAGGACCTCGGACTCGTCGACGTAGTCGACACCGAGGGACTCCAGCACCTGGGCCTCCACGAAGTGGCCGATGCGGGCCTTGGCCATGACCGGGATCGACACGGCCTCGATGATGCCGTCGATCATGTCGGGGTCGGACATGCGGGAGACGCCGCCCTCGGCGCGGATGTCCGCGGGGACGCGTTCGAGGGCCATGACCGCGACGGCCCCGGCGTCCTCGGCGATCCTGGCCTGCTCGGGGGTGACGACGTCCATGATGACGCCGCCTTTCAGCATGTCGGCCATGCCGCGCTTGACGCGGGCGGTCCCGACCTCGGCCTCGGTCTTCTGGGTCTCTGACACGGTCACCGGCTCCATCTGGGTACATCGCGGCTAGGGGTGCTGACCTGGCCGATTCTACGCCGCGACCCGTCTCACAGGCCCCTTGATACAAACCGGTGAGGGAGTGACCGGTCACTGGACGGGGTCGTCGATGTCCCAGTACTGGGGGCGCGGGAGCCGGTGGTGGAGGCGCAGCAGGACGGCGACGCGCAGGGACCGGGAGGCGACGGCGTCGCGCACGAAGTCGGTGTGGATCTGCCGGGCGAGGGCGACGCGGCGGTTCGCGGATTCGAGGTCGTCGGTCCAGATCGGGTCCTGGGCGAGCTCGCGGAGGGCGCGGGTGAGGTCGTTCTCGGCGTACTCGCGCAGCTCGCGCTGGCGCTGGGTGTCGGCGGGGACGGCGACGACGGAGAGCGCGAGGGCCACGACCTCTTCGAAGCCGGGGTTGCCGACGAAGCGGAGGACGGTCTCGGCGCGGTCGTCGAGCTTGGTGAGGAGCGCGGTCTCGGCGGCGCGGGCGCGGCGGTGGAGACGCTCGACCCGCGCGACCGTCCAGGTCGCGTACGCTCCTGCGACGGCCGCGATCGTCACGAGCACGGCCAACCACCACATCGGGATCATCGTACGGGCATACGGCTTGGCGGGCGGGCCGGGATCACCTGCGGCGCTCGACGCCCGCTTCGATGGCGGCGCGGTAGACCTCCAGGAGCCGGGCGGCGACCTCGGGCCAGTCGTAGCGCTTGACCCATTCGTTCGCGCGCTCCACATAGGCGCCTCGGAGGGCGGGTTCGTCGAGGAGGCGGGCGGCCTTCGCGGCGAGGTCGGCGGCGTCGCCGACGGCGAACAGCTCCCCCGCGCGGCCTTCGTCGAGGACCGCGGAGAACGCCTCGATGTCGCTGGCGAGGACGCAGGTGCCCGCGGCCATGGCCTCGGTGAGGATCATGCCGAAGGATTCGCCGCCGGTGTTGGGGGCGACGTACAGGTCGACGCCGGCGAGCATGGAGGCCTTCTCCTCGTCGGAGACGGCGCCGAGGAAGCGGATGCGGCGGGCGATGTCGGGGTCGAGTCCGGCGACGGCGGCCTCGGGGTCGCCGCGGCCGACGACGACGAGGTGGAGGTCGGGGCGGTCGGCGGCGAGCGCGGCGAAGGCGTCGCGGAGGATCGGGAAGCCCTTGCGGGGCTCGGTGAAGCGGCCCATGAAGCCGATGGTGGGGCCGTCGGGGAGTCCGTCGAGGGGCGCGGCCTTGCGGTAGAAGGCGACGGGGACGCCGTTGGGGATCTCGACGGCGCCGCCGCCGAGGTGCTCCACCTGGACCTTCCTGGCGTAGGGGCTGACGGCGATGCGCGCGGAGAGGTTCTCCAGGACCAGCTGGGCCATGTGCTTCCCGGCGGCGAGGATGCGGGAGCGGGTCATCGCGGTGTGGAAGGTGGCGACGACGGGGCAGCGGGCGTTGAGGACGGCGAGGCACGCGAGGCTCGGGGTGAGCGGCTCGTGGACGTGGATGACGTCGAAGCCGCCTTCGTTGCACCACTTGCGGACCCGCGCCGCCGAGCGGGGGCCGAAGGCGAGGCGGGCGATGGACCCGTTGTAGGGGACGGCGACGGCCTTCCCGCCGGGGACGACGAAGTCGGGCAGGCCCTCGGTCTCGGTGGCGGGCGCGAGCACGGACACGTCGTGCCCGGCGTCAATGAGGGTCTCGGCGAGGTCGCGGATGTGGAACTGGACGCCGCCGGGCACGTCGAAGGAGTAGGGGCTGACGATCCCGATCCGCAGGGTCCCCATCACGGCCTCGGCGGGAAGTCGGCGGTCCAGAACCGCTGGAGCATGTGCCAGTCGGCGGGGTGGGCGCGGATGCCCTCCTCGAACGCGTCGGCGACGCGCTGGGTGGTGGAGGCGAGGCGCTCGCGGAGGGTCCCGGAGCCGGTGTCGACGGGGCCGGAGATGTGGCAGACGGCCCGGTCGTCCTCGTAGTGGATGGCGGCGGTGAACAGCTCGACGCGGTTGCGGATCGCCAGGAGCGCCGGGCCCGACGGGAAGGTCGTGGCCTCGCCGAAGAACTTCACCTCGGTGCCCGAGCGGCCCAGGTCGCGGTCGGCGACGAGGGCCACCACATGCCCGGCGTCGAGTGCTTCCCCAAGGGCCGCTTGGGGGTTGCGGTCGCCGCCGGAGGCCGGGACGATCGTCATGCCGAGGGACTCGCGGTATTCGAGGAACCGGCGGTAGACCCCTTCGGGCTTGAGGCGCTCGGCGACGGTGGTGAGCGGGTCGCCGGAGATGCGCGGCACCCAGGCCCCGGCGAGGTCCCAGTTCCCGCAGTGCGGCAGGGCCACGATCGAGCCGAGGCCCTGCCGGGCGCGTTCGTGGACGGGCTCGAAGCCGTTCATCTCGAAGCGGCGCAGCAGGTGCTCGTCGCTCATCGACGGGAGGCGGAACGCCTCGATCCAGTAGCGCGCGTACGAGCGCATCGCGTCCCGGACCAGGTCCTCGCCCGGCTCGCCGCCGACGACGCGGGCGAGGTTGCGGCGCAGCTGCTGCACGCCGCGGCCGTTCTTGCGGGCGGCGCGGTCGGCGAAGCGGCGGCTCAGGGCGTAGGCGGCGGACTCGGGCATGAGCCGCACGCCCCGCCAGGCCGCCAGGTAGGCCAGCTCGGTGAGGCGCTCAGGCATCGACGGGCTCCTCGCTCGCGGCGAGGGCCGCGTGGGAGTGGACGAGCCGCTGCACGACAGTGATCGTGGAGAGCACCGCGAGCAGGCCCAGGCCCGCTTCCAGGGCGAACGGGACGCGGAAGACCTCGACGAGGACGGCGAGCCCGGCGATGATGAGCCGCTCGGGGCGCTCGACGATGCCGACGTTGCACTCCGCGCCGAGGCTCTCGGCGCGGGCCTTCACGTACGACACGAGCTGGGAGACGACCACGGTGGTCAGCGCCAGCGCGGCGCCGAGGTAGCGGTCCTCGGCGAGCAGGTAGTAGGCGAGGCCCGCGAAGATCGCGCCGTCGGCGAGGCGGTCGCACGTCGAGTCGAGGAGCGCGCCGAAGCGGCTGGAGGTGCCCTTGACCCGGGCGATGGCGCCGTCGAGCATGTCGGTGAGCACGGACAGGCCGACGACGATGAGCCCGGCGAGCAGGTGGCCCTGCGACAGCAGCAGGACGGCGGCGGCGACCACGAGGGCGGTCCCGGCGACGGTGACGGCGTTGGCGGACACGCCGACGCGGATGAGGAGCCTCGCGGCGGCGTCGACGTAGCGGCGCACGCCCGCTCGGCCGGAGGTCCGAAGGAACTTCGCCATGGTCTCCTGATTTTCTCGGCAGCGCCCAAGTGGGTGTTCGGGCAAGTGGGTGCGGTCCGCTCCGGCCGGCCGGAGCGGGGCTGTGCCTTTGACTCTAACCGTGCCCGGCCGGTCACACCCGCTCCCATGCGGCCGCCAGTTGCTCCCGGGTGTCCGAGAGGTACTGCGGGAGGGTCTTGGTGCGGCCGATGATCGGCATGAAGTTCGCGTCGCCGCCCCAGCGGGGGACGACGTGCTGGTGCAGGTGCCCGGCGATGCCGGCGCCCGCGACCTGGCCCTGGTTCATGCCGATGTTGAACCCGTGCGCGCCGATCGCCGAGCGCAGGACCGTCATGACCCGCTGGGTGAGCGCGCCCATCTCGGCGACCTCCTCGGCGTCGAGGTCGGTGTAGTCGGGGACGTGCCGGAACGGGACGACCATGACGTGCCCGGAGTTGTACGGGTACTTGTTCAGCACCACGAACATCGTCTGCCCGCGGGCGACGATGTTGCCCTCGGCGTCACCCTGCTTGGCGATCTCGCAGAACGGGCAGCCCTCGATGTCGGCGTCGTCGCCGGTGGGCTTGCCCTCCCCCTGGATGTAGGCCATCCGGTGCGGCGTCCACAGCCGCTCGTACCCGTCGGGGACGCCTGGTCCTTCGCGCTGTTCCACGGGACGATCCTAGGCCACTGCGATGGAAAGCGGTAACGCGACGAAACGCCCGGGACACTCCACCTCGGATAAGCTCCGATCGTGACGTTGCCCCAGCTGTACCTAGTCGTGCTCATCGGCTGCGTCACCGTGCTCGTGTCCATCGCGGCGATCCGCGCCACCCACCGGCTCGGGCTGCCCGCGCTGCTGGTGTTCCTCGGGGCCGGGATGGTCCTCGGCGAGGACGGCGTGGGCATCCCGTTCGAGGACTTCGAGCTCGCGCAGGTGCTGGGGACGTTCGCGCTGGCGCTCATCCTCATCGAGGGCGGCCTGTCGACCAGGTGGCGGGCCATCTCGGGGCAGCTCGCGCCCGCGTCGATGCTCGCGACGGTGGGCGTGGGCGTCTCGGTGACGGTGACCGCGCTCGGGGCGCACTTCCTGCTGGGGTTCGCGTGGCAGACCGCGCTGGTCATGGGCGCGGTCGTGGCGTCCACGGACGCGGCGGCGGTGTTCTCGGAGCTGCGCGGCATCGGACTCCCGAAGCGGCTCAGCGGGACCCTGGAGGCCGAGTCGGGGTTCAACGACGCACCCGCGGTGATCCTGGTGCTCGCGTTCTCCGCGGCCGAGGGCCTGCCGAACACGTTCGAGCTGCTGGGGCTGCTCGTGTGGGAGCTGGCCGCCGGTTCGGTCATCGGGCTCGCGGTGGGCGCGGGCGGGGCGTGGCTGCTGCGGCGCCTCGCGCTCCCGGTGTCGGGCCTCTACCCGCTGGCGGTGTTCAGCCTGGGGATGGCGGCGTTCGCGGCGGCGGGGACGCTGCACGCGTCGGGGTTCATCGCCGCGTACCTCGCGGCGCTGGTCCTGGGGAACTCGCGGCTGCCGCACCGGGCCGCGACGCAGTCGTTCGCGTCGGGCCTCGGCTGGGTCGCGCAGCTCGGCATGTTCGTCATGCTCGGGCTCCTCGCGTCCCCGGAGAACCTGCTGCGCATGCTCGTCCCGGCGCTCGTCCTCGGCGCGGTCCTGACGCTCGTGGCGCGGCCGGTGTCGGTGTGGCTGTCGCTCATCCCGTTCCGGTTCTCCGGCCGGGAGAAGACGCTCCTGTCGTGGGCGGGCCTGCGCGGGGCCGTGCCCATCATGCTCGCCACGATCCCGCAGTCCGAGCACCTGCCCGGGTCGCAGTCGCTGTGGGACCTCGTGTTCATCCTCGTGGTCGTGTTCACCCTGTTCCAGGGGCCGACCCTGCCGTGGGCCGCGAAGCGCCTCGGCCTCGCCCAGACCGGTGTCGTGCAGGAAGTGGACATCGAGACCGCGCCGCTCGACGCCGTGGACGGCGAGGTCCTCACCATCACCGTCCCCAAGGGATCGGGGCTCGCGGGCATCCGCATCTTCGAGCTGCGGCTCCCCGAGGGCTCCGCCATCGCAGGGGTGGTGCGCGTCGACCGGCTCTTCGTGCCCGCCAAAGCAGACCGGCTCCGCTCCGGCGACCAGCTCATCGTCGTCACCACCCCGAAGCTCCGCGAGGCCACCGAGCAGCGCCTCACCGCCCTCGCAAGAGCCGGACGCCTCGCCCGCTGGCTCGGCGAGACCGGAAAGGACTGACGTTAGACGTCGCACTCGCAGCGGCCCTCGTAGTGGGCGCGGAGGCTGTGGGCGTCGTGCCAGAGGTGGTTGAACCGGTCGCGCAGCGGCCCGGCGGCGAGGTTGCGGGAGTTGACGTGCAGCGCCCAGAACTCGTCCTCGGCGCCCGACAGCACGAAGTAGAACTCCTCGTCGTCGATGAGGATCATGCTGTACGAGTCGGTGTTGTGCATCGGCATCCACGTGAGGACCTTGGCGAGGTAGTTGAAGCCGCCCGCCTCGGCCGCCGCGACGTATTGGAGCTGCTGCTCGCCGAAGAGGCGCCCGGTGGTCATGGGCTCGGCCGCGGTGCCGTTGGACATGATGCGGCGGAACACGTGCCGGGAGTCGCTGCGGGCCCATTCGAAGCACGCCTCCAGGTGCCGCTCGAACTCCGCGCGGGGCGCGTTCTCCCTGAACTGGCGGATGTAGCTGACCCACACGGACTCGCGGGCGCGGGCCACCGAGCCGCGCACGTCGGCGTAGAAGTCGGTGTCGTTGCGGTAGATGCGGGCGTTGTTAGAGCCGAAGTGGCGGATCTCGTCGCGGAGCCGGTCGACGTCGTCGAAGCGGCGGCGCATCTGGTCGACCGAGGCGAGTGCGAACGCGTTCGCGGCCAGCAGCAGCGGGACCGCCAGCGCGAGGCTGAAGAACAGCTGGTTCAGCAGCGCCGCGACCGCGACGACCGGGACGCCCGCGATCAGCCCGAAGTAGAGGACCCGGCGGGTCCATTTCGCCAGCAGTCCGCTCGTGTCGATGTTCATCGCACTCCCCTTCCGGCCGTAGAGGATCAGACGCCGCGGCCGGTCCGGCACGAGACGTCATCACTCAGCGTGCCAGAGTCCGTCCGCTGAAGTGAGCGGCCGCGGACGCGGCCCGCACGCGCGGTTTCGGAGCGGAATGCCAAGGAGCGCAACCGATCTGCATCGGTTGCGCTCCTGAACTGCTGCGGCGGCCGCGGTGTCGCATTCGCGACACCGGGCGTTCCCGGTCTACTCCGCGGCGTCCCCGCCCGCGGGTTCGGCTGCGGCCGAAGGGCCTTCGTTGACACGCGAGCGGACGACCTCGGCGACGTGGGCGACCGCCTCGTCGGCGGGCACGCCGTTGCGCTGGGAGCCGTCGCGGTAGCGGAAGGACACGGTCCCGGCGTTCTGGTCGTCGTCGCCGGCGATGATCATGAACGGGATCTTCTGGAGCTGCGCGTTGCGGACCTTCTTCTGCATCCGGTCGTCCGAGTGGTCGACCTCGGCGCGCAGGCCCTCCGCGCGCAGGCGCGACACGAAGGCCTCCAGGTAGTCCGCGTTCTCGTCGCGCACGGGGATGCCGACGGCCTGGACCGGCGCGAGCCACGCCGGGAAGGCGCCCGCATAGTGCTCGGTGAGGACCCCGAAGAACCGCTCGATCGAGCCGAACAGCGCCCGGTGGATCATGACCGGCTGCTTGCGGGTGCCGTCGTCCGCGGAGTACTCCAGGTGGAAGCGCGCGGGCTGGTTGAAGTCGAGCTGGATGGTCGACATCTGCCAGGTGCGGCCGATCGCGTCCTTCGCCTGCACGGAGATCTTCGGGCCGTAGAAGGCCGCCCCGCCCGGGTCCGGAACCAGGTCGAGGCCCGACTCCTCGGCGACCTGCCGCAGGACCGCGGTGGCCTCCTCCCACTGGGCGTCGTCGCCGATGAACTTGTCGGAGTCGCCCTTGGTGGACAGCTCCAGGTAGAAGTCGTTCAGGCCGTAGTCGCGCAGCAGCTGGAGCACGAACTCCAGGAGGCTCCGGATCTCGCCGGGCGCCTGCTCCTGGGTGCAGTAGATGTGCGCGTCGTCCTGGGTCAGGCCGCGCACGCGGGTGAGGCCCTGGACCACGCCGGACTTCTCGTACCGGTACACGGTCCCGAACTCCGACAGGCGCAGCGGCAGCTCCCGGTAGGAGCGCCCGCGCGAGCGGTAGATCAGGTTGTGCATCGGGCAGTTCATGGCCTTGAGGTAGTAGTTCGCGCCTTCGAGCTCGATCGGCGGGAACATGCCCTCGTCGTAGTGCGGCAGGTGCCCCGAGGTGTGGAACAGCTGCTCCTTGGTGATGTGCGGGGTGTTCACCAGCTCGTACCCGGCCTCGCGCTGGCGCTCGCGCAGGTAGGACTCCATCTCGTAGCGGATGATGCCGCCCTTGGGGTGGAACACCGGCAGGCCCGGGCCGATCTCGTCGGGGAACGAGAACAGGTCGAGCTGCTGGCCGAGCTTGCGGTGGTCGCGCTTCTCGGCCTCGGCGAGGCGCGCGAGGTAGTCCTTCTGCTCCTGGACGGTGGGCCACGCGGTGCCGTAGATGCGCTGGAGCTGCGGGTTCTTCTCGGAGCCCATCCAGTACGCGGCGGCCGAGCGCATGAGCTTGACGGCGCCGATGAGCCTGGTCGAGGGCAGGTGCGGGCCGCGGCAGAGGTCGGACCAGACCTTCTCGCCGGTGCGGTCGCGGTTGTCGTAGGCGGTGAGCTCGCCGCCGCCGACCTCCATGACCTCGTCGGCGTCGGTGCCCTCGCCCTTGGTGTCGATGAGTTCGAGCTTGTAGGGCTCGTTCGCGAGCTCGGCGCGGGCCTCGTCGAGCGAGGCGTACTTGCGGCGGTGGAAAGTCTGCCCCTGCTTGATGATCTGGAGCATGCGCTTCTCGACGGCCTTGAGGTCGTCGGGGTTGAACGGCTCGGCGACGTCGAAGTCGTAGTAGAAGCCGTCGGTGATCGGCGGGCCGATGCCGAGCTTGGCCTCGTGGAGCTCCTGGACGGCCTGGGCCATGACGTGCGCGGCCGAGTGGCGCAGCACGTTGAGCCCGTCGGGGCTGTTCAGCGGGACGGGCTCGACCTTCGCGTCGGTCTCCGGGGCCCACGAGAGGTCGCGGAGCTGGCCTTCGGCGTCGCGGAGGACGACGATGGCGTTCGGGCCCGCGACGGGCAGGCCGGCCTCGGCCACCGCGTCGGCACCGGTCGTGCCGGCCGTCACCCAGAGGGGTTCGACGACGACTGGACTCTGGTTCGGTGCTGCGGAAGCCACGGTTCTCCTCATGGAATGGGAATGGGCCGGTCGAGCGGCCGGCGCTTGACGTTCGGGTCCATGGTAGTCGCCGCCCGGGGGCGCGATCGAGCCCATTACCGGCGGGTGAGGCATGTCGGCGGGGCGTGTGCGGGGAAACTCCGGGATCGGACTTGACCTTGGTCCCGGCACCGGGGTTTACCGTCGTTCCATGACCACCGCGACAGCACCGTTGACCGTGGGCCGTCTCGCCGAGGCGGCGGGCGTGACCACCGACGCCATCCGCCACTGGGAGCGCGAGGGCCTGTTCCCCGCGCCCGAGCGCAGCGCCGCCGGGTACCGGCGCTACGGGCCCGCCGAGCTGGACCGCGCCCGCTTCATCCGCGCGTGCCAGCGCGCCGGGCTGCGCCTGGCCGACATCGGTGATCTCCTGGCGGTGCGCGACACGGGCGCGTGCCCGTGCGAGCCCGCCGGGTCGCACCTGGAGCGGCGCATCGCGGAGGTGACGGCGGAGATCGCGCGCTTGGAGTCGCTGCGCTCGCAGCTGACGGCGATGCTCGGCGCGGTGGAGGCGGGCACGTGCGAGGGCCCGCTGCCCGAGAACTGGTGTCCCCCGAGAGCGGTCGATGGAGGTGAATGCGAGTGATGATGAGCGACGAGTGCTGCAACTGCTGCAACGACGACGCCTGCAAGTGCGCGGGCGAGGACTGCTGCCACGGCTGCTGCGAGAAGTAGCCCGCACGCGAACCGAGGCCGGACCCGTTCGGGTCCGGCCTCGGGCGTGTCTCGGCGGTTCTGCGCGAATCGGGCGTTCGCAGGCGCCCCCGGCTTCGATGGTGCCCGCCGGGTCCGACAGCCTACTTCGCGGTGAGGACGATCTTGCCGAAGTGGCCGCCCGCGTTCATGATGCGGTGGGCTTCGGCGGCGTCGCCGAGGGGGAGGCGGGTGGTGACGACGGGCTTGACGTCGCCGGTGTCGAGGGCGGGCCAGACGCGTTCGAAGACCTCGGCGAGGATCTGGCGGCGCTGTTCCAGGGGGCGGGCGCGGAGGGTGGTGCCGGTGATGGTGGCGCGCTTGGCGAGGAGGCCGCCGAGGTGGATCTGGGCGGCGTTCCCTTGCTGGAGGCCGATGATGGCGAGGCGGCCGTCCTGGGCGAGGGCCTTGAGGTTCGGCTCGAAGTAGGCGGCGCCGATGACGTCGAGGATCGCGTCGGCGCCCCCGGCCTCCTGGGCGAGGGCGGCGAAGTCCTCGCTGCGGTAGTCGACGACGCGGTCGGCGCCGAGCGCTTCGAGCTTCTTCGCGTGCTCGGCGCGGGCGGTGGTCCAGGTCTCGGCGTCGGCGAGCTTGCGGGCGAACTGGACGGCGAAGGTGCCGACGCCGCCCGCGCCGCCGTGGACGAGGACGCGGCGCTTGCCGGGGGCGTCCTGTCCGAGCAGGTAGCCGAGGTTGGAGTAGACGGTGGCGGCGGCCTCGGGGAGGCCCGCGGCCTCGACGAGGTCGACGTTCTCGGGGGTGGGCAGGACGAGCCCGGCGTCGACGGCGACGTACTGGGCGTAGCCGCCGCCGGGGAGCAGGGCGCAGACCTCGGCGCCGAGGAGGGTCGCGTTGTCGGCGCTGCCGACGTCGACGATGGTCCCGGAGACCTCCAGGCCGGGCCAGGCCGGGGCGCCTTGCGGGGGCGGGTAGTGGCCCGCGACCTGGAGGAGGTCGGCGCGGTTGACGCCGGCGGCGGCGACCTCGATGAGCACTTCGTCGGGGCCGGGCGCGGGTTCGGGCACCTGGGCGGCGGTCAGGCTCCCGCCGGACACGGTCATGGCAAGCATTCCCGCATAGTATGACTGCCGCTGGAGCCCAAAGCGACATACCCGTCAGTAAGTCATATCAGGACCCCGGCGATTGACGGATTCCTTTGCGCCGCAACGGTTTACGGGTTCTCGCTGGAGTGGCCGGGGAAGAGGTGCGCGGCCGGGTCGATCGCGACTGCGGCGTTGTTGACGGCCGTCGCGGCCTCGCCGAAGCCCGTCGCGATGAGCTTGACCTTGCCGGGGTAGGCGGCGATGTCGCCCGCGGCGTACACGCGCGGGAGGCTCGCGGCCATCGTGGAGTCGACGCTGATCGTGCGGTGGTCGAGGTCCAGGCCCCACTCCCCCAGCGGCCCGAGGTCGGCGGTGAAGCCGAGCGCGGCGACGACCGCGTCGGCGGGGAGTTCGCGCGGGCCCTCGTCCTTGACGTCGATCGCGACGCCTTCCACATGCGTGGTGCCGTGGATCGCGGTGACCTGGGCGTTCACGATGATCGGCACGCCGAGGGCGCGCACGCGGTCGATCGTGGCGGCGTGGGCGCGGAACCGCTCGCGGCGGTGGACGATCACGGTGGAGCGGGCCACGCCGTGGAGGGCGAGCGCCCAGTCGAACGCGGAGTCGCCGCCGCCGACGATGACGACGTCCTGCCCGGCGTGGGCGGCGAGCTCGGGGACGAAGTAGACGATCCCGGCGCCGCGGAACCCTTCGGCCGCAGGGAGGGGCCGGGGCGCGAAGCTGCCGAGGCCGCCGGTGATGAGCAGGGCCTTCGCCTCGACGCGGAGGTCGCCGGTGAGGTCGAGCACGGGCAGGCCGTCCACGTGCTGGAGCTTGAGGGCCTGGTGGCCGAGGAGGTAGAGCGGCTCGAAGGGGGCGGCCTGGCGCAGGAGGTTCTCGACGAGGTCGCGGCCCTTGATCTCGGGGAACCCGCCGACGTCGAAGATCTGCTTCTCGGGGTACATGGCGGTGATCTGGCCGCCCGCTTCGGGGAGCGTGTCGATCACGGCGGTGCGCAGGCCCCGGAAGCCCGCGTAGTAGGCGGCGAAGAGGCCGGTCGGCCCGGCGCCGACGATCGCGAGGTCCACTGTGGCTAGGGGCATGGCGTCACCGGCTTCAGGTTGGCGGCAGTTCCCACGATCCTAGCGGCGGCGGAGGCCCGGCGGGGCCGCACAAATCGCTCGCGTGCGGCCCCGGCCGGGGTCGGAGGCCGGGTCTGATTCGGGGTCAGATGCCGCGGAAGGGGCCGGTGACCTCGTAGGTGATGCCGCCGCTGGAGGAGCCGCTGGTGCCGCGCTGCGACGAGAAGTAGAGGCGGTCCCCGGCGGGGTTGAACGCGGGGCCGGTGATCTCGGAGCCGCTCTGGCCGGTGAGGCGCAGGAACGGGGCGACCACGTCGTCGGGGGTGATGATGCAGATCTCCATGTTGCCGCCGTCCTCGGCGACGAACAGGTCGCCGGAGCCGGAGGCGCCGGTGATGTTGTCGACGCCGGTGAGCGGCGCGCCGGAGACGTTGTCGTCGTAGACCGTGGCGAGGGTGTTCGCGTCGGCGTCGTAGGCCCAGACCTTGTTGTCGCCCTTGGTGGTGAAGAAGCAGATGCCGCCGTGGTAGTAGCAGCCCTCGCCGCCGTTGAAGCGCTTGGTGTTCGCGACCTGGTTGCGGGTGGCGGTCGGGGAGCCGTCGGGGTCGGGGACGGTGGCCCACGCGAGGGTCGAGCCGGTCTGGGTGAGGACCTGGAGGGTCCCGGTGGCGAGGTTCCCCCAGGTGGTGGGCCGGAAGCGGTAGAAGGCGCCGTCGCTGACGTCCTCGGTCAGGTAGACGACGCCGTGGTCGGCGTCGGCCGCGGCGGCCTCGTGCTTGAAGCGGCCCATGGCGTCGCGGCGCACGGCCGCGTCGGCGCCGAACGGGTCGGTCTCGTAGACGTAGCCGCGGTCGACCTCCTCGCAGGACAGCCAGGTGTTCCAGGGGGTGGCGCCGCCCGCGCAGTTGGTGCGGGTGCCGTCGAGGGTGCGGTAGGCGTCGACGACGTTCCCGGCGGCGTCGAAGCGGAGCGCGCCGACCCCGCCGCCGGTGGAGACCTCGGAGTTGGAGACGTAGATCCAGCCTTCGCCGTCGGCGAAGCACGCGCCGCCGTCGGGCGCGGCGTGCCAGGTGTACGAGGTGCCGGCGACGACCTGCGAGGAGCGGGCCACGATCCGGGAGGTGAACCCGGCGGGCAGCTGGACGCCGCGGGCGTCGGCGGCCTGGAGGGCGCCGTACGGGCTGGTGCCGGGGACGGCGGGGTAGGCGAAGGAGGGCCTGGTCATGGTGAAGCCGAGCGCGACCGATCCGGCGCCGGCGACCGCGGCGCGCATGACGTTCCGTCGTTGCATGGTTGGCAGTCCTTTGAGACGGGATGGGACGCAGCGGAACCGCTGCCGCAGGCCAGCGTAGGGACTTTGCGGCTTTTGCGAGTAGCTTTCACGAAACGTTCGCGTGACGGGCTGCGGGCCTGCGCCTGAACGCGCGGGGTCCTCCCCCGGGCACGAACTAGACTCGGGGCCGTGAAGACGGCACTCATCACCGGGATCACCGGGCAGGACGGCTCCTACCTGGCCGAACTGCTGCTCGCGAAGGGCTACACGGTGCACGGCGTGGTGCGGCACGCGTCCTCCCTCATCGCGAACACCTCCCGCCTGGAGGCGGTCTACCAGGACCCGCACGAGTCGGGGCGGCGCCTGTTCCTCCACAAGGGCGACGTCACGGACGCGGGCCTCCTGGTCAACCTCATCCGCGACATCGAGCCCGACGAGATCTACAACCTCGCCGCGCAGTCCCATGTGCGCGTGAGCTTCGACCTGCCCGACTACACGGCGAACGTAACCGCCCTCGGGGCCATCAGGCTTCTGGAGGCCGTGCGCGCCAGCCGGATCGACGCCCGCATCTACCAGGCGTCCACCTCGGAGATGTTCGGCACCACGGCCCCGCCGCAGGACGAGACCGCCCCGTTCCACCCGAGGAGCCCCTACGGGGTCGCGAAGCTGTTCGCGCACTGGGCCACCGTGAACTACCGGGAGTCGTACGGGATGTTCGCCGTCAACGGCATCGCGTTCAACCACGAGAGCCCCCGGCGCGGCGAGACGTTCGTGACCCGCAAGATCACGCGCGCCGTCGCGCGCATCGCCGCCGGCCTGGAGAAGAAGGTCTACCTGGGGAACCTCGACGCCGTGCGCGACTGGGGCTACGCGCCCGAGTACGCCGAGGCCATGTGGCTCATGCTCCAGCACACCGAGCCCGTCGACTACGTGCTCGCCACCGGCCGCGCCGCCACCGTGCGCGAGTTCGCCGAGGCCGCGTTCGCCCACGCCGGGCTCGACTGGCGCGACCACATCGAGCACGACGACCGCTACGAGCGCCCCGCCGAGGTCCCCGAGCTCGTCGGCGACCCCGCCAAGATCGCCCGCGAGATCGGCTGGCGCGCCCGCGTCCACTGGGACGAACTGGCCCGCGTCATGGTCGACGCCGACCGCAAGGCCCTGCGCGAGGGCTCCTGACGCGGCTACCATCGCGGGCATGACTCAGCTCAGCGACACGGTGAAGCTCAACGACGGCGCGTCGATGCCCCGGCTCGGATACGGGACCTACAAGGTCGGCGACGACGAGGCGCAGGAGGCCGTCGAAGCGGCCCTCGCCACCGGGTACCGGCTCATCGACACCGCCGAGATGTACGGCAACGAGGTCGGCGTGGGCCGGGCCGTCAACGGCTCCGGCGTCCCCCGCTCGGAGGTGTTCCTGACCACGAAGGTCTGGAACGACCACCACGGCGCGAAGGCCGCCCGCGAGGCCCTCGAAGCCTCCCTGGAGCGCCTCGGCACCGACTACCTCGACCTGTACCTGATCCACTGGCCCTCCCCCAAGCAGGGCCTGTACGTCGAGACCTACGAAGCGCTCCTCCAGGCGAAGGCCGACGGGCTCATCCGCTCGGCGGGCGTCTCGAACTTCAACCCCGAGCACCTGGAGCAGGTCCACGAGGGCACCGGCGTGTGGCCCGCGGTCAACCAGGTCGAGCTGCACCCGTACTTCAACCAGCCGGAGCTGCGCGCCTGGCAGGCCGAGCGCGGCATCGCCACCGAGTCGTGGGGGCCGCTGGGCCAGCGCACCGGCTCGGTCCTCGCCGAGCCCGCGGTGACCGCGGCCGCCGAGGCGCACGGGAGGACCCCCGGGCAGGTCGTCATCCGCTGGCACCTCCAGAACGGGTGCATCGTGATCCCCAAGTCCGCGAAGCCGAGCCGCATCGCCGAGAACTTCGACGTCTTCGGCTTCGAGCTGACCGCGCAGGAAGTGGCCGCGATCAGCGCCCTGGAGACCGGGGAGCGGCAGGGCATCGACCCCGCCAGCGGCGAGCGGTAGGGCGCGGCGGCGGACTGGGCAAACCGGCCGGCAGGTGAGTAGCTTTGCGCGCATGAGCGAACTGAGCACGGCAATCACCTTGAGCGGCGGCGCGAGCATCCCGCGGTTCGGCTACGGCACCTTCAGGATCGAGGACGGCGACACGCAGGCGGCCGTCGAGACCGCCCTGGAGACCGGCTACCGGCTCCTGGACACGGCGGTCGGCTACGGCAACGAGGAGGGCGTGGGCCGCGCCGTCGCCGCCTCCGGCCTCAAGCGCGAAGAGGTGTTCCTGACCAGCAAGGTCTGGGAGCACGGCTACGACGACGTGCGCCGCAACCTCGACGAGTCCCTGGAGCGGCTGGGCACCGACTACCTCGACCTGTACCTGCTGCACTGGCCCCGCCCGAACGTCGACCTGTACGTCGAGTCCTGGCAGGCGCTCCTCGACGCCCGCTCCGAGGGCCTCATCCGCGCCGCGGGCGTCTCGAACTTCACGATCGAGCACCTCGACCGCATCGAGGCCGAGACCGGCGCGGCCGCGGAGCTCAACCAGGTCGAGCTGCACCCGTACTTCGCCCAGCCCGAACTGCGCGCCTACCACGCCGAGCACCTCATCGCGACCGAGTCCTGGGGCCCGCTCGCCCTCCGCGGCGGCGCCCTCTTCGACGAGCCGGCCCTCCAGGCCGTCGCCGCAGCCCACGACCGCACCCCCGCCCAGGTGGCGCTGCGCTGGAACCTCCAGCGCGGCAACGTGGTCATCCCCAAATCGGTGACCCCCGACCGCATCCGCGAGAACTGGGCCGTCCTCGACTTCGCCCTCACCGACGAGGACCTGGCCGCGATCGACGCCCTCGACACGGGCGTCCGCCAGGGCGGCGACCCCCTGGTCGTCGGCAACGACTAGCGAACAGAAAAGGGCCCCGCGCGGATCGCGCGGGGCCCTTCGGTTCGCCGTCAGAACACGAGTTCGCGCTCTGTCGCGGCGGGCGTGTCGACGAACGCGTAGCCGTCGCCGCCGTCGAGGTTCTCCAGGTCGCCGACCGGGGTGAACACGAGCGTCGCGCCCGCGGCGTCCTCGGGGACGGCGAACACGGCCGTGTACCGCATGGTCCCGTCGGTGTCCGGCAGCTCCTCGGCGGACCAGGCGGTCGCGGCGACCGGCTCTCCGCCCGCCTGGACGGTCAGCGCGGACTCGTCGAGGTTCCAGCGCAGCGCGGCGTCGGCGTAGCTGCACCAGTTGAACCTGACGTCGAGGAAAACCGTGCCCGGTTCGGCCCAGCCCTCCTCGGGCCGCCAGGCCGAGCGGTCGCTCTCGACGAAACTGCTGCCGCAGGTGAGGCGCCACGCATTGTCGCCGTTGGCGACCGCGACCTCCTCGTATCCGAACTCGTCGCCCATGACCGGTCCGAGGGTGCGGCCGTCGTAATAGGCGGCGACCGGATCGACCCGCTCCCCGCTGCGCAGGCTCAGGCCCTGGGCGCGGCCGTCCTCCTCGACCCACAGCACCGCGTCCTCGCCCTCCGGCACGGCCACGGCGAGGTGCGCGCCCGGCGCCGGGACGGCGTCGAGCTCGATCCGCTCCTCCCCCGCCTCGATCCAGGCGGCCAGCCCGACCGCCTCGGACTCCAGCGCCGCGGGGTCGTCGGGGTCGACCTGCGACTCCGCGACCAGCTCCGGCGCCAGCGCGAACTGGTTGACGAGCCATTCCACGTCGCCCGCGGCCTCCGGCAGCTCACCGAGTCCTTCGGCCGCGGCCAGCGCCTCAGGGATCGCTGCGCCCGCGTGGTGGCAGAGGAGCGCGAGGGAGAAGTGCGGGCCGACGATGGCCGCGTCCTGGTCGAAGAACCACAGGTCGTCGCCGTTGGTGCAGAGCGCGGAGGCGCCGTCGCCGGTGACGAGCTCGTAGGCCTCGGCCTTCTCGCCGAGGAGCGAGCAGCCCGAAGCGGCCAGCGTGAGGAGGGTGAGGGGGATGAGGGGTTTGATGAATTTGTCTTGTGTTGTTTGCACCCGGTGAAGATAGTCGAGCACTCCGGGTCATGACTCAGTAGACGGTCACGGTCCGGGGTCAGCCGATGCCGTGGCGGACGGCCCAGAGGGCGGCCTGGGTGCGGTCGGCGGCGCCGATTCTGCGGAGGAGGTTGGTGACGTGGGTCTTGACGGTCTTCTCGGAGACGCCGAGGGCGCGGGCGATCTGGCGGTTGGTCTGGCCCTTGGCGATGAGGCCGAGGACCTGGCTCTCGCGAGGGGTGAGGTTGGGGGCGGCGGGGGCGGTGGAGCCGTTCATCAAGCCGCGCATGGCGACCGGGGAGAGGAGGAGCTGCCCGGAGTGGACGGTGCGGATGGCGCTGGCGAGGGCGTCGGGGTCGATGTCCTTGTAGACGAACCCGGCGGCGCCGGAGCCGATCGCGGAGGGGACGCGCTCGGCGTCGGTGGCCGAGGTGAGGACGAGGATGCGGGAGCGGGACTCGCCGAGCCGGTCGAGGACCCCTTGGCCGTCGAGGCCGGGCATCTTGAGGTCGAGGAGGACCACGTCGGGGTCGAGGGCGGCGATGGCGGCGAGGGCCTCTTCGCCGTCGCCCGCTTCGCCGACGACCACGAGGTCGGGTTCGAGTTCGAGGTAGCCGCGCAGGCCGCGGCGGACGACGGGGTGGTCGTCGACGAGGAGGAGGCGGATCGGGTCAGACATCGCTGCCTTCTCTTTCAGTGTCGTCGGAGGCATTGTCGAGGATCAGGGTGACGACGGTGCCTTCGCCGGGGGCGGTGGCGAGGTGGAGGTCGCCGCCGAGGGCCTTGGCGCGCTCGCGCATCGACAGGAGGCCGAGGCCGCGGGTGGCGGCCTCGTCGGCGTCGAAGCCCAGGCCGTCGTCGGCGATCGTGATGCGTTCGGACTCGATCGTGAGGGTCACGTTGCGGGCCTTGGCGTGCCGGAAGGCGTTGCCGAGGGCTTCCTGGACGAGGCGGAGCACTTCGACCTCGCCGTCGCGGGAGAGGTCGACGGGCGAGCGGACCGCGAAGTGGACGCTGGTGTCGTGGAGGCGGTCGAGGAGCGCGGTGTGGCGCCGGAGGGTCTCCACGAGGCCGTGGACGTCGAGGTCGGCGGGGCGGAGCTCGACGATGACGCCGCGCAGTTCCGCCACGGCCTCGGCGGCGAGCTGCTCCACTTCGTCGAGGCGCTCGCGGGCGGCGGCGGGGTCCTCGGGGAGGAGCTTCCCGGCGGCGCGGGCCGAGAGGCGCAGGGAGAACAGGCGCTGCATGACGGCGTCGTGGAGTTCGCGGGCGAGGCGGTTGCGCTCCTCGACCACGGTGAGCTCGCGGCTGCGCTCGTAGAGGCGGGCGTTGGTGATCGCGATGGCCGCGTGGGAGGCGAGGAGCTCGATGAGGTCGGTGTCGGCCGCGGTGAACCCGGGCTTCCCGAGGTCGTTGGTGAGGACGACGATGCCGAGGATGCGGTCGCCGTCGCGGATGGGGACGCCGAGGAGCGCGGCCATCGCCGGGTGGGCCTTGGGCCACCAGCGGAAGCGCGGGTCGCGGCGCAGGTCGTCGAGGCGGATCGGCTCGGTCTCGGCGAGGATCGCCGCGAGCATGCCGTGCTGGCGCGGGAGGGGGCCGATCTCCAGGCGCTGCTCCTCGCCGATGCCGTCGGTGATGAACTCCGCGAACCCGCCGTCGTCGTCGGGGATGCCGATCGCGGCGTAGTCGGCGCCCACGAGGCGCCGCGCCGAGGAGACGATCACTTCGAGGACCTGGTGCACGGACAGGTGCCTGGTGATCGCGCCGACGGCCGCCGACACCTCGTGCAGCAGGGCGGCGGGATCAGAGTGGGAGGCGGTCACGGCACGAATCTAGCCCAGGATCGGGCGGCCGCGGCTCAGTCGCTGGTCTTAAGACCTGCGGACCGGGACCGGCTGCGACCTCGGGCCGATGTGCGCGGCCCCGGGCGGCAATAGCGTCGCTGCCATGACCAACGAAACCCGAACCGCCGTCGTCACCGGGGCGTCCGCCGGGCTCGGCCTGGCCCTCGCCGAGCGGCTCGCCGCCGACGGCTGGCACCTGATCCTCACCGCCCGCGGCGAAGCGCGCCTCAAGGAGGCCGCCGACCGCCTCGGCGCCGCATACCTCGCCGGCGACCTCGCGTACGACCCCGAGCACCGCGAGCGCCTGATCGCCTTGGCCGACGGGCGGATCGACCTGCTCGTCAACAACGCGTCGACGCTCGGCGAACTGCCGCTCCCGACCCTCGCCGACGCCGACCTGTCGCGCCTGCCGGAGGTGTTCGAGCTGAACATGCGCGCGCCGCTCCACCTGGCGCAGCTCGCGCTCCCCGCGCTGCGCGAACGCGGCGGCGCGGTCGTCAACATCACCTCCGACGCCGCGACCGGCCCGTACGCGACCTGGGGCGTCTACGGCGCGTCCAAGGCCGCACTCGACCAGCTGTCGAACGTGCTCGCCGCCGAGGAGCCGGGCGTGCGCGTGTGGGCCGTCGACCCCGGCGAGATGCGCACGCAGATGCTCGCCGACGCCGTGGGCGAGGCCGACGCGGCCGAGGCCGGGGACCCTGCGGACGCGGCGGCCGCGATCGTGCGGCTCGTCGAGGCGCGGCCCGAGTCCGGCCGCTACGAGGCCGACAAATTCCAGGAAGGAACCAGGGAATGAGCACCACGTTGTCCGAGCCGTTCGCGTTCGCGCTCGACGCCGCCCTGGAGGCCCGCAGGCCCGCCGAGGTGCGCGGCTCCGGCCGCTCCGACGTGCGGATGCTGGTGACCGACAAGGAGACCGGCGAGATCACCCATCGCCGCTTCGAGGACCTTCCGGCGCTCGTTCGCCCCGGGGACCTCCTCGTCGTCAACAACTCCGGGACGCTCCCGGCCGCGGTGGTCACCCGCCAGGGCCTGCGCGTCCACTTCTCCTCGGTGCGGCCCGACGGGTCGTGGCTCGTGGAGCTGCGCGACCGCGACAAGCCCTACCTCGGGGACGTCCTCGGCCGGATCGTCGACCTCCCCGGCAGCTACCAGCTGTACCTGGAGCGGCGCTTCGGCAAGCGGCTGTGGGTGGTCCGCCCGCCGTTCGCCTCGGTCCCCGACTACCTGGCGCGGTACGGCAGGCCCATCAGCTACTCGTACGTCGAGGAGCAGTGGCCGATCGGCGCCTACCAGACCGTGTTCGCCACGGTCCCCGGATCGGCCGAGATGCCCAGCGCCGCAAGGCCGTTCACCTCCGAGATCGTGACGCGGCTGGTGTCGGCCGGGGTCGGGATCGCCCCCGTCACGCTCCACACGGGGGTCGCGTCGCTGGAGAGCGACGAGGACCCGTACCCGGAGTGGTTCGAGGTCGGCGAGTACACGGCGCGGGCCGTGAACACGGCGAAGGCCGCGGGCGGGCGCGTCATCGCCGTCGGCACGACGGTGGTCCGGGCGCTGGAGAGCGCGGTCGAAAAAAGCACTGCCGAGGACGGCCGGGTCGTCGGAACATCCGGTCACACCGAGCGGATCATCTCCCCCGCGAACCCGGTGGCCGTGGTCGACGGCCTGCTCACGGGATTCCACGAGCCGCGCTCGACCCATCTGTCGATGCTGGAGGCGATCTGCCCGACCGCGCTGCTGCGCGACTCGTACGAGGCCGCGATCGGCGGGAAGTACCTGTGGCACGAGTTCGGCGACGTCCACCTCATCGCGTGAACCCGGTCCGGACCTGCGCGTTACCATCGGTCCGGCGGCCGCACCGGCCGCCGGACCGAACGCGAGAGGGCCGGGATGTTCAACAGGGGTCAAGCTCCTCAGGGCCGCAGCGGCAGGCGCCGGTTCGCGATCCCCGACACGCCCCTGGTCTCGGCGGTCACCGCGGCCGTGACGCTCGCGCTCGCCGTGGTCCTGTTCCTCACCGCGATGCCGGGCGAGGAGCGGGTCCTCTACTACGACGGCGAGCGCGTCAGCCCGTCCGCGCTGTGCGAGACGCCCGCGCCCGACGGCGGCACCGAGATGGGCGCCTGCGCCGAGCTCGGCGAGTGGGAGACCCGCGAGACCGGCTGGGGCGTCGTGCGGCTCGTGATCGCGGGCGTCCTCGCCGCGGGCGCCGCCGTCGTGATCGCCGGCATCCCCAAGCAGGTCGCCGAGCGGCGCCGCGAGGAGCTGGCGGCCCTGGAGCGGCTCACCGACGAGGACTTCCCGCGCACCTAGTCGACTGCGCCGCTAGTCGACGTAGATGTCAGGCTGGAAGTCGGTCGTGCCCGGCACGACCGCGTACTCGTCGAGGTCGGTGACCCCGATCGAGGCCAGCAGGTCCTCGACCATGACCGCGTTCCCGGTGTACGACTCCGGGTCGCGCGAGAGGATCGCCAGCGCCGCGTCGGCGACGATCTCGGGCTTGCGGGAGCGGTCGAGCATGGGCTGCCCGCCGAGGGCGAACTCGACGGCGGCGGTGGCGATGGTCGTCTTGGGCCACAGGCAGTTCGCGGCGACGCCGGGCTCGGTCTCGGAGGCGCCGAGGGTCATGATCGTCATGCCGTACTTGGTGGCCGTGTAGGGGCCTCCGGAGAACCAGCGCGGGTCGGTGTTCAGCGGCGGGCTGACGGTGAGCAGGTGCGCGTGGCTCGACTCGCGCAGGTGCGGGAGGGCGGCGCTGATCGCGGCGAAGGTGCCGCGGAGGTTGACGCCCGCGATGAGGTCGAACTTCTTGAGGGAGAGCTCGCCGATGCCGGTGAGGTCGAGCGCGGAGGCGTTGTTGACGCAGGCGTCGAGCCCGCCGAACTCGGCGGCGGCGCGGTCGACGGCCGCGGCGACGGACTCGGCGTCGCGGAGGTCGCCGACGATGGGGAGGGCCTGGCCGCCCGCGGCCTCGACGGCTTTGGCGGTCTCGTAGAGGGTGCCGGGGAGCTTGGGGTGCGGTTCACCGGTCTTGGCGAACAGCGCGACCTTCGCTCCGGCGGCGCCGAGCGCGACGGCGATGGCCGCGCCGATGCCGCGGCTGGCGCCGGTGACGAACGCCGCGCGCCCGTTGAAGGGGTGGTCCTTGACCAGGGCGGCCCTGACGGCTGGCTCCATTGCTCTGCCTCCATTGGTTCGATGACCCCTGATATTACTGGAAAGTAACTTCAGGTGGAAGCAGGGCGGGCGCGACACTCCGGCTTCGGTCGCGGCGGTTTCCTGAACGTCCGCTGGGAGCGGGTGCGGAAGTCGCCTGGAAACGGTCACGAACCCTGTCACCGCCGGAAACGGTGGCATACGCTGGGCAACCACAAAGGGTCTTGCACGAGTACTGAGGAGCGGTGGATGACTTCGACCAGCGGGCCAGCCGGCGCCGTACCGCCTGCGGTGCCGCTCCGGGGCGACGGGTCCCCGGCGCGTCTCCTGGTCGTCGACGACGAGGAGAGCCTGGCCGACCTGCTGGTCGAAGCCCTCTCGTTCCAGGGCTACACCGTGAGCGCGGCGCGCAGCGGCACCGAGGCGCTCACCGCCGTCGAGTCCGTGCGCCCCGACCTGGTGATCCTCGACGTGAACATGCCGGGCCTCGACGGATTCGGCGTCGCCGACCGCATGCGGGCCTCCGGCGACGCGACCCCGATCATCTTCCTCACCGCCCGGACCGCTCCTGACGACCTGCGCGACGGCTTCGGCTCCGGCGGCGACGACTACCTCATGAAGCCGTTCCGGCTGGAGGAGCTGTCGCTGCGCGTCTCGGCCGTGCTGCGCCGCACCATGGGCCGCGAGGCCGCGCCGGGCCAGGCCGCCGACACCGTCACGGTGGCGGACCTGAGCCTCGACCTCGCCGCGCACCAGGTGACCCGCGACGGCAAGACGATCGACCTGTCCCCCACCGAGTTCCGGCTCCTGCGCTACCTCGCGGCGAACGCCGGGCGCGTGGTGTCCAAGTCGGAGCTGCTCAAGCAGGTGTGGGGCTACGACTTCGAGACCGAGTCGAGCCTCGCCGAGACGTACGTGTTCTACCTGCGCCGCAAGCTCGACAAGCTCGGCCCCCGGCTCATCCACACCGTGCGCGGCGTCGGCTACATGCTCCGCCCGCCGCAGGAGTAGCCCGTGGCCATCAGGACGAAGATCGCCGCGGCCATGGCGGTCCTGCTCATCGTGGCCGTCGCGATCATCGGGTTCGTGACCGTGCGCGTCGTCTCCGACAAGCTCACCGGGCAGGTCGACGAGCAGCTGCGCAAGGCCACCAACGAGGACAACCTGTCGATGTGGATGAACACCGTCGACGTCCTCGGCGGCGCCGACGGCGCGGGCGGGCCCGAAGGGCCGCGGCTCGTCTCGCAGTACGCGCTCCTGCTGTTCGACAGCGACGGCCAGGTCGTGGCCGAGCAGCAGGCCGGGACCGCCGACGACCCCGACCCGCTCCCCGACATCTCCTCGGCCCCGCAGACCGGCCTGTACTTCAACGTCGCCTCGACCGACGGCACGATGACCTACCGGGTCTACGCGCAGACCTTCCGCCAGACCACCACCGGCGACATCTACACCTTCGTCGTCGCCACGCCGCTCACCGAGGTGCAGGCGTCCATCTCGACGCTCACGCGCACCGTCCTCATCACCGGCGTCGCCGTGGCGATCATCGGCATCCTCGCCGCGTGGATCATCACCCGCCGCGGCCTCCGCGTGGTCGACCACATGGTGGCCGACGCCGAGACCGTGGCGACCGGGCACCTCGGCCACCGGATCACCGTCGCCGACCCGCGCACCGAGATGGGCCGGTTGTCCTTGGCGCTCAACCGGATGGTGTCGCGGCTGACCGACGCGATCACGCAGCGGGACCGGCAGCACGAGCGGCTGCGGCAGTTCGTGGCCGACGCCGGGCACGAGCTGCGCACGCCGCTCACCGCGATCGGCGGGTACGTGCAGCTGTACCAGAACGGCGCGGCCGCGCAGGGCGAGAAGCTCGACCGGGCCATGGACCGGATCGGATCCGAGAACGCCAGGCTCGCGAAGCTCGTCGACGACCTCATGGTCCTCTCGCGCCTCGACGAGGAGGTCGGCGGCGACCGCGAGCTGGTCGAGCTGGCGCAGCTCGCGCAGGACGCCGTGGACGACGCCGAGGTCGCCGACCCGACCCACCCGGTCGGCCTCATCGCGGCCGAGCCGGTCACCGTGGTCGCCAACGAGGGCCAGCTCCGGCAGGTCCTCGTCAACCTGCTCACCAACGCGCGCGTCCACACCCCGGCCGGGACCGCCATCGACGTGTCCGTCAAGACCGAGGACGGCTGGGCCGTCATGCGCGTCGCCGACCACGGCCCCGGCATCCCCGCCGAGCACCGGCAGAAGGTCTTCGACCGGTTCTACCGGGCCGACCCGTCCCGCTCGCGCGCCACCGGCGGCTCCGGGCTCGGGCTGTCCATCGTGTCCTCGATCGTCGCCGCCCACGGCGGCCTCATCCGCCTCGACAGCGCCGAAGGCGAGGGCACGACGATCGAGGTCAGGCTCCCGGTCGCACGCCTCGAATAATCGCGAGGAGGGCGCGGGCGCGGCTGCTACGCTCACTCCTCGTGACACGACTCCTCCCCCGGTGGTTCGTCGAGCGGATCGCCCCCGTCCGCGACGAGGACGAACTGCCCGTCTCCACACTGGAACTGTTCTTCGACCTCATCTTCGTCTTCACGGTCGCCCAGTTCACCGCGATCATCGCCCACGACCCGGCCGAGGGCCTGCTCCAGACCGTGCTCATGTTCGGGTTCCTGTGGTGGATGTACGCCGGGTACTCGTGGCTCACCAACGTCATCCCGCCCGTGCGCCCCGCCCGCCGCATCCTCCTCCTGTGCGCCATGGCCGGATGGCTCGTCGTCGCGCTCACGATCCCCGCCGCGTTCGAGAGCGGCAGCGTGTGGATCGCGATCGGCATGCTCGTCGTCGTGCTCGTGCACGGCCTCATGTACCTCCAGGCCGCCCGCGCGTTCGGCCCGGTGTTCGTCGCGAACCTCGCCGCGGTCGCCGCCGTGTTCGCGGCCGAGCTCGGGCCCGCGGGGGCCTGGCGCTACGGGTTCTGGGCGCTCGCCGCCGCCATCGTGTGGTCCGTCCCGGTCTGGCACGGCCAGCGCGGCCTGAACCTCCACCCCGCGCACATCACCGAGCGGCACGGCCTGGTCGTCATCGTGGCCCTCGGCGAGTCGGTCGTGGCGATCGGGATCGGGGCCCGCGGGCTGCCGGTGGACGCGGACCTGCTCGTCGCGGCGGTGCTGGGCCTCGCGATCGGCGCGTGCCTGTGGTGGTCGCTGTTCGTGCGGGACCTGCCCGGCACCGAGCACGCGCTCAAGGCCACGACGGACCAGGTCAAGCGGGTCCGGAAGGTCCTCGCGGGCCTGTCGTACGCGTTCATCCCGGTGCTCGTCGGCATCCTGGTGTTCGCCGCGGGCCTCAAGCACGCCGTCGGACATGCGCTGTCGCCCTTGGACTTCGAGTCGGCGCTGCTGCTGTCGGGCGGCGTCGCGGCGTTCATGCTGGGGACGGCCGGGCTGCGCTGGTCGATGCGGCTGCCGAGGCCGTGGGAGCGGGTGGCGCTCGCCGCGGCCGTGCTCGCGGTCGCGCCGCTCGGCCTGGTCAACACCGCGCTCCAGCTCGCGGCGGTCGTGGTCGTCCTGGTCGGCGCGCTCGCGCTGGAGGGCCGCGCTAGCGCGGCGCCGCGGCCAGCGCCCGCGGAATGACCAGCGGCGTCCCGGACTCGGGGTCGTCGATGATCCGGCACGGCAGGTCGAAGACCTCCTGGACGGTCTCGGCGGTGACGATGTCGGCGGGGGCGCCCTCGGCGACGACCGCGCCGTCGCGCATCGCGATGAGGTGCGTGGCGTAGCGGGCGGCCTGGTTGAGGTCGTGGAGGACCGCCACGAGGGTGCGGCCCTCGCGGTGGAGCTTCGCGCACAGGTCGAGGACCTCGATCTGGTGCGTGATGTCGAGGTAGGTGGTGGGCTCGTCGAGCAGGAGCAGCGGGGTCTGCTGGGCGAGGACCATCGCGATCCACACGCGCTGGCGCTGGCCGCCGGAGAGCTCGTCGACGCCGCGGGAGGCGAGGTCGGCGATGTCGGTGGCGTCCATGGCCTCGGCGACGACGCGCTCGTCCTCGGCCGACCACTGGCGGAGGATCCCCTGGTGGGGGTAGCGGCCGCGGGCGACGAGGTCGGCGACGGTGATGCCGTCGGGCGCGATCGGGGACTGCGGGAGCAGGCCGAGGCGGCGGGCGACGGCGCGGGTGGGCTGGTGGTGGATGTCCTTGCCGTCGAGGAGGACCGTCCCGTGCGAGGGCTTGAGCATGCGGGCCAGGGCCTTGAGGAGGGTGGACTTGCCGCAGGCGTTGGGGCCCATGATGACCGTGAACTCCCCTTCGGGGACGTCGACGGTGAGGCCCTCGCTGATGACGTGGCGGCCGTAGCCGAGGGTGGCTTCGCGGGCGGCGAGCGGGCTAGCGGTCACGACAGGATCCCCTTCTTGCGGTTGGCGATGAGCAGCCAGATGAGATAGGCGCCGCCGACGACGCCGGTGACGACGCCGGTGGGCAGCTGGCGGTCGCCGACGCCGGCGACGGCGATCATGTCGGCGGCCGTCACGATGAGGGCGCCGACGAGGGCCGAGCACAGGAGGCTCCGGGCGGAGCCGGTGAGGCGGGCGGCGATGTGGGGCGCGGCGAGGGCGACGAACGCGAGCGGCCCGGCGACGGCGACGGCCCCGGCGGTGAGCACGGAGGCGGTGACCAGCGCGGTGACGCGGGTGGCGCCGACGCGGACGCCGAGGCCGGTGGCGGCGGCCTCGCCGAGGCGCAGGGAGTCGAGGCCGCGGTGGAGGAACGCGATGACGACGAGCCCGGCGGCGAGGACGATGCCGACGGCGGCGGCCTGGCGGAAGTCGCGGCCGGAGAGGTCGCCGGTGAGCCAGTAGACGGCGCGGAACGCGTCGATGATCGTGGTGCGGGTGAGCAGGTACCCGTTGATCCCGGCGAGGATCGCGGAGACGCCGATGCCAACGAGGACGAGGCGGTACCCGGAGGGGTCGCCGCCGCGCGTCAGGGTCCAGATGAGCAGGCCGGTGGCGAGCGCGCCGACCGCGGCGAGAATCGTGGTGACCTGGAGGGACGCGCCCGTGACGATGATGGCGATGAGCGCGCCGGTGGTGGCGCCCTGGGTGAGGCCGAGGAGGTCGGGGCTGCCGAGGGGGTTGCGGGTGAGGGTCTGGAAGAGGGCCCCGGCGAGGCCCATGCAGGCGCCGACGGCGAGGCCGGCGGCGAGGCGCGGCAGGCGCAGGGTCCAGAGGATGAACTCGTCGCCCTTGGTGCCCTGGCCGAGGAGGGCGTCCCAGACGCGTTCGAGGCCGAGGGACGTCGATCCCGTTGCGGCCGACCACATCGCGACGGCGGCGAGCACGGCGAGGGAGCCGAGGACCGCGGCGAGCACGCGGTGGCGCAGGCGGATCGAGTAGCCGCCGAGTCTGAGGACGGTCACAGCCGGGCCACCTTCCTGCGGCTGACGAGGGAGATGAAGAACGGGCCGCCGACGACGGCGCAGACGATGCCGACCTGGACTTCCGCGGGGCGGGCGGCGAGGCGGCCGATGACGTCCATGAGGACGAGGAACGCGGCCCCGGTGAGCATCGAGTAGGGCAGGACCCAGTTCTGGTCGGGCCCGGTGAAGGCCCGCACGACGTGCGGCACGACGAGGCCGACGAAGACGATCGGGCCGCACACGGCCGTCGCGGTCCCGGCGAGCACGGTGATCGCGGCGATCCCGGCGACGCGCAGCACGCGCGGATCGACGCCGAGGCCGGTCGCGGTGGCGTCGCCGAGCGCGAGGGCGTTGAGCGGCCGGGCGAGGAGGATGCCGACGACGGCCGCGACGCCGATGAGGATCACCACGGGGAGGATCGGCGCGGTGTGGGCGTTGACGAGCGAGCCGACGGACCAGAACCGCATGGTCTCCAGGGACGCGGCGTCCATGAGCTGGATCGCGGAGACGTACGCGTACCCGGCGGCGGTGACAGCCGCGCCCGCGAGCGCGAGCCGGGCGGGGGTCGCGGTGGCGGCCCCGGCGATGAGGTAGGTCGCGACCGTGGCGACGGCCGCGCCCGCGAACGCGAACCCGATGGTCTGCGCGAACCCGGAGAAGCCGAGGAAGTACGCGGCGGTGACGACCGCGGCCGCGGCGCCGGTGTTGACGCCGAGAAGGCCCGGGTCGGCGAGCGGGTTGCGGGTCATGGCCTGCATGAGGGCCCCGGCGAGGCCGAGCGCGGCCCCGGCCGCGAGGCCGAGGGCGGTGCGCGGCAGGCGCAGCTCGGTGACCACGGGGTAGGCGTCGGAAGCGGGGTCGGTGAGCCCGGCCCACACCTGGCCGAGGTCCATGGCGCGGGCCCCGAGCGCGACGCTCGCGACGGCGAGGGCCGCGATGACCGCAACGAGGACCACGAGTCCGGCGATGCGGCGCGCGTTGCGCGAGCGGGGCGCGGGTTCGCTTGCGTCCCTTGGGCCTTCGACCGCCACTGCGGGCGGTGCGGAGGGGGCGCGGTGCGCGGTTGACAAGTGCGGTCTCCGGCGGGATAGTGGCTGCGGTTTTGTTTAGGCTAACCTAACCGTCGCTCGCCCCGCCATCGCCGATCACCCTCCGAAGGAGTTCGCCGTGCCACTCCCCGCTTTCGACCGCCGCCGCCTCTTCGCCGCCACGGGCGGCCTCGGCGCCGCCTCCCTCCTGGCCGCGTGCAGTGACGACGCGGAGGGCCCCGCGCAGACCGAGCCCGACGGCAAGCCGTTCTCGTTCCTCGACGAGCGCAGCGGCGAGGACGTGAAGCTCGCGGCCGTGCCGACGAACGTCGTCGCGTTCACCGGCCTGGCCGCGGCCCTGTACGACTACGGCGTCGAGGTCGCGGCGGTCTTCGGGCCGACCACGCTCTCCGACGGGCAGCCGGACCTCCAGGCCGGGCGGCTGCCCGTGGAGGAGCTGACGGTCCTCGGCAACGCCTGGGGCGAGTTCGACGTCGAGCAGTACGCCGCGCTCGGGCCCGAACTCCTCGTCTCCCACTACTACGAGGGCTTCGACCTGTGGTTCGTGCCCGAGGACCGACTGGAGGAGATCGAGTCGCTCGCGCCGGGCATCGGCATCGAGGTCTCCGAGCCGACGATCGACCAGATCATCGACCGCCATGCGGCCCTTGCCGAAGCGCTCGGCGCGGACCTGAACTCCGAGGAGAACGCCGCGGCCGTGGAGCGCTTCGGGAACGCCGCGGGGTCCGTGGCCGCCGCCGTCGCCGAGAAGCCGCTCAAGGTCCTCGCCGTGGGCGCGTGGCCCGACGGGCTGTACATCGCGAACCCGCCGACGTTCAACATCCTCGCCAAGAGCACCGAGCTCGGCGTCGACCTCGTGGTCCCCGACAACCCCGACCAGAACAACTACTGGGAGCTGCTGTCCTGGGAGAACGTCGACAAGTACGACGCCGACGTCATCTTCCTCGACACCCGGACCGGGAACCTCACGGCCGAGCAGCTCCTCGCCGAGCAGCCCACCTGGGCGGCGCTCCCGGCAGTGGAGGCCGGGCAGGTCTACGGCTGGAACGCCGAGCCGGTGTACTCGCACGTCGGCGGCGCGATCGAGCTGGAGCGGATCGCCGAGGGGCTCACCTCGGGCCAGGCGCTCTGAGTGGCTGACGCCACGTGACCGGCCCAGGTCACGCGCCCGCAATCTGGTTAGGCTAGCCTAACCTCGGTTCGGCCGGGCCCTGCCCATTCCGACCGCTCAGTCCGGCCCCCCGCCCTTCACGAAGGAGAAGTTCACATGGCATTCGATGCCGACAAGGTCAAGCTCGGCCGCCGCGGCCTGCTCGCCGGGGGCGGCGCCCTCGGCCTCACCGGGGCGCTCACCGCCTGCGGCTCGGGCGACGACGACGCCGACTCCGGCGCCGAGTCGACCGGCCCCTGGTCGTTCACCGACGACCAGCCCGTCACCTCCGAGCTCGACCACGTCCCCACCAAGCTCGTCGCCTACACCGGCATGGCCGCCGCGCTGTACGACTTCGGCATCGAGGTCCCCGCCGTCTTCGGCCCCACCACCAACGAGGACGGCACCGCCACCAGCCAGGCCGGGAACCTCCCCGTCGGCGACCTCGAAGTCTTCGGGAACACCTACGGCGAGTTCGACGTCGAGAAGTACGCGAGCTGGGGCCCCGAGGTCCTGCTCACCCACTTCTACTACGACCCGGCGACCCTCTGGTACATCCCCGAGGAGTCCAAGGACAACATCACCGGGCTCGCCGAGGTCGTGGCCCTGAGCGCCGACGACGGCGCGAACACCCTCGACGCGGTCATCGGCCGCCACGCCGAGCTCGCGAAGAGCCTCGGCGCCGACCTCGAATCGGACGAGAACACCGCGAACAAGGAGCGGTACGACGCCGCCGTCGCGGCCCTCACCGAGGCCGCCGCCGCCAACCCCGTCACCGTCCTCGCCTGCTCCGCGGCCGCCGAGGTCTTCTACGCCTCGAACCCGGCCATGGGCAACGACATGCGGTTCTTCACCGAGCTGGGCGTCAACTTCGTGCAGCCCGACAACCTCGACGAGGGCGGCTACTTCGAGAGCCTCTCGTGGGAGAACGCCGACAAGTACCCCGCCGACGTCCTCTTCCTCGACTCGCGCATCCAGGCCCTCCAGCCCGACGCGCTCACCGAGTTCCCGACCTGGACCGCCCTCCCGGCCGTCCAGGAGGGCCAGGTCGTCGCGTGGGAGGCCGAGCCCATGTACTCCTACGGCCTCGCCGCCGTCTCCATCGAGGCGCTCGCCGACGCCATCAAGAACGCGAAGAAGCTGGTCTAAGGCAGACGGTTCTTCAACCACCACAACTGAATGCAAAGTGAAGAAGGGGCGGGGATCTGCGTGGACCCCCGCCCCTTCGCCTTGCGTTCAGGCCTTACTTGATGTCGAAGACGACGACCGAAGGATCGTGGTCCGAGACGCCGTAGCGGCCGTAAGCGGGCTCCTCGCCGAAGTCCCACGCGTCGGCCGGGTAGTCGGCGTTGATGTGCGCCGAGCCGGTCCACTCGACCTCGCGCAGCAGCGCCGGGGACGCGAACATCTGGTCGAGCGTCTGCGTCTGGCCCACATAGGTGTAGGAGTACGCGGCCGCCGGGTGGTCCTCCACCTGCACGTCGTACAGCGAGCACAGGCCCGAGTCCTCGTACATCCCCGCGAGCTGGTCCGACGGGCCGGTCCAGTCCCCCGCGATGACCTGGCCCTCGGCGAACGGGTCGTCAGGGCGCGGGAAGACGTTGAAGTCGCCGCCCGCGAGGACCTTCGCCCGGCGCTGGTGGTCCAGGATCGCCGCGCTGATCGCCGCCACGTAGTTGGCCTGCTCGGTGCGGTGCAGCACGCGCGTGTTCGGGCTCGACGAGAAGTGGTTGTTGATCAGGTAGATCTCGCCGATGTTCCGGCCGTGCTTGTCTTTGAAGTAGAACTTCGCGGCCTGCGCGGCGCGGCTGAACACGTCGAAGCCGTTGCACGCGAACACGCCCGAGGACTTGCACTGGTCGATGACGTCCTGCGGGAGCGAGGCGTTCAGGGCCTTCGGGTTCTGCACGTCCGCGTTGATCGCGTCGGCCTCGGTCGGGTAGTCGATCTCCGGCGAGTCGCCGAAGACCGGGTCCCAGGACTTCACGTTCGACAGGCCGGCCAGCTTGGGCTGGTACAGGAAGCCGGTCATGATGCCGCGGGTGTCGGCCGCGTCGAGGTCGCCGACGGCGGTGTAGGTCGGGCCGCCGTACTCGGCGATGACGAGCGCGAGCTCCTGGATCGAGTCGGGCGCGCCGTCGCCGCCGGTGTTCGCGTCGCCGGTGTTCACCAGGTCGCACACGAGCCGGTCCTCGCCGAGGTCGGAGTCCTTCGTCCACTCGGGGTTGACCGAGCAGACGTCCTGGGCCTCGCCCTCCTGCGTCATGAGGATCGCGGGACTCTTCAGGTCCTCGACGATCTGCGCGGCCTGGCGCTGGAGCTGGGCCTCGTACTCCTCATAGGTCGAGGGCACGTAGTCGAACGGCGGGCTGACGTTCCCCTCGGGGTCCTCGGGGTCGGTGCACCCGGCGTTGCCGGTGAAGTCGCAGCCCGAGTTCGGGTTGTCGCGGGTGTCGTACAGGTTCTCGATGTTGTACGAGGCCACGGACGCCTCGTGCTTGCCCGCGGCCTCGACCGGCTCGTTCTCCGCGGGCTCCAGGCCGCCTTCGAGGACCAGGTCCTCGGCGACCTCGACCGCGTACTTCGCGAACGAGAGGTAGATCCCGCCGGTGGCGGCCTCGGTGATGACGTCGTAGGTCTTCGCCGGGGCGATGATCGACTCGGTGGTGCCCGCGGTGGCGCGGATGCCCAGGTCGCCGATGACGAACAGGTAGCCGTTGCCGTCGTCGAAGTTCCCCTCGACGGTGTCGAGCGGGTGCGCGTCGCGGTAGGCGCGGGCGGCGTAGCCGTCCTGCTGCGCCGCTTCCGAATCCCCGCGCATGGCCCAGACCTCGCCGCCGGAGGAGAACACGTCGCGCCCGGCCGTGACCACCGAGTCGGCCGGGACGGTCATCTGCATGCCGAGGTGGCGGCGCATGTACTCCAGGGACGCCTTCGCGTCGTCCGGCGGGTCGACCTCCACGGACTCGACCTCGGCGAGCGGGTCGAGGCCGGTCTCCACCACGTCGTAGACGTACGCGGAGCCGCCCGAGAACTGGATGTTCCCGAAGTAGGAGCCGACGACGCCGCGCAGGACGATCTCGTCGCCCACGTTCACGGTCCAGTTGGCGCCCAGCTCTTCGCGCGCCGGGGAGCCCGCGAGGGTCCGCAGCGTCGAGTACTGGTTGTTGAACACGAAGATGCCGTCGGAGGAGTTCGCGTCGCCGTCGGTCGCGTCGGCGCGCTCCTGGAGGAAGAAGCCCTTGTTGCCCGAGGGGTCGAGGGTCTCCTGGGTGACGATGCCCTGCACGTACACGGTCTGGCCCGCGAGGGGCGAGGAGAAGTCGGTGTCGCCGTCCTCGATGGAGCCCTGGACCGCACCGATGTGGACGATGTCGGCCTGGGCCTGCGCCTGCGAGGCGAAGAGGAACCCGGAGGCGCCGATGATGACCGCGCCCGCGGCCGCCGCCGCGAGTCGGGCACGCCGTCTGAGGGACTGCACGGGGAAGCTCCAATGCTCTTGTGCTCGGCGCGGGGCGCCGGAAGCTGGTGATGGGGCGGTACTCACTCAACCGCAACACCTGGGCCTGCGCAAGGCCTCCAGGTGAATTCCTCGTATCATCCCACGTCTCAATTCAGCCACGCCGCCGCGTGAGGGCACCGTACGAAATGGAGGCGGGGCCGCGGATCGTACATCCTATTTCCTATAGGATGTACGATCCGCGGCCCCGCCTCGGTTCCTCATCTCAAGCCGTCGAGCTCACGGCGTGTAGTAGTCGGGCACCCGCACGTCGCCGAAGTCCATGTCCGAGGCCAGGTAGAAGCTCGTGTACTGCGGCTGGTTGTAGGTGGTCTGCTGGTTCGCGACGCCCACGCGGTACTGCGGGTCGTGCATCAGCGTGAACAGCTTGTGGTCGGTGACCTCCGTCGACGTGAAGATCCGGATCGCGCTGGAGTCGCCGGTGCGGACCAGGAGCTCCTCGCGCCAGTCGCCGAGCACGTCGGCCACGAGGCCCGGGTTCCCCTTGGTGTAGTTGTTGGTCAGGGTCCCGGCGGCGTCGAGGACCACGCCGTCCTGGTAGTCGCGGATCGTCGTCTCCTCGACGGTGGCGGCGTCGGCGCCGTGGACGAGCTGGGTCGTCAGGTCGGCGTCCCAGCGGATGCTCATGTTCGTGCCCGGCGCGGCGCCCTCGATGGGCTCGCCGGTGACGGTGAACAGGCCCTCGGGGTTCCCGGCCTGGTCCGGCGGCAGGCCCGCCCAGGCTTCGACCCCGGAGATCGACGGGTCGATGTCGCCGACCATGCCGCGTCCGGTGTCGCGGCCGGTGTAGCCGCCCCACAGGACCTCGCCGGTCGCGGCGTCGCGCATCGCGTAGCCGTACGGCGCCCACGTGCCGCCCTCGAAGACCGAGAAGATCTCCAGGCCCTCGCGATCGGGGTCGAAGTCGCCCACGTGCAGCGCGTCGCCGTGCCCGAGCTTCGCCCAGGCGCCCGGGTTCGCCGAGCCCTCCGGCATGGTGTCGTAGGAGGAGTACAGGAGCGAGCCGTCGTCGTCGAGTGTCGCCGCGCCGTAGACGATCTCCTGCTTGCCGTCGGCGTCGACGTCGGCGACCTGCATGAAGTGGTCGCCCTGCGTGGTGAGGGTGCCCCACTCGGGGTCGGGGCCCTCGACGCCGTGCGGGCCGTCGTTGAACGGGTTCGACATCGGGGCGTGGCCCGAGTCGGCCTGCCAGCGCTGCGTCAGGTTCCTTCCGTCCCAGTCGATCGCGGTGACGGTGGTGCGGGTGTAGTAGCCGCGGGCGAAGATCGCGCTCGGGTGCTCCCCGTCGAGGTAGGCGACGCCGGAGAGGAACCGGTCGACCCGGTTGCCGGGCTCGATGCGGGCCATGGCGTAGTCGCCCCACAGGAGGCCGTCGTCGCCGCGCTCCACGGGGAAGTCGACGGTGTCCATCTCAAGTCCGGTGCGGCCGTTGAAGACCGTGAGGTACTCGGGTCCGTCGACGATGAAGCCCTGGAAGTTCCGCAGCTGGTTCCTGGCGGAGCGGGACGGCGCGTAGACGTCGATGAAGTAGTCGGCGAGGGTTTCGGCGTCGGCCTGCGAGAGCGGGTATGCGAAGTCGAACTGGGCGTCGGCGCCGAGGGCCGCCTCGATGGTGGCGGGCCAGTCGCCGTTCACGACTTCGGGGTGGTCGCTCCAGCCCTGGAACATCTCGACGAGGTGGTCGTAGTAGTCGGCGGCCGACATCCGGTAGTCGTCCTGGTGGGTGACTCCGGCGCGGCGGTCGTCGCGGGGCAGGGTGATGTACTGCTCGCGGTCCTTGACGTACGAGGTGGTCTTGGTGCCGGGCGCGGTCTTCATCATGACCTCGGCCTTGCCGTCGCCGTCGAAGTCGTAGACGTCGAACTGCGTGTAGTGCGCGCCCGCGCGGATGTTGACGCCGAGGTCGATGCGCCAGAGCAGCTCGCCCTCCTGCGTGTAGGCGTCGAGGTAGACGTTGCCGGTGTAGCCGACCTGGGAGACGTCCTTGGAGTTCGAGGGGTCCCACTTGACGATGTACTCGTAGTCGCCGTCGCCGTCGAGGTCGCCGGGGCTGATGTCGTTGGCCTTGTAGGTGTACGCCTCTCCCGCGGGGGTGACGCCGTCGGCGGGCTTCTGGAGCGGCACGTCGAGGTGGCCGTCGGCCCAGGGCGAGACGGTGTCGGAGACGTCGTCGCGGCCGCGCTTGACGGCGACGACCTTGTACTCGGCGTCCGCGTCGCCCGCAGTGTCGAGGAAGTTGGTGGAGTCGGTGACGGTGGCGATCTTGCGGCCGTCCCGGTAGACCTTGAAGACCGCTCCTTCAAGTCCTGAATCGTTATAACCGGTGACCTCGTCTGCGAGCAGGCGCCAGCTCAGGAACACGCCGTCGCCGGTGACCGCGGCGATCAGGCCGCGGTCGAGGTCCTCCAACTGGATCTCGTCATGGCGGCCGCCGCCGTGGCCCTGCGCCGAGGCGGTGACACCGGCGCCGGCCAGCACGCCGACCAGCGCCACGGCCACTGCTCTGCGAAGTCTTCTGGGGGGTTGCATCGAAGGGGCTCCTCGATTCCTGCGAGGCCGGAGCGTCGAGGGGGACCTCCGCGCCACAATTGAAACGATTTAACGCATCGAAGACTATCGACATTGGCAAGCCCTGTCAAGAACCCCCCGGTGAGCCCCGACACCGCCCCCACCCCACCGCATCCGCCCCTGCCGCAATCCGGTACAGTTACCCCTCGTCCCGGTCGATTAGCTCAGCGGGAGAGCACTCGCTTCACACGCGAGGGGTCACTGGTTCGATCCCAGTATCGACCACCAGCACAAAAGCCCCGGCCTATGAGCCGGGGCTTTCGCGTCAGAGCCAAATCCAGAGCCAATCAGCCGATTTCTACGGCTCTTGCAGGGTCTCGCTGAACACCTCTTCGAGCAGTTCGACGCCTTTGGTGATGACCGGCCGGAGCTGGTGCCGGTAGACCGTCCGCGTGGTCGAGGTCTTCGCGTGGCCGACAAGATCGGCAATCAGTTCCTCGCTCGCGCCCTCGTCGGACATCCAGGAGACGAAGGTGTGCCGCAGCTCCCGCGGCGTCCAGCTCCCCGGCACCTTGGCGTCCTCCACGATGGTCTGGAAGTAGCGGCGCACGTTGCCCGCGTCCTTCACCGTGTCGTTGCGCGTCCCGAAGACGTAGACGATGCGCTCGTGCTCATGGCCGTTCCGCTCGCGGGACTCGACCTGTGCGAGCCGGTACGCGGCGAGGATGGCAACGACGTAGTCCGGTAGCGCGATCGTGCGGCGGCTCTTCTGGTTCTTCGTCTCGCCTTTCTTGCGGACCGAGCGCCAGACCTCGACGTGCGGGGGCACCGGGCTCCCGTCGCGCATCGTCTCCCGGTGCCGCCGCCCGCACGAGCACTCCTCCCCCACCACCGGGTTCAGGTGCGTGTGCTCCCACTTGAGCGGCCGGGCCTCCTCGGTGCGGACGCCGGTGTACATCGAGATAGCCACGTAGGCGTAGATCCAAGGTTCCCGGCTCTCCCGGCACTTGCGGATCACCGCCTTGCCCTGGTCGAGGGTCAGCGCCTTGCTCGGACGCCCCTCGGTGCCGCTCGGCGCCTCCACCAGTTCGGCGACGTTCCGGCGGACCTTGTTCCGCCGCTCGGCAAAGCGGATTACGCGCCGCAGCGTGCCCAGAAGCCGCGATATGTAGCTGGTCGAGTGTGTCGCGCGCTTGGTCGCGAGGAAGTCGTCCACGTCGTCAGCGGTGAGCCGCTTCAGCTTCGCCTTGCCCAGACCCGGGATGAGGTGCGTGTTGATGTGGGTGCGGACGTCCTTCCCGTCCTGCTGCGTGAGCCCGCGGGCGATGAAGTCGCGGCACGCCTGCTCGACGGTGTACTTGTCTCCCAGCTCGATCCCGTCGTCGTGGTCCTCCTTCAGCTCCTTCAGCAGGTGCTTGACTTCCTTGACCGTGGCACCACGCACCGAGGGACGGTTCCGGCTCCCGTCCGGTTTGGTCCCGAGCGAGATGGAACCGACGTAGCAGCCGTTCGCCTCATCCCAGTAGATCGAGCCGTCACCTTTTCGAGCCTGCTTGCGCGGTCGCTTGGCCTCAGCCACGGCGCACCGCCTCGCACAGTCCCTCATCGAGGAACGCGTCCAGGTCCGCTATGTCGAAGCGGACGTACTTGCCGACCTTGCGGTAGCGGATGCGCTTTTCGGCGACCAGGCGGCGGATGAACCGCACCGGTACGGACATGTAGGCGGCGGCGTCCTCGACGCCGACGACGCGGGGCCTGATTGCGGTCATGGTGGTCATTGGTTGCGGTCCTTTCTGTTGTGGCGGTTGAGTTTTCGTTCGAGCAGGGTCTCTGCGATGGCGGCGGCGTACTCGCGTTCGGCGTCGGTGTCGTGGCCGAAGCCGACCGCTTCCCAGTCGTTGACGACGAGCACGTCGGCCTC
>NZ_PVTJ01000008.1 GCF_003002955.1 Glycomyces artemisiae
GACCCCTCCCCAAAGCCGACCGGACCCTGCAAACCGTGCTCAAACTCCAGATGTATCGGCGTCACTCGAAAGAGGCTTTTGCATGAGCTTTCAGGACGCCACCGAGTGGATCAGGCTCAGCGGCGCCGGGCTCGAAGCAGTGATGAAGGCCGCGAAGGCCGACTCGACCGCCCTCTACCGTGACCTATACGCCAAGCCTTTCGGATTACGAAGGCTCGCTGCGGCTCCCGCAAAAAGGTCTAAGCGCGGGGGACCGCTGAGGGCATCCTATCGAATCGAGCGCCTGAGCCGCCGCATAGCGGAATCAAACCTTGCGGTCGATTCGGGAGAGATCTCGAGTTTGATTGAAAGGGTAAGATGGATGCTCTCGCCAGCGATAAGTCGTGAATGCATTGTATCGGCAATCTCACGGAACTCGTAGACGAAGCTTCGGAGTCGGTCAATAGGCTGATCGGCGTAGAACGCGAGGGCTCTCAGTGCGTCTCGAGCTTCGTTGGACCTAGTAGCGTAGCTTCGAAGCCTCCATGCCCAGTCCATGAACTGCTCGTAGACCGAAACGTAGCGATCCGCCATGTGGATAATCTGATGCACATCCCCCGGTTCTCCTGGCGCACCAAATGCAGATTGCTGAATTCGGTTGCTTAGGACGTTTTCGAAGTTCTCCGTTGTGCTCAGTACGATGGCAGCTTCGTGATCGAGAATTCTCCCGACTTCCGATATCTCTATGAATTCGGTCGGTTTGGAATAGCCCATGGAATAATCGAGATACTTGCCGTGGAGACTTTCAATCCCTTTGACCAAGGAGTAGGAATAGAGAAGGAATTCCCATCCATCTGGACGTTCGCCTACAAGCGTCGCCGCTTCGTGCTCGTTTCGAGGCACGTATCCGTTGAATTGACCAGATCCACTTGCGGGGGAATCGCTCAGCTTCTGTCGGATGGCGTTGGCGATACCGTTTACACCAAGTCTTTCTCCATCAAGATAGCTAATTGTCGGTCGCACTCCGGGGAGTGTTGTTCGATCTAGCTGAACTGGAAGCATGTACGGCGTTGGCTGATCTAGAGCGCGAACAAGAACGCTTCTTCTCTCAAGTCGGGTCCACGGCTTTGCTGCGTAGTGTCGCGATACGAATACAACCGCGAATCGAGATCGCTCCTCGTAAATTTTCGGAAAGTACTCGGTAAGCTCCTCGCCCCAAAGTGAGACCTCTTCGTCTTGATCGTAAAATACCTTATATCCGGCATCTTTTACCTGAGCTACAACTTCCTGAACGAATTGACGGTCCTCTCCCGCGAAGGAGACGGCGATATCGTAGTCAAATTTCTGGTCCATCTCGCGATTATGGCCGATCCATCGTCGTGGTGGGGTACCGACCTTGCACTGAAAGACTTGGGGTGATTGAGGTTGTATCAGTTTAGTGAGATACAGGTTTCACGCGGTCTTGATGAGACCCTAGGTGCTTCGATGTGAGGAGGACACAGCGATGGTTGGAGGTGGCGGCGCAAACCATGAGAGTGAGGTCCGGGCTCGCGAGCGGGTTGAGACAGGGGGGTGGTCGGCGACTTAGAGCCTGCGCCGCAGGCTCTTGGGATCAAGCGGAAGGTTGCGGAACGGCTCGCTCGTGAAGGTGAGTTCCGACTCCGATCCGGAAGATCGGCGGGCAGTCCTGGGACAGTTAGGGAACTGCTCGACTTCCTTGATGGGGTCGAGCCGGAGGGTCGGGTTCTGGGGGAGATGGACGGGCGCTGACCGGAAATGGCAGTCGGTCCTGCTACCACGGTGCTATCACAGAGCCGGTGATTGACTCAGGGGCGAACCGGAGTTGGCCCCTGAGCTGTGTATCTATATGTACTCCCGAGCGGATTCGAACCGCCGTTTCCGCCTTGAGAGGGAATGAACGGGCTCGGGTGCTGTCGCGTTCTGATTCACCGGCCGGGGCCCGCCTCTCGGAGTCGCCGGTTCGTCCATGCGGTCGGCTCTGCGCCCGCCGGGTCCTCGGGCCACGGGTGCTTGGGGTAGCGGCCGCGCATCTCGCCGCGGACCTGCGCGTACGGTCCCGCCCAGAACGACGCCAGGTCGGAGGTCACCGCGAGGGGCCGCCCGGCCGGGTCGAGCAGATGGGCCTGGACCTGGACGCCCGCGATCTGCGGGATCTCCTTGGCGCCGAAGAACAGCTGGAGTTTCATCTTGAGGACCGGGGTGCCGCTCGTGTAGTCGACGGCGGCCTCGGAGCCGTTGGCGAGGCGCAGCCGGACCGGCGCGGTCCGGTCGAGGTCCTCGGACCACGGCACGAGGTTCCGCAGCGCGGCCGCGGTGTCGATCCGCTCCAGGTCGCGGCGGCGCCGCGCCCGGTCCCACCACGGTTCGAGCCAGTCGGTGCCCCCGAGCAGCGCCGCGTCGGACACGTCGGGCCACGGGTCGCCGACCTCCTTGCGGCAGAACGCCATCCGCTCCCTCATTCGCCGCGCCGCGTCGGACCACTGGAGCAGCCCGAGCCCTTCGCGCCGCAGCCCTTCGAGGAGAGCGGCGCGCACGAGCGCCGGGTCGGGGTCCCGCACAGGTTCCGAGGCGTCCTCGATGGCGCCGACCATGCGGACGGACCGCGCGGCCACGTCACGCCGCTCGGGGTCCCATTCGACCCGTTCCACCAGCTCCTCGCCGACGAGTTCGCGGGCCAGGCCGCCGTCGATCGGGACGGCCGCGCGGATCACCGCGGCGGCGCGGCCGGGGGAGCGGTCGGCGTCGGCGATGGCGAGCCATTCGCTGCCGGTGAGCGAGGAGCCCTCGGCCGCGACGGCGCCGGTGCCTCCGGCGGTGAGCCACTGGCCGCCGCTGCGCTTGGCGACCCGCTCGGGGAACGCGAGGGCGACCACCGTGGCCGCCGCCTCGTCGTCGCCCACGTGCCGGTCGATGTCCGGGACGGCGCGGGCGAGGCGCCTCACCTCCTGCTCCCACTGCCGGTCCCGGCCGCTGCGCAGCTGCCGCCACTGCGCGAGGAGGTCGTCCCCCTTGCCGCGCTTGTCGAGTCCGAGGAGCGCGGCCACCTCCGCGGCCTTCGCGGACCCGACTCGCGCGGCCCCGTCCACGAGTGCCCGCGCGAGCCGCGGGTGCAGCCCGGCCTTGGCGAGGACCCGCCCGCGGTCGGTCGCCGCGCCATCGCTGTCGATGGCGCCCAACGCGATCAGCGTGGCCTCGGCGGCCTCGACGGCCCCGGCGGGCGGGCGCCCGGGGAGGGCGAGGTCGTCGACCGCGGTGCCCCAGCACGCGGCCTGGAGCCGGAACGCGGTGAGGTCCGCAGCGGCCACGTCAGGGACGGGCTGGGCGGCCCGGCGCAGGTGCTCGGCCTCGCTCCAGGCCCGCCACACGGCGCCGGGTCCTTCGCGCCCGGCGCGGCCCGCGCGCTGATCCGCCGCGGCCCGCGAGGCGGGCGCCGTGGTCAGTCCGGGGAGCCCGCGGGCGTGGTCGACGACGGGGCGGCGCACCAGCCCGGCGTCGACGACGATCCGCACGCCGGGGACCGTGAGGCTCGACTCGGCGATGTCGGTGGCGAGGACGACGCGGCGGCGCTCGCCCGCGCGCATGGCCCGGTCCTGCTCCGCGGGCGGCACCGAGCCGTGCAACTGATGTATATCGGCATCGAGGTGCCCGAGTCGCTCCGCGACGCGGCGGATCTCGGCGGCACCGGGGAGGAACACGAGAGCGTCGCCGTTGTCGGCGGCGAGGGCCCGGTCCACGAGGTGCGCGACGTGGGCGAGGAACCGCGGGTCGACGCGCATCCCGTCCGGGGGCTTCAGGCGCTCGCGCGGGGGCTCCCAGTGCATGGCGACGGGGTGGCGCATGGGCTCGGAGGCGACGGCGGGCGCGGGGCCGGCGTCACCGGCGAGGAGGCCGGTCCACAGGTCCACGTCGGCGGTCGCGGAGGCGGCGACGAGGCCGAGGTCGGGGCGCAGGACCTGGCGGGACTCGATGAGGAACGCGCAGGCGGTGTCGGTTTCGAGGTGGCGCTCATGGCATTCGTCGAGGACGACGAGGTCGGTCCCGGGCAGCTCGGGGTCGGCGAGGAGCCGGTTGAGCAGGACCCCTGTGGTCACGACCTCGATACGCGTCTGCGCGGACCGGCGCGTCTCGCCGCGGATCTGGAACCCGACGCGTTCGCCGGTCCGCTCGCCGAGGAGCGACGCCATCCGCGCGGCCGCCGCGCGGGTCGCGAGCCGCCTGGGCTCGGCGACGAGCACGCGCCGCGGCGGCCCGTCCCCGATGAGCCCGGCCAGCGCGAGCGGCGCGAGCGTGGTCTTTCCGGTCCCGGGCGGCGCGGCGAGCACCGCGGTCCCGGTGCGCGCCACGGCATCGAGGAGCGCGGGCAGCGACGCCCGGATGGGCAGGTCGGGCAGGACGGGCGGTTGCGGCATGCCGCCCATTCTCGCCGAGCCCGCCGCGGCGGCGGGCCGCGGCCGGGAGGTGTGTGCGGTGCAATGTGAACGGAGGTTCCAGATAAATCGGACATCCGGAGGCGCCCCCGGTTCAACGGTGCCACGAGGGTGCGACGTTCGGGCCGAGCGTGGCGCGGCGCCGAATGTGAACGGAGGTTCCCGGGCAAACCGGGCGCGCGGAAGCGCCCCCGGTTCAACGGTGCCAGGGGGGTGCGACAACGGCCGCGACCTGCCTCGCAGGTCGCGGCTGCTGCGGTGGTCGGGGCTCAGCCCAGGTTGCCGTCGGGGCAGGAGTCGTCGTTGGCGACGTAGGCGAGCACGATCGGGGTGTCGTAGGTGATGTCCTCGCCGCTCTCGGGCTCCTGGTAGAGGACTTCGCAGGTGTCGTGGTCGGAGCTCTCGGGGGCGGTCGGTTCGGCGGTGGCGTTCTGGAAGCCGTCGCTCGCGAGCTGGTCGAGGGCGTCGTTGACGTCCCAGCTGCGGAAGTCGTCGAGTTCGACGAGGTCCTCCTCCTCGGAGGTCTGCTCGTCCTCCTCAGATGTCTGCTCCTCTTCCTGGTCCTCGTCGTTGTTGCCGGAATTGTCCTCTTCTTCGGCGGTGGTCTCCTCGGGGGAGTCCTCCTCCGAGGCCTCCGCCGTGGTGGTCGGGTCCTCCGCGGCGCCTGCCGGGTCGTCCTGGTCGCCCTTCCAAGGGGCCCAGAGGAGGACGGCGATGAGGATCACGGCCAGGCCCGCGGTGACGATGAGGATCGGGCCGGTCGGGTTGCGCTTGGCCTGCTCCATCTCGCGCGGGGGCGGCAGGGGCCGCTCGGGGGCGCCGCCGGTGCGGTACTGGCCGGTGCCCGCGCCGGGGCCGTAGTCGTCCTGGAACGACTGCTGCTGCATGGGGCTGGTGTGCGCGGCGACGACGCCCGCGCCCATGGCCGCGCCGCCCGCGGCCGGGGTCATCACGCGGGTGGACTGGGCGGGCGGCGGGGGCGGGGGAGAGGCGAGGAACGCGGTGGTGCCGCCGCCCGTGCCCCCGGCGCGGCACACGCGGGCGAGCTCGGCAGCGGACGCGAAGCGCTGGCGCGGGTCCTTCGCGAGGCAGCGCATGATGATGTTCGCGACCGGCGGCGGGACGTCGGGAGGCAGCGGCGCGGGCGTGCCGGTCAGGTGCCCGGCGATGGCCGCGGTCGGCTCGTTCCCGGCGAACGGCGGGCGCCCGGCGAGGGCCTCGTAGCCGACGATGCCGAGCGAGTACAGGTCGGTCGCGCCGGTGAGCTGCGCGCCCTGGAGCTGTTCAGGGGAGGCGTACGCGAGGGTGCCCATGACGGTGCCGGTCTCGGTGAGCCCGGCGCCGCCCTTCGCGGCGGCGATGCCGAAGTCGACGATCTTCACCGACCCGTCGGTGTCGACCAGGAGGTTCCCAGGCTTGATGTCGCGGTGGATGATGTGGGCCTGGTGCGCGACGTCGAGGGCCTCGGCGGCGGAGGCCATGATCTTCAGGGTCTCGTTGGGGGACAGGCGCCTGCGCTCGCGCAGGACGTTGTCGAGGGCCTTCCCGCGCACGAGCTCCATGATGAGGTACGACACGAGCCCCTCGGGAGCGTGCTCCTCGCCGTAGTCGTAGAGCGCGACGATCCCGGACGACTGGAGCTGGGCGACGGCCTGGGCCTCCTGGTGGAAGCGGGCCCGGAAGCGGTCGTTGCCCGACAGCCCGGAGTGGAGCAGTTTGACGGCGACGACGCGGTTGAGCCGGGTGTCGGTGCCGCGCCACACCTCGCCCATGCCGCCCGCGGCGAGGCGTTGCTCTAGGCGGTAACGGCCAGCGATCAGGTTCCCGGGTTCCACCCTCGGCCTCTTTCGTTCATCGGGAGCAGGGCACGAAGGTGAGCTTAGTCGTGCGCCGCCTCCCCGCCCGCACGCGGCCGGGGGCGCCTGAACGGAGGATGGATCCCGTTGGCGCCGAAGACGAACGGTCCTTCTACGCCTGGTCCTCCGCGGGCTCCAGGGTCAGGCTGATCGAGTTGATGCAGAAGCGGGCGTCGTCGGGGTTGTCCCAGCCCTCGCCGTAGAACACGTGCCCCAGGTGGGAGTCGCAGTTCGCGCAGCGCACCTCGGTGCGGCGCATGCCGAGCGTGTTGTCCTCCAGCAGCTTCACCTTGTCGCCCGCGAGCGGGGTCCAGAACGAGGGCCAGCCGCAGCGGGAGTCGAACTTCGTCTCGGAGGCGAACAGCTCGGAGCCGCACGCCCGGCACCGGTACACGCCGCGGCGCTTCTCGTCGACGTACTCGCCGGTCCACGGCGCCTCGGTGCCGCCCTGGCGCAGCACCTTGTACTCCTCGCGGGTCAGCTTCTCGCGCCACTGCGCGTCGTCCTCACGTCCCATGCGACCCAAGTCTAGGCCGTGGAATCCGTGTCGGCCCGGGACGCGCGACACCCGGAGCCCGAGCCCGCGCCGCCGCCCGGCGGGGCCGCTAGGATCGGGCCCATGCGGTACCTCCTTGGCGACTACACCACTGAAGGCGGCCCGGGCCTCGTCGCGGCCGGGCCCGACGGGCTCGGCGAGCCGGCGATGGTGGTGAACCCCTCGTGGGTCCACGTCGGCCCCGAAGCGGTCTACACCCTCACCGAGACCGAGCCCGGTTTCGCCGGGGCCTGGCGCATCGGCGACGACTTCGCGCTCGACCGCGCCGGGCAGGGCCGCTCCACCGGCGGCAACAACCCCTGCCACGCCACGGTCGACCCGTCGGGGCGCTGGCTCCTGGTCGCCAACTACGGCGCCGGGGACGGCTCGGGCGCCTCGGTCGCGGTCCTGCCGATCGGCGAGGACGGCACGCTCGGCGAGGCCGCCGACGAGTTCCGCCTCTCCGGGACCGGCCCGCACCCCGACCGCCAGACCGGCCCGCACGCGCACCAGGTGGTGTGCCACGACTCGCGCGTCCTCGTCGTCGACCTCGGCTCGGACCGCATCCACGCGCTCGACCTCGGCGAGGACGGGAAGCTCACCCCCGCCGCGACCACGCAGCTCGAACCCGGCTTCGGCCCGCGGCACCTCGCGTTCGTCGGCGACCGCGCCGTCATCGCCGGGGAGCTCGCGAACGCGTTCGCCGTCGGCTCCTGGGACTCGCGCGCCGCGACGTTCTCCTTCGGCCCGGCCGTGCCGCTCCCCAGCGGCGAGGCCGTCGACTACGCGGCCATGCCGGACATCGGCCTCGACGAGGCCGCCCCCGAGGCGCTCCCGGCGGCCGTCGTCCCCGACCCCGAGCGCGGGCTCGTCTACATCACCGTGCGCGGCCCCGACCAGCTCGCCGTCGTCGACCCGGCCGCGAGCGCGCTGGTGCGCTCGGTCCCGGTCGGCGGGGCCTGGCCGCGGGACGCGGTCCTCACCTCGGACGGGACGCTGCTCGTGGCGTGCCAGCACAGCGGCACCGTCACGAGAGTGGACCCGACCGGCGAGCGCGCCCCGGTGACCGAGTGGTCCGTGCCCGGCGTCACTTGCGTGGCCCCCCTCTCCTGAAAACTGCATGCTCTGCAAAATTTCACCTCGGGCATCTTGTAAACACTGAGCACCCCGGTTAGGGTTACCCCATGACCGCACCGACCGGGCTCCGCGAACGCAAGAAGGCCGCCACCAAGGCGGCCCTCTCCGCGGCGACCTTCCGGCTCGCGATCGCGAAGAACGGCATCGGGAACGTCACGGCCGACGAGATCGCCGCGGACGCCGGCGTCTCGACCCGCACCTTCCACAACTACTTCCCCTCCAAGGAAGCCGCGCTCCTCTACGACTTCAACGAGACCACCAGTGCGCTCCTCGACGACCTGCGCGATCGCGTGAAGTCCCAGCCGGTCTGGGACGCGATCCGCGACGCGGCCATCGCCATGCACTTCGACGAGAAGTTCGACATCGAGATGATGCGCTGCCGCGAGCAGCTCATCCACGAGTCGCCCTCGCTCATCAAGGAGCAGTCGGGCCAGTTCATGGCCCTGTTCAAGGAGGCGATCGGGATCGTCGCCGACGCCACCGGCACCTCCGTCGACGACCTGTACCCCCGCCTCGTGCTCGGCAGCGCCCTGGTCTGCATCAAGACCACGACCGAGCACTGGCTGGCCGACCCGGAGGGCCGGTCCCTCCCCGAGGCCATCGCCGAGGGCTTCGCCGTCCTCGAACGCGGCATCACCCGGCCGCCCGTCCAAGGGAACTGACACCGCCCGCGGACCCCAGAGCACAACTGAAGAACAGGCAATACCAGGAAACCCGCCGCCGACGACGCCGTCGGCGAACACCACCCGACCGGTCCCGCCGCCACACACCCGACTCCTAGGCGGGGCCGGCCAATCATCCGATTGGAGCACCCGACCGTGGCCACCTTCCTCTACCGTCTCGGCAGAGGGTCCTATCGACTGCGCTGGCTCGTCCTCGCCGTCTGGGTCCTCGTCGTAGGCGGCGTCGGCGCCGCAGCCGCCACCCTTCAGCAGGAGACGAACCCCGAGTTCGTGCTCCCCGGCACCGAGTCGCAGGAGGCGTTCGACCTCCTCGAAGAGCGCTTCCCCGAGATGGACGCCGACGGCGGGTCCGCGCAGATCGTCATCCAGTCCGAGGACGGGCAGGCCCTCACCGCGGAGGCGAACGCGGCGGCCATCGCCGACCTCGCCGCCGTCATGGAGGACTCCCCGCAGGTCGCGTCCGTGACCAGCCCCCTCGCCACCGGCCCCGACGGCACCCCGATCGGGATGCTGTCGGCCGAGGACCAGACCATCGGCGTCATGCAGGTGACCTACGCCGAGCCCTCCATGGAGCTCGACGAGGACACCGTCGCCTACCTTGAGGACGCGGTCGCCGACGCCGAGGACCAGGGCATCCGCGTGGAAGTGGGCGGCGACGTCCTCCAGGCGATGCCGGAGACCAGCGCCACCGAGCTCATCGGCATCGGCGTGGCCCTCATCGTCCTGGTCATCACGTTCGGCGCGCTCCTGGCCGCCGGGCTCCCGATCATCACCGCGGTCCTGGGCGTCATGCTCACCACCGCGGGCATCCTCGCCGCGACGTCGTTCATGAACGTCAGCGAGTCCACCGGCACGCTCGCGTCGATGATCGGCCTCGCCGTTGGCATCGACTACGCGCTGTTCATCCTCTCGCGCTACCGCGGCGAACTCGCCAAGGACGGCCGCGTCGAGGACAAGCGGGCCCGCGCCGAGGCCATGGGCCGCGCCGTCGGCACCGCCGGGTCGGCCGTGTTCTTCGCGGGCCTCACCGTGATCATCGCCCTCCTGGGCCTGTCGGTCGTGAACATCCCGTTCCTCACCGAGATGGCCGTGGCCGCCGCGGTCACCGTCCTCATCGCCGTGGTCATCGCCGTGACCCTGCTGCCCGCGTTCGCCGGGTTCGCCGGGAAGCGGATCTTCACCAAGCGCCAGCGGCGCCGCATCGCCGAGGGCGTGCACGGCTCGAAGCCGAACGGCGGCAAGCGCTGGGCCGGGTTCATCACCCGCCACCCGGTCCTGGTGGCCCTGGTCGGCATCGTGGGCCTCGGCGCGCTCGCCTACCCGGCGACCGACCTGGAGCTGGGCCTGCCCGACGCGGGCTCCTCCTCGGAGGACACCACGCAGCGGCAGGCGTACGACCTCATCAGCGAGGGCTTCGGCGCGGGCTTCAACGGCCAGCTCATGATCGTGGGCGACCTCGACGACGGGGTCGACGCGGCCACCGCCGCCGCGGACGTCACCGCGGAGCTGAACGAGATCGACGGCATCGCGATGGTCGGCCAGGCCGTCCCCAACCAGGCCGGCGACACGCTCCTGGTCACCGTGATCCCCGAGACCGCGCCCGCGGACGAGGCCACGAACCAGCTCGTGCACGACATCCGCGGCGTCCTCGCCGACGACGCGGACGCGGACTGGTCGGTGACCGGCGCGACCGCGCTGAACATCGACATCTCCGACAACCTGAACGACGCGCTGCTGCCGTACATGCTCATCGTCGTGGGCCTGGCCGCGCTGATCCTGCTGCTGGTGTTCCGCTCGCTGCTGGTGCCGGTGCTGGCGACGCTCGGGTTCATGCTCAGCGTGTTCGCGGCCCTGGGCGCGCTCGTCGCGGTCTTCCAGTGGGGCTGGGGCGCGGAGCTGTTCAACGTGGACCAGCCGGGCCCGATCATGTCGATGATGCCGATCCTCATGATCGGCCTCGTGTTCGGCCTCGCCATGGACTACCAGATCTTCCTGGTCACGCGCGTCCGCGAGGCGTACGTGCACGGCGCGAGCCCCAAGGAGGCCATCGCGGAGGGCTACGGGCACTCCTCGCGGGTCGTCGTGGCGGCGGCGCTCATCATGATCTCGGTGTTCGCGGCGTTCATCTTCAGCGCCGAGTCGCTCATCGCCTCGATGGGCTTCGCGCTGGCCGCGGCGGTCGTGTTCGACGCGTTCGTGGTCCGCATGGCGATCATCCCGGCGGTCATGGCCCTGGTGGGCCGCGGCGCCTGGTGGCTCCCGAAGTGGCTGGACCGGATCCTGCCGAACGTGGACGTCGAGGGGGAGCGGCTCCAGCAGCGGCTCGCCTCCGACGCGCCCGATGACGAGCGCGAGCTCGTCGGAGCGTCCAAGTAGCCGAAGCCCGGAGGGGACTCGGGCCGACCCCCGGCCCGGGTCCCCGCGGGTGTCGGTGAACGGGGGACCCCATGACGGTCTTCTTCTTGGCGCTGCTGATCCTCATCGGCATGATCACCGCGGACTTCTTCGCACCCGTGCTCCCGAGCGCGACGCTGGTGACGGCGGCGGCGGGGCTCGTGTTCGGGAACCCGTGGCTGATCGGCGTGCTCCTGGTGGGCGCGGCGTCCTCGTCGTGGTTCGGCGAGTTCATGGGCTACAAGGTGTTCCGCGCGGTGCGGGCCGGGCTGCGGCGGCGCCCGCCCCGGTTCGTCGCGCGCCTCGCGGAGCGCTCCGTGATGGGGGCGGTGCTGAAGCTGGAGAAGCTGCTCCAGGGCAGCGTGGCGAAGCACCCCTACCGCACGACGATCATCGCGCGCTTCCTCCCGGCGGGGCGCACGACGCTCGCGTGGATCGCGGCGGGGGCGGGCGGGGCGCCGTACGGGCGCATGGCCGCGCTCGGCGGCGTCCTGTGGGCGGTGTACACCGTCAGCCTGGGCCTGCTCATCGCGTGGATCGCGGGGCCGGGCCTCCAGTCGCTGCTGGGGTCGGTCCTCACGGTGCTCGCGGTCGGCCTCATCCTCGGCTGGGTCGCCAGGCACTGGCAGCAGTCCCACGCCGACGAGGCCGAACCCGAAGCGCCGCTTGCGATCGAGGCGGCCCCGGCGGCCGAGCCCGGGACGGTCGCGTTCACCGCGGAGGCCGAGCCGGGGGAGTGCCCTCCGGCGCAGGCCGCGTGACCCATGAGCCCTGCGGGCCGGTCCTGACGGACGGGCCCGCAGTGTGCTCTGTGGAGTGTGGCCGGCCAACAATACTGTTGGCCGGCCAACGATTGATACGCTGCCCGGATGGAACCCCTCCGCACCACCGCCGTGACGTCCGGCGCCGACGCGTGCGGCGACGAGCAGCCCGCCGGGCGGATCGGCCACGCCCTCTTCCGCGTCTCACGCGTCCACCGCGCCGCCGCGGGCCGCCTCCTGCGCGAGATCGGCCTCTACCCCGGCCAGGAGGTCATGCTCGGCCGCCTCGCCGACCACGGCGACACCCGCCAGTCCCGCCTCGTCCTCGAACTCGGCATCGACCCCTCCACCGTCACCAAGATGCTCCAGCGCCTCGAACGCACCGGCCTCGTCGAGCGCCGCCCCGACCCCGGCGACCGGCGCGTCTCCGTCGTCGCCATCACCGCCAAGGGCCGCGACCTCCTCGACCGCATCGAGGACTGCTGGCGGCGCCTCGACGAGATCACCTGCGCCGGATTCGACGACGCCGACCGCGACCGCCTCGCCGCCGTCCTCGCCCGCCTCGAACACAACCTCGGCGCCTGCCAGGAGGACTGACGCCGGGGTTGCAGGACCGCCCGCGCGTTGATAGCGTCTGCCAGCGTGACTTCACCGCAGCGCACGTTCGGGCCCTTGGACCAGACCCACGCCGGATGGGGCGCCGCGGCGCTGGCCATAGGAAGGCCCGCCGTCGAACTGGCCGTGCAGGGCCCGGGCGCGATGCCCGTCACCATGTCGAACCACTCCCACCGCGAGAACTGGTTCGAACTCCTCACCCGCCCCCTGTGGGGCCTCACCGCCGCCAAGGACCACGTCCCCGACACCGTGTGGGAGCCCCTCGCCGCGGCCCTCGCCCGCGCCCTCGACGACGAGGACGACTGGTACATCGGCGACGCCGCCCGCGGCGGCCAGCGCATCGTCGAGGCCGCCTCCGTCGGCTGGGGCCTCGCCGCCGCCCCCGAGAAGCTCTGGGAACCCCTCGCCCCCAAGGCGAAGGACAAGGTCGCCGCCTGGCTCGGCCGGGCGTACACCGCCGAGGTCGCCGACACCAACTGGCACTACTTCCCGGTCTTCGCCGGGCACGGCCTCGCAGTCGTCGGCGTCAAGACCGACCCGGCCGTCGCCCGCGCCCACCTGGAGCGCATGGGGGAGATGCTCCTCGGCGACTCGGTCTTCGAGGACGGCCCCGGCGGCCGCGTCGACTACTACAACCCCTTCGCGTTCCACACCTACGCGCTTCTGCACTACAAGCTCTCCGGCGACGACCGCTACGTGCCGAACGCCGCGGCCTTCGCGAAGCGCTTCGGCTCCTGGTTCGCCGCCGACGGCGCCTCCGTCCCCTACGGCCGCAGCCTCGGCTACCGCTTCGCCCAGTCCTCGCTGTGGGGCGCGCTGGCCGCCGCCGACGTCGAGGCCGTCCCGTGGGCCGAGGCCGCCGGGCACGCCCGCCGCCACCTCGACTGGTGGTGGCGCCGCCCGATGCTCGACCCCGAAGGGCGCCTGACGGTCGGCTACTCCTACCCCAACGACGCCGTCGTCGAGCAGTACCTCACCGCCGGGTCCCCGTGGTGGGCCACGAAGGCGTTCATCGGGCTCCTGGCCGGGCCCGCGCACCCGTTCTGGACCGCCGACGAGGCCGTCCCCGGCCCGGTGATCGAGCCGCACAAGGCCGCCCGCGCCGTCCATGTGCGCGACCGCGCCGGGCACGTGACGCGCCTGAACGGCCAGGCCTGGCACCCGTGGGCCCGGGGCGGCCAGGCGGCATACGGGAAGTTCGCGTACTCGACGCTCGCGGCGTTCTCCCACGCCGTCGCCGGGCCCGGCCTCGAAGCGGCCGTGCCCGACGGGGCCCTGCACCTCTCGGAGGACGGGCGGCACTGGCGGGGCCGCGAGGACTCCGACGACGGCGTGATCGACGAGAACGGCGTCCTCACCGTCGACTGGCAGCCGTGGGAGGACGTGTCGATCACGACCTCCCTCGAAGCGGCCGTGGACGGCTGGCACGCCCGCGTCCACGTGATCGACACCGGGCGCTGCTCTACACCGGGGAAGGCGGCTGGTGCGTCCCGAAATCGGGGCACGTCGCGCAGGTCGGGGAGTCGAAGGCCCTCGTCACCAGCCAGGGCCTGCGCACGGAGATCATCGACTCGGGGACCGGGCGCGAGGCGGGCCTCATCGAGCCGATGCCCGGCACGCACCTGTACTGGCCCGCAACGGTCCTGCCGGTCCTGCGGGGCGTCCTCGAACCGGGGAAGTACGTGCTGAAGTCTCTGATCTACCTCGGCACGGAGTGAGCGGTCGGCAGCTCCGGGTTCGGTGACTCCAGGAGGTTGCGCAGGACCACCGCGGCGCCGCCGAGCGCGGCGGCCTGCGCGACGTCCCCGGCGAGTTCGACCTCCACGGTGTGGACGTGCCGCATGAACACCGACCGGTTCAGCCACTCGTCCAACACGTCCCGGTAGGCCTGCCCCGACTCGGCGAACGCCTTTCCGGCGAGCACCACCCGGCCCACGTCGAACATGTTCACGAGCGTGACCGTGGCGACCGCGAGGCGCTGCGCGGAGTCGGCGATGAGCGCGGCCGCGGCCGGGTCGCCCTCGCGGGCGGCGCGGCCGACCCGGTTGAAATCGGTGAGCGTGTCGGTGCCCAGGCCGAGCCGGGCCGCGAGCTGCGGGTCCTCCATAGCGCGCTCCACGACGGGGCGCGGCCCGGCCACGGGGTCGAGGCAGCCGCGGTTGCCGCACGGGCAGTCCTCGCCGAGCGCGTCGACCGATATGTGGCCCAGCTCGACGCCGTTCGAGGTCACGCCCCGGTACGGGTGGCCGTCGAGGATGACGCCGCCGCCGATGCCGCCGGACATGAACACGACCGCGAAGCTCGACCCCGACCCGCCGAGGGTCTGCACGCCGATCCCTGCGGCGGTCGCGTCGTTCTCCAGCGCCACGGGCAGGCCCGTCGCCGCCGCGAGCGTCTCGGCCAGCGGGTAGCCGGTCCACTCCGGTGTCGGGTGCGGCGTGATGACCACGCCCGCCTCGCGGTCCTGCGGGCCGTACGTCGCCAGGCCGATGCCGAGGACCTTGTCGCGCGGCACCGCCGCGTCCTCCAGCATGGCCCGCACGTGCCCGGCCAGGTCGGCGACGACCGACGCGAGCGGCCGCTTCCCGGACCCGGGCATGTCGTGGCGCACCACGACCCGCCCGGCCAGGTCGACCACGACGGCCACGGCCGCGAACTGGTCGAGCTGGACGCCGACCATGTAGCAGGCGTCGTCGCGGATGCCGATGAGCCGCCTGGGGGTGCCGCGGTTGGCGGGCACGGTGCCGACCTCGTGGACCAGGCCGAGCGCGGTGAGCTTGCGGACCGCGTGCGTCATGGTCGCCTGCGTCATCCCGGTGGCCTCGGCCAGCTCCACGCGGCTGGCGGCCCCGCGCTCGCGGATGAGGTCGAGCACCACCGCCAGCGTGGGCAGGCGGGTGTCGGCGCCGAACGAGCGCAATGCGGGCTCCTTACTCGGGGTGCACGGGCGGGTATCACCTTACTGGACGGGTCCGGCCGGGGACGCGGAGAAAACGGCGGGCGGCGCGGGCGCCCCCTGCATGGTCCGCAGCACGTGGAGGGCCCCGCCGAGCGCCGCCGCCGTCCCGGTGTCGGCCGAGACGAGCACCTTCGGGCGGCTCAGGGTCCGGCTCAGCGCGAGCCGCTCCAGCTCGGCGGCGACCCGGTCGCGGTAGAGGGTCCCGGCCACGGTGAACGCCGGTCCCGCGAGGACGACGGTGTCGAGGTCGAACAGGTTCACGAGCGTGACCGCGGCCCGGCCGATCCAGGACGCCGACCGCTCCAGGATCGCCGCGGCCTCGGGATCGCCTGCGCGCCAGGCGCGGGCGATCCGGTCGAAGTCCGCGAGCGCGCCGTCCCGCGCCCCGACCAGTCCGAACCGCTCGGCCAGCGTGGGGTCGTCGAGGGCCCGCGCGACGACCGCCTGCGGCGCGGCCTCGGCCTGCACGCAGCCCGCGCCGCCGCACACGCACGGCGTCGCCCCGCCCGCGAGCGGCACGTGCCCGATCTCGACGGCGTTCGAGGCCCGGCCCCGGTAGACCTCGCCGTCGACGATGACGCCGCCGCCGATCCCCGCGGCCATGTACACCAGGCCGAACGTGTCGGTCCGCGCCTCGCCCGCCCACAGCTCGCCGACCGCCGCGGCGGTCGCGTCGTTCTCCAGCAGCACCGGCAGGCCGAGCCGGTCGGCGAGCGCGCCGGTGAGCGGGTACTCCAGCCAGTCGGGGCCGGGCTGGGCGGTGAGCAGCACGCCCCGGTGGAGGTCCTGCGGCCCGTGGGTCACCAGCCCGGTGCCGAGGACGCGCTCGCGCGGCACCCCGGCGCGGTCGAGCAGCGCGCCGACGTGCCCGGCGAGCGCCGCGATCGTCTCGTCGGGGCCGCTGCCGCCGGTGCCCGGGAGGTCCGCGGCGGCGATGCGGCCCCCGGCGAAGTCGAGGACCTCGATCGTGGTGGTGGTCCGGTCGATCTGGACGCCGACGGCGTACCAGGCGTCGGCGACGAGCTGGAGGAGCCGCCGGGGCTGGCCGCGGCCGGGCTGCGGGTCGCGCCCGCTCTCGCGAACGAGCCCGTCGGCGATGAGCGGCCGCACGGTGTTCGTGATAGTGGCCGCGGTGAGCCCGGTCCGCTCGGCGAGCTCGACGCGGCTGATCGTGCCCTCGGTCCGCAGGAGGTCGAGGACGCGCCGGGCCGCGTTCGCGCGGGCTCCGCCCCGGTGGCGCATCGGCGGCCTCCTTCGGAAGTTCATCGGATCTTATTCTTGACACCTTAAATTTAACAGGTTAATAATTAGCCCGACGCCCGAGCGGGCGCACCCCCTCCAGTTCCGCGGGCGACGGCGCCCCGGATCCGAAAGGACGACGATGTCACCCAACAACGGACTGCGGCGCCGCGCCGCCGCCGCCCTCGCGGGCGCGGCCGTGCTCGGCCTCGCGCTCACCGCTTGCTCAGGGGGCTCCGGCAGCTCCTCCTCCAGCGACACCCTCGTGGTCTACACCGGACAGGCCGGCGACTACCAGATCAACTTCAACCCCTTCTCGCCCACCAAGATCGGCGGCATGGGGACGATCTACGAATCCCTCTTCTTCTTCAACAAGGCCCAGGTCCAGGACCCGGTCCCGCTGCTGGGCACCGAGGAGGCCTGGAACGAGGACGGCACCGTCCTGTCCGTGACCCTCCGCGACGACGTCACGTGGAGCGACGGCGAGGCGTTCACCGCCGACGACGTGGTCTTCACCTTCGACCTGCTCAAGGCCACCCCCGCGATCAACGGCGGCGGCTACGACGGCACGGCCGCGGCCGTCGACGACACGCACGTCACCCTCACCTTCGAGACCCCGATGTTCACCAAGGGCCCCGACCTGCTGAGCACCCCGATCGTGCCCGAGCACCTGTGGGCCGACGTCGACCCGACCGCCGACGTCGTCGAGGAGCCCGTGGGCACCGGCGCGTTCACGCTCAAGGAGTTCAAGCCGCAGGCGTACACGCTCGCGGCCAACCCCGACTACTGGGGCGGCGAGCCGAAGATCAAGGAGATCCGCTACCTGTCCCTGTCGGGCAACCAGGCCGGGGCCGACGCCATCGCCGCGGGGACCATCGACTGGCAGACCGGGCCGATCCCCGACATCCAGAACACGCACCAGAACTTCCCGAACTACGACGCGTACACGCAGTGGCAGAACCAGATGGTCCTCGGCACCTGCTCCAACCCGGACCTCGGCTGCGAGGGCCCGCAGACCGACCCGGCCGTGCGCAAGGCCCTGTACTACGCGATCGACCGCGACCAGCTGAACTCGCTGGCGTTCATGGACACCGCGAACGAGGTCTCGCCGGTGTTCACCCTGACCCCGAGCCAGGACCAGTTCGTCTCCGCATCGATCGAGGAGAAGACCGCGCCGCAGACCGCGCGGGCCGACACCGCCACCCAGATCCTGGAGGAGGCCGGCTGGGCGAAGGGCTCGGACGGCATCTACGAGAAGGACGGCGAGCGCCTCTCACTCACCGTCGAGGTCGTCACCGGATGGACCGACTACATCACCGCCGTCGACACCATGGCCTCGCAGGCCAAGGAGGCCGGCATCGAGCTCACCGCCGCCCAGTCCTCCTGGAACGAGTGGACCGACCAGCGCCTCAAGGGCGAGTTCCAGCTCGCGATCGACTCGCTGTGGCAGGGCCCGACGGCCGACCCGTACTACCTGTACAACTACTTCTTCGTGTCCACCGCGACCACGCAGGTCGGGGAGTCCGCGGGCAACAACTACGCCCGCTTCAGCGATCCGGACGTGGACGCCGCGCTCGCCGCGCTCTCCTCGCTGCCGCTCGACGACGTGGCCGCCCGCCAGCCGTACTTCGACACCATCCAGGCCGCGATCTGGGAGGACATGCCGTACGTGCCGATCATGACCGGCGGCACCACGAGCGTGTGGAACACCGCCGAGTTCACCGGCTGGCCCTCGGACGAGGACCTCTACGCGTTCCCGGCGGTCTGGTCCGCCTGGGACTGCGCCGAGATCTTCAAGCACCTCGAACCGAAGGGCTAGCGGGCCTTCGCCCCCGAGGAGGAGTCGAGACACAGTGAACTACTTCCTGCGCAAACTGAGCTTCTACGCCGTGGCCCTGTGGGCGGCGCTGACGCTGAACTTCGCCATTCCGCGGCTGCTGCCGGGCAACCCCGTCGACATCCTGCTGGCCAAGCTCCAGCAGCGCGGCGAGACGGTGACCCCGGAGACCCGCAAGGCGTACGCGCTCCTCCTCGGGGGCGACTCGTCCGATCCCCTGTGGATCCAGTACTGGGACTACCTGAAGAACCTCGCCAAGGGCGATCTGGGCGTCTCGGTCAGCTACTACCCGGCCAAGGTCTCCGACGTGATCCTCACGTCGCTGCCCTGGACGGTGGTGCTGGTCGGGATCGCCACGATCCTCGCGGCGGTCCTCGGGGTCCTGCTCGGCGCGGTCGTCGGCTGGAAGCCCGGGACGTGGCTGGACTCGCTCGTCCCGTCGACCACGCTCCTGGCGGCCGTCCCGTACTTCTGGCTGGCGCTCATCCTCGCCTACCTGCTGGCCCGCGTCCTCGGCTGGTTCCCGCTCCAGGGCGGCTACGACGTGGTCCTCACCCCCGGCTGGAACGCCGAGTTCATCGGCTCGGCGATCCAGTACGGGTTCCTGCCCGCGCTGACGATCGTGCTCGCCTCGGTCGGCGGCTGGCTCCTGGGCATGCGCAACATGATGGTCTCGACGCTCTCGGAGGACTACATCCTCACCGCCGAGGCCAAGGGCCTGTCGCCGCGGAAGATCCTGCGCTCCTACGCCTCCCGCAACGCCGTGCTGCCGTCCGTGGCGGGCTTCGCGATCTCCCTCGGGTTCGTCGTCTCCGGCTCGGTCATCACCGAGCAGGTCTTCTCCTACCCCGGGATCGGCGGGCGCCTCCTCGGCGCGGTCACCAACAACGACTACGCGCTCATGCAGGGCGTGTTCCTGTTCATCACCCTCGCCGTGCTGGGCGCGAACCTCCTGGTCGACCTCCTCTACGGCCTCATCGACCCCCGCACCCGGGCGCGGACGTAAGGAGCGGCGACCATGACGAACCTCAAGCCCGCCAACACCACCCCCGTCGCCGACGCCGCGGCCGCGGACCCGGCGGCCCCCGCCGCCCGCGCCCGCTCCGGCTGGCGCTCCCTCCTGCCGACCATGACCCCCTGGCTCGCGATCGGCCTCGTCCTCGTCGCCGGGATCGGCCTGTTCGGGCTCCTCGGGCCCCTGTTCGTGGGCGACCCGCAGCAGATCCGCGACCAGGGCCTGACCCCGCCGTCGGCGGAGTTCTGGCTCGGCACCACCCAGACCGGGCAGGACGTGCTCGCGCAGCTCGCCTACGCGACCCGCGGCTCCCTCCAGATCGGCCTGCTCGTGGGCGTCCTCGCCACCGTGCTCTCGGCGTTCTTCGGGATCTACGGCGCCTACCGCGGCAAGTTCCTCGACGACGCGTTCTCCTTGTTCACCAACGTGTTCCTGGTGATCCCGGGCCTGCCGCTGGTCATCGTCATCTCCGGGTTCGTGCCCCGCGAGAGCCGCGGACTGTGGACGATCGCGGTGGTCCTGGCCGTCACCGGCTGGGCCGCCTCCGCGCGGGTCCTCCACGCCCAGACCCTCTCGGTGCGCCAGCGCGACTACGTGGCCGCCTCCCAGGTCTCGGGCGAGCGCCCGTGGCGGGTCATCGTGGTGGAGATCCTCCCGAACCTGCTGCCGGTCATCGCCTCCCAGTTCGTGTTCGCCGTGATCGCCGCGATCCTCGGCGAGGCAGGGCTCTCCTACATCGGCCTGGGCGCCTCCAACTCCGCGACGCTCGGCACGATGCTCTTCTACGCGCAGAACGGGTTCGCGCTCTCGCTCGGCGCCTGGTGGTGGTTCGTGCCGCCGGGCCTGATGATCGCCCTGTTCGGCATGGGCTTGTCGCTCGTGAACTTCTCGATCGACGAGGTCATCAACCCCAAGCTGAAGAACCTGCGCCAGCACCGCAAGCGCGCCCGCCGGGCCCTGCGCCTCGAACGCGACCTCGCCCAGCGCGCCCGCCGCACTCCCGTCAAGGAGACCGACCGATGACGACCGCCCCGACCGCGCCGCCGGTGCTCACCGTCGAAGACCTCACCGTCGTGTACGAAGTGGACGAACCCGTCACGGCCGTGCGCAACGCCGACCTCACGCTGCACCGCGGCGAGATCCTCGGCCTCGCGGGCGAGTCCGGCTGCGGCAAGACCACGCTCGCGTACGCCGTCAACCGGCTCCACCGGCCCCCGGCGCGCATCGCCTCGGGCCGCATCACCTTCCACGACCGCAGCGGCGAGGACGTCGACATCCTCGCCCTCGAAGACCGCGAACTGCGCGCGTTCCGCTGGGACAAGCTCTCCATGGTCTTCCAGGGCGCCATGAACGCCCTCAACCCGGTCGGCACCGTCCGCGCCCAGCTCGCCGACACCCTTCGCGCGCACCGGCCCCAGATGGGACGCAAGGAGATCCGCGACCGCTCCGAGGACGTGCTCCGCCGCGTCGGCGTCGACCCCCGCCGCCTCGGCTCCTACCCGCACGAGCTGTCCGGCGGCATGCGCCAGCGCGTCATGATCGCCATGGCCATGCTCCTGGAGCCCCAGATCATGATCATGGACGAGCCGACCACCGCGCTCGACGTGGTCGTGCAGCGCGACATCCTCCGCGAGATCGTGCGCCTGCGGGACGAGCTCGACTTCGCGGTCGTCTTCATCACCCACGACCTGCCGCTGCTGCTGGAGATCAGCGACCGCATCGCCGTGATGCTCGACGGCGAGATCGTCGAGCTCGACACCGCCGCCTCGCTCTACCGCGACGCGAAGCACCCGTACACGCAGAAGCTCCTGGGCTCCTTCCCGAGCCTCTCGGGCGACCGCGGCGCCTTCATCCGCACCGGCGTCGACCAGACCACGCAGACGGGAGAACCGGCATGACCGGCGTGCACGTCACCGACCTGGTGAAGGACTACACCATCCGCAACGGCCTCAAGCGGACCCGCCTGCGCGCCGTCGACCACGTCAGCCTCGACCTCACCCCCGGGCGCACCGTCGCCCTCGTCGGCGAGTCCGGGTCCGGCAAGTCCACGATCGCGAAGATCCTCACCCGCATGGAGTCCCCGACCTCCGGCGCGGTCGAGGTCGTCCGCGACGACGGCACGCACGTCGAGAAGGCCGCCTACCGGCGCGAGGTCCAGATGGTCTTCCAGGACCCCTTCGCCTCCCTCAACCCCTTCCACTCCATCGAACACCACATCGCGCGGCCCCTGCGCATCCACAACCGCACGGCCGCAGGCGAGGAGACCCGACAGCGCGTGCTGGAGATGCTCGAACGCGTCAACCTCACGCCCGCCGAAAGCATCGCGCCCCGGCGCCCCCACGAGCTCTCGGGCGGGCAGCGCCAGCGCGTCGCCATCGCCCGCGCGCTCGCCCCCGGCGCCAAAGTCCTCATCGCCGACGAGCCCGTGTCCATGCTGGACGTCTCGATCCGCCTCGGCGTGCTCAACCTCCTGGGCCGCCTCCAGCGCGAGGACGAGCTCGCGGTCCTGTACATCACCCACGACCTCGCCACGGCCCGCCACTTCTCCGACGAGATCACCGTGCTCTACCGCGGCCGCGTCGTCGAACGAGGCCCCGCCGACGCGGTCATCCTGGACCCGCACCACGAGTACACGAAGCTCCTCGCCGCCGCCGCGCCCGACCCCGAGCGGCCCGGCCGCGTCACCGCCGACGCCCCGGTCGACCGCGACGCGATCGACAGCACCGCCTGCTACGACCACTTCGCGGGCGAATGGCGCGAAGCGGGCGTCCCCGGCGCCGACGCGAAGCCGGTCGCCCGCACCTGACGACCGCGCGGGACCGGCGCTCCCGCGAGACCACCACCGACCATTGAGGACCCATATGACCTTCCTTCCCGACACGTTCCGCCCGCTCCACGAGGGCTGGACCCTGACCGCCGCCGCGCTCCCCGCGGACGCGCCCGTCGACGCGGCGGCACTGGCCGCGGGCGTCCCGGCCGCCGTCCCGGGCGAGGCGCACCTGGACCTGCGCCGCGCCGGGCTCATCGCCGACCCCTTCGACGGGGACAACGAGGCCGCGCAGCAGTGGATCGGCGACACGTCCTGGCGGTACGAGACCGCGTTCACGTGGACGGACGACGGGTCGGAGCGCCACGACCTGGTGGCGCTCGGCCTCGACACCGTGGCGGCGGTGGAGCTGAACGGGACCGAGGTGGGCCGCACGCAGAACCAGTTCCGGTCCTACCGCTGGGACGTGCGCGGGCTGCTGCGCGAGGGGGAGAACACCCTCGCGGTGGTCTTCGCCGCCCCGGTGCCCGAGGCCGCCGCGCGCGCCGAGCGCGACGGGGCCCTGCCGCACACGAACCACCACGCGTACAACCAACTGCGCAAGATGGCCTGCTCCTTCGGGTGGGACTGGGGCGTCGACGTCGCGGGCGCCGGGATCTGGAAGCCCATCGGCCTCGACTCGTGGTCGGGGACCCGCATCGCGGGCGTGCGGCCCCTGGTCGACGTCGTCGCCCGCGAGGACGGCGGCCACGACGGGCTCCTCCGCGTCCACGTGGACATCGAACGCGCCCAAGGTGACGGCGACGTGGACGTCCTCGCCGTCGTCACCGGCCCCGACGGCTCCCCACTGGAAGCGGCCGCCACCGTCCCCGCCGGATCGACCTCCGCGGTCGTCGACGTGACCGTCGAGGACGTGCGCCGCTGGTGGCCCGTCGGCCACGGCGACCAGCCGCTGTACGGCGTCGACGTCGCCGCGGGCCAGGGCGCCTGGCGGGGCCGCGTCGGCTTCCGCACCGTCGCGCTCGACACGGCCCCCGACGCCGCCGGAGCCCCGTTCGACCTGCGCGTCAACGGCGAACGCGTGCTCGTGCGCGGCGCCAACTGGATCCCCGACCACGCGTTCCTCACCGAGATCGACCGCGATCGGTACGCGCAGCGCGTGGCCGACGCGCTCGACGCGAACGTCAACCTCCTGCGTGTGTGGGGCGGCGGGATCTACGAGTCCGACGACCTCTACGACCTCGCCGACGAGACCGGCCTGCTCATGTGGCAGGACTTCCTGTTCGCCTGCGCCGCCTACAGCGAGGACGACCCGCTGCGCTCGGAGGTCGAGGCCGAGGTCCGCGAGAACGTGGCCCGCCTGACCCCGCACCCCTCGCTCGTGCTGTGGAACGGCAACAACGAGAACACGTGGGGCTCGGTCGACTGGTCCTGGGCGCACCGCCTCGGCGGCCGCGGCTGGGGCGACGCCTACTACAACGGGCTCCTCCCCGCGATCGTGTCCGAACTGGACCCGACCCGCCCGTACTCGCCCGCGAGCCCGTACTCCTTCGGCGACTACCGCCACCCCAACGACGAGCGCTACGGCACGATGCACATCTGGGACGTGTGGAACCGCGTCGACTACACCGTGTACGCCGACTACCGGCCGCGCTTCGTCTCCGAGTTCGGCTTCCAGGCCCCGCCCGCGTGGTCGACCCTCGCCGGGGTCGTCCACGACGAGCCCATGGACCCCTTCGGCCACCAGATGCTGGTGCACCAGAAGGCGAACCAGGGCAACGCGAAGCTCCAGCGCGGCTGGCAGGGCCACCTGCCCGACCCGCGGTCCATCGAGGACTGGCACTGGACGACGCAGCTGAACCAGGCCCACGCGATCCGCTTCGGCGTCGAGCACTTCCGGTCCCTCACCCCCCACAACACCGGCACGATCCTGTGGCAGCTCAACGACAACTGGCCCGTGGTCTCCTGGGCCGCCGTCGACTTCGCCGGGCACCGCAAGCCCCTGTGGCACGCCCTGCGCGACATGTACGCCCCGCGCCTGGCGACGCTCCAGCCCCGCCCGTCCGAACGGGCCTTCGCCGAGGCGTGGGAGGGCCTGGTGCCCGAGTTCGACACGCTCGCGCTGGTCCTGGTCAACGACACCGGCGAGGACTACGAGGGCGCGTTCACGCTCGTCCGCGAGTCCTTCGACGGAACCGTCCTCGCCAAAGCCGCCGTGGACGTCGCGGTGCCCGCGCGCGGCGCGGCCACCGTCACCGTGCCCGCCGAGGTCGCCGCCTTCGGCGACCCGGCCGCCGAAGCCGTGGTCGCCGTCGCCGACGACGGGGCCTTCGCACCCGCGTTCCGGTACGGCGCCGAGGTCGTCGACCAGCGCCTCGACCCGAACCCGCTGCGCGTCGAAGCCGCTGCGGCAGAAGGAATCGTGGAACTGCGCGTCACCGCCGCCTCCCTGGCGCGGGACGTGTTCTGCCACGCCGACACCGTCGACCCGCACGCCCGCGCCGACCGCGGCATGGTCACCCTCCGCGCGGGGGAGACCGCCGTGATCCGCGTCGAGACCCCCGCCGGGGGCGCCCCCGAAGCGTTCGCCGCCGCCCTGCGCTGCGCCAACGACCTGCTCTAGGCCCTGCGCGCCGCCCGGCCTCGCGGCCGGGCGGCGCGCCTCTACTGCGGTTTCGGTCACAATCCTCCTACGGTTGTCACACCACAGGTGCCCGTCCGGCTCTCAGATCGGCAACAGCACCCGCCGACCGAGGAGGCCCCCATGGACCCCGGCGCAGACACCGCCACCACGGTGTTCACCGACCACCGCGAACTGCTCTTCGGCATCGTCTACGCGATGCTCGGCACCGTCGCCGACACCGAGGACGTCCTCCAGGAGACCTGGCTCTCCTGGGAGGCCCGCTCGCACGGCGACCCGATCGAGCACCCCCGCGCCTACCTCGTGCGCGTCGCCGTCAACGCCGCGCTGGCCCGCCAGGACGCGGTGCGCCGCCGCCGCGAGACCTACATCGGCCCGTGGCTGCCCGAACCCGTCCCGACCGGGCCCGCCGAAGCGGACGGCGCCGACCGCGCCGTCCGCGCCGAATCGGTGTCCCTGGCGCTCATGGTGGTCCTCGAATCGCTGACGCCCGCCGAGCGCGCCGTGTTCGTGCTCGCCGACGTCTTCGGCTACGGACACAACGAGATCGCCGCGATGCTCGGGCGCACCCCCGCGGCGGTCCGCCAGACCGCGCACCGCGCCCGCGGCCACGTGCGGGCCCGCCGCCCGAAATACGAGGTCGACCCGGCCGTCCACCGCCAGGTCACCGAGCGGTTCATGGCCGCCGTCTCCGGCGGCGATCTCGATGCGCTCATCGCTCTGATGGCTCCTGACGTGGTCCTCACCTGCGACGGCGGCGGCCTCGCCCCCGCGGCCGGGCCGCGCCCCATGCACGGGCCCCAGCGCATCGCCGAGTTCCTGGCCGGGCGCTTCTACCGCCGCGGCGAGGGGCTGACCGTGGGCTTCCAGCCCGTCAACGGCTCCCCGTCGGCCCTCATGGTCCGCGGCGGCGCCGTCGTCGGCGTCCTCATGCTCGACCTGCACGGCGAGGCCGTCACCGGCGTCTACGCCGTCACCAATCCCGAGAAGCTCACCCGCCTCCACTGAACGGAGCCCGCAATGTCCACGCTCTACCTCGTCCTGGTCCTCGTCGGCGGCCTCGCCAACCTCGGCTCCGGCCTCGGCGCCGTCGCCCGCCTCAAGGTCATCCTGCCGCTCATGGACGGCGCGCACGTCCCGCAGTCCATGCTGGTCTTCCCGATCGGCGTCCTCAAGATCGCGGGCGGCCTCGGCCTCCTCGCGGGCCTCGCCTACCCGCCCCTCGGCATCGCGTCCGCCGCGGGCCTGGTCCTGTTCTGGACCTGCGCGGTCCACACGCACGTCCTCGCGAACTTCTGGCCCAAGGAGACCGTCGGGACCTTCTCGTTCCTCGGCCTCGCCATCGGCACGCTCGCACTCGGCCTGGCGCTGTAGGCCCTAGCCCTTCCGCGCGACGAGGTCGCCGATCCCGACGAGGAGCCGTTCGAGCCCGAACTCGAACGAGGAGTCGTGGTCGGCGTCCCCGTCGCGCCGCGCCTCCGCCGCGACCCGGTGCGCCGTGGGAAACCGCTCCGGGTCCAGCACCAGGTGCAGGAACGGCTCGTGCGCCTGCCAGAACCGCTCCTCGGTCCGCCCCGCCCGCTCGTCGCTCTCGGCCTGCCGCTGGAACCGCGCCGTGCCCGAGACGAAACTCGTCAGCGCCATCACCGCGGCGTTCATCTCCGCGGCGCTCAGCCCCGTCCCCTCCAGCGCAGCCAGATCCCGGTCGTACTTCGCGGTCACGTTGGGCCCGAACGCGGGCCGCGCCGCGGGCAGCTCCAGCAGCCACGGATGCCGCAGGTACCGCTCCCGGTCCCGCCGCGCGATCGCCGCGCACCGCTCCCGCCAGTCCCCTTCCCCCGCAGGCGCTTCGGCCGCATCGGCGAACACGTGGTCGAGCATGAGCGCATACAGCTCCCGCTTCCCCGGCACATGCGTGTACAGCGACATCGTGCCCGCCCCGAGCCGCTCGGCGACGCTCCGCATCGTCACCGCCCCGATCCCGTCGGCGTCCGCGATGGCCACCGCCGCCTCGGCGATGGCGCCCACCGTCAGCCCGCTCCCGCGGCTCGGACGCTCCGCCGTGCGCCACAGCAGCGGCAGCACGGCACTCGGATCGGGCCATCGTTGCGAGTTCACGCGCTGATTCTAATGCCTTGCCGTACCCGGTACGGCTGACGTACCTTGTACGGTACAACGTACGGCAACGAAGGGAAACCCCATGTCCGCCATCAGATTCCTGCGCTGGAGCGCCGACGGCCGCCGCAGCGTCCTCGCCATCGAGCCCGGCCCCGCGCCCCGCCTCACCGAGACCCCCGCCCCGGATGACGCGGTCGTCCCCGGCGCCGCCGGGATCGCCCTCCTCGACGCCCCCGCGGGCTGGCTCGGCTCCGGCGCGGCCCCGCTCGGCGCCCTGCTCTACACCGGACCGGGCCCCGACGATCTCCTCGCCGCCGTGGCCGAAGGCCGCACCGACGACCTCGCCCCGACTCGGGCCGCGGGGGAGATCCACGTCGACGCGGCGCCGGAGGCCGTCTGGTCCGTCCTCGCCGATGTCGAGCGCTGGCCCCAGGTCCGCGGCGACGTCGGCGACGTCCGAGCGGACGGTCCCGCGGCGCCCGGCGCGACCTTCACGTGGAGCGCCGGACCCAACCGCGTGACCTCCACGTTCGGCGCCGTCGAACCTGGGCGGCTCCTCACCTATGTGAGCACCAGCGCGGGTGCGCACTTCACGCACGTCTACTGCACTGAGCCCGCCGGGACCGGGACCCTGCTGTCCTGCAAGGAGACCCTCTCCGGCCCGGTCGTCGCCGCGCTCCTGCCGAGCGCGGCCCTCCAAGCGGGCGTGGACTCCTGGCTCGCGGGCGTCAAGGCCGCCGCCGAGTCCCGCTGAGTCTGGCGAGCGCCTTGACCAGCTCGGCGACGTAGCCGACGCCGATGACCGGCACCGCCATCACCCAGGCGCGGCCGGCCGCGTCGGTCGTCAGGGTCGTCGTGAAGGGCTGCTCCGGCAGGAACACCAGGCCGGTGACGCAGACGGCCGCGGTGCACAGGACGAACACGATGAGCCCGGCCCGGACCGGACGCAGGAGGCCCGGCCAGTGCCCGTCCGCCTGGCGCACCGCGTAGACGGTGCCGCCGACGAGCACGAACACGAGCCAACCGAAGTTGGTCGAGGAGAAGCCGGAGATGCCGTGGTACTCGCCGCGGGCGAGTCCGAAGGCGCCGGCCACGGTCGCGCCCGCGGCGAGGGACCACCACCACGGCCACAGGCCAGGTCGGAGGGATCTGCTGAAAAATCGCTTGAGGGTGGTCATGCCTTCGAGCTTCGTACGCGCCGCGACAGGGCACATCGGACTGAAGTACCCTGTCGCGGCCCGCAGGTACGACTCCGAGCCCGTGCCTGGGTGTGGTGCCGGGTTCAGAGGGGCGCCCGAGACCGACCGCATGCAGCGGTAGGACTGGTCCTGGTTGCGGTCGTCTGAGCGGGTTTGGGGTGGGGTGGTGGGTGGGGTTCTTGCGGGCGGCGACGTGGGGGTGGACGGTGGGGCGGGTTGCTTTGGGGCCGTGGGGGTCCGGGGGTGGAACGTGAGGGTATTGCCCACCTGTGGGTGATGACAGTGGCACCTGGTGCGAGGGATGATTGGGGTACGCACAGGGACAGGGAAATCGTACAGGTGTCGGGCGGTGCAAGCAGACTAAGCCAAGCCTCTGGCCGACCGGCAAACCAGATGATCTCCGAGGCAGCGCCCCCGCCGCGAGACGACGGGACCAGGCCGATCTCATCCCCGCAGTGCTATCGGGACCCGCAGCAGTCAACCACCCCCCTTGGCGGGGGCATGGTGATCGGGCGGGGGACCCGGGGAAGGGATCACCTCGACCCCGGGCGGTGTCCGCTACGAGGCACACGACCGGAACACCGAAGCGACCGACAGGCCGACCCACACACACGCCGCACGCAGCGACCGCGCACACGGCAGGCGGTGCCGCACCCGGCCGGGCATTAGAGGACCCGGCACCGCGACACCACCCCCGGGACGCACCCGCACCACTGCAGCCACGGCCACGCACCACCGCTCTCCACTGCGAGCGCGCACCGCAACCCGTCGCAGCGGGCCATCCCGGCCGGGCACCAACCATGCCCACTGGGACGCACCGTCCGAGGCAGTCGCGAGCGCACCGATGGGAGGGCACCATCCGCCGGGCATCCACGCTGCCCGCGGGAGGAGGGCATGGCGGGACCGGGAACCGGGGAACGAACCCCGGATCCCCGGACCCGAACCGATCCCGAAACCAGGACCGGGACCGGCACCCGAATTCGGGACCGGGACCGGGGGTGAAAGGCCGGAGGACCGGAGGACCGGAGGACCGGAGGACCGGAGGCGGGAGGAACAAGGGAGACAAAGGAAGGCCGCACCGCCGAGGACCGGCACGACACCGGCACCCGACGCCCGCAGAAAGGCCCCCGACCAGGGCCAGAGGCCAATGGGTTCGACGAGACCGCAGCCGCGAAGGAGGTGACACCTCATGCCCACCACGACCACACCGCACACGCACACCCATCCGCTGTCGGTGCCGCGCCCCCGCAATCAGGCCGCCACCACAGGCACCCGAACCCGCCCCACCCCGGTCGCGCACACCGAGCCGACCCCGCGCTCGGCCGTCGCTGCCGCACTAGCCTCAGCCCGATCACCGCCTCAACCCGGCAGCGCACCCCTGAGCCGACCCCGCGCCCCGCCGTCGTTGACCGCCCGAACCGCAACCTCATCGCCGCCCCAGCCCGGCGATACACGCCGAACCGATCCCACACCCCACCGTCGCCGCCCGCCCGAACCCCGACCCGATCGCGACCCCGCTTCGGCGGCACGCCCCGGGGCCGTTCGTCACCTCGTCGTCGCTGACCGGGTGAACCGCAACACCACCCGAACCCCACTACGGCAGCAGGCCATCGGACCCGACATCTACAGGTCCAGGTGCGGTGCTCAGTGCTCCTGAGGCTCCGGGTCGAGGGTGCCGACGATCGCGCGGACCGTGGCCGCCACGAGGCCGCGGTCCAGCGGGGCGCGCTCGACGGAGCGGTGGATCGGCCAGCCCTCGATGAGCACGTCGAGCGCGAGGCACACGTGCTCGGGGAAGTGCAGCTTCAGGCTCTCGCGGCTGCGCAGGAGCCACGCCCGCATGATCGCCATGGCCTCCGGGTGGTGGTTCGCGTAGGCGTACATCTCGAAGATGAGCGCCATCTCGCGGGAGGTCGCGTACTCGGGGCCGCAGATGAGCTCCACGACCGCGGCCTCGGCGTCCTCGCGGGTCGCGGCGCGCTCCAGCGTGGCCCGGTAGTGGGCCGACATGGCGTCGGCGAGGCGCGCGAACGCCTGCACGAGCAGGCCGTCCAAGCCCTCGAAGTAGTACGTGAGCGACCCGAGGGGCACCCCGGCGCGGGCTGCGATGCGCCGGTGGGTGGTCCCGTGGACGCCCGACTCGGCGACGACGTCGAGCGCGGCGTCGAGGATCCGCTCCCTGCGCCCGGGGTCGTTGGGGACCTCGCGCCGTGTTCCTGCCATGTGATCAATCTGCCACAGCCCGCGGGTCCGGCCGGGTTCCCCCGCCTCCGGAAGTGTGTACGGTTGTACAGACTTGTGTCCTCGTCCCCGAGAAGGCAGCCCTCCGTGACCGCTTCCGTCCGCACCCGCAGGAACGCCCTGTCCTCGCTCTTCTTCCTGCCGGGCATCACCATCGCCTCGTGGGTCACCCGCACTCCGGACGTGCGCGACCTCGTCGGTGCCTCTACTGCGCAGATGGGCCTCATCCTCTTCGGCCTCTCGATCGGCTCGATGACCGGCATCCTCAGCTCCGGGTCCTTCGTGTCCCGCTGGGGCACGCGACCGGTGATGATCGCCGGGACCCTCGCCATGGCCGCCGGGGCCGGGGTCATCGGCACCGGCGCGCAGCTCGGCTCCGGGGTCGCCGTCGCCGTCGGCCTGGGCCTCTTCGGCTGCGGCATGGGCGGATCGGAGGTGGCCTTCAACATCGAGGGCGCCGAGGTCGAACGCCTCCTCGGCCGCTCCGCGATGCCGCTCATGCACGGCTTCTTCAGCCTCGGCACCGTCGTCGGCGCCACCGCGGGCATGGTCCTCACCGCCGTCGCGTTCCCCGTCGTCGCGCACCTGTGGATCGCCGCCGCGCTCGTCGTCGCCGGGCTCGCGGTCGCGATCCGCCCCGTCCCCTCGGGCGTCGGCCGCGTCCTCGCCGCCACCGCCGAGCGCGCGCCGCGCCCGGCCGTGTGGAAGGACGTGCGGCTGCTGCTCATCGGCGGCATCATCCTCGCCCTCGCCATGGCCGAGGGCACCGCGAACGACTGGCTCCCGCTGGTCATGGTCGACGGCCACGGCTTCGACGCCGCCCTCGGCTCGGCGGTCTTCGCGGTCTTCGCCGCCGCCATGACGGTCGGCCGGTTCATCGGCGGGCGCTTCGTCGACCGGTACGGGCGCGTCGCGGTCCTCGCCGCCAGCGCCGTCGTCAGCGCCGCCGGGATGGCCCTGGTCGTGTTCGTGGACAACCAGATCGTCGCCGCGGCCGCCGCGATCCTGTGGGGCCTGGGCGCCTCGCTCGGGTTCCCCGTCGCGATCTCCGCGGCCGGCGACTCCGGCAAGCACACGGCCGCCCGCGTCGGCCTGGCCGCGACCGTCGGGTACGTGGCGTTCCTCGTCGGCCCGCCCGTGCTGGGCTTCCTCGGCGAGCACTACGGGCTGCGCTCGGCCCTCATCGCCGTGCTCGTCCTGGTCCTGGCCGCCGCGTTCATCACCCCGGCCGCCCGCAAGGCCGCGCCCGCGGAGCGGGAGACGGCCTCCTCGCTCAGCCGATCGTGACGTCGACGGTGTGGAGGCCGGTGGCGCCGTCGGGGATGACGCCCTGCACGGTGCTGGTCTGGACCTCGCCCTCGCCGTCGGTGGCCCTGACGGTGAGCGTGTGGTCGCCTTCGGGCGCGTCCCATTCGTAGCGCCACTGGCGCCAGGTGTCGCCGGTGGCGACGTCGGACAGCTCGCACGGCAGCCATTCGCCGCCGTCGATCTTCAGTTCGACGGCGCTGATGCCGCGGTGCTGCGCCCACGCGACCCCGGCGACGGCCACGGTGCCCGTCCCCGCCTTGCTCTTGGGCGTGTCGATGCGCGACTGGGTCTTGATCGGGCGCGGCTCGGACCAGCCGCGGGTGATCCAGTACGCGTCGTAGCTGTCGAATGTGGTGAGTTCGAGCTCGGTGAGCCACTTGGTGGCCGAGACGTACCCGTACAGGCCGGGGATGACCAGGCGTGCGGGCCAGCCGTGGTCGAGGGGGAGCGGCTGGCCGTTCATGCCGACGGCGATCATCGCGTCGCGGCCGTCGAAGACGAGCTGCGTCGGCGATCCGGCGGTCCACCCGTCGGTGGACCGGGACACGAGCTGGTCGGCGGCGGGGTCGGGCCCGGCCTCGGCGAGGAGGTCGGCGAGGGACACGCCGAGCCAGCGGGCGTTGCCGACGAGGTCGCCGCCCACTTGGTTCGAGACGCACGCGAGCGTGACGTCCCGTTCGATGAGCTCGCGGCCGAGGAGGTCGTCGAACGTGAACGTGAGCTCCTTGTCGACCATGCCGTGGACGCGCAGCGTCCAGGTGTCGACGTCGACCTGCGGGACGGTGATCGCGGTGTCGATGCGGTAGAAGTCGCCGTTGGGGACCCGGTACGGCGCGAGGCCGTCCACTTCGAAGTCGGCGACCGGCCCCGGTTCGACGGCGGGCACGTCGGCTTCGGGGAGCTTCACGGCGTCGCGCTGCGCCTCGACCCCGGCGGGCCCGGACCGCCCGGCCCACCACGAGGCCGCGAACCCGGCCGCGGCCACGCCGCCGAGCACCATGAGGAACCCGCGCCGCCCGGACTCCTCGGCCTGGGACCTGCTGCCCCACAACTGGAGGCCGAGAATCGTCACGGCCCCGGCGAGCAGCGACGGCACGACCGCTTCGACCCCGAGGCCGGGCCGCGTGAACGCGGCCGCGGCGCCGACGAGCGCGAGCACGGCGACCGCGATCCGCGCGGGCCACGGGCGCGTGCGCCACAGGACCCCGACGCCCGCGCCGACGACGGCGATGCCGACGAGCAGCCCGGCGATGAGCAGCGGCTTGTCGAGGGTGCCGACCAGCTCGATGAACCAGTGCGACACTTCGAGGGGGACCACGGCGACCACCGCGTCCGACAGGGCCGACAGGGGCGCCGACCGCGGCTCGTAGAGCGCGGCGGCGAGGTGCCCGATTGCGAGGCCCGCGACGGTGGCGAGCAGTCCGGCGGCGGCCCAGGAGCGCGGCGGTGCGTGATGCGTGGTGTTCACCCCTCCATCTTGAACCGCTTCGGGCCCGGATGCCCGGCGGCGGTGCTTACGTTCCGCTAAACAAGGGCCGCGGGCGACTGCGCGAGCGCCTGCGCGAAGTCCTCCACGAGGTCCTCGGCGGCCTCGATCCCCGCGGAGAAGCGCACGACCTCGCCCGACATGCCGTGCGCCGCGCCGTCGAGGCGGAGCCGGGTCACGAGCGACTCGACGCCGCCGAGGCTCGGCGCCGCGTACGGCAGCCGCAGCGCCTTGACGATCGCCTCGGCGGCGGGCGCGCCGCCGACCGGGCGGAACGTGACGACCGACCCGAATCCGTCGAACAGCGCCGCCGCGCGCCGGTGGTCGGGGTGCTGCGGCAGGCCCGGGTAGCGGACCGCGGCGACCGCGGCATGAGCGGCGAGGAGCTCGGCGACGGCCTGGGCGTTCTCGTTCTGGCGCTGCACGCGCAGCGCGAGCGTCTTGAGACCGCGCGCGAGCAGGAACGCGGCGTGCGGGTCGAGGCTCGCGCCGTAGGAGCCGAGCACGGCGGCGACGCGCGCGATCCGCTCGCGCGAGCCGGTGACCGCGCCCGCGGTGAGGTCGGAGTGGCCGTTGAGCGCCTTGGTCGCCGAGTGGCACACCAGGTCGAAGCCGACCGCGTGCGGCCGGAACACGACCGGCGTGGCGAGCGTGTTGTCGATGAGGGACGTCAGGCCGTGCTCGCGCGCGAACCTGGCGGCCCCGGCGAGGTCGCCGACCGCGGTGAGCGGGTTGGTGATCGACTCGGTGAGGAGCGCCTTCGTGGACGGGCGCAGGGCCCGGCGCCACGCGTCCGGGTCGCCGGGGTCGACCAGGTCGAACGACCAGCCGAGGCGCGCGGCGTGCTCGGTGAGGAACTGGAGCGTGCCGCCGTAGAAGTCGCCCGCGGCGATGAGGTGGTCGCCCGTGGCGAGGACGCTGTGGAGCGCGGTCGTGATGGCGCCCATGCCCGAGGCGGTCGCGACGGCAGCCTCCGCGCCTTCGAGGGCGGCGAGCCTGCGGTGCAGGTGCCGCTGGGTCGGGTTGGTGCCGAGCCTGGAATAGGGCGCGTCGCCGACGCCGCCGCCCGGGTCGGTCTCGAAGACCGTGCCCTGGAAGACCGGGAAGACCACCGAGCCGCCCGCGGCGGGCCGCGGCTCGCCGCCGTGGACGGCGAGGGTCGCGAACCTTCGTGTGTCGCTCATGCGGCTGAGGCTACGGCCGCGGGCGTCCTGAGTTCCACGATTCGTCCTTACGTTTCGCTTACGTCCGCCAGCGCCGGGATCGCGGCGTCGAGCAGTTCCTTCACCTTGTGCAGGTTCGCCTCGAACACCGCGAACACGGCGTCCTGGCTGACCGGCTCGACGCCGGGGTCCTCGTCCAGTCCGGCGTCGTAGTCGGTGACCAGGGCGATCCCCACGAACGGGATGCCCGCCTCCATCGCGAGCGGCGCTTCGGGGCACTGGGTCATGTTGACGACGTGCCAGCCGGACTCGCGGTGCCAGCGCGACTCGGCGCGGCTGGAGAACCGCGGGCCGTTGACGACCACGACGGTGCCGCCGTCGTGCGCGGTCACCCCGACTTCGGCGGCGGCGTCGAGGACGACGCGGCGCAGGCGCGGGTCGTACGGCTCGGCGAACGGGATGTGCACGGGCCCGTCCGTGAACTCGTCATGGAAGGTGGACTCGCGCCCCCAGGTGCGGTCCACGATCTGGTCGCAGACGACGAAGTCGCCGGGGCGGATCTCGGGCCGCAGCGACCCGGCCGCGAACGGCGAGACGAGGGCCCGCACGCCGAGCTGCCGCATGGCGTCCACATTGGCGCGGTAGTTGACCTTGTGGGGCGGGAGGCGGTGCCCGGCGCCGTGGCGGGGGAGGAACGCGACGCGGACTCCGGCTGTCTCCGCGATGGCGACGGGGGCCGAGGGCGGGCCCCAGTCGGTCGCGATGTCCCACGTCTCGGCCTGCGCCGCAAGGGTGTAGAAGCCGGATCCGCCGAAGACGCCGATATCGGCGCGGGGACGGTCGTTCACTGGTGACTCCTCTTCAGGTTCGCGGCGGCTCTGGCCCGTGCCAGTTGCGCGCGCATGTCCTTGACGGCGCGGAAGGTTCCGCCGACGGTGCCGGTGACCTTGCTGCGGCCGGTGCGGGGCCGGTAGGGGACCGGCAGTTCGGCGATCCGCCACCCGTCGAGCCCGGCCCGCAGGACCATTTCGAGGGGCCAGCCGGAGCGGCGGTCGGCGGTGCCGAGCGCGAGGAGGTCTTCTCTGCGGGCTGCGCGCATCGGCCCGATGTCGGTGACGGCGGCGCCGCAGGTGCGCCGGACCTGCCGCGCGAGGTACCGGTTGGCGAGGCGCCCGTGCAGGGGCATCGCGCCTCTGCTGGCTTTCCTTGCGCCCAATGCCAGGTCGGCGTCGCCGTTGAGGACGGGCCCGCACACCGCGGGCAGGTCCTTCGGGTCCAGGGACGCGTCGCAGTCCATGAACGCCACGACCGGCGCGGTCGCGGCGGCGAGCCCCGCGAAGCACGCGGCGCCGAAGCCGCGGCGCGGCTCGGCCACCACCCGCGCGCCGAGCTTCGCGGCGACCTCCGCGGACCCGTCCGTCGAGCCGTTGTCGACCACGATCGGCCGGTACCCCTCGGGCATCCGCTCCAGCACCCACGGGATCGCGTCGCGTTCGTCCAGGACCGGCAGGACCACATCGACTGCGTTGGCGCCCAGCAGGTCCCGGATGCGCCCGGCCGTGCGCGTCCGCGGCGCGAGCACGGCGACCGCGCGGGCGTCCCCGGCGTCGTCGAGGTCGCGCAGCACCGGCAGGTCGGCGACCTCCAGGCCGAGCGCCTCCAACTGCTTGCGCTGGAGCCGGCCCGTGTCGCCGGTGCTCATCGGCACGTCCGCGAACGCCTCAGGGTGCGGCCGGGCCAGGCCCAGCGCCCACCACCCGCCGTCCTCCGCGAGGCCCAGCGCCGCGTCCGCGCCCTCGGCGACCACCGCGAGCGCCGCGTCCAGGAGCTCCGGCGTCACCTGCGGGGTGTCCATGCCGATCTGGAGCCCCGGCCCCTCCACGTGCGCCCACGCCGCCGCCAGCCGCTCGTTGAACGTGCCGTCGACCTGCGCGAACACCTCGAACCCCGGGGGCAGCCACGGGCCGGGCTCGCCGTCGAGCGCGAGCAGCAGCCGGTCGGCCCCGCACCCCGCGGCGGCCTCCAGCGTGTCCGCGAGCGCGGCCTCCGCCACCTCCGCGGCCCCCTCGGGGGTCAACGGCGGCGTGAGCCGGGTCTTCGACCGGCCCGGGACCGGGGCTTTCGCCACGACGAGGAGATGGGTCCGCTGCATGGGGCCGATGCTAGTGGCGCGCGGGCCCTCCCAGGCCCGCTCGATCCTTACGGTTCGCGAAAGTCTCGGCAGGTCGCATGACGGACCGCCGCGTGATCGGGCATCGTTGCACCATGACCTCCCGAGTGGACCCGCGCGTCCTCGTCGTCGACGACGACCCCGCCCTCGCGGAGGTCGTCGCCCGCTACCTGCGCCGCGACGGCTTCGACGTCGACTACGCGCCCGACGGCGCCACCGGCCTCGAACGGGCCCTCGCCACCCTCCCCGACCTGGTCGTCCTTGACCTGATGATGCCGGGCATGGACGGCTTCGAGGTGTGCAAGCGCCTGCGCGAGGCCACCGCGATCCCCGTGGTCATGCTGACCGCCCGCGGCGAGGAGACCGACCGCATCACCGGCCTCGACCTCGGCGCCGACGACTACGTGACCAAGCCGTTCTCCCCGGGCGAGCTCGCCGCCCGCGTCCGCGCCGTCCTGCGCCGCGCCGCGCCCCAGGCCCCGGCGCCCGCGGTCCTCACCGGCGGCGGCGTCGCCGTCGACACCGTCGCCCACCGCGCCGTCCGCGGCGGCGCCGAACTCGACCTCACGGCGAAGGAGTACGACCTGCTCGTGTGCTTCCTGACCAACCCGGGGCGGGCCTTCCGCCGCGAGGAACTGCTCGAAACGGTGTGGGGCTGGAGCATCGGCGACACCTCCACCGTCACCGTCCACGTGCGGCGCCTGCGCGAGAAGATCGAGGACGACGCCTCCGCGCCCCGCCACCTCACCACCGTCCGCGGCGTCGGCTACCGGTGGGAGCCCTGATGCGGCGCTTGACGAACCGGCGCGCGGGCTCGCTGCTGATCCTCGCGGTGGCGCTCGCTGCCGCGACCGCCCTCGCGGTCGCCTTCGACTTCCCGCCGCGCGACATCGCCGTCCTCGTCGCCACCGCCGCGGTCGCCTCCGCGGTCGCCGGGGCCGTCGGCGGCGTCGTCCTCCGCGCGCTCCGCGGCCGGGGCGCCCGCGTCCAGACCATGACCGTCGCGCTCTCCTCGGTCCTCGTCGCCGCCACCGGCGTCGTCACCGCCGCGCTCGCGATGTTCATCTCCTACCACGACCTCGTGCTGCTGTTCGTGGTCCTCATCGTCGCCTCCGGCGTCGCGTTCGGCGCCGCCTGGCAGCTCGGCGACGACATCGGTGCGGGCGCCGAGCAGGTCGGGGCGTACGCGCGCACCATGGTCGACGGCGACGGGCACGCCGCCGCCGGCCTCGCCCCCGCGGTCACCGGCCCCGGCGAACTCGCCGCGCTCGCAGGAGAACTCGCCGACGTCTCCCGGCGCCTCGAAGAGTCCCAGCGGCGCGAGCGCGCCCTCGAATCCTCACGGCGCGAACTCATCGCCTGGGTCTCCCACGACCTGCGCGCCCCGCTCGCGACCATCCGCGCGATGGCCGAGGCCCTCGACGACGGCGTGGTCGACGACGACGCCGCCGTCAAGCGCTACCACGCCCAGATCCGCACCGACGCCGAACGGCTCTCCGCGCTCGTGGACGACCTCTTCGAGCTCTCCCGCATCAACAGCGGCTCCCTGCGGCTCGGCCGCGAGCAGGTCGACCTGCGCGACGCCGTCGCCGACACCCTCGCCGGGGCCAGCGCCGCCGCCGACCTGAAAGGCGTCCGCGTCGTCGAACGCCTCGCCGCCCTCCCGGCCGCCGAGGTCTCGGCCCGCGAATGCTGCCGCGCCCTCGACAACCTCTTCGACAACGCCATCCGCCACACCCCCGCCGGAGGGACGATCCTCATCGAGGCCGCCGCCGCCCCCGGCGCCGCCGTCCTGTCCATCCAGGACCAGTGCGGCGGCATCCCCGACGCCGACCTGCCCCGCGTCTTCGACATCGCGTTCCGCGGCGACGAGGCCCGCCGCCGCGACGAGCGCGGCGGCGGACTCGGCCTCGCGATCAGCCGCGGCCTCATCGAGGCCCACGCGGGCACCGTCACCGTCGCCAACACCGCGGGCGGCTGCCGCTTCACGATCAGCCTCCCCGCCGGGGCGCGCCGGTGACGGCCAAGGCCCGGACCGCCGCCGTCCTCACCGGCTGGGCCCTGCTCCTCGCCCTCGCCTGGGTCCTCGGCCAAGTGAAACTCAACGTCACCGAAGGCCGCCACCAGCTCGGCGCGATGCCCCTGTTCGGCAGCTGGGAGCCCCACTTCGACGCCACGCTCCTTGCCCCGGTCGCCGTGGGCGCCCTGCTCATCGCGTTCCTCCCGGCTGCCGCGGCCCGCTGGCGCTGGCGGTGGACCGCGCTTGCGACCGCTCTCGCCGCGGTCGCCTTCAGCCTCTCCCTGACCGTCGCCCACTCCCACCCCCGCACCTGGACCGACCTCGACCACCATTACGCGAGCAACGCGCACCTGGTGGACGACGCGGGCGGCCCCGGCGCGTTCCTCGCGCACTACACGCAGCTCCAGCTCGACGGCGTCTACCCGGTCCACCTCCAGTCCCACCCGCCCGGCCTTGTCCTCTTCTTCTGGGGCGCAGAGAAACTCGGCCTCTCCGGCATCCTGTTCCAGAACACCGTGATCCAGCTCGGCGTCGCCGCCGCGGTCCTCGCCGCACTGGCGATCGGCCGCGACGTCGCAGGCGAGCGCCTCGCCCGCCGCGCCGCCCCGTTCCTCGTCATCGCCCCGGCCGCGTACTGGCACAACACCGCCGACCTCATCTTCGCGGGCGTCACGCTCGCGGCCGTCGCCTGCCTGATCCTCGCCACGAACCGCACCGGCCCCCGCGCCGCCGCCCTGACCGCGGCCGGAGGGCTCCTTGCGGGCGCCGCCCTCATGCTGTCGTTCTCCGCTGCGCTGCTCGCTCTCCCGGTCCTGGTCGTCGCCGTATGGCGCCGCCGCTGGGGCGTGCTCCTCGGCGGCGGCGCGCTCGCGGCCGCCGTGGTCCTCGCGCCGCTGCTGTGGGGGTACTGGTGGCTCGAAGGGCTCCAGACGACGCGGGTCCGCTACTACGCGGGCGTGGCCGCGATCCGCGGGTACTGGTACTTCCTGCTCGCGAACCTCGCGGTCTTCGCGCTGGCACTGGGCCCGGCAATCGCGGTGGCTCTGTCGCGGCTGCGCGACCGCCGCATGTGGATTGTCGTCGGCTCGTGCCTCGCGGCCGTCGCGGTCGCGGACCTGTCGGGCATGTCCTCGGCCGAGACCGAGCGGATCTGGCAGCCGTTCATGCCCCTCGTCCTCCTCGCCGGGTGCGCCCTCCCGCGCCCCCGCGCGTGGCTGGCGGTCCAGCTCGGGGTCGCCGTCGTCCTCGCCGCCGCACTGCGGGTGCAGTGGTGAACCACCGAAAGGCTCATCAATGCGCGTACTGGTCACCGGCGGCGCCGGGTTCATCGGCGGAGCGGTCTGCCGCCACCTCGCCGCCCGCGGCGACGACGTGGTCGTCCTCGATTCCCTTGCGGCCCACAAGCACACCCCCGACTACCTGCCCGACTCGGCGGAGCTGATCGTCGGCGACCTCGCCGACGAGGACGCCGTCCGGCGCGCCGTCGAGGGCGTCGACGCGGTCTGCCACCAGGCCGCCCGCGTCGGCCTCGGCGTCGACTTCGACGACGTCTCCGCCTACGTCGCCGACAACGACGGCGGCACCGCGAACCTTCTGCGGGCCCTGTGGCGGCGCTCCTTCGCCGGCCGCCTCGTCGTCGCCTCCTCGATGGTCGTCTACGGCGAGGGCCGCTACCGCTGCCCCGCGCACGGCGACGTCCGCGCCGCGCCCCGTACTGCCGCCGACCTCGACGCGGGCCGCTTCGACCCCCGCTGCCCCGCCTGCGCCGCCGCCCTCGCCTGGGCCCCGGTCACCGAGGACGCCCCGCTCGACCCCCGGAACGTCTACGCCGCCACCAAGGTCCACACCGAGCACCTGTCCACCCTGTACGGCCGCGAATCGGGCGCCACCGTCTGCGCCCTGCGCTACCACAACGTCTACGGCCCCCACATGCCCCGCGACACCCCCTACGCTGGGGTCGCCAGCATCTTCCGCAGCGCCCTCGAATCAGGCCGGGCCCCGCGCGTCTTCGAAGACGGCGCCCAGACCCGCGACTTCGTCCACGTCGACGACGTCGCCCGCGCCAACCTCGCCGCCCTCGACTCCACTTGGACCGGCGCCTGCAACATCGCCTCCGGCGAACCCCACACCATCGCCGACATGGCCGCCGCCCTCACCGCGGGCTTCCCTGACGCCCCGGCCCCTGTCGTGACCGGCGACTACCGCCTCGGCGACGTCCGCCACATCGTCGCCTCACCCGACCTCGCCGCCGACCGCCTCGGCTTCCGCGCCGCCATCGGCTTCGCGGAGGGCATGGCCGCCTTCGCCCACGCCCCGCTCCGCTAACGCGCGACCTGCTGCGGCACCGCCGCCTCGCGGAAGACCAGCACCAGCTCCGCGGGCGGCGTCCAGCGCCGCACCCCGGTCGTGAACATGAGCCCGAACGCGATGCACGCCAGCACGAACCCGAGTCCGAACGACAGCGCCACCGCCATGCCCGCCTGCATCTCGACCCCGCCGACTCCGAACGTGCCGGTCGCCAGCAGCACCCCCGGCACGATCGCGCCGCCGCTCGCTATCCCGACTGCGCTGAGCCACACCAGCGTGAACACACGCGCCCAGAACCGCCCCCGGTTCAGGCCGATCGACGACGTCAGCGCCAGCGCCGCGAGCGCCGCAGTCGCAGCGACCGCCCACACGCCCGTCACGGCCCAGGCCAGCGGCATGAGCGCGACCATCCAGAACACCACTTGCGCCCACGAGAGTGAGCGCGGCCGCTCGATCGTCCGTTGAGGGCTCCGGTACACGGCGCTGAGCGCCATGCCCGGCCCGGGGGCGCCCTCCATCCGGGCCTGACCGCGCTGCGCGCGGTGCATGAGCATCCACTCGCGCAACGGCTTCGAGCACAGCAGCAGGATGAGCACCAGGTAGAGCACGCCGACGACCGCCGCGAACGGAACCACGCCCGGCGCCATGCGGACCAGCGTCATCCCCGCCATCGTGGTCCCGACCGCCAGCACGAATCCGATGACGGCGCTGGTGAGGGCCCAGACCCAGGCCCAGCGCTTGCCGCGGCCGATCTGCATGGGGGTGACCAGCGATTGGATGGTGGCGTACAGGGCGTAGGCGAGTCCGGCGAGGCTCAGCGGGTGGAAGTCGCGGGTCATCACGATCGCCGTCAAGAGGTCCACGACGGCGGTGACGGCCGCGAAGACCCACAGGAGCGTCTGCACCCACGCGACATTGCGCGGCTTGCGCATCGTGAACGCCATCGGCGACGACCCGCCGGGCACCGGCGGTGCGTAAGCGCCGCCCGGCCCCGCGGGCACGGGTACGGCGCCGTACCTGAGCTGCATCCAGTCAACCGGGGGCGGGAGGAGCTGCTGCTGCGACAAGGCTTCCCTCTCAAGGGGTGTCGGTGGGGCGATTCGACCGACTTGAGCGTACTTCGAGCGCCCCGTCGCCCGCGCCCGCCCGCAGTCGTAACCCCTTGCGGCCGAACGGTGTCGCCACGGTGATGATCGAACCCGAGGAGTCCGGGTCGAAGGCGGCCCCGGTGAAGGTCCCGAAGCGCGCCTCGACCGCGAGGCCCGCCGCCTCCAGGAGCCGGTCGAGGTGGTCCGGGGCGGTGAACCGCAGGCCGCAGCTCGCTCGCAACGGCTCGTCCCAATATGAGGCGCTGAAGTACGCGTCGAGCCGGACCACGCCCTCGCCGTCGGGCTCGCCCGCCTCCTGTACGACGCTCATCGGCTCCCCGAGCGGATCGGTGAACCGGTACGGCTCGGCGCTCGTCCAGGTCCGCCACGCCTTCGCCGCCGGGTTGCGGGTGTCGAAGACGAACCTGCCGCCGTCGGTGAGGGCGCGGCGGACCGCGGTCAGCGATGCAACGGTGTCAGCGTCGTCCAGCAGGCACTGGAACGCGTTGCCGCTCATGATCGCCAGGTCGAACTCCGCGTCCCATGCGGCCGCCGAAGCGGGCGCGAGCACCCATTCCGCGGCGTCGGACTCCTGCGCCTGCCCGAGCATTGCCGGGTCGGGGTCGATCCCGACCCGCCGCCCGGCATGGCCCCCGGCGCGGGCGCGGCGCAGGATCGTCCCCGTGCCGCACCCGACGTCGAGCACGCGTTCGGCGGCCATGACCAGGTCGAGGTAGAACTGGTCGCTCTGGCCCCACTCGTTGAGGTGGTCGTAGAGCAGCGCGTCGAGGGTCTCCCCGTCGAGCGCGGGCGGGTCGTAGGCGATCGTCACCGGGCCAGTCTGCTCGGGCACCGGCCCGGCGGCAATCGCATTAGGGCGCTAAGGCGGCCAGGGGAAGCCGAGCGCTTCGGCATACTCCTTCGATCCGCCGGAGAGGCGGGCCGTCGACTTCGGATCCGTGGCTTTCAGGTCCGCGATGATGCGGTCCACGACCCCTGTCACGGCAGCGTCGTCGACCTCGGGAACGTACGGCACTGCGCACGACGCGGAGAACTGCACCCAAGGGCCGTCTTCGGACGGCCGCTTCGGGTAGTAGAACGAGTACTGCATCTCGGATCGATCCGGTGACCATGAGCCGGTCCACGCCAGCTCGCACTCCCAGCGCGACATCAGCTCCGGCTCGGCCCCGATCCGCTCCCGCAGCAGCCGCGCGGCTCGTTTTGCGGGCCACTCCCAGTCGAAATCGGCTGCGGCCCTGGCGACCTCGGCGTCGTACTGGTCGGCGTCGAAGGCGAACCGGGCCGTCAGCGGATCCTTCAGGCCGGTGTCGCGGACCTCCCACTCCACCAGGCCGTCATGGCGGCTGATCACCGCCCGGAACGCTCCGCAGCACTCCTCGACGCAGCCCGTGTCGCCGATCTTCACGTCGCGCGGCTCCGCGAGCGCCGTAAGACCGAGCCCGTCGTGCAGCACCGTTTCCGGCCTGTCCGAGTGGCCGCGTTGGAAGTGCGCCTCCACGAGCGGCACGCCGTCGAGCAGCAGGTGCGTCCGCGGCTGGGCGGCAGCGCTCGGCCGCGGCACACTCACCCGCACCGCCAACCCCCGGGGCAGCGGCAGGTCACTGTGCCCCGCCCGGTTGAGCTGCGTACGCAACCAGACCAGGTCAGGATCGTCCGGTGTGGCGGCCAGTGCGGCATCGACCGAAGCAGACGCCTCCGGCGACACCAGCAGCGCCTGGATTCCCGCAGCGGTCATTTCCCGCTCCCCGGGCGCGAACCCGAGCAGGGCACAGCGGCCGTACCGCACCTCGTCCCACAGTTGCGCCGCGAGCGCGAGCGTCTCCGGCTCGACCCCGAGCGCACCCGGCCGGGCCGCGTCGCGCAGGATGCGGGCGAACCGCTGGTCGCCTTGGAACCCTTCGGGTCTGCGGTCAAGCGCGCTGAACATCTGCACCAGGTCCGCGGACTGCTTCACTGGCAGAGCATAGAGCAGCTCGCTGAATTCCTGCTCCGGCAAATCCCGGATCGCCCGAACCGTGTGCCAGCGGCGGTACACCGGAGTCCGCTCGGCCGCCCAGGCCAGATGCGGCCCGGACCGCCCGATACGCTCCAGCGCCTTGATCGCGGTCCCTTCGATCCTTCGGCCCAGCGGAATGAAGATCCGGATCCGTTCGCCGTCCCCGTCGCGAGGTGCGAGCGACAGCAGGTTCACACCGATGCAGATCTCAGCGATGCTCGTGCCGGTGTCGAGCAGGTGCTCGGCAATGGCCCGGATCGTGCCGGGTGCCATCGTGAACTCCGCGGCCTCCATATCGGAGGCGAGGGTGGCCGGGCCGACGCTGTTCCTGACATGCTTGCCGAAGTCCCGCAGGCCGTCCGGTGTCGCATCGGTGGTGCGGATCGACTCGATGAGTTCTGCTCGCGCTGCTGCGTACTCGGCTTCGCGCTGCCGCGCCCGCTCTTTCAGCGTTCCGGTCGACGGAGGTCGCGACCTGTACTTAATAGCGATCGAGGCGCGGATCTCGCGGAGTGCCGCATCAGGGAGCGGTCCGTCGGAGTGGTGCTCGAGCAGCGCCCGGAGGCGGCTCTGGATGGGCTCGGGGTCGAGCGCATTGCGCTCGCCGGTCGCCGTCATCGGATGGTGGGGCTCGTTTCGTTGTATCCCATAGCCGCAGAGTATAACGCCGCATGCAACCGGGCCTCATCCGCGTTTCTCTTCACCTCCTCCGCGTAGCGGCCGTACATGGGGCCGGGGATATCGTGGCCGACTCCCGGGGTCAGGACCAGGCGGGCGTGCGTGATCGATGCGGCGAGGTCCCTTGCCGTGCTGGTGCGCAGGAGCTGGTCGCTGTCGCCGTGGAGGACCACTGTGGGCACGTGGATCGCGTCGAGCCGGGGCCCGGACCAGTGGGCGCCGAGTTGGCGGCCCATCGAGTTCGGGTCGCGGACGGGGCTGCCCGCGTCCTTCTCGACGCGGGAGCGGGCCTCGGCCTCGTCGAAGGGATAGCCGGGGGAGGCGAGGGCGCGGGAGACGGCCATGCTCAGGGCGAGGTCGCCCTCCGGAGTGTCGGGGAACTTGAGCTTGGACATCTTGGCGACGAACCCGAAGCGGATGTAGCGCAGGAGCTTCAGGTTCCCCGCGTCGGAGGACACGCTCGCCGACAAGGCGAGGCTGCGGACCCGGGCCGGGTGGCGCAGGGCGATCCGCTGGGCGCGCAGGCCGCCGTTGGAGTGGCCGAACAGGTGCGCGCTGTCCCAGCCGAGGGCGTCGAGGACCGCCGCGGCGTCGTCGGCCACGTCCTCGCCCGTGTAGGCCGGGACCTCCTTGCGGAACAGGGCGGTCACCGGCTTCGCCTTCGCGGCCGGGAAGTGGGTGGACTGGCCCGAGTCGCGGTTGTCGAAGGCCGCCACGTGGAAGCCGCGGTCGATGAAGGCCCGCACCAGGCCCTCGGGCCACCAGAACCTGGTGACCGCCGAACCCATGACGAGGAGGAGCGGCTCGCCGCCCGCCCCTCCGAGGTCCTCGTAGGCGATCCGGACGCCGCCGTTGTCGGCGTATCCGGTGGGGGCGGGGGACTGGGACTGGTTCATGGCTCCTCCTGTAGATCGGGGTTCGCGAACGGTGTTCCCGAAGTCTAGGCCTTCGGGTACACTGTTCGCAAACGACGAAGGAGTGATGTGGCCGACTACGACGAGCCGATCTGGCTCCGCCCCGAACGGGCCGCCACCGGACGGCCCGCCGTGCGCAGCCGCCCGGAGATCACCGCCGCCGCGCTGGCGGTCGCCGACCGGGGCGGGCTCGACGCGGTCTCGATGCGCAACGTCGCCGAGGAGCTGGGCACCGGCGCGGCCTCGCTGTACCGCTACGTCTCCGGCCGCGACGACCTGCTCGACCTCATGGTCGACGCCACCGCCGCCGGGATCGAGCTGCCCGAGCCCACCGGGAACCTCGTCGACGACCTCGTGGCCGTGGGGGAGGGCCTGCACGGGGTGATGGCCCGGCACGAGTGGCTGCCCGAGCTGGTGCTCACCCGCCCCTCGCTCGGCCCGAACGCGGTCGCGGTCCTGGACCACGTGCTCGGACTGCTCGCCGACCGGCCGGGCGACGGCCGCGCCAAGCTGGAGGTCTACGCGCTGCTCAACGCCGTCGTGGCCACCTTCGCGATGAACGAGCGCGCCGCCGGCAACCGGGCCCGGCACGCCGCCGCCTACCTGGGGCACGTCGCCGCGTCAGGGGAGCGCCCGCGGATCACCGAGCTGCTGGGCGACCTGGCCGAGCCCCCCGGGTCCGCCGAGGAGCGGCGGACCGCGGCGCTCGCCAAGCTCCTCTCCGGACTGGTCGGCTAAGGAGGCCTGCTCCTCCACCCGCGGCTGCGCTTCGGTCCCGGTCCAGCTCGCGAGGAGCTGCAGCCGCTCGTACGAGGGCGAGGCGGGCTCGGCGGTGTAGACGAGCAGCACCAGGCCGGGTTCGGCGATGAGTTCGAGCTCCTCGTACGTCATGTCGAGGTCGCCCGCCACGGTGTGGTGGACGCGCTTGCGGCCGCTGCCGTGGATGCGCACGTTCCTTGCGGCCCAGCGGGTCCGGAACTCCTCGGAGCGGGTGGAGAGTTCGCCGATGAGGTCCTGGAGGCCTTTGTCGTGCGGGTCGCGGCCCGCCTCGGTGCGGAGCATCGCGACGTTGATGTCCGCCGCGGTCGTCCAGTCGGGGTAGAACCGCTGGGACCGCTCGGTGTCGAGGTAGCAGAACCGCGCGAAGTTCGGCGGGTGCTCGGCGCTCGCGAAGATGTCGTCGTAGAAGGCCCGCCCGAGCCGGTTGGCGGCGACGATGTCGAGCCGTCCGTTGCGGACGATCGCCGGGGACCCGATCGAGTCGAGCAGCTGGACCAGGCTCTGCCGCGGCGTCCAGTTCTTGGTCGCGCGCCGCCGCGGCCGCGCCTGCGGGGCGCGCCCGGCCGCTTTCGCGAGGTCGAACAGGTACGAGCGCTCGGCCTCGTCGAGCCGCAGCGCCCGCGCGAGCGAGTCGAGGACCGTGTCCGAAGCACCGGCGAGGCCGCCGCGTTCGAGGCGCGCGTAGTACTCGACGCTCACGTTCGCCAGCACCGCGACCTCGGCGCGCCGCAGTCCGGGCACGCGGCGGTTCGATCCGGCGGGCAGGCCCGCCTGCTCGGGGGTGAGCTTCGCTCGCCGCGAGGTCAGGAACTCGCGCACTTCGTCCCGGTAGTCCACGGGACCGACGCTACGCCGCCCCGCGCCCCCGAGAGGTGCCCTCTCAGTACACCTCTCGATAGTGCGTTCCACCAGGCGCGCAGCCGCGCTTTGATCGATGATGTGCGGGTCGGCCGCGGCCGACCCGATCCGAGACCCGAGGAGATCGAACATGTACGGCACCGTCATCCACGCGCCCGGCGACATCCGCTTCGAGGAGCGCCCCGACGCCGCGCTCACCGCGCCCACCGACGCCGTGATCCGCCTGGCCGCGACCTGCGTCTGCGGCTCCGACCTGTGGCCCTACCGGGGCGTCGAGCCCGTCGGCGAGCCGCACCCGATGGGCCACGAGTACGTCGGCGTCGTCGAGCAGATCGGCGCGGACGTCCGCAATGTCGAAGTCGGCGACTTCGTCGTCGGCTCCTTCGCCACCTCCGACAACACCTGCGAGATCTGCAAGGCCGGGTATCAGTCCCACTGCGTGCACCGCGAGTTCATGGGCACCGCCCAGGCCGAGCTGACGCGCGTCCCCAACGCCGACGGCACGCTCGTCGCCACCCCCGGGACGCCCGACCCGGACCTGATCCCGCACCTGCTGGCCGCCTCCGACGTGCTCGGCACCGGCTGGTTCGCCGCCGACGCCGCCCAGGCCGGACCGGGCAAGACCGTGGCCGTGGTCGGCGACGGCGCCGTCGGGCTCCTCGGCGTGCTCTCCGCGAAGCAGATGGGCGCCGAGCGGATCATCGCCATGTCGCGCCACGCCGACCGCCAGAAGCTCGCGCTCGAATTCGGCGCCACCGACATCGTCACCGAGCGCGGCGCCGACGGCATCGCCCGGGTCAAGGAGCTCACCGGCGGCCTGGGCGCCCACTCGACGATCGAGGCCGTGGGCACGCAGGAGTCGATGATGCAGGCCATCCACGCGACCCGCGCGGGCGGGCACGTCGGCTACGTGGGCGTCGCCCACGGCGTCGCCCTGCCCGGCGACGAGCTGTTCTTCTCCGGCGTCCACCTCCACGGCGGCCCCGCCCCCGTGCGCCGCTACCTGCCCGACCTCATCGACCTGATCTGGCGCCGCGAGATCGAACCGGGCAAGGTCTTCGACCTGACCCTGCCGCTCGCCGACGTCGCCGAGGGCTACAAGGCCATGGACGAGCGCCGCGCCATCAAGGTCCTCCTCCGGCCGTAGCCGGACGCGAAGGGGCGCAACCGCACGGCACTGACCTGATGCGCCGGAACATCGGCGGCCCGGCACCGGGGGCGACGGGTCCGCCTGGTACTCATGGACAACCGCAACGGAAAGGAACCGCGATGCAGGAGCGCGCACTCGGCGACGGACTGACGGTCTCGGCGATCGGCTTGGGCTGCATGGGCATGAGCGACGGCTACGGCACCTCGGGCACCCGCGAGGACCACATCGCGCTCATCCGCAGCGCGGTCGACCAGGGCGTGACCCTGTTCGACACCGCCGAGGTCTACGGCCCCTACGTCAACGAGGAGCTCGTGGGCGAGGCGCTCGCGCCCGTGCGGGACCGGGTCGCCGTCGCCACCAAGTTCGGGTTCGACATCGGGCCCGAAGGGGACTCGAACGGCACCGACTCCCGGCCCGAGCACATCCGCGAGGCCGTCGAGGGCTCGCTCCGGCGGCTCGGCACCGACCGGATCGACCTCTATTACCAGCACCGGGTCGACCCCGACGTCCCCATCGAGGACGTCGCCGGAACCGTCAAGGAGCTCATCGCCGAAGGCAAGGTCCTCCACTTCGGACTTTCCGAGGCCTCGGCGGCGACGATCCGCCGCGCCCACGCCGTGCAGCCCGTCGCCGCCGTCCAGAGCGAGTACTCGCTGTGGTGGCGCCGCCCCGAGGAGGAGGTCCTGCCGGTCCTGGACGAGCTCGGCATCGGACTCGTCCCGTTCAGCCCCCTCGGGAGGGGCTTCCTCACCGGCGCCGTCGACGCGGGCACGACCTTCGCCGAAGGGGACATCCGCAACAGCATCCCGCGTTTCGGAGCCGAAGCGCGCGAAGCGAACCGGGTCCTCGTGGACCTCCTCGCCGGGATCGCCGCCGCCAAGGGCGCGACCACCGCGCAGATCGCCCTCGCCTGGCTCCTCGCCCAGCGCGAAGCGCTCGCCCCGATCCCGGGCACCCGCAGGCCCGAGCGCCTCGCCGAGAACCTCGGCGCCGCGTCGGTCGACCTCACGAAGGACGACCTCGACGCGATCGAACGGGCCGCGTCCCAGGTCCGCATCCAGGGAGGGCGCTACTCCGAGGCGATGGAGAAGATGACCAACCTCTGAGGGCGCCTCACCCGATCGTGATGATGGTCTTCCCGGTCGGGCGCGCCGTCGGGTTGAACGCCTTGACGGCGTCCTCCAGCGGGTGGACCGCGCCGATGCGGGTGCGCAGGCGGCCGTCGCGGACGCGGGCGGCGAGCTCGGCGAGCTGAGCCCGGTCCGCCTCGACGACGAAGAACACCGCACGGCCCTCCGCGGGCCGCACCTCCGGCGGGGCCGCGATGGTGACCAGGACGCCGCCGGGGCGCACCAGCGCGGCCGAGCGCGCGCCGATGTCGCCGCCGATGACGTCGAACACGAGGTCGACCTGGCCGACGTCGCCGAGGTCGTCGGCTTCGAGGTCCAGGAACTCGTGGGCCCCGAATTCGAGCGCCGCCGCCCGGTCCGCGGCGCGGCCGGTGCCGATGACGTGCGCGCCCGCCTCACGGGCGAGCTGGGAGACCACGGACCCGACGCCGCCCGCCGCGCCGTGGACGAGGACGCTCTGCCCGGTGTGGAGGCGGCCGTGGTCGAACAGGCCCTGCCACGCGGTGAGCCCGGAGATCGGCAGGCTCGCGCCGGTCGTGAAGTCGACGTCGGCCGGGAGCGGCGCGAGGTTGCGGGCCTCGACGGCGACCAGCTCGGCGAGCGTGCCGTCCCTGGTCCAGTCGGCGAGCCCGAACACGCGCTGCCCCACGGTGAGCCCGGTCGTCCCGTACCCGAGCGACGCGACGACCCCGGCCAGCTCGTGCCCCGGAATGCTCGGGGTGCGGTCGCGCCCGGCCCGGTCGGTCCAGGTGCCCGGCCAGGTCAGCTCGCCGGGCGTGAACCCGGAGGCGCGGACGCGGACGACCACGTCGTTCTCCGCGGCGTGCGGCTCGGGCCGCTCGCCGAGGGTCATGCCGGCGGTGCCGGCGTTCGGGTCGGTGACGGTGACGGCCTTCATGCGGGCCCCTCTCACTCGGGTAGGTCGCTCCATTAAACGACTTGAAGCGAACGCCCGCAGGCGGACCGCCCCGACTTTCAGCGGTGCAGGGTCGGCCGGTACACCAGCTCCTGGGTGCGGCCGTCGAACGTGCGGGTCCCGATCAGGTCGAGGTCGAAGTCCTCCGCGCCCGCGAAGATCGCATCGGTCCCGGTGCGGCCGCTGATGACCGGGAAGACCGTCACCTGCACGCGGTCGACGAGCCCCGCGGCCATGAGCGCCCGGTTCATCGACAGGCTCCCGTGCGAGCGCAGCGGCACCGCCGACTCCTCCTTGAGCCGCGCGACGACCTCGACCGCGTCCCCGGGCACGACGGTCGCGTCCGGCCAGCCGAGCGTGCCGTCCAGCGTGGAGGACACCACCGTGGTCGGCATGCTGCGCATCCGGGCGTTCACCGGGTCGAGGTCGGCCTCCGGGATCGGACCCAGCAGCTCCACGAACTCCCGGAACGTGCGAGCCCCGAGCACCATCCGCTGCTCGTCGCCGAGCGCGGCCCGGCGCCCTTCGAGGAACTCCGGCCCGTGCTTGCCCCAGTAGCCGCCCCAGTCGGCGTCAGGGCCGAACGAGCCGAATCCGTCGAGGGTGGTGAAGACGTCCCAGGTGTAGAGGGCGGTCATGGCGTGCTCCCAGCTTGCTGTCGTCGGCATGTCGCCTGTAGGGACGACGCGCGCCGACCGGACTCATCGCACCCGGGGTCGCGGATCGCGGGCCGGCCCTCCGCTGGTGGACGTCGGACCGGCCCGCTCACAAGAAGAACGCACCGGGATGTCGTCCATGACGGACAACGGGTGAAAAATCCCGATCGGCTGACAGACGCGGCCCGCAGGCCCGAACCGGTGTCAGGCTCGCGTCAGCTGCGCGTCAGGGCGCCCCCCGATAGTTGCTCCATCAACGGGAAACGCCCGGTGAGACACACAAGGAGCAAGAACAATGAGCGTCAACCTGACCGCCCAGGACAAGACCGTCATCCGCACCGCCGCCTTCGGCGCCGTCACCCTCCTCTCCTACGCCGGGATCGCCGGGTCGGCCCACCGGGTCGCCACCGACGGGACCCTCGCGTACGCCTCCGCCACCGGCGAGGTCGGGCACGTGCTCGCCTCGAAGAAGGGCGACTTCAAGCTCAAGGCCAAGTCCGCTGCGTCCCTCGCCGAGCAGGTCCTGCCCGCGCTGGCCGAGTCCGTGCGGATCCTCAAGGCCCAGGACCCGGCCGAGGCGGAGAACTTCCGCACGGTCGTCGGCGTGGCCGTCGAGGCCGCGAACCGCGCCCACAAGGGTGCGCCGAGCCCCGTCATGGCCGAGATGACCCGCAAGATCACCGCGGCGGTCAACGGGTAGCCGCACCCCGATCCGAACCGCCGCGCCGCGGGAGCCCTCAGGGCTCCCGCGGCGGCCGCGCTGCTCAGAGCAGATCCGCTCAGGGCGGATTCGATTGCGGGGGAGGGGCGCGGGTGGCGATCGTTGGGACATGAGCGAAGACAACAGGCCGCAGCAGTTCTCCGAGCGCGTGCGGCGCGAGCTGTACCAGCAGCGCGTGCTCGTGCTCGACGGAGTGCTCGACGACGACAACGGGACGCTCCTGGCGACGCAGATGCTGTCGCTGGCGATCGACGACCCCAACAGCGATATCTCACTGTGGATACATTCGCCCGGCGGCTCGGTCCCGGCGATGCTCGCGATCCGCGACACGATGCGGCTGGTGCCGTGCGACGTCGCGACGCTGGCCCTCGGGATCGCATGCAGCGCAGGGCAGTTCCTGCTCTCGGCGGGCACGAAGGGGAAGCGCAAGGTCCTCCCGCACGCGCGCATCCTCATGCACCAGGGCTCGGCCGGGATCGGCGGCGGCGCCGTCGACATCGAGTTGCAGGCCAACGACCTGCGCTACACCAGGGACACCGTCCTCAAGCTCATCGCCGAGGACACCGGCCAGACCGTGGAGCGGATCTTCGAGGACTCGCTGCGCGACCGCTGGTACACCGCCGACGAGGCCCGCGAGTACGGGTTCGTCGACGGGACCGTCACCTCCTTCGAGGAGATCACGCCGAAAGAGCGACCGGGCATCGGCCTGCGCGTTGCGGCCGAGAGGGGCGCCAAGTGAGCAGCTACATGATCCCGAACGTGATCGTCGACCAGGGCCGCGGCGAGCGCGTCATGGACGTCTACTCGCACCTGCTGTCGGGCCGGATCATCTACCTGGGCACCGCGATCGACGCAGGGGTGGCGAACGCGCTCGTCGCGCAGCTCCTGCACCTGGAGGAGGCGAACCCCGACAAGGACGTCAACCTCTACATCAACTGCGAGGGCGGCGACCCCAGCGCGATGCTCGCCGTCTACGACACGCTCCGCTACATCCGGCCGAAGGTCGCCACGCTCTGCGTCGGCCAGGCCGTGGGCGTCGGCGCGGTCCTGCTCGCGGCCGGGTCCGAGGGGATGCGGTCGGCGCTGCCGCACGCCCGCATCGTCCTCGACCAGCCCGGCGGCCAGGGGCGCGGCCCGATCCCGGACCTCATCATCCAGGCCGACGAGCTGGTGCGCGTGCGCGACAGCATGGAGCAGATCCTCGCGCGCCACACCGGCCAGACCGCCGAGCAGCTGCGCATCGACACCGACCGGGACCGCGTCTTCACCCCCGAGGCCGCCAAGGCCTACGGCCTGGTCGACAACATCCTGGAGGTGCAGGAAGCGGCCAAGTAGCGGCTAGGCCGCCAGCGCGTAGGCCGCCCGGCAGACGGGCCCGTTCCCGGTGCCCGCGCGGTCGATGGCGGAGCGGTCGAGGAGGATGCGTTCGGCGACCTGGAGGACCAGGTCGCCGAGCGTCGTCTCCAGGGCTCCGGCGACGGCGGCGATCATCTCGCTCGACGGTTCCTTGACGCCGCGTTCGATCTCGGAGAGGTACTGGGGGGAGATGCCCGCGCGGTCGGCGGTCTCGCTCAGGGTCTCGCCGCGGTCGCGGCGGGCGGAGCGGAGCTGCTCGCCGAGGGCGTCGCGCCACAGGGGCTCGCTCGGCGCCGGGCCCGGCGCGGTGCTCGGGGCCGTCGGTCGGTGCTGTTCCGGCGCGGTGACCGGGTTCGGGGAAGTCTCAGCCATGCCCCACCGTATTCCGCCGCGCGCGGGGTTTTCCACCGGTTCCGCTGAAGGCGCAATCCGAGGGTTTCTTGAAAAACTGGGACCCGCCTGTTGACTCGATACCCCCAGGGGGTATAAATTCAGATCAAGGAGATACCCTCCAGGGGTATGATCGAGCGAGAGAGGAAGCCGCCATGAGCGTCATCGAGTACCAGGTCACCGGAATGACCTGCGGCCACTGCGAGATGTCGGTCCGCGAAGAGGTCGGCAAGATCGGCCCCGTGGGCAAGATCGACGTCAGCGCCGCCACCGGCAGGCTCGTCCTCACCACGGACGCCGCCGTCGACGACGCCGCGGTCATCGCCGCCGTCGACGAGGCCGGCTACAAGGCGGTGCGGATCTGATGAAGACCCCCGTCCGACTCGGCGCCTTCGGGCTCGGACTCGCCGCGCTGTTCGGGGGCGCGTACGCGGTCGCCGCGAACGTCGTCCCCGACAGCGCCGTCGACCAGCGCCTCGAAGACACCGACACCGAGCACGACATGGACATGGGAACGGAGACCGACATGGAAGACCACGGCGGCCACGAGGCCGACCCGGTCCGCGGCCTCTCGATCGAGCAGGACGGCTACGTCCTCAGCGAAGTCGCCGCCCCCGCCGAAGTCGGCGCCGACGGCGTCCTCTCCTTCGGCATCACCGCCCCCGACGGCGAGCCGCTCAAGCAGTACACCGAGTCCCACGAGAAGGACCTGCACCTCATCGTCGTGCGCGCCGACGGCGCCGAGTTCCGGCACGTCCACCCCGAGTTCGACGGCGAGACCTGGTCCCTGCCCTGGTCCTGGGACCAGCCCGGCACCTACCGCGTCTTCGCCGACTTCGTCCCCGGCGACACCGGCGAGGAACTCGACGTGACCCTCACGCGCACCGTCGAAGTCGCGGGCGACTACACGCCCCGCGCCGAGAACCCGGTCACCCGCACCGCCAGCGTCGACGGCTTCGACGTCACCCTCACCGGCGACCTCGCCGCAGGGACGACCACCGAACTCACCGTCGAGGTCGCGAAGGACGGCGCGCCCGTCACCGCCCTGGAGCCGTACCTCGGCGCCTGGGGCCACCTCGTGGCCCTCCGCGAAGGCGACCTCGGCTACCTGCACGTCCACCCCGAAGGCGACGAGCCCGAGCCCGGCACCACCTCGGGACCGCAGATCGTGTTCGCCACCGCCGCACCCACCGAGGGCCGGTACCTGCTCTACCTGGACTTCCAGGTCGACGGCCAGGTCCACACCGCGCCCTTCGTCCTCGACACCGACGGCACCGAGCCCGCCGGGGACGCGACGAGCGAGGAGCCCCACGGCCACGACGCCGACGAGCCCTCGCACGACGACAACTAAGCCGCACGAGCAGAAGGAAGGACGACCATGGCATCGGCCCCCGCCGCCGCGAACCGCATCGAACTCGAAATCGGCGGCATGACCTGCGCCTCCTGCGCCATGCGGATCGAGAAGAAGCTCAACAAGCTCGACGGCGTCACCGCCAGCGTCAACTACGCCACCGAGAAGGCCCAGATCGAGGCCCCCGCGGGCACCGACCCGGCCGAACTCATCGCCGTGGTCGAGAAGACCGGCTACACCGCCGCCGTCCCCAAGGCCCCCGAGCCGGAGGCCGACGAGACGGACCGCCCCGACCCCGAGCTGACCTCGCTGCGAGGCCGCCTCATCGCCTCGATCGTCCTGTCGGTCCCGGTCATCGCCATGTCGATGGCCCCGGCCCTCCAGTTCGAGTACTGGCAGTGGCTCTCGCTCGCGCTGGCGTGGCCGGTGATCCTGTGGGGCGCCTGGCCGTTCCACAAGGCCGCCTGGACGAACCTGCGCCACGGCGCGGCCACCATGGACACGCTCGTGTCCGTGGGCACCCTCGCCGCGTTCGCGTGGTCGATCTATGCACTCTTCTGGGGGACGGCCGGGACGCCGGGCATGAAGCACCCGTTCGAGTTCACCGTGGAGCCCAGCGACGGCGCCTCGAACCTGTACCTCGAAGTGGCCGCGGGCGTCACGATGTTCATCCTCGCCGGGCGGTACTTCGAGAAGCGCTCGAAGCGCAAGGCCGGCGCGGCCCTGCGGGCGCTGCTCGAAATGGGCGCCAAGGACGTCGCGGTGCTCCGCGGCGGCGCCGAGACGCGCGTGCCGATCGCGCAGCTCGCGGTCGGCGACGAGTTCGTGGTCCGGCCGGGGGAGAAGATCGCCGCCGACGGCGTGATCGTCTCCGGCACCTCCGCGATCGACGCGTCGATGCTCACCGGCGAGTCGGTGCCCGTGGAGGTCGCCGAGGGCGACCCGGTCACCGGCGCCACCGTCAACGCCGGAGGCCGCCTCGTCGTCAAGGCCACCCGCGTAGGCTCGGACACGCAGCTCGCGCAGATGGCGCGCCTGGTCGAAGAGGCCCAGTCCGGGAAGGCCGAGGTCCAGCGCCTCGCCGACCGGGTCTCGGGGATCTTCGTGCCCGTGGTCATCGCGATCGCGGTCGGCACGCTCGGGTTCTGGCTCGGCGCCGGGTTCCCCGCGGCCTCGGCGTTCACCGCCGCCGTCGCGGTCCTCATCATCGCGTGCCCGTGCGCCCTGGGCCTGGCGACGCCGACCGCGCTGCTCGTCGGCACCGGCCGCGGCGCCCAGATGGGCGTGCTCATCAAGGGCCCGGAGATCCTGGAGTCCACGCGCAAGGTCGACACGATCGTCCTCGACAAGACCGGCACCGTCACCACCGGGAAGATGACCCTCGTGGACGCGGTCGCCGCCGAGGGCACTGACCGCGCCGAGCTGCTGCGGCTCGCCGGGGCGATCGAGCACGCCTCGGAGCACCCGGTGGCGCAGGCGATCGCGAAGGGCGCGGCCGCCGAGGTCGAGCTCCCGGCGGTCGAGGACTTCCAGAACGTCGAGGGCAAAGGCGTCCAGGGCGTCGTCGACGGGCACTACGTCGTCGTCGGCCGCGACAGCCTCCTCGCGGACTGGAAGCTGGAACTGGCCCCGGCGCTCGCCGAGGCGAAGGCCGAGGCCGAGCGCGGCGGCAAGACCGCCGTGGCGGTCGCCTGGGACGGCGAGGCCCGCGGGGTCCTGGTCGTCGCCGACACCGTGAAGCCGACCAGCGTCGAAGCGGTCGCCCAGTTCAAGGCCCTCGGGCTGACCCCGGTCCTGCTGACGGGCGACAACAAGGCCGTCGCCGAGCGCATCGGCGCCGAGGTCGGGATCGACGAGGTCATCGCCGAGGTGCTTCCCGCGGACAAGGTCGCGGCCGTCGCGAAGCTCCAGGCCGAGGGCAAGGTGGTGGCGATGGTCGGCGACGGCGTCAACGACGCCGCGGCGCTCGCCAAGGCCGACCTGGGCCTGGCGATGGGCACCGGCACCGACGTCGCGATCGAGGCCGCCGACCTGACGCTGGTCCGCGGCGACCTGCGCGGCGCGGCGGACGCCATCCGCCTGTCGCGGCGCACGCTCGGCACCATCAAGGGCAACCTGTTCTGGGCGTTCGCCTACAACGTCGCGGCGATCCCGCTCGCGGCCCTCGGCCTGCTCAACCCGATGCTCGCCGGTGCGGCCATGGCCTTCTCCAGCGTGTTCGTGGTCGGCAACAGCCTGCGCCTGCGCTCCTTCAAGAGCCGCGCGCTCTAACGGCACGAAGCGGGCCCCGCCGGTCTCCGGCGGGGCCCTGCGCTATGCCGCCGCGAGCCGCGCGGCCTCGGCCGCGACATGCTCCACCGCGCCGGCGCCCCACTGCTCGACGGCCGCGTCGAGCTCCGCGGGATCGGTCCCGCGCACCTCCAGGAACAGCCTCGCGCCGTGCCCGGTGCCCTCGCCCAGGCGCATCCGCACCTCCCCGCCCGGCTCGCCGTGCGCGACGACGAACGCGAACGACTCCGGCCTCTCGCACTCGGTCACGGTCCCCAGCAGCACGTGCGGGACCTGCGGCGCCCGGAACTCCGCGCCCACACCCGGGGCCCGCTTCCCGCCGAAGAACAGGTCCCACGCGGCCTGCGCCGGACACACGAGCTGCCGCTCGAACCGCGCGGTCCACCCGTCAGGGCTCTGATCCACCTGCGGCCGATCGAGCCCGAAGCGCGCCGCCAGCTCCTCGTGGCGGGCCTCGCCGCGGCCCGGGTCGCCCGGCGTCCGGTCGGCGAGGACCTCGTCCAGGCCCGCCATGCACTGCTCCCACCCCGTCGCGAAGCTCGCCGCCCCGCCGCGGTCGTCGAAGCCGTGCAGCAGCGTGAACCGGGTCCCGCCGTCCTCCTCGGCCAGCGCGAACTCCAGCCTGTCGCCGCCCCACGTGAACGCCAGGCGCCGCGGCGGGTCCGCGGCGAGGACCTCGCCCTCGCCGCCCTCGCCGAAGTCGGCCCTCCCTCCCGCGCGCAGCTCCAGTTCGGCGCCGAACGGGAACCACTGCGCGAGCTGCGCGGGCTCGGTCACCGCGCGCCAGACGCGGTCGATCGGGTGGTCGTAACGCCGCTCGACCCTGACGGCCGGCCGGCCGCGGTCGGCGAGCATCCCGGGATCGGACATCGTTCCTCCTCGTGCAGCGGCTCCTCGTCCCAGCGTCGCCGCGCACCGGCGCGGGCGCTGGCGAACCCGGGATCCCGCGGTCCGGCGGGCACGTCGAGCCCCGGACCGGCCGCCGCGGGTGGCCTGCGGCGCAGGCGCGCGCCACGCCCGGCCGCCTTCTGGGACCCGGTGCTAGGTTCGGCGCGGAACCACTCTGAAAGGGGCCCGCGGTGGCAAAGAACCCCGTCTTCCTGTACCGGATGCTCACCCTCGCCGAAGGCTGGTCCTTCGTGCTCCTCCTCGTCTTCGGGTCCGTGCTCAGCCGCGTCTCCGAGATCGACCTGGTGATGCCGCTCGGCGCGCTCCACGGCGCCCTGTTCGTGCTCCTGGTCGGCTCCACCCTCGTCATCCGCCGCCGCCTCGGCTGGGGCTTCGGCACCACGCTCCTCGCGCTCGTCTGCGCCGTCGTGCCGCTCGCCCCGTTCTGGTTCCACCACCGCAAGCGCGAGGACTTCCTCGCCGCCGAGCGCGCGGTCCAGCCCGCCTAGACCCGTACGCCTCCCCAGCGCGTCCACGGCATCCTCCGTGGACGCGCTGTTCTCGTCCTGCCTGCGAAAACGATTGCCGCCGCGATACCGGTGTGACTGCTGTTGCGTTCCCGAGAATCTTTGGTATCGTTCCTGGAAACGTTCTTAAGAACGTTCCCAAACCCCTCCTACCCGCAAGGATCAGGATGGCTGAGACGCAGAAGTCCAACCTCCAGCTCGTCGCCGCCAAGGCCGGCGTGTCCGTGTCCTCCGTGTCGCGGGTCCTCAACGGCGGCTCCGCCTCCGAGGAACTCGCACGGAAAGTCCGCGAGGCCGCCGCCGAACTCGGCTACGTCCCCCACGCCAGCGCCCGCACCATGCGCACCGGCCGCACCGACCAGATCACCCTCGCCGTCGCCGACGTCGGCAACCCCGTCTACGTGCAGATGATGCGCACCGTCACCGGGATCGTCGCCAAGGCCGGGTACCGGCTCGTCGTCTCCTCCACCGGCGCCGACCCGCAGTCGCAGATCGACCTGGTCACCAGCCTCAACCGCGGCTACGCCGACGGGCTGCTCATGAGCCCCCTGCGCATCACCGAAGACCTCGTCGAGGCCATGAAGTCCAGCCGCCTCCCGATCGTCGTCATCGGCACCCTCCCCGCCGACGTCGCCCTCGACAACGTGCGCGCCGACTCCGCCACCGGCATCGGCCTCGCCGTCGAGCACCTCGTGGCCCAGGGCCGCAGGCGCATCGCGCTCGTCAACGGCCCCGTCGACACCGTCCCCGGCTCGGCCCGCCTCGCCGGGTACCTCTCCGCGATCGAGCGCTTCGGGCTCGCCACCTCCGCGGAACTCCAGGTCACCGCCTCGGCGTTCACGTACAAGGCCGGGCGCAAGGCCACCGCCGCGCTCCTGGCTCAGGCCAGCCCCGACGCGATCATCGGCGCCAACGACCTCCTCGGCGTCGCCGCCCTCAAAGAGCTCGCCGCCGCCGGCCGCCGCGTCCCCGAGGACGTCGCCGTCGTCGGCATGGACGACACCGACGCCGCCGAACTCGCCACCCCGTCCCTGACCTCGGTGGACCTCGGCTCGGCGAAGCGCGCCAAGGCCGCCGCGAAGCTCCTCATCCGCCGCATCGCCGAACCCGGCGCCCCCGTCAGCCGCATCGTCATCCCCCCGGCCCTGTCGGTCCGCGAATCCACCGGAGGCCCGGCATGACCGCCCTCGCCGCACCCGCACCGCCGCGCCGGCGCCGCCGCTCGACCGAGGGCCGCGACGCGTGGCTGCTGGTCCTGCCCGCGCTGCTGCCGGTGATGCTGTTCAGCGTCTACCCGCTCGTCTACGGCGTGCTCCTCGGCTTCACCGACGCCGAGGCCGGGCTCAACGTCGAGACGCACTTCAACGGCCTCGACAACTACACCGCGCTCGCGGGCAACGAGCTGTTCTGGAACTCGTTCAAGATCGGCCTCATCTGGGCGTTCTCGGTGACGATCCTCCAGTTCCTCGCCTCCCTCGGCCTCGCGCTGCTGCTCAACCTGAACCTGCGGCTGCGCTGGCTGGCCCGCACGCTCGCGCTCATCCCGTGGGCGATGCCGCCGGTGATCATCGCGATCATGTGGCAGCTCATGCTCAACCCGAACTACGGACCGGTCAACCGGACCCTGGAGTCGCTGGGCCTGCCGTCCTCGATCAACTGGCTCGGCGAGTCGGCGATCGCCCTCCCGGTGGTCATCGTCGTCGGCGTGTGGGCGGGGATGCCGCAGACCACGATCACGCTCCTGGCCGGGCTCCAGTCGGTCCCCGCGGAACTGAACGAGGCGGCCGCGATCGACGGCGCCACCACCTGGCGCCGGTTCTGGCACGTGACGCTCCCGGCGCTGCGCCCGATCATCACCGCGATCACCACGCTCGACCTGATCTGGAACTTCAACTCGTTCGCGCTCGTGTTCGTCCTCACCGCGGGCGGCCCGGGCGGGACCACGATGCTGCCGAGCCTGTTCGCCTACAACGAGGCGTTCCGGTACGGCAACTTCGGCTACGCCGCCGCGATGGGCAACGTCATGGTGATCCTCATCGGCGCGTTCCTGTTCCTGTACCTGCGCGCCCAGATGCGGAGCCGGACCTCATGACGAAATCGATGCGCAGCCCCCTCGCCCGCCCGCTCCAGTACGTCGCGCTGCTGGCGTACATGTGCTTCCTGGCGTTCCCGCTGGTCTTCCTGCTCACGACCGCGTTCAAGACCGACCGCGAGATCCGCTCGCCCGACCCGAGCTTCCTGCCGCAGTCGCTGAACTTCGACAACTTCACGGCCGCGATCGAACGCGCGGACCTGTTCCGCGCGGCCGGGAACAGCCTCCTGACCGCGGTCACCACCACGGTGATCGTCACGGCCGTGTCGCTCCCGGCGGCCTACGCCCTCGTGCGGTTCCGCACGAAGCTGCGCGCCGTCGCCACCGGGTGGATCCTGCTGTCGCAGGTGTTCCCGTTCATCCTCATCATCATCCCGCTGTTCCTGCTGCTCAAGAACATCGGCCTGGTGAACACGCTGCTGGGCCTGGTCCTGGTGTACGCGGTGTGGGCGCTGCCGTTCGCGCTGTGGATGCTCCAGGGCTACGTCTCGGCGATCCCCGTCGAACTCGAAGAGGCCAGCGCCGTCGACGGCGCCGGGCGCTTCAAGACCCTCGTCAGGATCGTCCTGCCGCTGCTCGCGCCGGGCCTGGTCGCGACCAGCCTGTTCACGTTCATCAACTCCTGGAACGAGTTCTTCTTCGCGCTCGTGCTCATCCAGGACCCCGACATGCAGACCCTGCCGCTCGCCCTCGCCCGCTTCGTCGGCGCCGAGGGGCAGGTCCAGCTCGGGCCGCTGGCCGCGGCCGCGCTCATCGCGTGCCTGCCCAGCCTCGTCTTCTTCATGCTCATTCAGAAACGGCTCACCGCCGGACTCCTCAGCGGCGCGGTCAAAGGCTGACCGGGCCGACCACTATGGAAAGAGAGAACGACATGCGAACTCGCACCAGCGCCAGCGTCGCCGCGGTTGCCGGGCTGCTCGCCCTGCCCCTCGCGCTGACCGGATGCTCGGCCTTCGGCGTCGGGGACGACGGCGGAGACGACGGGAAGGTCACCCTGACCTTCCAGTCCCTCGCCTACCAGGACACCACGATCGCCGCCACCCAGGAGATCGTCGACGCCTGGAACGAGGCCAACCCCGACGTCCAGGTCGAGCTCGTCCAGGGCTCGTGGGACAACGTCCACGACCAGCTCGTCACCCAGTTCCAGGGCGGCACCGCGCCGGACATCATCCACGACGAGTCCGCCGACATCATGGGCTTCGCCGAGCAGGGCTACCTCGCCGACCTGAGCGACTACCTCTCGGACGACACGAAGTCCGCGGTCTCGGACGACATCTGGGGCACCGTCACCGCCTCCGACGGCTCGATCGTCGCGGCCCCGACCCTGCTCCAGTCCTACGTGGTCTTCGCGAACACCGACGCGTTCGCCGACGCGGGCGTGGAGCTCCCGACCGGCGACAGCCTCGCCTGGGACGACTTCCAGGCCCTCGCCGGGCAGGTCGCCGGGGACGGCTTCGGCCTCGGCTGGGGCCTCCAGCAGCCCACCGCCGCGGTCATGAACCTCTCGCTCGGCTTCGACGGCACCTACTTCGACGGCGACGCGATCAACGTCGGCGCGAACGAACTCGCCGTGCCCGAGCGCATCCACGCCATGGCCTACGAGGACGGCTCGCTCGACCCGGTCTCGCTGACCCAGTCCGGCTCCGACGTCCTGCCGGGCTTCTTCGACGGCAAGTACCCGATGTACGTGGCGGGCAACTACATCGCCCAGCAGATCACCGAGTCCGCGCCCGAGGGCTTCAACTGGGCGGTCCTGCCCCCGCTCGCGGGCACCGCCGGGGCCGTGCAGGCCGCGAACCCGCAGACCATGTCCGTGGCCGCCGAGTCCGAGCACGTCGAGGAGTCGGCCGCGTTCATCGACTTCTTCATGCAGGCCGACCACCAGGCCGCGCTCGCCCAGGGCGACTGGCTCATCCCGTCCTCCACGGCCGCGCGCGACCTCGTCGCCGAGCAGACCGCGGGCGAGAACGGCTGGGACGCGATCCTCGCCTCCGGCGAGGGCCTGTCGGCCGCGCCGTTCCAGTCGGCCGTGAACTACCCGCAGTGGAAGGACCAGTACGCGACCCCGGCCCTCCAGCAGTACCTGGCCGACGAGATCACCGCCGAGCAGCTCACCACGCAGCTGACCGACGGCTGGAACAGCCTCGGCTAGCGCCTGTCCGCACCACCCCGTCCCGCCGGGGCCCCGGCCCCGGCGGGCACCCGAACCGATCAAGGAGACACGATGACCCAGGCCACCGCACCGCTGCACGACGTCCTGACCGACAAGGCGACCGGCGCGCTCGCGGGCGCCGCGGTGGGCGACGCGCTCGGCGGCGCCGCCGAAGGGAACACGCCCGAGGCGATCCAGCGGCGGTACGGCGGCTTCATCGAGGGGATCGTGCCGCCCTTCAACGCGGACTGGCGCAACGCCCGCCCGATCGCCCCGTACCACAAGGGCGACGGGCACATCACCGACGACACGCTCATGACCTGCGCGCTGGTCGACGTCTACGGGACGGTGCGCGACCACCTCACCGCCCACGACGTCGCGGCCCACCTGGTGCCGCTGCTCATGGGGGAGAAGCGGTGGATCCCCGAGTTCGAGTCCGAGGCGCTGCTGCTGCACCGGATCTTCCTCGCCGAGAAGTGGCTCGTCGCGCGCCTCCACTACGGGCACATCGACCCGCGCGAAGCCGGGGTCGGCAACATCGTCAACTGCGGCGCGACCATGTACGCCGCGCCGATCGGCATCGTCAACGCCGGGAGCCCCGACGGCGCCTACGCCGAGGCCATCGACGTCGCCGGGGCCCACCAGTCCTCCTACGGGCGCGAGGCCGCCGGGGTCTACGCCGCCGCCGTCGCCGAGGCCATGCGCCCCGGCGCGTCCGTGGATTCGGTCGTCGCCACCGCGCTGCGCCTCGCGAAGGACGGCACCCGGAGCGCCGTCGCCGCGGTCACCGAAGCCGCCCAGAGCATCACGGACTGGCGAGGCGGCCTCGCCGACCTGCGCCGCGCCGTCGAGCCGTTCGACACCGTCGGCCCCGACTACCGCGCCCCCGCGATGGACGCGCGCATCCCCAGCCGCACCAAGGCCATCGAGGAGCTCCCGATCGCCCTCGGCATGCTCGTCGCCGCCCGCGGCGACTACTGCGAGGCCGTCCTCGGGTCCGTCAACTACGGCCGCGACTCCGACTCGATCGCCGTCATGGCCGGGTCGATCGCCGGGGCCCTCGGCGGCCTCGCCGCCGTCCCCGCCGACTGGATCGCCGACGTCTCCGACGCCAGCCGCATCGACGTCACCGCCACCGGGCCCGCCATGGCCGCCGTCGCCCGCGACGTGTGGGCCCGCGACGCCGAGCGCGCCGCCGAGGTCGCCGCCGCCCGGACCGCCTACGCCGGGGCGCCCGCGCTCGGGGCCGCAGAATGATCCGGCTCTCCTGGACCCAACCCGAGGACCTCGTCCCGCACGCGCTCGAAGCGGCCCGCCTCGACGGCCGCGCCGCCGCCGCGATCCGCGACCGCTGGACCGCCGCGGGCGGCTCGACTGCCGCGCCCGTCTCCGGCGCGACCCCCGAGCCCGCCCCGGAAGCCCTGCGCGCCCTGGCCCGCGAGCTCCTCGACGAGCTCGACCGCCTCCCCGACCCGCCGGGCCTCGCCGACGTCGAACCCGACGACCTGGGCCCCGTCCTCGCGCGCGCCACGCCCCCGGAGCTCCCCGAGCCCGGCGACATCGAAGACCGTCTCCTCGGCGCCTGGCTCGGCCGCGCCGCCGGATGCCTCCTCGGCAAACCCGTCGAGAAGATCAGCCTGGCCGGCATCCGCGCCATCGCCAAGTCGACCGGCAACTGGCCCCTCAACGGCTACTTCACCGAGCAGGGCCTCGACCCGGACATCGCCGCGAAGTACCCGTGGAACCGGCGCTCGCGGCCCACCAGCCTCGCCGAGCACATCGACGGCATGCCCGAGGACGACGACCTCAACTTCCCGCTCATCGCCCTCACCCTCCTTGAGCGGCACGGCCCCGGCTTCACCACCGACCACGTCGCCCAGGCCTGGCTCGACCTCCTCCCCGGCGGCCGCGTCTTCACCGCCGAGCGCATCGCCTACCGCAACCTCCTCGACGGCGTCGAACCCGAGCGCGCCGCCGCGGTCCGCAACCCCTTCCGCGACTGGATCGGCGCGCAGATCCGCACCGACCTGTACGGCTGGACCCGCCCCGGCCTGCCCGTCGACGCCGCCCTGCTCGCCTGGACCGACGCCCGGCTCTCCCACGGCCGCAACGGGATCTACGGCGCCATGTTCGCCGCCGCGGCCAGCGCCGCCGCCGTCACCGGCGCCGGAGTGGACGCGGTCCTCGCGGCGGGGCTCTCGGTCGTGCCGCCCCGCAGCCGCTACTTCGCCGCCGTCGCGCGCGGCATCGCGCTCGCCGACGACGACCTGTCCGACGAGGACGCGATCGACGCGCTCCACGCCGAGTACGGCCACCTGCACTGGGTCCACGTGCTCCCCAACGCCGCGCTCCTGGCGTTCGCGCTGGCCCGCGGCGGCGGCGACTTCCACCGCACCATCACCCTCGCCGTCTCCGGCGGCTGGGACACCGACTCCGTCGGCGCCACCGCCGGGGCCCTCACCGGGGCCCTGACCGGCGCGAAAGCCCTTCCCGCCGAATGGATCGCGCCGCTCGACGACCGCTACGCGACCTCCGTGCCCGGCTTCGCCGGCGCCCGGTTCTCCGCCCTCGCCGCCCGCACCCTGGAGGCGTCCCGATGACCGTGCTCGTGCTCGGCTCCGCCAACCTCGACCTCGTCTACGAGGTCGACCGCATCCCCGCCCCCGGGGAGACCGTCCTGTCGCGCGGCTTCGCGTCCTTCGCGGGCGGCAAGGGCAACAACCAGGCCGTCGCCGCCGCCCGCGCCGGCGCCCCCACCCGGTTCGTGTGCGCCCTCGGCGCGGACGCCTCCGGCGACCGGCTCGCCGCCGAGGCCCGCGACGCCGGGATCGACCTCCTCGACCGGCGCGTCGACGCCCCGACCGGGACCGCGGCGATCTTCGTGGACCGGCGCGGGGAGAACTCCATCGTCGTCGACTCCGGGGCGAACGCGCTCCTCACCGACCTGACCGCGGCCGAACGGGAAGCGATCGGCGCCGCCGACGTGCTCGTCCTCCAGCTGGAGACGCCCGTGCCCACGGTGGCCGCGGCGGTCGCCGCCGCGAAGGCCGCCGGGACCCGCGTGGTCCTCAACGCCGCGCCCAGCGGGGCCGTGCCGCTCGATCTCCTCGACGACGTGGACGTCCTCGTCGTCAACGAGCACGAGGCCGCCGAACTCGCCGGGCCCGGCGACGCCGCGGCGGTCCTGACCGCCCGCGGCTGCGCCGTCATCGTTACCCTCGGCGCCGAAGGCGCCCTCGTCGGCGTCCCCGGCGAGGAGCCCGTCCGGGTGCCCAGCTACACCGTGGACGCCGTCGACACCACCGGCGCGGGCGACACGTTCGTCGGCGCGTTCGCCGCCGCGCTCGACGGCGATCCTTCCGGGACCGGCCTCGAAGCGCTCGTGGCCGCCACCGGCTTCGCGACCGCCGCCGCGGCGCTCGCCGTGCAGCGCAAGGGCGCCGTCCCGTCCATTCCGACCCTGGAGGAGGTGCGGGAGTTCCGTGACGCACGCTGATCCCGACGAGGCCGCCACCAACACGTTCGACCCGCTGGTGCCCCGGCCCATCGACCGGTCCACCGTCCTGCCCGCCGGAGGGAAGATCGACCCCGAGGCGGGGGACATCGCGAAGATCTTCGCCGCGCCCGACGACCCCGCCGACTGGCCCGCCTGGCGCGAGGACCTCGCCGCCTGGCGCGACGAGGCCCGCGCCCGCCTCGCCTACAGCGGCAAGGCCTACGAGGACCCGCGCACCGCGTGGGCGTCCCGCGCGTTCGCCGTCGCCCAGGTGTGGCTGTGGGACGAGCGGCTGTTCGACCACGCCGAGCAGCGGTTCACCGTCGACCGGTTCCTGGAGTCGATCGCGGGCCAAGGCGGCCTCGACGGGCTCGTCCTGTGGCACGCCTACCCCGTGATCGGCATCGACGACCGCAACCAGTTCGACTTCTACCGCGACGTGCCCGGCCTCGAAGCGCTCGTGCGCGAGTTCCACGACCGCGGCCTGCGCGTGTTCGTCGACTACAACCCGTGGGACACCGGCACCCGCCGCACCGGCCGCACCGACGCCGAAGAACTCGCCGACCTCTGCGCTGGGCTCGGCGCCGACGGCGTCTTCCTCGACACCCTCAAGGAGGGCGACGCGGACCTCACCCTCGCGCTCACCGCGACCGACCCGCCGCAGGTCCTCGAAGGCGAGTCCCGCGTCCCCAACGCGCGCATCGAGGACCACCTCCTGTCGTGGGCCCAGTGGTTCGCCGACTCCGAGGCGCCCGGCGTGCAGCGCGCGCACTGGTACGAGCGCCGCCACATGATGCACTCGATCCGCCGCTGGAACCGCGACCACTCCGGGGAGCTCCAGTCCGCGTGGATGAACGGCACCGGGATCCTCGTGTGGGACGCCGTCTTCGGCGTGTGGGTCGGCTGGAACCGCCGCGACGAGGCCACGCTGCGCCGGATGCTCCGCGTCCAGCGCGCCCTCGCCGACGTCCTCGCCGAAGGCGAATGGGCCCCGCTCGACGGCGCCACCCCCGAAGCGGTCACCGCCGGGGTGTACGCCTCCCGCTGGACCCGCGGCGACCTCACACTGTGGACGGTCGTGAACCGCCGCGACATCGACTGGATCGGCACCCCGCTCGCCGCGCCCGCCGCGGGCCGCCGCTTCGACCTGACCGCCGGGGCCGAGGTCACCGGCGCCGTCAAGGTCCCCGGCCGCGGCATCGCCGGCATCCTCGACCTCGCCCCCGGCGCCGAGGCCCCCGCATGGCTCGACGGGCTCCTGGCCGAAGCCGCCGCCGACCCCGGCTCCGGGGACGCCCGATTCCCCGCCCGCGAAGCGGTCCGCGTGCGCCCGAGCCGGTCCGCGCTCCACCTGCCGCCGAACACCGCCGTCCGGCCCGCCCCCGGGGCCCACCGCCTCACCGTCACGTTCCGGCGCCGAGAGACCGGCTTCTACCAGGGCGCGCCCTACGTCGAGGAGTGGAAGCCGCTGCCCCCGCGCCTCCACGACCCCCGCGAAGAGGTCGTCTCGTGCGAGACCGGCCCGGTCGCCGTGGCCGCCAACGAGGTCAGCGTCCGCCAGTACCGGCGGTTCCTCGAACGCTCCGGCTACGAGCCGCAGACGCCCCACCGGTTCCTGTGCGGCACCGAGGACGCCGACCCGGCCGCGCCCGTCACCGGCGTGTCCCTCGCCGACGCCCGCGCCTACGCCGCGTGGGCCGGGGCCCGCCTGCCCGACGAGTTCGAATGGCAGCTCGCCGCCGCCGAACCCGGCTTCACCCGCCGCGAACCGGCCGTGTGGAACTGGACCGAGAGCGAGCACACCGACGGGATCACCCGCTTCGCGATGCTCAAGGGCGGCAGCGCCCACCGCTCCGAAGGCTCCGACTGGTACACCGACGGCGGCCTCCAGGACCCGTCGTTCAGCCTCAAGTTCCTGCTCCCGGGCCTGGGCCTGGAGCGGTCCAGCAGCATCGGCTTCCGCATCGCCTGGGACCTGACCCGAGAGGAGACCGCATGACCGCGCCGCTGGAGGGCCTGCGCGTCCTCGACGTCTCGACCCTGTTCGCCGGGCCCATCGCCGCCACGTTCCTCGGCGACTTCGGCGCCGACGTCGTCAAGATCGAGCACCCGGCGAAACCGGACGCCTCCCGCGGCCACGGGCCCTCCAAGGACGGCGTCAACCTGTGGTGGAAGACCCTGGGCCGCAACAAGCGGACCGCCACCGTGAACCTCGGCACGCCCGAGGGCGCCGACCTGCTGCTGCGCCTCGCCGCCGACGCCGACGTGCTCATCGAGAACTTCCGGCCCGGCACCCTCGAACGCTGGGGCCTCGCCCCCGAGCGCCTCCACGAGGCCAACCCGCGGCTCGTCATCGCCCGCGTCACCGCGTTCGGCCAGACCGGCCCCTACGCGAAGCGCCCCGGCTTCGGCAGCCTCGCCGAGGCCATGAGCGGCTTCGCGGCCCTCACCGGCCAGCCCGACGGGCCCCCGACGCTCCCGCCGTTCGGCCTCGCCGACGGCATCGCCGCGCTCGCCACCGCCTACGCCGTCATGGTCGCCCTCCGCGCCGCAGGCCGCGACGGCCGCGGCCAGGTCATCGACCTCGCCATCATCGAGCCGATCCTCATGCTCCTCGGCGGCCAGATCACCGCCTACGACCAGCTCGGGACCCTCCAGTCCCGCAGCGGGAACCGCTCGGTCAACAACGCGCCCCGCAACGTCTACAAGACCGGCGACGGCGAATGGGTCGCCGTCTCCACCTCCTCCCAGTCCATCGCCGAACGCGTCATGCGCCTCGTCGGCCGCGGCGACCTCGTCGCCGAGCCCTGGTTCGCCTCCGGCCACACCCGCGCCGAGCACGCCGACGAACTCGACGACGCCGTCGGGGCATGGATCAGCGCGCGCCCCACCGCCGAGGTCGTCGCCGCGTTCGAGGAGGCCCAAGCGGCCGTCGCCCCGGTCTACGATGTACGCGGCGTCCTCGCCGATCCCCAGTACCGGGCGATCGGCACCGTCCAGACCGTCCAGGACGAGGACCTCGGCCCCGTCAAGATGCAGAACGTCCTGTTCCGCCTCTCCGAGACCCCCGGCGCGATCCGCTTCCCCGGCCGCCGCCACGGCCAGGACACCGACGAGGTCCTCGCCGAGGTCGGCGTGACCCGTGAGCAACTGGAACGACTGCGGGAGAAGGGGATCGTATGAACCCGGTCAGCGCGCTGTACGTCCCGGGCGACCGCCCGGACCGCTTCGGCAAGGCCGCCGCCTCCGGCGCCGACACCGTCATCCTCGACCTGGAGGACGCCGTCGCCGACACCGCGAAGGCCGCCGCCCTCGACCACGTCACCGCCTGGCTCGCCGACCGCGAACCCGGGACCGAAAGCGGCACAGTCGACGTGCAGGTCCGCGTCAATGTCGGCGCCGACCACGAGATCCGCGCCGTCCGCGCCACCGGCGCCCGCGTGGGCCTGCGCATCCCCAAAGTCGAAGCGCCCGAAGACCTCGGCGTCATCGCCCACCTCGCGCAGGGCCTGCCGCTGACCGCGCTCATCGAGTCCGCGCGCGGCCTCCAGAACGCCGCCGCCATCGCCGCCCACCCCGCCGTCGCCGCCCTCGCCCTCGGCGAGGCCGACCTGCGCTCCGACCTCGGCGCCACCGCCGAAGCCGTCCTCGACCACGCCCGCATCCAGGTCCTCGTCGCCGCCCGCGCCGCCGGACTGCCAGCCCCGATGCTCTCGGTCTACCCGCGCATCCAAGACCTCGACGGCCTGCGCGCCGACACCGAGCGCGGCAAGGCCCTCGGCCTGCGCGGCCGCACCGCCGTCCACCCCAAGCAGATCCCGGTCATCCGCGAGGTCTTCGCCCCCACACCCGAGGAGACCGCCTGGGCCGAAGCGGTGGTGGCCGCCCTGGAGCACGGGGGAGTGGCGACCCTCCCCGGAGGCGAGATGGTCGACCCCGCCATGCTCGGCCGCGCCAGGAGCATTCTCGGGAAATAGCGGGCATACTCGTGCGGTGACACTCATCCGACGCGAGACCGACCGCGACCACGCCGCCGTCCACGCCGTCCAGGATGCCGCCTTCAAGGGCGCCGCCCACGCCTCCGGCCACGAGGCCGACCTCGTCGACGCCCTCCGCGGCACCGAAGCGTGGGCCCCGCCCCACTCCCTCGTCGCCGAGATCGACGGCGCGGTCGTCGGCCACGTCGTCTCCAGCTACGGGACCGTCGCCGGAACCCGCGTCCTCGGCCTCGGCCCCATCGGCGTCCACCCCGACCGCCACGGCCAGGGCATCGGCTCCGCGCTCATGCACGCCGCGCTCGCCGCCGCCGACGCCCGCGACGAGCCCGCCGTCATCCTCCTCGGCGACCCCGGCTTGTACGGCCGCTTCGGCTTCGTCCCCGCCGCCGACCACGGCATCGAGCCCGAGCACCCCGAATGGGGCTACTACTTCCAGATCCGCACCCTCACCGCCTGGGACGACAGCCTGAAAGGCACGTTCGCGTACGCGCCGCCGTTCGCCGAATTCGGCTGAGACCGATGAATCCCGGAGCGCCGACGAGTCACCACCGGACGGAGAGAACGGAGCCCCGGAGATGACCGAACGATACGACCGGCTGCCGCGCACGAGGATCTGGAACATGATCTTCTTCGAACGCATGGCCCTGGCCGCGGACCTCGCCCGCATCGCCCCCGAGGCGTGGGAGACGCCCTCGCTGTGCGAGGGCCTCACGGTGCGCGAGGTGCTCGCCCACCTCACCGCCGGCGCGAGCCTCAACCTGCGGCAGTGGATGCGCGGCGTCATCGAATGCCGCTTCGACTTCGACGCGCAGGTCCACCTGCAACTGCGCCGGCACCTCGGGGCGACCTGGGAGGAGACCCTGGAGGGGTTCGACCGCGTCGACGGCAGCACGACCAAGGCGATCCCGTTGAAAGCGCTGCTCGGCGAGACCGTCGTCCACGGCGAGGACATCCGGCGCCCCCTCGGCATCCGGCACGACTACGCCGTCGCCACGGTCACCGCGCTGGCCGAGTACTACCGGCGCTCGAACTTCGTGGTCGTCGCGGGCAAGCGCGCCAAGGGCCTGCGCCTCGAAGCGGCCGACGGGCCGTTCGCGGCCGGAGCGGGCCCGCTCGTGCAGGGCCGCACCATCGCCCTCATCATGGCGATGACCGGCCGCAACGCCTACTGCGACGAACTCGAAGGCGACGGCGTCCCGATCCTCCGGGAGCGCTGCGAATCCATGTGAGGCGACGCGAAAGCCGCCGGGCCCCCAGGGCCCGGCGGCTTTCGCGTCGCTTGCGTCTTAGCGCAGGTCGAACCGGTCGAGGTTCATGACCTTCACCCACGCGGCCGCGAAGTCCTTCGCGAACTTCTCGGCGGCGTCGTCGCTGCCGTAGACCTCGGCGAGGGCCCGCAGCTCGGAGTTGGAGCCGAACAGCAGGTCCACGCGGGTACCGGTCCACTTGACCTCGCCGGTGGCGTCGTCGTGGGCCTCGTACGTGGCCGAGTCGTCGCCGACCTTCCACGTGACGCCCGGCGCCAGGAGGTTCCGGAAGAAGTCGTTGGTCAGCTGGCCCGGGCGGTCGGTGAACACGCCGTGCTTGGCGTCCTCGAAGTTCGCGCCGAGGACGCGCAGGCCGCCGACGAGGACGGTCATCTCCGGGGCGGTCAGCGTGAGCAGGTTCGCCTTGTCCACCAGGAGGAACTCCGCGGGGATGCGGTGGCCTTTCCCGAGGTAGTTGCGGAAGCCGTCGGCCGTGGGCTCCAGCGGCGCGAACGAGTCGGCGTCGGTCTGCTCCTCGGTCGCGTCGACGCGGCCGGGCGCGAACGGCGCCTCGACGTCGAACCCGGCGTCCTTCGCGGCCTTCTTGACCGCGGCGGTGCCGCCGAGGACGATCACGTCGGCCAGCGAGACGTGCTTGCCGCCCGCGTTGAACGCGTCCTTGACCGCTTCGAGCCTGTCGAGGACGACTCCGAGCTTGTCGGGCTCGTTCACGGTCCAGCCGCGCTGCGGCTGGAGGCGGATGCGGGCGCCGTTGGCGCCGCCGCGCTTGTCGCTGCCGCGGAAGGTGGACGCGGAGGCCCACGCGGTCGACACGAGCTGCTGCACCGTGAGCCCCGAATCGAGGATCCTGGCTTCGAGGTCGGCAACGTCGGCGTCAGTGAGCGGCTCGCCCTCGGCCTGCGGGAGCGGGTCCTGCCAGATGAGGTCCTCTTCGGGGACCTCGGGGCCCAGGTAGCGGACCTTCGGGCCCATGTCGCGGTGCGTCAGCTTGAACCAGGCGCGGGCGAACGCGTCGGCGAACTCCTGCGGGTTCTCGGCGAAGCGGCGCGAGATCGGCTCGTAGACCGGGTCGAAGCGCAGCGACAGGTCGGTGGTGAGCATGGTCGGCTGGTGGGTCTTCGACGGGTCGTGCGCGTCGGGGACGGTCCCGGCGCCCGCGCCGTCCTTCGGCCGCCACTGGTGCGCGCCCGCGGGGGACTGGAACAGCTCCCACTCGTAGCCGAACAGGATCTGGAAGAAGCTGTTGTCCCACTGGGTCGGCGTGTCGGTCCAGATGCCTTCGAGGCCCGAGGTGATGGCGTCGCCGCCCTTGCCGGTGCCGTAGGCGTTCTTCCAGCCCAGGCCCAGCTCCTCGATCGGGGCGCCCTCGGGCTCGGGGCCGACGTTCTCGGCCGGGCCGGCGCCGTGGGTCTTGCCGAAGGTGTGGCCGCCCGCGATGAGCGCCACGGTCTCCTCGTCGTTCATCGCCATGCGCGCGAAGGTCTCGCGGATGTCGCGGGCCGCGGCGATCGGGTCCGGGTTCCCGTTGGGGCCCTCCGGGTTCACGTAGATCAGGCCCATCTGCACGGCGGCGAGCGGGTTCTCCAGCTCGCGGTCGCCGGAGTAGCGGGCGTCGCCCAGCCAGGTGGTCTCGGGGCCCCAGTAGACGTCCTCGTCCGGCTCCCACACGTCGGCGCGGCCGCCCGCGAACCCGAACGTCCGGAAGCCCATGGACTCCAGCGCCACGTTCCCGGCGAGGATCATCAGGTCGGCCCAGGACAGGCTCTGGCCGTACTTCTGCTTGACCGGCCACAGCAGGCGGCGGGCCTTGTCGAGGTTGCCGTTGTCGGGCCAGGAGTTCAGGGGAGCGAAGCGCTGCTGGCCCGCGCCGGCGCCGCCGCGGCCGTCGTGGATGCGGTAGGTGCCCGCGGAGTGCCAGGCCATGCGGATGATGAGCGGGCCGTAGTGGCCGAAGTCGGCGGGCCACCAGTCCTGGGAGGTCGTCAGGACCTGCTCGATGTCGCGCTTGACCGCGGGGAGGTCCAGGGTCAGGAACGCCTTCCCGTAGTCGAAGTCCTCGCCGAGCGGGTTCGTCTCGGCCGGGTTCTTCGCCAGGAGCCGCAGGTTGAGCCGGTCGGGCCACCAGCCGCGGTTGCCGCCGCCCTGCGCCGGGACGGGCGCGCGGCCGTGCGCGACCGGGCACTTCGACTCGGCTCCGGCCTCCGGGTCGTGAATGATGGCTTCGTGGTCGTCAGACATGGCTTTCCCTCCTGTATCGCCGGGGAGCCCCGTACCCCTGCCAGGGCGGCCCCCACAGGCCCTAAACCTACTCCTAGTTTAGACAGAGTCTAAATGGGGGTCGGTGTGCCTCGTCCCACCCGTCCCGACCCGTGCACCGGGCCCATTCTAGGGACGAGCGGGACGATCAGGAGCGAATCGCCTGCCCTGTCACTCGGACCAGTCGTACCCGGGGTTGCGGCACAGGCAGAACGGGTGGCCGACCGGGTCGGTGTACACCTGCCAGCCGTAGCCCTCGTCGTTGATGAAGTCCTTCAGGTGCACCGCCCCGAGCGCCTCGATGCGCGCCCGCTCGGGCGCGAACTCGTCCACCTCGAAGTCCAGGTGGAACTGCTTCGGGTGCTCGTCCCCGGGCCAGCTCGGCGCCGTGTAGTCGTCCACCTTGTAGAACGCCAGCTCGATCTCGCCGAACACGAGACTCGCCCAGCGCTCATGGCTCGAAGCCGCCACCTCCCTGCCCGTCACCCCCGCATAGAACGCCGCGAGCGCCATCGGGTCCGGACAGTCGATGATGAAGTCGGTGAGTTTCAGCATCAGGCGATAGTGCCACGCCTTCCGGGCGCACGGAAGGCGCTGTGCGCCTCTGGCTCCCTGATCCGCTCGGTCCCGTCCGGATCACCCGGCTCAACAGCGGACTCCACTACCGTGTCATGCGTGTCGGATCCCATTCTCCCCGTGTCGAGTTAGACTGGCCCGAATGACTTCGGCTATGGGGTAGAAGAATGCTTCACGTGTTTGACATGGACGGGACACTGCTGCGATCCACTACTGCCAATGCCGAAATCGGCAGGCGCCTCGACATCCATCACGAAGTCCGCATGCTCGACCACGAGTTCGCCACCAGTGACATGTCCACACAGGAATACGCCTTGCGACTCAGAGGCTTGTGGAAGGTCCTTGAGTACAGCACCATTCGCGAAGCGTTCGAAGCCGCCCCGAAGCTCAAGCGCATCAAAGAGACCGTCCAGGACATCCACCGGCGCAACCACAAGGCCATGCTCATCACCATGGCGCCGCGGTTCTTCGCAGAACTATTCGAGGAATACGGGTTCGATGCGATCTGCGCCTCCGACTTCCCGCGGGACCACCGGGAACTCCTCGACATCGAATCCATCCTCTCGCCGGAGGACAAACCCCGACTCGCCCGTGAATTCTGCATGGACCACGCCATCGAATTCGAACAGGTCGTGGCCTATGGGGACTCCCGGTCCGACATCGCCATGTTCAGAGAGGCGCGGACCTCCGTCTCCGTCAACGGCGACCTCCACATCCAGGAGTTCGCCTCCCACCGCTACGAGGGCGGCGACCTCTGGGAGGCGTACCAGATGGTCGTCTCCGCGGCCGCCGTCCAGGATTCGCGGGTCTAGACCATGCCGCCGGCCTCGATCATGTGATGCGCGAACGAGGCCGCCTTGCGAGCGGCCTCCTTCTGCCGGCTCTCCTTGCGGTACCCCTTCCTCCCGTCCGCCCAGTCGCAGACCGCCTTGATGAGGATCCAGTCGGTCTTGCCCCGGTACGCGGCGGCGCACAGCCCGGCCCCCTCCATCTCGCCGCCGATCGCCTGGCCGTCGGTCAGCGCTGCGAGCTCGTCCCGGAAGTCGACGTCGTCCACGAGCTTGTCCCCGGACATGACCAGCCCGAAGTCGACCGACCCCTGGTCCCAGTCCACGGCCGCGGACCGGCACCTGCCGAGCAGCCGCGGCGAGGCGCTGATCCGGTCGCCCCGCAGCACCGTCCGGCGGTCCTGCGAACCCGAGCGCCGCTGGAGCTCGTACGACAGGACCTGCTTCGACACGAGCACGTCGCCGATGCGCTGGCGGGCCGGATCGAGCCCGAACGCGATGCCGACCATGACCAGGGACTTGGGGCGCAGCGCCTGGATGCCCTCCGCGATCGTGAGGGCCGACCCGGAGGCGCCGCCGCTGCCCATCTCGGTCTCGACCAGGTAGACGTGGGCGCCGGAGAGGATGTTGAGGTCGAGATAGGTGTTGTCGCCGATGAAGCGGCGCCGCAGCCGGTCGCCCGAGCGGATGCCGAAGGCGTCCAGGACGGCCCGCGTCTCGGTCCGGGTCGCGGTGACCAGGAGGATGTCGGCCCGCTCGTCCATCAGCTCGCGTCGGTGCTGCGCCATGATCGCTCCGTAGTAGGGGTTGTGCTCGATCGTCTGCGCCATCGCCTCGGCCGCGATCTCCGCGGAGGCGATCCGGAGGTCGGGGCGCTCGGGCCGGGGGTCCGGTTCGACGTCGATCCTCCGGACCACCGACTGGACGTACGACCGCAGGCTGAACTGCGAGCCGCCGAAGCCCTGCGCGGTCGTGGCGAGGGTCCGCAGGATGAGGCGGATGAGGCCGCAGAGCCGCAGGTGCGATTCGCTGCCGCGCATCGCCAGGAAGGCGTCCCAGTCGTCCTCGGCGGCCTCCCAAGGAGCGCTGACGAGGGCGCCGAGCCCGAACTTGACGAGGAGCAGTTCGAGGAGCTGGACGTCGTATAAGGGGAAGTCCTCGGAGAGCATCATGTCGAAGACCTCCAGGCCGCGGAGCCCGGTGGGGACGACCCCGTTGTAGAAGTCGAGGTAGTGCGTCGAGTACGCCGTGGAGATCTGCCTCCGGACCACCGCCGCCGCGGTGGGCGGCGCCGAGATGCGCCGGAGGTGCCGGTTGAAGTAGGCGATGGTGATCGCCTCCTCCTCGCGGGTGAGCAGCGACTGGAGCGACGACTCCTTCGCGATCCGCTCCGCCTCGTCGGCGGCCTGCCCCCTGTTCATCGACCAGAGCAGCATCTGCTCGGAGATCTTCTCCGTCGTGCCGTCCTCCTTGATGACGGCGGGCCGGATCGCGTCCAGCGCCTGGAGGTTCCCCCGGAAGTACATGGGGTAGCGGTCCTCGTCGTGGGCGTAGAGGAGCCTGCGGGACTCGTAGAACTCCTCGACGCTCGCCTTGTAGCTCACCGGGTGCAGGGCCCCGGCCTGGGCGGCGGACGCGAGGATCCGCCTGGAGGACTCGGCGAGGCCGGTGTTCTCCCAGACCAGCGAGATGCCGCAGTAGAGCGGGGACGCGGTGCCGAGCAGCAGGCATTTCAGAGCGTGCTCCATGACCGGGTGGCTGAGCCGGAACCGCACGGCCTCGCCGAGTTCGCGGTCCAGGAAGTTCAGGTACACCGGTCGCTCCACCATCCGGCCGATCATGGAACGCTCCTCCGCTCTGCTCGGGGGTAATTCGGCGAGGCAGGTCTGCGGATGCGATGCCGACCGCATCATCCGCCGCAGCTCGTCCTCGGACCGGCGGCCGCCCTCCAGGGCGCCCGCCTCGAATGCGGCTTCGTCCACGTCGATCTCCTTGATGTCCCGCAGTTCGGTGCCCAGGCTGAAGTACCTGACGGGCTTCTCCAGCCGGAGGGCGTACTCGATCTCGAAGAGGACGCCGTCCGAGATATCGCCGAACACCCAGGTCTCGTCGGCGATCCGCACGATGTTGTTGTTGCCGCGCCTGACGAGGTCGCGTTCGACGCGGTCGTTCAGGAAGTACTCGAACATGCGGAACGGGTTGAGCGGAACGGCGCCGCTGCGCAGGACGAATTCGCAGATGACGTCGCGGCAGTAGAAGCTCAGCTTCGAGTGCGCCGTGTAGACGACGGGAAGCTGCGAGACTAGGTCCATGTTCGTTGTCCTCGGATCGATCGGCGTTGGGACGGCAGGGCCTCCGCTATCTGGGAGCCGACGAACGCGCCGCTCACCAGGGCCGCGGTGATCCCTCTGAAGATCCCGGAATGGTCGCCTGCGACCCAGACCGGGAACGACGGGACGTTGAGCCGCTCGTTCACTAACGGGTAGAACCCGACGCCTTCCACCGTGGGTCCGGTGAGCGTCGCGCCCTCCAGCGAGTGCGGCCGGACCGCGTCGCTCAGGCGGCCGAGGCCCTCGGTGAGGAGGCCGTTCAGGTCGCCGCCGTAGAACTCGGCGAGCGGTCCCCGGTTCGCGGTGAACTCCTCGACGGGGCTCGAACGGACCGCGTCCGGGTTCCGGGCCCTGCCGCGGACGAGCTCCAGCGCCGCTTCCGCCTTGGCGCGGTCGTGGATCCTGAGGTTGAACCCCACGCTGGAGCTTCCTGTCGGCGGGCAGTCGGCGCGGCCGGACACGGAGGTGATGCGGTCGAACCTCGTGGTCACCACCGCGCCGTCGCGGCAGCAGCAGAAGGTGCGCCAGCTGTATCCGGGGGCGCCGTGGATGATGTGCTTGGGGTCGAGTCCGTTCTCGTGGCGGAGGAAGAACCGGTCGGCGGGCTGCTCGATGCGGAATCCCAGCTCGACGCGCCTGAACACCGGCCGGTGCCCGGGGGCGTCGAACGCGCAGGACAGCGACCCGAACCGGCCCGTCGCGAGGACCGCGAACTTCGCGCGCAGCACCGTTTCGGCCCCGCTGCGGTCCCTCGCCGCGACCTCGACGGCATCGTCGGGCAGCACCGAGATCCGATTCGCCTTCGTGCCGAACCGGAATTCCGCTCCGCTGCGCGATTGCAGCGATTCGACCAGTGATGCCCGGTGTTCCGGTGAGACATAGAATGACGGATACGCCTTCTTGAATTCACTCCGCGCGACGGTTCGGTGGCGATTCCTGTCCGTCATCGTCGGGAATCCGGGCGTCCCGATGCCGAGCGACGCCAGCGTCTCGGCGAATGCGAGATAAGCGGTGCGGAGCGCGGATTCGGGGCCGAGGTTCCACAGCGCCGTGGCAGAGGGAAAGAACGAGAATTTCCCGTCCGAATAGAGCCCGGCGCCGCCCGCTCCCGAGGTCAGGTCGTCCGGCTCCGCCGGATCACGTTCATGCAGCGGCCTTCCCTGATCGAGGACCACTGTGCGGGATCCGGTGGGCCCCAGAGCAGCGGCGGCGGCGAGTCCGGCCGGCCCGGCGCCGATCACCACCACGTCGCACGTGATCGGCATCGACTCCGGCGACCGGCGTTGGCGGGGAGGAATGAACGGAGCATCGGGGCGCTTCATGACTGGTGTTCCTTGTGTTCGTGCTTGCGTATTCGCATAGAACACGCCGAAGGGACAAATCGATATTCCCACGTTTCGGCGGAACGTGTGGACCCGAGCTTCCAGTCCCGCGGAAAGGAACTCGTTCCGGAATCATAAACGCACGCGGATCGGACTCTTTCTCACATGCGTGAGCAGAGTGGGGCGGCAGATGCGGACGATTCGATTCGTCCGCCTGTTCAATGCATTGTCAGATCTCGGTCAGTTCTCGGTGAGGTGCTTGGGTTTGCGGGCTGCGGGGGAGCAGATGAGGGCCACTGCGACGAGGACGAGGACGACGAGGAAGGCGTTGCGCAGGCCCACTTCGTCGCCGAGGAGGCCGATGAGGGGCGGGCCGACGAGGAAGGCCATGTAGCCGATGGTGGCGACGGCGGCGACGTTGGCGGTGGCGCGGCGGGGGTCGTCGGCGGCTGCCGACATGCCCACGGGGAAGCCGAGGGAGGCGCCGACGCCCCACAGGACCGCTCCGGCGATGGCGATCGGGGCGGTGGGGCCGATGATGACGAGGAGGAGCCCGGCGAACGCGAGGAGGGCGGACCCGGCCAGGACCGGGACGCGGCCGAAGCGGTCGAGGGCGGCGCCGCCGAAGAGGCGCCCGGCCGTCATGGCGGTGACGAAGACGGCGAAGACCGCGGCGCCGCCGGGGTTGGTCAGGCCGTAGCCGTCGACCATCGCGAGTCCGAGCCAGTCGTTCGCGGTGCCCTCGGTGAAGGCCATGCCGAGGATGATGAGGCCGATGAGGATGATCCGCGGGTCGGTCCACGCGGACAGGCGGGTCCGCCAGCCCGCGGGCTCCCCTTCGGTCTCGTGCGGCTCCTCGGCGGGCTGGAGGTAGCGCACCACCCACAGGTCGACGGCGATGACGAGCGCGCCGACGACGCCGAGGTGGGCGGCGACGGGGACGCCGAGCTGCTCGGTGAGCGCGCCGCACCCGGCGCCGAGCATGGTGCCGACGCTGAACCCGGCGTGGAACATCGGCATCAGGGTCTTGCCGATGCGCCGCTCGTTGGCGGCCCCGGCGACGTTCATCGCCACGTCGAGGACCGAGTTGCCCGCGCCCGCGACCATCAGGGCCGCGAACAGGAGCCAGAAGCCGGGGACGAATCCGGCGATGAGTCCGGCGGCGATGAGGCCGACCGCGGCGGCCGCGAGGAACCAGCGGATCGCCCGGTTGACGCCGACGTGGGTGATGACGTGGCTGGAGGCGACGAGCCCGAGGATCGCGCCGCCCGCCATGCCGAGGATGAGGAAGCCCATCTCCTGCGTGGAGGCGCCGAGGATGTCGCGGATGTTCGGCACCCGGGCCGCCCAGTTCGCGAACACGAAGCCCGAGAGGGCGAAGATCGTGAACACGGCGTTGCGCCAGTGGGCCAGCACCGGGTCGGTGCGCCCGAAGCGCTCGCGCAGGGGGGTCTCGGTCACGGCGGTCCAATCGGATCGTGGGCACAGGGGTGCCCGCGGCGGACCGGGCACCGGACCAGCTTGCATCCGATCGGCCGGTTCGACAAACCATTTCGACAGGTGAACGCCGGTGGATCGCTAAAGTACGGCGAATGCCGAGGTCACGCTAGGATGGCCCGCATGGACGAGGGGCTCTCGATCGGCGAGGTCGCGAAGGCGACCGGTCTGAGCGTGCACGCGCTCCGGTACTTCGAGCGCGAGGGCCTGTTCCTGCGCGACATCCCGCGCTCCGGCGGCGGCCGCCGGGTCTTCGACGCCGCCGACGTCGAGTGGCTGGTGCTCTTGAACCGGCTGCGGGACTCGGGGATGCCGATCGCGGGCATCCGCGAGTTCGCGGCGCTCGTCGGCGCCGGGCCCGGCAACGAGGCGGAGCGGCTGAAGCTCCTCAAGCAGCACGAGGCCGACGTGCGGGCGAAGATCGCCGAGCTGGAGGCCTGCCTCGACGTGGTGCACCGCAAGGTCGTCGTCTACGAGCGGCACGTCGAGGAGGGCACCGCGCGGGGCCTGTGGGACCCCGGTCAGGGAGCGGCCCGGTAGGGGAGCGCCCCGTCGAGGCGCCAGTGCGTCCGGTCGGTCGACACGCCCGCCGAGTGCAGGCGCACGCCGTCCTCCTTCCACCACAGCCACCCGGCGATCCCCACGACGGGCAGCCCTGCCAGGAACGCGAGGAGCACGATCTTCCCCAGCGGCTCGGCCAGCGGCAGGTACACCAGCGACCCGAACACCGCCGCCGCGGCCGACAGCGCGAGCCCCGCCAGCGCCACCGTCAAGTGCCGCTTGCGGATCCGCTTCGTCTCCGCAACACTGCGGACGCGCAGCAGCAGTTCCGCCCCGCAGGTCCCGCAGCGGACCTCGCCGACCTCCTCGCCCGCGGCGGGCCGCCGGTAGGGGACCGGGGTGGTCGCGAAGCGCTTCGTCTCGCGCGAGTAGACGATCACGGTGAAGAAGCTGGTGTCGACCAGGTGCCCGACGACGATCCCCGACTGTTCGCGCAGCTCGCGCACGGCACGCTCCTCCCGTTCGCCGCCACTGTAGTCGGGGCGCGGCGGGACCGGTCCCGTGCGCCCCGAAATCGCCTCCATTGAGGTCTATCGGGAAGACCCTCCACACTGCCATACTCACTGATGTCGATACTCATTGGTATCGATACCAACGGGACGGAGGGCAGTCTTGAGAAGGCTTCCGATCGCTTGCACCGCAGCGGTATTCGTCAGTTTGCTGGTCATCCAGCCCGCCCAGGCGGCCCCGCCGGCCGCCGCACCCCCAGAGGAGACTCCCGACCTGCAGCAGCAGGGCGTCGCCGAGCCCGAGCCGTGGGACCAGGACGCGTTCGACGCGTTCACCGACCCCGGCGACGCCGAGTTCGCGGGACCGGACGAGGGGTTCGCCGCCGCGCTCGCGCCCGGCAACAGCCCCGTCCGCCAGGCGATCACGGCCGAGTCGCTCGGCGCCGAGCCGTTCGCGATGGAGGACGCGGCGACCGCGGCGGCCGACGACTGCGCCTCCTCGTACAACTACAACTTCCACGACTACGAGTGCCAGGCGTTCGCCGGGGACTTCGTGTTCCTCTACGACATCAAGGACAGCCCCGGCGACACGCGCGGCGTCCCGGCCGACGCGGGCGCCAACGGCCGCCCCTACGCCGTCGTCGACATGATCAACGCGATCGACGAGGCCCAGTCCGCCTACCGCAGCATGGGCTACGACGTCGACCCCGGCTCCGGCCCCTGGGCGGTCGTGGTGGGGCTCAACGACACCCAGGAGGGCTGGTTCGACGGCGGGGCGTTCACGCTCCCGTTCGGGGCGAACAGCCAGCCGATGATCATCCTGCCCTCCGACCCGGGCCTGCACGACGACGACAACTACGACTACCTGCCCCGGCACGAGTTCTTCCACGTCGTGCAGTACCAGTACTGGGACGACACCGGCGACATCGGCTGGGCCTACGTGCGGGACTGGATGGGCGGCAGCGACTTCAAGACCATGAACTGGTGGATGGAGTCCACGGCCGAGTGGGCCGCGCTCATGTCCTACCGGCTCCAGCCGTACGACCCGCGCAACCCCACCGCCGCGATGATGTACGCCCGCGCGCTCCCGGAGTTCCTCGGCGACCCCGGCCGCGCCCTCAACGCCGCCGAGGCCCTGGGGAGTTCGAGGCAGTACAGCACGTTCATCCTGGCGTTCTACCTGAACGAGCAGACCGGCAGCACCGCGGCGGTCCGCAAGACCTGGGAGCACATCCGCGACCACGACTCGACGCCGATCACCGCGATCAAGGCCGTGCTCACCGGGTACGGCCTCGACATCCCCTCGACCCTCCTGGGCTTCTCGGTGGCGAACTACCGGCTCGCCGAGGAGCAGGGCGGCGCCCCGCCGAACCCGATGGCCGGGTACGGCTACGACGACGAGGAGCGCGACCTGTGGCGCTCCTACCTGGCCGGGGACTCCCGCACCGACGACCACCTGCTGGGCGAGTACCGCCCGAACCGGACCACCCGCGCCGTCCCGATGGGCACGCAGGAGACGTACACGGCCGAGATGGAGCCAGGCGGGTCCGCCTACTTCGACTTCGCGGCGGTCCAGAACTCCGGCGACCCGACGAACGGCTACCGGTCCCGCCTCACGATCTCGACTGAGGACCGGGACGACCTCGAATACGTGGCGATGGTCTGGTCCGCGCAGGGCAGCCCGGGGAGCCTCTCTGAATATCCGACGGCCGCAAGGGCGGTCTACCCCGACGCGAGCAACGTCATCACGATCACCGACTTCGCCTACCCGATGGTCGTCACGCTCGTCGCGACCCGCACCGACCTGAACACGAACTCGGTGGAGGCGGACGGCGACGGCCGCGAGTACCGCTTCCGCGCCAGGGCCCTCGTGCCGCTCGACCACCCCTCCTGCACGCTCTCGAACCTGGACGTCTCGAACCTCCAGGACGACGGCGTCGCGCCCGAGCAGCAGTTCCTCGACTACGCCGCGACCACCCCGAACGGCTGGACCGGCGGCGACTCGACCTACTCGGTGCGCCTGCCCGACGGGGACGTGCTGTGGCTGTTCTCCGACACGTTCCTGGGGCCGCTCAACAGCGACGGCACCAGACCGGTCACCGCGCCGCTGATCAACTCCACGTTCGTGCGGCAGGACGGGAGCGGTCTGACCACCATCCAGGGCGGCACGGCCGCGAACCCGGAGGCGATCATGCCGCCGCCGGAGGCGAACCACTGGTACTGGCTCGGCGACGGGATGATCTCCCGCCAGAACGGGACCGACTACCTGCAGGTGATCTTCCAGGAGTACCTGCGGTTCGGCACCGGGGACTGGGACTGGCGGTTCGACCAGAACGTCGTCGCCACGTTCTCGCTCTCGAACCTGAAGGACCCCTTGCGGGTCGAGGCCCTGCCCTCGCAGGCGGGCGCGTGGGGCTCGGCGCTGCTCCCGGCCAGCCAGTCCGGGGACGGCTACACGTACATCTACGGGATCGCCGACGCGCCGACGAACAAGAAGCAGCGCATCGCCCGCGTCCACGGCTCCGACCTGGGTGCGACCGCGAAGTGGCAGTACTGGACCGCCGACGGGTGGACCGCGTACGAGTCGGACACCGGCATCGGCCTCAACGGCATCGCCAACGAGTACTCGGTGACCAAGTGGAACAACCAGTTCGTGCTGGTCACCCAGGACTCGACGCTCGCGTTCAACAACCAGGTGTTCGCGTACACGTCCTGCTCCCCGGCGGGGCCGTTCACGAACCAGAGCCTCGTCTACTCGATGCCGGAGACGGGCCTGTTCGGCTCCTACGGCGACGAGCGGGTCTTCGCGTACAACGCGCACCTGCATCCGACGATCAGCTCCGGGAACCGGTTCGTCATGTCCTACAACGTGAACACCTTCGACAGCCGCATGACCGAGGAGGGCTCCCACTACCAGGACCCGAGCATCTACAAACCGAGATTCATCAGCTTCACCCTGAGTTAGCGACCGGGGCCCGCCTCCGGGCGGGCCCCTTTCACGCCCCACGCCTGGAACAGCACCGCCGTCGTCGGCACCGGCGCCATCCGCACGGCCTCGCGCCGCCGCGCCAGCCACAGCGCCGCATCGCCCAGGTGCGGCATGATCCCGCGCAGCGTCAACGCCACGCCGTGCCTCCTGCATTCGCGCACCAGCTCCCGCCGGTCCACCAGCAGCGCCGGGTCGTGGACGCCGCGCGTCGCGATCCGCGGAATGCGTTCGGCCACACCGATCGCCAGGAACCGGCACAGCGCGGTCGCCGCGAGCGTGTCGACCACCAGCAGCCCGCCCGGTCGCAGCAGCCGGCACGCCTCCGCGACGACCGCCGCCAGGTCCGGGACGTGCTCCAGGATCTCCCCGGCCACCACCACGTCGGCGCACTCGTCGGGCAGCGGCACCGCCGCCACGTCGGCGCGCACCGCCATGACTCCGTGCTTCCGCGCCAGCGCCAGCGATTCGCGCGAGACGTCAACGCCCACATGCACATAGCCCTCCACGTGCGGCGCGAGCAGCCCCGCCCCGCACCCGAGATCCACCAGGACCGCGCCCGGCCGCTCCGGGGCCGGGACGAGCGCGCCGCGCGCCGCCGCGAGCCAGTGCAGCACCGCGAAGACGCCCCGCGGGCGCCACCACTCCCCGGCGAGCCGGTCGTACAGCGCGGGGTCGTTCGCAATGCGGGTCTGGCGTGGCATACCGCCAGGGTGGCACACTGATCCGATGACAACGGCCGCGGCGATGCTCCGAGCGCTCGTCCTTGCGTCCCATCCGCTTCCGGCCCTCGCCGTCACCCTCGTCACCGCCGGACTCGCCGCCTCCGCGGGCTGGTCGGTCCCCGGGATCATCGCCATCGCGGTCGCGATCCTCCTCGGCCAGCTGTCGGTCGGCTGGCTCAACGACCTCGTCGACGCGCCCCGCGACGCCCAGGCCGAACGCGCCGGGAAGCCCCTCGCCTCGGGTGAACTCCACCCCGCCATCGCCTCCGCCGCCATCGCCGTCTCGGCGCCCGCCGCGGTCCTGCTCACCCTCGTCTCCGGCGTCCCCGCCGCACTCGCACACCTCGCGGCCCTCGCCTCCGCGTGGGCCTACGACCTCGGCGTCAAGTCCACGCCGTTCTCCGTGGTCCCCTTCGCGTTCTCCTTCGGGATGCTCCCGGCGATCGTGTCCCTCGGCGAGCCCGGCTCCCCCTGGCCGCCGCTGTGGCTCATGGCCGCCGCCGCGGCCCTCGGCTGCGCCGCGCACTTCGTGAACGTCCTGCCCGACCTCGCCGACGACGCCGCCACCGGTGTGCGCGGCCTCCCGCACCGCCTGGGCCCCTTGGCGACACGGCTCCTCGCCGCAGCGCTCGTCCTCGCCGCCTCCGTCCTGCTCGCGTTCGGCCCGCCCGGCCCGCCCTCGGCCCTGGTCCTGGCCGCCGTCCCCTTCGCCGCGCTCGTTCTCGCCGCCGGACTCGCCCTCGGCCGCAAGGCCGGTTCGCGCGCCGCGTTCCGCGCCGTGCTCCTCGTGGCCCTTGTCGACGTCGTCCTCCTCCTCCATACTGGGGTCCCTTCGGCCTGAGGAGTGAGCGCATGCCAGCACCGACCGAGTCCAAGGGCGGCGGCGCGCTGGCGCTGGCGCGCGAGCTCGCCCCGCGGTTCGCCGACCGGGCCGCGGCCCACGACGAGCGGGGCCGCTTCCCCGAAGCGGACTTCGCGGAGCTGCGGGAGGCGGGCCTGACCGGGCTCATGGTGCCCGAGCGGCTCGGCGGCGCCGGGGCCTCGTTCGCCGAGTACGCGGCGGTCGCGGCGGCGCTGGCGCGGGGCGCGGGCTCGACGGCGCTCATCTTCAACATGCACGCCTCGGTCACGGGCGCGCTCGCGCAGACCCCCGAGCACCTGGTGCGGGCCCTCGGCGCGCCCGAGAGCTTCTTCGCCGCCAGGGACAAGGCCCTCGCCGCGGCCGCCGACGGCGCCCTCTACGGGGTCGCGATGAGCGAGCGCGGCGGCGGCTCGCGCCTGTCGAAGACCACGACCGCTTACCGCCGCAGCGCGAACGGCTTCCGCATCACCGGCGCGAAGGCGTTCGTGTCCGGCGCCGGGCACGCCGACGCCTACCTGGTGACCGCCCGCGACGCCGAGTCCGAGGAGCCGCTCGTCTCGCACTTCCTCGTGCCCGCCGGGGCTGGGCTCCGCGTCGAGGAGACCTGGGACTCGCTCGGCATGCGCGCCACGGGAAGCCACGACGTCCACTTCGACGTCGAAGTCGGGGAGGACGCGCTGCTCGGCGGCGTCGAGGGCCTCGCGCTGCTCCTCGCCGAAGCGATGCCGCAGTGGCTCGTCGCCTCCTACGCCGCCGTCTACACCGGGGTCGCGCACGCCGCCGTCGACGCGGCCGCCGCCCACATCCGGGGCCGCGGCCTCGACGCGCTCGCGCCTGTGCGGGCCCGCATCGGCCGCGCCGACGCCGCGGTCGCCGCCGCGGAACTCGTGGTCGCCGAGGCGGCCCGGCGCATCGACGCCGCACCGGGGGAGGAGGACACCAACCGGTGGGTGTGGCGCGCGAAGCTCACCGCCGGGGACACCGCGTTCCAGGTCGCCTCGTCGCTCCTCGAAGCGGCCGGGACCTCCGCCTCGCGCCGCGGGCACCCGCTCGAACGGCTCTACCGGGACGCCCGCTGCGGCGCCCTCCAGCCCGCCACCTCGGACGTGTGCGCCGACTGGCTCGGCGCCGCCGCCCTCGGCGCCGACCCCGACCACGACACGGCGGTGCCGCGATGGTGACCGCGGGCCTCGCCGGAATCGGCATGGCCCTGCCGCCCCAGTACGAGCAGGACTGGCTGTGGGACAACGTGTTCCGCGCACACTTCAACGGCAGCCGCATCGCCGCGCGCATGTTCGACACCGCCGGGGTCGCCCGCCGCCACTCCACCACCGCGCCGTTCGAGCTCGCCGACGCCGCCGACTGGTCCACTGAGGAGCGGATGCGCCGCTACGCCGAACGCGCGCCCGCGCTCGGCCTGCGCGCCGTCCGCCAGGCCCTCGCCGCCGCGGGCACCGAACCCGACGAGATCGGCCTCCTCGCCGTCGCCACCTGCACCGGCTACGGCACGCCCGGCACCGACATCGAACTGGCCCGGACACTGCCGCTGCGCGCCGACGCGCGGCGGCTCCTGGTGGGGCACATGGGATGCCACGCCGCGATCCCCGCGCTCGGCGCCGTCGCCGACTACACGGCCGCCCACCGGCGGCCCGCGGTCCTGCTGTGCGTGGAGCTCACCTCCCTGCACGTGCAGCCCGCGACCCGCGACATCGACCAAGCGGTCGTCCACGCCCTGTTCAGCGACGCCGCCGCCGCGGTCGTCGTGCGCCCCGAGGACGGGCCGGGCCTGCGCGTCGTCGACGTCGCCGCCCGCACCGACACCGTCCGCCGCGGCCACATGACCTGGCGCGTCACCGACCTCGGCTTCCGCATGGGCCTCTCTCCGGAGGTCCCCGAAGCCCTCAGCGAGCACGTCGGCCCGCTCGTGAAGGACCTCCTCGCCCGCCACGGCCTCGACCGGTCCGAGGTCGCCGGGTGGGCCGTCCACCCCGGCGGGCCCCGCGTCCTCGACGCCGTCGCCGCCGGGCTCGACCTCGCTCCCTCCGCCCTCGACCCGTCCCGGAAGGTCCTCGCCGAGCACGGCAACTGCTCCTCGGCGACGGTGCTCCTCGTCCTCGACGAGATCCTCAGGGCCGGGCCCCCGGACGGCCCGATCGTGATGCTCGCCTTCGGGCCCGGCCTCACCCTCTACGCCGCCCTGCTCGCCTGAAAAAGCATTGCGGGCCCGTCCGGGGCCCGTGATAAGTTCGGCGCCATGTCCTCACCCGAAGCGTCCAGACCCGGGCCGCCGCACCGCCGGCGGCCCTGACGCCCGTGTGAGACCACTTCCAGCCCCGCTCGACGAGCGGGGCCGTCTCTCCGCGCGCCCGGCGCCGCGGCGGTCCCCAGCCGACCGTCCGCTTCTTCCGGAGAGACACACTCATGCCGTTCGTCCTGTACATGCTCGCCGTCGCCGTGTTCGCGCAAGGCTCCTCGGAGTTCATGCTCGCCGGGCTCCTGCCCGACATCGCCGCCGAGCTCCACCTCACCGTCGCCCGCGCCGGGCTCCTGACCTCCGCGTTCGCCGCGGGCATGGTCGTCGGCGCGCCGCTCATGGCCGCGGCCGGGCGCCGCTGGCCCCCGCGCGCCTCGCTCGCGGCGTTCCTCGCCCTGTTCATCGCCGCCCACGTCGCCGGGGCCCTCACCGACTCGTTCGCGGTGCTCCTCGCGACCCGCGCGGTCGCCGCGCTCGCCAACGCCGGGTTCCTCGCCGTCGCCCTCGCCACCGTCGCGCTCCTCGTCCCCGCCGACTCCCGCGCTCGGGCCCTCTCGATCCTCCTGGGCGGCACCACGCTCGCCCTGGTCGCCGGGGTCCCGGCCGGGGCCGTCCTCGGCGAGGCCCTCGGCTGGCGCGCGACCCTGTGGGCCGTCGCGGCCCTCGCCGTCCCCGCGCTCGTGGCCGTCGCGCTGGCCGTCCCCGACCGGTCCGCCGCGACGGGCCCGGTCGCCCTGCGGACCGAACTGGCGGTCCTGAAGCGCCCAAGCGTGCTCCACGTCCTCGCGCTCGGCGTCCTCGTCAACGGCGCCACATTCGGCGCCTACACCTACCTCGGGACACTCGCCTCGGGCCGCGTCCCGCTCGTGCTGGCGCTGTTCGGGATCGGCGCGTTCCTCGGCGTCCTCGCCGCCGGGCGCCTCGCCGACCGCCACTGGCGGGCCCTCCTCGCCTGGGGCGGGCCGCTGCTCCTGGCCGGGTGGCTCGCGCTCGCGCTCCTTCCGGCCGCCTTGCCGGCCTTGGCGTTCGCGCTCGGCGCGCTCGCGTTCGCGGTGGGCTCCACGCTCATCGGACGCATCATGGCCGCCGCGCAGGACGCGCCCACCATGGGCGGGTCCTACGCGACGGCCGCGCTCAACGTCGGCGCGATGCTCGGCCCGGTCCTCGCCGGGTTCGGCTACGACGCCGCCGGGCCGACCGGCCCGGCGCTGGTGAGCGCCGGACTGGTCGCGGCCGCGATCACCGTGCGAGCACTCCGGCGCTGACCGGCCGCGGCGCGCGGACCGGCACCGCGCGCCGCGCCGCCAGCCACCCGGCGACCGCCAAGTACGCCAGCAGCACCGCTGTTCCGGCCCAGCCCGGCAGCGGATAGAAGCCCGCCGAGGGCACGTAGTGCCCGGTCACCTGCGGGTACTCGACCACGGCCTGCTTGAGCGCGAACACCGCCGCCGGAGTGGTCCGCAGCAGCCACTGCGCGACCGCGTCGGGCAGCAGCGGCAGTACGCCGACCGCCAGCGGCACCGCGATGAGCACCACCGCCGCCACCGCGGCCGTCCACTTGCGGCGCAGCCACGCGCCGATCGCGAACGCCAGCACCGCACTCAGCGCGAGCGCCGCTGCGGCCCCGGCCGCGATCCGCGCCGCGTCCCGCACCGGGAGCGGTTCGACCGGCACCCCGTTGCCTTCCAGCACTGCGGTCCCCGCCCCGATCGCGACGCCCGCCGCGACCAGTCCGACCACGAACACCGCGGTCCCGAGCACGGTCGCGCGGGCCGCGAGGTCGCTGCGTGTCAGCGCCTCCCGAGATGCCCCGAACCGGGCTGCCGCCACGACCAGCACCGCCAGCGCGAACGGCAGGCCCGCCAGGAGCCGGTCCACCGTGGCGATCCCCTCGACCCCCGCGGGCCCGATGTCGCCGGTGCCGCTCACGGTCCAGGTGCCGCCGTCCTCGACGCCGCCGGAGGGGTTGTGGAGCTTTTCCCAGTCGGTCTGGTTCATCTGTCCGACCGACTCGTTGGCCCACCCACCTGCGCCGCCCTCGACCGCGACGTTGTCGAACACGCCGACGGCCTGCGTGAACCGCGACTCCGGAAGCCCAGCGCCCCAAGCCGTCTCGCGCACGGTCAAGTCGCCGGGGGAGGCGGCGAACATGCCCGCCTGGACGGTCTCGGGGAGCCCGTCGAGGACCGCGGTCCCGACCTCCTCCCACGTCTGCCCGTCCATCGACGCGGAGGCGGTGATCCGGTCGCCGTCCCGGTCCAGCCGCAGCCACACCGGCGTCCCTGGCTCGACGGCGGGCCCGGCGACGTCCTCGATGTACCCGTGCTGGAACCGGACCCCGTGCTCCCCGGTGAGCATGAGCGCGGCGTAATCGGAGCCCTGGTCGAGCCCGTCCTTGACGATGATCCCGGTCTTCGCCCACGGGACCAGGCCAGGGACGATCTCGTCGTGGTCGGGCGGCGGGTAGGTGATGGTGCCGGTCATGTCGGCCAGCCGCACCGTGACCGACCCGTCCGGGCCGAGTCCCCGGTGGACGAACCAGAACCGGTCGGCGACGGCCGTCCCGTCGCTTGAGGCGGGCGTCTGCGGGCAGGGGCCCTCGCACGAGGACCGGCTGCCCGCGGCCGTGAGCAGCGCGAGTCCGACGAGGACCGCCGCGGCGGCGGCGAGGGCGATGAGCCGCGCGGGGCGGCGCAGCGCCCCCAGGGCCCGCGGGCAGTGCCTGACGGTGCGGCCGACGGCCGCGCACGTGGCGTGCAGTTGCGTCTTCATGCCGGGAGTTCTACGCGCTCGTCGATGACACGGGCCGCACCGAACCCGTTAGGCCCCTGTTATCCCCGCGCGGGCATCCTTGGAGCCATGGTGAAGACGAGGACGCGGTTCACGGTCCTGTACGGCGCCGCGTTCCTGATCTGCGGGGCGGGGCTCCTCGCGCTCGTGTTCGCGCTCTCCGGAGGCGACCTCGCCGACACGCAGCCGGCGCCCGGCCAGGGGACCGCGAGCCCCGAGGATCAGGTCGCGGCCCTCCAGCGGCAGCTCGCCGAACTGGACGACCTGCACTCCCGGCAGATCCTCACCGCCTGCCTGAGCGCGTTCGCGCTCATGGTCGTCGTGTCGCTCCTGGTCGGCCGCGTCCTCGCCAAGCGGGTCCTGCGGCCGCTGCGGCGCATCACCGCCGTCACCCGCGGGATCACCGCCGAGCACCTGGACCGCCGCCTCGCCCTCCCCGGTCCGCGCGACGAGGTCACCGACCTCGCCGACACCGTCGACGACCTCCTGGGCCGCCTCGAAGCGTCCTTCGCGGCGCAGCGCCGCTTCGCCGCCGACGCCTCCCACGAGCTGCGCACCCCGCTCGCGACCATGCGCGCCACCGTCGACGTCGCCGCCGCCAAGCCCGCCGCCCCTGCGTCCGTCACCGCGCTCGCCGAACGCCTGCGGCCCCAGCTCGACCAGGTCGACCGGCTCTTGGACGGCCTCCTCGCGCTCGCCCGCGCCCAGCACGGCGCCGTCGCCGCCGACGACACCGTGGACCTCGCCGCCGTCGCGGCCGCCGCGATCGAGGCGCGCGCCGACGACATCGCCACTGCCCGCCTCACCGTCACGACCGCCGCCGAACCCGGCTCGCGCGTCCGCGGCGACACCGCACTCCTGGCCCGCATGGTCGGCAACCTGATCGACAACGCCGTCGACCACAACGGACCGGACGGCGCCATCGCCGTCGCCACCGCGCCCGCGGACGGCAAGGTCCGCCTCACGGTCCGGTCCTCCGGCCCGGTCCTCGACCAGGCCGCCGTCGACGACCTGGTCCGCCCCTTCCACCGCCTCGGCGCCGACCGCACCGGCTCCGACCGCGGCTCCGGGCTCGGCCTCGCGATCGTCCACGCCGTCGCCGCCGCCCACGGCGGCGCCCTCACGCTCACCGCCGCACCCGAAGGCGGCCTCACCGCGACGGTCGATCTCCCGGAGGCCCCGCGATGAGGGTCCTCGTCGTCGAAGACGCCCGCGCCCTCGCCGAAGTCGTCGCCGAGGGCCTGCGCGACAACGGGTTGGCCGTCGACCTCGCCTTCGACGGCCTCGCCGCCGCCGAGAAGCTCGGCTGCACCGCCTACGACGTGCTCGTCCTCGACCGGGACCTCCCCGGCCTGCACGGCGACGCGGTCTGCCGCCTCGTCGCCGACCGCCCCGACCGGCCCATGATCCTCATGCTCACCGCGGCGGGCGCCCCCGACGACCGCGTCTCCGGCCTGGTCCTCGGCGCCGACGACTACCTGCCGAAGCCGTTCCACTTCCCCGAGCTGGTGCTGCGCGTCCAGGCCCTCGCCCGCCGCCGCCCCGACGCCCGCCCGCGCACGCTCCGCGTCGCCGGGATCGAACTGGACCCGGTGCGGCGCACCGCGGTCCGCGACGGCCGGGTCCTGTCCCTGTCGGTGAAGGAGTTCGCGGTCCTTGAGGCCCTCATGCACGCCAGCCCCGGGTTCCTCTCGGCCGAGCGGCTCCTGGAGCAGGTGTGGGACGAGCACGCCGACCCGTTCACGAACACCGTCGCCGTCACCGTGGGCCGCCTGCGCCGCAAGCTCGGCGCGCCCGCGGTCCTCGCGACGACCCCGGGCGTGGGCTACCGGCTGGAGTGACGGGCCCCGCGCTGGCGGGCCCGCGCGGTCAGCTTGCGGGCCATGAGCGACGCCGACGCGGCGATCACGGTGAAGTTGAACGCCATCTGCACCGTCAGCAGCGCCCGCGCGATCTGCCCCTGGGCGTGGACGTCGCCGAAGCCCACTGTCAGGAGCGTGCTCAGCGCGAAGTAGAGCGCGTCGATGCGGGTCGCCAGCCCGGCGAACTCGTCGGGCCGGTGGACCGCGACGCCGTAGTCGGCGAGCGCGAACACGAGGACCCCGCCGAGGATCGCCACGAGCAGCCCGCCCAGCGGGGCGTCCGGGTCGCGGAGCTGGCGCTCGGCCTCCCAGTAGGCGAAGACCGCGATCGTCGCCAGCATCGCCGCGGTCACAGCCCACCGCAGGACCAGTACACCGGGGTCGGCGCCGGCGTTGACGGGGACGATCGCGTAGGCGACCGCGAGCGCGAGGCACATGGCCGCGTACCGCCACGGCGCCGGAAGCCGCTTCACGCCGCCTCCCCGGTCCGGGACCGGTCGAGGACCCGGCCGGTCACGAACGCGACGACGACGGCGATGAGCACCACCGGGGTCATCGACGCGGCGTCGGCGCCGAGCAGCAGCGTCACCAGGATCGCCGCCGACACCGGCAGCGGCAGGACCGCCGCGGTCGCCGCCGCCATGCCCGCCGCCAGCGCGGGCACCGCCCCGAACCCGGGGAGCGCGCTGAGCAGGACGCCCGCGGCCGCGCCGAGGAACACGCCGGGGAAGATCGGGCCGCCGCGCAGCGCCGCCAGCGACACCGCGTACGCCACGCCCTTGAACACCAGGACCGCGACGAGCACGCCGATCCCGAACGCCTCCGGGTCCCGGCTCAGGTCCGCGAGCGAGTCCTGCCCCGACAGGAGCACGTCGACGGGGGAGCGGCCCGTGAGCAGCGCGTACGCGCCCGCGCACACCGCCGTCACCGCGACCGCGGTGAGCGCCATGGCCATCGGCCGCCGCTGCGCGACCGGCGCGAGGCGCCTGCCGAGCGCGTGGACCTCCCTGACGCCGACCGCGATCGCCACGGCCGCGGGGACCGTCCACAGCAGGTCGGTCACGTGCAGCGTCGCGTCCGGCAGGCCCGGCAGCTCCAGCGACGACACCGGCAGGCCCGTCCACGCGCCGAGCCCGGTGAAGATGAGCGCGCCCACGCCCGCCGACAGCAGGCACGGCAGCAGCAGCTTCGTGAGCTTCGGCCCCGCGAACCCGGCGGCCTCCAGGATGAACACGGCCGCGACGAGGGGGCTGCCGAAGATCACGGCGACGGCCGCGGCCGAACCTGACGTGCCGACGATCCCCGCCGCGGGCGTGCCCTGCGTGCGGCGCGCGAGCATGAGCGCCGTCGCCGCGCCCACGGCCATGAGCGGCGCCTCGGGTCCGAGGACCACGCCGAGCGGCAGGCCGCCGACGGCCGCGAGCAGCACGCCCGGCAGGTACGCGGGCTTGACGGGCTCGGCCGAGAGGCCGTCGATCGGCAGGTGCCCGGCCCCGCCGGGCGTCCACTTGACCGCCGCGCCCGTGAGCAGGCCGCCCAGCAGCAGCCACGGGGCCGGCCACCACCACGGCACCGGGTCGAGGCCGAGATCCGCGGGCAGGTCCTCCCACACGAGGGCCGTCAGGCGGTGCAGCAGCGCCAGGAACGCGAACGCGACCGCCGAGACGGGGACGCCGACGAGCCCTGCGAGCAGCAGCACCCGCAGATACGGGCCGCTGCGCGCCAACTGCTCCAGCCGCCCTGCCTCCGGTTCCGCCCGATCGCCCACCGCGCCCCCTCACCCGTCACAGTGGATCTTCCACCGCGCGGGGGCCCGGCACCGGGCGTTCGCGCAAACGGAGTCAGCTCGCGCCGACCGGCCGCAGCGCCGCCATCGTCCGGTCCAGGGACGGCGCGAACTCCTCGGGGTCGCACGCGGGGAACGCCGCCGCGTGCAGGCACGCGAACGCCCCGCCGACCATCGCCCGCAGCACCACCGGGTCCGCGTCCTCCGACCGCGCCAGCAGCGCGTCGGTGAGCATCCGCTGGAGCAGCTCCAGGCGGCACAGGTACGAGGCGAGCAGCCGCGGGGACCGGTCGATAATTCGCTGGATCGCGGCGTCGTGCTCGCGCGATACTGGGTCGCCGAAGCGCTCGACGACCGGGTCGAACGCGCGCCGCAGCGAGTCCCATTCGTGCTCGCCCGCGGGCCGCGCCGCCAGCCGGGCCGCGAGGTCCTCGCCCAGCCGCTCCAGGCTGTCGAGCACGACCTCGTCCTTCGAGGCGAAGTACCGGAAGAACGACCGCTGCGACATGCCGACGGCCGCGGCGATCTCGTCGACCGTCGTCTCCTCGAAGCCCTTGTCGACGAACAGCTCCTCGGCGGCCCGTGCAATGCGCGACTGCACGGCCCGGCGTGACACTTCTCGCAGACTCCCACCGGCGCTCATGGTCGGATGGTAGCAACTGCAATGATTGACAGTCACTGACACTTCCGGGGCGTCAGCGCCGTCACCACAGCGCGGCACCGGCACGTCCACAACACCCGAAGGATGATCCCCCCAATGAGCGTTGACCAGCGACCGGCCGACACACCGCCGTCCGCCGAACCCGCCGAAACCGCCCCCTCGGAGGGGGTCCCGGCCCAGATCAAACTGGTGCTCGGCGTGCTCCTCGTGGCCGCGTTCGTGATGATCCTCAACGAGACCATCATGGGCGTCGCGCTCCCCGAGCTCATGGAGCAGTTCAGCCTGACCGCCGCCACCGTCCAGTGGCTCACCACCGGGTTCATGCTCACCATGGCCGTGGTGATCCCCATGACCGGGCTCATCCTCCAGCGGTTCACCACCCGCACCGTCTTCATCGCCGCGATGACCCTGTTCACCGTCGGCACGATCCTGGCCGCCTCGGCGCCGGTCTTCGGCGTCCTCGTCGCCGCCCGCGTCATCCAGGCCAGCGGCACCGCCGTCATGCTGCCGCTGCTCATGACCACCGTCATGACGTTCGTCCCCGCCGACCGGCGCGGGCGCACCATCGGCTTCATCACCATCGTCATCGCCGTCGCCCCCGCGATCGGCCCGACGTTCTCCGGGTTCATCCTCTCCCAGCTCACCTGGCACTGGATGTTCCTGTCGGTGCTGCCGATCGCCGTCCTCGGCCTCGTCCTCGGCGCCCTGAAGATCCAGAACCTCGGCGAGACCCGCCCGGTGAAGTTCGACCTGCTCTCCGCGCTGCTGTCCGCGGTCGCCTTCGGCGGCCTCATCTACGGCCTCTCCTCCATCGGCGAGGCCGCGGCCGGGGCCCACACCCCGGTCCCGCCGTACGCGGCGATCAGTGCGGGCGCGGTCGCGCTGGCCCTGTTCGTGCTCCGGCAGCTGCGCCTCCAGCGCACCGACTCGGCGCTGCTGGACCTGCGCGTGTTCCGCTCCCGCTCGTTCACCGTCGGCGTCGTCATGCTGCTGGTCTCCATGGCCGCCCTGTTCGGGTCGCTCATCCTGCTGCCCATGTACCTCCAGAACGTCCTGGAGCTCACCACGTTCCAGACCGGCCTGGTGGTCCTGCCCGGCGGCCTCGCCATGGGCCTCACCGGCCCCACGGTCGGCCGCCTCTACGACAAGCTCGGCCCGCGCCCGCTCGTCATCCCCGGCTCGTTCGGCGTGTTCGGGGCGCTGGCCCTGCTGACGCTGCTCGACCAGGCGAGCCCGGTGTGGTTCGTCGTCGTCATCCACGTCCTCATGAGCCTGAGCCTGAGCCTGCTCATGACGCCGCTCATGACGTCCTCGCTCGGGTCGCTGAAGATGGAGCTGTACTCGCACGGCAGCGCCGTCCTCACCACCCTCCAGCAGGTCGCGGGCGCCGCGGGCACCGCCGTGTTCATCACCCTGATGACCACCGGCACCAAGGCCAGCCTGGAGTCCGGGGCCGAGGCGGTCACCGCCACGGCCGACGGCATCCACACCGCGTTCCTGTGGGGCGCGGGCATGGCCGTGATCGCCGTGGCCGCGGCGTTCATGGTCCGCAAGCCCGCCGTCGACGGCCAGGAGCCCGCGCTCGCCGCGCACTAGCCCCTGACGACGCCCACCGGGCCCGGCCGCACCGCGCGGCCGGGCCCGGTCGCGTTCGTCATCCGGCCTGCCCGGAGCGGTAGAGGCCCACGAGGACGCCGTAGCGGGGCTCGCCCTCGGCCTCCTCAAGGCCGTTGACGAGCGCTTCGAGGGTCTCCCGCACGTGCCGGGCCTGGGCCTCGGTGAGGCGGACGCCCCGCAGGACCACCAGCGGGTCGTCGGCGTCGGCGACGATCTCGTCGGCGACGGCCGCGAGGACGATCTTCGTGGTCTCGCCGGTCTCGTAGTGCAGCCTGCGGAAGGCGCGCCTGAAGTACTGCTCGGTGCCGCCCCGGACCTGCCGCTCGTGGTCGAGCACCACCAGGCCCGCCTCGCGGAGGAGCTTCAGGTGGTGCCCGGCGCTGCCCTTGCTGATGCCGAGGTCGGCGGCGAGGCCGCTCAGCGTCGCGGGCCGCTCCCCGAGGGCGAACAGGAGCCGGTGCCGGACCGGGTGCGCCAGCGCGCGGTACTGCTGCGGGGTCGAGACCGTCAGATCGGGGGCGTGCGCTTCGTCCATGAAATCAAGTGTCCAGAAAACTGGACACTTTGTCAACGGCGTGGTTCACTTCTCGGTATCACCCGCCCCGCATGGAGGTCCCTCTCATGAACGCCGTCATCCCGCAGATCGCGAAACTGCTCCACGAGCACTACGTGTTCCCCGAGGTCGCCGCCGAGCTCGGCGACCTCCTCGCCGCCCGCGCGGCCGAAGGCCGCTACGAAGGCGCCGGCCAGGCCCGCCTCGCCGAGCTCGTCACCGCCGACCTGCAATCGGTCAACGGCGACCTCCACCTGCGCCTCAAGCACAGCGAGGCCGAACTCGAAGAGGCCCACGACGACGAGGAGACCCAGCTGCGGCAGATGGCCGAATGGGCCGGCCTCGCCTGCGGCGGCGTCGCCGCCGCGCAGCGCCTCCCAGGCAACGTCGGCCTCCTCAAGATCGCGCCGCTCCTGTTCCCGCCCGCCGTCGCGGGCGACCAGGTCACCGCCGCCTTCCACCTCCTCGCCTCGACCGACGCGCTCATCCTCGACCTGCGCGAATGCCTCGGCGGCGACCCGAACATGGTCGCCTGGGCCTACGGCTTCCTCACCGGCCCCGAACCCGTGCAGCTCACCGGCATGGCCCACCGCGACCCGGCCGACCTCCACCAGCTGTGGTCCTCCCACGTCCCCGGCCCGAAATTCGGCCCCGACAAGCCCGTGTGGGTCCTCACCAGCGCCATCACGTTCTCCGGCGGCGAAGCCCTCAGCTTCGACCTCCAGGAGCGCGGCCGCGCCGCCGTCGTCGGCGAGCGCACCAGGGGCGGCGCCCACCCCCGCCAGGGCTTCAAAGTGGACACCCACCTGGAGGTCACCATCCCCACCGCCCGCTCCGTCAGCCCCATCTCCGGCGGCAACTGGGAAGGCACCGGCATCGCCCCCGACGTCCCCGTGGCCGCCGCCGACGCGCTCCCCGCCGCCCACCGCCTCGCCCTCGAAGCGGTCCTCGCCCTCGGCGCCGACGGCTTCCGCGCGCAGGTCGCCGCCGAGGCCCGCCAGGCCCTCGCCGGCTTGGAGCACGCCGCCGCCGACTCCTGATGCATTGCGGCGCAGCCGGTCCCCGGCGAACCTGAACGCGGGGGACCGGGGCGGCGGCGTATCGTGTGGCGCACCGAGGGGCGGCAAAGACCACCGCCCCGCCCATACCGGTCGCACCCCGCCCAGATGTCCCCGAACCCCGTAAGGAGACCTCACTTGCAGCGCACCACCAGGATGCTCGGCGTCATCAACCTCCTCATGGAAGGCCAGCGCCGCGGCGAATCACGCGGCAACGACAAAGTGGACGCCGTCTTCGACAAGCTGACCGCCAAGGCCCGCAAGGACTCCGGCACCACCGACCTGGTCCTGTCCGACGAGGACGCCGCCATCATGGAGAGCCTGCGGTTCCTCCTCCACTGCTGGGCCGCCACCCCCGCCCTCTCCGGCGTCGGCTGGCGCTCCGCGAAGGACATGGTCGAGGCCCGCATCTCCAACCTGCTCACCGTCCGCCGCCTGCAAGCCCAGCACCCGCAGGTCCGCGACGAGGTCGTCGAGCGCCCCATCTTCGTCCTCGGCCTGCCCCGCACCGCCACCACGCTCACCCAGCACATCATCGCCGGGTCCGACCACGCCCGCGCCCCGTACCTGTGGGAGATGTACTACCTCGGCCTCGAACCCGACGCCGAGGAGCGCCAGCGGCGCATCCGCAAGACCCAGAAGCGCCTCGACATGACCCTCCTCATGTCCAAGACCTGGCAGCACATCCACCCCACCAACGCCGAATGGCCCGAAGAGGACTACTGGCTCAAGTTCCACGCCACGTTCCACACCACCGTCGCGCCCCTCCCCGGCTACCTCGACTGGTACCGCACCGAGTACGACCGCGACACCGACTTCCGGTTCGTGCGCGACGCCCTCCAGGTCCTCCAGGCCGGGCGCCCCCGCCAGCGCTGGGTCCTCAAGCACCCCGGGAACCTCTTCAACCTCGACTCGATCCTCCGCGTCTTCCCCGACGCCCAGATCGTCCTCACCCACCGCGACCCCAACACCGTCATGTCCTCGCTGTGCTCCATGGTGGAGAGCCTCTACAGCATCCACCTCAAGCGCGGCGCCGTCGACCCCCGGGCCATCGGCCGCCAGTGGCTCCACGAGCTCGCCTCCGGCATGGACCAGTGCCGCCGCGTGCGCGCCGAGAACGCCCGCCCCGGCCGCTTCATCGACGTCAAGTACCACCGCCTCACCGGCTCCCCCCACAGCGCCGTCCCCGACCTGTTCCGCCAGCTCGACCTCCCCTGGGGCCCCGACGACGAGGCCCGCCTCGACGAGCACCTCACCCGCACCGGCCAGGGCGGCGGCCGCGACGGCGTCCGCCGCCACGAGCACTCCCTCATGGGCTACGGCCTCGACCCCACCGAAGTCGACGACGCCTTCGGCAGCGACTACATGCGCCTCGCCGCCGGCTGACCGGTACCCTCGCGCACATGATCGGACCGCAGCAGGTGCTCGCCCTCCTCGACCGGATCGGCGGCGCCGGAGTCGACGTGTGGATCGGCGGCGGCTGGGGCGTCGACGCCCTCCTGCACGAGCAGACCCGCCCCCACCGCGACCTCGACCTCATGCACCGCGCAGAGCACGAACCCGCCCTGCTCGACCTGCTGCGCTCCCTCGGCTACGCCGAGACCCTCGACTGGCGTCCGGTCCGGTTCGTCATGACCGGACCGGACGGCATCGAGATCGACTGCCACCCGCTCCGCTTCGCCGCCGACGGCTCCGCCGTCCAGGCCGCCCCTGAACCAGCCGAGCCGTTCCGCTACCCCGCGGCATGCTTCACGACCGGCGTCATCGGCGGCACCCCCGTCCCCTGCCTTTCCGCCGAGCAGCAGGCCCACTTCCACCAGGGGTACGAGCCCGCCGAACGCGACCTCCACGACATGGCCCGCCTCCGCGACAGGTTCGGCATCGCCACGCACTTCTGACCCCTACCGACACTGCTTCACCTGAAGTCGCGGGACGGCGCCGACGGGCTGTTCAGGTCCAGCTCGACCAGCTTGTACGCCACGACCATCGGCATCGCGCTCCGGTGCGCGTCGACGGCCTTCTCGATCGTGCCCTTGATGCGCAGGGCCTTCGCCACGGTCGCGACCGACTGCCACCGCTTCCACAATCCTTGCGAGCACACCACGTTCGCGATGCCCGTCTCGTCCTCCAAGCTCAGGAACGTCACGCCCTTCGCGGTCGAGGGGCGCTGTCGGTGGGTGACGATCCCGGCGATCTCGACCCGCTTGCCGTCCTTCATGTGCGGGAGCCGCCGGGCCGGGAGCACGCCGTCGGCGTCGAGCCCCGCCCGCACCAGCTCCATCGGGTGCGTCTCCACCGACAGGCCCAGGCCCGTGTAGTCGGCGCGCGCCAGCTCGGCCGCGCTCATCCCCGGCAGCGTCGGCGGCGGCGCGGCCGGGCCCGTGCCCGGGATCGTCCCGGGCCGCTCGTCCACCGTGCCCGCCGCCCACAGGGCCTTGCGCCGGTCGGCCTCCAGGCTCCCCAGCGCCCCGGCGACCGCGAGCTTCTCCATCCGCGCCCGGTCCAGCCCCGCCCGCCGCGCCAGGTCCGCCAGCGACGCGAACGGCCCCTCCTCCCGCGCCGCCGCGATCCGCTTCCCCGCGTCGGCGCCGAGCCCCTTGACGTTGTCGAGCCCCAGCCGCAGGTCCGCGACCCCGTACAGCGGCGCCTCGCACGCCCGCTCGGCCGGGACCAGCGACGCGACCTCCTTGCTGGCGTTCACGTCCGGGGCCAGCACCTCGATCCCGTGCCGCTGCGCGTCGGCGATGAGCGACGCGGGGGAGTAGAACCCCATCGGCTGGCTCGCCAGCAGCCCCGCGTAGAACGCGGCCGGGTACCGGCACTTCAGCCACGCCGAGGCGTACACCAGGTGCGCGAACGACGCCGCGTGCGACTCGGGGAACCCGAAGTCCGCGAACGACTTCAACTGGTCGTAGATCTGATCCGCCTGCGCGCCTTCGATACCGCGTTCTCTCATCCCCGCGTACAGGCGTGCCTTCAGCTCCTCCATGCGCTCGGCGGACCGCTTCGCGCCCATGGCCCGGCGCAGCTGGTCGGCCTCCCCGCCGTTGAACCCCGCCGCCACGATCGCGATCTGCATGAGCTGCTCCTGGAACAGCGGCACCCCGTACGTCTTCGCGAGCGTCTCGTGCAGGATCTCCGGCACCTGCTCGCGCCACGGCTCGCCGTGCCGCCGCCGCAGGTACGGGTGAACCGCCCCGCCCTGGATCGGCCCCGGCCGGATGAGCGCCACCTCCGCGACGAGGTCGTTAAACACCCTGGGGCGCAAGCGGGGCAGCGTCGCCATCTGCGCCCGCGACTCCACCTGGAACACGCCCACGGTGTCGGCCCGGCACAGCATCTCGTAGACCTCGGGCTCGTCCGGCGGCAGCTTCCACAGGCGCACCTCCCGCCCGTGGAAGTCCCGCACCAGGTCGGACATGCGGTGCAGCGCCTCCAGCATCCCCAGGCCCAGCAGGTCGAACTTCACCAGGTGCGCGTCGGCGCAGTCCTCCTTGTCCCACTGGAGGACCGTGCGGTCCTTCATGCGCGCGGGCTCGACCGGCACGACCTGGCTCACCGGCTCCTCGGTGAGCACCATCCCGCCCGGGTGGATGCCCAGGTGCTGCGGCAGGTCCCGCAGCTCGCCCGCGAGCGCCTGCACGTCTTCCGGGATGCCCTCGGCCTCACCGGGATCGATCCCGCTCCACCGGTGCAGCCGCTTCGACCACGCCACCGCCTGGTCGTGCCCGTACCCCAGGGCCTTCGCCGCGTCCCGCACCGCCGACCGGGGCCGGTACGTGACCACGTTCGCCACCAGCGCCGCCCGGTCCCGCCCGTACTTCCCGTAGACGTACTGGATGACCTCCTCCCGGCGGCCCGACTCGATGTCGATGTCGATGTCCGGCGGCCCGGTGCGCTCATCGGACAGGAACCGCTCGAACAGCAGCCCGAACGCCACCGGGTCCACATTGGTGACTCCGAGGACGTAGCAGACCGCGCTGTTCGCCGCCGACCCCCTGCCCTGGCACAGGATGCCGCTCCGCTCGCAGAAATCGACGATGTCCGCGACGATGAGGAAGTAGCCGCTGAACTTCAGCCGCCGGATCACCCGCAGCTCCTTGTCGAGCTGCTCCCACTGCCGTGCCGTCGCCTCCCCGGGAGGCCCGTAGCGCTTCAGCGCGCCTTTCGCGGTGAGCGTCGCGAGATAGGAGAAGTCGTCGTGGTCCTCCGGGACCGAGAAGTGCGGCAGCTGCGGCTTCAGCAGCTCCAGGTCGAACGCGCACTCCCCGGCGATCCGCACCGACTCCTCCACGGCCGCAGGGAAGTCCGCGAACCGCAGCGCCATCTCCGGGCCCGAGCGCAGGTGCGCCCCCGCGTTCGCGGGCAGGAACGGGTCGACCTGGTCCAGGGTCGTGCGGGCCCGGATCGCCGCCAGCGCCGCCGCGGCCTTGGCCCGCGCCGGGGCCGCGTAGTGGGCGTTGTTGGTCGCCACCACCGGGACCCGGCAGCGCCGCGCCACCGCCGCGAGGGCCTCCATCCGCTCGACGTCCCCCGGCAGGTCGTGGCAGGTCAGCTCGACCGCGACGCGCTCGGCCCCGAACAGGCCGACCAGCCGCCGCAGCTCCCGCTCGGCCGCCTCGGGCCCGCCCGCGTCCAGCGCCGCGTTCAGCGGGCCCTTCCGGCAGCCGGTGAGGACCTGCCAGTGCCCGCCCGCCTCCGCCGCGAGCGCGTCGAGGTCGTAGCGGGGGCGGTCCTTCTCGCCGCCGTCGAGCTTCGCGGCCGTGATCGCCCGCGAGAGCCGCTTGTAGCCCTCGGGGTCGCGGGTGAGGACGACGAGGTGCCGCCCGACCGGGTCGGCCTGCCCGCGCCGCGCCTTCGGCATGTCGAGCCCCAGCTCGGCCCCGAAGACCGTCGGCAGACCCGACACCTTTGCGGCCGTGGCGAACTGGGACACCGCGTACAGGCCGTCGTGGTCGGTGATCGCCAGCCCCCGCAGCCCCAGCCGGTGCGCCTCCGCCGCCAGCGCCGCCGGGGCGTCGGCGCCGTCGGCGAACGAGTAGTGCGAATGGCAGTGCAGCTCCGCGTAGTCAGTCATACCAGCCCACCGCCCGCCACCGGCCGTCCTCGCGGACCAGCAGGGCCGCGCTCCCGTCGGCCAGCTCCACCTGGAGCCGCGCGTACCGGCGCGCCTCCGCGCTCCACCACCGCTCCGCCACCGGCCACGGCCCCGCCCACGCCGTGATCCGAATCCGCCTGCCCCCCAAGGACACCAGCGCCGGAGTCGCCGACAGGTCCCCGCGGGCCGCGACCGTCACCGGCGCCCCCGCCGCATCGAGGACCTCGACGTCCTCCCCGGTCCCGGTCAGCTGCGGCAGCGGGTCCGGCAGGCCGCCCGGCCACGGCCCCGACGGCGGCGCCGGGACCGGCTCGACCTCCCATGCGGCGCTGGCGTACCGCTCATCGAGGTCGCGGCCGTCGGCGGGAGCGGCGATGCGGACGGACTCGGGGCCGAGCAGGCTCTGCGCGTGCCGCAGCGCGGCTTCGGCCTTGACGGCGGCGGCGGTCTTGGCGCCCCACAGGCCCTGCCCGGCCTGGACGAGGCCGACCAGGCCGCCGGGGGCGAGTTCGAGGGAGGTGACGGCGTTCGCGGCCGCGTCGCCGCCGTGGACGAGCGGCCCGGCGGCGAGCCAGCCCTCCAGCTGCCAGCGGACGCGGCGGGAGAGGTCGGCGGCGGTGATCGCGGGGTCGACCTGCCAGGTGCGGCGCCGCTCCAGGCCGCTGCCGGTGCGGGCGGTGACGGTGACGCGGGTGCAGGTGAGGTTGCGCTCGTCGAGGACGCGCAGGAGCCGCTCGGCGAGGGGCCGGGCCGCGAAGACGGCGTGCTCCACCGTCTCGTACGGGGTCTCGGGGGTCTCGGCGACCGTGAGCTCCGGCGCGGCCGGGCGGGGCACGAGCGGGCGGGTGAAGCGCCCGGCCGCGAGCAGCTGGGCCCGCCGCACGGGCGCGCCGAACCGCTCGGCCACGGCCTGCGGCGGGAGGTCCCGGAACGTCCCGAGCGTATCGATCCCCAAGTGCCGCAGGGTCTCGCAGGTCTCGGGCTCCACCAGGCCGGTGAAGCGGAGGTCGGTGATGTCCCTCCCGGCGAGGAACGCGGCGTCGCCGCCGGGCGGCACGATCCGGCCGTCCCGGGCGGCCAGGACCGCCGCGAACAGGCCGTCGGCGACCCCGGTGAGGCAGTCCTGCCCGACCAGGCCGGCGACGGTGTCGATGAGCCGCTCGCAGAACGCCGCCTCGTTTCCGGCCCCGGCGCGCAGCGGCACGGCCGCGGAACCGATCTCCAGGACCTCGACGTACGGCGTGAGCAGGTCGAGGGCCTCCAGCACCGGCTCGAACGCGGCGGCGTCCTCGCCGTCCCAGTCGGGGAGCCGCATCACCAGGACCCGCCCCGGGGCCCGCCGGACGCGGACGGTCATCGCCGCTCACCCCGGCCCGCGCGGGCCGGGGGACCCGCCGCGCCGGGCCCGGCGGGCCGCCCGCCTTCGGAACCGGCGGTGCGGGCGTGCAGGTCCACGACCGCGGCGGCCCCGCCGCCCGGCTCGGCGGCGTGCCGCGGCTCAAGGTGCTTCTGCGGTTCCACGGCGCGGTCGCGCAGGTCGAGGACGTGCTCGGGCGGCATGCCGCCGTAGGGCCAGATCGAGGCCCGCCGCACGCCGCCGGAGCGCCAGCGGGAGGCCACGTCGAGTTCGCAGGCGTTGATGCGCCCGGAGCCCCAGCGGCGCCCGGCGTTCTCGCGCAGGCCGTTCCAGCGGGCCCGGGACACTTGCAGCCGGGTGTCGGCCCCGGCCACGGGCCGGGTCTCCCACCACACGATGGAGGTGCCGGTGCCGCGGGCGCGCGCGGTGAGGCGCCGGGCCTGCGCGGGGCTGAGGCCCTCGCTGGGCACGACGATCACGGCGACGCCCTCGGCGAGGGTCCCGGCCGCCTCGGCGACGCGCCCCGCGGGGTCGACCAGCGCGACCCGCCCGAGGTCGACCCCGGCCGCGGTCGCCGCCAGCGGGTACACCCGCGGCAGCCCGACCAGGGCGCACCAGGCTCCGGCGGCGGTGGGGCCGGCGAGGAGGCGCCAGAGGAGGGAGGTGGCGCCGCGGCGGGTGGCGGTGATTGCGGTCACGGTTGCGAGGCCGCCGTGGGGGAGGAGGGCGGAAATGTCGGGGGTGACGGGCAGGATGGTTTTCGGGGGCCCGATGGCAGGGGAGGTGCGGCTCTCGTCGTGCGCGGCGCCGTGCGGCGCCGCCAGACCCGCCCCGGCCGTGCCGGGCGTGGCCGCAGTATCGGCACCGACCCCGGTGCCGCCTGCGGCGGCGCGGCGCAGGTCCGCGCCGGTGCGCAGGCCGAGCTCAGCGGCCAGTGCGGCCGCGACTGTGGTCGCCACCAGAACCCCCGTGCTGTGTCGAACATGTGTATCAAGATCAACTTACCGAACGCGGCGGCTCGCGCAACTTAAAACGGGTGTTCGATAAATCTCGCTCGGCGGGTGTGCCCGTCGCCATGCCGCCCGGACGGGTGACAATGCGGCCGCGGCCCTCGCGCGGGCCGGATTTCTGTCGGACCCCCGGGCAAGGATCGCCGCTACGGTCCCCTGGGCGGGTGGGGGTTAGGGACGGCTGTACGGCCTGCGGCACTCAGCGCTATCAATCGAGACATGGCTATATGGGAAAGTCTGTGCTAGGGTCTGCTTACTTCTTGCAAGACCTGCAAGAAAACATCTGGGAACGGCAAGTCCAGAACAGCAGACCACGCCCCACAGGAGCCCGACATGACTCGCGGACCCCGCCGCCGTTCCCGGCTGCTCGCCGCCGTCCTCGCACTGGCCGCCGCGCTCATGGCGCTGGCGGCCGTCCCGGCCGCGACGGCCGCCACCACCGCCACCGTCTACTACCGCGCCGCCTCCGGCTGGACCGGCGCCAATATTCACTACGCCCCCGACGGCGGCGCCTGGACCGCCGTCCCCGGCGTCCCCATGACCCCCGCCTGCACCGGCTGGTACACCCGCACCGTCGACCTCGGCACCGCGACCGGCGCGCAGGTCGTCTTCAACAACGGAGCGGGCGCCTGGGACAACAACAACGGCGCGAACTACCGCATCGGCTCAGGCGACGTCACCGTCGCGGGCGGCCAGGTCGGCGCCGGGAACCCCTGCGGCGGCGACGAGGCCGTCGTCTACTACGACCTCACCTCCACGGGCTGGACCCAGGCCTACCTGCACTACGCCATCGCGGGCGTGTGGACCACCGCCCCCGGCCTCGCCATGGCCGAGCCCGCCTGCGCCGGATGGGCCCGCCTCACCGTCCCGCTCGGCTCCGCGGCCGGCCTAACCGCCGCGTTCAACAACGGCGGCGGCGTCTGGGACAACAACGGCGGCAGCGACTACGCGATCGGCGCGGGCACCACCCTCGTCTCCGATTCGGAGGTCACGGCCGACGCGGCCGACCCCTGCGAGGCAGCCGAGCCCGACACCGTCGCCCCCGCCGCGCCGACCGGCGTCACCGCCGCCGTCAACGCCACCACCGTGATCCTGTCGTGGACCGCCTCGACCGACGACGTCGGCGTCACCGGCTACCGCCTCACCCGCACCTCCGCCGACGGGACCGTCACCCGCACCACCGCGTCGACGAAGTTCACCGACGCGAACCTCGACCCGAACACCGAGTACGACTACACCGTCGCCGCCTACGACGCCGCCGGGAACCTCTCGCCCGCCAGCGGATCGGTCACCGCGACCACCGGCGACGCCCCGCCCGCCGCCGCGGGCGGCGAGATGCTCGGCGGCGACCCCCGCCAGGACCCGATCTACTTCGTCATGACCGCCCGCTTCTACGACGGCGACGAGTCGAACAACCGCGGCGGCGCCAAGCACGAGACCTCCGGGAACGCCGACTACGACGACCCGATGTTCCGCGGCGACTTCTCCGGCCTCATCGAGCGCCTCGACTACATCAAGGCCCTCGGCTTCTCCGCCGTGTGGATCACCCCGGTCGTGCTCAACCGCTCCGACTACGACTACCACGGCTACCACGGGTACGACTTCTACGAAGTGGACGCCCGCCTCGAATCCGAAGGGGCCTCCTACCAGGACCTCATCGACACCGCGCACGCCAAGGACATGAAGATCTACCAGGACGTCGTCTTCAACCACTCGTCCCGCTGGGGCGCGGTCGGCCTGGAGACGCCCACCGTCTTCGGCGTCCAGGACGACCAGTGGGGCGACTTCTACGACGACTACAACCCCGACTTCGCCTACGACGGCCTCTCGGTCGAGCCGAACTCCGGTCGCTCCTACTACAACGGCGACCTCTGGTCCACCGAGGAGCCGGCGGGCAACACCTGCCGCAACTGGGGCACCCCCACCGGCAACTACAGCTCCGAAGGCTGGACCGTCTACAACTGCCAGTGGCCCAGCCCCACCTCCGGCATGTTCTCGGCCGCGAACTACCACCAGTGCTGGATCGGGAACTGGGAGGGCGAGGACGCCCGCTCCTGCTGGATCCACGAGGACCTCGCCGACTTCAACACCGAGAACGCAGCGGTGCAGGACTACCTGATCGGCGCCTACGAGCAGTACATCGACATGGGCGTCGACGGCTTCCGCGTCGACACCGCCGTCCACATCCCGCGCGTCACCTGGAACCGCGTGTTCCTGCCCGCCCTCCAGGAGCATCTGGTCGCCAAGTACGGCGTGGAGAAGGCCCAGGACTTCTACATCTTCGGGGAGGTCGCCGCGTTCGTCCACGACCGCTGGAACCGCGGCTCGGTCAACCACTCCGCGCAGTTCTACACCTGGCAGGAGCGCCGCGAGTACTCGGCGGACGACGTCGCCGCCGCGATCGAGCAGTACGACTGGGAGAACGCCCAGGGCACCGAGAACCAGCCGACCAGCGACAACGCGTTCCTCGACGGGAACGCCTACCACGCGCCCGACTACTCGCAGTTCTCCGGCATGAACATCATCGACATGCGCATGCACATGAACTTCGGGGAGGCCTCGAACGCGTTCTTCAACGGCAAGGACTCCGACCCCTGGGTCAACGACGCCACGTTCAACGCCGTCTACGTCGACTCGCACGACTACGGCCCCAACAAGTCCAGCACCCGCTACGCCGGGGGCACCGACGCGTGGGCCGAGAACATGAACCTCATGTGGACGTTCCGCGGCATCCCGACCCTGTTCTACGGCTCCGAGATCGAGTTCCAGGCGGGCGTGCGGATCGACTGCGGGCCCACCTGCCCGCTCGCCGAGACCGGGCGCGCCTACTACGGCGACCACCTCGAAGGGACCCTCGCCGTCAGCGACTTCAGCCGGGTCGACTCGGCGACCGGCGCCGTCGCGACCACCCTCGACCAGCCGCTCGTGCAGCACCTCCAGCGCCTCAACGAGATCCGCCGGGCCGTCCCGGCGCTCTCCATGGGGCAGTACTCCACCGAGAACATCAGCGGCGGCATCGCGTTCAAGCGCCGCTACACCGACGCGGACACCGACAGCTTCGCCCTCGTCGCCATCACCTCCTCCGCGACGTTCACGAACATCCCGAACGGCACCTACACCGACGCCGTCACCGGCGACGTCAAGACGGTGACCGGCGGGACGCTGACCGCCACCGTATCCGGGCAGGGCGACATGGCCGTCTACGTGCTCGACACCGCGCTCACCGACGCGCCCGGCCAGGTCGGCGACGACGGGCCGTACCTCTCGTAGGACCTTGCCGCCCAGAAGGACCGGGCCGGCCGCGGGAGACCCCCGCGGCCGGCCCGGCCGCTCGCGCACAAACGCGTCAGAACTTCCCGAGGAGCCAGGCGACGCCGGTCGCCACGGCGGCGATCGCGATGGCGCAGTAGATGGCGAACTCCAGCCAGTCGCCGCAGGTGAAGTCGTCGAAGAAGCCGGAGAAGAACTCGCGGAGGAAGCCCTTGGGGGCCTCGGGGGGATCGGGCGGGGTGGACATGGCACCGAGGATAGGCAGGTCCGGCAAGCGGGCGCCCGCGCTCGGAACGCGGCGAGGCGGCGCCCGGTCCCCCGGACGCCGCCCCGCCGTTCAGTGCGCTAGCAGCCGATGTTGCCGAAGCGCGGGGTCGTCACGTTCACGACCGCCGGACGCGGGAGCGAGGTGCCGCCGTCGGGCCAGTTGGACAGGCGGTTGTCGTAGTCCGCGCCGTCGAGTTCGCCCGGGTGCTGGACCGCGACCAGGATGTGCTTGGCCTGGGCGACCGGGCCGCAGGTCTCGGCGCCGATCGGGACGGACAGGAACTGCTTGGTCTCGCCGCGGTGCGAGCCCTCCAGGGCCACCGCGAACAGGCCGTCGTTCGAGCCGAGCGCGTTGCCGTCGGTGGAGATCCACAGGTTCCCGTACGGGTCGAACGCCACGTTGTCGGGGCACGAGATCGGGGAGACCTGGTCCTTGGGGAACCCGCCGAAGTAGGTGTCCGCCGCGGCCGGGTCGCCGCAGACGAGCAGCAGGTTCCAGCCGAACGTCAGCGACCGCGGGTCGTCGTCGTCCTCGACGAGCTCCAGGACCTGGCCGTGCTTGTTCGAGTTGCGCGGGTTGGCCTCGTCGGCCGCGGCCTTCCCGGAGGTGCCGCGCTGGGTGTTGTTCGTCAGCGCCACGTAGACCTTGCCGGTCTTCGGGCTCGGCTCGACGTCCTCGGGGCGGTCCATCTTCGTCGCCCCGACCTGGTCGGCGGCCTGGCGGGTGAAGACGTACACCTCCTCGGCGGTGAATCCCTCCACATAGGAGGTGTCGCCGGAGGCCAGCTTGATCCACTCGCCCGAGCCGTCGAACGCGCCGTCGGCCGGGAGCGCGCCGGAGCCGTCGATCTCGGCCGCCGGGCTGTCGCCGGTGAACTTCGCGACGTACAGCGTGCCCTCGTCGAGGAGCTTGCGGTTGTGCTCGCGGGCGGAGCGGCCGGAGCCGTGCTTCATCTTGTTCTTGGAGACGAACTTGTACATGTAGTCGAAGCGCTCGTCGTCGCCCATGTAGACGACGACGTGCCCGTCGTCGGACAGGCGCGGCCCGGCGCCCTCGTGCTTGAAGCGGCCCAGCGCGGTGCGCTTGCGCGGCGTCCAGTCGGGGTCGTACGGGTCCAGCTCGACGATCCACCCGAACCGGTTGGGCTCGTTGGGCTCCTGCTCCAGGTCGAAGCGCGGGTCGTACTGCTCCCACTTGCGCGCCGACGCCCCGCCGGAGAAGCCGTAGCGGGCCAGCTTCGCCTTCTGCTCGGCGTCGGTCATCGTCGCGAAGTTCGCGAAGTACTGGTTGAAGTTCTCCTCGCCCGACAGGATCGTGCCCCACGGGGTGGTCCCGCCCGCGCAGTTGTTCAGCGTGCCCAGCGCGGTCGTGCCCTCGGGGTCGGCGGTGGTCTTCAGCAGGTCCGAGCCCGCGGCCGGGCCGGAGATCACGAACGGCGTCTCGGCGGTGATGCGGCGGTTCAGCTCGTCGCCGACGACCGGGGTCAGGGCGCCGGTGCGGCGGTCCTCCTTGACCGTGACGACCGACAGGCCGTGCGCGGCCATGCCGATGCGGATCTGGTCCTCGGTGGGGGCGGCCTCGTCGTAGCCCGGGAGCATGGAGCTCTCGGTCGTGTACTCGTGGTTGCACACGAGGACCTTCTTGCGGCGGTCGTCCGGGTGGTCGAGCAGCGCCGTGTAGTCGTTGTTGTAGCCGAACTGGCCGGCCTGCGACTCGGGCGTCTGGTGCTCGGGGTCGAACTCCGGCGCGCCCTCCAGGACCGGGTCGCCCCAGCGGATCACGATCTGCTGCTCGAAGCCCTCGGCCGTGACGACGGCGTCCTCGCGGTTGAGGGCCACCGCCTCGAAGTCGAGGCCGCGCGGGCGCGAGCCGCGCTTGCCGAGCTCGGCCGCGTCGTCGGCGTCCGCCGCGAACGCAGGGGTCGCGGCGGCGCCCGCGGCACCGGCCACGATCGTCGCCGTCACGCCGCCCTTGATGAGGCCCCGGCGCGAGACGGCCTTGGCGATCACGTCGCCCAGGTACTCGTTGTCGGAGGTGTTCGGCACCGGGTGGTTGCAGGCGTCACCGCACCGGTACAGGCAGGTCAGCTCCGAGCGCCCGCCGTGCACGGTCGGGAAGATCGTCAGGCGTCGCCGCTCCGGGTTGTGGGGTCGCATCGCTTCGCTTCTCTCCATGGCAGTCCGATGGGGAACGCGGCCGGGGGTCGTTCGCGTTCGGTTGTCTCTCGCCCCGGACGCTATGCGGAGCGGGTATGCGGTTCCACCAACGTCGCATGAACACCAGGAGAACGCCCTCGCCACGGTATAGAGGAATCGCCCGAGGCGAGGGCGAAACGGGTCAGTCCGCGGCGCCCGAGGCGGCCCGCACCGGCGCCCGCTTCAGGCCCAGCTCCTCGGTCGGGACCCGGTACGTCTCGCGCGCCGAGAACACCGCGACGGCGTTGACCAGGCACATGACCGCGGTGAACACGGCCACCCGCACCCACGCGCCCTTGTCCGCGCCCTCCAGGGCCACCGCGACCGTGGGCAGGAACCCGCTGATCGCGAACCCGATCTGCGTGCCGATCGCCATCCCCGACAGGCGCACCCGCGCGGTGAACATCTCCCCGTAGAACGACGGCCAGGTCGCGTTCGCGGCCTGGTAGACGAGGCCGAACAGCACGATGCCGAGCCCGAAGATAAGCGCCCAGTTCCCCACCGAGATCGCCCACAGGTACGGGAAGATGAGCACCCCGCACCCGAGCGACCCGAACAGGAACACCGGCTTGCGCCCGAACCGGTCCGCGGCCCCGCCCCACAGGGGGATGAGCGCCACCGCGAGGAGGTTCGCCGCGACGCCGACCCACAGCATCGGGGTCCGCTCCAGGCCCACCGTGTTCACCGCGTACGTCAACGCGTAGACGGTGAAGATCGTGGACACCGAGGCGATGAGCGCCGCGCACACCACGCGGAGCACGTCCGCCCAGTGGTCGCGCATGAGGACCGCGAACGGCAGCTTCACGGTGTTCCCGGCCGCCGCCTCGTCCTCGAAGACCGGGGTCTCCTCGATGCGGCGGCGGATGATGTAGCCGACGACGACCATGACGACGCTGGCCCAGAACGGGATCCGCCAGCCCCACGACAGCAGGTCCTCCTCGGGGAGGGCCGCCACCGGCAGGAACGCGGCGGTCGCGATGAGCTGCCCGGCCTGCGTGCCGCTCAGCGTCCAGGAGGTGAAGAACGCGCGCCGGTGCGCGGGGGCGTGCTCCAGGCTCATCGAGTTGGCGCTGGCCTGCTCGCCCGCGGCCGACAGGCCCTGGAGGAGGCGCAGGAGCACCAGGAGGACCGGCGCGGCGACGCCGATGGACTCGTAGCCGGGGAGGCACCCGACGAGGAACGTGGTGGCGCCCATGAGCAGGAGCGTGAACACCAGGACCCGCTTGCGGCCGAAGCGGTCGCCGACGTGGCCGAGGATCACCGCGCCGAGGGGGCGGGCGGCGTAGCCGACGCCGAAGGTGGCGATGGCGAGCAGGGTGCCGGTCGCGGCGTGCTCGGCGGGGAAGAAGACCTTCCCGAACACGAGGGCGGCGGCGGTGCCGTAGATGAAGAAGTCGTAGTACTCCAGGGCGGAGCCGATCCAGGCGGCGACGGCGGTGCGCCGGGGCGTGCCGCGGTGGTCGGGGCCCGGCGGGCGGGGGGCGGGGTGGACGGACACGGTGGATCTCCTTGCGCCGTTGCAGGGTCGCGGGGGGTGGTCATCGCAGACGATGAACGTACTGGATAGTTATGTACTGCTTGGTTAATACCCGATCATTCGCCAGCGCGGCGGCGCTGTCAAGAGGGCGCGGTGAACGGAAAGGCGCAGGTCGGCGGGCAGCATGCATTGCGGCCCATCGATGTTGCGGGAGTGGCTGGTGCGGTCAGCGCCTGGCGAGGTGCTCGACGACGAGGTCGCCGAGCATGGTCCGGTAGTGCTCGCGGCGGCCGGGGTCGAGCAGGTCGCGGCCGAAGATCGTGCTGAACGTGTGCCGGTTGGCGATGCGGAAGACGCAGTAGGAGCTGATGAGCATGTGGACGTCGAGGGCGTCGACGTCCTCGCGGAGCACGCCCGCGGCGCGGCCGCGTTCGAGGATGCGCCCGATGACGTCGAGGACCGGCGCGGACAGGCCGGGGAGCATCTCGGACTGGGCGAGGTGCTTGGCGCCGTGGATGTTCTCGATGGAGACCAGGCGGATGAAGTCGGGGTGCGACTCGTGGTGGTCGAAGGTGAGCTCGGCGAGCTCGCGCAGCGCCGCGAGCGGGTCGAGGTGCTCGACGTCGAGGCCGCTCTCCAGGGACCTGATGACCGAGTAGGCCTGTTCGAGGACGGCGAGGTACAGGCCCTGCTTGGACTCGAAGTAGTAGTAGATCATCCGCTTGGTGGTGCGGGTCTTCGCGGCGATCTCGTCGACGCGCGCGCCCGCGTAGCCGTTGGCGGCGAATTCGCTCGTCGCGACGTCGAGGATCTCGGCCCGGGTGCGCTGGGGGTCGCGGACGCGGTCGGCGGCCGGGGCGGTCTCTCGGGTGCTCAAGCGGGACCTCGTGTCGGGGGAGTGGCGGAACCGCAACTGTAACGCGCGGGGCCGCGGGCCGGCTGGACGGGCGGGGCCGCGGGCGCCCGCGGCGGGGCCTTTGCAAACGCGCGCAAGGTTGCTAAGTTGAAGTAACTAGTTCGTACAAAGCTGCCGAACGGCGAGGAGACCCCGTGCCCACAGACTTCGGCGCTCCCGGCGCGCACCTCATCGGCCTCGTCGGCGCCGGGATCGGGCCCTCCCTCAGCCCCGCGCTCCACGAGCGCGAGGCCCACGAGCTGGGCCTGCGCTACCAGTACCGGCGCCTCGACCTCCTCGACCTCGGCATCGGGCCCGACCGGGTCGGCGACCTCCTCGCGGCCGCGCGCCTCACCGGCTACACCGGGCTGAACGTCACCCATCCCGTCAAGCAGGCCGTCATCGCCCACCTCGACTCGCTGTCGGAGGAGGCCGCCGTCCTCGGCGCGGTCAACACCATCCTGTTCAAGGGCGGCAAGGCGGTCGGCTACAACACCGACGCCTCCGGGTTCGCCCGCAGCGCCATGGGCGGCCTCGCCGGGGCCCGCCTCGACCGCGTGGTGCTCCTCGGCGCGGGCGGCGCCGGGGCCGCCGTCGCCCACGCGCTCCTGGGCATCGGCGCCGGGCACGTGCAGGTGCTCGACCTCGACGCGGACCGCAGCGCCCGCCTCGCCGACGCACTCGGCGCCCACTTCGGACGCGACCGCATCACCGCCGGGCCCGCGGGCGACCTCGCCAGTGCGCTCGACGGCGCCGACGGCCTCGTCCACGCCACCCCGACCGGCATGGCCGCCCACCCCGGCACCGCCGTCCCGACCGCGCTCCTGCACCCGGGCCTGTGGGTCGCCGAAGTCGTCTACTTCCCGCTCGAAACCCCGCTGCTCACCGCGGCCCGCGCCGCGGGATGCCGCGTCCTCGACGGCGGCCGCATGGCCGTCTACCAGGCCGTGGACTCGTTCCGGCTGTTCACCGGGACCGAACCCGACGCGGACCGGATGCTCCGCCACTTCGACGCGCTCGCCGCCGCCCGCTGAGGAGGAACCCGTGCACCCCATGGGCATCGCCACCGTCTGCCTCTCGGGCACCCTGGACGACAAGCTCACTGCTGCCGCCGCCGCGGGCTTCGACGGGGTCGAGGTCTTCGAGCCCGACCTCGTCGCCGCGGCCGACACCCCCGAAGCGGTGCGCGCCCGCTGCGCCGACCTGGGCCTGACCATCGACCTGTACCAGCCGTTCCGCGACTTCGAGGCCGTGCCGCCGCCGCTGCTGGCCGCGAACCTGCGCCGCGCCGAGCTCAAGTTCCGGGTCATGGAGCGCCTCGGCGCCGACCTGCTGCTCGTGTGCTCCAGCGTGCATCCGGACTCAGTGGACGACGACGACCTGGCCGCGGAGCACCTGCACCTCCTCTCCGAACGCGCCGCCGACCACGGCGTGCGCATCGCCTACGAGGCCCTCGCCTGGGGCCGCCACGTCTCGACGTTCGACCGGGCCTGGCGGATCGTGCGCCGCGCCGGCCACCCGAACCTCGGCCTGTGCCTCGACACCTTCCACATCCTCTCCCGCGGGTCCGACATGTCGGCGATCCGCGTGATCCCGCCCGAGAAGCTGTTCTTCCTCCAGCTCGCCGACGCCCCGCGCCTGGACATGGACGTGCTCCAGTGGAGCCGCCACCACCGGCTGTTCCCCGGCCAGGGCGCGTTCGACCTCGCCGGGTTCCTGCGCACCGTCCTGGAGACCGGCTACACGGGGCCGCTGTCGCTCGAAGTGTTCAACGACGTGTTCCGCCAAGCGGATCCGCGCGTGGCGGCCGTCGACGCGCTGCGCTCGCTGCTCGGCCTCCAGGAGGCCGCGGGCGTGGACACCGCCCTGCCCGCGCCGCCGCGCCTCGACGGCGTCGCGTTCGTGGAGATCGGCGCGGGGGCCGGCGCCGACGCCGAGGTCGCCGGTGCGCTGGAGGCACTCGGGTTCGCGCGCAGCGGCGCCCACCGGTCGAAGCCGGTGGCATTGTGGGAGCAGGGGAGCGCCCGCATCCTGGTGAACCGGGCCGCCGCGGCCGAGGGCGCGACCGCGGTCGCCGCCATCGCCGTCGAGAGCACCGACCCGCCCGCCTCGGCCCGCCGGGCCGAGCGGCTCCTGGCCCCGATCCTGCCGCGGGAGCACCGCGCCGGGGAGGCCGACCTCGCCGCGGTCGCCGCCCCCGGCGGCACCTCGGTGTTCTTCTGCCGCAGCGACGTCGAGGAGGGCTGGCGGGCCGACTTCGCGCCGACCGGCGACCCGGCCGCGTCCGACTCGGTCCTCCACGGCGTGGACCACGTGGCCCTGACGCAGCAGACCGACGACTTCGACGGCGCGGCCCTGTTCTACCGCACCGTCTTCGGCCTCGACCCCGAGACGCCCGCCGAGGTCGCGGCCCCCTTCGGGCTCATGCGGAGCCTGTCGATGGCCGACGCCGCGCACCGCGTGCGGATCGCCCTGAGCGTGGCCGCGGTGCGCCGGGGCGGCTGGGCCCCCGCCGTCCCGCACCCGCAGCACGTCGCCTTCGCGACCGGCGACATCGCCGCGGCCGCAAGGCGACTGCGGGACGCGGGGCTGCTCCTGGAGATCCCCGCCAACTACTACGAGGACCTCGACGCGCGTCTCGCCCCGCCGCCCGGGCGCCTGGAACTGCTGCGCGCCAACGCCCTCCTGTACGACCGCGACGGGGACGGCGAGTTCCTGCACTGCTACACGCCCGTGCTCGGCTCCCGCGTCTTCTTCGAGGTCGTGCAGCGCCTCGGCGGCCACACCGGCTACGGCGCCCCGAACGCACCCGTGCGCATGGCCGCCCACCGCCGCGACCGCCTGCGCCGCAGAGCATAAGGGCCCGGGCCGATGGCCCGGGCCCTTCACCGTCCTATTCGATCTTCTCGAACCAGAACTCGTGCTTCAGGAACGACGTGTCGTACTCGTGCCCCGGATAGGGCGGGATGAGCTGCGACGCCTGGAACAGCCGCCAGCCGTCCTGCAGCGCCTCCACGCCGGAGTCGTACGGCGGCAGGTCGCTGTCGCCGGTGGTGGGGTCGGTCTTGCCGGTGCCGTCGTAGAACGACCAGGCGAGCACGTCGGAGTCGAGACCGGAGGTGTTCAAGTAGAGCACCATGACTTGCTGCTTCATGCGGCCCTCCCGGGGCGGTTGGCGACGCGGGTCGCCCACAGGTCGATGTCGAAGGAGGCGTTGCCGGTCATGGCCCGCCACAGCTTGATGCGGTTGTAGATCTCCAGGCGCCCGGTGGCGTGCTCGCACCACGGGAAGAACCGCGACAGCTCCTCGCTCACGCGCGGGTCGTCCAGGTCCGAGGTGTCCCACAGGCGCACCTGCGGCACCGTCGGGTTGAACCGGATCTTGTACATGTAGCGGCGCCTGTCGGAGTCGTTGCGGCGCCCGCCGTGCCAGATCCCGTGGTGGAGCAGCACGACCGTGCCGGCCGGGCAGGTGAGCCGCGTCTGGCCGCGCAGGTTCTGGTAGCGGCCGGTGTCGGACTCGTTGGTGCGGCGCAGGTGCGAGCCGGGCACGGACAGGGTCCCGCCCATGGTGCCGGTGACCTCGTGCGGGTAGTACATGAGCTGGACGTCGAAGGCGTCCGGGCGGGTGTCGATGATCGCGTCGCCGTGGAGCGCCTGGGCCGCGCCCTCGTGCGGCTCGCGCACGTGGAGGGCCTGGTGGTCCACGAGCGGGTCGGGGCCGACGAGGCTGCGCAGCGCCCCGGCGACCGCGGGCACGGCCAGCAGGCGCCGCGCGAACGAGCCCTCCTCGTACACCTTCGCGACCGGCTCGCCGTGGTAGATCACCGGAATGCCGGCGTCGAACACGTCGATCGCCTCTTTGTTGAGCTCGTCGGGGACGACGGCGTCCATGCGGTGGTAGCCGTTCGCGACGAAGCGAGCGACCTCGACCGAGGACAGCAGATGGTCAGTGGTTGCCATGCACCTAACGTAGGGGCTAATCTCGGCCCTGTCGTTGGCCGTAATCACCGACTGGTGGTCGATTCTCCCCATGCAGCACGTGCGCCTCCACCTCGACTCCCCGCCCGACGCCGTTCACGCCGGGATCGGCCTCCACGGCCAGGGCATCGACGAGGAGCGCTTCCGCCTGCCCGACCTGTGGCAGCTCCACCTCTACGACTACGACGCCGAACTCACGGTGGGCGGCACCCGCCACGCGATCCGGCCCGGCCGCATCAGCCTCATCCCGCCCGACACCGAGGCCCGCTTCCGCTACCGGGGCCCCTCCGAGCACTTCTACGTCCACTTCAGACTCACCGGTTCCGGTGCGGCCCACGAGGTCCCCGTCATGCGCGACGCCGGGCCCGCCCGCGCCCCCGTCGCCGAGGCCCTCCGGCGCGCCGTCGCCGCCCAGCCCCAGGCCCCCTCCCGCGCCGCCGCCGAGGTCTGGACCGTCCTGTGGCGCCTCACCGAGATTCCCTCCGAGCCCGCCGGGCACCCCGCCGTCGCCGCCGCCCTCGCCCACATCGAGGCGAACCTCCCGCGGCCCCTCACCGTCCCCGGCATCGCCGCCGCGGTCGGCCTGTCCCACAACCACCTCACGCGCCTGTTCGGCGCCGCCACCGGCACTACCGTCGTCGCCCACATCAGGCGCCGCCGCCTCGAACGCGCCCGCCACCTGCTCACCGAGTCGACCCTGTCGATCGCGGCCGTCGCCGCCGCCGTCGGCGTGCCCGACCTCCAGGCGTTCAACAAGGCCTGCCGCCGCGAACTCGGCGCCTCCCCGCGCGCGATCCGCGCCGCCGGACCCCCCAGAGACCGCCCCCAAGCGGGGTTACCGGCCGGTTCACGACCTGGTATGTTCACGAACGTAACTCACGTCACGTTCGGAGGTGCCCGTGGCCGCCATACCGCGCCTGCCCGAGGGATTCGTCTGGGGAACCGCCACCTCGGCGTTCCAGATCGAAGGAGCCGTGAACGAGGACGGGCGCGGCACGTCCGTCTGGGACGCCTTCACCGCCGAACCCGGCAAGATCCGCGACGGCCACACCGCCGACACCGCCTGCGACCACTACCACCGCTACGACGAGGACGTCGCCCTCCTCCAGCGCCTCGGCGCCGACGCCTACCGCTTCTCCATCGCCTGGCCCCGCATCCAGCCCGACGGTACCGGCCCCGCGAACGAACCCGGCCTCGCCTTCTACGACCGCCTCGTCGACGCCCTCCTCGCCGCCGGCGTCACCCCCATGCCCACCCTCTTCCACTGGGACCTCCCGCAGGCCCTCGAAGACCGCGGCGGCTGGCTCGACCGCGACACCGCCCACCGCTTCGCCGCCTACGCCGCCGCCGTCGCCGACCGCCTCGGCGACCGCGTGCGCCACTGGATCACCCTCAACGAGCCCTTCGAGCACATGGCCCTCGGCTACGCGCTCGGCCAGCACGCCCCCGGCCACACCTACCTCCTCGACGCCCTCCCCGCCGCCCACCACCAGCTCCTCGGCCACGGCCTCGCCACCGCCGCCCTCCGCGCCGCCGGAGCCCCCCACGTCATGCTCACCAACTCCTACACCCCCGCGATCCCCTACAGCGGCAGCGCCGCCGACACCGAGGCCGCCCGCGCCTACGACACCCTCCACCGCCGCCTCTTCACCGACCCCGTCCTCCGCGGCGCCTACCCCGACCTCGACGGCTTCGGCCTTGCCGGACCCCTCCCGTTCGTCAAGGACGGCGACCTCGACGCGATCAACGCCCCCCTCGACGGCCTCGGCGTCAACTACTACAACCCCACCCGCGTCACCGCCCCCGAACCCGGCACCACCCCGCTCCCCTTCGAACTCGCCGAGTTCGCGCACGTCAACACCACCGACTTCGGCTGGCCCGTCATCCCCTCCGGCCTCACCCAGACCCTCCTGGAGCTCACCGCCGACTACGGCGACGCCCTCCCGCCCCTGTGGGTCACCGAGAACGGCTGCTCCTACGACGTCGCCCCCGACGCCGACGGCCGCATCCGCGACCAGGCCCGCATCGACTACCTCGAAGCGCACGTCAAAGCCGTCGCCGCCGCCGTCGACCAGGGCGCCGACGTGCGCGGCTACCTCGTGTGGAGCCTCCTCGACAACTTCGAGTGGGCCGAGGGCTACCACCAGCGCTTCGGCCTCGTCCACGTCGACTTCGACACCCTGGAGCGCACCCCCAAGGACTCCTTCGACCGCTACGCGGCCCTCATCGCCGAGCAGCGGCGATGACCACCGCCCCGCCCGCCCCCGACTCAGCCCCCGACGCCGCCGCGACGATTCCCGCTTCCGACGCCGCGCTGGCCGAACCCGTCCGCAACGTCGGCCGCGTCTGGATCGGCGGCATCACCACCGCCATGCTCGGCCTGTACATGGCGTTCTTCACCCCGATCCAGGTCCTCCTGCCCCTCCAGCTCGAAGCGATCGACGAGGACGGGAAGGTCGCCGCCTTCGGGCTCGTCACCGGCGTCGGCGCGCTCGTCGCGGTCGTCGCCAACCCCCTCGCCGGGGCCCTCTCGGACCGCACCACCGGCCGCTTCGGCCGCCGCCACCCCTGGACCCTCGGCGGCGTCGCCGCCGGCGCCCTCGCCTTGTGCCTCTTGGGGTTCCAGACCACCGTCCTCGGCGTCCTCCTCTGCTGGTGCCTCGCCCAAGCGGCCCTGAACGCCGGATACGCCAGCCTCAACGCCGGCATCCCCGACCACGTGCCGGTGCGCCAGCGGGCCGTCGTCTCCGGCTGGATCGGGTTCCCCCAGGCCCTCGGCCTCGTCGTCGGCGCCGTCATCGTCACCATGTTCGTCACCGACCTCTCGGCGGGCTACATCGTCATCGGCCTCGCCGCCGCCGCGATGGCCCTCCCGTTCATCCTCACCACGCCCGACCCGCCCCTGCCGCGCCGCGCCCGCCCCCCGTTCTCGTGGCGGGCCGTCCTCGACACGTTCTGGGTCTCCCCGAAGGCCCACCCCGACTTCGCGTGGGCCTGGTTCACGCGATTCCTCGTCATGCTCGGCAACGCCACCGGCACCCTCTACCTGCTGTACTTCCTCGACGACGCGGTCGGCTACCCCGACCCCGAGCAGGGCGTGCTCATCCTGACGCTCCTGTACACCGGCGGCGTCATCGCCACCGCCGTCGCCGGGGGCGTCGTCTCCGACCGGATCGGGCGCCGCAAGGCCCTCGTCACCGCGTCCTCAGTGGTCATCACGATCGCCGCGCTCATCCTCGTCTTCTGGCACACCTGGCCCGCCGCCATCGCCGCCGCCGCGATCATGGGCGCCGGGTTCGGCGTCTACCTCTCGGTCGACCAGGCCCTCATCACGCAGGTCCTGCCCGCCGCCACCGACCGCGCCAAGGACCTCGGCATCATCAACATCGCCTCCACCGTCCCGCAGGTCCTCGGCCCGGCCCTCGCCGCCCCGATCATCGCCGGGTTCGGCGGCTACGCCGGGCTCTACGCCGTCGCCGCGGGCGTCACGCTCCTCGGCGGCATCCTGGTATGGCCCATCAAGTCCGTGCCTTAACCCGTGTTCGCCGCGACCGTGCGGTACTGCGAGGGCGCGATCCCGTACTCCTTCGCGAACGCCTGCCGCAGCGCCTCCGCCGACGCGAACCCGCAGCGCGCCGCGATCCGCGCCACCGGCAGGTCCGTCGTGGACAAGAGCTGCGCCGCCGACGTGACGCGGGCCTTCCTGACGTACCTCCCCGGCGTCTGCCGCAGGTGGGCGCGGAACAGCCGCGTCAGGTGCCGCGGGCTCACCCGCGCGAGCCGCGCCAGCGCCTCGGTCGACAGGTCGCCGTCGAGCGCGGCGGCCACGTGGTCGGCGACCTTGCGGACCACGTCGTGGTCGGCGGGCGGCGCGGCGGTGAACACGCTCATCTGCGCCTGGTTCCCGGGCCGGTGCAGGTAGGTGACCATCGCGCGCGAGACCCACCGGGCCATGTCGGACCCGAAGTCCGCCTCGATGAACGACAAAGCGAGGTCGAGCGCGCTGGTGACCCCGGCGGCGGTGTACACGTTCCCGTCCTGCACCCAGATCGGGCGCGGGTCCACTTCGACCTGCGGGTACCTGGCGGCGAGCTCGTCGGCGAAGCGCCAGTGCGTGGTCGCCCTCCTCCCGTCGAGGAGCCCGGCGGCGGCGAGGACGCTCGCGCCGGTGCACAAGGACGCGACGCGCTCGCTCTCGCGGGCGAGGCGGCGCACGTGCCCGGTGAGCCGCTCGTCTGCCGCCGCGCCGCCGTGGCCGAGCCCGCCGGAGACGACGAGGGTCCCGATCGGCCCGCGGACGCGTTCGAGCACCGCCTGCGCGTTGAGGACGAGCCCGCTGGAGCAGGTGACGGGCGCGCCGCCGGGGGTGGCGAGCACGAGGTCGTACCGGCAGGCGGGGTCGATGTGCCTGACGGCGTCGAGTGTGGTGGTGACGCAGGCGATGTCGAGGAGTTCGGCGTCGTCGTAGCCGACGACGACCACGCGGTGCGGGTCCATGCCTTCACTGTAAGCGCAGGCGGGCGGTGTCCGGAAGACGAGGATCCCAAGATTTCGGACCTCGGTGCATCCCGAGCTTGACCGTCTCGCGCGGGAGGCGGATCGTTGGGGGCGTCAGATACCCCCTCCAGGTATGCAAGGAGCTTCCGATGTCGACCGCCACCCCTGAGCTCACCGGGAACCGCCTCCTGCGGTTCTGGCCCGCCGCCGCGGGCACCGCCTTCGGCGCGCTCGTCGCCTACGACCTCGCCGTGGGCGCCGACCTCGCGCCGGTCCTCACCGCCTCCGGCCTCGTCTACCTCGGCGCGGCCGCGCTCCGGCGCCCGCGCGCCGCCTGGCCCGTGTTCTGGCTGACCTTCGTGGTCATCGGCGCCGCCGGGTTCACGCCGTGGGAGGACGCCGACACCTGGGTCCTGCTCGGCGTCGCCGCCGCCTTCGCGGTGTACGGCCTGGTCCGCGGGGTGACCCGCCCGTTCGAGGAGTTCCCGCTCCAGTCCCTCGCGATGGTCGTATTCGGCGGGGCCGCCGTGGCGGTCCTCGTCATCGGCGGCGACGTCGCCGCGTACATCGTGGCCGCGGGACTGCTGGGCCACGCCGCGTGGGACGTCTGGCACCGGCACAACGGCCGCGTCGTGGTCCGCTCGATGACCGAGTTCTGCATGTTCCTCGACACGATCGCCGCGGTGGCGATGATCGTGGTGACCGTGAACGGGTGAACGCGTAGGAAACCGTTGACAAATGTGCGCCCGATCCGCACCATATATGACTGTATATTGAAGTGGTTCGATGTGACCGGAAACCTCCGGTCGCATCGCCGCGCATCGAAGGCGGTTGAACATGAACGCACCCAAGGGCAGCACCAGGCGCACGGCCCTCAAGCGGTTCGCGGCGGCGGCGGGCGCCGCCGCAGCCGCGCCGCTCCTCGGCCCGCTCGACCCGGCCCGGGCCGCGGACCAGGCGTCCGAGTACATCGGGGCCGCGGCCTGGGAGACCGTGCTCGACGGCTCCTTCGCCAGCCGCGCCACCCTCGAAGCCTCCTGGAACTACCTGTACCCGTGGGGCTCCGACCACAACGGCACGGCCCGGATGTACGCGTCCTCTTCGGACGCCAACCACCTCTGGCTCTCGCCCAGCGGCGTCCTCAACATCAAGGCCACCCGGATCACCTGGGACGAGGGCAACTCCAGCAAGGACCCGTACCTGCCGATCCACTACCACTCCGCGGCCATCCACGCCAAGCGGCAGGTCCTCGTCAACGACACCTACCCGAACTGGGAGCTGCGCGGCCAGTTCCAGGCCCCCTCGGCGCCCGGCACGTGGCCGGCGTTCTGGATCACCGGCGCGAACTCGTGGCCGCCGGAGAGCGACATCCTGGAGTTCAAGGGCGACGGCAGGAACTGGTTCAACACCTACGACGGCTCCTGGGACAACACGATCGTCCCGGTCTCCTCGCCCGGCTCCTGGCACGAGTACCGGATCTGGATGACCAAGACCAGCGCCACCGACGTGCAGATCCACTACTACCTCGACGGCACGTGGAAGGCCGCGCACACCGGCTCGAACTTCGTCGGCAAGGCCATGAACATCATCATCAACCTCCAGATGGAGGGCTCGTCGGGCTCCTCGGGCCCGAGCGGCGACACGCTCTACCGGGCCCAGAACGTCTACGTGGGCCGCACCAACAACGGCTGATCCGCTGCCACCCGGGTCTCGGAGGCCCGGGCGGTGGCGCCCTGAGACCGTTTGCCCTACAATCTGAATCGACAACTATCAATGCCTGGATTGCTGAGGAGATTTTCCTCCCGGCATGCTCAGCGACCGGGCGCGTTCCCATGGAGTCGATATGCAATCGATTGCCCCAGCGCGCCTTGCGAGCGCGCGCCCGCGGCGCGTCCTCACAGCGGCGCTCGCGCTCCTGCTCGGCGCCGTCCTGGCCGCCACGACCGCCCTGTTCACCGCCGCCAGTGCGCAGGCCTTCGAGACCGGTACCTGGTACAACGTGCAGTCCCGCAGCTCGGGTCTGGTGCTGGGCATCCGTGCGGCGTCGCTCGACAGCGGTGCCGAGCTCGTGCAGTGGTCTGCGAACGGTTCGCAGGACCAGCAGTTCCGCTTCACCGATGTGGGCGGCGGGTATTACAAGATCGAGGTGCGCCATTCGGGCAAGGTCCTCGACGTCGCCTCGGGCTCGACTGCGGACGGTGCGAAGGTCCAGCAGTGGGGCGATGCCGGGAGTGCGAACCAGCAGTGGCGGATCACCGAGTCCGGCGGCTACGCGACGTTCGTGAACCGCGCTTCGGGCAAGGTCCTCGATGTCTGGGAGTGGTCGACCGCCAACGGCGGCAGGATCTCCCAGTACACGGCCACCGGTGCCACCAACCAGCAGTTCAAGCTCATCCCCGCCGAGGGCGACATCGACGCCGACATCGTCGTGGCCGCCGACGGCTCCGGCGACTACACCACCGTCCAGGCCGCGGTGAACGCCGCGGCCTCCGGCTCGACGATCCTCATCAAGGCCGGGAACTACAAGGGCGCGGTCACCGTGCCCTCCTCCAAGACCGGCATCACCTTCGTCGGCGCCACGGGCAACGCCGCCGACGTCGTGATCCACGAGAACCGCTGCGCCAGTTGCGACAACGGCTCGGGCGGCACGTGGGGGACCAGCGGCAGCGCCTCGGTCCTCCTCCAGGGCGCGAACTTCACCGCCGAGGACCTCACCTTCGCCAACACCTACGACGAGGCCGCGAACGGCAGCAGCCAGGCCGTGGCCGTCAAGGTCCAGGGCGACCGGATGGTCTTCGACAACGTGCGGTTCCTCGGCAACCAGGACACGCTCCTGACCGACTCGCCCAGCGCCACCACCGTGTCGCGCCAGTACTACCACGACTGCTATGTGGAGGGCGACGTCGACTTCATCTTCGGCCGCGGCACCGCCGTGTTCGACGGCTGCACCGTCAAGTCGCTCACCCGCGGCTCGACCACCAACAACGGCTACATCGTCGCGCCGAGCACCGAGATCACCAACCCGTACGGGATGCTGTTCTACCAGTGCACCCTGACTTCCAACGCCCCCAGCAACTCCGTGTACCTGGGCCGCCCGTGGCCCGCCGGGGGCTCCACCACCGCGCGCGGCCAGGTCCTCTACCGCGAGACCTATATCGGCGCGCACATCCGCACGGCCGAGCCGTGGTCCGACATGTCGGGCCTGGCCTGGGAGGACGCGCGCCTGCGCGAGTACCAGAACACCGGCCCCGGCGCCACGGTCAACGCCAACCGGCCCCAGCTGTCCTCCAGTGAGGCCGCGAACTACGAGATGGCGGACTACCTGCGCGGCTCCGACGGCTGGAACCCGATCCGCTGACCGCGGGTGCGCATTGCCGGACCACTACGATCCGGTGATGCGCACCTACCCCTCGCCCCTCCCGTGACCGCGCTCCTCGCCGGGCTCGCCCTCGGGCTCGCGCTCATCGTGCCGATCGGGGCCCAGAACGTGTTCGTGTTCGGCCAGGGCGTGGCCCTCGGGATGCCGCGGGCGCTGTGGGCCGTGGCCGGGGCGGGACTGTGCGACACGCTCCTCATCGTCCTCGGCGCGACCGGCGCCTCCGCGCTCCTGGACTCCGTGCCGGGCCTGCGGCCCGCGATGCTCGCCGCCGGGGCCCTGTTCCTCGCCTACCTCGGCGTGAAGTCCCTGCGCGCCAAGCCCTCCGAACTCGCCGACGAGACCGGCGCGTGGTCCCCGGCCCGCACGCTGCGCCGCACCGCCGCGGTGTCGCTGCTCAACCCGCACGCCGTGCTCGACACCGTCGGCGTCCTCGGCGCGGCCATCGCCGCGCAGGCCACCGCCTCCCGCGCGGTCTTCGCCGCCGGGGCCGTCGCGGCCTCCTGGATATGGTTCCTGCTTCTCGCCAGCGCGGCAACGGGACTGCGGAAGTTCATGACGAAGGAGCGGCGCGTCTGGTTCGACCGCGCCTCCGGGCTGGTCCTCCTCGTCTTCGCCGCCTGGCTCGCCTACGAGTTCGCAAGGCTCCTGATGTAAGCCTTGGGAGCGATTGACAAAGTTTAGTCTCACAACTTAGTCTTATATCGAGGATTCTCTATGGGTTCCCGCGGCCCCGCACGTCCTCCCGGCACACGACGCGGACAGAAGGAGAGCCATGCAAGGCGTCAAGCGACGAACCCGCACATGGATGGCACTGGCAGTGGCCGCCCTCGCCGTCTTCGCGGCAGGGCTCGGCATCCTCGCCCCCAACGCCGCCTACGCGGCCGAAGGCTGCAAGGTCGACTACAAGATCGCCGCCCAGTGGGGCGGCGGCTTCACCGCCGACGTGAAGATCACCAACCTCGGCACCGCCGTCAGCTCCTGGAACCTGGTGTGGACGTTCCCCAACGGGCAGCGGGTCACCAACGCCTGGAACGCGACCACCACCAGCTCCGGCGACACCGTCACCGCCAAGAGCATGAGCTACAACGGCTCCATCCCCACCGACGGCTCGCAATCGTTCGGCTTCAACGGCTCCTGGTCCGGCACCAACGGCGTCCCCGCCTCGTTCAGCCTCAACGGCACCGTCTGCACCGGCACCCCGACCAACCCCACCACCTCGCCCACCGACGGCCCCACCACCACCCCGCCGCCCACCGGCGGTGTCAGCGCCATGGAGACCGTCGCGGCCATGCAGCCGGGCTGGAACCTCGGCAACTCCCTCGACTCGGTCGGCACGGACGAGACCGCCTGGGGCAACCCGCGCATCACCCAGTCCCTCATCCAGAACGTCGCCGCCCAGGGCTACAACAGCATCCGCATCCCCGTCACCTGGGACAACCACCAGTCCAAGTCCGCGCCTTACACTGTGGAGGACGCCTACCTCGACCGCGTCGAAGAGGTCGTCAACTGGGCGCTCGACGCCGACCTGTACGTCCTCATCAACATCCACCACGACTCGTGGATCTGGATGGCGGACATGAACTCCAACCGCACCGTCGTCGAGGCCCGCTACGAGTCCATCTGGACCGCGCTCGCCGACCGCTTCCGCGACGCCCCGCCCGAGCTGCTGTTCGAGAGCGTCAACGAACCCCAGTTCAACAACGTCGACGACGCCACCGCCTACGCGCTCCTGGACGACCTGAACACCTCGTTCCACGAGATCGTCCGCGCCTCCGGCGGCGGCAACGCCGACCGCGTCCTGGTCCTGCCGACCCTCCACACCAACGCCGACCAGGGCCGCCTCGACGCCCTCAGCGACACCATCGCGGCCCTCGACGACCCGAACATCGCCGCGACCATCCACTACTACGGCTTCTGGCCCTTCAGCGTCAACATCGCCGGGTACACCAAGTTCAACGACGAGGTGCGCGCCGACCTCGAAGGCTACTTCGACCGCGCCTACAACGAGTTCGTCGCCAACGGCATCCCCGTCCTGATCGGCGAGTACGGCCTCCTCGGCTTCGACGCCCACACCGGCACCGTCGAGCAGGGCGAGAAGCTCAAGTTCTTCGAGTACGCCGGGTACTACGCCCGGCAGAAGGGCATCACCCTCCAGCTCTGGGACAACGGCCAGCACTTCGACCGCACCGCCTTCCAGTGGAAGGACCCCGAGCTCTTCGCCATGATGAAGGCCGCCTGGACCACCCGCTCCGGCACCGCCTCCTCCGACCAGATCTACGTGGCCCGCACCGCCGCCGTCGCCGACGTCTCCCTGACCCTCAACCTCAACGGCACCACCTTCCAGGGCCTGCGGGTCGGCACCACCAACCTCGTGCAAGGCACCGACTACACCGTCTCGGGCTCCACCCTCACCATCAAGGCCAGCAGGCTCACCACCCTCCTCGGCGACCGCTCCTACGGCGTCAGAGGCAGCGTCCAAGCGGTCTTCTCCCAAGGCGCGCCATGGCGCATCAGCGTCATCTCCTACGACCAGCCGACCATGTCCGCCGCGACCGGCGCCTCCGCGTCCTTCGCCATCCCCACCCAGTTCAAGGGCGACCAGCTCGCCACCATGGAGGCCAAGTACGCCGACGGCACCCCCGCCGGCCCCCAGAACTGGACCTCCTACAAGGAGTTCGCCCGCGCCTTCAGCCCCGACTACGCGGCTGGCACCGTCAGCCTCCCCACCGCGTTCTGGGCGGAAGTCAACGACGGCCAGAAGGTCACCCTGACCTTCCACTTCTGGAGCGGCAAGACCGTCACCTACTACGTCACCGAATCCGGCGGCAACGTCACCGGCTCCCTGACCTAGCCCGCCTCCGACAGACGGACCGGCCCGGCGCGAACGCGCCGGGCCGGTCCCGCGCCGTCAGTAGCTCCCGATCCCGATATTGCTCGCCCCGCCGGTGAAGCCGCGCCCGGGGCCGCGATACCGGCCGGAGCGCTGCCGCTCGGTCCAGTAGTCAAGGTTGTGCACCACGGCCTGGCGGTACCGGTGCTCGTAGGGAAGCAGCCGGTCGCAGTCGGCCAGCAGGCCGCGGAACTCCTGGAGGGCCGTATCGACATCGCCGGTCCGCGCCGTCCACCGGGCGAGGTCGTTGCGGACCGCGAGTGTGTCGGGGTGGTCGGGCCCGAGCACTTGGAGCTGGTGGGCCAGCACCGACCTCAGCTCAGCGACCGCGGCGGCCCTGTCGCCGGCTTCTCCCCTCCAGCCCGCGAGGTTCTGGCGGCTGCGCAGCGTGTCGGGATGGTCGGGCCCGAGCACGCGCAGCCGGTCGGTCAGCATCGCCTCGGTGGCGGCCACCGCACCCTCGGGGTCCCCGGCGGCGCCTCGCCAGTGGGCGAGATTGTGCCGGACCGCGAGCGTGAACGGATGGTCGGTCTCCAACAGCCGCAGGCAGTCCGTGAGCAGCTCTTCGTTCTCCTCCGCGGCGGCCGCGGCGTCACCGGAGCGGCCCTTCCAGCGGGCGCGCAGCGAGCGTGCCACGAGCACATCGAAGTGGTCGGCGCCGAGCACTCGGGTCCGGTCGGCCAACAGCTTCTCGGTCTCCGATATGGCCGTCTCCAGATCCCCGCGCTCGCCCTTCCAGTACAGGAGGCGCTGTCGGGTGGAAAGGGTGTCGGGGTGGTCGGGCCCCAGTACGCGGGCACGGTCGATGAGGACCGATTCGAAGCCCTCGATCGCGGATTCCACATTGCCGGACTCGCCCTTCCAGCGGGCGAGCGAGTGGCGGGCGCGGAGCGTGTCCGGGTGGTCCTCGCCCAGATTCCCGCTGACCGGCAGCAGCAGCGCTTCAAAGAACCTCTCCGCCATCTGCACTTGGCCGTGCTCGCCGAGGCTGTTGCCGGACCTGAACAGCAGCGGATGCGCCCGATCGTGGAACAGCGTCATGCTGGACTGTTCGACCAGTCGAGCCGCACTGACCAGCAGGGTCGAGGCTGAAGCGGGTGAGCTCTCCAGATCGGGCCAGATCGCCAGCAGGGCGTCCGCCGCGGTAAGCACGCCCGCGTCGATATCGGCGGTCGAGGCGGATTCGAGCACGGCCCGCTGCACCAGCGCGTGCATCCGCACCAGTGACCCGTCGGTGTCTATCAGGCTCAGGCGGTGGAGTCGGCTCAGCGCGGTCGGGACCTGGTGCGCTCGGACCGCGCCGCCGCGGGAGCAGAACTCCAGGGCCGGTTCGGTGGAGAAGAGCGAGGCGGGAATCCCGGTCGGGTCGAGCAGCGCGGCGAGGTGCAGGAGGCTGCTGGCGAGTCCCCAGGGAAGCTGCCGATCGGCCTGTTCGAGCGAGAGCGTCCAGGTCGTGTTCAGCGGCGAGTGGTAGCCGTCAGGCGAGATCTCCGGACTGAGCTCGGCGAGGGCGATGGTGCGGTCCGCCATCAGTGCGAGGTAGCCCTCGCAGGAGAGGCCGGGCCGATCGATGATGAACGCCGCCGCCTGTGCGAGCGCGAGCGGCAGTCCGCCGAGGCGCTCGGCCAGGACCGCGGCCCCGGCAGTGCGCCTTGCGTGGAGTCCGAGCCTGCCGTGCAGATACGCAAGGGACTCTTCAGGGCTGAACAGGCCGATGTCGAGACGGGACCGGCCGTCGCCGTCCAAAGCGGCGTCGCGGCGCCGTGTGGTGACGATCGTCCGTCCCCGTGGGTGCGCCGGAGGCCAGAGCCCTTGGAGGTCCGCCGGATCGTCGAGGTCGTCGAGCACCACCAGCCACCGCGGTGCCCCGGGGCGAGCCAGGAAGTTGAGGAAGGCAACCGCGGCGTGATCGCCCTGTTCCGGCTCGGCGCTGCAGATCTCGACCCCCGCCTGCGCGAAGGCGGCGGCGATGCCGCTGCGGCTGCTGGCGTTCACCCACATGAGCAGGTCCACTTCGCCCCGCTCCCAGCGGCGCGTCGCGTAGGCCGCCGCCAGTTGCGTCTTCCCGACGCCGCCCATGCCCGACAAGACTTGGCAGGGCGCGTCCGCTGCGACCAGGTGCTCATCGGCGGCGCGCTCCTGCCGTGATGCCGCCAGCGGCGGCACCGTGCCGATGCGGTGCGGCCATTGGACCGGGGCGGGGCGCGGGGCGCCCACGACCAGTTCGATCCGGTTGTCGAAAGCTCGGGGCAAGGCGGCTACCTCCGGGGGAAGGAAGTACCGATTCTACTCAGGCGGTCGACTCGCGCACTTTCAGTTCGAATGGGGCCGTGTGCTCTTCGGGGGGCCGGGTCGGGTCCTCCATGCGGGCGGCGATGAGGTCGACGGCTTTTTCGGCCATCCAGCGGTGGTCCGGCGAGACCGACGACAGTGCCGGTGTGGTGTAGGCGGATTCGGGGATGTCGTCGAAGCCGACCACCCGCACATCCTCGGGGACGCGGAGGCCGAGGTCGGCCAGGCCGCGGATGACGCCCAGCGCCACGGTGTCGGTCACGGCGACGACGCCGTCGAAGGGGACGCCCGAGGCGTGGAGGCGGCGGACGGCGCGGCGGCCGTCCTCCATCGACATGCCCGAGAGGGCGACCAGGGAGGTGTCGAGGCCGATGCCATGGGCCGCAAGGCCGTCCACATAGCCCTGGTAGCGGCGCGAGACGACGTGGACGCCTTCGAGGGTCCACCCCGTGACGTTCGCGATCCTCTTGCAGCCCTGTGCGATCAGGTGCTCGGTGGCGGCGCGGGTGCCCGCCTCGTTCGCCATGCCGACGTGGTCGATGCTGGCGCCGAAGTCGCGTTCGCCGAGCATGACGATGGGGAAGTCGCCCCAAGAGTGGGCCTGCTCGCGCGGGTCGAGGACCACGGCGCTCAGGATCAGGCCGTCGAACTGGAGCTTGTGGGACTGGGCGACCGCCTCGACCTCGCCGGTGTCGCTGCCGCCGGTCTGCTCGATCGCCACGTGGAAGCCGCGCGCCTGCGCCGCCTCGATGACGAGGGCGCCGAGCATCCCGAAGTACGCCTGGTCGACGCCGGGCACAGCGAGGCCGATGACCCCGGTGCGCCCGGCTTTGAGCGTGCGGGCGTTGACGTTCAGGCGGTACCCGGACTGCTGGATCGCATCGAGGACGCGCAGCCGGACCGGCTCGGAGACCCCGGCCCGGTTGTTGACCACGTTGGACACGGTCATCTTCGACACGCCGGCCAGGCGCGCCACGTCGCTCATCGTCACCATCTCGGGTACCGCCTTCCAGACTCGACGACCCTCCTATGTTCTCACCCTAATGCGGGGGCGCGACTACGCCGTGTCCCCGCCTACGCGACATCGCCCGCGACGGTGACGAACGAGTGCGCCGGAAGGTGCACGAGCAGCTTCCCGCCCTCGATCCGCACCCCGTCGTGGGCGCGCGGCGCGACGGCCTCGGGGGCGTCGGGGCTGTTGTGCGCGTTGACCGCGGCGGCCGTGAGGATCTCCGAGGCCAGGCCGGTGACGGCGCCGCCGCGGAGGTCGATCGACACGTCCGCGGCCTCGTCGGCGTCCAGGTTGGACAGCGAGACGAGGAGGCGGCCGTCCTTGCGGGAGGCCGAGACCGACACGGTCGGCAGCTCCGCGCCGTCGACGTCCTTGACCGGCTTGTCGCCCACGACGTGCACCTGGAGGCTCGCGGCGTCCTGGTGGCCCTTGTTCATACGGAACACGTGGTAGGTCGGGGTGAGCACCAGCGCGCCCGAGTCGGGGTCGGTGAGGATCATCGCCTGGAGCACGTTCACCGTCTGCGCGATGTTCGCCATCACCAGGCGGTCGGCGTGCTTGTGGAAGATGTCGAAGTGGACGGAGGCCACGAGCGCGTCGCGCATCGTGTTCTGCTGGTACAGGAACCCGGGGTTCGTGCCCGGCTCCACGTCCCACCAGGTGCCCCACTCGTCGAGGACGATCCCGATCTCCTTCTTCGGGTCGTACAGGTCCATGACGTTCCCGTGCCCGGTGAGCAGCTCGTCGGTCCGCGACGCCTTGTAGAGGGTCGTGTAGTACTCGTCGGTGGTGAACTCCGTCGCCGAGCCCTTGTTGTCCCAGGGGCCCGCCACGGTGTAGTAGTGCACCGAGACCGCCTGGTACAGCGGGCGCTCGACGCGCTGGCAGCCCAGGTGGGAGAGCTGCTTCATGAGCGTCTCGGTCCAGCCGTACGAGAAGTCCGAGGCGCCCGCGGCGATGCGGTAGAGCTTGTTGTCGCCGTAGTTGCGGCAGTAGGTGGCGTAGCGGCGCGCTTCGAGGGCGTACTGCTCGGCCGACATGTTGCCGCCGCAGCCCCAGGTCTCGTTGCCCAGGCCCCAGTACTTGACCTTCCAGGGCTCCTCGCGGCCGTTGGCCTTGCGCTCGCGCACCGCGGGGGAGTCGCCGTCGCGGGTGAGGTACTCGACCCACTCGCTCATCTCCTGCACGGTGCCGGAGCCGACGTTCCCGGAGATGTACGGCTCGGTGCCGAGCAGCTCGCACAGGGCCATGAACTCGTGGGTGCCGAAGTGGTTGTTCTCCTCGACCCCGCCCCAGTGGGTGTTGATCATGACCGGCCGGTCCTCCTTGGGGCCGATGCCGTCGCGCCAGTGGTACTCATCGGCGAAGCAGCCGCCGGGCCAGCGCAGGTTCGGGATGTCCAGGGCCCGGAGGGCTTCGACGACGTCGAGGCGGATGCCGCCCTCGTTGGGGATGTCGGAGTCCTCGCCGACGTAGAAGCCGCCGTAGATGCACCGGCCGAGGTGCTCGGCGAAGTGGCCGTACACGTGCCGGCTGATGACGGGGCCTTCGAGGTCGAGGTTGACCACGGCGTTGACGGTGCTGCTCATCGGTGCCTTCCAGGGAGGCGCGCCTCCCTGGGAAACGCGCTGCGGACGGGGTAATTTATCGGTAAAGCGACCTCACTCTACCGGGTCCCGCCGACCGCTTGTCAAGACTCCAGGGAAAGGGAATTTCCCGGCGCACCGCGGTCTTGTACCCGGCATGACCGACGACTTCACCCGCGCCTGGCGAGACTGGCACGAGCACCGCGAGGCCGCGCTGGCCCAGCCCCACGGCTGGCTCAGCCTGACCGCGTTCCACTGGCTCGACGAGGAGCCCGCGCCCCTCGACGGCCTGCCCGGCCTCTGGTCCTCCGACGGCACTGCCGTGACCGTGACCGCAAAGGCCGCCGACGGCCTCAGCGCCGACGGGCGCGCCGTCGACGGCACCGTCGAGTTCAAGGCCCCCGCGGGCTCGGGCCCGGCCTGGGTCGACTACGGCGACAAGCGGCTCGAACTCGCCCCGCGCGGCGGCCGCCACGCCGTGCGCGTGCGCGACCCGCTCGCGCCCACCCGCACCGGCTTCACCGGCGTCCCCGCCTTCGACCCCGACCCCGCGTGGGTGGTGCGGGCCGAGTTCACCCCCGCCCCGGAACTCGTCGACGTCGGCTCGGTCCGCGAAGGCGTCGACCAGTCGCTGCACGCCGTCGGCACCGTCCGCTTCGACCTCGGCGGCGCGGCCCAGGAGCTCGTCGCGACCGACGCGGGGGAGGGCCGCCTGTGGCTGCTGTTCCGCGACCCCACCAACGGCGACACCACGTCCTCGTTCCGCCAGCTCACCGCCTCCGCGCCGGACCCGGACGGGACGGTGGAGCTCGACTTCAACCGCTCGCTCAACATGCCCTGCGCGTTCACCGACTACGGCACCTGCCCGCTCCCGCCGGGCGCGAACCGCCTCACCGCCGCGGTCACGGCGGGCGAACGCAAACCGTCATAAAGAAGATATATCGACACCGAGGCTGACGCCCTCGCGGCGGGCCGGGACGCTCCCGGCCCGCACCGGCGCCGACGTAGAGTCGTGACCCGAAGCGCCCCTTGAAAGGACCCCTCGTGTTCGACGCCGTGCCCAACCCCGTCCTCTTCGACGCCTTCGGCGTCCCGACCACCCTCATCGAGGTGCTCGGGTTCGTCTCCGGCGCCCTGTGCGTGTGGCTGGTCGCCCGCCAGCACATCGCCAACTGGGGCATCGGGATCTTCAACTGCCTCATGTTCATCGTGCTGTTCACCCAGTGGGGCCTCTACGCCGACGCGGGCCTCCAGCTCGTCTTCATCGCCCTCGGCGCCTACGGCTGGTGGAACTGGGTCCGCGGCGGCGGCCCCGCCGACGACCGCCTCCCCGTCAGCCGCACCGGCCGCACCGAGTGGACCGCCCTCATCGGCGCCGGGCTCATCGGCCTCGCCGCCCTCGCCCTCCTCCTCGACCGCGCCACCGACTCGACCGTCCCGTTCTGGGACGCCCTCACCACGGTCCTGTCGCTCATGGCCACCTACGGCCAGACCCGCAAGCGCCTCGAATCCTGGTGGCTCTGGATCGCCGCCGACCTCGTCTACATCCCCTTGTACGCCTACAAGGGCCTGTACCTGACGGCGATCCTCTACGTCGGGTTCCTCGCCCTGTGCGTCCTCGGCCTCCGCAACTGGCAGAAGGACCTCCGCACCGCCGGTCTCGCGGAGGCGACCGCGTGAGCCTCCCCGAGCACGGCCTGGTCCTCGGCAAGTTCTACCCGCCGCACGCGGGCCACTTCCACCTCATCCGCCGCGCCCTCGCCGGATGCGAGCGCCTGACGGTCCTCGTCAGCCACGCCGACGTCGAGTCGATCCCCCTCGCCGACCGCGTCGCCTGGATCCAGGAGGCGTTCCCCGCGGCCCGCGTCATCGGCGCCGTCGACAACGTCCACATGGACCTCAACGACGAGGCGATCTGGCAGGCCCACGTCGACATCTTCCAGGCCGCCGTCCCCGAGCGGATCGACGCGCTCTTCACCTCCGAGCCCTACGGCCCCGAGCTGGCCCGCCGCCTCGGCGCCGCCCACGTCCTCGTCGACCTCGACCGGAACGCCGTCCCCGTCTCCGGCACGAAGATCCGCGCCGACCCGGCCGGGAACTGGGACTACCTCGAAGGGCCCGTGCGCGCCGGCCTCGCGCTGCGCGTCGTCGCGGTCGGCGCCGAGTCGACCGGCACGACCACGATCGCCGAAGACCTCGCCGCCGCCTACGCCGCCCGCGGCGGCGTCTGGGCCGCCACACAGTGCGTGCCCGAGTACGGCCGCGTCTACAGCGAGGAGAAGCTCGCCGCACTGCAAGCGGTCCGGCCCGGCGCGGTGTGGGCCGACGTCAGGTTCGACACCGCCGACTTCCCGCGCATCGCCGCCCGCCAGAACGACCTCGAAGAGGCCGCCGCCCGCATCGGCGGCCCGGTCCTGTTCTGCGACACCGACGCCTTCGCGACCGCCGTCTGGCACGAGCGCTACATCGGCGGCCGCAACCCCGACGTCGACCCGCTCGCCGACGCGCTGCACCACCACCTGTACCTCCTCACCGACCACGAGGACGTCCCGTTCGAGGACGACGGCCTGCGCGACGGCGAGCACCTGCGCCCCTGGATGACCGGACGCTTCAAGGCCGAACTGGAGCGCACCGGCCGCCCTTACGTGCAGCTCCACGGCACCCGCGCCGACCGCCTCGACCAGGCCGTGCGCGCCGTCGACGCGCTCGTCGCCGCGGGCTGGGGCATCGCCGACCCGCTCCCGGAGTACCGCTGAGGCGAACCGGCTTGCCCCGCCGGGCCGCGCGGGCGCACACTTGCCACATGCGCATCCGGGCCGTGACCACTACCGACCTGCCCCTCCTCCAGGACATCGAGCGCGCCGCGGGCGAGTGCTTCCGCACCGTCGGCATGGACGCCATCGCCGACGACGAGCCGCTCACCCTCAAGGAACTCGACGACTACCGCCGCACCGGCCTCGCCTGGGCCACCGCCGACCGCGGCAGGCCCGTCGCGTACCTCATCGCCGAGCCCGTCGACGGCGCCCTCCACATCGAGCAGGTGTCCGTCCACCCCGACCGGGCCCGCCGCGGCCTCGGCCGCGCCCTCATCGACCACGCCGCCGCAGCGGCCGCCGAGCGGGGCCTCGACGCGCTCACCCTCACGACCTTCCGCGACGTGCCCTGGAACGCCCCCTACTACGAGCGGCTCGGATTCGCCCCGCTCGCCGACGACGCCCTCACCTCGGGCCTGCGCGCGATCCGCGACCGCGAATCCGCCCACGGCATCGACCGCTGGCCCCGCGTCTGCATGCGCCGCCCGCTCTGACCCGCGTCCCGCGCGTCCAGCCGGTCCAGCCGCTCCGCGGCGAGGAACGCCCGCGACAGCTCCGTGCGCACCCGCGGCGCGTCCGCTCCCGCGCTCTTGAAGTAGTAGATCGACAGGTTGATGAGCGACACGAACGACGCGTACACCAGCTCGTCCTGCACCAGGTCGAGCATGATGAGCGTGCCGATCCCCAGCACCGGCACGCAGTAGATGACCAGCGTCGGCCGCCACCGGGCCAGCCGCCCCGGCGGGAACTCGCCCTCGGGGACCGTCGAGAGGCCCGCGGTCCGGGCCCGCCGGTGGATGTCGCGCTCGAACGCGATGAAGACGCTGAACACGGCCGCCGTCCACACCAGCCCGATCTGCGTCGCCAGCGGCCACCAGTCGCTCTGCACCAGGGTCGGCAGGATCACGCACAGGGAAGGCAGGACCGCCATCGACCGGAGCCCGAACTCGGTCGCGTACGTGAGGAACCGCTGCCTGCCGCGCCGCGGCAGCGACGACAGCGGCGAGATCTCCGCGAACAGGTTCAGATAGAGCCGGGCGTTCACCAGGGCGAACGAGAAGCCGACGAGCCGTGCGGGGAGGTTCCCCCACGGGTCGGGCACGACGTACCCGTCCATCCGCATCGCCGCGAAGAAGTCGAAGTCCGATCCGGCCTCGGCGAGGGCGATGTTGACGACCTCGATCCACTTCGCCTGCCAGCCGATGCCGAGGTCCTCCAGCCACCAGGTCGCGACCAGTGCAGCCGTCCCCCACAGGAGGAACGCGGCCCCCCACGCCCATCGGCGCAGCCGCTGGGCCTGCCGCAGCCGCGACACGTCGGCGGTCCGGCCCTGGTCGCGCATCGCCGCGGCCTGCCGCTGGCGCACCCGCATGATCCGGCCCTGGCGGGACACCGTGCCCGATCCCGGCAGGAGGTCCTTGAGCCGCTCCATCGCCCCCTCGGGTTCGAGGCGGGCGGCTTCGCGGATGACCTCCATCTCGCGCTGGAACAGCTCGCGGATCTGGTCGATCCGGTTGCGGCCCTGCGCGGATTCGGGCGCTTCGGGGGGCTCGATCGGCGTCACGAGCAGCCGGCGGTCCGGGTCGGCGTCGACGAGGTCTTCGAGCAGGCGGGCCATGCCCGTGGAGAGCACGTAGGTGTGGTCGGGGAGGCTGCCGTCGGGGCCCAGCCCGGAGCCGCTGATCGCCAGCAGCAGCCGCCCGAGCGAGTACAGGTCCGCCTGGTCGTCGCCGTGCCCGCCCTTGCGGACCTCGGGGGCCACGTAGACGGCCTCGCCGTAGGACTCGCCCGGCAGGGTCCGGGTGTGGAGGTGGTTGACCCCCAGGTCGATGAAGCGCATGCGGGCGGTGCTGCCGAAGTCCTGGACGATGATGTTGGACGGCGACAGGTCCTCGTGGCGATATCCGAGCCGGACCAGGTCCGCCAGCGCGTACAGGAGCGCGTTGCCGAGCAGGTCGAGTTCGGCGATGTCGATCGGGCGGATGGCGGTCTTGCGGGGCCGGGGCTCGGTGCGGGGGCGGGTGCGGAGGCGTTCGGCGAGGGTCTGCCCGGTGAGGAAGTCCTGGAGGATCCAGTTGTCGTGGCTGGCCCAGACGACGACGAGCGGGGCGTCGTCGGGGATGAACGTGTCGAAGCGGTCGGCGTAGGTGCGGGTGGCGTCGGCGATGGCGGGCAGGCGCTGGTAGGGGTAGACGATGCATTTGAGGGCGAATTCGGTTCTGCGGCTCTTCTTGGGGTCGGCGCTCTTGCCGTACAGGATGATCGAGGTGGTCCCGTGGCGGTGGAACCGCAGGGTGTCGAAGTCGATCAGGGCCCATTGGTCGAGGGTGTCCTGCGGTGCGGGGCCGGTGGCGGCCGGGTCGTAGAGGGTCTTGAGGGCGTCGCGGACGCGCGGGTCGGCGACGAGTTCGGTCGAGAGGTGCGCGGCGGTGACCTGCGTGTCGCCGCAGGTGTAGGTCACGGTGGTCTCGCCGTGGAAGCGGGCGCGTTCGGAGCAGTGGACGGCGGTGACGGTGAGCAGGTAGAGCCCGAGGAGGCCGACGGTCTCGGGGGTGTGCCGATGGTCGCGCGTGCCGGTCCACCAGGTCCAGAGCCGTTCGATCTCGGCGCGCTGGTGGCGGTGGAAGCGGTCGTAGTAGCCGTGTTCGTCGAGGGGGAGGTCGAGGAGGGCCTCGCGCCAGTCCTGCGGTTCCCATCGGTCGAGGGCGGCGGCCGCTGTCGGGTCGCCGTCGGCGGTGAGGGCGTCGAGGGCGGCGGCGAGGGTCTCAGTCGGCGTCGGCACGGACGCCTCCGTCGACGGTGGTGAAGCGGGGGAGGGACGCGAAGGTGCCGTCGCGCAGGCGTTTGGCAGGGACGCCGGTGACGGCGGCGTGCATGATCGCGTGGGCTTGGCGGGCGGCGGTCAGGAGCGCTCCCAGGGACATCTCGTGGCGGCGGACCTCGGGCATCCACGGGAGGGGCGCGAGGTCGAGGACGTAGGGGCCGGTGCCGGGGTCGGTCATCCATTCCTGGAGCTGCCTGCGCTGGGTGCGGTAGCGGTCGAGGTTGGCGAGGTAGCCGCGGCCGAGGCCTTTCCTGATGCGCTCCATGTAGAGCGCGGAGAGGCGGCGGCCGGGGGAGGGGCGGCCGGGGGCGCGCAGCGGCTTGGTGGAGAGGGAGAGGACGTGGGTGCAGCCGTCGGCGAGGGCGAGGAGGTAGGGGTGGGCGGTGAGGACGCCGCCGTCGACGGCGCGGCGGCCGCGGAAGGTCCCGGCGCCGGGGACGGCGACGGGGAGCCAGCAGCTGGCGCGCAGGCCTTCGCGGAGGTCGTCCTTGTCGCGGAAGTCGGCGACGCTCTCGGTGCGCAGTTCGTCGACGAGGGTGACGGCGACGTGGAATCCGGCGGGGGCCTGGAGGATGCGGTCGTAGTCGAGGGGTTTGACGGTCTCCAGGACCTGTTCGAAGACGTAGTCGAGGTTGAGGATGCCGCGGCGGGAGGCGAAGCGGCGCATGTCGACGAACTGCTTGGTGGCGAGGTCGTCGAAGTAGATGGTGAGCGGGTACCAGGTCTCGCCGCCGGCGAAGTAGGCGGCGTTGACCGAGCCGGAGGAGCAGCTGTAGACGTCGTCGAACGCGTCGCGCAGGCCCAGGTCGTCGAGGGCGGTGAGCATGGCGGCGGAGACGACGCCGCGCATGCCGCCGCCTTCGACGGCGAGGCCGAGGCGGTGGCCGTCGCCGTGGGCGCCGGGGCGGGTCCCGGCGGCCTTGCGGGCGCGGACGAGTTCGAGGACGGGGTGGTCGTCGCTCCAGTAGCGGTCGCGGTCGGGCGAGTACAGGTCCTGCAACGGTGCCTCCGGGGGTGGGGCGGACGGCGGGGCCGAATCCGGTCGATTGCGGCATGTCCTTCTGAGGGTACGCATCCGGGCATCGTTCCGTCATACATGCGTCACCGCGGGCGACTTCCTGCTGTGACGACCGCCTCGGGGCCCTGGACGGAATAGGCCGGGCCGGGGCACCGTTACGGTAGATGCAAACGCATGAACTTCGATCCCGCGGAGGCGGGGAGAGCAGGCAGTCCGATGCAGTTCGGGATCTTCTCAGTCAGTGACATCACGCGCGACCCGGTCTCGGGCGAGACCCCGAGCGAGGCGGAGCGGATCGACGCGATCGTCAAGATCGCGGTCAAGGCCGAAGAGGTCGGCCTCGACGCGTTCGCGATCGGCGAGCACCACAACCCGCCGTTCTTCTCCTCCTCGCCGACGACGCTGCTCGCGCACATCGCGGCGCTCACCGAGCGGCTCGTCCTCACCACCGCGACCACGCTCATCACCACGAACGACCCGGTGCGCATCGCCGAGGAGTACGCGATGCTCCAGCACCTGTCCAAGGGCCGCATGGACCTCATGCTCGGCCGCGGCAACACCGCGCCGGTCTACCCGTGGTTCGGGCAGGACATCCGCCAGGGCCTGCCGCTCGCGCTGGAGAACTACAACCTCCTGCACAAGCTGTGGCGCGAGGACGTCGTGGACTGGGAGGGCCAGTTCCGCACGCCGCTCCAGGGCTTCACCTCGACGCCGCGCCCGCTCGACGACGTGCCGCCGTTCGTGTGGCACGGCTCGATCCGCACGCCCGAGATCGCCGAGCAGGCCGCGTTCTACGGCAACGGCTACTTCGCCAACCACATCTTCTGGCCCACCTCGCACTCCAAGCGCCTCATCGACTTCTACCGGCAGCGCTTCGAGCACTACGGGCACGGCACGCGCAAGCAGGCGATCGTCGGCGTCGGCGGCCAGGCCTACATCGCGAAGCGCAGCCAGGACGCCGTCAAGGAGTTTCGGCCCTACTTCGACGAGGCCCCCGTCTACGGCCACGGCCCGACCCTGGAGGAGTTCACGCAGGGCACGCCGCTGACCGTCGGCAGCCCGCAGGAGGTCATCGACAAGACCCTGACCTTCCACGACGCGTTCGGCGACTACCAGCGCCAGATGTTCCTCATCGACCATGCCGGGATGCCGCTGGGGATGGTCCTCGACCAGCTCGAACTGCTCGGCGGCGAGGTCGTCCCGGTGCTGCGCAAGGAGCTCGCGGCCCGCAAGGACCCCGAGTCCGCCGAGGCGCCGACCCACGCGAGCCTCGTGAAGGCGAAGTACGGCGACGGCCCGGCCCGCCAGCCGCGCCCGAACGCCAACCGCGGCGACAACGTCACCGGCGACTCGCCTTACCAGGACAGCGCCCCCGCGGGCGCCGACGAGTAAGGGACCCGACGATGACCCGCTCACGCAGCAGGCTCGCGAACGACTCGTGGGAGTCGCTGCTGACCGCCCACGCGGCGCTCATGAAGCGGTTCGCGGCCGAGCCGATCTGGGGCGAGGTGTCGATGCGCGAGTACGACGTGCTCTACACCCTCGCCAAGCACGAGGGGCCGATCCGCCTGTTCGAGCTGGGCCGCGGCGTCCTGCTCAGCCAGCCCGCGCTGTCGCGGCTGGTCGAGCGGCTCGCCGAGCGCGGCCTGGTCGAGCGGACCCCCGACCCCGAGGACGGGCGCGGCCTGCGCCTGGGCCTGACCGCCGCCGGGCGCGAGGCCCAGCGGCGGGTCGGCGGCCGCCACGCCGTCGACGTGGCGCGCGCCGTCGCCGACGTCCTCACCGACGAGGAGATGCGCCAGCTCGAATCGATCGGCCGCAAACTCGCCGGGGCCCAGGCCCCGGCCCAGACCCGGACCACCAGCAAGGAGGCAGTGCTGTGAGCACGCCCAAGGAGCCGTACCGGCTCGCCGTCGTCAGCGCCGGCACCAGCGACCCGTCCTCGACGCGGATGCTCGCCGACCGGATCGCGTCCCGCGTCTCCGCGCTCGCGACCGAGCGCGGCGCCGCCGTCACGGTCGACGTGATCGACCTGCGCGAACTCGCCAGCGAGATCACCACTGCGATCGTCTCGCAGCTCATGGGCCCCAAGATGACCCGCGCGATCGAGGTCCTCGGCCGCGCCGACGGCGTCGTCGCCAGCGCGCCCGTCTACAAGGCCGCGCCCAGCGGCCTGTTCTCCTCGTTCTTCCACGTCCTCGACAACGACCTGCTCATCGCCAAGCCGGTGGTGCTCGCAGCGACGGCGGGGACGGCGCGGCACGCGCTGGTCGTGGACGAGCAGATGCGGTCGCTGTTCGCGTACCTGCGGACGATGACGGTGCCGACGTCGGTGTTCGCGGCGACGGAGGACTGGAACGCCGCTGAACTCGGGGAGCGGATCGGGCGGGCGGCGATCGAGCTTCTGCTGCTCATGGAGTCCGGGTTCGCCGAGCAGGTGCGCTCGGAGTCGTGGAAGTCCTACCAGCACGAGTACGGCTCGGCGGGCGGGACGGAGCTCGACATCGACCTGAGCTCCGATCTGATGCGCCTGGCGACGGGCGGGTCGGCGAAGCCGCCGCGCCGGGACTGAACGGCCGCAAGAGCAGAGGGCTCCGGTTCACGCCGGGGCCCTCGTCGCGTGCGCGCAGTACAGTGGAGGGAACCCTTTTGGAGGTCCCCTCATGAGCGATCGCGACATGATCAGCACCGGCGAGTTCGTGGTCTACCCGCACGAGGGCCCCGCGGAGGTCATCGAGACCGTGCAGGTGGTCGCCGAGGACCCGACCGGCGGCGACTTCGCGCTGGCCGAGGACGGCCCGGAGTCCGAACAGGGGTGAGCGCGTTTGCCGGGCCCGCTACGATCGGGCCATGGCGTACGCCCCTGACTTCGCGGTCCTGCTGACTCCCGGCGCGGTGTTCGACGCCGGGTGGAACGACGGGACGACCGGCGGCATCGTGCCGATGGAGATCGGCTCGGCGGTGCTGCCGACGGGCCGCATCGTCGGCTGCGACCCCCTCGTGTTCCCCGAGAACGCCCCGTACCTCGTTGCGGTGGAACCGGGTTCGTATCCGCTGATCGCGTGGGTGGCGGTGTTCTCGCGCGAGGGCAAGGAGACCGACCGGCGCAACGCCGCGCTGGAGCTGCGGGTGAGCGGGGCGCCGACGGTGGTGTGGGAGATGGCGCTGACGAGCGCGGACGCCGATGTGGCGGGATTGAGCGAGGACGGGTTCTTCGGGTACGGCGTCGACGCCGGGTGCGGGGCCCTCGCCGACGAGGCGGCGGTGCGGCCGCTGAAGGACTGGGACTTCGAGCGGACCGAGGACGAGCTCATCGGCGAGATGGACTGGGAGGGCCCGGTGACGGGCCTGGCCGCGGCGGTGACCGATCCGGCGACGGGCGCGAACGTGGTCCTGGTCGGCTCGGGCTTCGGCGACGGCGCGTACCCGACGTTCATCGGCCGCGACGCCGACGGGGCGGTGACGCGGTTCGTCACCGACTTCCTGGTCCTGCCGGATTAGGCGTCGCGGCGGCCCGGAGGCCGCCGCGACCCGTGTTGCTAGGCGCCGAGGCGGTGCAAGGCCACGGCTTCGGCGGTCTCCTCCTCGATGAGGTCGTAATTGATGAGCGCCCCGGCCTGGGCGCCCGCGACGGCGGCGGGGCCGACCTGGGCCATGAGGTCGGTGACGTTCCCCGCGGCCCACACCCCGTCGACCGCGGTGCGGCCCATGGGATCGGCGGGAACGTGCTGCCCGGCGCCCGAGGGGTGCTCGACCGGCTCCAGCCCCAGCGCCGCGAGGAACCCGGCGCGGGCCTCCATGCGAGTGGCGACCGCGTACGCCTGGCGTTCGATGAGCGTCCCGTCCTGCATGCGCGCGCCTTCGGGCTCGATCGCGGCGATCTCGCCTTCGACGATGCGCACGCCGCGGGCGGTGAACCGCTCGCGCTCCTCGGCGGTCAGCTCGGGCGCGGTGTGGGTGAAGAACACGAGGTCGTCGGTCCACTGGCGGAACAGGGTCGCCTGGTGGACGGCGTTCGGGCCGGTGCCGATGACGCCGATGGCCTGGTCGCGGTGCTCCCAGCCGTGGCAGTACGGGCAGTGCATGACGTCCTTGCCCCAGCGCTCGGCCAATCCGGGGATGTCGGGGAGCGCGTCGGTGAGGCCGGTGGCGACGAGGAGCCGCCGGGCGGCGACCTCGCGGCCGTCCTCCAGCGCGACGGTGAACCCGTCGTCGCCCTTGTCCGCCTTCGCAACGCGCCCGTCCACCACATGGCCGCCGTAGCCGCGGACCTCCTCGCGCCCTGTCGCGAGCAGCTCGCCGGGGGGCGTGCCCTCGCGGCCGAGCAGGCCTTGGACGCCGTCGGCGGGGGCGTTGCGCGGCTCGCCCGCGTCGATCACGGCCACGGTGCGGCGGGCGCGCGCGAGCACGAGCGCTCCGTTCAGCCCGGCGGCGCCGCCGCCGATCACCACGACGTCGTACCGGTCCCTCAGTTCATCGGTCACTTCGACCACCTCCTGCGGGAACGGTAGAACAGCCCTCGCGAAACCGGCAAACATTCTTGCCGGTATGGCAAACTCGGAGGCATGGATCCGGACCAGAGTCTCGACAAGGCCCTCGACGCGGTCGGCCCGCGCCTGCGCGCCCTCCGCAAGCAGCGCGAGGCCACCCTCGCCGACCTCGCCGAGCAGACGGGCATCTCGGTGAGCACGCTCTCGCGCCTTGAATCCGGGGCGCGGCGGCCCACCCTGGAACTGCTGCTGCCCTTGGCGAAAGCCCACGGCGTCACCCTCGACGAACTCGTCGACGCCCCGCCGACGGGCGACCCGCGCATCCACCTGCGCCCGGTCGTGCGCCACGGCATGGTCCACCTGCCGCTGACCCGCCGCCCCGGCGGCATCCAGGCGTACAAGCTCATCATCCCCGCCGGGTCGCCGAGCGAGCCGGACCCGCAGGTCCACGAGGGGTACGAGTGGATGTACGTCCTCAACGGGCGGCTGCGGGTGGTCCTGGGCGAGCACGACTTCGTGATGAAGCCCGGCGAGGCCGCCGAGTTCGACACGCGCACGCCGCACTGGTTCGGCCGCGCGGGGGAGGAGTCGGTTGAGTTCCTGAGCCTCTTCGGCTCCCAGGGCGAGCGGGCCCACCTGCGCGCCAAGCCCAAGGGCCGGACCGATCCGAGCGGCTAGTCCAGGAAGCCGAGCACGTGCGCGAGGCCCCGCTCACCGGTGCGGGCCTCGCCCGGCAGGATGAACGCCCGCAGCCCCGACGCGGCCGCGCCGCCGTCCTTCGCCGGGTTGTCCCCGACCATGAGCGCCGCCCGCGGGTCCACCCCGAGCCGCTCGCATGCGGCCCGGAACAGCACCGGGTCGGGCTTCTCGGTCCCGAACTGGTACGACACGATCCGCACGTCCACCAGGTCTTCGAGCCCGAAGTGCTCCATGTGGACGCCCACGTCCCACGGGAAGTCCGAGACGATCCCGGTCTTGATCCCGCGCCGCCGCAGCTCCCGCAGCAGCGGCTCGGTGTCCGGGTACGGCACCCACGCGTCGGGCGCGGCGATCAGCTCGTACGCCGTCGCCTCGATTCCCTGTAGGTAGTCGACCCGCTCGAACCACGCGAACAGCGCCGCCCGGTGCTGCCCGGCCGACTCGTCCCGCCCGACCTGCGCCGCCGCCACCTCGGGAATCCGGTACGCCTCGTACAGCTGCGCCGCGGTCTTCTCGACCGTCGCCGCGTCGATCGGCTTCCCGGCCGCCTCGGCGACCCGCCGCAGCCACGTCGGGATGTCGATGAGCTTGAAGATCGTGTTGCTGAAGTCGAACAGCACCGCCTCGATCGGCGGCACCGGCCCGGCCTGCTCGGCCTCGGTCGGCCGGTACGCGGCGGCGGAGTCGAAGAGGTTGTAGATCACGGGCGGCCTTCCGTTCGCGCGGGCATCACCCGCAACCGTAACCGCCCCGAACCGCCCGAACCCACCCCCACGCCCCACCTCACACAACCGTCCCCGTACATTCGCGGCCCGTTCACCCGCGACGGCGGCGGCGCATGCGCCGGAATCTGGCCGCCGCGGCGGCCTTGAGCGAGCCGTCGTCGACCAGGTACAGCCGGGACAAGGCCCCGGCGGCGAAGAACAGCAATGACAGGGGCGCGAACGCCAGGCCACCGGCCAGGCTCGGGTCGCCGAAATCGGGGTCGACCCGGCCGAGTGGATCGAAGACCACGATGCGGACCTCGCTGAGCCGGAGGGCCTCCTCGCGGTCGGTTGTCAGCGTGGGCGAATCCCAGCCGACGCACCTGAACTCGTGGGCGGACCTCGGCAAATCGCCTTCATCGGTCTCCGCGACGTAGTCCGTCCGATGCGCCACGGTGCACTCGACGTCGACCCCGTGGTGTACGAGTGCGAACTGATTGAACGCCGAGATCTGCACGGTGGCGGCCGCGACGATCGTGGCGGGAAACACCATGGCGGCCTTCCAGTTCCGGCGGGCGCGGCCCCGGAAGCACAGGACGACCCCGGCGACCGCGGGCGCCGCGACGACGGCGACGCCGAGGATCTCGCCCCACAGCGGGAGTGGTTCGGCGCTGAACAGGTCGAGCCAGAGGAAGGCGCACATCACCGCGACGGCGAAGAGCGGCAACAGGACCGCGATCGCGACTTCGCGACGGACATTGAACGGGGCGGTATCCGGGTCGGTGCGAGGGGTTCGGGGCATGCGGCAATGATGCCGGTCCCGGGTCCCCGCGAGCTGATCGGGGACCCGGGGCCGGAGTCTCTTATGCCTCGAAGGCGCTGGAGAAGGAGGTGTCGAACTGGTCGGCGGCGTCGAGGGGGTCGATGATGCCCAGGGCGGCGTAGCCGTCGGACTGGTCCTGCTGGGAGGCGATGATCGCGTCGGTGACCGGGCCGAGGGTGACGGGGGCGCGGGTCTCGGTGGCGGTGACGACGTCGAGGGGGAGGCCGGTGAGGGCGGCGTACTGCTCGGTCCAGGCGTCGAGGTTCGCGTAGCGCCACTGCTGAGCCCGGCCGTAGCGGTCGATGTAGTCGGCGAGGGCGTCGGTGTAGGCCGCGTCCTCGATGATCTCGGTGCGCGCCGAGAGCAGGCCGATGCTCGGGAAGTAGTCGGCGCCCGTGGCGACCAGGGTCGCCCCGGCGAGCTCGGCCTGGGACCAGTAGATGCCGAGGGTCGCGACCGCGTCGACTTCGCCGTTCGCGAGCGCGGTGTTCGCGTCGACGACCGGCAGGTTCGCGGTCTCGACGTCGTCGAGCGTCAGGCCGACGGATTCGAGGGCCTTCACCACGTGGTACTGCGTGATCGTGCCCTCCTGGAAGGACACCTTGCGGCTCTTGAGGTCCGCTACGGTCGAAATGCCGGTGCCGGCACCTGCGAGGATCGCGTTGAAGGACGTCGCCGGGTCGTCCACGGTGGTCGCGGCGACGGCCTTGAGCGGGACGCCGTTCGCGGCCGCGAAGATCAGCGGCGTGTCGGCGGTGAAGCCGACGTCGACGGCGCCCGCGCCCGCGGCCTCGATGTACTCCGGCCCGGCGTTGACGAACTGCTTCCACTCGATCGCATACGGCAGATCGGCGTCGAGGCCCGCGGCCTTGAACAGCTCCTGCGTGACCGGGGCGGCGCCGAGCTCGCCGACCCGCAGCGTGACGCCGGAGCCGTCGTCGTCGGAGCACGCGGCCAGGCCGAGCGCGGCGAGCGGTGCGGCGGCAGCGGCGCCGAGGATCGTTCTGCGGGTGGTCATCTCAAATGCCTTTCAGGGGGATGGGGGATCGGGCTAGTCGGCGGCGAGTTCAGCCTCTCGCTGGATCGCCTTGATCTCCTCGGGGCCGAACGCGAGCGGCCCCGGGGTGTAGGTGACGGCGGTGAGCTCGCCGTTGAACGGGAACAGGCCGCGCCGCTCGCGCAGGTCCCACAGGACCGGGCCGCGGGCGTCGCGCCCGACCGAGATCCCGGTCCACGGGGCCATGCCGACGAGCTGGAACCGGCCCGGCAGGTCCGCCACCGGCACCGGCTCGCGCACCCCGTCGCCGACGGCGAGCGTGAAGTCCCAGCGCAGCCGCGGCGTCGCGGCCGCGGTCAGGCGGATCAGGCGCGTCCCGGCGGGGATCTCGGCGCCGACGACCGCGGTGCGCCCGAACTGGTTGTACCCGAAGTGGACGCGCCCGTCCTCGACGTAGAGCACGTACCCGCCCAGCGGGTCGCCGTGCGCGACGAGCACGCCGTCGCCGCCGTCCCCGTCCAGCTCCGCGTCCACGGTGAAGGACCGGTACTGGATCAGCTGCGCCGACCGGAACCGCTCCAGGACCGGCGTGCCCGGCAGGATCCGCACCGGATCGGCAAGGTGCGCATGGGAAGGTCGCCGCGACCGCGGCCCGCCGAACCCCTGCCCGAGCGGGAACACCGTGTTGCGCCACGCCGCGGCCTCCCATGCCTCCGCCAGCTCCCGCACCAGGTCCGGGTGCTCGCCGGCGACGTTGCGGATCTCCGTCGGGTCCGCGGCGACGTCGTACAGCTCCCACTCGTTGTCGTCGAACGGCGTCCCCGCCTGGTGCAGGGTGACGAGCTTCCAGCCGTCCCGGTAGTAGCCGCGGTGCCCGCCGAACTCGGCGTACTGCTCGGTGTGCGGGCTCGCCAGCTCGCCCTTGCGCAGCACCTCGGCCAGGCTCACCCCGTCCCGGTCCTGCGCCTCGCGCCCCGCCCGGTGCGACGGCGCCTCCAGCCCCGCCAGCTCCAGCAGGGTCGGGAACAGGTCGGTGACGTACCCGTACTGGTGCCGCACCCCGTCGTCGCCCTCGGCGCGGGCGAGCCCGGCCGGCCACGACACGATGAGCGGCACCCGCACCCCGCCCGCGAACGTCTGCCCCTTGTAGAACCGGAACGGCGTGTTCGACGCCTGCGCCCAGCCCCGCGGATAGTGCACGCCGAGCTTCGCCGAGCCGATGAGCTCCGGGTCGTGCGGCACGTCGCGCTCCCAGTCCGCGGGCACCGGGTGGTGCACGAACTGCGAGAAGTACGTGCGGGTCCCGACCGGGCCGCCCTCGGCGGTCCCGCCGTTGTCGGAGGTGAACACCACGATCGTGTTGTCCAGCTCCCCGAGCGCCTCCACGGTGTCGAGGATCCGGCCCACCGACTGGTCGACCGAGTCGACCATCGCCGCGTACACCTCCATGTAGCGCGCGTACCGGTCCCGCTCCTCCTCGCCCAGCGAGTCCCACGCGGGCACGTCGAACCCGGGCACGGTGTTCTCCGCGGCCTCCGTCCCCTCCGGGAACAGGCCGTCGGCGAGCTGCTTCGCGAAGCGCGCCTTGCGCACCGCGTCCCACCCGTGCCCGTACCTCCCGCGGTACTTCGCGATGTCGTCGGCCTTCGCCTGGTGCGGGCCGTGCATCGCCACGTGCGCGAAGTACAGGAAGAACGGCTTCGACCCGTCGTGCGCGCGCAGGTCCTTGATGAGCGACACGGCCCGGTCGGTCAGGTCGTCGGTCAGGTAGTACCCGTCCGGGTACTCCTCCACCGCGGACGCGTCGTTGTCCACCGTGAGCTGGTTGGGGTGGAAGAACGAGTTCAGCCCCTCCAGGGACCCGTAGTAGCGGTCGAAGCCGCGCTGGAGCGGCCAGGAGTCCTTGGTGCGCCCCGGCGCGAGGTTCGCGTCCCGCGCCAGGTGCCACTTGCCGATCGCGTACGTCGCGTACCCGTTGGCGCGCAGCGCCTCCGGCAGGCTCAGCACGTCGTCGGCCAGCTCCAGGCGCAGCCCCGGGAAGCCCGGGTCGGAGTTCGCGACGGACCCGTACCCGGCCCGGTGCGGGTTCAGGCCGGTCAGCAGCGCCGCTCGGGCGGGGGAGCACACCGGCGTCGTGTGGTAGTTCGACAACCGCACCCCCGTGGCCGCGAGCCGGTCGAGGTTCGGCGTGTCGATCTCGGACCCGAACGGCCCGATGTCGCTGTAGCCCATGTCGTCCAGCAGCACCACGATGATGTTCGGGGCGCCCTCGGGCGCCGTCGCCTCCTCGGGCCACCACGGCGTCGACTCGGCCGCGGTGCGCCCGATCTCGCCGCCGAAGCCCTCGTAGCCGCGGGCGTGCTCGGGGATGGTCATGATGTCTTCTCCTGTCAGCGTTCGGATTCGGCGACGCCCAGCTCCGCGAGGAGCCGGTCGCGCAGGTCGGCGAACTCCCGGGAGCGCCGCGGCGCCGTCTCGGGCAGCTCCACGCGCGCGTCGAGCGAGATGCGGCCCTCGGTGAGCACCAGGACCCGGTCGGCGAGCGCGATCGCCTCCTCGACGTCGTGCGTCACCAGCAGCACCGACGGCCGGTGGACGGCCCACAGGCGCCGCAGCAGCGCGTGCATCTTCAAGCGCGTCAACGCGTCCAGGGCCCCGAACGGCTCGTCGAGGAGCAGCAGCTCCGGTTCGCGCACCAGGGCCCGCGCGAGCGCCGCGCGCTGGCCCTCCCCGCCCGAGAGCGTGTGCGGCCACGCCTTCGCCTTGTCCGCCAGGCCGACCTCCTCAAGGACCGCCAGCCCCTGCGCCCGCGCGGCCTTGCCGCGGCGGCCGAGCACCACGTTGTCGAGGACCCGCTTCCACGGCAGGAGCCGGGCGTCCTGGAAGGCCACGGCCCGCCGCGCGGGCACCGCGACCTCACCGCCGTACTCGGTGTCGAGCCCGGCGAGGACGCGCAGGAGCGTCGACTTGCCCGAGCCCGAGCGGCCCAGCAGCGCCGTGAACTCGCCGGGGGCGATGTCCAGGTCCACGCCCTGGAGCACGTGCTGCGCCCCGAAGGACTTGTCGAGCGCCCTGACCGCGACGGCGGCCGGGGCCGCTACCGCGCGTTGAAGGTCCGTCGCCACGGCAGGACCCTCCCTTCGGTGAAGCGGACGAGCCGGTCCGAGACCAGCCCGAGGAGGCCGTAGACGACCAGGCCGACGACGATGACGTCGGTCTGGGCGAAGCTGCGCGCCTGGGTCATGAGGAAGCCGATGCCGCTGGTGGCGTTGATCTGCTCGGACACCACCAGGACCAGCCACGAGATCGCGGTCGCGAACCGCAGGCCGGTGAAGAACCCCGGCAGCGCCCCCGGCAGGATCACGTGGCGCACCAGGCCGATCCGGCCCAGTTCGGCGGTGCGCGCGAGCTCGGCGAAGCGCGGGTCCAGGCCGCGGATCGCCGCGTGCGTGTTCACGTACACCGGGAACGCGGTCGCGAACACCACCAGGAAGACCTTGACCTCCTCGCCGATGCCGAACCACACGATCGCCAAGGGCACCAGCGCGAGCGCGGGGATCGCGCGCAGGATCTGCATGGGCCCGTCGATGAGGTCCTCGCCGAAGCGGAACAGGCCCGCGACCACGGCCAGCGCCGCGCCGATCGCCACGCCGAGGGCGAGGCCGGTCGCCGCCCGGCCGAGGGACACCAGCAGGTGCTCCTGCAGGCGCCCGGTCTCGACCAGGTCGGCGCCGGCGGCGATCACCGTCGAGGGCGCGGCGAGGGTCTGCTCGGGGATGAGCCCGGTCGCGGAGCCGATCTGCCACAGCGCCACCAGCACGACCGGCCCGATGAGGACGCGGAGCCGGTCCAGGCGCAGGCGGGCCAGGGCGGCCCTGATATCCATCTGTCCGATGGATTTGATGGGAATTGAAGTCATCGTGTGCCCCAAGGGATCGATCCCCCGGAGGACGCAGGTGCGGAGCGCCCTCCGGGGGAGGTCTCGGTCATTCCTGGTCCAGGCCCCAGGACCGGCGGATCTTGTTGTCGGCGGCCCGGAACAGCGTGTCCACGATGATGCCGATGACCAGGACCGTGACGATCCACGTCAGCACCCGCGGCGCGTCGTTGAACTCCCGCGCGCCCTGCATGAGCGCGCCGATCGAGCCCTGCCCGGCCACGATCACCAGGAGCTCCCCGGCCATGAGCGAGCGCCACGCGAACGCCCACCCCTGCTTCAGGCCCGACACGAACGACGGCAGCGTCGCGGGCATGATCACGTGCCGGTACAGCTGGAAGCCGCGCATGCCCAGCACCGCCCCGACCCGCTTCCACGCGGGCGGCACGTAGTCGATCCCCGAGATGATCCCGTTCGCGATCGACGGCACCGCCCCGAGGATCACCACGAACATGATCGTCGACTCCGAGATCTGGAACAGCAGGATCGCCAGCGGGAACCAGATGATCGACGGCATCGTCTGGAGGCCCGTGATCGCCGACCCGATGGCCGCGCGCAGCGGCTTGAACCGCGCCACCGCGATCCCCAGGAGCGACCCGACCGCCACCGACAGCGCGAACCCGGTCAGCGCCCGCTGCATGGTGATCCCGATGGCCGTCCAGTAGTCCGGCGTCGGCACGTACGCCGCCAGCTCCTCCCACACCATCAGAGGCGACGGGAGCGCCCACGGGTCCTTCCAGCCCGACAGGAACAGGATCTGCCAGAACCCGATGACGATGACCAGCGCGAGCGCCTTCGGCCACGTCCCGGCCCACAGGCGCGAGGCGAAGCGGCCCCACCTGGTCTCGGTGATCGGGGTCTTCTCCAGCTCGTCGAGGCCCGACGCCCAGTCGCGCGAGGTGTCCTCCACCTTCGACTTCACGGTCTCAGTTGGCATGGCGCGACACCTCCTCGCGGAGCGCGTCGGTGATCTCGGCGGCCAGCGCCGCCACCGGAGCGGAGTCGATGCGCCGCGGCCGGTCCAGCTCCACGTCGTACACGTTGAGCACCCGGCCGGGCCGCGAGGACAGCAGCACCACCTGGTCGCCCAGGCGCACGGCCTCGCGCACGTTGTGCGTCACGAACAGCACCGTGAGGCCCTGCTCGCGCCAGATCCGCTCCAGCTCGTCGTGGAGGAGGTCGCGGGTCATGGCGTCGAGCGCGCCGAACGGCTCGTCCATGAGCAGCACCGACGCGTCCTGCGCGAGGGCCCGCGCGAGCGCGACGCGCTGGCGCATGCCGCCGGACAGCTCGTGGGGTCGCTTGTGCGCGAACCCGGTGAGCCGCACGGTCTCCAGCAGTTCCAGGGCGCGGCGGCGTCGTTCAGCCCGACCGACGCCGCGCACGCGCATGGCGATCTCGACGTTGCCCTGGACGGTGAGCCAGGGGAAGAGCGCCGATTCCTGGAACATCATGGCGACCGGCTGGTCGACGTGGTCGATCGAGCCGCCGGAGAGGTCGTCGAGTCCGGCGACGAGCGAGAGCAGGGTGCTCTTGCCGCAGCCGGAGGCGCCGAGCAGGCAGGTGAAGCTGCCGGGCTCGACGCTGAGGGAGACGCCGTCGAGGGCGGTGACGGCGCCCGGGCCGCGGCCGTAGCGCTTGACCACGTCGGTCAGCACGACGGCGCCTGCGGCCCGGGCGGTGTCGTCGACCCGCGATGCCGTGCGGGTCTCGGTCATGCCAGGTCACCTGCCGAGACTTCGGCGTCGCCGCGGTCGGCGAGCACCTGGTTGAGGGCGTCGAGGGCGTAGATGCCGGTGAGGTCGACCTCGTCGAGGAGCCCGATCTCGACGGCGTGCTCCTTGCTGCCCTGGAGCGAGGCGGCGATGGGGTCGGCGGTGAAGCTGAGGTTCTCGAAGGCCGCGGCGATGACGGCGTCGTCGAGGCGCTTGTCGGTGAGGGCCTCGATGCGGTCGTTGGACTTGACCTGGGCGTCGTCGGGGTTGGCGGCGATGTAGTCGAGAGCCGCGAGGTGGCCTTCGAGGAACGCCTTGACCAGTGCGGGCTGGGCGTCGAGGAACTTCTTGGAGACGATGATGTGGGTGGTGACGAACTCGCCGCCGTCCCACAGCTCGCGCTCGTTGAGGAACTCGACGGCGCCGTGCTTGAGCAGCAGGTCGGAGTAGCGCGGTTCGACGGCCCAGGCGGCGTCGACGGTGCCGTCGTCGAACGCGGCGGCGACCTCGGAGTTGTCGATGGGGGTGACGGCGACGTCGCCGCCGCCGTTCTCGTCGGTCTCGAAGCCCTGCTCCTTGAGCCAGTAGCGGGCCGCGACGTCCTGGGTGTTGCCCAGCTGCGGGGTGGCGAGGGCCTTGCCGCGCAGGTCCTCGACCGTGGCGATCTCGGGCTTGACGACCAGGCCGGCGCCGCCGGAGGTGGACCCGGCGATGATGTGGAGGGCCTGGCCGCTGGACTGGGCCCAGCCGTTGATGGCCGGGTTCGGTCCGATGTAGGAGATGTCGATGGCGTCGGCGAAGAGCGCCTCGATCGCGGAGGGCCCGGCGTTGAAGACGGTCTCCTCGATCTTCACGGCCTCGGGGAGGGTGTCGGCGAAGACGCCGGCTTCGAGGCCGACGAGGGCGGGGGCGTGGGTGACGTTCCCGAAGTAGCCCAGGCGGATGGTGCCCGAGGCGGTCGAGGCGTCGGCGTCGGCCGCGGCCTCGGAGGAGTCGTCGTCGTTGCCGCCGCAGGCCGCGAGCGCTGTGACGGCGGGCAGGGCGGCGGCGGCCGCGATGACGCTGCGGCGCTTGAGGGGGCGCGGGCTTGCAGAGCTCATGGGGATTGCTTTCTGTATCGTGAAGGACGGTAATCCTAGTAGTCCGATTATTCAGACTAATCTAGTGGGAATTCTAGGGTTGCCTCAAGTGCCGAGGCAACCCCGGTCCCGTCATGTGGGCGGAGCGCACGCGTTCTGGCTCGGCAAACGCCCGCCGTCCCGCGGCCGTTCCGGCCCTTGGGACGGTTCGGCCCGGTATGTCCTAGCGGGCGTGGGCGAGGACGCCGCGCACGGCCGACTCGACCGCGGCGGCGCGCCGCGGGTTCGCCGGGCGCGCGAGCCCGTAGTGGCCGCGCAGGGTCTCCGCCTCGTACTCGGTGCGGAAGCGGCCCTTCGCCTGCAGGATCGGGACGACCTCGTCGACGAACGCCTCCAGCCCCGAGGGCAGGACCGCGGGCATGATGTTGAACCCGTCGGCGGCGCCGTTGTCGGCCCAGTCGAGGATCGCGTCGGCGACCTGCTCGGGCGTCCCGGTGAAGGTCCGGTGCCCCCTCCCGCCGCCGAGGCGCCCGATGAGCTGGCGCACCGTCAGGCGCTCGCGCCGGGCCAGGTCCACGATGAGCGTGAAGCGGCTCTTGGCGCCCTCGATCTCGTCCTCGGTGGGCAGGACCGCGGGCAGCTCCTTGTCGAGGTCCAGTTCGGACGGGTCGAGCTTGAGCTGCTTGGCGAGGTTGCCCAGCGCGTACTCGGGGACGATGAGCCGGTCCAGCTCCTCCTCCAGCAGGCGCGCCTCGGCCTCGGTCGAGCCCAGGACCGGGACGATCCCCGGGAGCACCAGGACCGCGTCGGGGTCCCTCCCGGCGTCCTTGGCGCGGCGCTTGATGTCGGCGTAGAACGCCTGCGCCTCCTCGATGGTCTGCCACGCGGTGAAGATCGCCTCGGCGTGGTTGGCGGCGAACGCCTTCCCGTCCTCGGAGGACCCGGCCTGCACGAGCAGCGGGTGCCCCTGCGGCGACCTGGGCACGTTGAGCGCCCCGGCGACCTGGAAGTGCTCGCCCTCGTGCGCGGCGGGGTACAGCAGCCGGTCGTCGCCCCACAGCCCCGCCTCCTTGTCGGCGAGGACCGCGGCGTCGTCCCATGAGTCCCACAGCTTCTTGGCGACCTGGAGGAACTCCTCGGCCCTGGCGTACCTTGCCGCGTGCGAAGGCAGCTCGTCCAGGTTGAAGTTCCTCGCCGCGTCCAGCGTCGCGGTGGTGACGATGTTCCAGCCGACCCGGCCCCCGGAGATGTGGTCGACCGAGGCGAAGCGCCGCGCGAGGTTGTACGGCTCGTTGTAGGTCGTGGACGCGGTCGCGATGAGCCCGATGTGCGTCGTCAGCGCAGCGATGGCCGCGAGGACCACCGTCGGCTCCAGCGACCCCGAGGGCCGGCGCCCGATGGTGCCCCACAGGGACGGCGAGTCGGCGAAGAAGATCGAGTCGAGCTTCCCGCGCTCGGCGGTCTGCGCGAGCTTCGCGTAGTGCGCGATCGACGTGGTCGAGTACGGGTCGGACTCCGGCAGGCGCCAGGACGCCTCGTGGTGCCCGGTGCTCATCAGGAACGCGTTGAGGTGCAGCGGCTTGCTCATGATTCCTCCTGCTTGATCTCGACGCCCCCGGCCAGGCCGAGCGCGGCGAGCAGTTCGGTGCGGACGGCCGCGAAGCGCGGGTCCGAGGGGTCGCGGGTGCCGTCGAGGTCGATGCGCCGCTCGGTCTTGACCACGCCGTGGTCGAGCACGAGCACGCGGTCGGCGAGGACGATCGCCTCGTCCACGTCGTGCGTCACGAGCAGGACCGCGGGCCGGTGCCGCTCGTACAGGGCCCGCAGCAGCCCGTGCATCTTGATGCGGGTCAGCGCGTCCAGGGCCCCGAAGGGCTCGTCGGCGAGCAGCAGTTCGGGTTCGCGCACCAGGGACCGGGCCAGGGCCACGCGCTGCTGCTCGCCGCCCGAGAGCTCCCGGGGCCAGGCCCGCTCGCGCCCGGCGAGCCCGACCTCCGCGAGCGCGTCCTTGCCGCGCTGCACGGCGCCGGGACCGGTCAGGCCCAGCACGACGTTGCGCAGGACCCGCTGCCACGGGAGCAGCCGGGAGTCCTGGAACACCACCGAGACCTGCTCGGGCACTTCGATGTCGCCGGTCCCGGTCGCGTCCTGGTCGAGCCCGGCGAGGGCCCGCAGGAGCGTCGACTTCCCCGACCCCGACCGGCCGAGCAGGGCCACGAACTCGCCCTGCCCGATCTGGAGGTCCAGTCCGGACAGGACCGGCCGGTCGTCGGTGAAGGACCGGTGCAGGCCGCTGATGCGCACGGCCGCTCCGGTGGTCAGTCCTCCAGTGTGCGGCGCCATGTCAGGGCCCTCCTCTGAATCAGTCGGACGATCGCGTCGGAGGCCAGCCCCAGGAGCGCGTACAGGACCAGGCCGACGATGATGACGTCGGTCTGCCCGTACGTCCCGGCCAGCAGCATCATGTACCCGATGCCGCTGGTGGCGTTGACCTGCTCGACCACCACCAGGGACAGCCACGCCGAGGTCACGGCGAACCGCATGCCCAGCAGGAACCCCGGCAGCGCGCCCGGCAGGACCACGCGGCCGATGAACGCGGCCGGCTTGAGCCGCAGGGTCTCCGCCAGTTCGGCGTAGCGGCCGTCGATGGACCTGAGTCCGTTGTGGGTGTGGATGTAGATCGGGATGAGCACGCCGAGCGCGATCGTGATGATCTTCATGCGCTCGTCGATGCCGAACCACAGCAGCAGGAGCGGCAGCAGCGCGAGGTTCGGGATGGACCGCTTGATCTGCACGGGCCCGTCCACGATCGCCTCGCCCCAGCGGCTGAGCCCGGACACGAGCGCGAGCACGAGTCCGGCGAGGACCCCGAACAGCAGGCCCAGCGCGAACCGCTGCGTGGACACGAGCAGGTCGGGGCCGAGCTTCCCGGACTCCCACCGCTCCCAGGCCGTCGTCACCACGGTCCACGGCGCGGTCAGGACGCGGTCGTCGATCCACCCGGCCGCCGAGCCCCAGGCCCACACGCCCAGCAGCAGGAGCGGTCCGATGAGGAACGCCAGCGGGATCGGCTTGCCCGGCCCGAGGCGGCGCTTGCCGCGGGGCCGCGAGGCCCGCCCGGCGGCCAGCTCCTCGTCGTCGACGGGCGGGACGACCGCCTTCGCCTCGGTCTTCACGGCGGTCATGACGCGCCGCCGTCCCCGTACTCGGCGATGCCCTCGGCCACGAGCGGCTCGAAGCGCCGGTCGTACAGGTCCTCGGCGTCGAGCACCTCGTTGCCGGTGCCCTCGGCCACGATCTCGATGGTCTCCTGGTGGCGGGCGATCGTCTCGTCCCAGTTCTCGGGGAAGTCCGGCTCGCCCTCGCGGTCGTGCAGGTACTCGCCGTCCTCGACCGACAGGCCCTCGTGCTCGACGTACCAGGCGTTGATCCACTCGTCGCGGTTGGCGCGGGTCCAGAGCTTCGCGGCGCCCCACAGGCGCACGTACTCGGCGATCGCGGCGGCCTTGTCGGCGTCCTCCAGGACCTCCACGGGCGCGTACAGCACCCACGGGTCGTCGCGCAGCCCGTGCGGGATCGTCGTCGCCCCGTCCGAGCCGTACTTGTTCACATAGGACTTGACCTGGGTGCCGCCGATCGGCGCCACGTCGACCTCCCCGCCCGCCAGGGCGTTCGAGTAGGTGTCGGCCGTGGACGGCAGCTCCACCAGCTCCACGTCGTCCTGCGTCAGCCCGGCCGCGTCCAGGACCCGCAGGATGAGCGCGCCCTGGGCCTGCCCGGGGGAGTAGGCGATCCGCTTGCCCGCCAGGTCCTCCAGGGACGCCACGTCGACCCCGGGGGCGATCCCGAGGTCGTAGATCGGGTGCTGGAGCGGGTCGATGCGCCCGGCCGCCGCCACGATCTTCGTCGGCAGGCCGGTCCAGTTGGTGTGGATCGGCGGGATGTCGGCCACCGAGGAGATGTCGAGGGACTTGGCGCGGAACGCCTCCGCGGACTTGGGCCCGCCGGAGATGTTCGCCCACTCCACGTCGAAGGTGAGCAGCGACGCCAGCCCCGACAGCTCGAAGGCGACCTGCTGGGACGGGTCGCCGATGACGAGCTTCGTGCCCTCGGGCACGGTGGTCGGCAGGTCGGCGTCGGCGGCGAGCACGGGCCCGCCGTCCTCTTCGGAGCACGCGGTCAGGGCCAGCGCGGCGACGGCGGGAACGCCCGCCAGAAGGGTTCGTCGGGTGGTCTTGGATTGCACGGGAAGGCCTTTCGGAACGAGGTGGAGGTCAGTCGAGGGGAGCGGCGGCGCAGTAGCCGCCCGCGTGGTAGACCAGCGGGTCGTGGTCGCCGCCCGCGGCGGCGTCGACGACCAGGGCCAGGACGATGTGGTGGTCCCCGGCCTCGATGCGGTCGGTGACGACCGCCCGCAGGTGCGCGGGGGCGTCGGCCAGGACCGGCTCGCCGGTCTCCAGGCGCGACCACGCGGTGCCCTGGAACCGGTCGATGCCGCTGGTGGCGAAGCGGGTCGCCACCGCGTGCTGGTCGGCGGCCAGGAAGTTCACCGTCAGGCTCGCGGACTCGCGGACCGCCGGCCACGCCGAGGAGGTGTTCGCGATCGCGAACGACACCAGCGGCGGGTCGAGCGACACCGACGTCAGCGACGTCGCGGTGAACCCGGCCGGGCCGGTGCCGGGGTCGGCGCAGACCACGGTCACCCCGGCGGGGTGGGAGCGGAACAGGGACCGGAACACGCCGGGCTCGACCCCGGCCTGGACCTGGGTGCTCATGCCGCCACCCCCGCGGATTCGCGGCCTGCCGCCGCGGCGAGCGCGGGAAGATTCGCGCCGGTCCAGGCCGCGATGAGCGCGTCGAGGTCGCCGAGCTCCTTCTCCCGCAGCGTGAGCGAGGGCACCGGCAGGCTCGCGCCGAGCTCGGCCAGGACCGGCCGCAGCTGGAGGTCGGCGAGGAACCGGTGCTCGGCCGAGGCCGCGACGGTCACCGGGACCGCCACGGTCCCTTGCAGTGCGCCCGGCGGGAGCTGGTCGAGGAAGAGTTTCAGCAGGCCCGTGTACGAGGCTTTGTAGACGGGCGTGCCCACGACCAGGACCGGCGCGGCCTTGATGCGGTCCAGGGCGTGCTCGAAGCCGTCGTGCGGCGGCTCGATCCCGTCGAGGTAGAGCTCGGCGAGGTCGGTGGAGGCGGTGCGCGGTTCGGTGCCGATCCCGGCCGCGATGGCGGCGGCGAGGGCCTCGGCGGTGGTGAGGGTGCGCGAGAGGCGCTTGGGGTTGCCGACCACGGCGGTCACGGCGAAGCTGTCGGTCACAGTGGAGTCCTTACGGTGGGTAGCGTGCGAGGGCGCCGCCCGGAGGAGGGCGCGCGTGAAGAACCGGGATGGGAGCCGGGAGAAGAAGATTCGAAGAGATGCGCAGTCGGGCGGCGCGGGGCGCGCGGGCCCGACTAGCGCATTCGCGGACGACAGAGGGCGCTGGCGGCGCGCATCTGGTCGATCTCGCGCCGCCGCGTCAGGAGGCTGGCGGACGTCATGCCGACAACACTAACAGTATTCCTATAGAAATACTAGGAGTTCTTAGATCGTGAGACCCCGGTCCTCGTTGTAGCCGGTCCCGGTCCGGTACTCCACGTCGCGGCTGCGGGTGAACCGGTAGCCGACCCCGCGGACGGTCGAGACGAGCGCGTCGAACTCGGCGAGCTTGGCGCGCAGGCGCCGCACGTGGACGTCCACGGTCCGTCCGGGCAGGCCCGTGTCCGGCGTCTCCCAGACGTACTGGAGCAGTTCGGATCTGGTGTGGACCATCCCGGGGTGGCGGGCGAGGAACGCGAGGAGCTCGAACTCCAGTCGGGTCAGCGCGACCTCCTCCCCGTGGATGGTCACCTCGCGGCCCGGGACGTCGATCACGAGCGCGGGCGAGGCGGCCGGGGCCTCGGGGGTCGGCTCGGCCGGAACCGGTTGCGCCCCTTCAATGGCGACGCGGCCGCCGCCCTGCGCGAGGACGCCGAGCGCGGCGGTCAGCCGCCTCGCGAGCCTCGGGTCGTCGGCGGGGATCTCGACGGTGACGGTGATGGTGGCGGTGCCCGAGCGGCGGTGGGCCGGGGGGCGGGTGCGGGTCTGGACGGGAGTCATGGCGGCGCCTTCGTTCGTGCTCGATCGGAGTCCGGGGGAGGGCGGCGCCGCGGGTTCCGCCCGCGGTCAGCGGTGCGGTCCGGCGGCGCGGCCCGGGCGACACAGCGCCGATGCCGAACGCGCGAAGTCGATGTGGCGCCTCTTGGTGGGCCACTGACGCGCGGGCTCGCTGGTGCGGTTCACTCCGACAGCATATCCTATCGATCAAGTAGGATTCAAGTACACGTTCCGGTTTGCCCCAGATCACGAAGGGAGCCGCGCCATGCAGGTCTCCGCACGAGGCGAGTACGCCGTCCGCATCGCCGTCACGCTCGCCACCGGCCATCCGCGGACCATCTCCGCCAGCGCGCTCGCGGCCGCGCAGGCCCTGCCGCGCAAGTTCGCCGAGGTCATCCTCGGCGACCTGCGCCGGGCCCACCTCGTCGACTCGGTCCGCGGCGTCGAGGGCGGCTACCGGCTCGCCCGCGACCCCGGCGACGTCTCGGTGGGGGAGGTGCTGCGCGCGGTCGACGGGCCGCTCTCGGAGGTCCGCGGGCGGCGCCCCGAAGAGACGAGTTACGAAGGGGCCGCGGTGAACCTGCCGCGGCTGTGGGTCGCCGCGCGCGCGGCGGTGCGCTCGGTCTTCGACGAGGTCTCGCTCGCGCAGGCGGCCACAGGGGACTTCCCTGTCCGCATCGCCGAGCTGACCGCGGCCGACGACGCGTGGATGCCGCGCTGACCGCGCTTCCGGTTGCGCGGCAGGGCGGCGGGCCGTACCATGCTTATATCCTATTGTTCCGATAGGAATACTCGGCGCGGGCCCGGCGGCCCGCGGCCTCCACCGAGACCGGGAGGACAGCATGTCCGAAGCCACGCTCCGCGACCGCACCGCCGCGCCCCTCACCGAGGACGACGCCTTCGCCTACGCTGCGGCCCAGGGGTTCGCGGCGAATCCGCCGGGACACGTCGGTGCGGAGGTGGAGTGGCACCTCACCAGCACCGCCGACCGGCGCCGCCGCATCGACGACGAGACCGTCAAGGCGCTCCTGGGCGTGCGGGACGCCCTGCCGCGATGTACCCGGCTCAGCTTCGAGCCCGGCGGCGCCCTCGAACTGAGTACCCGGCCCGCGTCCGTGCGCGAGTGCTTCGGCGACCTCGAAGCCGACCGCGCCCGCATCGCCGCGGCGCTCGCCGATGAGGGCCTCGAACTCCTCGGCCTGGGCCTGGACCCGGTCCGCCTGCCCCGCAGGGTGGTCCGCTCCGCCCGCTACCAGGCGATGGAGGAGCTGTTCGACCAGGACGGGCGCGCCGGGCGGTGGATGATGGCGAACACCGCCTCCGTCCAGGTCTGCCTCGACACCGGCACCGAGGCCGAGATCGCCTCCCGCTGGGCCCTCGCCCACCGCCTCGCCCCGGTCCTGGTCGCCGCGTTCGCGAACTCCCCGCTGCGCCGCGGCGAGCCGAGCCTGTGGCGCTCCACCCGCCAGCACGTGTGGACCGCGATCGACCCGACCCGCTCGCGCCCCGTCCCCGCCGGGGACCCGCGCGAAGCGTGGGCCCGGTACGCCCTCGACGCGCGCGTCATGGCCGTGCGCGGCCCCGGCCGCTGGACCGTCCCCCGCGGCCTCACCTTCCGCGACTGGCTCCGCGCCGCCGACCTGCGCCCGCCCACCCGCGACGACCTCGACTTCCACCTCTCGACGCTGTTCCCGCCCGTGCGCCCCCGCGGCCGCTACCTCGAACTGCGCATGATCGACGCCCAGCCCGGCCCCGACTGGATCGTCCCCGTCGCCGTCGCCGCGGCCCTCCTCGACGACCCCGCCGCGAGCGAGGCCGCCGCCGCGGCCCTCGAACCCCTCTGGGCCGGCGCCGCCTCCGCCGACCTCTACCTCCGCGCCGCCACCGCGGCCCTCCACGACCCCGCCATCGCCGCCGCGGCCCGCGCCTGCTTCGCCGCCGCCCTCGCCGTCCAGACCGACCCGGCCATCGCCGCCGCCGTCGGGGCCTTCACCGACGCCTATGTCGCCCAAGGCCGCACCCGCGCCGACGACCTGGTGCCCGGATCGCGGTGATTCGACCACTGTGGCGCAAGCCTCACCGAAGGCCCGCAGGTCAACGGGGGACCGAGCGCTTCCGGTGCGGCCGCTAGTATTGGGGCGACCTCCTCCCCGCCGCCTCGACTTGGACGCCGCATGCCTGCAACGCCCTCCCCTTTCAACCGCCGGACGCTGCTGCTGGGAGGGGCCCTGGGCCTCGCTGGGGTCGGCGCGGGAGTCGGCATCGCCGCCTACATCTCCGGCCGCGGCGACGACCCGCGCATCACCGGCGTCGAGGGCCCGCTCAACCCGCTCGACTTCGACCAGCTGCGCCTGCGCGCCGCCGAACTGTTCGTCGGCGGCGAGATCCACCCCGACGACCCCGAGTACGCCCCGGCGATCAGCCGCATCAGCTCCGAGTCCGCCGTCCTGTGGGAGACCATGGACCGCACCGAGGGCCGCACCGCCGTCTGGCCCGACCTCAGCCCCGTCTCCTCGGCGTCGAACTTCAACAACTCCTACCGGCAGCTCTACCGCCTCGCCACCGCCTGGGCCACCCCCGGCACCGAGCAGTACGCCAGCGACGAGATCGCCGACGCGATCGTCGACTCCCTCGCCCTGCTCTACGACGGCGGCTACAACGAGCAGGCCGAAGAGGTCGACAACTGGTACTGGTGGGAGATCGGCACCCCCTCGGCACTGCTGAAGACCTGCGTCATCCTCTACGACCGCATCCCCGCCGAGCGGCTCGCGAACTACCTCGCCGCCGTCGGCCGCTGGTGCCCCGACGCCGACATGCGCGTGGTCAACCCGAACATCCACGAGACCGGCGCCAACCGCGCCGACAAGGCCGTCATCGTCGCCCTCCACGGCATCCTCGCCCGCGACGAGGACAAGCTCCGCCGCGCCCGCGACGACCTCTCCGGAACGGTCGACGACGGCCGCCACTCGCTGTTCCAGTACGTCACCGAAGGCGACGGGTTCTACCGCGACGGCTCGCTCATCCAGCACGACGACGTCCCCTACGCCGCCGCCTACGGCACGACCCTCCTGTCCTCCGCGGGCATGGCCGTGTCGCTCCTGGCCGGGTCCGCCGGGGAGGTCGTCGACGACAACGTGCCGGTCCTCTACGACGCCGTCGAGGCGAGCTTCGCGCCGTTCGTCGAGGACGGCCTGTTCATGGACTGCGTGTACGGCCGCGGCGTCTCCCGCCCCGAGCAGCGCGACTACCACAACTCCACCGGATTCATCACGGCCGCAACGCTCCTCGCCGTCGGCGCCCCCGCCGACTACCGCGACCGCTGGCACTCCCTCGTCAAAGGCTGGGTCCAGCGCTCGCAGGAGACCCTCCCGTTCGCCGCCGAGGCCGGCATCCCCGGGATCAGCCGCGTCAAGGCGATCCTCGCCGACGACACGGTCGAGCCCGCCGCCCGCGCCACCTCCACGCACGTGTTCGCCGACATGGACCGCGCCGTCGCCCGCCGCACCGACTGGTCCTGGGCCCTCTCCATGTCCTCGAACCGCGTGGCCGCCTACGAGATGGGCAACTGGGAGAACCTCCGCGGCTGGTACCTCGGCGACGGCATGACCTACCTGTACCTGCCCGGCGACCCCCTCCACTACAGCGACGAGTTCTGGCCCACCGCGAACCCCTACCGGCTCCCCGGCACCACCGTGGACACCCGCGAGCGCGAAGTCACCGCCGACGAGGAGGGCATGGTCAAGCACCTGCCCGAGAACACCGTCGCCGGAGGCGCCGTCCTCGAAGGCACGTACGCGGTCGCCGCGATGGACCTGATCGCCGACGGCTCCACCCTGCGCGCCAAGAAAGCCTGGTTCACCGTCCACGACGCGGTCGTCGCCCTCGGCGCGGGCATCACCGCCTCGGACGGCCGCACCATCGAGACCACCGTGGAGCACCGCAACCTCGGCGAGGACGGCGACGCGCTCCTGTCGGTCAACGGCGACCCGCAGTCGCGCGACGTCGGCTGGTCCGCGAACCTCGACGACGCCCGCTGGATCCACCTCGACGGCGTCGGCGGCTACGTCTTCCCCCAGGGCGCCACCGGTCTGCGCGGCCTGCGCGAATCCCGCGACGGCGCCTGGAACGACATCGAACAGGGCCCCACCACCGGCGGCGGCGACACCACCGTCCACACCCGCCGCTACGCCACCCTCTGGTTCGACCACGGCGTCTCGCCCGTTGACGCCTCCTACGCGTACATCCTGCTGCCCGCTGTGGACGCGCCCGCGACCGCGACCCTCGCCGGAGGCGACCGCATCAGGATCCTCGCCAACACCGCCACCGTCCAGGCCGTCGAGGACACCGAAGCGGGCGTCATCGCCGCGCACTTCTGGGAGGCCGGCGAAGCGGGCGGGATCGCGTGCGACACACCCGTCTCCATCGTGCTCAGCCCCCAGGAGGCCGCCGCCGCGATCGCCGTCGCCGACCCCGGCCGCACCGCAGGCAAAGTCGTCATCGAACTGCCCTTCGCAGCGACGAAGGTCATGGAAGGCGACGGCTTCGAGATCGAGGCCGGCGACCGGGCCCGCCTCACAGTCGACCTCACCGACACCGGCGGCCAGACCCTGACCGCCACCATCGGCTACTGATCGTCGCGCTTGAGATAAGCGCCGACGCCGGGGCGGTACAGCAGCCACAGGGCCAGTGCGGCAACGACGATGAAGACGATCTGGAGCGTCGTCTCGCCCGCGCCGAACCAGGCCGGGAAGTGGTCGCGGAGGTACGCGACGACTTCGGTGTCCGCGTCGTTGGCGCCGGCCTCGGCGAAGACCCAGCCGAGGTCCAGCAGTCCCGGGACCGCCCACAGGGCCACCGCGAGCGGGGCGCTGACGGCGGCGAGGGTCCGCGCGCCCGCGCGGCCCCGGCCGGTGCCGATCGCCGCCGCGAGCAGGAGCGCGAAGCACACCACCGCAGCGGCGATCGCGCCCCAGTACGGCAGGAACCAGCCCAGCGGACTGAGCTGCTCGCACGGTGACGAATCGTCGGGCCAGTTCCCGGTCGGCGACGCGTTGAAGACCGCGTCGCACGCCTCGAACTGCGCGTCCTTGAACGCGCCGTACAGGACCACCCGCACCGCCGCCGCGGCCGCCAGGACCGCGGTCGCGCCCCACAGGAACGCCGTCCCGGCCTCCAGCGCACCGGGTTTCATATCGGCACCGCTCATCTCGGTCTCCTTTCAGGGGGTCCGCCGCCCACTGTAGGAGGAGGAAGCGCGCCCGGGGGACCGCGCCGCGCCACCTGGCACGAACCGACGGCCTACTGCGCCGCTGACCGGCCTACGGCCGACTGCGCCTCCGACCCGGCCTACGGCCGACTGCGCCGCTGACCGGCCTACGGCCGGAACCGGTACCCCATACCGGGCTCTGTCAGCAGGTGCACCGGCCGCGCCGGGTCCGCCTCCAGTTTGCGGCGCAGCTGGGCCATGTACTGGCGCAGGTAGTTCGTCTCGCGGTCGTAGTTGGGGCCCCAGACGCGGTGGAGGAGCTCGCGCTGGCTCACGAGCTTCCCCGGATTGCGCAGCAGCACCTCAAGGAGCTGCCACTCGGTCGGCGTCAGCCGCACCTCGTCGCCGTCCTTGCGGACCTCCCGGGCCGACAAGTCCACAGTGACCGGGCCGATCGCCGTCACCGGCGATTCCGCGCCCGGCCCCGACCGGCGCGTGGCCGCCCGGACCCGCGCGAGCAGCTCGCCGATGTCGAACGGCTTGGTCACGTAGTCGTCCGCGCCCGCATCCAGCGCGGCGATCTTCTCGGCGCTCGCGGCCCGGCCCGACAGGACCAGGATCGGCGCCTTCGACCAGCCGCGCAGGCCCTCGATCACCTCGGCGCCGTCCATGTCCGGCAGGCCCAGGTCGAGCACCACCAGATCAGGGACGACCGCCGCGGCAGCGCGCAGCGCCTGCGCGCCGTCGGCCGCGGTCGTCACCTCGTACCCGTGCGCCGCCAGGTTGATCCGCAGCGCCCGCGCGATCTGCGGCTCGTCATCGACTACCAGGACCTTGATCACTCCGCACCCTCTCCATCAGGCGCCGCAATCCGCAGCGCCAGCACCATCGTCAGCCCGCCGCCCGGAGTCGCCTCCGGCCCCAGGGTCCCGCCCATCGCTTCGGCCAGGCCGCGCGAGAGCGCGAGGCCGAGGCCGACGCCGGTCGTGTTGTCGCGGTCGCCGAGCCGCTGGAACGGCCGGAACATCGTCTCGCGGTCCTCGTCAGGGACGCCGGGGCCGCGGTCGATCACCCGCAGCTCCACCGTCCCGCCGTGGATGCCCGCCGTCAGCCGCGGCGGCTCCCCTTCGGGGCTGTACCGCAGCGAGTTGGCGATGACGTTCACCAGGATCCGCTGGAGCAGACCCGGATCGGCCATCACCTCCGGCAGGTCCGCGGGCACGTCGAGCCGCACATCCGCCGCGGCCTCGCCGATTTCGTCGAGCGCCCACGGGACGGCTTCGTCGAGGGCGATCGGTACGGGGTCGGCGCCGAGCACGCCTGCTTGGAGGCGGCTCATGTCGAGCAGGTTGTCGACCAGGCCGGTCAGTCGCGACAGTGACTGCTCCGCTGAATCCAGGAGCTCCATGCGTTCTCCGGGGGTGAACAGCTCTCCGGTGGATTTGAGGCTGGAGACGGCGACCCGGGCGGAGGCCAGTGGTGTGCGCAGGTCGTGCGAGACCGCGGCCAGCAGCGCGGTCCGGAGCTTGTCCGCATCGGTGAGCCGCTCGACCGCCTCCGCTTGGCGTTCAAGGCGTTCGCGTTCCAGCGCGGCGGCGGCGTGCATCGCGAACGCCTGCGCGATCCGCCGGTCCGCCGCTTCGAGCGTGTGCCCGCGCAGCGCCATCGCGAGGTCGTCGCGGATCGGCAGGTCGTTCTCCGCGGCGCCGGGACTGCCGCACGCGGCGCCCGCGTGCGCCACGATGCGCCACGCCTTCGGGTCGTGCCGCTCGTCCGGGCCCGCGCCCGGCGCCGTGCGCTCCAGCAGGGTCACCGACGTGAGCGAGAACGTCTCCCGCAGCTGCTCCAGCAGGTCGTCGAGTCCCGAGCCGCCGCGGAGCACGTTCCCCGCGAGCGTCGCGAGGGTCTGCGCCTCGGCGCTGGCGCGCGCCGCCAGCCGCGCCCGCGCCGCCGACAGGTTCACCACGGCCGCGCCGCCGAGCGCGAGCGCCACGAACACGACGAGGGCGACCACCTGCTCCTGATCGTGGATCTTGAACTCGTAGTAGGGGGTCGCGAAGAAGTAGTTGAGGAGCAGGAACCCGATCAGCGCGCCCAGCAGCGCGGGCCACATGCCGCCGGTGAGCGTCAGGGCCATGACCGCGGTGAGGACGATGAGGATCATCGTCGTCAGCGACAGGTCCTCGTGGAGGGGGATGAGAATCGTGACGAGCGCGGGAATCCCCAGGAACGCGAGCGCGATCCCGAAGCGCCGCCGCGCGGCGTCCACGATGCCCGGGCCTGACCGGGCCCGCTTGACGGACCTGACGCGTTCGTGGCTGACCAGGTGCACGTCGATCTTCCCGGACCGGGCGGTGGTGGTGACGCCGACGCCGCGCGAGAGCGCCTGCGCGAACCGGCCGCGGCGCGAAGCCCCCAGCACGAGTTGCGTCGCGTTCGCCCCGCGCGCGAACTCCAGGAGCGCGTCGGGGATCGAGTCGCCCACGACCTGGTGGTACGTCCCGCCCAGGTCCTCCACAAGGGTCCGCTGCCGCGAGAGGTTCCGGGCCGACCTGGCGCTGGTGAGGCCGTCGCCGGACGCCACGTACACGGCCTTCAAGTCGGCGTTCCCGGACCTGGCGGCGATGCGGGCGGCCCGGCGGATGAGCGTGTCGCCCTCGTCGCCGCCCGACAGGGCCACGACGACGCGTTCGCGCGACTCCCACACGGCGGTGATGTGCTGGTCCTCGCGGTACTTTTCGAGTTGGTCTTCGACCTTGTCGGCCAGCCACAGCAGGGCGATCTCCCGCAGGGCCGTGAGGTTCCCGACCCGGAAGTAGTTCGACAGGGCCGCGTCGACTTTCTCCGGCGGGTAGACGTTGCCGTGGACCATGCGGCGGCGCAGCGCCTCCGGCGTGATGTCGGCCAGCTCCACCTGGTCCGCCCGGCGCACGACCTCGTCGGGGACGGTCTCCCGCTGGGGGACCCCGGTGATCTGGGCGACGACGTCGTTGAGCGATTCGAGGTGCTGCACGTTCACCGTCGAGATCACGTCGATCCCCGCGTCCAGCAACTCGTCGATGTCCTGCCAGCGCTTCTCGTTGCGCGAGCCGGGGACGTTGGTGTGCGCGAGCTCGTCCACGAGCACCACGGCCGGGGCGCGGCGCAGCACCGCGTCGGCGTCGAACTCCTCGAAGGAGGATCCCCGGTACTCGACGGCGCGGCGGGGCACGGTCTCCAGGCCGTCGACGAGGTCGGCGGTGGCCTGCCTGCCGTGGGTCTCGACGAAGCCGATGACGACGTCGGTCCCGCGGTCGGCGCGGCGGCGGGCCTCTTCGAGCGCGGCGTAGGTCTTGCCGACGCCGGGGGCCGCGCCCAGGTAGATCCGGAGCTGTCCTCGTGGCACCTACTCATCATTGCCGCGATTTGCCAGAACGGCCGTCAAGAACGCGTCAAAGGTGTCAGGACGGGTCCTAAGCGCCGCCGAGGAACCGGACGATGACGGGGGTCGCGGCGCCCTTGGCGACGGCGTCGGGGCCGAGGAGCCCGGGGGCGATGCGCGCGGTCGCGAAGGGCTGCTTGAGGGCGTATTCGCCGGTGGCGGCGGTGATGTCGGCGAGGCGGCGGGCCGCGAGGAGGTGCCCGGCCCAGCCGCCGATGACGATCAGCTCGGGGTTGAACAGGTTGAGCAGGTCGGCGAGTCCGGCGCCGAGGTAGCGGACGGTCTCGTCGATCACGTCGGCGGCCGCGGGGTCGTCGAGGAGCCGCTCCAGGGCCGCCTCCTCGCCGCCGTCGAGGTCGACGGCGCCGGTCGCGGCGAGGAACCGGTCGAGGACGCCTTCGGCGCCGACGTACGCCTCCAGGCAGCCGCGGGACCCGCACCGGCAGCGGCGCCCGTCGACGCGCATCGTGGTGTGGCCCCACTCCCCGGCGCTGGACCCCGCGCCGCGGTAGAGGGCGCCGTCGGCGACGACGCACGAGCCGACGCCGGAGCCGATGAGCGCGATGATCGCGTTCGAGGCGCCCTTCCCGGCCCCGAACCACAGTTCGGCCTGGCCCATGGTCATCGCGCCGTTCTCGACGTGGACCGGCAGCGGCCCGAGGCGCTCGGCCAGCAGGCGCCCCAAGGGGACCGCGTCCCAGCCGAACGCCTGGGCGTGGACGATCCCGTCGGGCCCGTACTCGACGATGCCGGGCATGCCGACGCCGACGCCGAGGACCGGGACGCCGCCTGCCGCGCCGAGCACCTCCCCGACACCGGCGGCGATCCGGTCGATGACCGTCGCCGGGTCGTGACGGCCCGCTTCGAGCGCGTACCGCGCGGCGGCCCGCGGTTCGAGCGTGAGGTCCAGCAGCTCGACCTGCACGTGGGTCTCGCCGACGTCGACGCCGACGACGAGCGCGTGCCCGGGGTCCACTTCGAGCAGGATGTGGGGGCGGCCGCCGTCGGAGTCGACCTTCCCGGCCTCGCGGACGATGCCCTCGGCGATGAGCTCGGCGGTGACGTTCGAGACCGTCGCGGTGCTCAGGCCCGTGGCGGGGGCGAGGTCCCTGCGGGTGAGCGGCCCCTCGAAGTACAGCGTCCGCAGCAGTCGCATCCGGTTGCCGAGCTTGAGGTCGCGGGTCGTCATCCGCTTGGGGCGTTCCATCTGTCCACCAGTCCGTGTCGTTACCTGTCCGGAGCCATGCCGTTATTGCGGGGAGATTGACGGCACGAGTCGATCTACTTAATCTAAGTCTTAACAGTAAGTCGTAGACCTACTGGTCCAGCCTACATCCGGCCCCCGCTCCGGGGGTGAAAGGACCGCGTCAATCATCCCCTCCCGGCCGCAGGCGTCCCCCGCGGCCGCAGCAAGGAGCACCCGTGACCACACCTTCCCGCCGCCGCGGCGCGGCCGCAGCCAAGGCCGCCGCACTCGGCGGCACCGCACTCCTCCTCGCCGCCGCCTGCCTCGACGGCGGCGGCTCCAGCGCCTCCGGCAAAGTGGAGATCCGCTGGTTCGTCGGCATGGGCGCCGGCTCAGACGCCCCGACCATCCCCGCCCAGGAAGCGATCGTCGAGGAGTTCAACGCCTCCCAGGACGACATCGAACTGGTCCTGGAGATCGTCGACGCCGACCAGGCCCCGAACATCCTCTCCACCCAGATCGCCACCGGCGACGCCCCCGACATCGTCGGCCCCATGGGCATCCGCGGCCGCTCCACCTTCCCCGGCGCCTGGCTCGACCTCACCCCGTACATCGAGGAGAACGAGTACGACCTCACCGACTTCGACCCCGCCCTCGTCGACTTCTACCGCATCGAAGAAGAAGGCCAGATCGGCCTGCCCTTCGCGGTCTTCCCGTCCTTCCTCTACATCAACCTCGACCTGTTCGACGAGGCCGGACTGCCCTACCCGCCCCAGGAGTACGGCGCCCCCTACATCGACGCCCAAGGGACCGAGCACGTCTGGGACATCGCCACGATGACCGAGCTCGCCAAGCAGCTCACCGTCGACGCCGACGGCAACGACGCCACCAGCCCCGACTTCGACCCCGCGAACATCGTCCAGTTCGGGTTCGGCAACGTCTTCGCCGACATCCGCGCCCAGTCCACCCTCTTCGGCGCCGGATCCCTCGTGGACGCCGACGGCAACGCCCAGATCCCGGCGAACTGGGCCGAGGCCCAGCAGTGGTACTACGACGGCATGTGGACCGACCACTTCATCCCCAACGGCCCCTACGGCGACTCCGACATGCTCAACGCCGGGTCCTGGTTCGAGTCCGGCAACCTCGCCATGGCCAACACCCACCTGTGGTACGCCACCTGCTGCATGGCCGGGTTCGAAGGCACCTGGGACACCGCCGCCGTCCCCTCCTACGACGGCACCACGACCGCGAAGCTCCACGCCGACACCTTCTCCATCACGAAGAACACCGAGCACCCCGACGAGGCGTTCGACGTCCTCACCTACCTCATCGGCGACGCCGCCGAGGACCTCACCCAGACCTACGGCGGCATGCCCGCCCGCATCAGCCTCCAGGACGGCTACTTCGAGCGCGTCGGCGCCGCCAACTTCGAAGGCCAGGACATCAACTGGGACACCGCCGTCGAAGGCATGACCTACGTCGACAACCCCTCCCACGAAGGCGGCATGCCGAACTTCCTCGAAGCCGAAGCGGTCCTCGCCGAGTACGCCACCAAGTTCAACACCGAGGACGGCCTCGACATCCCGACCGAGCTCGCCGCCCTCCAAGCCGACCTCCAAGCGGTCTTCGACGCCGCCGAATAACCGCAATCACCGGGCCCGGACCAGACCCCCGGGCCCCCTCCCCGCCGGGCGGGCGCCACGCCGCCCGCCCGGCACCCCCACTCCGCCTTCCGAAAGGCCCACCACCCATGTCCGGTCTCACCGACGCGGTCCTCACCGCGCGGCGGCGGCGCGGCGGCCGCCCCACCCGGCCCGCCGGGCCGATGCAGCGCCGCGAAGCCCGCTGGGGCTACTTCTTCATCAGCCCCTGGATCCTCGGCTTCCTGCTCTTCTCGGCCGTCCCCATCGGCGCCTCCCTCGTCTTCTCCACCCTCGACTTCCAGCTCACCGACCCCGGCGCCACCACCTTCGCCGGCACCTCCAACTGGGAACGCGCCCTCGCCGACCCCGACACGTGGACCTCCCTCGCGGCCACGTTCCGCTTCACCGTCCTGTTCCTGCCCCTGAGCATGGTCGTCGCCCTCGCGCTGGCGCTCCTGCTCAACTCCAAGCACCTGCGCGCCACCGCGTTCTTCCGGCTGCTGTTCTACGCGCCCTCGATGATCCCGCTCGTCGCCGGCGTCCTCATCTGGCAGCAGGTCCTCAACCCCCAGACCGGCTGGGTCAACCGGCTCATCGGCCTCACCGGCGTCCACGCCACCGGCACCGACGGCATCCGCTGGTTCGACAACCCGATCCTGGTGCTCTTCGCGTTCAGCTTCATCGGCCTGTGGGGCATCGGCAAGTCCATGGTCGTCAACCTCGCCGGACTCCAGGGCATCCCCACCGAGCTGTACGAGGCCGCCGAGATCGACGGCGCCGGCTGGTGGCGGCGCCTGCGCAGCGTCACCCTCCCGCTGCTGTCCCCGATCATCTTCTTCAACCTCGTGATCGACTCGGTCGCGATCCTCCAGTACTTCGTCGTCCCCTGGGTCCTCTTCGGCGCCACCGGCCGCCCCGACGGCGCCAGCCGCTTCCTGCTCGTGAACTTCTACCAGCAGGCGTTCGTCTTCGGCGACATGGGCTACGGCGCCGCCCTCGCCTGGATCATCTTCATCGTCGTCGCCGCCCTCACGGGCGTCCTCTTCGGCACCTCCCGCTACTGGGTCCACTACGGAACGGAGCGCTCGTGACCACGACGCAGCCCACCGAGAACGCCCTGCGCCGCAGGCGCCGCGGCACCCTCCTCACCCTCTGCACCACCCTCGGCGCGCTCCTGCTCGCCGCGGTGTTCCTCATGCCCCTGGGCTACGGCATCGCCACGTCCCTCAAGGACAAGGACGGCGTCTCCGACCCCGACACCGGCGTCCTGCCCGTCTCCGCCCTCACCTTCGACTACGAAGGCGAGACCCACGACGTCTACGCCGTCCCCATGCCCGACGGCTCGACCCGCGACCTCGCCCTCATCGAGCCCGGCCGCGAGTCCAGCGTCTTCATCGACCCCGACGACCCCGAAGCGGGCCCGATCGAATGGGACGGCCGCTGGCGCACCCTCGACCGCGTCACCGGCCTCGACCCGCAGTGGGGCAACTTCACCGAAGCGTGGAACACCATCTCGTTCCTGCGCCTCACCGGCTGGACCCTCATGTACGCCCTGGTGACCATGGCCTTCACCGTCGCCTCCTCCGCCTGGGTCGCCTACGGCTTCGCGCGCTTCCGCTTCCCCGGCCGCGGCCTCCTCTTCGGCCTCCTCATGGCCACGATCCTGCTGCCCCCGGCGGTCACCCTCGTCCCCAAGTACGCGGTGTTCCTCCAGATGGGCTGGGTCGGCACCTACCTGCCGCTCATCGTCCCGCAGCTGTTCGCCAACGCCTTCAACGTGTTCCTGCTGCGCCAGTACTTCCTGACGATCCCCAGGGAGCTCGAAGAGGCCGCCCGCATCGACGGCGCCGGACCGATCCGCACCTTCCTGCGCGTCATCGTCCCGCAGTCGATCCCCGCGCTGACGGCCGTGAGCCTCTTCCACTTCTTCTACGCCTGGAACGACTTCTTCGAGCCGCTGCTCTACCTCGCCGGGAACCGCGACATCGTCCCCATCGGCGTGGGCCTGAGCTACTTCAGCGGCGTCTACAACTCCGAGCCCCACCTCATCCTCGCCGCCTCGCTCCTGGCGCTGGCCCTGCCCGTCGCGATCTTCCTCGCGGCCCAGCGGGTCTTCGTCCAGGGCATCGTCGTCACCGGCGTCGACAAGTAACCAAGGAGCACACCATGACCAGTCCCTTCCCCGACGGCTTCCTGTGGGGCGCCTCGACCGCCGCCTACCAGATCGAGGGCGCCGCCGCCGAGGGCGGCCGCGGGCCGTCCATCTGGGACACGTTCGCGGCGACCCCCGGCAAGGTCAAGCACGGCGACACCGGCGACACCGCCTGCGACCACTACCACCGCTGGCGCGAGGACACCGCCATCGCCGCCGACCTGGGCCTGAACGCCTACCGCCTCTCGGTGTCGTGGTCGCGCCTCCAGCCGTCCAGGCGCGGCGACCTCAACCCCGCGGCGGTCGCGTTCTACCGCGAGCTGCTGGCCGACCTGCGGGACAAGGGCATCCGCTCGGCGGTCACCCTCTACCACTGGGACCTCCCGCAGGTCCTCGAAGACGAGGGCGGCTGGCCCGAGCGCGCCACGGCCGAACGCTTCGGCGACTACGCGGCCCGCACCGCGCGGGCCCTGGGAGACCTCGTCGACGAGTGGATCCCGGTCAACGAGGCGTGGTGCGCGGCGTTCCTCGGCTACCACGCCGGCGTCCACGCCCCGGGCCGCCAGGACCGGACCGCGGCGCTGCGCGCGGCCCACCACCTCAACCTCGCCCACGGCCTCGCCGTCGCGGCCCTCCGCGAGCACGCCCCCGCGGGGAAGATCGGCTCGGCGGTCATCATGACCGACATCGAGGCCGCCTCGGACCGGCCCGAGGACGTGCGCGCCGCGCGCCTCTCAGACGGCGGCGGCAACCGCCTGTTCCTCGACCCGCTGTTCCGCGGCGCCTACCCCGAGGACATGCTCGCCCACTTCGCGCCCACCGGCGCGTTCGACGCGGTGCGGCCGGGGGACATGGAGACGATCGCCGCGCCCCTGGACTTCGTGGGCGTCAACCACTACCACCGGTTCGTCGTCGAGGCCGACCCCGACGACGCGCACCTGGGCAACCGCGCCCTGCCCCCGGCCAACCCGGTCACCGGGTTCGGCTGGGAGATCCACCCCGAGAGCCTGCGCCGGGTCCTGGCGCGCCTGTCCGACGAGTACACCGGCCTGCCGGTCTACATCACCGAGTCGGGCGCGTCCTTCGAGGACGCGGTGGCCGCCGACGGCTCGGTCGACGACGCCGACCGCGTCGCCTACCTGGAGGGGTACATGCGCGCGGCCGGGCGCGCGATCGAGCAGGGCGTGAACCTCCGCGGCTACTTCGTGTGGTCCCTGCTCGACAACTTCGAGTGGGCCGAGGGCTACTCGAAGCGCTTCGGGCTCGTCCGCGTCGACTACGACACGCAGCGGCGCACGCCCAAGCGCAGCGCCGAGTGGTACCGGGGCGTCATCGCCTCCAACGGCGCGGCCCTCTACAGCGCGTAGAACTCCCGGCCCGCGGCCCTTGCCGGGCGCCGCGGGCCGGGCTCACGCCTCGGGCCCGTCCCAGCCCCACTTCGGCAGCGCCAGACCGGCCTCGACCGCCCCGGCGTCGTCGGGATGCGATCCCATCAGCGCGGTCGCCCACCGGAACCAGTCCCGCAGGGACGCCCGCAGCCGCGGGTCCGGCGGGAGGCCCGCGTCGTCCAGCGCCAGCGCGAAGCAGGCCTGGGCGGCCTCGTCGAGCTCGGGGTGCGCGCCGTTGCCCGAGTGCATGCGCAGCACGCCGCTGTGGTCGCCGAGGGCCCCGGTGTAGGCGGCGGGCCCGCCGAGCTGCTCGCCCCAGTACGCGGCCAGGCGCTCCAGGTGCTGGGGGTGCTGTCCGGGGTGGCTGAACGGGTGGGCGGTGAGCTCGTCCTGGAGGCACCGGCGGTGCCAGGCGCGGGCGAGCGCGAGCATGGCCGCGGCCCCGCCGGCGGCCTCGTACACGGTCCGGTCCATGCCCCCAGCCTGCCACGGGGCACCGACATCCGAGGGCGCTACGGCGGGGGACCGGCGGTGCCCCGCTCGATGAGCGCCACGTCCAGGGACACGGCCCGCTCGGGGCGCGGCCCGCCCGCGAGGCGGTCCATCATGAGCCGCACCGCTTCGGCGGCCTTCCCCGGCAGGTCCTGGGCCACCGTGGTCAGCTTCGGGGTCACCAGCGCGGCGAGGTCGGCGTTGTCGTATCCGACGACGGACACGTCCCGGGGCACCGACCTGCCTGCGGCCGCGAGCCCTTCGATGAGGCCGATCGCGAGGATGTCGGCGGTGGTGAACACCGCGGTCACATCGGGGCGCTCGGCGGCGAGGCGCCGCCCGTACGCGAAGCCGCCCGCGTGCGTGGTCTCCACTTCGGACACCAGGGCCGGGTCGAACGCGATCCCGTGCTCCTCCAGGACCTGCCGGTACCCCTCGAAGCGCTGGTGGACGACGCCGGTGTCGGCGAACGCGGGACCGGCGAAGGCGATGCGCCGGTGCCCCAGGCCCGCGAGGTGCCGGGTGGCGAGGACGGCGCCGCCGAAGTCGTCGGAGCGGACCTCCATCGCGAGGGGGTTCGCCGAGTAGGAGTCCATGGCGACCATGGCGACGTCCCCGACGTCGGCGGCGTCGAGCCGGTCGATCTCGATGTCGTTGAAGCCCAGCAGGACCGCGCCGTCGAGGTTCCAGGACCGGAGGGCCTCGGTGATCTCGCCGCGGCGGGAGATCCCGCGGAGCATGAGGTGGTAGTCGAGGCGGCGCAGCTCGCGCTCCAGCATGCCGACGACCTCGACGGTGTGCGGGTCGATCGTCAGGCTCGACTCGCCGACGGCGGGCACGAGCAGGCCGACGAGCCGCGAGGACTTCGCGGCGAGGCTGCGCGCCGACGCCGAGGGGACGTACCCGCGGTCCTTGACGATGCGCATGATCCGCTCGCGCGTGGCCGCCGAGACCCTCGCCTGCTTGCCGTTGACCACGTTGGACACGGTCATGAGGCTGACGCCGGCCTCCGCCGCGATGTCCTTCAGCGTGACGCCCAAGGGGGCTCCTCTCCATCGGGCGAGCGGTTACCGCACCCCCGCCGTTGACAAGTCTGACACCCGTCGTCTACGCTACCGACCAAGGTATAGCGCTAAACCTAGCATGTGCTGGGCTTCCACCGCGTACCGACCCCTGCCTTCAGTGCGCCCGAGCGCGCCCCGACGACCCGAACGGACCCACCTTGCACGAGTCGCAGCAGCCCGACGCCGCCCCCGAGTGGTGGCGCAACGCGGTGATCTACCAGGTCTACCCGCGCAGCTTCGCGGACGCCGACGGCGACGGCACCGGCGACCTCGCCGGGGTGCGCGAGCGCCTGCCCTACCTCGCCGCGCTCGGCGTCGACGCGCTCTGGTTCACCCCCTGGTACCGCTCGCCGCAGGCCGACGGCGGCTACGACGTCGCCGACTACCGCGAGATCGACCCCGCGTTCGGGACCCTCGCCGACGCCGAGGCCCTCATCGCCGCCGCCCTCGCGCTCGGCATCCGCACCATCGTCGACGTCGTCCCCAACCACATCTCCGCGCAGCACCCCTGGTTCCAGGAGGCCCTGGCCGCGGCCCCCGGCGACCCGGCCCGCGACCGGTTCTGGTTCCGCGACGGCAAAGGCGAGCACGGCGACGGCCTCCCCACCAACTGGGTCTCCAGCTTCGCGGGCGAGACCTGGACCCGCACGACCGGCCCCGACGGGACCCCCGGACAGTGGTACCTGCACCTGTTCACCCCCGAGCAGCCCGACCTCAACTGGAACCACCCCGACGTCGCCGCCGAGCACGAGGCGGTCCTGCGGTTCTGGTACGACCGCGGCGTCGCGGGCGTGCGCATCGACTCGGCCGCGATGCTCGCCAAGGACCCCGACCTGCCCGACCTGGCCGAACACCACGGGCCCGGCGAGCACCCGCACAACGACCGCGACGAGGTCCACGACGTCTACCGCCGCTGGCGCAAGATCGCCGACTCCTACGACGAGCCCCGCCTCCTCGTCGGCGAGGTCTGGCTTGAGGACACCGAGCGGTTCGTCCGCTACCTGCGCGACGACGAGATGCACACGGCCTTCAACTTCGACTTCATGTCCCGGCCCTGGGAGGCCGGCGCGATCCGCGACTCGATCGCGTCCACCTTCGCCGCCCACGCCGCCGTCACCGCGCCCCCGACCTGGGTCCTGTCCAACCACGACGTCACCCGCCCGGTCACCCGGTACGGCCGCGAGGACTCCTCGTTCTCCTTCGCCGCCAAGCGGTTCGGCACCCCCACCGACCTTGCGCTCGGCGCCCGCCGGGCCCGCGCCGCCGCCCTGCTCACCGCCGCCCTGCCCGGCGTCCTCTACATCTACCAGGGCGACGAACTCGGCCTCCCCGAAGTCGAGGACCTCCCCGAAGGCGCCCGCGAGGACCCCATGCACTTCCGCTCCGGCGGCGTCGACCCCGGCCGCGACGGCTGCCGCGTCCCCCTCCCGTGGACCCCCGACGGCCCCACCTACGGCTTCAACACCACCGGCACCCCCGCCTGGATGCCCCAGCCCGCCGGATGGGGCGCGCACGCCGCGGCCCTCCAGGAGGCCGACCCGGACTCCTTCCTGCACCTCTACCGCGCAGCGATCCGCCTGCGCCGCACCGAACCCGCCCTCCGGGGCCCGGACTTCGCCTGGGCCGACGCCGCACCCGGAGTCCTCGCCTTCACCAGAGGCGCCGACCTCCAATGCGTCGTCAACTTCGGCGACGACCCGATCGACCTGCCCGCCCACAAGGGAGTGCTGCTCGCCAGCGCCCCCCTCGGCGGCGACCGCCTGCCCGGCGACGCCGCCGCGTGGCTGCGGGTCTGAGCCGAAACCCCTCCATCACAAAGGAACCGACAAGGAGCAATGATGCTTACCTCTCGCACCGCCGCAGCCGTCACCGCGGCCGCCCTCACCGCCCTGGGCCTCGCGGCCTGCTCGGACGACGGCCCCGACGACGGCAAGACCCACATCACCGTCACCATCGACGCCGGGCTCGAACAGGCCGCCATCGACGCGTTCAACGCCCGCGTCGAGCAGTTCGAGGACGCCAACCCCGACATCGACGTGGAGACCCAGGAGTACACCTGGACCGCCGGGACCTTCACCGCGCAGCTCGCGGGCGGCACCCTCCCCGACGTGTTCTCCATCCCCTTCACCGACGGGCGCGGCCTCATCGAGCGCGGCCAGATCGCCGACATCTCCGCGTACACCGCCGAACTGCCCTACCGCGACGCGTTCAACCCGAACATCGCCGCCGCGGGCGAGGACGCCGACGGGAACCTGTGGGCGATCCCGATCGCCGCCTACGGCCAAGGGCTCCACTACAACCGGACCCTCTTCGAGGCGGCCGGGCTCGACCCCGACGCCCCGCCGACCACCTGGGACGAGGTCCGCACCGCCGCCAAGGCCATCAGCGACGCCACCGGCGAGGCCGGGTACGCGACGATGACCAACGGCAACACCGGCGGATGGATCCTCACCACCGTCGTCGACGCCCTCGGCGGGCGCACCGAGGACGCCGGGACCGCCACCATCGACACCCCGCAGATGCGCGAGGCCCTCGCCCAGCTCCAGGCCATGCGCTGGGACGACGACTCCATGGGCGACACCCTCCAGTACGACTGGGCGGGCATCAACCAGGACTTCGCCGCGGGCCGCATCGGCATGTACGTCTCCGGCGGCGGCAACTACGGGAACCTGTTCACCCAGAACGGCCTCAACCCCGACGACTACGGCCTCACCGTCCTCCCGCTCGCCGACGCGCCCGACGCCGGGGTCCTCGGCGGCGGCACCCTCGCCGCCGTCAGCCCCAACGCCGAGCCCGCCGAGCAGGAGGCCGCGGTCGCCTGGATCGACTTCTACTACATGGAGAAGCTCACCGACCAGGCCGCGGCCGTCGCCGACGCCGAGGTGAAGGCCGAGACCGGCCAGCCCGTCGGCGCCCCCGAGCTGCCCGTGTTCGACCAGGCCACCTACGACGAGCAGCAGTCCTGGATCGCCGAGTACGTGAACGTGCCCGTCGACCAGATGGCGCCCTACACCTCCCAGGTGTTCGCCCAGCCGCTCGTCAACGAGCCCGTGACCGCCACCCAGGAGGTCTACGCCGTCCTCGACACCGTCGTCCAGTCCGTCCTCACCGACGAGGGCGCCGACATCGACGCGCTCCTGGCGACCGCCCAGGCCGACGCCCAGGCCGCCATGGACGCCGCCGCGTAACCCGAAGGCACCGAACATGACCACCACCGACATCCGCACCTCCGGCGCTTCCGGAGGCGGAGTCGCGGGACACCAGGCCGGGCCGCCCCGTGCGGCCCGGCCGGGCCGACCGCGCGCCCGCCTCGCCCGCGCCCGCTCCGGGCTCCACACGCTCGTCTTCCTGGCGCCCATGCTCATCGTCTTCGGGGTGTTCTCCTGGCTCCCCATCGGACGCGCCGTCGTCATGAGCTTCCAGCGCACCAACCTCGTCACCGACCCCGTCTTCGTCGGCTTCGCGAACTTCCAGCAGGTCTTCGCCGACCCGCAGCTGTGGACCGCGATCCAGAACACCGGGTACTTCGCGCTGCTGGCCCTCCTCTTCGGCTACCCCGTGCCGCTGGTGGCCGCGGTCCTCATGAGCGAGGTCCGCAAGGCCCGCGGCCTGTTCTCGGCCCTCGCCTACCTGCCCGTGGTCGTCCCGCCCGTCGTGGCCGTCCTGCTGTGGAAGCTGTTCTACGACGCAGGCGAGGACGGCGTCTTCAACACCATCCTCGGCTGGTTCGGCCTCGGCCCCGTCGCCTGGCTCCAGGACGCCGACGTCGTCATGCCCTCCCTGGTCCTCGAAGCCACCTGGGCCGCCGCGGGCGGCACCGTCATCATCTACCTCGCCGCGCTCGTCGGCGTCGACCCGAGCCTCTACGAGGCCGCCGAGATCGACGGCGCGGGCGTGTGGCGCAAGCTCTGGCACATCACCCTCCCGCAGCTGCGCGGGGTCCTGCTCATCACGTTCATCCTCCAGATCATCGGCACCGCGCAGGTGTTCCTGGAGCCGTTCCTGTTCACCGACGGCGGCCCCGCCAACCGGACCCTGACGCTGCTGCTGCTCATCTACCGGTACGCGTTCACCAACTCCCTCGGCGGCGACTACGGCGCCGCGGCCGCGCTCAGCCTCATGCTCGCGGTGGTCCTCGCCGCGTTCTCCATGCTGTACTTCCGCCTCACCAGGAAATGGAGCAGCTGATGGCGGCCCAGACGACCACCGACCGGGGCCTGCTCGCCCCCACCGACCGCAAGCGCGCCAGCGTCCGCTGGTCCACCCGCCTCCTCCACGGCCTGCTCCTGGCGATCCTCGCCGTCGCCGGGCTCGGCCCGATGCTGTGGCTCGCCAAGGCCGCCGTCACCCCCACCCAGGACACGCTCCGCCACCCGATGGCCCTGTGGCCCAACGGCATCGACCTCGCCAACCTCGCCGAGGCCTGGACCCGCGTCGAGATCGACAAGTACTTCTTCAACACGATCGCGCTCGCCGCCGGGTCCTGGGCCGTGCAGCTCCTCGTCGCCGCCACCGGCGGCTACGCCCTCGCCGTCCTGCGCCCCCGCCTGGGCCGTTACCTCTCCGGCGCGGTCCTGGCGACCCTGTTCGTGCCCAGCGTGGTCCTCCTCGTCCCGCTGTACCTGACGATCCTCGACCCGCCCGTCGTGGGGACCTCGATGCTGAACACGTTCTGGGCCGTGTGGCTCCCCGCCGGGGCCAACGCCTTCAACGTCCTGCTCATGCAGCGGTTCTTCGCGAACCTCCCCAGGGAGGTCTTCGAAGCGGCCCGCGTGGACGGCGCCGGGCCCTACCGGCTGTTCTGGTCGATCGTGCTGCCCATGTCCCGCCCGGTCATCGGCGTCGTCTCGGTCTTCGCGGTCATCGCGTCCTGGAAGGACTTCCTGTGGCCGATGCTCGTCCTCCCCGACCCGGCCCTCCAACCGCTGTCGGTGCGCCTGCCCGCGCTCCAGCAGTTCGTGGAGCTCGACGTGTTCCTCGCGGCGCTGGCGATCTCCTCGCTCATCCCGATCGCGCTGTTCCTGGTGTTCCAGCGCCTGTTCCTGTCCAGCGCCGGGCTCGGCGGCGCCGTCAAGGGCTGAGGCGGGGGCGGGGGAGGAGCCCCGCCCCTGTTCGGCATGTCCCGCTTGCCCTATTGACAATGGTCTATCCCGATGCTAAAAAGACAGGAATATTTAGAGAGAGCGCTCTCTCAGCGTAGCCCCGCCGTGACGCGCGCTCTCCTCCACGGAACGAGAGGACGCCTCCGTGAGACCACCCCGAGTCCGCAGACCCATCCGCAGGGCCCTCGCGATCGCCACCGCCGTCGTCGCCGCGACCGCGGCCGCCACGGTCGGCATCGTCGCCGCGGGCGCCTCCGAGACCTACGAGCCCCAGATCCAAGAGCAGGTCTCGGCCCAGGCGCTGACCTGGAGCGACGAGTTCAACGCCGCCGCGGGCACCGCCCCGAACTCCTCGAAGTGGAACTTCGACACCGGAGGCGGCGGCTGGGGCAACAACGAGCACCAGTACTACACCAACTCGACGTCGAACGCCGCCCACGACGGCAACGGCAACATGGTCATCACCGCCCGCAAGGAGAACCCCGCGGGCTACCAGTGCTGGTACGGCACCTGCCAGTACACCTCGGCGCGACTGCTCACCCAGGGCAAGTTCACGCAGGCGTACGGCACCTTCGAGGCCCGCATCCAGATCCCGCGCGGCCAGGGCATCTGGCCCGCGTTCTGGATGCTCGGCGACGACATCGGCTCGGTCGGCTGGCCCCAGTCCGGCGAGATCGACGTCATGGAGAACGTCGGCTTCGAGCCGAACTCGGTGCACGGCACCATCCACGGCCCCGGCTACTCCGGCGGCGCCGGCCCCGGCGGCACCTACACGATCGGCGAGCCGTTCGCGAACGGCTTCCACACCTTCGCCGTCAACTGGACCCCGACCTCGATCTCCTGGTCGGTCGACGGCACCACCTACCAGACCAAGACCGCCGCGGACATCGGCGGCAACGAATGGGTCTTCGACCACCCGTTCTTCCTGCTGCTCAACGTCGCCGTGGGCGGCAACTGGCCCGGCTACCCCGACGGCTCGACGCAGTTCCCGCAGACGATGAAGATCGACTACGTGCGCGTCTACTCCGGCGCGGCCTCCTCGGGCGGCGCGATCACCGGCCTGGCCGGGAAGTGCCTCGACGTGGAGGGCTCCGGGACCGCCGACGGCACCCCGGTGCAGCTGTACACCTGCAACGGCACCAACGCCCAGAAGTGGACCACCCCCGGCGACGGCACCCTCCGCGCGCTCGGCAAGTGCCTCGACGTCAAGGGCGGCGCCACCGGCGACGGGACCCCGGTCCAGCTGTGGACGTGCAACGGCACCGGCGCCCAGCAGTGGGCGTTCTCCACCGCGAACGACATCGTCAATCCACAGGCGAACAAATGCCTCGACGTCCCATGGGCGAACTCCGCCGACGGCACGAACCTCCAGATCGTGACGTGCAGCGGCAACGCCGCCCAGAAGTGGTTCCGCTGACCTGACACGAGAAGGGCCGGAGGGGATCCGCGTTCCCTCCGGCCCATACCCGTCCCCCTAGGAGACGGGGTACCGCTCGTCGAGCGCGAGGTTGAGCTCGACGACGTTCACCGCCGGGTCGCCCATGAACCCGAGGAACCGGCCGGTCGTGTACTCGTCGACCAGCGCCGCCACGTCCGCCTCGCCCACGCCGCGCTCGGCGGCGACGCGCGCGGTCTGGAGCTCGGCGTACGCGGGGGAGATGTGCGGGTCGAGCCCGGACCCGGAGGCCGTGACCGCGTCGGCGGGGACGGCCGGGTCGGCGGGCGCGTCCCCTTCCACCGGCACGACCACCGCCGCGGCGTGGTCCTCGCCGTACTCGGCGCATTCGACCTGCACGCCTTCGTACTCGGCGAGGAACGGCGCCTCGACGGCGCCGCACTCCTCGTTCAGGCTCACCACCCGGACCACGTCGCCCGAGGTGCCTTCCGAGTAGTAGACCCCCAGGACCGCGCCGACCGCCGAGTCGCCGGAAGGCGCGCAATACGGCCGCGACCCGTCCACGCCCTCGCGCTGGCCGACCGCGAACGACCGCTCGCACACCTGCGTGAGCAGGCTCTTGGCGGCGTTCTCGTCGCCGTCCCAGCCCAGTGCGGGGTCGGGGAGGGCGTCCACGACGTCCTCGGGCCCGAGGTTCGAGGCGCCGGAGACGAGCGGGTCGTAGTCGCCGCTCTCGCCGGCCGCCATCGAAGGGCGCGACTGGAAGTACTCCAGGAGCGCGGTCCCGTCCTCATCCGTGAAGGACTGCCCGATGAGCGAGGAGCCGACGACGTTCCCCGCCTCGTCGTACAGCAGCGACCCCTCGGCCTTGTCGTTCAGGCCCGGGAGCTGCGCCACCGCGAGGACGGCGAGCGGATAAACGATGCCGGTGACCGCGGTGAGCACCAGGAGCGCGCGCAGCGCGGCGAGGTGGTGTGCGATCCAGCGTGGAAGCCTAGCCATCATGCGACTCCGGGAATGAGCGCGACCAGCAGGTCGATGAGTTTGATGCCGATGAACGGCGTGACGATGCCGCCGAGGCCGTAGATCCACAGGTTGCGGCGCAGCAGCGCCGACGCGGACCCCGGCTTGTAGGCGACGCCCTTGAGCGCCAAGGGCACCAGGGCGATGATGACGAGCGCGTTGAACACGACCGCCGAGATGATCGCCGACTCCGGGCCGGCCAGGCGCATCAGGTTGAGCGCGTCCAGGCCCGGGTAGATCACGGCGAAGATCGCCGGGATGATCGCGAAGTACTTCGCGATGTCGTTGGCGATGGAGAACGTCGTCAGCGCGCCGCGGGTCATCAGGAGCTGCTTGCCGATGGCGACGATCTCGATGAGCTTGGTCGGGTCCGAGTCGAGGTCGACCATGTTCCCGGCCTCCTTGGCCGCGGACGTCCCCGAGTTCATCGCGACGCCCACGTCGGCGGCGGCGAGCGCGGGCGCGTCGTTGGTGCCGTCGCCGGTCATGGCGACCATGCGCCCGGCGTCCTGCTCGCGCTTGATGAGCGCCATCTTGTCCTCGGGCTTGGCCTCGGCGAGGAAGTCGTCCACACCCGCCTCGGCCGCGATGGCCTTCGCGGTGCGCGGGTTGTCGCCGGTGACCATGACGGTGCGGATGCCCATGGCGCGCAGGCGCGCGAAGCGCTCGGCCATGCCCTCCTTGACGACGTCCTTCAGGTAGATCACGCCGAGGACCTGCGCGGCCTCGCCGTCGCGGTGCTCGGCGACCACGAGCGGCGTGCCGCCCTCGCCCGAGACCCGGTCCACGAGTTCATCGACGCGCGGGTCGGGGTCGCCGCCGGAGGCGCGGACCCAGTCCACGACCTGCGCGGCCGCGCCCTTGCGGATGCGGTGGACCCCGGCGTCCTCGGCCAGGTCCACGCCGGACATGCGGGTCTGGGCGGTGAACTCGATCCACTCGGCGTGCGCGAGCTCCCCGGTGCGGCGCTCGCGCAGCCCGTGGGCCTCCTTGGCGTACACCACGATCGAGCGGCCCTCGGGGGTCTCGTCGGCGAGGCTGGAGAGCTGCGCGGCGTCGGCGAGGCGGTTGCCCGCCACGCCCGGCACCGGCAGGAACCGGGAGGCGCGGCGGTTGCCGTACGTGATCGTGCCGGTCTTGTCCAGCAGCAGCGTGTCCACGTCGCCCGCGGCCTCGACGGCCCGCCCGGACATGGCGAGGACGTTGCGCTGCACGAGCCGGTCCATGCCCGCGATGCCGATCGCGGACAGCAGCGCCCCGATCGTGGTGGGGATGAGGCACACCAGGAGCGACACGAGGACGATCCCGGTGACGCCGTTCCCGTCGATGACGGCCGAGTCCGGGGCCGCCGCCATGAAGTCCTTGGAGTAGATCGCGACCGGCTGCATCGTGACCACGGCCAGCAGGAAGATGATCGTCATCGCCGACAGCAGGATGTTCAGGGCGATCTCGTTGGGCGTCTTGCGCCGCTCCGAGCCCTCCACGAGCGCGATCATGCGGTCCAGGAACGACTTCCCGGGCTCGGCGGTGATCTTGACGACGATCCAGTCCGAGAGGACCTTCGTGCCGCCCATGACCGCGCACCGGTCGCCGCCGGACTCGCGGATCACGGGCGCGGACTCGCCGGTGATCGCCGACTCGTCCACGCTGGCGATGCCGGTGACGACGTCGCCGTCCCCGGGGATCGTCTGGCCCGCCTCGACCAGCACGTAGTCGCCGCGCACCAGTTCCGGCGCGGGCACCTCCACGGTCGCCACCTTCGGGGAGTCGATCGCGGGGTCCTGCTTCGCGAGCTTCCGTGCGACCGTGTCGGTCTTGGCCTTGCGCAGGCTGTCGGCCTGCGCCTTGCCGCGGCCCTCGGCGATCGCCTCGGCCGCGTTCGCGAACAGCACCGTCAGCCACAGCCACACGGTGATGGTCCACGCGAACACGCCCGGGTCGGCGATCGCGAGCACCGTGGTGAACACGGCTCCGATCTCGACGATGAACATGACCGGGTTGCGCCACATCAGGCGCGGGTCCAGTTTGCGCAGTGCCGACGGCGCGGACTTCACCCACTGCCCGGGGTCGAGCAGACCGCCCCGGACCTTCGGCGCCACAGTGGTCATTGCAGACATTGCGGGCATCTCCTATTGCAGCCCTTCGGCCAGCGGGCCGAGGGCGAGGACGGGAAGGAAGGTCAGCGCGACGAGCACCAGCGTCACGCCCACGACCATGCCGACGAACAGCGGCTTGTGCGTGGGCAGCGTGCCCGCCGTCGCCGGGACCGGCCGCTGCCGCGCGAACGACCCGGCCAGCGCCAGCACCAGAATGATCGGCACGAACCGGCCGAACAGCATGCACAGGCCCAGCGCCGTGTTGAACCACGGCGTGTTCGCGCCGAAGCCCGCGAACGCCGACCCGTTGTTGTTCGACGCCGACGTGAACGCGTACAGCATCTCCGAGAGCCCGTGCGGCCCCGCCTCCTGCATCGAGTCCAGGTTCGACGGCACCGCGAACGACAGCGCGAGCCCCGCCAGCAGCAGCGTCGGCGTCACCAGGAAGTACAGGCTCGCGAGCTTGATCTCCCGCGCCCCGATCTTCTTGCCGAGGTACTCCGGGGTCCGGCCCACCATCAGCCCGGCCACGAACACGGTGATGACCGCGAGCACGAGCATCCCGTACAGGCCCGAGCCGACCCCGCCGGGCGCGATCTCGCCGAGCATCATGTTCAGGATCAGCGTCCCGCCGCCCAGCGACGTGAACGAGTCGTGGAACGAGTTCACCGACCCCGTCGACGTCAGCGTCGTCGCCGCCGCGAACAGGCTCGAATCGCCGACGCCGAACCGGACCTCCTTGCCCTCCATGGCGGCCGCGACCGCCTGCGGCACGGTGCCGTTCGCCATGGCCTCGAACCCGAACACGGCGGTGACCGACGCCAGGGCGAGCACGCCCATGACCGCGACGATCGCGTACCCCTGCCGGTCGTCGCCGACGATCCGCCCGAACACGCGCGGCATCGACACCGGGATCGCCAGCAGCAGGTAGATCTCGATGAAGTTCGTCCACGACGTGGGGTTCTCGAACGGGTGCGCCGAGTTCGCGTTGTAGAACCCGCCGCCGTTCGTCCCCAGGTCCTTGATGGCCTCCTGGCTCGCGACCGCGCCGCCGGTGATCGACTGCGTGTCGCCCGCGGCCGTGGCCGCCTGCGTCACGTCGGTGAAGTTCTGCACCACGCCGCCGACGACGAGCGCGACGGCGCCGAGCGTGGCGATCGGCAGCAGCACCCACAGCGTGATCCGGGTCAGGTCCACCCAGAAGTTCCCGAGCTTGTCGGTGGCCTTGCGCGCGAACCCGCGCACCAGCGCCGCCGCCACCGCGATGCCCACGGCCGCGGACACGAAGTTCTGCACCGCGAGCCCGCCGGCCTGCACGAGGTGGCCCATGGCGGACTCGCCCGAGTACGCCTGCCAGTTCGTGTTCGTCACGAAGCTGACGGCGGTGTTCCACGAGACGTACGGGTCCACGCCCGGGAAGCCCAGGCTCAGCGGCAGGTACTCCTGGAGCCGCAGGAACCCGTACAGGAAGAAGATGCTCACGGCCGAGAACGCGAGCACGCTCTTGGCGTACCCGGCCCAGTTCTGCTCCGTGCCCGGCCGCGCCCCGACGACCCGGTAGATCCCGCGCTCCACTGTGAAATGGCGCTCGCGCGTGACGACCCGGTAGATGTAGTCGCCCAGCGGCCGGTAGGTCGCGGCGAGCGCGACGAGCATCGCCGCGATGAAGACGACCCCGGTGGTCGTGGCGCTCATCAGAACCGCTCCGGTTTCAGCAGCGCGACCACCAGGAAGACACCCAGCAGCACGGCGAGGACGAGGCCGATGGCGTTGACGGCGCTCACAGCTTCTCCACCGCCTTCACCAGGAGGCCGAGGGCGATGAAGCACACCGCAGTCAGCGCCAGAAAGGCAAGATCGGGCATGGGATCCTTCTTCTCAGGAGGGGGCGCGGCCGGTGCCGCGCCGCCGGAGCGGGGGAACGCGCACCCGGCGGATCCGAGTCAACGCCCGGCCGCACCGTTTGCACAGAGGACCTGACGCCTTCGCTATGCCGCCGCCCCGCTTCTTGACGAGTCGCTGACAGCCCCGGCGCAGACCCCCCATTCGGATCCCATCACGCCAAACGCCCCCAATCCGGAAAACGGGGCCGTAGAGTCGCCTGCATCGGCGCCTGCCGCGGCCGACCGACCCGGTTTCCTGCCATGCGACCGGGCCGGACGGCCGCGGCGAACCGCGCGCCCCGCGTCCCGAGGGAGTCCACATGAGGCGCACCGCCGTGCCCGCCGCCCTTGCCGTCCTCGCGTGCGCCGCGCTGGCGGCCTGCGGCGCCGACTACGCGGGGAACGGCTCGTCGAAGGCGCGGGCGGGCGTCGCGGACGTCCAGGAGCGCGTCACGGGCGTCGACTGGGGCGAGTGCGACCTCCAGGCGATGTTCCAAGGCGAGGAACTGGACGCGGCGGCGGCGGCGTGGGCCGAGGCCCTCGAATGCGGTTCGATCCGCGTTCCGGTCGACTACGAGGACCCCGGCGGGCTCCAGGTGCGCCTGGCGATGGTCCGCCACCCGGCGACCAGCGCCGACCGCACCGGCTCCCTCCTGGTGAACCCGGGCGGCCCCGGCGGCTCGGGCATCGAGCTGGCGCAGCACCCGTTCCTGCCCGACGCGGTCACCGCGGCCTTCGACGTCGTCGGCTTCGACCCGCGCGGCGTCGGCCAGAGCGCCGACCTGACGTGCGGCTCCGAGGACGCGTTCGACGCGGCCGTCACCGACGTGTACACCGCCGACCCGGCCGCGATCACCGACGCCCAGACCGAGGCCCTCAAGACCGGCGCCCAGGACTTCTCCGGCGAGTGCGCCCAGGAGGAGGACCCGCTGTTCCTCGACAACATCGGGACCATGAACGTCGCCCGCGACCTGGAGGTCATGCGCGCCGCGCTCGGCGACGACCAGTTGACGTACCTCGGCTACTCCTACGGCACCTACATCGGGCAGATGTACCTGTACCTCTATCCGCACAAGGTCCGCGCGATGGTCCTCGACGGTGTCATGCGCACCTCCGGGTCGGTGCTCGACGTGGCCGAGGGCCAGGCCACCGGGTTCCAGACCGCGTGGCGCGACTTCGCCGCGTACTGCCTCACCGTCGACGGCTGCCCGCTCACCTCGGCCGACACCGCCGACGCCGAGCTGACCGCGATCCTCACGCGGGCGCAGGAGCGCGTCGGCGGCGAGATCACCGTCGCCGACATGCTCGACATGGTCGCCCAGAGCCTCTACTCCGAAGCCAAATGGCCCGCACTCGAAACGGTCCTCGCCGGGGCCGCCTCGGGGACCCTGGAGCAGTTCGTGCAGGACCTCCAGGACCTCGCCGGAGGCGCCGGCGGCGCGGCCCGCATCCCCCCGATCCCGCTGCCGCAGCGGGACTCCGACGCCGACTTCTACGGCGTCCAGTGCGCCGACCGCGACAACCCCGGCCACTTCGGCGCCTACCGCAGCTCCGCCGAGGCCGCCTACGGGAACTCCGCGCTGTTCGGCGCCGGGATCTCCTGGAGCTACCTGCCGTGCGCGACCTGGCCCGCCGACGAGCCGAACCCGTCGAAGGTCGACGGCCGCGGCGCCGCGACCACCGTCCTGGTCGGCAACACCGGCGACCCGGCGACCCCGTACGCGTGGGCCGAGTCCCTCGCCGAGGACCTCGACGACGCCGTCCTGGTCACCTACGAGGGCTCCGGGCACACCGCGTACGCCCTCGGCCACGAGTGCGTCGACGCGCCGATCACGGCCTACCTCACCGGCCTCACCGTCCCCCAGCAGGACCTGCGCTGCCCGCAGGAACTCGGCTGAACCCCGATCGCCACTGCACTGTGGAGCGGCCTTCGGCCGCGTCTCACTCCCGGTTGTACACCGGTCGGTCACCCTGGCGCGTCTGGCAAGATGTCCCAGGCGCTCCGCGAGCCGCACGGCGGCGGGAGCGACGCCAGACCGTCGATGTGACGAAAGAAGCGCGAATGCACACTCTCCCCAGCACTGCTCGGACGGAGGCACCCGCATGGTCGACATGACCTGGTTCGAGGCGATCGTGCTCGGCATCGTCCAGGGCCTGACCGAGATGCTGCCGGTGTCCTCCTCGGCCCACCTGCGGCTCACTTCGGCCCTGTTCTTCGAGGAGGACGCGGGGGCGTCGTTCACGGCGGTCACGCAGCTGGGCACCGAGACGGCGGTCCTCATCTACTTCTGGAAGGACATCGTCCGCATCCTCGTGGCCTGGTGGAAGGGCCTGTGGAACAAGGACATGCGCGGCGAGACCGACTACCGCCTCGGTTGGTACGTCATCATCGGGACGCTCCCGATCGTGTTCTTCGGCCTCATCTTCAAGGACGCGATCCGCGACGGCGCCCGCAACCTGTGGCTCGTGGCCTTCAGCCTCATCTTCTTCGGCCTGCTCCTCGCGCTCGCCGAGCTCGTCGGCCGCAAGACCCGCACTTGGGACGACTTCCGCATGAAGGACGGCCTCATCCTCGGCTTCGCCCAGGCCGGCGCCCTCATCCCCGGCGTCTCCCGCTCCGGCGGCACCATCACCGCAGGGCTCTTCATCGGCCTCGACCGGGCCGTCGCCGCCAGGTACTCGTTCCTGCTGGCGATCCCGGCCGTCTTCGGCGCGGGCATCCTCAGTCTCGGCGACGTCTTCGAGCCCGCCACGGAAGGCTCGGTGCCTTCAGGGGCCCAGATGCTCGTCGCCACGGTCATCGCGTTCATCGTCGGCCTCGGCGCCGTCCACTGGATGCTCAAGTGGGTCGCCAAGCACTCCGTCTTCATCTTCGTCTGGTACCGCTGCCTCCTCGGCGTCGCCGTGGTCATCATGCTGGAGACGGGCTTCCTCCAGGCCACCTGAGCCGCAAGCCGCCACAGGGCCGGGTCCGATCGGACCCGGCCCTGTCCGCATCCCCGGACTTGACAGTCTGACAACATCGATAAACAATGTCAGGATGTCAGATCGAGCGGCGGCCGCGAAGGCCGCGATCACCGCGGCCGCGGGCCCGGTGTTCGCCCGCTACGGGTACCGGCGCACCACGATGGACCTCATCGCGCAGGCCGCGAAGGTCTCCCGGCCCGCGGTCTACCAGCACTTCCCGAACAAGGCCGCGGTGTTCGCCGCCGTCGCCGAGCACATGACCGGCCACCTGCACGCCGCCGCCGAAGCGGCCGCCGCCGCGGACGGGACCACCGCCGAGCGCCTCTACCGGGCCCTCGCCGTCAAGCTCGACTTCGCCGCCGAGGCGATCAGCGCCGATCTGCGCGGCGAGCTCGTCCAGGAGGCCGCGCAGATCGCCCCCGAGACCGTCGCGGCCGCCGAAGCCCGCTACGCCGCGCTCGTCGCGTCGGTCCTCGCCTCCGACCCCGGCCTGGACCGGCTCCCCGCATCCGACGCGGCCGCCGTCCTCGTCGACGCCATGCTCGGCATCGCCCGCTCCGCGGCCGGCGCCGAGCAGATGCACGAGCGCCTCCGCCTCCTCGTCGACCTCACCCTCAACGGACTCCGGAAGGACCGGCCATGACCCTCCTCCTCTGCCTCCTCGCAGGCCTGTGCATCGGCAACGGCCTGCCGCACTTCATCAAAGGCATCACCAAGGAGGACTACCCGTCGATGCTCGGGAACGGGCCCGTTCCCAACCTCATCGCCGGATGGTCCTCCCTGACGATCGCGGCGTTCCTGCTCCTCGCCGCCGACCTCGGCGCGGCGCCCGCCGTCTCGACCGCCGTGATCAGCCTCGGCGTCCTCGCGATGGGACTGTTCCACGCCAAGGTCGGCGCCTTCGGCCGCTAACCCCGCCGCGACTCCGCCACCGCCAAGGCCGTGATGGACCCCAGCAGGACCACCGACCCGGCGACCGCGGCCGCCGTGAGCGGCTCGCCGAGGACCGCGACCGCCAGCACCGCGGCCGTGCACGGCTCGATGAGCATCATCACCGAGGCCGTCGCCGCCCGGACCCGGGCCGCGCCCGCGAAGTACAGCGGGTACGCCACGGCCGTGGTGAACACCGCCAGGTACGCCATGAGCGCGACCGCCCGCCACACCTCGCCGCCCTGGGGGAGGAGCCCCTCGAACCACGCGGGCGCCAGCAGCACGAGCGCGCCGACCCCGAAGGACCACAACGTGATCGTGAACGCGTCCTCGCCGCGCTGACCGGCGGACCGGCCCAGCAGCGTCACGGCCGCGTACCCCGCCGCCGACACCGCGGCCAGGACCGCCCCGGCCGGGTCGACCGTCGCGTCCCCGCCCACGAGCACCGCGAGTCCCGCGACGGCCCCGGCCACGGCGAGGGCCCCGCCGCGCCCGAGCCGCTCGCCCAGCCAGATCCGGGCGCCGAACGCGGTGAGCACCGGCCCCGACCCGAGCGTCAGGAGCGTCGCGACGGCCACGCCGGTGGCCTCCACCGACGCGAAGTAGGCGGTCTGGAACACCGCCATGCCGACCCCGGCGCCGACGAGCCGCCCCAGGCGCGGCCGCAGCGGCCGCGCTCCTCGCGGTTGCGAAGGCCGCCGGAGCGCGCAGAACGCGCCGAGCAGGACCAGGCCGCCGAGGTGGCGCCAGAACGAGACGGCCATCGGCCCGATGTCGGTGGCCGCGTAGACGAGGTCCGCGGCCGCGCCGGTGGTGCCCCAGGCGAGGCCGGTGACCGCGAGGAAGGCGAGCCCGCGCCGGGCCGAGCCGGACTCAGGGAGCGCAATGAGAACAGTGGACAAAGCGTCCTCCAGAGGAGAGTCGTCAGAACAGGTCTCTCGTCTGCGGGCACGCCATGGAAACGCGACCGGCCTCGGGCCGGTCGCGGTGCTTCAGATGCCCGCCGCTACGCGGTGGGCGGGGAGATGCACGAACGCATGGGCGCCACCCTACCCCGGCAGGTACCGCCGGTACGACCGCAGGATCGCCGCCGCGCACACCACGCCGACGCCCACGACGCCAAGCAGCAGCGACGGCGCCGGAGCCCCGGTCCCGGCCGCGACCGCCGCCAGCAGCGCCGGGGACGCGAACCCCAGGTACGACACCGCGTAGAACACGCCCGTCAGCCCCGCCAGATCGGCCGGGCCCGCGATCCGCTGCACCTCAAGCAGTCCCGAGACCATCCCGGTCCCCATGCCCGCCCCCGCGACCACCGCCGCGGCGACGCCGAGGGGCCACGACTGCCAGTGCGCGGCCGCGGCCACCGCCGCCACGCCCGCCGTGATCATCGCGACCCCGGCGAGCACGCCGCGCGCCGAGTCCCGCCGGTCGAGTCGCTTCGCCAAGGGCTGCACCGCGGCCGACGCCGCGAGCGCCACCACCGTCAAGAGCGTCGCGTACGCGATGCCCCACCCGCGCGTCGCGTCCGCCAGCAGCACCGGCAGGTACCCGTACCCGATCGCCGAGGCCGCGAACACCCACGGCCCCGCCACGAGCACCACCCGCGTGAACCGCCGGTGCCCCGCCGCGGGAACTCGCAACTGCGCGCGCAGCGGCCCCGGCACGCCGCCCGTGGTCGCCGTCTCCGGCGCCCTGAGCACCAGCCACGCGAACGGCAGCGTCAGCGCCACATGGATGAGGAACGGCAGCTGCTCGGGCCACGGCCCCCACTGGGCGATGAGCCCGGCGACCGCCGCGCCCGCGAGCGACCCGAGCGCGAACGACAGCGTCGCCCGCCGCGCCCCGGCCCCGGTGTCCGCCGCGGGATCGTGCGGCCACTGCGACAGCTCCTTCATCCACGCCGAGCCGACGCACGTCGCCGTCCCCACCGTGACCCCGGCGAGGAACCGCCCGAAGCAGATCATGAGCGCCCCGGACTCCCCGAACGCGAGCGCCGTCGACGCCGCGACCGCGGCGAGCACGCCCGCGAACATGACCGGGCGCCTGCCGTACCGGTCGCTCAGCGCCCCCGACAGCAGGAACGCGGGCACCAGCCCGAGCACGTAGACCCCCAGGAACCCGTTCACCGCGGCCGTCGAGTAGTGCTGGCGCTCCTGGTAGAGCAGCAGCAGGGGACTGAACTGGTTCCCGGCCCAGCTCGTGAAGAACATGACGGCGAACAGGATCCGCCACGGGCGGGTCTGCGGGGGAGCGAGCGGTTCCGGCGGCGCCGCGAGGACGCTCACGCCAGGCCCTGGTGGCGCGAGAGGTGCAGGTCCAGGACCGCCCCGTACCCGGCGGCGTCATGGCGCCCCAGGCACACGGCCATCTCGTGGTGCTCCCGGAACGAGGCGTCCAGGACCACCTGGCTGCTGGAGAGCACCAGGTGCGCGAGCCGCAGCTGCCGGTCGCGCAGGAGGTCGAAGAAGTGCGCGGCGATCGGGTTGCCGCCCAAGGCGATGACGGCGGCGTGGAAGTCGCAGTCGGCCTCCACATACGCGCCGAGGTCCCCGGCCGCGAGCGCCGCCTCCTGCCGCCGGAGCGGCACCCCCAGGGCCGCTTCCACTGCCGCCGCTTCGGGCCTGCGGGCGGCGACGCGCGCGACGGCGCTGCGCTCCAGGACCCCGCGCATCTCCAGGACGTCGGCGGCCTCGCCCGGCGACACCGGGTTCACGGTGGCGCCCTGCCGCGAGGACAGCGTGATGAGCCGCTCGGCCGACAACCGCAGGAACGCCTCGTGGACCGGCGTCCTGCTCAGTTCGAGCTCGTCGCAGATCTGCCCCTCGGCCAGCCTGGCGCCCCCGGCGAGGTCGCCGGTGATGATCCGCTGCTTCGTGTACGCGTACGCGCGCTCGGCCGCCGCCTGTCCCGTCATGGGTCAGGACGCTACCACTTGCATGCATCCTTGCATGCAACGATTCCCGGCGGTTGGGACTCAGTCGCCGTCGCGCTGGCGCACGGCGTACCCGGCGCGCTGGTTGAGGTCGGCGATCTGGCGGTCGAGCCAGTCGATCTCGGTGAGGTTGGTGGACCGGTGGATCTGCATGAGGCCCTTGCGGAACGGCGAGTCGAGCCGCTCGGGCGGGACCGGGGTCCCGTCGGCGTCGAAGAACAGCTGCGCGGGCTGGTCGAGGAACTCGCGGCGCCGCGCGAGCACGAGCGCCTGCTCCCTCGGGTTCTCCAGGTGGTGGAGGAACGCCAGCAGCACGTACCACTTGTTGTCGTCGGTGATGAACCCCGGCTCGGGGTCGCGCAGCCACCGCCGCAGCTGGTCCGTGCCGGTCTGCGTGATCTCCAGCATGTGCCGCGGCGCGGCCACCGACCCCGGCGCGGTGCGCCTGGTCAGGCACTGCGCGTCTTCGAGCTTCTTGATCGTCGGGTACAGCGTCCCGTCCGCCACCGGCCTGACATGCCCGGCCAGGCTCGCGACGCGGTTCTTCAGGTCGTACCCGTGCAGGGGAAAGTCCCGCAGGAATCCCAGAATCGCCATCTTCAGCATGCGTCCATTATGACACACCTATAGATATACATCGACGTCGAGGTTAAAAAACCTCTTGTCGGTCAACGAAACTGCGCCCTCAAACAACGCGCACGGGCTCCGCCCGCGCACTCACCAAAAAGGAAAACCGCCCTCGAATCCCTGCTCAGGCAAGGAATTCGAGGGCGGCTCGGGCCGCGGCGGGTGTCAGTCGAGAGGCTGGGTGTAGCGGCGGACGGTCTCGCGGATCGCCTCGGCGTGCAGGTAGATGTCGTCGAGAGACTCCAGCGGATGCCGGGTCTCCACCTTGTCGGCGTCGAAGATGCCGAGGTACTTCTTGGCCTTGCCGTTGAAGTGGAGACGGGCGACCGGCTTGCGGTTGTTGTCGTCCATGAGCACCGCGCAGTAGCTCTTCGCGTCCCGCTGGACGATCCGGTGCGGCTTGACCTCGCTGCAAGCGATCGCCTTGATGATCTGGTAGCCGCCGATCTCCTCCAGGGTCGTCTCGACGCCGGAGCCGGCCTCTTCGCCGCCCGACATCCCTTCCGGGCCCTCGCCGAGGTCGGCCGACTCGGGTTCGGACACGGCGGGGAACGTCGAGACCAGGGCGGTCTGGAGGCGGCTGTTGACCTGGTCGTTGAGGAACTGCGCGGAGGCCTTCGCTACCAGGGGAGTGAAATGGTCCCGGACGCGTTGGGTGATCGACCCTTCGTACACCCTCGCGGTGAGGAACCGGACCCATTCGGGCTCGGGCTCCTTGAACAGCGCCGACAAGGTCCGCTTGATCTGGCCGATGTACTTGAGCTCCTCGGCGGCGTTGATGATCGAGTCGAGGTCGAAGGACTCCTTGGTCAGCTTGCGCAGCTCGGGGAGGAGCGTCTCGTCGAGGTCGTCGAAGTCGAGGACCAGGAACGGCTTCTCGTCCATGCGGTTCGGGGCGTCGAGGTCGGTGTAGAACCGGTACTCCGAGCCGTTGGTCAGCACGGCGATCCTCGCGTTCGTGACTGCGAAGTACCGGAACAGCTGGGAGGCGTGCTCGACGCTCAGCGAGTCCTGGGGCCGCTTGCACTCGATGAGGATCTGCACCACGCCTTCATGGACGATGGCGTAGTCGATTTTCTCACCCTTCTTGAGGCCCACGTCGGCGGTGAACTCTGGGACGACCTCGTGGGGGTCGAAGACGTCGTAGCCGAGCACTGTCGAGATGAACGGCATGATGAAGGCGTTCTTCGCGCCTTCCTCGGTCTCGATGAGCTCGCGCTGGGTCCGGACCTTGGTGACCAGGGCGGCGATACGCTCGTTGAAGTCCATGTCTCGCTCCTTTGCAAAAGCATGGCGGTGATGAGGGCGCTACTTCGGGTAGCAGAGCGTATAGCGGGTCCCTGCGCTGGGGCAATAGGCCGTCAGGTCCCGAATCGACACCGGCAGGGCCATTTTGGAGGCTCGTGAACCACTCGGGCTCTTGGATTCCCCCTGGATTGCCCCGATTGGCCGGATCCTGCGGCGTCAGACGATGTGGAAGTACCAGAGGGCCAGGTAGGCGGTGGCGCCGAGGAAGGCGATGAGGGTCAGGAGGACGAGCCAGCCGGCGGCGGCTTCGAAGACGCCGGGGCGGGCGGATTCGCCGGTGGCCGCGGCGACGGGCTCCCAGACGGCCTGGTCGATGATCCGCATGGGGGCGATGGCCTTCGCAGGCGGGTACCAGGCGCGGGGCTGGACCTGGAGCGCGGTGCGGTTGGCTGCCTGGAGGCGCCCGCGCCGGTTGTACGAGAAGACGGCCACATCGGATTCGTCCGCGAGGGCCGCGAGGTCGTCGTCCAGGGGCATCGTGGTGTACAGGCGCCGCTTGCGGTCGGGGGAGCCGGTGCCGACGATCATGGGGACGTCCTCGGCGGTGACCGGCAGGCCCGGGGCCTTGACCGCGGCCACGGTCCGGGAGGACTCGACGGCGGCCTCCCACTGGGGCACCGGCAGGTAGTCGCCGTCGGTCTTGTCGAGGTGCCGCAGGTGCGCCTGGACCAAGCTGAGGAGTGCGTACGTCTGCGGCGGCACGTCGGACGGCATGTTCATGAAGTGAAGTGTCACATACGCCCGCGCCGGTCGCACCTGTCCGCGGCCGGGAGTGACGGGTTCAGAACGCCTCGATCTCGGCGCCGAGGAGCTGGAGCCGCTCGGCGAGGTGCTCGTAGCCGCGGTGGATGACGTTGACGTGCCGCAGCTCCGAGGTCCCCTGCGCGCGCAGCATCCCCAGCAGGAGCACCACGGCGGGCCGCAGCGCGGGCGGGCACACGACCTCGGCGCCGGTCCACGCGGCGGGCCCGGCGACCTCGATGCGGTGCGGGTCGAGCAGGCGCACGCGCGCGCCGAGCCGGTTGAGCTCGGTCAGGTAGATCGCGCGGTTCTCGTACACCCAGTCGTGGATCATCGTCGAGCCCTCCGCGCACGAGGCGATGAGCGCGAAGAACGGCAGGTTGTCGATGTTCAGCCCCGGGAACGGCATCGGGTGGATCTTGTCCATCGGCGCCCGCAGCCGCGAGGGGTGCACGGTCAGGTCGGTGAGCCTGGTGCGCCCGTTCTCGGCGAGGTACTCGGGGCCCTTCGCGTACTCCAGGCCCATCTCCTCGGCCAGCGCGAGCTCGATCTCGGTGAACTCGATGGGGACGCGGCGGACGGTGATCTCGGATTCGGTCACGATCGCGGCGGCGACGAGGCTCCACGCCTCGATGGGGTCCTCGGAGGGGGCGTAGTCGACGTCGGCGTCGATGTCCTCGCGGCCGTGGACGGTGACGGTGGTGGTGCCGACGCCGTCGACGCGGATGCCGAGGTGCTCCAGGAAGAAGCACAGGTCCTGGACCATGTAGTTGCAGGAGGCGTTGCGGATGACGGTGACGGCGGGGAAGCGGGCGGCGGCCATGATGGCGTTCTCGGTGACGGTGTCGCCGCGCTCGGTCAGGACGATGGTGCCGGGCGGGTCGACGCGGTCCTTGACGGTGGCCCGGTAGACCCCGCCGGAGGTCTCGACGGAGAGGCCGAAGCGGCGCAGGGCGACCATGTGCGGTTCGACGGTGCGGTCGCCGAGCTCGCAGCCGCCCGCGAAGGGCAGTTCGAACTCGGGGTGGTCGTGCAGGAGCGGGCCGAGGAACATGATGATCGAGCGGGTGCGGCGGGCGGCGTCGGTGTCGAGGCGGGTGAGGTCGAGGCGCTCGGGCGGGGTGAGGCGCAGGTCCTGGCCGATCCACTCGTGGTGGACGCCCATGGAGTCGAGGACGCGGAGGATGCGGTTGACCTCCTCGATGCGGGCGACCTTGCGGAGGGTGGTGGTGCCGCGGTTGAGCAGGCTCGCGCACAGCAGGGCGACGCAGGCGTTCTTGGAGGTCTTGACGTCGATCGCGCCCGACAGGAGGGTGCCGCCGTGGACGCGCAGGTGCCTGGGCGCGTCGCCCGCGCCGTTGCAGCGGCTGGTACGCGTGTGTGCTCCCGTGGCGGCGTAGTCGAACATGCGGTCAGCGTAACGGAGGTGAGTGTCCGAATAGGGGCGTTCGTGTGCGAACGGTCCACGGTTCAGGCGACGGGGTTGATGCCTTCGGCGGCGCGGATGCGCTCGTCGAGCAGCTCCATGACCGCGGCGACGGAGGGCCGGCGGGCGCCGCCGCGGAGCGTCACGGCCCGGAAGTGCCGGTAGGGCGTGTAGGGGCCGCCGATGGGGACGCGCACGAGGTCGAGGTGGTGGGGGAGGTCGACCAGGCGCGGGATGAGGGCGACGCCCATGCGGTGGTCGACCATGACGGCGATGACGGGCCATTCGCGGGCCTCGCCGGTGACGGTGGGCCGGAATCCGGCGTTGGAGCAGGCGGTGAGGACGTGGCGGCGGTGGATCGACCCGGGGACGCCGATGATCCACGGTTCGCGTTCGAGGTCGCGCAGGTCGGCCTTGTCGGCGCCCGCGACCCAGTGGTCTGCGGGCACGACCAGGTCGAACGGGTCGTTGAAGACCGTCTGGGAGTCGAAGCGGATGTCCTCGGGCGGCGGGTTGTCGGGGGTGGCCTCGACCAGGGCCAGGTCGGCGTCCCCGGAGAACAGCAGGTCGAAGCTCTCCGACGCCTCGGCCTCGCGCAGGCGCAGTTCGAGGCTGGGGTACCGGTCGCGGGCGGCGTCGACCAGCGGCGCCAGGAGCGTGGCGATGGCGGTGGGGAACCCGCACAGGCGCAGCAGCCCGGACGGCTCGCCCTCGGTGGCCTGGAGCTCGGCTTCGGCGAGGCGCCACATCGCCTCGATGGCGTCGATGTGCGCGATGAGGATCTGCGCGGCCGACGACAGGCGCACGCCGCGCCCGACGGGTTCGAGCAGGGGCACGCCGAGGTCCTTGGAGAGCAGCCGGATCTGCTGGGACGCCGCCGAGGTCGACATGTGGAGGGCCTTGGCGGCGCCGGAGACCGTCCCGTGGTGGGCGATGGCCCGCAGGACGTGCAGTCGGCGGAGGTCGATCACCGTGTGTCCCCAATCGCTTTAGCTACAGCTTCACGATGAGTTTCGCAAACCATCGTCACCGAAGTGTTGTAGCCCGGACGAATGGGACTCTAACCTCGATGATGAGCGTGATGCCGGCGTCCAGTGCCGGCGGGTGGGCGCTCGATCCGAACCTGATTCCGATGCCTTGTGAGGAGGACACGGTCATGCCTTGCTGCCCGTACTGCGGTTGGCCCGACGACGATCCGGTGACGACCGTGTCCCGGCACCGGAGCGCCGCGGGCGCGACGGTGTGGACGCGGTGCATCTGCGGGTCGCTCCAGACCCGGGTGCAGCGCGGCGCCGCGTCGGTGGTCTGCGCGCGGAGCAGACCGGCGGCCGATCCGGCCGCGACCCTGTAGCACCCCGCACTCCCTTCCAGCAATACCGCCGCGCGCCCGGCACGGGCGCGGGCGCCTTCCTGCCTGCCTTCGTTCCAAAAAGGGTTTCCAATGCACGACTTCGACATCCGCATCATGTTCCAGATCATCGGCGCGCTCCTCTACATCACGAACTTCCTGCTCCTCCAGACCCACCGCATCCACGCGACCAAGCCCGCGTCGCTGCTGCTGGTCATCTCGGCCTGCTCGATCCTGCTGACCGCGGCGATCATCGGCCGCGACTGGGGCCTGATCCTGCTCGAAGGGACCTGGCTGGTCCTCGTCAGCTCCACGTTCGCCATCCGCCAGCGCGAGACGCGGCGGCGCCTGGTGCTGGAGCGGGAGGCGGTGGACTCGGCGGTCGCGGTGGTGCGCGAGGCGCCGGTGCCGGCGGTCGTGGAGGCCGTGGAGCCGGTGGCGGTTCCTGTGGCGCGGGAGCGCGAACTGGCGGGCGCGGCCGCGTAGTGCGCAGGGCCGGTTAGGCTCTGGGCGTGGCTATCCGAGTGCTCATCGCAGACGATCAGGAGATGGTCCGGGCGGGGTTCCGGGCAATCATCGACGCGCAGCCGGATATGGAGGTGGTCGCGGACGCCCCTGACGGCGTGGTGGCGGTGGCCCAGGCGCGGCGGTTGCAGCCGGATGTGTGCCTGTTCGACATCCGGATGCCGCGTCTGGACGGGCTGGAGGCGACGCGGACGCTGCTGGCGGGTCAGCACGGTGCGGGTCCGCGGGTGGTGGTGGTGACGACGTTCGACACGGACGAGTACGTGTACGGGGCGCTGCGGTCGGGTGCGACGGGGTTCCTGTTGAAGGATTCGGGTCCGACGCTGCTGGTGGAGGCGGTGCGTGCGGCTGCTTCGGGTGAGTCGCTGGTGTCGCCGTCGGTGACGGTGCGGCTGTTGGAGCGGTTGAGCGAGCCGGTGAAGGACGGTGCGGCGGCGGTCGGTGTGCTGACCGAGCGGGAGCTGGACGTGGTGGAGCTGGTGGCGCGGGGGAAGACGAACGCGGAGATCGCGGGGACGTTGTTCGTGTCGGTGTCGACGGTGAAGACGCATCTGGAGGCGGTGCGGGCGAAGCTGCCTGCGCGGAACCGGGTGGAGATCGCGGCGTGGGCGTGGGAGCACGGCGTCGTCGGGTGACGCGGGGGTGCTGATGCGTGGGCTTGCGGTGGGGTCGTCGGTGACCGAGACGGTGGTGAACCGGTCGCGGTTCGTGTGCTCGCTGTTCCGGGTGGGCTCGGAGGCGGAGGCGCGGGAGCGGATTGCGGCGCATCGGCGGGAGTTCTGGGAGGCGACGCACCACTGCACGGCGTATGTGTTCGACGGGGGTCGGATCGCGCGGTCGAACGACGACGGGGAGCCGGCGGGGACGGCGGGTCTGCCGATGCTGGAGGTGCTGCGCGGCCGGGATCTGACGGACACGCTCGCGGTGGTGACGCGGTATTTCGGCGGGGTGAAGCTCGGCGCCGGGGGCCTGGTGCGCGCGTACGGCGGGGCCGTCTCGGCGGCCGTCGACGCCGCGGGCGTGGTGGAGCTGGCGGTGTGGCCGCGGCTGCTGGTGCGCGTCGACTACGGGGTCGCGGGGAGTCTGGAGGGCCTGCTGCGGCTGCGGGAGGACGTGCGGCTCGCGCACGTGTCGTTCACGGATGTGGTGACGTTCGACCTGGCGTGCGCGGACGCGGAGCTGCTGGCGGCGTGGGTGGCGGGGCAGTCGGCGGGCGCGGCGGAGATAGAGCCTGCGGGGTCGGTGCGCGTGGAGCTGTAGGATCCGTGTTGTGACCGATAACAGTTTCCCGAACCCGTTCATTCTGGAGCGCGCGGACCCGCAGATCCTGCGGCACGGCGGCCGCTACTTCTTCACGGCCACGGTCCCGGCGTACGACCGGATCGTCCTGCGCGGCGCCGACACGCTCGACGGCCTGCGCACCGCCGCGGAGACGACCATCTGGGTCAAGCATCCGGAGGGCGCGATGGGCTCGCACATCTGGGCGCCGGAGCTGCACCGGGTCGGGGACGGCTGGTACGTGTACTTCGCGGCGGGCGAGGCCGCCACGGCCACGGGCGACGTGTGGAAGATCCGCATGTACGTCCTGGAGAACCTGAACGACGACCCGCTGACCGGCGAGTGGACCGAGAAGGGGCGGATCGCCACCCCGGTCGACTCGTTCTCCCTCGACGCGACCACGTTCGCGCATGGCGGCACCCAGTACCTGTGCTGGGCCCAGCACGACCCGGAGCTGAAGGGCTCCAACACGAGCCTGTTCCTGGCCGCGCTCGCGAACCCCTGGACCCTCGCGGGGGACCCGGTGGAGATCTCCCGCCCCGAGCTCGACTGGGAGACGGTCCGGTTCGCGGTCAACGAGGGCCCGTACGCGCTCGTGCGCAACGGCAGGGTCTTCATCACCTACTCCGCTTCGGGGACGGGCGCGGAGTACTGCGTGGGCCTGCTGTCGGCCGGCGCCGGCGCGGACCTCCTCGACCCCGCCTCGTGGTCCAAGAGCCCGGTCCCGGTGTTCACCACGAACGCGGCGAACGGGATCTACGGCCCAGGCCACAACGCGTTCACCACCGCCGAGGACGGGACCGACCTGCTGGTCTTCCACGCCCGCGCCTACGAGGAGATCACCGGCGACCCCCTCGACAACCCGGACCGGCACTGCCGGATCCAGCCCTTCAGGTGGCACGAGGACGGCACCCCGGACTTCGGCGAGCCGCTCCCCGAGTCGTGAGGTAGGCCGGTCGGCCGAGGCGCCGGGGGTCCTTTCCGGACTACGGTGAGGGTCCAAACCCCTGGAGGTGCCATGAAAGCCGTCGTCCAGGACCGGTTCGGGCCGCCCGAGCAGGTCCTCCGCGTCACCGACATCGACCGCCCCGAGCCCGGACCCGGCGAGGTCCTCGTCCGGCTGCGGGCCACCAGCGTCAACACGCCCGACTGGATCGCGGTCGCGGGCGTCCCGTACGTGCTGCGCCTGTCGGCCCGCGCGAACGGGGCCGTGCGCGGCACCGACGTCGCCGGGACCGTCGCGGCCCTCGGCGAGGGCGTGACCGGCTTCGCCGTCGGGGATGCGGTCTTCGGCACGAAGTGGGGCTCGGGGTTCGCCACGGCGGGCACGTTCGCCGAGTACACCGCCACCGCCGCCGACCGGCTCCTCCCCAAGCCCGCGTCGCTCTCCTTCACCGACGCGGCCGCCGCGGTCATGTCCGGGCTCACCGCCTACGCGGCCATGACCGAGTCCTTCCAGGCCGCACCGGGGACGCGGGTGCTCGTCAACGGCGCCTCCGGCGGGGTCGGCACGTTCGCCGTCCAGTTCGCCAAGCACTTCGGCGCGCACGTCACCGCCGTGTGCGGCCCGAAGAACCTCGACCTCGTGCGCGGCCTCGGCGCCGACGAGGCGATCGACTACACCACCACCGACTTCACCGCCGGCACCGCACGCTACGACGCGATCCTCGACAACGTCCTCAACCACCCGCCGCGCCGCGCCTTCCGCGCGCTCGCGCCCGGCGGCGTCTACCTGCCCAACAGCATCGGCAACACCGGGGGCCTGGCCGCCGGGCTCGCGAGGATGGCCGGAGCGACGCTCCTGGGCGCGATGGGCCGCGCGAACGTGCGCTCCGTGGACGGGAACTTCACGCCCGAGCGCCTCGCGGCCGTCGCCGACCTCATCGCCACCGGCGCCGTGGCGCCCGTCATCGACCGCGCCTACCCCCTCGACGAGGTCCCGGCGGCGGTCGCCCGCATGTACGCCCACCACGCCCGCGGCAACATCGTCATCACCATCGACTAGCGGACCGGCGGGGACTCAGTCCCCGGTGTCGCGGCGCAGCCGCTTGGTCTCGCCGCGGCGCCGCTTGTCCTCCAGGCGCCGCCGCTTCTGCCCCTTCGAGGGCTTCGTGGCCCGCCTGGCCGGCGGCGGCGCCGCGATGGCCCGGCGCAGCAGCTCGCCGAGCCGCTCGGCGGCGGCCTCCCGGTTGCGCAGCTGCGACCGGAACTCGGAGGCGGCGATCACCACCGTCCCCTCCACCAGCCGCGGGGCGAGCCGCGCCAGCGCCCGCTGCCGCAGCGCCTCCGGGAACACCTTCGATGCGGCGAGGTCGAAGACGAGCTCGACGCGCGAGTCGGTGGTGTTGACGCCCTGGCCCCCGGGGCCCGAGGCGCGCGAGAACCGCCAGCGCAGCTCGGCGTCGGGGATCTCGTACTGGGCGGTGACGGTGACTGGCATGGCGTGCTTTCACGTTTCGAGTGCGGTGCGGGCCCAGCGGACGAGCATCGCGAAGACCGGGCGGCGCCGCTCCAGGACCTCGGCGTCCGCGGCGGCGTCGTAGTTCGCGCTGGCGACGCCGCGTCCTTCGGCGAGGCGCCGGAGCATCATCGGAGCGAGCCAACAGTACTTGGCGGCGCCCGCGGCGGCGACGGCTGTTCGCGTCCGGGCCTCGTCGTTGTACCCGGTTTCGGCGAGGCCCGCGAGGTAGGCGCCGGTGAGCGCGTCCTCCGCTTCGGCCAGGAGCGCGACGTCCTGGTGGCCGTCGAGGAACGTGTCAGGGATGAGGTTGGCGAGGTCCTCGCCGATCGCGCCGGTCCCGGTGAACGACCAGTCGAGGAGGACGAACTCGCCGCCGGGTCGCCGGTAGAGGTTCATCGGCCACACGTCGAGGTGGCACACCGTCTGCGGCGCGGCCTCGGTGAGCGCGAACAGGTCGCCGCGCCGCTCCCATATGGTCCGCAGGCCCCGGCGCAGGTCGGCGGGCCAGTGCGCGGCGGCGGCCGGGTGGTCCCAGTCGAGGGGCCCGGCCTCGTGGCGTCCGGCGTAGGAGCGCAGGAACCGGCGCGAGTGCCACGGGAGCACCTCCCGGGGCCGGCCCTGGACGGCGCCGAGGCGGCGGGCGAACTCGGCGAGGCCGTCCACGCCGAGGCCGGTGCCCGGGGTGCCCTCGACGTGTTCGAGCCACAGCTCGACGCTGCCGTCGGGGCGCTCCCCGGCCGCGAGCAGTGCGGGCGCGCCGATCCCGGCGTCCTTCCCGTAATCGCCCGCGAAGCCGCTGGTGTAGGCGATCGGTTCGCGGCGCCAGTAGTTCCAGTGCCGCGGGTCCGGGGAGGCCGGCCAGTCGGCGCGGCCGTCCCCGGCCGGGGTCAGGTGCTTGAGGACGGCGGTCCCGCCGGGCCCGGTGACGGTCCAGATCCCGCCGGTGGCCTGGTTCCCGGTGTTGTGCGCCAGCGCGCCCCGCTCGCGCACGGGCGCGCCGACGGGGGAGTGGCGGGGGTCTGCGAGCACCCGGTGGATTCTGCCATGGGCGCCTAGCGGCGGTCGGAGAAGTCCTCCACGGCCATGACGACGGTCCCGGTCTCGTCGGAGGCGTCGAGGTCCACGGTGAACAGCATGGACCAGTCGCGGTCGGCGGCCGGGTCGTCGATCGTCTGGCGCACCGACCAGGTGCGGCCTTCCTTGGCGATCTCCAGGAGGTCGGCGCCGCGGGCGGGCCCGGCGGTGCCGATGTCGTCGTGGGCCGCGAAGTACGCCTCCAGGGCCGCGTCCCACTTCGAGGCCGGCCAGCCGGTCTCCAGGGCGGCGAGGGCTTCGGGGCGGTCGGCGGCGGCGAGCTCGACGTGGCGGAACGCGGCGTTGCGCACGGCGATGGTGAACGCCCGCTCGTTGTCGGTGAACGCGCGCGCGGGGCGGCCGGTGTCGATGTCCTCGTCGTCGGCGGGGTTGGTCAGCTGCTCCCATTCGTTGATGAGCGAGGAGTCGGTCTGGCGGATCGTCTCCCCGAGCCACGCGGTGAGGTCGTCGACCTCGGCGCCGCCGGTGTCCTCCGGGAGCGTCTGCACCAGCGCCTTGTACGCGCTCGACAGGTACCGCAGGAGGAGCCCTTCGGCGCGGGGGAGGCCGTAGAGGGCGATGTACTCCCCGAACGTCAGCCGGCCCTCCCAGATCTCGCGGAGGATCGACTTGGGTTCGAGCTGGTAGTCCGCGGCCCACGGGTGGCTGGTGCGGTACGCGGCGAACGCCTCGTCGAGGAGGTCGGCGAGGGGCTTGGGGTAGTCGACCTCGGCGTCTTCGAGCTGGTTCATGCGGTCGTAGTAGTCCAGGCCCTCGGCCTTCATCGCGTTGATGGCCTCGCCCTTGGCCTTGTTGCGCTGCGCGGCCAGGATCTGCCCGGGGCCCTCCAGCGTGGCCTCGATGATGGAGACGACGTCCATCGGGTACGTCTCCGACTCCGTGTCGAGCAGTTCCAGGGCGGCCAGTGCGAACGGCGCGAGCGGCTGGTTGAGCGCGAAGTGGTCGGGCAGGTCCACGGTGAGTTTGACCGAGCCGCCGTCGATGACGATGATCCCCGCGTCCCGCAGCGTCCGGGCGATGGTGAGCGCGGTGCGGGCCATCTTCAGCTGGGTCGCGCGGTCGGCGTGGGAGTCCTCGATGAGGGTGCGCACGTGGGTGAAGGTGTCGCCGCCGCGGCCGAGGAGGTTGATGAGCATCGCGTGGGTCATGCGCATCCGCGACGTCAACGGCTCCGGCGGGGCCTCCGAGAGGCCCAGGAAGGTCTCCTCGGACCAGCCGACGAACCCCTCGGGGGGCTTCTTCTTCGCCATCTTCTTGCGCTTCTTCGGGTCGAGCCCGAACTTCTGCTGGGCCTTCTCGTTCTCGATGACGTGCTCGGGGGCCTGGCAGACCACGAACCCCTCGGTGTCGAACCCGGCCCTCCCCGCGCGCCCGGCGATCTGGTGGAACTCGCGGGCCCGCAGGCGCCTGGTCCGGCGCCCGTCGTACTTCGTGAGCCCGGTGAACACGACGGTGCGGATGGGCACGTTGATGCCGACGCCGAGCGTGTCGGTCCCGCAGATGACCTTGAGCAGGCCCTGCTGTGCGAGGCGCTCGACGAGCCGCCGGTACTTGGGGAGCATTCCGGCGTGGTGGACGCCGATCCCGGACCTGACGAGCCGGGCGAGGGTCTGCCCGAACTTCGTGGTGAACCGGAACCCGCCCAGCGCCGCACTGATGGCGGCCTTCTGGTCCTTGTCGACCAGGCTCAGCGACGCGAGGGCCTGCGCGGTCTCCAGGGCCGCGGCCTGCGTGAAGTGCACGATGTAGGCGGGGGCCTTCTCGTTCTTGACGAGGACTTCCACGGTCTCGTGGAGCGGGGTCTTGCGGTAGTCGTAGTGCAGCGGGACCGGCCGGGTCGCCGACGCCACCAGGGCGGTCTCGCGGCCGGTGCGGCGGGTGAGGTCGGCCTCGAAGAACGCCGTGTCGCCGAGGGTCGCGGACATGAGCGTGAACTGGGCGCGGTGCAGCTCCAGCAGGGGCACCTGCCACGCCCAGCCGCGGTCGGGTTCGGCGTAGAAGTGGAACTCGTCGGCCACGACCGAGTCGCAGTCCAGCGCGGCGCCTTCGCGCAGCGCCAGGTTCGCGAGGATCTCCGCGGTGCAGCAGATCAGCGGCGCGTCGGGGTTGACGGCGGCGTCGCCGGTGAGCATCCCCACGTTCTCGTGCCCGAACTGCTCGCACAGCTCGAAGAACTTCTCCGACACCAGGGCCTTGATCGGCGCGGTGTAGAACGACGTGCGCTGGTTCGCGAGCGCGTTGAAGTGCGCGGCGGCGGCGATGAGCGACTTGCCCGACCCGGTGGGGGTCGCGACGATGACGTTCTGGCCCGTGCAGATCGCCAGGAGGGCCTCCTCCTGGTGCTCGTAGAGGACGATCCCGGCGTCCTCGGCCCACTGGGCGAAGGCGGCGTAGACGTCGTCGGGCTCGGGACGGTCGGAGTCGGGCAGGTAGTCGATGAGGCTCACGTGTACCAATGGTGCCCGCCCGCCCGGTGCGTCCGCCAGCGGCCCCCTCTAGTGGTCGTAGGTGACCAGGACCGGCGCGTGGTCCGACCAGCGCTGGTCGTGCGTCGCGGCCCGGTCGACCCACGCCTTCCGGGCCTTCGCCGCCAGACCGGGCGTCGCCACGTGCAGGTCGATGCGCCAGCCCGCGTCGTTGTCGAACGCCCGCCCCCGGTACGACCACCACGAATAGGGCCCCTCGACCCCCGGGTGCAAGGCCCGGACCACGTCGACGAACCCGCGGCCGTCGTACACGTCCGTCAGCCACGCCCGCTCCTCGGGCAGGAACCCCGCGGTCTTCTTGTTCGCCTTCCAGTTCTTCAGGTCCGCTTCGGCGTGCGCGATGTTCCAGTCCCCGCACACCAGGTACTCCCGGCCCGCGCCGACGGCGCGCTTCCCGGTCTCGGTGAGGTAGTCGGCGAAGACGGCCATGAACCGCTCCTTCTCCTCCTGCCTGGGCGTGTCCGTCTCACCCGACGGCAGATACAGCGACGCCACCGTCAGCCCGGGCAGGTCGACCTCGGCGTACCGCCCGGACCCGTCGAACTCCTTGGACCCGAACCCGATCCGCACCGCCTCCGGCTCCTCGCGGGTGAGGACCGCCACCCCGGCGCGGCCCTTCGCCGTCAGCGAGGGCGCCACGACCCAGTGCCAGCCGCCCGCCGCGGCCGCGTCCGCGGGGATCTGCGTGTCGTCCGCGCGGACCTCCTGGAGGAGCACCACGTCCGCCTCCACGTTCGCGAGCCATTCGACCAGGCCCTTCTTCGCGGCGGCCCGGACTCCGTTGACATTGGCGGTGGCGATGGTGCGCATGCGCCCACCCTAACGCGCCGCCCCGACATCCACCGGCACCGCCGCGGCGCCCGCGCCCGCGGCGCTCCGGGAGGCGCCCGGTGAGGGCGCGGGCACCCCATACACTCGACGGCATGACACAGGCGAGGGAACGTGCGCGCATCCGGTGGGCGCGATGGGCCGCAGCGGCCTTGGCCGCACTGACGGCGGCACTCGCCCTCCCCGGCACCGCTCACGCCGCCGAGCCCGAAGCCGACGGCGTCGTCATCGTCGGCGTCCCCGGCCTCGCCTGGTCCGACCTCGACCCCGACGCGACCCCGAACCTGTGGGACCTCGCCGGGACCGGCGCCTCCGCGGCCATGAGCGTGCGCACCCTCGGCTCCTGGACCTGCCCCGAAGCCGGATGGCTCTCCCTGGGCGCCGGCGAGCGCGCCGGCGGCGTCGCCCCCCGCGACGCCCAGTGCGAAGCCCAATCCGCACTGCCCTCGCCCGGCGACACCGGCGACGGCTGGGCCGTCGAGGACTGGGACGCGTTCATCGACGTCAACTCCGCCTACAACTACGGCGCCCGCCTCGGATCCCTCGCCGACGCCCTCGCCGAAGCCGCCCTCGCCCAGGAGACGGCCGCCGCCGAAGCCGAAGCGGACGGCGAACCCGCCCCCGAACCCGACCCCGGGTCCTGCGTCGCCGGGATCGGCGACGGCGCCGCGCTCGCCGCCGCCGACACCGAAGGCCGCATCACCTACTGGGCGCCCGGCCTCGACTCCCTCCCCGACGCGATGGCCGCGTGCGACGTCGTCATCGTCGACCCCGGCGTCGTCATCGGCGACACCGCCGACAACGCCCCCGACACCTCCACCGACTACGACCAGCTCGGCGAGGACGACACCGAAGTCGGCACCGACGCCACCAGCGCCGAAGACGACCCCGGCGAGATCGAACCCGAGACCGACCCCGTCCGCGCCGGAGCCGCCGAGGCCGCCGACACCGCCATCGGCCAGGTCCGCGAGGCCCTCCCCGACTCGTGGCGGCTCATCGTCGCCGGCGTCGCCGACGCCGCCGCGCCCGGCTCGCTCCACCCCGTCCTCTACTCCGGGCCCGGCATCGAACCCGGCGGCCTCACCTCCCGCACCACCGGCCGCGACGGCTACATCCAGCTCACCGACCTGACCGCGACCGCGCTCGCCGTCGTCGGCGCCGACATCCCCGCCACCGTCGCCGGAGCGCCCATCACCGTCCTCGCCGACCCCGACCACACCGCCGCCGCAGCCGTCGCCCGCGGCTCCGACGAGACCGCCGCGTCCGCCGCGAACGCCGACGTCTCACCGAACTTCTACTGGACGCTCTCCTTCGTCGGCGTCGCCGTCATGCTCCTGGCCGCCCACCTCGTCGTCGGCCCCGACCGGTTCCGGCGCACCGCCCGCACCGTCTGCATCGCGTTCTCCGCCGTGCCCGTCGCCGGAGTCGCCGCCGGCATCCCCCCGTGGTGGCGCGCCGACCACCCCAAGCTCGCGTTCTGGGGCCTCATCCTCGCCGGGGCCGCCGTCCTCACCATCGCCGCGTCCCTCCCGTGGACGCGCACCGGCATCCGGCCCGTCCTCGTCGTCGCAGGCGCCGCCGCCGCCCTCATCGCCGTCGACCAGGTCTCCGGCGCCACCTGGCCCCTGCACACCCCCATGGGCTACACCGCCCAAGCCGGCGCCCGCTTCACCGGCCTGGGCAACTACGCGTTCAGCGTCTTCGCCGCCGCCGTCATCCTCCTCGTCTGCTTCATCCCCTGGCGAGGCCGCATGCGCCTGTGGGGCCCCGTCGCGCTCGGCGTCTGCTCCGTCGTCATCGTCGGCGCCCCCATGCTCGGCCGCGACATGGGCGGCACCCTCACCCTCGTCGCCGCCGGGATCCTCTGCTGCCTGAAACTGTGGGGCAAGCGCCTGTCCCTCGGCGCCGTCCTCGCCGCCGGCGCCATCGCCTTCGGCGTGTTCGCCGTCGCCGGCGTCCTCGACTACCTGCGCCCCGAAGAGGACCAGACCCACCTGGGCCGGTTCGTCGGCTCCGTCCTCGACGGCACCGCCGCCCAGATCCTCATCCGCAAAGCCTCCGCCGCCTGGGGCACCGTCGGCCAGTCCATGACCTGGATCACCCTCGCCGCGGTCATCGCCGCGATCATCATCTGGCGCAAACGCGCCCCCATCCGCACCGACGCCGTCGCCGCCGCCGTCGTCGGCCTCACCGCCGTCGCCGCCATCGGCGGCCTCGTCAACGACTCCGGCATGTCCGTGCCCGGCTTCACCGCCGCCCTCGGCTTCGGACTCCTCGCCGTCGCCGTCGGCCCCCGCCGCGACACCCCCGCGACCCTCGAAACGGAACCGGTCGCGACCGCGCCCGCCGCGACCCAGTAGACACCCGCGCACCCCCGGTCCGCCCGGTCACGCACCGCAGCCGGGTAGGGTGAGGCCCATGCGCGTGGCGACCTGGAACATCAACTCGCTCAAAGCCCGCCTCGACCGGGTCCTGGCCTGGATCGAGACCGCCGGAGCCGACGTGGTGTGCCTCCAAGAGCTCAAATGCGCCACCGCCGACGTCCCCGTCGACGCGTTCGCCGCCGCCGGATACGAGACCGCCGCCTGGGGCTCCGGCCGCTGGAACGGCGTCGCCATCCTCTCCCGCGTCGGCCTCGCCGACGTCCGCCAGGGCATCACCGGGCAGCCGCAGTTCGCCGACGCCGCCGAAGCCCGCGCCATCACCGCCACCTGCGGGCCCGTGCGCGTCCAGTCCCTGTACATCCCCAACGGCCGCGACACCGCCGACCCGCACTTCCCCTACAAGCTCGCGTTCCTCAAGGCCCTCGCCGCCGACGCCGCCGCCGACGCGACCGGGGACCTCCCCTTCGCGGCCATGGGCGACTTCAACATCTGCCCCACCGACGACGACATCTGGGACGTCGCCGAATGGACCGGCACCACCCACATCACCGCCGACGAGCGCGACGCGCTCGCCGCCGTCCAGGCCGCAGGCCTGGAGGACGTGTTCCCCCGGGCCCTCAAATACGACCGGCCCTTCACGTTCTGGGACTACCGCAACCTCGACTTCCCCAAGAACCGCGGCCTGCGCATCGACCTCGCGCTGGCCAACCCGGCGTTCAAGGACGCCGTCACCGACGCCTACGTCGACCGCAACGAACGCAAAGGCAAAGGCGCCTCCGACCACGCCCCGCTCGTGGTCGACCTCGACCTGTAAACCCACGCGCGGCCACCCCACCCGTACGCGAGCCGCGCCCGATCCGGGAAGGGCTGACCTCCACCCGTGCGCAACAAGATCCTCTCCGCGCTCCTGCTCGTCGCGCTCCTCGCGCTGATCCCCGCCCCGGCCGCGGCCGAACCGGACGAGGAGACCCTCGAAGCCGACCTCACCGAGGCCATCGCCGCCGTCAACGACGCGCAGGCCGCCGTCGACGAGGCCAACGCGCGCGCCGCCGAACTGGAGACGCAGATCGCCGACACGCAGGCCCGCTTCGACGCCCTGCGCGCCGACCTCGACGAGTACGCGCTGTTCCTGTACACCGAGGGCGACCTCCAGCAGACCAACGCGATCCTGTCCTCCGACGACACCCGCGACCTCATCGACGCGATGACCTACACCGGGTTCCTCGGCAACGAGCGGGCCGCGCTCCTCAACGAGGCCGGGGACCTCCTCGAACAGCTCGAAGCCGAGCAGGCCGCGCACGCGGCCGAGCTCGAAGACGCCGCCGCGGCCCTCAAGGACGCCGAGGACGCCCAAGCCGACCTCGAAGAGCAGCTCGAAGAGCTGCGCGCCGAGGAGGCCGCCGGTCCCGGCGGCGACGGCGGCGCCCCCGGCGCAGGCGAGTACACCGGCGGCGACGGCGGCTGCACCGAGGACGACCCGACCACCTCCGGGTGCCTGACCCCCCGCACCCTGAACATGTACTACGAGACCAAGGACGCCGGGTTCGACCACTACGTGTCCTGCTACCGCTCCGGCGGGTCCGGCGAGCACCCGCTCGGGCGCGCCTGCGACTGGGCCGCGAACGCCTCCGGCTTCCAGGACGAGGACGCGTCGGGCTCGGACAAGGACTACGGCGACCGGCTCGCCGCCTGGTACGTCAACAACGCCTCGAACCTCGGCGTGGAGTACGTCATCTGGTACCGGCAGTTCTGGTCCCCGGGCGGGGGCTGGCGCTCCTACTCCGGCGGCAACGGCGACCCCGCCTCCGACCACACCAACCACGTCCACGTCTCGATGCAGTAGCGACCGGAGGAACCGACATGACAGCGCTGACCGGCCCGTACCTGTCCGCCGCCCGCACCGCCCTCGACCTGGCCGGGCACGCCGCGGTCGCCGACCACTGGGCCGAGCCCTCGGCCCTGGAGGGCTTCACCGTCGGCGGCCTCGCCGCCCACCTGCTCGGGCAGGTCACCTCCGTGACCGCCGCGCTCGACGCCGACCACGCCGGCAAGGAGACCGTGTCCCTGCACGAGCACTACGCGCGCGCCGCGTGGCTGGCCGCGGACATCGACAACCCGTACAACACCGCGATCCGCGCCGGCGGCGAGCGCAGCGCCGAGGACGGCCCCGAAGCGGTCCTCGCCGACGCCGGCAAGGCCCTGGAGCGCCTGGCCGCCGAGCTCCCCGGCCTCGACCCGGCCCGCATCACCGGGAACGTCAAGTGGGCGTACGCGATGGGCCTGGACGACTTCCTCGCCACGCGGATCCTCGAACTGGTCGTCCACGCCGACGACCTCGCCTACTCCACCGGCGTCGACACGCCGGTCTTCGACGGCGAGGCGTTCGCGTCCGCCGCGGCCCTGCTCGCGCACCTCGCGGCGGCCCGCCACGGCCAGCCCGCGCTCGTCCGGGCCCTCGCCCGCGCCGAACGGGCCCCCGCGGTGATCAGCGGCCTGTGACACCGCCGCCCCGTATATGAGGCGCGCACGCCCCGGCACGGGGTAGGGTCGCCGCCATGGTCTCCCCGCCGGCCCCGACCGTCCGACGCGCCCTCTCCGCCGCCGCGTGGCTGCTGGTGGTCCTCGCCGGGCTCATCGCTGCCGTGTGGGGCGTCGCCTGGGCCCTCGAAGGCGGCCCGCAGCCCTCGGCGGACGCCGTGGAGGAGGCCGTCCACCTCGACCTGCCCGAGGGGACCGAGGTCGTGGACGCGGACCTGTCCCAGGCGCAGCCGCCGATGCCCGGCGACCGCGCCGAGGCGACCGTGCGGATCGAATCGGATGCGTTCGGGGCGTTCATCGCCGACAACGGCATGGACGCCCCGCTCCTGGCCGGGGTCACCCCGGCCGGGACCGCCTCGGGCGTCATCCCGGCCGGATGCACCGACGAGGTCTGCTACTCCGCGACGATCGTCGTCACCGACGACGCCGTCGAAGTGGACCTCACCGTCACCCTCCTCTAGTACCGCCGCTAGGCGAACAGGGCGGGCTCGCCGCGCTCCAGGCCCAGCAGCCACTCCTTGCGCCACAGGCCCCCGGCGTACCCGGTGAGCTTCCCGTTGGAGCCGATCACCCGGTGGCAGGGGACGACGATCGCGATCGGGTTGCGCCCGTTCGCGAGCCCCACCGCCCGGACGGCCTTGGGGTCGCCGAGGCGCTGCGCCACATCCAGGTACGACCAGGTCTCGCCGTAGGGGATGCGCACCAGCTCGTCCCACACCCGGTGCTGGAACCCGGTGCCCTCGGCCGCCAAAGGCAGGTCGAAGTCCTTCAGCTCGCCCGCGAAGTACGCCTCCAGCTGGTCCTGCGCGTCGGCGAGGACGGGCGTGGCCTCTTCGGGCCCCCACGCGTCCTTCATCTCCTCGACGCCCATGTGGACGTACGTCAGGCCCTCCTCGACCGCCGAGACCGCCATCAGGCCCAGGGGCGACTCGAATTTCACATGCCTCGCATCGGTGCGCATCACGCGTCCGCCTTCTCTCGTTCCGTCTCGTCGTCTGTCGTGTGGTCGGGGGTGCGGTTGGTGGGGTGCTCGGAGGAGGCCCACAAGTACTGGACGGCGTAGGCCCGCCAGGGCCGCCACGCCTGGGACCGGGCCTCCAGGGCCCGTCCGGCGCCGAGGCCGAGCGCTGCGGCGCCTTTGATGACGCCGAGGTCCCCGGCCGGGAACGCGTCGGGGTCGCCCATGGCGCGCATGGCGACCATCTCCACCGTCCACGGCCCCACCCCGGGCACCTGCGCCAACTGCGCCCTGGCGGTGGGCCAGTCGGCGCCGGGGCCCAGCTCCACCGACCCGTCCGCCAGCGCGGCCGCGAGGGCGAGGACGGTCCGCTTGCGGGACCCTGGCATCGGCAGGTGCGCCGGGTCGGCCTCCGCGAGCGCCGCGGGGTCGGGGAACAGCCGCGCGAGTCCGCCGTCGGGGTCGTCGACCGGCTCGCCGTAGCGTTCGGCGAGCCGTGCGGCGATCGTGGCCGCCGAGGCGGTGGAGACCTGCTGGCCGATGACGGCGCGGATCGCGTACTCGTCGGGGTCGGCTTTGCGCGGGACCCTCCGGCCGGGGGTCTTGGCGACCAGCGGCGCGAGCGCCTCGTCCGCGGCGAGGGCCTCCATGGGGGCCTGCGGGTCGGCGTCGAGGTCGAGCATGCGCCGGCACCTCGCCACGGCGGCGGTGACGTCGCGCAGGTCGGCGACGCGCAGCCGGGCTTCGATGTACCCGGGTCCGGGTTTGAGGGCGGCGATGCCGGGGCCGCCGGGCAGGCGCAGGGTCCGCCGGTAGGCGCCGCCCTGCCATTCCTCGACGCCGGGGGCCGCGGAGGCGGCGAGGTGCCCGAACAGGTTGGAGGGCTCGAACGGCTCGCGGTAGGCCAGGCGCAGGCTGATCGCCCCGCCGCCGGCTTCGGCCCGGTTCCTGGTCTTGGCGCGCAGCTCCGTGGGGGAGCAGGCGAACACGTCGGCGACGACGCGGTTGAACGCCCTGATCGAGGCGAATCCGGCGGCGAAGGCGACCTGCCCCATCGGCAGGTCGGTGTTCTCGATGAGGGTCCGCGCCACCTGTGCCCGCTGGGCTCTGGCGAGCGCGGCGGGCCCGGCGCCGACCTCGGCGATCAGCAGCCGCTCCAACTGCCGGAGGGAGTAGCCGAGCCGCTGGGCGAGTCCGGTGGCGCCTTCGCGGTCGACGACGCCTTCGCCGATGAGCCGCATCGCCCGCGCGCAGACGTCTGAGCGCCAGTCCCAGGCGGGGGAGCCGGGGGAGGCGTCGGGGCGGCAGCGCTTGCACGCCCGGTACCCGGCTTCCTGGGCCGCGGCGGCGGACGCGTAGAACCTTTGGTGCTCGCGTTTGGGTTTGACCGCGGGGCACGAGGGCCGGCAGTAGATGCCGGTGGAGGTCACGGCCAGGAACACCCAGCCGTCGAACCGGGCGTCGCGTCCGGCGACCGCGGCCTGGAGCTGCTCCTCGTTGCCGAGTATCTGAAGATCCGCCATGCCTCTAGCGTGCCCGCCGGGTCCGACATCGGCTAGCCGGAAATCGACATCACGATTCGGGGAGCTGGAGCCGGTCGACCGCCTCGCGCGAGCGCCGCGCCGGGCGCCGGTCGTACCTGGCGGTCGTCGCCGGGGAGGCGTGGCCGACGAGGGACTGGGTGATGGCGAGGTCGACGCCGGCGTCGAGGAGCTCGCCGATGAACGTGCGGCGGAAGTCGTGCGGGGTGTGGCGGCGCTGCCCGGCCTCCACGAGCCGCTTCGTCAGCAGGTCGGCGATGGCCTGCCCGGTCATGCCCGAGAGCCGGTTCCCGTCGCGCTTGAGCTTCCCGGCCTTGTTGATCGGGCAGAACAGGGCCCCGGGGGTGTTGCCGCGCACGGCCATCCACCGGTCGATGCGGGCCTGGGCGGCCTCGGTGACGTAGACGGCGCGCTCCTTGTTGCCCTTGCCGACGATGCGGATGGCCCGCTCGGCGGGGTCGTAGTCGGACAGGCGCATCGACGCGATCTCGCTCCTGCGGCACCCGGTCGAGTACAGCGTCGCCAGCACCGCGGCGTCGCGGGCCCCTGCGGGTCCGGGGTCGGCGTCGCACGCGTACAGGGCCGCGCCGAGCGCTTCGCCGTCGACCTGCTGCCCGACCGGGAGGCGCTTGGCCTTGACCGGCTGGAGGTCGCAGGCCCGCTGGTAGTCCTCGGCGGCCATGAGGTCGAGCCGCCACGCCTCCTTCAGGACCCGGCGCAGGGCCGCGAGGTGCTTGTTCACATAAGCGCCCGACCAGCCCGCGTCGATCATCGCCGCGCGCAGCCGGGAGGTGTGCTCGTACCGCAGCAGGTGCCACGGCTGGCCCTCGCCGGAGGTGCCGGGGTCGCCGGAGAGGAGCTGCGCGATCCGGTCGAGGCACCCGCGCATGGTCCGCCGCGACTCGGCCGACCCGAGCGAGTCGAGGTAGGCCCGGTAGGGGTCCGCGTTCGAGGGGACGGCGACGGCCCCCCAGTCGACGCCCGTCAGGTCCAGTCCCGCAAGGGCCTTCCCGGTGCCTTCCAACGATCTTCCCTCCGACGGCATGGCGTCCACCCTAGACGACGTCACCGACACCGGGGCCGGTGCGGCATGGCAGGATCGCGTCCATGCACTCGGCGTTCCACACCACGACCATCGAGGTCCACACCGGACGGCGCGAGACCGTCCGCAACCTCACCGGCGACTGCGAGGAGTTCCTGTCCTCGATCGGCGCCCGCGAGGGCCTTCTGAACGTGTTCGTGCCGCACGCGACGGCCGGGATCGCGGTGATCGAGACCGGCGCCGGCTCCGACGAGGACCTCCTGGACGCGCTGGGGGACCTGCTGCCGCGCACCGACCGGTGGCGCCACCAGCACGGCTCGATCGGGCACGGGAGGGACCACGTCCTGCCCGGGCTCGTCGCCCCGCACGCGACGCTCCCGGTGGTGGCCGGACGGCTCGCCCTGGGCACGTGGCAGTCGGTGCTCCTGGTGGACACCAACCGCGACAACCCCGACCGGACCGTCCGGCTCACCTTCCTCGGCTAGACCGCGACTAGGCCGCGGCGGTGAGGCGCTGCCACTGGTCGGCGTCGAGCTTGAGCGCGACCCCGGCGGCGGCCTCCTCCAGCTGCGCGACCGACGACACCCCCACCAGGGGGATGACGGGCGCGCCGTGCCCGGCGAGCCACGCCAGCACCACCTGGTTCCGGGTCGCGCCCGTCTCCGCGGCGACCTCGTCGAGGACCTTGAGCCTGGCGTCGGTCCCGGGGTGGGCGTAGTGCTCCCCGAGGGGCTTCTTCACGTACGCGCCCGACAGGAGCGAGGAGTACGTCAGGATCGCCATGCCCGCCGTGCCCTCCACGAAGTCGAGGTCGGCGGGGTCGGCGTGGACGTGCCCGCCTTCCGGCAGGACCGTCCCGGGGCGCGGCTTCAGGTACGAGTACCGGTTCTGCATCGCCGTATAGGCCGCCGCCCCGGTCCGGTCCGCGATGCTGCGGGCGCGTTCGACGCGCCACGCGGTGTGGTTCGAGGCGCCGACCATGCGGGCCTTCCCGGCCCGGACCGCGTCGTCGAACCCGGCGACGGTCTCCTCCAGGGGCGTGTCCCGGTCGTCGCGGTGCGACCAGAACAGGTCCACCCGGTCCGTGCCCAGCCGTCCCAGCGACTCGTCGAGGGCCGCGCCGATCCTGGCTCGCGACAGCGGCTCGGAGTGCTCCAGGCCCCCGCCGGGGAACGACGGTCGCCGCCCGGCCTTCGTCGCCAACACCACTTCGTCCCTGGTGCCGCGGGCGGCGAACCAGCGGCCCAGCAGCAGCTCCGACTCGTCCCCGGTGCCGCCGTCGATCCAGAACATGTAGCAGTTGGCGGTGTCGATGAAGTTCCCGCCCAGTTCGAGGAACCGGTCCAGGATCGCGAAGCTCGTCGCCTCGTCCTGGACCCCGCCCAGGGCCATCGCCCCCAGGCACAGCCGCGACACCCCGATGCCGTCCGGCCCCAATGCGATCCGCTCCACAGCGGTCCCCTTCCATGCGTCGATGCGTTGACTCCGACGACGGTAGGACCTGGAGTGGACTCCAGCGCAAACCCGCAGGCCGCACGCGTATCCTCGACTGCCGTGGACACCTACACGATCGGCGAGTGCGCGCGCCGCTCCGGCTTCACCATGGACACCCTCCGCTACTACGAGCGCATCGGCCTCATCGAGGACATCGCCCGCACCCCCACCGGGCAGCGGCGCTTCACCGACGACCACCTCGAATGGCTGAGCGTCCTCAAATGCCTGCGCGACACCGGCATGCCCGTCGAGCAGATGCACCGCTTCGCGACCCTCGCCCGCGACGGCGACCACACCATCCCCGAGCGGATCGCGATCCTCCAGGCCCACAAGCTGGCCGTCGACGCCCGCATGGACGACCTCGCCGCCAAACGCGACTACCTCCTCGGGAAGATCGACTACTACAAGTCCGTCGCCTAGAAAACCGGTTCCGCCCGCGCCGCCGGGCGGGGGATACTGCGGCCCGTGGACCACACCGCGCACGCCCGCGCCATCGCAGCGTTCTACGCCGACGCCGAAGCCCCCTGCACGCGGGGCATCGCCCTGGTCGGCTCGACCGCCACCGGCACCGACCACCCCCACTCCGACATCGACCTCATCGCCGCCGCCGACACCGACCCCGGCACGCGCGTCCTCCACCGCGAAGGCCGCATGGTCACCATCACCCGCAAACGCCCCGCCGAGCTCGCCGCGTCCCTCACCCGCCCCTGGGAATCCGGCGCCGCCGTCCCCGCCTGGCGCACCGCCCGCATCCTCCACGACCCCGACGGCACCCTCAACGACCTCCAAGCCCTCGCCCGCGCCTGGACCTGGGACGACCACGCGACCGCCGCGGACACCTGGGCCGCGTCCCAGCTCGTCGGCCTCGCCGAGGAAGTCCACAAGATCCACGGCATGCTCGCCCAAAGCCGCACCCGCGCCGCCGCCGCGAACCGCCTCATCCTCGCCCTCGCACTCCCCGCACCCATGGCCGCCGCCCACCGGCTCCTGTACGGCTCGGAGAACGACCTGTGGGACGCCGTCGCCCACGCCGCAGGCCCCGACTGGGCCGCCGCCTGGGACCTGGCCGCCGGCACCGCCCCCGCCAGTCCCGAAGCAGGATGCCGCGCCGCGCTCGACCTCTACAAGCTGGCCGCGCACCGCCTCATCGGCCACCTCGACGGCTCCGACCGGACCGTCGTCGACACCGCCCGCAACCTCTAAGGAGCACATGCGTTGCGCCGCTACATCCTCACCGGCGCCCCCGGCGCCGGCAAGACCACCACCGCCCGGCGCCTCGCCGCAGCCGGGCACACCGTCATCACCGAAGCCGCCACCGACCTCATCACCGCAAGCCAGGCCGCCGGCGTCGACGCGCCCTGGGACGACCCGGCGCTCACCGACCAGATCGCCGCCCTCCAACGCGAGCGCCAGCACCGCGCCGACGCCCTCCCCGGGCCCGTCCAGTTCTTCGACCGGTCCCCGGTGTGCACCCTCGCCATGGCCCGCTTCACCGGCCACGAGCCCGGCCCGGTCCTCCTCGCCGAACTCGACCGCATCACCACCGAGCGCATCTACCAGACCACGGTCCTGCTCTTCGACCTGCTCGACGCCATCACACCCACCAACGTCCGCCGCGTCACCCTCGACGAAGCGAGAGCGTTCGAGCACGTGCACCTCGACGCCTACGCCGAGTACGGGTTCCGCATCGAACGCCTCCCGCCCCTGCCGGTAGCCGCACGGGCCGCGCTGGCCGAACGCCTGGCTAGCTGACCGGGTCGAGGCCGACCAGGCCCCGCGCGTAGTTCACCGTCGACCGCTGATACCGCGGCAGGTGCGGCGCCAGCGCCACCAGCGCGACCGACAGGCCCTCCCGGTCCCGGCCGAGCTTCGCGAGCGTCAGCGCCTCGCACATCGCCAGCGCACCGTCGTACGCGTCCGAGCCGCGGCCCCGCTCCTCCTCGATCAAGGCGAGGGCCTCCTCGGGGCGGCCGGTCTCGCGCAGCGACGACGCCATCTGGATCGACACGCGCCGCCGCCGCACCCCCGACAGGCCCGCCTCGACCGCCCGGCCGTAATAGCCCACGGCCTGCTCGGTGAACCCCTTCGAGTCGTGCGCGCCGCCGACCTCGAACAAACCCACGGCCTCGTCATCGGTCTCGGCGGCGAGGTCCTGCATCGCCTGCACGAACTCCTCGCGCCCGAACTCGTCGAGCCGCTCCCACAGCGCCGCGCAGCGCGCTTCCCAAGCCTCATCTGCCATAGCGAGGAACATACGCCCCCGGTCCCGCACGCGTCAGGGTGCCCGCAGCCCGTCGCCGAGCGCCCCCAGCGACCCGAGCAGCAGCAGCCGCTCCTCCGCGTCCAACGCCTCGTACACCGGCGCATCCAGCCGGTTCGTCTCCGCCTCGATCGCCTCCCGCTCCGGGCCCGGCGCCATCGCCTCGATCTGCGCCACGGTCAGGCCCGCCGCGCCCCACGCCGCCCGGTGCGCGTCCGCCCGGTGATGGCGCAGCGCCTCCAACAGGGCCACCAGCAGCGCCGCCTCCGAAGCGCCCTCCGGCTCCCGCGCGGGCGTGAACGCCCGGAACACCGGCCCGCCCGACTCCTCACCGGCCTCCAGCAGCCGCCCCAGCAGCGGCAGCGCCGCCGCCACCGCCGACAGGCCCGGCAGCGACGGACTCGGCCGGTACGACCACAGCCGCTCCGCGGCCGAAGCGAACGCCGCCTCGACCCCGACCGCCAGCTCCCGGCCCGCCGCCGTCCACTCCCAGCACCCGTCGACTCGGCGGACCAGCCCCCGCGCCTCCTCCGCCGCCGGGTCGAACGGCAGGTACACCATCCGCGCCGCCACCGCCGCCTCCGGCACCGGATGCTCCAGCAGCGCGTACAGCAGATTGATCTCCAAACCAGGCACCAGACCCAGCGGCGCGTACAGGCGCTGGACCTCCGGCCGCGACGCGTGCCGCACCGCGACATGCAGCCGGTCCACCACCGGACGGACCACCGCGGCGTAGGAAGCGAGCGGATGCGACATCAAAGACTCCTCCAGCACAAGGGAATAGGATCAGACCCCATGATCGCACCCGCACCCATCCCCGCACTCACCGCCGAAACCACCCGACTCGCCCACGCCCTCAACGACATCACCGACTGGCACACCCCCACCCGCTGCACCCCCTGGGACGCCGCCGCCCTCACCGCCCACATCACCGGCGCCCTCGCCCGCCTCGACCCCATGCTCGACGCCCCCGAACCCCCGCACGCCACCGTCACCGCCGCCGGCTACTACGCCCCCGACCACCGCTTCGCACCCGACACCAACACCGACCGCATCCACACCGCCACCGAAGCCGCCACTGCCGGAGGACCGGCACTCACCGCCGCATTCCAAGCCACCGCGACACGCATCATCGACCGCTGCACCCGCGAACGCCCCGACCGCCGCGTCACCACCCGCCACGGCGACCCCATGACCCTCGCCGACTTCCTCACCACCCGCATCGTCGAGACCGCCGTCCACGGCATCGACCTCGCCGACGCCCTCGACCGCCCCCGCTGGACCACCCCCGAAGCCCAGCACGCCGTCAGTCACCTGCTCCTCGGCGACCACCACGACACCGCGCTGGCGGCCCTCGGCCTCGACCCGGTCGCGTTCATCGCCAAAGCCACCGGCCGCGACCCCTTCACCGCACCCGAACGCGCCCAGGCGGAAGCCCTCGGCGTCACCTGGCTCGCCCTCGGCTAACACGCGCCGGCGTACTCCAGCAGCGCCGCTTTCTCGGCCTCGTCCACCGTCAGCGACCACTCCTTCTTGACCTCGACCCACGCCCACACGTACGCGCACCACGCGCTCTCGTCCTCGGGCATCCACTCGGCCGGGTCCTGGTCCGACTTCGACCGGTTCGACGACGCCGTGACCGCGATCAGGTGCCACGAGTTCCCCAGATAGTTCGCGTACGACTGCCGGTCCTCGGTCGTCCAGTCGACCGCACCCGACCCCCACGCCTCCTTCAACGGCACGAAGTGGTCGATGTCGAGGTCCCCGGAGTCCGTGACGGTCTCGGCGTCGTACATCGACACCCACTCGCCGGTCATCGCACCCCCGCAGTCCGCCTCCGTCAAACCACCGGACCGGTCCTGCGCCACCAGCACGTCATCGCGCGCATCGCACCCGTTCCCGTCATCGTCCTTCCAATGCGGGAACAGCGACCGGTCATAGCCGTCGTTCCGCTCCTCGGCCACCGTCAGCGCCTCGACGTCCGCCGCCAGCGCCGCACCGTCGACGGTCACCGTGAACGGCGCCGTCGCCGAGAACTCCGCGCTCACCTGCGAACCGGTCCCGTCACCCGACGCCGCATCCGACGACGCGTCGTCGATCGCATCGGAGATCTCCTGGCATCCGGCAGCGAGCAGCAGCAGCGGCGACAACAGCAGGGCGAGACGGGAGGCGCGCATCATGAATCCTCACAGGATCGACTAACGGGCGGGGGAGGCGCATCGACGCGCCGGGGCGTTCGCAACGTAACACGAACACCCGCCCCGCAACAGCCCCGGCCCTGCTAGATTCCCCCGAATGATCGTCTGGCTCAACGGCACCTACGGCGCAGGCAAGACCACCACCGCCCGCCTCCTCCAACACGCACTCCCCGCACGCCTCTTCGACACCGAGCACATCGGACACCTCCTGCGCGGCATCATCGGCGACCTCCCGCACACCGACTTCAAAGACTGGACCCCCTGGCGCGGCCTCACCGTCGAGACCGCCCGCCAAGTCCTCGACTACACCGGCGGCACCCTCGTCATCCCGCAAACCGTCCTCCAGCACCACTACTGGACCGAACTGACCGACGGCTTCACCAAGCACGACATCCCCGTCCACCCCTACACCCTCCACACCGACCGCGACACCCTCACCCGCCGCATCCACGCCGACACCGACGAACCCACCGCCGCCGAATGGCGCCTCCACCACCTCGACCCCTACGAACACGCCACCTGGCTCGCCGAGGAAACCACCCTCATCGACACCACCCACCTCACCCCCGCACAGACCGCCGCAGCAATCCAAGACCACCTCCACGCGGAAACCACCCTCTAGGAAACCCCGGAACCGCCTGAAAACGTCACACCCGAGCGCGACGATGAGAACGACAAGCCACAACACACGGCAAAGGAGCCCGCCATGGCCTACCTCGTCCTCATCGGCACCCGCAAAGGCCTCTTCACCGCCACCAGCGACGACCGCGTCCACTGGTCCGTCGACGGCCCCGCCAAACTCGACGCCGACGGCTTCACCGCCGTCGCCGAGATCTTCGCCGCCGCCTGCGACCCCGCCACCGGCCGCATCCTCGTCGGCGCCTCCACCTTCTTCGGACCCTCCATCTGGCGCTCCGACGACCACGGCAACACCTGGGACGAACCCGTCAACGCCCCCATGGAATTCCCCCAAGACCTCCCGTACCGCCCCCTCGACTACTCCGACACCGCCGGCATCGACCAACCCGACGCCACCGACACCAACACCGTCAAGAAGATCTGGCAGCTCACCTTCGGCCCCGGCGACCGCGTCTGGGCCGGCGTCGAACCCACCAGCCTCTGGACCTCCGACGACTCCGGCCGCACCTTCACCTTCAACCAGGCCCTCTGGGACCACCCCCAGCACACCACCTGGGCCTCCGGCGGCGCCGGACCCGCCGTCCACACCATCGTCACCCACCCCGACGACCCCGACGCCCTCACCATCGCCATCTCCTCCGGCGGCATCTACCAGACCCACGACGACGGCCGCACCTGGCACGGCATCACCAAAGGCATCACCGTCGACTACGGCCCCGACACCACTCCCGAATCCGGCCAGTGCATCCACAAAGTCACCCGCGACGCCGACGGCACCCTCTACGCCCAAAGCCACGGCCCCGCCTACCGCGCCACCCGCCCCGACGGCGGCTGGACCGACATCTCCGCCACCCTCCCCACCAAATTCGGCTTCGCCATCGTCGCCCACCCCACCGAACCCGGCAACATCACCGCCTGGCCCGTCGGCGAATCCATGGACCGCACCCCGCCCGACCACCGCATCGCCCCCTGGCGCACCACCGACCGCGGCGAGACCTGGACCCCCTGGAACGACGGACTCCCCGACGAGGACTACTACGGCACCGTCATGCGCGACGGCGCCTGCACCGACCACGCCCCCGGCAACCCCGGCTGGTACTTCGGCACCCGCTGCGGCGACGTCTGGGCCGCCGACGACGGCGGCACCTGGCACCAGGTCGCCGCCCACCTCCCCGACGTCCTCTGCGTCCGCGCCATGGAGGCCCCGTGACCACCGACGTCAAAATCCCCGCCGCACTCGCCTCCGAATGCGACGGCGCCCGCCACCTCACCGTCGACCTCGACGAGCACGCCACACTCGCCGACCTCCTCGACGCCATCGCCCGCACCCACCCGCGCCTCGCCAGACGCCTCAGAGACGAATCCGGGAAACTCCGCCGCTACGTCAACATCTACATCGGCGACGACGAATCCCGCCGCCTCCAAGGCCTCGACACACCACTCGACAACAGAGAAATCCAGATCCTCCCCTCCATCGCCGGAGGATAAGCGAACACACAGAAGCGGGGGCGCCCCACAAAGGCGCCCCCGCTTCCGAAAACCAGACTTACTTCTGCCCGTTCACCGACACCACGTCGACCACGAACACCAGCGTCTCATTCGGACCGATCACACCACCGGCACCCGACGCCCCGTACCCCAGCTCCGGCGGAATCACCACCAGCCGGCGACCACCCACCCGGGCACCCACCAGACCATCGTTCCACCCCTGAATCACCGGAGCCGAACCCAACGGCGACACCGTGAACGGCTGCGCCCCACGATTCCACGACGCATCGAACTCCTTCCCGTTCGACCAGTTGAACCCCGCGTACTGCACCGCGACCGCATCCCCGGCCTGCGCCACCGCACCCGAACCCTCGACCACGTCGAACACCAGCAGCCCCGCAGGAGCCGCCGCATCCGGCACCGTCACCTCCGGCCGCGACGCCGTGTCCGCAGACACCGACACCTCAACCCCGTCACCGATCTGCACCATATCCGCAAACCCCTCTCGATCAGCCGCCCCAGGCGGCACCGCACAAAACCCCAACAGCCTAAGCACCGCGCCCGAACCCACCGCCCACACCCCCACACCCCGACCTCGCCTATCCTGAACCCCACCCGACCCGCCAGGAGCAGCCGACGATGACCCACCACGCCCACGACGTCACCGAACTCCTGCGCCACCTCACCGTCCAACTCCGCCTCCTCAACCACCAAGTCTCCGACCGCCTCCACCTCCAAGACGTCGACCTCGAATGCCTCGACCTCATCACCCGCACCGGACCCCTCACCGCCACCGCGCTGGCCCGCGCCGCCGACCTGCACCCGGCGACCGCGACCGGGGTCCTCGACCGGCTCGAAGCGGCCGGGTGGATCCGCCGCGACCGCGTCCCGACCGACCGCCGCGCCGTGCACCTGACCGCCGAACCCGACCGCACCGGGGAAGTCCGGGCCCTCTACGAGCCGCTGCGCGAGGCCATCGCCGCCATCTGCGAGGAGTTCACGCCCGAGCAGCTCGCCACGGTCGCGCAGTTCCTCGACAAGGCCGCAGGCGCCGCGCTCGCCGCCACCGACGACCTCGCCGCCCGTCAGTAGGCCACGCCCAGGATCTTCCCGGCCGCGCCCGGGTCCAAGGCCGCGTCGAGCATCGCCGCGGCGAGGTCCGACCGCGCGATCGTCGACCCGTTGCGCGGATTGCGGCCCACTTCGGTGCGCCAGGCGCCCTTCGGGGCCGCGTCGGTCAGCCGCGGCGGCCGCACCACCGTCCAGTCGAGCCCCGAGTCGAGGACGACGTCCTCCATGGCCGCCAGGTCCGCGTAGTGCTCGGCCAGCGCCCACTTCACGATCGGCGTGACCAGGCGCAGCAGCGGCCCGTCCCCGGGGTCGTACCGCGGCTTGTCGGGGCGCCGCAGCGTCGGCACCGTCCCGATCGGCGCGGCCGACAGCACCACCAGGCGCCGCACCCCGGTGGCGCGCATCGCCTCCACGAGCGCCGCGGTGCCCGTCCGCGCGACCCCCGCGTCGGCCTTCCCGGTCGCGCCCAGCGCCGAGACGACCGCGCCGGCGCCCGCCACCGCGCCCGCGAGCGCCTCGGCGTCGGGGGCGCTGAAGTCGATGCGCGCGTGGGGGACCCCGGGCGGGAGCTTGGCGGGGGAGCGGACCAGGGCGGTCACGTCGTGGCCCGACGAGCGGGCCCGCTCCAGGACCAGGCGGCCGGTCGCGCCGGTCGCCGCGGCAAGTACGAGCTTCACAGGGGGTCTCCTCACCGAGGGAACAATACGGAATCCATACTATCGGGATTTCGAAGCAACACGCGTGCGCGCGCACCGGCTACCCTTCACACCACCGACCGAACCCCGAGCGAGGAGCCGCAGTGACCCTCCCCGTCCCGCCCCAGGACCCCCGCCCCGCGCACCCCGTGCGCCGCGCCCTCGCCACCTGGGGCGCCCTCGCCGCGCTCCTGTGGGCGATCCTCCTGACCGACCTCGTCCTGCCCGCGCACCTGACGCAGTACGGCATCGTCCCGCGCACCCTCGAAGGGCTCGTCCCCGGCATCCTCGCCGCGCCGCTCCTCCACGCCGACGTCGCGCACCTCGCCGCGAACACCGCGCCCCTGGTCGTCATGGGCGTCATCTGCGCCCTGCGCGACCGCCGCGGCATGTGGACGGCCCTCGCGATGTCGCTCGTCGTCTCCGGCCTCGGCGTGTGGCTGATCTCCCCGGCGCACTCGGTGACCGTCGGCGCCTCCGGCGTCGTCTTCGGCCTCCTCGGCTACCTGCTCGCGCGCGGGGTGTTCATGCGCCGCATCGGCGACCTCCTCATCGCCGTCCTCGTGTTCGCCGTCTACGGGTCCCTCATCTGGGGCGTGCTGCCCACGAGCCCGTTCGTGTCCTGGCAGGCCCACCTCTTCGGGTTCCTCGGCGGCGTCGCCGCCGCCGTCGCGGTCGCCCGCGCCCGCCGCGCCAAGGCCGCCGCATGAGCGCCCCGTCCGGGTTCTCCTACCGCGAGCGGGGCAGCGGCACCGTCGTCATCGTCCACCGCGGCCGCGCCGCCGCGACCCTCCGCGGCGGGCGCGCCGCGGCGTTCCTCGCCGAAGTCGACGCCGGCGACCCCCAGCTCGTCATGGCCCGCTGGACCGGCGCCTACAAGTTCGGCAACGAGCGCACCGTCCGTAACCACCCCCGCAACCAGGGGCGATAGCCCCGCCGGGGGAGCAGTCGCGCCCCCGGGCTTGACGGGCCACCCTCATCGACCTATAGTGCTAACATCCTAGTGAAATAGAGAAAGTTGTGATCGACTTCCACCTCGAACCGCGCTCCGGCGTCGCCCCCTATATGCAGCTCGTCCACCAGGTCCAGCAGGCCCTCCGGCTCGGGATGCTCACCGTGGGGGACCAGCTGCCGACGGTCAAGCAAGTCGTGGCCAAAGTCGCGATCAACCCCAACACCGTCCTCAAGGCGTACCGCGAACTCGAACGCCAGGGACTCGTCGCCCCCAAACCCGGGCGCGGCACCTTCGTCACCGCGACCCTCGCGGGCGACGACCTCGACGCCCACGCCGAACTCCGCGCGGGCCTCGACCAGTGGATCACCCGGGCCCGCGCCGCCGGCCTCGCCGACGACGCCGTCCGGGCGCTCTTCGACACCACCATGAGAAGGACCGCGCAGGAACCATGAACACCCCCGTCATCGCGACGAACGCGCTCACCAAGCGCTACGGGCCCCATGCGGCCCTCACCGACGTCACCCTCGACATCCCCGCCGGGCGCATCGTCGGCCTCGTCGGCCCCAACGGCGCCGGCAAGTCCACGCTCCTGGCCCTCGCCGCCGGCCTCATCCGCCCCACCGCGGGCACCATCGACGTCCTCGGGAACCGGCCCGCCGCCGACGCCGCGCAGCTCGCCCGCGTCGGCTTTGTCGCCCAGGACACCCCCGTCTACGCCCAGCTCACCGTCGCCGACCACCTGCGGCTGGGGGAGAAGCTCAACCCCCGCTGGGACGCGAAGCTCGCCGACGAGCGCCTGCGCCAGACCGGCCTCGACCCCGCCAAGAAGGCCGGGCGCCTCTCCGGCGGCCAGAAGGCCCAGCTCGCCCTCACCCTCGCCGCCGCCAAACGCCCCGACCTCATGATCTTCGACGAGCCGGTCGCCGCGCTCGACCCGCTCGCGCGCCGCTCGTTCCTCCAGTCCCTCATGGAGTTCGTCGCCGACATGGACGTCTCCGTCCTGCTCTCGTCCCACCTCATCGCCGACGTCGAACGCGTCTGCGACCACCTCGTCATCCTCGCCGAGTCCCGCGTCCAGGTCGCGGGGGAGATCGACGACCTCACCGCCGCCCACCACCGCATCGTCGGCCCCCGCGGCGCCCTCGACCAGCTCCCACCCGGCGTCGACGTCGTCGCCGCCGACCACACCGACCGCCAGACCACGCTCATCGTCCACAACACCGCCGGTGCGCCCCTCGACCTACCCGGCGCCGAGCCGATCGGCCTGGAGGACATGGTCCTCACCTACCTGCACCGCGCCGAAGGCCTCGCCGCCCCGATCCTCCAGGAGACCGCCCGATGATCTGGCTGACCTGGCGCCAGATGCGCGCCCAGACCCTGTGGACCGCCGCCGTCCTCGCCGCGGCCGCCGCCTACATCCTCTACCTCGCCTGGGACGTCCGCGACGCCTACCGCACCCTCGTCACCGAATGCACCACCGCCTGCGACGAGGCCGCGCACTTTCTCGACGACCGGTTCGGCATGACCCTCACCCTCCTGGGCCTGCTCCTGCTCGCCGGACTCGCCGTCTTCGGCGCGTTCTGGGGCGCACCCCTGGTCACCCGCGAACTCGAAGCCGGCACCCACCGCCTCGCCTGGAACCAGTCGGTCACCCGCACCCGCTGGCTCACCGCGAAGCTCGCCGTCGCCGGGGGAGCCGGAGTCCTCCTCGCCGGGTCCGTCACGCTCCTGCTCACCTGGGCCGTCAGCCCCCTCGACGACCTCGCCGACTCCCGGTTCCACCCCATCGAGTTCGTCACCCGCAACCTCGCGCCCTTCGGGTACGCGGTCCTGGCGTTCACCCTCGGCCTCGCCATCGGCGCGCTCACCCGCCGGACCCTCGCCGCCATGGCCTTGACGCTCCTGGTGTTCCTCGGCTTCCAGCTCGTCATGGGCGGGTTCGTGCGGCCCCTGTACGCCGAGCCGGTCACCGAGACCATCACCATGGCCGAGGCCAACACCGTCGGCTACATCGACGGCCTCACCCTCGACGACTCCGGCGCCACCGTCATGGGCTACACCATCCCCGGCGCGTGGGTCGTCAGCGACGAGATGCCCGTGCGCATGGCCGACGGGACCGCGTTCACCGCCGACGACGCCGACGACTGCCGGGCCGTCAACGTCCCGCCCGACGAGTGCCTGTCCCAGAAGGACGCCGCGTTCGACGTCGTCTACCAGCCCGCCGACCGGTACTGGCGGTTCCAGTGGACCGAGTTCGCCATCGCCCTCGGCCTCTCCGCGCTGCTGACCGGCGCCGCGTACTGGCGCCTCCGCCGCGGCCTCAACTAGCACCGCCGCCGATATTCCCACAAGTAACGGTGGGCGGGACCCATGTCCCGCCCACCGCCTGTTCGTCCGTTTCCGCCGCGGGGACTAGCTCCCCGCGATGTTCACCATCCAGCCGATCCCGAACCGGTCGACCAGGGCGCCGAACTCGTCGCCCCACATCTGCTTCTCCAGCGGGATGTTCACCGACCCGCCCTCCGACAGGCCCTCGAAGTACCCGCGCAGCGCGTCCCCGTCGTCGCCCGAGAGGCTGATCGAGATGTTCTGGCCCGGCACGTACGGCATGCCCGGCGGCGTGTCCGACGCCATCACCGTGTACCCGGCCGGCGACGTCAGCTGCGCGTGCATCACCTGGTCGGCCGGGGCGTCCGGCACCCCCGAGTCGCCGAACGTCATCACGTTCAGCTCACCGCCCAGCACCGACTGGTAGAACTCCATCGCCTCCCGCGCGTTCCCGTTGAACGACACGTAGGGATTGAGGATCGAACCCATCGCAGACTCCTTCCGTCCGATCTCCCGCCATCGTCGCAGCACCCGCCGACAACGGCAGCCGAACCGGCCAGAACGGCCCCTCGGGCGCCCCGCAGCCCCAAGGTCGTGTCAGGCCCCCAAGACTCATAACTTGCGGGAACGGCACTTCTCGTGAGTTATGTACTGCGCGACGACACGCTTATTTTCCGGTTATTTAAATATCAATACCGGAAATAAATAATGTTAGGCTGTGGGCATGACGAAAACAGATGCCAGCAACCAGACCGGTCAGACCGCCCAAGCCGCCGGGCCGCGGACCGTCACGCTCTGCAAGCGCTGCGGGACGCCGATCCCGCAGCAGCCCGGCCGCGGACGGCCCCGCCTGTACTGCGCCGACGGCGACTGCGCCTCCCAGGCGAAACGCCAGCGCGAGCTGCGCCGCGCCACGCCGGGCCTGGAGGGCGCGCTGGCGCGGGCCGAAGAGCTGTACGAGCAGATCGAGCAGTCGATGACGTCGGCGCTGGCGCCGCTCGCTGAGGCGCTGCGGGCCGAGACGGACCCGGCGGAAGTCGAGGCGCGGATCGCGGAGGTCCGGTCCGAGGCCGCCAGCGCGGTCGCGGCGGCTCGTGCGGAGCGGGACGAGGTGGCCGGTCGTGCGGCGGCGCTGCGTGACGAGCTTGCGGCGGCGGTGGCTGAGGTGGAGCGGGTGGCCGGGGTCGCGGAGGCGGCTGAGGTTCGGGCGAAGGAGGCGGTGTCGGCGCGGGTTGCGGCGGTGAAGGACGCTGAGGCGGCGCGTGAGGAGGCGGGTCGTGCGCTGGGTGAGGCGCGGGCGGCGGTCGCGGAGCGGGATGCGGCCGTTGGCGATGCGGAGGCGGCGCGGGGCGAGGCTGCGGCCGCGGTGGCGGAGCGGGACGCGGCGGTCGCGGGCCGTGAGGAGGCCGAGCGGGCGGCGTTGTCGGCGCGTGGTGAGGCGGAGGTGGCGCGGGAGCGTGCGGAGCGGGTGGAGGCGGAGGCGGCTGAGGCGCTGCGGGCCGGTGAGGCGGCGCTGGAGCGGGCTGAGGGTCGGGTGGCGTCGGTGATGGTGGAGCGGGACCGGGAGCGGTCGCGTGTGGAGGGTCTGGTGGCGGAGTTGGCGGTGGCGCGTCGGGATGCGGAGCAGGCGTCGGCTTTGGCGGCCGAGCGCGGCTCGGTGGTGGAGCGGTTGCAGGGCGAGGCGGCGTCGGCGGTGGCGGATCTGCGGGTGCTGGCTTCCAGGTTGGAGGCTGCGGAGGCGGCTCGTGCTGAGCTTGTGGCCGAGGCGGGGTCGTGGCGTGAGCGGGCGCTGGCGGCGGAGGCGCGGGTGCCGGCGCGGGAGTAGGGGTACTCCCCTGGCGTCGCGTGGTGTCGGGGGCCCGGTGCGGTTGCGGGCCCCCGGTTGGTCTTATTCGCCTGCTGCGGTGCGGGCGGCTTGTTCGACCTGGTCGCGGTAGGCGGGCCAGTCGAACTGGTCGGCGGGCGGGAGGTTGGAGTTGCGTTCGTTGAGCCCGGCGGCGCCGTCGATGGTCTCGCGGACGATGTCGGCGTGTCCGGCGTGGCGGTTGGTCTCGGCGATCATGTGGACGAGGATCTGGCCGAGGGTGACGGTGCGGCGTTCTTCGGGCCACCAGGGGACGGTGCCTTCGCTGTCGAGGTCGAGGGCGTCGATGGTGGCGTTGGAGTGGTCCCAGACGCGCTTGTAGAGGCCGGTGATGGAGTCGGCGGTCTCGTCGGCGGTGGCCCACATCTCGATGTTGGGGACGGTTTCGATGAGCGGGAACCAGGCGGGCGGGTCGGGGAAGGGCCGGTCGAAGCAGAGGCCGAAGTACTCGACGTCGGTGGCGGCGCAGTGCTTGACGAGGCCGAGGAGGTTGGTGCCGGTGGGGGTGAGGGGTCGGCGCAGGTCGTACTCCCCCAGGCCGTCGAGTTTCCACAGGAGGGCTTCGCGGGCGGTCTGGAGGTATCGCTGGAGGTGGTGTTTGAGGTCGTCGGTCATGGGTGCGAGTGTGCCATCGGGGTGCGACGTGTGCATCTCGATGGCGGTCTCGGTGCTTTAGAGGCTGGTGGGGTGGGCTTCGTAGACGCGGACGTCGGCGGGGCGGGCCCGGTAGGGGTCGAGGGCCGCGGAGCCGGCGGTGTGGTGGGGTGCGGCGAGGTGGGCGTCGAGGGCGGCGCGGTCGGTCCAGGCTTCGACGCACACGAACGCGCCGGGTTCGGTGACCGATTCCCAGAACCGGTAGTCGAGGCAGCCTTCGTCGCTGGCGAGGGTGGATTCCTGGAGTGCGCGCAGGCCTGCGCGGTAGGCGTCGCGGTGCTCGGGCTGGGACCAGACGTACGCGTGGACGAGGATCATGGCCGTGAGTGTAGGCGGGGGTTCGCGTTTGCGCCCGGGGCGGGCCGCTGCTACGGTCCGGGCGATGACTTCTCAAGACAGGCCGGCGCGGTACGGCCACCTCGACTGCAACTCCCCCATCGCCAAGTGGCGGTTCGACCGGCAGGTCGACGACTGCGCGGCGTTCGCGCCGTCGTCGATCGTCGACATCGGGTGCGGGTGGGGCGAGCTGCTCCAGCGCATCACCGAGCGGGTCCCGGGCGCGAAGGCGGTGGGGATCGACTCGGATCTGGAGCTGCTGGAGCGGGGCCGGGCGGGCGCGGCCCGCCGCGGCATCGCGGACCGGCTCGAATTCGTGGAGTACCAGGGCGAGGACTGGACCGAGCCTGCGGATCTGGTGATCTGCATCGGTGCGGCGCATGCGTTCGGGACGAGCGCGCAGGCGGTGGCGGCGCTGGCGCCGCTGGTGAAGCCGGGCGGGCGGCTGCTGTTCGGCGACGGGATCTGGCAGCGCACGCCCACGGAGGCGGAGCTGGCGGGGATGTGGCCGGACACGAAGGCCGACGAGTGGCTGCTGCTGCCGGACCTGGTGGACGCGGCGGTGGCGACGGGGCTGCGGCCTTTGCGGGTGGAGTCGGTGGAGCAGCACGAGTGGGACGACTTCGAGTCGGAGTTCCTCATGGACAAGGAGGTCTGGTTGCAGGCCAATCCGGGTCATGAGCGGGCCGAGGAGGTGCGGGCCGCGGCGGATGCGCATCGTGCCTGGTGGCTGCGGGGTCACCGGGGTCTGCTCGGGTTCGCGTATCTGACGTTGGGACGCCAGGTAGCGTTATAGGCGTGGGCAAGGGGCCCGGACCCGGTGGGGGTCCGGGCCTTTCCCGTGCCCGGGCGGGATTCGTCAGAGTGCGGCGAGGACGCACAGGGCGATGAAGAGGGCCTGTTCGGCGGTGCGGATGCCGATGGGGGTGGCGGGCGATCCGGCGAGGGGGATGCCGCGTTTGGCGGCGGAGTAGTTCGCGGGGTACATGGCGACCAGGAGCGCGGCGAGGCACAGGGCCGCGGCGGTGGCCGTGGCGGGGATGAGGAGTCCGGCGGCGCCGGCGAGTTCGAGGACGCCGGTGAGGGCGACGAGGGCGGCGGGTGCGGGGAGGCGTTCGGGGATCATGCGGGCCATGTCGGTGCGGAACTTCGGGTGGAAGTGGACGGCGCCGGTGAGGGTGAACATGGCGGCGAGGCCGATGCGCAGGCACAGCTGCCAGTCGGTGAGGGCGTCGGCGCCGAGGAGCCCGGCGAGGCGGGCGAGGAGTGTGACGGCGGTGAGCGTGATGACGGGTGCCATGGGTGTGCCTTCGGTGGGGGGCGCAAAGCCGGTCTTGACAGTGTCAAGTTAAGGATGCGCCTGAAACTAGACACTGTCAAGTGAATCTGGGCACCGTCAAGCAGGGGCGCCGTCAAGCGGGACTGCCGGACCGATGCTCGGCTACTGACGGCGGGCTCTCCAGGCGGCGACGGCCTCGTCGACGTCGATGAGCCCGAACCGCAGCGGCGGGCCCTCCACGGGCCCGATGAGGGCCTTGCGGATGCGTCCGTTCAGCTCCTCGACGGCCGCGCGCACGGCGGCCTCGTCATCGAGGGCGTCGAGTGTCGCGGGGAGGTCTTCGCGTTCTTTGCCGAGGCGCAGTGCGGGCGGGAGGGCGTCGAGGCCCATGCTTTCGCGGGTGGCCTGCTGGTGGAGCCACCAGTCTTCGTGCAGGGGCTGTCCGATGCCCGGGAGGGGTTTTCCGGCGCCGGGGAGGTTCTTGAACTCGCCGCGGGCTTTGGCTTCCTGGATGGCCCGGTCCACTCCCCTGGCTTGGCGGTCGCTCATGGCGGCGCTGCCTCCGTCGTCGGTACGCCGATCCTATCGTCAGGCGGCCGAGTGGATCACGAGTGCGACGGCGGCGAACTGTGCGATGTAGGCGGCGATCGTGAAGGCGTGGAACACTTCGTGGAATCCGAACCACCGCACGGACGGGTTGGGGCGTTTGAGGGCGTAGACGATGCCGCCGGCGGTGTAGAGGATTCCGCCGGTGAAGATGAGGACGGTGGCGGCGATGCCGGCGCCCGCGGCGAGCTGCGGGGTGACGAAGACTGCGGCCCAGCCGAGGACGATGTACAGGGCGGTGTAGAGCCAGCGCGGGGCGCCGTGCCAGAGGACGCGGAAGACGACGCCTGCGGCGGCGCCGGTCCAGATGACGGCGAGGAGTGCGGTGCGGGCGGTGCCGTCGAGGGCGAGGACGGCGATGGGCGTGTAGGTGCCGGCGATGATGAGGTAGATGTTGGCGTGGTCGAGGCGTTTGAGGGCGGCGGTGGCGCGCTGGGTGAGGTTGGTGCGGTGGTAGAGCGCGGAGACGCCGAACAGGAGGGCGGAGGCGGCGACGTAGATCGCGGCGCAGACGCGTCCGGCGTAGGTGGGGGCGGTGGCGGTGAGGGCGAGTCCGGCGAGGAGTGCGACGGGGAAGGCGCCGGCGTGGAGCCAGCCGCGGAGGCGGGGTTTGGGGTCGTGGATCGCGGGTGCCAGTGCCATGGTTCGAGGCTACGTCTGCTGGTTACTGTCCGGTAGTGCTGTTGCTCCCCCGATGCGGGGTGGGGTTAGGCCCCGTTTCGGGTCCTGGGGGGCGGTGCGGGGCTTTAAGCTCCGGCGGTGGACTGGGACGGGTTGTCGGTGCAGTTGGTCGTGCTGGCGATGGCGGCGGTGGCGGCGCCGCTGCTGGTGGACCGGCTGGAGCGGTGGGTGCGGCTGCCGGGCGTGGTGGTGGAGATCGTGCTGGGCATCGTGATCGGGCCGCAGGTGCTGGGTCTGGTGCAGACCGGGGTGCTGCTGGAGACGGTCTCGCAGCTGGGGTTGGCGATGCTGTTCTTCCTGGCGGGGTACGAGATCGACTTCCGGGCGGTGCGGGGGCGGCCGATCGTAGCGGCGTCGGCGGGCTGGGTGGTGTCGTTCGCGCTGGCGGCGGGGGCGATGTGGGCGGCCGGTGCCGGTGGGGCGGTGCTGATTCTGGCGATCGGGGTGTCGTCGACGGCGCTGGGGACGATCCTGCCGATCGCGCGGGATTCGGGGCTGTTGGCGGGGCCGGTGGGGCCGCATCTGATGGCGGTGGGGGCGGTGGGCGAGTTCGCGCCGATCGCGTTGCTGGCGTTGTTCTATTCGGAGGGTCACCATTCGGGGAGGACGACGCTGGCTATTGCGTTGGCGGGTCTTGCGGTTGCGGCGGCGGCGATCGGGTCGCTGCGGCGGTCGGCGCGGGTGGGGCGGCTGCTGTCGGCGACGTTGGGGACGTCGGCGCAGTTGGCGGTGCGTTTGTCGGTGCTGGTGCTGCTGGGGGCGGTGCTGCTGGCGGCGGAGATCGGCGTCGATATCGCGTTGGGGGCGTTCGCGGCGGGGGTGTGCATGCATGTGCTGCTGTCGGCGCTGGACGAGCGGGAGGAGGCGCTGGTGCAGTCGAAGCTGGACGGGATCGGGTTCGGTGCGGTCGTCCCGGTGTTCTTCGTGTACACGGGGGTGACGTTCGATCTGGACGAGCTGCTCGGGTCGCCGGTGGCGCTGGCGCTGATCCCGGTGTTCCTGCTCGTGTTCGCGGTGGTGCGCGGGGCGGTGACGTGGCTGTTCGCGCGGAGGGCGCTGGCGGGGCGGGACCGGGGTGCGTTGGCGGCGTTCGCGGCGACGCAGCTGCCGATCGTGGTCATCGCGTCGTCGACTGCGGCGGAGCGGGGCCTGGTGGAGGAGGCGGTCGCGGCGGCGATGGTGGGGGCGGCGATGGTGTCGGTCCTGGTGTTCCCGCTCGTGGGCTTGAAGTGGACGAGGCGCAGTACTGCGGCGGTGGCGGCGGAGCCGATCTAGGCGGGGTCAGCGGGTGGGCGTAGGGGCGGATACGCGTCTGCTCCGATGCGCCCGCCTGCGTGAGGGGGCGAGCGTGGACGGTATGAGAAAACTCCGCCGCCCCGCGTACCGGGCCTTCGTCATCGCCCACGTCGCCTCGTCGGTCGCCTGGCTGGGCTTGAGCCTGAGCCTCCTGGTCCTCGGTGTCCGGGCCGTCACCACTGAGGACGCGGCCGTGCAGTTCGCGGCCGGGACCGCGATGGACGCGCTCGCCTCCGCGATCGCGGTCCCGATCGGGCTCGTCGCGATCAGTACCGGCACGGTGCTGATGTTCGGGACCCGCTGGGGCCCGTCGCACAAGTGGGTCCTCGTCAAGCTGATCGCGACGGTGGCCGCGTTCGCCGCGACGGTCTTCGCGCTGCTCCCGGGCCTGGAGGCGACTGCGGCGATCCTCGACCCGGACCGGTTGCAGGTCCTCGACGACCAGGTGATCGCCGCGCCGATCGTGTCCTCGGCGGTCTACCTCGGCGCGACGATCCTGTCGTACGTCAAGCCGTGGGGACGGGTGGGCGCAGGCCGCCGCGCGCCGGCCCCAGTGCGAGCGCCCGCCCGTAGTGCTCGATGAGCGCGTCGCCTTCGGCCTCCCAGGTGCGGCCGCGGACCTTCAATCGTCCGCGCCGCCCCCACTGGCGCAGCACGTCCCGCTGCCCGGCGAGGGAGGCGACGAGGCCCGCCAGCGCGGCGGTGTCGCCAGCGGGGAAGTGGGTGCCGTCCACGCCCGGGTCGACCAGTTCGGGCGCGCCGCCGGCGTCGACGGCGAGCACGGGCACGCCGGAGGCGTGGGCCTCCTGGATGGTCTGCCCGAACGTCTCGAACGGCCCGGTGTGGACGAACAGGTCGAGGGAGGCGTACAGGCGCGACAGGTCCGTGCCGTGGAGGGCGCCGAGGAACTGCGCCTGCGGCAGGAGCCGCTCCAGGGCTTTGCGGCGGGGGCCGTCCCCGGCGATCACCAGGCGCACGCCGGGGAGTGCGGCGGTGTCGGCGAGCCAGTGCAGCTGCTTCTCGCGGGCCAGGCGGCCGACGTAGCCGACCAGGAGCTCCCCGTCGGGCGCGAGCGCGTCGTGGAGGGCGGTGTCGCGGAAGGCGGGGTGGAACCGGTTGGTGTCGACCCCGTGCGGCAGGACCGCGACGCCGCCGATGCCTTGGGCGGTGAGGGACCGGGCGGTGCATTCGGAGAGGGCGAGGTTGACCGCGGCGCGGGAGTGGATCGACTTGAGGCGCTGCCAGACCAGCTGTTCGAACGCGGTCAGGTGGTAGGCGCGGGTGTAGGCGGGCAGGTCGGTCTGCCAGACCGCGACGGCGGGGACGCCGCGCCGCTCGGCCCAGGCCGCGGCGCGCGCGGTGTACCCGAAGGGGCTGGCGAGGTGGACGACGTCGGGCCGGTGGGCGTCGAGCGCGTCGTCGAGGGCTTTGGTGGCGAGTCCGGCGCGGAAGTGCCGGTAGGCCGGGAGCCGCACGGAGGGGACGTGGACGACGGGCCAGTCGAAGACCGGGCGCGGGCCCGGCCCGGGGGCGGGGGCGACCACGACCGGTTCGATCCCGCGCGACGCGAGGTGGGCCGCGGCCCGCGCCACCGAGCGGGCGACGCCGTTGATCTGCGGCGGGAAGGATTCGGTGACCAGTGCGACTCTCATGACCGGAGCGTAAAGGCGCAGGTGGGCGGTGGAGGGAATCGGAAGTGTCGCGGGACTGAACCCCAGCCGATATTCACGCCCGTCACGGCCTGGCCGATTCGTTCAAGCCCGGGGCCGGGCGCGGGTTTTAGCGTGAGGGGCATGGAACGGATCGATGCAGAGCAGTTGGAGCGCGCCGCGCAGTTCGTGTGGCGCACCGGGAGCCTGGTGGACCAGCGCCGCATGGCGCGCCTGGCCGGGACCGGCACGAGTGAGGGAGTGCGGGCGGCGGTGCTCGCGCACCGGACCGGTGACGGGGGGTTCGCGTTCGCGCTCGAACCGGATGTGAAGGGCCCCGAGCCGCAGCCGCTCGCCGCGATGACGGCGCTGGCGATTCTGGATGAGGCCGGGGTCCTCGACCAGGAGACCGGCGCGGGCGTGTGCGACTGGCTCGCGGTGCACACGGCCCCGGACGGGGGTGTCCCGGACCTTTTGGAGACGATCGGCGCCTATCCGCACCCGCCGTGGGTCCAGGCCCCGCCGCAGGACCGCGGCGGGCTGCTCACGACCGCGAGGGCGGCCGGGTACCTGCTGCGCAATAGGGTCGAGCACCCGTGGATCGACGGCGCGGCCGCGTTCTGCCGCGACCGGATCGACCGGCTCGAAGCGAGCCACCCGTACGAGATGTTCAGCGTCGCGGCGTTCCTCGGCGCCGCACCCGATCGCGCCTGGGCCGGCAAGGCCGCCGCGCGCATGGGTGAGCTCGTGCGCGGGGCGGGCCTGGTGCTCCTCGACCCCGCGGACCGGGAGGGTGTGGAGTCGCCGCCGGGGTACGCGCCCGGCGAGCACCACCTCGCCTGCGACTTCGCCCCCGACCCGGCCAGTGCCGGGGCGGCGTGGTTCAGCGCGGCGGAGATGCGTGCGGCCCTGGACTTCCGGGCCGCCGAGCAGGACGCGGACGGGGGCTGGCCGATCCACTACCGGCGCTGGCACGACGGGATCGAGCTCCAGGCCCGCCCCGGGTTCACCGTCGACGCCGTCAGGGTCCTCAAGGCGTGGGAGGGCGCGGCGTAAGCGCAGGCTCGTCGGCGGGACGCCGGACCAGCGGCGCACCTGCCGGGCCAGGTGCGCCTGGTCGGCGTATCCCTCCTCGGCGGCGATGCGCGCCCAGTCCCGCTCCCCCGCCGCGGTGGCCCTTCGGAACCGGAGGATCTGTTCGAGGGTCTTGGGGCCGTAGCCGAACGCGGCCGCGACGCGGCGGCGCAGGTGCCGCTCGGAGAACCCGAGGGCACGGGCCAGGACCGGGACGGGCGGGGGCTCGGGGACGTCGAGCGCCCGCGCGGCGGCCAGCGCGGCCGCATCGGGCGCGAACCGCACGGCGCGGGCGGCGAGGGCTCCGGCGAGGATCGCGGCGGCGTCCCACGGGTCGCCTGCGGCTGCAAGGCGGTCGGCGAGCGGCCCGGGGTCCCAGAGGTCGGCGAGGGCGGGCTGGGCGTCGGCGACCGCGGTGGCCGGGACGTCGCCGAGGAGGATCCGGGCGGCGCCGGGGCGCAGCCGGATCCCGGCGATCACGGTCCCGGTGGCGAGGGGGACGTCGCGGGGGCCCGTGTCGGGGCCTGCGATCTCCAGTCGGCCGCCGTGCCACAGGAGGTCGGTGCAGGCGTCGGGGACGACCCGGGTGGTGGCCGGGTGCGGGGCGCGGCGCACCCACAGGCACGGCGACCAGGCCGGGTCGGGTGCGGGCCGCTCGGTGTAGGCCGCGGGCGGGCGCCCGGGCGCGGTGTCCATGCCTGCGACCGTAACGCGCTGCACCGACATCGGCGGCGGTGCGCGCGACTGCGGGGCGGGGCAGTGTCGGACCCGGCGTGTAGGTATTGGAGGATGCAGTCCAGTTCACCAGGCCGCGCCTTCGAGTGCCGTGCCTCCGAACCCATGTGAAGGAGCCCCCGATGTCACTGTCGAGTGCCGACATCGCCCATCTCGAAGCGGTGCTGGCGCAAGGGAAGAAACCCAAGGTGGTGTTCACCGACGCGGCCGGGCAGGTCGCCGGGCGCACCGGGAAGGTCGTCGCCCTCGACCCGGCCGGCGTCGACGACTTCGTGCAGGTCGCGTTCGGGTCCGACGAGCTGTCGTTCTCCGCGGCCGAGCTGCGCCTGCCCGTCCCCGGCGAGGGGGCGAGGCGGACGGCGCCGCGCCAGCGCGCCGCCGCGCCGACCGGGCCCGGCCTGCTGCCCGACGATGCGCCCGAGGCCAAAGCGCCCGTGACCGAACCTGCACCGAAACCCGTTGTGAGCGAGAGGAAGACCGTGACCGAACCCGCACCGTCCGCGCCTGAGCCCGTGGTCAAGAAGAAGGCGGCGCGCCCGCGCGCCCAGGCTGCCAAGCACCCCGAGCTGACGGTCACGCTGACCTATGAGGACGGCGAGTGGTCCGTGGCCGCGGCCCGCGGCGCGCGCACGGTCGTCAAGGGCGCCAAGGTCGCCCACACGAACGCGCTGACGATGTGCCAGGCTTCGGGATCGGACGAGGTCAACGAGGTCGTCTCCGAAGTGGTCGAGAAGATCCGCTCCGAGGCCGCCGAGGAGGCCGCCCGCCTGCGCCGCCAGCTCGAAGAGGCCGAAGCGCGCCTCGCCGAACTGAAGTAGCCGCACCCGCGGAGCCGACGGGCCCGGGACGCCGGGAGGCGGACCGGGCCCGGCTGTGTCTGCGCTCCAGCGGCTAGTCGCGGGCGTGCTTGATGTAGATCATGACCGCTTCGCGGGTGGTCTTGACGCCCAGGGACTGGCGGGCGGCGGCGATGCGGCGGTTCGCGGTGCGCAAGGAAACGAACTCGGCTTCGGCGGCGGCGGCGATCGTCGACCCCGCCGCGAGGCGCGACAGGAGGGCGCGCTGCTCGGCGTCCAGGTCGAGGCCGTCGGCGGCTTCGGCTTTGCCGGGGGTGAGGCCGAGGGGGCCGACGCGGCGCAGGTCGGCGGCGAGGTTGAGCGCCAGCTGCCCGGTGGCGACGGCGATGATCCCGGCGCCGCGGGCGGCGGCCAGGACCGCCTGGGACGCGGTGTGGTCGTCGCCGACGGCCCCGTGGCACACCAGGCGCCGGTCGGCGAGGTCCCACGCGGGCTCCAGGAGCGCGAACCCGCGGTGCGCCGACCAGCCCGCGGCCGCGCACCGGCGCACCAGCGCGTCGGCATCGCTCCCGGCCGCGACGACATGCAGGGGCACCTGTTCGCCCATCAGCCCTCACCGCCTTCGGCCGGCGCGGCGGACAGCAGGACCGCGGCTTCGGTGCGGGTCTTCGCGCCGAGCTTGCGCATGCCTGAGCGGATGTGCGTCTCGACGGTCTCGGCGGTGATCCCGAGGATCTCGGCGATCCGCCGCGACGGGTGCCCGGAGGCGACGTGGCGCAGCACCTCGGCCTCGCGGTCGGTCAGTCCCCCGCCGCCGCGCGCCGAGCGGCGGTCGCGGCGCACGTCGTGGCGGCGCAGGCCCCGGCGGGCGCGCCCGGCCAGGACGATGAGGCCGTGCTCGTCGGCGATCCGCTCGGCCGCTTCGAGGGCCGCGACGGCGGCTTGGGGCTCCCCGGAGTGGGCGGCGAGCGCGAGGAGGCAGCGGACCTGCTCGCGGGCGGCGAGGCCGTCCCATGCGGAGGCGGCCTGCGCGAACGGGCCCGGTGCGGCCTTGTCCCACGCGGCGAGCGTGGTCGCGACGGGCGCGGGCCAGGGGGTGGCGTCGGCGGCGACCGGCTCGGTCCCGGTGTCGTAGGCGATCCACCGGCCGGTGATGTGCGCGAGCCCGCCGACGAGGCCCGGCTGGGCCTCGGGGGCTTCGGGGCCGGGCTGGCCGTCGAGCCACGCGGTCTCGTGCTCCAGCCATGCGACGAGCCCGTCGAGCGCCGCGGGGGCGTCGTGCAGGCGCGAGAGGCGGGCGCGGGCGGCGCCGAGCGCGCCGGTGTCGGCTTCGGCGAGGGCGATGGAGGCGGCGATGAGCGTGTCGGCGACCGCCGGGAGCGCATGGTCGGCCAGGGACTGCGCGGCGGCGATCACGTTGTCCAGGCCCGTCCCGGACAGGACGAGGCACCAGGCGGCGGCGGCGAGGAACCGGGTCTGCCACGAGTAGGCGCCGTCGGCGCCGGCCCGGTCGGCGGCCTCGTGGGCGACCGCTTCGGCCTCGACGAGGCGCGCGGCGTCGGCGAGGGCGATCACCCGCGACCACGCGCACCACGCGGCGGTCGTCGCGTCCCCCGCGTCGCGCGCGAGCGCTTCGGCGGCGGCGAGCGCGTCGGGGTCGTCCCCAGCGAGCGCCGCGGCGAGCCCGGGATGGGCGAGGTCGGGGTAGGCGGCTCGCAGCTCCTCGGCCAGGAGCGCGCGTTCGGCGGGCGGGGCGCACAGCAACCGCAGCTGGTCGGTCTCGGGACCCTCGGGGGCCTCGGCGAGGGCGGCGCGGGCGCGGCCGGTCTCGCCGACCGCCAGGAGCGCCCAGGCGCGCACGACGGCGGTGTCGCCGCCTGCGGGGGCCTGGTCGAGGACCGCGAGCGCGGCGTTGGTGCGGCCCGCTTCGAGGGCCGCGCGGGCGGCCGGGACGGCGTGCGCGGGGTCGATCTCGGCCGCGAGCAGCAGCGCCTCGGCGCGGGTCTGGGGACCGGCGCCGTCGGCGGCGGCCAGCGCGGTGGCGAGGGCGCGGCTTGGGAGCCCGGCGGCGTGGGCGTGGCGCGCGGACTCCACGCCCTGGGTGGCGTCGGCGAGGTGCTCGTGCATGGACCGGCGGGCTTCGGTGTCGAGGATGCCCGCGGCGATCTCGGCCATCCACGGCGACGCCGGGCGCAGGAACGGCCCTTCGGCGACGGCGAGTCCGGCGTCGGCGAGGACCTGCGCGCCCTCGCCCAGCAGGGACGGGTGCGCGGGCCGGCCGAGCAGGCCCAGGACGGCCAGGGCGGTGCGCCCGGCGCGCGGCAGGTCCGCGATGGCGGCCGCCGCGGCGGAGGCGGGGTCGCCGGGCAGGCCCGCGTCGGGTTCGCCCGGCCCGGTGTGCGCGGCGCGCTTGGCGAGGGCGGTGAGGGCGAGGGGGTTGCCGCCGGCGCGGGAGGCGAGCGCCGCGGCCCTGGTCGCCGGCAGCGCCGGGGCGGCCTCGGCGACGAGCGCCGCGGCTTCGGCGTCGGTGAGCTCGGGGACGGGGATGACGGTGGCGGCGGCGAGGAGCCGCGCGAGGGCGTCCTCGCCGAGCCGGTTGGGGATCCGCAGGGCGGCGGCCACCGGGAGGCGCTCGGCGAGCACGGGCAGGACCGCGAGGGTCGCCGCGTCGCACCACTGGAGGTCGTCGATGACGAGCAGGCCCCCGCGGGTGCGCGAGTAGACGGCCTCGGCCAGCAAAGGGAGGTCGTCGGCGGGCATCCGCGCCCGCGTCGCCCGCTCCAGCGCGAGCGCGGGCTGCCCCGAGAGCATCGCCAGGCCCCCGCCGGCGTGCACGGGCCGCTTGGAGGCGCGCGCGAGCCGCTCCAGCAGCCGGGTCCGCCCCGACCCGGGCGGGCCGGTGACGACCACCAGGCCCGGTCCCGCCAGCGCGCCGGCCATGGCGCGCAGGGCATCGTCGCGGTTGGCGACCCCGAGGGGCGTCGAGGCGATCGGGGGCGCCAGTCCGGGGGTGGGCGGGGCGGCCAAGGGGGCTCCTAACGCTGTGGCACGAATGGGGGAGGCGGCCGGGCGGTCGCGGTTTGTAATCTCGTGTGTGTCGACGGACCGCCGACGCCTCTCATGATATTGCGGAAGCTTCGATGCCGCAGACCGGCGTCGGCGACCGGAGTGCCGCATACCGGGCGCAGCGCCCGGACGGACCGACGAGACTACAGGAGAGGGCGGACGCGGGGACCATGGTGGCAGGACAACTCACCACGAGCGTGGCGGGCATGTGCGAGGAACTGGCCGGCAAGGTCTCCCCCGCGTCGCGCCCCGTGGTCGAGGAGGTCGCGGCCCGGCTCGGGCAGCCCCTTCGCGTCGCCGTCGCCGGACGCCTGAAGGCCGGGAAGTCCACGCTCGTGAACGCGCTGATCGGCCGCCGCGTCGCACCGACCGCCGCCGGGGAGTGCACGCGGGTGGTGACCCAGTTCCGGTACGGGCCCGCCGACCGGGTCGACGTGGTCGCCCGCAACGGCGTCAAGCACGCCGTCCCGCTCGATGCGAACGGGATGATCCCGACGTCGCTGCCGATCCCCGCCGACGAGGCCGCGATGATCGACGTGCAGCTGTCCTCCGACCGCCTCCGCGACCTCACCGTCGTCGACACGCCCGGGTTGCAGTCGGTGAACACCGACATCTCGGATGCGGCCCGCGAGATGCTGTTCGCCGCGCCGATCGCCGAGGACGTCGACGACGACTCCAAGGCCGCCGTCGAATCGGCCGAGGCGATCATCTACGTGTTCACCCAGCAGGTCCGCGCCGACGACGTCGAGGCCCTGGAGGCGTTCTCGAAGGCGTCGCAGCAGCTGTCGTCCTCGCCGATGAACGCCCTGGGCCTGTACAACAAGGCCGACAAGCTCGCCCCCGGCCCCGGGCAGGACCCCTGGCCCGTCGCCGGCCCGATCGCCGGGGACCAGGCGAACGTCCTGCGCCGCGCCGTCTGCGACGTCGTCCCCGTCGTCGGGCTCCTCGCCGAGACCGCCGAAGCGGGCCTGCTGACCGCCGCGGACTGCGAGGCCCTGCGCACCCTCGCAGGGCTCGGCGAGGAGAAGCGGGCGCTCATGCTCGCCTCCGCCGGGCTGTTCCTGTCCACCGAGTCCCCCGTGGACGAGCACCAGCGCAGGCGGCTGCTGGAGCGCCTGGACCTGTACGGCATCCACTTCGCGATCGCCCACCTCCAGGCCAGCCCCCACCTCGCCACGGGTGAACTGGTGCGGCTGCTGTTCGCCGCCTCCGGGTTCCCGCGGCTGCGCACCACCCTCCACCAGATCTTCGGCGTCCGCGCCGACGTCATCAAGGCCGGATGGGCCCTCGGGCGCCTCGACGCCGCCGCCGCCTCCGGGCCCGCCGCGGACCGGGACCTCCTGCGGGGCGCGGTCGAGTCGATCGTCGCCCGCCCCGAATACCACCGCCTCCCGCTCCTCGAAGCCGCCGCGCAGGTCACCACCGGGCAGGTCGCGCTCCCCGAGGCCATGGAGGCCGAGGTCGCGCGGCTCGCGCTCACCGACGACGCCGGCGTCGTCCTGGGCCTGCCCGGCGAGGCCCGCCCGCAGCTGCGCCGCGCCGCCATCGAAGCCGCCGCGCGCTGGCGGGCCTTCGCCAACGGCGGCGCCACCCCGTCCCAGGCGCGGGTGGCGAACGTGGTGCATCGTGGTTTCCATCTGCTGGCCCAACGCCTCGGCTGACAGCGACAAGCGTTCACACATAAGGAGAGCAAAGTGACGAATCGACTCGGCGGACCGCTGGTGGGGGCCCTCGTCGGCCTCGCCGCCGCGGCCCTCGGCGCGGTGTTCCTCACCGGCGGCGGGTTCGATGCGCGCGTCCTGGCCATAGCCGCCGGCTCGGTCCTCGTCACCGCCGCCGTCGCCTTCATCGCCGGCAAGTCCATCACCGCCCCCGCCGCCGCGGCGCCCCTCCAGCCGCCGCCGTTCGCGCCCGCCCCCGGCACCGGCGCCGCCTCCGGCGCGATCCCCGTCGGCCAGCTCCAGGACTCCGCCCGCGCCGCCCAGAACGCCGCCGACCGGACCGTCCTGGTCGAGACCTGCGTGTGGATGCGGGACCGCGCCACCTCCCCCGCGCTCGCCCAGCACCTCGACGGCGCGTTCGCGAAGGTCGGCGTCACCCAGGTCGACGCCACCGGCCAGCGCTTCGACCCCGCCGTCCACGAAGCCGGCTCCACCGTCGCCGCCCGCGGCCCCGCCGACGAGGGCATCATCGCCCGCACCGAGCAGATCGGCTACACCGACCGCGGCCGCATCCTGCGCCACCCGATCGTCACCGTCTACCGCGGCCAGGGGGTCCGGGCATGACCGACACCGCCGCCCCCGCCGCCGCAGCGGCCGCGTCCGCGAACCCGGCGCCCGCGAAGAAGGCCGCCGCGAAACCGAACCCGGCCGCCCAGATCCACAAGCTGTGCGCCAAGGCCGCGAAGGCCGGGAACGCGTCATTGCGGACGGTGGACGCCCGCGCCGCCGCGGAGGTCGACGAGGTCGCCCGCTGGCAGCCCGACAAGCCCGTCGCCGTCGTCGTCGGCGAGACCAAGCGCGGCAAGTCCTCGCTGGTGAACGCCCTCCTGGGCATGCCGGGCCTGTCCCCGGTGGACGCGCAGGTCGCCACGACCGCGTATCTGGAGTTCGCGTACGCCGAGCAGGCGTCGGTGCGCGCCTGGCAGCCCGGCGCCGCCGACCCGATGCTCCTGGGGGTCGGGGACCTGCGGAACTGGGCAACCCGCCTGGGCACCATGCCCCCCGGGATGGTCCCGCCGCGGCGCATGCTCGTCGGGCACCCGTCGGCGCTGCTCAAGCACATGTCCGTGGTGGACACGCCCGGCACCGGCGGCCTGGACCCCGACCACGCGCAGATCGCGCTCGAAGCGGTCGCCCGCGCCACCTGCCTCATCATGGTCACCGACGCGTCGTCGCCGATGGCGAAGACCGAGCTGGACTTCCTCACCGAAGCATCGAAGCGCGTCAACTTCGTGGTGTTCGCGCTGACGAAGACCGACACGTACCCGGGGTGGCGGACGGTCCTGGAGGAGAACCGGTCGCTCATCGAGGCGCACGCGCCCCGCTTCCGCAACGCCCCGCACTTCCCCGTCTCGGCGATGCTCGCCGAGCATGCCCTGAACTCCCAGGGCCCGACCCGCCAGGCCCTCGCCAAGGAGTCCGGGATCGGGAAGATGCAGCGGGCCCTGGTCAAGGTCGGCGCCGCCGGGAAGGCCCTGGTCGCCGCGAACGTCGTGCGCGCGGTGCGCACCGAGTTCTCCCGCCTGGCGATCTCCGCGCAGGAGGACATGAAGGCCTACGACCCCGACCCCGAGACCGCGAACCGGTTGAAGGAGGAGAAGAAGCAGGCCCTCAACGCCCGCCGCACCGAGACGAAGAAGGCGAACCTCGCGCTGCGCGTGGAGACCCAGCGCGCGAAGATCGAGGTCCAGGGGCGCCTGCGCGCCCACCTCCAGGAGCTCGAAGAGGCCCTGCTCAACGAGTTGGAGAAGGCCAACAAGGCCGCCCTCGAATCGCTCCCCCAGCGCATCGACATCGCCCTCCAGGGCATCGCCGCGCGCCTGTCGGGCGAGCTGCACCAGCGGTTCGTGCTCCTCGCCGAGCGCGTCCTGCGGCAGGTGTTCACCGAGGACGAGCTCATGCAGGCCACCAACTCGATCTCCGCGGGCCTGCGGGCCGCGGCCTCGGGCCGGGCCCGCCGCGACGCGAACCAGGACGGCGCGCTCCTCATGGCGTCCTCCGCGGGCGTGGCGATGATGGCCGGGCGCGCGGTCACCGCCGGCGCGGGCATGATCGGCCTGACCGCCGTCGCCGGATCGGTCGCCTCCGTCGCCTTGACCGCGTCCGGTGTGGGCATCGGGCTCGCCGCCGCCGCGTTCCTGCTGTACCGCAGGAAGATCCAGGGCGACCGGCAGGCCGCGAAGCAGTGGGTGCAGCGCGTCATCGCCGAGGCCCGCGCGAACCTCAACGAGGAGATCGGGTTCCGGTTCACCGAGGTCGAGTTCGTGTTCAACTCCACCCTCGACGACGCCCTGGAGCGCCGCGCCGCCGAGTTCGACGCCCGCATCTCCGCGGCCGAGAACGCCGCGAAGGCCGACCAGGCCGCCCGCGCGAAGAAGCAGGCCGCGCTCAAGCAGCGCCGCGACTCCATGGCCCAGAAGGTCAAGCAGCTCGACGAGGTGCTCGCCAAGGCCCGCACCCTCGTACCAGGAGATGAGGAATCCGATGGATGAGTTCGACCCCTTCGACCCCGAAGCGTCCTCGGACGAGTTCGGCGACGGCCTCGACGACGGCGAGGAGGCCCCCGGGTTCGACGAGTTCGACACCGGCGAGGTTCCCGACGAGGACGGACTCGAAGCGTTCGCGTTCGACGACGGCGACGACATCGACGAGGACGAGCCGCTCGACGAGGGCTTCAGCGTCGACGCCGAGTACGACGAGGACGGCGACGACGCGACCGGCGGCGACGAGACCGCCTACGCCGCGACGTATGAGGACCTGCTCCTCGACGAGGCCGACAACCCGCCGACGTTCCCGCCCGAACTGGACCTCGACGTCCCCGAACCGGTCGACGGCTACCCGTGGGTCGACCTCGACGCCCTCGGGTCGGCCGAGGCCGAGCCGTGGGTGAACTCCGTCGACGCCTCCGAGTACGCGATCGCCGACATCGACGACCCGGCCGCGCAGGCCCTGGCCCGCTTCTGGCAGGGCTAGACCCGGGCCCCGGCTCGGCGGGCCCGGCAGCCGCCGACCGACCCCCGCGACCGCATCTTCAAGGCCGACGGCCCCGCACCGAGTGCGGGGCCGTCGGCGTCCGCGCACACAGATCGACAAACGCGAATGGCCGCCGTGCACTGTCCGAAGTCGCCGAACCCGCCGCGAGTGGGGAGCGACGCAAAGGAACGCACCGCCCGTGCGCCGCGCGCCCGCGCGAACACACGACCCCGCCGGCGCGAAGGAAACCGCAGGTCCCAGCGCTGCAAGCAGTTTCATGAAGCGGCTTCGCGGCCTCCACTGTGGCGGCGGATCGGGCCGGGATTCACCCGTCCGGGTGCGGCGGTGCGAAAATTCGGGACCTGCCGACACCGAAAGGGGCGAACCGGCGGTAGATTGGGGGCTCCATTACCGTCGAGTCCGACGCCCGATCCCCCTCTCCGGGCACAGGCCCGTCCCCGTACGACCGACCGGGAGCCGTGGTGAACGAACCAGACCACTACCGCGTCCTCGGGGTGAGCCCGCAGGCACCACGCAACGAGATCCAGGCCGCCTACCGCCGGCGCCTGCGCGAGACCCATCCCGACCGCGGCGGCGACGAGGCCGAGTTCCACCTCGTCCAAGGCGCCTGGGAGACCCTCTCGCACGCCGGGCTGCGCCGCGAGTACGACCTGCTGCGGTTCGGGCGCCGCGCCGCCCGCCGCTACGGCAAGGCCGCCGCCAAGCCCTCCCACAGGAAGGTCCGCGGCTGGAACGTCGCGCCTCCGCCCGAACCGGTCCAGCACGCCTTCCCGACCAAAGGCGCCCTCGTCGCCGTCCCCTGGCACGCGCGGCTGCGCCTGGCCCGGCCCGTCTACCGGCCCTCGGCGTGGATCGCCGCCGCGGTCAGCATCGCGGCCGCCGCCGTGTGGGTGTTCATGGGACTGGGGTTCCTCGGCCAGGCGTTCGCCTCCGACTCGTGGATCTTCCTGCTCCTGGCCATCCCGGTGACGATCGCGATCGCGATGATCGTCGTCGTCCAGACCAGCCGGGCCCTGCGCCGCCGCCCCGACACCGCCCCGCCCCCGCCCACCGGGCGGCTGATCTTCGCGACCCTGTTCGCCGCGGCGGTCATCGCCCTCGCCGGGCCCTCCACGCCGTGGGGCTGGGCCCTGGGCGTGTACGTCCTCACCGGGGCCGCCCTGGCGTGGACCGTGAAACGGGTCCGGTACACCGTCGCGCTGCGCCGCCAGGTCGGAGCCGCGCTGCGCCAGTTCAACGCGTTCGGGCCCGTCGGGACCCGCCCGAAGGCCGACCGGCCCACGGGGAAGCTCCTGCGCGAAGTCCTCACGAACCTGCCCGCCGCGCGCCTGTTCGTGGCGCTCCCGGCCGAGCCGGACACGCGCGTGCCGCACGCGATCGTGTGCGGCGACCGGATCGCGCTGCTGTGCGCGCCGGTCGGCCGCGACAGCGCCGACGTCGACTCCGTGAACCTCCCCGAGGCCGTCAAGGTCCTCACCGCGGCCCTCCCCGACGCGCACGTCCAAGGCTGGGTCCTGTGGCCGACGCTCCCCGAGGCCGCCCGCGCCGGGGAGGAGGCCGCCGTCCACGACGTCGCGGTCGGCCAGGCCGCCGCCGACATCGGCCTGTGGCTCGCCTCGGCAGGCGCGGTCTACGACCTGCCGGTCCTCCAGGCCCTGCGGATGCGCCTCGCCGCCGTCCCGGGCCCGCGCACCGGCGACCGCACCCCGGCCGTCCGCACCTGACACTCTTACGCTGCGCTTATGCGCGCTCCGTGAGCAATCGCACCCTCCACACGGGCGGGTGCGGACAGTAGGGTTCAGGCAATGGACGCCACCGCCCGCGCCGACGCGATCGTCGCCGACCGCCTCCGCGCCGCCGCCGACCGCGAACCCCTCCCCGGGCCCGCAACAGGGTCGAGCGCCGTCGAGATCGCCGCGTCGATCAGCGCGGGATCGCCCCACGCGGCACGGTTCACCGGCGAGGTCGCCGCGGCCGTCCGCGGCACCGCCCTCGCATTGGAGGCGGCCCGCCCGCACCCCACGGACCTGTGGGCCGCCGCCGCGGCCGAGCACCCGGACCCGTCGGTGTGGTTCGAGCAGGCCGTGCTCCTGGGGCACCCGGTCCACCCGCTCGCCCGCTCGCGCGGCGAGCTCACCGACGACGAGATCCGCGCCTACGCGCCCGAGCACCGGGCCCGGATCGACCTGGGCCGCTACGACGTCCCCGACCGGGCCGCGACCTACACCGACGACGAGGGCCTGCCGCTCCTGCCGGTCCACCCGTGGCAGGCCGCCCGGCGCGGCCTCGACGGCCCCGGGCAAGTGTGGGGCGGTGCGGCGCCGCTGATGAGCCTGCGGACGCTCTCGACCGGCGACTGGCACGTCAAGACCGCCGTGGACCTCCAGCTGACCTCGGCGGTCCGGCACGTCTCGGCCGCCGCCGTCCACAACGGGTACTTCCTGTCCGAGCGCCTCGATGCGCCAGTGCGCCGCTGCGGGATCGCGCTCCTGCCGGAGACCGCCGTATGGGCGCGCCTCGACAGCGAACCGGACCCAGGTCTGGCCGCGATCGTCCGCCCCGCCCCTCATGCGATCGGCCACCCGCGGGCGGTGCCGCTCGCCGCGCTCGCCGAATGCTGTCCTTCGGACGGGCGCCCGATCGCCGTGGCGTTCACCGGCGACGACCCCGAGGCGTGGTGGGCGTCCTTCGTGGCGGTCGCGCTGGCGCCGCTGCGGCTGTTCGCCGACACCGGCGTGGCCCTTGAGGCGCACGGGCAGAACACCCTCGCCTCGTTCACCGGGGACCTGCCGACATCCCTCGTATACCGGGACTTCGGCGGCGTCCGCGTCCCGCCCGAGGACTGGCCCGAGCTGATCGGCGACCTCCCCGAGCCCGATCCGGAGGCGCGCCTCGTCAAACTCCTCGCCGCGCTGTTCCCGACGACGCTGACATCGATCGTCGATGCGTTCGCCGACTGGTCGGGCACCGACCCCGGCAAGTGGTGGTCCACCGTGGCGACAGAGGTGCGGAGCATGGGTCTGGAGTCGTGGATCGCCGACGCGGTCCTGCGCAGGCCCTGGCCGCTTAAGGCCACGACGGCGATGCGCCTGGCCGACAACGCGACCGACGACATCTGGGTGCGCGTCGACAACCCGCTGGCGGCGGCGTGAACCTGACCGACCAGATCACGGCCGCGGCCTGGCGCGAAGACCTCGCCGGGCACCGGGCCGGGCCCGCCCCGGCCCCCGAGGGCCCGTTCAACCAGCTCGATTACCCCGACGGCGGCGACAATGGCGACGACGGCGACCCAGTGAAGGCCCTGGAGGCGATCCTCGGCGCGACCGTCCCCGCGCACCTGGCCGCCGAACTCGAATCCGCGAAGCACGGCCGGGCCCTCGCGAAGGCCCGCGCCGCCGTGCGCCGCAGGCATTTCGCGGCGCTCGCCGCCCGGGCCGGGGCGTCGAGCCTCGCGCGGCTCGTCGCCGCCTGCAACAGTGACGCCGACACTGCCGCGCGCCTGCTCGAAACCCTCGCCACCGACGGCCACCAGCTGCACCCGTGCGCGCGCACCCGCCTGGGCTGGCACCGCCGCGACCTGGAACGGTACGACCTGGAGACGCCCCGCCCGGTCCGCATCCGCCTCGTCGCCGACCGCGCCGGCATCCTCGACCGGTCCGGGGCCGACTTCCGGACCCACCCGATGCTCGCCGGGCTCGACCTGCCCGAACCGGTCGTCCCGGTCCACCCGTGGCAGCTCGAGCACCGCGTGCTCCCCCAGTACGCGGACCTGTTCGCCGCCAATCGGCTCGTGGTGCTCGGCGAGACCGTCCCGGCGTGGCCGACCGCCGCGATCCGCACCCTCGCCGGGCACCGCGCCCCCGGGTTTTTGAAGCTCGCGCTCGGCATCCACATCACCTCCACTCGCCGCGACATCTCCCCCGCGACCGCGCTCCTCGCGCCGGTCCTCTCCGCGCACTTGACCGCCCTCGACACCGCGCTCGGCACCGGTGGGCCGCACCGGCTCGTCCCCGACCTCGCCGGGGCGTGGCTGCCGGGCCGCCGGGACCTGACCGCCATCGCCCGCGCGCCCCTGTCGGCCGTGACCCCGGCGGGAACGGTATGCGTGCCCGCGACCGCGCTCGCCGCCCTCTCGCCGGTCACGGGGGTGAGCATGGCCGCGGAGTACGCCGACTGGCACGGCGACCCGGCGGCGTGGCTGCGCGCCTATGCGGCCCTGTTCGTGCCGCCGGTGCTCGCCAAGGCCGCCATGGGCATCGGCCTTGAAGCGCACCTCCAGAACAGCCTGGTCGCCATGGACGGGCCCGTCCCGGTCGCCGCGGTCTCGCGCGACCTCGGCGGCGCGCGCCTCCACCTGCCGACCGTCCCCTTCGACGTCGAGCTGCCGGAAGGGAGTCCGGTGAACGCGGACTCGATGGACCAGGTGCGCGCGAAAGTCGCGTACACGCTGTTCCAGAACCACCTGGCGGCCTTGGTGACCGCGCTGGCGCGCGACTGCGGCCTCGACGCCGCCGCGTTCTGGGCCGACCTCGCCGACCTCGTCGCCTCGCTCGACCTGCCCGCGGCCGACCGCGACTGCTACCTCGCCGAGCGGCAGCCGACGAAGGCGCTGCTGTCGATGCGCCTGGACCCGGGCCGCGAGATCGAGGCCCTCGTCGACAACCCCATGGGGCGCCGATGAGCATCCCCGCGAAGGTCCGCATCGCGGTCGAAGCCCTCGAATCCCCGGCCAGCGCGTGGGTGTACGACCCGGGCGTGCTCGGCGCGCGCCTGGCGGCGGTGCGGGCGGCGTTCCCGGAGTGGACGGTCCTGTATGCGATGAAGGCGTGCGCGAACCCGGCGATCCTGGCCGCGGCGGCGCGCGGGGCGGACGGGATCGAGTGCGCCTCGGGCGGCGAGCTCGCCGCCGCGCAATCAGCAGGGGCGCGCCGGTTGGCGTTCTCGGGGCCTGCGAAGACCCCCGCGGACATCGCGGCCGCTGCGGCGTGCGGGACGCCGCTGGTGATGCACGCCGAGAGCGTCAGGGAGCTGGAGGCCCTCGCCGCGGCGGGGTTCGCGGGGCCGGTGGCGCTGCGGGTCAACCGGGGCCGGGCGCTGCCGGGCTCGCACCAGATGACGGGGGCGCCCACGCCGTTCGGCATGGACGAGGACACCGCGCTCGCCGCCCTCGGGCAGGCGCTGGCGCTGGGGCTCGATGTGGCGGGGTTCCATCTGCACGCGGTCTCGAACTGCCTCGACGCCGACGCGTACGCCGCGCACGTCCGCGACGCGCTCGCATGGGCCGCAACCGCATCGGAGGGCGGATTCGGCCTCCGGTATGTGAACGTCGGCGGGGGCCTGGGGGCGGATCCGCGCGGCGACGTGCTCGACCTCGACGCCGTCGCCGCGGCCCTCGGCGACGGGCCGGGGCGGTTCCTGGACGCCGGGGTGGACTTGGTGGTCGAGCCGGGCCGGTACCTCGCCGCCGCGGCGGGCTGGTACACCGCGGAGGTCGTCGACGTGAAGACCGTCGGGGGGCGGGCGTTCGCGCTCGTGCGCGGCGGCACGCACCATTTCCGGCTGCCCGCGGCGTGGGGGTACGCGCACCCCTTCGACGTCGTGCCGGGCCCGCGCACGGGCGCGGTGCTGACCGACGTGGAGGTCAGGGTGTGCGGGGAGCTGTGCACGCCCCGCGACGTCCTCAACGGCGGCCAGCGCGTCGAGTCCATCGGGGTCGGGGACCGGCTCGTGTTCGCGGACGCGGGCGCGTACGGCTGGGAGGTCTCGCACGACCGGTTCCTGGGGCATCCGGGCCCTGACATGGTCGTCATCGACTGATCGGCCGATCCGCAAACGCTCGCCGTGCTCTACCATGAAGGACCCGATAGGGTGCCCGGTCCGTCCCGACCAGGTGCGCTACCGCCTCGATCCCCCCATTGAGGAGTCCGTATGCCGATTCGGCGTTTTGCCCGGCGGACCCATCGCGACGCGGCCCGGCTGGCGGCCGCGGGCGAGCACCGCAGCGCCCTGCCCGCGTTCGCGGCGGCCGCCGCCGAGTACCGCGAGCGCCTCGCGGGCCATCCGGGCGACCGGGGGTCCCGTGAGGACTTCGCCGATCTGCTCGCGTCCGCTGCGGCCTCCCATACCGCGGTGGGCGACTACGCGGCGGCGTTCGCGGCCGAGCGCGAGCGCGCGCAGGTCGCCGACGCGCTCGGCGCGGTCGGCGCCGCGAAGGCCCGCCAGCGCATGGACCTCGCCGAGTCGGCGGTGCGCGCCGGGCGGCTGCTGACCGCGGCGGTGCAGGCCGACGCGGCGTTGAACGCCCTGGACGACACGGACCCGAACGACCCGGCCGGCGCGGGGTTCGCGGATCTCGCGTCGGCGCTGGCGCGCGCGGCGCGGGTGTTCGGGCGCGCCGCCGACCCCGATCTGGCGGTGGCCGCGGCGGACCAGGCCGCGCGGATGCTCCTGGCGGCGGGCCGTCAGGACGCGCTGCTGCGCGACAGCCTGCGCCTGGCCGCGGCGCTGCACGCGGCCGCCGGGCGCGGCGCGCACGCGCGGGGCGCGAAGGAGCTGCTGGGCAAGTACTTCCCCGACGCCGAGCCGCTGACGGCCCCGAACCTGGTGACGCTGCGGACGGCGCTGGAGACCGCGGCCGGGCGGGGCGCGTTCGACGATCCGGCGCTGGTGCGGCGCCTGTGCCCCGACCCGGCCGGGCGGGAGGCGCCGCCGACAGTGACGGCCCGCTGCGACCTCGGCCTGGCCGCGGTCGCCCTGCACGCCGCCGAGCCCGCGGTGGCCGCGCTCGTGGCGCCCGCGCCGGGGATCGGGTGGCGCATCGCCACCGAGGTCCACTACCTGCTCGCCGCGGCCGACCGGCACGGCGAGCGGAACCTCCACCTGAACTTCCGCGACCACGGACCGGTGTGGGTGGCGATGCTCATGGCCCTGGCAGAGGACGGCAAGCGCGGCCCGCTCATGGCCGACCTCGCCCACGCCCTCGCCGGGTTGTGCGACCGCCTCCACACCCGCCACGCCGCGCCGGAGTACGAGCCGCTGATGCGGTCGGCCCAGCGGTTCATCGCCGCGCACCCCGACCGGTGAAGGTCCTGGTGGTCGACGCGTGCTGGCGGGGCGCCGCGGGCACGGGCTCGCCGACGGCGGTCGTCGACGACGATGCGGGGTTCGCGGACGCGGACCGGGCGCGGGTGCCCCTGTCCGCGGGGACCTCGCACGCGGTGTTCCTGGACCGCACCGACCCCGGTTCCGTGGGGCTGCGGTTCTTCACCGCGGCCGGGGAGCTGCCCGCGTGCGGGCACGGGACCCTCGCCGCGCTCGCGGTCCTGGAGTCCCTGGACGGTCGGGACGAGTGGCGGCTGCGCGCCGGGGGCCGGGTGTTCCTCGGCGGCATCGGCGCGGACGGCCCGTGGTTCGACGCCGGGACCACTGGGCATCGCGCCTTCCCGGAGCCGGGGCCCGCGCTGGCGGCCCTGGGGGCCGTTGCGGCGGGCCCGGTCCTGGCGGCGGGGACGGCCCGCGAGCGCCTGCTGATCCCCGTGCGGCCCGAAGCCTTGGAGGGGCTGCGCCCGGACTTCGCGGCGCTCAAGGCCGCCTGCGATGCGGCGGGCCTGCTGGGCTGCTTCGTGTACGCCGAGGTCCGCGAGCGGTGGTTCGCGGCGCGGATGTTCGCGCCTTCGATCGGCGTGGACGAGGACGTGGCGAACGCGAACAGCGCCGCGGCGCTGGCGGGCGCGCTGGTGGCGGCGGCGCCGGTGCGGGTCGTGGTGTCGATGGGCGGCGGCCTGGGGTCGCCCTCGCGCATCCGCGCGGAGGCGTTCCCGGGCGGCGGGGTGCGCCTGTCGGGCCGGGTGGGCCCGGCGCGGGTGGTCTAGGGCGCCTGTTGCTCAGGAGCCGCTGAACCAGCCGGGGGCGTCGAGGCGGAACGGTTCGCCGGGGGCGAGGGCCGCGAGGTCGGCTTCGAGGGCGTCGAGGCGCTCGGGCCCGATCTGGGCGGCCCAGGCGGCGCGGACGCGGTCGAAGGTGCGCGCGGACCGGTCGAGGACGTCGAGTCCTTTCGCGGTGAGGCGGACGGCTTTGCGGCGGGCGTCGGCCGGGTCGGGGGCGCGCTCGACGTACCCCTGCTGCTCCAGGGCGGCGATGGTCTTCCCGGCGGCCTGCTTGGTGACGCCCAGGCGCGCGCCGAGTTCGACGGCGGTGGTCCCCTGGGTGCCGATGGCCTGGAAGATGAACCCGTGCATGGGCCGCAGGCCGGGGTGGCCCGCGGCGGCGAGGTCGGCGTGGACGGCGTCGACGGCGGCGCGGAACGCGGCGAACAGGCGCAGCGGGAGCTCGTGTCCGGGGGGCGGCTCAACCATGATCGACAACCAGGTTTACTATATGGGCAACCATGTTGTCCATCCTAGGAGATTCCCCCATGCGCATCGTCCGCAGTGCCGACACCCGCCGCACCGCCACCCCCGCGGCGGTCATGACCACCCTCGCCTCCCCGAGCCTCGGCGGCGCCCCGTTCCCGCTGTGGCGGGTCGAGGCCGCCCCTGGCACGGCCGGGCCGCTCCACCTGATCGACGCCGACCAGGTGTGGGCCTTCACTGCCGGGACCGCCGAGATCGAAGTGGACGGCGAGCGCACCGAGGCCGCCGCGGGCGACACACTCGTCGTCCCCGCGAACGCCGAGCGCCGGTTCACGCCCGGTCCCGACGGGTTCACCGCCGTGGTCGCCGGCCCGGCCGGGATGCGCGCGGCCATGCCCGCCGCCCCCGATGAGAAGATCGACATCGCCTGGGCCGCTTAGACCCCGGCGAGGCGGTCCCGGCGCCGGGCGGCGTAGTCGCGCAGCGCCCGCAGGAAGTCCACGTGGCGGAACCCCGGCCAGTACACGTCGCAGAACGACAGCTCCGCGCCCGCCGACTGCCACAGCAGGAAGCTGGAGAGCCGCCGCTCCCCGGAGGTGCGGATGATCAGGTCCGCCCCGGGCAGGCCCGCGGTGTACCGGTGCGCGTCGATGTCGCCCTCGGTGATCCGCGCGGCGAGGTCGGCGAGGTCGCCGCCGCGATCGGCCTCGGCCTCCAGGAGCGAGCGGACGGCGTCGACGATCTCGGTCTGCCCGTCGTACCCGATCGCGACGGTCAAGTGCGCGCCGTCGCGGTGGGCGGTGGCCTCGGCGGCGTCTTTGAGGGCGCGGGCGGTCGTGTCGGGGACGGTGTCGAGGCGCCCGGCCAGATGCAGCCGCCACGGGTTCGCCGGTGCGGTGAGCCGCTCGGCGACGATCTGCTCGACCATGGCCATCAGGTGGGCGACCTCGGCGCTGTCGCGCTTGGCGAGGTTGTCGGCCGAGGCGACGTAGACGGTAACGTGCCCGATGCCGAGCTGGTGGCACCAGGCGAGGAGGTCGTCGAGGTGCTCGGCCCCGTACCGGTGCCCGATCCCGGCGTCGGCGAACCCCTGCGACCGGGCCCACCGCCGGTTCCCGTCCATGGCGACCGCGACATGCCGCGGCAGCAGCGCCGGGTCGAGCCGCCGCCGCAACTGCCGGGCGTAGATCCGGTACAGCCCTTGGGGAACGCGCATGCCCCGACCCTACCGGCCCGTCACAGCCTGGTGTCGGCGTAGCGGGTCATCGCCGCGGCGAAGTAGGCGGCGTGGCCGGGGGCGACCTGCTCGCACGGGTCCCGGAAGCGGGGGTCGCCGGTGTAGAGGGCCGCGAGGCGCCGGTACGCCTCGGGAGCGGGGGCCGAGTCCCAGTGGGCTTCGACGAGCCGGTAGTGGTCGGCCACGACGTCCTGGACGGCCTCGTCGGCGGGGCCGCGGCCTTCGGACCGCAGGGCGGCGAGCGCGGTGTTGATGCGGTGCATCTGGGCGGGGACCGCCCGTCGCTGCTCGGGGGTGAGGGCCTGGAGGGCGGCGAAGGCGCGTTCGACGACCTGCTGCGCCCACGCCCGGCGGGCGCGGTCTCTCTCGTCGGGGGCGTCGAGTCCGGTGAACCAGGTGTCGGGCGCCATGGGGCGGCCTCCTTCGAGTTGGCGGATGGTGGCCTCGACGGTGTCGGCGAGGCGGGCGAGGCGGTCCCGTTCGGCACCGATCTGGGCCGCGTGGCGGCGCAGCGCCTCGGTCTCGGACTGCTCTCCGGCGAGGACGGCGCCGATGTCGCCCAGGCCGAGGCCGAGGCGTTTGAGCAGGAGGATCTGCTGGAGCCGCAGGAGTTCGGCGCGCCGGTAGCGGCGCTGGCCGCCGGGGCCGGTCCCGGCGGGGGTGAGGAGGCCGATGGCGTCGTAGTGGCGCAGGGTGCGCGCGGTGGTGCCGGCGAGGCGGGCGACCTGCGCGGTGGTCCACTCGTCCAAGGCGTGTCTCCGTTCCGTCGGGTGCGGGTTCGACGGTATCGGCTGACGCGGCGTCACCCGCAAGGAAAGAGAGACGCGTGTCACCGTCAAGTGGCGCGTCCGAGGCGCGTCCGGGTCGTTGTTTACATGGGGCGGCATTGACCCACTCACGTGGGACGGAAATTCCCCCTGGGGTCTCCCCGCTCACGCGGGGCAGGAGAAAGAACGAGCGGCCCCCAGCGTCACGCTGGGGGCCGCTTCTCCACTTATGTGGAGGTGAACCGTCGCGTTTGAGTCGGCCGATTACTTCGAGGCCATTTCACCTGCCCCGCGCTCGCTCAGGCGGCTCTTGCGGCGGCCTTGCGGAAATCTCTGTTGAGACGTCCGATCACATCCAGTCCGATCTCCTTGGGGCACGCGGCGGCGCATTCGCCGGTGTTGGTGCACCCGCCGAATCCGGCCTCGTCGTGGGCGGCGACCATGCCGAGGACGCGCGTGGCCCGCTCGGGCTGGCCCTGCGGGGTCAGGCCCAGGTGCGCGACCTTGGCGCCCATGAACAGCATCCCGGACCCGTTGGGGCAGGCGGCGACGCACGCGCCGCAGCCGATGCACGCCGCGGCGGAGAACGCGGCGTCGGCGTCCTGCTTGGGGATCGGGACGGCGTGGGCGTCGGGGGCGGTGCCGGTGGGCGCGGAGATGTACCCGCCGGCCTGGATGATCCGGTCGAACGCGGACCGGTCGACGACGAGGTCCTTGATGACCGGGAACGCCCCGGCGCGCCACGGCTCGATGTCGATCGAGTCGCCGTCGCGGAACTTCCGCATGTGGAGCTGGCAGGTCGTGGTCGCGGCCTGCGGGCCGTGCGGCTGGCCGTCGATGACGAGCGAGCAGGCGCCGCAGATGCCTTCGCGGCAGTCGTGGTCGAACGCGACCGGGTCCTCGCCCTCGGAGATGAGGCGCTCGTTGAGGACGTCGAGCATCTCCAGGAAGGAGGCGTCCTCGGAGACCTCGTCGAGCTCGTAGGCGACCATCCGGCCCTTGGCGTCGGCGTCGGCCTGACGCCAGATTCGCAGCTTGAGTTTCACTTGTAGCTCCGTTGGGTGGGCTTGACGTACTCGAACACGAGCGATTCCTTGTGGAGGACGGGCGCGTCCTCGCCGTACTCCCAGGCGGCGACGTACGAGAAGTTGTCGTCGTCGCGCTTGGCCTCGCCCTCGTCGGTCTGGGACTCGGCCCGGAAGTGCCCGCCGCACGACTCGGTGCGGTGCAGGGCGTCGATGCACATCAGCTCGCCGAGCTCGAAGAAGTCGGCGACCCGGCCGGCCTTCTCCAGCTGCTGGTTGAGCTCCTCAGCCTTGCCGGTGACCTTGACGCGCTTGTAGAACTCGGCCTTGAGGTCGCGGATGAGGCCGATGGCCTTGCGCAGGCCCTCGTCGGTGCGCTCCATCCCGCAGTACTCCCACATGATCTTGCCGAGCTCGCGGTGGAAGGAGTCGACGGTGCGGTCGCCGTCGTTGCCGAGGAAGAACGCGATGCGCTCGTCGACCTCGCGGCGCGCGGCCTGCACGTCCTCGTGGTCCTCGCTGACGGCTTCGAAGGGGCCGTCGGCGAGGTAGTCGGAGATCGTGTTCGGCAGGACGAAGTACCCGTCCGAGAGGCCCTGCATGAGCGCCGAGGCCCCGAGGCGGTTCGCGCCGTGGTCGGAGAAGTTCGCCTCGCCGGTCACGAACAGGCCCGGGATGTTCGACGACAGGTCGTAGTCGACCCACAGGCCGCCCATCGTGTAGTGCACGGCCGGGTAGATGCGCATGGGCCGCTCGTACGGGTTCTCGCCGGTGATCCGCTCGTACATGTCGAACAGGTTCCCGTACTTCGCTTCGACGGCCTTCTTCCCGAGGCGCTTGATGGCGTCGGCGAAGTCGAGGTAGACGCCCAGGCCGCCCGGGCCCACGCCGTGCCCTTCGTCGCACACCACTTTCGCGGCGCGCGAGGCGATGTCGCGGGGCACGAGGTTCCCGAACGCGGGGTAGCGCCGCTCCAGGTAGTAGTCGCGCTCGTCCTCGGGGATGTCCGCGGGGTGGCGCTCGTCGTGCTTGGACTTGGGCACCCACACGCGCCCGTCGTTGCGCAGGCTCTCGGACATGAGCGTGAGCTTCGACTGGTGGTCCCCCGACTGCGGGATGCACGTGGGGTGGATCTGCGTGTAGCAGGGGTTCGCGAAGTAGGCGCCCTTGCGGTGGGCCCGCCACGAGGCGGTGACGTTGCAGCCCTTCGCGTTCGTGGACAGGAAGAACACGTTCCCGTACCCGCCGGAGGCGAGGACCACGGCGTCGGCGAGCTCGGTGGTGATCTCGCCGGTGACCAGGTCGCGCACGACGATGCCGCGGGCGCGGCCGTCGACGACGACCAGTTCGAGCATCTCGTGGCGGGTGTGCAGGTCGACCGTCCCGGCCGCGACCTGCCGCTGGAGGGCCTGGTAGGCGCCGAGGAGGAGCTGCTGGCCGGTCTGGCCGCGCGCGTAGAACGTGCGCGAGACCTGCGCGCCGCCGAAGGACCGGTTGTCGAGCAGGCCGCCGTACTCGCGGGCGAACGGGACGCCCTGGGCGACGCACTGGTCGATGATCTCGGTGGAGACCTCGGCGAGGCGGTGCACGTTGGACTCGCGGGAGCGGAAGTCGCCGCCCTTGACGGTGTCGTAGAACAGCCGGTGCACCGAGTCGCCGTCGTTGCGGTAGTTCTTCGCGGCGTTGATGCCGCCCTGTGCGGCGATCGAGTGGGCCCGGCGCGCCGAGTCCTGGAAGCAGTAGTTCGCGACCCGGTAGCCCAGTTCGCCGAGCGTCGCCGCCGCCGAGGCCCCGGCGAGGCCGGTGCCGACGACGATGACGCGGAGCTTGCGCCGGTTCGCGGGGTTGACCAGGCGCCCGGAGAAGCGGCGCTTCTCCCAGCGCTCGCTGATCGGGCCCGCGGGGGCCTTCGTGTCCGCGACGGGCTCGCCCTCGCGGTAGTAGTCGATGCTCATCTCAACTCACCAAACCGAACGTGACGGACAGGGGCACGATCGCGAACCCTGCGACGATGATGACGGCGACGGCGAGCGCGATCGCCTGGGTGCGCTTGCGCCACTTCGTGTCCGGGCCCGCGATGGTCTGCACGGCCGACCAGATGCCGTGCCGCAGGTGGATCCCGAGGGCGGTGAGCGCGAGGAGGTAGAACACGGTGACCGGCCAGCGCGAGGGGTCGAACGCGGCGACGACGGCGCCGTAGGCGTCGTGGACGTCCTTGACGGGGTTGACGGTGCGCCAGGTCAGGTCCAGCAGGTGCCAGATGACGAACAGGAAGATGACGATGCCGCCGAACCGCATGTTGAGGTAGGCGTTGCGCGACTCGCCCCGGTTCTTGTGCCGGTGCGCGTACTTGACGGGCCGGGCGTGGTGGGCGCGCGCCGACAGGACGATCCCCGTCCAGATGTGGACGGCGATCGAGGCGATCAGGCCGATGCGCAGCACCCACAGCAGCGACTCGTGGGGCAGGAGCGGCTCGCCGAAGGACCGCAGGCCCGCCGCGTAGGCGTTCATCTCCTCGCGGCCTTCGAAGATGTGGAGGTTCCCGGCCATGTGGACGATGATGAACAGGACCATCAGGACGCCGGAGACGGCCATGGCGATCTTCAGGCCGATGTTCGACCGCCAGGGCTTCCGGGCCGCTTGGGCGCGTTTCGCCGCTGTCGCGGCGGTGCGCGGTTGCAAATCCGTAGACACGACCGGATGCTAGACGCGACAGGCGTCACCGGTCCAATTCATGGCCGCACCCGGTTCCATGCCGATACGTTATGGACATGCGCCCGCAGCAGCTCCAGGCATTCCTCACCGTCGCACAAACCAGACATTTCACTCACGCGGCCGAAGAACTCGGTGTGACACAACCGTCATTGAGCAAGCAGATCCAAGCCCTCGAAACCGAACTCGGCGCCCCCCTCCTCACCCGCTCGCGGGGCCGCATCGAACTGACCGACGCCGGGCAGACCCTCCTGCCGCACGCCCGCCGCATCACCGCCGCCCACGCCGCCGCCAGAGCCGACATCGACGACGTCCTCGCCGTCCGCGCCGGGCACCTGCGCCTGGGCGCCACCCCGTCCCTGTGCTCCTGGCTCGTCGCCCCCCTGCTCATCCGCTACCGCGACACCCACCCGGGCGTGCGCGTCACCCTCACCGAGGACGGCTCCGGCCCCCTCGCCGAACGCCTCGCCGCCGGAGACCTCGACCTCGCGTTCACCGCCGGGGACACCGGCGCCGACCCGACCCTCTCCGTGCAGCCGATCCTCGCCGAAGCCCTCGTCGTCGCCTCCGCCGCCCACCTCCCGCCCCTCACCCGCCAGGCCTACATCGGGCTCGCGCAACTGCGCGAGCAGGCGTTCGTCCTCCCCGCCCACGGCTACGACCTGCGCGACCTCACCATCACCACCTGCGAGCAGGCCGGATTCACCCCCCGCACCGGCGTCGACGGCGGCGCGACCGACGCCGTCGCGTCCCTCGTCGAAGCGGGCCTGGGGATCGCGCTGCTCCCGGCGATGATCGCCGCCTCCCGGCCCGGCCTGCGCGCCACCCCGCTCGCCCCGCCGGGGGCGAGCCGCACGATCGCGCTGGCCTCGCGCCGGGAGGCGCCGCTGACGAAGGCGGCGGGGGCGTTCGCGGCGTCGCTGGAGGAGCACCTGACGGACCTGCACGCGTGGGGGCGCCTGCCCGAGGGCATGCGCGCCGTCTAGGCGGTGAAGGTGTCGCGGTCGAGCATGGCGGCGGTCTGGCGGGCCGAGGGCGTGCCCGCGTCCGGGTCGGCCCCGGCAGCGAGGAGGACGGCGATGACCTCGTCGGAGTTCTTGAAGACCGCGCCGGCGAGGGGCGACTGCTGGCGGTCGTTGCACCGGTCGAGGTCGGCCCCGGCGGCGATGAGGGCGCGGACGGTGTCGGCGCGGCCGTGGTAGGCCGCGAGCATGAGCAGCGAGTCCCCCGACTCGTTCGCGTGATCGGCGGGGAGACCCGCGGCCAGGAGCGCGGCGAGCCGGTCGGTGTCCCCGGCCCGCGCCAGGTCGAACGCTGCGTCGAAAGGGGCGTCCGCGTCGCTGCTCATGCGCATCAGCCTCGCACACCCGCGGTGCCGTCGTGCCGGGTTCGCCCGGGGCTCTCCAGTGGACCGGCGCGGGCCCGGTTCACCCGGGCAGGTGTCGCCCCGGGTATTGACACGGCCGCACAGGGGTGGGAAAGATTGATGCGGGCCCGCAGGCGCCTCGCTGACACGAACCGCCGCGTCGCCTCTATCGGTGGGACAAGAACGGTGAGGACTCGGGCATGAGCGAGCCGAAAATCCTAGGACAGTTCCAATTGGAACATAGGACCATCCAGGTCAGCGGCGACGACGGGAACGCCGGCACGGTCTGGCTCCAGCGGCTCCACCCCGATCCTCCCATGGCGCTGGGCTGCGTGGTCGAGCTCGACTCCTCCACGCCCAGGCTGCGCCTGTACCGGGCGGAGTGGCCCGACGCGCTCAGGGAGCAGGCGAAGGAGCAGACGATCAAGATCTGGCGGGCCTCGCGGGACTGAGCCTGGCGGCCACGGCCTCGGCTTTCGCGTCGGCCTCGGCGACTTCGGCGTCGGGGTCCGACCGCCACGTGATGCCCCCGCCCGCCCACAGGTGGGCCCGGTGCGCATCGAGCGCGACGGTCCGGATCGTCACGCCCAGGTCCACGCGGCCGTCCTGGACGTACCCGAAGGCGCCCATGGCGGGCCCGCGCCCGACCGGCTCCAGACTGGAGGCGAGGTCGAGCATCGCGAGCTTCGGCGTGCCGGTGACCGACCCGGGCGGGCACATCGCCCGCAGCAGGTCCGCGAGTCCGGTCCCCGGCTCCAACTCGCACACCACTGTGGATTCGGCCTGCCAGAGCCGGTCCCATGCCGCGAGCGCGAACAGCCGCTCCACGGCGACCGTCCCGGGGACGGCGATCCGGGCGAGGTCGTTGCGTTCGAGGTCGACGACCATGACGTGCTCGGCGCGCTCCTTCACCGACGCCAGCAGGTCCGCCCGGCCCTCGGCCGTGGCGGGCGCGGTGCCCTTGATCGGGTACGTCGCCGCGCGCCCGCCTGCGACGGTCACGAACGCTTCAGGGGACCCGGAGGCGATGAGCCAGTCCTCGCCGGACAGGACCCCGCCCCAAGCGGCACCGGGGATCGAGGCGACCGCGGCGGCGATCCCCGCCGGGTCCCCGGACCAGGGCGCGGACCGGTGGCCGACGACGTTCGCCACGTACACCTGGCCCCGCCCGATCGCCTCCTGGACGGCGACCACCGCCTTCGCATGATCGGCCTGCGACCAGGACCGCCGCCACTCCCCCACGGCGAAACCACCCGGCGCCCGGTCGGTGCGCTTCCCGTGGGCGTAGGCGACCAGCGCGAGGTCGGGGACGGCCGGGACCGGGGTGGGCGCGCCCGTCGCGCCGCCCGCCATCACCGCACCCGCCGCGGCAGAGATCAAGACCGCGACACCGCAGACCGAGCCGTCCGCGCCCGTATGAGCGCCGCTGTACTCGTCGCAGAACGCTTCGGCGAGCGCCGCGGGGTCGCCCCCGTCACCGACACGCCATTCGAGCCGATCCACCTCGACCAGGCGCGCCCGGCAGCCCGGATCGGCACCGGGCGGCGCGGGAGGCACGGACCGCAAGATCGACATGGACCCATTGTCGCCGCCGCCCACCCGACTCGAGCGGGCCGAGTGGGGCACCTCACGCCGGAGCGATCGCCCCCAGCACCCCGCCCTCCGACGGCGCCGGCAGGTACTCCCCGCCCGTCGCCGCCGCCAACTGCGTCAAGTTCTCCGCATTCGCCTCACCGAACCCGACCGTGTACACCGTCGCCGACCCCGCCATCCCCGCCAGCGAATCCGCCGTCTCGCCCACCGTCGGCAGGCTCGCCGTGTCCTCACCCGAGTTCGTCAGCACGACGATCACGTTCGCCGCGCCCTCCACGAGATTCGCATTCATATCCGAATACGCGGCCACCAGGGAGTCGTACAGCGGCGAGCCGCCCTCGAACACCGCCTCCTCCGACAAGTCGTACAGCGACTCCGTCAGCGAGCTCTTCGCATCATCGGACATCTCCGCACCCTCGGCCACCGACCGCCAGTTCTGATCCTCACCCGCACCGACCCCGTACTCCCACAACCCTGCCCGCCACGTCGGCTCCATCTCCCCCACCATGTCCACCGCCATCCGCACCGCCGCGATCCCCGCCTCGACCGTGTCCCCCTCGTACTCCACGGTCTCCTCCATCACCGCCGACGACCAGTCCAGCAGGAACAGCACGTTCAAATCCTGCGCCCCCGACTGCCACGCCCGCACCGCCGCACCCACCGTCTCCGGCGTCACCTGCCCCAGGGCAGCGGCAGGATCATCCACCGGCTTCAACTCAGGATCGGAGAACGCCCCCGACTCGACCTGCCCTGACACGAACTCCCCGAACATCTCCGCGATCCGCGCATCCGGCTCCGACACCCACGCCGCACCCCCCAGCACCATGTACGACGCCACCGCACTCACCGACGACCCGCTCGGCACCACCGGCACCAGCGGATCCGCCGACTCCGACGTCGAATTGAAATCCTCCACCTGGTAGTCCAGCATCGTCATCACCTGACTGCTGTCCGCCGCCTCCACATACGCGTTCTTCAACCCCTCCGCATCAGCCGCCGACGACCCCGCCTCGATCGCCGCCGCATACGCATCCGCCGCCGCCTGCGAAAACCCCCCGGCCCCATCAGACGACGCGTTCAACAACGCCACCAGACCCTCCGTGGACGACCGCGGATTCGCCGCCGCCAGACTGATCTCCCCCGCCGACGCCGCCGCCACCACATCCGCCCACGACGGCGGCTCACCACCGACCCAACCCAGCTCAGTCGCCTTCGACTCCGCGACCGCCAGCACCGACCCCGCCTCACCCAACGCCACCGGCTCCGACGACACATACCCCGCCGTCGCCTCACTCGACGTCATCCACGACGCCCACGCCTGCGCATCAGGCGCCCACGCGATCGGCCGCTTCCCGAACGACATCTCGTTCCACGTCCCCGTGATCCCCCGAGACGCATCCGCCGCCGACACCTCCGTCACCGCGACCCCGACGCACTCCCCGTTCAGCTCCGGCTGCTCCCGCTCCCACTCCTGCGCCGCATCCCCCAACGACCCGTACACACTCGGCGCCGCCGCCACCGTCACCCGGTACACCTCCCCCGAGCACCCCGACCGCAACAACGCCACAAAACCCCACGTCAAACCCGACGCCACCAGCACCGACACCAACGTGATCACGATCCACGGCGCCACCAGCTTCTGCTGGCCGCCCTTCTTGCGCCGCCGCCCCGTCCGGTGGGACTTCACCTTGTGCTCAATGCCGAAAACCATGCGCTCAACTCCTGGGGGGATCGTCGGCAGCCAGTGTAGAGCCCGCACGTCGAAGGCCCGCCCACAGTAGTGAGCGGACCTCCCGTCGAACTACTCCCCGAACGCCTCGATCGGCGGACACGTGCACGCCAGGTTACGATCACCCCACGCATTGTCGATCCGACCCACCGGCGGCCAGTACTTCCCCGCCGACACCCCGCCCGGCCACGCCGCCTCCGTACGCGAATACGCCCGGTCCCACACATCCGCCGTCGCCACAGCAGCCGTGTGCGGCGCCGCCCGCAGCGCCGAATCCTCCACCGCGACCGCACCCGACGCCACCTCGGCGATCTCCGCGCGGATCGCGACCATCGCGTCCACGAACCGGTCCAGTTCGGCAAGATCCTCCGACTCGGTCGGCTCGACCATGAGGGTCCCGGCGACGGGGAACGACATCGTCGGCGCGTGGAACCCGTAGTCGATGAGCCGCTTCGCCACATCCTCCACCGTCACCCCCGACTCCTTCGACAGTTCCCGCAGATCCAGGATGCACTCGTGCGCCACCAGGCCGTGCTCACCGGTGTACAGCACCGGGAAGTGATCGCGCAGCCGCGCCGCCACATAATTCGCGGCCAGCACCGCCGACGCCGTCGCAGCCGTCACCCCGGCCGAACCCATCATCCGCAGGTACATCCACGGAATCTGAAGAATCCCCGCCGACCCCCACCGCGCCTGCGACACCGGACCCACCGGCCCCGCCGCATCCGACGGATCCGAAGGCAGGAACGGCACCAGATGCTCGGCCACCGCCACCGGACCCACACCCGGACCGCCCCCGCCGTGCGGAATGCAGAACGTCTTGTGCAGGTTCAGATGCGACACGTCCGCACCGAACCGGCCCGGCTTCGCCCAACCCAGCAGCGCATTCAAGTTCGCGCCGTCCACGTACACCTGCCCGCCCGCGTCATGGACCTTCGCGCACACCTCCACGATCGTCGACTCGTACACCCCGTGCGTCGACGGGTAGGTGACCATCAGCGCCGCGAGCCTGTCCGCGTGCGCCGCGATCTTCGCGTCCAGGTCGGCGAGGTCCACGTTCCCGGCCTCGTCGCACGCCACCACCACGACCCGCATCCCGGCCAGGACCGCGCTGGCGGCGTTGGTGCCGTGGGCGGAGGCGGGGATGAGGCAGACGTCGCGGCCGGTCTCGCCGCGGTCGTGCTGCCAGGCGCGGATGGCGAGGAGCCCGGCGAGCTCGCCCTGGGAGCCGGCGTTGGGCTGCACGGAGACGGCGGCGTAGCCGCACACGTCGGCGAGCCAGCCTTCGAGCTGGTCGATCAGGGCCCGCCAGCCGCGGGTCTGGTCGGCCGGGGCGAGGGGGTGGACGTCGGCGAACGCGGGCCAGGAGATCGGCTCCATCTCCGCGGCCGCGTTGAGCTTCATCGTGCACGACCCGAGCGGGATCATGCCGCGGTCGAGCCCGTAGTCCATGTCGGCGAGGCGCTTGAGGTAGCGCATCATCGCCGTCTCGGAGTGGTGGGCGGTGAACACCGGGTGCGTCAGGTACGCGGACTCGCGCGCGAGTCCGGCGGGGACCGCGGCGGCGGCCGGAGCGGCGAGGGGGACGCCGAACGCGGCGCACACCGCGTCGAGGTCGGCGTCGGTCGTGGTCTCGTCGCAGGAGGCCGCGACGGTGTCGGCGTCAACGCGGCGCAGGTTCACGCCGCGGTCGGCGGCCGAGGCGACGATCGCGTCCGCGCGGCCGGGCACCGTGGCGGTGACGGTGTCGAAGAACGCCTCGGAGCCGAGGGCGATCCCGGCGGCGGTGAGGGACGCGGCCAGGCGCGCGGCTTGGGCGGCGGCGTGCTCGGCGATGGCGCGCAGGCCCTGGGGGCCGTGCCAGACGGCGAACGAGGACGCGATGACCGCGGGCAGCACCTGCGCGGTGCAGATGTTGCTGGTGGCCTTCTCGCGGCGGATGTGCTGCTCGCGCGCCTGGAGCGCGAGGCGCAGCGCGGGCTTGTCGCCCGAGTCGCGCGAGACGCCCACCAGGCGGCCCGGCAGCTGCCGCTGGAGCTGCTCCGCGACGGCCATGTAGCCCGCGTGCGGGCCGCCGAAGCCCATCGGCATCCCGAACCGCTGCGTCGAGCCCACGGCGATGTCCGCCCCGAACTCGCCCGGCGCCGCGAGGAGCGTCAGCGCGAGCAGGTCGGCCGCGACGGTGACGAGGGCGCCCTGCGCGTGGGCGGCGTCCGCGACCGCGCTCCAGTCGCGCACAGCGCCGTCGGCGCCCGGGTACTGGAGGAGGATCCCGAAGGCGCCCTCCGGGACTCCGGAGCACAGGTCGGTCACCTGGAGGTCGATGCCGACCGGCTCGGCGCGGGTCTTGAGGACCGCGAGGGTCTGCGGGAGCACGCGCGCGTCGACGGCGAACACGTCCCCGGCGCCGCGCTTGGCGGCCCGGCGCGCGAGCAGCATCGCCTCGGCCGCGGCGGTGGCCTCGTCGAGGAGGCTCGCACCGGCTACGGGCAGGCCCGTCAGGTCGGCGACCATGGTCTGGAAGTTGAGCAGCGCCTCAAGGCGCCCTTGGGAGATCTCCGCCTGGTAGGGCGTGTACGCGGTGTACCAGGAGGGGTTTTCGAGGACGTTGCGGCGGATCACCGCGGGGGTGTGGGTGCCGAAGTAGCCCAGGCCGATCATCGACCGCATGGGCCGGTTCTGGTCGGCGAGGCCCTGGAGCTCGGCCTGCGCCTCGGTCTCGGTGACGGCGTCGGGCAGGGCCAGGCCGTCGGAGGAGCGGATGAGCGCGGGCATGCACGCGTCCATGAGCGCGTCGAGGCTCGGGTACCCGACCGCCTTGAGCATGGCGTCCTGGTCGGCGGGGTCGGTGCCGATGTGGCGGGCGGCGAAAGCGGAACGGTCGGTCACGGTACCTCCGGTGACATGGGACGACACTGGCATCCCCTCGTCTGTCACCGGGTGAGCGGCTTCAGAGCGGCCTGTTCCGAACGGTCCTGGTACCTGAGAGTTTGAAGCGAGGGACTTGCCCCTTCGGTGCCGTGTAGCGCATGAGGCCCACGATCTCTCCCGCCCGGTTTTCCGGCTCTGCCGCCATGGTAGGTCAGGACGCCCCGCGTCGGCGAACGGGCACGCCCGTCGTGTGGCCCACGGCCGCCTGATCGGGCGCGTGCAGCTGCGTCGGGGCCTTCACCGGGGCCTCGCCCGGCAGCGTCGCCAGGCGTCCCATCACCTCGGTCACCGTCGAGCGGACCGCGATGCCGAAGACGCCCTGGCCGCCGCGCAGCAGGTCGATGACCTCGCCCGCGGACCGGCACTCGTACACCGTCGAGCCGTCGGACATGAGCGTGATCTCGGCGAGGTCCTTCACGCCGCGCGACCGCAGCGCCTCGACGGCCTTGCGGATGTTCTGCAGCGAGACGCCCGCGTCGAGGAGCCGCTTGATGACCTTCAGGACGATGATGTCGCGGAACGAGTAGAGCCGGTTCGACCCCGAGCCCGACGCCGCCCGGATGCTCGGCTCCACGAGGCCCGTGCGCGCCCAGTAGTCGAGCTGCCGGTAGGTGATCCCCACGACCCGGCACGCCGCCGTCCCCCGCCAGCCGCGGATCTGACTGGGCGGGACCACCTGGCGTCCCGAGGGTTCACTGTGGGCGTCCATGGCGCGTCCTCCGAGCTCAGCGGTGCACTACGGGCTGAGCCTAAACGCCGCGACCCTCCACCATGGGCTGAACCAGAGAAAACCTCGACCCGTCCGCGAGGGGTCAGCGGTTCTCCTCGAAGTCCTCGGGCGTGACCTCTTCGAGGAACTCCCGGAACTTCTCCACCTCGTCCTCCTGGGTGTCCGGCAGGACCACCCCGGCCTCGTCGAGGACGGCGTCGGCGCACCAGATCGGGGCCTCCGTGCGCAGCGCGATCGCGATCGCGTCGGAGGAGCGGGAGGAGACGCGCGTGCGCCCGTCGAGGACGAGCTCCGCGAAGTAGATCGTGTCGCGCAGCTCGGTGATCTCCACCGACGTGAGCGTCACGTCGAGGGCGTCGAGCACGTCGCGGATCAGGTCGTGGGTCAGCGGACGGGAGAGCTGCACGTCCTGCTGCTGGTAGGCGATCGCGGCGGCCTCGACCGTCCCGATCCAGATCGGCAGGTATCGATTCCCGTCGACCTCTTTCAGGAGCACCACCGGCTGGTTGCTCGGGAGTTCCACGCGGACCCCGACCACGGTCATCATCCGCACCGGTAACGCCTCCAACGGTATCGCCGTCAAATGATAAGGACCCGCCAGGGAAACCCGGGCGGGTCCTGAGACTCTCAGCCTACTGCGCCGATGACGCGCGCGCAGCGCGCGCCGGGGTACGGCGCCGGGGTCAGGCGGCCGGCTTGGGGCCGGAGATGAACACCAGGCGGAACTTGCCGATCTGCACCTCGTCGCCGTTGCCGAGGCCCGCGGTCTCCACGCGTTCGCGGTTCACGTAGGTCCCGTTCAGGCTGCCCACATCGCGCACGGTGAAACCGGCCGCGTCGCGGTGGAACTCGGCGTGGCGCCGCGAGACGGTCACGTCGTCGAGGAAGATGTCGGAGTCGGGATGGCGCCCTGAGGTCGTCACCTCGGTGTTGAGGAGGAAGCGCGCACCGGCGTTCGGTCCGCGGCGGACCACCAGCAACGCGGTGCCCGCCGGGAGGGAGTCCGCCAACCGGGCGGAGTTGAGCTCCGCGTCGACCTCGCCGCCCTCCTGCAGGGCGGACAGGTTCATCGTGGCCGTGACATCCGGCGGAGGGAACTCGTCATTCGAACGCGTCATGGGATTGCCACCTTCTAGCAAGTCTGGACCCTCTGGTCACTCCGTAAGCTTCGCATATGCTCCGGCGTCGAGCAAAGCACTGAGCGAGCCGGCATCCTCGACTTCGATGTCGAACATCCAGCCCGCCGCATAGGGGTCGCTGTTCACCAATTCCGGGGATTCCGACAATTCGTCATTGCACGCAAGAATCTTACCGGTCAGGGGAGCGTACACGTCGGAGACGCTCTTGGTCGACTCGACTTCGCCGACCACCTCGCCGGCCCGGACCTCGGCACCGGCCTCCGGAAGTTGGACGAATACGACGTCGCCCAGCGCGTTCTGCGCGAACTCGGTGATGCCGATGCGCACGACGTTGCCGTCGCGGCGCTCGACCCACTCGTGCTCCGCCGTATAGCGCAGTTCTTCCGGAATCACCTGGTGCCCCCCTCTGCGAGCGCCCCGCCCTGTTGCGGGGTCGGACGTCCATGACGGTATCGCCCGTCAGAACGGACGTTGCGGCGGGGCGGCGACCGCGTGACGGAACGCCGCTTCCAGAAGCAGCGGTGGGACCGCTTCCCTGCTCACGCCGCGACCTCGGTGCGGGGGCTCCCTGCTTTGAGGAGCCCGCGGGCCTGCCGCAGGTAGACCAGGGCCGCGAGCCAGTACAGGCCCAGGCCCCACCAGGCGAGGGCCCAGCCGAGGGGCTTGGCCCAGAAGTCGGCCTCGGGCACGAGCCCGGCGATGACGAGCACCGGGAACGTGCAGAACACGATCGTCGTGGAGGCCTTGCCGAGGAAGTGAACTTGGGGCGGGGCGTGGCCGTGCCAGCGCAGCACGATGACCATGCCGACCATGACGGCCTCGCGGGCGAGCGCGGCGAGGGTGAACAGCCACGGCAGCAGGCCCACGTAGGTGAGGGCCAGGAGCGCGGTGAGGATGTAGAGCCGGTCGACGAACGGGTCGAGGAGCCGCCCGAGCTTGGAGACCTGGTTGAGGTGGCGGGCCAGCTGTCCGTCGACCCAGTCGGTGCCGGAGCCGACGGCGAGGACGACCGCGGCCTGCCAGTAGTACTGGGTGCCGAGGAGGAGGTAGCAGAACAGCGGGATGCCGAGGAGGCGCACGGCGGTGACCAGGTTGGGCCAGGTCCACACGCCCCATCCGGCGGGCGGCGCTGCATCGGCTGACTTGCTCAAGGTGTTCCTCTCGGCGGCGCCGGTCGCCGTGGCGGCCCGGTGCCCTGGGTCGGTCTCCTCTCGCTCGCCGGCGGGCGAGCGGTGTGTGGTCGTTTCGTTTCGCTTCGGTGGGTGTACCGCGATTCTAGCCGTAGGCACCGACACGCGTACCGCGGAAATTCGAGCCCTTGCTTGTGTAGCTGACGGGCGAAGCCCGGCGTTATCGTGACCCGAGGCCGAGGTGGGGCCGCGATTCCACAAGAGGCGGTACGCCTCGGAGTCGATATAACTCTTATGCAAAACGTGATAGGAAACAACCCGGGCCGATCCTGTGGGATCGGCCCGGGTCTCGAATCGGGTGCCGTACGGGCCTAGGCGGGCGGGGCGCCGGGGATGAACTTCTCCGGCTCCTCCTTGCGGAAGTAGGCGTTCGCGGAGGGCACGGCCAGCAGGACGATCACCAGCAGCGAGCCGAGGATGCCCAGGGCGAGGGCGCCGTAGGAGACGACCGCGGTCCAGGACGGGTAGGCGCCGGTGACGGCGTCCACGATCGCGTCGACGTCGAGGGCCTCCAGGGTCTCGTCGCCGGAGTTCTCGAACGCGTAGGACAGGAACTGGGAGAGGAACAGCGTCGACAGCATCCCGGCGAGCGTGCACACCAGGATGATCGGCTGGAGGACCCACGTGAGGACGCGGGCCGGGCGCTTCCCGGCGCCGTTGAGGAGCGCGAGCACCACGAGGAGCGCGGCGAGCACGATGTTGAACACGAGCGCGCCGGGGCCGGACTCGAACGAGGTGCCCTGGGGCAGGTCGGACATGGCCACGCCCTGCGCTTCGAGGGCGTCCTCGGCCGCGTCGGCGGCGTCGGGGCCGTAGACGAAGCTCAGGGCCGTCTGCGCGAGCAGGAACAGGGCCAGGAGGATCTGGAGCCACACCGCGAGGGTGACCGATCCAGGGCGGGTCTTGGGGGGCGAGGTGTCGGACATGGTTGCCTCCGTGCGGGTTCACGGGCGCGGCCGTGACGGCCGGACCACTGGGGGTGGTCTCCCCACGCTAGCAAGCATCGACACCCGTCGCTGGAAGGAATACCCGTCCTTCTGCGGCAGTAGGCCCAGGCGCCCCGACTCGGCCGTGAGGACTACTCCCCTGCGTCCTCCTCCGCCCGCTGGAGCGCCCTGCGGCGCACCGCCACCGCGGCCCCCGCCAGGCACCCGGCCATCGGCACCGCCAGGAGCCACAGGGCCCACGCGGTCGCCGCCAGCACCGCCACGCCGCCCAGGAGGATCCCCGTGCCGCCGAGATCGGTGCGGGTGCCGTCGAGGGCGCGGGCGAACAGGTCCCGCCACCGCTCCCCCGGGGCCCACTCCGCGGCGGCCCGCAGCAGGACCGTCGCCGCGAGCCCTGCGACGACGAACGTCGCCAGCGCGAACCCGGGCCGGCCCGGCACGCCCTCCTGCGCGAGCACCGCGAGGTTGAGCGACAGGACCAGGGCCGCGCCGATCATCGCGAGGCCGGTCTTCCAGCCGGTGCGCCACGCCTCGCGGAAGTCCGCCCAGAACGAGCCCCACGACGTCGGGTCCCCTTCCGAGAAGGCCCGCAGGTGCCGGGACGCGGCCGCCAGCGCGGCCGGGACCGTCACGACCGGGATTGCGGCGAGGGCGAACCAGACGCCGGTCAGCAGGCACTCGGCGAAGAGCGCGAAGCCCTCGCCGAACGCCTGCCGTCTCGGTCTTGCGATGGCGGCCATCAGCCCTTGACCCCGGAGGTGGCGATGCCCTTGATGAGGAACTTCTGGAAGACCAGGAAGAACAGCACCACGGGGACGAGCGACAGCAGCGTCATCGCCATCATGCCGCCGTAGTTCGAGACGGCCTCGGTGTTGTTGTAGGACTGGAGGAGCCGCGGCAGCGGGAACTTCTCGATCTCGTGCAGGTAGATCAACGGGCCCATGAAGTCGTTCCAGGAGCCGATGAACGTGAAGATCGAGGAGGTCACGATCGCGGGGCGCAGCAGCGGCAGCATGATCGAGAAGAAGATGCGGAAGTGCCCGGCGCCGTCGATGGTCGCGGCCTGGTCGAGTTCGCGGGGGATGCCGCGCAGGAACTGGATGTACATGAACACGAAGAACGCGTCGAGGGCGAGGAACTTGCCGATGACGAGCGGGAAGATCGTGTTGACGACGTCGAGCTCGGAGAAGATCAGGTACTGCGGGATGAGCATGACCTGGCCGGGCAGCAGCAGTGTCGCGATGACGACGGCGAACATGGCCTTGCGCCCGGGGAACTCCAGGCGGCCCAGGGCGTAGGCGGTGATCGAGCAGGAGACGACGATGCCGATCACGGACAGGGCGGCGATGACGAACGAGTTCCAGAAGAACCGCCACAGGGGGACCCCGGCGAGGCCGTCGAAGGCGCTCGCGAAGTTCTCCCACGTGATCGTCGCGGGGATCGGCGACAGGTCGGTGATGATGTCCGCGTTGGGTTTGATGGACGCGGTGAGGACCCAGAACGCCGGGTAGAGGACGACGACGAGGGACGCCAGGAGGCACAGGTGCCACAGGACGGAGCGGCCTTTTTCTCCGGCGGTGCGCTGGCGGCGGCCGACGACTCGGGGTTCGGTGGTTGCTTCAGCAGTCATCAGCGTTCACTCCGGTTTGGGGAGAGGCGAGCGAAGCGAGCCGGTTGGGTGGGGCGACGGGTGTGGGTCATCGGTTGTCCTCCCCCGCGTAGTAGACGAGGTTCTTGGCGGCGCGGAACATGATGAGGGTGACCACGCCGACGGCGAGCACGAGCATCCACGCCCATGCGGACGCGTAGCCCATGCGCAGGTCGACGAAGGCCAGCGCGTAGATGCGCACGGTGTAGAAGAGCGTGGACCAGGCGGGGCCGCCCGCGGTGCCGCCGATGATGAAGGCGGGGCCGAACATCTGGAACGCGTGGACGGTCTCCATGAGCACGTTGAAGAAGATGACCGGGGAGAGCATGGGGATCGTGATGTGCACGAACCGGTGCCACTTGCCGGCGCCGTCGACTTCGGCGGCCTCGTAGAGCTCGCCGGGGACCTGGAGGAGCCCGGCCATGAAGATGACCATGGGCGCGCCGAAGGTCCAGACGCTGAGGAGCACGAGCATGAGGATGGAGACGTCGGGGTTGCCGATGAACCCGCCGCCCTCCCAGCCGAAGAGGCTCATGAACTGGTCCTGGGGGCCGTCGGCGGCGAAGAGCGCCTTCCAGACCAGGGCCATGCCGACGCTCATGGCGATGAGCGAGGGCATGTAGAACGCGGCCCGGTAGAAGCCGATGCCGCGGCGCTTCTGGGTGAGGAGCATGGCGACGGCGAGGGACGCGAGGAGCTTCAGCGGGACGGCGAGGACGACGTACAGGAGCGTGACCTTGACGGCCCGCGCGAACATCGGGTCCTCGAACATGGCACGGTAGTTCTCGAAGCCGATGAAGTCGCCGCCGAGGACGAGGTGGTAGTCGGTGAACGAGAGGTACAGCGACCACAGCATGGGCCCGACGGTGAACACCAGCGAACCGATGATCCACGGGGTCATGAAGGTGTAGCCGGTGAGCAGTTCGCCGCGGCGGGAGAGGGAGGGGCGGCGCTTGGCGGCGCCCTTCTGCTTCTTCGCCTGCGCGGTGGCTCCGGCCTCGTCTGCCGCGGGCGGGGCCGCGGTCGGAGGAGCTGTCACGGTGAGGTTCCTTATCGGCGTTGGCTTTCGGGCCGCGCGACGAACGGGGCGCCGCGCGGCCCTGGGAGGGACTACTGCTCGGAGGCGAGGAGGGTCTCGGCCTCGGTGAAGAAGAGGTCGGCCGCTTCGGTGGTGGTCATGGCCGCGTACTGGACCTGCTGGTAGATCTCGCCGAACTTGACCTCGATGGCGCCGGTGGCGGCGGGCGGGGCGGGCGGCGGGGTCGTCAGGTACTCGGAGACGCTGGCCTCGTAGTCGAGGACGGCCTGCGCGTACTCGTCGAGCTCGACGTTCTCCAGGCCGGTGTTGGTGGCCGGGATGCCGCGGTTGGTGCCGAGGATCGCGATCGCCTCGGGGTCGCCGAGGAAGAAGTCGATGAACTTGGCGGCCGCCTCGGGCTGCTCGGTGGTGCCGGAGATGACCAGCTGCATCGAGGGCTTGAGGTAGAGGCCGAGGTTGCCGGGGTCGAGGCTCGGCGGGGCGGCGAGGGCGAGCGTGCCGCCGTTCTCGGCAACGGTCGGCGAGAAGCCGGGCATGAAGTTGTCCCAGCCGATCTCGGAGGCGAGGGCGTCCTGGACGAGGCCGTCCTCGGTCCATTCGATGGTGGTCTCGACCGGCGGGACGTTGCCCGCGGCGTACAGGTCCGCGGTGGTGGCCCACCACTCGGCGAGCTGCTCCTTGGTGAAGTTGAGGGCCTTGCCGTCCTCGGTGTAGAACGAGCCGCCCTGCTGGCGCAGCCACAGCTCCATGAAGTGGTACTGCCCGGCCCAGTCGCCGCCGCCCCACTTGCCCTCGCCGAGGGCGGGGGTGAGGGCGGCGATGTCGGCGCCGTACTGCTCCCAGGTGTAGCCGGGGGCGGGGGTGGCGATGCCGTGCTGCTCGAACCAGTCGGAGCGGTAGATCAGGCCGAGGGTGTTGCCCGCGGCCGGGACGGCGATGAGCTGGCCGTCGAGCTTGGCGGTGTCGAGGAAGCCCTCCCGGAAGTCGTCGGTCTTGACGACGCCTTCGAGCGGCAGGAGCATCCCGGCGCCGCCGAACTGGCGCAGGCGCGAGTAGTCCATCTGGAAGACGTCGGGCAGGTCGCGCGAGGCCATGCGGCCGGCCATGCCCTCCCAGTAGGTCGGGAAGTCGGCGAAGTTCGCCTTGACCTTGATGCCCTCGTTCTTCTGCTGGAACAGGTCGATGACCTGGTTGGTGAGGTCGGCGCGGGTCTCGTCGCCCCACCATTCGAAGCTGATCTCGATCGGGTCGTCGGCGGTGCCCGCGGGCCCGTCGTCGCCGCAGGCCGCGGCGGCGGCCAGCACGGCGGCGGCCGAGGCGCCCGTGAGGAGGGATCGGCGCCGCAGGCGGTGAGGATGGCGGATCATCGTTGATTGCTCCTTCTGAAATGAGGGGTCCCGCCGAGGGCGGGCCTTCGGGATCTATTGAGGCGGTCCCGACAGTCGTCGGGTGGCTTGCTCCCAGGGGTCTTGCGGCCCTTGGGGTTCGTGGCGCCTGGGCTGCGCGGAGGCGCGGGCCGCGGCGCGGCGGGCGTCGGGTCCGGGGCCGATGAGGCCGAGGGCCTGGGCCTGGACGAGGGCGTTGCCGAGGGCGGTGGCCTCGTCGGGTCCGGCGAGCACGGGGCGGCCGGTGGCGTCGGCGGTGAGCTGGCACAGGAGGGCGTTCTTGGAGCCGCCGCCGACGATGTGGATCGTGTCGACCGCCCCGCCGGTGAGGGCTTCGAGGGCGTCGATCGCGCGGCGGTGCGCGAGCGCGAGGGAGTCGAGGATGCACGCGGCGATCTGGGCGGGGGTCTCGGGGACCGGCTGGCCGGTCTCGGCGCAGTAGGCGCGGAGGCGCTCGGGCATGTCGCCGGGGTCGGCGAAGCGGGGGTCGTCGGGGTCGACGACCGAGCGCAGGCGCTCCTCTTTTCCTGCGGCGTCGAGGAGGTCGGCGAGGTCGATGTCGTGGCCCCTGCGGCGCCAGGTGTCGACGGACTCGGAGAGGAGCCAGAGTCCGGCGACGTTGCGCAGGAAGCGGATCGTGCCGTCGGCGCCGCGCTCGTTGGTGAACCCGGCGTCGAGTGCCGCGGGGGTGGCGATCGGGGTGTCGCGTTCGGTGCCGACGAGGGACCAGGTGCCGCAGGAGATGTAGGCGGCGTTCGGGCCTTCGTAGGGGACGGCGGCGACGGCGGCGGCGGTGTCGTGGCTGGCGGTCGCGATCACCTGAGTGGCGGCGGCGAGGCCGGTGGCGTCGGCGATCTCGGGGAGGACCGGGCCGAGGACGGTGCCGGTGGGGGTGACCGGGCCGAGGAGGCCCAGGTCGATCCCGGCAGCGTCGGCGGCGGCTGCGGACCAGTCGCCGGTGGCGGGGTCGAGTAGCCCGGTAGTGGAGGCGTTCGTGGCCTCCCAGGCGGCCTCGCCGCTGAGCCAGTAGGTGAGCAGGTCGGGGACGAGGAGGGCGCGGTGGGCGCCGGGCGCGTCGGCGGTGAGCTGGAAGACGGTGTTGAACGGCTGCGGCTGGATGCCGGTGAGCGCGAACAGGGTCTCGGGGGTGGTGCGGGCGAGGACGTCGGCTTTAGCCTTGGCGCCGCGGGCGTCCCGGTAGCAGTAGGGGTTGGCGAGGAGGTGGCCGTCGGCGTCGAGGAGGCCGTAGTCGACGGCCCAGGAGTCCACGCCGATCGCGGCCGCCTCGCCGACGGCGCGCAGGCCGTCGAGAACGCCGGACCACAGGCCGAGGACGTCCCAGTACAGGCGCCCGCGGACCTGGACGGCGCGGTTGGGGAACCGGGCGGCCTCGGTGAGGCCGATCCGGTCCCCGTCCACGACGCGGGCGGCCATGACGCGTCCGGAGGACGCGCCGAGGTCGACGGCTGCCAGTACCGTCACCGCAGGAAGCCCTGCGGGTTGCCGGAGTCCACGGGGATGTGGACGCCGGTGGTCAGACCCAGGTCGGGGCCGACGAGCGCGTAGACGGCATCGGCGACCGAGGACGGGAGCACTTCGCGCTTGAGCAGGGTCCGGCCCGCGTAGTACTGGCCGAGCTCCTCTTCCTTGACGCCGTAGACGGCCGCGCGGTTCGCGCCCCACCCGGAGGCGAAGATGCCGGAGCCGCGCACGACGCCGTCGGGGTTGACGCCGTTGACGCGGATGCCGTGCTCCCCCAGCTCGGCGGCGAGGAGGCGCACCTGGTGTGCCTGGTCGGCCTTGGTCGCGGAGTACGCGATGTTGTTGGGGCCGGCGAACACCGAGTTCTTCGAGGCGATGTAGACGATGTCGCCGCCCAGGCCCTGCGCGATCATGAGGCGCGCGGCCTCGCGGGAGACGAGGAATGAGCCCTTCGCCATGACGTCGTGCTGGAGGTCCCAGTCCGCGGCCGTGGTGTCGAGCAGCGGCTTGGACAGGGAGAGCCCGGCGTTGTTGACGACGAGGTCGACGCCGCCGAACGCGAGCGCGGCCGCGTCCAATGCGGACTTGATCGCGCTTTCATCGGTGACGTTGCAGGACACCCCGACCGCGACGTCGGCCGATCCGATCTCGGCCGCCGCGGCGGCAGCCTTTTCCGCGTCGAGGTCGGCGATCACGACGCAGGCGCCTTCGGCCGCGAGGCGCTCGGCCGTGGCCTTGCCGATGCCACCGGCCGCGCCGGTCACCAGCGCGACGCGCCCGGCGAGCGGCTTGGGCCTGGGGCGGCGCTGGAGCTTGACCTCTTCGAGGGACCAGTACTCGATGCGGAACTTCTCGGACTCGGCGATCGGCTCGTACGCGGAGACCGACTCGGCCCCGCGCATCACGTTGATCGCGTTGACGTAGAACTCCGCCGCGACGCGCGCGGTCTGCTTGTCGGCGCCGAAGGAGAACATGCCGATACCCGGGACCAGCACGATCGCCGGGTCCGCGCCGCGGATCGCCGGGGAGTCCTCGGTCGCATAGCGCTCGTAGTAGGCGCGGTACTCCTCGCGGTAGGCCGCGTGGCGCTCCTGGAGCTGCGCGATCACGTCCGCAAGGGGCGCGTCGGCGGCGGTCTCCAGGACCAGGGGCCGGACCTTGGTGCGCAGGAAGTGGTCCGGGCAGGAGGTGCCCAGGGCGGCCAGGCGCGGCATCTCGGCCGAGGCGAGGAAGTCGAGGACCTCCGGGGCGTCGGTGAAGTGCCCGACCTGCCGGTGGTCGGTCGAGGCGAGGCCGCGCACGACGGGCGCAAGGGCGGCGGCGCGCTCGCGGCGCTCGGCCTCTCCGAGCGGGGCCCACTGGGCGACCTTGTCGCCGAACGGGTCCGGCTTGCCGTGCTCAGCGAGGTAGGTCTCGCAGCCGCGGATGATCTCCAGGGAGTTCGCTTCGCACTCCTCGGAGGTCGCGCCCCAGGCGGTGATGCCGTGGCCGCCGAGGATGCAGCCGATCGCCTGCGGGTTCGCCTTCTTGATCGCGGCGATGTCCAGGCCCAGCTGGAAGCCGGGGCGGCGCCAGTCCACCCACACGACCCGGCCGCCGAAGCAGGCTTCGGTGAGCGCGGGCCCGTCGGCGGCGGTCGCGAACGCGATCCCGGAGTCGGGATGCAGGTGGTCCACATGTGCGGCGTCGACGAGGCCGTGCATCGCGGTGTCGATCGAGGGGGCGGCGCCGCCGCGGCCGTGGAGGCAGTAGTCGAACCGCTCGACCATGACGTCTTCGTCATCGACACCCGGGTAGGTGTCGACCATGGCGCGCAGGCGGTCCAGGCGCAGCACGGCGAGCCCGGACTCCTTGAGGGTGCCGAGGTCGCCGCCGGAGCCCTTGACCCACAGCAGCTCGACGTCCTCGCCGGTGACCGGATCGGTCTCGGCGCCCTTCGCGGAGGTGTTCCCGCCCGCGAAGTTCGTGTTCCGCTTGTCCGCCCCCAGGCGGTTCGAGCGGGTGATCAGGTCGTTGACAGCGCTCACTTACGCACCCCATCCGGCCTGGGCGCCGCCGACGCGGGCGGCCTTGATCTCCTCGGCGTACCCGGAGGCGGCGTACGCGGCCATGGGGTCTGCGGCGAGGCCCTTCTCGGCGCGGACCTCGGCCAGGAGCGGGCGCACGTCGGTGTTGTAGGCGTCCATGAGGACCGCGTTCGCGCCGAGCACGTCGCCGGCCTGCTGCGCGGCGGCGAGCGCGTCGTGGTCGACCAGGAGGGCCTTGGCGGTCGCCTCCTGCACGTTCATGATCGAGCGGATCTGGCCGGGGATCTTCGGCTCGATGTTGTGGCACTGGTCGAGCATGTAGGCGATGCCCGAATCGGGGAGGAGGACGTCCTGGAGGGTGAGCTCGTGGAGGATCCGGAAGAGCTGGAACGGGTCGGCGGCGCCGACCATGAGGTCGTCGTCGGCGTAGAACCGGGAGTTGAAGTCGAAGCCGCCGAGCTTGCCTTCGCGCAGCAGGAACGCCACGATGAACTCGATGTTGACGCCGGGCGCGTGGTGGCCGGTGTCGATGACGACGTGGGCCTTGGGGCCGAGCTTGAGGCAGTGCGCGTAGGCGGTGCCCCAGTCGGGGACGTCGGTGGTGTAGAACGACGGCTCGAACAGCTTGTATTCGAGCAGGAGCCGCTGGTGGTCGCCGAGGCGGGCGCAGACCTCGGCGAGGGACTCGGCGAGGCGGTCCTGGCGCCCGGAGATGGAGTCCTGGCCGGGGTAGTTGGTGCCGTCGGCGAACCAGAGCTTGAGGTCGGCCGCGCCGGTGGCGTCCATGATGTCGACGCATTCGAGGAGGTGGTCGACGGCCTTGCGGCGGACCTTCGCGTCGGGGTGGCAGACCGAGCCGAGCATGTAGTCGTCGTCCTGGAACGTGTTCGAGTTGATGGTCCCGATGCGCACGTTCAGGTCCGCGGCGTGGCGGGCGAGGTCGGCGTAGTCCTCGACCTTGTCCCAGGGGATGTGGAGGGCGACGGACCCGGCGGCGCCGGTGTACTTGTGGACCTGGGCGGCGTCGGCGAGCTTCTCGTACGGGTCGCGCGGGACGCCCTGCTGGGCGAAGACCTTGAAGCGGGTGCCGGAGTTCCCGAACGCCCAGGAGGGCATCTCGATGCTCTGGCCCGCGAGGACCTGCTTGGCGTACGGTGTGCGGTCGCTCATTTGCGGGCTCCTTCAGCGGCGGCGTCGGCCGCGGCCAGTTGGGTCTCCAGGTTGAACACTTCGGTGAGGACGTTGAACGCGTCGTCGGCGTGCGCGCCGCCGGTGCCCTCGAAGAACGGGGCCATCGACTCCTGCCAGCGGGCGTTGACGTCGGTGCGGGCCATGGCCTCGCGGGCGGCGTCGAAGTCGGGGGTCTCCAGGTAGCCGACGAGGAGGCCGTCCTCGCCCAGGAACAGGGAGTAGTTCGTCCAGCCGGTCGCGGCGAGGGCGCGGAGCATGTCGGGCCACACGGCGGCGTGGCGCTCCTTGTACTCCTCGATGCGGTCGGGTCTGACGCGGAGGGTGAAGCACACGCGGGTGGGTGGCGCAGCGGTCACGGGGTTCCTCCCAGGAGGGTGCGGGCTCCGGCGTGTGAACGCCGTGTTTTTGAATCGTTTCATGAACGGATTTCGATAACGTAGAACGGGAAGCAAGCGCTTGTCAAGCCGCGGCCGGGAAGAAATTCGAACACGGTTCGGTATATGCTCCTCAAGCTCGCCGTTCACGGTTGAACCGTTTCAATCGGCGGGCCGCCTGCACCCCCGCCCCCCGATAGACTCATTGAGGTGACCATGACCACTACCAGTATGAAAGACGTCGCGCGAGCGGCCGGCGTCTCGGTCGGGACGGTCTCCAATGTGCTCAACCGGCCCGAGGCCGTCGCCGAGGAGACCAGGGCGCGCGTGCTCGCCGCCATCGCCGATCTCGGCTACGTGCGCAACGACTCCGCGCGCCAGCTGCGGGCCGGACGCAGCCGCACCGTCGCGATCGTGGTCCTCGACGTGGCCAACCCGTTCTTCACCGACGTGGTCCGCGGCGCCGAGCCCCTGGTGGAGTCCGCGGGCGGCGTGGTGACCGTGTGCGACTCCGGCGAGGACGTGCGCCGCGAGCGGCGGCACCTGGAACTCCTTGAGGAGCAGCGGGTCCTGGGCCTGCTCATCACCCCGGTGGACGACTCGTCGGCGTCGTGGATCGAGCGGCTCACCGGGCACGACATCCCCGTGGTCCTGGTCGACCGCGGCGCGGGCCGCCACCCGCACTGCTCGGTGGCCGTCGACGACGTCGCGGGCGGGCGCCTGGCCGCGAGGCACCTGGTCGAGCGCGGGCACCGGCGGATCGCGTTCATCGGCGGACCCTCGGCGATCCCGCAGGTCGCCGACCGCTACGAGGGCTGCCGGGAGGTGTGCGAGGACGCGGGCGTCGAGCTGGAGGTGTTCGCGACCCCGGGCCTGAACTTCCAGGCCGGGCGCGAGGCCGTGGAGGCGATGCTCGGGCGCGAGGACCGGCCCACGGCCGTGTTCTGCGCCAACGACCTCGTGGCGCTCGGCGCGCTCCAGGGGTTGACGATGCACGGCGTGAAGGTCCCGCAGGAGTGCGCGATCGTCGGCTACGACGACATCGACTTCGCCGCCGCCGCGGCCGTGCCGCTCTCGTCGGTGCGCCAGCCGCGGGCCCAGCTCGGGAGGACCGCCGCGCAGCTCCTGTTCGACGAGATCGCCGAAGGCACGGAGCACACGCACCGCAACGTCGTGTTCCAGCCGGAGCTGATCGCGCGGGCCTCGACGGCCCTCGAACTCTGACGACCCCGGTACTGTACCGGTAAAGCAATCTTTGGTAGCGTCACGGCTACCGGGACTCCAGGGTGCCCGGGTTACCGTTCACCACGCAGTCCCTACCGGAGGCGATCATGGCCGACCACCACCGCGCACGCATCGAGTTCGACCCCCGCTTCACCGTCGCCGAGGTCCCCGACAGGCTGTTCGGGTCGTTCGTCGAGCACCTCGGCCGGTGCGTCTACACGGGCATCTACGAGCCCGAGCACCCGACCGCGAACGCCGACGGCCTCCGCGAGGACGTCCTCGACCTCATCCGCGAGCTGGGCCCGACCATGATCCGCTACCCCGGCGGGAACTTCGTCTCCGGCTACCGGTGGGAGGACGGCGTCGGCCCCAAGGAGGACCGGCCCCGCCGCCTCGACCTCGCGTGGGGCACCACCGAGACCAACCAGTTCGGCCTCGGCGAGTTCATGAAGTTCTGCCGCACCGTCGACGTCGAGCCGAACATGGCCGTCAACCTCGGCACCCGCGGCCTCCAGGAGGCCCTCGACCTGTTCGAGTACGCCAACCACCCCGGGGGCACCTACTGGTCGGACCTGCGCCGCTCCCACGGCGACGAGGAGCCCTACGGCATCAAGCTGTGGTGCCTGGGCAACGAGATGGACGGCCCCTGGCAGATCGGCCAGCGCACCGCCACCGAGTACGGCCGCATCGCCGACCAGACCGCCCGGTCGCTGCGGTTCATCGACGGCTCCGACGACCTCGACCTGGTCGCGTGCGGCTCGTCCTCGCGCGGCATGCCGTTCTTCGGCGCGTGGGAGAACGAGGTCCTCACCCACACGTACGAGTCGGTCGACTACATCTCCGCGCACGCCTACTACCACCCGCTCGACGGCGACGTCACCTCCTTCATGGCCTCGGCGCAGGACATGGAGCTGTTCATCGACGGGGTGATCGCCACCGCCGACGCGGTGGGCGCGAAGCTCAAGAGCGACAAGAAGATCAACATCTCCTTCGACGAGTGGAACGTGTGGTACCAGACCGCGCCCACCGGCGAGCGCCCCGAGCCGTGGTCGATCGCCCCGCGCCAGCTGGAGGACCACTACTCGGCGATGGACGCGGTCGTGTTCGGGTCGCTGCTCATCACGCTGCTGCGGCGCTCGGACCGCGTGACCGCGGCGTGCCTGGCGCAGCTGGTCAACGTGATCGCGCCGATCATGACCGAGCCGGGCGGGCCCGCGTGGCGCCAGACCACGTTCTTCCCGTTCGCCGAGGCCTCGAAGTACGGGCGCGGCACGGTCCTGAACGTCAACGCCGACTCCCCCGCCTTCGACACGAAGAAGTACGGCGAGGTCTCGGCCCTCCACTCGGTCGCGGTGGCGGGCGAGGACGGGTCGGTCACCGTGTTCGCGGTCAACCGCGACCTGGAGACCCCGATGACCCTGGAGATCGACGCATCGTCGGTGCAGGTCGGGGACGTGACGGTCTCGACGCTCACGGACGCCGACCGGGACGCGAAGAACACCGTCGACGACCAGGACCGGGTCGCCCCGGTCGCCAACGGGGACGTCGTCGTCAAGGACGGCCTGATCACTGTGGAGCTGCCCGCGATGAGCTGGAACACCATCCGCATCGCATAGCGGCGCAATGCAAGGGGGCCCGGGCCGGTCGGTCCGGGCCTGCCGTCGTCACGGGAGGAGGCCGCGGCCGTCGCGGACCTCGAAGACGAGCTGCGTCTCGGTCTGGCGGACCATCGGGTGGACGGTGATGTGCTCCAGGATGAGGTCGCGCAGGGCCTCGGGCCCGGCGACCGCGGCGTGCAGGAGGAAGTCGTCGTCGCCGCCGACGTGGAAGACGGTGAGGACCCCGGGCAGGGTCGTGAGGCGGTCGTACAGGTGGTGGACGAGTTCGCGGCTGTGGGAGCCCAGGCGCACCTTGATGATCGCGTGGAGGGGCCGGCCGAGGGCTTCGGCGCTGAGGCGGGCGCGGATGCCGGTGACGACCCCGGATTCGCGCAGGGCCCTGACGCGGTAGGCGCAGGTGGACTCGGCGACGCCCGCGCGGGAGGCGATGGCGGCGTTGGTCATGCGGCCGTCCTCGGCGAGCGCGGCGAGGATCGCGAGGTCGGTGCCGTCGAGCGGGACCGGTTGCGTTTTCTTCGGCCGCGCGTCTGCCATGACGGCTCCTCCCGCTGAATCTGCACTGGTATCCCGGTATGCCGGGGCTTTCCGCGGCAAGTATTGCAGCAGGTTGGGGATCTGCCTAGAGTCCGGTCATGACTTCGCCGTGGCTGCAACCCGACACGATCGCCGTTCACGCCGGCCGCGAGGACCTCGCCGCACTCGGCGTGCACGCCCTTCCGATCGACCTGTCCACCACGAACCCGCTGCCCGACATCGAGGCGGGCGGCCTGTCGTACGAGGCGATGGCCTCCGGCGGGACGCCGACCACGGAGGGCGGGAACGTGTACGCGCGGCTGTGGAACCCCACGGTCGCCCGGTTCGAGTCGGCGCTCGCGCGGCTGGAGCGCACCGAGGAGGCCGTGGCGTTCTCCTCGGGGATGGCGGCGATGACCGCGGCGGTCCTGGCGGCGACCGCGGGCACGGGCCGCCGCCACGTGCTGGCCGTGCGGCCGCTGTACGGCGGGACCGACCACCTGCTGTCGACGGGCCTGCTGGGGACCGAGACCACGTACTGCACCGCGGCCGGGGTGGCCGCGGCGCTGCGGCCGGACACGGCGATGGTGGTGCTGGAGACCCCGGCGAACCCCACGCTCGACCTGGTCGACATCCGCGCGGTCGTCGAAGCGGCCCAAGGCGTCCCGGTGCTGGTGGACAACACGTTCGCCACGCCGGTGCTCCAGAACCCGGCCGACTTCGGTGCCGCGATGGTGCTGCATTCGGCGACGAAGTACCTGGGCGGGCACGGGGACGTGATCGCCGGGGTGATCGCGTGCGGGGCCGAGACCGCGGCGGCGCTGCGCCGGGTCCGGGCCGTCACCGGCGGGCTCCTGCATCCGCTCGGCGCGTACCTGCTGCACCGGGGGCTGACGACGCTGCCGGTCAGGGTCCGGGCGCAGCAGGCCGGGGCCGAGCGGGTCGCGGCGTGGCTGCGGGGGCATCCGGCCGTGGCGCGCGTGCACTACCCGAGCGGGGACCCGCTGCTGGGCGTGCAGATGCGCGGGCCCGGCGCGATGATCGCCGTGGACCTGCGCGGCGGCTTCGAGCAGGCGAAGCAGGTGACGGGCGCGGTCGGCCTGTTCACGCACGCGGTGTCGCTGGGCGGCGTGGACTCGCTGATCCAGCACCCGGCGGCGCTCACCCACCGGCCGGTCGCGGACGGCGCGAAGCCCGCCGACAGCATCGTCAGGCTCTCGATCGGTCTCGAAGCGCCCGAGGACCTCATCGCGGACCTCGACCGGGCGCTCGCCGCGCACCGCCCGGCCGCCGCTCACGCGGGCAGGGCGTAGCCCAGCTCTTCGGCGGCGGTCGACCAGAAGCCGTTCTCGTCGGCCACCGCGACCGGGTCGACGGCCTCGAAGCGCTCCAGGAGGGCGTCGGTGAACGCGTCCCCCGGGTCCTCCTCGTCATCGTCGTCGCTGAAGCCCGCGGCGGCGAGGCGCTCGGCTTCGGCGGCGGCCTCGGCGTAGATCGCGGCGCATGCATCGAACTGGGCGCGGCTCGCGTTGACCGGCGACAGGTCGCCGTCTTCGGGCAGGAGCCACACGGTCCCGTCGGCGCGGTCGATCCCGATCGCGCTCAGGCCCGGGTCGACCGCGAGGAGGTCGAAGTCGCGGTCCCCGACGCTGGCCTGCGGGAGCGGCTCGGCCTGCACGGCGCCGGGGTAGGGCAGGGCGGTCACTGCGCGAACATTTCGATGAGGTCGTACAGGGCCTGCGCGTCGTCGGCCTTGCCGTCCACGGTGACCGCGTCGACCGGGAGGCGCCGCCACAGCCAGCACAGGAGCTCCCCCGGCGTCCCGGACACGACGGTCCCGGTGCCTGCGCCGTCGGCGACGTCGATGCCCGCGGCGGTCACGGACACGGTCCAGGCCCGCTCCCCCGCGTCGAGTCCGACCTCCAGGCCCAGGTTCGCGGTGACGGCGTCGGCGACCCACTCGCGGTAGGCCCGCGAGCCCCACGCGAGCATGACCGTCGCCATCTCGTCGATCCCGTCGAGCGCCAGCGCCGCGTCGATCTCCGCGACCGGGAGGCCCGCGGCGAGTTCGGCGTCCACGCGGTGGACCACCGTCTCCTGCGCCATGCGGCGGATCCAGAACCCGACGGTCTGGTCAGGGCCGTACCAAGTGTGCGCCAGGCTCTCCGGGCCCCGGTCGTCGAACTCGGCGAGCAGCTCGGCGAGCGCGGCGTCGAACCGCTCCACGGCCACGCCCCCGCGCGCGATCCGGTCGGCCTCGGCGGGTTCGCGCAGCAGCCGCATCGACTGGATCTTGTGGTCGTACACCCCGGTCACGTGGTCGAGCAGGTCGGTGGCGGTCCACTCGGGACAGGACGGCACCTTGGCGTCGGGTGCGGCGGCGAGGGCGGCGGCGCGGAAGCGGGCGGCTTCGGCGACCAGGTGCGCCCGGAGGTCGGGGAAATCCATGCCCCGATCCTCGCACGCGGGTGCGACACCCGTCAGCCGCGCCGGTTGCGCCAGCCTCCCGCGGCGGTGATGTCCTCGCCCGCCGGTTCGTTGGCGACGAAGCCGGTGGCCCAGGTGCCGTCGGCGAGTTCGACCTTGCCGAGGGTCATGGGGGCGGGGAGGCCGGCGAGGAACGTGCCGAGGGCGGCGGGGCTGAGGAGCCAGCGTTCGCCGGGGAGGGCGGCGCCGTCGGCGGTGCGGACGACGAGGGGTTTGGGGGGCGCGGTGTCGAGTTCGTACATGCGGTAGGCGGGGGCGGTGGTCACCTCGCCGTCGAAGCGGGCGTCGAGGGCGAGCAGCTGGTGGTTGAGGGGCATGCCGGTCAGGTGGGCGCCGAAGACGACGAGTTCGGTCCCGCGGGGGGCGTAGCGGGGGGCGGGGACGTCCGCGGCGCGGGCGGCGAGGTCGAGGGCGACCTGGTCGTGGAAGGCGGGGACGATGACGCTGACGCCGAAGCCCTTGGTGCCGTGCGCGCCGGCGGGGACGGCGACGGCGGCCATGTCGAGGAGGTTCACGAAGTTCGTGTAGGTGCCCATGGCGGCGTTGACGGCGATGGGGTCGGCCTGGACTTCAGTGATCTGGGGGTGGAGCGGCGCGGTGGGGAGCAGGAGCGCGTCGAAGCCGTCGAGGAGGTCGGCGGCGCGGAGGCGGGCCGTGCGCAGGCGCTGCTGGTCGGCCACGAGGTCGGCGGCGCTGAACTTGCCCGCGCCCTTGACGATCTCGGCGACCGTGGGGTCGGCGTCGCCCGGCTGGGCCTCGATGTGGGCGCCGAAGGCGGCGTAGCGCTCGGCGACGAGCGCGCCTTCGTAGAGCAGGAGCGCGGCGTCGAGGAGCGGCTGGACGTCGACGGGGACGAGTTCGGTGCCCGCGGCGGCGAAGCGCGCGAGGGCGGCGTCCCAGAGGGGGCGGAAGTCGGGGTCGAGCGCGGCGAGGTTCGCCTCGACGGGGACGGCGGCCCGCGCGGCGGGCGGGGCCGCGAGCGGGGCGTCCGCGGGCCAGGGCCGGGACGCGGGGTCGAGTGCGCTCTCGCCGGTCATGGTGCGGATCGCGCGGGTCGCGAGGTCGAGGTCGGGGGCGAAGACGGTGAGGCAGTCGTAGGAGGGGCAGGCGGGGACGACGCCGTCGACGGGGACGAGGCCGAGGGTGGCCTTGACGCCGACGATCCCGTTGAGGGCGGCGGGGACCCGGCCCGATCCGGCGGTGTCGGTGCCGAGCGCGAAGTCGGCGATGCCGAGGGCGACGGCGACGGCGGACCCGGAGGAGGACCCGCCGGAGATGCGGTCGGGGTCGGCGGCGGCGCGGACGGGGCCGTACGGGGAGCGGGTGCCGACCAGGCCGGTCGCGAACTGGTCGAGGTTGGTCTTGCCCAGGCAGATCGCGCCGGCCGCGCGCAGGCGCAGCACCGCGGTGGCGTCCTGGATCGGCGTGTACGCGAAGGACGGGCAGGCCGCGGTGGTGGGCAGTCCGGCGACGTCCACGTTGTCCTTGACGGCGAAGACCGTCCCGGCGAGGGGCAGGCGGTCGCCCGCGTCGACGCGGGCCTGGATGCGGGCGGCCTCGGCCAGGACCTCGGCCTTCTCGCGCAGGCTGATCCAGACCTCGGGCCGGTCGGCCTCACGGATGCGGGCGTAGGCGGCCTCGACGCGTTCCACGGTGTTCACTCGGTCCCCTGTCCTGTTGTCCACGTTGTTTATCGGATGACCAGCAGCGGCGCGCCGGGCGCGGCCTGGTCGCCGGGCGCGGCGAGCACGCGCGTCACGGTCCCGGACACGGTGCACACTACGGGCATCTCCAGTTTCATCGCTTCGAGCACGACGACGGCGTCCCCGGCGGTGACGGTGTCGCCTTCGGCGACGTTGACGCGCCACACGCTCGCGGCCATCGGCGCTTCCACGAGGGTCTCGCCGTCGGCGAGCTCGATCGCGTTCCCGCCGCCGGGGGCGGGCTCGGTGTGGTCGCGGTCGAACTCCCCTGCGTCGGCCCAGCGCTGCCGCTCCGCTTCGAACGCGGCGGCCTGGCGGGTGCGGAACGCGTCGATCGAGTCGGCGTTGTCGGCGAGGAGGCGCCGGTAGTCGGCGTACGCGAACGTGCCTTCGCGGATGTCGATCTCGGCCCTTCCGGCGGCGAGGTCGCGGCGGGTCTCGGCGAGCTGCTCCTCGGAGACGCGTTCGAAGACGACGCGGTCGAAGAACCGCAGCAGCCACGGCAGGCCGTCCTTGAAGGACGCGAGGTCGCGCAGTCCGGCCCAGATAGGGGCGGTGCGGCCGACGAGCTGGTAGCCGCCCGGGGAGTCCATGCCGTAGATGCACATGTAGGAGCCGCCGATGCCGACGGTGCCTTCGGCGGTCCACGTGCGGGCCGGGTTGTACTTGGTGGTGACGAGGCGGTGGCGCGGGTCGACGGGGACGGCCGCGGGCGCGCCGAGGTAGACGTCCCCGAGGCCGAGGACGAGCCATTCGGCGGCGGTGGCGATGTCGGCGACGTCCTCGATCGAGTCGAGGCCGTTGATGCGGCGGATGAACTCGATGTTCGAGGGGTTGAAGAGGGCGTCGTCGCGCACGTTGGTGGAGTAGCGGGCGATCGCCTCGTCGACGACGGCGTCGTTCCAGGAGATCGGCAGGCGCACTTCGCGGGAGGGCACGGTCATGTCGCCGGTGTCGGGCAGGTCCGCTTCGAGCTCGGTGAGGAGCCCGGTGAGGGTGCGGATCGGGAGCACGTCAGGGTCGACGTGCAGGTGGAGGGAGCGCACGCCGGGGGTGGTGTCGATGAGCCCGGCGGGGTTGGCGGCGGCGAGGGCGTCCATGAGGGCGCCGACCCGCATGCGCAGCGCCAGGTCGAGGTGCATGGGCCCGTATTCGAGGAGGATCGCGTCGTCCCCGGCGCGGCGGTAGGCGACGGCGGGCCGGTCGTCTCCGGCTTCGATGAGCGCGAGGGTCGCTTCGTCGCGGGCGGCGCCGACGAGCGGGACGGGCGCGGCGACCGGGTTGGCGCGCAGGCGGTCCGCTTCGGCCTCGTCGACGGGCAGGAAGCGGACGGCGTCGCCGGGGCGCAGCTGCCCGAGCTTCCACCGGTCGGAGGTGGTGACGGTGAACGGGCACGCGAACCCGCCGAGGCTGGGTCCGTCGGGGCCGAGCAGCGCGGGCGTGTCGCCGGTGAAGTTGACGGTGCCGACCGAGTACGGGTTGTCGTGGAGGTTCGAGGGGTGGAGCCCGGCCTCGCCGCCGTCGGTGCGGGCCCACTCGGGGCGGGGCCCGTCGAGGCGCACGCCGGAGCGTCCGGCGTGGACCTGCACGGACCATTCGGCGTCGTAGATCCGCTCCATGTCCGCGACGGTGAAGTAGTGCGGGGCGGGCTGCGGGCCGGGCGTGACGGCGAGGGTCCATTCGTGGCCGAAGGACGGGCGGTCCGCCACCGGGACCGGGGAGGTGGTCCCGGTGGCGGTGACCGGGAGCAGGCGGTCGCCCGCGCGCAGCTGGTCGCCGGTGTAGCCGCCGATGCGGCCGGGCGGGAACGTCGAGGCCGAGCCGAGGAACGTCGGCACGTCGAGGCCGCCTTGGAAGAGCACGTAGGTGCGGGCGCCCGCGTCGATGATCTGTCCGACCGCGAGCTCGCCGCCCGCCGGGACCTCGATGGGGACCCACTGCTCGACGGGGGCGCCGTCGAGCGTGACGGGCGCGGGCGCGCCGGTGACGCACACCGTGACCGGGACGCTGAACCGCAGCGTCGGGCCCGCGATCGTGCATTCGAGGCCCGGCACCCCTTCGTCGTTGCCGAGGGCGCGGTTGCCGAGCCGGAACGACAGGTCGTCCATCGGCCCCGACGGCGGCACCCCGACCTGCCAGTAGCCGATGCGGCCCGGGAAGTCCTGCACCGTGGTGAGGACCCCGGCGGCGATGACGTCGATGCGCGGCGAGGCGTCCTCGATCGTGGCGACGGTGCCGGTGTCGTGCTCCACGGCGAGCACCCGCGGGTCGGCCGCGGCGGCCCGGAGCTGCCCGAGGTTGGTGTGGACGCCCTCGATCCTGGTGTCGCCCAGGGCGTCCGCGAGGGCGGCCCAGGCGTCGGCGCGGGTCGCGCCGGTGGTGACGACCTTGGCGAGCATCGGGTCGTAGACGGCCGGGACTTCGAGGCCGCGTTCGATCCACGTGTCCACGCGCGCGGTCTCGGGGAGGTCGACGCAGGTGAGGAGCCCGGCGCTGGGGAGGTGCCCGCGGGCGGGGTCCTCGGCGTAGACGCGGGCCTCGACGGCCGCGCCGGTGACGGCGGGGCCGGTGTCGGGGAGGCCGTCGAGGAAGGCGGTGTCGCCCGCGGCGGCGCGGATCATCCACTCCACCAGGTCGATCCCGAGGACCGCCTCGGTGACGGGGTGCTCGACCTGGAGGCGGGTGTTGAACTCCAGGAACGACGCCTCCTCGCGGTCGGCGTCGTAGATGAACTCGACGGTGCCGGCCGACAGGTACTGCGCCTCGGCCGCGAGCGCGCGGGCCGCCGCGTGCATTCCTTCTCGGACGGCGTCGGGGAGTCCGGGTGCGGGGGCTTCTTCGATGACCTTCTGGTGGCGGCGCTGGAGCGTGCAGTCGCGGTCGGCGAGGGAGACCACGCGGCCCTCGCCGTCGCCGAATACCTGGACCTCCACGTGCCTGGCATGCAATACATAGCGTTCGATATATACCGAGTCGTCACCGAAGTTGTCGGCGGCGAGGCGCTTCACGGACGCGAACACCTCGGCGAGCGCTTCGGCGTCCTCGGCGACGCGCATCCCGATGCCGCCGCCGCCCGCGGAGGCTTTCACGATCACGGGGTAGCCGATGGCCTCGGCGGCCTTGACGGCTTGCTCGGCGGTGTCGAGCGCGGCGGTCCCGGCGGCGAGCGGGACCCCGGCGAGGGTGGCGGCCTCGCGGGCGGTCACCTTGTCGCCGAACCGCTCCAGCTGCCCGGGGGTGGGGCCGATGAACACGAGCCCGGCCTCGGCGACGCGGCGCGCGAACTCGGCGCTCTCGGCGAGGAACCCGTACCCGGGGTGGACGGCCTGCGCGCCGGTGTCCTTGGCGGCGGAGAGGATCGCGTCGACGTTGAGGTAGGACTCGGCGGGGGCCGCGGGCCCGACGCACACGGCCTCGTCGGCCTCGCGCACGTGCAGCGACGCGGCGTCGGCCTCGGAGTAGACGGCCACCGTCTCGATCCCGAGCCGGTGGGCGGTCCGGGTGATCCGCCGGGAGATCTCGCCGCGGTTGGCGATGAGGATGCGCTCGAACATGGGTCTCGCTCTCGAAGTGCTAGGGCCGGACGGCGTTCGCGAGGTGGGCCCAGGTCAGGGCGGCCTCGGCGCGGCCGACCACGATGGACCGGGACGTCTCGATGTGGCGGGTGAGGATCGCGGTGGCCTCGCTGTAGCGCCCGTCGAGGGCGCCTTCGGCGATGGCGATGTGCTCGGCGATGGTCGACTCCATGCGCTCGGCCGTGAAGTAGTCGAACATGCGGGCGGGCCGGATGCGGTTGTTCACGACCTTGAGCGCCTCGGCGAGCTGCGGGTTGCCCGAGGACGCCAGGAGCGTCAGGTGGTACCGCTCGTCGGACTCCACGAACCCGGCGTCGGGCCCGGGCGGGGCGTCCCGCAGTCGGTACCAGCGGTCGAGCTCGGGCCCGAGGAGGTCCGGGTCGTGCTTGACGTCGGGGTCGGCGGCGGCGCGGGCGAGGCCGCGCAGTTCGAGCGTGAGGCGCACTTCGTACAGGTCGTTGAGCTGCTCGATGCGCGGCCGGTACGGGTACAGGCCGTCGACTTCGCGCGAGACGAGCCCGTCGGCCGCGAGGCGGCTGAGCGCCTCGCGGACCGGGGTGCGGGAGACGCCGTAGATCCCGGCGAGGCGCTCCTCGCCGAGGCGCTTGCCGGGTTCGTAGCGGCCGTTCATGAGGTCGGCGCGCAGGGCGATGTAGACGCGTTCGGCCAGGGGGCCTTCGGTGTCAGGCAGTGGCGAGAACGTCATATGGCCATCGCCTCCCGGACTCGGGTCTCGGCTTCGGTGCCGGTGGGGCCGGAGGAGGCCACGCGGCCCGAGCGCAGCACGTAGTAGCGGCTCGCGGCCTGGAGCGCGAAGCCGAGGTGCTGCTCCACGAGGAGCACGGACAGGCCGCCGCGCTTGGCGAGGTCCACGATGGTCGACTCGATCTCGGCGACCACGTTGGGCTGGATGCCTTCGGTCGGCTCGTCGAGGATGAGCAGGCGCGGCTCGGTGATGAGCGCGCGGGCGATGGCGAGCTGCTGGCGCTGGCCGCCCGAGAGCAGGCCCGCCTGGCGGCCGAGAAGGCCGCGGAGGGCCGGGAACAGGTCCAGCTGCTCGTCGATGAGGGCCCGGCCGCGCTTGCGTCCGTCGGCGACGAGGCGCAGGTTCTCCCCCGCGGTGAGATGCGCGAAGCACTGCTGGCCTTGGGGGACGTAGGCCATGCCCGCTTTGACGCGCTTGTTGGTGGGCCTGCCGGTGACATCCGCGCCGTCGAACTCGACGGCCCCCTTCATCGCGGGGATGAGGCCGACGACGGCGCGCAGGAGCGTGGTCTTCCCGGCCCCGTTGTGGCCCATGACGGAGACGACCTCGTCGGCGCCGATCTCCAGGTCCACGCCGTGGACGACGGCCGAGCGGCCGTATCCGCAGGTGAGGTCATGCAGTCGCAGCATCGGCGTTCTCCTTCGCGGTGCCGAGGTAGACCTCCTGGACGCGGGGGTCGTCGGAGACCTCGTCGACGGTGCCGGCGGCGAGGACCGCCCCGGCGTGGAGGACGGTGACGCGGTGGGCGAACGCCCGCATGAAGTCCATGTCGTGTTCGACCACGGCGACGGCCCGGTCGGCGGCGATGTCGTGGAGGAGCAGGCCGGTGGTCTCGCGCTCCTCGTGGCCCATCCCGGCGATCGGCTCGTCGAGGAGGAGCACGTCGGCGTCGCCGACGAGGAGCATCCCGATCTCCAGCCACTGCTTCTGGCCGTGCGCGAGGATCCCGGCGGGCGTGTCGGCCTTGTCCTTGAGGCCGATGCGCTCCATGGTGTCGGTGACGTGCTGCGGCAGGTGCTTGCGGCGGCGCAGGAGCGTCCACGGGGAGCGCCCGGCCCCGGCGGCGATGTCGAGGTTCTGGGCGACCGTCAGGTTCTCGAAGACGGTGGCGGTCTGGAAGGTCCGGCCGATCCCCTTGCGGGCGATGTGGTGGACCTTCTTGCCGCGCAGCTCCTCGCCGTCCTTGACGACCGAGCCGGTGTACTTGGCGAGGCCGGTGATCGCGTCGACCAGGGTGGTCTTCCCGGCGCCGTTGGGGCCGATGAGGAAGTGCACCTCCCCGCGGTCGAGTTCGAGGTCCACGCCCGCGACGGCTTTGAACCCGTCGAACGCGACTTCGATCTGCTTGCAGCTCAATGCGGCACTCATGCTGCGGCCTCCACTGGTTTGCGCTGGAACCGTTTCGTGACGGCGGCGACCGAGGCGATCCCGCCGGGGAGCAGGGCGATGACGAGGACGAACAGGAGCCCCTGGGCGTAGGTCCACGCCGACGGGAACTGCTCGGACAGGGCGGTCTGGGCCCACGCGACGGCGAGCGCGCCGATCACGGGCCCGAGGAGCGTCGCGCGGCCGCCGATGGCGACGCCGAGGAGGAACATGATCGAGGGGACGATCCCGATGCTCGCCGGGGAGATGATCCCCACGATCGGCACGAACACCGCGCCCGCGACGGAGGCGAACAGGGCGGCGACGGCGTACGCGACGACCTTGACGTTCGCGGCGTCGTAGCCGAGGAACCGCACGCGCTCTTCGGCGTCGCGCACGGCCACGAGCAGCTCGCCGTATCGCGAGCGCCGCAGTTGCAGGGCGACGGCGAGGACCACGAGGAGGATCCCGGCGGCGATGAAGTAGAGCATCTGCTGGTTGACCGGGTCGTCGAGGTTGTACCCGAAGAAGTACCGGAACCGGCTGAGGCCGTTGAACCCGCCGAGGGACTGCTGCCCGATGAGGAGGATCGCGAACGCCCCGGCGAGGGCCTGGGAGAGGATCGCGAAGTACGCGCCCTTGACGCGGCGCTTGAAGACCGCGAGGCCGAGGAGGACCGCGAACGCGGTCGGCAGGAGGAGGATCATCGCGATCGTGAACACGGGCGAGGAGAACGGCGCCCAGTAGGCGGGGAGTTCGCGGATGCCCGCGAGCTCCATGAAGTCGGGGACGGCGCCGGGGCCGTTGCGGAACTCGGCGTCGGCCATCTTCAGGTGCATCGCCATGAGGTAGGCGCCCATGCCGAAGAACACGCCCTGCCCGAGGGTGAGCATCCCGCCGCGGCCCCAGGCGAGGCCGATGCCGACCGCGACGATCGCGTAGCACAGGAACTGTGCGAGCAGGCCGAGCCGGAACCCCGACAGGAGCAGCGGCGCGAGGCCGAAGAGGACGAGCGCGGCGGCGGCGAAGCCGGTCCAGGTGCCGAGGCGCGATTGGAAGAACTTCATGCGAGGCTCCTGGTTCGCAGCGTGAACAGGCCCTGCGGGCGCAGTTGCAGGAAGACGACGATGACGATGAAGACGCCGACTTTCGCGAGCGACGCCGTCGAGTACGTCTCGAACACCGCCTGCATCGCGCCGAGCGCGACGGCGGCGACCACCGCGCCCTTGATGCGGCCCAGGCCGCCCGCGACGACCACGAGGAACGCGTCCACCAGGTACGACTGGCCGGTCGTGGGGCTCGTCGACCCGATGAGCGTCAACGCGACTCCGGCGACCCCGGCGAGGCCCGAGCCGATGAAGAACGTCGCCGCGTCCACCGTCCGCGAGGAGATCCCCGCGGTCTCGGCGAGGTCGCGGTTGCCGACGACGGCGCGGATGCGCCGCCCGGCGGGCGTGAACCGCAGGACCAGGGCGACGGCGGCGACCGACACGACCGCCAGCGCCATGATGAACAGGCGGGTCTTGGGGACGGTGACGCCGAGGAGGTCGACGCCGCCGCGCAGGAACTCGGGGACGGACACGTTCACTGCGGGCGCCCCGAACACGTCGCGGGCGGCCTGCTGGAGGATCAGGCCGACGCCGAAGGTGACCAGGAGCGTGTCGAGCGGCCGGTGGTAGAGGCGCCGCAGGAGCAGCGCTTCGAGGACCAGGCCCATCGCGCCGCCGACGAGGAATCCGGCGGGGAGGGCGATCAGGAGGGAGACGCCGGCGTCTCCGACGGCCTGCTGCACGACGTACGCGGTGTAGCAGCCGGCCATGATGAACTCGCCGTGCGCCATGTTGACGACGCCCATCTGGCCGAAGGTGAGCGAGAGGCCGAGCGCTGCGAGGAGCAGGATCGAGCCGGTGCTGAGGCCGGTGAAGAGCTGTCCTACGAGGAGGTCCACGGTGTCTCCTTCCTGATCGCCGGGGGTGCTACTCGGTCACCGCGAGGTCGGCGGCCCAGTCGTAGCCGTCGAGGAACGGGTCGGGGTCGATGGGGCCGTCGGACTCCCAGACGGTGTAGAGGAGGCCGTCGGCGTCGATGCGGCCGATGCGGGCGGTCTTGGTGACGTGGTGGTTCTCGCCGTCGATGACGACGGTCCCTTCAGGGGAGTCGAAGGAGACGCCGTCGGCGGCGGCCTGGACGTCGGCGACCGCGAAGGACCCGGCCTTCTCGACCGTCGCGGCCCACAGGTAGACGGAGTTGTAGGCGGCCTCCATGGGGTCGGAGGTGACGCGGTCGGCGCCGTAGGCGGCCTTGAACGCCTCGACGAACGCGGTGTTCGCGGGCGAGTCGACGGTCTGGTAGTAGTTCCAGGCGGCGAGCTGGCCTTCGATGTTCTCGACGCCGATGCCGCCGACCTCCTCTTCGGCGATGGAGACGCTCATGACGGGCATCTCCTCGGCGGTCAGGCCGACGTTGGCGTACTCGCGGAAGAACGCGACGTTCGAGTCGCCGTTGAGGGTGTTGAACACGGCGTCGGCGTCGGCGGCCTTGACCTGGTTGACGATGGTGGAGAACTCGGTGGAGCCGAGGGTCACGTAGTCCTCGCCGAGGACCTCGATGCCGTGGGCTTCGGCGTAGGCGTTGATGATCGCGTTGGCGGTGCGGGGGAAGACGTAGTCGGAGCCGACGAGGTAGATCGACTTGACGCCGGTCTCGGCGAGGTAGTCGAGCGCGGGGATGATCTGCTGGTTCGTGGTGGCGCCGGTGTAGAAGATGTTCTCGGAGGCTTCGAGGCCCTCGTACTGGACGGGGTAGTACAGGAGCGAGTCGTTGTCCTCGAAGACCGGGAGCATGGCCTTGCGGGAGGCGGAGGTCCAGCCGCCGAAGACCGCGGCGACGCAGTCCTCGCGGATGAGCTTCTCGGCCTTCTCGGCGAACACGGTCGGCTCTGAGGCGCCGTCTTCGGCGACGATCTCGATCTCCTTGCCCTGCACGCCTCCTGCGGCGTTGATCTCGTCGACGGCGAGGGTGATCGCGTCGCGGACGGTGGTCTCGGAGATGGCCATGGTGCCGGAGAGGGAGTTGAGGGCGCCGACCTTGACGGTGTCGCCCGAGGTGTCGACGCAGGATTCGGCGGCGGCGGTCTCCTCCCCCGCGCGGGAGCCGCACGCGGCGGTGGCGACGAGGCCGGTGATGGCGGCGGTGGCGGCGAGGGTTCGGGCGAGGTGCCTGGCGTTGAGGCGGAGTGGCATGTGCAGTTGACCTTTCGCAGAGGAGCGTCCCGGGACTGAGGGGTGCCGGGTCTGCAAGGGGGCGTCGCCGCAGGCTGCGGCGGTGTACGAGTGCGTATACAGCGTCGTATCCGCTCTGGGTACAAGCTATGGGCGCGATGTTTCACGGCCGTTCACGTCGAGCACGGCCGTATGAACTCTCGTTGCCCGCATGTAAAGAAGCGCGCACAACGAAGGGCGCCGCTCCGGGAGGCGGCGCCCTTGCTCTGGTTCGCTAGTGCGGAGTGCGGCGCAGTCGGACGGTCCCGGCCCAGACGCGCACGGCGGCGGTGACCAGGGCGGCGACGCCGAGTGCGGTGAAGAGCCAGGCGATGTCGGGCATCATGCCGAAGAACGCGGCCCGGCTCGGGGCGAGCCCGGGGACGAGCGCGAACGAGACGTACGCGGTGGCGAGCGCGGCGAGGACCCAGCAGGCCATGCCGGTGATGGTGAGCGGGCGGTTCGCCTTGCGGGCCTTGCCGAGGCGCAGGAACGTCAGGTACACGGCGGCGAGGGCCGCGAGCAGGAGGACGCAGAGCCCGGCGAGCAGCGACGGGTACAGCGGGTCGGACTCGGGCTCGACCGGGTCGCCCCCGGCGAGCATGCGGGCGGCGCCGAGCATGGTGCCGATGAGCGCGGCGTCCTCGAAGTAGCCGTAGCGGTTCTGGGCGACGACGACGGCGCGGCCGAGTTCGGGCAGGAGGATCACGCCCGCGGAGAAGCCGGGGGCGCCGCCGGTGTGCCACACGGTGGCCGTGCCGAGGTCGGCGTTGCGCGAGTCGACGCGCCAGCCCAGGCCGTAGTCGACGGTGTCGTTGACTTCGATTGCGCCCGTGTGGGTCTCGGCGGCCGACTCGGGGGTGAGGATCGCGGACCCGCCGAGCTGGTCGACGGCGAACGCGGTGAGGTCCTGGATGTTCCCGCCGAGGTAGCCGTACGAGGGGCCGGTCTGGTCGAAGCGGGTCTTCACGGGGAAGGGCTGCCCGAAGGCGACGGCGTGGCCGCGGGGGACGTCGGCGGCGTCCTCGGCCGTGGTGACCGCGCCGATCATGCCGAGCGGGTCGAGGACCGCTTCGTGCAGGTACTGCTCGTAGGGCATCCCGGCGGCGGCTTCGACGACGGCGCCCGCGACGACGTAGTTGGCGCTGGCGTACTCGAAGGACTCGCCCGGTTCACTGATCGGCTCGACGTCGGCGAGGTCGGCGACGGCGTCGCCGTAGGGGTCGTCATGGTGGTCGAAGCGGTCGGTGAGGCCGGTGCCCTCGGGGATGCCGGTGGTCTGCCGGAGGAGGTCGCGCACGGTGATGCGGTCGGAGCGGTCCTGGTCGGCGAGCGTGAAGTCCGGGAGGTAGTCGGTGACGGGCGCGTCGAGGTCGAGGCGTCCGTCTTCGACGAGGGTCATGACGGCGGCCGCGGTGACGGGCTTGGCGACCGACCCCCACAGGAACGGGGTCCCGAGGTCGACGGGGTCGCCGGAGCCGTCGGCGCCCCAGCCGACCGAATAGGAGTTCCCGTCGAGGTCGACGATGGAGTAGGCGGCGCCGGGGACGCCGGTCTCCTCGAAGCGCCGTTCCAAGTACTCGGCGACGTCGTAGTAGGGCTGCTCCTCGGCCGGCACTTGCGGCAGCGGCATGATCGGGGCGAAGGCCGCGAGCGTGGCGGCGAGGACGGGGATCTGCATGGGTGTTCCCTGGGTGTCGGGGGTCCTGGCGATAACCATACGGCGGTACGGCAACCCGATAACCATACATCGGTATGATTATCGGGTGCCGAGGACCGCAGACCACGATCTCCGCCGCGCCCAGATGGCCGCGGCGGTCCACCGACTCATCGCCCACGACGGCCTCGACGCGGCCACGATGTCGGCCGTCGCCCGCGAAGCCGGGTTCTCGGTCGGCCTGGTGCAGCACTACTTCGCCTCCAAGGACGAGCTGCTCCTGTTCGCCTACGAGCGCCTCACCGCCGACCTCCTCGCCCGCGTCGCCGCCCGCACCGCCGACGGCGAGGCCGCGGGCCGCTCCATCCGCGCGATCATGCTCGACTGCCTGTGCGAGCTCCTCCCCCTCGACCCCGCCCGCCGCGGCGAGCACCGCGTCTCCCGCGCCTTCCAGGCCCGCGCCATGGACGTCCCGACCGCCGCAGAGGTCGCCGTCGCCACCGCCGGAGTCCTCAGAGGCCGTGTCGCCCAAGGCATCGAGAACGGCAAGGAGTGCGGCGAGACGGAGGCGGCCACCGACGCCGAGCTGGCCGCGGTCGAACTGACGGCCCTCGTGGACGGCCTCGCCGACCTCGTCTACCGCGAACCCGCCCGCGCCGCCGCGGCAGGAGCGGTCCTCGCCGACCGCCTCGCCGCGGTCCTCCCGGGCCGCTGCCGCCACTACGACTAGAAGCGCGGGCCGCCCGCCACGCCTACTGCGAGGTCCCTTGGTCACGGGGCGTCGGGACCTTCGACTCTGCCGTGCCGCGACCGGGGCCGCGAAGGATTGCAGGACAGGCGGGAGAGACGGAGCGTGTCCGCGAATGAGGGAGCGACGAGTGATGGCCGAAGTGACGGCGGCGGAGGCGATGGCGCTGCTGGCCGGGGTACCGGTCGGGAGGCTGGGCTTCCACCACCGGGGACTCCCGGCGATCCGGCCGGTGAACCACCTGGTGGAGGACGGGCAGATCCTCATCCGCACGCATTTCGACTCGCGCCTGTCCGCCGCGGTCGCCGAACTGCTGCCGCAAGGCGTCGTGGTCGCCTATGAGGCCGACGACCTCGACTTCGAGGCCAGGGCCGGATGGAGCGTCGTCGCGGTCGGGACCGCGCAGCCGGTCACCGCCCCGGACCGCCTCGCGCACTTCGAGGGGCGGCCGGACACCTGGGTCGACCAGCCTATGAACAAGCTCATCGCCATCCAGCCCGAGATCGTCACCGGCTTCCGCATCGAACCCGCCCGGTAGCGCCGCCCGTTCCGCCGCGTCACTGGTACTCGGCCTCGACTTCGTTCCTGCCGTTCCCGAGTTTGGGGTGGGGTGGGGGTTGGGGTTCGTGCGGGCGGCGACGAGAGGGTGGACGGTGGGGCGGGGTGCGCGGGTTGCCTTGGGGCCGTGGGGGTCCGGGGAGGAACGTGAGGATGTTCCCCACCTGTGGGTGATGACAGTGGCACCTGGTGCGAGGGATGATTGGGGTACGCACAGGGACAGGGAAATCGTACAGGTGTCGGGCGGTGCAAGCAGACTAAGCCAAGCCTCTGGCCGACCGGCAAACCAGATGATCTCCGAGGCAGCGCCCCCGCCGCGAGACGACGGGACCAGGCCGATCTCATCCCCGCAGTGCTATCGGGACCCGCAGCAGTCAACCACCCCCCTTGGCGGGGGCATGGTGATCGGGCGGGGGACCCGGGGAAGGGATCACCTCGACCCCGGGCGGTGTCCGCTACGAGGCACACGACCGGAACACCAAGCGACCGACGAGGCCGAACACACGCCGCACGCAGCGACCGCGCACACGGCAGGCGGTGCCGCACCCGGCCGGGCATTCGAGGACCCGGCACCGCGACACCACCCCCACACGCGCAGACCCGCACCCCTGCGGCCACGGCCCACCACCGCACCACCCCGACACGGGCGCAAGCCTGCCCACAGGGACGCATCTCCCGACCTGGGGCACACACCTGCCCCGACGGGCGCACTTTCCCGACGGGCAGCCAACACGCCCACCGGGAGCACCAACCCCGCCAGGCATCGCGCATGCCCACGGGAGCGAACACCCACCGGGCACCCGCACGGCGGGACCGGGAACCGGGGGACGAGGCCCCGGACCCCAGAACTGATCCGATCCCGAAACAGGGACCGAGACCGGAGCCGGGGGGAAGGGCAGGAGGACAGGAGGACAGGAGGGACAAGGGAGACCGCGGAAGCCGCATCGCCGAGGACCGGCACGGCACCGGCGCTGGCACTGAGGCCTGGCGCCCGCAGGCCGGCCGCAGACCAGGGACCGGATGCCAGGAAACCGACAAGGCCGCACCTGCGAAGGAGGTGACACACCATGCACACCACGACCACGCCACACCCGCTGCCACTGCCGCACCCGCGCCCGCTATCGGCGCCGCGCCCCCGCGAGCAGGCCGGCACCACCGGGAGCCGACCCCGCCCCGCCCCGGCAACGCACGCCGAACCAATCCCACGCCTCTCCGTCGCCGCCCGCACTAGCCTCGATCCGAACGCCGCCCCAGCCCGGCGACGCACATCGAACCGCCTCCGCGCTCCGCCGTCGCCGCCCGCATGAACCCCAACCAGACATCGCCCCGCCACGGCCGCGCACACCAGGCCGGCTGCCACCACTCCGTCGTTGATCACCGAACTCCAACCCCATCGTCGCCCCAGCCCGGCGACACACGCCCGACCGAATCCCCCGCTTCTCCGTCGCCGACTGGTTGAACCCCGACCTGATCCCGGCCACACGTCGGCAGTGGCCCGGGCCGCCACTCGCTGCTCCGCCGCTGAGTGACTGCATCCCCGAGCCGCCTCGCCCTGCCCTTCCCCGTCACCTCAACGTAAAGGGGCTGCTCTGCTCGAACATCGTGGTCAGGCAATCCAGACAGCGATGTCCGGGGCCAGCACTCCATCCGTCAAGGATTCGCTCGCCAACAGCGGCGCCCCGTCGAACCCGAGGAGCCCCAACGGAATCGGCGCGTCACTGAAGTTGACCGCGCAGGCGAAGGCGCCCCCACGCCGGAACGCGAGCACACCGTCGGGTCCATCACGCAGGTCGAGGTCGGCCCCTTGAAGGTCCGGGCGGGTACGGCGGAGGGCGATGGCCCGCCGGTAGAGGTCGAGGGTCGAGCCGGGCCGCTCGATCTGGGCATCGACGCTCAGCGCGCCCCACGACGGCGACTGCGGCAGCCATGGGGCGCGGCCGTCCGGGGGCCCGAACCCGAAGTGCGGCCTGGGTCCGCCGCTCGTCGGCCTCCTGCTTGCGGCGCAGCTCGGCGTTGGCCTCGTCCCGGGAGGACTCGATCCGGTACACGCGCATCGCTGCGATGGCGGCGATGGCCGCGAACGCCAAGGCGCCCAGCGACGACAGCGCAGAGCCAATCCGGAATGCTCTTCCAGCCCGCGCTCCCAAGACTACGAACCCGCGTCGCGTTCCGGGGTCCGGCAGTGGAGTGCCGCAGTGGTGCAGGCGGTACCACGAAGGGGCCAGTGCACGGGATCGATCGAAGCCGTTCGGGCCCATAGCGTTGCAGTGATGACGACGATGATCTCCGCCGCGGCCCTGGCGCTCGGCCTCGCTTTCACTCCCGCCGTTCCCGTTCAGCGACAGCTCGACACCGAGGCGCTCGAAGCGGCGCTCGACGAGTTCATGAGCCTGGGCGACCAGTCGGCGGTCGTGGAGGTCCGCGACGGCGACGAGGTGTGGGCCGAAGCGGAGGGGCCGCGAAGTTTCAAGCCGTGGGCCGACGATGTGGAGGCCGGTGACCGCATCCGGATCGGCAGCGTCACGAAGTCGATGACGGCCGCTGTCTTGCTCCAGCTCGACGGGGAGGGCGCGATCGACCTCGACGATCCGCTCGACGCGTACCTGCCCGGCCTGCTCCCCTACGACGACCAGCCCACGGTCCGCGAGCTGATGGGGCACCAGGGCCGTGTCCCGGACTTCCTGCCGCACCTGTACGCGTCGGTGTTCGAGAACGGCGACATGACCGACTTCTACGCGAACTACCGCACCTACTACAGCCCCGAGGAACTCGTGGCGATCGGCGTCCAGGACCCGCGGCCGACCGGCTTCTCCTACTCCAACACCGGGTACACGGCCCTCGGGATGCTCGTCGAGGAGGTCACCGGCAACCCGCTCGGCGAGGAGCTGGCCGCGCGCGTCTTCGCGCCCGCCGGGCTGGCCGACACGTATTTCGCCGACCCGCACGGCTCGGGCATCCGCGGCCCGCACCCGGTCCCCTACCTGAGCACCGGCGACCCCACGCGTCCGTACGTTGACACGTCGAAGCTGTCGAGCAGCCAACTGTGGGCGGGCGGCGGCGTCGTCTCGACCATGGGCGACCTCAACGACTTCTACGACGCGCTGGTCGACGGGACGCTCCTCACCCCGGCGCAGCTCGCCGAGGCCACCGACTTCCAGGAGACGGGCAAGAGCTTCGACTACGGCCTGGGCCTGTTCAGGATCACCCTCGAATGCGACGGCGGCCCTGAAGTGTTCTTCGGCCACGACGGCGACAGCCTCGGCCACGAGACCCAGTCCTTCCACTCCCTCGACGGCGACCGCCAGATCTCCATGGCCTGGAACGCCATCGACCGCCACGGCTACCACGACGGAGACGCCCTCGAAGCCGCCGCGGACGAGCTGATCCGCACCGCCCTCTGCCCCGACGCGTAAGGCGCGCTTGAGATGCCGGGCGACGAGCTCGGTGCGGCTCGCCGTGCCGGTCTTCGCGAGCAGGCGGGACATGTGGACCTCGACGGTGCGCTGGGAGATGCCGAGGGCCGCCGCGATCTGGCGGTTCGAGTCGCCGCGCGCGGCGGCGGCGAGGACCTGGGTCTCGCGCGCCGTCAGCACTGGTTCGTCCTCTAGGGACGACAGGAGGGCTTCGGCGGCGTCGCGCGCGTGGCCGGGCCAGCGTTCCAGGAGGGCGACGGCTTTGCGCGCGTGGGCGATCGCGGTGTCGCGGTCGCGGCTGGCCGCGGCGGCGAGGCGATGGGCGATGCTCGCCCACGCGGGCAGGGGGTTCGCGGCCGCGGCGTCGGCGAGCGCGAGGACGCCGTCCCGGTCGCCCGAAGCGGCGCGGGCGGTCATCCAGAACAGGGCCGCGTCCGGGTTCGCGGCCGGGCCGGGGACCGCTCCGAGGCAGTCGGTCAGGAACCGCTGCGCCGCTTCGAATCCGATCGCGGGAAGCGCGAGTCGGGCGGCCTCGATGACGCGGGTCTCGCGGCGGCGGTGCAGCTCCGGCGGGACCGCGTCGCGGTAGGCGCGCAAGGCCGCCTCGATCTCGGGGCGGCGGCCGCGGTGCGCGGCTAGAGCCAGCGCCAGCCAGTGCGGGTAGGTGACGACCCAGCCCTGGTCCATGCCCGCGACGAGGTCGAGCCCTTCGCGGCAGAGGCGTTCGGCCGCTTCGAGGTCGCCGCGTTCGACGGCGAGGAGCCCGGCCTTCGCCGCGAGGACGGCGCGCTCGTGCGGGTCGGACTCCTCGCGGGCGCGGGCGCTGAGGAGGTCCCAGGCGCGGCCGAGATCGCCGAAGCCCATCGCCGCGTCGGCGCCGACGCGCGTGATCTTCCCGCCCCAGGAGGCCATGCCGAGGTCCCCGACGGCGGCCACGGCGCGGTCGTACAGCCGCCATGCCTGGGCCTCGGGCAGGTCCGCGAGGTGCACGGCGAGCAGGTTGTTGACGGCGCGGCTGAGCTTGCGCAGGTCTCCCGCGGCCTCGGCCTCGCGCCACACATCGGTGAGGAGGCGGACGGCGGCTTCGGTGTCGCCCAGGTAGTACAGGGCGGTGGCGCGGCTGATGGCGGCCGAGCGGCGCTGCACGTCGAGGCCGTGCTCGGCGAAGAGCGGTTCGGCGGCGTCGCAGAGCGCGGGGATCGGCTCGTACTGCTCGGAGCGGACGTACGCCATGGCGCGGCCGGTGGCGCAGCGGGCCTGCTCGACGCTCCCGGGGGCCGCGAGCGCCTCGGCCGCTTCGAGGCTGCGCCACTGGTCCTGGACGCGTCCTTGGTGCCAGTCCACTTCGGCGAGGTGGAGGTGCGCGATGCAGCGCGCAGCGTCGTCGCCAGCGGCGGCGATCCGGGCGAAGTGGACGCGGGCGCCTTCGTAGTCGCCCGCGAGGAGGGCCGCCCGGGCGGCGGTGGCGCGCAGTCCCTCGTGGTCGGGGGCGAGGGCGAGGGCGTCTTCGGCGGTGCGCTGCGCGGACTCGGTGTGCCAGTCGGCGAGCTGCCTTGCGGCGGTGCGGTCGGCGGCGGCGACGGCGAGGTCCGTGTCGCCGACGGCGTGTGCGTGGACGGCCACCGCGGGATCGTCGCCGCGGGCGAGTGCGGCGTCGAGCGCGGCCTGGTGGACTGCGGCGGTCTCGGCGGGGAGCGCCGTGGCGGCGAAGGCCTCGCGCATGAGGGCGTGGGGGAAGCGCAGTGCGTCGCCGTCGCGCAGGAGGACGCCCGCGGCGGTGAGCCGCGGGAGGGCGCGGTCGAGGAGGTCGGTGCCGAGGACGGCGGCGACGTCGGTGCCGATGCGTTCGCCGAGGAGGGCGAGGCCGCGGGCGAGCCGCCAGGCGTCCTCGTCGGCTCCGGCGAGGCGGGCGCGCACGAGGGAGGCGAGGTGTCCTGGGAGCGGCGCGGCGGGGGCTCCGGCGGCGGCGAGTTCTTTGACCCAGAACGGGTTCCCGCCGGTGCGGCGGTGGACGGCGCGGGCGTGCCGCGCGTTGCGGCCGAGGAGGGCGCCGGTCTCGGCGACCGTGAAGGGCCGCAGCGCGATCGTGTCCGCGGTGCGGGCGGCGTCGAGGCGGGCGAGGGTGCGGGCGGCCGCTGCGGGGTGGCGGGCCTCCTCGGGCGGGCGGGACGCGGCGACGAGGAGGACGGGGAGGTCCCAGGCGGCGGCGAGTTCGGCCCACAGGGCGAGGCTCTCGGGGTCGAGCCAGTGGAGGTCGTCGGCGGCCAGGAGCGCGGGGCCGTCGCCGACGAGGCGGCGGAGGGTGCGCACGGCGCCGCGCAGGAGCGCGCCGTCGGGGAGCGGCGCGGGAGCCTCGGCGGGTTCCTGGCGCAGGGCCCGCCACAGGCGGGGGTCGGTGCCGCCGGGGGGTTCGGTCTCGGCGGTGGCGGCGGCGAACCAGTCGTGGGGTGCGGCGGCGTCGGCGCGGGCGGTGCCGACGAGGAGGAGCGGCGGGGCGAGGGCGGCGGCGGCTTCGCGCAGGAGCCGGGTCTTGCCGATGCCCGCTTCGCCGATGAGGGTGACGGCGGCGGGGCCGTCGCCTGCGGTGACCGAGTCCCAGGCCGCGGCGATGCGCGCGAACTCGGCGTCGCGGGCGATGAGCGGGGACATGGGGCCAAGGCTAGCGGGGCGGGCGCGTACGTGGAAACACGTATTGCACCGGCCCGGTGCGGCGGCGACGCTGTTGCCATGAGCATCACTGGAATCGAGGCCCCGGCGGTCGAGGTGCGGGGCCTGGTCCGCGACTTCGCCGTGAAGGGCGGCCCGCCGCGGCGGGCCCTGGACGACTTCGATCTGGCCGTCGCGCCCGGGGAGGTCCACGGGCTGCTGGGCCCGAACGGGGCGGGCAAGACGACGCTGTGCAAGATCCTCTCCACGGTGCTCCTGCCGACGGCGGGGACGGCGCGGGTGCAGGGCCTCGACGTGGTCGCCGACGCCAAGCGGGTGCGTCCGCTCCTGGGGATCGTGTTCGGCGGCGAGCGGGGCCTGTACGCGCGGATGACGGCGGCGCAGAACCTGCGGTTCTGGGCGGCGCTGTACGGGCACGGCCGCCGCGAGGGGCGGCGACGCGCAGCGGAGCTGCTGGAGCGGGTGGGCCTGGGTCCGCGCGCCGACGAGGCGGTCGAGACGTTCTCGCGGGGCATGAAGCAGCGGCTGCACCTGGCGCGGGGGCTCGTCGGGGACCCGCGGGTGCTGCTGCTGGACGAGCCGACGGTGGGCATGGACCCGGTGTCGGCGCACGAGTTCCGGGACCTGGTGGAGGACCTGCGGGCCGAGGGCCGCGCGGTGCTGTTGACCACGCACGACATGGCCGAGGCCGAGGCGCTGTGCGACCGGGTGTCGTTCATCGACGGCGGGCGGCTGCTGCGGTGCGAGGACCCGCGGGTCCTCGGGGAGCTCCTTTCTCGGCACGAGCGGGTCCGCGCCTCGGGCGTCCCCGAGGCGCTGGCGGCGCGGCTCGCGGCGCTGCCGGGGGTGGAGCGGGTGCGGGCGACCGGGCCGGGCGCGGTCCTGGTCGAAACCGACCGCGGCGGGGCGGCGCTGCCGGTGCTGCGCACGCTCGTGGAGGCGGGCGTGACCGACGTGTCGACCGCGCCGCCGAGCCTCGAAGAGGTGTACCTGCACCTCATCGGGGACCGCGGGATGGCGGTGCGGCCGTGAGGGGCTCCTCCCCCGCGTTCTGGGCGGCGGCCCGGTTCCAGCTCGGCGAGTTCCGGCGCGACCCCGGGACGCTCCTGATGCTTGTCACCGCGCCGTTCTTCGCGGTGATCCTGCTGTCGGTCACCGAGCACGGCGGCCGGGCCGACCTCGCGCCGTACGCGATCCTCGCGCCCGCCGTGATGGCCTCGATCGGCATGGCGGTCATGGAGGCGGGCGAGACGATCTTCCGCGACCGCACCGCCGGGGTCCTGGAGGCGGTCCTGACGACCCCCGCGCCGCTGGCGACGGTGCTCCTGGGGCGGATCGCGGCGATCACCGCGGTGAGCCTGGCCGGGATCGCCGAGTGCTGGCTGGTCGGCGCGGTCGGGTTCGGCGTGGTCGTGCACGTGGCCCACCCGCTGGTGTTCGCGCTGACGCTGGCCGCGACGGCGGCGGGGATCGCGGCGACCGGGGTGCTCATGGCCGCGGTGTTCGTCGTCGGGCGGAACGTGCGGAGCTTCCAGAACTCGCTGACGTTCCCGCTGTACCTGCTCGGCGGCGCGATGGTCCCGGTGGCGCTGCTGCCGTCCGGGGTCGAGGCGCTCTCGCGCGTGTTCTTCCTGTCGTGGGCCACGGACCTGCTCCGCGACAGCCTCGCGCCGGAGCCGGTGGCCGCGTTCTGGCCGCGCCTGGCCGCGGTGCTCGGCCTGGCGGCCGCGACGTTCGCCGCCGGGTCCTGGCTCTCGCACCGCCTCGTGCGGCGCGTCCGGCGCAACGGGACGGTGGGGTTCGCGTGAACGCGATCGCGGTACTGCGGCAGACGATGTGGTCCGGGTGGACGGATCTGCGGAGCGTCTACACGCCGACGACGTGGGCGTTCGGGTGGATGGTGCGGGTGCTGTGCCAGGTGGTGTTCTACTCGACGCTCGGCGCGCTCCTGGGCGATGCCGAGCGGGCCCGGTTCCTGCTGGTGGGCGCGGCGGTCTTCATCGCCGTGAACGAGACGATGATGGCGTCGGCGTCGACGACCTGGGAGCGGTTCAGCGGCACGCTGTCGCTCCTGGCGGCGGCCCCGGCGGGCATGGTCGTGGTGCTCGCGGCGCGCAGCTGGTTCTGGGTCGCGTCCGGGACGCTCTCCTCCTCGATCGCGCTCCTCGCGCTGGCCCCCTTCTTCGGTCTGCGCCTGGGCCTCGGCGACTCGCTCGCGGCCGTGGCCCTGATCCTGCTGACGGCCCTGACGAACTACGCGGTCGGCCTGTGCTGCGGGAGCCTGTCGCTGCGGTTCCACCGGCTGCGGAACGTCTTCTCGAACATCGCTCTCCTGACGATGACCGCAGTCTGCGGCGTCATGGTCCCGGCGTCCTTCTGGCCCGCCGGCCTCCAATGGTTCGCCGCGGCCTTCCCCGCCTCCCACGCCCTGGAAGCGGTCCGCCTCGCCATAGCCGACGCCCCCGCCGCTGCGGTCCTGGCAGAAGCAGCCCTCGCCGCCGGAACATCCGCAGTCTGGCTCGCCCTCGCGGCCACCGCCCTCGGGTGGTTCCAGACCGACGCGAGACGGACCGGCTCGATCGACTTCGGCGACTAGCTTTCGGCGGGCGGCGGGGCCGTGGCGAGGCCGTAGAGGGTGACGGCGAGGGCGAGGGTGGCGTAGAGGGAGATCGTCAGGGTGGTGCCGGTGGCGTCGAAGAGGAGGAGCGCGATGATCGGGGCGAGCGCGCCGCCCGCGACGCCCGCGAGCTGGTAGCCGAGGGAGGTGCCGGAGTAGCGGACTCGCGTGGGGAACAGCTCGGCGATGAACGCCGCCTGCGGGCCGTACATCGCGGCGTGGGCGGCGAGCGCCACGGCGACGGCGGTCATGACGAGCCAGGTCGAGCCGGTGTCGAGCAGCGGGAAGAACGCCCAGGCCCACGCCATGGAGGCGACGGCGCCCGCGGTGGCGATTCCTCTGCGGCCCAAGCGGTCCGAGAGGCGGCCGAACCAAGGCACGAGCGCGAGCTGCACGGTCGAGCCGGCGACGACCGCGGTCAAGCCGACCCAGGAGGGCAGGCCGACCCGGTCGTCGAGATGCGTCAGCAGGTAGAGCGTGAAGATGTAGAACGCGACGTCGACGCCGACGCGGGCGCAGAACGACGCGGCCAGCGCGCGCCGGTGTCCGGCCCAGACCTCCCGGAGCGGGTTGCCGCCTGTGGCCGGGAGTCCGGCGAACATGGGCGACTCGGCGACGTTGCCGCGGATCCACAGGCCCACCAGGGCGAGCGCCGCGGAGATGAGGAACGGGAGCCGCCAGCCCCAGGTCGCGAACGCGGCCTCGTCGAGGACGGCGTTGCACAGGGCGAGGACGCCGACGGCGGCGATGTTCCCCGCGGGGACGCCGAACTGGACCCACGCGGCGGCCAGGCCCCACCGGGAGCGGCCGGAGTGCTCGATGGACAGCAGGACCGCGCCGCCCCATTCGCCGCCGAGCGCCAGGCCCTGCGCGAAGCGGAGCAGGACGAGGATGACCGCGGCGGTGGTGCCGATGGAGGCGTGGGTGGGGAGGATGCCGATGAGGAAGGTGGACATGCCCATGAGCAGCAGGGTCACCGAGAGGACCTGGCGGCGGCCGTACCTGTCGCCGAGGTAGCCGAAGGCGATGGAGCCGACGGGGCGGGCGAGGAAGCCGACGCCGTAGGTGGCGAACGCGAGGAGCGTGCCGGTGGCGGGGTCGCTCCCGGGGAAGAACAGCGGTTTGAAGACGAGGACCGCGGCGGTGCCGTAGAGGAAGAAGTCGTACCAGGCGAGGGAGGTGCCGACGGCGCAGGCGGCGATGACCTGCCGCGGGGTGCGGGTGCGCGGGGCGGTGGCGGTGCTCATTCGCATCCTTCGAACTGCGGGATGGGCGGGTCGGCGACGTCGAGGCCTTCGGAGGCGAACCACTCCTGGAGGGTGCGGGCCATAGTGCCGTCGGTGTACATCTCGGTGATGGCGCGGTTGAGGGCCTCGCATCCGGCGGTGTCGCCGGAGCGCAGGCCGATGCCGATGCGCTCGTTGGAGAAGCGGATGTCGAGGATCTTCAGTCGGAGGTCGGAGCGGCTGAACTTGAGTCCGGCGAGGACGAACTCGTCGGTGGCGATGGCGTCGATGCCGCCTTCGGCGAGGACGTCGAGGCAGTCGGCGAAGGAGCGCACTTCATAGGTGTCCACCTGGACGCCGTGCTCGCCTTCGATGCGCAGGACGACGTTGGAGTACCTGGAGTCGCAGACGGTCTTGCCTTCCAGGTCCCCGAGGGTCGCGATCGAGTCGTCGTCCTCGCGGACCATGACGTTGAAGGACTCCAGGACGTAGGGCCCGGCGAAGTCGATCTCCTGCTTGCGGTCGGCGGTGATCGAGTAGGCGGCGACCACCATGTCCACCTTGCCGGCTTGGAGGAACGCCTCGCGGTCCTCGTTGGCGACGGGGACCCACATGGGTTCGGCGCCGAGTTCCGCGGCGAGGTGCTCGGCGACGTCGATCTCGAAGCCGACGAGGTCGCCGTTCTCGTCGGGGGCGCCGAGGAGCGGGTAGTCGTCGGGGACGCCGATCCGGAGGACCTCCTTGTCGACGATGGACTCCGGGTCGTCGGCGGCGCAGGCGCCGGTCGCGAGGAGGGCGGCGGCGCACAGTGCGGCGGCGGTGCGTCTCATCGGAACTCCCTGAGTCGGGGGGCGAGGCCGCTGAAGGTGAGGACTATCAGCGAGACCATGGCGGCGGGCAGGAGGAACGCGAAGTCGGCGATGGCGTCCTCGCCGTCGCCGATCGCGTCGTCGAAGGTGTCGAGGCGCGCCTCGACGAGGGCCGCGAGGTCGCCTTCGTACTCGGCGAGCGCGTCCGTGACGGCGCGGAGCCGCTCGGCGGGGGTCGCGGCGGCGTCGGCGCGCATGGCGGCGTCGGCGTCGATGAGGGAGGCGTAGGACGCGAGGGCGGCGTCGCCCGCGGCCCCGCGGTCGAGCCCTGCGGCGATGAGGCCCTGGTCGGCGCCGCCGCCGAGGCCGGTCCGGTAATCGGCGAGGTTCCCGGCCCCGTCGATGTAGAGCAGCTGCTGGGCCTTGTCGAGGAAGGTCTGCTCGTAGACGTCGACGCGGGCGGGGTCGAGGAGGTATCGGACCTGGTCGGCGTGGAGGCTGGTCGAGATCGCTTCGGCGCGTTTGAGGGACATGGTCGTGTCGAAGCCGTCCGTCTTCGCCTCGTCGAGGGCGTCGCGTTCGGCGCCGAGGACGACGAGCCCGGTGAACAGGTAGAGGGCGGCGACGGCGGTGGTGACCAGGAGGGAGGGGTTGAGGAGGCGGCGGAACGCGCGGGCGAGGTGGAGTTGCAGCCACGCGAGGGCCGCGAGCGCGGCGGCCCCGGTCGCGGCGACGGCGGCGAGCCCGAAGCCGATCGCGGACTGCGCGCCGTCGTGGGACTCGCGGACGATGGTGCCGTTCTCCAGAGTGAGGTTGTAGGCCTGCGGGAGGATCCAGCCCTGCATGAGGTCGGCGGCGGCCCGGTAGGCGGCGAGGACGTCCTCGGGGACCTGGCCGGCGGGGTAGTCGGCGAGGTCGGCGAGGAGGAGCGCCTCGGCCGCGAGCTGCTCGTACTGCCCGTAGTAGCCCATGATGGACTCGATGGTGTCGCGCTGGGTCTGCGCGGCCCCGGCGAGGCGGTGGGCTTCGAGGAGGGACTTCGCGATGTCGCCGCGCAGGGCGGCGTATTCGCGGAGGGCGGCCTCGGTCTCGACGGGGGCGTCGGCGCCGAGGAGGAGCACGGTCGCCACTTTGGTGTCGGCGTCGCTGAGCGCGACGTAGAGGTCGACGGTGGCGACGACCTGGCGGCCGGACTCGTGGCCGATGACGTCGAGGGCGCCGCGGGCGGCGGTGACGGCGACCGCGAGGGACGCGAACATGGCGGCGAGGGCGGCGACCGCGACGGCGGCGCGCACCCACAGGGAGCGGGCCCCGGCGGCGCCGCGGGCGAGTCCGAGGCGGCCGAGGGCGGCCTCGTCGGGGGCGGCGTTCACGGGCGGCTTCCTTCGGTGGGCTTGCGGCGCAGCCGGATCGCGGTCCAGAAGCCGAGGTTGACGGTCTCGTCGGGGCCGATGGCGCGCGGCGCGCCGGGTTCGAGGCGGGTCCCGGCGACGTAGGTGCCGTTCTTGGAGTCGAGGTCGGTGACGGTCCAGTCGTCGCCGTCGCGCTGGAGGACCGCGTGGAGGCGGGAGACGCCGAGGTCGGCGGCGGGCCGCTCGGCGAGGTTCACGGGCGGGAGGGGCCGGGGCGGGTTCCGCAGGTCGTGGACGCGGCCGATCTCGGTGGCGGCCCCGTCGAGCCTGACGGTCCGCTCGGGGGCGTAGCCGGGGAACGGGGGCCGCTCGTCGCCGCCGGTGGCCCGGGTCTCGTCGTAGTAGGCGCGGTCGACGGAGACGACGGCTTCGAAGTCGGCGACCGCGACGGACGGGGCGAGCGGTTCGGGCCCGGTGGACTGCCTCGCGCCGCAGTGGGGGCAGTACGCGAAGCCGCCGGGCTGGGCCTTCCCGCAGGCGGGGCAGCGGGCGGGCGGGGCGGCGGCGGGCAGTCGCGGCAGGCCCACCTCGTCCGACATCGGCATGTCGCATTCGCTGCACGCGTCGGGGTCGGTGGAGCGGTGCCCGTTGGGGCAGGCGTACGTCATGCCGCGTCCCCCTTGCGGCCCAGGACGGACGAGCTGCGCTCGGTGTCGAACCGCTGCGACTCGGTGTACAGCTCGTCGGCGCGGCCGAAGCGGCGGAGGGTGACGCTCCTGGTGACCGGGTCGATCTCGGCGATCCGCGCGAGCGTGTCCTTCATGCCCTCGAAGCCGCCCTTGTCGGCCCTGTCGTAGGCGCGCGACCGCGCGCGTGGCGGTCTCCTCGTCGCCTGCGCGCATGGCGGCGAGGATGCGGCCGATCTCCTCGCTCAGTTCGAGCTGCCCGGTGAGGGCCGCGACCTTCGGGTCGATCGCGACGAACAGGGACTGGTTCTCGGTCCAGACCGCGTCGAACTCCGCCTCCGCGGCGGTCTCCCCGCCGACGCGCAGTTCGATCTGGCCGCTGCGCCGCAGGCCGGTGCGGGTCTCGGGGAGCCGCAGGCCCAGGATGTACTCGCGCTCCTCGGCGCCCCACGCGGCGAGCGGGAACGCCCAGCTGCGGTCGGACAGGGCCCGCATGCCCGGCACGAGGTCGACGACGGGCCCCATCTGGTCCATCGAGGCGAGCTGGGTGCCCTTGGGCCCGTAGACGATCAGCTCCACGTCGTCGGTGGCCTTGGACATGGCCCGCGCGGAGATCTCCGCGAAGTACGCGGGCAGCTCGTCGAGGCGCTCGCAGAACTTGAACCGGCCCTGGAAGCGCTCGGCGATGGCGGCGAGCTGCGCCGGGCTCCAGTCGAGGCCGATGCCGACCGAGTCGCACCCGAACTTCCCGCGGCAGTATTCGAGGTCGCGGTGGAAGCTCTCCGGATTCTGGGTGACGAGGCCGTCGGTGAGGAGCAGGACGTGCCCGATCGCGCCGGGCCGGGTGGCGAGGAGGTCGGCGGCGGCGCGCAGCCACACGCCGGTCTCGGTGGAACTGCCCGACCGCATGGTGGCGATGGCCGCGGTCGCGGCGCGTCGCGTGGCGGGGTCGGCGCGGGCGAGCGTCCCGTCGCGCGGGTACTGGGGCACGGCCTCGTACCCGCCCGCGACGACCGCGAACAGCGCGCCGTCGCGGACGACGTCGAGCGCGGCCTTCGCGGCGCGCTTGGCCTCGCGCAGCTTCGCGCCGGTCATCGACCCGGACCGGTCGATGACGATGACCTCGGCGACGTCGCCCGCCGGGCCCGCGCCGGTCCGGCTCGTCACGGTGAGCGCGGCCGTCAGCGCGGTCTTTCCGGGCTCCATCCAGCGGTTGTGGCCGACGCTGAGCGTGAATTCGGGGTCCATCGGTCCTCCTGCGGGGGTGTCACAGCCAGGTGCGGGGGCGGTTGCGGTTGGCCTCGGTCACGAGCGCCCACCGCGTCAGCGGCGAGTCGCAGTTCGCGGCGATCCGCCGCAGCACCGCGTCGTAGGCCGTGGCCATCGCCGCGGCGGTGAGGGGCACACCGTCGATGCGGCGCGACGGGTCCTCCAGGCCGGGGCCGATCACCGCCAGCGCGGCCCGCCACAGTTCGGCGCGGGCGAGGTCGGCCTGGAGGGCGTCGAGTCCTTCGAGGTTGGCGAGGTTCGCGCCCGCGGCCACGATCGTCTCCCAGTCGGGGCCGCGCCGCACCCGCTCGGCGACGAGCGCCTGCTGGGCGGCCCGGTACTGGCTGGAGGCGGCGGGGACGCCTTCGAGCGCGGTGAGGCGCACCGCGGGGTCGGCCGAGCAGCGGGCGACCCCGAACGCGGCGCTCGTGTAGGTCGGGTCGGTGCGGCGCACCTGCTCGTACTGCTTCGCGGCCTGGGCCAGGCCGGCCGGCGCGCCGTCCGCGGCGAGTTCGGTGCACACGGCGAGGGCGAGCATCGGCGCGAGCTCGCCGGGCAGGTGCGCGCGGACCTTCCGGAAGTGCCCGGCGGCGGCCTCGGGGTCGCGGCCGAGGTCGCGGACGCCGCGGTACCAGTCGAGCCGCCAGTCCGCGCCGAACCGGGCGGCGGCCTCCGCGAAGAGCCGGTCGGTCTCGGGCGCGTCGGCCTCGATCGCCATGCGCAGCAGGGCGAGCCGTGACTCGTCGCTTTCGGGGAGGGACTCGGCGAGCTCGATGGCCCGGTCCGGGGGCTGCATCGCGATGGTCGCGAGCGCGGTGTACGCGGGGTCGGCGCGGTCGGCGAGCGGCACCGGCAGGACGGTGCGGGCGGCGGCGCCGCGGGCGGTCTCGAACACGGTGTCGGTGCGGTTCGCGAGCCCGGCCGCGAACGCGCCGCGCTCGACGCCGAACCGGTCGGAGGCGACCGGGGCGGGCCGCTCGCCCGCGTCGGCCAGGAGCTGTCTCAGGACGCCGTGGAGCTGGTCGGCCATCTCGTCGGCGGTGGCGAACCGCGCGTCGCGGTCGTGGTCGCAGGCGCGCTGGAGGAACCGGTAGAGCGACTCGTTGAAGTTCGGCGGGCGCTCGGGCAGCGGGGTCTCCTGGACTTCGTCGCCGACGAGCTGCGCGGCGGGGAATCCGAGCGCGAGCACGGCGAGGGTGCGGCCGACGGTGTACAGGTCCGAGACCGCGTCGGGCAGGTGCTCGCGCTCGATCTCGGGGGCCTGGTAGCCGCGGGAGCCGTAGATCGAGCCGCCCGCGAAGTTGATGCGGCGCATCGCGCCGAGGTCGATGATGGTGAGGCGGTCCCCCGACTGGATGACGTTGCCGGGCTTGAGGTCGCAGTAGACGAGCTGGTAGCCGTGGAGGTACGCGAAGGCGTCGAGGATCTGGAGCGCGAACCCGGCGGCGGTGATCGGGGCGACGGCGTGGCGGCCGAGGCGCGCGGGGTGGGCGCGGTCGCCGAGCGAGCGGCCGCGCACGTAGTCCATGACGAGGTAGTCGTACTCGGCGCCGTCGGGGAAGCGGTGCTTGACGGAGTTGTGGATGTCGACGATGTTGGGGTGCTTGACGGTCACGAGGTAGCGGCGCTCGGCCTCGACGATCGCCTGGGCGGCGGGGTCGGCGGGGTCGAGGAGCCCTTTGAGCACCACGTCGTTGTCGAGGTTGCGGTCGTGGGCGACGTAGATGCCGCCGAAGCCGCCGTGGGCGATGCAGCCCTTGACCTCGTACTGCCCGGCGACGACGTCGCCCGCTTGCAGGTAGTTGGTGAAGTCGAACGGCTCGGCGCACTCCTCGCACAGGCCGACGAGCGGGCCGGACCGGCCGTCGCTGGTGAAGCCGACGCGGTGGTTCTTGCGGCAGCGGCGCTGGCTGTCGGGCGGGACCGGGTCGATGAACACGGTCGCGAATTCATTGGTGTCCTCGTCGTCGAAAGGCGGGAACAGGTCGTCGGCGGGCGGGGGCGGCGCGGCGGGCGCGTCGCGGTGGTGGCCGCACTCGTCGCAGTGGCCGCGTTCGTCGAAGACGCCGGTGCCCTCGCCGGGGCAGTCGTCTCGGAGGCAGTTCTCGGTCATGGGGCCGCTTCCTCGCGCGCTGGGTGGGGGCGCAGGTCGTCGAGGTGGGTGCTGATGAGTGTGGCACGCAGGCCTCGGGACCGGTCCCGGTCGACGGCGCGGGCCGCGAGCAGGACGGCCTCGGCCGCCGCGAAGTCGCCGAGTCCTTTGTGGGCTTCGGCGAGGGAGAGGGACGCGGTGACGACGCCGTCCCAGGCGCCGCCCGCTCGTGCGGCGGCGACGGCCGCTTCGAGGACGGGGAGGGCCTCGCGGTGGCGACCGAGCCGGGCGAGCGCGCCCCCGAGGTTCGCGCGGGCGGTGCCGATCCGGTCGCCGCCGGGGGTGCGCTCCAGGAGCGCGAGGGTGCGGCGGCCGAAGTCGGCGGCAGCGGCGGGGTCGCCTGCGGCGTAGGCCGCGACGACGACGAGGTTGCAGTGGCGGGCGCGCTCGACGGGGCCGAGGTCGGCGGCGGCCGCGGCGGCCCGCTCGCCGAGACGGGCGAGTTCCGTGGGGCGGTGGCCGCGCTGCGCGTAAGCGCACAGGACGCCGGCGAGGCGGGAGGCGTTGGGGTGCTCCCACCAGGCTTCGTATGCGGCGGTGAGGAACTCGTAGTCGGCGGTGGGCGCGTCGCGGCGGTGGTAGTGGGCGATGACCCGGTCGCGGACCAGGTCGCGGTCGGCGGCGGGGAGTTCGCGGGCGGCGAGGCCGGCGGCGTAGTCGGCGACGAGCGCGTGGGCCTCGTACCGGTCGTCGGCGTGCAGGAGCCAGCGGGAGTCGACGAGGTCGGCGAGGAGCCGCTGCGGGTCGTCTCCGGCGCGGCGGGCCAGCGCGAGGGCGAGGTGCGCGGGGACGCCGGGCCCGGGCAGGGGCGCGAGGGTGAGGTAGAGGCGCCGCTGGGGTGCGCCGAGGCGCTGGAAGGACTCGTCGAGGACGGTCTGGAGGCCGGTGCGGCCGGCGGCGCGGTGGCGGCCGGTGGGCGCGGGGTCGCCGAGGAGGTCGGCGGCGATGCTCAAGGCCAGGGGCAGGCCGCCGCAGCGGGCGATGAGGGGCGCGAGCGAGGCGGTGGCGGCCGGGGACGGGGCGGTGCCGATGCGGCGCAGGAGGAGCGCTTCGGCTTCGGCGGTGTCCATGCCGTCGAGTTCGAGTGCGTCGATGTCGCTGCGGGCCTCGACCTGCTCCATGGGGTTGCGGGCGGTGACGATGGTGAAGGCGCCGCCGGTGCCGGGCAGGAGGGGCAGGACCTGGTCGGCGTCGCGGGCGTCGTCGAGGAAGACCAGGAGCCGCCGCCCGGCGGCGTAGGCGCGGAAGTCGGCGGCGGCCTGGGCGGGGTCGTCGGGGATCGCGGCGGCGGGGAAGCCGAGGTCGCGCATGAAGCCGTGGAGGACTGTGAGGGGGTCGGCGGGGCGGGTGGTGCCGCGCAGGTCGGCGAAGAGCTGCCCGTCGGGGAAGTCGGCGTGCCTGCGGTGGGCCCAGGCGAGGCCGAGGGCGGTCTTGCCGATGCCCGCGGGGCCGGAGACGACGACGCCGGAGGCGCGGCGGACGCGGCTGCGGTCGAGGCGCCGGAGGGCGGCGGTGCGGCCGGTGAAGTCGGGGACGGCGGGGTGGAGCTGGTGCGGCCCTGGGGGATGCGGCCCGGGAGCCGGGGGCGGGGGTTCGCCGGAGGCGATGCGGCCCAGGAGGTCGCGGAGTTCGGGCGCGGGCCGCTCTGCGCGGGCGGCGAGGCGGGCTTCGAGCTCCTCGTAGGCCTGCTTGGCGTCGCTGTCGCGTCCGGCGGCGGCGAGCGCGGCCATGAGGCGGCGGACGGCGTCCTGGTCGAGAGGGCGGTCGCGGACCGCTTCGCGGGCCTCGCGGATCAGGGTGTCGTGGCGGCCGAGGCGGAGCATCGCGCCGAAGCGGGCTTCGGCGATCTCGGCCTTGAACTCGAGGAGCCTGGCGGCTTCGGCGTCGATGTAGGGGCCGGTCAGGCCCGAGAGGGGGCGGCCGCGCCAGCGGGCCAGCGCGGCGCCGAGGAGCGCGGCCGCGGGCTCGTCCTCGCCGAACCGCACGTGGACCAGGGCGTCCTGGACGTCGCGGCGGACGGCCCCGATGTCGGTCTCGCCGGGCCGGACCGCGAGCCGGTGGCTGGTGCCGCTGCGGGTGAACGCGGCGGTGCCGTCGCCGGGGAGGGCCCGCCGCAGACCGTCCACAAGCGAGGTGATGCGCTCATCGGCGGCGGGCGTTAAAGTCCCGCCCCACAGCTCCCCCGCGATGACGTCGACCGGGACGGGCCGCTCTTCGGCGAGCAGCAGCATCCCGAGCAGGCGCTCCTGCAATGCGTTGAGCTGCACCGCGCCCGCGGGCGCGCTGATCCGCAGCGGTCCGAGGACGGCGAATCGCATTGACGTGCTCCGGAATCGAATAGGGGTACGCGAATTTCCGTATCCGGCAAGCGTACTAGAGGCCGAAGCTCCGCCGCCGCCCCCGACTGGAAGCTCACCGGGACGGGCGACGGCCCGCTCCTCACGCGGCGGCGCGTCGTCCGGGGTGCGGGGCGGCGGTGCTTTCCCTGAGGATGAGCTTGGGGCGTTCGGTGGAGTGGCGGCGGTCGTCGGTGCCGTTGACGGCGTTGAGGAGGAGCTGGAAGCCGCGGCGGCCGAGGGTGGCGAAGTCCTGGCGGGCGGTGGTCAGGGGCGGGCTCCAGAGTTCGGCGAGGGGGTTGTCGTCGAAGCCGGCGACGGAGATGTCGTCGGGGACGCGCAGGCCCGCTTCGGTGATGCCGCGCATGACGCCCATGGCGATCTCGTCGTTGCCGCAGAAGACGGCCGTGACGGCGGGGTCGGCGGCGAGGGCGCGGCCGATCGGGATGCCGCTCTTGGGGTCCCAGGTCGCGTCGATCAGCGGCGGGATGTCCGCGCCCGCGCGGCGCAGGGCCCGGCGCCAGCCGGTCGTGCGGCCGTCCACTTTCCGCGAGGGCGGGACGCGGACGTGGTGGACGGTGGCGTGGCCCAGGCCCAGGAGGTACTCGGTGAGCTCGTCGGCCGCGGCGGCCTCGTCGAGGACCGCCTGGGCGGTGTTCGGCTCGCGCACGCCGGAAAGGGCGACCACAGGGAGGTGCGGGGGGATCTTGCCGAGGGCCGCGACGCCGGGCGGGTCGAACTTGAGGACCGCGACGCCCGCGAGCGGCTGGGTCAGCGTCGCCTCGATGGCCTGGTCGACCTCGTCGGCGGACTCCACCACGGTGATCATCACCGTGTAGCCCTCGGCGCGCGCGGCGATCTCGATGCCGCGGATCGTCTCCGCGTAGCCGTACCGGGAGGTGTTCCCCGCGATGATCGCGATCGTCTGCGGCTTGCGGGAGACGAGCGCGCGGGCCGCCGCGCTCGGCCGGTAGCCGAGGTCGGCGATGGCGGCCTCGACGAGTTCGCGCTTGGCCGGGCTGACCCGCGCCGCGCCCGTGAGGACGCGGGACACGGTCGGGACGGACACGCCCGCGCGGGCGGCCACGTCCGAGATCGTCGGGTTCCCGGCCCTGTTCATTTCACCGCCCCACTCGTGCCCTGCTTCATTTCACCGCTCCGCTCGTGATGCCGGAGATGATCCTGCGCTGGGCGACCATGAACGTGATCAGCAAGGGCAGGCTCATGAGGATGATATAGGCGAAGATCAGGTGCCAGTTCTGGAGATACAGACCCGCGCTGGCGACCTGGTAGAGGTTGAGCGGGAGCGTGTCGATGCGGCCGCCGATGACGAACAGCGCGTAGAACACGTCGTTCCAGATGTACAGGCAGATGAGGATCGTCGCGGTCGCGAGCACGGGCCGCAGCAGCGGCAGGATGATCCGGATGAACACGCGCACGGGTCCGGCGCCGTCGACGCGGGCGGCCTCTTCGAGCTCGTGCGGGATGGTGCGCACGAAGCCGGTGACGAAGAAGATCACCGTGGACAGGTACATGCCCATGTAGACGCCGATCATGCCGAGCGCGGTCCCGGCGAGGCCGAGCTGGCGCAGCAGGAGCACGATCGTGACGACCGCGGGCGGCAGCACGATCCCGGAGATGCCGAGCGCGTAGATCGCCGCGGTGAGGCGCCCGCCGCGGCGGCCGAGGATCCACGCGGCCATCGAGCCGAGGACGAGGACGCCGACCACGGACGGGACCATGACGAGGAGGCTCCCGAAGAACGCCGAGAGCATGCGCCCGTCGGTGAACACGGTCGCGAAGTTCTCCCACAGGTGCCACTGCGAGGGCGCGGACAGGTTCGGGTCGAGGGCCTCGCCCTGGTCCTTCCCGGCGGTGGCGACGACGAGCCAGAACGGGACGCCGAGGACGGCCGCGGCGACGAGGATCGCGGCGATCGGCTGGCCGAGGCGGCGCCTGGGGGCGCGGCGGGCTGACAGGGCGGTCACAGGACGTCCTCTCGCTTGCGGAGGTACCGGATCACGGGGAACGCGAGGATCGCGACCATGAGGAACAGGACCAGGCTCATGGTCGTGGCCTGCGCGAACAGGCCCTGCCCGAAGGTCCGGAAGATGAAGATGTTCAGCAGCTCGGTGGTCCCGCCGGGGCCCCCTTCGGTGGTGGCCTGGACGATGTCGAAGCCGTTCATGGAGCCGAGGAGCGCGGTCGCGACGTTGAACGTCACGGCGGGCGCCAGGAGCGGGAACCTGATGGCGCGGAACATGGTCCAGCGGCTGGCGCCGTCGAGGCGGGCCGCTTCGAGCACGTCCTCATTGATCGTCTTGAGGCCGGCGAGGTAGATGAGCATCGACAGGCCCATCCACTTCCAGGCGTGGACGATCGCGACGACCACGATCGTCCAGGTCGTGGAGCCGAGCCACGGGATGGCGACCTCGGTGCCGGTGAGCCAGCCGAGGATGCCGTTCAGGGCCCCGTCGGGTTTGAGGAGCGCCTGGAAGATGTAGCCGACCGCCAGCGCGGACATGACGACCGGGATGAAGAACGCGACGCGCACGGCCCGGTTGACGGCGGTGTCGCGTTCGAGGAGCAGCGCCAGGCCGAGGCCGAAGAGGTTCTGGAAGAGGGCCACCAGGACCGCGTAGACGAGGGTGACCTTGAGGGAGTTGAGGAGCGTCCCGTTGGAGAACAGGGACGTGAAGTTGTCGGTCCCGGCGAAGTTGATGGCGCTCTTGAAGCTCGACCAGTCCGTGAACGCGTACACGAAGTTGAACAGGGTCGGGACGAAGAAGAACACGACCAGGACGGCCAGGGCCGGGATGAGGAACCACAGGGGGTGGTCGCGGTGCCTGGAGCGCGGGACTCCGAGGGCGTTCGAGCTCATGGGTTCTGCCTTTCAAGCCGAGGTGCGGGGGCGCCGGCCATGCCTGCCGGCGCCCCCTGGGGGGCGGTCTAGAAGCCCTCGGCGCCTTGGGCCTTGGCCAGTTCCGCGAACTGGGCCTGGGTGGCCTCGGCGACCTCGGTCGGGGTCTTGGTGCCTTGGATCATGTCGGCCAGGTAGAGGTACAGGTCGGGGTTGGCGATGGCGAGCGCCTGCATGGACCCGGCGGCGTCGCCGACGGACTCGGAGGCGGACAGGAGCGCTTCGGGGACGTCGGCGGGCGTCTCGACGCCGGGCTGGAGCGAGACGGTGGACTGGGCGTTCACGAAGTCGCCGTAGCCGTCGCCGAGCCAGTAGGACAGGAGCTGGCGGGAGGCGGACTCGCGGTCGGCGTCGCCGGTCTTGAAGGCGACGAGCGCGTTCGACTGGTCGGGGATGAACGTGCCGGTGTTGCCGGACGGGGAGATCGGGAAGAAGCCGATCTTCTGGTTCAGCTCCTCGGTGTCGGCGAGGGACTGGAGCTGGCCGAAGAAGGAGTTGACCTGCATGACCATCGCGGCGTCGCCGTCGAGTAGGGCCGCGCCCTGGTCCTCGAAGGTGGCGGTCTTGATGTCCTCGTTGAACAGGCCCTCGTCGATCAGGGCCTTGTAGGTGTCGATGGCGCCCTGGATGGTCGGGTCGGTGAAGGCTTCTTCACCGGCGTTGACGCGGTCCCAGAGGCCGTCCTCGGCGGCGTCGGCGAGCTGGACCTGGACCCACCACTGGGTGGCCCAGCGGTCGGCGCCCATCTCGTAGAACGGGGTGGTGCCTTCGGCCTTGAGGTCGCGGGCGAGCTGGATGAAGGAGTCCCAGTCGGTCGGGAGGTCGGTGACGCCGTTGGCGGCGAAGACCTCCTTGTTGTAGTAGACGCCTTCGACGGCGGGCGTGGTGATGAGCGCGGCGTACCGGGTGTCGTCGAGGATGCCGGTGATGTCGCGCAGCGCCGGGTCGTAGGAGTCGAGCCAGGGGGCGCCTTCCAGGGACTGGAGGTTCTGGGAGGCGTTGAGGGCGGTGAGCTGGGAGGCGGTGGGCTGCCAGAACGCGAGGTCGGGCTTGTCGCCGGTGGCGACCTTGGTCTGGACGCCCTGCTCGTAGGGGTCGGGGATGGTGACCACTTCGACTTCGGCGCCGGTGAGCTCCTCGAAGCCCGCGATGACGCTGTCGGGCACGGTGTTCGAGTTCTGGGCGGCCCAGATGGTGAGGGTGGTGCCGGAGAGGTCGGCGTCCTGCGCGGGCCAGTCGGCGGGTCCGGCGTCCGAGTCCCCGGCGCCGGGGTCGGAGCACCCGGCGAGGGCCACGGCGGCCGCGGCGGCCAGCGCGAGTGTGCTGCGGAACCTGTTCTTCATTGAATCGCTCCTTGTCGCGGTTACTTCGAGGTGGTGAGGCGCAGGGTGCGGGCGCCGACGGGGGCGCCGTCGCTGCGCACGGTGAGGGTGCCGGTCGCGGCGTCCCAGTCGGTCTTCCATTCGGGAAGGGCCGCGGGGAAGACCGTGGTGACGTGGACGTCGCGTCCGGCGAGGTGCGGGAAGTGCAGTTCGGTGGCGGCGGGGCCGCCGCGGCGCCACACGGAGACGAGGTCGCCTCCGGGTGCGGTGAGGCCGAGGGCGGTCCAGGGGTCGGTCCAGCCGGGCAGGCCCGCGGGCCAGTGCGGGGCGCCCGCGGCGATGTCAGTGCGGAGGGTCTTGGCGGCGGCGATGGCCTCGGCGACGACGGCGCGCTGGGCGTCGGTCATCTCGTTGAGGTGCCCGGAGACGTAGTAGCGGCCGAGGAGGCCGGTGACGAGGCAGAACGCGGCCTCTTCCTCGTTCATGCCGGGCTGGGGGTAGGCCCAGCTGGCGGCCTGCTCGGGGAGGAGGGCGATCGGCGCGGCGGCGGCGATCGGCGGGTACTTCGTGAACTCCTGCTGGTCGGAGGTGGACTGCATGGCGAGGCGGGAGAGGACGGCGAAGTCCATGCGCATGGCGCCGGAGGAGCAGTTCTCGACGACGAGGCCGGGGTGGCGGTCGAGGACGCCGTCGAGCCAGGCGAGGTGGGCGCGGTTGTGCTCCAGGAGGCCGTCGCCGACGCTGTCGGCGTCGCGGTCGGTGCCGGGGCCGGGGTTGATGTTGTAGTCGAATTTGAAGAAGCCGATGCCGAACTCGGCGACGAGGCGGTCGACGACGCCGTCGAGGTGACTGATGGCGGCGGGGTGGCGCAGGTCGAGGTGGTAGCGCTGGTGTTCGGCGATGCGCTGGCCGTGGCGCTGGAGGAACGCCTCGGGCGGGAGGCGGTCGGCCATGGGGCTGTTGACGCCGATGACCTCGGGTTCGAGCCAGAGGCCGGGGACCATGCCGTGGCCGCGGACGGCGTCGATGACTTCGCCGAGGCCGCCGGGGAAGCGGGTGGTGGAGGGGCGCCATTCGCCCACGGAGGGCCACCAGTCGCCGGAGTCGTCGTACCAGCCGGCGTCGATGCAGAAGATCTCGGCGCCGACGTTCGCGGCGGCTGCGATGAGCGGGAGGAGCTTCTCGGTGGTGGGGTCGCCGTTGAGGGTGTTCATGTAGTCGTTGAAGACCACGGGCATGGCGGCGTTGTCGGGGTGGGGGCGGCGGGCGGCGCGGCGGAAGGCGGTGAGGGCGGCGACCGCTCCGGTGAAGTCGTCTCCGGCGGTGATGGCGGCGGGGACGGTGGTGAAGGATTCGCCGGGGTGGAGGACGCGGGTCCAGGAGTGGTCGGTGTCGGTGGGCCCGGAGAGGCTGACGTAGCCGCCGCGGAGGTCTTCGCCGAGTTCCCAGCGCCAGGCGCCGTTGTGCTCGATCTGCCAGGCGAAGGCGAGGCCGTCGGTCTCCACGCCCGCGACGGGGAGGTGGTGGCCGGTGGACCAGGTGCCGTCTGAGGTCGCGGACCAGTGGCCGCGGGGGTCGTGGTCCCCTCCGGCGAGTTCGGTGGACAGGCGCGGGAAGTCGTTGCCGCGCAAGGGGGTGCGGGTCCAGCGGCCTTCGCCGAACCAGTCGCTGACGCCGTTGACGCGGTGCCAGGCGGCGAAGTCGTCGTCATGGTCGCCGCCGTCGGTCCGGGTGAAGCCCATGGTCCAGGTGGCGACGGAGCGCAGGACCTGGACGGTGTCGGCGGTGATGGTGGTGCGGGCGCGGATCGCGCCGTCGGCGGCGTCGAGGAGTTCGATCGCGGTGGTGGCGCGCAGGCCCTCGGCGGCCTGCTCGATCGTGAGGACGCGGCCGGCGGCGGTGCGGGTCTCGGCGTGGCCGGTGTAGCGCATGAGTTCGCCGAGCCGGGTGTGGGCGAGGCGGTCGGCGGCGGGGCGGTGGCCGGAGGCGGCGGTCGCGACCTCGACGAGCGGGAGCGCGTGGAGGTCGGTGGCGCGGTCGCCGCGGACGATCCCGGCGACGCGCACGGGCGCGTCCTCCCCCCACTCGAACCGGAGTGCGAGTCGGCTACTGCCCCAAGTGAACTGCTCGGCCACGATGCCCCTTGTCCTGGTGTTCGGCGCGGGCGTCCGCGGTCCGGACGCCTGATATCGATTTCAATCGGTACCGTAACGCGTCCTGATATCGATTTCAAATCTTGTCTTGAAATCGTTATCAGATTTCGATACGGTCGGGCCGTCAGTCGAAGATCGACCCCTGTCAATGACGACAATGAGAAGAGGAACCACACGATGAGGAGACCGATGGCAACTGTCGCTGCCGCAGCGGTCGCCGCGACGGCCGTGACCGGCCTGTCCGGAACGCCCGCCAGCGCCGCGGAGACCGAGGTGCTCGCGGTGGACTTCGCCCAGCGCACCGGCGAGTTCCGCGGCGGCGCCTCGGGCACGCTCTACGGGTTCGGCGACGAGGGCGCCCCCACACAGGCCGTCATCAACGGCGCCCACATCACCAACTCGTCGCAGAAGGCCCCCTACGGCACCCAGCACCCCTCGGGCGACGCGATCAAGATCGAGGACGGATTCTTCGACAAGCACGGCCAGGACCTGTACATCTACGTGCAGGACTACTACCCCGAGTGGCCGTACAACGGCGGCAGGCGCCCCGGCGACGACCGCACCTACGACCAGGCCACCGGCACCTACACCGAGGAGCCCAACGGCGTCTGGGACTTCCTCGAAGTCACCGAGTTCGTGGCCGAGGCCGTCGCCACCGACTCCGACCGCCCCCAGGACTACGTGTTCATCCCCTACAACGAGCCCGACGGCGGCAACTGGTACCCCGACTGGGCGAACCAGAAGGACCAGTTCCTCGCCGACTGGCAGGCCACCTACGAGAAGATCCAGGAGGTCTGGGACCGCCACGGCCTCGGCCACGCCCGCATCGGCGGCCCCGGCGACACCCGCTGGCAGCCCCAGCGGTCAGAGGACCTCCTCCGGTTCGCCAAGGAGCACGGGTCCCTGCCGGACATCTTCATCTGGCATGAGCTGGGCATCGACAACCTCGCCACGTACCGGCAGAACTTCGCCGACTACCGGGCGCTCGAACAGGAGCTGGGCCTCGATCCGATCCCGGTCAACATCACCGAGTACGGGATGCTCCGCGACATGGGCGTGCCCGGCCAGCTCGTCCAGTGGTTCGCGATGTTCGAGGACACCAAGGTGGACGCGCAGGTCGCGTACTGGAACTACGCCGGGAACCTCTCCGACAACTCGGCCCGCCCCAACGGCGCGAACGCCGGATGGTGGATGTTCAAGTGGTACGGCGACCTCGAAGGCTCCGAGACCGTGGCCGTCACCCCGCCCGAGCTGAACGCCGTGGACACCCTCCAGGGCATCGGCGCGATCGACGAGGCGAACAAGCGCGCCACGGTCCTGTTCGGCGGCACCGGGAACGACGTGACCCTGGACCTGAGCGGCCTCGACCGGTCCATCTTCGGGAGCGCAGTGGACATCGAGGTCCGAGAGACGACGCTCAACGGCGCCGAAGGACTGACAGACACCCCGCGGGTCGTCAAGGCCCTCGACGGCGTCGAACTCGGCGACGGCACTCTGAGCCTCGACGTGCCCGTGTACGACCGGTACGCCGGATACCAGGTGGTCATCACCCCCGACGGCGCCCGCGACGTCGAGGCCGGCGCCGCGGCCCAGCCGTGGACCGCCTCGGTCGAGGCCGAGCGCATGGACCTCACCGACGCCACCGTCTACACCCAGGACCCGCAGGCCAACGGCGGCTGGAAGTTCCTCGCCTCCGGCGGCCGGGACGTGGGCTCGTTCAACAAGGCGACCTCCCGCGCCGACTGGACCGTCGAGGTCCCCGCGGACGGGACCTACCGGCTCCAGGTCGTCGGCGGCGCGCCCGGCATCCCCGGCCGCCACGCGCTGTTCGTCGACGACACCGCCTCCGGCACGATCCAGTACGCCGCGGACCTCGCGCTCAACGCCAACAGCCGCTGGCAGTACCGCGGCAGCGCCGAGGTCCTCGTGGACCTCACCGCCGGTGAGCACCTCCTCTCGATCCGATCCAGTGAGGACGGCGCCACCGTACTCCCGAACTCCGACATCACCCTGGACAAGGTCTCGCTGACCTCGGTCACCGACGAGTCCACCGTGTACCCGGCCACCACGTTCCGGCTGGAGGACGGCGCGACCCTGAACTGGGCCAACGGGAGCGACCGCGGCTCGGCCAAGCTCCAGGGCGAGGGCCGCGCCGACCTGTACGCCAACGCGATGGAGACCGGCTACTACGACCTCGCCGTCGACTGGTCCTCCACGAAGACGTCCTCGGTCGAACTCGTCGTCAACGGCGAGCCGACCACAGAGCTCACGTCAACCCGGAAGGGCAAGTGGCGCTCCAGCGCCACCGTGCACCTCGTCGAGGGGATCAACGAGATCGAGCTGCGCTCCCCCGACGGCGCGACGGTCCAGTCGCTGACCACGGTCCGCAACCGAGGCGCCGATGCGGCGGCCGTGTCGATCGAGGCCGAGGACGCCGTCCTGCTGGGCTCGGCGGCGGTCACGGACCTCGCCGAGTCGACCGGGTCCAACGCCACCGGCATGGCCTACGTCGGCTGGGTCGGCAACGGCGCGGACAACGCGGTCGAACTCCCCCGCGACGGCTTCGCCGCGCCCGGCGACTACGACGTCACCGTGTACTACGCCAACGCGGAGCTGTCGGGCGACCACGACTACAACCCGCAGGTCGTGGACCGGCTCCTCCAGGCCACCGAGGACGGCACGGAGGTCGGCCACGCCTACTTCCGGTACACGTACTCGTGGGACAGCTTCTCCCAGCGGTCCTTCCCGGTCGCGCTGGCGACCGCGGACCAGCCCCTGCGCCTCGGCAACCCCGACGCATGGGCCCCGAACCTCGACCGGATCGTCATCTCCCCCAGAGTGATCGGCGACCCGACCACCGCGAGGCGCTAGGCCGCGTTTGAGAATGAGGAAGCCTCTAGTTCAATCTCTTGTGCTGCAACAAGGTTCATGAACTGGAGGCTTCCTTGTCGAAGGGAGCAGCGGGGAAGCGGAGAGATCGGTGATATCCAGGGTGACCGTGGACAGAGGACAGCTGACGCAGGTCAGCACCTGGCCCTCGGCCTTCTGCTCGGGGGTGAGGCAGGTGTGTTCGGGTCGGGTGACCTCTCCGCCGCGCACGCGCACCATGCATTCGCCGCAGTTGCCGACCGTGCAGGAGTACGGCATGGGCAATCCGGCGGCGAGAGCGGCATCGAGCAGGGTCTGGCCGGGTTCGACCACGGCGGCTCCGATGAGGCTCCCGTCCTGCTCGACTCTCACCTCCTGGGGTGCCGCGGCGCCGGCGGGCGCGGTGATCGCGCCGGTGAAGCGTTCCCGGTGCGTGCGCTCGGGTGGCACGCCGAGTCGTTGCAAGACATCGTGGACGGTGTCCATCAGCGGTTCGGGGCCGCAGACGAAGTGCTGTGCGCTGTCGGACAGGGGCAGTCCGCTCACCCATCGGCGGATGCCTTCGGGGCCGAGCCGTCCGTCGCGACCGGTGAGGACGCGGGTGACGGTCAGCCGCTCCGGATAGTCCGTCGCCAGGCGGGTCAGCTCGTCGCCGAAGATCATGTCCTCGGGACTTCGGCTGCTGTAGAGCAGGTCGATTCTGCCGTCCGCCGCGGGGACGGACAGCCGGGTTCGAATCATGCTCATCATGGGTGTGATGCCGCTGCCGGCCGCGATGAGTACGAGCTGATCGCGAGCCTGCGTCGGAGCGTGGAAGCTGCCGGAGGGGCCGCGCACCGCGAGGCGGTCCCCGGGCCGCAGGCCCCGATGGGCGTGCGTGGAGAAGCGTCCGCCCTCCACGTGTTTGACGGTGACTTCCAACCGGGTCGCTCCGGGAACCGAAGAGGCCGAGTAGGCGCGCCTTACCGCGGAGCCCTCTATGTCCGTGACCAGGGTGAAGAACTGTCCGGGGTCGAAGTCGAAGGGTTTGGCCTCTGCGGATGCGTCCTCTAGGACCAGGGTTCGGGCGGTGGGCGTCTCCTGGCGTATCTCGCAGATGCGCACAGGGCGCAGCGGGCTCTCCGCTGCGTCGCCTTCGGGCGCGTCGCCGTGGTGAGCGGCGACAGGGACTTGAACGTTGTCGTAGCCCTCTTTGCGCAGCCCTGAGAGGTAGGCGCGGTCCACTGCTTTCCGCATCAGCCGGCTCATCCCCGGAACGGCGGTGATGAGCTTGATCAGCCGAGCCGATCCGTGTCCGGACCCGGCTGGGTTGGCGGCCAGGTGTGCGCTGCCCAGGGCCATCATGTCGGGTGCACGACCGTGACCGGTCCGTCCCTCCGGCGTCCACAGGTGTGCATCGGCCAGGGCGTCGTTGCTGTTCACCTCGGCGTGCTCGACGCTGATGAGGAGTGCGAGATGTGGTGGCACTCCGCGCAGCGCCATCGTCTTGAGCAGTGCGGGGTCGTCGGTGATCGCTGCGCGCCCGCGGACGTGCAGCACACCGCTGCGGCCGGGGACGAGCGCAGCGAGTGAAAGGCGGTCGTCCTGCAACAGGTTGTGCAGGCTGTCTGCGCGCTTGTTGCCCTTGCGGTCGGCCAGGACCAGGGTGTGGCCGTCCAAGATGCGGGCCACCGCATGCCGCTCCCCGCGCGGGCTGGTGTCGCTGCCGCCGCCCGTGTCCCAGGTGGAGATGGCCAGAAAGGGTGACGCGGCCAGAAAGTCGCTCACGCCGGCGCCGGCCAACGGCCCGTCGCCCAGTACCGGCTCGGCCGCCTGGAATTGGGCGGGCGGCTCCCACAGGCCGGAGCGGATGACCGCCTGTGCGCAGTGCACGTATGCCTCGGCGACATCCACGGCCGTCTCCCCGCTCCTGAGGGCGGATGCAGCGCCGTTGACCCGCAGGACCTCACCCACGCCGGGCAGCAGAAAGAACAGCGATACCGGTCCGCGCGCAACGGCCGGCCCAGGAACGGGAAAGGAGAACCGCTTCAGGGAGTGGGTGCGCGCGAACCCGGGTGTGCCGCCGACGAACGTGGTCCGGGCGACGCCCCTGGTGTCCCGGTAGCCGAACGCCGCGACCGGGCTGTAGGCCAGGACGTCGCGGCAGCCTGCGTCGAGGACGCCGATCTGCTTGCGCATGATCATCCCGGCCGGACGGCCGACGACCTCCTCGACTTCGCCAACCGTGGAAAGCCGGTGGAAGGAGTCCGGCCAGAGATTGTCCTGGTGGGTGGTCACGGCTGCACACTCCTCGGGTCGCATCGCTTGATTTCGCAGGTCATAGCAGTATTATGAGCAAAAGCTCACCTCTTGACTACTCGTATTTGACCCGTACGGAAGGATCAACGGATGTCCCCCGCCGACCGCCGCCTCGCCCCACGTCGCAAGCCCCGACAGGTGCGCGCCGAACTCACCCGCGAGCGCATCCTCACCGCCGCTGCTCACGTTTTCTCCGAGTTCGGCTACTCCGCCGGCACCACCAACCGCATCGCCGAACACGCCCGCATCTCCATCGGCTCGCTGTACCAGTACTTTCCGAACAAGGACGCCATCCTCGCCGAGCTGCTGGTCCGGCACATCGACCGCGGCGCCTGGACGGGGGCTCAAGAGCTGGATCTGGCCCCCGGCACACTGACGGAAGCGGTGCGCTCCTTGGTCCGCGATGCGATCGACCACCATCGCGACGACCCGCAACTACTCCGCATCATGATCGAGGAGGCGCCGATCTCCAGCGAACTGGTCGAAGCGATCGACCGACACGGCCAGGCGCGGGTGAGCCAGGTACGCGACGTGCTCGCCCGTCATCCGGACGTCCGCGTGCGAGATCTCGACGTGGCGGCAGAGCTGGTTGTGGGAACCGTTGAGCTGAACACCCACAAGCTCATGGCAACCCCGCACCCCATTCCGGTCGACAGGCTCGAAACGCAGTTGGTCGCCATGATCACTCGATACCTACGAGGCGATCAGTAGCTGCCGGTCGGAGGTTCGGGAAGCTCGCCATCCGCTACGAGGCCACCATCCAGGGCGCGATCCTGCTCGACCGCACCCCTCATTCTCAAGCGCGGCCTAGGTCGTGTTTACGAACTGAGGAAGCCTCCTGTTGAATCTGTTGTGCTGCAACGGATTTCAATAGGAGGCTTCTGTGTCGAGCCTATCAGGGC
>NZ_PVTJ01000009.1 GCF_003002955.1 Glycomyces artemisiae
CCCGGTCCCATTCCGAACCCGGTCGTTACGGCTTCCAGCGCCGATGGTACTGCACCCGAGGGGGTGTGGGAGAGCAGGACACCGCCAAACATGAAACGTACAGAGAAGGCCCCCACCGCAAGGTGGGGGCCTTCTCGCATGCCTACGAAGAAGTCGAGAGCGCGTCTCTGACCTTGGCGACTCCGACGCCGATCCCGAAGATCGCGCCGGTCACCAGGAATGTCAGTAGCGACACTGTCACTAGCGCGATCGCGATTCCGATAGCACCGACGACACTGAAGAATGTGCTCACGTTGGCCTCCTCCGTTGCAGGCTCTGGGTGTTGCCCTTCAGGTATTGTCCCACATCGATAAATCAATGATGGTGGGCATCACAAGTTAGATGGGTCACAGTAGTCGACTCTGGTCTGATCTCGTGCTTCTCCGTCGCTCCGCTTCCATCGATGAGCCGCTGCGCGGCCGATCGGGGTTGATCCACTCCGGCCCAGGGTAGGTCTCGGATTCCGGCAATTCGTGATCTTCAAGGCATTAGCGGCTTAGGATTCGTGCACGTGTGGTATCGGTTCTAGTCGCGTACGGGAGTGAGTGATGACGACAGACAATGAGGGTCTGCTGCGCGGTGAACCCGAAGGGCCGACCGGGTCGGCGCTGTTCGTGTCGATCGCCGCGGCCCTGGGCGGCTTCCTGTTCGGATACGACACGGCGGTCATCAACGGCACCACCGGGGCGCTTGAGCGGCAGTGGGGGATCGGCTCGGTCGAGACCGGCATCGTCGTCTCCTCGGCCCTGCTCGGCTGCGCGGTCGGCGCCTGGTTCGCGGGCTCCCTTGCGAACCGGATCGGCCGGCCCAAGGTCATGATGCTCGCGGCGATCGTCTTCTTCGTGACCTCGCTGGGCAGCGCGTTGGCGACGGGCCCGGTGGACCTCACGATCTGGCGCATCATCGGCGGTTTCGCGATCGGCGCGGCGAGCGTGATCGCCCCCGCGTATATCGCGGAGATCTCTCCCGCGCACCTGCGCGGCAGGCTGGGTTCGCTGCAGCAGTTCGCGATCGTGCTCGGCATCTTCGGCGCGCTGATCGTCAACTTCGGCATACAGGCCTCGGCCGGCGGCGCGAGCGGCGAGGTGCCGTGGGGCGGGACCGCGTGGCGGTGGATGTTCGCGGCCGCCGCGATCCCCGCGTTCGTGTACTTCATGTTCTCGCTGAACATCCCCGAGTCGCCTCGCTACCTGGTGGCGAAGCAGCAGCTCGACCGGGCGCGCGAGGTGCTCCTGAAGTACGTCGGCGGCAACGTCGACCACAAGATCATCGAGATCCAGGGGACGCTCTCCAGCGACCATCCGCCGCGCATCTCGGATGTGCGCGGTCCGCGCCTCGGCCTGCTGCCGATCGTGTGGGTCGGGATCTTCCTGTCGATGTTCCAGCAGTTCGTGGGCATCAACGTCATCTTCTACTACTCGACGTCGCTGTGGCAGTCCGTCGGATTCAGCGAGAACGACGCGTTCCTGACCTCGGTCATCAACTCGATCGTGAACATCGCCGGTACGATCCTCGCGATCTACCTGGTCGACCGGATCGGCCGCAAGAAGCTGCTGCTGTCGGGCTCGGCGATCATGTTCGTCGCGCTCGGCACCATGGCCGTGATCTTCGCGTCGTCGCCGGTGGACGCCGAGAACAACCCGGTCCTGAGCGACGGGGCCGGCGTGACCGCGCTGATCGCGGCGAACGTGTTCGTGTTCGGGTTCGCGTTCACGTGGGGTCCGGTCGTGTGGGTGCTCCTCGGGGAGATGTTCCCCAACCGGATCCGCGCCTCCGCGCTCGGCGTGGCCGCGGCCGCGCAGTGGATCTCCAACTGGCTCATCACCGTCACGTTCCCCGAACTGGCCCAGACCGGCCTGTTCCTGGCGTACGGCCTGTACTCGCTGTTCGCGCTGATCTCGTTCGTCTTCGTCTGGAAGATGGTGCGGGAGACGAAGGGCATCGAGCTGGAGGACATGGAGAGCCTGGAGCGGGGCGAGCTCGCCACTTGACGCACGCATAGTGAAGCGGGGCGCCCTTTCGGGCGCCCCGCTTCTGTTTCCCCCGCTGCCGAGGAAGGCCCTACTCGTAGGAGATCGCGCCGAGGATGTCGACCTTGGAGGCCCGCACCGCCGGGGCGATGGCCGCGAGGAGTCCGACGAGGACGGACGCCGCGAGGTAAGCGGCGATGAGCGCGGTCGGGATCGCGAAGGACTCGATGCCGGTGGGCGCGAGCGCCTGCTGGACGATCCAGCCGAGGAGCAGGCCCGTGCCGATGCCCAGGAGGGCGCCGAACAGGGCGATCGTGACGCTCTCGACGGTGACCATGCGGGTCGTCTGCCCGCGGGTCATGCCGATCGCCCGGAGCATCCCGAGCTCGCGGGTGCGTTCGAGGACCGACAGGACCAGCGTGTTGACGACGCCGATGACCGCGACGATCATCGCCAGCGCCAGCAGCAGCTGGATCGCGATGATGGCGTAGTCGAAGAACACCGTGACCTGCGAGAGGTACTCCTCGTGGTTCTGGACGCTCACCGAGGGCTGGTCGGCGATGAGGTCCTCGACCTCGGCGGTCACGTCCCCGACGTCGGCGCCGTCGGCGACGTCGACCAGGGCCATGTTCGGCTTGGGCGTGTAGAACTCGGCGGTGTAGGCCGGGTCCACGTAGAAGCCGTCGCTCTCCTCGTTGTCGGCGATGATCGCGACGAGGGTGAACTCGTGGGCCTCGGTGCCGCGGCTGAACGTCGCGGTGACGGTGTCGCCGATGCCGATGCCGAGCTGCTCGGCCGCGGCGTCGTTGGCGGCGATCTCGCCTTCGCCGAGGTCCTTCATGGACCCTTCGGCGACGACCCCGCCGAACTGGGTGACGGCTCCTTCGATGTCGGAGCTGGCGTTGACGTACTGCTCGGTGCCGTCGATCTGGGCGAGGTCGTAGTAGAGGTCCACGGCGGCCTCGACGCCGTCGACGGCCCGGATCTCGTCCATGACCTCGGGGTCGAACGTGGCCGGCACCGAGGCGGTGACCGGGCCGGTGACGAACAGCTCGGCCTTGATGGTGGTGTCGAAGCGTTCGGCGAGGCTCTCCTTGACGCTGGTGAGCAGTGTGGCCGTGGCGGTCACGAGGGTCACGCCGATCATGAGCGCGGCCGCGGTGACCGCGGTGCGGCGCGGGTTGCGGGAGGCGTTGAGGCGCCCCAGGCGCCCGGCGAAGGACCAGGACCAGACCGCGCCGAGGAGCGCGACGACGGGCTTCGACAGCCATGCCGTCAGGAGCGCGACGCCGATGAACACGACGCCCGCGCCGACGGCGGCGGCGATGAGGTTGGCGTCGTCGGATCCGAAGGTCTCGTTGAGTCCCAGGATGATCCCGGCGGCGCCGAGCAGGGTGACGACGAGGCCGGTGACGGTGATGCCGGTGATCGGCTTGTCGGCCTTGACCGCTTCGCGCATGGCCTCGACGGGCGGGGTCTTGGAGGCCCGCACGGCCGGGACGAGCGCGGAGAGGACGGTGACGCCGAGGCCGACGGCGACGGCCGCGAGCGGGGCGCTCCAGGGGATCGCGACGCTTGTGGTGGCGGTGTCGAGGAAGCCGTTGGCGATCACCGAAGTCAGGCCCGCGCCCGCGGCGACGCCGAGGCCGGCGCCGACGGCCGCGGCGGCCGCGCCGAGCAGACCCGCTTCGGCGAGGACGGAGCGGATGATCTGGCCGCGGCCCGCGCCGATGGCGCGCATCATCGCGATCTCCTTGAGGCGCCCGGCGATCACGATGGAGAAGGTGTTCGCGATGAGGAACACCGACACGAACACGGCGATGAGGCCGAAGCCGAGCAGGAAGTAGCCGATGACGCTGGTGACTTCGGCGCTCTCGGCGTTCAGGTCGTCCACGTATGCCTGGTGGGTGATGGCCTCGGACTCGGCGCCCACGGCCGGTTCGAGGGCCTTGAGCAGCTCGTCGGCGTCCACGCCGTCGGCGGCGGTGACCGCGACGGCCGAGTAGACGTCCTCGCCGCCGAAGACCAGGCGCTGCGCCTCGGTCGTGGTGAACGCGAGTTCCGTTGAGCCCGAGAGGGAGTCGCGGCCTCCGGCGTAGCCGTAGACGCCGACGATCTCGTACGGGGTCTCGTCGGTGGACAGGGAGTAGGCGGTGACGGTGTCGCCGAGGCCGAGCCCTGATTCGGTCACGAACTGGGCCGAGACCGCGACTTCGCCGTCGGCCTCGGGGGCGCGGCCCTCGCGCATCTCGCGCTCGACGGACTCGTCGCCCCAGTTGACGGCCATGGTCGGCGCGAAGCCGCCGACGATCTTGCCGTCCTCGCCGAGGGCGTTGACCATCCAGGTGACGGTGGTGCTGACGTCGGCGACGTCGCCGTTCGCCTCGATCGCGGCGAGGGTCTCGGCGGCGACGCCGTCGCGGACGAGCCGGTCGCCGCGGTTCTCCGGCTCGACGGGCTGGACGATGACGTCGGCGCCCTTGTAGGCGTCGCCGCTGAGGTCGTCCACCGTGGCGCGGATGGACGCGGTGAGGACGAGGGCGGCGGCGATGAAGGCCGAGCCGAGGACGACGGCGAGGCTGGTGAGGATCAGGCGGGCCTTGCGGGCCGCCATGCCCTTCAGGGTTGCGCGGAGCATGTGCTTAGCGGGCCTCTCCGGCGAGCGGGACGCGGTTCTCGAAGCCGCGCATGGTGTCGATGACGGCGTCGGCGGTGGGCCGGTGGAGGTCCTCGACGATCTGGCCGTCGGCGAGGAACACGACGCGGTCGGCATGGGCCGCGGCGCTCGGGTCGTGGGTGACCATGACGATGGTCTGCCCGAAGTCGTCGACGGACCGGCGCAGGAACCGCAGGACCTCGCCGCTGGAGCGGGTGTCGAGGTTGCCGGTGGGCTCGTCGGCGAAGACCACCTCGGGGCGGGTCGCGAGGGCGCGGGCGCAGGCGACGCGCTGCTGCTGGCCGCCGGAGAGCTCGGTCGGCTTGTGGGTGAGGCGGTCGGCGAGGTCGAGCGTGGCGATGATGCGGGCGATCCACTCCGGGTCGGCCTTCGTCCCGGCGATCGAGGCCGGCAGGAGGATGTTCTCCTCGGCCGTCAGGGTCGGGAGCAGGTTGAACTGCTGGAAGATGAAGCCGATCTTGTCGCGGCGGAGCTTCGTGAGGGCCTTGTCGTTCAGGCCCGTGATCGCGGTCTCGCCGATGCGGACGGTGCCGCGGTCGGTGGTGTCGAGCCCGGCGAGGCAGTGCATGAGCGTGGACTTGCCCGAGCCCGACGGGCCCATGATCGCGGTGAACGCGCCGGAGGCGAACTGGACCGAGACGTCGCGCAGGGCCACGACCTGGGCCTCGCCGGAGCCGTAGGCGCGCCACAGGTTGGCGGCCGTGACGGCGGAGCGGGTCCTGGTGAGCTGCGGGGCGGGGGGATTCGCGAGTGGCACGGGAGCGCCTTTCTGATCGGGTGACTGTCCTTTCAAGGCTATGGACGCGCCCGGATATGCGCTTCGGCCCGCGGGCCAGAGCTCGGCTCCTCCGCAGGTCGGAGCCCCGCGCGCGGCCTCCGTCTTTCGGCCGAGGGGGAGCGGGCAGACGGGAGGGGCGGCGCCTTCCGGCGCCGCCCCTCTCCTGGTTTCCTGTTGGGGTGAAGGCTTATTCGTAGGCGATGGCGTTGAGCACGTTCAGCTTCGCCGCGCGGGCCGCCGGGGCGATCGCGGCGAGCAGGCCCACCGCGACGGCCGCGACGAGGTACGTGACGATGAGGTCCCACGGGAGCGCGAAGCTGGTGAGGCCCTCCTCTTCGAGCGCCTGCTGGACCGTCCAGCCCAGGCCGATGCCGACGGCGATGCCGAGCACCGCGCCGAACAGGCAGATGATGACCGACTCGACGGTGATCATGCGCCGCGCCTGGCCGCGGGTCATGCCGATCGCGCGCAGGAGCCCCAGCTCCCTGGTGCGTTCGAGGACCGACAGGACCAGGGTGTTGACCACGCCGATGATCGCGATGATGATCGCCAGCGCGAGCAGGATCTGCACCGAGTTCAGCAGGATGTCGAGCTGCGAGGTCTGCTGCTCCACGAAGTCGGCGTTGTTGGTGACGCTCACTTCGGGCTCGTCGGCGAGGATGTCGTCGACCTGGTCCTGGACGGCGTCGACGTCGGCGCCGTCGGCGACCTGGATGTACGCCTGCATCGGCTTCGGCACGGTGAAGTGCTCGATCTGCGCGGGCGCGACCCACCAGCCGTCGGTGAGGAGCGCGTCGTCGAGGATCGCCGAGACGCGCAGCGGCACCTCGGTGCCGTCGGCGAACGTCACGGGCACGGTGTCGCCGAGCTCGACGCCGTAGTCGGCGGCGGCGGACTCGTTGACGGCGAGGCCGTCGTCGGGGAGGTCCGCCGAGCCCTCGGCGACGGTCCCGGAGAAGATCCCCAGGCTCGTGGGGAGGTCCTCGCTTGCGAGCAGCGCGGTCTGGCGGCCGTCGACTTCGGCGCCGAAGAACTCGCCGTACATGTCGCCGACGGCGGACACGTCGGGCAGGGCCTTGATCTCGGCGAGCGTCTCGGGCGCGAACGTGGGGATGTTGGCCCCCTGCTGGCCCATGACGATGAGGTCGGAGTCGAGGTTCTGGTCCGCGAGCTCGGCGGTGGTCTCCTTGAAGCTGGAGACGATCGTGGCGATGCCGGTGACCAGCGCGACGGCGATCATGAGCGCCGAGGCGGTGATCGCGGTGCGCCGCGGGTTGCGCCCGGCGTTGAGCTTGCCGAGGCGGCCCGAGAACGACCACGACATGACCGCGCCGAGGAGCGCCACGAGCGGGCGCGACAGGATCGGCGTCAGCAGCGTGATGCCGACGAACGCGATGCCCACGCCGGTGAGGAACCCGGTCAGGCCGAGGTCGCCGAGGTTGTCGGTGAGGCCCAGGGCGACCAGGACGCCGCCGACCGCGGTGACCGCGAGCCCGGCGATGGTGATGCCGCGCAGCGGTTTCGGCGGGTTGACCGCCTCGCGCATGGCGGCGACCGGCGGGACGCCGGAGGCCCTGACGGCGGGGATGATGGCGGACAGGACGGTGACGCCGATGCCGACCGCGAGCGCCCACAGGGACGTCGGCGGGACTTCGAGCTCCACGGGCAGTCCGCCCATCGCGGAGGAGCTGACGAGCTGGGACAGCCCCCAGCCGAGCAGCACGCCGAGGCCGAGGCCGGCGATGGAGGCGATGACGCCGATGACGGCGGCTTCGGCGAGGACCGAGCCGACGACCTGGCCGCGCGCGGCGCCGATGGCCCGCAGGAGCGCGAGTTCGCGCTGGCGCTGGGCGACGATGATGGTGAAGGTGTTGATGATGAGGAACACCGACACGAACACCGCGACGAGGCCGAAGCCGAGGAAGATGTAGCCCATGATGTCGGCGACGGCCGCGAAGCCCTCGGCGGCCTCTTCCGAGGCCTCCTCGCCGGTCTGGACGCGGTAGTCGGCGCCGATCGCGTCGGCGATGTCGCCGGTGGCGGCGTCACCGGTGACGTAGATCGTCATGTAGGCGTTCTCGCCCTGGGTGAGCAGGCGCTGCGCTTCGGCGGTGGTGAAGCCCATCTGCGTCTCCCCGGCGAGGGAGTCGCGGTCGCCGCTGAGGCCGAAGACGCCGACGATCTCGTAGTCGGCGCGGTCGGCGGAGTAGGAGTAGGCGGTGACGGTGTCGCCGATGGACAGTCCGGCGTCGGTGACGAACTGGGCGGAGACGATGACCTCGTCGTCGGCCTGCGGGCCGCGGCCGTCGCGGATCTCGTTGTAGCCGGTGGACTGGTCGTTCCAGTTGAAGCCGATGGTGGGGGCGAAGGCGCCCACGAGCTTCCCGTCGTCGCCGATGGCGTTGACCTGGCCGGAGACGTCGCCGTCGGCCGTGTCGACGCCGTCGACGCCGCGGACGGTGTCGAGGACGTCGGCGGGGATGAGGGTCGCGCTGGGGGTGTTGCCCTGGGCGGCGGCCGGGTCCTCCGCGGAGGTGACGACCGCGTCGACGCCGGTGAAGGCGTCGGCGATGACCCCGGAGACGGACTTCTCCATGGTCGCGGTGAGGACCATCGCCGCGGCCACGAACATGGTGCCCAGGACGACGGCGAGGCTGGTGAGGACGAGGCGGGCCTTGCGGCTCGCCATCCCCTTGAGGGTGGCACGGAGCATGGCTAGGCGGCGGCTTCCTGGGCGGCGGCGACGAGTTCCTCGAAGTGCTTCATCTTGTCGATGACCTTGTCGGCGGTCGGCTCGGTCATGTCCTCGACGATCTGGCCGTCGGCGAGGAAGACCACGCGGTCGGCGTACGCGGCGGCGCTGGGGTCGTGGGTGACCATGACGATGGTCTGCCCGAATTCGTCGACGCTGGTGCGCAGGAACCGCAGGACCTCGGCGCCCGAGCGCGTGTCGAGGTTGCCGGTGGGCTCGTCGGCGAACACGACCTCGGGCCGCGAGGCCAGCGCGCGGGCGCAGGCGACGCGCTGCTGCTGGCCGCCCGAGAGCTCGGTCGGCTTGTGCGACAGGCGGTCGGTGAGGTCGAGGGTGTGGATGATCTTCTTGATCCAGTCCGGGTCGGCCTTGGCGCCCGCGATGGCGGCGGGGAGCGTGATGTTCTCCTCCGCGGTGAGCGTGGGCAGCAGGTTGAACTGCTGGAAGATGAAGCCGATCTTGTCGCGGCGGAGCTTCGTGAGGGCCTTGTCGCTGAGGCCGGTGACGGGGGTGTCGCCGATGTGGACGGTGCCGCGGTCGGTGGTGTCGAGCCCGGCGAGGCAGTGCATGAGGGTGGACTTGCCGGACCCGGAGGGGCCCATGATCGCGGTGAACGCGCCGGAGGCGAACTGGACGGAGACGTCGCGGAGGGCGACGACCTGGGCTTCGCCCGTGCCGTAGGCCTTCCAGACGCCTTCGGCCGATACGGCGGTGGTCTTGACGGGGGATGCGGTGGACACGACGCTCTCGCTTTCGGGTGAAGGTGTCGGGTTCCGAGGGATTCGGTGTGCTGGTTTCCTGCGCTCCGCGGGGCGCCGCCCCGTGGAGCCTTGCTGCTGTTCGCGATGCGAACCTGTGACGTCGAAACGCCGGATTCTGACATCATAGCTGATGTCATTCGGCATCGTGGCCCGCATCATCGGTTTCGACGATATGCGTTCCCCGGGCCGCCCGCATCCGCTTCGAGAACGGTCTTCGCCTACGCCCGCAGGCGGAGGGGGCGGCACCGGGGGAGGAGGCCGGGCAGGTCAGCCGGTCGTGCCGGGCTTGACGAGGCCGGTCTCGTAGGCGAGGACCACGGCCTGGACGCGGTCGCGGACGCCGAGCTTGGTGAGCAGGTGGCCGACGTGCGTCTTGACGGTGGTCTCGCCGACGGTGAGGGAGTCGGCGATCTCGGCGTTCGTGAGGCCCTTCGCCAGGAGCATGAGGACCTCCTTCTCGCGAGCGGTGAGCGCGCCGAGGATCGCGGGGGTGCGGTCGTCGTCGGCGCCGCGGTGCTGCGCGAAGCGCCCCAGCAGTGTCGAGAGGATGTGCGGGGCGACGACGGCGCCGCCGCGGTGGACGGTGCGGATCGCCTCGACGAGGTCGGCGGCGGGGGCGTCCTTGGTGAGGAACCCGGCGGCCCCGGACCGCAGCGCGCCCACGACGTACTCGTCGAGGTCGAACGTGGTGAGCACCAGGACCCGCGTCGGCAGGTTCGCCTGCACGATGTCGGCGGTCGCGGCGACGCCGTCGCGCCGCGGCATGCGGATGTCCATGAGGACCACGTCCGGCACCAGCCTGCGGGTCAGCTCGAACGCCTCGACGCCGTCGCCGGCCTCGCCGACGATGTCGATGTCGGTCTCGGCGCCGAGCACCATCTTGAAGCCGGCGCGCAGCAGCTGCTGGTCGTCGGCCAGGAGGAGGCGGATCGGCCGGTCGCTCATGTGGTCACTCCCTGGAGGTGGGCGTTCTTGGGGAAGTGGGCCTCGACGAGGTACCCGCCGCCGGGCCGGGGCCCGACCTCAAGCGTGCCGCCGTACAGCGTGGCGCGCTCGCGCATGCCGATCAGGCCGTGGCCGCCGGAGAACCCGGAGGCGGTCGGCGCCCCGGTCCCGGAGTCGCCCACGGAGATCCGGAACTCCTGGTCGCCGTAGTCGACGACGACGCCGGCCCTCGCGTGGGGCCCGGCGTGCTTGATCGTGTTCGTCAGGGCCTCCTGCGCGATCCGGTAGACCGCCAGGCTCACGCCCGTCGGCAGCGGGTACTCCTCGCCGCGGACGGTGTATCGCACCGGCAGGCCGGCCTCCTTGGTCTGCGCCACCAGCGCCCGCAGCGAGTCCACTGTAGGCTGCGGTTCGAGTTCTGCGCGGTCGCTCTCCTCATGGCCGTTGCGCAGGACGGTGAGGATGTCGCGCATCTCGCGCAGCGCGGTGCGCGCGGTCTGGTTCACCGTCGTCAGCGCCTCCTCGGCCGCGTCGGGGTCGGTGCGCAGGACCCGCTTGGCGCCCTCCGACATCACCCCGATGACCGAGATGTGGTGCGCGACGACGTCGTGCAGCTCGCGGGCGATGCGCCGCTGCTCGTCCGCGACGGCCTGGGCCGCGAGGGCCTCCTGCCGCTCCTCGGCGAACCGGGCCCGGTCCGACAGCTCCTCGACCTTCTCGCGCCGGTTCCGCACGACCCACCCGATCCAGAACACCGTGGCGGCCATGACGAGGTTGACCATGACGAGGATCGTGGCGGTGATGTGGTCGAGCTCGGCGCCGACGCCCGCGTAGATGACCCCCGCGACCGGGACCCAGATCGCGGCCGACGCGAGCAGCGCCGTCTTCACCGGCCGCCACGCGGCCGCGGTGTACGTGAGCACGAAGAACCCGATACCGCTGTCGGCGCCCATGACCTGCGCGGGCTCCCAGAACACCGCGACGCCCATGATCACGAGGCCGAGGACCACGCCCGCCCACAGCGACCGCCGCCGCAGCGCGATGACCGAGAACGGCGCCAGGATCAGCAGCGACTGCGGCCACTCAAGCGCGTAGTCGGGCGCGAGCTGCGCCGTCGCGGCGAAGAACCCCGTGTAGATGACCCCGAGGACCACCGCGAGCAGGCAGTCGGCGAGGAAGGGCCGCTCGTGGAGCCAGTAGCGGAAGCGGTGGAAGGCGGAGGCGGCGTGCACGCTCTATACCGTATCCGCCGGTCACTCCCGTTTCATCGAACGTGGGAATGATTCGCGGATCCGTCTCAGGGAGGAGGCATCTCCAGTCCTGAAAGGACGGTCGTCAGCGGATACGCCGGGGGCTCCCCGCCGAACTCCGGGCACAGCTTCTGGTGCGCGCACCAGCCGCACAGCTTCGACTTCTGCGGCCGGAACAGGCCCGTGGCGATCGCCTCCCGCATCGACGCCCACAGCGCCTTGAGGGTGCGCTCGAACTGCTCCAGCTCCCGCTCGGTCGGCGTGTAGTCGAGCACCTGGCCGTCGCCGAGGTACATCAGCCGCAGCAGCGTCGGCACCTTCCCGCGGGTGCGCCACCACACCAGCGCGTAGAACTTCATCTGGAACAGCGCCTTGTCCGCGAACCGGTCCGGCGGGCGCTTCCCGGTCTTGTAGTCCACCAGGCGCACCAGCCCCGCCGGGTTCACGTCGGCCCGGTCGATGAACCCCTTCAGCTGCGTGCCGTCGTCGAGCGTGGTCGTCACCAGGCACTCCGTGCGGTGCGGCTGGAGGCGCTGCGGGTCCTCCATCGCGAAGTACGTCTCGACCAGGCGCCGCACGCCGCGCAGCCAGTCGGACTCGTCGCTCAGGCCGTCGAACAGCTCCGAGTACTCCTGGGACGCGTTCAGGCGCGTCCACTCCGGCTCGATGAGCGCCAGCGCCTCCTCCGGGGTGCGCCGCCCCGCCTCCAGCTCGTACAGCCGCTCCAGGACCGCGTGGACGAGCGTCCCCTGCACCTGCGCCCTTGAGGACGGCTCGGGCAGGCGGTCGACCGCCCGGAACCGGTACAGCAGCGGGCACTGCTTGAAATCCCCGGCGCGCGAAGGGGACAGCTGGGTCGGTCGGGTGGCGTTCGACATCCCTTGAGCATAGGACGGGGCGCCGACACGCCTTCGGGCCGCTGGACTTTTTAACATAACGCACGTACGGTTTAGGTATGACGAACCAGCAGCAAGCGCGCTCCTTCGGCCAGGCCGCCGACCTCTACGACGCCGCCCGCCCCACGTACCCCGCCGAGGCCCTCGCCTGGCTCGCCGGGGACGCGCCCGCCGACGTCGTCGACGTCGGCGCCGGGACCGGCCTGCTCACCCGCGGCCTCATCGCCCTCGGCCACCGCGTCACCGCCGTCGACCCCGACGAGCAGATGCTCGCCAAGCTCACCGCCGCCACCACCGGCCTCGTCGACGCGCGGGTCGGCAGCGCCGAAGCGCTCCCGCTCCCCGACGCGAGCGCCGACGTCATCACCGCCGGCCAGGCCTTCCACTGGTTCGACCGCCCCAAGGCCCTCCCCGAGCTGCGCCGCGTCCTGCGCCCCGGCGGCGTCCTCGCCCCGATCTGGAACCTCCGCGACGAGTCCGTCGACTGGGTCGAGCGCCTCACCGAGATCGTCGGCTCCTCCAAAGGCGAGCAGATGGCCACCCGCGCCGCCGAGCCCGGCTACTTCGAGCCCGGCTTCGGCGAACCCGAGGTGCGGGTCTTCCGGCACGAGAAGCCCCTCGACGCCGACGGCCTGATCCGGCTCGTCCAGTCCCGCTCCTACTACCTCACCGCCGACGCCGACCGCCGGCGCGACCTCGTCGCCCGCGTCGAGGACCTCATCGCCACCCACCCCGACCTCGCTGGACGCGAGACCTTCGCGATGCCCTACCGGACCCACGCCTTCCGCGTCAGGCCCGTCTGAACTCATCGGAATGCTCTGAACCGCGCCCGGACTCCTGCGCCTGTGCACAGTTATGGCTCGCGAGCTTCGCCAAGAGTGCGCGTAGCATTGCCGCCGATGTCGACCAACGTCCTGGCCTTCCGCCGCTCCGGTTTCACGCTCGTCCGCGTCAAGGGCATCCCCGTGACGCTCGGCTACACGTGGCTGATCCTCGCCGCGATGGTCGTCGCCGTCTACGCGCCGATCGTCCAGCGCTCGGTCCCCGGCATCGGCGCGGGCGCCTCGCTCGCGGTCGCCGCCCTGTTCGCGCTCACCCTGCTCCTGTCGGTGTTCCTGCACGAGCTCGGCCACGCGCTGGTGAGCCTGCGCGCCGGGATCGGCGTGCGCCAGATCAACCTCGACGCCTTCGGCGGCTTCACCGAGATGGACCGCGAGGCGCCGAAGCCCTCGACGGCCGCCGCCATCGCGCTGGCGGGCCCGGCCGTCTCGCTGCTGCTGGGCCTGGCGGGGCTCGCGGGCGTCGCCGTCATCGACGTGGGCACGCTCGGCTGGCAGCTGAGCTTCCAGGTGTGCGTGGCGAACCTCCTCGTGGCCGCCTACAACCTGCTCCCGGGCCTGCCTCTGGACGGCGGCAAGGCCCTCCAGGCGGGCATCTGGGCCGCCACGGGCGACCGCTGGAGTGGTTACCGGGTCGCCGGGTGGGCCGGGCGCGTCGTCGCCGTCGGCACCGTCGGCGCGGGCCTGTGGCTGTTCTCCAACCGCATGTTCTCCTGGATCGGCCTGATCCTGCTGCTCATGGTCGCGTTCGAGCTGTGGCGCGGCGCCACGGGCGCGATCCGCGCCGCCCGCATGGGCCCGCGCGTCAAGGCCCTCGACGCCGCGCGGCTCGCCCGCCCGGTCGTCGTCGTGAGCGCCTCGGCGACCCTCGGCGAGGCCCTCGCCGCGGCGGGGGACAAGGAGGTGGTGGCCGTCGACGGACGCCCGGTGGGCGTCCTCGACCGCGCCAGCGCCGAGGCCGTGCCGCCCGACCAGGTCGACGCCATGCCCCTGGCCGGGCTCCTGCGCTCGGCGCAGCAGATCCCCGGGCTCGGGGCCGGCCTGACCGGCCAGGCGCTCGTCGACGCGATCGGCAAGAGCGGCGCGGACCGGTTCTTCGTGGTCGATGAGGGGCGCCTGACAGGGCTGCTCTACACCGCCGACGTGGTCAAAGCCCTCCGTTAAGATGCTTCGGACCTGAACCGAAGGAGACACGAGGCAAAGTGGCATCTGACCTGCTGGCGCCGGGCGACCGCGTCCAACTGACCGACGCGAAGAACCGGAAGGCCACGATCACCCTCGCCGAGGGCGGCGCCTTCCACACCCACCGGGGCAGGCTGTTCCACGACGACCTCATCGGCAGGCCCGACGGCGTCACGGTCACCACCGAGGGAGGCACCGCCTACCTGGCGCTGCGCCCGCTGCTGCCGGACTACGGCCTGTCGATGCGACGCGGCGCCCAGGTCATCTACCCCAAGGACATCGCGCAGATCCTCACGTTCGGCGACATCTACCCGGGCGCGCGCGTCGTCGAGGCCGGGGCGGGCTCCGGGGCGCTCACGAACTGGCTGCTGCGGGCCGTGGGCCCGACCGGCCGCGTGTTCTCGTGGGAGCTGCGCGAGGACTTCGCGAAGATCGCGCAGGAGAACGTCGCGGGCTACTACGGGGAGCTGCCCGAGCAGTGGACGCTGACGGTGGGGGACGTGGCCGAGGCCGAGCTCGACGCGCCGGTCGACCGGGTCGTGCTCGACATGCTCTCCCCGTGGGAGGTACTGGACACAGTAGAGCGAATCCTGCGGCCCGGCGGTGTCTTCATCGGATACGTCGCGACCACCACGCAGATGTCCGAACTCGTCGAGGCCCTGCGCGAGCGCAAGACCTTCACCGAGCCCGAGGCGTGGGAGTCGCTCATCCGCGGCTGGCACCTGGAGGGCCTGGCGGTCCGCCCGGACCACCGCATGATCGCCCACACCGCGTTCCTCATCACCGCGCGCAAGCTCGCCCCCGGGACGGTGGCCCCGGCGCGGAAGCTGAAGCCCTCGAAGGGCCAGCAGGCGCTGCGGGAGCGGAACGCGCGGATCGCCGCCGAAGCCGGGGCGGCCCCCGACGAAGAAGTAACGGAACAGTAACAATCCGCGGTTTTCGAGAGTCGGATTCACGACTTCCCAAGTGCTGAAACAAGATAGCGCGGCTCCGTATAAGCGGGGCCGCGCTTCGGTCGTTCGGTCTAGTCGTCGGCGCCGGGTCCGGCGACGGCCTCCTTGCTCGCGCGGTCGCGGACGTAGATGCACTCGCCGGGGCAGTCGTGCGCGGCGTTCACAATGTCCAGTCGCAGGTGCTCAGGCACGCTGACTTGCGAACCCGCCGTAGTCAACAGCTCTCCCTGAGTGTCCTTCACGTACGCGAGGCCGTCGATGTCGAACTCGAACACGTCGGGGGCGTACTGCACGCAGAGCCCGTCCCCGGTGCACGCGTCCTGGTCGATCGAGACTTCGAGTTCACGTTCCACAGCCATGGCTCCCACATTAAATCGCATCGAGAATGTAGCGCAATGTCGGTGGCGAGCCTTACTATTGGCCTCCCCAGCCAGCTACGGTTGGAGTAGCAACACTCTCCTGGGAGGTGTGACCCGTGGCACGAAGCAACGATGACCGTCGACAGAACCTGGGCCAGGGCTCAGAGCGCGACGAACTGTCAGGACAGGTCGAAGAGCTCCAGGAAGAACTGGCCGCGGCACGGCGCCGTCTCACCGAAACGCCCCGACACATGCACATCCTGGAGGAGCGGCTCGCCGCCGCCCAATCCCAGATCGACCGCCTGTCGGAGCAGAACGAGCGCCTCGTGGCGACCTTGAAAGAGGCCCGCGAGCAGATCGTCTCACTGAAAGAGGAAATCGACCGGCTCGCCCAGCCGCCGTCCGGGTACGGCGTGTTCCTGGGCGCGCGCGAGGACGGCACCGTAGACGTCTTCACCTCCGGTCGCAAGTTCCGGGTGTCCCTCGCCCCCTCGATCGACCCCGAGGAGCTGGAGCGCGGCCAGGAGGTCCTGCTCAACGACGCCATGAACGTGGTCGAGGTCCTCGACTACGAGCGCATCGGCGAGGTCGTCACGCTCAAGGAGCTCATCGAGAACCCGAGCGGCGGACCTCCCGACCGGGCCCTGGTCACCAGCCACGCCGACGAGGAGCGGGTCGTGCTGCTCTCCGACGCGCTCATCAACGGGCCGCTGCGCGCCGGCGACTCGGTCATGATCGAGCCGCGCGCGGGCTACGCGTACGAGCGCATCCAGAAGAGCGAGGTCGAAGAGCTCGTCCTCGAAGAGGTCCCCGACGTCGACTACTACGACATCGGCGGCCTCGACGGGCAGATCGAGATGATCCGCGACGCCGTGGAGCTCCCGTTCCTGCACGCCGACCTCTTCCGCGAGCACGAGCTGCGCCCGCCGAAGGGCATCCTGCTCTACGGCCCTCCCGGCTGCGGCAAGACGCTCATCGCCAAGGCCGTCGCCAACTCGCTGGCCAAGAAGGTCGCCGAGATGCGCGGCGAGGAGACCTCCTCCAAGAGCTTCTTCCTCAACATCAAGGGCCCGGAGCTGCTGAACAAGTACGTCGGCGAGACCGAGCGGCACATCCGCCTGGTCTTCCAGCGGGCCCGCGAGAAGGCCAGCGAGGGCATGCCGGTCATCGTGTTCTTCGACGAGATGGACTCGATCTTCCGCACCCGCGGCTCGGGCGTGTCCTCCGACGTCGAGAACACGATCGTCCCGCAGCTCCTGTCGGAGATCGACGGCGTCGAGGGCCTGGAGAACGTCATCGTCATCGGCGCCTCCAACCGCGAGGACATGATCGACCCGGCGATCCTGCGGCCCGGCCGCCTGGACGTCAAGATCAAGATCGAGCGGCCCGACGCCGAGTCCGCGAAGGACATCTTCTCGAAGTACATCACCCCGACCCTGCCGCTGCACGACGACGACCTCGCCGAGCACGACAAGGACCGGGACGCCACCGTGGCCTCGATGATCCAGGCGGTCGTCGAGCGGATGTACTCCGAGGTCGACGAGAACCGCTTCCTCGAAGTGACCTACGCCGACGGCGACAAGGAGGTCCTGTACTTCAAGGACTTCAACTCCGGCGCCATGATCGAGAACATCGTGGCCCGCGCCAAGAAGATGGCCATCAAGGACTTCCTCACCTCGCAGTCGCGGGGCATCCGGCTCAGCCACCTGATCGACTCCACGGTGGACGAGTTCCGCGAGAACGAGGACCTGCCGAACACCACCAACCCGGACGACTGGGCCCGCATCTCCGGCAAGAAGGGCGAGCGGATCGTCTACATCCGCACGCTCGTCTCCGGCAAGGGCGCGGACTCCGGCCGCAGCATCGACACCGTGTCGAACACCGGACAGTACCTGTAATTCAGTAATACCAGCTCAGAGGGATCGGTCGGCGGATTCGTCCGCCGGCCGATCCCTCCTGCGTCCGGCGTGTCGCGCGCACGCATCCGGGTAACCGCCGTCCATGAAGCCGCAGCCATTGAACAACGTGCACATCGAGTCCGCGGAAATCCAGTCGAGCGCACTCCGAGGGGGCGCAAAGGGGCCGGGACGGACTAGGCTCGAAGGCATGACCGTTCGCCGCATCATGGGCACCGAGATCGAATACGGGATCTCCGTGCCGGGCCAGCCGGGGGCCAACCCGATGGTGACCTCCTCGCAGATCGTCAACGCCTACGCCGCCCGCCCCGAGCTGTCCAAGGGCGGACGGGCCAGGTGGGACTACGAGGAGGAGACCCCCCTGCGCGACGCCCGCGGCTTCACGTACACCGGGGCCCTCTACGACCCCGCCGAGAACCTCGCCGACGAGGACTCCGGGCTCGCCAACGTCATCCTCACCAACGGCGCGCGCCTCTACGTCGACCACGCGCACCCCGAGTACTCCACGCCCGAGGTCACCAACCCCCGCGAGATCGTGCTGTTCGACAAGGCCGGCGAGATGACCATGGCCGAGGCCGCCCTCCGGGCCGCCCACACGCCCGGCATCGGCCCGATCAACCTGTACAAGAACAACACCGACAACAAGGGCGCCTCCTACGGCGCGCACGAGAACTACCTCATGTCGCGCCAGACGCCCTTCGCGGACATCGTCGCCCACTTCACGCCGTTCCTGGTCACCCGCCAGGTCTTCGCGGGCGCCGGGCGCATCGGCATCGGCCAGGACGCCTCCGAGCACCGCTACCAGATCTCCCAGCGCGCCGACTTCTTCGAAGTCGAGGTCGGCCTGGAGACCACCCTGAAGCGGCCCATCATCAACACCCGCGACGAGCCGCACGCCGACGCCGAGCGGTACCGCCGCCTCCACGTCATCATCGGCGACGCCAACCTCGCCGAGCACGCCACGTTCCTCAAGACCGGCACCGCCTCGATCGTCCTCGCGATGATCGAATCGGGCGCCTTCGACGGCTCCCTCGGCATCGCCGAGCCCGTCGCCGAGCTCCGCGCCGTGTCCCACGACCCCACGCTCACGCACAAGATCGAACTGCGCAACGGCAAGCGGCTCACCGCGGTCGAACTCCAGCAGTCCATCCTGGAGCAGGCCGAGGCCTACTGCGGCGCCGACGCCGACCCCGACACCCGCGAGGTCCTCGACCTGTGGGCGTACGTCCTCGACGCGCTGGCCCGCGACCCCATGGAGCTGGCCGACATGCTCGACTGGCCCGCGAAGCTCTCCCTGCTCGACCGGTACCGGCAGCGCGAGAACCTCGACTGGGGCGCCGCGAAGCTCCAGGCCATCGACCTCCAGTACCACGACGTGCGCCCCGAGAAGGGCCTCTACCACCGGCTCGTCGCCCGCGGCAAGATGAAGCGGCTGCTCACCGACACCGAGATCATCAACGCGATGACCGAGCCGCCCGCCGACACCCGCGCGTTCTTCCGCGGCCGGTGCCTCTCGCGCTACCCCTCCGAGGTCGTCGCGGCCTCCTGGGACTCCGTCATCTTCGACGTCGGCGCCGACTCGCTCGTGCGAGTGCCCATGATGGAGCCCGAAAAGGGCACCAAAGCCCATGTGGGAGAGCTGTTCGAGCGCTGCGAGGCCGCGAAGGACCTCCTCGACGTCATCACCGCCGATTAGCCGACACCGCTCCGCCGCGGGAATATTACAGAGCGGTACAGCGTCGTATCTGGCGTGCTGTCGTACTCTCGCGGTACGGTTTATGCACCGTCGAGGTAGAAGGGAACAGCTATGGCAGCGAAGGACTCCGGCGGGCAGTCGCAGTCGCAGCGGTCACGGCAGGAAGCAGACGCCGAGACCACCGAGGCCGCTGTAGACCCCGAGATCGCCGAACGCCACGAGGCGATGACCGAAGAAGTCGACGACCTGCTCGACGAGATCGACGAGGTCCTGGAGACCAACTCCGAGGAGTTCGTGCGCTCGTTCGTGCAGAAGGGCGGCCAGTAGCCGCACCTGCGGTCGACAGGACCTGGTGTGACGCACAGGCGCACCGGGGCCTGGCACCGTCCAGTCGGAACTCGGCCGAGCGTCGAAAAGAATAGAGAATCAGGGAGGTCATGTCGTGACAGGTCAAGGATTCCCAGGCAAACTGCCCAACGCGTATATGACGGCTGGAACCTCCTCCTTCTCGGAGTTCCTCATGCAGACGGCGCCTGAAATGCTGCCGGGGCGCAGGCCCCTGCCCCCCGGCGACTTCGCCGAGATGAGCGCCCACGCGACCACGATCGTCGCGCTCAAGACCGCCGAAGGCGTCGTCATGGCCGGCGACCGGCGAGCCACGTCCGGCAACTACATCGCCAGCCGCGACATCGAGAAGGTCTTCCCCGCCGACGGCTACTCGCTCGTCGGCATGGCCGGCACCGCCGGGCTCGGCATCGAGCTCATCAAGCTCTACCAGGTCGAACTCGAACACTACGAGAAGCTCGAAGGCGCACCGCTCACCTTGAACGGCAAGGCGAACCGCCTCGCCTCCATGCTGCGCGGCAACCTCGGCATGGCCATGCAGGGCCTCGCCGTCGTCCCCCTGTTCGCGGGGTTCGACAACGACGCGCCCTCCGTCGCCGAAGCCGGGAAGATCTACAGCTTCGACGTCGTCGGCGGCGTCTACGCCGAACGCGACTACGACTCGATCGGCTCCGGCTCGATCTTCGCCAAGGGCTCGCTGAAGAAGCGCTACCGGCGCGGCCTCAGCACCGAGGACGCCGTCAAGGCCGCCGTCGAGGCGCTCTACGACGCCGCGGACGACGACTCCGCCACCGGCGGACCCGACCCGATCCGCGACCTCTACCCCGTGGTCATGTCCGCCACCGCCGAAGGCTCCAGGCGCATCGACGACGCCGTCGTCGCCGACCTGGCCCGCTCGGTCATCGCGGCCCGCACCGAGAACCCCTACGGATAAGGAGAGGAGCCTGACATGGCCATGCAGTTCTACACCAGTCCCGAGCAGATCATGCGGGACCGGGCCGAGTTCGCCCGCAAGAACATCTCCCGCGGCCGCAACGTCGTCGTGCTCTCGTGCGCCGACGGGGTCCTCCTGGTCGCCGAGAACGTCTCCTCGGCGCTCCACAAGGTCTACGAGCTGTACGACCGCATCGGCTTCGCCGCCGTCGGCAAGTACAACGAGTTCGAGAACCTCCGCACCGCGGGCGTGAGGATGGCCGACCTGCGCGGCTACTCCTACGACCGCCGCGACGTCACCGCCGCCAGCCTCGCCAAGGCCTACGCGCAGACGCTCGGCGCGATCTTCTCGGAGCAGACCAAGCCCTTCGAGGTCGAGATCTGCGTCGCCGGCGTCGGGGCGTCCCCCGAGGCCGACGAGCTCTACCGGCTCACCTTCGACGGCTCGATCAACGACGAGCCGGGCTACCTCGCCATGGGCGGCGCCGCCGAGCAGCTCGTCGAGGTTCTCTCCGAAGGCCACGACGCCGACGCCCCGCTCGCCGACGCGTTCGCGCTGGCGCTGCGGGCGCTCTCCTCTGACGGCGGCAACGGCACCCGCCGCGAGCTGACCACCGACGTCCTCGAAGTGGCCGTCCTCGAACGCGCCCGCCCCGGCCGCGCGTTCCGGCGCATCGAGGGCCTCGCCCTCGACGCGCTCATGCCGCGCGCCGACGACGAGCCCTCCGAGGTCGACCCCGACGACGTCATCGGGGACGACGACCCGGCCGCCGAGCCGGACACGCCCGACAAGGGCGAAAGGCCCGAGCCGAGCGAATAGCAACGGCCCGAGCCGCATTCACGGAAAACGAAACTCCCGCACGCAAGTGGACGGTCGCGGGGGCGCCAGCGCCCCCGCGACCCCGCCAAGACCGTCAACACGCCCGTCGCGGAGCGAAACCGTTCGACCGCGAGGGGTGTTCTCCTCAACCGAATCGGGGTAGGGTTTCGACATGGACAGGCGCATTTTCGGACTGGAGACCGAATACGGGGTCACTTGCACCTTCAGGGGACAGCGCCGCCTGTCTCCGGACGAAGTGGCCCGATACCTCTTCAGGCGTGTGGTCTCCTGGGGCCGCTCCTCCAACGTGTTCCTCCGCAACGGCGCCCGCCTCTACCTCGACGTGGGCTCCCACCCCGAGTACGCCACCCCCGAGTGCGACTCCGTCGAGGACCTGGTCAAGCACGACCGGGCCGGCGAGCGCATCCTCGAAGGCCTCATGATCGACGCGGAGAAGCGCCTCCACGACGAGGGCATCGCCGGGGACATCTACCTGTTCAAGAACAACACCGACTCCGCCGGGAACTCCTACGGCTGCCACGAGAACTACCTCGTCAGCCGCCACGGCGAGTTCGGGCGCCTCGCCGAGGTCCTCATCCCGTTCCTCGTCACCCGCCAGCTCATCTGCGGCGCCGGCAAGGTCCTCCAGACCCCGCGGGGCGCGCGCTTCTGCCTGTCGCAGCGCGCCGAGCACATCTGGGAGGGCGTCTCCTCCGCGACCACCCGCTCGCGCCCCATCATCAACACCCGCGACGAGCCGCACGCCGACGCCGAGCGGTACCGCCGCCTCCACGTCATCGTCGGCGACTCGAACATCAACGAGATCACCACGATGCTCAAGATCGGCTCCGCCGACCTGGTGCTGCGGATGATCGAGACCGGCGTGACCATGCGCGACCTCACCCTGGAGAACCCGATCCGGGCCATCCGCGAGATCAGCCACGACACGACCGGGAAGCGCCTGGTGCGCCTCGCGAGCGGACGCGAGGCGTCCGCACTGGACATCCAGCGCGAGTACCTGGAGAAGGCGATGGACTTCGTCGACCAGCGCGGCGCCGACGCGACCACCAAGCGCGTCATCGAGCTGTGGGGCCGCGTGCTCCAGGCCGTCGAGGACGGCAACCTCGACACGATCTCGCGCGAGATCGACTGGGTCGCGAAGTACAAGCTCATCGAGCGGTACCGCGAGAAGCGCGGCCTGCCGCTGTCGAGCCCGCGCGTCGCCCAGCTCGACCTCGCCTACCACGACATCCGGCGCGGGCGCGGCCTGCACCACCTGATGGAGAAGCGCGGCGAGGCCGACAGGATCACGCAGGACGTCGAGGTGTTCGAGGCCAAGGAGGTGCCGCCGCAGACCACGCGCGCGCGCCTGCGCGGCGAGTTCATCCGCAAGGCGCAGGAGAAGCGCCGCGACTTCACCGTCGACTGGGTGCACCTGAAGCTCAACGACCAGGCGCAGCGCACCGTCCTGTGCAAGGACCCGTTCCGCTCGCGCGACGAGCGCGTGGACAAGCTCATCGCCAGCATGTGAGCATTGGGGCATGTCCTCCGAGACCCCTGAGACCGACACGGCCGCCGAGCGGCGGCCCCACGAGCGCGAGCAGGCCGGCCGGTCCGGCCTGCTCTCCTCGCTCGACCCCATGGCCGCCTACGAGCGGCGCACCGCCCGCATCCGCGAGGAGATCGCCCGCAACCGCCGCGGCGAGTACAAGGTTCCGACCTGGGTCCTGGCGCTCGCGCTGGCGGGCGTGATCGGCCTGTGGGTCGTGGTGCTGTTCGTGCTCTAGCGGCGCTTGGCGAGGTGGGCCGCGTGGCGGCCCGCTGCGGCTTCGGCGACGAAGTAGACGCGGTCCTTGTCGAGGCCGCGGCCCATCGTGGAGAGCTTGACCGGGAGGGACTCCATGGCCTCGACGAGGCCGGAGCAGTCGACCTCGATCTGGCGGTGGCGCTCGGGGAGGGTGGCGAGCTGGGCGCGGATCTTCGGTTCGAGGTCGGCGGGGAGCTCGTCGGGGACCGGGATGTCGGCCGGGGCCAGGGCGACCCTGCCGTAGGCGGTCATCGAGTGGTGGGAGACGCCGCGGTGGCGTTCGCGGGCGTCGCCCTCCGAGATCCGCAGGGAAGCGACCGGGCGGCCGCCGAGGACCGACGCCGCGTTCACGGCCTCGCCCGCCGCAGTGCCCGAGAAGCCCCACACGGTGCCCGTGCCGAGGTTGCCCGGGCCCTGGGCGACGATCGCGATGTCGGCGCCGCCGACGACGCGGGCCGCGATGAGCGCGTTGTGGATGTTCGTGGCCTCCAGGTCGCCGCCGAAGCACTGGCCCGCGGTGACGACCGTGCAGATCCGGTCAGAGAGCTGGTCGAGCTGGCGCGAGAACCACGCCGGGAGCGCCCCGCCGTCGGTCATCACGTACGCGACCTTCGCGCCCGGCGCGGTCGCGTGGATCCCCGCCAGGACCGGCGCGAGCGCCGAATGCAGGTCCGCGACCACCACCGGCATCCCGCCGAGGTCGTCGCACGCCTCTACTGCGGCGCGGTGCGGCGAGTCGTCCTCGTCGACCGCCAGGCGCATCGCCTGCATCGGCGTGTAGCGGGCCTTGACGATGTGGCCGGGGACGTCGACGTCCGCGGGGAGCCGGTCGGGGACCGCGATGACCAGCGCGTACCCGCCCGTGCCGAGGCCCTTGGCGATGGCGTTGCAGTTGAGGAGGACCCGGTCGCCGACCTCCGGGACGCCGACGAGGCCGTCATAGGCGAGGCCCCGGCACGAGAACGCGTCCTCGCCCTCGCGGGCCTCGACGTCGACCTCCAGCTCGGTGCAGCCGTTCCAGCCGCCGCGCACGCCCGAGACGGTCCCGTATCGCCATCTGATCACGCCCGGACACTATCAAAGCGGGCGCGGAGCCCGAGGGCCCGACCGTGCCGCCCGCAAGCCGGCGCCGCCGCGGGGCCGGGCGTGATGGCGGCGCGCGAGGGCGCTGGCATAGGCTGGGCGGGTGTCCAACGATCGCACTGAACGACTGGTGAACCTGGTGCTCTGCCTGCTGTCCTCGCGGCGCTTCCAGACCGCCGGCAGGATCGCCCGGACCGTGCCCGGATACGAGCACGACCCCGAGGACAAGAAGGCGCACGAGGCGTTCCAGCGCAAGTTCGAGCGCGACAAGGCCGAGCTGCGCCGCATCGGCATCCCGCTCCAGTCCGGCAACGACTTCCTCGCCGACGGCGAGCCCGGCTACCGGATCGCGCGCTCGGACTTCGAGCTGCCGCAGATCGAGTTCACCGACGCCGAGGCCGCCGCCGTCGCGGCCGCCGCGCGCCTGTGGCAGCAGCCCGAGCTCCAGTCCGGGAGCGCCGAGGCGCTCCTGAAGCTGCGCGCCGCCGGGATCGACGTCGAGTCGCACGCCGCGACCGCCACGGTCAAGTCCCTGCCCGGCGCCGAAGCGGCGCTGTCGCCGTTCTTCGAGGCGATCGCCGTGCGCCGCGCCGTCGTCTTCGACTACCTGGGCTCGCGCGACGAGTCCGCGCAGCAGCGCCGCATCCAGCCCTGGGGCTGCGCGGCCTGGCGCGGCCGCTGGTACGTCGCCGGGCTCGACCTCGACCGGGACGCGCAGCGGTGCTTCCGGCTCTCGCGCATCAGCGGGAAGGTCCGGCTCACCGGCCCCGAAGGCGCGTACACGATCCCCGAGGACGTCGACGTGCTCGCGTTCGCCTCCGAGTCCGAGTCCCGGCTCATGCCCGTGCGCGCCACGGTCATGGTCCGCCCGAAGCGGGCCTGGGGCGTGCGCCGCCGCGCCGACCAGATCGGGCCGCGCACTCCCGAAGGCGACCAGGTGTGCTTCTCGTACACCGAGACCGCGCCGACGGCCGCGTGGCTCGCGTCGTTCGGACCCGACGTGCTCGTCGTCGACCCGCCCGAGCTCGTCAAGGAGACCGTCGCGTGCCTCCAGGCGCTCGCGGCCGAAGAGGGGGACCACTGATGGTGACCAACCGCCTGGCCCGGCTGCTCAACCTCGTCCCGTACCTGGTCGCGCGCCCCGAAGGGGTGCCGATGTCCGAGATCGCCGCGGACTTCGGGGTGGACGTCGAGCAGGTGCAGGCCGACCTGACGATGCTGTGGATGTGCGGCCTGCCCGGGTACGGGCCCGGCGACCTCATCGACATCGCGTTCGACGCCGACGCCGTGCGGGTCCTGTTCGCCGCCGGAATGGACCGGCCCGTGCGCCTCGCCGCCCACGAGGCCCTCGCCCTGTCGGTGGCCCTGCGGGTCCTCGCCGACACGCCCGGCGTGGGCGACCGCGCCGCCATCGCCTCCGCGCTCGACAAGCTCGCCGCCGCCGCGGGGGAGGCGCCCGCCGACGTCACCGTCCGCGACACCGTCACCGACCCGGCCGCGGAGAAGTACGCCGCGCTCGTCGCCTCCGGGCACGCCGCGCGCATCACCTACTACTCCGCGCACCGCGACACCACCTCCGAGCGGGTCGTCGACCCCATCGAGATCGTCGTCGCCGAAGGCCACGCCTACCTGCGGGCCTGGTGCCGCACCGCGGGGGAGATCCGCCAGTTCCGCATCGACCGGATCGACGCGTGCAGCGAGCTCGACGAGCCCTCCGAGCCGCTGCGGCTCACCAACCAGCCCGCGCCGACCGCGTTCCTCGCCTCGGAGCTGCCGCGCATCGAGCTGCTGCTCGGGCCCGGCGCGAAGGGCGTCTCGGACTCCTACCCGTGCGAGGAGGTCGCCGGGGAGCCCGACGGGCGCCGCCGCGTCGTCATGCGCGTGCGCGACCTCGACTGGGCCCGCCGCTTCGTCCTCGGGCTCGGCGGCGAAGCCGAGGTCGTCGCCCCCGCCGAGCTGCGCGACGCGGTCCGCCAGACCGCGGCCTCCGCGCTCGCCCGCTACGCCCCGGCCGCCTGAGCCGGGCCCGCGTCCGCTTAGAATGTCCCGATGATCTGGGCGATATCGGTCGTGCTGGCACTCGCCGGACTCGTGCTCCTCGCCGTCGCGGCGTGGCGCCTCCTCGGCGGCCTGAGCGAACTCAAATCCGGGCTCGACCGCGTCCAAGAACGCGCCGGCCAGGTACAGGACCTGCAAGAACGCTTGAACGAGACGATGGCGGAAGTGCAGCGCACGACCGCCGCGCTGCCCGAGAAATGACACGGGCCGGTCGCACTCGCCACATTCTGATAAAGATCGGCGATCCCGAAGGCTCCAGTGTTGACGGAAGTGTCAAACGTCGGTCATGCTTGTCCGGCTCGACGACGTCGTAGCCGCGCCTACCAACGGTGACCACGGGGTGAACCCGGTCTCAGGCTCCGTGGCGGCAGCCTCGACCGAGGCATACGATGGTAATCGTCACCGACAGATATCCGGAGGGACCGAACAATGGGTGCACTGAAGCCCTGGCACATCATCATTCTCGTCGTTGTCATCCTGCTGGTGTTCGGCTCCCGGAAGCTCCCGGACATGGCCCGCGGTCTGGGTCGCTCCATGCGCATCCTCAAGTCCGAGACCGAGGCCATGAAGAAGGACGGGACCAACCCGGACGAGGACGGCGACACCCGCGCCGAGCCCAAGCACACGCGCGAGCCGCTGGAGCCGCCGCAGCCGGTCAACGAGTCCGTGATCGACGGCGAATCGGTCGACCGCAAGCAGACCCGCTAACCCGGATTCGACCGTTACGGACATGGCGGACGAACCACCGCGCCGCAAGGGCAAACGGCAGACCAAGTTCCAGCGCGCCGCCGACGGCTCCATGACGCTCATGGAGCACCTCATGGACCTGCGATCGCGCCTGATGATCGCGGTCCTGGTGATCCTGGTCGGCACCGCGCTGGGCCTGATCTTCTCCAAGCAGGCCATCGAGTTCCTCGCGCAGCCCTACTGCAACACGTCGGGCACGAACGTCGAGTCGGGCGAGGAAGTGCTCTGCAACTTCACGTTGAACTCGCCGGCCTCGCACATCGCCCTGTACCTCAAGGTGTCGCTGTACATGGGCCTGGTCGCGACCTCGCCGATCTGGCTGTACCAGCTGTGGGCGTTCATCGCCCCCGGCCTGCACCGCAACGAGCGCAAGTACGCCTACACGTTCATCGGGATCGCCGCGCCGCTGTTCCTCGGCGGCGCGACCCTCGCGTACTTCGTGGTCAGCCACGGCATCCAGTTCATCATGGTGCTCCAAGAGGGCACCGGGTTCACGATCGCCCTGAACCTAGAGGAGTACATCAACTTCTACCTCACGGTGATGGTGGTCTTCGGCGTCGGCTTCGAGTTCCCGCTGATCATGCTGATGCTCAACGTCATGGGCATCGTCACGGCCAAGCGGATGCGCGGCTGGTGGCGCATCGTGGTCGTCGTGAGCTTCATCTTCACCGCGATCTTCACGCCCACGCCCGACCCGTTCGGCATGACGGCGCTGGCGATCTGCATGCTCTTCCTCTATGGACTCGCGCTGATCATCGCCCACCTCAACGACAAGCGCAAGGGCATCACCGACGAGGAGAACTGGGACGACGAGGAGGCCAGCGACATCGGTTCCTCCAGCGATGTCGACGCGGCGACCTCGATCCGCGCTGGCGGCCTCGACGACGAGGACTACCCGGCCGACAACGACCGGCGCAACCGGCTCGGCAGGCGCGTCGACGGCTACGACGACATCACCTGAGTCCGGTTGGGACGCAGGTAGAGCGATAGCGAAAGGCCCCGGGTTCGACCCGGGGCCTTTCCGCTGTCTCCGAAGCGCCTAGCAGCCCGCGCGGACGAGGCGCAGGACCGCGTCCAGGCCCACCGCCCGGCCCGCCTCGGCGTGCGGCAGCAGGTAGCAGCGCGCCCCGACCCGGGCCGCGCCCGCGTCGGCCATCGTGTCGCCGACCATGAGCACCCGGCCCGGCTCGACGTCCAGCGCATGGCACGCGGAGTAGAAGATCTTCTCGTCCGGCTTGCAGTAGCCGACCTCGTAGGACAGCACCCACGCGTCGATGAACCGGTCGATGCCCAGGCGCCGCAGGATCGGGCGCGCGTCGAAGCCGATGTTCGACACCAGCGCGATCGGGTAGCCCTGGGCCTTGAGCGACACCAGGGTCGCGAGCGTGTCGGCGAACGCCACCCAGCCCTCGGGGGAGGCGAGCCGGTCGTAGAGGGCCTCCGCGAGGCCGTCGAACACGCCGTGGGCCTGCGCCGCGAGGGCCGTGAACGCCTCGCGGTGGGCGTCCTCGTCGAGGTCCCGCTCCGCCCACGCCTCGGCGAAGTGCGGCCGCACCCGCGGCTCCATGCCCGAACCGAGCCAGCCCTGCGCGCCGATGGCGTCGGCCAGCGCCGTCACCGCGAGCGGCGAGAGCTGCTTCCCGCAGGCGTCCGCGGCCAGCGCGACCGACCTGGTCAGGGGTTCGAGCTGCGCCAAGGTGCCGTGGAAGTCGAACAGGACCGCGTCGACCCCTCCGCGTCCCGCATCGTCGTCTCCTGGTGAGGAATCACGGTGCACATCCGGGACGATACCCGGCCGTGTAGGCGTCGTCACAGCCGGGTGCGCCGGGCGCGTTACCGGGATGCTCTTGTCGGGGCGGCAGACTAGTGTTGGGACCATGGTTAACGCCGACGTGCCTTACGCCGACGACCGCTCCCCGGCCGAACGCCACGCCGCCTCCCAGGCGCGTCGGCAGTGGCCCCAGCTGGCGGCATTCGCGGGGGACTACTCCTTTGAACTCGACGACTTCCAGGTCCAGGCGTGCCGCGTCCTGGAAGCGGGGCACGGCGTCCTCGTGTGCGCGCCCACCGGCGCCGGGAAGACCGTCGTCGGGGAGTTCGCGGTCCACCTCGCGCTCGCGGAGGGCGCGAAGTGCTTCTACACGACCCCGATCAAGGCGCTGTCGAACCAGAAGTTCAACGACCTCGTCGAGGCCCACGGCGCTGAGAACGTCGGACTCCTGACCGGGGACACGGTCGTCAACGGCGAGGCCCCGATCGTCGTGATGACGACCGAGGTCCTGCGGAACATGATCTACGCGGGCTCGGCGACCCTCCAGGGGCTGCGGTACGTGGTCATGGACGAGGTGCACTACCTCGCCGACCGGTTCCGCGGCGCGGTGTGGGAGGAGATCATCATCGAACTCCCGCAGGAGGTCCGGGTCGTCTCGCTGTCGGCGACGGTCTCCAATGCGGAGGAGTTCGGCGACTGGCTCAAGAGCGTGCGCGGCTCCACCGAGGTCGTGGTCTCCGAGACGCGGCCGGTCCCGCTGTGGCAGCACATGATGATCGGCGGCGCGCTGCTCGACCTGTTCGAGCCCGGCGCCGACTACGTCTCCAAAGAGCTGCTGAAGAAGGACGCGCGGATGCGCGAGCGCGGGGAGCGCGCGGGCGGCGGTCGCCGCCGCGGACGGCCCCATGTGGACCGCGGCCGGGTCGTCTCCCGGCTCGACCAGGCCGCGCTGCTGCCCGCGATCTACTTCATCTTCTCGCGCGCCGGATGCGATGCGGCCGTAGACGAATGCGTGCGGGCCGGGCTCCGGCTCACCGACGGACGCGAGCGCGATGAGATCGTCGACTACGCGACTGCGTCGGTCGCCCACATCGACCCCGCCGACCTCGACGCGGTCGGCTTCGACCGGTGGCTCGCGGGCCTCGCGGCCGGGATCGCCGCGCACCACGCCGGGCTGCTGCCGGTGTTCAAGGAGGTCGTCGAGAAGCTGTTCGAGCGCGGCCTGCTCAAGGCGGTGTTCGCCACCGAGACGCTCGCGCTGGGCATCAACATGCCCGCCCGGTCGGTGGTCCTGGAGCGGCTCATCAAGTACGACGGCTCCGACCACGTCATGCTCACGCCCGGCCAGTACACGCAGCTCACCGGGCGCGCCGGGCGCCGCGGCATCGACGTCGAGGGGCACGCGGTGACCGTGTGGGCCGAGGACGTGCGGCCCAAGGAGCTCGCGGGGCTCGCGTCCAAGCGCACCTATCCGCTGAACTCCTCGTTCGCGCCGTCGTACAACATGGCCGTGAACCTCATCGGCGCGGCCGGAGTCGAACGCGCGCAAGAGGTCCTGGCGTCCTCGTTCGCGCAGTTCCAATCGGACGCCGAGGCCGTCCACATCGCCGAGCAGGCCCGGTCGCTCGGGCGCCGCGCCGCTGAGGCCGCGAAGGGCGCCGAGTGCCACAAGGGCGACTTCCTCGCGTACTTCGAACTGACGCATGAACTCTCGCAGGCCGAGCGCGCGAACCAGAAGCGCCGCAAGGGCGCCCTGCGCGACGAGGCCCGCACCCGCCTGGAGGAGCTGCGCGCCGGCGACGTCGTGTGGATCTCGCGCGGCAAGCGCGCCGGGTGGGCGGTGTTCCTGCGGCCCACCGGCGGCTCGCGGCACCACGACCCGCGGTGGGCGGTGCTCACGGCCGACGGGTGGGCCGGGACGCTGGAGACCTCCGCGTTCGACGGCGGCCTGGAGGTCGTGACGAAGATCCGCGTCGACAAGCGCTTCGACCGGCGTGATCCGCGCTCGCGCAACGACCTCGCGGCGAGCCTGCGCGAGGCCACAAGGGACCGTTCGCGGCCGACGCGCCGCGGCGGGGCCGCCGAGACCCCCGAGATCGCGCGCCTGCGCGAGGAGGTCAAGAACCACCCGTGCCGCACCTGCCCCGACGCCGGGCAGCACACCGTGCACGCGTCCCGCTGGTCGCGGCTCAAGCGCGAGGAGGACGCGCTGCGGCGCCGGTCCGAGCGGCGCGAGCACTCGCTGGCGCGGCAGTTCACGGCCGTGCGGGAGGTGCTCACCGAGTTCGGGTACCTCGAAGGCGAGACCGTCACGGATTCGGGGCGGCTGCTGCGGAACCTGTTCGTGGAGACCGACCTGCTCGTCGCGCAGTGCCTGCGCGACGGGATCTGGGAGGGGCTCGAACCCGCGGCGCTGGCCGCGGTGGCGTCGACGGTGATCTACGAGTCGCGGTTCGAGGAGGACGAGTTCTTCGTGGCCGTGCCGGGGCAGATCACCGAGCATGTGGCGAAGACCGTGCGGCGGTGGGAGGCGATCCGGCGCACCGAGAACCAGCGCGGCCTGTCGCTGATCTCGCGGCCGCAGCTGGGCCTGGCGTGGCCGATCTACCGGTGGACCAGCGGCGAGGAGCTCTCGAAGGCGCTCGCCGCGGCCGACGGGCCGTGGCCAATGCCCGGCGGCGACTTCGTCCGCTGGGCCCGCCGCACCGCGGACCTGCTGCACCAGATGGGGACCGCCGCGCGGTTCCTCGGCACGGAGTCCTCGAACAAGCTCGCCGATTCGGCGTTCGACGCGGTGGACGCGATCCGCCGCGGCGTGGTCGCCGACGTGTAGGACCAGGGAAGCGAGCCCTGCTCGCGTTCAATGTCGCCCCCGCTTGCAAGCGTGCCTGCGGGGGCCGACAGTTTGCGGCTTGGCCGTCCCCCGGGTGGGGGAGGTCAGGTGGCGGGTGTGGAGATGGCCTCTTGGAAGCGGGTGAGGGCTGAGGTGACGTTCCATTCTGCTGCGAGGGCTTCGACGAGGGCGGGGTCTTTCGGTGCGGTGGGCAGGGCGGCGTCGGTGAGGGGGACCTCGACGTCGGATACGACCGAGGAGACCTTGACGGCGCGGTCGAGGTAGTCGGCGGCGTCGGTGATGGCGGCGCGCTGGCGGGCGGGGAGGTCGGAGGCGGGGTCGGCGGCGGCGGCGCGGATGCCGGAGATGCCGCCGAAGGTGTTGACGAGGGAGACGGCGGTTTTTGCGCCGATGCCCTTGACGCCGGGGAGGCCGTCGGAGGGGTCGCCGCGGAGGACGGCGAAGTCGACGTAGTGGCTGGGGGCGACGCCGAATTTCGTGGCGACCGCCTCGCCGTCGAACAGTTCCGCTTTCGAGATGCCCTTGGCGAGGTAGACGACGTGGCGGGCGCGGTCGTCGTCGACGAGTTGGAAGAGGTCGCGGTCGCCGGTGACGACGAGGACCGGTTCGGCGGTGCGGGCGGCGAGGGTGGCGATGACGTCGTCGGCCTCGTACTCGGGATGGGTCGCGGTGGCGACGCCCAGGGCCGGGAGGAGCGCTTCGATGGCGGCGACCTGGTCGTCGAGGCCCTCGGGGGTGGCTTCGGAGCCGTCGGGGTTCGCCCGCTCGGCCTTGTAGGCGGGGAGCTGCTCCAGGCGCCAGCCGGGGCGCCAGTTGCCTTCGAGGCAGCAGACCATGCCGGTGGGGGAGAAGCGGCGGGCGAGGACCGCCAGGCCGTCGAAGAAGCCCCGCACCGCCCCAGAGCGCCGCCCGTCGGGGGCCTTGATCGAGGAGGGGAGCCCGTAGTAGGCGCGGTACCACAGGGACGCGGCGTCGATGAGCATCAGCATCGGACCACTCTCTCACGGCGGGACGACAGCGCGCGCCAACGGCGATTCGGCCGGTCCGAACTGCGAAACCTGCCACATTGCGGACCAGGTGGCATGAGTATGGGTGCATCCGACCGGAATGATCGGCGAATCCGCAAACGCATAGGAGCCTTCAGGTGAACAAGCACACCCGCCGCGCCGCGGCAGCCCTGGCCCTGATCGGGACCGGGCTCGCCGCAGCCGCTTGCACGTCCGGATCGGACGACGACTCCACGCTCACCGTCTGCACGAACGTCCCCTTCGCGCCGTTCGAGTACAAGGACGGCGACGAGTACGTGGGCTTCGACATGGACCTCATGAACCGGCTCGCCGACCGCCTCGACCAGACCGTCGAAGTGGTCGAGATCAGCTTCGAGTCCATCAGCTCCGGCGAGGCCCTCAACGCCGGGACCTGCGACATCGCCGCCGCCGGGCTCTCGATCACCGAGGAGCGGCAGGACGCCATGGGCATGTCCCAGGCCTACTACCGCGCGGACCAGGCGCTCGTCGTGCCGACCGGCTCCGCGGTCGCGAGCCTCGACGACCTCTCCGGGCTCCAGGTCGCCGTCCAGTCCGGCTCCACCGGCGAGGCGTACGCGAACGACAACGCCGAGCAGTACGGCTTCGAGGTGCGGGCCTTCGAGTCCATGGGCGACATCGCGTCCGCGCTCTCGACCGGGGCCGTCGGGGCCTCCATCGCCGACCTCGCCACCTGGAACGAGATGATCGAGACCGCCAGCGACCTCCAGCTGGTGCAGACCATCGAGACCGCCGAGCACTACGGCTTCGCCGTCCAGAAGGACGACACCGAGCTGCTCGACGAGGTCAACACCATGCTCGACGAGATCTTCGCCGACGGCACCTACGCCGAGCTGTACGAGAAGTGGATCGGCGAGCCCTACACCGGGGACCTCGACCAGTAGTGGACGCCGCCACCACCGACGCCGCGCCCGCCCGGAGCCGCATGACGGCCCGGCAGCGGCGCCGCCTCGCCCGCGGCGTCCAGTACGCCGTCATCGTCGCCGTCGTGGCGGTGCTCGCCGCCGTCGCCGACTGGGGCCGCATCGCCGAGTCGTTCTTCCAGTTCGACATCGCCGCGGACATGTTCCCCGAGGTGTGGACCTCGTTCTGGAACACGATCGTCTACACGCTGCTCGCGTTCGCCTTCGGCATGGTCGTCGGCGTGCCGATCGCGCTCATGCGCGTCTCCGAGTTCGCGCCCTACCGCTGGTTCGCGACCGTGTACGTCGAGGTCTTCCGCGGCCTGCCCGCGCTGCTCGTGCTGTTCCTCGTCGGCTTCGGCGTCCCGCAGGCGTTCCCGGGCATCCAGTACCCCGGCGGCGTCTACGGGCAGGTCGCCATCGGCCTGGGCCTCACCTCCTCCGCGTACATCGCCGAATCGGTGCGCGCCGGCATCCAGGCCGTCCCCAAGGGCCAGGTGGAGGCCGCCAGGTCGCTCGGCATGAGCCGCACCCGCACCATGGTCACCGTCGTGCTCCCGCAGGCGCTGCGGATCGTGGTGCCGCCGCTGACGAACGAGCTCGTCATGCTCACCAAGGACTCCTCGCTCGTGTTCGTCCTCGGCGTCACCACCGCAACCATGGAGCTGTCGAAGTTCGCCCGCAACGAGCTCACCGACACCGCCAACGCCACCCCGCTGCTCGTCGGCGGCCTGCTCTACCTCCTGCTGACGATCCCGCTGGGCCTCCTGGCCCGCCGCCTTGAGAACCGGGAGGACCACCGGTGAACGCGCCCATCGTCAAGGTCGAAGGACTGCACAAGCGCTTCGGCGACAACGAGGTCCTGCGCGGCATCGACCTGGAGATCAACGAGGGGGAGGTCGTGTGCCTCATCGGGCCCTCCGGGTCCGGCAAGTCCACGCTGCTCCGCTGCGTCAACCTCCTGGAAGAGCCGACCGAAGGGACCATCGAGGCCGCCGGTCACGACATGACCGGGCCCGACGCGGACCTGGACCTCGCCCGCCGCGACATCGGCATGGTGTTCCAGCAGTTCAACCTGTTCAGCCACATGACGATCCTCGACAACCTCGTCATTCCCCAGCGGCGCGTCTGCAAGACCCCCAAGGCCGAAGCGGTCGAGACGGCGCGGCGCCTGCTCGCCGAGGTCGGCATCGAAGGCAAGGAGAAGGCCAAGCCCGCGCAGCTCTCGGGCGGGCAGCAGCAGCGCGTCGCCATCGCCCGCGCGCTGGCCGTCAAACCCCGGCTCATGCTCTTCGACGAGCCCACCAGCGCCCTCGACCCCGAGATCGTCGGCGAGGTCCTCGCCGTCATGAAGGGCCTTGCGGCCGAAGGGATGACGATGCTCGTGGTCACCCACGAGATGGGCTTCGCGCGGGAGGTCGCCGACCGGGTCCTGTTCCTCGACGGCGGCGTCATCGTCGAGCAGGGGCCGCCCTCGGAAGTCCTCGCGAACCCGCAGACGGAGCGGGCGCGCAGCTTCCTCCACCGCGTCCTCCACCCGGCGGACTGACATCATTGGGGGCATGAGCCTCCTCGACAGCACCGAGCGAACCTCGGCACGGACACTGTGGCGCGGCGGGCGGGTCCTGAGCCCGACCCACCCGGCCGCGACCGCCCTGCTCACCGACGGCGACAGGATCGCCTGGATCGGCGACGAGACGGATGCGCCCGCCGCCGGCCGCACCGTCGACCTCGAAGGGGGCCTGGCGGCCCCGGCGTTCGTGGACTCGCACGTCCACCTCACCGGCACCGGGGCCGCACTCATCGGCCTGCACCTCGCCGGGCTGCCGTCGGCGGCCGTCGTCCTCGAACGCGTCGACAGCTTCGCCGCGAGCCTGCCCGCGGACGGGATCGTCCTCGCCCACGGCTGGGACGAGACCGCCTGGGACGACCCCGCGCCGCTCACCTCCGAGGCCCTCGGCAAGGCCGCCGGAGGCCGCCTCGCGTACCTGTCGCGGACCTGCGGCCACACCGGCGTCGCCGCGCCCCGGCTCCTCGCCGAGCACCCCGAGCTCGCCGCCCTCGACGGCTACGACCCGTCCGGGCTCCTCACCCGCGCCGCCCACCGCGCCGCCCGCGCCACCCTGAACGCGGCCGTCCCGCTCAGCCAGCGCCTCGCCATCGCCCAGGCCGGGCTGACCCATGCCGCGAGCCTCGGCATCGCCGCCATCGCCGAGATGGCGATCCCGAACGACGCCGACCCGCTCACCGAGGCCGAGTTCTCGGGTCTCGTCAAGCTGGGCCGCGAGCCCGGGAACCCCGCCGTCTACGGCTGGTGGGGCGAGCTGCGGGCCACCGAGAAGGCCCGCGACCTCGGCGCCCACGGCAGCGGCGGCGACCTCTCCGCGGACGGGTCCCTGGGGGCCCGGACGGCGTTCCTGCGGACTCCGTACGCCGACGAGGACACCCTCGGGGCGCAGTATCTGACCGCCTCTGACGTTGCGGCTCATCTTCGCGATGCCCATCGTTTCGGGCTTTCCGCCGCATTCCACGCGATCGGGGACGGCGCTATCGCGGCCGTCCTGGACGGCCTCGACCGGGTCGAAGCGGAGATCGGGCTCGACGCCGTGCGGCACGCCCGCCACCGCATCGAGCACGCCGAGCTGCTGGACGCGCAGCTCATCGCCCGGATGGTCCACCACGGCGTCCACGCGTCCGTGCAGCCCGCGTTCGACGCCGCCTGGGGCGGCCCCGACGGCATGTACGCGGCCCGGCTCGGGCGCGACCGGGCGCTGGCGGCGAACCCGCTCTCGCGGCTCGCCGGGGTCGGCGTGCCGCTGGCGTTCGGATCGGACTCGCCGGTGACCGCACTGGACCCGTGGGGCGGTGTGAGGGCCGCCGTGCGGCACTGGAACCCGGTGTCGCGGCTCCCGATGGCCGCGGCGTTCGCGGCGGCCACCAGAGGCGGCTGGAGGGCCCTGGGGATCGACGACTCCGGGTCGCTCGTCCCGAACACCCGAGCGAACTTCACAGTGTGGGACCTCACCGGGACCGGTCTCCCCGACTTGAGTGATCCCGATGCCCCCGAGCCGGAGTGCCGCCTCACGGTCGCCGAAGGATCGCTCGTGTACACGCGCGCCTGACCTGGCACTGCGCTTGCGGCGGTGCTGACGCGAGAAAAATTGCTGGACCAAAATTCCGACCCGGTCGACGCCCTCGGCGCTGTTTGGCTTACGGTGGTCTGGTCCTCGGCGGACGACCTGAAACGGTGGCCCGCCGAACGTCGGGGGCGACTCGACTTGCTTTGCTCCCACGCAGACTGGACAAGGTGACAGCGCGGCCGCACTGTCACCGGCGGCCAGGTCCAGATCGCGGGGGTCGGCGGAGGAAGGCGGGCCGGTCGCCGGTGGTGGACCCGCGGCGGATGCAGGTGATCCCTAGACAACAGCTCGTAGACGCTCAGCCAGACGGGTGCGAGTTGGTCCGAAGATCACCGGTGAACGCGGCAGGGGACACCGGCCGTACAGGGACTGGGAGAAACCCGTGCGAGGGGCGTAGCCGGACACAGCTACGCCCCTTTGCCGTGTCCGCAGTACGCTAGAGCCCCACCGGGCGCGAATTCCGCTCGCGCCGGTCGCATCCCAGGCCAGCGCACGAGCGAGGAGCGCCCTTCTTGAGCACCGTGATCGACGACGACCGCGACGCGCCTCCCTCGGAGGACGCCCCCGCGCCGCAGCCCGTCAAGGCCCGCCGCGGCCTCCTCCTGGTCGACTCGCCGCTCGGGCGCCACCTGAGCCTCCCCGCCGCGCTCGTCCTCGCGATCGCCTCCGGCCTCCTCGCCGTCCTCGCGTTCCCGCCCTACGGGGTCTGGCCGCTCGCGGCCGTCTCGGTCGCCGGGTTCGGCGCGGCCGTCCACCGCAGGCGCCTGCGCGGCGGCCTCGGCGTCGGCTTCGTGTACGGCATGGCGTTCTTCATGCCGCTCCTGGCCTGGTCCTCAACGCAGGTCGGCCAGTGGCCCTGGATCTTCCTGTCCGCGCTCGAAGCGCTCGGCACCGGCATCCTCGGCGCCGGGCTCGCCGTCTGCTCGCGCCTCATCGACCGCCACCGCTGGACCTGGGCCCCGCTCACCGGCGTCGCCTGGGTCGCCCAGGAGGCGCTCCGCGACCGCCAGCCCTTCGGCGGCTTCCCCTGGGCCCGCCTCGCGTTCAGCCAGGCGGACGCTCCCACTGCGGCCGCCGCCTGGCTCGGCGGCGCGCCGCTCCTCAGCTTCCTCGTGGCGCTCACCGGCGGGTTCTTCCTCGTCGCGGGGTACGCGGTCGTGACGCGCCGCCTCGGCGGGCTCCGCAAGGCCGCCGCGTTCATCGCCGCGGCCGCCGTCGCCACCATCGCGCCGCTCGCGCTGCCGATCGGGACCACCGCGCCCGCGGGGGAGACCGTCAACGTCGCCGTTGTCCAGGGCAACGTCCCGCGCCTGGGCCTGGGCTTCAACGAGCAGCGCCGCGCCGTGCTCGACAACCACGTGCAGGCCACCCTCGATCTCGCCGACGCCGTCAACGAGGGCCGCGCCGAGCGGCCCGACCTGGTGGTGTGGCCCGAGAACGCCTCCGACATCGACCCGATCGAGAACCAGGACGCCTACGACGAGATCAGCCTGGCCGCGGCCGCGATCGGCGCGCCGATCGTCCTCGGCGGCATCGTCCACAACGACGACGGCACCGTCTCCAACATGAGCATCGTGTGGGACCCCGAGGACGGGCCCGTCCACATGTACTCCAAGCGCCACCCGGTGCCGTTCGCCGAACTCGTGCCCTACAAGGACTTCTTCTCCACCGTCGCCGGCTGGATCGACCCGCGCATGTCCGAGGGCCTCGACAGCGTCGCCGGATTCGAAGCGGGGGAGAGCGACGGCGTGATCCCCGTCGACGGCGCGGAGATCACCGGGCTCATCTGCTTCGAGATCGCCTTCGACGCCGAGACCCGCGACTCCGTCCTCAACGGAGCGCAGCTCATGGTCGTGCAGACCAACAACGCGACCTTCGACACCAACGAGGCGCAGCAGCAGCTCGCTATGGTCCAGATCCGGTCCATCGAGCACGGCCGCGACGGCCTCATGGCCTCCACCGTGGGCGTCTCCGCGTTCACCGACCACACCGGAGCGGTCTCGCAGGCCACGGAGTTCAACACCGCCGCCGTCATCCAGTCGGACCTGACGCTCTCGGACGCCTCGACTCCCGCCGCTGTAGTGGGTATCCTGCCTGAAGCGGTCCTCACCGGAGCGGCACTGGTGGCACTGGCCTGCGCAATCGCCATCAACATCCGGCACCGCCGCGGCCAGGTCTAGAAAGCCGACGCCATGTCCCAGAACCCGGACCGGAACACCCCCGGCAGCGATGCCGGTCCGGCCGTCGTCGCGATCCCGACGTACAACGAGCGCGACAACATCGAGTCCGCCGTCCGGGCCGCCCTCGACGGCTGCCCCGGCATCGACGTGCTCGTCGTCGACGACAGCTCGCCCGACGGGACCGGCGAGATCGCCGACGCCATCGCCGACCGCGAATCCCGAGTCCACGTCCTCCACCGGGCCGAGAAGCAGGGCCTCGGCGCCGCCTACCTCGCCGCGTTCGCGTGGGCCGCCGAGCGCGGCTACCGCGTCGTCGTCGAGATGGACGCCGACGGCTCCCACGACCCCGCCGACCTGCCGCGGCTCCTCGACGCCATCGCAGAGGGCGCCGAACTCTCCATCGGGTCGCGGTACATCCCCGGCGGGTCCGTGCGCAACTGGGCGCTCCACCGGCTCGCGCTCTCCCGCTGCGCGGGGATCTACACGCGCGCGATGCTCGGCCTGCGCGTCCAGGACGTCACCGCCGGATACCGCGCCTACCGCCTCGACGCGCTCCAGAAGCTCGAACTCGACACCGTCAACTCCGTGGGGTACTGCTTCCAGATCGACCTCACGTGGCGGGCCGTCAAGGCCGGTTTTACCATCAGCGAAATCCCGATCGTGTTCACCGAGCGGCGCGCCGGGGCGTCGAAGATGAACGGCGCCATCACGATCGAAGCCCTGTGGAACGTCACCGTGTGGGGGTTCGCCCACCGCGCACGGCAACTGCGGCGCGCCTTCACGCGTGGCAGAATCGAGGAGTGACGCACCAGCAGCCGCCGCAGGCACCCAAACGGGCCCCGTTCGCCGTCAGGCTCGCGCTGGCGGTGTGGATCGTCGCCGAGGCCGCCGCCTTCTTCGGGCTGGCCTACCTCATCGGCTTCGCGTACACCCTGATGATCTTCATCGGCACGACCTTCCTCGGGATCGCGCTCATCCAGTACGTCGGCGCGAAGTCCTTCCGGGCCGCCCGCGACTACCTGAACTCCGGCGGCGACCCGTCCCGCGAACTCCCCAACGGGTACGCGCTCGCGGGCGCGTTCTGCCTCATCATCCCGGGCTTCGTCACCGACCTCATCGGCCTGCTCCTGCTGTTCCCGCCGACCCGGTTCCTGTTCCGGGGCCTGGGGCGCTGGATCGCGGCCCGCACGCCCGTGATGCGCTTCGGCGGGGACGTCATCGACGGCGAGGTGGTCGACGAGCGGGACTACGCGGACACGCCGTTCCCGGACGACGAGCCCAAGCGGTACGACAACGGACCCCGGTCGATCGACCAGGGTCCGTGAGCCTCGCTGACTTAGCGCTCGCCGCGGCGGGCGCGCATCTCCTGAAGGCGCTCGTCGAGGATCTCTTCGAGCTCCTCCATCGAACGGCGCTCCAGCAGCATGTCCCAGTGGGTACGCGGCGGCTTGACCTTCTTCGTCTCCGGCTCCTCGCCGTCGACGAGCTTGGCCGTCGTCCCGTCCAGGCGGCACTCCCACGTGAGCGGGATCTCCGCTTCGACTGCGAAGGGCACCTCGAAGCGGTGGCCCTGCGGGCAGACGTAATCACGGGTCTGGCGGGGCGCCAGCTCCGTGTTGCGGTCCGATTCGTAGCTGACGGCGCCGAGACGGGAGCCCCTCAGCATTCTGTCGCCCATGTTCCCCTGCACTTCCTTTGAGCACTTGCCCTGACCCTCGCAGCCGGACCGGTCGGCCCCCGCTGCTTGCGCGCCCCGCCGATCACGCCGAATCGGGGGGCTTTCGCTTCGTACAACGCCGGGACCTGGCCGGATCCTTCCCGGCACCGCCGTCCGCTGATGCAGCCGTTCCGACGCGGACCCCCAAGTGTGGCCCGGCGCGGCCGCGGCCGCCACGGGCGTCCCCTTGAAGTGTGACACAACACGGGCCCCGATCCGCGCGGGCGAGCACGTGAGATGCCGCTCGCAACCGGGAAGAATGCGGTGCGAACGGTGCGTGAGCGACTGGTGAACTCGAACGGGTCGCATCCGGCGGGGACGCGCACAGTAAGGTGTGCACCAGACAAGGAGTTCTCACATGCACGTGCTTGGAATCGACTTCGGAACCTCGAACACCGTCGCCGTGCTCCGCTCGGCCGACGGACGCGTACGCCCCCTGCTGTTCGACGGTGCCCCGATCCTGCCCTCGGCCGTCTACTACAACTCCGACGGCCGCATGCTCGTCGGCCGCGACGCCGAGCGCAACGCCCGCATGGACCCCGCGCGGTTCGAGCCGAACCCGAAGCGCCGCATCGACGACGGCTCGCTGTTCCTCGGCACCTCCGAGATCCCGGTGCCGCAGGTGTTCGCGTACGTGCTCCAGCAGGTGGCCCTGGAGGCGCAGCGCCAGGCCGGCCAGATGCCCGGCCAGGTCCGGCTCACCCACCCCGCCCGCTGGGGCGAGCGGCGCCGCGCGATCCTCGTGGACTCGGCGCGCCTCGCCGGGCTCCCCGCCCCCCAGCTCATCCCCGAGCCGGTGGCCGCGGCCTCCTACTTCACGTCGGTGCTCGGCACCGCCGTCCCGCCCGGGCGCTCGCTCGCGATCTACGACCTCGGCGGCGGCACGTTCGACGCCACCGTCGTGCGCCGCACCCAGACCGGCTTCGAGGTCCTCGCCGAAGAGGGCGTCGGCGACATCGGCGGCCTCGACTTCGACCACGGGATCGTCGAGCACCTCGGCAAGACCTACGGCGCGTCCCACGCGGCCGACTGGCAGCGGCTCCTGAGCCCGGCCGACGACCGCGACCGCCGCTACCGCCGCATGCTCTACGAGGACGTGCGCGGCGCCAAGGAGACGCTCTCGCGCACCGCGAGCGCCGACATCCACCTGCCCGCGCTCGAAGTCGACGCGCACCTGACGCGCGCCGAGTTCGAGGACATCGCCCGCCCGCCGCTGGAGCGGACCGTGGACTGCCTCCAGCGGGCCATCAGCGCCGCGCGCATGAACCCCGCCGACCTCGTCGGGATCTTCCTCGTCGGCGGCTCCTCGCGCATCCCGATGATCTCCCAGCTCATCCACTCGAAGCTGGGCGTGCCGCCGCAGACGTTCGAGCAGCCGGAGACCGTCGTCGTCGAAGGGGCCGTGCGCGCCGCGTCCGGCCCGGCCCCGACCGACCAGCAGCCGCTGACCCGGCCGACCTCCGGCGGGCCCGTCTCGCCCGCCGGGCACTCGGTGCCGCGCCCGCCCATGCAGGCGCCGTCGATGCAGGCCCCGCAGGCCCCGCCGCAGATGCTGCCGCCGCAGACGAACTACCAGCCCGCGCCCCAGCCGCAGCCGGTCTACCAGCAGCAGCCCGCGAAGCGCCCGCTGACGCAGGAGCCGGCCGTCCTCGTGACCGGCGCGGCCGTCATCATCCTGTTCGTCATCTTCTTCGTGATCCTGTCGACGATCATCTAGGCAGGCCGTCCCGCAGCCGCTTGAGGCCCTCTTCGAGGACCTCCCGCGGCTTGCAGAACGTGAAGCGGACCTCCGGCCGCGGCGTCGCGGGGTCCGCGTAGAACACCTGGTTGGGGATCGCCACGACCCCGCACCGCTCGGGCAGCTCCAGGCAGAGCGCCAGGCCGTCCGCGTACCCGAGCGGCGCGGCGCCGGCCGTCACGAAGTAGGTGCCCTGCGGGCGGTGCACGGTGAACCCGAGGTCGGCGAGCCCCGACGCGAGCAGGTCGCGCCGCTCCGCATAGTCGGCGACGTACTCCTCGTAGAACTCCGGGCCCGAGGCGAGCGCTTCGGCGATCCCGTACTGGAACGGCGTGCCCGACGCGAACGTCAGGTACTGCTTGACGCCCTTGAGCCGGCCGACCAGGTCCGCGGGGCCGGTCGCCCAGCCGATCTTCCAACCCGTCACCGAGAACGTCTTCCCGGCCGACCCGATGCTCACCGTCCGCTCCCACATGCCCGGCAGCGACGCGAACGGCACGTGGGCGAGGCCGTCGAACACCAGGTGCTCGTACACCTCGTCGGTGACCACCAGCAGGTCCCGCTCTGCGGCGACGCGCGCCACGGCCTCCAGCTCGGCGCGGTCGAGGACCGTCCCGGTCGGGTTGTGCGGCGAGTTCAGCAGCAGCACCCGGGTCCGGTCCGTGACGATCTCCTTGAGCCGCACCAGATCCGGACGGAACGCGGGGGCCTCCAGGCGCCACGGCACGATCGTGCCGCCCGCCAGCTCCACCGACGCCTTGTACGAGTCGTAGAACGGTTCCATCGCCACGACCTCGTCGCCGGGCCGCACGAACGCGAGCATCGCCGCCGCGACGGCCTCCGTGGCCCCCGCGGTCACCACGACCCCGTCGTCGACATCCGGTTCGAGCCCGTACCAGTGCCGCTGGTGCGCCGCGATCGCCTCGCGCAGCTCGGGCACGCCCGCGAGCGGCGGGTACTGGTTGCGGCCCTCCCGCATCGCGGCCGCCGCGGCCTCGATCACGCGGGCGGGGCCCGACTCGTCGGGGAAGCCCTGCCCGAGGTTCACGGCGCGGTGCTCCAGCGCCAGCGCCGACATGACGGTGAAGATCGTGGTCTGGGGTACGGCCGGGCCCGTGCGGTCCATGAAGCGCCTCCTTAGCGGACCCGGCCATCATTCCCGCTCAGTCGCGTCGCGGCGCCGCCGCCCCCAGCGATGCGGCGATGCGGGCCGCGATCCGCGTCCGCGAGGCCGCGGTGCGGGCCTGGAGCAGCGGGAGCATGAGCGTGTACCGCTCGCTGCGGGGGAGCGCATCGAACGCCGCCGCGGCGGCCGGGTCGAGCGCCGCGGTCAGCTCGGGCGGGACGGCGGCCGTGGACTGCGGCTCGTACGCCGCCGCCCACCGGCCGTCGGCTTTCGCCTCCGCGACCCGCGCGAGGCCCGCCGGGCGCATCCGGCCCGCGGCCGTGAGCGCCTCGATCTTGGCGCGGTTGACCTGCGACCAGGCGCTGGCGGGCCGCCGCGGGGTGTACCGCTGGAGGAACGAGTCGGCGTCGAGGGCCTTGCGCTGCCCGTCGATCCAGCCGAAGCACAGGGCCGCGTCGAGCGCCTCCTCGATGCGGACGAGCGCGAGGGCCGTGCGGCGCTTGCCGATCCGCAGCCACGCCTCGGTCCCGTCCGCGTGGTGCGCTTCGAGCCAGTCCTCCCACGCGGCGCGGTCCGCGAACTCCAGGGGCGTCACTTCGCCTCTCCCGCAAGGACGTCCAGGTAGTGCTGGTTGAACATGACGCCGAGGACGTTCCCGAACGGGTCGGTGAACGAGGCGGTCTCGAAGCCCTCCCCGCGGACCTTCCGCGGCTCGTACTCCTTGGCGCCCAAGGCGGTGAGCCGCTCGATCGCGGCGTCGAGGTCGTCGACGTGCCAGTACGCGATGGCGCCGCCGGGCCGCGGCTCGTGGGGCGCCCAGGCCCCGGCGATGATCCCCAGCTCCTGGCTGTGGTCGCCGATCCGGAACTCGGCGTACCCGCCCGGGACCTCGAAGTAGGGCCCGAGGCCGAGCAGCTCGGCGTACCAGGCCTTCGCGGCCTCCAGGTCCTCGGCGAAGTAGGTGATGGTGGCGAATCCCCGCAGCATTGGTGCTCCTTCGTTGTCGTTGCACCCCACGCTATGGGCCATTGCGGAAGATCAGCTTCCGCAATGCGTGCGAGAATCCGGGAATGCTGGAGACCTCCGCGCGCCTGCTGCGCCTCCTCGCCCTCCTCCAGGCCCGCCGCGACCGGACCGGGCCCGACCTCGCCGAACGGCTCGGCGTGTCGACGCGGACCGTGCGCGCCGACGTCGACAAGCTGCGGCAGCTCGGGTACCGGGTCGCCTCCACGACCGGGAGCGCGGGCGGGTACCGGCTCGAAGCGGGCAGCGAGCTGCCGCCGCTGCTGCTGGACGACGAGGAGGCCGTGGCGGTCGCCCTGGGGCTGCGCGCGGCGGCGTCGGGGTCGGTGGCGGGCATCGAGGAGACCTCGCTGCGGGCCCTCGCCAAGCTGGAGCAGACGATGCCCTCGCGGCTGCGGCGGCGCATCGAGGTGCTGCGGTCGGCCACGGCCGCGGCGACCGCGGCGGGTCCCGCGGTGGACGCCGAGGTGCTCACTTCGATCGCGGAAGCCGCGCACCGGTGCGAGCAGCTGCGCTTCGACTACCTCGACCGGGCGGGGGAGGAGACGCGGCGGCGCGCGGAGCCGCACCGCCTCGTGTACACCGGGCGGCGCTGGTACCTCCTCGCCTGGGACGTCGACCGCGGGGACTGGCGCACGTTCCGGGCCGACCGCATCCGGCCCCGGATTCCCAACGGCCCCCGGTTCGCCCCGCGCGAGCCCCCGGAGGGCGCGGTCGACCACGTGCTCAAGGGGATCGGGCGCACCGCCTGGGAGCACCGGGCCCGCGTCCGGTTCCACGTGCCGCTGGAGGCCGCCGCCGAGCGGCTGCCCATCGGGAGCGGCGTGCTCGAAGCGGCCGGGGCGGACGCGTGCCTGTGGGAGACCGGCAGCGACTCCTTGGAGGACCTGGCGCGGTTCACCGCCGGGCTCGGCCTGCCGTTCAGCGTCGAAGCGCCCCAGGAGCTCCGCGAGGAGCTGCGGCGCCTCGCCGAGCGGCTCCGGGCCGCCTTATCCGGCGGCCCGCGCGAGCTTCGCGAGGAGCCCGGCGAGGGTCTGCCGCTCGGCGGCGGTGAGGGGCTCCAGGAGCCGCGCCTGGTTCGCGAGGTGCACGCCCATGAGCCGGTCGGTCATCTCCTTCCCCTTGCGCGTCAAGGAGATCTGACGGCCGCGCGCGTCCTCGTCGGCCACCGACCGCTCCACGAGGCCCTTCGCTTCGAGCCGGTCGACGCGCTTGGTGATCGCGCCGGTGGTGACGAGCACCGTGCGCGAGAGGTCGCCCGCCGAGAGCGCGTACGGCTCCCCGGAGCGGCGCAGCGCCGCGAGGACGTCGAAGTCGCCGTTGCCGAGCCCGGCCTCGGCGAAGGGCGGGCGCAGCTCCCGGTCGAAGCCGTCGGCGAGGCGGAACAGGCGGCCCACCACCAGCATCGGGGAGGCGTCGAGGTCGGGGCGCTCGCGGTGCCACTGGGCGACCATGTCGGCGACGGCGTCGTTCCTGTCGTTCGGCATGGCTTGCATTCTACCTTCCAAGGAAGATAAAATGTCTTCCATGGAAGACAACTCCTCCTCGGCGCGCCGCCGGTTCATCGCCGCGAGCTTCACCGACGCCCTCGGCCAAGGGGTCTACGTGCCCCTCACCATGCTCTTCGTCCACGCCCTCACCGGACTCACCCTCACCGCCATCGGCACCGGCCTCACCCTCGCCGGGCTCGGCGCGCTCGCCTCCATGCCCGCCGTCGGCGCCCTCGTCGACCGCTTCGGCGGCAAGCGCGTCTACGCCGCCGCGCTCGCCCTGCGCGCCATCGGCTTCGCGCTCTACCCCCTCGCCCACTCCTACCCCGCGTTCCTCGCCGTCGCGCTCGTCGTGGCCGTCGCCATGTGGGCCGCCCCGCCCAGCCAGCAGTCCCTCATCGGCGACATGGCCGAAGGCGCGGAACGCGACCGGCTCCTCGCCTGGGACCGGAGCCTGCGCAACGGCGGCATGGGATTCGGGGCCCTCGCCGCTGCCGGGATGCTCGCCGTCGACGGCGACGCCGGCTTCTTCGCCGCCGCCGCGCTCCTCGCCGCCGCCTGCGCCGCGGCCGCGCTCACCGTCACCACCATCCCGGTCCGACGCCGCGTCACCGCCGCGCCCCGCGAAGCCCGCGGCGGCTACCGCGAAGTCCTCGCCGACCGGCCCTACCTCGCGATCACCGCCGCGAACTTCCTCATCGGCTTCGGCTACACCGCGCAGGCCATCGCCCTGCCCGTGTTCCTCACCCGCGACGTCGGCCTCCCCGGCGCGCTGGCGGGCGGCGTGTTCGCCGTGAACACCGCGCTCGTCGCCGTCCTCGGCGTGCCCGTCGCCCGCGCCATGGCCCGGGCCCGCCGCGCCCGCGGCGCCGCGCTCGGCACCGCCGTCTTCGCCGCCTCCTTCGCCGCCTTCGCAACACTGCCCGCCCTCGGCGGCGGCATCGTCGCGGTCCTCATCGTCGCGATCGTCTACACCGCAGGGGAGCTCATCCACTCCGCGCCCGCGCAGAGCCTCTCCGTCCAGGCCGCGCGCGACCACGTCCGCGGTCGCTACCTCGCGGTCTACCAGCTGTCGTGGTCGCTGTGCCGCACCGTCGCGCCCCTGGTCCTCGGGCTGCTCCTCGACGCCGGGACGTGGCAGCTGTGGGCCGTCCTCGCCGCAGCGGTCCTCGCGGGCGGGCTCCTCCTGCTGCGCACCGAGCGGGCCCTCCCCGCGCACGCGGCCGCCGGTTTCAGCCGTTCGGCGGATACGCAGCGCACCCACGCCGTCACCGCCTCCGCGTAGCCTGAGAGGACGGCCACCCGGCGCTCCCCTCCGGAAGAAGGCACCCATGCCGAAGCTCCTCGTCACCCTGCGCACCCCCGGCGACCGCGACGCGGTGCGCGACACCGGGGTCGAAGTCCTCGCCGAATACCCCGACTCCCTGCTCGTCACGTCCACCTCGGGCCAGGCCCGCGACCTCGCCGACCGCGGCGTCGAGACCGCGCCGCTCCCCGAGCAGCCCGTCCAGACCGCGGGCGCCTCCTTCCAGTTCGCCGCCGCAGTGGACGCCCAGGAGACCGCCGCGATCGAGCCCGAGCCCGGCCGCACCGCCTACTGGCTCGTCAAGCTCATCGGCCCGCCCACCGCCGACTGGCTCGGCGAGCTCACCGAAGCGGGCGCCGAGATCCACGGCAGCCTCTCCGGGTTCACGCTCCTCGTCGGCGCGCTTCCCGAACGCGTGCAGGCGATTCGCGACCTCCCGCGGGTCGAGGAGGTCACCCCGTACCGGCCCGCCATGAAGGTCTCGCCGAAACTCCACCCGCGGCCCCGCCGCGACCTCGACGCCGCCTACCTCGCCGCCGTCGACGCCGACGCGTTCACCGACGACGCCCTCCAGATGGTCGAGGTCTCCGTCTTCCCCGGCGAGGACTCCGGCGCGCTCGTGCGCCGCATCCGCGAGTCCGGCGGCACCGTCCTCACGGTGCTGCCCTCCTCCGTCGTCGCCAGCCTGCCCCGCACCGTCATCGCCGACCTCGCCGACCTCCAAGGGGTGCAGGCGATCGTGCCGTACGCGTTCTCGCAGACCAGCAACGACCGCGCCGCGGCCGTCATGGGCGTGCCCGCCGTCGCCGAGGCCGTCGGGCTCACCGGGGCCGGGCAGATCGTCGGCATCGCGGACTCCGGGCTCGACAACGGCGACCCCGAGACCCTCCACCCCGACGTGCGCGGCCGCGTCGCCGGGATCACCTCCTGGCCCACGCGCTCAGTGCTCGCGCCCTTCACGAACGACCCGCCCGCCCACGACGACGGCCCCGCCGACGTCGAATCCGGCCACGGCACGCACGTCACCGGCTCCGTCCTCGGCAACGGCGAAGCGGCCCGCCTCGCGGGCGCCGGGACCGTCCCGGCCGGGACCGCCCCCGCCGCGCAGGTCTTTTTTCAAGCGGTGAACCACCCTATTGCATCTTAAGGCGTAAGCGATTAAGCTGGGCAAATGCCGATCTCCCCCAACGCGGTGCTCGCGATCTATGCCCGCATCACCATTGACAGGTTCGGGCGCAGAGAAGGCGTCGAAGTCCAGGAACGCTACGGCCGCGGCTACGGGGCCGACGTCTTCCCGGACCTGCCGATCGAGGTCTTCGCCGACAACAACATCACCGCCGCCGACCCCAACGTGGAGCGTCCCGAGTTCGAGCGGCTCCGGCGCTGGCTCAAGGACGGCATGATCGCCCAGATCTGGAGCATCGAGCAGTTTCGGCTCGTCCGCCAGGAACTTGAGTGGTTCCGATTCGCCGTCGAGCTCGACGCCGCCGGCATCACCGAGATCCACACCCGCCGAGAGGGCATCATCCGCGTCGACGACGACGTCGCCAGCATCCGCGCCGTCCTCGGCGCCGGCGAGGTCCGCCGGGTCAAGAAGCGCGTCAACGACCGCAACCTGGACAACGCCATGCGCGGACTCCCGCCCGGGAGCGTCCCATTCGGGTACCGGCACCACCGGCCCCCGGTCGGGACCCGGACCTATGCGATCGTGCCCGAGCAGGCTGAGGCGCTGCAATGGGCGGCCGACATGATCCTCAACTGCGGGTGGAGCACCGAGCGTTGCGCGCAGGAGCTGCGTTCGCGCGGGATGCACGGGCCCAAGCGGCGCAAGGTCATCGACCCCGAAACGAAGGAGCCGGTCATCGACCTCGCCACCGGGGAGCCGGTAACCCGGCCATCGAAGCTGACCGCGCAGATGCTCAGGAACGCTCTGATCAGCCCGTCGATCGCGGGTCTGCGCGTCTACAGGAAGGAAATCGTCGGGAAGGGCAACTGGGAGGCGATCCTTTCCGAAGAGACCCGCCAACGCTTGTGCGCGCACTTCAACGCACCACGGGACGTGCTCATGCCCAACGGCCGGATGTACCCGGTCGCACCGATGGACCGCACCGGGCGGACCAGGCGCCGCTACCTGCTGACCGGCGGCATGGCCGTATGCGGCGTCTGCAATGCCCGGCTGGTAGCGAGCCTGAAGCAGAAGAAGGGCAAGGAGTCGATCCCGTACTACTCGTGCCACCCGAAGGTCGGCGGCAGAGGGTGCGTGGGTATCGACGGGACCAAGCTTGAGGAGTACGTCGTGGAGCAGATGTTCGAGGAGCTCGCCAAGCCGGGCCGCCTGGACGCGTTCCTGCGCGACGACCACGCTGACCGGCGAAAAGAACTCGCCGACGAGCTGAGCACGATCGAGAACCGCCGGACCGAGCTCGCCCAGATGTGGGGCGCACGGGAACTCGGCACCGAGGAGTGGCGGATCATGAAGCGGGGGCTCGACGAGGACGAGGTGCGCCTGCGCTCAGAGCTTGCGATGACGCCTCCGCCGCCGGATGGGTTCGACGCGGCCGCGCTCAAGGACCCGCGCGCCTGGGGTTCGATGGAGCTGCTGGAGCAGCGCGCGTTCCTGGAGTTGTTCGTCAAATCCGTGACCGTGAAGCGCGCGACGCCCCCGTACGGCCGGTTCGAGCCGGAGCGGATCGCGATCGAATGGATCTGACAACCGCCGCCCGGCGAAACGCCGGGCGGCGGCCCTGTTCCCAGTCTTTCAACTGGTACCCGTCTCTCACTGTCCTCGCTGGTAACGCTACCTGTCATCAACCGAACGGCCGCGGGTTACGTCCACTTAGCGGGGAAAAGGAGCGGCCCGGGGGACTGAACCCCCAGTTGACCCCGGGCCGCTCTGCCCTCGCCGTGCGCTTCGGCTCGGGCGCCTGGGAGGGGTTCCCCAGACATGTCATGCAAGATCATCTTCGGTGGGTATGACACCCGGTCGAGTGACAGGCCGGGCGCGGCCGCCGAAGCCCACCAGTAGCCGCGCCCGGGCTGGGGGTGGGCCGCCGCCAATGCCCGGAAGCGGCGGCCCACCGAAGGCGCGCGGGGCCAAGAGATGCGGCCCCGCGCCGGGGGAGGGCGGCTCAGAGGCCCTCGTACCGCCAGACGGCGCCAGCCAGGCCGTCCGCGGTCGGCGGCCCGTCGGGAGGACGACGCCGCGACTGCCGCGCAAGGGCGGCAACGATCTGGCCGCGGCGTTTACCCCGCCACGGCCAGACGTCACGGGCGCGGTCCCCACGCGAACGGCGACTCCGCGCCCGCGCCCGAGTTTGAGGTGGCCGCAGCCGGTCCGGGGATGAACCGCTGCGGCCTGCTCCGGGAGAGAATCACTACCCGAAGTCTGAGAGGGTCGCCACGCGAGTGCGCCGCGCGACGGCCCAGGGACGGACCGCCGCGCCAGCAGGGCGGCCCTGTCGGGAAAGCGCAGGACGGTCATACGGTGCCCCACCTGATCGAGAGCGCCTTGATCGCCTCGCGCTCTTGGGTGTCGAGCCAGTCCTCCGCGTACGCCTCCTTGGCCTTGTCGGTCCAGACCACCGCAGCGTCGTCAGTGCCGCCGCCCGAGAGCGTCCCGGCGTCTATGTGGCCCCCGTCGTGCCGGAAGCGCAACAGCGCATCGCGGCGCTCCCGGCGCCCCCACACCTGCACGGTGATGATCGCGTCCGCGGGGCCGGTCCTCCACGTAGCCATGAAGACCCGGCCGGGCGGGTCGGCGAGCTCCTCCACCACGGACGTCATGCCGCCACCCGCAGCGCCTCGTCAAGGGCCGCAGAGAGCTCGTCGAGGTTGAGGTGCCGGTATGCCTGCGTGGGCATGAGGGCGCCGAGGCCCGCCGTTGCCACGAGCGGGTCCCGCGCGTTCCCGGTGCCGCGCTCGTACACGTACGTGATCGTGCGGGAGTCACCCGGGTGGACGTGCCCAAGCACCGGGACGTCCACGACCCGCAGGTCCAGGCCACACGCGGAGATTTCGACGGATCGGCTCATACCGACTCCAGGGTGACCGCGTCGATGACGGCGAACGGCTTGCGGTGCTCCGCTTCGTACCTATCGAGGCAGCCGAGCCTGCGGGCGATGTACCACTCCCGGGACCGCCGCGGGTACTCCGGCGGGACCTCTTCCTCCAGACGAGCCGGGGCGTCCGCGCCGCGCCGACGTGCGGCCTGGCCGCTCACCGGACACCCCGCGTGAGTTTCTCGATCGCGACGGCCAGCTGCCCGGCGACCCACTCCTCCCCATAGGCGCGGACGGCAGCTGGAGAGGGGGTGATCTCCTCGTCCGGGCTACCGAGCTTGGCGATCGTCCCGACCACGATGCTGTTGACGATGCGGACCTCGCCACCGGTCCGGCGGGTTGCGTTGGCGCGGCACCACAGTTCGACGATCTCCGGTCGGCCCGTGGGGGACTCAGCAGGCCACTCGGTCTCGATGTCCAGGTCCTCGGGGGCCGAGGTGACCTCCGCAGTGGCAGGCGTTGCGGGGCTCATCGGGCGATCCACTCCGTCATCGCAGTGTCGATCTCCTCGGCGACCCGGTCGACCCAGCCCTGCCCCACGAGGTCGTGGCCGACCTCGTTCAGGACCGCGACGTACGCGCCGTCGACGAGATCCACGTTCCCGGCATCCCGGGGCCCGTCACCCCAGTACGTGTCGACCACCAGGCCCGCGGCGCCGGCCCCGGCGGGCACGAGGGTGATCCTGGTCGAGTCGCGCTGCCACACCTTGATGGGCGCTTGCGGCTCCGATGGTCGTGCTTCTACGCTGTTCTTGTGCATGAGAGGCCCTAACTCTCGTGTGCCATGGGAGCCCCGCCGGCCTCTGTCCGGCGGGGCTTCGGGCATTCGCAACTTGCGTGGTACGCGAAGCCCGCCCAGCACACGACGGCGCTGGCCCACTTCTGACGGTAGGAGCCGATGACGCGGTCTGGGAAGAGGAATCGCCCTGGACATTTTGTCCCGGGACAAAATGTCCAGGGCGCTGGTTCCATCTGAGGCGCCGCGGTGCGACACTCTCCTCATGAGCACCACCATGACGCGGCCCACGGTGTCCCGGCGCCGGATGGGCATCCGGCTTCAACGTCGACGCCAGGAGATCGGCCTGTCCGAGAGAGAGGTCGCCGAGCTTCTGGGCTACACGTACAAGTCGATCCAGCGGATCGAAAAAGGCACCCAGGGCACGAAGCAGACCACCATCGAGAAGTTCATCGAGCACTACAAGATCCCCGGCGACGAAGCCAGCTACCTCCTGGGCCTCCGTGTCCGCGGCGCCGAGCGCGGCTGGTGGGAGGACTACATCGACAAGGGCACCAAGGAAGGTACGAGGCCGGACTTCCCGATGTTCCTGGAGTACGAGCAGATCGCGACCCTCATCCGCTGCTACGAGGCGGAACTCGTCCCCGGACTCCTCCAGACCATCGAGTACCTCCGCTGGCTCCAGCGGGTGCAGCTGCCGATCCCGCACGAGGTCGCCGAGAAGGTCGGGCTGCTGCGCGAGCGCCGTCAGGCGCTGTTCGCGAACCGGACCGACATGCCGCAGATGCAGTTCCTCCTCGGCGAGTCGGTGATCCGGACCCTGATGCAGCTGCCCGCGGAGGTCCGCGACGGCCAGCTGGCGCGGCTGACCGACACGGCGCGGATGGCCGGGGTTGAGATCAGAGTGGTCATGCAGCTGCACCCGCTCGCCGCGGGGAACTGCGTGATCCTCAACGATCCCGAGGATTTCCCGCCGATCGTCTACACCGACCACCTGGATGGGTGCCGGTACTTGGAGGACGCGGACGTAACGTCTAGGTACGAGTTCGCGTTCTCGCGGACTTGGGAAATGTCCGTTTCGATTGAGGAGTACCTGAATGAGCACGTCTAGGCCATGGCGTAAGTCGAGTCGTAGCCAGGGCAACGGCGGCAACTGCGTCGAGGCGCGGCCGGGAGCCGGGGGGTTCCAGGTGCGCGACTCGAAGCTCGGCGACGACTCGCCGATCCTCGGGCTCGCCGTGGGCGACTTCGAGAGTTTGCTGCGCGCCGCCCGCTGACCTTCCGGCGCCCCCGGCAGGATCATACGAACGACGGCAACAACCACGCATTAGCACCCAGAGTAGCCGGGTCGGCCCCATGGTGGGGCCGACCCGGCTCATTCGTGCCCCCAGATCCACGACTGCGGAAGGGCCTTGACCGGCCCGCGAGCGGCGTGCATCATGGAGGGTGCGGCGTAACCGGTTTGAACCCGGCCCTCCTCGATGAGGGGCGTAGTTGGACGCGGCTCGACCGACGAAGCAGTACCAGGGGATGCCCTGGGACCCTCCGCGACAGCAGCCAATAGGAGACATCCGCGCCGCACGTACGAAGCCCCGCTCCCTGATGAGGGAGCGGGGCATCTTGCTTGTTGAGGGCCTGTTCACGGGCGCCTTTGTGGGCATGTTACCGATCATCCTCGGTCGCGCCCTTGAGCATCTTCGCGTACTCCTCGACGTACTTCTTGACGAACGCCCACCCGCCGTTGCCGTCGATGCGGGTGCCGACGAGCTGACCGCGGTCGGCGAGGCGGTGGACGTACTGCTTGGAGTAGCCGAGGATCGCGGCGGCGCCGGGGATGGAGACAAGTTCGGGAAGTTCAGGGCTTGTTCGTGGCATGGGTTGAGCCTACTCCGATTAGTTGACCCGGGTCAACCTGGGGTCTCTCATACTTTCGGTCAATTGTTGCCCTGAACTGCATGTTCTAGTTGACCCGGGTCAACTCATGGGCTATGCTTATGTCATACCCCCCGAGAGGAGCCCCGAAATGACCACCACCGCCACCACCGTCCTGGACTGGCAGAACACCCAGAGCGACACCTTCCAGACCGTCCACCAGGCCATCGACCGTCACGGCCGCCGCTACGTGATCACCACCGCCCTTTCCATGGCTGGCGGCGAGCTCGTCTCCTGGCTGACGATCACTAGCACCGGCGACGACGGGACGCGGACCACGCTCCACCAGGACCGCTACGCCACCACCCAGGGCTCCAAGGTCGCCGCGGCCGCGTGGTTCAAGCGCCACCCGCTCACCGAGGTCGAGTTCGCCGGCCCCGAGCACGTCGAGGGAGCCACTGGCACCGAGCACATTCAGGCCGCGATCCTCACCCTCATCAAGACGGGCACCTGGGCCTCGCTCGCCGGCCTCCGAGCGAAGTTCGGCACCGCGATCGCCCGGGACCGCATCGACCAGGCCCTGACCGACCTCGTCACCGCCCGCAAGATCATCCTCATCCCCGAGTCCAACCAGAAGACCCTCACCGACGCTGACTGGAACGCGGCCCTGTGGCTCGGCGGGGAGTACCGCCACCTCGCCGCCCTCCCCTCCATCCGCTAGCCAACCGGGCCCCGGGAGACCGGGGCCCACCACCGCCAAAGGAGCGCCATGTTCACCCGCGACCAGGTCCCCGCCACTCTGCTCGACACCATCCCCGACACCGACACCGACATCCCCGCCCTCGTGGACGTGGTCACCGAAGCCGCCACCCGCTTCGCCGCCGAACGGAGCGCCGAGCAGGGACTCAACCCCGGCGCCAAGGCCGACGTCTTCTACGGCACGTGCGAGGCCCTCTTCAACACCTACCTCGACCGGATCGCCGAACTCCACGGCGACGACCGCGCCGGGCGGCTCGCGGCCGCCCTGGACTCCTACCTCGATCGCCTCGACGCCACCGCCTGACCTGAAGGGAACCACCATGGTCAACCCGATCACTCCGACCCGGGACCAACTGATCGCGACCCGAGATGAGCTCCGCGCCCAATCCACACAGATCCGCCGCGGTAGCACCGACCTCGCCGGCAACGACTTGGAGGACGCACAGCGCCAGCACCGTCGGCTGATGACTCGAATCTCCGAGCTCAACGACGCGATCCGCAACCGGTAGCGCCGGACCGGAGCACTCCAGGACCACCAAGAACCGCACGGCTCCGAGCATCCGGGGCCCACCCAACCAGAGAGGACGACATGACCGACGACGACACCAAGCCCGCGAAGTTCCACATCCAGGCCGACAACCTCACCATCGGCATCCAGGGCGGCGACAACCACACCATCATCGCCATGGGGCAGGGAGCCCAGGGCCACAACCACACCCACATCCACAAGGCGCGCGGTACCGACGACAAGCCGGACTCCCAGCCCGGCAAGGGCCGCCACCGCAAGAACTAGCCTCCCGGGGCCCCAGCGGGCCCCGGGCCACCCGCACCCCAGGAGACCCGCATGACGACCACCATCGACCACCTCACCGACCAGCGCAACTCACTCCGCGACATGACCGGTAAAGCCGACCAGAAGGCCGGCCTCCTGCTCATCGCGCCCGGCTCCGCACTCGCCACCGCGGGCACCGTCGCCGACCTCACCGGGGCCGCCGCGGTCCTCGGCGCGCTCGCCCTCGGCGTCGCGGTCGCCATCGTCCCCGCCATCGTCGGGATCCTCTGGCCGCGGCTGCTGCGCCGCCGCGTGCAGACCGTCGAGGAGATCGTCACCGCCGCCGAGCTCACCGCGGATAGCGAGTTCACCTCGGCTGACCGGCTCGCCGAGGAGATCCAGGCGCTCCAGCGGATCATGGCGATCAAATGGCGGTGGACCCGGATCGCGCTCGCCCTAGTCCTCGCCGCGGTCACCCTCGCCGGGTTGACCGCGCTCGCCGCCCTCTGACCGACCACGTGAGGCCCCGCCGGATGGCGGGGCCTTCGTCGTGTCCGGATCCGGCCGGACGCCGTGCGGTTTCGGATGCGTCCGACCCCGGACTAGAAAAGTACCAACATGGAGCATATTATGGAGGGCGTGTCGTCCGGCCGGACAGCACGAAGGGCCCCGCCGCTGGAACCGGACGGAGCCCCTCTGACCACCGAAGGGAACAGGCCCTCACGATGGCTACGGACACCCTACAGGCGCCCCCCGCGTCCCACCAGACCAGCGACAGCGACCCCGCGCCCGTCGAGCGCACTGCTCCGAGCGAGGTCGAGTCGAAGGCGGCCGCCGCGGTCACGAAGGCCGTCGGGACCACCGAGGCCCGCATCACCGAGCACGACGCCAAGGCCGCCCGCAAGATCCGCAACCGCGAGGCCGATCTGGACCTGCGCGAGCGCGAGGCCAAGCTCAAGCGCGAGGACCGCGAGGAGAAAGCCAAGGCGAAGGAGCGCCGCAAGGCCGCCCGCGCGACCCGTCGGGCCGCCCGCCGCAAGGCCCGCCTCGACAGCGTCCGCGGCGCCTACACCCGCACCCGCGAGTACATCTCGACGAACGCGCCATCCGTGTACTCGACGCTCATCTACGTGATGGCGGGTGGCGTCGCCGTGACCGGCCAGCTCGGCATGGCCGCGGACCGCGGCTGGTCGCCACTGTTCGGCATCGGCATGGCCGCGTTCCTGGAGGGCACCGCGCTGTCCATGGCGCTCACCGCGAACCAGCTCCGCCTCAAGGGCGAGCGGGCCCTCGTCCCCACCATCGCCACGTGGGCCGCCGCCGGGTTCGCCTCGGCGATCAACTACCTCTCGCACCAGCAAGAGGACCAGCTCCTCGCCGTTGTCCTCGGCGCGTCCTCGCTCGCGGCGATCATCGTGTGGGAGGTCCGATCCGGCGCGAAGCACCGCGAGGCCCTCCGCAAGCTCGGATTCATCCCCGAGCCGCCCGAGCGGTTCGGACTTCGTCGCTGGGTCCGCTACCCGCGGTCGACGTGGCGGGCCTGGAGCCTCGACGTGCGCGACCGCGTCGGCACCGGCGCCGCCGCCCTCCTCGCCCGCATCGAGCAGGCCCGGGACGCCAAGGCCGCCGCCGCGCGCGAGGCTGCCGCGCAGGCCGCCCAGTGGGGTGCGCTTGCGGTCGCCCTGGCCGCCGCCAACGAGGCCGCCGCCGCGAAGGAGGCCGCCGACCGGGCCGTCGAGCTCGCGGGCCGCGCCGCCCCGCGCGAGCGCCGCGGGTGGTTCGACCGGTTCAAGCGCGGCGCGAAGGACCAGGCCGTGGCGGTCGTCGCCGCGCTCGCCCCGGCGCCCGCCGCGAAGGAGCCCGCGGCCGCCCCGGTCAAGCCGAAGGCGACCACTGCGAAGTTCGACGAGGCTCCGAAGGCCCCGCGCCGCGCGGCAGCCGAGGCGCCCGCCAACGATCGCCCCGCGCCGCGGCCCGCCTCCAAGAACGCCGATGTCCTCGCCGCCGCGTGGGCCGCGCTGGAGCACTCGCTCGGGCGCTGGCCGACCGTCGCCGAGCTCGCGACGGAAACCGGGATCGCGCGCAGCACGTGCGGCGACTGGCGGAAGAAGCACGTCGACCAGCTCAAGCAGGAGGCCGCGGTATGAGCACCGAGCCGCGTCCGGGTTGGCCCCGGACGGACATCCTCGTGGTCCCACTGTCGGATGCGGACGGGCGTCCGGCCGCGCCGTCCGAGGCTCACGTCATCCGGGCCGCCCCGGGTCCGGCGCCGGGCCGGACGGGGCCGCCGGGACCGTCCGGTCCGGCGGTACCCGCCCCCGACATCCGGATTCCGCATCCGGCCCCGGCTCCCCGTCCGGCCGCCCCGGATCCGGTCGGCCCGCCTGAGCCGGTCCGGTCCGGGTACACCGTGCCGTCCGGGCCGACCTACGGCGAGCCCGCGATCGACTGGCGGGACATCACCCGGACGCCGACGACGGTACCGGCCCGGACGCGCGCGCCCGGCCCCGCGCCGGTCCGGACGGTCCTGATCGTCCTCGGCTCCGCCGTCGGCGGCACCGGCGCCGCCGGGTACATCGCGGGCCTGGTCTCCTCCACGGTCCCGTTCCAGATCCTCGGGTGGGGCGCGCTCGGGGCGGGCGTCCTCGTCCTCGTGGTGCGCCTCGCGCGGGCGATCGGCGGCCGCATCACCGGAGGCGGCCCGTGACCGCGCTCGGGACACCCGATGGGACACCGGTCGGGACACCGGTCGGGACACCGGCAGGGACATGTCCCGATGTCCTCACCCCCGCACAACCCCCGACCTCGACGAACGCACGTGAACGACACCCCTCGCCCCGGAAAGGACATAGGGACAGCCATGGCCGATGACGTGATGGAAGCGCCGCAGACGGCGCCTGAGACCGAGCGCGAAGGCGTGCCCGGAGCCGAGGTCGCCGGGTTCGCGGGGAACCTCGCCGCGTGGGGCCTGATGGCCCTGGGCGGCCTGTGGGTGTGGGTCGCCGTCGCCGCCGCGGCCCTCGTCGGCGGCGGGCTCCTGTGGCAGCACGAGCGGCGCCGTCGCCGCCGCGGCCAGTCCGGATCCGGGCGCGGGACGCACGGCACCCGCGGGACCGGACGATCGCTCGGCCTCGGGCGATCCGGCCGCGGCGGGACCGGACGGGGCCCGTTCGGACGCGGCCGCGGGCGGGGCGCCGGACGCGGATCCGGCCGCGGGGCCGGTCTCGGTCTCGGACGCGGCGGCAAGGGCCGGTCCGGACGGCGCACCCGCAGCGGCGCGACGCCGGACGGGACGAAGCCCGGACGGCGCGGGCGGCTCGGACGCCGCGCCCGTCCGAAGCACGGATCCGCGCCCGGACCCAAGAGCAGCACGGCCCCGTCCGGGCGGGCGCGTCGCGGGATCCTCGGACGCCGCGGCGGGAAGGGCGGCCCGGCCGGATCCGGCCCGAGCGGGTCCGGGACGAAGCCCGGCGGCACCGGACGCCGCCGCGGCCGACGGCGCGGAACCTCCGGACCGGACCCGCGCCGCGGCGACACGAAGCTCATCCCCGACCGGCGCGCCGCCAAGCCTGAGAAGGGCACCTGCGACGGCAGCGGCGTGGAGCCGAAGGCCCCCGCCGAGGCCAGCAACCCGGGTACCGGGCCCGGTCTCACACCGCCCACGGCCGCACCGACCACACCGCACTCGCACCAGACCCAGAACCCGACCACGACCACGACACTGAAAGGGGCCCTCATGGGACACCTCGGCCGACTCATGCGCGCGAACTCCGAGGAGGAGCTCGCCGCCGCCAACCGCTACGACCCCGAGACGATGATCGAGTACCTCGACGACCTGCGCGAGTTCGTGACCGCGTGGGAGAACAAGTCGGCGGCGCTCGGGAAGATCCACGCAATCTCCTCGGCGGACCTGCCCGTCGACCCGCAGATCGCCGAGTTCTTCGGCGAGCTCCACTCGCTCCTGCACACCGTCGGCGAGCTCTCGCGCGAGACCGTCGAGGCGTTCGTCAAGCAGCACGAGACCGACCTCGCGCGGCATGAGGCGCCCCGCTCGAACGAGTCGAAGTGGAACGTCTGATGACCGACCAGCTCGCGTCGCCGCCCCCGGCCGCCCCGCCGGGGGCGGCCCCCCGCCCCGCGCCCGCGCGCCCCCGCGGCCGCTTCGCCGCCTGGGTTGCGTCCTGGGACTGGGCCTCGCATCCGCCCGGGTGGGTCGTCGTCAACCTCGCGTCCCTCCTGGCCCTGACCACCTGGATCGGGCACCGCGCCGACCTGCCGTGGACGGTCGCGCTGATCGTCGGGGCCGTCGGCGCCGCCGCCGCGGCCGGGGCCGCGATGATCGCCGAGGACGGACCGGCCGTCATCTGGTGGCGCGTCGCCTGCTGGCTCGTGCCCGCCCTCTGGGCCGTCCCCGCGCTCGTGTGGTCGCCGTTCCAACCGTTCGTGCTCGGTGCCGCGGTCGCGCTCGCCATCGCCGCCTACCTCATCGGGAAGGCGATCCGGCTCGCACGCCGCACCGCGAAGGCCGCCGCGCTCGGCCTCGCCGCCAAGCGGGCCGGGATGACTCCCGAGGCCCTGAAGGTCGCGCCCGCCGATGCGGTCTGGAAGGGCGAGGACCCGGCCTCGACCGACGAGGCCGCGCTCGCCGCGAACTGGGAGGCGCGGATCGCGCGGGTCTGCCGTATCAAGGGCGTGCGGGTCGAGCGCGTCGGCATCTGGCGGCAGGGCAACGGGTACACCGTCATCGTGAAGCTCCCGCCGGGCGGGACCTCGGCGCAGGACATCGCGCGCTGCGCCGAGGGCCTCGCCGAGGACGCCCAGCTCGCCTCCGACTGCGGCGTCACCGTCAAGCCCGGCCACCAGGGGCGCCGCGGGTACGCCGAGATCCTGGTGACCCACCGCAACGCCATGGCCGACACCTACCCGGCCCCGCGCGACTACACGCCCGTCTCCATCTACGACCGCGCCGTCCTCGGGATCCTGCCCGACGGGGCCGCGATCCGGATCGCGTTCAAGTGGCTGTGGTTCGTCATCTCCGGGCAGACCGACGCGGGCAAGACGTCGATCCTCCACCTCATCCTGATGTGGTTCGGCCGCTGCGCCGACACGCTCCCGTGGGTGATCGACGTCGGCGGCGGCGGTGGACTCGCGCGCCCCTGGGTCCGCCCCTGGTTCGAGGGCCGCACCAAGGACCCCGCCGTCGACTGGGTCGCCACCACCGACGCCGAGGCCGACCTGATGTGCGATGTCGCCCTCGCGATCCTCAAGGGCCGCAAGCGCGTGTACGCGAACGACCTCGACGACGGCAAGATCCGCTGCTCCCCGGACCTGCCGCATATCGCGATCGTCTCCGACGAGACCGCGACCCTCCCCGAGCGCGTCAAGTCGAAGCTGGTTGCGATCAACCAGCAGGGCCGGGCCTCGGGCGTCCGCGGCGGGACCGGCGTCCTCCGCGCCACCGCCGAGGACCTGCCGACCGCCATCAAGAAGCACTCCCGGTTCCGCATCGGCATGAGGGTCAGCGACCGCGACGAGATCCGGTACCTGTTCGACACGCCGGGGAAGGTCGATCCCGCGCTCGCCGACTGGCAGGGGTCCGGCTGGGTCGAGCACCAGGACGAGGACGCCGACGGCAACCCCGTCGGCAGAAAGTACCTCACCCCGTTCAAGGCCCTGTTCACCCCCGACGCGCAGATCGACGAGGCCGCCGTCGCCGTCGGACACTTCCAGCCGAAGCTCGACGCCCCCTCGGTCGCGCTGGCCGACTCGGTCTCGCGCACGACCCGCGCCTACACCGACCGGTGGGCGCGGACCCTCCCGACGCTGTTCCTCCTCGACGACGCCCCCGCCGGGCCCGCGCCCGAAGCCGACCCCGAGCGGGCCGCGCGGATCGCCGAGGCCGAAGCCGACCAGGCCCGGCGACACGCCGAAGGCGGGACGATCACCGAGCGCCTCGCCCGCCTCAACGAGCTGAGCCAGAAGATCACCTCCGGCACCGAGGCCGAGCCGACCCCCGAGGAGACGCCGGAGGTTGACCTGACGCAGTTCACGGAGTTGACTCGGGGACTGGAGATCACGTTCACCGACAACCTCGCCTCCGTGCTCGCCGCCGTCGATGCCGCGGGCCCCGACGGAACCACGCCGGTCAAGATCCTCGAATGGGTCAACCACTGGCGCGAGCCCGGCCAGCAGATCACGGCCAAGACCGTCCAGCGCAAGCTCGGCGACCTGGTCGAAAGCAAGGCCGTCATCAGGACCGGCCGCGGCACCTACGTCGCCGCCAAGACCGACACCGACCAGGAAGGACCGACTACCGATGACCGATGAGGACCAGGACCGCGCGGCGCGCCTCGCCGCCGCCGAGGCCGACCAGCAGCACCGGCACGAGACCGGCGGAACCGTGCAGGAGCGCCTCGCCCGACTCAAGACCCTGGGAGCGAAGATCACCGGCGGCACCGAACCCGAGCCCGCCGCCGACCCCGAGTAGTCCCCCTTGGAGCGCGCCGCCCGCGGACCCCGCCGGCGGCGCGCTCGCGTTACGATCCCCGCACACCTACATGGAGAGGCCGCGCCGTGCAGCACCCGTCGGAGATGACCCCGGCCGACCTGCGGTCGCTGCGTCGACTCCGGCTCGGCCTGTCAATCGGCGAGCTCGCGGCCATCCTCGGTACCGACGCCCGCGACGCCCCCGCTGGGCCCGATGAGCCCGCGCTCGCCCGCAGTGTCCGCCAGCGCGGGCCCCTGCACCGCAAGACGATCGAGAAATGGGAGTCCGGGACCCAGCCGATCTCCGCGCCGAACGCCGAGGCCCTCGCGCGACTCATCCGGTACACCGACGACCACGTCGACGCGCTCGCCGCCGCCCACCGCCGCGGTAGCACGATCCCCACCTACGCCACCGACGGCGAGCTGCACGCGGCCGAACCGGGCCTGTGGCCCTCGCTCCCCGCCTCGTGGCACCAGGCCGCCGCGTGGCGAGCCGCGCAGCGCCTCGGCGGCGGCACCGACTACGCCGTCCCCCGCACGGACGACAGCGCCGTCTGATCGGGCGGTTCCCGGAGTCCCGGGCCGGGCATACGATCATGGAGCCGGGCCGCCGGGGGCCAGTTACCACCAGGGCGGCCCGGCTACTTCGTGCTCGAAAATTCCTGCTACCCGACTGTAGACTAGTATACAGCCATGCTGTATTGTAGTTTACATGACGATCTACCGCAGCAGCGACGACACCGAGTACACCGTCGCCTACGACCAGGCCGGTTACACCGACGGCGACGCCCCCGCCCACCACTGGTCCGCGGTCACCCTCGACGGCGAGACCATCTCCGAGCTGTGGGCCCAGATCGACGACGAGGACGGCATCCAGTTCCGCGCCGGCCAGATCATCCAGGTCGAGACCGAGCCCGCCTACCGCCGCGAGGGCATCGCCCGCCAGCTGTATGCGATCGCCTACGAACAGCTCGGCGGCGCCCTCCACCACTCGCCCGAGGAGCACCGCACCCACGACGGCCACGCCTGGGCCCAGGCCGTCGACTAGCGAAAGGACACACCATGCTGACCGACGAGATGACCGCCTGGCTCGGCCCCGCCGCCGATGAACTGACCGACGACCAGCTCGCCCGCTTCGCGCGCGTCTGGGACCAGGCCGAGACCGACTACCCCGGCAACGACGGCGTCGACGACCGCGCCACGGTCCTGTCCGCCGCAGTCCAGTACCTCCTGGGCGAGACCACCATCGAAGAGGCCGGCCGGCGCCGAGCGGCCTCCCGGGCAGCGGCGCGCCGCGCCTCCATCGCCGCCCAGCAGATCGCGCTCATGGCGATCGAGGACGACATGTCCGAGTCCGAGGCCGCCCGCTGGTCTACCGTCAGCCGCATGTGGCTGCGCAAGCGCCTCGGCAAGTAACCCGAACGGAGACCCCTCTTGCGTTTCAACCTGCTCGAACAGCCCTGGCTCCCGCTCCTCGACCACGACGGCCGCACCCGGGAGGCCACCCTCCTCGACGCGCTCACCGGCGCGCACCGGTACCGGGCTATCGCCGGTGACGCCCCGACCCAGAACCTCGCCCTCCTGCGGCTGCTCCTGGCCGTCGCCGACGCCGCCACCGGCACCCTGGAATGGGAGCGGATGTGGCGCTCCCGCGCCCTCGACGCTGGTGCGATCGGCGCCTACCTGGAGGCACGGCGCGACCGGTTCGACCTGCTCCACCCCGACGCGCCGTTCTACGGCACCATCGGCCTGACCACCTCCCGCGGCGTCCGCCTCCCAGCCGCGGTCATCGCCGACGCCGCACCGGGCAGGCACTACTCGATGCGCGAGGCCGCCGGGCTCGCCCGCGTCGGCTTGGCCGAGGCCGCCCGCTGGCTCGTCCACGTCCACGCCTACGACATCGCCGGGATCAAACCCGGCGCCGAGGGCGACCCCCGCATCGTCCGCGGGAAAGTGTTCGGGATCGGCACCGGCCCGTGCGGGGCCTTCGCCGGAATCCACCTCGAAGGCGCGACGCTCGCCGAGACGATCCTGCTCAACCTCGCCCCCGACGGCGCCCGCGGCCGCGGCGGCGACCTCCCGGCCTGGGACCGCGCCCCCGCGACCGCGGCGCCCCGCGACACCGAGACCCCCACGGGCCTGGCCGACCTCTACACCTGGCAGTCGCGCCGCGTCTGCCTCACCTGGGACGAGGACAGCGTCACCGGCGCCGTGCTCTGCCAAGGCGACCCCTACGCGCCCGAATCCGACCCCGAGCCGATGGCCCACCGCCGCTGGGACAGCGCCGGGAAGCGGTGGCGTCGGCGCCGGTTCGACGCCGCCCGTCCCGTGTGGCGCGACCTCGCCGACGTCCTCGCCGCCGACGGCCAGACGGCTCTGGCCCCGCCCGTCATCGACTGGGCGCGCGACCGCGCCCTCCTGCTCGACGGCGACCTCACACTCCGCGTCACCGGCACCGCCTACGGCACGCAGGCCGCGGTCGTCACCGACGCCGGCTCGGACGCCGTGCCCCTCCCGGCGCGGCTCCTTACCGACGAGGCAGCCCGCGACGGACTCGCCGCCGCGGCCGCGGTCCTGCGCGGCACCGAGCACGCTCTTACCCGGTACGTCCGCACCCTCGACACCGCGGCCGGATCACGGGAGACCGGCGCCGGTCCCGACCGGATCGCGCTCGCCGCCCGCGGGCCGCTGGACGCGGCGATGCGAGCGTGGCTGTGGGAGGAGGCCACCCTCGACGAGCTGCACGATGAGGCCCGGACGGTTGCTCGCGACCTCGTGGACGCCGAGCCGGTCTCGGCCGCCGCCTGGCGCGGACGGCAGATCGAGGGCCGGTGGGTCACCGCGGGGACCGCCGCCCGGCAGTTCCAGGCCGACCTCGCCGTACTCGACCGGGCGACCGCCTGACCGACGATAGGCACGACAAAAGCGCCCCCGCTCCACTCGGAGCGGGGGCGTTCTGCTTGCGCTGGCGGGCTACTTGGTGGTCGTGTCCTTCACGGCACCGAGCGGGATCATGCTCGCCGAGCCCGCCGTCCCGACCGGCGCGGAGCCGATCGACCACGCGACGCTCGCACCGACTGCGAGGCCGACGATCGACCACGAGTCGACCCAGTCGACGTCGCGGAGGCCGCGGATGGCATCGGCGGTGAGCACGGCGAACCAGGTCCCGCCGAACGTCTTGATCGCGCGGTCGCCGGTCTCGACCCAGAAGGCCGTGGTGTAGTACTTCGACTTGGACATGGTGGTCAGTTCTCCTTGCGGTCGAGTGCAGCCCGCACGAAGCAGTCCTTCGCTTCGAGGAGCTTGCGGAGCCCAGCGGTCAGCTCGGGCCCGTCGGGGAGGGCGGCGATCATCGATCCAGCGAGCTCGCCGCACGGGCGCGAGACCGCCTGGAGTCGCTCGGGGAGGTGGGTGTACTCGAATTACCGGGCGAGATGCGCGGTCTCCGGGTGAAGGCTGCTGAGGTCGGACATGATCGACTCCTAGTAGATTCGTACACGTGTCTGATATCGGAGGTTCTCGGCCGGTGGTGTGCTGGATGGCGTCCGCGGTGACCGCGCCGCAGTACCGGCACCAGGTGCTCATCACGCCAGCGAAGGACGGGCGGTGGCGGGTGCGGCTCCAGGCGCTCGCGGGCGTCTGCGACGAGTACGTCGCCGACGGCCTCGGCTACTGGGAGGCCGCGCAGGAGGTCCACGAGATCCTCGCCGCGCTCGCCATCTACGGCGACTGGCAGATCGCGATGTGGCGGAGCGGCGGCGAGCCGGTCCCGCCGCGGCCTACTCGGTGACGATGCAGCCGACGATCTCGACCGGACCGTCCGTCGTCAGCGGCGTCAGCGGCCCCGGGCTCGACCCCTCCGGGCACATCGGCAGGCCGTGCTCGGCGATGTACGCCTCGATCTGCGCGCGGATCTCCTCCGCGGTCGGCGGCCGCCCCGGATCGCCCTGGGCGCCGTCCTGACCGTCGGCCCCATCCTGCCCGTCAGCGCCCGCCGGGCCCGGGGCGGGCGGGTGCTCGGTCAGGTACGCGGCCATCGCCGCATACAACTGGTCGTAGAGCAAGTCCGGATGGTCGGCCAGGACCGACGCGAACGCCGCGGTCAGCTCCGCGGCCGACGGCTCGAACTCGTAGGGGTGCTCGGCGAAGTAGTCCGCGAACGCCGCCTCGATCTCCGCGGCGGACAGGCCCGGACCGGGAGGCCCCGACGGGCCGGACGGGCCCGGCGACGGGGAGTACTCCGGGTCCTCCAGCAGCTCCTCCGGCGGCGGCGCGACCGGCTCGATGCCATGGTCTTCGGCGTTCGACTGCTCGTCGCCGAGCGCCTGCTCCAGCGCATCGAGCTGCTCGGACTGCTCGTCGAGCTGCTGGGCCTGCTCTCCGACCCGGTGCGCGGTCAGCGTGATCCCGATCGCCAGGACCGCGCTGATCACGGCGACGATCACATCGCCGAGGCGGCGCTTTGCTTTGCGGCTCAAGTCGTCACCGCCAGGATGATCGAGACGACCAGCGACACCGCGGGGACCACGATCGCGGTGATGGCCCAGCGGCGGGACGCGACCCGCTCCGCCTGCGCCTTCTCCGCGTCGTTCTTGCGCTGCTCGGCGGCACGCTCCAAGTCATGGTCGCGCTCGGCCTCAAGCCGTTCAAGGTCCCGCTCGACGACCTCGACGCGGCGCACGAGCGAGGCGTGGTTCGCAACGTAGACCTCGCGCGGCAGGAGCTTTTCGAGCCCGGCCTCGATCTTCGCGAGCCCGTTCTTCGTGTCCTCGCGGAGCTGGCGGATCTCGCGTCCGATCGCTTCATCAGCCACGATCACCTCCCACCCAGGCGCACGGCCGCTACTTGGCCTTCACGCCCGTGAGCGTGCCGCCGCTGAACTGGACGTTCTCGGGCAGCTTGACCGGGTTGGCCTTGAGGTACGCCGCGACCGCGGCGGCGACCTGCGTCGAAGACGGCGGGGTCGTGGCGGGTGCCTGCTTCTTGATGAGGGCCCGCAGGAGCTGCGCGTACGCCGCGGCGGTGAGATTGTCGCCGTCCGTGGCCGACGACCCGAGGGAACGCCGCGCCGCGAGGAGCGCCGCGGCCACCTTCGGCCCGTACTGGCCGTCCTTCTCGCCTGGGTCGAATCCTGCGTCGGCCAGGACGTACTGGAGGGCCTTGACCTCCTCGCCTTCGTCGCCTCGCTTGAGACCGATCATGTCGTCTTCTCCGATGGTGATGGGCGACGAGCCGCCGCCGATGATGGACTGGATCTTGGCGACGGTCAGGCTCGCCGCCGAGCTCGGCGTGAGTTCGACGTGCAGGTGGCCGTCGTGCGGGTCGGAGCCGTCGTAGTCGCGCCAGCCCGAGTCGGGGTAGCGGCACGACCAGACCTTGCCGTTGAAGATGATGAGCTGGATCCCGAGCTCGGCGGAGTTGAGTCGCAGGGCGTTCGCCAGTGCCCAGCCCCAGGCGGGCCAGCCGGAGCCGGGCCGGTTGTAGGGGGCGGTGCCGAGGTCGCAGGCGCGGCCGTCGCCGTGGATCGAAATTCCGGAGCCGAGGCTCTTGCACACGTAGATGCCGAGGTTCGCGGCGCCGCGGTCGCCGTACGCGCCGAGGTACCAGGACATGAGGGCCTTGTTGCCTGGGCGGGCGAATCCGCTGCACTTGTTGGCCGAGTAGTACGGGCCGCGGTAGATGCTCACTCGTCCTCCTCGGGGACGGGGGTGCAGCCCGCGGCGGGCTCGACCCAGTCGGGGTGTCCGGGCAGGACCGGGTCGGGCGGGACGTCGACGTACCCGTCGGCCTCGGCGAGGAGCTCCTCGGTGTCTTTCTGGTGGTCCGCCATCGGATCCTCCAATGTGCTCGTAGGGTCAGAGCATGAGCGAGCAAGCGCCCGTGCAGGTCAGGACGGCCCGGTCTATCGGTGGTGTCCTGGAAGTTCTTGGCGTGGTCGTCGGGCTCGCCGGAGTGTTCGGTGGCCTCGTGCTCGCCGCGAACGTTGGTGTCGTCCCCGGTCTCGCCGCGGGCCTCGGCGCGGTCGTGTCCGGGGCGGTCGTCTACGGGCTCGGGCAGGTCCTCGACACGCTCGCAGCGATCCTGCTGGAGGTGTGGGAGCAGGGCGGCGACTAAGGGAGCGCGAGCCAGCGGCGGATGGTGACGCTGCCGTAGGCGGCATCGACATCGAGCGCCACCGGGGGCGCCTCCGGGTCGAGGTCGGGCGCGTACGCGTCGCCGCGGTAGACGACGGCCATGCGGTGGCCCTCCGGCCATTCGGCGGGTACCTGGTAGACGTCCTCGGTGTGCATCGCGAGGACCGTCCTGACCGGGTCGGTTGAGCCTTCCCGCTGGGGTCCGATCTGTGTCCAGATCCGGTCCTCGGGTGGGAGTTCGGCGTCGAAGATCCACAGGCCGTAGCCGACCGCCACCAGCGGGAACTCGGTCATGTTGGTGACGCGGGCGCGGGCGGTGATGTCGAGGATGTCGCTGGGCTCGGCGGGGAAGACGAGTCGCAGGAGCGTCTCGTATGCGACACCGGGTGCCGAGGACACCGCCAGCGCGGTCGTGGTGACCTCGCGGGTGGTGTGGGTGCCGCCGGTCGGTTCGGTGGTCGACGCCGGGCTGAGGTAGGTCACTCGACGGGTCCTGCGGTCTCGTGGAGGAGCCAGCCTTCGACGTGGATCGCGGTGGCCGTGTTCGACCAGGAGCTGAAGTACAGCAGTCCGGTCATGAGGCGGCCGCGGATGACCGCGCGGTCGAGTTCGGCGTCGACACCGAAGGAGGCGCCGTAGTTCTGCGCGAACTGGGCGTCGGGGCTGGCGCGGAAGGAGATGATCTTGAGCGCCGGGGGGAAGGTAAGGGTGATGGTGGACGCGCCGACGCCGTCGAGGGTGAGGTCGTCGCTCTGGTACTCGGTGTCGTTGGCGAGTTCCCAGGCACCGTTGACGATGCGGAGGACGCCGCCGACTCTGCGGTGCTGGGCGCCGTCGGTGGCGGTGAACAGGGACATGGTGGGTGCCTCCTAGGCGATTCGTTGGGCGATAGCCCAGCCGTAGTCGTGGATGGTCGTCCACACCGAGTTCGAGTTGACCTGGTGCCAGACGAGCTGGAGCGTGGCGGGGTCGGTGCCGGTGGTGACGGTGAGGGTTTCGCTGACGACACCGGGCTGCGACGGGGTGGTGCCGACACCCCACCCGCCGAGGGACAGCTCGCGGCAGATCGCGAGTGTGTCGTTGACGTTGGTGGAGCTGGTATCGACGGCCTGCATGGTGCGGACGATCGTGGGGTCCCCGGTGGAGGTCCAGGCAAGTGCGATGTCGGCGGCTGTCGCGCCGGTGGCGCCGTAGACGACGTTGACGACGTAGGTCGCGCCAGTCTGGGGGAGGGGGATCAGGAAGTCGGCGTCGGTCTGATCGGACACGGTCGATGAGAACGACTGCTTTCCGTTCTTGAACACGACGATCGGCTGCCGCGACGTGAAATCAGTGCTCGTGAGGAGCTTGCCAGCGGTCCAGGGGAGCGTCATTCAGAGCACCCGCTGGACGCGCAGGAACGAGGAGGCCTCGACGACGGTCGCGGTCGCGCTGCTGGTGTTCTGGGCCCACTGGGCTTGCAGCACGCCCCCGGTCGCTTCCGTGGAGATGATGCCCCGCTCCCGCACGGTGAGCGAGGAGGTGAACGTGCCGTAGTTGACGGCGACTGACCAGTCGTTCACCGAGTGGCGGGTGTTCCCGGTCGCGGAGGTGACCGCGGGTACGGGGCCGATGCAGTGCCGTCGCCCCTGGGATCCGGTCGGGGTGGCGTAGTTGATCTTGAAGTCGCCGGTGGTGCCGCCGGTGATGGCGAGGCATACCAGGAGCGTGTACGTCGCGAACGGTTCCAGCGTCGTCCACAGCTCCTCGTCCGCGGTGAGGGTCGTCGAGGAGGCGATCGGCTTCGAGGCGGTGCGCCAGGAGTAGACGGGCTGGGCGAGGTTGTAGCCGTGGGCGGTGAGCACGTCGCCGGCCCGGACGGGCATCACATGGACGGTCATTCAGACCACTCTCTCTGCGCGGATCCACGATCCGGCGTACACGGTCGTCACCCCGGCGGTGGCGGTGAGCTGCGCCCACGTGAGCGTCAGCGAGCCCGAGGTCCCCGCGGTCGTCAGGAGGATGTCCTCATTGAGCAGCGAGGTCTCGATGCCGTCGGTCCCGTACCCGAGGGACGTCGCGAGTGATGCGGCCCGGACGTGCAGCTGCGTGGAGCGCACCGAGGTCACCCCCGTTCCCGGCCCGTGCGAGAACCGCTGCCCCGTCGCGCCCGAGGGGAAGGTCCACAGTTGTTTCCAGTTCGCCGCGGCGGGCCCGGAGAACGCGACGATGCACGACACGTGGTACATCGCATTTGCCGCGAGCGCGACCGTCAGATGGTTGTCGGTGACGTTGGTGGTGGTGTTGTTGACCGACTGGTTCGCGGTTTTGACCGCGGAGGGGGGTTCGCGCAGGTCGAGGAGGGCCTGGGTGGCGGTGTCTCCGGGCTGGAGCGGCATGTAGTACAGCGGGGTGGTCATCACAGGCCCAGGTGGTTCGGTTGGGACAGGGTGAGTTCGGCTCCTGCACTGTGGTCTTTGGGGATGTTGTTGACGGCACGGGTGACCGTGAACCGCTGCGGGTTCGCGGTGGTGTCGTTGTCGACCTGGATGACGACGGGCAGGCTGTTGGTGTTGCCGGTGAGAAGCGCAGCCCTCACGCCCCAGGCGCCAGCGGTGGTGATGTCGGTGTCCCATGCCGCGTCGGTCCACTGCGTCGGCTCCGCCTGCGCGGTCGTCCACACTTTGAAGTAGATCCACGAGCCTTCGGTGCGGACCCGGAGCCGGTAGTCGGTGGTGGCGGTGTGCGTCACGCCGAGGACCTTCGAGCGGAGGGTGGTGTTGACGCCTGCGACGCTCTTGCGGATGGTCGCGGTGACGGCCGACGACGTCTCGATCTGGATCTGGGGCATGTAGTAGGTGCCGACAGCGACGTCCCAGCGGACCATGGACCGCACCTGGATCCCGGCGCCGGTCGGGATGACGGGGACTCTGACGGTGAATGTCCGGTCGATGTCGGCGACCGCGAGACCGGCGATGTAGGTGGAGCGCAGGGAGTTCACGGCGCCGAGGGAGATGAGACCCCTGGTCCCGTTCACGGAGTAGTCGGAGGCCAGGCCGCCGGTCAGCGACCATGCGTGCCCCGACGTGCTGGTGCCCCACCCGTTCGACACCGAACGGGTGAACGTGTCGGAGAACGCGGCCGCGACCGAGGTGACGGCCATGCGCTCCCCGCCGACGCCGACGTCGAATCCGCTTGCCGCAGTGGACCATTCAGAGCCTTCATGCGTCTCGACCTCCAAGGCCGTCGCGGCCGCGGTGACCGCGTTGACGAGGCGGGAGCCTGCGGTGTCCATGCGGCCGCGGGTGGTGTCGTCGAGGTCGGCGATCTGGTACCGAGAGGCCGGGGAGCCGTAGAGGTCCAGGACCCAGTCGTACAGGTCGATGGTCTCGGTGTAGCCCTCCAGGATCATGTCGACGTCGCCGGCGTGCGGGGGCGGGTCGTCGAGGGCGATGCGGTCGCCGAGGTCGCTGTTGAGCCAGTCGTACATCAGGAACGTGCTGGCCTCGTGCATGTTCACTTTGGTGCTGGGGAAGCGGCCGCCCTTGCGGGTGCCCTGGTAGAGCGCCCATCCGGCCATGTCCGGGAGCCGGTCGCCGTCGGCGACGTTGACCGAGATCGCCGTCGCGTTCTGCACCGGCGAGACGGCCGCGGTGACCGACGAGCCCGCCCCGGCGGCCGTCACCTGAGTGGACAGGAGATAGTCGTCGTCGTTCTTGTCGAGGTCGGCGAGGATCCGCTGGGGGATGACCACCGCGGGCGCAGCGTTGGCGAGGCCGTTGATGAAGGCGCGCGAGTAGTACCGCAGCGACCCGTCCGCGAAGTCGGCCGGTTCGAACAGGATGCCGCCGTCGGCCTCGGCGGCGTCGGCGAGGATCCCGAGACTGTTGGCGTGCGGCTGCTCGCCCAGGAGCTCCACCATGCTGGAGACGCCGCTGAACACCTGGACCTGGTACATCAGGGCCGATTCGGTGTCGGTGCGCCCAATCCGGGCGTTCGCCTGCTCCCGCGGGTAGGCGCGCATCGCCTGCGCGACCCGGTCCTGGAGGACCGTGGTCAGCTCGTGGTCGTACACCGCCAAGTGCCCGACCGACAGCGTCTTCGGGGCGGTGGTGATCCGCGTCGACGGGAACGCCACCCGCCGGATCGGGCCGAGGGTCTTGCCGGTGAGCGTCAGCGTGTATGTGGCACCCTCGTAGCGGATCCGGGCCAGGACGTCAGACCCCGACTGGGCCGCGCGCACGGTGATCGCATGCCACTCGCCGTCGTTGGGGGCCCGGGAGGCGACGATGCCGGTGCTCATCGATCCCAGGAGCGTGTCGTCCTCGCGGTACGCCTCCAGAGAGAGGACCTCGTCGTCGACGACTAGACGAATCTTGTCCGGCTGCGCCGAGCCTTCGGCCTTGGCGAGATCGCACTCCATGAGCACGAGCTCGAACGGAGCCTCCTGCTCGATCCGGAAGATGCCGTGGACGGACCATGCGCCGGTGTTCGTGTACGGCCGGACCGTGCCCGTCGCCGAGGGCGGCCGCGCGGCCATGAACTCGTAGTCGGACATGGCCGTCGCTGTCGAGCCGGGCGGTGGCGTCGACCGGCCCAGGTCGAGGCTGCCGGTAACGGTCATCGGGATGCCGCCGGCGAAGTGGGACGCGCACTGGGTCGCGTACTGGCCGTCCTGCATCGACCAGTACTCCAGGCACCGCCCGCTCAACAGCGCGGGCGCCGTCCGCTCCAGCGGCGAGGCCGCGTCCTCCTGGCTGAGGCGGCGCAGGATCGACTCGGCCGTCACCGTGATCCGCGAGATCGCCGCCCCCGCCCCGAGCCAGCGCGTGGGCAGTTTCGTGAGGTAGCCAGCGAACCTGGCGTACCAGGACGATCCGCTGTCGGGGGACACGCTGATCTGCACGGGCGTGTTGACGTCGAGCAGCGGGTAGTACGGGGAGAGCGGGTTGTCGGTCTCGAAGGCGCCGTCGTCGTTGTCGAGGATGAACGTGGCGTTCGCGGCCGTGACGGCGCCGGAGTCGCTGCGGCGGCCGCGGCGGATCGTGATCTTCGCGCCGTCGACGACGAGCACGCGGTCGGTGATGTCCGTCCAGGTCCACCCGGTGGGGTCGCCGTTGATGTCGGCGCCGAGCGCGATCTCGATCCGGAACTGGAGCGGGATCGTCATCAGCTCGTCCCGAACGCGTACTGGACGTTGCCCTGGCCGTGAAGATAGGCGGCGTCCCGGATGGCGCGGGTGAACGAGTCGGCCGCGCCCTGGAACCGGAACTCGACGATCACGCGGCCGTCGGAGAAGCTCATGGCGCCCATCGGGGCGCCGTAGGCGGCCTGCCGCATCGACCCTCCCGCCGCCAGGTCGGACCAGTTGAACTGGTTGGCGTTGATCGCCTCCAAGAGCATCCTGTTGCGGCGGGTCGCAAACGCGTTCACGACGAACTCGCCGGTGCTCAACTTGGCGTTGATGGAGTCGGTGCGGGGCCCGCCAGCGCCGTAGACGGCGCCGCCCTTGGGGTAGCGCTGGACGGCGCCGCCGTCGGCGTACCCGAAGTAGCCGCCGTCGGCGAGGCCGGGGACGGCCAGACCGGACGGGCCGGAGGGCTTGACGGTCACGTACCGGTACTCGTAGGTGGTGCGGACCGTGGTCTGCACGAGAGACGGGATGTCGTCGAACGCCGCGGCGTAGTCGTCGACCTGCTCCTCGGAGAGGCCGAGCTGCCCGGCGAGGGACCGGAACTGGCCTTCGAGGTCCTCGGCGACGCCCATGGCCTCCTCCTGGGAGCCGGTCGCCTCGGCGACCGCCAGGATTTGGTCCATATAGGCGGTGATGAGGCTCCTCAGCGTTTCGCGGTTCGCGAGTGCGGCCTCGGTGTTGCCGGTGACGGCCCCGCCGTTCTCCGCGAACGCTTCCTTGGCCTGGTTCACCAGGGTCGCGACACGGTCTTCGGCCTCCTCGACGCCGAACAGCGTGTCGGTGAGGGTCTTGAGCGCCTCCTCGAACTGGGTGATCCCGGCCTGGGCCTCTTCGGCGAGCTCGGGGACGACACCGAGGGAGTCGGCATAGATGCGGGTCGCGGCCGAGACGTCTTCGGTCGGTTGGATGGCGTTTTCCATGGCCGCCTGGTAGAGCGGCAGGCCTTGCTTGACCTCGTCGATGCTGACGCCCTCGGCCTCGGCCATCTGGGCGATCCGCGAGAACGCCGCGGCGGCCTGGTCGCCGTTGCCGGACGCGACCATGTCCGCCAGCGCCTGGTCGAGGCCGTCGATGCGGTCTTTCGCCTGGGAGACGGTGTCATCGGACCAGGCGTTCGCGAACGTGGCCCATTCCACGCCGGCGGCGATCGCGGTGCCGGTGACGTCGTACCAGGACTTTTCGAGGACGTTCAGGTCGTTGGAGAGGAGCCCGAGGTCGTCGCCCCACAACTTCGATGCCTCGCCGGTGGCCTCGCCGGTCTTGCCGTATTTCTCCAGGGCCTTCGTGAGGTTCTCAAGGTCGTAGGTGACGTCGCGTGCGAGCGCGGTGTTGCCGACGCCGATGGTGGCGATCGCGGCCGAGGCGATGCCCGCGCCCTTGGCGACCCTCATCATGGTTCGGTCCGCTTTGGAGCCGTTGCGCTGGAGTTCAGCGATGGCCTCGCGCGTCTCGGCGGCGGAGACGACGAGCTTCGCGAGCCCGCCGGCGGCGATGAGGCCGGCGCCGCCGAGCCCGGTGATGGTCAGGAGGCTGGTCTGGACCGGTCCGGGGAGGGTCGAGAACTGCTCGACGAGGCCGGTGGTGGTCTGGGTGAGGGTCCGCAGGACGTCGTTCGCGCCCGAGCCCGCGCCGACGAGCGTGGACTCGACGGTGGAGGCGAGCCGCTCGGCGTCGCCCTTGAGGTTGTCCATGCGGGCGGCGGCAACTTCGGAGGCGTAGCCGGAGTCGCTGACGGCGAGGGTCCAGTCGCGGATCCCGGCCGCGCCCTCCTCGTAGAGGACGTTCGCGGCGCGGAGCGCGTCGGTCCCGAAGATCTGCGCGAGCGCCTGGTCCCGCTGGGCCTGCGTGAGGCCGCCCATCTTGGTCTGGAGCTGCCCGGCGAGGTCGGTGAGGCCGACGAACTGCCCGGCCGCGTCGTACGCGTTGATGCCGAGCTGCTCCATGAGCTCGGCGGACTCCTTCGAGGGGTTCGCGAGCATGGTCAGCATCGTCTTGAGCGAGGTGCCGGAGTCGGAGCCGATGAGGCCCGCCGCGGCGAACGCGGCGAGCGCGCCCGTGGTGTCCTCGATGCTGATGCCGAACTGGTTCGCGACGAGGCCGGACTGCTGGAGTGCGGCGCCGAGGTCCTCGACCGAGCCGAGGGACTTGCCCGCCCCGGCGGAAAGGAGGTCGGCGACGTGGGGGATCTGGGAACCCGAGAGGCCGAACTGCTGCATGGCGATCGCGGCGATCTCCGCGGCCTTGGCGACTTCGAGGTTCCCGGACGCGGCGAGGGCGAGGGCGCCGTTGAGGCCGCCGGAGAGGATGTCCTCGGTGCCGACACCGGCCTTGCCGAGCTCCTCGATCGCCTGGGCTGCCTCGACCGCGGAGTACTTCGTGTCCTTGCCCGCCGCGAGCGCCGCCTCCCGGAGCCGCTGCATGTTCTCGTCGGACTCGCGCAGCGCCGCGTTCACGGCCGACATCTGTGCTTCGAACTCGGCGGACTTGACGACGGCGAGCGCGACGGCCCCGACCATGACCGCGCCCGTCTTCTGGGCGGTGTCGGCGAGGTCCCGGGTGGCCTGCCGGTGGTCGAGCATGTTCTTGTGGAGCTCGTCGCGGGCCTTGATCCACTCCTGCCGGTAGCCGCGGACCGCGCCGATCGCGGAGGCCATCTGCATGCGGAGGCCGACGGTCACGGTGCGGTTAGCCACGGGGCCTCCTCCCTATGGCGGACAGGCAGGAACAGCGCCTGCGGCTGCGGCTTCTTCTGAGCGCGGATCTGGTCGGCCCCGATGCCCTGCGCGGTGCAGCGGTGGCAGCGGACGGGCGGGCCCGGCAGGTACTTGTCGTCGTTCTCCGGGAGGGTCGTCTCGGACAGCCACCCGTGGCAGCCGGGGCACTCGTCGGCCTCGGTGAGTGCCAGCGCGAGCATCCAGTCCTGTTCGTCGGCGTCCCACTCGGTCTCGCGTTCGGTGACGGTGACGGTGCGGCCGTCCCGCTCCTCGGTCCACGAGCGCGTCACAGGCTCCCAGCCGTCGAAGCGCTTGAGGGAGACGCCAAGGTCCCGCGCGGTCTTGACGCGCGCGAGGAGCTCGGCGGACTCGTGCAGCCGCTTGACTAGAAAGGGAGGCGGGAGACCTGGAGGTTGACGGCCTGGACGGCGCCGACGAGCTTCAGCCACTCGCCTTCGTTGATGAGCGGGTCGACCTCCTCCCACTTCTCGGCACTCATGGCCGGTGCGATGACGCACTTGCGGACGAGGGCCTCGTAGAAGTCGTCCTCGTTGTAGCCGAGCTGGCGGTCGGTGGGGTTGCCCTCGCGCGGGGGGTGCTTCTTGACGAGCTTGCGCCAGTCGGTGCGTCCGAGTGCACGGATCGTGAAGTTGACCGTGGAGGCGTTCACGGCGTCGACGAGCTCCTGCGGGACGGGGTCGGCGCCGCGCAGGGAGTCGTTGTTGGCCTTGACCGCGGCGAGTTCGGCCTCCTGGTAGGCCTCGACCGCGTTGGGATTGAGGCACACCGGGACGGTCTTCTCGCGGAGGTTCGCGTTCCTGATGGCCTCGTCGATGTCGTCGGTCATGCGCCGGCCGCCACGACCGCGTTGAGCTCGGGGTCGGAGTGGATCATCGTCGGGACCTCCCAGCGGGCGGTGGTGTTGGCCTCGGGGGCGAGGTCGCGGCGCTCACCGCACTGGATCGGGTAGCAGGCGGCCTTGTCGGCGACGGCCCACGCCCCGGCGGCGAGGATGTACCGGCGGACGACGAGGACGCCCTCGGTGGAGCGCACCAGGGTCGTGTAGGCGGCGTCGACTCCGGTCTGCTTCTTGATGCGCAGCATGGTGCCCGAGAACGACGCGCGGCCGGGCCGCTTGGTGTCGAACGTCGAGGACAGGCCGGTGGTGTCGACCTCGGCGGTCTCGGGCTCGAACCCGATGAGGCCGTCGGCGGTGATGATGACGTCGAGGTCGTCGATGCCCGCGGCGATCTCGACGAGCGTGGGTGCGGAGAGGTCGGCGACGGTCGGGCAGTACGCCACCTTGACCGTGCCGTCGACGATGATGTCGCCCATGGCTTACTTGTCCTTCCCGGTGCTGGAGGCCTTCGCGGGCTCCTGGTCGGTCTTCGCCGCGGCGGGCGCGGCTTCGTCGGGGGCCTTGGTCCAGCCCTTGTCGAGCCAGACGTCGACGGCGCCGACGGGGCAGTGCCACGTCGCGTCCGTCTTCGGGTGCTTGAGCAGCACGTGAGTGGGCTTGACCATTGGTTCTCCTGGTGTTTCTGTGGTGACGGGTCGGCACGTTCGGCCGATGTGGAGGACGCGGGTGTGCCTTACGCTGGGGGGATGTCGGAACCCTCAACCCCTGAGCGCACGCGGAAACCCCTGACGGCCGTCGGCGTCGTCGGGATCGTGGTGCTGGTGCTGCTGGTCCTGCTCGTGCCGCCGTTCCGCGTCCTCGGCGGGCTGCTGCTCATCGCCGTGTTCGTCGCGATCGGCATCGCGTACGCCCTCATCTGGGCGCGGATCGGCATGATCCGCAGGAAACGCCGGAAGCAGGTCCAGCGCTAGGCCGCAGTCATCCACCACACCCAGGTGGAGACGGCGTCCATGACGAGGACCCCAGTCGACTTGTCGGGGACCGGCGGGTTCGCGAGCTCGCAGTCGACCGGCCCGCAGTCCCAACCGGGGACCGTCAAGCGCTCGCCGAGGACGGCGGCGTCGACGTGGCCGCCGAGGATCCGGGCCGCGGCCGTGGTCTCCCCGGCGGCGTGCACGTAGGCGCGCATCGTCGCCTTGTCGGGCTGTCGGCGCAGGCCGTCGCCCAGGCGCGGGCCGCCCGCGAAGTACACGACGAGGTAGGGCGGCCGCTGGTCGAGCGGCGCCGGACCGTCGAAGACGGTGAGGTTCGGGTTCGCGCGCAGCAGCGCCAGGAACGCGGCCGCGGCAGGCTCGGCGACCGGGTCAATCGCCACTGAGCACGTCCATGCCGAGGTCGGCGAGCGCCTGCACGAAGCGGGGGACCTCGCGGTCGAGCGCGGGCAGGCCGCCGGGGATCGGGCCGTTGTTGACGGTGCCGTACTCGATGATGTTGCCGAGGGCGCCCTGCGGGCGGTCCTTGTCGGGGCCGATCTCCCACTCCGCGTCCGCGCCCTGGGCGCGGCGGTCGTAACTCACCGCCCGCGGCAGCGCCGGGAAGTACGGGTGGCCGGACCAGGTCTTCGCCCAGTCCTGCTTGATGTTCAGCGCGCCCTTCTCGCCGACGGCGAGGCCCTCCCGGTGGAGGCGGCCGCCGACGCGCCCGAGCTCGGCGATGTACATCTGGAGTTCGCGGTCGTCCACGCCGTCGCTCACCCGGTCACCTCCCGGCACAGGACGCGCCGTGCGGTCGCGTGGGACTTGTGGGAGAGGTCCTTCAGGTGGAAGACACGGCCAACGAGGTCGGGCTCGTGCACGGAGGCGTCCACGGTGATCTCGTCGTCGACGTTGAGGCCCAGCACCGCGATCGGCAGCTTGACCTCCAGCGCCAGGACGTTCTTGAACGCCTCGGCGACCTCGCGCGCCTCGCCCCAGTACCCCTTCGACTGGACTTCGCACTTCTGGCCGCTGTACAGGACGTCGTAGGTCGTGGTGACCTCGGCGGTGACCGGGTCGGTAACCGTCCCGGTGGGGCGGCGGATCGTGCAGGTGTCGACCATGCGCTCCTCGGCGGCCGCGCGGCCGGCTTCGAGCGCAGCGGCGATGTCGAGCATGGTCGCCTCCTATCCGGGGGTGACCGACCAGGCGCCGCGGCGGCGGCCCAGAAGCCCGAGCTTGACCTTGAGGTTCGCGACGAGCGCGGCGCCGAGAAACTCGCTGGCGAACGTCTCGGAGTAGTCGTCGATGCTCCGCTGCCGCAGCCCGGTCGGGTTCTGGTAGCAGGGGACGGCGGCGTCGAGGCAGGCGTCGACGATGTCGCCGGGGATCTCGGTGTAGCCGTGGCTGTAGGTGACGCGCACGCGCGGGGACCACACGCCGAGGACACGGGTGCGCGGCCAGCCCATGAGGCGGCTGGTCTGGGACCAGGCCTGCCCGCGGGTGAGCTCGTTGCCGAGCCGCGTGAAGTCGCGGTCCTCGACCAGGGTCAGGTCGAGGCCGCCGAAGTCGCCGACCTCGACGACGGTGAGCGGGTGGTCGTCGTCGACGGCGACGGGCCGCTGCGGGAGCGTGAGCTTCTGCGTGGCCCCACCGAGGAGGACGGTCTCGTGCTCGACGAACGAGATCGTCTGCTGCGTGAGGCCGCGGACGATCCCGGACGAGGTGTACAGCGCGAGGTCGGCGGTGGCGTCGTCGAGGTCGGCGACGTCCTTGTGGAGGCGGGCGGCGAGCTGCGCCTTGGTGATCAGCGGGTCCACCGTCCGCCTCCCTCCGCGTGCACCGGCTACTCGACGATCTGGGTGAGCTGCTTGACCAGGCCCGCGCGGGGCCGCTCGCGGCCGCGTTCGACGTCGAGGGCCTGGCGGGCCTTCTCGGCGTCGCCGTCGACCCAGTCGAGGACGTCGGAGACGTTCCCGTCCGGGACAGCGTCGGCCGCCTCGGTCGGGGCCTCCTCGGTTTCGGCGACGGTGGCCGTTTCGGCCGCGGGCGCCTCCCCCTCGGTCGGCTCTGCGTCGGCCTCCTGGACCCCGGCAGGCGGGTCGGCCGGGTCGCCGTCGTTCCCGCCGTCGGCAGTCGCCGCGTCGGATCCGTCCGGGGCGCTGTCGTCGGCACCGGGGGCGCCGTGCTCGCCGGTGCTGTCGTGGCCGTCGGGCTCGTCGTCGTCGGGGCCGGTGGCCTCGGCGTCGAGGTCGGTGACGGGGCAGTGCGTCGCGAGCATGGCCCGTGCCGCGCCGCCCGTCCAGATGCTCCCGGCCGTCACGCGCAGCGGCGTGCCGCTCACGTAGGTGCGGAAATCCTGGTTTGCACGAACGCGCATCTCGGTGCTCCCTTCCTGCTAACCGGCGTGCTCGATGACCACGGCCCGCTTGAACAGAGCCGCGTCGCCGGTGGTGATGTCGGAGGGGACGCCGAAGTCGCCGACCCACGACCACGCGGAGGACACGATCTGCTGGAGGCGGTCCTGCGGGGGCCGGATGATGCGGGCGACCTGGACGTTCGGGGCGGCGTCGACCATCTGGATCGAGGGGACGTCGGAGACGTCGGTCTCGGCCAGGAGGCGGCCCATCTCCGCGAACGGCGCGGCCACGAGCGCGTCCGCGCCGTAGACGATGGGCTGGTGGACGTCGACCGAGCCGACCTCGGCGATCGGGGCCTCTTCGTTGCGCACGAAGTCGATGCCCGCGACGCGGCCGACCGCCAGGTCGCGCCACACCGCCGACGCCTCGCCGCGGCCCTGGTAGAGCCGCTGGAACTCCTCGTCGTCGAACAGCTGGTTGAGCGTCTCGGCGTCGATGTGCGCGACGTAGGCGCCGTCGATGGTGTCGACGTTCATGCGGCGCAGGCGCGTGGTCGCGGCCCGGAACAGCGACAGCGTCGCCACGTTCGACCCGGTGAGGTCGAACGCGGTGTCGGCGGCACCGGGCCGGATCGAGACGGGCGCGTTGGCGGAGACGACCGCCTCGCCGATGACATCGACGCGGGTGGTCCCGAGAGTGAGCGTGTTCGTGCCCGTGTTGACGCCGATGACGGTGTTGGCGACGCCGTCCACGGTGATGTTGAGCGGGTTCGACCCCGAGACGGGGGTGGGGACGCCGTTGACGACCACGTGGGTGAAGCCGTCGACGGACTCGACGACCATGGAGGTGTCGGTGGTGGCCGCGGCGGTCACCCAGGTGCGCCCGCCCGAGTAGGCGCGGTAGAGCCGGTCGCGGGCGATCCGGTTGAGCGACTGGCCCGCGCCGGTGGCGAGGGTCTGGATGTCCTTGAGGAACTTCGACGCCAGCGTCATCGACGACTGGAGCATGTTGGTGTCGATCGCGTCGCCGTACTGGTCCATCGTCACCGACCACTGCTCGACCGCGTAGCTCGAAGGGGACGGGTCCGAACCGGTGATCGGGGTGGTCTTCGGCTCCAGGAGGCCGGTGCGGGTCGCCGTCGAGGTGTCGCCGAGGCCGCCCTGCCAGGGCTCGGAGGCGGCGACGCGCGGGTACAGGAACTGGGGGGTGAGGGCGTCCTCGAAGGCGCGGTCGAGCAGGCCGTTCTGCATGATGGCGCGGATCGACGACGGGAGCGTCGAGCGCACGTCGTGCCGGGCCAGGTTGAACCAGCCGCGCTTGGTCAGCGTGGTCATGGGTGTGTCTCCTCTTCGATGGTGAGCTCCACGAGCTCGGGGAACTGGGCGGCGATCTGCTCAAGTCCGAGCAGGGCCGTCTGGGTGATCGCCGACACCGCGGCGCAGACGCGTCCGCCCTCGGCCCGCTGCTCGTGGCCGTCCACCGCGAGGTGGAAGCGGCCTTCGGCCATGGAGGCCGCGATGCGGATCATGAGCGGGTGCGCAGGCCGTACTTCGCCATCTCGCCGTTGAAGTCCTCACGGGTGGCGTTGCGGTAGTCGACCTTGTTGTCGCCGCCGCGGGGGCCCTGGCCGGGGTCCGGGCGGGGCTTGGGCGGCGCCGGGGCGGCCGCGGGCTCCTTCGACTTCGCCCAGTGGGGCTTGCGCTCCAGGAGGTCGGCGAGCTGGTCGCGGATGGCGTCGGTATCGATGTCGTCGCCGTCGATGAACTCGGCGGCGTTGAGCGCGGCGACCGCGTCGGTCGGGTCGGCGAAGCTTTCGGCGGCGAGTGCGGCGATCTCGGCGTTGACCGCGCGGGTCATGGCCTTCGCAGCGCGGGCCTCCGCGGCGGCCGCCTGATCGGTGAGCCGCTCCGCTTCGGTCTTCTTCTCGGCTTCGACCGCGTCGAACTTGTCGGCCTTCTCCTTGTTCTCCTTGGCGCGGCGCTCCCATTCGCGCGAGCGCTTCTTCCAGTCGATCTCCTTGCCCTTGGCGGGCTGGTCGTCGGCGGGAGCATCGTCGGAGGGCTTGTCGCCGTCGTCGTCGTGCTGGTCGTCGGTGTCGTCGGCCGGGTTCGGGTCCGTTGCGGGCTGGTCCTCGTCGCCGTCGTCGTGACGGAAGAGGGTGAACCACGGTGTGGTGGTGGGCGTTTCGCCCTGGTCGTGCGCCATGCGGCGGCCTTCCTTCTGGTGCGGGTTGGGAGTCGGGCTCCCGGTGCGGTCGGCTGCTCAGTGCCAGATGTAGCCGTGGAGGCGCAGCAGCCGGATCGCGTGCTCTTGGTCCCGGGCGATCGCGTAGATCGATTCGGGCATCATTCGTGGGGCGGATCCGCCGCCGGGGAGGCGGACGGGGCGGCCTTCGAGGGTGATGTAGGTGTCCTGGCCCAGGACGTTCACGGTGCGCAGGCGCCCGCGGCGGCCGGTGATGGCGAACTGGTTCGCATCCAGGCGGATGTCCTTGCCGCGGCGCGTCAGCCGGTTGGTGACGGTGCCGGTCATGCCCGCGGCGCGGCGGCGGGCGTTGACGACGGCGTAGATGTCGGCGCCGTCCCTGATCGCCTGCGCGCCCGCCTTCGTGAAGATCCGGGCCTGCTCGGCCTGTGATAGCGACTCGAAATAGGCCATGGGGTCGGTGCGGTGGTCCATCCCCTTGTCGCGGGTGGTCGGCATCGAGATGCAGTCGTCGCCAGGGTGGCGGCGGAACGCGGTGTTCCAGGCGCGGCCGTCGCCGGCGAGGATCGCGCACCGCGAGCACGACGGCGGGGTGAGGACCCGCACGTACTCGGTGACGCGCCGGTTAACGCCCGCGACGGAGTCGGCGTTGCGGAACGCGTCGGCGACCTGGGTGCGGCAGATCATGTCCAGGGCCGTCCAGCCGAGCCCGAGCGCGCGCGACCGGACCGTCCCGGCGGCGAGGGCGCTGAGGGTCGTCAGGGCGGGCTGCATCAGCAGCGACTCCAGCGGCCGCCCGTCGGAGGCGGTGCCGACCAGCGCCCACGGGTCGAGTTCGCCTTCGGTCGGTTTCGTGATGTCCTGCTGCCCGAGGGCGGCGGCCGTGTAGGCCTCGGCGGTCCGCGCGGCGTCGAGCTGGGCGGCGGCGATGACGACCAGGAGCCGCGGCAGGAGGTCGAGCCAGGAGGCGGCGACGCGGGTGAGGTCGACGCGGCGCCACAGGCGGCGGGCTTCGGCCGTCGCGGCCGCGGAGGTGCGCTTGAGGTGCGCGGCGCGGTCGCTACTGGCCTTGAGCGGCGGCTGCACCGGCGAGGACCGCTTCGTCGTCGGCTTCGGCCGCGTCGAGGGCGGCCTGCTGGGCCGGGCTCATCCGCATGGCCTGCCCGAGCTGGGTGACCGGGTCGCGTTCGAGCTCCTCGGCGTCTTCCTCTTCCATGCGCTTGATCTGCGTGTCGGTGTAGCCGACGTCGATGCGGGCCTGGCGCTTGGTGGAGATCCCGGCGGTGAACAGTTTCACGGCGGCGTCGGCGGCCTGCGCCTTGGTGGGGGTGGCGGGGTCGCGCCAGACGGTCTCCATGCGGGCGAGGTCGGAGACGTCGCGGCCGGTGATGGCGAGGGCCTTGCGCTGCGTGGTCTCCCACGTGCCGCCGTAGCCGCGCTGACGGCGCTCGGCGCGCTTGACCAGGCGCGACTCCGAGGAGCGGATCGCGTCCGCGGAGGCGGGGTTGCCGTCGGAGAAGCCCATGTAGTGCGGGGGGAGCGCGCCGAGGGCGCCGCACATGCGCGCGAGGAGGTTGAGGGTGTCGTGGAAGTTCTTCAGGTCGGCTTCGGGGAACTGGCCGACCTCGGCGCCTTCGTCCTTGCGCTTCATGGACGCCCAGATGCGTCCGGCGACCTTCGACCAGGCGGAGATCTTGTTGCCGACCTCGTCGACGAAGTCCTCGGGCCCGAAGCCGAGCGCCCATCTCCTGGGCATGGCGTGGAATTCGGCCGACACCATCATGTCGGTGCCGATCTTGCAGGCCGCGTCGGAGATCGGGATGATCGAGGCGAGCTCGGAGCGGCCGTAGATGCCGTCGCCGTGGAGGCGGGTCTTGTTCAGCAGCGGCGTGACCGGGTTGAAGTCGAGGTTGTGCTCGTCGCGCTTGTACTCGGGGTCCTCGATCCAGTCGTCGCCGTCGCGGATCCACCAGGCGGTGATGCCGGGGACGTAGAGGGTGGCGTGGTCGACCTTGTCCTTGCCTTCGCCCTCGCACCAGAATTTCGCGGCGTCGCGGACGGTGCGGGTGCGCGGGTCGTTCTCGTGCACGACCTCGAACGGCGACTCGACGGTGATCAGCGGCGTCTCGTCTTCGTCGGCGTCCTCGTTCGTGCCGACGATGGTGTAGGCCCGCTCGCACACCATGGCCTCTTGGTGCCCCATCTGCGAGGCCTCGTCGAGGTCGTTGCGCTGCCACTGCTCCCACAGCTGGTCTTCGAGCTTGCTGTCGCCCCAGACGCGGAATCCTTCGACGTCGAGGCGGTCGTCGAGGGAGTCGACGACGAGCTCAGGCCAGTTGATGACGACCTGCTTGAGCCGGTCGTCGAGCTCGGCGATCAGCTCGGGATGCAGGTAGGAGAGCGACTGCTTGCCCTCGTAGAACGAGTTCAGGCGCTCCAGGTCGGGCAGCTGGGCCTTGTGGCGTTGTTCGAGGCGCTTGAGGACGTCGACGAGCTCAGCCACACCGTGCCCCTTCCTATCGGAGGACGATCATTCGTCCGTTGGAGGCGCGCATCTGGCCGGCGGCGATCGAGTCGAGGCGGGCCTGCCAGGAGAGGGCCCCGGCCATGGCGAGGTCGATGAAGTCCGTGGAGTCGGGACGCTCCTTGTAGATCGTCCACAAGGGGGTCTTGTCGTCGTCGTCCATGAGCTTCAGGTTGCCGACGCGGGCGTTGGCGATGTGCCGGGCGAGATCGGGGTCCCCGGAGTGCGTGAGCTCCCCGGAGTCGATCGCGGTCCTGTAGGCCCGCATGACCTGCCCGATCTGCTTGGGCCGGTTGGTGTACCACTCCAGGACCTTCTTCGGCCCGTACTTGCCCGCCCAGCGGGAGACGTTCGCTTCGAACCGGGGCGGGTCGGCGTAGAAGCGGACGACGTTCCACTGGTCGAAGACCGCGTCGACGGCGGCGTCGACGTCCTCGTCGAGGACCTCCCACTCGCCCTTGTAGTCCTCGGGCTTCTCCCACAGCGCGGTCACCCACTGGTGCCCGGTCTCCAGGTGCGTCGCGACCAGTCCGCACGCGTCTCTCCAGCGCGCGCCGTCGAAGCCGAGCGCGATCTGCGCGCCCTTGGCGATGACGGTGCGGGGGGCCGCGAGGTCCTTCCACCGCTCGGGGTTGAACGCCTGGTTCGCCGAGGCCACCCAGCGGTTGAGCCAGACGCGCTCGAAGTAGGCCTTGTCGGTGTCGGCCTGGTGGTACAGGGACACGATGGAGTCGATGTCGGACCAGGCGGCGACGACGGGGCCGGAGGCCTCGATGATCGCGGCCCGCAGGCCCTCGTCGGTCTCGATGTCGTGCCGTGCGGAGGCCTCGCGGTGGAAGTAGAACAGCTGCGGGTCCTTCGCCTTCCCGGCGGCGACCTTCTCTGCGTACTCCTTCTCCGACTCGGCGACCGACTGCTCGCCGGAGGCGCCCGCGGTGGTCGTCGACAGCGACCACGGGTCGGCGAGCGGCCGCTTGGGGATGTTCTGGAGCATCGTCTGCCACGCCTTGACCAGCCGCGGCAGGACGAACCGGTGCGGCTCGTCCGCGTGCTGGAACGTGGTGCGCGCGCCGTCGCGGGCGTTCGGCGCCGCCGCTAGCGCGAGGGCTTTCCCGCCGCCGGAGGTACGGGTGATCCGCTCCATGGTCGGGTCGAACAGGTCCGCGTCGGTGGACTCCTCGCACATCACCTTGAGAGCGGCGTACGCGAGTTCCTCGGTCTGCTCCTCGGTGTAGGCGATCATCGGGATGTACGGGTCCTTGACCGGTTTCCCGACGGGGTTGCCGTACGCGTCCCAGCCTGCGAAGCGGACCGGGCCCTCGGGGTGCAGCTCGACGTAGGCGACCCAGGCCGCGAATTCGGTCTTCGCGGTGCCTTTGCGCAGGGAGATGCAGACGCGTTTGAAGCGCCGCTTGCCCGCCTTCGGGTGGCCCTTGGGGTAGACCTCGTACATGCGGTAGATGAGCGCGCGCTTCTCGGCGTCGATCACGGCGGGTTCGCCGCGGAGGTCGCCGGGGCCGAAAACGCAGCGCTCTTCGATCAGGTCGCAGATCTGCGGTCCGAGTGTGGGCCAGGGTTCTTCATCGAGTGGCGGGACGATCAGCCCCGTCACATCGCCTCCGCATCGGGGACGAGGTGGAGGTATTGGCGGGGGTCGGCGGGCTGCGGCGGTGCGCCGTCGCCGGTGGCGGGCGGTGCCTGCTCGGCGGTGCGGCGGCGGTTCTTCTGCTCGGCTTCGTCGCCGCGGGCGACCTCCCACTGGAGGCGGCGCCGGTCGAGCGGGGTGATCCCGTACAGGGCGCCCTGCTGGCGGATCTCGGCGGCGAGCTTGACGCGGGTGTTCGCGTTGTCGGTCGTCCAGTAGTCGTCGACGAGGACGGCGAGGCGGAAGAGTCCGTGCTTGTCGGAGTCGTCGTACTCCGAGGCCATCGGGCTCGCCCAGATGTCGCGCCACCACGACTCGGTCTGCCAGTCCCAGGTGCGGCCCTTGGGCAGCAGCGGGGCCTGGACGTCGTGGTCGGGGTTCAGGGTGGCCTTCGAGGTCGACTTGTTCCGGCGGGCCGGGTCTTCCTTCGGCAGTTGTCCGGGCATGGTGCCCCCTCTGTTTCAGAGTGGAATCAGGCCGCATAATTGGAAATGAATCCCAATAATCCGTTACGGAGAGTGACGGCCGAAAAGTTGGGAACCCGTACAGATGGAAAACTACCTCCCCGGCGGTCCGGAGCCCCCTTGGCAAGGGGTTTCCCCCCAGGTTTTCGTCACTGTGAGTGACGATCGATCGATGAAATAAATCTTCAACACGAGGTCAGGCGCTGGCGTGAACTGTCAGCGTGTGCGCTGAGTGAGCGGGAGCCGTGCGGCTCAGTGCTCGGGCCTTGCCCATCCCCCTGCTTGGTGCTGTGTGGTCTGCCATCCGTGGCACGACGCGCACAGCCCGCGCCCGTGTCGAGGATCGTTCGGGTCCAGGCCCTTGGACACCAGTACCCTCCGGTCCCGGGGCCAGTGGTCGGCAACGGTGGACTGCTGTCCGCACGGGCTGCCCGCGTGGGCTGGATGGTCTGGTGTGCAGGTGCAGAACGGATCCTTCGCGAGGACCCCTTGCCTGAACCCCTGCTCGTGCGCCCGGTCGTAGCCCCGCTCCCTAGCTGTACCCCTGCGGTGGTCGGCCTCGGCACGGTGGGCGGGGCATCGGGACTGGCCCGCATCGACTACCTCGCCGCATCCGAGTACCGAGCACGGGTGCTTTGCGCGGGGCATCGGATCAGGCGCCGTTGTCGTGGATCGGGCAAGCGGACCACTGGTCGGGGCGTGAGCAGAACGGACAGGCCTCCCGCGCCGTCGGGGACGCCGTTCTGTTCCCGCGCAGAGCGACCGCTGCACGCTTTGCGCTCGCGATGAACTCGCCGACGCGGAGCTTGAGCGGTATCCCGATGCTGCGCATGTCGACTCCTTGAGGGCCAGGACCCGTAGAAGGTCTCCGCCTAATGCACCGGGGTTGCTCCACTTACAGGGAGCAGGATGTTCGGGCTCGGGAGGCGTCGGGGGATCGGGTCCGCCTCCCGAGCGATCAGGGTTGGTGGGTCTGGGTGCCGAGCCGCTCGGCGGCGACGCCGGCGTAATGCCGGGAGATCTCGATCCCGGTGAAACGCCGCCCGGCCGCGAGCGCGGCTTCCCCGGTGGAGCCGGAGCCGCAGAACGGGTCGAGGATCATGCCGCCTTCGGGGGCGATCTTCACGAGCTCGGCCATGATGTTGACGGGTTTCTCGGTGATGTGCCGCCGCTTGTTGCCGTGTGGCTGTGAGCCGGTGAGGAGGCCGGGCAGGTAGATCGAGGGCGAGTGCCGGTAGGGCTCACCGTGGGTGGCCCACAGGATGTACTCGCAGGAGGCGCGGAAGCCGTCTCGTTTGGGCCGGTTGACGGGCTTGTTCCAGGGGATGATGCCGCGCCAGATCCAGCCGCCGGCCTGGATGGCGTCGCTGGAGACGGGGAGCTGTCGCCAGTCGGTGAACGCGAGGAGGCTCGCGCCGGGACGGGCGGCGCGGAGGCAGTCGGCGTAGACCATGGCGAGCCAGGCGGTGAAGCCGCGCTGGTCGCGCTGGTCGCCCGCGAAGTCCGCGAGGCCGTGCTGGGCGTCGCCGGACACGTACTTGTCGCGGGCGGGGGCTTTGAAGCCGCCGCCGGCGGAGGAGTTGTAGGGCGGGTCGCAGATGACGGCGTCGACGGTGCCGGTCGGGATCGACTTGAGGACGGTCAGGGCGTCGCCCTGGTGGATGGTGCAGGCGGACATGCGGTTCCCCCGGTTGTGAGCGGGGGAGGCGGGCTCGACCGCCAGGCGCACACCGGGTGACCCTCCCCCGAGAGATCCATGCGGCGTGGCGTTGGCCTGGCGGTCGAGCGTCTACGTCGGGGGAGACACCGGCCCTCAAGGCCGGAAGATGTGGTGCTGTTGCAGTTAGATTCGAGCGCTGACCAGTGCCCTAGACCGCCGGTGGGACCGGCGGTGTTGTGCGCGTGTCTGCTGCTCTGCGAGCACGAGCTCGGACTCGGGGAAGAGGAGCGCGCCGGTCTTCGGGTCCTTCAAGGGTGTGCCCGTGACGGGGTCGAGCGCTGGCGAGAGCGTGCGGTGCTTGCCGGTGTCCGGGTCGCACCAGCCCCTGTTCCGCCAGGAGAGGACCGTGGTCCTGTGGACGCGGAAGCGTTCGGCTGCTTGGGCGGCCGTGTAGTTCGCCATGGTCACCCCCGTGCATGGGCGGAGCCCCGCAGCGGTGCTGTCGGGGCTCCTGGTCTGTGTGCGCATGTAAGTCAATTCTCAATGTAAGGTGTTGCACGAGAATCGTCCACTCTGCGGTCAGATTGTTTCGGCCGTCGCCCAAGTGGGGTCGTAATCGGGGTGGTCCGAGTACACGGCCGCCAGCGCCACTACGGCGCGTTCGACCACGCGGAAGCCGTCACCGACGATGTCCCACGTCTCGATGGCGTGCTTGTAGATAGCCAAGAGCGCGCGTTTCGCTTGGATCTCGCGGAGGACACGGGACGGGTCATGACGGGCGATGTGCCGTGCCGTGTTGCGCTGCTGGTTGCTGCTGAGCGCGAAGGCGGTACACACCTCGATGTCGTCGACGGCGATCACTTCGTCGTGTTCGGCGTTGAGGTGCCACGGCCCTGGCGACGCCTCGGTCGCGATGGCCTCGTCCTCCGTGAGGCGGGCTTCGAGGAACCCGATGGGGTTCGTCATCGCAGGGCCCTCCAGATCTTGAGAGTGGTGCGGATGCGGGCGCTGATGGTGAGGCGTCCGTTGCGACCGCGGAGCCAGCGCGCGGCGTGCACGAGGTCGTCGGGTTGCCGCGGCTCCATCTTGTTGTCGCACAGCTGGTTGACGGCCGTGATGGCGTCGTTGAGGCGCGTGTAGGAAGAGGCGGCGAGCTCGCGGGCAAGTTCGAGTCGTGCGCGCTGCTCAGAGGTCAGGACGTCGGTCACGGCAGTTCTACCTCCACCACGGTCCACGCGGCTTGGTAGTCCCGGTGGCCGAAGTACGTGTCTCGTGGTGGTCATGCGGCGTTCTGGAGGGCGGGGCCGGGGAGGGGGTGGTGGTGCCCCCAGATGGGGATCCCGGCGCGTTCGATGGCGGCGACGGCCTTGACCCACTTGTCGTAGGCCTGCCACGGGATAGTCGCGCCGCACCCGCCCTTCGCTTCGAGGCATTCGACGCGGTCGAGGCGGCGGGCCCCGGCGAGGGCCGCGAGCCCGCACTGGGGGCACGGGATGGAGGCGCGCAGGAAGAACTCCTTCATCAGCACCCAGCGGTGGTACTCGCTGGGCTTGAGGAGCTTCCCGCACCCGCCCCGGGATTCGAGACACTCGATGAAGTCCTCGGCGAGGTCGACGGTGTCGTACAGCGTCTGGAGGTCGCAGCGGGGGCACTCGATGCCGTGGCGGTGATCGTCGGCGTCGGGCACGTCGCCGTTCGCGGTCCGCAGCGCCCCCACGATGCGGGCAAGGTCGTCGGCGAACTCCAGCAGCGCCGGGTGGCCGCCGCCGACGCGCTGGCCGTCGCGGTCGTATCTGATCTCTTCGACGGCCCATGGAAGCCGGTCGCGCAGCCACGTCACGAGCGCGTCGACGGTGAGCGCATCGGGGCCGCGCTCGCCGCGGCCGCGGGCGTCGGCCCAGTCGATCACCCACATGCGGAGGATGGACGCGATGGAGGCGTGGCCGGTCTGGTCGCCGTAGGGGTCGGAAACGGTGCCGGTGTTCGCGGGGCCGATGAGGTCGAGCACGGGGACGCTGACGCCGAGGGTGGGTTCGGCGGTCCCGGACACGCGGGCGTGCCCGTTCCCGGATCCGAGCGCGGCCGACAGCATGCCCCACTGGGGGACGATGATGTCGAGGCGCCGCTCGGCGCGCGCGTAGTGCCCGGTGCACACCTGGCGGCCCTGCGCGGCTAGGTTCGGTTCGCGCTCGGTGCCGTCGCTGTTCGTGGTCCGGCACAGGACGCAGGTCTGGGTGGTCATGGTGGTCCTCCTCGTGGTCGGGACATGGGAGGGGGTGGTGTGTGGGGGCAGGGGGTTTCGGAGGGGTCTAGTCCTGTGCGGGCGGGGCCTCGTCGGGGGGCGTGAGGTCGTCCACCTTCGGGAGCGCCTGGATGCCGTCCTGGAGGTTCCGGGCCGCTTCGACGGCGCGGATCGAACCGAGCGGGATCAGGCAGTCGGGCGAGGACGGGTCGGCGACCATCCGCGGCTTGCCCTCGACGCGCCCGCCAGTGTGGAGGACGCCGTCGGCGCGGAGGCGTTCTTCGGCGGCCTGCTTCGCTTCCAGGGTGGGGAGGGCGGGAGTCCGCGTCTGGAATCCCTCTTTGAGGGAGTCGGCGGCGCCGTCGGGAAGGTTGAGGTCGGTCGACCAATTCCCAGCGGGGATGCCGGTCTCGCGGGAGAGGCGCTCGATGGCCTCCTCGCGGGTCATGATCCCTTGCTGCCACTGCCCGACGAGGTGGCTGACCTGCCCGGCGGAGATGCCCGCGTTCTTCAGGCGGAGGCCGTGGAGGTCTTCGAGGAGGTCGAGGAGCCGATCGATGCGCTCTCCGTGAGTGCAGCACAGGTCCTTCGACGGGGCTCCCCGAGCGCCGAGGGCGATGCCGTTGAGGTAGGAGAGGGTGTCGCTGTACTTGCCGGGGCACACCACGGTGTCGCCAACCCAGAGGTTGAAGTGGCCCTCCTGGATGACGCCGTTGACGCTGAACTTCGCGGGCGCGACGGTGAGGCCGATGCCGGTGTCGCCGTGGACGACGCCGGCGTGCCAGCGCAGGCGGTCGAGTTCGTCCCAGTCCGGGTCGAGCGGGGGCTCGTAGGTGGTGCCGGTGTCGGTCTGGGTGCGGCGCACGTCCATGCGCCCGGTCGTGATGGTCACTGCTGTGCTCCTTGGGTGTTGAGCGCGGCGTCGATGGCCGTGCTGGCGATGGCGTGGACGAGTTCGGCGACGGTGTGCTTCTTGGCGAGGTGCGCGGCGAGGCCGTGGAGGCTCCGGTTGACGACCTTGCCTTCCTTCGAGCAGATCGGGCAGTGCCCGCGGGCGTACTCGACGGTGTCGGTGGTGTCACGGGTGGCAGTGGGGCCGTTCGGGTGGCAGGCGGTCGGCAGTGTGCTCCGGGCCCCGCACTCGCGGCACTCGTACACGAGGGCGCGCATCCCGCAGGCAGGGCACGTCCGGTCGAACATGCGGTTGGGGCTGCTGAACGACGTGACCTCGACTTCGGTCAGGTCCTCGTGCTCGCACTGTCGCCGCTGCCGCGGTGGTCTCGGAAGCGTCATCGGTGTCCCCTCCTGTTCGATCCGGTGTCCCGCGGAGGCCGGCGCCGCTTGGGGGCCGGGCCGGTGCCGCGGTTCTGCTGATGTGCGAGCGCGCGCTGCCGGAAGTACTCGGCGGGGGCCAGGCCGGTCGCGCCGAGGAGGTGCGCCTCCCATGCGGCGGTCGCTTCGTCGTCGGTCGCGTCGCGCGGGAGGGTGGCGACGTGGATGCCGCAGTCGCAGTGGACGAACACGTCGAGCGAGCGGAGCACGGTCTTGGCGTGCCGGACGTCTTGTGCCGCTGCCGCGGTGGTGTAGGCGCGGCCGATGGTGCGGGCCGCAGTGGCTGCTGCCGTGCTGAGGTCGCGCATCTGTTCGGCGGTGGCCGCGATCTCGCGGAACAGCTCGTTCCACGCGGTGTTGAACCGTACGGCACGGCGCTCGGCTTCGCTCACGAAGGACGCCCGGTCCGCTTCCACCAGTTCTGGGATGGTCTGCGTGACGGTCAGCGACTCGACCAGGGCAGTGATGTCGACCCAGGCGGCTGGGATGGTCCTGCCGGTGCGGCGCTGCGCAAGCCAGAACCGTCCGGGAGAGATGCGCGCAGGCACGGAGTCGTTGTCGACAGGAGTGCGGAGGCCAGCGACGGGGCCGGCGACCACAGACCCGGACGCGGCCATCATGGCGAACCATGCAGCGTCGGCGGCCCTGGCGCCGTTCCGCATCGGGACCGCGACGGGCGAGGGCCGGGAGACGATGACGTGCCGCATCGCCGCATGGGGCGACCGCAGGTCGGTGTCTGCGACCTGGAAGTGCCTGTTGACTTCCTGGTTGATGGCGCGCCCGTCGGTGACCGGCGCTTGGTACACGTCGTCCTCGTCGAAGGCGTCGCGGTCGAGCTCGGCGCCGACGGACTCCGCGGTGAACCGGTACTGGCACAGGTCCGAGCAGTAGTCCAGCGACGGCCCGTCCGCGGGGAGCGGGTTCCCGCAGATGCACTTCCCGGTCTCGGCGTCGATCGCCGCCAAGACCTCGTCCATGCGGTCGCTCATGAACCCTCCCGGCGGTACCGGCGGCGGATCGGGACCGTGACGACCATGTACCGGCGGCCGGGGATCCGGACGACGATCGTGCGGCGCCAGTACCGGTCCTCGTCGTCACCGGGCCAGTCGTCCGAGCCGCGCCACAGCGGGTGCCGCCACCCCCGGAACTCCTCGCCCATCCCCGCAGTCGGCAGCACCCACACCAGGTCGCGCAGCCAGCGCGGGAGGCGGCGGGGGCGGCGGGTGGTGCCGAGGAAGGTCGCGAGGTCGACTTCGACCATGCGGCCGGTGATGGTGTCGCGCTGGTCGGGTGGGAGGAGGTGGAGTTCGCTGCCTGCGGCGAGTTCGGCGGGGGTCGGGTTGGTGGGGTCGGCGAGGGAGGGGACCCACAGGATGCGGGTGGTGGGGTCGGGCTGGGGATCGGTGGTGTCCATCAGGCGGCCTCGGCGATCTTGTCGCGGAGGACCTGCTGGGCGAGGTCGGCGACGGCGGCTGGTTCGGGGATGAGGGTGCCGGTGGTGTAGGCGCGGGTGGTGCCGAGGTGGAATCCTTCGGCGGTGTCGTCGTTGTCGAACCAGGTGGTGGCCCACCGGTCGACGGCGCCGGGCGCCTTCGGGTCCGCGTTCTGGCCGTCGGCCTCGGCGCTCCAGGTGAGCATGAGGCGGCCGTCGTCGAGGCGGATCGAGAACCACAGGTCCTCGTCAACGTCGGAGTGGCCCCAGTCGAAGTCGAGCCCGGCTTCGGTGACCGCGGTTGCGATCGCGGCGAGGTAGGTCTTCGTGGGGTAGCCGTCGTCGTCGGTGAAGTGGCGGTTCATCGGGTCGTGTCCTCCGGGGTGCTGGTGTAGCCGCGGGCGGCGCGGGCCTCGGCGAGGTCGGTGCGGATCGCGTCGAGGGCGTCGAGCGCCCACGCCGAGCTCGCGGGGTTCGCGTGGTCGATGCGGATGCTGGCGGTGAGGACCGTGCCGCGGCCGCCGGGCATGGTGGGGATGCCGGTCTCGGTCTTCCACTCGACGCGCCAGGCGTGGAACTTGGCGCGGGTGCGCTTGCGGCGCTTGACGTCGACGCGCACGAGCTGGAGCGCGATCCGGTGGCGGTCGCCTTCCGGCATGACGAGCACGCTCGCGACAGGGTCGCCGATGTCCTCGGACGGGTAGTGCTTCTCGCCGAGGAGGAGGTCCAGGGGCCGCCAGCGCACCGACCCAGCCCGCCACCTGGAGGTGAGGCGGTTGTCGTCCCGGTCGGCCCACAGCTTCCAGTAGATGCGGCTGTAGTACGCGGACACCTCGATGACCTTCGACTCGTAGCCGGTCGGGTTGAGGCGGCGCTGGATGCCGCGGCCGAACTCGCCGGTGGACCAGTAGATCCCGAAGAGTCGCCACAGGGAGAGGTGACCGCCGAGCGCGTTCTCGGAGCCGCGGTTGCCGACCTTGAACTCGGCGCTGAAGCCGCGGCCGGCGCCGCCGATGAGGACCTGTGTGTGGAACTCGAAGACGGGCTCGGGCCAGGGCCCGGGGTTGGTTTCGCCGGGGGCGGCTTCGCGGATGTCGCCGGGTTTCGGGTAGGGCTCGCCGATGTCCCATCCGGTGGCGTGGAGGCGGCCCTGGGGTTCGGGGCGGGTGTCGCACCGGTCGCAGACGACCCAGCGGGAGAGGTGCCCGGGCTGGCCGACGGTCCCGGTGCCGTCGATGACGGGCTTGTGGCCGCGCAGGCGGCAGCGGAGGACGGGGCGGGGGACGTCGAAGACGGTGATGCCGCGGTTGAGCAGCCCCTCGGGGCGGCCGTCCCTGCGGCGCCGCTCCTTGTAGTCGATGTTGAGCACTCGCATGGTCGTTGTCCTTCCTGGTCGGGGCCCGGCCCCGGTGTGCGGGGCCGGGTCGGGGCGGGCTATTCGCCCTTGACGTTGACGATCTGGCGGAGGGTGTGTCGGACCTCGACGAGATCGGCGGCGTCGGCCATGACCTGGTCGATGTCCTTGTAGGCGGCGGGGATCTCGTCCAGGAGCGCCGCCGAGCCCGACCATTCGATGCCCTCCATGGACTCCTGGAGCTGCTCGACGGTGAAGGCCCGCTCCGCGGCGCGGCGCCCGTACTCGCGGCCCGCGCCGTGAGGGGCCGTGCACATCGCGGCCCGGTTGCCCTTCCCGGACACGACGTAGGAGGCGGTGCCCATGGAGCCGGGGATGAGCCCGGGGACGCCTGTGTGCGCGTCGATGGCGCCCTTGCGCGACAGCCACACGTCCTTCCCGTCGACGCGTTCGCGCGCGGTGTAGTTGTGGTGGCAGGAGATCAAGGACGAGGCGACCACGTGCCCGTCGACCCAGGACTCGAAGCAGGCGCGCATGCGGCGCATCATCTCGGCCCTGTTCTCCCGGGCGAAGTCTTGCGCCCACATCATCTGGTTGATGTAGTCGGAGAACTCCGGGTCGCCCTCGACGAGGTACGCGAGGTCGGGGTCCGGGAGGGAGATCCAGCGCCGTTCGCAGAGCTTCCGCGCGATCTTGATGTGCCGCTGCGCGATCCGGTTCCCGACGCCGCGGCTCCCGGAGTGGAGGAACAGCCAGACCCGGCCCGTTTCGTCCACTGTGACCTCCTGGAAGTGGTTGCCCGATCCCAAGGTGCCCAACTGGAGTCGCCAGTTCTCGGCGTACTCGCCGGGGTCGAAGCCCTTGGCACGGGCGAGCGCTTCGAGCCGCGCGCACGCCTGCTCCGCGGAGGCGGTGAGCGTCTCGTTGTACTGCCCGGCCGACAGGGGCGTCGCCGCCTCCAGAGCGATGCGCAGCGCCGCGAGGTCGCGGCCCGCGAGGTCGTCGAGCGTGTACTGCGTGCGCAGGGCGTTCATGCCGCAGCCGATGTCCACGCCGACCGCGGCGGGCATGATCGCCCGCTCGGTTGGGATCACGGAACCGACCGTGGCGCCCTTGCCGAGGTGGGCGTCGGGCATGAGGACCATGCGCGGCACGAACGGCATCGACGACGTCGTCTTCGCCTGCGCGAGGGTCTGCTCGTCGATGATCGAGGCGTACGACAGGAGCTTCGGGTTGATGCGCTCAGGCATGGGAGTCCTTCCGGGACGTGATCGATTGCTGAGGTTCGGGTGATGCGGTGCGCCGGGGAGGGAGTCGGTCCCCGCCGCCAGACGGCGCCGGGCGGGACGGGTCAGGCCACATGGCGAGCCCGCCGTCTGGGGCCCGGTAGATCTCAGGCGCCCGCGAGGGCCGGTCGGATTCGACGGCGGGCCTCGGGGCGCGGCCCGTCCACGCGTCGTGCACGAACTCGTGATCCCCGACGCCCGCGGCGTAGCGGACGCCGTGGCCCTCCTCGGGGTGCTCGCACAGCGCACACCGGCCGCTGGTCGGTTCGGCCATCGTCAGGCTCCTTCCTGCGCGGGCGGCGGGCAGTCGGCACAGGGCCGCTCGACCGCGGCGAGCCGGATTCCGCCGCCGCGGCCGTCGTGGAGGGGCTTGCGGCACTTGGGGCACAGGTCCCCGGCGGCGGCGAGGTCGGCGAGGAGGGTTCTCGCGCAGGCGCGGTAGCTCTCGTAGATCGTCTGCTTGCGTGCCCGCTCGTAGAGGTTGCTGTCGAGGTTGATCTCGGCGATCTTTTCGTCGGTGAGGTTCCAGCGCTTGATGGCCGCATACACGACGGCGAGGAGCCTGCGGGCACGGACCACCTCGGAGAGGAGCGCGGCCTCCTCCTCTATGTCGAGGATCGACGCGAGTTCACCGATCCGCCAGTGCTCCTCGGCCAGTTCGAGGTACGAGGCGAGGACTGCGTCGGGAAGCGACCCGGTCGCGAGCGGCTTGCGTTCTCCGATCCTGTCGATGATCCCGTCGATCTTCATGGTGAGGTCGGCGTTCAGATGCGCAACCGGGGCGAGAGCGCCGGCCCGCTCGTAGGAGAGCGTGAAGCCGCCGTCGGCCAGGCGCTCCGCCACGATCCCAGAGTCGAAGCGGCAGGTCTCCCCGGCCGCCAGCGCGGTGAGGGCGGCGCGGGCGGGGAGGTCGAAGACGAAGCGGCTGTGGGGCTGCTCAGCGCTCATCGGGCTCCTCCTGATCGGAGATGACGAGCGCCGCGGCGGCGTCGAGGTTGTGGGCTTCGATCGCCCGGAGGTAAGCGCTGAGGTTCTTACGCGGCAGCTCCCCGCAGCCGGGGCCCTCGCCGATCGTGACGGTCTTCTCAGCCCACCCGTACCAGACTTGGAACTGGTCGTCGGCGATGCCGCACGAGGAGCCGAGCGCGTCAGCGTGCGCGATGAGGGCGTTGACCTCCATCGGGTGCCTACCACGCCCGGTGAACTCGGTGTGGATCTCCTCGCGGGTGCCGACGAACGTGAACGCGTCGACGATCGTCGAGTAGATCCCGTACAGGTCCTCGGACTCGTCCGGGCTGGCTTTGAGCACGTAGCTAGGCATCGGGCTTGCCTCCGTCGGCGTCGTCGAGGAGCCCGAGCCAGTCGAGAGCGCCGACGATCTCGGCAATGGTCGGGTCCCAGAGCTCGGCGTGCGCCATGCGGTGCACGGTCTCGGTCGGCTGCTCGGTGCCGTTGATGCGGATCTGCCACGACGGGCCGGTGCCGCCGTTCGCGCGCGTCGGCCAGTGCCGGACCTCGACCCAGCGGCGCCCCTGAGCCCACGGCTTGGCGGGGTCGGGGTTCTCGTTGGGTTCCCACACCTGGTGGATGGTGCGGGTCGCGTCGCCGTCCGAGCGGTACCGGGACAGGTGCAGGCCGCGGCGGTGCGCGAGCCGCAGCAGGTCCCGGAGCGTCCACGCGGAGCGGTCCGTCCGGGCGGCCTCGATCTTCGCGGCTAGTGCGGCGCATGCCGACTGGGACTGTTCCAGCTCGGCGCGGAGACCGCGTGTCACGCGGGCGGCTTCGGCCCACGCCCCGCCGCTGGCATCGATGAGGCCCACAGCGTTGGAGCGGCGCCGCTTCACCTCGGCAAGCAGGCGGCGGACCAGATCGACCACGGCCGCGCCGTCAAGTCCGGTCAGATGGTTGCCGTCAACGAATGCCTGGGCCTCCGCCAGTGCTTCGTCGGTCATCGGGTCGGTCTGCTCAGCCACGGTCGCCTCCGTTGCCCGCGCCGGAGCGGCGGTCGATCGCTTCGACCCACGTCGCCGCCACCGCAGCCACCTGGACCAGCTCCGCGCGTTGCGCCTCCGGGTCCTTCTCGGCGAGTGCTTCGTAGACCTCTTCGAGGAGAATCCCGTCCCAGGCAGTGCACGACGCCACTTCGGGGTCGCGGTTCTTGACCTCGCAGCCGTCCTTGGCCCGGCGGGTGTTGATCTGCTTCCACCGGTCAGCGCGGAAGGCGTATTCGTTGCGCGCCACGCTCGGGAAGTCGTGCGGGTCGAGGTCGGGGTGGTTCTGCTCGCCGAACTTCTTGTGCTGCGCGTCCTGCTCGGCCGCGATCTCCGTGAGCACCCCGCCGGAGGCGAGGGTCGCCTTCGCGTCTCGCGCAGCGCGGATGACGCGGTCGCCTCCGTCGATGCGGTGGTCGGCGAGCTCGCCGATGAGGCCGCGGGCCTTGTCATCGGGGAGGTTGAGGGGGCCGCGCAGGAACTTGTAGTACCGCTCGTCGAGGCGGGCGGTCGCGGCGGCGCGGTGCACGGCGGCCGCGTGGTCGCGGGCGTCAGCGGCGGTGACCTGGGTGAAGGGGCGGTGGTTGACGTCGAAGCGGACCTGCGGGGTGCGGTCGCTGGCGGCGACGAGCGGCACCACCTTCAAGCCCACGTACGCGGCGATCCCGTCCCAGTCGGCGTCCATGAGCTCGCCGACGGTCGGCAGCGCGTTCCCGTCGGGGATGCCGAGGGTCGTGAACTGGTCGATGACCGCCGCGGCGTACTCGGCGAGCGCGGCGACCTTGTGGACGGCTTTCGTGTAGGTGGCGGCGGCGAACGTGTCGAGGCCGATGGAGATGTCGTGGCCGTAGTGGATGCCGACGCCGTAGGTGCCGTCGGTGAAGCGGTCGACGGAGACGGTGGTGGACTTCGGGTCGAGGTTCATGGTGTCCCTCTCGGGTTGGTGGCGGCCCCGCGCTGGCGGGGCCGCCGGGACGGTTAGTCGCTGGGTTCGCCGCGGGTGGCGGCGAGGTGGGCCATGAGGACGTGGTTTGGGACCTTCTCGCGGCAGTCGGGGCCGATGCCGAGGATCTTGGAGGCCCCGTCGGTGAGGGCCCGCCCACACACGCAGCAGTGCGCGGTCTTCGCGGCGAAGTGGCGCTGCGCGGCGACCGGGTCGGCGGCGATCGCGTCCTTCACGCGGCGGGCCCAGGCGGTCCACGTGTCGAAGTAGTCGCGCATCCACGCGATGTACTCGTCAGTCCCGGGCTTCCCGGGCGCGTCCTTGCGCAGCGGCCGGTCCGGCCCGTACCAGGCTTTCGCCGGGTGCGGGTGCATGCCGTCGTCCTTGACCCGCCAGCACGTCATGGTGGCGGCGTTGTCGGGATCGGGGACGGCGTAGTAGCCGTCGGCCAGGCGCTCAGCCACGATCGGCCTCCTCAGCGGGCTCGGGGGCGGCCGCGAGTCGGACCCTCCGCAGGGCCTCGGCGTAAGGCAGGTGCTCCTCGGCCGCAAGCGCGCGGGCGCGCTTCCTCTCGCCCTGGGAGGTAGATCGCTTCTTGGGCTTGCTCATCGGGGTTCTCCTTCCCGCTCCGCCAGGCCGCCGGTCTGCTGGTCGATCTCCAGTCCGAGGGTTTCGGCCAGCTCCCGGCGCGCCTCGGCGTGCCCGGTCCAGCGGTGGTAGTCGGCCATGTCCTCGGTGGAGTACTGGCGCAGCACCCCGACGAACTCGCGGCGGGCGTGGATGAAGTCGTGGACCTTGGCGAGCTGCGCGGTCAGGTTGCGGATCTGGTCCTGCGCGGCAAGGTTCTCGTCGAGCGCTTCGGCGAGCATGTGGAAGTCGGTACTCATCGGGCACCAACCTCGGAGTCGATCCGCTCGACAGTCACCCGGAACCGTTCGCGCAGGTCCGCGTCGGGATCCGAATCCTCGTCCTCGCCGAGGGTCGGATTGAGCGTGACCGTGGCGGCGTTCGGGACCGGGCCGTCGACGCGATCGAGCTTGACGTTTACCCAGGCGTCGAGGTCGCGGTCCCAGTCGCCGCTGCGGTCGAGCAGCAGCTCCAGGATGTTCTCGGTGTTGAAGCGGTAGCGGGTTGGTCCGGCGGTCATTGCTGCTCCTTAGAGGTGGGACGGGACGGGTTGAGGTGCTCGGGAGGCGGTGCCTCGCCGCGGGAGGCCCGGCGTTGGAGAGTCGCCTCCCACAGGGCCGCCAGCGCGGTGTGGAGGGTGCCGCGGATGGGTTCGGGTTGCATCGGCTAGTCCGGGTGGTAGTCGACGAAGCGGGACAGGTGGAGTTGCGCGATGGCGGTGACGGTGTCGGTGGCGCCGTGGCGGTTCTTCGCGAAGTTGAATTCGGCCTCGGCGCCTTTGGGGGATTCCTTGTCGTAGTGGCCCTCGCGGTGGAGGAGGATGATGACGTCGGCGTCCTGCTCCAGGGATCCGCTCTCGCGGAGGTCGGACGGGTAGGGGCGCTTGTCGGCGCGCTGTTCGGGGCCGCGGTTGAGCTGGGCGGCGACGACTACGGGCACGCCGATCTCTTTCGCGAGGAGCTTGAGGTCGCGGGAGATGTCGCCGACTTCCTCGGTGCGGTTCTGGGTCTTGCGGCCGGACTTCATGAGCTGGAGGTAGTCGATGACGACGAGGTCGAGGCCGTGTTCCTGCTGGATGCGGCGGGCGCGGGCGCGGATCGTGGCGACCGTGGAGACCGCGTTGTCGTCCAGGTAGAGGCGGGCCTTGTGGAGCCGGTCGAAGCCCTCCATGAGCCGGGTCATCTCTGCGGGGGTCATCTCCCCGGACTTGAGCGTGTCCATGTCGAGGCGGGTCTCGGCAGCGGCGATGCGCAGCCCGAGCTCCTCGACGCTCATCTCCAGGGAGAACACGGCGACCGCTTTGCGGTCCTTGAACGCGGCGCGTCGGACGATGTCGATGCAGTACACCGACTTGCCGATCCCGGGCCGGCCCGCGACGAGGATGAGCTCTCCGGGTTTGAACCCGCCGGAGGTGAGCTCGTCGCCTTCCTGGAGTCCGGTGGAGATCCCGCCGTACACGGTGCCGTTCTCGATGGTCTCCAGCAGCCGCGCCGTCAGGTCGTCCCAGGAGACCGCGGTGGAGCGGGCCCGCACGTCCACGGTGGCCTCGTGGAGGGTCTTCTGCGCGAGGTCGACCAGGTCCGCGACGTCGCGGCCGCCCTGGCCGCCGCCGAACCCGTACTGGACGATCTGCGTCCCGGCCTCGATCAGGCGCCGGAGCTGCGCGCGCTCGGCGACGATCCGGGCGTACCAGGCGGCGTTCGCTGCGGTCGGCACCGCGTGCAGCAGGTCGTGCACGTACGGGCCGCCGCCGACCTTCACGAGGTCGCCGTCGTCCATCAGCCGCGCCACCACGGACACGGCGTCGACCGGGATCCGATTGGCGTCCATGTCGACGATCGCGTCGAAGATCAGCCCGTGCCGCGGCTGGTAGAAGTCGGCGGCGGTGATGACGTCGACGACGTCGCCGATCGCGTCGCGGCTCATGAGCATCCCGCCGAGGACCGACTGCTCGGCCATGAGGTCGTGCGGGGCGGTACGGCGCTCGAACGGGTCGCCGTCGACAGCATCCGGGCGTGCTTCCAGGTCGGTCATGCCGCACCTCGCTTCTCTGCATCGCAGGTCTGGCACAGCGGCGGCGCTGGCTGCCGCTTGTGCTTGGGGCAGCGGGCAGTCGCGGGGGCGAGCTGGCGCCCTGGCTGCTCGCCGCGGCGGGCCGCGCGCTCGGCGGCGTCCTTGTTGGCCTTGCGCAGCCAGTTGCGCCACGCGGCGATCCAGTCGCGCTTCACGGCGAGCTTGTCGCTGCGCCCGAGCCAGTAGTCGACGAACATCTCGGTGTGCAGGCTGAGGTCATCGGCGACCAGCGGGGTCTTCTCCTTCGCCCACGCCTGCATCTCGGTGGTGAAGGTGAACCCGTCAGGGACGCGAGTCCCGCGCTTCGCAGCGTCCGCTGCGGGGCGCTGCGGCGCCTGCTCGTCGCTGTTGTGCGAAGCCTCGTTTTCGGCCTCGCCGGAAGGCGAGGAAGAGGAAGTAACTACAACCTCAAACCCATCCCCTACCCCTACCCCCACCCCCGTGGGCATCGCGTTGGGTACCGCATACCCTTCCGGAACGTCTTCCGCATACCCCTCCGAAGGGGTACCGCCATGGGTACCCGGATGGGTATCGGATAGGGTATTCACCTGCGGTTTTACCCCGAATGCAAGCGCGCGGCCCAGGATGCCCACCATCTTCAGCAGGGTCGGGCGGGTGTTCTCGCCGGGGAGGCCCTCCTCCAGCAGCCGTTGGATCTCGAACGACAGGACACCGCGGATCAGCTTCGACGAGATCTCTGCGATCTGCCGCACCGCGGCGAGCAGCACCTTCGGCTGCTTGTACACCTCGTCGTTGCGGATGAACGAGCGGACGAACAGCTCCTCCTCGTCGTAGTCGGCGACGACGAACCGGGCGTCCTCCAGGTGCGCGAGCACCTTCTCCAGCTGGCCGGTGGTGAACTTCAACTTGTTCGCCCACCGCTTGACCCGCAGCGGCAGGACGCCGGTGTGCGCGATGTCGGGCTGCGAGATCAGGAACAGGTAGACGAGCTTCTCGGGGCCGTCGAGCGCCAGGAAGTCGTCGTCCTCCCAGATACGGACCTTGATCCGCGCTTCACTACGTGCCAACGCGGCCACCCCCAACCGGCACCGGGCCCGCCAGCGCGAGGAGCTCGTGCGCGTAGAGGACGGGGATCTGCGCGGTGAGCGCGCACTGGACGCAGTGCGCGGTGCCCGTGCCGCCGTCGAACGCGAGCACGTAGAGCGCGCCCATGTCGACCATCGCCTGGTTGCGCTTCAGGTACGCGTTCTTGGGGCCCCAGCGGCGGCGGTGGACCTCCCGCACGGGGTGCGGCTCAGTCCGCCACCCGCGGAGGCGGGCTTCTTGGTCAGCGAGCTGGTCGGCGGACCGGTCGGGGTCGACAATGCCGTCCACCCTGTACGCCTTGCAGTCGCCGTGGACGAGGGTGATCTCGCCCGGGGCGAACCCGTGGACGTAGATGAGCTCGAACGCCTCCAGCGCGGCGGCGACGGCGACCCGGTCGGCGAGGTCGCGGCCGCCGGTGGCGATGACACGGAGTTCAGCCACGAGGCACCTCCTCGATCGCCTGCGCGGCGAATTCGAGGATGACGTCCCCATGGCAGGGGAAGCGCTTCCCGCTCCTGGTATGCTCCTTGCACCAGCACATGACGTCCCGGCCCGGCAGCTCCGCACGGATCTTCGCGCGCAGGACCGCGTCCTGCTCCAGATCGGCCCGGAACATCGCCACCGCCAGCGCGGCAGCGTCGAACTCGGTCGCCATCGGCGCACTCAGGACCCCACCCGGAGACTCGACCCGCCAAGCGCCGCGGTTCCCCACGACCCGGTGCCGGTTCCCGAACGCACCAGGACGACCCACATACACAGGTGTCCGGCCCTCCGCATCCACAGGCATCCGCCAGTCCTGCTCGCGCTGGCGGCGGATCCGCCGCGGGCTGTTGTTGGTGTTCATGCGGCGAGCACCATCCTTTCCAGGTCGGTGCCGTGGATCGCCTCAACGAGCGCGGAGACGATCAGCTCCGCGACGGGCGGGGTGACGGCGTTGCCGTACTGGCGGACCCGCTCGCGCTTGGAGCCGAGGACCACGTACTCGGCGCCGAAGGCCATGGCCGCGCCGATCTCGTGCGGCTCCAGCATCCGGAAGAGGACGTCGTTGATGTCGATGTCGCCGGTGACGAGCGCGTAGCGGTCGCGGGTCGAGAGCGTCCCGACCGGCTCGGCGACGCTGCGGGCGTTCCCGTTGCCGTAGTAGGGCACCAGGAGGTGCTCCCAGGTGATGAGCGACTGCTTGCCCTCGGCGGTCAGCGTGCGGAGCGGCTCGGCCGGGGAGGTGCTCATCTGCCCGGCGTCGCCGCGCGCGGTGAAGTTCCGCATCACCATGGCGGGCCAGTCCGCGGCGGCGACGCCGAGGTGGTTGCCCGAGGCGGTGACCGCGGCGGCCGGGTCGAGGATGGAGCGCGAGTCGGAGGAGCCGCCGCGCAGCTCGACCATCCACGGCAGCCACGCCAGGCCGGTCTCGTTGCGCGCGGTCTGGGTGCGCAGCGGCGCGTGCGCGGTCCCGGCCTCCTTGCCGTCGCGGCCCTCGACGGGCACCAGCAGCGGCGGCACGGCGAGGCCGTCGGTCTCGCTGGCGGTGCGGGTCGGCAGGGGCTCCTCGGTGGTCGTGGCCTCGTCGCGCCAGGTGCCCCCGGCGGGGACGACGATCGGCGGCACGGCGAGGGCCTTCGTGGCGGTGGTCGTGAGGGTGGTCAGCGGCGCGTCGGCGGGCCAGGTGCGCACGCCGGGGCGCCGCTCGAACGTGTTCCCCGCGGCCTCCAAGGTGATGGGCCGCGCGAACTTCTGGAGCCCGGCCTCGATGCGGGCGAGGGTCTTCGCCGCGAGCGGCTTCGCGCGGTCCCCGATCCGCTGCCCGGGGATCGTCCAGTCGATCGCGGCCGCGGCCGGGAGCGTCCCGGGCTCGACGGCGGCGCCGCGGCACGACGCCCACGGGCACCGCCACACGTACTGGGCGCGGTAGCGGCCCATGTCGGCGCCGGGCTTCTTGAACGCCTGCACGGCCTCGACCGTCCGCTCGCACGAAGGGCACCACGCCGCCGGGCGCAGCCACTTGTCCCAGTCGGGGGTGCGGCCCAGGCTCTGGTGCCAGTAGGCGACGTAGAGGCGGTCGCGGGACTGCGGGGCGCGGCGGGAGCGCGTCCCGGCCGCGTGCATCGAGTTGAACGCGATAACGCGGGTCCGGTAGCCGAGCTTGTGGAGGTCGCCGAGCCACCGGTCCCAGTCGGCCCAGGCCCGGACTTCCACGACGTTCTCCACGACTCCGGCGAGCACGAGCTTGCCGCGGCGCTGGACGCCGGCGAGGTAGAGCGGGACCTCGTCCATGAGCGCGCGGGACCGCTCGGCCTCCTCGTCGCGCTCGGGCTTCATGCCCGGGAGCGCGACGGCCTTCCAGTCGAAGTCGCGGCGCACGCCGCGCGCGGCGGACCACTTCGGGCACTCCGGGGACGCCCAGAAGATGTCGCACGTCGGCCAGTCCTCGACCGGGGCGAGCCGGATGTCGCCCTGGTAGTGGTCGGCGGCCGGGAAGTTCGCCGCATGCGTCTCGATCGCCCTCGCCCAGTGGTTCGCGGCGCGCGCGACCTGGACACCGGGGACGGCGTCGATGCCCTGCGAGGACCCGCCCGCCCCGCAGAACCAGTCCATGACGGTGAGGGTCATCGGGCCGACTCCTTCCCGGCGGCGCGCTCGGCAACGAACGCGGCGAGGTTGTCGGCGGCCTCGGCGAGGATCGGGCCGCGGGCGGCGGCGACCACGGCGCGCGCGATCTCCTCGCCTTCGAGGCCGTAAAGCCCGTCGCGGACCCGCGGCGTCGCCTCGGCGATCATCGCGTCGTAGACGGCCTTCTCGACCGGAGTCAGGTCAGCTGGCATTGGAGACCTCCAGCGCATCGAGCAGGGGCGGCTCAGCGGCCTCGTCGGCCGCGGCCGCGAGGTTCTTGACGGCTTGGCGGTAGTAGGACGGCTTGAGCTCGGCGCCGATGCCGAAGCGACCGGCGCGGACCGCGCCGTACACCTCGGAGCCGACGCCCATGAACGGGGTGAGGACGCGCTCGCCGGGGTTCGACCAGAGCGCGAGGGCCCGGTCGATGACATCGAGCTGGAGCGGGTGGAGGTGCTTCTCGTCCTCGGCGTCGCGGGCCTCGCGGTAGGGCAGGACCCGGTCGAGGCGGACGTCGTCCCAGAACGCGGAGGCGTACTGGCGCCAGATCCAGTGCGAGTACCGGTTCTCGGTCTGCTTGCCGGTCCAGCCGCGGTAGCGGTGGAGGTCGCCGGGGACCTGGCGGGCCCCGGCGTACTCGGTCAGGCCCACCGGGTGGGCGATCGGGACCGGGTTGTCCCCGGCCTTGCGGAAGATCAGGAGGTAGTCGGCGGAGGCGACGCCGCAGCGGGCGGAGTCGTCGACGATGGTCTTGTGCGCGAGGGACTTCGCCATGGTCCGGTTGCGGACCGTCAGCGGCTCTTTCCAGATGTGGTAGCGGGCCGCGTAGCCGAAGCCGTGGCGCTCGTGCAGGCGGATGATGTCGCCGGGGAAGTCGCGGAGGTTGTCCCCGCGCCCGGTGTTGGAGTGCGGGACGTCCATGCAGTGCACGGCGCTCACGCGGCCGGGCATGGTGAGCCGGGCGATCTCGCCGACGACGAAGCCGTAGTGCTCCATGAACTCGTCGTACGAGCGGCAGTTCGAGAGGTCCCGCTCCGAGGAGGAGTAGACGAACAGACCCGCGAACGGCGGTGAGTACACCGACAGGTGGATCGAGGCGTCGGGGAGCGCGGCCATGACGTCCATGCAGTCGCCGTTGTAGATCGCGTACTGGTCGGTGAGGGTCTGGTCTAGGACAGCCACGGGGGCACCTCCACAGGGGTCGCATAGGTGAGGGAGCGGTCGACGTCGACGGCGGCGCGCATGTGCGCGACGAGCGCGTCGAACATGCGGTCGGCCTGGGCGGCCTTGCGTTCGAGTCCGGCCAGCGCGCGGGCGCCGCCGTCGGTGGTGATGATGTCGACCGTGACCGGGTGCTGCTGGCCGAATCGCCAGCACCGGCGCACGGCCTGGTAGTACTGCTCGTAGGAGTGCGAGGGGAAGAACGTCATCCGGTGGGCGTGCTGCCAGTTCAGGCCCCACCCGGCGATGGTCGGCTTGGTGACCAGGACGCGTATCTCGCCGCGGGCGAACGCCAGGAGCGTCTCCTCCTTGACGTCGACCGGGTCGGATCCGGTTACCTGGACGGCGCCGTCGATGAGGCCGGTGAGCCGGTTGCCTTCGTCGTTGAGCTGGCACCAGGCGATCGCATGGTCGGCATCGGCGAGGAGTCCGGCGGCCTTCTCGCACCGTTCGGCGATCGTGCGGCGGGCCTCCTCGCGCTCCTCGTGGAGCCCGACGGCGGGCGTGGTGAACAGCTGGCCGTCGGCAGGGCGCGCAGCGGCGACGACGTGCTCGCGGTGCAGCAGCGGCGGCAGGTCGAACCCGGTGTCGTCGTACCCGAAGTCCGAGGGGCGGCGGAGCGCGCGCGCCCACGAGGACACCCAACGCCAGAACTGGCCCTCGGCGTGGCCCTTGAACCGCCACTTCGCTTCCTCGCGGGCGACCTTCACGAACGAGGACTTCGCCGTGTTCGTGAAGAACCTGCCGAGCATGTCCATGTGGCCCAGGTAGCCCAGGGCCTCCGAGGAGGTGCCCAGCTCGATGTAGTCGTTCGGCGCCGCGGTCGCAGTCGCGAGGAGCCGGTAGGGCATGCGCCGCAGGAACTCGGTCACGAGCTTCCGGCGCTTGCCATCGAAGGCCTTGATCGCCGAGGACTCGTCGCACACGACGCCGGCGTAGTCGGCGGCGTCGAACAGGTGCAGCCGGTCGTAGTTCGTGACCGTCACCGCCGCGGCCACCGCGCCGTCGCGGGAGACGGCCGCGTCGACGCCGAACTTGCGGGCCTCGGTCTCGAACTGCGCGGCCACCGCCAGCGGCGTCGCCACCAGCACCGGTCGGCCGGTGTGCTGGTGGACATTCTCAGCCCACACCAGCGCCATCGGCGTCTTCCCCAGCCCGCAGTCGGCGAAGACCGCACCGCGGCCCTTTCGCAGCGCCCACGCGACCAGGTCGGCCTGGAACCCGAACAGGAACTCCGGCATCCACACCGGCTCGAACCCGTGGTCACCGTCCAACTGCGACCGGCGCTCCAGGAACGCCGTGTACTCCAAGACGCTCACGCCGCCACCTCCGTCACGGTCGTCAGGGTGGACTTCTTGCCGATCGCGGCGGTGACGCCGCAGCCGCGGGCGGTCGCGCACGGCCACAGGGACTCGCGGTAGTCGCGGCCGCCGCCGTCACCCATCTCGATGGCGCCGCAGTGCGCGCACACCAGGAAGTAGTGGACGGCGGACAGCGGGATGTCGAACGCCGCGGCGGCGTCCTCGGCGGTGTCGTAAGAGACCTCGCCGGACGAGTCGGTGTAGCGGCGTTCCGGCGTGTGGAGCGCGAGCACCGCGGCGACGCGGCCCTCGGCGCGGTCCTTCGCGGAGTCGAGCGCGTCGATCCGCTCTTTCACGTCCCAGGGGATGCTCATCTTGGGTGCCTTCTTGCGGATCAGGTCGGGGTCGGTCGCGATCCCGTACAGGCGGGTCGAGGGGCGCCCGCGCGGCGCCTCCTCGGGCTTGGGGGCGGGCAGGAGGTGCGGGGCGTGCTCGGCGAGGAGCTCGCGCAGCCGGTCTCGGTCCATGCCGGTTGCGTGGGCGACGCGCTCGATTCCCCAGCCGCGGCGCGCCGACAGCGCCAGCGCGGCGGGCTCCCGCTCCCAGTCGCGGAGTTCGACGTCGGGGAGCCGGGCGTCGCGGCGCAGGAACGGCACGAGGTCGGCCGACCCGAGCGGGGTGCGGACGGTCATGTTCGGCAGCTCTCCGGGCCCGGCTGCGGCGCCGTCGAGGATCGCGTTCGCGCGCTTCGTGTCCTTCACGATGTCACCGCCTCAGTGAGGCGCTGCTCGTTGCGGATCCGCACGACCGAGCGGGAGCTGATGTGGGCGATTTTCGCGATCTGGGCGGCGGACAGGCCGGAGGCGGTGCCGATGCGCACGACTTCGAGGACCTCGTCGACGGTGAGTTCGACCGGGTGCCCGGCGAGCGCGCGCTCGACAACGACTTCGTCGACGTCGGCGGTGGCTGGTGCGTCCGAACCGGTGGACGGCTCGGCCGCGGGGTCGTCGATGGTCTCCTCGTCCCACGCCAGCGGCGGCACGTACCCGAGTGCCGCGGCATCCCGGCGGGCGCGGGTGACGGCCTGCCGCTGCGCGCTCGTCTCACCGGGCGGGGCCTGGTCCCACAGTTCCTCGTAGAGGGCCCGGACCTTCAGGACCGAGGCGGCGAGGACGGCGCCGTTCTCCCCGCGAATCATCCGACCCACCACCGTCTTCGAGGTGCCCATCCGGTCGGCGAGCTGCTGCTGCGACCAGCCGACGGCCTGGAGCGCGCGCAGACGTCGACGTGTCCCGGTCGGGTCCACGCGGGCGCCTGGAGCGCACCGCTCGATCCCCGGCGTGACGGCGAGGACCTTCTCGGCGGTGCGGGACCGCACCAACCGCGACGGCGGACGGCCGCCCACGCCGCGGACGAGCGCGATCAGTGTCCGCCGCGGCATGCCGGTCAGGCGCGGGATCTGGTCGATTCCGATGCCCGCGGCCCGCAGCATTGCGACGTGATCGCGAACCGGCTGCGCGTCGACGAACGGGTCCCAGCGCCCGTACGCGAGCATGCGCGTCCGGTAACGCTGGTGCGCCGCCTTGTACGAGCGGCCGTCCGCCACACAGGGGGCGGCGGTGCAGTAGCGGAGGTGGCAGCGGTCCGGTCCGTGCGTCTTCGTGGTGGCGGCCATCAGAACGGCACCACCTTCGAGTAGTCCTTGCCGGGCTTGGGCATGCCGTACGCCTGGCGGTGCTCGGCGGCCAGCGCGGCGTCGTCATCGGTCCGGTACTCCCCGGTGCGAGCGAGATAGCTCGCGAACGAGGTTTTCGCCTGCTCGGCACGCGCCGAGGCGGACTCGCGGTCGGCGTCGGCGTCGGCTTCGTCGAGGTCGGCGAGCGCGTCGAGGTAGTCGAGGAGGAGGGCCTGGCGGATCTCGTCGGTGCCGCGGTTGAGCGCGCACTCGAAGCCGACGACGAGCTCGACGGCATCGCGGGTGTCGCTGTAGGGCTTGGCCTTCAGGTCGGTCATGTCAGTGCTCCTTCGTGGAGGCGGCGGGGGCGCAGCGCCAACAGGCCCCCGCCGGGGAATCAAGTCGTGGGGGACCGGTCGGGGCGGCGGCGGTCGCGCACATCGGTCGCGCCGGTCTCGGCCTCGCGTTCGAGGACCGCGCCCAGGAGCCGGTCGAGGCCTTCGGCGAGCTGCGCCTGCATCTCGCGGCGGCGGGCCGCCGCGAGCTCCGGGGCGGTCCGGCCGTGGAAGGCCCGCCGGCGGCGGTGCCGAGCGGCACCGGCCCGGAGGAACAGCGCGGCGACGAACGCGACCGCTGGCTCCAGCAGGGACCGGTCGGCGCGGGCGGCGGCCTCGTTGACGATGAGCGCCAAGGCGGCGGCAAGGACCAGGGCGACCATCGCGAGCACGGCGAGCTCGACAGCGTCGAGGGCGGCGATACCGCCGGTCACGAACTCGCGGAAGGAGACATTCACGATGCCCCCTCCCGCCGCTCAGCGCGGACCTCGTTGCACACGTGGTCGTTGCCAGGGTCGAGGTCGAACACGGGCAGTCCGGGCTCGCGGTGCCAGTGCGCGGCGACGACCTCAAAGCGGTGCCGCCCGCACGCGAAGTCGCGGTCGCCGATCCGGTGCGCGGCCTCGGCGGTGCAGTCGATCGCGTCGGCGATCTCGACCCGCTGCGGGACCGCAGGGCGCCGGTACCCGGCGGGGAGCGCCGCCGTGTCGGCCGGGACCGCCAGCGCGGGGGCGCTGGTGTCTCGGGAGAGGAGGTCGACCATCAGGACTCACCGCCCGCAGCGGCCTTGGCGTCCTGCTCCGCGCGGAACTCCGGGGTGATGTGTACGGCCTCGTACCGGACGTGGTCGCCGAACCTGCGGCTCGCCTTGTAGATGTCCGTCTCCGAGGACGGGGAGCTGCCGACGTGGTCTGCCACGTCGACGCCGAGCGCGCCCGCGACGGTGCCGAGCCAGCAGACCGCCTCGGCGGTCGCATCCTGGTCGATGCCCGCATCGCGCGGCTGGGCATAGAAGTGGAACGCGAACTGCGGGAGCGGCAGTGCCGCATCGGCCTCCAGGAGGTCGAGCAGAGCTCTCATGCCCACGATCGCGTCGGTGCGAGCCTCGCCGTGGAGCAGGTCGTCGCTCGCCTCACCTTGCGCGGGCCCGCTGGTCTCGATAGTCTGGTTGTTCACTGGATTGCCTCTTCTCACTGATCTGGTTGTCCGAAGGGCCGCATTAAAGCTGTTACCGCAGCTCGCGGCCCTTTTCTGTTGTCGTCGGCATCCGTGGATTCGAACCACGCACCTCCGGGTTCGCGACCCGGCGCTCTGTCCTCAACTGATCAGGTCTCGGAGCGTCCAGCTGAGCTAGATGCCGTTGGGGGTGGACCGACCCCTCACCCCTCAGAAGGGGCCGGTCCTGGAGCCGAAGCTCCGATCCCTTCCGCGCCACCCCCGGCCGCGGTCGAGACGTCGTCACGCAGCTCGGGCGTGTTCGACACCGGGGACGCAAAGGTCCGCGATCGTGAGGCCCTCGCGGCTGAGCGCGTACTGGAGGATCCGCGCCGCCCGGTCGAGCCGCACCGGGTCCTGGAACGAGGAGACGGCCCGCGGGCGGTCGGTCGGCTTGGTGCCGGAGTTGGGAGCACCGCCGGGGCGATCGCTTTCAGTTGCTGCCATTGCTGTGCTCCTTGTCCTGCTGCGCGGTTTCGATCTGCACGACTTCGGCGACGGGGTAGCAGGCCCAACCAAGGTAGTAGCGCTGCGTGATCTTCTTTCGCTTCGCCCACCGCCAGAGCGTCGTCCGGTCCTTGCCCAGACGTCGCATGACCTCAGCTCGGAGCCAGTGGGGCTGACCGCCCACGAACACCGGCTCCCTCGTGTCGATCGGTGCGTGTTCCATCTGCACGACAGTAGCCTATTGCAACTTGCAATGTGCAGTCAAGGGCGTCGTCTGTTCGTCCAAGATCAGACACCAACCGGGGGAGACTGCAACGTGCAAGTGGCATAACATGGGCGAATGCGAATCCTGGACATCCCTAAGTACGAGCGTCGAAGACGAGTACAACTGCACATCAGACGCGACAAGATGAGCACCTACCAGCGGCGGCGCGCCCTCCGCGCCTACTCTGGGGGTATGCAACGTGCAGGTAGCAACCCTGATGAAGGCCCGACCCCCGAGCAGCGGCAGGACTTCGCGAACTGGGTGCAGGACGTCGTGGACAGCTTCGGTGAGCCCCCGAAGAAGTGGTCGGTCACGAAGCTCGCGGAGAAGGGTGGCGTCCACCGCAACGCGATCTATGACTGGATCGGCATGAAGTCGGTTCCCAAGCGCGAGACGGTCGCCCGGTTCTGCCGCGGTCTCGGCATCGACTTCGCCGAGCCCGCGCAGCTGCTCGGCTGGGGGGCGGGGCTGCCCCCGCTGAACGACACCGTGAGGCTCGGCGCGTTCATCCGACGAGCCAAAGCACTTGCGGCCGAAGAGGGCACGTCGCCCGCGCGACGTGAGGACCTGCAAGCGCTCATCGGCATGGCAGAGGAGGCCCGGCGTTCCGCTGCGAGCCAGCGCCTGTCGGCTGAGCAGACCGAACGGCGAGCGAAGGAGCTCCTCGGCACGGTCCTCGAAGCGGCGGACGAGCCGACCGACCAATAGCTGTCAGGTACCCGACACACCCGACAGGTTCATACAGTGGGAGAGGTTGCGCCTCACGCGGCTGAATATGGTAGTCCGATTGGATGATGGGACACGTCACACAACGTGGTTACAATGGGTAATCCGGCACTGACTGACCCCCAAAGCCTGTTCCATCAGTCCGTACTGCCACGGGGAACCCACCATGACAGAACCCACAACACGACGAGTCACCATCTCGTTCACCGTCCCTACCATCACCCATGCCGTCATCGGCGCCATCCTCGCCGCCGGCGCAGCCGTCGCCTACTGGGTGCACTTCGCACTCCCCGGCGGCCACGCCTTTACCACCAGCGGCCTCGCAAACCTCGCTGGATGCATCGTCCTTGCCTACTGGCTGTGGTGCACCATCGAACGCGACCGCACCGGCGTCGTCAACCTTGACGACCGCACCGCCGCCGCCATCGCTGAAGCCGAAGCCCGCGAAGCCCGGCTCCACGCGAAGATCGACGAATCCACCTGCGCCATGCTCACCACGCTCCGGGAAATCTCGGAGGCGATCAACGAGAACCGCGCCGCGATCAAATCGATGGACGACGCTGTGACCGCTTCGACCGTCGCGGTCGAGGCGGCCACCGCCGCGGTGAAGGAGTGCATCGGCGCGATCGTCGCCCTCCAGAACTGCTACCTCCGCGAGGGCACGGTCCTCGTCCTTCCCGGGGAAGACGAACCCGCCGACGCAGGTTCAGACCGAGGCAAGGAGGCGCCGCGCGAGCTGCCGTTACCGGCATGATGAAGGCCCCGTTCCCGGTGGGGGGAACGGGGCCTTCTGCTGTATGTTCGAGCCACCGCCCAGCCCTATCACACTTACTTGTTAGCGAGTCATGGGGCAGACGATCCGGTGGAAGTCCCGCGCCGAACTCGCCGCCTCCGGCCTCCAGCCCTTCACGTTCCCCTGGCCCCCGCCGGCCTCCGGGCTCTACGGCATCCCCGGCGACATCGCCGAGCTGTTCGCCGAGGCCTACGCCGCGGGCGCCCGCGTCCACACCAACTCGTGGGGCGCGCCGCTCGCGGGGGAGTACAGCCAGAACGCCCGCGCCGTGGACGCCTTCACCTGGGAGCACCCCGACATGCTCGTGCTCTTCGCCGCCGGGAACGACGGCGAGGACGTCGACAGCGACGGCCAGATCGACCGCGACTCCATGGGCTCGCCCGGCACCGCCAAGAACTGCCTCACCGTGGGCGCCACCGAGAACGACCGCCCCGCCGGGTCCGACCCCGCGCCCGGCCTCGACCGCAACTGGAGCGACTGGTCGAGCTACCCGAAGCTCGGCGCCGCCGGGCACGTCTCCGACAACACCGACGGCATGGCCGCGTTCTCGTCCCGCGGCCCCACCGACGACCTGCGCATCAAACCCGACGTCGTGGCCCCCGGCACCAACGTCCTCTCGCTCCTCTCCTCGGTCTACGACGGCGACGGCGAGCCCCTCTGGGGGCGCCTCCCCGAAGGCCACCCGCTGCGCGACAAGTACTGCTGGAGCGGCGGCACCAGCATGGCCACGCCGCTCGTCGCCGGGGCCGCCGCGCTCGTGCGCCAGCGCCTCGCCGACGCCGGGCACGTCGAGGACGGCCGCCGACCCTCCGGCGCGCTCCTCAAGGCGCTCTTGGTCAACGGCGCGGTCCCGATCCCCGGCCAGTACCCCGGGGAGGTGCCCGCCGGGCCCAACCCGGTGTCCGGGTTCGGCCGCATCGACGTCGGCGCCGCCGTCGGCCCCGACAGCAGGGTCGGGTTCGCGGACTCGCCCGCGCACGCCGTCGCCACCGGCGAGATCCGCGCGTTCCGCGTCGCCGCCTCCGGCACTCAGCTGAAGGCCACGCTCGTCTGGACCGACGCGCCCTCGCTCGAAGGGCTCGGCGGCCTCGTCAACGAGCTGTACCTCCAGGTGGAGACGCCCTCGGGGGAGGTCCGCAACTGGGACGCGAACCCCGTCACCCGCGTCACGAACAACGTCCAGCAGATCATCGTCGACGACCCCGAGCCCGGGGTCTACACGTTCCGCGTCCGCGGCGTCTCCGTCACCAGCCACGCGCCCGGCGCGGCCCCCGCCGGCGACCTGCGGCAGGACTTCGCGCTCGTGGTCGCCGGGGCCGCACCGGAGGCGGGGGACGGCGGGGCGCTGTGGGCGATGGACCCGGCTACTGCGGCCGGGTGACGTCCCGGCGGGCCATCGGGGGCCGGAACAGGATCTCGACGTAGACGATCCGCTCGTTCAGCACGTCCAGGACGAGCATCCCCTCGTCGGGGTCGAGCAGCACGTTCCGGTGCCCGGGCCCGTACGGCTCGCCGGGCGGGTGCGGGGCGGTCCTGATGCTCTGGCAGTGGGGCTCGCCGCACCCGCACTCGGCGACGATCCGCAGGTCGTGCGCGAGGATCGACAGGCTCCGCTCGCCCTCGTCCTCCAGGAGCCGCTCCAGCTCCGCGACGAGGTCGGGGTACACCTCGCGCAGCAGCGGCCCCTCCTCCTCCATGAGGCCGATTCTAGGACCGGACGCGAACGGTTATCGGACCTGCGGTCCGCAGAGGCACTGCCGGACCTGCGGTCCGCAGCCCGGAATGTCGCACCCGCCGGGTACCGTGGTCGGTCGACCGGAAGGGGGCGAGAGGTGCAGGCGATCGTCGACGGGTTCTTCGCGCCCCTCGGCGCCACGGCCCAGGCGCACATCCGCGACCTCGGCGACGGCCGCGGCATCGGCGTGCGCGAGGACGAGCCGGTGATCCTCGTGTCCGTCGTGAAGCTCTTCATCGCCTGGGAGTTCCGCCGCCAGGTCGAGGAGGGCCTGGTCGACCCGGCCGCGCCCGTCCGCACCACCGCCGCCGACCGCCTCGGCGGCACCGGCACCGCCGGGTTCCGCTACGACTCGCACATCAGCGTGTGGGACCTCGCCGCGCTCATGATGGAGGTCTCCGACAACTCCGCGGCCGACCTCGTCACCGCCCGCATCGGCGCCTCGTCCCTGCGGAGCCTCCCGGCCCGCCTGGGGCTCAAGGGGACCCGGCTCATCGGCCCGCCGCGCACGATCCTCGAAGACGTGGCCCGCGACCTCGACGTCTCGGACCTCCAGGCCCTCGCGCACGTCCTCAGCGCCGGGGCCGTCACCACCGCCGAGCTGCGCGCCACCAGCGCCTGGGACCCCGCCCGCACCAACGTCTCGACCTGCGCCGACCTCACCGCGTTCATGCGGCACATCTGGAACGGGCCCGAGCCGATCGCCGGCGACCTGCGCACCTGGACCGGCCGCCAGCTCACCGGCGGGCGCCTGTCCCGCCTGGCCCCCAGCGAGGTCCAGGTCTTCGGCCGCTCCGGGTCGCTCCCGGGCTGGCTCAACGAGGTCGCCGTGTGGGAGTGGCCCGACGGCCGCCGCCACGCCATCGCCGTCTCCGCGCAGCCGACCGAACGGAACTTCCGCGAAGTGGAGCTCGCGATGAGCCGCACCGCCCTCGCCCTCACCGAGGCCATGGGGCGGTAGGGGTCAGTAGATCGCGCTCCACGGGCGCGGCGGGTCCGCCGGGTCGGTCTCGGCCGCGCGCTTGACCAGGGACCGCATCCGCTGGTGCTGGCGCAGCAGGGCCGGGGCCTCCCGCATGAGGACGTCCCCGGCGGCCGTCAGCGCCACCTGCCCGCCGCTGCGGTCGAACAGCTCCGCGCCCAGCTCCTTCTCCAGCCGCCGGATGCGCTGGCTCAGCGGCGGCTGCTCCATGCCGAGCCGCTCGGCCGCCCGCCCGAAGTGACGTTCTTCACCGACCGCCAGGAAGCACTCCAGATGCCGCATGATGTCCACCGAGCCACGATATCAACGCGCGTATGAGGCGATACGCGCGTTGATATTGGACGGACGGGACGATCCGGGCTTGACTGTCGCGATGACCGAGAAACGAGACCGGACCCCGGCGCTCCAGCGCCGGAACCTCCTCAAGGGCACCGGCGTCGCCGCCGTCGCGGCCGCGGCCGCCGGGGGCGGCGTGGCCGCGGCCCAGACCGACACCGCGGGCGTGCGCCTGCGCTGGCTCGGCACCAACGCGTGGGAGTTCACCACCGAGACCGCGACGGTGCTCATCGACCCGTGGGTGAGCCGGTTCCCGACCGGCGCGTATTCGAGCGGCGGCGCCGACCCGGAGACGGAGATCGAGGTCCACGAGGATGTGATCGACGAGCACCTGCCGAAGGCCGACACGATCCTGGTGACCCACGGGCACTGGGACCACATCGCCGACGTCCCCTACCTCGCCGGGAAGACCGGCGCGACGGTGCTCGGCACCGAGACGCACCTGAACCTCATGCGCGCCATGGGCGCCCCCGACGACCAGCTGTGCCAGGTCGGCGGCGGGGAGCTGTACCAGTTCGACGGCTACACCGTCGAGGTCTTCCGCTCCTCGCACTCCGCCAGCGGCGAGCACAAGCGGATCCTGTTCGGCGGCACCCGACCCGGCGAGGTCCCGAAGCGCCCCAAGCGGATCAAGGACCTCATCGAGGGCGGCAGCCTGACGTACCTGGTGGACTTCGGCGGCGTCTCGTTCTTCAACATGGGGTCGGCGAGCTTCCACGAGGCCGAGATCGCAGGGATCCGCCCCACCGTGCTGTTCCTCCAGCCCGGCGGCGGCCACACGCCCGCCTTCGTGGAGCGCGCCCTCGAAGCGACCGGGTTCCCGCCGTACGTGGTCGCCTCCCACTGGGACGACTTCGACGAGCCGCTCACCGAGCCCGCCGTCAAGGGCGGCGACTGGGAGGCCCTGCGCGACCGCGTGGCCGCCGCGAGCCCTGAGACCGAGTTCCTGCTCCTCGACCACCTGGAGAGCCATGACTTCTGAGGTCACCGTCCGCTGGCTGGGCACCAACGCCTGGGAGATCACCGGGAACGGCGCCACGGTGCTCGTCGACCCGTACGTCTCCCGCACCTACACCGGCGCCACCGTCCCGGGGCAGTTCGATCCTGAAACGCCGATCACCGTGGACGAGTCCGCCGTGGACGAGCACATCGGGGCCGCCGACTCGATCCTCATCACCCACGCGCACTTCGACCACATCGCCGACGTCCCGTACGTAGCGGAGAAGACCGGCGCGACGGTCCTGGGCACCGAGACGCACCTGAACCTGCTGCGCGCCATGGGCACGCCGGACGAGCAGCTGTCGCAGGTCGGCGGCGGGGAGCTGTACCAGTTCGACGGCTACACCGTCGAGGTCTTCCGCTCCTCCCACGGCGTCTCGGGCAAGCACAAGACGCTCCTGTTCCCCGGCACGCGCCCGGGGCCGGTCCCCGAGAAGCCCGAGGTCATCAAGGACCTCGTGGAGGGCGGCAGCCTCGCGTACCTCGTGACGTTCGGCGAGACCTCGCTGTTCTTCAACGGCCTGCCGTCGTTCCACGAGCGGGAGGTGGCGGGCGTCCGGCCCACGGTGCTGTTCATGCAGGGCCCCAACCCGGCCTACCCGGACTACGTGGAGCGGATGCTCGCGGCCACGGGGCGCCCGCCGTACATCGTGCCGACCCACTGGGACGACTACGAAGCGCCCCTGAAGGAGCCGGCCGTGGACCTGTTCGGCGCGGCGGCCCTCGGCGAGCTCGTGGCCGAGGCGAGCCCGGACTCGGAGTGGGTCCTGCTCGACCACCTGGAGTCGCACACCTTCGGCGGTTAGCGGCGGCGGGCCCTCGTGGCGGCCCTCGGCGCCTGGCGCGGCCGGGGGACCACGGGCTTCGGGAGGGTCCCCCGGATGGTCCACTCGCCGTTGTCGAGGGCGTGTTCGACGGACCCGCCGGCCTCGTCGAACCGCTTGGCGAGCATCGAGAGCCCGTTCCCGCCCTCGGTCGCCTCCGGCGCGCCGTCGTTGACGACCGTGACCGTCACCTGGGCGTCGACCTCCACGATGGACACGTTCGCGGACGTGGGCTCGGCGTGGCGGATGAGGTTCGTGGTCGCCTCGCGCACGAGCAGGCCCAGCAGCCGCTCGGTGTCCTCGTCGAGGTCCGGCGCCTTGTCGGGCACCGACGCCTCCACGCCCGCGGACTTGAGGAGCCTTGCGGCGGAGTCGATCTCGTCGGCCAGCGCGGTCTTGCGGTAGCCGCCGACGACGGCCCGCATGTCGCGCAGGGCCTCGCGCGCGAGCTCCTCGACCGCCTGGACCTCGGCTGCGGCCAGCTCCGGGTCCGTGTCGCGGAACCGCCGCGCCACCTGGGCCTTGAGCATGATCGCCTGGAGGTGCCCGCCCTGGACGTCGTGCAGTTCGGCCGCGAACCGCAGCCGCTCCTCGGCCACGGCGAGGTCGGCGGCGAGCCCGCGGGCCTGCTCCAGCTCCTGCGCGACCCGGTAGTGCCACAGCTGGCACACGATCCCGACGGCGATCGAGGGCACGAGCACCGCGGTCGTCAGCAGCGCCCCGAAGTTCATGTAGCCCAGCTGCATCGCGAGCGCCGAGAGGGCGCCCGCGGCGGCCGTCCCCAGCAGGACCGCGAGGGAGCGGCGCCCGGGGAGCGACCACAGCAGCGCGCCCTCGGCGGCGATGAGCCCGGCCGGGGCGCCCCACGCGGGGCCGATCTCGCCGGAGGCGGCCTCGGCGGCGACGCCCGCGAACAGCAGTGCGAGCGAGGCGATCCACAGGAGGCGGCGGCGCCACGGGCCCTGGCCGTGCCAGTGCAGCGCGAGCCCCGCGGTGCACAGCGCGACCGACCCGACCGCCGCGCCCGCGGCGAGCGGGCGCACGCCGTCGTCGGCCCCGGCGAGGAACAGCGCGGCCATGGCGAGGGCCAGCGGGCCGGAGCCGATCACCGTGAAGAACGTGTAGGTGCGCAGGCGGCGCAGGTCGCGCGCGGGGGCCGGTTCGGGGGTCACCCGGTGATTCAACCACCCGGCGGCGCGGCCCGCGGTGGCGGAGGCCGACGGCGCGGGCCGCGCGGATCGCACGTTCTTTGCGGCATTCGTCCCCGCCGTTCATGCGAAATGCGAACGAATGGCCGCAGCGGACGCGCCGCGGCCGTTCCGGACGGCGACCGTTTGCCGCAATTCCGGCGGGACCCCGCCGCACCCGGCTTGCCGATAGCATCTAGTGAGCAGGCTGACGCACCGTGTGCACCAGCGGCGCTCCTGGCTTCAATAGTCCACATTATTCAATCTCGGGACTTGTTATACCCATTCGGGACCGCTCTGTGAAAGACGCGGATTCTACCACTCGGGCACTACTGAAACTGCCCTCGAATTGGTCCGTACGGTCAATTGTGCGGGCGCTTCCATCGCATTACGCTCCGTTATCAGGCACCTCCCGAGTGCCTTTCAACCGCCTTTCCCAGCAAAGGGGCCGCGATCGTGGACGCCTACCGCGGCGGAGCCGACCACCTGATGCGGCCGCCGGGCACGCCCTTCCCCGGCGGACCCGAGAGCGCCCACATGCCCGGCGCGCCCGAGCTGCCCGCGGTCGGCAACCCGCCCGGGCGCCTCGGCGAGACGTTCCAGACCAACCCCGCCACCGGCTCGGCCTCGATGTCGTTCCCGCTGCCCTTCAGCGCCGGCCGCGGCGCCCCCTCCCTCGCGGTCGCCTACGACTCCTCCGGCGGGCCCGGCCTCTTCGGCTACGGCTGGGACCTCCCCGTCCCGCGCATCAGCCGCCGCACCGACCGCGGCGTGCCCCGCTACCGCGACGCCGAGGACTCGGACGTGTTCCTCGCCGACGGAGCCGAGGACCTCGTCCCCGACGCCGCGCCCGCCACCGTCCGCACCGTCGCCGGGACCGCCTACACCGTCCAGCGCTACCGGCCCCGCATCGACGACGGGCTCACCCGCATCGAGCGCTGGAGCGCCGTCGCCGACCGCGCCGACGTCAAGTGGCGCACCCTCTCCAGCGACAACCAGACCTCCTGGTTCGGCGAGGGGCCCGAGAGCCGGATCGCCGACCCCGCCGACCCGGCCCGGATCTTCGCCTGGCTCCTCAGCTTCGGCCACGACGACAAGGGCAACGCCGTCGCCTACGAGTACGCCCCCGAGGACTCCGCGGGCGTCCCCCGCTCCGCCGCCGAATCCGGCCGAACCGAGCAGTCCCGCACGGCCGCAAGGCACCTCAAACGCGTCCGCTACGGCAACGCCGTCCCCTACCTCCCCGTCCTCGACCCCGACGCGCCCCCGACCCCCCGGCCCGGGCAGTGGCTGTTCACCCTCGTCGTCGACTACGGCGACCACGACAGCGAGACCCCCGCCCTCGAACCCGACCGGCCCTGGCCCGCCCGCCCCGACCCCTACGGCACCTGCCGCCCCGGATTCGAGATCCGCTGCCACCGCCGCGGCCGGCGCGCCCTCATGTTCCACGACCTCCCCGAACTCGGCGACACGCCCACGCTCGTCGCCTCCCTCGACTTCACCTACGACACCGCCCCCCACGCCGGGGACTCCCTCCTCACCGCCGTCCACTCCACCGGCTACGTCCGCTCCGGCGACGGCTACGACCGCGCCCACACCCCGCCCACCACCATGCGGTACACGCCCGCCGCCCTCGACCCCGAAGTGCGCGACGTGCGCGCCGAGCACCTGCCCGCCGGCCTCGACCTGGTCGACTACACCTGGGTCGACCTCGACGGCGACGGCGTCGCCGGGGTCCTCGCCTCCCGCGCGGGCGCCTGGTACTACCTGCGCAACCACACCCCCCTCGAACCCGAAGGGCCCGTGCGCTTCACGACCGCGCAGCACGTGGACCCCCGCCCCGAGACCGGCCGCCTCAACGTCGGCACCGACCTCCTCCTCGACACCGACGGCTCCGGCAGGCCCGACTTCGTGCGCCTCGACGGACCCGTCACCGGCATCGCCGTCCGCGAGGAGGACGGCCGCTGGCGCGCCGCCGCGCCCTTCGCGCAGCGCCCCGCTATCGACGCGTTCGGGGCCGACGTCCGCGTCGCCGACATGACCGGCGACGGCCTCCCCGACCTCGTCCTCACCGACACCGCGGGCGCCCGCTGGTGCGAAGGGCTCGGCCTCGCCGGATTCGGCCCGCCCCAGCCGATCGAGCCCGGCGCCGAACCCCTCCGACCCTCCCTCGTGGAGACCTCCGAGCGCGTCGCCGTCCAGCTCGCCGACATGACCGGCGACGGCCTCCCCGACCTCGTGCGCATCGCCAACGGCGCCGTCTCCTACCGTCCCAACCTCGGCCGCGGCCGCTTCGGACCCGCCGTCGCCATGGACGACGCCCCCTGGTTCGACAGCCCCGACCGCTTCGACCCCCGCCGCGTCCTCCTCGGCGACACCGACGGCAACGGCCGCACCGACCTCGTCTACCTCGCCGCCGACGCCGCCCGGATCTACGCCAACCGCTCCGGCGACTCCTGGGCCCCCGCCCGCGACCTCCCCGGCGCCCCCGCCGCCGACAACCGCCGCATGGCCGCCGTCGTCGACCTCCGCGGCGCCGGCACCGGCTGCCTCGTCTGGTCCACCGTCCTGCCCGGCGGCACCGCCGCCGCCATGCGCTACATCGACCTCGCCGCGGCCGGACGCCCCCACCTCCTCGCCGGGTACGAGAACGGCTTCGGCGGCGAGACCACCGTCGAGTACCTGCCCTCCACGCACTTCGCGCTGGCCGACGAGCAGGCCGGGCGCCCCTGGCCCTCGCGCCTGCCGTTCCCCGTCCCGTGCGCCCACCGCGTCACCCGCGCCGACCACGTGCGCGAGACCGCGTTCACCTCGACCACCAGCTACCACGACGGCTACTTCGACCCGGTCGAGCGCGAGTTCCGCGGCTTCGGCCGCGTCGAGGCCCTCGACACCGAGGCGTACGAGACCGGCAGCACCTCCGAGAACGACAGCGCCGGAACCGACCTCGACCAGCCGCCGGTGCTCACCCGCACCTGGTTCCACACCGGCGCCGCCGCCGCGGCCGGGCAGCGGATGCTCCACACCCGCCGCGACCAGTACTGGGAGAACACCGTCCTCCCCGAGCCGCCGCTGCCCGAACCGCGGCTGCCGCAGGCGCTCGGCGACGACGAGTACCGCGAGGCGTGCCGCGCCCTCAAAGGCCTCGTGCTGCGCACCGAGGTGTACGGGCTCGACGGCGCCCCCGAGGCGGCCGACCCGTACTCGGTCAGCGAGTCCGGCTACGACGTGGCCCTGCGCCAGCCCAAAGGGGCGCGCCGCCACGCGGTCTTCCAGGTCCTGCCCACCGAGGCCGTCACGTACGCGTACGACCGGAACCCCGCCGACCCCCGCGTCTCGCACTCCCTCGCCCTCGAACTCGACGACCTCGGGCTGCCGGTCCGCTCCGCCGCGATCGCCTACCGCCGCGCGGTCGCCGACCCGTCGCTGCCGCAAGCGGTCCGCGACGCCCAGGCCCGCACCCGCGCCGGGTACAGCGAGGCCGACTACACCGCCGACATCGACGAACCGGACGCCCGCCGCCTGCGCCAGGTCTGCGAGGCCCGCTCATTCGAACTCGCCGGGCTCCCCGACGGGCGGCTCACCGCCGCCGACGTGGACGCCCTCGTCGCCGCCGCCGAGCACGTCCCGTACGAGCAGGTCGACGAGGACGGCGCCGTGGACGCCGCCGGACCCGCCCTGCGGCTGCTGTCGCGCGCCCAGGCGTTCTTCCGCTCCGACGACCTCGCCGGGCCGCTCCCGCACGGCGTCCACGGCCGCCTCGGCATCGGCCACCGCAGCCGCGGCCTCGTCCTCACCGACGGCCTCGTGGCCGCCCACTACGACGGCACCGTCACGGCCGACGAGCTCACCGCCGCCGGGTACGAGCACTTCGACGAGGGCTGGTGGGCCGCCGGGCCGACCGAGGTCTACGCCCCCGACGCCCCCGACCGCTTCTACCTCCCGACCGGCTCCACCGACCCCGCGGGCGTCACCGCCACCATCGAGCGCGACCCCCGCGACCTCATGGTGGTGCGCGCGACCGACGCCGCCGGGCGCGAGATCCGCGTCGAGCCCGACTACCGCGTCCTGCGGCCCCGCCTCGTCACCGACGCGGCCGGGAACCGCGCCGAGGCCGTCTACGACGCCCTCGGCGCCACCGTCGCCACCGCGGTCCTCGGCCGCCCCGGCGACGCCGACGCCGACACGGCCGACGACCCGACGACCACGATGGACTACGACCTGTTCTCGTGGATCGACGAGCGCAAACCGATCAGCGCGCGCAGCCGCCGCCGCGAGCGCCACGCCGACCCCGGCACCCCCTGGCAGGAGACCCGCACCTACTTCGACGGCGCGGGCGGGACGGTCATGACCAAGGGCCGGGTCGCCCCCGGACCCGCGCTCCAGTACGACCCGGACACCGGCACCGCGACCGAGGTCCACGCCGACCCGCGCTGGGTCGGCAACGGCCGCACCGTGGTCAACAACAAGGGCCTGCCGGTCAAGCAGTACGAGCCGTACTTCTCGACCACCGCCGACTTCGAGTCGGAGGCCGCGCTGGTCGAGACCGGCGTGACCGCGATCCCGCGCTACGACCCGCTCGGGCGCGTCGTGCGCACCGACCGCCCCGACGGCACGTTCACGCGCACCGAGACCACGCCGTGGTCCACGGTGTCCCACGACGCCGACGACACCGTCCTCGACTCCGCCTGGTACGCCGAGCGCGGCAGCCCCGACCCGGCCGGGCCCGAGCCCGCCGACCCGCAGCAGCGCGCCGCCTGGATCGCCGCCCAGCACGCCGGCACGCCCGCCGTCGCCCACTCCGACCCGTCCGGGCGCACCGTCCACACCGTCGCCGACAACGGCCCCGCGGGCCTGCGCACCAGCCGGGCCGCCGCCGACGCCACCGGCGGCTTCACCCGCGAGTACGACCACCGCGGCCGCCTCGTGGGCGCCGCCGTCGCCAACCTCACCGGCGGCGCCGTCTCCGGCGAGTCCGCCGAGCGCGGGCGCCGCTGGCACCTCGCCGACACCGTGGGCCGCCTCGTGCGCGCCTGGGACGAGCACGGCCGCACCCTCCGCGTCACCTACGACGGCCTCCACCGGCCCGTCACCACCCGCCTCACCGACCCCGACCGGCCCGAGACCGTGCTCAGCCGCGTCGTCTACGGCGACGCCCACCCCGAAGCCGCCGAACGGAACCTGGTGGGCCGCACGCACATCGTCTTCGACGGCGCCGGGGCGGTGGTCTTCGACCGCTACGACCGCCACGGCAACCCGCTCCGGGTGCTGCGCCGCTTCACCGCCGACCCCGAGACCGAGCCCGACTGGTCCGCGCTCGACGGGATCGAGGACCCCGCCGCCGTCATGGCCGCCGCCGCGCCGCTGCTCGAACCGCTCGCCGACCAGGTCGAGACCGGCGGCGCGTTCGACGCCCTCGGCCGCGCCACCACCGCGACCCTGGCGGACGGCACCGTCGTCACCCCCGCCTACGACGAGGCCAACCGGCTCGCCCGCCTCGACGCGCAGATCGGCGGCGCCGGTCCGGTGAGGACCCTCATGGCCGGGCAGGAGTACGACGCGCTCGGACGCCGCGCCACCGCCCGCTACGGCAACGGCCTCACCACCGCCTACACCTACGACCCGTTGAGCCGCAAGGTCACCGAGATCCGCACCGCCGCCGACGGCGCCGCGGACGCGATCCAGCACCTCCACTACGTCTACGAGGCCGCCGGGCGGCTCGTCGAAGCCGACGACACCGCGCAGCAGTCGCTGTTCTTCGCGGGCGCCTTCGTGCCCGCCGCGATGCGCTTCCGCCACGACGCCCTCGGCCAGCTCGTGCGCGCCACCGGCCGCGAGCACGCCGGCACCGACCCGAACGCGCCCACCGGCCCGGCCGACGCGGTCGGCGCCCCGCTGCCCCACCCCAATGACACCGCCGCGGTGCGCCGCTACGAGCAGGTGTACGACTACGACGACCTCGGCAACCTCCTGTCCATGCGCCACATCGCGAACGGCGGCGGCTGGACCCGCCGCTACCGGTACGCGCACGACGACGACCCCGCCGACCGGCGCAACCGGCTCACCGCCACCAGCGCCCCCGGCGACGCCCCCGACGGCCCCTACAGCCACCAGTACACGTACGACGCCTACGGGAACCTCGCTACCGCGCCGCACCTGGCCGCGCTCGCCTGGGACTGGAACGACCGCCTCCGGGAGGCCGACCTCGGCGGCGGCGGGACCGCGTACTACTGCCACACCGGCGGGGGCTCCCGCGCCCGCAAGGTGGTCCAGCGCCAGGGCGGCCTGCGCACCGAGCGCCGCCACCTCGGCGCCGTCGAGGTCTACCGGGAGTGGATGAACGGCGTGCTGCGCCTGGAGCGCCGCACGATCCAGTTCACCGACGACGCCGGGCGCTTCGCCCGCGCCGACGTCCTCGTGACCGACACCGCCGGGACCGACGGCGCGCCGCTCGGCGAACCGGTCTTCCGGTACCAGTACGGCAACCACGTCGGTTCGGCCACAGTGGAGACCGGTGAGGACGGCGCGGTCGTCTCCTACGAGGAGTACCACCCGTACGGCTCCACCGCCTACCGCTCCGCGAAGCCCGGCGAGCACCACAGCCTCAAGCGCTACCGCTTCCACGGCAAGGAGCGCGACGAGGAGACCGGCCTCTACGACTACGGCTCGCGCATGTACGCGCCTTGGCTCGGCAGGTGGACCGGCGCCGACCCCGCCGGGACCGGCGCGGGCCCGAACCTGTACGCCTACTGCGGGAACGACCCCGTCGGCAGGATCGACCCGAAGGGCACCCAGGACACCCCGGCCGACGCGCCCGCGAGCGCCCCCGGCGACAAGGTCCACGTCCCCATCCCCGACGGCGACCCCGAGATCTGGGCCAACCCCAACGCCGACCCCGCCGACGTCCTGCGCGAGGCCCAGCGGTACTTCCCGTACCTGCACACCCTGCCCACCTGGGAGGACGGCTCCTGGTACTTCGCCGAGCCCTACCAGGACCCCGGCGAGGCGACCAGCGACGACATGGAGATCACCGTGCACGCCGACGGCGGCGGCGACGCGGCCGACGGCGGTGCGGACGCAGGGCAGGCCCCCGACGCCGGAGCGGGCGCGAACGGCACCGGGTCCGGCGACGCGGGCACCGGCGCCGACGCGGGCACCGGGACCGGCGCCGAGACCGGCGACGGCGGCGAGACCGGGGAGGGCGCGGGCGCACCGGCCGGGCCCGGCATCGGCGCCGCCGGACGCGAGGCGTTCCGCGCCGGGCCGCCCGGCGAGACCCTGGAGGTGCCCAACAACTTCGACGACGCCAAGATCAACGCCTACCGCCAGCGCATCCAAGGCGACCGCGGCGTGGGCCTGCGCTCGGCCGACCCCGCGCACACCGGCCGCGGCTCGGCCCGCACCTCCGACATCCGCGCCGCCAACGAGGGCCTGATGGACGCGTTCGACGCCGCCAACGGCGGCCTGCGCTCGCCCGCGAACCCCGTCGACCACATGGTCGAGCTCCAGCACATCGTCCGCCAGCCCGGCGAGTTCGTGCGCCCGGTCGACCACCGCTACTGGCCCCGGGGCATCAACAGCTCCCAGGGCTCCAGCGCGATGCACGCCGACCGGCGCGCCCGCGCCGCCGGAGCCGTCGAGGACGTCCCCGCGGGCGGGGTCGCCCGCACCGCCGACATGGGCCACTGGAGCAACAGCACCCGCCTGCGCACCGGACTGCGCTGGGGCGGCAACGCGCTCATGCTCGCCGGGCCCGCCGTCACCGTCTGGGGCGCCTCGTCCATCGAGAACCGCGCGGTCCGCTACGGCGCGTACGGCGCCGCCGGGGTCGAGTTCGCCGCCGGGGCCACCTATGTGGGCGCGCGCACCGCGCTCGGCGTGCGGGGGCTCCACTCCGCGAACCTCGCCCGGACCGCCGGGATCGCCCGCGGGGCGGCCGGCGTCGCGGGCGGCGTCGCGCAGGCCCTCATCTCCGGCTACCTCGCCTACGAGGACTACCAGCGCGGCGACTGGACCTCGTTCGCGTTCAACGCGGCCGCCGCCGTCGGCGGCGTCGCGCTCGTCATCGGCTGCATCATCGGCTCGCCCGTCCTCATCGGGATCGGGATCGTCACCGGGATCGGCGCCGGCCTCTACGGCCTGTACCGGATGTTCACCGACTGACCCGAACCACCCGACCCCCTAGCGCCACAACGGCACCGACCACCGCGCAGTCACCCCGCTTGCGAGATCCACGGGACCGCCGCAGCACAGAGAGGACCCGACATGACCCAGCCGAAGCGGCACTTCAGCCCCGAGGCGATCCGCAGGCTCGCGCTGCCCGTCGAGACGGCCGCGGCCCCGCCCGGCGCGGACCCGGACCGCACCATGGCGATCCAGCTCCCCGGCTTCGTCGAGGAGCCCACCGGCGGCGACGTCGCCGCCCTCCAGGCCGCGCTGGCGCGCCTGCGGCACGCGATCGACCCCGCCGAGGTCGCCGAGTCCCGCCTCGGACCGTCCACGAGGGACGCCGTGCGGCGCCTCCAGGCCGCCGCCGGGCTCGTGCGCACCGGCGTCGTCACCCCCGAGACCGCCGGGCAGATCAAGCGCGAGCTGGAGCACCGCTACTTCACCGACGCGCCCCACCGCGCCGCGAAGGTCCAAGCGCTCCTGACCTCCCTCGGCCACCGCATCGACCCGGCCGAACTCGCCTCGCGCAAGGTCGGCACCTCCACGGCCGCCGCGATCCAGCAGTTCCGCCAGCGCACCAAGGCCCGCGGCGTCTCCTGGTGGCTCGACGAGGCCCTCGTCGAACGCCTCCGCGCCGAAGCCCTCAACGCCCGCCTCGGCTCGCGCACCCAGTTCGGCAAGGCTCAGCGGACCCTCCTGCGCGCCTTGACGATCGCGAAGCTCGACGTCCCCATCGGCGCCGACGAGCTCAACGCCCGCCAGGCCGGGCCCGGCACCCAGGCCGCCCTGCGCGCCTTCCAGGCCAAGTACCGCCTCCCCGCCTCCGGCCGCTTCGACCTCGCCACCATGGACAAGCTCGACGCCGTCGCCGCCTCCAAGCCCGCGCCCGTCAAGACCCTCAAGGTGAAGTCCGCGCTCGGCCTGTCCCCGCTCAAGCGCGGCGCGAAGCTCAACATGCGCGGCGGCCACGTCGCCGCCGCCCAGCAGGCCCTCGCCCACTTCGGGTACGCGATCCCCATGGGGGAGCACGGCGAGGCCCGCTACGGCAAGGCCACCCGGCAGGCCGTCCTCGCGTTCCAGGCCGCCAAGCGCCTCCCGCAGACCGGCGCGCTCGACGGGCCCACCGTCAAGGCCCTCAACCGCGACCTCCTCGCCGCGCTCCCCGCATCGGAGCAGCCCCTCGCGCACTACCGGCTCCGCGGCTCGGTGCGCGACGACCGGTGGCGGCCCGTCAAGGGCGCGAAGGTCCGGCTCGCGTTCCGCTCCCTCGCAGGCGAAGGCGCGACCATCGCCACCCGCGTCACCGGCGAGACCGGCTTCTACGACCTCCCGTACGACCCGCCGCGCGACCCGAACACCAAGGAGGTCGTCAAGCCGCTCCACCTCGTCGTCACCTTCACCGGCCCCGACAGCGCGCCGCTCGGGTCGCGGATCCTGTTCAACCCCACGCCGATCCAGTGGACCAACCAGACCGCCGGGGACCGGCCCTACCGCGGCCCCTCCCTCTACGAGACGCAGCGGGCCGCCCTCGACGCCGTCCTCGGGGGCCTCGGCGTCACCGACCTCGTCGAGGACGGCGAGCGCAACGACGTCACCGTCGCCGCCCTCGAATCCGGGCTCACCCAGTACGAGGTCATGCGCCTGGTCCTCGCCGTGCGCGCCGCCAAGCACGTCGGCGACCCCGTCCTCGGCGCCGCCGTCTACTTCGGATTCATCGCTCAGGGCCTGCCCGGCACGCTCCCGGAAGAACTCCTCGCCGCCACCGACGAGTGGACCCGCATCGGCGAGCTCACCGCCGCCACCGCCTCCGGCATCCTCCTCCTCGGCCCCGAGCGGCAGGCCGAGGCGTTCGCGCGCGCCGCCGACGACAACCTCGTCCCCATCGAGATCGTCCGCGACGAGGAGGCCGTGCTCGCCGCACTCAACACCCGGTCCGTCACCGCCGTCCTCGACGCCCCGCCCGTCGGCGGCGACGCGTCCCTGCGCCAGCTCCTCGACTCCTCGCAGCTCGACGCCGCCCACTACGACGGCGTCGCCGCGATGCTCCTCGCCAGTGGCGGCACCAGCGAGGCGTTCTGGACCGACCTCACCGGCGCCGCAGGCGAACTCGGCGGCGACGACGTGGTCGCCGACGTCGCCGCCGCCGTCGAGGCCGCCGCCATCGCCGACGGCTACGCGCCCGTCGCCGCCCTCCTCAAAGCCCGCATCGACGACCCCGGCGAACCCGACCTCACCTCTACCCGCCACCTCGCGCGCCTCTCCAGCGCCGACTGGGACGCCGTCGTCGCCGACGCCGGACACCCCGCGGGCGAAGCCGCGGAGACCTACGCCCGCAAGCTCGAAGCGACCGCCGCCGCCCACTACCCGACCACCGCGCTCATCGCCGAGCTCGGCCGCACCGACGGCCACGGCCTCGCCCTCCTCGCGCAGTCGGCCGCGTTCATCGACGATCACCCCGACCTCGAACTCAAGGCCACCGGCCTCGACGCCTACGCCAGGACCGCCGGACTCGACCTCGACCCCGACCTGCGCGCCGAACTGCGCGTCCAGCAGCGCGCCGTGCGCCTCGCCCCCGACCACAAGACCGGCGCCGCGCTCCTCGCCGAGCACCTCCACTCCGCGGGCCAGATCGCCGCCCTCGACCGCGCCGAACTCGCCGCCAAGCTCAAAGGCCACGGCGTCGACGACCTCGCCGTCGCCCACGTCCACTCCGCCGCCCAGATCGCCTACGCCCACGTCCTCGGCCAGGTCGCCGCCTTCCGCTCCGACCACGCCCCCGGCCAGGCCCAGGCCCTCGGCCCGCAGCAGATCACCCTCGCCGACGCCACCGGCGTCCTCGGCGACGTCCCCGACCTCGCGCTCCTGTTCGGCGGCCTCGACTACTGCGACTGCGGGCACTGCGAATCCGTGTACGGCCCCGCCGCCTACCTCGCCGACCTCCTCCGCTTCCTCTCCACCCGGCCCGCCAAGACCGGCGGGACCGACACCGTCCTCACCGTCCTCCAGGCCCGCCGCCCCGACATCGACGACCTGCTCCTCAACTGCCCCAACACCGACACCGCCCTGCCCTACATCGACCTCGTCAACGAACTCCTCGAACGCGCCGCCGCCCCCGGCGCCGCCCAGCCCCAGACCACCCGCACCGCCGCCGAACTGCGCGCCGTCCCCGAACACCTCCACGCCCCCGCCTACGAGACCGTCAAGGCCGCCCGCTTCCCCGTGCGCGGCGCCTTCAACGCCTGGCAGGAGGAGGCCCGCGTCCTCCTCGCCCACCTCGGCGTCCCCCGCCACGAACTCATGCGCCTCCTCGGCCCCGCCACCCCGACCGCCCTCGCCTCCGCCGCCGCCGAGTACTTCGGACTCTCCACCCTCGACGCCGCGCTCATCACCGCCCCCGCCCCGAACCAGACCGACCAGGACGACGTCTGGGGCCTCGACACCACCGACGCCGAGACCGGCGTCCTCGGATTCATGCACCACGCGGGCGTCACCTACGCCGAACTCCTCGACCTCCTCGACACCACCTGGATCCACGCCGCCGGGACCATCGCCCTCGAACGCCCCGACGGCACCTGCGACCTCGAACTCCAGACCCTCACCGGCCTCGGCCCCGCCCGCTACGACCGCGTCCACCGCTTCATCCGCCTCTGGCGCCACACCTCCTGGACCCCAAGGCAGCTCGACCGGCTCCTGCGCGCCCCCGGCATCGGCGGCGGCACCCTCGACGCCGCCGCCCTCCGCCGCCTCGCCGCCTTCGCCGAACTCGCGAAGCGCCTGCGCCTCCCCTTCGAAGCCGCCATCACCCTCTACGCGCCCCTCAGCACCGAACCCGGCCCCGACGGCGCCCGCTCCCCGTACGCCGACCTCTTCGCCAACCCCAACCTCCTCGACCCGCCCGACCCCGCGTTCGACCTGCCGCTCCCCGGCACCGAGCCCATGGCCGACCACCGGCCCGCCCTCGCCGCCGCCTGGCGCGCCGGGGAGGCCGACCTCGACCTCCTCCTCGCCCGCACCGGCCCGAACCTCACCGTCGCCGACCTCACGGTCCCGCTGCGCCACACCGTCCTCGCCGAGGCCCTGCGCCTGCCCGTGGCCGAGTACCTCGCGCTCCTCGACCTCGCCGCCGCCGACCTCCCCGACCCGTACGCGGGCCCGGACGCGACCCTCGCGCTGGCCGACCGCCACGCCGAGGCCAAGGCCGCGGGCCTGACGGTGTCCGAACTGGACTGGCTCCTGAACGACCGGCCCGACGCGCCGTTCGGCCAGCGGGCCGAGGCGATCGCCGAGCAGCTCGACGCCCTGCGCGAGAGCCTGCGGACCACCCCCGCCGAGGAGGTGAACGGCCAGATCGCCGCCACCGTCGCTGCCACGTTCTCCCTCCCGGACGAGCAGGCCGTGACCCTCCTCGACCTGCTGCGGCCCGCCCTGTGGGACGTGTTCGCGAACCCCGACCTCATGGCCCAGAACGAGGACGGCGAGTACGCGCACCCGCTCACCGAGGCGGCGTTCGCCGAGCTCTTCCACACCTGGCGGCTCCTCCACAAGGCCGCGTACCTGGTGCGGCGCATGCGGATCGACGCCACCGACCTGCCGTGGCTCATGGACCGCGCCGCGGCCTCGGGGTGGCTGCACCCCGGCTCGCTGCCCGCCGGGCCCGCCGATCCGGCCGCGTCCCTTCAGGAATGGCGGCGGCTCGCGGCGTGGCTGGTGCTGCGGCACCGGTACCCGCGGCCCGAGGAGTCCGGCTGGCCGGAGGTCTTCGACGCCGCGGCCGCGGGCGACCCCGTCGCCGACGTGCGCGCCGCCGTGGAGGCCCTGACCGGCTGGCACGCCGCCGACCTCGCCGAACTCGACGGCGGCGACCCCGCGTTCTACGCCGACGTCGACGCGCTCACCCGCGTGCGCGCCGCCGCCGAGGCCCTGCGCCGCCTCGCCGTCCCCGCCGCCGACGCCCTCCGGTGGGTCGACCGCGACGACGACACCGGCGGCGCCCAGCGCCTCGCCGCCGAGCACCTGCGCCAGACCATGAAGTCCAAGTACGACACCGGCGCGTGGCTCGCGCTCATGCCCGAGCTCCAGGACCCGCTGCGCGAGGCCCGCCGCGACGCCCTCACCGCGTACCTCGTGGAGCACTCGCTGCGCACCACCTCGCCGACCGTCCTCGCCGAGGGCCGCGAGTGGGCGAACCCGCGGCACTGGAAGGACGCCGCGGACCTCCAGCGCTGGTTCCTCCTCGACACGGAGATGACCTCCGTGCAGCTCACCTCCCGCCTCAAGCAGGCGATCAGCTCGGTGCAGCTGTTCGCGCAGCGGTGCCTGCTCAACCTGGAGCTGCCGCTGGTGCGGATCACGGCCGCGCAGACCGCGGACACGACGTCGCTGGACTCGTGGAGCCAGTGGGAGTGGATGAGCGGCTACCGGCTCTGGGAGGCCAACCGGAAGGTCTTCCTGTACCCGGAGAACTGGATCGAGGCGGAGCTGCGCGACGACAAGACCCCGTTCTTCAAGGAGCTCGAAGACCGCCTGGCCCAAGGGGAGCTGACCGACGCGAACGCCGAGGCCGCCTACCGCGACTACCTCCGCAAGCTCGTGGAGGTCGCGCATATGCAGACCCTGGGGATCTACCACCAGCGGACCGCCTCGGCGGACCGCCTGCACGTGGTCGCCCGCTCGGCCTCCCAGCCGAGCCACTGCTACTACCGCTCCCTCGATCTCGCCTACAACGAGTGGACCGGCTGGGAGCGCATCGACGTCGACATCGCCTCCGACCAGGTGATCCCCGTCGTCTTCCGCGACCGCCTCCACCTGTTCTGGCTCCAGTTCGAGGAGAAGACCCAGTCGCCCAAGCGCCAGCCCCCGGCCCAGATCACCGACTCGCCGAACCCGACCGCCGACCCGGCCCGGACCCTGGAGATCGAGCTCGCGTGGTCCGAGCGGACCCCCGACGGGTGGACGGCGCGGCGCACCAGCGGCGAGAAGCTCATCCACCCGTGGCCGCGCCCTCGCTCGTCGTACACGCTCAAGCCGCGGCACCGCGCGAACCAGCTGTGGCTCGACGTGTACATCTCCTCCTCGATCGAGTTCAACGACGGCCGCTTCTACGACGAGTTCACCGACTCGCACGAGCGGCTCACCCGCCGCGCGTACTCGGCGCTCCACTGGCCCTGGCACTCCTCGTCGTACGTGTTCACCGGCGAGGTCCTGGACCTGAAGATGAAGCCCATGTACGGCAACTACACCCGCCGCTCCGACGGGACGCTGTTCACCGCCGACTCGCTGTGGCACGTGCAGACCAACTTCGGCGAGAAGGGCCGCGGCATCACGGCCCTGACGTCCGCGGAGCGCTCCCCGAAGCTCCGCAAGCCCGCGACGATGCGCTTCGCGAACGGCCGCCTCGCCGCGCTCGGGTCCGCAGTGGACGTCATGGTCGGGTGGGACGACACCCGCAAGCTCCTCTCCGCCGCGCGCACGCCCGCGGAGCTGGTGCTCGCCCCGCACGCCCGCCAGTTCAACGACGACCCGGCGTCCCCGATGGTCTTCCAGGACCGCGAGCGCGCTTACTGGGTCAAGCGCACCCAGGTCGTCACCACGGTCCCGATGCGCTTCCACGGGGTCGCCGGGGACTTCTGGATCCACGTGCCCGTGGCGACGCTCGGGCACCGCTGGTACCCGTTCTGGCACCCGCACGCCTCGGACTTCCTCGCCTCCTTGGACACCAAGGGGGTCGAGGGGCTCGTGACGCGCCCGCAGCAGAGCATCGCGCCGACCGCGCAGACCCAGTTCGCGTACGGCCCGCAGCCGGGCAACGCGATCGACCCGACCGCCCAAGGGGGCGTGGACTTCACCCGCGGCGGCGCGTACTCGGCGTACAACTGGGAGCTGTTCTTCCACGCGCCCATGCTCATCGCCGCGAAGCTCACCGCCGAGCAGCGGTTCGAGGAGGCGATGCGCTGGTACCACCGGATCTTCGACCCCACGAGCACCGACGGCGACGAGGCGCCCCAGCGGTACTGGGTCACAAAGCCGTTCTTCGACCACACGAGCGAGGACTACCGGCAGCAGCGCATCGAGTCGATCCTCGGCGACATCGGCGACCACCTCGACGAGCTGCGCGCCTGGAAGAACCACCCGTTCTCGCCGCACACGATCGCCCGCCACCGGCCGGTCGCCTACCAGAAGGCGATCGTCATGAAGTACCTCGACAACCTCATCGGCTGGGCCGACCAGCAGTTCCGGCGCGACACCCTCGAATCGATCAACCAGGCCGTGCTCCTGTACACCCTCGCCGCGGAGATCCTCGGCCGGCGACCCGAGAGCGTGCCGCCGCCCGAGCGCGCCGACAAGTCCTACGCGCAGCTCACCGCCGAAGGCGCCCTCGACCCGTTCGGGAACCAGGACGTGGCCGCGGTCCTCGAAGGCTTCGCGCCGCCGCTCGACATCGCCGCGGGCCCCGACGAGGGCGGCGGCGAGCCGCTCCCGCACCTGGAGGTGAAGTACTTCGGCATCCCCGTGAACGACCGGCTCCTCGGCTACTGGGACACCGTCGCCGACCGGCTGTTCAAGGTCCGCCACGGCCTCAACATCGAGGGCGTCTTCCGCCAGCTCCCGCTGTTCGAGCCGCCCCTGGACCCGGGGATGCTCGTCAAGGCCGCCGCCGCGGGCGCCGACCTCTCCAGCGTCCTGGGCCTGTTCACCGCCGCCGACACCCGCTACCGGTTCCGGGTCCTCGCCGCCCGCGCCGCCGAGCTGCTCTCGGAGCTGAGAGCCATGGGGGACAAGCTCCTGCGCATCCTGGAGACCCGCGACGCCGAGGAGCTCGCGCTCCTGCGCGCCACCCAGGAGGCCGCGCTCAACCGCGCGATCCAGGCCGTGCGCGACCTCCAGGTGGACGAGGCCGCCGCCGACAAGGCCGCCCTCGAAGCCGGGCGCGCTGCGATCGACACGCGGATCGCGTTCCACGGCTCGGTGCCGCGCATGAACGGCGAGGAGATCGCCGCGGTCGTCATGCAGAGCCTCGGCCTGGCCGGGAACGCCGTGTCCGCCATCATGTCCGGCATCGCCGGCGGCGCCAGCCTCATCCCCGACTTCAGCATCGGCATCGCCGGGTTCGGCGGCTCCCCGAACGTGAGCATGTCCATCGGCGGCTCCAACGTCTCCGGGTACCTGTCGAACACCGCCGCGATGATCGGCGGCTTCGCCGGGATGCTCATGACCGGCGCCGCGATGGCCGAGACGCAGGGCCGCTACACCCGCGACTTCGACGACCACCAGTTCAACCGCGACGTCGCCGTGAACGACCTCGCCCAGCTGGAGGCCCAGCTCGCCGCCGCCGCGATCCGCGAGCAGATCGCCACCGCCGAGGCGAACAACCAGCTCCAGGCCACCGCCGACGCCGAGGCCGTCGAGGAGTTCCTGCGCTCCAAGTACACCGACAAGGAGCTGTACGACTGGATGCTCGGGAAGGTCGCCACGGTCTACTTCCAGGCGTACCAGATCGCGTTCGACACCGCGATGCTCGCGCAGCAGTCCTACCAGTTCGAGCTGGCCGAACCGGACGCCTCGTTCATCCAGTTCGGGTACTGGGACTCCCTGCGCAAGGGCCTCCTCGCCCCGGAGCGGCTCACGAACGACCTGCGCCGCATGGAGTCTTCCTACATGGAGAAGCACCTGCGGGACCTCGAACTCACCAAGCACGTCTCGCTCGCGCAGGTCGACCCGCTCGCGCTGCTCGCGCTCAAGCTCACCGGCCAGGCCTCGATCCTGCTGCCCGAGTGGCTGTTCGACCTCGACTACCCCGGCCACTACCGCCGCCGCCTGAAGTCCGCGGCCCTGTCCGTGCCGTGCGTCGTCGGCCCCTACACCTCCGTGAACTGCACGCTCGCGGTCACCAACAACGGGGTGCGCCTGACGGACTCGGTCGCGGGCGGCTACGGCGACCCCCTCGCCGGGGGCGACCCGCGGTTCTGGAAGAGCCCCGTGCCGACCACCGCCATCGCCACCAGCCACGCCGTCAACGACCGCGGCATGTTCGAGCTCCGCTTCGACGACGAGCGGTTCCTGCCCTTCGAGGGCGCCGGGGCCGTCAGCGAATGGACGCTCTCGCTCCCCAAGGCCCACAACCAGTTCGACCTCGGGTCCATCACGGACGTGGTGCTCCACCTCGACTACACGGCCCGCGCGGGCGGGCCCGGCCTCGCGGGCCTCGCCGTCGACAACATCGACGCGGTGCTCCCGACCTCCGGCGCGGCCCTGTTCGCCCTGGAGGAGCAGTTCGGCACCGCCTGGCACCGCATGCTCCACCCCGAGGACGGCGAAGACCAGGAACTCGTCTTCACGCTCACCCCCGAGCACCTGCCGTTCTGGGCCCGCGTGCGCGCCGCCGGCGAACCCGTCAAGGTCTCGGCCGCCGACCTCGTGATCGACACCGTCCACACCGACGCGTTCACCGTCAAGTGGCGCCTCCCCGGCCAGCCCTCCTCCAGCGAGGTCCCGGGTGCGAACGACCCCGGATTCGGGGGCGCCCCGCACTCGGCCGTCGCCCCCGTGCCGGCCCCGCCGATGCTGGGGGAGTGGCGCATGGGGCTCAAGCGGGCGGGCGCCGCCGAATACGACTCGCTGCTGCCCGAGGACGTGCGCCGCGCTTACCTGTTGGTGCAATTCGACATCGGCTGAACAGCCGATTTACGTAAAGCACGGCCCGGACGCCTTGACCGCAAAGGCGTCCGGGCCTTATACTTGAGAGGTCTCGGTGATACTTAAAGTTAGTGTATGTAGTGGACAAATAGTCTGTGGAAAGAAAAAGCGTTAGCAAAAGAAGGTCATCGTTTCATTTCTAAGGCTTTCGTCGTTTCGGTTCGTTGCGGTGGGGCCTTTTTTCTTGCCCTGAAACAGCTTCCGGTGCCCGCTCCCCAGATCCGGGGGAGCGGGCACCGGCTCGTCAAGCGGCCCTTCTGATCACGCAGTGGAGCACGTCACCTGCGGCGTCGCCGTCGCCCCGTTCGCTATGAAGCCGAACGCCTCGCGCGACTGGCCCGCCGCCACGGCGCCGTTCCAGCTCACGTTGGTCGCCGTCACCGCCGACCCCGACTGCGACCACGTCGCGTTCCACGCCGAGCTGATCGTCTGCGAGCCAGGCCAGGTCCACGTCAGCTTCCAGGAGCTGATCGCCGCCGAGCCGGCGGTCACGGTGACCTTGCCCTGCCAGCCGCCGTTCCAGCTCCCGGCCACCGACACCGCCGCGGTGCAGGCGCCTCCGGTCGGCGGCGGCGTGGTCGTCGGCGGGTCGGAGGTCTCCTCGCCGCCGCCGCAGCCCGGGGCCGTGTTCGTCTGCGTCAGCAGGCCCAGGCGCCACGGCAGGCTGTTGTAGTCGCCGCCTGCGCTCGGATCGACGCCCTGGTACAGGTACCGCATGTTGCACGGGCTGATCTCCAGCTTCTGGTTCACGCCCGCGCGCACCATCTCGCCGTGGCTGATGTCCTCCGTCCACGCCCCGCCCGGGAACGTCACATTGGACGCCGCCATGAACGGGTTCGCGTTCGAGTCCGCCAGCGGCGTCCACGGCCCGGCGATGCTCGTCGACGTCCACGACCGGAAGTACCGGCCCACGCTCCCGAACGCCTCCACCAGCAGCAGGTACTGGTTCGAGCCCTGCACCTTGTACACGTTGCTGGCCTCCCACAGCGCGTACTTGTTGGAGTCCTGCATCGCGATCACCGGCTCGCTCATCCCGTTCGGGAAGTTCGCCACCGAGGTCTGCGACCGGTACAGGTGCCCGTTGTCGTCAGAGGAGAACAGGTGGCAGTTGACGTCGTCGCAGGTGACCCACATGTCCACCCAGTAGCCGCTGCCGATGTTGTCCCTGATGATCTGCGGCATCCCCGAGTAGAAGTGCTTCGGCGCCGTCCAGCCCGCGGGGTTGTTGATGTCCGCGTTCGTCGAGTACGCCGCGTTCCCGTCCTGGTACACCAGGTACCAGAGGTTCTGCGGCTCGTAGAAGAACACCTGGGGCGCGGCCCGGTACCCGGTGCCGATCCCCGACCGGTCCAGGTAGTAGTGCGTCGCCGACGCCGCCTGCGACCAGTCCGTGAAGTTGAAGTACACCATGTTGTACCCGCCGGAGTTCGCGATGGACGCGAACACGTGCCACTTCCCGCCCGAGTACACCACCGACGGGTCCTTCAGGCCCGCGATGCTCGGGTGGGACGAGTCGGGCTTCGGGCCCGCCAGGACCCCGCTGGAGCTCCACGAGTAGCTCGTGGGCAGCGCCTCGGCCTGCACCGGGTCGGCCGAGTCGTCGCCCTGCGCGCTGGCGCTCAGCGCGGCGGCCGCCATGGTGGCGGCCAGGGCGGCCGCCAGCAGCGCTGCGCGCACCGCCTTGAGCCTCGTTCTCACTGGGATTGCCATTGCCTCGCCTCTCTCGATGCGGCGCGGGCCGGAAGTTCCAAACAGTTCCGGAATGCACCCGGCCGCAGGACCAGGTTACCGATAAACATCGAGGTATGTAAATAGCTTGACCAGTGTCGCCATGCTCCGGAACTTCCGGAAACCGATTGCGCCGCAGCCCCGCGCACCGGTCCGCTAGAGTCCGGACATGACGATCATCGACGACCGCGGCCGCCCCGAGCCGCCCGCTGCCGGGGACGAGGCCGCCACCCTCATCGGCTTCCTCGACTTCCAGCGGGCCACCTTCGAGTGGAAGACCCGCGGCCTCGACGCCGCCGGCTTCTACACCTCGCTCCCGCCCTCCAAGATGACCTTGGGCGGCATGATGAAGCACCTCGCGCTCGTCGAGGTGAGCTGGTTCTCCCGCAGCCTGTTCGGCCGCCCCATGGGCGAGCCGTGGGACGACGTCGACTGGAAGGCCGACCGGGACTGGGAGTGGCACTCGGCGGCGCAGGACACCCCCGACGAGCTCCGGGCCCTGTGGGCGGCGCACGTCGAGCGCGCCCGCGCCCTCACCGCCGAGGCCCTCGCCGACGGCGGCCTCGACCGCCTCGCGCACGGCTCGTGGGAGGACGGCCGCAAGCCGTCGCTCCGCTGGATCCTCACCCACATGATCGAGGAGTACGCCCGGCACAACGGCCACGCCGACCTCATCCGCGAATCCATCGACGGCGAGACCGGCGAATAGCCGCGCCTTCCGTCTCCAATTGCACTAATCCGATGGAATGAATCGGAAATACAGTTCAGACCCGCGCGGTCCGCCTGCACGTGACAAAGGCGACGCGCGGGTCTTTTCCGTGCGCACCGATTGCGCTACGGTACGTGGGAATCCGCCCGATCCGGTGTCCAATGCCGACGGAGAGAGGACCCCTTTCCCATGCGCCGCACCACCGCGAAGATGCGACTCGTCAACACCCTCACCGCCCCCGCCGCCAAGGCCCGCCGCGACCCCGACCGGGTCTTCGACAAGATCCTCCTGACCGAGCGCTCCGACCTCGACGGGGCCGTGCTCACCGAGGAGGACGAGCGGTCCCTGGAGCACCTGCGGTGGTTCCTGCACCGCATCGCCGCCGTCGAGTCGCTCAGCGGCGTCGGCTGGCTCTCGGTCCACGACATGATCAGGACCCGCATCGGGAACCTGTTCCGCGTCCGCCGCCTCCAGGGCCGGCATCCGGAGGTCAGGCGCGAGCGGATCGAGGCGCCCGTGTTCGTGATCGGCCTGCCGCGCACGGCGACCACGCTGACCCACAAGATCCTCGCGAACGCCCAAGGCGGGCGCGGACCGTACATGTGGGAGATGGACAACATCGGGCTCGCCCGCACCGTCGAGGAGGAGCAGCGGCTGCGCCGCCGCACCCAGCGCAAGCTCGACCAGATCCTCACCCTCAGCCCCTCGTGGGGCCGCATCCACCCGGTCCGCTCCGACTGGGTCGAGGAGATCTACTTCCTGCTCAACCAGAGCCGCCTGCACAACACCATGGCGCCCATGCCGGAGTACATCGAGTTCATGTCGACCTACGACGCCCGTCCCGACTACCGGTTCGTGCGCGACACGCTCCAGATCCTCCAGTACCGGCGCCCGACGCCGCGCTGGATGCTCAAGCACCCCGACTGCCTCGGCGAGACCGCCGCGATCCACGCGGTGTTCCCGGATGCGAAGTTCGTGTGGACGCACCGCGACCCGCACACCGTCATGGGCTCGATGTGCTCGATGGCCGAGTCCCTCGCGTACCTGCACAACCGGCCCGGCTCGGTGGACCCGCACGAGATCGGCCGCACCTGGCTGCGCATCCTCCCCGAGATGGTCGACCGGGCCCGCCGGGAGCGCATCAAGATGCCCCGCGAGACCACCGTGGACGTGTCGTACCACGCGATGATGGCCGATCCGACCCGCGCCGTCCCCGCGCTGTTCGAGCAGCTCGACCTCAAGTGGACCGACGCGGACGAGCGGAACCTCGAAGAGGCGCTGGACCGCCCGCGGGACCAGCGCGGCCACGAGTACTCGATGGTCCACTACGGGCTGCACCCGGCGATGATCGACGACGCGTTCGGCGACTACGGCCTGTTCGTCGACAACCTGACGGCGAAGCGCTAGTCCGCGTACTCCACGGCGGTGAGCGCGGTGCCGCGGAAGGCCGCGAGCCGCTCGGCCTCGACCCCGATCGCCTGGCGGTCCAACGACTGCTCCCACGGTTCGAGGAGCACCGTGAACTTCTTCCCGGACTTGCGGGGCCGCCACAGCCCCGCGATCCGGCCCCCGGCGAGGACCGCGCCGGGGCGGCCGAGGACCGGCCACAGGGCCTTCGCCTTGGCGGGGTCGTCGACGAGGAGCTTCCGGTCCCGCGACTGGAGCAGCAGGTCGTAAGGCCCGACGAGCCTGACGGCCTCGGCGTCGGCCTCGCGCAGGGCCGCCTCGTCCCCGGCGAGGATCCACCGCTTTTCGCCCGCGACGTCGATCTCGACCGCGTCCGCGGGCCAGTGGGCCTTGACCTCCTTGACGGGGGAGTCGACGTACTCGGCGACCTCCTTCACCGTCGCGGGCCCGCACAGGTGCAGGTAGGCCCGGACCGGGTCGAGCCGCTGCGGGAACGCCTTCGCGGGCTTGAACCCCTTGACGGGCTTGAGGACCGGCGGCGAGGTGTGCGCCTCCAGTTCGAGCCCGGCGTGGACCGCGGCGAGGCGGAACGGCATCTCGTACAGGTGCACCGCGTCGCACGAGCGGCAGTACCGCTGGTACGGCTCCGGCAGCGCCTCGTGCAGGCGGGTCGACATCTCGCCCTTGACCATCGGCGCGGTGACGATCCGCTTCATCTCGGCCGCGACGGTGTCGAGCGCCTCCAGGACCGGGATGCCCGCGGCCTTGAGCGGCTTCGAGGCGTCGAAGATCCGCTTGGCCGCGTCGGCGTCCGACCACGGGGCGACCGCGGCCGCCACCGCGGCCATGTCGGCGCGCCGGTACGCGTGCGGGGCGCCGCGCAGCGTCCACAGCCACACCAGGTCCTCCTCCTTGATGCCGGCGCCGCGGACCGCCAGCGCCCACATCGCGCCGTCGGGGCCGGTGTCCTGCACCCCGAGGTCGAGGACGGCCGTGTCGGCGGCCGTGCCGTGCTCGCGGTCGAGCTGCTGGACGTGCGTGCGGTATCTCAGGACCTGGCGGCTGTCGATCATGCCTTCACCGTATCCGCGCCCCCCGACACCCGCTCCGGAAAAACTTCGGCGGCGGCGATGAATCCGGAGGAGCCCCCTCGTCTTCACTTTCGAGAGCCCGATACTCCCGGAAGGTACGAGACACTATGAGCACCAACGACATCGCCATCGAGAAGACCGTCGACGCCGAGCGCCCCGCCAAGGGCCTGCACGTGACCCTGTGGGTCCTCCAGGCGCTGCTGGCCGCGTTCATGATCGCCGCCTCCGGCGCCCCGAAGCTGTTCGGCGTCGAGTCCGCCGCCGAGGGGTTCGCCCTCATCGGCTGGGGCGACTGGTTCATGTACGCCGTGGGCGCGCTCGAAGTCGCCGGCGGGGTGGGCTTGCTGATCCCGCGCGCCTGTGGCCTTGCCGCGATCGGCCTGAGCCTGCTCATGGTCGGCGCCGCGATCTTCAACGCCACGATCCTGGACTACCCGGTCTACACCCCGCTGATCCTGCTGGTCCTGTTCGCGCTCATCGCCTGGGCCCGCTTCTACCAGACCCGCCGCTTCCTCTCCCGCGGCTTCAAAGCCGTCTGACGCGAACCCGAAAGGGCCGGTGGCACCGCCACCGGCCCTTCCACCGCGCCGCCGCCGAATCTGCTAGACATCTCCCATGACCGACAAACCCGGACTGCCGCTGCGCAGAAGCCTCTCCCAGAGCCCCCCGCTCACCGCGGGCATCCTGCTCGGCCTCGGCCTCGCCGTCGCCTACGCGCTCGTCTGGTCGCTCCAGGAGCTGAGCACGGTCATCACGGCCCTGGTCGTGGCGGCGTTCCTCGCGATCGGCCTCGAACGCATCATCTCCACCATGACCCGCCGCGGCATGCCCCGCTGGCTCGCCATGACGATCCTGTTCCTCGGCGTGTTCCTCGTCTTCTGCGGCGGCATCGCGGCGATCATCCCCGCGCTCGTGCGCGAGACCGCGCAGTTCGTCGAGCACGTCCCCGACTACTACGACGCGATCATGAGCAGCAAGCTCGCCGCCCAGTTCGGCGGCGAAGCGGGCCTGGCCGAACGCGCCCAAGGCGTCCTCACCGCCGAGAACATCTCCAAGGCCCTCGGCGGCGTCGCTGGCGGCGCGGCCTCCGCCGCCAACGGCCTGGTCTGGACCGTCACCACGATCCTCCTCACCGTCTTCATCCTCGCGTCCTACACGCAGCTGCGCCAGGGCTCGCTGCGCCTGGTCGCCGCCTCCAAGCGCGAGCAGACCGGCCGCATCCTCGACGGCATCCTCAAGCAGGTCGGCGCCTACCTCATCGGCGCACTGGCGATCGGCCTGTTCGCGGGCGTCTCGTCGTGGATCTTCATGGCGATCGTCGACATCCCCTACGGCGCGCTGCTCGCGCTCCTGGTGGCCCTGCTCGACCTCATCCCGCAGATCGGCGCCACGATCGGCGCGGTCGTGGTGACCCTGGTGGCCCTCGCGGTCTCGCCGATGACGGCCGTCGCGTCGGCGATCTTCTTCATCGCCTACCAGCAGCTGGAGAACTGGGTCATCTACCCGACGGTGATGCGCAGCGCGGTGAAGGTCTCGAACCTGGCCGCGATCGTCGCGGTCCTGGTGGGCGGCACGCTCTTCGGCGTCGTCGGCATCGTCCTGTCGGTCCCGATCTACGCGGCGGTGCGCCTGATCGCCAAGGAGATCGTGATCCCGCGCCTCGACAACTCGTGAGCGAAGGGGCCGGCGGCGCATACCCGCACGCGCCGCCGGCCCCGGTCGCCACAGCATAGGGCCACCTCGCAACGGCGCGCTAGGCTGGGACTGTTGAGCCGCGCGAGCGCGGCCGTTTCGATGCGTCCCCCGCGTTGAGAGGAAGCGCCCGTGTTCGGCACCGTCGACCTGTGGACCTATGTCGTCGCCTCGGTCCTCGTCATCCTGCTCCCCGGCCCCAACTCGCTGTACGTGCTGTCCGTGGCCTCCCGGCGCGGGCGCCGCGACGGGTTCAAGGCCGCGGCCGCGGTCTTCTGCGGCGACTCGGTCCTCATGATCGCCACGGCCGCCGGCCTCGCCTCGGTCTTCGCGACCTCGCCGCTGATCTACAACCTGGTGCGCTGGGCGGGCGTCGTCTACCTCGCCTACCTCGCGTTCGGGCTCATCCGCGGCGGCGTGAAGTCCTGGCGCGCGGCCCGCCGCGGCGATGCGATCGAGGAGGCCCCCGCGCCCGCCGCGTCGCCGAACGAGCGGCCCTTCACGCGCGCGCTCGTCGCGAGCCTGCTCAACCCCAAGGCCATCCTGTTCTTCGTCTCGTTCTTCGTGCAGTTCGTGGACCCCGGCTACGCCTACCCGGTCCTCAGCTACGGCGTCCTGTTCGTGATCATCCAGGTCCTGTCGATGACCTACCTGACCACGCTCATCCTCGCCGGGGACGGCCTCGCCCAGGTGTTCCGGCGCCGCCGCCGCCTCGCCGCGGCCGGGAACGGCCTCGTCGGCGCCGTCATGATCGGCTTCGCCACCAAGCTCGCGGCGGGGTAGCGGCCTAGCAGGCGCTCCCGCGGCGCCCCCGCACCATCCCGCGCAGCAGCCGCTTCGGCGCGGGCGCCTCCGGCAGCGCCTCCTCGGCGCCGACCGCGAACGCCCGCAGCATCTGGCCCACGAGCCGCCGCGACGCCTCGCCCGCCGCGTCGGTGGCCGCCGCCAGCACGCCCGCGTTCGCCATCAAGAGGATGAGCAGGTCCTCGGGCGCGAAGTCCTCGCGCAGCCGCCCCTCGGCCTTCGCGCGGCCGATGAGGTCGGTGAACGCCGCGAACGCCTCCTGCCGGTGGCGCTCAAGCACTTTCGCCGACCCGAAGTTCATCGTCAGCACCTCGGCGAACCCGCGGTTGTCCGCCTGGAGCCCGCACACGGTCTCCACGTACTCGCGGAACCCGTCCCACGCCGACGCGCGCTCCCCGGCCGCGAGCGCCGCGGCCCGGTTGCGCTCCATGGCGTCCTCGAACACCGCGGCGATGAGCTCCGTGCGGGTCGGGAACCGCCGGAACAGCGTCGCGATCCCCACGCCTGCGGCGCGGGCGATCGACGCCATCGACGCGCTCAGGCCCTCCCGCTCGTAGACCCGCCGCGCCGCCTCGATGATGCGCTCGCGGTTCTGCTCCGCGTCGCAGCGGAGGCGGCGGGGGCGCTTGCGGTCGGGTTCCATGCCGCCATCCTAACCAAGTGGAATGCCCTATCCGCTTGTGTTGTTACACTCGGCGCCAGCAACCGGATAGACCGCTCCGCTTGGGAGCGGCGCCCGTCGATTCGTTATGGAGACGCCCGCATGAACGTCCTGCTCTGGATCCTGCAAGGCCTTCTGGCCCTGGCCTTCCTGGCCGCCGGTGTGATGAAGGCGACCCAGCCGAAGGAGAAGCTCGCCCCGCAGATGCCGTGGGTCAACGACTTCTCCGCCGGGACCGTCAAGTTCGTCGGCATCGTCGAGTTCCTCGGCGCGCTCGGCCTCATCCTGCCCGCCGCCACCGGCATCGCCGTGGTCCTGACGCCGCTCGCCGCGGCGGGACTCGCGCTCACGATGGTCCTCGCCGCGGCGTACCACGTGCGCAAGGGCGAGTACTCCGCCCTCGTGGTCAACGGCGTCCTGTTCCTCATCGCCGCCGTGATCGCCTGGGGCCGCTTCGGCCCCTGGTCCTTCTAGAGCCGCCCGAGCGTCCGCAGGCCCGGCAGCGGCTTCCCGTCGAAGTCGAACAGGGCCTGGTTCTCCCAGCCGTTGCCGCTGGACGGGTCGGCCGGGTCCCACCCGGCTCCCGCGACGCCCGTCCAGGTCGGCTCCCAGTAGACGACGCCCCTGCCGAGGCCGTCGGGCACGTTCCTGACGACCTCGGCGATCTGCTCCAGCCAGTGCACCTGGTTCTCGGGGCTCGACGGGTACCCGGCCACCGGCTCGGGGTCGGTGACGATGTTCGCGAACCCGTCGGCGTCCCCGGTGGTGAACGGGTACGCGGTCTCGACCACGTAGAGCGGCTTCCCGTACCGGCCCGCGAGGTCGTTCAGGTTCGCCTCCAGCCCCGAGAGCGGCCCGTGCCAGTACGGGTAGTACGAGGCGCCGATCGCGTCGAACGGCACCCCGTTCGCCACGGCGTTGTCGAAGAACCACGTGAACGCGCCGTTGTTCCCGCCTTCGGCCAAGTGCAGCACGGCCTTCGCCTGCGGCGCCGTGTCGTGGACGGCATCGCACCCGGCGGCCAGCAGCTCCGCCATCTGCTCCAGCTGGTCCCACCTGCCGTCGGGCCACAGCAGCCCTCCGTTGGTCTCGTTGCCGACCTGCACGAGCGTCGGCTTCACCCCGGCCCGCCTCAGAGCGCCGAGGACGTCGGCCGTGTGCTCGTACACCGCGGTCTTCAAGTCCGCGAACGACAGTTCGGCCCACGCGGCGGGCTTGTTCTGCTTCCCGGGGTCGGCCCAGGCGTCGGAGTAGTGGAAGTCCACCATGAGGTCCATCCCGGCGCGCTTGGCGCGCTTGCCGAGCGCCACCACGTGGTCCTTGTCGTTGTACCCGTCGGCCGGGTCCACCCAGACCTTCGCGCGCAGCGTGTTCACGCCGCTGTCGGCGAGGATCTGCACGGCGTCGCCGGGCCGGCCGTTCGCCTTGCGGTACACCGCGCCGTAGTCCTCGTTCTTGAGCAGGCCGGAGACGTCCGCGCCGCGCACGAACCTCCCGCCGGGCTTTCCTCGGTCGTCGCCGACGGCCTCGGCCAGAGCCGGGACGGCCGCTGCCGCGGCGATGCCGAAGACGCCTGCGCCTGCGGCGGTGAGGGCGGTTCTGCGTTTCATCAGGGGTCGCTTTCTCTTGCGGGGGTTCGGGGGCCGGCCGCGCGGAGTGCGCCGCGCGGCCGGCCCCGACCAGGGGGATGGAGGTTCGGTCTAGAGGGTCCCGAGGGTCTTCAGCGCGGGCGTGACCTTCCACGCGTAGTCGAACAGCGCCTGGTTCTCCCAGCCGTTGCCGCTCGACGGGTCGGTCGGGTCCCAGCCGTTGCCCTTGACGGCGGTCCAGGTGGCCTCCCACCAGAACACGCCCGCGCCGCGGCCGTTCGGGACGGCCTTGACGACGTCGGCGATCGCCTTGAGCATGTTGGACTGCCCGGTCGTGCTCGCCGGGTAGCCGGAGACGGGTGTGGACGACGAGACGATGTTCGCGAACCCGTCGCTGTCGCTCGACGTGAACGGGTACGCGGTCTCCACGACGTAGACCGGCTTCGCGTACCGCGCGGCCACGTCGTTCAGGTTCGACTGGAGGCCCGAGAGCGAGCCGTGCCAGTACGGGTAGTAGGACGCGCCGATGGCGTCCCACCGCACGCCGCGGCTCTTCATGGCGTCGAAGAACCACCGGAACAGCGAGTTGTTGCCGCCCTCGGCGAGGTGCAGCATGACCTTGATCCCGGGCACGGTCGCGTAGGCCGCGTTCGCACCCGAGATGAGGAACTGCGCGAGGTTGTCGAGCTGGTCGTAGCGGCCGGTGGGCCACAGCATCCCGCCGTTGAGCTCGTTGCCGATCTGCACCATCTGCGGGGCCGCGCCCGCCGAGACCATCGCGCCGAGCACGTCGGCGGTGTGGTTGTAGACCGCGGTCTTCAGCTGCGCGACGCTGTAGTTCGCCCACGCCGCGGGCTTGGTCTGGCTGCCGGGGTCGGCCCAGACGTCGGAGTAGTGGAAGTCGACGAGCACGTTCAGGCCGGCGGCCCTGGCGCGCTTGGCGACCGCGACGACGCGCGCCTTGTTGTTGTAGCCGTCGGCGGGGTTCACCCACACCTTCAGCCGGATCCAGTTGACGCCGCTCTTCTGGAGGATCCAGATCGCGTCCTCCTTCCAGCCGTCCGACCACATGTAGACGCCGCCGAGCGCCTCCGACTTGGCCAGGCTGGAGATGTCGGCGCCGCGGGCGAACGCGGTCTGCGCGGAGGCCGCGGTGCCGCTGCCGAGGACAGCGAGTGCCGGGGCGGCGACTGCCGCGGTGAGGGCGGTTCTTCTCTTCATTGAGACACTCTCCCTGAGGGTGATTTTCTTGGCGGCGGCCCCGCGGGAGTGCGGGGCCGCCGGGGCTTCTAGGCGTCGGCGAGGACCACGACCCCTCCGGCGCGGACCGGGACGCGGCCGTCGTACGCGGTGCCGTCGAGCGCGTCGACGCCCGCGCCCGGCACCTGCACGTCCTGCCCGGTGTGGTTGATGAGGAAGCGGTGGGCGCCGCGGCGGACCACCTCGACGCCGTCCGGGACGCCTTGCGGCCGTTCGACTCCGGCGGCGTCCATCGCGGTCGCCAGCAGCTCGTCCAGGCCCGTGCCCGCGTCGAGTGCGGTCGCGGCGTACCACGCGGTGCCGCGCCCGAGGTCGTGCCGGGTCAGCGCCGGACGCCCCGCGTCGGGACCGGACGCGAAGCGCGCCACGGCCTCCGCGCCGTCGAGGCGCACGTGCTCGGACCAGATGCGGCCCGCCGCACCGGAATCGAGACTCAGCGACTCACGCTCGTGGAGCGGGTGGAACTCCTCGATCCACAGTCCCAGGGTCTCCCGCAGCGCGCCCGGGTGCGCCCCGGGGTGGACGGTGTCGTGCTCGTCGACGATCCCCGAGAAGTACGAGACCACCAGGTGGCCGCCGTTCTCCACATACCCGCGCAGGTTCTTCGAGGCCGCGTCGGTGAGCACATAGGACGACGGCGCGACCACGAGCCGGTACCCCGACAGGTCCGCCTCGGGGTGCGCGAAGTCCACGGTGACGTGCTCGCGCCACAGGGCCGCGTAGTACGCCTCGACGCGCTCGCGGTACTTCAGGTCCACCGAGGGGCGCCATTCGAGTTCGAGGGCCCACCAGGACTCCCAGTCCCACAGGACCGCCACGTCCGCGGCCACATCGGCACCCACCACGGCGGACAGCTTCTTGAGGTCGTTCCCGAGCGCGGCGACGTCGCGCCACACCTCGGTGTCGGTGCCGCCGTGGGGGAGCATCGCGGAGTGGAACTTCTCGGCCCCGGCCCGGGAGGCCCGCCACTGGAAGAACATGAGCCCGTCGGCGCCGCGCGCGACGTGCGCGAGGGAGTTGCGGCGCAGCTCGCCGGTGGTCTTGGCGATGTTGCGCGGCTGCCAGTTCACCGCGGACGTGGAGTGCTCCATGACCATCCACGGGCCGTTCGCCACGGCCCGGGTGAGGTCGGCGCTCATCGACAGCTCGATCTGGTGGTCCGGGCGCTCGGCGATGAGGTAGTGGTTGTTCGAGACCACGTCCACAGTGCCCGCCCAGCGCCGGTAGTCCATGCCCTCGCAGTTGGGGATCATGAAGTTCGTGGTCGCGGGGGCCTCGGAGTGCCGGGCGATGACCTCGCGCTGCATCCGGTAGTTGCGCACGTGCTCGTCGTTGGAGAACCGCTTCCAGTCCAGTCGCAGCGCGGGGTTGACGCCCGGCGGCGCGGCCGCGGGGGCCTCGACCTGGTCGAAGGACCGGTACACCAGGCCCCAGAACGCGGTGCCCCACGCCTCGTTCAGGCGGTCCACATCGCCGTACTTCTCGGCCAGCCACCCCTGGAACGCCGTCGCGGACGCCTCGCAGTAGCACTCTACATTGGCCCATCCGTACTCGTTGTGGATGTGCCACAGCTTGACCGCCGGGTGCTTGCCGTACCGCTCCGCGATCTTGTCCACGATGGATGCGCAAGCCTCGGCATAGGCGGGGGAGGAGGGGCACACGCCGTGGCGCGAGCCCCCGGCGAGGGTCCGGCCCTCGGCGTCCACGAGCCTGATCTCCGGGTGCGCCTTGCGGAGCCACGCGGGCGGCGAGGAGGTCGGGGTCCCCATGTTGACGCCGATTCCGTTGGCGTGCAGCAGCTCCACGATCGCGTCGAGGCCGCTCCAGTCGTACTCGCCCGGGGCGGGTTCGATGATCCCCCAGTTGAAGACGCCGAGGCTGACGAGGTTGACGCCCGCCTCGCGCATGAGGCGCACATCTTCGAGCCAGATCTCCTCCGGCCACTGTTCGGGGTTGTAGTCGCCGCCGAAGCGAATGTCCTGCACTGCGGTCTCCTGTGAGGTTCCTTGCATCAATGCCTGTGAACGTGCACAGTACTCCACGCCTAGCCGCCGTGCAACCTGTGGTTCAGTCGGTCCTCGTTTCGAAATTGTGATCGTTTCATGAAGTACGTTTCACGTGAAACGGATACAAGCGGACATAGATATGTTGCTAACTGCGACGTGAGTCGCTAGATTCGTGTAAACGTTCACAGTCCGGTGGCACGCCTCTCTCAGCCCAGCGGGCACTGGACTCCCTCTCACCGAGACAAGGACTTGACATGCGCAGCAACGGTGCTTACGCGGGACCCTCGATGAACCGCCGCCGCCTCCTCGCCGCGGGCGGCGGGGTCGCCGCGGCCGGGACCCTCGCGGCCTGCGGCTCCCCCGAGGAGGAGCCGGAGGAGAACGGCGGCCTCGACTGGGACGCCGACGCACAGCAGTACGTCATCGAGGAGGACATCGCCTCCGGCAAGGTCCCGCTCAAGCTGTGGTTCGAGAACGAGGACCTCGCCAAGGCGCAGATCGACGCGTTCAAGACGGCCTTCAAGGACGTCTACCCCGACATCCAGTTCGAGTACGAGCTCGTGGCCCAGAACGACGCCGTCTCCGAGATGTCCCTCGCGGGCGAGGCCGGCAACGGCGGCGACGTCTTCATGAGCTTCTACGACCAGATCGCCCGCGCGATCGAAGAGGGCACCGCCGCGCCCCTCGGCGAGTACGAGACCGTCCTCAAGGGCCGCCTGGCCGAGACCTTCACCAGCGCCGTGTCCGGCGAGGACGGCCAGATGTACGCCGTGCCCGTCACCACCGAGTCCATCGCGCTGTTCTACAACAAGCAGCTCCTGACCGACCTGACCGGCTCCGACCAGCCGCCCGCCACCTGGGAGGACGTCAAGTCCATCGCCGCGGGCTACAACGACGCGGCCGCCAACACCTGGACGATCCGCTGGGTCCCCGGCGAGATCTACTACTCCTACTCCGTGCTCTCCTCCATGGGCTGGCAGGCCTACCCCGGCGGCGACGTCGCCGCGCCGGGCTTCGACGACCCGGCCCTCGTGGAGGCCCTCGACTACTACAAGGGCCTGCGCGAGATCTGGAACGTCCCGTCCGCCGACGCCACCCCCGAGACCGTCGAGGCCGAGTTCGCCGCCGGGAACACGCCGCTCATCATCACCGGCCCGTGGGCGTTCTCCGCGTTCGACGCCGGCGCCGCCGAGAACGGCTTCGAGTACGGCGTCACCACCATCCCCTCCGCGCCCTCCGGCGACCCGGCCTCGTCCTTCGCGGGCATGCACGTCATCGCCGTGTCGGCGTACACGAAGTACCCGGCCGCCGCGCGCGTCTTCGCGAACTTCCTCGCCTCCGACGCGGGCGCCGCCGCCCTCTACGCCACCACCGGCCAGATCCCGGCCCTGAACGCCGACCTGCTCGCGGGCATCGAGGGCCTCTCCGAGGACCCGCACGTCGCCGGGATCGTCGCCCAGTCCACCCAGGCCGACCTGTTCCCGCAGCTGCCCGAGTACTTCTGGTCGACCGCCAACGAGATGACCGTCGCCGTCTGGGACGACCTCTCGTCCTCCGCCGACGCCGCCGCGGCGGCCGTCGCCGGGTACGACGAGCTCGCCGGACTCTAAGGGACGCAACCACAGATGGGCACTGCTCAGAACGGCGGGCTCCCCGCACCGGTGCCGGGCGTCGCCTCGGCCCTGGTGTGGGGCGCCGGCCAGCTCATGAACCGGCAGGTCGGCAAGGCCGCCTTCTTCTTCGCCTTCTTCGCCGCCCTGATCGGCTGGGAGATGGGGACCGGCAACTACTACGCCGGGATGGACTTCGCGCCGCGCTCCAACGGCGGGTTCTTCATCAAGGGCCTGTGGGGCCTGCTCACCCTCGGCACCCAGCCGCGCCAGATGACCGTCACCGGCCTCACCGACGGCGACAACTCCATCGTCCTCATGGCCAACGGCCTCATCGCGCTCCTCACCCTCGCGCTCCTGGCGATCGTGTGGGTCTGGAGCATCCGCGACGCCCACGCCTACCGCCGCCGCCTCATCGAGGGCGGCCTGCGCGAGACCTCCCTCGCCTACTTCAAGCGCGTATGGGAGGGCGCCTTCGCGTACATCGTGCTGTCGCCCGGCCTGATCCTCATCGTGTTCATGTCGGTCCTGCCGGTGCTCTTCGGCATCCTCGTCGCCTTCACCGACTACAACCGGGACAACCTGCCGCCGAAGAACCTCGTCAACTGGGTCGGCTTCGACAACTTCGCCACGATCTTCGCCGTCCCCTCCTGGACCGCGACGTTCCTCGGCGTCCTCGGCTGGACCTTCGTGTGGGCCATCGTCGCCACGGCGACGACCTACGCGGCCGGATTCCTCCAGGCCGTGCTCCTCGCGAACAAGAAGGTGAAGTTCCCGCGCGTGTGGCGCTCGGTGTTCCTGCTGCCGTGGGCCGTCCCCGGCATCGTCTCGGCCCTGGTGTTCCGCTCGATGTTCAACGGCCAGTTCGGACCCATCAGTCAGTGGCTCGTCGACGTCGGCCTCACCGACGAGCGCGTCTACTGGTTCACCGACCCGTCCCACCCGAACCTCGCAAGAGCCGTGGCACTGCTCGTGAACCTGTGGCTGGGCTTCCCGTTCTTCATGGCCCTCGTCGGCGGCGTGCTCACCAACATCCCCGACAGCTACTACGAGGCCGCCCGCATGGACGGCGCCGGACCGCTCCAGCAGCTGCGCCACATCACCTTCCCGGTGGTGCACCGCACCGTCGCGCCGCTGCTCATCCTCGCGTTCGTGTCGAACTTCAACAACTTCGGCGTCATCTACTTCCTCACCCAGGGCGGCCCCGACAACGCCGACTACCGGTTCGCCGGGAGCACCGACCTGCTCATCACCTGGCTGTTCAACCTCACTCTGGACAACCGGCTCTACAACATCGGCGCGGTCATGAGCATGCTCATCTTCGTCATCGTCGGCACCATCTCGGTGTGGAACCTCAACCGCTCCAAGGCGATCCGGGAGCTCTGATCACATGACCACCGAAACCGCAGCACCGGCGCGCAAGCGCCGCCGCACCTCCCCGCGGGGCGAGAAGGCCGCGAGCCTCTTCCTCCACCTGGAGCTCCTGGTCGTCGCGATCATCGTGATCTTCCCGCTCATGTGGATCGTCGGCGCCTCCTTCAGCCCCGGGACGGGCCTGGCGAACGCCAGCCCCATCCCCACCGACGCCACCCTCGACCACTACGTCAGCCTCTTCACCGAGACCGACTACGGGCGCTGGTACCTCAACTCCCTGTACGTCGCCGTCCTCAACATGGTCGGCTCCGTCGTCCTGTCGGCCCTGTGCGGCTACGTGTTCTCCCGCATCCGCTTCCGCGGCCGCAAGGCCGGGCTCCTGGGCATCCTCATCCTCCAGATGTTCCCGACCTTCCTCACCGCCATCGCCGTCTACATGCTGTTCCTCAATTTCGGGCTGCTCGACTCCCTCACCGGCCTCGCGCTCGTGAGCATCGCCGCCGCCCTCCCGTACAACACGTGGCTCATGAAGGGCTACACCGACAACCTGCCCGCGAGCCTCGACGAGGCCGCCGCGATCGACGGCGCCAGCCGGTGGACCATCTTCGTCAAGATCGTCCTGCCGCTCATGCGCCCCATGCTCACCTTCGTGGCCATCACGCAGTTCACCGTGCCGTGGATGGACTTCATCCTCCCGCGCCTGCTGCTCCAGAGCCCCGAGAAGCAGACCGTCGCGCTCGGCCTGTTCGCCATGATCGAGGACGTCTACCAGAACGCGTTCACGACCTTCGCCGCCGGCGCGGTCATCCTCGCCGTCCCGATCACCATCCTCTACATCGTCCTCCAGCGCTACCTGGTGACCGGCGCGTCCGCCGGCGCCGAGAAAGGCTAGACATGTCCCTGCCGCCCATCCGAGGCGCCGACGTCTCCATGACCGCCGAGATCGAGGAGCGCGGCGCGGCCTTCCGCTCCGGCGGCGCCGAACGCGACCTCTTCGAGATCCTGGAGTCCAACGGCGTCAACTGGATCCGCCTGCGCCTGTGGGTCGACCCGCGCGACGAGACCGGCGAGCCCTACATGGGCGGCACGAACGACCTGGACACCACGATCGCGCTGGCCCGCCGCGCCAGGGCCGCGGGCCAGCGCCTCCTGCTCGACCTCCACTACTCGGACTTCTGGACCGACCCGAAGAAGCAGTCCACGCCGAAGGCCTGGCGCGGCCTCACGGGTGCGGACCTTCAAGCGCGCGTGCACGACTGGACCGCGGAGGTCCTCGCCGCGATGAGCGCCGCGGACGTCTACCCGGACATGGTGCAGGTCGGCAACGAGATCACCAACGGGATGCTCTGGCCCGAAGGCAGGACGCCCAAGTTCCTGGACGCCGAGCGCCGCTTCGACGGCGAGGACCCGGCCGCGTTCGACCGCCTCACCGGCCTCCTTCAGGCGGGCGCGGCCGCGGTGCGCGAGTCCGGGGGCGCGCAGGTGATGGTGCACCTCGACTTCGGCGGTGCGAACGAGCTCTACCGCGGCTGGTTCGACCAGGCGACGGTGCGCGGCCTCGACTTCGACGTCATCGGCCTGTCGTACTACCCGTACTGGCACTCGACCCTGGAGGACTTGGGCGCCAACCTGAACGACCTCGCGCTGCGCTACGGCAAGGGCCTCGTGGTGGTCGAGACGGCGTTCGCGTGGACGACGGCCCAGCCGGAGGGCCACCACCAGGTCTTCACCGCGAAGCTCGCGGAGGGCCTGCCGTGGGAGGTCTCGCCCGAGGGCCAGACCGCGTTCCTGCGCGACCTGTACGCGACCGTGGCCGCGGTCCCGAACGGCCTGGGCCTGGGCATCGTCTACTGGGAGCCCGCGTGGCTCCCGGTGGCGGGCACGACCTGGGCGTCGCGGGCCGGCATGGAGTACGGCGACGACGTCTTGGACGAGGCCGGGAACTCCTGGGCCAACCAGGGCCTGTTCGACTTCGACGGCGACGCGCTGCCGTCGCTGCGGGCGCTCGGCGGCGCCTGACCGCGGAATCCGGCGAGGCCGTCACCCCCCCTAGGGCCGACCCGATCATCCGCGCCCCGCCCGGTCGCCGGGCGGGGACATAATGACCGGGACACAAGGGAGAACTGAGCAACTTGGCAGCACGGAAACGACCGACGATCCACGACGTCGCCGCGGCCGCGGGGGTCTCGCGCGGGACGGTCTCGCGGGTCCTCAACGGCAAGTCGAACGTCTCGCTCTCGGCCGAGACGGCGGTGCGCCGCGCGGTCGCCGAGACCGGGTACGTCGTCAACCGGGCGGCGCGCAGCCTCGTGACCAGCCGGACCGGCTCGATCGTCATGGTCCTGTCCGAGCCGCAGGAGCGCCTGTTCGAGGACCCGAACTTCTCGGTCCTCATGCGGGTGGCGACGAACCAGCTCGCCGAGCGCGACATGTCGCTGGTGCTCATGATCGCCGGGGACGACCGCGGCCGCGACCGCGTCGCCCGGTACCTGCGCGGCGGCCACGCCGACGGGGCCCTGCTCGTCTCCACGCACGCGGGGGACCCGCTGCTGGACGAGATCGAGCGCTCCGGCATCCCGGCCGTCGCGTGCGGCGCCGTCCTGGGCCGCGAGTCGGTGATCCCGTACGCGGCCGCCGACGACCGCGGCGGCGCCGCCGCCATGACCGAGTACCTGGTCGGCCTGGGCCGCCGCAAGATCGGCATGATCACCGGCCCGCTCGACACGCCCGGCGGCGCGCTGCGCCTCGAAGGCTTCACGGGCGTGCTGGGCCGCAAGGCCGCCAAGCAGCTCGTCGTCCACGGCGACTACACGCAGGCCGCGGGCGAGGCCGCGATGCGCCGCCTCCTCGCCGCCGCCCCCGACATCGACGCCGTCTTCGTCGCCTCCGACCTCATGGCCGCCGGGGCCCTCCAGGCCCTCCACGAGGCGGGCCGCCGCGTCCCCGAGGACGTCGCCGTCGGCGGCTTCGACGACTCGGTCATCGCCACCGCCACCCGCCCGGCCCTCACCACGGTCCGCCACCCTCTCGCCCGCGTCGCCGAGGAGACCGTGCGCCTCCTCATCGAACTGCTCGACGAGCACGAGGTGGAACCGGTGATCCTCCCGACCGAACTGGTCGTCCGCGACAGCGCCTGAGCCGGAAAGGCGACCGAACCCGAACGCGTCCGGCCCCGGCCGACCGGCTCCCCGCGGTCCCGGGAGCGGCCCGCCTGAACCCGAACGCATCCGGCCCCGGCCCGCGCCGCGGTGCGCTGTCGCACCCCCGCGCCACACTCGAAACGGGGGCGCGCCGCATCGAGCACTCCTCGCCTTTCCTTCCTGCGCCGCCGCCGTGTCGCGCAGTCCTTCCCACGGCTCGCTCCGCTACAACGGACCCCATGCAGCACTGGAACCTGACGGCCGCCCTCGCCTGCGGCCTGGCCGCGGCCGTCCTCACCGGGGCGGCAGCCCAGGCGGGCCCGATCGCGGTCACCGTGGAGCGCACCGCCGACGCCGACGTGGTCCGCGAGGGCGAGACCGTCGAGTACGCGATCACCGTCGCCAACACCGGCGACGAAACCTACGAGGACCTGCGCGTCTCGCACCTGCTCCCGTCCGGGTTCACCCTCGCCGGGTCCGAACCCGCGACCGAGCCCGAAGGCGGCGCCGTGTGGCGGATCTCCCTCGGCCCCGGCGAGACCGTCGCGATCGGCGACACCGTCGAAGCCGGAACGGGGGAGCAGCTCCGTGAAGGCCGCCTCGTCGCGGTCGAGGAGCACGACCTCGGCCCCGCGGGCCGCGGCACCGGGTTCACCACCACGGTCTGCGTCGCCACCGCCGACGAGGTCCACATGCTCGACTGCGACAGGGACGAGGCCGCGCTGGTCGCCCCCGTCGAGTCCACCGCCCACTGGTGGCTGTGGGCCGCGGCGGCGGGCGCCGCGGGGGTGCTCGCCGCCGGCCTGTGGGTCCTGCTCACCCGCTCCCGCCGCGCCCGCCCCTGAACCCCTTGCGCCTCAACGGCTTTCGAGGAGCCCGCGCACGTACGCGGCCTGCCCGCCGTGCTGCTGGTTGTCGTCGATGACGCTGACCAGCCGCACCCCGAGCGTCACGTGCGGCGTCCAGTTCGTGTCCACGACCCGGTCGAGGTCGGCCGCGGTGAGCCCGCCGATGTATTCGAGCGTGTTCGCGTGGACCGCCTCGTAGTACGCGAGGAGGTCCGGCCCGGACACCCCCGCGACCTTGCCGACGTCCTTCGGGCCGTGCCCGTACCCGGTGTCCCCGGGCGGCAGGTCCAGGCCGAACCGCTCCTCCCATCCGCCCGCGGTCCAGGCCTGCTCGCGGCCGGCCGCTTCGGACACGTGGTCGTCCTGGACGCGGGCGATGTGCCACACCAGCCACGCGATCGAGTTCGCCTCCGGGCCCGGCCGGGCCTCCAGGTCCTCCTGCGACAGCCCGTCGAGGACCCCCGCGACCTCGCCCTGGACCCGCCCGAACGCGTCGGCCAGCACCTCGTTGACCTCCATGCGGCCTCCCTTCTCTCCGCCTGGAAACTTACCGCGCCCGACCGACGTCAGCGCCCGAAGCCGTCGACCCCCGTCAGCTCCGCCGACAGCGCCCACAGCCGCTCGGCCTCGTCCGGGTCCACCGCGTACTCGGCGACACCGCCCTCGCCGACCTCCGCGACGTCGCAGTCCTGGAGGTACACGCCGCCCTTCCCGTCGAGCTGCGGCGAGAACGCCGCCCACGTCTGGGTCGCGGCCCCCTGCTCGGGGGTCTTGAACCAGTCGGCGACGGGGTTGCCGTCGGCGTCGATCCAGCCCAGCTCGACCTGGTCCTCGCGGGAGACGTGCCGCTGGAGCGGCGTGAGGATGCCGCCCGGGTGCAGCGCGAACGCCCTGATGCCGCGGTCCTGCGCGAGCCGGTCGAGGTGGACGGCGAACAGCACGTTCGCGGTCTTCGACTGCCCGTACGCCTCCCACCGGTCGTAGCCCCGCTCGAAGTGCGGGTCGTCCCAGCGGATCGCCGACCTGCGGTGGCCGCCCGAGGACACCGAGACGACCCGCGCGCCTTCACTGACGAGCGGCGCGAGCCGGTTCACCAGCGCGAAGTGCCCGAGGTGGTTGGTCGCGAACTGGAGCTCCCAGCCCGGCCCCACCCGCGTCTCGGGGCAGGCCATGACGCCGGCGCTGTCGATCACGGCGTCGAAGGGCCGCCCGACGGCGATGCGCCGGTCCGCGAACGCCTGGACGCTCGCGAGGTCGGCGAGGTCGAGCTCGTCCGTCTCGACGCCCGCGATCCCGTCGAGGGCCTCCTCGGCGACCTTCGGGCGCCGCGCGGGGACCAGGACCTCCGCGCCCGCGGCCGCGACCGCCTTCGTCGTCTCCAGGCCGATCCCGGAGTACCCGCCGGTGACGAGGACGTGCTTCCCGGTCAGGTCGATGCCTTCGAGGACCTCGGCCGCGGTGGTCTTCGCGCCGAATCCGGAGTTGATGCTCTGCTGCGGTGTGCTCATGGACCGAGCGTAGAACCTAGAGCGCGCTCTAGGTCAAATACTTCGCGAGACGCGTTCCGCGCGAGGGGCTCCCAGGCTCCATACTGGTCCCGTGCCCTCGACACCGCAGCCCGCGCGCCGCAGCCCCGGCCCGGCGATCCTCCGCTTCCTCCTCACCGCCGCGTTCGCCGTCGCCGCCTGGCGGCTCATCGAATGGGGCGTCTCCGTCGGCCACCTGGTCCAGTGGGAGTGCTGGGGCGGGGAGTGCTCCACGAACGACCCCCGGTCGCTCCTGCCGATCGCCGGGATCATCTGCAACGTCGTCCTCATGGTCCTGCTCCTCAAGCCCGCCCGCGCCTTCGGCTTCGGACTCGCGGCCCTGGTCGGCACGCTCGCGGCGCTGAGCGGCTGGAACGAGGCCGTCACCGAAGGCGGCGTCGACCCCGCGTCGGTCCTCACCGAGCGGCGGGTCGTCACCGCGGCCGCGGCCCTCGCCGCGCTCATCGCGCTCCTCGGCCTGCTCTCGGAGCTGAAGACCACCGGCTACGGCGCCCGCCTCCTCGGCGCCAGGCGCGTGCCCGCCGTCCTCGTCGACTACGGCCCCGCCGAAGGCGACTACGGCCGCATCGGCGCGAAGGACGCCGCCGCGCTCGGCTTCGGCACCGCGTACCTGACGTTCACCGACAACGGCCGCCGCCACCGCGTGAAGGTGCGCGCCCGCGAGCAGTGGGTCGGCCACCCGCTCTTCGCGGTCTTCCGCGAGACCCGCCCCGAGCGCGCCAGGATCGCCCTGCCGTGGATCAGGAGCTTCCCCGCCCTGGAGCGTCCCGAACCGGACGCCGTGCCCGCGACGGCCGCCCCCGACTCGTTCGTCGCCGAGCTCGAACGCCTCGCGGCCCTGCGCGCCGCGGGCCACCTCACCGAAGAGGAGTTCGAGGCGGCCAAGCGCCGCCTCCTGGAGCAATGAGCAGCGGCGGCACCGAGGTGCCGCCGCCAGGTCTCCGGCCCGCCTAGAGCGAGCCCTTCCAGTCCGTCCGGGACTGGACCGGCTCGGGGATGTTCGCGGCCAGCGCGAGGACGCACCCCGCCGCCAGGAGCAGCAGCCCGACCGCGGCGACGACCTCGCCCGCGCCCTGGGCGCTGCCGGCGATGTCCTCGCTGATGCGCAGGTCGCCGCCGTAGAGCAGCATCGCCCCGGTGAACCCGCCGAACGCCCAGGCCATGCGGGTCTCGTGGGTGCGCCATGCGAAGAACATCGCGCACCACAGCACGAGGAGCGGGATCAGGGCCACCGAGATCCCGTAGGTGCGGGTGTCGCCGTCGCCGTCGACCAGGCCCGAGAGGCCCCAGAAGTTCACCGTCCCCCCTCCCGCGTCCGCCCACGGGAGGAACATCGATCCGGCCACGAGCATGGAACCGCCGAGGGCGGCCAGGGCGCCGGCGCGGGAGTACGGGGTCGAGGGAGTGCGCTCCATCATCCACCTCCGATTGCGATTCGCTTGACCTCTCAAGCGCACCACCGCGATTGACCTGCGTCAACGGACTTGACAATTTCTTGACACTGAAAGGGTGAAAGCGTCCAGACCGCCAGAACCCGCCGATATCGACTAGGGTCAATACTTGCGGCAGCCGTCGTATCCACCGCTGTGAATGCGGCCCCACTGCACGCGCGCGGAGTCCAGCAGCCCGTCCAGGGAGTCCACCGCGTGCTCGCGCTGCTCGGCGAGGAGCACGTTCGCCGCCGCCCGCGCGTCGGCCTCGGCCCGGTGGTGGTCGCCGAATGCGATCCCGGCCGCCCGCGCCACCCGCGGCAGCGTGTACGAGTCGAGCTCCCACGTGCGGCGCGCGATGACGAGCGTGCACGCGTACCGCACGCTCGGCGCGTCGATCCCGGCCGCCGCGTTCGCGCCGCGGATCACCGAGGTGTCGAACGCGGCGTTGTGCGCGACCAGCGGCGCGTCCCCGATGAGGTCCCGCAGCTGCGACCACGCCTGCCGCCACGTGGGCGCCCCGACGACGTCGCCGCGCCTGATCCCGTGGATCTGCGTGTTCCGGTAGTCGAACCGGTCGTGCCCGGCGGGCGGGCGGATGAGGCTCGCGTACGAGTCCGCCTCCTTGCCGTTCTCGACGCGCACCGCGGCCACGGAGCACGCGCTGGCGCGGCTGCCGTTCGCCGTCTCGAAGTCGATCGCCACCCAGGCGTCCACAGGCGTGCCCCCTCTGCTGCGCCGCTGACGGTAGCAGTTCAGGCGCGCGCCGCCAGACGCCGCAGGTGCTCGTGCGCGTACTCGCAGATCACGGCGTGGCGGTACACCGCGTGCGGCACGTCCGCATTGGAGTCGACCCGCACCGACAGGTCCCCGTTGCACCACCGCAGGAACGACGGGTCGCCGGTGATCTCGGCGAGGATCGCCAGGATCGAGTCGTCGAAGCGCATGGAGTGGACGGCGCGGCGGTACTCCTCGGGCGTCAGGCACGCGGCGAACGGCAGGTTCATGAGGCACAGGGCGGTCTGGATGTCGAGGTGCATGAACCGGAACCGGTCCGGCTCGGGGTCGAGCTCGGGGACGTCGAGCCCGGAGTAGTCGGGGCCGGCGTCGTACACGAGCGGTCCGATCCCGGCGAGCACCACGTAGACGTTGATGTCGTGCTCGATGACGGCGTTGTCGCCGAGCCCCGCGAGCGTGGTGGGCCGCAGCGAGACCGGCTCGACGTCGGTGTCGCAGTTGCGGACGATGAAGTTGAGCAGGTTCGTCTCGATCACGAAGTGCCTGATGAGCAGCTCCACCGCCTGCGGGGACACGAAGCGGCGCAGGAACCAGATGCAGAGCCGGTCCATGAGCCGGTGCGCGGTCCAGCGCACCGGCGTGAGCCGCTTGAGCACCAGGATGACCAGGGCCAGGACCCGGGAGACGGGCCGCGCGAGCGGGTACAGCCACGTGCGGGTCCACCGCTGCTGGTCCGCGGCGATCTTGCGGGCGGTCTCGGGGTCGAGGACCAGCGACGGGTCCCCGACCACGGCGTCCCACAGCGGCGGCCCGGCGAGGTCAGACATTGTCCAGCTCTTCGAGTTGCAGCGCGTACAGGCGGGCGACGGCCTTCGCCGTGGAGACGATCGCGTCGGCGGCGGCGTCGTCGACCCGCGGCGAGGCCAGGATCGCCTGGAGCTTCGCGAAGTGGTCGTCGTCGGCCTCCCCGTGGTAGGCCAGGAAGCTCACCTGGTCGTCGCACAGGCCCAGCTGCTCCTTGAACTGCGCGGCCCATCCGGCGGCCTTCCCGGTGCCGAGCCCTTCGATGATGAACATCGCCCCGAGCAGCCCGACCGGGTCCGGCTCGCTCGCCTTGCAGAACATGTACGCCGACAGCGCCTCCGACCCGATGTTCTTGCGCCCGTTTCGGATCGCCTCGATCGAGCCGCCGCAGGCGGCGTAGTCCCGCTCGATCATCATGAAGTCGCGGTGCTCCTCTTGAGCGTGCCCGATGGCGGCGCTGCGCAGGTCGAAGTAGTCGACGGAGAAGTTCGAGGCGGCCCGCGCGATCCAGCGGGCGCCGTCGGCGACCTGCTGGCGCAGGTTGAACAGCAGCCGCAGGTAGTCGTCCAGTGTGGATTCGCCGTCGGCGAGGCGGCGCATGACCGGCACGTCGTCGAGGCGCTCCTCGAAGTCCCGCCAGACCGCGTCGAGCCGCGCGAACACGTCCCCCTCCGCGGCGGCCACCGGTTCGCGGACCGGCGCCGCGGCCCGCGCCGGGACCTGGACCGCCTGCGGCGCTTCGGGTCCCACACACGTCAGGTGCGCGAACCCGAACGAGAACCGGCCCGACTCGGGCACGGCCAGCAGCACGGTCTGCCCCGGCTCGAACCGCCCGGTCCGCCAGCACTCCTCCAGGGCGATGAAGATCGAGGCCGCCCCGGTGTTCCCGCGCGTCTCCAGGTTCGAGAACCACCGGCCGGTGTCGATCTGCGCGCCCGTGGCCGCGAGCTGGTCGAAGACGATGTCGCGGAACGCGTTCGTCGAGTAGTGGCACAGCACGTGGTCGAGCCGCTTGAGGTCGATGAGGCCGCGCTGCGCGAGCGACGCGAACTCCTTGAGCCCGGCTTCGGCGAGTTGCCCGAGCGCCGAGGTGTCCTGGCGCAGCAGCATCATCCCGGCCTGCTCGGCCGCGGCGGCGCTGCCCATGTCCTGCCAGGTCCGCCCGGCCGCGGGGGAGGACCCGTCGGTCCCGGCCCGCATGCACACCGCGTGCTCGTGGGCGAGCGACACGGTCCGCACCCAGTCCACGCGCAGCGACGGCCGGTCCGGGCGCGGCTGCGCCTCCACGAGCACCGACCCGGCGCCGTCGGAGAGCATCCACCGCAGGAAGTGCGCGTCGGTGTCGTTGGCGCCGTTGAAGCGAGAAGCCCGCAGCCACCGGGACGCCAGCTCGCTGCCGACCACGCCCACCCGCTCGCGGTCGCCGAGCCGCACCTTCGCCACGGCCGCGTCCAGGGCCGCGATACTCGAAGCGCACACGCCCGCCGCAGACAGGAGCTGCATCGGGCCGCCGCCGAGCCGCCCGTGGACCATCGACGCGAACCCGGGCACCAGCAGGTCCCCCTGGGTGGTCGCGGTGGCGAGCATGTCGAGGTCCTCGGCGATGTACCCGCGGTCGCCGAGCATGGCCCGCAGCGCGTGCGCGGCGAGCTCCTCGTTCAGCTCGGTGGTCCGCCCGCGCTCGTCGAGAGCGTAGTGGCGCTTGGCGATCCCGTTCGCGGCGAGGATGCGGCGGCGGAGCCGGTCCCCGCGCCCGTCCACGCCCCCGAGGCGCGCGGCGATCTCGTCGTTCCCGACAGGGTCCCCGGGGAGGTACGCCCCGGCGGCGGTGATGAAGGCGTTCATGCCTCCATTGGGCCCCATCCGGGGCCCGCCCCGCATCCGCCGGATCGCTCATTTCGCGGGGGCGAAAGTACTCAGTCGCCGTCGATGCCCTGCTCGATCGCGTACCGCACCAGCTGCGCCCGGTTGTGCAGCTGGAGCTTCGCGAGGATGTGCTGCACATGGTTCTGCACGGTCCGCGGCGACAGCGTCAGTTTCGACGCGATCTCCTTGTACCCCAAGCCCTTTGCGACGAGCCGCAGCACCTCGGTCTCACGGTCGGACAGCCGCGGCCGCTCGTCCGGCTCCGGCGTGTTCGCCAGCCGCCGGTACTCGCCGAGGACCAGGCCCGCCAGGCCCGGCGTGAACACCGCGTCCCCGGCCGCGACCCGCTCCACCGCCTCCGCCAGCTCCGCGGGCGAGGCCGACTTCACGAGGTACCCCCGCGCCCCGGCCTTGATCGCCTCCAGCACGTCCGTGGACTCCCCGCTCGCCGACAGCACCAGCACCGCCGTCGGGCAGTCCTCTTCGAGGCCCTGGAGCACCGCCACCCCCGACAGGTCCGGCAGCTGCAGGTCCAGGATCGCCACGTCGGGGCGCAGCGACCTGATGCCCTGCAGCGCCGCCCGGCCCTCCCCGAACGCCGCGAGCACCCGGTGCCCGGCCCCCTCCAGGTCCCTGGCGATGGCCTCCCTCCAGATCGGATGGTCATCGACCACGACGAGCGTCGCCACCGGCACCTCCTTCACCCCTCGGCACCCGCATCTCCACTTCCGTCCCCTCCCCGGGCGCCGAGACCACGGCGGTCGTGCCGCCGAGCTCCCGGATCCTGCCCTCGATCGACTGCGCCACACCGAGACGGCCCTCCGCGGCCGCCGCCGCGAGCCGCCCCGGCTCCATGCCCGGACCGTCGTCCCTGACGGTGACCTGCACGGCCTCCCCGTCGTCCTCGACCAGCAGCCACACCTTCGTGCCCGCCGGGCAGTGCTCCCGCACGTTGTCCACCGCGCTCGCCACCGCCGCCGCCAGCTGCCGGGCCGTCTCCGCAGGGAGCGGCACCGGCGTCGCCGGGGCCGCCACCGTCACCGTCGCGCCCGCGTGCCGCCCCACCAGACTCCGCAGGTCCCGCTGGCCCCCAAGGGGATCGCGGTACGACTCGGAGCGGATGAGCGCCCGCAGCGCCTCCTCCTGGCCCCCGGCGAGCCGCCCCAGCTCCGCGGCCTCCCCGCCGATCTCGGCGCCCCTGCGCTGCACCAGCGCCAGCACCTGGAGCACCGAGTCGTGGATGTCCCGCGCCAGCCGCTCGCGCTCGCGCACCGTCGCGCTCCGCTCCGCGGCCTCGCGCATCCGCTGCTCCGCGACCACCCCGAGCCGCACCAGGTGCCCGGCCGCGAACCCGGTGAGCACCAGCAGCACCGTCTCGTTCACCGTGCTGGAGTGGACGCCCCCGCGGAACACCATGCCCGCGGCCGCCACGACCGCGCCCGCGACGGCCCCCGACCGCCGCCCCCACGCCGCCGCCCACGCCAGCACCGCCCCGGCCATCCACGGCCCCACCGACACCGGCACGCCGGTGTCCGTCGCCAGCGCCCACGACGAGGCCGCGACCGCGCACACCGTCACCGCCAGGTCCGTGTACAGCGCCTTCGGCTCGTACCCTCGCCGCCGGTACCACTCGGTCGCCGCCCACGTCCAGCCCAGGAGCACCACGACGAGCAGCGCCGCCCACAACGGCCGCACCAGCGCGTCGAAGGCGAGGCCGCCCAGCAGCACCGGGTAGCCGAGCGCGACGAACCGGAACACCGTGTTCGCGCGCCGCAGCTGCGTCTGAATTCCCACTGAGGAATTCTCGCAGCCGCCCGCCACCACACCGGTTCCCGTCCCCCGCGCCGTTGACCGCGGAAACTACAGTGACCTCATGTCCTTCTCCAGCCCACGGCCCGCCGCGATCGGCATCGACTTCGGCACCTCCCATACGGTCGCGACCATCCGGCGCGCGGACGGGCGGGTCCACCAGCAGTTGTTCGACGGCTCGCCGCAACTGCCCTCCGCGGTGTTCATGAACGACGAGGGCGGACCGGTCGTCGGCGCCGACGCCGTCCACTCCGGACGCCGCCGCCCCGACCGCTTCGAGCCCAACCCGAAGCGCCGCATCGACGACGAGTCGATCCTCCTCGGCGAGACCGAGATCCCCGTGACCAGCGTCATCGCCGCCGTCCTCTCCCGCGTCGCCCGCGAATGCGAACAGACCCTCGGCGCGCTCGGCCCCGTCACCGTCACCGTGCCCGCCGCCTGGGGTCCGACCCGCCGCCACGTCGTCGCCGACGCCGCCGCGGCGGCCGGCCTCGGCCAGGTCGACCTCGTCGCCGAACCCGTCGCCGCCGCCTCCTACTTCATGGAGACCCTCCGCGTCGACGTGCACCCCGGCAACGGCGTCGTCGTCTACGACCTCGGCGGCGGCACCTTCGACGCCACCGTCCTGCGCCGCAACGCGAACGGCTTCGACGTGCTCGCCGTCGACGGCGCCGACGACCTCGGCGGCCTCGACTTCGACCAGGCCCTCGCCGAGCACCTCGCCGCCACCGTCCAGCCCGACGACGAGCGCTGGCAGCGCCTGCTCCACCCGGTCGAGCCCGCCGACCTGCGCCACCGCACCGCGTTCATGGACGAAGTGCGCCAGGCCAAAGAGCGCCTGTCCCGCTCCACGACCACCGACCTGACGATCCCGCTGCTGGACGTCGACACGCACCTGACCCGCGGCCAGCTCGAAGAGGTCTGCGCGCCCCTCGTGGCCCGCACCATCCGCGTCACCCAAGGCGTGATCCGCGAATCAGGTCTCGCGAAGGAGCAGATCACCGCCCTGTTCCTCGTCGGCGCCGCCTCCCGCATGCCCCTGGTCGCCACCAAGCTCCACCGCGAGCTCGGCATCGCACCGGCCGCCATCGAGCAGCCCGAACTCGCCGTCTCCGAAGGCGGCCTGGTCGCCCAGCACACCATCTCGTCCCCGGTGAGCATCCCCAGCCCGGCCCTGCCCCCGCAGACCGCCGCCCCGCAGTCCGCTGTGCCGCAGCCGACCCCGGTCCTCCCGCCGCCCGCGCCGGACACCAACCAGACGATGCCCCTGATGCATCCCTCGGCGCCCCAGCCCACCCCGCAGGCCGTCCCGTCCCACCCGAGTCCGGTCACCCAGCCCGCCATGGCCGCGCCCCAGGGCCCGCCCCCCGTCCAGTACCCGCAGAGCCCCGCCTATCCTGCGCCGCAACCGGAATCGACGCCCTGGATCAAGTCGAAGCAGGGCCTGTCCGTCGTCGGCGCGGCCGCCGCGGTCGTGGTCCTCGCCCTCGCCGTCCTCATCGGTCTCCGCTACCTTCGCGACGACACCACCTCCGACCAGGCCGGAGGCTCGGACCCGCAGAGCGAGAACAGCAGCACCGAGGAGGACCAGAACGCCTCCTCCAACAACGGCGAGGACCAGAACAACGCCGAGGCCTCCGACGGGATCGTCCCGATCGCCGACGCCGTGACCGGCGACCTCGTCGGCGAGTTCCCGCAGGCCCACGTCGGCGCGGTCACCGCCGTCGAGACCGGCATGGCGAACAACGTCCCCGTGGCGATCACCGCCGGGGAGGACTACATCGTCCGCGTCTGGAACCTGGAGACCGGCGAGAAGGCCGGCGAGTTCCGCGGCCACTCCGACACGCTCGACGTGCTCATGGCCTTCGAGTACGAGGGCCGGACCCTGGTCTTCTCGCGCGACTACGGGACCGAGGCCGTCTGGTACGCCGACGACCCCGAGCACCCGCTCGCCACCCGCGACGCGTCCTACAGCACGGTCTACTGGGCCGGGGTGTGGGACGGCGTGCCCGCCTACATGACCGACTACGAGGTCGTGCAGCTCGTCAACGGCCAGGCGATCGCCGACGTGTCCACCGGGTACGCCGACTTCACGCAGATCGAGGACGTCGACGGCACCCTCCGCCAGGTCGGCGTGTCCGAGAACCGGGTCTTCGTCAACGACCTCGCCACCGGCGAGGCCACCACCGGCACCTTCGACCAGCTCGCCTACGACGTCACCGCCTTCGCCGCGGGCGGCGCCGCCGGGAAGGCCCTCGGCCTCACCGTCACCGCGAACGGCTCCGTCCAGGGCTGGCACCTCGCCGCCGCCGAGCCGTACGGCACGCCCGGGATGGAGCTCGCCCAGGCCGTCACGCGCGCATGGATCGTGGAGCTCCAGAGCGAGGCCACCGGGCTCCTCCAAGGCGACCAGGGCCTGAGCCTGCACGACCTGGAGGACGGCACCCAGATCGGCGAGCTGTTCGCCCCGCACACCGGCGAAGACCTCCTCCAGGACACCGCGGTGACCGAGGTGACCGGCCACCCGGTGGCCGTCACCGGCTCCATGGGCGGCGACGTCCAGGTCTGGTCCCTCGAATAGCGCGAAGGGCGCGGCGGGACTCCCGCCGCGCCCTTCCCTCACCGCCTAATCCCGCTTGAGCCACACGGTCGTCTCGCCCGGCAGCTCGCCCGAGTCGAAGGGGCCGCTCGACAGCAGCGGCGTGCCCTCGGGCAGCGGCAGCGTCTCCTTCCCGAAGTTGGCCACGGCCTCCCAGCCGTTCGCGCGCCGCACGTGCAGCACGTCCGGGGCGGGGTAGCGCACCCACTCCAGCGTCTCGTCGGACTGGAGCTCCCGCCGCAGCTCCAGCGCCCGCCGGTACAGCGACAGCGTCGAGGCCGCGTCGCCGTCCTCGGCCTCCACCGAGACCTTCCCGAACCAGTCCGGCTGCGGCAGATGCGCAGGGCCCGAACCGAATCCGAACGACGGGCCCTCCACGGTCCACGGGATCGGCACGCGGCAGCCGTCGCGGCCCACATCCACCCCCGGGCTGCGGAAGAACGTCGGGTCCTGCCGCGCCTCGTCGGGGATCGTCGCGACCTCCCCGAGGCCCAGCTCCTCGCCCTGGTACAGGTACGCCGACCCCGGCAGCGCGAGCATGAGCAGCGTCGCGGCCCGCGCCCGGCGCAGGCCCTGCGCCGCGTCCAGCTCCGGATCGGTCCCGCGCGACAGCAGCCACGCCCGGTTGTACTTGCGCGGCTCGTCCCCGTTGGGCGGCAGGCCGTACCGGGTCGCGTGGCGCACCACGTCGTGGTTGGAGAACACCCACGTCGTGGAGGACCCCGACGCCGCGGCCTGCTCCAGGTTCTCGGTGATGATGCCCCGGAACGCCGCCGCGTCGAAGTCCGCTTCGAGCAGGTCGAAGTTGAACGCCTGGCCCAGGCCCGCGGCGCTGGCGTAGCGGGCCCGGCGCGAGGCCGGGTTGACCCACGCCTCGGCGACGGCGATGCGCGGCGGGTCGTACTCGTCGAACACCGCGCGCCAGCCGGTGTAGATGTCGTGGACCTCGTCGCGGTCCCACAGCGGGTGCAGGCCGGTGGCCTTGTCCATCGCGTCGAGCTGCGCCTGCGACGGCAGGTCCGCGGGGAGGTCCTTCGCGAGCGCGTGCGCGACGTCGACGCGGAAGCCGTCCACGCCCCGGTCGGACCAGAACCGCAGGGTCTTCAGGAAGTCCGCGCGCACTTCTTCGTTGTGCCAGTTGAAGTCCGGCTGCTCGGGCGCGAACAGGTGCAGGTACCACTGGCCGTCGCCGACCGCGGTCCACGCCGGGCCGCCGAACATCGAGACCCAGTCGGCGGGCGGCAGCTCGCCGTTCTCGCCGAGGCCGTCGCGGAAGACGTACCGGTCGCGCTCGGGCGACCCCTTCGGGGCGGCGAGGGCGGCCTGGAACCACTCGTGGCGGTTCGAGGAGTGGTTCGGGACGATGTCCACGATGAGCTTGATGCCCGCCCCGTGGAGGGCCGCGACCATCGCGTCGAAGTCGTCGAGGGTGCCCAGGCGCGGGTCGACGTTCCGGTAGTCGTCCACGTCGTAGCCGCCGTCGGCGAGCGCCGACGGGTAGAACGGGCTGAGCCACACGGCGTCGACGCCGAGCCGCGCGAGGTAGTCCGTGCGCGAGGTGATGCCGGGCAGGTCGCCGATGCCGTCGCCGTTCGCGTCGGCGAAGCTGCGCGGGTAGATCTGGTAGACGGTGGCCTGGCGCCACCAGTCGGCGCCGGTCTGAGCAGCCATCTTGGGTGCCTTTCGGTGGTGGTGGGCCGCGCCGGGGCGCGGGCCGGAATGATCGCGTGATTAAATCTAGTACCAAAATCAAATCACCCAAGCCATACTGAGGCAGCGAAGGCGAGGTGTCAAGACCTGTGACGGAAACCGAAGACCGGACCCACCCGCAGCGGCGCGCGAACGCCGCGGCGGTCCTGGACCGCGCCTGGGACTGCGCGGCGTTCACCGCGAGCGACGTGATCGCCGCGACGGGCCTGACCCGCTCGACGGTGATCGCCCTGTGCGACGAGCTCGTCGACCGCGGCTGGCTCGCCGAGCTCCCCAACGCCCGCGCCGCTGGAAGCGAGTACCGCAAGGGCCGCCCCGCCCGCCGCTACGAGCTGCGCGCCGACGCGGGGACCGTCCTCGGCGTGGACGCCGGCCAGCACTGCATCACCGCCACCGCCGCCGACCTCCGCGGCCGCGAGCTCGCCCGCGCCCACCGCGACGTCGACCCCGACGGCGACGACCCGGCCGCGCGCCTCGCCGTCGCCGACGCGACGATCGCCGAAGCCCTCGACCGCGCCGGCGCCCTGCCCGAATCCGTCCTCTGCATCACCGTCGGCGTCCCCGCCCCCACCGACCTCGACGGCGCCTCGCCCGAAGGCGAGCGGCGCTTCTGGGCCCGCATGAACCCCGGCTACGCCGCGCACTTCCGCGGCCGCGGCTGGCGCACCGAGGTCGAGAACGACGCGAACCTGGCCGCGCTCGCCGAAGGCGCGCACGGCGCGGGCGCGGGCGCCTCCTCGTACATCGCGCTCGTCTCGGGCGAGCGCTTCGGCGCTGGCTACGTCGTGGACGGCCACCTCGTGCGCGGCCGCTCCGGCGCGGCGGGGGAGCTGCGGCTGCTCACCCTCGTCGAAGGCGTCGGCTCGACCCACGGCATCGGGAACCTGCTGCGCCGCTGGGCCCTCGAAGCCCGCGCCGCGGGCACCGCCGACTCGGGCAGCCCGATCATGACCGCCCCCGCCGAGTCCCTCGGCGCCGAACTCGTCCTCGCCGCCGCCGCGGCCGGGGACCCGGCCGCGCTCGGCCTCGCCGAGCGGATGGCCGAGCGGCTCGCGCGGATCTGCGCGGTCCTCGGCGGCCTGCTCGACGTGGAGCGGATCGTCCTCGCCGGCGCGGTCGCCGCGTCGCTCGACCCGGTCCTCAAGCGCGCGGCCGAGCGCCTCGGCGAACTCGCCCACCCGCCCGGGCCCGAACTGGTGGCCTCCACGCTCGGCGGCGGGGTCGTCAGCCTCGGCGCGGTCGCCCGCGCCCTGGAGGTCGTCAGGTCCGATGCCCTCGACCTCGAACCGTTGCGGCCCTAACGGATCGACGCCACCAGCTTCGAGTAGTCGCCGAACGCCGCGTCCACCATGTCCGCGTCGAGGCCGTACCGCTCCAGCGAGTACTCGTGGTTGCGGCGCATGCCGGGCCGCGCGAGCACGTCGTCGAGGTTCCCCTCCTCGCGGTGGCTCCAGCGCAGGCCCAGGCGCTCGAAGATGCGGGGGAGCTGCCCGTACGGGTCGGCGGTGAGCGCGTGGTACGACACGTCGACCATCCGCTCCGGCGGGATGTCCAGGCGCGACATGCGGCCCTGCTCGACCATCCACGACAGCGAGTCGAGCCATTCGCGGCCGATCGCGTAGGTGTCGTAGTGCCGGTTGCACAGCGCCGTCCCGGTCTCCACAAGAGAGCACCAGGACCCCATGACGGTCTGCGGGTCGCGGTGCGTCCACAGGATGTGCGCGTCGGGGAAGACCTTGAGGAGCGCGTCCAGGTTGTAGAGGTGGAACGGGGACTTGAGGACCCAGCGGCGGGTCCGGTCGCCGGTCTGGAGCACCTGGAGGAACTGCTTGAGGTACCGGTAGTCCGGCACGAAGTCGCGCTTCGCGAGCCACTCCCGGTAGCCGTTGAGCTTGAACCGCGTGCCCCACTGGAGGCCGTGCGGGAGCGCGAGCACGCACTCCTCGGGGGTCTCGGCGGTGCTGGGGTGGATGGTCTCCCAGATCGGGGTGATCACGTTGACCGCGGCCGAGATCCGGCGGGCCTTCTTCAGGCGCTGCTCGCGCAGCTTCGGGTCGATGTCGAACCGGTCGGCGTGGTGGAACTCCCACATCATCGGCGCCCGGTTGCCGTCCGGCGCGGCGATGACCTTGTGCGCCAGCGTGGTCGCGGTCCGCGGGAGCCCCACGACCACGATCGGCCGGTCGATCGGCTGGTGCGCGATCTCGGGGTGCTCGGCGTGGAGGCGCTTGATCCGCAGCCGGTTCTCCATGCGCATCTGGAGCTCCGAGACCGTCGCGGTCCAGCCGAGGTACGAGATGTCGCGGACCTTCGCGAAGCGGCGCATCAGGTCCCGGTAGTCCTCGATGAACGCGGGGTCGATGTCGGCGCTCGCCCCCGCGGCCTGCTCCGCCTTCGCCACCGCCTGCTCGAAGGCCTTGTCCGGGTTGCGGACCGCCCTGGCGAGGGCGGGGGACATGACGGTGTTCAGGGGTTTGACCCAACCGGCGACGCGGCGCATAGGGGTACGTCCTCTCGGGGCAGTGGACCGAACGCGAGCCAGTCTCTCACGACCGGCCCGCGGGGACGTTTCGGGCGCGTCTCAGACCCGTTCCCTCGGCAGCGGCGGGGCCTGCGGGAACGGGGCCGCCGCCGCGGGCGCGGCCTTGCGCCGCTTCGCGCGCCACCGCAGCGGCACCAGCACCGCCGTGAACCCGAGCGCGACCAGCGGCAGGAACGGCAGGATCACGCCGACCGCCACCGACAGCCCCACGACCAGGGCCAGCGCCCCGTCGAAGCCCATCACGAGCCCGTCCCAGAACGAGTCCGGCCCGGTGTAGCCCGCCTCCGCGCGCTCCTGGTACGGCGCGGTCACCGTGAAGTCGATGGTGGACAGCGCGATCCGGTCCTCCAGGTCCGCGAGCTGCTGCTGGAGCGAAGCGAGCTCGCCCTCCCGCGTCGCCAGCTCGGACTCCAGGTCCAGGATCGCGATCACCGAGTCCGCGTCGGCGAGGAGCTGGCGCACGCGGTCGACGCTGGCGCTCTTGGTCGCGATGTACGACTCCAGGTCCACCACCGCCTCGGTCACGTCCTCAGTGGTCACCGACCGGCTCACCTCGGTCTCCGCGAGCGCGGTCAGCCCGTCCATGGCCTCCTGGAAGTGCTCCGACGGAATGCGCATCGTCAGCCGCGCGGTGCCCGCGACGCCGTCGTCCGTGGCGGTGAGGTCCCGCTCGTCGGCGGTGACGTACCCGCCGAACGACTCGGCGAGGTCCCACACGTCCTCGGCCACCCGGTCCGGGTCGGGGTCCTCGACGTCGAGCGCCGACTCGTACACCACGGCCCGCTCACCGGCGCTGACCTGCGGATCGGCGATACCAGTGCCCTCGGTGCCTTCGGCGGCGCCCTCGTCGACGGCGACGCCGCCGTCCGCGCCGTCCGCCGCCTCGTCCGACCCGCCGCCCGCGTCCGAGCAGCCGAAGAGGAGCAGCGCCGCCGCGGCGGCCACAATGGATATCCTGAAAGTGCGCATGTGCTGCCTCGCAAAGGGGTAGGAGGGGTGGCGGCCAGGGATCCGCCGCCGCTTCCAACGATCCTCGCGGTGCGTCACGGTCCGGGAACGAACCGCTATCGGTCGGGAGGGATCCGACATCGCTCCGGATACTGTTGCCATAGACTTGCAATAAGCGCCGCCACCGAACCGAGGAGCACCAGTGACCGCCAGCGACCCGAGCACCGGACCGAACCCGGGCGACACCGGCACCGTCCGGCCGATCGTCCACTACGGGGACCCGGTGCTCCACCGCGCGTGCAGGCCCGTCGAGGACTTCGACGACGCGCTGGCGTCCCTCGTCGAGGACATGTTCGCGAGCATGTACGCCGCCAACGGGGTCGGCCTGGCCGCCAACCAGATCGGCGTCGACGCCCGCGTCTTCGTCCTCGACTGCGAGGACGCCGACGGCGAGCGCACCGTGGCCGCGGTCGTCAACCCCGTCCTCATCCTGCCCCCGCCGCCGCGCGACCTCATGGTCGGCGACGAGGGCTGCCTCTCGGTCCCCGGCCCGTTCACCGACACCCCGCGCGCCTCCACCGCCGCCGTCGAGGGCTTCGACCCGGCCGGGAACCCGATCCGCATCGACGGCACCGGCACCCTCGCCCGCTGCCTCCAGCACGAGACCGACCACCTCGAAGGCACCGTCTACGTCGACCGCCTCCCCGCCAAGACCCGCAAGCGCCTCCTCTCGGAAGCGGGCCTGCGCTGAGGTGTCGCACCCCTCGGGCACCATCGGTCCCATGCGATACGAGGAAGTGAAGGCCGACCTGCGTGCGGCTTACGACGCCGGCGCCGACGACCGCGCGGGCATGGACGACGCCCCCTGGAAGCGCGCCGAGCGCGCCCGCTTCGCCGCCCACCTGCGCGAGGCCGGAGCGAAGTCCCTTTTGGAGATCGGTGCGGGCCACGGGGTCAGCGGCCGCGCCTTCGCCGACGACGGTTTCGCGGTCACCTGCACCGACCTCTCGCCCGCGCTCGTCGCCCACTGCCGCGCGAACGGGCTCGACGCCCGCGTCATGGACTTCGCGCACCTCGACTTCCCCGACGGCGCCTTCGACGCCGTCTTCGGTATGAACTGCCTGCTGCACGTGCCGAAAGCGGAGCTGCCCGGCGTCCTCGACGGCATCGCCCGCGTCCTCGCCCCCGGCGGCCTGCTCTACTGGGGACAGTACGGCGGCGAGGACTCCGAAGGGGTCTGGGACGGCGACGCGTACGAGCCGAAGCGGTACTTCTCGTTCTTCACCGCCGACGCGATCGAGCGCCTCGCCCGGGAGCACTTCGACCTCGTGGAAGCCGTCCACCTGCCGATCGACCGCGGCATCGACCAGTACCAGGGCCTCGTCCTCCGCAAGCCCTGAGCCGCAACGGCACCTGAACGGGTCTGGGCAAGGGCGCCGATCCGGCTCTATCCTCGGCTCAGGCCGCCTCGGCGCGGCCCCAGGGCCCGGAAGGGGGATGCGCGTTGTCAGCTGAGCGCCACCAGATCGCCGAACTCGTCGCGACCGGCAAGGACGGCCGCATGTACGCGACCGAGCCGGACAAGCTCCGCCGCCTCGTGCACTTCGAGCTCGCCCGCGAACCCCGCCTGCCGCAGCCGGAACTGCGGCTCGCCGGGGTCGGGCTCGTCGCCCTCGGCGACTACGCCGCCGCGCAGCGGGTCCTCGCCGCCGCCGTCGAGCGCGCCGAGACCCCGAACCAGGAGGTCGCCGCCCTCGTCAACCTCGGCGACGCCCACCGCTACCCCGGCGCCCTCGACGCCGCCGAACCGGTCTACCGCCGCGCCATCGAGCTCGCCCGCACCCGCTGCCCCGAGCTCGTCCACTTCACGCTCCAGCACTACGGCAAGCACCTCATCGACGCCCGCCGCCCGCACCTCGCCGTCGACGTCCTCACCGAGGTCCTCCAGATCCGCGAGCGGCTCGGCGACTCCGCGCTGATCGCCTCGACACAGGACGCGCTGAGCCTCGCCCGCGCGGCCGTCGGGCAGCGTACGATCTGACCGCGCCGCGAACCGAAGCGAAGGAGCACCATGCCCGCCGACACCGCAGACGCGAACCTCAAGGCCGCCAACGGCCTCGCCCGCCTCTCGGGGATCCTCCGCGCCGAGGCCGCCAACGGCCTCTTCTGGGGCGCCGGACCCGACGAGGAGGCCCGCCTGCACCGCCTGCGCGAACTCGCCGCCGCGCTCCTCGCCCAGATCGACCACCGCCCCTACGAGGCGATCCTCGCCGTCTACCGGGCCGACACGGGCCTGCGCACCCCCATCCCCGGCACCGAGCTGCGCATCGACTGCGCCGACGGCACGCGCCTGGTGCGGCGCCGCCGCCTCAGCCACACCTCCGGAACCCTCGGCCAGCGCCTGGAGACCGCGGCCGCGGCCCTGCGGACCCGCGCCCCCGCCGAGCCGGTCGCCATCGCGGACACCGATCTCGCGGGCCTGCCGTGCCCCCACACGTTCCTGCTCGTGTACGAGCTGGAGACCCACCTCGACGCGGCCGCCGCGGCGGCCCTCCTCGAACCGACCGAGCCCGACCTCGAAGGGGACGTGCCGAGCCTCAACCCCTCGGCATCCGGGCAGGAGCCGGACCACGGACCGCTCGCGGTCGGCCCGGTCGTGCGCCAGCTCCTCGACGCCGCCGCCGCGCTCGCCAAGGAGTCCCTGGCGGTGAGCGACAACTTCTACGAGCGCGAACGGCAGCAGCGGGTCCTGTCCCTCTGCGACTCGGCCGTCGCCGCTGACGTCGACTACCCGCGCATCGACTGCGGCGACCTCGCCGCCGACTGCGTCGCCACCGGTGCCGATGCAGCGATCTTCAATGAGACCGGCCGCCTGCTCGTCATCCGGCGCACCGACACCGGCCAGTGGGCCGTGCCCGGCGGCGCCGCGGAGGTCGGCGAGCCGGTCGGCCTCGCCGCGGTCCGCGAGGCCTTCGAGGAGACCGGCCTCGACGTCGAGCTGACGGGCCTGTCGTGGGCGTTCGACAAGCGGGACACCAAACTCGGCGACTCCCGCATGCCGATGATCATGAGCTTCACCGCGGCCGCCCTCGATCCGGAGCAGCCGCTGCGCCTCGCCGAACTCGAAGCCTCCGACGCCCGCTGGATCACCCGCGAGGAGGCCGGAGCCATGGACCTCTTCCGAGGCCATGAACTCCGCATCCCCGCGGCGTTCGCCCGCCACCGCGGCGAGCGCTGAGGACTTCCACAGCAGCGCTGCTACCAGAGCCAGGTCGCGCACGACTCCTGGAGCGCCAGCTCGGCCTGGGCCTCCTCCTCGGACTCGGCCTCGGTCGCGTAGTACCAGTTGAGGTCGTCGAGGCACGCGCGCATGGACTCCGCGTCCGCGGCCTGCACTTCGAGGTCGCCCACCTGCGTCTCGGCGGCCTCCAAGTCCTCCTGGAGCTGCGCGATCTCGGCTTCGCGGTCCTCGATCTGCGCGGACACGTCGTCGAGGTCCCCGCTGGTGCGCAGCCACAGTGCCAGCGACAGGGCCGCGCCCGCGAACCCGATCACCGCCACCACGGCCAGAACCGGCACCATCGCGGAGCGCCGCTGCGGCGGCGGTCCGGGCGCGAGCAGGGGCTGCGTGAGCGGCTGCGAGAGGCCGGGCTGCATCGGCTGGGTCGGCACGTACCCGGGGGCGGCGGGCTGAGCGGCGGGGGAGTAGGCGGGCGGGGCGCTCTGGGGCTGCGGGTACCCGGGCGGGGCGCTCTGCGGCTGCTGGGGCTCGCCGTCGCCGAGGCTGTAGTGCGGGGGCGGGTTGTACGTCATGACGGGCTCCTTCGACGGGTGTTGTCCGTCCACCGTAGGACGGCGGTGCGAACCGGGACGGTCGCCGGTGATCCGACGACCGCTCGTGCGCCGCGGTTGCACCCGTGATGCAACCGTGACACAGGGGTCCGACAGTCCCTTTCTCGCACACCCCCGCCGGGACCCGCGCCGGAGCGGGCGCGGCCGTGACCGCGCCCGCATTCCACTACGCGGCCTTGAGGGTCCCGCCGTCGATCACGTGGTCGGCGCCGTGGATGTTCAGCGCCCGGTCCGAGAGCAGGAACGCCACCAGGTCGGCGACCTCCTCGGGCTCGCCGATGCGGCCCGACGCGATCCCGAACTGCGACGGGATGCCCGCCAGCAGGTCCGCGTGCGGCACCCCGAACGCCTCGGCGACCTTGCCGCCGAACCGCTCCTCGTCGCGCCACAGCGGCGACCCGATGACGCCCGGCGACACCGTGTTGACGCGCACGCCCAGTGGCGCGACCTCCTCGCTGAGGCGCTTCGAGAACAGCGTCAGCGCGGCCTTCGCCTCGGCGTACGCGACCGGCGAGCCGGTCGGCACCCGCGCGCTCCCCGACGAGATGTTCACGACCGCCCCGCGCCGCTCGATGATCCCCGGCAGCGCCGCGCGAGTGGTGCGCACCGCGCTGAACAGGTTGAGCCCGAACACCTCCGCCCACTGCTCGTCGGGGATGTCGAGGAATCCGCCGACGACCATCCGGTCGGCGTCGCCGCCGCCGACGTTGTTGACCAGGAAGTCGATCCCGCCGACCGCCTGCACGGCCTCGGCCACGATCCCCTCGGCCCCTTCGCGGGTCGACAGGTCCGCCGCGACGGCCGCCGCCGCGGCCTTCTCCAGTTCCGGCGTGACCGTGCGGGCCGCGCCCACGACCCGGACGCCCTCGGCCGCAAGGGCTTCGGTGATCGCGAGGCCGATGCCGCGGCTCGCCCCGGTGACGAGCGCGGTCTTGCCGTTGAGTCCCAGTTCCATGGTGTCGCCTCTCAGTGGTCGAACTTATTCTTGAACTACAGGTCAAAAATCAGGGTGAGAAAAACGCCCTCTCGCGAGGGCGCGGTTCGAGCTAGAAGCCCGCCAGGGCGGACTCGATGATCCCGTGCAGCACGGGGCCGTCGTACGTGCGGGCCATGACGCGCAGCCCGACGATCGTGTTCATGAGCAGCAGCGCCTGCGCTTCCGGATCGACCCCGGCCGCGACGTCGCCGTCGCGCTGGCCGCGCCGCAGCCGCTCGGTGAGCAGCTCGATGGTCCGGTTCGTCATGCGCAGCACCGCTTCGGTGGCCTCGGCGTCCCGGCCGCCCAGCTCCAGCGCGGTGTTCGCCGCGAGGCAGCCGCGCCGCACCGGGGCCTCCAGGTCGGTGTCCACCAGGAACTCCAGGTAGGCCCGGATGCGCTCCTTGGCGGTCCCCGGCTCGTTCAGGTACGCCTGCGTCAGCTCGTCGCCGCCGCGGCCGTACATCTCCAGCGCCTTGCCGAACAGCTCGCGCTTGGACCCGAACGCGTGGTACAGGCTGCCCTTGCCCACGCCGGTGGCCTCGGCGAGGTCGGCGGGGGAGGTCCCCGCGTAGCCGCCGGTCCAGAACGCCTCCATCGCCTGCGCGACGACCTCGTCCGGTTCGAATTCCTTCGGCCTGCCCATGCGGAGAAGCCTAACCTGTTCTTGACTTGAAGGTCAACAAAAACGTGCCCTCGATCACTACGAACTCGCAACTCGTTGGGCCCCAGCGGAATGCATCCGGATGAATGCCGCGTGTCGGCTCCCCGACGCGGCGGTTGCCGCGTTTGCCGGGCCGGGCGATACTAGAGCGGTGCTCAAACCCCTAGCCATCGCCTCCGATCTGGACGGTACGCTGCTCGCCCCCGGCGGCATCCTCTCCGAGCGGACCCGCGACGCCCTCGCGGCCGCCCGCGCCGAGGGCGTCGCGATCGTCGCCGTCACCGCCCGCACCCCTTACGGCGTCGACGTGCTCACCGACCTCCTGCCCCTCCTCGACGGCGCGATCTGCGCCAACGGCGCCATCGACTACGCCCCCGCGACCGGACGCATCCGCGTCCTGCGCGCGATCCGCCTCGGCGCCGCCCGCCGCGCCGCCGCGGCCGTCGCCGAGCGCCTCCCCGACGCCGTCTTCGCCGTCGAGACCGGCACCGGCATCATCGGCGAGGAGGCGTACCGCCCGCTCGTGGGCTCCACGAACTGGGACTTCGCCACCGGTGTCGACGCGGTCTTCAAGCGCGCCAAGCGGGCCGTGAAGCTCAAGGTCTACTGCGCCGAGCGCACCGGCGAGGAGATGGCCGCGGCCGTCGCCACCGCCGACCTCGGCGGCCTCTCCATGTGCCACTGGGGCGACTTCGGGATGCTCGACTTCAACGCCCGCGGCGCCGACAAGGCCTTCGGCCTCGCCTCCTGGTGCAAGGAGCGCCGCATCGGGCCCGACGAAGTCGTGGCCTTCGGCGACATGCCGAACGACGCCCCCATGCTCGCCTGGGCCGGGCGCTCCTACGCGATGGGCGACGCCCACCCCGAGGCCGTCGAGGCCGCGACCGACCGCACCGCCACCAGTGCCGAAGACGGCGTCGCACAGGTCATCGAAGCCCTCCTCGCAGGTGACACCGCCGCTGCCGCGTAGCAGAACCCAACGTCCACAACCGAATCCACTGTGTCCGAAATTGTCGGAAGTATCGGGACTTGTCGGTCAATTGTATGATTAGACTCCCTTTGGCCTCCCCTTCGGCGCGGCGTCACGATCGCCGCGCCGAGAAAGGAACGGACACATGCACATGAAGCGAAGGCTCGCCGCGGCCGGCGCCGCCCTGGGGGTCGCCGCGGCGGCCACCGGCGCCGCCGCGTACACCGCGCAGGCCGACCCCGCCGGTCCGTCCACCTCCACCGAACCCGTCACCTGGACCGTCGACGGCCTCACCGCCGACGACGTCGCCGAACTCGAAGCCCTCGGCTTCGACATCGCCGCCGAGCACGGCGGCGAGGCCCAGATCATCGGCGACGAGAGCGTCGCCGACGACCTCCGCGCCCTCGGCCACGACCCCGAGTTCTTCGACACCGTCTACAAGGAGCTCGGCGCCACCGCCCAGCAGGAGGGCACCTACTACGGCGGCTACCGCACCGTCGACGCCATCGAGTCCCACCTCCAGGAGGTGGCCGACGCCAACCCGTCGCTCACCCGCCTGTACGACATCGGCGACTCCTGGCTCAAGACCCAGAACGACGGCGGCCACGACATCTACGCCATCTGCGTCACCGCCGTCGCCGACGGCGACTGCGAGCAGAACCCCGACTCGGCGAAGCCCCGCTTCTCCCTGATCGCCCAGATCCACGCCCGCGAGATCGCCACCGGCGAGATCGCCCTCCGCTGGATCGACGAGCTCGTCGCCGGCTACGGCACCGACACCGAGGTCACCGACCTCCTCGACACCACCGAAGTGTGGGTCGTGCCCGTCGTCAACCCCGACGGCGTCGACGTCGTCTCCTCCGGCGGCGACGACCCGGTCCTCCAGCGCAAGAACGTCAACGACTCCGCGGGCAGCTGCGGCTCCAGCGCGGGCATCGACCTCAACCGCAACTCGTCCTTCGAGTGGGGCGCCGACTCGACCAACCCGTGCTCCGAGACCTACCAGGGCGCCTCCGGCGCCTCCGAGCCCGAGACGCAGGCGATCGAGGACTGGCTCCGCGCCCTCCACCCCGACCAGCGCGGCGAGGACCAGAACGACCCGGCCCCCGACGACGCACGCGACGTCTTCCTCACCCTCCACTCCTACGGCGAGTACATCATCGTCCCGTGGGGCTTCACCTCCGACGCCGCGCCGAACGACGCGGCCCTGCGCGCCCTCGGCGCGGACATGGCCGAGTCCAACGGCTACCTCGTCGGCACCAACGACGACACCGTCGGCTACAGCACCAGCGGCACCACCGACGACATGGCCTACGGCGAACTCGGCGTCGCCTCGTTCACCTTCGAGGTCGGCCCCGACTTCGGGAACTGCGGCGGGTTCTTCCCCGCGTTCTCGTGCGTCGAGGACACCCTCTGGCCCGCGAACGAGGGCGCCATCATGACCGCGGCCCAGGCCGCGGCCGCGCCGTACGCAGGCTGACCACGCGTCCCGGCGGGCTCCGGCCCGCCGGGACGCCCCGATTTCCCCGAACCGCCGCCGCGCCCCGCCGACCCGCCCATACTGACCGGACACCGGCACGAGGCGAGGAGCGGGCGATGGCCGACGCAGGCGACGGCAAGAGCGGCAGGGGACTGCGCCGCCTCATCACGGCGGTCGTCATCATCGCGCTGGCCGTCTGGTTCATCCTCGCCAACACCGAGACCGTCGGCGTCAAGCTGTGGGTCGTCCGCGTCGAGACGCCCATGTGGATCATGTTCGCGATCATCTTCATCGCAGGCTGGGCCGTCGGCGCCCTCCTCCGCCGCCGCTCCGCGAAGAAGAGCGCCTAGCCGATCGCCGCCAGCAGCCGCCGGTACGTCGCCTCGACGTCGCCCGGCACGCTCTCCACCCCGATCGCCTGCGGCCGTTCGCGAACGAGCGCCTCCATGCGTTCGTGGTACTCCCGCAGCCGCGCTTCGCCGCCGTCCAGGATCTCCCGCGCCTCGACATGCACCGGGTCCACCGCCGCTTGAGCCCGCTCGGCGAACCGGCGCACGAGCCGGTCGGCGTCGTCGCGGAGGTACACCTCGTCGAACCCCGCGCCCGACTCCGCGGCCGCGGCCGCGAGCCGCTCGATGAACTCCACCCGACCCACCAGCTGCGGCACTACCACGTCGTACCCGGCCGCGAGGTGCTCACGCACCATCGCGACCGCGATCGACCGGGCCCGCAGCCCGGCCCCGCCCGGATCGTCCCGCCAGCGCCCCAGCGTGCGGCGCAACTGGTCCAGGTCGAGCACGAGCGCCAGCGGACGGTCCGCGGCGTACCGCCGCGCGAGCGTCGACTTCCCGACCGCCGGAGCGCCGTTGAGCAGGATGAGGCGAGGCATGCGGCGACTCTAACGGCCGCGGCGGTGGATGGGCCGCAACCATGCAGTGCCCCTTGGCGAGCGGCGCCGGCGAGGGGTGCGGGTGCGGTCCCGCGGGCGCAACTGCTGCGGGGCGCCTCGGGGCGGGTTAGGGTGGGCCGTATGCATGTCGTCATCGCCGGAGGGCACGGACAGATCGCGCTGCTCCTGACCGAGATCCTGGCCGCAGAAGGACATTCCGTCACCGGGCTGATCCGCAAGCCGGAGCAGGCCGAGGACATCGCCGCGATCGGCGGGCGCCCGATCGTCCTCGACCTCGAACAGGCCGACGCCGAGCACCTCGCGGGGCTCCTCGCCTCCGAGACCGAAGGGGCCGTCGACGCGGTCGTGTTCGCCGCGGGCGCCGGGCCCGGGAGCGGGGCCGCGCGCAAGGAGACCGTCGACCGGGCCGCCTCGGTGCTCCTCGCCGACGCCGCGGTCGCGGCGGGCGTGCGCCGCTTCCTCCAGATCTCCAGCATGGGCGCGGGGAAGGACCCCGACCCGTCGCGCGACGAGGTCTGGACCGCCTACATCGAGGCGAAGACCGCCGCCGAGGAGGACCTCAAATCGAGGGACCTCGACTGGGTCATCGTGCGGCCCGGCGCGCTCACCAACGACCCGCCCGCGGGCAGGGTCCTGCTCGCCGACCCGCCCGCGGGACGCGGCGAGGTGACGCGCGCGGACGTCGCCGCGGTGCTCGCCGAGATCCTCAAGACCCCGTCGGTGACGCGGCGCGTGCTCGAACTGCGCGGCGGCGACGACGCCGTGCCGGACGCCGTGTCCGCCTTCGCGTCCTGACACCGTCCGCAGTGGTCTGATTCCCGCCTGCAAACGCATATGCGGATTGCGTCGGCGAATCCGAGTGCTCGATACTGTACCGATGCGATTTGGTGTGGTTCCTTCCTCTGTCCGCCGCGACGTCCTCAACTGGCACGGCGAGTCGGGCCGCGCGTGGCTCGACGACCTCCCCAGGACGGTCTGGAGCCTCAAGCGCACATGGTCCCTCCGCATGGACGGGCCGCCCTACGACGGCGGGTCGCACTCGTACGTGGTCCCGGTGCGCCGCGAGGACGACTCCCCGGCCGTCCTCAAAGTGATCTACCTCGACGACGAGAACCGGGGCGAACCGACTGCGCTGCACCGATACCAGGGGGACGGCGCCGTCGAGCTGTACGACTACGACCCCGCGACCGGCGCGATGCTCATGGAGAAGGCCGTCCCCGGCAACCGGCTCAAGTCCACCCGCTTCTTCGGCCACAAGACGCCGGCGGCCGCCTGGCGCCGCATCGGGATCGCCACCGGCCTGTACCGGCGCCTCTGGCGCCCTTACGAACCCGCGGCGGGCTTCCCGGACCTGCCCGCCGCCACCGAGATGCTGGACGCCTGGCGCGCGGAGTACCGCGATCCCGACGCGGACGTGCGCCGCCGCCTCGGCGACGACCGGCTTCGCGAGGCGCTGGCCCGCTGCGACGACCTCGCGGACGCGCCCGAGACCGGCATCGCCAACCGCGACACCCACTTGACGAACATCGTGTCGGCCGAACGGGAGCCGTGGCTCGTCATCGACCCGAAGCCCTACCTCGCCGAGCGCGCCTTCGACGGCGGGTACTTCCTGTTCACGCAGGAGCTGTACGGCCCGCACAGCGGCCGCGACCTGCTCCGCGCGGTCGCCGACGGCCTCGGCGCCGACGCCGAGCGCGTCAAGGCCTGGGCGCTGCTGCGCTTCGCCGCCCACCTCGCCCACGACGCCGACGAGCGCGAGCTCGACGAAGTGTCGAAGGCGATGCGGGAGCTGGAGGACGCCTGACCGGGGCCGCCGGGCCCCGGTGCGGCGGCGCGCCCTCGGAATAGAGCGCTTTCCGGCCCGATCGGGTGAAAAAGATCCGCGTCGGATTCCCGACTCCGCGGCGAGTCGCCAACGGGTCGGAACGTCCCTTCAGGATTCAGTCGCGGCCTGCGCGGCGGCTCGCCAGGAGCCCCCGCAGGCCGATCACGCCGATCGCGACGCCGAGCCCGAACGAGGTCACCGCGAGCGCGAGGTGCACCCAGAAATAGCCCGTCGGATCACCCGCGGCGTCGAACGCGAGGCCGCTGACGTCCTTGAACAGATTCTTTACGAAGGTCGACCATACGATCAGCGACCACACGCCGAACGCGAGGAGGAACACGGAGACGCCGCGACTGAGCTTCATCCGCCCAGTATCGGCGCCCCGCAAGGGCCCGGACATTCCGGGCGCGCCCCGCTGGTCGCCGGTCACGTCCCGGCCCGCCGCGGCCCGCTTCCGCCGACCGACCCGTCTGGTGCGCCTACTATCCTGGGCATTGGAGACCCGGTGTCACTCTGTGCGGCAGTTGCGTGCATACCGTGGTCTGCGATGATGGAGACCGGATTGTCATCAATGCATGGAATGGCGGGCCCGGAATGAGCGGACCTGAGAACCCGATGCCCGACGGGTATCCCGACGCCGAGGCCCTGGGCTGGCTTCGCACCGCCGACATCGAATACCTCGGAGTCCACATCAGAATGACGATCAAGCCCAACGACCGCATCGTGGAGCTGTGGGAGCTCGACGGCGGCCGCCCGGCCCGCTGGCTCGGCAACGTCTTCCGCATCGACGCCGCCCTGCCCGGCCTCTACCTCAACCACAAGTTCGAGGCCGTCCTCAAGAGCCGCACGCAGCGCGACGGGCTCGCCCACATCGCCGCCAAGTTCTGGAAGTCCTGACCCCGCCGCCATGGCCGTCGAACCCGTGGCCGTCAAGCCTGCGACCGTCAGGCACCCGGCCGTCAAACCCATGGCCGCCAAGCAGGCCCGCGGGCGGGAGACCGTCGAGCGGCTCCTGTCCGCCGCCCTCGACCTCTACGAGCGCAACGGCCCCGAGGGCTACACGATGACCGGCGTCATCAACGCCAGCGGCGTCAGCGTCGGCAGCCTCTACCACCACTTCGGGTCCTTCAACGGGCTCACCGCCGCGCTCTACGCGCGCCTCAGCGGCGAACTCCTCGACCGGCTCGTCGCGGCCGTCGAACCGCGCCGCACCGCCCGCACCGGCGTCCAGGCCTGCGTCACCGCCTACCTCGACTGGTGCACCGAGCACCGCGCGAAAGCGCACTTCCTGCTCGGCATGCCCTACCAGGCGCACCTGGTCGGCCCCACCGAGGCGATGCTCGCCGAGACCGCGCCGCAGCTCGCGGCGATCCTCGCGTGGATCGCCCCGCACGTGGAGGCCGGGCGGATCGTCGACGTCCCCGACAGCCTCCTGGGCTGCCTTCTCATCGGACCGGTGACCGAGGCGGTGACGCGCTGGCTCGTGGGCATGCCCGGCGCCGACGACATCACTGAGGCCTTCGCGTACCTGCCCGACCGGATCTGGGCCTCCGTCAAGGGCCCCAACGGTTTACGAGATCAGCCGAGCCGCTCCAGCGCCTCCACGAGCGGCTTGAAGTCCGGGTCGGAGCGGGCCTCGTCGAGCGCCTCGCGCAGCGCCGCGTCGTGGGTCGGCGCCGCCTCGGCGAGGAGCGTGCGGCCCGCGGCGGTGACGTCGGTGTAGATCCCGCGCCGGTCGTCCTTGCAGATCGTGCGGGCGAGGAGCCCGCGGTCCTCCATGCGGGTCACCAGGCGCGTGGTCGCGCTCTGGCTCAGCACGATCGCGTCGGCGACCTGCCGCATCTGGAGATGCCGGCCCTCGCTCTGGCGGTCGAGGACGGTGAGCAGCGACAGCTCGCGCACGCTCAGCCCGTGCTCGGCTTCGAGCCGCCGCCCGATGCGGTCGGCGATGCGCTCGTGCAGGACCGACAGCGCGCACCAGTGCTGCGCCAGCGCGGTCGTGGTCTCCGGGGCCGCGGTCACGGTCATCCTCCCTCGGGGCCGGAACGGTACCCCATCCTAGCGCACGACGGTATAAGCCATGCAACAAATACCACCGCTTGCAATTAGCCCGCGTCTGCAAGTATTGTTGGCGGCGGAACGGGGCACCCGCGGCCCCGGAGTTCGGCAGACTCGACGCCGCGAACCGAAGGAGAACCGATGAGCGAACAGCTGCACGTCACCGTGCTCGGCACCGGCATCATGGGGGCCGCCATGGCCCGCAACCTCGCCCGCGCCGGACACGCCGTCACCGCCTGGAACCGCAGCCGCGACAAGGCCGCGCCCCTGGCCGCCGACGGGATCATTGTCGCCGACACCCCGGCCGAGGCCGTCGCGGGCGCCGACGCGGTCCTCACCATCCTCTACGACGGCCCCGCCGTCCAGGAGGTCATGGCCCAGGCCGCGCCCGCCCTCAAGCCCGGCGTCCGCTGGATCCAGTCCACCACCGCGGGCCTCGACGGCACGAGCGCGCTCGCCGCCGTCGCCGCCGAGCACGGCCTCGTGTTCTTCGACGCCCCCGTCCTCGGCACCAGGGCCCCCGCCGAAGCCGGGCAGCTCACCGTCCTCGCCTCCGGGCCCGCCGACGACCCGGTCGCGAACGCCGTCTTCGACGCGATCGGCGCCAAGACCGTGTGGACCGGCGCCGACGGGGCGGACGGCAGCGCCTCCCGCCTCAAGCTCGTCGCCAACAGCTGGGTCCTCGTCCTCACCCACGGCATCGGCGAGGTCCTCGCCCTCGCCAAGGGCCTCGGCGTCGACCCGCAGGGCTTCTACGACCTCATCCAGGGCGGCCCGCTCGACGCCGGGTACGCCCACGCCAAGGGCGCGCTCATCCTCGACGGCGCCACCGACCAGGCCAGCTTCGGCCTCGACACCGCGCTCAAGGACACCAGGCTCATCGTCGAGGCCGCCGCCGCGAACGGCGTCCGCCTCGACCTCGCCGAGGCCGGCGCCGAGCGCTTCCGCCGCGCCTCCGCGCAGGGCCACGGCGACGAGGACATGGCCGCGACCTACTTCGCGAGCTTCGACGAGTAGCCAGACCGAACCACAGGGGGAGTAACCATGGCGAAGATCCTGTTCATCATGACCGGTTCCGACGAGTGGACGCTGAACGACGGCACCAGGCACACCACCGGCTTCTGGGCCGAAGAGGCCGTCGTCCCGCTCCAGGCGTTCAAGGACGCCGGGCACGCCGTCACCGTCGCCACGCCCGGCGGCGTCGTGCCGCCCGCCGACCCGGTCAGCCTCGACCCGGGCCTCGCCGGGGGCGACGAGGCCGCCGCCCGCTTCCGCGACGCCGTCGCCACCGCGCCCGAGTTCGGCGCGCCCGTCGACCTCGCCGCGGTCGATCTCGCCGGCTTCGACGCCGTCTACGTCCCCGGCGGCCACGGCCCCATGGAGGACCTCTCCGGCGACCCGCACGCCGGGGCGCTCCTGGCCGACGCGCTCGCCTCCGGCAAGCCCGTGGGCCTCGTCTGTCACGGCCTCGCCGCGCTCCTGCCCGCCACGGAACCGGACGGCGTCAACCCGTTCGCCGCCTACCGCATCACCGGGTTCACCGACCGCGAAGAGCACCTCGGCGCGTTCGGCGACAAGGCCCCGTGGCTGCTCCAGACCCGCCTCGAACAGGCCGGGATCAACTTCCAGGCCGGGGAGCCGTTCGCCTCCCACGTCGAGGTCGACCGGAACGTCGTCACCGGCCAGAACCCGCAGTCCTCGCAGGCCGCGGCCGACGAGCTGCTGAAACTCATCGGATAGACGTACCCTTGGGGCCGCCGGACCGGCGGCCCCGCCCCCCAGGAACCGCCCGCACACACTGAAGGAACCATGACCAGCAACCTGTTCACGCCGCTCACCATCCGGGGCACCGAGTTCCCCAACCGCGCCTGGATGGCCCCGATGTGCCAGTACAGCGCCGACACCTCCGGGCCCGGCACCGGCGCCCCCAACGACTGGCACGTCCAGCACTACGGCTCCCGCGCCGTCGGCGGCACCGGCCTCATCCTCGTCGAGGCCACCGCGGTCACCGCCGAAGGCCGCATCAGCATCGGCGACCTCGGCATCTGGAGCGACGACCAGGTCCCCGCCCACCGCCGCCTCACCGACCTCATGCGCGCCCACGGCACCGTCCCCGGCGTCCAGCTCGCCCACGCGGGCCGCAAGGCCACCTCCGACCTGGAGTTCAACGGCGGCCGCGCCCTCGCGCCCGACGAAGGCGGCTGGGTCCCCGTCGCCCCCAGCGCCGTCGCCTTCAGCGAGTCCCGGCCCGTGCCGCACGCCCTCACCCGCGAGGAGATCCAGGACGTCGTCGCCGCGTTCGCCGCCGCCGCGCGCCGCGCCCTCGCCGCCGGATACGAGGTCGTCGAGATCCACGGCGCCCACGGCTACCTCCTCCACGAGTTCCTCTCGCCCGTCTCCAACCGCCGCGACGACGAGTACGGCGGGTCCTTCGAGAACCGCACCCGCCTCGCCGTCGAGGTCACCGACGCCGTCCGCGCCGCCGTCGGCGAGACCGTCCCCGTGTTCTTCCGCGTCTCCGCCACCGACTGGATCGAGCCCGAGGGCTGGACCGCCGACGAAACCGTGCGCCTCGCCGCGGTCCTGCGCGAGCACGGCATCGACCTCCTCGACGTCTCCTCCGGCGGCTCCCTCCCGAACGCCGCCGTCCCCACCGGCCCCGGCTACCAGGTCCCGTTCGCCGCCCGCGTGCGCAGCGAGGCCGGCCTGCCCGCGGGCGCGGTCGGCCTCATCACCGAAGCGCGCCAGGCCGAGAAGATCCTCGCCGACGGCGAGGCCGACGCGGTCCTCATCGGCCGCGAGCTCCTGCGCGACCCCTACTGGGCCCGCCACGCCGCCGCCGAGCTCGGCGACGAGGCCTACAAGCCCGCCCAGTACCGCCGCTCCTGACGGCCGCACCGGCTCCCGGCCCGCGCCGGGAGCCGGCGGCGTCCCCAAAGGACCGTCCACCAGCGCCGCTCCTCAAGAGACCGGAACGGTGCAATTCCGGCAACCGGACCGTACTGCGACCGCACCGGCCGGTGTGGAACCAGGACCACCCCGCGCGCATCGAGGACCGCCGCACGTCGCGACCCGAACCGGAGTACGCTCCCGCCCAGGCGGAGAGGAGCGCACCATGACGGACCCGCGACCGGAGGGCGGACGCCCCATCGAGGACTACGCCCTCCTCTCCGACCGCCACACCGCCGCCCTCGTCGGCACCGACGGCTCCATCGACTGGCTCTGCCGCCCCCGCTTCGACAGCCCCGCCGTCCTCGGCCGCCTCCTCGACCCCGACGCGGGCCACTGGTCCCTCACCCCCGCCGCGCCCTACCGCACCGAACGCGCCTACGTCGGCGAGACCTTCGTCCTGCGCACCGTCTTCACCACCGACACCGGCACCGCCGTCCTCACCGACGCGCTCGCGCTCGGCCCCGCCACCGAGCGCGGCCGCATCCGCCTCGCCGCCCGCGCCCCCATCGCCACGCTCCGCACGATCGAATGCACCGCAGGCGAACTCGACGTCGACTTCGCGTTCCGCCCCCGCCCCGAATACGGCCTCGTCAACCCGATCTTCACCAGCATCCCCGGCGGCGTCCTCGCCACCGGCGGCCCCGCCCGCTTCGTCCTCACCAGCCCCGTCCGCCTCGACTTCGGCGACGACGGCGCCACCGCCCGCCTCCATCTCGATGAAGGACGGAAACTCCACTTCTGCGTCCAGACCGCCGACCTCGCCCAGGACCCGCCGCCCGCATGGACCCCCGAAGCCGTCGAAGCCGCCCTCGACGAGACCCTCATCGGCTGGCAGGACTGGCACGACGCCCACCCCGACTGGGACGGGCCCCTCGCGCCCCTCGTCAAACGCTCGGTCCTCGTCCTCGAAGCGCTCCGCTACCAGCCCACCGGCGCGATCGTCGCCGCCCCCACCACCTCCCTCCCCGAAGCCGTCGGCGCGGGCCGCAACTGGGACTACCGCTACTCGTGGGTGCGCGACGCCAGCTTCACCGTCCAGGCCCTCGCCGAAGCGGGCTGCCACGGCGAGGCCGTCGAGTTCTTCGAGTTCATGACCCGTGCCGCCGCCCACTACCAGCCCGAGCAGCCCCTCCAGATCATGTTCGGCATCGGCGGCGAGCACGACCTCTCCGAACGCGAACTCGGCCACCTCGCGGGCTGGCGCGGCTCCCGGCCCGTGCGGGTCGGCAACGCCGCCTGGCTCCAGCCGCAGCTCGACGTCTACGGCGAACTCCTCGACGCCGCATGGCATCTGCGCGGCCACCTCCAGGGCCTCGACGAGCCCGCCCGGCAGTTCCTCTCCGGCATGGCCGACGCCGCCGCCGACCAGTGGGAGCAGCCCGACCAGGGCATCTGGGAGTCCCGCGGCGCGCCGCGCCACTACCTGTACTCCAAGCTCATGTGCTGGACCGCCCTCGACCGGGCCGTCAAGTTCGCCGACCGCCTCGACGTCGCCGCCGACCGCGTCGGCACCTGGGCCGCCGAGCGCGACCGCATCCGCGAGGCCATCGAGACCCGCGGCTGGAACCCGCGCGTCGGCGCGTTCTGCGCGGCCTTCGGCGACGACGACCTGGACGCCTCGGTCCTCGCCATGCCCGCCTCCGGGTTCCTGCCCGGCACCGACGAGCGCCTCAAGTCCACCGTGGACGTCATCGACGCGAAGCTGCGCGACGCCCGGGGCCTCCTGCGCCGCTACGAGACCGGCACCGACGGCCTCGACGGCACCGAGGGCTCGTTCGTCATGTGCACGTTCTGGCTCGCCCAGGCGCTGGCGCTCACCGGCCGCCCCGACCGCGCGGAGGCGGCGTTCGCGCTCGCCGCGGACTGCGCGAACGACCTCGGCCTGCTCTCCGAGGAGGTCGACACCGCCTCCGGCGCGATGCTCGGGAACTTCCCGCAGGCGTTCAGCCACATCGGGCTCCTCAACGCCGCCATCGCGATCCGCGACGCTCGCCGCTCCCGGCCGGGGTGGTTACCCTCAGTGCCGTGACGCTCTTGATGATCGACCTCGACAACACCCTCATCGACCGCGACGCGGGCTTCCGCGCCGGATTGACCGCGCTCCTCGCCGCCCACGGCCACGCCGCCGACCACGCCGACTGGATCATGCCGATCGATGACCGCGGCTACACGCCCCGTCCGGTCGTCGCGCAGGCCATACGCGAGCGACTCGACTTCGACCTCACCGCGGACGAGCTCGTCGACGCGCTCTACCGCGGCTCGCGCGACAACGCCCGGCTCGACCCCGCCACGGCCGACGCGATCGGCCGGGCCCGCGGCGCCGGGCACCGCGTCGTCATCGTCACCAACGGGCCCGTGGAGGGCCAGTTCGGGAAGATCCGCAACGCGGGGCTCGACCGGCTCGTCGACGCGTGGACGATCAGCGGGGCCGTGGGCGCCGACAAGCCCGACCCGGCGCCGTTCCGCGCCGCCGCGGCCGCCGTGGACGGCTCGCTGGAGGACGCGTGGATGATCGGCGACCGGGACGACGCCGACATTCTCGGCGCCCACCGCCTCGGCGTCCCCAGCGTCTGGCTCCACCTCGGCCGCGACTGGACCGCCGCCGACTACCGGCCCACGCACACCGCCGACTCCATCGTGGAGGCCATCGACCACGCCGCGAACGCCCCGCGACTGTCGTGAATCCGTCTCGGCCGCATCGCGAAAGCCCCTCAAGCGGCCCGCCGCGACCGTTAGCGTGGGCACGGACGGCCCACCGATGCACCGGCGGTGACCGTGCAGCGGCCGCGGGCGCACGCCTGCGGCCGCTTGGCGCTCAACGGCCCTGCCGCTCACGGACGCCGAGGAACGCGCTCAGCTGCGCGGCCGCGTCGAGCATCGCCAGCCCCCGCTTCGTCAACCGCCCCCGCCAGTCCGCAAGGGACTGCGCGAGCGCCTCGGTGCCGCCCGCGGTCCGCACCTGCCGCACGACCGCCGCGATGTGCTCCAGCGGGTATCCGCCGCGCCGCAGCAGGTGCGCGAGTTCGGCGTCCCGCACGTCCTCCCGCTCGAACCGCCGGTACCCGGTCGCGCGTTCGCGCGCGGGGGAGAGGATCCCGGCCCGCTCCCAGTTCCGCAGCGTCGCGGGCGTGACCCGCAGCCGGTACGCGAGCTCGCCGACCGTGTAGGGCGCGAAGCGCTCCGGGACCTCCGGCTCGGCCAACCGCGCCACCGAGGCGGTGACCGCGTCGAGCGTGGCCCGGTCCCGGAGCAGCTGCTCGTGGCCGCGGTCGATCACCATGAGCACCTCGTCGATCCGTCCGCTGTGGACCGCGTGCATGGCCTCGCCCGCCACGCCGTGCCCGTACGCGCGCACCAGCGCCAGGAACGCGCGCAGCGCCGCCGCATGCGCCTCCGTGTAGACCCGGTAGCCGCTCGGGGTGCGCTCGGCGGCCGGGAGGAACCCGTCGCGCTCGTAGTTGCGGACGGCCTGGGCCGTGAGCCCGTGCTCGCGCGCCAGGTCAGAAGGCCGCAGTTTCCCCACGGTTTGAGACTTTACCGCAGTGGTCCAACGCCAGACCCGATCGAAGTCTCAACCGTTCTTTCAACGATACGTTTCAAGCCGTGAACACCGACCAGATCACCGCATCCCATGACGTCATCGGCCTCGGCGAGCGCGCCCACGGCGACTCGCCCCAAGCGGAGGCCCGCGCCGACCTCGCGCTCCGCCTCCTCGGGCACGGCGCCCGCTCGATCGTGTTCGAGTCCGACCGCATCGCCGCGTTCGCCGTGGACGACTACGTGCAGGGCCGCACGGATTCGCTCGACACCGCGATGGGGGAGGGCTTCACCCACGGGTTCGGCGCGTTCGCCGTCAACCGCCGCCTCGTCGCCCGCCTGCGCGCATGGAACGAGGGCCGCGACCCGGCCGACCGGGTCGCCTTCCACGGCATGGACGCGCCCCTCGAATTCACCGCCGCCAGCCCGCGCACGTACCTCGAACACGTCCGCGACTACCTCGGCCGCGACCTCGACATCGCCGCGCTCACCGGCGACGACGAGGCCTGGAGCCGCATGGAGGCCGTCACCGACCCGGCCGCATCCCCTGGCGACACCCCTGCGGCCCAAGCGCTCCGCATCATCGCCGACGATCTGCGCGCCGCGCTCTACGCGGCCGCGCCGGAGCGGATCGCCTCGACCTCGCTGACCGACTGGCACCGCGCGAGGGTCAACGCCGCCACCGCCGCCGGGCTCCTGCGCTACCACCGCCAGGCCGCGCAGCCGCTCCCCGAAGCCGACCGGTGGAGCCGCCTCTCCGGCGTCCGCGACGCACTCATGGCCGAGCACCTGCTCGACATCCGCGCCCTTGAAGCGGGCCGCGGGCCCACGGTCGTCCTCGCCCACAACGTCCACTTGCAGACCACCGAGAGCCGCATGGAGATGGCCGGCATGAACCTCGTCTGGGCCGGAACCGGCGCCATCATCGCGGCCCTCCTCGGCCCCAAGTACGCCTTCATCGCCGACGAGGACTGACCTCCGCCGGAGCCCCGGACCTGCGCCGACTCCGCACTTGACATCGCTTTATCGATATACCAATCTGGTACGGACGTTCGCGCCTGCCGCCCCTCCCGGCCGGTCGAAAAGCCGTGCTCCAGAGGAGGAAGCCGATGAACGAGTCCCACGCGCCCCGGACGGTCCCCGACCCCCCGGGGCCCGCAGCACCGTCCGCCGCAGGCGACCCGTGGGTCGCCGAGGTGCCGGACAACCCGGTGCGGGACGTGTACCGCTTCACCGTGCCCGCCCGGGCCGTCCGCGAGGCGACCGGCGTCGAGGACGGTCAGGTCGCCGTGCAGGGCGACTTCGGGCCGGGCGGCACCTGGACCGAGTTCCACGCCGACGGCGACGACGACCGCGTCGCCACCCTCGGCCCGCTCGACCCCGGCCTGTACTGCTACCGGTACGTCGTGCGACCCGCCCCGGACGCCGAGGCCGTCGCGTTCCGCGATCCGGAGACCGCCGCACGGCCGCACCTCGGCACGCTGTTCGTGCCCGGCCCCGGCGCCGACTGGCTGGCGGACACCGCCGACGGCGGCGCGCTCGACACGATCCGGTACGGCGACGGCGCGGCGTCCGAGGCGCTCGTGTGGACCCCGCCGGGCTACGACGCCGACCGCGCCGCGCCCTACCCCGCGCTCTACCTCCTCCCGGACGAGGGCCGCAGCCACCGCGAATGGGCGGGGCCGGGCCGCCTCGCGCAGATCCTCGCCCGCCTCGTGCTCGACGGCGACGCCGAGCCGATGGTCGTCGTGGCGGCCGACGGCTCCTCGACGGCGAAGGACCTCGTCGAGGGCCTCGTGCCCGCCGTCGAGGCGGCGTTCCGCGTCTCCGCCGACCCGGCCGACCGCGCCGTCGCCGGCATCGGCCGCGGCGCGTCATCCGCACTGGAGGCGGCCGCCGCGGAAGCGTTCACCAGTGCCGGCGTCCTCTCGGGCGGCCTCGGCCCGGACGCCGGCCCCGACGCGCTGCGCCGGACCGACGGCCGCACCGCGCTCATCCGCGTCTACGGCGGCAACATCACTGACCCCGCCTACGACGAAGTCGCGGCGCTGGAAGCCGCGCTGACCGCCGCCGGCGTCGCATTCGAGTCCGACGGCTCCCACCCCGCCTCCGGCGGCACCTGGAGGACCTGGCGGGCGGCCCTGCGCGACTTCGCCCAGCGCCTGTTCCGGCCGGTCGCCGACCACGGCCCGAGCGAGGGCCACCCGCCCTTCACCGCGCACGAGCCCTCCGCGCCCGGCACGGCGCCCACCCCGTGGATCGACGCCGGCGGCGTCGTCACCTTCGAGGCCGGCCCCGAGTTCGCCGACGCCTCGCGCGTCGCCGTCTGGGGCAACTTCGGCCCCGCGGGGAGCTGGCCCCGCACGCCCATGACCCGGCGGGACGACGGCTCGTGGCGCCTCTCGATGCCGCTCGAAGGCGGCACCTACCACTACAAGTTCGAGGTCGACGGCGCAGTCCGCAAGGACCCGCGCAACCCGTCCTCGGTGCGCTCCGAGCCCGCCTGGAGCACCTTCGCCGTCCCCGGCGACACCATCAGGGGCCGCTACACCGCACCGGTCCCCGCTGGTGCGCGCGGCGAGGTCAACGTCATGGCCTACAACAGCACCGCGGCCGATCCGGACCGCTCGGCGTACGTGTGGACGCCCCCGGGCTACGACCCCGCCCGCACCGAGCCGTACCCCGTGCTCTACCTCCAGCACGGCGGGGGCCAGACGTGGTCCGACTGGATCGAAGTCGGCTACGCCGACCGCATCCTCGACAGCCACCACCGGAACGGGACCATAGTTCCCATGGTCGTGGTCATGGCGAACGGCAACGGCGTCGACTTCCAGACCGAGATCACCACGCGCATCGCCCCGGCCGCCGAGGAGCGCTACCGCGTGAGCGCGGACCCGCGGCGGCGCGCGCTGGCGGGCCTGTCGATGGGTTCGGGGCAGACGCTCAGCACCCTGTGGGCCCATCCCGTCGCGTTCGCCTACATCGGCGCCATGTCGGCGTTCGGCGGTCCTCCCGAAGGGACGGACACCGGCGCCGTCAACGCCGGCACCGAACTGCTCCGGGTGTACTCCGGCGACCGCCAGGACTTCACGTACGAGCCGACGCTCGACCTGATCGCCGCCATGGAGCGCAGCGGGGTCGAGCACGAGTTCGCGCCGATCATCCCCGGCCCGCACGGCTGGGACGTGTGGCAGCGGGCGCTGATCGACCTCCTGCCGCGCCTGTTCAAGACCGCGCACTAGCGGAGCGGGCCGTCCGGGGCCGAACGGCCCCGGACGGCCCGAGCTCCGCACGGGCCCTAGGCGCTCGCCTCCGCCTTGGACTCGCGGCCGTCGGCCTCCTGGAACGACTCCTGCTCGGCGATGTCCCGTGCCAGGTGCGCGACCGACCGGTTGAAGACCTCGCGGTCCTGCGGGTCGGCCAGGTTCCAGTCGTCCAGGTGCCGGTCGAGCCAGCGCTTCCAGGCCGAGACGAACAGCTCGAACTCGGCGCGCCCGCGCGGCGTCAGGCTCAGGCGCCCGGCGTCCACGGCGAGGAACCCGTCCCGCACGGCCTGCACGAACACCGGTTGCAGCACCTGCGGCGGGAGCCGGTGGGCCGCGGCGATCTTCGGAAGCGTCGCGTCGAACCCGGCGGTCTGCCTCATGTAGACCTGCCGCAGCGCCCACGACCCGGCCCGGTCGAGCGCGCTCGCGCCCGACGCCGCCTCGTACACCTCGGTGTAGACGGTGCGCCGCTCCCGGCGCATCACGTCGGCGACCATGCGCGCGAGCCGCTCCTCCGACGGGGACGGGTCGGGGGCGGCGAAGCCCTCGCCCATGTCGACCGCGCGGCCGCGGGCCGCGTCGTGCAGGGGCCGCTCCTGGAGGAACCACGCCACGAGGAACCCGAGGACCGCGACGGGCACGGTCCAGAAGAACACGAAGTTGATCGAGTCTGCGTAGGCGTTCACGACCGGCGCGATCACGTCGTCGGGGAGTTGGTGCAGCGCAGCGGGACTGGCGGCCGCGGCCGGGTCGATCCCGGACTCGGCGTACGCGGTCGCCAGCAGCGGCGTCAGGTGGTTGGAGAACATGGTCCCGAAGATCGCCGTCCCGAACGTCGAGCCCACGGTCCGGAAGAACGTCACCCCCGAGGTCGCGGCGCCCATCTGCGCGTAGGGGACCGTGTTCTGCACCGCGATCGTGAGCACCTGCATCGCCAGGCCCAGCCCGAGGCCCAGGACCAGCATGTACAGCGACTCAAGCCAGATGCTCGTGCCCGGCCCCATCGTGGACATCAGGTACAGGCCCGCGGCCATGAACGCGGTGCCCGCGATCGGGAACGCCTTGTACCGCCCGGTGCGGCTGACGAACGCGCCCGAGAGGATCGAGGTCGTGAGCATGCCCGCGACCATCGGCAGCGTCCGGTAGCCCGAGACCGTGGCCGAGACGCCGTCCACGTACTGGAGGTACGTCGGCAGGAACGTCATCGCGCCGAGCATCGCGAACCCGACGATGAAGCTGAGGATCGAGCACACCGTGAACACCGGGTTCCCGAAGAGCCACATGGGGAGGATCGGCTCGGCGGCCCGCCGCTCGACGAACACGAACACCGTCAGCGCCACGGCCGCGCCCGCGAACATCCCGAGGATCGTCGTCGAGTCCCACGCGTACTCGTCGCCGCCCCACTCCAAAGCGAGGATCAGCAGCGACGTGCCGATCGCGACGAAGATCAGCCCCCAGTAGTCGATGATCGGCTTCACCGCGGACCGCACGCGCGGCACCGTGGCCGCTGCCATCGCGATCATGACCACTGCGATCGGCACGTTCACGTAGAAGCACCACCGCCATGACAGGTGGTCGGTGAACAGCCCGCCGAGGGTCGGCCCGAGCACGGTGGTCACGCCGAACACCGCGCCCATGGCGCCCTGGTACTTCCCGCGCTCGCGCAGCGGGATCACGTCGGCGATGAGCGCCATCGCGGTGACCATGAGGCCGCCCGCCCCCAGCCCCTGCACCGCGCGGGCGACGATGAGGAACACCATGTCGTCGCTGAACCCGGCGAGCGCCGAGCCGCCGACGAACACGACCGCGCTGATCTGGAAGATCGCCTTGCGCCCGAACATGTCGCCGAACTTGCCGACCACGGCCGACGCGATCGCCTCCGCCAGCAGGTACGACGTGACGACCCATGCCATGTGCCCGGCCCCGCCGAGGTCCGCGACGATCGTCGGCAGCGCCGTCGACACGATCGTCTGGTCCAGGGCCGCCATGAGCATGCCGAGCATGATCGTGGTGAACACGAGGTTCCTGCGGGACTTGCTCAGGACCGGCGGCGCGGGCTCCGCCGCGGCAGGGCGCTCGGCGGTGTCGACAGTGCTCATAGGCGGAACGATAGCGGCAAACCATCCCATAAATGCAGGTTCCAGCGCCGTTGACGCGGCCTAAGATCGCTCCAGGCACAACCGAACCGGAGGCCGGATGGAACTGGTGGCGATCCTGTTCGCCCTCACCGTGGGCGGGCTGCTCCTCACCGCCGCCGCCGAGTGGATGCGCGTCCCCGCGCCCGTGCTCATATGCCTCTACGGGCTCGCGCTCGGCCTCGTCCCCGGCATGCCCGCGCTGCAACTGAATCCGGAGCACCTCCTCCCGGTGCTCCTCCCGCCCCTGCTGTGGGCCGCGGCCCGCAAGTACTCGTGGCGGCACTTCGCCGCGAACTGGCGGCCCATCATCTTCCTCGCGGTGGTCCTCGTCTTCGTCACCGCCGCCGCGGTCGCCCTCGTCGCCGCCACCATCAGCCCCGTCCTGCCCGTCACCGCCGCGATCGTCCTCGGCGCGATCTGCGCCCCGCCCGACGCGGCCGCCGTCAGCGCCATAGCCGACCGGCTCGGCCTGCCCCGCCGCCTCGTCACCATCCTCGAAGGCGAGGGCCTGTTCAACGACGTCACCGCCCTGACCCTCTACAACGTCGCCGTCCTCGGCGTCGTCACCGGCTCGGTCTCCGCGATCGGGTCGGCGGGCCTGTTCGCCTACTCCGCGGCCGCCGCGGTCGCGATCGGCCTCGGCGTCGGCTGGATCCTCGTCCGGCTCGGGTCCCTCGTGGACGACAGCCGCGTCGTCACCGCCCTCGGCCTCACCGGCCCCTACATCGCCTACCTCCTCGCCGACGGCGTCAAGGCCTCCGGCGTCCTCGCCGTCATCTGCGCCGCGTTCTACCTCGTCGCCCGCTCCAACGACCCCGAGGACTACGAGGGACGCCTCGTGCAGGGCTCGGTGTGGGAGGTCCTGGAGACCGCCCTGAACGCCCTCACGTTCGCGCTCGTCGGCATGGAGCTGGTCGACATCATCCAAGCGGTGGGCGACGGCGTCGACGAGCTGCTGTGGAAGGCCCTCGCCGTCGCGGGCGCCGTGATCGCCGTCCGGGCCCTGTGGCTCGGCCTCGCGATCGTCCTGGGCCGCATGGGGGTGGGCTGGAAGCAGCTGGGGGAGCACCCGCGGCTCGCCGTCGTCACCGCCTGGGCCGGGATGCGCGGCGTCGTCACGATCGTGACCGCGCTGGCCCTGCCCGAGACGATCGCCGACGGCTCCCCGTTCCCCGGCCGCGAGCAGATCCAGTTCCTCTCGGTCGTCGTGGTCATCGCGACGCTCCTCGCGCAGGGCCTCACCCTGCCCGGCCTCATCGCGTTCCTCGGCGTCAAGGCCGACACCGACAAGGAGACCGAGGCGGTGCGCGGCATCATGGCCGAGGCCGGGAAGGCCGCCACCCGGCGGCTGCGGCAGCTTCGCAGCGAAGGCGAGGTGGACGACGAGGTCGCCGCCCGCATGGAGCAGTGGTACGACCGCCGCGCCGAGAAGATCGCCGCGCTCGTCGAGGACCGCGAGGACCCCGAGACCGAGCGGATCGTGGAGCGCTTCGACGCCATGCAGCGCATCGAAGGCGAGATGATCGCCGCGTCCACGGCCCGGCTCCTCCAGATGCGGTCCTCGCCCGGCCACGACCCCGCGCTCATCGACCGGGTCATCGCCGCACTCGACCACCGGGCCGTCGGCCGCAGCCGCGGCGCGTGATCCTCGCCAACCGGTATGTCGCTGCCGGGACCGGCGCCCGTCCGCCCGTACGGTGGCGCTTGTGGAGAGACGAGACGCGAGCGCGGCCCGGCGCGCGGCGGCCGCGGCGATCGGGGCCGCGGCCCTCGCACTGGCCCTGACCGGGTGCGGCGCAGGCCAGCACGCCGAGACCAGCAAGATGCAGACGGCCCTTTCCGGGATCGACGCGGACGCCGGGAAGATGGTCCTGCGCAACGTCCAGATCGACTTCGGGGTCAACGGCTCCTACCCGGAAGGCGGCCAGGCGCCCCTGCGGGTCTGGATCGGCAACAAGTACGAGACCGCCGTGACCCTGGAGTCGGTGACGAGCCCGGACGCCGAGGCCGTGACGCTCGCGACCGAGGTCGTCGCGGTCGAGGAGACCGAGAGCCCGACCGACGCGGCCTCGGAGAGCCCGAGCGGCGAGGCTTCGGAGAGTCCGAGCGGCGAGGCCTCCCCGGACGCCTCGGCCTCCCCGAGCGCCGACGCCTCCGCGAGCCCCGGGACCGAGGAGGAGGTCGTCGACGAACTCGTCGGCGAGCGCGACTTCACCCTGGAGTTCGCGCCGGGCGAGATCATGCGCCTGGCGCCCACGGCCGGTTCGTTCCTGCTCCTGGAGGGCCTGAAGAAGGACGTGGACATGGGAACGAGCGTCACGCTCGTCTTCACGTTCTCCAACGGCGAGTCCGCCACGATCGCCGTCCCCGTGGGCGACCCCGACGTCTCCCCGGAGCGCTCCTACTTCGGCGACCCGGGCGAGCACGCCGCCGAATAACAACGGCCGCAACGGCATCGACGGCGGCCCCGCACCAGCGGGGCCGCCGTCGCCGCGCTCACCGGGCCTGCGAGCCCGGCAACTGCATGATGAGGACCGTGAGGTCGTCGGTGCGCACGTACCCGCCGCCCTGGAAGTCAGCCTTCAGCTTGCGGTGCAGCCGGTCCGGGTCGCGGATGCCCGCGGCGACGTGGGCGTTGAGCATCGAGATGAGCGGGAACATCTGCCCATCGGCGTTGCGGCCCTCGATGAACCCGTCGGTGAACGCCACGATCACGTCGCCGGGCATGAGCGCCGCCTCCCGCACCACGGTGCGCTGCAACCCGAAGTCCGTCAGCCCCAGCGGCGGCATCGGCCGCGCCGAGATCGGCTCGGCCGTGCCCCGCACCAGCAGCGGCGCCGGATGCCCGCAGAGCACCACCCGGATCGTGTCCCGCCGCGGCGTGATCTCGATGAGCACCGCCGTCGCGAACGACTGCTCCCACTCGTCGAGCCCCCGGTTGTGCAGCCGCACCCGCCGCTCCATGCGCGCGGTCAGCGTCGCCAGGTCCGGGTCGTCGAGCGCCCGCTCCCGGAACGTCCCCAGCAGCGCCTCCGTCAGGTGCACCGTGTTCAGGCCGTGCCCCTGGACGTCGCCCACGACCGCCCTGATCCCCGCATCCGTCTCCTGCACGTCGTAGAAGTCCCCGCCGACCAGGCCCGGACTGCCGTCGTGCGTGCGGTACGCCACCGCCACCTTCACGCCGCCGACCACCGGCGGCACGTCCGGGAGGATCGCGCCCTGCACCGTCTCGGCCACCAGCGTCATGTCGAGCAGCCGCGCCACGATCCGGTTCCTTGCCCACGCCAGGACCGTGCACAGCACGCCGACCGCGATGATCGGCGGCAGGTCGCTCCACGCCGACTGCGGATAGGGGAGGAACCCCATGGCGTCGCCGCCCGCGCTGACGATCGCGACCACCGCCAGCGTCGCCGCCGCCGTCGCGATCGGGCCGTTCACCAGCGCGGTGAACGCGGGCAGGAACACGAGCGCGTAGTCCGCGAACGGCGCCATCTCGGGGACCACGAACGCGAGCGGCATCGTCGCCGCCAGGAGGATCAGCGGCAGCAGCCGCAGGAGCAGGGCCGATCCCGGGTGGCCCGAGGAGATCCGGGCCCACACGGTGTTGGGGGCGACATAGGACCGCTTGTAGCCCTGCATCTCCGCCCCCTCCGAGCCCCTGCGCATGCCGAGAGCCTAATCAGAACCGGGGCTTGAAGAGTTCTCAACAGGGAAAACGGACGGCGGGCGGCGCTGGGAGCCGCCGCCCGCCGTTCCCTCGATCCTGTCAGGCGCGCTGCGCCTGGACCGCGTCGATGGTCTCGCGCAGCCGCTCCTCCTCTTCGGCGGAGAGGTTCGTCTGGAGCAGCTTGCCCTGGTACTGGCCGCCGAGCTCCTGCACGACCTTGTCCTCCGTGGCCGAGACGACCAGGAGGACCAGCGCGGCGGTCCCGGGGGCCAGCTCGGTCCCGAGCTGCTTCATGAACGAGTCGTCCACGCCGATGTCGGTGAGCGCGCCGCCCGCGGCCCCCGCGGCCGCGCCGACCGCCATCCCGAGCAGGGGGGCGAAGAACAGCAGGCCGATGAGGCCGCCCCACAGCGCCCCGCCCGCGGCGGAGACGCCGACCAGGGACGTCGACTGGTGCAGCTTCACCTTGCCGTCCTCGCGGCGCTCGACGACCACCGCGTCGGCGAGCTTGATGAGCTCGCGCTTCTGCATGTCCGCGAGCTTGCCGAGGACCGTCTGTGCGGTGGGGACGTCCGGGTAGGCCACGGCGATGAGTTGACTCATGGGCGCCTTCCTTCCTGCGATGCGCCGCCGGGCGGCGGCTTCTCGGGCCGATTCTGGCCCCCGTGCGGGGCCGTGTCCGGCGATCGGGCGGAAATCCCGGAACGGGCGACCCGCCGGACCACTCCCGCACCGCGTATCCCAGGATGCGCCGCGCGATCCCGCGTTTCGGGACCGGCGGTTGACGTTCACCCGCAACCTGTCTATATTTCCCATAGATTTGGTAGAGATATGTGTCCGGTTACCGTCTCGGAAGGCAACCCCGTGAAAACCCTCGTCCTCCTTGGGATCGTCGGCCTGGTGGCCCAGCTCGTCGACGGCAGCCTCGGCATGGCCTACGGCGTCACGTCGACCACGCTGCTGCTCGCGATCGGCACCAACCCCGCCTCCGCCTCCGCCACCGTCCACCTCGCCGAGATCGGCACCACCCTCGCCTCCGGCGCCTCCCACTGGCGCTTCGGCAACGTCGACTGGAAGGTCGTCCTCAAGATCGGCATCCCCGGCGCCGTCGGCGCCTTCGCGGGCGCCACCTTCCTCTCCTGGCTCTCCACCGAGCTCGCCGCCCCGGTCATGTCGCTCATCCTGCTCGGCCTCGGCCTCTACCTGCTCATCCGCTTCACCCTCCGCGGCCTCGACAGCCGCAACCTCGGCAAGCCACTGCGCAAGCGGTTCCTCGCCCCGCTCGGCCTCGTCGGCGGCTTCCTCGACGCCACCGGCGGCGGGGGCTGGGGCCCGGTCGGCACGCCCGCGCTCCTCGCCAGCGGCCGCATCGAACCCCGCAAGGTCATCGGCTCGATCGACACCTCGGAGTTCCTCGTCGCGCTGGCCGCCTCGCTGGGCTTCCTGTTCGCGCTCGGCAGCCAGGGCATCGACTTCGCGTGGGTCGGCGTGCTCCTGCTCGGCGGGCTCATCGCCGCGCCGATCGCGGCCTGGCTGGTGCGGCACATCCCGCCGCGCGTCCTCGGCTCGGCCGTCGGCGGCGTCATCATCCTGACGAACACGCGCACCCTCCTGCGCTCGGACTGGATCGCCGCCTCGAACACCGTCCAGGTCATCGCCTACATCGCCATCGCGGCCGTGTGGATCGCCGCGGTCTGGTACTCGGTGCGCCGCCACCTCGCCGAGCGCGACGTGGGCGGGCCGGTCCTCGACAAGGCCAACAACCCGGCGCCGGAACCGGCCGCCCTGGAGAAGGACGAACCGGCCGCCGAGACCGCCTGAGCCGCTTCCGAACAGCGGTTTCACCGGACTCCGTCGAGCCGTGCGGGCCCGCATCCTCCAGGATGCGGGCCCGTTCCGCATTCCCGCTCGGACCGTCCCTATCGGATTTGGGGGACGACGCGGGGCCCGCGCTCCAGTAGCATGTTCCCTCATTACGGCCGCCGAGGGACCGCTGGAGGCACAGTGACGCTGTTCTACCAGGCAGTGCTCCGCGACGGCGGGCAACGGCTCGGGCCCCGGCTGCGGCGGTGCTTCGCCGCGTGGGCGCGCGTCGAGGACGACGGGTCGCCGCTGCTGGAGCACTCCCGCGGCCGCACCCGCGCCACGTTGGCGGACACGGAGGTCTGCGGCCGATACGCCCTCGACGTGCCGACCGGCGCCGGGCGCCTGCGCACCACCGCCACCTGGGCCGCCGGGCGCCGGCCCGAGCGCTCCTGGGTCCTCGTCACCGTCGAGGGCGACCTGTCGCCCACGGCCGAACCCGTCCGCGCCCCCGGCTTCATGCCCGCGTACCTCGCCACGGGCCGGGCCACCGACGGGGCCGTCCCGGTCGAGGCGGGCGCGCACCTCGTCGGCCCCGAGGAGGTCAAGGACCTCACCCTGCGGCTGGCGAACCGGAACCGGGCCGTGCCGCTCATCGTCCTCACCGTCGACCGCACCGACCCCGCCGTCGCCGCGGCCTGCGCCGACCACCTGGCCGAGGCGCTCGCGGGCGTCGCGTCCGTGGCGCGCCTCTACGACACGAAGACCCAGGAGGACCTGAACGCCTGGCTCGGCCCCGACCTGAGCGTCTTCGGCGGCGGCCTCCGCACCTACCTGCCGGGCGTGCGGCCCGGCGAGGAGTCGTACGCGATGCGCCACCAGCCGCGCGGCGGCAACGCGATCCGCCAGCACGGCACCGCCGCGCTCGACGTGGTCGTCACCGGCGTCGTCGAGCTGTCGGCGCACCGCCAGGTCCCCACCGACGTCCGCCAGGCCGAACCGCGGGTCGCCCGGGTCTTGTCCGGCGTGCTCGACCCCGCCGACCTGCACGCGGCCCCGCCGAGTCCCGCGGCCATCGCCGTCCCGCGCCCGCCGAAGATCCCCAAGCAGGCCGCGCCGAAGGACCCCGGATCGGACCCGGAACCGCCCGCGCCCGAACCCGTCGAAGCAGCGGCTCCGGCCCCCGATCCTCCCGTCCCCGACGGCGCCTCAGCAAACGACGATGCCCCAGCGAACGACGACGCCCCCGCCAACGACGGCGGCCTCGCGGCCGCCATCGCCGCGCGGCTCGCCGACCACCTCGACGACGCCGTCCTCGAAGCGCTCGTCGACATGGCCCGCGGCGGCGACTCCGAGACCACCGCGCTCATCAAGACCATGTCCGCGCACCTCCAGGCCCTCACCCGCGCCGTCGAGACCACCGGCCTGCTCGGGCGGCACGGGAGCGGCGACGAGCTCGAACGGCTCCGCCGCGAATACGACCGGCTGGAGATGGACTACGTCGAACTCCAAGAGCACGAACGCAAAGCGCAGGACCGCATCCGCTGGCTCGAAGGCCGCCTCGCCGAGCACGCCGACCCCGTCTACGGCGTCCAGGACGACGGCCCCGAGGGCCCCTGGGACGCCGAGTGCCTCATGGACGTCGTGCAGCGCGCCCGCAAGCGCCTCCACCGCCTCGACCTGCCCGACACGCTCGACACCGAGGTCTCGCGCCTCGACGTCACCTACCCGCGGCAGCGGCGCCGCTGGACCGCCCGCGCCTGGGACGCCCTGCGCGCCCTCGACGCCTACGCCGCCGCTCGCGCCGAGGACCGCTTCACCGGCGGGTTCTACGACTGGTGCTCGCGCCCGCTCCCCGGCGAGCCGCACATCATCCCGACCATGGTGTCCATGAAGGAGTCCGACTCGGTGTCGGGGAACCCGAAGTTCTACCGGGCCCGGGTCTTCCGCGTCCCGACCGAGCTGGACCCCTCGGGCCGCGTCTACATGCCCGCCCACATCAAGCTCCAGCCGATCGGCTCGCCCGCGCCGCGCCTGCACTTCCTCGACGACGCGGGCGGCGCCACCGGGAAGGTCTGGATCGGCTACCTCGGCGACCACCTGCCCAACACGCGCACCAACTTAGGCCCGACCCCGCTCAGCGAGGCGCTCCCGTAGGCTCGGGGGGAACCCGGGAGGAGCGCCGATGGACTTCATGAGCCGCAACGCGCGGTGGATCGCCCTGACTGCGGTGCTCGTCGTCATGGCCCCGTTCTTCGCGTGGGGCCTCAACGCCCTGTTCGCGGTGGACACCTTCCTCGTGGCCGTGATCCTGCTCGTCGTCATCGTGGTCGCCGTCGTCCTCCTGGCCCGGTCGCAGAACGACGAGGAGTAGACATGGCACGAAGGAGCCACCGCCTCTTCGCCCGCTGGTACCCCAAGGCCGCCGAGTCCATCGAGGACCGCGGACTCGGCGCGCAGCGGGCGCGGCTCCTGGCAGGACTGAGCGGACGCGTGCTGGAGGTCGGCTGCGGCCACGGCGCGAACTTCACGCACTACCCCGAGGCCGTGACCGACCTGGTCGCGGTCGAACCCGAAGAGGCCCTGCGGGACCTCGCCGCCGCCCGCGCCGAGGAGCTGGGCCGCAAGGCCGTCGTGCTCGAAGGGCAGGCTGAGAAGCTCTCGTTCGAGAACGACTCGTTCGACGCCGTCGTCGCGACCCTGGTGCTGTGCTCAGTGGAGGACCAGGGCCGGGCGCTCGCCGAGATCCACCGCGTCCTCAAACCCGGCGGCCGCCTCGTGCTCCTGGAGCACGTCGCCTCCGCCAACCGCAACATCCGCGCGCTCGAATACCTCTTCGACGTGGTGTTCTGGTCGCACGTGTTCGGCGGCTGCCACACCTCCCGCGACACGGGCGCGAACCTCGCCGCCGCCGGGTTCGACACGTCCGGCCTCGAACCCCAGCGGCTCCCGTTCCTGCCCTACCCCCTCAAGGTCAGCCCCCACCTCGCGGGCGAGGCCCGCAAACCCGCTTAGCGCCGCGACCGGCCCCGCCTCGCGAGGCGGGGCCGTCTCACTGCTCGATGCGCCCGTACGCCTTCAGGGTCTTCAGCCGCGCGAGCGTCAGGTACCCGCCCCACTCGTGGACCACCACGGGCGTCCACATCGTGAAGTTCGGGGCCCAGCCGCCGTCTTCGCCCTGGTCCTCGACGATCCGGTCCAGGTGGAGGTCGATCTCCTCGTCGCTGAACAGCCGCCGCGCCATCAGGTCGGGCCGCGGGGCGAGGTCGACGGGGGAGTGGACGTGCCCGGGCGCGTCAGGGTCGAGCGCGGCGCTGCCGCGCAGCGGGCCGCGCAGGCGCTGGAACTCGGCTTCGGCGCGGTCGCGGTCGGGGACGCGTTCGAGGAAGTTCAGGATGCACAGCGCGTCGTAAGCGCCGATCTCGCCGGCCTCGGCGATCGCGTTCCAGCAGTACTCGGTCGCGGGCCCGAGCCACGGGTGGTCGACGCCGAACGCGTGGAGCAGCCCGGCGAGGGGCGCGGTCGGGTTGAGCGCGGCCGGGGGCTTCTCGCCCTGCGGCTGCCACCAGGGCCCGCGCGGGTCGTCGAGGACGCTCGGGAGGACCCACGGCACCCCGCCCTCCTCAGTGGAATGTTCGGCGAGCCAGTCGCAGGCGCGCAGGAGCAGCGGCTCGTCGGACGCCGCGATCCCTTCGAGCATCCCGAAGGCGATCTCCGCGCCCTGCGGCTGCCCGCCCGCCCCGCGAAGGTCGGGCTCGATCGCGTGGCCGAAGCCGCCGTCGAGGTTCTGGTAGGCGGCGACGGCGTTGCGCACCAGCTCGCCCGGCGCGCCGCGGAACGCGTGCGCGAACCGGAGCCGGTCGACGAGTCTGGCGTGCAGTTCCAGGTACCGCTCGGCGGCGGCGAACGCGTCAGGGTCGAGGGTCTTCATGCGGTCCCCTTCGGTCGGTGGCGGGCGTCCGACGGTACCGCCGGGGTACGACAGCTCAGCCCATGGCCCGCTCGAAGGCCGCGTAGACCTCGTCGTTGAACAGGACGAACCTCACGTCGTCCACCCGGGTGTCCGTCTCGCGCACGGTCGCCACGGCGATCCGCGCGGCCGACTCGGCGGGCCAGCCGTATACCCCCGCTGAGACCGCGGGAAACGCGACCGACGCCGCCCCCAGCTCGTCGGCGACCCGCAGCGACTCCCGGTAGCACGAGGCCAGGAGCGCACTGCGGTCCTCGGACTCGGAGTAGACGGGGCCGACCGTGTGGATCACCCAGCGGGCGTTGAGGTTCCCGGCGGTCGTCGCCACGGCCTGCCCGGTCGGCAGGCCCCGCCCGTACCGCGACGCCCGCAGGTCCCGGCACTCGTCCAGGATCGCGGGGCCGCCCGCCCGGTGGATCGCGCCGTCGACCCCGCCGCCGCCCATGAGGGACGAGTTCGCGGCGTTGACGATCGCGTCGACGGCCTGCTTCGTGATGTCGCCTCTGAGGATCGAGATGCCCATGCCCGCATTCAAGCACGGATCGGCCCGCGGTTCCCGGTAGCGTTGCACCGAAGCGAATCGGAGGTCCGCATGATCGTCACGGTCACCGCCAACCCCAGCCTCGACCGCACCATCGCGGTCGACCGGCTCCTGCGCGGCGAGATCCACCGGGCCACCGGCGACCGCGTGGACCCGGGGGGCAAGGGCGTCAACGTCTCCCGCGCGCTGGTCGCCAACGGCCACCGCACCTGCGCGGTCCTCACCACCGGCGGCCACGCCGGGGCCGAACTGCTCGACCTGCTCAGCGAGGCCGGCGTCGCCGTCGAGGAGGTGCCCGTCTCCCAGGCGATCCGCTCCAACCTCGCCATCGCCGAGGCCGACGGCACGGTCACCAAGCTCAACGAGACCGGCCCCGTGATGCGGCCCACCGAGATCGAAGAACTCCTCATCGCCGCCATCACACCCACACTGGACCGCAGCGCCTCCTGGATCGCCGGGTGCGGGAGCCTCCCGCCCGGCGTCGACGCCGACTTCTACGCCGTGCTCGTCGAGCGCACCCGCGACGCGGGCGCCCGCGCCGCCGTCGACACCTCCGGCCCGGCCCTCGCCGCGAGCCTGCGCGCCCGGCCCGACCTCGTCAAACCCAACCGCGAGGAGCTCGCCGAAGCCGCCGGGGCGGCCGTCGCGACCCTCGGCGACGCCGTCGACGCCGCACAGGCCCTGCGCGCCGCGGGCGCCGGAGCGGTCCTCGCCAGCCTCGGCCCCGACGGTGCGATCCTGGTGGACGGCACCGGGGTCCACCACGCCCACGTCCCGCGCCCGCGGCCCCTCGTCAGCGCCGTCGGCGCCGGGGACGCCACCCTCGCGGGCTTCCTCGCCCACGGCGGCTCCGGCCCCGAGGCGCTCGCCGCGGCCGTCGCCTGGGGCGCCGCCACCGTCGCCCTCCCCGGCAGCGTCATGCCCGGCCCCGGCGACATCGACCTCGGCATCGTGGAGCTCACCGCGACTCCCGAGACGGACTGGGTTCTCCGGTAGAGCAGTGTCCTGCGGTAAACCGGTGGCGCACCGCGCGCCCGCGATGGTTCGATCACCGGTATGACGATCCGACTCGATACACCCGAGGACGCCGCCCCCGTCCTCGCCGCCCTCCGCGACTGGCAGCGCGAGGGCCTCCCTGTCCAGCTCCACCCCGGCGACGTCGGCTGGTACTTCCGCTTCGGCGCCGACGAGACCGCCGCCGCCCTGCGCACCTGGAGCCGCGGCGGGACGATCCTCGCCGTCGCCCTCCTCGACGGCCCCGGCCTCGCCCGCCTCGCGACCGATCCCGAAGCGCGCCGAGACGACGAACTCGCCGCGCGGCTCGCCGACGACCTCACCGACCCCGCCCGCGGCGTCCTCCCCGAGGGCGGCGCCGACGTCGAGGCCCCCGCCGACGCGCTCCTGCGCGACGTCCTCGCCTCCCGCGGCTGGATCCCCGGCGAGGCGTGGACCCCGCTCCACCGCAGTCTCACCGAGCCCGTCGCGGACCCCGGCATCCGCGTCGAGACCGTCGGCACCCGCACCGCCGACGCCTACGCGGCCATCGTGCGCGCCTCCTTCAAGGGCTCCAGGTTCAACGCGGACCGCTGGCGCGCCCTCGCCTCCCAGGCCGGCTACGCCGACGCCCGCAGCCTGCTCGCCTACGACGCGGGCCTGCCCGCCGCGGCGATCACCGTGTGGTCCGCCGGGCCCGGTCGGCCCGGCCTCGTCGAACCCCTCGGCGTCGCCCCCGCCCACCGCGGCAAGGGCCTCGGCCGCGCGATCACGGCCGCGGGGGCCGCCGCCCTCCGCGACCTCGGCGCCTCCAGCGTCGAGGTGGTCACCCCCTCCGACCTCCCCGGCGCCGTCGCCACCTACCGGTCCGCGGGCTTCGCGCCCGGCGCCGAGCGCCGCGACCTGAGCCGCCCCGCCGAGTGACACAATGTGCGCCCTGAGGAAGGAGCACACCGCATGGCCCAACCGCGCGACTACATCACGATGCAGGCGCTGTCCCGCATCGAGTACAAGCTCGACATGATCATGGCCCACCTGGGCATCCCCCAGTCCGCCCCGCCCGAGGAGCCCTGGCTCGCCCAGGTCCGCTCCGAGATCCGCTCCGGCCGCAAGATCCAGGCCATCAAGCTGTACCGCGAGCACACCGGCCTTGGCCTCAAGGAGGCCAAGGACGCCGTCGACGGCATGTCCACGGGGTACTAGTGCGCGATTCGTGACGGAACGGGAATGTCGCACCGATTGTCTATCCTCGGTGCGGTATTCCCGGCCGAGCGAAGGACGCAGATGACGAAACCCCGTGTGCCGCAAGAGGACAAGCTGAAGATCCCGGCCTCCTGGGCCTCACGGGTGATGCCCCGCCGGGGGCGCCCCGCCAAGAAGCCCGTGGAGCTCGCCGACGCGAAGGTCCGCGCCGACCTTGCCCGCGAGCGCGCCGACCGCGACGGCGGGCTGCGGGCCGCGCTCGACCTCGCGGGGAACGCCCCGTACGCCGCCGCGGGCCGCGCCCATCTGGACGGCGCCCCCGACCCCCGCGGCGCGGCTGCCGTCGCCGTGCTCCTCACCGAACCCGATCAGCTGTACGGGAGCTCGTGGCTCCGGCCCGCGTTCGACGCCTGGGTGAGCGACCACGGCCTGCCGTTCGCCGCCGCCGCGGCCGTCGAGTTCCTCGTGGTCAAAGAGCAGACCGAGACCTACCTCGACCTGCCGCCGCTGCACCGGCGCGTCCTCGCCGAGACCCCCGCCGGGCGCCTCGAAGTCCTCGACCGCGAGATCGACCACGGCGTCCCCGCCGTCCGGGCCCTCCTCGCGGCCGCTTCCGACGACGAGTACGCCGCCGCGGTCGCCGCCGTCGCCGCGCACCGCGACACCCCGCCAAGCGCATCGCCGCCATGGTCCTCCTGCCCGACGAGCCCGCGTGGCTCCTCGAAGCCGGAGCCGACTTCATGCAGTCCCGTGAGCACTCCTACAACGACGACTTCCTGTGGCTCTCCTTCGCCGACGCCGACCAGATCGCCGCCGTCGGCCTCGCCGACGCCGACGACCCGTGGCTCGGCTACAACGCCCTGCTCACCCTCGTCGCCACCCTCGGCACCGACGCCCTCCCGGTCCTCACCGGACCCGTCGGCGACGCCTACCCCGACTACCACGGCCGCGGCGACCTCATGCACGCCATCGCGATGCTCCCCAGCGACGACGCCGCCGCGCACCTCCTCACCCGCCTCGACCTGCCATCCGCGTTCAAGGCCGCCACGAAGGCCGCCGCCGCCTTCCCGCTGCGCACCCTCCGCACCGCCGCCCGTCTCGCCGCCGACACCACTGAACCCGCCGAGCTCGCGGCCATCGCCGCCCTGGCCGACCCCGCGCTCCGAGTCCACCTCACCGACGCAGAGCGCGCCGCCCTCGACCGCCTCGCCGCCGCGACCGGCCGCGTCCCCGACGCCGACGACCTGCCGCCGCTGCTCACCTCCCCGCCCTGGACCCGCAAGCGCCCCAAGGCGATCGTGATCGACGGCCTCGAACCCCCGGCCGACGCCAGCCTGGTCTGGGCCGACGGCGAACGCGACGCCTGGAACGCCCTCCCCGACCCCGACGACCACAACGCGTTCTGGCTCCGCAGCTTCGGTGAACTCCCCGGCCTCGACGCCTACGGCTGGCGCCTGACCCCGTTCCTCGCCTACGGCGACATGGAGCAGGCCGCCCCCCGCCTCGCCGACTGGCAGGGCACTGAACCGCCCGACCACCCCGGCGACCTCCGGCGCATCCTCGCCCGCTTCGGCGAGCGGGTCCTCGACCGCGTCCTCCTCCAGGCACCCGGCCCCGAACTCCCCGGCCCGATCCTCAGCCTCACCGCCGCCCGCCTGACCGCCGCGCGGCTCGACACCCCCGACCGGGCCCACGCGCACCGCTGGCTCGACCGCCACGGCCTCGCCGCCGTCCCCTACCTCGTCCCCGACGCCCTCGGCGCCGACAACGACCTCCGCCGCCGCGCCGCGGCCGCCCTCACCCACCTCGCCACACGCCACGGCACCGACGCCGTGGTGGCGGCCGCGCCCTACGGACCCGAAGCGGCCCGAGCACTCCGGCCCCTCCTCGGCGACGACCCCCTCACTCCCAGCGTCAAAGTTCCCAAGCCCGGCGCATGGTTCGTGCCCTCCGCGCTCCCGCAGGTCCTCACCGCAGGCCGCGACCGCGCGCTCCCGATCGACGCGGTCGGCCACCTCGCCACCGTGCTCGCGCTGGCGACCCCGGACTACCCCTACCCGGGCCTCGCGGTGGTCGCCGAGACCTGCGACCGGGAGTCCCTCGCCGCGTTCGGGCTCGCCCTGTTCGAGCAGTGGTGCGCAGCGGGCGCCCCCGCGAAGGACGGCTGGGCGCTCACGCAGCTCGCGCACTTCCCGAGCGACGCCGCCGCGGTCCGCCTCGCCGAACTGGTGCGCGCATGGCCCGAGGCGAACAAGCACAAGCGGGCCGCCGCGGGCCTGGCCGTGCTCGGCGCGCTGGGCACCGAGGCCGCGCTCCGGGCGCTCCACGATCTTTCAGAGAAGCTGAAGTTCAAGGGGCTCAAGGACGAAGCGGGCCGCCGGCTCACCGCGGCCGCCGAGCGACTGGGCCTGCGCCGTGAGCAGCTCGCCGACCGGCTCGTCCCGGACCTGGGGCTCGGCGCGCCGATCGTCCTCGACTACGGCCCCCGCACGTTCACCGTGGAGGCCGACGAGCACCTGGCGCTGCGCGTCACCGACGGCACCGGGAAGGTCCTCAAGGCCCTCCCGAAGCCCGGCGCCAAGGACGACGCCGACGCCGCGGGCGAGGCGTACCGGCGCTACACCGCGCTCAAGAAGGACCTCCGCACCGTTGCAGGGGACCAGGTCCGCCGCCTCGAAGCGGCCATGGTCGCGGCCCGCACCTGGTCCGTCCCCGAGTTCGAAGCGCTGATCGCGGGCCACCCGCTCAACCGCCGCCTCGCCCGGCGCCTCGTCTGGTGGACCGGGACCGGCAGCGCCGCAACGGGATTCCGCATCGCCGAGGACGGCAGCTACGCCGACGCCGACGACGCCCGGGTCGCGCTGCCCGCGGACGCCCGGGTCCGCCTCGCCCACCCGGTCCTCCTGGGGGAGCGCACGGGCGACTGGATCGCACTGTTCGCCGACTACGAGCTCCTCCAGCCGTTCGACCAGCTCGCCCGCCCGGCGCTGGCGCTCACCGACGAGGAGCGCGCCACGGGCGGCCTCGCCCGCGCCGAAGGCGCCGTCATCGAGGCCGTGCGGGTCCTCGGCGCCACGGGTCAGGGCTGGCAGCGCGCCAAGCCCGAGGACGCCGGGGTCGAACCGGGCCTCACCTGGTCGCCCGGCGGCGGCCTCACGGTCGCCGTGGCACTGGAGCCGGGGATCTGGGCGGGCGCGGCGACGCAGTCGCCGGACCAGACCGTCAGGAGCGCCGTGGTCTCCCGCGGCGAGCCGTGCTGGTGGTTCGACGAGCGGCGCCCGCCGCGCCCTGTGGACCTCGACCCGGTGACGGCCTCGGAGATCCTGGCGCGGCTGGAGCGGCTGACTACCAGCGGTGGTGGACCTGCGGCCTGATGAGGTCGTCGTAGACGGCGCGGACTTCGGTGTGGAGGTCCGCGTCGAGGGGCGCGAACGCGGCGGCCGCCGCGTTCGCCGCGGCCTGCTCGGCGTTGCGGGCCCCGGGGATGACGACGGTGACGCCGCGCTGGTCGAGGATCCAGCGGAGCGCGAACTGCGCCATGGTCATCCCCGCGGGCACGAGCGGCCGGAGGCGTTCGACCGCTTCGAGGCCCGTCGCGTAGTCGACGCCGGCGAAGGTCTCGCCGACGTCGAACGCCTCGCCCTTGCGGTTGTAGTTGCGGTGGTCGTCGGGTGCAAAGTGGGTGTCGGCGGTGTACTTGCCCGACAGGAGGCCCGAAGCGAGGGGGACGCGCGCGATGATCCCCACGCCCGCCTCCGCGGCGGCCGGGAGGACCCGATCGAGGGGCTTCTGCCGGAACGGGTTCAGGATGATCTGGACCGTGGCGACGCCGGGCCGCGCGATGGCCGCGAGGGCCTCGTCGCAGGTCTCGACGCTGACGCCGTAGTGCGCGATGCGCCCGTCGGCGACCATCGCGTCGAGGACGTCGAAGACGGCGTCGTCGCCGTAGACGCTCGTGGGTGGGCAGTGCAGCTGCACCAGGTCGAGCGTGTCCATGCCGAGGCGCTCGCGCGAGTCGTCGTTCCAGGCCAGGAAGTGCTGCTCGCTGTAGTTCCCGTGGACCTGCTCGGCGCGGCGGCCCATCTTCGTCGCGACGAACACCCCCGGGTGCCGCTTCCGGAACGCGCCGACGAGGCGCTCGGAGCGCCCGTCGCCGTACACGTCGGCGGTGTCGTAGAAGGTCGCGCCCGCGTCGGCGGCGGCCTCCAGGGCCGCGGTCGCGTCGTCCTCGCCGACCTCGCTCCAGTCGGCGCCGATCTGCCACGCGCCGAAGCCCACGACCCCGACGCTCGCGCCCGTCCTGCCCAACGTCCGTGTCTCCACTGGAACGGCCCCCTTCAACTAACCCATTTACAAAGTGGCGCACCCGCCGTAGCATTCAGCCATGAAGTCCACCTCGCGCGATATCCGCCTGCGCAACTGCTTCGCAGTGCTGCGGCACCTCATCGCGGACGCTCCGACCTCCCGCCAGATCCTCGCCCGCGAGACCGACCTGTCGGTGGCGACGGTGTCGAACCTGGTCACCGACCTCATCGAACTGGGCGTCGTCGTGGAGGTGGGACGCGAGGACTCCGGCGGCGGACGCCCCCGGGCGCTCCTGGCCCCGAACGCGGGCGGCGGCGTCATGATCGGCGTCGACGTCGCCGAGACGTACGTGCAGCTGGAAGTCTACGACCTGGCCCTGACGGTGGTGGACCGGGTCGAGGAGCGCATGGAGGCCAGCGAGAACAGCCCCGACCAGGTCATCGGCCACATCGCCTCCGCGATGGACCAGGTCCGCTCCCGCCTCGGCGACCGCGCGATCCTCGGCGTCGGCGTGAGCCTCCCCGGGCAGGTCGACGTCGCGTGGGGCGTCTCCGGGTTCGCGCCCAACTGGAACTGGCACGACGTGCCCTTCCGGCGCCTCCTGACCGAGCGCCTCCAGCTCGACGTCCCGGTCTACCTGGACAATCCCCTGAAGACGATCACCGTCGGCGAGCTCTGGTTCGGCGACGGCCGCGGCGTCGACCGCCTCGCCGTGCTCATCCTCGGCACCGGCGTGGGCGCCGGGCTCGCCTTCGGCGGGCAGCTCTACCGCGGCGCCACCAACTCAGCGGGGGAGTGGGGCCACACCACCATCAACCCCGGCGGCCCGCAGTGCCGCTGCGGCGCAAAGGGATGCATCGAAGCCTACGTAGGAGCGCCCGCGATCCTGTGGCAGTGGGCCCAGCTGGACGGCCGCGCCGCCGAAGGCTCCCAGACCGAGGCCATGGCCGCGCTCGCCGCCGCCTGGGAGGCGGGGGAGCCCTCCGCGGTCCGCACCGTCGAGACCGTCGCCGAGTCCCTCGCGGCCGGGGTCGCGAACCTCCTCAACCTCGTCAACCCCGACCTGGTCGTCCTCGACGGCTGGGTCACCTGGGCCCTCGGCGACGCGCTCGTTCCCGAGTTCGAGCGCCGCCTCGCCTCCCACGCCATGGAGGCTCCGCTCAAGGCCGCCCGCCTGAAGCGGAACACGCAGGAGCGCAACATGGTCGCCCTCGGCGCGGCCGCGCTCGCCCTGGAGGGCCACCTGAACCGGCTCAACACCGTCGGGTCCCGCAGCCGCCGCTGACCCGATCGGCCGGTCATCCCACAAAAACCGAGCGCTTTCAACGGAACCGCGCACGAATCGTTACCACGAGCCTTACTTCAACCCATTGACAAAGTGAGTGACCCTCGCAACACTGAGAGGCGAATCGACGGATGTCGAATCTCCGCTGCGGCGTCGACCATGACCCGGAGTCGCGCGGGAGCCCTTCCGACCTCTCAACGTAGCGAGGAGCTAGAAATGGCCTTCAGCACTGACCGTCCGTCCAAGCAGGCGCTTGCCGGCCTGGCGTTCAACCGTCGCCGCATGCTCGCGCTCGGCGGCCTCGCCGCCGGAGCGGGCGCACTGGGCGCGTGCGGCTCCAACACCGGTCGCGGCGACGGCGGCGACGGCGTCAACCTCTACCAGTGGTACCACCAGTACGGCGAGGCAGGAACCCAGCAGGCCGCCGAGAAGTACGCCGCCGCATACGAAGACGCCACCGTCACCATCAACTGGGTCCCCGGCGACTACGACACCGCCCTCTCCTCCGGACTCCTCGCCGACAAGCCGGGCGACTACCCCGACGTCTTCGAGAGCCACCTCAACCGCTCCATGGTCGACTCAGGGCAGATCGTGCCCCTCGACGACCTCTTCGACGGCGTCCTCGACGACTTCACCGACATCGACGTCAAGCGCAACTCGATCGACGGCAAGGTCTACGGGATCCAGATGATCGACGACCCGCAGTTCCTCTACTACCGGCCGTCCCTGTTCTCCGACGCCGGAATCACCGAGCCGGCCACCTTCGACGACCTCATGGCCGCCGCCGCCGAACTCACCACCGGCGACGTCAAGGGCCTCTTCCTCGGCAACGACGACTCCGCCACGAAGCTGTTCCAGCCCATCGTGTTCTCCGCCGGGCAGACCCTCCTCACCGAGGACCACCAGATCGGCTTCGACAAGGACACCGTCATCGCCGGCGCCCTCCAGGTGAAGGCCCTCCACGAGTCGAACTCCCTCCTCATCGGCGCCCCCACCGAGGCCTGGGACCCGTCCTCGATCATCCAGGGCCTGTGCGCCATCCAGTGGTGCGGCCTGTGGGCCCTCCCGCAGATCATCGACACCTACGGCGACGACATCGCCGTCATGCCCTTCCCCGGCTTCGGCGGCGGCGCCCAGACCGTCTACAACGGCGGCTGGTCCACCTTCGTCAACGCCAAGTCCGAGCACGTCGACGAGGCCAAAGCCTTCGCCAAATGGCTGTGGATCGACAACGAGGAGTACATCCAGGACTGGTGCCTCTCCTACGGCTTCCATATCCCGCCGCGCAAGTCCATGGCCGCGGGCGCCGAAGCCCTCGCCGAGGGCCCCGCCGCCACCGCCGTCCAGATCTCCCAGGACTTCGGCTGGGGCGACGACCCCAACTGGACGCCCACCATGGAGACCGCCGTCGACGACATGATGACCCACATCGTCCTCGAAGGCGCCGACCCGTCGGCCGAGTTCGACACCGCCGCCCAGACCATCCAGACCGAGCTCGACTCGATCTTCGGCTGACCGGGGGCACCGTGGCCGTCTCGACCGAGACCGCCGCGCCCGGGACGGCGGGCACCGGGGGCCGAGCCCCCCGGGCCCGCCGCCGCACGGGCGGTTGGCGGACCGCACTCACCTTCTGGTACTTCGTGGGGCCCTTCTTCATCGGGCTCCTCGTCTTCACCTACATCCCCGTCGTCTGGAGCGCGTACCTGTCGTTCTTCGACGCGCGCAACACCGTGACGCCCCTGCCCGAGGACTTCGTGGGCTTCGGCAACTACGCCCGGATGCTCCAGGACGCGGCGTTCACCGACAGCCTCGTCACGTTCACCGTGTTCGCGGCCTTCATCGTCCCGCTCACGTTCGCGTGCTCGCTCGCGCTGGCGCTGCTGCTCAACCGGGTCCGGCTCATGCGGGCGTTCTTCCGCTCGGTGTTCTTCCTGCCGTTCGCGTGCTCCTACGTGGTCGCCTCGCTGGTGTGGAAGATGTCGATCTTCAACGGCGTGCGGTACGGCATGGCGAACTCGATCCTCGACCTGTTCGGCATCGAGGACGTGCCGTGGCTGTTCGACCCGAACCCGCCCTGGTACTGGCTCGTCATCGTCACGCTGCGCCTGTGGATCCAGTGCGGCTTCTACATGATCCTGTTCATCGCCGCGCTCCAGCAGATCCCCGAGCACCTCTACGAGGCCGCGTACGTGGACGGCGCCAAGCCCGGCTGGCAGACGTTCTGGCACATCACGCTCCCGCAGCTGCGGGCCACGTCCGTGGCGGTCCTCATGCTCATCCTCATCGCCGCCTACCAGGCGTTCGACGAGTTCTACAACCTCATCGGGAACCAGGCCTACGCCCGGCCGCCCCTGATGTACCTGTACACGACCGCGCTCGGGACCCAGCAGGACCTGGGCCGCGGCTCCGCGGGCGCGCTGATCCTGGCGCTCATCATCGCGATCGTGACGGTCCTCCAGGGCAGGTTCCTCGGATTCGGCAACGCGGAGGAGAAGTAGCCATGGCATCGAGACCCTTGCGCGCCAAGCCGGTCGGCTACCGGCCCGGGATCGGCTCGAAGGGCGCGAACGTCGCGGTCTTCATCATCCTCGCCGTGCTCGCGCTCCTGTTCCTCATCCCGTTCTACCTGATCCTGCGGAACGCCTTCGCCACCGACCAGGAGATCACCGCCCCCGGCTGGATGTGGTTCTCGCCCGACCCCGCCTGGGACAACCTCTCGCGCCTGTTCGACGACCCGTCGGTGCCGATGGCCCGGTCGCTGCTCAACTCCGCGATCGTCGCCGTCCTCACCACCGCGGGCACCCTGTTCCTGTGCACCACCGCCGGGTACGGGCTCGCCCGCGTGCCCTGGCGGCACGCGAACAAGGTGTTCTACCTGGTCCTGGCGACCCTCATGATCCCCGGCGCGATCACGTTCGTGCCGAGCTTCGTCATGGTCTCCAGCCTCGGCTGGCTCTCCGACTACCGGGGCCTCATCATCCCCGGCCTGTTCTCGGGCTTCGCGGCGTTCCTGTGCCGCCAGTACTTCCTGGGCTTCCCGCGGGAGCTGGAGGAGGCCGCCCGCGTCGACGGCCTGAGCCACTGGGGCGCGTTCTGGCGCATCGTGATCCCCAACTCCGGGAGCTTCCTCGCGGCCATCGCGGTGATCACGTTCGTGGGCGCGTGGAACTCGTTCCTGTGGCCCCTGGTCATCGGCCGCTCCCCGGACTCGTGGACCGTGCAGGTCGCCCTCTCGACGTTCCTGACGGCGCAGACGGTGAGCCTCTCGCAGCTGTTCGCCGCCGCGCTCGTGGCGATCCTGCCGCTGGTGTTCGTGTTCCTGTTCCTCCAGCGCTTCCTGGTCCAGGGCGTGGCCCAGACCGGCCTCAAGGGCTGAGACGCGGCCCCCGGCTCCGGCCGGGGGCCTGAAGCCGCCCGGCTCGCCCGCTAAGGTTGCCGTCGTGGACCTGACCGAATACGTGCCCGTCGTCCCCGACTTCCCCGAACCCGGGGTCGGCTTCCGCGACATCACGCCGCTGCTCGCCGCCCCCGACGCGTTCCGCGCCTCGATCGACCTCCTCCAGGAGGCCTGCGAGCCGTACCCGTACGACTCGATCGCCGCGTTCGACGCCCGCGGGTTCCTCTGGGCCGCCCCGCTCGCCGACCGCGCAGGGAAGCCGCTCCTGCCGATCCGCAAGGCCGGCAAGCTGCCCCGCCGCGCCGCGGTCGAGACCTACCGCGGCGAGTACGCCGAGGTCCGCGTCGAGCTCCACGCGGACGCCGTGAGCGAGGGCGACCGCATCCTCCTCGTCGACGACGTCATCGCCACCGGCGAGTCCATGGCCGCCGGGGTCCGCCTCGTCGAGGGGCTCGGCGGCACCGTCGCCGCCTGCGCGGCCCTCCTGGAGATCGCCGCCCTCGGCGGCCGCGACCGCCTCGACGGCCACCCGGTCGTCTCGCTCCTCGGCAAGCTCTAGGGCCCGATCCGCCGACCGGACCCACAGCGGCGCAAGCGAATGCGCGGAGTCCTCGGACTCCGCGCACTGTCGTACCTCCGCGGCAGGGTTGTGCAGGGGACCCAGCGGTAATGCGTCACATACCACCGGGCCCGTCCGCCCTCAGCCCAGCAGCTTCTCGATGTTCGCCGGGTCCGCCAGTGCCGACCCCATGCCGATCACCGACGCGCCCGCCTTGCGGTACGCGTCGACCTCGTCGGGCCCGACGCCGCCCGTGGCCACGTACTTGACGTCGGGGAACGGCCCGCTCATCGCCTTGAACCAGTCCTTGCCCAGCGACGACGCGGGGAAGACCTTCACCCACGTGCAGCCCAGCTCCCGCGCGAGGCCGACCTCGCTCGCGGTCGCCACGCCCGGCAGGTGCGGCAGGCCCGCGGCGTGCGAGGCCTCCAGGACGGCCGGGTTCAGGCCCGGCGCGATCGTGTAGGCCGCGCCCGCGGCGGCGGCGCGCTCGACGTGCCCGGCGGTGACCACGGTCCCGGCGCCCACGAGGTGCCCGCGCGGTTCGGCGGCCTTCACGGCCGCGGCGAGCGCCTCCTCCTGGCCGGGCCGCCCGATCGGGACCTCGACGAGGTCGATCCCGGCGTCCCACAGCCGCTCGGAGAGCGCGACGGTCTCGTCGGCGGGCAGGCCCCGCCAGATCGCCATGACGCGCTGGTCGGCGAAGAGGCGGTCGAAGAAGGCGCCTTGGTCAACGGTCACTGGTCCTCCAGGAGGGCTCGAACGGTGGCTGGTGCGGGCGGGGGCGCGAGGTCCCCGACGGTCTGGAGGGCCCCGGCGGCGAGCCGGTGGCCCAGGCGCATCGCGGCGGCGACGGACGCGTCCTGCAAGCGGCCGTAGAGGAATCCGGCGGCGAAGGCGTCCCCGGCGCCGACGGGCTCGACCACGTCGACCGGCTCGGCGGGGGCGTAGTGCCGCTCGCCGCCGTCGAACGCGGTAACGCCGTTCCCGCCGTCCTTGACGACGAGGACGGGGGCGTTCGGCACGTGCTCGCGCACGTCCTCGGGGGTCTTGACGCCCCACAGGGTCTGGGCCTCGTCGAGGCCGACGAACGCGATGTCGGCGGCGTCGGCGAGGCGCGCGAGCGCGGGCCCGGCCTCCTCGACCGGCCACAGGGCCGGGCGGTAGTTCACGTCGAAGCTGACGGTGGCGGGGGCGAGGGCGCGGTCGACGAGCAGCTCCTCGACGAGGGCCGCGCAGGTCGCGGACAGGGCCGGGGTGATCCCGGAGAGGTGCAGGATGCGGGGCGGCTCCAGGCCCGCGAGGTGCCCGGGGGCCATGGTCGAGGCCGCGGAGCCGCGCCGGTAGTAGTGGACGACGGTGCCGTCCGGGCCGGGGTCCTTGAAGTAGACGCCCGTGGGGCGGGCGGGGTCGGTGGCGATGCCGGCGCAGTCGACGCCCGCGTCCTCCAGGACGTCCTTGATGCGCAGGCCGAACGGGTCGTCGCCGACCTTGCCGTGCCAGGCGGCGCGGGCGCCGAGCCGGGCGAGCGCGACGGCGACGTTCGACTCGGCCCCGGCGACGCCGGCGTGGAGTTCGACCGCCGTGCGCAGGGGTCCGGCGGTCGCGGGCGCGAAGACGCACATCGACTCGCCGAGGCACAGGACGTCCAAGGGGGCTCCCTTCGGGATGGGGGACGGGCCCAGCCTACCGACCGGAAAGCGCATTCACAAAGCCGCGGCGCGCGTCGTCCCGCGTAGACTGGATCGACGGACCGCTCGCGATGGGGGCGAACATGATCGACGTGCGCCTGGTGAAGCTCTTCGCGTGGACCATCGGGATCCTGCTGGTCCTGTGGATGCTCGCGGAGTGCATGGGCGGCGCCGACGAGGCGGACGAGGACAACGAGGACCTCCAGCGCGACTCGGAGCAGTACGCCGCGGACTGCGACCGCGCCTGGCAGGCCCTCGACCTCGCCTCGGAGGCCGCGGGCGGCGACGTGGAGACCGTGGTCGACCAGATGGAGGCCCTCGGCAACGAGATCGAGGACCCCGACCTCAAGTCGCTCACCGCGGTCTACGTCTCGCAGGTGCAGGAGCTCGCCGCGGGCACCGCGCCCGAGGATCTCGAAGGCGCGATCGCCCAGTACCAGGACTCCGCGGCCTTCGACCTGGCGCTGCGCTGCCCGCTGTCGTGAATCCGCGATGCGGAACAGGCATTGACAGTGTTCGAAATTACCGCTAACTTCGACACGTTTGCACAGCCTTCTGTCCGAAGGATGCCCACTCGACCTCAATGTGGAGGGACGCGGTGCCGCGCTCGCGCGGCCGCGCGGCGGCCCTCCCGCGGACTTTGCTCTGGGGTTGACGGGGCGGGGCCGTCTGGAGCCGAAGCCGACGCGGGAGACCGCGGCGGCGGCCGCGGGCGGACCCGCCCCGTTTTCGTCCTCCCATTCCCCCGAGAAGCCCCCAAAACCGCCTATACCGGTCCGAGCGTTTGGGTCCGGGCCCGTGCTTGTGGCAAAATGGCACGTCTGCCTTCCCACCGTAGGAGCCTCGTTGCCACCCAGCGAACTGCACGCCACCTTCCTGCCCGACCACGCCTCCCCGGCCGACGGGCGGCTCCTGTTCTTCGGGGGCGGGCGGCCGGAGGCCGCGGTGGCCGAGCTCGGACTGCCCCCGGGCGACCCGGTCGCGGCCGAGCTGTACCTCGGCGGCGAGCTGGCGGAGGTCGAGGGCGTCGCGACGCCGGTCCGGCCGGTCCTGCCCGCGCTCACCCGCATCGCGTCCCGGCCCGACATCACCGAGTCCGTGGCCGTGTGGGCGCGCATCGCGAACGCCGTGGACGACGACAAGTTCGACGACCTCGACCGCATCGCGGGCGAGCTCCCGGCCGAGGGCCACAGCGCCCCGCACTCCGAGGGCCACGTGTGGACCGCGAAGGCCCTGGTGGGCGCCTTCGTCGAGTCCTACACCGAGCTGCTGCGCTCCGACTCGGGGCTCAACCTGCGGCTCATCACCGCCCAGCACGCCGACCCCGGCGAGGTCCGCGTCAACGCCGACCTGCGCAAGTACCAGTCCCACGGCATCGCCTGGCTCGAAGCCGCGGCCGACGGCGGCGCGGGCGTGATCCTCGCCGACGACATGGGCCTGGGCAAGACCCTCCAGTCGATCGGCCTGCTCGTGCGCCGCGCCGGGATCGCCCCGCACCTGGTGGTCTGCCCGACGTCCCTGGTCGGCAACTGGCAGCGCGAGATCGCCCGCTTCGCACCGCAGCTGTCGGTGCACCTGCACCACGGCCCGGCCCGCACGAAGTCCGCGGCGCCGCTCACCGACACCGACGTGGTCGTCACCTCGTACTCGATCGCCTTGCGCGACATCAAACTGCTGCGCTCCATCGGCTGGGACACGATCGTCATCGACGAGGCCCAGGCCATCAAGAACCACCGCTCGCGCACCGCCGGGGCCGTCCGCGACCTCACCGGCCGCGTCCGCATCGCCCTGACCGGCACGCCCGTGGAGAACCACCTCGCCGAGCTGTGGTCGATCTCCGAGTTCGTCAACCCCGGGATGCTCGGCATCCAGGCCGACTTCAAGCGCCGCTTCGCCGACCCCATCGAGATCGGCCGCGACCCGGTGGCCGCCGCGACGCTCCGCGCCCGCATCGACCCCGTCGTGCTGCGCCGCATGAAGGAGGACGTGGCCGCCGACCTGCCCCCGAAGATCGAGTCCGTCGTGGCCTGCACGATGACCGACGAGCAGGCCGGGCTCTACCGCGAGGCCATCCGCGAGGCGTTCGACGAGGGCCTGGGCGACGGCATCACCCGCCGCGGCCGCGTCCTCAAGCTCCTCACCCGCCTCAAGCAGATCTGCAACCACCCCGCCCAGTACGTGGGCGTCGGGGACGGCGACCTCGCCGAGCGCTCCGGGAAGCTCGACCGCGTCACCGAGATGCTCACCGAGGTCGTCGAGGAGGGCGACAAGACCCTCATCTTCACGCAGTACCGGCAGATGGGGGAGCTGCTGTCGCGCCACCTGGAGGCCGAGCTCGGCGTCGCCGCGCCGTTCCTCCACGGCGGCCTCGACCAGCCCGCCCGCGACAAGCTCGTCGACGAGTTCCAGACCGGCGAGGGCCCCGCGATCCTCCTCGTCTCGCTGCGCGCGGGCGGCACCGGCCTCAACCTCACCGGCGCGTCGCACGTCGTCCACTACGACCGCTGGTGGAACCCCGCGGTCGAGGACCAGGCCACCGACCGGGCGCACCGCATCGGGCAGACCCAGACCGTGCACGTCCACAAGCTGGTGACCGCCGGGTCCCTCGAAGAGCGCGTGGACGAGCTGCTCGCCCGCAAGCGGGCCATCGCCGAAGCGGTGGTCGGCTCCGGCGAGGACTGGCTCGGCGAGCTCGACGACTCCCAGCTCCGCAAGCTCATCGAACTCGACGACGAGGGAGGCCGCCTGTGAGCGACCCGTACGGCCGGACCTGGTGGGGCCGCAAGTGGTGGCGGGCCCTGGAGACCATCGGCCTGAACTACCCCGACCAGCGCATCGTCAAGGGCCGCGCCATCGCCGGGCGCGGCGCCGTCACCGGCCTCTCCATCGAGCCCGGCCGCGTCTCGGGCACCGTGGCGGACGGCCCCGGCGTCTACGACGCCGAGATCACCATCCCCGTCTACAGCAAGTCCGCCTGGACCGCGGGGCTGTCGGCCCTGTCGCTGTCGCCCTCGTGCGTCGCCGGGCTCCTCGCCGGACGCCTGCCCAAGCGCATCGACGACGTGCTCGCCGAGGCCGGGATGCGCCTGCTGCCCAAGAAGTTCATCACCGAGGACCACAACCGCATCACCACCTCCTGCGGCTGCGCCGACACCCGCGAGGTCTGCGCCCACATCATGGCCCTCGCCCTCGTCAGCGCCGCCCGCATGGACGACGACCCGTGGCTGGTCCTCCTCGTCCGCGGCGGCCCCACCCGCGACCTCGCCGGGCGCCTGCGCGCCGCCCGCCTCGCCAGCATGGAGGCCGCCCAGCCGGCCGCGTGAGGCGCGCTCTCATCGTTTCCTAACCCGGGCGCCATCCGGTGTTGAGGTTGCGCCCCTAACGTCCCGGCCATGCCGAACCAGCGCGACACCGGCATGGCGCGACTGCACCGCCGCACCCTGCTGCGCCTCGCCGTCCCGCTCGCGGCCGCCGCCGCGGCGGCCGCGGCGCTCCCGTCCCTCGTGGACGGCGACCCCGGCGGCTCCGCCGCCGCCGACACCACCACGCCCGCAGGCGATCCCGGCAGCCTCGGCGCGGGCACGGCCACCCGCGCCGCCGCCGTCGAGACCACCTACGCGGACCGGCTCGACGCGCTCCTCACCGAACGCGCCGAGGAACTGGCGGCCGGCTCCGGCGCCGACGTCTCCGTCGCCGCCTCCCGCGGCGCCCTCCAGATCGCCCATCGGCCGGACCTCCAGCACGACACCGCCTCGATCGTCAAAGCCCAGCTCCTCGTGATGGCCCTGCGCCACTACGGGACCGTCGCCGACGCCCCCGGCGCGCGGCTGCGCGCCATGATCACCGCCTCCGACAACGACGCCGCGACCGCCGTCTACGACGCCCTCGGCGGCGCCGACGCACTCGCCCAGGCGTGCACCGACTTCGGCATGACCGGCACCGAACCCCGCGAGGACGCCTGGGGCCTCACCGACACCACCGCCCCCGACCAGCTCACCCTGCTCGGCCACGCCCTCTACGAAGGCCTCCTCGACGCCGACCAGACCGCCTACGCCCGCGACCTCATGTCCTCGGTCACCGCCTCCCAGCGCTGGGGCGTCTCCGCCGCCGCGGCCGACGGCGAGGCCGTCTGGCTCAAGAACGGCTGGGACACCCGCACCGCCCTGGGCGGCCGCTGGGTCGTCAACTCCATCGGCGTCCTCGCCGGAGACACCGACGACCCGATCCGCATCGCGGTCCTCACCAGCGGCTCCGCGAGCCACGCCGACGGCATCGCCCTCGTCGAATCCCTCGCGGCCCTCGCCCGCACGACCCTCGACGGCGGCTTACGGCAGCCGGACCTCCAGTGACTGGCCCTCCTGGGCGACGGTGACGCCGGTGAGGTCGGGGATTCGGGGGAGTCCTTGCGCCGCTTCGCCGTCGTAGGCGCCGACCACGACGGTGGCGGCGCCCGCCGAGGACGCCGAGGTGAGGCCCGCGGGGGCGTCCTCGAACGCGACCGCGTCGGCCGCGTCGGCGCCGAGCGCGCGGGCGGCGAGCATGTACGGCTGGGGGTGGGGCTTGCCCTTGGTGACGTCGTCGGCGGCGATGAGGATCTTCGGGAGGGGGATGCCGACCGCGGCGAGGCGGCGCAAGGTGAGGGCGCGGGTCGCGGAGGTGACGACGGCCCAGCGGGCCGGGTCGAGGGACCCCAGGAGCGCGGCCGCGCCGGGGATCTCGCTGATGCCGTCGGTGCGGTCGATCTCCTCGGCCTCGATCCGGTCGGTCTCGGCGACCACGTCCACGCCGTGCGGCGCGAACTCCGCGACCACCTCGATCGTGGGCCGACCGTGCGCGACCGCGAGGATCGCCGCCGCCTCCAGGCCGTGGCGCCCCGCGAACCGGGTCCACGCCCGCTCCACCGACGCCGTCGAGTCGACCAGCGTCCCGTCCATGTCGAACAGCAGCACCGAAGCCGCCAGCACCGAACCGCCCATGACGTACCTCCCTAGAACCGACCCGCAACGGTACCAACGCAAGATGACGGTCGCGCTACATTCCGCGAGCCGAGGCGCGAACACGCCGTGCGCCGCGGGAATGCGGTTGCGGCCCGCGGACCGGTCCTTTAGCGTCGAAACCGTGCCAGAACTCATCGACCCGACCGTGCGGCTCACCGCCTCCTTCACCGAGGCGCTGCACGAGTTCATCGCGGAAGGAGGCGGGACCGGCGACTCCGGGACCGACTCGATCATCCGCAACTACCTGCGCCCCGGCGACGAATGGGCCGCCGAGTACGTCGCCGACGTCCTCGCCTGGCGCACCACCGCCCCGCCCGGGTTCGTCCCCTTCACGACCCTCTGGTGGGTCGACGGCGACACCTATCTGGGGCGCCTCGCGATCCGGCACGTCCTCAACGCGCACCTCCTCGACGTCGGCGGTCACATCGGCTACGACGTGCGCCCCTCCGCGCGCCGCCGCGGCCACGCCACCGCCATGCTCGCCGCCGGCCTCCCCGTCGCCGCCGCCCTCGGCATCGAGAAGGCCCTGCTCACCTGCGACGCCGACAACACCGCCTCCCGCAAGGTGATCGAGCACAACGGCGGGGTACTCGAAGACCGCCGCGGCGACAAGCTGCGGTTCTGGGTGCCCACCGCCGCCGACTGAACCGGGACGACCGCACGGGGCCGTCTGCACGAGGCCGTCTGCACGAGGAGGAGCCGATGAGGATCGAACGCGTCGACTACGACCGGACCCAGCACGCCGGATACGCCAAGGGCCGCAGGCTCCTCCCGTCGAGCCGCCGCGCCTGGACCCGGGCGTTCCGGACCCTCGCCGGGGACCGCCGCATCGCCCGCGTCGCCGACGTCGGCTCCGGCACCGGCCGGTTCACGCCCGCGCTCGCCGACGAGTTCGGGGCCGAGACCATCGGCGTCGAGCCCTCCGAGCGGATGCGCGAGGTCGCCCTCGCCGAGTCGGCGCACCCGCTCGTCACCTACGTCCCCGGCAGCGCCGCCGACCTGCCCCTGGACGACGCGAGCGCCGACCTCGCCCTCATGTTCCTGGTGTGGCACCACGTGCCCGACCGGCCCGCCGCCGCCCGCGAACTCGCGCGGGTCCTCGCGCCCGGCGCGCGGCTGCTCATCGCCACGACCCTCGCCGACCGCCTCAAGGACCTGCTGCTCTACCGGTACTTCCCGCGCACCCGGGATATCGACGCCCACGTCTTCCCGACGCTGCCCGAGACCGAGGCGGTCTTCCGCGACGCGGGCTTCGCGCCCGCCGGGCTCGTCGAGGTCCACCACCGCTCGGCCGACAGCCTCGCCGAGTACACCGAGCGCCAGCGCATGCGCGCCCTGTCGGTGTACGAGCACCTCACGGACGAGGAGTACCGGGACGGCCTGGCCGCGCTGGCCGCCGACGCCGAGCGGGAGACCGTCCCGCAGCCGGTGGAGGCCGAATGCGACCTGCTGGCGTTCACCCGCCGCTGAGTCAGCGCCCGTCGGGGGCGACCAGGCCCGTGTTGTAGGCGAAGATGACCGCCTGGACCCGGTCGCGGGCGCCGATCTTCGCGAGGATGCGCCCCACGTGGGTCTTCACCGTCGACTCGGCCAGGTGGAACCGGGTGGCGATCTCGGTGTTGTTCCAGCCCTTGCCGATCGCGGTGAGCACCTCCCGCTCCCGCTCGGTGAGCACGTCGAGCTGGGCGCTCAGGTTCGCCTCCTCCTCGCCCTCGACGGGGAACTGGTCGGCGAAGCGGTCGAGGAGGCGGCGCGTGAGCTTCGGGGCGACGACCGCGTCGCCCGCGGCCACGACCCTGATGCCGGCGAGCAGCTCCTCGGGCTGGGCGTCCTTGACGAGGAACCCGCTCGCGCCCGCGCGCAGCGCCGCGTACGCGTACTCGTCGAGGTCGAACGTGGTGAGCACCAGGACCCGGCTGCGCCCGCCCGCGGCGATGATCCGCCGGGTCGCCTCGATGCCGTCGACGCCGGGCATGCGCACGTCCATGAGGACCACGTCGGGCCCCAGTTCGGTGGCGCGGCGCACCGCGTCGGCGCCGTTCCCGGCCTCGCCGAGCACCACCAGGTCCGGCTGGCTCTCCACGAGCATCCGGAACCCCATGCGCTGCAAGGGGTGGTCATCAACGATGAGCAGCGAGGTCACCGGCGTTCCCTTCCATCGACGGGCATCCACAGCGCGACCCGCCAGCCGCCGCGGGCTTCGGGTCCGGCCACCATTGTGCCGCCGAACGCGGCCGCGCGCTCGGCCAGGCCCGCCAGGCCCCGCGACGTGCCCGCCTCGTCGACCCGGTTCCCGGTGTTCGACACGGTCACCGCCAGCCCCGACTCCCGGTACTCAAGGGACACCTCGGCCCGCCGCGGGCCCTTCGCGTGCTTGAGGACGTTCGTCAGCGACTCCTGGATCGTCCGGTACACGGCGAGCTGCTGGTTCTCCGACAGGTCCCAGTGCTCCCCGGACGACCGCAGCACCACCGGCAGGCCCGCCTCCCGCACCCGCTCCACCAGCGCGTCCACATCGGACAGGCCCGGTTGCGGCGCGAGCTCCACCTCCTGCGGGTCCTCGGCCTTGAGCACCGACAGGACCCGCCGCAGCTCCCCGAGCGCCTCCCGGCTGGTGCGCCCGATGACCTCCAGGGCCTCCTTCGCCTTCTCCGGCGACGCGGTCGCCGCGTACGCGCCGCCGTCGGCGAGCGCGTTGATGACCGCCAGGTTGTGCCCGATGATGTCGTGCATCTCCCGCGCGATCCGGTTGCGCTCGTCCGAGACGGCCTCGCGGGTCGCCTGGTCGCGCTGGGAGCTCTGGAACTCGCGCCGCGTGCGCACCAGCATCCCGATCGCCACGACGAACGCGAAGTACGTCACCCCCGACACGGTGAACCCGATGAGCCCCGGCGACGGCCGGTTCACCAGCCAGTCGATCAGCGACGGCACCGTCGTCACCAGCGCGGCCCACCACAGCAGCTTCAGGGGCCGCCGCAGCACCACGTTGTACAGCGCCACCGTGTACGCCAGGCCCGCCGCGATGCTCACGAAGCCCTCGCCGCTCGCGGTGATCCCCAGCGGGATCGTGATCGCCATCGGCACGGCCTGGCTCGCCAGCACCGTGAACGGGTACCTGCGCCGCCAGATCGTCGGGACCAGGAACAGGAGCGTCGCCACCGCCTGCGCCCAGGGGTGCGCGAACTCCATCTGCCCGACCGCGGCCGCGATCGCCCCGATGCAGCCGAAGAACGAGTACAGGAAGATGGGGAACAGATTCCAAAGCAGCGGGTGCCTGGAGTCGAACTCCGACACCCGCTGCCACAGACCCCGCTTGCGGGGGAGGTTCACGGCCTGCGCCACTACTGGACCTTCACACGTGGGATTGTCACACGTCCCGGCGCTTGAGCAGCACGCCCGCCAGCCCGTAGGCCACGACCAGCCAGATCCCCATCCACAGCCACGACTCGCCCACGCCCAGCGTCGACTGCGAGGTGTCCACGAGGATCAGCGTGTTCGCGACGTTGCCCGGCGCGTACGGGACCACGTCGGCGACCCAGTCCCACGGCAGGATCGTCGCCAGCTGCGGCAGGATCATGATCACGCCGATGTAGAACGCGATCGACCCGGCCGAGTTGCGCAGGATCGAGCCGAGCGCGATCGCCAGCAGCGCCAGGTACACGATCATCGCGACGTACCCGAACAGGGCCCGCAGCACGCCGTCGTCGCCCAGCGACACCGACAGCGCCGGGTCGTCGAGCAGGGCCTGCGACAGGAAGAACGTCACGAACACCATGGCGGAGAACAGGACCGCCACCACCGCGCCGTACACGACGGCCTTCGCCGCCAGCACCCCGAGGCGCTTGGGCGCGGCCGACATCGTCGACCGGATCGACCCGGTCGTGTACTCGCCGGTCACGGTGAGGATGCCGAGCACCGCGATGAACACCGAGCTCATCGACACGCCCGCCATCGCGAAGCTCAGCGCCATGTCCGCGCCCGCCAGGCCCTGGTCGGACGGGACGCTCGCGGAGATCAGGGCCCCCAGGCCCGCCGCGAACACGACCGCGCACAGCAGCACGATCCACGTCGAGCGCAGCGACCACAGCTTCGTCCACTCCGAGCGCAGCAGCCCCGCGCCGGTCAGCCTGTAGCCGCCCTTCGGCACGTAAGCGGCCGGTCGTTCGGTCATTGCGGCGGCGGTCATCACTTCGCCCCTTCCACGGTCTGTCGGTACTCCACCGAATCGGCGGTCAACTGCATGAACGCGTCCTCAAGGGAGCCGCGGTCGGTCCGCAGCTCGTGCAGGACCAGGCCGTGCGCGGCGGCCGTCTGGCCCACCACCGCGGCCTCGGTCCCGGAGACCTCCAGGACGCCCCGCTCGGGGCTGGCGATCGTGATGCCCGGGCCCGCGAGGTGCTCGGCGAGCCGCGCCGCGTCGGGGGAGACGACCCGCACCCGGGCCTTCCCGCTCCCGTTCACGAAGTCGTCCACCGTGGTGTCGGCCAGGAGCTTCCCCTGCCCGATCACGATGAGGTGCTCGGCGGTCTGCGCCAGCTCGCTCATCAGGTGGGAGGACAGGAACACCGTGCGGCCCTCGGACGCCAGGCCCTTGAGCAGCAGCCGGATCCACTTCACGCCGTCGGGGTCGAGGCCGTTCACCGGCTCGTCCAGGATCAGCACGGCCGGGTCGCCCAGGAGCGCGACCGCGATGCCCAGGCGCTGGCCCATGCCGAGGCTGAACCCGCCCACGCGCTTCCCGGCCACCTCGTGGAGGCCGACGAGGTCGATGACCTCGTGGACGCGCTTGGCGGGGATGCCGTGGGTGCGGGCGAGCGCCAGCAGGTGCTTGTACGCGCTGCGCCCGGCGTGCACCGACTTCGCCTCCAGCAGCGCGCCGACCTCGGTCAGCGGCGACTTGAACTGCGAGTAGTGCTGCCCGTTGACGCGGGCGAGCCCGCTGGTCGGGGCGTCCAGGCCCACGATGGCGCGCATCGTGGTGGACTTCCCGGCGCCGTTCGGCCCCAGGAACCCGGTGACGACGCCGGGCTTGACGGCGAACGTCAGATCGTCCACGGCCGTCTTCTTGCCGTAGCGCTTCGTCAAGTGCTCGATCTCGATCATGCCCCGAAATCTACGGCCAGCTGGAGGCGCGTTCATCGGTTTCAGGATCGATATTCGCAGACGCGAGTCGTACCCGGGTACTACGACTCCAGGAGAGGGTCGGGCCCGCCTACTTCGCCTGCGCGTAGGAGTCCACGACCTTCGGCCGGAGCGGAATCCGCACCGGCACGTCGCCGAACAGCGTCCGCGTGGCCTGCTCCGCGCACCGCTCGATCGCCGCCGACACCGCCGCCGCGTGCTCGGCGGGGCAGTGGACCATCACCTCGTCGTGCAGGAAGAACACCAGCTCGCCGAGGCCCTGCTCGTGCAGTTCGCGCCGCAGCAGCGCCAGGAGCACCAGCGCCCACTCCGCGGCCGTGCCCTGCACGATGAAGTTCCGCGTGAACCGGCCCCGCGACGCCGACGACTTCACGCCGTCCTCGGAGTTGAGCTGCCGCCACCACCGCTCCGACGGCGCCGGGACCGTCCGGCCCAGCCAGGTGCGCACGAGCCCGCCCTTCTCGCCCGTGCGCGCCGCCGACTCGACCCGCTCGAACGCGGCCGGGAACCGGTCCCGCATGAGCTGCACGAGCTGGCGCGCGTCGCCCGCCGTCCCCCCGTACATCGCCGAGATCAGCGCGATCTTCGCCTTCCCGCGCTCGCCGCCGAGGCGCGGCGCCAGCTCCGTGTACAGGTCGTCGGCGGCCGTCGCCGCGATCATCGCCCGGTCGCCGCTGATCGCGGCCAGCAGCCGCGGCTCCAGCTGCGCCGCGTCCGCGGCCACCAACTTCCAGCCGGGGTCCGGGCGGATCGCCTCGCGCACCGAGTGGGGGAGCTGCAGCGCCCCGCCGCCGTCGGTGCCCCACCGGCCGGTGTCGGCGCCGCCGACGATGTACACGGGGCGGAACCGGCTCGCCGTGCGCCCGGTCTCCCGGTCCACCGCGTCGTGCACCCACGCGTCGGCCCAGTTCCACCCGAACGCGCCCCACACGCGGGCGTGCTCGCGGTACGCCTTCAGCGCCTCCACGGCCGGGTGGTCGACCGAGTGCAGCTCCCACGCGTGCGTGGTCTTCACGTCGACGCCCGCCGCGTGGAACGCCGCGAGCACCTGCTTCGTGGAGTCCGGGTTCAACTGGTGCCCGAACGCCTCGGTGACCTTGTCGGCGAGCGCCTGGAGCTTGCGCGGCCGCAGGCCCTTCGACGGGCGCGGGCCCAGCAGGTCCCGCAGCAGCCGGTCGTGGACCTCCCGGTCGAACGGCACGCCCGTGCGCCCCATCTCGGCCGCGACCAGCGCCCCCGCGGACTCGGCCGCCAGCAGCGTCCCGAGCCCGGGGATCGCCGCGTTCGCGGTGCGCCGCCGCTGGTCGAGCCACGCCGCCTGGAGCCGCGTCAGCTCCGCGGGGCCGTCCACGGGCTCGGGCTCGCGCTCGAACAGCGTCCCGGCGTCGGGGTCGGACGCGACCACGTGCGCGGGCGGGTCGTGCGCCTCCACCCGCGAGAGGATGCGCTCGGCGAGCCGCAGGTCGCGGGCCCGGTCGAGCCGCGCGCCCGCGTCCATCAGCGGCGGGTAGTCCCGCGCCACGTCGGCGACGACCCACCGCGGCGGGCCCGCGGCCTCGGCCTCGCGTACGGCCGCGGCGAGGTCCCTGTGGTACGCGGGGTCGCCGCCGGGCAGGGCCATCGTCCAGCCCTCTCCGGCCCTCCCGGGCACCAGTGCGACCTCCACGCCCCAAGTGGACCACGCACCACCGACATCCGCGCCGCGCCGCCGTCGATTCCAGACATATTCACCGCGCCTATGGGTATCCGGACCGCATGGCACTCATACTCTGGATCCTCGCGGTCCTCCTCGTCGTCTACGGCATCTACATGATCTTCCGAGGTCAGGTACTCCTCGGGATCGTGGTGATCATCGTCGGGCTCCTCGTCGGGCCCGGCGGCGTGAGCGTCTTCACCTAGCTCACGCCGACTCGCGGACCACCAGCTCCGTCGGCAGGATCGTCATCGGCTCGACGTCGTGGCCTTCCAGGAGCCGCAGCATGGTCCGCGCCATGGTGCGCCCGATCCGCGCGATCGGCTGGCGCACCGTCGTCAGCGGCGGGTCCGAATAGGTCGCCAGGGCGATGTCGTCGAAGCCGACCACGGCGACGTCGTCCGGCACCCGCCTCCCGGCCTCGCGCAGCGCCTGGAGCGCCCCGTGCGCCATCAGGTCCGAGGCCACGAACACCGCGTCCAGGTCCGGCTCGTCGGCCAGGAGCTGGCGCATCGCGGCCTGCCCGGACTCGGCGGTGAAGTCGCCGACGGCGACGATCGCCCGCCGGTCCGCGGCCGCGAGCGCCGCCCGGTACCCGTCGAGCCGGGCCCGGCCCGCGACCATGTCCAGCGGGCCCGCGATCGTCGCGATCCGCCTGCGCCCCTGGGCGATCAGGTAGTCCACGGCCGCCCGGACCCCGCCGAGGTGGTCGACGTCGATGCACGGCGCGTCCAGCTGCGGCAGCCCGTTGCACACCACCGGCACGCCGCGGCGCATCATCAGCTCCGGCAGCAGGTCCGCGTCGTGGAGCGACGCGAACATGACGCCGTCGACGTGCCCGCCGACGGCGTACCGCTCGGCGCGCTTGCGGGCCTCCGCGGAGCCGGTCGTCATGAGCACCAGGAGCTTCCCGGCCGCGTCGAGCTCGGTGGCGACGCCGCGGATGACGCTGGGGAAGAACTGGTCGTCGGAGAACACGCGGTTCGGCGACTCGGGGAGGATGAGCGCGACCGAGTCGGTCCGGTGCGTCACGAGGGACCGGGCGGCGGCGTGGGGCACGTACCCGAGCTCGTCGGCCGCGGCCTCCACGGCCCGCCGGAGGTCCTCGTTCACCGTGGTCTGGCCGTTCACCACGCGGGAGACCGTGGCGCGCGACACGCCCGCCCGCTCGGCGACCTCCTCCAGCGTCGGCCGCCCCTGGCGGGGCCCCCGCACCGGCCCCGCATCCGCACGCGCCATCGCGTCCTCCGTCCCGTTCAGCCTTTGACCGCGCCCTGCATGATCCCGCTGATCATGTACTTGCCCAAGAGCGCGAACACCGCCAGCAGAGGAAGCGTAGCCAGCATCGTCCCGGTGAGCACGAGCGACTGGTCGGTGACGTATCCGCCCGAGAGCGTCGACAGCGCCACCTGCACGGTCTGGTGCTCCGGGCTGGAGAGCACGATGAGCGGCCAGAAGTAGTCGTTCCACGCGGTCAGGAACGTGAGCACCCCGAGGACGACGGCCGCGGGCCGGGCCGCGGGCATGACGATCTGCCAGAAGATCCGGAACGTCGAGGCCCCGTCGATGCGCGCCGACTCGATGAGCGAGCCCGGCAGCGCCCCGCGCAGGTACTGGGTCATGAAGAACACCCCGAACGCGCTGACCAGGCCCGGCGCGATCACCGCCCACAGCGTGTCGGTCCACTCCAGCTCCACCATGAGCATGAAGAGCGGGATGACGCCGAGCTGCACGGGCACCATCATGGTCGCCACGACCGACACCAGGAGCACCTTGGCGCCCTTGAACTCCAGCTTCGCGAATGCGAAGCCCGCGAGCGTCGAGAAGAACACCACCGACGCGGTGACGCTGCCGCTCACCAGGACCGAGTTGAGCAGCGCCGTCCCGAACGGGACGGTGTCGAACACGCGCTGCACGTTCTCGACGAGGTTCGCGCCCGGCAGCACCGGCGGCGGGACCGTGGCGAGCGCGGAGTTGTCGCGCGAGGCCACCACGAAGCTGTAGTACAGCGGGAACCCGGAGAAGAACAGGACGGCGACGAGCGTGAGGTACGCGAGGCGGCCGGGCTGCTCGCGCAGGGCGCGCAGGCGGGCCCGGGCCCGGCGGTCGGGTCGGCCCGGCAAGGCTGTGCGGCCCGGCCGCCGGGAGTTCGCGGGGGGTGCGGCGACGGTGTCGAGGTCGGCGGCGGTCACGAGGCGCTCCTGATGCGGCGGATGAACAGGTAGTTGAGGAGGGCGACGAGGACGATCACGGCGAACATCGTCCAGGCGACGGCCGAGGCGTACCCGAACTCGAAGCCGCGGTTGAAGCCGTGCTCGTACAGGTACAGCGTGAGGGTCTGGAACTGGCGGGAGGCGCCGCCGGTGACGCCGTTCTGCCCGCCGCCGCCGAACAGCTGCGGCTCGGCGAAGATCTGGAGCCCGTAGATCGTCGAGACGATCACGGTGAACACGATGGTCGGGCGGATCATCGGGACGGTGACGTGGAACAGCTGCTGCATCCGGGAGGCCCCGTCGAGGTGCGCGGCCTCGTAGACCTCGCGCGGCACGGCCTGCATGGCGGCGAGGTAGATGAGCGCGTTGTACCCGGTCCACTTCCACGCCACCATGACCGCGATGGCGACGTGCGAGGACGCGGTCCCGGCCTGCCAGTCGATCCGGCCGGCGCCGAGCGCTTCGAGGACCCAGTTGACGAGCCCGAAGTCGCGGCCGAACAGCTGGCTGAAGATGACGGCGACGGCGACCACGGACGCGACGTTCGGCAGGAGCATCCCCATGCGCCAGAACGTCTGCGCGCGCAGCCGCAGGGTGAGCACGTGCGCGAGCAGGAGCGCGGCGAGCAGCTGCGGGACGGTGGCGAGCACGAGGATCGAGAGGGTGTTGCCGAGGGCGTTCCAGAAGTACGGGTCGGTCAGGAGCGCCTCGTAGTTCCCGAAGCCGACGAACACGTGCTCGTCCGACAGGAGGCTCCACTCGTGCGTGGACACCCACGCGGTGAACGCCAGCGGGAACAGCCCGAACGCGGCGAACAGCACGAAGAACGGGGCGATGTACAGGTACGGGGAGGCTTTGAGGTCGAGGCGGTAGCGCAGCAGGCCCTTCGTGCCGCTGCTCGCGCCGGACCCCTTGGCGGCGATGGTCATCGGGTGGCTTTCCACTCAAGGGGCGGCGGGCCGCACGGCCCGCCGCCCCGCTCTGGGGCTGGAACGATTCGGCTAGAACGATTCGAGGTCCGAGAGCACCTGGCTCCACGCGTCCTCGGGGGACTGGCTGCCGTCCTCGATGCGGCCCAGGCCCTGGCCGATCGTGGCGAGCACGTCGCCTTGGAGCGGGCCCTGGTACTGGGGCCGCACAGCCGTGGCGGCGGCGGTGAAGATCTCGCCGACGGGCGCGTCGTTGAAGTACGCCTTGCTCAGGCCGGTGAGCGCCGGGTCCTCATAGAGTTCCGGGGTCGACGGGAAGTTCCCGGTCGCCTCGAACACCTTGAGCTGCTGCTCGGGAGCGGTGAGCCACTCGAGAAATGCGTACGCCTCCTCCGGGTGCTCGCCCTGCGCGGGCAGCACGAGGTGCGAGCCGCCCATGTTCCCGGCGCCGCCGGGCACGGTCGCGATGTCCCACAGGCCGGCCGCGTCGGGCGCGTTCGTCTCGATGTAGGAGGTCATCCACGCGGGGCAGATGATCGTCGCGAACGTGCCCTCGTTGAACCCGGCGTTCCACTCCGGGGTCCACGCGGTGAGCCGGTTCGACATGTCGGCCTCGATGGCCTCGACGGTGAGGTCCCACGCGGCGCCGATCGCCGGGTTGGACTCGACGATCAAGTTGTTCTCGCGGTCGTATACGCCCTCGTCGGCCTGTTCGACCATGGCGCGGAACATGTTCCCGGAGGACTCGAACCAGTACCCGCCGGTGTCGGCGGTGTACTGCTCGCCCACCGCGACGTAGTCCTCCCAGGACCCGGCCCACAGGGCCGAGACCTCGTCGCGCTCGACGGGGAGCCCGGCGGCCTCGAACAGGTCGCGGCGGTAGCACATCGCCATGCCGCCGACGTCGGTGCCGAGCCCGATGAGGGACTCGCCGTCGGCCGAGAGGGCCTGCTGCCACTTCCAGTCGAGCCACTGGCCTTCGAGCTCGTCGGCGCCGAGGTCGAGGAGGTTGTGGAAGCGGTCGGGCTCGGCGGTGTACTGCGAGATGTAGCCGACCTCCACGGCCTCGATGTCGGCCGCCCCCGAGCCGGTCGCGAGGTGCGTGGTCAGGTTCGTGTGGTGGTCGGCGAATTCGGAGATGCGCTCCTCGAACTCGATGTCGGGGTGGAGCTTCGAGTACTCCTCGTAGAGGGGGCCGAAGCCGAAGTCGCCGAACAGGCCCACGCTCAGGGTGATCTTGCCGTCGTCGTCCCCGCCTGAGCAGGCGGCGAGGCCCGCCGCGGTGACGAGGGCCGCCACGACACTGATCGCGCGGGTCGGTCTGGTTGTCATCACTGGTTCTCCGTTGTGTCGTCGGATGAGGGGTGCGCGGGCGGACGGGCGCCCGCCCGCGCGGCCGGCGCCTCTCAGTGCCGGAAGTAGAACTGGTCCACGGACACGAAGTCCTGGGACTGGCCGGAGGTGAAGGTCAGGTACACGTCGTGCGTGCCCGTCACGGACGCGACGTTGCCGGGGACGTCCCGCCAGGAGGTCCACCCGCCGGTGTTCGCCACGGCGAACGACCCGATCGGGGCGGCCGTGCGCGAGTCGATCCGCACCTCGACGAGGCCGCTCACCCCGCCCGCGGCCCCGGAGGCGACGCGGGCGACGAAGTCGAGCGGGCTCGACGACCCGAAGACCACGTCGTCGTAGCGCACCCAGTCGCCGTTGCCGAGCGGGCCGATCGCCCCGCCGGAGACCGGCAGGCCCGTCGAGGACCCGTCGAAGGAGGTCGCCTCCACCGAGGCGTAGGCGTCGCGGGTGCCGCCGCCCCCGCCGGGGGTGGTGGTCGGCTCGCCCGTGGGCTCGCCGGAGCCGCCCGCGGTGTAGACGCGCACGTAGTCCACGAGCATCGAGGCACCCGGATGCGTTGCGGCCGTAGGCGTCGCGAACCCGGCGACCCCGTCGGGGAACGCCCCGCCCATCGCCAGGTTCAGCAGCACGAAGTACCCGGCGTGGTTCGTCATCTGCGTCCACGTGTCCGCCGGGAGCGCGCTCTCGTTGACCGTGTGGAACAGCTGCCCGTCGGCGTACCAGCGCAGCTGGCCCGAGGCGCCCGAGTCGTCCCACTCGAACCGGTAGGTGTGGAAGCCGTTGTGGCAGGACCCGCCGCACTGGGTGGTCGCGCCGAGGCCGTTGAACTCGTTGCAGGGGCCGCCGGGGGCGACGCCGCAGTGGAGCACGCCGTGGGCGTTGGCCTGCCCGTTGACGTTCTCCATGATGTCGAACTCGCCGATGCCCGGCCAGTTCCAGTAGTTCCCGCGGAAGGGCGAGCCCAGGGCCCAGAACGCGGGCCAGTACCCGAGCGCGGCGTCGCCGCTGACCTGGGGGAGCTGGAGGCGGCCCTCGATGGCGAGGGTCCCGCCCGAGGGCGCCTTGAAGTCGGAGCGGACGGTCTCGATGCGCGCGGAGGTCCACGCGCCCGCGCCGTCGCGCAGGGCCGTGATCTTGAGGTTCCCGCTGCCGTCCATCGAGACGTTCGCGGGGTTGTCCGTGTGGGCGGCGATCTCGCCGGTGCCCCAGTTCGCGGGGCCGCCGGGATAGGAGTGGCCGAGGTCGAACTGCCAGTTCTGGGCCGAGGGCAGCTGCCCGGCCGACCCGTTGAACTCGTCGGCCCACACCAGGTCCCAGGTCTGGGCGGCGCCGACGTCGGTCTGCGCGTTCGCGTTGACGATGGCGAGGCCGACGCTCGCGATGAGCGCCGCGCCTGCGGTGACGGCGCCGATCGCGCGGGCCAGGCGCCGCCGGTTTCTCGTGGGTACATGGGTCTGAACGTCTGCCATGAAGGCTCCTCTGCCGGGGTGGAGAGATCGCTCTCTGCATGATGACCATGGAAATGGCGATCTTGAGAGAGCGCTCTCTCGCGTGGTCCAGAAACCCATTCGTACCGAACGGATAGGAACATGTCAATGGGTCGTGGCCGAAACGTTACCCGGATCGGCCCCGTCAGCCCATGTAAGCCCTTGCAGCCCAGGAGGTTACCGGTCAACCCGCGCCGCGGGACCCGTCCTCGCCCTCGATCTGCGGCGGACGCCCCGCCTCCTCGGCCCGGCGCCGCAGCTCGCCCATGCGCGCCTGCCGCTCCACCCGGAGCCGCTCCAGCCGCTCCGCGCGATCGCGGCGCTCGTGCGGCGACTCGGTCCCGCCGAGCATCCGCTTCTCCAGCCACTCCACGTGCTCGGCGTGCGCGGCCGCGTTGATCGCCCGCACGTCCTGGTAGGCGCCCCGCAGCGACTCCATCCGCTTGAGGGCGTCGTGGCACTGCGCGATGAGGATCTCGATGTCGGCGTGCTCGGCGTCGCCGGCGCCCTCCCGGCGCGCCTCCAGCCAGGCGATCCCCTCCCTGAGGCGCTCGCGCGCCTTCAGGTTGTGCATCGTCAGCTCCTCCACCAGCCGGTCCGTGGTCTCAAGGAGGCCCAGGTGCGGGTCGAAGCGGTCGTCGGTGCCCATGGGGCCGTCCTTCCACGAGGAGGTGCCTCTTCCTCCTCTACCATATGCCCGCCGCTAGGATCATCCTTCACCGCGCGTCCGTTTCACCCCGAAGACGAGGTCCTGTGGCACCGTTCGAGTCCGTCATCGACACCCTCACCCAGACCCAGACCGCCCCGCCGGTCTGGGTCGCGATCGCGTGCCTCGCAGCGGCCGCGGCCGCCGTCCTCTACGCGCCGGTCTGGCGCTGGAGCCGCGGCCTGGTCACCATCGCCCACGAGGGCGGGCACGCCCTCATGGCGGTCCTCATGCGACGGCGCCTCACCGGCATCCGCCTCCACGCCGACACCTCCGGCCTCACCTTCTCCCGCGGCAAGCCCACCGGCTTCGGCGCCGCCATGACCCTCTTCGCCGGGTACACCGCCCCCGCGCTCCTCGGCCTCGGCGCGGCGGCCCTCGTCGGCCAGGGCCGGATCGTCCTGCTCCTGTGGATCACCCTGGTGCTCCTGGCCGTCATGCTCGTGTTCATCCGCAACTGGTACGGCGCGCTGGCGCTCATCGTCGTCGGCGCGGGCGTGTTCGCCGCGACCTGGTACGGGAACGCCATCGTGCAGACCGTCGCCGCGTATGCGGGCGTGTGGCTGCTCCTGTTCGGCGCCGTCAAACCCGTCCTGGAACTCGGCACGCGCCGCCGCGGCGGCCGCGGCTCGGGCCAGTCGGACGCCGACCAGCTCGCGGGGATCACCCCGTTCCCGGCCGCGTTCTGGATCTTCCTGTTCACCCTCGCCACGGTCGCCGCGGCGTTCGGCGGCACCTGGATGCTCCTGCCGATCGGCGAGTGGCTCGCCTAGGTTCAATTCGGAGGCGCGAGGTCGGGCCCGCCGAGGACGAGCCCGGTGGCGTCGGTCTCAAGGCTGGCGCGTCGAGCGGGTGAACCTCTTCGGATGCTGACTGCGGGCCAGTCGGTAGACGTCAGGGGGATGTCGGCTCAGCGCGCTTGAGCAGGCCGTGCATCCTCATCCAGCTCACGAAGGAGCCGAACCAGTCGGTGCTGGTCGTCTCCTTCGGGTACATACCGAACCCGTGCCCGCCCTGCTCGTAGAAGTGGAGTTCCACGGGACGCCCGGCAGCGCGCCAGCTCTCGACGAGGGGGAACCCGCTCGGGTCCATCAGCCCATCGTCTGCGGCAAGTGCGATGAACAGCGGCGGCGCATCCTCGGGTGCCTCGAACGCCGCGAGCGGGCCGTAGATATTGCCGATGAATGCCGGGTTCGCATCCTCACCGACGAGTGCGGTGGCGACGGTGAGCATGGCACCGGCGGAGAAGCCGACCATGCCGACGCGCTCGGGATCGATCGTCCACTCGGTCGCCCGGCTGCGCACGAGCGCGAACGCTGCGCGCGCGTCGGCGATCTGAAGGTCCAGGGTGCGGAGCGCGGTGGCTGGGTCGTGCCGGTCCGATGGGCGCGGTCCGGCCAGCATCGCCCCGAGCGCCGCGGCGAAGTCGTCAAGACCCTCCGGGGTCGGCTTGAGCCGGTACTTCAGCACGAAGGCGGCGACGCCGCGGTCCGCGAGCGCGCGTGCAACGTCCCAGCCCTCGTTCTCCATGGACAGGGACATGAATCCTCCGCCCGGAGCCACGATCACGGCGGTGCCCGTGGCCTTGGCCGGATCCGGCAGGAAAGGGGTGAGCGTGGCGGTGCCGACGTTCCGAGCGAACATGCTGCCGTACTCGCTGTGCCATGCCTCTGGTGCCGAAGCCTCCGGCAACTGCCCGGTTCCGAGCTCGATCGCGTCGGGCTGAGCGGGGATCTCGATCGGCGTCATCCCGTGCTGCCTGGGCACCGCGGGTGCGTCGCCGGTGGCCGCGGTCGTGGTCATAAGCTCTCCGTTCGGGCGATGCGCAGAGAGAAGCGGTGCCCATACTCGGCGCTGAGCATAGCCGATACGCGCCAGTAGCGACCAACCTCTCGGTCGCCACGACGCCACGTGCGATCGCGCGGTCGACGTCCTGGCCGCCGGACGTCGTGAGCGGAGCGTCAAGGTTGAGAGCGCCGGCCTCGCCGGGTTTCGATCGGACGGGCAGTGACAACAGGAGGCTTCCTTGGCAGGTCTATCCGGACGCGGAGACCTGACCGACGGGCAATGGGCGCGGCTGCGCCGGACGCCGCCTCCTCGGCGCCTGGGACCTGCTGGAGCCGTTGACGACCGAAGCCCCTGCGACCCTCGACCGGACCTGGGGCACCGCGAGCACCGCCGCGGCCGACGGCACCACCGCGGCCGCCAACGGCTGGTGCACGTTCGACGGCACCACCGCCACCTACACCGACACGACCACCAAGTCCTGCAACGACACCGTCCTGCCGACCGACGGCACCGTCTTCGAGATCCTCGCTCAAGTAACACCCGCGGTCGAACGCCGTCTCCCGCGCGACCGGCATGCCGATCCAAGGCTCCAACGCCAGCGGAGCGACCTGGACGACGTTCGCGACCACCGGCACCCCCTCCGCGGGCTGGAACACGCTGACCCTGACCGAGCCCGTCGCCTATGAGGCCCTGCGAATCAGCGGCGGCAACGGCTACTGCAACGCGGCCGAACTCCAGTTCATCATCGCCGTGATCGACAAGACCGATCTCGCCGTCCACCTTGACGACGCCCGACTCGTGGACGACCCTCGCCACTGCCCGCGACGCCGCTCAAACGGTCGCCGACGACAAGGGCGCAACTCAAAAGGAGGTGGACACCGCCTCGGCCGTTCTCGCCGCGGACATAGCCAGCCTGGTCGCCGCCTGACCATCCGCAGGGCGGAGCCGAGAATCCCGTTCGCCCGCCCATGACGCCAGGTCGGAGGCTAAGCCTCCAACCTGGACCGACCGGGGTGGTCCAGGCGAACTCGGAGCGGATTAGAACCGCCGTTTCCGCCTTGAAAGGGCTTCCCTGTCGTTTCGACAGATCGCTGGTCACAGGCTCAAGCCTGTGTGAACCTGCTGGTAGATGGCTTGTTTCAGTTGTCAACTCCTGACTGAAGTGACCATGTTTCACCGAGGGCTGACACCCCCGTCTGCTACCACGGTGCTACCACCGGTTCCACATAGGAGGTACCAATGGGCTGGAGCGTTCCCCACGTCTCCAAGAAGGGCCGGACGACCAACAGAGCCTACTTCCGCGACATGCGCGGCGAGACCGTCTACGAGGGCACCTACGCCACCGAGAAGGAATCCGACAAAGCCTGGCAGGCCGCGGAAGCCCGCATCGCAGATCCCCTGCAAGGGCATCAAGCTACCGCGTCCCCGAGGTCGAGAAGGAAATCCTGACGGTCGAAGAGTTCGACGCCGTCCTCCTCGAGATCGCCGACTTCGAGGTGCAGATGCTCCTCGAGACCGACATCGAGACCGGCTTCCGCTGGGGCGAGCTGACCGAACTCCGCGCCGAGGACTGGCACTCCACCGAACGCACCTTCAAGGTCTCCCGAGCCGTCATCAAAGTCCGCCCCAACCTCGACCCCGACGGCCTCTCATTCCGCGTCAAGCCTTACCCCAAGGGCAAGAAGCCCCTTGAAGTCAAAGTCTCCGAACCCTTCGCCAAGAAAGTCGACCGCTACCTAGAGATCACCGGCAAGTTCGGAGACGACCTCCTCTTCACCTACGAGCCGCCCGAAGAACCCGCCAAACCCATCCCGCACCCCGACGACCTCGGCCTCACCCCGCCCAACGCTGCCGGCCGTCAGTACCGCCATGGCACCACGACGGCCTACCAACTAGCCAAGTGCCGCTGCGAGTTCTGCCGCGGCGCCTACGCCCAGTACCGAGCCTCGCGCCGCGCGGGCGGCCTTGACACGCACGACTCCAAGCAACCCGCCAAGAAAGCACTCAACCCCGAAGGCCACGTCCCAGGCTGGTGGTTCCGCCGCCACATCTGGAAGCTCATGCAAAAGGCTCTTTCGAGGGCATCATTGTCGCCGTGTCCTGTGACATAATGAGGGGGATAGGTTTGAGAGCGCGTATTGTCAC
>NZ_PVTJ01000010.1 GCF_003002955.1 Glycomyces artemisiae
CTCGACAAGGTTCGACAAACTCGCCGTCCGATACCAGGCCACCATCCAAGTCGCGATCATCCTCGACTGGAAACCGACTTCGTAAACACGACCTAGGGCACACCACGAGGCACGGCACGCCGTCCGACATGCTCCGCTGGGCCGAGCGCAGCCGGGCGCAGGCGATGCGGGTGCCGCCGGTGAAGACCTCCGGGACCCCGGCCGCCAGGGAGGCGCTCGGGCGCCTTCGCCAAGCGCGCCAGGAACTCTGGGACCTCCAAGTCGAAGGCAAGGACGCCGCCGAGGCGCTGGCGCGCGTCGGGGAGCTCGAAGCGCAGATCCGCGACTACGACCGCGCCAAGCCCGGCCCCGGCGAGCAGGCCGAGCGGATCGCCCCCGAGGCGATCCACGAACTCGCCGAATCGCGGGAGACCGTAGTGGTCAGCCTCTTCGAGGCCGGCGGGAACGCCCGGGCCGTCCTCGTCGGCGGCACCGACATCCGGCACGTCGAACTGATGCCGCTCGACGACGCCGCGGAGCTCGGCAGCCGCCTCGGCGCCGACCTCGACGCGCTGCGACGGACCTTCCACCACCCCGAGCGCCTGCGGCAGAGCGTCGAAGGCTCCATGCGGCGCAACGCTTCTGCGCTTTCGGCGGGGCTGCTCGACCCGATCGCCGACTACGTGGGGGACCGGCAGGTCGTGCTCGTCCCGCACAGCAAGCTCGCCTGGGTCCCCTGGCCGATGCTGCCGCTGCTGCGCGGGCGGCCGCTCACCGTGTCGCCGTCGGCCGAAGCCTGGTGGCGCGCAGTGCGGAAGCCCGCCGCGACTGGGCCCGCGCTCGCCGCCGCCGGTCCGGGCCTGGGGCGGGCCCGAGAGGAGATCGAGGACATCGCGAAGCTCTACCGCGATCCCGTCCTCATCCACGCCGACGAGTCCGACCCCGAAGCCGTGCTCAAGGCCCTCGACGGCGCCGCCGTCGCGCACCTCGCCGCGCACGGGCACCACGAGCCGGACAACGTCCTGTTCTCCCGCTTGGACTTCGGGCTCGGACCGCTCAACGCGTACGAGCTGCTCGGGCTCGACCAGCCCCCGCAGCACGTGGTGCTGTCCGCGTGCGACCTGGGGCGGTCGACCGTCGAGGTCGGGAACGAGACGCTCGGGTTCACCGCCGCGCTCCTGCACGCCGGAACCTCCACTGTGGTCTCCAGTCTCGCGAAGGTCCCCGACTTGATGGCCGCCGAGATGATGGTCGACTACCACCGCCGCTGCGCCGCAGGTGCGAGCCCTGCCGAAGCCCTTGCGGCTGTGGGGGAGCAGCGTCCGTGGCACCCGTTCGTCGCGTTCGGCGCGTAGGCTGCCCCCATACCCCCGCGAAAGGCGCAGCCCGTACCGATGTTCCGCAACCCCGACCACCGCCTCCTGCTCGTCTCCGTGGCCGCGAGCCAAGTCGGCCTCCAGATCGCGTACTTCTCCGTCTCGATCATCGCCGTGGTCGTGCTCGACCTGAGCGAAGCGCAGATCGGCGTCCTCAACGCCATGGACCAGATCGCCCTGGTCATGTTCGGCCTGCTGGTCGGCGCGTGGGTGGACCGGATGCGGCGCAAGCCGATCATCGTCGTGAGCGAGGTGCTGCGGGCGGCCGTGATGCTGACCGTGCCGCTCGCGTGGATGCTCGACGCGCTCGCGATGTGGCAGATGTACGCCGTCATGTTCGGGCTCGGACTCGTCTCGGTGTTCTTCGACGTGGCGCAAGGCAGCTACGTGCCGATGCTCATCGACAACGACCGCCTCGCCGGGGCGAACTCGCGCATCCAGGGGCTCCGGTCGGCCTCCGACACGGGCGGGCCGCTCGTCGCCGGGCCGCTCGTGACGCTGCTGACCGCGCCCGTGGCGGTCGCCGTCGCGGTCGCCGGGTTCGCGGTGTCGGCGTTCAGTATGTGGCGCATCAGGTTCCAGGAGACCGATCCGGTGCGCCGCGAGAAGCCGCACCTGCGGGCCGAGATCGCCCAGGGGATCAGGTTCATCCTCAAGGACCCGATCATCCGCACCGTCGCGTTCTCCAGCGCCTGGTGCAACCTCTCCGTGGGCGCGTTCCAGGCCATGCTCGTGGTGTTCCTCATCCGCGACGCCGGCCAGTCGAGCGCGGTCGTCGGCCTGGTCCTCGCCGGGTCCGGGGTCGGCGGGGTCCTCGGGGCGATGCTCGTCGGGAAGATCTCCGCGAAGGCCGGGATGGGGCGCACCGCGCTCGTGGCGCTGGCGCTCTCCGGGCCCGGCATGGCGGTCGTGGCGTTCTCGGGGCCCGGGTGGGGCGCGGTGGTCGCGTTCCTCGGGCAGGCGCTGTTCGTGGGCGCGATCGTGGTGTTCAACGTGAACGTCGTCAGCTACCGCCAGGCGGTCACCCCCGACTCGATCCAGGGCCGCGTGAACGCCACCCAGCGCGTCATCACCTGGGGCTCGATGGCGGTCGGCTCGATCGCGGGCGGGTTCGTCGGCGAGGCGGTCGGCGCGAAGTCGGTGCTCCTCATCGCCGCCGGGATGCTCTTCGCCGGATGCCTCGTGCTCCTCAAGACCCCGATCCGCACCCTCAAGGAGCTCCCCGAGGAGGGCTCGGGCCTCAGAGAGGTCCGCTAGCGCTGCGCCGCAGTAGCATCGGGCGATGACCTGGGACCCCGACGCCACCGGCGTGCTGCGCCTCCCGTCCGGCCGCCTCGTGCGCGGCCGCGGCCTCGCCCGGCCCCTTCCCGAAGGGCCGCAGCCGCAGTTCGCGCTGTACCTCCTCGGCAAGGAGCCGCCCGCGACCGCTTGGGACGCCGTGTGGGTCCGCTGGCCCGACTTCCGCCTGCCCGCCGACAAGCCCGCCTTCGCCGCGGCCCTGCGCGACGCCTGGACCCGCGCCGAGACCGAGCGCGTCGAGATCGCCTGCCACGGCGGCCACGGCCGCACCGGCACCGCCCTCGCCTGCCTCGCCGTCCTCGACGGCGTCCCCGCAGCCGAAGCCGTCGCCTTCGTCCGCGCCGGATACTCCCCGAAAGCCGTCGAGACCCCCTGGCAGCGCCGCTTCGCCTCCCGTTTCGAGTCCTGAGACGGGTAGGCGTTTGCAGCGCCCCTGGCATAAGGTGGGGGACGCGCATCACCCCCACCGAACCCCAAGAGGCCGCACATGACGCCACCCGCACCGCACGAGCGCTCGACGCTGCGGCGGTGGCTGCCGGTCCTCGCCGTGGTCGCCGCGCTGCTGGTCGTCGGGATCGCCGCGCAGGGGACGGGGCTCCAGTGGGACGAGGCGCGGATGCCGTACTCCGGGGGCGAGGGCGCCGAGAGCCCGCCGCCGCTGATGACCCAGGAAGAGCTGTCGATGCCGCCGACCGGCGAACCCGTCGAGGGGAGCACGTTCCCCTCGTGGATCAGCTGGCTCATCCTCGGCGTCCTCGCCGGCATCCCGCTGCTGCTCATCCTGCTGCTCGTCATCCGGCGCCTCATCAGGTGGATCGTGGAGGCGCCCGAGTCGACCGGCGTGCCCGAACCCGAACCGGCGCACCTGGTCCGCGACTTCGCGCTCGTCGAGGACGCCATCGCCTCCGCGCTCCAGGAGATGGACCTCGGCACCGACGCCAGGTCGGCGATCATGGCCTGCTGGATCCACTTCGAGCGCGCCGCCGAAGGCGTCGGCATCGAGCGCGACGCCTCCGACACGCCCGCCGACCTCGTCCGCAAGCTCCTGTCGAGCCACGACCTCGACGGCGCGGCCCTGAACCGGCTCACCGAGGCGTACCTGCGGGCGAGGTACTCGCCGCACGAGGTCGGCGAGGCCGACCGCGACCGCGCCCGCGACGCCCTCGTCGCGCTCCGGGCCCAGCTCGGCGTCAGGGAGGCGCAGTGAGAAGAGAAGCGCCGCAAGGCATCTCGGTGAGGGAACTCCTCTCGCCGTTCGGGCGCGTGCGGCTGTGGCCCGCGGTCGGGGCCGTCGCGCTCGCCGTGTTCGCGTGGGCGTTCGCGTACGTCGGCGGCGTCGACTTCGCGCTGTGGCAGCTCGTGCTCCTCGCCGTCGCCGCGCTCCTGGCCTACTCCGTGGTCTCCGGGATGCGCGCCGACACCGAGCCCGCGCCCGAACTGCGCGTCCACACCGTCAACGAGCCGTCCTGGCGCCCGTTCGCCGACGTCAACCGCTGGGAGGACCGGTTCATCTTCGCCGAGGCCAAGCCCGGCCGGTTCGCCACCACGAACGCGAAGCAGCAGCTCACCGAGCTCGCCGCCGAGCGCCTGCGGCTGCGCCGCGGCCTCTCGCTCGACGGCCAGCCCGAGGAGTGCCGGGCCGTCCTCGGCGAGCGCACCTACCTGTTCCTGACCGGCCCCGTGCCGGACTGCCCCTCGCCGCAGCAGCTCGGCGCCCACCTGACAGCCATCGAGGAGATCTAAATGACCGAGACGCCGCGCATCAGCCTCGACCAGGTCGCGCACCACGCCGAAGCGGTCCTCAAGTCGGTCCGGTCGGTCATCGTCGGCAAGGACGAGCCGCTGCGCCTGGTCCTCGCCGGGATCCTCGCGGGCGGGCACATCCTCCTCGAAGACCTCCCCGGCCTCGGCAAGACCCTCACCGCCCGCTGCTTCGCGCAGAGCCTCGGCCTCGACTTCCGCCGCCTCCAGTTCACGCCCGACCTGCTGCCCGCCGACGTCACCGGGTCCCTCCTCTACAACCAGAAGACCGGCGAGTTCGTCTACCGCAAGGGCCCGGTCCACACCAACCTCCTCCTCGCCGACGAGATCAACCGGACGCCCCCGAAGACGCAGTCCGCGCTCCTCGAAGCCATGCAGGAGCGCCAGGTCTCCGTCGAGGGCGAGACCCACCTCCTCCCCGAGCCGTTCACGGTCCTCGCCACCTCCAACCCCGTCGAGTTCGAAGGCACCTACCAGCTCCCCGAGGCCCAGCTCGACCGGTTCCTGCTGCGCGTCTCCTTCGGCTACCCCACCCCCGACGAGGAGTGGGAGGTCCTCCAGCGGCGCATCGGCCGCCGCCAGGAGGCCGTCGACCTCGACCCCGTCATCGACGCCGCCACCCTCGTCGCCATGCAGCGCGCCCTCGAAGACGTCACCGTCGAGGACTCCGTGGGCCGCTATATCGTCGCCGTCACCACCGCCACCCGCGGCCACGCGCAGGTCCAGGTCGGCGCCTCCCCGCGCGGGTCCCTCGCGCTGCTGCTCGCCTCCCGCGCGCTCGCCGTCCTCGCCGGGCGCGACTTCGTCACCCCCGACGACGTCAAGGGCGTCGCGGGCGCCGCGCTCGCCCACCGGATCACCCTCAAGCCCGAGCTGTGGATGCGCCGCATCGACCCCGCCGCGGTCGTCGCCGACATCTGCCGCGGCGTCCCGGCCCCGCAGACCGCCCAGGCCCCGGCCTACACCGCGGGCCCGGCGCAGCAGCGATGACGATCGACCCGGTCCTGAGCCTGCGCACCGACAACCCCCGCGAGGTGCGCCCGGCTCGGGTCGAACCGCCCGTGACGTGGCGGCGGACGAAGGCCCTCACCAGGGCCGTCGCCCTCGCCGCGGTGTGCCTGCTCGCGGCGGTCGCCTTGGGCCGCATCGACCTCGTGCTCATCGCCGCGCCCTTCGCGATCGGCACCGCCGTGCTCCTCCAGCGCCGCCCGCACCGCCCGCCCGAGGTCCGCATCGCGCCCCTCGAAGGCACCGGCACCGACCTCTCCTGCGCCGAGGGCGGCACCGCCGCCGCGCGCGTCATCGTCGCCAACCCCGAGCCTGTCGCCGTCACCGCGATCGTCACCGCCGTCGCCGACCCCTGGATCGAACTCCACACCGGCAAGGGCGACTTCGCGTCCGCGCTGGCGCCGCGGTCCGGGCGCGACCTCGTCGTCGCCGGGACGGCCCGCCGCTGGGGCGAGCACCACCTCGGCCCGGTCCACGTCCGCTCCGTCGCCTGCGGGGGCCTGCTGGAGACCACCGTGCAGCGCCTCCCCGGCCTGTCCGCGTGGGTCCTGCCCGTGCCCGACTGGTTCGACTCGGCCGAGTCCCTGCCGTTCGCCGACGGCGTCACCGGCGTCCACCGGTCCCGCCGCGGCGGCGACTCCGGCGAGCTCGCCGAGGTCCGCCTCTACCAGCCCGGGGACCGGCTGCGCCGCATCGACTGGCGCACCTCCATGCGCACCAGGGACCTGTACGTCAACGCCACGCTCTCCGAACGCGACACCGATGTCACCCTCGTGCTCGACCTCCAGGTCGAGGCGGGCGTGTCCGGGGGCCTCGACGGCGCCGCGTCGATCGCCGACCTCACCGTGCGCGCCGCGGGGGCCGTGGCCTCCCACTACGCGCTCCAGGGCGACCGCACCGCGTGCGTCGAGTTCGGCGCCCGCGGGCGCCGCATGCGGGCCGGGGCCGGGCGCCGCCACGCTGCCGCCACCCTGCGCTGGCTCGCCGCCGTCGAGATCCCGCCGGACCCCGTCCCGCCTTCGCCGGACCTGCTGCGCCGCCAGCTCGCCGGCCAGCGCAGTCTCAACGTCGTGTTCACGCCGCTGCTCACCGACCGGTCGATCGCGCTCATCGCGTCCCTCGCCCGCGCCGGGCGGCCCGTCCTGTGCGTCGACACCCTCCCGCCGCACGTCGCCCCGCCCCGTCGTACACATTGGACGCCGTACGCGGAGCGGCTGTGGCGCCTCTCGCGCGACAACACCCTCATGGAGCTGCGCGACCTCGGCGTCGCCGTCGAGCCCTGGCAGGGCGCGGCCTCCCTCGACAACGTCCTCGCTCAACTCACCCGGAGGCGCTACCGATGACTGACGTCCAGCGCCCGCTGCTCCAAGCGCTCCGTGACGGCGCCCGCGAGCGCGCCAAGGCCGGGCGCGCCGGTGGCGTCTCGTGGGCCCGCCGCATCGCCCCCGCGCCGGTCCTGCTGCGCCTCCTGACGGCCCTGACGCTGTTCACCGCCTCCGAGCTGGCCGTGCCGCCCGAATGGGCCGGGACCGGGTTCTACGCGGCGCTCGCGGCGCTGCTCGCACTCGCCGCGGCCCTCGCCCCCGCGGGACCGGCGGTGTTCGTGGCAATCGGCTTCACGATCGCCGCCTGGCTCGTCTCGGACGCCCTCGACGGCGACCGCTCTCCCACATTGTGGACGGCTGCCGGGCTCGCCTGCCTGCTGTACACCGGCCATTCCGCGGCGGCCGTCGCGCAGCGTTTCCGAACGACTACCGCAATGGACGGTGAGATCATCCTCACCTGGGCGAAGCACCTCGGGCTGGTGCTGGCGTCGACTGTGGGCATAGCGCTCACCCTGGCGCTGTTCACCGCGTATTTCACCGGTCTCACCGCAGGTCTCGCGGTCGGCGCGGGCATCGTGGCCGCTGTCACCGTGATCTACGTCCTCGCGCGTTCACTACACAAGACCCCCTGAACAGGGCCAGAATTGAACACGTGAAACGTATAGTCGTGATAGGTGCCGGTCACGTCGGTTTTTACGTTGCCGAACGCTTGAGCAAGCTGCTGAAGGGCGACATCAAGCGCGGTCAAGTTGAACTGATGGTCATCGACCCCAACCAGCACATGACCTACCAGCCGTTCCTGCCCGAGGCGGCCGCTGGTTCCATCTCCCCGCGACACGGCGTTGTGCCGCTCCGACAGGCCCTCAAGCACTGCACCATCCTCACCGGTGCGGTCACCGAGATCAAGCACTCCGAGCGCAAGCTCATGGTGCAGCCCTATGTCGGCCCCGCCCGCGAGGTCGAGTACGACGAGGTCATCGTCGCCCCCGGCTCCGTCTCCCGCCCGCTCCCCATCCCCGGCCTGGCGGACACCGCCATCGGCATCAAGTCGATGGGCGAGGCGATCTGGCTGCGCAACCACGTGCTCCAGCGCTTCGACATCGCCGCCACCACCGAGGACCCCGACGTGCGCCGCAAGGCCCTCACGTTCCTCACCGTCGGCGGCGGCTTCGCCGGCGCCGAGACCCTCGGCGAGCTCGAAGACCTCACCGCGAACATCGTGAAGAACTACCCGATGCTCGACGCCTCCGAGATCAAGTGGTACCTCGTCGAGTACGCCAACAAGATCCTCCCCGAGGTCGGCCCCGAGATGGGCGCGTACGCCGCCCGCGAGCTCACCAAGCGCGGCGTCGACATCCGCCTGGGCACCACCCTGAAGTCCTGCGAGGGCGGCCACGTCGTCCTCACCGACGGCGAGGAGTTCGACTCCGACACCATCATCTGGACCGCCGGCGTCATGCCCCACCCGCTGCTCAAGCAGACCGACCTGCCGATCGGCCCGCGCGGCCACCTGGAGTGCAACACGCGCCTCCAGGTCGCCACCGGCGTCGAAGCCGGGAAGCACACCGTCGGCGAGGTCGTCGAAGGCGCCTGGGGCGCGGGCGACTCCGCCCAGGTCCCCGACACCTCGGACTTCCCGATGGACTGGTGCACCCCGTCCGCGCAGCACGCCGTCCGCCAGGCCAAGACCCTCGCGGACAACGTCTACCGCAGCCACGTCGGCCGCGAGCTGACCCCGTACGAGCACAAGTACATCGGCTCGGTCGCCGGCCTCGGCCTGTACAAGGGCGTCGCCAACACCTACGGCTTCAAGGCCAAGGGCCTCCTCGCCTGGCTCATGCACCGCGGCTACCACCTGTCGCGCGTGCCCGGGACCGGCCGCAAGGGCCGCGTCCTCGCGGACTGGATCGTCGGCTTCTTCACGAAGCGCGAGATGGTCCAGCTCGGCGAGATCCAGGCCGGACGCGAGCCGTTCGAGGCCATCGCCGCAGGCACCGACCCCGCACGGGCCGCCAAGTCCGTCGGATAGTCGTTACAGTTGGAGCACCACGGGGAGACACCCGTGGTGCTCCGGCCTTTAGCGAGGTGGAAAACTGGTGTCCATGAGAGCACGTGTACTCGTCGTCGACGACGACCCGGCCCTGGCGGAGATGCTCGGCATCATCCTCCGGACCGAAGGCTTCACCCCCACGTTCGTCGTCGACGGCGAGAAGGCGCTCGCCGCGTTCAAGGAGCACCGCCCCGACATCGTCCTCCTCGACCTCATGCTCCCGGGCATGAGCGGGATCGACGTCGCGAAGGCGATCCGCGGCGAGTCCGGCGTGCCGATCGTGATGCTCACCGCCAAATCGGACACCGTGGACATCGTGCTGGGCCTCGAATCGGGCGCCGACGACTACATCGTGAAGCCGTTCAAGCCCAAGGAGCTGGTGGCCCGCATCCGCGCCCGCCTGCGCCGCGGCGACGACGTCACGCCCGAGCGCCTGGAGATCGGCAAGCCCGGCCTCCAGGTCCAGATCGACGTGCCCGCCCACCAGGTCACCCTCAACGGCGCCGAAGTGAAGCTGACGCCCCTGGAGTTCGACCTGCTCGTGGCCCTCGCCCGCAAGCCCCGCCAGGTCTTCACCCGGCAGGTCCTGCTGGAGCAGGTGTGGGGCTACCGCCACTCCGCCGACACGCGCCTGGTGAACGTCCACGTGCAGCGCCTGCGCGCCAAGATCGAGCCCGACCCCGAGCGCCCCCAGCTCATCCAGACCGTCCGCGGCGTCGGGTACAAAGCCGGACTCGGCTAGACCATGACCGCGGGGGAGGACCGGGCGCGCCAGCGCCCGGTGTGGCTGCGACGGGCATGGGGGAGCGCCGCCCGCTGGGCGGACCGGGCCTCGCGCCCGCTCATCGACCGCTTCCGCGCCTCCCTCCAGCTGCGGGTCGTCTCCTCGACCCTCATCGCCTCCACGGTCCTCGTCCTCATCTTCTCCTTCGTCGTCGCCGGGTCGGTCACCTCCGGGCTCCTCACCGAGCGCCAGGAGACCGCCGTCGAGGAGACCCTCAACGCCGTCGAGCGGGCCGCCGAGCAGCTCGGCACCTACGCCTCCTCCTCCGACTCCGCGCTCGCCACGACCATGCAGCGCATCGTCAACGAGCTCGCCGAGGACCCCGTGTACGCGCCGGTCATCGTCCTGCGCACCGATGACGGCGAGGTGACCCGCTCGCACCCCGCGTCGGCCGAGGCCGCGCCGTCCGAGGAGCTGCAAGAGGACGTCGCCGACCGCAAGACCGCGATCCAGTACGACAACTTCACGCTCGACGACCAGGGCCCCATGCCGTACCTCGTCGTCGGCTCCTTCATCGACCTGACCGTGGACTTCGAGCTGTACGCGTTCTACCCGCTCGAATCGCAGCAGGACGCGATCAGCCTGCTGCGCACCAACCTCGCGCTCGCCGGGGTCGCGCTGGTCCTCCTCCTCGGCGTCATCGCCGCGCTCGTCACCCGCCTGGTCGTCACGCCCGTGCGCGAGGCCGCCCGCACCTCCCAGCGGCTCGCCGCCGGGCTGCTCCACGAGCGCATGGAGGTCCGCGGCTCCGACGACCTCGCGCGGCTCGCGGGCTCGTTCAACCTCATGGCCGAGAACCTCCAGAGCCAGATCCGGCGCCTGGAGGAGATGTCGATGATGCAGCGGCGCTTCACCTCCGACGTCTCGCACGAGCTGCGCACGCCGCTCGCGACGATCCGCATGGCCGCCGACCTGCTCTACGACAACCGCGACGACTTCGACCCGGTCACCAAGCGCTCCACCGAGCTGCTCCAGCACGAGATCGACCGCTTCGAGGAGCTGCTCCAGGAGCTGCTGGAGATCTCCCGCTTCGACTCCGGGTTCGCGTCCCTGGAAGTGGACGCCGTCGACGTCGGCCGCATCGCCGACGACGTCGCCGAGGGCCTCTCGCACCTCGCGGGCGAGTGCGGGGTGGAGGTCACCGTCGAGAAGCCGAAGCGCCGCGTCATCGCCGAGGTCGACCCGCGCCGCGTCCAGCGCATCCTGCGCAACCTCGTCTCGAACGCGATCGAGCACGCCGAGGGCCGCCCCGTGCGCGTCACCGTCGCCGAGTCCGAGACGGCGGTGGCCGTCGCGGTCCGCGACCACGGCGTGGGCCTCAAGCCCGGCCACGCCGACCGCGTCTTCGACCGGTTCTGGCGCGCCGACCCGTCCCGCAACCGCAGGACCGGCGGCACGGGCCTGGGCCTGGCGATCAGCCTGGAGGACGCGAAGCTGCACTCCGGGACGCTCCAGGCCGTGGGCGAGCCCGGTAAGGGCACCCTGTTCGTGCTCACCCTGCCGCTCCAGGCCGGGAACCGCGTCATCACCTCGCCGATCCCCCTGCGGCTCGACGGCCCGCGCCCCGGCGCGGGGAAGGAGGCCACCCGTGCGACGCAGGACTAGCCTCGCCGCCGCGCTCGCCCTCGGCACCGCTTGGGCCGCATCCGCCTGCGGCATCCCCACCGGCAGCGACCCGGAGGTCGTCGACGACGCGCCCACGAACTTCGGGGAGTCCTCCGGGACGACCGCCGAGACGTTCGAGCCGACCGTCGATGCCGACGTCACGGTCCAGAACTTTCTCAAGGCTGCCGCCGGTGACCCCGCGAGCCGCGACGACCGCCTCAACAAGTTCACCGCCTCCGGGAACGAGCAGTTCTCCGACGCCGCCTCCGGCATCCGCCTCCTCGCCGACATCGAGGTGACCGTGGGCGGCGGCAATCCGATCGAGTCGGCGAACGTCACCGTCACCGCCTCGGTCGTCGGCGTCTACCTCGAAGACGGCTCGGTCCGCATGAGCTCCTCGCCGAGCGCCTACGAGGAGACGTTCATGCTCGGGCGCGACGGCGGCCTCCAGGACGTGTGGTCGATCCAGAGCCAGCCGTCCCAGGTGTCCCTGGACTACCGGCAGTTCCTCGACTCCTACCGGGCCTCGCCGCTGTACTTCCAGGCCGACGCGCCGGAGCTCCTCGTCCCCGACCTGCGCTGGATCTACGCCGACCTCGACGCCGAGACCGACAGGCGCCTCCGGCTCGACTGGCTCCTGCGCGGCCCCTCCGAGTTCGCCCTCCAGTCGTCGCGCAGCGCGATCCCCTCCTCGACCACCGCGAAGATCACCTCGCGCAACGGCGTCCCCGAAGTGGAGCTCACCCTCGGCGAACCGGTCGACGACCGGTCCGTGCAGGACGCCATGACCGCGCAGGTCGCCTGGACCCTGGGCCTGTCCGACGGATTCGTGCTCACCGCCGACGGCGACGTCATCGGCGAGGGCACGCTCGCGGACTGGCGCAACTGGAACGCGATCCCCGCGGACCTGCCGCCGACCGCGTACTTCCTGTTCGAGGAGACGGTCTGGGAGTACGCGGCCGACGAGGTCACCACCGAGTCCGCTGAACATTCATGGGTCGGCTTCCACGCGGACGGCCTCCGGCAGGTCGCGATCGGCCCCGCCGACCAGATCGCCGCGATCGCCGCCGGGACCTCCGGCGACGTGCTCACCGTGGGGCCCACGGACTCCGCGATGGGCGCCGTCGGCGGCCTGGGCTCCGTGCTGGCCGACCCGCAGTGGCACCCGGCGAGCGCGATCCTCGTCGTCTCCGACGGCGTGCCCACCGTCGTGAACCCGAACTCGCGGGCGGTGGTCCAGCCGCTCACGGTGGGGGAGTCGGTGACGGCCATGGCGCTCGCGGCGGACGGGCGGCGCCTGGCGTACGTCGAAGGCGGCCACGCGTGGGTGGCGCCGCTGAACGTGGACGCCGACGGGAACCTCCAGGCGGGGGAGCCGCGGCGCATCGGCACCGACATCGAGGACGTCACCGACATCGCGTGGAGCTCGGAGAACTACCTGTGGGTCACGGGCAAGCGCGACGACGACACGCTGTTCCGGGTCGCGATCGACAACTCCCGCACCGACGTCCAGGCCGGCACGGCCGGGCTGGTGTTCTCGGAGGTCGCCGCGAACCCGGCCGACCCGGTCGAGTCGAACCTCAACCGCGGCGACCCGGTGCTGGTGGTCGCGAACGACACGCTGTACCGGGTCCACACGAGCGGCCCGGAGGGCGTGCGCAACGGCAGCCACGCGGTCGGCGGCACCGCGCCGTTCACGGTCCTCCAGTAGCGGCTTCTTCAGGGAACGGACAAGGCCCGGAGCAGCAGCCCCGGGCCTGAAGTCACTTCCGTCTGCTATGCGTCGACCGTGAAGCCGACGGACCGCACGTTGGTGGCGGCGATCTCGACGTAGGCGATCTTCTCGACAGGGACGATCACCTGACGCCCCTTGTCGTCCTCCAGGCGCAGGACCCCGCCGTCCTTCACGGCCTGCTCGATCGTGTCGGACAGGTCCTTCGGCGACAGCTTGCTCTCCAACACCAGTTCGCGTGGGGCGTACTGGACACCGATCTTGACCTCCACGGGCCCTCCTCAATCGAAATACTCTGACCTTCGGTCCGAAGCAAGACTACTCGCGGCGACCCCCGGTCCACTGCACGGAGCGCTGCGCCGAGAGCGAACGGCGCCGCCCCGAGCATGCACCTTCCGGAAGGAAGGGACGCTCAGACTTCTTCCTCGCGGGGGAAGTGCGAGATGCCCCGCCAAGCGAGCGTGCTCATGAGCTGCACCGCCTCGTCCTTCGGGATGGCGCGGCCGGAGGCGATCCACTTGCGGGCCGAGACCTCGGCGGTCCCGAGCAGGCCCGTCGCCAGGAGTTCGGCCCGGGCCTTGTCGACGTGGGTGTCGGCCATGATCGTCTCGGCCATCGCCGCGACGCAGTCGGCCTCCATGCGCATGACCCGCTCGGCGACCTCGGGGTCGTTGCGCTGGTCGGACTCGAACACGAGCCGGAACGCCTCGCCCTGCGCGTCCACGAACTCGAAGTACGCGCGCATGGCGCGGTTCACCCGCTCCTTGTTGTCCTCAGTGGACTGCAAGGCGTCGCGCACCTGGCCCACCAGCTCGGCCGCCCGGCCGTCCAGCAGTGCCAGATACAGTTCCAGCTTCGACGTGAAGTGCTGGTACAGCACGGGTTTCGACACCCCGGCGTTCTCGGCGATGTCGTCCATGGAGGTGCTGTGGTAGCCCTTGGAGACGAAGACGTCCTGAGCGGCACGCAGCAGCTGCACGCGGCGTTCGCTCCTGGGCAGTCGGACCCGCCCCTCACCAGCGCTGTTCACGCCGCCACCTCTTCCCGGCTCATGTCGCCCATCCGTCAGCCGCGGTCGCTTGCGGCCCGAACGGAGTTTACGGAAACCTTGAATACAGTCTCCCAGCGTACGGGGGCGACAAACGCGGGTTCGAGTCACTGGGCGCGCCACGGTACCTTGAGGGCGGGAATATGAAGGAGTTGTCTAGTGGTGTATGACCAGAACCGACCGGATGAGCAGCGTCCGACCGGGGAGGAACGGGCAGCCCGCAGGCGGATCGGCAGGTCCTGGGGCCCGCCGTCCGAGGAGGGCGCCGAGACCGCCGACGCGGCCCGTCAGGGGATGGGGCAGGCGCCCGAGCAGTACCGGTTCGACCCGGACCGCGGCAGACGCCACCGCTACAGCGAGGACCCCACCGGACAGGTCCCGAACGTGCCGGTCGAGATGACCGAGACCGGGCCGATGGTCCCCGCGACCCGCCGCCCCGCACCGGGCGAGCAGTTCGAGCCGATCCCCGCCGTCCCGCAGACCCCCCAAGGCCCCCAGGGCTTCCAGGCCGAGCAGGTCCCGGTGAACCCGTTCGCGCCGCCGCAGAGCGCCCCTCCGGCGCCGCCCGCGCCGCCGGCCCAGGAGTACGCCCCGCCGCCCGCGGCCCCGCTGCCGGGCGCCACCCAGGAGTACGCGCCCGCCCCGCACCACGAGGCGCCCGCTCCGCCGCAGCACCACACCCCGCCGCCGCCCGCGGCCCCCGCGCCGCCGCAGCAGAGCCAGCCCGCCCAGCAGTTCTACAGCGCCCCCGCCCAGGACTTCGGCGTCCCCCAGCAGCACCCCGGCTACAGCGCCCCGCCGCTGCCCGGCGACTACGCGCCCAGCCCCGCGGCCCCGCAGCAGCCGGTCCCCGCGCCGCCCGGCCCCAACCAGGAGTTCGTCCAACCCCCGGCACCCGAACCCCAAGCGCAGCAGCACTACAGCGCGCCCGCGCCGCAGCACACCGGCCCCATCGAGGTCCCGCAGGCCCAGAGCGCCCCGCCCGCGACCGTGCAGACCCCGCCGCCGCCCGCGCCGCCGAGCCCGGTCCGCCCCGCGGTCCACGCCCCCGAGGAGGCGACCCAGGAGCACCCGGCGGTCCCCGCCGCACCCGCGGCCCCGGCTCCCGCCACGCCCGCGCCCGCCGCCGAGGCCCCGCCGCAGCCGAGCGCGCCGCCCGCGCCCGCGACCCCGCCGCCCCCGGCCCCGTCCGTCCCGGTCGTGGAGCAGCGCACCGACCAGTTCCCGATCGTGCAGCCGCCGCTCACTGAGGTCTCGCCCGCGGCGGTCCCCAGCCCGCCCGTCACCGAGCAGGCCCCACTGCTGCGCACGCCGCCCCGCCCGCCCATCGCCGAGCCGACACCGCCCGCCACCGTGGAGAACACAGGACCCATGCCCGGATCCGCCGGCACCCAAGTGCAGGACACCGAATCCGCCCGCCTCGTCGACGCCGTCCGCCAGGTCCCCGGCGTCCGCGACGCCTTCCACGTGACGGCCCCCGACGGCGCCTCCAGCCTCCGCCTCGAACTCGAAGAGGGCGTCGACCCCGACGAGGTCCACGCCGTGGTCTCCGCCGTCGTCAACGAGCAGCGCGCCGTCGAGCCCGGCCCGCAGTCCGGCGACGAGGCCGAGATCCGCGGCCACGTCGAGCCCGCCTCGACCGACGTCGAGGTCGCCTCGGTCGGCCCGGTCGAGCTGCGCCGCGTCGAGATCGAGTCCGCCGGTCTCGAAGCCGAAGTGAGCGTCACGCTCGCCCTCGGCGACACCGAGTCCACGGGCAAAGTGGCGGTCCCGCCGATCGACTGGCACATCCAGCACGCCGCCGCGGCCGCCACTGTGGAGGCCCTGCGGCCGCGCCTCGGCGCCGGGGACGTGCGCGTCGAAGTCGAGCACGCCTCGATCGTCCCCACCGGGCCGGTGAAGACCGCGGTCGTGGTCATCCTGTGGCTCGACGGCCGGTCCGTGCGGCGCCTCTCCGGGGCCTCGGTCGTGACCGCCGAGCGCGCCCGCGCGGTGGTTTCGGCTACTTTGGGCGCGCTCGCAGCCGAAGTGGCACACTAGCTTCCATGAAACGGGCGCGGCTGGTCGACGCCGGGGAGGTCCGCACTCCCCGACGGCCGCACGCGCCGTGGCCCGGCATCGAGCACCAGGTGAGCCGCCGCCGGCTGTTCATCCGCCACACCCCGGCGACCGCGCCGGGGGCCGAGCCCGCCGTGTTCGTCCACGGGCTCGGCGGCTCGGCGCAGAACTGGACCGACCTCGCCGACGCGCTCTCCGACCGGCTCCGCACCGACGCGGTGGACCTGCCCGGTTTCGGCCACTCGGCGCCCGCGCCGCGGACCACGATCCCGCTCCTGGCGCAGGACGTGGCGGCGTGGATCTCCGAGTCCGGGCGCGGCCCGGTCCACCTCGTCGGCCACTCGCTCGGCGGCGCGGTCGCGGTGTACCTCGCCGCGACCCGCCCGAACCTGGTCCGCACGCTCACCCTCATCTCGCCCGCGATGCCCTTCGGGAACCCGCGCCGCTCGCACCAGTCGCGCTACCTGCCGATGCTCGCCGTCCCGAACATCGCGTGGCTCGCCGACCGGGCCATGCGCGGGCGCACCCCGCAGCAGGTCGTCGACGACATCATCCGCGGCACCTGGGCCGACCCGTCCTCGATCCACCCGCAGCGCCGCCGCGAGGCGATCGCCGAGGCCCGCCACCGCCTCGCCGTGCCCTGGAACAACCAGGCGTACTTCCAGACCTACCGGGGCCTCATGGCCTCCTTCGTGCAGGCCCTCGTGCCCGGCACGCACTCCCTGTGGCGCCTCGCCCGCGAGATCCAGTGCCCGACCCTCGTCGTCTGGGGCAAGCAGGACCACGTCATCGACGTCCGCCAAGCGCCGCCCACGGCCCTGGCGATCCCCGACTCCCGCCTCCTCATCCTCGACAAGACCGGCCACGTCGCGATGATGGAGCGGCCCCAGGCGGTCGCGCGCGCAATGGTCGCCATGTTCGACGAAGTCCGCAACGACGAGGTCGCCGACCCCGAGAACGCTTTGTCCATATTGTGAACCGGAACCGGTTCACACAATGCTGCGGGCTGAGCCCCTGGGGCGGCCGTCTGGCCTAGACTCCCGGGTGTGACTGAGGGACGGCTGGATCGCAACCGCAGGCTCCGCAGACGACGGCGCTTCGTGCTGCTCGCGGTCCTGGTCGTCATGGCCGGCGCGGGGCTGTACTTCGCGCTCGGCGCCGCGGATTCGGAGAAGCCGCAGGCCCTCGACGAGGACGAGCAGGTCGTCCCGACCAGCGCGGAGGCGGTCCCCGACGAGGCCGTGCCGCCGTCGCCGTCCGCCTCTCCGGAGGTCGCGAACATCCCGCTGTACTTCTCGGGCACGGGGACCTGGACGTACGCGCAGCCGTCCGACACTGCGGTGTTCGGCGACGCGGGGACCCTCCTGACGTACAACGTGGCCGTGGAGAACGGCATCGAGCTGAACGCCGACGAGTTCAGCGACTTCGTGCACGCGACGCTCGCCGATCCGCGCTCGTGGACCGCGGGCGGGGCGTGGCGGTTCCAGCAGGTCGGCGGCGGCGACGCGGACTTCACGGTCTACCTGGCGAGCCCCGAGCAGCGCTCGTACCTGTGCGGCTCGCAGAACACGACGGTCTCGTGCCGCAACGGCGACGCGGTGGTCATCAACTCGGCGCGGTGGCTCACCGGGGTCGAGCACTGGGACGGCACGCTGGAGACGTACCGCCAGTACGCGGTGAACCACGAGGTGGGGCACCGGCTCGGGCACGGGCACGAGGTGTGCCCCGCCGAGGGAGAGCTGTCGCCGGTGATGGCGCAGCAGACGTACCAGCTCGCGGGCTGCACGGGGAACGCGTGGCCGTTCCCGGACGGCGAGACGTACCTGTCGGGCCCGGCGGGGGACTACAACGGCCCCGACCTGCCGCCGGACGACTTCATCGACCGGTAGCCGCGGCCGGTTCCACGAACCTCGTCCCGCCATGCGGGACAAGGAATCTCACGGGGTGAAGCGCGGCACACCGGGCCGGGGGGTGGAATATCCACCCCGTGGACATGCATTATTGGTTATATGAGTTTGCCGCCGCTGGTCGAACCAGCCTCCGAGCTGTCGGTCGACGAGGTGCGCCGCTATTCGCGCCACCTCATCATCCCCGACGTCGCCATGGACGGTCAGAAACGACTCAAGAACGCCAAGGTGCTCTGCGTGGGCGCGGGCGGCCTCGGGTCCCCCGCGCTGATGTACCTGGCCGCGGCCGGGGTCGGCACCATCGGCATCGTCGAGTTCGACACCGTCGACGAGTCGAACCTCCAGCGCCAGATCATCCACGGCCAGTCCGACATCGGCCGCACCAAGGCCGAGTCCGCGGCCGAGTCGATCCGCGAGATCAACCCGTACGTGAACGTGGTCATCCACAACACGGTGCTCGACAACGACAACGTCTTCGAGATCTTCGAGCCGTACGACCTCATCATCGACGGCACCGACAACTTCGCGACGCGCTACATGGTCAACGACGCCGCGGTCCTCTCGGGCAAGCCGTACGTGTGGGGCTCGATCTACCGCTTCGACGGCCAGGCCAGCGTCTTCTGGGCCGACCAGGGCCCGTGCTACCGCTGCCTCTACCCCGAGCCCCCGCCTCCGGGCATGGTCCCGAGCTGCGCCGAGGGCGGCGTCCTGGGCGTCCTGTGCGCCTCGATCGGCTCGATCCAGGTCACCGAGGCCATCAAGCTGCTCACCGGGATCGGCGACCCGCTCGTGGGCTCGCTCATGGTCTACGACGCGCTGGAGATGACCTACCGCAAGATCAAGGTCCGCAAGGACCCGAACTGCGCGGTGTGCGGCCCGAACGCCACGGTCAAGGAGCTCATCGACTACGAGGACTTCTGCGGCTCGGTCACCGACGAGGCCGCCGAGGCCGTCGTCGGCTCCACCATCACGGCCCGCGAGCTGGCCGAGTGGATCAAGGAGGGGCGCGACATCGACCTCATCGACGTGCGCGAGCCCGCCGAGTACGAGATCGTGCGCATCCCGGGCTCCCGGCTGATCCCCAAGGGCGACATCGTGTCCGGTGCCGCGCTGGCGGATCTGCCGACGGAGAGGCAGGCGGTGTTCTACTGCAAGGCCGGCGTGCGCTCGGCCGAGGCCCTGGCCGCCGCGAAGGCCGCCGGGCTCAAGAACGCGGTCCACGTCCAGGGCGGCGTGCTCGGCTGGATCAACCAGGTCGACCCGAGCCTGCCCGCGTACTAGACAGGCCGTCCGAAGGGCGTCCGGCGCTTGCCGGACGCCCTTCGGCGTGCTTTGGGTTGCTTCGCTCCGGTATGACATTTCAGACACCCTTGCTCGGGGGATTCCGTTGAGGGCACGTTGACTCCGGTTCGACCGGTTCCCTAGCCTTGGGGCCATGATCCGCAGAAGCGAACCTTCCTCCCGTCTGCTCCGCCCCTCCCGCCGCAACCTCCTGCGGTTCGGCGTCCCCGCAGCGGCCGCCCTGGTCGGGGCCGGGGCCGTGGCAACGGTCGCCGCGAACGCCTCCGAGAACGGCCTCGACGCCATCTTCGGGCCGTCCCGCGAAGAGCTCGAAGCGGACCTCAAGACCCGGATCGACGCCTACCTCGCCTCCACCGGCACGCAGGTCGAGGCGTCGGTCGCGATCGAGCGCGGCGACATGCGCCTGGACTACAACCCCGACCAGACGCACATCACCGCCTCCATCGTCAAGGTCGAGATCCTCTCGATGGTCCAGGAGTACTGGGGCTCGGTCGACGCGATCCCCGAGGACCACCTCGCGCTGCTGAACCGCATGATCCGCGAGTCGCACAACGCCTCCACGTCCACGCTGTACAACTACTTGGGCGGCGTCGACGCACTCGTCGCCGCGCACGCGAGGTACGGTCTCCAGGACACCACCCCCGATCCCCAGGGCCGCTGGGGCGTCGGCTGGTCCTCCGCCTCCGATCAGCTCATCCTCGTGGGCCTCAACCTCTTTGAGGGCATCCTCGACGCCGAGCAGGTCGACCTCGGGCGCGAGCTCATGGCCTCGGTGATCGAGGAGCAGGCCTGGGGGATCTCCGCCGCCGCGAAGGACGGCGAGACCGTCTGGCTCAAGAACGGCTGGGACGTCGAGTCCCAGCTCGGCGGCCTGTGGGTGGTCAACTCCATCGGCGTCCTCGACGGCGACGGCGACCCCGTCAAGCTGGCGGTCCTCACCAGCGGCGCGGTCGACGACGTCGAGGGGATCCCGATCGTCGAGGAGATCTCCCGGATCTCCCGCGACGTCATCCAGTACGAATAAACAGGAACCGCATGACTCTCGAAGCACCCCAGGCGGAACCGGCCCCCCGGTCCCGCCGCCTCACCCGCCGGACCGCGCTGCGCGCTGGCATCCCGGCCGCCGTCGCCCTCGCGGGCGGCGGGGCCTGGATCGGCACGGCCGCATGGGCCGACGGACCCACCGACAGCGAACTGGCCCTGGAGCTGACCGACCGGATCAAGACCTACATCGGCTCCACCGGACTCGACATCACGGCCTCGGTCGCCGCCTCCCGCAGCAACCGCACCATCACCGCGAACTGGCGCCGCGTCCAGGACACCGCCTCCCTCGTGAAGATGGAGATCCTGCTGATGCTGCTGGAGAAGTACAGCAAGGTCTCCTCCATCCCGGCCGAGAAGAAGGAGTGGGCGCGGAAGATGATCACCGAGTCGCACAACGACTCGGCGACCAGCCTGTACAACTTCCTCGGCGGCTGCTCCGCCCTCTCGGCGGCGCATGTGCGCTACGGCCTCAAGAACACCAAGGCGTCCTCGGACTGCCGCTGGGGCCTGACCACGACCACCGCGACCGACCAGCTCCGGGTGCTGAACCACCTGATGCTCCCGGGCCTGCTCAACCAGGAGAAGATCGACTACGCGCGGTCGCTCATGGGGAACGTCGTCGACTCGCAGGACTGGGGCGTCACCGCCGCAGCGAGCGCCACGGACACCGTGTGGCTCAAGAACGGCTGGGACACCCGCTCCTCCCTCGGCGGGCTGTGGGTCGTCCACTCCGTCGGCTACATCTCCATCCCGAACAAGCACGACATCCGCATGGCGATCATGACGAGCAAGGCGCCCAATTACTCCAAGGGCGTCCAGATCGTCGAAGAGGTCGCTCGGATCACCCGCTCGGTCATCATGAAGGCCGTCGTCTGACGAGCAGAACGGCCCGGTCCGCAGTGGACCGGGCCGTTCCCTATATCCTATATCCTATATCCTATAGGATATAGGATATAGGATATAGGGCTAGTAGCGGTAGTGGTCGGGCTTGTACGGCCCCTCCACGGGCACGCCGATGTAGTCGGCCTGGCTCTTCGTCAGCGTCGTCAGCTTGACGCCGAGCGAGTCGAGGTGCAGGCGCGCCACTTCCTCGTCGAGGTGCTTCGGCAGCGTGTACACGCCGACCGGGTACGCCTCCAGTTTGGTGTGCAGCTCCATCTGCGCGAGCACCTGGTTCGTGAAGCTGTTGCTCATCACGAAGCTCGGGTGCCCGGTCGCGTTGCCCAGGTTGAGCAGGCGGCCCTCCGACAGCACGATGATCGAGTGCCCGTCGGCGAACTGCCACTCGTGCACCTGCGGCTTCACTTCGAGCTTCTTGACGCCCGGCTCGGCGGCGAGGCCGGCCATGTCGATCTCGTTGTCGAAGTGGCCGATGTTCCCGACGATCGCCTGGTGCTTCATCCGGCGCATGTGCTCGATCGAGATGATGTCGCGGTTGCCGGTGGTCGTCACGAAGATGTCCGCGTACTCGACGGCGTCCTCAAGCGTCAGCACCTGGTAGCCGTCCATGGCGGCCTGGAGCGCGCAGATCGGGTCGACCTCGGTGACGATGACGCGCGCGCCCTGGCCCCGCAGCGACTCGGCCGAGCCCTTGCCGACGTCGCCGTAGCCGCACACCACCGCGACCTTGCCGCCGATGAGCACGTCGGTGGCCCGGTTGATCCCGTCCACGAGCGAGTGCCGCACGCCGTACTTGTTGTCGAACTTCGACTTCGTGACCGAGTCGTTCACGTTGATCGCCGGGAACGGCAGGCGCCCCTCGCGCTCCAGCTCGTACAGGCGGTGCACGCCCGTGGTGGTCTCCTCGGTGACGCCCTTGACCGCGGCCGCCTTGCGCGAGAAGCGGGCCGGGTCCTCCTTGAGCGAGCGGGCCAGCAGCGCGAGCACCACGGCCTCCTCCTCGCTGTCGGCCGTCGACGCCTCCGGGACGGCCCCGGCCGCCTCGAACTTCGCGCCGTTGACGACGAGCATCGTCGCGTCCCCGCCGTCGTCGAGGATCAGGTTCGGCTCCTCCGAGCCCCAGTCGAGGGCGCGCTCGGTGCACCACCAGTACTCTTCGAGCGTCTCGCCCTTCCACGCGAACACCGGGACGCCCTGCGGGGCCTCCGGCGTGCCCTGCCCGACGGCGATCGCCGCGGCGGCGTGGTCCTGCGTCGAGAAGATGTTGCACGACGCCCAGCGCACCCGCGCCCCGAGCGCGGTGAGCGTCTCGATGAGCACCGCGGTCTGGATCGTCATGTGCAGCGACCCGGTGATGCGCGCGCCCTCCAGCGGGCGGTCGGCGCCGTAGCGCTCGCGCAGGGCCATCAGCCCGGGCATCTCGTGTTCGGCCAGGCGGATCTCGTGGCGGCCGAAGTCGGCCAGCTTGAGATCGGCGACCTTGTAGTCCTCGGCTCGCAGCGTGTTCGTCATGCCTGAAATGCTACGCGCCGGCCCCTGGGCCCCAGCTGAACGGGACCGTGGCGCCGCGCACGCGACACGCCGGGCGCGGGGCTCCTGGGGCGCCCGTGGCAGGCGACACGGAAAAAAATTTGCCGCAACCGCTGTTTCTGCTTGACACTGCTGAGGCGGTGGGTAATATTGCAGATACGCAGCGTCACGGAGATGCGGGAATCCACCGGGTTCCAGACCATTTCCGCAGGCGCCACGGGGAAACCAAACCGGGGGGAGTGCCGGGCGGTCTGGGGTGGCCGCCCGGCACATTTTTGCCCCGATTGGCAAGCGCTGTCATCAAATTCGTTTGCGCGCCGCCCTCCACATGGGGGAGGGTCAGGGCGTGAGCAACCCTGACATCGAGATCGTCCCGATCGATCCTCTCGACCGCGACCTGGTCGACGGCTGGATCGAAGTCGAGCGCGCCGTGTACGAGCACGACAACCCCGGCACGCCCCAGAGCAGGCCCGCCCTCCAGCGCCTCCGCCTGCTCCTGTACCCCGCGGCGATCCGGCCCGAGCGGTACGCGGCCGTCTCCGGCGGCACCGTCGTCGGCTACGTCGAGCTCGTCACCTTCCTCACCGACAACCAGCACCTCGCCGCGCTTGAGCTGCTCGTCCACCCCGACCATCGCCGCCGCGGCGTCGGCACCGCGCTCCTCGAACACGCCGAGCGCCGCGCCGCCGAACTCGGCCGAGACACGCTCCTGTCCGCAGTCACCGACTCCCTCGACGGCGCCCCCAAGCAGGACCACGCCGGGCAGCACTTCGCCGCCGCCCGCGGCTACAAGACCGTCGACCAGGAGATCCACCGCCGCAACGACCTCTTCGCCGTCGACGACGACGAACTCGCCAAGCTCTACGTCAGCGCCTGGGAGCACGCCGCGGGCTACGAGCTCGTGCAGTGGATCAACCACGCCCCCGACGACGTCGTCGAAGGCGTCGCCGCCATGCGCCAGCGCATGTCCACCGACCCGCCCATGGGCGAGGAGCTCGACATGCGCCCCTCCGTCTACGACGCCGAGCGCGTCCGCGACGAGGAGCGCACCTTCACCGCCCGCGGCCAGCTCCAGCTCGCCGCCGCGGTCCGGCACGTCGAGAGCGGCGAGATCGCCGGGCTCACCGACATCCTCGTGTTCCCCGGCGACGAGGAGCACGCCGGGCAGAACGACACGACCGTCGACCCCGCGCACCGCGGCCACCGCCTCGGCACGATCCTCAAGATCGCCAACCAGCGGGCGCTGCGCCAGTACCGGCCCAAGCTCCGGTACGTGCACACCTGGAACGCCGAGTCCAACGATCACATGATCGCGATCAACGAGGCCGTCGGCTATCGGGCCCTGTGCAGGGACCTCGACGTCCAGAAGAAGCTCTAGAACGCAGATTCCCGCGTTGCAGATGGGAACCGGCCCTGCCACATCGTGGCAGGGCCGGTCTTTCGTTGCGGGCCTTAGGCGCTGGCGATGAACAGTTCGCCCTCGCCGCTGGCGACGACCGGTCCGGAGGTGCCCGCGGAGAACGCGGCGCGGCCGGGCGCGAGGGCCGTGGCGCCCTGGTCGTCGGCGACGGTGACCTCGCCGCCGGTGGACAGGCAGATGCGGGGGCCGTCGACGTCGATGGAGAGCGGCGCGCCGGTGAGTTTGACGCGGCGGAGCCGGAAGTCGTCGATGGGGACCGGCCAGGTGCGGACCGGGCCGTCGTCCTCGGCGGCGGTGCGCGGGTCGGCCATGGCCTGGAAGTCGAGGACGCGCAGCAGCTCGGGCACGTCGACGCGCTTGTTGGTGAGGCCGCCGCGCAGCACGTTGTCGCTGGCGGCCATGATCTCGACGCCGAAGCCGTGCAGGTATGCGTGGAGGTTCCCCGCGGGCATGTACACCGCTTCGCCGGGCTGGAGCGTGATGTGGTTGAGCAGCAGGCTGACCAGGACGCCCGGGTCGTCGGGGTAGGACCGGGCGAGCGACACCAGGTCGGCGCCGTCGTCGGTCGCGAGCTCGGAGGCGGCCTTCGCGGCGGCGTCGATGATCGAGCGGCACTCGTCGCGGGCGAGCCCGAGGAGGTCGGGGACGGCCTTGCGGAGCCCGGCCTTCTTGTCGCGCAGCGTGGCCGCGAGCCCTTCGAGCTCGGGGACGCCGAGCGCCTCGATGTCGGCGGCGGCGTCGAGCGGGTCGCGGAAGCCGCACATCGCGCGGAACTCGGTGAGCGCCACCAGCATCTCGGGCTTGTGGTTGTCGTCCACGTAGTTGCGGTAGGCCATGTCGATGCCGATGCGCATCTCCCGCTGGTGGCCCGAGTGGGCCTGGCGGGCGTTCGGGTGCGCCTGGAGCGACAGCGGCTTCGCGGCGGCGAGGAGCTTGAGCAGGAACGGGAGCTTCGGGCCGAAGCGCTCGTGGGCGCGCTCGCCGAGCATCCCGGCCGGGTCGGAGGCGATCGCGGCGTCGAGGGGGCGCCCGTCGTGGAGGGTCGAGGGCGCGCTGTGGTGGGCGCCGAACCACTCCTCGGCCTCGGGCAGGTCGGCCGGGACCTCGCGGTCCTGGAGCCTGGCGATGTCGATTTGCGATCCCCACGCGTAGTTGCGGATGACGCCGTAGAGCCCCTGCACCGCCGCTCCTCACTCATCTCGTTCCGGAGACCACAACTCTATCCGTCGGGCCCACGCGTACCGTAGCCCGCGTCCTCAGATGGATGACGCGGGGCACCTGCACGGCATGGACCGCGGACGGCGCGCCGTCCGCGGCCCTCACGCCTTGTCGCTCACTCGCTGCCGAGTGTGTAGTCCTTCATCTCGGAGACCGCGGGGACGCGCATCGGGTCGAGGCCGTGCGCGAGCGCGAGGTACACCGACGCGAAGTCGGGGACGGCGATGAGCGACGCGAGCCGCTCCAGGGCGCAGCCGCCCTCGGCGGGGAGCACGTCGCAGCGGACGCCGCGGCGCCCGGCCAGGTCGGCGACGGCGTCGGCGCGCCGCGTGTCGGGTTTCGGGTTGGCGTCGTCGCCGTCGAGGCCGTCGTCGCGCATGAGCACGATCCGCAGCCGGGTCAGCTCGTCGCCGTCGTCGGGGTCGGCGAAGATGTCCTTCTGGCCTTCGGCGAGCGACCCGAACACGCCGTCGAGGAGGCCGACGCGGCCGCGGCCGACCTCGCCCAGCTCGCCGGAGACGACGGGGTAGCGGGAGTTCGCGGCGAGCATGTCGCCGAAGCGGCGGGCCGCGACGCCCGCGAGCGGGCTGGAGCCCCATACGACTGGGATGGACCCGGCGAGGTTCATCGCCAGCTCCTTCGCCGGGTTGACGTACGCGTCGGCGTCGGGGCGGCAGCGCTCGGCGTCCTCGTCGAGGCGCCGCGCGGTCTCGGCGATGTCGGCCTCGACCAGGTTCACGAGCCCGAGTTCCCTGGCCGCCATGAGGACCGGCACGGTGAGGGCCCACAGGCTCAGGCGCGCGGGGGCGCGGCGCGGGACCGCGACGAACGAGGCGCGGGCGCGCTCGGCGAGCGCCTGGAGCTCGGAGTCGGGGGCGCCGATGGCGACGAGGCGGGCGCCGCGCCTGGCGGCGGCCTCGGCGGCCGCGAGCGCCTCGGGGCTGCGGCCGGACGCGGAGACGGCGATGACGACGTCGGCGGCGCCGACCCAGCCGGGGACGCCCGCGGAGCGGTGCCCGAGGATCGGGACCGGGCAGCGGGGCCCGGCGACCGTGGCGAGGATGTCGCCGGTGCGCGCCGCGGTGCCGACGCCCGCGACGACGACCGCGCGGGGGCGGCCCTCCTCGGCGAGCGCGCCCAGTCCGGCGTCGGCGGCGAGCGCCGCCGACTCGCGCAGCTGCGGCCCGGCCGACGCGAGCGCCCACAGCGCCCCGCCGGGGCGGATCGACTCGCTCAGGTCGCCTTCGATGCGCCGTTCGTCCGGGAGCCGGTCGCCGGTGATGCCGGCGAAGCCGTCGTCCTCAAGACCCATGCTGTTCCTCCTTGGCCTGCCTCGGCCGTCGCGGTTCGGTTGCCGGGTGGGATCGCTCGGGGGCGCCCGCCGCGCGCTCGGCGCCGCTCGGGAGCCGCTGCGCCGCAGTGCTGCTCGGCGGCGGCGCTATTCGGTCGCACCATCGAGGAGCATCACGGGGATGCCGTCCTCGACGCGGAAGACCTTCGCGCACTCGGAGCACGTCAGGGCGTTCTCCTCGCGGTCGTACGCGAGCGGGGCGTGGTGCGGTTCGGGGCAGCGCAGCAGTTCGAGGAGCACTGGTTTGGGCGCGGTGGCGGGCATGGCCTAGTTCCTTACGATGCGGAGGATGTCGTCGCGCAGCCGTTCCATCGAGGCCGTGTCGGGGCCTTCGGCGTTCAGCCGCAGCAGCGGTTCGGTGTTGGAGGGGCGCAGGTTGGCCCAGGAGCCGTCCGGGAACGAGACGGTGAGGCCGTCGAGGCGGTCGGTCGCGACGCCCTCCTGGGCGTCGAAGTGCGCGGCGACCTCTTCGATCTTCGCGTGCGGGTCGTCCACTTTCGAGTTGATCTCGCCGGAGGCGGTGTAGCGCACGTAGTCCGCGGCCAGCTCGGCGAGCGTCTGGTCCGAGCCGCCGACGGCGGCGAGCACGTGCATGGCCGCGAGCATGCCGGTGTCGGCGAACCAGAAGTCCTTGAAGTAGTAGTGCCCGGAGTGCTCGCCGCCGAAGACGGCGTCCTCCTCGGCCATGACGGCCTTGATGTAGGAGTGGCCGACGCGGGTGCGCAGGGGGCGGCCGCCGTGCTCGGCGATGATCTCGGGGACGGCCTTGGAGGTGATGAGGTTGTGGCACACCGCGGAGCCGGGGTGCTTGGCGAGCTCGCGGGCGGCGATGAGCGCGGTGATCGCGGAGGGGGTGACGGGCTCGCCGTCGGCGTCCACGACGAAGCAGCGGTCGGCGTCGCCGTCGAAGGCGAGGCCGAGGTCGGCGCCGGCCTCCTTGACGCGGGCCTGGAGGTCCACGATGTTCTTCGGTTCGAGGGGGTTGGCCTCGTGGTTGGGGAAGGTCCCGTCGAGCTCGAAGTAGAGCGGATCGATGTCGAGGGGGAGCGCGGCGAGGAGCTGGTCGCCGAGGACGGCGGGGACGGTGTGGCCGCCCATCCCGTTGCCCGCGTCCACGACCACCTTGAGCGGGCGGATGCCGGAGAGGTCGACGAGGTCGCGCATGTACTGGGCGTAGGCGGCGAGGAAGTCCTCGCTGGTGGCCGTCCCGGGCTTCTCGGCCTCGGAGGCCGGCTCCCCGTCGAGGATGGCCTGGGCCTTGTCGCGGATGTCGGCCAGGCCGGTGTCGAGGCCGATGGGCCGCGCGGCGGGCAGGCACATCTTGAGGCCGTTGTACTCGGCGGGGTTGTGGCTGGCGGTGAACATCGCGCCCGCGACGTTCCGCAGCCCCGCGATGAAGTACAGCATGTCGGTGGAGCACAGCCCGGCGTCGATGACGTCGGCGCCGGCGCGGGCGGCGCCGCGCGCGAAGGCCTCGGCGAACCCGGGGCCCGAGTCGCGCATGTCGTGGCCGACGGCCCAGGTCTTCTCGCCGGTGACGGCGACGGCGGCCGCGCCGATCGCCTCGAAGACAGCGGGCGTGAGCTGCGATCCGACGAGTCCGCGGACGTCGTAGGCCTTCACGAATTCACTGAGCTTGGGAGCCACGGGCTGCTGCCGCCTTTCGGGTGTGCATGCGGGGCCGATCAGGGGAGGGAGCCTCCGCGGACCCGCCGCGCCGCTGCGGAGGGGCCGCCCCCGCACACGAGACTAACCCTGCATGTCCTCGTCGCCGGACACCACCCGGAGGTGACGCCGGGCACCGAACTGCGGAGTCGCGGACCGGAAGCCCTGGCGCGGAGCCGGATCGGCCTCGGCGAGGCGGCGGCTCGCGAGCGTCGCGGCGTCGTCGGGCTCGCCCGGGTCCTCGTGGCGCTCGCCGACCGCGGCCTCGCGCACGGCGTTGGCCAGGGCGACCAGGTCGTCGTCGGTGGGCATGGGCACGGCGTAGTCGCCCTGGTGCCTGACGAGCTCCCAGCCGTGGGGCACGGTGAGGCGCCGGGCGTGCGCATCACACAGGTCGTAGCTGTGGGGCTCCCGCGCCGTCGAGAGCGGGCCGACCACAGCCGTCGAATCCGAGTAGATATATGTCAAAGTGGCCACCGCAGGCTGGCGGCAGCCGTTCCGGGAGCAACGCCGATCCGACCTCACCCCACGAAACTACCACTCGCGGTGTCGAAGTCGGTGTTGCTGACCAGTGGCCGCGGATCGATTCGCGGCGCGGGGTCTCTCGGGGGCCCGTTTCGTCCGACCCGGACGCTAAGGTGGCCCCATGCGCAGAGATCGACACGGACGGGGGATGCGGGGCCCGCTGGCGCCCGGGGCCCTGCCGCTGCGGCGCACCCCGGTGGAGGAGTTCGACGCGCTGGTCATGGAGTCGGTGGTCGCGATCGAGCGGCGGCTCGCGGAGACGCTGGGCGGCAAGTTCACCGACCTGCGCCACATCGAGTTCGCGGTGGACGAGGTGCCGCCGGAGCCGCAGTCGTACGACGCCGACATCGTCGAGGACCGCGGCGTGCCGCTCTCGAAGCTCTACCCGTCGCAGCCCGGCACCGCGGCGGCCTCGCCGCGGATCGTCCTCTACCGCAGGCCGATCGAGCTGCGCGGCGAGAGCAAGGCCGACATGGAGTCGCTGGTGCGCTCGGTCCTGGTGGAGCAGCTCGCGTCCCTGCTGAACCTCCCGCCGGAGGACCTGGAGTTCTGAGCGGTGCTCGCGCCTTGTTCGAACGGGAATGTCGGACCTGCGGCATAGACTGAAAACAAGGGGTCCCCCGGACGGACAAATCGGGAATGTCCCGTTTCACGGTTCGCCGGGAACGGCGAAGGGACGGAATCGTTCGACTCCGTCCCCTCATCCGCTCGTCGGGATGTCCCTTACGCCGCCACCGGCACGCGGGGTTCGGGCGCGGGCTCCGTTGCCCGCGGTGCGGCCGGCTCGCCTCGGCGAGGTCCGACCAGTTCGTCCATCAGCGCCTCGCTGCGGCAGCCGCCCATCAGGACCGGCTCCGCGTGCGGAGCCTCGGCCGTGAAGGCGAACTCCGCGGCGAGCGCGGGGTTGATCATCGGGGTCGGCAGGCACACCACCACCGGCAGCCGCTCGTGGCGGCGCCGCGCCGCCTCCCGGGCCTGGCGTTTGATCTTGCGGCGCTCCCGCTCCGAGAGCCCGCCCCAGATGCCGAACCGCTCGTCGTGGTCGAGTGCGTACTGCAGACAGTTCTCTTTGACCTCGCACCGCGCGCAGATGCGTTTCGCATCCCGCGTGGAGCCCCCCTTTTCGGGGAAGAACGCCTCCGGGTCGGTCTGCGCGCACAGCGCGCGAACCTGCCACTCCGGAACGTTACCCAACAGGTCGGCCAAGTAGTCACGGCCGTCCATATACGTCCGCCTCCTCGTTCGCGCACCGGAAATTCGGTGCTCCCCCCTTGCAATCACTTGCACGGCACCGGAATGCGGACTTGAGGCGTGCACGCGTCCCCTCCCCTGAAACGCGTACGGCCCTGCGGCGGGCGCGCCGGTCGCCCGCTGGTGGTCAAGTCCTGCATTAAGTCCGATGCCCCGCGGGCGGCCTGAAGATGGGGCCGCGCCGCCTGACTCATCTCTATGGACGATGAGTGCTCATCGCTATTCGATAACGGTTCGATATCAGACGATAGCGCACAGTGATCCGAACGATGGAAGGACCCCTCAGACTCACGCTTGCGGGGGACCTTACTTGACAGCCTCCGCAGTGGAGGTTCGCTCGCCTTTTCCGGCCTTCTGTGCGAATGCGAGGCCGATGGCGGCCAGCACGAGCCACACGACGTCCAGCAGCAGCCGTTCGACCGCCGCGCGGGTGTCGATGAAGACCTGTCCTTCCTTCGCCAGTTGCCCGGCCTCGTCGAATCCGTACCGTGCCGCTGTCAACGCCAGCAGCACTCCGATAACGATGTAGGCGGCGTAGACGAGACGGGTCGACCGTGCGATCACCCGTCCGGGTCTCGTCGGCGGCGCGACGAGCGCCGCCAGCAGCGGCAGCGCGACGGGCAGGATCGAGAAGAGCGTGCCGCGGGCCTCGTCGGTGAAGCCGATCCCGGCGGCGCGGCTCATGGTGTCGTCCCGCGGGTCGACCCCGGCGCCGAACAGCCACTGCGACAACGCGACGAGGATGACGACGACGGCGCAGGCGAGGAGGACGGCGGCGAGGGCGGTGCGCGTGCGCGGCGCGAGCTGCAAGGGCCCCATCAGACGAGGTCGTTCCGCTGCGACTGCTTCAACTCCTCCACGAGTCCCTTCACTTCCTGCGCGCGGTCCCTGGGGCACACCAGGAGCGCGTCCGGCGTGTCCACGATGATGAGGTCGTCGACGCCGACCGTGGCGACGAGGCGCCCCGAAGCCGGGACGACGACGTTCCGCTTCGACTCGGTCAGCAGCGCCCGGCCGGAGCCGCGCGGCTCCACGACGACGTTGCCGACCTTGTCGGCGGCCTTGAGGACCTGGCCGAGCGTGTTGTAGTCGCCCACGTCGTGCCAGTCGAAGTCGCCGGGGACGACGCCGACGCGACCGGCCGCCGCGGCGGGCTCCATGACGGCGTAGTCGATCGAGATCTTCTCCAGCGTCGGCCACAGCTGCGAGAACAGGGCCTCGCGGCCGGTGGAGTCCCAGGCCTTCGCGAGGGTCCGCACGGCCTCGTGCAGGGCCGGGCGGTGGCGGGCCAGCTCGGCGAGGAACACGTCGACGCGCCACACGAACATCCCGGCGTTCCACAGGTAGTTCCCCGAGGAGACGTACTCGACCGCGGAGACCTGGTCGGGCTTCTCCACGAACGCTTCGAGCTGGTACCCGGGCCCGACGGGCGCGCCGATGCGCAGGTAGCCCATGCCGGTGTCCGGGCCCGTCGGGTTGATGCCGATGGTCATGAGCAGGCCGGTCCCGGCCAGCTCCATGGCCCGCTCGACCGTCTTGGCGAACGCCTCGCCGTCGGGCACGAGATGGTCGGCGGCGAACGCGCCCATGACCGCGGTCGGCTCGCGCTCGGCGATGACGGCCGCGGCGAGGCTGATCGCGGCGGCCGAGTCCCTGGGGGAGGGCTCGACGAGGATGTTGTCCCCGGGCACGTCGGGGAGCTGGCGGGCCACGTCGACCGCGTGCGCGGCCCCGGTGACGACGTAGACGTGGTCGGGCCGCGACAGCAGCCGCACCCGCTCCACGGTCGATTGGAGCAGCGACGAGTCCGTGCCGGTCAGCGGCAGCAGGAACTTGGGTCGTTGCGCGCGAGACAGGGGCCAGAGCCGGGTTCCGGAACCCCCTGCGGGGACCACCGCGTGAAGCATGCCAATAGTCTTGCACGCCCCTCCCACGTGCCCGTTCACCCCCGCGGCGCCCGCCGCGGGGTGACGCGGGCGTTGCGGCCGGGTGAAGGATCGGGCAACGTCCCCCGTCCACGGGCGGGGATATCGTTTGCCGGTGGTGCGGGCGCCGTGCAGACTGGTCCCCGCACCGATCGCAGAGGAGCCCGCATGCCCATCCGCTTCGACGAAGCCGCCCGCACCTGGCACCTGTCGGGGGCCGGCCTGTCCTACGTCGTCGGCCTCGGCGACGGACTGCCCCGCCAGCTGTACTGGGGGCCCGAGATCCCCGACGGGGCCGTCCCGTCCCTGGTGCGGGAGTGGCGCGAGGCCTACTCGTTCGACGACCGCCTCCACACCGGCGCCGAGCTCCTCGGCGAGCTCGGGCCGCAGTTCGCCACCCCGTCCCTCCAGCTGCGGCACCCGGACGGCGCCAAGGGCTTCGCGTGGAACTACCGCGACTTCTCGGTGGACGGCGACGCGCTGGCGATCAGCTTCACCGACCGCGACCTGGTCCTGACGCTGCACTACCGCCTGTGGGACACCGGGGTCCTCGACCGGTGGGCCGCGATCGAGGCGGGCGCGCCGGTCGAGGTCTCGCGCTTCGACTCCGCGGCCTGGACGCTCCCGCACTGGGGCGGCTACCGGCTCTCGCACCTCTCGGGCGAGTGGGCCGGCGAGTGGCAGCTGCGGCGCACCGAGCTGCCCGTCGGCGAGACCGTCCTCGGCTCGCGGCGCGGCAACACCAGCCACCAGGCCAACCCGTGGATCGCCCTCGACGACGGCACCGCCACCGAGACCGCGGGGACCGTGTACTCGGCGAACCTCGCGTGGTCGGGGTCCTGGCGGGTCCAGCTGCGCCGCTCCGCGCAGGGCCGCGTCTCGGTCACCGGCGGCGCCGGGCAGGAGGGGCTGCGCTGGACGCTGCGCGAGGGCGAGACCTGGACGACCCCGGTGTACTCCGGGCTGCTCAGCACCGAGGGCTTCGGCGGGGCCTCGCGGGCCTGGCACGAGCACCTGCGCCGCCACGTGATGCCCACGGCCGACGAGGACGCGCCGGTGCTGTTCAACTCCTGGGAGGCGGTGTTCTTCGAGGTCTCCGAGGAGAAGCAGCTGCCGCTGGTGGAGCTGGCCGCGCGCATCGGCTGCGAGCAGTTCGTCGTCGACGACGGCTGGTTCGGGCGGCGCACCACCGACAACGCCGGGCTCGGCGACTGGTGGCACAACCCCGAGCGGTTCCCCGACGGCCTGACGCCGCTCGCCGACGCCGTCCACAAGGCGGGCATGCGGTTCGGCATCTGGGTCGAACCGGAGATGGTCAACGCGGACTCCGACCTGTACCGCGCCCACCCGGACTGGGTCCTGCACCAGGAGGGCCGCGAGCGGACCGAGCTGCGGCAGCAGATGGTCCTCGACTACGGCCGCCCCGAGGTCGCCGAATGGGCCTTCGGCTGGCTCGACAAGCTCTTGGGCGACAACCCGATCGACTACGTCAAGTGGGACCACAACCGGCCCCTCACCGAGGTCGGCCGCCCCGGCTCCGACGACCCCGACCGCGCCTACTTCGAGCACGTGCAGGCCGTCTACGCCCTCAAGGACCGCCTGCGCCGCGCCCACCCGGGCGTGCGCATCGAGGGCTGCGCCGGGGGCGCGGCCCGCGTCGACCCCGGCATCCTGCGCTACGTCGACCAGGTGTGGACCTCGGACAACACCGACGCCGGAGACCGCGTCAACATCCAGTACGGCTTCAGCCAGGCGTACCCGGCGCGGGCCATGGGCGCGTGGATCACCGACGAGCCCAGCGGCTTCAACCACCGCACCACCTCGCTGCGCTTCCGCTTCCAGGTCGCCAGCGCCGGGGTGCTCGCCGTCGGCGGCGACCTCTCGGAGTGGTCGGAGGCCGAGCTGGAAGAGGCCGCGGCGCACATCGCGCTCTACAAGCAGCTGCGGCCGGTCGTGCAGCACGGCGCGCAGTACCGGCTCGGCGACCCGGAGGCGGACGCGTTGACGGGCGTCCAGTACGTCCTCGGCGACCGGATCGCGGTGCTGGCGTTCAAGACCCCATGGCACTGCAACCGCCCGCTGGCGCCGCTGCGGCCCGCGGGGATTCCGTCCGATTCGCGGTGGGTCGACGAGGACACGGGCGAGACCCATTGGGGCGCTGCGCTCAATGCGCTGGGGCTGCCGATGCGGTGGACCCCGGCGGACTGGGATTCCGCTATCATGAGACTGCGGAGAGTGCAATAGGCGATCCCGTTGCTGAATACACACAGGACGATCACGGACAGTGATCGCCCTGGTGTGCATGGTCGAAGTGAGTAGTATCTCTGGATTTACCCCGGTTCCCGAATCGACTCGACTTGCATCGACCCCATAGACTCACCGCAGTTCCGCCCAACTCAAGTACCTGAACAATTGGAGTTCCCTCGTGGCTTACCCGCCTGCCCCGGCGCCCGTCCCTCAGCCCGTCCCCGTGAAGCAGGGCAACGGTTTCGGCGTGACCGCCCTTGTGCTGGGCATCATCGGCCTGGTCTTCGCCGTCATCCCCGTCGTGAACGTCTTCACGGCCATCCCCCTCGGCATCCTCGCCATCATCTTCGGCATCGTCGCCTTGGTCGCCGCCGGCAAGCGCGGCGGCAAGGGCAAGGGCACCGGCGGCACGGGCCTCGTGCTCGGCATCCTCGCCATCGGCGCCGCGATCGCCATGAACGTCCTGGTCTTCAACGCCGTCGGCGACGCCGCGGACGAGATCAAGGAGGACACCATCCAGGACTGCGTCGACTCGGGTGCGGGCACCCGCGAAGAGTGCGAGCAGATCTGGCAGGACGCCGAAGACTCCGTCTACGGCGAGTAGTCCCGCTGAACGCCCAAGGGCCGCAACGCGAATGCGTTGCGGCCCTTGCTGCTTCGTCTAGAACAGCCGGGGCTGGCTCTCGTCCACGGCCCCCCGCAGATCGTCGTAGTCGAGGACGACGCAGCGGATCCCGCGGTCCTCGGCGAGCACCCGCGCCTGCGGTTTGATGGCCTGGGCGGCGAAGACGCCGTCGACGGGGGCCAGCAGCGGGTCGCGGTTGAGCAGCTCCAGGTACCTCGTCAACTGCTCGACGCCGTCGATCTCCCCGCGCCGCTTGATCTCCACGGCCACGTGCTTCCCGTCCGCGTTGCGGCACATGAGGTCCACGGGCCCGATCGCGGTCGGGTACTCCCGCCGCACCAGGCTCCACCCCTTCCCCAGCGGCGCCGTGTCGGCCGCCAGCAGCTCCTGAAGGTGCGCCTCGACCCCGTCCTTCTGCAACCCCGGGTCCACCCCCAGCTCATGACTGGAGTCGTGCAGCACTTCCTCGATCGTGATCTTCAGCTGGTCCCCGGTCTTCTTCGAGGTGACCGTCCACTCCGTCGCCCCCTCGACCACCGCGCACGGCGGCGTCATCCAGTTCAACGGCTTGTACGACCCCCCGTCCGCATGCACCAGCACACTTCCGTCAGCCTTCCAGATTATCAAACGGACAGCCATCGGCAAATGGGCAGAAAGCCGACCTGTGTAATCAACCTGGCACCGTGCCACCAACAAACGCATGGCAAGCACCCTACCGCCGCCCTGGCACGCGGCCCATATGTGCTCATGCTCATGAGGCAGGGGACGCGTCGTCTCGCATAGTGGCGGCACCGGCGTGGGATATCGCGTGCACAACGGCCGCGACTAGCGTTTGACGGCCTTCCTGACGGCCTCGTCCACGGTCCACGCCGAGTCGTTGACGTTGCTGAGGACCACGGTGTTGACGTCGAGCACAGGGTAGCGGCGGATGAGCGCTTCGGCGCCGGGGTCGCCGCCGTCGGCGCCGAAGGCGCGCTTGTCGTCGTCGCCGAACAGGTAGACGCCCAGTCCCATCGAGGTGATCTTCCCGATGTGGATGTGCGGGCTGAGCGCCTGCTCCAGCAGGTCGGGTTTCACCAGTTCCCCTGCGGCGTAAGCGGTGAGGAAGCGGTCAAGGTCGGGCGCCGAGGAGAACGCGCCGCCGTCCGGGGCGCCGATCGCGGGCGTGGAGAACACGTTGGTGCGCCACGGCAGGCCTGGTGCGGTCGGCCGCAGGTAGCCGGCCGCGACGTCGGGCCGGACCTCGTCGGTGCGGAAGAATCCGCTCTCGTCCATGCCTGCGCGGGAGAAGACCCGCTCGTCGACCGCGGTGAAGTAGTCAGTGCCCGCGACGTCTTCGATGACCAGGCCCAGGAGGATGAACCCGGCGTTGGAATACTGGAACCGCCCGCCGGGCGCCCGGTAGGGCGGGAGGTCGGCGAACAGCGGCAGGTAGTCGGCCGGCGTGAGCACCCGGTAGACCGGCCGGTCGCGCCACAGGGCCGCGAACTCCTCGGCCCAGTCGTCGGTCGCGGTCTCCTCCTCGAAGTAGTCGGCGATCCCCGAGGTGTGCGTCAGCAGGTGCCTGACGGTGACGTCGTCCCGCAGCGTGCTCGGCCGCCGTTCAGGCGGCAGGACCGAGGCCACCGCTGTGTCGAGCCCCAGGCGCCCTTCATCGACGAGGTCGAGGATCACGGCGGCGGTGAAGATCTTCGTGACCGAACCGAGCGCGAACCGCGTGCCGGGGCCGATCGGGGCGCCCCAGGCGCGGTCGGCGAGGCCGCGGTGCGCCTCGTAGACCGTTCGCCCGGCCTGCGTGATGAGGACCGAACCGGAGAAGTCACGGTCGGCTTCGAGCCGGTCGAGCTCGGTGTCGAGGTCGATGAACTGCATGAGCACAGTCTCGGCGCCGCCGACGGCCGCTGCAACCGAGTATCGCGAACAGGACCACGCGAGGCTGCGGTCGAAGCGGGGCTTGGTTCGAGGTTGAGCCTTGCCGGGGATCGGCGGGGCCAACGGTGCTGATGCCGCGGTGGGCGGTAGCCGGTACTTGATCGAGGAGCGGGGCTATCCGGATATCGGGGTGGTGTTCGCCGTACGGCCCTCGGGAGGGCACGACACGGTCATGCTCGACTACTCCCGGCCCGCCGGAGGCGGCGAGCCGACCGTGGCCTACATCGACGAAGATCGTGTGCCGAGAACGATCGCGACCAGTCTCGGTGACTTCGTTTCCGGTCTGTGCTCACCAGGCGCGAACTGCGGTGAATGAGACCGTGGGATGATCTCTCCATGCACGATGTTCGAAAGGCCGATGCCGCGTAGGAGGCCGGGCGCGTTGCGCGCTGAGGCGGCGTTGTACGACCGCCGTCGACAGGTTCCCCCGCTGACGATTCGCGGGCTCTCCGACCAGACCGCGTTCGCAGTGCATCTGGTGGAGATCGCCGACAAGGACTACTACCTGTATCCGGGTGCGACAGCGCGTGCGTTGGAACGGTACCGCGGGTTCCTGGACGTGCCGAGAAGCCGACCGCTGTCGCAGGAGTTCAACGTCTGCGATTGTCGGGGCTGTGCCTTCGACGATGTGTCGCTAGCCCGTGAGGTGCTTGAACATGCCATACAGGTGGTGCAGGGCCGTGCCCGCTCCGAGTTGCGTCGCGAGCTCGCCGGTATGGATGCCGAGTACCGAGAGCACACGGTTCCGAATCCGTTCCCGCGCAGAGTTCACGGACGACTGTGGTGATCAGCCTGATCCTGCACCGCTGCGTTGTCGGTGGGGCCGGGTACGGTCGCGAGGTTGGGCCGGTCGGAGATCGTTAGGGACTCGCGGCAATGGAGGGCGGGTGTGGAAGGTCCCCGGCAGCCGGCTCGGGACTGGAATTGAGATCCGTGTCCCCGCCCTCCACCTTTCATGGCGGTTGATTGCTCAGTTGGAGGGTGTGGAGTTTGAACTCGGTCCGGATCTGGGTGTAGAGAGTGCCGAAGGGTCCAGACCTCGCCGAGACGGTTCATCTCAGGCGCTCGTGTCGGCGGCGGACCCGTCGGCCTTCAGCATGATGAGCCGCGGAGCCATGGGCAGGTGAGCGGACAGCCGCCCCGTGTAATCGACTGAACAACGAGCCACAACCAAACGCATGGCAAGCACCCAGACCCTCTCCCGAGACGCCGTGGCCGGGCGTCGTGCGCTCATGCTGCGGGGCCGGCCTCGGTGCTGTGCCGGGAAGCCGCTGCTCCGCTGGTCTATTGGCGCCGTCAGATTTCGGGTGGGTGAGTCGTGTCAGGATGGACCGTATGTCTCCTGATCACGAGCGTTCTTCCGGGCTCATCGGCCGGACGCCGACCGCGGACTACGACGGGTTCGCCGAGGCGTACGCCGCCGAGACCGAGTCCAGCCTCCTCAACGCCTACTACGCGCGGCCCGCGATCGTCGATCTCGCCGGAGACGTGGCCGGGCGGCGGATCCTCGACGTCGGCTGCGGTGCGGGGCCCCTCTTCGAGGCGCTCCGCGACCGGGGCGCCGTCGTCACCGGCATCGACCCCAGCGCCAAGATGCTGGAGCTGGCCAGGCGGCGGCTCGGCGAGGGCGCGGCGCTCCGGCAGGCGGACCTCAACGACCCCTTGCCGTTCCCCGACGGCGCGTTCGACGACGCCGTCGCGTGCCTGGTCCTGCACTACCTGGAGGACTGGACGGCGCCGCTCGCCGAGCTGCGGCGCGTCCTGGCACCGGGCGGCCGCCTCATCGTGGCCGTCAACCACCCCTGGGTCTACAAGCACACCAACCCCGAGGGCGGCAGCTACTTCTCGACCCACGAGTACGGCCTGGAATGCAATTTCAACGGCCAGAACGTCCTGCTGTCGCAATGGCACCGGCCCTTGCAGGCGGTCACCGGCGCATTCATCGACGCCGGGTTCCGGATCGCGGTCATCAGCGAGCCGCCCCCCGCATCTGGCGCCCACGAGCGGTTCCCCGACGACGTCAAGACCCCCGACTCGGCATTCCTGTGCTTCCTGTTCCTCGTCTTGGAAGCACCCTGAGCGACGTCCCGGCCGATGCTGGGGCGCAAGGGAGCCGATTCCACGCTCAAAGGCCGCTCTGAGGAGTCCCCTGGTGTCGGACCCCTGCGATAGGTTGCCCCGGTGCCCGCGAGGTGTGCGGCAATCCCTTGGATCGAGAGTATCGGTGGTGCGGTCATGGGTGCTTCCAGCTGGAGCTACCTTGTGGAATTCGACGGGTCGATAGAGGCGACCTTCGCCGGGCTGCGTGAACGCGCCTTCGACACCGGCGACTGGTATTGGCGCCCGGAGGACGAGCCGGAAAAGGGGCCGAAGCCGCGCAGTCTCCATGAGTGGGAGCAGTCGATCTACGGGAACGACTACCCCGGTGCTCACTCGATCGTCGACATGCGCGAAATCGTTCGCGACATCGAGTTTCACGAGATCGACCAAGGCCAGATGCTGGAGCTGACAGAACCGGAGGCCAATGCGGTCTTCGGTACCAAGGCCCCTTCTGTCGCGGACTGGACCCGGGCTTTGGAAAAGGACCGGGAACTCTGGGACATGGTCGACTGCGACAGCGGCCGCTTCATAGCCTTGAATGACGAGCAGGGCCGCCAATGGGTTGCATTCTGGGGCAACAGCGGTGACTGACAGGGGGTTGACATGTTGAGCGACGGGGAAATCGCTGCGGGGTTTCGGCCGGTGTTCGGGTTGATGGAGGAGTTTCAGCGGTTGGGGGAGGTGCTGGATCGGCTGGTGGACGCGACCGATCCTGCTGAGGTCGAGGAGCGCGAAGCGGTAGGGGAGCGGTTCGCGGAGCTCAGCGAGGAGATCTGCCGGGCCACTGGGGAGGCGTTGAAGGGGATCGGGCTGTGGCATGGGGCCGCGATGATCGATGCGGGGTTGGCGATTCCGCACGAGGTCTGGGAGGGCCTGGTCGAGCAGTATCCGCCGTACCCGCCGGCCGTGCCGGATCTGGAATTGAGGCCGCGCCGGTCTTGGCGGGCCAAGTGAGGAAGTGCGATGACTCGGTATCTGATCTCGTTCGATGACGGGGCGATGGTGGTTCCGGACGGGGAGTGGGGTGCGGTCGGGGCTGCTGCTCATGCCGTCGTCGCGGAGGCGAAGCGGGCCGGGGTGTTCGTCACCGGGGGCGGAGTCGTTCAGGGGGCGACGGTCGTCGGAGTCGACGGGGCGGTTGTCGAGGTGCCGTTGCCGGAGGCGAAGGCCGTGGTCGGAGGGTTCGTGATCGTGGACGTGGGATCGCTGGAGGAGGCGCAAAGGTGGGCCGCGAAATGGGCGGTGGCGTGCCGGTGCGCGCAGGAGGTCAGGGCGCTCATGGACGATCCGGAGATGTAAGCGGCTCAACGAAATGCGCTATGCGGCGGTGCGCTCATTCAGGAGCATTGGCGCGTGGGTTTCGTAGTTCGGGATCATGCGGCCGGCGATGAGGCCGAATGGCTTCGGTGCCGGGTGCTCGCATTCTTGGGGACTTCCTATTTCGATTCGGTGGAACGGCGGAAGCCTGTTATGCCGGAGCCCGGGTTGGCGCATCCAGACCGGCGGTCCGAGGGGATCGCGAGAACGTTGCTGGAGAACGCCCTCGGGCGGCTTTCCCGCCTGGGGGTCGAACGTCTCGATGCGTGGACTCGGGACGATGCCGAGGTGCCCGCTATTCCGGGACCAGTTGGGTGACGAGGCTGGTGATGAGCGCGTCCGTGCGGGCCTGGTCGAAGAGGTCGGGGAGGGTGAGGCGTTCGAGGATGAGCCAGTTCAGGGCGAGGTAGAGGTGGACGACGGTGTCGGCGTCGCCGGGCATGGCGGTGTCGAGGTGGAAGTCGATGTTGTCCTGGAGGTTGGCGCGGATCTGCTCGGTGAGGATCGCGCGGAGCTCGGGGCGGCGGGTGGATTCGAGGCGGAGTTCGAGCATGGCGAGCTGGCCTGAAGGGTAGGCGGTGATGCGGCCGACCATCTCGTGCATGAGGCGGTCGACGGAGGCGCGGGTGCGGGGCAGGGCGAGGGACTCGCCGATGACCTCGGGGCCGGGGTCGAGGCGTTCGAAGACGCGGCGGCCGGCCTGGACGAGGAGCGCGTCGCGGTTGGGGAAGTAGTTCGAGGCGGTGCCGGTGGGAACGCCCGCGCGCTGGTCGACGGCGCGGAACGTGAGCCCGCGCGCGCCCTGGTCGGCGAGGACCTCGATGGCGGCGTCGACCAGGGCGGTGCGGCGTTCGGGGTTCTGGCGCATGGGGTTCCTCGATCCTCGGTTGACACCACTGCGGGCGTAGTGGTAACTTCAAACCACTTCATTCATAGTACTTCAAACGGAGTGTATATGCGCGAGCTGACCTACTACATCGGCGCCACCATCGACGGCTACATCGCCGGCCCCGGCGGCGAGTTCGACCGGCTGCCGATCGAACCCGACCTGTCCGCCCACATCAACGCCATTCGGCCCGAGACGATCCCGACCGCGTTCCGGGAGCCGCTCGGCCTCGCCGACGCGCCAAACAAGCTGTACGACACCGTCCTCATGGGCAAGGGCACCTACCTGCCGGGCCTCGAATCCGGCAGCCCCAGCCCCTACTCGCACCTGAAGCAGTACGTCTTCTCCTCGACCCTCGATCCCGCGCTCGCACCCGACGTCACCTTCGTCGCCGACGACGCCCTCAAGACCGTGCGGGAACTCAAGCAGCAAGAGGGCCAAGGCATCTGGCTCTGCGGCGGCGGCAAGCTCGCCGCCGCGCTCGTCGAGGAGATCGACGAGATCGTCCTCAAGCGCTACCCCGTGGTCCTCGGCGGCGGCCTCCCGCTGTTCGACGGCCCCTACGCGCCCCTGCGCCTCGACCTCGTCGAGAACCTCTCCTTCGAGTCGGGCATGTCCCTCCAGACCTACCGCGCCAGGTAGGCCGCGAGCCGCCGGCGGATCGCGGTGTCGTACCGGGTTCCTATGCTTCCTGGCGTGAACCTCAACGACTCCTCATCCGTCCCCGGCGAAGACGCCGTCGTGCTCCCCGACGCCTGGGCCGCCCACACGCTCGACCGGCGCGGGCGCGGCGGGCCCAGGGCCGTCGTCATCGACCCCGAAGCGCCCCAACGGCTCCAGGACCTGTTCGACCAGAAGCGCGACTTCTTCGAGAAGCCCCTCGAAGTGGCGCAAGGCGGCCCGTACGAAGCCGCGATCCGGGCCGGGACCGCGCTCGCACCCGACGCCGAGGCCGCCGCGTTCGCCGTCGCCCTCCTGGGCCGCACGCACCACCAGCGCCGCAAGGAGTTCGAGCGCCTCGCCGTGCACGCCTGGACCGCCCGCCACGGCCTCCCGTTCGCCGTCGAGGCCCTCACCGAGCTGTACGCCAACAGCCTCACCTGGTACTGCGCCCACAACCACCCCGCCGACTCGCACCTGTCCTTCACGCCCCACTCGATGTACAGCATCACCAGGTACGCGATCGTCTCCATGGACGCCCTCGCCGACGTCCGGTCCCTCCTCGCCGCACTGCCCGACGACGAGTACGAGCACATCCGCGCCCTCGTCGAGGCCCGCCGCACCGGCGACGCCCACAAGTTCGTCAGCGCCGTCCTCATGCCCGAGCAGGAGCAGTGGGCCCTCGACGCCTGCGCCGCCTACGCCGACCGCGGCCATGCCCGCCACGGCGCCGACATCCTCTGGACCTTCGTATCCACCGCCGAGCACCTCTCCCTCTGCGGCGTCGAGTACTTCGACCACCCCCAGTTCGACGCCGGGGCCGTCGCCCGCGCCCTCCACGTCCTCGGCGCCGACCTCCTGCCGCTGCTCACCGCGACCCTCGAAGACGACGCCAAACCGAGCGCCGAGACCCGCGACCTCATGTACGAGGCGATCGGCCGCATCCCCTCCGAGGCCGGCATCGCCTTCCTCCTGGAGCGCACGGTCCGCCCGCAGGCGCTGGCCGCCCTGCGCCAGGCCGCCGCGCGGTTCCCGGTGCGCACGCTCCGAGCCGTGGCCGCGGTCGCCCCGGGTACGGCGTCGCACGCGCGCAGCCGCATCGCGGGACTGGTGCGCGAGTTCGGCATCGAGCAGCACCTGTCCGCATTGGACGAGGAGTCGCGCGGACGCGTCGAGGAGCTGCTGGCCGCGACGTCGCGGTACGAGACGGCCGAGCTTCCCGCGGTGTTCGCAGTGCCGCCGTGGACGCCGTTCAAGGCCGCCGGGACGACCGCCGTCGCCGGGCTCGTGCCGCCCGAGATCGACGAGCTGCGGTGGGCGCCGGAGGAACGCGACGCGTGGGGCACGATGCCCGAGCACGGCTACGAGTACGACTACATCCGCTCGACCCCCGCGATGTGGGAGCGGATGATGCCCGACGGGCCTGATCCCGACCACTACTACTTCCCCGGGTTGCTCGCGTGGGGCCCTGACGACCGCGCCCGCGCGGCGCTGCCGCTGTGGACCGGGAAGTTCGAGTGGGCCTCGACCGAGACGCTCTGCGCGATCCTCGCCCGCTTCGGCGAGGAGGCCGCGGGGCGCGTCCAGGAGCTGATCAAGAAGCGGCCCTCGCACCGGAACGCCATGCTGCCCTTGGTGAGTCTGGAAGTCGCGCGCATGGCCGCCGACCTGGTGTCGCGGCCCCGCGGGGACCGGGCGCTCGGGCGGGCGTGGCTCGACCGGCACGCCGCCGACGCCGCGTCGCTGCTCATCCCCGACGCGCTCGGCAAGGCCGGGAAGCAGCGCCTCAGCGCCGTCGACGCGCTCAAGCACCTGGCCGATGCGGACCGGGCGCTGCTCGACGAGCGCGCCGCCGCGTACGGCCTGGCCGCGGCCGAGGCGGTCGCCGCGATCGTCGACGCCGACCCGCTGGACCCGCAGCGCCGCGTCCCCAAGGCCCCGGCCTGGGCCGACCCCGCGATGCTCCCGCCGGTCCTGCTCAGAGGCCGCGAGGCCGCGCTGCCCGCCGAGGGGGTGCGGACCCTCATGGCCGCGCTCGCCCTCGACGACCCGGACCGGCTCTACCCGGGCGTCGATCCCCTTGTGGCCGAATGCGACCCGGCGTCGCTGACGGCGTTCTCGTGGGGCCTGTTCGAGCTGTGGCTCTCCGCGGGCGCGCCGTCGAAGGACGGCTGGGCGATGGACCAGCTGCGGCGCTTCGCCGACGACGTCGCCGTGCGGCGCCTCACGGACCTCATCCGCGAATGGCCGGGCCAGAGCCAGAACCGCAAAGCGGTGCGCGGCCTGGAGATCCTCGGCCACATCGGCTCGGAGGCCGCGCTGCGGTCGGTGCAGGCGATCGCGTCGAACGCGAAGTTCAAGGCGCTCAAGAAGACCGCGGCTGCGCAGATCGAGGTCATCGCCGAGCGCCTGGACCTGAGCCTCGACCAGCTCGCCGACCGGCTCCTGCCCGACTTCGGCCTGTCCTCGGACGAGCCGCTGGTCCTGGACTACGGGCCGCGATCGTTCACCGTGAAGTTCGACGAGAGCCTGAAGCCGTTCGTGGTGGACGACAAGGGCAAGCGCCGCGCGAGCGCCCCGAAGCCCGCCGCGGCCGACGACGCGGAGCCGGCGCAGGCCGCGTTCGAGCGGTTCGCGCTGCTGCGCAAGGAGTTGAAGGCCGCCGCGACCGAGCAGGTGAAGCGGCTGGAGGCGGCGATGATCGCGCAGCGGGAGTGGACCGTGCCGGAGTTCCGGCAGTACCTCGTGGAGCACCCGGTGGCGTGGCAGCTCACGAGCCGCCTCGTCTGGCAGTGCTCCACTGGGGACGGATGGCGGTCGTTCCGGCTCGCCGAGGACCGCACGCCCGCGGACGCCGAGGACGAGCCGTTCGACCTGCCGGAGGGCGGCTCGGTGCGGATCGCGCACCCGGTGACGCTCGGCGCGGAGGTCTCTGCGTGGGCGGAGGTGTTCGCGGACTATGAGATCCTGCAACCGTTCGAGCAGCTCACGCGGCTGGTGCTGGCGTTGACGGACGAGGAGCGCGCGAGCGGGCGCGTGGCGCGCTTCGAGGGCGCGAAGACCGGCGCGGGGCCGCTGATCGGGCTGCTGAAGCGCGGCTGGAAGTACGGCGACCCGCGGGAGCGCAGCTACGGGCGCGGGATCTTCTACGAGTTCCCCGAAGGCGGGTTCCTGCTGCTGGAGCCGTCGCCGGGCGTGCACCCGGGCTACGGCGGGTACGACGACAACGAGCAGGTGCTGGAGAAGGTCGTCGTCGCGCTGCCGGAGGACGGCGAGGTCGACGCGGTCCGCATGTCGGAGACGCTGACAGTCGCCGCGCGCATCGCGCGGGCGACCAGGTAGTGCAGTCGGGCGGACGGGGCGACCCGTCCGCCCGGCCGCTCAGATGGTCGCGTTCGGCTTGAGGGATTCGAGCTGGGGCCAGAGGGTGTCGGGGATCGCCGTCTCGTAGAGGGCGATGGTCTCGGCGATGCGCTCCGGGCGGGAGATGCCGACGACCGTCGCATCGATGAGCGGGGAGCGGGTCGAGAACTGGAGGGCCGCCGCCGCGAGCGGGACGCCCGCCGCCTCGCAGGCCTCGGCCATCGCAGTCGCGCTCGCCGCGAACGCCTCGTCCCGTTCGCCGTAGCAGTACTTCGGCTGGGCCGCCGGGCCCTTCGAGAGCATCCCGCCGCCGTACGGCGCGGCGTTGAGCACGCCCAGGCCGTTCGCCCGCGCGCCCTCGAAGAGGTCGTGGGCCTCGCGGTTGAGGAGGGTGTAGCGGTTGTGGTTGAGGACCACGGCGAACTCGCCGGTGTCCAGGTACCGCTGGGTGATCGCGATGTCCCCGGCGGCCACCGCGAGGTGGTCGACCAGACCCTCGTCGCGGATCGCGACCAGCGCCTCCAGCGCGCCGCCGGGGGCGAAGCCGTCCTGGCTCATGAACTCCGGGTCGTGGAGGGCGAGGATCGGGACGCGGTCCAGGCCGAGGCGTTCAAGACTCTCCTCAAGGGAGCGGCGGACGCGGGCGCCGGAGTAGTCGCCGGTCTCGGGGTCGGCGTCTACTTTGGTCTGGAGGACGAAGCCGACGGGGAGGCCTCCGCGGCGGCGGATCGCCTCGCCGATACGGCGTTCCGCGAGGCCGTCCTTGCCGTAGTTGTTGCCGGTGTCGAGGTAGTTGATGTCGCTGTCGAAGACCGCGAGGATCGTCTCGACCGCGCGTTCGTCGTCCACTTCGTACCCGTAGATCCCGGTGAACCCGGCGATGGTGCTGGTGCCGAAGCACAGCGGCGTGACGCTGATGCCGGTCTTGCCGAGTGTGGTGCGCTGCATGATCATCCGTTCTTCAGAGAATCCGTGCCCGCGTCGAGGCGCGCGGGGTCGAGGGCGTGCTCGATGACCATCACCCCGGCGCCGATGGCGCCGCTCGACTCGCCCGTGCGGGCGGCGGCGATGCGGAGGTGCCTGGTGGCCAAGGGGAGCGAGCGCTGGTAGATCACTTCGCGCACGCCCGCGATGAGGTGGTCGCCCGCGAGGGCGAGGGACCCGCCGATGACGATGATCGAGGGGTTGAAGAAGTTGACGGCCCCGGCGAGCACCTCGCCGATGTCGCGCCCGGCCTGGCGGACTCGTTGCAGCGCGGGGATGGAGCCGGAGCGGGCCAGTTCCACGACGTCGAGCGAGCCGCCCGCCTGGATGCCCTCGGCCGTCAGGGCGCTGGCGATGGCCGCGCCCGAGGCCACCGCTTCCAGGCATCCCGTGTTGCCGCACCGGCAGTGGGCTTCGTCCGCGCCCGCGACGCGGATGTGCCCCATGTCCCCGGCCGCGCCCTGGGCGCCGCGGTAGACCTGGCCGCCGACGATGATGCCGCAGCCGATGCCGGTGGCGGCCTTGATGAAGAGCAGGTGCTCGTATTCGGGCCAGGCGGCGAAGTGCTCGCCGAGCGCCATGATGTTGACGTCGTTGTCGACCAGGACCGGCACCGGGATGCGTTCGCGCACATAGGAGGGCACGTCGAAGCCGTCCCAGCCGGGCATGATCGGCGGGTTGACGGCGCGGCCGGTGGAGTGCTCCACGGGGCCGGGGAGGCCGATGCCGATGCCGAGGAGGTCGCCCACCGGCCGACCCACCTCGTTCAGGAGCTTCCGCCCGTGCTCGACCACCCAGTCCAGGACCGCCTTGGGGCCCAAGGCGATCTCCAGGTCGGCGTTGACGGCCGCGAGCACCGTCCCGGCCATGTCGATCACCGCGAGCCGCGCGTGCGTGGCGCCCAGGTCGGCGCCGAGGACGATCCGCGCGGCGGGGTTGAACGCGAACGTGGCGGGAGGCCGCCCGCCGGTGGAGGCGGTCTCGCCGCTGGGCGCGATGAGGCCGGCGGCGAGGAGGGCGTCGATGCGGCCGGTGACGGTGGAGCGCGCGAGGCCGGTGAGCGCGGCGAGCTCGGACCTGGTGCGGGGCACGCCGTCCCGCAGCAGCTGGAGCAGGGTGCCCGCACCGGCGGCGGCCGCGGGGGCCGTCCGGTGCCGCTCGGTCGAACCATCAGTCACGCGACTAGTGAACCACACCGGTTCGGCCGGGCCGCCGTCATAACTGTTTCATAACGCGAACAACTTTTGCTTGTGCTCCGTCATAAGTCTGTCATACGGTCGTCATATGGCTCACGTCACGATCAACCGGCAGGCGACCTACCGCGCCGCCGTCATCGGCACCGGCTTCATGGGGCGGGTCCACTCCCACGCCATCGCCGTCGCGGGCGGCGCCGTCGCCGGGATCGCCGGTTCGACCCCCGAGCGGGCCCGCCGCGCCGCGCCGTCGCTGCGGGCCGAGGCGGTGTTCGACGACGTCAAGGACCTCATCGACGCGGTCGACGTCGTCCACGTCTGCGTGCCGAACGACCTGCACCATCCGATCGCCATGGCCGCCATCGAATCCGGGAAGCACGTAGTGTGCGAGAAGCCCCTCGCCACCGACCTCGGCGCCGCCCGCGAGATGACCGAGGCCGCGGAGGCCGCGGGCGTCGTCGCCACCGTCCCGTTCGTCTACCGCTTCCACCCGATGGTCCGCGAGGCCCGCGCCCGCGTCAATGCGGGCGGCATCGGCCGCCTCACCCTCGCCCACGGCTCCTACCTCCAGGACTGGCTGCTGCGCCCCGAGGACGACAACTGGCGCGTGGACGCCGACCGCGGCGGGGCGCTGAGAGCGTTCGGCGACATCGGGTCCCACTGGTGCGACCTGCTCGAATTCGTCTCGGGCGACCGCATCACCGCCGTCTCGGCGCAGCTGTCGACCGCGAACCGCCGCCGCGGCGGACGGGACGTCGCCACCGAGGACATCGTGACGCTCCAGTTCGCCACCGCGGGCGGCATGATCGGCTCCACCGTGGTCAGCCAGGTCTCCGCGGGCCGCAAGAACCGCCTCCTGCTGGAGATCTCGGGCTCCGAGGCCACGCTCGCGTTCGACCAGGAGCGCCCCGAGACGCTGTGGATCGGCGGCCGCGAGGTCAACGGCGAGCTCATGCGCGACCCCGAGCACCTCAGCCCCGACGCCGCGCGCCTCGCCCGCGTCCCCGGCGGCCACGCCCAGGGCTACCAGGACTGCTTCAACGCGTTCGTGGCCGACACCGCCGCGGCGATCGCCGGGAGCGCCCCCGACGGGCTGCCGGTGTTCGCCGACGGTCTGCGCGCCGCCCGCATCGCCGAGGCCGTCGCCGAGTCGGCCCGCACCAGGGACTGGGCGGAGGTGCCGCGGTGACCGGCCCCCTGCTCGCCATGCGCGGCATCGACAAAGCCTTCCTCGGCGTCCCCGTGCTCTCCGCTGTGGACCTCACCATGGAGCCGGGAGAGGTCCACGCCCTGGTGGGGGAGAACGGCGCCGGCAAGTCCACGCTCATGAAGATCCTCGCGGGCGTCCACACCGCGGACGCCGGCACCATCGAGCTGGACGGCCGCGCCGTCTCCTTCACCCACCCCCTCCAGGCCCAGCAGGCCGGGGTCGCCTCGGTCTTCCAGGAGTTCAACCTCCTCCCGGAGCTGACGGTGGCCGAGAACGTGCACCTCGGGCGCGAACCCAAGCGCCGCATGCTCATCGACCGCCGCGCCATGACCGAATCGACCGCGGCCGTGCTCGCCGACCTCGGCGTCGAGGACCTCTCGCCCGCCGCGAAAGTCGGCACCCTCTCCGTCGCGCACCAGCAGATCACCGAGATCGCGAAGGCCCTCTCCCAAGGTGCCGACCTCATCTGCATGGACGAGCCCACCGCCGCCCTCGCCGACGCCGAGGTCGAACTCCTCTACCGCCTCATCGGCCGCCTGCGCGAGCGCGGCACCGCCGTCCTCTACGTCTCCCACCGGCTGAAGGAGATCTTCGACCTCTGCGACCGCATCACCGTCCTCAAGGACGGCCGCCTCGTCGACACCACCGCCGCCGCCGACATCACCCCCGACGACCTGGTCGCCAAGATGGTCGGCCGCCGCATCGAGGCCCAGTTCCCCGACCGCCTGCCCGGCACCGAGACCGGCGAGGTCAGACTTAGGATCACCGGCGGCGGGAACGACCGTGTCGACGCGATCGACCTCGAAGTCCGCGCCGGAGAGATCGTGGGCCTCGCCGGGCTCCAGGGCTCGGGCCGCACCGAGATCGCCGAGGCCGTCTTCGGGATCGCCCCGTTCACCCGCGGCTCGATCGAAGTCGACGGCGCGCCCATCCGCATCACCAAGCCCCGCAAGGCCATCAACGCCGGGATCGCGCTCGTCACCGAGGACCGCAAGGCCCAGGGCCTGGCCCTGCGGCAGTCCGTGCGCGCTAACGCCCGCATGGTCCTCGACGCCAACGCCCGCGTCCACTCCCGCGCCCGCCTCGCCCGCGTCTCGGGGCTCCTCTCCAGCCTCGACCTCGTCGCCCGCGGCGAGGACCAGGAGGTGCGGTTCCTCTCCGGCGGCAATCAGCAGAAGGTCGTCGTCGCGAAATGGCTCGCCGCCGAGCCCGGGATCATCGTCCTCGACGAGCCCACCCGCGGGATCGACGTGGGCGCCAAGCACAAGCTGTACTCGGTGATCCGCGAACTCGCCGCCGAAGGGCTCGCGGTGCTCCTCATCGCCTCCGAGCTCATCGAGGTCATCGGCCTCGCCGACCGGATCGCCGTCCTCCACGACGGCCGCATCGCCGCCGAACTCCCCGGCGGCGCAACGGAGCAGCAGGTCATGGCCTACGCGACCGGAAGGGGCCCGGAATGACCCAGCGCCTCGCCGGGCCCCGCCTCGGCACCACCGCCCTCATCTACCTCGCGCTCGCGGGCGTCCTCGTCGTCGGCGGCGCCGCCGTCGCCATGGACGGCGGGAACCTGTTCGCCACCGCCAATCTCGTGGACATGCTCACCCGCACCAGCCTCACCGGGTTCCTCGCCATCGGCATGACCCTGGTGATCCTGTGCCGGTCCCTGGACCTGTCCGTCGGGTACACCGCGGCGCTCTCCAGCCTCGTCGCCGCGACCACGATGGACGGCCAGGCGGGGAACGTGCCGCTCGCCGTCGCCGCGGTGCTCCTCGTCTCGGGGTTCGTGGGCGCCTTCAACGGCGCGGTCACCGCCTACCTCGGCGTCAACCCGTTCATCACGACCCTCGGCACGGGCCTGATCATCAAGGGCTACCTGGACACCCAGTACAAGGGCCCGGCCGGGGACGTCCCCGCCGTGTTCCAGCAGTTCGGGTACACCCGCATCGGGCCCGTCCCGGTGTCCGCCCTGGTGATGCTCCTCGTCGCCGCGGCCGCGATCTGGTTCCTGCGCTCCACGCGCATCGGCCACCACATGTACGCCGTGGGCGGCGATGCCGACGTGGCCCGCATGTCCGGCATCCGCACCGGCCGCACCCTCCTCGTCGCCCACATCCTCTGCGGCATGACGGCCGGGGCCGCCGGGCTCCTGCTGGCGGCGCGCTTCGGCACCGGCTCGGCCGAGGCGTACACGAACCTCTACGAGCTCGACGCCATCGCCGCGGTGGTCCTGGGCGGGACGCTGCTCCTCGGCGGCAAGGGCGGCGTCGCCGGAACGGTTGCGGGCGTGGCGATCCTCGCCGTCCTCGACACCGTGTTCAACGTCCTCCAGATCGATCCGTTCGCGAAGGACGTGCTGCGCGGGGTGGTCATCATCGCGGCCGTCGCCATCTACGCCCGCCGCCAGCTCGACCGCCACGCGCGGCGGCCCCGCTTCGCCGAAGGGAGGGCGTCATGACCCGCGCCCGGGAGCTGCTCGCGCGGGCGACGAACCCGACCGCGACCGTCTTCATCCTGCTCGTCCTCGTCTTCGCGGCCGTGTTCGCGATGAACCCCGGGTTCTTCGCGGGCCCCTCGCTCATGGCGTTCCTCAAGCAGGCCGCGCCCCTGGTGATCCTGGCCGCGGGCCAGTACTTCGTGATCGTCTCGGGGAACTTCGACCTGTCCGTGGGCGCGCTCGTCGGCGCCCAGGTCGTGATCGCCGCGCGCCTCATCGACGGCGAGGAGTCCCGCACGGTTCCGGTGCTCATCGTCATGGCGCTCTTCGGGATCGCGGTGGGCCTCGTCAACGGGCTCATCACCACCGCGCTGAAGGTCCAGTCGTTCATCACGACCCTCGGGATGCTCCTGGTCCTCTACGGCGCCATCAGGCTGTGGACGGGCGGCGCCCCGACCGGCAGCCTCTCCGAAGCGTTCCGCGTCCCCGGCCGCATGGGCATCGAGGACGTGCCGGTCCTCGGCCAGATCCCGTGGGCCCTGCTCATCATGGTCGCCCTCGGCGCGGGCGCGGTGCTGCTGATGCGCACCCGCTTCGGCCGCATCCTCTTGGCCGCGGGGGACAACGAGCGCGCCGCGGCCCTCTCGGGCGCCCGCGTCGACACCGCCCGCACGCTCGCGTTCGTCCTCTCAGGACTGTCGGCCACCGTCGCCGGGGTCCTCATCGGCGGCTTCGCGGGCGTCTCCGCGCAGGTCGGCGACGGCCTGGAGTTCACCGTGATCACCGCGGTGGTCCTCGGCGGCGTCGTCCTCGGCGGCGGCCGCGGCTCCGTGCTCGCCGCGATGGCCGGGGCCCTGGTCATCGAGGGCCTGTTCACCCTGTTCAACCAGATGGCGCTCCCCGCGACGCTCCGGCCCGCCGTGCAGGGCGCCATCATCATCGCCGCCGTCGCCTACGCGGCGCGGGCGCGCGCACGACCCGTTCCGACCGCCACCGCAACTCCTACTCCCTCATGAAAAGAAGGTCACACACCATGCGGACCACACGCATAGCCGCGGCCGCCGCGGCGTCCCTGGGCATCCTGCTCGCCACCGCGTGCACCACCGACGCCCCGACCGACGAAGCGGACGACGCCACCACCGCAGCCGAATCGGGCGACGAGTGGTTCGTCCAGGCCGACTACGACGAGCAGCTCGCCCAGCGCGACATCGAACCCGAAGGGGACCCGGCGGCCCCGTGGCTCCAGGCCATCGAGCCCGAGTGGATCGACACGACCGAGTTCGCGCAGGAGGGCGGCGACGCCACCGTGTGCTTCTCGAACGCGTCGGTGTCGAACCCGTGGCGCGTGACCGGCTGGATCACCATGCAGCAGCAGGTCGAGGTCCTCCAGGCCGAAGGCAAGATCGGCGAGTTCCGGCACTCCGACGCCGGGGACGACGACGACCAGCAGATCAGCGACATCCAGGCGTTCGTCGACTCCGGCGACTGCGACGCGCTCATCATCTCCCCGTCGACCACCGCGACCCTCACGCCCGCAGTGGAAGCGGCCTGCGAGTCGGGCGTCCCGGTGATCGTGTTCGACCGCGGCGTCAACACCGACTGCGCGGTCACGTTCATCCACCCGATCGGCGGCTACGCGTTCGGCGCCGACGCCGCCGAGTTCCTCGTCGACAACCTGGAGCCGGGCGACAAGGTCCTGGCGCTGCGCATCCTCCCGGGCGTGGACGTCCTGGAGAACCGCTGGGCCGCGGCCCAGGAGATCTTCGCGGACTCCGAGCTGGAGATCCTCGGGAACGAGTTCACCGGCGGCGACGCCGCGGAGATCAAGAACATCGTCACGCAGTACCTCCAGCGCGGCGACGTGGACGGCATCTGGATGGACGCCGGGGACGGCGCCGTCGCGGCCATCGAGGCGTTCGAGGACGCCGGCAAGCCCTACCCGGTGATGACCGGCGAGGACGAGCTGTCGTTCATGCGCAAGTGGCAGGAGACCGGCATGACCGCGCTCGCGCCCGTGTACTCGAACTTCCAGTGGCGCACGCCGGTGATCGCCGCGACGATGATCCTCGCGGGGGAGCAGGTCCCGTCGGAGTGGGTGCTCCCGCAGGACCCGATCACCGAGGCCGAGCGCGACCAGTACCTGGAGGTGAACGCCGACATGCCTTCACTGCACTACGCCAAGTTCGGCGGCGAGGACCTGCCGGGCTTCCCCGAAGCGTGGCAGGACCGTTGAGCCGCATCGGCGTCAACACCTGGGTCTGGGCCTCGCCGCTCGACGACGAGGCCCTGGCCCGGCTCGCGCCGCGGATCCGCGACTGGGGGTTCGACGCGATCGAGCTGCCGGTGGAGTCCATAGGGGACTGGGAACCCGCGAAGGCCGCCGAGCTGCTCGCGGAACTCGGCCTCGACGCCACGGTGGTCCTCGTCATGGGCCCGGGACGCGAGCTCCTCGACGCCCCGGAGGAAACCGTCGCCGCGACGCAGGAGTACCTGCGCGGCGTCGTGGACGCCGCCGCCGCGGTCGGGTCGCCGGTGATCGCCGGGCCCGCGTACGCGTCGGTCGGCCGGACCTGGCGCATCGGCGACCGCGCGGCGGCCTATGCACAGCTGCGGGCGAACCTCCGGCCCGTCGCCGAGTACGCCGCCGCGCGGGGGATCACCGTCGCGGTGGAGCCGCTGAACCGCTACGAGACCAGCGTCGTGAACACTGTGGACCAGGCACTCGAAGCGCTCGACGGCCTGCCCGGGACCGGGCTCGCCCTGGACGTCTACCACATGAACATCGAGGAGACCGACATCCCCGCGGCGATCGCAAGGGCCGCAGGGAGGATCGCGCACGTGCAGGTCTCGGCGAACGACCGGGGCGCGCCGGGCCGCGACCACCTCGACTGGCCCGCGATCACGGCGGCGCTCGACGGTGCCGGATATCGCGGACCGCTTGTCATCGAGTCGTTCACGGCGCACAATGCGACCATCGCCACCGCCGCGTCGATCTGGCGGCCCCTGGCGCCGACCCAGGACGCCATCGCCGTCGACGGCCTGACCTACCTGAGGAGTCTGCATGCCTAGACCGATCACGCTGTTCACCGGCCAGTGGGCGGACCTGCCGTTCGAAGAGGTGTGCCGCCTCGCGGCCTCGTGGGGCTACGACGGGCTCGAAGTGGCCTGCTGGGGCGACCACCTCGACGTGGTGCGCGCCGCCGAGGACGACGACTACGTCGCCGACCGCAGGGCCATTCTCGAATCGCACGGCCTGGGCCTGTGGGCCGTCTCGAACCATCTCGTGGGCCAAGCGGTCTGCGACGACCCGATCGACGACCGCCACAAGGCGATCGTGCCCTCCCGCGTGTGGGGCGACGGCGACCCCGAAGGGGTCCGGCAGCGCGCCGCCGAGGAGATGAAGGCGACGGCGCGGGCCGCCGCGAAGCTCGGCGTGGACACCGTCATCGGCTTCACCGGCTCGGCCGTGTGGAAGTACGTGGCGATGTTCCCGCCCGTGTCGGAGGCGGTGATCGAGGCGGGATACGACGACTTCGCGGCCCGCTGGAACCCGATCCTCGACGTGTTCGACGAGGCGGGCGTGCGGTTCGCGCACGAGGTGCACCCCTCGGAGATCGCCTACGACTACTGGTCGACGCACCGCGCGCTCGAAGCGGTCGGGCACCGGACCGCGTTCGGGCTCAACTGGGACCCGAGCCACATGGTGTGGCAGGACATCGACCCGGCCGCGTTCCTGTGGGACTTCCGGGACCGGATCTACCACGTGGACTGCAAGGACGCGCGCAAGCGCTTCGACGGCCGCAACGGCCGCCTCGGCTCGCACCTGCCGTGGGGCGACCCGCGGCGCGGCTGGGACTTCGTCTCGACCGGCCACGGCGACGTGCCGTGGGAGGACTGCTTCCGCGTGCTGGGCCGCATCGGCTACTCCGGTCCGATCTCCGTGGAGTGGGAGGACGCCGGGATGGACCGCCTGCGCGGCGCCGCCGAAGCGGTGGAGTTCGTGCGGAACCTGAACTTCGAGCCCCCGGAGGCGTCCTTCGACTCCGCCTTCGGCTCGGATTAGACCTCCGGGCCCGACCGCACCTTCGGGACCGCACAGGTGACCGCGGGCCGCCCTCCTCCCAGGGCGGCCCGCGGCGGTTTCCTCTCAGGCGAACGAGAACAGGGGCGGGAAGAGCAGGACCACGACGGCCGCCCACGCCGCGTAGACGGGCATGTAGTTCGTCTGCCAGTCTTCGAGCTGCGCGAACCGCTTGCGGCGCCTGATGATCGAGACATAGAGCCATGCGGTCCACGCGAGGTTCGCGAAGAGCACGAGGTTCTCGCCGAGCGCGGCGCTCTTGTTCGGCGTGAACCCCCATTCGGTGATGCGGCCGAGGATCGCGACGAGCACGAGGACGTCGATGAGCAGGGCGCTCACGACGAGCGCGAGCTGCATCCAGTCGAACACCCCGGGCTTCGCCTCGGCGTCGCGCGCCGAGATGGAGTAGAGCACCAGGCCGAGGACGACCGCCAGGAGCAGGTCGAACAGGATGAGCATGTCGCGTTCGACGTCGATCGCATTGGTGGTCACGCCGATCGCGACGAGCACCGCGACGAGCGTGACGGCGAACAGCGGCGTGAACACGCGGGTGAGCACCGGGGCCATGTTCTCGATGACCGACTGCTTGGCCTCGACCAGCCACGCGGCCACCACGACCGCGGCGGCGAGCCCGCACGGCACGAGCCATTCGGAGACGAACACCTCGGCGTCGACGCCGATCGCGCCGAACACGCCTGCGGTGAACCCGGTGAGCACCCCGCCGCCGAGTCCGATGAGGACCAGGTAGATGAACCACTCGCCGGAGAACCGGATGAAGTCCATGCGCCTGCGCCCCGACCGCCATTCGCCGCCCGCGTAGGCGATGCCGACGACGAACCACAGCATGAGCGGCAGGTGGATCGCGCTGAGCACCACCGACTGCGAGTCGGCGTCGAGCGGGTAGGCGTTGTTGGCGACCGCGCCGACGGCGAACAGGACCGCCACCGCCGCGATCGAACCCGTGCCGAGCCTGCGGCGCCACGCGAAGTAGACCGCGAGCGGCGCGAGCACGAGCAGGCCCATGTTGCGGGCGTAGAAGTCCCCGGAGTCGTCGAATCCGAGTCCGAACAGCGCGGGGGCCTTGATCGCGACCACTCCCAATGCGGCGCACACGATCATGACGAGCAGGCCGCGGCGCCGCTCCGCGTCGGCGGCGGCGTCCCGGTCGGGGTCGAGCACGAGCTGCTTCCACAGCCGGTCGGAGTGCTCGCGGGCGAACTCGCGGGACAGCTCGTCCATGCGGCCCATGCGCTTGACGGCGATGAGGAACGCCTCGTCGGGCTTGAGGCCCGCCGCGGTCAGGTCGCCGACCCGCTCGCGCAGGTGGTCCTCCAGCTCGTCCACGTCGGCTTCGCTGATCGCCTTGCGGCGCAGCATATAAGCGCGCCACTCGGTCACCTGCGCCTCGATGTCGGTGTCGGTCATGTCAGGCCTCCATCGCCCTGGGCGCGGCCGGTCCGAGGGTGCGGGTGGTCTCCCAGATGTCCTGGAGCGCATCGGTGACGGCCGCCCACTGGCGCCGCTGCTCGGCGAGCTCCCGGCGCCCGTCCTCGGTGATGGCGTAGTACTTGCGGCGCCGCCCGCCTTCGGGCGTGCGCCAGGTGGACTCGACGTGTCCGAGCCGTTCGAGCCGGTGCAGCAGCGGGTAGAGCAGGCCCTCGGTCCACTCCAGCCGCCCGCCGGACCGCTCGGCGATCTCCTTGAGGATCGCGTAGCCGTAGCTCTCCTCCTCGGCGAGGATGCCGAGCACGAGCGGGGTGGCCGAGGCCGCCACGAGGTCTTTCGCGATGTGCATGAGGGGGCGCCTCCTTCGTACCTAGAACTTCTATGCCTTGCTGTTCTATGCATCGTAGATCTAGGGTTCCGGAAATGTCAAACGGCCCGGCCGGAACCCCGGCCGGGCCGCCCCTGCGCACACGCTCAGCCGTTCGGCAGGATCACCGCGCGCCCGTTGATCCGGCCCGCGTGCAGCCGCTCGTACGCCTCTGGCGCCTCGTCCAGGGAGAACGTCTCCACGTGCACGTCCACGTGGCCGCCGCGCGCCAGGTCGAGCACCTCGATCAGCTCGTCGCGCGTGCCCCAGTACGGCGCCTTCGCCGACACCTCGAACGGCAGCGCCCCGAACCCGACCGGCAGCGTGCCGCCGCCGATCCCCACGATCGTCACGTCCGACTCAACGGCCGCGCACGCGCCCGCGGTCGCCACGGTCGGGCCCACGCCCACGAAGTCGAACACCGCCTGCGCGCCGACCCCGCCGGTCAGCTCCTTCACCTTGCCCGCTGCCTCCTCGTTCGACAGGAACGCCTCGTGCGCACCGACTTTCCGCGCCAGCTCCAGCTTGTCCTCCGAGACGTCGAGCGCCACGACCCGCGCGGCCGAGACCGCCCGCAGCACCTGCACCGCGACGTGCCCGAGCCCGCCGGTGCCGATGACGACCGCCGTCGAACCCGGCGTCAGCTTCGGCAGCGACCGCTTGATCGCGTGGTACGGGGTGAGCCCCGCGTCGGTGAGCGGCACGGTCTGCACCGGGTCGAGGTCCCCGAGCGGGACGAGGTGCCGGGCGTCGTCGACGATCAGGTACTCGGCGATCGCGCCGGGCGAACCGAGACCCGGCGGGTTGATGCCCAGCTCCTGGGCGCGCTGGCAGTAGTTCTCCTCGCCCGCGGCGCACTTGATGCACCGCCCGCAGCCCCACGGGCCGTACACGGCGACGGACTCGCCGACCTCGACGCCCGTGACGCCGTCGCCGAGCGCCTCGACGGTGCCCGCGCCCTCGTGGCCGAGCGTGAGCGGCAGCGCGTACGGGAAGCCCTCGGCGGGCCACTCCATGACGGCGATGTCGGAATGGCACACCCCGGCGGCGGTGACCTTGAGGAGGACCTCGCCTGGTCCCGGCTCGGGCGTGGGGATCTCGACGACCTCGGGGGCCGCGCCGATCTCGCGGTATTGCAGGGCTTTCATGTCGCCTCCGTGCGGTTTCGCCAGGCCCGCGACTCCGCGGTCCGCAGGGCCTCTGACCCGGTCACCGTAACCCCGATCACCGTGGCCGCGTCCGGTTTTGAGCAGCCTCTGCGGGGCCGCGGAGCCCGTGGGCTAGGTTCGGCGCGTGGACTTCGCGAACGACCCCCAGGCGCTGCTGGAGCGCGTCAAGGCCCTGGACGCGGGCGGCCGGGTGCTCATCGGCATCGCCGGATGCCCCGGCGCGGGCAAGACGACCCTCGCCGAGTGGCTGGCGCGCACGCTCGACGCGGGCGGCACGCGCGCGGTGCAGGTGCCCATGGACGGCTTCCACCTGGCGAACGCCGAGCTGGTGCGGCTGGGGCGGCGCGGGCGCAAGGGCGCGATCGACACGTTCGACGGCGGCGGCTACCGCTCGCTCCTGGAGCGGATCGCCGTCGAGCGCGGCACCGTGTACGCGCCGGAGTTCGACCGCACGGTGGGGGAGCCCGTGGCCGGGTCGATCGCGGTCCCGCCCGAGGCCGCGGTGGTCGTGACCGAGGGGAACTACCTGCTCGACGAGTCGGGCCCGTGGCCCGCGGTGCGCGCCGCGCTCACCGAGGTCTGGTACTGCGAGACCCCCGAGCCGCTGCGCCTGGAGCGCCTCATCGCCCGCCACGAGCGCTTCGGCAAGACCCCCGAGCGGGCCCGGTCCTGGGTCGCCGAGGTCGACGAGCGCAACGCCGAGCGGATCCGCCTCGTCCGCGACCGCGCCGACCTGCTGGTCGATTTCGAGGCGCTCGCGATAGGCAGAGGTTCGAGCCGTCCCTAACCCCCACCCACCCGGGGGACCGTAGCGCCAAGACTTGCCGAGGGGTCCGACAGCAACCGGCCACCGCGGGCGATGTGTCACCCGAACGGGTGCCGGCCGCGCGGCCTCGCAGCGGGGGCACTGTCCCCGCCCGCGCGGACTCGCGAAGCGAAAGCCGCTGCGCCCGGCGACGTATATTCATCTCATGCCGCCACTCGACGCCTCTACGTTCACGGTCGGGGTGCTGGGGCCGCTCGCGGTCGGGACCGCAGACGGGCCCGTCGAGGTCGCCGGGGCCCGGCTCCGCGCCCTGCTGACCCGCCTCGCGCAGAGCGCGGGGCGGCCCGTCGCCGCCGAATCGCTCGCCGCGGCCGTGTGGCCCGAGGACGGCCCCGCCGACCCCGCCTCCGCGGTCCGATCCCTGGTCGCGCGCCTGCGCCGCCTCCTGCCGCCCGGCGCCGTCGCGTCCGTCCCCGGCGGGTACCGCCTCGAAGCCGACCCCGAGGCCGTCGACCTGCTCCGCTTCGAACGCCTCGCCGCCGCGGGCCGCCGCGCGCTCCGGGCCGGGGACCCCGCCGCCCGCGGCCTCCTCGCCGAGGCGCTGGGCCTGTGGCGCGGCCCCGCGCTCGCCGACACCCCCGACGCGCTCAGCGCGATCGCCGCGCTCGAAGAGACCCGCCTCGCCGCCGTCGAGGACTGGGCCGAGGCCGAACTCGCCTCCGGCGCGGCCGCAGCCGCGCCGCTCCCCGCGCTCGCCGAGGCCGCCGCCGCGCACCCCCTCCGGGAACGCCTGCACGCCTTGTACTTCCGCGCCCTCCTCGCCGCGGGCCAAGGCGCCGAGGCGCTCGCCCGCTACGACGCGCTGCGCCGCCGCCTCGCCGACGAGCTCGGCGCCGACCCCGGCCCCGACCTCCAGGCCGTCCACATGCGACTCCTCGAACCGGCGCCGCCGAAGCCCGCCCGCACCCGCGGCAACCTCCGCGCCCCGCTCACCAGCTTCGTCGGCCGCGAACCCGAACGCGCACAGATCGCCGCCGCCCTCGGCAACGCCCGCCTCGTCACCCTCTGCGGCCCCGGCGGCGTCGGCAAGACCCGCCTCGCCACCTCCGCCGCCGCCTCCACCGCCCCGCCCGGCGGCGCCTGGATCGCCGAACTCGCGCCCGTCACCGACCCCGAGGGCGTCGCCCGCGCCGCCGCGGAAGCCGTGGGCGCCTTCGACACCGACCCCGCCGAGCGCCGCGCCCCAGCCGCCACCCTCGAACTCCTCGTCGAGGCCCTCGCGGGCCGGCCCGCGCTCCTCGTGCTCGACAACTGCGAGCACCTCATCGACGCCGCCGCCGACTTCGCCGACCGCCTCCTAGGCGCCTGCCCCGACCTGCGCATCCTCGCCACCAGCCGCGAACCGCTCGCCATCACCGGCGAGACCGTCTGCCACATCGGCCCCCTCGGCTCCCAAGCGGCCCAACGGCTCTTCGCCGACCGCGCCGCCGCCGTCCGCCCCGGGTTCACCGTGGACGCATCGAACGCGGCTGACGTCGCGGCCCTCTGCGACCGGCTCGACCGCCTCCCCCTCGCCATCGAGCTCGCCGCCGCGAAGCTCCGGACCCTCGACCTCCCGCAGGTCGCCGACCGCCTCGGCGACCGCTTCCTGCTCCTCACCGGCGGCTCCCGCACCGCCCTCCCGCGCCACCAGACCCTCCGCGCCGTGGTCGCCTGGAGCTGGGACCTCCTCGAACCGTCCGAACGGGACCTCGCCGAATCCGCCTCCGTCTTCGCCGGGGGCCTGTCCATCGACGCCGCCGAATGGCTCGGCGCCTCCCTCGACACCCTGACCTCCTTGGCGGACAAGTCGATCCTCCAGTCCACCGGATCGGGCCGCTTCCACATGCTGGAGACCATCCGCGAGTACGGCCAGGAGCGCCTCGCCGAGACCGGCCGCCTCGTCAAGGCCCACGAAGCGCACGCCGCCTACGCCCTCGAACTCGCCGAGGCCGCCGAGCCGCACCTGCGCGGCCCCGACCAGATCGAGTGGATGCGCCGCCTCGACGCCGAACGCGGGAACCTCCTGGCCGCCTTCCACTTCGCCGTCGGCGGCGGCGACGCCGACACGGCCGTGCGCCTCGCCGCCGCCATGTGCATCCACTGGCTCTACGCGGGCGCCCGCCCCGAGGTCACCGGCTGGCTCGACGCGGCGCTGGCCGTCCCCGGCCCCGCCCCCGACGAATCCCGCGTCGTGGTGCAGGGCATGGCCGTGATCAACCGGATGATGTGCGGCACCTTCCAGACCGACGGCATCATCGAGGAGTTCGACGCCGTCGTCCGCGCCGCCGCGCCCTACCCCGACCACCCGCTGCTCGTCCTCGCCGAACCCCTGCTGCTCATGTTCATCGACGAGCACGACGGCGGCTTCGCCTGCATCGAGCGGCGCATGGCCCACCCCGACCCGTGGGTCCGCTCCGTGCTCTGGATGCTGCGCGCGCTCCTGCTCGAAGACCGCGGCGAGATGACCGAGATGCGCGTGGACCTCGGCCGAGCCGCCTCCGGCTTCCGCGACACCGGCGACCGGTTCGGCCTCTACCACGCGCTCAACTGGCTCGCCCAGATCGGCCTCATGTTCGGCGACCTCGAACCGGCCGTCGCCGCCCTGGAGGAGTCCATTGCGCTGCAACGCGAACTGAGCCCGGGCGCCGCCGCGATCCAGACCCGCACCATCCTCGCGAGCGCCCTGATCCGCGAGGGACGCAATGACGAGGCCCGCGAGGCCCTCGAAGCGGTCATCGCCGAGGCCGAGGCCGACCGGGACCACCCCTCGGCGGGCCGCGAGGCCCTGTTCGCCCACCTGGGACTCGGCGACCTCGCCCGCCTCGAAGGGCGCCTTGAGGACGCCGAGCGCCACTACACCGTCGCCGACGGGCTGCGCGAGGACCAGTGGGTCATCGTGCCTCCCCAGTGGACTGCGCTGATGTCGCGGGCCCGGATCTTCACCGCCCTCGCCCGCGACGACCAGGAGGGCGCCCGCCGCCTCCTCGCCGAGTCCTTCGACGCCGCGCACTCGGCGCTCGACATGCCGGTCCTCGCGAAGGTCGCCATCGCCGCCGGGTCCTTCGCGGCGGCCGGAGGCGACGACGCCGCCGCGGCCGAGCTCCTCGGCGTCGCCGACGAGCTCCGCGGCGCCCCCGACCGGTTCGACGTCGACGCCGCGATCCTCGAACGCGCCCTTCGCAAACGCCTCGGCGCCGAGCCCTTCGAGGCGGCGGCGCGGCACGGCCGCGCCCTCGACCGGGACGCGGCCCTCGCCCGTCTGGAGCGGGCGTGCAAAGCGCGAGAGCCGGACCCGGAGGCCCGGCGCTCGCGCGGTGCTTCCCAGTTGGATTAGTCCCGATCCCTCTGCGCCCCTTGCCAGGCGCAGGGATCAGGTGCGCCGCCGGTAGGCCGCGACCGCGAGCGGCGCGAACACCGCGATGATCCCGGCGATCCACGCGAGGGTCACCGCGACCGGCGTGGCGACCGGCCCGCCGACCATGAGCCCGCGCGCCGCGTCCATCGCGTACACCGACGGGTTCACGTCCATCCACGCCTGGAGCCAGCCGGGCATCGACGCGGTCGGGGTGAGCATGTTCGTGCCGAACGTCAGCGGGAACGTCACGATGAACGCGATGCCCTGCACCGACCCCGGCTCCTTCATGACCGCACCGAGCAGCAGGAACACCCAGCTCAGCGCGAACCCGAGCCCGATCGCGAGCAGGCACGCCGCGAGCGCCCGCGCCGGGTCGGTCTCGATCCGGAACCCCAGCAGGTACGAGAACCCGAGCAGCACGACGATGGTGACCACGTACCGGATCGCGTCCCCGAGCACCGCGCCGATGAGCGGTGCGGACCGCCCGATCGGCATCGACCGGAACCGGTCGAACAGGCCGCTCTTCAGGTCCGTGGAGAAGTTCGTGCCCGACTGGATCGACGCGAACAGCGTCAGCATCACCATCAGCGCGGGCACGAGCGTCTGGAGGTACGCGGCGGTGTCGCCCGCGAGCGCGCCGCCGAGGAGGAACCCGAACATCGCGGTGAAGATGATCGGCTGGAGCGTCACGTCGAGCAGCTGCTCGGGGTTCCGCATGGTCTTGACGAGGTTGCGCCAGGCGAGCGCGAGCGAGTGCCGCGCGAGCGCGAACGGGCGCTTGACGGCCGCGGCGTCGAGGCCGGGCGCGGCGGGCGCGGTGAGGACGGCGGTCATGCCGGCACCTCCGTTTTCTGGTCGTTGCTGCTGGTGACGTGCCCGGTGAGCTTGAAGAACACGTCGTCGAGGTCGGGGAGGCGGAGCGCCAGCTCGGTGACGCCGATCCCGGCGAGCGCGAGCTCGGCGACGATCGCGGTGAACACGAGCTCGTTCTCCGCGGGCACGGCGAGCACGCCGCGCTGCGGCGACTCGGGCTCGTGCCCGGTGAACTTCCGCAGCAGGCCGGCGACGGCGTCGATGGAGCCGGCCTCGCTGGGCCGCACCACGATCGACTGCCCGCCGACGATCCGCTTCAGCTCGGCGGGCGTGCCGTGCGCGATGACGCGGCCGTGGTCGAACACGCTGATCTCGTCGGCGAGCGCGTCGGCCTCTTCGAGGTACTGCGTGGTGAGCAGGACCGTGGTGCCGTCGGCGACGAGCCTGCGCACGACGCCCCACAGCTCCTCGCGCTTGACCGGGTCGAGCCCCGTCGTCGGCTCGTCGAGGAAGACGGTGCGCGGGCGGCCCATGAGGCTCGCGGCGAGGTCGAGGCGGCGGCGCATCCCGCCGGAGTAGGTCTTGACGGTGCGCTTCGCGGCGTCGGCGAGGTCGAAATCGGCCAGGAGCTGCTTCGTGCGGGACCGGATCTCGCTGCCGCGCAGGTCGAGGAGCCTGCCGATGAGCTGGAGGTTCTCCATCCCGGTCAGGTCGTCGTCGACGGACGCGAACTGCCCGGTGAGCCCGATCCGGCGCCGCACCTCGTCGGGGCGGCGCGTGACGTCGATGCCGTCGACCCGCGCGGCGCCGCCGTCGGGGCGCAGGAGCGTCGCGAGGACGCGCACCATGGTGGTCTTGCCCGCGCCGTTGGGCCCGAGCACGCCGAGGACGGTGCCCTCCTCGGCGGCCAGGTCGACCCCGGCGAGGGCGGTGAAGTCGCCGAAGCGCTTGACGAGCCCTTCGGTCTCGAATGCGGTGGACATGCGGGTTTCCCTTCGAACCTTGTCGGTTGACGGAACCCATGGTTCGCGGCCCGCATGTCATCGGCGGTGCACGCGCGTGTCACCCCCGCACGCGCCCGTGTCAGACCCTGACGAACGGCCTGGTCAAGTGCGGTGTAGCCAGGTGGATCGCGGCGTCGGTGGCGAGGATCGCCTCGCGGGAGCGCTTGGCGGCGGGGCGGTCCATCTCGTGGGCGTATTCGAGGGCGGGGTGGGCGAGCTGGATGGCGTGGACCAGCAGGTCGCCGGTGACGACGGCGAGGTCGCGGCCCGATTCGACGAGGACGCTTTGGTGGCCGGGGGTGTGCCCCGGGGTCGCCACGACGCGCTCGCCGGTGGGCAGCCGCGTGTCGCCGTCGAGGAGGCGCAGGCGCTCGGCGCCGAGCAGCGGCGCGATGATCTGGCCCTCCAGCTTCGGGTTGATCGCCTCGATCGCTTCGAACTCCTTGCGCTGCAACAGGTACTCGGCGTTCGGGAAGTAAGGGTGCTTATCGTCGCCCACCACGGCCCAGCCGATGTGGTCCGAGTGCAGATGGGTCAGCACGACCCGGTCGACCTCGGCCGGGTCGATCCCGGCCGCCGCCAGCTCCTCCGGGAGCCGCCCCGGCACCGGCGTCCACGAGGCCGCCGGGGCCCCGGCCGGACCGATCCCGGTGTCCACCAGCGTGACGCCCCGGTCCGAGCGGATCGCGAAGGCCCGGAACTGGAGCACCCACTCGCCGTTCGCGTCCACCGCATCGGGATCGAGCGCGTCCGCGTCCGCCCACTGCTCCGGCGTCGCGTCCGGGAACGCCTCCGCCCGCGAGGAGAGGAACGGCCCCACCCCGTCGGTCAAAGCGATGATCTGATGCGACCCGAGGTCCAGCGTTGCCGTCATTCGCATGATCCTGCCACACTGGTGTCGCACAGGCCACGATCAAGGGGAGGCGCGATGGCGCGCGCAGCGGTCACCGGAGGCAGCGGCAAGCTCGGCAGGGCGGTCGTCCGCCACCTTGTCGAGCACGGCTGGGACGTCGTCAACCTCGACCGGCGCCCCTCGCCCGACGGCCACGACCCCTACTCCCAGATCGACCTCACCGACTACGGTCAGGCGGTCGAGGCGCTCACCCGCATCGACGACCGCTACGACGGCGTCGACGCCCTCGTCCACCTCGCCGCGATCCCCGCCCCCGGCCTCCAGCCGAACTCCGCGGTCTTCCGCAACAACATGCTCGCGAGCTACAACGTGTTCGCCGCCGCCCGCCTCGCCGGGATCGACAACATCGTCTGGGCCTCAAGCGAAACTGTCCTCGGCCTCCCCTTCGAGACCCCGCCCCCGTACCTCCCCGTCGACGAGGAGTACGCCCCGCGCCCCGAATCCACCTACTCCCTCGTCAAGACCATGGAGGAGACCATGGTCGACCAGTTCTGCCGCTGGAACCCGGACCTGAAGGCCACCGGCCTGCGGTTCTCCAACGTCATGTACCCCGAGGACTACGCGAAGTTCCCGTCCTTCAACGACGATCCCGCACTGCGCCAGTGGAACCTCTGGTCCTACATCGACGCCCGCGACGGCGCGCTGGCCGTGCGCCTCGGCCTCGAACGCGAGGGCACCGGCAAGGAGGTCTTCGTGATCGCCTCCCCCGACACGGTCATGACTACTCCGACCGCCGACCTCGTCGCCGCCCACTACCCGGACCTCGAACTCAAGCGGCCCGTCTCCGGCCACGAGACGCTCCTCTCGATCGACAAGGCCCGCAGGCTCCTCGGCTACGACCCGAACCACACCTGGCGCGACCACGTCTGAGCCGCCCCCTGCAGGTGGCCGTACCTCCATATAGTGGGCGATAGGGCCCGCCCCTCGGGCCCGTCGCGCACCCGGGGAGACCGTCCATGGGACACAACGGCTTCCAAGTCAATACCTCCGCCGTCCGCGAGACCGCCGCGCGGCTGCGCGCCCTCGCCCCCGAGTTCGACGAGGTCGCCTCCTATGCGGCCGAAGCGGACCCGCCCGGATGGGCGTGGGGACCCGCGGGGTTGCTCTTCGCCGGATCGTACGGGGACGCGGCCGCTCGGACGGTCGCCGTCCTCGGCAGGCTCGGCCCGGCCCTCGACGGCCTCGCCTCCGGCATCGACGGCTCCTGCGGCGACTACGAACACGCGGACGGCAAGGCCGGCATCGACTTCGGCGCGATCGTCGACCTGTTCCGCCCCGGCCCGGGCCCCGGCACCGGCAGCCATCCGGGCCCCGGCCCGGCCACGCAGCCCGGCCCCGGCACCGGCTCCCACCCCGGACCGGGCCCGACCACGCAACCGGGTCCCGGCACCGGCGGCGACCCGCAAGGCAGCGACGGCGCCTACCCGAGGACCGCGCCGTGACCGACCCGATCGACATGTCCGACAAGCCCCGCCACACCGGCTGGGGCAGCCAGACGAGCGCCGAGGGCGACACCGACTACGGCATCGACGACCTCGTGCGCGCCCGCCGCGACGGCGACCCGTACTACAAGCGGATCAAGAACATCCGCGACCAGCTCGACGCTGGGGATGAACCCCTCGACCGGCTCTTCGACGGCGACGCCAGCCACGACGACCTGCTCGTCCTCGCCCAGTCGCTGGTCGCGCTGTATCTGCAGATGTCGGAGATCGTGGACCTCGCCTACGCCAACTACGACGGTCCCGACCCCGCCTCCATCGCGGGCGAGGTCGTGAGCATGGGCCTCGACATCCTGCTCGCCGCCGCCCAGCCGCTCCAGGACGCGGTCGGCCTGGCGCTGTGCAACCCCGAGCGGCTCGGCCTCTCCGCGACCATGTGGCGCGAGACCGAGGCCGCTCTGAACACGTTGTCGCAGCATCTCAGCGGCGCGGTCGCCGACATGCTCGATGTCCAATGGCAAGGCGCCGCAAGGGACGCCGCCGTCCAGCGTCTTGCCGAGTACCAGGACGCCGTGTTCACCGCGCGCCTCGTCGCCGCTCTCCTGCAAGAGCTCATGGAGCGCACCGCCGAATTCGCGCAGGCCCTCAACAACCGCGCGAAGACCCTCTACGTGGAGTCCATCATGGATGCCGTCAGCCTGATCTCCATGATCCTCGGGAACCCCTCGTCCGTGATCGACGTGCTGCTGTCCACCCGCAGCAAGCTCACCCGGCTCGCCTTGGACATCGTGAACACGCTCCTCGCCGCCGGCCGCATCTACGAGGCCCTGTCCCTGCTCACCGACAAGCTCGCCGACGAGTTCGAGAAGACCACCGCCCTCCTCGACCGCCTCGCCGCCTGCCGCTGATCCCGGCCGCTCGTGCAACCTTCGGGCGGTTTCGGCGCATCTACTCTGATGTCCGCCTCCCCGTCGAAGGGCCACTCCATGCGCCGACCCGCACTCGCGCTCCTGTCGCTCCCGCTCCTCCTGACCGCCTGCGGCGGTGAGGAGCCCGTCGAGGTCACCGATGAAGACATCGAGGCGATCGAGCAGAGCATCGTCAACATCTCCACCTTCAGTTGGGAACTGGTCCAGGCGGAGTACCGCGTCGGCTCCATGTGCATGCAGGACGAGGGCTACACGGTCCACGACCCGCTCGCCCTCTTCGGGAACGCCGTCCCGAACCGCTTCACCGGCTTCGCCTCCCCGTACGCCCGCATCCCCACGGTCGAGCAGGCCGAGAAGTTCGCCTTCGGCGACTGGGTCACCTGGACCGACACCGATGCGGCCCTTGAGATGCGCGAGGACCCCGACTACCTGGCCGCCCACGCCGAGGACCAGGGCTACTGGGAGCCCGCCTGGGACGCCGAGCACGAGGAGTTCGAGGCCCAGGGCGAGGAGTACACGGTCGCTTGGGAGAAGGCGTGGAAGGGCCCCGAGCGCTACGAGTACGACCAGGCGTTCGAGGAGGCGATGGAGTCCGCCGGGGACCCCGCGGAGATCGATCTCGAACAGCCGCCGTTCGGCGGCTGCGAGCTGGAGACCATCGAGACGGTCTACGGCGAGCCCGAGCAGCGCGAGTACGACGACGGCTCGACATACTGGCTCAAGCCCGGCAACGACGAGAGCCCGCTGACGCAGATCGGCGACGGCGAGATCTACGGGGAGATGCTCGGCGAGTACGCCGACGAGGAGGACTCGTTCCTCGGCTGCCTCGCCGACCGCGGCTACGGCGAATGGGAGTTCAGCGAGCTGGGCTGGCTGGCGACCGACCAGTACATCACGGTGAACCTGTACGGCGACACCACGATCGCCTACGAAGGCGACGAGCGCGTCGAAGTCCCCGAACTCCCCGACGGCCTCGACACCACCGACCCCGTGGCCGCCGAGTTCGCGATCGCCCTCGACTTCGCGCAGTGCGCCGAGGACTCGGGCCTCCGGGACGGCTCCGAGGAGCTCTACGCGCGCCTGTACGTGGAGAAGCTCATGCCGAACCAGACCGAGATCTACGCCCAGGAGCAGCAGGTCAAGGACCACTTGGCGAACGCCCAGTCCTACATCGAGGGGGAGTAGCGGAAGCGGCCGGAGGGGCGAAAGGGGAACGGCTGTCGGTCCCCCGATCTACGATCGGGGGCATGGCCGTACCGTTCAAGATCTGCATCGACTGCACCGACCCGCACCGCTTGGCCGACTTCTGGGCCGCCGCGATGGACTACGTCGTCGAGGACCACTCGGCGCTCATCGCGATGCTCCTCGAACAGGGGGTCGTCACCGAGGAGCACACCGTGGAGGTCCACGGCCGCAAGGGATGGAAGACCGCCGCCGCGGTCCGCGACCCCGAAGCGCCCTTCGACCCGGTGCGCGGAACGGGCAAGGGCATGCGGCTGCTGTTCCAGGTCGTGCCCGAGCCGAAGACCGTCAAGAACCGCCTCCACCTGGACCTCCACTACGGTCCCGACAATTACGAGGCCGAAGCCGACCGCCTCGAAAGCCTCGGCGCGACCCGCCTGGGCGCCTACGACGAGGACGGCGCCAAGTGGATCCTCATGGCCGACCCCGAAGGCAACGAGTTCTGCTGCCACGCCTGAGCACCGGCGGCGGCCGCGAGGCCGCCGCCGACGTCGCCCGCGGGCTCGCGACCACGGGCTGAGCGGCCTATCGCGCCGACCCGACCGGGCGGTAAATTCGTTCGCGGAACCAGTAGAAGGTGAACCGCGATGCCCGAACCAGACCCGAACGTCCGCCTCTCCAACGCCGAACGCGAGGCCCTCATCGCCCGGCTCCAGGCCGCCACCGAAGAGGGCCGCCTCGACCTGGACGAGTTCGCCGAGCGCTCCCGCGAGGTCTACGAAGCGAAGACCTACGCCGAGGTCGAGCGCCTCCTCACCGACCTCCCCGCCGAGGACCGCGCCCTCGCGGTCCCGGGCCGCGCCAAGGTCGGCGGCAACGCGCCCGACCTGGAACTGAACCCCTCCCACTCGCACGTCAAGCGGCAGGGCGAATGGCGGGTCCCGGCGCGCATCAAGGCCAAGGCGGCCCACAGCGCGATCACGCTCGACTGCCGCACTGCCGTGTTCACCGCCGCGGACATCGACCTCGACGTCGACCTCCGGCACTCCAAGATCACGCTCATCCTCCCGCCGAACGCCTCCGCGATCGACGAGGGCGTCGAGCTCCACGGCGGCGCGGTGGTCAACCGCTGCCACTCGGCCTCCGGCGGCCCCCGGTTCCACATCTCCGGAAAGAACGCGTGGAGCAAGGTCGTCGTGCGCCGGGAACGCCGCTTCCTGTGGTGGCGTTGGTAAGACCCTCCCAGACCGTCCGACCGCTGCAGCGGCGTCGCCGAGTAATCGGCGGCGCCGCTTTCCGGTGTCACCCGGTCCAGTAACGGGTTGTTCACTATTTGCCATGGGATGTCCCTCGAATGGCGTAACTCGCGCGCCCGAGGCTCGTTAATCACGACATCCCTTTCCGATCCACCCATTCACATCCATTCCCACCGATTCCCACCGGTCGCGCCGTCCCCACCGGCGGCGCGCTCAACTCATCGAAAGCGAGAAGGACCATGAGCACCATGGTTGTCTGCGTCCCGACCGTGCAAGCGGCCAGGGCCATATCCGCAAGCGCCTCCCGCATGGGCCAGGCGCTGTCCGTCAGGACCGTCGACTGCGCCGCGTCGCTGCTCGTCGAGCTGCGGCGCAAGTTCGTCGAGACCGCGATCATCGACTTCCGCCTGGCCGCGCCGAACCCCGTCATCTTCGCGCAGAACCTGCGCTCCCGGTTCCCGCAGACGTCCCTGGTCATGTGCGGCGACGCCGAGCCGCGGATCGCGGCGATGGTCGTCGCCGCGGGCGCGAAGGGGGTGCTGCGGGCGCCCTCGCCGGGCGGCGACGCGCTGCTGGTCGCCTTCGCGCAGGCGTACCAGTTCGCCTGTCGCGCAGCCGCGGAGGCGAAGGAGGTGATGCCGCGCCAGCGCGCGGGTCGCGGGGGCTCGCTGCTGAGCAACCGCGAGCTGGAGGTCCTCTGGGCGATGTGCGAGGGGATGACCAACGCGGAGATCGGTGCGCGCCTGCACGTCTCGGAGGACACCGTGAAGACCCATGCGAAGCGCATGTACGGGAAGCTCGGGGCGCGGGACCGGGCGCAGGCCGTGGCGCGGGCGTTCCGGTCGGGCCTGGTCGCTTGAGGGGGGCGGGGCCCGGTTGGCGGTTGACTACCGAGCGTCCCTGCTGCGATACTCGGCAGCTTCCGGACCTCCGGCAGAAACGAGGCGATGCCCATGGCGCTCAATGAGGAACACCGCGAGGAGTGGTTCAGGATCCTCGACGGCTACCCCGACGACCAGAAGCCCGACCCGGAGGACCGGCTGGCGGTCGAGACGTCGTGCTCGGGGTTCCTCGGCAACATGTGGACGCGCGCGACGATGCCCGAGGTCCAGGGGGTGTCCCTGGCGGAGCTGGAGCTCGTGTTCATCCAGTTCTACCTGGGGCGCCCGGACCCGTTCTCGGCGGCGATGCTCGCGGCGATGACGGAGCTGGCGGACGCCCCGGGCGGGCGGCGCGCGGCGGTGAAGGCCCTGGAGCGGCTGGAGGCGCTCGGGGTGTCGCCGCCGTCGTGGTACGGCGAGGACATGAAGCTCGCGGAGTGCTGGAAGGCCGGCGACGTGTACGGCGACCAGTTGACGTTCTTCTGCGCGTTCCGCGCGCCGAGCGGGGACCAGGCGCTGTCGTTCACGGTGGACTACTCGGAGTACCACTTCGACATGGTCGTGGACTGCGATGCGACCGACGACGTGGAGCGGCTGCTGGCGCTGCACCGCGAGCGGAACGGGAAGTCGCCGGACCGGCTGTTCCAGCCGGTGGAGGCCGGTCCGGCGGAGGTGTTCGCGGGGACGCGGCGGGCGCTCGACGACTGGGACCTGTTCTGCGTCGAGGGCGACGCGCGGCGGCTCGCGCCGCGGTTCCTGATGCTGCGGGAGCTGTGGCGCTCGCGCCTGCGCGCGTTCCCGCAGGTGGAGCCGGAGGAGGTGCGGCAGCCGACGGACGACGAGCTGTCGCTGTTCGCCTCGGGGTTCCTGAGCCACATGCTCGGGAAGCTGATGCTGGAGGCGGCGCATTTCGAGGCGATCAAGGAGCTGTGCTGGTTCCATGCGGTCAACGGGCCCAAGGTGAGTCCGACGCGGGCGTACGTGTTCCTGGAGCGCTGGATGCCCGCGAAGTTCGAGCCCGACGACCCGGTGGTGGAGGCGGTGCGGGAGCTGTTCATCCCGTTCCTGCGCTGGACGGCCTCCGCCACGGACCTCGACCCGGCGGCGTGGCCGTACCTGAAGTTCAAGGCCGAGAAGTACTTGGGGGAGTTCCCGGCCTGGTCGTCGAAGGACCCGGACGTGGCGCGCCTCCCGCGCCCGCGGTCCCTCTGAGGCCGGACCGCTTCCGGACCCCTGGCGCGCGGACGAAGGCGGGCCGCCGGAGCGGCCCGCCTTCGGGGTGTTGGGAGTGCGGTTTCCGGTGCGCCTAGCGCTTGTTGAACTTCTTCTTCGAGATGGTGTAGCCCAGGAGCGCCAGGCCGATCGACCATGCGGCCGTGAGGATCAGGTCGGCGCCCTCGACCGGGTTGTCGAACAGGAGGGCGCGGACGACCTCGATGAACGGGGTGAAGGGCTGGTAGTCGGCGAAGTACTGGATGACCGTGGGCATCGACTCGGTGGGCACGAACGCGGAGCCGAGGAACGGCAGGAGCATCAGGATCATCGGGGTGTTCGACGCCTCTTCGACCGACTTGGCGCTCATGCCCATGCCGACGGTCAGCCAGGTGAGGCCGAAGGAGATCAGGGCCAGGACGCCGACCAGGCCGAGCCAGCCGAGCGGGGTCGCCTCGGGCCGGAACCCGATCGCGACGGCGACGGCCAGGAGCACCGCCATGCACAGGAAGGACTGGAGCACCGAGGCGATGACGTGTCCGGTGAGGACGGAGACCCGGGCGATCTTCATGGTGCGGAAGCGGTCGACGATGCCTTCGGTCATGTCCATGGCGACGCTGATCGCGGTGCCCTGCACCGCGGCGACGATCGCCATCAGCAGCATGCCGGGTGTCAGATAGGTCAGGTACGCCTCGCGGCCGCCGGTGGGGCCGCCGAGGCCGTCGCCGATCGTGCCGCCGAAGACGTACACGAACAGCAGGAGGAAGACCACCGGCATGCCCACGAGCATGACCGTCAGGGACGGGTAGCGCAGCATGTGCTTGAGCTGGCGGTTCAGCATGGTGGAAGTGTCGGAGACGGTGTGCGCGAGCGTGCTCATCTGAGTTCTCTTTCTCGGAGTTTCGGTCTGGGGCGGAAGGGGTTACGCGTCGGCCTTGGCCTGGCCGGTGAGGGACAGGAAGACGTCGTCGAGGTCGGGGGTGTGGACGGTGAACTCGTCCACTTCGATGCCCTCCCGGTCGAGGGTGTCGAGGATCTTGCGCAGCGAGTCGACGGACGCGTCGGTGGGGACCTGCACGGTGAGCTGGTCGGCGTCGAACGAGCCGGCGTCGAGGACGCGGGCGGCGTGCTCGACCTGGTCGGCGCGGTGGAGGCGCAGGCCCACGTGGCCGCCGGGGATGAGCCGCTTGAGCTGCTCGGGCGTGCCCTCGGCGACGATCCTGCCGCCGTCGAGGACCGCGATGCGGTCGGCGAGCTCGTCGGCCTCTTCGAGGTACTGGGTGGTCAGGAAGATCGTGGTGCCGGCCTTGACGAGGTCGCGGATGATCTGCCACATGGTGCGGCGGCTGCGCGGGTCCAGGCCGGTGGTGGGCTCGTCGAGGAAGATGATCTTCGGGTCGCCCATGAGGCACATCGCGATGTCGAGGCGGCGCTTCATGCCGCCGGAGTAGGTGGCCGGCGGGCGCTTGGCGGCGTCGACCAGGTCGAACCGCTCCAGGAGGTCCTCGGTGCGGCGGCGGATCTCCTGCTTGGGCAGGTGGTTGAGGCGGCCCATGAGCCGGAGGTTCTCGCGGCCGGTCAGCAGGCCGTCGACGGCCGCGAACTGGCCGGTGACGCCGATGGCGCCGCGGACCGAGTCGGCCTGGCCGGCCACGTCGAACCCGCCGACGCGCGCCTGGCCGCCGGAGGCGGGGATGAGGGTCGACAGGATGTTCACGGTGGTGGTCTTGCCGGCGCCGTTGGGGCCCAGGAGCGAGAAGATCGTGCCCTCGGGGACGGCGATGTCGATGCCCTTGAGGACCTCGTTCTCGCCGTACGACTTGGTGAGGTTCGCGGCTTCGATCGCCAGGGTCTTGGTGGTGGTCATGATTCCTTCTTTCGGGGGTATTCGCGGTGGTCTTCGGTTTCCGGTTCGGTGTCCCTCGCCGGGCATGTGAGTACTTTGGCGGCGGGCGCTGACACGGGGCTGACACGGCTCTGACGAGTCGGGCCGGGCGCTGTCAGGGGCCGCGGCGGCGGGTAGAGGGTGAGGATCAGGCCGAGGTCGAGCACGGGTCCGCCTCCTGAATTAGAGTCCAATGTGGACGTTCGCAGGGCAGGGCTCCGCCCCAGTGGACTCAGGTGCGGATCGAGTCGAGAGCCGTTGCTGCCCTGACGGAGCGGTCGCTAGATGTCGAGGTCCTGGACGGGCGGCGCCTCGGCGCTGGCCGCGACCATCTCGTACAGCTCGGCCGGGATCTTCGCCTTGAGCTCCTGGAGCGTCTCGACCACTTCGAGGGTCGAGTCGCCGGTGTTCATCGCGAAGGTCTGCTCGCCGAGGCCCAGGAGCTTGCGCCAGCCGGTCTCCTCGGTCAGGTGCGTGTAGTCGGGGGTCTTCTCGGTGTGGAGCACGAACTTGCCGGACTTCGAGCGGTAGACGCGGAGGATCTCGGCCTTCTGGTTGTTCGAGCTGACCCACTCGCCGAGCTTGACCCCGGTGAAGCGCTGCCGCGGCCGGTTGCGGCCGGTGCCCGGGCCGACGCGGACGGTGATCTCCTCGTAGCCCTCCTGGCGCCCCTCCTCGGCGTCGACGTAGCGCCGCAGCGCGGTCGAGATGGCCTTGGACAGGTTGCCTCCGGCGAGCTCCTGCGCCCGGTTGTAGATCGGCAGGTCGCTGTCGGAGACGTAGATCGTCTTGTTGGGCATAGCGGCATCTTAACCTCCTTCCAGGGGTCGCCCTCGGTATACGCATAGACTATACGTATACGTAGAGATGCGCAAGCCCCGGTCCGGAGTTTCACGCCGGCCCTTCCGCGGGCACGCGGAAAGGCGGCCCCGCGAACTGTCGCGGAACCGCCTTGATCTGCGGAAATCCTACATCCTATATCCTATAGGATGCACGATTCCAGGGCCGGGATCAGACGCCCTTCTGCGCCGCCAGCTGCGTCAGCTGCGCCTTCACGGTCTCGACCACGTCCGCCGAGTCGGTGGGCACCGAGAAGCGGATCGTCGAGTTCAGGTCCGGGGCCAGCAGCTCCGCGGAGTTGTCGGCCGCGAACACCACGTCCGTGCTCGCCTCGCCGACCACGAACACGACCTCCAACTCGCGGATGCGCTCGTGGAACTCGCCCTCGGTCGCCCAGAACTCGACCTCCTGGTAGAACGGCACCGTCGCGCCCTGGATCGTGCCGAGTTCGAGGTCCGTCTCCTGGAACGCGAACCCGAGCGACTCCAGCGCCTCCCACACCGCCTTGTGGACCGGCAGCGCCTCCACCGTCAGCCAGTCCAGGTCGCCCTTGTCCAGGGCCTGGTCCAGCGCCAGGTGCGTCGAGACGCCGAGCTTCATGCCGCCCACCAGCGGGCGCACGTCCACGTTGTTGAACGGGGTCTCCCAAGGGACCTGCACCTCGAACGGGATCGGGTGCGCCGTGCCCTTCGCGAGGTCGAACTTGCCCGACACCTCGGCCTTGAAGTAGTCGTGGACGGCGCCGGGCTCGTCCTCGCCCTTCGAGTCGTCCTCGACCAGGGCGGTGAACTCGATCTCGACGCTCTCGACGGAGGCGTCCACTTCGGCGCCGGAGATGCGAACCTCGCCCTTGAGGGTCCCGCCGGGGACGACGTGCTTCTCGTGCAGGAGCGTGTCGACTTGGATGCCACTACCGAGGATGGCTTTGAGCTTGCTGAAGACCATTGGGGCGGTTCCTTTCGGAGGATCGCGGGAACGTCGCGGGGGAACACGGACAGGGGGCAACCGCATCGTATCCCGGAAGCGCAGGCCACCGTGTGACAGCCACCTGATCCAGCGTCAACTTACATGGGCCGCAAAAGGAACTATTCGCCCCCGTGCCGCTGCACGACCGGGATCGCCGGATCGCCGGGCGACAGTTTCAGTCCCTCCCAAGGGATCGAGATGAGGCGCTGGCGCAGCAGCTCCCGCGACTCGTCGAGCGTCGGCTGGTTCACGAGCTCGCCGCCGCGGAACAGCGGGGTCTGGAGCGGCTTGTCGCCCGGCTGCGCGTCCGGTTCCCCCTGGGACACCACGACTTCCTCGACCGCGGTCCCGGTCGGCTTGTGGCGGCGCACCGCGATCTTGCGGCCCCCGTTGGTGCCCTTGTGCTCCGAGCGCTTCGCGACCGCCCGGCCCTCCACTTCGACGAGCTTGTAGACCAGCTGCGCCGTCGGCGCGCCCGACCCGACCACGACCGCCGTGCCCGCGCCGTAGATGTCCACCGGCGCTGCCGCGAGCGCCGCGATGGAGTACTCGTCCAGGTCGCCCGAGACCACGATCTTCGTGTCCTTCGCGCCCAGCTCGTCGAGCAGTTCCCTTGCGCTCGTGGCCATCACGTCGAGGTCGCCGGAGTCGATGCGGATCGCCCGCAGCCGCGGGCCCGCCACCGCCACGGCGTTGCGGATGCCCTGCGTGATGTCGTACGTGTCCACCAGGAGGGTCGTGTCCGTGCCGAACGCGTCGATCTGCGCCTGGAACGCCGCCACCTCCGACTTGTGCAGCAGCGTGAACGCGTGCGCGCTCGTCCCCGAGGTCGGCACCCCGTACCGGCGGCCCGCCTCCAGGTTCGACGTCGCCGCGAACCCCGCGAGGTACGCCGCCCGCGACGAGGCGATGGCCGCGGCCTCGTGCGTGCGCCGCGACCCCATCTCCAGGATCGGGCGCCCGCGCGCGGCCGTGACCATGCGCGCCGCCGCGCTCGCGACCGCGCTGTCGTGGTTGAGGATCGAGAGCGTCAGCGTCTCCAGCAGCACGCACTCGGCGAACGTCCCGGTCACCGTGACGATCGGGGAGCCGGGGAAGTACAGCTCGCCCTCGGGGTAGACGTCGATGTCGCCCTTGAAGCGGTAGTCGGCGAGCCATTCGGCGGTCGACTGCTTGACGACGCCGCGGGAGGTGAGGTCCTCCAGGTCGCTGTCCTCGAAGCGGAAGCGCTCGATGGCCTCGCCGAGGCGGCCGATCCCGGCGACGACGCCGTAGCGGCGGCCGGTGGGCAGGCGGCGCCCGAACACCTCGAACACGCACGGCAGCGAGGCGGTCCCGTCGCGGAGCGCGGCCTCCAGCATCGTGTACTCGTAGTGGTCGGTGTACAGGGGCGTGCGGGGGAGCGTGACGGACATAGAGGTGAGCGTAATGCACCCCGGCCCGGTCCGGGCCCGGTGCGCGAGCGGCCCTCGCGGACCCCGGATTATTCCCTCCCGCCGCAGGTCGGGAGGTTCGTCTCACGCTCTGAACGGAGGCTGGAGCGCACGTGCCGCCGCGTGTACGCTTGCTGACGTGTTGCGGATCGCGCATGAGCTGGTCGAAGCGATGGTCGCGCACGCCCGCGCGGACCACCCCGACGAGGCGTGCGGCATCATCGCCGGCCCCGAGGGCACGGGAGCGCCGGAGAGGCACGTCCCGATGACGAACGCTGCCCGCTCCACCACCTTCTACGAGTTCGACTCCGAAGAGTGGAAGCGCGAGTACGACCGCATGTGGGACAACGACGAGGAAGTGGTCGTCGCCTACCACTCCCACACCCACACCGAGGCCTACCCGTCGCGCTCCGACGCGAAGATCGCCTCCGAGCTGGGGCTGCCCGGCGCCCACTACGTGCTCGTCACCACGAAGGACCCCGAGACCGCCGAGGTCCGGTCCTTCCGCATCGCCGACGGCGTCATCACCGAGGAGCCCATCGAGGTCACCGGCGCGCCCGAGGCGGTCCAGAGCTACAAGTTCGCGCACACCCCCGACTCCACGGTCTACGACTGTCACTGAGCGCCCGCCCCCGGGCGGACCAGGTCCATGCAGCGTTCGGCTGCGCGCCAGACAATTCGAGCGTCCACGAGGCTGCTCACGGAACAAAGGAAACCCGCATGTCCATCGAAGTCCGCATCCCGACCATCCTCCGCCCCCAGACCAAGGGCGAGAAGCTCGTCACCGGCGAGGGCGAGACCATCGGCGAGCTGTTCACCGACCTCGACTCCCGCTACACCGGGCTGCGCGCGCGCGTGGTCACCGACGAGGGCGCGCTCCACCGCTTCGTGAACGTCTACATCAACGACGAGGACGTGCGCTTCATCGGCGGCCTCGAAGCGAAGCTGGCCGACGGCGACTCCGTGACCATCCTGCCCGCCGTCGCGGGCGGCATGTAAGCCGGAGGGAACGCCGTGGCACGCTTCGACGACATCACCGCGACCACGGGCGGCACGCCCCTGGTCGGTCTGCCGCGGCTGTCGCCCGCCCCCGGGGTCCGGCTGTGGGCCAAGCTGGAGGGCGCCAACCCGACCGGCTCGGTCAAGGACCGCGTGGCCGCCAAGATGATCGAGGCCGCCGAACGCGACGGCCTCCTCCACCCGGGCGCCACCATCCTGGAGCCGACCTCGGGCAACACCGGCATCGCGGTCGCGATGATCGCGCGCCGCAAGGGCTACAAGCTCGTCGCGGTCATGCCCGAGAACACGTCCCTGGAGCGGCGCCAGCTGCTCGGGGCGTTCGGCGCCGAGATCGTGTTCTCCCCGGCCGCGGGCGGCTCGAACGCCGCGGTCGCGAAGGCGCGCGCGATGGCCGCCGAGCGGCCCGACTGGGTGATGCTCAACCAGTACGCGAACCCGGCGAACGCCGCCGCGCACTACGAGGGCACCGGGCCCGAGCTCCTCGCGGACCTGCCCGAGATCACGCACTTCGTGGCGGGGCTCGGCACGACCGCGACGCTCATGGGCGTGGGGCGCTACCTGCGCGAGCACGCGCCGGGCGTCCAGATCGTGGCGGCCGAGCCGCGGTACGGCGAGCTGGTGTACGGACTGCGGAACCTCGACGAGGGGTTCGTGCCGGAGCTGTACGACGAGGCGGTGCTCGACCGGCGGCTGTCGGTGGGGACCGAGGACGCGCTGCGGCGCACGCGCGAAGTGCTGTCGGAGGAGGGGCTGTTCGTGGGCCTCTCGACCGGTGCGGTGCTGCACGCGGGCCTGTCGCTGGCGCGCGAGGCCGCGAAGGCGGGGCGCGAGGCGGACATCGCGCTGCTGGTGGCCGACGGCGGCTGGAAGTACTTGTCGACCGGCGCCTACTCCGACGTCCTGGACGACGCGGTGGACGCGCTCGACGGCCAGGTGTGGGCTTAACACATCGATTCCATGGGCCGGGCCCGCGCTCAGCGCGGGCCCGGCCCGCTGCTATCCCAGATTCGCCTGCGCGGCGAAGGCCGGGTCGATGCGCATGGTGCGGCCGATGTGGCCGGCCCAGGCCCGGGCCCGTGAGAGCGGGTGGTCGGGGAACTGGCGGTCGAAGGCCGGATCGTCGCCGCGGTGGTAGGGGAGGCGGGTGCGCAGGGACGGGTCGAAGGGGTGCGGCCGGGTCCAGTCGGCGGGCATGCCGAGCTGGGCCATGAGGGTGGCTTCGCGGATGCCGGTCATGCCGGATTCAGCGGCGGCGTAGATCAACTGGGCGTAGACCGGGGTCTTCGGGAGGGTGTAGATCGCCATGAAGACCTGCCCGGCGGGCAGGGCGGGGTGGGGGACCTTGACGACCTGGTAGATGACCGGGACGCCGACGATCTCGTAGCGCTCCAGCTCGATGAGGCACCCGGCCTCGCCGTACATGCCGGCGAATCCGCGCCGCAGCGCCCCGAGGTCGTGCATCCAGGAGGGCTCGAAGGCCTGGCCCTCGACGGTCTTGACCTCGATCTTGTCGTCGCTGCCCGGGTTGGCCCAAGCGGTGGGCCCGGTCTGCTGGAGACCGGTGGTGTCGAAGGAGATCGGCATTCGGCGGAGCCTAGTCCACATCGATGCGTGTCCATTCGCTCACGGCGCACCGTGCTCATCCGTCACAGCGGCCACGGACTGCTACGGCCGACGCGGTCGGGAGTGTCGGCGCGGAGTCGCCCCCGGTTTCAACGATGCCCCGGGGGGTGCGACACAGGGCTGCGACGGCACCCGGCCCGGCTTCCCGTCGTGCGTACCGCGTCTGCCCGTCGCGCGTACCGCGGCCGCTCGCCGTGCGCAGCGCGCCGCACCGCTCCAGTCCACTCCTGAGCAGTCCTCAGTGGGTTGCTAGCCTGGGCGGATGACCACCGGCGACCAGCGAACCCTGACCATCGGCGCGGCGAACGGCGCGGCCAGCGGGCTCCCGCGCCAAGGCGCTGCACCGCAACCGGAGTCGGCTCCACGGCAGGGCCTGTCGATCCCGGTCGCCCCGGCGCCGCCGAAGGTCCGCGCCGACTCCCCGGAGGTGCGGCTGCGCCGCCTCGCGGGCGTCGCGGCGTGGGCCCTCGTGCTCGTCCTCGCGGGGGTCGCCTCCGCGATCGTGGGCCTGTTCAAGGTGTTCGGGGACGGCCCGGACTGGTTCACGCCCGCGTTCATCTCCGTCGGCGTCGTGGGGATGCTGCTGGCGATGATGGCGTTCGCGACGGTGCGCTTCAAGGGCGTGCCGTGGATCTTCATGGCGGCCTCGACGGTGACGCTCCTGGCCGCGTTCGCGATGCTCCGGGCCTAGAGGCCCGACCGGCAGGAGAGGCCCGGCGCAGAGCGGCCGGGCGCCCGGCGGAGGCGGGGCGCGCGCACGCTCCCGCCCAGGGTGGGGAACCCTCCCTCGGGTGGGACCGCCCCTCGATCGTCCGCCCCGGGGGCGACGAAAACCGCTTGCGTCCAGCGAAAATGTGGCGAGCGCCACGTTGTCATTTTGGCGACATTCCCGTGGCGAGCAGGGGCGCTGAACGGCGGTTTGGACGTACTCTCGGAGCCCATGAACGACGCGCCCATCGGGATCTTCGACTCCGGTGTCGGAGGTTTGACCGTCGCCCGGGCGATCAGCGAACTGCTGCCGGCCGAGCGACTCGTCTACGTCGGCGACACCGCCCATGTCCCGTACGGTCCCAGGCCCATCGCCGAGGTCCGCAAGCTGTCCCTCGACGTCTGCGACCACCTGGTCGAACAGGAGGTCAAGGCGCTCGTGATCGCCTGCAACTCAGCTTCTGCGGCAAGCCTGGCCGACATCCGCGACCGCTACGACATACCCGTCGTGGAGGTCATCCGGCCCGCCGTCCGCCGCGCCGTCGCCACGACGCGGACCGGCCGGGTCGGGGTGATCGGGACGGTCTCCACGATCTCGTCGGGCGCGTACCTGGACGCCTTCAACGCCGTCCCGGACGTCGAGGTGACCGCCGTCGCCTGCCCGGCGTTCGTGGATTTCGTGGAACGCGGTGTGACAACCGGCCGACAGCTCCTAGGGCTCGCCCAGGGGTACCTTGAGCCGCTACAGCAATCCGACGTCGACACGGTCGTGTTGGGCTGCACCCACTATCCGCTGCTGTCGGGACTCATAGGACTGGTGATGGGAGAGGACGTGACACTGGTGAACTCCGCGAGCGAGTGCGCCCGCGAACTCTACCGCGTGCTCACCGAGCGCGAACTGCTGACCGCCAGCGATGTCCCGCCCGTGCACCGGTTCCTCGCCACGGGGGACCCGGAGGCGTTCACCAGGACCTCAAGGCGGTTCCTGGGGAACCTGTTCCCGAGCGCGGCCGCAGCCGTACTGGACAAGGTGGATCTGCCATGAAACTGACGGTCATCGGCTGCGCCGGCTCCTTCCCGGCGCCCGACACGCCCTGCTCGGCCTACCTGGTCGAGGCGGGCGGCTACCGGCTGCTGATCGACTTCGGCACCGGATCGCTCGGTGAGCTCCAGAAGCACCTCGATCCGCACCTGGTGGACGCGGTCATCGTGACCCACCTGCACGCCGACCACTTCTTCGACGCGTGCGCCTACGCCGTCATGCGCCGCTACGCGCCCGAGGCCCCGAAGGAGCCGCTGCCCATGTACGGGCCCGCCGGGGTCGGCGAGCGCATCGTCGCCGCCTACGGCGGCCAGGGCGAGCTGTGCCACCCGTCGCTGCGCGACGTCTACGACTTCCGCGAGCTCGCGCCGGGCAGCTTCGATCTGGGCCCGCTGAGCATCACCGTCGACCGGGTCGCGCACCCGGTGGAGACCTACGGCATCCGCGTCGAGCACGCCGGGTCGTCCCTGGCGTACACCTCCGACTCCGGGCCCTGCCAGGCCCTGGAGACCCTCGCCGCGCACTGCGACGTGCTCCTCGCCGAGGCGTCCTACATCGAGGGCCGCGAGAACCCGAAGGACGTGCACCTCACCGGGAAGGAGGCGGGGGAGTACGCCACGAAGACCGGCGCCGGACGCCTCCTGCTCACCCACCTGGTGGAGCCGTGGAACTCCCGCGAGGCGACCCTCGCCGAGGCCAAGGCCGCCTACACCGGGCCCGTGGACGTCGTCCGCCCCGGCCAGGTCTTCGAGTTCTGAAGCGACCGGGAGTCCAAGCCCTCCGAGGCGACCAGGTCCTGAAGCGGCGCACCACCGTCCGCTGAGGCCGGTTTGGCACGTTCCCGGGATACGGCTGTTGCACGCGCGCCGTAGCGTCGAAGGATGTCGAGTCAACCCAGCCCCCCGCCGTACCAGGGACCGCCCAGCGGCCCCCCGTACCAGCAGCCTCCCGCGCCGCAGCAGTACTACCAGCCGGGCCCCGCCCAGCCGGTCCCGTACGTGGAAGCCGGTGCGCCCGGCGCGCCCGGGCAGCCCCCGTACCTCCCGCCGGGCGCGTACACGCCCGCGCCGCCGCCCCCGCCCCGCGGCGGGCGCGGCGCGAAGGTCGCCATCGCGACGATCCTCTCCGTGGTCCTCCTCGCCGCCGTCGGCGCCGTGGTCCTCTTCAAGTTCGTCCTCAAGGGCGGACCCGACCCGGCCGAGAGCTTCCCCGCCTCCGCGAGCATGTACATGGAGCTCAACCTCGACCCGTCGTTCGACCAGACCCCGAAGCTCCTGGAGCACCTCTCCAAGTTCGAGGACCTCGACTACGACTCCACCGACGACCTCCTCGCCGACCTCATCGAGGAGTCCGGCCTCGAAGGCGTCGACGCCGAGAAGGACCTCAGCTCCTGGCTCGGCGGCCGCCACGGCGCCGCCATGTGGGAGTACGACGGCCAGCCGTACGCGGTCGTGAGCCTCGCCAGCACCGACGCGGGCGCCGCCGAGGACGGCCTCGCGAACCTCCGCGCCGCCGCGGGCGTCGACGAGGACCAGATGGCCTACACCGTCGAGGACGACCACGTCCTCATGGTCGTCGGCGAGACGGGCGCGGCCGCCGCGCTCGACGCCGCGAAGTCCGAGGCCGGATCCGAGCCGCTCTCCGCCTCCGCCTCCTACGAGGAGGCCCGCGCCTGGCTCGACGGCGACCAGCTCGCCGTCTACTGGGTCGACATGGACTCCGTCGCCGAGCTCGCCGAGCTCACCGGCGAGGACGCCGACATGTTCTCCGAGTTCTACTCCGGCCAGCTCATCGCGGGCTTCTCCGCGTTCGACGACGGCTTCGAGCTGACCTACCGCCTCTTCGGCGGCGAGGACGACCCGTGGACCGGCTCCGAGGACCTCCTCGCGAACATGGGCGAGCTGCCCGCCGCCGACGTCGCCGCCACCGCGCACATCCCCGAGAACATCGGCGACCTCACCAGTGAATGGCTCGAAGCCTACGAGGGCCTCTACGGCGTCGACGACTACGCGGCCGAACCGGCCGAGCCCGCCGGAGACCCGCTCACCGCCGAGGAGTACACCGAGTACCTCGAACTCCAGGACGGCTACTACAACGGCACCCTCACCGCCGAAGAGGAGACCCGCTACCTCGAACTCGACACCCGCTACTGGACCGCGGGCACCGTCGAGGACCCGTGGGTCGACGACTCCGACGACTACGACTACGGCCCCTCCGCCGAGGAGATCGAAGCCATGGTCACCGAGTTCACCGACCTCCTCGCCGGGGCCGACCTCTCCTTCGCGGGCGACTTCGACGCCGAGGAGGGCATGAACCCCGACTCCGTGCTCGCCTCCGCGCACCTCGCCGAGGACCGCGCCGCCGACCTCCAGGCGCTCATCGACGAGTCGCTCACCGAGGAAGGGGCCGAACTCCCCGAGGGCGTCACCGCCGACGGCTCCGAGATCTCCTACACCGGCAGCGAGACCGCGTCCGGGACCCTCAGCGAGGACTCCCGGTTCAGCGACTTCGCCGCCGCCGCACCCGAGCAGTCCGCCGTCGCGGTCTGGGTCGACCTCGCCGCGGCCGCCGAGACCTTCCCCGACGAGTTCGAAGGCGCCCAAGCGCTCTCGGCCTTCGCGTGGGCCCACGGCTCCGACGGGGGCGACGGCACCGGCGTCCTGCGCCTGTACCTGACGGATTAGACCCGAGCACAAGGGATCGGTCGCGCTAGGCTCGACAGCGTGACCGATCCCGCTCTGCACCCGCTGGCCAAGCGCTGGCCGTCCGCGGCGCGGCTCGTGCCCGAGCCCGGCTCGACGCGCTCGCCGTTCCAGCGCGACCGCGCGCGGCTCCTCCACTCGGCCGGGTTCCGGCGCCTCGCCGACAAGACCCAGGTGCACACCGCGGGCACCGACGACTTCCTGCGGACCCGCCTCACCCACTCCCTCGAAGTCGCCCAGATCTCCCGTGAGCTCGGGTCCGCGCTCGGCTGCGACGCCGACGTCGTCGACGTCGCCGGCCTCGCCCACGACCTGGGCCACCCGCCGTTCGGCCACAACGGGGAGGACGCCCTCCACGAGGTGGCCGGGCCCTGCGGCGGCTACGAGGGCAACGCCCAGACCCTCCGCGTCCTCACCCGCCTCGAAGCGAAGGTGGTCGGCCCCGACGGCGGGTCGGCGGGCCTCAACCTCACCCGCGCCTCCCTCGACGCGACCTGCAAGTACCCGTGGCCCGCCCGGCCCGGGGTGCGCAAGTTCGGCGTCTACGAGGACGACCGGCCCGTGTTCGACTGGGTCCGCGGCGGCGTCCCCGAAGGCGTCACCTGCCTCGAAGCGCAGGTCATGGACTGGTCCGACGACGTCGCCTACTCCGTGCACGACGTCGAGGACGGCCTCCACGGCGGCTACATCAACCTCGCGAAGCTCATGGACGACGCCGACGAGCAGGCCGCGGTCTGCGCCGACGTCGCCGGGCGCTACTCCGACGAGTCCACTGCGGCCCTCGGCGAGGCCCTGCGCGACCTGCTGCGCGACCCCGTCACCGAGGGCCTCCACGACTACGACGGCTCGTTCGCCGCGATGGTCGTCCTCAAGGACTTCACCTCGAACATGGTGGGCCGCTTCGTGAACGGCGCGGTCCGCGCCACCCGCGACCGGTTCGGCGAGGGGCCGCTGCGCCGCTACGACGCCGACCTGGTCGTGCCCGAGCGCGAGCGCATCCAGTGCGCGCTCCTCAAGGGGATCGCCTGGCGGTACGTGATGCGCCCGCGCACCGACGAGTCCTGGTACACGCGCCAGCGGGAGATCCTCCACGACCTCGTGGCGCTGCTGTGCGACCGCGGGCCCGAGGCGATGGAGCCGATGTTCGCAGAGCTGTGGCAGCGGGCCGCCGACGACGCCGCGAGACTCAGAGCTGTCATCGACCAGGTCGCGTCGCTGACCGACGCCTCGGCCCAGTCCTGGCACCGCCGCCTCACCGCGGCCTGACCTTATTTCTTGCGGAACACCAGGTCGAAGATGTCGCGCCCGGCCTTGACGCCGCGCCGCTCGAACTTGGTGACGGGCCGCCGGTCCGGGCGGGCCGCGAAGCCGTCCTCGGTGTTCTCCAGCGTCGGCTCCGCCGTGAGCACGTCGAGCATCTGCTCCGCGTAGTCGGCGATGTCGGTGGCGCAGTGGAACAGCCCGTCCGAATGCAGCAGGCCCGCGAGGGTCGCCACGTGCTCGGCCTGGATGATCCGGCGCTTGTGGTGGCGCTTCTTCGGCCACGGGTCCGGGAAGTACACGCGGACCTCGTCGAGGGACTCCGGGGCGAGCCCGCGCCACAGCAGCGGCAGCGCGTCCCCCTGGTAGATCCGCAGGTTGTCGAGCCCGCGCTCCTCGGCCCGGTCCATGAGGTCGGCGATCCCCTGCGGGTACACCTCGACGGCGAGGAGGTCCCGGCCGCGGTCGGCGTCGGCCATCGCGGCGGCGGCCTCGCCGTTCCCCGAGCCGATCTCCAGCACCAGGGGCGCGGTGCGGCCGAACAGGGCCGCGGTGTCGATGCGGCCGTCCTCGGGCGTCCACTCCAGGCCGTAGCGCGGCCACAGGCGCGCGAACGCCTCGTCGTGGCGGGGCTTGTTGCGGCCCTGGCGGAAGTTGAACGTCAGGATGTGGCGGTGCTGGGATTCCTCGTCAGGCATAACCGCGCAAGTCTAGCGGTGCGACCGCTGTGACCTGCCCCCGAACGACCCGCTTCAGCGTTCGAGCTTCGCCGGGGCCTCGTAGGAGCGGCCGCGCACGCCCGCGGGCCCGTCGGGGCGACGCGGGTCCGGCCGCGGCGGGGGAGCGGGCTCGTCGTCATCGTCCTCGGCGAACAGGAACGACTCGCGCGTGTCCTCCTCGACGTACCCGCCGTCGCCCGCGTAGTCGCCGTCGGGCTGCTCGGGCACGTACGTCGGCGGGCCGACCTCCTCGTGCTCGGGCTCAGCGGTGATCATCGCCTTGGGTCGCCTGGGCCGCAGGCGCTTCGCGCGCTCGCGCAGGAACCACACGTAAGCGCCCAGCGCCGCGAGCGACAGGCCCGCGCCGATCCAGAACCCGGGCCCCGCGATGGCGACGCCCGCGAGCTCCAGCAGCGCAAGGGCTATGAGCACGTAGAGGATGCGGCGGTGTCGCCGCCGCCACCACTCGGCGCGCATCTGCCGGAGCCTGGCCTGCTCGTGCATCTCGGGGTCCTCGCCGGTCAACGACTGGTCGGACACCAACCGTACCGACCCGCCGCTGCGAGCGCCGCGCCGCTCCCACCCGCGGGCGCCCGAAACGCCGTGAGATCGTTGGGAGTCAACGGGATCTGAGTACGGGTCGTCCGTTTCGCCCGGTTCTGAAGGCGCGGCGGCATCGTCCAGCGGGACGGTCCGGTGCGAGGCGGGACGAGGCGGCCTGTGCCCGTCGCGGTCGAGGACGCGGGCGTCCGAGGAGGCGCGGTCGGCGATCATCCGCTCGTCGGGGTCGTACCGGCGCACCAGGGCCGGGGTCAGGGCCAGCAGGGCGGTTCCGACCAGAAGCGCCAGCAGTACCGATGCGGGCATCGCTCACCTCCTTCGCGTCGTCTGCATCACACCATGCGTCGTCCCACGGTACGCAATGGCCTGACGTATTTCCGACAGTTGCCTGGAACCCGGGCGGGAAGTCCCAATACCATCACACCTGGTCACAATCGCATCACAATTCACGACTATGACGGGTTTTTGCCCTAAACTCCGAGAAATGTCCTGTTCGCTGCCTGCCCGAACGTCGGCCGCGCGGGGCGCAACCGGAGGCCGACTCGATCGTTAACCCAAGGGAGACAGCGAGAACTCCTCCAATCAAGTCGACCCGAACGCCTCGCACGCAAGACGCCTCCGAGCCCCCTGATCGTACGAGCTCGGCGCAACCAGGAAGGAGCACCGGCGCACGATGCCCGAGACCGTCCCCGCCGGCGATCCGCGCGGCCCCGGACCCGACGCCCCCGGCGACACCCCAGACGCGCTCTCCGACCCCGAGCTCATCGCGGCCACCCGCCGCGGCGACACCACCGCCTACGCGGTCCTCTACGAGCGCCACGTCCACGCCGCCCGCCGCCTCTCGCGCATCCTCAGCCGCGACCCCGCGGGCGCCGACGACCTCGTCTCCGAGACGTTCGCGAAGCTCCTCCACACCTTCCGCGAAGGCGGCGGCCCCGACCTCGCCTTCCGGCCCTACATGCTCCAGACCCTCCGCAACACCTTCTACGACCGCGTGCGCCGCGACAAGAAGGTCGAGTTCACCGACGACCTCTCGCCCCACGACTCCGGCGAGATCTACGTCGACCCCGCTGTCGAGGGCCAGGAGCGCCGCTACGCCGCCCTCGCCTTCGGGAAGCTCCCCGAGCGGTGGCGGATGGTCCTGTGGCACACCGAGGTCGAGGAGGACTCCCCGGCCAAGATCGCCACGATGCTCGGCATGACCCCGAACGGGGTGTCCGCGCTCGCGTACCGGGCCCGCGAGAAGCTCCGCCAGAACTACCTGACCGAGCACGCCGCCGACTCCCCGCGCGAGGAGTGCCGCTGGACCGTCGACCGCCTGGGTGCGCGCGTGCGCGGCAAGCTCGGCGAGCGCGACATGCAGAAGGTCGACGACCACCTCGACTCGTGCGTCACCTGCAACCTCCTGTTCGCGGAGCTGACGGAGCTGAACTCCGGCCTGCGCGTCGTCATCGCCTGGGTGTTCCTCGGACAGACCGCCAGCCCGTACCTCGCGGCGGGCGCCGTCTCGGCCGCGGGGCTCGCCGTCGGCGGGGTGCTCGCGTTCTTCGCCGCGCCGTTCATCAGGGTGTTCAACTGGATGCGCCGGATCGTGCAGCAGCTCGGCACGAAGGGCACCGTCGCCACCGGGACCGCCGTGGCGGTGGTCGCCGCCGTCGCGGTCTTCGCGCTCACCTCCGGCGAGGAGGAGGAGCCGCCGCAGGCCGCGCCCGACGAGCCCGCGGTCACCGAGCCCGCCGACCCCGGCCCCGAGGCCGAGGACGACCCGGTCCCCGACCCCGACGACCCCGCGGAGGAGGACCCGGACGACCCCGAGCCCGAACCGGACCCCGACGACCCGGCGGAGGAGCCCGCGCCCGACGAGGAGGACCCGACGGCGTACGCCATCGCGCACGGCCTCGGCACGAGCGGCCTCGTCGCCGGGGGCGAAGCGGTGCTGCCGATCCGCCTCGAAGCGCCAGAGAACGCCGGCGGCGCCTACGCGCCGCGCACCGAGCGGACCGCCGAGTCCGCGGTCGTCGGCCACGGCCAGGCGGCCTCGACCGACCGCGTCACGCTCGACATCGTCTTCCCCGCGGGGATCACGCTCGCCTCCGAGACCGCCGACCCCGGCTGGACCTGCATCGAAGGGGACGCCGTGCACTGCACCATCCCCGAGATGCCGTCGCCCGCGGAGGCGAACCTGCGGATCAATATCGCCGACGACGTCTCCGGCTACCAGACTTTCGAGGTCACCGTGGACGGCCCGGGGATCTCCGGGACCACCCGGCTCCAGGTGCCGATCGCCCCGGCCGGGTCCACCGTCGGGTACGCGAGCCTCGACGCCACCGGCGTCACGGCCTCCGGGAACACCTGGATGACCTGCTCGATCCCCGGCTGCCGGGAGGCCACGCTGCTCGGCGCGGGCGACCGCTGGCCGATGAAGGCGTACAAGCCGCAGACCGCGCCCGCCGGGCGCGAGGGCGAGGCCGCCTCCGGCGCGGTCCTCGACGTCCCCGGCGGCGCCACCGTGACATGGGCGGGCCTGTACTGGGCGGGCGCCCACGAGGACCTGCCGACCGAGGTGTCGCTGCACGGGCCGGGCGGGTCCTGGACCTCGCTGTCCGCCGACTCGATCACCGACACGACGCCGGGCGTGCAGGCGTTCGCCGACGTCACGGGCCTGGTGAGCGGCGGCGGCGAGTACTGGGTCTCCACCGACAACCACCAGCTGCCGACCTCCGACTGCGGCACCTGGCCGATCGGCGCGGACGCGCACTGCATCGCGGAGCAGCACTGGGCGGGCTGGTCCCTCACGGTGGTCTACGCGGAGCCGGGCGCGGACGCGAAGGAGGTCGCGGTCTACGACGGCGCGGACGCGGCGGACACGGAGATCGAGATCGAGAACGGCGGGGAAGTCGACATCGCCGCGACCCTGTGGGGCGGCTCGGCGAACCGCCGCGGCGACAGCGTCTCCGCGGGCGACCAGCACCTGGGCCAGGCGGCCTCGTGCTACGCGAACGGCGCGGTGGACAACCCGAACTGGTACGCGTTCGGCGTCGACGTGCAGGTCTACACCGCGCACACCGGCCAGGCCGGGGTGATCCGCTTCGAGCGCGGCGACGACCCGTTCATCGTCGGCGTGGTCGCCGTCGCGCAGCCGCACGTGTAACCCGTTCGGCCCTCCCGCGAGGGGCCTGCGGCGGGTATCCTGGCGCTTGATGACCACCACCGACACCCCGGCGCGTACGGGCCTCTTCGCACGGGCCCTGGGGCTGATCAAGCGACACTCCCGCGAGCTCAGCGGGTTCCTCAGCATCGGCGGCGCCGCCTTCATCGTCGACGCGGGACTGTTCAATCTGCTGTACATCGGCTACGACTGGTCCTACTGGTACGCGAAGATCCTCTCCGCGGTCGTCTCGATGACCCTCGCGTTCTTCGGCAACCGGCACTGGACCTGGCGCGAGCGCCGCGGCTCGGCCGCCGCGCACCGCCAGTACGCGCTGTACTTCTTCTTCAACGGCATCGGCCTGCTCATCAGCATGGGCTGCCTGTGGATCAACAGCCGCCTCGCCGAGGTCTGGCCGCACATCTTCGACACGAAGATCGCGGTCAACGTCGCCGCCCTGCTCTTCGGCGTCGGCATCGCCTCGGTCTTCCGGTTCTTCGCCTACCGCACCTGGGTGTTCCGGCGCCTGCCGCAGCTCCAGGAGGCCCCGGAGACCGCCTGAGCGGCAAAGCAGAAGGCCCGCACCTGCCGTGCGGGCCTTGTTTTTGCGTCTTGCGGGCTTATGAGCCGTCGCCCTGGCTGGCGCGGCGCGAGCGGTCGTCCTCGGCGAGCTGGTAGAGCAGCGCCTTGGTCTTGTCGACGCTCGGGACGTCGATGAGGTTGATCTCGCCCTCGTCGGAGGCCGAGTCGATGTTCATGTCGCCGAAGCCGAAGATCCGCTCCCAGACGTTCTGGGTGTAGGACACGGTGTTGACGCGGGCGAGCGGGATGTGGCGGCTCTCGCGGGTCACGAGGCCCTCGCGCCACATGACGCGCTGGTCGGTGATGACGTAGTGGGTGGAGCGCCAGCGGATCCAGGGGATCACCGACAGCCAGATCAGCAGGATCAGGGTGAGGACGACCTCGGCGAGGATCAGCCAGATCTTCCCGTCCCAGTCGAGCTTCGCGGTGTAGGTGACGGCGATGGCGCCGATCGCGAGGAAGACCACGAACCAGAGGACCGGGCCGACGCCTTCCTTCCAGTGCGGGTGGGTGTGGAGCTTGACAACCTCGTCACGGGCGAGCTGGTCGTCGGGATATCCCACTGCGGACCTCCAGGAGTGAGAAATACGGGCCGGGGGCGGTACGAATGTTCAAAAGCACAGTACAACACTTCGTCACCGGCCCCGTGACCACGATTGCGCGACCCCGCCCGGGGGGCTAAGGGACCCAGCCGTTCTTCGCGGCGTGCCAGCCGAGCTGGATGCGGGTGTCCACATCGGCCAGGTCCATGAGCTCGCGGACGCGCCGCTGCACGGTGCGCAGCCCGATGCCCAGTTTGGACGCGATGGACTGGTCCGTCAGGCCCGCGATGAGCAGGCCGAGGAGCACCGCGTCGTCCTCGTCGATGCGCACGCCGCCTTCGGCGGCGGTGGTCGCGGGGACGCCCGCGGTCCACAGCTGCTCGAAGAGGGTCGCGGCGAGCCCGGCGATGGACCGGTTGCCGGTGACGATCGCGCGGGGCCGCTCGCCGCCGGGCTCCTCCATGAACACGGTGCGGTCGTCGACGATGAGGACCTTGAGCGGCAGGCGCTTGGCGAAGCGGACCTCGTCGCCGGATTCGAGGGCGTGGCGCACGTAGTCGGCGTACGGGTCGATGTCGAGGACGGCGCGGTCGAAGAGGATGCGGTGGACGACCCCGCGGGCCTGGAGGTCCTGGTGCAGTTCGTCCTCGGGGACGGGCAGCACCATCGGCGGGCGCACGAACGTGCAGAGGGTCCGCTCGGCGGCGGCCTTGAGCTGGCGGATGCGCGAGCGGATCGCGGTGGCGCCGGTGACGACCTCCCACTGGGCGCCGCCCGCGTCGGCGGGGCCGGCGCGGTGGATGCCGAGGAGTTCGCGCAGGGCCTCGTACTCGCCGAGGACCTCGCCGAGCTGGGAGGCGATGCGGCCGCCGAGGACGGCGTCGGGGCCGACGGCGCGGAACCGCGAGTCGGCGACCATGGTCGCGAATCCTTCGTCGACGAGGTGCGCGAGGACGTCGCGGACGTGGTCGACCGAGCGTGCGGCGTCGGCGGCGAGCTGCGCCACCGTGGCCTCGGACCGGGTCAGCAGGAGGCGGTAGAGCGCCTCGGACTCAGGGTCGAGCCCGGTCGCGCCCGGCGGCTGCCGGGCCGGCCGGGTGCCTGGATGCGGGGCGTTCGGATGCTCCGGGTCGGTCAATGCGCCACTCCCTCGGGTTCACGCCCGCGGCCGCAGGTGGACGACGTCGCCCGCGGCGACCGTCTCCACCGGCCCGTCGCCCGGGTCGACCTGTAGGCGGCCGTCGGCGTCGATGGCGACGGCGCGGCCGGTGAGGTTGCGGCCGTTCGGGAACGATACCGCGACTCGTCTCCCCAGCGTGTCGGAGTTTTCCTCCCAGCGCGCGACCACGTGGCCGGGGCCCTGGTCCTCCCAGGTGCGGTAGACGGCCGCGACGTGCGCGAGGAACGTCGCGGCGATGAGCTCCCGGTCGAGGGTCGCGGCGCCCGCGAGGAGCAGCGAGGTCGCCTGCTCGACGGGCAGCTCCTCCTCGGTGAGGGACACGTTGAGTCCGGCGCCGACGACGACGGCGTCGCCTTCGGCCTGCGCGAGGATGCCGCAGACCTTGCGACCGCCGATGAGGACGTCGTTGGGCCACTTGAGCTTCGCGTGGACCCCGCACACGGCGCGCAGGGCCTCTTCGAGCGCGACGGCGGTCGCGAGGCCGAGCGTCCCCCACTGCTCGCGCGGCGCTTTCGGGCGCAGCAGGAACGAGATCGCGAGCCCGGCGCGCGCGGGGCTCTCCCAGCGCCGGTCGAGGCGCCCGCGCCCGCTGGACTGCTCCTCGGCGATGAGCACGCGGCCCTGCTCCGCCCCGCGCTTCGCGGCGGCGGCGAGGTCCGCGTTCGTCGACCCGGTGACCGGGACCACATCAAGCCGGGTCCAGAAGTCGGACTTCTCCGACAACAGCGACCACAGCGCGTCGCGGTCCAGTGGCTTTCTCGTCGGTGTGTCCACGCGCATAGCGTAGCCACTCGGGAAGTCGATACGATCCGAAGCGTGACCGACATCGACTTCCACACGACCGCCGGGCGGCTCGCCGACCTGGCCGAGCGCCTCTCCGAATCGGCCACCGGGAACCCCCGGGCGATCGAGAAGCAGCACGAGAAGGGCAAGCGCACCGCGCGCGAGCGGTTGGAGCAACTGCTCGACGAGGGGTCGTTCGTCGAACTCGACAGCCTGCGGCGCCACCACTCCACGAGCTTCGGCATGGAGGCCAACCGGCCCTACGGCGACGGCGTGGTGACCGGGTACGGCACCATCGAGGGCCGCGAGGTGTGCGTGTACGCGCAGGACTTCACCGTCCTCGGCGGGTCCCTCGGGCAGGTCTCGGGCGAGAAGATCACGAAGATCCAGGAGCTGGCGCTGCGCACCGGCCGCCCGATCATCGGCATCTCCGACTCCGGCGGGGCCCGCATCCAGGAGGGCGTCGCCTCGCTCGGCGGGTACGCCGACATCTTCTTCCGCAACGTGCGCGCCTCCGGGGTCATCCCGCAGATCTCGCTCATCATGGGCCCGTGCGCGGGCGGCGCGGTCTACTCGCCCGCGATCACCGACTTCACCGTGATGGTCGACCAGACCAGCCACATGTTCATCACCGGCCCGGACGTGGTCCGCGCGGTGACCGGCGAGGACGTCGGCATGGAGGAGCTGGGCGGGGCCCGCACCCACAACGCGGTCGCCGGGAACGCGCACTACCTCGCCTCCGACGAGGACGACGCGCTCGAATACGTCAAGCACCTCCTGTCGTACCTGCCGTCGAACAACCTCGACGAGCCCCCGGCGTACGAGTCGAAGGACTTCGAGCTCGACATCACCGCCGACGACCTGGCCCTCGACACGGTCATCCCGAACTCGGCGAACCAGCCGTACGACATGCACAAGGTCGTCGAGTCCGTCCTCGACGACGGCGAGTTCCTGGAGACGCAGGCGCTGTTCGCGAAGAACATCCTCACCGGCTTCGGGCGCCTCGACGGCAAGCCCGTCGGCGTCGTCGCGAACCAGCCCATGCACTTCGCGGGCTGCCTCGACATCGACGCCTCCGAGAAGGCCGCCCGGTTCATCCGGTTCTGCGACGCGTTCAACATCCCGATCATCTCGTTCGTCGACGTCCCCGGGTTCCTCCCGGGCACCTCGCAGGAGCACGACGGGATCATCCGCCGCGGCGCGAAGCTCATCTACGCGTACGCCGAGGCCACCGTCCCGAAGCTCACCGTCGTGTGCCGCAAGGACTACGGCGGCGCGTACTGCGTCATGGGCTCCAAGGGCGTGGGCGCCGACCTGTGCCTGGCGTGGCCGACCGCGGAGATCGCGGTCATGGGCTCGCAGGGCGCGGTCAACATCCTGTACCGCCGCGAGCTGGCGAAGGCCGACGACGAGCAGGCCAAGCGCGCCGAGCTCATGTCGGAGTACGAGGAGAAGCTGAACAACCCGTACGTCGCGGCCGAGCTGGGCCTCATCGACGCGGTCATCCAGCCGCGCGAGACCCGCGCGCAGCTCGTGCGCGGCCTGCGCATGAACGCCTCCAAGCGCGACGAGCTCCCCGCGAAGAAGCACGGGAACATCCCGCTCTAGGACCCATGCGGGACGCGCGGGACCCTCACGTCCTCGGATCACTCAATCCGGTGAGGGACCCGCGCGTCCCGCCCTGCGCCCACCCCGGCTACCGGGGGAAACCGCATTTCCCGCCGAAGCGGCGTGCACCACTCCCAACCCAGGGGTCCGATCCGGGTACCGTCTATACAGCTGGGGAAAGCGGGACGAAACGTCCCGCCGGATATCGGGAGTGTGGGCGATGACACCAATCGGAGGAATGCTTCCAGGACTGCCGTCCCGGCGGTACGCGATCCTCATCGACGTCGGCTACCTCTACGCGGCCGCGGCGGAGCTCCTGCTCGACGCCACCTCCAGGCGCGACTACCGGGTCGACGCCGAGAAGCTCATCAAGTCCCTCATCGAGCGCGCCGCGATCCGCCTCTCCGACGGCGAGCTGCTGCGCCTCTACTGGTTCGACGCCGCCCGCGACCGGGTCCCCACCGTGGACCAGCGCGTGATCGCCAACATGGACTACGTCAAGGTCCGCCTCGGGAACCTCAACTCGCGCGGCCAGCAGAAGGGCGTCGACGCGCAGATCCGCTCCGACCTGGAACTGCTCGCCCGCCACCGCGCCATCCACGAGGCGATCCTCCTCGCGGGCGACGAGGACATGGTCCCGGCCGTCGAGGTCGCGCAGGCCTACGGCGTGCGCGTCCACCTCTGGGGCGTCGAGCCGCCCTACGGGACCAACCAGGCCGAGCGCCTCGTCTGGGAGTCCGACACCGTCGAGACCATCGAGGCCGAGGAGCTGAAGGCCTACTTCACCAAGAGCGGCACCGCCGCCGCGGCCACCCACGGCATGGTCGGCGCCCCCATGGCGCAGCCCGCGCCCACCGTCCCCAACCCGGCGATGGTCTTCGGCACCCGCCAGTCCGTGGCCGTGACGATGACGGCCGCCGACGCGCTCGCGCAAGCGGAGTCGGCGCGGCCCAAATTCGTGCGCACCACGCAGACCGGCGAGAAGCTCGACCCCGAGACCGTCCGGTCCATCGGCGAGTACGTGGGCCACAAGTGGCTCCTGACCAGGGGCGCCGACAACATAGCGGATCTCCTGCCGGGCCCGCAGCTCCCCACCGTCATCGACAAGGAGCTGCTGGTGGAAGCCGAGAAGGAACTCGGCTACTCTCTACGCGACCACCCCGAAGCGCGGATCTGGGTCCGCGACGGGTTCTGGGAGCGGGTGCACCGCGAGTTCGACTACGACGAGGAGTAGCACGATGGGACTGGAGCTCAAGGTCCTCCGAGGCAACCCCACGGATGAAGAGCTGGCCGCCCTGGTCGGCCTCATCACCGCGCTCCCGCGGCCCGCCGAGGAGTCCGAGGCGCCGGCCCGCCGCGCCGCCTGGTCCGACCCCGGCCTGAAGCTGCGCGTGCGCCGCTCCTGGCGCGACACCGCCGTCCCGGCCCGCCGGGGGACCGAGCGTTGACCCGGCCGTTCGTCCTGGCCTCCCAGTCGCCTGCGCGACGGGCGCTGCTGGAGGCCGCCGGGATCGACCCGCTCGTCATCGTCTCCGGCGTCGACGAGTCCCGTGTCATGGGCCACGACCCCGCCGACCTCGCCAACGCGCTCGCCGAACTCAAAGCCCAGGCCGTCCTCGACCAGGTCAGCCCCGGCTCACTCGTCCTCGGCTGCGACTCGGTGCTCCACTTCGGGCACGAGATCCTCGGCAAGCCCGACGGCCCCGAAGAGGCCGCCTCGCGCTGGAAGCGCATGCGCGGCAACAACGGGACGCTCTACACCGGCCACTGCCTCATCGACACCGCCGCCGACCGCCAGATCGTGCGCGCCTCCGGCACCGCCGTCCACTTCGCCGAAGTCTCCGACGAGGAGATCGCCGCGTACGTCGCCACGGGCGAACCGCTGCACGTCGCCGGGTCCTTCACCCTCGACGGCTACGGCTCCGCGTTCATCGACCGCATCGACGGCGACCCGGGTACCGTGATCGGCCTCTCGATGCCGCTGCTGCGCAGCATGCTCGGTGAACTGGAGATCGCGCTCCACCAGCTCTGGCGGTAACTCCACGTCGACTCGGCGGCGCCTGGTGCGGGTCGCCTCGTAGGCGTCGACGGCCTCCAGCTGCCACCTGCGGGCTGCTTCGAGGGTGAACGCCCGGCCGTCCTCCACGTGCGCGTGAGCGACCGCAGCGGCCCGGTCCGGGTCCGGCGCGACCAGTGCTTCCAGCAGCTCGGCGTGCTCCTGGCGCTGGCGCTCGGGGTCGCGCTCGACGGTGAGGTGGAAGACCCAGCGCATCCGCGCTTCGAGGGGCTCCATGATCTGCGCGAGCAGCGGATTGCGCGCGGCGGCCACCAGTTCGCGGTGGAACGCGGCGTTCGCCTCGGTGCGCGAGTCGGCCCGGTCGCGGGGGAGCACGCACGCCTGGAGCTTCAGCAGGTCCTCGGGCGCCGCGTTCGCGGCGGCGAGGCGCGCGGCGACCGGTTCGAGCCCCGCGCGCACGTCGAACAGGTCCGCGATGTCCTTCGGCGTCGGCACCGTGACGATGCTGCCCTGGCCCGGCACGGCCGTGACCAGGCCGTCGGCGGCCAGCCGCTGGAGCGCCTCGCGCAGCGGGATGCGGGAGACCTCGAACTCGGCGGCGAGGTCCCGCTCGATCAGGCGCGCGCCCGGGCGCAGCCCCACGGTGACGATGCGCTCGCGCAGCGCCTGGTAGACCTGATCGGCTCGGCTCATGGTGCTCCTCGGAGGTGGACGGAGGCCCGTCAACGGTATACGGTCCAAGATAGTGGTATACCGTTAACGGCGGGGACCGTGAGGAAAGGACCGACACCATGACCGACCTTCTGCTGCGCGACGCCCGGCTCTGGGGCCGCGACGGACGCACCGACGTGCTCGTCAAGGACGGCCGCATCGCCGCACTCGGCGACTCGCTCGAAGCCGAAGGCGCCCAGGTGGAGGACCTCGACGGCGCCGTCGTCGTCCCCGGCCTCGTCGACTCCCACGCCCACGTCGACAAGACCCTCTGGGGCGGCCCCTGGGTCCCCCGCACCGCGGGCCCCGGCCTCGCCGCCGCCATCGCGTACGGCCGCGACCGCCGCGCCGAGTTCGGCGTCCCCAACCCCGACTTCATCACCGCCCTCCTCACCAACATGGTCGCCTCCGGCACCACCCACGCGCGCTCGCACGTCGACATCGACCCCGGCATCGGCATCGGCGCCGTCGACGCCGTCCTCGAAGGCGTGCTGCGCCTCGAAGGCCGCATCGACGTCGAACTCGTCGCCTTCCCCCAGACCGGCATCCTCGTCAGCCCCGGCACCGCCGAACTCCTCGAAGAGGCCCTCAAAGCCGGCGTCAAGTCCATCGGCGGCATCGACCCCGCCGGGTTCGACCTCGACGCCGAGACCCACCTCGACCTCGTGTTCGCGCTGGCCGCGCAGTACGGCGCCGAGATCGACATCCACCTCCACGACGGCGGCGACCTCGGCATCCGCGAATTCGACCTCATCATCGAGCGCACCCGCGCCCTCGGCTACGCGGGCAAAGTGGTCATCAGCCACGCCTTCGCCCTCTGCGACGCCGACGACGCCACCCGCGAGCGCCTCATCGCCGACCTCGCCGAACTCAGGATCGGCCTGACCTCCGTGGCGCCCAAGAAGATCCTGCCGCTGCGCGAGCTCGACGCCGCGGGCGTCACCATGGGCATCGGCAACGACGGCGTGCGCGACCTGTGGAGCCCGTACGGCACCGGCGACATGCTCCAGCGCACCCAGTGGTTCGCCCGCAACGCCGGGTTCAGCCGCGACTCCGACATCGAACTGGCCCTTGAGGCCGCCACCTTCGGCGGCGCGCGCCTGCTCAAGATCGACGGCTACGGCCTCGCGGTCGGCGACACCGCCGACCTCGTCGCCGTGCCCGGCCGCACGCCTTCCGAGGCGGTCCTGGAGCACCGCCCGCGCACGCTCGTGGTCAAGAACGGCCGCGTGGTCGCCCGGAACGGTTCACTCGTCTAGCGCTTCCCCTAGCGCCACTTGATGCCGCAGCCCATCGACGGGTAGTGCGGCTCGGGCACCGGCTCGCCCTTGCGGACCCGCTCGATTGCCGACGCCAGGTACTCCCCGGTGACGGGCACGCCGTTGCCGGGGGTCGAGCCGTCGAACGCGCCGCGGTAGGCGAGTTTGCGGTCCGGGCCGTACAGGAAGAAGTCGGGGGTGCAGACCGCCTGGTAGGCGCGGGCGACCTCCTGTGACTCGTCGATCAGGTACGGGAACGCCCACTGGGCGCGCGCGACCTGCTCGGCGAGCCCGGCCGGGCCGTCCTCGGAATGCGAGGCGGTGTCGTTGGAGCAGATGGCGACCGTGTCGAGGTCGGCCTGGCCCGCGGTGAACGCGCCAAAGGCCTGCTCGATGTGGCGCACGTACGGGCAGTGGTTGCAGACGAAGGCGATCAGCAGCGCGGGCGCCTCGAAGCCTTCGAGCGACCGCACCTCGCCGTCGAGGTCCGGAAGGGAGAAGTCCGGCGCGGCCGTGCCGAGCGGGACCATGGACGAGTTGAGGGCCACGGGAAATCGCACTCCAGAGCTAGGTGGTGGGTTCCATCGTAGAGATTGGAGTGCCCTGGCTCAACCGTCGCAAAACGAAAAGGCGGCGGGGCTCCGGGCCAGGTGATCGGAGCCCCGCCGCGGGCCGCCCGTCTACCCCACTTCGGCGGACGGCCTCCTGGTGATGGCGGCGAAGTCGCTTGTCGAGCAGGCTTGGAAGCTCGCCGCCGCGCCATTACCGGGCGTTGGAATAAGCCTAGAACCACCCAATCGACTTGCGAAGTCAAAAACCCGACAAGTGCAGACATTGTCATTCGTGCATGGAACGGGGTGGTGGAGAGGGGAGTGCGGTCCCGGAGTCACTCCCCAGTGGACGAATCTTCTTCGTCTTGCACTGATTCCCGTTGTGCCGGTGGGTATACCCGTGACGACACCTCGACCTGCGCTATCCGCCGCAGCGCCTCGAAGATCGCGTCTCCGAGCACGGTCCCCACGACCATCGCCTCCAGAATCTCGTCGCGGTCGCTCCGCATCTGGAGCAGCGCGAGGTCGAACTCTGCGACGATCTCGGCCGCCCGCGCGTACTCGCCGGTCATGTCGACCATGTCCCCGAGCCCGAGCTCCCGCAGCCGTCCGATCGCGTCCGCGAGCGTCCAGACGTAGCCGTGCTCCAGTGGAACCGCGTTCCAGCCGCGGCCGCGGACGATCGCCTTCGCGGTCTCGACGTCGACCGCCGCGGGCTCCTCGGCCGGGACCTTGTGCTGCGAGAGGGCCCGGCTGGCGACGCCGAGGGTGGAGTCCAGGTCCCGGCGCGGGTCCTCGATCTCGGTGAGCACCTCGCGGACCTTCGCGATCGGGACCGACCCGACCTCGACCATCGCCCGCACCAGCCGCAGCCGCCGCACGTGCTCCTCGCCGTACTCGACCTGGTTGTGGCCGCGGCGCTCGCCGCCGGAGAGCAGGCCCTCGCGCACGTAGTACTTGATGGTGGCCGCAGGGACCCCGGTCCTGGCGCTGAGCTCTCCGATTCGCATGGGTCTTTCTTACCCGAAGCGGCGTTGACTCCGGCTCGTCTCAAGTGATAGTTTCACTATCGATAGTGAAACTCACACCAGGAGACACCCCCATGACCGCCACCCTCGGGCGTCCGCCCGCCGCCCGCAAAGGCCGGGCCGCCGTGCTCGTCGTCGCGATCCTCAGCGTCGCGATCGTCCTGTACGCCGTGCCCGCCTACCTCGTGCCCGACGTCGACTCCCGCGTCGGCATCCGCGAGGACGTGCCGTTCCACCTCCCGTTCCTCGTCGTCCACGCCGCCACCGCCGGGATCGCGCTGCTCGTCGGCCCGTTCCAGTTCTTCGCGTCGATCCGCGGCAACCACCCGAAGGTCCACCGGATCCTCGGCCGCACCTACCTCCTCGCGGGGGTCCTGCCCGCCAGCCTGAGCGGGATCGTCGTCGCGCTCCTCACCACCGCCGGGCCGATCCCCATGGCGACCTTCGTGCTGCTCGACGTGTGGTGGTTCTACTCGGCGCTGCGCGCCTACCGCGCCGTGCGCGCGCGGGACTTCGCGTCGCACCAGGAGTGGATGCTGCGGAACTTCGCGGCGACCTTCGCCGCGGTCAACTTGCGGGTCTACCTGGGCCTGTTCATCGCGCTCCAGCTGCCGCTGCTCGACGGGTACTACGGCGGGGACTTCGAGCCGCTGTTCGACACCGCCTACACCTCGGCGGTCGTCTCCTCGATCGTGCTCAACGTGGTATTCATGGAAATCTACTTGCGGCGCAAGCGGAACCGGAGCAACGTCGTCGTGAGCACCGCCGAGGCCTGACCACGAGGGAGCAGCATGGGCAGCGAAGCGTACGAGATCTCCACCGACCCCGACCGGCTCGACCGCGACTGGGTCCACCAGGTCATCTCCACGGACACGTACTGGGCGAAGGGCCGCACCCGCGAGGACATGGACCGCGCGATCGACCACTCGCTCCCGTACGGCGTCTACGGGCCCGGCGGGCAGGTCGCGTTCGGGCGGCTCGTGACCGACCGGACCTACTTCGCGTGGCTCAGCGACGTGTTCGTGGACCGCTCCGTGCGCGGGCAGGGGATCAGCAAGCTGCTCATGACGCGGATCGTCGCCGACGCCGAGGAGATGGGCCTCAAGCGGATCCTCCTCGCCACCGGCGACGCGCAGGGCCTGTACCGGCAGTTCGGGTTCGACGACATCGGCGACGACTACTCGTGGATGTACCGGGTCTGGGACGCGCGGCCTTAACGCCTTCGCAGGGTGTCCGAGCACTCGCCGGTCCATGATCGGCGGACGGGCGTCGCACGGGCGCGCTAGGCTGGTGCGTCCCGAATTCGAGCGAGGAGCGCCGTGTCCCAGGAACCAGGCCCCGCCGACGCCCGCCCGGCGGAGGACGTCGACACGTCCCACGCCGTGCCCGATCCCGACCCTTCCAGCACGCCCGAGCAGGAGATCGCGATCGAGCAGGCGTTCGTCGACCGCGTCTACGGCCGGGTCGACGTGCTCCGCGGCGAAGCCGAAGGCAACCGCGAGTCCGGCTACGCCCACCTCGCCGCCACCGTGCCCGGCGCGCGCTATGAGCGCGACGTCTTCGTGTACCAGGCCGCCCGCCGCATCGCCGACCTCGACTCGCAGCACGAAGGACTCGTGTTCGGGCGGCTCGACTTCGACGACGGGAAGGTCCGCCACATCGGACGCCTCGGCGTGCGCGACGAGGAGTACCGCACGCTCCTGGTCGACTGGCGCGCCCCCGCCGCCGCCCCGTTCTACCGCGCGACCGCCGTCGACCGCCAGGAGGTGGCCCGGCGGCGCGTCATCCGCTCGTTCGGCCGCTCGGTCGAGGAGATCAGCGACGACCTGCTCAACGAGGACGCCGCCGACCGCCTGCCCGTGATCGGCGACGGCGCGCTCATGGCCGCCTTGGGCCGCAAGCGGACCGGGCGGATGCGCGACATCGTCGCGACCATCCAGGCCGAGCAGGACGCCGCGATCCGCGCGCCCGGGCGCGGCGCCACGATCATCACCGGCGGGCCCGGCACCGGCAAGACCGTCGTGGCCCTGCACCGCGCCGCGTACCTGCTGTACCAGGACCGCAGCCGCTACGAGGCCGCGGGCATCCTCGTCGTCGGCCCTTCCGCGGTGTTCATGAAGTACATCGGCCGCGTCCTCCCCAGCCTCGGCGAGGAGACCGCCGCCCTGTACTCCCTCGGCGAGCTGTACGCCGGGGTCGAGGCCACCCGCCAGGACCTGCCGCAGGTCGCGGCCGTCAAGGGCGGCACCGTCATGCTGCCGATCCTGCGCCGCCTGGTCCGCCAGACCCCGCCCGACGCGCCCGACGAGCTGCGCATGGTCTACCGCGGCGACGTGTTCCGCCTCGACGCCGCCGAGCTCGCCGCCGCCCGCGCCCGCGTCTTCGAGAAGGAGCCGCGCCCCAACCTCGCCAAGACCGAGGCGGGCCGGGCGCTCCTCATCGCCCTGTGGCGCAAGATCAAGCCGGGGATCCCCGACGCCGAGCCCGCGAAGTTCTCGCGCGACGTGGGCTCGCGCGGCGAGTTCCTCACGTTCCTCGACCACTGGTGGCCCGACCTCGACCCCGCCGAGGTCCTCGGCTGGGCCGGCGACCCGCGCCGCCTCGCGTCCGCCGCCGAAGGGCACCTCAAGCACGAGTCCGTGGAGGCCGTCGCCGCGTCGCTGCGCGAGACCGACTTCTCCATCCCGGATGTGGCGCTCCTCGACGAGCTGCGCATCCTCCTCGGCGTCAAGCCCCAGCCGCGCGGAAGGGACCGCATCCGCTCCTGGGACGGCATCCAGGAGGTCTCGACCGCTCAGGACCGCTTCTACGACCGGCCCGAGCGCCAGGCCCGCGACGCGTTCTACGAGGACTACGCGCACGTCATCGTCGACGAGGCCCAGGACCTCTCGCCGATGCAGTGGCGGATGCTGTCGCGCCGCGGCCGCGCCGCCGGATGGACCATCGTCGGCGACGAGGCCCAGTCGAGCTGGCCGCGCCCCAAGGAGTCGGCCGACGCCCGCCGCCGCGCCGTCCCGCGCGGCAAGATCCACGAGTTCCACCTCACGAAGAACTACCGGAACTCCATGGAGGTCTTCGAGTACGCCGCCGAGTGGGCCAAGCCCCGCCTGCGCAACATCGACCTCCCCGAGGCCGTGCGCGAGACCGGCATCCCCGTCGAGTCCAAGTCCGTCGACGCCGACGCGCTCCTCCCCGAGCTCGCCAGCGCCGTCGCCGAAGCCCTCGGCGCCGTCGAAGGCACCGTCGGCGTCATCGCCCCGTACGCCCGCCACGCGGAGCTCGCCGCCGTCGTCACCGACGACCGCGTGACGCTGGTGGGCCCCTTGGAGTCCAAGGGCCTCGAATGGGACGCCGTGATCGCCGTCGACCTCGACGCGGTCGCCGCCGCCCACGGCGCGGGCGTCGCCTACGTGGTCCTCACCCGGGCCACGCAGCGCCTCAAGCGGATCGACCCGCTCTAGGCCTGCGCCGGCCGCCGGCGCTTGAGGAACCTGATGACGCCGAGGGTCAGGAGGAGCTGGGCCGCGGCGTAGGTGGACATGACGGCGAGGCCGGAGGCGGGGATGTCGTAGCCCGCGACGCCGAGGCCGAGGACGGTGTCGGAGACGACGAAGAGGAGGCCGCCCCAGCCGAGGGGGTGCTTCAGGGTGTTCCAGAATCCGAGCACTCCGGCGAGGGCGGCCATGCCGACGAGGAGCAGGCTGTAGACCGCGACGGGGGCGGCGAGGGGGCCGAGGTCCGTCCACAGCGCGGTGATGAGCCCGGCCCAGAACGCGAAGTAGCAGATGAGGACGACGCGGCGGTCGGCGAACGCGCGGACGGCGCCGAGCTTGATGAACGCGGCGATGTAGAGGACCTGCATGACCGCGAAGAGGCCCATGCCGGTGAGGAACGCGGGCGTGCCGTCGACCAGGAGCGCGATGTCGGCGGCGCAGGCGAACAGCAGGCCCGCCGCGAACAGGCGGGCGGCGGTCTGGCCCGGGGCGACGGCGGTGAGCAGGTGGCCGAGGAGCAGGAGCGTCAAGGCGCTCTTGCTGACCCACCTGACGGCGTCCCAGCCGAAGGCGACGGCGAGGAGCTCCACGGCGAGGACTGCGGCGAAGGCCCGGAGCCAGGTGCGGGCGGGGATGCGGGCGAGGGGTTCGGTCATGGACCGGGACGCTACCTGATGCCGCGGGTCAGCCGAGGTTCTGGATGTTGATCGTCTCGCCCTGGACGACGTTGCTCGGGGCGCCGTTGTAGAAGTTGTTCTGGAACGTGACCTGCTGCCCGGCCTGGTTCACCTGCGTCACTTCGATCTTGCGGCCCGCGAGGGATTCGAGCTGCGCGAGGAAGGCGGGGTCGGCGGCGGCGGTCTCCTCGATGGCGGCGGCGAGGTCCTCGACGGGGACGCGGCCGGTCTCGGCGCGCATGAGGACCGCTTCCCGCTCGTCGTCCTTGCCGAACCGCTCCTTGACGAAGCGTCCGGCGGCGACGATGCCGCGGGCCGCCTCTTCGGCGAGCTTCCCGGCTGCGGCGGTGGCGATCGAGACGAGAACCGGATCCATGAGCGTGCCCCTTCGTCGAGTGCACCGCCCAGCTTATTCCTGTGCGGCAACGGCCTCGGCGGTGAGGTTCCAGAGGGTCACGGCGTGGCCGCCGTGCTCGTAGCCGAGGGCGCCGATCGAGGCGGTGTCGATGGTGAAGTCGCGGCCGTCGCGGGGCGGGCGGCCGAGCCAGCGGGCGGCGGCGACGCGGAGGCTGTGGCCGTGGGCGACGAACGCGACGTCGCCTTGGACGAGGAGCGGTTCGGCTTCGGCGAGCGCCCGGTCGAGGCGCTCGGCGACCTGCGCGGGGCTCTCCCCTTCCGGCCCCTTGCCGCCGTCGGTCCACAGCGACCAGTCGGGGTCGGCGGCGGCGATCTCGTCGCTGGTGCGGCCCTCGTAGTCGCCGTACGCCCATTCGGCGAGGTCGGGGATGACGGCGTCGACGTCGAGCCCGGCGAGGTCGGCGGTGACCAGGGCGCGTTTGCGCGGGCTCGACCAGACCGCGGCGAAGCGGCGGCCCGCGAGGAGCGGCGCGAGCGCCTTCGCCTGGGCCGCACCGCGTTCGGTGAGGTCGAGGTCGGTCACGGACGTGTGCTGGCCGGAGGCCGACCAGGTCGTCTCGCCGTGGCGGATGAGCACGATCTCTCCCATGCCCGCCACCCTAGCCGCCGGGCGCGGCCGCCATGCGCGTTCAGGCCGCCTCGGCGAGGAACACGCCCATGCAGCCGCGCTCGTCGGTCCAGCACGCCTCGGGCGCGAACCCGGCGGCGCGCAGCTGCGACTCCAGTTCGCCGCGGTGGAACTTCACGGAGATGCCGGTGCGGATCTCCTCGCCGACGTCGAGCGACACCTCCAGGTCCAGGTCCGCGACGGCGACGCGCATCGGCTTCATGGCGCGCAGCCGCATGTCGACCGTGTCGGTCCCGCCGTCCCACAGGGCGACGTGCTCGAAGTGCGCGGGCTCGAAGTCGGCGCCGAGGCGGTGGTTGACGACGTCGAGGACGTTCCGGTTGAACTCGGCGGTGACGCCCGCGGCGTCGTTGTAGGCCGCGAGGATCACCTCCGGGTCCTTGACCAGGTCGGCGCCGACGAGGAACCGGTCCCCGGGGCGCAGGGCCTCGCGCAGGTCCTGGAGGAACCGGCCGCGCTCGGGGCCGGTGAAGTTCCCGAAGGTGCCGCCGAGGAACGCGACGAGGCGCGCGGCCCCGGTGTCGGGCAGCTGGGAGAGGTGGCGGGTGAAGTCGCCGACGATCCCGCCGAGCCGCACGCCGGGGTAGGCCGCCGACAGCTCCGCGAGCACGTCCCGGACCTCGCCTTCGGCGACGTCGAAGGGCCAGAACGCCTCCAGGCGCCCGGCCGCGGCGAGCGCGTCGAGGACGGGGCGGATCTTCTCGGCGCGGCCCGCGCCCAGCTCGATGACGGAGACCGGTCCGGTGCCGAAGGCGGCGATGCCGGCGGCGTTGTCGCGCAGGACGGCGCGCTCGCTGCGGGTCTGGTAGTACTCCGGCTGCCGCGTCAGCTCGCCGAAGAGGCGGGAGCCGCGGCCGTCGTAGTGCAGGCGCATCGGGAGGTGCTTGGGCCGCGAGGTCAGGCCGTGCCCGACGTCGAGGCGCAGCGCGGCGTCGAGGTCGTCCTCGGCGATGCAGATCCGCAGTTCCTGGTGTGACACGAGTCCAGTTTATGCCGCTCGTGTCCGGGTTTCCGGCGTGTGGACGGCGCGGCTCAGGGCGCGCCGGGGACGGTGCACGCGTGGGCGGCGATCTGGCTCGCGTACCGCAGGGCCGCGGCGACCACCGTGCTGTTGCCCCAGGACGCGAGGCGGTCGAGGCGCATCCAGCCCGCGGAGGTGAGCCAGCCGATGAGGCCCGAGGTGTAGGCGTCGCCCGCGCCGATCGCGTCGACGAGGTCGACGGGCGGGGCGGTGGCCTCGGTGGTGTGGTTGCGGTGGAACGCGACCGACCCGGCGTCGCCGAGGGTGACGACGACGAGGACGGGCCCGAGTTCGAGCCATTCGCGGGCGACCCGGTCGACGGGGGCGCCCGGGTAGATCTGGGCGAGGTCGCGTTCGGAGACGCGTACGAGCGTGGAGAGGCCCACGAGCCGCTCGGTGCGCTCGCGGACCTTCGCGGCCTCGCCCATGGCGCTGAGGCGGATGTTCGGGTCGAAGGTGATCGGCACGGCGCCGCGGGCGCGGTTGACCCAGTGCTCGATGGCGCGCGCGGAGGGCTCCAGGTACGCGGCGAGGGACCCGAAGTGGACGAGGTCGACCGCGCCCGGGTCGGGCTTGGGCAGGGCCCGGCCCTCCCATGCGAAGTCGGCGGTGCCGGTCGTCCAGTAGTCGTAGTGGGCGGTGCCGTCGCCGTTGACGACGGCGAGGCCGAGCGTCGAGGGCAGGTCGGTGCGCTGGAGCCAGTCGCGGCGCACGCCCGCGGAGATGTGGCGGCGCCACACGCGGCGGCCGAAGTGGTCGCCGCCGACGGAGCCGACGAGTGCGGTGGGGATGCCGCGCCTGGCGAGGGCGACGGCGGTGTTCGCGGGGCCGCCGCCGCAGGTGGGGCGGAGCTCGCCGCCGGGCGCGGGCACGAGGTCGATGACGTTCTCGCCTGCCACGAGGATCAACGGGGGCTCCTTCCGGTCGGGCGCGATGCCGCTGCCCGAAAGGTTATTGCAGTGCCTGGCGGGCCCGGAAGTCGGATTCGCGCCTCGTTGGCGGCGTGCGTCCCGGTTCGGCCGCATCGGGCCCGTGGCGGAGCCGGGCCGGTGCCGGGGTCGAGCCTCGTGGGCCACGCCGCGGCGGGGCGGCTCGCGGCGCCGCGGCGGGGTCGTCCAGGATGGGGGCATGTCCAGCGAAGAGGTCAAGGGCGCCGCAGAGGTCGACATCGAGGCCCTGGCGGCCGCGGAGGCGAACGCCGAGTCCGCGAAGGCCAAGCGGCCCAAGCCGCGGCGGATGCGCGACATGGCGCTGTCGATGGCGGTCCTGCTGGTGCCGCTCGGCCTGTTCTACTGGGCGTGGAGCTGGCTCGCCGAGGACCGGCAGGTGAGCGTGGTCGACACCGCCGAGAACTACGCGACGGCCGCGAGCCTGGGCCTGCCCGCGATCGAGCCGGAGCTGGGGGAGGACTGGAAGCCGATCTCCACGCACCTCGCCGCGGACGGGACCGTGACGACGCTGCGCACCGGCTGGTACTCGCCGGACGGCAACGGCCTCCAGATGTCCGAGACCTCCGGCGACGCGACCGAGGTCGACGAGGGCCTCACCGGCGCCGGGACGCCCGTCGAGTCCGCCGGGATCGAATGGGCCTCCTACGAGCTCGACTCCGGCGAGGCGTGGGTCGCGGTCATCGACGGCGCCACGGTCGTGCTGTCGGCCGAGACCGACGGCACGGCCGACCTCGACGACCTCGCGGCGGGCGTCGCCGCCGCGTCCTAGACGCGCGCCGCCCGAAGGGCGTGGGCGGGTGGGCTGGGAGTACTGCCATCCCTAACCCCCACCCACCCGGGGAACGGGTAGCGCCCATCCTGCCGGGCGGGTCCGACAAGAACGGCCTCCCGGGGCCGGGATGTCGCCCGGACGGGCGAGCGCCCGCGATCAGTCCTCGTCTTCTCCCGCTTCGGGTTCCGTGCGGGCCTTGAGGCGCTCGCGGGCGCCTTCCAGGTGGGACTGGCAGCGGTCGGCGAGGGCCTCGCCGCGCTCCCAGAGCTTCAGGGACTCCTCCAGGGTCGCCCCGCCCGCCTCCAGCCGCTCCACCGTCGCCACCAGCTCGGCGCGGGCCTCCTCGTACGTCAACCGCTCGTCGCTCACGCGTCGTCCTCCCTCGTGTCCGTTGCCGTCTCCGTCGTCGTCGCCACGACCGCCGCGCGCAGCGAGCCCGCCGCGAGGCGCACCTCCACGGCCTCCCCGGCGTCGGCCGCGTCCCGCAGGACCGCCCCCGACGCCGTGTCCGTGACGATCGCATAACCGCGGTCCAGTGTGGACTGCGGTGAGAGGGTGCGCAGCCGCGCCCGCAGGTGCTCCAGCTCGTCCGCCGACCGCTCCAGGCGCGAATCCACGCGGGACCGCATGCGGTGCACCAGGTTCGCGACCGCCTCCGAGCGGGCCTCCAGCATCGACTCGGGCCTTGCGAGCACCGGCCGCGCGCGCATCGCCGCGAGCGCGTCGGATTCGCGCACGAGCATCGCGTTCAGGGCCTGGCGCAGCCGGGTGCGGCTGATGTTGAGGCCGCGCTGCTCCTCGGCGAGGTCCGGGACCACTTTCTTCCCGGCCTCGGTGGGCGTGGAGGCGCGCCAGTCGGCGACGTAGTCGAGGATCGGCGTGTCCGGCTCGTGCCCGATCGCCGACACCACCGGCGTGACGGCCTCGGCGACGGCCCGGCACAGCGTCTCGTCGGAGAACGGCAGCAGGTCCTCCATCGAGCCGCCGCCGCGGGCGATGACGATGACCTCGACGTCGGGATCGCGGTCGAGCTCGGCGAGCGCCGCGCACACCTCGGTGACCGCGCGCGGCCCCTGCACGGCGACCTCGCGGACTTCGAAGTCCGCGGACGGGAGGCGGGCCTTCGCGTTCTTCAGCACGTCGCGCATCGCGTCGGAGGCGCGGCCGGTGATGAGCCCGATCCGGTACGGCAGGAACGGCAGCGGCTTCTTCCGGTCGGCCGCGAACAGGCCCTCCGCGGCCAGGAGCTTCTTGAGCCGCTCCAGCCGCGCGAGCAGCTCCCCGAGCCCGACCTGCCGGATCTCGCGCACGTGCAGCGACAGCGATCCGTTCTTGTCCCACCACTGCGCCTGCGCCCGGATGACGACCTGCGCGCCGTCGCGCAGCGGCGGGTCGCACGCGGCGACCGCGCCGGTGAAGTCGACGACCCGCATCGAGACCTCGGCGGACGGGTCGCGCAGCGTCAGGTACACCGTGCGGCCCCGGTGGCTGATCTCGGTGATCTGCCCCTCGGTCCACACCTCCCCGAGCCGCGCCAGCCAGTCGCCGATCTTCTTCGACACGACCCGCAGCGGCCACGGGTTCTCGGCGCTCATCGGCGCGCCCGGTCCGACGGCCGGTGCCTCCCGGCCCTGGGCTGCGCTGCTCTGCTCTGCGGCGGTCACGTGGCCAGAGTAACTGGGGGGTGTGACGAAACCGGGCGTCCGGTTACCATCGAGGCGTGGCAGACCCGAAGCGAGTGTTGTTGGCCAAGCCGCGCGGGTACTGCGCGGGCGTGGACCGGGCCGTGGTGACCGTCGAGAAGGCGCTGGAGCTCTACGGCGCTCCCGTCTACGTGCGCAAGGAGATCGTGCACAACCGGCACGTCGTGGACACCCTCGCCGCGAAGGGCGCGGTGTTCGTGGAGGAGAACGAGGAGGTCCCGCACGGGTCCGTCGTCGTGTTCTCCGCGCACGGCGTGGCGCCCGAGGTCCACGACCAGGCCGCCGAGCGCGGCCTCAAGGCGATCGACGCGACCTGCCCCCTGGTGACCAAGGTCCACAAGGAGGCCCGCCGGTACGCCGAGGAGGACTACGACATCCTGCTCATCGGCCACGAGGGCCACGAGGAGGTCGTGGGCACCTCCGGGGAGGCCCCCGAGCACATCCAGCTCGTCGACGGGCCCGACGGGGTCGACGGCGTCCAGATTCGTGACCCGGAGAAAGTGGTGTGGCTCTCGCAGACCACGCTGTCGGTGGACGAGACCATGGAGACCGTCGACCGGCTGAAGAAGCGCCTGCCGATGCTCCAGAGCCCGCCGAGCGACGACATCTGCTACGCGACGCAGAACCGCCAGCAGGTCGTCAAGGACATCGCCGCCGAATGCGACGTCATGCTCGTCGTCGGCTCCAAGAACTCCTCGAACTCGGTGCGGCTCGTCGAGGTCGCCGTCCAGCACGGCGCGCGCTCCGGCCACCTCATCGACTTCGCGCACGAGATCCAGGAGGACTGGCTCGACGGCGCCTCCACCGTGGGGCTCTCCTCGGGCGCGTCGGTGCCCGACAACCTCGTGCAGGACGTCCTCGCGCACCTCGCCCAGCGCGGGTTCACCAGCGTCGAGGAGTTCGAGCCGGTCACCGAGAAGATCACCTTCCAGCTCCCGCGCGAACTCGTCACCGACCTCCGCGCCGCCGGGCGCGCCTAACTCGTCCCAGGACGGGCGCCGGGCCGGCGTCACCACCGGGGCCGGGGACTCCGGCGGGTCGCCCGCGACCTCCAGTTCGCTGAAGCGCCGCGCCGTCACCAGGAGCCGCGACTCGACGCTGGCGACCGCCGCGTTGTACGACCCGACCGCGGCCTCCAGGGACGAGCCGAGCCGCGCGAAGTGGCCCGCGACCGCGCCGAGGCGCTCGTGGAGCTCGCGGCCCAGCTTGTGGACCTCCTTCGCGTGCCTCGCCAGAGCCTCCTGGCGCCACGTGTGCGCCACCGTCCGCAGCAGCGCCATGAGCGTCGCCGGGGACGCGATGACCACGCCGCGCGCGAACGCGTCCTCCAGCAGCAGCGGGTCCCCGCGCAGGGCCGCGTCGAGGAACGCGTCCGCGGGCACGAACAGCACCACCAGCTCCGGCGTGTCGTCGAACGCCCGCCAGTACTCCTTGCCCGCCAACGCCTCCGCGTGCCGCCGCAGGTGCTTCGCGTGCGCCTTCAGCAGCTGGTCCCTCGCCGCCTCGTCCTCGACTTCGAGGGCCTGGAGGTACGCCTGGAGCGGGGCCTTCGCGTCGACCACGAGCGTCCGCCCGCCCGACAGCCGCACCACCAGGTCGGGGCGCACGCCGCGCCCGTCCACCGAACCGGTGTGCTGCTCGGAGAAGTCGCAGTGCTCGACCATCCCCGCGGCCTCCACGATCCGCCGCAGCTGCACCTCGCCCCACTGGCCCCGCACCTGCGGGGACCTGAGCGCGCCCAGGAGCCGCCCGGTCTGCTCGCGCAGGCCCTCCGAGATGTCCGCGACGCCCGAGAGCTGGATGCGCAGCTGCGCGTAGGCGTCCACGCGCGCCTTCTCCACGTCCCCCAGTCGCGTCTCGTAGCGCTGCAACGTGTCCGCGATCGGCGCGAGGACCTGCCCGACGGCCTCCCGCGAATGGTCGGTCGCCTCGTACGCCACGGTCCGCAGGGTCGCTTCGAGCCGGTGCTCGTTCTCCGCGGCGGCCTCCAGGCGGGCCGTCGCCGCCGCCAGCTCGGCCGCCTGGCGCGACCGCCCGGCGAACCACCCCCCGACCCCGCCCGCCGCGAGGCACACCGCCGCCAATAGGACCCACGTCATAGAGGCCAGTCTAAGCGGGCGGCCGCAGGTAGAGTCGGTACATGTTGCTGTGGTTGACCCTCCTGGTGGTGGCCATCCTGGTCATCGCCTTCCTCGTCCAGTCCAACAAGAAGCGCGCCCAGGCCGAGCTGGCCGACGCGCAGGCCGAGGCCCGCCGCCTGCACGAGCGGCTCGGCGGCCAGACGATGAACCTCGTGGCGCCGGGGGACAACCTGCCCGCCGCACAGGCCCTCGCCGACGCGGGCGAGCGCTACACCGCGACCGGCTCCCAGATCGAGCAGGCGCAGACGATCCACCAGTACCGGCTCGCCGCCCAGACCGCGATCGAGGGCCTCCACTACGTGCGGGCCGCCCGCACCGCCATGGACCTCGACCCCGGGCCCGAGATCCCGCAGCTGCGCGGCCACCGCAGCACCGGCGCGCTCACCGAGCCGGTGAGCGCCGAGGTCGAGGGCCGCCGGTACACCGGCTCGCCGAACCCGAGCGACGAGAACCGCCACTACTACCCGGGCGGCACTGTGGACGGACGCCCGGTCCCGTCCGGCTGGTACAACACGCCGTGGTGGCAGCCCGCGCTGGCGGGCGCGGGCGGCGCGCTCGTGGGCATGATGATCTTCGACGCGATGATCTCGCCCGCGTATTCCATGGGCGCCATCGAGGGCGGGTACGCCGACGGCTACCAGGACGGCTTCGCCGACGGCGGCGCGGACGCGTCCGCGGACGGGGGCGGCGACGGTGGCGGCGATTACGGCGGGGGCGACTTCGGCGGCGGGGACTTCGGGGGCGGAGGCGACTTCGGCGGGTTCGAGTAGCCTCCCGACGCGAGTGCTCCGGCCCCCGCCCACAGTGGGCGGGGGCCGTTCGCGTGCCTGGGGGTGCAGAAGGGGTAATGCGGCCACTACTCGACGTGAGTCCCAAGCGCCCCAGCGACTTTGTGCAACCTTGTTTGTGATCTTGATCACTTGATTGGGTCTACGTTCCGTTTCCGGAGTGTTGACGAAGCGTTACTTCACGTCCCGCGCCGTCCCGCTTCCGCCGGGCTGCGCGGGAATCTCCCGAGTTCAGGGGCTCTGCCGCTCACTCCCGGTTCGGGCCCTTCGCCCGCTGCGCCGCAAAGGCGCGTTACCGGAGTTCTGTCGAAGCGTGACCGAACCGTGCGAAGTGGGGCCTTGTGCGTTCGTTTGTGGACTGGAATCGTGTCCTCGTCGGCGTCCGCGCATCCACGCGAGGCGCCGCTCGACCCCCCACTCCGGGCACTACCCAACGCCCGGAGCCCAACAGAACAGGAGCCGTCGTGACGAATCCGCAACGACGATGGCGCAGGGCGCTCGCGGCTGCGGCCGCGGGACTGCTGGTATCGGCCATGCCCGGTACCGCGGCCTTCGCCGAGTCCGACACCGACGCACTCATCGAGGACAAGGCCGCGGCCGACCTCCTCACGGCGATCGAGTCAGAGGGCGAGGCCGAGATCTGGGTGCGCTTCGAAGGAGCCCCCGATTTCAGCCCCGCCCTCGCAGCAGACACCAAGACCGAGAAGGGCTCCGAAGCCGTTGCAGCGGCTCAGGAGTTCGCCGAGGCCTCGCAGAAGGACGTGATCGACCTCCTGGAGCAGTCCGGTGCCGACTACGAATCCTACTGGGGTTCCAACACCGTGCGCACCACCGGCGGCAAGGACCTCGTCGCCGACCTCGTGCAGGTCGCCAATGTGGACGCCCTCGTCCAGGCGCCCGAGTACGAGCTCATCGACCCCGTCCCCGAGAGCGGCTTCGGGACCACCGCCACCGAATGGGGCGTCGACGCGATCAACGCGCCCGACGTGTGGGACCTCGGCTACGACGGGACCGGCGTCGTCGTCGCCTCGATCGACACCGGCGTCGACTACGACCACCCGGCCCTGGTGAACCAGTACCGCGGCAACAACGGCGACGGCACCTTCACGCACGACTACAACTTCTACGACGTCGCGAACTCGTGCGCCGGGGACGCCCCCTGCGACACCAACGGCCACGGCACCCACACCATGGGCACCATGGTCGGCGACGACGGCGCGGGGAACCAGATCGGCGTCGCCCCCGGCGCCGAGTGGATCGCCGTCAACGGCTGCTGCCCCAGCGCCGACGCGCTCCTGGACGCCGGGCAGTGGATCGCCGCGCCCACCAAGGCCGACGGCTCCGACCCCGACCCGTCCAAGGCGCCCGACGTCGTCAACAACTCGTGGGGCACCACGGCCTCCGTGGACGACCCGTTCTACGAGGACGTCGTGGCCCTGTGGCACGCCGCCGGGATCATCCCCGTGATGTCCCTGGGCAACAACGGCGAAGAGGGCTGCGAGTCGGCCGGCTCGCCCGGCCTGTACCCGAACGTGATCGGCGTCGGCGCCTACGACGAGGCCGGCGAGATCGCGTACTTCTCCGCCCGCGGCCCCGGCCGCGACGGGCAGGTCAAGCCCGACCTGGCCGCCCCCGGCGTCGCGGTCCGCTCCGCGATCCCCGGGACCGGCTACGGCCTCAAGAGCGGCACCTCCATGGCCGCACCGCACGTCGTCGGCGCCGTGGCCCTGATCCTCTCGGCCGCACCGGCACTCGACGGCGACTACGAGGGCGTCTACGAGGCCCTCACCGGCACCGCCGTGCCCGTCGACGACGACCAGTGCGGCGGCACCGCCGAACTGAACAACGTGTGGGGCAACGGCAAACTCGACGCGCTCGCGGCGGTCCTCGCGTCCCCGATCGGCGACACCGGCTCGGTCTCGGGCACCGTCACCGACCAGGACGGCGCGCCCGTCGCCGACGCCGACCTGGTGTTCACCGGCGACTTCACCCGCCGCGCCACCTCCGGCGAGGACGGGGCGTTCGCGCTCCCCGTCGTCCCCACCGGCACGTACGCGGTCACGGTGAACAAGTTCGGGTACGCCGAGACCACCGGCACCGTCACCGTCGAAGCGGACCAGGCCGCGGTCTTCGACCCCGTCCTCACCGCCGTCGACTCGGCCACCGTGAGCGGCACCGTCGTCGACGGCTCCGGCCACGGCTGGCCCCTCGCGGCCACCGTCTCCACCGAAGGCGGCGAGGTCTCGACCGCGACCGACCCGCTGACCGGCGAGTTCTCGCTGACCCTCCCGGTCGGCGAGTGGGACCTGGTGGTCGAGGCCGACTACCCCGGCTACCAGACCGTCACCACCAGCGTCGTCTCCGCGAACGACCTCGTCATCGAAGTGCCGATCACCGAGGACTGCACCGCGCCCGGCTACGGGTACGAGCCCCTCGGCAACGGCTTCGAGGGCGGCACGACCCCCGCGGGCTGGACCGTCGTCAACCGCGCCCAGAACCCGTGGACGTTCGACGACCCCGGCGGGCGCGGCAACCGCACCCCCGGCTCCGGCGGGTTCGCCATCGCCGACTCCGACGAGCAGGGCTCGGGCGGGAAGCTCCTCGACTCCGACCTCGTCTCCCCGGTGTTCGACCTGTCCGCCGCCGACGAGCCGGTCCTGTCCTTCGCGACCGACTACTACAAGGGCTCCTACAACACCGTCGCCGAGGTCCTCTTCAGCCCCGACGCCGGCGCCACGTGGGAGACCGTGTGGGCCCCGACCGCGAACGCCCGCAACCAGACCGTGGAGATCGACTTGTCCGAGTGGGCCGACTCCACCGCCGCGCAGGTGAAGTTCCACTACAACGACAACACCACGTGGGCGTGGTGGTGGGAGATCGACGACGTGTTCGTCGGCACCTCCCGCGACTGCACCGCCATCGAGGGCGGCCTGGTGCGCGGCACCGTCACCGACCTGGAGTCCGGCGAACCGTTCGCGGGCGCCACCGTCACCCACACCGCGTCCGGCTACTCGGCCGTCACCGACGAGGACGGCTCCTACTGGACGTTCGCGCCCGGCACGGGCCCGAGCGAGTTCAAGGCCGTCGTCGCCGAGTACGGCTCCGCCACCGAAGACGTCGCGATCGTCCCCGACGCCGTGACGACCGCGGACTTCGCGATCGGCGTGGCGGACATCAGCATCTCGGCGACCTCGGTCAGCACCTACGTCCAGCAGGGCGCGACCTGGTCGACCCGCCTGCGGCTCACCAACACCGGGACCGCCGACGGCGACGTCACGTTCTCGGTCTCGGACGGCGGCTTCGCGATCCTCGGCTACGGCTACCCCGGCGACACCTCGTGGCTCACCACGAGCGTCGACGCGGTCACCGTCCCCGCCGGGGCCACCGTCACCGTCACGGTGAAGACCAGCGCCACCGCTGAAGCGGGCGTCGACCAGCCGGGCACCTACACGGCCACGCTGACGGCGAACTACGTCAGCCCCAACGAATCGCCCTCAGTGGACGTGTCCATGCTCGTCGTCCCCACGGCCGAGCAGGGCAAGGTCACCGGGACGGTCCTGGCCGCCACCTGCGAGGGCGACACCGTCCCGCTCGGCGACGTCCAGGTCCAGGTCCGCGGCGCCGACGGCGACCGGTTCCACTTCTGGACCGACGACAACGGCGACTACTCCTACTGGTTCCCCGAGGGCGACTTCACGATCATCGCCTCCAAGGACGGCTACGCCGCCGACTTCGGGAGCCTCGCGCTCCCGGCCGGCGACACCGCCGACCTGAGCTTCACCCTGGAGGAGCTGAACTGCTGAGACCTGAGTGAACACCCGCCCCCTGCCGCACCGCGGCAGGGGGCTTTTCCATGTGCCTAAAACCGATCGAATGCAACCGCAACCGGCCTTCGGGGCGTACGTCCGTTGGGGACCCCAAAGTGGAGCTACCCCTGCCAACATGTCAATAGTCACCAAACCCACTACTCCGGACAGCACACCCAAACGGCCCCGGCGCCGCCGGGGCCATCCCCCCAAGGAGAGTTCGTGACAGTTGCACCGCGGCGCACGCGCCGCATCCTCGCCGCCGCCCTCGCGGGCGCGCTGGTCCCCGCCGGTCTCGCGACCGGCGCGGCCGCCCAGGACACCGAAGCGGCCCTGGTCGTGGAGAAGACCGCCCCCGAGATCCTCGCCGAGATCGGCGCCGAAGGGGACGCCGAAGCGTGGCTCCTCTTCACCGGGTCCCCCGACTACGGCGCCGCGTTCGACGCCGCCGCGAAGGAGCAGAAGGGCGCCGCGGCCGTCGCCGCCGCCAAGGCCTACGCCGAGACCTCGCAGCGCGACGCCGTCGACGTGCTCGACGCCGCGGGCGCCGACTACGAGTCCTACTGGGGCGCATCGACGATCAAGGTCCAGGCCGACGAGGACCTCCTCGCCGACCTCGCCGCGCTCGACACCGTCGAAGCGGTCGTCGCCGCACCCGAGTACGACATGATCGAGCCCGTCGCCCCCGACGGCAAGGACGAGGCGGGCGGCGGCTTCCAGACCTGGGACGCCGTGCAGACCGCGGCCGTGGAATGGGGCGTCGCCGACGTCGGCGCCCCCGAGGTCTGGGACGAGGGCTTCACCGGCGAGGGCATCACCGTCGCCTCCATCGACACCGGCGTCCAGTACGACCATCCCGCGCTCGCCGACTCCTACCGCGGCAACAACGGCGACGGCACCTACACGCACGACTACAACTTCTACGACATCCAGGACGTGTGCGCAGGCGACGCGCCCTGCGACGACGACGGCCACGGCACCCACACCATGGGCACCATGGTCGGCAACGGCGGCATCGGCGTCGCACCCGACGCCGAGTGGATCGCCGTCAACGGCTGCTGCCCCAGTATCGAGACGCTCATCCTCGCAGGGCAGTGGATCGCCGCGCCCACCGATGCGGAGGGCCGCAACCCCGACCCGCTGAAGGCGCCGCACGTCGTCAACAACTCGTGGGGGACCACGATCCCGGGCTACGACCCGATCTACGCCGAGGTCGTGGACCTGTGGCACGCCTCGGGGATCATCCCGGTGTTCGCCGCGGGCAACAACGGGCCCGCGTGCCTGACCATGAGCACCCCCGGCGTGTACGAGAACGTCATCGCCGTCGGCGCCTACGACGAGGACCACGTGGTCGCCGAGTTCTCCTCCCGCGGCCACGGCCTCGGCGGGACGCTCAAGCCCGACGTGTCCGCGCCCGGCGTCGCCGTCCGCTCCTCGCTCCCCGGCGACGAGTACGGGCTCGGCGACGGGACCTCGATGGCCGCACCGCATGTCGCGGGCGCGATCGCGCTCCTCATGTCCGCTTCGCCCACATTGGAGGGCGATTACGAGGCGGTCTACGAGACGATCACCGGCACCGCCGTCGACACCCCCGACGACCAGTGCACCGGCGACGACGAGGCCAACAACGTGTACGGGCACGGCCGCATCGACGTCGAGGACGCCGTGGACGAAGCGCCCGCGGGCAAGTTCGGGTCCCTCTCGGGCACGGTGACCGACCAGCACGGCGACCCCGTCGCCGGGGCCCGGCTCGTCTTCGAAGGCGGCGTCGTCCGCGAGGCCACCACGAACGCCGACGGCGAGTACGCGTTCGAGCGCATCCCCGCCGGGCGGTACCGCGTGAGCGCCACGAAGTTCCTGTACGGCGACGCCACCGGCACCGTCCGCGTCAACCGCAACGCGGCCGCCGTGTTCGACACAGAGATGGAGCTTCTGGAGACCCGCACCGTCGCAGGCCAAGTCGTGGACGGCGGCGGCCAGGGCTGGCCGCTCGACGCCACCGTCTCGACCGCCGCAGGCGAGGCCGTCGCCGACACCGACCCGCTCACCGGCGAGTACAGCCTCGTCATCCCCGACGAAGGGGACTGGCCGCTCACCGTCGAGACCGCTTACCCCGGTTATGAGACCGTCACCGTCGACCCGGACGATGCGGCCCTCATCGAGGTGCCGACCGCGGACGGGTGCCTCGCGCCCGGCTTCGGGTCCACCACACTGGACGAGCGCTTCGAGACCCTCGCGGCGCCCACCGGCTGGGAGGTCGTCAACAACGGCGACGACGACTTCCCGTGGGTCTTCGACGACCCGTGGGGCTACGGCAACATGACGCCCGGCTCCGGCGGGTACGCCGAGGCCAACTCCGACGCCTCCGACATCGAGGCCCTCACCGACACCGACCTCATCACGGCGCCGTTCGACCTCAGCGCCGCGAGCGAACCGACGCTGTCGTGGGCGAACTTCTTCGTCGACGGCGGCATCGGCTCCGAGGCCGAAGTGCTCCTGAGCGCCGACGGCGGCGCCACCTGGGAGCAGGTCTGGTACACCAACGAGGACCTCGAAGCCACGGTCGAGACCGTCGACCTCACCGAATGGGCCGACCAGACCGCCGTCCAGCTCAAGTTCCACTTCACCGACAACGCGACCTGGGCGTACTGGTGGATGGTCGACAACGTGCGCGTCGGCGGCTGCGAGGCCCTCGACGGCGGGCTCGTCCGCGGCCACGTCACCGACACCGCCACCGGCGCCCCCATCGAGGGCGCGCGCGTCGTCGACCCGGCCTCCGGGTCCGGCGCCATCACCGACGCCTCGGGCATGTACGTCCTGTTCACCGACCCCGGCGACCGCACCCTGGAGGTGAGCGCCCCCGGCTACGCGGCCGGGACCGCCGCCGCCACCGTGGCCGACGGCGCCGTGACGGGCGCCGACGCCGAACTGGAGGCCGAATCCTGAACTAGCGCATAAGGAAGGGGCTCCCACTGCGACGGGAGCCCCTTCCCCTATGCCAGGAACGGGTAGTCCGTGAGCGCCTCCGGGCCTCGCCCGTACATCGACACGTCCTCGCGCACCGGGTTCAGCGCCGCGCCGATGCGATACCGCTCCACCAGGTCCGGGTTCGCCAGGAACGCCCGCCCGAACGCGATCAGGTCAGCGCCCGCCTCCAGCAGCTCCACGCCCTTCGACAGGCCGCCGTCCGCCGGGATCGGCAGCTCCTCGCCCAGTTCAGGGTTCGCCACCAGCAGGCCCGTCCACTGCTCGCGCAGCTCCCCGAACAGCGCCTCGCCCGGCAGCGCCCGCGCGATGTGGAGGTACGCGAGACCCAAGTGCGACACCGCGTCCAGCAGCGCCGGGAACACCTCGCCGCTGTCCGACACGTCGATCCCGTTGCCCGTGTTCCACGGCGAGATCCGCAGCCCCGTCCGCTCCGCGCCGACCTCCGCGACCACCGCCTCCACGACCTCCACGACGAACCGGATCTTGTTCGCCGCCGAACCGCCGTACCCGTCGGTCCGCAGGTTCGTGCTCGACGACAGGAACTGGTTGAGCAGGTACCCGTTCGCCGCATGGACCTCCACGCCGTCCGCGCCCGCCCGCAGCGCGTTCCGCGCCGCCGCGACGAACTCGCCGCGCGTCCGCTCCAGGTCCGCCGCCGTCATCTCCACGGGGACCGGCGCCTCCTGATGCCCTGTGGGCGTGTGGATCCCGCCCGGCAGCCGCACCGCCGACGGTGCCTGCGGCAGGTGGCCCCCCGGGTTGTTGTCCGGGTGGCCGATCCGGCCGCCGTGCTCGATCTGGAGGAACAGCCGCCCGCCGCCCGCATGCACCGCGTCGGCGACGGCCCGCCAGCCCTCGACCTGGTCGTCGCCGTACAGCCCGGCGATCTCGGGGTAGGTGAACCCGAACGGGCTCGGCGTCGACGCCTCGCCGACGATGAGGCCCGCGGTGGCGCGCTGGCCGTAGTACTCGGCCATGAGCGGCAGCGGGACGCCCTCGAAGGTGGCGCGGTTGCGCGTCATCGGGGCCATGACCATGCGGTTGGGGAGCTCCAGGGCCCCGAGCTTCACGGGCTCGAAAAGGCGCCGGGCGGTCGTTTCGTTCGTCATGAGGGTACGGTAGAACCTGACACTGATGTGAGGTTCAAGGGATTGTGAGGCACGCCATGCGAATCGGTGAGCTCGCGAAGCGGACCGGCGTGAGCGTCAGGTCCCTGCGCTACTACGAGGAGCGCGGACTGCTCGCCTCCGAGCGCACCCCGGGAGGCCATCGCGAGTACGCGGAGAAGGCCGTCGACCGGGTCATCCGCATCCAGGTGCTGTTCGCGGCCGGCCTCGACTCGGCCACCGTCGCCTCCGTGCTGCCGTGCATCCACGACGAGGACGGCGGCCCGAACGAGATGACCACCGAGAGCCTCGCCCGCGAGCTCATGGCCGAGCGCGACCGCATCGACCGCACGATCGCCGACCTCCACCGCACCCGCGCGATCCTCGACGAGGTGATCGCGACCGCGGCGCTCCCGACGACCGCATAGGGAAGGGCCCCAACGCGATGCGCCGGGGCCCTGCTCCTTCGGGCCGCTACCACTCGGCGAACGTGCCGTCCTTCAGGCGCCACACCTGGTTGCGCCAGCGATGCCCCTGCTCGGCCGCCTTGCGGACCGCCGCCTCGTCGACCTCGATGCCGAGACCCGGCGTTGTCGGACGTGCGACGTAGCCTTCGTCGAATGCGAACACCGAGGGGTCCACCAGATAGTCCATGATCTCCAGAACCTCCTGGCCGCCGGCAGCACCATGTTCATCCTCCCGGTCCTGCTGATGTTCCTGTTCTTCCAGCGCTTCTTCGTCCAGGGCTTCTCGACGTACGGACTCAAAGAACCGTCCGGCGTCTGGAGCCTCGGCCAGGCGCCGGCCACCGCCGGGGCGGCGGACCGAACCGGTCAAGACACCGGTCCGCCGCCCCGCCGCGAGCACCACCACTTCGACCGCGACGCCTCCAGGAACGCGATGATGAGGATCGGCGCGATCACCCCCGTGCAGTCGAGCGAGACGTGCATCGACTCGCCCGAGGCGTCGAACTGCGACTGCATCGACCAGAACAGCAGCACGGCGCTCACCCCGAAGTACACGTACTCCGCGATCACCGCGCCCTTCCGCGCCGAAGCACTGCGGCGCCCGATCAGGACCGCGAACACGGGCCGCAGCACCAGGAACGCCAGGTTCAACACGACCCCGGCGCCCGCGGCGACGAGGTCGACCACCCCCAGCTCGGCGAGTTCCGTGCCGAGCGCGAACCTGATGATCCCGAACGACCCCAGCGCCACGGCCGCATTGCAGATCCCCGTGGCGAACCCGACCCAGAGCAGGATTACGGCCGTCAGCGTCACCCCCGGCATCCGCGGCGGCCCCGGCGGCAGCCCGTAGCCGTAGCCGGGAGGCGGCGGGTACTGCCGAGGCGGTTGCGGATGCCATCGCGGCCCAGGCGGTTCCGGCTGCGGCTGGGAAGGGTCGGTCACCGGTATCGTCCTCGAATCATCCGTGCTGGTCGCCGTGCGGCGCTGGCTTCTTGAACATCGCCTCCTCCGCTCCGCCCCGAGAGGCTTCGGATCGAGACTGATCCGCCCACCGTGCGCCCCCCTTGCACCCGAACGGCATCCGATCCGCATCCAGGGGCACGCGGAGCGGGACGCGGCTGCCTATGCTGGAGGGCGTTCGCTTCCGCCGACGGCGCACCACGGAGATGACGGGATGCTCCAGTACCGGATCCTCGGGCCGCCCGAGGTCCTGCGGGACGGCCGCGCCGTCCCGCTGCCGGGCCTCGTCCCGATCCGGCTCCTCGCGATCCTCCTCCTCGAACCCGACCGGGCCGTCCCCATGCACCGCCTCATCGCGGGCCTGTGGGCCGACGACCCGCCCGCGACCGCCCGCCGCCAAGTGCAGAACAAGGCCGCGCTCCTGCGCCGGGCCCTCGGCGCCGACGCGATCACCCCCGCCGGGGACGGCTACCGCGCCGCCCTCCGCGACGCCGCCCTCGACGCCGACGACTTCCACCGCGCCCTCCGCGACGCCAAGGCCCGCAACGACACCGGCGACCACGCCGCCGCCCTCCAGCACCTGCGCGACGGCCTCGACCTCTGGCGCGGACCCGCCCTCGCGGGCCTCACCGGACCCCTCTTCGAATCCGGCGCGCGGCGCCTCGAAGCCGCCCGGCTCGACGCCGTCGAACAGCGCATCGACCTCGAACTCGCACTCGGCGACCCGCCCCCCGTCGCGGAACTGCGCGAACTCCTCGACGCCGACCCCCTCCGCCAGCGCACCGCCGCACAGCTCATGCGCGCACTCCACGCCACCGGCCGCACCCCCGAAGCGCTCCAGGTCTACCGGCAGGTCCGCACCGCACTCGCCGACGACCTCGGCCTCGACCCCGACGCCCGCCTCCAGGCCGTCCACACCGCGATCCTCCGCGCCGACGACACCCCGGCGCCGCCCGCTCCGATCCCGACCGCGCCCGAACTCCTCCCCGCACCGCCCGCCGCACTCGCCGGACGCGACGACGCCCTCGCCGACCTCGACAAGGCCCTCCAACTCGGCAACCTCGCGACCCTCTCCGGACCCGGCGGCGTCGGCAAGACCGCACTCGCCCTCACCTGGGCCGACCGGCACCGCGACCGGTACCCCGACGGGCAGCTCTACATCGACCTCCACGGCTTCGACGCGGGCGAACCGCTCCCGCCCCGGCAGGCGCTCGCCCAGTTCCTCAAGGCCCTCGGCCAGACCGACGCCGCCGACCCCGACGACCTCGACGACGCCGTCAGCACCTACCGCCGCCTCCTCTCCGGCAGGCAGGTCATCGTCGTCCTGGACAACGCCCGCGACGCCGCACAGATCCGGCCCCTCCTCCCGCGCACCCCCGGCAGCCGCACTATCGTCACCAGCCGCAACCGGCTCACCGGCCTCGAAGCCCTCGACGACGCCCGGCCCGTCCCCCTCGAACGGCTCGACACGGGCGCGAGCCTGGACCTCCTCGCCGCGACCCTCGGCCCCGAAACCCTCACCGCCGCAACGGAAGCCGTCCGCCGCCTCGCCGACCTGTGCGGCGGCCTCCCGCTGGCGCTGCGCATCGCCGCCGCCAACTTCACCGCCCAGACCCGGCACGACCTCGCCGGGTTCGCCGCCGAACTCGCGGGCGCGGACCGCCTCGACGCGCTGGCGATCGACGGCGACCCGGATGCGGCGGTCACGGCCGTGTTCGACAACTCGCTGCGCGCGCTCGACGCTTCGTCACGGGATGCGCTGCTGCGCTTGGGTTTCGTGCCCGGCGGCGGGGTCCGCCCCGGCCTCGCGGCGGCGGTGACGGGCCTGCCGCCTGCTGAGGTAGAGCGGACGCTCCGCCGACTGGAGACGGTCCACCTCCTCGAATCCCCGCGCTCGGGCCGCCTCCGGTTCCACGACCTCGTCGCCGAGTACCTGCGGCGGCGCTCCACTGCGGAACTGACTGCGGCGCAGCAGGACGCGATCATGGACGGCGCCTGCGACTGGTACGCCGCGCACCAGTACGACCTCGCGTCCGAGGACTACCCTGAGGTCGAGCGCGTCTTCCGGGCGTGGCGGGCGCACCGTCCCGCCCTGCGGCTCGCGCCGGTCCTCGCCCGGTTCACGACGCTCGGACAGGACGTCGCCGAAATCCTCGCCCTGGTCGAGTCAGCGGACCGCGAGGCCGCCCGGCACGGCGACGCCGACGACCGGTACCGGATCGCCGTCGCGCTCTCGCATCTCCACTGCATGGCAGGGAATCCGCACTCCGGCGCCGACTTCGCCCGCCGCGCGGCCGCCGAAGTCGCCTCGCTCCGCGACGGCGACGCGGAGGGCCGCGCCCGCGGCAGCCTCGGCGCGACCCTCGGCATCCTCGGCCGACTCGACGAGGCGGAGCCGCTCCTGCGCGAGGCCCTGGCCGCCGCCGAAGCGGCCGGGCAACCGCAGCAGGCGCTCGGCCATCTCGCGAACCTCGGTGTGACGCACTGGTACCGGGCCCGGTTCACCGAGTCCGAACACGCCTTCGATCGCGCCATCGCCCTGGCGGACGAGCTCGGCGACGCCGCCGCCGCGATGGAATCGCGCACCGGTCTGGCGATCCTCTGCCTCGACACCGGCCGCCTCGATGCCGCAGCCGCCCGCATCGCGGAGGTCGCCGCGGCGGCCGACGCGGCCGGGTCCGAGCGGTTCCGCATCATGGCGCTGCTGTGGGGCGGCGAGCTGCACCGGCTCCGCGGCCGATACGAGGACGGCATCCGCGAGGCGACCTTGGCGCTCGACATGGCGCGCGAGTCCGGTCGGCACCCGACCGCCTGGTCCGCGCAGAACGTCCTCGCCGACCTCCTCGGCGACGCCGGACGTCCGCACGCCGCCCTTGACCTCCTCCGCCTCGGGCGGACCGAGCGCAGGCAGCTCGCTTATGTGCGCAGTACTCGGCGCGACCACCTGATCTGCAAGCTCCGCAACGGCATCGGCGATTTCGGCATGGCCGCCGACCACGGCCGCCGCGCCCGCGCCGAATTCGCCGAGATGCCCGCGCCGCTCTGGCACGCCCGCACCCTCGCCGCACTCGCCGAGTCGCACCGCGGCCTGGGCGAGGAGGAGACCGCAGCGGACCTCGACCGCCGAGCGGAACTGACCTTCACCGAACTCGGCTGCCGCTGACGGGATCAGGCACGCCACCCAGGACGGCGAACCGACCCGCCCGCAAGGGCGTCGGTCCGGTCGCCGTTGTCGATCGCCAAGGCGCCGTTGACGAAGACGTACGGGATGCCCGCGGCCTGCCGACGGGGCTCGGCGAACGTCGATCGCGCGTCCACAGTGGCGGGATCGAACAGCACGAGGTCGGCCGCGAAGCCCTCCTTGACGAGGCCGCGGTCGGGGAGTCCGAGGACCGCGGCGGGGCGGCCGGTCAGGTGGGCCACGCATTCCTCGACGGTGAACAGGCCGAGCTCGCGCGTGTAGTGGCCGAGATAGCGGGCGAATGAGCCCCAGGCGCGGGGATGGATCTTGTCCCCGGCGAGCACGCCGTCGGACGATCCCGTATGGACCCCGTGCCGCATGATCGCGCGCACGTTCTCCTCGTTGCCGACGTGCATGAGGCACCCGGTCCCGAAGTCGTCGCGCACCAGCAGGTCCAGGAAGAACTCGGCAGGCCGCTGCGCGCCCGCGGCCTCGGCAACGGACCGGCCGACGTAGCCGCGCAGCTCGGGATTCGCGACGCCCGCGATCTCGTACCGGTCCCAGTGGCCGGGCACGCCGTTCGCACCGTCGGTGCCCGTGACGTCGAGCTCGTGGACGATCCGGGCCCGCGTCTCGGGGCTGCCGAGCCGTTCCCGAAGCGCCCCATAGCCTCCGGCGAGCGACCAGCTCGGCAGGAGGGCCGCGAGCATCGTCATGCCCGGCAGGTACGGGTAGGTGTCGAGGCTGACGGGCACGCCCTCGTCGAGCGCCTCGTCGACGAGCTTCAGGAGTTCGGCGGCGCGGCCCGCGTTGACCTCGTAGTTCAAGGTGGCGTGCGCGAGGTGCAGGGCGCAACCGGCCTCGCGCGCGATCTGGATCATCTCCGCGTAGCCCTCCATCGCGCCCGCGCCGTAGCTGCGCTGGTGGGGGCCGAAGTAGCCGCCGTACCGGGCGACCACTGCGCACAGTTCGACGAGCTCGGCCGTGGCGGCGTACATCCCCGGCGTGTAGCTGAGCCCTGCGGAGAGCCCGAACGCGCCCTCTTCCATGCCTTGGGCCACTTGGGCTCTCATGGCGGCGAGCTCGGCGCCCGTGGGCGGGCGGTCGTCCCAGCCCATCGCGAGCATCCGGACCGTGCCGTGGGGGACCAGGTAGGCGGCGTTGACGGGGATGCCGCGGCCGTCGATGCCCCGGTCGAGGCGGTCGAGGTACTCGCCGACGGTGCGCCAGTCGTACTCGACGTCGAGGGGGCCGTTCCATGCGGCGATGGCCTCGCGCATCTGCGGCGCGGTGGCTTCGTCGACGGGGGCGTAGGAGAGGCCGTCCTGGCCGAGCACTTCGAGGGTGACGCCCTGGCCGAGCTTGGCGAGGTGGTCGTGGTCGGCGAGGACCGCGAGCTCGGAGTGGGCGTGCATGTCGATGAACCCGGGCGCGAGCACGAGCCCGCCCGCGTCGATCGCGTTCCCCCCGTCGAGCCGCTCGCCGATCCCGGCGATCCGGCCCCCGCGGACGGCCACGTCGGCCCGGTACAGGGGCGCGCCGGTCCCGTCCGCGACGGCGGCGCCGCGGATCACGAAGTCTCCTGTGGTCACTGCGCGCCCTCCCCGTCGGCGAAAAAGTCGGCCTAGTCTACGCAGGCCAGCGCGTCGACCTCCACCAGCATCTCGGCCCTCGGGAGCGTGCAGATGACCGTCGTGCGGCACGGGAACGGCGCGGCGCCGCCGATCTTCTCGTCGAGGAACGCCTCGTAGACCTCGTTCATCGCGGCGAAGTCGGCGCGGTCGGCGAGATACACCCGAAGCATCATCACATCGCCCATCGACGCGCCGCCCGCCTCGACGATCGCCGCCACATTCTCCAGCGTCCGCCGGGTCTGCGCCTTCACGTCACCGGGGAAGAGGTACTTGCCGGTGGCCGGATCGACCGGCCCCTGCCCGGAGACGGTGAGCAGCGGGCCCTTGCGCACCCCCTGGGGGAAGGCATGCGCGGGGGCGGGAGCGGCATCGGTGTGGATCGCGATCTTCTCGGTCATATAGTGAAGATACCTTCCAGTAAGCAATGGCCCAGCCGACGGCGCCACAATCGCCCCCCGGCCGGGCCGAAGGCCCGGTCGGCCGCGGCCCGGCTCGCCAGCTCAGCCGAGCGCGGTTCGACCGCACTCGGCCCGGTTCCGACCCGAGGAGACCCGCGCATGATGGACACGGCCCGCCTCGACGCTCTCCGCGACGAGGTGCTCGATTGGCGGTACAAGGGCATTCCGGCTGCGGCTCACGGGCTCACGGTCGCGGAGTGGCTCGCTTCGGGGCCCCCCTCCCCCTCCCTCCCCACCCCCCTCGTATCGATATCGGACCAGGCTCTGGAGCACAATCTGCGGGCCATGGCCGCGTGGTGTGCCGACCGGGGGCTTGCGCTCGCCCCTCATGGGAAGGCCACCATGGCTCCGCAGTTGTGGCGCCGCCAGCTGGATGCCGGGGCTGCCGCGATTACGGTCGCTACCTCCTTTCAGGCCGGGGTGGCCCGCCACTTCGGCGTGCCCCGCATCGTCATCGCCAACCAGATCGCCGATCCGGCCGAGCTTGTACGACTAAGCGTATGGGCAGGTGAAGGCACTGCCATCGGACTTTTTTCCGATTCGGCCCTGACCTTCGTCAGGGGTGCCGGGGGCTGGGCCGCGCCGTTGGACGTGTACGTCGAACTCGGGAACCCCGGCGGCCGGGCCGGGGCGCGGAGCGTCAAGGAGGCGCTTGAAGTCGCCGCGCAGATCGAGGCCGCGCCGCATCTGCGGCTCGCCGGGGTGGCCGGATACGAGGGGTCGGTGACCGGCGGGACCGACGCGGCGTCGATCGCCGCCGTCGACGACTACCTCGGCGACCTCGCGACCCTCTTCGAGGCGTTGGACTTCGAGACCGACCGGCCCGTCGTCAGCGCGGGCGGCAGCGCCTACTTCGACCGCGTCGCCGCGATCCTCGGGCCGCTCGCCGACCGGGCCGAGGTCCTCCTGCGCTCGGGCTCCTACCTCGTCCACGACCACGGCTTCTACGCGCGCATGACCCCGACCGCGCGCGGCGGCGACGGCCCGGAGCTGCGCCCGGCGCTCGAAGGGCGCTCCCGCGTGATCGCAAGGCCCGAACCGGGACTGGCGATCCTCGACGGCGGCCGCCGCGACTTCCCCTACGACCAGGACCTGCCGATCCCCCTGGGGCTGAAGGACACCGAGTGCCCGCAGATCAGCGACCAGCACCTGTTCCTCACCGGCGCGGTCGACGGCCTCGCCGTCGGCGACACCGTGCGCCTCGGCCTCTCCCACCCGTGCACCAGCTTCGACAAGTGGCGTCTCATCCCTGTCGTGGATGAGGAGACCGGCACCGTGGTCGACGCCGTCCGGACCTTTTTCTGAGGTGGACCGCTAAGGGCGCGGCCCCGAATCCTCGGCGCCCAAGGCCTCCCGGATCGCGTCCACCGCTGGGCGGTTGCCCGGCAGCCACGGGACCGAGTCGAGCTCCTCGGGCCGGAGCCAGCGCAGTTCGGCGTGCTCCTTCGCGTGCGGCTCGCCGCCCGCGAGTGCGGCGTAGTAGACGCGCAGCAGGTGCCGGCCGTCGCCGGTGGAGAGGTCGCCGGTGACGCGCTCGCCGACGGTGATGTCGACGCCGAGCTCCTCGCGGCATTCGCGGCGCAGCGCCTCGGCCTCGGTCTCGCCGGGTTCGAGCTTGCCGCCGGGGAACTCCCAGAGCCCGGCCAGTGCGGGCGGGTAGGCGCGGGCGGCGGCGAGGATCGCGCGGCCGTCGCGGATCGCGGCGCCGACGACGATGCGGGGGACGCTGCCGGGTGTGCTTGCTTCGCTCACCGGCAGGAGTCTAGGCCGGTGGGGCAGAAGGCGGCCGATGGGTCCGTTGCCGGGCTGAAGGCGTTTCGTTATCTTTCGTGCGAACGATGACGATGCGTGATGACCAGTGAGCATCCTGTTGCTCATACGTTCGGTTGATATCGCATGGGCCGGGTGGTCAGGAATCGTGTCCGTCGGCACAGAACCAGACAAGAACTGTCCCTGAATTTCCGCAATGACCGTTTAATCCCGTTTGCCGGTCTGGACAGAAGCTGAACAACGCGGAAGACTCGGTTTTGAAATGATAAAGATCCGGCGACAATTCAGACACGAACGCCCCTCGTGACTGTCGGATCCCTGTCAGACCAACCTTACTGATCGGTCGCGGCCCTGCAATGGCCGGGCACAGCTCTGCTGGACGCGGCACTTCGGAACGGCGACGACGGATGGCGACGGTGCCATGGGGAGAACGGAGCAAGACGACAACGTGCTGCTGGATGCACTGAGGGAGCTCAACGGTTGGGTAGCGGACGACGGCCGCCTCTCGCGGTCGCTGCCGCTCGACGACTCCCAGCACGCCGAGCTCGCGGAGCAGATCAAGATCTTCGCCGACACGCTCGGCGTCCGCCCGGACGTGCGGCGGACCGACGAGGCCACGCTCATCGTGCTCGCCCGCGAGGGCGGGTTCAGCCTCACCGACGTGACCTTCGCCGGACGCGTCGAGACCGCGTACATCACCATCGCCGGGGACCTCGCGGCCGAGGAGACCCACCTCTCCAAGGGCCGCTTCCGCTGGCTCAGGCGCGGCGAATAGCCCGTCCACGGACGAATCTGTTCACGGGCGGCGATGACAAGGCGGACCGCCGGGAACCCCACCTCCCGGCGATCCGCCGAACACCGCGAAGGCCCGCATCCTGTGCGGGCTTTTCGCTTGCGCCGCTTACAGCGCGGCCGGACCCGAGACGGTCCCCGGCGCCTCGATGAGCGCCCGTGCCTCCGGCTCCTTCACGACTTGAGCCGGGGACGGCGCCAGGCCGGCGGCCGCTCCGGCCCGGTTCGCACTGCCGCGCATCGCGCCCGGCACGATCACCAGGGCCAGGACCCCGACCGCCAGGAGCGGGACCGACACGAAGAACACCGTGCCCGCCGCGTCGTCGGCGCCGAGCAGCGGGAGCACGATCCACCCGGCCAGCATCCCGGCGATCCCGAGCACCCCGACGACGAGCGTCGCCATGGTGAGCCGCCCGAAGGCGGCCATGGACCGCGCGATGCGCTCGTCCATCGCCTGGAGGTCCGCGAGGGCCACCGGCCGCGCGGTGGCGTAGCGCAGGTACTGCAGGCCCTGCGGCGCCTCGCGCCGCGGATCGGAGTGGTCCCGGGCCTTCGGTAGGACTTGACGACCGTGCCGTCAGCGGTGACGTGCCACCGGCTCCCGGGGGTCGGATCGCTCATGCCGCCTGCCTTTCCGCGCCGGGTCCTGCCCCGGCGGCGCTCGACGCGGGGCCGACGGCCCCGCCCGGTCCCCGAGTATCGCCGCCCGCCGCAAATCCGGGCGGGGCCCCGGCCGTGCGCGGCGTCGATAGGCTGGCGCCATGATCGTGAGGATGGACAACGTCGGCATCGTCGTCGAGGACCTCGCCGCGGCGGTCGCGTTCTTCCAGGAGCTCGGGCTCGAAGCTGAAGGCACGGGCATGGTCGAGGGCGAATGGGCCGGGCGCGTCACCGGCCTGCCGGGCCAGCGCGTCGAGATCGCGATGATGCGCACCCCGGACGGCCACGGCCGCCTCGAACTCTCGCGCTTCCTCGAACCCGCCGTCGCCGCGGACCACCGCCGCGCGCCCGTGAACGCCCTCGGCTACCTGCGGGTCATGTTCGCCGTGGACGACCTGGAGGCGACGATCGAGCGCGTGCGCCCGCTCGGCGGGGCCGTGGTCGGCGAGGTGGTCCGCTACGAGGACGTCTACCTGCTGTGCTACCTGCGCGGCCCCGAGGGCGTCCTCATCGGGCTCGCACAGGAGCTCGGCTGAACCGGGCGAGGCGCTAGACGTTGAAGCGGAACTCCACGACGTCGCCGTCGGCCATGACGTAGTCCTTGCCCTCCATGCGGACCTTCCCGGCGGACTTGGCGGCCTGCATCGTGCCGGCCTCGACCAGGTCGTCGAAGGACACGATCTCGGCCTTGATGAAGCCGCGCTGGAAGTCGGTGTGGATCTCGCCCGCGGCCTCGGGGGCGGTCGCGCCCTGCTTGATCGTCCAGGCGCGCGTCTCCTTCGGCCCGGCCGTGAGGTACGTCTGGAGGCCGAGGGTCGCGAAGCCGACGCTCGCGAGGCGGTCGAGGCCCGGCTCGGTCTGGCCGGTGGACTCCAGGAGCTCCAGGGCCTCGGCCTCGTCGAGGTCGATGAGCTCGGACTCGAACTTCGCGTCGAGGATGACCGCCTGCGCGGGGGCGACGAGCGCGCGGAGCTTCGCGGCCAGCTCCTCGTCGGCGACCTGGTCCTCGTCGACGTTGAACACGTAGATGAACGGCTTCGCGGTGAGCAGGTGCAGGTCGTAGAGCAGCTCGGTGTCGAGGCCCGCGGCGAAGACGGTGCGACCGGAGTCGAGGACGGCCTGCGCGGCCTGCACGGCCTCCAGCTTCGGCTTGGCGTCCTTGTTCATGCGCGCCTCGCGCTCCAGGCGCTTGAGGGCGTTCTCGATGGTCTGGAGGTCGGCGAGGATCAGCTCGGTGTTGATCGTCTCGATGTCGTCGACGGGGGAGACCTTGCCGTCGACGTGGGTGACGTTCCCGTCCTCGAAGACGCGCACGACCTGCGCGATGGCGGAGGTCTCGCGGATGTTCGACAGGAACTGGTTGCCCTTGCCCGCGCCCTCGGAGGCGCCCTTGACCAGGCCTGCGATGTCGACGAACGTGACGGTGGCCGGGAGGATCTTCTCCGAGGAGTAGATCTCGGCCAGCTTCGGCAGCCGGTCGTCGGGGACGGCGACGACGCCGACGTTCGGCTCGATCGTCGCGAACGGGTAGTTCGCCGCGAGGATGTCCGAGCGGGTCAGCGCGTTGAACAGCGTGCTCTTGCCGACGTTGGGCAGGCCGACGATACCGATGCTGAGTTTCACGAGAACCGATTCTAGGCGGGGCCGCGCCGCGCGGCTGCGGCGCGACCTCGCGATGTGCACTGGGACGGCCCGGGGGCGGCGCCGGGCCGGGTCCTACGCGGTCAGGAGCCCGATCCCGAGGGTCAGGGTCCCGGCGGCGAGGCTCGCCGCGCCCGCGTAGAGGAGGGCGATCGCCTTGTTGGGCTCGGTGCGGCCCTTCCCGGCCATCGCGGCGAAGAACCCGCCGGACATGAGGATCGCGGCGGCGGGGATCCCGGCGCGGGCGATCCAGCCCCACGCGCCGTCGAGGCCCGTGGCGTCGGCGAGGACGAGGCCGATGAGGCTGAAGATGACCAGGACGCCCGCGTGGGCGTGCCCGGCGCGGGAGAAGGACTTCTGGAACTCGGTGAAGGGCACCTTGCCGCTGGCGATCCGGACCAGGAAGGTGCCGCCGAACTCGATGGTGACGACAGTGAGGAGGACGATCCCGGCGAGGAGCCGGGAGGCGTCGCTGAGGGCGAAGGCGGAGTCGAACATCAGGGGCTTCCAATCTCGTGGCGGTGCTGCATCTGAAGGTACCCAGCTGTCTTGACACTGTCAAGTTCGAATCTTGACAATGGCCAGTGTCGTTTGACACTGTCAAGATCCGCGGTACAGTGGTTCCCGTGACCGACCGCTACCACCACGGGGACCTCCGCCGCGCCCTCATCGACGCCGCCGTCGAGGCCGTCGCCGAGGCCGGGCCGAGCGCCCTGAGCCTGCGCGCCGTCGCCAAGCGCGCCGGCGTCTCCCACGCCGCACCCGCCCACCACTTCGGCGACAAGGCCGGGCTCCTCACCGCCGTCGCCGCCGAGGGCTTCGACCGCTTCGCCGACGCGCTCGAACGCACCTGGGACGCCACCGGCGACTTCGCCGCCGTCGGCGCCGCCTACGTCCGCTTCGCCATCGACCACAAGGCCCACTTCGAAGTCATGTTCCGGCCCGAGCTGCTCCACACCGACGACCCCGACCTCAACCGCGCCGAAGCCCGCTCGCGCGCCGCCCTCCACCGCGGCACCGGCGCCGACCCCGAAGCCGTCTTCAACGTGCGCGCACTGGGCGCCTGGTCCCTCGCGCACGGCTTCGCAGAGCTGCTCATCGCCGGGAACTTCCCGCAGGGGGTGGCCGACAACCCGGAGGCCGCCTTCAAAGCCGTCGCCGCCGCAACGCTGCTGGGCGAATAGCGGCTCCGTTCCGTCTGGCTGGCAGATCACAATTAATTAAGTTGTGCGCAACTTAGTTGCGCGCTATCTTTCTTCTCATGGACGCGACACCGAGACTCAGCGAGCAGGCGTGCTTCGCCATGTACGCCGCCTCCCGGGCCGTCATCGGGCTCTACCGGCCCATGCTGGACCGGCTCGGACTCACCTACCCGCAGTTCCTGGTCCTCATGCTGCTGTGGGAGACCGACGGCCGCACCGTCAGCGACATCGGCAACGAGCTCCAGCTCGACTCCGGCACCGTCTCGCCGCTCCTCAAGCGCCTGGAGGCCGCCGGGTTCGTCGAGCGCCGCCGCGAATCCGACGACGAGCGCCGCGTCACCGTCCACCTCACCGACTCCGGCGCGGCCCTCGAAACCCGGGGCTGCGAGATCACCCAGGTCGTCGGCACCGCCTCCGGCATGTCCTACGACGAGCTGATCGCCCTGCGCGACCGGCTCAACGAGTTCACCGCATCCGTCGGCGACCGCGAATCCGCCTCCGAGAACAACACCTCCGAGTAAAGGGGAAACCACATGGAACCGCTCTACGTCGCGCACGCCGTCTCCTCCGGCGAGGGCCGCAACGGCCACGTCGCCACCGACGACGGCCTCATCGACCTCGACCTCGCCATCCAGAAGGAGCTCGGCGGCCCCGGCGGGCTGACGAACCCCGAGCAGCTGTTCGCCGCCGGGTACGCGGCCTGCTTCCACTCCGCGCTCCAGGCGGTCGCCCGCGCCGCCAAGGTCGACCTCGGCGCGTCCTCTGTGGAGGCCAGCGTCGGCATCGGCAAGGAGGGCGAGGGCTTCGGCCTCAACGCCATCCTGGAGGTCTCCACCCCCGGCGCCCCCCGCGAGACCGCGCGGGCCCTGGTCGAGAAGGCCCACCAGGTCTGCCCGTACTCCAACGCCACCCGCGGCAACATCGTCGTCGAGATCGACCTCGTCCAGGCCGCCGGAGAGTAAGGCGCGCAAGCAAAAGGGCGGCCCCCGGTGAGGGGCCGCCCTTTCACGCCTCCTCAAGCCGAGGTCTTCCCCTTGCGGAAGATCTTGCGGCCCAGCCACACCAGCGGGTCGTACCGGTCCCCGGCCACGCGCTCCTTCATCGGGATGATCGCGTTGTCGGTGATCTTGATGTGCTCCGGGCACACCTCCGTGCAGCACTTCGTGATGTTGCAGTACCCGAGCCCCTGCTCGTCCTGCGCCGCCTCGCGCCGGTCGTCGCGCGCGTCCAGCGGGTGCATGTCGAGCTCGGCCGCGCGGATGAACAGGCGCGGGCCCGAGAACGGCGGCTTGTTCTCCTCGTGGTCGCGCACCACGTGGCAGGTGTTCTGGCACAGGAAGCACTCGATGCACTTGCGGAACTCCTGGCTCCGCTCCACGTCGACCTGCTGCATCCGGTACTCGCCGGGCTTCAGGTCCGCGGGCGGCGCGAACTGCGGCATCTGCCGCGCCTTCTCGTAGTTGAACGACACGTCCGTGACCAGGTCGCGCACCACCGGGAACGTCCGCAGCGGCGTGATCGTCACCGGCTCGCCCTCCTCGAAGACGTTCATGCGCGTCATGCACATCAGCCGCGGCATCCCGTTCACCTCGGCCGAGCACGAGCCGCACTTGCCCGCCTTGCAGTTCCACCGCACCGCCAGGTCCGGGGCCTGCTCCGCCTGGATGCGGTGGACCACGTCGAGGACGACCTCGCCCTCGTTCACGGCGACGTCGAACTCGGCGAAGTCGCCGCCGTCCGCGTCGCCCCGCCACACCCGGAAGGTCCTCGTGCTCATCAGGCGTCCTCCGCTTCCGTCGGCCCGTATTCCTCGGGGGTCATGTACTTGGCCAGTTCACTGGTGTCGAAGAGCCCCAGCAGCTCCGGGGTCATGGCCGGGACGTCCTGCCGCGCCAGGGACACCTCGCCTCCGTCGAGCGTCGCCACCAGGTTGACGCGGCGCCACTCGGGGTCCATGCCCGGCGCGTCCTCGCGGGTGTGCCCGCCGCGCGACTCGTCGCGCTCCAGCGCGGCCTTCGCCGTCGCCACCGAGCAGACGAACATGTTCCGCAGGTCCAGCGCCAGGTGCCAGCCGGGGTTGTAGGCGCGCCCGCCCACGGCCGTCACGTTGTCGATCCGCGGCTTCAGCGCCTCCAGCTCCCGCAGGGCCTCCTCCAGCTCCGGGGCCCTGCGGATGATCCCGACCAGGCGCCCGTTGATCGCCTGGAGCGCCGCCTGGAGCTCGTACGGGTTCTCGCCGTCGTTCCCGAACGGCCGCAAGGCCTCCGCCTGGGCGGCCGCGATCTCCTCGTCGCGCAGCTTCGGCGGCTCCGAGGCCGTCGCGTGCTCCGCCGCGAACTCCCCGGCCCGCTTGCCGAACACCAGCAGGTCCGACAGCGAGTTGCCGCCCAGCCGGTTCGAGCCGTGCATGCCGCCCGAGACCTCCCCGGCCGCGTACAGCCCCGTCACCTTCGACGACGCCGTCTCGGGGTCGACCTCGATGCCGCCCATGATGTAGTGGCAGGTCGGGCCCACCTCCATCGGCTCCGACGTGATGTCCACATCGGCCAGCTCCTTGAACTGGTGGTACATGGACGGCAGCCGCTCGGTGATGTACTCGGCGCTGCGCCGCGACGCGATGTCCAGGAACACCCCGCCGTGCTCGGTGCCCCTGCCCGCCTTCACCTCCGAGTTGATCGCCCGCGCCACCTCGTCGCGCGGCAGGAGCTCGGGCGGGCGCCGGTTGTGGTCGGGGTCGGTGTACCAGCGGTCGCCCTCCTCGGGGTTGTCGGCGTACTGCGCCTTGAACACCTCGGGGATGTAGTCGAACATGAACCGCTTGCCCTCGGAGTTCTTCAGTACGCCGCCGTCGCCGCGCACCGACTCCGTCACGAGGATGCCGCGCACCGAAGGCGGCCACACCATCCCCGTGGGGTGGAACTGGATGAACTCCATGTTGATCAGGCTCGCCCCGGCGCGCAGCGCCAGCGCGTGCCCGTCGCCGGTGTACTCCCACGAGTTCGACGTGACCTTGAACGACCGCCCGATCCCGCCCGTCGCGAGCACGACCGCGGGGGCCGCGACGGCCATGAACCGGCCGGTGCCGCGCCGGTACCCGAACGCGCCCTTCACCCTCCCCTGCTCGATGAACAGCTCGGTGATGGTGGTCTCGTCGATGACCTGGAGCTTCGCGTCCCCTTCCCCGGCCGCCTCGTCGTCCTGCTGGAGCGAGACGAGCTTCTGCTGGAGGGTCCGGATGAGTTCGAGGCCCGTGCGGTCGCCGACGTGGGCGAGGCGCGGGTACTCGTGGCCGCCGAAGTTGCGCTGGCTGATCTTCCCGTCGGCGGTCCGGTCGAACAGGGCCCCGTAGGTCTCCAGCTCCCAGATCCGGTCGGGCGCCTCCTGGGCGTGGAGCTCGGCCATGCGGTAGTTGTTCAGGAACTTCCCGCCGCGCATGGTGTCGCGGAAGTGGACCTGCCAGTTGTCGTTCGCGTTGACGTTGCCCATCGCGGCGGCCGCGCCGCCCTCGGCCATGACGGTGTGCGCCTTGCCGAACAGGGACTTCGAGATGACGATGACGGTCTTCCCGGCCAGGCGCGCCTCGACCGCCGCGCGGAGCCCGGCGCCGCCCGCGCCGATGACGAGGACGTCGCAGGCGAGGTGCTCGACGTCGTTGAGGTCGTTGTCGCTCATGCCTACTCCTGCTTATCCGATGAACCGGAGGTCGGTGATCCACCCGGCGGCCACGGCCATGACGTAGAAGTCCGTGAGCGCCAGCGACGCCAGCGTGATCCACGCCCACATCATGTGGCGGGCGTTGAGGGCGCTGGAGACCGTCCAGAACCGGTACCGCACCGGGTGCTTCGAGAAGTGCTTCAGGCGCCCGCCCATGACGTGGCGGCACGAGTGGCAGCCGAGCGTGTAGCACCACAGCAGGACCACGTTGGCCCACAGCACGAGGTTCCCCAGGCCGAGGCCGAACCCGTCGGGGGAGTGGAGCGCGAGGATCGCGTCCCACGTGTTGATGACGGAGATGAGGAACGCGGCGTAGAAGAAGTACCGGTGGAAGTTCTGGAGGATCAGCGGGAAGCGCGTCTCGCCGGTGTAGGAGGTGTGCCCGTCGGGGACGGCGCACGCGGGCGGCGACAGCCAGAACGACCGGTAGTACGCCTTCCGGTAGTAGTAGCAGGTCAGCCGGAACGCCAGCAGGAACGGCAGGCTCAGCGCGGCGTAGGGGATCAGCGGGTGGTCCCGGAGGAACCGTCCGAAGTGGGCGGCCTCGGGGACGCACCCGGTGGAGACGCACGGGGAGTAGAACGGCGTCAGGTAGTGGTAGTCGGCGACCCAGTAGTCGCCTTGGTAGAAGACGCGGAACGTCGCGTAGGCGACCCAGGCGGTGATGCCGAGCACCGTCAGGATCGGGCCCCGCCGCCAGTTGTCGGTCCGCAGGTTCCGCGCCTTGATCGCGGCCCGCGGCGACGAGACGGCACTGTCTTCGGTCGTGGTCATCAGCGCAGGATATCCCTGAACCTGTGACGTAAGTCCATGGGGTACATCACAATTACGAGCTTTTCTCTTACTGGGACTGTAGATTGCGAAGTTTCATGTGAGCACTCGTTGCGTCTCCTGGGGCGCAAGGGGAGCCGGTTCCCGCGGTCCGCCGATTAGGCTTGGGCCCATGAGCGCACGAGGCATCCTGTTCGTCCACGCCCACCCCGACGACGAGACCGTCTCCACCGGATCGACCCTCGCCCACTACGCCGCCCGCCCCGACGTGCACCTCACCGTCGTCACCTGCACCCTCGGCGAAGAGGGCGAGATCCGCGTCCCCCACCTCGCGCAGCTCGCCGCCGACCAGGCCGACCAGCTCGGCGGCTACCGCTACTGGGAGTACCGGCAGGCCACCGGCATCCTCGGCGTCGAGGACACCCACTTCCTCGGCGGCGTCGGGCGCTGGCGCGACTCGGGGATGATGGGCCTGCCCTCCAACGGCCACCCGCGCGCGTTCTGGGGCGCCGACGTCGACGACGCGGCCGCCGACCTCGTCGCCGTCCTCCGCGACCGGCGCCCCGAAGTGCTCGTCACCTACGACCCCGTCGGCTTCTACGGCCACCCCGACCACATCCAGGCCCACCGCGTCGCCATGCGCGCCGCCGACCTCGCCGCCGACCCCGCGTGGCGCCCCGACCTCGGCGGGGCCCACGAGGTCCGCAAGATCTACTGGACCACCGTCCCCCGCGATGTCGTCGAAGCCCAGTTCGCGGCCTTCGCGGGCGCCAGCGACAACCCCTTCGCGGGCGCGGCGTCCGTCGACGACCTCCCGTTCGGGTCCCGCGACGACGAGATCCACGCGTGCGTCACCGCCGGGCCCGCCGCCGCCGACAAGAAGCGCGAGGCCATGGCCGCGTACGCGACCCAGATCGCCCCCGGCGACTGGCTCGACCTCCTCGGCGACAAGCTCGGCGACGGCGCGGTCGCCGCCGAGCACTACATCCTCGTCAAAGGCGAGAAAGGCCCCGGGGAGGGCCCCGACGACTGGGAGTCCGACCTGCTCGGGTGATTCGCCGCGGCCCCGGCGGGGTACCCGAGCACGTCATGGACGACTTCCTCACCCAGCTCGGACCCGTGGCCCTCGCCCTCCTCCTCGGCGTCCTCGTCGGCGCCGAACGCGAATGGCAGGGCAAGCCGGCCGGAATGCGCACCCACGCCCTCATCGCCGTCGGCGCGGCCCTGTTCGTCCTCGCCGGCCGCTACGGCTTCGGCCACATCGAGCCCGGCACCCCCGGCGTCGACCCCGCCCGCATCGCCGCGCAGGTCGTCACCGGCGTCGGCTTCCTCGGCGCGGGCGTCATCTTCTTCCACCGCAACCTGGTGTACGGCATGACCACCGCCGCCTCGATCTGGTCGGTCACCGCCATCGCGGTCGCCTGCGCCGCCGGGCTGTACTGGATCGCGGTCGCCGTCGCCGCCATGCACCTGATCGTCGTCGCGGGACTCGCGCCGGTCGAGAACTGGATCGCCAAGCACGCGGAGCGCAGAAAAGAGAAGCATCCGGGCGATGTGGGGGAGTGAGCGCGCCCCAGGCAGGATTCGAACCTGCGACCATCGGATTAGAAGTCCGGTGCTCTATCCAGCTGAGCTACTGAGGCACGGCGGGGAGCACACGGCGCCGCGCCAGCGGTAAGGATACCCGGCGCCGGGCCCTCCCGGGGGGACGGGGCGGGAAGGCGGGCACGGATACGGGGCGTCGCAAGAACACCCCAAACGATTCTCCACGACGCCCCGGAATTGCTGACCCACATCAATGAGTAGTCCTTGAGCGCTCAAGTGTCAAGCTGCGCGCGGCGTGTTGACGCTGATTCGTTATCTTGCCCTAAGTGGGCGGCAATGCCCGCTATGCGTCCTGACTGCGTGCGGCCCTAATGGACACGCAGGGTGAAATCCGGCACGCACCGAACGAGCACGGAGCGTGCGCGATCCGGTCGCCCCGGCCCGCCCCGCACTCGCCGGAGCCCGCCCCTGGCGCCGCCGTGCCACACTTGCGGGAGAGCCGACTGTGAGGAGCGGGCATGAGCGACGAGCGTCAACCGGCCGAGGACGCCCCGATCGAACCGCGCGAGAACGGGCGCGAACCGGTCATCTTGCGCGGCATATCGACCCGGGCCTGGGAGCACCCCGCCGACCGCGGCGCCCTCGTCGCGCTGCGCGAGCTCCGCGGCTTCGACATCGTCCTGCGCAAGCTCTCCGGCATGATCTCCGAGCGCGCGCTCCGCTTGAGCCTCATGGGCTCCGCGATCAAGGTCGACCGCCACCAGTACTCCCGCGTCCACGACGCGTACCTCTCCGTCGGCGCCGTCCTCGACGCCGCCGACCTCCCCGACCTCTACATCACCCGCAACCCCGACCTCGGCGGCATGTGCATCGGCATCGACAAGCCGGTCGTCGTCATCAACTCCGGGTCCCTCGACCTCCTCGACGAGGCCGAGCTCCGGTTCCTCCTCGCCCACGAGCTCGGCCACGCCCTCTCCGGGCACGGCCTCTACCGCACCCTGCTCATGGTCCTGCTGCGCCTGACGACCTCCGTCGCGTGGATCCCCGTCGGCGTCGTCGGCCTGCGGGTCATCACCGCCGCGCTCTACGAGTGGAGCCGCAAGTCCGAGCTGTCCGCCGACCGGGCCGGGGCCCTCGCCGTCCAGGACCCGGCCGCGGCCATCCGCGTCATGGCGAAGCTCGCCGGCGGCGGCGACCTCCACGACGTCGACACCGCGGCGTTCCTGGAGCAGGCCAAGGAGTTCGAGACCGGCGGCGACCTGCGCGACAGCTTCCTCAAGCTCATCCTGCTGGAGCAGCGCAGCCACGACTTCGCCGTCGCCCGCGCCGCCGCCGTCAAGACCTGGATCGACGAGGGCGAGTACCGCGACTACCTCGCCGGGTCCTACCCTCGCCGCGACGAGGACGCCGACGCGTCGATCTCCGCCGAGGCCAAGGCCGCCGCGAAGTCCTACAAGGACCTCTTCGAGACCTCCGGCGACCCGCTCGCGAAGCTCCTGCGGAAATTCCGCGACGGACTCTAGGACAAGCAGAGAACGGGCCCGATCGGATGACCGGGCCCGTTCTCCGTATCGCTCAGCGCTTGAGCTTCTCCAGCAGGAGCGCCTCCGCCGTGCAGACCCGCTCGAACATCCGGATGTCGAGGGACTCGTTGGGGCCGTGCGGGTTCGAGTACTGGTCCTCGACACCCGTCACGAGGATCGCGGCCTCGGGGTACAGCTCCTGGAACGTGGCGATCATCGGGATCGAGCCGCCGACGCCGATCTCCACCGGCTCGGTGCCGTCCCACGCCTCCGTGAACGCGGCGCGCGCCGCGTCGAACGCCGGGCCGGTCGCGTCGATCGCGCACGGGTCGCCCACGCCGCCCTCCGGCGTCACCGTCACCTCGGCGCCCCACGGCGCGTTCGCCTCCAGGTGCGCGGTGACCGCCTTGAGCGCGTTCGCGCCCGAGTCGCCGGGCGCCAGCCGGAACGAGAGCTTCGCGCGGGCGCTCGGCTGCAACGCGTTCGCCGACTCCGCCGCCCCCGGCGCGTCGATCCCGAGCACCGTCGCGGTCGGCTTCGTCCACAGCCGCTCGGTGAGCCGCCCGGTCCCGATGAACTCGGTGCCCGGCAGCATCCCGGCCTCGTGGCGCAGCGCCGCCTCGTCGAAGTCCAGGTCCGAGGCGCGGCCTGAGACCAGGCCCTCGACCGCCACGTCCCCGTGCTCGTCGTGGAGGGTCGCCACGAGCCGCGCGAGCGCGGTCAGCGCGTCGGGCACCGGCCCGCCGAACATGCCCGAGTGCACCGCGACCTTGAGCACCGAGACCTCGACGTACACATTGACGACCCCGCGCAGGCTGGTGGTCAGCGCCGGGACCTCGGTGCGCCAGTTGTTCGAGTCGGCGATGACGACCACGTCCGCGGTCAGCAGGTCCTTGTACTCGTTGAGGAGTCCTTCGAGCGTGGGGGAGCCGAACTCCTCCTCGCCCTCGATGAGGAGCTTCACGCCCACCGGCGGCCTCCCGCCGTGCGCGCGCAGCGCCGCGATGTGCGCCATCACCCCGGCCTTGTCGTCGGCGACGCCGCGCCCGTACAGGCGCCCGTCCTTCTCGACCACCGTGAACGGGTCGTCCTGCTCCCACTTCGCGAGGTCGCCCACCGGCTGCACGTCCTGGTGCGCGTACAGCAGCACCGTCGGCTGCCCCTCGGGCGCGGGGAAGTGCGCGTACACGCTCGGCTGCCCGCCGCCGTGCGACAGCTGCCGCGCCTCGGCGGCGCCGGCCTCTTCGAGCAGGCGCTGGACGGTGTCCGCGCCGCGCCGGACCGGCTCGTGGTCGAGTCCGTCGAAGGCGATCGCCGGGATCTTGACGAGGGCCTCCAGATCGGCGCGGACCCCCGGGAGGGCGGCGCGCACCGCATTCACTACATCGCTCATGGGGCGCAATTCTAGGTCGGGTCTAGAGTAAGCGGCGTGTTGCAGCGATACCGGTTCGTGTTCACGCCCCGCTGGCTCCTCCTGACGCTCGCGGGCGTGGTCGTGATGGTCGTCTGCGCCCTGCTCTCCCAGTGGCAGTGGGGCCGGGCGGTGGAGCGCGCGGCCGCGAACGAGGTCATCGAGACCAGCACCGAGTCCGCCCCGATCGACGACACGCTCCCCGCCGCCGAGGGCCTCGACCCCGACCGGCGCTGGACCCTCGTCGAGGCCACCGGCGTGTACGACGCCGACCAGGAGATCGTGCTCCGCGCCCAGACGAACGACTCCCTCAACGGCTTCGAGATCGTCACCCCCCTCGTCCTCGAAGACGGCACCGCCGTCCTCGTCGACCGCGGCTTCGTGCCCTCCGAGAACACCGGCGCCGTCCCCGACTACCCCGCCCCGCCGACCGGCGAGGTCACCGTGACCGGCCGCGTCTACGAGTACGAGGAGGCCTCCGGCGGCGTCACCGAGGTCGACGGGCACCTGGAGTCGCGCCGCCTGAGCATCGACATGCTCGGCTCCTACTTCGACTACGAGTTCCGCTCGGCGTGGATCGCCGACATCGAGCCGGCCGAGGGCCTCACGGAACTGGAGACGCCCTCGTTCAAGGACTGGCAGAACTACTCGTACGCCGTCCAGTGGGCCCTGTTCGCCGCGCTCGTCCCGTTCGGCTGGATCACCCTCGTGCGCCGCGAGCGCAAGGACCTCGACGAGGCCGCCGCCGAAGACAGCGGAACGGCCGCCCCCGAAGCGGAAGCGGCCGATTCGCGCTGACGGCTAATCCTTGCCGTCGTACTGTATCTCCCTCGACGGCGCCTTGAAGTCGATCACCGGCTCCCCTTCCAGGGCCTCCTTGAAGATCGTCCCCACCGTCTCCTTCGACTTCGTCGCGTTCGCCGTCCCCACGGCGTTGAATATGTAGTCCGGGTCGGCCATGAACGCCCCCACCGTCAGCTGCGGCGTGTACCCCAGGAACCACGAGGTGCGGTTGTTGTCGGTCGTGCCCGACTTGCCCGCGACCGGGCGGCCCGCCAGGTCCCCGACGACCGGCGAGGTGCCCCACGACCCGCACTGCGCGCCGCGCCGCGCGGTCTCGGTGACGCACCGGCCCGCGTCGGTCGCCGCCCGCGCCACGTCCTTGTCGAGCTCCTGGTGGCAGCGCGGCGCCGCCGTGTCCAGCTCCTGGCCGTTCGGGTCGATGATCCGCAGCGCCGGGATCGGCTCGCAGTAGTTCCCCTCGGCCGCAAGCGTGTTGAACACGTTCGTCATCTCGATCGGTTGCACGTCGGAGACGCCCAGCGTGAACGGCCCCCAGCCCGAGCGCCGCTCCTCCGACGCGTAGTACGCGTCGCCCTCGCTGCGCCAGTGCAGGCCCATCCGCTCGGCCATCTCCACGGCCTTGTCCGCGCCGACCCTGTCGATGAGCTGCGCGAAGTACGTGTTCACCGACATCCCGAAGCCCGACCACATGTCCCGGTTGCCCGCCATCGCCGCCGAGCTGTTCTTCGGGCACCAGTTCCCGCCGCATGCCGTCGTCGCCGACACGAAGCTGGTCCGGACCTGGTTGGGCGAGTAGATGTTGTAGTCCAATGGGTAGCCCGCGTCGAGCGCCGCGAGCATCGTGAACACCTTGAACGTCGACCCGGCCTGGTACCCGCCGGTGTCGCCCCCGCCCAGGACGGGGTTCACGGTGTTCGGGTAGTTGCCCTTGCGGTCGAAGGACGGGTTCGAGTGCGGCCCGTTCTTGCTCTGGTCGTAGGAGAACGTGCGGTTCAGGCCCAGGGCCTTGATCCGCCCCGTCCCCGGCTCCATGAGGACCGCGCCGTGCGCGAGCTTCGAGTCCTCGCTCTTCTGGTGCGTCACGGTGTCGTTCGCGAGCTTCTGGAGGTCCGGGTCGAGCGTCGTGATGATCGTGTACCCGCCGCGGCGCAGCTCCTGCTCGCGCTCGGCAGGGGTCGCCCCGAACGCGTCCTGCGCGCGCCACCAGCGCCGGAAGTAGTCGCAGAAGAACCCGTACTCCGAAGTGGTGCCCTCCACGCCGATGCACGAGTTCGGCGGGTCGGAGACGTTCAGCTCGATCGGCAGGCCCCGCACCTCGGAGGCGTCGCCGCGGGACAGGTAGTCGATGTCGGTCATCCGGTCGAGCACCCAGTTGCGGCGCGCGAGCGCGTCGGTCTGGTCCGAGACGATCGGGTCGTACGCCGACGGCGCCTGCACGAGCCCGGCGAGCGTGGCCGCCTCCTGGAGGTTCAGCTCCGACGGGTGCTTCGAGAAGTACACCTGCGAGGCCGCGAAGATCCCGTACGCGTTGTGCCCGAAGTACGCCTGGTTGAGGTACCGCTCCAGGATCTCGTCCTTCGAGAGCTGCTCCTCGACGGCCATCGCCAGGCGGGCCTCGGTGAGCTTGCGGGTCGCGGTCTGCTCGGTGGCGGCGATGACCTCGTCGATCGAGTCGGCGTTGAGCTGGAGCGCGCCGCGCACGTACTGCATGGTGATCGTCGAGGCGCCCTGCTCGACGCCGCCGGAGGAGTTGTTCGCGACGAACGCGCGCACGATGCCGCGGTAGTCGACCCCGTTGTGCTGGTAGAACCGGGCGTCCTCGGCCGCGACCATGGCCTGCTGCATGACGGGCGCGACCTCGTCGAGCGTGACGTGGCGGCGGAACTCGTCGTAGAACAGGGAGATGAGCGTCTCGCCGTCCGCGGCGTAGACGTACGAGGTGAGCGGCGGGTCGGTCTCGGTCACCTCGACCGACAGGGTGTCGATCGCGTTGAACCCGGCCTTCGCGCTGAGCCCGGCCATCGCGGCCAGCGGGAACAGCAGGGCCGCTATGGCGAGCCCGGCGAGGACGCTGGTGCGCAGCAGGGCGTACACCCCTTCGGCGGGCGGTCCGGGTCGGTCGCTCCCGAGTGCGGACAGTCCGGGCACACGGTGCTGGCGGGGTCGATCGCGCATATATCCAGCCTAGGGCACACGGATGACCTCAAGGTGAAAATCCTCACGAGCGTCGGTATCGCTTTCATCAAGGGGCGAAACGCAAACCGGACTCGCATCACTCCAGGCCGACGCGCCACGGGAGTCGTGCGTAACAGGCTCGCAATCCGCCGGTTAGATGCCCGCGACGAAACCTGCCTACGCTTGTCGGAGTCCATTCACTTTGTGCAATCGCATCACCGGAGGAGGCACGCGTGTCGGTCTACGAAATCGGCCTGCGGCTCGCGGGGAAGACCGTGCTCGTCGTCGGCGGCGGGACCATCGCGGGCCGCCGCGTGCCCCGGCTGCTCGACGCGGGCGCCCGCGTGCGCCTCGTCGCCCCCGAGGCCACCACGACCCTCTCGGACCTGGCCGCCTCCGGCGAGCTCCAGTGGGAGCGGCGCGAATGGCGCGCGGGCGACGGCGACGACGCCTGGTTCGTGCTCGCCGCGACCGACGACCCCGCCGTGAACGCCGCCGTCGCGGCCGAGGCCGAGGCCCTGCGCACCTGGTGCGTCCGCAGCGACGACGCCGAGGCCTCCGACGCGTGGACGCTCGCGCACGCCGCCTTCGACGGCGTCAGCGTCGCCGTCTCCGCCTCCGGCGACCCCCGCCGCGCCGCCGCCGTCCGCGACGCCGTCAGTGCGGCCCTGCACTCGGGCGACATCGACGCCCCGCGTGCGCGCCGCACCCGCCCCGCGGGCGTCGCGCTCGTCGGCGCCGGCCCCGGCGACGCCGACCTCATCACCCTCCGCGGCCTCGAACTGCTCCGCCAGGCCGAAGTGGTCGTCTCCGACCGCCTCGCCCCGCAGGAGCTGCTCGACATGCTCGGCGACGACGTCGAGATCGTCGACGCCGCGAAGCTCCCCTACGGGCGCCACACCACCCAGGAGCAGATCAACGCCGTCATGGTCGAGCGCGCCCGCGAAGGGAAGTTCGTGGTCCGCCTCAAGGGCGGCGACGGCTTCGTGTTCGGCCGCGGCGCAGAGGAGCTCGACGCGTGCCTCGAAGCGGGCGTCCCCGTCGAGGTCGTCCCCGGCCTGTCCTCCTCGATCGCCGGGCCCGCCGCCGCGGGCATCCCCGTGACCGAGCGCGGGGTCGTCCACGACTTCACCGTCGCCACCGGCCACGTCCCGCCCGGGCCGCAGAGCCTCGTCGACTGGCACGCCCTCGGCGCCGGGAACGGCACCGTCGTCCTCCTCATGGCCGTCAAGAACCGCGCCGCCATCGCCGCCGCGCTCATGGAGGGCGGGCGGCCCGGCGACACCCCGGTCCGGATCGTCGAGAACGCGACGACGAAGAACCAGACGGTCCGCGAATGCGAATTGTCCGACCTCGGCGTCACCGAAGCGCACCACCCGTCCGTCATCGTCATCGGGGCCGTCGCCGCGCGAGGCCGCGAACTGTGAGTTTTCCCAGGTAAAACCCGGTTTCCCGGCGGCGTCGAGGTGTCACCTCGGCGCCGCCGCAGTTTTACCTAATCCACTCTTTACAAGCCCGAACACAGGCCGTAATATTCGTCCATCAACAGCGCGGCGATCGCCGTGTCTGCCACCGTGGCCAGGTCTCGGACCACTGGTGTACTTCCAAATGAGCGGGTCCTCTCGCTCACCCTTTTTGTCCTCTTTGGAGTGTGCATGCGCATTCGTGAGTTCCCTGCTGAGCTCGCTTCGCGGCTCAAAGTCGCGTACGCGGTCCGCAACGTCGACCTGACGCTGCCCGGACTGACCCTGGTGGACGAATGCGCCCCCCGCGCCGGCCATATCCTGGCCGCCCGGGTCGACGCCATCGGGCACCACAACTGGCTCGAACTCTCCACCGGCCGCAAGGCCGCGATCTACCCCGGGGACGAGATCCTCCTGGCCTTCGGCGAGCGCTACGCCCCCGACCAGTACGAGTCCCGCATCCCCGACGTCCTCGGCACGTCCGTGGACCTCGTCGCCGCGGGCGGCGTCGCCGGGGAGGTCCTCTCCCGGCACGGCGACATGCGCCCGCCGACCCGCCTGGAGCCCATCGGCATCCTCGCGGACCGCGAGGGCACGCCCGTAGACCTGCGCCGCTTCAGCGTGCTCGCCCCGTTCGGCCTGGGCGACCACCCGCCGGTGGTGTGCGTCGTCGGGACCTCGATGAACGCCGGGAAGTCGACGACCGCCGCGTCCGTGATCCGGGGCCTGTCGCGCTCGGGCCGCCGCGTCGCGGGCATCAAGATCACCGGGACCGGCGCGGGCGGCGACCCGTGGATGTTCCGCGACTCGGGCGCCGTGGTCGCCGCCGACTTCACCGACGGCGGGTACCCGACGACCGCGGGCGTCCCCGTCCCCGAGCTCGCCGAACTGGCCCAGACGCTCTACCACCACGCCGCCGCGCACGACGTCGACGCCGTGGTCATGGAGATCGCCGACGGCATCCTCCAGTCCGAGACCTCGGCGCTCCTGGAGTTCCCGCTCGTGCGCGAACTCGTCGACGGCGTCGTCCTCGCCGCCGCCGACGCGGCCGGGGCCCGCTACGGCGCCCAGCACCTGCGCTCGCTCGGCCTCCCGGTGATCGCCGCCTCCGGGCGCCTCACCCAGTCCCAGCTCGCTATCCGCGAAGCCGTCGCGGGCATGGACGCGCCGGTGTACACGCCGAACGAGCTCGCCGCGCCCGAGGTGGCCGCCGAGATCCTCGCGATGGCCGGCGTCTCGCGCTCGCGCCGCGCCGGGGTCCTCGAACTCGGCGAGGCCGCCTGACCTACTTCTTGTCCCTACTATCCATTCGGCAGGACCGCGGCGGCGCAGCAGCAGATGCGCCGCCTCGGCGAGAGAGAAATGAATATCTGAGAACCTGACGGGCGGTGCGCCCTCTTGGCGAAGCTTGCGAGCCATCAATTTGACCAGCGCACCGCCACCTCTGTGTCTGGAGCGACTCGACCGCACCGCTACGTGGCGGTAACCTGACCGGCTTGTGTCACTTAGGGATACCCGAGACCGATACCGTCTTGTGACAATGGCAGCCTAGTCCTAGTTGCACCCGCGAATTAGGCTCGGGTTCGTGCGCCTCCCTGACCGCACCCCGCCCGCGCGAGACCCGCGCAGGCCCGCGAGCCGCCGACTTGCACCAGAAGCGCAGAGGAACTCACCCCTATGACCACTCGGAACGTCGACGCCCGAAGACTCAACGTCAAGGGGCTGCTCATCGCCGTAGGCCTCCCGGTGGTCCTCGTGGGCGCGCTCGTCGCGACCCTCCTCGGCACCGGCGCGTTCAGCCGCGAGAACGAGGGCGAGGACGCCAGCCTCTGGCTCTGGACCACCCCCCTCGGCGAGATCGCCCGCGTCAACGGCCTCACCGCCGCCACCGACGTGCGCCTCGACATCACCGACGCCGCGGGCAACGCCGTCCAGATCGAGCAGACCGACTCCCACCTGCTGCTGCGCGAGATCGCCACCGGCAAGGTCTCCGCGATCGACCTCTCCACCCTCGAAGTCACCGGCAACGCCGAGACCGCCCCCGGCGAAGGCGTGCGCGTGGCCCTCTCCGACGACGGCGCGTTCATCATCGACCAGACGCAGGGCCTGGTCAACCAGGTCGACCCGTCCACGCTCTCCGCGATCGGCGACCCCCTCCAGTTCCCGGCCGGGCTCACCGGCGGCGCGTTCGACGCCGACGGGATGCTCTGGGTCGGCGTCCCCCGCGAAGGCACCATCGTCCAGATCGAGCCGCGCGACTCCGGCGCCAAGACCGCCGCGACCGAGGTCGTCGCGCAGCCGCGCCAGGAGCTCGCGCTCACCGTCCTCGGCGACGGCGTCGCGGTCCTCAACTCCACCGCCAAGGAGATGACGACCATCCGCACCGACGGCCGCCGCGCCGTCACCCCCGTCGAACTCGCCGGACCCGCCGAGACGGCCGTGACCAGCCCCGGCACCATCGCTTCGGTCACCGTCACCGACCCGCCCTCGATCGTCACGGTCGACGACGAGCAGACCCGCAGCTTCGCCATCGGCGCCGGGTCCTCCGAACTCCTCGGCGCCTCAGTCGAGTTCCACGAGCGCATCTACGTGCCCGACGGCGCCTCCGGTCTCGTTTGGGTCTACGACCTCGACGGCAACGAGCTCCAGCGCATCGAGATCGACTCCGGCGGCGGGCCCGTCGAGCTGTACCACACCGGCGACACGCTGTTCGCCAACGCGGTCAACACGAACGCCGCTGTCGTCGTCTCCGCCGACGGCGTGGCCGCCCTCGCCCCGAAGAACCGCGACGACATCCTCGGCGGCGACGCCCCGCCCACCGAGGACGACGGCGGCGACGAAGGCGACGAGGAGGGCGACGACGAGTCCGCCCCCGAGGTCGGCCCGCCCGGCGCGGTCACCAACCTCGACGGCACCGTCGGCGACGGCACCATCAACCTGTCCTGGGACGCCGCGCCGAACAACGGCTCCGCGCTCACCAAGTACGTCGTCGAAGGCGCGGGCCAGAGCTGGGAGATCGCACCCAGCCAGCGCGTCCTCGAAATCGGCGACCTGGAGAACGGCCAGGGCTACACCTTCACCGTGACCGCCCACAACGCCGAAGGCGCGGGCGACACGGCCACCTCCCCGACCATCACCCCCTCCGCCGAGGTCCCGGGCGCCCCCAGCGGCGTCGAGGCCACCGCCAACCCCGACGGCACGGTCACCGTGAAGTGGGACGAGGCCGACGGCCAGGGCAACGACATCTCCGGCTACCAGGTCGAGTCCGTCTCGGGCACCGGCGAGCGGACCGTGGTCGGCCAGGCCAACGGCACCGAGCTGAAGACCGCCGCCGGGACCCTCGACTACGGGACCCAGTACGCGTTCCAGGTGACGACCCTGTCCGGGTCTGCGGCCTCGGCTCCCTCGGAGCTGTCGGCCACGGTCGTACCGTTCAACGTTCCGGATGCGCCTGGCGACCTGCTCGCCCAGAGCTCCGGCTCTGCGGCGGGCACGATCGACGTCTCCTGGAGCCAGCCGTCCAACAACGGCCGCGACATCCAGAAGTACATCGTCACCGCCGGCAGCCAGACCAAGGAAGTCACCAGCGGGACCACTACGAGCATCTCCGGCTTCAACAACAACGAGCAGGTCAACGTCTCGGTGGTCGCAGTGAACGAGGCCGGCCAGTCCGAGCCCGCCACCACGACCTCGAACACCATGAGCGCGCCGACGGTCCAGATCTCCAGCCATGAGTCACTCGCCAACCAGATCAACCTGACCTTGGCGATTGATGACGGCGGCAGTGACGACGCGCAGTGCACCCTGCTCAGCGACGGCGTGAACCAGTCGACCCAGTCCTGCCCGGATGTCTACGCCGTGACCGGCCTGTACGCCTCGACCAGCTACAGCTTCCAGATCAAGATCTCAAACCCGGCCGGGGAGATGACCTCCTCGACCTACAGTGCGTCGACCACGACGATCAACGGCCAGATCTACTTCCGCTGCGACGAGGGCTACGACACCGCCTACTGCAATTCCGTCGACGGCATCAGCGTCTACAGCACCACTAACAACAACGGCAACTCGATCGGCAAGACGCATTCCGGCGACCGTTACAAGGCCTACTGCTGGGCGAGCGGCGAGACCGTCGACGTGCGTGGTCAGGAAAGCGACGGTTACCACGACTACCACCCCGACAAGAACGCCTCCGACAAGTGGATCAAAATCGACTACGCTTCCAACGCGTATGTGCCGTTCGCATGGCTGAACATCGACGGCGTCGGTAAGAACTCCGTCGGGGACCTCCCGGAGTGCTAGCAGGAGACATGAATGCACGACACCGAGCAGACCCACCCGCTGCGGGTGCCTAAGCGCATGCAGCAGCAGGTCCAGCTGGGCGCCGCGCAGGCCGAGCAGTTCGCCGCCGCGTTCGAGCGGCTCGCCGCGGCGGTCGACACCGTCGTGCTCGGCAAGCAGGAGGTGGTCAGGCTCGCCCTGACCGCCATGTTCGCCGAGGGCCACATCCTCCTCGAAGACGTGCCCGGGACCGGCAAGACCACGATGGCCCGCGCCATCGCGGCGGCCGTGTCCGGGCAGTGGCGTCGCATCCAGTTCACGCCCGACCTGCTGCCCTCCGACGTCTCCGGCGTGACGATCTTCAACCAGGCCAGCGGCGCATTCGAGTTCCACCCCGGCCCGGTGTTCGCGAACATCGTGATCGCCGACGAGATCAACCGCGCGAGCCCCAAGACCCAGTCGGCGCTCCTGGAGGTCATGGAGGAAGGCCGCGTCACCGTCGACGGCCGCCCGCACCAGGTGCCGCAGCCGTTCCTGGTGGTCGCGACCCAGAACCCCGTCGAGATGGACGGCACCTACCGCCTCCCCGAGGCCCAGCTCGACCGCTTCCTCGTGAAGCTCTCCGTCGGCTACCCCGTCGAGGCCGCCGAGATCGAGGTCCTGCGCGGCACCCACCAGCGCAGCCCCGAGCACCTCGCCGCCGTCGTCGACACCGACACGGTCGCGCAGATGGCCGAGATGGCCAAGCACGTCTACATCGCCGAGCCGCTGTACGCCTACCTCGTGCAGCTCGCGAACGCCACCCGCAACCACCCGCAGGTCGCCGTCGGCGTCAGCCCTCGCGGACTGATCGCCCTCACCAGGGCCGCCAGCGTGTTCGCGCTCTCGCAGGGCCGCAGCTACATCATCCCCGAGGACGTGAAGGCCCTCGCCGGACCGGTGTTCGCGCACCGCATCCAGCTCGCGCCCGACGCGGCGATGCGCGGGGCCACCGGCGCTCAGGTCGTCGCCGACGCCTTCCACCAGGTCTCGGTCCCGCTGCCCGCCTCGGCGGCATGAGCGGGGCCGGTGCGGCCGCGGCACCGGAGGCGCCCGCCGCGTCTCGGTCCACTCTGGCCGAACGGCTGCTCGCGGTCCCGATCACGGCCCGCGGGGCCGGCCTCGCGGCCGCCGCGCTCGCGCTCCTCGCCGCCGGATGGGTCTGGGGCTACCCCGAGCTCGCCGCGATCGGCGCCGCCGCGGCCCTCGCGTGCGTCGCCGCCGGGTCGGTGATCGCCGCGCGGCCCCGCCTCAGCGTCGAGCGCACCGTCCACCCCGACCGGGTCTCGGTGGGCCACACCGCGACCGTGCAGCTCAACGTCACGAACACCGGGCGCTGGCGGGCCGTCAACGCCCGCGCTGTGGACGCCTATGGCGGTACAGGAATCGAGACGCGCCGCGTCGCCGTCCCGCTCGCGCGCCTGCGCCCCGGCAAGAGTGCGTCCGCGAGCTACACGATCACCGCCGAGCGCCGCGGCGTCGTCGACGCCGGGCCGCTCGGCATCGGCAAGCGCGACCTCCTCGGCCTCGCCGCGACCGCCGGGAACTTCGGCCCCAGCGGGCGCCTGTGGATCCACCCGCGCCTGCACCAGCTCGCCCGCACCCCCGACGGCCTCGCCCGGTCCCTCGAAGGCACGGCCGACAAGATCGAGCAGGGCTCGCAGACCTTCCACGCCCTGCGCGAGTACGTCATCGGCGACGAGCTGCGGCACGTCCACTGGCGCACCTCCGCGCGCATCGGGAAGCTCATGGTCAAGGAGCACCTCGACACCTCGCTGCCCACGGTCGCCATCGCGATCGACGACCGGCCCGGGTCCTGGCCCGCCGAGCCCGTCCCGAACCCGCTCAAGGACCCGTTCGAAGCCGCCTGCGAGGCCGCGTACTCGGTCCTCACCGCGTGCTTCCGCGCCGAGTACCACGCCGCGCTCGTGCCCGCTTCCGGCGCGACCGTGTCCGGCGCGGGCCGCGACTCCTACGGCGACCTGCTCGCCGAGCTCGCCCCGAACGCGACCGACACGCTCGACGCGTACGTCGCCCGCCTCACCGCCGCCCGCTACGGCGACACCCTCGTGTGGATCACCGGGACCGAGCCGCCCACCGACCGCCTCGCGCTCCTCAAGCGCGCCTACCCCACCGTGATCGCCGTGCACCTCGCAACCGGGCTGCCCGCCTCCGCGTCCCTCGTCGGCGGCCTGCCGACCGTCCGCGCCGGCGACGGCGACCAGTTCGCCGCGGCCTGGAACAGCGGCGGGACCCGCCTGTGACCGCCATCCAGCGCGACCGCCCCAAGCGCAGCGGCCGCCGCGTCCGCTACCGCCTCCGCGTCGCCGCCGTCGCGGCCTCACTGACGCTCATGTGCGCCCTCGCGGGCGCCGTCGCCGCCCGCGTCTACCACGGGCAGCTCCTCTACCTCCTCGTCGCCGGGGCGGCCTTCGGCGCCTTCGCGATCGGTTTCGCGCTGCGCAACCGGCCCGCGTTCCTCGCACCCAGCGCGTCCCTCGTCGGCCTCGCCGCGTACCTCCTCGCCGCCATCGCGATCACCGACGACGGCGCCGACCCGCTCCCCGCGACGATCGTCGACGCGCTCGTCAACGCCGTGCCCCGCACGCTCACCGCGCTCATCCCGGTCGAGCCCGCCCCCGACACGGTCGTCGTCCCCGTCTTCCTCACCTGGCTCGCCGCGACCCTCGCGTGCGAGTTCGCGATCCGCTACGGCCGCACGCTCCTCGGCTGCCTCCCGCCCGCGCTCCTGTACGGCGCCGGGCTCTACCTCGTCGGCCCCAACGCCGAGGTCGGCACGGTCTCGGCCGTCGCGTTCTGCGTCCTCGCCGCCGCCGCGCTGGCCGTCACCGCCGCCCCGCCCGAGCGCCGCCCCGACACCGACGCCGTGGTCGACGGTCCCGCGCCCTCGCGCGCGCCCGCGCTCATGGGCATGGTCGCCACCGCCGCGGTCCTCCTCGCGGTCATGGCGCTCCTCGTCCCGGTCGCGGCCCGCCTCGTCACCGCCAGCCCCGGCGACCCGCGCGAGTACGTCGAGCCGCCGCAGCTCACCGACATCGACCTCAACCCGCTCGTGCGCATCGCCGAGTGGTCGAAATACCCCGACCAGGACCTCTTCAAGGCCGACACCAGCGCCGACGCGTGGATGCGCCTCGCCGTCCTCACCGAGTACGACGGCACCACCTGGCAGGCCGCGGGCGACTTCCGCACCGCGGGCACGGTCATCCCCGGCAGCGGCGACGCGAGCTACTCCGCGGACGTCGAGATCATCGGCCTCGGCGGGAAGCTCGTCCCGGCCGCCGCCGACCCCGCGACCGTGACCGGCCTGCCGATCGCCGTCAACCTCACCACCAGGTGCCTCCTCACCCCCGACGGCCTCGCCACCGGCACCGCGTACCACGTCGACTCCGCGCTGGTCGCCGCCGATCCGGCCGCCGCCGAGAACGCCCGCGCGAACCTCGCCGACGCCGCCACGGTCGCCGTGCCGCCCGGCACGCCCGAGATCATGGCGACGATCGCCGACTACATCCGCACCACGTACGACACGCCGTATGCACGCGCCCAAGGGCTCGCGGACTTCCTCGGCCAGCACTACGCGTACAACCCCGAGGCGCCGTCGGGCCACGACCTGCCCTCGCTCGGGTTCTTCCTCGGCAGCCCCGTCGACGCGGGCGGGCAGCGCGGCACCAGCGAGCACTTCGCGGCCGCGTACGCGGTCATCGCGCGCCTCATCGGCCTGCCCAGCCGCGTCGTCGTCGGCTTCGAGGTCCCCGGCGGCTCCAGCACCGTCACCGCCGGGCAGGGCTCGGCGTGGCCGGAGGTCGACTTCGACGGCGTCGGCTGGGTGCGCTTCGACCCGATGCCGCCGCCCGACGCGGTGCCCGTGCCGCCCGAGGACACCTTGGAGCAGATGGAGGAGGAGACCCCCAGCCCCGAGGAGGACTCCGGCGGCGGGGGCGAGGCCGAGGACTTCAACGACGAGTCCCTGGAGCAGGACGGCGACTTCGACGACGCGCTGACCGAGGACGCCGGGGGCCTGCCGGTGTGGGTCTGGTACGCGATCGGGGTCCTGCTGCTCGCGTGCGTGCCGCTGGTGCTCAAGGCCCGCCGGGCGCTGCGAAGGCGCCGCAGGCTCACGCGCGGGACGCCCGCCGAGCGCGTCGCGGGCGCGTGGGCCGAGGTCCTGGCGTCCGCCGCCCGCGCGGGGGTGAAGGTCCCCGGCCACGCCAACGCGGAAGAGGCGGCGGCGCGCTTGGCGACCCTTGAAGCCGATATCGGGCCTTTGCCGCGTCTGGTCAACGCCGCGGCGTTCGCCCCCCATGCGGTCTCGGAATCGGACGCCGATGCGGCCGCGGCCGTCGCGTCCGACTACTCCGGCAGGATCGGACACCAGGTGAAAAGGTGGAAGCGTTTCCTCACTTAGTTTGTGCCCGTAAGAAGTTGATATTTCCCCACAAATTCATCCGGCGGTGGCCCGATCCCAAAGCGTGGCGCTGACCTGGCAGACTGTGACGCATGGAGAACCCCTTCTTCTCTGTCCGTTTCCGCGGATACGACCGCGCCCAAGTCGACCGCGCCGTCGCCCGCATCAGAACCGCGACGGACGCCGGTGCCCCGCCCCACCCCGACTCGCTCACGAACATGGGCTTCCAGCTCACCCTGCGCGGCTACGACACCGCGGAGGTGGACGAGTACTTCGCCGAGGTCGCGAGGACGCTCCGCGGCGGTTAGTCTGGGGGCGTGACCGCGCAGGATCCGTACCATCCTCATCTCCAGCCGCCCCCGGCCCCCGTGAACCATCCCCAGATGCAGCCCGCCCATCCGGGCCCGCCGGTCCACGGCTACCCGCAGCCGTACCAGCAGGTCCCGCAGTTCCAGCCCGCCGCGTACTACTGGCCGCCCGTCCCGGCGCCGGTGGTCATCGACGGCTTCCAGATCGTGCAGCCGCGCCTGCGGCCCATCCCGTCCGGCCCGGCGATCGGCTCCCTGGTCGCCGGCATCGGCGCCGTCCTCGGCGCGCTCCCGGGCATGCTCTTCGCGATCGTGACCCCCTGGGCGGGCGTCACGTTCTTCATGAGCTCGGCCCTGTTCGGGATCGGCGCGCTGTTCCTGGCCCTCCACGCGCGCAAGCAGATCCGAGGCGCGAACGGCGGCATCTCCGGCAAGGGCGTGGCCCTCACCGGCCTCATCATCGCCATCGTCGCGCTCTCGTTCGCCGCGATCACGGCCCTCATCACCACCGCGAACTTCCTGTGAACGGCGGCGGCGCCCCCGGAATCCGGGGGCGCCGCCGCGGTCGCGTCCTAGCAGGCCGCGTCTTAGCAGTACGTGTCGAAGTGCGACTGGATCGCGGATTTCTCCGCCGAGTCGATCGTGAGGTCGTACAGGTACTTCACGTGCGTCCACGCCTTGACGTAGTCGCAGCGGACCGAGGAGTTCGAGGGCATCCACTCGGCCGGGTCGTAGTCGCTCTTCGAGGAGTTCGCCGAGGTCGTCGCGATCCACAGCTGCGGCGAGCTGATGTCGTTCGCGAAGTCCTCGCGCTCGGCCGTGGTCCACGCCCAGGCGCCCGACGCCCACGCCTCGGAGAGGGCCACCACGTGGTCGACCGTCGCGTTCGAGACTGTCGAGGTCCACTGGTTGTCGAAGTCCGACTGCCAGGAGCCGGAGTCGGGCTGGCAGTCCGAGCCGGTCTCGACGTTGCTGCCGTCCCGCTTGAGGACGTACTGGCGCGCGGTGCAGCCGTCGCCCACGCTGGACCAGTGCGGGAACAGGTCCCGGTCGTACGAGTCGCCGTGGGACTCCGAGGCCACGGTCAGCGCGTTCAGCTCCGACTGTGCGGTGGACAGGGACGGGATGCCCGGCGGCCGCACCGCCTGCGCCGGGGCGGTGTCGAGGACGAGGACCGTGAGCACGGCGAGGGCCGCGGCCGAGACGAGCGCGGCCGCGCGCTTGAGTGTCTTCATTGAGGCTCCTGCGGGGAAGTGGGGGAGTACTGGGGGACCGGGATTCATCGAATCATGGGATGACGAAGCGACGCAAGGGGTGAATCCCATCTTTTACCCACAAGACATGCTGAACTTACGCAACAGTTGATTCACGGACAAGCCGGATTTTGAGGCAATAGCACACTCCACACGCAAATACCTACAATGGAGACATGACTGTGAGCAGCCAGGAAACGCACATCGGCGGCCTCGCGGTCGGGTACCTGCCCGACCGGCTCGGCTCCGCCTCCGACTTCGAGTTCGAATGGGGCGGCGTCGCGTTCGTCCAGCGCGTCTGGGAGACGCGGCTCGACTCCGGTGCTTGGCGCGTCGACCTCCAAGTGCAGGCCATGCGCGGCGATGGCCTCGCCGACATGGACGCCCTGCGCGCCTTTCTCGTCGAGTACCACGAGCGCGGCGACGACTGGAAGCCCGAGCCCTTCGGCGACGACGGCCTCCTGAGCGAGCACGAGGTCGCCCGCCTCCTCGCCCCCGGCCTCGCCGTCGAGGTCCGCGACCCCTTCGGCCGCCAGGGCATCGACGAGGTCAAGCAAGTCGCCGCCGCGATCGCCAACGCGCAGTAGCGGAAGCAAGCGCAGGGAGGGCCCGGCCGCACGGCCGGGCCCTCCCTCTCCGTCCGATTCCAGGTGGTTAACCACTCCCACCACGGGTATCCCTCCCCTCACAGGCCCCGGCCGGGGGCCGCGACCGAAGGGGGACGCCGCCATGGGGAAGCCGGCGCAGCAGCAGGAACCGCCCGGACGCACCGACGCGATGCGGCCGCAGCCGCGCGACGCGATGGAGGGCTACACCGGCAGCGGACTCCTCAAGGGCCGCAAGGCGCTCATCACCGGCGGCGACTCCGGGATCGGGCGCGCCGTCGCCGTCGCGTTCGCGAAGGAGGGCGCCGACGTCGCCATCGCCTACCTGGAGGAGCACGACGACGCCACCCGCACCGCGCAGCTCGTCGAGGCCGAAGGCCGCGTCTGCGCGCTCCTGCCCGGCGACCTCGCCTCGCCCGAGCAGTGCCAGCGGGCCGTCGACGGCACCGTCGTGGCCCTCTCCGGGCTCGACCTCCTCGTCAACAACGTCGCCACCCAGACCCCGGTGGACCGGCCCGAGGAGATCACCGACGAGCAGTGGACGCACACGTTCGACGTGAACATGCACTCCTACTTCCGCGTCACCGCCGCCGCCCTCGCCCACCTCGGCGACGGCGACTCGATCATCAACACCGCGTCCGTGAACGGCCTGCGCGGCAACAAGACCCTCATCGACTACTCCGCGACCAAGGGCGCGATCCTCGCCTGGACCTACTCCATGGCCCAGGCGCTCGCCGACCGGAAGATCCGCGTCAACTGCGTCGCGCCCGGCCCGGTGTGGACGCCGCTCATCCCCTCCACGCTCTCGGAGGACCACGTGGAGGGCTTCGGCGAGCGCACCCCGATGGGCCGCGCCGCCGAACCCGACGAGATCGCGCCGTCCTACGTGTTCTTCGCGTCGAACCGGCTCTCCTCGTTCTACACCGGCGAAGTCCTCGCCCCGCTCGGCGGCGAGACCATGCCGGGCTGACGGCTCATACGCGGCGCTGGCGGCTCTTACGCGACACCGAGGAGCCGCAGCCCCGCGGTCGTCGCCGCCGCGGCCACCACCACGAGCGCCAGCGGCGCCTTCCGCCACGCGAGCACTCCGCCGACGACCACGCCCGCGGGCAGCGCCCAACCCGCCCACGCGCCCTCGACGATGAGCGCCGACGTCGCCACCAGCGCCACCAGGACCACCGTCGCCCCGCGCTTGAGCAGCAAGTCGGCCCGGTCGCTCACCTCGACCCGGCCGCGCAGCAGCGGCCCGGCGAGACGGATCAGGAACGTCCCCACCGCCAAGACCGCAATGACGAGCACGTTCACGGCGCCGCCCCCTCCCGCGCCTCGGACTCCCTTCTCGGCCAAGCGAACAGCAGACCCGCGAGCGCCGCCAGGACCGGCAGCCCCGCGGGCAGGAACGGGCTCGCCGCCAGCGCGATCCCCGCGCCCGCCACCGCGGCGAGCAGCGTCGACCGGTCGCGCAGCGCGGGCAGCACCAGCGCCAGGATCAGCGCGGGCAGCGCCGCGTCGACGCCCAGCACCGCAGGGTCCCCGATCCGGCTCCCCGCGAGGATGCCCGCCGCGTTCCCGACGACCCACGCGACGGCGTTCCCCGCCCCGGTCGTCCAGTACGCGATCTTCGCGCGCCGCAGGTCGTCGCCCTCGGCGAGCGCGAACGCCGTCGTCGTGTCGAGCAGGTTGTGCGTCCCGAGGATCCGCGTCCACCACCGGTCCCAGTACAGGTGGCCGACCGACAGGCCGTACGGGATGTGCCGCAGGTTGAGGATCAGCCCCGTCGCGATGATCGCGGCCGGCCCGCCACCGGACGCGGCGACTCCGAGCGCCGCGAACTGCGCGGTCCCGGCGTACACCAGGACCGAGACGGCCATGGTCGTCCACCATTCCAGGCCCTGCGCGGTCGCGAGCGCGCCGAACGACGCGCCCGCCACGGCTATCCCCGCGCTGTACGCGAGGGTGTCGCGCAGCAGGTCGCGGCCGACGAGTCTCGTGAGGCGGGCGAACATCGGCGGCGGGTACCCGATCCCGTTGCGCTGAACCGCGACCGCGGGCTCAGCCCGAGTCCTGCGTCGTGTCGTGCGGGTCGCCCACGGGCTTCGACTCGGGGGAGCCGCGCTGGCGCAGGTAGATGCTGACCACCACGATCGAGCCGATCGCGAGGAACTCCGACTGCCAGTTCTGGAGCGTCCGGTTCCAGAAGTCGGCGCTGCCGACGTACCCGAGCCAGCTCAGCGGGTCCTGGAGCTGCGCGAGCCGCTCGGCGTTGTACGCCGACCGCCCGGCGATCGACTGCGCGAGCCACGACAACACGAACAGCGCGCCCATGACCGCCCCGAGCGACCTGGAGAACACCGCGGTCCGCCAGCCTCCGGCGCGCGCCCACGCGGGGGAGTCCTCGGTCGTGTACTCGCCGAGCTTCTGCTCCTCGTCGGACTCGGTCCCGGTCTTGCCCACGAGCTTCGACTCGGGGGAGCCGCGCTGCACCAGCCACACGGTCGCGAACACGTACAGGAAGAACTGGAGGTACTCCGACTGCCAGTTCTCGGCGACGTCCACGGCGAAGTCGCTCGACGTCACGTACTGCACGAGCGTGACCTGCCGGCCCGCCTCGGCGAGCTGCCTGTCGTTGAAGTCCGCCTGCCCGGCGAAGGCCTGGCCCACGAGCGCCGCCAGGAACAGCAGCCCGAAGCCGATGCTCAACCCGTTGTCGCGCAACGCTTTCCGCATCGTCCCCTCCTCAGAGCCGCAGCAGGCCGACGGCGATCATGTAGGCGAGCCCGACCGCGGTGAACGCCAGGTACACGGTGAACATCACGCGCTTCATCAGCCCTCCACCTCGCACTCGTACGGCCGCTCGCCCTGCGGCGCGCAGCCCGCGGCGACGACCTTCCAGCCGTCTTCCAGCTCCGCGAGGAACAGCACGTCGGACCCGGTCTTCACCTGCGCCCGGTCGCCCCACACCTCCGCCGTGCCGGACGCCTCGGCAGGCAGGCCCAGTGCGAGCACCGCGGCCTCGCAGTCCTTCCCCTCCTGCGAGACCACCTGCTCGACGGCCTCCGGGGAGAGCAGCCCGCACGCCGCCGCCCCGTCGCCCTCCGCAAGCGCAGCCACGAACGCCTCAGCGGCCGCCCCGGCCTCCTCGCCCCGCTGCCCGGCCCCGCACCCGGCGACCGCCCACGCACAGGCCACGAGCCCGCACGCTGCACCGACACCCCTCAGCAACACGCCGGGATAGTTCCCCCGGCCTACCGGACCCAAACAACGCGCCCGCCAGGCTCCGCGTCCCCATCGGCGGCCACCACCTCCATGACCGACGGCAGTCCGGTATCGCGCCTGGAACGGCCCCCATGCGTGTTCTGTGGGAGCATGTCCGGAGCACCCTTACCTCGCCGGGAGTCCAAATGTCCGAGGAGTCGGCCTTCCACAACACGTTCGACGGCGGCGTCGAACGTCTCATTCAAGGCCAGACGATCCATGTGCACTACGGGCCGAACCGGATCCCGCCTCAGGAAGGACCTCCGGTGGACGGCGCCTGGATCGGCCGCGAACGCGAGGTCGAACGGATCGCCGCCGACATCGCCGCCCGGCGTCCGGTGGCGATCCACGGCGAGAGCGGGATCGGCAAGACCGCACTCGCCGCGCAGGTCATCGACCACCTCCGCGACCGCTATCCGGACGGCCAGCTCTATGTCGACCTCGGCACGGACACCGACGACCCGGCAGAGGTCCTCTACGACATGCTCCTGAGCCTCAACGTCGACTCCAGTCAGATTCCGAAGGGCCTCAACCGCCGCCTGGGCATGTACCAATCGGTGACCAGGGGGCTGGCGCTCCTCGTCGTCATAGACGGCGTCGTGAGCGAGGGTCAGGCCTCCCGGTTCCGACCCGCGTCCCCCGCGAGCGGATACCTCGTGGTCGGACAACCCCTCCAGGACGCTTCATTCGCCCGGCACGAGGTCGGGCCGCTCGATCCGGGGCACGCCGCCGAGTTCCTGCGCCGCGCCTGCCCCAACCTCGTGGAAGGCGCGCCGGAACGACTGGTCGCCGAGCTCGGGTCGAAACCGGCCGACCTGTCCGCGCTGGCGAAGCTCGTCCGGCACCGCTCCCTGACGGGCCTGTTCGAAGTCCGTGAGGCCCTGGGCGGCTCCAGTCTCTTCACCGGAATCTACGACAGCCTCAGCGAGAGCGCGAAGTGGCTGCACCGCATGCTCGAATCGCTGCCGAACCGGGAATTCGAGGGCGACCTGACGCAGATCTTCGAAGGCTCCGTCGACTGGACGAAGGGCACCCTCGACCCGTTCGCCGAACTCGAAGCGCTCGGCCTCGTCAAGTCCCACCGGCCCGGCTGGTACCGGCTCGAATACCAGATCACCGGTGCCGGGGGACGCCACGCCCGCACCGGCGCCGTCCGCTCCGACGTGCACGGCTCGGTCCGCGACGCCCTCATCTGGCACATCCGGCGAGCCCAGCTCGCCGACCACGCGATCATGAAGGCCCGCATGCGCTTCGCCCCGCCCCTGCCCCGCCACATCGCGGCGACGCCGTTCACGAGCGAAGCAACCGCCATCGAGTGGTTCCGCACGCTCTACCCCGTCCTCCACCGCTCGCTGCTCGTCACCGCGAAGCAGCGGTTGCACACCGATCTGACCTGGGCTCTCGCCGAAGCACTGTGGGCGTACTACGCCAACGCCTCCCGCCATGAGGACGCCGCCGAGGCCTACCGCGCGGCCCGCGCCGTCGCGGACGGCCCGCACGCCGAGGCCCACCTGTCCTCGTTGCTCGCCATGTGCCTCATCAGGATCGGCGGGTTCGACGAAGCCGAGCAGGTCCTCGACCACGCGATGGAAGCACTGGAGTCGGCCCCGCCCGCGGCCGAGCGTGCCGAGGCCGTCGACCGGACCCGGCTCAAAGGCATCGTCACCGAAGCCTTCGGACGCCTGCGCCAGGGCCAAGGGCGATTCGACGACGCCCGCGACGTACTGCTCCGCTCCTGCGAGTACATGGCGGAGGCAGGCGAATCACGAGCGGTCGGCATCCGCCTCCGGGTGATCGCCGAGACGTACCAGGCCGAAGGAAGATTCGAGGACGCCGTCGCGACCTGGACGCAGGCGGCCGAGCAGTTCGATCCGGGAACCGATTGGCGCAACCGCAACGGCGCACTGCTCGACATCGCCATGCTCCGCCTCCGCCGCGGCGACACCGGTGTCGTCCCGGAGATCGACGACCTGCTGAAGCCGTTCGAGCAGGGCGGCTACTGGCAGACCGTCGCCGAGACGCACGAGCGGGTCGCGGAGGCGACCGGCGAGGACGGGGCCCCTGATCGGGACCGGTTGGAGCGGGCGCTGCGGCTGTTCGACGCGCACGGCGCGGTCCTCGACGCCGCACGGGTCCGGCAGCGGCTGGGGCTCAACGGATCCGATGAACGCTGACGGTCCCGCCGTTCACGTGCCACTCGCCTGAGTCGGGCCTTCCCGCCGCGAACCAGACCGAGACCGCCGCATCGGCCAGCTCGGGGTCGCAGACCGTGCGGAACCTGCGGCCGTCGGCGCAGGCCCAGGCCAGCGCCTCCGGGTCCGTGCGCACACTCGCCACCTGAGCGAACGGGTGCTCGTCGAGGAGCAGCAGGCCCTCCTGCTGCGCCTCGCCGTCCGAGAGCGCGTCGTGGTGCCGGACGATGGCGTCGGCGCGGTCGCGGGCGCTGACATCGAGGCAGCGGACGTCGGCGACCAGATGGCCCGGGCCGCGGCGGCCGTCGTCCGAGGGGAAGCGGCGGCACACTGCATCGCCGCCGTCGATCTCCACTTCCGCGCGCCAAGCCGATGTCGGGCGCCAGTGGGGCACCGGAGTCGGCGGAGGGAACATCCGAGGGTCCGGTCCCGCGGGCTCGTCCAGGGAGAGCGTGCGGTACAGCCCGGCGCGGAGTCGGCGGGACGGACCCGGATCGGGTTCGGCCAGCGCCTGGGAGAAGCACTCGTCCCGAATCGGGTCCGCGTCGCACAGGCGCTCGATCTGGCCGAACAGGTCGCCGGCCGCGTGGAACGCGGGCGCCAGCCTGCCGAACGCCGCCAGCGGCGACTCGGGCGGCATCTCCTCGAACCCGAAGGCCGCCACAGCGGTCGGAATGCCCAGCGCCGCACCGTAGAAGCCGATGGAGCCGTGGTCGCCGACGACGCAGTCGGCCGCGAGCAGCGCGGCGCGCCAGCCCTCGCCGGGATCGACCATGATCAGGCCGTTCTCGAGCTGGCGGCGGAACAGGCTCTCCATGCCGCCGTGGACGGCGAGGATGTTCGGGTGGGGGACGAACGCGACCGCGTAGTCGTCCATCGGGAGGGCGGCGAGCAGGCGCTCCGGCAGGGACGGATGGTGCGCGAAGAGCGAACGGCCGAGCCAGGTCGACGCCACCAGCACGAGGCGCCGGTCCGGATCGAGCCCCAGGGCGCGGCGGTATTCGCGGCGCATGCGGGTGCTGAGCCGGAGGCGCTCGAAGCACAGGTCGCCGGTGATCTCTGCGAACGGGAGCGCCTCGGGGCAGTCGATGCGGAGCCGCTCGGCGGAGGCCGGTCCGGGGAGGGCCAGGAAGGCGGGAAGGCGTCCGTCGTCACTCCGGAGCTGGCCGCGGGCGAGGCCCGCGACGCCTTCGAAGTAGGGGGTGAAGCGGTTGTGGCCCGCGCCGTGCGGCACGAGGGCGACATCGCAGCCGGCCTCGTACAGGGTGTTCGTCGCACCAGAGGAGACGAGCAGATCGGGCGGGTCGGTGGTGACCGAGTCCCAGTCGAGCCAGTCGATGTCCCTCTGCCGGCTGAACCGGCGCCCGCTCGCCTGACGCTCAGTGTGGAACAGCGCGTATCGGATGAGCAGCCGCCGATCGCCCGCAAAGAGCGGCTCGACGTCGTAATACAGCCGGTTCAGCGCCTGCAGGCTCCCACCCGCGAACACGACTCGACGCTCAAACGCAGAACTCGCCCCGTCAACCGGCCATCCCGGTCTCCGGTCTCCGGTCTCCGGTCTCCGGTCTCCGGTCTCCGGTCTCCGGTCTCCGGTCTCCGGTCTCCGGTCTCCGGTCTCCGGTCTCCGGTCTCTAGATGCATTCTATTCCTGTTGCGAGACAAAGTGTATGAGGCTCATGGTGTGTCCGCCCGAATCCTAGCGCTTTTCCGAGGTCCCGATCTGCCGACCACCGAACGGTAGCGAACTCGTAGCGGACTCGTACCGGCGCCGCCCACACTGGGTGCCTCAAGCGGAGTCCCCGAGTGAATCGGACTCCGAGCAGGTCACGGATGTGAGGAGGCGGCCGATGGGCGGAAGGAAGATCGACACTGAGGAGATGCGGGACGTCGCGGACAACGCGGTGTCGGTCGTCGTCGACCTGTACTACGACCTCGTGAACGACACGGCGGACGCCGGACTGGTCCGCGACGAGGCTTTCAGCGACGCGAACGGCAGCGTCCACTCCTTCGGTTCGTCCTGGGACCAGTGCTTCAAGCTGTTCTACAACTGCCTCTACGAGACCTCCGCGGCCAGCGAGGCGTATCAGAAGGCGCTCAAGAAGGTCGCCGACGACGCGGAGGACGACGAGGCGATGTTCGAGTCCAGCTTCGACGAGGCCAGGGACGACGAGTTGGGCTCCGACTACACGACCGTCGAGGATCAGGTGAAAGACCAGGGCATCGACCCGCAGACCGATGACGCCTACGACCTTGAAGAGGCGCCGAACCCGTACGAGGACGAGCTCAGCTGACCGGGCGGTCGGCATCAGGAGAGGAAGGGCCGAATCCATGGAAGAGACACCCGACGGCGGCGAAGCGCAGCCGACGAGCGACGCTCCGACCAAGCGCGAGATCCTCGAACTCATCGAGAAGCTCCGGGAGCCGTTCACGGCCATGAAGGTCAGGCAGTACTGCAAGGAGCGCTGGAGCGACATGAAGGTCACCGACGCCGATCAGGAGTCCCTGGGGGCCATGGGGGAGACCGTGGACCGCGGATTCATCTTCGAGTACTCGGAGGACGAGTACCGGCACAACGGCGGCAGGATCGGTCCGGAATCGGAAGGGGGTTCGTCCTCGGCCACCCCGACGTCCGAGTTCGAGGAGATGTACGAGGTCAAGTGGTCGACCTACACCCAGTGCCCGGTCGACAAGGACTGCGACGACCGGACCGCCTGGGCGATCGACATCGAGGCGGACGAATGGGTCGACACCGAGCTGGCCGAATGGTCCGACCGCTTCACCGAGTTGCTCGACAACGGCGACATGCAGGAGACCGAGCAGCTCTATCTCGGTATGAAGCGGGTCTGCGAGGCGTTGGACTCCGCTACGGAGTCCGGAGCGGACGGCGCCTACAAGTCGATTCACGCCCTCAGCGACGAAGGCAGCGATCACTGGCAGGGCGACGACGCGGATACCGCGCATGAGCAGTACGGCGGCGCGATCAAGCAGGCCGGGGACAACCACGCCGCCATGGCGCAGATCCTGCGCGATCAAGCGAACAACGACCTCGCGCTCCAGATCACCGTGCACTATGTGCTCGCCGACTGCGTCAAGCAGGTGCACAACACGATTCGGCAGAAGACCTATCTCGACCACTTCAAGGAGTGGGACGTGCTGGGCGATGCGTCGATGGTCCTCGGCACGGTCGGGCTGGTGGTCAGCACCCAGCCGCTGGCGGTGGTCGGTTTCGCACTGGGGGCGCTGTCCTACGCCGGAGTCGAAGTGAAGCTCGACATCACGATCGAACGGGAGCTCAAGCTGGATCAGTTCGAGACGATCAAGGACGACGTGATGGCGGTGCTGGACGACACTGAGTCGATGATGGAGGACAGCCGCGCCGACCTCAAGAAGGAGACCGAGACGCTCTTCGATCCGTACTTCTACGAGGTGGCGAGCGGCAATCCCGCTTACATTCCCGGCGGCGGCGTTTGACGGTCGAGTCTCGCCTGGAGTTCGGCGATCCGTGAGGGGTCGAGATGGCGGAAGAGGTCCTGCGCTTCGCGCCAGGCCGCACGCGCGGCCGCGGCGTCGCCGGCGCCCTGGTAGGCGTCGCCGAGGTGGATCAGGGCTTCGGCTTCGTCGGTGCGATGTCCGGTCCTCCTGCTCAAATCGAGCGACGTGCGAAGGCACTCGACCGCCCGGTCGAAGCGGCTCTGGCGCTGGTGGATGAACCCCAGGCTGTCCCAGGTGCTCGACTGGTACGCCGGGTTGCCGGACTCGACCTGGATGGCCAGCGCCCGCTCGCAGTACGCGAGCGCCTCGTCGTAGCGTTCCAGGTGCGCGCAGTACCAGCCGACGGCATTGAGCGCGGTGGCCTCGCGCCAGGTCTCACCGAGTTCGTGGAAGACGCCGAGCGCCTCCTTCGCGGCCTCGACCGCCTCGGCGTACTTCTGGCGCTGCTCATGGATTCGAGCGAGATTCAGGTGGACCTGTGCGAGCGTCAGAGGGTCCTGGATCCCGTCGCACAGGTCGAGCGCCCGCTCCAAGTGGTGGGCGGCTCCTTCGTAGTCGTCCAGCGCCGCAAGGTGAACGGCGAGCATGCGATGCGAGTACACCTGGCCTTTCGCGTCGCCTCGGCGTCGCGCGGCGGCGAGCGCCGTGCGCTGGGCGGCGATGCCGTCGTGCAGGTGGCCCTGCCGGTACGTGAACCCGATGAACGTCCAGGCGAGCTGCCAGGCGACGCCGTCGTATCCGGAGTCGGCGGCCAGGCCGACGGCGGCGGCGAGTGATCGGAGTTCGTCGGTGAGCCAGGCCAATGCCTGTTCGGAGTCCGCGAGCGGCTCGGGTGCGACGTCCGGGCGTGCCGGCGCCGGTTCGATCGCCACTCGTCCGGGATTGACGAGCAGCGAGGCGCTGTGGGCGGTGTGGAGGTAGTGGTCGAGGACGCGGCGGGTCGCCGCCTCTCGCTCGGCGCGGTGGTCGGTCTCGGTCATGAGCTCGCCGGCGTAGGCGCGGAGCAGGTCGTGGAACGTGTATCTGCCCGGCTCGGACTCGGTGAGCAGGTGCGCGCGGGTGAGTTCCGTCAGCGACGTCCGCACCTGGTGAAGCGGAGCCGCAGCGAGGCTGGCGGCGGCCGGGGCGGCGAAGTCGGGGCCCGGGTGCAGGCCCAGCAGCCGGAACAGCCTCGCGGCGGGTTCGGTGAGGGCGTGAAGGGAGCACGCGAAGACGGCCCTGACGTCGGTGTCGGGGTCGTCCCCGGCGAACGCGTCGAGGACGCCGGCGGTCTCGTCGAGTTCGCGTGCCAGCGCGGCGAGGGAGAAGTCCGGTTGGGCCGCGGCGCGGGCGGCGGTGACCGCGAGCGCCAGCGGGAGCCGGGCGCAGCGCTCGGCGATCCGGGCGACCGAATCGGGTTCGGCCGACGCCCGGTCCTCGCCGATGCGCCGCTCCAGCAGCTCGTACGCCTCGTCGGCCGACAGCTCCGCGATCGGGACCGTCTGCGCCCCTTGGGAGGCGACCACCCCGTAGAGCGGGTTGCGACTGGTGACGACGGTGGCATTGCCTCGGCCGCCGGGGATGAGGGGCCGGACCTGGGCGGCATCGGCGGCATTGTCCAGCAGGACCAGTGTCCGCTTCTCGGCGAGGAGGCTGCGGTACAGGCCGAACTGCGCCTCGGGGTCGGCCGGAACGCGCTGGTGCGGCACACCGAGCGCGTCGAGCAGGACGCGCACCGCCTCGTCGGGTCCGAGCGGTGCGTGCCGCGGGTCGAAGCCCCGCAGGTTGATGAACAGCTGCCCGTCCGGGAACCGGTCGACGACCCGATACGCCCACCGCACGGCGAGCGCGGTCTTGCCGACGCCGCCGGTCCCGGTGATCACGGACAGCCGCACTCCTTCGACTTCGTCGTCGAGCAGGCCGTCGAGCGCATCGAGATGCCGGCCGCGACCGGTGAACGCGGCCGTGTCGGGGGGCAGGAGCGCGGGGCGGACCGGTGGCGGGAGGGGCGCGGTCCGGCGTGTCCCGGCGGGTCCCGCGGCCGGACGGGCGTCGGCGCGGAGCATGGCGGTGTGAAGGTCCCTCAGCGACCGGCCGGGGTCGATGCCGAGTTCGTCGGCGAGCCGTTCACTGAACTCCGCGAATGCTTGCAGGGCTTCAGGGGTGCGGCCGGACCGGTGCAGTGCCAGCATCAACTGCTCGGTGAAGCGCTGCTGGAGGGGCTGCTCGGCGGTCAGCTGCCGCAGTTCCGCGATCAACTCGACGTCGGCGCCGCGGTCGAGATCGAGATCGATCCGGCGTTCCACCAGGACGAGCCGGTACTTCTCCAGACGTGCTGCGGTGGCCTCGACCAGTCTTCCCTCGACGCCGGCGAGTACCGGACCCCTCCACTCGCGCAGTGCCGACCGCAGCTCGGCCGCGGCGGCCTCTGTCCGCCCCGCCGAACGAAGATCCCTGGCGCGGGTCTCGTGCGCTTTGCAGCGCAGGACGTCGAGCTCCCGGGCTTCGATCTCCAGCCGGTAGCCGGCTCCGATCCTCTGGAGTCGAGTCCCTTCGGGTCCGAGCTGTCTGCGCAGTCCGCTGATGACGCTCTGGATCTGCTGCCGGGCGGACTCGGGCGGCGCCTCGTCCCACAGTCCGGCCGCCAGCCGGTCGACCGGAACGACGCGGTTCGCTTCGTCCAGCAGCAGCGCGAGCGCTCTGGGATGGTGCCGTCCGCGAATCGCCACCGCGCCGTCGGGTCCTCGGACGTCGAGCGGGCCGAGCATTCGGAATTCCACAACCACCACCATGAGCAGGCGACCGCCTCATCCAATCATGAAACGGCCATGCCCGGTGTACACGCTTTGTGCCGTCGCGATCCCGCGTCCTCCGTAGCGGATTCGTAGCGTTCTAGTAGCGGCGCACTGCACGCTCGATCGCGGATGAGTCCGAACACGACGGAAAGAACGGATCATGCGACGAAGAGCGATCGCGCTCATAGGAACCGCGGCGACCGCCGCGACGCTGCTGGCCGCCGCCCCGGTGGCAGCTGAGGAGACGGCCGTGCCCGCACCAGCCCTCGATGCGGCCCTCGAACGGGCCGGGGCCGGGCTCGGCGACGTCCCCGTCGATCTCGGCGAAGCGGTCGCGGTGCCCCTCAGCGCCACGACCACGAACGAGGACGGCGAATTCACCGTCATGGACGGCGAGATCCCCTACGGCTCCTGCGGCGGCATCTGGTCCTGGGACTACACCGAGGCGGGCGACTACTGGCTCGATCTGACCTACGGGCTCACCGCCGACTGCAACTTCCCCGCCTACGGGTACCCCGAGACCGACATCGGCACCGAGGCCAGGCTCCACCCGCTCGACGAGTTCCACTCCGGCGACAGCGCCCCCTCCGGACACGGCGGACTCGGCACCCCGTCCGAGAGCGTCGAGCTCGTCCAGCGCTCCTGGCCCTCCTCCTGGCGCATGTCCGGCGAGATGAGCATCCTGCTGCTCTCCACCAACCCCGAGGAGCTGTGGGTCTGGGGAGCCGTTCCCGACGGGTGCGACGGCACCGGGACGTTCTTGCTCTACTGCCAGTTGGAGACCGAGGAACTGCACATCGGCAATCTGCCGTGCGGCAGCGCCGACTCCTACGCCGAGAGCGGCGGGTCGATGGACGCCGAGTTCGGCTGCTCCGGCAGCCTCACCGGCTCGATCACCGACACCGCGAACGACGGCGACTGCGCCTACGCCATGGCCGCCCTCGCCAACGGCGAAGTCCTCTGGAAAGGCGTCTGCGACGGCGGGGGCACCGTCGACTTCGACTGGAACGCCCCCGGCCGGGTCGTCCACACCTGGGTATACGTGGGATAACGGTCGGCCAAACCGGAAATAGACTCAGGGGCCAACCGAAGTTGGCCCCTGAGCTGCGTATTTACCTGTACTCCCGAGCGGATTCGAACCGCCGTTTCCGCCTTGAGAGAGCTTCCCTGTCATATTTGCAGATTGCTGGTCACAGGCCTGAGCGCGTGTGAAACTGCTGGTAGATGGCTTGTTTCAGTTGTCAACTCCTGACTGAAATGACCATGTTCCACCGAGGACTGACACCCCCGTCTGCTACCACGGTGCTACCACGGATTCCACACAGGAGGAGCCAATGGGCTGGAGCGTTCCCCACGTCTCCAAGAAGGGCCGAACGACCTACAGAGCCTACTTCCGCGACATGCGCGGTGAAACCGTCTACGAGGGCACCTACGCCACCGAGAAAGAATCCGACAAAGCCTGGCAGGCCGCCGAAGCCCGCATCGCCGACGGCCGCATCGTCGACGCCAAGGGCGGCCGAGTCAAGTTCAAGGACCACGTCCTCGAAACCTGGTTCCCCAACCACGTCATCGAGCAGTCCTCCGCCGACGACTACGAGTACCGCATTCGGAAGTACCTCAACCCCTGGAAGCTCATGCAAAAGGCTCTTTCGAGGGCATCATTGTCGCCGTGTCCTGTGACATAATGAGGGGGATAGGTTTGAGAGCGCGTATTGTCAC
>NZ_PVTJ01000011.1 GCF_003002955.1 Glycomyces artemisiae
CAAGATCCTGGCCCTGCGCTACTTCGGCGACATGACCCAGACGCAGATCGCCCACGAGGTCGGCATCTCGCAGATGCACGTCTCCCGACTGCTGAGCCGCACCCTCGGCGGACTCAGAGAGGAACTCGCCGAGACCATGGAGACCTGACGGCGACAGGGACCGCCGACCGCATCGCGACGCTTGCCCCGGAGTGCCCGAAGCCATAGCATGAGGTCGGCGATATCCCTTCTGCCGTAAGGAGATCCATGACCCTCCACAGAGTAATCGGAGCGAGGCGACGGGGCCGGTTCGCGATGCTCGGCCTGGCCGCGGCGAGCCTCCTGGCGGTCGCCGCGGTCACCGTCCCGGCCCATGCCGAGAACGCGGACGCCGCGTTCCAGGTCGGCGTCACCCACGAGCGCCTCAGCGCCGACTGGTGGGGCGAGGAGCAGGCCGTGGAGGACGCGCGGGAGATCCTGAGCAGCGTCGGCCCCCTGCAGAACCAGCACCTCATGGGCTTCGGCGCCGAGAACCCCTGGCCCGACCCGGATTCGAGCGCCCGCGAGTGGGGCAGCCTCGACGAGCGCATGGACCTCATCGAAGCGACCGAGGGCGTCCCGGTCATGACCCTCTGCTGCGCGCCCGGCTGGATGACCCCCTCCGGCGAGGACTGGCCCGAGCACTACGAGGCGCCGCAGCCGGAGTTCTACGACGAGTACGCGCAGCTGTCGGCCGAGGCCGCCGCGAAGTACCCGCAGGTCAAGTACTTCCAGGTGTGGAACGAGTTCAAGGGCTTCTGGAACGACGACCTCAACCGGTGGGACTACGAGGGCTACACCGAGCTGTACAACCTGGTGTACGCCGCCGTCAAGGAGGTGCGGCCCGACGCCCTGATCGGCGGGCCGTACGTGTCGCTCAACAGCTTCCAGGACTGCGCCCACGACTGCTCGGACCTCCAGGGCGCCTGGGGCACCGCGGACCAGCGCGACCTCGACGCGATGGAGTACTGGCTCGCGAACGCCGACGGCGCCGAGTTCTTCACCGTCGACGCGTGGTCGTCCACGAACGACGGCTACCACCCGGGGACGGCGGGCACGTACGAGAAGTTCCGCGACGTCACCGAGTGGATCACCGCGCGCACCGACCTGCCGGTGTGGTGGTCGGAGTTCTACGCGCCCGCGTCGGCCGCCGACGAGTCGAGCTCGGTGGCGCTCATGCGCGCCGCGATCGAGGGCATGCGCGACGGCGGCGCCGCGGTGGCGCTGCTGTGGAGTCCCGAGTGCCAGTCGGAGCTGCCGTGCCTGTGGACGCCCACGAGCGAGGAGGGCGGCGGGCAGCCCACCGAGTACGTGCCGCTCATCCAGGAGTTCTCAGCGCGCTAATCGAACACGGACCGGCCCCGCGCTTCCCGGCGCGGGGCCGTTTTCCTTACGGCGCTTCGGCAGCCGCGACGGCGACGGCCACGCCGTCGAGGAGGAGATCGAGGCCGAATGCGAAGTCCTGCTCGCCGGTGTCCTCCCCCGTGTCCTCCAGGAGCCCGCCGCTGAAGAGCGCGGCGGCGTCGGGAAAGCGCTCGGGGTCGACCAGGCGGGCCATCGCGTGCCCGTACTCGCGCTCGGCGGCGGCCTGGTCCAGGCCGGTGCCCTCGCGTCCGCGCGCGAGGGACTGGGCGAGCTGCGCGGCGCTGAGGACGTAGCCGCTGACGATCATGATCGCGCCGACTTTCGCGCCCCAGTCGAGGCGGGTCGGGCGCATCGTGCGGAGCCCGGCGTCGAACCAGTCGATCCCGTTGGGGCCGTTCGGCGGTCCCGAGGGCTGGACCTCCGTGAGCCAGGGATGGGCGTCGAGGACGGCCAGCTGCTCGACCGCCCACAGCCGCAACCGCTCGCGCCACGGGCCGGTGCCCGCGAGGGACGCGGGGACGGGGCCCTGGGCGGCGTCTCGCATGAGGTCGAGGAGCTCGTCCTTGGAGCCGACGTGGCGGTAGAGCGACATCTTGGTCACGTCGAGGGCCTCGGCCACGCGCGGGAGGGTCACGGCCGCAATGCCTTCGCGGTCGGCCAGGGCCACGGCGGCGTCGACGACCGTGCCGACGTCGAGCCGGGCCGGGCGGCCCCGCTTCGCATCAGGTGTGATGCGCCACAGCCGCGCCAGCTCCTGCGGCACGCGCTCCTGGTCCATGGCCTGGCCGACCTCCGTTCTGCTCGCGGGGATGCGGGGGGCCATCATCGCACACCCTATTAGTGTCCCTCATATAGTATCCTTCAGACACTAACTCGATCCACCGAACGAAGGAATCGACATGACCACCCCGACCGCCACCGCCCCGCCCGCGCGGCCCGGCACCGCCCGCGGCCCCGTCCGCCAGGGCGAGCGGGCCCTCGCGCCCGACCTCGCCCGCGGCGCCATGCTCCTGCTCATCGCCCTCGCCAACAGCGCCGGGTACTTCCTCGCCAGCGCCCCCGGCGTCGAGCTGCACCCGCAGGGCTTCGAGCGCGTCTACAACCTCCTCATGGTCGAGCTCGTGCACGCCCGCGCGTTCCCGCTGTTCGCCCTCCTCTTCGGCTACGGCCTGGTGCAGCTCTCGCGCCGCCAGGAGCAGTCCGGGGCTTCGCCGCGGCAGGTGCGGAACGTGCTGCTGCGCCGCGGCGCGGCGCTGTTCCTCTTCGGCGCCGTGCACGGCGTGCTGCTCTACTCCGGGGACTTCCTCGGCGCGTACGGCCTCATCTGCATCCTCTTCACGCTCCTGCTGCTCCAGCGCTCGGAGCGCGTGCACCGCTTCGCGCCCTGGTACCTCGCGGTCGGCGGCGCGTACACGCTCGTCCTCGCGGCGCTGGCCCTCGCGGGCCTGGCGGGCGGCGGCAGCGGCGCGGCGATCCCGGTGTCCCCGTTCCCGTCCGCGACGGCGGCCACGTACCTCTCCTCGCTCGCCGAGCGGGCGGCCGAGTGGCCGGTGCACACGCTGACGGTGCTGCCGATGATCCTCATGGTGTGGGTGGGCGCGTGGGCCGCGCGCCACCGCATCCTCGAAGCGCCGCAGGAGCACCTGGCGCTGCTGCGCACCGTCGCGGTCGGCGGCCTCGCGGCGGCGCTGGCGGGCGGCCTGCCGATGGCGCTGCTGACGGCGGGCGCGATCGACATGGACGAGGCGACGGCCGGGTCGGCGAAGATGCTGTACGAGACGACCGGGTTCTTCGGCGGCCTCGGGTACGCGGCGATCTTCGGGCTGATCGCGTACGCGCTGCGCCGCAAGGAGAAGCAGGGGGTCATCGTCACGGCGGTGTCGTCGCTCGGGCAGCGGTCGCTGACGGGGTACCTGTTCCAGTCGGTGGCGTGGCTGGCGCTGGCGGCGCCGTTCGGGCTGGCGCTCGCGGAGCGCTCCGGGAGTCCGCTGCTGGTGTCGGGGCTGTGCGCGGTCCTGGTGTGGGCGTTGACGGTGGTCGCGGCCGACGTGATGCGAAGGCTGCGGTACCGGGGTCCGGCGGAGATGCTACTGCGGCGGATGGTCTACGCCCGCAAGGCGGGCGAGCGCTGATCGCCCGCCCCTGACGAAGGTCGGGGCCCGCCGGTCGGCAGGCCCCGACCTTCGTCAGGGGCGGCTTCGGTCGTTCGACAGATGCGGGGCCAGTCGCGCCCTCCGTAGCCTCGACCGCGGAGACACCACACGCATCGGAGGCGAGCATGAACACCACGGAATGGATCCGCGGCCACGCCGGGCCCCTCGGGGACCCGGGGCCGATCGTCGCGGCGGCGAAGGCGGCCTCGGTGGTCGGCATCGGCGAGAACACCCGCGAGGCGGCCGAGATCGACCGGTGCCGGGTCGGCATTATTAAAGCGCTGGTCGAGGAGGCGGGGTACCGGATCATCGTGATCCCCGACAGCGCGAACGTCGCCGAGCGGATGGACGCGTACGTGCTCGGGCGGCGCTCGGACCTGGACGAGGTGGTGCGGTCGGGCTGGCTGCCGAACCGCACCGAGTCGACGGCGGAGCTGCTGTCGTGGGTGCGGGCGTTCAACGGGCGCCGGGACGTGTCGCCGGTGCGGTTCGCGGGCAACGGTCCCGCGCAGGCCGAGCCGGAGGACTACGACCGGGTGGTCGCGGCGGTCGACGCCGGGACGGCGGCGGCGCTGCGGGAGCGGTACGAGGTCATCAGGACCGCGCACGACTTCAACGAGCACCTCCAGATCCATCAGGGGGTGCATCCGGGCCGCCCGTTCGCGGAGCTCGCGGGCGAGGCGCTGGAGCTGGTGCGGGCGGCGGCGCCCGGGCAGGGCACCGTGGACCTGGCCGAGCGGATCGTCTCGTTCCATGCGAACTCGGTGGCGGCGAAGCACGACTTCGCGGCGACGTCGAGGGGCATCGCCGAGCGGATCGCGAAGGCGCACGAGGAGTCCGGGCGGAAGGTCGTCTACTTCGACGGCTTCGCACTGACCGGGGTGGTGCCCGATGCGGAGGTCGCGCTGAAGGCGGGCACCCGGTTCGCGACGGCCGGGAGCCTGCTGCGGGAGCGGTTCGGCGACGGGTACGTGTCGGTCCTTCTGGCGTTCGGGCACGGGGTGATCCGCGGCGGCATGCGCATCCCCGAACCGCGAGAGGGCCTGGTGGAGCGGGCGCTGTTCGACAGCGGCGTCGACGGGGCGCTGCTGCCGCTGCGGGAGGACGGCTGGCCGGGCGGCCCGGTGCGGCTGCGGATCATCGCGGGGGTCTACGACCCGGCCGCGGACGGCGATCACTCGATGGAGATCCCGGACCTGGCCGGGGCGGTGGACTATCTGGGGTTCGTCCGGACGATCACGCAGACGCGGCCGCTGCCGGGCGTGGTGGACGGTGTGACCGCCGGAGAAGGGAGGTCGTGACCACTGGGAATGGACTGTCGGATCTGGGAGACCGGAAGGGAGGGAAAGGGTTCGGCCCCGGGATGACAGGGGTCTTGTCCCCCGTGCGAGCTACGCGGAATTGTCAACTTCGCGGGGATTCGGGCGGGCGTGCCGGTCCGTAGCGTTCAGGGCAGCCGCGGCGCCCCCGCCGCGGATCTGCGAAGGAGTGCTCATGAGACTGGTATGGCAGCTCTTGGCGGTCGCGCTGATCGCCTTCCTCGGCGGGCAGGGGCTGAACGCCACCGACGGGAGTCCGTGGCTGCAACTGGCGATCGGCCTGGCGACCGCGGTGGTCGCGGTGGTCGTGTACCGGTGGGTGGTCGCGAAGACCGAGCGGCGCACGGTCGTCGAACTCGGGCGGCCGCGCGCGGTCGGCGGGACGGCGCTGGGGACGCTGCTGGGTGTGGCGATGTTCGGGTTCGTCATCGCGAACATCGCGTTCCTCGGGCACTACACGGTGGACGGCCTCGGGTCGCCCGAGGGCGCGATCGGGCTGGTCGGGTTCATGGCCGCGGCGGCCGTCACTGAGGAGCTGCTGTACCGCGGGGTGCTGCTGCGGATCGTCGAGGGCTGGTTCGGGACGTGGATCGCGCTCGGCTCCACGAGCGTCCTGTTCGGCCTGTCGCACCTGCTCAACCCGAACGCGACCCTGTGGGGCGCCATCGCGATCGCGATCGAGGCGGGCGGGATGCTCGGCGCGGCCTACATCGCCACGCGGCGCCTGTGGCTGCCGATCGGTCTCCACTTCGGATGGAATATCGCGGCCTCGGCGATCTTCAGCACCGAGGTCTCGGGGAACGGGACCCCGCAGGGGCTCCTGGACGCCGCGACCTCCGGCCCGATCGCGATCAGCGGGGGCGACTTCGGCCCCGAGGGCAGCGGGTACGCGGTGTTCGCGGGCACGGTGCTCACCATCGTGTTCCTGTGGATCGCGAAGCGCCGCGGCACCATCGTGCCGACGCGCCGCCGCGACCGCGCCCAGGCCGCCGCCGCTACACTGCCCCGGTGATGCGTTCCCTCCCGGACCGGTGGCGCCGCCTCGACGTCGCGGTCCGGGACCTCCCCCTCGGGCTGCTGCTGGCGGCCCTGTCGTTCCTCCCGGTGCTCCGCGGCCACGAGACGCAGGTCGGCGACCTGCCGGGCCGGCCGCTCGACACGCTCGGGTTCGCGATCCTCGCGCTCGAATGCCTGCCCCTCGCTCTGCGCAGGCGCCTGCCGGGCGTGAGCCTCGGGCTGGTCGCGCTCGGGTTCGTCCTCGCGTCGCTCGGGAGCTACCACACGGTCGCGGGCACGGCCCTGGCGATCGCGCTGCTGAGCGCGGGCGCGCATCTAGAGCGGTTCCGGCGCACCGCGATCGGCGTCCTCACGGTCGTCTACGTGGCCCTGGCGTTCGCGCTCGCGGGGCTCGGGTCGACCGAGGGCGTCGGCGGGTTCGCGACGTTCTACGTGATGCTGGCGGTGACGTGGGGCGTCGGGGCGTGGCTGCGGTCGACGCGGGCGGCCGAGGCCGAGCGGCGCCGCCATGTCGCGGCGGAGACGCGGGCCGCGGAGCGGACGCGGATCGCGCGGGAGCTCCACGACGTGGTCACGCACCACGTGACCGCGATGGTCGTGCAGGCGGAGGCGGCCCGGTACCTCACGGCCGCACCGGAACGCCTCGACCAGGCGCTCGAAGCGGTCGGCGAGACCGGCCGACGCGCCGTCACCGACCTGCGGCACCTCCTCGACCTCCTCGAACCGGGCCGCGGGGCCGAGCCGCGCACGCCGCCCGTGGGCAGGCTCCTCACGCTCGTGGAGCAGACGCGGCAGGCCGGGCAGCCGGTCGAGTTCACCGAGGAGGGCACGCCCGCGGCGTCCACCGGCAGCGCCGACCTCGTCGCGTACCGGATCGTCCAAGAGGGATTGACGAACGCGCTCAAGCACGCCCGCAGCAGCCCGACGCGGGTCCTGGTGCGCCACCGGGACAGCGACATCACGGTGGAGGTGGCGACGGGCCGGTCCGGTTCGGGCCCGGCCGCGCAAGGCTCCGGGCGGGGCCTGGCGGGGCTGCGGGAGCGGGTGGACCTGCTCGGCGGGGACTTCGACGCGGGCGAGACCGAGGGCGGGTTCGCGATCCGGGCGCGCATCCCGGCAAGGGGGGCTTCGTGACCGCGCCGATCCGGGTCCTCGTGTGCGACGACCAGATGCTCATCCGCACCGGCCTGGTCACGATCATCGACGCGCAGCTGGACCTGGCGGTCGCGGGCGAGTGCGGCGACGGGCAGTCCGCTGTGGACCTGGCGCGGCGGCTGCGGCCCGACGTGGTCCTCATGGACGTGCGCATGCCCGTGCTCGACGGCATCGAGGCGACCAGGCTCCTCGCGGGCGCGGCGGTCGAGGACCCGGTCAAGGTCCTCGTGGTGACCACGTTCAACCTCGACGAGTACGTGTACGAGGCCCTGCGTGCGGGCGCGAGCGGATTCCTCCTCAAGGACGCCCCGCCCGCCCAACTGCTGCAAGGCATCCGGACCGTCGCCACTGGCGCGGCCCTCCTCGACCCGGAGGTGACCCGCGCGCTCGTCGGCAGGTACGCGGCCCGCATCCGCCCCGCAGGCGGGCCCGCGGACCTCCCGCTGACTCCGCGCGAGCTGGAGGTGCTGCGGCTCATCGCCGACGGCCGCTCCAACAGCGAGATCGCCGCGGCCCTGGTCATCAGCCCCGAGACGGTGAAGACGTTCGTCTCCCGCATCCTCGCCAAGCTCGGCCTGCGCGACCGCGTGCAGGCCGTGGTCTACGCCTACCGGCACGGCCTCGCCGCCTGAGGCGGCTACCAGCGGATGTGGATCGGGGTCAGCGGCGGCCCTTCGGCGAGGAGGCGGCGCACCAGGTCGGCGAGGCCGCGCGGGAGGATGCGCGCCGGGGCGGCGTCCATGGCGTCGGGGTCGAGCCACGCGTGCGGCGTGGCCGCCGGGGTGCGGGCGGCGTCGGTGCGCAGCAGGAAGAACACGTCGTCGGCGGCGACGAACTCGCCCGTGGCGATCCGCTGCTGGAGGCTGTAGCAGGTGGCGACCGGAGTGCCGAGTTCGCTTGGAGCCGTCTGGAAATCGAGTTCCTCGGCGAGTTCGCGGGCGGCGGCCTCGGCGGGGGTCTCGCCGGGTTCGATCGCGCCGCCGGGAGTGTGGAAGTAGCGGTCGCCGACGTCGCGGATCTTCGCGGGCCGGTCCAGGAGCAGCACGCGGCCGTGGTGGTCGAGGAGCACGGCGCGGGCGGTCTTGCGGCGGATCGTCCTGCGCGCGGTCTCGACGGCCGCGCTGTCGTCCAGGGCGCCGTCTTCCAAGGCGCGGTCCGGTGCGGGTTCGGCCGCGGTCGGTCGCGGCACTTCTGCGATGGTCATGGGACTCAGCGTAAACGCGGTGTCCGACATGCGCTTGTTCGAACCGCGGCGTCCGATTGCGCGGGGTCCGCGACACGCGGCGCGCGGCGGCCCTCGATGGACCGTCCGGCGTAGCCTGTGCTGTCGAGCACCGTCCCGTCCGGAAAGGCCGATCCATGAGCGAGTTCCTGCTGTCGGTGTTCGGCGTCGCGTTCAACACCGCGGCGGTCGCATACGTCGCGACCCGGCTGCTCGACGTGCGGTACACGCTGTGGCGCCTGGTCGTGGTCTCGGTGTGCGGCTACGGCGTCATGCAGTACGGGCTCCTCCCGTCCCTCCTGGCGCCCTTCCGGTTCCGCGAGCCCACCGCGGAGGAGATGCCCGGGACGTTCGCGGTGTGGGTCCTCGCGCTCGTCACCGCGCCCGTGATCGCGATGATCCTGCTGGTGATCTGGGAGGCCGTGATCCCCACGGGCGCGGTGCCGCCCGCGCGCACCTGGTTCAAGGGCCTGCGCACCCGGACGCGGCGCACCCGCCGGTACCTCCAGATCCTCGCCATCGCGGCCCGCCACGGCCTCATCGGACTGCTGCGCGGGCGGCGCCTCTCGGCCCAGGACGCCGAGATGGCGCGGGCGCTGCGGCGCGCGCTCGACGACGCCGGCGTCACGTTCGTGAAGCTCGGGCAGATCCTCTCGACCCGCCGCGACCTCCTTCCGGCCGTGTACATCGCGGAGCTGTCGAAGCTCCAGGACCAGGCCGCGCCGGTCCCCGGGACGAGCGCCGTGCGCCTGGTCGAGGCCGCCGCGGGGGCGCCGATCGGCGAGGTGTTCGCGGAGTTCGACCCCGAACCCGTTGCGGCGGCGTCGATCGCGCAGGTCCACACCGCGGTCCTCCACGGCGGCGAGGCCGTCGTGGTGAAGGTGCGGCGGCCCGGCGCTGACGTCACCGTGGAGCGCGACCTCGACATCATCCGGCGCCTCGCGCGCAGTCTCGACCGCCACACTTCCTGGGGCCGTTCGATGGACGTGCTCGGGCTGGCCGCCGGGTTCGCCGAGGCGCTCCGCGAGGAGGTCGACTTCACCGTGGAGGCCCGCAACCTCGCGCAGGTCGCCGCCGCGCACGACCGGCGGCAGGCGGAGGTGCGGGTGCCGCGGCCCCACGCGGACCTGTCGGACGAGCAGGTGCTCGTCATGGAGCGCCTGCCGGGCGTCCCGCTCGCTTCTGCGTCGCTCGCGGACCGGGGCCTCGACGGGCGCGTGCTGGCCGCCGCGCTGCTGCGGGAGCTGCTCGACGAGATCATGGTCGACGGGATCTTCCACGCCGACCCGCACCCGGGGAACCTCATGCTCCTGGACGACGACCGGATCGGCCTCATCGACTACGGGTCGGTCGGGCGCCTCGACCGGGAGCTGCGCTCCTCGTTCGAGGCGATCCTCCAGGCCGTCGACCGCCAGGACGGGCCCGCGCTCGCCGACGCCCTCGTCGGCGTCTCCAGCCGCCCCGACGAGCTCGACCAGACCGGGTTCGAGCGGGCCCTCGGCTCGTTCATGGCCCGCCACCTCGTGCCCGGCGCGGCCCCCGGCATCCGCATGTTCACCGAGCTGTTCCGCATCATCGCCAAGTACCGCATCGTGATCCCGCCCGAGCTCGCCGCCGTCTTCCGCACGCTCGCCACCCTCGAAGGGTGCCTCACCGCGATCGATCCGGGCTTCGACCTCATCGCCGAGGCCCGCGACGTCGGCCAGCGCTACGCCGAGCGGCGCCTGCGGCCCGCCGCGGTGCAGGACCTCGTCATCGAGGAGGTCCACGACCTGCTCCCGGTGCTGCGGAAGCTCCCCCGCCGGTTCGACCGGCTCCTGGCGTCCGTCGAGTCGGGGCAGCTGTCGGTGAACTTCCGGCTCTTCGCGAAGTCGGAGGACCGCCGCACGGTGACCGCGTGGCTGCACCAGGTGCTCCTGACCGTCCTCGCGGCGGCGTCGGGGGTCATGGCGGTCATGCTGCTGGGCAACGAGTCCGGGCCGATGCTGACCGCGACGTTCACCCTGTTCCAGTTCTTCGGGCTCTCGCTGCTGCTCATCGCGTCGGTGATGGCGCTGCGGGTGCTGGCGGACATCTTCACGAAGCGCTCGGGGCGCGAGTAGGGCGCCGTCGCGGCCGCGCCCGCCGCCACCGGTCGGACCGCGTGCGGCTCAACGCCCTTCGACGTCGAGGATGCCGCGCCGGAAGCCCGCCGCCACCGCCGCGGCCCGGTCGTTCACGCCGAGCTTCGCGTAGAGGTGCAGCAGGTGGGTCTTCACCGTCGCCTCGCTGAGGAACAGCCGCTTCGCGGCCTCCCGGTTCGTGGCGCCGTCGGCGACGAGTTTGAGGATCTCGATCTCCCTGTCGCTCAACGCTTCCTGGGGCGCGCGGACCTGGCTCATCAGCCGCGTCGCCACCGCCGGGGCCAGCACCGCCTCGCCCCGGGCCGCGGCGCGGACGGCCCGCACCAGGTCGTCGCGGCCGGTGTCCTTGAGCAGGTAGCCCGTCGCCCCCGCCTCGATCGCCGGCCGCACGTCCCCCTCGGTGTCGTACGTCGTCAGGACCAGCACCCGGGCGGGCACGCCGGCCTTCGCCAGCTCCCGGATCGCCTCGACCCCGCCCATGACCGGCATCCGCAGGTCCATGAGGATCACGTCCGGTGCCAGGGCCTTCGCCATCGCCACGGCCTCGGCGCCGTTCGCGGCCTCGCCGAGCACGTCGAAGCCCGGTTCGGAGGCGAACACGCCTCGGAAGCCGTCGCGGACGATAGGGTGGTCGTCGGCGATGAGGAGTCGGATGGCGCCGCTCATGCGGTGGTCCCTTCGCGTGCGGTGGCGGGCAGGGTCGCCGAGACGGCCGTCCCCTCGCCCGGGGCCGATTCGATCACGAACTCGCCGCCGAGGCGCTCCACCCGGCGGCGCATCGAGGTGAGGCCGAACCCGCCGGCCTCGGCGACCCGCGCGGGGTCGAACCCGGCGCCGTCGTCGAGCACGTCGAGCGCCACCACTTCGTCTATATAGGACAGCGTGACCGCGGCGCGGCTCGCGTCCGAGTACTTCGCGGCGTTCGCCAGCGCCTCCTGCGCCACCCGCAGCAGCGCGGCCTCGACCTCGGGGTGCAGCGGGCGCACCGTGCCGGTGGCCGCGCACTCGGCCGGGACGCCGTGCAGCTCCGACCACGCCTGGACGACGGCCTCCAGAGCGTCGGGCAGGGCCGCGGCCTCCAACTGCGCGGGCACGACCGCGTGGACGGTCCGGCGCGCCTCGGCCAGGCCCTCGCGGGCCAGCCGCATGGCCTTGCCCGACCGCTCCTCCCAGTCCGCGGGGCGTTTCACCGCTTCCAGCTGCGCGATGATCCCGGTGAAGCCCTGCGCGAGCGTGTCGTGGATCTCCGCGGCGATGCGCTGGCGCTCGTCCATGATCCCGGCCTCGCGGGCCTGGACGAGAAGCTGCGCGTGGAGCCCGGCGTTCTCGGCGAGCGCGGCTTCGAGCCGGTCGACGGTGCGCTTGCGCTCGGCGCTGCGCTCGGCCGTGACGTCCCCGACGAAGCTGAACAGGCCGACCAGGGCCGTGATCGCCGCCGTGAACAGCAGGCAGACCAGGAGCTCGGCAGCGGTGCCGGGCAGCCCGAGGTAGGCCGGGACGCTGACGGCGGCGGTGAGCGCGACTCCGGCGAACCGCTGGTGTCCCTTGAGGAACCGCCACGAGTGCAGGTAGCCGGTGAACCCGAAGAACGCCGTGAACCAGATCGCGCAGGCGCCGAGCGCGGCGATGAAGCCGACCAGGACCGCGATGTAGACCCGGCCGGGGAGGCGGCCCGCGGCGAACCGCACCCAGGCCGCCGCGGCGGCGGCGAGGCCGAGGACGGCGGCCCGGTCGCCGGGCGCCGCGTCCTCGGCGGACCAGTACAGGACCGCGGCGATCACGAGGAGCACGTAGGGCGCCAGGCGCACCTGCGCCTCAAGCCGCCGTTCCCAGCGGTCGAGGCGTCCGGCGTCCGTCATGACTACTCCCAGCGGAAGGCGCGCGCCGCGACGGCGCTGATGACCACGGTGTAGGCGGCGAGCAGGAGGAGGGGCAGGGGGTCGGGGGCCTGGCCCGTCCACGCCAGGCCGAGGCCGGTGCGGAACGCGCCGAGCGGGGTGTACTCGCCGATCCGCGCCAGGCTAGCAGGCATCTGGCCGGCCGGCTGGATGAGTCCGGCCAGATAAGCCATGGGGAAGTAGAGCAGGACGCCGATCCCGTTGGCAGCCCTGCCGGTCGGGGCGAGGGCGGCGATGAGCAGGCCGACGGCGAACATCGCGGCGGTGCCGAGGGCGAACACGAGCGCGACGGGCGCGAACCCGGTCGGCAGCGCCAGGCCGAGCACGCCGCCGGCGACGGCGAGCTGGAGCGCGGTCGCGGCCGCGAGGAGGACCACTTGGAGGAGCATCTGCACGGTGAGAAGGTTCCCGGGCCGCACGGGCGTGGTCGACATGCGGCGCAGGATGCCGCGCTCGCGGTAGGAGGCGAGGGTGGTGGGCAGCAGGTAGAGGCCGATGAGGGCGACGGCGATGGCCATGCCCATGGGCAGCAGGACCGTGTCGGTCGCGTCGGCGGAGGCGCCGAAGACGACGAGGAAGAACAGGGGGATGAGGACGCTGACGAGGGAGCCGGGTTCGCGCACGAGGAGTTTGGTCTCGACGGCGGCGAGTTTCGCGAAGGCGGTCATGGCACTGGTTCCTTTGGGGAGGTTAGCGGTCGAGGGGGCGGCCGGTGAGGGCGATGAAGGCGTCTTCGAGGGAGCGCCGGTCGATGCGCAGGTCGGTGACGAGCACGTGGTTGCGGGCGAGGGCGCCGGTGACTGCGGTGGCGAAGTCGCCGGTGCCGGTCACGGTGAAGCGGTCGCCGTCGCGTTCGGCGCCGGTGACGCCGGGGACGGCGGCGACGATCGCGGCCGGGTCCTCGGCCCCGCTGTGGAGCGTGAACCGCATCTGCTGCGGCCCGCCGGCGCGGTCGACGAGCCCGGCGGGGGTGTCGAGGGCGACCACGGTGCCGCGGTCGATGACGGCGACGCGGTCGCACAGCTCCTCGACCTCGTCCATGTAGTGGCTCACCAGGACCGTGGTGACGCCGCTGTCGCGGACGCGCTTGACGAGTTCCCAGGTGGAGCGCCGCGCCTGCGGGTCGAGGCCCGTGGTGAGCTCGTCGAGGAACGCGACCTCGGGGTTCCCGACGAGGGCGAGCGCGATGAACAGGCGCTGCTTCTGGCCGCCCGAGAGCTTGCCGAACCTGGCGTTCCGCAGCTCGGCGAGGCCCCACTCCTCCATGAGGGCGCGCCAGTCCCTGGGCCGCGTGTAGAAGGAGGCGTAGAGGTCGAGGGCCTCCCAGACCTTGAGGTTGTCGGGGAGCTGGGTCTGCTGGAGCTGGACGCCGATCGCCTCGCGGACGGCCCTGGCGTCGCGGCGGGGGTCGAGGCCGAGGACGCTGACGGTGCCGGCGTCGAAGCGGCGCAGGCCCTCGACGCATTCGACGGTGGTGGTCTTGCCGGCGCCGTTGGGGCCGAGGATGCCGAACACCTCGCCGGGCTCGACGCTGAACGAGATCCCGTCGAGGACGGTGCGTCCGCCGTAGGACTTCCGGAGGCCGGTGACTTCGATGATTGCCATGCCTCAAGCCTCATCGAGGGCGGGCCTCGCGGCATCGACTCGCGGGCCGCTTCCGGCGCGCCGACCTCCGTACCCGGGAATACCCGATCGGTTGATGACGGCGGCCCCTCCCGCGGACGGGAGCGGCCGGCCGGGCGGGGCGTCACCAGTTGTCGTTCTTGACGTCGTGCGGGGCGGGGTCGCCCTTGCCTTGTTCCACGAGCGCCTTGAGGCTCAGGAGGAACACGGCCCACTTGGTGGAGCAGTGGTGCATGAACTCGACGGGCTCGGCCCAGCCCTCGTGCTTGAACAGGAGGACCGCCCAGCCGTCCTCGTCGCGCAGGTCCCAGTGGACGCGGGTGCCGATCCACTCGGGGGTCCCGCCGACCACCTCCCAGATGACCCGCTTGCCGGGCTCGGATTCGATGACGCGCATGTCGAAGCCGCCGTCGGGGAAGCGGAAGGCGATCACGCCCCCGGGCGCGGTGTCGCCGGTGGTGTCCTCGGTCCACCAGCCGCGCAGGCCGTCGATCGTGGCGAGGGCCTCGTAGACGTCGTCGGCGGTGCGGCCTTCGGCGGCGATGCGGTGCAGGATGTCGACCATGGTGTTACTCCTTTTCGGTGCGTTCGGTCTCGGTGTCGGGTTCGCCGGTGCGCTGGATGGTCTCGGCGATGCGCTTGATGCGGTCGAGTCGCGAGTCCCATGCGGAGCCCACGGCGTTGAGCTGGGCGACGGCGCGCGCAAGCTGCGCTTCGTCGACGCGGTAGCGGCGTTCGCGGCCCGCGGCGGCGCCGTGCACCAGGCCGGCCTTGTCGAGGACGGCGAGGTGCTTGGCGACGGCCTGGCGGGTCACCGGGAGCTGCTCGCTGAGGCTGGTGGCGGTGCCGGAGCCCTCGGCGAGGAGCCGGTCGATCATGCGGCGGCGGGTCGGGTCGCCGACCGCCGACCACAGGTCGTCGTCGACGCGGGTGCTCATCGGGCGGCCTTCGCGGCGGCCGCGGGCAGCCGCGGGACGAAGAAGTCCCAGCCCCGGACGTGGGCCGCGTACTCCTCGGCGATGACGGCCTCGGTCCAGCCGCGCTCGCGGAACCCGGTCTCGGTCATGCGCAGGAGCGTCCCGGCGCCGACGGGTTCGAGCTCGAACGTGACGAGGAACGAGTTCCCCTTCGCGGCCTCCTCCCCTTCGGCGTGCGTCCACCGGAACGCGAACATCCGCGGCGGGTCGGCGTCGACCACGGTGAACTGCTCCCACTGGACCGTCCCGTCCGCCTCCCGGAACCCGATCCGCCCGGCCTTGCCGGGGACGGGCTCGTACTGGGCCTCGTCGGGCCACCAGTCCTTCACGTGCTCGGGGTCGCTCACCACCTGGAAGACGACCTCCGGCGCCGCGTCGATCCGGATCTCGCGCTCGATCGTCCCGAATTCCTCGTTCATGTCCCTCTCCTAACGCGCAACCTTTGGTTGCTTTTAAAGTTAGCAGGGATCCGCGCAACGCGCAACGTTTTGTTGCATGTTTTCGGGCGGGATTACTTCCGCGGGTGGTCCGCAGTGCACCAGACCTCGGCGTCGGCGATGAACGCGCTGGACATCGGTCCGTCCTCGTCCACCCGCGGCCCGCCGGGCAGCGGCTCGCCGCCGACGGCGATCACCGCCTCGCGGCACGGGATCCAGACCGTCGAGAGGATATGCGGGACCCCGCCCAGGTCGTAGTCGTCCTTGCGGGTCAGGTACCGCTCGATCGGCCCGGAGATCGCGACCGACACGTCGTCGGCCGCGGCCGTCAGACCCGTGGCGAGGTCGAGGTCGAAGGACACCTCGGCCGTCGTGAACTCCGGCTCCGACCAGGCGATGTCCCCGGTCAACTTGATGTACCGGTTGAACTCCGTCCCCAGCCAGCGCCCCAGCTCCGGGTCGGGCCCGATGATCCGAACCCGGCCGGGCACGGCGAGCACCAGCGCGCGCCCGGGGCCGCGCACCGACCAGTCCACCCGCCACACCGAGGCGTACGCGACCGCCCGCCCGCCCGCCGTCGAACACCGTCGCGCACGGGTTGGCGCCCATGAGAAGCAGGGTCATGGGGCCACGATAGACCGGGCGACCGGCCAGCACGCGCCCGCTTCAGTAGGGTGGCCGTTGTGGCGAATGAATCGATGCGGCAGAACTGGACCGACGGGGCCGCCTGGTGGGTGAAGAACGAGGCGGTGTTCGACGCGGTGTTCGCGCCGGTGACCGCCGCGATCATGGAGCGGGCGCGGCCGGAGGCCTGGCAGCGGGTGCTCGACGTGGGCTGCGGGAGCGGGACGCTGCTGGAGCGGAGCGTCGCGGCCGGGGCTTCGGCTGCGGGCGTTGACATCTCGGAGGGGATGGCCGCGGCGGCGAGGCGGCGCGTGCCCGAAGCGGCCGTGGTCGTCGCCGACGCGCAGACCGCCGACCTCCTCGCCGAACTCCCCGGCGACCCGTTCGACCTGGTCGTCTCCCGGTTCGGGGTCATGTTCTTCGACGACCCCGAGGCCGCGTTCGCGAACATGCGCAAGGCGACCGCGCCCGGCGCGCGGCTCGTGTTCGCGTGCTGGCGGAGCGCGGCCGAGAACCCGATGTTCGGCATGGGGTCGAGCGTCCTCACCGCGCGGCTCGACCCGCCGCCCGGGCCCGAGGAGCCCGGCGCGCCCGGGCCGACCGCGTTCGCCGACCGCGAGCGGCTCGCCGCGATCCTCGAAGACGCCGGATGGGCGCCGCGGATCGAGGCGTTCGACTTCACGGTCGACTACGGCTACAACGGGACCGACGGCGTCGAGGAGCGGCTCACGAGCGTCGAGAGCGGCGGCGTCGGGCGCATGGCCCGCGAGCAGCTGCTCCCCCGCCTCGGCGAGGACGGCTGGGCCGCGCTCCTCGACGAGGTCCGCGCCGAGCTGCGGCGCCACCTCGTGGACGGCGTGCTGCGCTTCCCCGGCGCCGTCTGGCTGGTCGACGCCGCCGACCCCGACTGAACCCGCGATGAGAGCCGAACCCCTTGAGCACCGATAGATCCACGTGGCTCGCCGTCGCGGCCCTCGTCGGCGCGGCCCTGTTCTGGGCCGGGAACTACGTGATCGGCCAGCGCGCCGTCGAGGCGATCGACCCGCTCAGCCTGGTGCTGCTGCGCTGGGCGCTCGCGTTCGCGCCGCTGCTGGTGATCGCGCAGCTCGTGGAGCGGCCGCGCTGGCGGGAGGTCGCGCGGGCGTGGCCGTGGCTGCTCGCGCTGAGCGCCTTCGGGATCGTGGGCTACAACCTGCCGCTGTACGCGGCGCTGGAGCACACCGACGCGTTCAGCGCGTCGCTGGTGAACGCGTTCAATCCGGCGCTCATCACGCTCGCGGCGGCGGTGTTCCTGCGCGAGCGGCTGACGCCGCTGTCGGTGGGCGGGGTGATCATCGCGCTCGCGGGGGTGCTCGTGGTGCTCTCCGACGGGGACCTGGGGTCGCTGTTCCACGGTGGGTTCGGGACCGGCGAGCTGCTCATGCTGGTGGCGATCACGGCGTGGACGGCGTACACGATCCTGGGGCGGCGGGCGCCGCGGCTGCCGCCGGTGACGTCGACGGCCGTGCAGTCGGGGGTCGCGGTGGTCGTGCTGGCGCCGTTCAGCCTCGCGTCGGGCGGGCCGGCATGGCCGGAGACGGGGGCGGCGCTGGGGTCGCTCGTGTTCATCGTGGTGTTCCCGTCGGTGCTGTCGTACCTGCTGTGGAACCATGCGCTGACGGTGGTCCCGCCGGGCCGGGCGGGCGTGTTCCTCAACCTGATCACGGTGTTCACGGCGGTGTTCACGATCCTCGCGGGCGAGCCGTGGACGGCGGCGCAGGTGGTGGGCGGCGCGGTCGTCATCGGCGGCGTGGTGCTCACCAACTGGAAGGCGTTCCGCGGGACCGGGGCGGACCCCGGTCCCGCCGCGGGTCGCTACTCGGGCTCGCCGGGCATCGCGGAGGGGTCGAAGGCGAGGAGCTCCCACGAGTGACCGTCGGGGTCGTCGACGGCGCGGTTGTAGAGCCAGCCCATGTCCTGGGCGGGGCGCGGCTCGGCGCCGCCCGCGGCGAGCGCGGCCTCGACGAGCCGGTCGACCTCCGCTTTGGACTCGACGCTGAGGGCGTTGATGACCTCGACCGGGCCGGAGGCGATCTCGCGCTTGGTGAACCCGGAGAACTGCTCGTGGGTCATGAGCTGCAAGGCGATCGCGTCGCTGAGGACGACCTGCGCGGAGGTCTCGTCGGTGAACTGCGGGTTGAGGGTGCCGCCGAGGGCGAGGTAGAACGCCTTGGACGCTTCGAGGTCGGCGGCGGGGAGGTTGAGGTAGATCTGGGTGAACGCCATGACGGCCTCCTTGACTCGTTTCTGCCGGTCGTTCCGGCCTGATACGAATCTAAGGCCGCACCTGGGCGCCCGTCTTGTACAGAAGCGACAGCATCTCGTCGGGGTCGGGCTTCTGGAGCTGGGTGGCCTTGCGGCCGACGAAGCGGGCCATGGACCGGGCGAGGTGGGGCTGGTCGTGGTAGCCGACGAGGTGGACGACGTCGGATGCGGCAGTGCCCGCCTGGAGGAGCATCGCGGCCTGGCGGGCGCGCTCGATCTGGCGGATCGCGCCCTGGGTGAGGCCGGTGGCGGCGGCGACGCGGCGCTGCACGGACCGGGGCGTGACCAGCAGGGGCGTGTCCCCGGCGAGGACGTCGGCGACGAGCGGGTCGCGCACGAGGAGCCCGGCGCGGACGAGCCGTTCGGCGAAGGTCTCGGCGTTCCCGTAGGCGGGGATCTCCCATTCGGCGCCTTCGAGGACGAACGTGCGGTCGGTGGCGTGCGGGCTGTCGACGCTGGTGTCGACGAGGGCGCCGACGGGGAGGTTTCGCAGGTGGGCGCCGTGGCTGAAGATCATGCCGATGGCGCCGTCCATGCCGCCGCCCATGGGGACGACGGTGGGGCGGGTCTCGGGGCCGCGCACGGACACGCTGGTGACGCCCTCGGCGGTCCACGCGATGAGCTCCCAGTTGGAGTTCGCGACGGACACCATGCGGGCGGGCGCGGGCGCGCCGGGTTCCACCCGGTAGACGCGCTCGACGTACGGGGAGTCCGAGGGCCGGTGTTCGAGCCCGGGGATCGGCGGGTCCTGAGCCACGCCCCCGATGCTACCGGCGTTCGTCAGCTCCCGTTGATGCGCGAGGCGGCGGTCAGGTCGAGGAGCCACTGCGGGACCTCGGAGTCCGGGAAGCCGCCCGCGAGCGCCTCCAGCTCGTCGTGCTCGACGGACCCGCCGCCGCGCTTGAGGAAGCGGGTGCGCACGTACGCCTGGGCGTAGAGGGTGTCGCCGGAGCGGAACGTCTGCTCGATGTAGCCCCAGCGGTCGTCGAAGCCGAGCACGCGGGTGTGGACCTCGAACCGCTGCCACGGCTGGAGGGACTTGCGGTACGTGATCGTCTGCCCGGCGACGACCGGGTACCAGCCCGCGTCCCGCATCTTCTTGAGGAACCCGGCGCGGTGCATGAGGTCGAGGCGGCCCACGTCCATGATCGTCAGGTACCGGCCGTTGGTCATGTGCCCCAAGGGGTCGAGGTCGGTGGGAACGACGCGGAACGGCGTCACGGCGGTGTCCCACAGCCCGATCGGCCCCCGGCGGCGGGCGCGCAGCCACAGGTTCAGCAGCCGGAAGTACAGGTTCACGAGCGCACCGCCGTCGAGAGGAGGACCGATAAGTTACCCGAGGGTAGCAAAGCTAGATCGCACGGTCGCCCCAGGCGGCGGACTCGCCCGCCGGGGCGACGGCCTGCGGGACCTGCCACGGGTTGTCGTCGCGCAGGGCCGGCGGCAGGGCCTCGGCGGGGGCGTTCTGGTAGGCGACGGCGCGCACGAAGCGCTTGATCGCGGCGGTGCCGACGCTGGTGCCGCCGGAGGTGGTGGCGGGCCAGGGGCCGCCGTGCTGCATCGCGGGGGTGACGGCGACGCCGGTGGGCCAGCCGTCGAACAGGACGCGGCCCGCGCGGCGGGCGGCGGTGCGGACGAGGGCGGTGACGTCGTCGCCGTCGGCCCGGTGGACCGCGACGGTGAGCTCCCCTTCGAAGAGGGTGTCGAGCAGTTCGGCGTAGTCGGTGCCTTCCGGGGACTCGACGAGGATCGTCAGGGGGCCGAAGCACTCCCCCAGGAGCGCGTCCGGGTGGGGCCGGAAGTCCGCGAGCGGGACGGCCGCGATCGTGGGCGTGACCCAGCCCTGGCCGTCCTCGTCGACGCGGACCGAGCCGGGGGCGACGAGGCGCACGCCCGCGGCCGAGAGGATCGCCTCGCGGCGGTGGAGGTAGCCGTCGGCGATGCGCGGGTCGAGCATCCGCTGCTCCTCGGCCGCGACGGCGGCCGTGATCTCCTTGTCGAGGCCGTGGTCGGCGGGGAGGAACACCAGGCCGGGCTTGGTGCACAGCTGCCCGGCGGAGCCGCCGACGCTCGCGGCGAGGCCCGCGGCGAACTCGGGGCCGCGCTCGGCGATGGCCGCGGGGGTCGCGAAGACCGGGTTGACGGAGCCGAGCTCGCCGTAGAACGGGATCGGCGCGGGGCGCGCGGCGGCGATGTCGGCGAGGAGGCGGCCCGCGCGCAGCGACCCGGTGAAGGACGCGGCCTTCACCAAGGGGTGCTTCAGCATCGCAGTGCCCTCGTCCTGGCCTTCGATGAGCTGCAAGGTGCCCGCGGGCAGCCCGGCGGCGTCGAGGGCCGCGGCGCCGACCTCGGCGGTGCGGCGCGACAGGCGCGGGTGGCCGGGGTGGGCCTTGACGATGACGGGGTTGCCCGCGGCGAGCGCCGAGGCGGTGTCGCCCCCGGCGACGGAGAACGCGAACGGGAAGTTCCCGGCCGCGAAGTTGAGGACCGGGCCGATCGGCTCGTTGCCGCTGCGCACGTCGGGGCGCGGCCCGAGCGCGAACTCCGGGTCGGCGCGGTCGATCCGCACGTCCAGATACGCGCCGTCCAGGATCGTGTCGGCGAACAGCCGCAGCTGCACGGCGGTGCGCTTGAGCTCGCCGCGCAGGCGGGCCTCGGCGAGCCCGGTCTCCTCCATCGCCAGCGCGATGAGCTCCTCGGCGTTCGCGGTGAGCGCGTCGGCGAAGACCACCAGGGCCTTGGCGCGCACGGCAGGCGGGACGTCGGCGAGCGCGCGGGCGGCCGCGTCGGCGGTCTGGGCGACAGTGTCGATGCTGGTCGTCATCTGCTCTCCTAGAACTGGAATCCGGTCGGGAACGGGTCGGTCGGGTCGAGCATGTACTGGGCCGTGCCGGTGATCCAGGCGCGGCCGGTGACCGTGGGGACCACGGCGGGCCGGTCCCCCACGGTGGTCTCGCGGACGAGCCGCCCGATGAAGCGCGAGCCGATGAACGACTCGTTCACGAAGTCGGTGTCGAGGTCGAGTGCCCCGCGGGCCCACAGTTCAGCCATCCGCGCGGACGTGCCGGTGCCGCAAGGGGACCGGTCGAACCAGCCGGGGTGGATCGCCATGGCGTGGCGCGAGTGCTTCGCGTCGGAGCCGGGGGCGATGAACTCGACGTGGTGGCAGTGGTCGAGGCCCGCGATCTCGGGGTGGAGCGGCGGGGCGGTCGTGTTGATCGCGTCCATGATCGCGAGCCCGGCCTTGAGGATGTCCTGCTGGCGGGCGCGGTCGAAGGGCAGGCCGACGGCGTCGAGGTCGACCATGGCGTAGAAGTTGCCGCCGAAGGCCATCGAGTAGGGGACGGTGCCGTACCCGGGGACCTCGACGGAGGTGTCGAGGGCGTCGACGTAGCTGGGGACGTTCTCGATGGTGACCGAGGCGGCGCGGCCGTCCTCGACGGCGACGCGGGCGGTGACGGGCCCTGCGGGGGTGTCGAGGCGGATCTCCGTGACCGGTTCGGTCACCGCGACCATGCCGGTCTCGACGAGGACGGTGGCGACGCCGATGGTGCCGTGCCCGCACATGGGCAGGCACCCGGAGACCTCGATGTAGACGACGCCCCAGTCGCAGTCGGGGCGGGTGGAGGGCTGGAGGATCGCGCCGCTCATCGCAGCGTGGCCCCGCGGCTCGTTCATGAGGAACAGCCGCAGGTCGTCGAGGTGCTCGATGAAGTGGAGGCGCTTGTCGTTCATGGTGGCGCCGGGGATGACGCCGACGCCGCCGGTGACGACCCTGGTGGGCATGCCCTCGGTGTGGGAGTCGACGGCGCTGATGACGCGGTTCGTTCGCATGTTCGTCCTTCCGCTGGGGCGCCCTGTACGGCAGTCTGCACCGTACAGGGCGCGGGGCGTCACCGCGAGGCGGCGAAGTCCAGGGCGCGGCGGGTGTCGCGCACGACCTGGTCGTGCTGGGCCTTGGAGAGGGGGCCGCGCGGCGGGCGGGTGGCGCCGCCGTACGAGTGCCCGGCGATGTCCATCGACAGCTTGATGGCCTGCACGAACTCGGTCTTGGAGTCCCAGCGGAACACCGGGACGAGGCCCGAGTAGAGGTGGCGGGCCTCCTCGATGCGGCCTTCCTGCACGAGCGTGTAGATCTCGACGGCCTCGGCGGGGAACGCGTTGGGGTACCCGGCGAACCAGCCGGTGGCCCCGACGACGAGGGACTCGAAGAGGAGGTCGTCGGCCCCGGCGATGACGTCGATGCCGCAGCGCTCCTTGATTTCGAGGACGCGGCGCACGTCGGTGGAGAACTCCTTGACCGCGACGACGTTCTCCAGCTCGTAGAGCTCGGCGACGAGGTCGGGGACCAGGTCGACCTTGGTGTCGATCGGGTTGTTGTACATCATGATCGGCAGGCCGACCTCGTTCACCTTGGCGTAGTGCTCCAGGACCTCGCCGCGGTTGGCGCGGTAGATCGTGGGCGGCAGGAGGAGCACGCCGTCGGCGCCGTCCTCCTTCGCGTACTCGGCCCACTGGACGGCCTGGTGCCAGCCGACGCCGTGGACGCCCGCGACGACGAGGCCGCGGTCCCCGACGGTCTCGACGGCAACCTGGACGACCTTGCGCCGCTCCTCGTCGGTGAGCGAGGAGTACTCGCCGAGGGACCCGTTCGGGCCGACGCCGCGGCAGCCGTTGCGCATGAGGAAGTCGCAGTGCTCGGCGAACTTGTCGTAGTCGACGGCGAGGCCGCCCGGCGCCTTCGGGTCCTCCTTGAAGGCGAGGGTGGTGGCGACGATGACGCCCCCGAGGTCGAAGTTCTTGCTAGACATGGGTGTCCTTCCCACAGGTGGTGGCCGGCGCGGCGAGGTCGCCGAGCCTGATGGGCGCGGCCAGGGGCCGCCGGTCGGTGGTGTCCTCGGCGCGGGCGGGGTCTGCGCCGGTGAGCTCCTCCACGGTGCGTCCGCACATGCGTGCCTGGCAGATGCCCAGTCCCGCACGGGAGGTGAGCTTCAGGGAGCGCAGTGAGGCCTGGTCCGTCGCAGCCGCCGCGTCGCGGAGGGGCCCGTAGGCGACCTCTTCGCAGCGGCAGACGACGGTGTCGTCGCGAAGCCACGACGTCCACCCGCGGCGGATGCCGTGGGCGGCGTCGATGCGACGCGCGAAATCGGTGGTGGCGGTGCGCCGCTTCAGGTCCGCGGCGGCGGCGGGGGCTCCGGCGGCGCGGGCCCCGGCGATGCGGCCTTCGACGAGCGCCGCGTCGACGCCGCCGATGCCGGTGATCTCCCCTGCGGCGTAGACGGATTCGACGCTGGTGCGCTGGTCGGCGTCGACGGCGACGAAGCGGTCGGGGCCGATGCGGCACCCGGCGGCGATCGGCAGTTCGAGGCGGGGCGTGAACCCGTGGGAGACGCACACGGCGTCGGCCGCGACAGTCCGTTCCGTACCCGGAATCGGCGACCAGTCGGCGTTCAGGCGGGCGGTGACGACCGCTTCGACGCGGCCGTCGCCGCGGGCCTCGATGACGGCGCGGCCGAGCCGGTACGGGACGCGGCGGCCGAGGTGGTGCGCGGCGTACCCGGCGAGCTCGCCGCCTTTGCGGGCGGCGCCGAGGAGCCGCCAGGGCCGCGGGAGCCAGCCTCTGGCGAGCGCGGCGGGCCGGGCGGCCTCGTAGACGCCGACCACGTGTGCGCCTGCGGCCGTGAGGGACTGGGCGACGGGGAGCAGGAACGGCCCGGCCCCGGCGACGACGGCGCGGCGGCCGACGGCGACGCGCTCGCCTTTCGCGAGGGCCTGGGCGGCCCCGGCGGAGAACACGCCGGGGAGATTCCAGCCGGGGAACGGGAGCGTGCGGTCGTGGGCGCCCGTGGCGAGCACGAGCGCGTCGGGGGCGAACGTGCGGGCCGCGCGGCCGCCCGCGTCGGCGGGGCCGATGAGGACGTGGACGGCGATGCCGTCGACGGTTTCGATGGCCCACACCTGGGCCTCGGTCACCACTTCGACGCCCACGAGGCTGCCGCGGAGGCGGTCGAAGGCGGCCCAGCCGTGGTGGAGGCGGGCCTCGCGCTGCGCGGGCCGCTGCGGAGGCAGATGGCGCCAGTACTGGCCGCCGAGGCCGTCCCCTGAGTCGAGGAGCGTGACGCGGGCGCCCGCGTCGCCCGCGGCGACCGCGGCCGAGAGCCCGGCCGGGCCCGCGCCGATGACGAGGACGTGGGTCATTGCGCCTCCCTTGTGTCGTCTTGTGTCGCAACGGTGTCGCCGTCGTTGGCGCGGCGCAGGCACAGCCGCACGTCGGATTCGCCGTTGACGGTGGCGATGCAGTCGAAGCACACGCCGATCCCGCAGAACACGCCGCGGCGGCGGCCCGCGGTCGTGGTGCGCCACTCGGTGATGCCGTGCGCGAGGAGCACGCCCGCGATCGATTGGCCTTGCAGCCCTTCGATGCTCGTGCCGTCGACGGTGATGCGCAGCGGTTTCGGCTCGTCGGGGCGGATCGGGTCGGTCTCCCAGGGGACGATCGCGCTCATGCGGCGCCTCCCGTCAGGTGGGCGGCCAGCGACGGCCGGGACGGCTGGAACGGGGCCGGGTCGATCGCGGGATCGGCCCCGGTGAGCTGGGCGCACAGGAGGTCGCCGGTGACGCCCGCGAGGCCGATCCCGGCGCCCTCGTGGCCGGTGGCGTACCAGAGCCCGGGGTGGCGGGGGTCCTCGCCGACGACGGGGAGGTGGTCGGGCACGTAGGGGCGGAAGCCGCCGTACGCGCGGATCACGGGCGTGCCCGCGAGGAACGGGAACAGCCGCAGCGCGCGCCCCGCGACCTCGGCGAGCACGTTGACGCGCAGCCGGTCGTCGAAGCCGATCTGCTGGCGGCTCGATCCGATGAGGACGGTCCCGCCGGGGGTGGACTCGACGACGCTGGAGGTCTGGAGGTCGGCGTCCGCCGACTGGGTGGCGCCGAAGTAGTCGCCGTCGTAGACCTTGTGGAACACGCGCTGCGCCATGCGGGCGGTCACCAGGACCATGCCGCGGCGGGGGCGCACCGGCAGGTCCGCGCCGAGGACCGCGGCGACCTCGCCGGACCAGGGCCCGGCCGCGACCACGACCGCCGACGTGCCGATGGTCTCAGACGCGGTGCGCACGCCGGTGATCCGCTCGCCGTCGCGGACGAGGCCCACGACCTCCTGGTGCGCGAGGACCCGGACGCCGGCGCGGCGCGCGGAGGCGAGGAGCGCCTCGGTGGCGACGACGGGCTGGAGCTGCGCGTCCTGCGGGTAGTGGACGGCGGCGGTGATCGCGGGGTTCAGGTGGGGCTCAAGGGAGCGCGCTTCGCCGGGCGTCAGGTGCGCGACCTCGACGCCCGCGGCGGCCTGGCCGTTCGCGAAGGCCCGCAGCGGTTCGGCGCCCTCCTCGGTCGTGGCGACCACGACGCCGCCCTTGCGGTCGTACTCGATGTCGGGGAACCCGGGACCGAGTTCGTCGGCGAGGGAGGCGGCGAGGTGCGGCCAGTGGTCGGCGGCGAGCATCGCGAGGTCGAGCTCCGGGCCGGGGGCCTTGTCGGAGACGAGGAGGTTGCCCTCGCCGCGCGCGCTGGTGGCGCTGGCGGGGGCGCCGCGGTCGACGACGACCACGCTCAGACCGGTGCGCGCCAGCGCGCGTGCGCACGCGGCGCCGACGATGCCGGCGCCGATGACGACGACGTCTGCGTTCACGTTCCCTCCTTGTAATATGTCACATATTTCAACAGTGCCGGGCCGTCCTCTGTACACGACCCTGCACCGGAGTGCCGCCGCCGACAGGCGAACGGCCTAATCCGCCGCGGGTTCCTCCGCCTTGCCCGCCCACCAGCCGACGGCGTGGCCGATGTGCTGGCGCATGAGCTCCGCGCACGCGTCGGCGTCGCCCGCCACGAGGTGGTCGAGGAGCCGGTGGTGCTCGGCCGCGGACACGTCGAGCATGCTCGTCTCCACGAGCGAGACCAGGCCGACCAGGCGGGTGCGGGCCCGCAGCTCGGCGATGGTCTCCACGAGCACCGGGTTGCCGAGGATCGCGGTCAGCTCCAGGTGGAACTTCTGGTCGGCGAGCAGGTACGCGGTGAGGTCGCCCGAGCGGGCGCCCGCGACGATCTCGTCGGCCTGCGTGCGCAGCTCGGCGAGCCGCTCGGTCGGGAACGCGGCGGCCAGGCGCGCCATCGCGGGCGGCTCCAGCAGCAGCCGGATCTCCACGATGTCGTGCAGCAGGTCGTCGCTCACGGCCGTGACCCGGAAGCCCTTGTTGCGCACCGGCTCCACGAACCCGCGCTTCTCCAGGTCGAGGATCGCCTCCCGGACCGGCGTCGCCGACACGGCGAACTGCTCGGCCAGGCGCGGCACCGTCAGGAGCGCCCCGGGCGCGAGCTCGCCGGAGATGATCGCCGTCGACAGGGTCCGCTCCACGCGCGCGCGCAGGCTTTCACCCGGTTCAAGGCGATTGTCAGAGGTCAACATGATGGTTCCGCTCCCCACATGGCGCACTGGCCGCGCCGCCGTGCAGTGTACGCGATGCCGGCGACGATTCCGCTGGTCATGGCCGATCACACTTTCCGGGGATCACGAGGCGCCGCCGCGGCTCCTCGTTCCCGGCGCGGTCGGTCGCGGCGTACTCGATCACCTGCGGCTCGTCGTCGATCGCGCGCGTGAACGCCTCCTGGAACGTGCCCCAGAAGGTGCCGGGACCCTCCCACTGTATGCGCTCCACACCGGACACGCCGTCGTCGGCGTGGAGTGTGATCTCCACGCTCGCACCGAGGTCCTTCACGACGGCCCGCGAGACGGGCGGCGCGGTGTCGACGCTCAGTTCGCGGCTCACGGCGCCGGTGCAGCCTTCGGCGTCGGTCACGCGGGCCTCGACGAGGTGCACGCCTTCCTCCGTGATCGCGACGGGCCCGGTGTACGGGGCCCAGTCGCCGCCGCTGAGGCGCAGTTCGAGCCGGAGGTCGCCGTCGGCGCCGTCGATGTCGAAGCCGCGCAGGCGGATTCGCGGCGCGGTGGTGTACCAGCCGGAGGGCCCGGGCTCGTCCAGGACCTCGATGGCGACCGCGGGCGGGACCGTCCCCGGATCACGGACGACCGGGATGTCGGCGCGGTCGACGGCGCGGGGCGTGCCGGTGGCGCCGTCGAACGCGGCCGCGGCGGCGAGCACGGTCGCGAGTTCGTCGCGGCCCAGGAGCCCTTCGGCGCGGACCCGGGCGGCCGTGTCGGCGGCGCGAGCGAGGAACGCGGCGCGGTCGGCGAAGGACCCTGGGGCCCACAGCTCGTCGAGGAAGGTGGACCCGTCGGCGCGCTGGCGGTTCGGGACGCCGGTCCCGTTGCCGCCGAAGGCGATCTCGGCGTCGGCGGACCGCAGGTACATGTGGTACCTGCCGTCCTCGCCGGACCAGCACGGCTCGAAGGCGATGCCGTCCAGTTCGATCGCGCCGTCGCGGCCGAGTGCGGCGAGGAGTTCGGCGCCGGTGCGGCCGGTGATGAGGCTCCCGTCGAAGGCGCGGCGGCCGTTGAGGGGGAACGCGAGGCCGGTCGTGGCGTCTGACTTGGCGAGCAGGAGCGTCGCGCCGAGGAACAGCGCGCACTGGCGCGGGTCGTCCACAGCGGCTTCGGCGCGCAGCGATACGGGGGTGGTCAAGGCGAGTTCGTCGCCGTCGCGCCAGGCGCGGGTGACGGCGGCGTACTCCCCCGCGGGCGGGGCGTCGAGGCGGTCGCCGTTCAATCGGAGTTCCGGTTCGCCTGCGGCCCAAGCGGGGACGCGGAAGTGCACCGTGCGCTCGGTGCCGTCGCCGGAGCCGGAGAAGCGGAGCGACACGGACTCCCCCAGCGGGAAGCCGGAGCGCTGCGAGACGTGCAGGCCCGCGTCGGCCCAGTCGAGGTCGGCGTCCAGCGCGAGGTTCGCGTAGAGGCCGTCGGGGGCGGCGAGGAAGACCGTGTCCTGGTACTTGACGTGGTTCTCCAGGCCGGTGCCGCCGCAGCAGGTGCCGACGTTGTCGTACTCGCGCAGCGCGCCCGGGTGGACCGGGAACATGTACGTGACCTCGGGGCTCGTGTCGGAGCGGACCGCGCGGCGCGAGCCGAGGATGTGGTTGAGGACTGTGCGCTCGTAGTAGGCCATATAGCGGGGGTCGCGGGTGTGCGCGAAGAGGCGGCGGGCGAGCTTCAGCAGGTTGTAGCTGGCGCAGGTCTCGGCGTTGCGGTGGCCGACGTCGCCCGCGACGGTCTCGGGCGGGCCCCACAGCTCGCTCTCGCCGGTGCCGCCGTGGGCGTATATGCGGCCGGGCACGACCTGGTCCCAGATGCCAAGGGCCGCATCGAGGTAGCGGCGCTCACCGGTCTGCTCGTACTCGTCGACGTAGCCGATGAGCTGCGGCAGGTGCTGGTTGGCGTGCATGTCGGTGAGCACGTCGGTGCGCGAGGCGCCCGCGTCGAGCAGGCGGTCCTGGTCGAAGAACGCCGCGGTCTCCAGGAAGCGCGGCTCCTCGGCGGCGGCGCTGAGCCGGGCCATGGCCTCGTTCATGCCGCCGAACTCGCCCGCGATGTAGAGCGACCACATGCGCTGGCGCCGTTCGGGGTCGAGCCGCGAGAGGCGGCCGTGGACCCAGCGGCCCATTCCGACGGCGAGGCCGAGGGCCTGCCGGTTGCCGACGAGTTCGTAAGTGTCGAGCAGCCCGGCCATGATCTTGTGGCAGGTGTAGTAGGGCGCCCAGATCTCCCCGTACGGCGCGAAGTCCTCCAAGCGGGAGAACTGCCACTCCCCGTAGGCGGCGAGGAAGCCGTAGTGCGAGTACCGGCCCGTGGCGGCCAGCGCGGCCTGAACCTCGCCGAGCCCGGCCACGAACGCGTCCACTTTGGCCCGCAGCGCGGGGTCGTCCTCGCCCGCGGCGGCGATGGCGAGCATCGACAGGAAGTGGCCCGCGTAGTGGCCGCGCAGGAGGTTCGCGGTCTGGGCGTGCTCGCGGCCGGGGTAGTCGTGCTCGCCCCAGGCGTCCTCGTTGGGATGGCCGAAGTCCTCCCAGTTCCCGGGCGGGAGGGCCCCGCGGGTGTCGAGTCCGGCGTTGCGGCGGAAGACCGCGAGGAGGCGGTCCACGGGGTAGGCGCGGGCGAGGTGGAGCAGTTCCGTTCGGGCGCGGGCGAAGACGCTGCCGTCGTGGATGCGGGCGGCGCCGAGGGGGAAGGGCTGCAAGATGGGTGTGGTCACGACTGCTGCGCCTTCGTCCAGGTCTCGATGCCTTCGGCGTCGATGGGGAGGGCCGCGGAGAGCACTTCGGAGCCGGTGTCCGTGACGAGCACGTCGTCTTCGAGGCGCACGCCGATGCCGCGCAGCTCCGGCGGGACGGTGAGGTCGTTGGCGTGGAAGTACAGGCCGGGTTCAACGGTCATGACGACGCCGGGTTCGAGCTCGGCGCCCATGTAGTCCTCGTACTCGGCCTTGGAGCAGTCGTGGACGTCGAGGCCGAGGTGGTGTCCGATGCCGCAGGCGAGGTAGCGGCGGTGCTGCTGGCCCTCCGGGGAGAGCGCCTCGTCCACGGACACCGGGAGGAGGCCCCAGTCGTGAAGGCCGGTGGCGATGACCTCCATTGCGGCGTAGTGGAAGTCGAGGTACTCGATGCCGGGCTTGATCTGGGCGAGCCCGGCGCGGTGGGCCTGCTCCACGAGGTCGTGGACTTCGCGCTGGCGGGGGTTGAAGGTCCCGGAGGCGGGCAGGGTGCGGGTGACGTCGGCGGTGTAGAGGCTGCGGGCCTCGACGCCCATGTCGAGGAGGAGCACCTCGTCGGGCAGGACCGGGCCGTCGCAGCGGACCCAGTGGAGGGTGGGCGCGTGGGGGCCGGAGCCGACGATGGTGGTGTAGCCGGTGCCGTTGCCGAAGGTGCGGGCGTGGCGGTCGAAGGTGCCTTGGAGCCAGCGCTCGCCGAGGCCGTCGGCGATGGCGTGCGGGATCTCGGCGGCGACGGCGGCGAAGCCCGCGACGGTGGCGTCGACGGCTTCGCGGAGCTGCGCGATCTCCCAGTCGTCCTTGACCATCCGCAGTTGCGAGAGGCGGCGGTCGAGGAGCGGGGAGGGTTCGAGGCCGAGCGCGGCGGCCTGGGTCGCGGTGGCGAGGGCTCCGGTGAGGTCGAGGCCGTCGAGGTCGGCCAGCGGTGCGACGGCGAGGCCGAGGGCGTCGGCCCATTCGGGCAGGCCCGGGGAGGCGCCGACCCAGAGTTCGCCGTGGGCGGCGTTCGCGAAGAACCCGGTGTCGCCGGGGCGGAACGGCGGGGGCATGAACAGGCGAGCGTCGTGGCCGCCGGGCCGCGGGGCCATGACGAGGACGGCGCCTTCGATCTGGGCGCCGGTGAGCCACGTGAAGGAGCTGTCGGCGCGGAAGGCGTAGTCGTTGTCGTCGTTGCGGACCGGCGCGGTCCCGGCGGCGACCGCGATCGTCTCGCCGGGCAGGCGGGCGCTGAGGCGGTCGCGGTGGGCCGCGGCCGCTTCGGGTGCGCCGGGGACGGGGGTCGCGGGGACCGGCCCGGTGCCCCAGCCGGTGGCGATGTACTCGGTGAACGCGGGGGTCTCGGTCAGCTTCGGGTAGCGGGTGCCCGCGTACGGCGGCCGTGTCATCGGCGTTCTCCTCCTCGGTCGCGGACCAGGCCGCGCAGGCGGGTGAGGACCCGGCCCGACCCGATGCCGTCGTGCTCGAACTCGTTGGTCACCCACGCCTGGGCGTTGCCGATGCCGCCGAGGGTGTCCAGTTGCAGGCCGGAGTCGACGTACATGTCGTCGAAGTAGACGACCGCGGCGACGGGGACCTCGTTGGCGGCCAGGCGGTCGGGGTCGAAGACGCGGCTCCACTCGCGGCGCTCGGCGAGGGCGTGCACTGCGGGTGCGAAGCCGCGCAGGAGCCGGACCTCCTCGAACATCCACGGGAACGCCATCTCGCCGGTGAACGGGAGCGGGCGCACGTCTTCATTGAACTCGGGGCGGCGGTCGCGCTCGCGCTGCGCGGCCCACGCGGTGGGGCCGTTCGGGCCGTCGCCGTAGATGGACTCCTGGAGGGTCCAGAAGAGCGGGTTCGCGGCGGAGGAGGTGCGGGCGAGGACGTCGGCGAGGAAGCCTTCGGAGAGGCGGCCGTCGCGGATGAACGCGTGCTCCACGAGCCAGTGCATCCGCTCGAAGCCGGGCTTCATGCCGAAGTCGATCCCGAGGGACTGGAAGCGGCGCACGGTGAGCACGTCGCCGTCCGGCAGGAGCACAGGCTCGGCGGCGAGCCGGTCGGCGATGGCCGCAACGGCGTCGGCGTCGTGCGGGTAGCGGCGGTAGTACTCGGCGGTCTTGGCGGCGACGCGGTCGAAGGTGCGGCGGTAGACCTCGTCGGCGCTCATCGGGTTGCCGGGGATGCCGCCGCACACGTACGCGGCGGCGAGCGCCTCGGGCGCGTGCGAAAGGTAGGCGAGGGTGAGCCAGCCGCCGTAGGACTGCGCGAGGGTCGTCCACTTGCGACCGCCGTAGACGTGGGCGCGCACGTGTTCGAGGTCGCGCACGATCGAGTCGGCGCGGAAGCACGCGAGGTAGTCGGCTCCGGCCTCGGCGTCCCCGAGCTCGGCGACGATCTGCGCGTCGAGCGGGGTGCTGCGGCCGGTGCCGCGCTGGTCGACGAGGACCACGCGGTAGTCGTCCAGGGCCTCCTCGATCCAGCCGTCGGCCTTGAGGGGCCGCGGGTTCGCGCCGCCGGGGCCGCCCTGGAGGTAGGTGAGCAGCGGCAGGTCGGCGCCGCGCTTGTCGGGGTCGACGAGTTCGCGCACGAACACCTCGATCGTGCCGCGGGACGGGTCGGCCCAGTCGAGCGGCACGTCCACGTACCGCTCGCTGACCCGCATGCCCGGCATCGAGTACTCCACTGTGGTCATGCTTCCGCCTCCTGTCGCTCCCGCCGCGCCGCCTCGTTGCGGCGCCGTGCGGCGTCCCATTCCGGCCTGATCCTAGGGACGGCCGCGAGGAGCTTGCGCGTGTACGGGTCCTGCGGGTCCTCGAAGACCCGGTCGCGCTCGCCGGACTCGACGATCCGACCCTCGTTCATGACCGCGACGCGGGTCGCGATCTGCCGCACCACCGCCAAGTCGTGCGCGATGAACAGGTAGCTGAAGCCCTCCTCGTCCTGAAGGCGCCGCAGGAGGTTGATGACCTGCGCCTGCACCGACACGTCGAGCGCCGAGACGGCCTCGTCGGCGATGATGAGCCTCGGCGAGACCGCGAGCGCGCGGGCGATGCCGATGCGCTGGGCCTGCCCGCCGGAGAACTGGGCGGGGAAGCGCGCCGAGTGGTCGGGGTTGAGGCCGACGCGCTCCATGAGCGCCTTGGTGAACACCCGCGCACCGCCGGGGACCGGGCGCTTCTGGTAGACGAGCGGGGCGGTGACGATCCGCTCGACGGTGTGCTTCGGGTTCAGGGACGAGTACGGGTCCTGGAAGACCACCTGCACTTCGCCGCGGTACGCGTGGAGGTCCTTCCCGGTGAGGGCGTGGACCTCCCGCCCGGCGAACTCGATGGTCCCGGCGGTGGTGTCGATGAGCCGGGCGATGAGGCGCGCGGTGGTGGACTTCCCGGAGCCCGATTCGCCGACGAGCGCGAGCGTCTCGCCGGTGCGCACTTCGAGGGACACGTCGTCGACGGCGCGGAGCGTCGCGGTGCGGCCCAGGAGGCCGTTGCCGCGGATCGCGAACTCCTTGACGAGGTTGCTCGCGCGGAGCAGGGGTTCGCTCATCGGTCCTCCTCTGACGTGGTGCGCAGCAGCCCGATCTCGTCGTCGATGCGGGGGACGGCGTCGAGGAGCATGCGGGTGTAGTCGGCCTGCGGGTCGCAGAAGACCCGCTCGGCGGTGCCCTGCTCGACGAGGTCGCCCTCGCGCATGACGACGATCTGGTCGGCGACCTCGCTGACGACGGCGAGGTCGTGGGTGATCAGGATGAGCCCGGCGCCGGTGTCGCGGCGGATCTCGGCCAGGAGGTCGAGGATCTGGGCCTGCACGGTGACGTCGAGGGCCGTGGTGGGCTCGTCGGCGATGATGAGGTCGGGCTCCATGCTCAGGGTCATCGCGATCATGACGCGCTGGCGCATGCCGCCGGAGAACTGGTGCGGGTAGTGGTCGACGCGGCGGGCGGCGTCGCGGATGTGGACGCGTTCCATCGCCTCGATCGCCACGTTGCGGGCCTCGCGGCGGGTGACGCCGGTGCGGTGCGAGCGGTAGGCCTCGGCGATCTGGGTGCCCACGGTGTAGTACGGGTTGAGCGAGGACAGCGGGTCCTGGAAGACCATGGCGATGCGGTCGCCGCGGATCGCCTGCATCTCGCGTTCGCGCAGGGTGGTGAGTTCCCTGCCGTCGAGTTCGATGGAGCCGGTGCGCTTGGCGCCCTTGGGGAGCAGGCCCATGATGGCGATGCTCGTCATGGACTTGCCTGAACCGGATTCGCCGACGATGCCGAGGGCGCCGCCGCGCGGCAGGTCGAAGGCGAGGTGCTTGACGACGTCGGTGTGCCCGGCGGCTGTGGTGAAGCCGACGGTGAGGTCGCGGACGCGCAGGAGCGGGTGGCCGGTCATGCCGCGCTCCCCACGCGCACCCGCGGGTCGATCGCGGTGTACAGCAGGTCGACGACCATGTTGCCGACGACGACGAGGAACGCCGCGAGGAGCGTGACGCCCATGATGACGGGCTGGTCGTTCTTGGTGATCGAGTCGGCGGCGAGCTTGCCGACGCCGTTGAGGCCGAACACGGTCTCGGTGATGAGGGCGCCGCCGAGGAGCCCGGCGAAGTCCATGCCGAAGATCGTGACGATCGGCGTGAGGGCCGGGCGCAGCGCGTGGCGCCGCCAGACGAGGCCGGGGCTGAGGCCCTTCGCGCGGGCGGTGCGCACGTAGTTCTCCTGGAGGGTCTCGATGACGTTGGCGCGCGTAAGCCTGGTGTAGACGGCGGCGGCGCCGATGGAGAGCACGATCCAGGGCATGAGGAAGTTCATGAACCACTGGAGCGGGTCCTCGCTGAACGGCACGGCCTGCGGGAACGGGAGCCAGCCGAGCGTGACGACCAGGAGGAACTGGAGCGACAGGGCGAGGACGTAGTTCGGGACGGACATCCCGGTGAGGGTGAGGCCGGTGATGAACCGGTCGGTGAACTTGCCTTCGCGAACAGCGGAGACGAGCCCGGCGGAGACGCCCGCGAGGAGCCACAGCACCGCGGCGCCGATGGCGACCGTGGCCGAGACGGGGAGGCGCTGGAGGATCATGCCGGTGACCGGCTGGCTCGACTGGAACGAGTAGCCGAGGCAGGGCGCGACGCATTCGACGGCGTTCGCGCCCGTCCCGTAGGTGCGGCCGACGAACAGGCCCGACAGGAACGTCCAGAACTGCTGCCAGAACGGCTGGTCGAGGCCGAGGTTCGCGCGGATCTGGTCGATGGCCTCGGGCGTGCAGTTCTTGCCGCAGATCTGCACGGCCGGGTCGGGCGAGAGCACGAAGAAGATCACGTAGGTGAACAGGCACACCAGGAACAGCACGACGGCCATGCCCAGCAGGCGGTTCGCGAGGAAGCGGATCATGAGCGGGCCTCCCCGGACTCGGCGATCTTCTTGATGCGGTCGCCGAGGACGGTGAACGACAGCACCAGCAGGAACAGGAACGCGCCCGGGAACAGGAAGTACGCGGGGTCGACGGCGTACCAGGACACGGAGGAGGCGATCATCTGGCCCCACGAGGGGGTCGGCGGGACGACGCCCACGCCGAGGAACGAGAGGCCGGCCTCGGTGCCGACGTACCCGGGGACCGCGAGCGTGGTCATGACGATGATCGTGGAGGAGAGGTTCGGGAGGATCTCCTTGAAGATGATCTGGGCGCTGGAGGCGCCCGAGGCCTTCGCGGACTCCACGAACTCGCGCTGCTTCAGGGACATGGTCTGGCCGCGGACGATCCGGGCCAGGTAGGGCCAGCCGAAGAACGAGATGACGACGACCAGGAGGGCCTGCCGGTTCTCGGCCGGGAGCGCGGAGAGCACCGCGATCATGAAGATGAGGGCCGGGAAGGCCATCAGGAACTCCATGATCCGGGAGATCACCATGTCGGTGCGCCCGCCGAAGTACCCGGCGATGAGGCCGAAGACGACGCCGAGGGTCGAGGTGAGCGCGGTCGCGAGGAGCGCGATCGTCATCGACACCCTGGCGCCGTAGACGATCCGCGCGAAGATGTCGCGGCCGTTGCCCGGTTCGACGCCGAACCAGTGGTCGGCCCCGATGCCGCCGCCCCACCCGAGCGGGAGCCCGCCGAGGTTCGGGTCCACGGCGGACTGGTCGAACTCCAGGGGGCCGTAGCCGGAGAGCAAGACCTGGAGCGGGGCCGTCAGCGCCATGAGCACGACGACGAGGATGTAGGCGGCGCAGGCGACCGCGGCGCGGTCGCGCATGAAGGCGCGGACGAGGCGGCGCCCTGAGGCGGGCGGCGAGGACGACGCGGGGTCGCCCGTCGCCTCGCCGCCCGCTGCGCCTTCAGCTTCGAGTTCGGTCGGAGTGAAGGTCATCGGTGATCAGCCCGCGGACGGGTCCTTGAGCCCGACGATGGTCAGGTCCGTCATGCTCGTGTTCGGGATGTAGTTGGCGATGTTCTCGCCGGGCAGGAACACGCTCGGCTCCTGGAGCAGCGGCACCATCGGGGCGAGGGCCATGACCTGCTCGTCGAAGTCGCCCCACGCCTCGTTCGCGGCGTCGAGGTCGGTCATCGCGCGGATCTCGTCGATGCGGGCGTTGATCTCCGGGTCGTCGAACAGCCCGATGTTGGTGTTGCCCTTCTCGGTGATGACGCGGCCGTCGACCAGCGGCGGGACCATGGTGGAGGAGCTGGAGGGCCAGTCGGGGCACCAGCCGGTGATCGCGGCGTCGTGCATCTGCGAGGGCGTGCCGATCGTCTCGTAGTACGTGGACGTGTCGATGACGTTGAGCTGCACGTCCACGTTGATCTTCGCGAGCGCCTGCTGGATCGACTCGGCCTGCGCCTGCATGATCGGCTGCGACCGGATGTCGAGGGTGAACGAGAAGCCGTCTTCGAGGCCGACGGACGCGAGAAGCTCCTGCGCCTTCTCCGGGTCGCCGTTGTTGCCTTCGCTCGGGTACAGGTCGAAGTCCTTGTGGCCGTTCACCGCGTCGGGGATGATCGTGGTGGCCGGGAGGGCGAGCTGGTTGCCGCCCGAGGCGGTCTGGAGCGAGGTGCGGTCGATGGCGTAGTTCATCGCCTGGCGCACTTCGAGCTTGTCGAACGGCGCCTCGGTGGTGTCCATGCCCATGTAGGTGACGCAGTACGCCTCGGCGGTCTCGACGCGGTCGGCGAGGTCCGGGGACTGGAGCCGCGCGAGGGTCGCGGGCTGGACCTTCCCGGAGATCGCGTTCTGGTCGGCGCCCTGCCCGGCGATGAGCCGCTCGTCGATCGTGGCCCCGTCGAGGCCGATCTCGAACTGCCACGCGTCGGGGTAGGCCTTGCGCACGTCGTCGGTGTCCGGGTCCCAGTGCTCGTTGCGCACCAGCTTGATGAGGCTGCCGGGCGTGTACGTCTCCAGGGTGTACGGGCCGGAGGCGACGATGTCGTTGATGAACTCGTCGCCCGCGCCCGTGCCGACCGGGAACGGCACCGCGTTCGGCTGCGCCAGGACGCTGTCGAACTCGGGGAACGGCTCGATGAGGTGGAAGACGATGGTCTTCTCGTCGGGGGTCTCGATGCCGGGGTGCTCGCCGGACTGGTACGGGCCCAGGTAGTCCTCGGGGGCCGCGATCGTGTTCTTCAGCCACGGCGAGCCGATGCCGATCTCGGGGTCCCACGCGCGGGAGATGCCGAAGGCGAGCTCGGTGGAGGTGATCGGGTCGCCGTTGTCGAACTTCAGACCGTCTTTGAGGGTGTAGGTCCAGGTGAGGCCGTCTTCGGAGGCGGTGCCGAGGCTCTCGGCCATGTCCGGGACGATCGCGTTGGGGTCCTCGGCGTCGCCCGCGGCCTGCATGGTGAGGCCGCGGTAGACGAGCCGGTAGAACGCGTTGACGCCGCCGTCCCAGCCGCGGGCCGGGTCGAGGTAGGAGAAGTCGGCGTTCTGGAGCATGTGGATGGTGCCGCCGGAGACCGGGTCGTCGCCCGCGGTGCCGGAGGCGTCGTTCTGGCCGCCGGAACAGCCGGTGAGGAGGAGGGCCGCGGCGAGGAGTGCCGCAGGCGCCCTGGTCAGTTTCTTCAGCATGAGGGAAGTCCTTCATTCGTGCGCCGAGCGACGGGCCGCAGACCCGGGGGGCGGGCGTTCACGGAACCGTCTGGCCGAGGCCGCCGTGGCGTCGGTTCGCAGTAACATATCACATATCACATACCACTGACTTGGGCTCGGCACTCGCCTCCGAGCAGGTCGAACGGGAACCCCCTCGCGTTCGCTGTGCTTTTGAAGACCCAGGCAGCTACGGTTGGGCGCCGATGGCAAGCGCTACTCCGCCTTGTTCTGGACCCCACTGTTCCGAAGGAGCACCGTGAACACACCGACCCTCCTGCGCCGCGACGGCGTGGCCCTCGTCCTGGCCGCCGCGGAGGCGGGCCTGCCGCCCGTGCTGCACTGGGGCCGCGACCTCGGGCCGCTCGACGCGGCCGACCTCGCCGCCCTCGACGCCGCGACCGGCCGCCAGACCCGGCCCGGGACCCTCGACGCCGCCTGGCGGGTGCCGCTCGTGCCGCAGGAATCGGACGGCTGGGCCGGGCGCCCGGCCCTCCTCGCCACCCGCGACGGCCGTCCGCTGTTCCCCCGCTGGGACGCGACGGTGGAGCGCACCGGGGACGCGGCGGTCGCGATCACCGCGGTCGACGTGGACGCGGGGCTGACGCTGCGGACCCGCTTGGAGATAGGCGCGGGCGGGCTCGTGCTCCTCGACCACGAGGTGACGAACGACGGCGCGGGCGAGGTGGAGGTGGCGTGGCTCGAAGCCGTGCTGCCCGTGGCGAAGTCGGCCGACCACCTGACCGCGTTCTCGGGCCGGTGGGCCCGGGAGAAGGCCCCGCTGACCACCGAGATGCCGCGCGGCGCCACGGTCCGGGAGTCGCGCCGCGGGCGCGGCGGGCACGACGCGCCATGGGTGACGTTCGCGTCGGCGGGCCTGCCGCGCAACCGGACCGGCGAGGTCTGGGCCGTGCACCTCGGTTGGAGCGCCGACGTGCGCCACCGCACCGACCGGCTCACCGAGCACGGCACCGCCCTCGGTGCCGGGGAACTCGTGCGGCCCGGCGAGATCCGGCTCGCGCAGGGCGGGTCGTACCGGACGCCGACCGCGTACTTCTCCTACGCGGACAACGGGCTCGACGGCGTCGCCGACCGGTTCCACACCTGGATGCGCGCGCGGCCGCAGCACCCGAGGACCGCGCGCCCGCTCGTGCTCAACACCTGGGAGGCGGTCTACTTCGACCACGACCAGGCCCGCCTGGAGCGGCTCGCGCGCCGCGCCGCCGAGGTCGGCGTGGAGCGGTTCGTGCTCGACGACGGCTGGTTCCATCTGCGCCGCAACGACAGGGCCGGGCTCGGCGACTGGGTCGTGGACCCGGCGGCGTGGCCCGAGGGCCTCGAACCGCTCGCGGAGCTGGTGCGCTCGCTCGGCATGCAGTTCGGCCTCTGGTTCGAGCCGGAGATGGTGAACCTCGACTCCGATGTCGCACGCGCGCACCCGGAGTGGATCCTCGCCAACCCGGCGTCGGTGCCCGCGCCGGAGGGCCTGTCGTGGCGGACCCAGTACGTGCTGGACCTGGCGAACCCGGACGTCTTCGAGCACCTCCGCTCGCAGATGTCCGCACTGGTCGAACGGCTCGGCATCGCGTTCATCAAGTGGGACCACAACCGCGACCTCGTGGAGCCGCTGCACGAGGGCGCGCCCGGGACGCACCTCCAGACGCTCGCGGCGTACCGGCTCATCGACCGGCTCAAGGCCGACCACCCGGGCCTGGAGATCGAGTCGTGCTCCTCCGGCGGGGCCCGCACCGACCTGGGCATCCTCCAGCGCACCGACCGCGTGTGGGCCTCGGACTCGAACGACCCGGTCGAGCGCCAGGACATCCAGCGCTGGACCGAGCTCGTGCTCCCGCCGGAGATGATCGGCGCCCACGTCGGCCCCTCCCCCGCGCACTCGTCGGGCCGGGCCACGTCGCTGCCGTACCGGATCGCGACCTCGCTCCAGGGCTCGGCCGGCTTCGAGTGGGACCTCCTGTCCTGCACCGAGGAGGAGACCGCCCGCATCACCGAGTTCGCCGCGCTCTACAAGGAGCTGCGCGGCCTCCTCCACACCGGCTCGGTGGTCCACCCCGACACCCTCGACCCGGCGCTCCGGGTGCGCGGCGTCGTGGCGGCCGACAAGTCGGAGGCGGTCTTCACCGTCGCCACCGTCGCCTCACTTGAGGAGGCGCTGCCCGAGCGGCTGCGCCTCGACGGCCTCGATCCCGCGCGGCGCTACAAGGTCGACGTGCGCAGCGAGATCGGCGAGGCGAAGTGGGGCTGGACCACCCCGCCGTGGCTCGCCGGCGAGCCCCTGACGGTGCCCGGCTCGGTCCTCACCGGCATCGGGCTCCAGCTCCCGGGCCTGTGGCCCGTGCAGGCGTTCCTGATCCACCTGACCGCGGTCTAGACGACGTAGGCGCCCGAGCGGGCGGCGGCCGCGGTGGCGGCCGCCGCCCGCTTCGCCGTGTCCGGGTCGAGCGGGTCGCCGGAGACGAGGAAGCGGTAGTAGAGGGGCGCGGAGAGGGCGCGGATCACCTCGGCGGGGTCGGTGGCGGCGGGGACGTCGCCGCGGGCGGCGGCCGTGGTGACACACGGGGACCACTCGTCGATGCGGACGCGGTAGAAGCGGTGCAGGGCGGCGGCGGCCTCGGGGTCGGAGGCCGCGGCGGCGATGAGGGCCTTGAAGAGCGGGCCCTGCCGGGCGTCGGTGAGCGTGTCGAGGATGAGGTCCGCGAGCGCGGCCAGGTCGCCGTCGAGGGTGCCGGTGTCGGCGCGGGGCTGGGAGGACTCGGCCATCTCGGCGAGCATGTCGGCGACGAGGCCGTGGACGGTGCCCCAGCGGCGGTAGACGGTGGTCTTGCCGACGTCGGCGCGGCGGGCCACCTCGGCGAGGTCGATGCCGCCGATCCCTTTGTCGGCCAAGGCGTCTCCGGCCGCGCGGAGCACCGCTTCGCGGACGCGGGCGGTGCGGCCGCCGGGCCGGGCGGTGCCGGGGGCGCCAGTGGCCTGATTCATAACGGGACTCCAGTTGCGTTAAGTGCGGTTGCTGAGCTAGCTTAGACCTCACGTTAACGGAACTGTAGTTCCTTTAGAAGGGATTCGCCATGGAACACCGCCGCCTCGGCCGCTCCGGCCTCCACGTGCCCGCCCTGTCCTTCGGCGCCGGGACCTTCGGCGGCTCCGGGCCGCTGTTCGGCGCCTGGGGCGACACCGGGGTCGCGCAGGCCCGCCGCATGGTCGACATCGCGTTGGACGCGGGGATGGCCATGTTCGACACCGCCGACGTCTACTCGGACGGCGCATCGGAGGAGGTCCTCGGCGCGGCCCTCAAGGGCCGCAGGGACAGAGCGCTCATCTCCACGAAGGCCGGACTACCTATCGGTGAGGGCGCCAACGAGGCCGGGGCGTCCCGGGTCCACCTGACGCGGGCCGTCGAGGCCGCGCTGCGGCGCCTCGACACCGACTACATCGACCTGTTCCAGCTGCACGCATTCGACGCCCGCACCCCGGTGGAGGAGACCCTCGCGGTCCTCGACGACCTCGTGCGGGACGGGAAGATCCGGTATGTCGGCGCCTCGAACTACGCCGGATGGCAGCTCATGAAGACCCTCGACGCCGCCGACCGGGACCGGCGGCCCCGCTTTGCGGCGCACCAGGTCTACTACTCGCTCGTCGGCCGCGACTACGAGTGGGAGCTCATGCCGCTGGGCCTGGACCAGGGCGTCGGGGCGCTCGTGTGGAGCCCGCTCGGTTGGGGGCGGCTCACCGGGAGGATCAGGCGCGGGCAGCCCGTGCCCGAGGGCAGCCGCCTGCATCAGACCGCGCAGTTCGGGCCGCCCGTGGAGGACGCGCACCTCTACGGCATCGTCGACGTGCTCGACGAGATCAGCGCCGAGACCGGGAAGACGGTGCCGCAGATCGCGATCAACTGGCTCCTGCGCCGCCCCACCGTCGCGTCGGTGATCGTCGGCGCCCGCGACGAGGAGCAGCTGCGGCAGAACCTCGGCGCGGTCGGGTGGGAGCTCGACGCCGGGCAGGTCGCCCGGCTCGACGAGGCCAGCGCGAAGACCGCCCCATACCCGTACTACCCGTACGAGCGCCAGGAGGGCTTCGCGCGGCTGAACCCGCCCGTGGTGTGAGCGGCAGGGGCCCGGTCCCCATTGGACCGGGCCCCTGCCGGCTACGGGAGGTTCGCGATCACGAAGGGCGCGTGGCCGTGCAGGTAGTCGTCCCAGCCTCCAGTGAGGGGGGCGCCGGAGGACAGCAGGTTGGTGGAGTCGGGGCCGACGTCCAGTTTCCATGCGGTCCAGGAGATCTTGTTCGCGGACATCCAGTCGACCCAGCGCTGCGCCTCGTCGAGGCAGACGCGGCCGTCGAGGCCGCCGTCGGCGGCGCTGGCGCCCCATTCGGTGACGAACAGGGCCAGGCCCGCGTCGATCGCGGCGTCGGCCTTGTCGCGGTTCCACTGGGCGTGCGTGCACGAGTAGAAGTGGAGCGTGTACATGAGGTTGGCGCCCGACACCGGGCTCTGGGCGGCGACGTCGACGTCCTGCGACCAGGTCGGGGTGCCGAGCACGATGAGGTTGTCGGGGTCCTGCGCGCGGATCGCGGCGACGACGGCCTCGTGGTACGGCTTGACCGTGCCGGTCCAGGAGACCTGCTCGGGCTCGTTGTAGGGCTCCCAGATGATGTTCGGGAGGTGCCCGTAGCGGTCGGCGAGGTCGGCGAAGAACGCGACGGCCTCGGCCTGGTGCTGGTGCGCCTGGTGCGCGTGGAAGTCGACGATCACGTAGACGCCGGCCTCGGCGGCGTTCTGGATGACCTTCTCCACTTCGGTCTTCCAGCCCTGCGGGTCGTCGAGGTACGCGCCTTCGGGCTCGACGCCCATGGCGACGCGGAAGACCTCGATGTTCCAGTTGTCGCGCATCCACTCCAGGGCCTGGAGGTTCTGGGCGTACGGCTGGGTCTGCCAGTGGAGCCACATGCTGGAGACGCCGCGGAGCTGGATCTGCGCGCCGCTCTCGTCGCACATGCCCGCACCGCAGACGTGGAGCTCGCCGTGCTCCTCGACGGGGGTGCCCGCGGGGGCCGGGTCGGTCGGTTCGGGGTCGGTGGGCTCGGGTTCGGTGGTCTGCTCGCCGCTGCCGTCGCCGCAGGCGACGCCGTCGACCTTCACGTTGCTGATCTCGCCTGAGCCGCCGCTGGCGGTGAAGCCGAAGACCTCCCGGGTCTGCCCCGCGGCGATCGCGCCGTTCCATCCCGCGTCGGAAGCGGTGAAGTGCCTGCCGCTCAGGGATTGGCCGGAGACGTTCCAGGCGCTGATGCCGGAGACAGCGCCGGTGAAGTCCCATTCCACGGTCCAGCCGTCGAGCGCTTCGCCCGCGGTGATGCTCACGTTGGCCTGGAAGCCCGTGCCCCAGTCGTTGACGATGTCGTATTCGACGTCGCATCCCGCTGCGGCGCTGGCGTTCTGGGCGGCCGCTACGGTGAGCGCGCTCGCGCTCAGTGCGGCGGTGACCGCGGCGAGGATCGCCGCCGTCCGTCGTCTTCGCGTCTTCATATGCCGGTCCTTGGGTTCGAGGAGCGGGAGCGCGGTAGCGCTCCCAATAAGCATATTGAAGTTTGCCAATCTATTACCGCGGCGTCAAGCCTCGCCGCGCTCCCGGGCCGCGACGACGCCCGCGAGGGCCGCGGCCGTGCGGGCGACCGTGGCATCCGGGTCCGCGGCGAGGGGCCGGAGCAGGTCGAGCGCGAGGCCCGGCGGGAGCTCGGCGAGGGCCTGGACCAGGCGCAGCCGCGCCGCGGGCGCGGCAGAGGCGAGGGCGTCGGCGAGGTCGTAGGCGATGGCCGCGGCGGGCCCGGGGTCGGCGGCGAGCGCGCCGAGGACTTCGGCGGCGTCGACGTCGTTGGCGCCCTTGACGATCATGTCGACGAGGACCGGGATCGCGGCGGCGCTCCCCCGGACGCCGAGCGCGAGGGCGGCGCGGGCGCGCACCGCGGTGTCCACATCGTCCAGGACGGTGTCGAGCGCCGTGGAGGACTCGTCGCCGGGGATCTCGGCGAGGGCCGTGGCGGCGCGCAGCCGCACGGCGGCGTCCGGCGATGCCAGGCCGGGGACGAGGCTCGCGACGACGCCGCTGTCAGCGCGGGCGAGGGCCCACTGGAGGGCCCCGGCGACGTGCGGGTCCGCTTCCGCGAGCACGGCTTCGACGAGCAGGGCGGGGGGCAGTTCGGCTTCGAGTGCGGCCTGCTGGCGGCGGGCCGCGCTCGCGGAGCCGAGGCCGCGGAGCAGCTCCACGATGCGGAGCACGTCCTCCCAGCCTTCGGGGTCGGAGGCGTCGACGGCCTTGAGCCGCTTGAGGAGTTCACGCTCGCGGGCGAGGCGCTCCTCGGCGGCGGCGGTGAGGTCGGCGATGAGCGCGGCGGGCGCGAACCCCGGGTCGTCGAGGACCGCGCCGATCTGGCGCAGCGACAGGCCCAGGGTCCGCAGGCTCTCCACGTGGAAGATCCGCCGGATGTCGGCGTCGGCGTACTCGCGGTAGCCCCCGGTGGTGCGGCCGGTCGGCCGCACCAGGCCGAGACTGTCGTAGTGCCGGAGCATCCTGGTGGAGACGCCGGAGCGGCGCGCGACCTCGCCGATGAGCATTACGCCCCCGGTTCCCGGCCGCCGAGCGCGGCGAGCCGCTTCGCGGCGTCCACGGCGGGCTCGAACGCGGCGTCGGGGTCGCGCAGGAGCCGCTCCGTCGCCGCCGCGTGGGCCGCCACGACCGGGTCCTCGTTCGCCATGGCGTCCTTGAGGACCGGCTCGGCGTGCTCGCCGAGGGCCGCGAGGGCGCGGCTCAGGCTGCGCTGCACTTCCCGCCCACCGCGCCCGAACTGGGCGGCGAGTTCTTCGGCGAGCGCGCGCTCCCCGCCGTCGGGAACGAGGACCACGGCCGCGCGCCAGGCGGCGCGGGCGGCCTCGTCGTCCCCGTCGCGCAGCAGGTCCCGCGTGATCGCGGGCCAGGCGCGCGCGTCGCCGACCTTCGACAGCGTGTGCAGCGCCTGGGCGCGGGCCTGCGCGTTCGGCGATGCGAGCTCGGCGAGCAGCAGCGGGACAACGGCGTCGGCGGGCAGCCGGGTCAGCGCCCACGTGAGCATGTCGCGGACGTAGAAGTCCGGCTCGACCGCGCACCGCGCGATCAGGGCCTCGGCCAGCGCCGGGTCGGGCTCGGTGCCCGCGGCGAGGGCGGCCTTGAGCCGCACCGAGGCGTCGCGGGCGGCGAGCGCGCCGGTGAGCGTGCGTGTCGTGTCCATGGGGACCACCTCCGCCGTCAAGTGAAGACCTTGCCATCGTGTCAATGTCAAGCGGTTCGCGGGGGAATTCGCGGCGGACCGATGAGTCCGGGGCGCGCACGCGGTCATAGAGGGAGACACTGAATCGAGAGAGGACCGCATCATGAGCCTGCCGCCCGCGCCCCCCGGTGGTTTCCGGACCTTCCTGCACGTGCTGGTCAACACGGCCGTTGCGAACGTGACCACGAGCTTCCTGTGGTTCGGGCTGACGTTCTGGATCTACGTGGAGACGCGGAACGTGATCGCCTCCGCCGTGGTCGCCGCCTCGTACATGATCTTCGTGTCGCTGTTCGGCATGTTCTTCGGCACGCTCGTGGACCGCTTCCAGAAGAAGGCCGTGATGCTGTGGGCGACCCTCGCGGCGCTCGCGGTGTTCGTCCTCGACGCGGCGTTCTTCTTCGCGGTGGGCGAGGAGCGGATGCGGGACCTGTCGCTGCCGTGGTTCTGGATCTTCACGGTGGTGATGCTCGCGGGCGCGGTCGTGGAGCAGCTGCGCGGGATCGCGCTGTCGACGACGGTGACGCTGCTGGTCCCGGCGGACCGGCACGCGAACGCGAACGGCCTGGTCGGGACCGTCCAGGGCGTGGCGATGCTGGTGACGAGCGTGTTCAGCGGCCTGGCGATCGGGTTCCTGGGCATGGGCTGGACGATGATCATCGGCATCGCCGCGCTCGCGCTGACGCTGCTGCACCTGGTGCCGCTGGCGATCCCCGAGGAACGGAAGGCCGAGAGCGAGGCGCCGGGTTCACTGGTGGACCTGCGCGGCGGCTGGCTCGCGGTGCGGGCGGTGCCGGGCCTGGTGGCGCTGGTGCTGTTCACGACGTTGAACAACCTGTTCGGCGGGGTCGCGATGGCGGTCATGGACCCGTACGGGATCGACATGTTCGGCGTCGAGGGCTGGGGTATCTGGTTCGCGGTGGCGTCGACGGGGTTCATCGCGGGCGGCGCGGTCGTCGCCAAGCGGGGCATCGGGAGCAACCCGATCCGCACGATCCTGCTCGTGGTGATCGCGCTGGGCCTGGCGGGCGCGGTGTCGGCGGTGCGGGAGCTGGGGTGGCTGTTCATCCTGGGCGTGTGGCTGTTCATGGCGCTGATCCCGGCCGCGGAGGCCGCGGAGCAGACGGTGATCCAGCGGGTGGTGCCGTTCGAGAAGCAGGGCCGGGTGTTCGGGTTCGCGATGACGTTCGAGGCCGCGGCCGCACCGGTGACGGCCCTGGTGATCGCGCCGGTCGCGGAGCTGCTGGTGATCCCGTACATGCGGACCGACGAGGGGCGGCGGCAGTGGGAGTGGCTGCTGGGGACCGGGGAGTCGCGGGGCATCGCGCTGATCCTGCTCCTCGGCGGCCTCGTCTGCGCGGCGCTCGCGGTCCTCGCGATGCTCGCGCCGCAGTACCGGCAGCTGAGCGCGAAATACCGTGCGGCCGTTGAGGAGTCGCAGGCCGAGGAGCCGGAGCAGGTCGCCGCCTGACCCTGCTGCTAGATTTCCCGCCGTGACGAAGGTGATGATGGGGCCGCTGTACCTGGCGGGGTTCACCACGGCGTTCGGCGCGCACGGCATCGCCTCCGTGCTCGGGGCCGAGTCGGACGACATCGGCCTCACGCTCCTGGGCCTCGGCGCGGTCCTGGCGCTGTACGACGTCGCGGAAGTGATCTTGAAGCCGGTCTTCGGGGCGCTGTCGGACCGGATCGGCGCGAAACCGGTGATCGTCGGCGGACTCGCGGCGTTCGTGCTCGCTTCGCTCGCGGCCCTGATCGATCCGACGCCGCTCGTGTTCGCCGTCGCCAGGCTCGGGCAGGGCGCGGCGGCCTCGGCGTTCTCCCCCGCCTCGTCGGCGGCGGTCGCGCGCCTCGCGGGCCGCGAACGGCTCGGCCGGTACTTCGGGCGGTACGGCGCGTGGAAGAGCCTCGGATACGTGCTCGGCCCGCTCATCGGCGTGGGCCTGACGCACCTGTTCGGCATCGAGGCGGTCTATGTGGCCCTCGCGGTGCTCGCGGCCGTCGCCGCGGTCTGGACGCTCGCGTCGCTGCCCGCCCTGCCGGTCGTACCCCGACCCCGATATACCCTTGCCGACCTGGTCAGACAGACCACCGAGCGGGGCTTCCTCGTGCCGACCGCGCTGCTCGCGACCACCACGGCGGTGCTCGGCGTGGCGGTCGGGTTCCTGCCGCTCCTCGCGGTCCGGCTCGACCTGCCCGCGCTCACGGGCGCGGCGGCCGTCGCGGTGCTGGCGCTGGCGTCGACGGCGGTGCAGCCGCTCGTGGGGCGGCTGCGCGACGCGGACCGGATCGCCGACCGCACCGGGACCTCGGCCGGGCTCGCGCTGGCGGCGGTCGCGCTGGGGCTCATCGCGGTTGCGCCGCACTGGTCGACGCTGCTCGGGTCGGCGGTGCTGCTGGGCGTCACCGTGGGGTCGGTCACGCCGCTGGCGTTCGCGCACCTCGCGGCGGCAACGCCCGAGGAGCGCATGGGCCGCACCATGGGCAACGCCGAACTCGGCCGCGAACTCGGCGACGCGGGCGGCCCACTGCTCGTCGGCGCGATAGCCACGGCCGCAACGCTTCCGGTGGCGCTGGGCGCATTGGCGGCGCTGAGTCTCGCCTCGGCGGGGCTGGCCCGGTTCGGCCTCGTGCGGCGCCGGCCGGTCGGCTGACGCTCAGGAGCGGGCGAGGGCTTCGACCGCGTCCGCCACCTCGTCGAGACCGGCCGCTCGGGAGGCCTTGACGAGGACGACGTCACCCGGGGCGAGGCGGTCGCGGAGCCAGTCGGCGGCGCTCCCGTTGTCCGGCAAGGCGACCGCGCCCTTCCCCGCGCCCTCGGCGAGGAGGCGGGCCTCCGCTCCTACCGCGACCACGATGTCGGCCCGGGCGGCCGCATACGCGCCGATGCGGCGGTGCTCGGCGTCGGCGACCGAACCGAGTTCGGCCATCTCCCCCAGGACCGCGATGCGCCGACCGCCCTCGATCACCGCCAGCGAGTCGAGCGCCGCCAGACACGAATCGGGGTTGGCGTTGTAGGAGTCGTTGAGGAGCACCACGCCGTTGCCGAGTTCGCGCAGTTCCATGCGCCACTTGGAGAGCGAGGCGGTCGCCAGCGCCTTCGCGGCCGCGTCCAGCGGCACGCCCGCCGCGAGTCCCGCAGCAGCCGCCGCGGCGGCGTTGAGCGCCTGGTGGGCGCCCGTGACCGGGAGCGCGACCCGGGCCGTCCCCTCCGCGATCCGCAGCGCGAAGGTCGGGCGGCCGAGGCGGTCCAGGGCCAGGTCCGCGACGCGCACATCGGCTTCCCGCTCGCGGCCGAAGGTGAGCACCGGCCCGTCGGTGAGGGCGCGCATCGCGGCGACGCGCGGGTCGTCGGCGTTGAGGACCGCCGTGCCGCCCGGGGCGAGTCCCTGCACGAGTTCGCCTTTCGCCTTCGCGATGGCGTCGCGGGTCTTCATGTAGCTCAGGTGCGCCTGGCCGACGTTCAGCACCACGCCGATGTCGGGCGAGGCGAGCGTCGCGAGGTCGGCGATGTCGCCGCGCCGCCGCGCGCCCATCTCCAGGACCAGGTGGCGGGTGCCGGCGTCGGCGCGGAGCATCGTGATCGGGGTGCCGAGCTCGTTGTTCAGCGACCCGGCGGTGGCGACCGTGGGCGCGGCGCTGCCGAGCACCGCCGCGATGAGGTCCTTGGTGCCCGTCTTCCCTTGGGAGCCGGTCACTCCCGTGACGGTGAGGCCGCCGTGCAGGAGCGCCACCACATGGGCGGCCAGGGCCTGGAGCGCGTCCTGCGCGTCGCCGACGACCACCGTGGGCAGCACGGTCGGGCGCGAGCCGAGCACGGCGACGGCGCCCGCGTCGCCGGCCTGGGCGGCGAAGTCGTGGCCGTCGGCCTGGTCGCCCGCGAAGGCGACGAAGAGGCCGCCGGGGGCGGCGTCGCGGCCGTCGAGGACGGCCGGGCCGGTGACCCTGACGGCGGGGTCGCCCGCGACGGTCCCGCCGGTGATCGCGGCGATGTCGCCGAGGTCGAGCGGGATCATGCGGCGGCTCCGGTGCGGTTCGGTGTCATGCGGGGAAGTCAAGGCCGCGGGAGGTATCGCGGGCGTATGGAAATCCGCATACGCCCTGACAACACGGACGGGTCGAGACTCCTCGCCATGACCGAAAGCGAACCCGCCCGCATCGCCGTCTTCGGGTGCGGTCCGGACGAGGCCGACGCGTTCCGCGCCCTGGCCGACCGGATCGACCCGGTGCTCACCGACGCGCCCGTCACGGAGGCCAACGTCGCGCTGGCGTCCGGGGCCCGGTGCATCAGCATCGGGCACAAGACCCGCGTGTCGAGCGCGACGCTGCTCGCGCTCAAGCGCGCCGGCGTCGAGTACATCTCCACCAGGAGCGTCGGCTGCAACCACGTGAACGTGAAGTACGCCGAGAGCATCGGCATCACCGTCGAGAATGTCGCGTACTCGCCCGACAGCATCGCCGACTACACGCTGATGCTCATGCTCATGGTGCTGCGCAACGCCAGGTCGACGGTGCTGCGCGCCGACGTCCACGACTACCGGCTGTACGAGGAGCGCGGCCGGGAGCTGCGGGACCTCACGGTAGGCGTGGTCGGGACGGGGCGGATCGGCGCGGCGGTGCTCGACCGGCTGCGCGGGTTCGGGTGCCGGGTGATCGCGTTCGACAAGCGGCCCAAGGCCGACGCGGAGTACCTGCCGCTGGACCGGCTGCTGCGCGAGAGCGACGTGGTCACGCTGCACACGCCCCTGAACGCGGGCACGCACCACCTCCTCGACCGCGGCCGCATCCACCGGCTCAAGCCCGGCGCGGTCGTCGTCAACACCGGGCGGGGCCCGCTCATCGACACCGAGGCGCTGGTCCCGGCCCTGGAGGCCGGGCGGCTCGGCGGCGCGGCGCTCGACGTCATCGAGGGCGAGGAGGGCGTGTTCTACGCCGACCGGCGGGACCGGCTCGTCGGGAACAACGCGCTGGAGCGGCTCCAGAAGCTGCCGAACGTGATCATCAGCCCGCACACCGCGTACTACACCGACCGGGCGCTGCGCGACACCGTGGAGCACTCGGTCGCGGGCTGCCTTCGCTACGAGGAGAAGAGGAATCAGCATGGCTAGGCTCAGGATCGCCGTCCTGTTCGGCGGTGCTTCGGAGGAGCACCCCGTGTCGGTGAAGTCGGCGCGGGAGGTCGCGAAGCACCTCGACACCGCGAAGTACGAGCCGCTGTACGTCGGGATCACCGAGGGCGGCGAGTGGCGGCTCTGCGAAGGGCCCGAAGGGGACTGGGAGCGGGACTCGCGCCCGGCGGTGCTCTCGCCCGACCGCGGCGTCCACGGGCTGCTGGTACTGGACCACGGGAAGTACGAGGAGGTCCGGCTCGACGCGGTCGTGCCGGTCCTGCACGGCCGGTACGGCGAGGACGGCTCGGTCCAGGGGCTCCTGGAGCTGTCGGGGATTCCCTACGCGGGCTGCGACATCGCGGGTTCGGCGCTGTGCATCGACAAGTCGCTGACGTACCTGGTGGCGCGCAGCGCCGGGATCGCGGTGCCGGAGTTCCGGATCGTCGCCGAGGGCGAGGAGCCCGACCCGGCGTCGCTGAGGTACCCGGTGTTCGTGAAGCCCGCCAGGTCGGGGTCCTCGTTCGGGGTGAGCAAGGTGTCCGGCCCGGAGGAGCTGGCCGGCGCGATGGCGGAGGCGCGGCGGTACGACGCGAAGGTCCTCGTGGAAGAGGCCGTGGACGGCGCGGAGATCGGGTGTGCGATCCTGGGCAGCGGCCCGGACCTGGTCGCGGGCGAGGTGGACCGGATCGCCCTGACGCACGGGTTCTTCCGGATCCACCAGGAGGAACGGCCCGAGACCGGCTCGGACAACTCGGTGGCGATCGTCCCGGCCGACATCCCGGCCGCGTCGCGGACGCTCGTCCAGGAGACCGCGAAGGCCGCGTACCGGGCCCTTGGCTGCAAAGGACTGTCGCGAGTGGACATGTTCCTCACGGAGGACGGCGGGGTCGTCCTCAACGAGGTGAACACCCTGCCGGGCATGACCTCCTACAGCCGCTATCCGCGGATGATGGCGGCGTCGGGGCTGGACATGGGGGCGGTGCTCGACCGGATGATCGCCCTGGCGCTGACGGGAACGGGGCGTTGAGGGACGGCTTCGTCTTCGTCGACGAGGCGCTCCCGGGCGTCCGCTGGGACGCCGTGTACGCCGGGCCGCGCAACTTCACGGGGCGGCCGGTCGAGGGGTACCTCGCGGACCGGATCGCCGGGACCGTGGAGCTGTGCGCCGCGCTGGAGCGGGTCCAGGAGAAGGCGGCTTCGCTCGGCTTCGGCCTGCACCTGTGGGACGCGTACCGGCCGCAGCGCGCCGTGGACGCGTTCCTGCGCTGGGCCGAGGAGCCCGAGGACGGCGCGGCGAAGGCGCGGCACTACCCGAACATCGGGCGGCACGAGATGGTGGCGCGCGGCTACGTGGCGCCCCGCTCGGGCCACAGCCGCGGGTCCACCGTGGACCTGACGTTCTTCCGCCTGGACACCGGTGGGCTCGTGCCGATGGGCGGCGGACACGACCTCATGGACCCGGTCTCGCACCACGGCGCCGAGGGCGTGGCGGAGGTCGAAGCGGCGAACCGCCGGGACCTCAGATCGGTCATGGAGTCGTGCGGGTTCCAGGCGTATCCGTGGGAGTGGTGGCACTACACGCTGCGGGACGAGCCGTACCCCGACACGTACTTCGACTTCCCGATCGAGGAGGGGCCGTGCTGATCCGCAAGGCGCGCAAGGAGGACGCCGCGGCGCTCGCGGTCCTGCTCGGGCAGCTCGGCTACCCGCAGGACGAGGCGTCGGCGGCGGCCCGGATCGCGCAGTGGGACGCCGACGATTCCGGGGCGGTCCTGGTGGCCGATGACGGGGAGGTACTCGGCGTGATCGCCGTGCACGTCGCGCCGTTCTTCGAGCGCGAGGGCTCCTGGGGCCGGATCGTGGCGCTCGTCGTCGCCGAGGAGGCCCGCGGGCGCGGGGTCGGGGCGCGGCTCGTCGCGGCCGCGGAAGACTTCGCCGCCGCGCGCGGGTGCGTCCGGATGGAGGTCACCAGCAGCGACCGCCGGACCGGCGCGCACCGCTTCTACGAGGGCCGCGGGTACGAGAGCCAGGCCGGGCGGTCGTCGCGGTTCCTACGGCCGCTCGGCGGGTAGGCGGACCGTGGCCGCGAGCCCCCCGCCCGCACGGGGGGCGAGCGTCAGCGAGCCGTCGTGGGCGCGGGCGATGCTGTCGGCGATCGCCAGGCCCAGGCCGATGCCCACGTGGTCGGTGCGGGTGCGCCCGCTCCCCCGCTGGAACCGCTCGGTGAGCGTCGCGACCAGTTGCGGCGCGAGGACCCTGCCGGTGTTCTCGACGGTGAGGTACGCGTCCCCGGCGTCGACGCCCGTGGCGACGCGGACCTCCCCGCCCTCCGGCAGGTTGTGGACGATCGCGTTGTGCAGCAGGTTCACCGCGAGCTGGAGCAGCAGCGAGTAGGAGCCGCTCGCGGGCGCGGCGTCGCCGGCGACCTCGACGGACACGCCGCGGCGCTCGGCGAGCTCCAGCAGCGACTCCGCGGCCTCCTCGGCGGCGAGCGAGAGGTCCACGTGCTCCTTCGCGAAGGCCCGCTGGTCGGAGCGGCTGAGCAGCAGCAGAGCCTCGGTGAGGTCGATCGCGCGGGCGTTCATCAGGTGCAGGCGCTCGATGAGCTCGCCCGGGTCGCGGGACGGGTCGGAGCGGGCCACTTCGAGCATCGTCTGCGTGATCGCCAGCGGCGTGCGCAGCTCGTGGGAGGCGTTGGCGGCGAACCGCTGCTGCTCGGCGACGTGCGATTCGAGCTGCGCGAGCATCGAGTCGAAGGAGTCGGCGAGCTCGCGGAACTCGTCCTGGCGGCCGGGCAGGCGGATGCGGTGGCCCAGCGCGCCGCCCGCGGCCTCGCGGGTCGCCTCGGTGATGCGGGTGAGCGGCGCGAGCATCCGCCCGGCGAGGAACCAGCCGCCGCCGAGGCCGAGCAGCAGCAGGAACACCAGGGACGCGAGGGCCTTCGGCGCGAACGCCCGCCACAGGTCGAGCCGCCCGGGGATGAACAGGCCCGGCCCGATGGTCCCGTCGGGGCCCCTGTCGCCGCGCAGGGTGATCGCCTCCATCGGCACGTACCGCAGCAGGAACAGCCACACGATCGCCAGCAGCAGCGAGCCCGCGACCACCAGGAACAGGGCGTAGGAGATGGTAAGTCGCAGGCGGACCGACAGGCCTGGCCTCCTATCCACGGCCGGGCTCCTCGATCCGGTAGCCGACCCCGGCCACGGTGGCGATGACCCACGGCTCGCCGAGGCGCTTGCGCAGCGCCGAGACGGTGATGCGCACGGCGTTGGTGAACGGGTCGGCGTGCTCGTCCCACGCCTTCTCCAGCAGCTCCTCGGCGCTGACCACGCCGCCCTCGGCGGCCACAAGCACTTCGAGGACCGCGAACTGCTTGCGGGTGAGCGCCACGTACTTCCCGTCGCGGTAGACCTCGCGGCGGAACGGGTCGACGCGCAGGCCCGCCAGCTCGCGCACGGGCGGGCGGTGGTGGGCGCGCCGGCGGTCCAGGGCCCGCAGCCGCAGCACCAGCTCCCGGAACTCGAACGGCTTCGTCAGGTAGTCGTCGGTGCCGAGTTCGAACCCGGACGCCTTGTCGTCCAAGCGGTCCGCGGCGGTGAGCATGAGGATGCCCATGCCGGTGCCCGAGGCGACGATCTCGCGGGCGACCTCGTCCCCGGAGGGCCCGGGGATGTCGCGGTCGAGGACCGCGATGTCGTAGGAGTTGACGCTCAGCAGCTCCAGGGCCGTGTCGCCGTCCCCGGCGATGTCGGCCGCTATGGCCTCCAGGCGGAGGCCGTCGCGGATCGCCTCCGCGAGCAGGGGTTCGTCCTCGACGATCAGTACGCGCATAAGGAACACGATGCTACGGGCCCGCACCTATCGCCCGCATATCGAAAAGCGCATACGGCCCCATAACCGCGCAGTCCGTTCACTGGTGGGCATGACCCACTCGACGATCTCGCCCGCGCGCCGGGCCCTGGGCGCCCCGCACGGCGCCGTCCCCGCCGGGACCACCGTCTTCGACGACGTCCCGGCCGTGGCGAACCTCGACCCGGACCTCCTCGCGGCCCTGCGCCGCGCCGCCGCGGCCGCCGCGGGCGACGGCGTGGTCTTCCAGGTCAACGGCGGCTGGCGCTCCCCCGCTTACCAGGAGGAGCTGCTCAGCGAGGCCGTGGCCGAGCACGGCTCGGCGGAGGCGGCGGCCCGCTGGGTGTCCACGCCCGAGACGTCAGCGCACGTCGCGGGCCGCGCGATCGACCTCGGCCGGGACGCCCGCGCCTGGCTCTCGCTCTACGGGGCCGCCTACGGGCTGTGCCAGATCTACCGCAACGAGCCGTGGCATTTCGAGCTGCGGCCCGACGCGGTCGTGCACGGCCCGCCGCCGATGTACCCGGACCCGTCGCACGACCCGCGCACGCGCCGCGGGTGAGGATCAGGCCCGGCGCGACAGGAGCGCGAACCCGGCCGCGGCGGCGACCGCGAGGGCCGCGCAGGTCCACAGCGCGCCGTCCGTGCCGGTCGCGTCGACCAGGGTGGCGACGATCGGGATGCCCGCGGCCGTGCCGATGTAGCGCATCGTGTTGTTGACGCCCGAGCCCATGCCGCCGCGGTCGGCGGGCACGGAGTCGATGCTCAGGCGCGTCAGCGCCGGGTTCGCGGCGCCGTAGCCCGCGCCCGCGACGAGGAGCGCGGGCGCGGCGTGCCACCAGGACCAGCCGTCGGACAGGCCGGTCAGCAGGGCCGAGCCCGCGCCCGCGACGACCAGCGCGAGGACGAGGAGCATCGCGGGCGTCAGGTTGAACCGCTTGACCTGCAAGGAGACCACGAACGCGGCCGTGGACCAGAGCGCGACGACCACGGCCGTCTCGACGGAGCCGAGGACCGCGTCCGACTGGTACACCGTCGGCAGGTAGCTCATCATGCTGATGACCGCGATCCCCGTGGCGAGCGCGCCGAGCGAGGCGATGAGGAACGCCGGGCGAGCGAACAGGCCCGGGTCGAGCATGGGCTCGCGGGCGCGGAGCTGCACGGCGATGAACGCGGCGGAGCAGACCGCGGCGGCGGCGAGGAGCGCGATGACGACCGGGTCGGACCAGTCCTGGCGGCCGAGGGTGAGGCCGGACATGAGCGCGGCGACACCGAGGCCGAGCGTGACGGTGCCCGCGATGTCGGCGCGCCGCGGGTGCTCGGCGCGGGACTCGGGGAGGACGAGGCGCCCGGCGACCGCGAGGGCCGCCGCGGCGGCGGCGTACAGCCAGTAGGGGCCGTTCCAGCCGAGCGCGGCGTCGAGCCCGGCGGCGAGGACCGCTCCGGCGCCGACGCCGAGGCCCATCATGGCGCCGTAGACGGCGGTGGCGCGGCGGCGCTCGTCGGGGCCGGTGAAGACGGCGCCCATGATGCCGAGGCTGGCGGTGAGGAGGGCGGCGCTGGCGGCGCCCTGGATGACGCGCGCGGTGGCGAAGACCGCGGTGTTCGGGGCGAGAGCCGCCAAGAGGACCGCGGCGGCGAAGAGCCAGGCGCCCGCGGTGAGGACGCGGCGGCGGCCGTGGTTGTCGGCGAGGTTCCCGGAGGTGAGGAGGGGGACGGCGAGGCCGAGGGAGATGGCGTTGATGATCCAGGTCTGGCCTGTCTCGCCCGCGTGGAGGTGGGCGGCGGTCTGCGGGGCGAGGATCAGGGGCGTCGAGTAGTTGAGGATGACCAGCAGCGGCGCCGCGCAGAGGAGGGCGAGGACCGTGCCGGTCCTGGTGGTCGGGCGGGTCGGGGCGAGGGTCGCCGTCATGGATGCTCCTAGGTTCGGTCAATGAACTCACCGGAGCCTAGCACTGTTGGTTCAGTGAACGAACCGGGGTACGATGCGGTCATGGCACTCGGCAAGGACTACCTGGGGCAGGACTGCTCGCTGTCCCGCTCGCTCGAACTGCTCGGCGAGCGCTGGACCCTGCTCGTGGTCCAGAACGCGATCTACGGGGTGCGCCGCTTCAGCGACTTCCAAGTGCGCCTGGACATCCCGAAGGCCGTCCTGTCGGACCGGCTCGCGCGCCTGACCGAGGGCGGGGTCCTGGAGAAGCGCCCCTACCAGGCGTCCCCGCCGCGGTACGAGTACGTGCCGACCGACGCGGGCGTGGAGCTGTGGCCGGTGGTGTACCAGCTGGGGGTGTGGGGCTACAAGCACATCGGCGGCGAGCCGCCGCGCCTGTTCCGGCACGCCGAGTGCGGGGCCGGGCTGCTGCCGTCGACCGAGTGCCCGCAGTGCGGGCCGGTCCACCCGAGGGACGTGGAGATGTATCCGGGCCCGGGGCCGAAGCGCACCGACCGCGTGAGCCAGGCGATGAACCGTCCCAGGCGCCTCCTCGAACCGCTCGTGCTCGAACCTCAGGCGTAGCGGGCGGCCAGCGCGGCGGCCCGGTCGCGGAGGGCTTCGCGGAGCGAAGCGGGGGCGAGGGCCTCGGCGTCGGGTCCGAGGCCCCACAGGGCCCATTCGGCATGGCGCGCATCCTGGAAGGCCACTTCGAGGCGGAGCCGTCCGTCGGGGTCGGGGATCTCGGTGAGGACGGCGACCGCGCTGTCGAGGAGTTCTTCGCGGCGGGCGGGGTCGACGCGGACGAGGACGTGCAGCCGGTCGTCGGCGAGGAAGCGGGCGGCCCGCTCGCGCCAGATGCGGTCGAGGTCGACGCGGTCGGGCCGTTCGGCGGGCTCGTCGAGCGCTTCGGCGGCCTTGACGCGGGAGAGGCGGTAGGTGCGGTCGGCGCCGGAGCGGGTGGCGAGCAGGTAGGCCTTGCCGCGCACGGTGACCAGGCCGATGGGGTCGACGGTGCGCCGCTTCGGGTCCTGTCCGGCGGCGGCGTAGTCGATGCGGAGCCGCTTCCCGGCGAGCACGGCGCGGCGGACGGTGTCGAGGACGGCGGGGGGCACGTCGTCGGTGGCGGCGCGGCGCGAGAGCAGGTCGGTGCCGGGTTCGAGGAGGAACCGCTGCGCGGCGTCGTTCGCGTCGGCGCGGTGGGGTTCGGGGAGGGCGTCGACCACTTTGCGCAGGCCGGAGGCGAGGGCCGGGCCGAGGCCGAACGGGCCCGCGGTGAGCAGCGCGAGGGCCTCGTCGCGGGTGAGGCCGGTGAGCTCGGTGCGGAAGCCCGGGAGGAGCGAGAAGCCGCCGTGGCGGCCGCGTTCGGCGTAGACGGGGACGCCCGCGGCGGAGAGGGCCTCGATGTCGCGCAGGACGGTGCGGGTGGAGACCTCCAGTTCGGCGGCGATGGCGTCGGCGGTGAGGCGGCCGCGCTGGCGCAGGAGGAGGACCAGGGAGACGAGTCGGTCGGCGCGCATCGCGACATCCTACTGGAATACCTGACACAGGGTGTCGTGTATTCCTGGGAGGCTCCTTGTCGCGGCGCCGAACGGCGGCGCCGATCCGATGAATGGAGTGCTGTGGCAATGGAACGGACCGCGGTGAACCCGGTGGAGTGGTCGCTGGAGCTGGGCTTCAACCAGGGCGAGCTGGTGTCGGGGCAGACCCGGACGCTGTACTGCGCGGGGCAGACCTCGACGGGGAAGGACGGGCGGCCGGAGCACGAGGGCGACATGGCCGCGCAGCTGGCGCTGAGCCTGGACAACCTGGAGGCGGTGCTCGCCGGGGCGGGGATGTCGCTGCCGGACCTGGTGCGGCTCAACGTGTACACGACCGATGTGGACGAGCTGCTGCGGCACTACGGGGTGCTGGCGGGGCGGCTCGCCGCCGCCGGGGCCGCGCCCGCGTCGACGCTCCTCGGAGTGGTGCGCCTGGCCGCGCCGGGCCTGATGGTGGAGCTGGAGGGGACCGCGGCCGCCTAGGGGGTGCGGGGCGGTACAGCAGTCTGTACCTGCGTTTCACCAGGTGAGGGCATTGGGCGCGACGGCGTTCCGCCGTACCGTCGTAGCCATGGACACGACATCTGGAGGAGCCATGAACGACTTCCGCACCGCCCCGCCCCGGGCCGCCGTCAGCCACGACAAGATCGTCAACCGGGCGCTGTGGGCCGGGTTCATCGGAGGGGCCGTGCTGAACGCGTTCATCCAGATGATCGGCCTGGCGCTGCTCGCCATCCCGTTCGGGGTGCTCGCGCTCGCCAGCGGCGTCGGATTGATCGTGCGCGCCGTCGTGCGGCCCAAGCAGCGGTAGACCGCCGGTTGGCTCGCGCGCCACGATCCGATCCCCAACAGGAGGCGCGCGAGCCAAGGCGGTCGGCGGATCGCCGGGCGGCCTGGAAGGGGGCCGCCCGACGGAGCCGACATCTACTGTGTACACCGCCACGGCCGGGGAGGACCCGGGGCGGTGTACCGCTTTCTTCGGCACGCGACAGCGGACGTGCGCGAATTCGACTGGACCACAAGCGATTCGTTGTCGCGAAAGTCTCTTGCAGACCCCGAGGGTTGTACAAGTACAGAGTACGTGATTCAATTGCATCGTTCACGTACGGGGTACGTGCTCCACGTGGACAGGAGGCCGGACCGGTCGTTCGGCCGTGCCCGACGTTCTCCGGCACCGGCGGTGCGCGCACCGAAAGCCGCCGGTGCCGGGCCCGACGCCGTGGGCCCGACCCACTGGCCTGGGCCGGGCCCACGGCCCCGGACCTACGGCTCCAGACCCCTGAGGATGATGCGCAGCCCCGCGCGGAACCGGGCCAGCGCGTCCGATTCGGCTGCGGCGGCGCCGATCTCAGCGAGGCGCGGGAAGCGCTCGGGATCGGGGGCGGCTGCGTCCGGCTCGGACTCCTGGGCCGGCTCGGGCCGGGGCGACGCCAGCTCGACCTGCGCAAACCCGGAGACGTAGCCCGAGACGACGCGGAACGCCACGAGCAGGTCGGTCCCGCGGTAGCCGCCGCGGTGCAGCGCGGCGAGCATCGCCTCCGAGGGCGTCAGCGCCGACTCGTGGAGGGCGCCGCGCGCGAGCATGAGCGGGATGGCGTTCGGGTGGTCGCGGACGGTGAGCAGCACGCCCTCGGCGACGGCCGCGACGGCGTCGCGCCAGTCGCCGCTCTCGGGCTCCTCCCAGGTGGACTGGGCCATGACGGCCTCCGTGACGAGTGCTTCGAGGCCGGTGCGGCCGTCGACGTAGTTGTAGATGGTCATCGCGCCCGTGCCCAGTTCGGCGGCGAGACTGCGCATCGTCAGGCCCGCCAGGCCCCGTTCGTCGACTATGGACAGCGCGGTGGCCTGCAACCGCTCTCTCGTGAACTTTCTGGGCGCGGGCAATACTGCTCTCCTCGTTCGGGCACCACATGGCGTCGGATGATGGGAAGACGCCATTGGAAAGGTACCGAACGGTTGTGACAGGAGTGCGCGCTCGTCCCGATCGGGAACGCGCGGAAGCCGCCCGGCGTCGTCGGCGGGCGGCCATCGCTACGGGGCTATTCGCGCACGGCGCTTCTCGTGATCATGCCCCCGTAGGCGGAGCTCATCGGCGGACAGCTCACGTACGACGGGACGTTGGAGACGGTCTGCCAGACGGAGGGGTAGCGGGTGAACGCCGGCCCGCCGTCCTCAGGCCGACAGTCCACGCTCGCGCGCCACGACCCGCCGTTGGCGTGCGAGCAGATGCCCACCCAGCCTTGGTTGTACTTGTAGTGGGTGCATCCGGTCGGCAGGGACTGGATGGTCACGTCGCCCGCGGTCGCCTCGACGGCGGCAGGAGCCGCGACAGGGGCCGCGGCGGCGCCCTGGATGCCGCTGAGCAGACCGGCCGCCATCGCGATCGAGGCGAGCAGGCCGAACAAGGTCCTCTTCATATGACTCGTTCCTCTCGTTACCCGCGGGAGTGGTCGATCGCGGACTTCCAGATGCCCGCGTACTGCGCGCTGGAGCTGCCCGGGCAGTAGGCGTAGGACCAGCCGTACCGGCGCCACGCGCCGTCGGCCTCGTAGACCTCGCCGGCATTGTCCTTGCACGTGACGGAGGCGGCGTAGGACCCGCCGTTGGCGTGGTCGCACTTGGCGACCGCACCCCAGGGCTTCTGCACTTGGTAGGTGCATCCGGTCGGCCAGTCCATGATCGAGACGTCCTGGGCCGCGGCGGGGGCCGCGGAACCGATGGCGAGGAGGCCGGCGGTCGCCGTGCCGATCAACGCGGCCGTCACGGCCCGTCGGAGGCGAGTTCTGAGCATCGCGCTTCACCTGCTTTCTGCGTTGTGCACCGATGTGCTTCGGTGATCCGCTTCACATCATGCGGAACGCGTGTGGTGATAATGTGGCGGTGCTGTGGTGCGCGCAGACAGATTCGACCCTGTTCGGTTGGCGCGGAAGGACTTTCGCATCGACCACATGGGTCGTGGAGACACGACCGGCGGAGGTCGGCATGGCTGCGACGACGGTGCGGTTCCGAGTGCTGGGGCCGATGGAACTAGTGGTGGACGGACGGTCGGCCACGCCGGCGGGCTTCAAGCCGCGCGCGCTTCTGGCGCTGCTGCTGGTCGGCGCGAACCGCATGTGCGAGCGGGACTGGCTGATCGACCAGCTCTGGGCGGGGCGGCCGCCGAACGGCGCCCCGGCCACGTTGCGCGCGTACGTGTATCAGATCCGCAAAAGACTGCTCCGACTCGGCGTCGGCGCGGTCCTGCACTCCCGCGACGGCGGATACCTGCTGGAGGCCGCCGCCGGGACGGTCGACGCGCTCCGCTTCGAGGCGCTGTCCGCACAGGGGCGCGCCGCGCTGCGGGGCGGCGCACTGGAGGAAGCGGTCACGGCGTTCCGGGAGGGTCTGGCCCTATGGCGGGGTACGGCGTTCACGGGAATCGACGTGCCCGCGGTGCGGGACCGTGCGCGGCAGCTCGACGAGCTCCGTCTGGAAGCGACCGAGCAGTGCCTCGGCGCGGAACTCGACACGGGCGCGGCTGTCGCCGTGTCCGAACTGGAGCACTTGGCGGCCGCGCACCCGCTGCGCGAGGGCCTGTGGCGGCTGCTCATGCTGGCCCTGTACCGGACCGGACGGCAGGGCGAGGCGCTGGAGGCGTTCCGGCGCCTGCACCGGCTGCTGGACACCGAGCTCGGGGTCAAGCCGTCACCGGAGGTCGAGCTGCTGCACCGGCGGATCCTGGACTCCGACCCCGGGCTCCAGCGCCCCGCTCCCGCGACCGCTCCCGCGGCGGTGACCGTGCGGACGCTGCCGCGCCAGCTGCCCGCCGCCCCTGCGCACTTCACCGGGCGCGAAGCGCAACTGTACGAACTGAACGGACTGCTGGAGGCGGGGACCGCCGCGGTGGCGGCGGTGACGGGGACCGCCGGGGTCGGCAAGACCTCCTTCGCCCTCCACTGGGCGCACCAGGTGTCCGACCGCTTCCCCGACGGCCAGCTGTACGTCAACCTGCGCGGCTTCGACCCGGTCGGGCAGCCCGTCGCGCCCGGCGAGGCGGTCCGGGCGCTCCTGAGCGCGCTCGGCACCGCGCCCGAGGCCGTCCCCGGCGACCTTGACGCGCAGATCGGCCTCTACCGGAGCCTGGTGGCGGACAAGCGGATCCTGCTCGTCCTCGACAACGCCCGGGACGCCGCGCAGGTGCGCCCGCTCCTGCCCGGCGGGCGCGGCACGGCCGCGGTCGTCACCAGCCGCGACAAGCTCTCCGGGCTCGTCGCCCAAGGGGCGCGGCCGATCGGGCTGCGTCCGCTCGGCAGCGCGGAGGCCGGGCTGTTCCTGGAGCGGCGGCTGCGCAGGCGCCGCACCGCGGCCGAGCCGGAGGCGGCCGCACAGATCGCGGACCTGTGCACCGGGCTCCCGCTGGCGCTCGCGGTGGTCACCGCCCGCGCCGCCGGGAACCCGCACTTCGCGCTCGCGGCGCTCGCCGCGGAGCTGCGGGAGGCCGCGCGCCGCCTCGACGCGCTCGCCGACCCCGACCCGGCCGCCGACGTGCGAGCCGTCTTCTCGTGGTCCTACCGGGCCCTCTCCCCCGGCGCCGCAAGGATGTTCCGTCTCCTGGGGACGCATCCGGGACCGGACTTCACCGCCGCCGCGGCGGCCTCGCTCGCGGGAACCAGTGCGGCCCAAGCGCAGCGTCTCCTCACCGAGCTGGCCCATGCGACCCTCGTGTTCGAGGCGTCCCCGGGCCGGTTCGCCTTCCACGACCTGCTCCGCGCCTATGCCGCCGAACTCGCCGAAGCGGACGGCGAACGGGAGGAGGCGGTGCTGCGGATCCTCGACCACTACCTCCACACCGCCGCCGCGGGGCTGCGACTGATCAACCCGATCCAGGACCGGGTCGCGACCGCGCCCGCCCGCCCCGGCACCGCGCCGGAGGCGCTGGAGGACGGCAGGGCCGCGATGGCCTGGTTCGCCGCCGAGCACGCCGTGCTCCTCGCCGCGGTCGAGCACGCCGCGGCCTCCGGACACGACGGCCACTGCTGGCGGTTGGCATGGACCGTCTCCGACTACCTCCACCGCAGCGGGCACTGGCACGACCTCGAAGCGTGCTGGGAGCGCGTCTACGCGTTCGTCGAGCCCCTCGGCGACCACGGGGTCCTCTCGCGGGTGCAGCGCCGCCTCGCGTTCGCCCACACGCTCCTCGACCACTTCGAGGAGGCCGATGAACTCCTCGACCGGGCGCTGGAACGGTGCCGCAGGCCCGGATACGAGATCGATGAGGGCCACGTGCACCAGCTGCGCGGCTACGTGTGGCGCAGGCAGGGCCGCGGCGACGCCGCCCTGGAATGCAACCGCCGCGCGCTCGAACTGTACCGGTCGGCCGGGCACCTCGGAGGCGAGGCGATCGCGCTCAACTCGATCGGCTGGCACCTTGCCACGGTCGACGAGGAGTACGAGGAGGCGCTGGCCGACTGCGAGGCGGCACTGAAACTCGCGGAGTCCGCGGGCGACCTCGCCGGGCAGGCCGCGGCGCGGGACAGCCTCGGGTACATATACCGCAAGCTGGACCGGTACGAGGAGGCCCTCGCCCACCACCGCCGCTCGGTGGACCTCAACCGCGAGGCCGGACTGCGGTCCGGGGAGGCCGCCGCGCTCACCGGCCTCGGCGAGGTGCTCCTGGAGACCGGCGACCGCGGCGGCGCGCGGAAGGCGTGGGCACAAGCACTCGCGGTGTTCGAGGACCTCGGCCACCCGGAAGCGGAGCGGATCCGCGGGCGGCTCGCCGAGCTCGGCTAGCCGCAGGGGGCCGGATCGGCCGAGCGGCCCCGGCCGCACGCGGACCCGCCCGTCCGCACTGCGAGCGGGCCGTGCCGCGACGGGCCCCGGCCCCACCACGGGCCCCGTACATACGTTCCCGTCACATCAGGGCACCGCCCGCCGGGAACGAGGTTAGCCTCTCCTAATATCGGCTGGTGCCCGTCGCCCTCTCTGTCCCCCGGCCCGCCGCCACCGCCCGCGGCCGGGCCGCCGTGTGCGCTGCGGCGGCGGTCCTGTTGGGGCTCATCGTGATCGCCTCGCTCGCGTTCGGCGCGCGCGACCTCTCCCCCGCCGAGGTGTGGGACGGCCTCACCCGCGCCGATCCGATCGCGGCCTCGGTCGTGTGGGACCAGCGCGTGCCGCGGACCCTCGTGGGCCTGCTCGCCGGGGCCGGGCTCGCGGTCGCCGGGGTCCTCATGCAGACCCTCACGCGCAACCCGCTCGCCGACCCGCGGATCTTCGGCGTCGCCGCCGGGGCGAGCCTCGGCGTGGTGCTCGGCATGAGCGTCCTCGGACTCACCGGCATGGGCCAGTACGTGTGGCTCGGCATCGCCGGAGCCCTGGTCGCCGGGGTCGTCGGGTACGCCGTCGCGACCCTCGCGACCCGCGCCGCCGGCGGCGGGACCGCCACGTACGCGCTCACCGGGGCCGCGATCGACGCGAGCCTCTCCGCGGTCGTGTACGCCGTCCTCGCCACGAACGTGCAGTCCTTCGACCGGTACCGGTTCTGGGCCGTCGGGTCGCTCGCCGGCCGCGGCGCCGACATCGCGATCGGCATGGCGCCGTTCCTCATCGCCGGGCTCCTCCTCGCGTTCCTCGCCGCACGCGGGCTCGACGGCCTGCAACTGGGCGCCGAGACCGCCGCCGGGCTCGGCCACCGCGTCGGCCTCGTGCGCGGGACCGCCGCGGTCACCGTCGCGCTCCTCACCGGCGCGGCCGTCGCCGCCGCGGGCCCGGTCGGGTTCATCGGCCTCGCGATCCCGCACCTCGCGCGCTGGGCCGTGGGCGCGGGCCACCGGCCGCAGCTCGCGCTGAGCCTCCTCCTCGGGCCCGCGATGCTCCTCGCCGCCGACGTCATCGGCCGCGTCATCGTGCCCGGAGAAGTCCCCGCCGGGATCATCTGCGCATGTCTGGGCGCGCCGCTGCTCATCGCGCTCGTGCGGCGCGCGAGGACGGTGCACGCGTGAGCAAGGTGCAGCTCCCCGGGCGGTCCGTCGTCCGCGTCGGCAACCGCTCCGTGACGTGGCACCGGCGCAGCGCGCTCATGGGCGTGCTCCTGCTGGCCGTGCTCGCCGGGGCCGTGGTCGTCTCACTGTGCCTGGGCCACACGTACATCACGTTCGCCGACGTGTGGGCGACCCTCACCGGGACCACCGGCTACGACCGCACGGTGGAGGTCCTGCGCCTGCCGCGCACCGTCCTCGCCGTCGCCGCCGGGGCCGCGCTCGCGCTCGGCGGCGCGCTCATCCAGTCCGTGGCCCGCAACCCCCTCGCGAGTCCCGACATCGTCGGCGTCACCGCCGGGGCCGGGCTCGCCGCGACCGCCGCGCTCACGTTCGGGCTCGGGTACGCGCTCCTCGCGCCGGCCGCGCTCGCGGGCGGGCTCGCCGCCGCCGTCCTCGTGCTGCTCGTGGCCGCCCGCGGCTCCCTCGCGGCGCCGCGGTTCGTCCTCGCGGGCGTCGCCGTCGCCGTGCTCCTCAAGTCCGGCATCCAGATCCTGCTGATCTCGGCCGACGCCATCGACGCCCAGCGCGCCCAGATCTGGCTCATCGGCACCCTCGGCGGCCGCGGCTGGACCGAGGCCGCGTTCCTCGGCGTCTTCCTCGCCGCCGCGCTGCCCGCGCTCGTATGGGCGCAGCGGGCGCTCGACACCACCGACCTCGACGACCCCACGGCCACCGGCATCGGCGTGCGCGTCACCGGCCAGCGCATCGGTCTCGCCGTCCTCGGCGTCGCGCTCGCCTCCGCGGCCGTGTCGCAGGTCGGCGCCGTCGAGTTCGTGGCCCTCGCCGCCCCGCAGATCGCGCGGCGCGTCGCCCGCACCCCGCGCCCGCCGCTGCTGGGCTCGGCCCTCACCGGCGCGATCCTGCTCGTCCTCGCGGACTGGCTGGGCCGCACCGCGTTCGGCGACTACCAGATGCCCGCCGGGGTGCTCACCGCCGCGCTCGGCGGCCTCTACCTGCTGTACCTCCTCCTGACGAAGGGAACCCGAAATGAGAAGACGACTGGCCGCCTCCGCCTTGGCAGCCGCCTGCGCGCTCGCGCTGGCCGCGTGCGGCACCTCCGACCCGGCCGCTGAGCGGAACGACGCCGAGGGCGAGACCCGCACCATCGAGCACGCCATGGGGACCACCGAGGTCCCCGCGGACCCGCAGCGGGTCGTCGTCCTCGACACGGACAAGATCGACACGGCGCTGTCGCTGGGGATCACGCCGGTCGGCGCGGCCCGCGCGAGCGAGTCCGAGCTGCCGACCTACCTCGGGGACCTCTCCGGCGTCACCGTCGTCGGCACCAGCGCCGAACCGGACCTGGAGGCGATCGAGCAGCTGAAGCCCGACCTGATCCTCGGCTCGAAGTTCCGGCAGGAGGCGTTCTACGACGAGCTCGACGCCATCGCGCCCACCGTGTTCACCGAGCTGGTCGGCCTGACGTGGAAGGAGAACTTCCTCCTCGACGGCGAAGCGCTCGGCAAGCAGGACGAGGCCGAGCGGCTCCTCGCGGACTACGAGGCCCGCGCGGGCGAGTTCGGCGGGTCGCTTGAGGAGGCCATCGCAACCGAGGTGAGCATCGTGCGGTTCATGCCCGACCAGATCCGCGTGTACGGCCCCGACTCGTTCTCCGGCATCGTCCTCGGCGACGTCGGCCTGGCCCGCCCTGAACTCCAGCAGCTGAACGGGGCCGAGGACCGGCGCTTCGCCGAAGTGTCGGCCGAGGAGGTCGACACGCTGGGCGGCGACGTGGTCTTCTACTGCGCGTACGGCGACGACGGCGACGCGCAGCTCGCCGAGTACACCGGCGGCGCGCTGTGGCAGTCGATCCCCGCCGTGCAGGAGGGGAACGCGCACGAGGTCGACGACGAGGTGTGGATGACCGGCATCGGCGTCACCGCCGCGGGGATGATCCTCGACGATCTGGAGACGTACCTCGGCGCGTGACTCCCGGGATCGTGCCGCCCGGGGCACGCGGCGGCGGATCGCTGGCGAACGGGGCTTAAGGTTCACATCGCAAGCAACCGACGCTTACGAGATTGGCAGTATCATGAGCGACTTCTCCATCGACTCCGCAGGCGACGACTCGTACTCGACCGACGAGTACGAGACCGAGTCGACGGACACCTACTCCGCCGACGACTCGACGTCGTACTCCGAGGACACCTACTCGGACGACGTGTACACCGCGACCGCCGACACCGACATGGACGGCGACGGCGTGCTCGAATCGGTCTCGTACGACAACGACGGCGACGGCTTCAACGAGACCGTCGAGTCCGACACGGACGACAATGGCTGGGTCGACACGGTCTACACCGACGCCGACGCCGACGGCTACTCCGAGACGCTCCTCGTCGACACCGACAACGACACCTTCCTCGACACGTACGCCACCGACACCGACCTCGACGGCTACGTCGACACGCTGGAGTCCGACACCGACGGCGACATGGTCATCGACACCGTCGCCACGGACACCGACGGCGACGGCACCTTCGAGACCGTCGAGTCGGTATAAACCAACCACTCCGGACACGATCGGCGCGGCACCCCTTCAGTGCCGCGCCGATCGTCGTGTTCAGACCCGGGAGGCGTCCTCGGTGAGGACGTCGGCGATCATCCGGTGGCCCTGGGCCTCGAAGTCGGCGTCGCCGACGAGGTGCGCCCAGCAGGCGGTGCCGATCGCGGAGCGCACGCGCTGGCGCAGCCACGCGCCGGGCTCGCGCGGGTCCGCGCCGTAGCCGGAGACGAACGCCTCCTCGGCGCCGGGGTGGAGCCGGAACTCCTTGACGGCCAGGCGCTCGAAGTCCTCGGCCGCGGGGCGGAGGTCGGTGCGGCCGAAGTCGATCACGCGGAGCACGCCGCGGTCGAGGAGCCAGTTGCGGGTCTGCCAGTCGCCGTGGGACGGCGCGCAGACGGCTCCGGCGGCGGGCCAGGAGCGGACCAGCGCCGCCAGATGCGCGGCGGTCTCGGGCGCGATCCGGTGGGGGCGTTCGAGCCAGGCGAGGGCCTTCGCGTTCATGCGGGCCTCGTAGCCGGGGTCGTCGACGGCGGCCTGGTCGTGGAACTCGCGGAGCAGCGCCCCGGCCTGCTCGTAGACGGCGGGGTCCGCGGCCGCGGGCGTGTCCTTGACGAGCGTCCCGGGAAGGAACTCGGTCACCAGGATCTTCGCGTCCGTGTCGGCGTGGAGCATCCGGGCGGCCCGGCCGCGGCGCACCCACGGCCCGGTCCACTCGCGGTGCGCGCGAATCTCACGCTCGATCGACACGTCGGAGGCGCCGCCCGCCTTGACCACTACCGTGCGGCCGCCCGAGCGGACGCGCAGGACCGCGGTCTCGACGAGGCCCCACCCCATGTCGGCCTCGACGGCGGCGCCGGGGAGCCAGGTCCCGACCAGGTCGCGCTGGCGCTCGGAGAGCGCGTTCAGGGCTTCGGTCACCGGGCCCAGCCTAGTGTCGGGTCACTCGGGCGGGGTGGCGGGGAAGCGGCTCGGCTTGTCGTCGGGCTTGTCGCTGAAGCGGTCCAGGTGCGGGGCGAGCTCGTCGGTGAGGAGCAGGTCGGTGCGGGTCTGGCCGTCGCGGTAGGCGGCGCGGCCGACCATGTGGGCGGCGACGGGCGCGGTGGCGAGCTGGAAGACCGCGATGAGGACCATCGTGGTGATGTCGACGACGGTGGCGATGCGGATCGCGCAGCCTGTGAGCATGAGCAGCAGCCCGAGGACCTGCGGTTTCGCGGCGGCGTGCATGCGGCTCAACAGGTCGGGGAAGCGCAGCAGGGCCACGCCCGCGGCGAGGCTGAGGAGGGCCCCGGTGACCATGAGGACCGCGGCGACCGCGTCGAGGACGCCTTGGAGGGTCATGAGTCCTGCTCCCGGCTGACGAAGCGGGCCACGGCGACCGAGCCGGTGATGCCCAGGAGGGACACCACCACGAGCACCGGCAGGGCCGTGGGGTCGCGGCTGAACGCGGCCTCGGCGAGGATCGCGGTGGCGGTGATCGCCAGGAGCACGTCCGTGGCGACGATCCGGTCCAGTGTGGTGGGTCCGCGGACGATGCGGACCAGAGTCATCGCGCATGCGGCGGTGAGCAGCACGGCGATGGCGACGGCGGCGTAGGTCATGCCGGGCGCTCCTCGCGGTCGGTGGGCACGGGCGCCTCGACCAGGCGCAGCTCCGCGTCGGATCCGATGGCGCGCACCAGCCGCGCCTCCAGTTGCAGGACCTCGGCGCGCAGGCGCTCCAGGTGCGCGGCGTCGCGGACCCCGAGCATGTGGATGTACAGGGTCCCCGTCTGGTGGTCGGCCTCGGCGATGAGGCTGCCGGGCACCAGCGAGACGGCTTCGGCGACGAGCGTCATGTTCAGGTCGGACTTGACGCGCAGCTCGACGGCGACGATCGCGCTCCGCGGCTCGCCGCGCCGGAACGCCAGGAACGCGACCTGGAAGCTCGCCACGGTGAGGTCGAAGAAGAAGCGCGCGAAGAACTTCACCACCGCGACGGGCCGCAGCCGCCCGCCGAACTTCACCGGCGGCAGCGGGAACACGACGAGGAGCGCCACGGCGATCACCGCGCCGGTGATCGTGTTCAGCCACGTGAACGCGCCCCACAGGAGGTTCCACACCAGGACCAGGCCGATGACGGCGATGGCCCTGCTGCGCAGGCGCTCGCGCTTGGTCAGCGCACTCGGTCGCTGGGGGCTCATGGGGCACCGTCCGGGAAGACCGCCTCGATGTACGGCGTGCGGGTGATGAGGTCGGCCGCGGCCTCGGAGGTCACCGCGAACAGCGGCCCGGCCACGACGGTGAGCGCGACGCTGAACGCCACCAGCGCGATCGTCGGCGCGACCATGAGCTTCGGCAGCATCGCCCCGCCGTCGAAATCGGCGTCGTCGCGCGGCATGTCCGGGTGCGGCGTGCGCCAGAACGCGAGGTTCCACACCCGCCCGATCGCGTACAGCGTCAGGAGGCTCGTGAGGACCCCGCCCGCGACGACCGCCCACACGAGCGGGCCGGAGGCGTCGACGCCCGCCTGGAGCAGCCCGAGCTTCCCGAGGTAGCCCGAGAACGGCGGGATGCCGGCGAGGTTGAGCGCGGGGATGAAGAACAGGACGGCCAGGACCGGCGCGATCTTCCCGAGCCCGCCGAGCCGTTCGAGCGCCGTGGAGCCGCCGCGGCGCTCGACGAGCCCCGCGGCGAGGAACAGGGTCGTCTGGATCGTGATGTGGTGCGCGATGTAGAAGATCGCGGCGCTCAGCCCCGCTTCGGTCGCGAGGGCCACGCCGAACAGCATGTACCCGATGTGGCTGATGAGCGTGAACGACAGGAGCCGCTTGATGTCCGACTGCGCGACGGCGCCGAGGATGCCGATCACCATGGTGAGCAGGGAGATCACGAGGAGGACGTCGCCGATGCGCCCGTCGGGGAACAGGAGCGTCTCGGTGCGGATGATCGCGTACACGCCGACTTTGGTGAGGAGCCCGGCGAAGACGGCGGTGACGGGCGCGGGCGCGGTCGGGTACGAGTCGGGCAGCCACGCGCCGAGCGGGAACACCGCGGCCTTGATGCCGAACGCCAGCAGCAGCATCCCTTGGAGGAGCAGCCGCAGGTTGTCGGGCAGTTCGTCGAAGCGCCCGGCGAGCTGGGCCATGTTGAGCGTCCCGGTGGCGCCGTAGACGAGGCCGAGGGCGCTCAGGAAGATCACCGAGGACAGGAGGCTGACGACGACGTACGTGGTGCCCGCGCGGATGCGGTTCTCGGTGCTGCCCAGGGTGAGGAGCACGTAGGAGGCGACGAGGAGGATCTCGAAGCCGACGTACAGGTTGAACAGGTCGCCCGAGAGGAACGCGTTCGTGACGCCGGCGGTCAGCGCCAGATACGTGGGGTGGTAGACCGACATCGGCGTCTCCTCGTCGCCGTCGGCCGAGCCCTGCCCGATCGAGTAGACGAGGACGCACAGCGTGACCGCGGTGGAGACCACGAGCATGAGGGCGGCGAGCTTGTCGGCGATGAGGACGATCCCCAGCGGCGGCGGCCAGCCGCCGACCGCGACCACCTGCGGGCCCTCGGTCACGGTGAGCGCCAGCAGCATCGAGGAGACCGCGAGGGTCGCGACGAGCGCGGTGAGGCTCACGGTGCGCTGGATCGCGGGCCGCCGGGCCATCATGAGCGTCAGCGCGGCCCCGAGCAGCGGGATGACGACCGGGAGCGGGACGAGGAAGGTCATCGGCCCTCCTTCCCCGGGGCGCAGTGGTACACCGGGTGCGGGAGGCCGTCGTCGCCGTTCTCCTTGGCGTCGGGGCCCTCGTCGCGTTCGGCGAGGTCGATGATGCGGCGGTCCTCGGCGTCGTCCTGGACCTCGTCGTGGCCGAGGAGCTGCTGGCTGCGGTAGGCGAGCGCGAGCAGGAACGCGGTGATGCCGAGCGTGATGACGATGGCGGTGAGGATCATCGCCTGCGGCAGCGGGTCGCTCATGCCGTCCTCGGGGGTCTCGCCGACGATCGGCGGCGTGCCGAACTCCGAGCCGGTGAGGATGAGGACGTTGACGCCGTTGCCGACGAGCACGACCCCGATGAGCACGCGGGTGAGCGTGCGCTCCAGCAGGAGCGTGACGCCCGCGCCGATGAGGACGCCGACGACGACCACGTAGACCAGGTTCGGGATCATGCGGGCTCCTTCTCGGGCGCGAGCGCCGGGGAGGGGTCTGCGGACTCGCCGTGGCGGTCGATCTCCGCGCCGAGGCTGCGGAGGATGTCGAGCACCAGGCCGACGACGACGAGGTAGACGCCGATGTCGAAGAACGTTGAGGTGACGAAGTGGACGTGGCCGACGACGGGGAGCTCGAAGTCGAGGATCGCGCTCTGGAGGACCGTGCCGCCGAAGGCGAACGAGGCGGCGCCGGTGCCGACCGCGACGAGCAGGCCGGTGCCGAGGAGGCGCCCGGCGTCGACGGGCGCGGCGGCGTTCAGCTCGGCGCGTCCGCCCGCGAGGTACCGGAACATGAGCGCGAGCCCGGCGACGAGGCCGCCCGCGAAGCCGCCGCCGGGGTGGTTGTGGCCGGTGAAGAGCAGGTAGATCGAGAACAGGACGATCGTGTGGAACAGCAGCCGGGTGACGACCTGGAGGATGACCGCCTGGTGGCTGCCGCTGGTCTCGGGCCGGGCGAGCCACTTGACCTGCTCGCCGGTCTTCGGCGGCGCGGGCCGGGAGCCGCCGCGGCGGATGAGGAGCCGCTCGCGGCCGAAGATGAGGCTCGCGACGCCGGTGGCGGCCACGAGCAGGACCGCGATCTCGCCCATGGTGTCCCAGGCGCGGATGTCGACGAGGATGACGTTCACGATGTTGTGCCCGCCGCCGTAAGTGACGGCGGGGTCGGGGAATTGCTCCGAGATGGGGGCGGCGGTGCGGCCGGAGACGGCGACGAACGCCATCGCGGCGGCCACCACGCCGACGGCGACGCCGATGCCGACCCTGAAGCGCCGCACCAGTTTCAGGGGCCGCTCGGAGAAGCGGGCGGGCAGGCGGCGCAGGACCAGCACGAACATGACGATCGTGACGGTCTCGACGAGGAACTGGGTCAGGGCCAGGTCGGGGGCGCCGTGGAAGACGAACAGCATGGCGACGCCGTAGCCGGAGACGCCGGTGAGGATCATCGCGGTGAAGCGGCGCCGGGCCAGCGCGGCGGCGATGGCGGCGGTGACGATGACGGCGCCTGCGACGAGTTGCAGCGGCGTGTCGTACAGGCGGATCGCGTGCGGCCAGGGGCCGTCGAAGACGAGGAGGCCGCCCGCGAAGGCGACGAGGGACACGAGGATCACGCCGAGGTAGAACGGCAGCGAGCCGCGCTGGGTGCGGCCGGTGAGTTCGACTGCGGCGCGGTCGACGCCGCCGAGGGCCTGCTTGTAGACGGTGCCGGAGGCGAGCGGGAGCTTCACGGAGCGCCAGGCGCTGGTGCGGTGCGTCGCGAAGTGGACGCCGATGCCGGTGAGGATCGCCAGGAGCGACAGGCCGAGTGCCGGGGTGAAGCCGTGCCAGAGGGCCAGGTGGTAGACGTGCCCGGTGTGCGGGTAGCGGTCGGCGTACGGGGAGAGGAGCCCGTCGGCGGCGGGGGCGAGGAAGCCCGCGGCGAGGCCCGCGGTTGCAAGGAGCATCGGCGCGGCGAGGAAGCCGGGTCCGGCGGGGGCGGCGTCGGTCTCGGCGGTGTCGGGTTTGCGGGCGAAGGCGCCCCACAGGAACCGCAGGCCGTAGGCGACGGTGAGGGCGGCGCCCGCGACGAGGACGGCGAGCATGGCGCGGTCCCAGGGGCCGCCGTTCCAGAACGCGGCGAGCATGGCCTCTTTGGCGACGAAGCCGAGGGTGGGCGGGAGGCCGATCATGGAGGCGACGGCGACGACGGCGGTGGCGGCGAGGAGGGGCCTGCGGTCGCCGAGCCCTGAGAGCGAGTAGATCTCGCGGGTGCCGGCGGTCTTGTCGATGATGCCGACGACGAGGAACAGCGCGGCTTTGAACATGGCGTGCCCGGCGAGGAGCGCGGCCCCGGCGAGCGCGGTGTCGTACGTGCCGGTGCCGAGGACGATCGCGATCATGCCGAGCTGGCTGACGGTGCCGTAGGCGAGCATGAGCTTGAGGTCGGTCTGGCGCAGGGCGGTCCATCCTCCGAAGAGGAAGGTGAGGGCGCCGCAGGCCCAGATCGCCTGCCGCCAGGGCAGGTCGGCGGCGAACGCGGGGGTGAGCATGCCGATGAGGAAGACGCCCGCCTTGACCATGGCGGCGGCGTGGAGGTAGGCGCTGACGGGGGTGGGGGCGGCCATGGCGCTGGGGAGCCAGAAGCTGAAGGGGAAGACCGCGGATTTGGAGAGGGCGCCGAGGAGGATGAGGACGAGCGCGGCGACGAGGTAGGCGCCGCTCGGCAGGTCGGCGACCACTTCGGACAGGCGGTAGGTCCCGGCGTGCTGGCCGAGCATGATGAAGCCGACGAGCATGGCGAGCCCGCCGAGGGTGGTGACGAGGAGGGCCTGCATGGCGGCCCAGCGGCTGGCGCTGCGGGCGGGGTCGTGGCCGATGAGGAGGTAGGAGAAGACCGAGGTCAGCTCCCAGAAGACGTAGAGCAGGAGCAGGTCGTCGGCGACGACGAGGCCGAACATGGCTCCGGCGAAGGCGACGAAGACGGCGGCGAAGCGGCCGAGTCCTTCCTCAGTGGAGGTGAAGTAGTGGGCGCTGTAGGCGAGGACGAGGGTGCCGACGCCGCTGACCAGGAGGACCATGATCCACGGGAAGGCGGTCATGCGGAACGCGAGTTCCTGGTCGAGTTCGGGCACCCAGGGGCGGGTCTCGGTGAGGGCGCCGCCGAGGCGCATGACGCCCGCGTGCGTGAGGGCCCAGACGAAGGTCGCCGCGGGCGCGGCGGCGACGGCGTAGAGGGCGCGGGGGCCCAGCATTCGGACGAGGGCGGGCGCGGCGATCGCCGCGATGGCGTGGCAGGCGAGTAGGACTAGCAAACGACCCCCGGGAAGATTCAGTTGGCCCGACCCTATCCGCTCGGGAGCGGCGGACGCCAAATTCGGCGCGCAGGAAATCGGATTGTCTACAGGGTCCGGCGCGGGGAGCTGTGCGTCCGTCCGAAAGGCGCGCAATAACATGCGCGCTCATCGCGTTCTGTGCGCGTCTTCGCGCACGTGCGTGACGCCCGTCTCCCCGCGCCCTGTGTCACTCCGCGGCGCGGATCACGACGACCGGGCAGTCGGCGTTGGTGACGCAGTGGAGGCTCACGGACCCCAGGAGCGTCCCCTTGATGCCGCCCTGTCCGCGGCTGCCGACCACGAGGAGGCCGGCGGTCTTCGACTGCTCGATGAGGACCTTCGCCGGGTGCCCGAGGGCCGCGGTGCGCTCCACGACGAGGTCCTCGCGCCCGTCGAGCGCCGCGTCGACCGACTCGTTCAGGGCGCGCTCGGCGGTCTCGGTGAAGCTCTCCCCCGGGACGGCCTCGACGGCGGTGCCGTAGACGACCGGGGGCTGCCAGCCGTACACGGCCGCGACGGCGGCCCCGGTCTTCTCGGCGTACCGCAGCGCCCAGGCCAGCGCCTCCATCGACACCGGCGATCCGTCGACGCCGACCACCACTCGCTCGGTCTGTTCCATCCGGCCTCCTTCGGTCGCTTCGGGCCTTCCGGGTTCAGGCCCTCGGGCCCACAGGGTATGCGAGAGGTCAGTGTTGCGTGGAGGGACGCCAGCCGAGGCGCGGGGCGAGTTCTGTGGCGGTGTCGGTGAGGAGCCGCACGTGCTCGTCGAAGTCGGGGACGCCGGGGACGAAGCTGACGAGCAGGTCGGTGGCGTGCTCCAGGGCCGGGTCGGCGGCGAGGTCGGCCGCGAGGCCCTCGGCCGGGCCGAGGAGGGTGCGGTCGCCTTCGAGGTAGTCGGCGACCGAGAGGCCGCCGACGTCGCGCTTGGCGGCGAACCACTCCTGCCAGCGCCGCACCCCGGGGGTCACGAGGCGCACGGCCTCGTCGCGGTCGGGGTGCGGGTAGACGGCGCGGGAGACCTGGACGCGCGGCGGCGCGGCCGAGGACCAGGCGGCGCGGTAGGCGCTGATCGTGTCGGCTTGGTGCGCTTGGGCTTCGAGGAGGGTGCCGCCGCGCCAGGCGGTGGCGCGGGAGAGCTGGAGCCCGTCGCCCGCTTTCGCGGCGGCGGCAGCACTGGCGAAGGCGACGGCGGGGTCGCTGGAGGTGGCCTGCCACAGGCGGGCCCGCACGCCGGTGCCGGGCGGGTGGAGGACTTCGCCGAGGCCGTTGAGGGCCTTGCCGTCGAGCACGTCGTGGAGGTGCTTCACGGCGGTGTCGAAGAGGCGGTGGCGTTCGGCGAGGTCGCGGCCGAAGGCCTCCCAGGCGCCGGGGAACGGCCCGGAGCCGACGCCGAGTTCGAGCCGCCCGCCGCTGAGCGCGTCCACTGTGGCCGCGTCCTCGGCGACCCGGAGGGGGTCTTCGAGCGGGAGCACGAGCACGCCGGTGCCGAGGCGGATGCGGCTCGTGTGCTGGGCGATCGCGGCGAGCACGACCAGGGGCGCGGAGACGTGCTCGTTGCCCTGCCGGAAGTGCCGCTGGATCACCCAGCCCGAGTCGTAGCCGAGGGCCTCGGCCGCCTGGAACAGCCCGATCGCGTCCCGGTAGGCGGCCGCGGGGTCCTGGTCGGCGTCGAGGTGGAGGAGGAAGCCGAGGCGCTCGACCATGCTCAGCCCCGGGCCCGGCGCAGCGCGGACGGCTGGAGCGACGGGGTGTCGCGGCCCGTGTCGCGTTCGAGGAAGTGCGTGCCGGGGGCGACGATCGCGTCGATCCGGTCCAGGACCTCGTCGCTCAAGGTCACGTCGGCGGCCTTGAGGTAGGCGTCGAGGTGCTCCTGGGTTCGCGGGCCGATGATGACGCTGGATATCGCGGGGTGGCCCAGCGCGAAGGCGATCGCGAGGTCCACGAGGGTGAGGCCGTGGTCCTCGGCGAGGGTCGCGAGCGCGTCGGCGGCCGCGAGCTTGCGCTCGTTCTGCGGGGCGTCGACGTCGAAGCGGCCGGGGATGAGCCCGGCCCGCGCGGACTCGGGCTGCGGGCCGCCGACCCGGTACTTCCCGGAGAGCCAGCCCGCGGCGAGGGGTCCGTAGGAGATGACGCCGACGCCGTACTTCTGGACGACGGGGAAGACCTCCCGTTCGACCGTGCGGATGAGCAGGGAGTACGGGAGCTGCTCGCTGTGCGGGGCGATGAGGCCGTGCTTCTCGGCGAGCCAGTGGGCCTCCACGAGCTGGTGCGCGGGGAACACGGAGGTCCCGTAGTAGCGGATCTTCCCGGCTCGGATGAGGTCGTTCAGGGTCTGGAGGGTCTCCAGGAGGTCGGTGTGCGGATCGGGCCGGTGGGCCTGGTACAGGTCGATCCGGTCGGTGCCGAGGCGGCGGAGGCTGTCCTCGACGGCCTGGGTGATCCAGCGGCGCGAGTTGCCCTTGTGGAGCGGGTTGTCGCCGATCTGGCCGTGGAACTTGGTGGCGAGGAACAGGTCGTCGCGGCGGTCCTTGATCGCCTTGCCGACGACCTCTTCGGAGCGGCCCTGGGTGTAGACGTCGGCGGTGTCGACCGCGTTGATCCCGGCGTCGAGCGCGGCGTGGATGATGCGGATGCTCTCCGCCTCCTCCTGGGCGCCGCCGAAGTTCATGGCGCCCAAAGTGAGCGGAGTGAGCGGGACGCCGGTGCGGCCGAGCGTGCGGGTGGCTTCGAGGGTCATGTGCAGAGGTCCTTTCAGGATTTCAGAAGAGCCCGGTCGTGGGCGGTTCCTCGCCGGTGATGCGATAGGCGCCGGCGACGGCGGCCTTCCACTGGCGCGGGTTGTGGTTGGCCACGGTGCGGGCGTTGCGCCAGTGCCGGTCGAAGCCGAGCGAGCGGTTGGTGATCGAGCCGCCCGCGACGTCGAAGACGAGTTCGGCGGCCTTCAGTGCGGACTCGATCGCGATGACGCCGGTCTGGGCCACGGTGACCGAGGCTTCGGCCCCGGCGGCGCGGGCCTCGGCGCCGGTGAGGTGCCGGGTGGCCTCGATCGATTCCGCCGCGAGCAGGACCACGGACCGGGCGGCGTGGGCGCGGGCCGCGATCTGGCCGACGGTCTCGCGCACGTACGGGTCCTCGCTGGAGACCGCGGCACTGGAGTGCTTGATGGGGCGGGCCTTCTCGCGCGCGAACCACGCGGCGTCGTCCAGTGCGGCGGCGGCGATCCCGGCTTCGACGGCCGCGAGGTACAGCTGCGCGAACGCGCCGAGCCACGGGATCTCCAACTGCGAGTTGTCGCGGGCGACCACCTCGTCGGCGGCCAGGCGCACGGCGTGGAGGCGGGTGGTGCCGCTGGCGGTGAGGCGCTGGCCGACGGCGTCGAAGTCGTCGAGGCGCTCGACGCCGGTGCGGTCGACCGGGACGGTGAAGCCGTACACGGTGCCGTCCTCGCCCTTCGCGGACCCGGTGAACCAGTCCGCGTAGAGGCCGCCCGTGGAGTAGTACTTCTCGCCGTCGACCACCCAGCCGTCACGGTTGTCGGAGGCGCTGTCGCGGTGGAGGAGGGTGTTGACGGAGCCGCTGGCGCCGCCGGAGCGCTCGTTCGCGGTGCCCGCGAACAGGTGCCCGTCGCGCAGGCGGGCGAGCGTGACGGCCCGGTGCGGGAGATCGCGGCGGGAGGCGACCTGGTTGGCGGTCAGGAAGCTCGACCGGAGCGCCTGGGCCACATTGGAGTCGGCGCGGGCGATGGCGATGACGAGGTCGGCCACGTCGCGGACGGTCCCGCCCGCGCCGCCGTCGGCGGCGGCGATCCCGGTGAGGGTGATGCGCTCGGCCGCAAGGGCTTTCACCTCCTCGAAGGCGTACTGGCGTTCGCGCTCGCGTTCGGCGGCCCCTTCGCGGAGCCGGTCGAGCACGGGCGCGACGGCGGCGCGGATGCCCGCCACCGTGTATTCGGCGGTGTTGTCGGAGGTCATGCGATCGCCGTCCTTTCAATCTGCGGGGCGGATTCGGTCACGACGCCACCGCTTCGCGGAGGCCGAAGGCGGCCCGCAGGGTCGGGTGCTCGGCCGGGTCGACCAGGAGCGGGACCAGCTCCCGCAAGACCGCCGACACCGCTTCGAGGTCCCCGGCGGGGACGAGCTCGAAACCGTCGAGGCGGTCGGCACCGGCCCAGGAGCGCAGGTCCGCGGCTAGGCCGGTGGCGTCGGTCAGGTCGGCGATCGGGACGCGGCCGACGAGCGCGGCCTCCGAGCGCGGCAGGCCCGCGGCGCGGAGCGCATCGGCAAGGGCCGCATCGGCTCCGGGCGATTCCGCGCGGTCCACGACGATGGCGTCGGCGCGTTCGGCGGCGGTGACGAAGCCGAGTCCGGCGAGGTCGGCGACGAGCACCGGGCGGCCCTGCACCGATGAGGGGCCGTCGATGGGGCCCGCGACCTTGTACAGCGGGCCGTCGTGGCCGATCGGGCGGATCAGCTCGTCGTCCACGAACAGCGCCGCCTCCTGGTCCCCGATGAGGGCCTCGCACGGGAACGACTCCCACAGCCGCGCCAGCACCGCCGCGTATTCGCGCCAGCGCTCCGCCGGATGCGCGTTGGCCGGGCCCGAGACCTCGTCGCCCGCACCGGGAACGAGCACCGCGCCGAAGCGGCCGTCCGTGGCGCGGTCGAGCGACAGGAGCCGCCGGGCCGCGTTGTACGGCGCGTTGCCGGTGGTCGCCAGCTCCGGGACGAACGGGATGCGGTGCGCCCCTGCCAGATACGCAGCGGCCACAGTGGGCTCGATCGCGCCGGGCTCGTCGCGGAGCCGGATCGCGGCGACGCCGGTCTGCTCGGCGAGCGCGGCGATGGCGCCCGCGTCGGCGAGGGTCAGGCCGGTCTCGCCGACCGCGAGGGAGAGTTGGACGAACGTGCTCATGCTGCCTCCAAGGCGGGGACGGGGCCGGCCGCGGCGGGGGCCGCGGGCAGGCCGAGGCCGAGGTGCGAGCGCAGGGTCGAGCCCTCGTACTCGCGGCGGAACAGGCCGCGCCGTTGCAGCTCGGGGACCACGTGGTCGGCGAAGTCGTCGAGGCCGGAGGGGAGCACGTCGGGCATGACGTTGAACCCGTCGGCCGCGCCGGAGCGGAACCACAGCTCGATGTCGTCGGCGACCTGCTCCGGCGTGCCGGTGACGATCCGGTGCCCGAAGCCGCCGCCGAGCTTGCGCAGGAGCTGGCGCAGCGTCGGGCGCTCGCGCTCCACGATGCCGCGGACCATGCGGTAGAAGGTCTGCGAGCCGCCGGCCTCGTCGGGGTCGAGGAGCCGGTCGAGCGGGAACGGCTCGTCGTCGTCCAGCTCGCCGACGTCGAACCCGACCTGGCCCGAGAGGCGCCCGCGCGCGTACACGTCGGGCAGCAGGTCGTCCAGGAGTTCCCTGCGGGCCTTCGCTTCCACCTCGGTCGAGCCGATCACGGTGGAGAGTCCGGGGAGGACGACGATGCCGTCGGGGCTGCGGCCGTGGGCGGCGGCGCCCGCGCGCAGCTCGGCGCGGAACGCCTTGGCGTGGTCGAGGTCCTGGTCCGCGGAGAACACCACTTCGGCGACGCGGGCCGCGAGGCGGCGGCCGTCGCTGGAGCCGCCCGCCTGGACCACCACGGGGCGGCCCTGCGGCGACACGAGGGAGGTCCGGGCGGCCCAGGAGGCCGCGGCGTGCTCGGTGAACGCGGCGGCGCGCTGGTAGCGGTAGGCGTGGGCCTGCTCGGCGTTGCGGCCGAAGTTGCGGGCCGCGACGGGCCCGGCCGTGGTCACCACGTTCCAGCCGAACCGGCCGCCCGAGACGTAGTCGAGGTCGCCGAGGCGCCGCGCCAGCTCATCGGGGTCGTTGTAGGACGACGAGAGGGTGCCGATGAGGCCGATCCGCTCGGTCTGCGCGGCGATCCGCGCGAGCACGGTGGACGGTTCGAGGTTGTTGCCCGCGCGGTGGCGGATCGCCGGGTCCAGGAGCGGCCCGTCGGCGAGGAACACCGCGTCGAGTTTCGCGGCCTCGGCTTTCTTCGCGATCGAGGTGTAGTGGTCGATCGTGTAGCTGGCGAGGGGGTCGGTGCCCGGGAGCCGCCACGAGCCGCCGAAGACGCCCGCGTTGAGAATGTTCACGTTGAGGTGCAGTTGATCTGGCATGTTCGGCTCCTTATCGGACGGTTGCGGGCCTGGTGCCGGGGACCGCGGCGAGGAGTTCGCGGGTGTAGTCCGCCTCGGGGGCGGCGAGCACGGCCGCGGCGGGGCCGGACTCGACGACGGCGCCTTCGCGCATCACCGTCACGTCGTCGGCGATGAGGCGGACCACCCCGAGGTCGTGGGTGACGAACACGTACGCGAGCCCGAACTCCCCCTGGAGGTCCACGAGCAGCCGCAGGATCTGCGCCTGCACCGACACGTCGAGGGCGCTCACGGCTTCGTCGAGGACGAGCACGTCAGGGTTCGGCGCGAGCGCCCGCGCGATGGCGACGCGCTGGCGCTGGCCGCCGGAGAGTTCGGCGGGCAGGCGGCCGAGGTGGGATTCGTCGAGGGCTACCGCTTCGAGGAGCTGCACCACGCGGGCCCGGCGGTCGCCGGGGATCTGCAAGGCGCGCAGGGGTTCGGCGATGATCCGCTCGACGGTGAAGCGCGGGTCGAGGGAGGTGAACGGGTTCTGGAACACGAACTGGAGGTCGCGGCGGACTTCGCGGAGGGCCTTGTGGCCCAGGCCGGTGAGCTCGCGGTCGCCGAGGTGGACGGTGCCGGGTTCGGGGGTGCGGTCGGGGGCGTCGAAGCCGACGAGGATGCGCGCGAGCGTGGACTTGCCGGCGCCGGACTCGCCGACGATCGCGTGGGTGGTCCCGCGGCGCACGGCGAGGTCGACGCCGTCGAGGGCGCGCAGTTCGCGGCGTCCGCGCCCGCGCAGGCGGTAGGTCTTGGCGATGCCTTTGGCGCGCAGGACGATCGAGTCGTCCTCGGGGCGGGTCCCGGTGGCGGGTTCGAGGCGGCCGGTGTGGCGCGAGGGGGCCGCGTCGAGAAGGCGGCGCGTGTACGGGTCGGCGGCGTCCTCGATGATGCGCGCGGTCGGGCCCTCTTCCACGATCAGACCGCCCTGCATGACGGCGATCCGGTCGGACCGGTCGAGCGCGACGCCGAGGTCGTGCGTGACCAGGAGGATGCCGATGCCGAGTTCTTCGCGGAGTGAAGCGAGGTGGTCGAGGATGCGGCGCTGCACGGTGACGTCGAGGGCGCTCGTGGGCTCGTCGGCGAGGATGAGCTTCGGCTTGCCCGCCAAGGCGATCGCGATGAGCGCCCGCTGCTTCATGCCGCCCGACAGCTCGTGCGGGTACTGGGCGAAGACGCGTTCGGCGTCGGCGAGCCCGGCGGTGCGCAGGCTCTCCAGGGCCGCGTCGCGCCACGCGGCGGCGTCGCGGCGCTTCGTCTCATTGAACTTGACCGCTTCGATGACCTGCTGCCCGATCTTCTTGACCGGGTTGAGCGAGGTGTTCGGGTCCTGCGGGATGAAGCCGACGTAGTTGCCGCGCACGAGGGCCATGCGGCGGTCGCTCCAGCCGGTGACGTCCACATCGGAGTACTGGACGGTGCCGGAGCTCTGGCGGGCCGCGGGCGGCAGGAGCCCGAGCGCGGCCTGCACGAGGGTGGTCTTGCCGGAGCCGGACTCGCCCACGAGGGACACGAACTCCCCCGGTTCGACATGGAGGGACGCGTCGCGGACGGCGGGCGTCCAGCGCCGCCCGGCGCGGTACTCGACCGTGAGGTTCCGGAGGCGCAGCAGCGGGTCGGTCATCGTCGCGGGTCCTTCCTGAGCGAGGTGGAGATGCGGTGCGCGGCGATCACGACGAGCGCGAGCGCGGTGCCGGGCAGGATCGAGATCCACGGGTGGACCGCCACGTAGTCGCGGCCCTCGGCGACCAGGAGGCCCCATTCGGGCTCGGGCGGCGGGGAGCCGTAGCCGAGGAACCCGAGCGAGGCCACGGCGAGGACGGCGGTGCCGACCTCCAAGGCCGCCAAGGCGATCACGGAGCTGAGCGAGTTGGGCACGACGTGTCTGGCGAGCACGGCGAGGCGGCCCGCGCCCGCGCCGTACGCGGCCTTCACGTAGTCCTGGCCGACGACGGCGAGCACTTCGGAGCGCATGACGCGCGCGAACGACGCGATCGAGGAGATGCCGACCGCGAGCGCGATGTTGTTGGCGCTGTAGCCGAGGACGGAGACCACGACCATGGCGAGCAGGAGGCTCGGGATGGCGAGGAAGACGTCCACGACGCGCATGATCGCGTTGTCCCAGAGCCTCCCGAAGTACCCGGCGACCAGGCCGATCACGGTGCCGATGCCGAAGGCGACGACGACGGCGAGGAGCGTCGCGGTGAGCGTGGTGCGGGCGCCGTAGACGCAGCGGGCGTACAGGTCGCGGCCGAGCCGGTCGGTGCCGAACCAGTGGTCGGCGCTCGGGGGCGCGAAGCTCGCGGTCGGGTCGCCGGTGTAGGGGCTGAAGCTGGTGAAGAGCTGCGGGAGCAGGGCCCAGCCGATCGCGAGGGCCACGACGACCCAGGCGGCGACGAGCACGGGTTGGCGGAGGAGGTCGCGGGTGGCGCGGGGCGCGGTGAGCACGGTCATCGAGCCTCCAAAGCGAGCGTGGCCCGCAGGCGCGGGTCCAGCAGCGGGTAGACGAGGTCGACGGCGAGGTTGATGAACGCGAAGCTCGCGGCCACGAGGACCACGATCCCCTGCACGAGCGGCACGTCGAGGGTGTTGATCGCGGTCTGCGTGAGCCGTCCGACGCCTTCGCGGGCGAACACGGTCTCGGTGATGACCGATCCGGCGATGAGGTTCCCGAAGGTGATGCCGGTGATGGTGAGCGCGGGCAGGCTGGCGTTGCGGAAGACGTCGCCGGTGACGATCTGCTCCCGGGTGGCGCCCTTGGCGCGGCTGGTGGTGACGTACCCGGATTCGAGCTCGGCGGTGAAGCGGCGCACCAGGAGCTGCGCGATGGGCCCGGAGACGGGGACCGCGAGCGTCACGAGCGGCAGGACCAGGCTCGCGGGGCCGTCGGAGCCGAACGCGGGGAACCAGCCGAGCTTGAACGCGAACACCTGGAGCAGCAGGATGCCGGAGAGGAACACCGGGACCGAGACGGCGGCCGAGGGGAGCGATTCGACGAGGTTGCGCAGCCAGGGCCGCCGCGTGGAGGTCGCGGTCAGGGCGATGCCGTAGGCGATGAGCGCGGCGAGCGCGAGGGCCCCGGCGGAGAGCAGGAGCGTGTTCGGGAGGACGCCGAGGACGGCTTCGGTGACGGGCTTGCCGGACTGGACGGAGTTGCCGAAGTCCCCGGCGAGGGCGCGGCCGAGGCGCTCGAAGTACTGGACGAGCACGGGTTCGTCGAAGCCGTAGTTGGCGGCGACCTGCTCGCGCACCTCGGGCGGGATGGTGTTGAGTTCGGCGGGGTCGAACAGGAGGTCCTCGGGGTTCGCGGGGAGCACGAACAGCAGGACGAACGTGAGGGTGAACGCGGCCCAGACCACGAAGAGGGCCCGGCCGGTCTTCAGTGCGGCGTACCGGAGCACGGTGGTTCCTTTCCGGACGGTCGCGGCGGCCGGGGGCCCGGCCGCCGCGGCGCGTCACTCGGACTTCCAGGCGTCCACGAAGTGGTTGCGGGACTGGGCGTCGAAGACGATCCCGTGGACGTATGGCGCCTGGGCGATCACCTGGGACGGGTTGTAGACCGGGCTGACGAGGGCGTACTGCTCCAGCAGGAGGTCCTGCGCGGCCTTCGCGTATTCGTCGCGGAGGTCCGGGTCGAGCGTGGTCTCCAGCTTCCCGAGGACCTCCGAGACCTGGCCGGCGTCGATGCCGGGCGAGTCGGCGGTGATGTAGGAGGCGTTGCCGAGCGCGGGGCTGTAGACGAGGTTGAGGACAGCCGGGTCGTTGCGGGACCGGTTGGCGGCCACCACGTTCCAGTCGGTGGCGGCGGAGGCGAACGCGGCCGTGTAGTCCGGGATGGGGACGACGGTGAGCTGGAGGTCGATGCCGATGGCCTGGAGGTCCTGCTGGATCGACTCGTACGCGGGCTTGTTCACGACGAGGTTGTTGATTCCCAGGAGCTTCACTTCGAGGCGCTTGCCGTCCTTGGTGCGGATGCCGTCGTCGCCGGGGGTCCAGCCGGCCTCGTCGAGCAGGCGCGCGGCCTCGTCGGGGTCGTAGCGGAGCACGGAGTCCGAGTAGTCGGCGTGGCCCTGGACGGAGGGCGCGAGCACGGAGTCGGCGATCGAGTAGTTGTCGGTGAGGACGGTCTGCTCGACGGCCTCGCGGTTCCAGCCCAGTTGGATCGCCTTGCGCACGTTGACGTCGTTCGTGGGGAACAGCGAGGAGTTCAGGTTGAAGAAGATCGCGGTCCCGGAGACGCCGCGGCTGATGATGTCGAAGCCCTGGTCGGCGAGGGGCTGCTCGTCGGTGGTGCCGACGTCGAGGGTCGCGTCGAGTTCGCCGGAGACGAGCGAGCCGGTGCGCACGCTGGCTTCGGGGATGGTGTTGAAGACGACCCGGTCGAGGTAGGCCTCGCCGTCGTGGCCGAGCGCGGGCGGGGCCCAGTCGTAGCCCTCGCGCTTGACGAGCACGGTCTTGACCTGCTCTTCCCAGGACTCGTAGACGAACGGGCCGGTGCCGATGATCTTGAGCGGGTCGGTGCGCTCCTCGGCGCTCAGCGCGAGCGTGGAGAGCGAGAGGAACCCGGGCTGGGCGTTCGCGGTGAAGGAGCTGGCCTGGAGGAAGCTCGCGAGCGGCTGCTCGAAGCGGATGACGGCCGTGTACGGGTCGGGCGTGAGGGTCTCGATGTACCCGGGGAGGAGCTGGGCGCCGTTCGGGTTGATGCCCAGGGCCTCGTCGCCGTGCACGTACTGGTCGAAGTTGGCCTTGACGACCTCGGAGTCGAAGGGCGTGCCGTCGGAGAAGGTGACGTCGTCGCGGAGGTGGAACGTGAACTCGGTGAGGTCGTCGTTGTACTCCCAGGACTCGGCGAGCCACGGCGTGATCTCGCCGGTGTCGGGGTCCTGCCAGGTGAGCTTGTCGGTGATGTTGTTGCCGATGGTGGATTCGGCGTAGTTGGTGCCCCACTGCGGGTCGGGGCTGCGCTGGTAGTCGATGAGCGCGAATTCGAGGGTGCCGCCGGTTATGGGGGCACTGTCGGGAGTGACGTTGTCAGCGGCGGTGTCGTCGCCGGAGGCGCGGGTGGCTCCGAGCCACGCGATCCCGGCGACGAGGACGAGGGCCGCGGCCCCTGCGATCCAGGGCCATTTGGGTCTGGGCTTCTCGGCGGCGGCGATGGTCTGGCTGAGTTCGGAAATGGGAGTGCTCCAGTGGGCTCGGTGCCGGGGATGGGTTCTGGCTGGTCGGGGCGGTCAGCGCCGACAGAGCGCACCGGCGATGTGCGCGAGGTCGATCTCGCGGCGTGAGTACAGGAGCGTCGTTCGCATATACTCGACCTTACCGATAGGATTAGTCGAGAATCAAGGGTGAGTTGCGCCATAGGCGGCCGAGCGCGCCGCGAGGAGCGCCGCCAGCCCGTCGACGGCGGCCGGGAGCCGCGCGGCCTTCCGGCGCAGCAGCCACATCGCGACCGGGGTCCGGTCGTCCTTGATGGGCCGCACGGTGATGAGGCCCCCGCGGGCGAGCGGGTCGCCGTGGACGGAGTAGTCGGGCAGGATCGTCGCGCCCAGGCCCTCGGCGACGAGCATCTTCCCCATCTCCGCGCCGTCCACGCTGTGCCACACCGCGGGCAGGCGGGAGCCGAAGAGCCGCATGGCGAACCGGTGCATGACGTAGCCCGCGCGCATCCCCACGAAGGTCTCCCCGCGCAGGTCCTCGGCGCTCACCTCCGCCTGCGCGGCGAGTGGGTGCGCGCCGGGAAGGACCGCCACGGGCCGGCCCCGTTTGAGTTCGGCCCCTCGGAGGTTCGCGGGGAAGGCGGGGTCGCCGAGGACGTTCACGAGGCCGAGGTCCAGGGAGCCGTCGGCGAGCCCGGCCTCGATCTCGTCCTGCTGGAGGGCGCGCACCTCGACGCGGGCACCGGGGCGGCCCAGCCGGAAGTCGCGGATCGCCGGGAGCAGGAGGCTCGCGGTGCCCGCGTTGACGGTGCCGACGCGGATCGCGCGGGCCGCAGTGGTCGCGGCCGCGGACTGGAGCCGGTCCACGGCGTCGAGCACGCCGACCATGTGCTCCAGGAGCTCCTTGCCGCGCAAGGTGATCCGCGCGCCGTCGCGGCGGCGCTCCAGGAGCGTGACGCCGAGTTCGCGCTCCAGCTTGCTCACGGCCTCGCTCAGCGCTGGCTGCGAGACGTGCAGGTGCTCGCTCGCGCGCCGCAGCGACCCGTGCCGCGCCACCGCCGCCACGTACTCCAGTTGTTCGATGCGCATGCGCCGCCCGCCTCCGGTCTTCGGTGCGGCCGATGGGGTTCAAGGCCGAACCGATGGTCGAGAGCTGTTCCTTCGAATCATTTCCTAGTAACTTGATAGGAAAAGACTACTCCGTGGAAGGGGTTCAGCACAATGACGAACGGACAGGACGCGCCCGGCTGGTCGACGCGGCCGACGACGCCCGAAGGATGGGTCGAGCGCGCCAGGGAGGTCGCCGCGCGGCTCGCGGTCGACGCCGTGGCCCGCGACCGCGAGGGCGCGACTCCCTACGCGGAGGTCGAGCTGCTCAAGGACGCCGGGCTCGTCCCGCTCCTCGCCCCCGCCGAGTACGGCGGCGGCGGGCAGGACTGGACCACCGCGTACCGCGTGATCCGGGCCGTGGCCGCGGGCGACGGGTCCATCGGGCAGCTCCTCGGCTACCACTACCTGTGGGCCTGGGCCGCAAGGCTGGTCGGCACCCCCGCGCAGATCGAGGCCGTCGAGCGCCAGGCCGCCGAGGAGGGCTGGTTCTTCGGCGGAGCCGTCAACCCCCGCGACGACGACCTCGTCATCCGCGAGGAGGGCGGCGAGCTGGTCTTCAACGGCCGCAAGACGTTCTCCACCGGCGGGAAGGTCTCCGACGTCACCGTGCTCGAAGGGGTCCTGGAGGGCACCGACAAGCACGTCTTCGCGATCGTGCCGACCGACCAGGACGGGATCGTGTTCGCCGGGGACTGGGACAACCTCGGCCAGCGCCTCACCGAGTCCGGCTCGGCGGTCATCGAGGACGTGCGCGTGCCGTGGGCGGCCGCCGCCGGGTACGTCGCCCGCGCCGACGGGTACGAGTTCGTGCCGCGCACCTACAACACGCTGAACGTGCCGCTGATCCAGCTGGTGTTCACCAACTTCTACCTGGGGATCGCGCAGGGCGCGCTGGAGACGGCCGCCGCGTACACGCGCGAGAAGACCCGGGCGTGGCCGTACGCGGCGGACCGGAAGGAGCGCGGCGTCGACGAGTTCTACGTGCAGGAGGCGTACGGGGACCTCCAGTCGAAGCTGTGGGCCGCGGAGGCGCTCGCGGAGCGGGCCGCCGGGCTCATCGAATCGATCAATGCGCACGCCGACAACGTGACGCCCGAGGAGCGCGGCGAGGCCGCGGTGGTCATCGCCGCGGCGAAGCAGACCGCGATCGACGCGGGGCTGGAGATCGGCACGCGGATCTTCGAGGTGACGGGCGCGCGGGCGAGCGCGAACGCGGTGGGCCTGGACGTGTTCTGGCGCAACATCAGGACCCATTCGCTGCACGACCCGGTGGCGCACAAGCGGGCCGAGGTGGGCCGGTACGCGCTGACGGGCGAGCTGCCCGCGCCGACCTGGTACACGTGACCGTCCATTGACGACCGAATCCGATCCCCATTTCTGGAGCCGCACATGAGCACACCGTCAACCGAGCCGCTGCAATTCGCGTACTGGGTCCCGAACGTCTCGGGGGGCCTGGTGGTGTCGAAGATCGAGCAGCGCACCGACTGGAGCTACGAGTACAACGTGAAGCTCGCCCGCCTCGCCGAGGAGTCGGGGTTCGAGTACGCGCTCTCGCAGGTCCGCTACATCGCCTCGTACGGGGCGGCGTACCAGCACGAGTCCACGTCGTTCAGCCTCGCGCTGCTGCTGGCGACGCAGCGGCTCAAGGTCATCGCCGCGGTCCACCCGGGGCTGTGGCATCCGGGGGTCCTCGCGAAGTGGATCGCCACCGCCGACCGGCTGTCGGGCGGGAGGGCGGCGGTGAACGTCGTCTCGGGCTGGTTCAAGGACGAGTTCACGAAGCTCGGCGAGCCGTGGCTGGAGCACGGCGAGCGGTACCGGCGCTCCGAGGAGTTCATCCGGTACCTCAAGGAGATCTGGACGAGCGAGCACGCCGAGTTGAACGGCGACTTCTACCGGCTGCACGACTTCGACCTGAAGCCCAAGCCCGTCGCGGCCGAGGGCAGGCCGCACCCGGAGGTGTTCCAGGGCGGCAACTCCGTCGACGCGCGCGGCATGGCCGGGCGGGTCTCGGACTGGTACTTCGCGAACGGGAACTCCCCCGAGGGCGTGGAGGCGCAGATCCGGGACGTGCGGGAGGTGGCCGCGGTCCACGGGCGCACGGTCCGCTTCGGCGTCAACGGGTTCCTCATCGCCCGCGACACCGAGGCCGAGGCGCGGGCGGTCCTGCGGGAGATCGTCGACAAGGCCGACAGGGAGGCCGTCGAGGGCTTCGGGGCGGCCGTGAAGCAGGCCGGGCAGTCCACAGGCGACGGCCAGGGCATGTGGCAGGACTCCGGGTTCGAGGACCTCGTGCAGTACAACGACGGGTTCCGCACCGGCCTGATCGGCACGCCCGAGCAGATCGCGCACCGGATCATCGAGTACAAGCGGCGCGGCGCGAACCTGCTGCTGCTCGGGTTCCTGCACTACCTGGAGGACGTGGAGTACTTCGGGCGGCACGTGCTGCCGATCGTGCGGGAGCTCGAAGCGGCGGAACTGGAGCGGGTGCCGTGAGCGACCCCGTCTGTACCGTCCTCGACGCCGCGGCCGCGCTCGGCGCGGCGTCGGGGCTCGCCGGCGAGTTCGCGGCGGGCGCCGCCGAGCGCGACGCCCGCCGGACCCTCCCGTACGCCGAGGTCGACCGGCTCGCGGCCTCGGGGCTCCTCGCGATCACCGTGCCGCGGGAGCACGGCGGCGCGGACCTGCCGACGTCGGTGGTCGCGGAGGTGTTCCGGCGCCTGGCCGCGGGCGACCCGAACATCGCGCAGATCCCCCACAGCCACTTCGTGTACGTGAACCAGCTGCGGTTGCGGGGCGACGGGGCGCAGCAGCGGCGCCTGTTCGCGGAAGTACTGCGCGGCAAGCGGTTCGGGAACGCGCAGACCGAGTTCGGGACGAAGCACGTGCGCGACCACCGGACCGCGCTGACCCCGGACGGGGAGGGCCGGTGGCGGCTCAACGGCACGAAGTTCTACTGCACGGGCGCGCTGTTCGCCGACTGGATCCCGGTGCTCGCGCACCTGGGGATCGACGGGCCGATGCACGTGGCGTGGGTGCGCCGCGACGCCCAGGGCGTCGAAGTCGTGGACGACTGGGACGGCATCGGGCAGCGGACCACCGCGAGCGGCACGGTGCGGCTCCAGAACGTCGCGGTCACCGACGAGTGGATCACCCCCTACGCGTCCACCTTTGAAGGGCCGCAGACGTACGGGGCGTTCGCGCAGGTCCTGCACGCGGCGATCGACGCCGGGATCGGCAGGGCCGCACTGGAGGAGGCCGCGGAGTTCGTGCGCACGAAGTCGCGGCCGTACCCGGACGCGGGCGTCGAGCGGGCCGCGGACGACCCGCTGACAGTGCGCGCGTTCGGGGAGATGGAGCTGGCGCTGCGCGGCGCCGAGGCGCTGCTGAAGGAGGCGGCGTCCGCTGTGGACGAGGCGAACGCGGACCTGACGGAGGAGTCCGCGGCGCGGGCGTCGCTGGCGGTCGCGGCGGCGCGGGCGGCAACCGCGAAGGCCGCGGTGGACACCGCGAGCCGGGTGTTCGAGGTCGCCGGGACGCGCAGCGCGCTGGCGGGACTGAACCTGGACCGGCACTGGCGCAACGCCCGCGTCCACACCCTGCACGACCCGGCGGCGTGGAAGGTCCAGCACCTGGGCCGGTGGGCCCTCGACGGGGCGCCGCCGCCGCGCCACGGCCAACTGTGAGGAGAGAAGCGTTGAGCGCGTTGCAGTTCCACTGGTTCCTGCCGACGAACGGCGGGGACGGACGGCAGGTCGTGGACGGCGGCCACGGGGTCGGGGCGGGGGCGTCGGCGCGGCCCGCGTCGGTGTCGTACCTGGGCCAGGTCGCGCGGGCGGCCGAGGACAACGGGTTCGCGGCGGCGCTGACGCCGACGGGCGCGTGGTGCGAGGACGCCTGGGTGTCCACGGCGATGCTCTCGCAGGTGTCGGCGCGGCTGAAGTTCCTCGTCGCGTTCCGACCCGGGATCGTCTCGCCGTACCTGGCCGCGCAGATGGCGGGCACGTTCCAGCATCTGACGGGCGGGCGGCTGCTCCTCAACGTCGTCACCGGCGGCGAATCGCACGAGCAGCGCATGTACGGCGACTTCGAGGACAAGGACGCCCGCTACGAGCGGTGCGGGGAGTTCCTGCACATCGTGCGGCGCCTGTGGGCCGGGGAGACCGTCGATTTCGAGGGGAAGCACCTGCGGGTCGAGGGCGCGCGGCTCGCGCAGCTCCCCGATCCGGTGCCGGACGTCTACTTCGGAGGGTCCTCGCCCGCGGCCGGGCTCGTCGCGGCCGAGCACGCGGACGTGTACCTGACCTGGGGCGAACCGCCCGCGGCCGTCGCGGAGAAGGTGCGCTGGATCAGGGGGCTCGCGGGCGGGCGGCCGATCCGGTTCGGGCTGCGCGTCCACGTCATCAACCGCGACACGTCGGAGGAGGCGTGGGCCGAGGCGGACCGGCTGCTCGCCGGGATCGGCGAGGACGACATCGCGCGCGTCCAGGCGGGCCTGCGGCGCTCGGAGTCCGAGGGCCAGCGCCGGATGCTCGACCTCAACGGCGGCAGCAAGTCCGGCCTGGAGATCCATCCCGGGCTGTGGGCCGGGATCGGGCTGGTGCGCGGCGGGGCGGGGACGGCGCTGGTCGGCTCGCACACCGAGGTCGCGGACCTCATCGAGGAGTACCGGAAGGTCGGGATCGAGGAGTTCGTGCTCTCGGCCTACCCGCATCTGGAGGGCGCGTACTGGTTCGGCGAAGGCGTCCTGCCGGAGCTGGGGCGGCGCGGCCTGTGGTCGCATCCGGCGCCGCCGCGCGCCCGGGCCGCGGCCGTCCCGTTCGCGAGCTGAATCGACCCCCTAGGAGGCACCCATGTCCCTGACCACCAACCAGGACCTCGACCCGCGACGGCTGCGGGAGGCGTTCGGCGCCTTCCCGACCGGGGTGGTGGCCGTGGCCGCCGCCGTGGACGGGCGGGTGACCGGCCTGGCGGCATCCTCATTCACGTCGGTGAGCCTGGACCCGCCGCTCGTGTCGTTCTCGATCGCGACGTCCTCGAAGACCTGGCCGGACCTGCGCCGGGCCCGGCACCTGGGCCTGACGGTGCTCGCCGACCACCACGGGGCGGTATGCCGCCAGCTCGCCGGGGACCCGGCGACCCGGTTCGCGGGGCTCGCGGTGAGCGCCACGGAGGACGGCGCGGTGACCCTCGACGACGGCCTGGCGCGCTTCGACTGCTCCGTGTACCGGGAGGTCGAGGCGGGCGACCACGTGATCGTGCTGCTGCGGCTCCACGCCGTGGAGCACTCGGACACGACGGGGCCGCTGGTGTTCCACCGCAGCGGGTTCCGCAGCCTGGCGAACTGAGGCGTGGACGGCCGTACACACCTAGTGTACGGTCGTCCGCATGACCGACCACTTCGCCGGGGACGACCGGACGATGCGCGAGCGGATGCTCGCCGGGGACTTCTACCTCGCCGACGACCCCGAGCTGGAGGCGCTCATGGCGCGCGCCGCGGTGCTCGCCGAGCGGTACCGGGCCGATTTCACCGAGGACTACGAGGCGGCGCGGAAGCACCTGGAGGAACTCCTCGGGGAGCTGGGCGAGGGCGTGTTCATCCGGCCGCCGCTGTACGTCGACTACGGGTCGAACATACGGATCGGGGCGCGGTCGTTCGCGAACCACGGGCTCGTCGCGCTCGACGTGGCGCCCATCGTCATCGGCGAGGACGTGCAGATCGGCCCGAACGTGCAGCTGCTGACCCCGACGCACCCGGTCGAGCCGGGCCCGCGGCGCGACAAGCTGGAGGCGGCGAAGCCGATCACCATCGACGACAACGTGTGGATCGGCGGCGGCGCGATCGTCTGCCCCGGCGTCCGCATCGGCGAGAACACGGTGGTGGGCGCGGGCGCGGTGGTCGTGAAGGACCTGCCCGCGAACGTCGTCGCCGTCGGCAACCCCGCCAAGGTGATCCGGACGATCGGTGGGTGAGCCGCGGCCGCGGCGCCGCGACCCCGACCGGCGCGAGCGGATCATCGCCGCGTGCCTCGACGTGATCGCCGAGGCGGGCGTCGCGGGCACCTCGCACCGGAAGGTCGCCGCGGCCGCCGACGTGCCGCTCGGGTCGATGACCTACCACTTCAGCGGGATGGACGAGCTGCTGCGCGAGGCGTTCACGCGGTTCGCGACCGGCGTCAGCGACGGGTTCGAGGCGGCCATGGCCGCGGCCGACGGGCCGGAGGAGGCCGAGGCGGCCGTGGTCGCGATCATCACCGACAGCGTGTTCGGCTCCCAGCGCGACCTGGTCCTCACCCACGAGCTGTACACGCTCGCCGCCCGCGAACCCGCATACCGGGCCCTCACCAACGCGTGGATGGCCCGGTCCCGCGCGGCCCTCGAACGCCACTTCGACCCCGCCACGGCCCGGATGGTCGACGCCCTCATCGAGGGGCTGACCATCCACCGCGCGCTCGACACCGAGCCCCGCGACCCGGGTATCGTCGCCGAAGCCGTCCGGCGGATCACCCGTCCCCGCTGAAGCTGGAGCCCCCGATGGAGAGCATCACCAAGAACCGCCAGACCCCGGACGCCCTGCGCGCCATGATCGCCCGCGCCTACGGGCCCGAGCAGGTCCCGGACGGGGACGGCTTCGCCGAAGAGCTGGGGCACGGCTGGTTCAACGTCGCGTACCGGCTGCGCCTGCGCGACGGGTCGCAGGTCGTCCTCAAGATCGCGCCGCCGCCGGGCGTCGAGGTCATGACGTACGAGCGCGGCGCGATGGACATCGAGCTGGCCTCGCTCGCGCTCATCCGCGAGCACACCGACGTGCCGGTCCCGGACGTGCACTTCGCCGACGCGAGCCTGGAGCTGTGCGACGCCCCGTACTTCTTCATGCCGTTCGTGGAGGGCGAGAACCTCGGGATCATCGCCGAGACGCTGAGCGGGGAGGAGCAGGAGCGGTACTGGGTGCGGCTCGGCGAGGCGACCGCGAAGCTCAACGCGATCAAGGGCACCGGGTTCGGGCCGCTCCTGGACCCGCGGTTCGGCACGTGGCGCGAGGCGTTCACCGCGATGTTCGGGAACGCCCTCGCCGACGGCGAGCGGCGCGGCGTCGACCTCGGGCACGGCTACGACTACCTGCGGGTCCTCCTTGCGCGCCATGCCGACAGCCTCGACGAGGTGACCGAGCCGCGGTTCTGCGAATGGGACCTGTGGCCCAGCAACGCCATGGTCGCGGACGGGCGGATCGTCTGCGTCATCGACCACGAGCGGGCGTTCTGGGGCGACCCGCTCATGGAGGCCGGGTTCTGCGGGGCCGAGCTGCCCGCGATCTCCGACGCGGAGTCCTTCGCGCGCGGCTGGGGCCGCGGCCCCTTGACCGGGACCGAGCGCATCCGGCGCCGCCTCTACGGGCTGTACCTGCTGCTCGTCATGGTCGTCGAGACCGACTACCGCGGGCACACCGACACGAAGCAGTACGACTGGGCCCGAGCGGAACTCGACGGGCTCGTCGCCCGGTTCGAGGCGTGAGCACCCGGACGGAGGGCGTCGGGGCGCTGGCCGACGCCCCCGTCGGCCGGCTCCTGTGGCGCGGCACCGCGCAGGCGACGATGTCCGTGGGGATCTACGGGATCTACGCGCTCACCAACGCCGCGTTCGTCGCCCACGGCGTGGGCCCGACCGCGATGGGCGCGGTCAACCTCGTCGCGCCCGTGCTCCTCGTCCTCAGCGCCCTGTCGACCACGGTCGGCGCGGGCGGTGCGTCGCTGGTGTCGCGGGCCCTCGGCGCCGGGGACGCGGCCGGCGCGGCGCGCGCGGCAGGGAACGCGTTCACGCTGTTCTGGACCGGCGCCCTCGCGATGACCGTGGTCGGCCTGGCGTGCCTCGAACCGCTGCTCACCGCGCTCGGGGCCGAAGGGGGGATGCGCGGGTACGCCCGCGACTACGCCGTCGTCATCCTCGCCACGACGCTCGTCGGGACCGGGTTCTCCAGCCTCATGCGAGCCGAAGGGCGCCTTCGGTTCGCGACGATGCAGTGGGTCGTGCCGGTCCTCGTCCAGATCGTCCTGGACCCGGTCCTCATCTACGGGTTCGACATGGGCGTGCGCGGCGCGGCGCTCGGCACCGCGGGCGGGCAGGCCGTCTCGGCCGCGATGGCCCTGTGGTTCTTCTTCTGGCAGCGCGAGCGGCCCTACCGCGTGCGCGCCGCCCACCTGCTCCCCCACTGGCCGACGCTCCGGGCGCTCCTGGGGGTCGGCTCGCCGTCGATGCTCGCCGGGCTCGGCGCCACGGCGCTGGCGCTCCTGGTGAACAACCTCCTCGTCACCGCCGCCGCGGTCACCGCGTACGCCGTCGCCGCGCGCGTCCAGGTCTTCGCGGTCATGCCGCAGCAGGGCATCAGCATGGGCATGCAGCCGATCGCCGGGTTCAACACCGGCCGCGACCGGCCCGACCGGGTCCGGCGCACCCGCGTCCTCGCCCTGCGCACCACCGCGGCCTACAGCGCCGCCGCTGCCGCGCTCACCGCGGCCCTGGCCGGGCCGATCACCACCGCGCTCCTCGGGTCCCCGTCGGCGGACGCCGCGACCGCCTTGCGGCTCATCGCGATCGGCATCGCCGCCTCCGGCGTGCCGCTCCTGGTCTCCGCGTACTTCCAGGCCGTGGGCGCGCCCCTGCCGTCGTACCTCATCTCGATCGGCACGCTCCTCGCCCTCAAGATCCCCGCCGTCCTCGCCTTCAGCGCCGCGGGCCCGACGGGCGTGTGGACCGGCCTCGCGGTCGGCGACCTCGCCGCCGCGGCGGCCGCGCTGGTCCTGCTGCGGGTGTTCGCGGTTGTACGCCCCGCGCGGGCCGTACCTCCCGCGATGTAGGGCGATTGACGACTCGGGGGCGATACCGGGCGGCGAGCGCGGCGGCAGACTGGCCCGCGTGAAACTGGTCTTCCTCGGGTGGACGCGCTTCGTCGTGATCCTCCTCGTCCTCCAAATCGGACTCGCCGGGTGGGGCGCCGTCTCCACGGGCGGCGAGCGCATCGAGCGGTTCATCGTCCACGCGGGCAACGGCGGCATGCTCATGTTCTGGCTCCTGATCTCCACGGTCCTGGCCCTCATCGCCCGCCCCGGCCTCAAGGCCGTGCTGCTGACCGCGTTGTCCACCTTCATGATCTGGATGCAGGGCGCGCTCGCGTACGGCTTCGGCACCGACGGGGTCCCGGGCGGCGTCGGCATCGCCCTCCATGCGACGAACGGCCTCGGCGTCCTCGTCATCCAGCTCGCGGTCGCGCGGCTCGCGAAGCGCGCGGTCGACGCCAAGCGCGCCGAGAAGGCCCTCGCGAAGGCGGTGCCCGCATGAACCGGCCCTTCGCGATCCTCCTGCGCGCCTGGATGATCCTGCTCCTGGCGCTCCTGGTCGTGCAGTTCGCGCTGGCCGGGTTCGGCGTCGGCTACGGCGGCGGCATCGGCCCCGGCTTCGAGCTGCACTTCCGCAACGGCGACGCGCTGCTGTACCTGTACGCGGTCGCGGTGGTCCTCGCGCTCGCCGCGCGCCTCGGCGCGAAACCGGTGTGGCTCACCGCACTGGGCACGTTCCTGGTCCTCCTCCAGCACGGCATGGCCCTGGTCAACGTGCCGGGGACGCTCTGGGGCCAGTCGCTGTTCCTGGTCCACGCGCTCAACGGGCTCGCACTCATCCTGCTGACGTTCGGGATCGGGCGAGTCGTGAAGGGCCGCATGCGAAGCGGCGCGCCGGTGAGCGGCTGAAAGGGCGCTCTCCGCGGGCCGAGACCCGCGGAGAGCGCTCTCTCTTGTCAGCAGCGGCAGATGACGATGCCCGCATCGAAGGCCGCGTTGCGGTCCCGCGGCTCCTCGCCGTGGCCCCAGCCGTCGGTGTGCGCCTTCTCGTGCGCGCCCACGCGGTCCCAGTCGTTCTGGCCCGCGCCCCAGCGCTCCATCTCGCACTTGTCGTAGACGATGTACCAGTCGCCCTCGGACCACCAGGTGGCGTAGGCGAGGACGTTGTCGTAGCAGTCGCCGCCGTAGTAGGTCGGCACGTTCCCGTCGAGGTCCGGCGGGTAGGTGTGCCCCTTGTCGCCGTGGTTGAGCGCGCCGAGGTCCGCTTCAGCGGCGGCCTCCTGCTGCTCGGGCGTGGGGTCGGTGATGACGCTCAGCGTCAGGACGTTGCCGGGGTGCTCGTGCTCGTGCTCCTCGGCGGCGGGCGCCGGGGCGTCCAGCGCCAGCGTGAACATCAAGGCCAGCGTCCCGGCGGCGGCGAAGAGGGTCTTCAGGGGCATAGGCGCTCCTTCGGGGGAGGGTGGAATTTCATTAAGGTTTGCATACAGATACAGACCTGTCAATGAATCTCGTCCCTTTTTGCCCTGGTTCGCGACTTGCTACCGCTCGGCTTCGGACCCCTCGGAAGCAGCGCCCTCGGCAGCCGGGCCGGGCGGCGGGACGGTCTGCGCCCACTCGGCCCAGTCCGCAAGGGCCTCATAGAGTCTGATCCCGGCCTCGATGGTCATGCGCATGGACTTGACGGACGGCGCGTCGCCGTAGTCGCCGCGGTCCTTCGCCGCCGCGTACTCGCGGAACCCGGCCGCCGCGGCCCGGTAGAACGCCGCCTCCGACGCGAGGTGCTCCCCCAGGTCCTCGGGGTCCATGAGCCAGTAGAAGAGCGAACGGAGCAGGGCTTCGAGCCGGGCGGTGTGGTCGACGGGCTCCTCGGTGAGCCAGCGCCGCACCTCGGCGAGGCCCTCGGGGGTGATCGCGTAGACCTTGCGGCCCCGCGGGCCCTCGCTGTCGACGGCGATGAGCCCGGCGTCGGCGAGCTTGCCGAGTTCGCCGTAGATCTGCGGATGCTTTGCGGGCCAGATCATCTGAAGCTGCTTCTCGAAGCGCTGCGTGAGGTCGTACCCGCTCGCGGGGGAATCGGCGAGCAGCCCGAGCAGGGCGTACCGCAACGACATCGCTGTCCTCCTGACGTCGGCCCCGGCCCTCGGAGCTCGGATGAGTCTAGCCGCCGGCCCGGGAGGCGGGTTGACGCCCGAACATTCGACATGTAGTTTTGTACACGTCATAGTTTACATGTTCCTGCTTACTTCTGGAGCGATCATGAACGACACCCCTGCGGTCCTGCTGACCGGCGCGAACGGCGGCATCGGCACTCCGGCCGCGCTCGAACTGGCCCGCCGCGGCTTCCTCGTCTACGCGGGCATGCGCCGCACCGGCCACGGCGCCTTCGACGGCGCCGACGGCATCCGCGAAGTGGCGCTCGACGTCGCCGACCCCGGCTCGGTGGCCGCCGCGGTCGAGCGGATCGCGGCCGAGCACGGCTCGCTGCACGCGGTCGTCAACAACGCGGGCGTCATCGTGCAGGGCCCGCTCGAACTCGTCCCCGACGAGGAGCTGCACCGCCAGTTCGCCGTCAACGTCTTCGGCCCGGTCCGCGTCGTCAAGGCCGCGCTGCCGCTCCTGCGCGCGGGCCGGGGCCGGATCGTGAACGTGGGCGCGCCGACCGCGTACCTGCCGATGCCGATGAACGGCCCGATCTCCGCGAGCAAGGCCGCCCTGCACTCGCTGACCGCGTCGATGCGCGGCGAGCTGGCCGCTTGGGGCATCCCCACCTCGGTCGTGGTCCCCGGACTGGTCGACACCCAGGTCTTCGTCAAGGCCGCCGAGGCCCAGCGCGCCGCATCGGTCCCGCCGGAGCGCCAGGCGCTCTACCGGAACCACCTTGCGGCGGTGGAGAAGGCGGGCGCGAACCAGAAGCCGGAGCCGACGACCGGCACCGTCCGGGCCATCGCCGCCGCGGTCACCGACCGCCACCCGAAGGCCGAGTACTTCAGCAGCCCCAACGCCCGCATCCTGTCCAAAGTGCTCCCGCGCCTCCCGCGGCCGATGCGCGAGGCGGCGATCCTCGGCGCGATCGGCCTGCGCGGCATCACCGCCCCCGCGGCCGATCTGGTGCGCTGACGCGACGAGAACGAGGCCGGGCATCGCCCGGCCTCGGCGCGCTTCGCCGGGTTTACACGGACTCAGTAATATGTTACATATTACTGACATCGCTCAACCCCCATCAGACTCGGAGCGTGACAAGTGAAGACCCGCAATGCAAGTGCGCGCAGCGCAGTGATCGCGACCCTGGCGCTCGCCGCACTCCTCATCGGCGCGAGCCCGGCGCTCGCCGAGACCCCGGCGGTCGTCGAGGTCGGGGCGGACGGGACCGTCGCGGCCGACCCGTCGTTCGACGGCCCGCAGATCACCGAGGTCCGCGTCATCAACGAAGGGAGGTTCCTGGAGGTCTACTGGGACCGCTATGTGGACGAAGAGGCCGTCGTCAGCCCCGACAACCTGACGCTCACCAACGGCGGCACCGAGATCGCCCTCAAGGCGAAGCCCGCCGCCGGGACCACCGACACGATCTTCTTCGACAGGGACAACCGGCAGATCGCCGGGACCGACGCGAACAGCATGGCCCGCCTGCCGGAGGACCTGCACCTCGCCAGCATCGCCTACACCGGGGCCATCGACCCCGACCAGCCCTTGACGCTCACCGTCACCGGCTCGAACATCGAAGACGCCCAAGGCAGGCCCGCTGCCGACGCCGTCTACTCCGGCGTCCCGATGCTCGACTACTACACCCAGGAGCGGACCACCGCCACTGGCATCACCGTCAAGGCCGCCCCGCGCGTCGACCCGGCCACGCTGGACCTGGCCGCCGCACAAGTCGACGTGCAGCTCGCCAGGGGCGGCAACGGGATCGCCGAGACCATGGCCGACTTCGGGTGCTCGCTCGCGGTCTACGCCGCCCGCGAGAACGCCTACCTCGTGCCCGAGCACCGCGGCGGATACAACCCGGAGTCCTACGACGTCGAGGGCTTCGGCGGCAGCACCTGGAACGGCTGCGTCTCTTCGATCTCCGAGCGGAACGTGCTGCGCACCAGGGGGAACGACAACCCGTTCCTGAACACCGCCTATCCGAACGAGAACATCCTCGTCCACGAGTTCGGCCACGCCGTGCGCCTCGTCGGCATCGAGACCCAGGCCGACGAGTCCCTCTCGGACGAGCTGTACGCCGTCTACGAGCACGCGTACAACACCGGCCTGTGGCCCAACACGTACGCGATCTCCAACATCGACGAGTACTTCGCCACGCTCTCCTCGGTCTGGTTCGACGCCATGGCCGAGAAGCCCGACTGGTCCGACGGCGTGCGCAGCCCCATCAACACCAGGGCGGAGCTCCAGGCGTACGACCCGACGGCCTACGCGTTCTTCGCGAAGGTCTACCCCGCGGACCTCATCCTCCCGGCCCCGTGGGACGTCCCGGGCCCCGACGACTACCACGGCGACTACACCGAGGTACCGCAGCTGCCCGAGCGCGTGGCCGCCGAGGACGTCGACTTCCGCACCGACACCTTCCGGATCGCCACCGACAGCCTGGGCACCGAGTACCAGATCGACCAGTACGCGGGCGACGCCGAGCACCCCGAGCGCGACGTCGTCGTGTGGGCGAAGTGGGGCGACGGCGTCTGGAAGCTCGACCGCAAGCACGGCCGGTACACGATCAGCGCCGCGGACGGCAGCGGCGTCCTGTCGGCGGTGTCCGACACCGAGGTCGCGTACCTCGGCGTCGAACCCGACAAGCACGACCCGGCGCAGTGGTGGGAGTTCACCGCCGCCGCGGCCACCGAGTCGAACCCGTTCGACGGCGTGCTCGTCAACGCCGCCAACGGACTCGCGCTCACCCTCGACGGCCGCGCCGGGTCCGGGACGTCCCTGACGCTCACCGACCCGGGCGACGGCACGCGGTGGATCCTGGAGGACACCACCCGGACCGAAGCGCAGGGCACGGCCGCGTACCTCGTCCCCGACTGCGCGCGCTGACCGGAAACGACGGAGTTCGGCGCGGCTATGCTGCGGCCATGCCGAACTCCTCGTACCTGTGCGCGACCGACCTCAAGTCGCTCTACCCGTCCACCACCGACGCGTCCTTCACGCCGGAGACCGACGTCGTCGCCTACGACGTGCGCTGCGTGCCGCTCCTGTGGCTCGCCATGTTCCGCCCCGCCGACCTGGTCACCCAGTCGATCCTCATCGAGGCCGATCCCGACGCCGAGTACTTCGAGTTCGGCCCGGACGGCGACCTCGTGCCCGTCGAGGCCGACGAGGAGGAGCAGGACGAGATCGTGGAGGCCACCGCGCCGCTCACGACGAAGGATCGGGCGCTCGCGCAGCTCGACGCGGCCGTCCCGGTCCTCAACCGGCTCTTCGCCTCCGAAGGGCCGCTGGACGGGCACGCGGCCATGCTCCGTAAGGCGGTCGCCGCCGCGCCCGGCACCCACATCACCGTCGAACTCGACGAGATCGAGGGCCTGTGGGAGCCGGGGACCTTCCAGCCCGCGCTGCGCGAAGCGCTCGCGGCCCTGGACGGCGCGGCCGGCCCGGAGGCCGGCCGCGCGCGTCTCATCGAGCTCGCGCAGCTGCGCGCGGGTCGGCCGTTCCCGCCCGCGCGGCTGCTGCTTGACGGCACCGAAGGAGTCGAGGACGACGACTACTGGAACTTCGTGAGACTCCTCGGCGCGAACTTCCACGCCGAGGTCCCTTGGGAGCCTTCGAACTAGGCGTCAGCAGCAGCGCGCTCGCGGGTGCTCGTCACCGCGGTCGGTGCGCCAGCGCTCGAACTCGCGCCGCGGCATGGCCGGGACGCCCGGGTGGGCGAGCCGGTGCCGCTCCACGTAGCGGTCGTAGGCGGTCTCGCCGGTGAGCTCCCGCAGGTACCACCGGACGAGACCGAGCAGGCGGCGCACCGTCACGGCCGGTCCTCGGCCGTGCCGGACTCCTCAGCGGACGACACGCGTCCGGCGGGGACGAGGAGCTTCGACTCGACGTACGGCGCCTCCGTCGACGGCAGCGGCTCGGTCGCCCGCACCGCGCGCCAGCAGATCCAGGCCGCGTTGAGGATGACGATCACCACCAGCAGCGCGAAGAACGCCGCGAGCACGCCGTCCACCGTGGAGTTCGTGACGACCGTGCGCATCTGGTCGAGGTCCTTCGCCGGGGCGAGGACGTCGCCTTGGGCCAGCGCGTCGGCGTACCGCTCGCGCTGCGCGAAGAACCCGATCCGCGGGTCCTCGGAGAAGACCTTCTGCCAGCTCGCCGTCAGCGTGACGACGGCGACCCAGGCGAGCGGCACCGCCGTCACCCACGCCCATTTGAGGCGACCGCTCTTGACGAGCACGGTGGTGGCGACGGTGAGCGCGATGGCGGCGAGCAGCTGGTTCGCGATGCCGAACAGCGGGAACAGCTGGTTGATGCCGCCGAGCGGGTCGTTGACCCCGGCGTAGAGGAAGTAGCCCCACGCGAGGACGACGACGGCGCTGGTCGCCCAGATGCCCGGCTTCCAGGAGACCCGGCCGAGGGGCTTCCAGACGTTGCCGAGGGTGTCCTGGAGCATGAAGCGGCCCACGCGGGTTCCGGCGTCCACGGTGGTGAGGATGAACAGCGCCTCGAACATGATGGCGAAGTGGTACCAGAAGGCCTTGAGCCCGTCGCCGCCGAAGACCGAGGAGAGGATCTCCGACATGCCGACGGCGAGCGTCGGGGCGCCGCCGGTGCGGGCGACCAGGGACTCCTCCCCCACCGCGTCGGCGGCGGCTTGGAGGTCCTGCGGGCTGATGGTGAAGCCGAGGTTGGCGACGGCCGTCGAGGCGGACTCCACTGTGGTGCCGAGGACGCCGGCGGGGGCGTTCATGGCGTAGTAGAGGCCCGGGTCGAGGATGCACGCGGCGATGAGGGCCATGACGGCGACGAACGACTCCATGAGCATGGCGCCGTAGCCGATCATGCGGACCTGCGACTCCTTCTGGATCATCTTCGGCGTGGTGCCGGAGGCGATGAGCGAGTGGAAGCCGGACAGCGCGCCGCAGGCGATCGTGATGAACACGAACGGGAACAGCTTGCCGGAGAACACCGGTCCGGTGCCGTCCAGGGCGAAGTCGGTGATCGCCTCGGTCTGGAGGACCGGGGCGACGATGAGGACGCCGACGGCGAGGAGCCCGATCGTGCCGATCTTCATGAACGTGGACAGGTAGTCGCGGGGCGCCAGGAGCATCCACACCGGGAGCACCGCGGCGACGAAGCCGTAGATCACGAGGCAGAACACGAGGGTCTGCGGGCTGAGCGTGAACGCGTCGGCCCACGAGGAGGCCTGGACCCAGCCGCCCGCGATGATCGCGAGGACGAGCAGGGCGACGCCGATGAGGCTCGTCTCCAGGACTCTGCCGGGTCTGAGCGTGCGCATGTAGAAGCCCATGAGGAGCGCGATCGGGATGGTCATCGCGATCGAGAATGTGCCCCACGGGGACGCGGCGAGGGCGTTGACGACGACGAGCGCGAGCACCGCGAGCAGGATGATCATGATCGAGAAGACGCCGACGAGGGCGGCGGCGCCGCCGATCGGGCCGATCTCGTCTCGGGCGAGCTGGCCGAGGCTCCTGCCGTTGCGGCGCATGGAGATGAAGAGGACGACCATGTCCTGGACGCATCCGGCGAAGATGGCGCCGATGATGATCCACATGGTGCTGGGCAGGTAGCCCATCTGCGCGGCGAGGACGGGGCCGACCAGGGGCCCGGCGCCCGCGACGGCGGCGAAGTGGTGGCCGAGGAGCACGCGGCGGTCGGTGGGCTGGAAGTCCACGCCGTCGTCGAGGCGCTCGGCGGGCGTGGCGCGGGTGTCGTCGACCTGCAGGACGCGGTTGGCGATGAAGCGGGCGTAGAAGCGGTAGCCGATGGCGTAGGAGCCGAGGGCCGCGATGACGAGCCAGAATGCGGAGACCTCTTCGCCGCGGATCAGGGCGATGACGGCCCAGGCGATGGCCGCGGCGACGGAGATCGCCGTCCATATGAGGATGGAACGCCAGCTGGGCCGGGATCTGGTGCTGTCGGGGGTGGTCATGTCGTCCTCCGGAGGTTCGGCCGCGGGGGCCGGGAGCAGGGCAGGAGCCGGGCGTCGCGCGGCGGGCCGCCGCACGGTGCCGGAAAGGCACTGTCAGGTAGGTAAATGCCTCGATTTCTATTCGCGGTTGTGTGTGCTGCGTCTCGCGGGTGCCGCCGCTTCGGTATTGGTTTACCAGTATTTCGTCCGGATTTCCAGTGATCGCGCGTCGGACGCGCCGCGTCGTCCTGCCGATCGCGCGGAGCCGCCGCGTGTACGTTTCGTGTACCGCCCGTGTACATCCCGTTCCCTACGCTGATCGAGGCCGCGTCGCCCCCTCGACCGGCCGGAAGGGAATGTCCGATGTCGATACCCTCTATCAGGCGGCTGAGCGTCAAGGCGGTGTGCCTGTCCGCCGCGGTCGTCACGACCGTGGCCGTCACGGCCGGGGTCGCCTGGGCGGCGTACACCGACAACATGTACCCCACCCAGTACGAGCAGTCGGGGTGCTTCAGCGAGAGCGGCCCCGACGGCCAGGTCTCGTGCCAGACCGACAATGCGACCCTCACGTACTACATGGACGGCGCCGGCACCAACATGCTGGAGACCGAGGACCGGAACGTCGTCATCAGCGTGATGAACACCGTCTACGGCCCCACCGACTTCTCCGTCTCCCTCGACACGAGCCCGGAGTTCTCGGGCAGCGCCGAGACCGACATCGTCTACGAGGAGAGCGCCGTCGGCATGTCCGAGAGCGCCGACGGCGTCACCTTCTGCAACAACGCCGCGTCCACCCTCAAATGCGACCAGCAGTACATCCGCATCCGCGGGGGCGGCCACTACGTGAAGGGCCTGACCTGCCACGAGACCGGCCACGCCGTGGGCCTGCTCCACGGCAACAAGTCGTCACCGATGCGGTCCAACACCGACGAGCAGCTCGGGTGCATGGAGACACCGACCAGCGACGAGGAAGGGCTCCAGGCCAACAATATCGAGAACATCAACGCCACGTACTGAGGAGGACCCGTGCGCATCAGAACCCGTATCGCAGCAGCGGTCGGCGCCGTCGCGGCCGCCTCCGCAGCCGGCATCGCCGTCGCGGCCATGGCCGCACCCGCATCGGACCGCACCGCACCCGAACCCGAGGAAGTCCTGCTGGCGCAGGGCAGCGACCACCTCCCGAGCGTCACCGCCGCCGACTGGGTCACCTACGCCGACCACGTGATCGTCGTCGAAGCCGTCTCCGAGGAGGTGATCGAGCCCGACGCCGAAGCGCTCGAACGCGGCGAGGGCCTCATCGGCCGCACCGTCTCGCTCACGGTCGAGGACGTCCTGTGGTCGCGCGAGGGCGCCCCGCAGGCGGCCCCCGAGACCTGGGAGTACTCGGCGCTCGGGTGGCACTTCAACGCCGAGTCCGAGGAGCCGATCGAGATGGCGCTCGACGGCTTCCCGCGCGTCGAGGTGGGCCACCGGTACGTGATGGCCATCCGCTGGGAGGAGGCCGTCTGCACCGAGGGCGGCGACCACCGCCCGGCCCAGTGGCGCGGCCTCGGCGAAGGATCGGAGATCCCCTTCGACGACGGCACGATCGGCAACGGCGAGTCCGAAGGGACCGTCAAGGACGCCGCGGCCTTCGCCGCCGACGCCGACGTCCACGTCGACGAAGGCGTCGAGGAGATCCTGGCCGGCGAGGGCGCCGACGAGCTGGTCGCGGCCCTGGAGGACGCGAAGCCCGACGAAGCCGCGCTGTCAGAGGTGCAGGCGCTCACCGCCGCGAACTCCTGCGATTGACCGAACCGCCTGCCGCCGAACCGAATCCGTAGTAGAACGGCTGCTCGGCCGTGCGCGCCCGGTCCCCCGCCGCGGGGGCCGGGCGCGCGTGTCCGCCTGCGCCCGAAGCTGGATATAGTGGCCGCTGCCCCTTTCGGACTCGACCCCCAGCAGACCCTGGAGCCGAGTGCGGGGAGCCGCCGCGGCCGCCGGGCGCGCGGCGAGGACACGCCCCCGCACGGACCACGGGGGCTCGATCCCGGTGAGGCTGTTGCGGTATGCGCTTCTCGGTACTCGGTCCGCTCCGGGTCGAGACCGGCGGGCGGACGGTCGCCCTCGGCGGTCCGCGCCAGCGCGCCGTGCTCGCGGCGCTCCTGACCGCCCCCGGCGAATCCGTCAGCCGCACCCGCATCATGGACCTCGTCTGGGACGACCCGACCCCGTCGGCGGCGGTGAACCTCCGCGGCTACGTCTCGAAACTCCGTGCGGCCCTGCACGACCCGGCGGACCCCGAGCCGCGCATCGTGTGGGATCAGGGCCTGCGGCTGCGGGTCGCGCCCGGCGAGCTCGACATGTGGGAGTTCGACCGGCACACCGCCGCGGCGCACCGGCTGCGCGACGAAGGGCGGCTCGCCGAGGCCGCCGAGGCGTACCGGGCCGCGCTCGCGCTCGTGCGCGCCGACCCGTTCCAGGACGTCGAGGGCAGCACCAGGTTCGAGGAGGTGCGGACGCCGCTGCGAGAGCGCCGCGACCTCGCGTTCGAGCGGTACGTCGCCACGGGGCTCGAACTCGGGCGCCACGCCGAGCTGGTGGGCGAGCTGCGCGCATGGCATGCGCGCCAGCCGCTCTGGGAGCACCTCGCGGCGCAGCTCATGCTCGCGCTGTTCCGCTCCGGCAGGCGCAGCGAGGCGCTCGCGGTCTTCCAGGAGACCAGCGAGACCCTGGTGGACGAGCTCGGGACCGGGCCCGACCGCGAACTGCGGCAGATGCACCGGCGCATCCTCGCCGACGACCCCGGGCTCCAGGCGGCCACCCGCGGGCCCCGCGTCCCGGTGCCGCGGCAGCTCCCCGCCGCGTCGGCGCACTTCACCGGGCGCGCAACGGAACTGGCCGCATTGGACGGCCTGCTCGGGGACAGCGGCGAAGCGGTCGCGGTCCTGTCCGGGCCGGGCGGGATCGGCAAGACCGCGCTGGCACTCCACTGGGCCCAGCGCGTCGCCGAGAAGTTCCCCGACGGGCAGATCCACCTCGACCTGCGCGGCTTCGACCCCGCCGCCGCACCCCTCGCCGCGGGCGAGGCGCTGCGGACGGTCCTCGACGCGCACGGCGTCCCCGCCGAGCACCTCCCCGACGACACCGACGCCCGGTCCGCGCTGCTGCGCAGCGTCCTCGCCGACAAGCGCGTGCTCATGGTCCTCGACAACGCCCGCGACGCCGCGCAGGTGCGGCCGCTCCTGCCCGGCACCGCCGACAGCCTCGTCCTCGTCACCAGCCGCAACCGCCTTTCTGCGCTCACCGCCAACGGCGCCAGGCCCCTCCACCTGCCGGTCTTGGACGCCGCCGACGCCGAGCGGTTCCTGCGCCAGCGGCTGCGCGACCGGCGGCCCGCCGCCGAACCGGAGGCGCTCGGCCAGATCATCGCCTCCTGCGCCGGACTGCCGCTGGCGCTCGCGGTCGCCGCCGCGCGGGCCGTCAACGATCCGGCGTTTCCCCTTGCGGCCCTTGCCGAGGAGCTGCGGCCCGCCGAGCACCGGCTCGACGCGCTCGCCGACCCGGACGGGAGCACCGACCTCCGCACCGTCTTCGCCTGCTCCTACCGCGACCTCACTCCCGCAGGGGCGCGGCTCTTCCGGCTCCTCAGCGTCCATCCCGGACCGACGATCCCGCTCGCCGACGCGGCGGCCGTCGCGGGCGAGGCCCCGCGCGAGACCCGCCGCCTGCTCGCCGAGCTGACCCGCGCGAACCTTCTGGGCGAGCCCGTGCCCGGCCGCTACGGCTTCCACGACCTCACCCGCGCCTACGCCGCCGAGCTCGCCGGAGCCGAAGGCCGCGACGCCGTCCACCGGCTCCTCGACCGCCTCCTGCACACCGCCCACGCCGCGAACCACCTCATCGACCCCAACCGCGACCCGCTCCCCCTCGCCCCCGCGCTCGACGCGGCCGCCGTCGGCGCGTTCGCCGACGCCGAGGAGGCCATGGACTGGTTCCACACCGAGGCCGCGACGCTCACGGCCGCAGTCGGACTCGCCGCCGACCACGGCTTCGACCGGCACTGCTGGCAGCTCTCCTGGACCATGCGCGACTACCTCGACCGCGGGCGCTGGCACGACCAGGCCGCCGTCTTCGGCACCGCGATCGAGGCCGCGCGCAGGCTCGGCGACGGCCCCGCCCAGATCAAGACCGGCCGCCTGCGCGCCGAAGCCCTGAGCTGCCTCGCCCGCCATGCCGAGGCCGGGGCGCTCCTCGACCGGACGCTGGCGCTGTGCCGCGAGCGCGGCGACCTCGTGGAGCAGGCGCACACGTTCTACGTGCGCGCCCGCGTGGAGCACCGGCAGGGCCGGTTCGCCGCGGCCGTCGAGTGCAGCATGCGGGCGCTCGACCTGTACGGCCAGGTCGGCCACGACATCGGCAAGGCCAACGCCCTCAACGCGATCGGCTGGAACCACACGCTCTCGGGCGACCACGCCGGGGCGATCGGCTACTGCCGACGGGCGCTGGACCTCATGCGCGCCACCGGCGACCGCCACGGCCAGGCCGCGACCCTCGACAGCCTCGGGCACGCCCTCCGCGGGCTCGGGCGCCACGCCGAGGCCGTGGCGCACTTCAACGCCGCGCTCGACCTGTACCGCGGGCTCGGCAACAGCCACGAGGAGGCGTCCACGATCCTCAAGCTCGCCGACACCCACCACGCGACCGGCGACCGCGCCGCGGCCCGCCGCACCTGGGAGCGCGCCCTCGCGATCCTCGACGAGTTGAACCACCCCGACGCCCGCACCGTGCGCGAGAAGATCGCGTCGCTCGACCGCTGAGCGCCGGGCGGCCCTTGGGACTGGTGTCCGAAACCAGGTCGCTCCGGGTGCGGGGCGGGTGGCATGATCGGCGGGTGCTGCTGACGATCACGACCACCGCGAGGCCCGCGACCGACCTGGGCCGGCTGCTGCGCAAGCACCCCGACCGGGTGCAGTCGTTCGAGCAGACCTTCGGGACCGCGTGGGTGTGCTATCCGGAGGCGGGCGAGGAGCGGTGCACGGCCGCGCTCCTGCTCGAAGTGGACGCCGCGCGCCTGGCGCGGTCGCACGCGCGCGCCTCGGGCGACGCGACCCTCAAGCAGTACGTGAACGACCGGCCCTACGCGGCCTCGTCGCTGCTGGCCGTGGCGCTCGGGAAGGTCTTCTCCACCGCCCGGACCGGCGTCAGCGAGGAGCGGCCCGAGCTGGCCGCCGCCGCGATGCCGCTGGAGATCGCGCTGCCCGCCGTCCCGTGCACGGGCGGGCCGCGGCTCGTGCGGGACCTGTTCGAGCCCCTCGGCTGGGAGGTGCAGGCCGAGGCGGTGCCGCTGCCGGGGTTCGACGCGGACTCGCGGCACGTGAGCGTGCGCCTGCGCGGCGAGGTGCGTCTCTCGGACGCGTTGAGCCACTTGTACGTGCTGCTGCCGGTCCTCGACGACGCGAAGCACTACTGGGTCGACATCGGCGAGGTCGACAAGCTCGTGCGCTCCGGCGGCGAGTGGCTCGCCGCGCACCCGCTGCGCGGCCTCATCGCCGGCCGGTATCTCGCGCACCGGAAGTCGTACGAGCGGGCGGCGTTCGCCCGGCTCGAAGAGGTCGCGGAGGCCGTGGAGTCCGATGCGGACATCGCCGAGGACGCGGACACCGCTGAGCAGTCACTCCCGCTGCACCGCATCAGGATCGGCGCCGTCATGGACGCGCTCGCCGCGTCCGGCGCCGCCTCGGTGCTCGACCTGGGGTGCGGTTCCGGGAAGCTCCTCGCCGCGCTCCTGGACGATCCGCGGTACACCCGGATCACCGGCGCGGACGTCTCGTCCCGCGCGCTCGGCATGGCGGAGCGGGCGCTGCGGCTCGACCGGATGGGCGAGCGGCAGCGTCAGCGCCTCCAGCTCATCCAAGGCTCGGTCGTCTACCGCGACAAGCGGTTCGCCGGGTTCGACGCGGCGGTCCTCATGGAGGTGATCGAGCACCTCGACCCCGGGCGGCTGCCCGCGATGGAGCGGGTCGTGTTCGGCGACGCCCGGCCGCGGACCGTCATCGTGACGACGCCGAACGCCGAGTTCAACGCCCGGTACGGCCTGGGCGCGCACGAGATGCGGCACGCCGACCACCGCTTCGAATGGGAACGGGACCGCTTCGCCGCATGGGCCGAGGGAGTCGCGGCCCGGTACGGCTACCGGGTCCGGATCGAGGGGGTCGGCACCGTCGACCCCGAAGCGGGGAGTCCGACGCAGATGGGAGTGTTCGACCGTGACTGACGCGACCGTGACCGAGCCGCAGACGATCAGCGTCCCCGAACTGTCCCTTGTCGTCCTCATCGGCGTCTCCGGGTCCGGGAAGTCGACGTTCGCCGCGACGCATTTCAAACCCACGCAGGTGATCTCGTCGGACTACTGCCGGGGCCTCGTCGCCGACGACGAGACCGACCAGGCCGCGACGGCCGAGGCGTTCAAGCTGCTCCACCACATCGTGGGGACGCGGCTGCGGCTCGGGCTGCTCACCGTCGTGGACGCCACGAACGTGCAGGAGCGCGCCCGAACCGAACTGGTCGAGCTGGCGCGGTCGCACCACGTCCTCGTGGACGCGATCGTCCTCGACGTCGAGCCGTCGGTGGCCGTGGAGCGCAACGCCGCCCGGCCGGACCGGGACTTCGGCGAGTCCGTCGTGCGCCGCCACCACCGCGACCTCAAGCGCAGCCTCAAGCACCTGAAGAAGGAGGGGTTCCGGCGCGTCCACCACCTCGCCGGGGCCGAGGCCGTCGCCGCCGCGCGGGTCGTCACCGAGAAGTCCTGGAACGACCGCAAGGAGGAGACCGGCCCGTTCGACCTGATCGGCGACGTGCACGGCTGCCGCGCCGAACTCGAAGCGCTGCTTGGGGACCTGGGCTGGACGATCGAGCGCGACGGGCAGGGCCGTGCCGTGGGCGCCGCGCACCCGGAGGGCCGCAAGGCGGTGTTCGTGGGCGACCTGGTCGACCGCGGGCCCGACACGCCGGGTGTGCTGCGCCTGGTCATGGGCATGGTGAAGGCCGGGACGGCGCTGTGCGTGCAGGGCAACCACGAGCACAAGCTCGTGCGGGCCCTGAACGGCCGCAAGGTGAAGGCGACGCACGGCCTGGCCGAGTCCCTCGAACAGCTCGGCGCCGAGGACGAGGCGTTCCGCGAGGAGGCCCGCGCCTTCATGGACGGGCTGCGGGCGCACCTGCTGCTCGACGGCGGGAGCCTCGTCGTCGCGCACGCGGGTCTGAAAGAGGAGTTCCACGGCCGCGCCTCGGGGGCGGTGCGCTCGTTCGCGCTGTACGGCGACACCACCGGGGAGACCGACGAGTACGGGCTGCCGGTGCGCCTGCCGTGGGCCGAGGAGTACCGCGGCGCGGCCGCGGTCGTCTACGGCCACACCCCCACCGTCGATCCCCAGTGGATCAACAACACGATCTGCCTCGACACCGGCTGCTGCTTCGGCGGGAAGCTCACCGCGCTGCGCTACCCCGAGCGCGAACTGGTCGCCGTCGACGCCGAGCGCGAGTGGTACGAGCCCGTCCGGCCCCTCGCCCCCGTTGCGGCCGAACGGGATGCGGCGACGCTCGACATCACCGACGTGGCCGGCGACCGGCACCTGGAGACCGGGCTCGTGGGCACGGTGAAGGTGCGGGCCGAGAACGCGGCGGCGGCACTGGAGGTCATGAGCCGCTTCGCGGACGACCCGCGGCGCCTGCTGTACCTGCCGCCGACCATGGCGCCCGTCGACGCCTCCGACACGGACGGCTACCTGGAGCACCCGGCGCAGGCGTTCGCGCAGTACCGCGGGCGCGCCGAGCGGGTGGTGTGCCAGGAGAAGCACATGGGGTCGCGGGCCGTCGCGCTCGTGTGCCGCGACCCTGAGACCGCGAAGCGGCGCTTCGGCCTCGACGCGGCGCCGTGGGGCGCGCTCCTGACGCGGACCGGCCGGGCGTTCTTCGAGGACGAGGCGCTCACGACCGGCGTGCTCGACCGCGTCGCGGCCGCCGCTGCCGCGGCGGGTCTGTGGGAGCGGCTCGACACCGACTGGATGCTCCTCGACTGCGAGCTGCTCCCCTGGTCGGCGAAGGCCCGGGACCTCATCGAGGACCAGTTCGCGGGCGTCGCGGCCGCGGGCCTCGCCGCGCTCCCGGCCGCTGCGGCGGTGCTGGAGGCCGCGGCGGCGCGGGGACTGGACGTGGCCGGCCTCGCCGCGCGGACCGATTCGCGGCGTTCCAATATGGAGGCGTTCGCGGAGGTGTACCAGCGGTACTGCTGGCCCACTGAGGGTCTCGACGGGGTGCGGCTCGCGCCGTTCCAGGTCCTCGCCACGGAGGGCCGCAACCGCGCCGACCACCGGCACGACCGGCACCTGGAGTGGATCGACGCGCTCACCGCCGCCGACGGCTCGGGGCTGCTGCTGGAGACGCGGCGGCGGTTCGTCGCACTCGGCACCGCCGACGAGGACGAGGCGACCCGGTGGTGGATCGACCTGTGCGCCGACGGCGGTGAAGGCATGGTCGTCAAGCCGGTCCTGGAGGACCGCCCGAAACTGCAACCGGGCCTGAAGGTCCGCGGCCGGGAGTACCTGCGGATCATCTACGGCGCCGACTACACCGAGCCCGAGCGGCTCGTCGCGCTGCGCCAGCGCCGCTTGCAGCACAAGCGGTCCCAGGCGCTGCGCGAGTACGCCCTCGGCGTCGAGGCGCTCGACCTGACCGCCGAGAACGCTCCACTGTGGCAGATCCACCAGTACGTGTTCGCGGTGCTGGCCCTGGAATCCGAGCCGGTGGACCCGCGGCTGTGAACGGAGACGACATGACCGCCGGTCTTGACGCTGTTGCTCGCGCCAACGAGATCCTGCGGACTGAGGCGGGCTCGGGCGTCCACGGGCTCGCCATCGCCGGGGTCAGCGACCATGACGAGAACGGCGTGTTCATCGAGCCCGCCGAGCACGTCATGGGCCTGGCCGGGCCCCTGGACCACTACACGCGGCGCGACCGCCCCGAGGGCCACCGGTCCCAGGCCGGGGACCGCGAATGCACCCTGTACTCGCTGCGGAAGTTCCTGCGCCTCGCCGTCGCGGGCAACCCGAACCTGCTGCTGGTCCTCTACGCGCCCAAGGAGTCCGTGTTCCGCTCGACGCCACTCGGCGACGAGCTGCGCGCCCTCGGCCCGGCGTTCCTCTCCCAGCAGGCGGCGCGCCGGACCGTCGGGTACCTCGACGGCCAGGTCGCGATGCTCCTGGGCCGCGGCCGTCAGAAGGACATGCCGAAGCGGCCCGAACTCGTCGCGGCCCACGGCTACGACACGAAGTTCGCGTCCCACGCCCTCCGGCTCGGCCTCCAGGGCCTGGAGATGACCGAGCACGCCCGCCTGACCCTGCCGATGCCCGCTGAGCAGCGCGAGCGCGTGCTCGCCGTCAAGTCCGGGGCCGTCCCCGACCTCGACGCCGTGCTCGCGGAGATCGCCGCGGTCCGCGACCGCATCGAATCGCTCCTCGACGCCGGAACGACGCCGCTCCCCGCCGAGCCGGACACGGACCGCATCTCGGCGTGGTCGGTCGAGGCGCACCTGCGGCACTGGGCCGCTACCGCTCCCAGAGGGGATCGCCGTTGACCACCGCGAGCGCGAGCAGCGCATCCGCGGTCTCCTCCTTCGTCATGCCCGCGTTGTCGATCGCGCCCCCGCCGGTGACCACGACGTGCCCGCTCCTCGCGGTGAACCAGTAGTCGCTGAACGCTTCCGAATCCGCGTCGGCGAGCGCGTACGACGCCTGGTCCCACTCCGGCGACGGGTGCTCCTCCCCCTGCGCCCGGTCGGCGTACGCGTCGGCGGCGCTCTCCTCGAAGAGGTAGACGCTGAAGGTGACGTTCACGAAGTCGGCGTCGTCGATCCAGAAGAAGCACTCGACCGCGCTCGCGACCTCGCGCAGCGAGTCCGCGTCGGGGTCCCCGTTGTCGTAGACCGCGACCGCGGTGTCGAGCGCGTCGGTGTACACCTCGGCCTCGGTCCGCTCGAAGCCCGTCATCGCCGGGAACGCCTCAAGGACCTGCGCTTCTGTCGGGCACACGTCGGCGGTCGGGTGGAACTCGTACGGCAGCGCCTCCGCGTACTCGGCGGCGCTCGCGCCTGGCATCTCCGATTCCCAAGGGGCGGGCGGGCCCTGGCATCCCGCGGCGGCCAGCAGCCCGAGAACCCCTGCGATCAACACGAATCGGCGCACGATCCACCATATCCGGCGCCGTCAATCCCCTAGACTTGACGGCCGTGAGCGACGAGCTGTTCCCAAGGAGCCGGACCGAGGTGGCGCCCGGCGCCGTCCTCGTGCCCGACTGGCTCGACGCCGACGGCCAGCGAGACCTCGTCGCCGCCTGCCGCGAGTGGGCCCGGAACCCGGCGGGCATGCGCACGGTCCGCACGCCGGGCGGCGGCACGATGACCGCGAAGCAGGTGTGCCTCGGTTGGCACTGGCGGCCGTACGCGTACTCGAAGACCACCGACGACGGCGCCCCCGTCAAACCGTTCCCGCCCGAACTCGGCGACCTCGCCCGCGGGGCGCTCGCCGCCGCGTACGGCGAGGCGCCGCCCGCGGTGTACGACATGGCGCTGGTGAACTTCTACGACGCCGACGCGCACATGGGCATGCACCAGGACCGGGAGGAGCGCTCGGACGCGCCGGTGGTCTCGGTGAGCCTGGGCGACACGTGCGTCTTCCGGTTCGGCAACACCGAGACGCGCTCGCGGCCGTACACCGACCTGGAGCTGCGCAGCGGCGACCTGTTCGTCTTCGGCGGGCCCTCGCGCCTGGCGTTCCACGGCGTCCCGCGCATCCTCCCGGGCACCGCCCCGGCCGGGCTCGGTCTGACCGGGCGGCTGAACCTGACGCTGCGCGCGAGCGGGCTCGGGTGACGGTAAAGGTCACGTCCTTTTCCGTTTGTCACGCGCGGTCGGCGCGGTCATCATGGACCGATGCCCGTCCGCCATGTTCTGCTCGCCGTGGCCGTCGCCGTGATGTGGGGTCTCAACTTCATCGCCATCGACGCCTCGCTCCAGCACTTCCCGCCGATGTTCCTCGTCGCGCTCCGGTTCGCGCTCATCGCGATCCCCACGGTCCTGCTGGTCAAGCGCCCTGATGTGCCGCTGCGCTGGCTGATCGGGTACGGGTTCGGCTTCGGCGTGCTCCAGTTCCTGTTCCTGTACTGGGGCCTGGCCGCGGGGATGCCCACGGGTCTGGCGTCGCTGGTGCTCCAGGCGTCGGGGCCGTTCACGATGCTCCTGGGCGCGACGTTCCTGCGCGAGCGCGTCTCCGGGCCGCAGCTGCTCGGCATCCTCGTCGCGGTCGGAGGCCTCGCGGTGGTCGGCTGGCAGCGGGCCGAGCACGCGAGCGTGATCCCGTTCCTCCTGACGCTCGCGGGCGCGCTCGGCTGGGCGATCGGCAACGTCGCGAACCGGCAGGCGCGGGCCGCGAACCCGCTGCACCTGACGCTGTGGATGTCCGTGGTCCCGCCGCTGCCGATGCTCGCGCTCGCGCTGGTCGTCGAGGGGCCCTCGCGGATCGCGTTCTCGCTCACCGACTACAGCGACCCGGGCGCGCTCGCGGCCGTGCTCGGGCTGCTCTACACCGTGCTCGTCGGCACGGTCGTCGGCTCCGGCCTGTGGACCTGGCTCATGTCCCGCCACCCGGCGGGCGTGGTCGCCCCGTTCTCGATGCTCGTGCCGGTCACCGGCATGACCGCGGCCTGGCTCATCCTCGGCGAGACCGTCACGCTCCCCGAAGCGCTCGGCGGCGTCCTGGTCGTCGGCGGCGTCCTTCTGGGAAGCATCCGCCGCCGCAAGCCCCGGCTCCTGCCACCGGTCGCGGCGCCCGCGGCTGCGCAGGCTTAGACCGGTCCGGCAGCGCTGCAACCGCTCCCGCGGCGGGCGGCGTCTTCCACCCATGAAACGAAGAACAACATCATGGGCCCGCGCGGCCGGATCGATCGGCGGCGCGGCCCTCGTCATGACGGCCTTGGGCTGCAACGGATCGGACGAAGGGTCCGATGACGCGGCGGGCGGCGGGGGCCTCCTCGACGCCGCGCAGCTGATCGAGATCGCCAACGAGAACATCCGCCTCGACATGGAACTGAGCGCCGCCGAGGACCGGATCATCGCCGAATGCCTTGAGGCGCAGGGCTTCACCGTCCACGACATGGTCTATCTGGGCCAGAACGAGCCCTACGAGGTCGACACCGTGGTCTACTCCTATCCCGCCGACCCGTTCCTGCCGACCGTCGACGACGCGGCGCAGTACGGGTTCGGCTGGTGGGCCGACACCGAGGAGATGTGGGAGTCCCAGGAGACCCAGGACTACTACGAGGCGACCAGCGACCTCGGACCCGAGACGCCCGAGTTCGACAATTCCGCGTTCGACGCCCTCTCCGAAGCGGAGCGCCGTGCCTGGCGCGTCGCCTACCAGGGCGAGGAGGCGGTCGAGGCGCTCGAATACGACCCCGAGGCGGGCGGCGAGGACGCCGGCGGCGGCGAAGACGGCGCGCTCGACTTCGGCGGCGGCGGCGAGAGCGGGCCGGAGCCCGGCGGCTGCCAGCTGGAGATGATCGAGCAGCTCTACGACGCTCCATACCAGGTCGAGATCGAAGGGACCGACCAAGTGGACTGGGAGTGGCGCCCGCGGGCGCCGGAGATCGACCTCGAAGCCGCCGGCGCCGAGTACGCCGCCCGGATCGCCGACGCCAACGGCGGCTTCCTCGACTGCATCGACGAGCGCGGCTACCCCGGCTGGGAGTTCAACGACGAAGGCACGCTCGCGATGATCGACTACTCGTCGCTGCTGTACACCGGCGAGACCTACGACGAGGGGGTCCCCGACGGCGAGGACCGCGCCGAGGACACGAACCCGCCTGTGCCCGACCTCCCCGAGGACGTCCCCGACGACTTCGACGGCAAGCGGGCCTACGAGACCGACATGGCCGTGGCCTTCGCCGAATGCGGTGACGAGACCGGCTACCGCGACACCGCGACCTCGACGTACGACCAGGTGGTCGCCGAGCTGTACACGGCGATCGAGACCGACATCTACGCCTGGCAGGGCGAGATCAAGGACTACACCGCCAAGGCCCAGGAGCTGATCTCGGGCTGACCTTCGCCGCTCGGCCCCGTGGTGCGCGGGGGCCGGGCGGACGCGGCGAGGCATCGGAGACGGACACGGGGCGGCGGTTCGCGGGGAACGCGCCGACCCGGATCGGACCGGGATCGCGGAAGAGGCTCGGGCGGCCCGGGCGGACGTAGGATGGCGGCATGCCCGAACGCGAGACACCTGCTCCTGCAAAGCCCTTGCACCACGCCTCCCCCAGCGGCGAGCAGTTCGCCAATGCCGCATCGGTGTTCGCGCTCCTGGCCGACTCGACCCGCCTGCACCTGCTGTGGGTCCTCGCCCAGGACGAGGCCGACGTGTCCGCACTGACCGAGGCCACCGGGGCGGCGCGGCCCGCCGTGAGCCAGCACCTGGCGAAGCTGCGGCTCGCCGGGCTGGTGCAGCCGCGGCGCGAGGGGCGGCGGGCGGTCTACTCGCTCACCGACGGGCACCTGCGCAGGCTCGTCGTCGAGGCCCTGAGCCGCGCGGACCACCAGGTCACCGGGGAGCCCTGGCACCAGTAGGCTCGCACATATGGGCGACGTGTGCGCAAGTGCGCACATGATGGTACGGTCGGAGCATCAGCATCCCCGGACCGAGGACCCGCCGTGCTCTCCGTACTCTGTTCCCGCACCTACCGCCACCTGTTCGCCGCGCAGGTCATCGCCCTGACCGGCACCGGACTCGCGACCGTGGCGCTGAGCCTCCTCGCGTACGACCTCGCCGGGGCGCGGGCGGGCGCGGTCCTCGGGACCGCGCTGGCGGTCAAGATGCTCGCGTACCTCGTCGTCGGCCCGATCGCGACCGCCCTCGCCGAGCGCGTCTCGCGCCAGAAGCTCATGGTGGGCATGGACATCGCACGGGCCGCGGTCGCGCTGGCGCTGCCGTTCACGACCGAGGTGTGGCAGGTGTACGTCCTCGTCCTGGTCCTCCAGTCCGCATCGGCGGCCTTCACTCCCACATTCCAGGCGACGATCCCCGACGTCCTCACCGAGGAGGAGGACTACACGAAGGCGCTGTCGCTCTCGCGCCTCGCCTACGACCTGGAGAGCCTCTTCAGCCCAATGCTCGCCGCGGCCCTGCTGGCGGCCGTCTCCTACAACTGGCTGTTCACGGGCACCGCGATCGGCTTCCTCGCCTCGGCAGTCCTGGTGGTCTCGGTCGCGCTGCCGAAGCTCGCGCCCGCCGCGCACGGCGAAGGCCGGTGGGCCAAGACCACCCGCGGGTTCCGTCTCTACGCCGCAACGCCACGGCTGCGGGGTCTGCTGCTGGCGCACCTGGCCGTGGCCGCCGCGACGGCGATGGTCGTGGTCGACACCGTGGTCCTGGTGCAGGACGTGCTCGGCCGCGGCAACGGCGACGTCGCCATCGCGTTGGGCGCCTTCGGCATCGGCTCGATGACCGCCGCACTCGCCCTGCCGCGGCTGCTGCGGCGAGTCAACGACCGGACCGTCATGGTCCCGGCCGCGTTCACCCTCGCCGCGGGACTGGCGCTCCTGACCGCCGCACTCGGCGGCGGCGTCCTCGGCTGGGCGGGGCTCCTCTCGCTGTGGACGGTCCTCGGTGTCGCGACCGGCGCGATCCTCACCCCGACCGGGCGGATCGTCACCGCCTCCTCCACGCCGACCGGCCGGCCCGCCGCGTTCGCCGCGCAGTTCTCCCTGTCCCACGGCTGGTTCCTCCTCACCTACCCGCTCGCCGGATGGCTTGCCGCGCAGGCGAACACGGGGACGGCCGCAGCCGTCCTCGCCGCGGTGGCGCTCACTGCGGCCGTCGCCGCGCTCCTCGCCTGGCCCTCCCGCGACTCCGCCACGGTCACCGCGGCGCGCGAGACCGAGCAGAAGGTCCTTGCCGCATAGGCGCAATCATCAGACCTCTTTTTTGTTTGGTAAGGCAATCAAACATTGACATGTCTTCCGGGATATATAAGAATGTCCATGTATCAGGCCGGACTCCCACGCGCGGCGGCATCCGCGCGACGGGGTGGGAGCCGCACGGCCGTGCAGGCAGGAAGGAATGGTCAGATGAAAGCAGTCGACAAGAAGGCGGTCTTCGCGCAGATGGTGCTCGCCGTCCTCGTGATCGCCGGACTCCTGGGCTTCGCGACCCCGGCGCAGGCGCAGGTGTACTCCACGTGCGACCGCTGGGGCAGCTACACGCAGGGGTCCTGGACGAACTACAACAACATCTGGGGCGACAACGCCGGGAGTCAGTGCCTCACGGTGAACAGCATCAAGTCCTGGTACGTCGACGCGACGCACACCGGCGGCGGGATCAAGTCCTACCCGAACACCTCGACCAGGCTCCAGACCCCCCTGTCGCAGCTGAACTCGGCGGGCTTCTGGTACAACACCTCTTCGGCGCCGGTGGGCGGCAGCGACCACTGGAACTGGACGAGCGACCTCTGGTCGACGAACAACCAGGACGAGATCATGGTCTTCACCGACTGGTCGGGGAACTCCGCGGGCGGCTGGGGCAGCCAGATCGCGTCCAACGTGACCATCGGCGGCGTCCTCTACGCCTCGGTCTGGCAGGCCGACCCGGGCTGGAACGTCCTCCAGCTCATACCGGCCCAGAAGACGACCACCGGCACCGTCGACGCCTCGGCCGTGTGGCGCTGGGCGGCGGACAACGGCCGACTGCGCAACACCACGTTCGACACGATGCAGTTCGGCCTGGAGATCACCTCGACCAGCGGCGTGCAGAAGCGGTACTCGCTCAACAGCTACAGCGCCTGGTGGAGCAACACCTCCGGCGGCGGATCGAACATCTGATCCGAGCCGTCGCGCCCCGTCCCGGACCCGCGCGGTCCGCGGCGGGGTGCGACCCGTTCGCCGATTCATTCGATCTATTCGATTCGCCAGTCGCGCGATCTCCGAGATTCGGCGCGGAATTCTGGACGTTCTCCCCTTGACGCTTCAGTCGCCACTACGGGATGATCGTAAAGATATGACCTTTGATGCATCGATGAGCGGAACCGAGTTCGCCTGGGACCGGCCCGGGCTGCACCTGCGGTTCGCGTACGACGACGGGCCCGTGCGCCTCGTCCGGCTCGCCGCGGGCCCCGAGGCGGCGTCCGCGGTGGCGCCCTGCCCGATCGTGGAGCTGCACACCGGAGGCCGCAACCGCGAGCACAATACCCAGATCTACGTGCGGTCGGCGACCGGGGTGCGGCTGCGCTACGTCGACCACGAGTCCGACGGGGACGTGCTGCGCGTGCGCCAGCGCGAAGAGGGCCGCGGCATCGAGGTCACGACCGCCTTCCGCGCCGCCGGGCCAGGGCTCCAGATCACGCAGACCGTGCGCAACACCGGCGACCGCGACCTCGTGCTCACCATGCTGACGTCCGCGGTCTTCACGGTCCCCGGCACCGGGTACGACGTGCTGTGGGGCCGCAGCGAGTGGCTCGGGGAAGGGCGCTGGGAGCAGCGGCCGATCGCCGAGCTGCTGCCGGACCTGGCGTTCGCGCAGTTCGGGTACGCCGGCCGCGGGCATTTCGCGGTGACCAGCCACGGGTCGTGGTCGAGCGGCGAGGTGCTGCCCACTGGCGTGCTCGCCTCGGAGCACGGGACATCGGTCGCGTGGCAAGTGGAGACGAGCGCGGGGTGGCACTGGGAGCTGTCGCGCGGGGCGGACTCGGTGACCGTGGGGGTCCTCGGGCCGACCGACCTGGAGCACCAGTTCGCCGAGCGGCTGGCGCCGGGCGCGGAGTTCACGAGCGTGCCCGCGGGGGTGGCCGTGGCCGACGGCGGCCGGGACGCGGCGTTCGCGGCGCTGACCGGGTACCGGCGGGCGATCCGGGTGCCGCGCACGGCGGACACGCGGCTGCCGGTCGTCTACAACGACTACATGAACACGCTCATGGGCGATCCGTCCACAGAGAAGCTGCTGCCGCTCATCGAGGCCGCGGCGGCCGCGGGCGCGGAGTACTTCTGCATCGACGCGGGCTGGTTCTCGGCGCCCGGGGAGGGCTGGTGGTCCGGCGCGGGCGAGTGGCGCGAGGGCGCCGGCCGGTTCACGGACGGGCTGCTGGCGGTGACCGACGCGATCCGCCGCGCGGGGATGCGGCCGGGCCTGTGGCTGGAGCCGGAGGGCGTGGGCGTCGATTCGCCGGTCGCGGCGACGCTGCCGGACGAGGCGCTGTTCTGCCGGTACGGCGAGCGCGTCGTCGAGGGGAACCACTTCCAGCTGGACCTGCGGCACCCTGCGGCGCGCGCGCTGCTGGACGAGACCGTGGACCGGCTCGTCGACGAGTTCGGGATCGGGTTCTTCAAGCTCGACTACAACGTCAACATCGGCGCCGGGACTGACGTCGGCGCGGCCGCGCCGGGCGCGGGGCTGCTGGGGCACACGCGGGCGCTGCGGGACTGGATCCTCGCGGTGCAGGAGCGGCATCCGCGGCTGCTGATCGAGAGCTGCTCGTCGGGCGGCATGCGCATGGACCACCACCTGCTGTCGGCCGTCCATCTCCAGTCCACGAGCGACCAGCAGGACTACCGGCGGTACGCGACGATCGCCGCGGCGGCGCCCGCGAGCGTCCTGCCCGAGCAGGCCGGGAACTGGGCGTATCCCGACGCGGGCATGACGCCCGAGGCGACCGCGTTCGCGATGACCGCGGGCGTCATGGGCCGCATGTACCTCTCGGGGTTCCTGCACGAGCTCGGCGACGAGCAGTCCGCGCTGGTCCGCGAAGCGGTTGCGCTGCACCGGGACCGGCGCTCACGGCTCGCGGTCTCCCGCCCGGCGTGGCCGCTGGGGCTCCCCGGGTGGGACGACGAGGTGATCGCGCTGCTCCTTGAGGCCGATGCGGGGTCGCTGCTGGCGGTCTGGTCGCGCGGCGACGCCGCCGAGATCGCACTGCCCGAGCTGCGGGGGCGCGCGGTGCGGCAGGTCTACCCCGCGTCGCTGCCGGAGTGGAAGTGGACGGACCGGGACGGCGTGCCCGTGCTCGACGTCCCGCCGGGCCCGAGCGCCCGGATCTTCGAAGTCGCCCCTCACTGAACAACACCCAGATCACTTGACGACTAAGGAAACCTGATGTCCGACTGGCCCCAGCCGATCCTGTTCGGCGCCGCCTACTACTACGAGTACCAGCCCGACGTCCTCGGCGGGTTCGAGACCGAGAGCGCGAAACAGCGCCTGGAGGAGGACCTCGACCTCATGGCCGAGGCCGGGTTCTCGGTGATCCGCGTCGGCGAGTCCGTGTGGAGCACTTGGGAACCCGAGAACGGGCGCTTCGACCTCGACTGGCTCCAGCCCGTCCTGGACGGCGCGCTGGAGCACGGCATCGGCGTCGTCCTGGGCACGCCGACGTACGCGGTGCCGCCGTGGCTGGCGCGCCAGTACCCCGAGATCGCCGGGGACCGCCGCACCGGGGAGCGCATCCCTTGGGGCGGACGGCAAGAAGTCGACTACACGCATCCGGGCTTCCGGTTCCACGCCGAGCGCGTGATCCGCAAGATCCTCGCGCGGTACGCCGACCACCCGGCCGTGATCGGCTTCCAGGTCGACAACGAGCCCGGTCTCCACCTGTTCTCGAACGAGGGCGTGTTCCAGCGGTTCACCGACTACCTGCGGCACCAGTACGGCGACGTGGAGACCCTCAACCGCGAATGGGGCCTGGTCTACTGGTCCCACAAGCTGTCCACGTGGGCGGACCTGTGGCGGCCGGACGGCAATGCGCAGCCGCAGTACGAGCAGGCGTGGCGGCGGTTCCAGGCGGAGCTGACGACCGAGTTCATCGGCTGGCAGGCCGACATCACCCGCGAGTACGCGCACGAGGACCAGTTCGTCACCACCTGCATCTCCTACGGCAGGCCCGGGATCGACGAGCGGGCCGTGGCCGAGCGGATGTCGGTCACCGCCGGGAACCCGTACTACCGGATGCAGGACTCGCTCGCGCTGCCGCAGGCGCCGGCCGACGACCGGCACTGGTCGCAGGAGGGGGTCTGGGCGCTGTACCGGTCCGCGGACGCGATGTACGGGGCGCGGCAGGAGCCGTTCCTCGTGACGGAGACGAACGCGCAGGCCATCGGCGAGTCATTCCACAACATGCCCGCGTACGACGGGCAGTGGCGCCAGGCCGCGTGGGCGCTGGTGTCGCGAGGGGCGCGCATGATCGAGTACTGGCACTGGCACACGCTCCACTTCGGCACCGAGACCTACTGGGGCGGCATCCTCCCCCACAGCCAGCGGCCCGGCCGGACCTACCGCGAGCTCGCGCGCCTGGGCGCGGAGCTGCGGAAGGCGGGCGCGGACCTGGACGGGCTGGTGCCGGACGTCGACGTCGCGGTCCTGCACTCCAAGGAGAGCGAGTGGGCGCTCGCGGCGCAGCCCGCGCTGGCGAAGCCGGGCGGCGGCGCCGACCGCGACTCGTTCCACACGATCGCGGGCGCGTTCTACAAGGGGGCGTTCGACGCCGGTCTTCAGACGCGGGTGGTCCACACCGAGCAGCTCGGCGAGCCGGGCGAGGCGGTCGCGCAGTTCCCGGTGCTCGTGGCGGCGGGGATCTACGCGGCCGACGACGGTCTGCTGGACTGGCTGGACCGCTATGCGGCGGCGGGCGGGCACCTGGTGCTCGGTCCGCGCACCGGGTACGCCGACGAGGAGGCGCGGGCCCGCCTGGAAGTGAAGCCCGCGCGGCTCCACGAGGCGGCCGGCGTCTGGTACGACGAGTTCGCGAACCTGCCCGCGCCGGTCCCGGTGCGGGCCGCGGACGGCTCGCCGCTGCGCTTCGACGCGGCGGCCGGGGTGCAGTGGGCCGACGGCCTGATCCTCGAAGGGGCCGAAGCGCTCGCGGAGTACGAGCACCCGCACTACGGCCGGTTCCCGGCCGTGACGACGAAGGCGCACGGGCAGGGGCGCGTGACCTGCGTCGGCACGGTGCCCGACGCCGCGCTCGGCGCGGCGCTGTTCGCGTGGCTCGCTCCTGCCTCCGCTTGGCGGCCGGAGCACGCGAGCGTGACGGCGACCAGCGGCGTGACGGCCGCGGGCGAGACGATCCGCTTCGTGCACAACTGGTCCTGGGACGAGACCGAGGTGGCCCTCCCGGCCGCGGCGGTCGACCTCCTCGGGGAGGTCGAATACGCCGCCGGCGCGTCGCTTCCCTTGGGCCCGTGGGACGTGAAGGTCCTCCGCGAAACCCGCTGAAGACCTGAAGGCCGTATAGCCATCCCTAGCCCCCACCCATCCGTGGATGACGGTTTCACCAAACACCTACGCCCGCTTTAGGTCGTATGTGATGGTGTCACTAGTCATGAGGGATTGCAATGGCAAACAAGGGAACCACCCGCCGGGCTGCGCTGCGACGGACGGGTCTGCGGATCGTCGGGGTGGTCCGTCTGTCACGGGTGACGGACGTGACCACCTCGCCCGAGCGGCAGAAGGAGTCGATCGAGCGGTGGGCGGCCGAGGCTGGCCACCGCATTGTCGGCTGGGCCGAGGACCTCGACGTCTCCGGCTCGACTGACCCGTTCGAACGCGAGGAACTCGGCCCGTGGCTCTCGGAGCGGTCCGGTGAGTTCGACGGGCTGTGCGCGGCGAAGATCGACCGGTGGGCACGCTCGATCGTGCACTTCTCGCGACTGCTGGCCTGGTGCGAGGAGCACGGCAAGCTCGCCGCCACCGCCGACCGGCAGCTCAACACCGCCGAACCGTCGGGCAAGCTCATCGCCTACGTCGCGGCGATCTTCACCGAGATGGAACTCGACGCCATCTCCGAACGCGTCACCTCCGCCCGTGCGAAACTGCGCCAGCAGGGCAAGTGGCCTGGCGGCACGATCCCCTTCGGTTACCGCACCGCCCACGACGCTGAAGGCCGCACCACCGGCCTCGAGATCGACGAGGAACGCGCCCAGTGGGCACGGGCGATGGTCGCCAAGCGATTGGAGGGCTGGTCGTTCCAGAAGATCGCCGACTGGCTCAACGAGCAAGGCGTCACCAGCGGCAAAGGCAAACCAAAAGCCCCCGCGGTTCGCTGAGCACGGGGAACCCGATGATTAAGAGGGCCAGGACTCGTGTGTGCATGAGCCCGAGATCGCTGAGTCCGTCGGCTCGGCAGATCCGGTCCGAGGGGCTATCGAGTTCGGTCTGCAGAAGCTGGTAGGCGGCATCGTTGGCGCTGCCCCACCGCATCGCGGCCCGCCAGAGGGCTCGCCCGAATCCCCTAGCCCGGAACTCGGGCAGGACCGCGAAGTATTGGCCGAGCAGCCGCAGACGACCGCGCGAGTCGGGGAGGGTACGCATCGGGCCGATCGCACCGACGACCTTCATGGAGTCCTTGACAGTAAGCACCGGCCCGTCGTCGATTCCCTGGTCAATGCGCTCGGCCAGGAAGGGGAACCCCTCGCCCGCATTAACCGCAAACGCGCGGAAGCCGCTGGCTGATGCAGGGGGTTGTTCGACACACACGGCTACATGCTCGGAGTCCGTGCACGAATTGCTGCCGCGCACGAACGTCTTGAGCTGCACGCGGACGGTCCGCTGGGCGTGCCTGTCAGGCAATTTGCCGAACCAGACGAGTCGAGCACGGGCGACGCCATGGTCCGCTGCAAGCTTTGCCCCCACGTCGCCTCCCGTCCGGCGAGCGCGCTCAAGATTCCCGTAGCAGTAGAGGTCCACCGTGCCCGCACCCCTTTGATTGAGCACGGGGATGAGAACGTACGCGTCCGAATCGACGATCGCCTTGGTGAGGATGCGGGCGGTCTTCCTTCCGCCCCAGACCCGATCCTTGTCGTACGGGAGGTATTCTCCCGCCTCGGTGGTCGCGAGGAGTTCGGACCAGATCGCGGCGGCGTCCTCGTCGGGGTGGATCGGCCCGAGCGACGGCAGGCAGGGAGCCTTGCCGACCACCTCGGCAAGCGCTGCGGGATCGGTCATAGTCCCCAACCGTATCGGGAGCGCGCGGGCACCGGTGGGTATCCAGCACCGGTGCCCGCGCGATCTTCTCTAGTAGGGGTTGTCGTCCCCGGCGTTGCACGAGCAGGCGGCTGACTCGACGAGGACGTCGAGGTCATCGACGAACTCGGGCGCGGTCTGGTCGGTCTCGTACTCATCGGTCGATCTGAACGGCTTGAGTTCGAGGGTGATCGGCATCGCAGCCATGGCTATTCACCTCCCCTCGGTTCTCCGTGCTGGCAGTACATCCCCAAGGGGGCCTTCGACTCCTGGTACTGCTTTGCGAGCGGACGGCAGGTCCAGCAGGTACCGGAGAGCGCACATCCGGAGCAGCCCCCGGTGCGGAGCATGAGCCGGTCGGCGACCTCCTTGAGGCGGGTGAGTCCGAGCAGACCCTCGGTCATGAGCGAAATCGCGTCGTCGCGGCCGATCTTGCAGATCGACGCTCGTCCGAACGGGTCGGAGTGAAAGAACGTGTGCCCGGCGTTGCAGCCTTTGAACGGTTCACGTTTCCGCAGGTATTCGGTCGATTGGACTTGGAGAGGCTCACCGCCCCCGTAAATGGTCGGGCTCATGTTGACGAAGGTGTGGAACGGAAGGCCGAATGAGCGTGCGAGGTCCTCCATCGCCGCCACCTCGTGGTCGTTGGTCGAGGTGACGATGTTGTTGAGTTTGATCGGCAGACCGGCCTCAACTCCGGCTTCGAGCCCTGCGATGAACCGCCGGTACGCTCCGTGGCGCTTGGTGAGCTTGTCGTAGGACTCCTCGGTCGCACCGTAGACGGATAGCGTGATGCGGTACGGGCGCAAGCGCTTGAGCATGGCAAGGATGCGCGGGTCGGACAAGCGAGACCCGTTTGAGGAAACCGAGATCATCATTCCCAGTGCGAAGGCTCGCTCGTAGGTCTCCGTGAACAGTCGGTCGATCATCGGTTCACCGCCGGTGAGCTGGATGAACACCACGCCTGCGTCGCGCATGATGCTCAGAAGGCGGGCCCTTTCGGGCCAATCGAGCCCTTCGAATCGCTTCTGAGCGAGGTAGCAGTGCTCACAGTCGTAGTTGCAGCCGAGGTTCAGCTCGTAGGAGGCGCGCACGTATCCGTACATGGAGGGCTGGCGGATCAGGACCGTCGGGTCGAGCGGCGCGCCGGCCAGGTCGATTCCGAACTGGCGAGCCGCAGCGTCGACCAGCCAGGAAGGGGTTGGTGCGTCGCCGCCGAGGGCGGTGAGTCTGAGGAAGTCGGCCTTCGGGATGGTGATGCCTCCGCTCTCTCCGGGGCGCAGGACCAGGTATTTGCCCATGAACGGGGCGGCGATGAGTTGGTGCACAGCAGTCGCTCCTCGGTTGAAAAAGGGGGAGCGGGGCGCGCCGCCCACCAACGGCAGCCCCGCTGAAGGGAGATGGTTCAGAGCCGCCCTTGTTGAGCGGCGAGGGTGAGGATGTGCTCGGCTTCGCTGCGCCAGTGGCGCCTGCGCTCGTCGGGCGTTCCCTTCCAGCCGGGCCGTGTCACGAGGCCGCAGATCCGGCCGTTGTCGTGAAGCAGGTCAGCGACCGGCATGAGGGCGTTCTCGGTGTTCACTACGCTCAGCACCGCGTGCTCCGCGGCCAGGGTGGGCTCGACGGCGAACCGGAACCCGTCGAGGTCGAACACCCCGAGCACGCTCGTGGGCAGCGGCGCAGGCTGCACAGGCCGGGTGTTCCCAGCGTGCCAGTCGGCAATGAGCGAAGCGATGTGGCTCCGCTGCTGGACCTTCCATGCCGGGGTCTGCTCGTTCGAAGGCGCTTCCCATCGCATCTCGCGGACTACCCCGCCTGCGTGAATAGCGTGCCCGATCTTGATCGGATGGCCGTTGTAGTCCAACCAGACCGAGGCGTACCCGGTCTTGCGGCGTGCCTTGAGTCGCAGAATGTTCCCGGTCGAGGTCTGCCACTCTCCGAGGTTCTCGAACTCATTCACGCTGCCTTGCCTCGTCTCCTGCGTCGCCGTGCGCGCCATCAGGCCCCCAAAACTGCTGTGTCGGTACTCCGATCGGATGGGTGATGCGTTCTCTGTGGTGCATCGGTGACCGCCGTCTTGCGTTGGATGGCAACCCGCCCGTAGCCTTGATTTCAGCAGGCACAAATCGTCCAAACCAGAGCATCAATGCCGCACTCATGCGGCAGAAATGCGGCATCAGGCCGCTGAACTGGAAAGTCGCAAGACACCGAGGCGAAGGCGATCCGTGGGAAAACGACGAGACGCGTTCATCAGACGACGCAAGGCCATGGGCATCAGCCAGGAAGAACTCGCCGACCGGATCGGAGTTGACCGGACTACAGTCTCACGCTGGGAGCGAGGTGAAAACGACCCGCAACCGCTCTACCGCCGTAAGCTCGCCGACCTCCTCGACGTTGACAAGGTTGAACTGGATCGCCTCCTACTCGGCGCTGACGACCGAGCACCAGAGCAGATCACTTCAGCCCGTGATCTCACGCGGCCGCACCTCCACGAAGCGGCCATAACAGTCGATGACCTCCAGAGAATCGAGCAGACCCGCACCCACTTCCAGGAGATGTACCGCCGCGTCGGCGGCGTGCCGACGCTCCCGCGGATCAACGCCATTCTGGACCAGCGAGTCGCCCCCATGCTCCGCGCCGCCTACGAGAACCAACTCGGCCGCCAGCTCTTCCGCGCCGCAGGAAGCCTCACCGCGTTCGCCGGAGTCTGCGCCTACGACGCCGACCAACAGATGGCCGCCACCGCCCGCTTCGCCGAAGCCCTCAGCCTCGCCCGCGCCTCAGCTGACCTCCAGTTCGAGGGCTACCTCCACGCCCTCCTCGCCAACCAGGCCATGCACCTGGGCGAACTCAGGCAAGTCCTCGACCACACCGAGACCGTCCTCGACGCTCTCGGCGACCAGCTCAACCCCGCGCTCGTCTGCGACCTCCACACCCTCGCCGCCAAAGCGCATGCCCGAGCCGCGAACACCAACGCCTGCCACCGCCACCTCGAAGCCGCAGAGACGAACGCCGAGCGCGCCTGGAACGGCCCCAGCCTTCCCGAAGTCTCCTACATGACCGCCGGCCTCATCCAACTCCAGACCGCAGAAGCACTCCGCCGACTCGGCGACACCGCCGCCGCCCGCACCTACGCCGACGAGGCCATCCGAACTGCACCAGACACCCACCTGCGAGGCCAAGTCCACCGCTGGGCCGGATACGCCCTCGTCCTCACCGCTCAGGGCGAGATCGACGAAGCCGCCGACGCAGCCACAACCATGCTCGACCGAGCCATCGGCATGGAATCCGGCCGCCTCCACGACCGCCTCACAAGCGTCATGCGCGCCCTCCGCCCGTACTCGGCAGAAACCGCCGTAGCGAGTACGCTCGAACGCGCCGAAGTCCAACTCGCGGAACCGGGAGCATGATGCGCTGGCAGGTCAACTCCAAGCGAACCCTCTACCGCGACCAGTGGGTCCATCTGCAAACCGCAGACGTAGAGCTCCCCGACGGCCGCCACCTCGACCACCGCCTCATCGAAACCGGCCCCGGAGCGGGCGCCGTCGTCGTCAAGGACGAGAAGGTTCTCCTCCTGTGGCGCCACCGCTTCATCACCGACACCTGGGGCTGGGAAATCCCCATCGGCGGGATCGAAGAAGGAGAGTCTCCCGAGGCTGCCGCAAGACGCGAACTTGAGGAAGAGACTGGTTGGCGTTCCGTTGGAACAATGCACTACCTATGCTACATTCAGCCCTCTCCGGGGCTGATGACAGCCGAGCATCACATCTTCAAAACAGAGCTCGTTCAACATATTGGCGCACCTATTGACGGATTCGAATCTGAACGCATTGAGTGGATTCCACTTGCCGATATCGGATCTCTCATTGATAAGGGAGACATTAGTGCGGCAACGACAATGTCTGCACTTCTACGCTGCTTGATATAGAGAGTGCCAGAATCTAATTTCAACCGATCATCTGATTTCGGGAAATGATTCATACTTGAGTCGACGATTATCAAACGCAGGCTTGGTTCCTTCCAGAACGTTAAGGGCAAATTCTGCAACATTCAGTTCGGAAATGCTGCCGCATTTTACGGTGAACCTGTTTTCATTCAGCTTGCAGTGAATGATCTGATCTGCATCCCCGACAACTGCCAGATTCGCATTATGCGTGACAACTATTGTTTGGCGTCGACCTGCCGCCTCATAAATTGCAGGAACCAGCTTCGATGCAATAGTCTCGTTATCAAGGTTTTCTTCGGGCTGATCGAGAATTAGCGGAGTGGTTCGTCGATCTACTACAAGGTAGAATAGTGCGAGCACGAGGCCGCGCTGCCCCGGTGATAGCTGAGAAAGCGGCAGTCCATCACCGGTCAGACCGAATCTCACTTCGAGCCAAGAAAGATCGAAGATGCTCATTAGAAAGTCCTCGATATTGACCGTGCTCTTGATCGCGGAAGCAGGATCTCTAAAAGGTGATTCAGCACCTCCTCGCTCATGCTCTAGACGTTTAAGCGCATCAGAGAGTTCGCCGGCGAGTTGAGACCAATTAGTGCCTTCGACGCGCTGAGGCATCTCGTCAAGCCATTCAGGCAGAGAGCCATTTCGGCGTCCGTCGAGGGCTCCTGACAAACTAATCCAGCTTGGGAGGATTCGAAGATCCGCACTAAACTCGAGCCCGGCATTCTGAACAACTTCAGAACTTGAAATGAATCTGGACGCTGGCTCGTAAAGGCTGGAGACGGCATCAAGCTGCTCCTGAAGTACCGCGTGGATACGACCAGAGTGCGAAATTATTAGCTCGCGCAACTCATCCAATTGCCCAGGCGCTTGCACAATTTGCATCCGCAATGCCTCTAGACTTGAAAGCGAGTCGTTATCACTTTCGGTACCGATGATGGATGCGACACGCTCTTCAGACTGAAGGACTCGTTGACGCGCCCGCTCGCGAGCGGTATCCGCAATCACAAATTCCGCCGCTAGTTCACGCCGCTCCGCTTCCAGCACTTCAATTTCGAGATCCAGTCGATAATGCTCTGCCACGGTTGCCCGGAGATCTTCCTCGATTCGGTCACGCCAAGAAAGATACACCGACGAATCGACTGTAAACGATAGGAAGCGATCACTACCCTCTCCCATGAGAATCTGCGCCTCTGCGGCCAAATCGACAGCATCTGATCGCAACGCATCAGCCTGGAGTGCGATAGCATTCATCCTTGACAAAGCTTGACGAGTCTTCGCTTGGGCCTGCTCATTTTCTACGCGGGACGACAGTAGTACAGCTCGTTTGAGTTCTACATCTTCTGAGCGAGCTTTTAGAATGTCAAGTTCGGGATTTTTCACGCTCGAGGCGTCGATTTCGGCAAGAGCGGCCTGGTCGAACTTCAGCGCGGTGTTAGCTTCCGCCAACTCCTCTTCTCGCAATGTAAGTCTTCCCTCGACCTCCTTAAGACTATGCTCTGCAAGGAAAGCGGTAGTAGCGGTATACATAGAGATGACTGCACGCAAACTGTCTCGGATTCGATCTATTTCTGCCCTTGAGGCTTGAGCTTTCTGTGAAAGAAGTGCGTCAAAATTCTTCTCCTCAGCACGGTCCTCTTCTCGAATATGGGTAAAAAGGACGGTTCGCAGCTCCCGTTCAAACTCATCAGCTTCTCCGCCAACAGGATCGATATTGCACACTCGTTCCACAAATGCCTGCGGAAGATACTCCACCGAAACTGGAGTAGACCGATCGTATTCTTCGTGAAGTCGCACACGGCGGGCTGCCCCAGTTTCCCATCTTATTTCTGAGTAATATTCTTTAGCGACTTTTTTGTTGTTGGGCCGGAGAAACCGGCTTGGCGTCAGGAAGGCGAACTCTCCAATTCGGGAGGAATTTCCAGCCAGAGCAATGCAATCTAGCAGCGCAGACTTGCCCTGGCCCTTGTTGCCGACGACGGCCACAAATCCTGGATTGAGTGGAATGGAGTAGTCGAAAAGATTGTGTTTGGGATTCTCCGACCGGATTTCGATGTTGGTTATAAATCGCTCGGGATTCTTCCTGATTCGAGCAAGAGCGGGCGGTTCCAAGCCAACATAGACCCTGCGGTCAAATTCCTTTAGCGCATACGAAAGACCAGAAAATGTGGGAGTTGTATTCAACCATGTCTGACATGCCCCAAGTCGCATAGATTCAGGGGAGTCTGAAAAGTCATGCGCATCGCTGCAATCTAGGACACGAAAGTTTACCTCACTCGACCGCAATGACTTGACGTCACCTTCCCAACGTGAGGTATCGCTGTATGCCGTGAATATGAAATTTGCTTTATTGACCACATTTTTCTTGGCAGCAATCGACTGATCAGACCACTTAATATCAGCCCATTCCGTCTTGCCAATTCCAACTAGTGCTTTGTTTTGAAAGTATGGACTTTCCAGAACCTTCTCTACATCCGCTAGGGAGACATTGAGATTATTGAACCCTTCCTTGAGGTCTGATCCGTAGTTTTTCAGCTGAGCAACTGGAACAGATTTTTTGATCTTCTTGCCAAAATCGATTAGTGAATCACGGGTGATCGTGCCGCCCCAATTCAATTGGTCATGCTCCGGTGATAGTTTGACTCGAGGTTGCATCGCATTAATGAATTGGGCTTGGATCACGTCCGCCCCAAGCTCCGGATCAAATATGACGTGCAGATTTACCCTAGACAGCTTTCCATCCGTGCCACCGAACTGATCTAGGCGCATTTCAATGACCGGCAGAACTTCTTCTAGGTTCTGCAATTGCCCGTTTTCGAAGGCCGCACGGACTCTGCGGTAACCGTCGAGAAACCAGTAGTCATTGATTCCGATTACCTTAATCTCTTCAGGAACGCGTCCAAGCTCAGCAATGTAGCGATCCCAAACTTCATCGGTATTGCCTCCATACTGTTGAACGATTGACGCAGGGGTGTGGACGTGCAGGTCCCAGATGCCCCAGTCCGTTCCGCGCTGCTGCTCAGATACCTGTCCCATCATTTGCCATTCCTCCGGGAAGCGCAAATTGTTCGGCTTAAAAATGATCGTTAGATTCTGTCTGATTTGCTTGGATTGCATTCGCATCCAGCATTTCCAAACGAGGAGCGGATGGGTGGGTTTGACCGAGCGCCCCCGAACTTAACAATCTACCGGATTCGTTTTGATGCCAAGAGACAGGTTGGAGATGGTGAACAATCAACAAGATCAAAAGTTGTGGAACAACCCTGAACATGCCAGTGCTGATTCTTGTTGAAACCGAGGGTAAGTTACTCGATTATGCGCGATGCATGAGGGCGTTAGCTAACGAAACGGCTTCTTATCATAAAATCTACTCATACTTATCTATGATATGATGAACCTGCAGAAACACATTCGTGAAACCGTCATCTCCGGGCACCCAGAGGGGAACCGTAGGCGCCATCCTCGCCGACGGGTCCGACAAGAACCGCTCGCACACCGGCCCGTGTCCCCCGAAAGGGGACACGGGCCGGTGTCGTGGAGGACGGGGACTACTTCGACTCGTCCCAGGCCGTCTGGTAGATCTCGACGTAGCGGTCGGCGCCGAGGTCGGTGAGGTTCTGCTGGAACTCGTCCCAGTCGGCGTCGCTGTCGATGTCGCGGACGCCGGTGACGAATTCGGCGCTCGCTTGGACGATGAAGTTCTCGATGTTGGTCTGGATCGTGGCGAGCTCCGTGGCGGTGTCGCCGGTGATCTTGACCTCCCAGAAGGGGAACAGCTCGGCGGACTCGTGTCCTTCGTAGAGCTTCGTGGCCTCGAAGAGGCGGCGCTCGTAGCCTTCGGCCGTGTAGATGTCCGTCGCGGTGACCTGGCTGTTGCGGAACTCCGCGTCGGAGAAGAACTGCGCCATCGGGCCCCACGCGTTCTTCAGCTGCTCGCCGCTGGGGGCGGTCGTGAGCTCGAAGTTCGGTTCGAGCGACTCGTCGAGGGCCACGTCGCCCTCCTCGGGCTGGACCCAGTCGACGCCCTCGACGCCGAACTCGGCCTGAAGGTGTCCCTCGTAGGAGACCATGAAGTCGATGATCTGCATGAGCTTCTGCTGCTTGGCCTCGCTGGAGCGGTTCGTGATCACGAAGGTCGCGCCGGGCGCGGCGCCCGCGCCGCCACCGCTGTAGTAGGTGTCGTCGCCGCCGGGGCCGGCTAGCGGCGCGACCGGGTCGTACTGCGCGTAGCGGCCGTCCTCGTTGTCGGCGCTGACGAACCACGGGTGCATGACGGCGACCGATCCGAGGATCACGCCTTCCGCGCTGTTGCCCTTGGCGGTGAGCGCGTCGCCGTTCTGCGTGAACGCACCCTCGTCGATGAGCCCGTCGGCATAGAGGGAGGTGACGTACGAGATGGCGTCGCGCCATTCGTCGCGGGTCGCCTGCAGGGTCACCTGGCCGTTCACGGCGCCGAGGGCGGAGGGGTTGACGCCCTCCGCGTTCGAGTACATCTCGGCGGTGTAGAGGAACGGGTTCATCAGGTACGACAGGAGCGTGGCGCCGCCCGATGCGGAGAGCGGGATCTCGTCGGCCTGGCCGTTCCCGTTGGGGTCCTGGGTCTTGAAGGCCTCAAGGACGGTCCGCAGCTCCTCGGGCGTGGTGGGCTGCTCCAGGCCGAGGGTGTCGAGCCACGCGGAGTTCATCCACAGCTTCGACGGGTACGAGCAGTGGTAGCAGTCGTTCCACGCGGGGATGCCCCAGATCTTGCCGTCCGGGGCGGTCGCCAGCTCCTGGAAGCCGGGCTCCTTCTCGAACGCGGCGGTGAGGTTCGGGGTGTCCTCGCCGATGAGGTCGTCGAGCGGGAGGATCACGCCCTGGCCGCCGAGTTTCACCAGCTCCTCCATGGAGAACTGGTCGACCCACGGGATGAGCATGTACGCGTCGGGGTAGTCGCCGCTGGCGAGGGAGATCTGCCGCTTCTCGGCGGCCGCGGTCCCGTCCCAGTTGGTGGTCTCGAACTTGAGGTCGACGTCGAACTTCTCTTCGATCAGTTCGGTGAACGCGTTGTTCTCAAGGTCCTGGCCCTGGGCGGCGTCCTGGGGGGCGAAGATGGTGATCACGTCGTCCGGAGTGGTCTCCGGTCCGGAAGAGCACGCGGCGAATGCGAGGGAGGCGACGGCGAGCGCCGTTCCCGCCGCTGCGGCTCGGGCGAATCTGCTGGTCATCGTTGACTGCCTTTCGATGAGGAGTGGTGACGGGGATGAGGAGTGGGCGCGGTCAGCCCTTGACGGAGCCGAGCATCACGCCCTTCGTGAAGTGCCGGGCCACGAACGGGTAGACGAGGAGCACGGGCACCGTGGAGATCACGATGAGCGAGAACTTCATCAGGTCGGCCATCTGCTGGGCCGCGAGCTGGTCGGCGATGTTCGTGCCGCCGCGGGTGTTGACGATGAGGATGTCGCGCAGCACCAGCTGGAGCGGGTAGAGGTCCTCGCTGCGCAGGTAGATCAGCGCGGAGAAGTACGAGTTCCACTGGCCGATGCCGTACATGAGGGCGATGACCGCGAGCAGCGGCTTCGACAGCGGCAGCACCACCGACCACAGGAAGCGGAGGTCGGAGGCGCCGTCGAGCTGCGCCGCCTCGTACAGCTCGCCGGGGATCGAGGAGCGGAAGAACGTCATCGCGATGAGCACCTGCCAGGCCCCGATCGCCGCGGGCAGGATGATCGCCCAGCGGGTGTCGAGCAGGCCGAGGGCGCGCACGACCATGTAGGTCGGGATCAGGCCGCCGGAGAACAGCATCGTGAACAGGACGCCGCCGATGAGGATCTTGCGGCCCACGAGTTCGGTGCGCGAGAGCGGGTAGGCGATCATCACGGTGAGCGCGACGCTGACGAGCGTGCCGACCACGGCGTAGAAGACCGAGTTCCCGAAGCCGGTGAGGATCTGGTCGTTGCTCAGCACCGCCTCGTAGCCGATGAACGTGAACTCGACCGGCCACAGGAACACCCGCCCGCCCGAGACCGCCGCGGGGCTGGAGAACGAGCTGGCCACGATGTTGATCAGCGGCACGAGCACGATGAGCAGAAACGTCGACAGCAGGATGTAGACGCCGACCATGAAGACGCGGTCGACGCGCGTGTCCTGCACGGTCGTGGAGCGGCGGCGCCGCGGCTTCGGCTTCTCGGTCGCCGCAGCGGCCGGCGGGGTCGCGGTTTCGAGTGTCATTGCAGGCGCTCCCTTCACCACAGGCCGTTGCCGGTGATGCGCTTGGAGACGGCGTTGACCGCCAGGAGGAGGATCAGGTTGATCACGGAGTTGAACAGCCCCACCGCCGTCGCGAGGCTGAAGTCGGCGCTGAGCAGGCCGATCTTGTACGTGTAGGTCGCGATGATCTCCGAGGTGGAGAGGTTGAGCGGGTTCTGGAGCAGGAACGCCTTCTCGAAGCCGACCGCCATGATGTTCCCGACCGACAGGACCATCACGACCACGACCGTGGGGGCGATCCCGGGCAGGTCGACGTGCCAGATCTTCCGCAGGCGCGAGGCGCCGTCGAGCCGCGCGGCCTCGTACAGGCTCGGGTCGATCCCCGCCAGCGCGGCCATGTAGATGATCGCCGAGTACCCGGCGGTCTGCCACACGTCGCTCCAGACGTAGACCGAGCGGAACGCGTTCGGGTCGGAGAGGAGGTTCGCGTTCACCCCGAAGAAGCCCATGACGTCGGCCATGAATCCGATGCGGGGGGTGAAGATCAGGATGAGCATCGAGACGACGACGACGGTCGAGAGGAAGTACGGGGCGTACGTGACCATCTGGACGGTGCGCTTGAAGAACCGGGCCCGGACCTCGTTGAGCGCCAGCGCGAGCAGGATCGGGACGGGGAACCCGGCGAGGAAGCCGTAGAGGCTCAGCATCAGCGTGTTGCGGATGAGGTCCCAGGCGACGGGGTTGGCGAAGAACCGCTCGAAGTGGCTGAGGCCGGCCCAGGGCGAGCCCCAGATCCCCTGGACCACGTTGTAGTCCTTGAACGCGATCACGTTGTTCGCCATGGGGATGTACTGGAAGATGACGAAGTACGCGACGGGGAGGACGAGCAGGAGGTAGAGCTGCCAGTGGCGGCGGAGGTTCCGCCTGCGGGTCCGGCTGCGGCGTTCGCGCGCCGTCGATGCGGCGGTGCGCGCCGGTGCCGCGGCGGTCACCGGTCGGATCCTGTCGTCAGGTGCTTCTGGTTCGTGGTGCTCACACCCGCTCCTTTGCGGTCCGGTTGGAACTGTAACGGTAAAGTCGTGCGCTTCCTCACGTCAATACTTGAGGCTCAAAAACATCAGATCTTTTCTTGCATCCTTTCGCCAATGCGATCGGAAACGGTGGTGTTCATCCGTTTCATCCCATCGGACTACTGTTGATGGGATGAATTGATTGCATCAATCGCCCCGGCGCACTCGGGGTCAATCGGTCGCGAGGTCCGGGACGCGGTCGGCGAATTCGAGCTTGACCACGTACGCGGGCGAGGCGAAGGGGGCTTCGGCGGCGGGGAGGGCGAGGTGGAGGCCGGTGTCGTCCTGGCGGTGGCCGGGCAGGTCGACGGCCGCTCCGGCGGCGGGGCCGAGGAGGAGTGCGCGCCGCAGGCCGGTGAGGTCGATGCGTCCGGCGGCGAGGGTGGGGATCGCGAGTTCGGTTCCGGGCCAGTCGAGGACGGTCGCGTACAGGACCGTGCCGTCCTTGCTGCGGGTGAACCGGAGGTCGCCGCTCGTGCCGCGCACGGGTGCGACGAAGTTGCCGCCGCCCATGGTGGTCGGACCCTCGCCGAACACGGTCCAGGGCCGGGTGTCGTAGACGGACTCGCCGAAGCGGGCGAGGTAGTCGCCGATGCCGAGGAGGATCTCCCGCTGCTCCGGGGGGATGACGCCTTCGGCGGTGGGGGCGACGTTGAGGAGCATGGTGCCGCCCTTGGCGACCCGGTCGACGAGGGAGTGGACCAGGACCTCGACCGGGTAGTAGCCGATGCCCTCGGTGTAGCACCAGCTGGAGTCGGAGATGCTGTCGTCGGTGAGCCAGTAGGGCTCGTGGAGGCCGGCGGGGCCGCCGCGCTCGTAGTCGAACATCGCGGCCCGGTCGTTCATGCCGTCCTTGTAGGTGGTGGCGACCTGCGTGCCCCAGTCGGACTCGCGGTTGTAGTAGTAGGCGAGGAATTCGAGCAGGCTCGCCTCGTCGAGCTTGTCGAGGTTGAAGTCCTGGCAGATGAGCTCGGGCCGGTAGCGGTCGATGACCTCTTTGAGCCGGTCGACCCAGAGGCGCTCGTGCTCGGCCTTGCCGAGCTGGCCGTAGAGCTTCCGGAGGCTCGGGTCGGTCTGGGGCGCGACGTGGTCGAAGTAGCCGGTGAAGTGGTAGGCGTGGTGCATGTAGACCATGAACCTGAGCCCGGCGGAGCGGATGGCGTCGGCGTGGAGGCCGACGAGGTCGAGGCCGGGGCCGCGGTCGACCGAGTTCCACTCGTTGGTCTCGCTGGGCCACAGGGAGTACCCGTCGTGGTGCTCAGCGGCGAGCCCGGCGAAGCGGGCTCCCGCGGCGGCGAACAGTGCGGCCCACGCGTCGGGGTCGAAGGCGCCGCCGTCGGCGGTGAGCCGGGGCTTGAACTGGACGTGCCGGCCCTCGCGGTCGGTGCCGCCGTCGATGAAGCGGTGGTAGGGCCAGTCGGCGGGGTCGCCGTAGACCGCTTCGTGGTGCGCGCGCTCCTTCGTGTCCGGCACGTGCATGTGCCGCGGGTACCACTCGCTCTGGAACGCGGGCGCACTGTAAGCGCCCCAATGGAAGTAGATGCCGAACTTGGCGTCCTTCAGCCACTCGGGCACGGGGTCGTGCCGCTCGACCGAGGCCCATGTCGGCTCGTAGGCGCTGGCGTCGTCGGTCATGGGGGGCCTCCTCGGGGCGGTGCGACGGTGAACTGCGCGTCGGAATCCTATATACATTCGATCTTTTCCGTCAATGCGGCGGAATAAACCTGCGTTATCTCGCTGTTTGTCGGAATTGCCTTGTCAGTCATTGGATTATTTCAGCGTTGTAGGGCGGCAGCCGGTTGCACTTCGCCGTCCGACTCGGCCATACTGCTGCCATGTCCCGCACCGACGACGTCATCAACGGCATCAAACAGCTCATCCTCCGCGGCGAGCTGCGCCCCGGCCAGCGCCTCCCCGTGGAGAGCGAGCTCGCCGCCACGCTGGAGGTGTCGCGCGGTTCGCTCCGCGAGGGCGTCCGCGCGCTGTCCATCCTCGGGGTCCTCAACACCCGCCAGGGCGACGGCACCTATGTGACCAGCCTCGACGTCTCGAAACTGCTGGCGCCGCTGGGGTTCCTGGTGGACCTCCAGGGCGAGGGGCAGGCCGAGCAGGTGCACGCGATCCGGCGGCTCCTCGAATGCGAGTCGGCCCGCCTCGCGGCCCCGCGCATCACCGGCGACGCCCTTGATGAAGCGGACGCGCTCCTCGACGAGGCGCAGCTGATCCTCGACACCAAGCCCGAGGAGCACGAGCGGATCATCGAGATCGACATCGCGTTCCACCGCCTCATCGCCGACCACTCCGGGAACACCCTGCTCGCGGGGATGATCGAGGCGCTGGCAGGGCGCACGGTGCGCGAGCGGCTGTGGCGGAGCCTGCGGGAGGACGGCGCCGACCGCCGCGCGCACGAGGAGCACCTGGCGATCTGGCGGGCCCTGCGCAGCGGCGACGCCGACGCGGCCCGGGTGCGCATGGCGAACCACCTCATCGGCGTGGAGGAAGCGGTCCGCCGTCTCGCCGACGAGCGCCCGGAAGCGGCAGATCATTCGAATGCCACCACCTCGGCGTCGTAGGCGCCGAGGATGAACCCGCCGTCGTGGCGCGCGTCGGCGAGCACGCCGGTGCCCTTGCCGTGGAACGCGATCGGTTTCGGTTCGGCGTCGAGGTTGAGGTAGAGCACGTGCCGGTCATCCAGGGCGCGGGCCATGACGCCCGCGGGGACCTGCGGGCCGGGGGCGACGCCGAGGCGGGCGAGTTCAGAGTCCAGGAGCGGGTCGAGGATTTCACGCCGGGCCGGGAGCGCGACGTAGACGGCGCGTCCGGCGCCGTACCGGTTGGCGGTGACGAGCGCCGGGCGCCCGTCGAGCCCGGCGGCGCGGGCGAGGACGTCGGCGGTGCCGGGTTCCACCAGGTCGAACCGGGGCGTCGCGGCGGTGATCGTGCGGCCGTCGTACTCGACGTCGAGCTGCTCGACGCCGGTGCGGCCCAAGGCGAGTTCGTTGAGCATCGCGGTCTCCTCGTAGGAGCCGACGCGGATGCCGAAGACGTCGTCGAGGCGGCCCGGACGGGTGGCGGCGAACGCCTGCCCGTCGGCGTCCAATGTGGCTGAATACGAGGTCATGATCGCGGTGCCGCCCCGCTCCACGAAGTCGCGGACGCGTGCGGCGGCCGCTTCGTCGAGGACGAGCACGCCGGGGATGACCAGGAGCTTGTAGTCGAGGCCGCTGCGGGCGAGGTCGACCAGGCGCGCGTCGAGGTTGCGGTCGAGGACCGCTTCGAACGCGGTCCGCGCCTGGGCGTCGTGCCGCTCGGGGAGGGCGGCGCTCGCGATCTGGCTCGGGAAGTCGAGGGCCACGGCGATCTCGGGGCGGGGCCGGTAAGGGAAGCCGCTGCCCTGGAGCTTCGCGAACTCGGCGGCGATCCGCCGGTACTCGTCGAGCTTGCGGTTCGGTCGGCCGTCCCAGTCGACCATGCCCTGGAGGAACTGCTCCTCCCCCGCGTGCATGGTCTGCCAGGTCCAGCCGCACACGAGCTGGTTGCCGAGCATGAGGGACGCGTACGCGGACTTGCGGATCGAGCCGGGCACGGCGGTCATGGTGGTGAACTCGGTGCACCAGAACGGGGTCGTGTTCTCGTACTGGATGCGGGCCATGCCGAACAGGGCGCCGCGCAGGCCGTCGTCGCCGATAGCCGTGCCGCCAGGGTAGAAGCCGTTCCCCGCGCGCGTGATCCGTCCCTTGTAGGCGATCGGCGCGTAGTCGAAGTGCTTGCCGTCGGCGTAGTACCACATGTTCGTTGTGGTGAGGACGCCAGGCGCGTTCGCGTCGACCACGTCGAGGAGCTCGCCGAGGTAGGTCTCCACTTCGTGCGAGACCAAGCGGCGGAAGTCGAGCACGCGCTCGGGGGCGCCCGAGTAGGTGCCGGACTTCGGGAGGCCGACGTCGGCGAAGTCGCCGACGCGGCGGGACCACCGGTGCCCGGCCCAGGCCGTGTTCAGCGCCTCGACGGTGCCGTACTTCTCCTGCAACCAGGCGATGAAGCGGGCCCTGACGGTCTCGGAGTAGGAGATCGGGCCGTCGCCGGGCTCGTTGTCGATGCCGAACGCGGCCAGCGCGGGGTGGGCGGCGTAGCGTTCGGTGACCTTGGCGGCGAAGCGCATCGCGTGCGAGCGGAACGCGGGGTCGCCGACGTCGTCCATGTACCGGTGGTTGGGGTAGAGGCGGTTCCCGTTCGCGTCGACCACGTCGATCGACGGGTGCTTGCGGTGCAGCCACAGCGGCGCGGGGCGCACGGCGAGGTCGAGAACGACGGCGATGCCGTGGTCCTGCATGAGGTCCATGACCTCGTCGAACCAGTCGAAGGTGAAGACGCCGTCGCTCGGTTCGAAGGTGTCCCAGGCGAGGTGGCCGAGGCGGACGAGGCGGATGCCGGCCTCGCGCATCATCGCGGCGTCGCGGCGCCACGTGGCCGGGTCGGAGTCGTGCGGGTGGTAGTTGGCGCCGACGATGAGGTCGGGCAGGTCCTGGCCTGCGGCGGAGCGGTTCACGGGTGTCCTCCGGTTCGGCGGTTCAGTAGACCTTGATGGAGTCGACGTCGATCGGCCGCTCCGGGAACGAGAGCCGGACGGCCTTGGCGAGGCGCACCGGGAACTCGAATTCCGGGGAGGCGTCCGATCCGGCGTCGGCGCAGTGGAGCGGCTCGAAGGTGTCGCCGTCAGGGCTCGTTTCGAGAACCCACGGGTGGACCGGGGGTTCGGCGAAGCGGACTTCGATCCTGTTGACCTCGTAGGGGAATTCGAGGCTGGCGGTGAGCCACGCGCCGGGGCCGCGGTCGGCGGCCCGCCAGCATTCGGTGCTGCGCGGGTCGGTCGCGTGGCCGCCGCCGTGGCCGGGGAGGGCGCTGCTGGCGGCGACGGGGCGGTAGTCGGCGAGCGAGTAGGTGCCCGCGCCTTCGGGCGCCTCGGTGATGTACGGGGCGGGCGGCGCGAGCCTGCGCGGCCGGACGGGACGGGGCTCGCCGACCGCGGTGAGTTCGATCTCGACCGGGGCGAGCCCGTCCGAGGCGGCCCGGATGCGCTGGCGCCCGGGGACGTAGCTGCGGAACTCGATGGCGACGGCGCCGTCGTTGAGGCTCTCGGTCTCGGCGCCGAGGGTGATCGCGGTGCCCGAGGGGAAGAGTCCCTCGCCTTCGACGACGGTGAGCGTGACGGACCGCTCGGCGGCGACCCGCTCGCCGTCCGCGTCGAGGAACTCGACGATGAGCTGGGCGTCGCCGGTGCCGTCGGTGGGGATCTCGTCCGCGTCGGCGCGCAGGCGCATCGCGGCGGCCTCGCCGGGCGGCGGGAACGCGGGCGGCGCGATGCCGAGCAGGCGCTCGCGGTACCAGTGCCAGGGGCGGCGCGGGAGCCGGTAGTAGTCGATGAGGCCGTTGCGGCCGCCGCCCTTGGCGATCGTCTTGTAATGGAAGGCGCACCAGAAGAGCTTCCCCGAGCGCCACGGGTAGTCGGTCTCGACGCCGTGGTGCCACTTCACCTCGTACTCGCCCGCGCCGTGGCCCTGCACGCCGTGGTACTCGGACACGATGTTCGGGATGCCGGGGTCCATGAACAGCTCCGCGCCGTCGCCGTTGTACCCGGCGATGTCGCCGAGCACGTCGAAGCCCTTGCGCTGGGCGCCGCCGACCGCGGCGGGCCGGGTCGGGTCGAGGACGTGGACGAGGTCCACGAGCTCCACGGTGAGCGCCTTCGCCTTGTCGACGACGCGGTCGTTGGTGAAGAACGCCTCGTTCCCGACGCTCCAGACGACGATGCTCGCGTGGTTGCGGTGGGTGCGGATCATCTCCCGCAGGGACTGCCGCAGGCTCTCCTCGAAGTCGGCCTCGTGCTCCTCGTGGACGGGGTAGGCGCTGGCGGTCCAGTAGCCTTCGGCCTCGTAGCCGCCCATGCCCCAGAAGTGGAGCTCGGACCAGAACAGGACGCCCTGCCGGTCGCATTCGGCCGCGAAGTACGGGTGGTGCGGGTAGTGGGAGCCGCGGATCATGTTCATGCCGATGGCCTTCACGAGCGCGACGTCGCGGCGGATGCCCGCCCTCGTCCCGGCGTCGCCCCAGCCGCCGCGGTTCTGGTGGACGTTGGCGCCGTGGAGGTCGAGGTGCTCGCCGTTGAGGAAGAAGCCCCGGTCGGCGGTGAACTCGAACCAGCGCACGCCGAACTCGGTGGACTGGGCGTCGCGGGCCTCGCCGTCGACGGACACGGTGGCAGTGAGGTCGTACAGGTGCGGGTGGTCGGGGTGCCACAGCAGCGGGTCGTCAAGGGCCCCTTCGAGTGCCACGGTCGCGGTGGCGCCGCCGGGGATCGTGGCGCGCTGCGGTCCGAGGTCGGCGACGGGCCGGCCGGCCTGGGTGACCGCGGCGGTGACGTCCACGTCGACCGGGTGCGGCTCGTCGTTGACGACCTCGACGGCGGCGCGCACGAGGGCGCGCGCACGGTCGGCTTCGGGGGTGGTGACGCCGAGGCCGTGCCAGTCGATGCGGACCCGGTCGGCGACGATGACGCTGACGTCGCGGTAGATGCCGCCGTTGAAGCTGTAGTCGCCGCCGCGGGGCGCCAGGCGCGGGTTCCAGTGGTTGTCGACCCGCACGAAGACCTCGTTGGGTCCGGGTCGGACGAGGTCGGAGAGGTCGACGGTGAAGGGCGTGTAGCCGCCGTCGTGGCGGCCCGCGGGCCGCCCGTTCACGAACACCTCGGCGGTCTGGAACACGCCGAGGAACTCCAGGGCGATCCACTTCCCCGCCCACGACTCGGGCACGTCGAGGGTGCGGCGGTAGCAGCCGTGGCCGATGTAGAAGCGCAGCTCGCGGAAGTCCGGCAGGTCGAAGGAGTGCGGCAGGCCGACGTCGAACCAGTCGGGGTCGGCGGGTTCGCGCTCGGCGCCGGGGTGCTCGCCGTAGGCGAAGGTCCAGCCGTCGTTGACGAAGCGGTGCTCGCGGATCATGCGGGGGGCCTTTCGAAGGTGGGCGGTGAACCTTCACGAACAAGTTTCGGGAAGGTTCACGATAGGGTCGTGAAGAGGTGGTGTCAAGGGTGCGGCAGCGGTCAGGCCGAGCCCCTCCAGAGGAGCCTGGAGGGCACCGATCGCTCGATCGGGTCGATGCGGGCGAAGTCGGCGCCGGCGAGGATCTCGACGATGTCCATGACGTGCCGGGCCAGCTCGTCGCGGTCGAGCGCGATCGAGGTGAGCGGCGGATCGACCGCCTCGCCCAGCGACAGGCCGTCGACGCCGACGATGCGGACCCGGCCGGGCACGTCGATGCCCAGCGCGTGCGCGCTCTGCACGGCGCCGAGGGCCATGAGGTCGTTGAACATGAGCACCGCGTCGGTGTCGGGGTGCCGCTCCATCAGCTCGGCGAAGGCCCTGCCGCCGCCGGAGATCGACTCGTCGCCGATGACGACGCCCGACAGCGCCTCCCCCACGGCCTCCTCGTACCAGCGGCGCCGCGCCGAGGGCTCGTAGGTCCCGAAGTACCGCTGGAAGTGGCCGGACTCGACCATCCCGAAGCGCCGCGCCCCGCGGTCGCGCAGCTCCTTGACCGCCTCCTGTATCCCGGACTGCATGTCCAGGCCGACCGAGTGGAAGCCGGGGAGGCGCTCGGCGTCGTGCGGGACCTCGGACTCCATCCGCACCACCGGGAGGCCGCCGCACACGTCGCGCAGGCGCTCGTCGGCGATGCCGAAGTGGCCGACGATGACGTCCACTTGCGGCGCGAGGAGGCTCAGCGCCTCCTCGACGCCGCTCTCCCCCGCCGTGAGCATGATCTGCCAGCCGCGCTCGGCCGCGGCGGCGAGGAGGGACGCGGCGATGTCGGTGTAGTACGGGTTGCCGAAGGACGCCACCATGACGCCGAGCGCGTGGGTCTTCTCGCGGGTCACGAGGTTGCGGGCGAAGCGGCTCGGGCGGTAGCCGAGGCGGTCGGCGGCCTCCAGGACCTTCCGCCGCGTCGACTCGCTGATGCCCCACGCGTCGTTCATCGCCCGCGAGACGGTCTGGCGGGACACGCCCGCCGCCTCCGCGACGTCGATGATCGTCACCCGCTTCGCCACGTGACCGCTCCTTCCCCGTTGCGGGCCATCGTATTGGCACCCGCGGTCGAGGGTTCGGCGCGGGAGCCGCGGCGGCGGAGCGCGTCCGTGTCCACGGGGAGGGCGGCGCGCACGTCGGCGCGGGCGGCCTCGACGATCGGCGGCAGGTCGGCGCCGCGGAAGCCGCGGGCCGCGCCGACGATGAGCCTGCGGCCGTCCCAGGCGGCGGCCACGGCCCGGTCCGCGCCCGCGGCGACGAGCCATTCGGCGTCGCCGTCCTCGAAGACGCGGACCTCGACGCCCGGATGCGGCGAGGAGAACGAGAAGCCGCCCTGCGCGACCACCGGCACGGTCGTGTCGGCGACCAGCACGCGGTCGGCGGCGCTCAGAAACGCCTCCATCGCGTGCGGGCCGTTCTCGACCCGCACGAGGTCCGCGAGGCCGAGACGCCGGTGGCCGGGGGCGGCTTCCGTCGGGCCCCAGTGCCAGCGGAGCCTGCCGAGCGCCGGGGACGCTCCGGCCTCCGCGGGCCGCGCGGAGTCGAGGGAGAGGTCGAAGTCCTCGATCCCGGGCCCGCCGCGCAGGGCCGCTCGGAACGGGCCGCTCCCCAGGAGGAAGCGCTCGTGCGCGGGCGCACGGAGGTCGACGGGGCTCGGGTGCGCAGCGCGCGGGTCGTCGGGCGTCACGGCCTCCTCCTCAGCGGTGGTGAACCTTCACGATAATGTTCCGGCGACTCGGGGGCAAGAGCGCAGACCTTCCTTCATCGCCGCGCCGAAAGATACGATGTATGAGATTCGAGCACTCAAGCCCTTGAATCTATCGGGCCTAGATTTCTGGGCAAACCAGTCATAATCAGGGCAGTTTGTTTCACTAGTAAACACTGTCATCAGATTTTTAGGGGCGCGAACTCTTGTGCGCGGCCACGACGCGGGTTAGTTTCATATATCAACAAAACCAAATCGATGGCTCCCCGCTGCCCGCCGACTCCCCTCCGGGCAGCTGCCTGCGAGAGGACAGTTCCATGCAATCCCCTACCCCCTCAACGCCGTTCAAGCGCCGGTCCCTGTTCAAGGGCACCGCGCTGGGCGCCCTCGGCGCGGCGGGCCTCCCGTTCGCCGCCGCCTGCTCCGACATCGAGTCCAACAACGGCAGCACGCAGGCCACCGAGGGCTTCGACTTCCTTCCCACGCACGAGGACTGGCCGCTCCCGGTCCAGCCCGACCTGGTCGGCGAGCCGCCGAACCACCCTTCCGCGTTCACGTCCTACCCCGAGCCGGTCCAGGCCATCACCGACCTGCCCTCCGGCACCGGCTCCTACGAGCTGACCGTGCCCTGCTGGGGCACCCCGCCGGCGCAGGACGACCCGTACTTCGCAGCGGTCTCCGAGGCCTGGGGCGGCACGAAGGTCACGCTCCGCCAGGGCGACGGCATGACCTACGGCGACACGGCGGTCCAGTGGGTCAAGGCCGACGAGTACGGCGACGGCATCCAGCTGTTCAACTACATGACCGGCTCCTTCAGCAACTTCCAGGAGACCGTCGTCAACTCCTTCTACGACCTCACCGAGATCGTGCAGGGCGACATCGCCGAGCGCTGGCCGCTCCTGGCCGCCCTGCCGACCGACTCGTGGGGACAGGCCGTGTGGTCCAAGGACCCCGACGACCCCGACACCGCGGGCATCTACGCCATCCCCATGACCTACAGCGGCGGCCAGGGCAACGGCATCCTCGCCCGCACCGACCTCCTGGAGGCCGAGGGCCTGGCGATGCCGACCACCGTCGAAGAGCTCCTTGAGGTCTCCCGCGCGTGGACCACCGACTCGCGGTGGGCCTTCGTGGGCCTGGACTGGTTCATCGGGCAGTGGTTCGGCCTCGGCGGCATCGACGGCTGGAACTGGGACCCCGAGCAGAAGAAGATGGTGAACAACATCGAGCGGCCCGAGTTCACCGAGCTCATGGAGTTCCGCCGCACCCTCTGGGACGAGGGGCTCATGCACCCCGACGCCCCGACCGGGACCCTCGACGCCGCCGCGATGCAGGAGGCCGGGCAGGTCATGTTCACCCAGGACAACCTCGTCCGGTGGGACGACTTCAACCAGAAGGTCAAACGGGGCGAGGCCGAGGGCGCGGTCGCACCGCTCCCGCCGCTGGCCGCCAAGGGCCGCACGCCCATCGTGACAGTGTCCCCCGGGATCGCCGGCTGGACCTTCCTCAACAAGAGCCTCTCCAAGGAGCAGGTCGAGGAGATCCTGGACGTCGCGAACTGGTGCGCCGCGCCGTACGGCACCACCGAGCGCCAGCTGCTCGAATACGGCGTCGAGGGCACGCACTTCGACTTCGGCGCCGACGGCAACCCCGTGTTCTCCACGCCGGGCGTGGAGATCGTCAAGAACCCGGTGAACTACAAGGCGTTCGCCCAGGTCGACACCTTCCTCACGGGCGACCCCGACATGGTCGCCGACCGCTTCGAGTACAACGCCTCGATCCAGCAGTACATCGTGGAGCCCCCCTTCCAGGGCATCCGCATCGAGGCCCCCGCCGCCGCGAAGGCCGCGGGCACCACCCTGTGGGACCAGCAGCAGGACATCGCCTTCGGGCGCGCCGAGCTCTCCTCCATCCCCGAGATGGTCGAGACGTACCTCGACAACGGCGGCGAAGAGGCGCGTCAGTACTACACCGACGCTTACAAGGCCGTTTACGGCGAAGAGTAGTGAACCGGTGGGGCGGTCCGAGGGGGCCGCCCGACCGCCCCTGCAACGGATCTAGACGACTGGAATCTCAAGCGATGGCAACACTCCAGAGCACGGCACCCCCGGAAGCGGCCCCCCGCCCGCCCGTGGTCAGACGCAAGCGCACGGTGCGCCAGCGGCTGCGCCACGACTGGCCCCTCCTGCTGCTCGCCCTTCCCGTGGTCGCCCACCTCATGGTGTTCCACTACTGGCCCTCGGCCTGGAACATCATCGCGTTCATGGACTACAGCCCGTACCGGCCGTTCTGGGAGAACCCGTTCGTCGGCGTCGCGTGGTTCGGGCGGCTGTTCAACGACCCGTACTTCACGCCGGCGCTCCTCAACACCCTGAAGTTCGCGGCGCTGAACCTCCTGTGCATGTTCCCGCTGTCAATCGTCCTGGCCCTGGCGATGAACTCGATCATCTCCATTAAGGTGCGCAGCGCGTTCCAGTCCGTGGTGTATCTGCCCCACTTCTTCTCGTGGGTCCTGGTCGTCACCGTGTTCGTGCAGGTCCTCGGGGCCGACGGCCTGGTCTCGAACTGGCTCCTGGACGCCGGCGGCGAGCGCCTGAACTTCACCTCGAACCCCGACTCGTTCCTGCTGCTGGTGTGGATGCAGTGGGCGTGGAAGGACGCGGGCTGGGGCATGATCATCTTCCTCGCGGCGCTCGCGTCGATCAACCCGAGCCTGTACGAGGCCGCGGCCTCCGACGGCGCGAACCGGTGGCGCCGGATGTGGCACATCACGCTGCCGGGCATCCGGCCGGTCATCATCCTGCTGCTGATCCTCCAGATCGGCGGCATCCTCTCCGTCGGCTTCGAGCAGTACCAGTTGCAGCGCCAGGCCGTCGGCTACCAGGCCACGGAAGTGCTCGACACCTACGTGTACTACCAGAGCATCGTCGGCAACCAGGGCGAGTCGTTCGGTACCGCCGCGGGCCTGTTCAAGGGCGTGATCGGTCTGATCCTGATCCTCGTCGCCAACAACATCGCGCACCGCTTCGGAGAGCAAGGGATCTACCAGAAGTCATGACCGCCATCGCCGCACCCAAACCCAAGCCCAAGCGCCGCACCAGCAACCGCCCCGTCTGGGACGAGGAGCCCTCGCTCGCCGGCAAGGCCGTCAAGGCCCTGTTCCTCATCTGCTACGCCGCCGCGATCGTCCTGCCGATCTGGGCGGTCGTCGCCACCAGCTTCGCGAGCGAAGCGGCGCTCCAGCGGGCCGGCGGGAACCTGCTGATCCTGCCGACCGACGTGAGCCTCCAGGCGTACCGCGAGATCTTCTCCGGCGGTGCGCTCACCGACTCGCTGGTGCTGACCCTGACGCTCACCGCCGTCGGCACCGCGATCAGCATGGTCCTCACCATCTGCGGCGCCTACGCGCTGTCGCGGACCGGTTCGCTCCTGCACCGCCCGATCCTGTGGCTCATCCTGCTCACGTTCCTGTTCGGACCGGGCATGTACCCGAGCTTCCTGGTGGTGCAGCAGCTCGGGCTGTTCAACAGCTACTGGTCGCTCATCCTGCCCGGCGCGGTGGGGACGTTCAACATCATCATCCTGCGCGCGTTCTTCATGAACTCGATCCCGGGGGAACTCCTGGACGCGGCCAAGATGGACGGCGCGGGCGAGTTCCGCACCCTGTTCACCATCGTCCTGCCGATGTCGAAGGCGATCCTCGCCGTCATCGCGCTGTTCTACGCCGTGGGCTACTGGAACATGTACTTCCAGGCGGTGCTGTACACGCCCGGCCTGGAGACCCAGCCGATCCAGGTGGTGCTCCAGCGGATGCTCATGTCCACGCAGGGGCTCCCCGAAGGCGCGCAGGCCGCCGCCCAGTACCAGGACCAGGGCGAGTCCGCGCCCACGGCGGCGCTGAAGATGGCCGTCGTGGTCTGCACGATCATCCCGATCGTGATCATGTACCCGTTCATCCAGAAGCACTTCACCAAGGCCGTCATCACCGGCGCCGTGAAGGGGTAGAAGCTCTCGGTCCGTGAGGGGATTCGAAGAGAAGGGCGTCCGGATTCGTTGCCGGGCCCGGACGCCCGCATAAACCGCGAAGGCGGCCGTCCTGTCCGGACGGCCGCCTTTCCGGTGCTCAGGCAGTGCGTTCGAGGTACGACGCCGTCAGCTCCACGAGGCGCTCGCGGGCCGGGACGGTCTCGAAGCCGTGGCCCACGCCGTCGAAGACGTGCAGGTCGAGCCGGTCGCCGTACAGGCCCTGGTACTCCCCCAGGAGCCGCGTGCCGAGCACGAAGTCCTCGGAGCCCACGGCCAGGAGCACCGGACCGGGGTAGGCGGCGGCGGCGGCGAACGGGTCGATGCCCGCGGCGTCGTCGACGAACCCCTGGTGGACGGGCAGGCCGCCGAAGTCGTCGTAGCCGTGCTCGGCGATGGCGTCGGCGCGGCGCTTCGCGCCCTCCTCGCCCATCGCGACGGCCCCGGCGGCCGGGGCCCACAGCGCGAGCGAGCGGACCGGCCGCTTCGCCGCGGCGAGCTGCGCGGTGAGCCCGCCGAGGCTCATCCCCATGAGCGACAGGCGGTCCGGGTCGACCGCAGGGTGGGCGGCCAGCGCGTCGAGGACGGCGAGGGCCTGGGCGACCTGGTCGGAGACGGTGAGGTCGGCGAAGTCGCCGTCGGAGTCGCCGCATCCGGCGAAGTCGAAGCGGCAGGCGGCGACGCCGCGGGCGGCGAGGCGTTCGGCGAGGCGCACGAACGTGTAGCCGAACTCGGCGCGGTTGCCGCCGAAGCCGTGGCAGAGGGCGACGGCGGGGGCGTTCGGCGCGGTCGGGAGGTGGAGGACGCCGCGGAGGGTGCGGCCGTCGTGGTCGATGTCGATGTGTTCCATGCGGACCTCGTCTGATCGGGAGTTGTCTGGAGGGGTCATCGGTGCTGCCTGCGGTAGGCGGCGGGCGGGAGGCCGCATTCGAGCGTGAAGGCGCTGTAGAAGCGGCTGACGGAGCTGAAGCCGGATTCGGTCGCGACGGAGGCGATCGGGAGGGCGGTGGTGACGAGCAGGCGGCGGCCTTCGGCGAGGCGGCACCTGGTGATGTAGTCGCCGATGGTGGTGCGGACGATCTTGCGGAAGTGGGTCATCGCGTAGTTGGGGTGGAGGCGGGCGGCGGCGGCGACGTCGGCGACGGTGAGGGGTTCGCGGAAGTGCTCGGCGATGTGCCGGACCATGGTGACGGCGTGCTGGAGCGCGGGGTCGGCGCCGGTGTACTCGTGTTCGGGTTCCCGGGGGGCGTCGAGGGCGAGGCGGCGGACGCGGGCCTCGACTTCGAGGAGGAGGATGCGGCGGCGCTCGGGCTGGCCGCTGGCGAGGTCGGCGGCCCACTGGGTGAAGTTGGCGGGGTCGGATTCCTTTGCGGCCGTCGGGGGTGCGATGAGAGGGATGCCGGAGAGGAGGCGTCCGACGAGGGCGGTGGGGAGGCCCCAGCCGAGGAAGGTCGCGAAGGGCACGTGGACCCAGTGGGCGCGGGTGGCGGCGTTGGCGACGAGCTGGTGGGGGACGGCGGCCCAGAACGCGGCGACGGAGCCGGGGCCGACCTCGACGGGCAGGCCGCCGAAGAGGTAGAGCATGGTGCCGCCCTCGGCGACGAAGTTGATCTCCAGGTCGTCGTGCTGGTGGGCGGTGTCCATGAGGACGGGGCGCCCGGCCCAGCCCACGAGTTCGGGCGGGGCGATCTCGATCTGAGGATCCAAGAGATACACGCTCGCTTCGATGAAGAATTCTCCGATCAGAACTTATACGGTGGTGCCGCAGCGGCCGTCACCGGCCGCGTCCTGTGACCACATGGCAAGAGGAGTCGTTGTGTTCTCGATCGGTATCGTCGGCGCGGGCCAGTTCTCGGGCGCGTTCGCGAAGCTGTTCAACGCCCACCCGGGGGTCTCCCGGGTCACCGTCACCGACCTCGTGGCCGACCGCGCTGCGACGCTCGTGCGGGAGCTGGGCCTGGCGGGGGCGGAGGACGACTTCGACGCGATGCTCGCCTCCGACGTCGACGCCGTCGCGGTCTTCACGCAGCGGTGGACGCACGGGCCGCTCGTGGTGCAGGCGCTGCGCGCGGGCAAGCACGTGTACTCGGCGGTGCCGATGGCGTTCACCGTGGAGGAGATCGGCGCGATCATCGAGGCCGTGAAGGAGACCGGCCTGACGTACATGATGGGCGAGACCAGCCAGTACAACCCGACGACGGTGCTCGCGCGGCAGAAGGCCGCCGAGGGCGCGTTCGGGCGGGTGTTCTACGCCGAGGGCGACTACGTGCACGACATGGACCACGGGTTCTACGCGGCGTACCAGTACAGCGGCGGGGAGGACTGGAAGCGCACCGCGAGCTTCCCGCCGATGAAGTACCCGACGCACGCCGTGGGCGGGGTGCTCGGCGCGTGGGACACGCACGCGGTGAGCGTGAGCGCCATCGGCGTGCCGGACCGGCGCGGCGACGGCGTCTTCGACAAGTCCGTGAGCATGTTCGACAACGACTTCTCGAACGCCACCGCGCTGTTCGAGACGGCCGACGGCGGCAGCTTCCGCACCAACGAGTTCCGGCGCGTCGGCCTCGCCCACTGGATCCCCGAGTCCCGGTTCACCTTCTACGGCACCGAGGGCATCCTTGAGCAGAACTCGCGCGCCACGTTCTGGCACAAGCGGTCCGCAGAGCTGGAGGACGTCACGGAACTCGTGCAGCCCGGCTGGGCGACCGGCGCGGACGACCCGGTCCTCGCCAAGGTCGACCCGGCGCTGCACGACTCGTTCATCTCCGGGCACGCGCCGGTCCACGACACCTCTGCGCTGCCGGTCGAGTTCAAGGGGCTCGGCAACGGGCACATGGGGAGCCACCAGCTGCTCGTGCACGACTTCGTGACGGCGGTGAACGAGCAGCTGCTGCCGAGCGTGAACGCGTGGACGGCGGCGCGGTACACGCTGCCCGGTCTCATTGCCCACGAGTCGGCGCTGCGCGGCGGCGAGCGGCTGAAGATCGACGACTTCGGCGACGCCCCGCGGGGCTAACGCGCGGTTCCGCCCGGCGGGCATCGGGCGGCTCGCGCCGCCGCTCGCCCGTCCGGGCGTGCGGCGCATGTTCGCGCCGGGACCGGGTAGCCCGGGGGGTGAGCAGAGGAGGAGCCATGACGGACATGGAACCGAACGAGCTGATCGACCCGCCCGAGCCCGGACCCGGCGACCCGGTCCCCGGCCCGCCTGACCCGGACCCGATCCCGGGCGACCCGCACGACCCCGATCCGGCCAGGCCCGTCCCGGACGAGCCGGGCCCGACCGAACCGGACCCGACGCGCCCGCTCCCGGACGAGCCGGCGCCGCCGCAGCCCTGGTAGCCGCATGGCGATCCACTGGACGACCGTGCTGCTGGACTTCCCCGGCGCGGACTTCGACGCGGCGGCCGGGTTCTGGACCGAGGCCACCGGGAGCGCGCTCTCGTCGCCTTGGGCCGAGCACCCGGAGTTCGCCTCGCTGGTGCCCGCGCACGGCGACCCGTACCTGGCGCTCCAGCGCCTGGGGCGCGGCGCGGCGCGGGTCCACCCGGACTTCCACGTCGAGGACCTTGCGGCCGAGACCGAACGGGCGCTGGCGCTCGGGGCGGCGAAGACGGGCGGGGAGCCCGGACTCGTGGTCCTGGCGTCCCCGGCGGGGCTGCCGTTCTGCCTGATCGTGCACAAGGAGGGCCAGTCCGACGTGCCGCCGCCGACGGATTGGAACGGCCGGGCGAGCCGCCTCGACCAGATCTGCGTCGACGTGCCTCCCGAGGCGTTCGACCGCGAACTGGCGTTCTGGAGCGGGTTCACCGACTGGCCGCGGTCGACCTCCGACAACGGCGAGTTCCGCCGCCTCCTGCCGCCGCCGGGCCTGCCGGTGCACTTCCTGCTCCAGCGCCTCGACAGCGCGGCGCCCGGGCAGGACACCAAGGCGCACTTGGACTTCTCGTGCGCCGATGTCGAAGCCGAGACGGCCCGGCACGCCGCCGTCGGGGCCGTCCCGGTCCGCCGCCACCGCCACTGGCAGGTCATGCGGGACCCTGTCGGCCTGGAGTACTGCCTGACCGACAAGGCCCCGGACGGCTCGTGGGCGCCGGGCGCCTGATTCGCCGAGTCAGACCTCTTCGGGCCCTTCAGTTCAGGCGGCGGGAGAGGTGGACGCGGACCTCGTCGCCGTCGCCCTTGCCGATGCGGCGGCGGATCGCGGCGGCGACGGGGAGCTTGTGGGTGCCGTCGCCGAGGGCCATGAAGGCCCCGCGGAACGGCTCGCCGTCCACGGTGCCCTCGACCTTGACGAGGCCGCGCGTGCCGAAGACCGCGGCCGAGTCGGGCAGCTGCACGCAGGTCCAGGTGTCGCCGGGCCGGACTTTGCCGAGGACGGCGGTGAAGTCGATGTCGAGCGGTCCTTCGGTCATGATGCCTCCTCAGGCGGGTTCAGGGTTCAGGCGAGCCAGCCGACGAGTGCGCCGATCAGCGTCAGTTTCGCGATCCAGTCGAAGGCGTGGAGCGCGGCGAGCGGCACCGGGATGCCCTCGTGCACCACGGCGCCCGCGAGGATCGCCGCGGGCAGCACCCCCAGCGCGAGCCCGAGCAGCGCGCCCGCGTCGGCCCCTTCCCATCCTGCGGCATGCATCAGGCCCGCGACGAGGATCGCGGCGACCAGGCTGCGCGCGACGACCGCGGCCATCTGGACGGCGACGGGGACGCCGGGCCGAGGCGTGCTGTGGCGCCCGACGTACGCGGCGACCGGCGGCGTGCCGTACAGGACCGCGCTGAAGACGAACGAGACGACTGTGGCGACGGCGATCCCTATGAGCACCATGGCGACCTCCTTTAAAGTACGTTCCAGTACTGAAACATGGTAGCCCTGGTTTTCAGTCCGGTCAAGTACTAAAATTCGGGCATGACCGACACCGCCCGCCGCCGCGGCCGTCCCCCCGGGCGCACCGGCGCCGACCTGCTCGCCACCGCCCGCGAAGTATTCCTCGAACACGGCTACGCGGGCACGACGATGGACGAGGTCGCCGCGCGGGCCCATATCTCCAAGGCCTCGCTCTACCGCGCGCACCCCTCGAAGCACGCGCTCTTCGCCGCCGTCGTCCGCGCCTGGGCCGAGGCCGGCCGCGACGCCATGCGCCCGCACCTGGAGCGCCTGGTGGCGGGCGACGACGTCCGCGCCGATCTGATCGTCCTCGCCGGGATCATGCGCTTCGGCATCCTCAGCCGCGACGTGCTGAACATGCGCCGCCTCGTCACCGGCGAGGCCGAACGCCACCCCGACGTCGCCGCGGGCTACCTCGAAGCGAGCTGGAACCGCAACATCCGCGCCCTCGCCGACGCCTTCCGGACCCTCGCCGACCGCGGCGCCCTCCGACTCGACGACCCCCTCACCGCCGCCGACCAGTTCACCTGGCTCGTCATCGGCGCCCCCCTCAACCGCCGCCTCCTCACCGGAACCGACGCCCCCGACACCCCGGACAGCCCGGTGGAGAGCGCAGTGGACCTCTTCCTGGCCGGATACGGCACGCCCGCCGCCCCCTGACGCGGCCCCGCGCCGTCGGCGCGGGGCCGCCCTTCCCGTCATGGGGAGGTCAAAGCTTCGGTCGGGGAGAGCCTGGCGGCCTTGACCGCCGGGTAGAGGCCCGCGACCGCACCGATCGCGGCGGTGGCCGCGATGCCTCCGGCGAGGGCCCAGGCGGGGATCGTCGGGGGCCAGTCCTGCCAGGTCGCGTAAGTGGCGGTGATGAGGGAGCCGAGGGCGACTCCACCTGCGCCGCCGAGCAACGAGAGCAGGAGGGACTCGGCGAGGAACTGGCCGCGGATGTCGGCGCGGGTGGCGCCGAGGGAGCGGCGGAGGCCGATCTCGCCGCGGCGTTCCAGGACCGAGATGACCATCGTGTTCGCGACCCCGACGCCGCCGACGAGGAGCGCGACCGCGCCGACGCCGAGCAGGAGGCCGGTGAACGACGCCTCCGCGGCTTCGGCCGCCACCAGGGCGTCCGAGGGCCGGGAGACCTCGACCTCCTCGGGGTGCTCCGGGTTCGCCGTCGCGCCGAGGACCGACTGGACGTCGGCCACCGCGGTCTCGGCGGCCCGGGTGTAGACCTCCGTGGCGTGCAGGTCGAAGCCGAGGTAGGTCGAGGCGGCGTCCCAGCCGACGAGCGCCGCGTTGTCGAGTTCGGGCGCGAGCTCGACCGGGGCGAGGACGCCGACGACGGCGAACCACTGGCCGCCGAGCCAGATCTGCACGTCGGGGCCCGCGGTGACGCCCAGGGCCGCGGCGGCATCAGCGCCGAGGACCGCGGCCGGGAAGTCCCCGGCCGCGCCGTCGATCCATTGGCCCTCGACGAGTTCCGCGCCGACGACGTCGAGGAGGTCGGGTTCGGCGGCCTTGACCGCGATGCCGCCCGACTCGTTCTCGGGGATCTGATCGGTGCGGTAGACCTTCGCGTCCGGCACCGTGCCGGTCGCCGCGGCCGATTCGACCGGGCCGATCCGCTCGATCATCGCGACGGCTTCGAGCGGGAGCTGCGACTCGCCGCCGAACAGGGCCTGGCCCGGGGCGACGGTGAGCAGGTTCGTGCCGAGCTCGTCGAGCTTGCGATCGAGTTCGGCGGAGCTGGACGCGGAGATGCCGACGACCGCGGTCATCGCGGCGATGCCGATCGCGATCCCGATGGCGGACAAGGTCACCCGCAGGGGGCGGGACCGCAGGCCGTGCGCGCCGACGCGCAGGAGGTCAGTCCACCGCATCGCGCACCATCCGGCCGTCGCGCATCTCGATCCGCCGCGGCAGGGCCGCGGCGATGTCACGGTCGTGGGTGATCACGACGACGGTGGTGCCGCGCTCGTGGAGGCCGCGGAGCAGGCCCATGACCGCCGCGCCCGAGGCCGAGTCGAGGTTCCCCGTCGGCTCGTCGGCGAGCAGCAGGCGGGGCCCGCCGACGATCGCGCGTGCGACGGCGACGCGCTGGCGCTCGCCGCCGGACAGCTCGTGCGGGCGGTGCCCGGTGCGGTGCGCGAGGCCCACGGTGTCGAGCGCGGCCGCGGCGGCCTCGCGGCGCTTCGCGCGGGGCACGCCCCGGTACAGGAGCCCGTCGGCGACGTTGTCGAGGACCGGGACGCCTTGCGCGAGATGGAACTGCTGGAACACGAAGCCGAGCTCCGCGGCCCGCAGGCGCGACAGGCGCCGGTCCGAGAGCGCCGCGACGTCCTCCCCCGCGACGCGCACCCTGCCGGAGGTGGGCCGGTCGAGCGTCCCCGCGAGGTTGAGGAGCGTCGACTTCCCCGAGCCCGAGGGGCCGACGATCGCGACGAGTTCGCCCGCGCCGATCTCCAGCGACACGCCGTCGAGCGCGGTCACGCCCGGGTAGGTCTTCGCGACCTCCTCAAGCACCACGACGCTCATTCGGGCACCGCCACGGTCGCGCCCGCCTCCAGGTCGCCCGAGACCTCGACCCGGCCGTCGGCGAAGACGCCGGTCTCGACGGGCACGAGTTCGCTCGCGCCGCCGTCGACCACTTCGACGCCGTAGCCGCCTTCGCGAAGCGCCAGGAGCGCTTCGACGGGCACGGTGAGCACGTCTTCGCGGGTCTCCGAGACCAGCTCGACCGTGACCGGCGCGGACACGAGCGCCCCGAGCACCGACTGGTCCTCGACGGCGACGGTGACCTCGACGGTCTCCGGCTCCTCCTCGCCTTCCTCCTGCGAGCCCGAGACGGTCTGCCCGATCGCGGACACCACGCCCGCGGCCTCGGTGCCGTCCGGCAGGACCACCGTCACCGCCTGGTCGGCGGCCACCAGGTCCTGGTCGGCGATGTCGAGCTGCACGGTCACGCGCCGCTCGTCTGAGGTGTACGACAGGACGGGCCCGTTGGCCGGGTCGCCCACGGCCGCAAGCTGGTCGGCGACTCTGACGGGCTTCGGCGAGAACAGGACGGCGCCCACGGCCACCGTCCCCGTCTCCTCCAGCCCGTTGTCCTCCTGCCACTCCTCGACCGCCGCCGCGGTCGCGTCCGTGAAGGCGTCGTCCTCGGTGAACCCGTCGTAGCCGAGGTCCACGAGGTTCGACTCCAGTTGCGCCACATCGGGTCCCTCGACACCGGGCGCGAGGTCCCGCCACAGGGGCAGGTCGCCGGTCATGGCGACCACCGGCGCGTTGTCGACGTCGTAGACCGCGTCTCCGGCCCCGATCACCGTGCCCGGCTCGGGCAGCCACGTCACCACACCGGGCGCCGCGCCGTTGAGCGTGTGCGCCTCCCCGTACGAGAGCGTGCCCACGACCTCCTCTGACCGGGCGAGGTCCTGCTGCTCCACGACCGCCGTCGCGCCGGGCGCGTCCGCCGACGCCGCCGGCTCGTCGCCGCCGGTCCAGTACAGGGCCCCGGCCGCGGCGAGGCCCGCCGCCGCGGCCGATCCGGCCGCGATCGCCACCGTCCGCCGCCTCACTGGCCGCGCACCTCTCCGAGGACGTCCTGGCACGCCTCCATCGCGGCGTCCCACTCCGGGTCCGCCTGGCCCTCCTCCAGCAGCGTCGGCCCGAAGCCGTCCTCGCCCGGGTCGGGCATGCCCTCGACCCCGTTGTCGCGCATGCACTGCGCGAACTCCAGCAGCGCCGCCTGCACCTCGGGGTCCGACAGGTCGGCCTCGCCGGACGCGAGGTGCTCCTGGCACGCCTCGACCGCCTCCGGCTCGTCCTCCATGATCTCCCGCAGCTCCTCGGCGCCCTCGAACCCGCCGTCAGGGTCGGGGTCGGGGAAGTCGATCCCCTGCTCCCGCATGCACTCGGCGAAGTCCTGGAGGCCCTGCTCCTCGCTCACCTCCCCTTCGGTGGCCTCCTCGGAGGCGGTGCCCCCGGCGCTGGCGACCTCGTCGGCGGGCTCCTCGCTGCATGCGGCGAAAAGCGTCAGCGCGGCCAGCGCGGCCGCTGCGAGCAGTACTCGTCTCATCGTGGCGTCTCCTTCGTTCTCGGATGGACGCCGCAAGTGAAGCCGGGGCGGCATGTGGTCTGCGTGAGCGTGCGTGCTTACGCCGCGCTTACACCGGACCTGGCAGCATCGTCGTGGACGGGGAGGAGCCGGGGATGCGCGTACTGGTGGTGGAGGACGAGCGGATGCTCGCCGACGCGATCGCGAAGGGCCTGCGGGCCGAGGGCATGGCCGTGGACGTCTGCTACGACGGGGACGCGGCGCGGCTGCGGCTCGCGGCGTACGACTACGACGTGGCGGTCCTGGACCGGGACCTGCCGCGCGTCGGCGGCGACGACCTGACCCGGAAGGTGGTCGCCGGGCCGCATTCGACGCGGGTGCTCATGCTCACCGTCTCCTCGGGGATCGACGACCGCGTGCACGGCCTGTCGCTGGGCGCCGACGACTACCTGGCGAAGCCGTTCGCGTTCGCGGAGCTGGTCGCGCGGGTGCGGGCGCTGGCGCGGCGCACGGCTCCGGCGGCGCCGCCGGTGCTCGAACGCGCCGGGATCACCCTCGACACGGTGGGGCGGCAGGTGTTCCGCGGCGGCCGGTACATCCCGCTGTCGAAGAAGGAGTTCGGGGTCCTCGCGGAGCTCATGCGCCCCGGTGCGGCGGTCGTCACGTCGGAGCGGCTGCTCGAAAAGGTGTGGGACGAGCACATCGACCCGGCCACGAACGTGGTCCGGGTGGCGATGATGACGTTGCGCCGCAAGCTGGGCGACCCGCCCGTGATCGAGACGCTGCCGGGCTCCGGCTATGTCATCAGGGAGGCGCCGTGAAGCTCCGCACGAGGCTGACGCTCTGGTACGGCGGCGCGTTCTTCGCCGCGGGGGCCGTGCTCGTCGCCGTCGTCTACCTGATCGTGCGCGACCGCGTCACCGCGAACATGCCCGTCTCCGGGGACTCGGTCGAGTCCCTCGTCCAGGCGCGGGCCCAGCTCGGCATGACCGACGAGCAGCTCACCGCCCTCATCGACACTGTGATTCAGCGCCAGCAGGCCGCGAACGACGCCACGCTCCAGGCGGTCCTGTTCGGGTCGATCGTCGCGCTCGTCGTCGTGGGGCTCCTCGCGGTCGTGTTCGGGTCGCTCATGGCCGGGCGGGTGCTGCGCCCGATCGACGCGATCACGGCGACGGCCCGGCGTGTGGCCGACCGGTCGCTGCACGAGCGCATCGACCTCGACGGCCCGAACGACGAGCTCAAGCGGCTCGCGGACACGTTCGACGGGATGCTCGCCCGGCTCGACCGGGCCTTCGAGGGGCAGCGCAGGTTCGTGGCGAACGCCTCCCACGAGTTGAAGACGCCGCTGGCGATCAACCGGACGCTCCTGGAAGTGGCTGCGGCGGAACCGGATGCGGGCCACCGGGTGCGGGACCTGGCCGCGAACCTCCTGGCGGTGAACGAGCGGCACGAGCGGCTCATCGACGGCCTGCTCACGCTCGCCGGGAGCGAGCAGGCCCCGGTCGACCCGGTCCGGGTGGACCTGGCGGACATCGCCGCGCACGTCGCGGCGCAGTTCGCCGATGAGGCGTCGGAGGCGGAGGTGGCCGTGGAGGTCGCGAACGCTCCGGGGGTCGTCGTCGGGGACGCCGCGCTGCTGGAACGGCTGGTCGCCAATCTCGTGGCGAACGGCATCCGCCACAACCACCCCGGGGGAACGCTCGCGATCACGACCGGGACCGTGGAGCGGCGGGGGCGGATCGCCGTGTCGAACACCGGGCCCGTGGTCGCCGCGTACGAGGTCGACGCGCTGTTCCAGCCGTTCCGCCGCGGGGAGGGGCGCGACCGCGTCGAGTCCGTGCGCGGCATCGGCCTCGGGCTCTCGATCGTCGACTCCATCGCGCGCGTCCACCACGGGGCGCTGACCGCCGTCCCGAACCGGGACGGGGGCCTGACCATCACCGTGGAGTTCCCCTAGCCGGAACGGATACAGTGCTCATGTGGCGATGACGGCGCAGGACGTAGTGGATCTGGTCGATGCGCACCTCGGGGTGCCGCGGCGTGAAGTGACCGTGGACGAATACCTTGCGGGCGAACCGGACCAGGAGGTGCACGGCGTCGCGTTCACGATGATGGCGACGCTCGACGTGCTCCAGCGGGCGGCCGCGCAGGGCCTCGACCTGGTGTTCTCCCATGAGCCGCTGTACTTCCACCACCGCGAGGAGTGGAACGCGATGCTCGCGGGCGCGGACGATCCCGTGCACCGCGCGAAGGCGGCGTTCATCGCGGAGCACGGGCTGGTGGTGCGGCGCCTCCACGACGCGGTGCACGACACGCGGCCGGACCGGATCATCGACGGTGCCGCGCATGTGCTGGGCTGGAAGGACTTCGAGCGCGGCGACCTGCCGGGCGTCTTCGACGTTCCGGCCACGACGCTCGGCGCGCTCGCCGGTCATGCGGCGCGGGCGTTCGGTGCGAGCGCGCTCCGCTACATCGGCGATCCCGAGCTGCCGGTCTCGGTTGCGGGGCTCCAGCCCGGGTTCTTCGGGTTCGAGAAGAACCGGGCGGCGCTCGCCCGCCCGGAGGTGGACGTGCTCCTCATCGGCGAGTCGAACGAGTGGGAGACGGCCGCGTATGCCGCCGACGCGGTGAGCGCGGGGCTTGCCAAGGGGCTCATCGTCATCGGGCATGTGCCCTCGGAGCAGGAGGGGATGGCCGCGACGGCGGGCCGCCTCGCCGAGCTGCTGCCCGGGTTCCCGGTCGCCTTCGTTCCCACGGCCGACCCGTTCGCCACGCTGCTTGCTTAGCTACTCGGCCAGGCGCTTGCGCGCCTCGTCCACGTCGGGGTGCTGGAGTTCGTCGAGGACGGTCTCCGCTTGGCGCCACGACTCGCGGGCCGCGCCGCGGTTGCCGGAGGCGGCTTGGGAGTCGCCCAGGTTGAGCAGGCACACCGCGGTGTCGTAGCGGTTCCCGAGCTGCCGGTTGAGGCGGATGGCCTCCTGGAACGTGTCGATCGCTGCTGAGAAGCGGCCCAGCTGGTGGTGGACGAAGCCGATGGTGTCCAGGGCCGCGGCCTCGCCGAGCGGATCGGCGATCCGCTGGAACCCGGCGCGCGCCCGCAGGCCGTGGTCGAGGGCGCTCTCCTGCTCCCCCACGTGGGCGAGGAACCAGGCGACGAGGTTGAGGGTGGTGGCGCTGTCGGTGTCCTCCAGGCGCTCTTCGAGTTCGAGCGCCCGCCGGGCGTGTTCGAGGGCCCGAACGTAGTCGTCCCGTCCTGAGTAGAGGATCGCCAGGTTGGTGAGGACGAGCGACTCGCCCTTGAGGTCGCCGAGGTCACGGTACAGCTCCATCGACCGCGTGAAGTGGCGTTCGGCGTCGTCGCCGCGGCGCATCCTGGCGTGCGCGCGGCCGACGCCGCGGTGCGAGTACGCCTCCAGGGCCGGGTCCGCGAGCCGTTCGGCGGCTTCGAGGGCGACCTGCTGCGAGGCGATCCACTGGCTCCAGGCGCCTTGGAGCTCGAAGTACCCCACGAGGATCATCGCGAGCTGCCAGGCCGACCGGTCGTCGCCGCGCGCGACGGCCCAGTCCACGAGGGTGAGCAGGACTTCGGCCTCGGCGGCGAACCAGGCCATCGCGGCGTCGTGGTCGGCGACGGTCTCCGGGTGGGCGACCGCGGGCGGCTCCCCCAGCGACAGGCTGGCCCGCTGCGGGTTGAGGATCGTCGCCGCGACGTGCCCGGTGTGGAGGTAGTGGTCGAGGATGCGGCGGGCCGCGTCGTTCCGGTCGGCTTCGGACGCTTCGACGTGCAGCAGTTCGGTGCTGTACTCGCGCATGAGGTCGTGGAGCGCGTACCGGCCCGGGGCGGGCTCCATGAGGAGGTTGACGCGCACGAGTTCGTCGACCCGCCGTGCGGCCGACGCGGGCGCGCAGTCGCACAGACTGGCCGCGGCTGCCGCGGTGAGGTCGGGGCCGGGGTGCAGGCCGAGAAGGCGGAGCAGGCGGGCGGCGTCGGGGCTGAGCGAGCGGTAGGACCAGGAGAAGACCGCGCGCACGTCGGTCTCGGTGGACGGGGCGCCGAAGGCGTCGAGGCCGGCGCGCAGCTGCTCTGCGAGCGTGGACAACCGGGTGCCGCGATTCGCCACGGCCTGGGCGGCGGCGATGGCGAGCGCCAACGGCAGGCGCGCGCTCGCGGCGATGATGTCGTCGGCGGCGCCGCTCTCGGCCGCGAGCCGCTCGCGGCCGATCCGGCGCGAGAGGAGGCGGCGGGACTCTGCGAGGGTGGGCAGCTCCAGGCCGATCTGGGCGGCGCCCTCCTCGGCGATCAGGCCCATGAGCACGTCGCGGCTGGTGACCAGGACCAGGCACCCGGCCGAGCCGGGCAGGAGCGGGCGCACCTGGTCGCTGCTGTTCGCGTTGTCGAGGACGATGAGCATCCGGCGTCCGTCCATTGCGGAGCGGTAGGCGGCGGCGAGCTCGTCGGGGTCCTCGGGGACGTCCTCGCCGCGCACGCCGAGCGCCCGCATGAACCGGGCGAGGACCCGGTGCGGCGGGAGCGCCTGCTCGCGGTGGTAGCCGCGGAGGTTGGCGAAGAGCTGGCCGTCGGGGAACTCGTCGGCGACGCCGCGGGCCCAGTGGACGGCCAGGGAGGTCTTGCCGATCCCGGCGGTGCCGGTGACCACGCCGACCAGCGGGCCCGACGAGTCGTCCTTGGCGGCCAGCAGCGCGTCGAGGCCCGCGAGCTCGGCGGCCCGGCCGGTGAAGGCGACCGTGTCGGAGGGGAGCTGGCGCGGCACGGCCAGCGGCGTCGCCGCGTCCGGCTCGGTCTCGGTGCGGCTGGTCAGGATGCTCTTGTGCAGCGCGAGCACCGCTTCACTGGGGTCGATCCCGAGCTCGTCGCGGAGCAGGCGGCTGTACCGGTGGTAGGCGTCGAGCGCCTCGCCGCGCCTGCCGGACCGGTGCAGCGCCTCCATGAGCGCGGCCCACAGGCGCTCGCGCAGCGGGTACCGCGCGGTGAGCGCCACCAGCTCGTCGACCAGGTCGGCCGGGTTCCCGTCGTGCAGCAGGAGGGCCGCGCGGCGCTCGATCAGCGCCAGCCGCTGCTCGGTCAGGCCGGGCACGACCTCGCGGTGCAGGGCCTCGGACGGGACGTCGGCCAGCGCCTCGCCCCGCCATTCGCCGAGCGCCGCCGCTACCGCGGCCAGCTCGCGGGCGCCGTCGCCCGCGGCGGCATCGGCTTCGGCGATGCGGCGGCGCATCCGCCCCACGTCGGTGCGGTCGGCCGGGACGTCGAGCCGGTAGCCGTCGGGGCAGGTCGCCACCAGGTGCGCGGCGTCGATCCGCTCCAGCTGCGCCCGCACGCGCACCGCGCACAACTGCACCGCGCGGCGCGGGTTCCGGGGCAGGTCGGCGCCCCAGACGGCGTCGGCCAGCTCGTTGACGCCGACCTTGGCCCCGGCCTTGACCACCAGGGCGGCGAGGAAGGTCCGCAGGCGCGGGGCGGTCAGCTCCAGTTCCGTGCCGCCGAGCGCGACGCGCAGGGGCCCCAGGACCCCGAACTCCACCGCGGCGGACGGCGAGGCGGGCGCGGTGGTCTCGGGCATGCCACCCATTTTGCCCCACCCCTGCGACGCGGCGCGTCGGCGATGAAGCCGTTTTGAAGCCGGGGCCCGGAATGATTGCGCCCGGGGCCGCTTCACGGCCCCGCCGACCTTGAAGGGATCTCCGGATGTCCATCCGTTCCATGTCCGCGCTCGCCTTGGGCGCCTTGATGCTGCTCGCCGGATGCAGCGACGCGGGCGACGCCGACGCCGCAGGGGAAAGCGACTCCTCGGACCAGACCACGGCCGGGACGGACGACCAGACGTCGTCCGAGCCGACTCCGACCACCTTCGACGACTTCCCCGGCGAGGAGCTGCTGTACTTCGACGCGGAGTCGGCGTCGATCGGCACGCGGATCAAGGCCGTCGGCACCGAGTGGACCACGGAGTTCCTCGACTACACCGCGGACGCCGGCAGGCACTACCTGGTGATCTACGTGGTGGCGACCGGCGAGCTGGACGACCGCGGCCTGGACCACGCCGGCCTGTCGAACCTCGGCTACACGCTTGAGATGCGGTACCCCTCCTCCGCGGGCTCCTGCTCGGCGGACTACACGGCGAACGACCCGGCCTACTGCACCTACGACGGCTGGAACTCCACCATCCTCAGCGCCCAGTTCGAGCCGCTCGCCAGCGACGACTGGACGAACTACCTCTGGATGGAGGGCAGCATCTTCGGCGTCGAGATGGAGCCCGGCCAGACCATGGTCGGCGCCGTCGCCGTCAGCGTCGAGGACAGCGCCGCACCGACCGGCGGTTTCGAGTTCTGCGCCCGCGGCAAGGACAACACGCTCGACAACAACGTGTTCCCCTGCATCGCGGCCCCGGACCCGGCTCCGATCGGCTGACCCCGCGAGCAGCGCCTCCGGCTACCGTCGCGCGGGGAGCCGGAGGCGCTTTTCCGTGCCCGCCGGGGTGGGGCGGGAAGTCCGGGCGGGCGGCCTAGTCCGGGGTGCGGCGGAGGCGGATCTTGGTGATCGCGTTCCGTTTGATCTCAAGGACTTCGGCGGTGTAGCCCTCGATGGCGACGGTCTCGCCGGGGCGGTCGGGGACGCGGCCCAGGTAGTCGAGGACCAGGCCCGCGACGGTGGCGTAGTCGCCGTGGCCGGTGCGCTCCAGGTCGACGTCGAGGTCGACGAGGTCGTGGAGCGGGAAGCCGCCGGGGAGGACGATCGCGCCGTCCTCTTCGCGCTGCACGGTCTGGATGTCGCGGTCGAACTCGTCGTAGATCTCCCCCACGATCTCCTCGACCAGGTCCTCCATGGTGATGATGCCCTCGACCGCGCCGTACTCGTCGACGACGATCGCGAACTGCTCGTGCTCGTCGCGCATCTGCCGCAATGCGTCGGTGACCTTGAGGCTCTCGGGCAGGAGCATGCTCGGGCGGGCCCGCTCGGCGGCGGTCGCGTCGGTGCCGACCAGGTCGCGCAGGTGGACGGTGCCCTGCACGTCGTCGATCCCGGTGGAGCCCACGACGGGCGCGCGCGAATGGCCGGTCTCGATGAGGATGCGCGCGGCCTCGGCCGCGGAGGTCGCGACGGGGATGGAGGTGACGTCGCGGCGCGGGACCACGATCTCCCGCAGCACCCGCTCGGCGATCTCGAACGCGCCGGAGAGGATGGTCCGCTGGTCGGCGGTGAACTCGCCCTGCGACTCGATGAGGTCGCGGATCTCCTCTGTGGAGACCTCCTCGCGCGCGGCCTGCGGGTTGTTGCCAGTCAGGCGCACCACCAGGTCCGTCGAGACCCCGAGCAGCCAGACCGCCGGGCGGGCGAGCATGGCGAGGACGTCGAGCGGGCGGGCCACCAGCAGCGCCCACCGCTCGGCGCGCTGCATAGCGATCCGCTTGGGCGCCAGCTCGCCGAACACGAGCGTGACGAACGTGAGCACCAGCGTCACGAGCACGATCGCGACCGACTCGGCTCCGGAGCCGAACATCGACAGCGCGGGCACGAGCGGCTGCGCGAGCGCGACCGCCGCGGTCGCCGACGCGAGGAACCCCGCGAGGGTGATCCCGATCTGGATCGTCGCGAGGAACCGGTTCGGGTCGCGGGAGAGCTTCGCGAGCACCCGCCCGCCCCGCGAGGTGCGCTCCAGGCGCTGGATCTGGCTGTCGCGCAACGTCACCAGCGCCATCTCGCTGCCCGCGAACACCGCGTTCAACCCGATCAGCACCACGACGAGCCCGAGCTGGCCTCCATAGCCGCCCACGGCAACAACCCCCTCGATCCGACGTTCCCGAGAGCCTACCGACCGGGGCCGTCCGACAGCTCCGCGGCCAGAAACGCTCCGGCGCGGAGGAGAGCGATCGTGCGGTCGGCGATGGACTCCAGGCGGGCGTCGAGGGCGGCGGCGGACTCACCGGTCTCGCCGAGGTCGCGGATCGCGGTGATCGCGAGTTCGACCTCGGGGATGCGGTAGCCGCCCGCGCGCAGGGCCGCGGTGATGCGCGCTTCGCGGATCGCGGTGAGGCCGTAGCGGCGCGACGATCCGGAGGGCGTGGTGACGCGGTTGGGTGCGACCAGGCCGCACTGCTCCCAGAAGCGGAGCGTCGAGCTGCGGACTCCGAGCGCCTGGGAGAGTTCGGTGATGGTCATGGCATCGGAGGCGACGGGCTCGGCCTCGGTCTCGGCCTCGCCGCTGATGGCTTCCAGTGCCGTACGCGCGGCGAGCGCTTGCGCGCGTTCGTCGTGCAATCGCTGGTGCAGGCCGCTGGCGAGCGCCGCTGCGGTCGCGCGGGGTTCGGAGCGGATCGCGCGCATGACGTGCCGGGCCGCGACCGGGCCGACCGCGAACGCGAGGTCGCGGTAGGCGCGCAGCGCCTCCACATGCCCGGCCGCGAACCGGCGGTACCCGGCCGCCGAGCGGGACGCGGGCGGGATGACGCCCTGCGCTTCGAGGTCGCGCACCTGCTGCACCGAGTAGCCCGAGGCCGCGGCCACCTCGGCCGTGCCGAGCGGTGCACCGTCCACGCCGCGCCTCCAACCCTCCATAAGCACTTCAGCCATACGCTTGAACCATGACCATGGAGCAGATCCTCGACACCGTCCGATCCTTCGACGGCGTCCTCGAACTCGCCCCCGCCGAAGGCGGCGAGTTCCCCGAGATCGCCTGGGGCGACCACTTCTTCTACTACGCCCCCGACGGCCAAGTGCCGCAACGGGAGCAGCCCTACGCCACGATCATCACCAAGGACTATCCCGACGACACCGCCTGCGACCTCGACCGGCCGGGCCGATGGCGGCTGAACGTCCACGTCGGCACCGAGGCGTTCACCGACCTCATCGGGGAGCGCCCCCGCGAGGAGGGGGCGCCGCGCGACTTCACCGCGACCGACACCGTCCTCCCCCACCCGCTGTACCGCCTCCAGGGCTGGATCGCGATCGTCAACCCCGGTGAACGCACCGAGGCCCAGGCGCTCGGGCTCCTGTGCGCCGCCCACGACGACGCCGTGCGCCGGGCCGAACGCCGCGCGGCCCGGCCCGGGTCCTGACCCGGGCCGACCTCGCGGACGCGTCCGCCGACGGCGTCGTTCACCAGTCGTGGATGGTGCCGTCGTGGAGGCGGTTGAAGGGGAGGTAGGCCTGGACGTAGGGGTACTTCCCGGCTTCGTCGGTGTCGAGGTCGACGCCGAGCCCGGGTTGGTGGCCGGGGTGGAGGTGGCCGTCGGTCCACGTGAACGACTGCTGGAAGACCTGGTCGGTCTTGGCGCCGTGTTGCATGTACTCCTGGATGCCGAAGTTGTGGATCGCCAGGCCCAGGTGCATGGCCGCGGCCATCCCGACCGGCGAGATGTCGGTGGGCCCGTGCATCCCCGACTTGATCTGGTACTGCGCGGCATAGTCGAGGACCTTCTTCAAATGCGAGATGCCCCCGGTGTGCGTGACCGCGCTTCGGACGTAGTCGATGAGCTGCTCGCGGATGATCTGCTGGTAGTCCCACACCGTATTGAAGATCTCCCCGACCGCCAGGGGCGTCGTCGTGTGCTGGCGGACCAGGCGCAGGGCCTCCTGGTTCTCGGCGGGAGTGACGTCTTCAAGCCAGAACAAGTCATAGGGTTCGAGGGACTTGCCGAGCTGCGCGGCCTGGATCGGGGTGAGGCGGTGGTGGGCGTCGTGCAGCAGCGGCACCTCGGACCCGAACTCGTTCCGGACCGCCTCGAACACGGTGGGCACGTGCCGGAGGTAGGAGCGGGTGTCCCAGTCCTCCTCGGCCGGGAGCGCCCCGCGCTGGGCCGGCTCGTGGTCGTAGCGGACCCCTGCCATCGCCTCGAA
>NZ_PVTJ01000012.1 GCF_003002955.1 Glycomyces artemisiae
ACCAAGCAAGTGTCCCAAGGAAAAGACAGTCAAAAACAGTACCAACCAAGCACACCCCGAAACCCAGTTCCGAAGCGACTCAGCCAGCCCACACGTTGACCATCCAAACACCCTGTTGAGTTCTCAAACAACACGCACTAATCAGATCTGAAACTTCTTGGAAGTTCCTCTCCGACCGGAGCGGCTCCAGTAACTTATCAGGCCGGTTTTCGGGCCGTTTTGGCCCCCCGATCGATTCATTCGGAGATTTGCCCTTTAGGTCCTCGTCCAGGTCCTTTCGGTTTTCCTGTCCGTTTCCCCCGCGGGCAAAGACAAATTTACGCGACGGATAACCGGGGTTCGCAAGGGGGGTGCGTGCTCGGCGCCACACTCTTGCGAACCCCGCGTTTCCGCTGGTCAGTCCGCGAATGGGGTTAGCCGCGGCGGCTCTTGCCCCTGGCTTCCTTCTCTTTGGCGACCCGTTCGAGCGTCTCGGCGCGGCGCTCCTTGCGCTCGGCGAGGCGTTCGTCGGCGCCCTTGCGGTCGCTGATCTCGAAGCGGGCGTCGGTGCCGCGGGGGCCGACGGTCGCGACGATGTTGGGATCGGTCGGCTGCCACTCGAATTCGTGGTCGGCGATCCGGACGATCGAGCCGGGGACGGCCCCCTGCTTCACGAGTCCGTCTTCCACACCGAGGTTGGCGAGGCGGTCCGCGAGGTAGCCGACCGCTTCTTCGTTCTCGAAGTTGGTCTGGCCGATCCAGCGCTCGGGCTTGGCACCGGAGACGACGAACTCGACGTCGCCTTCGTAGGCCGGCACGACCTTCTTGATGGAGAAGCCGGAGTCGTCGACGGCCGCCGGGCGGATGACGGTGCGGGTGGCCTCGACCGGGGGCTGCGCGGCGCGGTACTCCTGGACGAGCTTCGCGAAGGCGAAGTTCAACTCCTTCAGGCCCTCGCGGCTGACGGCGCTGACGAGGTAGACCGGCCACCCGTACTTCTCAAGGTCGCCGCGGACGTACTCGGCGAGCTCGCGGCCGTCGGGGATGTCGGTCTTGTTGAGGACGATGATGCGCGGCCGGTCGGCGAGGCCGCCGTACTCGGCGAGCTCGTGCTCCAGGGCGTCGATGTCGGAGACCGGGTCGCGGTCGCTTTCGAGGCTGGCGGTGTCGACCACGTGGGCGAGGACCGCGCAGCGCTCGATGTGCCGCAGGAACTGGAGGCCGAGGCCCTTGCCGGCGGCGGCGCCCGGGATGAGGCCCGGGACGTCGGCGATCGTGTAGGTCGTCTCCCCCGCGGACACGACGCCGAGGTTCGGGGCGAGCGTGGTGAAGGGGTAGTCGGCGATCTTGGGCCGGGCGGCCGACATCGCGGCGATGAGGGAGGACTTCCCCGCGGAGGGAAAGCCGACGAGGCCGACGTCGGCGACGCTCTTGAGTTCGAGCACCACGTCGAGTTCGTCGCCGGGCTCGCCGAGTTCGGCGAAGCCGGGGACCTTCCGCTTGGAGCTGACGAGGGCGCGGTTGCCGCGGCCGCCGCGGCCGCCCTGGGCCACGGTGATCTCGGTGCCGTCGCCGGTCAGGTCGGCGAGGACCTCGCCATTGGAGTAGATGACGGTGCCGTTGGGGACGGCCACCCGGATGGACTCGCCCGTCGCGCCGTCGCGGTTGGACCCCTGGCCGTGCTTGCCGTTGCCGCCCTGGAGGCGGGTCTGGAAGTGGAAGTCGAGCAGCGTGTGCACGTTCGGGTCGACGACGAAGACCACATCACCCCCGTGCCCGCCGTTGCCGCCGTCGGGGCCGCCGAGCGGCTTGAACTTCTCACGGTGGACCGACACGCAGCCGTTGCCACCTTTACCGGCAATGACCTGGAGATTCACGCGGTCTACGAAACTTGTCACCGCTCAAGGGTAGCCACCCCGGGGACCCCTGGAGACGGAGGCCGAAGCACATGCTAAAGTTTCTCCTCGTGCGAGGGACACCGGCGGAAAGCGCCGCGTCCACTCAATCACCAAGCGCCGCTAGCTCAACTGGCAGAGCAGCTGACTCTTAATCAGCGGGTTCGGGGTTCGAGTCCCTGGCGGCGCACCACACAAGAGGTCCTGGTCACAGGGCCTCTTTTGGTTTGTGCGGAACAGCGTGTGCGAGGGCCCGGCCGCGGGTGCGGCCGGGCCCTCGTGCGTCTAGGTGTAGTCCGCGAACAGCGAGTCGGACTGCTGGACGAAGTCGGCCCAGGTCTCCTCGGCGGATTCGGCGCTCACGTTCTCGTTGTCGTACAGGGTCGAGGAGATCGTGACGTCGAGGCTGCCGAGTGCGACGTGCAGCGTGTACGAGGTGCTGTCCCCGTAGTCGTAGCTGTAGAGGCTGCCGGCGTCGCCGTAGCCGTCCCAGTCGGCGTAGGTGTAGCCGGCCTCCTCGTTGTAGTACTCCGAGTCGGACGCGACGCTGTCGGTGACCTCGCTCGCGGACTCCCTGTCGCTGAGGTAGATGGACACCGAGGTGAAGTCCTCGTTGTAGAACGTGCACGTCAGCGACGGCAAACCGCCGGTCGTGGACGCGGAGCTGTAGGTGGAGTCCGGGTCAAGGGAGCCGTAGTTCGACTCGAACGAGTCGAGGCCGAACGCGGAGCAGGCCTCCTCGTTCATCTCGACGGCCGCTTGGTCGCCGCCGTTGTCGCCGCCGTCGTCCCCTCCGTTGTCGCCGCCGTTGTTGCCGCCGTCGTCGCCCCCGTTGGTCGTCGAGTTGTCCTGGGCGCCTTGGACCACGATGAGGATCACCGTGAAGATGATCGCGAGCACGAGCACGACCGTGCCGCCGATGAGCCACAGCGTGTTCTGCTGGCGCCCGGGGGGCTGCTGGCCGTAGGGGCTCGGGTAGCCCGGCTGCGAGGGGTAGGTCATCTGGTCCACTCCCTGGGGATCGTTCGTGCTTCGCACTCACTGTATCGCCGAGCGTCCAAGGAGGTTCGCCCGGCGTTTGCCGGGGACGCGCTCGGTGCGGGAGCCGGGGCGGGCCTCTAGACTCGGAGGCGACCGCGACGCGGCTCGCGTCAGCCCGTTCCGAACCGCGATTGGCCGATCATGCAGAACCCGTTCCACCAGCACCTGGACGAGCTCAACGAACTCCTCGTCGACATGGCCCGCCGCGTGGCCGACGCCATCGAGCGGGCCAGCGCGGCCCTCCTGGAGGGCGACACCGCGGCCGCCGAAGCGGTGGTCGCGGAGGACCAGCACGTCAACGCGCTCCAGTTCCGCGTGGACGACCGGATCATCGAGCTCATGACGCAGTACGACGCGGTGGCGTCGGACCTGCGGTTCGTGCTGGGCGCGGTGCGGATCTCGGTGGACCTGGAGCGGATGGGCGACCTGGCGAAGCACGTGGCGAAGTCGGTGCTGCTGCGCGCGCCCGCGGCGGTGATCCCGGATTCGCTGCGGCCGGACTTCGCGGCGATGGGGGCCGCGGCGGGGCGGGTCGCGGAGAAGCTGGTGGTGGTGCTGGAGGACCAGGACCAGCTGCTGGCGACGCAGATGGGTCTGGACGACGACGAGCTGGACGCGATCCAGGAGCGGATCCACGCGCAGCTCCCGGGCCTGGGGTACGGGCCGCAGACGGCGGGGGACGTGGCGCTGCTGGCGCGGTTCTTCGAGCGGTTCGGGGACCACGCGGTGCGCATCTCGCACCAGGTGGTCTACGCCGTCACAGGGGACGTGCACCTCGACCGTTCATAACGGTCTGGTCACGGACGGGCCGAGACCGGGTTAAAGTGCCAGGTCAGAGGCCCGCGTTTTTGGTCTCTCCGTCGCCGTTGCGAATCGCGCTCAGTCGTTCACCTTGAGTTCAGCTTCACGTCAGCGGGTGAACACCGGCTCTGGGTTTGATGGCTGCGGACAGTGAAGAAGCGACCCGGGCCCCTTCCGGGAGACGGAGTAGAGACCAGCTGTGAACATGAAACTGAACCGCCGGACCATTTTCGGCACCATCACCGCGGGTGCGCTCGCCATGAGCATGGCGGCCTGCGGCGGCGGCAGCGACGACGAGGCCGGCGACGGCGACCTGGCTTCCGGTGAGATCACGGGTTCGGGCGCCTCCTTCCCGGATGCGTTCTACGCCGCGGCGATCGAGGCGTACGCCGAGGTCAACCCCGAGCTTGTCGTCACCTACAACGCCGTCGGCTCCGGCACGGGCAAGTCCGAGTTCGGCGAGGGCCTGAACGACTTCGCGGGCTCCGACTCCCTGGTCAAGGACGGCGACGGACCCGCGGAGGGCTCGTTCCAGTACATCCCGACCGTGGCGGCCCCGATCACGGTGTCGTACAACCTGCCGGGCGTGGACGGCCTCCAGCTCGACCAGGAGACGCTGGCCAACATCTTCCAGGGCGCGATCACCACTTGGAACGACGACGCGATCGCCGCCACCAACCCGGACGTCGAGCTCCCGGACACCGCGATCACGATCGCGCACCGCTCGGACGGCTCGGGCACCACCTCGAACTTCACCAAGTTCCTCGACGAGGCCACCGACGCGTGGACGCTCGGCGCGGGTGACGAGATCACCTGGCCCGAGGGCTCCATCGGCGGCGAGAAGAACACCGGCGTCGCGACCGTGATCACCCAGACCGAGGGTGCGATCGGCTACGTCGACCTCGCCGACGCGTCCGAGACCGGCCTGGTCACCGCGTCGATCGAGAACGCCGACGGCGCGTTCATCCAGCCGACGCTGGACGCCACCACCGCGGCCCTTGAGGGCGCGGAGGTCGCCGAGGACCTGTCGTACAACCCGCTGAACGCGGCCGGCGCCGAGACCTACCCGATCGTCGCGCCGACGTACATCCTGCTCCACACCGAGTACGAGGACGAGAACGTCGCCGCCGGCGTCAAGGAGTTCGTGAACTACCTGCTCACCGACGGCCAGGACATCGCCGCGGACAACAACTTCGCTCCGCTGCCCGACGCGCTGCGCCAGCAGGCGGTCGACGCCCTGAACGAGACGATTGCCTAGGACCACGGAATCCGACGACCCCAACGGCCGCAGCGCCGCTGGGGTTTTCGGCCGCTCCGCTCACGAAAACGGAGAGACTCTCTTGACCACTACGGCATCCCCCGAATCGCCCCCGCAGGTGGACCTCGGCGGGGAGGCTCGCTCCCGCCGGACCGACAAGGGCTTCACCGGGCTGGTGGCCCTCGCCGGCCTGACCGTGCTCGTCGTGCTGGGCCTGATCCTGGTGACCACGTCGGTGCAGGCGTGGCCCGCGATCGCGCACGACCCGGTCGAGTTCCTCACCGGGACCGACTGGGTTCCCGGCGACGAGATCTTCGGGACCCTCCCGTTCCTGTACGGCACCCTGGTGACCTCGGTGATCGCGATGGTCGTCGCGGTGCCGGTGTCGATCGGGATCGCGCTGTTCATCACGGAGGTCGCGCACCGGCGCTCCCGCAAGTACATCGTCACGATCGTCGACCTGCTCGCCACCGTCCCGTCGGTGGTGTTCGGCCTGGTCGGCAGTATCGTCCTGATCCCGTGGGTCACGCCGATCTACCAGTGGTGGGCGGGGGTCGTGGCCCCGGTCCCGGGCCTGAACGCGATCTTCGACGAGACGAACACCGGCCGCAACTACTTCACGGCCGGGCTGATCCTCGCGGTCATGTGCATCCCGATCATCACGTCGATCTCGCGGGAGGTCTTCGCGACCGTGCCCGAGATCGACAAGCAGGGCGCGTACGCGCTCGGCGCGACCCGCTGGGAGATGATCAAGGGCGCGATCCTCCCCCACTCGTTCGGCGGCCTGGTCGGCGCCTCGATGCTCGGCCTGGGCCGGGCGATGGGCGAGACGATCGCGGTGGCCCTGGTCATCGGCGGTTCGCTCACCGTCGGCACGAACCTGTTCGAGCCCGGCAACACGATGGCCGCGGTCATCGCCCAGCAGTGGGGCGAGTCGAGCGGCATGCACACCGAGGCCCTGATCGGGATCGGCGTCGTGCTGTTCGCGATCACGGTCCTGATCAACTTCCTCGCCCGCACCGTGGTCAGGCGCGCGGAGATCAAGATGAAGGGTGCCCACTCATGACGGCGCTGCAAGGACAGACCCCGCCCGACCTGTCGGGCCGCAACCTGTCGTTCCGGCGGGCCTTCGCGAACCGGGCCGCCACTTCGCTCATCGCGCTGTGCGTGCTCGTCGCGGCGCTGCCGCTGGCGCTCGTGGCGTGGGAGGTCGTGTCGAAGGGCGCGTCGGCGTGGAGCCTGGCGTGGTTCATCGACGAGATCCCGCGCAACTACCGCACCGAGGGCCCGGGCATGGGCCCGGCGATCCTGGGCACGCTCACGATCACCGGCATGGCCGCGCTGATGTCGATCCCGATCGGCGTGCTGGGCGCGGTGTACCTCAACGAGTACGGCAAGAACAAGCCGCTGGCGCGGTTCATCCGCACCATGGCCGACGTCATGACCGGCGTCCCGTCGATCATGATGGGCCTGTTCATCTACGTCGGCTACGTGATCGTCATCGGCGACAAGACCGGCTTCGGCGGGGCGCTGGCCCTGGCGTGCCTGATGCTGCCGATCGTGATCCGCTCGACCGAGGAGATGCTGCGGCTGGTCCCCGACGAGCTGCGGCAGGCCTCGTCGGGCCTGGGCGCGCGCAAGTGGCGCACGGTGCTCGGCGTGGTGCTCCCGGCCGCGTCGTCGGGCATCACCTCGGGTTCGCTGCTGGCCGTGGCCCGCGCCGCGGGCGAGACCGCGCCGATCATCGTCACGGTGGGCCTGACCTACATCTACAAGCCGGACCTGTTCGACGGCCAGAACACGACGCTCGCGGCGCAGATCTTCCGCAACGCGAGCCAGCCGTTCGCCGCCTCGCAGGAGCGCGCGTGGGGCGCGGCCCTGACCCTGATCGCCATCGTCTTCGTGTTCACCATCCTGTCCCGGATCATCGCGGCGCGCTTCGCCATCGACAAGCGCTAGCGCACCGCGAACCTGGTCTCGCAAACGAGGAAGGGCCCCGCCTTGAGGCGGGGCCCTTCCTCGTCTGTGCTCTTCGTCGTACCGGATCTAGCCGAAGCGGCCGGTGACGTAGTTCTCGGTGCGCTCGTCGGAGGGGGTGGTGAAGATCCGCTGCGTGTCGTCGAACTCGACGAGGACGCCGGTGCGGGTGTCGCTGAGCTCGTTGACCTCGGTCGAGAAGAACGCGGTCTTGTCGGAGACGCGGGCGGCCTGCTGCATGTTGTGCGTGACGATGACGATCGTGAACTGCTTGGCCAGGTCGACCATGAGCTCCTCGATGCGGGCCGTCGCGATCGGGTCGAGCGCCGAGCAGGGCTCGTCCATGAGGACGACCTCGGGTGCGAGCGCGATCGTGCGGGCGATGCACAGCCGCTGCTGCTGGCCGCCGGAGAGGGCCAGCGCGGACTGCTTGAGCTTGTCCTTGACCTCGTCCCAGAGGGCGGCCTTCTTGAGGGAGTCCTCGACGATCCCGGCGAGCTCGGAGCGCTTGACGCCGTGGATGCGGGGGCCGTACGCGACGTTGTCGAAGATGGACTTCGGGAACGGGTTGGCCTTCTGGAAGACCATGCCGATGCGGCGGCGGACCTCGACGGGGTCGACGCCCTGGTCGTAGATGTTCTTGCCGCGGTAGGCGACGGTGCCGGCGACGCGGGCGCCGGGCACGAGGTCGTTCATCCGGTTGAGGGAGCGCAGCAGGGTGGACTTGCCGCAGCCGGACGGGCCGATGAGCGCGGTGATCTCGTTCTTGGCGACGGTGAAGTTGACGTTCTTGACGGCGTGGAAGGAGCCGTAGAAGACGTCGACGTCCTTGATGTCGAAGACGGTGGCGGTGTCGGCGCCGCCGCCGGGGGCCCGCTGGTGCGCCGGCTGGGGGGCCGCCGTGAGGCGCCGCGGGTCGACGGTGGGGCGGGCCGCGGGCAGTGCCGGGTCGCTCATGATCGCTCCTTCTGCATGGGACGCAGGTCGGGATGTCAAGCAGGGCTGGGCCGAGGATAGGCCGGGCGAGTAGCGGCGGATTCACTCTCCGGTGAACCGGGGGTGAACGCGAGGGCCCGGCTCGGTCTCGCACCGGGTCCCGTTGGAATCGGCGGAAACTGGACGGCGGACAGTGGCGGCGGCGATACTTGGCGCCATGTTCAGATTCTTGATACGGCTGGTGCTGACGGCGCTGGCCCTGTGGCTCGCGACGGCGATCGTCGGCGGTATCACCCTGTACGGGGACTCCACGGGCGCGAAGTTCGTGTCGCTGTTGTTGGTGGCGTTGATCTTCACGCTGGTGAACACCTTGGTGAAGCCGATCGTGATGATGGTCGGCTGCGCGCTGTACGTGCTGACGCTGGGCCTGTTCGGCCTGGTGGTCAACGCGCTCATGTTCTGGCTCACCGGATGGGTGTCGGAGCAGCTGTCGCTCGGGTTCGCGGTGGACGGGTTCTGGCCGGCGTTCTGGGGCGCGATCATCGTGTGGATCGCGATGTGGGTCATGGACCTGCTGTCGCCGCGGCGCCAGGAAGTGGACTAAAAGGAGTACGCGGAAGGGGGCGGCCGGTCGGCCGCCCCCTTCCGCGTTGCTCGGTCCCTAGAAGGGCAGTCCGGTGGACGGCCCGGTCGCGACGTCGCGGATGTTGTCGTCGCGCTTCTTCGTGCCGGCGCCCGAGTTGAACGGGATCGGTCCCTGGGGCCCGGGTGCCTTGCCGAGTCGGCGCCGCATGATGTTCAGGTTGTGCAGTCCGGCGAGCGCGTAGGTCCGGATGCGCTCGAACTGCTTGGTCTTCTTGGCGGTCTTGAGCTTCTGCACGGCGCCGTAGTGGAGCTTGCGGGCGCGGTCCAGGGCCGCCGCGGCCTCGGTGTCGCCGACGGAGGCCGGGGCGATCTGGAGCTGCTTCCCGAGGAGCTCGGTCCACGCTTCGGCGTCGGTCTTGGCCCGGGCTTTTCGGCGGCGCCGTCCCTCGATGAAGGACCGCAGTCCGAGGACCGCTGCGAAGATGAGGACGATCGCGACGATTGCGGCGAACGCGGTGGTAGAGGTTTCAATGGCGTCTTTCATCGTCACCCCCCGTGACCAGTGCTGTTGATGTCGGTCTGAATATTATTCCATTCGAGCCCTGCAATTGTGAAAGTCCCCCTGGTTCGGCGATTCCGTGAATTCTCGGGAAAATGCCGCGGAACCGTGGTGTCCTGGAGGGCTTCCCAGGAGGGGGCCCGGCCAACCCGCGGGCCAGCGCCGGGGGCGCGCGGACGCCGGCGGCGGTGGCGGTGGCGCGCCGAAGGCGCGACCCGATGGAGTGAATGTCGCTCGCGGATTCCGCGAGTGTGATTCGTGAAGAATCCGAGGCCGCATGCGCCGCAGCGATTTAGGGAACTGGGACACGGCTCTGTCCAAAACCTGATAGTGACGGATAGTCGACGTTTCGCTTGCCATGCGGCGGCTATGGTAAGAGCCGTCCTGGGGACTCGAAAGGCTCCTTGGAAGGAGGAGATCCATGTTGACCCACACATGGAGGAAGAGCAGCAGGTCGGGCCCGAACGGCGCCTGCGTTGAGGCCAGGCTCGCCGATGAGGGCGTGGAGATCAGGGACACCAAGCTGACGGTGAGCCCGATTCTTCGCGCCGGTCGGGCCGATTGGGCCTCGCTGCTGCGGACATCCGGCAGGTAGGGACGGAGCGAGGGGGCGACCGCCTACCGCGGTGGCCGCCCCCTCGCATCGGCGCTAGAGCGACTTCAGGTGGTGGGCCTGTCGCTCGATGAACTCAAGGCTGCGCCCCGGGTCGAGCGCGGCCGACCGGAGGAACCCGAAGATCTCGTGGAACGGCTCCACATCCTCGCCCTCCTCGTAGACGTCGCCGTTGTGGCCCTCGATGTAGACCACGTCGGGGTGGCGGTAGCCCGGGTCGACCTCCCCGTCGAGCTCCCCGAAGCCGAGGATCGTGAACGAGGACAGCATCCCCGGGTAGGCCCCTCCTTCGAACGGCAGCACCTGGAGGTGCACGTTCGGCAGCGAGCCGAGTTCGAGGAGGTTCTGGAGCTGGTCGATCATGACCTTCGGCCCGCCCAGGACGCGGCGGATCGCGGCCTCGTCGATGACGTTCCAGATCTTCAGGTCCCCGCGCAGCCGCTGCTGGCGCTCCATGCGCAGGTCGATCCGCTGGTCCATGTACCGCAGAGAGCGTTCAGGGACCATGCTGAACGTGTGCCGGGCGTACTCGCGGGTCTGGAGGAGGCCGTTGATGATGAGGCCGTCGTAGACGTTCAGGCTGGAGGCGTCCTGCTCCAGGCCCACATAGGTCGCGTACGGCGGGGAGATGGTGTCCGAGTAGCGGGCCCACCAGCCGCGCTTGCGGCCGTCGCGGGCCAGGCGCACCAGCTCGTCGACGAGCTCGGCGTCCTCGACGCCGTAGACCTCGACGAGGGCCTGCACGTCGCGGGGCTTGATGCCGACGCGCCCGAGCTCCATCCGGTAGATGGTGGAGCTGGTGACCTCCAGCGCGGCCGCGGCGTCGTCGGCGCCCTTGCCGGACTTCTCGCGCAGGTCCCGCAGGATCTTCCCGGCGCGGCGGCGACGGACGGTGGGGCTGCCGCTCGAAGGCATCGCCTTGCCTCCCAACTTCTTCGGCAGATCGCTGTCAGCGTTGTCGTTCGATGTTCCCATTTGACACCCTGATCTCTCCGGATTCGGTGAGTGACGCACCGGTCGGGGAGGACTTCTGGCCGCTCGTCCGGTCGCGCCTGTCGGGAGGAGGAATCGCCACCCGATCCGGTTATACCTCTTGCATCCAAAATCTGCATGTGCAATTCTACTGTACGGAGGGGCTACCCGCCTCCCCCGACTGTACCGATTCGACACCGCACCTCGGCGACGACCAGGGCACACTGCGGTTCCTCGGCCCGATCACGCAGGGCCACAAGGGATCCAGTCCGTTACGAAGACCTGAAAGGCAGCCTGCGTTGCGCAGTCCGTACACACTCGACAATCCGCCGCCGGACGAGCCGCCCAGCGAAGTGCTGGTGCCGAGCCTCTGGCGCGTCCAGGCGCGCTGGTGGAAGCGCCACACCCCCGCACTCGACCAGCAGGGCGCGAAGCACCCCGTGTGCGGGCACTGCGGCCAGTCCTGGCCCTGCCACTCGTGGGCGTGCTGGGACGGCCAGCTCGGCCAGGCCGTGCACCAGTCCGACGCCCCGGCCACTGGCAAGGGTGCAGCCCAGATCGAAGCCCCGGCCGCCGACGACGGGGCCGGCGTGAGCGCCCCGTCCCGGTCCCTGGCGCTCACCGGAACCCCCGAGCACTGACCCGCGGCGCCGCACCGACGGCGGCGCCGCGACGGCCTCCCCCCGAAACGCGACGGATCCGAAGATCGCCCGATCCAGCGCGTAGCCTCAGCGGCCCCCGGTCGTTAGACCCGGGAGAGATAGTCCGACGCTTGTCAAATTTACGGCTCGCAAGCGTCGCCGAGGAGGCGGAGCAGCACTGGCAGGGCTTCGCCGAGAAGGGGAAAGCCGCCCGATGCTGAGCACGCGCAACCTCAAGGCCGGCGATGTCCTGGACGGGCGCTACCGGCTCGAACGCCGCGTCGGCGGCGGCGGCATGGGCGACGTCTGGGAAGGCACCGACACGATCCTGTGGCGCACCGTCGCGGTGAAGGTGCTCCTCGCCGACCTCGTCGACGACCGCGGCTTCCGCGAGCGGTTCCGCCGCGAGGCCCGCGCCATCGCCGTCATGCAGGGCCCCGGCGTCGTCGAGGTCTACGACTACGGCGAGATCGAGGACGAGGACGCCCAGCTCGCGTACCTCATCATGGAGTTCGTCGACGGCAAGCCGCTCTCGCGGCTCCTCGGCCTCTGGGGCAAGCTCGGCACCGCCGAGACCCTCCAGGTCGTCGGCGGCGTCGCCGAGGCGCTCCAGGTCGCGCACGCCGCCGGGATCGTCCACCGCGACATCAAGCCCGGCAACATCCTCGTCCGCGGCGACGGCTCGGTCGTCCTGGTGGACTTCGGGATCGCCCGCGCCAACCACAACCTGACGCTCACCACCACCGGGGTGGTGCTCGGCACCGTCACGTACATGTCCCCCGAGCAGGCCGCAGGCGAGAACCTCACCCCTGCTTCGGACCTGTACTCGCTGGGCGTCGTCGCCCACCAGTGCCTCGCCGGGGCGCCGCCGTTCCGCGCCGACACCCCGCTCGGGGTGCTCTCGGCGCACCTGCGCAACGCCCCGCCGCCGCTGCCCGCGGAGATCCCGTACGAGGTCGCCGAGATCGTGCGCCGCTCGCTCCAGAAGGACCCGTCCTCGCGCTGGCCCGACGCGGCCTCGCTCGCCGGGGCCTGCCGGGAGGTGCGCACCGCGCTCCTGACCCGACCGCGGAACGCGCCCGCCCGGACCCGGATGATGGACCGGCGGGACGTGAACGAGCCGTCCGCCGCGCACCCGGTCGCACCGCCACCGCCCGCGCCGGGGCCGCCTGCGCCGCAGCACGCTCCGGTCTCGCAGCCGCCGCAGACCGGTCGGCAGCCGGGGCCGCAGACCGGCGCGCACCGGCGTCCCGCGGGGGCCGGGCCGACCCCCTCGGGGCAGCATCCCGTGTACCGCACCGACGGCCACTCGCTGCCGCCGGTCACCGGCGCGCACCGCGTCCCCACGCCGCCCACCGGCATCGTGCCGCCGCCGCAGGAGGCGCCCCGGGAGCGGCCGCGGCGCCGCGGCCTGTGGATCACGCTCGCCGCGACCCTCGCGGGGATCGCCGCGGTCAGCGCCATCGCCACCACCCTCCCGTGGGGCGACGGCGACGGGGGCGACGGCCCGCTGGCGAACCGGTCCGGGACCGCCGACACCGATGTGCAGGGCCAGAACGGCGACGACGGCCACTGGGTGGACGACGAGGACGACGAGGAGGGCGCGACCACGCCCGACCCGAGCGACTCCGCTTCCGCCCCAGGCGAGACCGACCCGTCCGCGCCCCCCACCTCCGGGCCCTCGCTCAACCCGACCGGGTCGGCGAGCGCCACCGAGAGCAGCTCCCCCACGCCGCCCGCGAAGGCGAGCGTCCCCGGCGTGGTCGGCCAGACCGAGGCCGACGCGCGCTCGCGGATCGAGGAGGCGGGCCTGACCCCGGCGGTCGAGTACGAGGGCGAGGGCGACGCGAAGTGCAGCGTCGTGCGCCAGTCCCCCAGCGGCGGCGCCGAGGCCGACCAGGGGTCGACGGTGCAGATCACGGTCCGCCGGGCGGCCGACGCCGAGGCGTGCAAGCCCGAGTCGGAGGAGACCCCCGGCCCCGGGGACGACGAGCAGTAGACGGAGCACGAGGAAGCGCCCGGGGCCATCGGCCCCGGGCGCTTCCCGTTGTGCTGCTTACTGTCCCGCCGCCGCGCGGGCCGCTTCGAGCTGGTCGAGCGCGGCGAGGAGGTCGTCGAGCGCGCGGCCCTGCTCCTCGTTCGTGCCCGAGGCCTGGGCCTCCTCGTACGCCGCCTGCGCGGCGAGGACGTTGTCGATCGCGGCCTCGACTTCAGGCGGCTCGCCGGTGTCGGGCGCCTCCGTCGTCGGGGCCTCGGTGGTCGGCGTCTCCGAAGGCGTCTCGGACGGGGACTCCCCGCCGTCCTCGCCCTCGGTCTGCTCGGCCTCGCTCGGCGCACCCGAGACGTACTTCATCACCACCATGTTCAGCGCCTCCTCGAACGTCGGCGCGAAGCCCACGTAGCCGCCGTAGCTGATGGCGACGTTCGTGAGCACCGGCAGGTCCTCGCCCTGCCCGCCCGCCTGTCTGCGCAGGTACATCGGTTCGAGGTAGAGGATGCCGTCGCCGATCGGCAGCGTCAGGAGGTTGCCCCACTCGACTGTGGTGCCCGTCTGCTGGGCGTCGCGCAGCGTCGTCACCACCTCCGATGTGGACGTGATGATCTGGTGGATCTGCCGCACGGACTGATCGTCGCCGCCCGCCACGTCGTACACCGTCAGCTGCGGATCGCCGTTCTCGTCGTAGTAGCCCGACATGAGCGACGCCAGCGCGTTCGGCCGGTTTCTCGGCGTGAAGCTGCTGGTGAGCTGGAAGAACGCCTCGCCTTCCTGGTCGGGGTACGTCGCGTACACGTAGTAGGCGGGCTGAGTCACCTCCTGCGCCTGCGACGGGTCCGAGGGCGTCGCCCACGCCTCGCCGCCCTCGATGAAGGTGCGGGACTCGTCCACGTGGTAGCGCTGGAGCAGGCTCCGCTGGACCTTGAAGAGGTCCTGCGGGTAGCGGAAGTGGTCCTGGAGCGCCTGCGGGGTCTCGTCCTTGGGGATGATGAGGTCGCCGCCGTAGATCGCGTTCCACGCCTTGAGGATCGGGTCCTCCTCGTCGAACTCGTACAGCTTCACCGATCCGTCGTAGGCGTTGACGACCGCCTTGACCGAGGAGCGGATGTAGTTGACCTCCTCGGACGCCTGGTTGGCGACGCCCTGGCCGGAGTACGTGTCGTTCGTCGCGTCGGCCAGGTTGACCCGGTCGGAGTACGGGAACTCGTTCGTCGTGGTGTAGCCGTCGACGATCCAGACGACCTCGCCGTCGACGACCGCCGGGTACGGGTCGGACTCCACGGTCAGGAACGGGGCGACCATCTGCACGCGCTCGCGGATGTTCCGGTTGTAGAGCAGCTGCGACTCTTCGTTGATCTGGTCGGACAGCAGGAACCGCGGCTCCTGGAACTCCCACGCGTAGAGCAGGCGCCGGGTGATCGAGCCGATCTCGACGCCGCCGTCGCCCTCGTAGGTGGTGTAGCGGTCGTCGCCGATCTCCTCGGCGTCCTCCTCGGGGGCGTCCTCGTCGACCACGGTGACGTCGGTCGGGCGGTCGTACTCGCGGGGCGTCTCGCCTTCGGGGACGCCGACGATCGCGTACTCGTTGTTCAAAAGCCCGTAGTAGATCTGGGGCTGCTCGACGTCGATGATGTCGTTGCCGATCTGGCAGTTCCCGGCGTCGTCCGAGAGCACGCCGGAGGTGAAGCACGGCGCGCCGCCGTCGCTCTCGGTCGTGGAGGCGGACACGAAGCCCCAGCCGTGCGTGTACACGGTGTGGGCGACGGTCCAGTCCTGCTGCTCGTCGGTGAGCTGGTCGGGGTTGAGCTCGCGCAGGCCCACCACGAAGTCCTCGGTGACCTCGTTGCCGTTCTCATCGGTGTAGGTGTACCGGTCGATGTCGAGCTTCTCGTTGAAGTCGTAGAAGCTGCGCGGCTGCTGGGCCTGGGTGAAGGCGTCGGAGACGACGAACGGGTCGATGAGGCGCACGTTGGAGATCGTCGGGTTCGACGTGTCGGGCAGGGCCGGGTCCTCGACGGTGGGGTTCGCCGGGCTGTCGGCGGAGGCCAGCTGGGTCGCGTCGGGCCGGGACTCGACCTCGTAGGAGACGGTCTCCAGGTTCTCCATGCCGTAGGCGTACCTGGTGCCGTCGATGGTGTGCTGGGCGTACTCGCCTTCCCGCTGGGGGCGGTTGGGCTCGACCTGGAAGTTGCGGACCACGGCCGGGTAGATGCCGCCCGCGGCGATCGCGGTGACCACGACGAGGCCGAGGGCCGCGGCGGGCAGCGCGAGCGAGCGGGTGAAGCCCCACGAGAAGACCAGGATGACGACCGCGGCGATGACGGAGACCCAGATGAGCGCGTTCTTGGCGTTCATGAGGGCGGTCATCTCGGTGTACCCGCCGCCGACGATGTCGGTGACCGGGTTCTCCTGGGTGGTGAAGTCGAAGCGGTCGAAGTAGTACGCGACGGCCTTGAGCCCCAGGAAGAGCGCGACGAGGACCGACAGGTGGATGCGCGCGACGTTCGTCATGCGGTCGCCCTGGCCGGAGAAGCGCAGCGCGCCGTAGAGGTAGTAGGCGCTCAGGGAGGCGAGGATGCCGACGACGACCGCGGCGAAGCCGAAGCCGATGAGGAACTGCCAGAACGGGAGCCGGAAGACGTAGAACCCGGCGTTCATGTTCAGGACCGGGTCGGTCCAGTCGAACTGGCCGCCTTCGCGGAACAGCAGCCAGGTCTCCCAGCGGCTCTGCGCGGACATGCCCGCGAAGACGCCGACGACGGCGGCGACGCCGCCGATCCACCAGCCGGCCTTCGGGGAGATGAGCTCGCGGTACCGCTCCAGGCCCTCCTGCTCGCTCGTCGCGGGCCACGTGTCGGGCCGGAAGCGGTAGGCGAGGTAGAGGTTGAGGCCGCACCAGGCGGCCATCGCGAGGGTGAAGACGCCGAACATCGCCAGGCGCGTCCACATCATCGTCGAGAACACCGAGGTGTACCCGACGGAGTCGTACCAGAGGTAGTCGGTGCGCAGGCTGACGAGCCAGCCGAGCACCGAGAGCAGGACAATCGCGCCCACGAGGAGTATCAGGACGTAGCGTCCTCGTCGGCTCATCCGTGGTGGGGCGGGCGTCCGGTTCGCCACTGAAGCAACTCCTTAGGGTCTGGCGGCGCGGGGGTCAGCAGGTCGTGACTTCCCCGCCGGCCGCTAGGGTCTCAAGCGCCGAGACCGCGTCTTCGAGCGTCTCGACTCTGACAATAGTCATATCGGCGGGCGCGCCGGTGACGGCGTCCGAACAGTTCGAAGCCGGGGCGAGGAAGACCTCGGCGTCCGCGTCCGCGGCGCCGGCGATCTTCTGCTGGATCCCGCCGATGCCGCCGACGTTCCCTTCTGGATCGATCTCGCCGGTCCCGGCGACGACCGTCCCGTCGGTGAGGTCGCCCTCGGTGACCCGGTCGACGATGCCGAGCGCGAACATCAGGCCCGCGGAGGGGCCGCCGATGTCGAGGGCGTCGGTGTCGATCTCGATGTTGTAGGGGTCGTCGTGGACGGACTGGAGGTCGGCGTCGCCGAGGACCACGCCGGGCACCTCGACGGCGGCACCGTCGCGCGTCACCGTCACCGTGGTTTCGCTGTCGGCGTAATCGGCCAGGGCCGTGAGGGAGGTGACGGCGGTCCCGTCGACCGCGGTGACGACGTCCCCTTCGAGGAGCCCCGCGGAGTCGGCGACGACGGAGATGACGGCGGGCTCGCCGAGGTACGCGAGGGCGGCCTGCTCGGCGTTCGACTGGGACTCGACCCAGTCGGCCTGCTGCTCCTCGGCGATCTCCTCCTCGGACTCGCCGGGCGGGTAGATGAGGTCGCGCGGAATGATCGCGTACTCATTGGACACCCAGTAGCGCAGGGCCTGGGCGAGGGTCACGGACTGCTTGACGCGCACCGTGGTCAGGCGCAGCTGCCCCTCGGAGGGGAACTCGGTGTCGGCGGTGATGATGGGGTGCTCGACGCCGTCGATCTCCTCGGAGCCGAGCACGTCCTCGGTGGGGCCGGGGCTGAACACCACGTAGGCGACGTCCATCGAGAGCGCCTGCCATGTCAGCAGCGCCACGAGCACGGCGCCCAACAGGACGGTGATTCCACGCCTTCGCATGCCGGGAAGCCTACATGCGCAAGCGCACGGGCGCTTTCGGCCCGCAGCGAACGCGGGGCCCCCGGATCGGCCAGCCGTGGCCCGGCCCCCCTCCTCTGACGTACGGTTGGCGCATGGGCTCCGATATTCCGTTCGGCTTCGGGAACTTGGGCGGCGACCTGCCCGACCCGAACGATCCGCGCGTGCAGCAGATGATGCAGCAGCTCCAGCAGATGATGGCGCAGTCGCTGACGTCAGGTCCGGTCAACTGGCAGCTCGCGCGCCAGCTCGCCGAGTCCGAGCTGGAGGCCGAGAACACCGTCGGCCCCGCCGACCAGGCGCACGTCGCGGAGGCCGTGCGCCTCGCCGACCTGTGGCTCGACTCGGTCGTCAACTGGCCCTCGGGGGTCACGGCCACCGACGCGTGGACCCGCAAGCAGTGGATCGCGCGCACCGAAGACTCCTGGAAGCAGCTCGCCGAGCCCCTCGCGGCCCAGATGGGCGAAGCGATGCAGACCCTCGTCCCCGAGGAGATGGCCGGGATGCTCGGCCCGATGGCCGACCTCATGAAGGGGGTCGGCTCGGCGCTGTTCGGCGCGCAGATGGGCCAGGCCCTCGCGAAGCTCGCCGGGGAGGTGCTGTCCTCCACCGAGGTCGGCCTGCCCCTGGGGAAGACCGGTGTCGCGGCGCTCCTGCCCGGCAACATCGCCGCCTACGCCGAGGGCCTGGAGCTCCCGGTCGAGGAGGTGCGCCTGTTCGTGGCGCTGCGCGAGGCGGCCGCCCACCGCCTGTTCACGCACGCGTCGTGGCTGCGCGCCCACCTGCTCGGCGCTTTGGAGGCGTACGCGCGGGAGATCCGCATCGACGAGGCCGCCATCGAGGAGGCCATGTCGGAGATGGACCTCACCGACCAGGAGGCGGCGGCGACGCTCGACCTCAGCGAGGTGTTCAAGCCCGAGGACACCGAGCAGCAGAAGGCCGCGCTGGCGCGGCTGGCGACGACCCTGGCGCTCATCGCCGGGTGGATCAACACGGTCGTGGCCGAGGCGGTCGGCGAGCGGCTGCCGACCATGGACCGGCTCATGGAGTCGACGCGGCGGCGCCGCGCCTCCGGCGGGCCGGTCGAGCAGACGTTCGAGGCGCTCGTCGGGCTCCAGCTCGACCAGGCGAAGGTGCGGGCGGCGGAGCGGCTGTGGCAGTCGCTGGCCGAGGCCCGCGGGACCGAGGGGCGCGAGGCGGTGTGGGCGCACCCGGACCTGATGCCGAGCGCCGCCGACCTGGAGCGGCCCGAGTCGTTCGCGGCGGTGTCCGAGGCCCTGGAGGACCTGGACCTGTCGATGTTCGACGAGCTCGCGGTGAACGACCCGAAGGACGACGACGGGGACGAGCCCGAGGAGAAGTAGGCGTCGGGCAGCGCCTCGCGGCCGGCCGCCTCGGCGGTCGGCTCGGTGCGCTCCGGTGCTTAGCGGGGGTCGCTGGCCTCGGCGTCGGCGATGCCTTCGAGGTAGCCGCGGGCCCGCTCGGCCTTGGTGTAGCGGCCGACCATGTCCCAGAACGGGCGCGAGTGGTCGTGGTGGACCAGGTGCGCCAGCTCGTGGAGCAGGACGTAGTCGATGACCCACGACGGCATCATGGCGAGCCGGCGCGAGAGCCGGATCGAGCCGTCGGAGGGGGTGCACGAGCCCCAGCGGCGGTGCTGGTTGTCGACCCAGCGGACGCTCTCGGGACGGGCGCATTCGGGGTGGTCGGGGTAGTAGCGCCGGGCGAGCCTGACGGCCCGGTCCCGCAGGGCGTCGTCGGACGCGCGGCCGTCGCGGGCCTCGCGCTTCTGGAGCCTCGCGAGCATGTGGTCGATCCATTCGCGCTCCTCTTTCTCAGAGAAGGCGTCCGGGATCATGACGACCACGCGGCCTCGTTCTTCGTAGGCCGCTACGGTGGCACGGCGCCGGGGAGAGCGCCGCACTTCGACGGGGGGATGCACTTTGCGCGCCATGAACGCACACTAATCCGCGGGGGTGACAATCGCCTAACGCAGATGTCTCGATTGCGGCTTGCATGGTGCTATGCAATGAAAATCCCCTCGCCAGACTCCCGTATAGTGGGATCGGACGAGGGGTGGACCTTCCGGTCAGCGATCACGAGGCCTTGCCGAGGATCCGGTTCATCTTGGTGCCGCACACCGGGCACGTCCCCTTGGCCATCCGGCGGCCCGAGTCCGAGACGACGACGGTGCCCTCGAAGTCGCGCTTCTCGCGACACTTGACGCAGTACCCGTTGTAAGTCTCCGTAGCAGTAGCCACTGGTACCCCCCATGTAGCGACGGTCACGCTGTGCGACCGTTCAGCCTCAGAATGCCACAGATTTCACGCCTGTAAGTCCCGCCGCGCCGCTTCACCCGTGCGGGTGACACACGCGGGGCGCCCGCGGCCGGGCGTGATACAGCGAACGCGGTTCCGCTCCTCGCTCGACCTCCGCGACCGGGCCCGTCCGTGAGAGCATTGGGAACGTGAGCGACAGGCATGGACCCGCCCATTCGGGTGATGACCTCCCGCGCCGGGCGATCGTGCGGGGCATGAAACTCGCCTCGCTCCCCCTGGGGCTGGCGGGCCGGGCGACGGTGGGCCTCGGCAAGCGCGTGACCGGACTGGCCGACGAGATCCTCAGCGAGCAGGCGCAGCGGCGCACCGCCGAACACGTCTTCAGTGTGCTCGGGCAGCTCAAGGGGGGTGCGATGAAGCTCGGGCAGGCGCTGTCGATCTTCGAGGCGGCTCTCCCCGAGCACCTCGCCGCGCCCTACCGGCAGGCGCTGACGAAGCTCCAGAACGCGGCGCCGCCGCTCCCGGTGGCGAGCGTCCACGGCGTCCTGGAGCGCCAGATGGGCGCCGACTGGCGCGACCGGTTCGCCGAGTTCGACGACGCGCCCGCCGCGGCGGCGAGCATCGGCCAGGTGCACCGGGCGGTGTGGAAGGACGGGCGACCCGTCGCCGTCAAGATCCAGTACCCCGGCGCGGGCGACGCCCTGCGCTCGGACCTGCGGCACCTCTCGCGCATCGCCCCGATGTTCAAAGTGCTGCAACCGAACTTCGACGTCAAGAAGATCACCGTGGAGCTGCGCGAGCGGCTCCTCGAAGAGCTCGACTACGAGCTGGAGGCGTCCACGCAGCAGCAGTTCGCCGAGGCGTTCAGGGACGACCCGCTCATCGCGGTCCCCGAGGTCGTCCACGCCAGCCCCGAGGTGCTCGTCACCGAGTGGCTCCCGGGGCGCCCGCTCGCGGAGGTCATCCGGGAGGGCACGCAGGAGGAGCGGGACGCGGCCGGGCTGCGCCTGTGCACCCTGCACTTCTCGGCGCCCAAGCGCGCCGGGCTCCTGCACGCCGACCCGCACCCGGGGAACTTCGCGATCGGCGAGGACGGGCGGCTCGTGGTCTACGACTTCGGCGCCGCCGCGCGGCTCCCCGGCGGGATGCCCGTGCAGGTGGGCCGCCTGACGCGGCTGACGCTCGACGGCCGGGCCGACGACGTCGTCGCGGGCCTGCGCGGCGAGGGCTTCGTGCCGCCGTCGCTCGACATCGACGCGAAGGCGATGCTCGATCTGCTCGTGCCGATGCTGGAGCCGATCGCGGGCGACGAGTTCCGCTTCTCGCGCGAGTGGCTCCGCAAGGAGAGCGCGCGCCTCACCGGGCAGGGCTCGGAGGCCGCGAAGCTGAACAAGCAGCTGAGCTTCCCGCCCGCGTACCTGCTCATCCACCGCGTGACGATGGGCTCGATCGGGGTGCTGTGCCAGCTCGGCGCCGCCGCGAACTGGCGCGAGATCCTCGTGGAATGGCTCCCGGGCTTCGCCGACCCCGAGGCGACCGACCCGAACCGCCTCTAGGACAACGGAAAGGGCCCGCCCCCTCCCGGGGGCGGGCCCTTTCAGCCAACGCGGTTATCGCGCGGTCAATGCCTGCGGCGGCGGTGCTTCCCGCCGCGGAGGCCGACCCGCTTGTAACCGGCTTCGGTCCAGAGGCTCCTCATGCGGAGGCGTCCGAACATCTCGGTGGTCGGCGCCAGCGGCCGGACCGCCTCGACCTCCTCCGCGAGGGAGGGTCCGAGGTCTTGCACGCCGACGTCACGCTTCAGGTGGCGGCTCAGGTAGTCGACGGTCATGACACCGCCACCCCCGCGAGCGCGAGTTCCCGGGTGCGCGCGGCGAGCTCCGCCTGCGCGGCCTGCTCGACGAGCGCGGCGTCCTTGCGGGGCCGGCCGCGGGGCCGCTTGCGGGCCACGACGTTGCCCTTCTCGAAGATCTCGCCGCCCCACACGCCCCAGGGCTCGTGGCGCTCCAGGGCGCCGGTCAGGCACTCCAGGCGCACCGGGCAGTCGGCGCACAGGGACTTGGCGAACTCCAGCTCGGTGGGCTGCTCCGAGAACCACAGGTCGGCGTCGTACTCGCGGCAGGGGAGGTCGCTGCCGGTCTGGCAGGCCTGCTCTCGCAGCTCAGGCCCGATGAGGGTGTCGGTCATGGGCTCGGTCTCCTCTCTCGTGTCGATGGTCGGTCGCATCAGTGCTGTCTGAGGACTCAATTGCTTCGCAATCTGTCTCGTCTGTTCTTCTACTGACGGGCCGCGACCTGGCGTTTCACGCCATACAAAAAGGCCGCGATCCCGGTTGCGGGATTCGCGGCCTCGAGAGTTCCGAGCTGGGCTTTCTCCTGTAAGCCCAACAGGTGGTGTTCTCGAGGCGGTCTCCCGCGGGTGACGCCGTGACGCTTCTCGGAGCCGGTGAGAACCGGCTGCCAACCGAGCCCGGCGACTGCCGTGCTGCGTCCACGAAGGGTCTCGGCGCCCATATCGGTGGTGTCGACATTGCCGACGGTGCTCGGAGCCGTGATGTTGAGGACGGCAGCGGGCAGAGTGGTGCCACGGACCTGGGCGAAGACGGGCGCGATGTTCCGATACACGGCAATGGCCGACTCATGCGCGGACGCGCCGAAGGTCGTCGTCTGCTTGGGTTCGCTGAGCAGCAACATCGTCTACCCCTCCTTTCCGGGTTCCGTGGTCGTCATTGGTCTTCATCTCCTACATGCCGGGTCCTGAGGTGCACACCTCTCCCCGGCTTGAGCAACGCTACGCCCGTCATGTTCGGGAGCGCAACGTATTTTTCCGGGGTTTCGAAAGAAAGTTTTTGCGGTCGCCCGGAGAAGTCGTCAGGCCGCTTCGCACATCGCCACCGCGTCCTCCACGGCACCGCCGTTGACCAGGGAGAGGACGGCCGGACCGTACTTGTCGAGCTTGGACTTGCCGATGCCGTGGAGCGCCGCCAGCTCCCTGTCGGATCCCGGACAGCGCTCCGCGATAGCGATCAGCGTCACATCCGTGAAGACGGTGAAGGCCGGCTTGCCGTCGCGCTTGGCGACGGTGACCCGCCAGTCGCGGAGGCGCTCGAACAGCTCCTCGTCCATCGTGGCCGGGCAGTCGGCGCAGTGGCCGAGCTTGCGGTCGCGGGCATCGGTGAGCGGCTTGCCGCAGCCGGAGCAGTCGAGGACCTTCGCGGTCTTCTTGGCGGAGCGGGGTTTTCCGGGCGCGGGCTCGGGCGTCTTCGGGAAGCCGCCGAGGCCGAGCGGGGCGAGGAACCGGGTGAGGCGCCGCTCGCGCCCGCCGGAGGTGCGGGCGAGGCCGTAGGAGAGCTGGAGGCGCTCGCGGGCGCGCGTGATGCCGACGTACAGCAGGCGACGCTCCTCTTCGAGCGCGGTCTCGGTGCGCGCGAACGTGGTCGGGAGGGTCCCGTCGGCGAGGCCGACGAGGAACACGGCGTCCCATTCGAGGCCCTTGGCGGCGTGGAGGCTCGCGAGGGTGACCCCTTCGACGGCGGGCGCGTGCTGCTCCGAGGCGCGGCGGCCGAGTTCCGCGCAGAACGCGTCGAGGTCCGGGTCGGGGCCGTCCTGGTCAGGGTCGGCCCGGTGGTGGTCGAGGAACTGCTCGGCGAGCGCGGCGAGCGCGGCGACGGCCTCCCACGCTTCGCGCTGGGCCCCACCGGAAGGGGCGGCGTCGGCGCGCCAGCCGACCGCGTCGAGCGCGGCGGCGACGGCTTCGGTCAGCGGCATCCGCCCGATGTCGGTCTTGGCGGCCGAGCGCATCGCGACGACGGCCTGGCGGACCTCGGGCCGGTCGAAGAAGCGGGCCGCGCCGGTGACGACGGTCGGCACGCCGTAGGAGGCGAGCGCCTCTTCATAGGCCTGGGACTGGGCGTTGGTGCGGTAGAGGACCGCGATCTCGGAGGGGCTGGTGCCGTCGGCGATGAGCTGGCGGCAGCGGCGCGCGATCATGTCGGCCTCTTCGGCCTCGTCGGCGAAGACCTCGGCGGCGACGGCGGGCCCGTCGGGCCGCTGGCCGATGAGTTCGAGGCGCATCTTCGCCTCGCGCCCTTTGGACTCGCCGATGATCTGGTTGGCGAGGCCCACGACCTGCGGCGTGGACCGGTAGTCGCGCACGAGGCGCACCAGCTGGGCGTTCGGGTGCTTGCGGGTGAAGCCGAGGAGGTGCTCCGAGGTGGCGCCGGTGAAGGAGTAGATGGTCTGGCTGGCGTCGCCGACGACGGTGATGTCGTCGCGGTCGCCGAGCCACGCGTCGAGCAGGCGCTGCTGGAGCGGGGTGACGTCCTGGTACTCGTCGACGACGAAGAACCGGTACTGGCTGCGGATGCGGTCGGCGGCCGACTCGTCCTCCGCGATCATGTCGGCGGTGTGGGCGAGCACGTCGGCGAAGTCCATGACCCCGGCGCGGCGCTTCGCCTCGATGTAGGCGGCGTAGACCTTCGCGACGTCCTCGGGGGCCGCGGGCGCGTCGCGCCCGAGCGCGGCGATGGCGGTGACGTAGTCGTCGGGGCCGATCAGGGACGATGCGGCCCATTCGATCTCGGTGGTGAGGTCGAAGTTCTTGGCGCGGGAGGTCTGGAGCCCGGCGCGGGCGGCGGCGATCGCGGTGAACTTGAGCGTGGAGTCGACGAGCTCGGGCAGGCCGCCGCCGAAGCGGCGGGTGCCGAAGTAGCGGAGCTGGCGCAGGGCCGCGGAGTGGAAGGTGCGGGCGTTGACGCCGGAGACGCCGAGGCCGCGGAGGCGGTCGCGCATCTCCCCCGCGGCGCGCGCGGTGAACGTGACGGCCGTGACGTGCTGGCCGCGCATGTCGCCGCGCAGCACCCGCCAGGCGATCCGGTGCGTGACGGCGCGGGTCTTGCCGGTGCCGGCGCCCGCGAGGACGCAGACCGGCCCGGGCTCGGCGGTCACCGCCTCGCGCTGCTCAGGGTCGAGTCCGGAGAGGAGCAGGTGGATGGCCTCGTCGCGCGCGCTCATCCCGACAGTGTTCCAGAGGGCTCCGACGGAAACTCGGGGACCGCTCACCAGTATGGGGGCCAACGTGAGGAGTGACACGATCGGAGGAATGCCCCGGGGCGGTATCGCGTTATCGTCGATGGAGAAGGAGGATCGATGATCACCATGTACAGCACCACCTGGTGCGGTTACTGCCGGCGGCTGAAGTCCGCGCTCGACCGGGAGGGCCTGGCCTACGAAGAGGTCAACATCGAGGAGGACCCGGCGGCCGCCGAGTTCGTCATGGGGGTCAACGGCGGCAACGCCACGGTCCCGACCGTCCGGTTCCCGGACGGCTCCGCGCTCACCAATCCCTCTCTGGCGCAGGTGAAAGAGAAGATCGCAGCTTGACCTGTGCCACATACCGAGACTATGGTCACGTTTAGGACACAAAGCCGGTACGATGCCCTATAGTTGACTCGTCAAGCTTGCTTAGCGACTTCGAGGGGTGGTCGCTAAGCATTCAGGCCCGGGATGGATCCGTCCCGGGCCTTTTCTCTGCCTCCAGCCCTCCCCGACCAGCGGAGCCCCCATGACCTCACCCCGCGCCGCCCTCGGCGTCACCCTCGTCCTCCTCGCCTCCCTGTTCTTCGGGGTCTGCGGACCCTTCGGCAAGGTCGTGATCCAGGCGGGGCTCACCCCGATCCAGGTCACCTGGCTGCGCATCTGCGGGGTCGGACTCCTCGCGCTCGCCGTCGCGGCCGTGCCGCTGGTGCGGACCCTCCGGAGCGGGACGCGGCTGCCGTGGGGCGCGCTGGCGCTGTTCGGGCTCACCGCCATCGCGGCGGTGCAGGCGTTCTACTTCATCGCGGTCGAGCGGCTGCCGGTCGGCATCGCGCTCCTGCTGGAGTTCATGGGGCCCATCGTGGTCGTCGCATGGGTGCGGTTCGTGCGGCGCACGATCCTGCCGCGCTCGGCCGTCATCGGCGTGCTCCTGAGCCTCGTCGGCCTGTGCATCGTCGTGGAGGTCTGGTCGGGCCTGCGCCTCGACGCGGTCGGCCTCATCGCGGGCTCCGCGGCCGCGGCGTGCCAGGCGACCTATTTCCTCTCTGGTGAGAAGCTCACGGCCCGAGTCGATGTGCGGGTGCTCCTCGCGGTCGGCTTCGCCGCCGGCGCGGTCGCCCTCGCCCCGCTCGCGGCCCCGTGGACCCTCGACTGGGCGGTCCTGTCCTCTGAGGTGACGCTCGGCGGCGTCGACACGACGGGCCTGGTGAGCATCATCGCACTCGTGGCGTGCACCGCCGTCGCGTACGGCCTGGGCCTGAGCGGCCTGCGGTTCGTCTCCGCACCGGTCGCCGGGGCCATCGGCTACGCCGAAGTCGTGGTGGCCTCCCTCGCCGCCTGGGCGCTCCTCGGCGAGGCCCTGACGATCCCGCAGGTCGTCGGCGGCCTCGTCGTCATCGCCGGCGTCTTCACCGCGCAGCGCGCGGTCGCCGCCAAGCGCACCGGCGTCGAGGAAGAGGCCGAGGAAGCCGCTGTGACGAAGGTCTAGCGGCCGCCTTCTTCTTCGAGCCAGTTCTCGATCAGGAAGCGCGCCACGGAGATCCGGACCGCGCTCGGGGTGCCGTCGGCGGTGTCGACCCACATTTGGCGGACCTCGTCGGCGGTGAACCAGCGGGCGTCGGCGATCTCCTCGGCTTGCAGCGCAAGGGTCTGCGACGGGTCGGCGGTGGCTCGGTACGCGAGCATGAGCGAGCGCGGGTAGGGCCACGGCTGGCTGGAGACGTAGTCGAGGCGGTCGAGGCGGATGCCGACCTCCTCGGCGACCTCGCGGTGGACGGCGGCCTCGGCGGACTCGCCGGGCTCGACGAACCCGGCGATGCACGCGTACCGGCCGCTGCGCGTGGACTGCACGGACGCGCCGATCGTGTTCTGCGCCACCGCGGGTTTCGGCTGGCCGCCGTACCGCTGGTGCTGCGCGAGGAGCACCCGGTCGGCGCCGTCGTCGATGAGGACGATCACGGCCGGGTCGGTGCGCGGGAACACCGGGCGCCCGTTGGCGCCCGACAGCTCCCACCCGGCCATGCGGGCGCTGAGCGGCTCGCCGGTGGTCGGGTGGAACCGGTAGGTCGCGTGCCAGTGGCCGATCCCGATGGCCTCCACGGCGACCGCGAGGTCGCGGGGCGCCCAGGTCGGCTTGATCCAGCGGCCCGGGAGCCCCTCGGGGAGGTCCGCGAAGACCGCGAACACCGGCGGGTCCTCGCCGCCGAGGTAGACGCGCGGGCCGTCGGGCGCGGTGCCCGCGTCGTAGTAGCGCAGGCCGTCCTCGTCGGCGTCGATGCGCTCCCGCTCGGGGTCGCAGACGACGATCTGCGCCTTCTCCCAGGCGTCGCCGAGCCAGGCGTCGTCGCCGCGGTGGGCGGCGAACCGGTCGACCTCGTCGACCGCGAGCGGCGGGTGCATCATGGCGCGGCGATCTCCCCCAGCTCGGCGAGCGACTCGCGGATCTCGGCGCCGTCGCCGAGGACGACGGTCACCGCGCGGTCGGGGTCGAGGCGCTCGGCCGCGACCCGCCGCACGTCCTCGGGCGTGACGGCCCGCAGCCGCTCGGAGTGCTCGGCGAGCCACGACAGCGGCAGCCCCGCGGCGGCGAGCACGGAGATGTAGTTCGCGACGCCCGCCTGCGTGGCGGTGGCGAGCTTGATCGACCCGAGCGCGTACCGGCGCGCGAGGTCGAGCTCCTCTGCGGCGGGCGGGTTCTCGGCCATGCCGCGCAGCTCGGCGCGGACCTCGGCGAGCGCGGGGGCGGTCACCTCGGTGGCGACGTCCACGGCGGCGAGCTGGATCGACCCGGCCGGGGCGTGGTCGACGCGCGAGCGCGGCGAGTACCCGTAGCCCTTCGTCTCGCGCAGGTTCATGACCAGGCGCGAGGTGAAGTAGCCGCCGAAGACGAGGTTGGCGAGGTGCTGGGCCGCGTTGTCCGGGTGGGTCCGCTCGACCGCCGGGTAGGCGACGCGGATCGCGGACTGGACGGAGCCGGGCCGGTCGACCAGGACGAGCGGGCCCGGTTCGATGCCCGGGAGCGGCTCCATCGTGCGGGGCTCGCCCGCGCCGTTCCAGTCGCCGAGGGCCTTCTCGACGGCCGCGAACGCGCTGTCGGGGTCGATGTCGCCGACGATGACGAGGCGGGCGCCGGCGGGGTGGACGCGCGAGGCGTGCAGTGCGAGCACGGCCTCGCGCTCGACGGCGGCGACCTCGGCGGCCGTGGGCTGCTGGTGGCCGTACGGGTGGCCTTCCCAGAGGCGCGCGTCGAGGACGCGGTTGACCTGGAAGTCGGGCTGCTGCTCGGCGACCGAGAGGCTGTCGATGATGCGGGACCGTTCGACCTCGAAGGGCGACTCGGGGTACTCGGCGGCCTTGAGGACGTCGCCGAGGGTCTCCAGGAGTTCGGGGAGCCCGGTGGCGAGGCTGTTGCCGGACACGGCGATCCGGTCCGGGTCGGCCCCGGCGCCGAGGGCGCCGCCGACGCTCTGGAGGCGGCGGGCGATGTCGGTCAGCGACGCGGTCTCGGTGCCCGCGAACAGGGTCGAGGCGAGGAGGTCGGCGGCGGCGAGGTCGGTGTGCGCGGCCGGGATCGACAGGCGCACCTCGGCGAGCGGGACGCCGGGGCGGCGCGTGAGCAGCACCCGGAGGCCGTTCGGGAGGGTCCGCTCGATCGGGACCGGCAGGGACAGCGGGACTTCCGGCGCGAGACCGGGGACGGGAATGCTGCTCACTGGGCTCCTCCGGGAACGACTTCGAGGACGGCGCGGCGGTTCGGCGTCAGCGCGGCGGCGGCCTGCGCGACGGATTCCGCGGTGACCTCGCCGAGCAGGGCCGCGAAGCGGGTCGACATGGCGGCGTCGCCGTGGAAGATCTCGGCGGTCGCGAACCGGCGCGAGCGGCCCATGACCGAGTCGTCGCCGCGCAGCAGCTGGGCGGCGACGCGGGCCTTGACGCGGTCGAGCTCGGCTTCGTCGACGCCGTCGGCGACGCGCGCGAGCTCCTCGTCGACGGTGCCGAGGACGGTGTCGACGGCGGTGCCCGGCGGCAGGAACGCCTGCACGAGCATCACCGTCGGCCCGCGGGACGCGAAGGGCTCGGCCATGAACGTGCAGTGCGCGGCCACGGCGGTCGCGGCGCGGTCGGTGTGGACGAGCCGCTCGACCAGGCGCGACGCGTCGCCGTCGGTGAGCAGTTCGCCGAGGACCACGTACGGGAGGAACGCGTCGAGCTCGGCGACCGGGTCGGGCACGCGCCAGGCCGCGGCGACGGCCGGGAGGGTCGCGCGCTCGTCGGTGTAGGAGAGGCGGCGCTCGGCCGTCAGGTCGGGCTCGTCGAACGACGGGTGGACGGGCGCGGGGCGCGCCTCGACGTTCCCGAAGTGGCGTTCGACCAGGTCGCGCGCGGTTTCGAGGTCGAAGTCCCCGGCGACGGACAGGACCGCGTTCGAGGCCGGGTAGTAGGAGTCGAAGAACGAGCGCGCGTCGTCGACGGTGGCCGCGTCGAGGTCGACGAAGGAGCCGTAGCCGTCGTGGGAGTTCGCGAACGTGTCGAACATGACCGGCGGGAGCTTGATCCACGGGAAGCCGCCGTAGGGGCGGTTGAGGACGTTGACCCGGATCTCCTCCTTGACGACGCTCACCTGGTTGGCGAGGTTCTCCTCGGTGATCGCGGGGCCCCGCATGCGGTCGGCCTCCAGGAACAGGGCCAGTTCGAGGCCGTTCGAGGGGAGGAGGTTGAAGTAGTCGGTGTAGTCGATGTGGGTCGAGCCGTTGAAGGTGCCGCCCGCGGATTGGACGTGGCGCATGTGCTCGGCCTTGCCGACGTTGTGCGAGCCCTGGAACATCATGTGCTCGAACAGGTGGGCGAAGCCGGTGCGCCCTTCGGGCTCGGACCGCATCCCCACGTCGTAGACCACGGCGACGCCGACGACGGGCGCCCCAGGGTCGGGCGCGAGGACCACGCGCAGTCCGTTCGCGAGTCGGAACCGCTCGATCGCGAACGCCGGAGCCGGAATCGTCGCAACAGTCATGGTCGGAACCCTATCTCAGCTCGGTGTCGTTCCGATGACGCGGCGTTCGTCACAGCCCCTTGGATTCGGCACGAATTCCTGCTTGACTTCTAGGCTATGAACTCGCAGCACATCGAACGCATCAGCGACGCCGACCGCGCCGCCGCGTCGTGCTGCCGAATGTGCGCCAGCTGAGGGCTCCCGCACCGCCGCGCCCCGAAGCGGCGATCACCCACAGCGAAAGCGACCTCCTCTTCCCATGGACTCCAGTCCCAGCATCCGCCTGTCCGGCGTCACGAAGCGCTTCGGCGACCTCGTCGCGCTCGACGACGTGTCCCTTGACGTCGCGCCCGGCGAGATCTTCGGCATCCTCGGCCGCTCCGGCGCCGGCAAGTCGACCCTGCTGCGCACCGCGAACCTCCTCACCCGCCCCGACGCGGGCACCGTCGAGGTCGCCGGCCGCGACCTGACGGCCCTGCGCGGCCGCGAGCTGCGCGAGGCCCGGTCCCAGACCGCGATGATCTTCCAGCACTTCAACCTCCTGTCGAACCGCAACGCGGCCTCGAACGTGGCGCTCCCCTTGCGGTTCCGGGGCGTGAAGCGGGCCGCGCGCCGCGAGCGCGCCCTGGAGCTGCTCGACCTGGTCGGCCTGTCCGACAAGGCGAAGGCGTACCCGGGGCAGCTCTCGGGCGGCCAGCGCCAGCGCCTGGCGATCGCGCGGGCGCTCGCGTCCGGTCCCGACGTGCTCCTCTCCGACGAGGCCACGAGCGCGCTCGACACCGACACGACGGACGAGATCCTCGACCTGCTCGCTCGGCTCAACCGCGACCTGGGGCTGACGGTCCTGCTCATCACGCACGAGCTGGAGGTCATCACCCGGATCTGCCACCGCGCGGCGGTGATGGAGTCCGGGCGGTTCGTGGAGATCGGGAACGTCCCCGAGCTCCTGGCCGACGCCGACTCGCGCCTGGGCGGCCAGGCGCGGCGCCTCGCGGCCCGCCTGCTCGGCGAGGAGGTGGCGCTGTGAACTCCAGCGACCGGCTCGTCGAGCTGCTCACCGAGGCGTTCTGGGAGACGCTCCACATCGTTTCGGTTGCGGGCCTTTGGACTCTGGTGGGCGGGCTGCTGCTCGGCACCGTCCTCTACATCACGTCGAAGACCGGCCCGAAGCCGATCGCGGTGGTGAACGCGCCGCTCGGCCTGATCGTGAACATCGGGCGCAGCGCGCCGTTCGTGCTGCTCATGGTCGCCGTCGTGCCCCTGACCCGCCTGATCACGGGGACGAGCATCGGCACGGAGGCGGCGATCGTGCCGCTGACGGTGGCATCGATTCCGTTCTTCGCGAGGCTCGTCGAAGGCGCGCTGCTGGAGGTCCAGCCGGGCCTCATTGAAGCGGCTCGCTCGATGGGCGCGTCGACTCCCGGCCTGGTGTGGCGAGTCGTGTTGCCCGAAGCGACGCCCGGCCTGATCCGCGGCTTCACGGTGACGCTCGTCGCGGTCGTCTCGTACTCGGCGATGGCCGGGATCGTGGGCGGCGGGGGCCTGGGCGACCTCGCGTACCGCTACGGCTACCAGCGCTTCGAGACCGAGTACATGATCTGGCCGCTCGTGATCCTCGTCGTGCTCGTGCAGCTGTTCCAAATCCTCGGCGACCGGTGCGCCCGCACCCTCGACCGCCGCTAAACCACTGATTTCCCTACCTTCATTAGGAGAAGACTATGTTCAATCGCCGTGCCCTGATCGGGACTTCGGTCGCCGCAGCCGCCGCTCTGACACTCGCCGCCTGCGGCAACGACTCCGGTGAGTCCGAGCCCACCGAGACGAACGGCACCGTCGTCGTGGCCGCGACGCCGGTCCCCCACGCGGACATCCTGAACTACATCGCCGAGAACCTGGCTGACGACGCCGGGCTGACGATCGAGGTCGAGGAGTTCACCGACTACGTGCAGCCGAACGTGGCGACCTCGGACGGCTCCGTGGACGCGAACTTCTTCCAGACCGAGCCGTACCTCGACGAGTACAACACCGCCAACGGCACCGACCTGGTGACCGTCGCGGCCGTGCACATCGAGCCGCTGGGCCTGTACTCGTCCTCGGTCGCCTCGGTCGAGGAGATCCCCGACGGCGCCCAGATCGCCATCCCCGGCGACGGCTCCAACGGCGGCCGCGCCCTCGCCCTCCTCGCCGACGCGGGCCTGATCACCCTCGCCGACGGCGTGGACGCGACCCTCGCCACCGAGGACGACATCGCCGAGAACCCGAAGAACCTGGAGTTCGTCCCCCTCGAAGCGGCCCAGCTCGCGCTCTCCCTGGAGGACGTCGACGCCGCCGTCATCAACGGCAACTACGCCCTTGAGGCCGACCTCAGCCCCGCCGAGGACGCCCTCTACTCCGAGTCGCCCGACGGCAACCCGTACGCCAACTACCTGGTGACCACCGCCGCCAACGCCGACAACGAGGACATCCAGAAGCTCGCCGACCTCCTCCAGTCCGACGAGGTCAAGCAGTTCATCCTCGACACCTGGGCCGACGGCTCCGTCGTCCCGGCCTCCTAACCAGGCCAAACACCTGCCCCAACCCGGTTGCACCGGCCTCCGCGCGCCACGTAAGATAGTTGCGGCCAGGCCGGGCAACCGGACGGGCCAAAGGGGTGTGGCGCAATTGGTAGCGCATCGGTCTCCAAAACCGAGGGTTGCAGGTTCGAGTCCTGTCGCCCCTGCAAGACCAGCATTATCCGAACACCGGGCCGTGATCAACGGCCCGGTGTTCGTCATTTCGGGCCCCAAATGACTGCGTTGCTCGGGCAGCAGTGGCGTGAACGGCGACCGGGTCTCGTCAGCGCTGACCTTCGGCTCCCCCATCGCTTCATCGACGTAGACGAGCAGTCGTTTGAAGAACGACCTGTGGAAGGTCTTGTGGAAATCCTCCGGCACCGATTTCAGCAGCCGCCGAGGATCATCCAGCAGTTGCAGCAGCATCGCGATCGCCTCACCAGCGCGCTCCACCTTGGCGTCGCCGACCTCGGCCAAGCGCTCGTCGATCGCTGCCAACTCATCACGCAGCCGCCGCATCTTGACCTCAAGTCGATCCTGCGGCCATTCAGGGTTGCCGACCAGATCGAGCAGGTGGTCCTGGTGGCTGACCAGCCGGTCGTGCTCGGCTTCCAGGTTCCGCCTCAGCGAAGCCGAGAGCGAGCCCTTCTGCCGTAGGGCCTTGTCGACTGCTGCCTGTAGTTCAGCCGCAGTCGAAGGCGGCACGTTCAAGGTCGCATAGTGGGCGGCGACCGCAGCCTCGATCTTCGCGACAGGCATCCTGGGCGTCTGGCAGTGCTTGCCTGCCTTGCCACTGCACAGGAAGTACGAGTACACGATGCCGCGCCGGTTCTTCACCGTGTCGAGGTAGAAGCGCGTGCGGCAGTTCGCACACCACAGAAGCCCTTTCAGCGGATGGTCGTGGACACGCTCGCGAGTGCCAGCGCCACGCTGGTTGATCAGCACGTCCTGGACCCGGTCGAACAACTCCTGGCTGACCAACGACTCGTGCCGGCCGTCGTACTCTTTGCCCTTGAAGACGACTCGGCCGAGATACCGCCGGTCACGGAGCAGTCGGCCGATGGTCTCGATGGTTACCGGCCGACCATTTGGCACGTCCTTCCTCGGGCGAGTCCGCAGCCCCGCCTCCGTCACGGCGCGCTGGAGATCCTTGAAGCCGTAGCGCCCAGTAGCGTAGAGCTTGAACATCGTGACGACGAAGGGCGCCCGCTCGGCATCGACGGCGACCGTCCGCACTTCGCGGCCGTCGATCCTCTCCCCCACGTTCAGATAGCCGAGCGGAGCAGTGCCGGGGATGCCACCACGAGAAGCCTTCGCGGCCATCTTGAAGGCGACATCCGCCCCAGATGCGCGGGACTGGTACTCGTTTACGCCGTCGAGGATCGCAGCCACCAAGTCCCCGATGTAGCTGTCCTCGGTGTAATCCATGATCGAGACCAACTGCACGCCGAGCTTCCGAAGCTCTCGACGAGTGATCGCCGCGTCGGTGGTGTCGCGGTGCATGCGCGAGCGGGCGTAGACCACGATCGCATCAACGTCTTTGCTGTTCCTGACTCGCGCCATCATCTCTTGGAACTTTGGCCGTCCGTCTACCGTCATCGCCGATCGACCTGGCTCGACGTATTCCTCTACGACCTCCATCCCGAGCTCTTCAGCCTTCCGCAGGCAGGCTTTGCGCTGCGCGGGGATGGAGTTCCCCTCGGGGTCATAATCGGTGTCGACTTGGCTGCGGGAGGACACCCGCAGGTACAGCACTGCTCGCTTCTTCTTGTTGATTTCACTCATGAGCCGTCGGCCTTCCGATCGTCGTCGTCGGTACGGCCCGCCACAGGTTCGGACTCGTCGTCACGCTCAGCCATCGCAAGGGCAGCGTCAACCAGCGTTGCGGCGAGCGATCGAACGTCGAATTCCTCGCGCAGTTCTCCAACCACGCGGACTCTGATGTCTCCGGCACCCATGGCAGTCACCGCCCGGCACCGGGGTAGCGGCGGGTTGATGCCACCGTAGGCCGACTCCACGGGGCCATCAAGCACCCCGGAGTACGTCGCTCCGAATGGAAGAACTTACTCCGGATCAGGTGCGGGATGCGCCACGAAAAGGGCAGGCAAAAGAAGAGTGATGAGGTGCGGTGTTCCACACAGGTGTCCCACCGGCATTGCGAATCCAGCTCTGGTGACCATCCATCTTACAGCATGAATCACTCTAAGTTGATTTCTGCTCACTTTCACGGAAGCTCGGCCAGTAACCGCCCCCAGCATCCCAAGGCAGTAACCGCCTCTCGGACGTTCTTCCGAAGGCAACGGCGCCGGTAACCGCCAGGTGCGCAGGCTTTCGTTTCAAGTCCGGTTACTCGATGTTCTTTCTCTATGAGTCCTCCTGCTGCGCTGAACAGGTCGACTCGAGAAATTGCTCAGCGCGCGAGCAGATGGGAGGTGCAGCTTGGCCGCCAGGCGTACCCCAGGCAAGAACACCGGCGACTTCGACGAGATCGCCGGTCGGCTGATGGAGCGTGACTTCGCGATCATCGGGACCCTCGCACGCCACAAGATCATGGCCGCCGGGATGTTGGAGGCGCTGTTCTTTCCCTCGGCCCATTCAGCGGCGGCTCGTCTTCTGACCCTGTACGAGATGGGCGTCCTGTCGCGATGGCGCAACCCCTCGAGCCGCGCCTACCGCTACGTCCTGGGTTGGCGCGGCCAGTACCTCCACGCTTTGCGCACCGATGAGAAGCCCCCGACCAAGGCGAACGCAGCGTTCAAGGCCCAACAGCACTTCCTGTCCGCGCACTGTCCCCACACCGAGGGCATCAACGCGTTCTACTGCCGCCTCATGCGCGCGGCACGCTTCAGGGGCGATGTCGAAATCGACTGGCAGTTCGAGCCATACAGCGCCTATAGCGGCATGCGCTGCGACGCGAGCGTCACCCTTACCTGGAACGACGGACGGCAGCTCTGGTTCTGGTTCGAGCACGACCGGGGCACGGAAACACTGCAGCGCCTGGCCGACAAGGTCTCGAGCTACAAGAAGCACATCTCGAACCACCAGTATGAAAAGGCGGTGTTGCTGATCGAGGTTCCTACCGCCAGCCGACTGGCGAACCTCCTCCCGCTGGCCACCGAGCTGTGGGACGAGAGCCATCTGCGCAATACGCGCCTCAGCAAGCTCACCGTCGCCGCCAGCTCTGCAACCCAGGCCGAGCGGACGTTCACCAAGCCTGAGACGTTCCCCGATCCCTTCAACGACCCGCGTTGGAACGTGCTCGGCCGCGACTTGCCTGTCGCTCTCGGGGAGCTGCCCGGGATCGCCGATGAGATCGCGAATCGGCCGATCGTTTGGGATTGGGACCCGGAGGTCGGCCCCTGAAGGTCGACCCCAAGGCAGGACCGCGGACTGCCCCAGCCGTTGACGAACTCCGGTCATCCAACGTATGCGCAGGTCAATGACATGGCGTGCGGTTACTGGCCAGCCCGACATATATACATATCCCCCAGGGCGAAAAAGAAAGGGTCGGGCCGTCCGGTTCGCTGGCCGGAACCTCCTCGTTCGCCTTGGGCTGCTTCGTATCCTCTCCAGTGCTACGTATTCCCGGGTCCCATGGTTAGGATCGACGGGTGCAGACGGGTCTGGTCAACGAAGCGCGAGCGCTCGCGGAGAGGGAGCTGAGTGAATCGCTGCCGCGCCGGTGGAGGCACGTTACCGCGGTAGCTGCGAAGGCCGAACGTCTCGCCACTCTGCTGCCCGCTGAGCGCGACCGACTCGCTCTCGTAGCCGCCGCAGTACTGCATGACGTCGGGTACGCGCCCTCCGTCGCGGTAACCGGCTTTCACCCGCTCGACGGGGCCCGGTGGCTGCAGTCGATCAAGTTCGACGGTCGAGTAGCAGCGCTCGTCGCCCACCACACGAATGCCCTAGTAGAAGCTGAGCTGCGTGGTCTCGCTGCCGACCTCCTCGATGAATTCGATCGGGAGGATTCCCCGGTTACTGACCTGCTTTGGTTCTGCGACCTGACTACCGGCCCGGATGGCCAGGATTTCTCGGTCCAAGAGCGCGTCGAGGAGGTTCGCCAGCGCTACGGCCTAGCTCAGTGGTTCGGGAGTTCATCAACCGAAGCGCCGGGGTCTTCCACGAAGTGGCGAAGCGGGTGGAAGCATTGTTCCCACCATCTCACCCGATGTAGGGCTCCGCAAGCCGCTTCAGACCATGGTCAATGCGCATCCGCATAGACGGGTTGATCGAGAGATCGTCAAGCTCATCAGGCGCGATCCAGGCAACGCGGACCGATTCAGCACTCGAAGCTAGTCGGCCCCCGGTCGGCCTCGCTCGGAACGCGATCGAGAACTGCTGGCGGACTTCGCCATCTCCGTATTCGATGAGGTGACCCGGATCGGTGTACAGCCCGATGATGCCGATGACCTCGATGTCGAGCCCGGTTTCTTCCTTGGCCTCACGGACCGCTGTGTCCGCGATGCGCTCACCGAGATCATGGCCGCCACCCGGCAGAGCCCAGTCGCCATTGTCGGAGCGTTGGATGAGCAGCACCCGGCCCTCGTCATTGGTCACGAAGGCGACCGTTGACGGCACAACACTGTTGGGCTCTGGAGCATCAGGGTTGTTGATGTGGTCGATGCGGCTCATGGCCTCACCTTCCCATGACCGCCGGTCCAGGAATCGCGAGACGCGGACCAGACCCGATCGAAGCTGTCGGCGTAAGAGTTGAACAGGGTCCCGCCCGCGAGCCTGCGTAGGTGCAAAACGGGGGCATGGGCGGCTGGGAACCCGTAGAGATGCGTGTTGACCGGCATCTCGTCGTCGTACCGGTAGATGCTGTTGTACAGGGTCGCGGTGTGAAACCCCACGAAGACGCCCTCGGTCTCTCGCAGTTTCTCGTAGAAGGACAAAACGTTGCGTATCTTGGCGGCGAGCGCTTGACCGATGCCTTCCTCGCGTCCGCGCGTCGCGACGGCTTCACAGTCAGGATCACCCAGCAGCACCGTGATCTTGGTTCCCGCCCTCGCCTTCGCCTTCAGCGCGTCGATCAGGTCGGGATCATGCTCGGGCAGGAAGAGGCCCGCGTAGACGAGGATGCCGATCCGTTCAGTGGCATTGTCGAACAGCCTCCGCCAGAGGTCACTTGGAACCTGGAATCGGCGCGGGTAGGTGCAGATCACTTCCGACTGCGAGACACGCGCCTGCCGATCCGCGGTGTCGATGCTTGGCCAGAGGTACTCCTCGGTCTCGTCGAGCATCGCAGCGAGGGCGGAGCGGTGCCTTGGGTAAGGAGTCCGTCCCCTGCTGATCCAGCGCCGCACCGTCTTGGCATCGACTTCAAGGTCGTCCGCTAGAGCCTCGGGCGTAACCCCCGCGGCCTGCATGGCGTCTTTCAATCTCTCGTTCGGCATGAGGACACCCACCCAGGGACGAGTTCGGTTGCGGAGGACGTCTTTTCGCGTCCCATTGTGTAGTTCTAACGTCCCCGTCTGTCAAGCACCATCCTTTGTATGCCGTTTTTCACCAGGTCAAGGCAGGGCGGCGTAGACGAAACCATTCGATCGGATGAAGGGAGACCGATGATGGCGGAACCAGCTACACAACCCGGGACGGTCAAGTCAGAAGTGCTCGGAGAATGGTTTACGGACAACGGAAACCAGCTGACGCTGCTGGCCCGACCGGGCACCGGCTACGCCTCGGTGTGGCTGTCGTACCACGGCCAGCCGGTGAAGATCGGTCGCGCGCTCCACGCAGTAGGGGTTGTCCGCGAGGTTCGCTGGGAAGGCCTCTGGGCCGAGCAGACCGACGCGTGGAAGTCCCAACAGCGCAGCCACATCACAGCGCTCATCGCTGCCCGCCACGCCGGCCAGCCTCCAGCACCCAAAGCCGAACTCCCATCCAGCGTCCTCGGCACCTTCAACATCGACGGCTTCCGGTTCGCCGTCGAACCGACGCTCGCACCCGAGCACGCGGTGCTCAGCGTCATCAACGTGTCCGGCGGGCTGACTCCGGTAGCCGATCTCCTCCACGACAACGGCCACCTCTGCGGCCTGGCACCCCGCCCAGGCTGGAAGTCAACACCAGAAGACCGCAAGCGCCGCTGGCGACGCGAGTCGGAAGCGATCCTGACCCAAGCCACGGCCTAAGGCCGTCTCTAACTTTTCTCTTCTGCGGGGCACGCCGGGTGGACGGCGTGCCCCGCCCCCAAGAACTCAGGAACGCGGGCAGCGCGACGGATGGCCTTGGTCCCGCCACTCCGCAGCGCGCGATTCATCCCCGGATTCCAACAAAGAGAGGCACATGCTCATCCTTACCTGGAACCTCGAGGACCTTCAACAGGATCTCGCCATTCGCGGTAACACGCTAGTTCGCGCGGGACCCCGGGTCGAGGCGCTCACCAACGCTGCCGCAAGCTTCGGAGCCAACATCGGCGCGAAGTCGACGGAGTGAAGGTCCTGGAAGTGGCTAACTCACATTAAAGACACCCACCGCATGATGCGCTATCTCTTCGAGGCGAAGCGAATCCAGCTCTCAGCCAATCCAGCATTGGCGAAAGATCTGCAAGTCCAAGACCTTCGGAGCCAAGGCTCTCTTCTGGCATTTAGCAACGGCCACTTCTTTACTGCAGCCTGCGGCAATTATGTCGGCACCAACAACTGGGCATCCAGTGGAGATCAAAACCTTTCGCAAACCCAAAACAAGCAGATTCAAGAGAAACCAAGAGTATCTTCAGTTCAAAATATCATCCGCAAATTTCACGATCGATACTTACATTCGAATCGGCACTTAACTGGCAACGCTTATAGCCGCGGCACGAGAGAATACGAATCCAGGCGGAATGTCGATCAAGACAACGATATAGAAGAGTCGCCCCGTGACAGCGCAAACACAGCGCAGCTTTTCACGACGCTCACTCGCCCGAGCAAACTCCTGAGGCCTTGAGTGAACCTCAATCTGAACAGTATGTCGACTAGAACAAAACGGACATTTGCTGATAGATTGGCTCTGTACTCGTCTTCCCATTACGAGACACTCCCCAAGAAGTCTGCTTGGCTCGGGCGGCAGAACCCGACTCCAGACATCATACAACTTCGCGAGGAGTAATCGCGTTCGAGTTCAGGCCACTCCGTATTTACCAACTCGGAGACGTCCGGCAGACTCGCCGAGTACAGGGAGATTCGAAGTCTCCCTGACTTTGGGCGACCGAATTGAAAACATTGCGAAGCCTCACCCGCACTGGAAGACTGAGACTAAAAGGCCTCGACGACCGGCAATGAGTTGTCATCGACGTCCGAGTAGATATCCACAGGTGGCCCCCATACTTCCTGAGCCTCTTGGCCCAAGGCCTCAATAGTCTCCAATGCTCGGCGCTGCTGAGCATATGCTTCTTGAAGTTGTTGAGCCCTAACTATCTGCTCCGACAATGCAGGGAGGGGCGGAAGGGGAAATTCGAGCAGCTTCTCCGCGCTTTCAAGTCGAGTCCGGTTACTTGTTCCGGTAGCGAATCCGTACAGCATCTCCTGCGCAGCCTTAGTACGCAGCAGGATCTGAACATACTCAGGCACGGCCTCAACACCCGGGCGTACACGGTACGGATACATCTCCTTGCTCATAACAAGCCCTGCAACGTCTTGACCAGCAACAGCAATTGCTCCATGCACTAGATCGATTGATGAAAGAATAAGATCCCCATTCTCAACAACCCACAAGGAACGGGGAGAGTACGCAACCGATGCCCGCCCTTTATAAGCGACGGTCCCAGTCCTCGTGGCTACCGCAAAGTCATATTCGCCAGTCCTGGATGCTGGCGGGTGTTTAACCGAAGCGATTTCGAGAACATCACCAAAAGAGATAAGTTTGCCGTGCTTAGCCAGCAATTCCTCACGTCTTTGATTGAACCGCGCATGATAGAAGTCGAGTCGATCACTACGATGTCCTTCGGGGGAGCGGGCGATAAATGCAGTCGAGTGACCCGGAACTGACTGCGCTGCTGAAAGTGCTGTTCTTTCGTCAATATACTTTCCGCGGTAGGATTTCTCAATAGCGGAGCAGAAGTAGCGGTAAAAGTCACGAACAAGTGGCAGATCATTGCCAATCCATTTCCCAACCGCATTGTACCCGACGCGCTCGGCATGTGCATAGAAAATCGGTTCACGCTGACTTAGGCTCATATCTGGCTTCTTGGAAAGAAACAAGATCGAAGTCTTCGCGTCTGTGTGGGCCAAATATTTGAAAGCGTCCCGCGACAGACTAACTACGCCCTTTACAAAAAAGTGCGTACGAATGAAGTCTCGGACATGTGCATACTCAGGCGTGTTAAGAACCGCTTCGTCTACGACAATGGCGGCCTGGCCACCAGCCCACTCCACCTTCTCACCCGGGAGTCGTTCTGCCTTCAGGTACTGCGCGATGGCCCCAATAAATAGAGCGCCGCCCTTCAACATCCTTCCGCGGGGACGCCGCGTGACGGTGTCTTGTGCTATTTTGGTACGAAGCTCTGCTATCTCGGCGTTGATAGCGTCAAGCCGACTATTGAGACGAGATATCGTTGATTGCGCAGATCCGGTGTCCTGTAGGGCTCGACGAATCTTCTCCTGAACATCGTCTCGCTTTTCATACAGTTTCGCCAGCTGTGTTTCCTCAAGAGTCTCGAGCGGAACCACACCGAGCCAATTATAGAATGTCTCGGCCTTCACGACGAGCGAATCAGCATCCCAGTGTCCCGCCGTGAAAACCGAAGCCAGTCGTTCCCATTCGGATTCTGCTACCAGATAGTCAGTATCTCCGAGCGGTGGATTTGTAAGAACTACATCGACCGAGCTATTTATCCCGCTAGTAGAATTCGGAAGAACCGGATGATGCCCAAGCGTTAGACCATTTGCGGAAACTACGCCTGATTTGCCGTCACCATGGATGAACATATTCATCTTGGCAATTGTGGCAACCCATTCGTCGATGTCCGTGCCGATAAGTTGATCTCTGCGGATAGACTCTTCGATCTTGGATCGATCTCGGGAAGATCGATCCGAATCATCAAGCATGGCATCCATAGCGGAGATCAGGAAGCGACCAGTACCAACCGCCGGATCGAGCACTCGATCGGTAGAGCGAATCTGGACGATTTCTGCACAGAAATCAACAACTTGCTGCGGGGTAAAGAATTGCCCAACTCGCGTATCCTTGTCACCTCTACGGGCGAGAGTCTCGAATACTGCACCAAGAATATCGACTCTTCCTGCATGAAAGTCGTAGTTGTCGAACACTGGCAGGATCAAAGTCTCGACCAGATCATCGCTTAGCTTATTATGCAAGAACTGCTCATTGGAGCGGCGCTGAAGCAGATCAGCCGCCTTAAGCTCGTCCTCTTCGGCGATTTCATGAAGAAGGAGTTCAACAAGTCGATTTTCAAATTGCCTCTGCGTAGTCTTTGCAACACTAGCTGACCATTCGCGGAAACCGTCGGCCGTAAATCTATTTGGCTTGCCAGTTTGCCTCTGCGATCGCTCCTCGAAGAGCCTAAGAAAGGCAAGGTAAACAAGACTAATGTTTGCATTATTTCCGGTTATGCCGTGAGATCGGAACTTGTTTTCAACGTGTTCGAGTTGCTTCTTTAGTTCCCGCTCTCTCAGAGCATCAAATTCACGACTTTCCTCTTCAAGAGCATCGGCAAGTTCGTTGTCTTCGGGGAAGATCGTCGATTGAATGAGGAGGCGAGCTCGAGCGTCATCAACCGCTTTATCCCATTGTTCAAACAACTGCTTCAGTCGAACACTGGGATAAAGAGCTGCGTCCGAAGTCATCAACTTATCAATCATCAGTTGAATGGCTTCGAAGTCTACCGCGAGGACTCGGCCAAGTCGTCCATCACGTTCGTTGCGACGGTTATAGAGATCACGGAAGTTCATGCTCATTCGCGCTGAAGTTCGCGGAGACACATAAAGCAGACCGTAACTGTCAAACTCGCGCTCTTTGATTTTCCGTTCGAGATGATCCGTAACCGCAGCGAACTCTCCATCCGCCGCAGAGCCTTTGCGCTTAGTCACCTCTACCAAGACCAGGTGCCGGTTCTGCCGGTCGATGATCTCAATGTCTGGTTTTCCGCCAGGAGAGTGCCGGCTACCTGCGTTGCTGCCGTGATGGACTACCTCACACCCTCTCGGCTCAAACGCAGCTTTCAGTTCGGCTGCAAGCTGCTGCTCGAGCTCTAGTGATGCGTCGAGGTCGTCATAGCGGCTAGCCATTGAATGTTGAATCCTCTCATGGCCTGACAGGGCTGCTTCGGGTCGAGCCTAGAGATGATATAGGAGTTTGGCACCTCATCCCCTGCCAGGTTCGGCTAGAAGTGTGGCAGGGCTTCCACCATAGCGCCGAGACGTATTTCCCCAGCTAGAGGCGGCGACCAGGCTTGCAATCTTCGCCACCTCAGCTGGCAGCGGAGAAAGTAACTCAATGTCGTCGTTACAGATTCGAGTCTGTCGCGCCAGCTGGGCGAACCGGCGGGTCTGGAACTCGGCGGTTGCCTCGATGTGGTCGACCATGTAGCGGTTGAACTCCTCGAGGTCTTCGGCGAGGACCCAGCGTTCAAGGATCGCGCGGCTGCCGACTGATGGACTGGGGAGCCCGGCGAGTGCGCAGTCGACCTCGAAGCGAGTCACGTACCCGACACCCTCTCGGGGTGCGTTCCAGTGACGGGCGATCTTCATCGCATAGTCCTCGTTGAGGACCTGATAGAAGATCGGCTGGTCGGGCAGGCGAAGAGGCCAAGCGGTCCGTCCGGACTCGCGGACCAGCTCAAGCTCAGCCGGACCACCTAGGCACCACAGGATCATCGACTTCGAGTTAGGCATCGCGCAGGTTCGATTTAGTGAGGGGAGGTCTGACATTGACATGCCCCAGGGTCGCCGCGCACCTGGTTTGTGAGTGGGCGGGTCCTGGGCAAACCTGATCGTGCGCGGTCTACCCTGTGTTCAGCCGCGCGTGAAGTCGTTTTTCGTGGGCGATACCGCCAATAGACGGCCATGCAGGGCCGCAACCTGGGGAAACAAGTTCCCATAGGCCTCGATCATTCCTCGGTCCCCTTGTCAAGGGCCGCTTCGAGGATCAGGCCCGTCCGGGTAAGGTTCTCGCGGCGGAACCGGCCGGTGCAGGCGTCGAGCCAGCCGCCGACGGCCATGATCTCCTGGTGCAGCTGGGTCGAGCCGCCGCCGGTGACGGTGTACTTGGCGTAGGCGGCGACGAACATGTCCTCCAGGTCGTCGGGGCCGACGACGGCCGTCACGCGGTGGAGGTCGACCCGGTCGGAGTCGGCCGCGGCGCGCAGCAGGCGCGACGACATGTCGACCAGCGGGTGCGACAGGTGCGCCGAGACCACGTCGTCGCGGCCTTGGGCCACAAGCGGGTCGAAGGTCACCGGGCGCTGGTGCGGCTCCTGTCCTTCGGGGGTGAACGGCGCTACGAGGTTCTTCGTGGCGCGCACCCATTCGCCGGTCATCACCGGGACGTCGAACTCGGTGGCGGGGTTGCCGTAGGCGGTCAGGCGCGGTTTGAGCGGCATCTGGTGGGCCAGGTCGAGCGCCGTGTCCACCACCCGCCGGATGCGCTCGGGGTGGAGGTGGAGTTCGTCGACGCTGTTCTCGTACTGCTCGCCGAGCCGTTCGACCTGTTCCGAGACGTTCGCGGCGGCCTTGACCTCGCCGGCTTTCTTGCCTCGCGCTGTCGCCTGCTGGGCCAGGGTCTCCACGTCGCCGACTGTGGTGCCTCCGGCGAGGCGCCGTTGGAGTCCTTCGGCCAGCACCGGGTTGACCGAGCCGAGGTCGGTCTGCATCTGGCTGACCTTCGCCGCGACGCGGGCCAGGAACTCGATCTCGCCGAGGAACGCGGAGTCGCCCGCGGTCGGGGCGGGCACGAAGTTGTAGACCTCGGGACTGTGGCGCTGGCCGTAGCGGTCGATGCGCCCGGCGCGCTGTTCGAGCTTGTTGGGGTTGAAGGGGATGTCGTAGTTGACGAGCCGGTGGCAGTGGTTCTGGAGGTCGATGCCCTCCCCGGCGGCGTCGGTGGCGAGGAGGACCCGCACGGGGTGGTCGGCGGGGTCGGCCTGGAACGCGAGCCGGATCTGCTCGCGTTCGTCGATGTCCATGCCGCCGTGGAGCAGTGCGACGCGGTCGCGGCCGAAGCCGCGGGAGTCGAGGAGGTCCTGCAACCAGTGGAGGGTGTCGCGGTACTCGGTGAAGACCACGACCCGCTCGTTGGTCCAGTCGTCACCGGCCTTGCAGACCTCGCCGAGGCAGTCGAGGAGGCGGGTGGCCTTGGTGTCGGGCGCGGACAGGTGCTTCCTCGCCCAGTCGTTGATACGGGACAGGAGCTCGCGCTCGGTCGGGTCCAGGCGCTCCTGGTGGGAGGCCGATCGCCGCAGGTGCTCGTCCTCGAAGTCGTAGAGCTCGTCGTCGTCGAGGGTCGCCTCCTCGTCCCACACCTCGTCGTAGAACTCCGGGACCTCGTCGCTGGCGACGGCCGGGGCGGCGGGCAGGGCGCCGGCGTAAGTCTCGTAAGTGTTGGCGAAGGCCTGCGGGCTCGACAGGAGCCGCTTCTTGAGCAGCAGGGTCACCAGGTCGGCGGCGGCCCGGCCGCGGCGGCTCTTGACGCGGCGGGATCGGCGGGCCTGGGTGAACTCGCTGAACCAGCGGTGCACGTCGATCTCGCCCTCGGCGTATTCGAGCCGCAGGTCCCGGACCTTGCGTTCCGGAAACTCCGGCTTGCCGTCGGACCCGGTGATCGTGGATTTGAGGCGGCGGATCACGACCTCGTCCTGCGCCTCCTGTGACGGCGCGACGCCGCGGGCGAAGCGGGCCGGGTCGAGGATCTCCAGGAGCGCGGTGAACGACTCCGGGTAGCCGTTGTGCGGGGTGGCCGAGAGGAACAGGCGGTGCGTGAAGTGCTTCGCGAGCTCCCGCATGGTCTTGGTCTGCTGCGAGTCGACGGCGTAGCGCTGCTTCGGAGCCGAGGGGGCGATGTGGTGGGCCTCGTCGAGGATGAGCAGGTCGAAGTACGGGCGCGTGTCCTCCCCCGCGCCGCGCAGCAGCTCGCCGAAGAGCAGGCGCTCGGCCTTGGGGCCGCGCAGCCACGGGAGGCTGACGATCGTGTTGCGGTAGACCTCGAAGGGGTTGGCGCCGTTGCCCCGTTCGCCGGAGATTGGTGTAGGTCTGGGCGTTGACGATGGTGAACTCGAGGCCGAAGAGTTTTCGCATCTCGTCGTGCCACTTGGTGGTGAGCCCGGCCGGGCAGACGATCACGACGCGCTTGGCGCGGTTGCGCAGGATCAGCTCGCTGGCGACCAGGCCAGCTTCGACGGTCTTTCCCAAGCCGACGTCGTCGGCGAGGAGCTGGTTCACGCGCGGGGCCGACAGGGACCGCCACACCGGTTCGAGCTAGTAGAGCTTGATGTCCGCTCCGGACCGGAACGGCGCCTGGAGGTTGCGGGTGTCGGCGCTGGTGAGGGCCGACCATCGCATGGCGTCGAGGAAGGCGGCGAGCTGCGCGGGCTTGTCGAACCCGTCGCGGGTCACCTCGGGCAGGCCGGAGGACGGCAGCACGCGGCGTCCCGGTTCGAGTTCCCACACGAGCCGCAGTTGCTCGCCGAAGGCGTCGTCGGCGAGGCTGTTCACTTCGACGATCGTGTCCGCGCCGGAAGCGATCACGTCGGCGACCATCCACCTGGACCCACGCACCTCGACCCGGTCCCCGACCGCCGGCACTCCTTCACGCTCCGCGGACTGCTGTGCGGGCATAGAACGGCCTCCCGGTGTCGACGTCTCTGAGCAACTGTCAACCCTGCTCAACGCCCTACGAGACTACCAGCGCCCCACTCATATCGGAGTCCGGCAATGCGATGGGGGCAGCAGACCGACCGGAGGCTTCGAACCGAGCCTTCGACCTATGCGAGTGACGCTGACTCATTCATCGCCTGAAATACACATATAGTGCAAATTTTCAGATCTCGCGTGAGGAGTTCCGCTATGGCCTTTCAAGAGTTCTTGCGACTGCTGGTCGGCTGGTTGGTCGGAGGATCGGCGATGTTCGGCATCCCGTTCATGCTCGTCCTAGTCGTCGACAGCGGCGCCCGCCGATTGATGAGGCTTGCGCATCCCTTGCTAGCAGCAATTCTCAGCTTCTTCGGAACCGGACTCGCTGCCGCCGTCGTCTACGGCTGGGCGGCGTGGCCGATCCAGGTGAATCGAGGGCACTTCGGGTCACCCGTGCTTGTTGCGATCTCGGCTCTGTATTTCTCTTCGCTCGTGATACTCAGCGTCAGTTCGTCGAGATGGAACTTCGAAGGACCTCAGAGGAAGCGGTATCTTCCCGGGCTTCACGATCGTATCGAGATCAGTTCGGAGGACGACCGGCGCGAGGAACGGAAGCGCGAGTACGAGCTCGGGCGCTACTGGTTCACGAGATGGGCTGCGGTGGCAACGGGATACGTCCTCGGGGCAGAGTTTTTCTATCTGACGTTCGCCTACGGGCGTTTCAGCAACACAGAGCTTGAAGCGTTCGGATTCGGCATCGCGCTCGGAGCCTTCACCGCCGCGTTCGTATGCTTGCGCTGCTGCCGCCGGGGGTATGCACGATCCAGAGCATTGAAGCTCGCATTGCAGGAGCTTCAACGCCCGAGCGACGAACCTCTCCGAAAGGCCTACTCGCGGCGCGATGAGCTGCCGGTCCTCCTCGGCCGCGAGGCCCGTCGTCTCATCCGAACACTCCGATTCTCAGGTGGTAGCGGCAACCGTGCAGATGTGTTCGTCTTCCTCGGGGCCGCCCGATTCCTCGGGGACTACTCGAAATCATCAAGGAGTCTCGACGCCGATCTGCCCGAAGACGTCAGATCGGTCCTGGAAGACCTGACCGTGGCCCTGTCGAACCCGTCGAAAGCAGCGGCAACGATCGCGCTCGGAAGCAAGGTAGGCGCATTCGGCGCCGACTGCCGGCCCGATCCCGACCTCGAGAAGATGAGGCCGGAGGGCCTCGAAGGTCGGATCCAACGCATCCAACCGACCGTACGCGGTCTGATTCCCATCGTCGTCCTTGCATTGCTTCTCCTCGCGACCCTCTTCGCAATACTCGGAATCACCGCCGTCGACTGGCCCCTGCATTAGGGTCGCCGATCGTCGGCTTCCGGTCCCGTCCGAACGTGTTTCAGGTCAGGCCTCACCGCAGTTCGCGGAGTTGCTCGGCGAGATGGTGGTGGCCGGCCTCGGCGGCGAGGTCGGCCAGGCGGCCGAGATCGATCGGGTCGAGTTCGAGCTGCTGGCGGAACAGGGTGAGGCGGGCTTCGGCCTGGTCGGGCTTGGGTGAGCGGGCGGAGGCGAGGTAGACGGCGGCACGGTCCAGGAGCGCCCTGGTTCGAGCGTGCGGCGAGCCGCACCACAGCTGCAGGATCATCTCGCGGGTCACCTCGTACTGGCCGATCTTCCTGGTCGCCGGCCGGTCCTTGCCTCCGAACGTCCTCTCCGGCAGCTCCACCCGCCACACGCCCCGGACCCTCTTGACCGGGGTCCGCGAGCTGAAACCTTGGCGGTCGAGCCATTCGGCGATCCGTTCGCGGTCGAGTCCGCCGACTCCCTGTGACTCCATCTGCTCGAGCCGCGCGGCCAGGAACGCGTGGCTTGTGCAAGCCTCGGAGAGTTCGGGATCGTGTTTGGCCCCGACTTGCGAGTAGACCAGGCAATGAGGCCGTCCGCCGCCCCGCGGTTCGGCGCGGATCACGAACGCCGGCAGGTACACCTGCCGATCGGCACCGAGCGCCACGAGGTCCTCCACGCCGCCGGGAAGGTTGAACCGATCGCGGTCGGGCCGCCGGGCGAGGGCTTGGAGCGCATTCGCGTGCAGGCCGTCCACGGGCCCCACCGGCTGGAACCGGACACCTTTGTCGGGCCTGGTGAAGCGGTGGAGTTCATGCGACTCCACGATCGAAACGCTCTTGGTGTCGTAGTACTCGCGGGTCAAGGGCTGTGACGTCAGCGCCTCGAAATAGAGCACCCTGCGATCGCCTTTCTTGCGCTCGAAGCGCTCTCCTTCCTGGATCGAACGTCGGCCGAGATCGGTCAGCCGATAGCGCTCGCGGTGCTCGACCAGGTGGTCGATACGGACGAGGAACCGCAGCGCCCGATCGACGAGGATGTCGTCGAGGGAGTAGAAATCGGCCAGCGCGGCAGCCGTGTCGAGTCCGGCCGTGGCGATCGCCTCCTCCAGGAAGCGGTCGATGAGGTCGTAGGGTCGGCCCAGGGTCACCGTGGCCTGGATCTCGACTCGCCACAGCGGCAGCAAGCAGGCGAAGATCCTGGTGGGCGTCAGGCCCAGTTCGTGGCGGGCGTGTTCGATGGCCCTCCCGCGCCGATAGGTGAACGCCGACTCACCGCCTGCCACGTGCGCCGCCTTCTCCACGGAGGTCCTTAAGGAGCGCTTCGATCTCCTTGTAGGGCCGGATGTCGCCCCTGCTGTTGAGATGCAACTGCATGTCCTCCATGAGGTCGCGGAATCCCTGGTCGGTGCTGCGGGACAGGGTGGAAAGGTCGCCGGTGATGATCAGCTGCGAGCGGGCACGGGTGAAAGCCACGTTCACGCGCCGCAGTTCACGCAGGAATCCGACGCGGCCGGCCTTGTTGCTCCGGGTGAACCCGTAGAGGACGACCTCGCGCTCGCCGCCCTGGAAGGCGTCGACGGTGCCGGTGTCGCGTTCGATGGCCTCGGGGTCGGAGATGAGTCTGCGCAGTTTGGCTCTGATCAGTTGCAGTTGGGCGCGGTAGGGAACGATGACGCACCAGTCCCCCGGTTGATCGTGGTAGTACGCCGCGAGTCCGGCGAGCATCTCGGCCTCGGCGTCGTTGGCGCTGCCGCTCGCGGCCCACCGCTCGCGCACCTTCCCGGGCTGCTCGAAGCGCCGGTGCGGCGGCAGTCCGGAGGTGTCGATGAGGGTCATCGGAGTCTGCATGAGCGGGTCGCGATGGGGCCGTGCGTGTTCGGTCTGGAGCCGAGATTGGTAGAAGCTGCGGGAGATGAAGTCGGCGAGCACCTCGGGCATCCGGCGCTGTCGGATCAGCGAGACCTGGTTGCTCGGTGGCAGTGCGCCGGTGAGGATCTCCAAGGCGCTCTTGGAGAGCAGTGTTCGGATCTGCGGGTTGCGGAGACCGGCGCCCCAGGCGTCGACCTCGGTGTCGAGGAACGGCGGGAGCTGCTGGTGGTCGCCGACGAGCACGCCTCGACGGGCGCGGGTGAGCGGAACGAGGACGTCAGTGACGCCGATCTGACCGGCTTCGTCGATCACGGCGAGGTCGAATTCGACTCCTGACAGCTCCGGGCGGGAGGCCGACCCGGTGCAGGTGGCGGCGATGATGTCGGCGTAGCGGATGAGTTCGCCGTTCAGCTGGTCCTTGGCGGAGTCGACGGCCGCGTGCCACCTGGTGAGCAAGTCTCTGCGGCCACGCAGCAGCGGGAATTCACGTTGCAGCCGTTCGCGTTGCGTGCCGGCCCAGGCGGCCGCCGCGCGCAGATCCGTGTCCTCGACCGCGGGCTGTTCAGGAGATCGAGGCGGGTGGTCGAGTGCGATGAGTCCGCGTAGGGCCGTGCGCAGTGCGTCAGCGGCTTTTCGCACCTCGTGCCAATCGCCCTGGCCCTCGCGTTCACACGCCGCGCGCCGCTGCCGTGCCTCGATCACTCCGGCATCGGTTGCGACCGCCTGGTCTCGCGCGGCCGCGGCCTCGGCGTGCAGCGTCTCGAGTTCGTGCAGCTCGATGTCGATACGGTCGCCTCGGTCCTCGGCGGAGGATTCCATACGCGCCAGCACGGCGACGACGAAGCGCAGCATCCACCCGATGAACGGGTTGCCGGCTCTCGCTTCGACTCCGCTCTTCCATGTCGCAGTTCGCTTCTGGCGGGCGCGTACTCGTGCGAGGCGGCCCGATGCCGACGCGATCTCTCGCTCGAACTCCTCGATCTGCGGTTGGAACGGGGCCGCCGCGGCGGCGGTGCGCACCGCGACCGCCTTGTCGGCGTTCGCCACCAAGCCTGCGGCCGCGCTGAGCCGGTCGGTGCGGGCGTTGAACTCCGACACCCATGCTTCGGCCGTGGCGAGGTGCCCATAGGGCTCCAGTTTCATCGCCGCTGCGACCCGCACCCGTTCACGCAGTTCGGCTTCGCGGTTTTCAAGGAGGTACGCGCGGCCTTCGGGAGTGACCGCCTCCCGGTAGCCGACGCGGATCACCTCGACATCGTTCGGCAGCGTGGCCAGGACGTTGTCGACCGCCCGATTCGAATGCGACGCGATCAGCACCTTCTGGCCGAGGTCGTGGACGGCCGACCGGGCCGTCTGGCTGATGGTCCGAGTCTTCCCCGTGCCTGGAGGGCCGTGCACGAGCAGCAGGTCCTCCACGTTGAGCGCCTTCGCGAATGCGAGCCGCTGCTCGGCGTCGAGCGGTTCGTTCGGAGTGAACGAACGTCCCGGAATCGGCCTGACCCGGTGGTCGACGACGGTTCGGAGCAGATGCGGGTTCTCGGATCTGCCCGCTCGCAGGAGCTCCACCGATTCGCGCTGGGTCCTGAAGACCGTGGCGTTCGGGGTCTCCCGCAGCTCGCCGACCTGCGGAAGCGCATCCCAGTCGATCGGCACGTCGAACTTCACTGTGACGGTGCCGCCGCTGACTCTAGTGACCTGCCCTTTGATGTCGGGCCGTTCGACGTGATGAACGTACTTGCCCTCGCCCAGCTCATGCTCGCCCGCCATGTCGAACCGGTACACCGAGTGAAGGCCGAAACGCTGCTCGCCGGTGGAGTGCTTCGCGCGGTACAGGGCCGCACTGGACTTCTCGGTCTGGTTCCGGCTGATCGTCTCAGTGGCGTCGATCATCTCGTCGAGCATGTCGAGGAACGCCGTCTGGTGCGAGGTCAGCGGTGCTGACCCGCGTGCAGCGGCTCGCTCGGCTTCCAACTGCTTCCAGGCGTCCGCGATCTCCCTTGAATACGCCACCGAACCGTAAGGGATCTGCGGCGGGCTGGGCACCGCCGTCCAACCGGGTGCCCGCAGTTTGAGGCAGCCTTCAGCGAGACGCTGGTGGTCGTCGTGTCTCAGGGACGCCACGAACGCGATCATGTAGGCGTCCCGATCCCGGGTAAGGAACAAACGGATCTTGTAATCGGGGGTGTAGGCGAACCATCCCCAGTCCTGGCCCTGCTTCGGTGGGGGAACGGTCGCCGGGATCCCGCTACCGTTGTTGAGCTCGACGAGTTTCCGGAGGACCTGTCCGACATCGCCGGGCATTCGCGGGTCGTCGCGGGCGGCTGTGCGGAGTTTCCCGGGGAGGTTCTTGCCGGGGACCAGGACGATCGGGCGCGGGAGCATGAGCGTGCGCAAGCGGTCTCCTTATACGAGTTCATCGGCGATTACGCGGAACGCATCGCCGAGGGCGGGAGCGGTGGGCCGGTCGGCGGGCCGGGCGGAGAGCGCGCTGTCGACCACGGCGGCGAGCTTCCCGGGTGCATCCGGAGCTTGCGCACGCAGTGGTGGTGCGGCGACGCCGGGCGGCGGGTGTCCCGCCGCGAGGTGGTAGGTGAGCGCAGCGAGCTGATAGACATCGGTGGACGGCCCCGGCGGTGCGTCACTTCGGCGCCGCTGTTCCGGTGCGGCATAGGGGCTCTGCGTCTCACCGTGGGCGGGTGCGTTCCCGGTCTTGCCGAGATCCCGCAGCGCCAGCTGCCGGGTCTCTGCCAGGAGTATGCCTTCCAGCGTGAGATCGCGATGGCTGAATTCGCGCTGGTGCAGCATTCCAAGCGCATCGCACAGACCGGCGAGACCGGCGAGAAGTTCGGCGAGCGCCCATTCGCTCAATGGTCGCCCATCTCCTGGAGCGAGGCCGTCGAGTCCATCACAGGGGGCGGTGCCGCGCCGCTGCGTCGGCCATGCGAGCGCCGAAGTCATGCTGGTGCCGTCGGTCTCGAGCTGGACGGCTTTCGGAAACGCCCGCGCGACTCCGCGTTCGGAGCCGATTTCAGCCAGGAGTTCATGCTCACGTCGCAGCCCGCTCTCGGCCGCGCGAGCCATGAGCCCGGGCCGCAGACGTTTGAATTGCCGGAGCCAAACGAAGCGGACGCCTCGGTCCCGGGTCGGAGCAAGCCGTCGTGCGAGGGCGGTGCTGAGTCGGAGGGAGCTGTCCGGTGCGAGCCGCTCGGCGGTCTCGCGGTCGTAGAGCAGATAGCGCTCCTGGCCGATTCTGATCTCGGCCCCTGGGGTCCAGGTCTCGAGTGGTGGCGGTGGGGGGGCGATCTGCACGGGCGGAAACAGGTCGTCCGGTTCGACACCGAGGTTCCTGGTCGGAAGAGTCGGTGATGCCGGCAGCTGGGATCCGTGTGAATACCGCTTCTCGAACTCGTCGAAGCGGTCGATGAGATGCGTCTGCCCGGCTTCGAGGTCCGCCAGTGATTCGAGGATGCCTCCAGTGCGTCCCTCCAGGGCGGCGAACTCGTCGCGGAGGTGGTCGTGCAGTTCGTCGGCGGTGCTGTCCAGGGCCGCTTCGAACCCGCCGACGCGCTCAATAAACTGCACGACCTCGGCAAACAGGCGTCCGGCCTCGGCGTCGCCGCGATCCAATCGCGTCGCGATCTCGGTCTGGATCGTCTGCTGGATGAGTTGAGGGAGATCGGTGTCGAGAGTCCCGGCGCGCTGCCCGCGGATGCGATCGGCGCTGCGTTGCAGCAGTGTCACGAGCTGGCCTCCGCCGACACCGCCGATGACCCCTGCGGCCGCGAGTGCGATCGGGGCCGAACCGGCGGCGGCGGCAATGACCGGCGCGAGGGCCGCGGCCCCGATGACGGCGACGAGGGTGTTCGAGGTTGCGGTTCGGAGCCGCGTCGACCTGGCCTTGACGGCGCGAACGATTTCAGCTCGGGATTCCTGGGGCGGAATCGAGTCCATGTGCCGACTGCCCTTCGAAGAGGGGGCGTGCAGTAGTGGGGATATTACCGACTTCCATCGAATCGGGCGTCCCCCGAACATGTCGCATACCGGACACGCATCCCAGAGCGCGGGCTTATGGCAGCGTTCGGATTCGGCGCAATGGGATCAGGTCATTGATCGGGCATGGTCTCCAGCGGCGGGAGGGCGTCTACGATCGCCATGGTCTCCAGGCTGACGGTCACGATGCGCTTGAGCAGGTCGATGATGTAGCGCGGATCGTCGGACCAGTCGTTGGGGTCGTTGACTATGCCGCTGGCCTTGTCGGTGCGGACGTAGTAGCGGTCCATGATCCACTCGACGGCGGATCGGGAGCCGACTTGGTAGCGGAAGGCGGCTTCCGGAATGTCGGTGAGCGTGACGTGGGAGTTGTAGACGATCCGGGTTCGGTCTTCCCTTGAGGCGAATCGCATCTTGCGGTCGACACGATAAAGTTCCGCCGGGTCGGTCGTCTTGGTTTCGCCGACGATCTCTCGGATGCCGGGGTACGGCTCAACCGCCTCGTAGGCGAGGTGCAGCCGCATGAGCCGGTTGCCCGAACGGGCGAATTCATGGAACTGCGCGACTTTGGGGATGCGAGGCAACGACTTTCGGAGGTCCGCTTCGAACTCTGATCGGTAGCTCGGCGAGTGCAGGATGCCGTAGATGTAGTGGAAGATGTCGTCCTTCGAGATCGAGCCGTCTCGGTAGGTTTCCCGGTAGTCCGTCAAGACGGCGTCACTGATGTTTTCTTCTCGTGTGTACCGGGGAGGATCCTGGTCGAAGAGCGTTCCGCCGATCGCGTTCTTGTGATAGGTGAAGCGCGGGAAGAACTGTCCACCGCTGCCCGCTCCTGTCACATGCAGGTTTGGAACGGCATCGGTCGCCAAGACCGAGAACGGGACCGCAGAACCTGCGCCCACGGTATAGAAACCCACGTTGCTGAGACCTGGGTCAGGAAACAATCGTTCCAGTTGGTAGACGCAGTCACTGGTGTCAGCCGTGAGGTAGACGCGCTGTTTGGTGAACGGACGATAGGTCGCTTCGAAGATTCGGTGCTCATCGAACCGAAGCCGCTTTCTTCGCAGCAGCCTTCCTCGGTCCGCCCTGTTCCAACTGAAACGACTCCCGTCGGAGACGAAAAGATCCCCATCCGCTTCAGTGGCCGATATCTTGGTCGCACTGCTGTCGCTTGAGGCCTCCAGCCGCTCCACTTGATTGTTGTAGAAGTCGATCATCGACTGTACGTTGCCGATCACCAAGGCATTGGAGAAGTTGTAGACCCAAGCGTCACGGCCGGTTGAAAGCCCTCGAGAACGAACTCTGAAGATTGGGGGGTCGACCACCTCTCCAGATCCAACGGTCCGCCCCAGTGCACGGAAGCTTTGAAACCGTTTGTCCCTCACATTGATCCAATCACCGTCCGCCTCTGGGTCAAGCTGCTGCCAACCGAGAGCGTCCAGTCCTTTCGCCCGGACGAGATCGGTTCCGTTCGCCACGATCTCCAGCTTGCGCTTACGATCGTGGTACTCGCCGATGTCCCGGTAGTAAAGTCGGCACGCTTCGCCTTCAACAGCATTGCTGCTCTTTATCAGCAGGAGAATCGCAATACCCGTGCGACTGCTGGACCCGAAGACATTGCCGGCCTCTGCTCTCCGCTGCTCACCCGCTGTCCTGGCGTTTCCACGGAGATTGAAGCAGTAAACCACGTTGAACTCCTCCATGAGCGTGAGTCGCAGGCCCGCCGCGGTGTTTCCGTCGATGAACCCGTTGTTCAAGACGAAACAGATCACTCCGTGGTCCTCGATTCGGTCGCTTGCCCAGCGCAGTGCGCGCACATACGAGTCATAGAGTGAGTTCTTGTTGGTGGCAGTTGACCTGGCCGCGTAAGTCTCGCGGATGCGTTGGTCGAGCCTGGGATACTTCATGTTCTGGTTGCCGTCGTTCTGGCTGTCCTGTCCAACCGAGTACGGCGGGTTGGCAATGCAAGCAATAATCTGTTCAAGTTGCTGGCGCACTGCACGTTTAATATTGCCGGCGAGGATCGTGCTTGAATCCTCGGGCTCCCTTTCATATGTTTGAAGTGAATCCAATAGGACAATGTTGTCGAACGACCGGTAACTCACTTCGGCAGACCTGCTGTGGAACGCCTCTTCGATGTTCACAGCAGCGATGTAGTAGGCGAGCAGGACGATCTCGTTCACGTGAAGCTCACTGCGGTACTTCCGGACGAGATCCTCAGACCGGATGAGTTCCGACTGAAGGAGTCTGACGGGGAAGGTACCAGTGCCCGCGAACGGATCGATCACCTGGACCCCTTCATCGCTCAGCGAGGCGCCGAGATGTCTCCGCATCGCCTGATCGGTCAGGTGGAGCATGAAGTCGACAATCTCAACCGGCGTGTAGACGATGCCGAGTCGATCGGACACCTGCGGCATGGCGTTCTTGAAGAACTGCTCGTACAGCTCCAGAAGGACCTTCTGGCGCCCCTCTGGGTTGTTGATGCCTTCGATTCGGACCCGGATCTGCTCGTAGAACCGCTTGAGCCTGTCGCGCTCCGTGTCCGACGCCTGATCATCGAGTGCTTCAAGCATCATCTCCATTGCTTTGGAGACCGGGTTGTGCTCAGCGAACTCGTATTGTTCGAAGAGAGCGTCGAAGACCGGCTTCGTGATCAGATGCTGAGCGAGCATCTCAATCGCATCGTGCTCTGCGATAGAGGGGTTGAGGTTCGACCGCAGGGCGGCAACGAACGCGTCGAACACCGCCTGCTTTCCAGGGAGCTCGAGGGCGGTTCGAATGCGGGCCATGTGGGCACCCGCGATATCCGCGATGTCCTTGGCCCACTCCTTCCAGTAGACCTTGGTGCCCACCTTCTGCACGATCCGCGCGTAGATGGCATCACGCCACTCATCCACCGATGCCATGCCGCTGCGAGCGGCCTGCATAAGGCCCCCAAGGTCGCTCGGGTCGTGATCGGCGGCGATGTGGCCGGCCAGGATCCGTTCGGAACGAGACCTGTTGAGTCCGATGCGGTTGACTTCGGCGTTGAACCGGTCGTCATGGGAGCGAAGGGCGTTGAGGACCTGCCACACGGCCCTATAGCGCTCGTTGTCGTCGAGCGCCTCGTTCGGGGGTACGCCTTCCGGGACGGCGACCGGCAGGATGATGTAGCCGTACTCCTTTCCGTGAGCCCGCCGCATCACACGGCCTACCGCCTGGACAATGTCAATGACCGACTTGCGCGGGTGCAGGAAGAGCACCGCGTCGAGCGCCGGCACGTCCACGCCCTCGGACAGGCATCTGGCGTTAGAGAGGATCCGGGCGGTTCCCTCGCCCGGTTCGGACTTCAGCCACTCGAGCGCTCTGCCGCGCTCCAGAGCGTTCATCGTGCCGTCGACGTGCCCCACTTCGCAGCGGAGGCTGTCCTCGGAGGTTCCTCCGAGCCGCTCGGTCACTTGGGAGAACACCTCGGTCAGGTGCTTCGACGCGGCTATGTTCCGTGCGAAGGCGACGGCGCGTCGCATGGGCGCCTCGTTCGCGCGGAATCCGCTCTCCTCGATCGAGGGTCCGAGGCGCTTGCGCAGTCCGTTCCAGACGCCGATGAGCTTGGCGGCGTCGGCGACATTGAGCTCCATGTTGTCGTCGGCGAGTTCAACCTGCAAGGTCTTGGCCGCGTATCCTGCGTCAACGCTCAAGACCAGGACCTTGTAGTCCGCGAGCAGACCGGCCTCGACCGCCTTCCCAAAGCCCAGCTCGTGGAACTCGGGCCCGAACCTCGCCTCGTCGTCCATCGAGCAGAGCTCGACGCTCGCCCGCTGGGCGTCCGCTTTGGCGGGCTCGGTGAAGATCCGCGGAGTCGCGGTCATGTACAGGCGCCGCTCGGCGACGATGTACTGCGGGTCGTGGATCCGGGTGAAGTTGGACTCGTCCCGCCCGGTGAGCACTGCGCCGGTGGTGCGATGCGCCTCGTCGCAGACAACGAGGTCGAAGGCGTCCAGACCTGAAGCCTGAGCATCGGCGATGACGGGCAGCGACTGGTATGTGCAGAAGACCGCGGTCATTCCAGGCCCGTAGTCGCCACCGCGGATCCGATCGGCGAGCTTGGACGCGTTCGTGGTGGCGGGCAGAGCGAGGTCGTGCACCGCCTGATCGCCGGAGTCGGACAGCTTGGACTGCTTCGAGACCTTCGGGTCTGAGCACACCGCGAAAGGCCGCAGAGCGGCTTCGGCCTCGGTGACCCATTCGCGCATGGTCTGGGCAAGGAGAGCGATCGACGGCACCAGGACCAGCACACTGATGGGATCCTCATGTGCGGAGGCGAGCCGTTCAGCGATCTTGAGCGAGGTCAGGGTCTTGCCGGTGCCGCAGGCCATGGTCAAACGACCACGGTCGTGCGTCTCGAACCCGGCGAGCACGGCTTCGATCGCCTCGTCTTGGTGCGGCATGGGCGCCTTCTTGGCGCGCAGATAGCGCGGCCCGAGACGCTCCCCTGCGACCCACGCGTGCTCGTAGGCGACCTTGCTCCAGTCGATCGGGCTCGTGTCGAGCTGGGACATACCGACCCTGGTCACCTCGACCTGCTGGTCCGCGAGGGCGGCCTCGGCGTTCGGGCCCCATTTGTCAGTGCTGGACACGATGATCCGTCGGTTGATGCCCTTCTTGCCGGAGGCGGTGAAGAAGGAGTCGATGTCGGCCTTACGGATCATCTTGTCCGGCTCGTAGAACTTGCACTGAATCGCGCAGAACTCTTCGGATTCGGCCTCTCGCGCCACGAGATCGATGCCGGTGTCGGTGGCATTGTCCTCGGCGAGAGGGGAGTCGGCCCACATCCACACCTCGGCAAACTGCTGCCGCCATTGCGGATCCGTGCGGAAGAAGGCGAGCATGAGCTGCTCGAAACGTCTGCCTCGTTCCGCATTGGTCTGCGACGCAACTCGAATATGGTCGAGGATGTCCCGAACGCTACCGGTCATGACGCTGCCTCCCTTGGGAAGGAACGGCGTCAGACTTACCCCCCACTTTGCGTAACGCCCTCACTACATGAAGGACGTTAGCGTATCCGTACTCTCTGTACAACCCTCAGAACAAGACTGAGCAGATGGACGGCGTGTGGATTCCAGAGCAGCCTCCCTGGCACCGAGCACGGCCATCTCGGCCAGTTGCTGACCTTCGCTGCGGGAACCGATGCGGCGGCCGTCGTCTGGATCGCGCGGAACTTCCGCGAGGAACACCGCAGGGCACTCGACTGGCTCAACGAACGCACTGACTCCGACACCCGGTGCTTCGGCGTCGCCGTCCGTGTCTGGCGCATCGGGGATTCGGCTCCGGCGTTGCAGTTCAACGTGGTCGCAGCCCCGAACGACGGGGGGAAACGCGTCCGGTCGACCGCCGCGGCCCAGCAGTGCGGCGAGGGTAAGCGACCGCTCTACCTTGAGTACTGGGAACAGCTGACCAATGCGATCAGCCAGCGCGGTCATGGATGGCCCCGCCCCGGTCGTAGGAACTCGGTCAACTGGATCGACTTCTCGACCGGGGCGCCTCGTGGAACGCAATACGGGATGAGTTTCACCCGGGATTCACTGCGTTCCGAGCTCTACCTCTCGGTGGTGAGGCTCAGCCTTCGGATTCGGCGAGGAATGCTGCTAGTTCTGTGCGGAGGTTGCGGGATCTGGTGGCGCTTCGGGTTGCCATGAGGTCGACGGCTTGCCAGGCGAGGCGCCAGTCGTCGGGGGTGGCCGCGGTTGTCAATGCGGTGAGGTCGGCGCGTTCGCGGATGCCGGTGAAGGCCTGTTCGGAGGCAAAGGCGTCCATGTCGGCGAACTCGTCGGGTTGGGGCTGCCTGCCGGGGTCGCCGAGGGACAGGAGGGTCAGGGCGATGAGATGGCCGGTGCGGGCCACCCGGAACACCTGGCCGGGAAGGATCTCCAGTGGATCGGCGGCGGCGGTGATCTCGGCTTCGATGCCGGAGGCGGCGAAGACCAGGTCCACTTCGAGGTCGCGGTCGCCGGTCTCGTCGACGAGGCGGGCTCCGGCGACGAGGCCGTTCGGGTGGTGCTCGATCTCGACGTTGTCCGGGTCGGCCGGGCGGCCGTGCTCGTGGTCCCAGTTCTTGACCCACATCTGGTCGGTGACGCTGAGCAGGCGGAGGCCGGCCTCCCTCAGACCGTCGAGGATGCCTTGCGCGACCTGCTCGTCCTTGACGGCCAGGATCACGCCCGCCTGGGTCATGTACGCCGGTTCAACTCGGGCCGAGACCGCCAGGCTCCCGGCGAGCGACCAGGGCGCATCGAGCGCGTCGAACACGGCGCCGAGGCGGGAATAGGAGCGTTCAAGGCCGTTCACCACCGCCGCGTCCATCCCTTTGGGCCGCTCGCCGCCGGAGTCCACGAAGTCCTGGATTCCTCCATCGCCCATCCATTCCAGGACGGCGCGCTTCAACTCCCCCGCGTCAATGCCCGGCCGCTTCCGGAGCACGTTCATCCGGAACATGCGAAGCCGGGTCTCGTCCATCTCTCGGGCCAGTCGCAACCGGTCCTCCGGTGTGAGTGGTGCCATCCCGCCAGAGTATTTCCCCCCGGCCGAGACCTGAACCCCGACTGGCCGACCATACGAGGGCGCCCGACGCCAGGAAGGCTCCGAGCAGCCCGATGATGTGCAGCCCAATGGAGGCCGCCCCGCGTTCGGGGAGGAGGAATCCGTAGGGGACCCATCCGTCTGTCGCGCCGCGGATCAGTACGACGGCGAGCCAGAGGAGCGGGTACGGGATGACGAGCCACACCCGGCGCCAAGGAAGGGGGGAGCGGTCGCCGATCAGGAGCCAGTCGAGGAAGACCGCTGCGGGGAAGGCGAGGTGGAGCCATGCGCTCACCCATGGCGGAGCCGAGCCGGTGCCGGGGACCAGGACGTTGTAGACGACGGCGACGATGAGCATGCATGTGGTTGCTACGGCGCGCGATGCGTTCAGCCACATGGGTATTGGGCTCCCCGACAAGGTGCGCAGGCCGGTGAGGATCAGGAGGGCGGAGGTGGACAGGCTCGTCAGGTTGGTGAAGTATCCGAAGTAGTTGAACGGGTTGAAGCCGTCGTTCTCACCGCCGACGACGTAGGCGAAGCCAAGCACGCCGATCGTGAGCACACCAGCGGCGATCCTCGCGAAGCCGATTTCCCGCGCATGGATGCGTATCGGGTTCAGAGAAGCCATGTCGGCCACCATAAGTGCGCTTCGCTTGTGTTGTTCATGGCTGTGTTCGGTGCGGGATGCTGGTGGGTTTGATGATGTCTCGTTTGAGTTCGACTGATCGGCGCCTGTTGCGGGGCAACGGGGCTGTGCGGGTGGGGCGGTGGGTTCGGGGCGGGGTTGTGCGGGGGCTGGCTGCGGTGTCGGGGTGGGCTCATGTGGTTGAGGTGGCGGCGGGGTTGCCTCGGGTTTCGGTGCCGGTGACTGATTCGTCGGTCGTGTGGAGTGCGGGGAGGGTGGTGGTGCGGCACTGCGCGGGTGGGGCTGGGACGCCGGTGCTGGTGGTGCATTCGCTGGTCACGAGGTCATGGGTGCTGGATCTGGCGCCGGGGCGAAGTCTCATCGGCGCGTTGATCGGCGGGGGTCGTGATGTGTACCTGCTCGATTGGGGGGTGCCGGGGGCGGCAGAGGCGGGGCATGGGTTCGATGTCTATGCCGAGACGTTGATGGCGGCCGAGGAGGCAGTTCGGAGGCATAGCGGTCGGCCGGAGGTGCATCTGGTCGGGTACTGCCTGGGCGGGACGTTGGCGCTCACTGTGCATGCGGCGCTTGGGGATGGCGGGTTGGCTTCGATGACTGCGATTGCGCCGCTTGTTGATACTGCGGCGGCGGGCCGGTTGGGTGGCATTCTGCGGTCGAGGCGGTTGATGCCGGTGCTCACGCTCGATGAGCGCGGGCTCGTGCCCGCGTCGCTGGTACGGGAGAGTTTCCACTGGCTGAGGCCGGTGGCGCTGCGCACGGCGCGGCAGACGTGGCGGCGTCGGCGGAATCAGAAGTGGCGGTCGGTGGCGGGGCCGTTGTCGCGGTGGGTGTGGGAGCAGACTCCCGTCCCGGGTGCGCTGTTGTTCGATCTTGTGGATTACGTTCGAGGCAATGGTCTGAAGGACGGGAGCTGGACGGTTCTCGGCCGACCGGCGCGGCTAGGGAGTCTCGATGTGCCTGTCTTGCTCGCCGTCACCGCGGACGACCACATCGTGCCTCCGTCGGCGAGTCTTGCCCTGGTCGAGGGTCTGGCGCGGCCGCCGCAGGTCGTGCGGTGTCCCGGCGGGCATGTCGCCATGCTCACCGGGATGACCCTCCCCCGTCGGCTCTCGGACTTCCTGACCGCCGTGGAGGCGGGCAGGTAGGCGGCTCAGCCGGTCGCGTCTGCAACTCGGCGGTATTCGGCGACGACTTCGATCGGGCCGATGATGTGGTCGTTGAATTCGTCGAGTTCTTCGGCGGGAACCCAGAGTTCGAGGATGGTCCGGCCGCCGGCCTGCTGGACCGGGTAGCGCTGGGCGAAGGCGCCGTCGAGGTTGAAGCGGGTCACGTAGCCGACGCCGGCGCGCGGCGCGTTCCAGTCGCGGGCGATCTTCGTCGCGTACTCCTCGTTGAGGACCGGGTAGAAGATCGGCTGGTCGGGCAGGCGCGGCGGCCAGGCGGTCCATCCGGAGGCGCGGACGAGTTCGAGTTCGGCGGGACCGCATGGGCGCCAGAGGGTCAGGGTCTCGTTCATCGCTCGGTTCCGTTTCTGAGGAGGGTTCCTGCGACTCTGGCATACCGGGCGGCTCCGGTGCATCTGGTTTCGGCTAGGACCAGGAGCGGCCGGTCTGGGTTTGGAGGGCCGCTTTGAAGACGAAGAAGTTGGGGATGGCGTAGACGGGTTCGCGGGTCTTGAAGAAGCGGTTGTAGGACTTGAAGACGGCGGTGCCGTCCTTGACGGCGGCTTCTTGGAGGCCGGTGAGGGGGATGGCGGTGCCGTCGACGGTGAGGGTGTCGCGGTTGAGGGTGAGGGGGCCGAAGGCGACGGTCTCGTTGTCGGCGATGCGGGCGAGGACTGCGGGGATCTGGGTGCGGGTGACGGCTTCTTGGATGGCGGGGCCCCACTGGTCGGGGCGGTCGAAGCTGGCGCCGAGGGTGAAGTGGTCGAGGTTCGGGAGGTTGGTGACGGCGGAGGTGGTGGCGCCCTTGGGGTCGCCGATGCTGATGGCGGCGCCGTCGGGGGCGACGAGGAGGTAGTTGTAGGTCGTCAGGCCGGTCTGGGGGTAGTGGAAGAGACGCTGGTAGACGGTGGCGTCGTCCCAGTGGTGGAGGGAGACGAGGGTCTTGGGGCCCTTGACGATGAGGCCGTGGTCGAAGAGGTGGAGCTCGTCGGAGGCGCCTGACTTGCGCTTCATGTGGAGGAGGTTGAGGACCCCCAGGCCGATGAACACCGTGAAGACGACCAGCATGATGACGCCGAAGCTGTTCTCCAGCATGTTGCTTCCGGCGAGGCAGGCGATGACCAGCGCATAGATCGTGAGCGCGACTGCGAGAGGGACGGCGAACGGGGCCGGGCGGGGTCGGTACTCGGCGCGGTGGACGCCGAGGCCGGTCTGCTCGGCGAGCTGGTGGAGTTCGGGCGACAGCGGGTTCAGGTTCATGCCCGGGACGGTATGTGCGCCCGGCATCGCGCCGTCATTGTTCGGTCATCGGTGGGCGGGCTTCGAAGCGGATCGTCTTCATGACCAGGGACCACGGGGCGCGGAAATTCGTGCGGGAGGTCTGCGCGAGGGCGGTTTCCAGGGTTGTGAAGGGGGCTCTTTCGAAGTCGTAGTTCAGGAGGCGGCCTTCGGGGCGGAGGACTCGGCGGATTTCGGAGGCTGCGGTGGCGGGGTCTCCCCAGTGGTGGGAGCTGTAGGTCGTGACGACGAGGTCGAAGGTGTCGTCTTCGAAGGGGAGGCTCGCGACGTCGGCCGCGCGGAGGTCGACGCGCAGGTCGGCCAGGTTGCTGGACGCGTGGTCGATCATGTCCTGGGCGATGTCGATGCCGGTGAGGCGGAGGTCGGGGCGGGTGGCGGCGAGGGAGCGGAGGAGGAGGCCGGGGCCGGTGCCGATGTCGAGGACGGCGGCGCCGTGCGGGGCGGAGGACGCGATGTCGGCGGCGATGCGGCGGTACTGGGGCCTCATGAGGAGACGGGCGAGCCGGTTGTAAACGCGGCTGTGGCGGCCTTCGATCGCTCCGCCGTGGGAGTGATTGTGCGGGTGGTCGTGCATTGCAGGCTCCTTCATAGTTGTGCCCTACAACTTTGAGGGTAGCGCCATTGGTTGTAGGATGCAACTATGAGCCATGACGCCGAGCACCTGCACCATCTCCTGATGGACGTCGTGCGCACCGCGGAGTTCGCCCTGATGGCGGACGTCGTCCCCGGGCGGGCGATGTCGATGTCGCAGTTGTTCGCGATCCATGAGCTGGACTTCCACGCGGGCATGTCGCAGCGGGAGCTGGCCGAGCGGCTCGGGTTGGAGAAGAGCAGTGTGAGCCGGCTGGTCGCAGACCTGGAGGCCGACGGGCTCGTCGTCCGCGAGCGCGACCCCGGGAACCGGCGGCTCTACCGGTTGGAGATCACCGCGGCCGGGAGGAAGCTGCACCGGAAGGCCGCCGAGGTGCTGCACGCCCGGTACGAGGCGTGGGCGTCGGCGATGAGCGAAGAAGAGCGGGACGGGCTCGCCAAGGGGCTGCCCGCGCTGCTGAGGGTCATGAAGGCCTAGGCGGCCGGGGTGAGGAGGCGGTCGGCGGCCGGGATCGCGGCGGTGACGCGGGCGGCGAAGGCGTCGATCGCGGCGGTGCGCTCCTCGGCGCGCCAGACCAGGCCGTAGCGGACGGGTTCGGCGTCGACGACGGGGACGTAGGCGATGCCGGGCCGGGACTGGTAGACCGCGGTGTGGGCGCCGACGAGGAGGGCGCCCTTGCTCGCGGCGACGAAGACGAGGGCCTCCGGGAGGCTGATGACGATGGGCCCCTGCGGGATCGGCAGGCCTGAAGGGGTCCGCGGCGGGGATTGGAGGGCGCGGCGGTAGTCGGGGAGGTCGCCGTCGGTGGCGATCAGGTCGACCGCGGCGAGGTCGTCCATGGTCAGCCATGGGCGCGCGGCGAGCGGGTGGTCCGCGGCCACGGCGAGCATGCGGCCCTCGGTGAGCAGGGTCGGGCCCTTGCCGAGGTCGTCTTCCCGCACCGGGAGTTCCATGAGGAGGACGTCGTAGTAGCGGTCGCGCAGCTGCGAGAACGGGTCGGTGTAGGACATCTCGCAGATCTCGACGGCGAGTTCGGGGTGGGCGGCGCGGAGGGCGTCGACGGCGTTCAGGGCGATCTCGCCGGTGAGGGACGCGGAGAAGCCGACCCGCAGGGTCCCGCCGAAGCCGCTCGCGGCGGCCGCGGCGCGGGCGAGGGCCTGTTCGATGGCGCGGTGGTGCGGCTCGACGTCGTCGCGGAAGCGCGCGCCGAGGTCGGTGAGGACCACGGAGCGGCTGGTGCGCTCGAACAGGGGCGCGCCGAGGCGGCGTTCGAGGCGCTGGACGAGCTGGGAGACGCGGGCGCGGGAGAGGCGCATGCGGGCGGCGGTGCGCCCGAAGTGCAGCTCCTCGGCCAGGATCAGGAAGCATTCGAGTTCGTCGCGTTCCACGGGGTCCTCCATCGGTAAGCCTGACTGAATGAACGTTGCGATCTTCGCCGTTGTTCCCGGCCCTGCGCGGGCCGACGATTGGCGGGCATTGGAAACCCGTCAAGAGGAGAAACCCGTGAAAGCCCGTGAATGGGGTGTGCTGCTCGTCCTCTCAGGAGCGATCTTCCTGGAGGGCATCGACATCGCCATGCTCAACATCGCCCTGCCCTCGATCCGCGACGACCTGGGGCTGTCCACCGGGTCGCTCCAGTGGGTCGTGAGCGCCTACGTGCTCGGCTACGGCGGCTTCATGCTGCTGGGCGGCCGGGCCGCCGACATCCTCGGGCGCCGCCGCGTGTTCCTGGCCGCGCTGCTGGTGTTCCTGCTGTTCTCCGGCCTCGGCGGGCTCGCCGAGAACGGGGCCGTGCTCGTGGCCGCCCGGTTCGTCACCGGCCTCGCCGCCGCGTTCATGACGCCCGCCGGGCTGTCGATCATCACCACCGGGTTCGAGGAGGGCCCCAAGCGCGACCGGGCCCTGATGATCTACGGCGCCATCGGCGCCGGGGGCTTCACGCTCGGGATGGTCATCGGCGGGCTGCTCACCGCGCTCGACTGGCGGTGGGTGTTCTTCATGCCCGTGGGCCTCTCGCTGGTGCTGCTCCTCGCCGCGATGCTCCTCATCCCGAAGCAGGCCCCGCCGGAGCGGGACGGGCAGCGGTTCGACGTGCTCGGCGGGCTCACCGTCACCGCGGCGGTCGTGGTGCTCGTACTCGGGGTCGAGCGCGCCACGCACGTCGGCCTCGGCTGGACGGCCGGAACGATCGCGCTGAGCGCAGTGCTGATCGCCGCGTTCGTCGCGGTCGAGCGCCGCCACGCCGCGCCGCTCGTGCGACTCGGGATCTTCAAGTCCGGTTCCCTGCTGCGCGCCAACGTCATCGGGATGCTGTTCATGGCCGGGTTCTTCGGGTTCCAGTTCCTCGCGGTGCTGTACCTCCAGGAGCTGCGCGGCTGGACGACGATCGAGGCGAGCCTCGCGATGCTCGTCATGGGCATCGACGTGGCGCTGGCGCCGACCCTGACGCCGAAGCTGGTGCGCCGCTTCGGGAACGCCCCGGTGCTGCTGGCCGGGCTCGCGTCGGCCGCGGTCGCGTTCGCGCTGTTCCTCACGGCCGGGCACGACTCGACGTACTGGGAGCTGCTGCCGAGCCTGGTGTTCGTGGGCCTGGCGTTCACCCTCGCCTACGGCCCCATGACGATCATCGCCACCAACGGGATCGCCGAGGACGAGCAGGGGCTCGCGGGCGGCCTGCTGTACACGTCGTTCCAGTTCGGGGCGGCCCTCGGGCTCGCGGGCGTGGCCGCGGTGAACGTCGCCGCCACCGCCTCGAATGCGCCCGGGGCGCTCCTCGACGGGTACCGCGCGGCGCTGCTCGTGCCGCTCGCGGCGGCCGTCGTCGCCGTGGCCGTGGGGGTGTTCAACCTCGGGCGCACCCGCGAGAGCGCGCCCGAGCCGGAACCCGTCGCGGTGTAGGAGGGCTTGGCGCCCTTCAGCGGTGGTCTCAGCAGTGGTCGCTGCCGCGGTACGCGTATGAGAGCACGACCGGGGCGTCGAGCGGCTGTGTGCTGCCGGGCTCCGGGCTCTGCGCGGTGACCTCGCAGTTCGCATAGTCCGTGTTGCCGGTGACGCGCTGGCCCTCGGCGCTGACGTCGGTGAACCCGGCGTCGGCGAGGAGGGCCAGCGCCTCGGCGAGGGTCCGGCCCACCGCGTCCGGGAGCGCCGCGTCCGCCTCGGCGACGGGCGAGGCCGAGGGAGGGAACGTGGTGGGGTCCTGGGACGTGGGCGGCGGTTCGGACGGCGCCGCGACGGTGTCGTCCTCTTCGGACGGTTCGACGGGCGCGGACTCGCCTTCGGGCGGCGACGGGGCGGCGGGCTCCGCCGTGCCGGTCTCGTTTGGGACCGAGAGGTTCGGGCTGTCGGCGTCGATGTCGTCGGCGTCCACGCCGGAGCGGTTGAGCAGGGCCACACCGGCGAAGGCCGCCATCGCGAAGAGGACGACGAGCATCGTCGCGAGCACGTCGGAGCTCGTGCGCAGCCGCCCGTGCCAAGAAGGCGCCGGGTCCGCCGCTTCGGCCGCGATGCTGATGCGGGCGAGCCCCGCGAGCGCCGCGCCCTCGGCCACGGCGAGCTCGGGCAGGTCGGGCACGACCGGTTCGATCCCGAGGTGGTGGCCGAGGACGGAGGCGACGAGCGGGGTGCGGCTGCCGCCGCCGACCAGGAGCGCCGCGGCGACCTCGTCGGCCACCGCGCCGGCGTCGCACAGCACGTCTTCGGCGATGCCGATGGTGCGCAGCAGGACCGGCGCGAGGCACCGGTCGGCGTCCTCGTGGGTCAGGCGCAGGTCGCGCCCGAGGCCCGGCAGCACCACGGTCGCGGACGGATGGGCCGACAGGTGCTCGCGGGCGGTCCGCACCTCGTCGAGGACCTCGTCGCGGAACGCGGTCTCGCCGGGGATCTGGAGCCGCGACCAGTACTTGGGGTCGCTGTACCGCAGCCGGGACGCGAGGTGGTCGAGCAGGAGCCGGTCAAAGGCCCGGCCGCCGACGCCGTCGGCGCTCTTCGCGGCGGCCACGGTGTAGCGGTCGCCGTCGCGGCGCACGAGCGCGATGTGGCAGGTCGCGTCGCCGAGGCTGTAGACGAGGAGCTGGGCGGCCGGGTCGAGCCCGCTCCCTTGGACTTCGGCGTAGTGGCGGGCGGCGGCCTCGGGTTCGGAGACCAGGAACGAGGGGGTGAAGCCGACTTCGGCGGCGGCCTCGGCGTGGGCGCGCCGCCGGGTCGCGCTCCAGGTGGCGGGGACGGCGAGGCCCACGAGCGCCGATTCGTCGCCCGGCGCCGACCAGGTGGCCTCGGCCCGGGTGGGCGAGTGGCGCACGTCGCGCGTCCCCGGCTCGGATATTCGTCTAATGGAGACAGTTGTCGTCGACGACCCGAGGTCGACCCCGACGGCCGCCGCTCTAGGGGTGAGAGGCATCTGCGGAGTCTATGACCTCGATGCATTGGAGTTCAATGGGTCTCGCACACCTGGCACCGCTTCCACTGCGGAGGCCCAGTGGTTACCGTCCGGTATTCGCTCGGGAACGCCGGTCCCGCGGCCGAGCCGCGGGACCGGCTTCGGTATTTACACGCGGGTCCATTTCTGGTTGGCGCCGGTCCAGCACGAGTAGAGCTGGACGGCGGCGCCGTCCGAGGAGCTGTACACGTCGAGGCACAGGCCCGTGCCGACGTTGCGGATCGTGGAGTCGGAGCCGAACGTCCACTTCTGATTCGCCGCACCGGAACACGTGTTGATCTGCGCGAGCGAGCCGTTCCCGGTCCCGGAGGGCTCCAGGCACTTGCCGAGGACGCGCAGCTCCTGCGCGGCGGTCACGGTGAACTGCTGGTTGGCGCCCTCGTAGCACGAGTAGAGCTGGACGCGGGTGCCGTTCGCGGTGCTGCCGTTCGGCACGTCGATGCACTTGCCCGCGGAGGTGGAGCGGAGCAGGTCGGTGCCCGTGCCCCCTCCCCCGCCGCCACCGCCGCCGGATCCGGTGGGGGCGACGGCGCGGCCGGTCGACGGGGAGATCATCCCCGCGCACAGGCCGCGGGCGCGCAGGTTGGACGCGATCTGCGGGATGGCGTTGATGGTGTTCTGGTAGGCGTCGTGCATGAGGATGACGCCGCCGTTCTGGAGGTTGTTCGCGGCGTTGACGATCGCGGCCGTGCTGGCGCCGTTCCAGTCCTGGGAGTCGACGCTCCACAGGACCTCGGTCAGACCGTACTGGGCCTCGACGGACTTGAGGGTCGCGTTGGTCTCGCCGTAGGGCGGGCGGAACAGGACGGGGGTGCCGCCGCCGCCCTGCTGGATCGCCGCTTGCGTGCTGGAGATCTCCTGGGCCATCTGGGAGGCGGACATGCCCGTCATGTGCGGGTGCGTGTAGGAGTGGTTGCCGACCCACATGCCCGCGCTGACCTGGGCCGCGACGAGGCCGGGGTTGCTCGCGGCGCGCTGGCCGGTGTTGAACATGGTGGCGCGCAGGCCGTTGGAGGTGAGCGCGTTGAGGAGGCTGCTGGTGGTGCCCGGGTTGGGGCCGTCGTCGAAGGTGAGGCCGACGTAGCCGTTGCAGGTCTGGGCCTGCGCGGGACTGGCGATGAGGATCGCGACGGCGGTCGCGGCGGCGAACGCGAGTGCGGACAGGGTGGCGATGAGCGGTCTGATGCGGCGGCTGATGCCGTGCATGTGCCCTCCTTGGGAGTACGGGCGCATCAGTCGGCGTCGACGGTTCCCGGGGTGAGGGCCGTGGTCGTCATGAGGGGGACGGTGGAGCGATGGCGATGGAACTTGACATTGAGAATTATCGATTTATGGTGGTGCGGCGGCAAGCCCGCTGCGCCGGACGGCGCGTTCGGTGCGCCGAACGTGCGCCAAGCGGTCATCCGGCCTTGCGGAGGAGGTAGCGCTGCTCGGGGGTGCTGGTGGCGAGGCGGGCGGCTTCGCGGAACGCCTGGCGCGCTTCGGTTCGGCGCCCGGCCAGGTCGAGGAGGTGGGCGTGGACGGCGTGGAGCCGGTGGCGCTGGTCGAGACCAGGCTCGGCGAGGAGCGGGTCGAGCATGGCGAGGGCGGCGTCGGGGCCGTCGGTCATGGCGACGGCGACGGCGCGGTTCATGGTCACGACCGGACTCGGCGCGAGGGCGTCGAGCATCCGGTACAGCTCGGCGATCTGCGGCCAGTCGGTGTCGGCGTAGGCCGCGGCCTCGTCGTGGACGGCGGCGATGGCGGCCTGGAGCTGGAACGGGCCGACCGGGCCGGCCGGGAGCGCCTGCTCCAGCAGCGACACGCCTTCGGCGATGAGGCTCGCGTCCCAGCGGGACCGGTCCTGGTCGGCGAGCGGCACGAGGTCGCCGGCGGCGTCGGTGCGGGCGGGCGCGCGGGCCTCGGTGAGGAGCATGAGCGCGAGGAGCCCGGCGGTCTCGGTGTCGCTCGGGAGCCGCTGCCGCAGTTCGCGGGCGAGGCGGATCGCCTCGGCGGTGAGGGAGACGTCGATGAGATCGATCCCGCCGGAAGCCGTGTAGCCCTCGTTGAACACGAGGTAGAGGACCTGCCGGGCGGACTCGACGCGGGCGGGCAAGTCGGCGCGGGTGACGTCGCCGAGGCGGGCGCCCGCGGCGGCGAGCTTGGCCTTGGCGCGGCTGATGCGCTGCCCCATGGTGGCGGGCGGGACCAGGAACGCGGCGGCGATCTGCTCGGTGGTGAGGCCGCCGACGGCCCGGAGGGTCAGGGCCACTTGGGAAGCGGGGGTCAGCGACGGGTGGCAGCACAGCAGGAGCACGTGCAGGGAGTCGTCACTGTCGGTGGGTGGTGGTTCACTCGGTTCGAGGCGGTTCGCGGTGTCCTCGCGGGCAGTCCTGGCGCGGTCGGAGCGGAGGGCGTCGACCAGGCGGCGGGAGGCGGCGCGGATCAGCCAGCCGCGAGGGTTGGCGGGCAGCCCCTCGCGGGGCCAGTGCAGTGCGGCGGAGAGGAGGGCTTCCTGGACGGCGTCCTCGCAGGCGTCGAAGTGCCCGTAGCGGCGCACGAGCGCGCCGAGGACGTGCGGCGACTCGCGCCTCCACACGTCCTCGACACCGGAGTCCATCAGTGCTCCTCGCCGCCGGGCCACATCGCGGGCCGCAGCTCGACGGTCTCGCCGGGGCCGGAGAACGCGAGCGCGATCTCCTGGGCGCGTTCGGGTCCGGACACGTCAATGAGGAAGAACCCGGCAAGGTGCTCCTTGGTCTCGGAGTACGGGCCGTCCGTGGCGAGCGGTTCGCCGCCGCTCCAGCGGTAGAGCTCGGACGTCGACGGGTCGGCGAGCGCTTCGGCGGCGACGAGCTCGCCGTTGGCGCTCATCTCGGTGAGGAGCCGCTCGAACTCGGCGTTCAGGCGCTCGCGCTGCTCGGCGGGGAGCGCCTGGTGCTCGGCGAGGTAGTCGCTGGTGGGGTGGCCCCACGGCTGCGGGTTCGAGTGGATGAGGATGACGTACTTCATGGCTGCCTCCTGGTGGCCGGTCGGGTCTTACCTTTCACCGGGACGACGGGGCCGGTCGGCGGTTTTCGACATCCCCGGCGGAGGAAGTTCGGATTTTTTATGCGGCGGCCGGGACGGTGTCGGGGACCTGGCCTTCTTCGAGGAGTTCGAGGAGGTGGGCGGCGGGCGAGTCGGCCTGGTCCCACGCGGTGGAGACGACCGAGACGGTCCACTGCGGGACGTCATCGTCGGCGAGCGGGAGGACGCGCAGGGCGCTCGCCTGGGGCTTCGCGGCGACGTGGCGCGGGACGACGGCGATGCCGAGGCCGCGGCAGACCAGGTCGAGGAGGGTGTGGACGTCGTTGACGGTGCAGCGCACGCGGCGGCGCAGGCCGCGGGCGGCGAACGCCGACTCGTTGAGGGTGCGCACGCCCCAGGCGGCGCCGAAGTCGACGAAGTCCTGGTCGTCGAGGGCAGCCCAGGGGACGGAGGCGCGGGCCGCGAGGTGGTGGTCGGGCGGGGTGACGACGACGAGGGGCTCACGGCCGATCTCGCGGTGCGGCAGGCCCGAGAGGCGCCGGTCGGTGGCGACGAACGCGACGTCGAGCTCCCCGGCGCGGACCATGCCGATGAGGTCGTGGGAGCCGCACTGGGTGAACATGGTCTCGACCTGCGGATGGCGGCGGTGGAAGCGGTCGAGCAGGGGGCTCACCTCGATGAGGCCGAGGCACTGCTCCGCGCCGATCGACAGGGACCCGGAGACGGCGCGGCTGGCCTTGACGACGGCGTCGCGGGCGCCCGCGGCCTGCTCCAGCATCATGCGCGCGTACGGCAGCAGCGCGAAGCCCGCCTCGGTGGGCTCGACGCGGCGGGTGGTGCGGATGAACAGGGCGGTGCCGAGCTCGTCCTCCAGGCTGCGGATCGCCGCGGACAGGCCGGACTGGGAGATGCCCATGAGCTCGGCCGCCCGTGTGAATTGCCTCTCATCGGCGAGCGCGACCAGGTACTCCATCTGTCGCAGGTCCATGAATCATTCCCTCGGGTTCTCAATACCAGAAACGCCAGTTGTTGGATTTCTAGATCGAGAATACCTAGCATCGGCCTGGTCATCCGTCGGCCGGCGGGCGCGGGGGGCGCGCCGCCAATCAGCAGGGAGTGCACCATGCAGCAGCGCACCATCGGCAACCGGCAGGTATCGGCGATCGGGCTCGGCGGCATGCCGATGTCCATCGAGGGCCGCCCGGGCGAAGAGCGGTCGGTCGCCACGATCCACGCCGCGCTCGACGCGGGCGTGACGCTCATCGACACCGCCGACGCCTACCACCGCGACGCGAACGAGGTCGGCCACAACGAGACCCTGATCGCGAAGGCCCTGAAGTCGTACGGCCCGGGCGCCGACGGCGTCCTGGTCGCCACCAAGGGCGGCCACCTGCGCCCCGGCGACGGCTCGTGGACCCAGGACGGGCGCCCCGAGTACCTCAAGGAGGCCGTCAAGGCCTCCGCGAAGCGCCTCGGCGTCGAAGCGATCGGCCTCTACCAGTTCCACCGCCCCGACCCGAAGGTCCCGTACGCCGACTCGGTCGGCGCGATCCGCGACCTCCTCGACGAGGGCGTCATCCAGCAGGCGGGCATCTCGAACGCGTCCGTCGCGCAGATCGACGAGGCGAACGCGATCCTCGGCGGGCGGCTCGCGTCGGTGCAGAACCAGTTCTCGCCGCGGTTCCGCTCCAGCGAGGCCGAACTCGACCACTGCGCGAAGCTCGGCGTCGCGTTCCTGCCGTGGAGCCCCTTGGGCGGCATCAAGAGCGCGCCCGAACTCGGATCGCGCCACGCCGCCTTCAACGAGGTCGCCGCCGAACTCGGCGTCTCCGTCTACCAGGTGACCCTGGCGTGGCAGCTCGCGCTCGCGCCGGTCGTCATCCCGATCCCGGGCGCCTCGCGCCCCGAGAGCATCCGCGACTCGGCCGGCGCGGCCGGACTCGAACTGACCCCGGAGCAGGTCGCCCGCCTGTCCGCCGCCTGACGAACGAGGAACCAGATGAAGACCTTCACCATGCCCGGCACCGACATCACCGCTCCGAACGTGGTGCTCGGGCTCATGCGCATCCAGGAGAAGACCGACGAGGAGGTGCGCGCCATCGTCGGCGCCGCCGTCGACGCCGGGATCACGTTCGTGGACCACGCGGACCTGTACGGCAGCGGCCGCCACGGCTGCGAGCGCCGCTTCGCCGAGGCCATGAAGCTCACGCCCTCGGAGCGCGAGCGCCTGGTCATCCAGACCAAGACCGGGATCATGCACCCCGGCCCGTACTTCGACTTCTCGTACGAGCACATCACCGAGTCCGTGGACGAGTCGCTCGCGGCGCTCGACACCGACTACATCGACATCCTCCTGCTGCACCGGCCCGACGCGCTCGTCGAGCCCGAGGAGGTCGCCCGCGCGTTCGACGACCTCGCCGCCGCGGGCAAGGTGCGGGCGTTCGGCGTCTCGAACCACACCGCGCGCCAGATGGACCTGCTGCGCAAGTATGTGAACCAGCCGCTCGTCGCGAACCAGGTGCAGCTGTCGATCACGCACGCGCCGCTCATCGCGCAGGGCATCGCCGCGAACATGCAGGGCCTCGACCAGTCGATCAGCCGCGACGACGGCATCGTCGACTACTGCCGCCTCCACGACATCACCGTCCAGGCGTGGTCGCCGTTCCAGGCCGGGTTCTTCGACGGGCCGTTCCTCGGCTCCGAGCGGTACCCCGAGCTGAACGCCGTCGTCGACCGGCTCGCGAAGAAGTACGACGTGCCGCCGATCGCGATCGCCGTCGCATGGATCACCCGCCACCCGGCGAACATGCAGGTCGTCATCGGCACCACCAACATCGAGCGGATCACCGGCTCCGCGCAGGGCTCGGAGGTGCCGCTGACGCGCCCCGAGTGGTACGAGCTGGTCAGGGCCGCCGGATACACGGTGCCGTAAGCGACTGCATCGCAACGAGACTCGATTCTCAGAGGGGGCGGCGGGGGCCCGGGCGGACGTCCGGGCCCCCGCCGCTGTCCGCGGCGGCCGGGCGTCGCGGCGGGACAGTATGCTCGACCCACTCGAAACCCCCCAAGCCGTGGAGTTGCACACGTGTCGAACATCCCCGTAGTCAGCACCGGATCGAGCCTCGCCCAGAACATCTGGGGCACCATCGCCGGGGACGACCGGCTCACGTCGGCCGCGGCCATCCCCGGGGAGATCACCGGGCTCGGCATGGAGGTCCTCGGCGCGATGAAGGACCCGGTGTTCGCGCTGGCGTCCGCGGGACTCAGCATCGTCCTGGAGCTGGTGGAGCCGTTCAACGACGCGATCGAGTACGTCTCCGGCTCGCCCGGCGACATGCAGCGCGTCGAGGACGCCTGGGGCAAGGTCGCCGAGTCGCTCAACTCCCTGTCCACCGAGACGGGCGCGGCGGTCGGCGCGAACATGACGCAGTGGCAGGGCGCCGACGCCACCGCCGCGCGCGAGCAGCTCGACGCCCTCGCCGCCACGATCGCGGCCGCGGGCCACGAGGCGTCGAACGTGCAGCAGATCGCGAGCTGGTGCCGGATGCTCGCCGAGGCGATCAAGGCGCTCATCGAGTCGATCCTCGCCGAGCTGGTCGCGTGGCTGATCACCCGCGGGCTCATCGCGCTCGCGACGGGGCCGTGGTCGTTCGGCGCGAGCGTCGCGGCGTTCGTGCTCTCCGCGTTCTACAAGGCGACCTCGATGTTCCTGCGCGTGATGAGCAAGATCCAGAAGGCCACCGGGATCTTCGGGAAGATCCTCCGGGTCCTGGTCGACCAGGGCCTCAACCGCAAGGGCGCCTTCCACGTCACGTCAGGGCAGATCTTCGGCGTGCGCGACGGCCTGAACTACGCCCTGTGGAAGGGCGTGCTCATCAAGGCGGGCATCGGCGCCGGGGCGAGCCTCGCGGGGAACGCGCCGCAGGCGGCCATGGACATGTTCTCGTCGGCGACGTCCTCGGGCGGCTCCGGCGGGGGCGGAGGCGGCGGCGCGATCCGCGTGGACCTGGACGAACTCGACGCGTTGAAGGGCGCGTTGGAGGGCCTCAAGGGCCAGGCGTCGCCGATCCAGTCGCAGGCGTCCGAGACCATGGCCGAGGAGACCTCGTGGGGCGTCCCGGGGTGGGTCGGACTGGAGGGCCACTACTCCTCGACGGCCGAAGGGCTCAGCGAGGCGATCGGCGAGATCGTGGCGGCCTTCGACGGCCAGGCGATGCGGATCGGGGCCTGCCGCGACGACCACGCCGCGTGCGACGAGGAGCAGGCGGCCGCGCTCAACAAGCTCCTCGCCGGGCGCTGACGCCGACATGACCGGCCGCGAGTACGACCTGCTGGAAGACGCCCGCAGTCTCGTTGCGGGCCAATGGCTCCAGGACGGCGAGCAGCTGCGGTCGTACGCGGCGACCGGGCGCGGGAACTACAAGTCGGAGATCCGAGGCCACCCGTCCGCCGCCTACCGCGCCGCGACCGCGGTCGGCTGGGCGGCGGTCAAGCTCGTCAGCCCGGTCGGGATCGTCACCGGCGGCGTGCCGTACTGGAACGAGATCCGGCGCTTCGAGGGCCGGCCCCCGGGCCTGGTCGCGTTCGGCGAAGGCCGGGACTGCGAAGCCGCGCGCCTGCTGAAGACCGGCCCGCACCGCAGCGGCATCTGGATCCTCACCGACCGGCGCTTCGGGTTCGCCGCGGACCGGATCACCTCGGCCTCGGACGGCAAGCAGGCCAAGGGCTTGCGGCGCGACGGCGACACGCTCGTGCTGCTCGACAAGGTGCTCGAAGTGCCCGCGGCCCGGTTCGTGTTCGAAGACAGGGTGACGCGAGGCGGCGACGTCTACCTGCGCATCCGCTTCCGCGACGGCTCCGGGCTCGACGTCCACAACCGCTAAGACGAGATCACCGGCCGTCGTTCTCCCGTTGCCGCTCAGCGACGGCAAGGCGGGCTCCGACACGGCGCATGTTGCCGGGTGGCAGCGGCCGGAGCGGAGCCAGAGTGAGTCGGGGACGCATGGCCGCAGCGATGTGACTCAGGTGGTGTTGCCGGGCTGTGGCGGTGATCGGGTCGAGGTTCATGCGGTCAGCGACGGTGGCAGATGGGATCGGCTCGGCGTGCCTCGCCGGGCTGGGGCGGTGATGGGGTTGGGGTTCGGGCGGTCAGCGACGGCGGCGGACGGGATTGTTTGGGGTGCGTCGCCGGGCTGGGGCGGGTTCGGGTGCTGGTGGTGGCGGCCTGCTCGCGGGGCCGCGGCACCGACAGCGGGAATAGGTGCGGGTGTGGTGTGGTCGTGGCGGGCATGGTGTGTCACCTCCCTTGCGGGTGCGGTCTCGTCGGCCCCTGTGGCCTCTAGGGCTCCAAGCCTCCTGGTCTCCGGCCCCTGTCTGCGGTCTGCGGGCGCCGAGCCTCGGTGCTGGTGTGTGTCGGTCCTCGGCGGTGCGGGCCTTGTTTGTTCCCTCCCTTCGTCTCTCTCGCTGTCCGGTTCCTCACCCCCGGGTTCCGGTCCTGGTCCCGGTGTCGGGATCGGTTCGGGTCCGGGGTTGGTTCCCCGGTCCCGGTGTCGGATCTCGGGGGTGCGTTCCCCGGTTCCCGGTCCCGCCATGCGGGTGCTTGGCGGGTGTGGCTTCCCTCGGGCATGCTCGATGCCGGTCGGGGGTCGTGCTCCCGTGGCGGGCGTGTGGTCGCGCCGGCCGGTGGGTGGTCCGTCCCGATAGGGGCCTTGGAGGCCCGCCGGGATGATGCGCCCGCCCGGACAGGCTCGCGCCCGTGTCGGGGTGGTGCAGTTGGGTGGGCCGTTGCCGCGGTGGGGATCTGCTCGTGGGGTGGTGTCGCGGTGCCGGGTCCTCTAATGCCCGGCCGGGTGCGGCACTGCCCTGCGTGTGCGCGGTCGCTGCGTGCGGCGTGTGTGTGGGTCGGCCTGTCGGTCGCTTTGGTGTTCCGGTCGTGTGCCTCGTAGTGGACACCGCCCGGGGTCGAGGTGATCCCTTCCCCGGGTCCCCCGCCCGATCACCATGCCCCAGTGGGGGGTGGTTGACTGCTGCGGGTCCCGATAGCACTGCGGGGATGAGATCTGCCGTCGGCCCGACACCTTGCGTCGGCGGCGCTGCCTCGGAGATCGTCTGGTTTGCCGGTCGGCCAGAGGCTTGGCTTAGTCTGCTTGCACCGCCCGACACCTGTACGATTTCCCTGTCCCTGTGCGTACCCCAATCATCCCTCGCACCAGGTGTCACTGTCATCACCCACAGGTGGGGAACATCCTCACGTTCCGCCCCCAACCCCCACTGCCCCAAGGCAACCCGCGCACCCTGCCCCGCCACCCACCCCTTCGTCGCCGCCCGCACTAACCCCACCCCCAACGCACCCGCAAGGTGCAAGAGGCCCACCCACTGAAACGCATCAGCTCTGGAACCGCGCCGAGCGCAGGCGCCGCAGCATCCGGGCGTCGCCGAAACCGACCGCGCGGGCGGCGGACTCGACCGGGCTCCCTTGGGCGATCAGGTGCTCGGCGCGTTCGAGGCGCAGCACCGACTGGTAGCGCAGCGGCGTCAGGCCGGTCGACTCGGTGAAGCGGCGGGTGAGGGTCCGCTCGGAAACGCCTGCGGCGGAAGCGAGGTCGGCGAGGCGCAGCGGCTCGGCGAACCGCACGTCGATGAGGTCCTGGACGCGGTGCACCGCGTCGGACAGGTGCGAGCGGTGCCGCAGCATCGCCGAGTCCTGCGCGGCGTCGCCGCCGCGCCGCGCGTAGACGACCATCTCGCGGGCGATCTGCGCGGCCGCGGCCGGGCCGTGCCGCACGGCGACCAGGTGCAGCGCCAGGTCGATGCCGCTGGCGATCCCCGCGGACGTCACGACCCGGCCGTCCGTGGTGAACAGCCGGTCCCGTTCCACCGTCGCGGCCGGGAAGCGGCGCGCCAGCTCGTCCTGGAGCGAGTGGTGGGTGGTGCAGCGGCGGCCGTCGAGCAGCCCGGCCTGCCCGAGCGCGAACGCCCCGGAGCAGACGGACCCGACGGTGCCGCCGCGCGCATGATGCGCCTGCACCTGCGCCACTTGGGCATCGGTGAGGCGCGGCCCGCCCGCGGTCTTCGGGGACCGCCACCCCGGCACGAGGACCAGGTCCCCTGACTCCAGGTCCGGCCACTCGGTGCCCGCGCGCAGCGGGAGGCCCTGCGCGGTCGGCACGTCCTCGCGGTCGGCGACGTACTCGGTGCGGTAGTCCAGCCCGAGGTCGGCGGCCGTCGAGAACACCTGGGCCGGTCCGGCCAGGTCGAGCAGGTGCACCTGCGGCACCAGCAGGAAGACGACGCGGGTCATGGGGCCTCCCGATCCGGTCAGCGCGCGATCACTTCCTCGACAGTACTGATCGTCGCGAACCGGCCCGCCAGCGCATAGACCGTGCGCTCGATCACGTCCGCGGTCTGGAGCGTCAGCGGGTCGGCCAGGACCTCCTCGACGGACCGGTCGGGGTCGGCGTCCCAGTGCGGGATCGGGTGGGTCGCGGTGGCGTCGACCACGAAGTCCACGGTGTACCCGAAGTCGGAGGCGACCCGCGCGGTCGTCTCGCAGCACTGCTCGGTGCGGATGCCGCTGATCGCGACCTCGCGGATGCCGCGCTCGGTGAGGACCTGCTGGAGGTTCGTGGTGGAGAACGCGTTGTGCGAGGTCTTGGCGACCTCGATCTCGCCCGCTTCGGGCTTGAGGCCCTCGATGTAGGTGCAGAAGCCGCGGTCGGGGTCGAACACGTTGCCGGTGCCGGGCTCGTGGTGGAGCACCCACACGACCAGGTCGCCCTTGGCGCGTGCGTGGTCGACCAGGCGGGCGACCTTGTCGGCCACGTCGGGGTCGGAGGTCGCGGCCCAGTTGGGCCGCTGCCGGAAGGACTCTTGGACGTCGATGACGATCAGCGCTCGGTTCATGCCCTCAATCCTGCCGCCGCGGAGCCCGCGGCGACAGGCACGATCCCGGCCGGGACCGGAACGATCCGGTCAGCCGAAGACGTCCGGGTTCTGGCAGTGGAGGAGGGGTTCGCCCGCGAGGAAGCGAGCGGTCTCCTCGGCGGTGATGCGGGCGGCGTTGTGGGCGGTCTCGCGGCTGGCGCCCGCGAGGTGCGGGGTCATGACGATCCCGTCGGTGCGCAGGAGGCGGGACGCGGCGGGGATGGGCTCCTCGGGGTAGACGTCGAACGCGGCCGCGAAGAGGTGGCCGGCGTCGAGGGCGTCGCAGACCGCGTCGTAGTCGACGAGCGCGCCGCGGGCGCAGTTGACGAGGACCGAGCCGGCCGGCATCGCCGCGATCTGGGCGGCGCCGATCATGCCGCGCGTGTCCGGGGTGAGTCGGGCGTGGAGCGACAGCACGTCGGACTGCGCGAGGAGTTCGGGCAGGCCGAGCGGCTCGGCGATCCCGGCGAGGAGCGCCGGGTCGACGTACGGGTCGTGGACGACGACGCGCGCGCCGAAGCCGCCCGCGATGCGCGCCACCCGGATCCCGATGGCGCCGTAGCCGATCAGGCCGACCGTGCGGCCCTCCAGCTCCAGGCCCACCGAGTCGTACCGGTAGTAGTCGCCGCGCCAGGTCCCCGCGGCGAGGTCGCCGTGGACCTGCGGAATGCGGCGCATCGCGGCGAGCATGAGCGCGATCGTGTGCTCCGCGGTGGCGGTGGCGTTGCGGCCGGGGGCGCTGGAGACCGCGACGCCGTGCTTCGTGGCCGCGTCGAGGTTGACGTTCACCGGCCCGCCGCGGCCCACGGCCACGAACGCGAGGTCCGGGCAGGCCTCCAGGACCCGCGCGGTGATCGGCGCCATCTGCGTGACGCACACGCGGACGCCTTGCAGCGCATCGATGATCGCGTCCTCGGTGCCGGAGGCCTCGACGACTTCGGCGACGGGCCCGAACGGCGTGTCCGGCCAGTCCAGGGCGAGCTCGGCGATCTCCAGGCCGTCGACGCGCTCGCGCAGCGCGGCGGCGAGCAGGCCGGGCAGGACGAAGCTGTCGCCCGCGGCGAGCACTCGGGTCATCGGTGGTCCTCCTCATCGGTCCAGACGGGGGTATTGAACTGGAGCAGCGAGCGCCGCCCTCCGGCGACCCGCACTTCGGTGAGCCCCACGTTGCGCACCACGGGGAGCCGCCGCCGGTACTCCGAGAGCGGGATGCCGAGCCAGTCGCACAGGACGAGGCGCATGAGCGTCGAGTGCCACACGACGAGCACGCGCCCGCCCTCGTGGGCGGCGGCGATCTCGTCGAGGCAGGCGCTGGCGCGGGCGACGGCGGCGACGGGGTCCTCCCCGCCGGGGAGGTGGTCGCCGACGGGGTCCTTCTCGAAGGCGGCGTAGCGGTCCGGGAACCGCTCGCGCATCTCGGCGCCGGTGAGGCCCTCGCCGTCGCCGAAGGCGACCTCGCGGAGGCGGTCGTCCCTGAAGGGCGGCAGGGCGGTCGAGGCGGCGGCGGGCGCGAGGGTCTCGACGGCGCGCGTCAGGTCGGAGGACCAGACGGCGGCGAGTCCGGCGCCCGCGGCCCACGCGCCGAGGCTGCGGGCCTGGTCGCGGCCGCGGTCGGTGAGCGGGACGTCGGTGGTCCCGGTGTACCGGTTCTCGGCGTGCCAGACGGTCTCGCCGTGGCGCACCATCACGATGTCGGTCAGTGTTCGGCCCTCCGGTGGACATGGGCGGTGAACGGCCGGTCGATCCGGCCCCGCTCATGGAGATGGTCGGTGAAGCGCAGGTAGAGGTCGGTGAGCGCGCGGTGCCGGGACGCGTCCGGCTCTACGCGCTCGCCGGTGCCGGTCATCCGCGCCGCGGCGTCCACTAGGGATGTACCGGTGGAGGTGGCGGCGAGGACGGCCATCCCGGCGGCGGACTCGGCGTGCGCGGGGAGGCGCGCGGGCCGTCCGAGGAGGTCGGCGCGCAGCTGGGACCAGTACCGGTTGGCGCTGCCGCCGCCGGTGAAGGCGAGGTCGCCGCCGACGGGCGCGCCGAGGTGGTCGAGGTAGTCGAAGCAGAGGCGCTCGACGCAGGCGAGGCCGGTGAGGACGCCGCTGAGGACGTCGGCGTCGTCGTCGGTGGTGCCGAGCGTGAACGGTTCGAGATCGGCTGCGGCGAAGGGGAACCGCTCGCCGCCGGTCCCGGCGAGCGGGTAGACGACGGGCCCGGGGCCGCGTTCGGCGGCGACGGCGGTGAGCGCGTCGAGGTCGGCGCCCGGGAGGAGCCGCGCGAGGGCCCCGGCGCCGCTGGAGGAGGCGCCGCCGGGCAGCCAGGTGCCGCCGGGGCCGCGGTGGCAGTAGACGACGCCGCCGGGGTCGCGCACCAGGTGCTCCGACACTCCCTTGAGGACGAGTGTGGTGCCGAGGACCGAGTTCCAGGAGCCGGTGGCGAGCGCGCCGCCCGCGAGCTGTGCCGCGCAGCCGTCGGTCATCCCGGCGATGATCGGCGTCCCGGCGGGGATGCCGGTGGCCGCGGCGCCCGCGGGGCCGACGTCGCCGATGACGGTGCCGGGCCGGACCACGTCCGGCATGAGCGACAAGGGGATGCCGAGCGCGTCGAGGACCTCGGCGGGCCAGCGCTCCTCGACGAGGTCGTAGCCGGTCTTGAGGGCGTGGCTGGCGTCGGCGGCGAGCCGGCGGCCCGCGAGGCGCCAGGTGATGAGGTCCGGCTGGTGGAGCAGCCGGGTTCCGCCCTCGGACTGCTCCACCAGCCGGAGGAGCTTGGGGAGCGCCCAGCCCGGCTGCATGCGCCGGTAGCCGAGGCGGTCCCAGACTTCGGCGCCGGACTCGTTGACGCGCTCGGCTTCCGCCGCGGCGCGGGCGTCGTCGTACATGAGGCCCGGCGTGGCGGGGCGGCCCGCGTCGTCGGCGAGGAGGATCGTGCCGGAGGTGCCGTCGGCGGCGAACCCGGCGATGCGGGCGGCGTCGAGGGCCGCGGTCGCTTCGCGGGCGGCGGTGCAGAACGCGGTCCACCACTGCTCGGGGTCCTGCTCGTGGCGGGCGCCGTCGCGGGTCCCGGTGAGCGGCGCGGAGCCCCGGCCGAGGACGCGTCCGGCGTCGTCGACGGCGAGCACGCGGACGCTCTGCGTGCCGAGGTCGGCGCCGATCCAGACGCGGTCAGCCACGGCGTCCCGCCTGGACCCGCCAGCCCGCGCGGGCGACGTCGCGCAGCGCCAGGAACTGCGCGTAGAGGTCGTCGTAGAGCCCTGCGTCCTCGGGTTCGAACCGGTCGCCGGGGCGCACGTACTTCGCTGCGGCCGTTGCCAGGTCGGGTTCGGCGCCGGTGGCGACGAGGCCGGACAGGAACGCGCCCTTCGCGCCGATCTCGGTGTCGGCGGTGCGCACGGCCGGAACGCCGGTGGCGTCGGCGATCATCCGGCACCACAGGTCGCTGCCCGCGCCGCCGCCGCACAGGCGCAGCTCGTCGACTGCCGCGCCGGAGGCGGCGAGGCAGTCCTTGATGGTGAGGCTCAGGCCCTCGAAGACGGCGCGGGCGAGGTGCTCGCGGTCGTGTTCGAGGGTGAGGCCCCAGAAGGTGCCGCGGGCGGCGGTGTCGAGGAACGGGGCCCTCTCCCCGGCCGGGGAGAGGTACGGGAGGAACACCAGGCCGCCCGCGCCCGGCGGCGCGAGTTCGGCGAGGTCGCCGAGTTCCTCCGGGGTGTCGAGGCCGAGCATGGCTGTGGCCCAGTCGATCACCTCGGTCCCGGCGAGGGTCGGGTAGACGCGGAGCCACTGGCCGGTCGAGTCGAGGGCGACGGTGAGCCCGGCCGGTTCGCCGGAAGTGTCGGTCCCGGTGCGTACGATCTCGGTGCACAGGGTGGTCCCGAGGATCGCGCAGCCCGTGCCCGCGGTGGCGGCTCCGGCGCCGATCGCGGTGGACGCGACGTCGTAGGGCGCCATGACGACCGGTACTCCGGCCGGGAGTCCGAGCGCCGCGGCGGCTTCGGGGCGCAGCGCGGCGGCGCGCCGGCCGTCGCCGAGGACCTGCGGAAGGAGGCGGGCGGCCCGGGAGAGGCCGAACAGCTCGACGAGGCGCGGCGCGTAGTCGCGGGTCGCGGGGTCGAGGAACGGCGCGGAGGCGTCGGACTCGTCGGCCGCGAACAGGCCCGTCAGGTTGTGGAAGACCCAGCCGCCGCAGGTGAGCGCGGCGTGGGACCGGTCGAGGCGGTCGGGGTCGTGCTCGGCGAGCCAGGCGAGGACGGCGTTCGGCAGGCCCGGGAACGTGAGCGATCCGTTGGCGCGGAACGCCTCGTCGAGGATCCCTGCGTCCCGCCAGCGGTCCACTATTGGCGCCGCGCGCCCGTCGGACCACAGGACGGCCGGGCCGGTCGGCGCGCCGTCGGCGTCGACGAGCCAGCAGCCGTCGCCTTGGGCGGTCAGGGCGATCATGTCGGGCGGGCCCGGGAGGTGCCGGGCCGCTTCGCGGACGGCCGCGGCGGTCTCGCGCCAGACCTCGGCCATGTCCTGCTCGGCCCAGCCGGTGCGGGGGCGCTGCACGCCGACCGCGCCGCGGACGACGGCGAGCTCCGTGCCGTCGTCGGCGTGGGCGACGGCCTTGATCGCGGTGGTGCCCGCGTCGATCGAGATGGAGGTCATGGCGTCATCCTCTCCCGTGCGCCTGGCGCGAGCGGCGCGCGAACGAGTCGAGCGCGACGGCGAGGACGAGGACCGCGCCGGTGATCATGAACCGGTACGACGAGTCGAGGTTGAGCAGCGTCAGGCCGCTGGAGATCGACTGGATCACCAGGATGCCGAGGAGCGCCGAGAACGCCGAGCCGCGCCCGCCGAACAGGCTGGTGCCGCCGATGACGGCCGCGGCGATGGCGTTCAGGTTGACGTCGCCGGTGCCGGTGGACTGGGTGGCGGCCGCGAGGCGGGCGGCGGCGAGCACGCCGCCGACGGCCGCGAGGGTCGAGCACATCACGAACGTCCACGCGTACACGGACTTCACGTTGATGCCCGCGCGGCGCGCGGCCTCGGGGTTCCCGCCGACCGCGTAGATCGACCGCCCGAACTTCGTGCGCGAGAGCACGTAGTGCATGACGAGGACCACGACGACGAACAGCACGAACATCCAGGCGACGCCGCGGGTCTTGTTCAGGTAGAACACGGTGAAGCCGAGTGCGGCGAGCACCAGAGCCGCGCGGAACACCAGCAGCCGCGGCGAGGGCGCGGACAGCCCGGCCGCCTTGCGCGTGCGCGCCCCCGCAAGGCTCGTGCCGAGGAACCCCGCCGCTGCAATGATGGCGAACAGGTACGACATCCACTCCGGCACGAACCACAATTGGGCGAACTGCACCAGGTCGGAGTCGTACGGCAGGTTGACGGCGTTCTGGCCGCGCAGCAGCCACAGCTGCACGCCGAGGAACGCGAGGAGCCCGGCGAGGGTCATCACGAACGAGGGCACCGCGAACCGGTTGAAGCCCTGCGCGTACACGAACCCGATGAGGCACCCGGTGGCGACGGCCGCGAGGATCGCGAGCCAGATCGGCTGCTCGTAGCGGACCATGACGAGCGCGGTGACGGCGGCGGCGACGCCGCTGACCGAGCCGACGGACAGGTCGATCTGGCCGACCAGGAGCACGCACACGATCCCGAGCGCGAGGAACCCGACGGGAACGATGTCGAACGACAGGTTGACGAGGTTCGTGCTCGACAGGAACGTGCGGTTGAGGAGCTGGAACACCGTCCAGATGACGACGATCCCGCCGAAGACGGGGAGCATCCCCAGGTCGCCGTCGCGCACTCGCCGGAACGCGGCGCGCACGGCGTCGCCGAGGGTCTGCGGGGCGACGAGGCGCTCGTCCTGGAGGTCGAGGGCGGGGGTCTCGGGGCTCATCGGGGGTCGCTCCCTTGGGAAGTGCGGTCGGCGGTGCGGGAGGCCCGCTGCGCCACGACGTTGTCGGCGGCGCCCGTGATCGCCGCGATGATGTCTTCAGTGGACACGGTGCGGGCGTCGAAGACGCCGTTGTTGCGGCCCAGGCGGAGCACGGCCACCCGGTCGGCGACCGCGCGCACGTCCTCCATGTTGTGGGAGATCATGACCACGCCGAGCCCCTTGTCCCGCAGGCGCTCCACGAGGTTGAGGACTTCGGCGGTCTGGGCCACGCCGAGCGCGGCGGTCGGCTCGTCGAGGAGGATCACCTTCGGGTCGCCCAGGAGCGACCGGGCGATGGCGACGGTCTGGCGCTGCCCGCCCGAGAGCGCCGCCACGGGCACGCTCAACGTGGGGATCTTCGCCGAGAGCTGGCGCAGCAGCTCCCAGGACCGCTTCTCCATGGCGACGTCGTCGAGGAGGAACGGCCGGATCTCCCTGCCCAGGAACAGGTTCGCCTTCACGTCGAGGTTCTCGCACAGCGCGAGGTCCTGGAACACGGTGGCGATCCCGAGGGCGTGGACCTGCGTCGGCGATTCGAGCCGCACCTCGCGGCCCTCGAACTCGATCGTCCCCGAGTCGGGCGGGTGGACGCCCGCGAGGACTTTCACGAGCGTGGACTTCCCGGCGCCGTTGTCGCCGACGACCGCGACGACCTCCCCCTCGCCGACGTCGAGGTCGACGTCGGCGAGGGCGGCGACCGCGCCGAAGCTCTTGGAGATCCCGCGCAGCGACAGCACCGTCGCCGCTCCTGTCTTCGTCATGGTCTGGTCTGTTCCTTTACGTGCGAAGGGGTTACGCGATGCCGAGCGCGGCGCAGGCGTCGGCGTACTCGGGCGTGCAGACGTCCTCGACGGCGAGCACGCCCTCGGGGCCGAAGACCACCTCGGCGAGGTTCTCCTGCGTGACCACCGTGGGCTCGAACAGCTGCGACGGGGTGTCGAACAGGTCGTGCGTGGCCTCGGGCTCCTCGCCCTGCATGAGCGCGTACGCGGCGTCGGCGGCGGCCTCGGCGACGATGCTGATCGGCTTGGAGATGGTGTTGTACTGGTCCCCCGCGATGATCCGCTGGATCGCGGCCAGCTCGGCGTCGTTCCCGGTGATCGGGGGCACTTCCGCGTCGGCGGCCTTGAACGCGGCGATCGCGCCGCCGCCGGTGCCGTCGTTCGCGGCGACGACGCCCGCGATCTGCCCGTCGAACTGGGCGATCTGGCCGCCGACCCACTGCTGTGCGTCCTCGGGCGACCAGTCCGGGGTGTCGTACTCGGCGAGGAGCGCGTACCCGGAGTCGTCGATCGCGTTGTGGATGCCCTGCTTGATGAGTCCGGCCGCGGCGTCGGTCGGCGAGCCGTTCACCTGGAGCAGGCCCCCTTCGGCGCCCTCGGCGTCGAGGTGGTCCACGAGCGACTGGCCGATGGCCTCGCCGATCGCCTCGTTGTCGAAGGAGATGTAGAAGTCCGCGGGCTTGTCGGGGATGGGGCGGTCGTAGGCGACGACCTTGACGCCCTGGGACTGCGCGGTCTGCACGATCGTGGCCGCGGCGGTCGAGTCGACCGGGTCGATCACGATCACCTCGGCGCCCTGCGCGATGGCCGAGTTCGCCTGCTGCTGCTGGAGGGCCGCGTCCGAGTCGGCGTTCTGGTAGATCACCTCGCAGTCGGCGCACAGCTCGCCCATGCGCTGCTCGAACAGCGGCGCGTCGTACTGCTCGTAGCGGGTCGAGGCGAGGTCGGGCATGAGGAAGGCGACCGTCCCGGCGCCGTCCCCGCCTTCGCCCGTCCCGGGCTCTTCGGCGCAGGCCGCGAGGGCGGCCAGGGCCAGCACGCCGGTGAGGGCACCAGCTGCAAGTCTGCTCATCGACGACTCCTTTGTCGGTTCCCTGACGGGAGGGGTTGTGTCGTGACTGCGACCGTAGACCCGCACCGGCCCGGATGTCACTACCGCGCGCGAAACGAACAGGATCGGTGTTGTAAGCGACCGCAGGATTGTGTTAAGAAGGTCCGGAGCCGCACACCGGGGCGGCCGTCACCGCTTGCCTTGCAGCGAGGGAGACGCCGCTCAGGAGGCCCGGACTCCCGGCCCGCGCGGCTCGCGGGGGTTGTTCACTTCACACGGAACGAACAGAGGTCGACCATGGCGCCGGAACCCGATCCCGCAGGCGAAGGGGGCCGCGCGCCGCGCGCCCGCCGCGAAATGATCAGGACCCGCGTGGTGGACGAGGGGTTCGTGCGCATCGAGCAGCTCGCCGCCGACCTCGGCGTCACGACCATGACGATCCGCCGCGACCTCGACTACCTCCAGCGGGAGGGCTGGCTGCGGAAGGTGCGCGGCGGCGCGACCGCGCAGCCCTCGACGGCGTTCCACGGCGACGTGCGGCACCGCATGGGCGCCATGGCGGAAGCGAAGGAGGCCATCGCGCGGGCGGCGCTGCGCCTGGTCAAACCCGGGCAGTCGGTGCTCCTGGACGAGTCCACGACGGCGCTCGCGCTCGCCGAGCTGCTCCCCGAGCGCGCGCCGCTCACGGTGATCACGTACTTCGGGCCGGTGATCCAGACGCTCGCGGGGAGCCCGGGGATCGAGCTGATCTCCTTGGGCGGCACGTACTACCCGGCGTACGACGCCTACCTGGGACTGCGCACAGTGGACTCGGTGTCGAGCCTGCACGCGGACCTGCTGTTCGCGTCGACCACGGCGATCACGCGCGGCTCGTGCTACCACCAGTCGCCCGAGACCGTGGCGGTGAAGCGCGCGTTGATGGACGCATGCGACCGCCGCGTGCTCCTGGTGGACCACACCAAGTTCCAGCGCCGCGGGCTCTACCGGCTCGCGCCGGTCGCCGACTTCGATCTGGTCGTGGTCGACCCGGACATCCCGGCGGCGCGGCTGGAGGAGCTCCAGTCGACGGCCGCGAAAGTCCTTGTGGCGCCCGCGGAGTTACTCCCCGAGCCCGGAGGCGGCGAGCACCTGGGCCCGCCCGTCGCCGGTGAGTCACCCAATTGGTTCCCAATGTCGGATTTTTCAGCCCTAAGTCGATGACGAACTGACAACCAACAGTGGCAAGCAGCCAAAGTGGGCGCGGTTGCCGGTCGCCATGGGCCACTACCCAGAGTTGGAAAACGTTGACAAAGTTCCGCCAACTTAGCTACCATTAGCATTACGCACCAGTCCCCTCCAAGAAAGGCCGCAGGTGCCAATACACCCTTCGATATCGACACTGATCGCCGGTGCCCTGCTTCTTTCTGCTTGCTCAAGAACAGAACAGGTCGAGGTGACCTCACAAGATATCTCACGAATTGAGCAGAGCCTCACACACGGTTCGGAATTGTCTTGGGAACTCGCACAGACGGAATCGCGGGTGGCGAGCATGTGTATGCAGGATCTAGGTTTCACGATCCAACATCCATTTGCATTGAATGGCGGGATGGTTCCCGACAGATTTGAAGGATTTGCCTCGCCATACAGCAAGATTCCAAATGTTGAGCAGGCTGAGAGTTTCGGATTTGGAATTTGGCTGTATTACACTGATACAGATTCCGCGAACGAAGTGGCAGAAAGCCCAGAGTATATTGCTTTTGCCGCCGACGAGCTTGGCTGGCAGGATCCAAGCGAATCTAAAGCAATTGAAGAATGGGCTGCATCAGACGATGCATACCAACGCGAATGGCTTGAATCATTCATGGGCGCTGAACGTCTTGCATTCGAAGAAAATCTTCAGAATGAATCAACTAACGGATTGGCTTTCTCTGAATCAGCCGAGTTTTCCGGCTGCGAACTCAAATCTATAGAAGCTGTGTACGGCGAACCGAGATATATCCAGACTGAATCAGGAGGAGTCTGGTCCAGGCCATCAATCGAAAGTCCTCTCACATGGGTTTCAGATGGTGATCTGTACAGTCAGTTCTCAGAAGTTTACGCTGAAGAGGAGCGGGATTTCCTGGATTGCATCGAACGAGCAGGCTACGGCCAATGGGAGTTTGATGAGTTCGGATACCTTCCCATTGCCGCCGAATTGAGCCAACTGTACGAGGGGGCCTCCGAAAGCAGTACTCTTTCCAATATACAGCGATTTGCTGACGCTGGAACTCCTGAAGAGCTGAAAGAACTTGAGTTCGCATTGGCACTAGATTTTTCGCGATGCGCCGAAGCTTCCGGACTTCGTGGTGCTCCCGAAGATGCATGGGCTCGCATGTACGTGGAGTACCTCCTCCCTAGAGAGGTCGAAGTATACGCATGGGAGGAGCAAGTCAACGAATACCTCGCGAACGCTCAAAAATTCTTGCAAGATCCATCCGACGGATCTTTATTTACATTTTTGTGAAGCGTTGTGAGAACGTCGTCGCGCGTAGATACCCCTAAGGCTTCATCGATCATTCCGATCACGAAAGGAAAATACTTGAAAGTATACTCAAAAATGCGAATCTACATCTCCAGCCTATTGGTGGCCAGCTTGATCTCCGTCGGAAGTGTCTCTGCAGCGGCAACTGCCGCTTACGCTGGTCTGGTTGACGTACCTCGTACTCAGTGCACAGGGACTGTGAGAGGCAAGAACTCCTCGACCATCGCCTCAAGCACCTACTATCCTCGTGGGAACTGCGAGGGCGCACTCGGAGTGAGAATAAATGACCAGACTTACTGGCATAACGGAACCAATAATGAGAACTCAGTCTCAGCACCTGGTTCGGTCAGCTGGTCGCATCATCGAGGCTGTCTAAACTGCACTTCCTTCAAACTGCTCGTCTAATCGGACAGCACTTTTGAGGTAGGTAGAGCATCCTTGCTTCAGTTGGCCACTTGCATGTGATTATTGAGTCAGACAGGTTGCGTTAGCTCTTCTATTACATGCAAGTGGCGTGCATCGCGGACCAGCTCTTGCCGAAAGCTACTAGCGTCCCGCCCTATCAGTTGAGTCAATTTAGGCCCGAGGCCATGAGGATCAGAGCCTTGCCGTCGCCGGTGTGGACGACCACGAGGTCCCCCGCGATCGAAACGTGTTCGTATAGCTCGGCCCCGGTACTGAAAACGGGAGTCCGATCGCCGGTTGCAAGATCAAGGACGAATACTGTCCAGTCTGTTGTAGTGCCGCTATAGCCGATGTTCTCGACGACTGCGCGACCATTCTGGAGGGCGAGTATCGAGGAGTACGGCTCATTGGCGCCCTGCTGGACCACCCCCGCAAAATCTACAACGCGTGCATCGGAGACTGTGTCGAAAGACTGACTGCCGTGGACGATCCCGGTTGGCGCGGTGTACCAGGATTCCTCATCAGACCAATCCAAGGAATTGAGCTCCCACACGAGGTCGCCGGTCTCGGTGCTCACCGCGACGGTCTGGTACTGCTCGGCGGTGGTGTTCTCGATTGCGGCGCAGACGAGGTGCTCGCCGCAGGCCTTCACGAGCGTGATGGCGTAGCCGGCCTCGAACTCGTGCCTCCACACTTCGCCGAGGTCGTCGAGGGAGTACCCGGCGAGGACCGTGCGGCCCGGCGAGGCGTCCTCGGAGATCTTGCCGACGGCGAGGCCGTCGAACGCGGTCCAGTGGTACGAGTCGAGCGGCAGGTCGCCGCTGACGAGCGAGTCGCCGTCGGCGGCGCTGCGCACGATCCCGGTGCCCTCGTAGGGATCGAGGTCCACGACCCGGTCGGCGGCCGCGAGGTTGTCGTAGAGCGAGTACGAGTTCGGGGCGGCGGTCCCGGCGTGCTCCCCGCCGTCGTCCCAGACGGTCTCGGCGCGGATGCGGTACTCGTCGATGATGAACAGGTCTTCGGGGCCCTTCTTCTTCCACACCTCGTCGCCGGTGGTGAGGTCGATGCGGATGACGGCGTTGTCGTCGAAGCCGGTGCGCTGCTCGACGAGCAGGTCCGTGCCGTAGAACGCGAGGTCGTTGCGGTCGATCCAGGGCTGCTTCCACAGGAGTTCGCCGGTGTCGAGGGACGCGGCGGCGCGCATGTTCTGGCCCTCGTCGGTGGCCGAGCCGAGCGCGTCGATGACGAGGACGTTCTCGACGGTGAACAGGTGCAGCTCGGTCGGCTCCAGCTCGTACTCCTGCTTCCACAGCTCCGTTCCGGCGGCGTCGAACGCGGAGACGGCGGTCTTGCCGTCGACCACTTCGGCGATGACGGCCTTGCCGTCGGCGGCGGCCACCGATGCGGCGCCGGTGCCCGCGAGGGTCTGCTCGTAGACGAGGTCGAGGCCGGTCCCCTCGGTGGCGCCGTCGCCGACGGCGTCGCCGAGCCCTTCGAGGAGGTCGCCGCCGGTCACGTCTTCGAAGATGCCGCCGAGGTTGCTGTTGTTCACGGCGATCACGATGAGGATGACGATCACGGTGACGATCGAGGAGGCCACCGAGAGGCCGATCCAGCGCTTCGGCTGCGGTCCGCCGGTGGGCAGCGGTCCAGTGTGGACTTTGGGCTGGTACGGGGCGGCGCCCGGCGGCGGGTAGGGCCCGGCGGGCGTCGGCTGCGAGGGCGCGAACTGCGGACTCGGCTGCGGCGGCGGGAAATGCGGGTTCGGTTGGGGGGTCGGCTGCGGGCTCTGCTGGGGCGGGAGGCCCTGCGGCGAGTACTGCGGGCTCCCGACCGGGTAGGGCGCGTAGGCGACCGGCGTGACGGGCGGGCTCGGCACGGCCGTCTCCGGTCCGGCCAGCGCGTGCGTGAAGGCGCCGAAGGCGACGGGCAGTTCGGGCTGCTCGGGGACGGAGGGGGCGACGCCGAGCCGGGAGTGGAGGCGGGTCGCGACGAGGGGCATGCGGCTGGAGCCGCCGACGAGGAGGACGGCGGTGAGCTGGGCGGGTTCGACCCCGGCGCGTTCGACGGTGCGGCGGGTCTCGTCGACGGCGCGGGCGACCAGCGGGTCGGCGAGGCTCGTCAGTTCGTCGCGGGTGAGGTGCAGGCCCATCGGGTTGTGGCCGGGGAGGGCGACGGGCGCGGTGGAGGTGCGCGAGAGCATCTCCTTGGCGGCGCGCACTTCTCCCCAGAACGCGAGGCGGTCGCGCAGGTCGGCGGTGGTCTGGGGTTCGCTGAGGCGCTTCCACAGTTCGGGATCGCGTCCGGCGATGACGCGGCCGAGGTGGGCGGCGAGCGCCATGTCCACGTCGAGGCCGCCGAGGTCGTCGAGGCCGCCGAACGCGAGGGTGCGCAGGCCCTGCTCGTCGCGGCGGACGACGGCGACGTCGAAGGTGCCGCCGCCGAAGTCGAAGATGGCGACGGTGCCGCCGACGGGGATCTCCTGGCCGAGGACTTCGGCGCAGTAGGTGGCGGCGGCGATGGGCTCGGGCAGGAGCCGGACCGTCCCCATCCCGGCGAGGTCGGCGGCCGCTTCGAGCTTGGCGCGGCGCACGGGGCCCCAGTCGGCGGGGAAGGTGAGGACGGTGTCGGTGGGGCGCATGCCGGAGGCGGCGGCCTCTTCGGCGACGCGGCGCAGGCCGGTGGCGAGGAGTTCTTCGACGGGGACTTCGCGGTCGCCGAGGAGGACGGTGCCGTCGTCGATGCGGCGCTTGGGGTGCGGCTCGAAGCGGCCGGGGTCGGCGGCGGCGAGGCGCTGGGCGTCGCGGCCGGTGTGGAAGTCGCCGTCGGCGTCGAGGTACACGCCGGAGGCGAGGAGCGGGGAGCCGTCGAAGAGCAGGGAGCGGGGCTCGGCGCCGCCGCGGCCGATGACGGCGACGGTGTGGGTGGTGCCGAGGTCGACGGCGAGCCAGACGGGAGCGTTCACGGGGCCTACTCACTCGGGGGCTGCGAAGGGACGGGGGTCCGCGATGGGGCCGGTGGACCCCCGCGAGGATACCCGGCGGGGGTGACGCGGCCGGGCCCGCGGGCGGGGATCGGAGTGCAGGTACCGGGCGTTTCCGCCCGTACCGGACCCTCCACTGGGGCGGGTCCGGTACGGGTGCGTCAGGGGTTGAGGGCGGTGAGGATCACGACCTCGGACTCGTCGTGCGGGAGGTACTTGACGCGAACGACCATGCCGGGCTGGATCTGGGCGACGGCGCTCCCGTCGACGGGCTTGCGCTGCTTCAGGTCGAAGGTGGTGCCGTCGAAGCGGGTGATGCGCAGGTCGATGTCCATGACGGCGCGGTCGCCCTGGATCTCGCCGGTGGGGGCGAGCGCGAGGACGACGGCGCGGCCGTCGAGGCCCTGTTCGGCGATGTGGAGCTGGCGGGGGGTGACGAGGCCCTTGGCGACGCGGACGCGGTCGAACGCGGCCTGCATCTCGGCCTGGGGGGCGTCGACGGCGATGACGACGCGGCCGTCGGTGCTGCCGGGCCGGTAGCGGACGGGGAGCATCGCGCCGGGGACGACCGCGGCGAGCTCGGTGAGGTCGACGAGGCTGCGGGAGACGGCCCGGAACGACTGGCCGTCGGCGGTGTCGACGTCGAAGAGGATCTCCAGCTGCGGCTGGTCGTTGACGGTGAGGCCGGTGCGGGAGACGGAGACGACGGTGCCGATGGCGATGGGGGCGTTCTCGAAGCCCTTGGCGACCTGGCCCCTGAGTTCGCGCATGTGCCCGTCGAAGAGGCGGCCGATCATGGCGAAGGGGAGGACGGTGAGGAGGATGATCGGGCCGGCCATCCAGCCGTTGACCCAGGGGATCATCGCGTCGCTGGTGAGGCCGGTGTAGACGAACATCGCGGTGCAGGCGAGGCCGACGATGAGCGCGAGGGTGTTGATGAGCTTGAACATCGGGGTGTTCCCTTCTGGGTTGCTGTTGTCTTGAGTCTCGGGCCGGAGCGGCGGCTACCGGTCACAGGTTTGGGTGCGGATCAGTCGGTGTCGGGGTCGCCGAGCAGGTCGAGTGCGCCGAATTCGGCGCGGTCGACGGAGCCGTCGGGGGCGACGATGAGCAGGTCGCTCTGGAAGCGGCCGTCGGCGGGGGCGACGATGACGACGGTCTGTCCGCCGGGGGCGGTCATGCTGCGGCCGGCGTGGTCGGTGGTGTCGATCGAGGCGGTGGTCTGCCCGGTGTCGAGGTCGAGGACGGTGAGCGCGTAGTCCTCGCCGCCCGGTGTGCGGCGGTGCTCGACGAGGACGTGCCCGGAGGCGGCGCCTGCGGCGGTCCCGGCGGGGGCGGTGAGGTCGATGGCCCCGGTGGGGTCGTCGATGAGCGCTTCTGCGGCGGTGGGGTCTTCGAGGAGCCCTTCGATGAGGCCGTCGACGTCGAGGTCGATGTCCCAGGCGGTGGTGGCCTGGGTCTGGTCGAGGACGATCGCGGCCTCGGTGTAGGTCCCGGTGCCGAGGGCGCGGCCGTCATCGGAGACGACGAGGCGGGAGGTGACGGCGCCGGGGGCGGTCGGCTCGACGCGGACCGTCGCGTCCTCGCTGATGGACGCTTCGGTGGTGGTCATGCCGCCGAGCTGGCTCGCGGCGCCTTCGGCGGCGAGGCGGCCGGTCCAGGCCTCGGCGACGGCGGGGTCGGCCGGGACGGCTTCGAGCGCGTCGAGGGCGAGAGCGCGGTAGGCGCCGTCGAAGCCGAGCGCGACGACTCCGGCCGCGGGGTCGAGTCCGTATGCGGCCGTGCCGGTCCCGGCGCCTTCGAGGCCGGGGACGTCGCCTGCGCCGGTGACGAGCGCGCCGTCGTCGAGGTCGCGGATCTCCAGGCCCTCGGCGGTCGCGATGTACGCGTACTGCTCCCCCGCGCCGACGGCGGCGGCGTCCTGGTCGAGTTCGTCGGCGAGCTGCACGTCCCACCTCGTCTCGCCGGTGGCGAGGTCGACGGCGGCGAGGCGCACCGCGTTGACGTCGGTGGCGAGCTCGGCGAGGAGGCCGCCCGATCCTGCGCGGTCGTAGGGGACGAGCGCGAGGCCGTCGGCGGAGAACGCGATGCCGGTGCGCAGCATGACGTCCGGCTCGGGCGCGGTCAGGTACTCGCCGCCGGTCGCGGCGACGAACGTCCCGGCCGACATCAGCAGGGCGAACCCGAGCATGCTGCCGCCGGCGCCGCGGGGGCGGCGCTTCGGTTCGAGCGGGTGCTCAGGGGTGCCGTACGGGGAGCGCACGAGCTGCGAGTGCGGCGGGAGCGGACCGGCCGCGCGGAAGTCTTGGAACATCGGGGCCTCCTCCTGGGCGGGATGGCGTGCGGGGTGTGCGACGCCGTCAGCGTCGCCCCGCGGCGGCCCCTACCGATCACAGGTTTCCGCGGAAGTCGTACGGCCCGGCTACACTTCGCGCATGGTCCATGGCCTCGCGGCCTCGGCGGCCGTGCCGCGCGGCATGCTCGTCGCCGACGCCTGGTCCCAGCTCGGCGACGCCGTGGCGCCCTTGAGCAACGCCTCGGGGCGGCCCCTCGCGCGCACCGTCAAGCTGCTGCTGGACCCGCTCGTGCTCCGGCCCGCGCAGAACCCGCGGTTCTCCGGCGGCGTCGTCGCCATCGAGCACGTCGACGCCCTCCGGAACGCGATCCTCGACGCGGGCCCGGCCCTCGCCGCGACCGCCGCGTGGTTCCAGCTCCTCAAGCGGGCCCGCCGCCGCGCGGGCGTCACCGAGGGCCACCCGCAGGACCTGTACTTCCAGCGCTGCTACGAGCTCGCGCACGTCCACGGCGACCCGGCCGCGCTCCCGGGCGCCGCCGAGATCGCGGCCGAAGCGGTCGCCGAGGTCCACGCCGAGCGCGGCGAGGTGTCGGTGGACGGCCTGCGCCGCTTCCTCACCGACCCGGCACGCAGCGCCGAACTCGCCGGGCTCCTGCACGACGCCTGGTCGCAGCGTCCCGAGCCCGCCGCGGCCGAGCCGCATCCCGGTGTGGCCGCGTTCCTCGACGACTGCGCGACCGCCCCCGACCCGCGCCTGTGGCGGGCCCTCGCCGACGCCGCGGTGGGCACCGCGGAGGCCGCGTCCCTGGACCGCCCCGGCGTCGCACTCGGCTACGGCCTCACCGGTCGCGACCGCCCCGCAGCCCCCGAACTCGGCGAGCGGGCCTCGAAGCGCAAGCTGCCCAAGCCCTTCGACCGGTCCATCATGGAGCGGCTGTTCGCGGCGTTCACCGCCTGGTTCCAGCGCGAGTCGATGGCCGACATCCCCGCGCTCGTCACCGGCGAGATCCGACGATCCGCAGCCCCGTGGCAGCTCGCCGAGGAGCCGAGCCGCGTCGCGATGGCCCTCGGCCGCGACGCCAGCGCGGGCCTGGGCGCCGATGAGCCGCCGGAGGCGGCCTCCGACGCCAATGCGCGCCTGCTCAACCGCTGGCGTCGCGAGTCCTATGTGCACCGCGTGCTGCGCCTGCCCGACCCGTCCGCGATGGGCTGGGAGGTGCGCGGCACAAGACGGGCGTACATGAGGCGCCTGTGGGTGCGGCTCCACGGCCGCGAGCTGCGCGGCGAGGCCACCGCGGCCGACGAGGTGTGGGACCTCCTCGACGGCGCGCTGCGCTCGGTCGTCATGGACCAGCGCGACCGGCTGAAGCGTTCCCTTGAGCGCGAAGGGGACCGGTCATGACGGCCTTCACGGTCCGGCGGACCGCGACCGCGATCCTCGTCGGCGACCGCCCGCCGCACCCGGAGCGCACGATGCTCGTGGAGGCCCGCGGCGCGCTCCTGTACTGGGACGCCCTCGACCTGCGGGCGCACCCGGCCGCGGAGGTCTTCGACGCGCGGGCCGCGGGCGACTGGCTGTGGGAGGTCTACGGCCCGGAGGCGCTGACCGGGGCCGGGACGATGGCGACCGAATGGGAGTCGCCCGTGCTCGACGCCGCCCGGAACCTGGCGTTCCTGCACTGGGCGGGGGTGTGGTGGCCCGCGTCCCATGCCGCCGGAATCCCCGCGCTCCCGGCCGGCCTGCTGCGGGCCGAGACCGCTTGGTACACGGCCGGACTCGAACACCTCCTGGACGATGACACGGCCGTGGAGCGCGCGCTCGCGGAGGTCGACCTGGGCACGCTGGTCTCCTACCCGGAGGCCGCGGACCTCGCGGCAGGCATCGCCGACCTCGCGGACTCGTACGGGGTGGCGCTGCGCGACACGGCCCGGCTCCGGCCCGAGGACTGGGCGCTCGCGGCGGGCGGCGCAGAGGAAGGTCTCGCGGTGGCGTCCGGTTCGGCCCCGATCGACTGGAGCCTGGTCCCGGCCCGCACGCTCGACGCCGCGGGCGAAGCCGCATGGCGATTCGAACACCGCTCCGGCGCATGGGTACTGCACGTCGCCGCCCCCGCGGCACCCGACGCCGCACCGGCCGCGTTGACCGCGGTCGTCGACACCGTCGAGATCCCGCTCCGCCTCGACTCCGGCACCGGCACCTTCACCGGCGAAGCGCCCGCGCCGCCCGACTTCGCGATGCGCCTCGGCGGCGGCCGCCCGATCCAGGTCCAGGCCCCCGGCTACGCCGCGGACCGGTCCGAAGACCGGGCCGAGCGCCGCGCGGCCCTCATCGCGTTCGCGCGCGACCGCCTCGCCTCCCCCGACGCGACGCTCACCGAACGGGCCGCGGCATGACCGACGACGACGTGATCGGCCTGCGCGGCAAGGAGACCAGCGGCCCGAGGTGGGCCGAGTTCCGGGAGCTGAACAACAGCGCCGCGAAGCTCGCGGCCAAAGGCCGAGCGGTCGAAGCCATCGCGATACTCCACGGCGCCCTCGAACTCACCTACGTCGACGACGTCGACGCGGCGGGCCTCGACGGCCGGGCCCGCGCGCTCGGGAACCTCGCCGGACTCGCCGAAGGCCAGGGCGACACCGAAGGGGCGCTTCGCTTCGCAGCGCAGGCACTCGACGCCTGCCACGCCGCCGAAGCCCAGGCGGGCGACCGGTACGGCACCGTCGCCGTCCGCGCCTCGGTCCTCGTCAACCGGTGCCAGACCCTGCAACTCCTCGGCCGCCTCGATGAGGCGCTCGCCGACGTCACCGGGGCGCTCGACATCATCGGCGACGGCGACGGCCGCGACGAAGGGCTCCTCGCCGTGACGGCCAACAACACCCGCACCGTACTCCTCATCGGACTCGAACGCCTCGAAGAGGCCGAGGCCGCCGCCCAGTTGACGCTGCGCCTCGCCGCGGCCCTCGACCCGCGCCTGACCGGACACCCGTACTCGAACCTCGCCGTGATCGCCCAGTCGCTCAACGACCACGAGGCTGCCATGGACTACCTGCGGCTCGCCGAGCAGGTCCATCTCATGGCGGGCGACCCCGTCTCGGCCGCGCTCGCCGTCGCCAACCAGGGCCGGGCCGCGATGCGCGCCGGGGACGTGGCGACCGGGCAGCGGCTCCTCGCCGCCGCCGAGCAGGCACTCGACGCGAGCGATCAGCCGCTGCGCGCCGCGGAACTGCGCTACAGTCGCGCGCACGCCGCGTTCCAGGCGGGCGACGCGGCCGCGGCGCGCGAACTACTCGGACCGGCGATCACCGCCCTGCGCCGGGCCGGTCACGTGACGGTCCTCGCCGAAGCCCTTGCGGTCCAAGGCGACCTACAGGCCGCCGCGGGCGACTTCGACAAGGCAGACGATTCCTACCTCGCCGCCTGGCAGGTCTACGAGGAGACCGGCGCCCGCTACCACCTCGCCCGCCTCGACATGCGCCGCTCGTTCGCGGTCACCGCCCAGGCCGAAACCGCCCGAACCCCGCGCGGGCGCACCCGGCTCCTGCGGCGCGCGTTCGACCTGTCCCTCACCTCGGCGCTCGCGACCGACGCGATCCGCCACGGCTTCGCGCCCGGACGCGCCCGGGAGCGCTGGGCCGCGACGGTGGCGATCCCCGCGATGGCCCACGCGCTGAGCCTCGCCGCGGCCCTGCGCGACGGCGCGCTCGTCTCGGAGCTGCTGGAGCACATGAGCGCCACGGTCTCACTCCACGCCTCGGCGCCCGGCGAATTCCAGCCGTTCGCCGAACCCCCGGACGTCCCGCTTCCCGAACCCGCCCAAGGAGAACGGCTCTCCTTCACCGCCTCGGCCCTCGTCTCCGGCACCTCGGCGGACTTCCCGGCCGCCCGCTTCAGCCTCCCGCCGCGGCTGCGCGTCAACCCCTGGCGGGAGTCCCGATTGGAGCCGTGGATCCGGGAGACCGAGCGCCGCTACGGGTTCCCGATCCGCTCGGACGAAGTGGTCGACACATGGTGAACCGCCCGACCGTGCAGCTCAAGCTGGTCGACGCCGACGGGCTGTACTACTCGTGGCGCTGGGAGCACGAACTCGGCGCGATCCAGAACATCATGGTCGAGCCCGGCTACGTGCAGCCCGCCCTCGACGCGCTCGCCGAGGCGCTCCCGACGCCGCTGCCCGGCGAGACCGTGGACCAGGCGCTCCAGCGCTCCCTCACCGGCCCGCTGACCGACCGCGACCGCGAGGCCGGGCTCGCGACGGCCCTCGCCGCGGCGCTCATCCCCTACCAGCTCGCCGTGGAGATGAACGCGCTCCTCGAACGGGGCCTGCGCCCGCACGTGCGCATCCAGCCGTCGCTGTCGACCGCTCAAGTCCCTTGGGAGGCATTGCGAGTCGATGAAGGCGAGCGCTTCGTGACGAACGCCGACGTCTCGGTCCTCCCGCCCGCGACGGTCCGCAACGCCCCGGAGCGCCGCAGGACCGCCTGGAACCCGGACGGCCCGGTCGTGGCGGTCCTGGACCCGAAGATCCCCGGCGCGGGCCGCGACCTGGGATCGGTCCTGGGCGACGTCCCGGACGACGCCCCGCTCATCACGGCCCTGGGCGAGCGTCGCGTCCCCTCTGGTCCCCCCGCCCGCCGCGGCGACCTCGACCGCGACGTCCTGGAGCCGCTCCTCGCCGGCGCCGCGCGCTTCCTCTACGTCGGCCACGTCACGACCGCGAAGCACGGCCTCGACGCCCGCCTCCACTTGAGCTGCGGGCCCGCCACGACCGGCCGCGCCGCGGTCGTCAACGGCCACCGCCCCCTCACCGCGGCCGACCTCCTCCTGGGCCACCGCCCCGGGCCCGCGGCCCCTTGGCGCATGCCGAACCGGGTCGCACTCATCGCCTGCGAGAGCGGCGGCGAAGTCCGCTTCGCCGAACCCGTCGGCCTCGTCGCCGCCGCCGTCCACACCGGCGCCTCCTACGTCACCGCCACCCGCTGGACCCTCCCCACCGACGAGGGCCTGCGCCACTTCGCCCCGGGCGCAACGGCATCGACGACCGTGCTCCCGGAGGCGATCCTGGCGGTCAACACCGCCCACGACGCCGACGACCCCGTCGCCGCCCTGAACGCCTGGCAACGCGACAAAGCGGCCCGCTGGGAGGCGGCGGGCCGCCTGGAGGACTCCCCCGCGATCTGGGCGGCCTTCGCCACCGCGTACGCCTAGGCGAGGTCCCCGAGAAGTTCCTTCGGGTCGGTCTCCAGGGCGAGGGCGTCGAGGATGCTCAGCAGTTGGCGCTCCTCGTAGCCGAAGTGGGTCTCCATGACCGCGCCGATGCCGTCGAGGTGGCGGTGGAGGGTGTCGTCGTCGGCGCCCGAGTCGATCGCGGCGGCGAAGCCGCCGAGGAGGTGTTCGAGCATGTTGTGGTCGCGCATGAGGTTGGCGATCACGGGTTCGAGCTCGGGGTGCGCGGCGGTGATCTCGGGGAACAGGCCCCGGTCCTCGCTCTGGTGGTGGCCGCTGAGTGCGGCGCAGAAGCCGCGGCAGTAGACGAGGAGGTCCTCGCCGTTCCTGTCGTCGAACTCGTCGTCGATCTGGCGGCGGGCCAGGTCGAGGGCCTGCCGGAGGCGCTGGTGGACGCTGCGGAGTTGGGTGCTGAACGCGACCAGGCGGTCGGTCTCTGAACTGATGTCGTGCTCCTTCGATGCCCGGCGTCCCGGAGGACGCCGTCCGGCATCGTAACCGCTCGGACGCCGAGGGCCTATGATCCCGGTCATGACCGGACTCCTCGAATTCCACGCCGTCGCCCTGAACGCCACCGTCGACCTCGTGGACGGGGCCGAGCGGCTCGACCTGCCCACGCCCTGCGCGGGCTGGGACCTCGGGCGGCTCGTCGCGCACATGACCGGCCAGAACCTGGGGTTCGCGGCCGCCGCGCGCGGCGACGGCTTCGAGCCCCGGACCTGGGCGGAGGTCCCGTCCACCCCCGCGGCGTTCCGGGCCTCGGCCGCGGAAGTGCTGGCGGCCTTCGCCTCCGAGGGCGCCGCCGAGCGGACCTGGTCGATCCTCGCCGGGGCCGACCAGGAGGTGCAGGTGCCGGGGCGCACCGCGATCGGGTTCCACTTCATCGACTACGTCGTCCACGCCTGGGACGTCGGCGTCTCGCTCGGGCGCCCGCCCGTGTTCCCGCGCCCGCTGCTGGACGCCGTGCTGCCCTTGGCCCTCGAAGTTCCGGCGACCGGGCCCGCGCGGTCCGGCCCCTACGCGCCGTTCGCCCCCGCGGTGACCGCCGCGGCCGACGCGGACCCCATGGACGAGCTGCTCGCCTATCTGGGCCGCGACCCCGAGTGGAAGGCCCCCTCGCCCGAAGGCGAAGGGGCCCGGTAGGAGACCGGTCAGTCCTCGGCCTTCTCCACGTGCGGGTGGCGGCGCTCCAGTGCCGCGCCCTCCACGTCCACGTCCGGGAGGATGCGGTCGAGCCACTTCGGCAGCCACCACGCCTTGTCGCCCACGAGGTGCATGAGCGCCGGGATGATGAGCATCCGGACCAGGAACGCGTCGACGAGCACGCCGAAGGCGAGCGCGAAGCCGATCGGCCGGATCATCGTCGAGTGGGAGAAGATGAACCCGCCGAAGACCGCCATCATGATGATCGCGGCGGCCGTGACGACCGACCGGCCGGCGCGCACGCCGAGGACGACGGACTGCCGCGCCGGGGCGCCGTGGGCGTACGCCTCGCGCATGCCCGAGCCGATGAACAGCATGTAGTCCATGGCGAGCCCGAACAGGATGCCGACCAGGAGCGTCGGCAGGAAGTTCAGGATCGGGCCGGGCGTGTCGACGCCGAAGACGTCGGCGAGCCAGCCCCACTGGTAGATCGCGACGACGCCGCCGAGGGCCGCGAAGTAGCTGAGGATGAACCCGAGCGTCGCGAGCACCGGCACGAGGATCGACCGGAACACCAGGATGAGGATGATGAGCGACAGGCCCACCACGACCGCGAGGTATACCGGGAGCGCGTCGGCGAGGATCTCCGAGATGTCGATGTTCCCCGAGGCCGAGCCGGCGACGCCGACGTCCTCGACGCCGTCCACGGACAGGTCCCGCAGGGCGTGCACGAGCTCCTGAGTGGACTCCGAGGTCGGGCCCTCTTCGGGGATCACCTGGAACGCCATGGTGGTGCCGTCCTCGGAGGTCCCGATGGGCGCCACGGCGACCACGTCGTCCTCGGCGGCGACGGCCTGGGCGACGGCGACCTGGTCGGCGAGCGCCGCGGTGTCGTCGGCCGGGGCCTCGGCGAGGTCGGCGACGACGAGCAGCGAGCCGTTCTGGCCCTCGCCGAAGCGCTCGGCGATCGTCTCGTACGCCTGGTACTGGGTGGTGTCGTGCTGCTCGGAGGACCCGTCGGGCAGGTTGAGCCGCAGGTCCATCGCGGGGAGCGCGACGGCGATGAGCGCGCCGAGGCCGACGAGGACGCGCATGACGGCGCGGCCGGTGTGCATCGGCTGCGGGTCGGGCTTGCGCGTCTCCGCGTGGTCCTCGCGGGCCTTGCGCTCGCGCTTCGACAGGATCTTCAGGCCCGCGAGGCGCAGGAGCGCCGGGATGAACGTGATCGCCACGAGCACCGCGATCGCGATGCAGAACGCGCCGATCGAGCCCATGAGGCCGAGGAACGGGATGCCGGTGATGTTCAACGCCACCAAGGCGATGAGCACCGTGGCGCCCGCGAACACGACCGCGTTCCCGGAGGTGCCGGTGGCGAGCGCGATCGACTCGTCGACGTCGTAGCCCTCTTTGAGCTGGCGCCGATGCCGGTTGACGATGAACAGCGAGTAGTCGATGCCCACGGCGAGGCCGAGCATGAGGCCGAGGATCGGGGTCACCGAGGTCATCTCGACGGCGCCGGAGAGCGACATGCTCGCGAGCGCGCCGATGCCCACGGCCACGAGGGCGGTGGCGAGCGGCAGGACCGCGCCGACGAACGTGCCGAGCATGAGAACCAGGACGATCCCGGCGACGACGAGGCCGATGACCTCGCTGACGCCCGCGATCTGCGGGACGGCGTCGAGCATCTCGGAGGAGTAGTCGAAGTCCACGCCGTCCACAGGGGAGTCCTCGAAGACGGCGGTGACGTCCTCCTTCGTCTCGGGCGTGACGTCCATCTGCGGCTCGGTGAACGCGACCGTGACGATGGCGGCGCTGCCGTCGGAGGAGACGACGCCCGCGTCGGCGGCGAGGTCGAGGAGCACCGCGCCGTCCTCAAGGGACTTCGATTGGGCTTCGAGCTCGGCGGCGCCCGCTTCGAGCTGGGCCTCCTGCGCTTCGAGTTCCGCGTACCCGGCGTCGAGCTGGGCCTGCTGGGCGTCGAGGTCGGCGGAGTCGCCGAACTGCTCGCGGGCGGCGTCGAGCTGCGCCTGGGACGCGTCGAGGTCGGCGCGGGCGTCCTGGATCTGGGCGCGGCCCGCCTCGGCCTGGGCGAGCCCGTCCTCGATCTGGGTGCGGCCCTGGTCGATCTGGGTCTGCTGCTCCTCGCGCTGCGCCTCGGTGGCGAACGGGTCGACCACCGTCTCGACGCCGTCGACGTCGGCGGCGTCGGCGATGAGGGCCGAGATCGCGGCCTTCTGCTCGTCGGTGAACGGGTCGCCGTTCGCGGTGGAGAGGACGATGCTGCCGGTGCCGCCGGAGGCTTCGGGGAGCGCCTCGGCGAGGTGGTCGGTGACCTCCTCGGTCGGGGTGCCCGGGATGGAGAGCGTGGTCGCGAAGGCGCCGCCGAAGAGCACGAACGCCGCGGCGGCGGCCGCGAGGATCAGCGCCCACGCGGCGATGACGGTCTTGGCGCGGCGGGCGCACCAGCGCCCGACGCGGTACAGGAATTCGGCCAAGGTGGTCTCCTGGTGGTGGTTGCGGGTGTTCTGGTGCTCAGGTGCCGGGCTCGCGGAGGACCGCGGTGACGCGGCCGACGAAGCGGTCCCAGGCGCGGCGCGAACCGGGCGTGTCCGCGGCGCCGGTCTCCTCGATCCAGAGGTGCACGAATCCGAGGAGGCCGCCGCAGAACGCGGCGACGAGGAGGCGGACGGCGAGGGCGTCCACGTCGGGGTGGCGGCCCGTCATCGCGGCCGTCATCCGCTCGGTGAAGAGGTTGAAGGCGCGCTGCATGAGCAGGGCTTCGCGCTCCCCCGGCTGCGGCTCGCCGCCGAGGATCCCGAAGAGCTCCACGACGACGGGCACGAGGTGGTCGCCGGAGGAGGTGGCGGCGAGGTCGGCGAGGACGGTGTCGGGTTCGCGCTCGTCGTTGGCGGCGCGCGCGGACATGCGGTCGACGACCTCGACGAGCATCTGCCCGGCGACCTCGGTGGCGACGTCGGCGAGGGTCGCGAAGTGGTTGAAGACGGTGCGGCGCGAGACGTCGGCGGCGGCGGCCAGCTCGTCGACGGAGAACCCGGTGCCCTGGCGCTCGCGCATGAGGTCGGCGGCGGCGTCGAGGATCGCCTTGCGGCTCTTGGCTTTGAGCGCGGCGCGGCGGTCGACCGGCGGGCCGGGCGGCGGGTCGACGGGTCCTGCGGGAGCGGCCATGCCGCCTACACTAAATGCAACGATGCACTGAGTGCATCATCTTGTGCGGATCGCCACAGGTCGCCGCGGCGCGGGACTGGCGCTGCAAACCGTCCAGTCGGTATGCTGAGCGGTACCGAACGACGAGGAGGTCGGCGTGGAGATCACCGGAGCCGTGCTGGAGCGCTGCGGCGCCCCCGCGCCGTACGCCGAGTCGCGGCCGGTCACCTTGGGGCCCTTGCAGCTCGACCGCCCGGGACCGGGCGAGCTGCTGGTGCGCGTGGAGGCCGCGGGACTATGCCACTCGGACCTGTCGGTGGTCGACGGCAGCCGAGTGCGGCCGGTGCCGATGCTCCTGGGCCACGAGGCCGCGGGCATCGTCGAGGAGGCGGGCCCGGAAACCGGCGTCGCGGTCGGCCGCCGCGTCGTCATGACGTTCCTGCCGCGCTGCGGGCGCTGCGAGGAGTGCGGGACGCTCGGGCGCCTGCCGTGCGCGGTCGGCTCCGCTGCGAATGCGGCGGGGACCCTCGTCGGCGGGGCCGTGCGGCTCAGCCGCGGCGGCGAGCCCGTCGCCCACCACCTCGGCGTGAGCGCGTTCGCGACGCACGCGGTGGTCTCCGAGAGCTCCGTGGTCCCGGTGGAGGACGACGTGCCCGCGGACATTGCGGCCCTGCTCGGGTGCGCGGTGCTCACCGGCGGCGGCGCCGTCGTCAACGCGGGCAGGCCCGAACCCGGTGCGCCCGTGGCGGTCGTGGGCCTCGGCGGGGTCGGCATGGCCGCGCTCCTGGTCGCGCTGGCTCTGGGCCACTCCGTGATCGGCGTCGACACCGTGCCCGCGAAACTGGACCTGGCCAGGTCGCTCGGGGCCGAGGCCCGCACTCCCGAAGCGGCCGAAGTACTCCGGGCGCCCGTCGTCGTCGAGGCCGCGGGCTCGGCCCGCGCGTTCGAGACCGCGTTCGCGCTCACCGCCCCCGGCGGGACCACCGTGACCGTGGGCCTGCCGCACCCCGACGCGCGCGCGTCGCTCGCGCCGCTGCGCCTGACCGCCGAGGCGCGCACCGTCGTCGGGTCCTACCTCGGCTCCGCGGTCCCCGGCGACGACGTCCCCCGCTACGCGGACCTCTGGCGTGCCGGGCGACTCCCGCTCGACCGGCTCGTCTCCGACCGGATCGGCCTCGACGGCCTCCCGGCCGCCCTGGACCGCCTCGCCTCGGGCGAGGCGCTGCGCCAGCTCATCATGTTCTGACCGAAAGGACGCCCATGACCTCACGGACCGCCATCGTCACCGGAGCCGCGCGCGGCATCGGGGCCGCCACGGCCCGCCGCCTCGCCGCCGACGGGCACGCCGTCGCCGTCCTCGACCTCGCCGAGGACCAGGCGGCAGGCGTCGCCGACGACATCAACGCCAAGGGCGGCAAGGCGATCGCCATCGGCGCCGACGTCGCGGACGAGGCCGCCGCGACGGCCGCCGTCGCGCGCGCCGCCGCCGAGCTCGGCCCGCCGCAGATCCTCGTCAACAACGCCGGGATCCTCCGCGACAACCTCCTGTTCAAGATGAGCGCCGCCGACTGGGACGCCGTCCTCGGCGTCCACCTGCGCGGCGCGTTCCTCATGGCCCGCGCCGTCCAGTCGTCCATGGTGGAGTCCGGCTGGGGCCGGATCGTCAACCTCTCCAGCACTTCCGCGCTCGGCAACCGCGGGCAGGCGAACTACGCCGCCGCAAAGGCCGGCATGCAGGGCCTGACCAAGACGCTCGCGATCGAGCTCGGCAAGTTCGGGATCACCGCGAACGCCGTCGCGCCCGGGTTCATCGAGACCGAGATGACGAAGGCGACGGCCGAGCGCGTGGGCGTGCCCTTCGCCGACTTCCTCGCGCACGCCGCGAAGGAGGTCCCGGTCGGGCGCGTCGGCCGGCCCGAGGACATCGCGGCCGCCGTCGCGTTCTTCTGCTCCGAGGAGGCCGGGTACGTCTCCGGGCAGGTCCTCTACGTCGCCGGAGGTCCGAAGGCATGACGATCACCGCCGCCTCCCCCGCCGACCTCGCGAACTCCTTGGGCGCCAAGGCCACCAGCGAATGGCTCACGATCGACCAGGACCGCGTCGACGCGTTCGCCGACGCCACCGGCGACCACCAGTGGATCCACACCGACCCCGCCCGCGCCGCCGCCGGTCCCTTCGGCGCGCCGATCGCCCACGGGTACCTGACGCTCTCGCTCCTGCCGCACCTGCTCAGCGGGCTCGTCGCGATCGACGGCCTCGCCATGTCCGTCAACTACGGCCTCGACCGGCTGCGGTTTCTCCAGCCGGTCCCGGTCGGCGCCCGCGTCCGCGCCGTCGTGGAGCTCGCCTCAGCCGAGGCCACCGCCCGCGGCGTGCGCGCCGGGTACGCCGTCGCCGTCGAGATCGAGGGCGCCGAGAAGCCCGCGCTCGTCGCGGACACCATCACGCTCTACGTCCCCGCGTAGGGAACGAAGCGGCGCGGGCCTCGTGGGCCCGCGCCGCTTTCGTGTGGGATCAAAGCCGTTCGAGGACCATCGCCATGCCCTGGCCGCCGCCGACGCACATGGCCTCCAGGCCGTACCGGCCGCCGGTGTCCTGCAAGGCGTTCAGCAGCGTCGAGGTGATCCGCGCGCCGGTCATCCCGAACGGGTGGCCGACGGCGATCGCGCCGCCTTTGACGTTGAGGCGGTCCTCATCGATCCCGAGGTCCCGGGCCGAGGGGATCACCTGCGCGGCGAACGCCTCGTTGATCTCGACGAGGTCCATGTCCCCGATCCCCAGGCCCGCCAGCGCGAGCGTCCGCCGGGACGCCTCGACCGGGCCGAGTCCCATGATCTCCGGGGAGATCCCGGAGACGCCGGTGGCGACGATGCGCGCGATCGGCTCGATCCCGAGTTCGGCCACGGCGCGGTCGGAGACGACGACGAGGGCTGCGGCGCCGTCGTTGAGGGGGCAGGCGTTCCCGGCGGTGACGGTCCCGCCGGGCCGGAAGACCGGGTCGAGCGCGGCGAGTCCGGCGACGGTGGTGCCGGGCCGGGGGCCGTCGTCGGCGGCGACGACGGTGCCGTCGGGAAGGGTGACGGGGGTGATGTCCTTGTCCCAGAAGCCTTCGGCGATGGCGCGTTCGGCGCGCTGCTGGCTGCGGGCGGCGTAGGCGTCCTGCTCCTCGCGGGTGATGCCGCGGAGTGCGGCGACGTTCTCGGCGGTCTGGCCCATGGCGATGTAGGCGTCGGGGAGCAGGCCGTCCTCGCGAGGGTCGGTCCAGTCGGGGGTGCCTCCGGCGCGTCTCGCAGTGCGGCGCATCGCTTCAGCGAAGACGGGATTCTCCAGTTCGGCGCCGGGGATCGCGTCGCTGGAGCCGACGTCCATGCCGGAGACGGATTCGACGCCCGCGGAGACGAAGACGTCGCCCTCGCCCGCCTTGATCGCGTGGAAGGCCATGCGGGTGGTCTGGAGGCTGGAGGCGCAGTAGCGGGTGACGGTGGCGCCGGGGACGGCGCCCCAGCCGAGCATGACGGCGACGATGCGCGCCATGTTCATGCCCTGGCGGCCGCCGGGCATGCCGCACCCGAGGAGGAGGTCGTCGATGCGGTCCGGGTCGAGGCCGGGGACCTTGTCGACGGCGGCGCGGACCATCTGCGCGGCGAGGTCGTCGGCGCGGACGTCCTTGAGGGAGCCCTTGCGGGCACGGCCGATCGGGGAGCGGGCGGTGGCGGCGATGTAGGCCTCGGTCATGACGGTGTCCTTTCTAGACGAACGCTTGGCGTCCGGTGATCGCCCGGCCGACGATCAGGGTGTTCATGTCGTAGGTGCCCTCGTAGGAGTAGACGGCCTCGGCGTCGGCGAAGTATCGGGCGACGCCGTGGTCGAGCTGGATGCCGTTGCCGCCGAGGACGGCGCGGGCGCGGGCGACGACGGTGCGCATGCGGGAGGTGCAGAACGCCTTCGCCATGGCGGCGTGCTCGTCGCGGCGCTTCCCGGCGTCCTCCAGCTGGGCGGCGCGCACGCAGACGGCGAGCCCGGCGGTGACGTCGGCGAGGTTCTCGGCGAGCTTCTGCTGCACGAGCTGGAACGAGGCGATGGGGCGCCCGAACTGCTCGCGCTCCGCGGCGTAGCGGACGGCGGCCTCGTGGGCGCCGAGGGCGATGCCCATGGCCTCCCAGGCGACGCCCACGCGGGTGGGGCCGAGGACGCCGGCGAGGTCTTTGAAGGAGTCGATCCGCTGGAGCCGGTCGGCTTCGGGGACTTCGACGCCGGTGAGGGTGATGTCGGCGTTCTGGACGCCGCGCAGGGACTGCTTGCGCTCGATCTTCTCGGTCTTGAAGCCCGGGGTGTCCTTGCGGACGATGAAGCCCTTGACCTGGCCGTCGTCGATGTCCTTGGCCCAGATGAGGGTGATGTCGGCGAAGGTGGCGTTGCCGATCCAGCGCTTGGCGCCGTCGAGGATCCAGGTGTCGCCGCGGCGGACGGCGGTGGTGCGCAGGCCGCGGGCGGTGTCGGACCCGGCGAGGGGCTCGGTGAGGCCGAACGCGCCGACGACCTCGCCGCGCCCCATGGGCGGGAGCCATGCGGCGCGCTGCTCGTCGGAGCCGCCGACGCCGATGGCGCCCATGGCGAGTCCGGAGGTGACGCCGACGAAGGTGGCGAAGGAGGCGTCGACGCGGGCGATCTCGACGGCGGCCCAGCCGCGGAAGAGGGCGCTGTTGGGGAACCGGCGGGACTCGGGCCAGGCGGTGCCGAGGACGCCGGTGGCGGCGATGCCCGGGATGAGGTGGTGCGGGAACTCGGCGCGGTCCCAGTAGTCGTCGGCGATGGGCCGGACCTCGCGCTCCATGAAGTCGCGGAGGCGGAGCGCGGCCTCCCGCTCCTCGGGCGCGAGGAGGTCCTGGAAGGCGTAGAAGTCGCCCTCCAACAGATTGGACCGACCGGTCGGTATGTGGTTAGGATGCATGGACCCCCGCCTTCCCCTTGGAGGAGACCGTGACCAACCGATTCCCGTTCCCCTTGCGCTGGAACGACAACGACCAGTACGGCCATATGAACAACACCGTGTACTACGAGGCGATGGACTCGGGCGTCAACACCTGGATGATGCGCCGCGCGGGCCTGGACCCGGCCGGGGAGGTCATCGGGCTGGCGCGGGCCTCGTCGTGCGAGTTCCTCGCGCCCGCCTCGTTCCCCGACGTCCTGGAGGTGGACATCGCGGTGGCCCGCCTCGGGACCACCTCGATCACGTGGGACCTGGCGATCCTGCGCGAGGGCGCCCCCGGCCGGGAGGCGCCGCTCGCGCTGGGGCGGTTCACGCACGTGTTCGTGGACCGCGCCCGCCGCCGCCCGGTGCCGGTGCCCGCGCCGGTCCGCGCCGCCGTGGAGGCGGAGCTGCGGATCGGCGAAGGCGCGCGCTAAGGCGTGAACCTCTGCACCAGTTCGCGTTTGAGGACCTTCCCGCTCGCGCCGAGCGGGAGGGCCTCCACGACGTGGACGACCCGCGGGTACTTGTAGGCCGCGACCTTCTCCTTCATGAACGCCACGACCTCCGCCGCGTCGACCTCCCGGCCCCGCGCGGGGACGACCGCCGCGTGGACCTCCTGGCCGTGCGTGTCGTGCGGGACGCCGAAGACCGCGCCGATCGACACCGCCGGATGCCGCGCGAGGACCGCCTCGACCTCCGAGGGGTACACGTTGTAGCCGTTGCGGATGATCATGTCCTTCTTGCGGTCCACGATGGTCACGACGTGGTCGGCGGTGACGGTGCCGAGGTCGCCGGAGCGGAACCACCCGTCCACGACCGCCGCGGCCGTCGCGTCGGGCCGCCCGAGGTAGCCCTTCATGAGGTTGTGGCCGCGGATGACGATCTCGCCGAGCTCGCCGGGGGCCAGCAGGACGATGCGGTCCTCGGTCTCGGCGTCGGCCGCCGCGACGTCCACGCCCCAGATCGGGGTGCCGACGGTCCCGGGCCGGATCGGCTCGCCCGCCTTGTTGAACGTCGCCGACGGCGCGGTCTCCGTGAGCCCGTAGCCCTCGTGGACCTGCGCGCCGAACGCCGCCTCGAACGCCTCCAGCAGCGCCACCGGCAGGGCCGCGCCGCCCGAGACCGCGAACCGCAGCGGCGGTCGCGCGGGGTTGCGCCCGGCGGCCTCGACGAGCCCTGCGAAGTTCGTGGGCACCGCCGTGAACACGGTGCCGCCGTGGCGGTTGAGCAGTTCCAGCGCATCGTCGGGGTCGAACTTCGGGAGCAGGATGATCGAGGCGCCGCGCCGGAACGCGACGTTGAGGACGGCCATCTGCCCGAAGGAGTGGAAGAACGGGAGCCCGCCGTAGACCACGTCCTCGGGGAACATCGGGAACGAGTCGATGAGGGAGACGTTGACCTGCTCGACCATCGCCAGGTGCGAGCCGACCGCGCCCTTCGGCGTGCCGGTCGTCCCCGACGTGTAGAGGATCGTGGCGGCGTCGAGGGGGTTGACCGAGGCGTAGCGTTCGATCGGGTCCGCCTGCGCCGCTTCGGCTTCGAGGCGCGGCAGGGGCCGGCCTCCGACTTCGAGGCCCTCGGGGGCGAGCACCGAGACGAGCGGGGTCCCGGTGCGCGCCGCGGCGGGGGCGGCCTCGGCGAGGAGCGGCGCGGCGGCCACGAGGAGCTCGGCCTCGGAGTCCTCCAGCACGAACACGATCTCGTCGGCCTTGAACAGCAGGTGGATCGGCACGATCACGGCGCCGAGCGCGAGCGCCGCGTAGTAGACGCGCGGGAAGTCCGGGACGTTCGGCACGAGCATCGCCACGCGCGAGCCGCGCCCGACGCCGCGGGCCGCGAGCGCCCCGGCGTAGGCGCGGGTCTGGTCCCACAGCTCCCCGTAATGCAAGGTGGCGCCCATGAAGTGCAGGGCGGGCGCGTCCGGCGTGCGGCGCGCGGTGTCGGCGAGGATGGCGGCGATCGAGAGGGTCCCGTAGCCGGGGCCGTCGATCGCGGGGTCGGGTCGGTGCGTCATTGCACGGCTCCTTCCATTGTGGATGATGATAGCCGCAGCTCGGCCTTGCCGAGGGAGGCGGCGTGGACTTCGTCGGGGCCGTCGGCCAGGCGCAGCGCCCGCGCGGCGGCGAACATCTCCGCCAGCGGGTGGTCGCCGGTGAGCCCGGCCGCGCCGAACAGCTGGATCGCGCGGTCGAGGATCCCCTGCACCGCACGGGGGACGGCGACCTTGATCCCCTGGATCTCCTTCATGGCGGCCCGGTTCCCCTCGGTGTCCATGAGCCACGCGGTCTTCAGGACCAGGAGCCGCAGCGCCTCGACCTGGACGCGCGCGTCGGCGGCCCACTCGCGGACCACGCCCCGGCGGGCGAGCGGCCCGCCGAAGGCGATCCGCTCGTTCGCCCTGCCGCGCACCAGGTCCAGGGCCCGCTCGGCCATGCCGAGGGCGCGCATGCAGTGGTGGATCCGGCCGGGCCCGAGGCGGGCCTGCGCGATCGCGAACCCGCCGCCGGGCTCGCCGAGAAGGTTCGCGGCGGGGACGCGCACGTCCTCGAAGCGGATCTCGGCGTGCCCGCCGTGGTCGCGGTCGTCGTACCCGAGGACCGTGAGCGGCCTGACGACGGTGACGCCGGGGGTGCCGCGCGGGACGAGGACCATCGACTGCTGCCGGTGCCGCGGCCCGTTCGGGTCGGTCTTGCCCATGACGACGAGGAGCTCGCACTCGGGGTTCATGGCGCCTGTCGCGAACCACTTGCGGCCGTTGACGACCCATTCGCCGCCGTCCCGCTGGACCCGGGTCCCGATCTGGGAGGCGTCGGAGGAGGCGGTGCCCGGCTCGGTCATGCAGAACGCCGAGCGGATGCGGGCCTCCAGGAGCGGTTCGAGCCACCGCTCCTGCTGCTCGGGCGTGCCGAAGTGGACGAGGAGCTCCATGTTCCCGGTGTCGGGCGCGGCGCAGTTCATCGCGGCCGGGGCGAGCCGGGAGCTGCGGCCGGTGATCTCGGCGACCGGCGCGTACCGGAGGTTCGACAGGCCCCCGCCGCGCCCGTGCGGTCCCGGCGGCAGGAACAGGTTCCACAGGCCGCGTTCGCGGGCGATCTCCTGGAGCTCGCGCACGATCGGGCGCGGGCCCCACTCGCCGGGCGCGGCCGCGAGCTGCTGCGCGAGCACCGGCTCGGCGGGGAGCACGTGCTCGTCGAGGAACGCGGCCGCCTCGTCGGCGAACGCGCGGGTCATCTCGTCGGGTCGGAAATCCACAGCCCCTCCTCCGCCAGGGGCGCCACGAGCGCCCCGATCGCATCGAAGCCCTCGCCCACGGTGTGGCCCTTCGTGTACCGGAAGTGGACCCCTTCGAGGATCACCGCAAGCTTGTAGCAGGCGAACGCCCGGTACCAGCGCAGGTCGGGGACGGGCGTCCCCGCGCGCGCCGCGTACGCGTCGACGATCTCGCCGAACGCGGGGTAGCCCGCGCCGGGGACGATCGCGCCCGCGGCCCGCTCGCCGCCGGCGAGTTCCGTGATGTGCCAGTACATGCCGAGCATGCCGAGGTCCACGAGCGGGTCGCCGAGGGTCGCCATCTCCCAGTCGAGGACGGCGGCGACGCGCGGTGATCCGGGCGGCCCGGCGACGATCATGTTGTCGAGTCGGTAGTCGCCGTGGACGATCGCGGCGCGGCCGGAGTCCGGGACGGCGGCGGCGAGCCGGGTCCCGAGGGCGTCCAGGGCCGGGACCTCCCGGGACCGGGACGCGTCGAGCTGCCGCGCCCAGGTGCGCATCTGGCGCGCCAGGTACCCGTCGGGCCGGCCGAAGCCGCCGAGCCCGAGCGCCTCGGGCTCGGCGGCGTGGAGGTCGGCGAGGATCTCGGCGACCTCGATCCCGAGGCCGTGGAGTCCCGCGGGGGTCCAGTCGGCGTTGCGCGCGGGGCGGTCCAGGACCGCGCCCTCGACGAACGCCATCACGAAGAAGACCGTGCCGGTGACCTCGCGGGCCTCGGTGTCGTCCACGACGTCCACGGTGGCGGGCACCGGGATCGTCCCGTGCAGGGCCGTGACGACCCGGTGCTCGCGGCGCATGTCGTGGGCGGTCGGCAGGGCGTGGCCCAGGGGCGGGCGCCGCAGCACCAGCGGGGTCTCGGCGCCGTCGACCCGGTACGTCAGGTTCGAGCGCCCCCCGTCGATCAGCGCGGCCCGCAGCGGGCCCTCCCCCGCGAGCCCGGGGTGCTCCCGGGCCAGCCAGCGGGCGAGCCCCGCGGTGTCGAGCCCTGGCATGTCGGTCATCGGTCTCCTTCCGCTCGCGGGCTACTCGCCCGGGATGCCTTCGTTCTCCAGGGGGACGGGGGACGCCTCGATCGCGTTCACGCCGCCCGCGGTCACCTCGTACACCGGTCCGGCGTAGTCCTGGACGCCCTCGTCGACGACGGTGACGCCCACGGCCCGGTAGGCGGCGTGGTCGTCCTCGGAGAACGAGAGGGGCACGATCCCGTTGCCCGCCAGGTCGCCCGATTCGACGGCGGCCACGAGGGACTCGCGGGTCGGGTCGTCCCCGGCGGCGGCGAGGGCCTCGGCGAACAGGTAGCCGACGCTCATCCCGAAGACCGTGTTCCCGGTGTAGGGCGCGCCGTCGTTGTACTCGTCGTTGATCTCGCGGAACAGCGCGTCCCATTCGCCGCCCGCGCTGGAGGGCAGGTAGTTGACGCTCACCATGCCCTGGAGGAGCGCGGGGGCGAGGTCCTCGCCGAGGTAGCCCGCGAGGGTCGGGTAGTCGGCGCCGGAGGAGGACACGTACCACCGCGGGAACCACTCCATCTGGGCCGCGGTGCCCACGGCCATCGCGGTGAACCCGTTGATGGTGCCGAGGACGTTCACCTCGCACCCGGCGGTCATCATGGCGCCGAGCTGCGCCGTGAGGTCCTCGCTGGACACCGCGTAGGTCTGGACCTCGGCGATCTCGTTGGAGCCCACCACGGTCTCGACGCCTTCGAGGATGCCCTCGCCGTAGTCGTCGTCCTGGCCGAGGACGCACACGACCGCGCCGGGGTCCTGCTCGACGGCGTACTGCGCGAGCGCGGCGCCCTCGGTCACGTAGTCGGCGTTGAACGCGAAGGTGCTGTCGTAGACCTCGGGCTGGTTCCAGGCCAGCGCCCCGGAGGAGACGAACAGGTCGGGGACGCCCTGCTGGTCGAGGTAGTCGAGGACCGACGAGTGCGTGGGGGTGCCGAGGCCGTTGACGATCGCGAAGACCTCGTCCTCGGTCACCAGTTCGCGCACGGCGGTCTGGGTGGCGGCCGGGTCGTACGCGTCGTCCTTGACGAGGTACTCGATGTCGCGGCCGTTGACGCCGCCGTTGGCGTTGACGTACGCGAAGTAGGCGGCGGTGGCCGCGGAGATCGCGGAGTACCCGGCGGCGGCCGGGCCGGTGAGCGGCTGGTGGGTGCCGATGACGACGGCGTCGTCGGTGACGCCGGGGACGGTCTCGTCGCCGCCGGGCGTGGAGCACGCGGCGGCGGCGAGGGCGGCCGCGGCCAGTGCGGCGGCGGTGCTGAGGGTTCTGGGGTTTCGCATGACGATCACCTCTCTGTGGTCGTGGAAGGGGTTGCGAAGCGGAGGGCCCGGGCCCGGTGGAGCAGGCGGGCGGCGCCGCCGGGCCAGGCGAGGGTGAGGGCGACGAGGGCGGCGCCGAAGAGGAGGACCGCGAGGTTCCCGTCGAGCCGCCGTCCGAGTTCGGCGGGGGCGAGGGCGGCGAGTTCGTCTGCGGCCCAGGGGAGGACGGTCACCAGGACCGCCCCTGCGGCGGCGCCGCCGATGCTGCCGAGGCCGCCGGCGACGGCCGCGACGACGAGCGACAGCGAGAACGCGAGGCCGTATCCGCCGGGCGTGACCTGCTGGGTGGCGATCGCCAGGACCGCGCCGCCGAGCCCCGCGGGGATCGCGGAGGCGACGAACGCGCCGGTCTTCACGCGCCCGGGGTCGATGCCGGAGAGCCGGGCGGCGGTCTCGTCGTCGAGGACCGCGCGCATGCGCAGCCCGGCCGGGCCGGAGCGGAGGACGGCGAGCGGCGTGACTGCGGCCGCGGCGACGGTGATCGCGAGCCACGCGTGCCACTGCTCGACGGCGATGAGCGCCGAGAGCGCTTCGGGCACGGGGAAGAAGGGCGCGCGGACGCCCTGGTCGCCGCCGAGCGGCAGGGCGCCCGCCGCGGCGGAGAGGGCGATGACGAGGGCGAGGGTGAGTCCGGCGAGGTAGGGGCCGCGCAGGCGCGCGGCGGCGGCGCCGAGGAGCAGCCCGAGGAGGCCGGACGCCAGGGCCGCGGCGAGGAGGCCGGCGAGCAGTGCGAGCGGCCATGGACCGTCCACTGCCGTTGCGGCCCAAGCGAATCCGTAGCCTCCGGCGGCCATGAGGACCGCGTGGCCGAGGGACAGCTGCCCGGTGAGGCCGACGAGGACGGTGAGGCCCGCGACGGCGGCGAAGCACGCGGCGGCGGCGGCGAGCTGGTAGTTGCGGAACGGGTCGAGCCCGAAGGTCCCGCCGAGGGCGAGGACGGTGAGGAGGAGGGCGCGCAGCGGGGTTTTCATGCGGTGCGGGCCTCCTTCGCGGCGAGGAGGCCGCCGGGGCGGACCAGGAGCACGAGGGTCATGAGCGCGAGGACGGCGAGCGGGGCCGCGGACGCGGAGGCGTACCCGGTGACGAGGCTGACGAGCAGGCCGGTGCCGATCCCGGCGAGGAGCGCCCCGGCGGGCGAGTCGAGGCCGCCGATGACGGCGACGGCGAACGCGTTCACGAACAGGAGGTCCACGGCGTGCGGGTTGAGCCCGAGTTCGGTGGGCACCAGCAGGAGTGCGGCGAGCGCCGCGGCGGCGGCCGACAGGGCCCAGCCGAGTGCGACCATGCGCGGGACGCGCACCCCGGCGAGCCGGGCGGTCTCGGGCGCGAACGCCGCGGCCCGCAGTCGCAGGCCCAGCGGGGTGCGGTTGAACAGCAGCGCCAGGGCGGCCATGACCGCGGCGGCCGCGCCGAGCGTGAACAAGTCGTACGGGGAGAGCAGGGGCACACCGCCGATCACGAAGGGCCGCTGCGAGAACGGCGGATGCATGGGCCGGTGCTCAGGGCCGAAGGCGATGGCGAGCCCGGCTTGGAGGACCATGACGAGTCCGATCGCGACGATGATGCCCGGGAGCGGCGCGTGCGCGGGCAGGCGCCGCATGAGGCCGCGTTCGACGGCGGCGCCGAGGAGCGCCCCGGCGGCGAGGCCCGTGGCGAGGCCGATCCAGTAGGAGCCGGTGGCGGCGGTGGCGTGGAAGGCCGCGTACACGGCGGCGGCGGCCATGGCGGCCTGCGCGAAGTTGACGACTCTCGCGGCGCGCCAGACGATCACGAGCGAGAGCGCGAAGAGCGCGAGGACGGCGCCGCGGGCGAGCCCGGCGGCGAGGAGGAACAGGAGGCGGTCCATCAGCGCGGCTCCGTTTCGTGCCGGGGGGCGAGTGCGGGGGCTCGTTCCATCAGAACCCCAGGTAGGCGTGGCGCAGGGCCGGGTCGGCGGCGAGTTCGGCGGCCGGGCGGTCGGCGGCGACCGCGCCGAGCGAGAGCACGACGCCCCTTTCGGCGACCGAGAGCGCGCTCGCGGCGTTCTGCTCGGCGAGGAGCACCGTCAGTCCGGTGCGGGCCGCGGTCTCGCGGAGCACGCCGAGGAGCTGCGCGGTCGCCTTGGGCGCCAGACCGAGCGACGGCTCGTCGAGCAGGAGCACGCGGGGCCGGGCGAGGAGGGCGCGGGCGAGGGCGAGCATCTGCCGCTCCCCGCCCGAGAGCGTGTGGCCGGGCGTGCGGCGGCGCCGGTCGAGCGCGGGGAACAGTCCGTACATCTCCTCCACGGCGGCCTTGCGGGCCTTCGCCTTGTGCCGCCAGAGCCCGCCGAGGCGCAGGTTCTCGTCCACGGTGAGCTCCACGACCGTGCTGCGCCCTTCGGGCACGAGTCCGAGTCCGGCCCGCATCCGATCCTCAGTGGACATACCGGTCAGGTCGGTGCCGCCGAGGAGGATCCGCCCCGCGCGCAGCGGGACCAGCCCGGTGAGGGCCCGCAGGAGCGTGGTCTTCCCGGCGCCGTTGGCGCCGAGGAGGGCGGTGACGGCGCCTTCGGCGAGGTCGAGGTGCAGCCCGTCGATGACGGGGGCGCCGTCGCCGTAGCCGACGGTGAGGCCGTCGCAGGCGAGGGCGCTCATGCGGCGGCCTCCACACCCAGGTACGCGGCTTCGACGGCGGGGTCGTCGCGGACCTCGTCGGGGGTGCCGGTGGCGATCACGCGGCCGAAGTCGAGGACGACGATGCGGTCGGCGGTGCGCATGACGAAGTCGACGTGGTGCTCCACGAGGAGGACGGCGCAGTCGAGGCGGTCGACGGTCTCGGCGAGGGCGTCGATGTCGGCGGGGCCGAGGCCGCCCGCGGGCTCGTCGAGGAGCAGGAGCCGCGGGCGCGGCGCGAGGGCGCGGGCGAGCGCGACGCGCTTGCGCTCGGGGTAGGGCAGGGCGCCCGCGGGCCGGTCGGCGAGTCCGGTCAGGCCGAGGTCGTCGAGGACGGTGCGGGCCTTGGCGTCCGCGTCGCGGTCCCGGAGCGCGATGAGGGGCGCGCGGACGTTGTCGAGGACGGTGAGGCGGTCGAACAGGCCGAGTCCCTGGAGGGTGCGGGCGACGCCCGCGGCGAGGAGGCGGGTGGTCCGGGCGGGGGCGGGCCGCCCGTCGATGTGCACGGTTCCCTTGCGAGGCTTGACGAGTCCGCAGATCGCGTTGAAGGCGGTGGTCTTGCCCGCGCCGTTGGGGCCGATGAGGGCGACGGTCTCGCCGGGGCGGACGTCGAAGCTCACGCCGTCGAGGGCGGTGAGGCCGCCGAAGGCGACTTCGAGGCCGCTCACGGCGAGTCGGGGCGGGGAGGGGGTCATGCGCGCACCTCTTCGTGTGGGGGTGGTCTCACCATACCCTAGATACCGACCGGACGGTATGTGCTGAGGACAGTGAATCCATGTCGATATCTTGCGTGTCTTTCGGCAGGTCAGGTGTGAGGGATGCCGACGGTCATGCCGCCGTCGACGACGATCTCGGCGCCGGTGAGGTACGCGGAGGCGTCCCCTGCGAGGAACACGATGGCCCCGGCGAGATCGGCGGGGACGCCGGGGCGCCCCAGCGGGATCTGGAGCCGGCCGGGGTCGATCCGGGTGGTCATGTCCGTGGCGACGAACCCGGGATGGAGCGAGTTGACGCGGATCCCGGCGGGCCCGAGCTCGACGGCGAGCGACTTGGTGAGCCCGCGGACGCCGAACTTGGCCGCGGTGTAGCCGTGCAGCCGTTCCGAACCGCGCAGCCCTTCCACAGAGGACACGTTGACGATGGCGCCGCGCCCGGCGGCCTTCATGGCGGGCACGACGGCCCGGCAGCCGAGGAACACGCCCGTGAGGTTCACCGCCAGCACCGCGTTCCACTTCGCCAGCGTGAAGTGCTCGATGGGGGCGGCGTTCGCGATCCCGGCGTTGTTGACGAGCACGTCGACCGCCCCGAACGCGTCGAGCGTCGCCGCGACCGCGGCGTCCCAGGCGCCCTCGTCGGTCACGTCGAGCGCGCAGAACCGCGCCCCGTCCAGCTCCTCGGCCAGCGCCTTCCCTTGTTCTGCAAGGACATCGGCGATCACGACCCGCATGCCCTCGGCGTGCAGGGCCCGCACGTACGCCTCGCCGATGCCGCGGGCGCCGCCGGTGACGATCGCGGTGCGCCCGGCCAGGCCGTTCACTCCCCCACCGCCACCACGAGCCGCCCGGTGGTCCCGCCGTCGGCGAGCCGCTGGACCGCCTGCGCCGCATCGGCGAAGGGCACCGCCGCCGAGACGACGGGCCGCACGGCCCCTTCGGCGGCGAGGCGGGTCAGCTCGGCGTGCGCCTCGGCGACGAGGTCGGGGCGGCGGCGCTGGTACAGGGCCCAATGGAGGCCGAGGACGCTGTAGTTCTTGACCAGGGCGTGGTCGGCGCGCACGGGCGGGACCTCCCCGGAGGCGAAGCCGACCACGACGATGCGGCCCTCGAAGCCCACGGCCCTGGCGGACCCGGTGAACGCGGCGCCGCCGACAGGGTCGAACACGACGTCCGCTCCCCCGGCGGCCTTGACCGCGCCGGCCCAGTCCTCGCCGCGCAGCAGCACCCGCGCCGCCCCGGACGCTTCCGCAACGCGCGCTTTGGCCTCGGAGCCGACGACGCCGATCACCTCGGCCCCGGCGACCGCGCCGAGCTGGCAGGCGGCAGTGCCGACGCCGCCCGCGGCGGCATGGACGAGGAGTGTTTCTCCACTCTGGATATTCGCGCGCCGGTGGAGTCCGAACCAGGCGGTCTGGTACGCGATGAGGAACGCCGCGGCGGCCGCGTCGTCCAGGGCGTCCGGCGCCTCGTGGACCGACGCCTCCGGCACGGCGGCGTACTCGGCCATGACGCCGATCGCGGTCGCGACCACCCGCTGCCCCACCGCGAACCGCTCCGCGCCGGGCCCGAGCGCGGCGACCTCGCCGCACAGCTCGATCCCGGGCGTGAACGGCAGCGGCGGCCGCTCCTGGTACTGCCCGCGTGCGAGCAGCACGTCCGGGAAGTTCACGGCCACAGCGCGATTGCGGATCAGGACCTCGCCGGGCCCGGCCTCGGGCACGGGCGCCTCGCCGAGTGCCATGACGTCGGCGGGCTCCCCGTAGGCGCCGATCCGCCACGCGCGCATGGTCTCAGCCATCGGCCCTCCGCAGGCTCCGCAGGAACAGCTCGGTGATCTGGGCGGCCAGTTCGGCCTCGTTCTCGGGCCCCTCGTAGGTGAACCAGTGGGGCAGGTAGTGGATGTCGGAGAAGAAGTGCGCGATGAGGACCGAGACGGGCACGTCGTCGCGGAACCGCTTCTCCTCCTGCCCGCGCACGATGAGCTCGGCGAACTTGTCGTGGTACTCGCGCCTGCGCCGCTTGACCTCGGCCTGCCGCTCGGGCGTGAGCATGTGCTGGCTGCGGAAGAACACCGTGCCCTCGGGGAGGAAGTCGATCGAGGTCACCACCACGTCCTCGCACACCGCCCGCAGCACGTCCTCGGTCTCGCCGCCCGCCGCGGTGATCTCGTCGAGGCGGCGCTTCTGGAGCGACAGCATCCGCTCGTAGATCGCGAACAGCAGGTCGTCCTTGGACGTGAAGTAGTGGTACATGGCGCCCTTGGTGACGCCCGCGGCCTGCACGATCTGCTGGACGCTGGTGTTGGCGTACCCCTGCGCGGCGAACAGTTCGAGGGCGGCGCGGAGCACCTCGTCGGCCACGTTCTTCGTCTTCATGGCTCCCATCCTTCACCAGGTGAGGCGGGCGCTGGCGCCGCCGTCCACGAGGATCGTCTGACCGGTGATCCAGGCGGCGTCGTCCGAGAGCAGGAACGCGGCCGGCCCGGCGACGTCCTCGGGCTCCCCGAGCCGCGCGAGCGGGTACGCGGCGGCGGCCTCGGCCTCGCGGCCCTCGTAGAGCGCCTTCGAGAAGCGGGACTTGACGACCGCGGGCGCGAGCGCGTTGACGCGGGCGGCGGGCGCGAGCTCCGCGGCGAGCTGCTGGGTCTGGTTGATCAACGCGGCCTTGGAGATCCCGTAGAAGCCGATGCCGGGGCTGGCGGCGGTGCCCGCGATCGAGGCCATGTTCACGACCGACTTCAGCCGCCCTCCCTTGAGGGCCGCGCTCGTCCAGGCGAGCGCGGCGAGCACGTTGACCTCCAGGATCTTGCGGGCCGCGTCGAAGTCGATGCCGGTGAGGGGCCCGTACGCGGGGTTGATCCCGGCGTTGTTGACGAGATGGTCGAGGCCGCCGAACCGCTCGGCGGCGTGCGCGACGGCCGCGTCCCGGTGGGCGGGGTCGTCGGCCTTGCCGGGGACGCCGGCGGCGCGCTCCTCGCCGAGTTCGGCGACGGCGGCCTTGAGGGCCTCCTCGTCGCGACCGGTGACGACGACCGACGCGCCCTCGTCGACGAGCCGCCGGGCGACGGCGAAGCCGATGCCCCTGCTCGCTCCGGTGATGAGGGCGACTCTGTCCGCGAACCTCTGCATCCACGACTCCAAACCGTCTGGTCGGTATGCAGGTGACCGTACCATGGCGTTCGCCGCCGAGGAATCCCCGCAGTATCATCAAAATCAAACGTATTCACACATTATCGAAAAGAGGCATCGCGATGACCGCAGGGATCGACACCCCGGACCGCCGCGGCCGCACCGGGCTCGACCGGCAGGGGCGGGGCCTGGACGGGAACCCGGACGTGCGCATCGTCGACGTCGAGCTGCTCTCCAGCGACTGGTACGTGCTGCGCAAGACCACGTTCGACTACCGCGGCCCCGACGGTACCTGGACCCGGCAGCAGCGCGAGACCTACGACCGCGGCGACGGCGCGGCGGTCCTCCTCTACGACGCCGGGCGCGGCACGGTCGTCCTCACGCGCCAGTTCCGACTGCCCGCGTATGTGAACGGGCACCCCGACGGGATGCTCTTGGAGGTCCCGGCGGGCCTGCTCGACGGCGACGCGCCCGAGGAGGCGATCCGCCGCGAGGCCGCCGAGGAGACCGGCCTCGCGATCGGCGAGCCGCAGCGCGTGTTCGCGCCGTACATGTCCCCCGGCTCGGTCACCGAGCGCCTGCACTGCTTCGCGGCCCCGTACGACGGGTCGTCCCCGCTCGCCGACCGCGCGGGCGTCGCCGAGGAGGGCGAGGACATCGCCGTCGTGGAGCTGCCGTTCGCGAAGGCGCTCAGCATGGTCCGCACCGGCGAGATCGCCGACGCGAAGACGGTGATGCTCCTCCAGTGGGCCGCACTGGAAGGGCTGCTCAAGTGATTGACTCTCTGGTCCGGTGGGGTGCTGGCTAGTGCGGGCAGCGACGAAGAGGTCCCATTGCGCTTGGGTCGGGTTGGCGGCCTTGGGGTCCGGGGGCGGGCGGGAGGGAAAGAGAGCGGTGGTGCGGCCGGGGCTGGATGAAACTTCCTCACCAAAGATCACCCTTCTGGGTGTTGACGCACTTTAGCACACAGCGTCACAATTGAAGCACGTTCATCGAACAGGCAGACGGAAACAGGCGACACATTCGAGAACAGCGACAGGCGAGGGGGTGATCCCGATGGCGGCCAATACGATCGAAGCCCGCACCAGCGCAAGCGACCAGGCCCAGACCATCCAGACCCTCCTCGAAGGCGCCGCCACGGTAGTCAACACCCAGTACGCCCAGGTCCTCGCCGCGGTCATCGACGCCAAGCAGGCGAACCTCCACCGCACCGCCTTCGGCTTCTCCGCCCTGCGCGACTGGCTCATCTCCACCTTCGACTTCACCCACCGCACCGCCGCCGACATCGCCGCCATCGCCCGCCTCTCCACCAAATTCCGGGCACTCGTCGAAGCAGCCGTCTCCGGGCAGGCCAGAATCGACCAGGTCGCCTACGCCGTCAGGCAACTCGACCGGTCCCCTGCGATGCGCCTGTTCGCCCTCACCCCCTTCCGCACCCCCGTGGCCTCCCCCTTCGATCCTGCGGTGCTGTGCGCGACACCCGAACACCTGATCGCCCAGTACTGCCAGCACGCCCCCTTCAAAGACCTCCAGCGGCACCTTGATGAACTGGCCGCCCACCTGGCCGAGGAGTCCGAACTCCTCGACTCCCTCGGCCAGCAGTCCCTCCAATGGATCGAACTGGCCGAGACCGACAACGGCATGTGGGCCCTCTCCGGCGAACTCTCCGGCGACACCGGCAGACTCCTCGACAAGTACCTCAAGACCGCCTGCCCCCCGCCCCGCCAAGACGAACAAGACCTCGACGGGGTGCTCCCGGCGCAGCCGAACCGGCACGCCGAAGCCCTCCACCAACTCCTCGCCAGCTACGGCACCAGCCCCGACGCAGTCAAGCGCCACGGCCACACCGCCACCCTGGACCTCATGGTGGACATCGACACCCTGCAGGGCAAGGACACCGGCCGCACGCCCCTCCTGGAAGGCCAGCCCGTCTCGGTCGCCAAAGCCCGCCTGATGGCATGCGAAGCCGGGATCATCCCCGGCGTCTTCGACTACGCGACCGGCGAGGCAATCGAACTCGGCAGGGCCGCCCGCCTCCCCAATGCCGCGCTGCGCCGCAAGCTCGAACTGGAGCAGCGGGAAGGGTGCGCCTGGTCGGGCTGCTCGCGCCCGGTCGCCTGGACCGAAGCCCACCACATCCAGCACTGGGCCGACGGCGGCGACACCAGTGCCGACAACCTGATCCTCCTGTGCCGGTTCCACCACGGCCGCATCCACACCACCGGCTGGACGATCGAAAAGACCGGCCCCGGCCAGGCGACCATCACCCACCACGACCACCCCGCCACCGGTGATGACACCGGGGCCGGGCAGGCCAGGGAATGCGGATGCTCCGACTGGCGCACCGATGCGGACATGGACACCGAAAACCAGGACACGGACTGGGATGTGTTCCCGACCGGCCTCTACCGCACCGAATGGTCCCCCACCCTCAAACCCGACCTCGACGCACGAGCCGAACAGGCCGAACGGCAAAGAGCCCTCGCCTCGATCCGGGCAGCCAGAGCCAAATGCCGAACACGCTTCACACCCCAGGCCAAAGAGCCTGCACCGGCCAAGGCGAGCAGGCCGACCGGACCGCCCCCGCCTGCGGCCAGCCATCGGGAACCGATCCCGACCGGCAGCCCAGAAGACCCGCCCTTCTGAACCCGCCCGCCCCGGACCACCCAACCAGGGCGGGAGAAGGAAAGCGAAGGCACAAGCACAGGCACATCAAAACCCCAGGCCCGGCGTCCAAGCTTGGCCCGCCCCCACACCACTCCGTCGCCGCCAAACAACCCGCACCCCAACACACCCCAAAGCCACAGCACCAGACCCCGCCCCACCACCCACCCCCTTGTCGCCGCCCGCCCTGACCGGAGAAACCATCCTCCAGCGAAGCCGCAATCCAACCCAGGACACTGAGAAGGTCGGCGTCCCCGTGCATCAATCCAGACCCGGCATCCAAGCCCCGGACTATCTCCCACACCTTCCGCCGGAGCCGCCACAGCCGCCACCACATTCACCTGAAATACGAGAACTCCCATGTCAGAGGCGACCAGATGCAAGCTGGCGCGACCTCCTTCATGGCGGGATGTCGCTGCAAGGACCAACCGAAGTCCTGATGATGCGAACCGAGGGAGGGGTCGCTTCCGTCTAGCGGTTGGCGGCGAGCCAGGCGGACGGGTCGGCGCTGACGCGGTCGACGACGGCGAGGGCCGCGCCGATCGCGGCGGCGTCGGGGCCGATGGTCGCGGGCCGGACGGTGACGGGGGCCCAGTCGGCGAACAGGACCCGTTGGGACAGTTCCGCCTGCACGCCCGCGGAGAGCCAGGAGTCCAGGAGCGCGAAGCTGCCGCCGAGGAACACCGTGTCGACCCCGAGGAGGTTGCACACGTTCGCGAGCGCGACGCCGAGGGCGCTCGCAGCGGCGTCGAGGGCCGCGAGGGTCTCGGGGCGGCCCGCATCGGCGCGGCCGAGGATCACGGACTCGGGGCTGGCCCCGGCCGGGACGACCTCGCCGCCGAGGAGCGCGGGCAGGCTCGCATAGGTCTGGAGGCACCCGCGCGAGCCGCACCGGCACGGCTTGCCTTCGGGGTCGACGGTGACGTGGCCGAGTTCGCCGCCCCAGCCGCGGGCGCCGCGCATGAGGCGGCCGTCCATGACGAGGCCCGCGCCGATGTCGAGTCCGCCTGACACATAGACGAAGTGAGTGAGCGCGCGGTCGGCGCCGGTGGCGTGGAGCTCGCCGCGGGCGGCGAGGTTCGCCTCCGAGTCGACGGCGGTCGCCAGGCCGAGGCCCGAGAGCGCGGCGTCGAGGAGGTCGGCGGCCGGAACGTCGCGCCAGCCGAGCGCGGGCGCGGTGCGCACGATCCCGCCGTCGACGGGTCCGGGGACGGCGAGCGTCGCGGTGACCACGGTGAGGTCTTCGGCGGCGGCGGCCGTGACGGCCTCAGCTGCCATGCGGCCCAGGCGTTCGAGGACCGCGGGCGCGTCGGTGTCGGTGAGCGGCGCGAACGCGAGGTGCCGCACCCGTCCGGCGAGGTCCACGACGCACGCGGCGAGCCCGTCCGAGCGGATGTCGAGCCCGAGGCCCGCGGGTCCGGTGCGCGACAGGGTGAGCCCGACGCGGGGGCGCCCGGCGCGGCCGTCGGGGTTGGTGCCGGTCTCGGTGACGAGCCGCCCGGCGAGCAGCTCTTCCACGATCCGGGTGATCGTGGGGCGGGTCAGGCCGGTCGCGGCGGCCAGCTCGGTGCGCGAGAGCGGCGCGTCGGCGGCGAGGACCTCGCGGAACACCAGGCCCAGGTTGAGTTCGCGGAGGCGCTCCTGGCGCGCGGGGTCGCCGGTCACGGCGCGGACCGCGCCGACGCGGCCAGCGCGCCGGCCGCGTCCGAGTCGAGAGTGCCGTCCGCCACGACTGCGAGGATATGCCGTGCGATCGCGCCGCCCGGCTCCAGCACCAGTGGACGGTCCCAAGTGAGCGAGGACCCCACGCCGAGGTAGTCGCGCGAGCGCACGAACCACCGGTCGGCGGCGGTGATCGCATCAGCGGGCGCGAACACGACGGTCCACCCCCCTTGTCCAGCACCGGAGACGGCCACCCATTCGGCGGTGGTGCCGTTGACGGCGCGCTCGCCGTCCCCGGCGGAGCTGAGCACGCGGACCCGCTCGGACCTGGACGGCCCGCGCCAGAAGAACCCGCCGTAGCCGGCGCCGACGCGGCCGAGGGCCGCGGGGCTGCGGATCTGGAGCGGATTGTCGGTGGCGTTGAGTAGCCTCGTGCGGACCGAGAGCGTCCAGGCTCCGGGAGAGAGGGGGTGGCAGGCGATCTCGCGGCGCTCGTAGAGCAGTTCGGCGCCGTCCCGGTCGACCCAGTTGAGGGTGTGCGCGAGTTCGGACTCGGTGTGCCGCAGCCAGCGGCGGTGCTGCTGCGCGCCATGGTCGTCGAGCCAGGCCGGGCCGTGCCCGGCGACGAAGGTGCGCCCGCCCCAGAAGTTGCGGCCGCCGATGTCGGGCGCGGCGATGCTGATGCCGAGCTGGTGCGTGTGCGAGTGGGGGCGCGCGTCGGTGACGACGGTGCCCGCGAGGGTGCGCACGGGGTGGAGGTACGGGCGGGGCGCGGTGGAGGCGGGCAGGTGCGAGCGCCACACGTAGCTGGCGACCTCACGGCCGTCGACGTGCAGTGCCAAGGCGTCGGGCCGTTCGGCGACCACCGAGCCCGTCGTGCCGGAGTGCTCCATTGCGCCTCCCAAGAGAACGGCCGGTCCCGGCCGTACGATACCGGGCCCCGGATCCGATATCCTATAGGATCTACGATCCACGATCCGGCTCCGCCGAGGCCGCGGACACCGACGCCGCCAGGTCCGCTGTCTCCCTGGGCCCGAGCGCGCCGTCCGCGACTACCGTGATGATACGTCGCCGCGGACCCTCCCCCGGCGCGACCGAGAACGCCTCCGCCCAGGCCAGCGACGCGCCGACCCCCACGTAGTCGTCGCCGCGCACGAACCACGGGTCCCCTTGGGCCGCAACGTCGATGAATACGAGCGTCCACGGGTCGGGCCCGCTCGCGCTGAGCGCGACCCACCGCCCCCGCGACCCGTGCAGCCGCGCGGCCCCCTCGCCGCCGGGCCCGAGGAGGCGCACGCTCCGCAGGCCGCGGTTCGCGCGCCAGAAGAACCCGCCGTACCCGGCCCCGATGCGGCCCTTGGCCCCCGGGCTGGAGAACTCCAGCGGCCCGGCCGCGGCGCTGTGCATCGCGTACCGGAAGTCGAGCGCCCACGCCCGGTCGTCGAGCGGCCGGGCGGCGATCCTGCGCCGCTCGCGGAGCACCGTCGCCCCGTCGGGCCCGACCCACCGCAGCTCGTGCGCGAGCACGGCGTCGGTCCGGGCCTCCCAGCGGTGGTGGCGCTGCACGCCGTGGTTCGGCAGCGGCACGGACCCCTTGCCGCGCACGTAAGTCCGCCCGCCCCAGAAGTTGACGCCGCCGACGTCCGGGACGGCGACGCTCGCGCCCAGGTGGTGGAGGTGGTCGACGGGCATGGCCTCGGTGACCTCGGTCCCGGCGAGGGTCCGCACGGGGTGGAGGTACGGCCGCGGCGACAGCAGGCTCGGCAGGTGCGGTCGCCACACGTACTCCGCGACCGTGGCGCCGCCGAGGCTCAGCGGATGCGTCTGGACGAGCGTGACCTGCTCATCCATGGTCACCCGACCGCGCCTCGACGCTGAACGGCCCGAACGCCGCAGAGCCGCCGTCCCCCGCACCGCTCGCGAACAACCCGAGCGCGGCCCCGACCCACCGCCCTTCGGTGGCCTGGAACGGTTCGCCGACAAGCGCCGCATCGGTAGCCCGGGTGGGATTCGAACCCACAATGTACGGGTTTTGAATCCGTCTTCTCTGCCGGTTGGAGTCGTCTCCGCTCCACGCGGCGAAGCGGCACTGGCCTCCGGGCTCGACCTCCACCGCAAGCGTAGCCGCTCCGTCGACCGCCACCGGTTCGGCCGCATCGGTCTCGACGCCGTCCTCCGCAGTGCGGTGCACGAGGAAGGTCCCGTTCTCCTTGCGCTCCAAGCCGATCCACGCATAGGTGTCGCCCACGATCGCGAGCCCGGTCCGGTCCCCGGGTGCGGCGTCGTCGAGCGACACCGCGACCTCGGCCCGGAAGTCGTCGTTCGGCAGCAGCTGCCCCAGCAGGTTCGGCAGGAACCGCAGATCGGCCGGTCCGGGCACGCACTTCAGCCGCAATCCACCGCCCTTTACCCCCGCCGACTCGATCCAGTGCGGCTCCGGGTTCGCCTGCCAGCTCCACTGGAGTCCGATGCCGTTCGCGAAGTCGTCCGCCGCGGCGGGCGCCGCCACCGGCTCGCCCTGGATCGGCTTGGCGTGCACCGCCACCGGTTCGCCGCCGTCGCCGATCACGGGCCAGCCATCCTCGCTCCACCGCATCGGCTGGAGGTGGACCACCCGCCCCAGGAACCCCTTGTCCTGGAAGTGCAGGAACCAGTCCGTGCCGTCGGGCGTATCCAGCCACGCGCCCTGGTGCGGCCCGTTCACCGACGTCGAGCCCTGCGCGAGCACGATCCGGTCCTCATACGGCCCGAACGGGTCCCGGGACCGGAACGCCGACTGCCAGCCCTGCGCGACCCCGCCCGCAGGGGCGAAGATCCAGTACCAGCCGTCGCGCTTATAGAACTTCGGGCCTTCGAGGGTCCGGTACCCGTCCAGCGCGTCGCCGTCGATCACCACCGCGCCCTCGTCGAGCAACTCGGTCGCATCAGTGCTCATGCGGTGCACGGTCAACCGGTTGTTGATCCCGGACCGGCTCTTGGCCCACCCGTGCACCAGGTATGCCGACCCGTCCTCGTCCCACAGTGGACAGGGATCGATGAGCCCCTTGCCGCCCTTCAGCAGCAGCGGCTCGCTCCAAGGCCCGGCCGGGTTCTTGGCGCTCGTGACGAACAGGCCCCGGTCGGGGTCCGGGTACACGATCCAGAAGCGGCCCGCGTGGTGGCGCAGGGCCGGGGCCCAGACGCCGCCGCCGCGCTGCGGCGTCCGGAAGTCCTCCTCCGGCACGAGCCTCGTGAGCGCGTGCCCGATGACCGTCCAGTTCACGAGGTCCCGGCTGTGCAGGACCGGCAGGCCCGGCACCCGGTGGAAGCTGGAAGCGGTCAGGTAGAAGTCGTCGCCGACCCGGACCGCGTCGGGGTCGGACCAGTCCGCGTTGAGGACCGGGTTGCGGTACGTGCCGTCGCCGAGGTCGGCGGTCCATATCGGAGCCGCGCCTCCGCGGACGTCGGCGTGGAGCGGATTCGTCAAGGCGTTCCTTCTATTTGAGCCCGGTCGTGGCGATGCCCTTGACCAGGTACTTCTGTCCGGCGATGAAGAAGCCGATGATCGGCGCGAGCGACAGCACCGACATCGCGAACATCTGCCCCCACTGCGACTGGCCCTCCGAGTCCACGAACTGCCGCAGCGCCAGCGGCACCGTGTACAGCTCGGGGTCCGTCAGGTACAGCAGCGGCCCGAAGAACTCGTTCCACACCGAGATGAACGTGAAGATCGCGGTCGTCGCGAACGCCGGGCGGCACAGCGGCAGGATGATGCTCCAGAACGTGCGGAACGGCCCGCACCCGTCGATCCGGGCCGCGTCGTCGAGCTCCTGCGGGAGCTGGCGCATGAACTGCACCATCAGGAAGATGTAGAACGCGTTGGTGGCCAGGAAGTTCGGCACCAGCAGCGGGTAGTACGTGTTGAGCCAGCCGAGCTTCGCGAACAGGATGTACTGCGGGATGAGCAGCACGTGCCCCGGGAGCATCATCGTCCCGAGCATGAGCGCGAAGAAGAGCTTGCGCCCGGTGAAGTTCAGCCGCGCGAACCCGTACGCCGCAAGGGAGCACGAGAACAGGTTCCCCACGATGCTGAGCACCACGATGACGATCGAGTTCGAGAAGTAGACCCCGAAGTCGTACTCCAGGGCCGTCCACCCGTCCGCGTAGTTCTGCGGGCTCCACTCGGCCGGCCACAGCGACAGGTCCGAGAAGATCAGCCCGTTCGGCTTCACCGAGCTCGACACCAGCCACAGCAGCGGGTACATCATGAACAGGCCGATGAGGCACAGCGCGAGGTGCCTGGCGAAGCGGGATTTGCGGCTCGAACCGAACCGCTCGATCAGCGCGTCCTCGTCCGGGCGCCGCGCCTTCGGGGATTGCAAGGTCGTTGTCATCGATGCGGCCTCAGTTGTCGTAGTTGACCCAGTACTTCGCGGAGAAGAACGTCAGGGCGGTGAACGCGGCGATGATGACCAGCAGGGTCCAGGCCATCGCCGAGGCGTAGCCCATGTTGAACTGGTTGAAGCCCTGCTGGTACAGGTACAAGTTGTAGAACAATGTGGAGTTCGCCGGACCGCCGCCGCCGTCGTTCATCACGAAGCCCTGCGTGAACGTCTGGAACGACGCGATGAGCGACTGGATCAGGTTGAAGAAGATGATGGGGCTCAAGAGCGGCAGCGTGATCGAGCGGAACCGGCGCCACTTCGACGCCCCATCGACCGCCGCCGCCTCGTAGTACATGACCGGGATCTGCCGCAGGCCCGCCAGGAAGATCACCATCGGCGAACCGAACGTCCAGATATGCAGGATGATGAGCGTCGTCAGCGCGTAGTCGGGGTCGGAGGTCCACGCGATCGCGGGCACCCCGAACCAGCCGAGGAACGCGTTCACGATCCCGTCGAGCCCGAAGACGTAGCGCCACAGCAGGACCACGGCCACCGACGCCCCGAGGAGCGAGGGCAGGTAGAACACGGCCCGGTACACCGGGAGCGCCCTGATGCCCTTGTTCAGGATCATCGCCACGCCCAGCGCCGCCGCCAGCGACAGCGGCACCGACACGAACGTGTAGACGAACGTGACCTGCAACGACTTGAGCAGCACCGGGTCCCGGAACATCGCGGTGAAGTTCTCAAACCCGATCCACTTCGGACTGTTCAGCAGGTTGTAGTCCGTGAACGCCAGGTACAGCGACGCGAAGAACGGCACCACGGTGAACAGCATCCCGATGAACCACGGGAGGAGGAACAGGTAGCCGGCGCGGTCCTTACGCGCCCGCCGGCCCCGGAGGCGCCCTGCGGAGGGGCGCCCGTCTCCCGGGGCCGGCGGCACGTCCGCCTCCGGCATGACGGCGGTCTCGGTGCTCACCCTGCAATGGCCCCTTCGGCCTGCTCGATGAACTGCGCGGCGGCGTCGGCCGGGCCGACGCGCCCGAACTCGACCTCGACCGCCAGCGCGTCGAGGAAGTCGAACACGGCCGACCCGCCGGGCGGGTACAGCAGCGAGCGCGGGAGGTCCTCGCCCTGGAGCGAGATGAGGAAGTCCGTGGCGAGCTGGTCGTCGGGCTCCAGCGAGGACTTGATCTCCTCGGCCACCTCGGCGTTCGCGGGGACGCCGCGCGTGGTGCCCGTCGCGAGGGACGCGGCCGGGTCGTTGAGCAGGAAGTCCAGCAGCTTCAGCGCCGTCTCCGGGTGCTCCGACTCGGACGCGACCGACCACAGGTGCGGGCAGTCGACCGACTGGCCGCGGCGCGCGCCCTGCGTCTCGCCGGGCATGCGCAGCAGCGCGAGCGTCCCGCCGCACGCCTCGTTGTAGCCGAGGAAGTTGTTGGTGGGGATGATCTGCGAGGCGAGCTTGCCCTGCGCGATGTAGGACTGGTCTGCCGAGCCGCCGATGTTCTCGAAGAACCCGGCGGGCGGAAAGCCGCCGTCGGCGCGCATCCCGTTGATCATCTCGAACCAGGCCTGGACGGTGGCGGCGGTGACGCCGAGCCGGTCGTCCTCGGTGAAGAAGTCCTCGCCGCGCTGGCGCGTGAAGACGAGGATGTTCGCGAGGGTCTGGGCCTCGAAGCCGGTGCCGTAGACCTCGCCGCCGCTGGCGTCGGTGATCGCTGTCGCGAAGGCGGCCAGGTCTTCCCAGCCCCACGTGTCGCCGTCGGGGACGGCGACGCCGTACCGCTCGGCGAAGTCCTGCCTGACGACGAAGCCGACGGTGTTGAGCCCCGCGGGGACGCCGTAGATGCTGTCACCGACCTCGGCGATGGTCGCGGCGTTGTCGCTGAGGCCGCTGAGGTCGAGGTCCCCGGCGTACTCGTTGAGGTCGAGGAGGGCCCCGCGGTCGGCGTACTCGCGGAGCGAGTCCATGCGCATGGCCATGAGGTCGGGCGGGTCGCCCGCGGCGAAGCGGGTCGCGAGCTTGTCCTGGTAGGGGCCGGAGTCCTGGTATTCGACCTCGATCTTGACGCCTTCGTGCTGCTCCATGAAGGCGTCGAGGGCGGCCTGGGTCTTCTCGGCGCGGACGGCGTCGCCCCACCAGACCATGTTGAGGGTGACGCCGTCGCCGGAGTCGCCGTCCCCGCCGCCGCCGAAGCCGCGGCCGCAGGCGGCGAGCGCGGGGACGGCGGCGAGGCCGAGGCCGCCGGCCTTCATGAGGTTGCGGCGGCTGACCGCCTGCCGAGGGGTGGAGGGGGGTTGTGCTGTGGTCACGCTTGCGGTCCCTTCACGCGGACACCCGTGTCCGGCGTATCGATCGGACTCGATGGTTGGGCGCTCAGGTTACGACCCCGTCCGAGGTTATGTCAAGTCATGAAAAAAATTAATCCGAGATTAGGGCAATCCATTGACCATAATCAATCGACCTGCTTAGACTGCTCCCTGACCTCGCCCTCCCCGAGTCGAAGGAGCCTCGCGTGAACCCCTGGAAGACAACGAGACTGACCCGCCGCGCCCTCGGCGCGGCCGCCGTGGCCGGTACGTTCGCGGCAGGCCTGCCCGCCGCCGCGGAGGCCGCCGGACGCCCCTGGTCCGACCGCGCCGACGGCTTCGCGTCCCTCCCCGGCCTCGGCCGCGGGCCGACCACCGGCGGCGCCGGAGGCGCGGTCGTCACGGTCACCACGCAGGAGGACCTGAACGCGTACGCGACCGCCGCGGACCCCTACGTCATCCGCGTGGCGGCGGCGATCGACATCGCCCCGCGCGGCACCGAGATCCGCGTGGCCTCCAACAAGACGATCGTCGGCGTCGGCACCAGCGGCGAGATCGTCGGCGGCGGCTTCTTCCTCGCCGCGGGCGTCCACAATGTCATCATCCGGAACCTGACGATCCGCGACACCCTCATGCCCGAGGACGACCCGGACGACAAGCAGTTCGACTTCGACGCGATCCAGATGGACACCGCCGACCACGTCTGGATCGACCACAACACGCTGACCCGCATGAACGACGGGCTCATCGACTCCCGCAAGGACACCACGTTCCTCACCGTCTCGTGGAACCGCCTGTGGGAGAACAACAAGACGTTCGGCATCGGCTGGACGCCCAACGTGACCTCGCAGATGACCATCCACCACAACTGGTTCAAGGACACCGTGCAGCGCAACCCGAGCGCCGACAACATCGCGAACCTGCACATGTACAACAACCTGCTGCAGGACGTCAGCGCGTACGGGAACTACGTGCGCGGCTTCTCCAACGGCGTCATCGAGAACAGCTTCTACGAGCGGGTCCACAACCCGTACTACACGATCGACGGCGAACTCGTGCAGCGCGGCAACGTCACCGTCGACTGCACCTGGGACGACGGGCTCGTCACCTCCCAGGGCGAGGGCTTCGACCCGCGCGACTTCTACGACTACCGGCTCGACCCCGCCCGCGCGGTGCCGGCCCTCCTGAGCCGGTTCAGCGGCCCGCAGCCCGGTATTGGGACCTGAGCCGCACCGCCGCTGAACCGCGAGCGGCGGCCCTGGGGTTGGGGCCGCCGCTCATCCATCGCTTCACTTCAGCCGGCAGGGCGCGTCCTCGCGGCGCAGGAACGCCAGCTGAGCGCGCTTGTCCCCCAACTGGATCTCCGGCCCGAGCGCGAACCCGGTGCGGCGCATGCGGGCCGCGGCCTGCGCGTTCCTCGCGTCGGGCTCCACGACGATCCGCCGATGCGCGGGGTCGGCGAACAGGTACTGCGCGAGGACCCCCATGAGTTCCCCGGTGAACCCGGGCCGGGCCCGCCCGTTCGCCCCCGCGACGAGCAGGTGCGCCCCGATGTCGCCGGGCTCGACCTCGTAGCACTCGCCGACCGGGTCGGCGGCGGGCTCGTAGGTCTGGAACAGGGCGATGGGCGTCCGATCCCGCAGCACCAGGAACGCATGATGGGTCTCCAGCGAGTCGAGGTACTCGTAGATCTCCAGCACATGGTCCTTGGAGTGCTCGGTCATCCCCCAGAACTTCGCGCGCTCCTCGGTGACCCAGCCGTAGATCAGGTCGAGGTCCTCGGCGGGCCGCACGGGCACGATCGCGATGCGCCCGAAGCCCTCCACCCGCTCCTCGAACACTGCGGGCCGGTCGATCATGCGGTACTCCAGTTCCAAAGCGTGCCAATCGGTCTCGATCCTCACGAGCTCCCCGCGCCGCCACAGCGGGAACTGGTCCCGCTGATGCGCCCCGGGCTCCCCCGAAGATCCGAAGGGGACGATCCAACGGCTGTTCCGGCGGTCCGCGAGATCCCACACCCACCTCGCGGCGGGCCCGCGCAGGAAGTCCTCGCTCGCCCCGAGGCCGCCCGCGGTGGACAGCACGCAGTCGGCGTCCCCGCCCATGCCGCCGATCGGCTCGACCGCGTCCTCACCCGGCGCGGCGTCGTGCCACGGCGCGAGCCGATGCACCTCGCCCCACTCGACCGGCTCGCGCGCGGCGACCTCCTCGACGGCCGCGGCCAGCGCGGCGTCGCGCTCCTCGTCGCCGATCAGGCCGCTGGCGAGCACGTGCTCCAGCGCGTACGCGATGCGCGGCACCAGGGCCAGCCAACCGGCGAAGAACGGCGAATACGCTGTCGGCTCGGTGAGCGGCGCGAACACCGGCAGCCCGGCGAGCCGCTCGATGAACGCGGCCCTGACGCGCGCGAACGCGGCGGCTTCGGTGCTGCCTGCGTCCATGTGCCGGTCCCACAGCAGCAGCCGCTCCCGGAGGCCGCGGCCTTCGGGGCCGAGCTTGAGCGCTGGCAGCAGGTCGAGGACGATCCAGGCCGAGGGCAGCAGGGTGTCGGTGTGGATGCGTGCCATGTCCGGTGCGGTCCAGTCGGTCCGCTCCTGGAGGAGGTCGCGGATGCGGTCGGCCCGGTACGGCTGGCAGAACTCGACCCCGAGCGGGGCGGCGACGCCGCGGTCGTTCGCCATGGTCGCGACCTGCCCGACATCCTTGCGGGGCATGGGCTCCCAGCCGTGCCAGGCGTAGCGTGCGTCCCAGGCGGGGACGGGGTACTTGCGGTTCTCCAGGTCGCGCGCGGGCACCTTCCCGGCGGCTCGGTGCAGGAGCCCGCCCTGAGTGTCGGCGGCCATGACGACATTGACCGGGAGCACCCAGTCGTCAAGTGCGGCATCGACATCGGCCACGGTGCGGGCCCGCAGCAGCTTCGGCACGGCGGCGAACCCGAGATCGGCCCCAGCCGTGACGGGCCCGCGAAGGCTCACCACGCCTTCGGGCCCTTTCCCGACGATCGGTCCGCGGGCGGTCTCCAGGATCTCGACAACGTGATCCTCGCCCCCGGCCACCGCAAAGGACTCGGTAGCGGAGAAGACAGCCTCCCACCCGTCGGGCCCGAACGCCTCTACCGATCCATCCTCATTGCGCCGCAACTGCTCCTGGAACAAGTCAGAGGTATCGGCCATCGCGTTGGTGATGCCCCAGGCAACGGAGCCGGTATGGCCGAAATGAGCGATCCCGGGGATGCCGGGCATGGCGAGCCCGACGACGTCGAACTCATCGCACGAGAGTCGAATCTGCTGGTAGGACCCGGGAAGCTGAATGAACCGGTGCGGGTCCCCGGCGACGATGGCAGCGCCCGACTCAGTCAGGCCTCCCGAAATCAACCACCCGTTGGACCCGACCGGCTCGGGCCCGTCCATGGCGAACCGCGAGACGGCATCGGCCCCGAGCGTCTCGCGGACCCGCTGCCGCCAGATCTTGGCGGGGAACCCGGACCCGAACGTCAGGTGCTCCGCGTGCCATACGGCGAGAGGCGTCCAAGGCTCCCAATCCGAGTAAGTCCCAACCGAATTGACCCCGTTGACGAACGCCGAGACCCATTCCCGCGTAGAAGAGTCAAGCCGATCGAAAGCCGCTCGCGCCGAGGTGGTGACGCGCACCTGCCTCGTCAACCGGTCCCAGTGGACCCACTCGCTCCCGAGCGCCTCCGAGGCGGTCCCCGTCGCACGACGCCGGAGCAGCTCCAGCTGCCAGGCCCGGTCGGTGGCGGCGTTCCAGCCCTGGGCGAAGACGAGCGCCGTCGAGTCGGGCGCCCGCAGGTGCGGGATCCCCCAGGAATCCCGGTAGCATTCGAACCTCATAATTAGGTTAGTCTAGCCTAACTAACGAGAACCCCTAGTTTCGAGAGGACCGGCATGGGCAAGGGCTGGGAAGGCGCCGTACTGAAGCTGCTGCGCGCCAAGGACTTCAAGTTCACCGTCACCGGCGCGGAACAGGTCGCACCCCGCTACCGGAGGCTCTCGTTCACCGACGGCGGGCTCCTCTCCGAGCTCGGCGTCCACCCCACGATGTGGGTCCGCCTCTGGTTCGAGGCCGACGGCAAGCCCCACCAGCGCGGCTACACCCTCGTCGACCCGGACCCCGAGGCCGGCACCTTCGACATCGAGTTCGCCCTCCACGACGGCGTCGCGAGCAACTGGTCCGAGACGGCCGCCCCCGGCGACGCCATCGCCGCCACCATCTACGGCACCGCCTTCACCACCCCCGACCCGTTCCCCGAGCGCCTCCTCCTCGTCGGCGACCCGGCCTCGCTCCCCGCGATCAACTCCCTCCTCGACGCCTTCCCCGACACCCCCGCCACGATCTGGTTCGAGACCACCAGCGACGACGACCTCCCCTTCCGCGCCCGCGACGTCCACGACCTCCACCTGGTCCCCCGCGGCGACGGCACCGCCCTCGAAACCGCCGTCCGCACCGCCCTCCCGCCCCTCGTCACGCCGTCCACATACCTGTGGATAACCTGCGAAGCCCGCACCACCCGCGCCCTCACCGCCTTCGCCCGCAAAGACCTCGCCGTCCCCAAGGACCGCCTCCACTCAATGGCCTACTGGCGCTGAAGCGGGCACTAGCCTGCAAGGATGACCGCCCCCTTCGACGACTCCCTGCGCGCGCTCCTCGCCGACGAATTCGGCCTGCGCATCGCCAGCGCCGATCCCGTTCGCGGCCTGGGCGACGAGTGCGACATCTGGAGCACTCGCGAACACGGCGGCCTGGCCATCCGCGCCAGCCCCGCGTTCCGCACCGACCTCGAATGGGTCCACGACCTCGTCGGGCGCTTCGCGGCGGTCGTCCCGGAAGCGGTGCCCCCGCTCCGCACCCGCGGCGGCCGCACCACCGCCGACTGGCACGACCGCCCGGTCTCGGTGTGGCCCTGGATCGACGGCACCCACCTCGACCGCGACGACCCCGCCGCTCGAACCCGCGCCGCCGACCTCCTGGCCCGCCTCCACCTCGCGGCCGAATCGCTGCCTGACGCTCCCCGCCCGAACCCGCCCCGCCGCTGCACCGACTGCCCGCACTGGCCTGACCTCCGCGACCCCGCCCTGGACGACGCCCTCGCCGCATGGCGGCGGACCCGCGGGCGCCCGGTCCCCTTGCACGGCGACTTCTACCGCCGCAACCTGATCTGCGCCGACGACGCGATCCGCGGCCTCATCGACTGGGACGAACTCCGCATCGACCACCCCGAACGCGAATTCGCCTGGACCGTCTGGGAACTGTGCAAGCACTCCGACGGCGACGCCCTCCGGCACGCCGCCGCAACGTCGTTCCTCCAGACCTACGAGACGGCCACCGGCCGCCCGTTCGACCGGGCCCTCCTCATCCCCCTCATCCGTGAGGGCCTCCGCGCGGAGATCTGCCGCCACCGCACCACCGGCGTCGACCCCGAAGACGCGTACGCCGCCGCTCAAGTGCGGGCCTTCCACCACCTCCACGCCGCGCAAAGCGATTGACCAGCCCGATCGTCGCGGCTACGGTCGCCCACATGCAAACCGGCCCACCCAGAACCGTTCTCACCGCCTTCGGATCCACCGCCGAACCGACGCTCATGGAAGGCGGACAAGGACGCACCTGGCGAAGCGGCGACATCGTCCTCAAGCCGGTCGACAACTCTGCCGAGGCCGAATGGCGGGCCGAAACCCTCGCCGCGCTCCCCGAAAGCGAAGCCTTCCGAGTTCCGAAACCCATAAGGTCGGTCTCCGGCAACTGGATCGTCGAGCACTGGGAAGCGAGCGAACTCCTCTCCGGCTCGACCGACCCGAAAAGCTGGAACGAAGCCGTGGCGACCGGCGAACAGTTCCACGCAGCGCTCGCCGCCGTCCCCTGCCCGGAGTTCCTCGCCTCCCGCGACGACTGGTGGTCGACGGCCGACCGCGACTCCTGGAACCTCGATATCGCCCTCCCCGCGGAGGTCGACGACCTCGCCGCAGCCCGCACCCCGATGACGGTCCCCCACCAGCTCGTCCACGGCGACCTCCTCGGCAACGTCCTCTACGAGCCCGGTCTGCCTCCGGCCGTCATCGACTGGGCGCCCTACTGGCGCCCCACCGCCTGGGCCACCGCCGTCGCCCTCATCGACGCCATCTGCTGGCACGACGCCCCCACCGTCCTCCTCGACAGCGCCTCACCGCAACTCGCCCTTCGTGCACTCCTCTACCGAATCCTCACCGACCGCCACGCCGCCGCAGCCCGACAGACCCCATGGACCCCGCATCCGGCCTACACCCCCGCGATCAAGGCCGTCCTCGACCGCTTGCGGCAGCACTGATCACCAATGGCGGTTGCAGCATTCGACATGGAGCTGCGACCAGGAATTCCGCCGGTCGGTGCTGTTAAAGCGGCCGAGTTCGATCTCCGCGCAGCAATGTGCATCGGGCTGCTCAGCGAGATGCGAGGGGCAGTCCTCCACCAACGCCCGCAGCTGCTCGCCCTCGAACTCGAACGCCGAGCGGCTTCCCACGAGGAACAGCGTGTCGGCCGCGATCGCCCATCGGAGCCGGTCCTTGAAGTCCCGATGCCATCGGGTCCGAGCGGCTTCCAATTCCTGCTCGGGGAACGGGTCGGCGGGCATGGTCACCTTCTGCACCCGCCCGGCCCCCAGCCGCCCCCGCACTTCCTTCCACCGCGACACCCGAAACCCCAGGCTGTGATGCAGCAGCACCAGATCGAGCTTCCGCCCGCCGTACTCCGCCCCGCAGTCCACCGCGCTTCCCTTCAGCGGCAGGTACACCAGGCTCCGCGGCGACCGCGCCGCCAACCACCACGCGATCGCGAGGTCAACGGTCCCGTGCTTGTCCACACCCATCTGCGCCCCGAGCCGCCCCTCGTACAGCGGCATGTGCCCGACCTTCGCCGACCGCACCACCCGGAACCGATCCGCCCCAAGCCGAACCTCGTCAACGACGACCCGCCATTCCCGCCCTGCAAGCCGCATCGCCATCACCCGCCGACCATCCGCATGTCCCTGAGTATCTCGGCATCGTACTGATTCCCTGCGCGAGAACATGAACGATTTCTCCCCGTGTGGGTGTTGCGGCCCATTCAGGCGACGAGGGACCATTGATATACGCACAGGGATGCGAAATCAGGACGGTTGGCGGCAGGTGTAAGCAGACTGAGACAAGCCTCTGGCCGGGACCGTGCACCGGACTGATTTCGAGAACCCCGGACCGCGCAGGGCGGTCGGGCGGGTCTCAGCCCTCAGTGCCATCGGGTTCCATCCCGGGCCCTGGGAAGGGTCGCAAGGGGGTGGGAGACCTCCGGGCGGGATCACCTCGCCCCGGGGAGCACGTGCTCGCAACGAGGCACACGGCAAGTCCAGCGGACCGCACACCACGCCGCTGCACCACTGCAAGACGCCGTGACCGGTGAACCCGGTCCCCCGACGCGACCCGAAAGGAGCCCACTTGACCTGCCCGCCAACGGAAGCCGCAGGTGCATTGCCCGGGCGAACTCCGCGGACTCTAGCTGCCGGAGCCGAAGTCGAACTCGCCGTCCTTGGCCCCGGCGAGGAAGGCCGCCCACTCGGCGCGGGTGTAGACGATCACCGAGCTCTCGGGGTTATGGGAGTGACGAACCGCCACCCGACCCGAGCCATCCGCCAGGGGCCCGACCTCTACGCACTGCCCGCCGTTGTCGGCGCTGCGAGTGCTGGTGCGCCAGGAGATTCCAGCTAACTCTGAAGTTGAGAGCTGATCCGGTCGACCTTACGAGCGGACCCGCTTCCGTCCCATGACCCGAACTGGCGGCGACTCAGCCGATGAGGTCGCGCCAGAAGTCGGCCGACCGGTTGATCGCGTCCGCATAGTCGGCGTTGTCGGTCTTCTCTCCCGCGATGAACGCGAGGAGATCCGTCCCGTAGACGATGATGTCGGTCTGGTACATCGACAGGACCGGACGCCCCCACGTGCCGCGGCCCGCGGGCAGGCACCGGTGGCCGCAGACCGGGACCATGCGCGGTACATCGGCGAGTTGTGATGCCGCCAGTGCCAGCGCCTCGCTCATCGCGGTCGGCCGCGGGCCCCAGCCGTCGTACCAGAACTCGTTCGACTCGACGTCGAAGAGCACGCCTTCGACCGGCCATCCGAGCATGTCCCGAATGGTCTCTGGATCGTCTGAGCGCCAGTCGATCCACCAGGTCCGTCCAGGGTGTCCGCGTTCGGCGGGGGTGTCGAGCGGCAGTCCGGCGGCGAGGAAGGCGCGGTGGTCGTCGCTGAATTCGAAGCCGTACTCGTGCTCGATGCGCTCGAACTCGGCGTCGGTGAGTCCCGGGGCGATCGGGCGGTTGCCGCTGCGGGCGAGCACGTCCGCCGCTGCGATGCCGAGGTCGGCGCCGGTCGGACGGTCGTTCGGGTTCATCGGGCCAATGTACACGGGCCGCGCCGGGAGAGGGCCGGTCGAAGGCCCGGGGGCCGGCTGCCGCGTCGGCCCCCGGGCCGGGTCACCAGGTCACGGGGAGTTCGTAGACGCCGTAGACGGCGGCGTCGTGTTTGAAGGGGAGTTCCCTCAGGTCGCCGGCGAGGGCGAGGGTGGGGATGCGTTTGTACAAGGTGCTGTAGACGACCTGGAGTTCGACGCGGGCGAGGGACTGGCCGAGGCACTGGTGGACGCCGAAGCCGAAGGCGATGTGGCGGCGGGCGTCGCGGGTGAGGTCGAGGCGGTCGGGGTCGGGGAAGAGGCGCGGGTCGCGGTTGGCGATGTCGCCGGGGAGGATGACGCCCTCGCCGGCCTTGACGGGCTGCCCGCCGATCTCGATGTCCTCCAGGACGGCCCGGCGGCGGCCGTTGTGCGTGATGTGCAGGTACCGCAGCAGTTCCTCGACGGCCTTGGCGACCACGACCGGGTTGTCGCTGTCGCGCAGGAGCGCCAGCTGGTCGGGGTTCTCGAAGAGCGCCAACGTGCCCAGCGCGATCATGTTCGCGGTGGTCTCGTGCCCGGCGATGAGCAGCAGCACGCCGATCTGCGCGGCCTCCGCACGCGTGAGGTCCCCGGCCTGGATGCGCCCGACGAGTCCCGACAGCAGGTCGTCGCCCGGGGCCTTCATCTTCTGCCCCACCAGGTCGTCGAGGTACACGGTCAGGTTCCGCATCCCGGCCGTGCGCTCCTCCGGCGCCACATCGAGGTTGACGATGACCTTGCTGTTCTCCTGGAAGAAGTCGTGGTCGGCGTACGGGACGCCGAGCAGTTCGCTGATCACGAGCGACGGCACGGGCAGCGCGAACGCCTCCACGAGGTCGGTCGGGTTGGGCCCGGCGAGCATCGCGTCGATCGCGTCGTCGACGATCTTCTGGATCGCGGGCCGCCGCGCCTCGGAGCGCTTGATCGCGAACGGCGCGGTCACCATGCGGCGCAGGCGCGCGTGCTCGGGGTCGTCCATGAGGATGAACCCGATCTTCGGCCGCTGCTCCTGCGGCTCGTCGCCGTCGCCCTCGTAGTCCTTGGCGACGGCCGGGTTCGGGTAGCCGGGGCTCGCGGTGTCGGAGCTGACGCGCGGGTCCGACAGGACCGCGCGCTGGTCGTCGTAGCCGGTGACGAGCCACGGCGTCTGGCCGTCGGCCAAGCGCACCTTGGTGATCGGCCCCTCCTCCTGGAGGGTCTTGAGCTCGGGCGGCGGGTCGAACGGGCACTTCACGGCCCGCTCCATCGGATAGGCCGGGATCTCCTGGTCGGTCATCGCGCGTTCCTTTCGGTTCGGGTGTTCAAGTCGCGGTACCGGTTCCGTAAAGGCGCAGTCGGGGCGCAGCACCGCGACGCTCAAGGGCGTTCTGAGATCCGGGGGCGCGGGGACGCTACGCGAACGACTCCACAAGAGACTGACGGTGCTGCCGGGCCTGCTTCGGCATGGACCAGCCGACGACGCCGGTGATCCGGCCTTCGGTCCGGTACGCGGCGACGAAGCGGCGCGCGGCCGGGTCGCCTTCGAGGACGTCGAGTTCGCCGTCGACCGAAGGCAGGCCGTAGACCTGGATCTTCGCGTCGAACTGGTCGGTCCAGAAGTACGGCACCGGCTTGTACGGCAGGTCGGCGCCGAGGATGTTCGCGGCCACCGCGGCCGCCTGCTCGGTGGCGTTCGTGCGGTTCTCCAGGCGCAGGTCGCGCCCGAGCCCCGCGTGGTGCCAGCGCGCGACGTCGCCGACCGCCCAGATGCCCTCGGCGGCAAGGCAGTTCGCGTCGCACACGATGCCGTTGTCGATCCGCAGGCCCGAGCCGGTGAGCCACTCGGTGACCGGGATCGACCCGATCGACACGACGACCGCGTCAGCGGTGAGCACGTCTCCGCTGTCGAGGCGCACGCCCGTCACGCGCCCGTCGCGCTCCTCCAGGCCCGCGACGCCGACGCCGGGCCGGAGCCTGACGCCGCGCTCGGTGTGCATCTCTGCGAGGTGCTTCGCGACGCCGGGGCCGAGCTGGAGCTCCATCGGCGCGGCCTGCGGCCCCACGAGGGTCACGTCCGGTCCGAGCCCGGTGGCGGTGGCGGCGATCTCGGCGCCGAGGACGCCGTCACCGACGACCACGAGCCGCTTCGCCTGCGCGAGTTCGCCTTTGAGCCGCAGCGCGTCCTCGATGGTGCGCAGCACGTGCACGCCGCCGAGCCCGGCGGCGCCCGGGAGCGTCCGCGCCCGGATGCCCGTGGCGATGACGATCGCGTCGGCCCCCAGCACCCGGCCGTTCTCGGTCGTGACGGCCCGGTTCCCCACGTCAAGGCCGGTGGCGGCCTCGCCGAGCGCGAACTCGGCGTCCAGTGAGGACAGCATCGCGTCGGGCCGCAGCCGCGCCCGCGCGGGCTCCCAGGCCCCGGAGAGGACCTGCTTGGACAGCGGCGGCCGGTCGTACGGCAGGTGCGGTTCGGCGCCGAGGAGCGTCAGGCGTCCGTCGAATCCCTTGCGGCGCAGTGCCTCGGCGGTGGCGAGCCCCGCCGCGGAGGCGCCCACGACGAGGACGCTCGCCGTCACGCGCCCTCGCTGACGTCGATGGCGAGCGCGGGGCACACGCTCGCGGCCTCGCGCACGGCCTCGTGGTGCTCGGCGGCGGGCGCGGGTTCGAGGAGGATCACGATCCCGTCCTCGTCGCGCTGGTCGAACACGTCCGGCGCGACGAGCACGCACGAGCCCGCGCCGCAGCACTTGTCTTCGTCCACGGTCACTTTCATGGCGGGTAACTCCCTGAGTTCGGTGACTTCGGCCCCGTACAGGCCGACGATGGCGTCGACCAGGCCGAGGCCTGCTTCATGCCAGGTGTCCCTGGCGGTGGTCTTCCCGGCCGCGAGCGAGGCTTCGCGCACGGCCGGGACGAGCACGGCGAGCTGCCTGACCATGGCGTTGCGCTCGTCGCGGATCTCGGGCGGCAGGTCGGACAGGCACACGTCGAGCCCGTCGCTGACGCGCCGCAGGGCGGGCGACTGCATCGCCTCGTCGGCGATCTCGTCGCGCACGGCCGGGTCGGTGAGGACCTGGGCGGCGAACCGCGCGAACCAGGTCGGGTCGCCGAGCGAGCCGAGGTGGTCCATGGTCGGCATGACGAAGCACTCGACCCAGTCGCGGAGCCCCGGCTCGGGTCCGATGTGCGCGAGGCGCTCCTCGCGCGCTTCCTCTATGTGCGCCATGTGCTTGCGGATGATGGCGCGCACGAGGTCGGCCTTGGTCCCGAAGTGGTAGCCGACGGCGGTGTTGTTGCCCTGCCCGGCCGCTTCGGAGATCTGGCGGTTGGAGACGGCCGCGACGCCGTGCTCGGCGAAGAGGCGCTCGGCTGCGGTGATGATCGCCTCGCGGGTCGCGGCGACCCGCGAGGCCCTGGTGCTGGTGCTCATGTCCGCCACCGTACGGGGACGGCGGCCATGCCGCCGACCAGGAGTCCTTCCACCCGCTGGAGGTCCCCGGGCGCGACGGCCAGTTCGAGCGACGGCAGGCGCCGCAGGAGCACTTCCAGCGCGACTTGGAGCTCGGTGCGCGCGAGCGCCTGCCCGAGGCACGAGTGCGCTCCGGCGCCGAACGCCAAGTGGGGGTTGGGGGTGCGGGCGAGGTCCATCGCGTGGGCGTCGTCGAACGCGGCCTCGTCGCGGTTGGCGGCGGCCATGGAGCAGACGACGGTGGTGCCCGGCTCGATCACGGACCCGCCGACCTCGAACTCCCGGTCGATGTAGCGGACCATGCCGAACCCGGCGTTGACGTCCATGCGCAGGGACTCCTCGACGGCGGACCTGATGAGCTTCGGGTCGGCGAGGAGCGCCTCCCAGCGGGTGCGGTCGGCGAGGAGCATCGCGGCCATCTTGGCGATCATGTTCGCGGTGGTCTCGTGCCCGGCGACGAGGAGCCCCTGGCCGGTGGCGATGATCTCGGCGTCGCTCATGTCGGAGTCGGTGACGAGCTCGGAGAGGAGGTCGTCGCCGGGCTCCGCGCGCTTCGCGGCGACGTGCCCGGCGAGGTAGACGTGGAACGCGGTCTGCGCGGCGACGATCTCGTCCTGGGTGTACCTGGTCATGCTCAGGAGCGTGTCGGACCAGTACGAGAACTTGTCGCGGTCGTCCTCGGGGACGCCGAGGATCTCGCAGATCACCCACACCGGCAGCGGGAACCCGAAGGCGGCCTTGAGGTCCGCGGTGTCGCCCTGCGCGGTCATCTCGTCGACGAGCCGGTCGGCCATGGCGGTGATGCCGGGGCGGAGGGCGGCCATGCGCTTGGCGGTGAACCACTTGTTGAGGGTGCGGCGCCACTTGAGGTGGGCCTCGCCGTGCTGCGGGAGGACCGAGGCCATCTGGGAGTCGAGGACGCCGCCGGACTCCTCGCCGACGCGGGCACTGTCGCCGTCGGCGGAGGTGCGGGTGAAGCGCGGGTCGGCGAGGGTGGCCTTGACGTCCTCGTACCGGGTGAGGAGCGTCGCCGGGTCGCCCGAGGCGAACGTCACATGCGCGACGGGGCACTTGCCCCTGAGCTCGGCCCACTCGGCCGGCGGGTCGAGCACGGCGTCGTTGGGGATCGGGTACTGGAGGGCGGTGCGCTCGGACATGGGGCCTCCTGGCAGATCGACGGCAGTGCGATTTGCCCACTATTCAACCCCGCGGAGTACAGTAAGTCAAGCAGTTGACTTAAAATATTTCGGGTCACATGCACTACCAGGATGGAAACCACCACTGATGACTCAGAACACCGCCGAGCTGGACGGAACGCCCGTGCGCCCGAACCGCATCATCGCGGTCCTCGCCATCTCCGGGATCGTCGTCTCGCTCATGCAGACCTTCGTGATCCCGCTCCTGCCCGAACTGCCGGAACTCCTCGGCGCCTCCGTCGGCGACACCTCGTGGGCCGTCACCGCGACCCTCCTCGCCTCCGCCGTCGCCGTCCCGGTCGTCGGCCGCCTCGGCGACATGTTCGGCAAGCGCCGCATGCTCCTCATCAGCCTCGTCCTGCTCACCGCGGGCTCGGTCGTCGCCGCGCTCAGCACGAACCTCGCCGCGTTCATCACCGGCCGCGCGGTCCAGGGCCTCGCCGCAGGCGTGATCCCCTTGGGCATCAGCATCATGCGCGACGAACTCCCGAAGGCGAGACTCGCCGGAGCCATGGCCCTCATGAGCGCCTCCCTCGGCATCGGCGGCGCCCTCGGTCTCCCCGCCGCCGCGCTCCTCGCCGACCACGCCGACTGGCACGTCCTCTTCTGGGTCGCCTCCGGCGCCGGGCTCCTGTGCCTGCTCCTCGTCGCCGCCACCGTCCCCGAATCCGGCGTCAAGTCCGGCGGCCGCTTCGACCCCGTCGGCGCGATCGGCCTCTCCGCGGGCCTCCTCGCCCTGCTCCTCGCCGTCTCCAAAGGCGCCGACTGGGGCTGGACCGACCCGCTCACCCTCGGCCTCGGCATCGGCGCCGTCGTCGTCCTCCTCGCCTGGGGCGCATGGGAACTGCGCACCCCGCAGCCGCTCGTCGACCTGCGCACCACCGCCCGCCGCCAAGTCCTGCTCACCGACCTCGCCTCAGTCGTCTTCGGCTTCGCGATGCTCGCCATGTCGCTGGTCCTGCCCCAGCTCCTCCAGATCCCCGAGGCCACCGGCGTCGGATTCGGACAGTCGATGCTCACCGTCGGCCTCGTCATGATGCCCTCCGGCCTGGTCATGATGGCCATGTCACCGGTCTCCGCGCGCATCACGAACGCCAAGGGCCCCAAGACGACCCTCATGGCCGGCGCCGTCGTCGTCGCCCTCGCCTACGGCCTCGGCGCGTTCCTCATGGCCGAGATCTGGCAGCTCGTCCTCGTCGCCACCCTCATGGGCGCCGGCATGGGACTCGCCTACGGCGCCATGCCCGCCCTCATCATGGACGCCACGCCCGTCCACGAGACCGCCGCCGCCAACAGCCTGAACACCCTCATGCGGTCCATCGGCACCTCGGTCTCCAGCGCCATCGCCGGCGTCGTCCTCGCCCACGTCACCGTCGACTTCGCGGGCACCGCCGTCCCCTCCCGGGACGCCTTCCAGATCATCTTCCTCATCGCCGCGGGCGCCTCGCTCGCCGCGCTCGCCATCGCCGCGTTCCTGCCGAAGCGCGCCGCCGAACCCGAAGCGGCAGAACCGGAACTGGCCCGCGTAGCGGCATGACGCGTCGAACCCTCCGGCCCGGATCACATATCCTATATCCTATAGGATATGTGATCCGGCTAGAACCAGCTGCCGAAGTACGGACCGTCCCCCGACTCCTGCCGAGCGGTGAAGGGTGAGCACTCCTCCCGGGCCCGCCGCAGTTCGCGGCAACCGCCCAAGGCGAGCCGGACCCGCGCCATGCGTGACCGAATCCCCTTGAGGCCCTTCACGACCGGACCCCCGTCAGGACGCGGGCCGGGGTCGGCACCGGTTCGACCACGGGAACCGGAGCCACCGGGGCCGCCGTCCGAATCGAGTTCGCCACCAGGAACCACAGCAGCGACGACAGGACCACCAGCAGCACCCGCTGCGGAATCCCCCGCCAGTCCCCGCCGTCGAGGACCCCCGGCAGGAATGTGTTCACCGTCGTCGTCAGGAACGTCAGCGCCGCCAGCACCGTCGCCCACCACGTCCCGTGCCGCACCCACGCGGGCGCATCGGCGCCCCGCATCCGCGCCGCGCAGATCCCCGCCACCACCGTCAGCAGCACGAACGCCGCCCCGGCCGAATACCGGTGGATCTGCGCCCACCACGTCAGCCCCGACTCCGGCGTCCCCGTGCGGAACACCGCCGCGCACACCAGCATCACCGCCGTCGCCCCCAGCAGGAACTTCACGAACCCCTCCCGCGCCAGCCCCACCCCGCGCATCGCCAGGATGAAGCAGGTCGCGGCCAGCGCGATCACCGAAGCGGGGAACAGAAGAACGCCGGGCCAGGTCACGGCATACGCCGACACCGGCGTGGAGACGGCATCCACGTCATGGGACTGCGTCAAGTGCATCACCGCGAAGCCCGCCTGGGAGGCGGCGATCCCCGACATGGCGGTCACCTCGGCTGCGCGCGTTCGGAAGAAGTCTCGGTTCATGCGCCGAACGGTAGGTTCCGGGAAGTCCCCTTCCCTCAAGCCGAGGCGTGGAATCCCCCCTCATACCCAGGGGTGAGACGCCCCCGCCGGGCCCGTACCCCGGAGTGAGGGCGCGCAGGTCCCCGGCGGCATACCGTTGGGCACGTGACCGCCGAGACCGCACCGAACGAGCCCGCGCAGCACCCGCATCCCGTCCGCCGGGTCATCAGCTACCTGGTGCCCGTCGCGCCCCTCGGCGACGGCGACTGGCGCTGGCGCTTCACCTCCACGCTCGCCCTCGTCGGCCCCGGCTCGGTCCCCTTCGCGCTCATGATGTTCGCCATCCAGAACGGCCTCATGGCCACCAACTACGGCATCGCCGTGGGCGCGCCCATCACCATCGCCACCGGCGCCGCGATCATCCTCGCGCGGTTCCGGCCCGTCGAGGCGTGGCTGCTGGTCATGGCCTCCCTCGTCGCGACCGCCCTCTGGACGGTGACCACGAAGTGGGAGCCGTGGCCGCTGACCGTCCCCAGCCTGTTCGCCCTCATGACCGTGCTGTTCGCGCTCGGCCGCGACCGCCGCGCCTGGGCGGGCGTCCTGTGCTGGCTGGGGTACGCGGCCGTGGGCGCCGCCGCGGTCTGGGGCGTCAGCTCGCACCGCTTGTCCCCCATGCCGCAGCCGGTCCTCGACGCGAACCCGAACCCGGCCTCCGACAACCTCACGCTCGGCCTCCTCCTCGGCGCGTTCGCGTTCCTCGTCGGCCTGACGGTGCGCATCTGGCGCCAGGGCCGCACCCGCGTCGCCGAGAAGGAACGCGTCGCCGAGGGCGAGCGCCAGCGCCGCCGCCTCCTGGAGGAGCGCGCCCGCATCGCCCGGGAGCTGCACGACATCGTCGCCCACCACATGTCGGTCGTCGCCGTCCAGTCCTCCACGGCGGAGTACCGCCTCGCCGGCCTCGACGAAGACGCGAAGGCGGAGTTCCGCTCGATCAGCGACCAGGCCCGCGAGGCGCTCGCAGAGATGCGGCGGCTCCTGGGCGTGCTGCGCAGCGAGGACGACGCGGGCACGAGGGAGCCGCAGCCGGGCCCGGAGGCGCTGCACGGCCTGGCCGAGGCGGTCACGAGGACCGGCACACCCGTGGATCTGGAGGTCGGCGACCTCCCCGACGACCTCCCGGAAACGCTGGCGCTCACGGTGTTCCGAGTGGTCCAAGAAGCCCTGAGCAACGTGATGCGCCACGCGCCGGGCGCACACGTACATGCCTCCGTCACCTCCGAGAACGGGACACTGGACGTTACGGTGGTGAACGGCCCGCCGCCCGGCGGCCCCGGCCCGACGGGCCGCGACGGCTCGGGCCTGGGCCTGGTCGGCATGCGCGAGCGCGTCGCCCTCGACGGCGGCGATCTCGTGGCGGAGCCGACGTCCGAAGGCGGCTTCCGCGTCCGCGCGGTCCTGCCGATCCGTCCGACCGCAGAGGAGTCCGCGTGACGATCAAGGTGCTCATCGCCGACGACCAGGCCATGGTCCGCGCCGGCTTCGCCGCGCTCCTGAACGCGCAGGAGGACATCGACGTCGTCGGCGACGCCCCCGACGGCGTCGCGGCGGTCACCGAGACGACCCGCCTGCGCCCCGACGTGGTCCTCATGGACGTGCGCATGCCGACGATGGACGGCCTTGAGGCGGCGAAGCGCATCCTGTCGGCGCCGCCGGAGCGCCGCCCGCGCGTGCTCATGCTCACGACCTTCGACATCGACGACTACGTCTACGAAGCGCTCCGCATGGGCGCCAGCGGCTTCCTCCTCAAGGACGCCCCGCCCGGCGACCTCATCGCCGCGGTCCGCGTCGTCGCCGACGGCGACGCCCTCCTGGCCCCTTCGGTCACCCGCCGCCTCATCGAGGAGTGCTTCAAGGCCCGCCCGGCCCTCCGCCGCTCCTCCCGCCTCGACTCCCTCACCCCTCGCGAAGAGGAGGTCCTGCGCCTCATCGCCCGCGGCCTCTCCAACCCCGAGATCGCCGCCGCCCTCTTCGTCTCCGAGCAGACCGTCAAGACCCACGTCGGCAAGATCTTCGCCAAACTCGAACTCCGCGACCGCGCCCAGGCCGTCATCTGCGCCTACGAAACGGGCCTCGTCACCGCGGGCGACCCCCGCGAGCAGTAGGAACACCCCTTCTCAGGAAACTTCGACCCGCCTATTGGAATGGATCATTCCGCTCTGCTATACTTGGAACAACTCATTCCGTTCCAGAGTTTTCGAGGAGTCCCCATGCGCATCCTGATCACCGGCGCCACCGGCACCGTCGGCCGCAACGTCGTCGAGCAGCTCATCGCCGCCGACCCGACCGCCGAGCTCCGCGCGCTCACCCGCAACCCCGAGGCCGCCGTCCCCGCCGGCGTCGAGCTCGCCGTGGGCGACCTGGCCGCGCCCGAGACCCTCGCCGACGCCTTCAAGGGCGTCGACGCCGTCCACTTCATCAACTTCGCGGGCGAGCAGTACGGCGCGATCCCCGACCCGGCCGCCGTCGTCGCCCTCGCCGAAGAGGCGGGCGTGCGCCGCGCCACCGTCCTGGGCGGCATGGCCGACGGCCCGCTCGAAACCCTCCTGGCCGCCAGCGCGATCGAGACGACCTTCCTCCACCCGGTCGAGTTCATGTCGAACGCCCTCATGTGGTGGGCTGCGCCCATCAAGGCCGAGAGCCGCATCCGCGAGCCCTTCGGCGACCGCCTCAGCGCGATGGTCCACCCCGCCGACATCGGCGCGGTCGCCGCGCGGGTCCTGCTCGACGGCGGGCAGGACGGCGCGGAGCTCGTTATCACCGGCCCCGAGGTCCTCACGATGCAGGACAAGGTCCGCGCCCTCGGCGAGGCGATCGGCCGCGAGGTCGAGTACGTGGAGCTCACCGTGGAAGAGGCGAAGGAGAAGTGGCGCGGCGAGGGCTTCCACGAGGGCCTGATCGCGTTCCTTCTTGAGGCCCTTGGGAACACGCCGCCGGAGGGGAAGACCGTCGCCGACACGGTCGAGCGGGTCACCGGCCGCCCGGCCCGCACGTTCGCGCAGTGGGCGGCCGAGCACGCCGACGCGTTCAAGTAGCGCCCCAGCGGAAAGGGGCGGCGTTCCGGTCGGAACGCCGCCCCTTTTGGTGTAAATCTGTGAAATCACAGCCCAGTTCGCATTTCTGAAACTGAAGACCACTTAGCCCGATATTCACTGAATTATTTCTATCTTTAGTTTTGCGCGGTTTACCTCTAATCTCCATGTATGGCATGGCTCACCCATCACCTCGGGTGAGACCGCAACCAGCGGTCGCACCCGGCCCTGCCATGGCGGTCGCCAACCCCGTCGGCCGTCGATGCCCTCACCCGAAAGGCATGCATCACATGAATCGCCAACGCGCACTTGCGGTCACGGCCGCCGGCGCCGTAGTCACCGCGCTCTCGCTCGCCGCGGGCGCCGCACCCGCCTCGGCCGAGATCCTCGACGCCAAGGCCGCGGACGCCCGCGCCGACCTCCTCGGGAACGTCTCCCCCGCCCTCATCGACGAGCTCTCGGACACCTTCGGGCTCACCGAGTCCGAGGCCTATGACCGCCTCGCCGTCGAGGCCGTCGCGTCCGAGCTCCTCACCGAGGTCCCCGACTCGCTCGACGCCTCCTACGGCGGCCTGTGGGTCGCCGAGGGCGCCGACGAGATCCTCGTCGCGACCACCGACCGCGCCGAGTTCAACGAGGTCCGCGCCGAAGGGGCCACCCCGGTCCTCGTCGAGCACGCCCTCGCCGACCTCGAAGCGGCCGGATCCAGCCTCGACGCCCTCGCGCTCGACGGCCTGTACGGCCACTACATCGACGTGGAGCGCAACACGCTCGTGGTCGAGGCGGCCGACGAGGCCGTCGCGGCCGAGGCCGTGGACGCCGCGGGCATCGACCCGTCGCTCGTCTCGGTGACGGCCGCCGAGGCGCCCGAGCTGTACTTCGTGCGCGGCGGCGACTCGTACATCATCGAGAACTCGTGGCGCTGCTCGGTGGGCTTCTCGGTCCGCCAGGGCTCGACGCCCGGCTTCGTGACCGCGGGCCACTGCGGCTCCGCCGGCGACCAGGTGACCAGCGGCGAGGCCGCCCCGGGCACCTTCCGCAACTCGGTGTTCCCGGGCTCCGACCGCGCCTGGGTCGCGGTCGGCTCCAGCGAGCCGCTGTACGACGAGGTCAACATGTACTCGGGCTCGCGCGACGTCGCGAACGCCAACCAGGCGGCCGTCGGCTCCTCGATCTGCCGCTCCGGCTCGACCACGGGTTGGCACTGCGGCACGGTCGGGGCGTTCAACCAGACCGTCAACTACGCCGAGGGCACCGTCACCGGCCTGACCCGCACCAACGTGTGCGCCGAGCCCGGCGACTCCGGCGGCTCGTTCATCACCGGCAACTCCGCCCAGGGCATGACCTCCGGCGGCTCCGGCAACTGCTCCTCCGGCGGCACGACCTACTTCCAGCCGATCGGCCCGGCCCTCTCCGCGTGGGGCCTGACGCTCGTCACGACGTAGGACCGATGCCAGGGTCCGGCCGGATCGACAACGGCCGGGCCCGACCTTCTTGAGCCGCGACGGCTCGGACTCCGGAGCCCCGGTCGCCACCCCAGGCCGGGGCTTCGCCGTGTCCCCTAACCGCTCAACCGCGCCCCCTTTCCCGCCTCAGGCGGTGTCGAACCCCCGGACCTCGGTCTTCCACCGCGCCTCGGCCCCGACCCACGACGCCGCCCGGTCCACCGCCGCATGCAGGTGCTCCCGGTCGGCCCGCGCGTCGTCCCACTGCGCCGCCTCGACGACGAGGTCACCGTTGCTGCGGCGCAAGGCGACCCGCCCCGGCAGGTCGCTGCCGACGAACACCGGCAGGCAGTAGTACCCGAACGTGCGCTGCGGCTCGGGCACGTAGATCTCGATCTTCCAGCCGTGGCCCCACAGCCGCTCCATGCGCTCGCGCAGCCACACGAGCTGGTCGAACATCGACACCGCGACGGCCCGCTCGGCTCCGGTGGTGCGGGTGCGCCGCACCTGCGGGTCGATCCACGCGCGGCCCTTCCACCCCTCCACCGCGACCTGCTCGACCTCCAGTTCGCGCAGCACCCGCTCGGTGTCGGCGATCTTGAGCCGGAAGTAGTCCGCGACGTCCTTCGTCGTGCCCACGCCGAGGTTCCGCAGCGCCGTGGACACCATGTACCGCAGGCACTCCGCGTCGTCGGCGTCCCACAGGTGCTCGGCGGGGATCGCCCGCTCGGCCAGCTGGTAGACCCGCTTGAAGCCGATCCGGTGCGTGCACGCGACGTCCCCGAACCACAGCAGCCGCTCCACGGCGTGCTTGTGGTCGGTCCTGAAGTTCCACGAGTCGCCCATGTTCCCGGTGCCCCGGTCGCGGTGCATCGCGCCGGAAGGGAAGTCCGACACGGTGATCGCGCCGCGCTCGCGCAGCAGCGCCAGCACCTCGGCCTCGGCTTCCGCGAGCGAGTCGTCGGCGTACCGCTCGCGCCATGCGCTGCGCCGCCGCGCCAGGTACGGCCAGGCCGACACCGGCAGCAGCGACATCGCGTGCGCCCAGTACTCGAACGCCACCGGCGACTTGCGCCGGTCCAGGCTCCGCACCGCCTCATCGACGTCGAGGTCCCGCGCGAGCAGCGTCAGCTCGTGCGCGCGCCGCACCGCGGAGATCGTGTCGAGCTGAATGCACCCGAGCCGCTCCAGCACCGTCTTGAAGCGCGCGGCCTTCGGCCGCAACTGCGCGGCGATCGCGATCCGCCGCGCATCCGCCAGCCGCAACGACTCAGGCACGTCACCAGTCCTCTCCACGAGCCACACCGATCGCCCCCGACCGTACCGCCGGGGTCCGACAATCCGTCAGCCCCGGTTCGGCGCCGTCCCGACCGTCCCCGTCTCCGCGCGCGGATCCGCCGCGCCCGCAACACGTCCCGCCTCGTCGATTTCGATGAGGTGCGCGTGCCCGAACCCGCTCCCGGCCGCCGCCGGGGCGACCGCGAACCCGCGTTCGCTCAGGCCCGCGCCCCACGCCTCGGGGCTCCCGTCCTCCAGCTCCACGTCCGTCTCGTACACGCCGGTCCACGTCCCGAACCCGGTCTCCCCCGGGTGCAGCCGCCACCGCGGCGCCGCCACCGCCGCCTCGACGGACTCGCCGCCGTGCAGGACCCGCGCGATCAGCTGCGACACGATCTGCGGCTGCGAGTCCCCGCCCATCGACCCGGCCACGAGCCGCAGCGACCCGTCGGCCCGCGTCACGAGCGCCGGCACGAGCGTGTGCGGCGGGCGCTTCCCCGGCCCGTACTCGGCCGGGTGCCCCGGCTCCAGGTTGAACCCGGTCCCGCGGTTCTGGAGGCCGATCCCGGTGCGCGGCTCGAACAGCCACGTCCCGAACCCGGCCGCATTCGACTGGATGTACGAGACGCCCATGCCGTTCCCGTCGAGCACCGCCATATAAGTAGTGCCGCCCGCGGCCTGGTGCACCGGCACCTCGGCCTTCGCGTCGGCGCTGATCCTCCCGGCCCGCTCCCCGGCCGCGGCCAGCAGGTCGGCGACGTCGGCACCGTCGAACAGCCGCTCCGGCCGGTCGTACCCGGCCTGCCGCGCGGCCTCGACCAGGTAGTGCGCCCACAGCGGGTCGCCCGCGTCCACCGGCAGGTCCAGCCTGTTGGCGATCGCCAGCGCGAGCAGCAGCAGGTACCCCTGCGAGTTCGGCGCCGCGGACCAGATTCGGTGCCCGAACGCCTCCACGCTCAGCGGCTCCTCCCACTGCGCCTGCACCGCGGCGAGGTCCGCCTCCGTGAACAGGCCCTTCCCGATCTCCACGAGCCCCTGCCCGAAGTCCCCCAGGTAGAACCCGTCGCGCCCGCCCTCGGCGGCCGCGCGCAGCGCCGCGGCGGTCCGCTCCCGCGTCACCGTCGCCCCGGCCTCAAGCCCCACGAGGTCCTCGGCGCCCTCGACGCCGTCCAGGAGCGTCCCGGCCTTCGCGAGCATCGCCGTCGCGGGCCAGCCCTGCGACGCCAGCTCGATCGCGGGCGCCAGCAGCTCCGCCATCGGCCGCGACCCGTACCGCCCGTGCAGCGCGAACCACCCGTCCACGCAGCCCGGCACGGTCGCCGACCGCAGGTCGTTCCGGAACGGCATCGCCCGGTGCCCCTCGGCCCGCAGCCCCTCGGCGTCGGCACCCGACCCCGCACGCCCCGACGCGTTCAGATACGCGGGAACGTCCTCGCCGGGCACATGGACCAGTGCGAACAGGTCCCCGCCCAGCCCGCACAGGTGCGGGGCCACGATCGTCAGCGCCGCACCGGCGGCGATCGCGGCGTCGACGGCGTTGCCGCCGTTCGCGAGCACGTCGGCGCCGATCCGGCTGACGTGCGGATCGACGGAACAGACCACACCCTGGTCGACCACGGGTGACTCCTTTGCGCAACCGCCGGCCATCGCCGAACGGGGGGACGGATTCGCGCCGGACCGCAGGTCCGGCATGGCGGAAAGCCTACCTTGCCGCGCGGCTAGTGACGAGCGCCCCGATCGGGGCGCCCACCCCGCCGCGGCATGCGCGCATCGATCCCACTCGATAAGATCGGGGAGGCGGATCGCAATGGCGTCCATGGAGACACGGTTCCCAGCATTCGGACCGCGTGCCGGTGCTCACGACGGGTGTTTTTGTCCGTCGGCGGACCTAGCATAGAGGTGGACCGCGTCCACCTGTACGCCCAAGTCTCTTGTACGGTGGAGTTTCCGCGGTGGGGACGAGAGGAAAGATCGGAACTGGTCATGGAAGAGCCGATACAACCAGCTGATTCAGCCGGACCGATCTCGTCTACGGTGCACCGCTGGCGGCGCCTCGCAGTGCGGCACGACCTTGAGTGGAGCGAGCTCCTGCTCATCGCCCTCAACCTGTACGGCCTGCGCGGCAACAACAGCGAAGGCATGCGCCTGCGGCTGAACTCCGAGGACGAGGAGTTCATGCTCGTCCTCCCGGCCGACCGCGCGACCTCGCCGTTCAGCCTCCGCGCCCACGTCGACCCGTCCTCGCCCCAGCACGGCCTGAGCGAGCTCTGCGTCGACGGCACCCCGGTCGCCGAGATCATCGAGGCCGAACCGGGAGAAGAGGTCCGCGGATACCTCCGCGCCGACGGCACCGCCGCCACCCTCCTCCTCCAGGCCGACGTCGAGTCCGCCGAACTGGTCAAGTGCTACCGCGACCTCCTGGAGGCCCTCGCCTCCGACCTCGCCGACGACGGCGAGCAGCACCTCTTCGACGAGGTCACCCTCTCCGCGAGCGGCGCCCGCGACGAGCAGCTGATCGTCGAGCACCTCCTCGCGGTCCGCGAGGCCATGACCGCCGAAGGGCTCCCCGAGTCCACGACGCTCGGCGTCCTGACCCCGGCCCTGCGCAGCAAGGCCGCGTTCAACGAGCTCGCCGAGAAAGTGGGGCCCGTCCTCCTGTTCCTCACGACCGAGACGTACAAGGACGACAGCGCCGAACTCGCCGCCGAACCGATCGTCCCCGAGGACGCCGCGGCCGCCGACCCCGTCATGCCGGTCGCCAGCCGCCAGTCCGAGCGCCTCTCCGAGATCCTCTCGGCGGCAAGGGAAGCCGGCCACCGCACCTCGTTCACCTACACGGTGGGCAGCGAACCGCTCGACGAGATGCGCGCCTGGCTCCTCCCCCTCGCCGAGCAGACCACGATGTGGCCGTCGCTGACGATCCTCCCCGCGGAGAGTCCCGTCGACGACTCCCAGCACATCGCGGCCCCCGACGAGCGCCTCGACTTCTTCCTGGAGGCCCGCCGCCTCCTCGAACAGATCTTCGCGCCGACCCAGCTGCGCCCCCAGCCGTGGCGCTGCTACCGCGGCCTCTGGTACCGCCAGCACGCCGGCGAGCACATCGAAGGCCCGTACGTCTGAGCCGAGGCCGGCTCGCAAACGCACAGAACGAATTCCAAACGGGACTCATGGATACTTCGCGTTAACTCCGCGAAGACATCTCTGGTTACGACTCCGCACTACCGTCCTTCCGACACGGTGAGGACAAGGAGAGACAGTAGTGCGGTTCCCGACTGTGTCCGTTGTGATACCTGTGCACAACGCCATGCCGTATCTGGAGAAGACCATCGACTCGGTGCTGTCCCAGACCATCGGCACCGACCGGATCGAGATCATCGCCGTCGACGACGGCTCCACCGACGGCAGCGGCGACTTCCTCGACAAGCTCGCCCACCACCACGGCGACCTCATCACGGTCGTCCACCAGGCCGCCTCCGGCGGGCCCGGTCACCCGAGGAACGTCGCCCTCGACTACTTCGCCACCGGCGAGTACGTCTTCTTCCTCGATGCCGACGACCATCTCGGACCCGAAGCCCTCGAACGCCTCGTCGCATCGGCCCGCCGCAACGGGTCGGACGTGGTCCTCGGCAAGGTCGTCGGCGTCGACCGCTCCGCGCCCCAGTCGATGTTCCGCCGCAACGAGGACGCCGCCGACCTCTACACGTCCCGCATCTACTGGTCCATCGCCGCCTGGAAACTCTTCCGCACCGACCACCTCCGCCGGCATGGCATCCGCTTTCCCGTGGGCGTCAAACGCGCCGAGGACCAGCCGTTCACATTCCACGCCTACCTCCGCGCCCGCAACATCTCCATCGTCGCCGACTACGACTGCCTGTACCTCGTCCGCCGCGACGACGGAGGCAACGTCACCTCAGCGACCGGAGAGGACTTCTTGCAGCGCACCGCGATCCTCTGGGAAATGCTCGTCCACATGGTCGAGCTCCTCCACGAGCACGTCCCGCCCGGCCCCGGCCGCGACCACCTCATGTACCGCCACTGGGAGACCGAAGGCATCTCGCTCCTGCGCTTCATCGCCATGATCGACGACCCCGAAGCCCGCACCGAATGGTGGCAGCGCACCACCGAGCTTCTCCACCGCCACCTCACCGCCGGTTCCCTCGCCAAACTCCACCCCCACAACCAGCCGATCCTCTTGGCCGCGGCCGCAACCGAGTTCACTGAGATCGAAGGCCACTACCGAGGCGCCGCCGACCACGGCCGCGTCAAGGAACTCACCGTCATCGACGGCGCCCTCCACGAGCGCTACCTGGCCATCGCCGACCGCGGTGCCCCCACGACCTTCCTCCTGGACAAGCCCTCACGCATGTCCACCACCGTCACCGGCATCGCCCGCCGCAACGGCCGTCTCCACATCAGCGGCACCACCGGATTCGCGCGCCACCGGGTCCTGGGTCTGCATCCCCGCATGGTCGCCATCGCCCGCGAGACCGGAGCCACCCTGACCAAACCCGCCGAGTACGACCCCGATACCCAGCACTTCAACATCGAGATCGACCCCATCGAGGACTTCCACGATCTCGCCCAGGGCGACGTGTTCGACCTCTACGTGGAGTTCGAACTTCCCGGCCAGACCCTCCAACAGGCCCTACGAGTCCCGAACCCCGCAGAACTCTCCCGCCGGCGAACGATGTTGACCCGCTATCGGCTCCGCACCAGCGTGAGCGTTCACCAGTACCTCACCAACCCCCGCAAGCGAGTCGCCCTCGAAGTCCACAAGACCAAGAGCACCCACAACCTCGTCCGGCACGTCAAACGCGCCATCCGACGCAGGCTCCACCGGCCGACTTGATCGCCGAGAACCGTTTCCGGGCATGCAGAAGGGCCCGACACTAGGTGTCGGGCCCTTCTATTCGTTTCATGTTTGGCGGTGTCCTGCTCTCCCACACCCCCTCGGGTGCAGTACCATCGGCGCTGGAAGCCGTAACGACCGGGTTCGGAATGGGACCGGG
>NZ_PVTJ01000013.1 GCF_003002955.1 Glycomyces artemisiae
GAGGCCGACGTGCTCGTCGTCAACGACTGGGAAGCGGTCGGCTTCGGCCACGACACCGACGCCGAACGCGAGTACGCCGCCGCCATCGCAGAGACTCTGCTCGAACGAAAACTCAACCGCCACAACAGAAACCGTCAGGAGGTGCGCTAATGGAACCGCTCTGGACCATCGAGGAAACCGCCGCCTTCCTCAAACTGCCCGTGGAGACGCTGCGGACCTGGCGCAAGAACAAGACCGGCCCTCGGGCTGCTCGCATGGGCAAGCATCTTCGCTACAGCCCACAGCACGTCGTCCGCTGGTTCAAAGAGTGCGGCGGGGAGGTGGCCTAATGCGCGCCTACGTAGAAGACCGCTGGTGGAAGGCCGTTTACGAGGACGGCAAGCGCAAGCGCGTCAAGACCGAACGGTACGGGAAAGGCGAACGGTACCGTGCCCGCTGGACTGACATGAGTGGCAAGTGGTGCTCGAAGTCCTACGACAAGAAGGGCGATGCGGACGCGAAGATCGATGAGGTCAAGGCGGAGCTGAAAGCCGGAACCTACATCGATCCGGATGCGGGTAAGACCGATACCGCCGCTTTCGCCAAGGAATGGCTGAAAGGTCTCGGAGGTGACATCGCCACTAAAGAGAAAGTGCGGCAGATCCTCGGGAAGCACTTCATTCCGCAGTTCGAGGGAAGGCCGCTCGAAGCGGTGTTGACCAGCACCATTCGGACATGGCTTGGAGAGCTGCCGCTAGAGGAGTCAACCAAGGCCGTGCTGTTCGTCTACGTGAACTCGATGTTTGAGGCGGCCGTGGACGACCGGCTGATTCGGACGAACCCGTGCCAGGCCCGGAGCCTTCAGAAGCCGCGGGCGCCGCAACGGCAGGTGACGCCTTGGAACCGTGACCAGGTGGACTCGGTACATGACAACCTGTTGCCGCGATACCGTGCGATGGTCCTGGTCGGGGCCGGATGTGGGCATCGGATCGGAGAGGTCTTCGGGCTCGCCGTGGACGATATCTTGTGGGACGACGAGGAAATCGAGATCCGCCGACAGGTGAAGTTCGCAGGCGGGAAGCGGCTGTTTGCCCCGCCTAAGCACAACTCGGTTCGCAAGGGCCCGCTGCCGCGTTTCACCGCTCAGGCGCTCCGTGAGCACATGGAGCAATTTCCGCCCGTTGATGTCACCTTGCCGTGGATGGAACCAGGCGGTGAGCTGGTGACGGTCAAGCTGGTGTTCACGACGACGAAGGGGTTCCCGATCCATCGGAGCACGTTCATGACGAACCCGGGCGGCTGGAAGCGGGGGACATCGAAGACCGCATTCGAGCCTGAGCAAGCCACCGGGTTCCATGCGTTGCGGTACTTCTTCGCCGCGACGTACCTCGAAAACGGTGGGAACCCGCGGGGCTTGGCCGACTACCTCGGTCACAAGGACCCGGGCTTCACGCTCCGTGTCTACGGACACCTGATGCCGAACAGCAGACAGCGGGCTAGAAAGCTCCTCGATGACGCGTGGGAGGCTCCGCGCCCCAAGCGCGCCCCGGAAAGCGACGGTTGATCCAACATGGAGGGTGGTTGCCTGTGTTCTAGCAGGTAGCCACCCTCTCTTGCATTCATGGGTTGGAACGAGATGGCCGATACGCCGGGTTCTGTCATTGAGCGGCCATCCATCTAGGCGCACCGTTGCCGGCGCGCTCAAGCGGTCTACCCGCGAAGGCACCCCTGCGGGTTCGGGCGGGCCGCCCTGTGGCCTTCGCGCAGCGCCTCGCGGCGCCTCTTGACCTTGCTCCGGGTGGGGTTTACCGAGCCGCCGCCGTCACCGGCGGCGCTGGTGGTCTCTTACACCACCGTTTCACCCTTACCAGCGCGAACACTGGCGGTCTGCTTTCTGTGGCACTGTCCCGCGGGTCACCCCGGGTCGCCGTTAGCGACCACCCTGCCCTGTGGAGCCCGGACGTTCCTCGACAGCAATGGTCTCCCGTCACTGCCGCGGCCGCCTGGCCATCTCGTTCCAGCGGTCAAGCGTACGCTGACCCGGCCATGAATCTGCTCCAGGTCTCCCTGCTGGTGGCCGCGGGCCTCCTCGGCGGCGGGCTCAACGCCGTCGCCGGAGGCGGGTCGCTCATCACCTACCCCACGCTGATGGCCGTCGGCGTGCCCGCCCTCCAGGCCAACGCCACCAACGGCATCGCCGTCGCCCCCGCCTACGCCGCCGCGGCCGTCGGCTCCCGCGAGAACCTCCGCCCCCAGAAGCGCCGCGCGCTCCTGCTCATCCCCACCGCCCTCGCGGCCTCCGTGTGCGGCGCGCTCCTGCTGCTGAACACCCCGCACTCGGTGTTCGAGGCGATCGTCCCCTACCTGGTCCTCGCCGCGACGGTCCTCATGGCGGTCGGCCCGTGGATCAACCGCAAGGTCACCGCCCTCAACGGCGGCCGCCAGCCCCACGCCCTCGCCCTGCACGCCGGGGTCTTCGCCGGATGCCTCTACGGCTCCTACTTCAACGCCGCGCTCGGCCTCATCCTCATGGCCGTCATCGCCATGAGCGTCTCCGAGAAGCTCGCGAAGGTCGGCGCGCTCAAGAACTTCTGCACCACGATCGTCGGCGTCGTCACCAGCGTCATGTACGGCATCTGGGCCGACGTCGACTGGCTCGCCATCGCCGTCCTCGTGCCCGCCACGTTCATCGGCGGCTACATCGGCGCCCGCGTCTTCCAGCGCATCCCCGAACGGCCGCTGCGCATCGCGATCGTCGTCTACGGGCTCGTGCTCTCCGGCATCCTCCTCTACCGCTCGCTCTCCTAAAAACTGGACTTCGCGCAAGTCACATGACGTAAGGCACGGAAGCGCGGAAGAATAGGCGCATGCCGACGCTTCGTATCGCCCTCGCCCAGGACAACCCCGTCGTGGGCGACCTCGACCGCAACGCCGAACTCATCCGCAGCGCGGCGACCGCGGCCACCGCCGCGGGCGCGCACCTGCTCGCCACCGGCGAGCAGTCCCTCACCGGCTACCCGGTCGAGGACCTTGCCCTGCGCCACTCCTTCGTGGAGGCCAGCCGCGAGCGCCTCGCGCGCCTCGCCGAGGAGATCGCCGCCGACGGGAACGGCGCGCTGCCCGTCGCCGTCGGATACCTGGACGCCGACGGGTCCGTGCCCGCGAACATCGGCGCGGTCGGCGGGCGCGGCATCCGCAATGCGCTGGCGCTGATCCAGGACGGCAAGGTCCTGTTCCGCTACTACAAGCGTCACTTCCCTAACTACGGCGTCTTCGACGAGGAGCGGTACTTCGTGCCCGGCCACGAACTGCACCTCGCGCGCATCGGCGGCGTCGACGTGGCCTTCACCATCTGCGAGGACGTGTGGGGCGGGGTCCCGATCGCCGCCGCCGCGCAGGCCCGCGCGGGCCTGGTGGTCAACGTGAACGCCTCCCCGTACGAGCAGGGCAAGCAGGAGCGGCGCCGCGCGATCGTCGAGCAGCGGGCCGCCGAGGCCGGGGCGCCGATCGCGTACCTGAACATCGTGGGCGGCCAGGACGAGCTGGTCTTCGACGGCGGCTCGTTCATCACCGCCGCCGACGGGAGGCTCCTCGCCTCGGGCCGCCGCTTCGGCTCCGAACTGCTGGTCGCCGACCTCGAACTGGCGGCCGCGGGCGAAGGCGACCTCGCGAACCACTCCGCGACCGAGATGAGCACCGTGCTGCACGTCCTCTCCGAGGAACCCGCCGCGGTCGAGACCCGCATCGAGCCGCCGTTCGCGCCCGAGCTCGACCGCCTGGAGGAGATCTGGGAGGCCCTGCGCCTGGGCCTGGGCGACTACGTGCGCAAGAACGGGTTCAAGTCGGTGGTCTTCGGGCTCTCCGGCGGCATCGACTCCGCGCTCACCGCGGTCCTGGCGCGCGACGCGATCGGCGCCGACAAGGTCCACGTCGTGGCGATGCCGAGTCAGTACTCGTCGCAGCACTCGGTGGACGACGCCGCCGACCTGGCCGAGCGCTGCGGCCTGCACTACTCGGTGGAGCCGATCCAGCCGATGGTCGACGCGTACGTCTCGCAGATCGCGCTCTCGGGGCTCGCGGTGGAGAACCTCCAGGCGCGCGTGCGCGGCACGCTCCTCATGGCCCTGTCGAACCAGCACGGGCACCTGGTGCTCGCGCCTGGCAACAAGAGCGAGTACGCGGTGGGGTACTCGACGATCTACGGTGACGCCGTCGGCGGGTTCGCGCCGATCAAGGACGTCTACAAGACCCTCGTCTACGAGCTCGCGACCTGGCGCAACGAGAAGGCCCGCAGCCTCGGCGAGACCGAGCCGATCCCGGAGAACACGATCCTCAAGCCCCCGAGCGCCGAGCTGCGGCCCGACCAGAAGGACACCGACTCGCTGCCCGACTACGAGATCCTCGACGGCATCCTCGCCGGGTACGTCGACAGCGACTCGGGACGCGAGGACCTCCTCGGCCAGGGCTACCCGGCCGACGTGGTCGAGCGGATCACCGGCCTGGTCGACGGCGCCGAGTACAAGCGGCGCCAGTCGGCGCCGGGCACCAAGATCACGATCAAGTCCTTCGGGAAGGACCGGCGCCTGCCGATCACCAATCAGTTCAGAGGGAAGCCCGGTCGCGGGAAGTGACAGCGCACCCCGGGGCCCCGCCCCGGGGTGATTTGTCACATCGGCATTGCGGACGCGTGACATAGATATCGATGAGCGTTAGTTTTGTCCAGTAACCACCCGGGGACCGGCGAGCCGGCCACGAGGAGATTCTGGAGCACGACGATGACGACGTCCTTTAACGGCACAGCATCGAATTCGGAAGCATCGAACGCCGACGAGATCCCGAGCCTGTACGGGCCGGGCAAGACCGTCAAGCGGGTCCGCACCCGCCACCTCATCGAAGCCAAGGAGCGCGGTGAGAAGTGGGCGATGCTCACGTCCTACGACCAGTACACGGCCGCCCTCTTCGACGAGGCCGGCATCCCGGCGCTGCTCATCGGCGACTCCGCCGCGAACAACGTCTACGGCTACGACACCACCCTCCAGGTATCGGTCGAGGAGCTGCTGCCGCTGGTCGCGGCCGTCGCCCGCTCGACCCACCGCACCCTGATCGTCGCCGACCTGCCGTTCGGCTCCTATGAAGCCGGTCCCGCGCAGGCCCTGGAGACCGCCGTCAGGTTCATGAAGGCCGGCGCGCACGCCGTCAAGCTCGAAGGCGGGCGCCGCATGGCCGCGCAGATCCGGGCCCTCACCGGCGCGGGCATCCCCGTCATGGGGCACATCGGGTTCACGCCGCAGAGCGAGCACACGCTCGGCGGCTACCGCGTCCAGGGCCGCGACGCCCAGGCCGCGGAGATCGAGGCCGACGCGCACGCCGTCGCCGAGGCCGGGGCGTTCGCGGTGGTCCTGGAGATGGTGACCTCCTCGGTCGCCGCCGAGATCACCAAGCAGCTCCCGATCCCGACCGTGGGCATCGGCGCCGGGTCCGAGACCGACGCGCAGGTCCTCGTGTGGCAGGACATGGCCGGGCTGCGGCGCGGCAAGCCGCCGCGCTTCGTCAAGCGCTACGCCGACCTGGCCACCGTCCTCCAGGACGCCGTGAAGGCCTACGCCGACGAGGTGCGCGCGGGCGAGTTCCCCGCGAAGGAGCACGGCTTCGAATAGGAGTCCCCGCCGGGCGCGTGTGACGAAGCTTGCGACTCGCATCCGCGCCCGGCCCTAGGGGTTCGAGCCGGGCATCGCGTAGCGTTTCCGTACGTGAACGACGCCATCCTGCTCTTCGACTACGACGGCACCGTGCGGCTCGGCTCCGAGCACGCCACCCATTACGCCCGCCTCGTCGCGGCCGAACTCGAACCCGAGGACGAACGCGCCTTCCTCGCCGCCCACGCCGCGTTCGTCGCGGGCAAGCCCACCACCGCGTCCACATTCGACGCCTACGATGCCGACAACGCCGTGCGCCGCCTCGCGGGCGAGTTCGGCGTCCCCGACGCGGTCCGCGCCGCCGCGTACGAGGCCACCCGGGAGCGCATGGCCGCGGGCGAGTTCAAGGTCTGGGGGCCCGTGCGCTTCGCGGAGTTCATCTTCAGCCTGCCGCGCTCGGTCGAGATCCGACTCGTGACCAACGCTCCCGAGGCGACCCTCGAACCCGTGCTCGACCGGCTCGGCCTCGACGGACTCTTCGACTCCGTCGTCGGCGACGCCGCCAAGCCCGTGGGCCTGGAGCGGATGCTCGACGACCTGCTGGAGGACCGCAAGCCCGAGCAGATCCTCAGCGTCGGCGACATCCCCGTCAACGACCTCGCCCCCGCCGCCGACCGCGGCTGCCCGACCGCCTACATCGACCACTACGGCCGCCCGTGGCCGCGCGCGACCGCCACCGGACGCTCCGTGGAGGACCTGTACCCGTTTATCCACCGCTGGGCGACCGAGGGTCGCTGAGCCGCTGAAGTCGAGCGCGTACACGTGAGGGTCACGCGCGTCACGGGCTCGTGAACCCAGCATGTCGCACCCGGCGTTTATGCTGGGGTTGCGCCCTGAGCCGACCGATCCCCGGCTCAGGGCGTCCTACGTCTTCACGGGGGGATTTCAGGCGGCGATCTTGTCGCCCACGCGGATGATCGCGCGCTCGGGGGTCTTCAGGTACAGCCCGAAGTGGTTGTCCAGCTCGTTGATGATCGCGCGGTGCAGCTCCTTGTCCCGCTCGTTGGACCCGTCGGGGGTCCAGCTCGGCAGGACGCACCGCTCGCACGGCTTGTGGAGCACGAACTCGTTGTCGCCCAGGCGGATCGGCGTGCCGATCGGGATCTTGTACTCGGCGAAGGGCTCCAGGTCGGCCGAGGCGATCACGTTCGGGCGGAACCGCGCCGCCTCGATCTCGCGGCCCATCCGCTCGCTCAGCGCCTTCAGGCTCGCTTCGAAGACGACGAGGATGCGCTCCCCGCTGCCCTTGGTCGGCCGGATCTCGACGCCCTTCTTCGCGTCGATCGTCTCGGCGAGGCGCGCGGGCAGGCCCGCGTCGTCGAGGCCCCAGGCCGCGCCGCCCGCCTCGTAGAGCACCGGGTCGCCCGCCGACGAGTCGGCGGTGCCGCACTGCGCCGGGAACGCGGCCTCCCACCCCATCAGCTTCGGGTGGCTGCCGCCCCACACCGCCTTGTCCGTGCCGGGCTCGTACACGCCGAGGCGCCGGTCGCCCGCCATCCCGGCCGCGTCGACGACCGCCGACGTCAAGGGCTCCCCCCTGAGCCCCTTGACCGGATAACGCCACAATTTCTGGATCTCACCTGCGAACACGCTCCCGAATGTACCTCCTCTCACGTTTTGGAGTCGGCCTGGACGGGTTAACTTCGAGGACATAATCAGGTGAGACAATTGCCGCCCCAGGACCAGAGGAGACCAGCCATGGAACGGCAGAAGGAGTTCGTGCTTCGCACGCTCGAAGAACGCGACATCCGCTTCGTGCGGCTGTGGTTCACGGACGTCCTCGGCACGCTCAAGTCCGTGAGCGTGGCGCCGGCCGAGCTGGAGTCCGCGTTCGAGGAGGGCATCGGCTTCGACGGCTCCGCCATCGAGGGCTTCGCCCGCGTGTACGAGTCCGACATGGTCGCCATGCCCGACCCGACCACGTTCCAGGTCTTCCCGTTCGAGGGCCGCGGCATCGGCGAGTCCGCGCGCATGTTCTGCGACATCCTCACGCCCGAGGGCGCCCCCTCCTGGGCCGATCCGCGCCACGTGCTGCGCCGGGCCCTCTCGAAGGCCGCCGACCGCGGGTTCACGTTCTACGTGCACCCCGAGATCGAGTTCTTCCTGTTCAAGGACATCTTCCCGGAGACCGGCGCGAAGCCCGAGCCCGTCGACGACGGCGGCTACTTCGACCACACCACCCACTCCGTGGCCCGCGACTTCCGCCGCCAGGCCATCCTCGCCCTGGAGCGGGTCGGCATCTCGGTCGAGTTCTCCCACCACGAGGTCGCCCCCGGCCAGCAGGAGATCGACCTCCGCTACGCCGACGCGCTGACCACCGCCGACAACATCATGACGTTCCGGCACATCGTCAAGGAAGTCGCGATGACCAACGGCGTCACCGCGTCCTTCATGCCCAAGCCGTACAACACGCAGCCCGGCTCCGGCATGCACTCGCACCTGTCGCTCTTCGAGGGCGAGGACAACGCCTTCCACGACCCGGGCGACGAGCAGCGGCTCTCCAAGACCGCCAAGGCCTTCATCGCCGGGCTCCTGCGCCACGCGCCCGAGTTCACCGCGATCACCAACCAGTGGGTCAACTCCTACAAGCGCCTCTACTCCAGCGCCCAGCCCGGCCAGATCTCCGAGGCGCCCTCGTACGTCTCCTGGGGCAAGGCCAACCGGTCCGCGCTCGTGCGCGTCCCCGTCTACGGCAAGCCGAACTCGGCCCGCGTCGAGATCCGCTCCCTCGACTCCGCGACGAACCCGTACCTCGCCTACGCCGTCCTCCTCGGCGCGGGCCTCAAGGGCATCGAAGAGGGCTACGAGCTGCCCGCGGGCACCGAGGACGACGTCTCCGCGCTCACCAGCGCCGAACGCGTCGCCGCCGGCTACCAGCCCCTCCCCGGCAACCTCGTCGAGGCCCTCGACAAGATGGAGTCCTCCGAGCTCGTCGCCGAAGTCCTCGGCGAGCACGTCTTCGACTACTTCCTGAAGAACAAGCGCCAGGAGTGGGAGGACTACCGCACCCAGGTGACCGCCTTCGAGCGGAAGCGCTACATCAACCTCTGAGCACCGCTGCGCCGCCGCTCCCCGGAGCGGCGGCCTGCGCCACCGCTCGTGACGAAGGAGCACTATCCCGTGGATCGGGCGACCGATTAGCATGGGGGAGTGACCACCGCACTCGTCATCGAGAACGATCCGGAGCAGGGCCTCGGGCGGGCCGCCGCATGGCTGGCCGAGGCCGGCATGGAGCTCGACACGGTGCGGCCCCACCTCGGTGAGGCCGTGCCGAACTCGGCCGGGGGGCACGAGGCCCTCATCGCGCTCGGGGGCGGCCGCGGGAAGGACTGGAGCGACGAGCTCACCGGGCTCCTCGCCACCGCGGTCGCCGACCAGACGCCGCTCCTCGCGATCTGCTCCTCCTCCCGCCTCCTCGCCGCCGCGTTCGGCGGGCGCGTCGAGGACCACGACGCCCCGAACGGCCCGCGGATGCTCGCCAAGCGCGACGCCGCCGGACGCGACCTCATCTTCGGGCCCGCGCCCATGACCATCGACGTGATCCGCTGGCGCCGCCAGGAGCTCGTCGAGCTCCCCGAGGACGCGACCCTGCTGGCCGCGTCCCCCCAAGGGACCCTTGAGGTCTTCCGCATCCGCGACAGCGCCTGGGGCGTCCAGTCGCACTTCGAGTTCACGCCCGAGCAGCTCGCGGGCTTCGGCGGCTTCGATGAAGCCGCGCTCGCCAAGGCCGCCGAGGTCGACGAGCACATCGTCCACACGTGGAAGCCCATCCTCCAGCGGTTCGCGAAGGTCGCCGCGGGCGAGAAGAAGGCGCTGCCCCTCCTTGACGTCTGAGAGCGAGCACGCGGTGGACGCGGACGAGGCGCGCCTCGCGGTCGTCGCGGCCAGCAACGCGCTGGCCGAGTTCCTGCGCGCCCACCCCGAGTCCGAGCCCGCGCTCACCGAGGACGAGGACGCCGGGTTCGCGCGCCTGCGCGCAGCAGGGCCCTTCCAGCTCAACACCGCCTGGAAGGAGAACCTGCTCCGCATCGCCGCCGCCGACCTCACCGGCCGCACCGATCTGCGGGCCACCTCCGACGCCCTCTCCCGCCTCGCCGACGCGGTCCTGGCCCGCGGGCTCGAACTGGCCCGTGAAGAGCATCCGGGGGACACCCGGCTCGCCGTGATCGCCATGGGCAAGACCGGCGCGGAAGAACTGAACTACGTGTCCGACGTGGACGTCGTGTTCGTCGCCGAAGGGGACCTCGCGCTCGCCACCCGCCAGGCCGCGCGGCTGATCCAGGTCGTGGGCCCCGCGACGTGGCCCGTCGACGCCGGGCTGCGGCCCGAGGGCCGCTCGGGCGCGCTGGTGCGCACCGTCGAGGCGTACACCGCGTACCTCAAGGACTGGGCCCGCACCTGGGAGTTCCAGGCGCTCCTCAAGGCCCGGCCCGCCGCGGGGGACCTGGAGCTGGGGCTCGAATGGCTCGCGGCCGTGCAGCCGTTCATCTGGGGCGCGGCCGACCGGCCCGGCGTGGTCGCCGACATCCGCGACATGCGCCGCAAGGTCGTCGACTCCGTGCCGGCCGCCGAGCGCAAGTACGAGATCAAGCTCGGCCCGGGCGGCCTGCGCGACATCGAGTTCGCCGTCCAGCTCCTGCAACTCGTCCACGGCCGCGGCGACCCGGCCCTCCGCGTGCGGTCCACACTGGAGGCCCTCGACGTGCTCGTCGCGGGCGGGTACCTGGCGCGGCGCGACGGCGAGGACCTCGCCGAGACGTACGTCTTCCTGCGCACCGTCGAGCACCGGCTCCAGCTCCAGCGGCTCCTGCGCACCCACCGCGTGCCCGATGGCGGCGAGCCGCTCCACCACCTCGCCCGCACCCTCGGCTACAAGACCGACGAGGGCTTCCTCGCCGCCTGGCGCGCGCACGCCACGACCGCGCGGCGCCTCCACGAGAAGCTCCTCTACAAGCCCCTCCTGGACGCCGTCACGCGCGTGTCCACCGCCGAGCTGCGCATGAGCGAGGCCGAGGCCGCCGGGCGCCTCGCCGTCCTCGGCTTCAACGACCCCGCGAGCGCGCTCACCCACATCAAGAAGCTCACCGCGGGCGTCTCCCGCACTGCCACAGTGCAGAAGGCCCTCCTGCCGGTCGTCCTCCACGAGCTCGCCGACTCGCCCGAGCCCGACCGCGGGCTCCTCGCCTACCGGCAGGTCTCCGACAAGCTCGGCTCGACCCCCTGGTACCTGCGCCTGCTGCGCGACGGCGGGCCCGCCGCGGTCCGGCTCGCGCGCCTGCTCGGCACCTCCCGGTACTTCACGTCGCTGCTCCTCCATGTGCCGCAGTCGCTCCGGTACCTCTCCGACAACGCGGACCTGACGCCGCGCCCGCGCGAGGAGCTGGCGCTCGGGATGCGCCAGGCCGCCGCGCGGCACGCGGACGCGACCGCCGCGATCGGCGCCGTCCGCTCGATCCGGCGCCGCGAGCTCATCCGCATCGCCGCCGCCGACCTGCTCGGGATCATCGACGACCAGGACGTGGGCCTCGCCCTCTCGGACCTCACCGACGCCGTGCTCGAAGCGGCCCTGGAGATCGGCGCGCGCGGGCTCGACGACGCCCCGCCGATGCTCGTCGTCGGCATGGGGCGCCTCGGCGGCCGCGAGACCGGGTTCGGGTCCGATGCGGACGTCGTGTTCGTCCACGACGGCGCCGACGACGCCCAGCGCAAGGCCGCCGCGAAGATCGTCGGCACCGTGCGGACCCTCCTCGCCGCGCCCACCGCCGACCCGCCGCTGGTCCTCGACCTCGACCTGCGGCCCGAAGGCAAGGGCGGCGCGCTCGCGCCGAGCTTCGCCGCATACCGCCGCTACTACGCCGACCGGGCCCGCCTGTGGGAGCGCCAGGCGCTCCTGCGCGCCCGGCCCGTCGCCGGGGACGAGGCGCTCGCCGCACTGTGGACCGAGTTCGCCGACGGCGTCAGGTACCGCCCCGGCGGGCTCACCGAGGCCGAGCGCACCGAGTTCCGCCGCGTCAAGGCCCGCGTCGACTCCGAACGCCTCCCGCGGGGCGCGGACCCCAACGGCCACACCAAACTCGGCCGCGGCGGCCTCGTCGACATCGAGTGGACCGCGCAGCTGCTGCAACTGGAGCACGGCGACGACCCCGCGATGCGCACCACCCGCACCGTCCCGGCCCTCGAAGCCGCGGCCGCGGCCGGGCACCTCAACGCCGCCGACCTGCTGTCGCTGCGCGAGGCGTGGCTGTTCGTCTCGCGGGTGCGCAACGACATGACGCTCGCGCGCGGCGTCCCCCGCGACGACCTGCCGCGCTCGGGCCCCGAACTCGCCGCGCTCGCGCAGACCCTCGGGTTCGGCGAGGACACCGAGCGGTTCCTCAACGAGTACCGCCGCCTCACCCGCCGCGCCCACGAAGCCGCGCAACGGATCGTCCTGGGCGGCTTACACTCGAACCGCCAGGCGGAACGGGGGAGCGGATGATCGACTACACCGTGGTCACGGCCGACGGCGCCGAGGACCGCCGCGGAGGCGGCGATCAGCTTAAGGCCGACGCGGGCGCCGACGGGGCGTTCGCGTGGGTCGAGTTTGCCGCCGACGACGCCGGCGCCCTGCCCGAAGCGCTCGCCGCGCTCGGCATGGACCGCTTCGGGACCTACCCCGCCGCCGCCGTCCACCCCCGCCCCAAAGTGGAGATCGTCGACGACGCGGCGCTGCTGCTCGTCAAGACCGTCTGGTACATCGAGGCCACGCGGCAGGTCGAGACCGGGGACCTCGCGATCTTCACCGACGGCCGGTCCCTGGTCACCTTGCGCCGCGGCGTCGTGGACCCCGTTCCCCATGTGCGCGAACGGCTCCGGGATGCGAAGTTCCGCTCCGGCGGGCTCGCCGCGGTCGTCCACGCCCTGTTCGACGCCGTCGTGGAGCACTACGACGACGCCGTCGAAGACCTCACCGACGACGTCGCCGACCTGGAGCGCGATGTCTTCTCCGGGCAGCGCATCGACCGCAACCAGGAGATCTACTTCCTCATCCGCGAGACCCTGGAGTTCCAGAACGCGGTGCGGCCCCTGATCACCTTCGCGCACTCGGTGCGACAGGGCCGCTCGGGCGCGCCGCTGTTCGACCGCTCCGGCTTCGGGGAGGTTGCCGGGCACCTCATCCGCGTGGACGCCTCGGTGGAGACGTGCATGAGCCTCCTGACGACCGTCCTCACCGCGCACCAGGGGCAGATCGGGACGTGGCAGAACGAGGACACGAAGAAGATCTCGGCGTGGGCGGCGATCGCGATCGCGCCGACGATCATCTCCGGGATCTACGGCATGAACTTCAAGGTGATGCCGGAGTTGCACTGGACCGTCGGGTATCCGCTCGCGCTGGCGGCGATGGCGATCGTGTGCTTCCTACTCTTCCGAGGTTTCAAACGCAACGGCTGGCTGTTACGGATCGATGTCCGTGAATCGCAATGGTGAAGCGGCGAGGGGCGGACCCGCCGTGCGCCGCATCGCGAACGATGCCCTTGCGCGGCGGATCCGCCCCTCCGGCCCTGCCTGCCTTCAACGAACACCATAGCGGTGCCCCGCAAAACGAAAACGTCGAGCCAATGGTGACGGTCCGTGCGCGCCGCGGCCGCGCTCCCATTTCGGTAGCAAAGCCGCCATTGAAATTTTTCAATCCGAATGCTTGACTTTCGACAGGCCCTCCCATAAAAATAAAGATACCTATCAGTTAAGTCTCTTTACTTTTGGGAGGAACATTGAGACGACTGAGGACCCGACGGTTCATCGCCGTCGCGAGCGCGGCCCTGGCCCTGCTCACGACCGGTCTGATCTACACCGTCGCGAATCCCTTCACCGCCAACGCCGCCGTGACCTGCAACGAGCCGTGGGCCGCCTCGGAGGTCTACGTCGGCGGCGACCTCGTCAGCCACGAGGGCTACAACTACAAGGCCAAGTGGTGGACCACCAACGAGGAGCCCGGCACCACCGGCGAATGGGGCGTCTGGCAGACCCTCGAAGCCTGCGGCGGCGGCACCGACCCGACGACCAGCGCGAACCCCACCAGCCAGGAGCCCACCGAGGAACCGACCGGTGAACCCGGCACCGGCGGCGACATCAACGCCGCGTACTTCACCGAGTGGGGCGTCTACGGCCGCAACTACCACGTGAAGAACATCGTGTCCTCCGGCTCGGCCGAGGACCTCACCCACATCAACTACGCCTTCGGCAACGTCAAGAACGGCCAGTGCACCCTGGACGACTCGTACGCGGCGATCGACAAGGCGTACACCGCGGACCAGTCCGTCGACGGCGTCGCCGACACCTGGGACCAGCCCCTGCGCGGCAACTTCAACCAGCTCCTCAAGCTCAAGGAGATGTACCCGCACATCAAGATCGTCTGGTCCTTCGGCGGCTGGACCTACTCCGGCGGCTTCGGCCAGGCCGCGCAGAACCCGGCGGCCTTCGCCCAGTCCTGCTACAACCTGCTGCACGACGCCCGCTGGGACGGCCTGTTCGACGGCATCGACATCGACTGGGAGTACCCGAACGCCTGCGGCCTCACCTGCGACTCCAGTGGGACGCAAGCGTTCACGAACCTGATGAGCGCGCTGCGCTCGAAGTTCGGGAACGAGCTCGTGACCGCCGCGATCACCGCCGACGGGACCTCCGGCGGCAAGATCGACCTCGGCGGGTATGGCACGGCCGCCCAGTACGTCGACTACTACCAGGTGATGACCTACGACTACTTCGGCGCCTGGGACGCCGACGGACCCACCGCGCCCCACTCGCCGCTGAACTCCTACAGCGGCCAGCCCATCGCCGGATTCGACGCCTCGACGGCGATCGCCAAGCTCAAGTCGCTCGGCGTCCCGTCCTCGAAGCTGCTGCTCGGCTTCGGCTTCTACGGCCGCGGCTGGACGGGCGTCACGCAGGCGGCGCCGGGCGGCTCCGCCACCGGCGCGGCCCCGGGCACCTACGAGGCCGGCATCGAGGACTACAAGGTCCTCGTGAACGAATGCCCCGCGACGGGAACGATCGCGGGCACCGCTTACGCCAAGTGCGGCAACGAGTGGTGGTCCTACGACACCCCGGCGACGATCGCGACGAAGACGGCCTGGCTCGACGGCCAGGGCCTCGGCGGCGCGTTCTCCTGGGAGCTCTCCGGCGACACCAGCAACGGCCAGCTGGTCAACGCCATCGCCGCCGGTCTGAACTAGGAGCCGTCCCGCTCCGAACCCGGATCGCTGACCCTGGACAGGTCGGCGGGGGCCGCCGCACCGGCCCCCGCCGACCGTCCTATCTCACGAACTTCGCAGGCTTCGTCGCGAGCGTCATCGCCCATTCGAGCGGGCCGCGCTTGAGCAGCCGCTTCCAGATGAGCGCGAACAGCATCGCGGCGACGCAGAACACCGCCCACATGCGCCAGCCGGTCTCGTAGCCGACCCCGTCCGCGGGATGGTCCACGAGGAACCAGACGCCCGCGATGTGCGCCACGTACACCGTCAGCGACATCGATCCGACCGCGATGAGCGGCGCGAGGACGCGGCGGGACCACTTGCTCACGGCGCCGCAGTAGGCCAGCAGCGCGACGAGCCCGACGATGACGCTGATCGCGACGCCGATGTTCCCTGCGAGCTCGAACGGGGTGCCCGAGTGCGGCGAGGCGCCCGTCAGGGCCGCCCAGTCGACGCCCGACCCCGTGCCGCCCGTGTCGCCGGCGGGGAGCTTGTCCCAGAGCGAGGCGTGCTCCTCGTCGAACGCCTTCCACTGCTCGTCGGTCCACGAGTCGGTGTCGGCGCTGCCGACCGCCTCCTTCCACGCCTTGTCGAAGGCCGCATACGACTCGTCGTCGAACCCCGTCGCGGTCTGGGGCATGAACTTCCCGACCAGCCACGAGCCCCCGTAGCCGAGCAGGCCCAGCGCCGGACCGATGACCGCGAGCCGCACCCGGACGGCCTTGTGCGCGAAGTCCAAGCGCCCCAGCGCCATACCCGTGAAGATGTACGCCATCCATGCCATCGCCGGGTAGGTGCCCGTGAGCAGCAGCGACAGCAGGCCGTCCCCGCCCCACCGCACGAGCGGGTCGTGCGCGTCGAAGCCCTCGGTCCAGGTGGCGGTCCACATGAGCTGCACCAGGATCGGTCCGCCGAGGCCGCACACGGCCGCGAGGATCGCAAGGGTCCGCGCGCGCAGCTTGATGAACGGGAGCGCGAGCAGGAAGTACAGGCCGTAGAACGCGAGGATCACCACGATCGACGTCCCGGTGCTGGTGAGCCACGTGCCCAGCGCCAGCAGCAGCACCGCGCGGATCGCGATCTTGACGACGGCCTGGCGCAGCGGCCGGCCCGTCTTCGGCTCCGAGCCGCCCGCGATGAGCACGAGCGACAGCCCGGCGAGCGTCGCGAACAGCGCCGACGAGCGGCCGTGGGGGAGGTCCATGAGGAAGGACTTCCACGTCCCGAACTCGTCGGACCACGGCCCCACGTGCGAGTAGTACATGCCGAAGACGGCGACGGCGCGGGCGGCGTCGAGGCCGACGATGCGCCCGATCGACGCGCCCCGGTCCGGCGGCGGCGCGAGCGCGGGGTCCTGCGGCCCCGGTTCTTTCGCCCGCAATGCAATGGTGTCAGTCATGCAGCCAGGGTGCGGCGGGCCGGGGGCCGTTCCCATCCCTCGATGCGCGGGACCGCGCCCGCCGCCGGGACGGGGCCGTCCCGCCGCCCGGCCGTTCCGCCCCCGCCGATCGGCGGGGACCCCGGACCCTGCCGCGACCGCGGGCTGCGAGAACGCGCACACCCGGAGTGCGCCGCACGCGCGGGGAGTGGCGCGCGCGTGCTACGAATCGTGGACCGAAACAGAGGAGGCCGCATGATCCGGGTACTGGTCGTCGACGACGAAGCCCTCATCCGCACCGGCTTCCAGCACATCCTCGACGCCGCCGGGGACATCGAGGTCGTCGCCGCCGTCTCCGGCCGCCAGGCCCTCGCCGAGACCGCCCGCCTCCACCCCGACGTGGTCCTCCTCGACATCCGCATGCCGGACGTCGACGGCCTCACCGTCCTCGAACGCCTCCGCGCGCTCCCCGCGCCGCCCGTCGTCGCCATGCTCACCACCTTCGACACCGACGAGTACGTCGCCGCCGCGCTCCGCATGGGCGCCGCCGGGTTCCTCCTCAAGGACACCGACCCCGAGCACCTCGCCGTGCAGGTCCGCACCCTCGCCGCCGACGGCGTCGTCCTCTCCCCGAAGGTCACCTCCACCGTCGTCGACGGCTACCTCGCGGGCCGCACCCGGTCCTCCGCGGCCGTCGAGCGCCTCTCCGCCCGCGAACGCGAGATCCTCGTGCTCCTCGCCGAAGGACTCTCCAACGGCGACATCGCCGCCCGGCTCTACCTCGGCGTCGGCACCGTCAAGGACCACGTCAGCGCCATCCTCACCAAGCTCAAGGTCAACGGCCGCGTCCAGGCCGCGCTCGTCGCCGAGCGGGCCGGGCTCCTGCGGGGCGACCGGTGAAGCGCCGCTGGCGCCCGTGGACGACGGACGCGGTCCTCGTGGCCGTCGCCGCCGCCGACCTGTGGTTCACGTACTGGTGGTGGCCGCCGCTCACCTTCGAGATGGCGACGACCGCGATCGGCGTGGCCGCCCTCGCGTTCCGCCGCCGCTTCCCGCTCGCCGTGTTCGCGCTGACCCTCCCGACCGCCTACTTCATGGGCGAGGCCGCCGCGCCCCTCATCGCCCTGTACACGCTCGCCGCCGCCACCCACCGGCGCTGGCTCCTCGCCGTCGGGTCGGTGGTCCTCGCGATGTGCATGATCTGGCCGCTCGAATCGGGCCCGGCCGACCTGTTCGCCGACTCGTGGTGGCTCGCGAGCATCGCCTACGCGCTGGCCCCGGCCGCCGCCGCGGCGTTCCTCGGGCAGCTCGTGCAGGTCCGCCGCGAACTGTCGGCGCGCCTGGAGGAGATCACCGAGGCCCGCGAGCACGAACAGCTCATGGCGACGCAGAAAGTGCTCGCCGAAGAACGCGCCCAGCTCGCCCGCGAGATGCACGACGTCGTCTCCCACCAGGTCTCGCTCATCGCCGTGCGGGCCGGGGCGCTCCAGGTGAGCACCGCCGACCCCGAGGCCAAGGACGCGGCCGGGACGATCCGCAGGCTCAGCGTGCGGACCCTGGACGAGCTGCGGCACATGGTGAACGTGCTCCGCGCCGGAGGCGGCGGCCCCACCGGGCTCGCCCCGCAGCCGACCCTCGCGCAGCTCGGCGACCTCGTCGGCAACAGCGGCATCGAAGCGGCCCTTCGCATCGGCGCCCTGCCCGACCTGGACCCGCCGAAGGAGCGGGCGATCTACCGGACCGTCCAGGAGTCGCTCACCAACGTGCGCAAGCACGCCCCGGGCGCCCGCGCCGACATCGCGCTGGCCCACGCCGACGGGGCGGTCACCGTGACGATCGCGAACACCGCGCCGACCCGCACTCCGGTCGTCTTGCCGAGCTCCCGGCACGGCCTCCTCGGCCTCCAGCAGCGCGCGGCCCTCCTCGGCGGCACGCTGACCTGGGCCCCGACCCCTGAAGGCGGCTGGCGGAACACGCTCGTCCTCCCCGCTTGACCCGCCGTCCCGCATATACGTATAGTCTCCATATATGCAGCAGTCGAGGGAACGGAGAACGGCCGTGGTGAGGATCGTCGCCGACACCGAGCAGTGCGCCGGGTCGGGCATGTGCGCGCTGACCGCGCCCGAGTACTTCGACCAGAACGACGAGGACGGCCGCGTCGTCCTCCTCGCCGACGAGGCCGAGGACTGCGACACCGAAGTGGCCGAAGCGGTGCAGCTGTGCCCCGCCGCGGCGCTGCGCCTGGAGTAGGGCCCGGCCGGGCGGGCCCACACGCGGGGCCCGCGTCAGCCGACAGGGAGGACGGTTTCGCTAGTATGTGCGGAACTGCTGCGCTCCAATGCGCACCGGCACTGGTCACAATCCTGTTAGGAAGGCGAAGCCGTGGCGAAGAAGACCGTGGTCACGTTGTTCGACGACATCGACGGGAGCGAAGCGGCCGAGTCGGTCGAGTTCGGTATCGACGGCTATCTGTACAGCGTGGACCTCTCCGGCGCCCACGCCGACGAGCTCCGCGACCGCCTGACCGCCTACCGCGAGTTCGGGACCGAGCTGGGCCGCTACCACGTGGCGCGCGCCGTCCCGGCCCGCGCGCCCCGCGTCCCCACCCGCGACGACCGCGACCGCAACCGCGACATCCGCCGCTGGGCCGAGGAGAACGACCTGCCCGTCAAGTCCCGCGGCAAGCTCCCCGACGGCGTCGTCGCCCGCTACAACGAGGCCCACGCCCGCTAACCACTGGGCGATCGCGAACGCGGCCAGGAAGCCGAGGACCGCGATCAGCCCCGTCCACAACCGGGCGTCCTCGAACGCCTCCGGGATCATCGTGTCGGCGATCATCGATAGGATCGCGCCGCCCGCGAGCGCGGTGATCGCCGCGAGCAGCGTCGCGGGGGCGTCCCCGAGGAACGCGTACCCCGCCGCGGCGGCCAGGCCGCTGGCGAGGGCGATCAGTGTCCACAGCCCGAACACGTAGGCGCGCCCGCGCCCGGCCCTCCGCATGCCCGCCGCGCTGGAGAGTCCTTCGGGGACGTTGCTGACGAACACGGCGACCACGGTCGCGGCGCTCACCGGCCCGCCGCCGAGGAGGCTCGTGCCGATGACGATCGACTCCGGGATGCCGTCGAGCAGCGCCCCGAGCGCGATGGCGGTGCCCGACCCCGGCTGGTCGGACTCGTTGGCCTGCTGGGCGCCCGAGCGCTTGCGGTGGCGCGCGCCGCGGCGCGCGAGGACCACGTTGGCGAGCGTGTAGGCGAGCGCCCCGGCGACGGCGCCGAGCGCGGTCGGGACGAGGCCGCCGCGCTCGTTCGCGTCGGCGATGAGGTCGAACGCGACCGCCGACATGAGCACGCCGGACCCGAACGCCATCACCGCCGCGATCACCGTCTGCGGCACGCGGACCAGGTACCCGACGAGCGCGCCCGCGACGAGCGCGCCGCCAGCGAGCAGGCCCCACCCGCCTGCGCTCAGCCAGCCGGGCACCGGACGCTCCACGCTCGTGCCATGGGCGCCAGTCTAGGGCCTGCCCATGGATCAGCACGGTCGAAGACGAAGCGGGGACCGCCGGCGTCCCGGCGGTCCCCGTGTCGGTTTCGCCTACGCCGAGAGGACCTCCCGCAGCGCGGCGGCGAACTCGTCGGGCTTCCCGGTCTGGCCGTACTCGCCGCCGAGGAACGCGCCGTGGTCGCCGGGCATCACCGTCGGCTCGACGCCGATGCGCTCGGCGACGGCCCGGCCGCCGCGGGCGGCGAGGGTCTCGCCGGACTCGGCGCCGACCGCGATGACGATGCGGGTCGGGGCGGCCCGGAGCGCCTTGTAGTCGTGCTCGTAGGCGCCGCAGGTGACGATGTTCTGGCCCACCAGCGCGTCGTCGCGGGTGCCGTCGTCCTCGGTCGGGAGGCCGAACGCCGCCGGGTCGGGCGCGGGCCCGTCGAGGTAGGCCGGGGTGAGCTCGCCGTCGTACATGACGACGGCGATGAACTTCGCCATGGCCGGGCCGAAGCCCGAGGTCTTGTAGGTGTCCTGGATGTCGCGCATGACGGCCAGGGCCGTCTCGCGGTCGGGGAGGGCGCTGGCGGCGGGCGGCTCGTGCGCGACGAGGGTCCGCACCTGCTCGGGGTGCTTCGCCACGAGCGCGAGCGCGTTGACGGCGCCGCCGCTGGAGGCGAACACGTCGACGGGCCCGCCGACGGCCGCGATGACCCGGTGCAGGTCGTCGGCGTGCTCCTCGGGCGTGGACTCGGCGGCGCCGTCGGTGCGGCGGCTGCGCTCGGACCCGCGCGGGTCGTAGGTGACCACGCGGCGGTCCGGGAAGTGCGAGGCGAGCGTGACGAACCCGGCCGCGGCCATCGGCGAGCCGATGACCAGCAGCGTCGGCGCGTTCGCCGTCTCGCCCTCCCGCACGTCGTAGTACAGCTCGGCGCCGGGCGCGTCCAGCGTGTGCGTCTTCGGATCGGTCATGTCGTCTCCTCGTGGATCAGGGTTCCTGGGGATAGGACGAGACTGGATCACCGGATTCATCGCCGCACGCGAATCGCCGAACCGGTCAGCTGGTGAGGACCGCGAGCCTCCCTGTCGCGCGGGTCATCCCCACGTACCGGTCCACGGCCCCTTCGATGCCGGTGCCGAACCCGTCCGGGTTCACGAGGACCACGAGGTCGAATTCGAGGCCCTTCGACAGCTCGGGCGTGAGCGAGCGGACGCGCGGCGGCGGCGTGAAGTCCGCAGCGCCGATGACGCACGCGGTGCCGTCGGCGTGCGCCGCGAGCCACTCCTCCAGGATCGCGTCGAGGTCCGCGAGCGGGCCGTGCGTCACGGGAATGCCGCTGCGGCGCACCGAGGTCGGCACGTTCGCGTCGGGGAGCGCCTCCCGGATGACGCGTTCTGCCTCGGCCATGACCTCCTCGGGCGTGCGGTAGTTGATGCTCAGCGAGCTGATATCGATGCGGCCCATGCCGACCCGTTCCAAGCGCTCGGTCCACGACTCGGTGAACCCGTGGCGGGCCTGGGCGCGGTCGCCGACGATCGTGAACGACCGCGACGGGCAGCGCTGGAGCAGCATCTGCCACTCGGCGTCGGTCAGCTCCTGCGCCTCGTCCACCACGACGTGCGCGAACGGGCCCGCGAGCAGGTCGGGGGCGGCGGTCTCCAGGTCCTCGTAGTGGACCAGGGCGTCCTGGAGGTCGAGTCCCTTGAGGAGGATCATCTCCTCGACGTTCCCGTCGCCCGCTTCGAGGAGGTCCTCCACGACCTTGTCGATGACCTCGCGCTCGGAGGCGATCTCGGCCTCGCGGCGGCGGGCGTTGCGGGAGGCCTCGGGGTCGCCGAGGCGGCGGCGGGCGGCGTCGAGCAGCGGCAGGTCGGACGCGGTCCACGCGAACGGGTCCTTGCGTTGCAGCCGTTGCACTTCGTCGTCGCTGAGGTGCGGGGCGCACCAGGCGAGGAATTCCGGGGAGGCCCAGAACGCGGCGACGAGGTCGGCGGGCTCGATGACCGGCCAGGCCTTGTCGAACGCGGCCAGGAGCTCGCGGTTGCGGGCGAGGGACCGGCGCAGCAGGTCCTCGGAGACGTCGGCGTCGTCGGGGAGCTTCGCCAGCACGATCTCGGCGAGCTCCTGCCAGACCTGGTCGCGCGCTTCGTTGTGCGCGATCCCCGACTCGGCCGCGGCGAACGCGTCGGCCCAGTCGGCGGCGCTGAGGTACACGTCGCCCCAGTTGGTCTCGACGCGCAGGCCGCGCTTCGGCGGCTGCTCGTACCGGCGGGCGGCGGGCTCGATGGCGCGCACGAGGTCCGCGCTCGCCTTGAGCCGTGCGACCTCCGGGTCGGTCTCGGCCGCGGCGTCGGCGCCGCCGGGCACGAGGTCGCGCAGCGTGCAGGTCTGGACGCCCTCCTCGCCGAGGCTGGGGAGCACGTCGGAGACGTACGCGAGGTACGGCTCCGAGGGGCCGACCACGAGCACGTCGCCGCGGTGGTGGCCCAGGCGCGGATCGGAGTACAGCAGGTAGGCGGCGCGGTGGAGCGCGACGACGGTCTTGCCGGTGCCGGGGCCGCCGTCTACGACGAGCGCGCCGCCCGACCCGGCGCGGATGATCGCGTCCTGGTCGGCCTGGATGGTGCCCAGGACGTCGCGCATTCGGTCGGAGCGCTCGGTGCCGAGGCTGGCGATGAACGCGGACTGGTCGTCGAGCGCGGCGGCGTGGCCGGTGAACCCGTCGGCGGTGAAGACCTCGTCCCAGTAGTCGGTGATCCGGTCGCCGGTCCAGCGGTAGCGGCGGCGGCTCTCCAGGCCCATCGGATCGCCGTGCGTCGCACCGAAGAACGGCTCGGCCGCGGGGGAGCGCCAGTCCACGAGGAGGCGCCGGCCCTGCCCGTCGGTGAGGCCGATCCGCCCGATGTAGACGGTGTCGCCCGCGTTGTCGACGGCCTTGCCGAGGCACAGATCCAGGCCGTACCGGCGCAAGGTCTGGAGCCGGTTCGTCAGCCGGTGGATGTCGCGGTCGCGGTCGGCGGCGTGCTGGCCGTCGTACTGGCCCGACCCGCCCTCGGCCTTGAGCGTCTCCTCCAGGCGCGCGGACAGGTCCGCGATGGACGCCTCCAGGCTCGCCGCGATGGCGGCGAAGTGCCGCTCGTCGTCGGCGATGAGCGCCGGATCGGCTTTGGCCGCAAGGCGGTCGGGGAGCGCGAACGGACTCGTCAATTCAGTTCCCTTCGATGAGGAGGCGCGCGGCGCGCTCGGCGCCGTCGGTGCGGATGCGTCCGGCGAGTGCAGCGGCACGCTCTTTCGTCTCGGGCGCCAGGGCGATGCGGAGCGCCGCGGTCATCGATTCGTACGTCGGGTTCGGACCGTCATGGGCCGCACCGACGCCGAGCGCGGCGACGCGCCCGGCCCAGTACGGCTGGTCGGCGATCTGCGGCACCACGACCTGCGGCGCGCCCGCGAGCGCGGCCTTGTGGGTGGTCCCGGCCCCGCCGTGGTGGACCACGGCGGCGACGCGCGCGAAGAGCCTGCGGTGGTTGGCCTCGCCCACGGCGAAGGCGTCGTCCCCGCCGTCGGGCGCCAGGTCGGCCCAGCCGCGCGAGACGATCACCCGGCGGCCCTGGTCGCGGATCGCCGCGACGGCCGCTTCGGCCGCGTCCCGGCCCGACTGGAACGGCATCGACCCGAAGCCCACGTACACGGGGGCTTCGCCCGCGTCGAGGAACGCCTCCAGGTCCGCGGGGAGCGGCCGGTCGTCGGGCGCGAACCACGCGCCGGTGTGTTCGACCTCGTAGCCCGGCGCGGGCGTCCACGGGCCCAGCTCCGGGTCGGTGGCGAGCCAGGGGCGGTGGTCGAGCAGGTAGGTGCGCACGTCGGCGACGGGTTTCATGCCGAGTTCGGCACGGCGCTCGTTCAGCGGCGGCCCGTACAGGGCGTGGAGGTTCTCGCGGTCGACCTCCCACAGCTTGAGGTTGTCGGTCTCGCCCTCGGGGAACGGCTTCCCGGGTCGGCCGTGCGGGCGCACGTGGGGCGACGGCAGCACGCCGGGGACGAAGCCCGCGTACACGAACCGCGTCCCGAGCCGCTCCGCCGCGAGCCTCGCCCCGACCGGCGGCAGGCCGGTCCCGAGGACGGCGTCGCAGCCCTCGCCCGCGGCCGCGACCGCGGTGTACTGGGCCTCGACGAGCCCGTATGCGCGCCGGGGCGCGTCGGCCGTCGACGGCGGTTTCGGCCCGCTGATCTGCGGGCGCACCGGCGCCCCCATCGGCACCAGCTCGACGCCGAGCCCGCCGAGGAGCTGCGCGAACTCCTCGTCCGGCGGCGCGCACACCACCGCCTCGGCGCCCTGCGCGCGCAGCGCCGCGGCCAGCCCCGCGATCGGCTCGACGTCCCCGCGCGACCCGAAGGTCGTCATCAGAAATCGCATTCCCGGCTCCCGTCTCGTGGTCAGGATGCATATTGTGCAGCAGGTCAGAGGGCATTTGCGCACCCCGATGCACCCGGCGGCGCGGGAGTCGTTGTATAAACTGAAGTGGGAAGGAGCGATGGGCCCCCTCCCTTCGCCGTTCCCGGGCCCGGAACGGCGCTCCGGGCGGTCCGCCCCCACACTCCGAAAAGCACGGTCGGGAATCGGTGTTCATCGATCCATTTCGGGTACCTCCGTCGCAGGCCGACACCCCGGTCGGCCCTGACGTGAGGAGCCCTCCATGGCCGCGTTCCAAGCCCTGTTCTACCTGATCGCCATCGTCCTGCTGGTGATCGCCGCCCTGCCGCTCGGCCCGCGCCGCACCCGCGGCATCGGCCTCGGCCTGCTCGCCGCGGCCTTCGCCCTGACCGCGTTCGCGGCCCCGACGATCGACGCCGCGTTCTGACGCCGCCCTAGTGCAGGAACTTCAGTCCCATCACGCCCGCGACGATGAGGAGCAGGCACAGCATCCGCGGGACGGTCGCGGGTTCGCCGAGGACGGCCATGCCGTACACGGCGGTCCCGACCGCCCCGATGCCGACCCACACCGCGTAGCCGGTGCCGATCGGGATGCTGCGCATGGCGTAGGCCAGCCCGGCCATCGACCCGGCGAGCGCGACGAAGAACAGCAGGCTCGGCCGCAGCTTCGAGAGGCCCGACGAGGCCCCGAGCGCGGCGGCCCAGACGGTTTCGAGGATTCCGGAGAGAATGAGGACGACCCATGCCATGGCGGCACCTCCAAGACGAGCGCTGATATCTGCTCCGCCGTCTTGTCGTGACCGGGTACGGCGAACTCGTCCGGGGCGTCGACCAGGGGCCGCGTCCGCCTCCAGGGTAGCTCGATTCAGCGGAACGGGCCAGCGGGCCGAGCGCCGCCGGTACGCTGCTGCGGTCGACCGCGCTGGAGGGGCAATGAGCAGCAACGACTTCGTCTACGTCACGCACGTCAGGACCACGCCGGAACGGCTGTGGCAAGCGCTGACCGAACCCGAGTTCACGACCCGGTACTGGGGAGTCGCGTTCGACACCGACTGGACGCCCGGCTCGCCGATGGCGTGGGCCGAGGGCGGCGCGACCACCGCGGCGCCGGGCCAGGAGGTCCTCGAATACGACCCGCCGCGGCGCCTGTCGTACACGTGGCACACGTTCACGCCCGAATGGGCCGCGCGCGCCGGCGTCGCCGAGGACGTGCTCGCGAAGCTCGCCGCCGAGCCGCGCTCGAAGGTCCGCTTCGAGCTCGAACCCGCCGGTGACGCCGTCAAGCTCACGGTCGTCCACGACGGCTTCCCCGACGGGAGCACCGCCCGCGAGATGGTCTCCGAGGGCTGGCCCGCGCTCCTGTCGAGCCTGAAGTCGCTCCTGGAGACCGGCGAGCCGCTGTCTTAGGGGACGCGGCCCGTCTCGTAGGCCCACATCGCCGCCTCGACCCGGTTGCGCACGCCGAGCTTCGCGAGGACGCCTGCGATGTGGGTCTTCACCGTCCCGAGCGAGAGGTAGAGCCGCTCGCCGATCTCGGTGTTCGTCAGGCCCGTCGCGAGCAGCGCGAGGACCTCCTCCTCCCGCGCCGTGAGCGGCGGGCTCGGCTGCCGCACCTGCTTCGCGGGGCGCGAGAACTCGCCGAGGAGCCGGGCGGTGACCTGCGGGGAGATGAGCGCGTCGCCGTTCGCGGCGGCGCGCACGGCCTCGCCGATGAGCTGCGGGCCCGACTCCTTGAGCAGGAATCCCTTGGCGCCCGCGCGGAGCGCGCCGTGCACGTACTCGTCGAGGTCGAACGTGGTGATGACGACGACCGCGATCGGCTCGGCGATCCGCTCCCCGGCGAGCAGCGAGGTCGCCTCGATCCCGTTGAGCCCCGGCATCCTGATGTCGAGGAGCGCCACGTCGGGGCGCAGCGCCTGCGCGAGCCGCACCGCCTCGACGCCGTCGGCGGCCTCGCCGACCACGTCCACATCGGGCAGCGACTGGAGCAGGAGCCGCAGGCCGGTGCGCACGGGCTCCTGGTCGTCGGCGACGAGCACCCGGATCATGCCGCACCCCGCAGCGGGACCGACGCGCGCAGCGTCCAGCCGCCGTCGGGTCCCGGCCCGGCGCTCGTCTCGCCGCCGAGGAGCGCCGCGCGCTCCGCCATCCCTTGCAGCCCGTGGCCGTCGCCCGAGGCCGGGCGCGGCGGCGCGCCGTCGTCGGCGACGGTGACCAGCGCCGCCGCATCGTCCACTTCGACCACTACCTCGATCCCCTTCGCTCCCCGGGAGTGCCTGCGCGCGTTGGTGACGCCCTCCTGCGCGATCCGGAACAGCGTCGAGGCGACGATGCTCGGGATCGCCACGGGCGCGTCGATCCGCACGTCCACCGGCGGCGGCCCCGGGTCGGCGAGGCGCGCCAGCTCCTCCAGGCCCGGCGTCGGCGCGAGGCCCGCCGGGGCGCGGAGCGTGCGCACGAGCGAGCGCATGTCCGCGAGCACCGCCTGCGCCTCGGATTCGATGACCCGCAGCGACTCCGCGACCTGCGCCGGGTCCGCGGACGCGACCTGCGCGCGGATGACGATCGCCGAGACGTGGTGCGCGACCGTGTCGTGCAGGTCCCGCGCGAGCGCCTCCCGCTCCCGCGAGCGCACCGAGTCCGCCTGTCGGGCGCGGGATTCGACGCGCTCGCGCCGTAGCGCCCCGATGAGGCAGGCGCCGCCCATGAACGCCACCGCGGCGATGAGGTCGGCCACCGGGTCGCTCCCGAGGAGGCTCGTGAACACGAACCCGGCCGTCACGACTACGGCGCCGACGACCCGGTCCCGTCCTGCGCCCCAGCGGAACACGGCGTACGGGACCGTGAGGAACGCGAACGTCGCCACCAGCGCGTTCGGCTCGATCCCCGCGATGCGGTGCGCGAGCGCGAAGGCCGACGTGGACGCCGTCATGACCGCGACGCTCGCCAGCGGCGCGGACCGGCGCCACAGCAGCACCGGGAGGATCGCGATCGTCACCAGCACGGTTGCGAGCGGCCATTCGAGGTCGGGCCGCACCGCGCCCTCGAACACGGACACGAGGGCCACGCCCGCGATCAGGATCGCGTCCCGGGCCCTGGGGCCCTCGCCTCCGGCGGCGCGGGGCCGCGCCCACGCGCCGATCGCGATGCGCCGCAGACGGTTCACGCCGGGACCGCTTCGAGCCGCAGCGCCCGGCGGCGGCGGGCGACGACCCATTCCGCGACGAGCGCGTTGATGATCCACCCGGCGTCCATCTGCACGAGCCGCATGAGCGCGTCCGGCTCGCCGAAGACGATGAGCGCCGGGCCCGAGGTGAGGACCTGCGTGCCCGCGCCCATGCCGAGCGCGTACGCGCGGATCATCCACGAGCCGTGCGCGACGTAGTCGCGGCGTGCGATGGCGGCGATCCCCAGGCCGATGAAGGCGAGCATGAGAGTGCCGACCACATACCGCGAGAAGGCGACCGGGCCGCTGTCGGTGGGCGGCACGTCGTAGAAGGCGGTCATCCACAGCCCTGTGGACGCGACGACGATTCCGGCCGGCACGAGGAGGTACCGCCCGGCGAAGCGGTGCCAGCCGTTGCGCCTGCGGCGCAGGCTCGGCAGGAACTGGAACGCGCCGACGATCGCGTACACGAGCGCGCCGAGGATGTGCATGACGACCGGCAGCGGCATCTGCATGAACCGGGCGTTCGCGTCGGTCTCCGGTGCGCCCGAGGCGATCTCGCCGATGCGGAACGCCCCGGCGATCGAGGGGACGAGCGCGAGGAGGATGAGCCCGGCGGCGATCATCCACTCGCGACGGTGGCGGGCTTGGAGGGGTGGGGTGGTGTCCATACGGCAATCCTCGCCGCGGCCGCGGTCCGGGCGCTTCAGCCATGTGGCCGGTTCTCCCCGGAGGTGCTTGTTAGGCGAGCCTAACTTCATGTAGGCTCAGCTAACTTCACGGCTTCGACCTCACGGTCCCGACGGAAGGAGGCGCCATGCGCCCATCGGCTGCGGAGACGGCCCGCACCCTGGCCCGCGGACGGCTGCCCGGCCTCGTGCGCTTCGATGACGGCCACCTCGGCGGCCTCCCCGTCGCAGGCATCCGCCACGCCGCCGACCGCCTCGGGCGCCCGCTGCTCCTCGCCCCTGCGGGGGAGGAGCTCGCGGCCCGCCTCGCCCGCTCCGACGGCCCGGTCTGCCTGTCGCTCACCGTCGACGACGTGCCGCCCCGACTCGGCGCCCCCAGCCTCGGCCGCGTCCGCATCGTCGGCACCCTGCACCAGGTGCCCGCCCGCGAGACCCGTTCGGCCGTCCTCGAATACGCGGCGTCGAGCGCCGACGCCGACCTCTTCGACGTCGGCTCCGACACCGGCGACCGCGTCGCGATCCACCGCCTCGAACCGTCGCGCATCACCCTCAACCGCGGCGGCGCCACCGAGATCCTCGACCCCGCCGCGTACGCCGCCGCCGAGCCCGACCCGCTCCACGAATGCGAGCAGGACCTCCTCCACGACCTCGCCGACCACCACCTGCCCCAGCTGGAGGACTACCTGCGCCGCCTCCTCGACGACCCCGCGGCCTTCGCGCACGGCTCGCCGCAGGCCATGCGCCTCGACCGCTACGGCATCGTCCTCGACCTCAACCCGGGCCCCGACTCCGCCGAGCGGCGCAGGTGGATGCGCCTGGAGTTCGCCCGCCCCGTCGCGGGGCAGCACGACCTCGCCCACCTGCTCCACCCGATCCTGTGCGCCCACCGCCGCTGCGGCGACGGGGACGACTGAGGGCCGGGCCCGCCGCGGGCCCGGCCCCTTTCATCACTAACCGCACTCCCAGAGCACGGCCTTCAGGATGTGGTTCCCGCCCTCGTCCTCACCGGCGAACACCTGGCCCGCCAGCCGGTCCCCGTCCTCGCTCACCGCGGAGACCATGTCCCCGAACCAGTTCTGGGCCGGATCGACCAGGCCCGGCAGGAACGTGAGGTCGCTGTCCGCGTCCACGACCGCGGCCTCCGGGTCTCTCGCGCCGCCCGTGAGCCCGTCCTCGTTGACCGCCGGGGCGTAGTTGAGCTTCAGCACCTCGACGGTGCCGTCCTCCAGGTTCCAGCGGACCGCGTTCTCCTCCTCGGTCGTGAGCAGGTAGCCGACGGCCCATTCGCCCGCGATGTCGTTGGTGTAGAAGGCCATCACCGCGGCGGGGTCGACCCAGTCGGGCAGCGCCAGCTCCTCGCCGGTCCCGTCGGCGTGCCACACGTACGGCGCGTGCGTCCCGTCGTCGTAGTTGACGCCCCCGGCGATGTTTCCCTCGTCGTCGATGGCGTTGGCGCTGCCGCTGCTCGCGCCCTCCGGGAGCGGGAGCGCCTCGGGCTTGACCTCGCCTTCGCGCCAGACCACCGGCACGATCACGTCCTGGCCGTTCATGCCGACGATGTCGCCGTCGTCGTTGATGTCGTTGGCGGCGCCGCCGTCGTTCGCGGCCAGCTCGGAGAGCACGCCGTCCTCGTAGACGTAGGGCCGGATGCCGCCGTCGACCCAGGCCGAGCCGACCGCGACCCCGTCCTCGTTCACGCCGCTGAGCGACTGGTCCTCGCCGGGCATCGGGACCTCGGTGACCTCGCCGTCCTCGTACAGGTACGGGTAGCGCTCGTAGGTCTCCAGCCCGGCCGGGTAGGCCCGGTAGGCGACCACGGACCCGTCGCCGCTCATGCCCGTGACGATGCTGAAGTACTTGTCCTCCGGCATCGGGAGCTCCTGGAGCACGCACGCGTCCTCCTCCGGCGCGGCGACCGCCGCCTGCCCCGGCATGACCGCGGCCGCTGTGGCGGCAGCCGTCAGCGCACCGCCCGCCGCCAGCACGCGGCGGATCCGGGTTCCCAACGGCTCGTTCGTGTTCGGCACGATGTCGTCCTTTCGTGGGGATGCCGGGGCGCCTCGCCCCGGCCGCACCAATTACGCGTGCCCGACTCGCGTGCGTTGCCGCGATTCCGGCGAAATCCGCGTGACCCTCCGACCACGTGCTTGCCCCGCCGGTGCATCCTGTGACGGACCGTTCCGACCTACTTTCGGGAGCCGACCATGGGCGACGACTCCAAGCGTCCCCACCCCGCACTCGTCGCGCTGCTCCTCGCGGTGTCCGTCCTCATGCTCGCCATGTTCCCCCTTGCGCTGTACGCCAACACCATGGCCTTGATCGACGGCTACAAGGCGTCCCACGGCACCGCTGGAACCCCCGGCACCGCCACCGTGGAGTCGGCCGTCGACACGAGCGACGAACAGGTCTGCCGGGGCACCTTCACCCCCGACGACGGCGGCCCCGCCACCGACGCCCGCATCGAAGTCGAGGGCCGCTGCGAGGAGGGCCAGCAAGTGGAAGCCCACTTCATGCCCGGCCGCTCCACGCTCTTCACCGGCTACTCCGAACCCCGCGCCTGGGCCGCGGGCGCCGGCGACTGGGGCGCCTTCATCCCCCTCGTCGTCCTCTTCGGCCTGCTCAGCCTCCCCCTCGTCCTCCTCGTCTGGATGATCGTCGCCAAGCTGGCAAAACGCCTCCTCAACGGCCCCGCCGCCCCCACCATCTGACCTCCCGCCCCAGGTCAACCCCCACCACCCCACCCCGAATACCGAGCAGCGCTCCCGCGCCGAAGTGCTGTACCCTTGCGAAGGCCGCGCAGCGGCCAAACCGGGACGTGGCGCAGCTTGGTAGCGCACTCGCTTTGGGAGCGAGGGGTCGCAGGTTCAAATCCTGTCGTCCCGACTCAAAACCGCAGTTCGCATGCGGTTCCTTGGGCTGGGGAACGTCGCCTGGGGGATCAGGCTGACAGTCCCTTGAGCATCGTCTCAAGGGCACGGTCCCAGAGGCGGTCGGCCTCGGTTCGGTCGCCTAGTGCGCCTCGCAGTTCCAGGCTGCACATGCCGTGGACGAGGCCGTTGAGGCCCACCGCGACCTCGTACGGGTCCGCCGGGGCGAACGCGCCCTCGTCGATGCACCGGTCCACCGCCGCGACCAGTGCGTCGAAGGTCGGCCGGATCTCCGCCGAGGCCGCTTCGTCGGGTCGGAACTCCGGGACCGGCCTGCCGAACATCAGCTCGTACAGGTGGGGGTTGGTGAGCGCGTTCTCGCGGTAGGCGCGGCCCAGGGCGCGCAGGTCGACGACCGGGTCCTCCGTGGCGGGGATCTTCGCGAACGCGTCCGCCAAGCGGGCGAACCCGGCCAGGAACATTTCGCGGACCAGTCCGCCCTTGTCGCCGAAGAGGCTGTAGACCGCGGTGGTCGAGACCCCGGCCAGCTGGGCGACGCGCCTGGTGCTCAGCGCCGCAGGGCCTTCAGTGCTCAGGACGCGTCCTGCGGCGTCGATCAGTGCTCGGCGCAGTTCGTCGTAGTCGCGGTTCCGGGGTCTTGCCATGCGGACCATCATAGCGTAACGTTGTTACATAACAGCGTTATCAAACTGAGGAGTCCGTCATGTCAGAACTGCACGTCGTGCTCGGAGCGACCGGAGGCGTCGGCCGGGCCGTGACCGCCGAGCTGACCGCCCGCGGGCATCGCGTCCGCACCGTCAGCCGCAACGGGGGCGGCGGGGCCGAAGAGCTCCGCGCCGACATCACCACTGCCGAAGGGGCCGTCGCCGCCTGCGAGGGGGCTTCCGTCGTCTACCAGTGCGCCCAACCGCCCTACGGCCGGTGGGCCGCGGAGTTCACGGGCCTCACCGAGACCGTCCTGGCCGGTGTCGAGGCCGCCGGAGCGAAGCTGGTCATGGCCGACAACCTCTACGTCTACGGACCGGTCGACCGGCCCATGACCGAGGACATGCCGCACGCCGCCGACTTCCCCAAGGGCAGGGCCCGCGCCGCGGTGGACCGGATGATCCTCGAATCCCACGAGGCCGGGCGGATCCGCGCGACCTTCGGCCGCGCCTCCGACTACTACGGACCCGGCGGTCTCAACACCGTCTTCGGGCCGACCGTCTTCACCGCCGCGCTGCGCGGCGGGACCGCCCGCTGGCTCGGCGACCTGGACCAGCCGCACACCGTCGCCTACCTGCCCGACGTCGCCGCCGCCCTGGTCACCCTCGGCGAACGCGACGAGGCCGACGGGCGCGCCTGGCACCTGCCCGCCGCCATGCCGGTCACCGGCCGCGAATTCCTCGACCTGGTCAGGGAGACGGCCGGAACCGGGGGCAGGTCAGCCGGTCTCGGGCGCGGGATGCAGCGCCTCATCGGCCTGTTCAGCCCGATCGTCCGCGAGATGGGGGAGACCTGGTACCAGCGCGACCGCCCGTTCGTCGCGGACGACTCCGCGTTCCGGGACACGTTCGGCCCGGTCCGGGTCACCTCCCATGAGGACGGTGTCGCCGCGACCCTCGACTGGTTCCGGAACGCCGATCCCGGTCGCTGATCCAGGCGGCGGTCGGCGAACCTCAGAGTCTGCTCGGAGTTTGCTCAGGGTCGGCTCAAGCGAACGCTTTCACACTTTCCAACACGTCTCACCGTGTTCTAACGTCGATAAATGTGCATGTCTGTCGATGGCATGCGGTCGACGTCTGCAAGGAGGCAGCGATGAGACCCCTACCCCTTCCCCTCGAACCCCGCCGCGCCAGGACCGCCGCGCTGGCCGCCGTCGCGGTAGCGGTGGTCCTGCTGGGCGCGGCGCCCGCGGTCGCGAAGCCCGGTCACGGTGGCGGCGGCCAGGAGGAGACCGCCGCCGACACGCCGCCGATGGGGTTCAACAACTGGAACGCCACCGGCTGCGGCGAGGACTTCAACGAGGAGATGATCATGGGCATGGCCGATCTCTTCGTCGAGAAGGGACTGAAAGAGGCCGGCTACGAGTACATCAACCTCGACGACTGCTGGGCCGAGTACGACCGCGACGCCGACGGCAAGCTCGTGGTCGACGCCGAGCGCTTCCCCTCCGGGTTCGAGGCCCTGGCCGACTACATCCACGACAGGGGCCTGAAGTTCGGCGTCTACACCAGTGCCGGGACGCGCACGTGCTCGGGGGAGATGCCCGGGTCGCTCGGCCACGAGGCGGGCGACGCGCAGCAGTTCGCCGACTGGGGCGTGGACTACCTCAAGTACGACAACTGCAACAACCAGGGCGTGCCGGCCGAGGAGCGCTACGGCGCGATGGGCGAGGCGCTGGAGGCGACCGGCCGCGACATCGTCTACAGCATCTGCGAATGGGGCGACAACGAGCCGTGGACCGGCTGGGCCGCCGAGGTCGGCGGCGACCTGTGGCGCACCACGTTCGACATCAGCGACACCTACGCCAGCATGCTGTCGATCTTCAAGGAGAACGTGGAGCTCGCCGAGTACGCCGGGCCCGGGGGCTGGAACGACCCGGACATGCTCCAGATCGGCAACGGCGGCATGACCGACACCGAGTACCGCAGCCATTTCAGCCTCTGGGCCATGATGGCCGCGCCGCTGCTGATCGGCACCGACCTGCGCGACGCCACGGACGCGACGTACGAGATCCTCGGCAATGACGAGGTCATCGCCGTCGACCAGGACCGCCTCGGGCAGCAGGCTGCGGTCGTGTCCTCCGAGGACGGCCGGTGGGTGCTGAAGAAGCAGCTCGCCGACGGCAGCTATGCGGTCGCCCTGTTCAACGAGACCGGTGCGGCCCAGCGGATCGCGACGTCGGCCGACGAGGTCGGGCTGCCTCACCGCGGCTCCTACGCGCTGCGCGACCTGTGGGAGCACGAGACGGCGACGACGACCGGGACGATCGCCGCCACGGTGCCCGCGCACGGCACCGTCGTCTACCGCGTCTCGACCCGCCCCTCCCCGGCCGCGCCCGCGGCCGTCGAGGTCGGCGGCACCGACCTCGGCGTCGTCGAGGCCGGTGAGGACGCCGTGCTCGACGCGACCGCGACCAACCTCGGCTCCGGCACCGTCCAGCACGTCTCCGTCGAGGTCGACGGCCCCGAGGACTGGGACGTCGAAGCGACGACCGGCACGAGCGCCCGGACCCTCCGCAGCGGCAAGACCCTCACGACCGCTTGGGAGACGACCGTCCCCGACGGCGCCGAGCCGGGGACGTACGAGTTCGCCGTGACCGTCGCCTACCGCTCGAACGGCAAGGCGGTCGAACGGGAGCTGACGCTCACCGCCCGCGTCGCCGAACCGCCGCCGGCGGGTACTTCCTATGTGAGCGACCTGGAATGGCTCTCCTCGGTCAACCAGATCGGCCCGGTCGAACGCGACACCGCCGTGGGCTTCACCGCCGAGGGCGACGGCGGGCCGATCACCATTCGCGGCACCGTCTACGACAAGGGCCTGGGCGCCGGGGCGCCCAGCTCGGTCGAGGTCTACCTCGGCGGCCGCTGCACCGCGTTCAATGCAGTCGTCGGCTTCGACGACTCCAGCCGCGGCGAAGGCGCCGTGGTCTTCTCGGTGCTCGTGGACGGCGAGGAGGCCGCCGCCAGCGGTGAACTCACGAATGCCGATGCGGCCCAGGCGCTGACGGCCGACCTGGCCGGCGCGAGCACTGTCGAGCTGGTCGCCGAGGCCGTCGGCGGCGGAGGCGGCTTCCGCATCCTGGCCGCGGACTGGGCCGACGCGGCGATCACCTGCGCGGCCTGACACCGCAGCGGCCGGTCGCCACCGGCGACCGGCCGCACCCGAACCGCAACGCGGACAAGGAGCAGCGCACCATGGCCAAGATACCTGCACCTGCGGCTCTCCGCGGCGAGAACGGCGCGGTCCTCTCATCGAGGGCGGTGATCGCCACCCGTCTCGCGGGCCGGTACGCCGACCTGCTCGCCCAGCGACTCGGCGACAAGGCCGACGTCGAACCTCTCCCCGGCGGGTACCGCCTCAGCTTCAGCGGCGGCGAGGGACTCGTCGGCTGCGGTCCGGACACGTTGTCGCTCATCGCCATCGCCGACGACGTCCCCTCGCTCGTCGGCCTCCGCGACCTCCTGCGGATCACGATCGAACGCCTCGGGCACCGGGACCGACTGCGGGTGCACTGGAACTAGCGCCCCCGTCGTGAGGTCCGCAGCGAGCGGCTGTCGGGGTCGCCGAACCAGCCTCCGGCCGGGGCCGGTTCGGCGCCCTCGGATTCGCTACTTGATGCACTCGGCCGGTTTGGTGGTGAGGTTGAGCAGGTATTCGAGCGGGCCGCGCTTGAAGAAGCGGGACCAGATCGCGGCGAAGACGATCGCTCCGAGGATGAGCCAGGACCCCGAGCCCGATCCGGAAGGCGAGCCGTCCTCGGCCGTGCTCCGCAGCGCACCCTTGCCCGCCAGCAGGGGACCGTCGGGTAGAAGCGCTCAAGTCGATGGGCTGAGCTGCTTCCGCCTCTGCCCGCGTTCTGTCGGCCTCGGTCAGGTGAGGCTTTCGGTGATGCGGAAGTCGCGTTTGAAGCCGTCGGGGAGTTCGGCCAGGGCTGTCCGGTAGGCCGGGCTCTCGTATGCGGCGACCGCCTGTTCGAAGGTGTCGAATTCGATGAGGACGACGCGTTCGGGGATGCCGGCCTCATGGGCGACGACTCGGCTGCCGATGCCGGCGAGGACGCGGCCGCCTGCGGCTTTGACGGCTATGCCTGCGAGTTCGTTGTAGGCCGTCAGCTTCTCGGGGTCTTCGATGGCGGGGTAGACGCTGACCCAGTAGCCCTTGGGCATGGAACGCTCCTGTCTCGGGATGAGTGCTTCGGATTTCGAAGCGGTGGTGCGATGTGCGATACTAGTGCTTCGGAATCAGAAGCACAAGAGTCGGCGGAGGGTCATGAACGCGTCGTCCACGCCCAGGCCGGGGCGGCCGGTCCGCGGGTCCACCACGGGGCGGTCGTTGATGGCGGCGCTGGACCTGTTCGGGCGCAGGTGGACGCTGCGGATCATCTGGGAGCTGGGGGAGGAGCCGCTCGGCTTCCGGCTGCTCCAGCGGCGCTGCGACGACATGTCGTCCAGTGTGCTGCGGCAGCGGCTTGTGGAGCTGCAAGAGGTTCGGATCGTCGAGGTGCTGGACGACGGCGGTTATGCCCTGACCTCGCTCGGGCACGATGCCCGCGAAGCGCTCGGGCCGGTCATCGAGTGGTCGCGGCGGTGGGCTGCGGAGCTCGCCGACGAGGGCTAGCGCGATCGAGCGATGGCGTCGGCGGCCTTGCGGAGGTCGGCGGTGAAGCGGGCCAGGGCTTCCTCGCGTTCGTCGCCGCTGAGGCGGATCACCGCGGAGGGGTGGACGGTGGCGAGGAAGCGGTAGGGCTTCGGGGCGCCTTCGATGTCGAGGTCGAGGAGGCGGCCGCGTTGGGTGGTGACGCGGAATTCGGGGCCCTGGAGGGATTGGGCGGCGGTGGCGCCGAGGGCGACCACGAGGTCGGGGCGGACGGCGTCGAGTTCGGCGAGGAGCCAGGGCCGGCAGGCGAGGGTCTCGCCGCGGGAGGGCTTCTTGTGGAGGCGGCGGTTGCCGTGTTCGGCGCGGGTGAACTTGAAGTGCTTGACGGCGTTGGTGACGTAGACCTGGGAGCGGTCGATGCCGGCGGCTTCCAGGGCCCGGTCCAGGAGGCGTCCCGCGGGGCCGACGAAGGGCTCGCCTTCGCGGTCCTCGGTGTCGCCGGGCTGTTCGCCGACCATGAGGAGGCGGGCGTCGTCGGGGCCGTCGCCGAAGACGGTCTGGGTGGCGTCGCGGTACAGGTCGCAGCCTTCGCAGGAGCGGGCGGCCCGGCGGAGCCGGTCGATGCCGGCGTCCTCGGGCGGGGCGGCGCCGGGCCATCGCGGTGCCATGTCAGACCGACTCGTCGCGGAGGGGCGCGGTCGCCGGGCCCTGGAGGACGGCGCCGTCGGTGTCGAAGCGGGAGCCGTGGCACGGGCACTCCCAGGTGCGTTCGGCGTCGTTGAAGCCGACGACGCAGCCCATGTGGGTGCAGGCGGCCGACCGCGTGTGGAGGTCGCCGGCGTCGTCGCGGTAGACGGCGCGCAGGCGGCCGTCGACGCGGATGACCGCGCCCTGGCCGGGGTCGAGCTCGTCGGCGGAGGCGACGGGGGCGTGGCCGAGGCGGTCGCCGACGAGGTGCGCCATCACGGTCTTCTGGTTGGCGGCGATCGGCCCGGCCTCCTTCACGATGTGGAGGCGCGAGGGGTCGAACAGGCCCGCCCACGCGGGCGGCGCGCCGGTGGCGAGCCCGGTGATCAGGCGCGCGGCGGCCATGCCGTTGCTCATGCCCCAGCCGCCGAACCCGCAGGCGACGTAGAGCCCGTCGCCGCCGGGCATCCGTCCGATGTAGGGGACGCGGTCGGGCGTGCCGTTGTCCTGCGCGGCCCAGCGGTAGGCGATGTCCTTGGCGCCGAAGCGGTCCGCGGTCCAGGCCGCGAGTGCGCGGTACCGTTCGCCCACGCCCGGCTCGCCCGGCGTGAACGCCTCCCCGGTGACGATGAGGAGCCGCCGCCCGTCCGGCAGCGGGGCGGTGCGCACCGACCGCGTGTCGTCGGCCGTGGTGAGGTACATGCCGCCGGGGTCGGCGTCCGCTGGGACGGGCGCGGCCAGGACGAGTTCGCGCCGCGGCTTGAGCCGGGAGAGGAGCCGCGCCCGGTTGACGACCGGGTAGTGCGTGGCGATGACGGCCTCGCGGCACCGGACCGCCGCACCTCCTCCGACGGTGAGCCGGTGGCCGCCGTCCTCAGTGGCGACGTCGACGACGCGGGAGCCCTCGAAGACGCGGCCGCCGCGGGCGAGGAGGTCCTCGGCGACGGCCAGCAGGAACTTGCGGGGATGGAACTGGGCCTGCCCCTCGACCCGGACCGCGCCCGCGACGGGGAACGGCAGCCCCGTCTCGGTGGTGAACGCGGCGTCCAGCCCGGCGTCGCGGGCGGCCTCGGCCTCCCGCTTCAGGGACTCGGTCTCCGAGTCGCGCTCGTCGTAGACGAACGAGGCCGCGGTCTCCAGGTCGCAGTCGACGCCCAGGTCCTCGGCGGTGAGGCGGACGTGCTCGATCGCCTCGGTCTGCGCCGCCGCGTAGTCGCGGGCCGCGTCGGCGCCGAACGCGTCGCTCAGCTGCGCGTAGACCAGCCCGTGCTGAGCGGAGAGCTTCGCCGTGGTGTGGCCGGTGACGCCCGCGGCGACCCGGTCGGCCTCCACCAGCACGACCGACCGTCCCGCGAGCGCGAGTTCGCGCGCGGTGCACAGCCCGGCGATCCCGCCGCCGACGACCGCGATGTCGGCCTCGGCGTCCTTTTGGAGCATGGGACGCGCCGGGCCGGGCGCGGAGGCCATCCAGTACGACGCCATGGCGCCGCCGAGGGCGCCCTCGTGCTCGTCCATGAGAACCGGGTACCCCTGCCGGACCCGTCGTACTCACGCACGCGCCCGCGTGCGGCCCGGTCGGCGGCGGGTTTCGGGGCGCGCCCCGGCGGGCACAAGACGGTGACCGAAGAGGACCGCGAACGCGAAGGAGGCGCCGTGCAGCCGCTCTGGTACCGGAACGCCGTCGTCTACGCCGTGGACCCGGCCCTGTTCCGCGACGCGAACGGGGACGGGTGGGGCGACATCCAGGGCCTCACACGGCGGCTCGACCACCTGCGCGGCCTGGGCGCCACCTGTGTGTGGATCCTGCCGTTCTACCCTTCGCCGTTCAAGGACGGCGGCTACGACATCACCGACCACCTCTCGGTCGACCCGCGGCTCGGCACCGTCCCCGACGTCGTCGAGCTCCTGGAGGAAGCCGAAGAGGCAGGTATCAGGGTCCTGTTCGACCTGGTCGTGCAGCACACCTCCGACCAGCACCCGTGGTTCCAGGAGGCCAGGTCCGACCCCGACTCGCCGTACCGCGACTACTACGTCTGGGCCGACGAGCCGCCCGACGACGGCCTCGAATCCGTCTTCCCCACCGTGGAGGACGGCGTCTGGACCTGGGACGAGGAGGCCGGTCAGTACTACCGGCACATGTTCTACGCCCACGAGCCCGACCTCAACACCGCCAACCCCGAGGTGCGCAAGGAGATCCGCCGCATCATGGCGTTCTGGCTGCGCCTCGGCGTCTCGGGCTTCCGCGTCGACGCCGTGCCCTACATGGTCAGCCAGGCAGGAGCCCCCGCCGGGTTCGAGGACGCCGCGGACTTCCTGCGCGAACTGCGCGAGTTCGTGTCCCTGCGCCACCCCGAGGCCGTGCTCGTCGGCGAGGTCGACGTCCCCTTGGAGGAGTACGAGGACTACTTCCTCGACGGCGAGGGCCTCACCATGCTGCTCAACTTCTGGCTCAACAACCACGTCTGGCTCGCCCTCGCCCGCGGCGAGGCCGCGCCCGTCCACAAGGCGCTCGGCGAGCTCCCGCCGACCCCGCGCCGCAGCCAGTTCGCGAACTGGCTGCGCAACCACGACGAACTCGACCTCGAACGGCTCACCGAGGCCGAACGCGAGGAGACCATGCGGGCCTTCGCACCCGAGGAGGACATGCGCGCCTACGGCCGCGGCATCCGCCGCCGCGTCGCCCCGATGCTCGGCGGCGACCCCGCCCGCCTCGCCGCCGCCCACGCCCTGCTCCTGTCGCTTCCGGGCACGCCGGTCCTCCAGTACGGCGACGAGATCGGCATGGGCGACGACCTGTCCCGGCGCGAGCGCCTGAGCGTGCGCATCCCCATGCAGTGGACCTCCGACGAGAACGGCGGCTTCTCCTCCGCGCCGAAGGACCGGCTCGTCGCGGAGCCCGTGCGGGAAGGCCCCTTCGGCTACGAGGAGGTCAACGTCTACGACCAGCACCGCAGCCCCGGCGGAGGCCTCCTCGCGCGCGTCGGCGACCTCGTGCGGACCCGCTTGGGCCTCACCGAGATCGGCTACGGCCGCCACCGCGTCCTCGACACCGGGTGCCCCTCCGTGGTCGCCCTCCGGCACGACGACGGCGAGGACGGATCGGTCGTCACGCTCGTCAACCTCGCCGACGCCGACGTCGAGGTCCGCATTCCCGACGAGGACCTGGACGACCTCGTCGACGTCCTCACCGACCGCGAGTACCCCCGCGACGGGGACGACCCGCCGGTCTTCAAGGTCGGCCCCTACGGCTACCGCTGGATGCGCCCGCGGGCGCACGTCTTCAAGTGAGGAGCCCCCGGTGGAGATCGGATACCACGCCTCGCACGAGCAGTTCCCGCCCTCGCGCCTGGTCGCCGCGGCGGCCGCGGCCGAGGCCGCCGGGTTCGCGGCCGTGCTCTCCTCGGACCACTTCGCGCCCTGGAGCACCGGACAGGACGAATCCGGGTTCGCCTGGACCTGGCTCGGCGCCGCCATGGCCGCCACGAGCGTCCCCTTCGGCGTCGTGACCGCCCCCGGGTACCGCTACCACCCCGCGGTCACGGCGCAGGCCATCGCCACCGTCGAGGAGCTCTACCCCGGGAGGTTCACGCCCGCGCTCGGCAGCGGCCAGGCCCTGAACGAGCACATCACCGGCGCCGTGTGGCCGCGCAAGAGCGAACGCAATGCGCGCCTAGCCGAATGCGCGGACATCATCCGCCGCCTCCTCGACGGCGAGACCGTCGACCACGACGGCCGCGTCACCGTGCGCGCCGCCCGCCTCCACACGCGCCCGGCGGCCCCGCCGCCGCTGTTCGCCGCCGCCCTCTCGCCCGGGACCGCGCGCGAGGTCGCCGCCTGGGCCGACGGGCTCATCACCGTCAACGCCCCCGACGCGCACCTGCGCGAGATCATCGGCGCCTTCCACGAGGGCGGAGGCGAAGGCAAGCCGCGCCACCTGCAAGTCCACGTCTCCTGGGACCCCGACGAGGACCGGGCCCGCGGCCAGGCGCTCGACCAGTGGCGGTTCGTGGCGCTCCCCGCCGAGCTCAACCAGGAGCTGGAGCTGCCCGAGCAGTTCGACGCCGCCTGCGCCCACGTCCCGGCCGCCGCCCTCGAACCGGGCGTCCTCGTCTCCGCCGACCTCGACCGGCACGCCGCCGCGCTGGCCTCGTACGCGGAACTGGGCTTCTCCCGCATCTACGTCCACCAGGTCGGCACCGACCAGGAGCGCTTCATCGACGCGTTCGGCGAGCGCGTCCTGCCGCAGCTCGCCTGACCCGTTCGACGGCTTGCGGCGCAAGCGGAAGGCCCTCCAGGCCGTGGTGCTCCCGGCGGTGTCCGCCGTGCGGCCTGGAGGGCCTCGTCCGTGACTCGTCTGTCAGACGACGGTGAGCTGCGTGGGGCCGGACCACCACTGGCCGTCGTCGTACCATTCGGCGTACCAGAGGATCTCGTGTCCCTCGGTCCAGTCCTTGTTGCAGTAGGTCCAGGCCTTGGAGGGGCCGAGGTTGTCGTAGCAGTAGCCCGCGCGCGAGCCGTTGCCGTCCCACCAGGTGATCTGGATCGGGTAGCCGTCGTCCTTCTTGTCCAGGACCCAGATGTCGTCGCCGACCGGCTGGACGCAGGCGCTCAGGTTGGTGTTGGAGTAGCAGTCCCTTGTGGCGGAGTACCAGTCGATGTCCTTCGCCGTGTTGAACTCGTACTCCACGGCGGCGGCCGGAACGGCGGTGCCGAGTCCGGCGAGCAGGGAGACGGCGAGCGCGGCGAGGAGCGCCGCAATGCGTTTGCGCATCAGAGAAAGTCCTCTCGGATCGGGGGCGGTGCCCGTCAGATGACGGTCTTGAAGGTCTCGGCCTCGAACTTCCAGCCTTCCGGCGAGTCGTACATGAAGGACCAGTAGAGGGTGCGGCCGTCGGCCCAGTCCTTGTTGCACTTCACCCAGCCTTTCGCGGTGCCGAGGGCGTCGACGCACATGCCTTCGCGGCCGGAGACCGGTTCGGACCACCACACGGCCACGCCGTAGCCGTTGGAGTTCTGGTCCGCGACCCAGATGTCGTCGCCGTCGGGCTGGATGCAGGCGTCGCCGTCGATGTACCAGTACCCGCGGTCGTCCCAGGCGCAGTCCGTCGCCGGGCTGTCGCTCCAGTCCGCGTCGACCGCGTAGTTCGTCTCGAACGCGGCCGCCGAGACGTCCGCGGCGGCGGGGGACGCGACCGCTGCGGCGGCCGTGAAGGCCATCACGAGCGAACCCAGCACTGCTGCAATGCGTTTGATCATCCGCACAGTCTCGGGCCTGCCGTTTGACCCGGGTTTGACCGGCGATTAATCAGCTGCCGGCGAGGCGGGCCCGCACGGCCGCGGCGCCGGGGTGGCCGAGTTCGTCGAAGATCTCGGCGGCGCGCTGCCAGGCGGCGCGGGCCTCGCCCGTCTGGCCTGCGGCGGCGTGGGTCTCGCCCAGGCTGGTCAGCGCCGCGGCCGTGAAGTTCCGCTCCCCGGCCTCGCTGCCGAGTTCGACTGCGCGACTGAGGTGTTCGACCGACCGGGCGTACTCGCCGAGCTGGGCTTCGATGGTGCCGAGGCTGTCGAGGACGTTCGCCTCGCCGATCGTGTCGCCGATGCCGACCGCGAGGTCCAGTGCGGCGAGACAGTGGTCGCGGGCGGCCGCGGGATCGCCGAGGCGGGCGTGGCAGAACCCGATGTTGTTCAGCGCGCGGATGCGCCCGGCGGTGTTTCCCGCGCGCGCATACAGATCCAGGCCGCGGACCGCGTGCTCCAATGTGGCGGCGAATTCCCCGGCGGCGCCGTCGAGGACGCACAGCACCAGACAGGTGTCGGCCTGCCCGTTCCAGTCCCCGGCGGTCCCGAAGTGCGCCAGGGCTTGTTCCAGGTGCTTGCGGGCTTCGGCCTTGTCGCCGTGGTTGGACTGGACCATGCCCAGGCCCAGGTGCGCCGAGGCCAGGCCGGGGACGCTGTTCGCGAACTCGGCGGCGCGCAATGCGGTGCGGTGCACGGCCTCCCGTTCGGCGGCCGAGTTCTGGCGGCGCAGGTAGGTCTCCAGGCTGCGCGCCAGCTGCCATGCGTGCGTGTGGAACTCCTGCTTGAACGCCTCCTCGACGGCGCCGAGCAGGACCGCGCGCTCGGATTCGAACCACGCCGCGGCCCGCTCGCGCCGCTCGGGCGCGGCGAGGGCGGCCCCGGAGGCGTGGTCGCCGTCGTCGGCGAGCGGGAACGGCGTGATCGCCGCCGCCGCAGTGTCGGCCGAGCGCAGCAGCCGGTCGAGCAGGCGCTCGACGGCGTCGCGGCGGGCGGCCTCCCCGTCTTCGGCGGCGGCCAGTTCGGCGGCGTACGCGGCCAGCAGGTCGTGGAGGCGGAACCGGCCGGACCTGAACTCGCCCGCCAGTCCCAGGCGCACGAGTTCGCCGAGGGCCAGGCGGGCCGCGGCGGGCGGCTCGCCGGTCAGGGCCGCTGTCGCTTCGGCGGTGAAGTCCGGTCCCCAGTGGAGTCCAAGGAGGCGGAACGTGCGCGCCGCGGCCGGGCTCAGCGCGCGGTACGAGCAGGCGAACGCCGATCGCAGGTCCATACTGGAGTCGTCGGCGAACGCGAAGCCGTCGAGCGGCGCGGTCCCGGCCTCCAGCTCGTCCGCGAGCCCGTCCAGGGGCGCGCCGGGAATGCCTGCGGCCCTTGCCGCCACGACGGCGAGCGCCAGCGGCAGCCGGGCGCACCGGTCGATGATGCGGGCCACCGCTTCGGGTTCGGCGTCGGCGCGGCGCGCGCCGATGCGCTCGGCCAGGAGGTCGCGGGCGTCGCCGCGGCCGAGGACGTCGAGGGCGACGGGGCGGAGGCCGTGCCGTGCGACGAGGCCGGCCAGGCTGGTGCGCGCGGTGATGAGGACGCGGCAGGCGTCGGTGCCCGGCAGGAGCGGGCGGACCTGGTCCTCGTCGCGGGCGTTGTCGAGCACGACGAGCATCCGCCGCTCGGCGAGCAGGCTCCGGTACAGCGCGGACCGGGCTTCGGCGCTCGCGGGGACCTGCGCGGGCGGGACGCCGAGGGCGTCGAGGAAGACGCCGAGCACGACCCCCGGGTCGAGCGCGCGTCCGGCGGGGTCGAAGCCGCGCAGGTCCGCCCAGAGGTTCCCGTCGGGGAAGTCGCCCGCGGCGCGGTGGGCCCAGTGGACGGCCAGGGTGGTCTTGCCCGAGCCGGGGATGCCGGTGACGACCGCGACCGGGCCCGCGTCGTGGTCGAGGCGCGCCAGCTCCTCGGCGCGGCCGGTGAAGCCCGCGATGTCGGCGGGGAGCTGGTGCGGCACCGGGCGGTCGAGGCGCGCGGCCTCCTCCCGCGAGCGGCCGAGGAGCCTGCGGTGCTCCCGCTGGAGTCCGGGGCCGGGTTCGACGCCGAGCTCGTCGACCAGAAACTGCCGCGTCTTCCGGTACAGCGCAAGGGCTTCGGCGGTGCGGCCGGAGGCGCCGAGCGCCGCCATGAGGAGCTGCGCGGGACGTTCGCGCACCGGGTGGTCGGCGACGAGCGCGGCCAGCTCGGGGACCACGTCGCGCGCCGCGCCCGCGGCGATGTCGTGCGCGAGCCGGTCTTCGAGCGCCGCCAGCCGCTCCTCTTCGAGCCCGGTCCGGAGGCCCTCGCGCCATTCGTCCCCGGCGATGTCGGCGAGGGCCGGGCCCCGCCACAGCCGCAGCGCCTCGTCGAGGAGCGGGCCGGTTCCGGGGGCCTCGCCGCGGCGGGCCCTGCTGACGAGGTCGCGGAAGCGGTACAGGTCCACTTGCGCCGGATCGCAGTCGAGCCGCCAGCCCCGGCCGACCGTCGCGAGGGCGACCGCGGGGTCCCCGGCGAGGAGGCGCCGCAGGCGGGTCACGTAGACGCGGACGGTGTTGAGCGCGGAGGCGGGCGGCCCGGCGGGCCAGAGCGCGGCGATGAGGCGCTCGGCGGTGACCGCGCGGCCGAGGTCGAGGAGGAGCAGGGCCAGGACGCACCGCAGCTGCGCCGTGGTGGGGCCCAGCGCGTTCCCGTCCCGCAGGATCTCGACCGGGCCGAGGACCCGGAACCGCGTGCGGACGGGACCGGCCGCCGGGGTTCGTCCGTCCATATGCGCACCGTCCAGAACATGAAGAAGTTCCCGGTACGGTAGCAAGCTCCGCCTCCGGCCCTATCGGACTCGGCCCCGCACGCCCGCCGCCCGATCGGCGCGGTTGCCGGCAATGCAACCTCGGACAGGGTCCGATCCGTAGAGGAAGCGACGAAAGGCTACCCATGACCCCCGAATCCGAGGCCCTGTTCTGCGAGTACGTGGTGGACAGCCGCGAGGCGCTCCTGCGGACGGCCTACCTGACCTGCGGCGACTGGCATCGTGCCGAGGACGCCGTGCAGACCTCGCTCATCAAGCTGTACGGCGCGTGGAACCGGATCCGCCGCGAGACGGTCGACGCCTACGCGCGCCGGATCCTCACCAACGCGCTGATCGACCAGACCCGCCGCGGCTGGTTCCGCCGCGAGCACGCGTTCGCCGACCCGCCCGAGCCGCCGGGGGACGTCGCGGAGGACGACGACCGGGCCGAGGCCGCGGCGATCCTCGCCCGGCTGCCGCTGCGGCAGCGAGCCACGCTCGTGCTGCGGTTCTGGGAGGACCGCTCGGTCGAGGAGACCGCGCGGATCATGCGGTGCAGCAGCGGCACCGTCAAGAGCAACACCGCGCGGGGCCTCAAGACGCTCCGCGAGCACTACGGGGCGTCGAGCCTCGCGGACCAGGGGAGCAAGCGATGAACGAACAGGACGTGCAGCAGCTGCTGGCGAAGGCCGCCTCCGGGCCGGTCGTCGCCGACGAGGTGGACCCGCGGGCGATCCTCCTGGCGGGCCGGCGCGACGCGGCCCGGCGCAAGCGGATCGCGGCGGTGGCCGCGGGGGGTGCGGCGGTGGTGCTGGGACTGGCCGCGGCCGTGGGCATCCCGATGGCGCTCGGCGGCGAGGACCCGATCGCGGCGGGCGGCGCGGCCCCCTCGGACCTCCCGGCGCTCGCCGCCGACGACGGCTTCCTGGAGCGGCTCGCGCGGTCCGACGGGAGCGACTGCCCGATCCCCGACGGCCAGTCGGAGGAGCAGCGGCAGGCCGCGGCCGCCTACAACCAGGCGCTGTACGCCGGGCTCGCGGAGCTGGGCGCGGCGCCGCTGGGCGGCTGCCTGACCACCCGGCCGGACTACGACGGGTTCTACTACAGCGACGACCAGGGCCTCTACATGCTGGAGGAGTCGGTGGCGTTCGGCGGCACCGCCTCAGACTGGGCCCGGATCGGCGCGGCCGTCTGGGACACCGGCGGCGTCGACTACGAGGCCCAGATGGAAGACGAGGAGTGCACCTACAACGAGGGCCTCACCTGCTCCTGGGAGGACACCCCGGCCGGCCGGGTGCTCCTGATCGAAGGCGTCCGCTCCGACTTCGCGAACCCGGACACCGAGTCCGGCGGCTCGATCGACTACCCGAGCGTCGGCGTCTTCCTCTTCCGCGACGACGACATGGTCGTCTCCCTGACGCTCTCGCTCCGCTTCGCGTCCGACCGCGACGTCCCCACCGCCGACCAGATCGCCGCCCTCGCCGCGACGATCCCGGTGGGCCAGGAGGCGCCCGAGCTCGAACAGCCCACTGTGGACAACCTCGCCGCCGATCTGGCGGACGCCGTCGAGGCGGCCGTCCCCGGCGCGACGGCCGACACCGACGGCGCCGTGCTCGTCCGCCTGCACCCCGACATCGCGACCTACGGCGGACCGGTCTACGGCGCCAAGGCGACCCACATCCTGTTCATCACGGCCGAACTCCCCACGGGCGAGACCGTCCGGCTCTCCTTCCAGGCCGAGCACCTCGGCGACCCGGGCGACGACCCCGAAGCCGCCGCCGAGGCCGCCGCGCAATGCGGGGACGCCGAGTGCGAGACCGGCCCGGACGGGACCGGCGCCGTCTCGGTCCACCGGACCATAGAGGACGGACGATCCGTCCTGACCTCCTTGGCGTACAGCCCCCTCGACGGCTGGCTGATCGGCGTCGGCGTCGAGTCCGCCGACGGCGCCGAGGCGCCGGCTGTGGACTTCGCGACGCTCGACGCGATCCTCGGCGACCTCCGCTGACGCGACCGCCGCGGCCGACACTCCACGAGTGTCGGCCGCGGCGGTTTCAGTCCGCGGGCCGCCAGGCCCTGACGAGGTCGAGGAGGCCGGGGAAGCGGGCGTCGAGATCGGCTTCGCGGACGGTGTTGCGCCGCTCCAGGCCGACCTGGCGCTGGCGGACGACGCCGGATTCGCGGAGGACCTTCCAGTGGTGGGTCCGGGTGGACTTGGGGCGGTCGATCTTGAACCAGCCGCAGGCGCGCTCCTCGCCCCCGGCGTCGCGGAGGTAGGCCTGGACGATGCTCAGGCGCAGCGGGTCGCTGAGGGCGCTGAGCACGTGTTCCAGGCGCAGCTCGTCGCGCGCGGGCTCGGGGAGCAGCCCGGTGGCCGGGTCGGCGACGGCGGGTTCGGGCATGTCGGCTCCAGGTGTCGTGTCTCACGGTCCGCTAGTACGAGTTGCATCGTACTACGGTTTTATGTTCGACTCTATTCGAACTAGTTCGAGTTTACTCGTACAATCGAAGGAGTCCCGCCGTGGTCTCGCAGCTCACCGCCCCGCCCGCCGCCGTCCGCGGCCCCAGCGCGTCCTGGACCTGGCTCGCCGCCTGGCCCATCGCCTCGATCTTCATGCTCGCGAACGCCGCCGCGCCGCTCTACGTCGTCTGGCAGGCCGAGTTCGGCTTCTCCAAAGGCACGCTCACCGCGGTCTTCTGCTGGTACATGGTCGGCATGGCCGCCTCGCTCCTGGTCTCCGGCACCGCCTCGGACCGCCTGGGACGCAAGGCGGTCCTGCTCCCCGCCCTCGGACTCGGCGTCGTCGCCGCGGTCCTGTTCGCCACCGCCCAAGGCGTGCTCGCGCTGTCGGTCGGCCGGGTGCTCGCCGGGGCCGCGACCGGCGCGATGGTCTCGGCCGGGACCGCGGCCGTCACCGACCTCGCCGGGGACGGGCGCCGCCGCCTCGCCGCGCTCCTCGGCTCCGTCGGCGTCGCCGTCGGCACCGGCCTCGGCCCGCTGTGGGGCGGCCTGCTCTCCGAGACGCTCCCCGGGCCCACCTCGACGGTCTTCTGGATCCAGATCGCCCTGCTGCTCACCGCGATCGCGGTCGTGGCGCGGATGCCGCTCGGCCGCCCCGAGCGGGCCGCCGCCGGCGGCTGGGTCCGCGTCCCGCGCGTCCCCGCCGACTCCCGGCGCCGCCTCCTCGCGGCCGTCGCCGTCGCCGGACCCGCGCTCGCGACCACCTCGTTCATGCTCTCGCTCGCGCCCTCGCTGCTCACCGAGCAGCTCGGCACCGACAACCGGATCGTCGCCGGAGCCGTTGCGGCCCTAGCGTTCAGCGCTTCGATCCTCGCGCAGGTCCTGCTCAAGCACCTGACGGTGCCGGGCCTGATGCTCACCGCCGGGGCCGCCACGATCGCCTGCGCGGCCGCGCTCATCGCCGCCGTCGCGACCGCCGCGCCCGCGGTCCTGCTCCTCGCCGCGGTCTTCGCCGGGGCCGCCCAGGGCCTCGCGTTCCTCGGCGGCCTCTCGATGCTCAACCGCGCCGTCCCGCAGACCGCGCTCGCCGAAGCCAACGCCGCCTTCAACATCAGCATCTACGCCCTCGCCGGGGGCCTCTCGCTGGCGCTCGGGTACCTCTCCGACGCCGTCGGGCTCGGCGCCGCCATCGACGACTTCGCGATCGCCCTCGCCGTCCTCACCCTCATCGGCCTCGCCCTCGTCCGCCGCGCCCGCTGAACCGGGACGGCACGTCAGGGTTCGAGGCCGCGGATCAGGGCTTCGAGGCCCGTATCGAATTCGCGGTCGGGGGTGAGGCTCGACAGGGCGGCGGCGATCGACCGGAGGCGCTCGGTGCCGGGGGAGGGGTCGGCGGGGGGTGCGGCGGGGGCCGACTGCTCTTCGAGGACGCAGCCGATGACATAGCGGCTCACGGCGATCGAGGCGAGGACCGCGTCCACCGGGGCGATGCCGTGGCGTTCGAACAGGTCGATGCGGGCGAGGGTGGTCGCGGGGTCGGGCGTGCGGGGGCCGGTGGCCGCGATGAGGCGGGCGCCGTCGCGGACGGCGAGGAGCGCGGCGCGCAGGCTCCGTGCGTTGCGGCCCAGGAATTCCTGCCAGGTGTCGCCCTCGCGGGGGAGGCGCTCGGTGTGGCGGCGGTCGAGGACCTCCTCGGCGGCCGCGTCGAGGAGCGCGGCCTTGCTGGGGAAGTGGTGGTAGAGCGCGGGCTGGCGCACGCCGAGGTGCTTCGCGATGGCATGGAGCGACAGCGCGTCGAGGCCCCGCTCGTCGAGGACGGCGAGCGTCGCGTCGATGATCGCCGAGCGTTCCAGTTGTCGTGGGTGCGGCACCCTGTCCGACCTCGCCTTCGGGGTCCGTGGGCGGGCCCTCGCCCGCGCATGCTTATCGATGATAACCTCGTTCTCGTTCATGTTTATCAGTGATAAGCTTCAGATGGGGCGGACAGGAGGAGTCATGTCGGACGAGAGCAAGGGTGCGGCCCGGTACTGCCGCAAGGCCGCCTGGACGCTCGTCGCGATCACCCCGCTCATCGCCGAGCTCGCGCTCGGGTCCACCCCGGTCCGCATGGCGTGGCTGGTGCTGCTGTGGATCCCGATCTACGGCGCGGGCGTCCTGCTCATCCGCGAGCTGGCGGTCCGGCGCGGCCGCGGCTGGCCCACCATCCTGCTCCTCGCCGTCTGCTACGAACTCCTCGAAGACGGCATCGGCTTGCAGGCCTTGACGAGTCCGCACCTGTACGACGCCGCAGACTGGGGCGCGCGCATCCTCGGGTTCAACGTGCCCTACTGGTTCGCCAACACGGGCTACCACGCGGTCTTCACCGTTGCGATCCCGATCGCGTTGACCCGGTTGCTGTTCCCCTCACACCGGGACCGCCCCTACATGGGCCGCTTCGGGTTGACCTCGACCGCGATCGTCATGGCCCTCGGCGTGCTCGTCCTCCGCGTCTCCGTGCCGCCCTCGGAGGACCCCGGCTACCAGGCGCCCCTGCCGTTCGTGATCGGCTGCCTCGCAGTGGTCCTCGTCGTCGGCGTCCTCGCACTCACCGCGGTGCCCGCGCCGGACCGGCCCGTCACCGACGCCCCCGTCCCGAGCCTCCTGGGCCTCGCCCTCGCCGCCGGACTCGCGACCCTGGCGTTCTTCGCCCTGACGTTCCCGGCGTTCGGGGCCCAGCAACCGGCGTTCACGGAGGGCCTGTGGGTCCTCCTGCCGCTCGCGGTCGCGACGGCCGGGATCGCCTGGGGCTACCGGACCCTGCTGCGCTGGACCGACTCGCGGCGGTGGACCGACCGGCACACGCTCGCCCTCATCGGCGGCGCGCTCGTCGCGCACAGCGCCGGAGGCATGGTCATCATGGCGCACAACGCGGTCGACCGCCTCGGCCTCGCCGCGATCATCGCCGTCACGCTCCTCGCGGTCTTCCTCATCGACCGCCGCCTGCGCGCCCGGGAGGCCCTCACCGTCGCATGAGCAGGCCCGGAGATTGACAGAGGTCGAAGTCGCACATACGATGGCGGCACCCTCACCTGAAAGTTTCATGAAATCCCCGGAACTTTCGGAGACCTCGTATCCCTCCTCCGCGATGGAGCCTGCAACCCATGACTCATCAAGCACGCGAACGGCGCCGACGGCTGCCCGCGCTCGCGGCGGGAGCCCTGCTCCTGCCCGTCGCCGCCCTCGCGTTCGCCCCTCCCGCCGCCGCCCAGGACGACGTCGTCTACGCCTCCGACTTCGAGGACGGCACGGTCGGCGACTGGGCCCCGCGCGGTCCCGTCACCCTCGCCGTCGAGGACGGCGCGCTGCTCACCACCGGGCGCAGCGCCGACTGGCACGGCCCCTCGGTCGACCTGACCGGCGTCATCGCCCCCGGCGGCGTGTACGAGATCGCCGTGTCCGTGCGCTTCGCCGACGGCAGCGCGGGCGACGCCCTCACCGCCACCGTGCAGCGCGAGACCGCCGACGGCACCTCGTACGACAGCGTCGTCTACCAGGCCCCCGCGGGCGGCGACTGGACCGTGCTCAGCGGCGAGTACAGCATCGCCTCCCCCGCAACGGCGCTCACGTTCTACGTCGAGTCGCCTACAGTGGACGCCTCCTACTGGATCGACGACTTCACCGTCACCGAGCTGGAGCCGCCCGGCATCGAGCCCGACATCCCGAACCTCAAGGACGTCCTCGCCGACGACTTCCGCATCGGCGCCGCCGTCGACCCCCGCGACATCACCGGCGACTCCGGCCAGCTGCTCAGCAAGCACTTCAGCCAGATCACCGCCGAGAACCACATGAAGCCCGACGCGATCCAGCCGACCGAGGGCGAGTTCAGCTTCAGCGCCGCCGACGAGCTCGTCGACTACGCCGAGGCGAACGGCATGGAGATCTACGGGCACACGTTCCTGTGGCACACCAGCCAGGTCCCCGAATGGTGGTTCGAGTACCCCGAAGGCCACCCGAACGCCGGTGAGCCCCTTGGGAACTCCGACGAGGACCGGCAGATCATGATCGACCGCCTCGAAGCACACATCGGCGCGCTCGCCGCGCACTACGGCGACCGCGTCCAGGCCTGGGACGTCGTGAACGAGGTCATCAGCGACAACAACGCCGAGGTCTACCGCCACAGCCGCTGGTACGAGATCTTCGACGGCCCCGAGTACGTCTACGAGGCGTTCCGCATCGCCCGCGAGCAGTTCGACGCCGTCGGCGCCACCGACGTCAAGCTCTTCATCAACGACTACGGCACCGAGAACCCCGGCAAGCGCGACAACCTCTACAACCTCGTCGCCGACATGCTCGACGCCGGCGTCCCGGTCGACGGCGTGGGCCACCAGACCCACATCAACCTGAACACCTCCATCACCCAGATCGAGGACAGCCTCCTCAAGTTCGCCGACCTCGGTGTGCTGCAAGCCGTCACCGAACTCGACGTGGCGATCGGCGCGCCCGGCCCGGACGAGGAGTTCCCGCAGCTGGAGGCCCGCCTCATCGAGCAGGGCCACTACTTCCGCGACCTGTTCGCCATGTACCGCGAGCACGCCGAACTCCTGGAGTCGGTCACCGTCTGGGGCCTCCACGACGGCCGCTCCTGGCTCCGCTCCGAGACCCGGCCGCTGGAGAGCCCGCTGCTGTTCACCGATGCGCTGCAATCGAAGTGGGCCTACTGGGGGATCGTCGACCCGAGCGTCCTGCCCGAGATCCCCGACGAGGAGGAGCCCGAGTACGCCCGCGTGCAGGTGCCCCTCGCGGACGCCGCGCCCGCTATCGACGGCGAACGCGACGCAGTGTGGGACGAAGCCTCCACGGTCGCAACCGAAGTCGTCATCGAAGGCGCCGCCGACGGCGCCACGGCCGACGTCTCGCTCCTGTGGGACGAAGCGGGGCTCTACGCCCTCTTCGAGGTCGCCGACCCGTCCCTGGACGAGGCCAGCGCCAACCCCTGGGAGCAGGACTCGGTGGAGGTCTTCCTCAATCCCGGCAACACGAAGGAGGGCGGCTACGGCCCCGCCGACGGCCAGTACCGCGTCAGCTTCACCAACGCGGTCTCGGTGGGCGGCAACGGACCCGACGCCGGTGAGCTCACCAGTGCCGCAGCCGTGACCGACACGGGGTACGTCGTGGAGGTCGCGGTCGCCATGGCGCCCGAGCAGGCCGCGGTCGGCACCGAGCACGGCCTGGAACTCCAGGTCAACGACGGCACCGACGGGGCCCGCACCGCGGTTCACACCTGGTACGACCCGACCGGCCTGTCGTGGAACACCAACGCCAACTGGGGGATCGCCGAGTTCGTGGAGGACGTGGAGGCCCCCGGCGAAGGCGGCGGGAAGCTCCCGACCACCGGCGCCGCGCTCACCGCGGCGCTCGCCGGAGCCGCGGTCCTCGGCGTCCTCGGCTTCGTGATGGTCCGGCGCCGCCGGGCCGCTGCGGACTGGGGCGAGTGACCGATGGTCCCGGGCGGGTCCGCCCGCCCGGGACCGCTCACGGGTGCATCCGCGCGCCCTTGACGACCCGGTCGACCGCGTTCTTCGGCCCGTACACGCCGATCCCGGCGAGGTCGAGCTTCGCCGCCGGGACGGCGCGGACGGCGGCGCGGTTGTCGCCGTCGTGGCCGGTCGCGAACAGCTCGGTGGTGAACAGCGACAAGCGCATCCCGCGCGCGAGCGCCTTCGCGTGCGCGCCGGTGAGCTGCGCCGCGGTCCCCTCCAGGACCATCACGGGCTGGCGGAACATCGGCAGGTACTCGTTCGCGTCGGCGTCCTCGTACGCCTCGCCGACCACCTCCGGCTCGGCGGTGCCCAGGCCGCTGACGAGGAACGCCGTGACGTTCAGCCGCTGCCAGACGGCGAGGTCGTCGCGGAGGAGCACCGCGATCTTGGTGTCGAAGCGGACGGGCGCGGTCTCAGGTTCCATGCGGGCAACGCTACGGAGCGCCGGGCCGCGGCGTCTTGTACGTTCTTAGCGTGGCGGTTCCCGAGGTCAGGGCGTGGCGCCCGGCCGTGGCCGGGGTCGCGGAGGCGTTCCACGCGCACTTCACCGACCACGCCTACCCGATGCACGTCCACGACACATGGACGCTTCTCATCATCGACGAGGGCGCGGTCCGCTACGACCTCGACCGGCACGAGCACGGCGCCCTCCGCGGCTTCGTGACGCTGCTGCCGCCGCAGGTCCCGCACGACGGCCAGTCGGCGACGCCGCACGGGTTCCGCAAGCGGGTCCTGTACCTCGACGACACCCTCTTGGACGCGGCCCTCATCGGCCGTGCCGTTGACGGCCCCGAGATCGCCGATCCGCCGCTGCGCCAAGCCGTTCACCGCCTCCACGAGTCGCTGCGCGGGCCCGGCGACGAACTGGAGGCCGAGAGCCGCGTGGCGCTCGTCGCCGACCGGCTGCGCCGTCACCTCCTCGGCCGGGAGCCGGTCGCGGCCCCGGTACGGGACCGGCGGCTCGCGCACCGCCTGCGCGACCTCCTCGAACGCCGCCTCGCCGCCGGGATGAGCCTGCGGGAGGCGGCGGGGGAGCTGCACGCCCACCCCGTACATCTGGTGCGGGCCTTCAGCACCGAGTTCGGGATCGCCCCGCACCAGTACCTCGTGACTCGCCGCGTCGACCGCGCCCGGCGCCTCCTCCTCGACGGCCTCCCGGCGCCCGCGGTCGCGGCGGCCACCGGCTTCTACGACCAGTCGCACCTGACGCGGCATTTCAAGCGGGTCGTGGGGACGACTCCGGCGCGCTTCGCGGGCTCGAATGGCAGAACAGCTGACTCTTAATCAGCGGGTTCGGGATTCGAGTCCTTAGAGCCAGCCCCGCTCATCAGCCAACCTCGCCGCCTCTGCGCGGTTCCTCGCACCGAGTTTGCCGATCGCCGTGGACAAGTGGTTCCGCACGGTGCCCTCGGTGAGGTGGAGCGCGGCGGCCATGTCGGCGACGGTGCCGCCGTCGAGCGCGAGGCGCAGGGCCTCGCGCTCGCGGGCGGTCAGCGGGCCCTCCCCGGTGGCGAGGGACTCGGCGGCGAGCGCCGGGTCGACCACGCGAAGTCCGCTGTGGACCCTGCGGACGGCCTCCACGAGCTGCTCGGGCGGCGCGTCCTTGACGACGAAGCCGACCGCGCCCGCGGTCATCGCGCGCGCCAGATATCCGGGCCGCCCGAAGGTGGTGCAGATGATGATCCGGCACCCGGGCCGGGCCCGGCGCAGTTCCGCGGCGACCGCGAGGCCGTCCTTGCCGGGCATCTGCACGTCGAGGAGCGCCACGTCGGGCGCGGTGCGCGCCGCCGCGTCGAGGACCTCGTCCCCGGACCCGACCTGCGCGACCACTTCGATGTCGGGCTCCAGCCCGAGCACGGTCGCGAGCGCGCCGCGCACCATAGCCTGGTCGTCGGCCAGCAGTACCCGGATCATCGGACCTCCGCCTTCACGGTGAAACCGCCGTCCGGGTCCGGACCGGCGTCGAGCACGCCGCCGACGGCGGCGAGCCGCTCGGACAGGCCGCGCAGGCCCGTCCCCGGGGCGCCGTCGCCCCCGCCGCGGCCGTCGTCGGCGACGCGGATCCAGTTGCGGCCCAGCGTCACCGTCACTCGGGACGCGCCCGAGTGGCGGATCGCGTTCGTCACCGCCTCGCGGACCACGTACCCGAACACGGCCTGGTGCGCCGGGTCGACATCGTCCACCGCGCGCGGCAGGTCGGCGTCGATGTCGGCGGCCCGCAGTGCGGCGCGAGCCCCGGCAAGCTCGCCCGCGAGGGACACCTCCCGGTACTCCGAGACCGTAGCGCGCACGTCCGACAACGCCGCCCGGGACAGCGCCTCGACGTCGCGGATCTCGTCGATCGCGCGCGCCTCGCCCTGCCCGGTCTCCAGGAGCCGCCGCGCGGCCCCGGCCTTGACGGTGATCGTGGTCAGGCTGTGGCCGAGGATGTCGTGGAGGTCCCGCGCGAGCCGCTCGCGCTCGGCGCCGACCGCGAGCGCCGCGATCTGCTCGTTCGCGGCCCGCAGGCTCCGCACGGTCCTGATGAGCCGCACCACGAAGAACAGCGTGGTGGTGATCCCGAACATCGCCCACAGGTCGCTGTAGGTGAATCCGCCGCCCACGTGCGCGCCCGCCGCTTCGATGATCCCCAGCGCGAGGACCGTGCCGCCGTCGAGGACGAGCATCCAGCCGAGCGGCAGGCCCATCGCGATCGGGATGATCGCGTACAGCAGGCCGTAGACGCCGCCCGTGTCGAGCCCCGCGAACAGCGTCCACCCGAGCGCGAGGATCACCGCGCCGAAGCCGACCCGCTGCCACATGCGGCCCGTCGACACCGCCCACGGGAACACCGCGTAGCAGGCCGCGTAGGCCAGGACGACCGCGACGACCGCCCAGTCCGCGTCCCCGGCGGCGTTCATGACCACCGGGATCACGAACGGCGCCAGGAAGACTCCGGCCAGCAGCAGCCACCGGTAGTTGCCGCGCCCGGCGAACGGGCCGGTGGCGCTGCCGCTCCACCAGCCCTCGCCGGTCCCGTTCGACTGTCGCACGGGCCCTCGCCTCTCCACGTCTTCCCCGGTCAGGCCCGGGCCGAGTCCTTACGGTACCGCCAGACCACGAGGGCGCCCAGCACGATCGCCCAGGCCGCGAGCACCGCGACCGACAGGCCCAGGCTCCGCGTCAGGTCGGTCGTGACCGCGCCGCGCCCGATCTGCGTGAGCCAGTAGCTCGGCAGGAACGGCGAGACGGTCTGGAGCCAGCCCGGCATGGCGTCCACCGGGATCCACAGGCCGCCGAGGAACCCCATCGCCAGCGAGACGCCCATGTTCACCGGCTGGAGCGTGTCGGGGGTGACGAGCTGCCCGATGAGCAGGCCCAGCAGCACGAACGGGACCGCGCCGACCCAGATGCCGAGGATGATCCGGGTCCATTCGCCGCCGTCGAGGCGCACGCCTTCGGCGATGACGGCGAGCAGCGGGATCGCGACGACCACCGGCAGGGCCAGGAGCATCCCGGTGAGGCCCTTGCCGAACATGTAGCCGCGGCCCGACAGCGGGGTGAGCCGCAGCTGCCGCTGCCAGCCCGCGGCGCGCTCGACCGCGAGGCGCGCGCCGTTGTTCATGGCCGCGAACACGGCCCCGAACGCGATCATGTTCACCATGATCACGGCGACCGCCGAAGCCTTCTCAGGGCCGGATCCGGTGACGAACACATTGGCCTGCAACAGGAACAGCAGGACCGGGAAGAAGAACGCGAAGATCAGGAAGCGCGGGTTGCGGAGCATCCGCACGATCTCCAGGCGCGTGTAGGTCGGGTTCATCGCAGGCTCCTTAGTCGCTGATGAGGGAGAGGAAGGCGGATTCGAGCCCGGCGGCGGCGATCTCGATGTCGCGCGCGCCGGGATGGGCGGCGAGGAGCGCCCGCAGGGTGGCGTCGGAGTCGGCGGTGGCGATCCGGGCGCGGCCGTCGCGCAGCTCGCACGCGGTGACCGCGGGCAGCGCCAGGAGCGCCGCGGCGTCGGCGCCGGGGACGGCGGCGCGGATGGTGCGCCCGCCCGCGACGGCCCTGACCTCGGCGACCGTGCCGTCGGCGGCGATGCGGCCGCCGTTCATGAGAACCACGCGGTCGGCGTACTCCTCGGCCTCTTCGAGGTAGTGGGTGGCGAACAGGACGGTGCGCCCGCCCGCGGTGTCCTCGTACATGGCCTTCCAGAAGTCGCGGCGCGTGGCCGGGTCCATGGCGGCGGTGGGCTCGTCGAGGACGAGGAGCGCGGGGTCGGAGACGAGCGCGATGGCGAAGCGCACGCGCTGCGCCTGGCCGCCGGAGAGGCGGTTGGCGCGGCGGGCGGCGAGGTCCTCGCACCCGGCGCGGCGCAGGGCCCGCTCGACGGGGATCGGCTTGCGGTGCAGGGAGGCGACGAGGCGCACGGTCTCGGCGACGGTGAGGTCGTCGAGGAGCGTGCCGTTCTGGAGCATCGCCCCGATGGCGCCTTCGCGCACGGCCTCGGCGGGGGAGCGGCCGAAGACCGCGACGCTCCCGGCGTCGGGCGTCGTGAGGCCGAGGATCATGTCGATGGCGGTGGACTTCCCGGCGCCGTTGGGGCCCAGGAGGGCCACGACCTCGCCGGGGCGGATCTCCAGGTCGATGCCGTCGACGGCGGCGACGTCGCCGTAGTGCTTCCGCAGGCCGCCGAGGGCGACCGCCGGAGGAGTGCTCGTGTTGCTCATGCATAGAGCTTCGCTTCGAACGGGCCCCGGCGCCTCGACCGCCCGTCACGACCTTCCCTTGACGAATGTCACGGGCGGGGCTCCTCCGAGAGTCAACTAAATAGATGATGTTGACTGTCTCAATGTGTTGATGTTAGCCTTCACATCATCTGTTCCGGCTGCCTGTCACCTTATTGGAGTGGCCATGTCCTCATCGCCTTCCGCGCGGCTCAGCCGCCGCGGACTGCTCACCGCGGCCGCCGCGGTGCCGCTCGCCGCAGCGCTCCCCGGCGCCGCTGCGGCCCAGACCGCCTACACCGGCTACCTCATGGTCCACTTCATCGGCGAAGGCGCCGGCGGCGAGCAGATCTACCTCGCCGCCAGCGACAACGGCCTCAACTGGACCGACCTCAACCGGAGCCAGATCGTGCTGCGCAGCCCGATCGGCACCCAGGGCGTGCGCGACCCCGTGCTCATCCGCAACCAGGCCGGGAACCGGTACTGGATCGTCGCCACCGACCTGCGCATCGGCTCGGGCACCTCCTGGGACGACGCCGCCAACCGCGGCAGCCGCAACCTCGTCGTGTGGGAGTCCACCGACCTCGTCAACTGGTCCGCCCCGTGGCTCCTCGGCGTCGCGAACTCCATCGGGGACGCCGGGAACGCCTGGGCCCCCGAGGCGATCTGGGACGCCGCGGCCGGGAACTACCTCCTCTACTGGGCCACCAACTCGACCCTCAACGGCGTCAAGAAGCACCGCATCTGGAGCGCCCGCACCACCGACTTCCGCACCATCACCACCCCGCAGGTCTACATCAACCTCGCGGGGAACGAGGGGCTCATCGACACGCAGATCGTCGAGGTCCCCGCGTCGACCGGCGGCTACCGCTACTACCGCGCCTCCAAGACCACGCAGATCGTCATCGAGGGCGCGAACTCCCTCACCGGCACGTGGACGCGCCTGGGCGACCTCGCGAACCTCACCGGCGGCGGCGTCGAGGGCCCCATGTGGGCGAAGTTCAACGACCGCACCGAATGGGCGCTGTGGCTCGACCAGTACGCCACGGGCCGCGGGTACATGCCCGTGCTCACCACCAACCCCGCTGCCGTCTCCGGCTACCGCACCACCTCGGGGTACAGCCTGGGCGCGAACCTGAAGCGCCACGGCTTCGTCCTCAACATCACTGCTGCGGAGAAGACCCGGGTCCTGAACCGCTACCAGGCGCCCGTGTTCAACCGGCTCCAGTCCTACAACTTCCAGGACCGGTACGTGCGCCACTCGAACTTCGACGTGCGCATCGACGCCGGGGTCAGCCCGGCCGCCGACGCGCAGTTCCGGCTGGTCCCGGGCCTGGCGTCCTCCAGCGCGGTCTCGTTCGAATCGGTGAACTACCCCGGGTACTTCCTGCGGCACTTCAACTACGACTTCGTGCTCGCCCCGCGCGAGGCGACGTCCCAGTTCAGCGCCGACGCCACCTTCAACCGCGTCGCGGGGCTGGCGGACTCCTCGTGGAGCTCGTTCACCTCGTACAACTACCCGACGCGGTACATCAGGCACTACGACTACCTGCTGCGGCTCGACCCGGTCTCGACGGCGACGGAACGGGCGGACGCGACGTTCCGCGTCGTCACCTGAGCCCCTCCCGGGGCGGGCCCCCGAAGCGATCACGAATCGAGAAGCGCGGGGGCCCGTCCCGGAAATAGCCTTTGAGCATGACCTACATCGAACAGATCACCATCGAGGCCGCCGACCCGAAGGCCGCCGAGGACTTCTACACGACCGCCTTCGGGCCCGGCGTCCCGCTCAAGTTCCGCGCCTCCGACGCGCCGAGTTCCGGCTTCCGCGGCTTCACGCTCGACTTCATCGCCGCGCAGCCCGCGAACGTGGACCTGCTGTTCCAGGCCGCGATCGACGCCGGGGCCACCGTGGTCAAGGCCGCCGAGAAGTCCTTCTGGGGCTACGGCGGGGTCCTGCGCGCCCCTGACGGCACGGTCCTGAAGTTCGCGTCCTCCTCGAAGAAGGACACCGCGCCGGCGGAGAAGCAGTACACCGACGTCGTGCTGCTCCTGGGCACCGCCGACATGAAGGCCTCCAAACGGTTCTATGTGGACCACGGCCTGGTCGTGGAGAAGAGCTACGGCGGCAAGTACACCGAGTTCGCCGCGGGCGACGGTCAGGTCAAGTTCGCGCTCTACCCGCGCAAGGCGTTCAAGAAGACCGCGTTCGTCGACCCCGAGGGCTCCGGCTCGCACCGCATCGCCATCGGCGGCACCGGCGGGTCCTTCACCGACCCCGACGGCTTCGCGTGGGAGCAGGCCTAGCCCAGGTCGTCGGCGGTCGCGACGACGACGCCGTAGAGGTCCGCCACGGTGGCGAGCGCCGCGGTGTGCAGCTCCTTGGCGGACGCCTCGCCGACGGCGCTGCCCAGCGGCCGGGTCGCGCACGCGTCGGCGACCACGGTGGGCCGGTCGCCGCGCAGGAACGCGCCCTGCGCGGTGAACGCCACGCACATGTGCGTCATGAACCCGGCGACCACCAGGTCCGTCTTCCCGGCGGCGCCCACGAGATCACCGAGCCCGGTGCCCACGAACGCGTCCGGGGCGGTCTTGACCACGATCTCCTCGCCTTCGATCGGCGCGACCTTCGGATGGATCTGCCCAATCTCGGCGCTGTAGTCGTACGGTCCGGGGCCGCCGTCGTTCACGACGTGGACGACTCTGGTCCCGGCCCGGCGGGCCCGCGCGAGCAGGTCCGCGGCGGCGTCGAGCGCGGGCTCCCAGCCCTCCAGCTCCATGACGCCGCGGGTGTAGGTGTTCTGGTAGTCGATCAGCACCAGCGTCGAGTCCGACAGCTTCGCCGGGGTCCGGTCCAGGCCGATGACCTCGCGCAACGTGATGGCGCCCATGGGTTTCCTCCTCTGGTTCCGGCCGCCGTCCGGCGGCCCGGCTCCACGCTACGACCGACGGAGCATGTCCGCAATGTCGAGCAACTTGCAGATCCGGACATGCCCCTGGTAGCGTCGGGCCGGTGAACCAGCGCCTCGTCGTCATCGTGCTCTTCGACGGCGTCGACCTCCTCGACGTCACCGGCCCGCCCGAGGTGTTCGCGCTCCTGAAGCGCGAACTCGGCGACACGGCGGACTACCGCGTGGTCCTCGCGGCCGAGACCGACGCGCCCGTCACCACCTTCGCGGGCGTCCGCGTCCTCCCCGACACCACGTTCGACGCCCTCTCGGGCCCGATCGACACGCTCATCGTCCCCGGCCGCGTCGAACCCGGCCCCGACGGGCGACTGCGCGCCGCCGCCGACCCCGAGGTCGTCGCCCGCGTGAAGGCCCTCGCCTCCCGCACCGCCCGCATCGCGTCGGTCTGCGTCGGCGCGCACATCCTCGCCGACGCCGGGCTCCTCGACGGCCGCCGCGCCACCACCCACTGGTCCACCGCGGCCCAGCTCGCCGCCGAGCACCCCGCCGTCGAGGTCGACGCCGACCCGATCTTCATCCGCGACGGCCGCGTGTGGACCGGCGCGGGCATCACCGCCTGCCTCGACCTCACCCTCGCGCTGGTCGCCGAGGACCACGGGGAGGCCGCGGCCCTGCGCGTCGCCCGCCAGCTCGTCATGTACCTCAAGCGGCCCAGCGGCCAGAGCCAGTTCAGCGTGCCCCTCGAACCGGTCTCCACGACCCGCCGCGTCGAGGACCTGCGTCACCACATCGCCGGGCACCTCGCCGACCCGCTCGCGATCGGCGACCTCGCCCGCCTCGCGCACCTGTCGGAGCGCCAGCTCACCCGCGTCTTCAAGGCCGAGCTGGGCCGCACGCCCGCCGCGTACGTGGAGGCCGCGCGCGTCGAGGCCGCCCGGCACCGCCTCGAAGGCGGCGACGACACCCTCGACCGCATCGCGACCGCGTGCGGCTTCAACACGGTCGACACGCTCATCCGGGCGTTCCGCCGCCAGCTCGGCACCACCCCCACCGAGTACCGCAACCGGTTCCGCACCGCCGCGTGAACGCCGACGGGCCGGACCCCCGTGGAGTCCGGCCCGTCGGCGCGCGGGTCAGCCGGCCGGGATGAGCGCGTAGAGCGCCGCGACGAAGCCGAAGCCGAGCAGGCCGAGCACCGTCGTCATCGGCGTCCACACCCGCAGGCCGTCCTTGACGGACAGTCCGAGGTAACGCGTGACGATCCAGAATCCGGAGTCGTTCACGTGGCTCAGGCCCAGCGCGCCGTAGCCGATCGCGAGCGCGACGAGCGCGAGGTGCACCGAGTCGGACCCCATGGCCTGGACCGTCGGCAGCAGCAGGCCCGCGGTCGTCGTGATCGCCACGGTCGCCGACCCCTGCGCGGCGCGCATGATGAGCGACATGAGGAACGCGGCCAGCAGGACCGGGATGCCCGCGTCGGCGAGCGTCTCGGCGACGGCGCCCCCGATGCCGGTCTCGGTGAGGATGCGGCCGAAGCCGCCGCCCGCGCCGGTGACGAGGATGATCACGGCCGCGGCCGGGAGGGCGGACTCCATGACCTCGCCGAGCTTCGCGGCGGACCAGCCGCGGCGCACGCCGAGCGCGAACATCGCGGCGGCGATGGCGACGACGAGCGCGAAGATCGGCTGGCCGACCATCGCGAGGACGCCGTTCCAGGTGCTCCCGGCCGGGAACATCGGGGCGATCGTGGTGCCGACCATGATGAGCGCCAAGGGGAGCACGATGATCCCGAGGATCGTCCAGGCGCTCGGGGCCTTCTCGCCGTCGGCGAGGGTCCCGTTCCGAGGGCCGTCCTCGGTGCCGAAGGCGTCGAACATCTCCTTGGCGGCGGGGATCATCGCGAACTCGCGCAGGTTGAACCACTTGCCGAGGAAGTACGCGGCGACGGCGAGCGGGATCGAGATGAGCAGCGACAGGATGGTGATCCACCCGACGTCCGCGCCGAGGACCGCGGCGCCGCCGACGATGCCCGGGTGCGGCGGGACCGCGACGTGCACCGCGAGCATGATGCCCGCGACCGGCAGGCCGAACTTGATCGGGTTGACCCCGGCGGCCTTCGCGAACGCGTAGATGATCGGGACGAGGATGATGAACCCGGCGTCGAAGAACACCGGGATCGCGAGGATCGCCGCGGCCGCGGTGAGCGCGACGGCGACCCGCTTGGGGCCCAGCCAGCTCGTGAACTTGCCCGCGAGCGATTCCGCGCCGCCGGAGATCTCGATGATCTTCCCGAGCATCGATCCGAGCGCGACGAGCACGGCGACGGACCCGAGGGTCCCGCCGACGCCCGCGATGATCGCCTGGACGACGCCGAGCCGCTCGGGCTCGGTGTCGGTGGCGGCGATCGTGGTCAGCGGGAGGCCCGCGGCGACGCCGACGACGATCGAGGTCAGGATGATCGCGTAGAACGACTGGACCTTGAACCTGATGATGAGGAGCAGCAGCAGCGCGATGCCGGCGAGGCCGACCGCGATGAGCGCCGGGAGCGGCAGCGTGTAGCCCATCGCCTACGCCCCCTTGCCGTCGCGGCGCTCGGGGGCGACGACGCGGATGACTGCGGAGTCGTCGAGCGCGCCGAGGCCCTGGGCCTCGCCGAGGAGGAACAGCTGCTCGGCGGCGGCGGCCACGGGCGCGGCGAGGTGCGCGTTCCGGGCGGCGCGGCCGACGATCCCGAGGTCCTTCACGAAGATGTCGAGGCGGCTGAGCACTTCGGCGCCGCCGTCGTCGTAGGCCTGGAGGGCGCGCGGGCCGCGGTTGCCGAGCATGAACGAGTCGGCGGCCCCGGCGGTGAGCGCCGCGAGGGTCCGCTCCCGGTCGAGGCCGAGCGCGTCGGCGAGCGCGAGCGCCTCGGCGGCGGCCGCGATGTGGACGCCGCACAGGAGCTGGTTGACGGTCTTGAGCGCCTGGCCGTCCCCGGCCTTGTCGCCGACGACGGTGAGCGTCGAGGCGAGCTGCTCCAGTACGGGCCGGGCCTGTTGCAGCGCTTCGGGTTCGGCGCCCACGACGATGAGCAGGTCGCCCTCGCCCGCGCGGACCGGGCCGCCGGAGAGCGGCGCGTCCACCAGGCGCGCGCCGTGCTCGGCGAGCCGCGCGGCCGTGGCGGCGATCCCGTCGGTCCCCACGGTGCTCGTGAGGATCACGACGGCGCCGGGCGCGAGGTGCCCGGCGAGGCCGTTCGCGCCGAAGAGGAGGTCGTCGAGCTGCTCGCCGGTGCGGACGGCGACGAGCACCGCCCCGGCCCCGGCGGCGGCCTCGGCCGCGGTGGCCGCGGGCGCGACCCCGCGTTCGGCCGCGAGCGCGAGCCGTTCGGGCGCGATGTCGAAGCCGCGCACCGTGAAGCGCTCGGCCAGGCGCGCGGCCATGGGCAGGCCCATCGCGCCGAGGCCGATCACAGCGACGTTGCTGTCCATTGTGTGTTCTTCCAATCTGGGGACGGTGTCAGTCGGCACTGGGTTTCATGGCTGGCTTGCAAGCGGCGCCAGCGTGCCGACGACCTGCGCGAGCGAGTCGGCCTCGCCGACGTTGCCCGCGAAGACGATGTAGGGGATGCCGACGGCGGGCCCGGCCTCGGGCCGCCACAGGGAGACGATGCCCGGGAGCATCGGGCCGACGACGGTGGCGCGCCGGATGCCCAGCCCCTCGGTGGCGGTGTCGCTGGAGGTGATGCCGCCCTTGGCGACCACGAACCGCGGCGGCGCGAGCGCCAGCACGCGGGCGACGAGGTCCACGACGCCGCTGGAGACCTTCCGGGCGATGTCGAGGCTCTCCTCGCCGTCGCGGCCGGTCACGAGCTCGCGCGTGGTGTGGACGACGACGGTGCCGTGCGCGAGCGCCGCGGCGGTCGCCTCGGCCCGTTCGGCCAGATGCGCCTCGCGCCGGTCGTCGATGAGGCTGCGGACGTCGAGTTCGATGGTCGCGGTCCCGGGCCGGTCCTCGCGGAGCCGGTCGAGCTGCGCAGTCGTGAGCGGCACATGGCTGCCGACGACGACGAGCCCGCCGCGGTCGTCGGCGAGGTCGAGCTGCGCCCGGGTGACCGGCTCGGCGATGTCCTGCCCGATGTGGGCGCGCACGTACGGCGGGCCGACGCGCAGCAGCGCGGCGAGTCCTTCGCGTTCGAGCCGGTGCAGCGCGATGGCGACCACCCGCATGTCGGTCTCGTCCACGACGTCCACCGCGACGACCGTCTCGGCCTTCAGACCTCGCAGGAACGCCGCGACCGCGTCCGGCCCGCGGCGGATCGTCCCGATCGCGAGGACCGCGACGTCTGCCTTGGAGATGCGCCCGGAGGTCTTCTCCTCGACCCATTCCCGCAGGTCGGAGCTGCGGAACCCGAACGTGGCGTCCTGCGCGAACGGCGTCTCGCCCACGGGCGTGGCCTCGCCGTCGACGACCCAGTAGTGGACGCCGTCGACGGTGATCCGCCCGGCGTCGGGGAACGCGGGCACGAGCAGCGTGAACGCGGGGGCGGCGCCGCCGTGCGCGGTGATCGCCTCGGTGAGCACGTCGGTCTCCAGCGGGAAGTGCCCGCGGAGCGTCGAGTCGGAGCGGGACACGAACGTGAGCCGCTTCCCGGCCCGCCCGGCCGCGGCCAGGGCGACGGCGACGACCTCGCGGTTGCGCTGCGCCGCTTCGGCGGGGGCGAGGGAGCGGGTGTTGGTGAGGACGTAGACCGCGGGGGCCCCGGTCGCGAGCGCCCAGTCGAGGTCCGCGGCCTCCCACGCGGTGAGGACGGGCAGGCCCGCGACGGACTGCGTCCCGGTCGGGTCGTCGTCGAGGACGACGAGCACGGCGTCGGGGTCGGCCTCGGCGCGCACGTCGGCGGCGGCTGCCTGGGCGGCTTCGGGCACGGTGGCGAGCAGCGTCTCGGCGCGCACGGGAACTCCTATGTTCGCGGGTCCTACGGATCCCGGCCATCAGATATCAGATATCTGATAACCCGGGACGGCCATCATGCCCCGCCGAATCCGGGATTGTCAAACCGGCGCGCGGTCAGCGCCTGCCGTGCACGTATTCGACCAGGTCGCCCCTGGTCTGCTCCATGTGGCTCGCCATCGCGTCGCGCGCCGCCACCGGGTCGCCCGACTCGATCGCCGCGGCCACCGACTCGTGCTCGGCGATGGCGTGCTCGCGGATGTCGGACACCGCGCTCGTCTCGCTGCGCGTGTCCGCGAGCATCGCGGTCAGCGGCAGCAGCGCCGCCACCAGGATGCGGTTGTTCGCGGCCCGCAGCACCGCCTCGTGGAACTCCAGGTCCGCCTCGACGAACCCCGCCACGTCGGTGCGCGCGTGGGCCGCGCGCATCCGATCGATCTCGCGGCGCATCGCGTCCACGTCCCGGTCGCTGCGGCGGACGGCCGCGAGCTGGGCCGCCCCGGTCTCGATCATCATGCGCACTTCGAGCAGTTCCAGCGAGGACCGCTCGCGCTCCCCGGCGCTGCGCGCGTGCCGCACGACCGCCTCCAGGCCCGTCCACTGCGCGACCGGCGCCACCCGGTGCCGCCGCCCGGGGACCTGCACGATGACGCCCTGCGCCTGGAGCAGCCGCACCGCCTCGCGCAGCGTCAGCCGCGAGACCTCCAGCTCCTCGGCGAGCACGCCTTCCGGAGGGAGCGCCGCGCCGGTCGCGATGGTGCCGTCGATGATGGCGTCGAGCACCCGCTCGACCACCTCCTGCGTCCGCGACGCGCGCGCCATCGGCTTCCTCCTCCGTCGGCGCAAGCGTAAGCCAGCGGGACGCCGCCCGGTGTCGGACCCCGGTGGCACGATTGCCCGATGGCATACGACGAGGGGCTGGCGGAGCGGATCCGCGACGTCTTCGACAACCGGCCGTACGTGTTCGAGCGGAAGATGTTCGGCGGGCTCGGATGGATGGTCCACGGCAACATGGCCGCGGCCGTCCTCGGGCAGGGCGGCGCGATGGTCCGCGTCGCCAGGGACGACTATGAAGACCTCCTCGCCGAGGACGGCGCCGAGCCGATGGTCATGGGCGGGCGCACCGTGACCGGCTGGATCCGCCTGGGCGACGACATCTGCGCCTCCGACGTGGACCTGCGCACCTGGATCGACCGGGGCATCGCCTTCGCAGAGACGCTCCCGCGCAAATGACGGCGCGGGCGCTCCTCCGGGTCCGGCCCGGCACCGGAGCGCCCGCGCCGCCGCTATGCCGCGTCTTCGTCGGCCTCGTCGTCTTCGGCGTCCTCGAAGCGCTCCTTGACGTTCGCGAGGTGCCCGTTCAGCGAGTTCGCCTGCCCCTCGTGCTCGGCGCCGAGCCGGTGCAGGACCCGGTCCGCGACGGCCTGCGCCCCCGCGAAGTCGCCGTTCGCCTCATGGGCGGCGATCATCGTGTGCGCGGCCTGCACGGCCGCGTCGACCAGGAACTCCCCGTCCTCGGCGACGTCGAGCACCGCCGCGCCGACCTCCAGCAGCCGCGCCGCCCACTGCTCCTCGGTCTCCTCCTTCTCGTTGCCGCGCATGCGCGCCTCCTGAAGGAGCGTCTTCGCGTACTCGTCGCGGCACGACTCCCGGTACCGCTCGTGGTGGCCCTCGTCGCGCCAGTCCGCTTCGAGCTCCCTTGCGAGCGCGAGCATCTCGTCCAGCGCCGCCCCCAGGTCCGCGTCGTCGGTGCGCAGGCGCGCCCACAGGGCCGCGCGCACCGGGTTCGCGGCGGCCGAGAGGGACCCCAGCTCGCGCCACGCGGCCGCGGACCGCCCGTACGCGTCGACCGCGGACTTGGCCTCGCCGGTGCGTTCGAGCAGTTCGCCCGCGAGGTGCGCCGATTGGGCGTAGAACGCGGGGTTGGGGTGCGCGAGCCCGCCGTCCATGAGCCGCAGGGCCTCCAGGATGTGCGTGAGCCCGGCGGGGGCGTCGAAGGCGCGCTGGCTGTGCTCGGCGAGGAGGCTGCGGGCGTCGAGGAGGCGCCAGTGCTCGTCCTCGTGCATGGCGGGCAGGTCCTCTAGGGCCGCTTCGAGGATGACCACGGCTTCGGCGCTGCGGTCCTGCATCGCGAGGGCCTTGCCGAGGAGGTGCCGGGCCACGCCCGCGCAGCCGGTCTCGCCCGCGCGGTCGTACCAGTGGGCAGCCTGGACGGCGTAGTGCTCGGCGGTGCGCGCGTCGCCGAGGTTGATCGAGCACTCGGTGGCGGTGAGGTTGAGCGCGGCCACGGGGAACGGCGGGTCGTCGTGCTTGACGGCGGCGAGGCCGGTCTCGGCGACGGCGAGCGCCTCGGCGAGGCGCCCGGCCTGGTTGAGCATGGCGCCGTACTGGAACGCGCCGATGAACGTCTCGAAGCGGAACCCGTTGGCGCAGGCCAGCTCGAAGGCGTCGCGCAGCGCCTCGACGCGGCCTTCGAACCCGGTCTCGAACTCGGGGAGCATCCGGGCGAGCTGGGTGCGCACGAGGAGCGCGCGCCGGTTCGGGGCCAGGGCCGCGAGGTCGGCGTCCGCTGCCGCGAACGCGGCGGCGAGGTCCGGTCCGGGCCGCTCGCCGAGCATGAGTCCGGCCTGGAGCTGCGCCATGAGGACCTGGGCCCGCGCGCGGACGGCGTCGACGTGGACGGGACCGTCGGGCGCGGCCGCGGCGAGGGCGTCGGCTTCGGCGAGCAGTGCGGGCGCGGCCGCGCGGAACGCGGCGGGCTCGACCTGGAGCGCCCACGCGGCCTTGGCGATGCGGCACAGGAGCGCGCGCCCGGGCTGCCCGGCCTCGGCGAAGAGGTTCGCGGCGAGCGCGGCGAGGTCCTGGGCGGCTTCGAGGGCGCCGTCCGGGTCGGCCTTGGCGAGGAGCACTTCGGCCTCGTCGGACGGGTCGAGTTGCGCCCCTTGGGCTTCGGCGATGCGGGCGACGGCGAGCCACCGCTGCACGCGGTCCTCGGCGACGTCCTCGACGCCCGCACGGGCCCGCACGAGCGCGTCCTCAAGGGACACAGCCTCGGCCTCCTCGGGTGCGGCGGGCGGTGCGGCCTGCGGGAGCGCCTTGAGCCCCAACGGGACGTACGGGTACGGCTCGGCCGGTTCGACGCGGGCCTGCGACCGGTCGGAGTGGACGGTGGAGCCGTTGCGGCGGTCGTAGCGGGCGCACATCGCGCGCCGTTCGGCGTCGGCCCAGGCGTGCAGGTCGTCGGCGGTCCAGTCCCGGTCCTCGGGCCCGGCGAGCAGCGTCTCACCCATGCCGCGGGCGCGCAGGGCCCCGGCGAGGGCCTGGACGCCTTCGAGCCATTGGAGGCGCACGGACGGCTCCAGCGGCATGCCGTAGGCGCGGCGGTCGGCCGCGAGGATCTCGATCCCGCGGGCCTCGTTGCCGGTGAGTGCGCAGAACCGCAGGTGCCGGGCGATGTAGCCGAGCATGTCGTCCTTGTCGCGGCTGATGCGGTACCCGTGGTGGTGGTTGGCGCGGGCGGCGTCGAGGCGGCCGAGGCGCGCGAGCGGCAGCAGCGAGTCGGCGAGCGTGTTGTGCGGCTCGTGTGCGCAGTGCAGGTCGCCTTCGAGGAGCGGGGCCCACGCGGCCACCGCGGCCTCGTCGTCCCCGGCGCACGCGGCCATGTCGCCGATGTCGTTGACGCGGCACGCCTCGCAGTCGCTCATGTCGTCGGGCTCGGTGGTGCGCACCAGCTCGGCGGCGCGGGCGGCCCGCTCGTCGTCGCCGAGGTGGTAGGCCACCCAGTGCTCGGCCTCGTAGTACGGGTGCAGGGAGTGCCCGGCCTCGGCGTAGCGGGTGCGGAACTGCACGAGGGCGTCCTCCACGGACGCCAGCGGTACGTCGGGGTGGTCGCGCAGCTTGTACACGATCCACTTGAACTGCCAGTACACCGAGCGCAGGAGCGCGGCGTCGAAGTGCTCGGGCGCGGTGTCGAGCTCGTGCAGGAGCCGCGCGTAGGGGACGAGGAGCCGCGTCGAGTCGGCCGAGTACTCGTAGCAGTCGACCAGGGCCGCGAGGACGGAGTTGAGGAGGGGCCGGTCGCCGTCGGCCTCGACGGCGACGAGGTGCTCCTCCAGGGCGGCCAGGCGGGCCTCGCCCCGGAGCTGCCATCGGATCTCGTTGAGGCGCTTGCGCAGTGCGTCGGTGTCGGTCATGGGGCTTCCGTCATGTCGGAGTTCGTCGGTGCCAGCAGTCTGCCAGTGTGCATCCCGTGATCCACCCGTGGCCTGCGTCCAAGCCTCAGCCGTGCCACCGCCGCCACAGCGCCGCGTACGACCCGCCCGCGGCGATCAGCTCGTCGTGGGAGCCGAGCTCGGTGATCCGGCCCCGCTCGACGACGGCCACGCGGTCGGCGTCGTGCGCGGTGTTCAGCCGGTGCGCGATGCTGACCACGGTGCGGCCCTTCAGGATCCGGTTGAGGCCCTGCTCGATGTCGCTGGCCGCGTTGGGGCTGAGCATCGAGGTGGCCTCGTCGAGGACGATGACCTCCGGGGCCGCGAGGATCACGCGCGCGAGCGCCACCTGCTGCACCTCGGCCGGGGTGAGCGCGTGGTCGCGCCCGCCGACCTTCGTGTCCAGGCCCTCGGCGAGCCGCTCGGGCAGGCTCCCCGCGCCGACGACCGCGAGGGCCTCCCGCAGCTGCTCGTCGCTCGCGCCGGGTGCGCCGAGGCGCAGGTTCGACGCGAGCGTGTCGTTGAACAGGTGGTACTCCTGGGTCGCGAGGATCACGAAGCGCCGCAGGGCGGTCTCGCCGATCCCGTCGGCCTCGGCCCCGCCGATGCGCACGGCCCCGCCGTCGGGCCGGTGGATCCCTGCCATGATCCGCGCCAATGTGGACTTCCCGGCGCCGGTGGGGCCGACGAGCGCGAGCCGTTCGCCGCGCCGCAGCGCCAGGTCCACGTCCTTGAGCACCGGCTTCTGGGGGTCGTACCCGAAGGTGACGCCCTTGAGCTCGACGATCTCGTCCGCGTCCCGCTGCGGCTCGGCCGTCCCGGCCGCCGCCTGCTCCCCGCGCACCCCGATGAGCCGCGCGAGGGAGATGCTGCCGTTCTGGACCCATTCGAGCGACAGGATCATCTCGATCGACGGCGCCACGGCCATCTGCATGATGAGCACCACGGTGGTCGTCTGCGCGATCGTCAACTGCCCGTTCGCGGTCAGGATGCCGCCGAGGAGCAGCGTGGTCAGGCACGGCAGGAACGCCGAGAAGTCGAGCACCGGGAACAGCCTGCCGCGCAGGCGCATCGAGTCCATCTGCGCGCCCAGCAGCTTGTCGATCGCCTTGTCGGTGTGCGCGATGCGCCGCCGCTGCCAGCCGAGCGCCTCGACGGTCTTGACGCCGTCGATGGTCTCGGCCACCGCCGACGTCAGGTCCGCCCGCGCGGCCTGCACGGCGTGGAAGATCCGGAACGCCCGCCTGAAGTACCAGCGCATCACGATCACGATGGGTGGCACGGCGACCAGGATCGCGGCCCCGAGCACCGGCGAGACCCAGAAGGCCCCCGCCACGTAGACCGCGACTGTCACGAACCCGGTGAAGAACTGCGGCGCGGCCTGCACCAGCGAGTGCTGCACCTGCCCGATGTCGAGGCTCGTGCGCGACAGCAGCTCCCCGGTCCCGGCGGCCTCGACCTGCGCGGGCGGGAGCGCGAGCGTGCGCTCCATGAACTCCTCGCGCACGTCGGCCACGATCCGCTCCGACAGGACCGCGAGGTTCCGGTACGACGCCCACGTCAGGACCGCCTGCGCGAGCAGCGAGACGAGGATCAGCGGGATCTGCCAGACCAGGTCCGCGCCGGGGTCGCCGTCGCCGCCGCGCGCCCACGCGGCGAACGCGTCGGTCATGCCGCCGACGATGTACGGCGTCGACATGCCCGCCAGGGCCGCCGCGATCACGAGCGCGACGATGAGGACGAAGCGGGCGCGGTGGCGCCCGATGAGGAGCCGCAGGTACGCGCGGGTCTCGGCCGGGGAGGCGATCGGCAGCGCGCTCACCGGGCGACCGCCGCCCGGTAGTCGGGGCGCGCCATGAGCTCGGCGTGCGTCCCCGTGGTGACCTCCTCGCCTAGGAAGGTCACCCTGTCGCACACGGCCAGCAGCTGCGGCGCGTTCGTGACGATCACCGTCGTCCGTCCTTTCCTATGCTTCGCAAGGCGTTCGGCGATGCGCGCCTCGGTCTGCGCGTCGCACGCGCTGGCCGGGTCGTCGAGGATGAGGATCTCCGGGTCGGCCAGGAGCGCCCGCGCGAGGATGAGGCGCTGGCGCTCGCCGCCTGAGAAGTTCCGGCCGCGCTCGCCCGCGACGGTGGCGAGGTCGTAGCCGCCGGCGGGCACCTCGTCGCTCTCCAGGAGCGACGGGTCGACGCCCACGATGTCCACTGCGGACGCGGTGTGCAGGGCCCGCATGATGTCGGCGTCTGTGCGCTTCCCGTTCACGTCGAGCTGGTCGCGCAGCGGCCCGCTGAACAGCTGCGCGCGGGCCTCCATGAGGTGGACGCGGGTGCGCACCTCCGCGGTGTCGAAGGCCGCCAGCGGGACCGAGCCGATGCGCGCGGTCTCGTCGCCGTACCCGCCGAGCCGGTCGAGGACCCCGGTCGCGCCGAGGCCGTCGGCGGTGGCGATCCCGGTCGTCAGGCCCGGCTCGATCCGCGCCCCGCTCACCGGGTCTTCCAGCACTTCCCCTGCGGGCCAAGGCGTCCCGCTCCCGGTGGACGGCTCGGGGTGCTCGTCCTGGAGCCGCCGGAACCGCGAGGAGGCCACCACGGCCCGCGTGAACGCGTCGACGCCCTGGATCGTGTACCCCAGCGGCCTGGTCAGCGCGATGAGGTACCCGAACAGGGCCACGAACTCCCCGGCCGTGACCGTCCCCTCCAGCGTCAGCACCGCGCCGAGCCACAGCACGACGACCAGCAGCGTCCCCGGCAGCGCGAGGCGCGCCAGCTCCAGGAACGCGACCGTGCGCCGGACTCTGATCCCCGCCTCCATCGACGCCCGCGACGCGGCCCGGTAGCGGGCGCTGAAGTGCGCCTCGCCGCCGATGCCGCGCAGGACCCGCAGGCCCGCAACGGCATCCGTGCCGATCCCGGTCTGCTCGCCGATCCGCGACCGCAGCTCGCGCCCGCGCGCTTCGAGCCGGAAGAACAGCGGCCGCAGCGACGCGAACATCGCCGGGACGCCCACGCCCACCGCGAGCACGAACCACCACGACATCCCGGCCAGGATGGTGAGCGCGAGCGCGAACGCCAGCAGCGCGGACGCCAAGCGCCCGAACATCATCGACAGCGCCGCGAGCGAGTTCGCGTCGGCCGCGGAGATCGCCACCAGCTCGCCCGCGTCGGCCCGGCTCCTGAGCTTCGCGCCGACCGCGACGACGGTGTCCACCAGGCGCCGCTGGATCCGGAAGTCCGAGTCCATCTGGTTGTACATCATGTACACGAAGCTCGCGACGCCCGTGACCGTCGCGATCCCGATGCACACCGCCAGCGCGCCCGACCACCAGTACAGGGCCGCGCGGTCGCCGCCGACGAGGCCCTCGTCGATCGCCCTGCCGACCACGTACGGCACGAACTGCTGGCAGCCCAGGAACGCGAACGACACGAGCGTGCTCGCCAGGAGGGTGCGCCACTGCGACTTGAAGAGCCACCCGATGACCGCGGCGGCGTCGTTCGGGTGCGCGAGGGGCCCGCCGGGGTCGCGCGGGGGAGTGAAGCGTGCCATGCGGCGGCGCCTTTCAACTGGTGCTGCGGCTGCTTTTCGGCAACGACAGGCACCCTACGCGCCGACCATCACGAACCGGAAGCGATTTTCCAACGGTTGGAAGAAGCGGTTCGAGAGGCGGCCTCAGTCCACCAGCCCGGCGTCGCTGACCAGCAGCGCCAGCTGCACCCGGTTGTTCAGCCCCAGCTTCGCCAGCGCCGCCGACACGTGCGTCTTCACCGTCGGCACGCTCAGGTGCAGCGCCGCCGCGATCTCCGCGTTCGACCGGCCCCGGCCCACCTCCGCGGCCACCTCCGACTCCCGGTTGTTCAACGTCCGCAACCGCTCCCGCGCCGGACCCCGCCGGTCGTCGACGCCCCCGACCGCCAGATCGATGAGCCGCCGCGTCACTTCCGGCGACAGCACCGGCTCCCCGGCCGCCACCCGCCGCACCGCCGCCACGATCTCCGCAGGCGGCGTGTCCTTCAGCAGGAACCCGCCCGCGCCCGCCCGCAGCGCCCGCCGCACATGCCCGTCCGCCTCGAACGCCGTGAGCACCAGCACCTCCGGTGCGCCCGGGACGGCCCGCAGCCGCTCCGTCGCCGCCAGCCCGTCCACTCCCGGCATGTGCAGGTCCATGAGCACCACGTCCGGCCGCGCCTCGGCCACCAGCGCCGGGACCTCCGCGCCCGACCCGGCCTCGCCGACCACCTCGACGTCCCCGGCCCCGCCGAGGATCAGCCGCAGGCCCGCCCGCACCAGCGGGTCGTCGTCCACGACCAGGACCTTCACGCGCTCGCTCATGCCGTCCAGGGTAGCCACGCCCGCACCCGCCAGCCCCCGTCACCGACCGGCCCGTATTCGAGCCGACCGCCCGCGAGCGCGATCCGCTCCTCCAGGCCGATCAGCCCGTGCCCCGACCCGGGCCCGGTGTCGCGCCCCGGCCCGTTCACCACCGCCACCGCGAGCCCCTCGCCGGGCCCGCCCGACACCGCGACCTCGACCGCCGCGCCCTCGGCGTGCTTGCGCGCGTTCGTCAGCGCCTCCTGCACCACCCGGTACGCCGTGCGCCCCGACCGCTCCGGCGCCTCCCCCTCCGCGGTCGCGGAGAACGCGATCCGCGACCCCGGCCGCGCCTCCTCCACGAGCGCCCGCAGGTCCGCCATCGACGGCTGCGGCAGCTCCCCGATCGGCGCCCGCAGCACCGCGATCACCTCCCGCAGGTCCCGCATCGCCAGATGCGACTGCTCCCGCACCACGCCCGCCGCGCCCCGCAGCTCCTCCGGCGACAGGTCCGACCGGTACTCCATCGCCCCCGCGTGCAGGCTCAGCAGCGACAGCCGGTGCCCCAGCAGGTCGTGCAGCTCCCGCGCCAGCTCCTCCCGGGCGCGCTGGCGGGCGCGTTCGCGCTCGTCGCGCTCCTGCTCGGCGGCGCGCGCCCGCAGCGCGTTCCGGTACCGTGTGACCATGCCCCAGCCCGCGATGCCGCCGTACAGGACGACCGCGAACAGGAGGTTCCCGAGGACGCCCAGCTCCTGCGGGCGCAGCAGCGAGTACACCCCGGCCGCGGCGAACGCCGCCCCGAACACCCACGCCGCGGTCTTGAGCGGCCGCCGCACGGTCACCGCGTACAGCAGCACCACCAGCGGGAACGCGATCGTCTCCGAGAACGACGACAGCACCGCGGCCGCGAGCCCGGCCTGCACGGGCCACCGGCGCCGCAGCCACAGCAGCCCGAGCCCCACGATTCCCGCGAGCTGGTCGGCCTCGAACAGCCACGGCGGCGACGGCAGCCCGAGCCGCATCCGGTCGCCGCTGATGTACAGCCACGCGAACACGCCGAGCGCGAACAGCGCCGTGTCCGCCGCCCACCCGCGCGCCCCGCGCCGCTCTTCCGCCATCGCCCGAACCTATCCGCCCGCCGCCGCCCGTCCAACGCTCCGCGCCAGATCCGATACCGAAGTAGCGCCGCCCGCTCCGAAGGTCGCGCCGCGTCGGGGGAGACGCCGAGGGCCGCACCCGTACGGGTGCGGCCCTCGTTGCGGCGAGCCGCCGGTCACCGGTCGCGCTTGCGGCGCCTCCGGGACCCGCCTCTCGCGCGGTAGGCCATCACGGCGATGTAGATGACGACGAAGGCGAGGGCGAGCAGTGCGACGGGCGTGTTGATATCGCCGGATCGGGACATCAGGGCTCCTCGGTTTCCGCTGCCGGTCATTCACATGCGCTTCGGTCGCAGTCGCACACGGCATTCCCGCCATCGTAGGACGCGGCTTCCACGCGGCCGGTGCCGTGCAGCGCTGGACGCGGCCCACGCGGCGGCTCTCCGAAGGGCGCGACGCCTCCGCGGCGAGGGGACTACGCTCGACCGGTCGGGACCGACCGGAACAGGGGGGACCATGCTCGAACGGCCGCCGGCGGCGCCTGCGATCAGCCTCCGGCCCATCGCCCCGGAGGACGCCGAGGCCGTCGCCGCACTCCGCGCCGCCAGCCGCGACCTGCTCTCCCGCTGGGAGCCCGACGAGGACGACGCCTCGTACACGCTCGCGGGCGTGCGCGACTCGATCGAGGCGGCGCAGGCCCGGACCCTCGCGGGCACCGGCCGCTCCTATGTGATCCTCGACCGGGGGCGGCCCGTCGGCGGGCTGCTGCTCAACACGATCGTCCAGGGCCCCTACATCCGCACCTGCTCGGTCGGCTACTGGGTCGCCGCGGCCGAGACCGGCCGCGGCATCGCCACCGAGGCCGTGCGCCAGGCGAAGGCCGTCGCCTTCGACGAGCTCCTCCTCGACCAGCTCCGCGCCGAGACCCTCCCCGACAACTTCGCCTCCCAGAAAGTCCTGTCCCGCAACGGCTTCCGCCGCCTCGGCCTCACCCCCTGCTACTCCCTCGCCACCGGCCGCCTGCGCGACCACGTCCTCTTCGAGGCCCCCAACCCCCGAACGGAACCCCAATGGACCTGACCTACCCCGAGACCGGCGCCACCCGCGCCGGTCCGCTCCCGCCCGGCTACCGCCACCTCGAACGCACGGCGGTGCTCGACGCGCCGCTCGCCCGCCCCGCCGAGATCCTCATGACCTGGGGCCTGCACGAGCGCTGCGGCCTGCACCCGGAGGCGACCGGGCCGCGCGCCGCGGTCGGCGTCGACGTCAGGCTCCGCTTCGCCGGAGTGATGCGAATCCCGTGCCGCGTCGTGTGGGCCGAGGAGACGGCCGAGGTCACCGGCTTCGGGTACGGTTCGCTCCCGGGCCACCCCGAGCGCGGCGAGGCCGCGTTCCTGCTCGAAGCGGTCGGCGACCGCACGAGGTTCACTGTCCGCTCGTTCTCGGTGCCCGGCACGTTCGCGAGCCGCCTGGCCGCGCCCGTCGCCCGGGCCCTCCAGACCCGCGCGACCGAGCGCTGGCTCACCGCGATGGCGGCGGCGCTGCGGTTAGGGCCTATTCGTCCGAAACGCTGAGGGTGGTGGGGCGGGGCCGTTAGATTTCGGCTCTGGGAGGAGGTGCGTCATGGACATCGCGATACTCGGCGTGGGGAGTCTCGGGGAGGCCGTGCTCATCGGGCTGCTCGAATCGGGGATGCCGCCCGCGCAGATCTGGGCGACCGCGCAGCCCGCCGAGCGGGCCGCGGTGCTCGCCGACGCGTACGGGATCGAGGTGGGCACCGACAACGCGAGCGCGGCGACCGAAGCGGACGTGGTGCTCGTCGCGGTGCGGCCCGGGGCCGTCGAAGGGGTGCTCGACGAGATCGCGCCGGTCCTCGAAGGGGACGCGGTGGTCGTGTCGCTCGCCGCGGGCGTGCCGCTGCGGCGCATCGCCGCGCGGCTGCCCGAGGGCGTGACCACGGTGCGCGCCATGACGAACGTGGCCGCGCGCGCCCGCGAGGCCGCGACCGCGCTGACCGCCCCCGACGGGACCGACCTGACGGAGATCGAGGACCTGTTCGACCGCGTCGGGGTCACGGTCACCGTCGAGGAGCCGATGATGGACCTCATCACCGCCGTGGGCGGCTCGGGCCCGGCGTTCCTGTTCTACCTCGCCGACGCGATGACCACCGCGGCCGTGGACGGCGGCATGGACCCGCACGCCGCGCGCGTCATGGTCGACCAGATGCTCCTCGGCGCCTGCCTGCACTTGCAGTCGAGCGACCGGCCCGCGGCCGAGATCCTCGACGACATCACCACGCCCGGCGGGACCACGGCGGCCGCACTGGACGTCCTGAACGCCGCGGCCGTCGACGACACCGTCAAGCGCGCGGTCGGCGCGGCCGCCCGGCGCGGGCGCGACCTCGCGCGGTTAACGCCTCCGCTTGCGCGCGTTCGCGCCGCAGCACCATCGCCGCGACCGAGGCGACCACGACGACGATCGCCGCGATGAGCATCACCAGGTAGGAGCCCTTGAGGCCCGAGGTGAACGCGTCGTACGTGAGCGGCGCGAACGACGCGTCCCCGGCCTGCCTGATGAACTCCTCGCGCACCTGCGACAGCGCGAACAGCGCCGTCCCGGCGAGGATCGCGGCGAGCAGGCCCACGACGAGCGCCGCCACCCACCGCCGCGGCGCCACCACGACGGCGATGATCAAGAGCGCCAACGCGATCCACGGCAGCCACGTGGCCGCCCACTTGAGCTGGTCGGTGCGCTCCTGGAGCTCGGGCACCTGGTCGGAGTCGACGAGCACGTACTGCGCGTCGATCGCGGGGATGTCGGCCGCGTACGCGAAGTCGTTCTCCGCCAAGCGCTCCTTGACGACCTCGACGACGCGACCCAGGTCCAGGGTGAGCGTGTTCCCGTCGGCGACGAGCGAACCGGCGTTGTCGCCTTCGAGGGCCGACACGAGCGAGGAGTGCGCCTCCGTGACGGCCGCGTCCCACACCTTGAGGAACCCCGGGCTCGCCACGAACTCGTTCACCTCGGTCTCGATGTAGGCGCGGAGGCTCTCGGCCGCGGAGGCGATGAGGTCCTTGACGTACGCGGGCGGGTCCTCGACCCCGGCCCAGCCGGAGGCCTGCTGGGTGATCGCGTCGACGTCGATGGCGTTCGCGATCTCGGCGGTGACGCGCTCGGCGATGGCGGCCTGCACCTGCTCGTCCTCGGCGATCACGTCGGTGCGCTCCACGAACCGGTCGGTGGTCAGCAGCTCCAGGCGCGCGTAGTACGCGGCGACCGCGCCGGTCACGGCGACGACGGCGAGCAGGCACGCGAGCATCGCCACGATCCACCTCACGACACGCCACGCGCCGCCTCCGGACCCGCCGTCCTTCTCGACGGCCGCGGGCTCTTCGGTCGGCGTCTCGCTCACGGGAACCTCCACATCGACTGATCCTCACCATAACCAGCGCAAACGTGCCGCGCCGGGAAACGGAACGGGCGGCGGGGGAGTGCCCCGCCGCCCGCGCGTTCAAATGCGCTACGCGTAGTCGTCCGCGAGGTACCCGCGGATGTACGGCCACACCCGGTCCATGCGGACCGCCTGGTTCGGGCAGCCGCCGAGGTGGTGCAGGCCCACGACCTCCCCGGTGGACCGGTCGATCACCGGCGAGCCGGAGGACCCGCCCTCGGTGTCGCACAGGTAGTCGAGGTCGGTGTTCCAGCCGCGCCCGTGCACCGCCGGGTCGAGGACCTGGCAGCGCGAGCCCTGCTGCTCCGAGGAGCTGTCGGCGGCGATGCGCTTCGGCTTCCCGGCCGGGTGGCCGGGGATGAAGACCTTCTCGTTCTCGCTGGCGCCGCCGGTCGCGATCGGCAGGGCCGGCAGGTCCGCCACAGCTTCGGGGTCGTCCACGGTGAACAGCGTGAAGTCGAGCGTGTAGTCCGTGGCGAGGACGCTCGCGCCGCTCACCTTGATCGGGTCCCGCGTCTCGGGCTCGCCGCACTCGACGCACTCGAACCCGAACTGGACCTCGGTGCTCCGCGCCTCGGACCCGGAGCTGAAGCAGTGGTTGTTCGTCAGGAACCGGTTGTACCCGGCCTTCCAGCCGGTGCAGTACGACTCGCCGTCGATGATGAGCCTGGCGACGGACTGCGCCGCGTCGTACATGAGCGGCTCGGAGTCGCGGTAGCAGGGCGCGCTGCGCGAGTCGTCCTTCCCGCAGATGCTCTCTGGGGACGGCTCGTCGGCGGCGGGCCGCGCGTCGAGTTCCGCGTCGTTCAGGCCCCGCGAGTACTCGGCGACGCGCGCGGCGGCCTCCGTCCCGTCGGGCAGGTCGTTGAGCACGACCTCGGCGGCGTCCCCTTCGACCGAGAGCGCCCACAGGCCGCCGTCGGCGACGTCGGCCGGGCCGTACTCGCGGGACTCGCCCCCGTCCGGGCGCGCCACGGTGATCGTGTCGCGCGCGCCGAGTGCCACATCGTCGAAGCGGACCTTGATGAACGCGGCGTCGTCGTGGGCGATCCGCTCCTTGACGCCCGCCTGGAGCCCGATGTCGGCCGGTGCGGTCTGCGCGATCTGGTCGGCCCTGAACCCGGGGGTCTCGGCCGCGGCGGCCGGGGTCGCCATGAGGACCGCCGCCGCGGCGAACGCGCTCGCCGTGAACGCGAGCACTGTCCTTTTCGTCCTGTTGGATGCCATGGCCCCGAAGCGTAGGCGACGGCCGGGGCGGCGGCGGGGGATCGGGGAAATCGGGCGGGGCCGCGGCCCCGCCCGAAGCCGCTAGTTGTACTGCTCGTTCCAGTCGTGGCGCCACTCGTCCCAGTTCGCGAAGACGCCGCCCACGATGCCCAGGACGATGAGGAGGATGAACGCGATGATCGAGATCCACCCGAGGATGATCGCGGCCCGCGCGAGGCCCTCGCCGGAGTTGTTGCGGCGCGTGATCTGGCCCTTGGCGACGTAGCCGAGGATCAGCCCGAGGATGCCGATCGGGCTGCACCAGCCCACGATCGCGAGGACGAACGCCGCGATGGCGAGCCCGTTCATCTCCCGGGGCGCCCTCGCCGGAGCGCCGCCCTGCCCGTATTCCTGCGTCATGGTGCCTCCATTGAAGACGGAAATGTGCGCAGTGTACGAAGCCCCGGTGCCCGGTCGTTCTCTTTTCGCGAAATCAGGCCCGCCCGCGGAACCACGCGAGGGTCGCGGCGATCGCCTCCTCGTGCGGGGTCAGGCGCGGCTCGCCGAACGCGGCGCGGAACGCGGTGTCGTCCACGACCCAGTCGCGGTCGCGCTGGTACCAGGTCTCGCCGAGCTCCCTGACGACCGGGTTGACCAGGCCCAGGGCCAGCTGCATGCCGCGGCGCAGCGCGGCGCTCCGGCCCGGCCCGCCCGCGGCGTCCCACACCATGTCGAGGAACTCCGTCCCGGTCGGCGCGGTGAGCACCGGCAGGTGCCAGGCCCGCCCGTCGGCCTCGGGGCGCTCCCCGAGGGTGACGAGCCCGGTGGCGATGTCGGGCAGGTAGGACACGGTGTGGAGCACGTCGGGGTCGCCGACCCAGCGGGCGGTCTTCCCGGCCGCCGCCGCGGCGAAGACCGTCGGCCCGAGGATGGTGTTGAGGCCGCGGGGCCCGAAGTAGTCGGAGGCGCGGCCGAGGGCCGCGCGCACGCGGCCCTCGCGGTGCGCGGCGAGGATCATCTCGGCGACCTTGGCGCGGGCCCGGCCCTTCGGGTTCGTCGCCGCGTACGGGAGGTCTTCTCCCATGGGGCCCTTGACGGGCCCGTACATGTACAGGTTGTCGGCCATGACGAGGCGGGACCCGGACCGCTCGACGGCGCTGAGGACCGCGTCGGTGAACCCGGGGAACTCCTCGGGCCACTTCGCGTAGGGCGGCTGCGCGCACTGGTAGATGACGGCGGCCCCTTCACATGCGGCGGCCGCGCCCTCGGGAGTGGTGACGTCGGCGGCGAGCCCGTCGGTGCCGCCGCCATGGCGGCTGACGGCGCGGACCCGGTGGCCGCGGGCCCGCAGCTCGTCGGCCACGGCACTGCCGATGGCGCCGGTCGCGCCGAGGACGGCGTGCAGATCGGTCATGGGGACTCCCGATGCCTCGTAGGTGGAACCGTTATACCCCTGCAGCGGCGGGCGCGTCCCAGTCGATGCGGTGGCGCTGGATCGGCCCGAGGGTCTTCTCCGGGTCCATCGCGGTCTTGAACATCAGCGGCATCATGAGCGGCATGACCGCCTGCGCGAACGCGCCGGGCGCCTTGGCGCGGTTGATCTTCGCGGCGTTCGCGGCGATGCTTTCGACGCGGGGCCGACGCAGCCGCTCGTAGGCGGCGAACGCCTCGGGCACCGGGAGGTCCCGCAGGCACCTCGCGAGCTCGATCCCGCTCTCGATGGCGAGCGAGGCCCCCTGCCCGGAGCTGTTCGACGGCGCGTGCACGCTGTCGCCCACCAGGACCGTGCGACCGCGGTGCCACACCGGCACGCTCGGCATGATCCACAGGGGACCGTGGCACAGCAGCCGCTCGGCGGGCGTGCGCCGCAGCAGCTCCGCCCCGGGGTCGTCGTCGGCGTAGATCTTCAGCAGCCGCGCCATCCAGTCCTCATCGGAGGTCTCGCGGAGCGCCTTGGCGGGCAGGGGGTCGACGAACGGCAGGTTCACGCCCCACCGCGTGCCGCCCTGCGGCAGGCGCCAGTACAGGTAGTACGCGCGCTTGCCGAACGCGAACGTCATGACCTCGGGCCCCACCGGGACCTCGTGCTCCGACACGGCCTCGAACGAGATCATCCCGGTGTACTTCGGGCCCGGGTTGGCGGCGCCGACGAGGCGCCGGACCGCGGAGTGGACGCCGTCGGCGCCCACGATCACGTCGGCGCCGGCCTCGGTCCCGTCGCCGAACACGGCGGTCGCGCCGTCCCCGTCATCGCGGATCGCTTCGAGGTGCTTGCCGAACACGAACTTGACGCCCATGGCCTCGGCCCGCTCGTGGAGGACCCGGTGCAGGTCCGCCCGGTGCAGCGTCCACATCGGCCCGACGTCGCCGAGCTGCGGGACGGTGAAGCGGTGGCGCTTCCCGATCGTCAGGTTCTGGGCCGAGACGGGGTCGCCGATCGCGGCGATGCCCTCGTCGGCGCCGATGATCTCCAGCGCCCGCTTGCCGTTCGCGGCCAGCGCGAGCGTGCCGCCGACCCCCTCGGGCCGTCCGGGGTACGACTCGTAGACGGTGGCCTCGATTCCGGCCTTCACCAGGGCCGCGGCGGTGACCGGCCCGGCCACGCCGCCGCCGATGACCGCGGCGGTCCTTGCTCTCGTCGTCATGGTGGTCTCCTTGCAGGGGCTCAGGAAGGGGTGCTGGAGGAGTCGGCGGCGTGCTGCTCGGCGTGCTCCCACGCGGAGGCGGCGCCGCCGTCGAGGCCGCCGTGCTCGTGGAAGGACCGCCACTTGTCGAGGTCGGCGAAGGTCCCGGTGGCGATGTCCGCGATGAGGGCGTAGATCCACTTGATCTCGGCGCGGGCGGTGGCGAGGGCGTACTCGTCCTCGATGAGGAACATGCGCGGCACGGTCCCCTTGTGCCGGTGGAGCTCGCCTTCGTCGGCGGCGAGCCCGGTCTCCAGGGCCCGCAGGCGCCCGCGCAGCAGCTCGACCACCTCGTCGGGCGGGAGGACGACGGCGACGGACAGGCCGGCGCGGAACCGGGTGTGGTCGCCGTCGACGGTGGCGAGGAGCTCGCGGGTCCAGTCGGCGAGCTCGGCGCGGCCCTCGGCGGTGATGCGGTAGACGGTGCGCTCGGGCCGGTTGCCCTCGCGGGCGGTGCCGGCGGCCTCCAGGAGGCCGCGTTTTTCGAGGGCCGCGACGACCGAGTAGAGCGAGCCCCACTTGACCTTCATGTCGCGGTCCTTGCCCCACCCGCGGATGGCCTGGCCCATCTCGTAGGGGTGCATGGGTTTCGACGCCGCCACGGAGAGCACCGCGAGCGCCGTCAGGTTGCCGCGTCTGCCGGACATGCGACCTCCTCGAATCGATTACTCGTTTTCGAGTATACGAGTTCGAGTAATCAACTGCAAGCGCTACTTCAGCCGGGCCGCCAGGGCCTCCACGCCGTCGAGGATCACGCCGAGGCCGAGCTCGAAGAGGTCGTCGAGGTCCATATCGTAACCGTCCGACATGGACCCGGTGGGTCCGAAGAGCTTGGCGAAGTGGGGCACCGACGACATGAACGCGTCGTCGCCGAACTTCGGCAGGTACTGGAGGTCGGTCCACTCCTCGGAGGAGACGCCGGTGAGCGAGACCGCCTCGTCCTCGCGCTCGACGTTCATCGCCAGGCCCACGACGTGCGTGTAGAGCAGCACGTGCACGTCGAAGTGCAGCTTCGGCGGCAGGTCGAGCCCTTCGAGCGCGCCGAGGAGCCGGTCCCCGAGCCGGATGATCCCCGGCAGTGGCAGTGGCCGGGTCAGCGGCTGGATGCGGCCGAGCCACGGGTGCGCGCGGTGCAGGCGCCACAGCTCCCGCGCGATCGACTCGACCTGCGCGCGCCACGGATCAGATTCGTCCACAGTGAACTCGCGGGAGCCGTACATCGTGTCGCCCATGAGCTCCACCAGCTGCTCCTTGTCCTCCACGAAGCGGTACAAGGACATCGGCGCCACCCCGCACCGCCCCGCCACCGCGCGCATCGAGACCGCCTCCAGCCCTTCGACGTCGGCGATCGCCACGGCCTCCTCGACCACGCGCGCCCGCGTCAGCTCCGCCGCGGGCTCGCCCGCCTTCGCCCCGCGCCGCGGCGCCACCACCGTCCCCGACCGCGGCCGGGTCACGACCAGGCCCTCCGTCCGCAGCACGTCCAGCGCCTTCGTTGCTGTGGCGAGCGCCACGCCAAATTCTTGGGCCACCTGCCGCGTGGACGGCACCTTGTCGCCCGGCAGCAGCTCCCGGTCGGCGATGCGCCTGCTCAGCTCCGCGGCGATGCGGGCGTACGGCGGTTCGATCGTTGCGGCCACGGCGGCCCCTCCCTCGTGCTGTCCTACGACAGATCCTAGTGCGCACCGGCCTCCCGCGACCCTGCTGTCCTAGGGCAGATTTGGAGTGTATTTGCAGGTCAGGGCCCAATTTTCTACGGTGGTCCCAGACAACGCAGTACAACGTATCCCAGGAGAACACCGTGACCACCGTCCTCATCTCAGGCTCCTCCGTCGCCGGCACCGCCCTCGCCTACTGGCTCCGCGAGCAGGGCCTCACCCCCGTCGTCGTCGAGCGCGCCCCGGCCCTGCGCCGCGGCGGCCAGGCCGTCGACGTCCGCGGCGCCGCCCTCACCGTCCTGCGCCGCATGGGCCTCGAACCCGACGCCCGCGCCCTCAAGAACGAATCCAAGGGCATGAACGTCCTCGACCCGGAAGGCAACGAGCTCATGCGGTCCGAGGAGTTCGCGCTCTCCTCCGGCGCCCTCGACTCCGAGGACATCGAGATCCTCCGCGAAGACCTCGTCGACCTCGTCCACGCGAAGCTCGACGGCGTCGAGTACCTCTACGGCGACTCCATCACCGCCATCCGCGACGCCGCCGACGGCGTCACCGTCGAGTTCGAGCACGCCGATGCGCGCCGCTTCGACCTCGTCGTGGGCGCCGACGGCCTCCACTCCAACACCCGCCGCATCGCCTTCGGCCCCGAAGCCGACTACATCCACCACCTCGGCACCTACCTGTCGGTCTTCAGCCAGGACAACTTCCTGGGCCTCGACCGCTGGCAGACCTGGTTCAACGACGGCGTGAACGGCGGCGCGGTCATGACCGTCCGCGACAACCGCGAGCTGCGGATCTTCCTCGGCTTCGGCGCCGGGCCCATCGAGTACGACTACCGCGACACCGAGGCCCAGAAGGCCCTCGTCGCCGAGCACCTCGCCGGGTTCGGCTGGAAGGTCCCGGAGTTCCTGGAGCGCATGCGCACCGCCGACGACTTCTACTTCGACTCCATGGCGCAGATCAAGATGGACGCCTGGTCCGCGGGCCGCACCGTCCTCCTCGGCGACGCCGCCCACTGCGCCGCCCCGCTCTCCGGGCAGGGCACCAGCCTCGCCCTCGTCGGCGCATACGTCCTCGCTTTCGAACTCGGCCGCACCGCCGACCACGCGCTGGCCTTCGCCCGCTACGAGCGCCGCATGCGCCCCTTCGCCGAGGCCAACCAGGAACTCGCCCACATCGACCGCCAGAAGGTCGACCCCGACGAGTCCACCCGCCGCCTCGACGCCGTCAAGAACGCCATCGACCTCGACGCCCTCGTCGACTAGCCCAATTCCCCCGCCGCCTCCACCCGCTCCAGGATCTTCCCGGTGAGCCGGTGGAGGCGGTCCGCTGCGTCCGGGTCGAAGTCCTTGCCGGTCAAGGGGAGCGGAGTGGTGCGGCGCCAGGCGGTGACGGGGGCGGCGGGCGGGCCGTCGATGAGGGCGGCCATGGGGACGATCGCCTTCGCGACGCGCTGGGCGAAGAGGGCGGCCATGGCGTTGGTGAAGGCCCGCTTCGGCTGGGGGAGCGGGTCGGCCATGCCGGTCTTGACGAACATCGGGTTGTAGACGACGTACTTGGCGCGCGTGTCCGGGTGGCGCCGCGGGAAGTCGACGGCGAGGAGGTCGATGGAGCGGGACGCCTGCGTCGCGGCCTTCATGCCCTTGTACGGCTCGCGCTCGAACGAGATGTCGTCCCAGAAGATCCGCCCGGGGAACCCGCCGGGCGCACCGAGGTTGAAGACCACGGGCGCCTCCGCGCGGTCGAGGAGCGGTACGAGGCCGTGGCCGATCACGAAGCGGCTCAGGTAGGACAGCGCGAACGTGTACTCCAGTCCGTCGGCGGTGAGGACGCGCCGCTGCTGGAACCGCTGCGTCGCGAACACCACCCCGTCCAAGGAATCCACTGAGGACTCGATCTCGGCGGTGACCGCGTGCATCCCGGCGACCGTGCTCAGGTCCGCCCGCAGGAAGCGGACCCGGTCGGCGGCGCCGAGCCGCGCGGCCGCCTCGGTGAAGGCCCGGCCCTTCGCCTCGCCGCTGGCGACGGCGATGACGCGGTCGCCGCGTTCCAGGAAGTGCAGGCCCAGGCCGCGGCCCATGCCGTCGGTGCCGCCGGTGATCAGGTAGGTGCGCACGGGGGTGCCGCCTCTCGTCGTAAGTCATCGATCGATGACAAGGCTAGACCGGGCGCCGCGATATGTCAACATCTGATGACTTATGCTGACTTCATGAACGCGCCCAAGCGCCGCGACCGCGCGGCCACCCGCTCCGCCCTCCTCGACGCCGCCCGCCGCCGCTTCGCCGAGCACGGCTTCGACGGCACCGGGGTGCGCGAGATCGCCGCCGACGCCGGAGTCGACGCGACGCTGATCTTCCGCTACTTCGGTTCCAAGCAGGACCTCTTCGACGCGGCCCTCGCCACCGAGGTGCCCGCAGGGCTGGGGGAGCGGGCGGCCGGCCCGGTGGAGTTCACCGACGCGCTCGTGCGAGAGGTCGTCCTCGGCGACCCCGCCGGGAACGACGGCGAGCACCCGCTGCTGCTCATGCTCCGCTCGGCCGGGCGCCCCGAGGTCCGCGCCCGACTCCACGAGGAGGTCTGCAACGGCTACCTCGCGGACCTGGCCGCCCGCTTCGACGGCGAGGACGCGGCGCTGCGCGCCGAGCTCGTCGGCGCGCTCCTGCTCGGCATGGGCGTCATGCGCGCCGTCGTCGGCTCGCCGGTGCTCCCCGCGGCCGACCCCGAGCGGGTCCGCGCCCGCGTCGCCGCCATGGTCGCCGCGCTCGAAGCCTAGGGCCTGCGGGCCGCGACCGCTTGGCGGCGTTCGAATTCGGCTTCGATGCGGTCGAGGAACGCGTCGACCTCCTTGACCTCGTAGCCTTCGCGCAGGCGCGTGGAGGTGAACATCGAGGAGCGCACGTCGTCGGCGGTGAGGCGCTGGGGGCCGGTCGGGGGTTCGACGAGGGCGAGGACCACGCGGTCGAGGAACGCGTCCACCTCGTCCTGGTCGTAGCCCTCGGCGAGCTGCACGGCCGTGAACTTCACGCTGCGGACCTCGTCGGCGGTGACCACCGCCTCCGTGGACGGCGCGGGCGCCGGGACCGCCTGGCGCACAGGCGGTTCCGGCATTGCGGCCGGGACCTCCCGCGGCGGGCCCTCGTGCCGGTTCGGTGCCAGCGCGAGCGACTCGGCGGCGATGTGCGTGCCGCACTTCTGCGGCTCGGGGAGGCCGCGCGCGTGGGTGCGGCGCAGCAGCTCCTTGTAGATGTCGTTGAGCGTCAGCAGCTCCCCGGCGTCGGCCACGCCCTCCTTGAGCACGTCGAGCAGCAGTTCGGTGAACGCGGTGTGCCGCAGCCCCTCGAACGCGTACGAAGGGGAGTTCGCGGGGGAGGAGGTGAGCGTGAAGTTGCCCTTGATCCGCAGCTGCCCGGTGAGGTCGTCCCCGAGCAGCGGCTCGATCGCGATGCCCGAGTAGCAGGTGTCGAGGATGACCACTTTCATTGCGGCGCGGGAGTACTGGACCGCCTTGTTCAAGAGCCGGAACGGGATGCCGCTCCACGGCAGCAGCGCGTCGGACGTCCCCGTCATCGTCAGGTGCAGCATGCCCTCGTCGTCGACGAGCCCGTGCCCGCTGTAGTACACGAGCAGGAGGTCCTCGGCCTCCTTCGCGGCCCGCTCCACGGCCGCGCCGACCTCGGCCAGGCTGTCCGGGTCGGTCAGCGCCAAGCAGTCGCCGCCGGTGATCCCGGCGTCCCGGGCCAGGGCCTCCCGCATGGCCTCCACGTTGTTCCTCGCGGCTTCGACGCGTTTCAGGTGCCGGTACGAGGTCGTGCCGATGAGCAGGGCGCGCGACCGCGCGCCGTCGGGCAGGCGCACCGCTACTCTCCCAGGTCGAGTCGCTTCGCGACCGACTTCGCGATCGGGCCCTTCGCGGTGATCCGCACGCGCGAGCCGTCGGCGGCGCTCACCTCGACCTCGATCTCCGAGCGGCGGGATCGAATCCACACGCCGATCGTCTGCCCGAGCGCGTCCAGGCCCCCCGCGGCGATGGCCGCGAGGAGTATGTCCGTGCCCGCGCCGAGCTCGCCCTCCTGGGGCTCGGCCGGTTTGAAGTCGACCCGCCCCCGGTAGTCCTCGTCGCGGTTCAGCCACTTCCGCAGCAGCACCAGTTCCCCACGGGGGTCGTCGGATCCGGTCACGGTGAGTTCGGCGTCCATCGGCCGATTCTCCCAGACCCGCGCCGACGGCGCCGTTCCCCGGCCCGCCGAACAGAATTCTGGAAACATCCGGGGGAGGGCGATGAATCCCCGCGGCCCGCCGCGTCTACACGTGCAGACACCGACAACCCCGAACACGGAGGATCGAGATGACCGCCAACGAGAACACCACCGGCTTCCCCTACACGCTCACCGGCGAGGTCGACGTCCCCGTCGCCACCGTCTGGCGGGCCTGGACCGAGAACGACCACTACGAGAAGTGGAGCTACTCCAAGCCCGGCTCGGTCGAGCTCGACGCGACCCCGGGCGGCAAGTACACCTCGGTCGTCGTGACCCCCGACGGCCAGGAGTTCCCGATCACCGGCCGCTACATCGAGGTCGTCGAGAACGAACTGCTCGTCATGGGCATGGACATCCCCGGCGGCGAAGAGGTCATGCGCCTCGACCTCACCGACCTGGGCGAAGGCCGTACCCGCCTCGTGATCTCCCAGACCTGCTCCACGCAGGAGGAGCACGACATGGCCAAGGAGGGCAGCCAGATGCTCCTCGACTCCTGCTCGGCCTACGTCGCCACGATGTGACCCCGCGCGGGACCGGACCGGCCAGGGTCCGGTCCCGGACCGCGCGCAGGTTTTCCTGTCGGTCCCTCCGGCTAGCCTCTGACCATGCAGCTCACGACCCGGCGGTTGAACCGCGCCACGCTCGACCGCCAGTCCCTCCTGCACCGCGCCGAGGCCGACGTCGAGTCCGCGGTGCGCGGTGCCGTCGCCCTCCAGACCCAGTCGCCCGTCTCCGGGTACATCGGCCTGTGGAACCGCGTCGCCGGGTTCGACCCCGCCGACCTCGACGCCGCCTACAAGGAGGGCCGGGTCCTGCGCGGCAACCCCGTGCGCATGACCCTGCACACCGTCGCCGCCGACGAGTACCGCACCTTCCGCGAAGCCACCGAGCCGTCCCTGTACGCCGCGAAGCTCGGCGGCCGCATCGCCGCCGCCGGGATCACCGGCACCGAGGCCTACGAGCTGTCGGAAGCGCTCTACGAGGCCCTGTTCACCGCCGGCGAGGTCCGCACCGCCCGCGAATGCGAGGCCTGGCTCGCCGACCGCCTCGACGCCGCCACCGCCAAGGCCGTGTGGCCCGGCATCCGCCAGTACGCGCCCCTCCTGCGCGCCCCCGGCGCCGGACCCTGGGGCTTCACCGACAAGGTCGAGTACACCGCCGCCCCCGACAAGCCCGCCCTCCGCGACGACGAGGCCGCCGAAGCCGGACTCGCCGCCCTCATCCTGCGGCACATCGAAGGCTTCGGGCCCGTCTCCGTCGCCGACGTCGCCCAGTTCGCCATGGTCCAGCGCGGCCGCGTCAAGAAGGCCCTCGTGCCCCTCGACCTCGAACTCCACCAGGGCCCGAACGGCGAAGTCCTCTACGACCTGCCCGGCGCCGCGCTCCCCGATGAGGACACCCCGGCCCCGCCGCGCCTGATGGCCATGTGGGACAACGTGTTCCTCGCCTTCCACGACCGCGCCCGCACCGTCCCGCCCGAGTACCGCACCACCCTCATCCGCAACAACGGCGACGTCCTCCCGATGCTCCTCGTCGACGGCCTCGCCGCAGGCGTCTGGCGCACCGTCGACGGCGCCATCGAGGCCACCGCCTTCCACCCCCTCCCCGACGACGTCTGGGCCGCCCTCGCCGAGGAGGCCAAGAGCCTCGCCGCACTCCTCGCCGACCGCGAAAGCGACGTCTACCGCCGCCACCACCACTGGTGGGACAAGCTCCCGGACCACCAGACCGTCGTCCTCGCCGGGAGATGACCCGCCGCGCCCGCCCGCGCCCCGGATACGATTCGGCTCACCGCAACGGAAGGAGCCCGCCATGAGCGGCCGCGAGCACCACTACGAGGTCACCGTCGAATGGACCGGCAACACCGGCAACGGGACCGCCAAGTACTTCGACTACGGACGCGACCACGACATCACCGCCCCCGGCAAGCCCCTCATCCGCGGCAGCGCCGACCCGGCGTTCCTCGGCCAGAAGGAGCGCTGGAACCCCGAGGAGCTGCTCGTCGCCGCGCTCTCCGAATGCCACATGCTCACCTACTTCGCGCTGTGCGCGCGCGAGCGCATCGTCGTCACCGCCTACACCGACGCCGCCGCGGGGACCATGACCGAGGAGAAGGGCAACAGCGGCCGCTTCACCGAGGTCGTGCTCCACCCGGTCGTCACCATCGCCGACCCCGCCGACGCCGAGCGCGCCGCCGCACTCCACCACGACGCCAACCGCGACTGCTTCATCGCCAAGTCCGTGAACTTCCCCGTCCTCCACGAGGTCGAGATCCGCACCGGGTCCTGACGGGCCTCAAGCCGGGGTGCAGGGGACGGTCTCGGGCAGCACCCAGCCGTCCTCGACATCGGCCGAGAAGCTCGGATCGACGCTCTCGCCGGGCGCGATGACGGCGTTGAACATGATGTCGCCGTAGCGGTCCCCTTCGAGATGCTCCAGCCCCCACGCCGCGGTCACCTCCATGCCGTCCAGGGCGAGCAGGATCTCCCAGCCGTCGATCGGCTCGGCCCCGGTGTTCGCCACCGACACCGCCACCGAGATCGACGACGACCACTCGGTGTCGAGGGACAGGGACGCGGTGCACTCCGGCCCGGCGTCCGCCGCGCTCGCCGAAGTCGTAGCGGCAGCGGCGGAGGTCGTCGGATCACCGCTCGGGGACGCGGCGGACGACTCGGGCGACTCCGGCGCCGACGCCGGGGCGCTCGCGCTCGTCGTCTCCGCGGCGGCCGTGAACTGCGGGCCCCCGGGCGTGTCGGCCTCGGCCAGGTCCGGGTCGTGCTCGTCGCGCAGCGCCCCGAACTGCCACACCGCCGCCACGGACACCAGCGCCGCCACGACGACGAGCACCAGGAGCGAACGCCCGTGGATCCGGCCGCGCAGCATGCCGCGGTCCATCCAAGCGCGCATGGAGCACCTCCGGAGGGGTCGAGGGCAGGAGCGGACGCGCCGCGCGCAGGCCGCGGCGCGGAGGGGGTGCCGTGTCCACGGTGAAGCGTACAAGGCCCCCGTGCGCTGGCGAAACGCCCCGATTAGTGCGGCTCGATCCCGTTGCGTGGAAAGCGTTCCGCGCTCGGCGCGTCCGATCGGGCTCTTCCGGGTACGCACCGGTGTAGATTCAGGCCGGGCGCAGCCGGGCGTCCGCCGGTCAGGACCGAAGGGACCCCTTATGCGCGCCGTCGTCGCCACCGACTTCCACACTGAGCCGACCCTCGCGGACCTGCCCGTCCCCGAACCCGGCCCGGGGGAGGTGCTCGTCAAGATCGCGGCCGCGGGCGTCAACCCCTTCGACTGGAAGGTCGTCGAGGGCGCCATGCGCGGGTCCGTGCACCACGAGTTCCCGCTCGTCCTCGGCTCCGACGGGGCCGGGACCGTCGTGAGCGCCGGGGAACCCGGCCTGGACGACGCCCGCTTCGAGCCCGGCGACCGCGTGTTCGGGCAGTTCATGGACGTGAAGCTCGGCCGCGGCTCCTACGCCGAGTACGCGGTCGCCAAGGCCGCCAAACTCGCCCGCCTCCCCGACAAGCTCGACTTCGCGACGGCCGCGGCCATCCCCACCGCCGGGGCCGCCGCACACGACTTCGTGGAGGGCACCGGCGCCGGGCCCGGGCAGACGCTCCTCGTCAACGGCGCGTCCGGCGGCGTCGGCCAGGCGGCCGTGCAGCTCGCCGCCGCCCAGGGCATCCGCGTCATCGCCACCACCGACCCCGACACGGCGGCCCTCCTGCGCGACCTCGGCGCCGCCGAGACCGTCGACTTCACCGCGGGCCCCACCGCCGACCAGGTCCGCGCCGCGCACCCCGACGGCATCGACGCGGTCGTCGACCTCGTCTCCGGGCCCGCCGACATCGAGCCGATCGCCCTGCTGCTCAAGCCGAACGGCGCGATCGTCTCCTCCAACGGCGCCGTCGACGCCGACGCCTTCGCGGCGAAGGGCCTGCGCGGCTCGAACCTCTACGCGAACGCCCGGCCCGGCACGCTCGCGTCACTCGCCGAGTCGGTCCAGAGGGGACAGATCCGGTTCCTCATCGACCACGAAGCGCCTCTTGAAGAGGCCGCCGCCGCGCTCGACCGCCTCAAGGCCGGCCGCTCCCGCGGCAAGACCGTGCTCACTGTCGCTTGAAGCCCGGTCGACTGACCCGGTCCGGCTCCAGCGGGCACCCGGTGTCCGCCCGCGCGGCCAACTCCGCGCGGAGCGCCGTCAGCTCCGCGATCTTCGCGTCCACGGCCGAGATCCGCTCGGCGAACAGCGCCGAGAGCGCCGCCGCCGTGTCGGGCGCGCCGCGCAGCTCCTCGCCGTGCCGGCCGATCTCGGCGAGCGTGAATCCGAGGCGCTGCGCCGTGCGCACGTAGTCGAGCCACGGCACGGCCTCCTCGGGGAAGTCCCGGTAGCCGTTCGGCGACCGGTGCGACTCGACCAGCCCGATCTTCTCGTAGAACCGGATCGCGTCCCGGCTCAGCCCCGACCGCTCCGACAACGCACCGATCCGCACGGACCCTCCCTCGCGACTTGACACTGGAGTGCACTCCACCGTTTACGGTAGCCCGACCCGAACGAACGGAGCACTTCCATGCCCACTGTCCTCGACACCGCCGCGCCGCAACGGCACTCCTACCTCACCGTGGTCCGCGCGAGCGCCGTCTACGACCTCGTCGTCACCGCCGGGTTCGCCACGCCGTGGACGCTCGCCCTGGTCCACGCCGGTCTGGACGGGCTCAGCGGCGCACTCGGCCTCGCCGCGTTCCCCGCCCTCGACCCGATGCAGGTGCTGTACGCGAACCTCATGGGCTCGGTCGTCGTCGTGTGGTCGCTGCTGCGGCTGCTGCGCCCCCAGCGGGTCCACGGCCTGTTCGACGGCGCCGCGCGCGTCCTGTTCTCCCTCTGGATGGCCTACGCGCTGGCCCACGGGGGCCCGGATCTCCTGTGGGGGTTCCTGGCCGTCGAAGCCGCCTGGGGCGCAGCGCAGCTCGCGCCCTGGCTCCGGAAGCGGTGAACGCGCCGCCCCGCCGCTCGCGGCGGGGCGGCGCGCGGTTCAGCAGCCGATCCGGGTGGGCCCGAAGGCGACGTCGTCGTACCAGACGGTGTCGGCGTCGTTCCCGTAGCTCTCCCAGCCGAGCCGCAGGTCCGCGAGGTCGGGGTCCCAGCCGGGCTTGGAGAGCCACTGCTCGTCCACGTCGTGGGTGGGGGTGCCGTCGACGGTGAGCCCGGTGACGGCCTGGCCGTCGACCCAGGTCGCGAGGTTGCCGCCGCTGATCTGGTACTCCACGCACACCCAGGTGTCCACCGGGAAGGGCGCGCTGAGCGCGACCCCGGCGGGGCTCTGGGCGGGCAGGGTCGCGTCGTCGGACTCGCGGTTCCACTGGAGCTTCGAGTTCTGGCCGCCCAGCCGCAGGTCCGCGTTGTTGTCGCTGCGGTCCTGCATGGCGATCATCGTCGTGTGGTTCGGCGGCTGGGCCGTGGTGTGCCGCATGTACACCCGGAACCACTCGGCGTCGGCGGGGAGCGAGCGGCCCACGAACACGTGGTTGCAGTAGGTCGCGCCACCGTCGACGCGCACCGACTTCCCGCCGCCGTTCGCCACCGCAGTGTCCACAGTGGCGGTACCGGTGCCGGTGCAGTCTTGGGCGCCGACGCTCCACGCGCCGCCCGGGACGGTCCCGGTCTGGTCCTCGAAGCCGTCGCAGACGGCCCCGGCCGGGCAGTCGCCCGGGTCCGGCGGATCGGTCGGGTCGTCAGTCGGATCGTCGGTCGGGTCGTCGGTGGGCGACTCCGTCTCGCGCGGGGTGTCCGTCGGCTGCTCCACGGTGCCGCACTCGACCCCGTTGAGCGTGAACGCGGTGGGGGAGGCGCCGGAGCCGGAGACGACGAGGCCGAACAGCTCGCGGGTCTGCCCGGCGCCGACGACGGCGTTCCATCCGACGTCGGAGCCGGTGAACGTGGTGCCGGACTGGGACCAGGAGACGTTCCAGGCGCTCTGGACCTGCGCGCCGGGCTTGAGCTGGAACTCGATGTCCCAGCCGTTCACGGCGCCGTCCTCGGCGGTGAGCGAGACGGCGGCCTGGTGGCCCGAGCCCCAGTCGCTCACCACCTTGTAGTCGAGCGCTTGGCAGCCGACGGCGTGCGCCGGGCCCGCCGCCACGATCCCCAGCGTCGCGGCGGCGACCGCCGCCGACAGTGCGACGGCCGCGGCGAGGCGCCGCGGCCGGGTTGGCATGGATGCCATGCAGGTACTCCTCTGCTCGGATCCGCTTCACCCCAACCCGACCGCGGACAGGCTTATCTATCGATACTAATAAATATCACGATTTGCCCGTGCGTGGGAGCGCGCCTACGGATTCTCGGCGCCGGGTTTGCGCATCACGAGGTGGCAGAAGTGGAACCCGCGCACCGGGTCCTCCTCAGGCGCGCCCACGAGCCGCGCCACCTCCGCGAAGCCGGTGTCCCGCAGCAGGTCCGCGACCCGGTCGTAGGACCACTGCCACGCGGGGGCCACTCGGTGGTCGAAGGGCCACGCGAGCCGGTCGGTGCGGTCGCTGGCCTGGAAGCTGAGCGACAGGAACCCGCCGGGCGCGAGGACCCGATGGAACTCGGCGAACACCGGGCCGATCCTCTCGGGCGGCGTGTGGATGATCGAAGCCCGCGACAGCACGCCGCCGAGGCCGCCGTCCGGCAGGTCCAGGGCGCTCATGTCGCCCAGGGAGAACGCGATCCCGGGGTGCTCGCGGCGCGCGAGCGCGATCATCTCCGGCGACAGGTCGATGCCCTGCGCGTCGAGTCCGAGGGCGTGCAGGTATCCGGTGATATGTCCTGGCCCGCAGCCGATGTCGGCCACGGGCCGCGCGCCGCCCTCCTTGACGCGCTCGGCGAACGCGTCGATCATCGCGCGGTCGAACGGGTGCTCGCGCAGCGTGTCCTTGAACGTCTCGTAGTAGAGCTGGGCGACCTCGTCGTACCGGGTCCGCGTCTCGTCTCGGGGTTCGGCCATGGGACGAGACCCTATCGCGCCGCGTCTACGGCCGCCAGATGACGGCCTCGACGCCGCGCATGCGCTCGGCGAACCGCCCGCCGGGGGCCGCGTCCCGCAGCAGCAGGCGCAGGTCCGCCTCGAACACGGGAAGCCGGTCGCCGAAGTGGTGCGGCGCGGAGCTCGACAGGGAGAGCACGGCAGCCACGATCTCGTCCTCGCTCCGCTCGGCGATCCGGCCCTCGTCGACGGTGATCCGCTCGGGCCCGGCGTACCCGGCGCGGGCCATGACCTCCTCCTCGGACCCCTTGGTGCCGTGGGGGAGCAGGCCCTGCCCGGCACGGCGCACCGGCCCCAGGTAGCGGGCCACGAGGTCGTCGATCGCGTCCCACGGCGGGGCCGGGAGCGGCAGCGGCTCGGCGGTGTCGACGCCGCGGTGCGTGGTCGCTCCGATGTGGACCCACGCGCCCGCGGGGCAGATCATGCCGCGCACGCGCTCGGCGACGAGGTCCTGCTCCATCCAGTGGAAGGACTGCGCGAACGCGACGACCCGGAACGTCCCGAGCCCGCCGGGGAGCTCCTCGGCGCGCATGAGTCGCCAGTCGATCCCCGGCGCCTTGAGCCGCGCCTCGGCGATCATGCCGGGGTCGGCGTCGACGCCCACGGCCTCGGCGAACAGCGGCGCGAGGAGCACGGTGAGCGAGCCGGGCCCGCAGCCGACGTCGAGGAGCCGCCCGGTCCCGTCGAGGCCGAGCGCGTCGCGCACGGCGTCGGCCAGGCCCGGGGGGTAGGGCATCCGGCCGGTCCCGTAGTGCGCGGCGGCGCCCGCGAAGAGCGTCTCGTCCCATGCCCAGGCGTCCATCCCGGGGATGCTACCGGCGGCCGCGGCGCCGTCCGAGCGCATTTCCACCTTCCGGGTCACTCGGCGCCGGTGAACGAGGTCCGGAAGCTCAGATGGCTCGCCATGTGCGCCAAGTACTTCGGGTCGGTGACGCGGATCGTGAACCCGGCCTGGTCGCCGTCCGCCTCGGGGTCGACCGCGAACGAGGCGATGACGGCGTCGGCGCGGCGCCGGAACTCCTCGCCCCTCGGCTTGGTCAGCAGGTACGCGTGCCCGTCGGAGGTGCCCCGGCCGCCGTCGAGCTGGCCCTCGTACACGCTGTAGGCGTTGACCTTCGGGACCACGGGCTCCTTGCTGCGGTGGTCGAGCACGAAGCCCTCGTCGTCGATCCACACGCGCTTGCCGAGGATGAGCTCGAAGCACTCCGCGAACTCCGCGGCGGTGCCGGGGTCGATGTCGGTGGCGCCGAAACCCTGGAACCAGGCGTCCATGAGCAGTTTGAGCCCGAACCCGGTGCCGCGGTCGGGGCCGTCGCCGAGCCGGACGCCATCGCCGATGAGGCTCGTGAGCGTCCCGTCGAGCGTGTTTCCCTCACGGCCCCAGGTCCACACGTCGAAGATGTACGTCATGGCCGTGAATCATAACCAGTGCGGGCAATTCCGGCGAAGGAGGTGATAGATCACACTCTATGTCTCCGGGTCAGCGCCCAGTGTGCGGGGCGGCGGGGGCCGTCCAGGAGTCGAGCAGGCGCAGCGCCTGCGCACTGGGCGAGTCCGGTTCGACGTTGTAGACGCACAGCGTCTGGTCGGGGTCGTCGGGGAATTCGAGCGACTCGTAGGCGAACTCGATCTCGCCCGCGACGGGGTGCCGGTATGCCTTGCGGCCGTGGGTGCGGCGCAGCACCTGGTGGTCGTTCCACCACCCGCTGAACTCCGGGCAGCCGAGGGTCAGCTCGCCCACGAGATCGGCGAGCTGGCGGTCGTCCGGGTGGCGCCCGGCGTCGAAGCGGAGCACCGCGACCGAGTCGCGCGCCACGGTCTCCCAGTCCACGACCCGTTCGCGCGCTTCGGGATCGAGCAGGTACCAGCGCGCGAGGTTGCGCCGCTTCGCCGGGAGCGCGTCGAAGTCGGTCATGACGGCCTTCGCGAGCCGGTTGACGGCGAGCACGTCGGTGCGCCTGCCGATGATGAACGCGGGCACCGATTCGAGGCTCTGGAGCGTCAGCAGCAGGCCTGGGCGGACGCGCTGCGCGGCGAGCGGCCCGCGCCGCCTGGGCGCCCGGCGGCCCGCGAGGTCCTTGAGGTGCTCGCGTTCGGAGTGGTCGAGGCGCAGCGCCTCGGCGAGCGCGTCGAGCACCTCGGGGGAGGGGTTCCCGGCCCGGCCCTGCTCCAGGCGCGTGTAGTACTCGACGCTCATGTTCGCCAGCCGCGCGACCTCGTCGCGGCGCAGGCCCGGGACGCGCCGCACGCGGCCGTCGTCGGGCACGCCCGCGTCCTGCGGGTGCACGCGGGCGCGGCGGCTCCGCAGGAAGTCCGAGATCTCGGTGCGCTGGTCCATGCCCCCAATTCTGCCCCGCCGGACCGGCCCTTCGCGGCGCCTGACTGGTACTGGCGGTACCAGTCGCGGGAGGGGATTTCTAGCGGCGCTTCGGGCCCGTCTCCGGTGCTGTACTCGATTGCAGGGCGGCCGGACCGCCTGGAAACCGAACGCACCGAAGGAACACGACATGTCTACTGTGAACACCGTTCTGCCCCTTGCGGGCCGCGTCGCCGTCGTCACCGGGGCCTCCAGCGGCCTCGGCGAGGCCACCGCCGAGCTGCTCGCCCAGCGGGGCGCGAAGGTCGCCGTCCTCGCCCGCCGCGCCGACCGCCTCGCCGCGCTCACCGGGCGCATCGAAGCGAACGGCGGCACCGCGCTCGCCGTCCCGGTCGACGTCACCGACGCCGAGGCGGTCCAGGCCGCCGCGGCCCGGATCGAGGCCGGGTTCGGCACCGTCGACCTCCTGTTCAACAACGCGGGTGTCATGCTGCCCTCGAAGATCGCGGACGTGCGCACGGACCTGTGGAATCAGCAGGTGGACCTGAACATCGGCGGGTTCCTCAACACCGTCGCCGCGTTCGTGCCGCAGCTGCGCAAGGCCGCCGCCGACAAGGGCGTCGCGGACCTGGTGAACACCTCCTCGATCGGGGCGCAGAACCTGTTCCCCACGTTCGAGGTCTACTGCGGCACCAAGGCGTTCGTCACCCACTACTCCCGCAACCTGCGCATCGAGCTCGGCTCGCAGGGCGTGCGCGTCGCGGTCGTGGAGCCGGGGATCGTCCGCACCGAGCTCCAGGGCCATGTCACCGAGCCCGACGCGACCGCGTGGCTCGACGAGACGTTCAAGACGATGGAGGTCCTCGAACCCGCCGACGTCGCCGAGGCGGTCGCGCATCTGGCCGCGCTGCCCGCCCGCGTCAACATCGAGCGGCTGACGATCATGCCGACGACGCAGGCGAACTAGGCCGCAGCCGACGGACCGCACAGTCGTCCGTATTCGCGTGCGGTGTTCCCGGGGTGTGTGAAAGGATCGCTTCGGAAATTCGGAGGGGCGCGGCGCGCCCCGGGAACGGACCCACGGAGGGCACGCCATGACCAAGCTCGGCAGGACCGGAATCGACGTCTACCCGCTCGTCCTGGGCACCAACACGTTCGGCTGGACCACGGACGAGGCGGAGGCCCACCGCATCCTCGACGCCTTCGCCGACGCGGGCGGCACCCTCGTCGACACCGCCGACTCGTACTCGGCGTGGGCCCCCGGCAACAGCGGCGGGGAGTCCGAGACCGTCATCGGCTCCTGGGTCGCCAAGCACCCCGGGCGGCTCATGGTCGCCACGAAGGTCTCGCAGCACCCGGAGTTCAAGGGCCTGTCGGCCGCGACCGTCAAGGCCGCCGCCGACGCCTCGCTTCAGCGTCTGCAATCTGAGGCGATCGACGTCTACTACGCGCACTTCGACGACGCCGAGACGCCGCTCGAAGAGACCGTCGCCGCGTTCGACGCGCTCGTCACCGAGGGGAAGGTCCGGCACGTCGCCGTCTCCAACTACAGCCCCGAGCGCCTGCGCGAGTGGCTCGACATCGCCGAGCGCACCGGCGCGGCCCGCCCGGTCGCGTTGCAGCCCAAGTACAGCCTCGTCAGCCGCGCCACGTTCGAGCCGGCCCTGCGCGACATCGCGGTCGCCGAGGACCTCAGCGTCTTCCCCTACCACGCGCTCGCGAGCGGCTTCCTCACCGGCAAGTACCGCACCGAGGCCGACCTGGAGCAGAGCGTCCGCGGCGGCTCGGCCGCCAAGCACCTGAACCCGGCCGGGCTCGCGGTCATCGACGGCCTCGCCGACATCGCCGAGGACCGCGGCGTCGCCATCGGCACGGTCGCCCTCGCCTGGGTCCGCACCCGCCCCGGCATCGCCGCCCCGATCGCGGGCGCCCGCGAACTGTCCCAGCTCGCCCCGCTCCTCGCCTCCGCGGAACTCGACCTCTCGCAGGACGAGCTCGACCGCCTGACCGCGCTCTCGGACGCCGTGGGCGCCTGACGGTCCCGAACGAGCCGGGGCCCGCATCGCCGACCTGCGATGCGGGCCCCGCCCGTTTCCCACCCGTCCGCTAAGCGGCCGGGGCCTTCGCGTAGACCTCGATCTCGCTCAGGATGATCCACCCCGCGGTCCCGCCGGAACCGGCGGTCATGACCACCCGCACGGCGGACGTCTTCGCATTCACCTCCACGTCGATCACCGGGACCTCGTCGGTCGGCACGTCGACGAAGCCCACGTCGACCCAGTTCCCGTCGGCGTCGCGGTACTGCACCGTCAGCGTGTCCGCATAGGACGGACGGCCGCCGTCGCTCCAGAAGTAGGAGACGACCCGGGTCACGTCCCGCGCCTCCGGCAGCTCCACCGTGATCGCGTCCTCGGTGTTGAACGGCCCGGACTTCCAGTTCGACCAGGCCTTGTCCGTGAGGACCCCGTTGCGCAGGGCCGCAGTGGAATAGCCCGGCTCGGTGTACGTCGCGGTGATCGCGGTCCCGTCGGCGAGCGCCGCGTTCGCCTCCACCGGGTCGGTGACCTCCACGTCGACCACCGCGGGCAGCTCCGTGCCGTCGACGAGCACCGCGGTGCCCTCGATCCGCACGGTCCCGTAGTCGTCGAACGCGCCCTCCGCGGGCTCCTCCCACGTCACCGGCACCGCGGCCTCGGTCCCGTGGTCGCCCAGCGCCGTCACCGTCTCCGGCAGCGGCGGCACGTACCCCGGGTAGGTCTTCGCCGACGCCGGAGCCGTCTCGGAGAACGTGTCGACGCTGACCTTCGCCTTGGCGCGGAACGTGTTCCCGAGCGCGTCGACCGCCTCGCCGAACACCGTCACCGTCTTCACCCGGTTCCACGTGGACTCGCGCGGCATGTCCCACTCGACGGGGAGCGCCCCGCGCGCGCCGTCGCGGTACACGCCCGGCACCGTCTCGGGCAGGACCGGCACGAAGCCCGGCACGGTGTACGCGCTCACCTGCTGCGCCCGCAGCACGGTCTCGTCCACCACGCCCCAGCGCTGGTTGGCCGCCGAGGTCGGCGTGTACGTCTGCACCGGCGACCCGTCGGCGGTCGCCTCGCCCCACACGTCCAGGACCAGGCCCGTTCCGACATTCACGGGCACGTACGTGCCGTCGCCGGTGGTCGACAGGTACCACGTCGCCGCCTCCGACGGCTCCCCGTCGCCGGATTCCAGCACCGCGAGCCCGTCGCCGATCGCCAGCCGCGCCCCCGTGGCCGCGTTGACGATCGCGTACCGCTCGCGGTTCGAGTACCCGTCGGTGAGCCGCTCGACCTCCCACAGCTGCTCGCCGTCGTACTCATCGTCGGTCTCGATGACGATGCCGGTGCCGTCCGCGTTCGGCGCGATCGACTTGCCGCTCTGCACGCCGTCGAAGCGGTACACGTGCCCGTCCTGGAACAGCGCCGCGTCGCAGTCGACGCCCGAGACGCCCTCGACCACGAACGTCGTCACCGACTTCGCCGGGACCGTCAGCGTCGCCTCGTCGCCGCGCACCCGCACCGCGTCGCCCTCGACGAGCGCGCCGTCGGCGCTGGTGACCACCGGGGTCACCGAGGCGCCGCGCGCGATCCGCTCGAAGTTCGAGAGGTCGAGCGTGATCTCCATGTCCGCGTCGGTGCTGTTGGTGTACACCACGTTCGCGCCGCTGCCGTCCGCCTCGACCGCGGCCGTCGCCGCCGCGCTGTCGGTGGCGATCACGTGGTCGCCCGGCTCGATGTAGTGCGTGAAGTTCTGGATCGTGTAGTACTTCGTGTTCACCTTGATCGGGCACGTCTCCAGCGTGTCCTCGGCGGTGCAGTCGAACGGCAGCTGGATCGAGCCCCAGCTGTGGCCCGCCGCGACGTCCTCGACCGGCTGCCACAGCACCCACGCCGTGGGCTCCAGCTCCCGCAGGTCGTCGGTGATCCGCGAGGCGATCCCGATCCCGTTCTCCATCGACGTGTAGTCCTGGCCGGAGGTCCACGACCCCTCGACCTCGCTCATCCACAGCGGCTTGTCCGCGGCCTTCGCGAGGTCGCGGGCGCTCGTGCGCTGGCCCGTGCCGTAGGTGTGGACGTTCATCTGCTCGACGTTCGCCCGCGACTCCTCCGTGTACGCGTTCCAGTTGCGCACGAACGTGCCCGGGTTCGTCTCGTCCATCGCCGAGACGACCGCGTCGAGCTCGGACTCCGAGAGCCGCTCGGCGAGCGCGTCGATGACGAGCTGCTGGAGCTCGGGCCCGGCGTGCGCGCCCTCCTGGCGCCCGCCCGTGGGCTGCACGCCGTCCGGGCCGAGCTGGGTGCCCCAGTAGTTCGTGTTCGGCTCGTTCAGCGGGTCCACGGTGTCGAACTCGATGCCGTGCTCGGCCTCGACGCGCTCCATGACCTCGGTCAGGTAGAGCGCGAACTCGTCCACGGTGTCGGTGCGGATCTGGTCCTGGCTCGCGTCGAACCCGCCCGAGACGTACCCGGAGACGGTCTGGAAGTACGGCGGCGAGTTCGAGAACGCCTCCCAGTGGGTGACGTCGTCCTTGACCGCGTCGATCCACCACCGCTGATTCGCGTCGGCGTCCCAGTTCCAGTGCTCGGGGTTCTCCGGGTCCCACCAGTCCTTGTCGGCCTGGGTGGTGCCCTCGGGGGCGGCCCACCAGCCGGGGACCGCGGAGGCCCCGCCGCGCAGGTACTCGTTGTCGATGTTCGGGGCGTTGCCGCCGCCGATGTTGTACCTGGCGATGTTCAGGTTGAGGCCGTCCTCGCCGAAGACCATCTCCGCCAGCTCGTTCCGGATCTCGTCGGGGTAGCCGCCGGTGGCGTTCGCGAACCACACGAGGCTGGTGCCCCAGCCCTCGAACGCCGCCTGCTGATACGACGGGTCGAGGACGACCGTGACCGCGTCCGCGGCGGCCTCCTCGGCGCTGGCGGTGAGCACCGGCAGGCTCGGCGCGGCGACCGCCGCCGCGAGCCCGGCGGCGCCGACGGCGGCGATGCCGCGTCGGAAGCCGTTGCGGCGCAAGCGCTGCGGACGCGGGGGACGGGGGGATGACATCGTCGTCTCCTTCGGGGGGTCGCAATCGAATCATTTGGATATTCACACAGAACCGAACGGTTGTAAACACCCTTCGTATAACCGATTGAAAAACTCGTCCGCGGGACCGCTCCCGTACACCCGCGTCACCGCCAGGATCGACACGTCGTCGTCCATCCGCGAGGCGAACCGCGACGCGTCCTCCCACACGAACTCCACCAGCGACCGCGGCGACGGCGTCACCAGGCCGTCGAGGTGCTCCGCCAGCGGGTAGTAATGCCCGTCCGCGTCCCGCGCCTCCACCAGCCCGTCGGAGAACGCCAGCAGCGTCGCGTCGATCTCGAACGGCACCGCCGCCGAGGCGCGGTGCCGCACCGGCTCGGCCAGCCGCAGCCCCAGCACCGGCGCGGTCTTCAGGTCCACCTCCTCGACCCGCTCCCCGCGCAGCAGCAGCGGCAGCGGATGCCCGCACGACAGCAGCCGCACCTCGTCGCACTCCTCCGAGAACTCCGCGAGCAGCACCGACGCGAACAGCTCCGGGATGTACCCGTGCGCGCCGTCCTCCAGGATGCGCCGCTCCATCCGCCACGCGACCCCGCCGAGGTCCTCCTCGTCGAGGATCGCCTCATGGAACACCGACAGGAGCATCGACGCCGCGCCGACCACGTCGAGGCCGTGCCCCTGCACGTCGCCGAGGATCAGCCGGGTCCCGTACGGGCTCGGCCGCACGTCGAACAGGTCCCCGCCGATGCTCGCGCCCTGCTGCGCCGAGTGGTACAGCCCCGCGCACGCGAGGTCCCCGACCCGCTCGGGCAGGTCCGGCAGGACCGCGCGCTGCGCGGCCTCCGAGACCGAGAGCACGGTGACCAGGCCCTTCTCGAAGCGCTGGCGGATCCAGGAGATGCCCACGGCCGTGGCGAAGACGATGCCGACGACGACGATGTCGTCGGCCTCGAAATGGCGCGCGACCGGGATCGGGGCGGCCACGACGATGAGCGCGAAGGCCGCGATGAACCCGGTCCAGACCGGGCCGAGCACGAACGCGGCGAGCACGGGGACGACGGCCATCGCGATCCCGGCGTGGAGCGGGTCGGGCCGGAAGAGCATGAAGAACGAGGCGCCGAAGAGGGCGACGAGCGGCAGCAGCCGGACCCACAGCGGGATTGCCGTGGCCGGACGCAGTCCTCCCAGGAACGTGGCCCGCGTGCTAGCCATGGCCCGAGTCTAGGGGCCCGGTCCGGCTCTACCTGCGGTTTCGCGCAGTTCGGGCGAACCGTTAGGACACTGCGCCTTCCGCGGCCCCGGGGCGTGCGGCGTCGTACCCGGCCTGGGCCTGGAGGACCTCGCCCATGTTCGCGTACAGGTACGACACCATCTCGCGCAGCCGCGCCTCCATGCCGGCGCCGACCTCGGTGAGGCGGTACTCGACGCGGGAGGGGAAGCCCTCGGAGGGCTCGCGCAGCACCAGGCCGTCGCGTTCGAGGTGGCGCAGGCCCTGGGCGAGGGCCTTGTCGTTGATGCCGCCGACCGCGCGCCGGATCTCGCTGAACCGCCGCGGGCCGTCGTGGAGCGACAGCACAATGAGCGTGCCCCAGCGGCCCGTGACGTGGTCGAGGACCGGACGCGACGGGCAGTCCTCGGCGAGGACCTGGAACTCGCCGAGGTCGGGGCGGTCGCTGAGGTCTTCGAACTCGCTGAGGACGTGCGGGGCGGGCCGGGTGGTCATCCGTTCATGTTACCTCCGCGATAGTACTTTCGTTTTGATTGTGCTTTCATTTAGAAAGTGAAATGATCGTCGCAACCGACATTGAAGGAGCAGCACATGTACGTCGTGACCGGTGCCACCGGCAAGTTCGGGACCCTCGCGGTCGAGGGCCTCGTCAACCAGGTCCCCGTGGAGCAGATCGCCGTCGTCGTCCGCGACCCGGCCAAGGCCGCCCGCTTCGGCGAGCTGGGCGTGGAGGTCCGCAAGGGCGACTACAGCGACCCCGCCTCGCTCGCGGACGCGTTCCGCGAGGGGGACCGGGTCCTCTTCGTCTCCGGCAGCGAGGTCGGGCAGCGGGTGCCGCAGCACAAGGCGGTCATCGACGCCGCGAAGGCCGCGGGCGTGGCGCTCCTGGCGTACACGAGCGTCCTCGGCGGCCCGGCCGCCGACTTCGAGCTGGCCCGCGAGCACCAGATCACCGAGCGGTACCTCATCGACTCCGGCGTCCCGTACGCGCTGCTGCGCAACGGCTGGTACCACGAGGTCTACACCGAGGCGCTCGGCCAGTCCGTGGCGAACGGCGGCCTGCTCACCAGCGCCGCCGAGGGCTCGCGCGTCGCGTCCGCCGCGCGCGCGGACTACGCGGCGGCCGGGGTCGCGGTGCTCACCGGCGAGGGCCACGAGGGCGCCGAGTACGAGCTGAGCGGCGACGAGGCCTGGTCCTTCGAGGAGTTCGCGGCCGAGGTCTCGCGCGTGATCGGCAAGGACTTCCCGGTCAACCGCGTCACGCCCGAGGCACACCGTGGCATCCTCGAAAGCGTGGGCCTGCCGCCGACGCTCGCCCCGGTCATCGCCGGCATCGACGACGCCATCTCGCGCGGCCTCCTCGCCGGCACCAGCGGCGACCTGTCCCGCCTCATCGGCCGCCCGACCACGCCGATCGCCGACGCCATCGCCCAGAGCGCGAAGAACCTGTAGCGCAACCGAAGACAGGAGAAAAGCGGCCCGCAGACCGATGTCTGCGGGCCGCTCCGCCGTCCGGTACCGGGAAGTGCCGTCCCGGCCGGGGGCTAGCGGAAGGCGTCGGCGTGCTCGCGGGCCCAGTCGTCGAAGGTCCTCGCGGGTCGGCCGGTGAGGCGCTCGATCGTGTCGGAGGCGCGCAGCGTCCACTCGGGCGGGTCGGCGCGCCAGCCCATGACGTAGTCGATGGCGCCCTCGTCGTAGCCGAGGGCCTGCATCCGCAGGCGTCCCTGGTCCTCGTCGAGCGCGGTGAAGCGGATGTCGCGGCCGCTCGCGATGGCGATCGACGCGACCTGGTCGGGCACCGTCACGACCCCGGGCCCGGTGAGCGGGATCCGCCGCCCCGCAAGGTCGTCGGTGGTCAGGGCGAGGGCGGCGACGGCCGCGATGTCGGCCTCGTGGACCGGCGCGTGCCCGATGTGGGCGAACGGCTCGCTGACGGCGCCGTGCTCGCGGATCTCCTCGGCCCACGTGAGCGCGTTCGACATGAACTCGCCGGGCTGGAGCTCCACCGGGTTCAACGCCGCAAACGCCTCCTCGACCGGCCCGCGGTACCCGTTCCACAGCAGCGACACCCGCCTCACCCCGGCCGCGAGCGCGGCCGACGCGAGCTGCGCGCTGTGCGGCACGGTCTCGTTCTTCGGCCCGAACGTCGTCATCAGGTGCAGCCCGGTCGCCCCGTCGAGCGCCCGCTCCATCCCCACGAGGTCCGTGAAGTCGCCCGCGACCGCCTCGACGCCCGCGGGGAACCGCGCCTTCGCCGGGTCGCGCGTGAGCGCCCGCACCGGATGCCCGGCCGCGGCCAGCCGCTCGACCAGGTGGCGGCCGACATTGCCCGTCGCACCGGTGACCAGGATGGTCATGTTCTCCTCCTCGGGTCCGCTCGGACCGGTCGGTCCGCGCCCGCCCAAGGCTAGGAACGGGACCGGCGCCCGCCATCGGTCCCGCGTCCCGGTTCCCCCTGCACCGCAGGTCCTAAGACCCCGCTACTCGCCCTTCCACCACACCTCGAAGTCGTCGAAGACGTGCTCGCCGGGCGCGCCGTGGAGCGCCTTGACGACCCGCTGGAGCTCGCGGAGCTGCGCGACGGTCATCGGCAGCGGCGCCTCGTCGGGCTGGTAGGTCCACCCGCGCGGATAGGAGGCGCCTGGGCGCGTGGACATCTCGACGTGGCAGCCGAGCAGGTGCGACACCGGGTGCGCCTCGCACCACGCCACCAGCTTGTCCACTGTGTTCTCGAACGCCTCCCAGTCCTGCACGTACAGGCGGCCCGGGTAGAACGTGTCGCCGGTGAGCAGCACGCGGGTCGCCCGGTCGTAGAAGACGGTGGCCGAGCGGTGGTGGCCGGGCCCGGGGATGACGTCGACGGTGCGGCCGCCGAGGTCGAGCTCCCGCGGGGTGAGCGGCCAGTCGTCGAAGCCGTAGTGCGCGACGACCTCGTCGAGGTCCGGGCCGACGACGGTGGTGCGCTCGCGGTCCGCGAACTGGGCGTCGGCGGCCTTGTGGTCGCCGTGCCCGTGCGTGTGGGCCACGACCAGCCCGTAATCGGGGTTCGGGTTCTCGGTCAGGAAGGCGTCGATGAGCGTGTCGACGGTGCGGCGCAAGGGGAAGTAGACGGCCTCGGGGGTCGCGCCGGTGTCGACGAGGAGCGCCCGGTCGTTCCCGAAGAGCAGGAACATGAACGGGGCCTCGAAGTTGACGGACATGTTCTGCCGCATGATGACCGTGCGGGGCTCGGCGGCGTGGATCTGGATCTCGGGAGCGGGGTCGTGCTTGGCCGAGGGCCAGCCCGCGTGCCAGTCGACGTTCAGGTTCAACGGTGAATCGCTGATGGCGGTGCCTCCTTCTGCGGTGCACCGAGCCTACGACGGCCCTGCTCAGCGCGGCGCGCACATTCCGGCCTCGATGCGTACTGAGTGAGTTTTTGAGATGGTTGGACAAACCACTGGACTAATTACCGGCGGCGGGGAATACTGGGCGGCGGCGCCCCGGGGACACCTCGTCTCGTCCCCGGGGTCGCGCACCCGCCCCGGAAGGAATCCCGTGCCGACCACCACCGCCCCGGCCCGCCCGGCCCACCGCGAGACCAAGCGCCGCCGCGTCCTCGCCCTCGGCGCGCTCGCCTTGGGCGCCTTCGGCATCGGCCTCACCGAGTTCGTCGTGGTCGGCCTCCTCGGGCCGCTCGGCGAGGACCTCCACGTCTCGATCTCCACCGCCGGCCTCCTCGTCACCGGCTACGCCGCCTCGGTCGCGATCGGCGCCCCGATCATGACCGCGATCGGCGCGAACCTGCCCCGCAAGACGATGCTCGTGATCCTCATGGCCCTGTTCATCGCCGGGAACGTGCTCGCCGCCGTCGCGGTCACCTACGGCCAGCTCATGACCGGACGCGTCGTCTCGGCGCTGTGCCACGGTGCGTTCATGGGCATCGGCCCGATCATGGCCGCGAGCCTCGTCGCGCCCGAGAAGCGCTCGCGCGCCATCGCGCTCATGATGACCGGCCTGACGCTCGCCAACGTCGTCGGCGTGCCCTTCGGCACCGCCCTCGGCCAGCAGCTCGGCTGGCGCGCCGCGTTCTGGGCGATCGTCGCCATCGGCGCCGCGTCGCTCGCCGCGATCCTCCTGTTCGTACCCGCGCGCGCGAACGACAAGGGGGAGGGCCTGCGCGGCGAGCTCGCGGTCTTCCGCCGCCCGCAGGTGTGGCTGGTCCTGACGATCACGATGCTCGGCTGGGGCGCCGCCTATGCCGCGATCACCTTCCTGGAGCCGCTGCTCACCCGCGTCTCCGGCTTCGAAACCTCTACGGTCCCTTGGCTGATGCTCCTGTTCGGCGTGGGCCTCACCGCCGGGAACCTCCTCGGCGGGCGGCTCGCGGACCGCGCCGTCATGCCTGCCCTCTACGGCACGCTCGCCGCCGCCACGGCCGCCCTTGTCGTCTTCGCGTTCGCGGTCCACTCGCCGGTCCCGGCCGCGATCATGGTCTTCGTCCTCGGCGCCGCCGGGTTCGCGATGGTCCCGGTCCTCCAGACCCGCGTCCTCGACGCCGCCGCGGGCGCCCCCTCGCTCGCCTCCTCGGTCAACGCCGCCGCCTTCAACGTCGGCATCGCCCTCTCCGCCTGGTTCGGCGGCCTCGCCATCGACGCCCACTGGGGACTCACCGCCCCGATCTGGATCGGCGTCGCGATGGGCGCCGCCGCCCTCGCCGTCACGGTGGCGGCCTCGCGGAGGACATGAAACGTCGGCTCCGAGGCGTGCGCCCAGAGTTAAGCCGATGCGTGGGGGTCGGGACTGCTCCCGGTCGGGTCGTCGCGCGTGGTGTCGGAATCGGGGGCTTCCGGTTCGTCAGCCCACCAGTCCCATTCGAGCACGCCGACGTCCGAGCCCGGCGGGAAGCGGACCGAGAACAGGCTCCGCTTGTCCCGCTGGTCGATGTCGGCGGGAACTTCGACGCCCCGAGCGCGGGCGTACTCATACAGGTCCGGGTCCGGCATCGCCTCGTCCATGTACTTGCTCACCAGCTCCGCCATCAGCTCCGGGTCCCGCGTGACCGCCCGTCCCATCGATCGCATCTCCTGTTCCGTTGATCCGCTTGAATACTCGCGAGCCGTCGTCGTTCACAGCCCAGATGTTGAGCACGCTTCCCTCGGGCAGGAACGCGTGGGTGTTCTCCTTGCAGCCTCGCCCGAGATTGTCGCAGGGTTCGGCGTTGAGGTAGAGCGTCGTCTCCCGCATCCGCTCACGGTGCATCGCCGCGGCCACTTCGCCCTCGATATGCCCGCGGTTCGGTGTCGTATTCCGGTAGCGCTCGCGCACACTCGCAGGCGGAAACGGGGATGAGCCAGGCGGGCGCGCCCGCAGTACACGGTCTGAGTGCGGCGCGCCATCCTCGCGATAGAGCCTTCCCTCTGCGGTGCCCGCCTCGCTGTACCGACGCAGGCCCGCGAGCTTGGTCGCGTGGAACTTGCGGGGATTGAACGCCGCCGCGACGGGCAGTTGTCCGCCTCCATCGTGCTGGCCTGGCGCCGAGTCGTTGCCCTGCCCGATGTAGTCGGCGTACTCCTTCAACAGGTCGAAGCCCGCGCCGATCGCGGCGACCGCTTCGGCGAGCTGGCCTTGCGCCTCAACCAGCGATGCGAGACCGATGTGCGCATCGTCGTCGGCGGAGTCCGCGAGCACCGCTTGCAGCGCCGCGTACACGTCGGCTAGCTGGTTCTCAGCCCCGCGGGCCTCTGCTGCCGCCGCATCGGCCGTGTCCAATGCCGCCTGTAGACCGGTCGATGCCATGGGGGTACCTCACCGTAGGGGAGCGACAGCGTACGGAACTCGTTGGCGGAGTGCAAGTCCCGCGCCGCCGCTCACCGGATCGCCTGGTGACATCGCGCGGCGGAGCCACGCCTACAGCAGGAGGCCGGCCGATCTCCACCAAGATCGGCCGGCCCTGGAAGCCCGGTGGCCCGCCCGAGGTTCAGTCGCCGGGCCGCCGGGCGGCTTTGGGGGTTAAGCGGTGTCGGGTTCGGCGATGAGCGCTCGGCACTGTTCGAGGATCCAGGGGCACCACGGGTCGCGGCGCCAGGCGGTCGCCCACTCGGGGACGTCCTCGGGGTCGTCGGTGAAGCGGCAGCACTCGCGGGCTCCGGCGCCGTCGTCGACGTCCAGGAGGTAGTCGATGATCTTGGGCGTGCGGCCCGGCTGCGAGCCGAGGGAGTAGAGCGTGAAGACCGCTGGGCCGCGCCGGAAGTCGCCGAGATAGCCGTCGACGCCGGGCTTGCCGTCGGAGCGGAAGTTGTACGGGTCCTTGTCGGGGCGCACGCCGTTACCCATTGCAGTACCTCGTCTTTGCCGGGTTCGGGAGGCTCCCGTTGTGGAAGACCTGGAATGCGGCGGAACGCGCCCACTCGCGCCACTCCGCCGAACGGCTGCGCCACTCGTCTCCCCAAGTGGCGTGGAGGTTCTGCGAGGTGAGGCCGGAGACGATCAGGACCAGGTCGGCCCGGTTGTCGTCGGCGCACACCTGGAACGAGTCGGGTGCGTCGGCGCTTGAGGCGTAGACGGTGTAGCGGTGCGCACCGTCGCTGAATCTCCCGCGCTCCAGCGGGTCCGGTGCCGGCGCGGTTCTCGGGCGAGTACTCGGATACGACATCGCTTCCTCCATTAGAGATTGTCGGATTCCCGACACTTCCGGTGCCGGGGAACCGCATTCGGTCGCTGGGAGGCACGGCCCCCCGGTCTTCCACCACTCGCGGGATCGGTCACCAAAACCGCGATGAGACCACCATAGGACATGTTTTGGCTGGTCAACGGCTATGTCACCCTTGAAGTTTCAGAGTTCAACTATGGGGTTCCATGGTGGGTGTTCAATTTCGGGACACCGAAATGGAACCCCGTTGCGGGGCCCCGAAACTGCGACGAGTCGTGATGAATCTCGTTGGGAGTCTTTGTGCGATCATCGCTACTACCGGTGATTCGCGCAGCATAGGGAGGCCGCGATGGCAGGAACGGTCCTGAACCAGAGGTTGGCACGGTCATATCTGTTCGCAGAGGTAAACACCATCGCAGAAGCGGCCGGATGGACCCCGAACCAATTTGCCAAGGTGATGGGCAAGAGCGGCAACACGATCCGAGCCTGGCTGGACAGAACCCGTCTCCCCGACCTCGGGAACCTGTCTCTCATCTGCGATCGTGGTGGGGTCGACGATGATCGCAAGCAGTTCATTCTCCATGTTGGCCAGCAACTTCTATCTGGCTCGGAGCTGATTTCAAATCTGGACCAGCGGAACATCTTCCTGGTGGAGAGCGCGGAGCGGACCTACGGGACCATTGCGAAGTGGAATCCAGTTCTGCTTCCGGGTCTGGCTCAGACCGAAACGGTCCACATGAAGCTGATGCTCGGGCCGATGGAGGCTCCGGCGGAGAAGATTGTGACCTGGAAGCGGAAGGAGCGTCGAGCGGCGGCCTTCTTCGCCCGGATGACTCAGCCTGATCCTCCGACTGCCGAGCTCTTTGTGCCGGCTAGTGCACTTCGGGACCTGGATCTGCTCACTTCGACTGAGAAGGCGGAGCAAGTCGAGCGGTTGCTATGGATTGATTCGCTTCCGACATGCGAGGTCTTGGTTGTCAGCCCACCCCACCTAGCGGCGTATTCGTTCGAGATGTTCATCGGGAGGGGACTGCCCTCAGCGGGGCCGAATTTCGTGCATGTGGAAACGCTCGACCAGAGCCGCCACGTGGTCGATCCGGAGATTCTTGCCTTGTATGATCAGACCCGCAGCCTCCTGCGGGCTGATGCGCAAGGGATTGGAAGGTTTCTCGATGGTGGAGTACACCAGTTGGCGGAAGAGCAACCGGAGTAGCGACTCGGGCCAGACGAACTGTGTCGAGTGCCGCCAGACCTGGCGGAAGAGTTCCCGGAGCAACAACACTTCCAACTCTGACTGTGTTGAGGCCCGGAACACGGCCGCCGGATTCCAGGTGCGGGACTCCAAGCTCGGGCATGACTCCCCGGTCTTCGACCTCGGCGCTGCCGACTTCACGAGCCTGCTCCGGGCCACGGGCCGCAGCTAAGGCCCCCAGATTCGAACGGCCCCCGCGCTTCGCGCGGGGGCATTTTCAGTCTCCGAGGGCGAGGACCTGCTCTAGGAGCGGCTTCACGCGGTCGTCGGCTGCGACGTAGTAGACGAAGGTGCCTTCCCGACGCGTGGTGACCAGGCCCGCGAGGCGGAGCTTCGCGAGGTGCTGGCTGACGGCGGTGGGGCGGGCGCCGGTGAGGTCGGCGAGGCAGGCGACGTTCTCCTCGCCCTGGAGCAGCGCCCACATGAGCTTGAGGCGGGTCGGGTCGGCCAGGATGCGCAGCGCGTCGGCGGCGGCCTTGACCTGGTCGTCGTCGGGCATGGTGAAGTTCGGCAGGCCCTCGTGCATGTGGTCGAGCCTACCCGATCTTGCTATCTGCGTAATTGCGAATATACGATGATGCGCATGTTCGCTTCCATGTTCCGGCTGCCCGACGTGCGGTGGGCCGCCCTGGCGCTGGCCTGCTTCGGCGTCGGCGCCGCCGCCCAGTTCGCGGGCGCGCCCGCCTGGGCGTGGCTGCCCGCGTACCTCGCCTGCTACCTCGCGGGCGGCTGGGGCCCGGCGTGGGAGGGGATCAGCGCACTCGCCAAGCCGCGCTTCGAGGTCGACCTCCTCATGGTCATCGCCGCCGTCGCCGCGGCCGCGATCGGGCAGTGGTTCGACGGCGCTCTGCTCATCGTCATCTTCGCGACCTCCGGCGCCCTCGAAGCCGTGCTCACCGAGCGCACCGCCGACTCCGTGCGCTCCCTCCTCGAACACGCCCCCGACCGGGCCGTGCGCCTCAGCGACGGCCGCGAGGAGACCGTGGACGCGGCCGACCTGGCCCCCGGCGACACCGTCCTCATCCGCCCCGGCGACCGCGTGCCCGCCGACGGCACGGTCACCGCGGGGGAGTCCGAGGTCGACGAGTCGACCCTCACCGGCGAGGCCCTGCCCGGCCGCAAGGCCGTCGGCGCGCAGGTCCTCGCGGGCACTGTCAACGGCACCGGCGCGCTTGAGGTCTGCGTGGACCGCGCCAGCGCGGACTCCGTGCTCGCCAGGGTCGCCCGCCAGGTCGAGGAGGCCTCGGAGGCGAAGTCCAAGACCCAGTTGACGATCGAGCGCGTCGAGCAGCCTTACTCGCTGATCGTGGTCGCCGCGACCCTCGCGCTCCTCGCGATCCCGCTGCTCACCGGGGCCGCGTTCGAGTCGACCCTGCTGCGCGCCATGACGTTCATGATCGTCGCCAGCCCCTGCGCGATCGTGCTCGCCACCATGCCGCCGCTCCTCGCGGCCGTCGCCCTCGCCGGGCGACGAGGCGTGCTCGTCAAGAGCGCCTTGATGATCGAGCGCCTCGCCGAGGTCGACCAGGCCGCCTTCGACAAGACCGGCACCCTCACCAACGGCCGCCCGCGCATCGAGCGCATCGAGGTTCTCGGCAGTGCGATCGACGGTGCTGTCGACGGCGACGGCGACGGCGGCCGTAGCGCCATCGACGGCGACGCCAGCGCCGGCGATGCGCGCCTGCGCCGCCTCGTCGCCGCCGCCGAGGCCCGCTCCGAGCACCCGTTGGGCCGCGTGCTCGCCGCGATCGGCGATGCGAACGGCGCCACGGACTTCCAAGCGGTGCCCGGCCGCGGCGTGCGCGCCCGCGTCGACGGCGCCGACGTCCAGGTCGGCCACCCGGTGCTCCTCGACGACGCCGAAGACGACCCCGCGGCCCGCCGCCTCGTCGCCGAGCTCGAATCGCAGGGCCTCACCGTCGCGGTCGCCGTGGCCGACAAGCGCCCGATCGGCGTCATCGGCCTCACCGACACCGTCAGGCCCGAAGCGGCCCAAGCGGTCGCCGCGCTCGAAGCGCGGCTCGGCTCCAGCGCCCGCCTGCTCACCGGCGACCACCCGGCCGCCGCCCGCCGCGTCGGCGCCGCGGTCGGCATCGACCGCGTCGACGCGACCCTCCTGCCCGGCGACAAGGCCGACCGGCTCGCCGGGACCCGCACCCTCTACTGCGGCGACGGCATCAACGATGCCCCCGCCCTCGCGGCTTCGCACGTCGGCGTCGCCATGGGCGGGACCGCCTCCGACCTCGCCCTGCAATCGGCCGATGTCGTCCTGGTCGGCCAGCGCCTGACCGCGCTTCCGGCCGCGGTCGACCTGGCGCGCAAGGCGAAGCGCGTCGCCACCGCGAACCTCGTCTTCGCCGCCGCGGTGATCGCCGTCCTCGCGACCTGGGACCTCGTGGGCGACCTCCCGCTCGTCCTCGGCGTCGCCGGGCACGAGTTGTCGACAGTGATCGTGGGCCTCAACGGACTCCGCCTGCTCAGCGGCCGCCACTGGAAGGAGACGCGGGTCTAGCGCGCGTGCTCGCGGCGCGGCACGATCGCGGTCGCCGCGAGCGCCGCCCGCGCCGCAGTCACTTCGGGGCTCGTGACGCCACAAGGCCGCCACGGGCGCCGCCCTCGCCGCGTGCGCTGCGCTCCCGCCCATCGGCCTCCAGACCGATCGCTCCGCCGTGGCCGTCCCGCTCGCCGCACCCCGTGCCGTCGCCGCCGCGCTCGGCGGCCCCGTCATCGCCCGCGCCGGGTCCGCGCCGGATGCGTTCCTCGCCACATTCCCGGTCACCGGCGCCCTCGCCGTCCTCGGCCGGCCCTGGCAACGAGCCTGCGCGCCCGCACTCGACGCCCCCGGGACTGGCAAGGCTGTCGCATGTGGCCCCTATGATGACCGCCAACCCCTCCTGCCCGTCCCCCCGCACGAATCACGGAGCATCCGCCCATGACCTACCCGCCCCCCGGCCCCTACGACCCCAACCAGGCCCAGGGCTACCCCCCGCCCCCGCAGCCCGGTTCCGCCCCCCAGCCCGGCTTCGGCGCCCAACCGCAGCCCGGCGGCTACAGCGCCCCGCCCCCGCCCTACGGGACGACCCCGCCCCCGCCGCCGCCCGGCTTCCCCGCGCCCCAGCAGCCCGGCCCCTACGGCGCGCCGCCGCCCATGCCCCCCGCGAACCGCGGCGGCGGCTTCATGGCGAAGGTCCTCAGCGTCATCGGCGTGATCGTCGTCGGCATCATCGTCGTGGTCGTCAAGGCCCTCATCCGCGACGCGGGCGACTCCAACGACACCAGCGACGCCACCTCGACCGACAACGCCACCGACACCGTCCTCACCGACGAGCAGATGGAGGCCGCCGAGGCCGCCGAAGTCGGCGACTGCATGACCCAGGCGACCGGCGGCACCGGCGACATGGTCGTCCCCTGCGACGACGCCACCGCGTTCTGGACCATCACCCTCGTCTCCGACGACTCCGGCGCCGAGGTCGACATGTTCGGCGACCTCTCCGACACCGCCGTCGCCGGCACCGTCTGCGGCGAGGAGTACCTCGGCTGGACCCCCGGCGAGCTGTGGAAGTCCTACCAGTACGTCTACACCGAGGAGATCGAAGGACTCGGCGGCCCGGTCGACTACTTCTACTGCGTCGAGGCCATCGACAAGGAGGACGCCAACGGCGGCCGCCCCGTCACCCCCGACTCCGGCGACTGCACCGACGGCAGCCTCCTCACCTTCGACTGCGCCAGCCCCTCCGCCACGTACGTGGTCGACGCCGTCGAGGTCTACAGCCCGCCGATCGACGAGCTCACCTTCGACTACACCACCGCCATCGGCGGCTGCCCCGACTCGGACTACTACGCCACCCCGGTCAGCGTCGAGGAGAACTTCACCAGCATGGTCTACCTCGCCTATTGCAGCAGCGACAACGTCTGACGCACCAGCGTCGAAGGGGGTGGTCCGCGGCTCGCGACGAGTCGCAGGCCACCCCCAAATCCGTTGCGGAGAACGCCCGCCGGACCGAATACTCAGGGCGTGCAGAACTACGGCGTCCTCGCGACCGACCTCGACGGCACCCTCCTCGACGACCGAAAACAGCTCTCCGAACGCAACCGCGCCGCCCTCCTCGCCGCCCGCGCGCAAGGCATCGCCGTGGTGGCCGTGACCGCCCGCATGCCCCGCGGCATCGACGCCATCCACGGCCTCGCCGAATCCGTCGACTACGCGATCTGCAACAACGGCGCGATCTTCTACGAACCCGCCACCGGCGCGATCGACCTGCGCCACACCATCCCCGCCCCCGACGTGATCGACCTCCACACCCGCGCCCGCAGCGCACTCCCGAATGCGCTGTTCATGATCGAGACCGGCACTGAGATGTTCGCCGAAGGCACCGACCCCGCGGCCCGCGCCTACTACGGCGAGCCCTGGCACGGCGTCGACGCCCTTGATGACGTCCTCGCCGACCTCGAAGGCGTCGTGGAATACCGGGTCCAGGACCAGTCCATGGACGGCCCGGCGATCCGCGCGGCCCTCGACGGCATCGAGGCCCCCGGGATGGTCCGGTGGGCATGGGGCAGCTACCCGGTCCTGGAGTACAACGCCGAGACGGTGAACAAGGGCGCCGCGCTGGCCGAGTGGTGCGCCGAGCGGGGTTTCACGGCCGAGGCCGTGATCGCCTTCGGCGACATGCCCAACGACGTCTCGATGCTCGCCTGGGCGGGCCGCTCGTACGCGATGGCCGGGGCGCCCGCCGACGTCGCCGCGGCGGCCGGTTTCCAGGCCGAGCCGAACCGGGACGACGGGGTCGCGCAGGCGGTCGAGGCGCTCCTCCGCGGTCCGGAGCCCGTGCGCGCCGACTGATCCTTGGCGGACAAGGGGATCGGGCGGGACCCGGGTAGGAGTGAGGCCCCGCCCGATGAAGGGCGTTCAGCCGCCGACGGAGCCGCCGTCCGCGGCCGGACGCCCTGATTGGGAGGTGGGCCTTGGGCCTAAAGACCGGGCCGTATACGCCGAGTACATGCGGCGCGGGCGCCGACCGAGCCCTGGCACCGCCCGCCTACCATCGGAGGCCCGACCAGATCCAGCCCGATGGGATGATGTCGCACTATGCCCGGTCAAACACACAGCGGTCACCGCATGGTGTCGCGCGTCGGCGCCGTCGTCGAGCCCGAGCACATGGCGGAGATCGTCCGCAAGATGCGGATCATCGGCGCCAGCCTCGGGATCGCGCTCATCGCGGTATCCGTGGTCGTGCCGTTGATGAACGGCGGATTCGAGTGGACGGCCTACCACGGCTCGTCCTATCGCAGCAGCAGCGGGACCGGGTTGTCCTGGGAGGCCACGGGCCTCCTGGTCGGGGCCGTCTTCCTGGTCGGACCGCTCGCGACCGGATGGGCGTTCCGGCAGGGCGCCGGCGAGGTGCTCTATCTCGACGGGTCCCGCCTGACAGTGGTGCGGCCGGGGCGTCGCGCGCCCGAGGTCTTCGACCTCGCCCGCGCGCGGTCGGAGGTGCGGCTCGACAAGGTGCCCGGATCGAGCCCGGGCAGCGCGCAGGCGCGCGAGCAGGTCGGCAGCTACCGGCCGGTCCTGGTGCTGCACAACGAATCCGGCCGCGAAACGGTCATCGAACTCGCGAACCAGCGTTCGCGGGCGATGCGCTTGAGGCATGAGACCCGGATGTTCGAGGCCGCCATGCGGGTCACGTTCGACCCGGCGGTCGAGCAGACTGCGGGCCAGCTGCGCACGGTCCTGCGCTGGACGAAGCTGCCGGTCATCCACGACGCCGCGCCCGACGCGATCCCGGCGAGCCCGGCAGACGCGGACTCCGGGCCGATTCCGCGCACCCCGGTCATCGAGGGCGTCGAAGGGCCGGAGCTTGAGATCACGGGCCGCCGCTGAGCGGTCCGGCGAACGCCGCCGCACTGGACGGCGCGACTGAGCCGACCGGTCCCGACTGCGCGGCAGCGGGGACCGGCCGGCCGTGTCAGGTCATTCCCCCGAAGGCGCGGCGATCACGACGCCGCTCGGGAGCGGCGTCCCGAAGTTCGGGGTGCCGTTCGCGTTCCAGGTGATCGGCTGGACCCGGGTCTGCCGGGTCGAGCCGCAGCCTTGGGACGAGGTGGTGTTGCCGTGGTAGACGAGCCACTCCTCCGTGCCGTCGGGCGAGGTGAAGAACCCGTTGTGGCCCGGGCCGAACACGCCGCCGCCCTGCTGGAGGACCGGGGTCGCGGTCTTGGTCCACGACGACGCCGACAGCGGGTTCGAGCCGGTCAGTTCGAGCAGGCCGAGCTTGTAGTCCGGCGTGTTGCACGAGGACGCGGAGAACGTCACGAACGTGCGGCCGTTGTGCTGGAGCACCGCGGGCGCCTCGTTCGTCCTGCCGCCCTGGACCTCCCAGTTGTAGGTGGGCTGGGAGATGGTGACGTGCGAGCCGGTCACCGTCCACGGGTTGGACATCGCGGCGATGCGGATCGACTGGTCGGCGCCCACCCACTCCGACCACATCAGGTAGAGCGAGCCGTTCAGTTCGAGGTACGAGCCGTCGATGTTCCACTGGTTCGGCAGCGGCGTCCCCATGAACTCATACGGCCCCATCGGGGTCGAGGAGGTCGAGCGGAGCACGTGGAGCTTCTGGCCGTCGAAGTTCGTCTGCGAGTTCCCCGAGGTGTACATCAGGTACCAGGTGCCGCCGATGCGGTGGAACTCCGGCGCCCAGTGCGAGCAGCAGCGGCTGGCGGTGCCGCTGTCGTTCCACACGACCGAGTCCGCGGCCGTCTTGAGGCCGTTGAGCGTCGTGGCGCGGCGCATCGTGACCGTGGAGTCCCAGGTCGTGGTCGACATGTAGTAGTAGCCGTCCCAGTACTCGATCCACGGGTCGGCCCCGTTGTCGCGCAGCGGGTTCGAGACCGTGGGCTCACCGGAGGCGGGGACCGCGGCGAGGCGCCACTTCTGGGCGTTCAGGCCGTTGTAGGTGTACTGCGAGATCCGCGCTCCGGCCGAAGTGGACCACTCCCACAGGTCGAGGGCCTTGCCGGAGAACCGGTTGATGAAGCTGAAGGTGCCGTCGGCGTGCTCGGTGACCGACCACTGCTGGTTGGTGCCGCCGAGGTCGGTCCACTGGGCGATCGTGGCGCCGTCGGCGGCGTTCCACTCGTAGACCTCCAGCACCTGGCCGGAGTGCCGGGCCTCGATCTTGTAGTAGCCGCCGCCGACCGACACGAACCGGAACTGCTGGCAGGTGCACTGGTTCGGCGTGTACTGGTTGAGGAGGGCCCCGGCCGTGGTCGAGGCGTTCTGGATGTCGAGGGCGAGCCCGGAGTGGGCGCTCGTGACGGTGAACCAGGTGTTCGTGGTGATGGCGGCCTTGGCCGGGGTCGCCGTGGCGACCGAGAGGCCGAAGGCCGCGAGGGCCGCGATTATCGCGGTCGCGAGCAGGGCCCGGCCGCGAGTGAGGGTCGTGGACATGGGTCGCTTTCCGTTCAGTTGCCGTTGAGGACGGGCCAGCCCGCCGAGTTCCATTCGATCCGCTCGATGTCGAGCGTGAAGCCGCCGTTCGATCCGTACGCGTGGTAGGCCATCAGGCCGCGGTGGATCGACTGGCCGCCGGCGGCGACGTTGTTCCCGTACGCGCCCAGCACGACCGTGCCGCCGCCGTTGCGCATGTCCACTCCGGACGCATCGACGAACGGCCCGGTGGGGGAGGCGGACCGGCCGACGGTGATCTTGTACGTCGAGTCCGCTCCGGCGCAGCACGTGCCGATCGAGGTGAACAGGTAGTAGTAGCTCCCGTGCTTGGTCATCGAGGGCGCTTCGATACCGCCGCTCTTGGTGGCCAGGCGGATCGGGGTCGCTCCCGAGGCGGGCTTGCCGGAGGGCCAGTCGAGCTGGATCGTGTGGATGCCCTGCCACCAGGACCCGAAGACCATCCAGTGGCGGCCGGAGTCGTCGACGACGATGTTCGGGTCGATCGCGTTGTAGGCGTTGCCGTTGTAGGACTGGAAGACCGCGCCCTTGTCGGTCCAGCCGTAGCCCGGGGCCGACGGGTCGAGAGTCGGGCTCGTGGCGAGGCCGATCGCCGAGCGCTGCGAGCCGAACGTGGAGGCCGCGTAGTAGAGGTAGTAGAGGCCCTGCGCGGCGTCGTAGTGGATTTCGGGCGCCCACAGGTTCGTGACGCCGGGGATCTGCTGGGTGATCCACGCGGGCTTGGCGTTCCAGACGGTGCCGATGGACTGCCAGGTCCGGCCGCCGTCGGTGGACCGGCGGATCGATGGCGTGCCGCCGCCGAAGCGCTCGTCGCCCGTGGCGAAGACGTACCAGGGCTCGCCCGCGCACCCGGCCCACAGGGCGGGGTCGTGGGCGCCGAGGCTGCCGCCGACCGAGGGCGGCTGGGCCGGAGCGCAGTCCTGCCGCGCTGTGATGTCGGCGTTGGCGTTCGCGTTGACGAGCATGAATGTGGCGGCGGTTGTCAAGGCGGCGATCAGCACGGCGAGCGCGGCGGTGAGCCGCCGCCTCCGCCCCGTGCGGACGGTGGTCTCGGTTCTCATTGGTGGACTCCTTCTGCCCCTGTGTGAGGGAGGGGCGGCCGAGTCGGGGCCGGGTGCGGTACCGGGTGACGCTCGGCCGTCGAGGACTGGATCTGTCTTGATATTTGCGTATGTCGATATACGCGTAGACAGGCTAACCGAGTTTTACCGCTAACACAAGGATTTTCTACAACGTTGCATTCTGTGGTTCACCGGTCCACGGAACGCAGCAGGCCGCCGTCCCGACCGGGACGGCGGCCTGCGCTGCGGGTCAGCGGAACGCCGCGGCGTTCCGCTTCGCCCACTCGGCGAACGAGGTCGCGGGGCGGCCGAGGAGGCGCTCGACCTCGGGGCTGACGTGCAGCTCGGCCCGGTTCGGGGCGCCGATGACGTCGAGCGAGCCCTCCACGATCTCGGCGGGCCAGTACTGGAGGAGCTGCTCGAAGGCGGCCTCGCGGGTCTGCTCGGTGAACGCGACCGGCTCGCCGAGGGCCGCCCCGATCGCCTCGGCCTGCTGCCGGGGCGTGACCAGGGCCGGGCCGGTGAGCAGGTACGCGCGGCCGGTGTGGCCGTCCTCGGTGAGCACGGTGGCGGCGACCTCCGCGATGTCGCGGGGGTCGATGAGCGGCAGCCCGACGTCCCCGAACGGCATGATCATCTCGCGGCGGGTGCGGATCGTCTCGGCGGCCCACGGGATCGCGTTGCTGGCGAAGCCGCCCGGCCGCAGGAGCGTCCATTCGATACCGCTTGCGGTGACGGCGTTCTCGAAGGCCTGAGTCTCCGCGCTCGGCCTGGTGACGGCCCGCTCGGAGGAGAGGAAGACGATCCGGCCGATCCCGGCCGCGTCGGCGGCCTTGAGGATCGCCGCGATGTCGAGCGAGTGGTCGAGGGTGAGCAGGAACAGCCGGTCGGCCCCGGCGAAGGCGGCGTCGAGGGTCTCGGGCCGCGTGAAGTCGGCGGTGCGGTGCGCGACGCCGGGCGGGAGCTCGGCCTCGCCGCGGGACACGGCGGTCACGTCCTCGCCGCGGGCGGCGAGGATCTCGACGAGCGGGCGGCCCACGTTGCCGGTGGCTCCGGTGACGACGATCATCTTGGTTTCCTTCCGTAGACGGTGTGAAACCCAAGGTAGGAGCGAAACTTACTTCTGGGAAGGACGTACCTTGAGGTAAGCTCATGACATGCCAGGAGGAAAACAGGCAGCGGTGCTGCCGGCGCCGGAAGGCAGTGGGCTCTTTCACACCGACTGCCCCGCAAGGCAGGTGCTCGACCACATCACGAGCCGCTGGGGCATCTGGGTCCTGCTCGCCCTGCGCGACGGGGAGCTCCGCTTCTTCGAGCTGCGCGAGCGCATCGACGGCATCAGCGAGAAGATGCTCTCCCAGACCCTGCGCACCCTCGTGCGCGACGGCCTGGTCTGGCGCGAGGTCGAGCCGTCCACCCCGCCGAAGGTCACCTACGGCCTCAACGAGGTCGGCCGCGGCACCAGCGACCGCCTCGTCGAGATGTTCGACTGGATCAAGGCCAACGCCGAGGTCATCTGCGCCGAGCGGGGCGGGCCCGACGCGAACTGACACGGATCGTGCATCCTATATCCTATAGGATATAGGATGCGGTCAGATGAGGGTGAAGCGCTGGGAGTCCCCCGAATCGCAGGCGGCCGTGGCGGTTGGTTCGCCCGAAGTGGATGAGCGGCCTTCGAGGATGCCGACGCACAGGCCGGAAGCCGAGGTCTTGATGGTGTACCCGCCGCCGCCGAGCGGCGTGAGCTCCCAGAACTGGGTCTCGGTGAACTCGCAGGAGTACGCGGCCATGAGATAGCCCTCCTGATCTGCGGGCGCGTCGGCGCCCATGCAGGCGCTCCAGTCGGCGAAGTGCATGTTGAACACGTACACGCCCTCGTCCCAGGCGACGACCTGGAGCGTCGAGGGGTTCGTGGAGCCGCAGGAGGCGAGCACGACGACCGTGCGGCCCTCGTTGTTCGGCTCGGGGCCGGTGCTCAGGCACAGGCCGCTGGCCTCCTGCTTGATCCGGTACCAGCCGTCGGCCGGGTACTCCGGTTCCGGTTCGGGCGCTTCGGATTCGGGCTCCTCGGTGGTGTTCCGCGGGGCGTCGGCGGCCTCCTCGCCCGTCGTATCGGAAGGCGACGGCGACGGGCTGGGGGAGGGCGACGGAGACGGCGAGTCCGAAGGGGACGGCGTCGAGGCGAGCGAGGTGCTCGCGTCCTGCGCGGCGGCGCCGGACCCGCCGCCGTCCCCGGCGGCCATGACCGCGGCGACCACCGCCACCGTCAGCACGAGGGCGACGACGGCGGCGGTCCCGGCCATGGTCTGGCTGGTGCCCAGGCGCATCCGCGCCCGTTCGAGGCGGTCGCGCAGGCGCGCGGGCAGGTCGTTCGGCGAGGCGTGCCGGGGCCCGCGGGGCGCGGGAGGCGGCCAGGGTTCCACAGGAGGGGTCCTTACAGGAGGGTCAGGGGACCAGCAGGGCGAACCGCTGGTTCGGGTCGTCGGGGTCGCACGGGGCGGTCGCGAGGGCCGCGCCCGCTTCGGCGGCGGCGCCCTCCAGCAGCCCCAGGCACAGGCCCGAGGCGAGGACGGCGAGGGTGTAGGAGTCGGCTCCGGCGCCGGTGAGCTGGAACCGCTGGAGGTCGGAGTCCGCGCATTCGTAACCGGCGCTGAGGTATCCGGGCTCGTCGGCGGGGTCGTCGGCGCCCCAGCAGGCCTGCCAGTCGTCCTGGGCGAAGTCGAGCTTCACGGTGTAGACGCCCGCGCCTTCGGAGGCGAAGCCGAAGCTCGCGGGATACGTTGCGGCGCAGTCGCCGAGGACCATGACGGTGCGCGCGTCGTTGCCCGGCTCGGGCCCGGCGGTCGCGCACAGCCCGGTGGCCTCCTGGCGGACGAGGTAGGCGCCGTCGGCGGGCAGCGTCGGGGCCGTGTCCCCTCCCGCCTCGGCGGAGGCGGTCGCGTCGCCGGAGGGCTCGGCCTGCGGCTGGGGGTCGTCCTCGCCGCCGGAGGCGAGCACGGCGGCCACGATCGCCACGAGCAGCACCACGGCGACGACGGCCGCGGTCGCGGCGACGGCGCGGTTGGCGCCGATGCGGTCGCGCAGGCCCGCGAGCGAGGACTGGATCTTGTCGGGCAGGTCGCGCTGCGGCGCACGCGGATCGGTCTGGGTCACAGTGGAGGGTTCCTAGCTCGGGGGAGGGGCGGGCCGCCCTTCCCGGTTCACTGGTCCTTGCGCTGGTCCACGAAGGCGTCGACGTAGCTCTCGTAGAGCTTGCCGGTCTTCGCGTCGAACAGCTGCTGGAGCGCCGCGTTGGCCTCGCGGAAGTCGAGGTTGCCGCGGTGCTGGTCGCTGCTGGGCGGGTCGTTGGCCTTGAGCAGCTCGTCGGCGTCGCGCAGGCGGTACTCGCCGTCGGCGCCCTTCTCGACCAGGCGCGAGTCGATCGCGCGCACGTCGTCGATGTCCACACCGGACTTCGAGTCGGAGAGGAGGTTGGAGACCACGCTGTGGGTGACCTCGAAGCCGAACTTCTCGTACTCGGGGTCGCCCTCGCGGTCCCCCTGGGCGGGGGCGCCGTTGTCGGCGAACTGCCAGATGCCGCTGGACTCGATCTGGTTGGGCGACCACTTGCCGAGTTCCAGGCCCTCGCGGATGAGGATCTGGCCGACGCCCTTGATGGCCTTGACCTGCGGGATCTCGGTGACGATCTCCTTGAGGATCGTGGAGGCCGAGCGCACCCACGTGGCGTGCTGCTTGTCCACGGTGGCCTCGTCGGCGGCGTCGCCCGTGGCGTCCTCGTACACGTTCTTGTACGCGGTGTCGAGCAGGCCGATGAGGCCGCCGTCCTCCAGGGCCTCCTTGCGCGCGTCCTGCCAGCCCTTCCAGTCGGCCATGTCGCCGGCCTCGGCGATGACCTTCGCGTAGGCCGCCTCGCCGAGCGCGTTCCCGGCGGTCTTGTCGCCCATGACGAGTTCGACGAAGCGGGCGCGGGTCCCCTTGTCCAGGAACATGTCGTCGGCGCGGGGGTCGTTGCTGAGGGTCAGCTCGGAGTCGCGGTCGACGTTGGGCGCGTCGAGGTAGTCGATGTAGGTGATCGCGGTGCGGCCCATGGATTGCGCGATGAGCGGGTTCGCGACGCCGAGCGGCGCCTTGTCGAACTCGCCGATGTTCCCGTACCCGTCGGTGAAGAACTGGTACGCCGACTCGTTCCAGTGCTCGGCGGCCTTGTCGTTCGTCATCGTGGTGATGAGGTGGTAGGCGGCCTCGGTCGCCAGGTCCTGGAGCTCCTTGTCCCCGGAGGTGGCCGCGCGCGGGATCCAGTCGATGAGCTTGGCGCCGGTGGCGCCGCCGTCCTCCCACTGGTGGCCGAACATCTCGCGCAGGACGTGCTCGGCGGTGTCCTCCTTGTAGAACGGGTGCTCGATGTCCCCGTTGAGGATCGCGGTGTTGGCCTCGAAGTTGGCGGTGCTGTGGTCCAGGAGCGTGCGGGCGGTCGCCTCGCTGATGGTGAACACCGATCCGCTGCCGTCGGAGTCGAGGTGCTCGGCCGTCGCGATCGTGATCGCCGCGGAGAAGTCCCGGCCGCCCTGCATGAGCGCCATGCCCTGGTCGTCGAGCGCGTCGAACATGGACGCGAGGGCGCGCAGCTCGTCGCCGTCGGAGGGCTCGGACATGCGGTAGGGGAGGGCGTCCTTGCCCTTGCCGCCCGCATAGGCCGCCACGAAGTTCCGCACGGAGTCGGGGAGGCGGGCGGTGCCGCCGCCGAGCTTCTCGTCGGAGACGGCGAGGAGGCCGCCGCCCATCCCGGCGAGGATGAGCGCCTTGTCGGCGTCGGACCAGTTCGTGTCGCCCAGGAGCTCGGGCATGTCGAAGACGCTCTTGTCGATCGCGCCGAAGAACCGCTCCAGGTAGTCGAGCTCGCCCGCGGACAGCCGCTCGCCGATGGACTGGAGGTAGTGGGCGCGTTCGATGAGCGCCTGGAGGGCGCCGAGCTGGCCGCGGACCGAGGCGGGGAGGTCCTCCACGTTGCCCCGCGCGATCGCGTCGAGCAGGTCCTTGCCGAGGACGCCGCCCCAGTCGCCGGTGAGCGGCAGCGGGGCGTTCATCCCGAAGAGGCTGTACAGGGCCCAGGAGTCGACGCCGCCTTCCGCCATGGCGCGCAGGTTCTCCGGGGTCGGGCCCTCCTTGAGGCGGGCGCCCGTGTCGGCGGCGTCCTGTTTGAACTTCTCGTACGCGGCGTTCGCGGCGGCGTTCATCTCGGCGAGCTTGAGCTGCCCGGCGTAGGCCGTGGCCTCCTCGGTCGCGGCCTCCCGCTCGGCGGGCGTCAGGTTCGGGGTGCCGCCGCCCACTTCGGACTCGCGGATGCCGAACGAGTCGCCGACCGCGGCCTCCCACTCGGCGAGCAGGGCCTTCACGGCCTCCTTGTACTCGCGCACCGAGCCGGCCCACTGGACGGTCACGGCCGAGCCCCAGACGGCGCCCTCCATGGCGGCGGTCGCCGCGGACAGGAACTCGCCGCCGCGGCGCTTGATCGGCTCGGACACCAGCTCGCTGAACTCGACGGCGGTATGGTCCATCTGGGCGACGACGTCGGTGCCCTGGCCGAGGATGCGGCCGCTGTGGGCGTCGAGGGTCCGGGCCGCCGCTTCGAGGGCGTCCTCGTCGGCGGTGGTGGTCGGGGGGTCGAAACTGCCGAGGGTGGGAATGGCTGCCATCGTTGTCGCCCTTCCGGATCGGGGGTGGATCAGGGTTGGATGGTGGGAGGCGTCGGGTCCGGCGGGTCGATGAGGAAGTTGCCGTAGTTCAGGTCGTCGGTGTCGACGCCGTCGGTCACGGTGAGCTTGGCGCTGCCGCCGACGCTCTCGCCGTGGGCGGCGGTCCTGGCGAGGTCGGTCGACCACTTCTCGCCGAAGTCCTCGTAGCCGCTGAGCACCTCGGGCTCGCCCGCCGCGGCGATGGCGCCCTCCAGGGTGCCCATGAGGTCGCCGCGGAGGCTGCCGTAGCTCTCGGCGAGGGTCATGACCTCGTCGCCGCCGGCGCTCGCGCGATTCGGGTTCATTCCCAGGTAATCCATCGGTCCTCCAGGGGGGTGCAGGCGCGGATTGCGGTCAGCGTACCGAAATCCTGTGAGGATTGGAATAACATCTGGTGAACTGTCTTGCTTGCGCCACAACGGAAGTGGCTAGTGTTGCGCGAGTCGTGGAACCGCTTCCCGAGTGGCCCCGGAGTCCGGATCGCCTCTTTACTTCCGCTTCATGAGCGTGTCAACATGTACCGATACGCTCCATGCACGGGCCATCCACATCCTTACCAAAGGAGGCACCCCCATGGCCGGAAACGAGTTCGGTCTCACCGAGGCCAATGCGCTCAACGTCAGCGCCAACGACCACGCCCTCTCCGTCGAGGAGCTCTTCGGGCAGCTCCAGGCGCTCATCCAGGAGATGGAGAACGACGTCAACGCCCAGGGCGGCAACGCGCTCACCGCGTTCCGGGCCGCCAAGGCCGAGTTCGTCACCGCCTACAACGCCCTCGCCGACAAGTACGGGGTCTCCTCGATGGCGCAGGGCGCCACCAGCACCGACGGTTTCACCACCGACGACTCCAACGAGGCCGGGTACACCACCGCGGGCGGCGGCCTCCCCGGTATCAAGCCGATCAACATCGCCGTCTAGAAGGGACCGTCCATCATGCCTGGCGCAGGATACGAACTGTACGGCAACGTCGGCGAGCTCCAGAACCTCGCCGGTGTCCAGCACACCTACCGCGGCCGCTTCGAGGCCATCCTGGGGCAGATCCAGGGCGCGGTCGGCACCGTCACCCCCAAGTGGGTCGGCGCCGGCACCGCCGGCTTCCAGACCTTCAACACCACCACCGAATCCGAGTTCACCGACGTCCAGGCCGCGTTCAACAAGCTCGCGACCGCCACCGAGGACGCCGGGACCAACTGGAACGGCGCGATCTCCCGCATCGACGCCCGGTGGGGTTCTTGACCGAGCCGCAGACGGCGTCCGACCCCGGCACCGAACTCGCGCCGATGGTCATGCGGCGCACCGGCCAGAGCGAGCGCTACGTGCTCCAGGCCGCCGCGCTGCGCCGCCGCCAGCTCCGCGCCGCCGTCCTGTACGGCTCCGCCCGGAGCTGGCGGCAGCGCCAGCCCCTGTGGCCCGCCGCGCTCATCGGCGCGGTCGCGGTGGCCCTCATCGTCGCCGCCATCGCCGTGGCCGGCGCCTTCCAGAAGCAGAAGGAGCGCGACGCCGAGGAGCAGGCCGAGCGCGCCGCCGCCGTCACCGCGCCCTACGACCAAGACTGAACGCGCCCAGCGACCAAGACTGAAAAGGCCCACCTTGCCCGGTCGATACAGCACCGTCACGATCGTCGGCCCCCGCGCCACGCGCGACCTCGCGCTCCCCGACGACCTGCCGGTCGCAGAACTCCTCCCGCAGCTCCTGCGGCACACCGGCCCCGAGGAGCCCGAAGCCGACGGCACCGGCTGGGCCCTGTCCACCATGGACGGCGCGACGTTCGCCCCCGGCGACACCCTCGCCGCGGCCCGCGTCCCCGACGGCGGCGTGCTCCTCCTCCACGACGCCACCGCCGCGGCCCTCCCCGACACCGTCGAGGACGTGCGCGACGCCGTCGAGGACGCCGTCGACGCCGGAGGCGCCCGCTGGGAGTCCGGCACCGGACGCCTCCTCGCCGTCGCCACCGCCGGGGTCCTCGTCGCCGCCGCCGCGCTCAGCCCCGGCGCCGACACCGCGGTCCTGCTCACCGGCGGCCTCGTCTGCCTCCTCGCCGTCCTCATGTCCTGGTGGTCGGCCCGCCAGCACGACTTCATGACCCACCTCGCGCTCACCGGCGGCGCCCTGTGGGCCGGGCGCACCGGCCACACCGCCGTCGAGGTCCTCGCCGCCGACGGCCACGCGCACACCGCGACCCGCATGATCGGCGCCGGGCTCGCCGCCCTCGCGTTCGCCGTCGTCGCCCGCGCCGGGGCCCGCCTCGCCACCGCCTACGCCGTCGGCATCGCCGTCGCGCTCGGCCTCGGCGCCCTCGCCTGGGCCCTGTGGGCCCGCATGGGGCTCACCGCCGTCCGCGCCGAGACCCTCGCGCTCCTCATCGCGCTCTTCGCGATCGCGCTCGTACCCCGCCTCGCCATGTCCTCCGCGGGCCTGTTCGCCCTCGACCGCGACGTGCGCGCGGGCGAGCCCACGAGCGAGGAGCACCTGGCCCGCCGCCTCCAGGCCACCGACGCCCGCCTCACCGGCGCCGTCTGCGGCCTCGCCGCCACCGCCGCCGCGGCCTCCGCCCTCCTTGCGGCGCAGGCGGACCCGTGGGCCTCGCTCATGGGCGCGGGCGGCGCGCTCGCGCTCCTGACCCGCTCGCGCATCTTCGAGCTCGTGCGCCACGTCGCCCCGCTGCGCCTCACCGGCATGGCCGCGCTCGCCTGGGCCGCATGGCTGTGGATCGGCCACTCCGACCCGCTGCTGTCGTGGCTGCCCGCGCTCGCGGTGCTCGCCGGGCTCGCGTACGTCTCGGTCGCGTCGGTCTCCCGCTCGGCGGTCTCGGCCGCGTGGTGGCGGCGCGTGGTCGCCGTCGCCGAGACGCTCCTGGTCGCGGGGCTCATCGCGCTCGCCGGGCACCTGTCGGGCCTGTACGCGATGATCGGCGGGATCTGATGGGCACCGAGGTCGTCCGCCGCCCGGCCCGGCGCCCCGCGCCCGAGGTCGGCACCGATCCGATCACGCTCGCTTCGCCTCCGGCCCTAGGCGAGCCGCCGTCGGCGGCGATGGGCGCGCCGATGCTCATGATGCCGCTCATGTCCGGCTCGGGCGCGATGATCATGGTCCTGTCGAACCTCCAGCGGCCCCTGTACGCCACGGCCGGGCTGCTCATGCTCGTCGCGAGCGTCGCCATGGGCGTGGTCCTGTTCGTGGCCATGCGGTCCGGGCCCAGGCGCAAGCTCCGGCAGGAGCGCGAACGCTACCTCGACTACCTCGAAGACGCCCGCCACACCATCCGCGAGGCCGTCAAGGCCCAGCGCGACCACGCCGCCCGGCGCCATCCGCACCCCGGGCTGCTCCTGGGCCTCGCCTGCGATCCGAGGCGCCGCTGGGAGCGGCGCAACACCGACCCCGACCTGCTGCACGTCAGGTGCGGGCTCGCCTCGGTCCCGCTGAGCCGGTCGCTGTCGCTGAAGATCGACGAGCAGAGCCCGCTCGTCGTCTACGACCCCGTGTGCCATTCGGGCGCAGAGGAACTCGTGGAGCAGTACGCGAACCTCGCCGACCAGCCGCTCACCGTGCCCGCGGGGGACGTCGGCGAGACCGCGATCGTCGGCGAGTTCGCGCGCACTCGCGCCGCCGCGCAGGCGATGCTCGCGCAGCTCGCGGTCCTCGTCGCTCCCGAGGACCTGCGCATCGCGATCGTCGCCCACCCCAACGTCGCTCCCCAGTGGACCCCGCTGTCGTGGCTGCCGCACCTCCTCGCCGACCCGACCTCCGCCGAGGCCCCGGTCCCGCTCATCTGCCCGACCACGGCCGAACTCGCCGAGCTCCTCGCCGACGACCTGGCGCTGCGCGCCGCGGAGCTGCGGCGCCGCCGCGGCGGGCCGCCCGGGCCCGGCGCGCGGCGGCTCCTCGTCGTCGTGGACGGCGAGCACCAGGTGTCGCTGCCGGGGATCGTCCCCGACGCCGAAGGGCTCGAACTGCTCGGCGTCCACGTCTGGACCCTCGTCGCCGAGCAGCGCCAAGAACCCGAGCACACCGCGATCCGGATCAAAGTGGACGCCGAATCGGTCGCGGTGACCCGCATCGAGCGCGGCGACGGCGCGGTCGGCGAGACCACCGCGACCGGCCGCCCCGACCGGCTCGACCCCGCCGACCTGGCCGCGCTCGCGCGGGCGGTGAGCCCGTGGCGGCTCGCGCTCGACGACGTCTCCCACGCCCTCTCCGGGGTCCACGGCCTCGCCGACATCCTCGGCGTCGCCGATCCGGCCGATGTGGACTGGCGCCGCACCTGGGCGCCCCGCGAGGAGTCCTCGCTGCTGCGCGTCCCGTTCGCCGTGGACGCCGACGGCCGCACCGTCGAGCTCGACCTCAAGGAGTCGGCGCTCGGCGGCATGGGCCCGCACGGGCTCATCGTGGGCGCCACCGGCTCCGGCAAGTCCGAGGCGCTGCGCACGCTCGTCGCCGCGCTCGCGGTGCGCCACCCGCCCGACCGCCTCGCGCTGCTCACTGTGGACTTCAAGGGCGGCGCGACGTTCGCCGACTGCGACGACCTGCCGCACTCGGCGGGCGCGATCACGAACCTCGCCGACGACCTCGGGCTCGTCGACCGCTTCGCCGAGGCCCTCTACGGAGAGATGACCCGGCGCCAGCAGATCCTCAAGGACGCCGGGAACCTCCCGAACGTCCACGCCTATGCGCGCCTTCGCGAATCGAGCCCCGAGCTGGAGCCGCTGCCGCACCTCCTCGTCATCATCGACGAGTTCTCGGAGCTGCTGACCGCGAAGCCCGACTTCTCCGACCTGTTCGTCGCGGTCGGGCGCATCGGCCGGTCCATCGGCGTGCACCTGCTGCTGGCGACCCAGCGCCTGGAGGCGGCGCACCTGCGCGGCCTCGAATCGCACCTGTCGTACCGGATCGGCCTGCGCACCTTCTCGGAGGCCGAGAGCCGCGAGGCCATCGGCGTGCCCGACGCCTACCGGCTCCCGCCCGAGCCCGGCTCCGGATACCTCAAAGTAGACACCACGATCTTCACGAGGTTCAAGGCCGCCATGGTCTCCGGCAAGTACACGCCGCCGCGCGACGTGGAGCAGCGGAGCCTCCCGGTGCTGCCGTGGCCCGTGCCGCCCACCGTGAACGTCCTCGACGCGCTCGTCAACTCCGCGGCCCTGCGCCCCGGCGGTGAGCAGCCCGACCCCGAGCACTCCGTGCTCCGCGTCCTCGTCGCCTCCCTCGCCCACGCCGCGCAGACCGACGGCACCCTGCCGGTCCGCCCCGTGTGGCTGCCGCCCCTGCCGGAGTCCATGCCCCTCAACGCCGTCGACACCGAACCCGCCGAGCCGGGCTCGCGCCTCACCGCCGTCCTCGGCCTCGCCGACCACCCGCGCGAGCAGCGCCAGAACGCCCTCGAATGGGACCTGTCGGGCGCCGACGCGAACCTCGCCGTCCTCGGCGCCCCCACCTCCGGCAAGTCCACGCTCCTGCGGACCCTCGTCTCCGGCCTCGCCCTGCGCTACCCGCCGACCGCGTTCGCCGCGTACGTCATCGACTTCGGCGGCGGCGCCCTCGGCGGCCTCGCGAAGCTCCCGCACGTCGCCGTCGCGGCCGGACGCGCCGAACCCGAACTCGTCGCCCGCACCCTCGCCGAGGTCCGTTCACTCCTCGACGCCCGCGAGCACCTCATGCGCGTCAAGGGCATCGACTCCGCCGCCGGGCTGCGCCGGGCCGCGGCCGACGGCTCCGTGGACGTCCCCGGCGACGTCCTCCTGGCCGTCGACGGCTGGGGCGGCCTCACCGAGGCCAAAGAGGACGCCAACGACCTGCTCATGGAGATCGCCTCGCGCGGACCGGCGCTCGGCGTCCACACCGTGCTCACCGCCGTCAACTCCACGCAGATCCGCTCCCGCCTCGCCGCGTCCATCTCCGGGCGCATCGAACTGCGCCTCGCCGACGCCTTCGACTCCGGCATCGACCGCAAGCTCATCGAGCAGCTCCCCAAGGAGTTCCCCGGCCGGGTCCTCACCGCAGACAAGAAGTTCGGACACATCGCCCTGCCCCGCATCGACGGCTCCGACTCGGCCGACGACCTCGCGGAGGGCTTCGCCGACCTCGCCGAAGCGGTGCGCCGCCGCTGGCCCGGACCCGGCGTCGCCGCCGTCAAGGCCCTCCCGACCGCGCTCGCGCTCAACGACCTCGTCCCGCCGCTCCGCGCTCCCGCCGAAGGCGACCCGTACGCGCTCGCGCCGGTCGTCGGCCTCGCCGAGAGCGACCTGCGGCCCGCCGCGATCGACTTCACCGCCGACCCGCACCTGATCGTCTTCGGCGACACGCAGACCGGCAAGTCCACTGTGCTGCGCACGATCATGCGCCAGATCGCGCGCCGCCCCGGCGCCGAGGCCGGGATCTTCGTCGTCGACTACCGCCGCTCCCACCTCGAAGAGGTCCCCGAAGGGAACCTCGTCACCTACTGCAACACCGGCCCGCACGCCGCGCAGAACGCCGCCGAGCTCGCCGAGGCCCTCAAGAAGCGCCTGCCCGGCCCTGAAGTCACCCCGCAGCAGCTGCGCGAGCGCTCCTGGTGGACCGGCCCCGAGGTGTTCGTCGTCGTCGACGACTACGACCTCGTGCCCACCTCCGCGGGCAACCCCCTCGCGCCGCTCACCGAACTCGCCGCCCACGGCGGCGACCTCGGCCTCCACCTCATCCTCGCCCGCCGCACCGGCGGCGCCAGCCGCGCCGTCTACGAACCGCTGCTGCGCCAGCTCGCCGACATGTCCAGCCCCGGCCTCATGTTCTCCGGCGACCGCCTCGAAGGACGCCTCCTCCACGGCACCGCCAGCCGCCAGCTCCCGCCCGGCCGCGCCCTCCTCGTCCGCCGCGGCGCCGCCCCCGACCTCGTCCAGATCGCCCGCGCCTGACCAAAGTCGCACCGGCCCGATACCCCCGTCACCAGGCTCGATACCGCGGAACGATGCGCCGCGGCGCCCCGCGCCCGTAGCGTCGGGGCCATGGACCAGACCGCCGGGCCCGCCGCGCCCCGCCTCGTGCCCGCGCTCGGGCTCGCCCTCCTCGCGCCCGTGTGCGCCGAGCTGCTCTCCGGCTACGACGACACCACCGGGCACCCAGTCGTCCTCGTCTTCATGGTCCTCGTCGGCGCGGCCCTGTACGGCGCGCCCGCGCTCCTCATCCGCGAGACCGCCCGCCGCACCGGCCTCGGCTGGCCCGGCGTCCTGCTCCTCGCCGCCGCGCTCGGCATCGTCCAGGCCGGGATCATCGACCAGTCCCTGTTCTCCACCGACTACCGCGGCATCGACTACTGGGCCGCGATGACCGAACCGACCCGCATCGACGCGCTCGGCATCAGCGCGATCACCATGCTCACCTTCGTCGGCGGGCACATGGCCTGGAGCTTCACCGCCCCCATCGCCATCGTCGAGGCCATCCACACGCGCGGCCCGCAGCGGCCCTGGCTCCGCGCCCCCGGCCTCGCCGTCACCGCCATCGTCTACCTCGCGGCCGCGTACTTCGTCCTCCGCGACCACTACGCCAACGAGACCGACCACGCCTCCCCGGCCCAGCTCACCGGCGCCGCCGCATGCGCCGCCGCCCTCATCGCGCTCGCGTTCCTCCTGCGCCGCAACCCGGTCCGGCGGCCCCGGCGCGTCCCGCCCGCGTGGGCCCTCGTCCCCGCCAGCGCCGCCGCCATCATCGCCTCCACGGTCTCCTACTCCTGGACGGGCTTCGCCCTCGCCGCCGTGCTTCTCGGCGGCGGTGCCGTCGCGATCGTCTTCTGGTCCCGTTCCATGGCCTGGACGCCGCGGCACGCGGTCGCCCTCGCCTCGGGCGCCCTGTACGCCGTCGTGCTTCCCAGCTTCATCACCGACCCGATCGGCGAGGTCGACCCGGTCGCGAAGTACGCCAACAACGCCGTCATGACCCTCCTCGTCATCGGCTTGACGTGGTGGGCGATGCGTCGCTCTTCCCCGGCGGCGCCGCCGCGCTAGAGTCGGGCCCGGACCCGACCGAAGGAGCACCGCATGGCACGCACCGCAGTGGTCAGCGGCGGCGGCACCGGCATCGGCCTCGCCGTGGCCGAGCGCCTCGCCGCCGCAGGTGACGACGTCATCCTCACCGGCCGCCGCGAGGACGTCCTCGCCGACGCCGCGAGCAGGATCGGCGACCAGGCCTCCTATGTGGCCGCCGACCTCGAAACCCTCGAAGGCGCCGCCGCCGTCCTCCAGCACGCCTCCGAGCACGCCGGACGCATCGACGTCGTCGCCGCCGCCGCGGGCGGCAACACCGCCGCGAAGGCCCCCGCCGACCTCCAAGGGCTCGAACGCGTCTCGTGGGCGTGGAACGCGAACCTGCGGCTCAACGTGATGACCGCCGTCCACCTCGTCGAGGGCCTCAAGCCGATCCTCAACGACGGCGGCCGCATCCTCCTGTTCAGCTCCATCGCCGCCTACCGCGGCTCCGGCACCGGCAGCTACGGCGCCTCCAAGGCAGCCCTGCACCCGTACGCGATCGACCTCTCCTCCGAGCTCGGCTCGCGCGGCATCACCGCGAACGTCATCGCCCCCGGCTACACCGAGGACACGGAGTTCTTCGGCACCAGCATGACCGAGGAGCGCCGCACCATGCTCATAGGACAGACCGACAACAAGCGGCCCGGCACCCCCGGCGACATCGCCGCCCTCGCCGCGTGGCTCGCCTCGCCCGAGGCCGGGCACGTGACCGCGCAGATCATCCAGTCCAACGGCGGCGCCCTGGCCGGTCGCTGACGTGGACGCGCTCTGGTCGACCGTCCCGGACATCGCGATCCCCGTCGGCTTCACCGTCCTCCACGCCTACCTGTGGCTGCGCCTGGTCCGCGACACCACCCGCCGCGGCTCGCGCTGGCGCCTCGCCGGCGGGATCGCCTTGGGCGCCTTGGGGGCGCTCGGGATGCTCGCCCAGTGGTTCACGCCCTCCGTCCACGGCCCCATGTGGTTCCAGGCCGCGGTCGGCTGGCCGGGCTGGATCTGGTTCGGCGTCATGATGTACCTGGCGGGCGTGCTCATCATCGCGGAGCCGATTCGCTGGCTCCTGCTGCGCCGCAACAAGACCCAACCCGACAAGGGGCTGCTCAGGAAGGCGATCGCCGAACCGGAGGGCACCCCGGAAGGACTCTCCCGCCGCCGCGTCGTCTCCCGCGCGATCGGCCTCGGCGCCACCGCGGTGGCCCTCGGCACCGTGGGCGACGGCCTCTACGAGGGCTACCGGACCCCGCGCCTCAAATCCCTGGAACTCGCGCTCCCGCGCCTCGACCGGGCCTTCGACGGCTACCGGATCGCGATCGTCGGCGACACCCACTTCTCCGCGATCCGCGGCAGCGGCTACTGCCGCCGCGTCGTCGACCGGATCAACGGCACGCAGCCCGACCTCATCGCGTTCGTCGGCGACCTCGCCAGCAACGAGGCCGACCAGCTCCGCGACGCCACCGAACCGCTCGCCGACCTGTCCGCGCGCGACGGCGCGTTCTTCGTCTCCGGCAACGCCGAGCACTACGTGGGCGCCGACGCCTGGTACGAGCGCGTCGAGGAGCTCGGCATGACCGGCCTCCCCAACACCCGCGTCGAACTCGCCGGGTTCGACCTCGCGGGCGTCAACGACCTCATCGTCGAGCAGCGCCACATGGAATCCACCGAGACCGGCCCCGACTTCGAAGCGGCCCTGGGCGACCGCGACCCGACCCGCCCCGTCGTCCTCCTCGCCCACCAGCCCAGCGCCGTCGACCGCCTCGCCGGATACGGCGTCGACCTCCAGCTCTCCGGCCACACCCACGGCGGCCAGATGTGGCCGGTCCACCTCCTCTCGCGCTGGCGCAGCGGCCAGCTCACCGGCCTCGAAACCCACCACGGCACCCAGGTCTACGTCACCAACGGCGCCGGCACCAACGGCCCCCCGATCCGCGTCGGCGCGAACGCGGACATCACGGTGATGACCCTCCGCGTGGGCTGAATCCTCTTCTTCCCGCCGTCTTCCCGGCGTTCCGGCCGGATTGTCGGTGGCGGCGGGTAGCGTCGGCCGTCCGCACAGGGAGGGGAACCGCGCCATGTCCCGCAACACCGACACCGTCAACCGCTACCTCGACGGCTTCCGCCGGAGCGACCACGAGCAGATCCTGTCCTGCCTGACCGACGACATCGCCTGGACCGTCTACGGCGCGTTCCAGCTCAGCGGCAAGTCCGCGTACGACGCCGCGATCGAGGGCCCCGGCTTCATCGGACCGCCCACGCTCGACGTCGTCCGCATGGTCGAGCAGGGCGACACCGTGATGGCCGAGCTGACCGGCGCCGCGACCCGCGACAACGGCGAGGAGATGCGCATGTCCATGGCCGAGGTCTTCGTGATGAGAGACGGCCTCATCTGCGAGCGCCGCGCCTGGGTCATCGAGCTGAAGGAGAACGACTACCGCTGACCTGCGGGTCCGCGAACCAGCCCGGGATGTCGGTCCCGGCCGTTAGGGTCGGGGCCATGGACATCATCTTGATCCCCGGCTTCTGGCTCGACGCGTCCTCCTGGGACGACATCACCCCGTCCCTGGAGAAGGCCGGACACCGGACCCACGCGCTGACCCTCCCCGGCATGGAGTCCGTCGACGCCGACCGCTCCGGCATCGGCCTGCGCGACCACGTCGACTACGTGATCGCGAAAGTCGACGAACTCGACGGCCCCGTCATCCTCGTCGGCCACTCCGGCGGCGGCGCGGTCGCCCACGCCGTGGCCGACGCCCGCCCCGACCGCATCGCCCGCGTCGTCTACGTCGACTCCGCTCCGCTGGGCCCCGGCGGCGTCATCAACGACGAGCTCCCGGTGGTGGACGGCGAGATCCCGCTCCCGGACTGGAACGTCTTCGAGGACGAGGACCTCGTCGACCTCACCCCGGAGCTGCGGGAAGCCTTCCGCGCCAGGTCGATCCCGACCCCCAAGGGCGTCGCCTACGACAAGCAGGTCCTGAACGACGAGCGCCGCTTCGACATCCCCATCACCATGATCTGCTGCGAGTTCAGCTCCGCCATGGTCCTCGCCTGGATCGAACAGGGCGTCCCCTTCGTCAAGGAGCCCGCCTCGGTCAAGGACGTCACCTACATCGACCTGCCGACCGGCCACTGGCCCCAGTTCACCAAGCCCGTCGAGCTCGCTGAGGCCCTGGTCTCGGCCGTCGGCAAGGCGTAGTTCACGTCGACCGCGGTGCCGCGGGCGGCACCGCGGTCACCCGGCCTCGGGGAGCCGGTCCTTGTACTCGGCTGCGGCTGATCGGGACTCCTCCAGCTCCGCGACCTCGATCCCGGGGCAGGCGATCAGGAAGTCCAGGTCGTCGAGGAAGTCGACCACGGATTCGGTCGGCGGCTCCGCTTGCAGCACCGCGTCGAGCCGCTCCCGCGCCTCGCCGGTCCGGCCGAGGACCAGCAGATAGACGACGATGTTGAAGCCGCGCAGGTGCTCGTCGGTCTCCGTCTGGATCAAGTCGATCGCGGCGAGGAGTTCCCGGTCCGCCTCCTCGGCGGCACCCGTGGCCTTCAGCGCCACAGCCCTGAGCAACCGCAACCAGCTGTCCGCGGGATCGGCTTCCGCGAGCCGTGTCAACTCGAACAACGCCGGCTCGGCGTCCCCGGTCGCCAGGTACGCCATGGCGCGCTGGATGAAGCGCCATTCGCTCTCGATGCCGAGTTCGATGATTTGTTCGAGGTCGGCAAGGGCCCGGTCGTACCGGCGAAGGTCCATGAGGGCGGCGGCGCGATTCTCAAGCGCCCAGTCGTCATCGGGGTCGAGTTCTATAGCCCTGTCGAGGTCGGCCAGCGCCTCCTGCAAGCGGCCCGCGAACCGGTGGAGCGCTCCGCGGTAGGCGTACGGGACGGCGTTCTCGGGGATGAGCTCGACGGCCCTGTCGTAGTCGGCGAGTGCAGCCTCCTCGTTGCCCATCGCGTCGTGCATCCACCCCCGGAGCATCCAGTTCCAGCCGTCGTCTGGACTGAGGCCGAGAGCGCGGTCGAGTTCCGGGAGCGCCTCTTCAAAGCGGCCCTGCAAGTGGTACGTGAGGCCGCGCTGGGCGATGGCGGCACCGTCTTCAGGAGCGAGCGAGATCGCCTGATCGAAGTCTGCGATCGCCTCCTCGTAGCGCTCCATCAATTGCAGGACGATGCCGCGCTCGGTGTAGCAGTCGGCCCGCTCCGGGGCGAGTTCGAGGGCGCGGTTCCAATCGTCCAGGGACTCCTCGAATCGGCCGCGGTTCCGATGCGACCAAGCGCGGTTCACCAACGTGAGCTCGCGGGTATCCGGGTTGAGTTCGCCGCTGTCGAGCAGTGCCGTGAGGAAGGCGGTGCTGTCCTGTTCGTCCTTGAGCAGTTCGGTCAAGCGCGCGCCCCACGTGGCGAGCTGCTCGGCGCCTGCGGACGTCCCGGCCTCGGTGAGCATCGCCGCCCAGCGGCGGGCGAGCGCAACGCTCGATTCACTGGCAGCCGCGACTGCGCTTATCGCCGGGGAGAATGTCGTCACCGGGGCCGCGCAGAGCCGGTGGTACATCGCCTCCAGCATGAGCGCTTGCCATTGCTCGTCCTTCCCCTCATCGCCCTCGGCCACCCCGAGGGCCTCCTGCTCGGCGGCGAAGTGCTCGGCGAGCGCCTGGTGGCGCTCGCGCCAACGCTGCGGGGAGGTGACGCGGGCCGAGCGGAGCATCGGGTCGCGGACCGCGTCGTGGTAGCGCCAGTAGTCGCCTGCGCGGGAGACGAAGGGCAGGCCGCAGAGCCAGTCGAACAGGTCCTCATTGCCCTCGGGAAGTAGGTCGCGGTTGAAGCGCCGGGGGAGAGCGGCGGCTTCGGCGAGTTTGCGGCGCTGTTCGTCGGGCTCCCATTTGAGGAAGCGCTTGACCGCGTCTTCGGTCGGGTCCAACACGGCACCAGGATCTTGCGGGCTGTTCTCGGCGAGTGTCGCCAGCCACATCGGGATGCGGCCCGAGAGCGAGAGGATCACTTCCACAACGGGTTCGCTGGTGACGCCGCGCTGGGCGAGGAGGCCGCGGGCCTCCTCCTCGGTGAAGGGTTCGAGCGGGTAGGCCGCGATCAGGCTGCGGAGCGGGGACCAGCGGTTGTCGGCCAGCGCGAGCTGTCCGGCCACGACGGTGACGACCTTCGCCGAGAGGCCGCCGAACTTGCCCGAGAACAGGTCGAGGAGCCAGTCCTCTAGATAAGGCGCGGTGCGTTCGAAGGTGTCGAAGCAGAGCACGACCGGCCGCTCCGCGGCGATCCGATTGACCGCGCCGACGAACTCCCGCGTCAGCACGTCGACCGGGGACAGCAGCAGGTCGATGTCGGCCTTCTTCTTGAACTTCTGCACCAAGAAGGCGCGGAACCGGTTGGCTTGCGATGCAAGCGCATCGGCATCGACGAACTCGGTGATCGCACCCGCCACCGGCACCGTCTTCGCGAGGGCCATGCCCGCGCGCACCGTGCTCGTGGTGAGCATGTCGCCGAGGGGCGCATTCGGATCGCTTTCGAGCTCGCTGCGGCGCTGGCGGTAGGTGGCGAGCTGGGCTTCGAATTCGGCGAGGCGGGCGTCCTGGGCGGCGAGGTCGGCGGCGATGGCGGACATGGTCTCGACGACCTCGAAGTAGTCCTCGTCCACATAGGCGCAGGCGGCGCTTTCGGCCTGGGCGATGCGGCGGAACTGCTGGAGGAGGAAGGACTTGCCGACGCCGGCGATGCCGGAGACGTTGACGATGTAGCGGCGCGCGGGGTCGGCGGGCGGGAGGTGGAGGTTGGTGCGGAACTCGGCGAGCCGCGAGTCGCGGCCGACGAAGGCGTCCTGCTGGCGGCGGCGCAGGATGTCCTGGAGGGTCGGTGCCGCGTCGTCCAAGTGCTCACTCCCGGGGGTGCGGATGGTCGCCTCCAAGGGTAGGGCAGGGCGGCACGCGGCGGTGGCCGGGACCGTCGAAATTTCCCCGCTGAACTGGGGAAATCGGGGTGTTCGCGGGGAGGGAAAATGTCGTACCCCGAACGTATGATCGAAGGTAAGGACGGTCCTTGGAAGCCGCTGAGGACGCCCTCCCGAGAGGAGCCGAACATGCTCGAATCCGCCCCCGTTCAGCAGCCCGCCGCGCGGGATGCCATGCCGCACCTCGGTTACCGCGCGTGGCAGCGCTATCAGGACGCCGCGCAGACGGCCGTGGTCCTTCGCGGGATCGCCGCCGACGTCGCGGTCGCGCCGACCCCTGTGGACGCCGACGAGCTCGACGAGATCGAGGTGGCCCGCCGCTACCTCGCCGCGCTGGAAGCCAAGCGCCGCTTGCAGGTCAAGCTCGCCGACATCGCCCCGGCGGCGGCCTCGTGGGAGGTGCTCGCCTCCGGGCGCGGCGACTTCTCGGTCGCCGACGCCGCGAAGATCCTCTCTCGGGACCCGTCGATCGAGATCGGGCAGAACCGCCTGTTCGCCGCGCTCGGGGACCTCGGGTGGACCTACCGCCAGCGCAGCGACCACTCGTGGCGCGTCTACCAGTCCGCGATCGCGGCCGGGAGGCTCTCCGAGATCCCCCAGTCGCACTCGCACCCCCGGACCGGCCGCCGCGTGATCGACCCGCCGCAGATCCGCGTCACCGCCAAGGGCCTCGGCGAACTCCGCGAACGCCTCGCCGGAGGCCGCACGGAGGTCCTGGTCGAACTGCCCCGCCGCATCCCCGGCGAGGCCCTCGCGGAAATCGAGGCTGCTCGCGAATAGCCGCTGGGGGGATGTCGTACCCGTCGGGCATCGTTGATGCCGGGGCGGGTGCCTCCCCCCGCCATTACGCCTGCCCAAGAACCCCTTGGCCGGGCGGCCGCGCGAGCGGCCGCCCGGTTTGCGGGGGTCAGAAGTCGAAGTCGTCGATGTTGTCGGCGTTGAACCTCGTGGGCGGGCCGAGGGTGACGACGCCGTCGGCGCCCACCGTGTACTCGCCGAGGTCGCCCGCGGTGAACACCTCGCCTTCGGCGCCGGTGATGATGCCCGATGCGGCGGCCGCGCCCGTGTAGGCGGCGAGCTCGCCCAGGGCGGTCGGGTCCCAGAGGGCGAACTCGGTGACCGTGCCGTCGTTCACGAACTCGCGCATCTGGTTCGGCGTGCCGAGGCCGGTGAGGGCCACCTGGCCCTTGAACTCCGAGCCCGAGAGGTACCGGGCCGCCGCGGCGATGCCGACCGTGGTGGGGGAGATGATCGCCTTCAGGTCCGGGTGGGCCTGGAGGAGGCCCTGGGTCTCGGAGAACGACTTCTCGTCCTCGTCGTCGCCGTACACGACGTCGACCAGCTCCATGTCGGCGTAGCTGGGGTTCGACTCCAGCTCGGCCTCCATGACCTCGATCCACGCGTTCTGGTTGGTGGCGTTGGCGGTCGCCGAGAGGATCGCGATCTCGCCGGTCGCGTCGATCTGCTCCGCGGCCATCTCCAGCAGCGCCAGGCCGACCTCGTCGCTGTCCACCTGCGACACGAACAGGTCCCGGCACGAGGAGTCCACATCGGAGTCGAAGGTGACGACGACGGACCCGCCCGCGCGGGCCTGCTCCAGCGAGGAGCACAGCGCGTTCGGGTCGTTGGCCGACAGGAGGATCACGTCGGTGGCCTGCTGGCTCAACGTGTCGATGTAGCTGACCTGCGACGACGCTGACGCATCGGAGGGCCCGGTGTACTCGAACGCGCCCTCCAGGGCGGTCGCCGCGGCCTCCGCGCCGGTGCTGGAGGCGTCGAAGTACGGGTTGTTCACCGACTTCGGGAGCATCGCGAACGACAGGCCGGTCTCATACTCGGCGTTGGGGTCGGCGCTGGCGTCGCCCGCGGGGCCGCCGCCGGCGTCGTCGTCGCCCTGGGTGGTGCCGCCGCAGCCGGCGAGGAGGGCCGCGGCCAGGATCGGGGTGGTGAGGAGGGTCAGGCGTCTGCGGTTCATGGGCTTGCTGCCTTTCATGCGGTTCGGCCGGTGGCGGTGGTGCGGCGTCTGCGGAGTGCGGTCCGCAAGGCGCCCAAGGCGTTCGGTGCGAGGACGGCGGCGATGAGGAGGGTGCCGGTGACGACGGTGAGCGCCTCGGTGGAGACGTGCGCCAGGCGCAGCGCGTTCTGCACCGACACCAGCAGGACCACGGCGGCGAGCACGCCGGGCAGCGCGCCCTTGCCGCCGAAGATCGACACGCCGCCGAGGAGCACGACCGCGATGACGGTGAGTTCAAGGCCGGCGGCGTTGTCGGCGCGCGCCGAGGAGTACCGGAGCGTCCACAGGACGCCGACGAGCCCGGCCATCGCCCCGGAGGCGACGTACAGCCAGAACTTCAAGCGCCCCACGCCGATCCCCGCACGCGAGGCGGCGATCGGGTTCGCGCCCGCCGCGTAGATCGAGCGGCCGACCGGCGTCGCGTGGAGCACGAGCCCGCAGGCGAGCGCGAGGACCAGCATCGGGATCAGCACGTTCGGCACGGGCCCATCGCCGATCGTCCCGAGCGTCCAGCCCGTGAACAGCCGCGGCCAGTCGGCGACCGCCGTGTCGCCGAGGAGCACGTACGCCAGGCCCCGGTACAGCGCGAGCGTGCCGATCGTGACCGCGAGCGACGGCAGCCCGAACCCGGTGACGAACAGCCCGTTCACCGCCCCGAGGACCGCCCCGAGCAGCACGGCGACCGGCATGATCGTCTCCAGCGCCATGCCGCCGTTCCACATGACGCCCATCGCGGCGCTGGTGAGGCCCACGGTGCTCGCCACCGACAGGTCGATCTCCCCGGTCGTGACGATGAGCGTCATCGTCAAGGCCAGCAGCAGGATCGGGGCCAGGTCCAGAATGATGTACCCGGCGTTGCGCGCGGTCCCGAAGTGCTCCACCGTCATCGACGCGACGACCAGGAACGCCAGGGTGACCGCGATGATCGCGGCGTCCCACGTCATGAGGGGCCGCGCGAGGCGGCGCAGGTCAGCGGACATGGGACCCCTTCGTTCGCAGTGCCCTCGCGGCCCTGACGCTCACGAGCCGGTCGAGCGCGATGGCCGCGAGGATCAAAGCGCCGACGATCGCCTGCTGCCAGAACTGGTCGATGCGCAGCACCGGCAGGGCGTTGTCGATGACGGTGAGCAGCAGCGCCCCGAGCCCGGCACCCAGTGCCGTCCCCGCCCCGCCGAAGATCGCCACGCCGCCGACCACGACCGCGGCGACCACGTCGAGCTCCATCCCGTACCCCGCCGAGGCGTCCACGGTCCCGAACCGGGCCGCGTACAGCACCCCGCCGAGCCCGGCGAGCGCGCCCGACAGCACGTACGCCGTCATCAGCCGCCGCCCCGCCGGGACGCCCGCGAGGCGCGCGGCCTCCGGGTTCGACCCGAGCGCGTACAGGTCCCGCCCGGCCCGGTACCGGCCCAGGAACACCCCGACCGCGGCCAGGACCAGCACCGACACCGCGAACAGGTACGGCACGCCGAGCACGTGCCCGCTCCCGAAGTCGAGGAACCCGCGCGGCAGGTCCGAGGCGTTGATCCGCGTGCCGCCCGCGATGAAGTACACGACGCCGCGGAGCACGTACAGCGTCCCCAGCGTCGCCACCAGCGGCGGCACCCGTCCGAAATAGACGATGACGCCGTTGAGCGCCCCGCACGCCGCGCCGACCGCCAGGCCCAGCCCCAGCGCGAGCGCCGTCCCCATCCCCGTGGCGCTCAACGCGCTCCCGGTGACATACGCCGACAGTCCCAGCACCGAGCCCACCGACAGGTCGATGCCGCGCGTCAGGACCACCACGGTCATCCCGCACGCCAGCAGCAGCGTCACCGCCGCCGCGAACAGCAGGTCCCGCACCGACTGCGCGCTGAGGAACCGCGGGTTCAGCGCCGTCGTCACCCCCACGAGCACCGCGAGCGCGACGACGAGCCCGAGCGCCCGGAACCGCAGCACCAGGTCGAGCCCTGCGGACCCGGTCCGCGCCTTCGCGAGCGCCGTCATGCCGCCCCCGTCGCCAGCACCATCACCGACTCCTCCGTCGCCTCGTCACGCCCCAGCTCCCCGGCGATCCGCCCCTCGCGCATCACCAGGACCCGGTCGGCCATCCCGAGCACCTCCAGCAGCTCGGAGGACACCATGAGCACCGCGACCCCGTCCGCCGCAAGGGAAGACAGCAGCCGGTGCACCTCGGCCTTCGTGCCCACGTCGATGCCGCGGGTCGGCTCGTCGACGATGAGCACCTTCGGGCCCGTCGCCAGCCACTTCGCGAGCACGACCTTCTGCTGGTTCCCGCCCGAGAGCGTCCCGGCCGCATCGGCGAGGTCCCCGAACTTGACGTTGAGTCGCGCGCTCCAGTCCGCCGCCGCGCGCCGCTCCGCGCCGCCGATGAGGAACCCGAAGCGCGACAAGCGGTGCCGCCGCGTGATCGTCGCATTGCGCATAATGGACAGATCGAGGAGCAGGCCCTGCTGGCGCCGGTCCTCCGGCACCAGGGCCACCCCGGCCCGCATCGCCGCACGCGGGCTCCCCGCGGGCAGCTCCCGGCCGTCCACCTTCACCCGGCCGGCGTCGCGCGGCCCGATTCCGAACACCGCCTGCACGACCTCGCTGCGCCCCGCGCCCACGAGCCCCGCGAGCGCCACGATCTCCCCGGCGCGCACCGTGAACGAGACGTCCCGGCACAGCCCCTCGCGGGTGAGCCCCTCGACTTCGAGGACCACCTCGCCCGCCGCGACGTCCTGCTTCGGGAACATCGCGCCGAGATCGCGGCCGACCATGCGCCGCACCAGCTCCTCGACGGCGACGTCGGCGAGGAGGTCGGTGGAGACGTGCGCGCCGTCGCGCATCACGGTGACGCGCTGGCACAGCGCCTCGACCTCGTCGAAGCGGTGCGAGATGAACAGGACCGCGGCGCCGTCTTCGCGCAGGGCCCGCACGACTCCGAAGAGGCGCTCGACCTCGACGCCGGAGAGCGCGGCGGTCGGCTCGTCCATGACCATGACGCGGGCGCTGCGGGAGATGGCCTTCGCGATCTCGACGAGCTGCTGGTCGGCGATCGACAGGCCCTTGGCGGGCCGGTCGGGGTCCATGGGGACGCCGAGGCGCGCGAAGAGCGCGGCGGCGTCGCGGTTCATGGCGGCGCGGTCGATGAGGCCGAAGCGGCCCTTGGGCTGGCGCCCGATGAAGAGGTTCTCGGCGACGGAGAGGTCGCCGAACAGCGCGGGCTCCTGGTAGATCACGGCGATCCCGGCGTCCATCGCGGCGGCGGTGTCGGCGAAGGCGACCGGTTCGCCGTCGAGTTCCACGGCCCCGGCGTCGGGGCGGTACAGCCCCGCCAGGATCTTGATCAATGTGGACTTCCCGGCGCCGTTCTCGCCCACGAGCGCATGGGCTTCGCCAGGGTAGAGGTCGAGGTCCGCGCCACGGAGGGCCCTGACGGCGCCGAAGGACTTGGCGACGCCCCTGAGCGAGACCGCGGGAACGGGCGGCGGTGCGGCCGCCGGGGCGGGATCGGGTTCGAGAGCAGGCAAGTGGCCCCCAGAAAGTGAATCGTTTCAATGCGTCGATCTATTCGGTACTCTACAAACCCGAACGCCCCCAGGTCAATACCCGACATCACTCACCCTTGGTGCACGACTCGGGCCTGTCCGTAAATTGCTGGTATTACCGGGTTCGCCCCTTTGATCTTTTAACAAACCGTGTTAATGTGCGGATTCCTCGATTTCCGCACCACGGAGGTTCGCGATGGTCTCAAGAAGATCCATGATCGCCCTGACCGCGGCCGGAGGGGCCGTCGCCGCCAGCTCGCCCTGGTGGCGCACCTGGGCCGTCCCCGCAGCCGACGCCGCGCCCGCCACCTGCGAACTCGCGCTCGCCAACGACACCGACACGAGCGACGTGCACGCCTACGTCACCGGCCGCGAGTTCGGCACCGACCGCATGATGCTCCTGCGCCCCGGCGGCCAGGGCCCCTACTACATCGAGCAGCCCGGGAGCACGAACACGCCGCTCCCGGTCGACTGCGCGATCCCGCTGAACGCGCCCGGCGCCGCGCCGGTCGTGGTCACCCTGCCGCGCATGTACGGCGCCCGCGTGTACTTCGTGCGCGAGTCCAAACTGGAGTTCTTCGTGAACCCCGGCCCCGCGCTCGTCGAGCCCGCGTTCCAGAACGCCAACGACGCGAACTTCGGCAAGATCGCCTCGTTCTGCGAGTTCACCTTCAACGACGTGCAGCTGTTCGTGAACGTCAGCTACGTCGACCTCGTCACCGCGCTCCCGATCGCCCTGCGCCTCCAAGGCGACGGCGACCACTCGGTGGCCGCGCTCGACCGCGGCGCGGTCGAGAGCATCGCCGCCGACCTCGAAGCCCAGGCCGCCGCCGACGGCCGGCCGTGGGACACCCTGGTCATGCGCGACGGCGGCGGGAAGATCCTCCGCGTCATGTCGCCGCAGAACGTCATGGCCCCCTACTTCGGCCAGCCGGACATGCCGTTCAACGGCTACTGGAGCGGCTACGTGAACGAGGTCTGGGAGCACTACCGCGCCAACGACCTCCGCATCGACCTCCAGGGCGGGCGCGGGGTCCTCACCGGCCGCGTGCAGGGCGACAACCTCGTCTTCAACGACGGCTCCACCTTCACCAAGCCCGACGACCGCGACATCTTCACCTGCAACCACGGGCCGTTCGCCAACGTGCCCACCGACTCCGACGCGAAGAAGGCCGCCCTCGCGCGCCTCGCCGCCGCGTTCAACCGCAGCACCGTCCACAACCACCCGGACCAGCCGAACGGCGCCCCGGTCGCGGACTTCTACGCCCACGACATCACCAACCACTACGCGCGCGCCGTCCACGACAACTCGCCGATCGGCTACGCGTTCCCCTACGACGACGTCACTCCCGACGGCGTCCCCGACCAGTCCGGCGTCGCCTTCGACGGCAACCCGACCCGCCTCACCCTGACCGTCACCTGACGGCCCCGCGGCCGGGGCGACCGAATCGCCGCGCGCGAACAGAGAGCGCTCTCTCGTGCGCGAGTCGCCCCGGCCGCGGCCTCACCGCCCCTTCGGCGTCAGCAGCCCCCGCTCGTACGCGGCCGCCACCGCCGCCGCCCGGTCGTTGACCTCCAGCTTCGCGTACACGTGCACCAGATGCGTCTTCACCGTCGCCTCGCTGATGAACAGCGCCCGCGCCGCCTCCCTGTTGCTGCGGCCCTTCGCGATCAGCGCCAGCACCTCCAGCTCCCGCTCGCTCAGCGGCCCCGCCGCCGCCGGCTCCGGCCGCCGCACCCGCGCCATGAGCACCGACGCCACCGACGGCGCCAGCACCGTCCCGCCCTCGTGCGCCGCCCGGATCGCCCGCCGCAGCTCCTCCGGCGACGCGTCCTTGAGCAGGTACCCGGCCGCGCCCGCCTCGACCGCGGGCAGCACGTCCGAGTCCGTGTCGTACGTCGTCAGCACCAGCACCCGCGCCGCCGACCCCCGCGCGGCCAGCTCCCGGATCGCCGCCACCCCGTCGGTGCCCGGCATCCGCAGGTCCATGAGCACCACGTCCGGCTCCAGCGCGAGCGCCCGGTCCACCGCCTCGCGCCCGTCGGCCGCCTCGCCCACCACCTCGATGTCCCCGCCCCGCGCGAACATGCCGCGCAGCCCGTCGCGCACCACCGGATGGTCGTCGGCGATGAGCACGCGGATCGGCTCAGCCCCCATCGGGCACCGCCGCGAGCGCCGGGACGATCGCCGAGACCACCGTGCCCCGGCCCGGCTCCGACTCGACCGACAGGCTCCCCGCGATCCGGCCCACCCGCTGGCGCATCGCCGGGAGCCCGTACCCGCCCTTCGCCCCCGCCGCGGTCCGCCCGGGCGCGAACCCGGACCCGTCGTCGCGCACGTCCAGTGCCAACTCGTCCTCCATATAGGAAAGCGTGATGCCGACGCGGCCCGCGCCGGCGTGCTTGGCGGCGTTGGTGAGCGCCTCCTGCGCGACCCGCAGCAGCGTCACCTCCACCTCCGGGTGCATCGGCCTCGCGTCCCCTGTGGTCACCACTTCCACCGGGACCCCTTGGGCCGCCGACCATTTCGCGGCGACCTCCGCGAGCGCCTCCGGCAGCTGCGCCTCCTCCAGCGTCGCCGGGCCGATCGCCCGCACGGTGCGCCGGGCCTCCGCGAGGCTCTCGCGGGCCAGCTCCACGGCGCTGTCGAGGTGGCGGCGCCGCTGCGCCTCGTCCGCCGCCGCGTCCACCGCCCGGAGCTGCGCGATGATCCCCGCGAGGCCCTGCGCGACGGTGTCGTGGATCTCGCGGGCCATGCGCTGGCGCTCGTCGAGGACGCCCGCCTCGCGCGCCTGCGTCATGAGCTGCATGTGCAGGCCCGCGTTCTCCTCCATGGCCGCCTCGCGCGCCGCGAACGCCTCCTCGCGCTGGGCGCGGAGGCGCTCCATCCGGTCGTTCATGACGAATCCCAGGCTGATCGCGACGGTCTGGATGCACACGATCACCGCATACACCGCGATGCCCTCGGCGCTCGGCTCGTCGGTCACCGTCGAGTTCACCACCAGCGACGTCGCGCCGATCCCGACCACCACCATCCACAACGGACGAAGCAGCCCGGCGTGGAAGAACCCGGTGATCACGAAGACGAAGAACAGCATGTCGAAGCGCATCAGCGTGAACCCGAGGACGGTGAGCCCCGCGAAGTACACCGTCATGCGCGCCAACGGGACCTGCGGCTCCGCCGACATGCGGGTGAACCCGAAGTACACCCAGAGCGCGGCCGCGGCCGACAGGACCGCGGTGGCGGTCCGGTCGGCCGGGGGCATCTCGGTGATGAGCGAGCTGAGGCAGACGCTGATCGCGAGCGTCAGGTACGGGACCACGTCCATGAACCGGCCGTAGAACCCGAAGATCCGCGACTGGCGCGACTTGACCTCGGCCTCCGCCTGCTCGGCTCCCATGCTCGTCACTCCCACTTGAAGATCCGCGCCGACGCCGCGCCCGCGGCCACGGCGATCGCCGCCATCGCCAGGAGCTGCACCGGGTCGGGGCTCTCGCCGTTCCAGCTGTCGAGCAGGGTCTGCACGCCCGGCGGCACGTAGTCGCCGACCCGGGCCACCGCGTCGGGGAGCATGAACCGGGGGAGGTACACGCCGCCGAAGAACATGACCGACATGAACAGGACCGTCGAGATCCCGGAGGCGGCCCGCGCGGTGCCCGCGACGGCCGCCACGAGCATACCGATCGCGAAGACCGCGGTGATCCCGAGGACGAACGCGAGCGCGAACCCCAGCGGGTTCTGCGGCAGCGGCACGCCGTAGGCGAGGCGGCCCGCCACGACCACGAGCAGCGCCGAGGCCAGGGCCGCCGCGACGTTCACGATCAACTGCGCGACAAGGAGCTTCGCCGGGTGCGCCGGCGTGGTCCGCATGCGGCGCAGGACGCCGCGCTCGCGGTACCCCGCCATGACCGCGGGCAGGGTGGTGAGGCCGATGACGGCCACGGACATGACGATCACCGAGGGCGCGAAGTAGTCCACGAACCGGACCCCGCCCATGTCGGCGGACGGCTCGCGCAGGATCGGGACCGCGCCGAGCCCGACGAGGATGACCGTCGGCAGGAGCAGGCCGATGACGAGCGAGGTGGGGTCGCGCACGAACAGGCGGGCCTCGGCGGCGGTGAGTTTCAGCAGTGACGACATGAGGGCTCTCCTCTTCCGTTGCGGGAATTCAGGTTCGGATTCAGATTCCGGTTCCGGGGCTCAGGACTCGACTGGCTTGCCGGTGAGGGCGACGAACGCGTCGTCCAGGCTGACCTGCTCCACGCGCAGGTCCGCGGCGACGATGTGGCTGCGCGCCAGGACCGACGCGACGGCCTGGAGCAGGTTCCCGGACCCGGCCACGACCACCTGGGAGCCGTTCCGCTCGACCGCGGCGACCTCCGGGAGGTCCAGCAGGAGCGCGTCGGGGAAGTCCGCGGAGGGCCGGAACCGCACGCGCTGCTCGGCGCTGACGCGCGCGGTGAGTCCGGCGGGCGTGTCGACGGCGACCACTTTCCCGGCGTCGATCACGGCGAGGCGGTCGCACAGCCGCTCGGCCTCGTCCATGAAATGCGTGACCAGCACGATCGTGACGCCCGAGTCGCGCACCTGCTCGATGAGGTCCCACGTGTCGCGCCGCGCCTGCGGGTCGAGGCCCGTGGTCAGCTCGTCGAGGACCGCCACGCGCGGGTTCCCGATGAGCGCCAGCGCGATCGACAGCCGCTGCTGCTGCCCGCCCGAGAGCTTCCCGAAGGGGGTCTTGCGCTTCGCGCCCAGGCCGAGCGATTCGATGAGCCGCCCGGGGTCGGCGGGGGAGCGGTAGAACGAGCGGTACAGGTCGAGCGCCTCGCCGACGCGCATCCGGTCGGGCAGGCGGCTCTCCTGGAGCTGGATGCCCAGGACCTGCCTGAGCTCCTTCACGTCCCGCGCGGGGTCGAGGCCCATGACCGAGACCCGGCCGGCGTCGCGGGTGCGCAGGCCCTCGACGCATTCGACGGTGGTGGTCTTGCCCGCCCCGTTGGGGCCGAGGATGCCGAAGATCTCCCCTTCGTCCACTGTGAACGAGACGCCGTTGGCGGCGCGCTGCTCGCCGTAGTGCTTCACCAGGTCTTCGACTTCGATGATCGCCATGGGTTCCTCCCTGTCCGGTACGGGAACAACCCTCGCAGCAACCGCGCCCGCCGCCATCGCCCACGCGGCGGAGCCACCGGTTGATCCGCCGCGTCAACCGATCGGTTGACGCCTCCCTCCGACGGTCATGTCGTTTTCCGGCCAGACACGAGGCGACACGGCTGCTTTGATTGCCCCATGACGAACGACCGGGCCGCGCGCTTCCGCGCCCTCCACACCACCCCGCCCCTGATCCTCCCGAACTGCTGGGACGCCGCCAGCGCCGCGGTCATCGCCTCCGCGGGCGCCGCCGCCATCGCCACCACCAGCGCCGGAGTCGCCTGGAGCCTCGGCCGCCCCGACGGCGACCGCCTCGACCGCGACGCGGCCATCGCCCTCGTCGAGCGGGTCGCACGCGCCGTCGACGTCCCGGTCACCGCCGACATCGAATCCGGGTTCGGCGCCACCGCGAAGGACGTCGCCGAGACCCTTGCGGCGGTCGCGGAGGCGGGCGCGGTCGGCGTCAACATCGAGGACACCGTGGCCGAGACGCCGGGCTCCCTGCGCCCGATCGCCGAACAGGCCGAACGCCTCGCCGCGGCCCGGGAAGGCGCGGGCCCGGACCTGTTCCTCAACGCCCGCATCGACATCTACCTCGCCGGCATCGGCGACCCCGCCACCCGCTTCGACGCGGTGGTCGAACGCGCCGCGGCCTACGCGGCGGCGGGAGCGGACGGCATCTTCGTTCCGGGCGTCACGGACCCCGACACGGTCGCTGCGCTCGTACAGGCGATTGACTTGCCGCTCAACGTGATGGCAGGCCCCGGCGCGCCCGCGCCCTCTGCGCTGGCGGCCCTCGGCGTCGCCCGGATCAGCCTAGGCCCCCGCCTCGCCTCGGCGGCCTACGCGGCGGCCCGCCATGCGACGATCGCCCTCCTCGAAGCCGACTCCTACGCCCCTCTCGAAGACGGCACCGACTTCGGGGAAATGCAAGCCCTCCTCGACCGCGGTTAGGTCGTGTTTACGAAGTCGGTTTCCAGTCGAGGATGATCGCGACTTGGATGGTGGCCTGGTATCGGACGGCGAGTTTGTCGAACCTTGTCGAG
>NZ_PVTJ01000014.1 GCF_003002955.1 Glycomyces artemisiae
CCAGTTCGGTGAACAGCGGCTCCAGGTGGGCGTACTCGCCGGATTTGGTCCTGCGCTGTTCCTGTCGTGTGTCGGTCATTTTCGTCGTCCTCCCGCATGCTGATCGGCCGGGGCGCATGTCGTCCGTCGATGCACATCGGTGCTCCGAAGGGCAGGGGTGCCCTCCGGAGCCCTGTTCTAATCCTCTGCGGGCCTTGGCGACGAGTTCGTTCACGCGGGCGCGCTCCTCGCGGCCCCACGTCTCCTTCGTCAAGAGGATGCCGACCAGGCCGACGAGCGCGGCGAACAGGTACAGCATCGACGCGCCGGGCCAGCCGAACTTCCCGACCAGCGCGGCCGCGAGGAGCGGCGCGAACCCGCCGAGCGCGGCGGCGATCTGGTACCCGAGCGAGGCGCCGGAGGTCCTTGTGGCCGTGCGGAACTGCTCGGTCAGCAGCGAGCCCTGCGTGCCGGTGAGGGACGCGTGGATGAGGCCGATGCCGATGACGAACACCGCGACCACGAGCGCCGGCTCGCCGTCGTTCGTCAAGAGGTACATGGGGAACGCGAAGACCGCGGCCGCGATGCACCCGGCGATGTAGATGGGGCGCCTGCCGATCCGGTCGGTGAGCGTGCCGGCCAGGAACGTCACGGCGATGGCGGTGATGCTCGCGGCGGTGATCGCGCCGAGCGCGACGGGCCGCAGGTCCGGTTCGCGCTCGGAGATGTAGTTCAGCAGGTACGTGGCGGTCGAGTAGTACGCGAACGACTCGACGATGCGCAGGGCGATGACGCGGAGGATGCCGCGCCAGTCGTCGCGCCACGTCGCGATGAACGGGTTCTTCTCGGTCTTCCCGGCGGCCTGCGCCTCCTGGAACTCGGGCGACTCCGAGAGGCGGGAGCGCACGATGAGCGCGACGATGACGAGGACGGCGCTGAACAGGAACGGCGTGCGCCACTGCCAGTCGCCTTCGAGGGTCGCGCTCCACGCGAACATGCCGGAGGCGAGGGCGATGCCGAGCGGGTTGCCGGACTGGGGGATCGCGGCGAACATGCCGCGGCGGTGCCACGGCGCGTGCTCGTACGCCATGGTGATCGCGCCGCCCCATTCGGCCCCGAACGCGAGGCCCTGGACCATGCGGACGGCGGTGAGGATGATCGGGGCGGCGACGCCGATCTGCGCGTACGTCGGCATGAGGCCGATCGCGAAGGTCGCGGCGCCCATGACGATCATGGCGCCGACGAGGACGGGCTTGCGGCCGTAGCGGTCGCCGAGGTACCCGCCGACGGCGCCGCCGAGGGGGCGCATGACGAAGCCGACCGCGAGGGTCGCGAACGCGAGGAGCGTGCTCGTCAAGGGGTCCTCGGACGGGAAGAACACCGGGCCGAAGTACAGCGCGGCGGCCGTGCCGTAGGCGATGAAGTCGTAGTTCTCGACGCTGGTGCCCGCGGCCGCCGCGATGGCGGTCTTGACGCGGTCCTTCGAGCCGAGCGGGCTGCGTATGGGGGCGGTCGCTGTCTGGGTCATGCGGGGGATCTCCTTTGATCGGTGCCGGGAGCGGATGGGCGGGCAGGTCAGTCGAGGGCGTTGAGCTTGGCGACGCGGCGGCGCGTGTCCTCGTCGTCGTCGAAGACGGCGCCGAGGAACTCGCGCACGATGTCGGGGACGAGCGCGTGGGGGACGAGCCAGGCGCCCATGGCGATCGCGTTCGCGTCGTCGTGCTCGACGGCCTGGTGCGCGGAGTACGGCTCGTGGGCGAGCCCGCAGCGGATGCCGCTGAGCTTGTTCGCGGCCATGACCGCGCCCTGGCCGGTGCCGCACACGAGGATCGCGCGGTCGGCGCGCCCGTCCTGGACCGGACGGCAGGTGTCCTGCGTGATGTCCGGGAAGTCGACGGGCTCGGTGCTGCCGGTGCCGCAGTCGAGGACCTCGTGCCCCAGGCCCTCGATCACCTGGCGGACGGTGTCCTTCATGGGGAAGCCGGCGTGGTCGGCTCCGAGCGCGATCCTCATCGAGTGGTGTTCCTTTCGGTTGCGGCGGTAGGCCTCTCGGCGTTGAGTCGCCGGACCTCGTCCCGGTGCGGGATCGAGGCGGAGGCCCCTGGTCGGGTGACCGCGAGCGACGCGGCGTCGAGGGCGCGCCGGAGCCGTTCGCGCAGCGGCAGCTCGGCGAGCGCCGCGAAGTAGCCGGCGAACGTGTCGCCAGCTGCGGTGGTGTCGACGGCCTCGACCCGGCGGGCCGCGGCGCGTCCGGTCTCGCCGCCGACGCGGTACACCGCGCCTTCGGCGCCGAGGGTGCAGATGACGTCGGCCCCGGTCGCCGCGGCGACCGCGGCGACCAGTCGGTCCACCGGCGTTTCGATTCCGGTCGGCCGGATCGGCGCGGTCCCTTCGGAACCGGTCCGCGGGACCGCGGCCGGTCGGGTGCCGCTGTTCGAATTCAGGGCCGGGGGGATGTCGGCGGCGCCGAGTAGCGTTGCGAGTCGTCCGAGTTCGTGCTCGTTCACCAGCAGGAGGTCATGCCCATCGACCAGTTCCTCTGAGGACTCCGGTGCCGGAGCCGCATTCCAGACGACCGCCGCGCCCGCCTCGCGGGCCAGCCCCGCGGCGAGTCGGGAGGTCGCCGCCGGGACCTCGTTCTGGAGCAGCACCACGTCGCCGGGGCCGAGCGTCCGGCACGCCTCCTGAACGGCCGCATCCGGAATCGCGCGGTTCGCCCCCGCGACGACGACGATCGAGTTCTCGGCGGCATCGTCGATGAACACGAAGGCGCGGCCCGACGGGACGCCGTCCAGGCGCGCGACGCCGGCGGTGCCGACCCCGTCGGCATCGAGCGCCGCGAGCAGCGGACCGCCGTCGCCCGCGCCGACGGCCCCGACCATCCGCACCTCGGCCCCCGCGCGGGCCGCGGCGACGGCCTGGTTGGCGCCCTTCCCGCCGAGCGCGGTGTCCGCCGACCGCGCGCCCACGGTCTCTCCGGGCCCGGGGAACCGCTGCACGCGAACGGCATCGTCGATGTTGACGCTGCCGACCACGAGCACACGGGTGCGCCGGCGATCGCCGTCGGCGGCAGCGGACGACGAGGGCGCGATCGGGGTGCTCATGCGGCACCTCCGGCCGGGCCGGTGGCGAGCACCATGGCGCGACGCGAAGCCGCGCGGGCGCGGCCTGCCCGGTCGTGCGCTCGTGATGCGAGGCGGCCGCTCGACGGAGAGGGCACGGGGACGCGCACCGCGCGGCAGCGGTCCGCGGTGTCGGGATTCGGGCTGCGGTCGGTCATGCGGCACTTCCCGCGGAGCGGTCGATGAAGGTGGTGGCGATGCGCTGCGAAGTTGCGGTGCCGCCGTTGATGAGGGCGAGGAGGCCGCGGACTCCGGCGCGGCCGATCTCGGGGGCGTCGTTCTTCACCGCGCTCACGGGCGGGGACATGAAGGCGAACCACTCGACGTCGTCGAAGGACACGAACTCGATGAGCGAGGCCGCTTCGGCGCCGAGTCGCTCGTGGACGGCGCGCATGGCGCCCAGGGTCGTCTGGCCGTTGGCGCCGAAGACCGCCGTCGGGAGCGCCCCGCGGTCGAGGATGCGGAGCATCGCCTCGGCGGCGCCGTCGGCGAGGAAGTCGCCCGCGTCGACCAGGGCGTCGTCGGTGCAGATCCCGTGCGCTTCGCGCCCGGCCAGGTAGGCGTCGTGGCGCTCCGCGCCCGTCGAGAACGTCTCCGGGCCGCCGATGAAGGCGACGTCGCGATGCCCGCGGCGCTGGAGCCACTTGAGCGCCTGGGCCACGCCGCCCGCGTTGTCGGTGCCGTACAGCGGCGCGTCAACGCCCTCGATCGACCGGTTGAGCAGCACGATCGGCAGGTCCGAGGCGAGCAGCGCCTCCAGGCGCGGCGTCTTGGGGCCCTGCGGCGACAGCAGGAGCCCGTCGATGCGCTGCGAGGCGAAGACGTCGAGCACGGCGTCCGCCTGCGCCGCGTCCTCGTTGGCGTTCGCGAGGATCACCGTGTAGCCGTGGGCGCGCGCCTCCTGCTCGGCCGCGTGGGCGAGCTCCGAGAAGAACGGGTTGCGGATGTCGGAGACGAGGAGCCCGAGGACGTCGGTGCGGGCGCGGCGCAGGGAGCGGGCCGGGCCGTTGGCGATGTAGCCGAGTTCGGCGGCGGCGGCGAGCACGCGGCTGCGCGAGTCGGGGGAGGTCTGCGGACTGCCGCTGAGCACCCGGGAGGCGGTGCCGACGGCGACCCCGGCCCGCGCCGCGACGTCCTTGATCGTGGCCAACGGTGCCACCTCTCTGTGGTTCCTCTGCGGTCATGGATTCCATTCTCATGGAATCGTTTCCATGACGGAAACGTTTCCACCGTAACACCGGCCCGGACGGGAACGCAACCCCCGTCATGCCGGATCGTCCGCAGAGCAGGGCCCGAAACACCGGCCACCGGACGGGCCGCGTCCGTCCCGACCAGCGCTCCCGCGGCTCACGCGCCTCCCCGGTCAACGGAACTTGAAATAGACTCCTATGATTCAGTCAGTCCAGCCGGTGCTCGCACCCACGTGCGGCGATCGACGATCCGAAGGGGGAGCCGTGGGCGACAAGCGCCGTCCGGCGGCGAAGGGCAAAACCCCCGCGACCATCTACGACATCGCGCGCATCACCGGCGTCAACCCCTCGACCGTCTCCCGGGCCCTCAACCAGCCCGGCCGCGTCAGCGCCAGCACCGAGCAGCGCATCCGCGAGGCCGCCGCCGACCTCGGCTACCGCACCAACCCGATGGCCCGCGCCCTCCCCACCGGCAAGACCGGCACCCTCGGCCTCCTCGTCTCCGACCTCACCAACCCCGTCTACTTCGACCTGGTGCGCGGCGCCGAGCGGATCGCCCGCGAGCACGACACGATGCTCATCTTCGCCGACTCCCAGGAGTCGCCCGAGCTCGAACGCTCCACGGCCGAGCGCCTTCAGATCGCCGTCGACGGCCTCCTCCTCGTCGCCTCCCGCCTCGAAGACGCCCAGATCCAGGAACTGGCCGCCGCCAAGCCGATCGTGGCCGTCAACCGCCCCGTCCCCGGCGTCCCCTCCGTCGCCCCCGACGTGCAGCCCGGCATGGTCGAGTCCCTCGACCTCCTCCACGGCCTCGGCCACCGCCGCATCGCCTACCTCGCCGGACCCGAGGCCTCCTGGATGAACGGCATGAAGTGGGTGACCGCCCACGACCTCGCCGTCGACCGCGGCATGTCCATCGTGGAGATCCAGTCCTCCGCGCCGACCCGCGAAGGCGGCACCGAGGCGTTCGCCGACGTCATGGCCGCCGACGTCACCGCCGTCCTCGCCTACAACGACCTCATCGCCCTCGGCCTCATCGGCGCCTGCCAGCAGCACGGCGTCGCCGTCCCCCGCGATCTGAGCCTCATCGGCTTCGACGACATCTTCGGCGCCGACCTGTCCGCGCCCGCGCTCTCCACCGTCCGCTGCTCCTGGGGCGACATGGGCTCCCGCGCCGTCTCGAAGCTCCTGGGCGCCATCGAAGGCGACGCCAGCGGCGCCGAGCTCAACCTCCCGACCGAGTTCGTCTCCCGCGCCTCGGTCGCCGCTCCCGGCCGCTAGCGCACCCGGACCGCCCGCTCCTGCACCGAGACCGCGAACGACGCCGTCTCGCCGAGGTCGTCGCCGTCGACCTCCAGCATGAGCGGCCGCGACAGCTCCACCGACAGCGTCCGCGCCCGCCCGTGCTCCGCCGTGTCGGCGCTGGCGGCCCGGTCCTGTCCGGTGATGAGGCGCCGGACCCCGTTGTCCCACACGAAGGACCGGAGCGTGTCGATCCACTGCCCCACGCCTTCGGCGCTGAGCAGCAGCAGGTCCAGCTCGCCGTCCGTGGGGTCGGCGTCGGGGAGCAGCCGGATGCCGCCCTGGAGGGTCCCGCAGTTGCCGACGAGCAGCGTGTGCCCCGAGGTGCGCTCGGGGGCGCCGCCGTCCACCGCGAGGTCGATGTCCACGACCTCGGTCGCGTTCACCGCCCGCCCCAGCGACTCCACATAGGCCAGCCAGCCGACGCGGCTCTTGAGGTCGTCGTCGGTCTCGGCGATCATGTGCGCGTCGATCCCGAAGCCCAGCAGCACGGCGAACGCGCTGCGCACGGCCTCGCCGTCCACGTCGGCCTCGACCCAGCCGAGGTCGATCGCCGCGGCCCGGCCTTCGAACGCCCGCTCCATGGCCTTGCCGAGGTTGTTGAGCGGCACGCCGAGGTTCCGCGCGAGGAGGTTCCCGGTCCCCATCGGGACGATCCCCAGTTCGGCCCGCGCGCCGGTCGCGGCGAGCCGCTCGGCGACGGCCCGCACGGTCCCGTCGCCGCCCGCGGCCACGACCACGTCGGCCCCGGTCCGGAGCGCCTCGTCGGTCGCGCCGCGCCCGGGGTCGTCGGGGCTCGTCTCGTGCCACGTGAGCGCCGCGTCGGTCGCGGGAAGGGCCTTGCGCAGGTCCTCGCGCACGGTCTTCGACGGGTTCCACACGATCGCGATCCGGTCGCCTGCCATCGTCGTCTCCTTGTCGCGCACGGGTGCTCAGACTAGCGACCTCACGCGACCTCCACGACGACCTTCCCCTGATTGTCCCCGGCGGCGAGCCGCCGGAACGCCGCGGGCGCCTCCGCGAGCGGGTACACCCTGTCGATGACGGGCGCTACCGCGCCGTCGAGCACGAGGGCCGTCACCGCTTCGAGCTCGGCCCGCGACTGCGGCACCGCGAGCACCCGGACCCGCTTCCGGGACCCGATCCCCGCGGCGGGCCCGGCGACGAGCACCGCGAGGAGGATCCGCGCGTGCCCGCCGACCATGAGGTACCGGCCGCCGGGGCGCAGCGCCCGCTGCACGCGGAACGGCGAGCGGTGCCCCACCAGGTCCACGACCCGGTCCCAGGCCCCGCGCCGGTCGGCCCAGTCCTCGTCCTCGAACGCGATCGCGTCGTCGGCGCCGACGCGCCGCAGGTAGTCCGCCTTGTCGGCCCGGTCCACCGCGGTCACCTCGGCACCGAAGTGCTTGGCGAGCCCGATCACCATCGCGCCCCCGGCCCCGCCCGCGCCGTTGACGAGCACCTTCTCGCCGTCCTTGACCCCCGCGGTCGCCTTGAGCGCGATGCAGCCCGCCTGCGGGATCGCCGCCGCGTCCACGAAGGACAACCGGGCGGGCTTGCGGGCGAGGAGCGCCGGCGGCGTCGCCACGTACTCGGCAAGACCGCCTCGGTACCCCAGCAGCTCCCCGAAGACCTCGTCGCCGGGCGCGTACTCGGTGACGGCGCTTCCGACCGCTTCGACCACACCCGCCACATCGGACCCGGGTACGGGTCTCCGCGGAGCGCGCAGCCCGCCGAGCCTGGCGTAGAACGGGCTCCCGGCGAGGTTCTCGCGGTCCGAGCCGTTGAGCGACGCGGCCCTGACCTTGACGAGCACCTCACCCTCCGCGGGCTCGGGGCGGGGGAGCTCGCCCAGTCCGATCTCGTCGGGGCTCCCGTATCGATGCTGGACGACGGCTCGCATGGCGGACTCCTGTCTCGCGCCGGAACGTCCAGCATAGACGGACTCGCCACTGCCCCGGCATGGCGAACCCGATCGCTTCGCACCCCCTGGGGGCCTTGACAATCACCCGTGCACCGAGGCAGTGTGATCACCAGCACATCGAGTTGCCTCGATGTGCTCGACAGGCCCGCGCCCACCTCGCGGAGCCCCGCTAATTGAAGAAGGAGTCAGCGCATGTCCACTCTCTCGCAGCCGGTGCGCGGTGCCGCCGCGGCGCGCCCCCAGTCCCTGCGCGGCCCGATCCGCCTGGTGCTGGCGCTCGCCGCCGGACTCGTCGTCGCCGTCCTCTGCGCCGCCGCCTTCGGCTCGGTCGGCACGCCGCCGGCGCGGGCGGTCGCCGTGGCGGTCGCGGCCTGCTTCGGGCTCACCGTCGTCTGGCAGCGATGGCGCTTCGCCCGCACCCGCACCAGGCTCGTCACGGGGATCGCGCTCCTCGTCGCCTGCTACGCCGCCGCCGTCGCGGTCTTCCTGGTGTCGTTCGACGTCGCGTTCCCCGCCTCCTGACCACCTTCCGCGGGCGCCCGGACCCCGGTCCGGGCGCCCTTTCCGTGCGCCGCGATGAAATTTATTCTCCTGAAGCGTTGACTTATCCGCGTGTTCATCGTAATTTTCTTTATAAGGAAACTTCAATGAAAGGAATGCTCAAGTGACTTCGGTGCGGAACCAGAGCGTGGTCGGGCGCCTCCGGACGGAGCTCGCGACGCTTCCCGATGCGCTGCAACGGGTCGCGACGCGGATCCTGGAGGACCCGGACGGCGCGGCGCGGGCGTCCATCGCGGACCTCGCCGACCGCGCCGGGACCTCCACGGCCACGGTCACCCGCTTCTGCCGCGTCCTCGGCTTCTCCGGGTACGCCGAACTGCGCGTGGCCCTCGCCGCCGAAGGGGGCCGCGCCGAGCAGGCCCGCTGGGAGACCGACATCGACCGCGAGATCGAGCCGGGCGACCCGCTCGACCGGGTCCTGGGGGTCGTCGCCAGCGCCGACTCCCGCGCGATCCAGGAGACCGCCTCGCGCCTCGACCTCGACCGGATCGACCGGGTCGCCGGGGCCGTCGCCGAAGCGGGCCGCGTCGAGCTCGTGGGCCTGGGCAGCAGCGGCACGGCCGCAAGGGAACTGGCGTTCCGCCTGGAGCGCATCCGCATCCCCTGCTGGTTCCGTCCCGACGCGCACACCGCGCTCACCAACGCGGCGCTCCTGCGCCCCGGGGACGTGGCGATCGGCCTGTCGCACTCGGGCCGCACCCGCGAGGTCGTCGAGGTCCTCGCCGAGGCCCGCGAGCAGGGCGCGCTCACCGTCGCGGTGACCTCGTTCGACCGCTCGCCGATGGCGCAGGCCGCCGACGTGGTGCTCACGACCGCCGTGCGCGAGACGACGTTCCGCCTCGCCGCGCTCTCGGCGCTGCACTCGCAGCTGCTGGTCCTCGACCTCATCTACGTGGCCGTCGCGCAGCGCACCTACGAGCGCACCACCGAAGCGTTCGAGGTGACCGCCAGGGCCGTGCAGGCCCACCGCTTCGCCGACGAGCCGAACCGCAGTCGGCGCAACCGATCCCAGGAGGACCAGTGACCATCGAACCCGCCCCCGCGCGCATCACCGGCGCGGCCTACCTCGACCTCGCGACCGAGACGATCCGCCGCGTGGGGGAGCGGCAGGCCGACGCCGTCGTCGAGGCCGCGCGGCTCATCGCCGACTCGATCAGTGCGGGCGGCGTGCTCCAGGCGTTCGGGTCCGGGCACTCCGAGGCCCTCGCGATGGAGCTGGCCGGGCGCGCCGGGGGCCTGGTGCCCTCCAACAAGATCGCGCTGCGGGACCTCGTCCTCGCGGGCGGCGAGCCGCTGGACGTGCTCGCGGACCCGTTCCTGGAGCGCGACCCCGACGTGGCCCGCCGCCTCCTCGAAACCGTGCCGACCGGGCCCGCCGACGTCTTCGCCGTCGCCTCGAACTCCGGCATCAACGGCGTGGTCGTCGAGCTCGCGCTCCTCGTGAAGGACAAGGGCCACCCCCTGATCGCCTTCACCTCCGCCGAGCACAGCGCCAAGACCCCCTCCCGGCACCCGTCCGGCAAGCGCCTCAGCGAGATCGCCGATGTCGTGCTCGACAACGGCGCGCCCTACGGCGACGCCGCGATGCCGCTGCCCGGCGGCGGCGCGGTCGGCGCGGTCTCCTCCGTGACCTCGGCCGTGCTCGCCCAGATGGTCGTCGGCGAGGCCGTGCAGCGCCTCATCGACGCCGGGCACACGCCCCCGGTCTACCTGTCCGCCAACATCCCCGGCGGCGACGACCACAACCTCGCGCTCGAAGCCCGCTACGCCGGGCGCATCCGCCGCACCGCCTGAACCTTCCCGCCCCGTCCCCTCCGACTTCCCGAAAGGCCCCTCATGGACGTCCGCTCCTCCCGCCGCGCCCTCCTGCAACTCTCCACAATGGCCGGTGCATCGGCCGTGCTCTCCGGCTGCGTCACCGCGGGCGGCGACGGCCCGGCCGAGCAGGCCACCGGCGCCGTCACCGACGACAACCCGCTCGGCGTCCCCGACGGCGCCGACCTCGAAGTGGTCGTCTTCGACGGCGGCTTCGGCTCCGAGTACACCCAGCACGCCGTCACCCTCTACGAGGAGCGCCACCCCGGCGCCGCCGTCACCCACGAAGGGCTCCAGAAGGTCGGCGAGGTCCTCCAGCCCCGCTTCGTGTCCGGCGAGCCGCCGGACGTCGTCGACAACACCGGCGCCGGGCGCCTCGACATCGCCGCGCTCGCCGCCGCGGGTCAGCTCACCGACCTCGCCGACCTCCTCGACGCCCCCAGCCTCGACGACCCGGCCGTCAGGGTCCGCGACCTGCTGCTGCCCGGCGTCGTCGAGGACGGGACCCTCGACGGGACCGCGGGCTTCCTCAACTACTCCTATGTGGTCTGGGGGATCTGGTACTCCCGCAGCCTCTTCGAGCAGCACGGTTGGACCGCCCCGGCCACCTGGGACGACATGCTCGCCCTCTGCGGCGAGATCAAGGCCGCCGGCATCGCGCCGTGGACCTGGCAGGGCAAGTACCCCGAGTACATGATGGACCCGCTCCAGTCCCTCGCCGCCAAGACCGGGGGCCTCGACCTCGTCTACGCCATCGACAACCTCGAACCGGACGCCTGGCGCCAGGACGGCGTCCTCGCCGCCGCCGAGGCCGTCCACGCCCTCGTCACCGGCGGCCACATCCTCGAAGGCTCCGAGGGGCTCTCGCACACCGAGGCCCAGAACGCCTGGTGCACCGGGCAGGCCGCGTTCATCCCGTGCGGTTCCTGGATCGAGGGCGAGCAGCAGGGCGTCACCCCCGAGGGCTTCGACATGGCGATGGCCCCCGTCCCTGCCCTCACCGCCGCCGACGCCCTCCCGTACGGCGCCGTCCAGGGCTCCAGCAGCGAGTCGTTCCTCGTCCCCGCGCAGGCCCTCAACCCCCGCGGCGGCCTCGAATACCTCCGCTGCCTCTTCTCGACCGAGGTCGCCCGCGGCTTCGCCGAATCCGCGAAGGCCATGCCGGTCGTCAAGGGTGCCACCGACGGCCTCGACCTCTCGCCCGGCCTCGCCTCCGTCGCCGCCGCCCTCGACGCCGCCGGAGCGAACGTGTTCGGCTACAAGTACCGCACCTGGTACCCCGAGCTCGCGGTCGAAGTGGACACCGCCACCGGCGAGCTCCTCGCCGGGCGCGCCGACCCCGACACCTGGGCCGACCGCATCCAGGCCGCCGCGGACGCCGTCGCCGCCGACGACTCCGTCGTCAAGTACGAGCGCTGAGCGGGGGCGGCCATGCGACACGGCAGGTACCGGTTCCTGATCGGGGCGCTCGCGCCGCCCCTCCTGCTCTACGGCGTCTTCGTCGTCTCGCCCTACGCCCAGGCGTTCTACCTGGCCCTCACCGACTGGGACGGCCTCTCGGCCGAGGCCCGGATCGTGGGCCTGGCGAACTTCGCCGACCTCTGGTCCGACCCGCTGTTCCTTGCGGCCCTTCGCAACAACGGGATCCTGCTCCTCATCGTCCCGACCGCCGTGATCGCGCTCGCCCTGTTCTTCGCCGCCTGCCTCACCCTCGGCGGCGGCACGAAGCGCCGCGGCGTGCGCGGCTCCGGGCTCTACCGCATCGTCTACTTCTTCCCGCAGCTCCTGTCCGTGGCGATCCTCGGCGTGCTCTTCCAGTTCGTCTACACGCCCGGCGACGGGCTCCTCAACGGCCTCCTCGGCGCCGTCGGCCTCGACTCGCTCGAACGCGCCTGGCTCGCCGACCCCGCCACCGCCCTGCCGGCCGTCACCGCCGTCATGATCTGGTCCGCCGTCGGCTTCTACGTCGTCCTCTTCACCGCCGCAATGGAATCCGTCCCCACCGACGTGGTCGAAGCCGCCGTCCTCGACGGCGCCGGACGGTTCACCGTGTTCCGCCGCATCACCCTCCCGCTCGTCGGCGACAGCGTCCAGACCGCCTTCGTCTACCTCGGCATCCTCGCCCTCGACGGGTTCGCGCTGGTCCAGATCATGACCGTCGGCCCCGGCGGCCCCGACAACGCCACCGAGGTCGTCGGCCTCACCCTCTACCGCGCCGCGTTCACCTACGGCGAGTTCGGATACGCCTCCGCCATGGGCGTCACCCTCTTCTTCATCACCCTGACGCTCACCGCGCTCGCCTTGCGCGCCACCAGAAGAGAGCGGGTGGAACTCGCATGAAGACCCGCCTCTCGGACTCGCTGCTCCATGTCGTCCTCGCCGTCTGGGCCCTCCTCGTGACCCTCCCGCTCGCGTGGGCCGTGCTCTCCTCCCTCAAGACCGACGCCGAGATCTTCGCCAGCCCCTGGTCCCTCCCCGCGTCCCCGCAGTGGGGCAACTGGGTCCGCGCCTGGCAGGAGGCCCACATCGGCCGGTACCTCCTCAACACCCTCATCGTCGTCGGCGGCGCCCTCGTCCTCGTCATGCTCCTGGGCGCCCTGACCGCCTACTGCCTCGCCCGCTACGACTTCCCCGGCAGCCGGATCATCTACTTCGGACTCGTCGCCGGGATGCTCTTCCCCGTGTTCCTCGCCCTCGTCCCGCTGTTCTTCGTCGTCGACCAGCTCGGCCTCCTCGGCACCTACCACGGGCTCATCCTCGTGTACGCCGCCTACGCCCTGCCCTTCACCGTGTTCCTCCTCCACGCCTTCTTCCGCGGACTCCCCACGGCCACCGCCGAAGCCGCGTTCATCGACGGCTGCTCCCACGCCGGGGTGTTCTTCCGCGTCATGCTCCCCATGGCCCGCCCCGGCATGGTCTCGGTCGGCATCTTCAACTTCCTCGGCCTGTGGAACCAGTACCTGCTGCCCCTCGTCCTCAACCCCGACCCCGACCGCTACGTCCTCGCCCAGGGCCTCGCCGCCCTCGCCGTCAGCCAGGGCTACCGCAGCGACTTCTCCGGCCTCTTCGCCGGACTCGTCATCGCGATCCTCCCGGTCCTGGCGGCCTACGTCCTGTTCCAACGGCAGATCCGCGCCGGCCTCACCGCCGGGGCGGTCCGCTGACCCGTCCCTCCGATCCGTGCGACACGAGTTCGACCAGAAAGGGAGCTCTCCATGACCACCATCCGCACCCCGCGCAGGCGCCTCATCGGCGTCGCCGCGGCGGCCCTCGCCCTCGCGGCGGCGGGAACGGCCACCGCGACCTACGCGGACCGCACCGCCGACGCCGCCGAGCCCGCCGCCTGCGACGGCGTCCTCTTCGACGACTTCGCCTACGACTCCTCCGCCGACCCCGACATCGCCGCCCGCGGCTGGACCGTCCGCACCAACGCCGGAGGCCCCGGCGTCCCCGGCGCGGCCTGGCCCGCGAGCAACGTCTCGTTCCCCACCGTGGACGGCGCGAAGTCGCTGCAACTGCGCGCCGCCACCGACGGCACCGGCGGCGGCACCAGCCACGCCGAACTCTTCCACCAGCAGAAGTTCTTCGAAGGCACCTACGCCGCCCGCGTCAAGTTCGCCGACGCCCCGGTGAGCGGCACCGACGGCGACCACCTCGTCGAGACGTTCTTCACCATCACCCCGCTCGACGCGCCCATGGACCCCGACTACGGCGAGATCGACTTCGAGTACCTCCCCAACGGCGGCTGGGGCGAGACCTCCAACATCCTCTACGAGACCACCTGGGAGACCTACCAGGCCGAGCCCTGGGTCGCCGACAACATCAACAACAGCCAGCGCCAGAGCTACAACGGCTGGCACGACCTCGTCTTCACCGTCTCCGGCGGCCACGTCAAGTACTACGTGGACGGCGCGCTCGTCGCCGACCACTCCGGGAAGTACTACCCGGAGACCCCCATGTCGATCAACTTCAACCTCTGGTTCATCGACACCGCCGCCCACGCGGGCGGCACCAGCGTCTACAACCAGCAGGTCGACTACGTCATGCACACCGCGGGCGAGGTCCTCAGCCCCGCCGAGGTGAACACCCGCGTCGCCGGGTACCGCGCCGACGGCGTCGACCACACCGACACCGTGGGGACCGGCGGCGGCGAATGCCCCACCGACCCGCCCACCACCGACGAGCCCACCGACCCGACCGACCCGCCGACCGGCGCCGACTGCGCCGCCGCGCCCGACTGGTCCTTCGGATCGGTCTACACCGCAGGGAACACCGTCGTCCACGAGCGCAGCGCGAACGGCGACCCGAGCGGCCCGAAGTCCGGCGACGGGGAGCACCTGTGGCGCGCCAACTGGTGGACCCAGGGCTCCGAGCCGGGCTGGACGCCGCAATGGACCGACCTGGGTCCATGCTGATCCCATGAGCCAACTGGTACTCGGCCTCGACGTCGGCGGGACCTCCTCCCGCGCGGTCACGACCACCCTCGACGGCACGGTCGTCGGACGGGGCGACGCAGGAGCGGGCAATCCGCTGGCCGTCCCGCCCGACCACGCCGCCGCTGAAGTCGCCCGCGCCCTCGCCGCCGCCCTGGCCGGTACCGACCCCGGCCGCATCGCGGCCGCCGTCCTCGGCCTCGCCGGGGTCAGCGGCTTCGACCGGCCCGACGTGTCGGCGGCGTTCCAGCGCGTCTGGGACGCCGCCGGACTCCAGTGCCCGGTCCACACGGTCGGCGACGCCCAGGTCGCCTTCGCTTCAGGCACAGATGAACCGCTCGGCACGGTCCTCATCGCCGGGACAGGGGCCGCGGCTGCTCGCATCGAGGGCGACCGCATCACGCGCGTCGGCGACGGCCTCGGCTGGCTCCTCGGCGACAAGGGCTCCGGCTTCTGGATCGGCCGTAAGGCTGCCGCAGACACGGCGGCGCGGCTCCAGGCGGGATCGCCGCAGACGCTGCTGACGGAGCTGGTCGTCCGCGCCGTCCTCTGCACCGACGGAACCGCTACGGCCGGAACGAGTCCCGACCGCGGCCACGGAGGTGCAGGGGCCGCGGGCGGTCGCGATGTCTCGCCGGCCCGGGCCGGCGCCGCAGCGGCCCGGCACGCTCCCGCGGCCGACGGGCCGCGGTCCAGCGGTAACGACCACGCGACCGCCTCCGACGCGTTCGTCATCGCCGTCCACCAGCGACCGCCCCGCAGCCTCGACCGGTTGGCACCGCTCGTCACCGAGGCCGCGCTGGCGGGGGACGAGCACGCGGTGGCGATCCTCCACGAGGCCGCCGCGCACCTCGCCTCCGCCGTCGCCAATGTGCGCGATCCGGGCGAGGCGACGCCGATCGTGCTGTCCGGCAGCGTGCTCCGCAGTTGCACCCCGGTCCGCGACGGCGTCAAAGCCCGGCTCGCCGCCGCCTGGCCCGATGCCGCCGTGACCGAGGCGGGCCCGGCCGAGCTCGGGGCCGCGAAGCTCGCGGCCCAGCGGGTTCAGCGGTCCTCGACGATGCCGTTCTCGTAGGCCCACACCACGGTCTGCACCCGGTCCCGCGCGCCGATCTTCGTCATCGCGCGGCCCAGGTGCGACTTGACCGTGCTGGTCTCCACGAACAGCTCCTGCGCGATCTCCGCGTTCGACATCCCGCGGGCCAGCAGCAGCACGATCTCCAGCTCCCGGGCCGTGAGCACCTCGGCCGCATCGGACGCCCCGGTGCGCCGCCGCCGCTGCGCGAACTCGGTGATGACCCGGTGCGTCACCGCGTGGTCCACGAGGCCCTTGCCGTCGGCGAGCTTGCGCACCGCGTCGACGAGGTCCTCAGGCTCGCAGTCCTTCAGGATGAACCCGCTCGCGCCCGCTTCGAGCGCGCCGAACACGTACTCGTCCGGGTTGAACGTGGTCACCACCAGGACCGCCGGGCGGTCGCCCTCTCGCGCCGCGACGATCTCGCGCGTCGCGGTGATCCCGTCGCCGCCGGGCATGCGCACGTCCATGCAGACCACGTCGGGCGCGAACTGCGCCGCGGCGACCACCGCCGACGGCCCGTTCGACGCCTCGCCGACCACCTCGATGTCCCCGGCGTCCTCCAGGATCACCCGGTACCCCGCGCGCACCACCGCCTGGTCGTCGACCAGCAGCACCCGGATCATCATGCCTCCCTTGCCGTGAACACGTCGCCGGTCCGCTCCCGGTCGGCCTCGCGGACCGGCAGCCGCAGCCGCACGCTCCAGCCGCCGGCCGCGTCCGGGCCCGCCTCGAACTCCGCGCCGACCAGGTCGGCGCGCTCGCGCATCCCCACCAGGCCGCTCCCGCCGTGCTCGACGTCCGCGACCAGGCGCTGCGCCTTCCCGTTGGCGGCCAGCAGCTCCACCGCGTCATTGAGGTACGCGAGGCGAAGCCGCACCCGCGCGCCCGGCGCGTGCTGGCGGGCGTTCGTCAGCGCCTGCTGCGCGATCCGGTACAGCGAGATGTCCGCGATCGGCGGCAGCACGAGCGGTTCGCCCTCCCGCGCGAACGCGATATCGTCGCCGAGGCGCCGGGACTCCTCGACCAGCGCGTCGAGCGCGGACAGGCCCGGCACGGGCGCGTCGCCGTCGGCGTCGCCGCGTTCGCGCAGGAGGCCGACGACCTGCCGCAGGTTCGCCAGGGTCTCCTTGCCCCGCGAGCGGATCCACCCGGCCCCGGCCTTCGCGGCGGCCGGGTCGCGGTCGATGAGGCGCTCGATCGCGGCGGCTTGGACGACCATGCCCGAGAGGTGGTGCGCGGCCACGTCGTGGAGCTCCCGAGCGATGCGGGTCCGCTCGGCCCGCACCGATGATTCGGCCCGTTCCCTTGCGGCCCTGAGCATCTGCTCGGCGCGCTCGCGGGCGAGGGCCCGGTTGCGGCGGCGGGCCGCCACGTAAGCGCCCACGAAGGCCGCCGCCGCGTACAGGAGCGCGCTCGATCCGAGCTGGTTCACGACGATGACCGCCGAGCCCGACTCGCCCCAGGTCGCCGCCACCGATGCGCCGGTCTCCAGGACCACGGCCACCGCTGCGGCCGTGAACGCGAACCGCGCCGACGCGAGCGTCCCCACCGTGTACGCGGCGATGGCCGGGCCGAAGCCCTGGGCCATGATCTGCGGCGCCACCGCGATGATCCCGATCTGCAGAGCCACGACGAGCGCGAGACACAGGCCGGGCCGCACCCGCCGCAGGCACAGCAGCAGCCCCTGCCCCGCCGCGAGCGCGCCCATGGCCCACACTTCGGCGGCGGTGACCTGGAGCGACGCCTCGGACGGGGCGAGGCGCGCCAGGACCGCGTACAGCCCCAGCGTGACCGCCGCGACCAGCACGGCGAGCACGGCGTCCCTGGTGAACGGCCGGGCGGCCCCGATCCGGGAGAGCGCCTTGTCGAGGCGCTCTCCCGCTGACAGGGCGGCCGCCGGAGCGGGCGCTGACATGCTTCCTCCGGTCAGTAGGAGATGTTCGGCGACAGGAGCTGGAACTCGATCGCGAAGTCGGCGACCGCGCTGAGGGCCAGCAGCGTGACCACCGTACCGGTCACCGCCCGCCACCCGGCCTTGCGCCGGATCTCGCCGACGAGCCGCACCGCCGCGGGGATCAGGCCGAGCGCCCCGGCGAGCTGGAGGACCTGGACGGTGCGGATGAGCGCGGCGCCGGGGTCCTGGAGACCCATGGCGAGCATGAAGATCGCGACCCACCCGGCGACGGCGAGCAGCGAGCACGCGGCGGCGACGCGCACGAGCACCCGCCAGCGCCGCCCTTCCGGGCCGGGGCCGGGACGGTGCCGCAGCCTGCGGTACAGGGCCGCGGCGGGCCAGGCGAGGAGGCCGATGAGGAGCACCGCGATCGCGGCGATCGTGATCGGAAGTCCGATCCGGCGTTCGACGTCCATGGGCAGCAGGGTGAACGCGGCGTCGTGGACGATGCCGGTGACCTCGCCGTCCTCGATGTTCACGGCGAGGACGCGTTCGCCGCCGACCTCGCGCCACAGGGCGTCGCCCACCTGCTCGTACACGGCGGGTTCGAGCGTGCCCGGGTCGGCGTCGAACGCGATCCGGCCGTCGTCGAGCGCGGTGATCTTCGTGGTGCTGAGCAGGTCGAGCGCGCTCAGGAACGTGCTGTGGAAGCCGCGCGAGGCGTGGTAGGTGCCCGCGACGAGTTCGGCGTCGGAGTCCTCGACGGGGGTCGTCTCGGTCTGGCCGGGGAAGTACCGGTCGGCGAAGTCGCGCATCAGGTCGCTGCGGAGCCCGAGCGTGGCGGCCCCGTCGGTGCCGGTGCTGTTGAAGGACACGTAGATCCCGGCGCCGTCCTCGGGGTAGAGGTTCAGGTGCGAGTGGAAGAAGTTGGTGTCGCCGCCGTGGCCCACGACGCGGTGGCCGTTCTGGTCCTCCTGGAACCAGCCGAGGGTCATGCGGGGTGCGTCGGCGAAGGCCCCGAGGCTGTCGGCGTCGAGTGCGGGGGAGAACATCTGCTCCCGCGTCTCCGCGTCGAGCAGCTGTGTGCCGACGCCGAGCTGCGCGAGCATGAACTTGGCCATGTCGTCGGCGGTCGCCGAGAGCGCCCCGGCGGGCGGGGTGCCGACGTACTCGAACGGCTGGGCCGGCCCGCTGGAGTCGTTGTAGCCCTCCGAGACGCGGTCCGCGAGGTCCGCGGGGAGCGGCTGGCGGAACGAGGAGGAGTCCATGCCGAGCGGTTCGAGAATGTTCGCGTCGATGTAGTCCTCGAACGGCATGCCGCTCACGCGCTCCACGATGTACCCGGCGAGGGCGTTCCCGTAGTTGGAGTACGCGGGGGTGGTGCCGGGCCGGTACACCTGCTCGGGCGGGTCGGTCGCGAGCGCCGCGCGCAGGTCGACGTCCTCGCCTTCGAGGCCGATGAGCCCGGAGACGCGCTCCTCGAACCCGGCGGTGTGGCTGAGCAGGTGCCGCAGCGTCAGGTCCTCGTCGTAGTCGCGTGCTATGTCGAAGTCGAGGTACGCGGCCACGTCGGTGTCGAGGTCGAGTTCGCCGTCCTCGACGAGCTGCATGACGGCGGTCGCGGTGAACACCTTCGAGATCGAGCCGGGCCGGAACAGCGTGTCGGCGGGGTCGACCGGCGTGCCGGGCGCGGCCTCGCCGAACCCGCGGGTGGTGAAGACGCCGCCGTCGCCGACGACGGCGACGCTGGCCCCCGCGATCCCTTCGGCCTCAAGCATCTCGGGCAGGGTCTCGTCGAGCCAAGCGTCGACGTTCGCGGCGGTGAAGTCCTCGGCGGCGTCGGGCGTGTGCGGTTCGGGCGCCGCGGGGGCGGCGCTCCCGCAGGCGGTCGCGAGGACCGCGACCGCGGCCAGGGCCGCGGCGGCGGCGAGATGTCGGGCGGTCATGTCGTTGCTCCATCAGGGTGTGTGGTCTCGGTCGGACCACGCAATCCTGTCCGGAAAGGGGTGTTCGCGACTTCTGGCGCGAGTCGGAATTCGGCTTGCGACTTTTGGGGGAGGACGACGCGAACACGAAGGGGCACCGCCGATCCGGCGGTGCCCCTTCCTCTTGCGGCCCTGCTAGCGGTCCATCAGGGCGAACACGCCCCAGCCGAGGTATTCGCGCTGGTAGCGGGCGTGCCTGACGGGCGCCGCGTCGAGCTCGGCGCGCATCTGCGCGTACAGCTCGTCATCGGGGTTGGCGTCGAGCCACTGGCGGACGTTGAGCCACTGGGCCGCGGAGTAGCGGTCCCAGCTGTCCTGGTCGGCCAGGACCATTTCGACGACGTCGCAGCCGAGGCCGTTGAAGTGCTCCAGCAGCTCGGGGAGCGCGAACAGCTCCTCCTTGCTCGACATGTAGCAGCCTTCGACCGCGGCCTGGTCGGGCGGGTCGAGCCGCCAGTACGGCTCGCCGACGAGCATCATCCCGCCGGGTGCGAGGCTGCGGCGCAGCAGCTCGACGGTGCCTTCGACACCATCGCCGATCCAGGTCGCGCCGATGCACGACGCGATGCCGACTGGCTCGTCGGCGACGTGCCCGGCGGCGTCGCCGTGCACGAACGACACCCGGTCGGCGACGCCGAGGTCGGCGGCGCGCTCGCGGGCGGCGGCGATGAAGGCGGTGCTGATGTCGACGCCGGTGCCGGTCGTGCCGTGGTCGCGCGCCCAGGTGGACAGCATCTCGCCCTTGCCGCAGGCGAGGTCGAGCATCGTCGTGCCGGGCGCGGGCCGCACGGCCCGGCCGAGGGTCGCCAGTTTCTCCGGCGTGAACGGGTTGATCAGCCGGTGGCTGCTCTCGCGGATGGTGAAGCTACGTGGGAGATCCACTGTGGTCGGTCGTCCTTCTCTTGGAAGCGTTGTGAACGGCTGAGGATCGCGGCCGGACGAGACCGGCCGCGAGAACCTGGACGACCATCGAATGCACCTGCTTCGGTAGTGGGGGACGTGCGGAACCCCGCGACGCTACCGCCCTATACCCCATGCGTCCAACGGTTTTTCACCTGTAGTGATCGAGGATCTCCCGCGCCAGCTCCTGCACCCGCGCCACCGCCTCCGGCGGGCCGGTCACCGTCGCGGTGTTCCCGAACGCGAGGAGCTGCCGCACGTCCTCCAGGACCCGGCACCGCAGCACCGCCGACCGCCACCCGTCCGCTTCGGGCCCGCCCATCGACAGGCGCGAGCCGAGGATGCGCCGCGCCCGCCCCACCTGGTACTCCTGGATCCGAAGGCGCACTTCGAGGTCCCCGGCGGACTCCCATCCCGACGTCAGCTCGGCGGCGACCGCCGCGAGCGCCGCGCCCTCGCGCAGCCGCCTGGCGGTGCGCAGCGGCTCCCACCGGGCGATCCGCTGGAGGTTGAGCAGCCGCGGCCGCCCCTCCTCGTCGGCGACGAGGTACCAGCGGCCGCCTTTCGCCAAGAGCCCGTACGGGTCCACCGTGCGCCACCGGGCCTCCTCGCCCTCCCGCTCGTACCGCACCCGCAGCCGCACCCCGCGGCGCAGGTCGCCGATGAGCGCGCCGGGGGAGGTGCCCGCGGGCTCGGGGCCGAACCACGGCCGGTTGTCGCTGACGACGAGGTCGCCGACCGCGATCAGGTCGTCCGGCGGGCGCGCCCCGGTCACCTTCCGCAGGGCCCGGCCGCTCACCTGCGCGACGCCGAGGCGCTCGCGCTGGTCCACGTCGAGCCCCGTGAGCGCCAAGTGCTCACGCTCGCCCGGCGTCAGGCGCCCGGAGTCGAGTCCGCCGCCGGGGAGCATCGAGACGCCGCCGTACCGGCCGCGGCGCATGAGGACCGGGAACCCGGCGTCCTGGAGCCAGCGCAGGTCCCGCATCACCGTGCGGTCCGACACGCCGGTCTCGGCCGCGAGCGCCGCGACCGTGGTCTCCGGCCGCGACCGCAGGGCCAGGAGCAGGGAGAAGAACCTGTCGGGAGTCATAGTTCCAGTTTCCCAGAGAACCTGACAGATCCCGTCAGGTTCCGTGCCTACGGTGGGGTCACCGACGGAAAGGAGGGCATCATGCCCAAGCCGAACATCTTCATCACCTACGTCGCCGACGCCTCGGCGGCCGCCGAGTTCTACGGGGACCTCTTCGACATGAAACCGGTCTTCGAGACCCCGGCCTACATCGCCTTCGACCTCGGAGGCGGCATCAGCCTCTCGCTGTGGAGCCGCTCCGGCGTCGACCTAGCGTCGAACCCGGTGCGCACCAGCGAGCTCTGCGTCGCCGAGCCCGGCGGCGCCGGTGCGATCGACGCGCTCCACGACGCGTGGAAGGCCAAGGGCGTCACCATCGTCGACCCGCCGCGCGACGAGGTCTTCGGCCGCACCTTCGTGGCCGCCGACCCTGACGGCAACCTCATCCGGGTCGCGCCCGTCGACTAGCGCCCGCCGCGGCACACCCTGCGGGCGGCGGCCCCCGCCGCCGCCCGCTTCCCATGCGCGCATGGCGATACGGCCATCAACGGCCGTGGATCACAACCGCGCCCCAGTCGCCGTAATTGAAAACGGGTACCGTTATCTTTGTCGGAGTCATCCGCCCCGGACGCGCCGCCCCGCGCGCCCCGACTCCTGCGAGGTCCCGTGCGCACCCTCAGATCCTTTGCGGCCCAGCCGCTCGCGGTGCGCCTGCTGCTCGCCAACCAGCTCGGCGTCAATCTCGGCTTCTACATGGTGATCCCGTACCTCGCGGTCCACCTGGAGACCAGCGCGGGCATGTCGCTCGCCGCCGTCGGCGTCGTCCTCGGCGTGCGCAACCTCAGCCAGCAGGGCCTGTTCCTCATCGGCGGCACCGCCTCCGACCGGCTCGGCCCCCGCGGCGTCATCATCGCCGGATGCCTCCTGCGCGCCGCCGGGTTCGGCATGTTCGCCCTCACGCCCACCCTGCCGGTGCTCATCGCCGCGTCGATCATCAGCGGCGTCGCCGGGGCCCTGTTCAACCCCGCCGTGCGCGCCTACATCGCCGACGCCTCCGGCGACCGCAAAGCCGAGGCGTTCGCCCTGTTCAACCTGTTCGCGAACACCGGCATGTGCGTCGGCCCGCTCGTCGGCTCCGCGCTCGTCCTCATCGACTTCCGGGTCGGCGCGGCCGTCGCCGCCGCCGTCTTCGCGGGCCTCGCGCTGGCCCAGGCCCTCGTCCTCCCCGCCCGCACCGCGGCCCGCGCCCCGACCACGGTCCTCGGCGGGTGGCGGACCGCCTTCGCGGACAAGGGGTTCCTCGCGTTCACGCTCGCCACGGCCGCGCTGTTCGCCCTCCAGAACCAGCTGTACCTGCTGCTCCCCACGGCCGCCGTGGACGCGACCGGGTCCTCCTGGGCCACCGCCGCGGTCTTCGGCGCGTCCACCGTCGCCACGCTCGGCCTCCAGGTGCGCGCCACCGACTGGTGCCGCGAGCGCCTCACCCGCCCCGCCGCGATCGGCCTCGGCCTGGCGCTCCTCGGCGCCGCGTTCGTCCCGCCGATCCTGCTCCCCGCCGAGACGCCGGGCCTCCACTTCGCGGCCGTGCTCGTCTCGGCCCTGCTGCTGTCGATCGGCGTCATGACCGCGCAGCCGTTCGTCCTCGAACTCGTCGCCGACCGGGCCCCGCACGGCCTCACCGGCACCTACTACGGCGTCTACTACCTGCTCTCCGGCATCGTCGCGGCCGTCGGCACCGCCGCCGTCGGCCTCGTCGCCGACCTCGCCGCGCCCTGGGCGTCCTGGCTCGCGTGCGCCGTCCTCGGCCTCGCCTCGGCCGCGTTCGCCGCCCGCACGCCCCGCACGCCCGCCCCGCACGCCCGCCCTCGCCGCGGCCTCCTGAACGCCCCCTTGCCGTCCCGAAGATAAGGAACCCGTCATGCACCGCCCTCGCCTCAGCCGCCGCACCGTCCTCGGCGCCGCCGGCCTCACCGCCGCCCCCGCCCTCCTCGCCGCCTGCGGCGGCACCGGCACCGATGCCGCCGACGCGCCGCAGTCCGGCGGGACCCTCCGCGCCGCGTTCGCCGGAGGCGGCGCGGACGAGGTCCTCGACCCGCACCGCGTCAACCTCTTCGCCGACGCCGCCCGCGCCAAGGCCGTGTTCGACAAGCTCGCCGACCTCGGCGCCGACATGGCCGCCGTGCCGCGCCTCGCCGAGTCCTGGACCGCCGACGCCGCGCTCACCGTGTGGACCGTGAAGCTCCGCGAGGCCGTCTTCCACGACGGCGGCCCCGTGCGCGCCGCCGACGTCCTCTACTCCTACCGGCGCATCGCCGACCCCGAGGACACCTTCCGCGCCCGGCAGGACCTCGCGCCCATCGACCTCGACGCGAGCACCGCCGTCGACGACCGCACCGTCGAGTTCGTGCTCCGCCACCCGCTCGCCGAGTTCCCGAGCGTCCTCGCCGCCTTCGGCGCCTACATCGTCCCCGAAGGCGCCACCGACTTCACCGCCCCGGTCGGCTCCGGCCCCTTCACGTTCGCGGCCTTCGAACCCGGCCGCAGCTTCGCCGCCGACCGCTTCGACGACTACTGGGACGGCCCGGCCCTCCTCGACCGCATCGAGATCGTCGTCGCCGACGAGGAGTCCGCCCGCATCAACGCCCTCCTCGGCGGCCAGGTCGAGTACGCCCACGACCTCTCGGCCACCACTGCCCGCGCCAACGAGGACAACGACGCGATCGCGCTCGTCGCCTCGCCCGGCTCCAACATGCTCGGCTTCGCGATGAAGACCGACCGCGCCCCCTTCGACGACCCCCGCGTCCGCCAGGCGGTGTTCCTCCTGTGCGACCGCGAGCAGCTCGTCGAGTCCGTCCTCTCCGGCCGCGGCCTCGTCGGCAACGACCTGTTCGGCCTCGGCTTCGAGCACTACGCCGACGGCATCGCCCAGCGCGAACGCGACGTCGACGCCGCCAGGGCCCTCCTCGCCGAAGCGGGCGCCGCCGACCTGGGCATCGTCCTCGACACCGCCGACGTCGGCTCCGGCTTCACCGAGGCCGCGCAGATCTTCGCCGAGCAGCTCCGCGAAGGCGGCCTCGGTGTCGAGATCAGCGAGCGCAACGCCGACACCTACTGGTCCGAGGTCCTCACCGAAGGCCAGATCGCCTCCTACCGCTCCGGCGCCATGCCCATCGCCTCCCACATCTCCCAGCGCCTCCTCACCGACTCGCCCACCAACGTCACCCAGTGGCACGACGCCGCCTTCGACGACCTCTACCTCCAGCTCCAGTCCACTGCGGACGAGACCGAGCGGCAGGGGCTGTACGACCGACTCCAGCAGCGCCTCCACGACGAGGGCGGCTACCTCGTGTGGGGCTTCGCCGACTGGATCGTCGGCACCGCCCGGAACGTGCACGGCGTCGAGCAGGCCCCCGCCAACACGCTCGACTGGGCCCGCTTCGACAAGGTCTGGATCGCCTAGTGCTCGCGTACGCGGCCCGGCGCGCCGGACTCGGCGCCTTCCAGGTGCTGGCCGTCGCCGTCCTCGCGTTCGCGCTGGTCGAACTGCTCCCCGGCGACGCGGCCGTCGCCCTCGCCGGGGACCAGCCCGACCCCGAGGCCATCGCGCGCATCCGCGAGCGGATGCGCCTCGACGAACCCGCGCTCCAGCGGCTCGGCGACTGGCTCGGCGGGCTGCTCACCGGCGACTTCGGCGCGTCCCTCACCACCGGCCGGTCCGTCGCCGACATCCTCGCGGGCGCACTGGAACCGACGCTGATCCTCGCCGGGCTCACGCTGGCCCTGCTGCTGCCCCTGTCGGTGGGCCTCGGCGTCGCCGCGGCCCGCCGCCGGGGCCGCTGGCCCGACCGCCTCATCACCACCGCGACCGTCGGCCTCTACTCGGTGCCCGAGTTCGCGCTCGCGGTGCTCCTGGTGAGCGCCTTCGCGATCGGCCTCCAGTGGCTCCCGCCGACCGCGGTCGGCGTGCCGTCGCTCCTGGCCGAGCCGGCGGTCCTGGTGCTGCCGCTCCTGGTGCTCCTGGCCCGCCCGATCTGCTCGATCGCCCGCCTGGTGCGCGCCGGGATGATCGAGGCCCTCGACTCCGAGTACGTGGCCCACGCCCGCCGCGCCGGAGTCCCCGAGCGGCGCGTGCTCCTCGCCCACGCCCTCCCGAACGCCCTCTCGCCCGCGACCGCCCAGATCGCCCGGACCGCCGACTGGCTCCTCGGCGGCGTCATCGTCGTCGAGAGCGTCTTCGTCATCCCAGGGCTCGGCACGGCCCTCGTGGACGCCGTCAACGCCCGCGACCTCCCTGTCGTGCAAGGGATCGCCGTCGTCTTCGGCATCACCACGGTCCTCGTGAACCTCCTCGCCGACCTGGTCGCCTTCCGCCTCGCCCCGCGCCTGGAGCTCGCCCGATGACCCGCAATCGCGCCGAATTCGCCGCCATCCTCGCGCTCCTCGCCGTGCCTCTCGGCATCGCGCTCGTCGGGCCGCTCCTGCCCTCCACCGGCGCCGAACGCACGCAGCCGTTCGACCCGGCCGCGCCCTGGCCCGGGACCGACCACCTCGGGGCGAGCGTGCTCGACCGGCTCCTGGACGGCGGCTGGGGGATCGTCGCGACCGCCGCCGCGGCCACCGCGCTCGCGTTCCTCGCCGGGTTCCCCATCGGCCTCGCCGCCGCCTCCACCCGCCGCCGCTGGCTCGACGAGATCCTCATGCGCCCCTTCGACCTCCTGCTGGCGCTGCCCTCGCTGCTCCTGATGCTCCTGCTCGCCTCGATCGCGCCGCCCACCGCCTGGATGCTCGTGCTCATCGTCGCGTTCGTGAACCTCCCCGACATCGCCCGCATCGTGCGCGCCGCCGCCCTCGAAGCCGCCCACCATCCCGTAGTCGACGCGATGTGGCTGCAAGGCGAAGGCCCCTGGCGCATCGCCCTCACCCACACCGCGTGCTCGATCCTGCCCACGGTCGCCGCCGACGCGGGCGTGCGCCTCGTCGGCGCCTTCTACCTCGTGGCCGCCGCGAGCTTCCTCGGCGTCGGCGCCGGCCCCGAATCAAGCGACTGGGCCGTCATGGTCGACGTCAACCGCGGCGGGATCTTCCTGTCCCCGTGGGCCGTCGTGCTCCCGGCGGCGCTGCTGGTCGCGCTGTCCGTCGGCCTCAACCTCCTGTTCGACCGGCTGCTGTCCCGAAGGGAGCCCGCATGAGCGCCGCACCACTGGTCCGGGTCGCCTACCTGCGCGTCACGGCCGGAGCCGCGACCCTCGTCGACGGCGCCTCGTTCACCGTCGACCCCGGCGAGGTCCTCGCGATCGTCGGCGCCTCCGGCTCCGGCAAGACCACCATCGGCTCGGCCCTCCTCGGCGTCTTCCGGACCGGCACAGCCGGGGCGGGAACCGTCGAGGTCGCAGGCACCGACATGCTCGCCTCGCCGACCGGCCGCCTCCCCGCCGCGCACCTGCCCCAGCACCCGGCCGCGGTCCTCAACCCGGTGCGGCGCATCGGCGGCGTCCTCGCTGACCTCGCCGCCGTCCACGGCCGCGACGGCGCCCGCGAGCGCATCGCGGACGCGATGCGCCGCACCGGCCTCGACGATCCCGCGCTCCTGCGCCGCTTCCCGCACCAGCTCTCCGGCGGCCAGCAGCAGCGCCTCGTCCTCGCCCACGCGTTCCTCAGCGGCGCAAAACTCCTCGTCGCCGACGAGCCCACCACCGGTCAGGACCCCGAGCACCGCGACCGGGTCGCCGCCGAACTGCGCCTCGCCGCCGCCAACGGCATGGCCGTGGTCCTCCTCAGCCACGACCTCGACCTCGTCGAGTCCGTCGCCGACACCACCGCCGTCCTCGACCACGGCACCGTCGTCGAGCACGGCACCGCGGTCTTCACCGACCCCCGGCACCCCTACACGCGGCGCCTCCTCGCCGCCCGCACCGCCGCGCCCGCCGCCCCCGCGGACCCCGCCGCACCCGTCCGCCTCGAAGCGACCGGACTCACCGTCACCGCAGGCGGGAACCTTCTCCTCGACGACGCGTCCTTCACTGCGAGGCAAGGCGAATGCCTCGCCGTCCTCGGCCCCTCCGGCTCCGGCAAGACCACCCTCGGCCGCACCGTCGCCGGGCTCCGCACCGCCGCAGGGGACCTGCGCCTCGACGGCGACCCCCTGCCCCTGCGCGCCGGCCGCCGCACCCGGTCCCAGCGCGCCCGCGTCCAGTACGTCTTCCAGGACGCCCGCGCCTCCTTCGCCCAGCACGCGAGCATCCTCGACCAGGTCGCCCGCACCGCGGTCCGCCTGCGCGGCATGGGAAAGGACCCCGCCCGCGCCGAAGCCGGAAAGCTCCTCGCCGAAGTCGGCCTCCCTCCCGAGACCGCCGAGCGCCGCCCGGGCCGCCTCTCCGGCGGCCAGCTCCAACGGGCCGCCCTCGCCCGCGCGCTCGCCGCCCGGCCCGAGGTCCTCGTCTGCGACGAGATCACCTCCGGGCTCGACGCCCTCACCCGCCGCGGCGTCCTCGACCTCCTCGCCGCCCTGAAAGGCAAGGGCGGCATGACGATCCTGCTCATCACCCACGAACAGGCCGCCGCAGACCGCCTCGCCGACCGCGTCCTCCATGTGAAGGCGGGCCGCGTCGCCACCCTCGACTGACCGCCCGATCACGCTGCGTACCAGCCGGAACGCTGTCGTACCCGGTTCCTACACTGGCGCCCGTGACCGACTCCGAGAACCGCGCGCTCCCCGACGAGGACCGCTTCGACTTCCCCGCCTCCTGGAACCGCTTCGTCAAGCCCCGCCGCGGCAACGGCAAACCCAAGAAGCTGAAGACCGACCTCGACGCGAGCCTCGCACACCTCGCCGACTTCGACGCCGTCGTCCGCGGACACCTCGACCGCGAGGACAACGCCGACCACCGGGACGCCGCCCTCGCCTTCCTCGCCGGGAAGCCCGACCTCCCCGGCGCGGCAGCGGTCTTCGGCTTCACCCGACGCTCGGCGCACTCCATCCCCATGCTCGACCTGCACCGCTTCGACGCGACCGCCGCCGACCACGGCCTGCCGTTCGCGGCCGCCGCGCTCGCCGAGCTCCTCACGCTCGACGTCGTCACCGACAGCCTCGGCGAATACGTCGCCCTCCTCCCGCAGACCTTTCAGGACCACCGGCTCGGCCACGTCGTCGGCACCAAGGAGTTCGCCGCGATCCGCTCCCACATCGCCGCGCTCCCCGACGCCGAGTACGCGGCCGTGATCGCCGCGCTCGCGGCGCTGCGCACCGATCCCTTGCGCCGCTTCGCCGTCAGCCTCGTCGCCCCCGATGAGCCAGCCTGGCTCGACGAGGTCTGCGCCGAGCACCGCGCCCAGAAGCCGAGCCAGTACGCCACCCACTTCCTCGTCCAGATCATCACCACCCCGGCGCAGCTCGACGACCTCGACCCGTCGCTCGTCTACCCCCGCTGGGTCGACACCGCAGAGGTCGCGGACCTCATCGGCCGCCTCGGCGCCGCCGCCCTCCCGGTCCTCGAACTCCAACTCACCGGGTACCTCGACGCCAACGAGCGCAAGACGCTCTTCCGGGCCCTCGCCGCGATCCCCGCCGACGCCGCGCTCGACCTCCTCCTCGACCGCATCGAGGACCCCACCGCGATGGGCTCCGCCATGGAGGCCGCCGCCCGCTTCCCGCAGCGCGCCCTCCGCGCCACCGCCGCCCGCCTCCCAGGAGCCGAACCCGAGATCCGCAAACGCCTCACCGCCCTCCTCTACAGCGACCCGGTGATCCTCGGCCCGGCCCTCGCCGCCCAGGACGACGCCGTGCGCACCGCGATCGAGGCCGCCACCGGCGACACCGCCCGCCTTCCGGCCGCCTCCGCCGACGAGCTCCCGGCCCTGCTCGCCTCCCCGCCCTGGGACAAGGCGGCCGACACCGCCCCGCCCGTGGTCCTCAAGGGACTCATCCCGCCGTCGACCAACCGGGTCGACTGGGCCCCAGGCGAACGCGAACAGTACGCCAGCACGGCCTTCGGCGTTCACAGCAGCGACCGCGACTGGGCCGAAGAAGCCGCCCGGTTCACCGAGGCCGGCGCCTTCCACCAGCAGCGCATCCTCGCGCTGGCCCCCGCCGACCTCGTCCCCGACCCCGCCGCCTGGGACCCCGCTCCCGGCTACGTCGACGATCGCCTCCTGCGCCGCATCCTCGGCAACCACGGCGCGGCCGTCGCCGTCCAGGTCGCTCGCATCGCCGGGTCCGACGCGTCCTTGCGCGGCCTCCTCCTGCCCGTCGTCAACCTCGCCGCCGCCCGCCTCGCCGCCGACGCCCTCCTGCGCCTGAAGACCATGCGGCCCTTCGCGTTCGCCTGGCTCGACCGGCACGGCCCCGACGCCGCCGCGCTCCTCGTCCCCGACGCCCTCGCCAAGCCCAAGAAGCTCCGCGCCGCCGCCGAGGCCGCGCTCCGCTACCTCGCAGCGTCCGGACAGAGCGACGCCGTCCGCGACGCCGCCGCCCACTACGGTCCCGAAGCCGCCGCCGCGATCGCGCCCCTCGCCGACGCCGACCCGCTCATGCCCGCCGGCGTCCCCGTCCCGGACCCCGGCCCGTGGGTCTCCCCGCCCGCGCTCCCGCAGCTCCTGCTCCCCGGCCGCGACGGCGCCGCTCCCGACCGCGCCCTTCCCGACTCGACGGTCCGCACGGCCGCGATCGTGCTCGGCCTCGGCTCGCCCGAGTACGACTACCCGGGCGTCGCCGTCCTCGCCGAGACCTGCGACCGCGCGTCCCTCACCCGCTTCTCCACCGCCCTGTTCGAGCAGTGGCTCACCGCGGGCGCCCCCTGGGAGGACTCCTGGGCCCTCACCCAGCTCGCCCACTTCGGCGACGACGACACCGTCCACCTGCTCGCGCCGCTCATCGGGCGCTGGCCGGGGGAGAACCAGCACCACCGCGCCGTCAAGGGCCTCCAGGTCCTCGGCGCGCTCGGCACCGAGACCGCCTTGCGCGCCATCCAGTCCATCGGCGAGAAGGCGAAGTTCGCGGCCATCAAGGAGGAGGCCCGCGCCCAGATCACCGCCATCGCCGCCGCGCTCAACCTGTCCGCCGAGCAGCTCGCCGACCGGCTCGTGCCCGACTACGGGCTCCGCGACGCCGACGCGCTCGTCCTCGACTACGGGCCGCGCCGCTTCAAGGTCGGCTTCGACGAGCAGCTCAAGCCCTTCGTCACCGACGAGGACGGCAAGCCCCGCAAGTCCCTCCCGAAACCGGGAGCCAAGGACGACGCGGTGCTCGCCGACGCCGCCTACAAGCGGTTCGCGAACCTGCGCAAGGAGCTCCGCACCGTCGCCGCCGACCAGGTGAAGCGCCTCGAACGCGCCATGATCACCGGCCGCACCTGGACGCCCGCCGAGTTCGACGCCCACTTCGTGCAGCACCCGCTCACCTGGCACCTCACGCGGCGTCTGGTGTGGACCGCCGACGACGGGTCCGGGCCGGTCGCGTTCCGCCTCGCGGAGGACCGCAGCCGCACCGACGTCGACGAGCACGCACTCGACCTCGCCGACACCGCGGTGATCCGCCTCGCGCACCCCGTGCACCTCGGCGGCGACGTCGCCGCCTGGGCCGAGATCTTCGCCGACTACGAGATCGTGCAGCCCTTCGAGCAGCTCGCCCGCCCGGTGGCCGCGTTCACCGACGAGGAGCTGGCGACCGGCCGCTTCACCCGCTTCGAGGGCGCCGCAGCCTCCGTCGGCGCGATCCTCGGCCTCACCAAGAAGGGCTGGGTCCGCTCCGCGCCGCTCGACGCGGGCGTCGAGCACGGCATCTGGCGCGAGATCCCCGGCACCGGCTACCTCGTGATCGCGCTCGACCCGGGCATCTACGCCGGGAGCGTCAACGTCCACGACCGCCAGATCCTCCGCGAGGTCGTCCTCTCCGCGCACGACCTCGACGGCTGGCGCCGACCGGTCGCCGCGACCGGCGTGCGCGGCGTCGACCCCGTGGCCGCCTCCGAAGCGCTCGCCGACCTCGCCCGCGCGGTCGAACCGGCCGCCTGACACGCCGAAGGGCCGGGCCTCTCGTGCCCGGCCCTTCAACGCGTCACCGGTTCGCGGGCTCGTTCGCGTTCAGTGCGGCCACGACCTGGTCGTAATCGCCGCGGGCCTCGCCGTAGCGCAGGAACTTCACGCGCTCGACCTGGATCTCCTTCGCGTCAGGCTGGGATGCGATGAGCCCCATGACCTCCGCGATGTAGTCGTCGAGCGGCAGCGCGTTCGGGTTCTCGGCGTGCCCCGGCATGAGGTCGGTCTGCACCGCGGGAGGCACCAGCTCCACCACCTTCACCGACGTGTCGGCGAGCTGGAGCCGCAGCGACTCGCTGAGCATGTGGATCGCGGCCTTCGACGCGTTGTACGTCGGCGTCGCGCGCAGCGGCGTGAACGCCAGGCCCGACGTGACGGTCATGATCGTCGCGTCGGGCCGCGACCGGAGGTGCTCCATGAACGCGCCGATGAGCCGGATCGGCCCGAGCACGTTCGTCTCCACCGTCGCCTCGGCCGTGGCGAGGAACCCCTCGGGACGGCGCCAGTCCTCGGCGCGCATGATCCCGGCCATCGTCACGAGCACGTTCAGGTCCGGGTACCGCTCCAGCACCTCCTTCGCGGCGGTCGCGATGCTCGCCGGGTCGGCGGTGTCGATGCGGACCGTGCCGAGGCCCGGGTGCTCGGCCGCGAGGCGCTCCAGCACCTCCGCGCGGCGCCCGCCGACGACAACGGTGTTCCCCTCCGCCTGGAGCGCCAGCGCCAGTGCGAGGCCGATCCCGGAGGTCGATCCGGGGATGAAGATCGTGTTCCCTGAAATGTCCATGCCCCGAGTCTGGGCGATTCCGGGCCCGCTGTGCAGAGATCGTTCATCGGGGGATCGCCGGTCCCTGGTTCGGGCGCGCCGCCGGGCCGATACTGGACGCATGGACCGCACCGCACTCGCCGAGTTCCTGCGCGCCCGCCGCGAGCACCTGCGGCCCGAGGACGTGGGGCTCCCGCCCGGCGCCCGCCGCCGCGCGCCCGGCCTGCGCCGCGAGGAGGTCGCCTCGCTCGCGGCCATGTCCACCGACTACTACACGCGGCTCGAACAGCGCCGCGGCCCGCAGCCGAGCGTCCAGATGCTCGCCTCGCTCGCCCGCGCCCTGCGCCTGACCGACCAGGAGCGCGACTACCTGTTCCGGATGGCCGGCCACAATGCGCCCGCGCGCCTCTCGGACGCCGCGCACGTCGCCCCCGCGCTGCTGCGCGTCCTCGACCGCCTCGACGACACGCCCGCGCTGATCCTCACCAACCTCGGCGAAGCGCTCGTCCAGAACGACCTCGCGAAGGCCCTGTTCGGCGACCGCACCTCCTATACCGGGCTCGACCGCTACGACGTGTACCGCTGGTTCACGCGCCCCGGCGAGCGCGACAAGTACCCCGCCGACGACCGCGACCGCCAGGGCCGGGCCCTCGTCTCGGCCCTGCGGGTCGCCTACGGCGCCATGGGGTCCAAGTCGCGCGCGGGGGAGCTCGTGCGCGCCCTCCAGCAGCGGTCGCCCGAGTTCTCCGCGGTCTGGGACGAGCACCAGGTCGCCAAGCGCTTCGCCGACCACAAGACGCTCGTCCACCCCGAGGTCGGCCCGATCGAGCTCGACTGCCAGGTGCTGTTCACCGAGGACGAGTCGCAGGCGCTCCTGGTGCTCACCGCCGCGCCCCGGTCCGAGGCGGAGGAGCAGCTGAAGCTCCTCGCGGTCCTCGGCCCGGCCGCCGCCTGACCGAGGCCGCCCGCGTCGTGCGCGACCCGCGGCGTTCCTGTGACCGAACGCATCCCGGCACGGCTCGAAGTGCGCCCGATCCGTTGGTACCGTGGCCGCAAAACCACGCAAAGGGAGCAGTTCACATGGCACGACGGACCATCGCCGCGCTCGCACTCGCCTTCGGATCCGCACTGGCGCTCTCCGCCTGCGGCGAAGGGGAACTGCCCGTCGAGACGCCCTCGGTACCGAACCTTGAGGACTCGCTTGAGAGCCTCGCGGGGGACTTCCCGACCGAGCTCGCCGGAGACCTCCAGGAGATCGCCCCCGACGTCACCGCCACCGAGATCGTCGACGGCGCAAGGGACCTGTGCCAGTCCGCGGCAGAGGGCGCCGACGAGGAGCAGCTCGCGCGCGACGCCGCGTCGCTGTTCGGCGTCGAGGAGGCGGAGGGCCCGACGGTCGTCGAGACGGTCCGGCCCTACTGCGACGTCATCGGGTAGCCCGCGCCGCCCGCGTTCGGCTTCGCGCCCGCGCCGCTGCCGCGTCGCCGCGTCGCCGTGACAAAGCGGTTGGGAATACCGAACCGGTCGATCTCATCCCGAATCACCAGAAGCTCCGCACTGTCCACATCGTGCGGAGCTTCGGTGCGTTCGGGCTGCCTGCGGGCTGGAGCGCGCAAAAGGCCGAGAGGGGTTCCAGCTGCGGCGAAATAGTCGGAATACCGATATGAACCGCGAAAATGCGTGACCGTATCATAATCCGATCGAATGCTCCTGTACTGGAAGGATCACTCCCGGTGCCCGACGCGCCCACCCCCCGCCTCGTGTACGACGCGTTTCTCATCACCGCCTACCACGACTTCTACAAGCCCGCGGTCGCCCCGCGCGTCATCGGCCTGGCGCTCGGCGCGGCGCTGCTGGCGGAGCTGGTGTTCTCGGGCCACCTGGCGGTCCGCGCCCACGACGGCAAGGACTTCGTCCTGGCGGAGAAGCGCGGCGGCCCGCCGCGGGACTCCTTGGGGCTGTGGCTGAGCGAACTCGTGGAGGCCGAGCCCGTGAACCTCGCCGTGCCCGACTGGCTGGAGTACCTCGCCATCGCCGACACCCAGACCAAGACCGCCGAGCACATGGTCGTGGCCGGGCTTATGGTCCGCGGGGAGCAGCGCAGCCGCTGGCTCGGCAAGGTCCAGGTCACCTATGACGCGGCCGACGCCCTCATCGCCCAGGCGCCGCTCGCCCGGCTGCGCCGCTACCTGTCCTCGATGGACCGGCGCATGCCCCTGCTCGACGCGTTCCTGCTGGCGCTCACCGAGTCCGTCGGCCTGTCGAAGTCCCTGTACTCCCAGATGCCCTCCGGCGCACGCGAATACGCCGAGGGTCATCTGCGGGTGCTGCCCGCGCCGCTCCAGGCGATCCGCGGGCACCTCACCGCCGCCGTGGCGGACACCGCCATCACCGGCAACCACTGATCACGTGCCCGAACGATAAGGAGAGTCACCACCCCATGTCCGCTCCCTCACCAGCGAGCGCGGTCCAGTCCGCTCTGGCCCGCGACAAGCTCGGAACGCTCAGCCTCCTCCACTTCTCGCTCACCGCCGCGACCCCGCTGACCGTGATCGCCGGCGGCGTCGTCGTCATGTTCGCCGTGGCCGGCCAGATCGGCATCCCGCTCGGCTACGTCATCATCGCCGTCTCCCTGTGGCTGTTCAGCATCGGCTACACCGCGATGGCCCGCCACATCGCCAACGCGGGCGCCATGTACGCGTTCGTCGCCCGCGGCCTCGGCCGCGTCCCGGGCGTCGCCGCCGCCTGGGTCGCCGCCACCTCCTACTGCGCCCTCCAGGCCAGCCTGTACGGCCTCCTCGGCATCACCGCGGAGGGCCTGTTCACCCGCGCCGGCCTCGAACTGCCGTGGTGGGCGTGGGCGCTCGTCGCGTGGCTCCTGGTGGGTCTCTTGGGGACCCGCGCGGTCGACATCAACGCGAAGGTCCTCGCGGTGCTCCTCACCGTCGAGGTCGCCGTCATCCTCATGTTCAGCGCCTCGAACTTCGCGCACCCCGCGGACGGCCTGTCGTTCGCCGCACTCTCGCCGTCCGCGCTCGGCGGCGAGGCCGCCGGGGCCGTGCTCGCGCTCGCGGTCATCGGCTTCATCGGATTCGAGTCCCCCACCGTCTACGGCGAGGAGGCCCGCGACCGCAAGCGGACCGTCGCCCGCGCGACGCTCGCGACCATCGGCATCCTCGCGTTCATCTACATCGCCTCGTCGTGGTCGATCATCACCGCCGTCGGCGACGACAACGTGGTCGCCGCCAGCGCCGACCCCGACCTCATGTTCACCCTCGCCGGGGACCAGCTCGGCGGCGCGTGGGTGACCATCGGCCAGGTCCTGCTGCTCACCTCGGTCACCGCCGCGTCCCTGAGCTTCCACAACACGACCGCGCGGTACCTGTTCGCGCTCGGCCGCGAGCAGGTCGTCTTCTCGTGGCTCGGCCGCACTTCGGTGCGCACGTGCGCGCCCGTGGCCGCCTCCGCGACGCAGACCGTCGTCGGCGGCCTCGTCATCGTCCTGTGGGCCGCGCTCGGCCTCGACCCGCTGGTGCACCTGTTCTACTACCTCGGCACCGCCTCGGGGATCGGCCTCATCGCGCTGATCCTGACGTGCGGCATCGCGGTCCTGGCCTACTTCGCGCGGGATCGGCGCGAGGAGTCCCTGTGGGCCGCGAGGATCGCGCCGGTGCTGGCGGTCCTGGCGATGGCCGGGGTCATGTACCTGTCGGTCGTCCACTTCCACACCCTCCTGGGCGTCGAGAAGGGGTCGCTGCTGCCGAAGCTCGTGCCGATCGTGTTCGCGGTGCTGGCGCTCCTGGGCGCGGGCTGGGGCCTGTTCCTCAAGCGCGCCCGGCCCGAGGTGTACGCGGGGATCGGCCACGGCGCGAAGGCGCCGCTGGTCCAGGCGGCCGAGCGGGCCGCGGTGCCGGTGGGGGCCGCCGGTGAGCGTTAGCGCGTACGGGGCCGTGGCGGCGATGCTCGCCGACGAGTTCAACGAGCTGCCGACGGCCCGGTGGCTCTCGGACGACCCGGAGCAGCGCCGCAAGGCGGTCCGGGGCCAGTTCGAGCTGCTCGTGGAGCACGCCCTCGGGCACGGCGGGGTCGTCACCTCCGGCGACCTCGACGGCGCGGTCGTGTGGTTCGACCACACGTCCGGGGCGCCGCAGATCCCCGACTACGACGAGCGCCTGGCCGCCGCGTGCGGGCCGGTCGTCGACCGGTTCCGGCACCTCGACCGGGTGATGGAGGACCACCACCCCGACGTGCCGCACCACTACGTGGCGCTGGTGGGCGTGCGGGAGGCCAAGCGCGGCAACGGGATCGCCTCGGCGATGCTGCGCCGCCACCACCGCGTGCTCGACCGGGACGGCATCCCCGCGTACCTGGAGGCGGTCTCCCCGGAGACCGCGCGCCTGTACGGGACGCTCGGGTACGAGCCGATGGGGGAGCGGTACGGGCTGGAGGACGGCGGGCCGTTCCTCTATCCGATGTGGCGCGAGCCGCAGGCCGCGTGAGACTGCGGCGGCGGGCCTCCGGGCCCGCCGCCGCTTTCACTTGCAAATATTGACACACTTGACTATACAAAGCCTGATTCGGTATGATCTTCCCATTCGCTCTGGGAGCGCTCCCTCAGTTCCCGGAGTCCGGTGAAGGAGCAACGGATGCGCTTCAGACGCAAGATCACCGCCCTCGCGGCAGCCGCCGCGACGGCCCTCGGCGCCGTGGCGCTGACGCTCGGCCCCGCGGACCTGGCACTCGCCGAGGACGGCTGCGAAGTGGACTACACGATCGTGAGCAGCTGGGGCTCGGGCTTCCAGGCCAACGTCGCGATCACCGCCGGAGAGGCGATCAACGGCTGGGACCTCGAATGGACCTTCCCGGCCGGGACCGCCGTCTCCAGCGCCTGGAACGTCTCGTGGACCCAGAGCGGCCGCGCGTTCGCCGGCTCCGACGTCGGCTGGAACGGCGCGGTCGCCTCCGGCCAGACCCGCGAGGTCTTCGGCTTCATCGGCTCCGGCAGCACCGCAGCCCCCACCGGCGTCGCGATCAACGGCGACCTCTGCGACGGCCAAGTGGACCCGACCGACCCGCCCACCACCGACGACCCGACCGACCCGCCCGGCGAGGCCGTGCGCATCATGCCCCTCGGCGACTCCATCACCGGCAGCCCCGGCTGCTGGCGCGGCAACCTGTGGCAGCTGCTCGACCAGGCCGGGTACGACGTCGACTTCGTCGGCTCGCTCTCCCAGGCCTGCAACCCGGCCGGCTCCGACCCCGACCACGAGGGCCACGGCGGCTTCCTCGTCACCCAGTCGGTGAGCAACGGCAGCGTGCGCGGCTGGCTGGAGCAGCACACGCCCGACGTGCTCCTGCTGCACTTCGCCACCAACGACGTCTGGTCCTCGATCCCGCCCGCGACCATCCTCGCCGCCTACACCCAGATCGTCGCGGACCTGCGCGAGCTCAACCCGGACGCGGTGATCCTCGCGGCGCAGCTCATCCCGCTCGCGCCGAGCAACTGCGCCGACTGCCCGCAGCGGACGACCGACTTCAACGCCCGGATCCCGGGCTGGGCCGCGGGCCTGTCGACAGCCGAGTCCCCGATCGTCGTGGTCGACCAGCACACCGGCTGGGTCCCCTCGGTCGACACCTACGACGGCGTCCACCCCGACGAGGACGGCTACGTCAAGCTCGCCGCCAACTGGTTCGAGGCCCTCGACCCGATCCTCTCGTAAGCACCCCGACGGCAGCGGCGCCGAGCCCCACCGGGCCCGGCGCCGCTGGCGTCTCACTTGAGCGGACTGCTATTCGAGCGGATCCTCGATGAGGACGCCGCCGAACTCCGCCAGCGCCTCCACGATGCGGTCGCGCGAGGCGCCCTCTTCGAGGACGAACAGCGCCGCCGCGCCGGGGGTGAGGTGGCGGGCGAGCGCCTTCATCGACTCGTCGTTGATCCCGGTGTCGGTCTGGGCGCCGCCGATCGCGCCCGCCGCGGCGCCCAGCGCCAGGCCCACGAACGGCGCGAACACGAGCAGCCCGATGAGGCCGCCCCACATGCCGCCGACGGCGAAGCCGATGGCGGTGTTGCTGCGGTACTGGCGCAGTCTGATCTTCCCGTCGCGGTTCTCGGCGACGGCCATGTCCCTGATCGTGATGTGCTCGGGCCGCTGGAGTTCCAGGACCCGGTCGCGGGCCGCCTCGGCGGTCCGGGCGTCGGGGTAGGCGAGGACGAAGAGTCGTTCGGGGTAGTCCACGGCTCCGCTCCTTCCGGTCCACTCCAACGTAGGACGCGGAGCCGCGCACCCGCCCCCGAACGCCCGAATCAGCGGCGCACGCCCTCGATCTCGAAGGTCATCACCGTGTTCGCCGGGAACGCCCGCGAGAACCGCTTCGAGGACACGGTCGTGTCGGTGTACCGCGCGTACCGCTCGGACCCGTTCGTCTGCGTCGACCAGCGCACGGCCGTGCCGTCGGGAACCGTCCCGAACGCCGACAGGTCGTACGTCACGGTCTGCGCCGTCCCGTAGTTCGTGGTGACGATGAGGAGCTTCCCCGACGCGGCGTCGTGCGCCGCAACGGTATTGGCCTCGCCGCCGTCGATGATCGTCATGCCGGGGCGGAGGTGCCGCGCGTACTGGGCGTACACGAAGTACTTGGTGTTGACCGCGCCGAGCGTCCCGGCCTCGTTGTCGGCCTGGACCAGGCCCCAGCCGCCGCCGTCGAGGACCTGCCAGTAGCACCAGCCGGTCGGGTGGAGCCACCGGAAGTCCAGGTTGATGTTGCGCGCCAAGCGAAGGCCCGTGCCGTCGTTCTCGCCGTACTCGGAGTTCCACAGCCGCTTCCCGGCCCCGTGGACGGCGCTGTACACCGAGTCGCGGCGTCCGCCCTCGTACTGGTAGCCGTGGACGTTGACCTTCGCGACCTTCCCCTTCGCCGAGCTCGTGAGCCCGTTCCAGGTGCTCACGGCCTGGTCGTACAGCGACTCGTCCGAGGCGGTGATCGGCATCCACGACAGGCCGCGCGCGTCCAGCTCGCTGCGCAGGTGGTCGATGACGATCGACTGCGTGGCGACGCTGAAGTGGCAGCCCTCCTGCGTCCCGGTCGCCGTCCACCAGTTCGCGATCGGCTCGTTGAACGGGTCCACGTAGTCGAAGTCGACGCCCCAGTGGTCGTGCGCGTACTTGGCGACCGTCGCCATGTACACCGCGTGCTGCCGGCGGTTCCACGACTGGAGGTTGTCCGCGTTGCCGTCCGAGCCGCCCGAGGGGTTGTGGTTGACGCACATCCACCACATCGGCGAGTTCGAGAACAGCTCGAACAGGTTCGCGCCCCGGTCGCGGGCCTTCCACATGAGGTTGCGCTGCGCGCTGTCGACGTACCAGTCCCAGCTCGCCGAGGACGGGTCGCTGGAATTCCAGTCGAGCCAGTACCCGTCCATCTGCCGCGAGCGCATCATGTTCGGCGAGACCTCCATGGTCTCGCCGTTGATCGAGTTCCACGAGCAGGCGCCCGCGTTGTAGCGGACGATGTTCAGACCCAGCCCCGGCAGCGAGGCCCCGTTGTACGTCACGTTGTTGCGGGTGAACATGAGGTCGGCGAGGTCGTTCCGGTTCCCGAAGGCCCGGCCCCACCAGCACAGCGAGGTGCCCCAGCCCTCCCAGACGCCCCACGACGTGCCCGGATTGACCGCGGTCGTGTAGTCCGCCCGCGCGGCCGAGGGGACGGCGCCCGCGGCGAGTGCCCCCGCGCCGGCGGCGGTGAAGAGTGTGCGACGGCGCATGACGCCCTCCAATACATCGAGATTCTTCGATGATCGCAGCGCCGCCCACGAAAGTCAATTCCTTCGATAAAGCATGAGAAAAAGAGACGGCGGCCCGGTTCGCCGCTTTTCGCGACAACCGCTTGCGTTCTGTGCGACGGTGGGGGACGACTGCGAAACGGGAGGTCAGCGATGCCGGAGAACACCAAAGCCGAAGACACCGGGCCGCTCGCGAGCGACCAGGGCAGGACCGTGATCGCCGACCAGGTGGTCGCCAAGATCGCCGGGATCGCCGCCCGCGAAGTCGACGGCATCCACCAGCTCGGCGGCGCCACCGGCCGCGCCGTCGGGGCGCTGCGCGAGCGCATCCCCGGCTCGCGCACCAACTACGGCCAGGGCGTCTCCGTCGAAGTCGGCGAACGCCAGGCCGCCGTCGACCTCGACGTCGTCGCCGAGTACGGCATCGCCATCGCCGACCTCGCCGCGGGCGTGCGCCGCAACATCGTCGACGCCGTCGAGCGCATGACCGGTCTCGAAGTCACCGAAGTCAACATCACCGTCCACGACGTGCACCTCGACGACCCCGACGCCGAGCCCGAAGGCGAGCCGAGGGTCGAGTGAGGACCGTGGCCGCCGAGGACTTCGCTGCGGGCGTCGACGCCATCGCCGACGCCGTCCTCGCCGTGCCCGGCGTGACCGGACTCCACGGGTCGGTCGCCGTCCTCCTTCCCGGCCGCCGCGTCCCGGGCCTGCGGCTCGGCGACACCGACTGCGAAGTCCATGTGACCGTAGCCTGGGGCACCGATATTCCGGCCGCGGCGGACGCGATCCGCGCCGCCGTCGCACCGCTCGCCGAGGACCGGGCCGTCTCAGTCGTCATCGAGGACATCGCCGCAGCGGACGATGCCGATCCCGCTGCAAACAAAGGGGACTGACCATGAAGGCTTCCTTCGCCGGCCTCGTCGCCGGGCTCCTGCTGGCGCTGGCCGTCATCAACGGCGGCTTCACCGGGTTCCTCCTCGCCGTGGTCCTCGGCGCGCTCGGCTTCGCCGTCGCGGGCAAGACCAGCGGCGAGATCGACCTGTTCGAGCGCTTCCGAGGCCGCCGTGACTGAGGACTTCGCGCTCGCCGACCTCCCCGGCTCCGGCGCCGACCGGCCGCCGGGAGAGCGCGGCAGCCTGCGCCTCGCCGACGCCGCGGTGGCCCGCATCATCGAAGGCGCCGCGCTCGCCTGCGACGGCACCGCCAAATCCAAGCGCCCCAAGGCGAAGGCCACCGTCAAGCACGGCCGGATCTGGGCCCGCCTCGACGTCGGCGTGGCCTGGCCCGGCCCCGTCGCCGCTACGGCCAAGGACCTCGCGGCCCGCGTCCGCGCCGAGACCGCCCGGATCACCGGGTACGACGTGGTCGCGGTCGACGTGGGCGTCCACGTCGTCGACACCCCCGAGCAGACGCGGAGGGTCCGATGAAGCTCCGCGACCCGCGCCGCGGCCCGGCCGCCGCCTGGCCCGCCGTCCTCGGCGCGCTCCTGCTCCTGGCGTTCGCCGCGCTCCTCGCGCAGCACGCCGCCGCCGCGCGCGGCTGGACCGCGAACGCGTCCTGGCTCGGCGAGGCCCTTGCGGCCCTGGACGACCGGCGGCCGTCCGCGTGGGCCCTCGCCGGTGGCGCCGCCGCCGCGCTCCTCGGCCTGTGGTTCCTCATCGCCGCGTTCCTCCCGGCCCGCCGCTCGCACCTGCACGCCGACGGCCCCGGCGACCTGTGGATCGCGCCCGCCGCGATCGAGGCGGTCGCCGCCGACGCGGCCGAGCGCGCCCCCGGGGTCCTCCACGCCGCCGGCGAGATGCGGCGCCGCCGCCTGCGCGTCAAGGCCCTCCTCGCCCCCGGCCACGAAGCGGCCGTCGCCGACATCCTCGAATCGGTCGGCGCGCGGCTCGGCGGCCTCGGCGAGCTCGAAGTGTCCGTGCAGGCCAAGGAGGGCGCGCGATGAGGCGACCTGCGATCGACCGCCCCGCGGCCGCCGTCCTCGGCCTGCTGCTCCTGGCCGCGGCCGCCGCGGTCCTCGACTGGCGCTTCGACCTCGCCGGGATCTGGACCCGCCTCGACACCGCGCAGGTCCGCGACGTGGTCGACGCGGACTGGTTCGCGTGGGCCGCCCTCGGCGCGGCCGTCGTCCTCGCGGTCCTCGCCCTGTGGTGGCTCCTCGCGCGCCTCCCGCGCCCGGCCGAAGGCCGCGTCGCCCTGTCCTCCACCGGGTCCGACCGGATCGATCTCGACGTGCGCTCAGTGGCGCCGCGGCTGCGCGCCGACCTCGACCGGGTCGCGCCCGTCGACCGGACCGCCAGCCGCCGCACGGCGGTCCGCGGCGGCCAGCTCATCGAACTGCGCACGCACGTCGACCCGCGCGCCGACGGCGAATCCCTCGTCAACGCCGCCGCGGGCATCGCCGCATCGGTGCGCACCGCGTTCCCCGACGGGGAGATCGCGGTGCGCATCCTCGTCGACGGCCCGAAGCGCCCCGGCCGCCGCCGCACGCCGCGCGTCCACTGACCCACGCGTCCACTGGGTTCAGTCGAGCAGCGCGTCCACGGCCGCCTCGGCCTTTGCGAACAGCGCCTCGTAGTGCCGGTCCCGCGCCTCGCCCTCCAAGTCCTGGCCCTCGCTGTCGTACAGCGCGAGCGTGTGCGCGCCGGGGATCCCGCAGTACTGCGAGACGCCGATCCGCAGCGTCTTGTCGAGGAGGTCGCGGGTCAGCTCCGACAGCGGGTCGTCCTCGGCGAGCCCCGCGAGCCCGATCCACAGCATCCGCTTGCCCGCCATGGGGGACTTGCTGCGCCCGTACGCGAGCCCGTAGTTCCAGACCCGGTCGATCCAGCCCTTGAGCAGCGCGGGCGTCCCGTACCACCACACCGGGAACACCGGCACGATGACATCAGCGGCGTGGACGCGGGCGATGTGGGCGTGGACCTCGTCGCTGTAGCGCTTGTCGCGGTCGCTGTAGTCCGGCTCGTCCGCGACGCTGTTGCGCGGGTCGAAGCCCTCGCGCTCCAGGTCGAGGAGGTCGACGCGGTAGCCGCGGTCGGCGAGCCGCTTCGCGGCCCGCTCGGCGACGGCGGCGGTGAGGGAGCCGGCCCGGTGGTGGCCGACGACGACGAGTGCGGTGGGTTCGGTTTCGCTCATGCGCCAAGTACACCCGCCCGAATGCAGACGGGCCATGTCCGAAACCGACCGATGCATGTGCGAGCGTCTACGCCCGGCCTTCGTCCAAGAACCGCTCGCGCTCGGCCCGCCAGTTCACCAGGTACGGCCTCCCGGCGTCGGCCGCGTGCGCCCGCCTGACGGCCCGCACCGGCTCGGCGAGCGCGTCCGCGACGGCCGCCTCGGCGCGCCACCCGTACGGGTAGGCGAAGGAGGTCCTGACGTGGTCCATCCACATGAGGACCAGGTCCCCGTCGCGCTCCAGGGTCGCGAACGGCCGGCGCGAACCGCGCTCGTGCCGCTCGACCTCCCAGCCGCCGCCCTCGCGCGGCACGGCCGTGAAATCGGGGTCGTACCCCCAGTTCCAGGAGCCGTCGCCGAGGTCCCGGGGCGCGCCGTGGCGGTCCGCGAGGACCGCCGCGAGCGCCGCGGGCGTCCAGGGCGCGGGGAAGTACGTGGCGAGCGCGACCGTCAGCTCCAGCGGCGTCAGGTCCGGCCCGCCTCCGCCGGGCCCGCGCCGCCCGCTCCCGAGGGCCTCGGCGAGGACCTTCGCGGCGAGCGACGGCGCGCCGTCGTCGACGAGGGCGACGTGCAGTTGGAGCGCCCGCGTGAAACGGGTGCGCTCCTCGGCGGTGCCGAAGGGCGGCAGCGGGATCGAGTCGACCGCGGGGCGGCCCCAGGGGACGGAGGCGTCAGTGTTGCTCACCGCTCCGATGGTGCCAGGCCCCTGCGACAACCCGCGTCAGTCAGTCGCGTGTGCCGAGCGTCGACACGCACGCCTCGTTGCCCTCCGGGTCGGCCACGACCCACCAGTGCGGCGACCGGTCGCGCACCAGCACGCCCCCGGCGGCGAGCGCCGCCGCGAGCCGCGCCTCCACCTTCTCGTCGGGCACGAACACGTCGACGTGGATCCGGTTGCGCTGCGGGCGCGGCGCGTCCATCTCCTGGAACCAGAACGACGCGTTGCGCCCCATCGGGTCCACCAGGTCCTCGTCGCCGCGCTCCTCGTAGCCGAGGACGGCCTTCCAGAACCGGATCACCTCCGGGTGCGACATCGCGTCGATCGAGACCTGGACCGACTGGAGCCGTGAGGGGTCCGACTCCAGTCCCAGCCCGTCGGCCACGGCCGAGATGTCCTGGGCGAGTGCGACCTCCCGGGCCGTGAGGCCCCAGAAGTCCGGCTCCACCGCGACGAGCCGGACCGTCACCCCCTCCGACCGCAGGTCGAGGTCCGGCCGGTGCGGTCCGACGCCCGGCAGGTCCGCGACGGCCGCCGCGAACTCGGCGGCCTCCCGCATCGACCCGGTCCTGAAGAACGCGCACGCGCCGTCCCCGACGACCCGCCATCGGCCGCTCGCGTCGGCCTCCTGGAAGCCCTTCGGGCTCAACATCCCGTCCATCGGGCCACCGTAACCCGCGGGTCCGACACGCGCGCCCGAGTAGGGTGGGAGCGTCGTATACAGAAAGGGGTTTCACGTGAGCGTCAGCGTGCTGTTCATCGGCGGGACCGGCCGGATCTCCACCTCCTGCGTGCGCGAGGCCGTCGCCCAGGGGCTCGACGTCACCGTCCTCAACCGCGGCCGCACCAGCGAGCGCGCCGTCCCCGACGGGGCCGAGGTCCTCACCGCCGACGCGGGCGACCCCGCCGCCGTGAAGGCCGTCCTCGGCGACCGGACGTTCGACGCCGTCGTCAACTGGGTCGTGTTCACGCCCGAGCAGGTGCGCCGCGACATCGAGCTGTTCGCGGGCCGCACGGGCCAGTACCTGTTCATCTCCTCGGCGAGCGCCTACCAGACCCCGCCCTCGCATCTGCCGGTCACCGAGTCCACGCCGCTGCGCAACCCGTTCTGGCAGTACTCGCGCGACAAGATCGCCTGCGAGGAGATTCTCACCGCCGCCTACCGCGAAGAGGGCTTCCCCGCCACGATCATCCGGCCCTCCCACACCTACGACGAGACGCTGCTGCCCTTCGACGGCGGCTGGACCGTCGTCGAGCGCATGCGCGCCGGGAAGCCCGTCATCGTCCACGGCGACGGCACGTCCCTGTGGACCATCACGCACGCCCGCGACTTTGCCGTCGGCTTCACCGGGCTCCTCGGCCTCGATGCCGCGATCGGCGAGGCCTTCCACATCACCGGCGACGAGGCCCCCACCTGGAACCAGATCTTCCAGCACGTCGCCGCCGCGGCCGGAGTCGACGAGCCGGACCTCGTCCACGTCCCCTCAGACGCGATCGCCGCCGCCGACCCCGGCTGGGGCCCCGGGCTCCTCGGCGACAAGGCCCACTCGATGGTCTTCGACAACACCAAGGTCAAGCGCCTCGTCCCCGCGTTCGGGCAGCGCACCACGCCCTACAAGCTCGGCGCGCGCGAGGTGGTCGCCTGGTACGACGCCCACCCCGAGCAGCAGGTGGTCGACGCGGAGCGCGACAAGGTCATGGACTGGCTCGCCGACCGCTACGCGCCCCACCCCATGCCGTAGGGGGTACGCGGGGACTCCCGCGCACCCCGTTCAGTCCCGGGACCTGGTCCAGCCGACCGCCTCGAAGCCGTCGCCCTCCCACAGGACGGCGCGGCCCTCGCGCACCTCGACCCCGTCGACGTACACGCCCCGGCCCTGGTACACCGGGTCGGACGTGTACCGCCAGCGCAGCCGGGCCGTGCCGTCCGGCACGACCGCCGTCGCACCGATCCACTGGCGCCCCGAGTAGCCCGAGAACGCGCCCTCGGTCCGCCAGCAGTGGTCCTCGGTGCGCAGCTCCAGCGGCACCGGCGTCCACGCCGACCCGTCAGGGCTCGCCTCCAGGACCGCCAGGTCCGTGGCCTCCGTGTCGTACCAGAGCGAGAACCGCGCGGTGGCGCGGTCGCTCGGCCGCGGCAGCACCGCCGTGAGCGTCGCCGTCGTCGCGTCGGCCTGGCCCGCGTACCACGCGTCGCGGCCCCGTGCGGGCCGCACCGGCACCGCCCGGCCCAGCGGCCGCGAGGCCGCCCGCCGGTAGGCGCTGGCCGTGCCGCGGCTGCGCGTCGGGTGGACCCGGTTCGTCATGAGCACCAGCAGCGTGCCCGCGAGCGGGTCGAGCACGATCGACGTGCCCGTGTACCCCGTGTGCCCCACGGTGACCGGCGAGCTCATCGCGTCCATGTACCAGCGCTGGCCGAGCTGCCAGCCGAGCCCGCGCGCCGCGGCCTCGCCCATCCCGGCGTTCATGTCGGTGAAGACCATGCGCGCGGTGGACTCGGAGAGGATCTCGGCGTCGCCGTAGCGGCCGCCGTTGAGGATCATCTGCCCGAACACCGCCAGGTCCCACGCCGTGGCGAACACGCCCGCGTGCCCGGCGACGCCGCCGAAGGCCCACGCGTTCTCGTCGTGGACCTCCCCGTGGACGGTGCCGCGGCCCGTCCACGGCTGGTACTCCGTCGCGGCCGTGCGCATCCGGTCCACCGGGTTGTACCCGGTGTCCTTGAGCCCCAAGGGCTCGCACACGAACTCGGCGACCAGGTCGGCGAGGCCCTGGCCCGTCGCCCGCTCCAGGACCTTGCCCAGGACGATGAGGTTGAGGTCGGAGTACTCGTAGCCCGACCCGGGGGCGCGGCGCAGCGGCTGCGCGTAGATCGCGGCCATGCGCGCGGCGTCGTCGGGCTTGTCGTACAGGTTGATGAAGGAGATCATCCCGGAGGTGTGCGACAGCAGCATCTCCAGCGTGATGGGGGACTTCGCGGGGTCGACCGAGTCGAACTCGGGGAGGTAGTCGACGACCGGCAGCTTCAGGTCCACCACGTGGTCGTCGATGAGGCGGCCGGTGACGGTGGCGGTGAACAGCTTCGAGATCGAGGCCAGGTCGTAGACCGTGCCCGTCTCGGCCGGGAGCCGCTCGGCCTCCGGCAGCTCGATCGCGGTCTCGGTCTCCTCGTCCCACCCGGAGTAGCGGAGCCGGTGGCCCCCGGCCTCGTGCAGGACGACCACGCCGCGGCGCGCGGCGAGGACCGTGAAACCGGGGAACGAGGGGGCAGAACCCTCCATATAGGACTTCAGTTGCGGGGTGATGAGGTCGACGTGCGCGGCGGTCAACCGCGCTTCGGAACAAGGCCCGTACCGCAGTTCCAGCGGATGTTCGGGGAAGGTCACATCGTACGGCCCAGCGCTCGGCGGGCCGGTCGGATCGGGCATGGAGGGGCGCTCCTCGGCGTTGGCGCGGGAGCCGAGCGCGAACGCCGACCACAGCGCCCCCGCCGCGCCCCCGAGCATGGTTCGACGCTGCATCGTGTCTCCTGGTTATCGTGCCATCACTGAGCGGTGCCGCGATAGAGCAAGTACGACTCTCTTTGCTCGGAAAACGCATCCAATTCATCGGCCCACAGCGCCGTGACCTCGTCGACGTCCGCCCCGGCCTCCACCGCGAGCCGCACCGCCTGGTTCCCGGTGAGCTTGTCCAGCCAGAACGACGTCACGTCCTGTGACCGCCAGCCGTACTGCGGGAAGACCCGCCGCTGCGCGATGACCATCGCCAGCGCCGTCCTGATCGGATCGAATTCATCCCTTCGGGTGACTTGCAGCTCCACGCCCCCGCAGACCTTTCCCGACCATTTCGAGAAAGTAGGGGTGAAATACGCTTCGCGGAAACGAGCGCCCGGCAGCCCCTCCAGCGCCTCCGACCACTCGTGGTCGATCTCCGGCGCCCCGAGGAACTCGAACGGCTTCGTCGTGCCCCGCCCCTCCGACAGCGCCGTCGCCTCGAACAGGCACGTCCCCGGGTACGCCACCGCCGTCGCCACCGTCGGCATGTTCGGCGACGGCGGCACCCACGGCAGCCCCGTCTCCTCGAAGTACATGCCCCGGCGCCACCGCTCCATCGTCACCACCGTGAGGTCCACGGCCCCGCCGAGGAACTCGCCGTTGAACAGCCGCGCCAGCTCGCCCACGGTCATCCCGTGCCGCTGCGCGATCGGCTTGAGCCCCACGAACGTCGCGTGCTCCGGGTGCAGCACCGGCCCGCTCGCCGCCAGCGCCGACCCCGGGTTCGGGCGGTCGAGGACCACGAACCGCAGGCCCAGCTGCCCCGCGGCCTCCATCGCGAGGTACATGGTCCAGATGTAGGTGTAGAACCGCGCGCCCACGTCCTGGATGTCGAAGACCACCGTCTCGATCCCGGTCTCGGCGAACACCTCCGCCATTCGGTCCATGTCGTTGTACGCGTTGTACACCGGCAGCCCGGTCTTCGCGTCGAGGAAGAAGTCCTCGCCCTCCCCGGCCTGCGAGACGCCGCGGAAGCCGTGCTCGGGGCCGAAGACCGCCGCGATGTCGACCTTCCCGCTCCCGTGCATGAGGTCCACTTCGTGGCTCAGGTCCGGGAGGACCCCGGTGGGGTTCGAGATGACGCCGACGCGCTGGCCCGCGAGTTCGCGGAAGTCGCTGCGGGCCAGGACTTCGACGCCGGTCCGGACGGCGCGTCCGCCGCGGGCGGCGGCGGGGGCGGCGGTCGCGAGGGCCGCGGCGGCGCCCGCGACGGTGCCGCCGATGACTGTCCTGCGTTTCATGCGGTGCTCCTAGTAGCTCAGGCCGTGGCCGAAGGGGAACAGGACGCCGGCGCCGTCGGCGGTGGGGATGTCGACGGGGAGCCGCCCGGCGGGGTTCACCGAGCCGAGGATCGCGTGGACGGCCGATTCGAGGCCGTCGAGCGAGTACGAGTAGGTGGCGAGGTAGGCGTTCGGGTGGTCGCCGAGCCAGGCGATGTCGTAGGGGTTCTGGACGGCGAGGGCGACGACGGGGACGCCGGTGCCCGCGAGCGCCTCGACCAGCGTCACCTGAGTCGGGTTGAGCTTGGTGTTGTTGGTGGACACGACGATGAGGCCCTTGCCCGCGGCGGCGGCCACGGCGGCGTCGATCTGCGCCTGCGTGGGCGCGGCGCCGGTGACGAGGCTCGTCTGGCTCCACCCGCGGTTGCCGAACTCGGCCGCGATCCGCGCCACGGTGGTGACGCCCCACCCGGTGACGAGGACCGAGCCGCCGTCGGTCGGCACCGGCAGCGTCCCGTCGTTCGTGACGAGGGTCGTGGTCCGGTCCGAGAGCGCCTGCGCCGCTTCGAGGCTCGCGGGAATGCCCACCACGTCGTCCACGAGCTCGGGGTCGGCGTACGGGTCGCCGAAGAGCCCGAGCCGGTACTTCAGGCCGAGGATGCGGGTCACCGACTCGTCGATGCGCTTCTCGGTGAGCTCGCCGCCGTCGACGGCGGCGAGGACGGCGTTGAACGCGATGTCGATGTGCTCCGGCATGAGCAGGATGTCCGCCCCGGCGATGAGCGCGAGCACGGGGATGCGGTCGTCGCCGTAGCCGTTGCGCACGCCCTCCATGCGCAGCGAGTCGGTGATGACGACGCCGTCGTAGCCGAGTTCGTCGCGCAGGAGCCCGGTGAGGATCTCCTCGGAGAGCGTCGCGGGCCGCAGCGAGGCGTCGAGCGCCGGGAACTGGATGTGCGCGGTCATGATCAGGTCCACGCCGGACTCGATGGCGGCGCGGAACGGCGGGGCGTCGATCTCGCGCCACTCCTCGTAGGTGTGGTCGATCTGCGGCAGCTCGGAGTGGCTGTCGTCCTCGGTGTCGCCGTGCCCGGGGAAGTGCTTGACGGTGGCGGCGAGGTCGCCGCGGGCCTGGTAGCCCTCGACCTGCGCGGCGACGAACGCGGCGACGTGCTCGCCGTCGGACCCGAAGGAGCGCACGCCGATCACGGGGTTCGCGGGGTTGACGTTGACGTCGGCGTCGGGCGCGAAGTTCTGGTTGAGCCCCATGGCGCGCAGCTCGGTCCCGGCGATGACGGCCGCGGCGCGGGCGGCCTCGGGGTCGTGCGTGGCGCCGAGCGCCATCGCGCCGGGCAGCTGCGTCGCGGGCGGGCCGATGCGGGTGACGAGGCCGTGCTCCTGGTCGGTGGCGATGAACAAGGGCGTCCCGCATCCGGCGAGGGCCGCGTCCTGGAGCCCGTTGGAGAGCGCGGTGATCTGGTCGGGGTTCGCGACGTTGTTCGACCAGGCGAAGTAGATGATGCCGCCGAGGTGGTACCGCTCGATGAGGGCGGCGGCGTTGTCGACGCCGTGCGCGGTCTGATTGCTGGCGACGTCGGCGGCGGCCGTGGTGTCGGCGGTCTGCCCGTACGCGTAGGTGGTGAAGAGCTGGCCGACCTTCTGCTCCAGGCTCATGGCCTTGAGGCGGCGCTTGACGAACCGGCGCTCGGCGCTGCCGCCGTGCGCTTGCGCGGTTCCGGCGGCGGCGGTCGCCGCGGCCGCGCCGAGGGCGGCGGCGAGCACGGTCCGGCGGGGATGCGTCTGCATGTGAGCGACTCCAGTCTGTGCGGGGTCCGGGCGGTCCCTTTTCGACGGGTAGGCCCGATCCGCTCATCCTGGCAGAAAACTTCATGTAAAGGCAAGACTACGGAGAGAATTTTCAAAATAGTGCGCCGGGGGCGGTCAGGCCAGCGCTGGGACTCCGAAGTGGAGCGTCCCGGCGTCGGCGTCCAGTGTCGCCTTGGCGCCCAACGGGATCGTGAGCGACGGGGTGCAGTGCCCGAACCCGAACTCCTCCGCCACGGGGATGGACAGGCCCGCGAGCTGGTCCGCGAGCACCTCGCGCACCTCCTCGTACGGCCCGCAGTCGGCCCATGAGCCGAGGACGACCCCGGCGAGGCCGTCGAACCACCCGGCGCGGCGCAGCTGCGTCAGGGCCCGGTCGATCCGGTAGGGCTCCTCGCCGATGTCTTCGAGGAGCAGCAGGCCGCCCGCGACGTCGGCGCGGTGGTCGGGGGTGCCGATCCCGGCCGCCAGGAGGGTCAGCGTCCCGCCGACGGTGATCCCGGTGGCGGTGCCGCCGTTCATGGTCCGCGCCGTCGACGACGCGATCTTCTGCACCCGCTCGGGTTCGAACAGGGTCTGGCGCAGGTGCTCCTGCATCCCCGCGTCGCCGGTGAAGGCCGTCCACGTCGGCATGGGCCCGTGGACCGTGGCCTGGCCGAGGTTGATGGCGATGGCCTCGTGGAGGGCCGTCATGTCGCTGAACCCGATGAACGCCTTCGGCTCGGCGCCGCGCAGCCGCTCCCAGTCGACGAGGTCGATCATCCGCTGCGACCCGTACCCGCCGCGCGCGGCGAACACGGCCGCGATCCGCGGGTCGAGCCACGCGTCCTGGAAGTCCCCGGCCCGGTCGAGGTCGAGCCCGGCGAACAGGCCGGTCCGCGCCGCCGCGTGCGGCATGACCACCGGCTCCAGGCCCCACGAGCGCAGGACCGCCAGCCCCGCGTCGATCCGCTCGCCGGGGGAGGGGCTCGCGGGGGAGACGACGGCGACCCGGTCGCCGGGGACGAGGCGCCGCGGGCGGCGCAGCGGCTTGAGGCTCAAGGCTTCAGCCCCAGTTCGAAGTCCGGGCCCGCGAAGCCGAACACCTCGGCGTACAGGGCGTGCTCGGCGAGCACCGCGTCCTCGATGGTCTCGGCGCGGCGGAACCCGTGCTGCTCGCCCTCGTAGGTCCGGTAGGCGTGCGGAATCCCCTTGCCCTGCACGCGCTCCAGGAGCCTCTCGGCCTGCGCGGGCGGGCAGATCTCGTCCTCCAGGCCCTGGAGGAGCAGGAACGGGGCGCCGATCCGGTCGGCGTGATGCACGGGGGACCGCTCCAGCGAGCGCTCCTCCAGGACCTCCGGCGGACCGACCATCGAGTACACGTACTGGGACTCGAAGTCGTGCGTCTCGTCCCCGGTCCACCCGGACAGGTCCAGGATCGGGTACTTGACGACCGCGCACGCGTAGACGCCTGCGGCCGCAGGCGAGGTGAGCGACGCCGCGGCGGTCCAGCCCCCGGCGCTGCCGCCGCGGATCGCGATCCGCGCCGGGTCGGCCAGGCCCTCGGCGGCGAGCGCGCGGGCGACCGCCGCGCAGTCCTCCACGTCCACTTCGCCCCAGCGCTCGCGCAGCCGCTCGCGGTAGGCGCGGCCGTAGCCGGTGGACCCGCCGTAGTTGACCTCGACGACGCCGATGCCGCGGGAGGTGAAGTACGCCAGCTCCATGTCGAGCACCGCCCGCACGTGGCTGGTGGGCCCGCCGTGGACCCACACCGCATACGGCGGCGCTTCGCCTTCGGGCCCTTCGAAATCGGGGTTGCGCGGCGGGTACACGTGGGCGTGCACGTCGCGCCCGTCCGGGCCGGTGAACGTGCGGTGCTCGGGGACCGGCAGATACGCGGGGTCCACTTTGGCCTCGTTCACGGCGGCCACGGCTTTGGCGGCGCCGCTGCGCGTGTCGACCTCCACGACCTCGTAGCCCGAGTGCGGGCCCGCGGCCAGGCCGTACACGTGGTCGTCCGCGGCGGCGAGGCCCGGCGCCCAGTCGGTCCAGGGCCCCTCGACGGGGCTCAGCCGCCGCTCCCACGCGTCGAAGACCCCGAGGCGGCTCTCGCCCCTGCCGTGGACGGCGGCGATGTCGCCGCTGGCGAGGATCTGGAACCACGTCGACCCGGGCGTCCACAGGGGTCCGGCGAACTCGGACTCGGCCTCGTGGACCGGGCCGCGCTCCCCGGTGTGCGGGTCGACCCAGTGGAGGTTCCACCAGCCCGTCCTGTCCCCGGCGAACACGAGCGTCTCGTCCCGGGACCACTCGACCTGCGCGATCGACTCCCCGTCGCCCCCGGCCACGGTGCGCACCCCGGACAGCACCGGGTCGTCCTCGCCGACGATCTCGGCGACGCGCAGCTCCGTCTCGTCCCAGGGCATGTGCGGGTGGTTCCAGGCGATCCACGCGAGCGCCGACCCCGAGGGGCTCACCCGCGGGCCGGCGAGGAACCGGTACGAGTCGTCGGTCAGCTCCCGCACCCGCGCGTCGTCCCCGTACCTCGTCAGGTCCACGCTGGCGATGACGCGGCGCACGTCCGTGGGGCCGGGCCCGGTGTGCTCCTCCAGGACCGCCCACGCCTCGTACCGCTCCAGGTCCACCACGGGCTCCGACCAGCGCAGCGCGCCGGGGAACGCCGGGGCCGGGCTGACCGGCAGCGGGTCGCGCCAGCGGTCCGGTTCGAACACGTACAGCCGCTGGTCCTCGTAGTTGGTGAACACGACGACGGGGCTGCCGTCCTCGCCGATCGCGCCCGCCCACGGGCGGCCCCCGTACTCGTGGACCCGGTTGCGCGCGTTCCACGGCGCGGGCAGGACCGACTCCACGGCCCCGTCGGCGGTGCGGCGCATGAGCGCGCGCCTGCCGCCCTCGTCGGGCCGCGGCTCGGTCCACCACAGCTCGTCCCCGACCGCGCCGAGGAAGCCCGGCCGCCCGTCGGACTCGGCGACCAGCGCGGTGCCGATCGGGGACTCCCAAGCGCCGTAAGGGGCTCGCTTCACATCCGTCTCCTATGCGTTCAGCAGGAAGTCGTCCAGGACCCGCAGGCCGAACCGCAGCCCCTCCACGGGGACGCGCTCGTCCACGCCGTGCGCCAGCGTCCCGTACCCGAACTCGGGCGGCAGCGCCAGCGGGGAGAACCCGTAGCCGGTGATCCCCAGCCGCGAGAACTCCTTCGCGTCCGTCCCGCCCGACATGCAGAACGGCACCGGACGGCCCTCGGGGTCGTGCTTGAGGATCGCGGCCCGCATCGCCGCGAACGTCGGCGAGTCCACGGGCGCGGCGAGCGACCGGGACCGGTGCGCGTACCGCCACTGCACGTCGGGGCCGCACAGCCCGTCCATCGTCGCCTCGAACTCGGCCTCGCCGCCCGGCACCACCCGGCCGTCGACCTCGGCGCGCGCGTGCTCGGGGATCACGTTGACCTTGTAGCCCGCTTCGAGGACCGTCGGGTTCGCGCTGTTGCGCAGCGTCGACTCCACGAGCTGCGCGGCCGCGCCGAGCCCGCTCAGGTCCTCATAGTCCGGCTCGACGCCGTGCAGCGCCGCGAGCTCGGCGACCGCGGCCTCCACCACGGGCGTGACCCGCAGCGGCCACTCGTGCGCGCCGATCCGCGCCACCGCCGCCGCCAGCTTGCTCACCGCGTTGTCCGGGTTGCGCTTCGAGCCGTGCCCGGCCCGGCCGCGGGCCGTCAGCTCCAGCCAGGCCGTGCCCCGCTCGCCCGCCGCGATCGGGTAGATCCGCATCCCGTCGCTGTGGAACGTGAACCCGCCGGACTCCGAGATCCCCTCGGTGCAGCCCTCGAACTTCTCAGCGTGCTCTTCGGCGAGGTACCGGGACCCGAAGTCGGCCTCGGCCTCCTCGTCGGCGACGAACGCGAACACGATCGACCGCCGCGGCCGCACGCCCTCGCGCGCCCACGACCGCACGGCCGCGAGCATCATCGCGTCCATGCCCTTCATGTCGATCGCCCCGCGGCCCCAAAGCATCCCGTCCGCGTCGATCTCCCCGCCGAACGGGTCCACCGACCAGTCCGCGGCCGCCGCGGGCACCACGTCCAGATGGCCGTGCACGAGCAGCGCCGGGGCCTCCGGGTCCGTCCCCTCCAGGCGCGCAACCACATTGGACCGGTTCGGGGCCTTCTCCAGGATCGCCGGTTCCAAGCCCGCTTCGGCGAGCCGCTCGGCCGCGAACTCCGCCGCGGCCCGCTCGTTCCCGTCCCCGCCGCCGAGGTTCGTCGTGTCGAACCGGATCAGGTCCCGCGTGAACGCGACGACCTCCTCCAGCGCCTGCGCATCAGCCATACTGTTCCTCCATCGCCGCGCTCGCCAGGGTCGTGACCGCCTTGAAGCAGCGGATCGCCTCGTACATCGTCGCCGACTCGTACCCGATCCGCCGCTCCCCGCAGACTGCCACGCCCGGGACCACCGTCGCCGCCCGCGCCAGGTGGTCGGCGTCGAACTCGACCTCGACCCGGTGCGGCGCCACCACGGGCTCGTGCCGGACCGCCAGCGCCGCCGCCGCGGCCGCCCCGGCACTGATCGCCTCCGCGGTCACCTCCGGCGGGTCGCACCGCGCCGCGTACCGCGACACGCACTCCTTCACCGCCACGCCGACCGCCTCGGGCGCATAGCCCTCCGCGTCCTCCACGGCCTTGTCGTCGCCGATCACCATGATCACCGGCACCCCGAACTCGGCCGCCACGGCCGCGTTCAAGCGGCCCTCGCTCGCGCGCACCCCGTCGAGCCACACGCCCGTCACCGAGTTCGCCAGGTACGTGTGCGCCAGGACCCCTTCGGACCCCGCGCCCGCGTGGTACCCGAGGAACACCACGCCGTCCACGTCCCCGTGCTGCACGCCCTCCATCATCGAGAGGTCCTTGTGCCGCCCCGTGATCATCGTCGCCCGCGCATCGAGGCGCTCCAGCAGCAGGTTCCGCATCGACCAGTGCGCCTCGTTCACCACCACGGCGTCCGCGCCGCTCATGAACAGGCCCCGCACCGCCGCGTTCACGTCCCCGGTGAACACCGGCCGCATCCGCTCCCAGCCCGGCCCGCCCGGCAGCACGTCCTCCGGGCACGTCACTCCCGTGGCCCCCTCCATGTCGGCGCTCACGAGAATCTTCACCCCGACATCCTCGCAGGGTCGCGCAGCGCCCGGTCGAGGTGGCACGCAACGAGATGCGGCTCCGCGTCCGGCCCCAGCACCGCCGGGTCCACGCCCTCGCACTGATCCAGGACCTTGAGCGCGTTCCCCGCCGCCACCTCCTGGCACCGCGGCCGGAACCGGCACCCGCCCGGAATCCGCGACGCGTCCGGCAGCTCGCCCGCCAGCACCACCGGCTCCGCAACAGGGGAGTCCGGCAGCACCGACACCAAAGCCCGCGTGTACGGGTGCCGCGGCTCGGTGAGCACCTGCTCCACCGGCCCCTGCTCCACGATCCGCCCCAGGTACATGATCGCGATCCGGTCCGCGATGCTCCACGCCAGACCCAGGTCGTGCGTGATCACCAGCGCCCCGAGCCCCGCGTCCTCCTTGAGCCGCAGCAGGAGCGACAGGATCTCCCCGCGCACCGACGCGTCCAGCGACGCCACCGGCTCGTCCGCCACCAGGATGCTCGGCTCCAGCACCAGCGCCCCCGCGATCACCACGCGCTGGCGCTGCCCGCCCGACAGCTCGTGCGGGTACGCCAGGAAGAACCGCTCCGGCGGCCGCAGGCCCGCCCGCGACAGCGCCTCGGCCACCCGGCCCGGCTCGTCGTCGGTGATCCCGTGGATGCGCAGGCCCTCCGCCACGGCGTCGTACACCGTGTGCCGCGGGTTCAGCGCCCCCGACGGGTCCTGGAGCACCAGCTGCACCTGCCGCCGGTACGCCTTCAGCGCCTTCGTCGACCGCCCCAGCGGCACATTGCCGAAGGCGACTTCACCGCCCGTGGCACGCTCCAGACCCAGGAGCGTCCGCGCCAACGTGGTCTTCCCGCAGCCGGACTCGCCCGCCAGCGCCACGATCTCGCCCGGCGCCACATCCAGGTCCACGCCGTCCACCGCGCGCGCGACCCGCCCGCCCGGCAGCCCGAACTCGACCCGCAGGCCCCGGGCCGTCAGCACCTTATCCGAGGACAACGGGCTCCCCCTCCTGCGCCACGAAGCACGCGGACAGCCGCGCGCCCTCCACTTCCAGCAGCTCCGGCGACGCCTCGCCGCACCGCTCCACCGCCACCGCGCACCGCGGCCGGAACGAGCAGCCCTCCGGCAGCCGCCCCGGGTCCGGCGGATCGCCCGCCAGCCCGCCCGGATTGCGCCGCGACGCCGGGTCCCCGATCACCGGGAACGCCGCGCCCAGCGCCGCCGAGTACGGATGCCGCGCCCGCGCGAACACCTCGTGCGCCGGACCCTGCTCGACCACCTTGCCCGCGTACATCACCGCGGCCGTGTCGCACGTCGCGGAGAGCACCGACAGGTCGTGGGAGATCATCACCAGCCCCACCCCGCGCTCCTTCACCAGGCCCGAGATCAATTGCAGCACCTGCGCCTGCACCATCACGTCGAGCGCCGTCGTCGCCTCGTCGGCGATGATCAGATCCGGGTCGCACGCCAGCGCCATCGCGATCATCACCCGCTGCCGCTGGCCGCCCGACAGCTCGTGCGGGAAGCTCCGCGCCCGCGACGGCGGCAGGCCGACGCGCTCCAGCAGCGCCTCCGCCCGCTTCGCGGCCTTCGCCGCGCTCAAGTCCTTGTCGTGCACCAGCATCGGCTCGGCCACCTGCCGCCCGATCCGCTGCACCGCGTTGAGCGAGTGCATCGCCCCCTGGAACACGATCGACGCGCCCGTCCACCGCACCGCCCGCAGCCGGCCCCACCCCATCGTGAGCAGGTCCTCCCCGTCGAGCAGGATCTCCCCGGACACCTCCGCGGACTTCGGCAGCAGCCGCAGCACCGCCATCGCCAGCGTCGACTTCCCGCACCCCGACTCGCCCGCGACCCCGAGCACCTGCCCGGCCTCCAGCGCCAAGTCCACGCCGCGCACGGCCGGGACCCGCCCGCGCGACCCGGTGTACGTGACGTGCACGTCCCGGAACTCCAAGAGCGTCATCCCTGCTCACCTCGCAGCCTCGGATTGAACACGGCCTCCAGGGCCCGCCCGCACATCATGAACGCGAGCACCACCAGGAGGATCGCCAGGCCCGGCGGCAGCAGGTACCACCACGCGTGCGCCGACACCGCCCCGTTGTCGCTGGCGCGGTTCAGGATCGAGCCCCACGACACCACGTTCGGGTCGCCCAGGCCGAGCCACGCGAGCGAGGACTCCATGAGGATCGCCGAGGGCACCAGCAGCGTCGCGCTGGCGAGCACGAGCGGCAGCACGTTGGGGAGGATGTGCTTCGTCATCTGGTGCCAGTGCCCGGCGCCGAGCGCCCTGGCGCGCTCCAGGTACGGCCGGGCCTGGACGGTGAGGGTCTGGGCCCGCACGAGCCTCGTCGTACCGGACCAGGAGACGAGCGCGATGACGAGGATCGTGGTCCCCATGCTGCGGCCCAGGACCGCGAGGAGCGCGATGGCGACGACGAGGCTGGGGAGCACCATGAACCAGTCGGAGATCCGCAGCGCGAACCAGCCGTAGGCGCCGCCGATGTGGCCGCTGGTGACGCCGACGGCGGTGCCGATGAGGATCGCCACCACGGTCGCCGTGAGTCCGATGAGGAGCGACAGCCGCGAGCCCCACAGCGTGAGCGCGAGGACCGAGCGGCCCACTTCGTCGGTGCCGAGCGGGAAATCGGCGCTCGGAGGCTCCATGCGCCCGCCGGTGGCCTGGGTGACGCTGAGCGCGGACTCGTCGATGAGGACCGGCGCGGCGAGCGCGAGGACCACGATGGCGCCCAGGAGGACCAGGCCGACCATGCCGGTGCGCTGGGCCCGGTACGCGGCCCACGACCGCGCGAACGACTGCCGCCGCCGGGCCCATGCGAGGGCCCGCGGGGAGGTGGTGGTGGATGCCGTCATGACTTCCGAATCCGTGGGTCGATGAACCAGTAGAGGATCTCGGCGGCGAGCACCGCGAGGATGGTCGAGGCCGAGAACAGCACGAACAGCGCTTGCAGCACGGGCCGGTCGGGGTAGAAGATCGCCTGCACGAACAGGCTCCCGAGCCCCGGCCACGAGAACACCGCCTCGGTGACGATGGAGCCGTTGACGACCCCGCCGATCGCGAGGAACACCAGCGTCACCGTCGGCAGCAGCGCGTTGGGCACGGCGTGCCTGTCGCGCACCTCGTCGTCGCGCAGGCCCTTGGCGCGCGCCGTGGTGAGGTAGTCCGAGCCGATCTCGTCCAAGATGGAGGAGCGCATGATCATGAGGTACCCGGCGTAGACCACGGCCGTGTAAGTGAGGACCGGCAGCACCAGGTGGTGCCCGATGTCGAGCGCCTGCGACCAGAAGTCCGGCGGCGTGCTCGGCGAGCGCATCCCGTTGACCGGGAACAGCCCCATGTACCTGGCGAAGACCAGGATCACGATCATGCCGAGCCAGAACGTGGGCGCCGAGTACAGCAGCAGCCCGGTCCCGACGTGGGCGCGGTCGTACCGGCTGCCCTGCCGCCAGCCCGAGCGCGTCCCGATCCACAGCCCCAGGACCACCGCGAGCACCATGCCGGTGCCCGAGAGCAGGAGCGTGGCCGGGAGCCGTTCGACGATGAGGTCGAAGATCGGGCGCCGGTACTGGAACGAGTCGCCCAGGTCCATCGTGAGCGTCCCGGTGATGTAGTCCCAGAACTGCTTCACCATGGGCTGGTCGAGGCCCATCTCGGCGCGCATCGCGGCCCGCTGCTCGGGGGAGACCGGGCGCTCGCGGGTGAGCTGGTCGATCGGGTCGCCGCCGATGAGCCGGAAGATGAAGAACGACGAGAACAGCACGAGCAGGAGCGACACGGCCGCGCCGCCGACGTGCTTGAGCAGGTAGCGCCCGAAGCCCGAGGACGTCCGCCGCGCGCGCCGCCCCGCGGGCGGGGCCGCAGCCCCGCCCGCGGGAGGTGGCACTTCGGTCATTCGCGCTCGTCCGCGGTGCTCTTGCGCCGCATCGCGAACCAGATGCCGCCCGCCACGACGACGACCACTGCCGCGCCGACGGCGATCCACACCCACACCGGGACGCCCGACTCCTCGGTCGCCCCGGCCGGCTGCGCCGTGTAGTACGACCACGTGAAGCCCTGCTGGCCGGTGACCATGCCGCCCTCGGAGGGCTGCGTCGTCATGCCGGTGATCCGGTCGTGGTTGTACGCCTCCATGACGTTCTGGTAGTACAGGTAGATCACGGGCGTGTCCGCGTACATGAGCGCCTGCTGCTGCTTGACGAGCTCGGCGCGCGCGTCCGGGTCGGACTCGACCTTCTGCTGCTCGTGGAGCGCGTCGAACTCGGGGTTGCAGTAGTTGTTCTCGCTGGAGCGCTCGGTGCCGTCGGTGAGCGTCGGCAGGACCGCGCACGTGTGCATGCCCAGCTGCTCGGTCGGGTTGGGGCCCACGCCCCAGCCGGAGAACGCGATGTCGAACTCGCCCAGGTAGGCCAGGTCGTTCAGCGCGGACTGCTCGATCGCCTCGGGCACGACCTCGATGCCGATCTCGGCCCACCACTCGGTCGCGAACTGCGCGATCGTGGCGTACGCGGTGTTGTCGGCGTGCTGGTAGAACCGGAAGCTCAGCCGCTCGCCGGTGCCCGGCATGGTCCGGACGCCGTCGTCGCCGCGCACGTAGCCCGCCTCGTCGAGCAGGGCGTTCGCGCCGTCGATGTCGAACTCGACGAGCTGGTCGCCGCCGTCCCAGTGGTACTGCTCGAAGATCGCCGGGATGATCCCGACCGCCGGGGTCCCGGAGCCGTCGAGCACGGTGTCCACGAGGGCCTGCTTGTCGAGCGCCATGTGCAGCGCCTGCCGCACGACCGGGTCCTTGAGCGCGGGGTGCCCGTCGCCGAACTCGGTGCCGTCCTGGGTCACCGAGTTGTAGTTCAGGGTCAGCGAGACGTACCGGCGGCCCTCCACGTCGTTGACGGTGACGTGGTCCTGCGACGCGAGCGCCTCGGTCTGGGCCGGGTTCAGGCCGCCCATGCCGTTGCCCACGATGTCGACCTCGCCGGCCTCCAGCGCGGCCACGGCCGCGTCGGTCTCGGTGTAGTAGTCGTAGACGACCTCGTCGAAGCCCGGCGCGCCCTCCCAGTAGGACTCGTTGGCCTCCAGGCGGATGAACTCGTCGGTCTCGTACTCGGTGACCTGGAACGGGCCCGAGCCGACCAGCGGGAGCTGGTTCGCGTCGTCGGCCGACGGGTCGGCGTACGTCGACCAGACGTGCTCGGGGACGATGTAGACCTCGCGCGTGAGCACGTCCCACGGGGACGGCTCGGCGAGGGTGAGCACGAACGTGGTCTCGTCCGTGGCCTCGGCGGAGACGAGGTTCCCCGCGAAGTCGATGTTCCAGTCGTGGATCGCCTGGTTCTCGATGAGCAGGCCGTACGTGTACGCCACGTCCTCGGCCGTCAGCGGCTCGCCGTCCGACCAGGTCGCGCCGTCGCGGATCGTGAACGTCCAGGTGAGACCGTCCTCGGACTCCTCCCACTCGGTCGCCAGGCCCGGCTCGGGCTCGTAGTCAGCGCCGATGCGCACGAGCGTCTCGTACGTCATCATGCTCGTCTCGTACGTGATGACGAACCGCCGCTTGAACGGGTTGAAGGTGTCGACCTCCTGGTTCGTGGCGATGAGCAGGGTGTCCTTGTCCTCCTCTTGGGCCGCCGCGCCGGGCGCGGCGACGGCCAGCGCTCCGGCCGACATCAGGAGCGCGGCCGCGGCGGCCAGGAGCCGCCGCGTCAGGGCATGGGGATTCATGGGGTGCAGGTCCTCGCATTCGGTTCCGGGCGCCTGGGGCTCTCCCGCGGACGCGGTGCCCTGCGGGCCCTCAGGGTATCGGACAGCATGACGGAACTCTTCTTGACTTGTCAACGATGTGAAGAAAGTTTTCATTGCTGCAACATGGGGCGAACGCGAACTCCCGCGAACCACCCGAGTGGACGGCGCGTTTCCAGTACATTCGGCTGACTACTGTCGGTGTTGCGGGGGTCACGGTGTGGAACTGGCTTGAGGACTCGATCGTCGCGCACCCCGAGATCTCGATCTTCCTCGCGCTGGGCCTCGGGTTCTTCGTCGGCAAGCTGAAGATCAAGGGCATCGCCCTCGGGCCGGTCACCGGGACGCTCCTCGCGGGCGTCCTCGTCGGCATCGTCTTCTCCGGCATCGACATCCCCGACCTCGTCAAGACCGTCGCGTTCGTGGCCTTCCTGTTCGCCCTCGGCTACAACGTCGGCCCCCAGTTCTTCGCGGGCCTCAAAGGCGACGGCCTCAAGCAGGTGCTCCTCGCGGTGATCAACTGCGTCGTGGGGCTCGGCATCGTCATCGTCCTCGCCAAGGCCCTCGGCTACGGCCCCGGCTGGGGCGCCGGGCTCCTCGCGGGCGGCCTCACCCAGTCCGCGGTCATCGGCGTCGCCGACTCCGCGATCAGCGCGCTCCCGGGCCTCAGCGCCGACGACGTCAAGGAGATGGAGTCGCAGGTCGCCGTCGGCTACGCGGTCTGCTACCTGTTCGGCACCGCCGCGGCCGCGTTCTTCCTCTCGACGCTCGCCCCGCGCATGCTCGGCTCCAAGGACCTCGCCGCCGACGCCCACGAGATGGAGAAGCGGCTCGGCGTCGCCAAGGAACCGGGCATCGGCCCGGCCTACTACTCGGTGGTCCGCCGCTCCTACCGCGTCACCGGCGGCTCGGTCGTGGGCCGCACTGTCGGCGACCTCGAACGCCGCGCCGAGGACCTGGGCCACCGCATCATGTTCCACGACCTGCGCCGCGGCACCACCGTCCAGAAGGTCAAGCCCTCCACCGTGATCGAAGCCGGGGACGTGGTGACGCTCGCGGCCCGCCGCCCCGACCTCGTCGCGCTCAGCGTCGACCAGTGGGGCGAGGAGGTCGACGACGAGGAGCTGCTCGACTACCAGGTGGAGACGCTCGCGATCGTCATCACCAGCAAGAAGCTCGCGGGGCAGAAGATCGGCCCGGCCTTCGCCGAGCACGCCCCGCGCCTGTTCGTCACCAAGGTGGTCCGCGGCGGCCAGGAGATCCCCTGGAGCGACGACACGGTCATCCACGGCGGCGACGAGATCACCGTCCAGGGCGGCAAGGAGGAGGTCGAGGCCGTCGTGGGCGACCTCGGCTACCCCAACCGGGCCTCGGACGCCACGGACATGTCCTACGTGGGCATCGGCATCGTCCTCGGCGCGCTCATCGGCGTCCCCACGATCGCGGTGGCGGGCGCCGACATCGGCCTGACGACCTCCGGCGGCGCGCTCATCATGGGCCTCGTGTTCGGCTGGCTGCGCGCCAAGTCGCCCACGTTCGGGCAGTTCCCGCCCGCCGCGAACTGGATGCTCTCGACCGGCGGCCTGTGCATGTTCGTGGGCATCGTCGGCATCATGGCCGGCCCCGACTTCGTCTCCGGCGTCAAATCGGAGGGCCTCAGCCTCGTGTTCGCCGGGCTCGTCGTCACGCTCTTGCCGATGCTCGTGACCATGTTCCTCGCCAAGTGGCTGTTCAAGATCCCCGTCCCGGTCAACCTCGGCATCACCGCGGGCGCGAACACCACGACCGCGTCGATCGGCGCGATCACCGACACCGCGAAGAGCCAGGTCCCCGTCCTCGGCTACACGATCCCCTACGCCATCGGCAACGTCCTGCTGACGATCTGGGGCGCGGTCATCGTGGCCGTCCTCGCCTGACCGCACACTCGAAAGGGAACGCCATGACCACGGTCGACCGCGACGAAGAACGCCGCCTCGAAGGGCTCAGCCCCTTCGAGCTGAAGAACCGGCTCATCGAGCTGGCCGGGGAGAACGAGAAGGCCAACGCCCTCGCGATGGTCAACGCCGGCCGCGGCAACCCCAACTGGACGGCGACGGCGCCCCGCGACGCGTTCTTCCTGCTGGGGCAGTTCGCGGTCACCGAGACCCGCCGCGACTGGGACGAGTTCGCGTCCTTCGGCGGCATGCCGCAGTCCGACGGCATCGCCGCGCGCCTCGGCGACTACCTCAAGGCCAACGCCTCCGCTCCCGGCGCCGAGGCCCTCGGCCGCTACGTCGCGTACGGCACCGACACGCTCGGCTTCGACGCCGACGACTGGGTCGGCGAGCTCGCCGACGCGATCATCGGCGACCACTACCCGGTCCCCGACCGGATGCTCGTCCACGCAGAGAAAGTGGTCCACGCCTACCTCGACGCCGAGATGGGCGGCGCCCCCAAAGGCGGCTGGGACCTGTACGCCGTGGAGGGCGGCACCGCCGCCATGTGCTACCTCTTCGACTCGGCGCAGGTCAACGGCCTGCTCCACCGCGGCGACCGGATCGCGCTCATGGTCCCGATCTTCACGCCGTACCTGGAGATCCCGCTGCTCGACCGGTACGCGTTCGACATCGTCTCGCTGGAGGCGTCGACCACCAGCGAGGAGGGCATCCACACCTGGCAGTACCCGGACGCCGAGATCGACAAGCTCAAGGACCCGTCGATCAAGGCGCTGTTCCTGGTCAACCCGTCGAACCCGCCGTCGGTGAAGCTCGCCGAGGCCACGCTGGAGCGCATCCGCGACATCGTCGCGAACCACAACCCGGGCCTGACGATCATCACCGACGACGTCTACGGCACGTTCACCGACGGGTTCACCTCGCTCATGTCGAGCCAGGCCGCCAACACCATCGGCGTCTACTCGTTCTCGAAGTACTTCGGCTGCACCGGCTGGCGCCTCGGCGTCATCGCCATCGCGAAGGACAACGTCTTCGACCAGCGCATCGCCGCGCTCGAAGAGACCCGCACCGCGGCGCTTCGCGAACGGTACGCGTCGATCACGCTCGAACCGGAGAAGCTCAAGTTCATCGACCGCATCGTGGCCGACTCCCGCGACGTGGCGCTCAACCACACCGCAGGGCTCTCGACCCCGCAGCAGGTCCAGATGGTCCTGTTCTCGCTCCACTGCCTCACCGACGCGGAGAACCAGTACAAGAAGGACTGCCAGGCCGTCATCGCCCGGCGCCTCAAGCAGCTCGTGGAGGGCCTCGACGTGCCCTACCCGGACGACCCGGAGGCCGCGCACTACTACGTGGAGCTCGACCTCCTCAGCTGGGCCGAGCGGAACTGGGGCCCGGAGTTCGCCGACTGGATGCAGGTCAACTACGAGCCGGTGGACCCGATCTTCCGCCTCGCGCAGGAGGAATCGGTCGTCCTGCTCAACGGCGGCGGCTTCGACGGCCCCGAGTGGTCGGTCCGCGTCTCGATGGCGAACCTCCGCATGGACGCGTACCGGCGCATCGGCGCGGCCCTGCGCCGCATCGGCGAGGAGTACCACGAGGCGTTCCAGAACAGTCGCAGGTAAGGGGGAGGGGCGATGGACTGGATCAAGTCGACACTGGAGTCGACCCCCGAGATCGCGCTGTTCGTGTGCCTCGCGATCGGGTTCGCGGTCGGCCGGGTGAAGATCTGGAAGATCTCGCTCGGCGGCGTCGCGGGCACGCTGATCGTGGCGATCTTCCTCGGGATGGTCGCCGACATCGAGCTGAACGACCAGGTGAAGCAGATCGCGTTCGCGCTGTTCATCTTCACGCTCGGGTACATCTCGGGGCCGACGTTCTTCGCCAGCCTCAACCGCAAGAGCCTGCGGTACGCCACGTTCACCGGCATCGAGGTGGTCTCGGTCCTGGCGATCACGGCCGCCGCGGTGCTCATCATGAACCTCGACGTCGGCACCGCCGCGGGCCTGCTCGCGGGCGGCGCCACCGAGTCGGCCGCGGTCGGCACGGCGACCGACGCGATCGGCCGCCTCGACCTGTCCGACACGGAGATCGCGACGCTCCAGGCGAACGTGGGCACCGCGTACTCGATCTCCTACATCTGCGGCCTCATCACGATCGTGCTCCTGTCGAGCCAGTTCTTCCCGCTCATCATGCGCGTGAACCTGCGCGAGGAGGCCGCGAAGCTGTGGGCAAAACTCGGCGGCGCCGAGGACGACGCGACCGCGACGCCCGCGGCCCCGCCGATCGTCGGCCGCGAGTACCGGGTGACCGCGGCCGCCGGACGCACCGTGGCCGAGCTCCAATCGGACCTCGGCGAGGCCACCGTCGAGGAGGTCTTCCGGCAGGGGGCCGCCGTCAAGGTCGAGCCGGGCACCCGGCTCGCCGAGGGCGACAAGGTCCTCCTGGTGGGCCGCCGCGAAGCGCTCGTGGGCGCCGCCGCCCACGTCGGCACCGAAGTGAACCTCGACGAGTCGATGGGCATGAGCCTCGACCTCGCCGACGTCGTAGTGACCCGCAAGGGCTACAAGGCGTCCACGCTCGGCGAGATCCGCCGCGACTTCGAGACCGAGCGCCAGGGCGTGTTCCTCCAGAAGATCATCCGCGGGGACCACGAGCTGCCCGTCCAGCCCAAGACGCTCATCCAGCGCGGCGACACGCTGCGCCTGGCGGGCGCCGCGCGGGACATGCAGCGGGCGGTCCCGATGATCGGCTTCCGGGTCGACCCGAAGGTCACCTTCGACATGGTGTTCATCGCGATCGGCGTGGTCCTGGGCTTCCTCATCGGCATGCTCGTGTGGACGGTGGGGACGATCCCGCTGACGCTCGGCACCGGCGGCGGCTGCCTCCTCGCGGGCCTCCTGTTCGGCTGGATCCGCTCGAAGCGGCCCACGTTCGGGCAGTACGACTCGGGCGCGGCCGACGTCATCAAGACGCTCGGCCTCGCCACGTTCATCTGCGCGGTCGGCCTGTCCTCGGGCCCGCAGGCCGTGGAGCTGGTGGAGGAGTTCGGGGTCGGCCTGCCGATCGCGGGCGTCGCGATGACCGCCATCCCGGCGTTCATCTCGCTGTTCGTGGCCTGGAAGGTCATGAAGCTCCCGGCGCCGCTGACGCTCGGCGCCGTCACCGGCCAGCAGTGCTCCACGCCCGGCGTCACCGCCGTGCAGGGCGCCGCGGGCAACGCGACGCCGCTCATGGCCTACACGATCGTCTACGCCTTCTCGAACGTCGTCCTGCCGCTCCTGGGGCCCATCGTCGTGGCGATGGCCCATGCCATCGGCTAGAGCCGCCAGGCCCCGTTCGTGTTCAGCATGATCGAGTACACCGAGTCGGTGGCGGTGATGAAGAGCCGGTTGCGCTTCGGCCCGCCGAAGACCAGGTTGGACACGGCGGGCTGGGGGATTTCGAGGGTCGCCAGGTGGGTCCCGTCGGGGTCGAAGCAGTGGACGCCCGCGGCGGCGGCCCACACGCGGCCCTCGACGTCGACGCGGAGGCCGTCGAAGCGCCCGCCGGGGGACTCGGCGAACACCGCGCCGCCGGCCAACTTCCCGTCCTCGACCGCGAAGGACCTGATGTGCCCGCCCGCGGTGTCGGCGATGTAGAGGGTCCGCTCGTCGGGGGAGAACGCGAGCCCGTTGGGCCGCTGGAAGTCGTCGGCCACGCGGCGCACCGCGCCCGTGCCCGGGTCGAGGCGGTACACGTGGCACCCGTCGATCTCCGGGTCGGACCGGTGGCCCTCGTAGTCGCTGGTGATCCCGTACGGCGGGTCCGTGAACCACACGGCCCCGGTCGAATCCACCACCACATCGTTGGGGCTGTTGAACCTGCGGCCCTCCCAGCGGTCGGCGAGGACCGTGACCGAGCCGTCGAACTCCGTCCGCGTGATGCGGCGCTCGCCCTGCTCGCAGGAGACGAGGCGGCCCTGCCGGTCGAGGGTGTGCCCGTTGGTGTAGCCCGCGGGGGAGCGGAAGACGCTCACCGAGCCGTCGGTCTCGTCCCAGCGCATGAGCCGGTCGTTCGGGATGTCGCTGAACAGCAGGTACTTGCCGGAGGGGACGTAGACGGGGCCCTCGGTCCACCGGCCGCCCGAGAACAGGCACTCCAGGTAGTCGTCGCCGCCGACGTTGAACCGGGCGTCGTGCACCGCGAAGCTCACTGGTGTCTTGCTCAACGGGAACCTCCTGGGGTCGCAGTCGTCTCGACCCCGAACCTACGGTATCGAAAGTTTTCGATTTATCGGCCTCCGGTGCATTGTGTCCTCCGTGTTACCGCTCTACCCTGAGTGCACCGCGCCGGGAACGGCCCGGCCGCCCTCACAGACGGGAACTGAACATGGGACCGGCACTCCCCGAGCACCGCAGGCGAAGACTGGGCATGGTCCTGGCCGGCGTCGCCGCCGTGGCGACCGCCGCGAGCCTCGCCACCTTCGCGATGCACCCCGCTTCGGCGCAGACGAACGGCTGCGCCGTGGAATACCAGGTCACGGCCCAGTGGCCGGGCGGCTTCAACGCCGACGTCGAGGTCGCGAACCTCGGCGCCGCCGCGGTCGAGCCGTGGAGGCTCGAATGGGACTTCGCGAACGGCCAGAAGGTCACCAACGCCTGGAACACCACCGCGACCCAGTCCGGGGCGCACGTCACGGCCGTCGCCGTCGACTACAACAAGCGGCTCGCCCCGAGCGCGTCGGTGAACTTCGGCTTCTCCGGCACTACCTCGGGCAGCAGCAACGCGACGCCGACCTCGTTCACGCTCAACGGGGTCCAATGCACCGGCGACGCGGTGCCGACCTCGGCCCCGCCGACCACCGCGACCCCGACGGAGGGGCCGACCGGCGGCACCGGCCAGGACGAGTGGAACCCGCCCGCGAACCTGGTCCAGCCTTTGAACGAGGTCTGGGCCCACGTCGAGGACACGTACGACCTGAACTTCCGCAACTTCGGCTGGGACCAGGTCATGGCGACCGGCGGCACTGTCAACTACTGCGTCCGCTGGGACTCGCAGAACCCGGTGACGGCCCAGACCCGCGACCAGATCGCCGCGAAGCTCCAGGACCAGTACAACCGCTGGTTCGACCAGATGACCGGCTGGAACGAATGGCCCTTCGAGGAGATCGACGTCAACGTGGTCGGCTGGGCCGCGCGGGACCGGAGCCTCCTCCAGTGGAGCGACAACTCGGTCGACGTCTACATCGGGGACATCCGCGAGGACGCCCCGCAGTGCGCCGAGGAGTGCGGCCGCTTCTTCCACCAGGACGGCAACTATTCCCAGTGCCCGGGCGGCGCGGCGCGCCACTACGACCAGAGCCTGTGGCTCACGCAAGGCATGGGCGGCGGCGCGGGCGGCGACTGGGGCCAGCGCATGGGCCAGGAGTACTTCGTGGGCGCGCTGAACTCGGCGCAGATCCACATCTACCTGCACGAGCTCGGCCATACGTTCGGCCTGGACGACTTCTACGACTGGACGCCGACGGGCCAGTGCTGCTTCATCATGAAGGCGGGCTCCTCGACCACGATCACCCAGTTCGACGAGTGGATGCTCCGCGACTGGTGGCGGCACCTGAAGAGCAGGTACGGCTATTAGCGCCCCCTAGCGTTCCTCCTCTGGCGGCGGCGGGTCCGGAAGGCCCGCCGCCGTCCCTTTGCGTTCATTCTGCGGGCGGTGTCGGTCCCGATCTGGTCGGCAAGGGCCGATAGTGTTTAGCATTGTCGAACGCGGCCGTTTCTCGGAGCCGCGGGCGGACGGGACCGGAACGGAGGCGGGGGATGGCCAAGCACATCCAGTCGCTGGAGCGCGCGGCGGCGATGCTGCGCCTGCTCGCGGGCGGCGAGCGCCGCCTCGGCCTGTCCGACATCGCCTCGGCGCTGGGCCTGGCGAAGGCCACCGCGCACGGCATCCTGCGGACCCTCCAGCACGAGGGCTTCGTGGAGCAGGACCCCGACTCGGGCCGCTACCAGCTGGGCGCCGAGCTGCTGCGCCTGGGCACCACGTACCTCGACGTCCACGAGCTGCGCGCCCGCGCCCTGGTGTGGACCGACGACCTGGCCCGCTCGGGCGGCGAGGCGGTCTACCTCGGGGTGGTCCACCAGCACGGCGTGCTCATCGTCCACCACGTGTTCCGGCCCGACGACAGCCGCCAGGTCCTGGAGGTCGGCGCGATGCAGCCGATGCACTCCACGGCCCTCGGCAAGGTGCTCACGGCCCTCGACCCGGTGGCGCACGCCGAGCTCGTCGACGCCAAGCGCGAGCCGTTCACGGCCGCGACGGTGACCGAGCTGCCCGATATCGAGAAGGTCCTGGAAGCGACCCGCGCCCAGGGGTACGCCACCGACCTGGAGGAGACCTGGGAGGGCGTGGCCTCGGTGGCCGCGCCGATCCTCGACCGGCACCGGCTCCCGGTGGGCGCGGTCGGCATTACCGGCGCCGTCGAGCGCGTGTGCAGGGACGGGGAGCTGCGTCCGGAGCTCGTCGCGGCCGTCCGCGACACCGCGCGCTCGGTCTCGCGCGATCTCGGCGCCAAGCCCTTCTAGCGTTCCGCCCTTTTTCTCCACTTTCCTGCGGTCCCTTTGTGGTCCTGGTATGCCTGTCTTGCAGGAGTTTTCCATGGTTCTCAGGAGGGAGTGTGGTCGTGGTCACATATCTATTGACGCGCGGGTAACCAAGGAGAACACTTTGCGTACGTCGGTCGGCATTGTCGAACGCTAAACGGCTTCAGCGGTCACTCGCGCGACTGACGTGAACAAAGCCCTTCCAACGAGGACGGCGCCCCCGGCTCCGCACTCGGGCACGGACAAAGGAGTTCCAAGTGTCCAACACAGACATCATCACCGGCGAGGTCGTCGGCACGGCCCTGCTGATCCTGCTCGGCGCCGGCGTGTGCGCCGCCGTCACCCTGAAGAAGTCCAAGGCCCAGAACGCCGGGTGGCTCGCCATCGCCTTCGGCTGGGGTTTCGCCGTGCTCACCGGCGCGTACGTCTCCGCCGGGGTCTCGGGCGCCCACCTGAACCCCGCGGTCACCATCGGCCTGGCCATCACCGGCGGCACCGAGTGGAGCCAGGTCCCCCTCTACATCGTGTCCCAGCTCGTCGGCGCCATGATCGGCGCGGCGCTCGCCTGGGTCGCCTACTACGGCCAGTTCCAGGCCCACATGGCCGACCTCGCCGACCAGCCCGAGGCGGTCGAGGGCCCGGACGACGCCAAGGCCGGCCCGGTCCTCGGCATCTTCTCGACCGGCCCCGAGGTCCGCAACACCGCCATGAACCTCGCGACCGAGATCATCGGCACGTTCGTGCTCCTCATCGCGATCCTCACCCAGGGCCTCAACGACTCCGGCAAGGGCCTCGGCCCGCTCGGCGTGCTCATCACCGCCCTCGTCGTCGTCAGCATCGGCCTCTCCCTCGGCGGTCCCACCGGCTACGCCATCAACCCGGCCCGCGACCTCGGCCCCCGCATCGTCCACGCGCTCCTGCCGCTCAAGCACAAGGGGCGCTCGGACTGGGGCTACTCGTGGATCCCCGTGATCGGCCCGCTCGTCGGCGGCTCGCTCGCGGCCCTCCTCTACAACGTTGCCTTCGCGTAGCCATGGGGACACAATCGACCTATTCCGCCTCGACAACGATGTTTTGGAGCGCACCATGACCGACTCGCACACCGGACCGTTCATCGCGGCCATCGACCAGGGCACCACGTCCAGCCGGTGCATCGTCTTCGACCGCGACGGGCGCATCGTCGCCGTCGACCAGAAGGAGCACGAGCAGATCCTCCCCAAACCGGGCTGGGTCGAGCACGATGCGGCCGAGATCTGGCGCAACGTCCAGGAAGTGGTCGCCGGGGCCATGGTCAAGGCCGGCGCCCGCCGCGACGACATCCTCGCCATCGGCATCACCAACCAGCGCGAGACGACCATGCTGTGGGACAAGCACACCGGGCAGCCGGTCCACAATGCGATCGTCTGGCAGGACACCCGCACCGACCAGCTCTGCAAGCAGCTCGGCGGCGACGTCGGCCAGGACCGCTGGCGCCGCGAGACCGGCCTGCCGCTCGCCGCGTACTTCGCGGGCCCCAAGATCGCGTGGCTCCTCGACAACGTCCCCGGCCTGCGCGAGAAGGCCGAAGCGGGCGACCTCCTGTTCGGCACCATGGACTCCTGGGTCATCTGGAACCTCACCGGCGGCGTCGACGGCGGCGTGCACGTCACCGACGTCACCAACGCCTCCCGCACCCTCCTCATGAACCTTGAGGACCTCAGCTGGAACGAGGAGATCGCGGCGGAGATGGGCGTCCCCCTCCAGGTGCTCCCCGAGATCCGCTCCTCCTCCGAGACCTACGGGACGGTCACCGGCGGCACCCTCGGGCAGCTCCTCGGCGGCGTCCCCGTCGCCTCCGCGCTCGGCGACCAGCAGGCCGCCCTGTTCGGGCAGACCTGCTACTCCGTCGGCGAGGCCAAGTCCACGTACGGCACCGGCACGTTCATGCTCATGAACACCGGCGAGAAGCTCATCCACTCCGAGTCGGGCCTGCTCACCACCGTCGGCTATCGCATCGGCGACCAGGACCCCGTGTACGCCCTCGAAGGCTCCATCGCCGTCACCGGCTCGCTCGTGCAGTGGATGCGCGACCAGATGGGCCTCATCAAGACCGCCGCCGAGATCGAGACGCTCGCCGCCTCGGTCGAGGACAACGGCGGCGCGTACTTCGTGCCCGCCTTCTCCGGCCTGTTCGCGCCCTACTGGCGCTCCGACGCGCGCGGCGTCATCGCGGGCCTCACCAGGTACGTCACGAAGGCGCACATCGCGCGCGCCGTCCTCGAAGCCACCGCCTGGCAGACCCGCGAGATCACCGACGCCATGACCAAGGACTCCGGCGTCGAGCTCTCGGCCCTCAAGGTCGACGGCGGCATGACCTCCAACAACCTCCTCATGCAGTTCCTCGCCGACGTGCTCGACGCCCCCGTCGTGCGCCCCATGGTCGCCGAGACGACCTGCCTCGGCGCCGCCTACGCGGCCGGCCTCGCGGTCGGCTTCTGGGACACCACCGACGACCTCCGCGCCAACTGGCGCCGCGCCGCCGAATGGACCCCGGACATGGACCCGGACGTGCGGGACCGCGAGTACAAGAACTGGCTCAAGGCCGTCGAGCGGACCATGGGCTGGCTGGAAGACTAAGAACAGTGCAATTAGGAGCGCGGCCATGACCACCTTGCAGCACCTCCCCGCGAACTGGGAGGACCCGACCGTCGCACGCTTCACCGAGCGTGCGGACCGGGCCGAGCAGCGCGACAACCTGTCGAACCAGACGTTCGACCTGCTCGTCATCGGCGGCGGCATCCTGGGCATCTCCACCGCCTGGCACGCCGCCCAGTCGGGGCTGCGGGTGGCCCTGGTCGACTCCGGCGACTTCGCCGGGGCGACCTCGTCGGCCTCCTCCAAACTCCTCCACGGCGGACTGCGCTACCTCCAGACCGGCGCGGTCAAGCTCGTCGCGGAGAACCACTTCGAGCGCCGCGCCGTCACCCGCCAGGTGGCGCCGCACCTCTCCCGGCCGCTCACGTTCTACCTGCCGATCTACAAGGGCGGCCCGCACGGCGCCGCCAAGATGGGCGCGGGCGTCTTCGCGTACTCCGCGCTCTCCGCGTTCGGCGACGGCGTCGGCCACCTGCTCAACCCGGTCAAGGCCCGCATGGCCGTGCCCGAGCTGCGCACCGACGACCTCAAGGCCGTCGCCGTCTACGGCGACAGCCAGATGAACGACGCCCGCATGGCCCTCATGACCGTCCGCGCCGCCGCCGACGCCGGGGCCGTCGTCCTCAACCACGCCGAAGTGACCGGCCTGCGCTTCACCGGCAAGCAGGGCCAGCGCAGGCGCGTCTCCGGCGCCGACCTGCGCGACCGCATGGACGGCACCGAGTTCGGCGTCAACGCCCACGTCGTCCTCAACGCCACCGGCCCCTGGGTCGACCACCTCCGCCGCATGGAGGACGCCGGGTCCGACCCGTCGATCCGCCTCTCCAAGGGCGCCCACCTCGTCCTCAAGCGCACCGCCCACTGGAAGGCCGCGCTCGCGACGCCGATCGACAAGTACCGCATCACCTTCGCGCTCCCGTGGGAGGACATGCTCCTGCTCGGCACCACCGACGAGGAGTACGAGGGCGACCCCGGCGACGTCGCCGTCAACGAGAAGGACGTCAAGCAGATCCTCGACGAGGCCGGGCACTCGGTCCGCTCGAACCAGCTGAACCGCGACCTCATCACGTACACGTTCGCCGGGCTCCGGGTCCTCCCCGGCGGCCCCGGCAGCACCGCCAAGGCCAAGCGCGAGACGGTCGTGACCGAGGGCCGCGGCGGGATGCTCTCCGTCGCGGGCGGCAAGTGGACCACGTTCCGCCACATCGGGCGCACGGTGATGAAGAAGCTCGCCGAGATGCCCGGGTACACGCTCGGCGCCGAGATGGAGCCCATGAAGAACCTGCCGCGGCGCCTCCCGCTCCCCGGCATCTCCAACCCGCACGCCGTGCAGCACCGGCTCCTGTCCGACGGCGGCGCGCCGCTGCCGAACCTCGGCGAGGACACCGCGAAGCACCTCGCGACCCACTACGGCTCCATCGCCTTCGACATCGCCCGCCTCGCGGGGGAGCACCCGGAGCTCGCCGAGCGCGTCCACCCGGACGCCCCGGAGATCTGGGCGCAGGTCGTCTACGCGCGCGACATGGAATGGGCCGAGACGCCCGACGACGTGCTCCGCCGCCGCACCACCCTCACCATCCGCGGGCTCGACACGCCCGAGGTCCGCGCGAAGGTCCAGCGACTGCTCGACCAGAAGTAGCAGCTTTCCTCCACACACACGAGGCAGGCACAACCGCCTCGGAGGGCGGGGCGGGGTCTGAGGGGTCCCCGTCCCGCCCCTTTCTTCGCCGCGGCGCCTGCCGAACGCTTCGCCGGAGTGCTCGCGTGGCACTTCGCCGGGATCACTCGCCGCGCAGGTCGACCCAGTGCTCGCCTCGGTCCTCGCCGGAGCCCTCGGACCAGCGGGTCCGTCGAACCTGTCGGACCCCTGTGGCACCTTCGAGACCGGGGGGCGACCGCGGATCGAACGATCCTCGCGTTACTCCCGGCCCGAGTCCGGGTGGATCGCCATGAACACCGAGTACGGCTTCGCCCCCGGCCCCGGCTCCAGGACCGCCAGCTCGTCGAACAGCACTTTGAACCGGCGGCTGACCTCCGCGTACTGCGCCTCGTTCAGCCGCAGCCCGAGCCGCCCCGCGTTCACCTGCCCCAGGTCCGGGAGCTCCGCGACCTCCGTGCGGAACGCTTCGAGCATCGCCACCGACAGGTCGGTCTTGAACTCCTCGCCCAGCTGGAGCGCCCAGGACTTCCGCGTCGCCAGGTACGGGATCTCCCGCGCGCCCCGGGCCCCGGTCCGCTCCTCCTGCGGCGTGAGGAACCCCGTCTCGACCAGCTTGCGCACGTGGTGCAGCACCGTCGCCGGGTTCGCGCCGAGCCGCTGCGCGATCTCCTTGTTCGTCAGCGCGTGGTCCAGGCACAGCCGCAGGATCCGCAGGCGCACCGCCGAGGCCACCGCCTTCGCCTCGGCCTCCGTCGCCAGCGGCCGGTCGTCCTTGAAGCCCTCTGATCTGCGCTGTTCTGCCACGACCCCATCCTAGGGCAGGCCCGGGGCCTTACCGATTGACAATTCCCAACCGATTGGGAATACTCAATCACATGATCTCCCTCGGCGACCCCGACGCGGTCGCTCCCGCCAAGCGCGACCGGCTCGGCCTCCTGCGCGACCACGACTTCCGCGACCTCTTCCTCTCCACCACCGTCGCCCAGGTCGGCTACCAGATCACCTCCCTCGCCCTCCCGCTCGCCGCCGTCATCGCGCTCGACGTCAGCGAACTCGAAGTCGGCGTCCTCTCCTCCATGACGATGATCGCCTTCGTCCTCATCGGACTCCCCGCGGGCGCCTGGGTCGACCGCATGCGCCGCCGCCGCGTCCTCATCGTCAGCGACATCGTGCGCGCCGCCGTCCTCTTCACCGTCCCCCTCGCCTGGTGGGCCGACGCCCTCACCATCTGGCAGCTCTACGCCGTCGCCCTGATCATCGGCGTCTTCACCGTCTTCTTCGACGTCTCCTACCAGAGCTACCTGCCCCACCTCGTCGGCCGCGAGCACCTCGTCGAAGGCAACGCCAAACTCGAAACCGTCCGCGCCACCGCCCAGCTCGGCGGCCCCGTCCTCGCCGGACAGCTCATCCAATGGCTCACCGCCCCCGTCGCCATGGCCTTCGACGCCGCCGCCATGGGCGCCTCCGCCCTGCTGCTCCTGCGCATCCGCCGCCGCGAACCCAAACCCCAAGTCGCCCACGGCTCCCGCATCACCACCGAGATCAAGGACGGCCTCAGGTTCGTCCTCCGCCACCGCATCCTCGCCTCGATCATCGCCTGCACCGGCACCTGGAACTTCTGGATGGGCGCCTTCATGGCGATGATCGTCGTCTTCCTGCCCCGCGACCTCGGCATGAGCCCCGGCGAGATCGGCCTCTTCTTCGGCCTCTTCGGCGTCGGCGGGGTCTTCGGCGCGTTCGCCGTCGGCACGGCCACGCGCTGGCTGGGGGAGGGCCGCACCGTGTGGGTCTCGGTCGCGGTCACCTCCCCGTGGATCCTGCTCATCCCCGCCGCCGAACCCGGCTGGCGGATCTGGATGGGGGCCTTCGCGATGGCGTTCGTCGGCGTCGGCGGCGTCGTCTACAACGTCACCCAGGTGAGCTTCCGCCAGCGCCTGACCCCCGACAACATGCTCGGCCGCATGAACGCCACCGTGCGGTTCGTCGTCTTCGGCGCGTACGCGATCGGCGGCCTCGTGGGCGGCGCGCTCGGCCAGCTCCTCGGCGCCCGCACCACGTTGTGGATCGCGGCCGCCGGGATCTGCCTCGCGTTCCTGCCGGTGTTCTTCTCGCCCTTGCGGAACATGCGGACCCTGCCCAGCCCCGAGACCGAACCCGTGGGGGCGGCCGCCTAGGCCCGCTCCAGCGCTTCCGCGAGCTCCAGGTACAGCGGGCCCAGCGCCCGCAGCGCGGCGGCGGCCTCCGCGACCCGCCCGGCCGCGAGGTCGTACTGGAGCCCGCCCACCAGCCGGGCCTGCCTGGCGGCGATTGCTGATGCCTCGTCAGCGCCTGCCGCCGCCAGGCAGGCCCCCGCATCGCTGAGCCGCCGCGCGCCCGCGGGCACCATGAAGTCCAGGTCCTGACGCGTCTGATCGCTCAGCCCCGCCTCACACATCGCGGCAAGTCCTTCGGCCGCTTCGGCATTCGCGATGTTCCCGGCCTCCACCGGGCGCTCGTGCGTCCCGCGCAGCCACCCCGCGAACACCCCGATCTGCGCCCGGACCGCCTGCGCCGCAGACACCTCGGCGGTCCGCTCGAAGTTCCGCCGCGACGTGAACGACTCCCCGTACTGGAGCGAGTCCGTGCGCCAGGCCGCGATGAACCGGTCCACCGGCAGGCTCGCGAACGGGTACCCCTTCGGGTCGTGGAACCGGACCAGGCAGTCCTCCACCCCGAAGACCGTCACGTAATGGTCGGCGCCCCAAGCGCTTCCGCGTCCCCGCACGTGCGTCAGCAGCCCCATCTCCACAGGGCCCGCCACCAGCGGCGCCGCGGGGGTCGCGGCCCGCAGCCGCTCGGCGGCCTCTTCCTCGCTCCCGCCCGCCTCGAAGACGCAGGTCCAGCCGAGCGCCGCGAGGGCCGCGTCGAGCCCGATCTCGCAGTCCCATCCCGCCGGGTCGAAGTACGGGGTCGTGCCGGCGTGGAGCTGCATCCCGAACGGCGACCCGGTGAGCACGTCGACGGCGCCCGCCCCGGGAGCGTCCGGGCCGAGCGCCATCGACAGTGAGCTGGCGTAGCAGTTGTCGCTTGAACCGGTGTACGGCAGGAACATCGGGTCCTCCTGGGATCGATCGGCGCGGTCCCGTGCGACGCTACGGATATTCAGTTTTTCGCGCAAGAGTGCGAAATTCGGATCACTTTTCGGCGTGCGCGAGGGTCGTGCGCTCGGCGGCCTGGTGCTTCGCGACCTTCAGCTGGAGCAGGCCGATGACGATGACGCCCGCGGCCGTCGCGTAGTGGACGCCGAACGCCATGGCGGCGCTGCCGCCGTGGGCCAGGATCAGCGAGCCGTCGCCGATCGGGATGAGCGCGGTGGCGAGCAGGGCCCAGCCGAGCGCGCGGCGCTCGCGGATGACGAGCAGCACCAGGAGCACGATGGCCGAGCCGAGGTCGCGGGCGCCCTTGACGCTGAGGAAGTCGGCGGCCTCGCCGGTCGGCCAGTGGGCGAAGCCCATGCTCGGGGCGACCGAGGCGGGGGTGAGGAGGTACTGGAGGCCGAAGGAGAAGACGAACAGGACGCTGAGCACGGTGAGGGTGTCGGCGGTGATGCGGAGGGCTTTCACGGGGGATCTCCCTTATTTGTCATGAGCTAGGAAATCTAGCATCGCTAGGAACATGAACGACGCTAGCATAGCTGTGCTCGGATGTCTAGCGGTGCTAGAATTTTGTGCATGGTCACCAGTCAGCGCCGCGAACGCGAACGCGCCCAGCGCGAAACGCTCATCGTCAACGCCGCCCGCGAGATGGCCGAAGCCGACGGGTGGCCCGCGGTCACCGTCCGCAGGCTCGCCGAGCGCATCGAGTACAGCCAGCCGGTCCTGTACTCCCACTTCGCGGGCCGCGGCGCGATCGTCGACGCCGTCGCCCTCCAGGGCATCGGCGAACTCGCCGAAGCCCTCGAAGCGGCCCGCGCGGGCGCCGAGCCGGGCGCCGAGCTCGCGGCCGTCGCACAGGCCTACCTCGACTTCGCGACCGGGCACCCGGCCGTCTTCGAGGCCGCGTTCACCCTCGCCGAAGGCCTCCCGTTCGGCCCCGACGCGCCCGAGGTCCTCAAGGCCGGGTTCGCCCCGCTCTTCGCGGTCTTCGCGCCGCTCGCGGGCGACCACGATCCCGAGGCGGTCACCGAGGCCGGCTGGGCCGCGATCCACGGACTGGCCGTGCTGGCCCGCGACGGGCGCCTGCGCCCCGAGCACCAGGAGGAGCGCCTGGCGGTCGTGCTGGAGAAGTTCACCGGCCGCTGATGTCACGTCCGGCGGGCTCCGCGGGTCAGTACAGTTGACCGACTTTCACGGAGGACCCATGAGCGACGATGTCCTGGTGCAGCGCTTCGAGGAGCACCGCGGCCACCTGCGCGCGGTCGCGTTCCGCATGCTCGGCAGCGCGAGCGAGGCCGACGACGCCGTCCAGGAGACCTGGATGCGCTTCGCGCGCACCGACACCGCCGAGGTCGAGAACCTCCGCGGCTGGCTCACCACGGTCGCGTCCCGCGTCTGCCTCAACCTCCTGCGCTCGCGCCGCTCCCGCCGCGAGGACGAGCTCGACCGCGACCACGACACCGCGGCCTTCCCCGGCGAGGCCCCCGCCCCCGACCCGGAGGCCCAGGCGGTCATGGCCGACTCGGTCGGCCTCGCCCTCCAAGTGGTCCTCGACTCCCTGAACCCGGCCGAGCGGGTCGCCTTCGTCCTCCACGACCTCTTCGACGTGCCCTTCGACCGCATCGCCCCGGTCCTCGACCGCACCCCGGAGGCCACCCGCCAACTCGCCAGCCGCGCCCGGCGGCGCGTCGTTCAAAAGCAAGGTCGTGGGGGCGCACCCGTCGCCGACGTGCCCCTCCAACGCGCAGTCGTGGATGCCTTCCTCGCCGCGGCCCGCGAGGGCCGCTTCGACGACCTCCTCGAAGTCCTCGACCCCGACATCAAAGTCGTCGCCGACCCCGCCGCGGTCGCCACCGGCTTCGCCGCCCGCGAAGTCATCGGCGCCAAGCAGGTGGCCGAGATCTTCAACGGCAACGCCCGCGCCGCGATCCCCGTCCTCGTCGACGGCCACGTCGGCGCCATGTGGGCCCCCGGCGGCACCCCCCGAGCGGTCCTCGCCTGCACGGTCGAAGGCGGCCGCATCACGGAGATCGCCATCATGAACGACCCGACCACGATCGCCGCCCTTGAGCTGGTGGATCTCTAGGCGTACCCGTCGGGGCCGGAACCTCTGGCCCGGTTCTGAGGACGGGCTTGCGGGTGGGGTGGGGGTTGGGGTTCGTGCGGGCGGCGACGAGAGGGTGGACGGTGGAGCGGGGTGCGCGGGTTGCCTTGGGGTGCATGGGGGTCCGGGGGCGGAACGTGAGGGTATTGCCCGCGTGTGGGTGATGACAGTGGCGCCTGGTGCGAGGGATGATTGGGGTACGCACAGGGACAGGGAAATCGTACAGGTGTCGGGCGGTGCAAGCAGACTAAGCCAAGCCTCTGGCCGACCGGCAGACCAGATGATCTCCGAGGCAGCGCCGCCGACGCAAGGTGTCGGGCCGACGGCAGATCTCATCCCCGGAGTGCTATCGGGACCCGCAGCAGTCAACCACCCCCACGGGGGCATGGTGATCGGGCGGGGGACCCGGGGAAGGGATCACCTCGACCCCGGGCGGTGTCCGCTACGAGGCACACGACCGGAACACCGAAGCGACCGACAGGCCGACCCACACACACGCCGCACGCAGCGACCGCGCACAGGGCAGGCGGTGCCGCACCCGGCCGGGCATTAGAGGACCCGGCACCGCGACACCACCCCACGAGCAGATCTCCACCGCGGCAACGGCCCACCCAACTGCACCACCGCTCTCCACAGTGAGCGAGCAACACCACCCGCCACCGCGGGCACCCGACCGGGCAGCAACCATGCTCACCGGGACGCACTACCCGGGGCAGGCGCGAGCACGCCCGAGAGACGCACTCCGGCCGGAGAGGCCGGAGCACGCCATCAAGGGCACTCGGTCCGACGACCGAACCCGGGCCTTCGAACAATGCGCCTAAGCGTTCTGTTCGCGTACTACCTTCACGTCCCAAGGGCCCAGCCGGATCGGCGAACCGGGACCGTATTCGGTGTCGTCCAGGGCGTCGACCGCGGCGGTCGGGAATTCGACCTCGACTTCCTCCCAGGACCAGTTGTGGAGGAAACGGATGGTGGTGCCGTCGCCTGCGGTGCCGCTCGTGGCGGTCACGCTCGGGTGGGAGGGGCGCCAGCGGTCCGCGGGGGCGAGCCATTCGAAGAGGGACTTTGCGAAGGCGTCGTTGGGGATCGTCCCTACGAAGGTCACCCGGCCGAGGCCGTGGTCCTGTGTGGTGGCCGCGGCGAATTTGCCGAAGTGCGGGTGCACGTACTCCGCGAGCGGCTCCGCGCCGCGCAGGTACGCGCCGTCGGCCCACTTCAGCGCCGCCGCGCCCTCGGCCAGCTCCAGGCCCGAGCCCTCGGCCGCGCGGACTTCGACGTCACTGAGGAGGTTCGCGAACTCGTCGTACCAGACGCCGGCCGCCTCGTGGAGCCGCGCGGGCTTCACTTCCAGGCGTGCCCGCGCCTCCTCGTCGGCGTATCCGGTGCGCGGGCCGAGCACCAGGTGCCCGCCCGCGGCCGCGTACCGGTCCAGCCAGTCGAGCAGGTCGTCGTCCGCCGCGTAAATGCCCGCCGCCACGAGCACCGGGAACTGCGCGACCGCCTCGCCCGGCTCACCGAGCTGCTCGGTGTGGACGATGCGCGCCTGGAGCCCGGCGTCGAACGCCCCCTTGTAGAACGGGCCCGTGATCGACTCGAACGACCGCCGGTCCGGCCCGCCGTCCGCGGTCTGGAGCGGCGGCTGGGCCGTCAGCGCCCATTCGCTCTCCTTGGAGTAGAGCACCGCCACGTCGGCGTGCGGCACCAGCCCGTCGAGGGCCGCGCCCGCCTTGCGGAACTCGGCGCCCAAGCGCGCGAGCTCGCGGTACGTGCGGCCCGGCTCCTGACTGTGGGGGAGGATGCCGCCCCAGTAGGTCTCGGTGCCGAAGTGGAGCGTGTGCCAATGCCAGTACTCGATCATCCTGGCCCCTCGCGACACCAGCGCCCACGCGGCCTGGCGCCACTGCCCGTCGTACGCGGGCAGGTTCTCCCAGGGCCCGCCGATGGCCTGCGCGTTCGTCTCCGTCACCAGGAACGGTTCCTGGCGCGAGGAGTACATCCGGTCCGCCGAGTGGTACAGCGCCCACGTGCCCCGCGTGTTCCAGTTCGCCGCGTCGCCGCCGCTCTGGTGCGGCAGCGCGAACGCGTCCTGCATGCGGTAGTACGGGTTCCCGGCGGTGATCGAGAGGCGCGCGGCCAGCGCGCGGTCGTCGAGCGCCGGGCGCGGGTACGAGATGCACGTGGTCGTGAACTGGTCCTCGCGTGCGTATTCGCGCGCGATGTCGGCCTGCCAGCCGATGAACTCGGTGGTCTGCTCGGCTTGGAACCGCCGCCACGCCTGCTCGTACTGGGGCTGCGCGTTCCCGTCGGGCGTCCACAGGTCGGCCCAGGTCGAGAGCCGATGGGACCAGTAGACGAGGCCCCATTCGCGGTTGAGGGTCTCCACGTCGCCGTACTTGTGGCGCAGGTAGTCCGTGAACCGCTGGAACACGCCGTGGTTGTGGAACAGCTGGAGGCCCGGCTCGTTGTCCACTTGGAAGCCGATGATCGCCGGGTGGTCGGCGTAGCGGGCCAGGATCTTGCGGATCACGCGCTCGGCGTGGAACCGGAACGCCGGGTGCGTGTAGTCGACTTCTTGCCGTCCGCCCCAAGGGATGCGCTCCCCGGTGCGGCGGTCCCCGGCGATCTCGGGGTACTGGCGCGCCAGCCACGGCGGCACCGCGTACGTCGGCGTGCCCAGGATGACCCCGATGCCGTGCTCCAGCGCGCCGTCCAGGACGGGCTGGAGCCAGTCGAGGTCGAAGCGCCCGTTCTCGGGTTCCCAAGTGCTCCACACCGATTCGCCGACGCGGATCACCGAGAACCCCGCCTCGGCCATGAGGTCGAGGTCGGCGGCGAGCCGGTCGAGGCCGGTCTTGGAGCCGAGGCCGTCGGCGGCCGCAGGCTGGTACTCGTAGTAGTACGCCGCGCCGAAGAGGATCGGGTTGGGCCAGTTGGACATTCGGTTCCCTTCTCAGGTGGGTGGGAGCGGGCCGGGCCCCGTCCGGCGACGGCGCCCGGCCCGCGGCCTCACTGCTTGACGCTGCCGGAGACCAGGCCGGTCGTCCAGTAGCGCTGCAGGAACAGGAAGGCGACGATCAGCGGGAAGATCGAGATGAGCGACCCGGTGACCACGAGCGGTATGTAGTCGCCGCTGGCCCCGCCCGAGGACGCGGCCTGGCCCTGCCAGTTGGCGAGGCCCACGGTGACGGGGTAGAGCGCCGGATCGTTGAGCATGATCAGCGGCAGGAAGTAGTTGTTCCAGGTCTGCACCAGCATGAACAGCATGATGGTGGCGATGGCGGGCGTCAGGAGGCGGCCGGTGACCTGGAAGAAGATCCGGAAGTCGCCGGCGCCGTCGATGCGCCCGGATTCGATGAGCTCGTCGGGGACGGCGCTGTCGGCGTAGATCCGCATGAAGTACAGGCCGAACGGGTGGCTCGCCATGGACGGCAGGATGATCGCCCACGGCGTGTCCGTCAGGCCGGCCTGGCTGAACAGCAGGTACGTCGGGATCGCGAGCGCGGTCGAGGGCACGGCCATGGCGCCGAGGACGCCCATGAACATGGCCCGGTTGCCCTTGAACCTGTACTTGGCGAACCCGTAGCCGCCGAGGGCGGCGAGGAACGTGCCGCCGAGCGCGGAGGCCACCGCGTACAGCAGCGAGTTGCCGAGCCACTGCCCGAACGCGCCGTCGTCGGCGGTGAACGTGTTGCCGATGTTGGTGAACAGGTTGTTCTCCCCGGCGAACCAGAGCCCGAACGTGGAGAACAGGTCCCCGGTGGTCTTCGTGGAGGCGACGACCAGCCAGAACAGCGGCAGCAGGAAGTAGGCGGCGGCCGCGAGCATCCCGATCGTGAGGATCGTGCTGCGCTTCGGGCGCGCCTTGCGCGGCTTCACGGGGGTGGCGCTCATGACCGGCTCCTGCGGTTGGTGGCGAGCATGAAGAGGTACGAGCCGGCCATGATGACGAAGCCGAGCACGAAGGACACGGCGGCCGCGTAGTTGTACTCCTGGCCGACGAACGCGAGGTTGTACGCGTAGAGGTTGGGCGTGTAGTCGGCGACGATGACGTTCGGCGCCAGCGTGCGCATGATGCTCGGCTCGTTGAACAGCTGGAAGCTGCCGATCACCGAGAAGACCATGCACAGTACGAGCGCGGGACGCAGCAGCGGGATCTTGATCGACCACGCGGTGCGCCAGGGCCCGGCCCCGTCGACCGCGGCCGCCTCGTACAGCTCCGTCGGAATCGCCCGCAGCGCCGCGTACAGCAGGATCATGTTGTAGCCGGTGAACTCCCACGTCACGATGTTCGCGATCGAGCCGAGCATGAGGTTCCCGAGGAAGTCCGGCGCGGTCGCGCCGATCTTGTCGGCGAGCTGCGCGATCGGCCCGAAGTCTGGCCCGTACAGGAAGCCCCACATGAGGGCGGCGACGACGCTCGGCACCGCGTACGGCATGAAGATCGCCAGGCGCACGGTCCGCGCCAGGCGCAACAGCGCCGAATCCAGGGCCAGCGCGAAGAACAGCGCCAGGGCCATCATGAGCGGCACCTGGATGAGGAAGAACAGGGCGACCCGGCCGAGCCCGGCCATGAGCTGCGGGTCGCTGAACGCCCGCGTGTAGTTGTCGAAGCCGACGAAGACGTTGCCGCCGATCATCTGCTCCCGGAAGAAGCTGAACCAGGCGGCGTAGGCGAGCGGGACGAGGAACATCGCGGTGAACGCGATCATGAACGGCGCGACGAACAGGTACCCGGTCCTCGCGTAGCGGGGGCCCTTGCCTCCCTTGCCGCGCTTGGCGATCCGTCCGCTGCGGGGCGTGATCGGCGCCGCTGAGGCGCTGTCGGCGGTGTCGGTGCTCATGACCCCTCCTCCACGGTGAAGCCCTGGAACTCGGCGTACTCGGCGATGCGGTCCTGCCAGTCGCCGAGGGCGGCGGCGGCGTCGCCGCCCGCCGCGATGGTCGAGCCGACGGTGGGGCCGTAGTCGGCGCGGACCTGGTCGTTGAACGGGGGCCACTGGAAGTCGGGGGAGACCGTGGCGCTGATCTGCGCGAACACCTCGTTGACCTTCTGGCCGCCGTAGAACTCCAGTTCCAGGCCGGTGAACTCGGGGTCCTCCAGGAGCGCCTTGGTGGGCGGGAACAGGAACTGCTCGGTCGCCATGGCCTTGGTGCACTCGGGGTCGGTGTTGATGAACTGCGCGAACACCGCGGCCTGGATCGGGTGCTCGGTGATGTTGAAGACCCCGTTGGTGGACCCGCCCCAGTTCCCGGCGACCTCGTCGCCGGACTCCCACTGGGGCAGCGGGGCGGCCCGCCACTTGCCGCTCGTGGACGCGGCGGTGGACTGGAGGAACACCGGTCCCCATGCGGCCGTGAGCCACGTGGCGTACTTGCCGCGGTTCGCGGCCTGGTACCACTGGTCGGAGAAGTCGGGGTCGGTGGAGACGACGCCTTCGGCGGCGAGCGTGGACCAGTAGTCCGCGACCCGCTGCGCCGCTTCGGAGACGACGTCGACTTTGAGGACCGGTCCCTCGGACCCGGCGAACGGGTCGGCCCCGCCCTGCCACAGGGCCCCGGAGAAGAACGCGCCCTGGCTGGGCGGGAAGTTCGTCAGGTACACCTCCGGGTCGGCTTCGTGGAGGGTCCGGGCGGCGTCGGCGAACGCCTCCCACGTCGCGGGCACCTCGATGCCGTGCGCGTCGAAGATGTCGGCCCGGTAGAGCATCCCCATGGGGCCGGTGTCCTGCGGGATCGCCCAGACCTCGCCGTTCGCGCCGCTGACCTGCGCCCACACCCACTCGACGAACTGGTCCTCCAGTTCCCCCGCGCCGTAGGGCCGCAGGTCCAGGAGGTGGTCCGTGATGGTGAACGCCGGGACCATCTCGTACTCGATCTGCGCGACGTCGGGGGCGCCGCGCCCGGCGCGGAGCGCGGTGCGGATCTTCGCGTAGTGGCCCGCGCCCTGGGCGGCGTTCGTGACCTTCACCTTGATGTCCGGGTAGGCCTCCTCGAAGAGGGCGACCTGCTTCTCGATGCCGGGCACCCACGTCCAGAAGTTCAGTTCGGTGGGGGTGCGCATGGCGTCGTCGATCTGGGCCTGGCTGACGTGCTCGGGAGGCTCGACGGGCTGTCGGGCGCAGGCGGCGAAGGCGAACGGGCTCGCGGCCGCGGCGGCGAGCCCCGTCCTTCGTCTGAAGCGGGGAGTCATCGGGCGTCCTTTCCTGGCGCTTCGTTGCGCCGGTTCGCGGGCGGTGCGGTGGATCGGCGGACCACGAGCCGGGGCGTGTCCGTGTGCGGAGGCGGCTCGGGCGCGCCGGTGGGCGCGCCGCCGAGCCGCCGGAGGAGGATGCCGAGGCCGCGGATCACGTCGGCCTCGAACCGCTGGCAGACCGTCGTCAGCGGGGGAGTGAAGTAGGCGGCGGCGGGGATGTCGTCGAACCCGGTGACGCTGACGCGGTCCGGGACGGCGAGGCCCGCTTCGGTGCAGGCGCGGATGAACCCCAGCGCCATGTCGTCGTTCGCGCAGGCCACGGCTGTCACGGCCGGGTCCCGGAGGATCCGCTGCCCCGCCGCGTACCCGGACGCGGGCGTCCAGTCGCCCTCCACGGGCGGCGGCGGCTCGATGCCGCGGGCCTCGTGCGCGGCGCGCCAGCCTTCGACGCGGTCGCACGCGGGGTACCAGGTGGCGGGCCCGGCGATGTGCCAGACGCGCTCGTGCCCGAGGTCGAGGAGGTGCTCCACGGCCTCGCGCATCGACTCGGCGTTCGACGCCCCGGCGAGCAGGTTCTCGGCCTCGGGCACGCTGCGGCCGAGGCTGTAGAGCGGCACGGCCGGGTCGGAGCGCACCTCGACGCCCTCGTCGACGGGGTCGGCGATGATGATCGCGTCCACGCCCTGGTCGAGGAGCCATTCGACGGCTTCGCCGACCGAGTCCGGCTCGCCTTCGACGGTGTGGGCGACGACGACGGCGATCCCGGCCGCGCGGGTAGCGCGCTCCAGTGCGACTTGCAGCGAAGCGGGGCCCCACAGCGCGGTGCCGAGGGCGACGACGCCGATGCGGCCGAAGCGGCCGGTGATGAGCGCCCGAGCGGCCGTGTTCGGGCGGAACCCCAGTTCGCGCGCGGCGCTGCGGACCTTCTCGCGGACTTCGGCGGAGACGTACCGCTCGTTGTTGACCACCCGGGAGACGGTCTTCTGCGAGACCCCGGCCAGGCGCGCCACGTCGGTCATGCCGGGCGGGCGGCGCCGTGCCGGAGTCCCGCCGGGGGGAGTCGTGAGGGGCATGGGGGGCGACCTCCTGACCAGCGCTGACTACGTTGTCATGCAACGTACGTCACACTGTTGTTTCATGTCAAGACATCCACGGCGAAAGCCCGAAATCCGCCGAAAATCGAACAAGCGGCCCAGGGTCGAAACCCCGGGCCGCCCGTCCCGCTATGCCCGTTGCCCGCGCCGCGGCGGCGGCCCGAACACCGGCCGGTACTCCTCGAACTCAGTGGTGAACAGCGCCAGGCCCTCCGTCAGGCCTGGGAGGCGCCGCTCCACGCCGTGGACCGCCTCGGTCGGCAGGAACCCCGACACGTACCCGGTCGTCTCGGTCGAGAACTGGCCCTTGATGTCCGCGCGGGCCTCCCCGAGCGTCTTCAGGACCGCGTTGCCGGTGCCCGCCGGGAACTCCACGTGGAAGCGGTTGACCGGCTCGCACACGACGGTGCCCGACTCGCGGAGCATCACGTCGAGCAGGTACATCGTCGTGTCCCTGAAGTGCGCGGCCGTGCTCGTGCGCCCGATGTACCCGGTCGCGGTCAGCCACACCTTGCAGTCGGTGACCGCCCAGCCGTACAGGCCGCGCCGCAGGTACGCGAACACGCCCTCCTCCACGGCGTTGCGCAGCGCCCGCGTCAGCGAGCCCCGCTCCACTTCGAGCCCGTAGTGCAGGCCCGAGCCGGGCTCGCCCGGCTCCAGGCGCAGCCCCACGGTGGCGACGTTCGTCGTCTGCGCCCACTGCCCCATCTCGTGCAGCGCCGACGCGGGCTTGACGGGCCGCTCGACGTGGATCGCGCGGGTCTCCTCGAACTCGACGCCGATGCCGAACTCCTCGTCGAGGAGCGAGGCCACGACCTCCTTCTGCACCTCCCCGTACAGGCGCACCGCCATCTCCTCGGACAGCTCGTCCAAGTGCGGGTCCACGAGCGGATCGCGCTCGGCGAGGCTGAGCAGCGCCCGGTTGAGCGGGACGCGGTCGTTCGGGTCGGCCGGGCGCACCACGGTCTCCAGCGTCGGCGGCGTGAACAGGCCCCCGCCCGCCAGGCCGTCCGGCGACCCGATCGCGTCGCCGATGCGGATGTCGCTCAGGCCCTTGACCTTCGCGATCGAACCCGGCCCGGCCTCGCCCGGGACGGTGGCCGTGCCGTGGTCGAAGACCTCGACCGCGGTCACCTTGCCCTCGTGCTCCTCGACCGCCCCGTACTCGCCGCGCCGGTACGCCGTCAGCGCGTCGCGCGGCGCGATCCGGCCCGCGCGCATCCGCACATAGGCGATCTTCTGGCCGACGTGCTCCACCTTGAACACGGTGCCGACCGCCTCGGCCTCCGGATCCCCTTGCGGCACGGGCAGGTAGCGGCGGATGCCCTCGGTCAGTTCGGCCGCCCCCGTCCCGGTCACCGCCGACCCGAAGTACACCGGGTGCACCTGCCCCGTGCGGACCTGCGCGGCCAGTTCCGCCTCGTAGTCGAGCGCCCCGGGGTCGTCGAGGTACGCGGCGAGGAACTCGTCGGAGCCCGCCGACAGCAGGTCCGCGGCCCGGTCCGCGAAGGCGCGCTCGGTGAACGCGAACGGGACGGCCCGCGCATCGCCGGTGCCGATCGCCTCCACCGTGCCCATCGGCAGCAGGTTCGGGCTGAGCATCGAGGCGAGGTCGTAGAGCAGGCCCGCCTCGCGGGCGCCGCGCCGGTCGACCTTGTTGACGAACAGGAGCGTCGGCACGCCGAGCCGCTCCAAGGTGCGGAACAGGACCCGGGTCTGGGCCTGCACGCCCTCGACCGCGGAGACCACCAGGACCGCGCCGTCGAGCACGCGCAGCGCGCGCTCCACCTCGGCGATGAAGTCCGTGTGCCCCGGCGTGTCGATGAGGTTGACGGTGGTGCCGCCCAAGCGGAACGCGACGACGGCCGACTGGATCGTGATCCCGCGGCGGCGCTCCAGCTCCATCGAGTCGGTCTGCGTGCTCCCGGAGTCGACGCTCCCGACGCGGTCGATGATCCCCGCGTCGAACAGCAGTCGCTCGGTCAGGCTGGTCTTACCGGCGTCGACGTGGGCGAGAATCCCCAGATTCAAGAATGACAATGACAGTCCTCAGAGCAGAGTTCGGCTGGATTCGCTGGGTGAACTCCGAAGTCCGGCGCATGTCGGACCCCTCTCTGCATCGATTCGGACTGAATACCGGCGACGCTAAACGCCCTCCCGCGATGCCGCAACCGGTTTTCCGGACGGGCGGTCCCGGGTTAGGCTCCGCACCATGGGCACGAGCGAGGACACCATCCAGCGCGCACTGACCGACGCCGACGTCGAAGCCGCCAACCGGCTCACCCGGGCCTGGCTTGACGCCCGCGCGCCGCTCCCGGTCATGTCAGGGTTCGGAGTGTGGCCGCTGCTCGCGGTCCTCGCGACCGGCGCCGTCGGCGACACCCGCAGCGAACTCCTCACCGCCGCCGGGCTCACCCCCGAACGGGCCGCCGAGATCCCGGCGGCCCTCGTTGACGCATTGCGCTCCACCGGCTCGATCCGCCTCGCCCTCGCCGTCTGGGCCGGCGCCCGCGTCACCCTCGACCCCGACTGGACCGCCCGGCTCCCCGTCGACGCAGTCGGCTCCCTCACCGGCGACGCCGCCGCAGACAAGGCCGCCCTCGACGACTGGGCCTCCCGCAGCACCGGCGGCCTCATCGACCGGATGCCCCTCGACTTCTCGCAGCCCATCGACCTCGTCCTGGCGAGCGCGCTCTCAGTACGCACCACCTGGACCACGCCCTTCACCGACGTGCGCCGCTCCTTCAAGACCGGTCCGTGGGCCCGCCTCGGCCAGTGCCGCGGCCTCTCCGCGACCCTCGGCGCCGATCTGCTGCGCGTCGGCGACCACCTCTCGATGCTCACCGTCCCCGGCGACGACGACATCGACGTGGTCCTCGGCCTCGGGCCCGAAGGCCGCGACCCCGGCCTCGTCGTCGCCTCGCTGCTCGCCACGGCCGAGGACCCCTCGCACACCCGGCCCGCGAGCGGCCTCGCCGTCGGCGACCGCGCCATCGGCGTCGAGGTCACCGAGCACCGCGCCGCCTATCCGCAGACCCGCCCCGAAGTCGACGTCCGGACCGTCCGCTTCGACGTCTCCTCCGACCTCGACGTCCTCGACGCCGCCCGCCCGCTCGGCCTCGCCCTGGCCTCCGACGAGGCCCGCGCGCGGTTCGACCGCCTCGCCGCCGAACCCACGTTCGTCAGCCAGGCCCGCCAGACCTGCCGGGCCGTCTTCAGCGCCACCGGCTTCGAAGCCGCCGCCGTCACCGCCATGGCGATGACCCGCGCCGCGGGCCTGCCCCGCCGCGACCACCGCCACGTCCGCATCGGCCTCGACTTCAACCGGCCCTTCGCCTTCCTCGTCCGCCACCGCCCCACCGGACTCGTCCTCTTCACCGGATGGGTCGCCGAACCGGAGACCGCATGACCACCGCACTGCACGAAGCCCTCACCCCCGCCGACGTCGCCGCCGCGAACGCCCTCACCAGGCGCTGGCTCGCCTCCCGCGACGAGATCCCCGCGGCCGCTTCAGGACTCGGCATCTGGCCGCTCCTGGCGATGCTCGCGAACGGCGCGACAGGCAAGACCCACAGGGAACTCCTCGCCGCCCTCGGTCTCGACGCGACCCGCGCCGCGGCCCTGCCCCGCCGCCTCCTCGACGGCGCCCGCGCCGCCGACGGCCTCAACCTCGCCCTCGGCGTGTGGGCCGGGCCGGAGGTCGTCCTCGACCCCGACTGGACCGCAGAGCTCCCGGTCGAGGCGATCGGCTCCCTCACCGGCGACGCCGCCGCAGACAAGGCCGCCCTCGACGCCTGGGCCGCCGCGAACACCGACGGCCTCATCGAGACCATGCCCGTCGACCTCGACGCCGACGACCCGATCGAGCTGCTCCTCGCCAGCGCCCTCCTCGTGCGCACCGAATGGGCCGTCGAGTTCGAGGAGACCTCCCACGCGCCCTTCGCGACCGGACCCTGGTCCGTCCTGGAGCGGCCCCGGATCCTCCGCGCCACCTACGGCGAGGACGTCCTGCGCGTCGCCGAGGACGCCACCGTGCTCACCGTCCGCGGCGACGGCGACATCGACGTGCTCCTGGGCCTCGGCCGCGACGACCTCGCCCCGCACGAGGTCATGAGCGCCCTCCTCGACGCCGCCGACCCCTCATGGGGCCGCTCGGCCACTTCACTCGCGGTGGGGGAGCAGGCGATCGGCGTCCGCGTCAGCGAGTACATGGCGGCCTCCCCGCAGACCGGCCCGGAGATCGGTGCGACCGCGGTCGCCTTCGACGTCACCGCCGACCTCGACTTGACCGGCGACGCCGAGGCGCTCGGCCTCACGCTCGCCGCCGACCGCGAACGCGCCCGCTTCGAGCGCCTCGCGGCCCGCAGGCTCTTCGTCTCCCAGGCCCGGCAGTCGTGCACGGCCCGCTTCGGCCCCACCGGCTTCGAAGCCGCGGCCGTCACCGTGACGGCCATGGCGGGCTACGGGTTCGCGCCGGTCTTCGAGCACCGCCGCGTCCGCGCCGATGTGGTCTTCGACCGGCCCTTCGCCTACATGGCCGTGCACCGGCCCACCGGGCTCGTCCTCGTCGCCGGCTGGGTCGCCGAGCCCGCCCTCGCGTGAGGGCTCGGGCTCAATCCCCCTGCCACGCATGCCAGAGGCCCGCGTAGACCCCGCCCGCGGCCAGCAGCTCGTCGTGCGTCCCGGCCTCGGCGATGCGGCCGTCCTCGACGACCGCGATCCGGTCGGCCGAGCGCGCGGCCTGGAGCTGGTGCGCGATGGCGATGACCGTGCGGCCAGCGAGCGCCGCCGCCAGCGACGCCTCGACCCGGCCCGCGCTGGCGGGGTCGATCCCGGCGGTCGCCTCGTCGAGGATCACGATGTCGGGGTCGGCGATGACGACGCGCGCGAGCGCGATCTGCTGCGCCTCAGCCGTAGTGAGCTTGCGGTGCTCGGGGCCGAGCATCGTGTCCAGGCCCTCGTCGAGGGCCCAGCGGGCGTCCACGCGCCGCAGAGCCTCCTCCAGGCGGTCGTCCCCGGCGTCGGGCGCCGCCAGGATCAGGTTGTCCCGCAAGGAGGCCGTGAACACGTAGTGCTCCTGGGTCACGAGCACCACGTGCCGCCGCAGCTCCTCCACGCCGATGTCGTACACGGGGACGCCGCCGAGCGTCGCCGTCCCGGTGCGCGGCCTGTCGATCCCCGCGAGGAGCCGCGCGATCGTGGACTTCCCGGCCCCGGAGGGCCCGACGACCACGAGCCGCTCGCCCGGCGCGGGGTGCAGGCTCAGGCCGTGCAGCACGTCGGGGCCGTCGCCGTACCCGAAGGTCACGCCGTCCATCCGCAGGTCCGCGCCCGAGGGCCGGGCCTCGCGCGGCTCGGCGGGCACGAGGTTGACGCCCTCGATGCGCGCGAGCGCCGCCGCGCCCTGCTGGAACTCGCCGAGCTGGGTCATGACCCCGTTGGTGGGGTTGGCGATCCGCACCGTCACCGTGATCGCGGCGATCGCGGTGCCGAGCGTCAGCCCGCCCTGGAAGTACCAGATCCCGGCCGCGAGGGTCACCAGCACCAGCTGGCCGCGGTTGATCATGAGCAGGAGCGTGAAGAAGCTCGTCTGAAGCTTGACGACCCGCAGCATCCGGTCCATCATCGCCTGCCCGCGGCCGTACCCGAGGGCCCGCCGCTCCTCTTGCAGCGCAAGGGACTCCACCGTCCGGGCCCCCGCCCCCGACGCGCTCACCGTCTCCGCGGCCTCGCTCATCGCGGCCCGCTGCTCCAGGAACGCGGGCGCGGCCCGGCGCAGGTAGCGCCGCGCGGCCAGGTACAGCGGCGGCACCGTCACCAGCGCCACCAGGCCCAGGACCGGGCTGGCGACGAACGTGGCCACGTACAGCACGACCACCTCGATGACGAGGGTCGCCACGGTCGGCCCGTTGTCGCGCAGCATGTCGGCGACGACGTTCACGTCGGAGGCGGTCCGCGTCCCCAGGTCGCCGCGCCCGGCCCGCTCGACCTGCACGAGCGGCAGCCCGAGGACCCGCTCCACGACCGACTCGCGCAGCCGCGCGGCGGCCCGCTCGCCGAACCGGTACCCCGAGAGGCGCCCGAGGCGGCTGAGCACGAACTGGACGCACACGCACGCGAGGATCACCGCGCACACGAGGTTCACCTGCGCGCCGCTCCAGCCCGCGCCGATGCCGTCGACGACCTTCCCGAGGAGGATCGGCACGGACACGCTGAACGCGGCCGCGAACAGGTACAGCAGCAGGACGGCCGAGGCCCGGCCCTTGTCGGCGGCCAGGAGCCGCCCGACGGCCCGGCGGACCTCCGCGGGCCCGGCGACCGGCAGGCGGTCCTGCGCCGGAGCTGTTGCCATGGTGCTCATGTGTTCTCCATCGGGCCGCGTCAGTCGACGCTGTGGGAGGCGAGGCGGCGGTAGTCGGACTCGGCGAGGAGTTCGGCGTGCGTGCCGGTCGCGTGGACCTTGCCGTCGACCATCCACACCGCGAGGTCGGCGTGCGCGAGCCACAGCGGCGACGCGGTGACCACGAGCGTGGCCCGCCCGGCGCGTGCGGCGGCGACGCGTGCGGCGATGAGCGACTCGGTGTGGGCGTCCACCGCCGACGTCGGCTCGACGGCCAGGAGCGTCTCCGGTTCGGCCGCAAGGGCTCTGGCGAGGCGCAGGCGCTGGCGCTGGCCGCCGGAGAGGTTCCGGCCGCCCTCCTCGACGGCGCGGTCCATCCCGAGCGAGGCCACGTCGTCGGCGCACGCGGCCGTGATCGCCTGCCGCGCTTGAGGTTCGGGCACGCGCATGGTGGACGCGAGCGTCCCGGTGAACAGGTGGTCCTCGTCGGTGAGGAGCATGATCCGGGCGCGGACCTCGGCGAGCGCGTACGACTCGACGGGCTCGTCGCCCCAGGTCGCCTCGGAGTCGCGGTAGCGGGCGAGCCGCTCGCACGCCTCGGCGGCGTGCGCGGTCTCGGCGGTGACGACCACCGTCAGGCCCGAGACCGGCACGGCCAGGCCGGAGTCGGGGTCGCGCAGCTCGCCGCCGCCGTCCCGGGCGGTCCCGGTGTCGGCGAGGTCGGGTCCGATGTTCAGGACGCGGACGATCCGCTTGGCCGCGACCCAGGCCGCGACGAGGTACTGGGAGGTGCCGACGAAGTTCCCGGAGACGGCGATGAAGATCGTCGCGAAGCTGAAGGCCGAGGCCAGGCCGCCGATGCTGATCGCGCCGTCGGCGGCGAGGGTCGCCCCGACCCAGGTGATGACCGCGACGAACACGATCGGCATGGAGTGGCGCAGCGCGTGGATCCACGAGCTGGGCCCGGCGACCTCGTACCCGTTGCGGCGCAGGTCGTCCGAGCGCTCGCGGTACCGGGCGGCGAACAGCACGTCGCCGCCGATGCCGCGCAGGACCCGCAGGCCCCCGACGATGTCGGCGGCGTGCGCGGAGAGGTCGCCGATGCGGGCCCGGTAGTCCGACTGGCGCGACTGGAGCCGCCCGAGGAGCGGCCCGGCGATGAGCGCGGTGACGACGCTGCCGCTGATGAGGACGGTGCCGAGGAGCGGGTGGATCGACCACACCAGCGCCGCCCCGACGATGAACATCACGAGCGTGTTGAAGAAGAACCCGGCGTCGCTGACCGCGCGGGCGGCGCGCCGCGCGTCCTCGCTCGGCAGGTTGAGCAGCTCCCCGGCCGAGACGCGGTCGCGCACGGCCGTCCCCGAGGTGTTCAGCCGGTCGGTCAGGGCCCGCACCAGGGACCGCTGGTTCCGCGCCTCGACGGCGGAGAACTGCCGGAACCCGTTGGCCCACAGGATGGGCTGGGCGACGACCAGGACCGCGGCGGCCCCCAGCCACATCGCGAAGTCGGACGCCGAGCGGGCGATGAGGCCCTCGTCGACGATCTTCCCGACGATCCACAGCTGCGGCATCGACGTGCACGACGCGCCCGCGTAGAACAGGAACCCGAGGAGCAGGCGCGCCCGGTTCGGCCGCGCCTGCGCGAGGAGGAGTCGCAGGGGTGTCTGCGGCGGTGGTGCTGGGGGCATGGGACCGAAGCTTACCTGCCGACCGGCTGTCGCGGCTCCTTCAATTCCGCACGCCGGGACCGTCCCGGTACCGCCCAGTTTGGAAGCGCGCGGCGTTGGGAACCCACGGTCCACCATCGACCCCCGATGTGACTTTGTGGAAGGACAGGTCATGCCTTACGTAGCCTCGCGCCACAACTCGCTCATCGCACACGTCGTCACGATCGTGTTCGGCCTGATCGCCCTGATCATCCTGCTGCACTTGGCGTTCGTGCTCCTGGAGGCGAACGCCGGGAACCCGCTGGTCGCGTTCTTCGCCGACCTCGCGAACTGGTTCTCCTGGCTGTTCCGCGACATGTTCACCGTCGACGACCCGAAGGTCCGCGCCGTCGTCAACTACGGCCTCGCCGCCCTGGTCTACCTGCTCATCGGCGGCGCGATCGCCGGAGCCGGCCGCCGCTGGGCCCACGACTGAACCGCCGCGTCCGTCGGACCCGTGCCCTAGGGTCGACCCATGAGCGAGCACTGGCATGCGGCGATCCTGGGGCAGCTGGAGTTCTACTGGGACTTCCACCTGCGGCCCCGCCTTGAGGGGCTCACCGACGACGAGTACTTCTGGGAGCCGGTCGACGGCTGCTGGTCCCTGCGCCCCGACGCCGACGGCGTCCTGCGCATGGAGCAGTCGTTCCCGGCCCCCGAGCCGCCGCCGTTCACCACGATCGCGTGGCGCATGACCCACGTCAGCCGCGACGTCCTCGGCATCCGCGCCCGCGCGTTCTTCGGCCCGCACGAGGGCCTGGAGGACGCCCACATGTTCGACCAGCGCCTGTGGCCCGACCCGCTTCCCGCCACGGCCGCCGACGCCGTCGCCGTGCTCGAACGCTCCTACGCCCACTGGCACGACGCCATCGCCGCGCTCACCCCCGCCCAGTTCGACGCGCCCCTGGGCCCCAAGGCGGGCGACTACGCCGACGACCCCGTCGGCGCCCTCGTCCTCCACCTCAACCGCGAGACGATGGCCCACGGCGCCGAGATCTGCCTCCTCCGCGACCTCTACCGCGACCGCCCGGCGCAGTGAAGGGCCCGAGCGTAAACCGCTCGGGCCCTTCGTCATCCGCAGCTAGTCGGCGTCGCGCATCCGCAGGAGCTTCCGGGCCTCCACGGTGGTGATCGCCGGGCGCTGGGCCAGGGACGCGGCCGCCGCGGCACGGGCCACGAGCTGGTCGTTGCCGGTCACCGGCTGGCGGCGGGCGAAGGAGGTGGTGTCCTCCATGCCGACGCGCAGGTGCCCGCCGTGGGCGAGGGACGCGAACATGACCGGGATCGTGGTGCGGCCGATCCCCGTGGCGGAGAACGTGGTCCCCTCCGGCAGGTACCGGCGCACGCCCTCGGCGAAGGCGGTCACGGTGGCGGCGTCGCCCGCGGCGCCGCCGGGGACGCCGAGGACGAAGTCCACGTGGACGTGGTCGCCGAACGGCAGGCCGTGCTTGTCGAGCAGCCGCTCCAGGGACGCGAGGTGCCCGAGGTCGAACAGCTCGTACTCGGGGACGACGGCCAGCTCCCGCATCCGCTCGTGGAGGCGCACCACGAACTCCCAGCGGTTGGTGAACACGTCGTCGCCGAAGTTCACGGTGCCCATCGTGCACGAGGCCATGTCCGGTTCGGCGTCGAGGACCGCGAGGCGGGCCTCCTCGCCGTCGCGCACCGACCCGCCCGTCGACAGCTGCACGATCAGGTCGGTCGAGTCCCGCAGGGCCGCAACGGCATCGCGCAGGCGCACCGGGTCGAGCGTCGGCTTCGCGTCGTCGTCCCTCAAGTGCACGTGGACGATCGACGCGCCGGCCGCCTCGCACTTGACGGCCGTGTCGACGAGCTCGTCGAGCGTGACCGGCAGGACCGGGACCTCGGCCTTGTCGACCTCCGCCCCGGTGGGCGCCACCGTGATGAGCGTCCCGGTCATCCGACCTCCGCCGCCTCGTCCTGGCGCGCCGCGGCCTGGCGCGAGCGCACCGCGGCCGCGTTCCCGGCCTCCTTGACCTCGCGCGGGGCGTGCATGTTCGCCCACCACTGCTGCCCGGCCTTCGGGAGCGTGTCGATCGGGTCGTAGAACGGGTACCGCCGCGTGAGCGCGTCGGGGTCGTTCGCCTCCAGCGAGGTCCGGTAGTTCTTCGTCCAGTACGAGATCCCCAGCTCCCGGTCGTACTCGGAGAGCTGGTGGACCCAGCGCTTCCCGACCATCGGCACGTCGCAGATGATCCGCGGCGTCGCGTACCCCGGCAGGTACCCCATGATCGCGGTCTGGAGGTCCTGCGCCTGCGCGACCGAGGTCCGCCAGTGCTCGGCGTTCGGGATCATGTCGCACATGTAGAAGTAGTACGGCAGGATGTTCGCCTCGCCCTGGAGCGCGAAGCACAGGTCGAGCAGGTCCGCCTGGGTGTCGTTGACGCCGCGCATGAGCACGCCCTGGTTGCGCACGTCGCGCACGCCCGCGTCGAGCATCGCGGCCGCCGCGCGCGCCACCGCCGGGGTCACCGAGTTGACGTGGTTGACGTGCGTGTGGATCGCCAGGTTCACGCCCTGCCCGGCCGCGCGCTTGGCGACGCGGGCCATGCCCTCGACGACCTCGTCCTGGAGCCAGTGCTGCGGCAGGCCCATGAGCGCCTTCGTCGCCAGGCGGATGTCGCGGATCGTCTCCACGTCGAGGAGCCGGTCGAGGAACCGCTCCAGCTGCTTCCACGGCAGGTTCGCCACGTCGCCCCCGGAGACCACCACGTCGCGCACGCCCGGGTGCGCCTGGAGGTAGTCGAGGATCGCCGTCTGCCGGTCCACCGGCTTGAGCGACAGCCGCCGCTTGTCCACCGTCGGCGTCGAGTTGCCGACCAGGTCCATGCGGGTGCAGTGCCCGCAGTACTGCGGGCACGTCGACAGGAGCTCGGCGAGGACCTTGGTGGGGTAGCGGTGCGTGAGGCCCTCGACGGCCCACATGTCGTGCTCGTGCAGCGAGTCGCGCGCCGCGAATGGGTGGGAGGGCCAGTCCGAGCGCCGGTCGGAGGCGACCGGCAGCATGTACCGGCGCACCGGGTCGGCGTAGAACGCGTCCGTCCACGAGCCCGGCGCGGTCTCCTCGACCGCCGGGACCATCGTGTTGAGCATCTGCGGCGGCAGGAGCATCGACATCGTCGCCGAGTGCGCGATGTCCGACTCCAGGTCCTCGTAGAACGAGTCGTGCAGCCGGTCGCCCAGGACCGCCCGCAGCTGCTTCACGTTCTTCACGCAGTTGACGCGCTGCCACTGCGCCGAGGCCCAGTCGGCCTCGGTCACCCCGGCCCAGCCGGGGAACCGCGTCCAGTCGGGTTCGACCAGCTCACGGCGCCGGTACTGGTAAGGCTGTTCGATCACGACGGGCTTCGATGCCTCGTATGGTCGATCGGCCACGTTCTCACCTCCATGCCCGGGATGTTCGGCCCGGGGAAACGTCGCGGGCGGGGGTAGACCGCCTTGTGACGAGGATAACCTTCCGTTACAGTTGCTCGCTAGGTCTCGCATATTGAGATTCGATCAACTCCCGTTACGAGAAAGGGCGGCAACGATGTCGACAGGCTCACCGGTCGGATCGCACCGGGTCGTCAGCCCCGCCGGAGCACTGCCACAAGCGGCCGACCGGCTCGACCCCCACCCCGAGATCGCCGACGACGAGGTCCGCGTCAGCGTCGAGCGCCTCAACCTCGACGCCGCCTCCTACCGGCAGCTCCGCACCAAGCACGACGGCGACGGCGACGCCGTCCGCGCCGAGGTCCTCGCCATCATCGAGGCCCGCGGCAAGATGCAGAACCCCGTCACCGGCTCCGGCGGCATGCTCATCGGCACCGTCGACGCCGTCGGCCCCCAATCCCCGCTCGGCCTCAAGACCGGCCAGAAGATCGCCACCCTCGTCTCCCTCACCCTCACGCCCCTGCGCATTACTGACGGTTTGGAGCGCTGGGACGGCACTTCCGAACAGGTCCCCGCAGCCGGCACCGCCATCCTCTTCGGCCGCTCCATCGCCGCCCCCCTCCCCGACGACCTCCCCGAGGAGCTCGCGCTCGCCGTCTTCGACGTCTGCGGCGCCCCCGCCCTCGTCCGCCGCGTCGTCTCCCGCCGCTACCACTCCGCGCCCACGGTCGCCGTCCTCGGCGCCGCCGGGAAGTCCGGGTCCCTCTCCCTCGCCGCCGCCAAGGACGCCCGCGCCGCCGAAGTCCTCGCCGTCGTCCGCGACCAGGACGAAGCCGACCGCGTCGCCAAGCTCCGCATCGCCGACCAGATCGCCGTCGCCGACGCCACCGACCCCCTCGGCCTCGCCGACGCCGTCAACGAGGCCCTCCGCGGCCGCGGCGCCGACGTCACCGTCGTCTGCGTCGACGTGCCCGGCTGCGAGCACGGCGCGATCCTCTCCACCGCCACCGGCGGCACCGTCGTCTTCTTCTCCATGGCGACCTCCTTCCCGCAGGCCGCCCTCGGCGCCGAAGGGCTCGCCGCCGACGTCGAGATGCTCATCGGCAACGGCTACACCCCCGGCCACGCCGACTACGCCCTCCACCTCCTCGACGAGCATCCGGGCCTCAGAGCGCTCTTCGACGACCGCGTCGCCGGGCGGCACTGACATGACCGGACCGCTCCTGCCGCTCGACGCCGGCCTCGTCGCCCGCGCCCGCGCACTGGCCGCCAAGGCCGCCCAGCCCGTGGTCGACCTGGCCCGCAGCCACACCACCGTCTCCGTCGAGCGCGCCACCCTGCGCCTCGCCGGACTCACCGGCGCCGACCCCGACGGCATCCCCTGGGTCAACCGCCTCGCCGACGCCGTCCAGGACCAGGTCGGCATCGAGCACGGCATCGCCCTCCCGGTCTTCCACGCCCTCAAGGACTTCCCGGACCTCGAACGCCTCGCCCACGCCGCAGCCGCAGGCGGCGTCCGCTTCGAGCTCGCCAAAGACCAAGCGGCCCGAGCCGCCCGCGACCGCGCAAACGCCGCAGTCGGCCAGGGCTTCGACCGCATCGACGCCTCCCGCGCCCGCCGCAGCCGACTCGTCGGCGAGATCGGCGACCCGCCCCAGCGCCCCTGGATCTACCTCATCGTCGCCACCGGCGACATCTACGAGGACATCCCGCAGGCCCAGGCCGCCGCCAAGGCCGGAGCCGACGTCATCGCCGTCATCCGCTCCACCGGCCAGTCCCTCCTCGACTACGTCCCCGAAGGCGCCACCCGCGAGGGCTTCGCCGGGACCTACGCCACCGGCGAGAACTTCCGGCTCATGCGCGCCGCCCTCGACGAGACCTCCCGCGAGGTCGGCCGCTACATCCGCCTCACCAACTACGCGTCGGGGCTCTGCATGCCCGAGATCGCCGCGCTGGCGGGCATGCACCGGCTCGACATGATGCTGAACGACTCGATGTACGGCATCCTGTTCCGCGACATCAACCCGATCCGCACCTTCGTGGACCAGCGCTTCAGTCGCCAGGTCCACGCCCGCGCCGGGATCATCATCAACACCGGCGAGGACAACTATCTGACGACGGCCGACGCGGTCGAGGCCGCGCACACCGTCACCGTCTCGCAGCTCCTCAACGAGCGCTTCGCGCACGAGGCCGGGCTCCCCGACGAGCTGCTCGGCCTCGGACACGCCTTCGAGATCAACCCCGAAGTGCCCGAGTCGTTCCGGCTCGAACTCGCGCACGCGCTCCTGGCCCGCCAGCTGTTCCCCGACGCGCCGCTGAAGTGGATGCCGCCGACGAAGCACATGACCGGCGACGTCTTCCGGGGCAACCTCCTCGACGGGTTCTTCAACCTCGCGGGGGTCATGACCGGGCAGTCGATCCTCCTGGTGGGCATGATGACCGAAGCCGTGGTCACCCCCTGGCTCTCCGACCGCGACATCGCGCTCCAGAACGTGCGCTACGTCCTCAGCGCATGCGCCGGGCTCGCCGAGGACTTCCACCCGCCCGCCGACGGGTTCATCGCGAACCGCGCGAACCACGTCCTCGGCGAGGCCGTGGCCCTCCTCGGGAAGATCGTGGACGACGGCCTGCTCAACGCCATCGCCGACGGCACCTTCGGCATCATGAAGCGCCCCGCCGACGGCGGCCGCGGCCTCGACGGCGTCGCGAAGCGCGCCGACGACTACTGGAACCCCGCGGCATCGATCTTGGACGGAGGCGCCGAATGAGCCGCATCGTCCGCCCCTACGGCGACACCACCGGCGACGGCATGGTGCAGATGTCCTTCACCCTGCCCGTCCCGCACGACAAGCGCGCCGAGGGCGCCGCGCTCCAGCTCGCCGCGAAGATGGGCCTCGACGGCGCGATGCTCGTGCACGCCAAGCCCATCGGCGAGAACTACACGTTCTTCGTCGTCTACGGCGCGACCACGCACCTCGTCAACCTCGACGACGTCAAGGTCGTCGAGCGCGACTACCCGCACTTCACCCCCAAGGAGGTCAACGACGCCGTCCGCGAGAAGCTCGGCCGCAAGCTCACCGTCGTGGGCGCCTGCATCGGCACCGACGCGCACACCGTCGGCATCGACGCGATCCTCAACATCAAGGGCGTCGCGGGGGAGAAGGGCCTGGAGTACTACCGCGAACTGCGCGTAGTGAACCTCGGCGCGCAGGTCGCCGTCCCCGATCTGGTGAACCGCGCCGTCGACGAGGGTGCCGACGCGGTCCTGGTCAGCCAGGTCGTCACCCAGAAGGACGCCCACCTGCACAACACCCGCGAGATGTCGGCCGCGTTCCGCGAGGCCCTCCCGCCGGGAAAGCGCCCCCTCCTGGTCGTCGGCGGCCCCCGCTTCGACGAGTCCGCCGCCGCAGACCTCGGCGTCGACCGGATCTTCACCCGGGGCACCATGCCCTCCGACGTCGCCTCCTACCTCGTCCACCGACTCGTCTTCGAAAGGCAGCCAGCCGAATGACCGCCGACCACAACGGCACCAAGGTGACCCACCGCCGCTACATCCCCTACTCGCACGCCCACTACGGCGGGAACCTCGTGGACGGCGCGTACGGGCTCGGCATGTTCGGCGACGTCGCCACCGAGCTGTGCATCCTCACCGACGGCGACGAGGGCCTGTTCGCGTCCTACGCCGACGTGCAGTTCCTCGCGCCCGTGCGGGCCGGGGACGTCGTGGAGGCCACCGCGGTCGTCGTCCGCACCGGGAGGCGCAGCCGCACCGTCGAGTTCACGCTCACGGTGGTCTGCCGCGCCGACCCCGAGCGCGGCGACTCCGCCGCGCAAGTCCTCGCGGAACCCATCGTCGCCACCACCGCCACCGGGACGGTCGTTGTCCCTTAAGGAGTGCCGCCCGTGACCGCCGTGATCGTCTGCGCCGACGTCGGCTCGACCTACACCAAGGCCGCCGCCGTCGACGCGGACTCCGGCGCGCTCCTCGGCGCGGCCTCGCACCCGACGACCCTCGGCACCGACGTCATGGACGGCCTGCGCGCCGCCCTCAAGGCCGCGGTCCCCAAGGGCGCCAACGTGATCGACACGCTTGTGTGCTCCTCGGCGGGCGGCGGCCTGCGCCTCGCCGTCATCGGCAACGAGCCCCTGGTGACCGCCCGCGCGGCCTACCGGGCAGGGCTCAGCGCGGGCGCCCGCGTGGTCGACGTGCGCGCCGGGAACCTGACGCCGGCCGACTTCGCGGCCCTCGGCGCCGCCCGCCCCGACGTGGTCCTCCTCGCGGGCGGCACCGACGGCGGCGACGAGACCGCGCTCCGCGCCCACGCCGCCGATCTCGCCGACTCCGGCCTGACCACCCCAGTCGTCCTGGCAGGAAACGCGAACGCCGCCACCGACGTGGCCGCGCTCCTTGAAGCCGCCGGCATCCCGGTCACCGCCGTCGGGAACGTCCTGCCGCGCATCGGATCCCTCAACCCCGTGCCCGCCCGGACCGCGCTCCGCGAGGTGTTCCTGCGCCACGTCATCGCCGGGAAGCACCTCTCGGCCAGCGCCGACTTCACCGCCATGGTCAAGGCCGCCACCCCCGACGCGGTGCTCACGGGCGTGGAGCTCCTCGCCGAGCGCACCGGCGACCTCCTCGTCGTGGACGTCGGCGGCGCGACCACCGACGTCTACTCCGTCCTCACCCCCGACGCCGAACTCCAGGGCCCGCGCGCCGAGGTCGCCGGGACCGCTTGGCGCTCAAGGACCGTGGAAGGCGACCTCGGGGTCCGCCACACCGCCGTCGGCATCGCTGAGGCCGCCGACGAGGAGGACCTGGCGACCGACTGGGACCTTCCCGACGCCGCCCGCAGGCGCGGCGCCGACCCCGCGTTCCGCGCCGACACCGACCGCGAGCGGGCCTTCGACCGGGAGCTGAGCGCGCTCGCCGCGCGCATCGCGGTCCGCCGCCACGCCCGCGGCGAGCGGATCGGCGGCCCCACCGAGCCGCTGCGCGGCGGCAAGGACCTCGCGGCCGTGGGCCTCGTCGTCGGCTCCGGCGGCATCCTGCGCCGCGACCCCGGCGCGGCCGAGTGGCTGCGCGAGGCGGTCGGCGGCGACACCTCCGGGGGCGTGCGCCCGCCGAAGGACGCCCGGTTCACCGTGGACGCCGACTACCGCCTGGCCCCGGCGGGTCTCCTCGCGGCCGAAGGCCGCCGCGACCTCGCCGCGCGCCTGCTGGAGGGCCTGTAGCGGCCAGAGTGGATCGACGGAGGCAACCGATCGCCGCCTCCGCGGCGTATCTCGACTGGAATCCCCACCACGACGAAAGGCAGCCATGCAGCGACGAGACGTAGTCAAGATCGGCGCGGGCCTCACCGCCGCCGGGACCGTCCTCGGCACCGCCGGGACCGCCCACGCCGAGACCGCGGCCGCCGGCGCCCAGGGCGCGGCCGCCGCCATCAAGCGGATCTGGGACCGCGAGACCGCGAAGGCCGGAGGCGTCTGGCAGGGCACGGTCACCCTCTTCGACGGCGGCACGCCGGTCCCCGCCGTCGACCAGGCGTCCACGAGCGTCCAGACCGCCGCCAGCATGAACAAGCTCGGCATCGCGCTCGCCGTGCTCGACAAGATCGACCGCGGCGAGCTCGCCCTCGACGACCGCATCACCTTGACCTCGGACATCATTCTCACCGGGTCCGGGTTCTACTTCCACCAGACCGCGTACGGCGACGAGATCACGGTCGCGAACGTCCTCGTCGCGATGCTCCTGGTCTCCGACAACACCTCGGTGCGGCTGTGCGGCCTCGTCTGCCCGCCCGCCGAGATCAACGAGACCCTCGCGGCGAAGGGCTTCACCGACACCCGCGTGATCCCCAACCCCGCCAACCCGAACCGCATGTGGCTCGGCGACACCACGACCTCGGAGTCGGCCGACCTCCTGCACCGGCTCGCCCTCGGCGAGCTGCTCTCGCCGGAGTCGACCCGGTTCTTCCTGGGCGTCCTGACGGGCCTGTCGGGCTACCACGACGGGTTCCGCCGGGAGATGTCCTCGGCCGAGCGCTCCCGCATCGCCATGAAGTACGGCGCCGACGACGCCAACCGCAACGAGTCGGGCGTCGTCCTCGGCGCCGACGGCTCGCCGCTGCTCGTCTACTCCTTCATGGCCCAGTTCGAGGACCACTGGGACGATTACGGCGCCACGCACCCGGCGGTCCAGGCCCACGCCAAGATGGGCCGGAAGTTCCTCGACCTGGCCGACAGCGCCGGGCTCGGCGCCGCCGCGACGACCCTGTTCGACCCGCAGGACCACGGCGCCGGCACCTCCGGCCTCTAGCACCGGATCGATGCCGCGGCGGACCGCCCGGGGCGAGCGCCCCGGGCGGTTCCGCATGCCCGGCTCCGGGCCCCGTTCGGACGGCCGGACCCTTTTGCGCAGGAGTGATGTACGGTTCGGTGCGTATCCGACACAAAAGGAGTGACCAACAGTGGACGTGGAGCGCACCGAGCTGCCCGGTATCGGAGTGCGGTTCGAATTCGAGACGAAGCGGCATGTCCGCCTCGGCATCGTCGCCCATCGCGAAGGCCGCCGCGACTTCATCATCTACGACCCCGACGACCCCGACTCGATGCTCGACTGCATCGTGTTCTCGGCCGACGAGTCGGCCGCGATCGGCGAGCTCCTCGGCGGCGCCCGCATCGTCGAGAAGCTCAACCGCCTGCACCACGAGATCGACAACCTCGTCTCGCAGCAGCTGAAGGTCGGCGCGACCAGCCCCTACGCCGAACGCCCGCTCGGCGACACCCGCGCCCGCACCCGCACCGGCGCCTCGATCGTCGCGATCGTCCGCGCCGACGGGGTCGAGACCGGCCCGCCGCCCTCGGCGGTCCTCCACGTCGGGGACCGGCTCGTGACCATCGGGACGCAGGAGGCGGTCGAAGGCGTGGACAAGATCCTGCGCGGGATCGAGTAATGCACGGAACCGTCGAGCTCCTCCTCGAACTCGGCCTCCTCGTAGGAGCCCTCGGACTCCTCGGAGCCATCGCCGGCAAGGCCGGCATTTCCGCCATCCCGCTCTACCTCGTCGCCGGGCTCGCCTTCGGGCACGGCGGCATCTACGAGATGCACGCGATCACCGGCTTCCTCGACGTCGGCGCCGAGGTCGGCGTCGTCCTCCTGCTGTTCACACTGGGCCTGGAGTACACCCCGCGTGAACTGCTCGGGACGATGAAGACCTCGTGGCTCGGCGCCGTGGTCGACCTCGTGCTCAACGCCGCCCCCGGCGTCGCGTGCGCGCTCATCCTCGGCTGGGGCCCGATCGCGGCCGTCGTCTTCGGCGGCGTCACGTACGTGTCCTCCTCGGGCATCATCGCGAAGGTCCTCTCCGACCTCGGCTGGCTCGGCAACCGCGAGACCCCCACGATCCTCGCGCTGCTCGTCGCCGAGGACATGATCATGGCCCTCTACCTGCCGATCCTCACCACCCTCCTGGCCGGCCTCGCGTTCGCGCAGGCCGCCTCGGGCCTGGGGATCGCGCTCCTGGCGGTCGCCGGGGCGTTCGTGGTCGCCTCCCGCTTCGGCGGGCTGCTGTCGCGCTTCCTGGAGTCCCCGAACGACGAGATCCTGCTGCTCAAGGTCATGGGCATCGTCCTGGTCATCGCGGGCCTCGCCGAGCAGGTCCACGTGTCGGCCGCGGTCGGCGCGTTCATCGTCGGCATGGCCCTCTCCGGCGAGGTCTCGCGCCAGGCCGAGGAAACGCTGGAGCCGCTGAAGAACCTGTTCGCGGCGATCTTCTTCGTCAACTTCGGCCTGGAGACCGACCCGACCGCGCTCCCGCCGGTCCTCCCGGTCGCGATCCTGCTCGCCGTGGTCACCATCGCCACGAAGTTCGCCACAGGGTGGTGGGCCGCGGGCAGAAGCGGCTCCGCCTTCACGGGCAAGCTCAGAGCCGGGCTCGTCCTGCTGCCGCGGGGCGAGTTCTCGATCGTCATCGCCGGGCTCGGCGTCGCCGCCGGGCTCAACTCGCAGCTGGGCTCGGTCGCCGCCGCGTACGTGCTCATCCTCGCCGCCATCGGCCCGCTCGCCCCGCGCCTGGCGGGCCCGATCGTCGCCAAGCGCCGCAAGAAGGCCCGCGCCAGGCGACTCGCCGACGCCGCGGCCTGACACGCCGGTGGCGGGAGTGGCGACTGCGACTCCCGCCACCGCACAGTGCGGACCGTTACGCGGGCTTGATAGAACTCAGTGATGGCTGAAACCGCGAACCCGCCCCGCCCCGAGGACGAAGTCGTCGACATCGCGCGCGACCTGATCCGCATCGACACGACGAACACCGGCGACAACGCGACCGCGAAGGGGGAGCGCGCCGCGGCCGAGTACGTGGCCGAGAAGCTCGCCGAAGTCGGCCTCGAACCCAAGATCTACGAGTCCGCCCCCGGCCGCGCCTCCGTCGCCTGCCGCTTCCCCGGCGCCGACCCCTCGCGCGGGGCCCTCCTCCTCCACGGCCACCTCGACGTCGTCCCCGCCGAAGCCAGCGAGTGGACCGTCCACCCCTTCAGCGGCGAGATCAAGGACGGCTACCTGTTCGGCCGCGGCGCGGTCGACATGAAGGACTTCGACGCGATGCTCCTCGCGCTCGTCCGCGACTGGAAGCGCACCGGCAAGGTCCCCCCGCGCGACCTCGTCCTCCTGTTCACCGCCGACGAGGAGGCCGGCTCCGACTACGGCGCCCGCTTCATGGTCGAGCAGCACCCCGAGGTCTTCGAAGGCGTCACCGAAGCGGTCGGCGAGGTCGGCGGCTTCTCCATGACCCTCCCCAACGACCTGCGCGTCTACGTGGTCCAGACCGCCGAGAAGGGCCTCGACTGGCTGCGCCTGCGCGCCACCGGCCGCCCCGGCCACGGCTCGATGCTCCACGACGACAACGCCGTCACCCGCCTCACCCGCGCGGTCGCCAACATCGGCCAGCACGACTTCCCCGTCGAGATGACCCCCACGGTCCGCCAGTTCCTGGAGTCGGTCTCCGAGCTCACCGGTGTCGAGTTCGACCCGTCGAACCCCGACGAGGCCGTCGCCAAGCTCGGCCCGATCGCCCGCCTCGTCGGCGCGACCCTCCGCAACACCGCGAACCCGACCCGCCTCAACGCCGGGTACAAGACCAACGTCATCCCCTCGACCGCCGAGGCCGTCATCGACTGCCGCTCCCTGCCCGGCCGCAACGACGAGCTCGAAGCGACCCTCAAGGAGCTCGCGGGCGCGGGCATCGACTTCGAGTACGAGATCCGCCAGCCCGGCTACGAGACCTCCTTCGACGGCGCGCTCGTCGACGCCATGGCCGAGGCGATCCGCCTCGCCGACCCCGGCGCCCGCACCGTCCCGTACATGCTCTCCGGCGGCACCGACGCGAAGGCCTTCGCGACCCTCGGCATCCGCTGCTTCGGCTTCGCGCCCCTGAAGCTCCCCGCCGACCTCGACTTCACCGCGCTGTTCCACGGCATCGACGAGCGCGTCCCGCTCTCGGGCCTCCAGTTCGGCGTCGACGCGATGGACCGCTTCATCACCAAGTCCTAAGCGCTTTGTCGATCCGGCGCGGTGAGCACGCTCACCGCGCCGGTTTCCGCGCGCCCCTTTACAGCCGCTCCCGCAGCGGCCTAGACTTCACGGCGATGTTGATTTACTTCCTCTAGAAGCAGCCCGGTCGCCCGCGTCGAGCACCGCTCCGCGACGGCCGCCACGGCACGCATCACCGAATCCCGAAGCGTTCTCCGCTCGATCCCGCGTGCCTCCGCTCCCTTCACCTTCCACTGCTTTCTGGAGGCGCCCGTGCACCGTCACGTACATCTGTCCCTTGTAGACGTCACCAAGCGCTACGCCGACCACCTCGTCCTCGACCGCGTCGGCTTCGCCGTCAAGCCCGGCGAACGCCTCGGCGTCGTCGGCGACAACGGCTCCGGCAAGTCCACCCTGCTCCGGCTCCTCGCCAAAGTCGAGGAGCCCGACAACGGCGAACTCACCGTCACCTCCCCGGGAGGCGTCGGCTACCTGCCGCAGCAGCTGAACCTGCCCGAGCACCGCACCGCCGCCGACGCGATCGACCTCGCCCTCGCGGACCTCCGCGAGATCGAGGCCGCGATGCGCGACACCGAGCAGGCCCTCGCCGACGGCGACGAGACCGCCGCCGAGGTCTACGCCGACCTCCTCGCGCGCTTCGAGGCCCGCGAAGGCTGGGACGCCGACCTGCGCGTCGACCTGGCCCTGGCCGCGCTCGGCCTGCCCGGACTCGACCGGGACCGCCCGCTCGGGACCCTCTCGGGCGGGGAGCGCTCAAGGCTCATGCTCGCCGCGACCCTCGCGTCCCGGCCCGCGCTGCTGCTGCTCGACGAGCCCTCGAACGACCTCGACGACGCGGCCGTGGCCTGGCTCGAAGCCCAGCTGCGGGACTGGCCCGGCACGGTCGTGGCCGTCACCCACGACCGGGCGTTCCTGGAGGCCGTCACCACCACGATGATCGAGGTCGAGGCCCGCAAAGCCCGCCGCTACGGCAACGGCTACGCGGGCTACCTGACCGCCAAGGCCGTCGAGCGCCAGCAGGCGCAGGCCGCCTACGAGCAGTGGACCGCCGAGGTCGCCCGCCAGGAGGGCATCGTCGAGCACAACGCGGGCCGCGCCGACGCGATCCCGCGCAAGCTCCCGATGGCGAACATGTCCACCGGGGCCTTCCGGGCCCGCAACCGCGACCACGGCGCCGGGAGCCGCATCAAGATCGCCAAGCGGCAGCTCGAACGCCTGCACGCCAATGCCGTCGCGCCGCCGCCGGAACCGCTCCGGTTCGAACCCGCGCTCGCGACCGCCGCGGACGCGTCCGACGCGCCCGCGCTGCACCTCGCGGGCGTCCGGGTCGCCGACCGCCTCAAAGTCGCGGAACTGACCGTGGCCCAAGGCGAACGCGTCCTCGTCACCGGGCCCAACGGCGCGGGCAAGACCACGCTCATGCGAGTCCTCGCCGGCGAACTCGAACCGGACTCAGGGAAGGCCGTGCGCACCGGCGCGGTCGGCCACCTGCGCCAGCTTGCCGGTCCCGGCTCGGGCCGCCAGTCCGTGCTGCGGGCCTTCGCGGAAGGGCGCGTCGGCACGCTCGAAGAGCACGCCGAAGCCCTGCTCGCCTTGGGGCTGTTCGCACCCGAGCAGTTCGGAACCCCGGTCGCGGCCCTCTCCACGGGCCAGCGCCGCCGCCTCGAACTCGCCCGGCTCGTGTCCCGCCCGGTCGACGTGCTGCTGCTCGACGAGCCGACGAACCACCTGTCGCCGGTCCTCGCCGAGGAGCTCCAGGCGGCCCTGGCGTCCTACACGGGCACGGTGGTCCTGGTCAGCCACGACCGGCGGCTCCGGGCGTCCTTCGCGGGGCGCCGCCTGGAGATGGACTCCGGCGTGATCGCCTGAAGCGGGGGAGGGAGGCCCCGCGGTCGCGGGACCTCAGTCCCTTCCTTCCCCGCCGCACGCGACGTGCAATGGAGGCATGCGACACCGAATGCTCGCAGCAGTGCTCGGGGTGTCGGCACTGCTGCTCACCGCGTGCGGTGGCGGCGGGTCACCGGAAGCGACACCGACACGTGAGGGGCCGACCGCCGCCGCACCATCGACCGGGCCGACCGAGCCGTCGACCGCGACACCGAGCGACGGCACCGGGCCGTCGACCCCGGAGGTGGGCGGCCCGGCCGAGTCGTGGCCGACCGGGGAGGTGAGCGCCCCGTTCACTGGCGAGGTTCCTCCTGTGCCGCTCCTCATCGACATCCGCGCCGGCAGCCACCCGTCGGAGGGCTTCGACCGGATCGCTTTCGAGTTCGAGGGATTGCCGGGCTACACGGTCGGCTATGTGTCCGAGGTCGTTCGTGACGGCTCGGGCGAGTCGGTCGATCTGTCGGGGGAGGCGTTCCTCCAGATGGTCTTCAATCCCGCCCAAGCCCATGACGACGAAGGCGAATCGACGCTCGGTGATCCGCCGGTCGAGCCGGTGAAGGTCGGTTTCGCGGCCCTCGACGCTTACGTGCTCACCGGCGACTTCGAGGGCTACGTCTCAATCGCAGTCGGGCTCACCGGCACTCTCGGATTCCATGTGGCCCAATTCAGCCAGTCCGACGGCGACTATGTCGTCTATGTCGACGTGCGACGACCCTGACTCGACGGTGACGGCGACGGCGACGGCGACTATGACGGCGATGGCGGGCGGGTCCTTGGCGGTGTTGCGGTGGCCGGGCAGCAGTCGGGTTGCGGTTCAACCGGGCAACGATGGTAGGGCGAGCGGAGCGGCACTGACTTGTCGCCGGGGCCGGGTCGCTGTCGGATCGGTGTTCGGGCGGTCAGCGACGGCGAAGCGGGGGTTCGGTCGGGCGTGCATTGCCGGGCTGGGGCGGTGATGGGGTTGGGGCTCGGGCGATCAGCGACGGTGGTGGACGGGATCGGTTCGGCGTGTGTCGCCGGGCTGGGGCGGCGATCGGGTTGCGGTTCGAGCAATCAGCGAGGGTGTGGTGGGCGTGGATGGCCCTGGCGTGGTTGCCGTGGCCGGGGCGGTTTCGGGTGCCGGTAGTAGCGATCTGCACGCGGGGGCGCGGCGCCGATAGCGGGCGCGGGTGTGGTGTGGTCGTGGTGCGCATGGTGTCTCACCTCCCTTCGCGGTGCGGCCGTGTCGGCCCTCCTGGCGTTCTCGGCTCCCTTGGCCTTCGACCCCTGGCTGCGGTTCGTCTGCGGGCGCCGAACC
>NZ_PVTJ01000015.1 GCF_003002955.1 Glycomyces artemisiae
ACCAAGCAAGTGTCCCAAGGAAAAGACAGTCAAAAACAGTACCAACCAAGCACACCCCGAAACCCAGTTCCGAAGCGACTCAGCCAGCCCACACGCTGACCATCCAAACACCCTGTTGAGTTCTCAAACAACACGCCAACTGAAGTGATCCACTTTAGGGATTCGGCTTCAGCCGGAGCAACCTCTCAACTCTAACAGTCTCGGATCGCTCTGCAAACTTCAGGTCGATTAACCTGTGTCACACACGATCGAGCCTCTAGTGAGTCTCTGAGATGTCCCGCGATTCAGCTTCCGGACCGCGCCTGACTCTATGAGTCTGTCGCCGGTCTCCGGTGGCTTCCGGACCAGGCCTTCTCGGCTGTTCCGTTCCCCCGCGGGCAAAGACAACAATACACGGGCTTTTGAGCGCACGAAACAGGGGGGTCCCTTTCCGCTCGCGGCCTCGTTGACCTGCGGGGATATGGCTGCACCGCAATCGGAATCGCCGATCCGCGCTCGTGCGGGGGTTCCCGGTCCGAACCTATCGGAGCGGTCCGACATCTTGTTGTCGTCGGCGTTAACGGTTGGATGCGATCTGTGTTCGGCTTCTGCTCTGTATGGCGGGCACGGAAAAAGGGCCGGCCCCGTCTTTCGACGGGGCCGACCCTCTCTGTCTTCGAGCGTTGCCGCTCCGGTCTTAAGCCGCGACCTCGGTGGAGGTCGGGACGATGTTGACCAGCTTGCGTCCGCGCTTCTGCGAGAACAGCACCTCTCCCTCGGCGAGGGCGAAGAGGGTGTCGTCGCCGCCGCGGCCGACGAGCTCGCCCGGGTGGTACTTGGTGCCGCGCTGACGGATGAGGATCTCGCCGGCGCTGACGTGCTGACCGCCGAAGCGCTTGACGCCGAGTCGCTTGGAGTTGGAGTCACGCCCGTTGCGGGAGCTGGATGCGCCCTTCTTGTGTGCCATGGTTCAACCCCTACTTGGTGATGCCGGTGATGCGCACGCGGGTCAGCGGCTGGCGGTGACCCTGGCGCTTGTGGTAGCCGGTCTTGTTCTTGTACTTGTGGATCTTGATCTTCGGGCCCTTGGTGTGCTCGAGAAGTTCACCGCTCACCGTGACGCCGGAGGCGTCGGTGACCACAGTGCCTTCGTCGACGAGCAACACCGCGGGCAGCGTAAGCGTGTCGCCGGACTCGCCCTGAAGCTTCTCGACTTCGAGGACGTCGCCCTCGGCGACCTTGTACTGCTTTCCGCCAGTCTTGACGATTGCGTACATGTCGACGCTGGTCTCCTTGGGTCCTCCCCGATGCGGGGACATGATGTCAGTTCCCCGCAGGGGAACGGTGTCTGTCAATTTCGCGGTGTCACGCACCGTGCCAACTCCGGCTTCGCGAACGTCGCCTGGGCTGGCCCGCCGATCGAGCTCCGCGCTCGTCCCCGCGCGAACGGGGGCGAAAAGCTGAGGGCTCTATAGGCCGCTCACTAGGGTACGTCATGTACCCGCTGGTTCCGGCATCGGTACCAGGCGGACGCCGCGAACGTCACAGTCCGCGGCGCCGCCCGTACCTAAGCCGGTGCCGATTCGGTCCCGGGCTCGCCGCCGTTGTCCGGTTCGGCGTCCGCGGGGACCGCGTCCTCGGAGGAGGCGACGGCGTCGGTCGTCTCGGTCTCGACCACGAGCTCGTCGCCGGACCCGGTGGCCTCGGCGATCGGCTCGGAGGTCGTCTCGTCGACGATCTCGACCTCGACGTCCTCGTGACCGTGGTCGGAGGCGGCCGCGATCTTCGCGGTCGCGTCGGCGACGGACTTGGACTGCGGCTCGGACTTGTCCTGCTTCTTCGACTGCTGCTGTTGCTGCTGCTGGCCGGACTTGGACTTGTCCTTCTTCTTCTTGCCGCTCTGGCCCTGGCCCTGATTCGGCTGGGCCTGGTGCTGGCCGGAGCCGCCCCCGCCATTGCCCTTCTTGCGACCGTTGCCGAGGATCTCGTCGGTGTGGACGATGACCCCGCGGCCCTTGCAGTGGTCGCACGGCTCGGAGAACGCCTCGATGAGGCCCTGGCCGACGCGCTTGCGGGTCATCTGCACCAGGCCGAGCGAGGTCACCTCGGTGACCTGGTGCTTGGTCCGGTCGCGGCCCAGGCACTCGGTCAGGCGGCGCAGCACCAGGTCGCGGTTCGACTCCAGGACCATGTCGATGAAGTCGATCACGATGATGCCGCCGATGTCGCGCAGGCGCAGCTGGCGCACGATCTCCTCGGCCGCCTCCAGGTTGTTCCTGGTGACGGTCTCTTCGAGGTTGCCGCCCTCGCCGGTGAAGCGGCCGGTGTTGACGTCGATCACCGTCATCGCCTCGGTGCGGTCGATGACGAGCGAGCCGCCCGAAGGCAGGTAGACCTTGCGGTCCAGCGCCTTGAGCAGGCCTTCGTCGACGCGCTTCTCGGCGAAGACGTCCTTCGTGCCGGTGTGGCGCTTGAGCCGCGGCAGCAGCTCGGGCGACACCGATTCGAGGTACTTGTGGATCTCGTCGTACGCCTCGTCGCCCTCGACCAGGAGCTCCTTGAAGTCCTCGTTGAAGACGTCGCGGACCACGCGGATCAGCACGTCGGGCTCGGAGTGGAGCACCGCCGGGGCGTTGCTCTTCTTCGCCTTGGACTGGATCTCCTCCCACTCGATCTGGAGGCGGGAGATGTCGCGGGCGAGCTCCTCGGGCCCGGCGCCCTCGGCGGCGGTGCGCACGATGACGCCCGCGCTCTCGGGGACGAGCTTCTTGAGCGCCGCACGAAGGCGGGTGCGCTCGCGGTCGGGCAGCTTGCGGGAGATCCCCGAGGCGTTGCCGCCGGGGACGTAGACCAGGTGGCGGCCCGAGAGCGCGACGTGGCTGGTCAGGCGGGCGCCCTTGTGGCCGACCGGGTCCTTCGTGACCTGGACGAGCACCGAGTCGCCGGGCTTGAGGGCCTGCTCGATCGAGCGGGCCTTCCCGGCGAGGCCGGTCGCGTCCCAGTTCACCTCGCCGGCGTACAGCACGGCGTTGCGGCCGCGGCCGATGTCGACGAACGCGGCCTCCATGCTCGGCAGCACGTTCTGGACCTTGCCGAGGTAGACGTTCCCGACCAGGCCCTGGGCCCCGGACTTGGAGACGTAGTGCTCGGCGAGGATGCCGTCTTCGAGGACGGCGGCCTGGGCGCGGCCGTTGCGCACGCGCACGACCATCTGGCGCTCGACCGCCTCGCGGCGGGCCAGGAACTCGGCCTCGCTGACGACCTGGACGCGGCCGCGGCCGGACTTGCGGCCGTCGCGGCGGCGTTGGCGCTTCGCTTCGAGGCGCGTGGACCCGGAGACGCCGCGCACTTCCTCGTTGGAGGAGGTGCGGCGCTGCGGGGCGCGGACCTTGACGACGACTTCCGCGTCGTCGTCGGCGTCATCGGGACGCGAGGAGCGGTCGGAGTCCTCGGACCCGGCCCTGCGGCGGCGGCGACGCCGACGGCGGGTGACCTCGGGGCCGTCGGCGCCCGATTCCTCGTCGTCCTCGTCGGCCTGCTCGTCCTCGTCCTCGTCGTCGTCTTCGTCGTCGGAGCCCTCGGGCCCGTCGACGCCCTTGCCGCGGCCGCGGCCGCGGCGGCCCCGGCGGCCGCGCCTGCGGCGCCCGGCCTCGGAGTCGTCGTCATCGTCGTAGTCGTCGTCGAAGTCCTCGGCGACCGGCTCGTCGGCCTTCGGCTCGCGCTCTGCGGCCTTGTCCTCGGGGCCCTTGTCGGCGGGCTTGTCGCCGGAGCGCTGCTCGCCGCGGTTGCGCGTGCGCTTGCGCGAGGGCTGCTGCTCCTGCTGGTTCTGGGCGGCCTTCTTGGCCGGGGCCTTCTTCGCCTGGCGGCGGGGCTCGGCGTCCTGGCCGCGGCGCGGCTCGTCGTCCTGCTGGTCGCGGGAGTCGGAGCGGGAGCGCTCGGACCTGGGTTCGGCCGCTTTGGGGGCGGTCTTGGGCGGGGGTGCGAACATCGCGGCGGTCGAAGCGGCGGCGCGGGGCCGCTCGCTGCGCGGCGCCTCCGGCGCCGGGTCGTCGCTCTTGGGTTTTTGAGGAGCCATGAAGGTCACCGCGATCGCGGGCACCTGTTCGCGCGGCTCATTCTCGCGCATACGAATAAATCTCCATTCCAGCCGCCGCCCGGGCGCGTGACGCGGTTTGCGTCCGCTGCCGCACGGGCGCGGCATCAGCAGTGCGGTCCTCCCGACCGGGCGGGGGCCGGCTTCCGGCTCGCGTCGCCCAGCAGGCTCGCGAGCCTTGTTCCGGCGCTGTCCCCTGCCGTTCGGGCCGCTCTGAAAAGCTTCAACTCGCGCTGGGGAAACACCTCTGCCCCCAGCCGAGTCGTCAAGTCCGTCGCCGTCGTGAGGGACGCGGACAGGACATCTGCGGGTCGCACCGTCCGAAAAAATGTGCGGTACGACAAGGTCGAGTATCGCACACTCTGCGTCATTCGCCGAACAGGTGGACAAGCCGGTGCGGTGCCTCTCAGTGCGGCCGGTCACGATCGGGTGAGAAAACACGACTCCTCGTGGTTGGCACGGTTCGCCCGTGGCCCGTGTCCCATGTACTCGATAAGCTGACGGTTGGCGCGGCAGCATAGGCCCCCAGAGTAAGGAAAGAGCCATCGCACTCCAGGTGATCGACTCGGACAGGTCCGAGGAGCCCCGGGCGGACGGGAAACCCTCCACCTACCAGGGGCGCCATCGCGGTGCCGACCTCTTCCGGCAGCTCACCAGCGTCGGATGGGTCCTCGCGGTGGTCGCGGTCCTGCTGCTCGGCGGCGGCACCGTGCTGTTCTGGAGCTCCGGCATCGGCGACGAGGAGCCGCCGGTGGACGCCGACGCGATCGGCGACCTCTGCGAGCGCGCCGTGAACGCCGAGCTGCTGGGCCCGTGGGCCGACACCGAGCAGGCGCGCAACCCCGCGGAGGACGCGGACGAGAAGGTCCGCAAGTTCGACTGCACCTATTCGGCGGAGTACGCCGGGGGCGACGCGTACCGGCTCGTGACGCTGTTCGCGACCGTGCAGGTGTACGAGGACTCGGCGAAGGCGCGGGCCGCGTACGCGGGGGTGCTGGAGTTCGAGGCGTCCGAGGGCCACGCGACGGCGGACGTGCGCGACGTCGGCGAGCAGGCGGCGACCGCGGTGATCGCCGAGGGCGAGGAGACCGAGGTGCGCCTGCACGCGCAGGAGGCGAACACCACGCTGAGCCTGAACGTGTTCGTGACGGGCGCGCCGCCGGAGGGCGGCGATGTGGAGGTGTTGGCGGAGGACCTGTCGTCGGGTCTCCTCGACTCACTCCCCCGGGCGGGGAATTAGGCGGCTCCCTTTAAGCTGACCGTGACTACCGCGGCGTCAAGTCGACACGCCGCAACCATTCGCGGAGGATCATCGTGAGCGCCACACCACCCTTTGGCCCGGCATACGACGAGCAGCCCGACGACGGGCGGCGGTCGGGGTCCGGCCAGTGGCGGCCCCGGGCGGGCCGTCCGCAGGGGTCGGGCGAGCCGTACTCCGCGCAGCAAGGCGACCAGGGCCAGTACCAGGGCGGGCAGCCGTCCCCGGGGCGCGGCCGGCAGGGCGGCTACGGGCAGCAGCAGGGGTGGCCCCAGGCGGGGCGCCCTTCGCCGCAGGCCGGGCGGCCGTCGCCGCAGGCGGGCGCGCCGCGGGCGGGCGGTCCTTCGGCGGGCCGCGGGCCGCAGGCCGGGCAGTACCAGTCCCCGCAGCAGCAGTTCTCGCCGCAGCACGGCGGGTACGAGGCGCAGCCGGGCGGGTATGAGGCGCAACCCGGAGGGTATGAAGCACAGCCGGGCGGCTACGAGTCGCGCCGTTCGGGCGGGCCGGTGACGGGGTCGACGCCGCGCACGGACCCGCGGAGCACGGTGCAGGGCGGCCGGGAGTACCGGCCGCGGCCGGGGGCTCCGGAGGGTTCGCCGCGGCCGCGTCAGGACCAGCCGTTCGAGGAGGCCGCGTTCGGCGACGAGCGGGGCGGGGACGACTGGGGCGGCGGCGGGGAGACCACCGCGATCAAGGGCCTCGGTTCCAAGGAGCCGCGGCGGCGCTCGGACTTCCAGAAGGTCCGCAGTCGCGCGCGCAAGTCGAGCCCGTGGCCGAAGGTCATCGCCGCCGTGGTGGCGCTGGGCCTGGTCGGCGGCGGCGTGTGGTGGTTCATGAACCGCGACTCGGGCGAGGAGCAGGGCGGCGCGGCCGATGCGGGCCTGACCTACGCGGGCTCCGAGGAGCCGTGCTCGCTGGTCGACGCGGCGGCGCTGGAGCCGGCGACGGGCGGCGCCGAGCCGGCGGAGTCGGCGGTGGCCGAGCAGAAGACCGGCAGCTGGCACCAGAAGTGCGACCTGACGTACGGCGAGCCTGACCAGGCGGCGGCGATGCTGACGATCGAGGGGTCCGTGTACGAATCCGACGCCATGGCAAGCGTCAACTTCGATCTGGGCACCGGCGACATGAGCGAGATGCCCGAGCTGTGGACGATCGTGGACCCGGCCCCGTCGGTCGGCGACGAGGCCGCGGCGATCTCACGCGTGGTGACCGACGGGACGTCGAACTACCAGCTCCACGTCCAGGACGACAACGCCTACCTGGTGGTGCGGCTCGCGGTGTCGAAGGACGCCGGGGTCGACGAGGCGGCGCTGACTGACATGACGACGCAGCTCGCCGAGGCGTACTTGGCGAACTGGCGCGACGCCAGCTGACGTGAATCGCATTTCATAACAAAACGGACCCAAAAGGGACCCCTGGTTCGAAAGTACCGCAAGGGTCCGACAAGCCAAGAGGGCCGATCCCGCGGAACGGGATCGGCCCTCTCACTCGTTCGGGTGAAAGCGCTGCGGCGCTAGTAGGTCCGCATCGGGGCGCCGAACATCTGCGACTCTATGGAGGTCGGCGCGCACCACAGGTAACGCTCCTTCTGGCCCTTGCGGAGCATCGCGATCATGTCGTCGTGCAGCATCTGGAGCCACTGAAGCACCTCCTGGTTGACCCGGATCGCCGAGCGCGCGATCTGGGCCTCCTCGGCGGTGAGCCGCTGGAGGACCGTCATGTGGGCCTCGCCGGTGAGGGCGTCCGCGAAGTTCGTCAGGCGCGGGAGCACCGTGAGCTGCGTGCGCCACGGGCCGAGGACCGGCTTGGTCTGGGAGCCGCGCTCGCCGACGTCGTAGACGTACAGGGCCGGGGAGTGCTGGCTCGCCTCGACGGTGACCGGCTGGTCGCCGTGCAGGACCGCGAGGCGGTCGTTGCGGCCGGTCGCGGTCTCCCCCAGGCCGTTCCACTCCTGCGGGCGGGTCGTGCACACCGCGACGCGGGTGCCGATCGCCAAGGCGCGGAAGACGAGCAGGCGGGCGAGGTACACGCCGCCGATGAGGTTGATGCGGGTCTCCTCGGGCCGGAAGAACGGCGCGACGACCGGGACCTGCTCGGCGTCGCGGCCGATCACGAGCCCGGCGGGCGGGCTCGCCGACGTCATGAGCTCCAGGGCCCGGGCGGTCGGGATCTGCGGCGCGGACTTGACCGGTTCGATCGGCTTGCCCGCGTCGCGGGCGGTCTCGACCGCGCGGTCGGTGATCGGCAGGCCGTAGACGGTGCCCTCGGTGGGGCCCGCCGAGACCTGCGAGACGCCGAACAGGCCCGCGGAGGTCGGCATGGAGCTGACCGGGCCGCCGGTGATCGGGGCGCCCGCGCCCGAGTAGGGCACGCCGGAGTACGGCTGGGCGCTCGCGGGCTGCGCCGAGTACGGCTGGCCGGAAACCGGGCCGCCGGAGATCGGGCTGCCGGACACGGGCTGGCCGGAGACCGGCTGGGCCGAGACCGGGGCCGCGGACACCGGTGCGGCCGCGGGCGGCTGCGACGGGCGCTGCTGCTGGGACGTCGGCAGCTGGTACTGCGGCTGGGACGTCGGCGGTGCGGCCGGCTGGGCCGGGCGCTGCGGCTGCGAGGCCGGTGCTGGCGGCGGGCCGGCGGGACGCTGCGGCTGCTGGTACTGCGGCGGCGAGGACTGCTGCTGCGGCTGTCGGCCCTGCGGGGGCTGCGGCGGGCGCATCTCCGGGGGCCGCGGCGTCTGGTACTGCGGCTGCTGGGGCTGCTGCTGCGGCGACTGGGGCGGGCGCGCGGCAGCGGCGGGCGGCTGCGGGGGCTGGGCGCCGCCGCGGGCGCTCGGCGGCGCCTGCGGGGGCTGCTGTCCTTGGCGCGCACCGTAAACCGCGCCCTGCTGACCGGTCTGCCCGGGCTGGCCGTAGACGGCGCCGCCCTGGGGCGGGCGGGCCGCGGGCTGCTGGGGCGACTGCGGGGAGCCCGCCTGCTGCTGGCCGGGGCGGGGCACGTTGAGGGTGCCGCCCTGGTCGTCGTCGACGGGGCGCTGCTCGTCCTCGTCGCCGGAGTGGCGGCCGCCGGGGCGCTGGTTCCCGCTCTGGTACGAGCCCCCCTGGTAGGTGCCGCCGCCGTAGACGTTGCCGCGGTCGCTCATCGGGGTCCTCCTCCGGTCGGGGCGGATGCGTAGGCGGCGGGGCCGTGCTCGCCGTCGAGGCGCTGCAACCGCACGCCGAGCTGGTCGGCGACGTTGAGCAGCTGGTTCTGCGCGGACTCCCACGAGGCCTGGTCGAGCGCGAGGCGCACGATCCCGTCCACGGCGAGCTGGCGCCCGGTGATGCGGCCGTCCGGGTTGACCTTGCCGTTCGCGCCCGCGGTGACCACGGTCGACACGGTCACGAACGCGGCGGGGACGCCGGAGAGGGCGTCGGTCGTGCGGTGCAGCGACACGGCGTCGGTGGGCCACTTGACGACCCGGTAGGCGACGTGGCGCAGGCCGTCCGCGTACCAGTGGTTCCACTCCTCCGCGGTGCGCTCGCCCGGGACCGGCGCGAACGCGACGCCGAGCGACTGCTGGACCGCTTCGCGCACGCCCTCGGCGTCGAGGATCCGGTTGGGGACGCCGACGTTGCCGAGGAGCTTGCTGACGCGCTGCGCGGTCGAGGCCAGCGCCTTGTAGACGCCGTCGACCTCGCCGCCGCGCTCGGCGGTGGCCTCGCGGGCGTCGCGCGCGCCGAGGCGCACGGCGAGCCAGGCCTTGTGGTGGACGACGGCGGGGTAGTCGCCGAGGAGTTCGCGGTAGGAGCGGGAGGCGGGGCTGTTGTCGTAGGCGGCGAGGCCGACGGGGGTGGTGTGGCCGACGAGCTGCACGGCGGTGACGGGGACGGAGGTCTCGTCGAAGAGCCGTTCGAGGCGTTCGAGCGGGACGGCCTTGGTGCCCTCGTCGGTGGTGCCGATCTCGATGACGGTGAACCATCCGCCGTTGTCGTGGCCGATGCCGACGTTCTCGTCGCGGTCCTCGACGCCGGTGATGCCCAGGTCGGGGGCGATCCGGTGGAGGACCTCGGTGAGCTGCTGCGGGTCGAGGGCGCGGATGCGCCGGCGCATGCGGGACTTGAGCGGCCAGGTCTGGTACCACCAGTAGTCGCCCTTGCGCCAGAACACGACGACCAGCACGATGAGCGCGACGGCGCCTCCGGCGGCCAGCGCGATCATCCCCAGCGCCAGGCTCGCGAGCGCGATCGTGAGCGCGAGCTCGACCGCGATGAGCTGGGCGACGGTGAGCGGGCCGAGCCGTCCCGAGGAGCGGGTCGTGAACACGACCGACTCGCCGGCGACCGGGCCGCCTTGCTGCTGGGCCTGCACGGACGCGGTACCGCGTGCTTGCTGCTGCCCCTGAAGCATCGTCATTGGCGACGTCTCCATCATGAAGGTGAGTGGTCGTACCTATCGTAAGCGGACGAGACCACCTCTTGGTCCCCCGCCCTTGCGGTGTTTCGGCCCGGTATACGGCGGACCGGCCCTTTGGCGCTGCGGCGTTAGACTGTGCGGGTGCGAATCCTCCCGCGTATACCTCTCTATTCCGCGGCGGTCGCGATGGCGACGGCCGGGTCGATCCTGCTGACGGGCGCCCCTGCGCTCGCGGAGCCTCCTGTGGCGTCGGGGGACGACATCTCCCCGTGCGAGACGGGCGAGGGCAATTCACAGGCGCTGACGGCGCGGGACTGGGCGGGCGACTTCATCGGGCTCGATGAGGCGCACCGGTTCAACAAGGGCAAGACCGCCGAGGGCGACCCGGTGACGATCGCGGTGATCGACTCCGGTGTCTCGGCGGATCGCGAGGACTTGTTCGGGACCCGGATCAAGTCGGGTTGGGACGCTTGGGATCCCGACAGCGACGGGTCGTGCGATGCGTACTTCCACGGTACGGCGGTCGCGGGGATCGCCGCGGGGGCGCCCCAGGGCGAGCAGTTCGTGGGCGTGGCGCCGGATGCGGACATCCTGCCGCTGCGGGCGTTCAAGGGCGACGAGGGGGCGGACGAGAGTTCGTCGGACCTGGTCGCGGAGCTGATCGACTACGCGGTCGAGCAGGGCGCGGACGTCATCAACGTGTCGATCGCGCTGCCTGACACCGAGGCCCTGAAGACGGCGGTGGCGAACGCGGTCGCGGCCAACGTGGTGATCGTCGCCGCGACGGGGAACGAGAACCTGTACATGGACGACCCCGCGGTAGTGGAGGACCCGGAGAAGGCGAAGTTCTATCCGGCGAACTACCCCGAGGTGATCGCGGTGGGGGCGCACAACCAGGACGGGAACTTCTACCTCCAGACGAATTACGGCGAGAACCTCGACCTGATCGCGCCGGGCCAGAACGTGGTCGTGCCGCTGCCCGGCGGCGGCTGGCTCGTCCAGGAGGGCACCAGTTTCGCGACGCCGTACGTGGCGGGCGCGGCGGCGCTGCTGAAGGCGGAGTTCGGCGACGAGGCGTCGCCCGCGTGGATCGAGCACCGGTTGACGACGACCGCACTCCACCCGCCGAACGACTTCAACATCTACCAGGGCTACGGCGTGCTGAACGTGGGCAAGGCCGTGTCGACGCCGCTGGCCCAGGGCGAGGACGTGACGGCGACGTCGTTCGCGGACGACCCGGCTGACGATGGCTCGTCGGCGGAACCTGAGGCCGAGCCGTCCTCGATCGGGGCGATCGACGTGGACTACGACCCGCTGGCGTTCGAGAAGGCGGTGGCCTGGTCGAGTGTCGGCGGCGCGATCGTGCTCATCACGCTGGTGCTGGTCCTGCGGACGATCATCCCCAAGGGCCGCAAGCGCGGCTGGCGTCCGGGCTCGCGGAAGCCGGAGAAGACGGTGCCGTCGAAGGAGCTCGAAGGCGCCGCTTAGCGGGTCTTCTCATAGATCTTGGGAACGGGGTGCCGGCTCGGCCGGCGCCCCGTTCTTCTGTGCGCGGAGTGTTGCCCGGGGACACGCGAAGACCCAGGCGATCGAGGATCTGCCTGGGTCTTCGTTCAGCTTGATACCGCTGGAGAAGCGTGGTCCTACCGGAAGCGGGCCGCGTTCGCGGCCTCGGTGTCGGCGTAGCGCTGACGAGCGTTGTCGACAGCGTTGCCGACGGCCTCCAGGATCTCGTTCAGCTTGGCCATCGACTGCTCCCACTCCTCGCGCTGGGCCATGTAGGCCTCGCGGTCGGCACCGTCCCACTCAAGGGCGTCGAGCTTGGCGCCAAGGTCGGCGAGAGAGTCGTTGATGGACTGCGAGTCGTTGATGATCCTGGAGTAGGACTCCTCCATGGTCGCGTAATCAAGCGAAATCGCTCCGGCCATGTCAAGTCACCTCTTTCCTTAAGTCTGTTGGGGGGCTAACGGCCTGTTAGAGCAGGCCACCGAAGTCGCTGGCGCTCTCGCTGTCCTGGTCGTCCGTGGCGACGGCGCTGGCGTCCAGCATGTTCGCGATGTTCTCGAGCGCGTCGAGCAGATCCTGGGCTTCCTTGTCCCAGTCCGCCATCACGGCCTGGAACGCCGTGGCGCCGGAACCCGTCCACGCGGACGCGAGCATGTCGCACAGCGACTTGAGACCGGAAAGGGTCCCGTCGACATCCTGACGCGTGTTCAGCGTGTCGATCGCGGCCTGCTGAACTGTCTCAGTTGTCATTGCGACCATCGAAAACACCTCCTGATCGTTGAACCGGGGGCTGCGGCACGGAGGCCGTCAGGGGTATCCCAGTGAGTTTTTTCATCGATTCCGCAGTCACCATAACCCGTCCGTGCAAACTCACCGGGCTGGCGGTGCGCTTCCGAGTTTACTAGTAGTGACCGAGCCCGTGTATCCCCACTTAGTGCCACGTCGGGCGTACGGGGCAACCCGGGCGGACCCTCGGGTAGTCGGGTCGAAAGGGACGAGTCCTCGCCACTGATGCGGGAGTGGCTCCCGAGCGCGTCGGCATAGGATCGCGGCTTCCGTCCCAGGTCGGGCCAGCAGGGGCGCTCCCTTGTGTCCCGATCTCCCCCGTTCGTGCCATGTCGCGCCGCCGCGGCGTCCGGATTGCGCCGCATCGGTATGCTGGACCTAGCACAGATCGGAGCGGCCGCGTGCCCATCGCAGCGCGTCGAGGTTCGCGAGCGCCCGACCATACCCCCTGACGAATCTCATACCCGAGGTGATGACGTTGCTTCCTGAGGACATGGGCGGCGGTGCAGTCCAGAACCGCGACGGCTCCTACACCGTTACCGACTCCAGCGGCACCAGGTTCCAGATGACCGAGGAGTCCTTCGACGAGTTCATCTCGAAGATGGGCATCACCCTCGACGACCTTGAGCTGTACCGCAGCCAGGTCATGGGCGGATCGGTCGTCCGCCTCCGCGAGGGCGCCAACCCCGAGTACCTCAGCGCAGGCAGCTTCCAGCCGGTCGACACGGTGAACGTGCCGTTCGGCGGCTTCGACGACGCGCTCGAACTCGCCGAGTCGTACAAGACGGTCTTCTACCCCGGCCGCGCCGAGCAGATCGACCGCGTCTTCCACGGCCTGGACACGGGTCGCGCGATCAGCGAGGACATCAAGGTGAGCTATCTGGAGTCCGATGGCAACGTCACGGCGAGCGTCGTCAGCATCCAGAGCGAATTCGACTCCCGTGGCGGCGGCATCTCCGAAAATGATGTGAGCGACGTTCGCGGCGATAACGAGCGCGCCAATGACACCACCGGTTCCGATGGGACGCCGGAGACCGACGACGATCCCGAGATCCTGTAGCCCTGCGGCAGCAGACGACCTGAACCCCGAGGAAGGAGCCCGCCATGGTTGCCAAGGGCAAAGGCAAGGACTACTACAAGAGCACCTATACCCACGAGCAGCTTTGGGAAATGCTTCAAGTGGGTGACGACTGGAGGGTCGAGCAGGCCGGTTCGGTCTGGACCTCTGCTGCGAGCGGTATGAAGGCCGCCCGCGAGGAAATGGCGGTTCACGTCTCGACGCTTCGCACGCAGTGGACCGGCGCGGCCTCCGACGAGTTCGAGAGCCGCATGTCCGTCGTCGAGGAATACAGCATCGAGTCCGAGAACGGCATGAAGCGTGCCGGCGAGATCACGATGCCAGACCTGGCGGGTTACCTCCGGACCGCCCAGAGCGATGCCCAAGGCGCGGACCTGTACCCCAGCTCCACCGAGACCTACGACGAATGGCTCGAAAGCCAGGACATCGACAAGACCAAGCCCGAGTACGAGACCAAGAAGGTCCAGTACCAGCAGCAGTACGAGCAGTACCTCGATCAGCGTCATGAAGCCATGGCTCAGATCGTGGCAGACCTCGGCGACCGGTACGCCCGGGCGAAGGAAGAGGACTTCAGCGAGCCCCCGCCTCCGCCCCCGAGCGACATGCCTGGCAATTCGACGTACCAGGCGCCAACTGGCGGCGTCTTCGCCGACAGCGGGCTCTCCAACTCCAATGACGTTCCGGATGCCCCTGGCGGCAACGACTCCTTGGGCGCGGACACTTCTGGTGCCGATGGCATCGTGGGCACCGGTGACGACCTCGACCCTGTGGACAGCAACTGGACGCCCGGCTCGTATGACGACATCGACAACGGCGGCCTTGCCAACGGCGGTCTCATGACCGGCGGCGGTGGTGGCGGCGGGACCGGGTACATGGGCGGAGGTGGCGGCGGGACCGGCCTCGGTGCCAGCAGCCTCACCGGTGCGGGCGCAGGCCTGTTCGGTCCCGCACGCGGCACAACGCCTGTCGGCGGCGCCGGAAACGCTCCGGGGCGCGGCGCGGGCAGCACGAGCCCCGCCCGCGCGGGTGCCTCCTCTGGGAACCGCACAGGTTCGGGCACCGGCGGACGCGGTGCGGGAAGCGGCAGCGGCGGCCGGGGCACCGGCTCGGGCAGCCGTCCCGGCAGCAGCAGCGGACGCGGCGGCACGCGTTCGGGCTACTACGACGATGACGACGAAGAGACCTACACCAGGGAGACCTGGCTGCGGGAAGACGACGTCGACTGGGGCCGCAACCGGGTCAGCGACGACGAACTCGACGAGGACTAGCCTGTCCTGAGCTGTCGATGAGGGGCGAGCGGAACTGACCGCCGCCCCTCTTGCGTTTCCCGGAAACAGTAAGGGCCGCAACCGATGTGCATCGGTTGCGGCCCTTACTCGTCGATCAGCGCTGGTTGGGTTCGCTCGGCCGCCAGGGCGGGCTGGGCTCTCCGGGGTTGCCAGGCTGGCTGAACCCCTGCGGCGGGCTGCTGTAGACCTGGCCGGGAGGCGGACCGCCGTAGTTCTGCCCGCCGCCGGTCGGCGGGACGTACTGCTGCTGCGCCGCTTGCTGGTACGGCGCCTGGCCCGGTCCGTTCCCGGGGTTGAACTGGCCCTGCTGCTGCGCGGCGGCCTTGCGGCTGCGACCGCGGAGCACCAGCCAGACCGCGACTGCCGCGCCGATGAGGATCACGGCCGCGGCGACGACGATGATCGCGTTGAGGTTCGACTCCTTGTTCCCTTCGGCCGCAGCCGAAGGGCCGCCGGTGGCCGCGCCGGGCTCCTGCGCGGACTCGGACGGCGCGGGGTCGTCGGGGGTGGCCCCGCTCGCGCCTGGCTCGCCCATCGGGTATCCGAGCGGGTTCTCCTGGACCGGTTCGATGCCTTCGGCGTTGACGGCCTGGTCGGCGTTCACGAGACCGAATCCGACGTCGTCACTGCGCTCACCGCTTGCATCTCCAGCAGTCTGAATGAGGCGCTGGATGACGTTGCTCGCATCGAGGTCCGGGTGTGCTGCCCAGGTCAACGCCGCAACGCCTCCGGCGAAACCCGAGCCCATCGAGGTACCGCCGACGACCGTCCCGTACAGCTCATCATCTCCGAGTGATCCCACTTGCGGCTTGGGAACTGTCATCTCATCTGCTGGGGCCGAGACTACGACCTCAGGCCCGGTGGTGCTGGTCTCAGCGAGCAGGCTTCCGCTCGTGTCAGTGCCAGTGACCGCCACGACTCCCGGAGTGGATGCTGGGTACAGCACCGGATCACTGGGATTATTACCGGCAGAGGCGATCACAATAAGGCCCTTGTCGATGGCGTATTGCAGGACCTCGATCGGCTCGCCGGTCACGACACCGTCAATGTGCCAGGGCATCACGAGAACATCGGCGCCGTTGTCAATCGCCCACTTGACTGACTCGACATCCGTCTCCCCCATGGCTCCGCCGAGATCGTTCTCGGCGCCGGTGTCCATGCGTACGGGAAGGATTGTGGCCTCGGGTGCGGCGAGCAGCACCGCTGCCGCGACTGCGCTGCCGTGTCCGTCGGTGTCGTTCCAGGCGTCGGTCTCGTCCGCGAAGGCCGTATACCCCGGCAAGATGTCCTTGTCTTCGAAGAATGGATGCTCGGCAATGCCAGTGTCCAGCACTGCGACCGTGACCCCCTCACCCTTCGTCGTACTCCATGCAGCGGGAGCCTGAATCAGGTCGGTCACCCAAGCATTGTCGTCATTGAGAGTCGTGTCCTGAGCCAGCGCGACACCCGGTGCGGCCGTGACCGCAGCGGTCGCGGCCAGGGCCGTGAGGCCCGAGGCCAGGGCGGTGCGGAGGCCGCGGGGCCGGGTCCGGGCGGGGGGTGGGGGGAGAGGTGTGGACATAGGGTTGGACCCCTTCCGTGTGCCGGTCGTTACAGCGCTGTCCGCTCTGCCCCACAACATACCGGACCTGTTTCAGCCCCGCGAGCCACGGAGGATCGCCAAAGGAACATAACGATATGGTCACAGAGAGGACGTTCCAGGTGCCGCCACTATCGGCCGTTTGCCTGGGATTTGTACGCTGTGTGTTGATCGGCACACGAGAGATTGGACCCCCCGTGAGCGCCCCACCGGTCTCGACCCGCCCTGCACGCACCGCTTCCCTTGGGACCCAACATGGTTGATCTGTCGTTGGATCCGGAGGAGATCAAGCGGGGCGGCGTCTCGATGTTCGCGGCCTCGGACGGGCTGTACGAGGACTTCAAGCAGGTCGCCAGTGAAGGCGGCGCGCTGAAGGAGTCGGTGGACACCGGGGTGTTCACCGGCGTGAACGAGGTGGCGCAGGCGGTCGAGCGGTGGGAGGGCGCGATCGTGCCCGGGCTGCGGGGCCGGGTGGAGGAGCTGGGGGCGTTCCTGGCGGTGTACTCGGTGCAGCACGTGGAGCTGGACGGGATGACCGCGGAGCTGTTCGCGCAGTACGCGGACCCCGAGGTGTTCCCGGTCGATCCGGGCTCGCGCACGACGCCGGCGCCGGAGTAGGCCGTGGGGATCACGTACGGCGCGCTGCGGGACGCCGACTTCGGGCCGCTCGCGGCCGTCGGGGAGCAGTGGCGGGCGCAGGCCGGGCGCATGGAGGAGCGGGAGTCCGAGCTGGACGACCTGCGGCGCAGGCAGATCGGCGAGTCCCAGTGGACCGGGACGGTGGCCGAGGAGGTGCGGTCGCGGGTGAAGCTCATCGGCGACGACACCGTGGAGCGGGCGGGCGAGTGCCGCCGGATCGCGGCGGCGATCGAGGACGCGGTGGCGGTGTTCAATGACCGGCAGGAGGAGCTCCTGGAGCTGCTCGCGTCGGTGCCGGAGGGCCTGTCGGTGGACGCCGACGGGGTCGCGACCGGGAAGGCCGCCGACGTCGCGGCGTTCGAGCAGCGCATGGAGGCGATCCTCGACGCGGTCGCCGAGGCCGACGAGACCCTGCACGCGGCGGTGGCCGCAATCGCCGGGACCACCGATGCGGGCGAGCGCTCGGAGCTCGCGGCGGGGGTGGCGCTGGCCGACGACTTCCAGGACATGCTCGACCGGGACGCGAGCCCGGCCGAGGTGAACGCATGGTGGGACGGCCTGTCGCCGTTCGAGCAGCAGGGCCTGCTGGAGGCGCGGCCTGAACTCCTCGCGCAGGTCGACGGCATCCCTTCGGGGATCAGGGACGACGCCAACCGGACCCTCCTGGAGGGCGAGATCAACCGGCGCGAGAACGAGATCGAGGCGGTCGAGGACCGGCTCGCGGCCGACCCCGGGAACGAGGACCTCCAGAAGCGGCTCGCGGACCTGCAGGGGACGCAGGAGCGATTGACGGGCCTCCAGTCGAGGATCGAGGAGCCGTACCGGATCGGCGCGGGCGGGCCCGCGCTCGACCACTACCTGCTCGGGTACTCCTCGGCCGAGGACGGGCGCGCGATCGTCGCGATCGGGAACCCCGACGAGGCCGACAACGTGTCGGTGCTGGTGCCGGGCACCGGGGCCGACCTGGGGAACGTCGGCGGGAGCGTCGACCGGGCCGGGCTCATGGCCGCGGACGCGTACTGGGCGGACCCGGACGCGAAAACGGCGTCGGTGCTGTGGCTGGGCTACGACGCGCCCGACGAGGTCGTGCCGCACGCGATGGACAAGCGGTACGCGGAGGACGCCGCGAAGGACCTGTCGTCGTTCGCCGCGGGGATGCGCGCGGTCGACGAGGACGGGAGCTCGCACGTGACGATGACGGGCCACTCCTACGGGTCGACGACGGTGGGGATCGCCGCGCGCGACGCCGGGCTGGACGTGGACGACATGGTGTTCGTCGGCTCCCCCGGGGTGGGCGTGGACTCGGCCGCGGACCTGGGGATTCCTCCGGACCGGGTGTGGGCCACCAGGAACGAGGAGGACATCATCGGCTGGGCCCGCGAGGACACGATCGGCACCGTCCTCGGCGGGGGCGGCGGCGGGCTGCTCGGCGGGCCGGTCGGGGGGCTCATCGGCGGCGCGGTCGGGTACTTCACCTCGGATCACGACGATCTCATCCACGGCACCGATCCGGTCTCGGACGCGTTCGGCGGCAGGACGTTCCGCAGCGACGCGACCCGGGACGCCGACGGGATCGAGGAGCTGTGGAAGGACAACGTGGAGAACCACTCCTCCTACTGGGACGGCGACAACGGCCATCCCCGCAACGCCGCCCGCGACAACATGGCGTATATCGTCACCGGTCAGACCAGCGGCGTCAGGTGAGGTCCCTTGCCTTCGCACTCCTACTACCGCTCGCAGGATGCTCGATGACCGCACCCGAACCGCCCGAGGCCCGCTACACGCAGGCCGAGGCGTACGCCCCCATGGAGGCCGCCGTCGCCGATGCGGTCGCGGCGCTGCCCGACTTCCCCGGGTTCGCCTCCCGCACCTGGCACGAGCTGCCCTGCACGCATGAAGGCGCCGAGGACCCCTCGCATGTGGGCGTTGAGATCTCGTACATGTTCGCCCAGGAGCTGTGGTCGGATCCGCTGGTGCGCGAGACGTACGCGGACGCGCTGCGCGGGCGGTGGGCCGAGGACGGGCTGGACGTGCACCGGGACGATGCGGTGACGCTCGCGTCCGGCCGCACCGACCGGAACGTGGAGGCGCTCCGCGAGGACGGCGTCAACCTCTGGTACCGCGTCTCGGGCGTCGTGGGCCTGGTCGTGCAGTCCGGGTGCGTGCCGCGCAGCGACCGCGGGGAGATCGAGTACGTGCCCCCCGCGGGCGGGATCGCCCCGGGCGGCCCGGGCGACCTCGTCGGCGAGTACTTCCCGGAGGGGATTCCGAAGGGCGCCGCGGACGGCGAGGCGGACTACTCGTCGCTCTGAGTCAGTCCCGGCATGCGATGCCGCGGACCATGTCGGTGGTCGGGTCCCCTTGGGGCGGCACGCATGCGGGCTCGGGGTCGACGCGTTCGACGCAGCCGCTGGCGGCGGTCAGCACGGGCGCGTCGCCGCCGGTGTAGCCGAGGGCGATCTCGTCGGAGCGCTCGGCGGTGATGCGGCGGACCCCGTCGAGGGTCGCGCCGTCGTACGTGATCGCGTAGTCCCCTTCGGCCCAGAAGTCGCGCACGGCCGCCTCGTAGGCGGGGAAGTCCGCGGTGCGCAGCTCATAGGTGAGGCTGTACCGGAACGTCTCCAGGCCCGCGGGGGTGCGGTAGCCGCAGGAGGCGACCTCGACGGTGCGGGCCGCGAACCCGGAGAACGCGGGGAGCGCGTCCGTCGTCTCGCCGACCGCGTCTTCGAGCCGTTGCCAAGTGCCCGTTTCGGTGTGGACGCCGCGGGGGTCGCCGGGCTCGGCGGCCGCGAGCGCCCACTGGCGCACCTCGGCCCCGGCGGCGACGGCCAGGAGCAGCGCGAGGGACCACACGGCGGTCTCGATCCCGGCGATGCGCCCCCGCGGGCGGTCGGGTTCGGCGCCGAGCCAGCCGCGGGCCTTCGCGGTGACGGCGAGGACCGCGCCGAGGAACACGATCGGGGCCGTCGCGGCGAGGAACACGCCCGCGACCTCGGCGGCGCCGTCGCTCATGGCCTGCCGCACCGGCATCGCCGAGGGCGTCAGGAGCAGCACGACCTGAACGAGCGCGAGGGAGCCGGCGGCGGCGAGGTAGAGGCGGGCGCGGCGCCCGCCGCGGCCGAGCCAGATCGCGGCGAGGACGTTGACGGGCACCGAAGGGGCGAGGACGAGCAGGTACGCGAGGCCGCGCTCGGCGAGGCCGTTGTCGACGCCGGGCCACGCGTACGCCTGGACGCCGCGCCACGACCACAGCCACACCGCGATCACCGCGGCCGCCTCGGCGAGCAGGAGCGCCTGGATCGCGAGCACCCCGAGCGGCGGCCGGGCCGGGCGGCCGGGTCGCGCGAGCGGCGCAGGGTCGAGCTCGGGGGGCGTGAGCAGTGGGTTCATTCGGGCCCTCGGTGTGCGGGAGTGCGAAGGGGGCTCGCACCGGTACGAGCGTAGTACGCTGCGGGGCCGCCCCCCGGTTGCACCGGTGGGCGGCCCCGCTCCTCTGCGTCTAGGGCGGGCCCTAAGACGAGCCGTTCGGGGGGAGCAGCGTCGTCTGGATGAGCTGCTCGCCGTCCTTGCGGCGCACCAGGGTGCCGCGGCCCGAGGGCTGCGGGCTGGGCCTGAGCTTGCCGAAGATCGCGCCCTCCTCCTTGCGGCCGCTCATGAGCAGGCCCGGGGATTCGAGCGACTTGATCTGCCCGACGATCGGGTCCATCATCGCGCGCCCGGCGCCGGAGCAGCGGCGGGCGATGATGACGTGGAACCCGATGTCGCGCCCGACCGGGATCAGCTCCTGGATGGCGATGAGCGGGTTCACGCGCTGGGCGACCATCTCGTAGTCGTCGATGAGCAGGTACAGGTCCGGACCGGTCCACCAGGAGCGGTCGCGCAGCTGCGCGGGCGTGACGTTGTCGCCCGGCAGGCGCTTCTCGATCGGGCCCTTGAGGTTCTTCACCGAGCCCTCGAAGTGCTTGCCGGACATGGCGTAGTCGAGCAGCGTCGGCTTCTGGATCTCCTCCAGCATGCCGCGCCGGTAGTCGGCCATGATGATCTTCGCCTCGTCGGCGGTGTAGTTCGCCTGGATCTCGCGCGCGATGTGCCGCAGCAGGTTCGTCTTCCCCGACTCGGAGTCGCCGAAGATGAGCATGTGCGGCTCGTTCGCGAAGTCCAGGTACACCGGCTTGAGCCCGGCCTCGTTGAGGCCGATCGGGATGCCCGGCTTCGTGCGGTCGACGGCCTTGAGGAAGTCGGCCACGTGGAGCTGCTTCGGCAGGAGGCGCACCGGCGGGCACGGCTGCCCGCGCCACGCCTGCTTGACCTTCTTGACGAAGTCCTCGACGCCGGGGAGCAGGTCGTCGCCGTCGCGGATCCCGTCGATGCGGGGGACGGCGGCGAGGATGTGGAGCTTCGCGAGCGACAGCCCGCGCCCGGGGCGGTTCTTCGGCACGTTCGCCGCCGCCTTGCGGTCGATCTCGGACTCCATGTTGTCCGTGAGCTTCAGCTCCAGCTTCAGGCCGAACATGTCCCGCATGTTCATGCGGATGTCGCCCCAGCGGGTGCAGGTGACCATGACGTGGACGCCGTACGCCAGACCCCGGTTGCCGATCGCGCGGACCTGGTCCACGAACGGCTCGAAGTCCTCGCGCAGGGTCATCCAGTTGTCGACGACGAGGAAGATGTCCCCGTACGGGTCGTCCTGGAAGCGGCCCTGCTCCTTCATGCGCCGGTAGGAGCCCATGCCGTCGATCTTGTTCGCGGTGAAGAACGCCTCGCGCTCGTCCAGGATGCTCGTGACCTCCTGGATCGTGCGCCGCACGCCCTCCTCCTCCTGCCGGCCGAAGACGCCCGCGACGTGCGGGAGGTCTTCGAGGCCGCGCAGGGTGCCGCCGCCGAAGTCGAGGCAGTAGAACTGCACTTCGCGCGGGGTGTGGGTGAGGGCGAGCGAGCCGATCATGGACCGCAGCATCGTGGACTTGCCCGACTGGGCGCCGCCCGCGATGGCGACGGTGCCCTGGGCGCCGGAGAGGTCGACGATGAACGGGCTGCGCTTCTGCTCGAACGGGCGGTCCTCCTCGCCGAGGACGGCGTGGAGCTTCCCGTTGAGGGAGAAGCCCTTCGGCGTGAGGCCCCGGACCGGGTCGACCTCCAGGGGCGGGAGCACCTGGTCGAGGGTCGGCGGCTCGGCGAGCGGCGGCAGCCACACCTGGTGGGCCGGGCGGCCCATCCCGATGCAGTTGTTGACCATGACTTCGAGTTCGGAGAGCTTCTCGTTCTCCTCGTCGTCCGCCGCCTCCTCCGGGGTGGTGAGGTCCTCCTCCGGCTCCTCCTCGACCTCGGGTTCCGGCGGGAGCTCCACGAAGCCGGGCAGGAACCGCTGCACCTTGTGCTGGACGGCCGCGATGCGCTCGGCGCGCGAGGCGACCCGCTTCGGCGGCTTGTACGACCCGCCGACGTAGGCGGCGCGGAACCGCACCAGGTCCTGGGTGCCGACCTGGAGGTAGCCGTGGCCGGGGGCCTGCGGCAGCTCGTAGGCGGCGCCCGAGCCGATGACGGTGCGCGACTCCTGCGCGGAGAACGTGCGGAGCGCGACCCGGTACGACAGGAACGTGTCCAGGCCCTTCAGCTTGCCCTCTTCGAGCCGCTGCGAGGCGAGCAGCATGTGCACGCCGATCGAGCGGCCGATGCGGCCGATCTGGAGGAACAGGTTGATGAACTCGGGCTTCGCGACGAGCATCTCGGAGAACTCGTCGGCGATGATGAGCAGCGTCGGCATGGGGTCCAACGGCTGCCCGGCCTTGCGGGCCTTCTCGTACTCCCACCGGTTGGTGAAGTTGCCCGTCGCGCGCAGCACCTCCTGGCGCCGCACCAGCTCGCCTTCGAGCGCGTCGGCCATGCGGTCGACCAGCTCGATCTCGTCGGCGAGGTTGGTGATGACCGCGGAGACGTGCGGCAGCTCGTCGAGGGCCGCGAACGTCGCGCCGCCCTTGAAGTCGACGAGGATGAAGTTGAGCTCCTCCGAGGAGTGGGTGGCGATGAGCGACCCGACGATGGTGCGCAGCACCTCCGACTTGCCGGAGCCGGTGGCGCCGATGAGCAGGCCGTGCGGGCCCATGCCGCCGACCGCGGACTCCTTGAAGTCGATGTCGACGATGGCGCCGTCCGGGCCGGGCCCGATCGGAACCTTCAGGTAGTCCTTGATCGGCTTCTCGCGCCAGTGCACGGCCGGGTCGAGCGCCGCGGCGTCGTTGAAGCCGAGCATCTCCGGCAGGCTCGACGGCGCGGCCATCGGCGAGGCGTCCTCGTCGCCGGTCTCGGTGGTCCCGGAGGCGCCCTTGAGGGTGAGCCGCCAGGGGGCGAGCGAGCGGGCGATGCCCTCGGCCTGGTTGTACGACAGCGCGTCCGGCTTGCCGAGCACGCGGCGGCGGCCGGCCTGGTCCGTGTAGATCTCCTCCGCGGTGACGTCGTAGAGCTTGATCTGCGGCCCGGGCTTGCGCGGCAGGTAGCCGGAGAAGTCGAACACGGTGACGCCGGCCATGCCGTCGGCGGCGATGATCCCGGTCGGGTCCACCTCGCCGCCGTCGAGGACGACGACCAGGTGCGCCTGGCCCTCCCCCGCGGTCGCGCCGGGCGACCACGCGCCGCGGCTCGACAGCTGGTCGCGCAGCGAGTTCTCCAGCTGCGTGGTCGTGTTGAAGAACATGCGGACCGGTCCGGCCCCGTCCTCGGCGGACGGGTGCTGGAGGTGCGGCAGCCACTTCATCCAGTGCCACTCGGGCATCCGCTCGTTGTCCGCGACGACCGCGATGATGACGTCGTCGGGCGAGTGGAGCACCGCGAGCTGGGCGAGCTGGGCGCGCAGGTTGTCCATGACGACCTGCCGCTCGCCGCGCAGCACCAGCCGCGCGGCCTCGGTGTACTTCATCGACCGGGGGATGTCGATCACGTTCGAGTGCGCGGCGACGAACCGCCGCAGCGCCATCGACGTCATCGGCTCCAGGTCCTCGACCGGCTTGGTCTCCGGCGGCACCAGCTTCATCGTCATGCGCTGCTTGCCGATGCCGACGCGCACGTCCAGCGAGTCGTCGTCCTTGCTGCGGCGCTCCCACATGCGGCGGGACCCCACCAGCGACCACAGGGCCTTCGGGTCGGGGTGGCGCCACCGGGCCGCGCGCCACTGGCGCTCGGCGCCCTTGCGGGCGCGGCGCCGCACCTGGTTGAGGTAGCGCATGTAGTCGCGCCGGTCGGCGTTGAACTCGGCCTTCTTCTGGGCCCGGTTGCCGCCCAGGTTCGTGGCCATCATGCCGACCATCGAGACGCCCATCATGGCGCCCATGGCGATGCGCATGGTGTTGTTGCCCCCGGAGCCTCCGGTGGTCGTGCGGCTCATCATCATCATGGCCATCGCCGCAGCACCGGCGAGCATCGGCAGGATCATCAGATACTGCGCGATGTTCTTCGGCTGCGGGTCGGGCATGTCCGGCGGCGACTCCAGGAGGATGTCGCCGCGGGGGGCCTGGGGCCCGCGCTTGCGCGGCGGTCTGCGGAAGAGTTTGGTCGTCACAGAGGGTCCTTGTACTCACCGGGGGATGCGCCTGCCAACGGCCGGCCCAGACGACGCCTTGCGAGCGTCGGCGAGGATGCTTGCTAGCCGCCGCCTGGGCGCTGCCGTATAAAAGATATAAGTGCGCTCTGTCGAGTATCGCACTAACAGGGTAGAACCGCATCGCCACTCGGGCGGTACACCGGCCGTGGCATGCGGGATTTATCCTTTTACAGTCCCCCCGATTCCGACCCGACCCGGAGGTTCGCGCGGTGAGCACCAAGTCGGCCACCCTCTCCAGGGTGACGATCGTCAGTCCTCGCACCAGGATCGACCTCGCATTGCCCTCTGACATCCCCCTGTCCGACCTCCTGCCCACGATCCTGCACCAGGCCGGCGAGTACTACATCGACGAGGCCGGCGACAACGGCGGCTGGATCCTCTCGCGGCTCGGCGACGACGCCCTGGACACCGGGCACTCCTGCTCGCAGCTGTCGATCAGCGACGGCGAGATGCTGTACCTGAACCCGGCCGACGCGGCCAAGCCCGAGATCGTGTTCGACGACGTCATCGACGCCGTCGCCACCGCGACCGAGCAGCGCGGCAACCGCTGGGACCACCTCGCGACCAAGCGCTTCAGCGTCGGCGTCGGCACCGCCGCCCTCGGCGTCGGCGCGATCGCGCTCCTGCTGACCGGCCACCTCGCGAGCGCGATCGTGGGCCTGTCGATCGCGCTGATCCTGGTCGGCGCCTCGGCGCTGCTCTCGCGCGCCGTCGGCGACTCGCGGGCCGCCACCTACTTCGGCGTCACCGCCGTCCTGTACTCCGGCGTCGGCGGGCTGCTCATCGTCGCGGGCGACCGCGGCCTGTTCGACCTCGAAGGCCCGCACGTGCTCATCGCGGCCTCCGCGATCCTGCTGTTCAGCGTCCTCGCGATGGTGGCCGTCGGCGACATGGCCTCGGCCCCGGTGTTCATCGTGACGATCCTCGGCTCCGTGGTCCTCGGCGTCTCGACCGCGCTCATGATGATCATCCCCGACGGGACGGCCGCGACCGCCGCGGGCATCGCCGCGCCGCTGGCCCTGGCGATCCTCCCGGCCGCGCCGCGCCTGTCGCTGACCATGGCGATGGTGCCGACCCCGACGCTCCCCACGACCACCGAGGAGCTGAAGGAGGGCGACACCGAGGCCATCGACGGCAAGCGGATCCTCAAGCTCTCCGAGCACGCCGGGAACTACCTGGAGGCCCTGTACTCCTTCGCGGCGGTGACCGGACTGGTCTCGGCGATCGCGCTGGCGTTCTCCGGCACGATGCCGGGCCTGATCCTCGCGACGATCCTGTCGCTGGTGCTCCTCAGCCGCGCCCGCACGGTCGAGGACCGGCCCGCGCGCATCGTGATGCTCACCGGCGGCATGGGCGGCCTCGCGGCCACCCTCGCGGCGGTGTTCGTCGCCAGCGGCGACAGCATCCTGGTGCGGCTGACCGTGATCCTCGGCGTGCTGACGCTGCTGACGCTCATCGCGATGGTCTACGGCCTGGCCGTGGCCGGCAAGAAGATCGCCCCCACGTGGGGCCGCAGCCTCGACATCATCGAGGCGCTGCTGATCGTGTCGATCCTGCCGCTGGTCGGCTGGGTCTGCAACCTCTACGAGATCGCGCTGTCGCTGCGGGGCTAGCCCCGACACCCCCTTCGACCTGAGAGGCGAATTCCAATGCCACAGATGCGCTCCCGCCGCGAGCAGGTGGACGCACACAAGTTCATCACCTCGCGGATGAACCAGGCGCTGGTGCTGGCGAACCCCGACTCGGTGGAGCGGCCGCTGCGGCGCATCGGCGTCTCGATCTTCGCGTCGGTCATGGTGCTGGCGCTCGTCTTCGGCGGCTTCGCGATCGCGACGCTGTTCGGCAAGGGCAACGACCTGCCCGAGTTCAACCACATCATCCAGGTCAAGGGCACGTCCGCGATCTACGTCTACACGACCGCGGACGGCCAGGACCCGTCGGAGACCAACCCCGCGAAGCTCTGGCCGGTCACGAACTTCACGTCGGCGCTGCTGCTGCTCAAGCCCTACCAGGGCGACCCGCCGGTGCAGACGCTGAAGCCCACGTCGCTCAAGGACATCCCGCGCGGGTTCATGGTCGGGATCGACAACGTCCCGGCCCAGCCCCCGGCCGTGGAGGAGCTCCTCCAGGACCAGGACTGGAACGCGTGCTCGATGCCGCGCGAGATCGGCAGCACCGAGACGCACCAGCTCACGCAGCTGGTCATCCAGGACATGGAGGCGCCCACGTCGTGGCTCGGCGACGAGCAGTGGGTGCTGGCCAAGGTCGCCGAGGACGCCGAGGAAGGCGAGGAGCGGTACTACCTGCTGTGGAACGACCGCAGCTACCCGATCAACGACATCGGAGTGCTGAACTCGCTGGGCCTGAACGCGAACCAGGCCGTGCCGGTCAACGAGAACGTGATGAACACGATCCTTCCGGGCTCGGCCCTGGAAGTCCTGCCGGAGCCGTACTTCACGCAGCCCTCCGAGGAGGGCGTCCAGTCCGAGAGCGGCGCCACGATCGCCTACGGCCAGCCGCTGGAGATCGCGGGCGCGTTCTACACGCTGCTCAAGACCAGCGACCAGGGCGACGAGTTCGCGCCGATCACCGAGGTCCAGAAGGACCTGCTCCAGGCGAAGTACAACACCCCGGTGACGGTGAGCCCGACGGTGCGCGACTCGATCGGCGCGCAGGCGACCTTCGGCGACGCGCTCTTCCCGACCACGGTCCTCAGCGACGCGGTGTGGGCCCCCGAGGGCTCCCGCCCGGCGCTGTGCGCGACGTACGACCCGACCGACCAGGAAGAGGGCCAGACCGATATCCGGATCGGCCTGTACGACTCGGCGCCGAAGACGCTGACGGACGCGGCGGAGTCGGTCGAGTTCACCGAGGACGGCGACATCCACTCCAGCGTCGAGAACCTGGCCGCGCAGACGGTCCTGGCGCCGGGGCGCGCGGTGCTCGCGGACTCGCGCACGAACGGGGGCGCGACGGTGAAGAGCAACACGTACCTGATCGACAGCCTCGGGTTCCAGTTCGGGATCGTCGACGAGGGCCAGACCGACTCGACGCAGGCCCTCCTGGGGTACGGCGACGTGGCGTCCGTGTCGGTGCCAGACGAGATGATCAAGATGATCCCGCGGGGCGCCGACCTGAGCCCGTTCGAGGCCCGCAAGCAGCTGGTGATCGACGACAGCACCGTGTCGCGCTACGAGACCGAGGAGGAGTCCCCCGCCGAGGGCGAGGGGGGCTGACGCATCGTGCACGCCTGTGCCGCCGGGGGCCTTCGGGTTCCCGGCGGCTTTGGCGTTTTCTGGGGATTCAGGGAGGGTCCGCACGTGTTAGCCTGGCGCGACACACTCCCGACAAAACGAGGAACCGTCATGTCCTACCCGCCGCAGCCGGGGTTCGACCCGAATCAGCAACCTCCGTACGGCCAGCAGCCCGGGTACGGTCAGCAGCCGGGATACGGGCAGCAGCCCCAGCAGCCCGGGTACGGCTCCCAGCCGCAGCAGCCTGGTTACGGCCAGCAGCCCGGCTATGGGCAGCAGCCGGGGTACGGCCAGCAGCCGCAGCAGCCCGGATACGGCGCTCAGCCCGGGTACGGGCAGCAACCTCCGGGATACGGCCAGCAGCCCGGCTACGGCGCGCTGCCGCCCGCGCCGAAGTCGAAGACCCCGCTGATCCTCGGGATCGGCGGCGGCGCGGTCGTGCTGATCATCGCGATCGTCCTGCTCGTGCTGAAGCCGTGGGGTGGCGGCTCGGGCGATGCGCCCTCGGCCGGGGACTCCCCCGAGGTCGTGGCCGAGAACTTCCTCCAGACCATGGAGGCGCTGTTCACCGCCGCCGCGGCCTCCGACGCGGACGCCGCGGCCGGGGTGGTCGAGGACCTGCGCGCCTTCGTGTGCGCCGATGCCCAGCCCGCGATCGACGAGCTGTCGACCACGATCGAGTCGGGCTTCGACCCGAGCCAGTACGAGTCGATGGGCGTGGAGACGCCGCCGGAGGTCGACCCGAACTTCTCGTACGAGGTCACCGGTTCGAGCGAGGAGGGCGACACCGCCACGGTCGACTTCTCGATGAGCTACACGTACGCGTTCCCCGAGTACGACGACGACTTCAACTTCACCGGCTGGTCCGAGGAGACCTACGACGGCTCCGAGTCCGTCGAGATGGCGAAGGAAGAGGGCGTCTGGAAGATCTGCGACCAGTCCATGATGGACATGGGCGGCGAGTAGCCCGAAGACGCGCGAAGGCCCCGGCTCGGTTCGAGCCGGGGCCTTCGCGCGTCGGCGCCTCAGACGAGGGCGTCCAGCAGCGGGTAGTAGCCGTCGCGCTGGCCGGCGGCGTTGGGGTGGTAGGACTCGCCGATCGGGTAGGAGATCCCGTTGAGCCACTCGGTGTCGTCGCAGACGGCGTGGCCGTCGAAGGCGTCGCGCACGTCGATGTAGTCGAAGCCGTGGCTCGCGGCGACCTGGCCGGTGGTGGTGGCGAGGAGGTCGGCGGCGGCGTTGAGCTGGGACTGCTCGCCGGGGCTGATGCGGGTGATGGCGTTGCACTCCTCGCCGTTGAACAGGCGCGGGTAGCCGAGGACGACGACCTGCGCGTTCGGCGCGGCCGACTCGATGGCGTCGTAGACGGCGTGGAGCTTGGCGGGGAGCTGGTCGCGGATGAACGCCTCCGCGTCGTCGATCTCCTCGTCGCAGGTCCACGGGTACGGGTAGGCGCACTGCTGGACCACTCCGGCCCAGCCGGTGTCGTTGCCGCCCACGGTGATCGTCACCAGGTCGGTCGAAGCGGAGAGCGAGCCGAGCTGCTTGGAGAGGACGTCGCCGGTCTTCGCGCCCGAGCAGGCGGCGAACTCCAGGTCGGCGCCCGCGGCGTCGGCGAAGAGCGACGGGTAGGCGGACTCGGAGCGGGAGCACCCGCTCCCGTCGTCGATGTACGAGCGGGTGCCCACGCCGGAGGCGTAGGAGTCCCCGAGGGCGACGTACTCGATGGTCTGGGCCTGGGCGGCGCCGCTGGTCAGCGCCAGGAGCGACACGACGGCGACAGCGCACGCTGCCGCCATTGTGGAGATTCGCCGGGGGAGGGACATTATGGGCTCCGTCTCGAATTTTGTCCGAACTGGGAGCTTTAGTTATATCGGCTGCACCGACCGCAGTCCAGCAACGGAACATGCCAAGTCGGGAAATTTACTTCGTTCGATACCCCGTGGGCGGCAGGGGTTTTCAGAGCCCTTCGGGGAGGTCGAGGCGGTCCAGCGGCTGCGGCTCGTCGGGGGTCTCGGCGAGCAGGCGGTCCGCTTCGTCCTCTTTGGCGTCCTCGGGTTCGGCGAGGAGCCGCCGGACCTCGGCTTCGAGGTGGGCGCGCATGAGGATGCCGAAGCGCTCGCCGTCGTCGGCGGCGAGAGCCTCGACGAACGCGACGTGCTCGGGGACGAGGTCGCGGTGGACCTCGAAGTGCTCGAACATCGAGAAGGTGCACAGGCGCGTCTCGATGAGGAGCGTGCCGAGCATCCGCGCGAGGCGCAGCGACCCGCCCCACCCGGCGAGGACCCGGTGGAAGTCGAGGTAGGCGTCGCCGAGGGCGCGGGCGTCGTCCTTGCGCAGGGCCCGCTGCATGCGCTTGACCTCGGCGCCGAGCTCGGCGAGGACGGTGCGGCGGTCGGCGGCGGCGAGGGTGAGGATGCGCCGGCCCAGCTCGGGCTCGATGGTGGCGCGGAGCCAGTGGATGTCGCGCACGTCCTCGGGCGTCATGGTCTTGACGGCGAGGCCGCGGCGGCGCGGGATGACGAGGAGCCCTTCGGCGGTGAGGCGCTGCATGGCCTCGCGCAGGGGCCCGCGGCTGACGCCCAGCTGGTAGGCGAGCTCGGCCTCGCCGAGGACGGTGCCGGGCGGGAGCGAGCCGTCGACGACCGCTTCGCGGAGCCGCTCGGCGATGAGGTCCACCGTCGAGGTGCGGCGCACGGGGGCGAGCCGCCCTACCTTGCGGTTGCCTTCGAGGCCGCTCAATCCGCTGCTGCGAGTCGCCACGTGTGTCCGATTCCCCTCTGTCTCTTCTGGGCAGCATCTTACTGCCGACCCGTACACCACGTTCCGCGTCGTGCCCCGGTTGCGGGTCCGGCGGGGATGTCGCGCGGGCCGCTCCGGATTGCTTGCGCTTTCGTTATCGAACGTCGATAATCAGATTGTCGACAAACTTACAATAGAACGTTAGGGTCGGCAAGACACCCGAGTCCGACTCAGGAGGCGACCAACGTGTCGAACGAATTGCATCTGAACCGCCGTCATCTGCTCCTCGGCAGCTCAGCGGGGGCGGCCGCCCTCGCGCTGGGCGCCTGCTCGCGGACGGACGGCGGCGGTGACGGAGGACTGCTCGGCGAGGCGCAGGACGGCGGCACCATCCGCGTGGCCTACGCCGACGAGGCCCCCTACGCGTACACCGGCGACGACGGCGCCGTCACCGGCCAGTCGGTGGACACCCAGGTCTACCTGCTGGACCAGCTGGGCATCAAGGCCGACCAGATCGAGTGGAAGCTCACCGAGTGGGACTCGCTCATCACCGGCCTGGGCACCAACCACGACATGGTCATCGCCGGCATGTACATCACCCCCGAGCGGTGCGAGGCCGTGGCGTTCGCGAACCCCGACTACGTGATGCCCGACGCGCTCATGACCATGGCCGGGAACCCCGGCGGGTACACCGACTTCAACACGATGGCCGAGGGCGACGGCGTCATCGGCGTCATGAACGGCACCAGCGAGCACGAGATCGCCGACAAGACCTTCGGCGAAGACCGCATCAACGTGCAGGCCAACCTCGACTCGCTCATCCTCGAACTCAAGGCCGGCCGCTGCGACGCCATCGCGCTCACCAGCGCGAACCTGCGCCTCGCCGCCGAGTCCGACCCCGAGGTCGAGGTCTCCGAGGGCTTCTGGCTCATCGACCCCGACACCGGCGAGGACATCATCGGCGCCGGCGCGGCCGTGTTCCAGCCCTCCGACTCCGACTTCCGCGACGCGGTCAACGAGGAGCTCGACAAGCTCCTCGCGGACGACGCGAAGTGGGAGGAGCTGACCAGCCCGTACGGCTTCACGCTCGACGAGAACCACCCCGAGGGCCTCACGGCCGAGGACCTCTGCCCGGACACCTACCAGTAGGAGGCGGGTCCAATGGACTTCCAAGCGGTCATCGAATCACTCCCCCGATACGGAGAACCGCTCCTGGTCACCGTCGGCGTCACCGTGGCGTCGGCGGCGCTGGCCCTCGTGCTCGCGTTCGGCCTCGGGCTCATGACGGGCTCCAGGCACCTCGCGGTGCGCACCCCGGCGCGCGTGTTCGTGGAGTTCTTCCGCGGCTCGTCAGTGGTGGTGCAGCTGTTCTGGTTCGCGTTCGCGATGCCGGTGGTGCTGGGCATCCAGTTCGACTACCTGATCGTCGCCGGGATCATCGCGCTCGGGTTCAACTACGGCGCCTACTCGTCGGAGGTGGTGCGCGGCGCCATCGCGGCGGTCCCCAAGGGCCAGCTCGAAGCTGCCACGGCCCTGAACCTCACCCCGCTCCAGAAGCTGCGGCTCGTGGTGCTCCCCCAGGCGTGGCCGGAGATGATCCCCTCGCTGTGCGCGTTCGCGATCATGCTGCTCAAGGCCTCGGCGCTGGTGTCGGTCATCGGCGTCCTCGACATCACCTGGCTGGCGGGGCTCCTCGGCAAGCAGCCGGGGCAGGACCGGCTGCTGCATTACGCGGTCGTCCTGGTCATCTACTTCGTGCTCGCCTGGCTCATCTGGACCGGGATGCGGGCGCTGGAGCGCCGCGCCAAGCGCGGGCTCGGCATCGAGGCGAAGGTGCAGAAGGGCCGCCTGGCCCCGGCCGTCGCGGCTGGAGGCGTCGACTGATGCAGACCGGTTGGAGCAACGAGACCCTCCGGGAGATCTTCCCGGCCATCTGGGACGGCTTCATCGTGGTCCTCCAGGTCACGCTCGTGGCCGGGATCATCGCGATCGTCGTGGGCCTGCTCGTCGCCATCGGCGAGCGGAACGGGCCGGCGTGGCTGCGCAGGCCGCTGTCGCTGGTCTTCCAGTTCATCCGCAACACCCCCCTGCTGGTGCAGGTGCTCATCGTCTGGACGGCGACGAGCCTCTACATCAACCCCGACTGGAGCGCCTTCGCCGTCGGCTCGACGGTGCTGGGCCTCCACTACGCGTCCTACACCTCGGAGTCCTACCGGGCGGGGATCGACGCGATCCCCAAGGGCCAGTGGGAGGCGGCGACGGCGCTGAACCTCCCGTCCCACCGGGTGTGGGGCGCGATCGTCCTCCCGCAGATGGCGCGCCGCTCGGCGGCGGCCGTCGGCAACTGGATCATCGCCATGTTCAAAGAGGTGCCGACCCTGTTCATCATCGGCGTCATGGAGATGATCGCGGAGGCACGGGCCTTCCAGGGCCAGCACTACACCGGCGCCGTCGAGGGCTACACCCTCGCCGGGCTGCTGTTCCTCGCCGCCTCGTACCCGGTCGCGGTCGCGATGCGCAGATTGGAGAACCGTCTTGCCAAGTCCAACTTCTGAACCCATCATCGAGTTCGATCGCGTGGACAAGTCGTTCGGGGACTTGAAGGTCCTCGACGAGCTGAGCTTCCGGGTCGACCCGGGCGAGCGCGTGACGCTCATCGGGCCCTCCGGGTCCGGGAAGACCACGATCCTGCGGCTGCTGATGACGCTGGAGACGGTGACGCCGAAAGCGGATCCGGAAGCCGACGGCGGCGTCGTGTGGGTCGAGGGCCGGCCCTACTCCCACATGGAGAAGAAGGGGAGGCTCGTCCCCGCGAACGAGAAGTGGCTGCGCCAGCGCCGCTCGCGCGTCGGGATGGTCTTCCAGCAGTTCAACCTGTTCCCGAACATGAAGGTGCTGCGCAACGTCACCGAGGCGCAGGTCCACGTCGCGGGCCGCTCCAAGGAGGAGGCCGAGGCCAAGGCCCTGTCCCTGCTCGACCTGGTGGGCCTGGCCGACAAGACCGGCGAGTACCCCTCGCGCCTGTCGGGCGGCCAGCAGCAGCGCGTGGCGATCGCCCGCGCGCTCGCGATGGACCCCGACATCCTGCTGCTCGACGAGGTGACGAGCGCGCTCGACCCGGAGCTCGTCGCCGACGTGCTCGCGGTCCTGCGCGACGTCGCCGCGACCACGAGCATCACGATGCTGTGCGTGACCCACGAGATGGGCTTCGCGCGGGACGTCTCGGACCGCGTGATGATGTTCGACAGCGGCCGGATCGTCGAGCAGGGCCCGCCCGAGGCGATGTTCTCCGAGCCGCAAGAAGCGCGCACTCAGGACTTCCTCAGAGCCGTTCTCGCGGAGTAGGCTTGGGATCTCCTCCATCCTTGGAGAGTGTTAGGGGTGTTCGAGGGGGGCGGTCATGAGGGGTTATCGACCGCCCTCCTCATTCCTTTGCCCGGACCGGGCGCCCTCTCGGCGGCGCGGCGCCCGCGGGGTGCGGGCGGGTGGCAGAATCAGTCTTCGTGTCAGCACCTGATCCAGTCCGGGGGATGCGCGGATGAACCTGTTCGGCCGGGGCGAGAACAACCTCCCCGAGGAGTCCATCGCGGTGATCGGCCTGGGCCGCTTCGGGTCCGCGGTCGCCGAGTCGCTCACCCGCCTGGGCCACGAGGTCCTCGCGATCGACGAGCGGCCCGAGATCGTCCAGCGCGCCTCCGAGACCCTCACGCACGTCGTGCAGGCCGACTCCACCGAGTCGGCGGTCCTCGTGCAGCTGGGGATCGGCGAGTTCGACCATGTCGTGGTGGCGATCGGCACGGACATCGAGGCGAGCGTCCTCACCGTCCTGGCGTGCGAGGAGGCCGGGGTCCGCGAGATCTGGGCGAAGGCCATCAACGCCAAGCACGGCCAGATCCTGCACCGCACCGGCGCCCACCACGTCGTCTACCCCGAGTGGGCGATGGGCGAGCGGGTCGCGCACCTGGTGAGCGGGCGGATGCTCGACTTCATCGAGTTCGACGACGGCTTCGCGATCGTGAAGACCAAGGCGCCCACCGAGGCGGTGGGGAAGACCCTCGCCGAGTCGCGGCTGCGCTCGAAGTACGGGGTCACCGTCGTCGGCGTGAAGCAGCCCGACCGGGACTTCACGTACGCCACGCCCGAGACCGTGGTCTCCGAAGGGGACACCCTCATCGTCTCCGGCGCGACCACCAAGGTCGAGGCGTTCGCCTCCACCACATGATCCCGAAGGTCAAGGCGTTCTTCCGCCACCCGGGCCGCCTCATCCCGCTGCTGTTCATGGGCGTGATCCTGGCCGGGACGCTGCTGCTCCTGCTGCCGGTCGCGCACCTGGGCGACAACCGCACCTCGTTCGCCGACGCGCTGTTCACGTCCACGTCGGCGGTGTCGGTGACCGGCCTGGCCGTGGTGGACACGCCCGTCCACTGGTCGTGGTTCGGGCAGTTCGTCATCATGCTGCTGTTCCAGATCGGCGGCTTCGGGATCATGACGAGCGCGGTCCTCATGGCCCTGCTCGTCACCCACAAGCTGGGGCTGCGCACGAAGCTCGCGACGCGCATGGAGGTCAGCCAGGCCCTGAACCTCGGCGACTTCAAGGCGATCCTGCTGCGCACCATCGTGTTCTCGCTGATCTGCGAGGCGATCATGGCGCTGGCGCTGGCGATCCGGTTCTCCACGCTGGACTTCGGGCTCGGCGACGCGGTCTGGTACGGCGTGTTCCACTCGGTGAGCTCGTTCAACAACGCGGGCTTCGCGCTGTTCTCGGACTCGCTGATGAGCTACGCGACCGACCCGTGGATCTGCGTGCCGGTCGCGCTCGGGTCGATCCTCGGGGCGCTCGGCATGCCCGTGATCTACGAGGTGACGCGCCGCCACTGGGGGCGGCGCCAGTGGTCGGTGCACACGAAGCTCACGCTCATCGGGTCGGCGATCCTCATCGTCGGCGGCTGGGCCGCGTACCTGGTGATCGAGTGGTCGAACCCGGCGACGTTCGGGCAGTGGCCCTGGTACGACCGGATCCTGCCCGCGTTCTTCCAGTCGGCGATGGTGCGCGCCTCGGGCTTCAACTCGATCGACGTCGGCGCGATGCGCGAGGACTCGCTGCTCGCCTCGATCATCCTGGCGTTCATCGGCGGCGGCTCGGCCTCGACGGCGGGCGGTATCAAGGTCACCACGTTCTTCCTGCTGCTGCTGGTGATCTGGGCGGAGGTGCGCGGGGAGCCGGACGTGACGGTGTTCCGCCGCCGCATCGACCCGCCGGTGATCCGCGAGGCGCTGACGGTGGCGCTGGTGTACGTGGCGTGCAACGCGTTCGGCGTGTTCCTGATGCAGCGGTTCGAGCCGCACATCGACCTGACGTCGATCATGTTCGAGGTCACCAGCGCGTTCGCGACGATGGGCCAGTCGACCGGCATCACGTACGACCTGTCGGAGCCTTCGGTGTGGCTGTTGACGATCGCGATGTACACGGGCCGCGTCGGACCCGTGCTTTTCGCCGCGTCGCTGGCCCTTCGTACACGAAAACGGCTATACCGGTACCCTTCGGCGCGCCCGCTCGTGGGGTGAGCCCCGCCTCAACTGCCCCTGCGACGACAAGCGAAGATGGTGTCCAGCACGCCGCCACGCGGATCGTCGCCCCCAGAAAGGACGCCCCCCGATGTCCCGTAAAGCCCGGCAGCGCACCAGTCGTCTCCCCATCCGGATGCAGTTGATGCTCCCGATCGCCGCGGCGCTCATGGGGATGCTGGTGCTCGGGCTGTTCCAGACCGTCAGCGTGTGGGACGAGTACCAGAACGCGACGGACGCCGAGGTGCTCGCGGGGCTGTCCGCGGATCTGAACGACGCCCTGGAGGCGCACCGCATGGAGGCGGGGCCGCTGGTGGAGTCGGTGATCAACGGGGGCGGCGGCCAGTTCGACTCGGCGGTGGCCCGCCGCGAGACCGACTGGGCGTTCGACCGGCTGGAGGAGGCGGCGCCGGGGGTGACCTCGCGCTTCCCCGATCTCGAGGACGACCTGGAGTCGCTGTTCACGAAGGCCGAGGGCCTGGAGACGGCGCGCGCGGCCTTCGACCGGCTGGCCTCGGGGGAGGCCGACTTCACGGACGACGACGTCGCCGACGCGTACCTGGTGTACCGGGACGTGGCGAACAAGATCGTGTCGATCGCGGCGATCCTGCCGCGCATGGTGGACGACGCGGGCGTCGCCGCGCACCTCGACTCGCTGGCGGCGCTCATGCAGGCCAGCCGGATCGCCGCGGAGATCCAGTTCACCGTCTCCACGGACCTGGTGAGCCTCGGCGAGGCGCAGGCGGTCGTGGTGGGGCGCGCGGAGCTGTCGAACGTGGCGTACCTGTCGGGGAACTTCGACCGGCAGATCACCGAGTTCCAGGCGAACGCGTCGTCGGAGACGAGCGCGGTCTACAAGGCGGCCATGGACTCCGAGGACATCGAGACCGCGCAGGAGGCCCTCGGGGTGTACGTGCGCGGGAACGTGCCGACGATCAGCCCGCAGGACTTCTCGAACGCGCAGGGGTCGATCATCGCGGCGCTGGACACGAGCCAGGAGTCGGTGCTCGACGCGATGCAGGTCGACGTGGACGAGATCCGCGACGCCTCCTCGCGGACCCTGCTGACGACGTTCGCGCTGGTGATCGTGCTGGCCTTGACGTCGATCATCTCGGCGGCGATGCTGGCCCGCCGCATCAGCCTCCGCGTCGACGGCGTCCGCGAGGCGACGCTGACCGCGGCGTACGACACGCTGCCGAAGACGGTGGCGGCGGTGTCGCAGGCGGCCAACGCCGACGAGGTGGACCGGCTGCTCCAGACGGCGAAGCGGCAGACGGTGATGAGCACGGACTCGCGGTACGCCGACGAGCTCGACTCGCTCGCGGAGGCGTTCAGCGCCGCGCACCACCAGGCGCTGCGCCAGACCGCGAACCAGGCGCTGCTGCGCATCGACGTCGAGGCGATGATGAAGACGCTCGCGCGCCGCGGGCAGAGCCTCATCCGCCGCCAGCAGCAGGTCATGGAGTCCCTGGTGGAGCAGTCGCCGGACCACGCGGTCCCGGACGAGTGGCGCTCGGTCTACCACCTGCTGGCGCGCATGCGCCGCAACGAGGAGAACCTGCTGCTCCTGGCGGGCGGGGACCCGCAGCGCCGCTACAACCACCCGGCGAACCTGGACACGATCATCCGCGACGCGGTCGCCGAGATCGAGGACGCGGGCCGCGTCATGGTCGAGAACCAGGTGTCGGCGCGGCTGGAGACCAAGCCGGCCGGGGACCTGGTGCGCATCCTCGCGGAGCTGCTCGACAACGCGGCCGCGTACTCGCCGCCGACGCAGTCGGTGCGGGTGACGTCGCGCCGTTCGGGTTCGGAGATCGTCATCTCGATCGCCGACGACGGCATCGGCCTGGCGCCGGAGCCGATGGCGGCGATCAACCGCCGCCTGGCCGAGCCGACGCAGCTGAACTCGGAGCTGACGGCGACGATGGGCCTCCTGGTGGTGGGGCGGCTGGCCGCGGAGCACTCGGTGAGCGTGCAGCTGCACTCGACGATGGGCAAGGGCACGCTGGCGCTGGTGCGGATTCCGGCGAGCGCGCACGCGGAGGACCCGGTGGGCCTGTCGCCCGACCAGGGTTCGGCGGCGCGGCTGGCGCTGTCGGCGCGGGCGGCGAACCTGCCGGTGACCGGGACGGGCGCCGAGGCGGCCGGATCGGGCGCCGTGGAGCCGATCGTGCCGCGCCCGCGCAAGGCCGGCCCGGCCCCCGAGCCACGCCCCGTAGCTGGGGGAACACTCAACGGAAGCAAGCCGGTGGCGGCCCCTGCGGGCCCCGCTCCCGAGACGCTGGATGTTACCTTCAGGAAGGTGAACCGAGCACTCGAAAACTCCGGCAGGACCAACGGCGCCGAACTGCCCCGTCGCGCGCCGGGCTCCCGACTGCTCCCCGGCTCCGTCCCCAGTGCCCGGCAGGGCGGCGGCGCCGATCTCGACCCGGCGGAGATCCGGGACCGGCTCGCCGGTTTCGCCTCCGGCATCGCGGCGGCCGCCGCGCACGAACAACGCCAATAGAAAGCAGCGAGATGGATAGCAAGGACAAGAACGTCGGTGAACTCGACTGGCTCCTGACCTCCTTCGTGGAGAAGGTGCCGGACGTCTCCGAGGCGCTCACGGTGTCCGTCGACGGCCTCGCCATCGCCGCGTCCCGCGGCCTGTCGACGGACCGGGCCGACCAGCTCGCCGCGATCACCTCGGGCCTGGCGAGCCTGACGACGGGGGCCGCGAAGGTCCTCGACGCGGGCCGCATCCGCCAGTCGGTGATCGACATGGACGAGGGCGTGCTGCTGCTCATGGCCGTCGGCGACCGGGCCCAGCTCGCGGTCCTCGCCAACGCCGGCTGCGACCTCGGCCAGGTCGGCTACGAGACCGCGCTGCTGGTGAAGCGGGTCTACGCCGCGCTCGAACCCGATGCGCGCGGCGGGGTCTGAACCACCGCGTAGGAGATTGCTCACCCGCGCCGGGCCGCGCCCATCGACGGCCCGCGCGGGGCGTCCCACCGCTATGACGTGTCGTGTATTCGACCTGCGACAACCACTGAGCGCCCATCACATGCTCACGCTGCGCCACGCCGCTGAGGCTGCGCCCCTCCGCGTAGGCGGCGTTTCACGGGGCTATGCTGCGTTCGCTACCTGGAAATGAATCATGGAGGCCCACAGGTGACCACGGTTGAGCCGAAGCTTGAGCCAACGCCTATCGTCGCGCGTCCCTGGCCGGTGCGCCGCGAGCCCAAGGGCTCCTGGCTCGCCCGCACGCTCCGCACGACCGACGCGAAGCAGATCGGCCTGCTCTACTTCGTGACGTCGTTCGCGTTCTTCGCGATCGGCGGCGTCCTGGCCCTGCTGATCCGCGCGGAGCTGTTCCAGCCCGGACTCCAGATCGTGTCCTCTGAGCAGTTCAACCAGCTGTTCACGATGCACGGCACCATCATGCTGCTGATGTTCGCGACCCCGATCGTGTTCGCGTTCGGCAACTACCTGGTGCCGCTCCAGATCGGCGCCCCCGACGTCGCGTTCCCGCGCCTCAACGCGTTCGCGTACTGGCTGTACCTGCTCGGCTCGACCCTCGCGGTCGCCGGCTTCGTCACCCCCGGCGGCGCGGCCTCGTTCGGCTGGTTCGCGTACCAGCCGCTGTCGAACGCCGTGAACTCCCCCGGGATCGGCGCGGACATGTGGTTCGTGGGCCTGTCGATCTCCGGTGCGGGCACGATCCTCGGCGCCGTCAACATGATCACCACGATCGTGACGATGCGCGCGCCGGGCATGCTCATGTTCCGGATGCCGATCTTCACGTGGAACATCCTCATCACCAGTCTGCTGATGATCCTGGTCTTCCCGATCCTGTTCGCCGCGCTGCTCGCCGTCATGGCCGACCGCACGCTCGGCGCGCACGTGTTCGACGCCGACACCGGCGGCGCGATCCTGTGGCAGCACCTGTTCTGGTTCTTCGGCCACCCCGAGGTGTACATCGTGGCGCTGCCGTTCTTCGGCATCGTCTCGGAGATCTTCCCGGTGTTCAGCCGCAAGCCGATCTTCGGCTACAAGACGCTCGTCGCCGCGACGCTCGCCATCGCGGGCCTGTCGATGGCGGTGTGGGCGCACCACATGTACGCGACCGGCGCGGTCATGCTGCCGTTCTTCTCGCTCATGACGTTCCTCATCGCGGTCCCGACCGGTGTGAAGTTCTTCAACTGGATCGGCACGATGTGGAAGGGCCAGTTGACGTTCGAGGCCCCGATGCTGTTCAGCATCGGCTTCCTGGTGACGTTCCTCCTCGGCGGCCTCTCGGGCGTCCTGCTCGCCAGCCCGCCGGTGGACTTCCACGTCTCCGACTCGTACTTCGTGGTCGCGCACTTCCACTACGTGCTGTTCGGCACGATCGTGTTCGCGGTCTACGCCGGCGTGTACTTCTGGTTCCCGAAGGTCGCCGGGCGCATGTACGACGAGCGCCTCGCGAAGGTCCACTTCTGGCTGACGTTCATCGGCTTCCACACGACGTTCCTGGTGCAGCACTGGCTGGGCGCCGAGGGCATGCCCCGCCGGTACGCCGACTACCTGGAGTCCGACGGGTTCACGACGCTGAACATGGTCTCGACGATCGGCGCGTTCATCCTCGGCCTGTCGACGCTGCCGTTCATCTGGAACCTGTTCAAGTCCTGGAAGGCCGGGCGCGTCGTGGAGACGAACGACCCGTGGGGCTACGGCGGCTCGCTCGAATGGGCGACCAGCTGCCCGCCGCCGCTGCGCAACTTCGACCGCCTCCCGCGCATCCGCTCGGAGCGCCCCGTCTTCGACGAGAAGTGGGGCCACCTGGTCAAGGAGGTCAAGGGCCACTAGCCCGCGATCTCGCATGAAGGCCCGGGAGCTGCGGCTCCCGGGCCTTTCGCCTGCACGGATCGTATTTCCTATAGGAAATAGGATCTACGATCCGCCGCCCTCGCACTGCCCTTGAGGTGCCCCGCCGTTGGCAATAGGATCGAGGCATGAGCCGGGCACTGATCGTGGTAGACGTCCAGAACGACTTCTGTGAGGGAGGGTCGCTGCCGGTCGCGGGCGGCGCGGCCGTCGCGGCGGCCGTCACCGACCTCATCAAGGCCGCCCCGGGCCGGTGGGACCACGTGGTCGCCACCCGGGACTGGCACATCGACCCGGGCCTGCACTTCTCCGCCGAGCCGGACTTCCGCGACTCGTGGCCGCCGCACTGCGTGGTCGGCACGGCCGGGTCGGGCTTCCACCCGGATTTCGACCACACGCTCGCCGAGGCCGTGTTCGACAAGGGCGCCTACGAGGCCGCCTACTCGGGGTTCGAGGGCTCCTCGGGCGAGACCGGCCTCGCCGAGTGGCTGCGGACCCGCGACGTGGACGCGGTCGACGTCGTCGGCATCGCCACCGACCACTGCGTGCGCGCCACGGCCCTCGACGCGAAGGCCGAGGGCTTCGCGGTCACGGTGCTCCTGGAGTACACGGCCGCGGTCGCCGAGGAGACGCGGGCGAAGGCGCTCGCGGACTTCGAGCAGGCGGGCGTGGCCGTCGAGTAGACCTGCGCGGACGGGCCGGGGCTGGTGCCCCGGCCCGTCCGGCGTCCCGCCCGTCAGGACGTGGGCATGTCGTCGACGATGATCGACGTGTCGTCGTAGTCGTTCTCGCCGTCGGGGTCGAACACGAACCCGTCGACGCTGTACGCGACCGGCCGCATCCACACCGAGAAGTACAGGCCGCCGGCCTGCTCGTCGCCGTTCCAGTCGTCGAACGGCTCCGGGGTCAGCGTCCACTCCATGGTGGTCGAGTCGCCGGGGACGAGCGGTTCGAGGACCGCGACGCCCTGGATCTCGCCGTTGCACTCGGGCACCGTCTCGGGGCCGTCGGTCCCGAGGCTCTCGCTCGCGCACATCGCCAACTGGATCGCCTGCGACTCGTGGCCGCCGTCGTTGGCGACCGTGACGGCCGCGGTCCAGGTCCCGTCCCCGTTCGCTGTCTTCTCGACCGAGACCGCCAGGTCGGTGACGCCCCACAGATACGCGTCGGCGGTCACGTCGGCGAGCTCCTCCCTCGTGCGGTAACGGAAGACCTCATAGTCGAGCTCGATCTCCAGGTACCTGCCCGTGGGCTCCTGCTCGGGCACCAGGAGCAGCACGCCCGCGGTGGCCGCGGGCGCGATGTCCCACAGCGCGAAACCGGAGTCGCCGACGGCGATCTCTTCGGTGACCTCCCAGCCGCCGTCGCCGTCCCCGGCGACGACCACGGCCTGGCGGATCGTCTGCTCGCTCGGGGTGCACCCGAACAGCGCGACGGCCCGCACCGGGCCGCCGTCCTCCAGGGTCGTGTGGACGACCTTGAGGAGCCGGACCGGACCGGCGTCCACGTCAGGGAACCACTGGCCGCTCTCGGGGTCGGGCGTGCCGTCCGAGGGGCGGGCCGGGGCCGTCGGGCACGACGAGTCGTAGACGGACCCGAAGGAGGGCAGGTCGATCTCGGCGCCGACGAGGTCGCCGAAGGTCGGCAGGGCCGGGTCCTCGACGTCGGACTCCTGGCCCTGCGGGACCGCCCCGGTGCCGGTGCCGCCCTCGGCGGGCGAGGTCTCCGCGGTGGAGGTCTCGTCGGTGGTCTCCTCCGCGGGCCGCGGGTCGACCTCCTGGCCGTTGGACTCCTGGAGCCACCAGACCGCGGGCACGGCCACGATGAGCGCGGCCAGGGCGGCGGCCAAGGCGCCCTTGGTGGTCCGGCGGCGCCGCACCCGGCCGTGGATGACGGCGGAGTCGACGGGGTCGACCATGAGTTCCGCGGCGTGGGCGAACTCGGCGAACGCCTCTTCGAAGAGGGACTCGTCTGGCGTGCTCATCGCTGCTCCATCTCGTCTTGGACGGTGAGTCGGCCCGCGAGCGCGGCCTTCCCCCGAGTGAGCCAGGAGCGGACGGTGGCTTCGGCGACGCCTTCCTGCTCTGCGATCTCGGCGACGGTCAGGCCCGCCATGTACCGGAGGATCACGGCTTTGCGGTGGTGCTCGCCGATCCCGGCGAGCGCGCGCATCAGGTCGACGCGGTCGCCGTCCGGCGCCTTCTCGTGGGTCTCGCGCTGCCGGTTGAGGAACCGCTGCACGACGCCGCGGCGGCGCAGGTGGCTGGTGGCGAGGTTCCAGGCCACGCGGCGCACCCACGCGGTCGGGTTCTCGTACTCGCGCACTTTCCTCCAGCGGGCGAGCGCGCGGCAGAACGCTTCGGCGACCAGGTCCTCGGCTTCGGCCCGGTCGCCGGTGTACGCGAAGATCTGGCCGGTGATGACGCGGACGTTGGCGGCGTAGAAGTCGTCGAATTCGAGGCTGGCGCGCATCGGCAGCAGCTGCGCGGCGGCGCCTCCTCCTTCCCCTGGTGGAGCAGGGCTGTCGCGGGTGGGCGTCATAGGGGCTCCTCGGCTACGGTGCTGCGGCTTGGGGTCCGCATGAGATACACGAGCGCCGGGAGGGCGTTGACGCACTCCTGTGTGGAGTTCTAGTTCACAGTTTGGGGATTCACTTGCCGTAGCGGCGGTCGCGGGTGGCGAAGGAGCGGACGGCGCGGAGGAAGTCGACGCGGCGGAAGTCGGGCCAGTTGGAGTCGCAGAAGTAGAACTCGGAGTATGCGGACTGCCAGAGGAGGAACCCGGAGATGCGCTGCTCGCCGGAGGTGCGGATGACGAGGTCGGGGTCGGGCTGGCCGGTCATGTAGAGGTGGCGGGCGATGGAGTCGGCGTCGATCGCTTCGGCGGCCTGTTCGAGGCTGGCGCCGGCGGCGGCCTGTTCGAGCATGAAGGAGCGGACGGCGTCGGCGATCTCGCGCTGGCCGCCGTAGCAGACGGCGAGGTTGACCTGCATGCCGCGCTTGTCGGCGGTGCGCTGCTGGGCGTGCTTGAGGGCGTTCTGGTGGTCTTCGGGGAGGAGGTCGAGGGCGCCGACCATGCGCAGCTGCCAGGGCTGGTCGCCGTCGGAGAGTTCGCCGGCGAGTTCGTCGATGATGTCGAGGAGGGGGTCGAGCTGGGCTTTGGGCCGGGAGAGGTTCTCGGTGGAGAGGAGCCAGATGGTCACGTGCTCGACGCCGAGTTCGTCGCACCAGCCGAGGAAGCGCTCGATGTGCTTGGCGCCGGCGCGGTGGCCGTCGTTGGGGTCGGTGAGGCCCATGTCGCGGGCCCAGCGCCGGTTGCCGTCGACCATGACGCCGATGTGCCTGGGCAGCGGCTGTCCGGTCAGCTCGCGTGCGAGCCGACGCTCGTATATCCGGTAAAGCAGGTTCGAGATCGCCACAACCGGCAATTGTAGGCTCCTCGAATTTCACGGCTCGCGAGCTTCGCCGTGGCCGGGGCCTTCGCGGCCCCGGCCGTGCCCGTTCCGGGGGTGTGCGGCTATCCGTCGAGTCGCTGCTTGAGGGCGTCGAGTTCGGCCCACAGGACGGCGGGGAGGCGGTCGCCGAAGCGGGCGAACCAGCTTTCGACGAGCGGGACCTCCTCGGCCCATTCGGCGGGGTCGACCTTCAGGGCCGCGGCGAGGTCGTCGCGGTCGAGGTCGAGGCCGTCGGTGTCGATCGCGCCCGGGGTCGGGCAGTGCCCGATGGGGGTCTCGACGGCTTCGGCGCGGCCTTCGAGGCGTTCGACGACCCATTTGAGGACGCGGGAGTTCTCGCCGAAGCCGGGCCACAGGAAGCGCCCGTCGTCGCCGCGGCGGAACCAGTTGACGTAGAACACCTGCGGCAGGAGGGCCTCGTCGGCGGCGGCCTTGCCCATCTCGATCCAGTGCCCGAAGTAGTCGGCGGCGTTGTAGCCGATGAACGGGAGCATCGCCATGGGGTCGCGGCGGACGACCCCGACCTTGCCGGTGGCGGCGGCGGTGGTCTCGGAGGAGAGGGTCGCGCCCATGTACACGCCGTGGACCCAGTCGCGGGCCTGGGCGACGAGCGGGACGGTGGTGGCGCGGCGGCCGCCGAACAGGATCGCGTCGATGGGGACGCCGCGCGGGTCGTCGTACTGGTCGGCGAGGACCGGGCACTGCTTGATGGGCGTGCAGAACCGGCTGTTGGGGTGGCTGGACGGCTCCTCGGAGTCGGGGGTCCAGTCGCGGCCCTTCCAGTCGATGGCGTGGGCCGGGGGCTCGCCCATGCCCTCCCACCAGATGTCGCCGTCGTCGGTGAGGGCGACGTTGGTGAACAGGGTGTGGCCCTGCTCGATGGTGCGCATGGCGTTGGGGTTGGTGCGGTAGTCGGTGCCCGGGGCGACGCCGAAGAACCCGTACTCGGGGTTGGAGGCCCACAGGCGCCCGTCCTCGCCGAAGCGGAGCCAGGCGATGTCGTCGCCGAGGGTCTCCACTTTCCAGCCGGGGATGGTCGGTTCGAGCATGGCGAGGTTGGTCTTGCCGCAGGCCGAGGGGAACGCGCCGGTCACGTGGTAGACCTTGCCCTGCGGGCTGGTGAGGCGCAGGATGAGCATGTGCTCGGCGAGCCAGCCCTCGTCCCTGCCCATGGCGGAGGCGATGCGCAGCGCGTAGCACTTCTTCCCGAGGAGGGAGTTGCCGCCGTACCCGGACCCGTAGGACCAGATCTCGCGGTCGCCGGGGAAGTGGGAGATGTACTTCGTCTCGTTGCACGGCCACGGGACGTCGGCCTGGCCGGGGGCGAGCGGGGCGCCCACGGAGTGGAGGCACTTGACGAAGTCGGCGTCGGGGCCCATCTTCGCGAGGACCTCGGTGCCCATGCGGGTCATGATGTGCATCGACGCGGCGACGTACGCGGAGTCGGTGAGCTCGACGCCGAACATCGGCTTGTCGGCGTCGAGGGAGCCCATGCAGAACGGGATCACGTACATGGTGCGCCCGCGCATGGAGCCGCGGTAGAGGCCGGTCATGGTCTCGCGCATGTAGTCGGGCGCGGTCCAGTTGTTGGTGGGGCCGGCGTCCTCGGGGTCCTCGGAGCAGATGAAGGTGCGCTCTTCGACGCGGGCGACGTCCCCGGGGTCGGTGCGGGCGAGGAACGAGTCGGGTTTGGCGGGGACCGGGACGAGGGTCCCGAAGGCGACGAGCTCGCCGGTCAGGCGCTCCCATTCGGCCCGGGAGCCGTCGCACCACACGATCCGGTCGGGGTCGGTGAGCTCGGCGACCTCCCCGACCCAGGCGAGCAGCCGGTGGTGGCGGGTGGGCGGGTCGCTGAGGCCCGTGTTGGGGTCGGCGGCGGACGCCGTCGGTTCGGCGGCTGCGGTGGCGACTTCGATGCTCACGGTGGCTCCTTCGGTCGGCTTCTGGGCACGGACGCGGGCGCTCCGGCCGGGGCCGGTCCTTCGGACGCTACGGGAACGGGCGCGAACGCGCAGGAACTCGTGCGTGATTGCACGGGCGTTGAACAGGCGCTCCGCCTGCCGGAAATGATCTTGTGCGCATTCGGGCTCGCAGCAATCACAAATACCTGTTGATCCTGCGTCACCGAGCAGAACCGATCATGGAAGGCAGAATTTGACCGCTGCTCTCAACTAACGCGATCGGTTTCGATCATGGAACGAGCGCGTTAGATCGCCGCCGCGAAACGGTTACAGGCCCGCGACGGGCGGCATTTGCCGTGAACGGCCACACCGGGGGGCGTCTTGGGTGAAGATGCACAGCAGCACCGATCTACCGCAGGCACGCAGGGTCGAACCATTTGGAGACGTCGATGGCGCACCGTGAACCGGAACCGCAGCAGGGCCGCAATAAGGCCGGGGTCGTGGCGTTCGCGGTCGCGCTCGCCGCGGTCCTGGCGATCGTGCTGGTGTACTTCCTCATGCGCTGAACACGAAGAACGGGCGGGGACGCGTCGCGTCCCCGCCCGTTCCGTGCTCGAAGTCAGACCGACGGGCCCCGGCGGCGCAGGTCGTCGACGGACAGCATCGCCTCGCGCAGCTCCTTCAGCCAGTCCTCGGCGTGCTGCTCGACCAGCCGCACGCACCACGCCAGCGCGTCCTGCCGCGACGCGGCGACCCCGGAGCCCACGAGCGTGTCGAGGACGAGCCGCTCGGGCTGGCGCAGCCGCGTGGTCACCGGCAGGGACTGGTGCGTGAAGACCATCGTGGTGGACCCGCAGCGCGCCCCCCAGGACGCCTGCCGGTGGTACCGGTACTGGAGCTGCTGCGCGATCTGCACCCGCATGTCGCGGGTGGCCTCCCGGAACCGGGAGATCCGGCCCTCCTCGGTGGCGGCCCGGTCGGACTCGGTGGCGTCCGCGGGGTGGTCCGGGGTCGGCAGCGGGCAGATGATGATCATCTCGTCGCGGTCCACGGTGACCTCGGGCATCCCGGCGATCCAGCCGTCGGGGACGATCCCGTAGATCCAGGCCGGGGCGTCGTCAGTGGACGGCAGCGGGCCGTAGTGCCACGAGCCGGTGTCGTCGATGGCGGCCATTGACGGGTCTCCTCACGTTTCAGGAACGCTCCAGGTGTACCCCATCGAGTCAAGCAGAGCCGATCGAGGGCTCGCAAGCGTCGCACACCCCGCTGTCACAGGCCCCGCATGAAGAACCCCGCGAGCGCGCACACCGCGAACACGGCCGCGCCCACGCACGCGAGCGTCTGCCCCGGCCGCGGGCGCACCCGGTACTGCCACGACAGCCACACCCCGAGCACGACCGGCCCGGCCGCGATCCCCAGGAACAGCGTCAGCGCCGCGAACGCCTGCCGCACCGCCGACCCGTCCGCGCGCAGCACCCCGAGCGCCACCGCGACCGCGAGCGCCCCGGTCGCGGCCCCGATGAGCGCCGCCGTCACCTCGGTGTGGCGGGGCGCCTCGATGGGAAGTTCACCCTGCCGGGCGAGCGACAGCAGCCGCCCCGAGCGCTCCAGCCGCATCCGGACCCGCTCCGCACTGGGCTCCGGATCGGGCTCCCCGGCCGAGGGGGTCGGGCCGGTGCGGCGGTGGCCCACGAAGTCCCCGAGGGACCGCCACAGGATCGCGACGGCCTTGTCGGTCTCGGCCACGAGCGTCGCGGCCGCCACGGAGTCCCGGTTCGCCTCGTCCCGCGAGGCCCGGGCCTGGTCGACGGCGGCGGCCAGCCGCGCGGACTCGTCCCGGTAGGCGGCGTCGGCGGCGCGGATCTCGGCGTCGGCGTCGGCGCGGTCCTTGAGGTAGGCGGCGACGGCGTCCGCATAACTCGTGCCGGCGGTGTCGGTCGTCATGGAGTGCTCCTTCTCGGCACGATCCGTGCCGGCGCTAGGGAAGGTCGAGGACGGCCGACGGGTTCGGCAGGAGCGCGGTCGTCCGGTACGGGATGACGACCTGCGGGCCCCGGTGCCGGGCGCGGTCGAAGTAGAGGCCGCGGCGCACCCGCGGGTACCAGGCGGGGCCGCCGGAGGCGGGCGAGAGCGGCGCGAGCTCGGGGCCCTGCACGTCGAGCGCGAGCCACGCGTCGACGGCGTCGAACCTCGCCGAGAACCCGCCGAGGTCCTCGCGCAGCCGCGGCACCGACCGCCACCACCCGAGCGTGTGGAGGTGCCGTTCGGGGCCGTCGATGAGCATGGCGCGCAGGCGGGCCGACCCGGGCGCGTCGAGGCGCGCGGACCCGGCGTCGACGGCGTGGACCAGGTTGAGCCGCAGCGTCCCGTCGCAGCGCGACTCCCAGTCCTTGCACGCCGAGTCGAGGTCGTCGTGCCAGTCGACTTCGGCCCCTTCGGTTTCGAGCGCGGCGGCGAGCGCGAGCGCGGAGGCGGCGGCGTCGGGTTCGAGGCAGCAGATGTCGACGCCGATGCGCTGGCCGCGCTCGTGCGCGCCGCGGGCGGCGGTGAGCGCGGCGGCGGCGAGGATGTCGGCGGCCTCGCCGGTGCGGGTGCCGACGACGGCGAGGTTGCGGCCGGGCGCGCGGTGGAGGGCGAGTTCGGCGCCGCGGGCGGCGACGTCGATGGTCTGGCCCAGGAGCGCGGTCTCGGCGGCGGGGACGGCGGTGGTGAGGTCGGGGACGTGGTCGCCGTCGAAGAGCGCGGGCGGCTCGTTCCCGGGCGGGCGGGCCTCCCAGAGGCGCTGCTGGAGGGGCTCCCAGGCTTCGGCGTGCCCGGCGTTGGGGATGGCGACGATGCGGTTGGCGCCGGTGTGGCCGGACTCGTCGTTGACGACGGCGTGGAAGCGGGCGACGGTGTCGGCGGCGTGGTTGGACTCGGCGAGGACCCTGCGGGCCTTGGGGAGCGCGATGCGCAGCGTGAACTGTGCGACGAGGCTGGGCCGGCCCCAGAGCGCCTCGATCCCGGCGACGTCCTGCGAGGCGAGGACGAGGTGGATGCCCTGGCTGCGGCCGCGGCGGGCGAGGTCTTCGAGGAGCTGCACGGCCTCTTCGGTGACGGCGTCGCGGGCTTCGAGCAGCACCTGGAACTCGTCGACGACGGCGACGATGCGGGGCCAGTGCCCGCCGGGGTCGGCGGCGCGGAGCTCTTCGAGCTTGGTGGCCTCGTGGGCTTTCGCGGCTTCGGCGCGGCGGCGCAGCTCGTCCTTGAGGTGGCGCAGGAGCGCGAGGCCGAACTCGCGGTCGTCGTTGATGTTGACGCCGACGAGGCGCACGTGCGGGAGCCAGGTGGGGTCGCGGCGCCCGGAGGCGAAGCGCGCGAAGGAGACGCCTTCCTTGAAGTCGAGGAGGTAGAGCGCGAGCTCGTCGGGGCTGTACTCGGAGGCGAGTCCGGCGATCCACGCGTACAGGAGGTTGGTCTTCCCGGACCCGGAGGGGCCGCCGACGAGCGCGTGCGGCGGGTTGTCGCCGAGGCTGAGCTTCGCGACGTCCCCGGCGGCGGTCTCCCCGATGGCGGACTGGAGTCCGGCGGCCGACGAAGCGCTCCAGAGCCGCTGCGGCAGCAGGTCCACCAGCCGGGCGGGCTCCTTCCCGGCAAGGTGCTTCTCCGCCACGGCCTTCGCGGCCTCGGTGACGGTGGTGGAAGGCGGCGGCGGGTCGAGTTCGATGGGGGCGCCGGGAAGCGCGGTGGCGGCGGACGCGGTGAGGCGAGGCAGGTCGGCGGGCCCGGCGGTGTCGTCGCCGACGATGACGAGGTGCACCCCGGCGGCGACGCCGGTGCGGCGCAGCCGCGCCAGCTGCGCCTGGTCGTGTGCGGGCCACGCGGCGAGGTCGGCGTTGAGCAGCACGAGCACCCGCCACGGCTCGGGCCGCCGCCCGGTCGCGGCGGCCAGCGCGGCGAGCGAGTCGTGCTCCCCCGCGAGCACTTCGGCGTTGACGCGCCGCACGGTCTCCACAAGCGAGTCCAGCTCTTCCCGCAGCCCCGAGGGACCCACGAACGACAGCAGTCCGGCCTTCCCGAGCGCCGCGAACGCCGACAGCGACCGCCCCAGACGCTCGGGGTCGTACACGTGCAGCCGCACCAGCCCCGCCGGCACACCCCCCACCGCCCGTAGCAGCAGCCCCGGAAGCGCATGCGCCGCATCGGAATCGATCCGCAGATGCGACCGGTCGAGCAGCGGGATCAGCGCAGGCAGTGAGGTCTCGGTCACCGAGGGTCCTGGATTGTCATACCCCCCTGCCACAATGGACGAGCCGGCTGATGCAGTCGAGGCCCCCGGAGGGATCCCTCCGGCGGCAGCGAGGTCATCGCCACTCTCGACCGGAGCGCGCCCGGTCGAGGCGGTCCCCGGCAAGGTGGTGGCGGTGGTGGGTGGGGCGGGGGGAGGGGGGAGGGAGGGCCCCCCGGAAGCCCCAGCAGCAGAGGTAGAAGCAGTCGATTCGCTGTCCGCGATACGGCCCACGCGAAGCAGCGGCGCGGCTCCGCGGGCCAGCCCGGATTCGAGCCGCCATTCAGACCACCGCGCCCCGGCGGCCGCCGGGGCCGCCGCGGCCGCGGCGTCGAGTGCGGCGCGGTGGCCGCCTTCGACGGCGGCGGCCTTGCGCGCTTCAAGAGTCGCGGTCATCTTCTCGTGGATGTGCCGCAGCTGGGTCTGCTTGCGCGTGGCGTCGCCGATGACCTGCTCGGCGCGGCCTCGCTCCGACTCGGCCCGCTCGGCGGTGCGCTCGGCGAGGAGCCGGGCCTCGCCGCGGGCGCGGCCGAGCTCGTCGCCCATGGCCGCCACCAGTCGTCTGCGCCAGCTGCTCATGGTCAGGTCCTCCGGTCGGTCGTGCTGCGCTCATCGCTGGGGGCCTGCCTCGGCAGGCGGTGCATCGCCGCGACGAGCACCGGCCCGATCGCGGCGGTCCGCGCCGCGTCGTCGCCCGTGCCGACCCCGAGCGTGCACGCCGACGCGAGCGCCTCGGCCACATGCACCGGCTCGGCGTTCGGCACCAGCGCGCGGACCTTCGCGACGCACTTGTCGCGCAGGCCCGGAACGTCGCTCGCGTTCGGGTTGCGGCCCAAGTGCTCCGCGGCGAGGCTGCGCACCAGCGGCCACGCCAGGCCCGGGAGCTTCACGCCGGTCTCGGGGCCCGCGTCGCGCAGGCGCTTGCAGTACGCGTCGGCGTTCCCCTCCCCCGCGGCCTTGAGCAGGTCGTTGAACAGGCGCGTCGGCGGGACCTTCTCCGGGACGGCCTCGCCGTCGCGGTCGCACAGCTCGTTGACGCGGTCGGTCCACCACTGCCGCGGGTCCACAGGGGCCGGTGCCGCGGTCGGCCCGGGACGGGCCGGCCCGGCGGCCTGGGTGGGGACGGCGCCGCCCGCGCCGATCGCCGCGAGGTAGTCGTCGAGGGCCTCGGACGCCTCGCCGAGGCGCGTGCGGGCCGCGTCGAGGCGCTCGCGTGCGGCGCCCAGCTTGTGGAGGCCCACTTCGGCGTTCGACTCGCGCGACGCCTCGGTGAGCTCGGTCTGCGCGGCCTCGAAGCAGTGGTCGGCGGTGTCGAGCGCGGGCAGCGGGAGGTCGGCGGCGAGGGCTCTGAGGCTCCCGGCGAGGGCGGCGACGTCCACAGGGGTCTCCGTTCTAGAGGGTCGCGGCGTACGCCTCGGCCTGCTCGGCGGCGGCGAAGGTCGCGGCCAGGGACTGCTCCAGCTCCGCCGCGGCCTGCGCGAGCGCGGCCTGGGCGGTGGCGACGGAGTCGTGGCCCGACCCGGCGGTGACCGCGGTCAGGCCGCCCTGGGCCGCCTCGATGTTCTGGCTGGCGGCGGTGATGGCGGCCTGGCCGTCGCGGACCTGCTGGAGGGCGGCGGCGATGGCGGACTTGAGTTCGGCGACGCTCACGGTGGACACGACGCTTATTCTCGCGGAGATTCCGCCGACTTTCCGTGATGATGTCACAACCCGGCGTGTCTGGTTTGTCGGATTCCCGACTGTCCAGTGACAACCAGTGTTGCTTTCGATGCATTTTTGGGTGGCGCAGTGACGTACCTCCCAACTACAGTGTGAGTACCAACGGGGCCAGGTCCCCCACACATCGACACCCGGGAGGCGACCGTGCCAGTGCAACGCACTTACGTCCTCGACACTTCGGTTCTGCTGTCAGACCCAGGAGCGTTCTCACGGTTCGACGAACACCACGTGGTCATCCCGCTCGTCGTAGTCAGCGAGCTGGAAGCCAAACGCCACCATCCGGAGCTGGGCTGGTTCGCCCGGGAGTGCCTGCGGCGCCTCGACGAACTGCGCGTCAAGCACGGCCGGCTCGACGAGCCGATCGACATCGGGGACCACGGCGGTTCCATCCGGGTCGAGCTCAACCACGTCGACACCTCGGGTCTTCCCGCGGGGTTCGCCTTGGACACCAACGATTCCCGCATCATCGCCGTCACGCGGGCCCTCGGGCTCGAAGGCGCCGACGCGGTCCTGGTCACCAAGGACATGCCGCTGCGCGTGAAGGCCTCCGCGGTCGGGATCCCCACCGAGGAGTACCGGCACGGCCAGGCCGTCGACCCGACCTGGTCGGGCATGGCCGAGCTCGCGGTGTCGGACGAGGTCATCGACGCCCTGTTCGACGGCGCCGACGTGGACCTCCCGCACGACGTGGACCTGCCCTGCCACACCGGCCTGGTGCTCACCGGCGCCAGCTCGAAGGCGCTGGGCCGCGTCACCGTCGACAAGCAGATCCGCCTGGTGCGCGGCCGCGAGGCCTTCGGCGTCCACGGCCGCTCCGCGGAGCAGCGCGTCGCCATCGACCTGCTGCTGGACCCGGACATCGGGATCGTCTCGCTCGGCGGCAAGGCCGGCACGGGCAAGTCGGCGATGGCCCTGGCCGCGGGCCTGGAGCAGGTCCTGGAGCGCGAGGTCTTCAAGAAGGTCATCGTGTTCCGCCCGCTCTACGCCGTGGGCGGCCAGCAGCTCGGCTACCTGCCGGGGTCCGAGAACGAGAAGATGAGCCCGTGGGGCCAGGCGGTGTTCGACACGCTCGGGGCGGTCACGAACGACAACGTGATCTCCGAGGTCGTCGAGCGCGGTCTGCTCGAAGTGCTGCCGCTGACGCACATCCGCGGCCGCAGCCTCCACGACGCGTTCGTCATCGTCGACGAGGCGCAGTCGCTCGAACGCGGCGTGCTGCTGACGGTGCTCTCGCGCATCGGCCAGGGCTCCAAAGTGGTCCTCACCCACGACGTGGCGCAGCGCGACAACCTGCGGGTGGGCCGCTTCGACGGCGTCGCGAGCGTCATCGACGTGCTCAAGGGCCACCCACTGTTCGCGCATGTGACGCTTACGCGCAGTGAGCGTTCTGAGATCGCGGAGATGGTCACCAACCTGCTGGAAGGCTGACGGGAAAGCTCTGGCATGCTGTGTCCCGGGCGTCTGTGGACAGACGCCCGGGACACAGGAGTAGAGCGAATGATCCCACTGCTGACCCGCTACGGCGCCCGTCTGGCCGCCGTGCTCGTCCTCGCACTCGGGGCCGTCATAGCCGTCAACGCCGTGACCGACGACCCGTCCGAGCAGGACGCCCAGCACCCCAGCCAGGCCGCCGCCGAGCAGCAGGCCGAGGCCGAGGCCGCGTACGAGGAAGTCCGCTACCTGCACGTCAACTACATCGACGAGACCGCGGGCGCCGACGTCGCGGTGAAGGCCGACGCGCTCGCCGACTTCGCCGCCGACCGGGCCGAGAGCCTGAACAGCGCCCAGGAGGACGCCGACCAGGCCGAAGCGGAGGCCGAGGCCGAAGCCGAGGCGAACTCGAACCCGACGTCCGTCGACATCCCGTCGAGCTGCTCGGACTACTCCGGGAACAAGGCCACCGGCTGCGCGATGGCGCTGGACAACGGCCACGACCTGGAGCAGGTCGGCTGCCTCGTGGCCCTGTGGGACCGCGAGTCCGGCTGGAACGAGTACGCCGCCAACGGCATCGGCGCGTACGGCATCCCGCAGGCGCTGCCCGGCTCGAAGATGGAGAGCGCCGGCTCGGACTGGGAGACCAACCCCGTCACCCAGATCAAGTGGGGCCTCGGCTACATCGAAGGCCGCTACGGCGACCCGTGCGGCGCGTGGGCCCACTCCGAAGACGTCGGCTGGTACTAGCTGCACAGACGGGGCGGGCGCTCATGCGCCCGCCCCGTTCCGCACTCCCCCTTCCTTTCCTCCTCCCCCAGGAGCCCCTTGTGATCCCGAAGCTGACCCGCCACGCCGCTCGGATCGCCGCGGTCCTCGTGCTGGCCCTCGGGGCCGTCATCGCGGTCATGGCCGCGACCGACCGGCCCGCCGACGAGGACGCGAACCACCCGAGCAACGCCGCCGCCGAGAACCAGGCCGAGGCCGAGGCCGCGTTCGACGAGGCCCGCTCGCACCACATGAACTACATCGCCGCGACCGCCGGGGCCGACGTCACCGTCAAGGCCGCGGCGGTCGCGGAGTACGCGGTCGACAAGGCCGAAGGCCTGGACGACGCCCAGGAGGGCGCCGACCAGGCCGCGGAAGAGGCCGCCCGGAACACGAACCCGACGTCAGTCGAGGTCCCGTCGAGCTGCGGCGAGTACTCCGGGAACCGGGCCACCGGCTGCGCGATCACGCTCGAGCGCGGGTACGACCTGGAGCAGTTCGCGTGCCTGGAGCTCCTCTGGAGCAAGGAGTCCGGCTGGAACGAGCTCGCCGAGAACTCGATCGGCGCCTACGGCATCCCCCAGGCCTACCCCGGTTCCAAGATGGTCAGCGAGGGCGACGACTGGGCGACCAACCCCGTCACCCAGATCAAGTGGGGCCTGGGCTACGTCGAGGGGAAGTACGGGACCCCGTGCGACGCCTGGGCGTACTCCGAGGCCGAGGGCTTCTACTGACCCGGCGCAGGCCTTCAGGTAGCCGCCGATGACGACGAGCGCGACGATCCCCGAGGCGATCGTGAGCCGCTGGAGCAGGCCCGCCATCTCCAGCCAGTGCGGCCGCGGCATCGAGAACCACTCAAGGACGTACGGCAGCGACGTGAACGACAGGGCCGCCACCGAGAACCACGCGCACCCGACCACGAGGTTCGCGCGCTTGGCGCGCTCGGGCTCGGTGCGGCGCAGCCAGCGCCCGAAGGCGATGCCGAGGACGGCCATGATGCAGAAGGCGGCGAACGCCGAGTAGCGGTGCACCAGGTGGTGGGTGCTGAACTCGGTGACGCCGTCGCGGTCGGAGGGGACGACGGCGACGATGGCGATGGCGGCGGCCCACGCGAACAGGGACCAGGAGAGCCATTTCGGGGCGCCGGTGTGGCGTGCTTGAAGCGCGAATGCGGAGGCGCCGAGGGAGAACAGGCCGAGCGCGACGGGCAGGAGCCAGCCGAGCGGCGTGTACAGGTGGATGCTGATGACCTTGTAGAGCGGGTTGAGTCCCGAGGTGGCGTGGAGGACGACCATGGCGACCAGGCCGGCCGCGAGGGACGCGTTCCCGACGCCGATGAATCCACTGGGGACCGTCGCTGTCGCGGTCCGGTTCGCTGCGGGGGCAAAAGAAACCATGTGTAATAGCCTCTTTGTTTTCGGGCCCGGAATCAGTGACGCGGACACCCGAATCGCTCCCCCCGCCAGCACCCGGCCGGTGGTAGCGCCTGCCCTACCCCGGGGCCTCCTCCCCGGACCCGTGCCGCGCGGGCGGCGGTGTGCGAGGCTTGCGGGATGAACGAGTTGGCCGGAGCGCTGTCCCCGTACCTTCGCCAGCACGCCGGGAACCCGGTGGCGTGGCGCCAGTGGGGGCCCGGGGCCCTCGCGGACGCGGCGGCGCGGGACGTGCCGCTGCTGATCTCGATCGGCTATTCGACGTGCCACTGGTGCCATGTGATGGCGCACGAGTCGTTCGAGGACCGGACGGTGGCGGCGGCGATCAACGACCGGTTCGTTCCCGTGAAGGTGGACCGGGAGGAGCGGCCGGACCTGGACGCGGTGTACATGCAGGCGACGATGGCGATCACGGGGCAGGGCGGGTGGCCGATGACGGTGTTCGCGTTCCCGGACGGGACGCCGTTCTTCGCGGGCACGTACTTCCCGAAGGCGCATTTCCTGCGGCTGCTCGACGCGGTGCACGACGCGTGGTCGTCGCAGCGGGAGGAGCTGCGGCACCAGGGCGCGGCGGTGGTGGAGGCCGCGGCGGCGGGCGGTCCGGCGTTCGCCGACGTGACGGTGGCGTGCCCGCTGGACGGGCCGTGCCCGCCGGCGCCGCCGGTGCGGTCGGCGATGCTCGACGGCGCGGCGGCGGCGGTGCTGGCGTCGGCTGACGGGGTGAACGGCGGGTTCGGGTCGGCGCCGAAGTTCCCGAGCGTGCCGACGCTGCGGTTCCTGCTCGACGCGTACGTGCGCACGGGCGACGCGCGGCTGCTGGATCACGTGAAGTTGACGGCGGAGCGGATGGCCCGCGGCGGGATCTACGACCAGCTGGAGGGCGGGTTCGCGCGTTACAGCGTGGACTCGTCGTGGACGGTGCCGCATTTCGAGAAGATGCTGTACGACAACGCGGAGCTGCTGTGGCTGTACGCGCGCCTCGGCGGGGAGGGCGAGCTGTTCGCGCGGGTCGCGGACGAGACGGCGGCGTTCCTGCTGGAGCGGTTCTCGACGCCGGAGGGGGCGTTCGCGGCGGCGTTCGACGCGGACACGGACGGGGTCGAGGGCCTGACGTACGTGTGGACGGCGGCGGAGCTGGAGGCGGTCCTCGGCCGCGACGACGCGGTGTTCGCCATGGGCGCGTTCGGGGTCGATGCGGCGGTGCCGAATTTCGAGCACGGCGCGAACGTGCTGGAGCTGCCGGAGGACCCGGCGGACGGGGCGCGGTTCGCGGCGGTGCGGCACCGGCTGCTGGCGGCGCGGCGGGAGCGGCCGCAGCCGGGGCGCGACGACAAGGTCGTGGCGGCGTGGAACGGGATGGCGATCGCGGCGCTCGCGGAGTACTCGGCGCGCACGGGGCACCGGGATTCACTGGTGGCGGCCGAGCGGGCGGCGGCGTTCCTCGCGGAGCGGCACATCGGCGCGGACGGGCGCCTGGCGCGGGCGTCGCTGTCCGGGGAAGTGTCGGCGGCGCCGGGCATCCTGGAGGACTACGCGGCCGTGGCGCTGGGGTTCCTGCGTCTGGGGGGTGAGTGGACGGCGCGGGCGACGGCGCTGCTGGAGCAGGTGCGCGCGCACTTCGGCGACGGCCTCGGCGGGTTCTTCGACACCGCGTCCGACGCGGAGGCGCTGGTGACGCGGCCCGCGGACGTGCACGACGGGCCGACGGCCTCGGGCTGGGCGCTCGCGGCGTCCGCGCTGCTGGAGGCGTACGCGGCCACGGGCGACGAGTCGTACAAGGACGACGCGTGGCGGGCGGTCGCGCGGGCCGAGCCGGTGATGTCGGGCAACCCCCGGTTCACCGCGGGCCTGCACGCGGCCGCGGAGGCCCTGGTGAGGGTGCAGGGCGCTGCCGGCGAGTCCTGAATCACCGGGCGGCCCGGGGAAATCGGCTTGCCGCCCGGCAAGCGCGGCGCTTACGTTTGAATGTTGTGAAGCCGAGCCCGCTGCGTCCGCCGCCGCCGTCCGACATCCCCGCCGACCCGTGGCGGTACCTGCTGTTCGTCGCCCGGTCCCACACTGGCCTGGTCGCGCTCGGCTTCATCGGCCTGAGCGTCTCGGGCACGGCGTGGGTGCTGCTGCCGTGGGCCATCGCGAAAGTCGTCGACGAGGTCATCGCGGCGCAGAGCGCCGAGCCGCTGCTGCGGTGGAGCATCGTGCTCGTCCTCGTCGCCATCGCCTCGTCGTGGGTGTTCATCGCCGGGTACCGGGCGCTCTTCCTGGCCGAGTCGCACGCGCGCGTGCGCACCGTGCGCAACCTCACCGACCACCTGAACCTCGCCGGAACGGGCGTGCGCGGCGCGGTCTCCCCCGGCGAGATGGTCAACCTGTCCACTGAGGACGCCCACAAGACGGGGTCGTTCATCTTCCAGCTCGGGTTCGGGTGGATGGGCGTCGTCATGCTCGGCGTCGGCACCGGCATGCTGTGGAACATCGCGCCCGCGCTCGGCGGCGTCATCCTCGGCGGCGTCCTGTTCATCGGGTTCGTCGTCGGCCCCGTCCTCAGCCGCCTCCAGCACCACCAGATCGCCTACCGCGCCTCGGTCGCCACCCTCACCGGGCAGGCCTCCGACGTCGTCGGCGGCCTGCGGGTCCTGCGCGGCGTCGGCGGCGAGGACCAGTTCTCGCGCCGCTACCGCACCGCCTCCGCGGACCTGCGCGACGCCGGGTACGGCGTCGCCCGCGCCGACTCGTGGGTGCAGGGCCTGCGCACCAGCCTCCCCCTCGCCCTCATGGCCGCCATCACCTGGGTCGCCGCCCGCCTCGCCATCGCCGGGGAGATCAGCGTCGGCGAGCTGTCGGCCGCGTTCGGCATGACCGCGCTCGTCGCCCAGCACTCCGGCGCGATGATCGGCATGGCGCAGGCCGTCATCGCCGCCCAGGTCGCCTCCCGCCGCCTCACCGCGTTCTTCGGCACCCGCAGCGACATCGCCGACACCGGCACCGGCCGCGGCGCCGAAGGGGCCCTCCGCGACCCCGAGTCCGCGCTCGAACTCGAACCCGGACGCCTCACCGTGATCGTCAGCGCCGAGGCCAAGCCCGCCGAGGCCGCCGTCGAGCGCCTCGCCCGCTACCGCGAGTCCGGCGCCGAATGGGGCGGCACCAGGCTCGACGCGCTCGCCCTCGACGAGGTCCGCGAACGCGTCCTCCTCCTGCGCGACGACTACCTGTTCGCCCAGTCCCTCGGCGAGACCCTCCGCGTCGACGAAGCCAAGGCCCTCGCCGCCATCGAGGCCGCCTGCGCCGCGGACGTCCACTCCAGCCTCGGCGGGAACCTCGACGGCGAGGTCACGAATGGCGGCCGGAACCTCTCCGGCGGCCAGCGCCAGCGCCTGCGCCTCGCCCGGGCCCTCGCCGCGGACGCCGAGGTCCTCCTGGCCGTGGAGCCCACGAGCGCCGTCGACGCGCACACCGAGAACCTCATCGCCTCCCGCATCGGCGCGGCCCGCAAGGGCCGCACCACGGCCGTGGTGACGGCGTCGCCGCTGTGGCTCGCCCGCGCCGACGCGGTCGCGTGGATGGTCGACGGGAAGGTGCGGGCCGCCGGTTCGCACGCGGAGCTGTCGAAGCACGCCGAGTACCGTTCCCTCACCTCCCGGCAGGAGTCCCGATGAGCGACCAGACCGCGGGCCGCCTGCCCGTCGCCGACCGCGCCGCCATGTTCCAGGCGATCAAGCGGCTCGTCCTGGACGACAAGGCCGCGTTCGCGGGCGTCGTCGCGCTCTATGCGGCCGCGGCCGGTGCCGGCGCGGCCCTGCCGGTGATGCTCGGGAAGGTCATCGACGGCATCGGCGGGGGCTGGACGGCCTCCCGCGTGGACCTCGTGTGCGGCGTGATCGTCGCGCTGGTCCTGGTGCAGCTCGTCCTCATGCGCACGGGCCGCAGGCTCGGGTACCGGCTCGGCGAGCGGGCCGCGGCGCGGCTGCGCGAGTCGTTCATCGACCGGGTCCTGCGCCTGCCGCTGGGGACGGTGGAGCGGGCCGGGACCGGCGACCTCGCGACCCGCACGTCGGGCGATGTGGGCGCGGTCGCGGAGCTGCTGCGCAAGACCGGCCCGGAGGTCGCGGTGTCGTCGATCGAGGCGGTCGTGCTCGTCGCGGCCGCGTTCGTCGTCTCGCCGCTGCTGGGCGTGCTGTTCCTGGTGGGCGTGCCGACGCTGATCCTCACGTCCCGCCGGTACCTGCGCCTGGCGAGCCCGGTGTTCCTGTCGGAGCGGGCCGCGATGAGCGAGATCGCCGAGACTCTCACCGCGTCCGCCGCGGGCGCGCAAACTGTTGCGGCGTACCGGATGCAGACCGAGCGCGGGGACGCCGGGTACGCGCGGGCGTCGACCCACATGGAGCGGCTGCGCGGGATCGTGCGCCTCCAGACCTGGTTCTTCCCGTCGGTGGACCTGACGTTCCTGCTCCCGGCCGTGTTCGTCACCGTCGTCGGGAGCCTGTGGTACCTCGAAGGGTGGGTCACCGTCGGGCAGGTCGTCGCGGTGGCGATGCTGACGCTGCGCCTCGACGGGCCGGTGTTCCGGACCACCATGGCGCTCAGCGAGTTCCAGATGGGCGGGGCGGCGATGGCCCGCGTCGAGGGCGTGCACCTCATGCCCGACGAGGTCCGCGACGCGGTGCCCGACGGCGCGGAGGTGCGCCTCGACGACGTCACGTTCGGGTACGGCGACGGGCCCGACGTGCTGCACCGGCTCTCCCTGCACCCCAAGAAGGGCGAGCGGCTCGTCGTGGTGGGTCCTTCGGGGGCCGGGAAGTCCACGATCGCGCGCCTGGTCGCCGGGATCGACAGGCCCCGTTCGGGTTCGGTGACCCTCGGCGGCGTGCCCGTCGCCGACGTGCCGCTGGAGACGGTGCGCCGCAAGGTCATCCTGGTGACCCAGGAGCACTACGTCTTCACCGCCACCCTGCGCGAGAACCTGAACCTCGCGGCCCCCGAGGCCGGCGACGCGGCGCTGCTCGACGCGCTCGCCACCGTCGACGCCCGCTGGGTCGCGGACCTCCCGGCGGGCCTGGACACGATGCTCGGCGAGGAGCACCACGGCCTGAACCTCGCCGAAGCGCAGCAGCTCGCGCTGGCGCGCGTCATCCTCGCCGACCCGGACGTGGTGATCCTCGACGAGGCGACCGCGGGGATCGACCCGGGCAGCGCGGGGAACGTGGAGGCGTCGCTGGCGGCGGCCCTGCACGGGCGCACGGTGATCGCGATCGCGCACCAGCTCCAGGCCGCCGAGTCCGCGGACCGGATCGCGGTCGTGCAGGAGGGGCGGATCGCCGAGGAGGGCACGCATGCGGAGCTGCTCGCGGCGGGCGGGGTGTACGCGGCGCTGTGGACGGCGTGGAAGGGCGTCGCTGCGTGAACCGTGGTGCAGCGGCGCCTGATTCCCCTGATCGAAGGACATACGCGTAGCCACGCCACAAAATACCAGTAATTCGCATTTGCGACACTAAGGTGGTCTCCCGTACCCGCGGCGCTGCGGCGCCGCGCACCTCGATCCGGGAGATCCCATGCCGCGCACCACTTTGCCCCCGCACGTCCGCAAGCACCGCTGGGCCGGGTACACGTACTGGTCGCGGATGGCGTGCGCGGAGGCGCCGGTCCTCGACCCGGTGGTGCTCATCGGCGGCGCGCTGCACCGCAAGGAGGACTGGGGCCGCGTCGAGCAGGGGATGCTCGCCGCCGCGGACGTGCTGTGCCCGGACCTGCCCGGCTGGGGCGAGGCCGACCTGCTGCCGCCGTACCTCGGCCCGGACGTCCCGGTCGAGGCCCTGGTCCGGCTCCTCGACGACCTGGGGATCGAGCGCGCCAACGTCTTCGCGGGCTCCTACGGGTCCTCGGTGGGGTACCGGATGGCGCAGACCCACCCGGACCGGATCGGCCGGATGGTCCTGGCCGGGACGATGGGCGGCATCCCCGCGGAGTCGCGGCCGATGATGCGCGCCGCCGTGGCCCTCGCCGAGTCCGGGCCGCGCGAGCGGTTCGGCCCGGCCGCGATCGAGGCGCTCATGAGCCCCGAGCCGGACATCGTCGGCAAGGCCGTGGTCCGCCGGATCATGTCGATGCGCTTCGGCTCCGCCGACGACGGGGACCTCGCGAAGTTCATCGCGAACACGCACCGGCTGCTCTCGCGCGAGCTCATCGACCCGTCCGTGCCGCCCGCCGCGCCGATCCTGTTCACCACCGGCGAGCACGACAACCTGACGCCGCCCGCGCTGTGCCGCGAGCTCGCGTTCACCTGCCCTGAAAGCTGGTACGTGGAGATCGCCCGCGCCGACCACCTCATCCACCTGGAGCGGCCCGCGCAGCTCGTGGACCTCATGACCCGGTTCTTCTCCGGCGAGGAGCTCGCGGAGCTGCCGTACGCCACCGTGGTCGAGGACCTGCGCCGGGTCCCGGTGCACGCCTAGCGCACCGGGACCCGCACTCACCGGGCGAGCTTGACGCGCCGCAGCAGCTGCGCGTTCAGCGCGACCACGATCGTCGAGGCCGACATGAGCACCGCGCCGACCGCGGGGCTCAGCGTGACCCCCACGCCCGCGAGCACGCCGGCCGCGAGCGGGATCGCCACGATGTTGTAGCCCGCCGCCCACGCGAGGTTCTCGATCATCTTGCGGTAGCTGGCCTTCGAGAGGCGCCGCACGCCGCCGACCCCGCGCGGGTCCGACGACGCCAGCACCACCCCGGCCGACTCGATCGCCACATCGGTCCCCGCCCCGATCGCGATCCCCACGTCGGCCCTCGCCAGCGCGGGCGCGTCGTTCACGCCGTCGCCGACCATCGCGACGCGCAGGCCCCGCTCCTGGAGCTGCGCCACGGCCTGGTCCTTGTCCGCGGGCAGCACTTCGGCGAACACCTCGTCGGCGTCGGTGAACCCGAGGTCGGCCGCGACGGCCTCGGCGACCGCACGAGCGTCCCCGGTGATCATCGCGATCTTCTGCACCCCTTGGGAACGCAGGTCGGCGATGGCCTGCTTCGCCTCGGGCCGCACCTCGTCTTCGAGGGCGATGGCGCCCAGGACTTCGGGGTCGCCGTCGTGGTGAGCACTGCCGAGGGCGATCAGGTAGAGGACGGTGGCGCCGCGGCCCGACCAAGCGTCGACGTCCCCGGAGAGCGCCTGGGGCGCTTCGATTTCCAGCTCGCGCAGGAGCGCGGGCCCGCCGACGGCGTACCGCTTCCCGTCGACGGTGGCTTCGACGCCCCGTCCTGTGCGGGAGCGGAAGTCGGAGGCGCGGGCGCCTTCGCCGTGCTCGTGGCCGTGGTGGGCGACGATGGCGCGGGCGAGCGGGTGCTCCGAGTCGGACTCGACGGCGGCGGCGAGGTGCAGGACCGAATCCTGGTCGGCGCCTTCGGTTCCCGCGACGCCGGCGACGGTGTGCTCCCCCTTGGTGAGCGTCCCGGTCTTGTCGAACAGGACGGCGTCGACGGTGCGCATGCGCTCGATCGCGAGGCGGTCCTTCACGAGGATGCCGGCCTTCGCGGAGACGGCCGTGGTGATCGCGATGACCAGCGGGATCGCCAGGCCGAGGGCGTGGGGGCAGGCGATGACGAGGACCGTGACGGTGCGGACGACCGCGGAGTCGAGGTCGCCCAGGAGCGACCAGACCGCGAACGTCGCTATGCCGGCGACCATGGCGATGTAGAAGAGGACGGCGGCGAACCGGTCGGCGAGGACCTGCCCGCGGCCGCGGGACTCCTGGGCCTGCGAGACGAGCCGCTGGATGCCCGCGAGCGCGGTGTCGTCGCCGACGGCGTCGATGCGCACCCGGATCGCCGAGTCGGTGGCGACGGTCCCGGCGACGACCCGCGCCCCCTGGCCTCTCGCCACGGGCCTGGACTCGCCGGTGATCATCGACTCGTCCATCTCGGCCTCGCCGTCCACGACCTCCCCGTCCGCGGGGACGCGGGCGCCGGACCGCACGAGCACGACGTCGCCAACTGCAAGCTCCGAGGCGGCCACGGTCTCGACGGACCCGTCCTCCTTGACCCGTTCGGCCTCATCGGGAAGCAGCGCCGCCAGCGCGGCGAGCGCCCCCTGCGCCTGCCCGATCGCCTTCATCTCCTGCCAGTGCCCCAGCAGCATGATCGTCACCAGCGCCCCGAGCTCCCACCAGAACTCCAGGTCGAAGAAGCCGAGACTGGTTGCGAGCGAAGCGATGTACGCGACCGAGATGGCGGTGGCGATGAGCAGCATCATCCCCGGCACCCGGTCCCGGACCTCCCGCACCCCGCCCACGAGGAACGGCCACCCGCCGTACACGAACACGGCCGTACCCAGCACGGGCCCGACCAGCTCCATCCCCGGGAACTCCAGCGTGTACCCGAACCAGTCCATGATCATGTGGCTGGTCGCCACCAGCGGCACGGTCAACGCCAGGCTCAACCAGAACTTCCGCCGGAACGCCTCAGGGTCGTGCCCGGCGTGCTTGTCGTGCCCGCCGTGCCCGGCGTGCCCCTGATGCGCGTCATGGTGCTCGTGCCGGTCATGGTGCTCGTGGTCGGCGTGCGCCGCCATGTGATGCCCGTGCTGCTCATGCCCGTGCTCGTGATGGTCACTCACCGGAGGCTCCTCCCGTATCGACAGCCGATCAGCCGTGACTCTATACCCCCTGGGGGTATAAGTGCAACCCGGCTCCGGCTCCCGCGGAGAAGACCTCCGGGCCGGACCCATCCCCGACCGCCGCGGCTCCGAATACGGGTCATGGCAGCGGGTACCCGCCCGTCCCCCGCCCAACGGAAAAGGAGTCCGAAAATGACCGTTCAACAGACGCGCGGCCGCACGCCGGTGCAGGTCGTCACGATGGTCGTCGCAGTCGTATTCCTCCTGGTGGGGGTGCTCGGCTTCGTTCCGGGCATCACCACCGGCTTCGACACGATGACGTTCGCCGGGCACCACTCCGACGCCCTTCTGCTGGGCGTGTTCGAGGTGTCGGCGCTCCACAACATCGTGCACCTGCTCTTCGGCGTCGTGGGCCTCCTGATGGCCCGCACCGCCTCCGGCGCCGTCACCTATCTCGTCATCGGCGGCGCGATCTACTTCGTCCTGTGGATCTACGGCCTGCTCATCGACCTCGACTCCGCGGCGAACTTCGTCCCGCTCAACGACGCCGACAACTGGCTCCACCTGATCCTCGCCGTCGGCATGATCGGCCTCGGCGCGATCTTCGCCCGCAGCGCCAGATCCGCCCGCTGACCGCGCCCGAGTCCCGGGGAGACGGCACCCGCCGCCAGGCGGGTGCCGTTCTTCCTATGGCAGGACGGCCTCCAACACGATCTGCGCCTGGAGTTGATATCCCAGGTCGCTCGGGTGGAATCGATCGGCGGCGAACTTGCCGCTCCAGGGAGGAGTGAAGTTGCGGGACAGGTAGGCGACGGGCAATCCTCGCGCCATGGCCGCGGCGTCGATCGCTCGGTTCACCCGTGCGACACGGGGAGTGAACACTCCGCCTACCACCCAGAACTTGTTCGGCAGCGGCAGGTCGAGAACGACGGCACGGTCGGGCAGACGGGCGATCAGCGTCCGCAGCGTGTCGCACAGCCGCCTCGGCGGGTGACCAGGATGTCGTTGCTGCCGACGCCGAGGGTCACCAATGCGGCGGCGGGCAGCTCATCGAGCTGGGGCAGCTGTCGGGCGAGCACGCTCGAAGCGAGGGCGCCGGCGCGCGAGAGGTTGACCACCCGCCATGGTCGGCCCGTCTGCCGAACGAGTTCCACGTGCACCCGGCCGACATAGCCGTGCAGGGGAGCAGAGGCGCCGAGCCCCAGCGCAGTGGAGTCGCCGAGCACGACCCACAGCGGACCGGCCGCGGCTTGTGCTCTCGCCAGAAGTCGGCGAAGCTCCGCGCCTGATCCCAGACTGCGTCGACTCCGTTGCACCACCGCTGGACCGGATGGCCGGCGAGGTCCGGGACGCTGAAATCGGGACGGGCGAATCCGGCGGCGACGGCGTGCACGATGTCGATCGGGGAGCGCGGCCGACGCGGGGGGCCGAGGAGTGAACGCGCAGCTGCCGACATTTGAGCTCCGTAACTTCGGAGAACCCGGGGCTGGGCCGGGCTCCGCTTGGTCGATGGCCGAGGTGGCATCCAGACCTGAAGGACGAGGGACCCAGCACCACGGGCGTTTACATTTCTATAAGTAATGTGAACGCTCGATGCGATCCTCGCAAGGGCGCCATCGTCCGGCCACGCGAGGAAGGAACGCTCGACGCCCGGCGCGGCACCGGCCCGGATACGCTCCGGGCTATGAGCGGGGCAGTGAGAGGACGGAAGGCCACCACATGAGCGACCGGGAGCTTCGCGAGCGCATCCTCGACGCCGCTGAGGCATGCATCCTTGAAGGAGGGCCGCAGGCCCGCATCCACGGCCTGGTCGCCGCACGAGCCGGCGTCTCGCGGCCCACGGTCTACAAGTACGTCGGCGATCAGCAGGCGGTGACCGAAGCGTTGCTCAACCGCGAGGTCGACCGGTACCTCGATGCCGTCCGGCCCGTGATCGTCGATCGGCGCGCACGACGCGAGCGGTTCGTCGAGACCGTGGTGTTCACAGTCGTCTACGCCCGCCAGCACGCACTGCTCCAGGCGCTCCTGCGTGAGCAACCGGACGCGGTGCTGCCATGGCTCACCACCCGGGCCGAACCGATGCTGCGGCGGGGGATCGCCTCCATGTCCGGCTACGTGCACCAGGACCGGCAAGAGGTCGTGGCACCGGACCGGCTCGACGTCGAGATCGAGTGGGGCATCCGCCTAGTGGTCTCGCTGATCACGACACCCAGCGTCACCCAGCAGCTGGTCACTCCGGCGAACCTCCGCCGGTACCTCGCCTCACTCCTGGACATCGGAGCCGATGCCTGATTCGCAGCCTGCTGCGCTGATGCCCGCGAAGCGGTCGCGCTCCTCGAATGCCTTGAAGACCTCGCGGGTCGGCGACGCCTCGATCGCAGGTCGTCTGCGTCGGGTCCGGGGCGTGCTTGCCCACCGGCGGCATCAACGGGATGATCGAGTCCGCACCGTCATCGACGCCATCGATGGCGGTACCGCATCGATCAGAAAGGGTGACGACTTGAGACTGCTCGTCCTCGGAGGTTCGCAGTTCGTCGGACGCGCGGTGGCCGCTGAAGCACTCGCGCGGGGCTGGGACGTGACCGCCTTCAACCGGGGCCGGTCGGGTCTCGACCTGCCCGGTGTCACGGCGATCCGGGGCGACCGGTGGGACCGGTCCGACCTGGAGCGCCTGGCCGCGGCGGGGCCTTGGGACGCGGTCGTCGACTCCTCCGGGTACGTGCCGCGGAACGTCCTCGAAGTCGCGGAGATCCTCGAACCGTCGGTGCGGCGGTTCCTGTTCATCTCGACGCTGTCGGTCTACGAAGGCTGGCCGGTGCAGCCGCTGACCGAGGATTCGCCCACCCTGCCGTGCCCGCCGGATGCCGACGAGACGTTCGGGACCGACACCGAGAACGGACCCAGCCAGTACGGCTACCAGAAGTCCGGCTGCGAGGCCGCGGTCCTCCAGGTGTACGGGACGGAGCGAAGCGCGCTACTGCGGGCGGGTGTCGTGCTCGGCCCGCACGAGTACGTCGGTCGGCTCCCGTGGTGGCTCGGCCGGATCGCCCGCGGCGGACGCGTCCTCGCCCCGGGGGATCCAGCTCGGAGCATTCAGCCGATCGACGTCAGAGACATCGCGGACTTCGCAGTCGATGCGGCCGCGAGCGGCGTCGAGGGGGCGTTCAACCTGACCGGGTCGGGCGAGGCGACGTTCGGGGACTTCCTCGACGCCTGCGCCGAGGTCACCGGCGCCGCTTCCGAACTGGTCTGGACCCCCGACGAGGTGCTGCTGGAGCACGGCGTCGGGCAGTGGTCGGAGCTGCCGCTCTGGCGGACCTCCCCGGGGACCTGGGACGTCGACTCCACGAAAGCGAGGGCCGCCGGGCTCGTCAACCGGCCGATCGCCGACACCGTCCGGGACGCCTGGAAGTGGATGCGCGATGCGGCATTCGAAGTGAACGACAGGTCGGCCGAGATCGGCATCGCACCGGAAAAGGAGCAGCGCATCCTCGACCGGTGAACGCTTCACCTCCGACGCGGCTCCGGTTCGGGAAGTCCCGGGTCAGGGAGGTCGACAAGGTCGACGGCTGCAAGTCTCGCGGGGAAGGCGCCGGGCGCTGCCGGGGCCGACTCGCACAGCAGCACGATCGCCCTCGTCGCAAGCCCCGTTGCTCAGTCGGGAGGCGGCGCTGCTGCTTGTCAGACCGGGCTGTCGATGCCCAAGGCGATGCTGGACCCGTCGGGGAATTCCAGAAGATGGAAAACGCCTTCGACGGAGCCCTTGGGTTTGCGCCGGTCCCGGCTGCGGTCCCAGTACCGGTCGGCGGACAACTCGAATACCGGGACGGTCGTCACCGGGCCGAGCTGCTGGTCCTCCTGGCCGGGTGACCATCTGCCGGGCAGGTCGAGGTTCCACTTCAGCAGTTCGAGACGGTCCTCGGTCGTTTCGGGGGCCGTCGCTCGCTGGTCGTGGTCGCGCACCTCGGCGAAGGCGAACCGCCGGTCGGTGAGGATCCAGACGCCGGTCCTGCTGCGCGCGGCGTCGGCGAGCGCCGCTGCCCGGCAGTCGGATCGCGGGCCGGAGACGGTCACCGGCACGACGCGTCTGCCGCTCAGCTCGGGAAAGAAGTTCGGGCTCAGGTAGATCGCAATGAGCTTCGCGATCACCCTGATCGTGGTGACCAGCGTCGTCTTCAAGGCGGACAGGACGAACCGCTTCGGGCTGCCGTTCCGCTCCCGTCCCCGCACGTCGTAGGCGGTGTTCGCGGGCAAGACCCCGACCGCGAAGAGGACTTCCTCGCCGCGGTGCAAGAACTGCGAGTGCATCACCGGCCGTGCGTCGAGAACGGGATCGAAGCCGCGGTACTGCGTCTGCTCCATGAGGGTTCGTCCTTCAGTTCGGGCCGCGGGGCGTTGGGGAGCGGCATCCAGAACGGTAGTGACCGGCCGCGTGCCACGGGGTCCCCCCGCCTCGCGCCGACAGCGGCCCGAACGGGGCTGACCTGCGATGCCGCCGCCAGCGGCATCATCTCCTGCCGGAATCCCGCCGGTGTCCCACCTTGTATGCCGCTCATCCCGCTAGAAGGATTGCCTAATCGTCGGATCAAATCGGCATCGTCTACGGCCGCGGCAGGCCGAGGCGAGGCACCGCCGCAAGCAGAACGCTCGCCGGTCTCGCCGTTCCTCCGGGAGGCGTCGAGCACGCCAGGAGAATGCAATCCTCACCCAGCGAATGAAAGGCCCCGTTGTGCCCAGCCGAAAACTAGCGGCCCTGCCCTTTGCCCTCACCCTCCTCGGACTCGCGGCGTGCACTGCCGAAGCCGGGCCCGCGGTTTCCGGCGGGGAACTCGCCGAACTGGCCGCGGACGCCCTGGAGAAGCAGACCGGATCGCGTCCCGACCTCGACTGCGGCGACGACTCGATCATCGTCAGTGAAGGCAAGGAGGTCGACTGCGTGGCGACCTCCACCGAGACCGGCGCCGAGTACGATGCCACCATCACCTTCACCAGCGTTGAAGGCGCGGACTACGAGATCAGCGTGGACGTGGCCTCCGAGCCCGGCGACGCCCCCAGCGAGGCCCCGACCTCCGATCCCGCCGAGGCCGACACCTCGGCACCGGCCGCCGACGCGAACAGCATCGTGGTTCCCGCCCCGGACTTCGCCGCGGCGGTCGCGGACGCGGTGGCGGCCGAATGGGGGGCGGGCAACGACATCGACTGCGGCGACGCCGCCACGAGGACCCTGTATGAGGGTGCGATCCACTCCTGCGTGCTGAACGACGTCTCAACCGACGCGGACTACGCCATCACCATCACGATCACCAGCATCGACGTCGAGGCCGGCACCTTCAACTTCGAAGCCGTCGTGGATGAGACCCCGTTGAACCGCTAGGACCGTGCGCTGCCGGGCCGCCCCGCGACCCGGCAGCGCAACGGGACCTGACGCTCATCGGCCGGACCGCGGTCAGCCCTCCTCATCGGGTCCGCGGTCACGCCCGCCTGTGCGCGTTCAGATCTCGATGCGGGAGCCGACAATCACGGCGCGGTCGCGGAGCGCCCGAAGCGCTCGGCCGCGTCGGCGGTGATGCGGGAGGCGGCGATGAACAGCTGCCGATCCAATTTGATCGAGGATCCCCCAGGCCGTGTGCGACACAACGGATCAGCCGGTAGCCCGGCGCTTTGGGGTCGGCAACCACCGCAAAGTCTTCTCGCCGACCATCGCCCTTGAGGTAGCAAAAAGCGGTCATCAACTCGATGACCGCTCATGTACTCAATATCCGATTCTGTGGAGCTTAGGGGATTCGAACCCCTGACCTTCTCATTGCGAACGAGACGCGCTACCAACTGCGCCAAAGCCCCTTGCGGCGACAAGATTAGCACGGCCGCGGAAGGGGGCTGCGGGGGTGTTGTGTGGGCCCGGTCTCTCGGGGGCCTCCGGGGGTCCGGAGGCCCGTCAGATCCAGGAGTCGAGCCACATGCGGGCCTGCCATTCGTCGCGGGGCAGGGCCTCGCCGGTGTAGATGGGCCAGAAGTAGGCGAAGCAGAGGACGACGACGGCGACGAAGGCCCCTGCGATGAGGGCGCCGGTCAGGCGGCGCTCCGGAGAGGCCAGGGAGAGCTCGCCGCGGCGGTGGCGGCCGATGATGAGGCCGAGGCACCAGGTGACGGCGCCGATGAAGAAGGGGACGGCCGGGGCGGTGTAGAAGAAGAACATCGTCCGGTCGGGGTAGAGGAACCACGGGAGGATGCCCGCGCCGACGCCGGTGAGCAGGAACCAGGCCCGCCAGTCGCGGCGCGCGATCGCCCACACGAGGAGGACGAGGGTCGCGGGCACGAACGTCCACCACAGCAGCGGCGTGCCGAGGAGGAGGACCTCCGAGGCGCAGTCGGCGGCGCCGCAGTTGACGTCGGAGCTCCAGTAGAAGACCACGGGCCGCAGGTCGAACAGCCACTGCCACGGCCAGGACTGGTAGGCGTGCTCCGAGGAGAGGCCTTCGTGGAACTTGAGCACGCTCATGTGGTACTCCCACCAGTTCACGAGCGCGCCGAACACGGGCGGCTCGGAGCGCCCCTGGTCGAGGAGCCAGTGGCGGTAGGAGCCGGTGTCGTTGAGGAACCAGCCGGTCCAGGAGAGGACGTACACGCCGATCGCGAGGAGCCCGAACCACAGGTTCTGCCCGAACTCGTAGATGACGGTGTCGCGGAAGGGCTTGCGGGCGCCGACGTCGGCGCGCAGGCGCCAGTCCCAGACGATGTAGAGGACGATCGCGGCGATGATGTACCACAGCGCGGACCACTTGGTGGCCATGGAGAGCCCGAGGAGGACCGCGGAGGCGACGCGCCACCACGGGACGCCGAGGCGCGGCCGGCGGCGGCGCGGGTCGAGGCCGTCCTCGATCGCGGCGAGCCAGCGCGCGCGGCGCCAGTCGCGGTCGCGCACGACGCAGTACATGGCGGCGAGGATGAGCGTCGCGAGGAAGATGTCGAGGAGCGAGGTCCGCGAGAGCACGAAGTGCGAGCCCTCGACGGCGAGGAGGAGCCCGGCGGTGCCGCCGAGGAGCGTCGAGCCGGTGAGGCGGCGCATGAGGCGGATGAGGATCGCGACGCCGATGATCCCGGCGGCGGCCGCGGCGATGCGCCAGCCGACCTCGTCGTAGCCGAAGGCGATCTCGCCGAGGCTGATGAGCCACTTGCCGAACGGCGGGTGCGCGACGTACGCCGACCCGGTCGCGCCCGGGTCCCATTCGACGCCGTGGGAGAGCATCGTGTGCGCGTCCTGCGCGTAGTAGACCTCGTCGAAGATCAGGCCCTTGGGGTGGTTCAGGCCGATCAGGCGCAGGACCGCGGCGATCCCGGTGACCGCGAGGGTCACCCAGAGGGCGCGGCGACGGTCTGGCGGGACGGTGCCCGCGAGGCGCGCCCGGACGGCGGGGAGGGGGCCGGGGAGCGGGGTCGGCCGCCAGGCGGCTGGCGGCTGCTCGGGCCGGACTGCGGTGGCGCTCACCGGCCCGAGTTTAGGGTGTCCCCTTCACGGTCAGTGCACCAGCTCGCTCGGAGGCGTGAAGTCCCCTTCGCCGTTGATCTCCCATTGGGCCGCCAGGATGTCGGCGACGGCGTTGGCGGGTTTGCCGAGGTTCGACTTGCCCACGTAGTTCTGGGGGCTGTCGGGGTCGGCGACGAACGCGGCCGCGGCGGCGTTCGGCGTGAAGCCCACGAACCAGTTGGTGGAGTTGGAGTCGGTGGTGCCGGTCTTGCCCGCGACGGGCCCGTCGACGGCGGCGCTCACCTGCTCGGCGGTGCCCCAGGTGCAGTTGCCCTCGGCGGCGCCGTACCCGGTCGGGCAGCGGGCCGCGTCGACGGCGGCGCGCGCGACCTCGACGCTGACGGCCTGGTCGCATTCGCTCGCGAACGCGATCGTCCCGCCGGAGTTGGTGAGCGCGGACGTCACGGGCGTGGGCTTGCAGTAGACGCCGTCGGCGGGCAGCGCCGCGTAGGCGGCGGCCATGTCGAGCGGCGTGGTCTGGGTGACGCCGAGGACGAACGGCCCGAACGACTCCGGGTTGTTCTCGACGTGCCCGAGGTCCTGCTGGTTGCGGAACTTGATGCCGAGGCGCTCGGCCACGTCGATGGCCTTGTCGACGCCGACGCGCTCGGCGAGCTGCACGAAGTAGGTGTTCACCGACTCCCCGAACCCGGTCCACATGTTGTAGTTCCCGACCTCCGACTGGGACGCGTTCTTCGGGCACCAGTGGTTCCCGCACGCGGCCTCGCCGTCGCCGACGATGTACTTCGACGTGTACTGGTACGGGGAGTAGATCGTGGTGTCCAGCGGCATGCCCGCTTCGAGCGCCGCGAGCATCGTGAACATCTTGAACGAGGACCCCGCCTGGTACCCGTTGACGTCGGCGTTGCCGCTGAGCAGCGGGTTCGTGGTGTTCGGGTAGGAGCCCTTGTAGTCGCTGTTCGCGGTGTTGGGGCCGTTGTCCGACACGTCGTTCGAGTAGTTGCGGTTGACGGCCATGACCTCGATCGCGCCGGTCCCCGGCTCGACGACGACGGACCCGAGCGCGTACTCCGACCCCGTCTCCAGCTGGTTCTCGATGGCCTCCTGGGACGCGTCCTGGAGCTCCACGTTCAGCGTCGAGGTGATCTCGTAGCCGCCGCGGTACAGGCGCGCCTTGCGGACCTCCTCGGAGTCGCCGAAGTCCTCCTGCTGCTCCCACCACTTCTCGAAGTAGTCGACGAAGAACCCGTAGTCGGAGTCGATCGCGCCGCCGGAGGTGTTGTTCGCCTCCTGCGGGTTGAGGTTGAGGTCCTCGGCCTTCGCGGTCTCGCCCTCGTCGGAGGTGAGGTAGCCGACGTCGACCATGCGGTTGACGACGTGGTTCCGGCGGGCCAGCGCGGCCTCGGAGGAGCCGTTGATCGGGTCGTAGACGCTCGGGGACTGGATGAGCCCCACCAGCATCGCGGACTCGGCGACGGTGAGGTCGGCGGGGACCTTCCCGTAGTAGACCTGGGCGGCCGCGCCGATGCCGTACGCGCCGTTGCCGAAGTACACGGTGTTCAGGTAGTTCGTGAGGATGTCCTCTTTCGACATCTCCTCTTCGAGGGCGAGCGCGTACCCCATCTCCTTGACCTTGCGGTCGATGGTGACCTCGCTGGCCGCCGCGACCTCCTCGGGGGTGGTCGCGGTGTAGGAGAGCACCTGGCGCACGTACTGCATGGTGATCGTCGAGGCGCCCTCGGAGGTGCCGCCGTCGGCGATGTTCGTGACCAGGGCGCGCATGACGCCTTCGGGGTCGACCCCGTTGTGCTCGAAGAAGTTCGAGTCCTCGGTGGCGACGAGCGCCTGGATCACCGAGTCGGGGATCTGGTCGTACTCCAGCTGCACCCGGTACTGGTCGCCGAACGTCGCGATGACCGTCTTCCCGTCCGAGGCGTACAGCGTCGAGGCCTCCGGCGCCGGAGGCAGGACGAGCTCGTCGGGGAGGTCGAGGACGGCCTCGGAGCCGACCTTGGCCAGTCCGCCGATGCCGCTGGTCACCGGCAGGAACGCCAGTCCGACGACGAGGCCGAACGCCACGGCCACCGGCACGAGCGCGAACATGGCGCGGCGCTGCACGGCGGTGATGGGTCCGAACCAGGTCTGCGCCACCGGTTTCGAAGAATCACTCACGCTGTCTCCCAAAGCCCCGCTGCGGGGAAGGAACGGTCATTTCAGTTGGGCGCGGCCAAGCGCCGTTCAGGCGGAGTTCCGGGGGCGCCCCAACTCTACGACGCGCCAGGGAGGCGGTTCTGACGCAGTCCGGCACTGGTGGGGGCGATTACAGCGCGGCGCGGCCGCGGGCGCGCCGCCCGCGGCGATCATGCACCGGCTGCTACGGGACGGGGACGGACCGGCGGTGCGGCGCCTCACCAGGCGAACGCGAGCGCGGCCGCGAGCACGGCCCCGGCGAACACCCAGCACAGGCCGATCGCGCCCGAGCGGCCCTCGTACAGGCGCGTCGCACCCGAGACCGACACCATCGACATCGCCACGACCATGAACAGCACCAGCGCGGGCGCCCAGCGCAGCAGCAGCCCGCCGGTGCCGCCGACGTACGCGCTGTGCGCGTCGGGCCCCGTGGAGCGCGCGGAGAGCTCGGTCCCGACGTCCGCCGCCGACACCTCGCCGGTCAGCGCGAGGTCCTTCGACCAGCCGTCGGTCACGAAGCGGCCGTTGCACGACGGCGCGAACCCGTCCTTGCACGAAGTAACGGTCACCGTCCCGTGGTCGGCGTGGCCGATGCTGATCCACAGCGCGGGCGCGGCGGCCCACGCGAAGAACATGAGCAGGCACGCGCACACCAGGACGCCCAGGAGCGCGGGCCCGAGGCGCTTGGGCTCGCGGCGGCGCTGGGGCCGGCCGGGCTTGGCGGGGCGGCGCTTCTCGGTCTCGGCGGCCCGTTCCCACACGGCGCGGATCGCGGCCATGCCGTCGGCCTGGGACCCGAGCGGGCTGCGCTGCGCGACCGGGCGGGGCGCGTCCTCGGCGGGGTCCCAGTCGACGGGCCCGATCGGCTCGGCGTGCTCGACCGCACCGTATTCGGCAGCGCCCCGTTCGACCGTGCCCCGTTCAACCGTGTCGTGCTCGACCGCGCCGTAGGCGGCCGGGACCTCGGGCACGCCGTGGTCGGCGCCGCCGTAGCCGGCGGACTGGGGCTGGTCGGCCGCGCGGTGTGTTCCAGACATACGGGCTATTGCATCACCGAATCGGCGAAGCCGGGCGCAATCGCGCAGGGATAGTGTGTCGTCACCGCCCGAACGGGTGGCGACCCGGCCGTGACCTGGCCGCCGACGCGGTCGGAGGGCGGCATGTCCAGATGTCAGGACGGATACCATGGGGCGCATGACTCACGTACTGACCGCGCTGGCCTGGCCTTACGCCAACGGCCCCCGGCACATCGGACATGTAGCGGGATTCGGGGTCCCCGCCGACGTCTTCGCCCGCTACATGCGCATGCGCGGTCACGACGTCCTCATGGTCTCGGGGACCGACGAGCACGGCACGCCGATCCTGGTGCAGGCCGACTCCGAGGGCCTCAAGCCCGCCGAGGCCGCCGCGAAGTACAACCGGATCATCGTCGAGGACCTGGACGCCCTGGGCCTCTCCTACGACCTGTTCACGCGCACCACGACCGGCAACCACTACAAGACCGTGCAGGAGCTGTTCACCAGCCTCTACGGCAACGGCTACATCCTCCAGAAGAAGACGCTCGGCGCGATCAGCCCGTCCACGGGCCGCACGCTCCCCGACCGCTACATCGAGGGCACCTGCCCGCACTGCGGGTTCGACTCGGCGCGCGGCGACCAGTGCGACAACTGCGGGCGCCAGCTCGACCCGACCGACCTGATCGACCCGAAGTCGCGCATCAACGGCGAGACCCCGAAGTTCGTGGAGGAGGACCACTTCTTCCTCGACCTCCCGGCGTTCGCCGACGCGCTCAACGTGTGGCTCGACACGCGCACGGGCTGGCGCACGAACGTCGTGCGGTTCACCAAGAACCTCCTCGACGACCTCCAGCCGCGCCCGATCTCCCGCGACCTCGACTGGGGCGTGCCGATCCCGCTCGACGGGTGGGTGGAGCGCAAGGACAAGCGCCTGTACGTGTGGTTCGACGCGGTCATCGGGTACCTGTCCGCCACGATCGAGTGGGCCCGCCGCTCCGGCGACCCCGACGCGTGGAAGCAGTGGTGGCAGGACCCGGAGGCGGTCTCGTACTACTTCATGGGCAAGGACAACATCGTCTTCCACTCCGAGATCTGGCCCGCGATGCTCCTGGGCGCCAACGGCGAAGGGAGCAAGGGCGGCGAGCCGGGCGCGCTCGGGAAGCTGAACCTGCCGACCGAGGTCGTCTCCTCGGAGTTCCTGACGATGGAGGGCAAGCAGTTCTCGTCGTCGCGGCGCGTCGTCATCTACGTGCGCGACTTCCTGGAGCGGTACTCCCCCGACGCGCTGCGGTACTACATCTGCGCCGCCGGCCCGGAGAACCAGGACTCGGACTTCACGTGGGCGGAGTTCCTGCGCCGCAACAACGACGAGCTCGTCGCCGGATGGGGCAACCTCGTGAACCGCTCGGTCGCCATGGCCGCCAAGAACTTCGGGGCCGTCCCCGAGCCCGGCGAGCTCGAACCGATCGACCGCGAGCTCCTCGACGCCACGAAGGCGTCCTTCGACGCCGTCGGGGACCTCATCGGGCAGAACAAGGTCCGGGCGGCGATCGGCGAGGCCATGAAGACCGTCGCCGCGGCGAACAAGTACCTCGCCGACACCGCGCCGTGGAAGATGAAGGAGGACCCGAAGCGCCAGGGCACGGTCCTCTACACGGTCCTCCAGGCCGTCTCCGACCTGAAGACCGTGATGAGCCCGTTCCTGCCGCACTCCTCGCAGAAGGTCCACGAGCTCCTCGGCGGCACGGGCGTGTTCGCGCCGATGCCGCGCATCGAGGAGGTCGCCGACCTCGACGAGGGCGGCGCGACCGACGGCCCGTACCCGATCCTCACCGGCGACTACTCGGACGTCCCGAAGTGGGAGTCCGTGCCGCTGGCGCCCGGGACGCCCCTGGACAAGCCCGTCCCGGTGTTCGCGAAGCTCGACCCGTCGATCGTCGACGAGGAGATCGAGCGGCTGAACTCGTAAGCAGGACAGACGCAGCGGCTCCCGGCGGATTCGCCGGGGGCCGCTGCGCGTTCGAGCTTCAAACCGCGGGTGCGAGTTCGGCGCGGCTGACCCACTTCTCGTAGATCCCGCGGCGCACCGCTTCCGCACCCGTGCGCGAGAGCATGTCGGGGCTGGGCCGCGAGAGCCGGAAGCGGCCCCACTCGTCGTCGGCGTCGACGAGCGTCCCGGCGATGCCGTTCCAGACGACGCGCGTGGCCTCGCGCAGGACCCGCCGCACCTGGTAGGCGCGGCCGATCTCGACGCCGGGGATGTCGACGCGGCGTTCGAGGGTCAGCGGCGTCCACTGCTGCCCCGCGTAGGAGAACAGCGCGGTCTCGACGCCGCTCGCGGTGTACGCGACGAGCTTCGCGCCCTCGGGGAGCGGCAGGTCGGCGAGGTCGGCGGTGACGTGCTCGGGCAGCACGTGCGCGGTGGAGATCGCGAAGCCGGTGCCGAGCACGGGCGTGCCGCGGCGGTCGGAGGACGGCATCGCGGTGAGGCCCTCGTAGTCGGGGGCGACCGGCGCCTGGTAGTCCGCGGGGTCGGCGGCGGCCCAGCGCAGCGCGAGCGTCCACGGCTCCGAGGACTCGGTCTCGCCGCCGAGCGAGGCCCGGGACGCGGGCGTGCACAGGTGCGCGATGTCCCAGCGGCGGTAGCAGAACCCGCCCGGGACCGCGGCGGTCTCCAGGAGCCGCGCGGCCTGCGCGGCGGTGACGGGCCGCTCCATGATCTCGCCGACCCCGGGCGCCGCGGACTCGCGCACCCGGTCGAGGAGGGCCCGCGCGGCGGGTTCGAGGTGCGGGGTCTGGGTCAGGCGGCGCACGTATTCGAGGTCGACGCCGGGCGCGAGCGGCACGGTGAGGAAGCGCTCGTCGGCGACGGCCGCGGGCACGCCGTCGCGCAGGACCTCCCCGGCGTGGACGACGTGCCGGTACGGGTACTCGCTGCCGTGCCGGTGGTTCGGCAGGAAGTCGGGGCGCGGGAGCGCCGAGAACAGCTCCCAGGCGGCGCCGTCGGCGTAGGGTGCGCCGGGGAACTTCTCGCCCTGCCATTCGACGGTGGTGATCTGGAGCGGCTGGTCCTGGTCGGCCGGGACGGCGGGGCGGCGTTGCTGGAGCGCTGCGGCGCGGTTGCGGCGGGACGCGAGGTCGCGGGTCATGTGCGGCTCGATTCGTCTGCGCGGTGCGACGGCGATGTCGCCTGGTATTCAGAGGCTTATATACGTGTCGGTTCCTCACTGCCGGTGAACCGGCTGTCCGCCAACGTAGGCCGGTCCTGTCAGGCCGGGATGTCCATGAAATGAAGAAGATGTTACGGGCGGCACACGCGAGTGCCCGCGCGCTCGGCGTGGCATGGTTGTCACGTGTACCGATCCGAGCCCGCGCCGCTCCCCGAGCCGCTCCCGTTCCCCATCGCCGACAGCCACACCCACTTCGACCTGGTCGACGTGTTCGGGTCCGAGGAGGAGCTCCCGACGCCCGCGCCGGACGCGCCCGAGGTGCTCGCGCGCCTCGCCGAGGCCGAAGCCGCGGGGGTCGCCCGGGTCGTGCAGGTCGGCACCGACGTCGCGTCCTCGGGATGGGCCGCGGCCCTCGCGGACGCCGACGCGCGCGTGCTCGCCGCCGCCGCGCTGCACCCGAACGAGGCGCCGCGCCTCGCCGACCTCGACGCGGCTCTGAGCGCGATCGACGAGCTGGCGGCGCTGCCGCGCGTCGCGGCCCTCGGCGAGACCGGGCTCGACTACTTCCGGACCGACGAGGCCGGGCGGGCCGCGCAGCAGCGGTCGTTCCGCGCGCACATCGAGATCGCGAAGCGCCGCGGCAAGACCCTCGTCATCCACGACCGGGACGCCCACGAGGACGTCCTGTCGATCCTCGACGCCGAGGGCGCGCCCGACCGCGTGGTCCTGCACTGCTTCTCCGGGGACTTCGCGTTCGCGAAGGAGTGCGCGCGGCGCGGGTTCTTCATGAGCTTCGCCGGGAACGTGACGTTCAAGAACGCCCAGAACCTCCGCGACGCCGCGTCCGCGGCCCCCGCGGAGCTGGTGCTCGTGGAGACCGACGCGCCGTTCATGGCCCCGATCCCGGTGCGCGGGTACCGGAACCACCCGGCGCTGGTGAACTACACGGCCCGGTTCCTCGCCGAGTACCTGGAGCGTGACCTCGAAGCGTGGTGCGAGCGGCTGTGGCGGAACACCGAGGCCGCGTTCGGCGACTGGTGAGCCGCTAGGACACGTCGATCTCGGCGTCGGCGGTGGCCGTGTTGCCTGCGGCGTCGGTGAGCGTGAACGTGAAGACCCACCGGCCCGCCTCGCCGAGGTTCGCCTCGCCCGCGAGGATGCCGGTGCGCAGCTCAATGAGCCGGAGCTCTTGGGGCGCTTCGCCTTCGAGCCCGTAGACGGCCTCCCATTCGACGGCCTCGAACGCGGCGCCTTCGAGGTCGTCGGCGAGGATGCGGACGCTGTTCGCGCCGGGCCTGCCCGGTTCGAGGACGACCTGCGCGGTGAACGCCTCGGTCGTCACGAGCGTCGCCGTCTCCGTCGAGGCCGACTCGGTGGTCTCGGCCTCCAGGAGCGCGGTCTTCGCGGGGACTGCCTGCACGAGCACCGCGACGGCGCCGAGGACCACCGCGAGGAACACGGTCTCGACGCCGGCCATGAGCCGCAGCCGCGCGCGGCCTTCCCTGCCGCGCAGCATGGCCCGCCTGGTGAGCAGGCCGATGGCGACGGTGACGATGAGGATCCCGGACTTGAGGAGCACGAGCTTCCCGTACTGGGTCTGCGTGAGCGCGTCGATCGAGTCGATGTGCAGGAGCGACGACGCGATCCCGGCGACGATGAGGTTCGCGATGAGCCACGGCACGAGCGCGAGCCAGGTCGCGGCGGTCCGGTCGGGGATCTCGGTGTCCCCCCGCAGCGCCAGGATCAGCAGCGCGAACACGCCGCCGCCCCACGCCAGCGCGGTCGTCAGGTGGACCCAGTCGGCGATGAACGCCACGACCACGGGGTCGGAGGCCATGGGGTGCCCGGCGAGCGGCCAGGTGGCGCCGAGGGCGAGGCCGACGGCGGCGAGGCCCGCGACGACGGGCTTTCCCGGCTGCTCCTCGGCGGTGACGAACACGCGCATGAGCGGCAGGGCGAGCAGCACCAGGAGGAGTCTGAGCAGGGCCGAGAGCCCGATGTTGGACTGCATGACGGACTGGAGCCCGACCGCGTCGAGGTCGGACACGCCGGTGCCGTTCTCGTACGCGGCCTGGAGCGGCAGGCCGAGGACGGCGGTCATGGCGACGACGGCGAGGCCGAGGGCGACGAGCTTCGCGGCGGCCTCGCGGGGGCGGGCGCCGGCGGCGAGGAGGATCCCGGCGCCGAGCGCGAGCGCGAGTGCGGCGTAGCCGAACCAGCGGTTGCCGTACAGGAGCGCCTGGACGAGCGGGTCGGTTCCGGCGGCGGTGAGCGCTTCGGCGCTCGGGGCCTCGGTCTCGGCGCCGACGGAGTACGTGAACGTGCCGGAGACGGGGTGGCCGTCGTCGGAGACGACGCGGTATCCGACCAGGTAGGTGCCCTCCTGGTCGGCGTCGACGGTGATCGTGACCTGGGTGCCGTCCTCGCTGCGGACCACTTCGGTGTCTGCTCGGTCACCATCGGGAGCCACGACGCCGGTGCCCGCGTCTACGGGGGTGACTGGCTCGTTGAACTCGACGACGACTTCGCTCGGGGCCTCGTCCAGGACCGCCCCGGACACCGGGGTGGTCTTCGTGGCTGCGGCGTGCGCCGAGGCCGCGGAGGCCCACAGGACCCCGATGAGGACCGCCGCGAGCGACGACCAGGCGAGGCGGACGGCGTGCCGCCGCGCGGCGGCCGCACCGTGCCAGGGGGTGCGGCGTTTCCGGGCGGGGGGACGTTGTCGGGTGGTCAGACGGCTGTGCATCGCCGCTGAGCGTACTCGAAACCGCTTCGTGAATCGAGTGTTGGACCTGAGAAAGGCTGAGCGAGGCACATGGGCAGTTCGGAGCGGAAGAACGAGCGCAGGAAGGCCGCGGAGGCCCTGCGGAAGCAGCAGGCCGCGGAGGCGCGGCGGCGCAAGATCCTCCTGTGGGTCTCGGTGGGCGCCGCGGTGGTGCTCATCGGCGGGCTCCTGGGCGTGGGGATCTGGTACAACAGCCGCGGCGACGACTACGAGGTGAACGAGCCGACCGCGGCGGTCAGCGACTCGTACGGGGTGACGCTCGGCTCCGGGCCGGTCGAGATCGACCTGTTCATCGACTACATGTGCCCGGCGTGCAACCAGTTCGAGTCCGCGTACTCGGAGAACCTCCAGGCGTGGCTCGACGACGGCTCGGTCACGATCAACTACCACCCGATCACCATCCTCGACCGGCTCTCGTCGGGCACCGAGTACTCGACGCGCGCGGCCGCGGCCGCGGTGTGCGCCGCCGACGTCGGCGAGCAGCAGTTCCTCGACTACACGCTGGCGCTGTACCAGAACCAGCCCGCCGAGAACTCGACCGGCTTGTCGGACAACGAGCTGATCGCGATCGGCACCGACGACGTGGGCCTCGACGCCTCCTGGCAGACCTGCGTCGAGAACGGCACCTACAAGGGCTGGGTCCAGGACGGCACCGCGTGGGCCACCGGCGACGGCGGCGTCACCGGCACCCCGACCGCCAAGGTCAACGGCGAGGTCGTCGAGAACGCCTCCTTCGCCGACGAAGTCCGGGCCGCGATCGACGCCGCCTGACTCGACTGGAACCCGGTGGGGCGCAGCCGTTCGGCTGCGCCCCACCGGCGTTGATGCGGAAGTTTCCGGGCAGGGGCAGAGCCGGGCGCGGCCGTGCTGAGACGCCCCCGGTTCGATGGTGCCCGGCGGGTACGACATCGATCCGCAGGTGAGTCAGCCTCGCAGGGCGGCGAGGGCGGTCTCCAGGGAGAAGCCGAACGGGAGCTCCAGGCGGTGGCGTTCCAGGAGTTCGGCGTCGGCGAGGAGTTCGGCGATCGGGGCGTCCGCCGCGACCCGGCCCGCGTCGAGGATGACGGCGCGGTCGCAGAGTTGGAGCGCGTACGGCAGGTCGTGGGTGACGAGCAGCAGTGTCGGGGCGGTGCGGTGGAGGATCGCCGCGAGGTCGCGGCGGCTGGCCGGGTCGAGGTTCGCGGAGGGCTCGTCGCACACCACGATGTCCGGGCGCATGGCGAGCACCCCCGCGAGGGCCGCGCGGCGCTGCTGGCCCACCGACAGGTGGTGCGGCGGGCGGTCGGCGAGGTCCGCGAGCTCCACGGCGGCGAGCGCGGCGGCGACGCGCTCGGCGAGTTCCGCGCCCCGCAGCCCGAGGTTCGCGGGGCCGAACCCGACGTCGTCGGCGACCGTGGGCATGAACAGCTGGTCGTCGGGACTCTGGAAGACGATGCCGACGCGGCGGCGGATGTCGGCGAGCGTCTTCTTCTCCACTCTGACACCGCCCACCGACACTTCCCCCTCGGTCGCGGTCAGCAGCCCCGCGAGGTGCAGCATCAGAGTGGTCTTCCCGGCGCCGTTCGGGCCGAGGATCGCGACGCGCTCGCCTTCCTCCACCACGAGGTCGACGCCGTCGAGGGCCCGGTGCCCGTCCGGGTAGGCGTGGCCGAGTCCGCGGAAGTCCAAGGCGCTCATGCGTTCACCGCCGTCCAGGCCGCGACCGCGGCGGCGACCGCGGGCGCGGTCATCGCGGCCGTCCACTGCAATGCGCTCGCGGGCGCGGGCCCGACTTCGAGCGGGAGGCGGCCGGTGTAGCCGCGGGCGGCCATGGACTGCCAGACGCGTTCGCCGCGTTCGAAGGACCGGATGAAGACCGTGCCGAGGCTGCGCGCGAGCGCCCCGGCCTGCCACAGGAACCGGGGGTCGTCGCAGCGGGCGAGCCGCGCCAGCCGCATCTGCGTCACCTCGGCCACGGTCAAGTGCGCGTAGCGGATCGCGAACGCGGTGATCTGGAGCAGGATCTCGGGGCAGCGCAGCCGCGACAGCCCGGCGAGGACCCCGGCGACCGGCGTGGTCGCGGCGAGCAGCAGCGCGGCCCACACGCCGAGCGTGGCCTTCGCGAGGAGGTTCCACCCGGCCCACAGGCCCGGTTCGGAGACCTGGAGGAACCACACGTGGACGGCGGGACCCTCGACCATGAACGGGAACGCCAGCGCGAGCACCAGGAACGGCGACTCGACCAGGCTCCTGGTGAAGACCCAGCCCGCGGGGATGCGCGCGAGCGCGAACAGCCCGGCCAGGATCAGCGCGTGGACGCCGAAGGCCCACACGGCTTCCCGCGGGGTCGCGGCGATGGCGCAGGTGAAGGCGACGAGCGCGACGATCTTCACCTGCGGCCGGAGCCGGTGGAGCGGGGAGTCGCCGGGCCGGTGGAGGCCGTCGACGGCGCTCACCGGCGGCCCTCCGCGCGGGCGGTCACGCGCGGTCCTCGGCGGGCTTCTTCCCGCGGGCGAGGAGCCAGAACAGGCCGGTGGCGACGCCCAGGGTGAGGAGCACGCCGAGGATGCCGGCGAGCGACGCGCCGAGGATCTCGTTGTCCAGGAACGACATCCCGTAGTCGGCGAAAGCCCCGCCGATCTCGTGCTCGCCCGCGGACTGGAGCACGCACGTGCCGCCCGTGATCTCGCCCTCCGACGTGTCGCAGCCGGTGAGGAGCACCGATTCGAGGCCGTCGGGCGAGGCGGAGGCGAACAGGGACACGAACCCGGCGAGGACGAGCGTGACGATCGTGCCGGCGATGAGGAGCTTCTTCATCAGGAGGCCTCCTTGACCGCGGGGGCGGGCTGGGCGAGCGGGGTGCCGCGGAGGGCGTGGACGAGGTCGGGGCGGGCGACCGCGACGGCGGTGACGGCTCCGGCGGTGATGACGCCTTCGCCGATGCCGACGAGCACGTGGGTGCCGAGGATCGCCCCGGCGATGGCGCCGAACGACTGCCCGACGGGCTCGCCGCCGACCCAGAACTGGAGCACGAACCCGGCCGAGGCGGCGACGACGCTGACGATCGACGCGGCGAAGACCGCGGCGCCGAGGCCCCAGCGGGTGCGCGGGAGGACCTTGAGCGCCAAGGCGATCACGCCGTAGGCGGTGAACGTGGCGATGAGGGCCATGTTGGCGACGTTCAATCCGAGGGCCGTGACGGCGCCGTCGGCGAACAGGAGCGCCTGGATGACGATGACGACGGTGACGCACAGCGCCCCGAGCCAGGGCCCGAGGAGCGCGGCGGCGAGCGCGCCGCCGAGGAGGTGCCCGGAGACGCCCGCGGCGATCGGGAAGTTGAGCATCTGCGCGGCGAAGATGAACGCGGTGGCGAGCCCGGCGAGCGGCACGAGGCGCTCGTCGAGTCCCCTGCGGGCGGCCACGGTGCACCAGGCGACCGCGATGGCGGCTATGAGGGCGGTGACGAGCGACGTGGGCCCGTCGATGACGTCGGTCGGGATGTGCAGCGCGAGGTCTTCCACGGGCGGCGCGCCTTTCGGTATGTGTCCGGGGGGACTTTGCGGCGGCCGCCCTGCCGGCTGCAAGGCGCCCACGCTGGAATCAACAACCCACGTGAGGCTATTGCAATTATTTTGCAATAGCGGAGCCGGGCGCGTCAACCCGGTCGCACATATCGGGACGCGTCGCGGGGCGCTTCGATCGGACAGCGAGCGTCAAGCGTGCTCCCAGGCGATTGTCAGGGACGGAAGGTAGGGTTGCGACCTGTGAACGTACGACTTCAGCCCGGTGAGACGGCACCGGATTTCACGCTCGCCACGGACACCGGCGACACGATGACCCTGTCGAGCCTTCAGGGCCGCAAGGTGATCCTCTACGCGTACCCGCGGGCGATGACCCCGGGCTGCACGAAGGAGGCCTGCGACTTCCGCGACAGCCTCGCGAGCCTCCAGGCCGCGGGTTTCGCGGTCGTCGGGATCTCCCCCGACGAACCCGAGGAGCTCGCGAAGTTCGTCGAGCGCGACGGCCTGACCTTCCCGCTGCTGTCCGACCCCGAGCACAAGGTGCTCGAAGCGTACGGCGCCTGGGGCGAGAAGAAGAACTACGGCCGCACGATCACGGGCGTCATCCGCTCCACCTTCGTCATCGACGAGGCGGGCGAGATCGAGTCGGCCCAGTACAACGTGAAGGCCACCGGCCACGTCGCGCGCCTGAAGAAGCAGCTGGGCCTCGACGACTAGGGCCCAGGCGACCAGGGCCCCGACGACCAGGGGTCCGGGAGTTCATGGCCCGGGCGGCTAGGCGCGCGCGCCGTCGGCGGGGAGCAGCACGCGGAACGTGGCGCCCCCGCCGGGCGTCTCGGAGAGCCGCACGCACCCGCCGTGGCCCGTGACGATGGCCGCGACGATCGACAGTCCGAGCCCTGAGCCGCCCTCGCCGCCGCGCACCCGTCCCGGGTCGGCGCGGTAGAGCCGCTCGAACACGGCTTCGGCGTGCTCGGGGGCGACCCCGGGCCCGGTGTCGGCGACTTCGACGACCGCCGCGGGCAGCGCGGGCAGCTCGCCGATCTGCGCGAGGCAGCGCGGCCCGGGGCTGCGGCTCCAGCCGATGCGCACGGCGATGCGCGCGTCCCCGGGCGTGTACCGCAGCGCGTTGGCGACGAGGTTGGTGAGGACCTGCCGCAGGCGCGGCTCGTCGCCCTTGATGTCCACGGCGTCGAGGAACTCCTCCGAGCCGCCCGTCAACGCCTCCAAGGCGATGAAGCGTCCGGGCGCGCGGATGTGGGCGTCCCCGACGACGTCGGCGGCGACGCCGAGGAGGTCCACGGGGCCGCGCTGGAGGGGCCGCTGCCGGTCGAGCGCGGCGAGGAGCATGAGGTCGTCCAAGAGGAGCCCCATGCGCTGGGACTCGGCCTCGATGCGGCCGATCGTGTCGTCCATGACGGGCCCGGGCGGGACGCCGCCGCGACGGTACAGCTGCGCGAACCCCTTGATGGAGGTCAGGGGCGTGCGCAGCTCGTGGGACGCGTCGGCGAGGAACTGGCGCAGGCGCGCCTCGGAGGCGGCGCTGTCGTCGAGGGCCGTCTGGAGGCGCCCGAGCATCGTGTTCAGGGCCTGGCCGAGGCGGCCGGTCTCGGTGTGCGGGTCGGTGTCGGTGACGCGCTCGTCCATGCGGCCGTTCGCGATCGCGGCCGCGGTGGCCTCCATCCGGTCGAGCGGACGCAGGCCGATCCGCGCGACCCAGAAGGCGCTGACGGCGAGCACGAGGAGGATCGCGAGGACCGTGCCGCCGCCGATGAGCAGCAGCGATTCCGTTGCGGCGCCGATGTACTCGGAGGACAGCGCGAACACGACGTACCCGTCGGCGTCCTCGGCCTCCTCCACGAGGATCCGCCAGGAGTTCCCGTCGGCGTCCTCGACCGTGGCGGTCTCGCCGACCCGCCCGGCCAGGTCGCCGAGGCCGGTGAGTTCGGGGGCGTCGTCGCCGAGCGTGTGCTCCAGCGTCCCGTCGGCGCCGTAGAGGTAGATGCGCGGGCTGTCGGGGAGCCCGGCCTGCGGCGACGGCGGCTCGAAGCCGCCGTCCTCGGCGAACGCCTGGTCGCCGCGGTGGTCGTTGCCGCGGGCCATGTCCGCGGCGGTGGTCAGCTGCGAGTCGATGCGCTCGGTGAGCACGTTCTGGAGGAGCGCGGTCGCGATGAGGATCGCGGCGGCCAGCGCGAGCGCGCACAGCGTCACGATCGTGAACGCCATGCGGGAGCGGACGGTCCAGTGCCGCCAGCGCCGCGGGCGGATCATCTGCGGGGCTGCCTGAGGGCGTAGCCGAAGCCGCGAACGGTCTGGATGAGCGGGGGCTCGACGACGTCGATCTTCTTGCGCAGGTAGTAGACGTAGGACTCGACGATGCGGCCGTTGCCGCCGAAGTCGTAGTTCCAGACGCGGTCGAGGATCTGCGATTTGGAGACCACCTTGCCCGCGTTGACCATGAGGTAGCGCAGGAGCTTGAACTCGGTGGGCGACAGCTCGATCGGGTTCCCGGCGCGGCGGACCTCGTGCACGGTCTCGTCGAGTTCGAGGTCGGCGTAGCGCAGCACGCGGTCCTCGGCGGGCGCGGGCGCCTTGGCCCGGCGCAGGATCGCGTGGATGCGGAGGACGACCTCTTCGAGGTCGAAGGGCTTGGTGACGTAGTCGTCGCCGCCGACGGTGAGGCCGGTGACGCGGTCGCGGACGGCGTCGCGGGCGGTGAGGAACAGGACGGGGAGGTCGCGCCCGGCGCGCAGGCGCTTCGCGACCTCGAAGCCGTCCATGTCGGGGAGCATGACGTCGAGGATCACGAGATCAGGTTCGAATGCCGCGGCGGCGCGGAGCGCCCCGGCGGCGTCGCGGGCGACTTCGACCTCGAATCCGGTGAGCCGGAGGGTCGCCGACAGGAGCGCGGCGATGTTCTCCTCGTCGTCCACGACGAGGACGCGGTCCTTGCGTTCAGGCGCTTCGCTCACTCCAGGCTCCTTCATTCCAGTGCCCTGAATGCCTATCGCCGCAGGCCGCGCCCTTCCTGTGAGCAACCTCAAAGAACTGTAAGAATCGCCTCGCCGAACGCGGGAGCGCCGCCTCGGCGCACCCCCACCGGCCCTCAGAGACGGCTCAGCATCCGCCTGGGCCCCATGGCCTCGTCGATCTCCCGCAGCCGCCGCACGTCATCGCCGCTCCCCTGCCGCAGCACCCGCTCGCGGGCGCGCCGGTACGTGTCGAGCAGCGCGGCCTGCTCCTCCAACGGCAGCAGTCCGGACCGCTCCACGGCCAGCGCCAGAGCCGCCACCCGGTCCACCTCATCGACAGCACTCATGCCTCGAATCTCCGCGATGGAGTCGTCCGCTCGGTGGCGGCAAGGTGAACGGCGGCGCACCTTGCGGCCTCAATCGCTGCCGAGGGCGCGGCCGATGATGCGGGCGGCGTCGGGGAAGGCGGCGGGGTTGGGGCCGGAGTAGTTGAGACGCAGGTAGGCGCCGGTGGGTTCGGCGGGGAACCATTCGTCGCCGGGGACGACGAGGACGCCGGCGGCCTCGCAGGCGCGGGCGAGCGCGGGGAGGTCGGTGCCGTCGGGGAGGCGGGCCCAGAGGTTCAGGCCCCCTTGGGGAATCGCTTCGAGGTGGACTTGCGGCGCGTGGTCGGCGAGGCTCGCGACCATGAGGTCGCGGCGGGCGGCGAGCTGGTGCCTGAGCCCTTTGAGGTGGGTGCGCCAGCCGGGCTGGGTGACGACATCGGCGGCGACGGCCTGGAGGAGGCCGCTGACGTACATGGACTCGGCCTGCGCGTCGGCGAGGATGCGGTCGCGGGCGGGCCCGCGGGCGATGATGGCGGCGACGCGGACGGCGGTGGAGGTGCTCTTGGTGAGGGAGCGGACGTAGACGACGTGGCCGGTGTCGTCGCGGGCGGCGACGGGCCGCGGGTCGGCGGTGATGCCGAACTCGTGGGCCCAGTCGTCCTCGATGAGGAACGCGCCGCGGCCGCGCACGACGTCGAGGACGCGTTCGGTGAGCCGGTCGGTCCAGCGGGCGCCGGTGGGGTTGGCGAAGTTCGGCTGGGCGTAGAACGCGCGGGCGCCGGTGCGGTCGAAGGCCTCGTCGAGGAGGTCGGGGTCGGGCCCGTCGGGCCCTGTCGGTATCGGGACGAGGTCGACGTGCTCCCTTGCGGCGGCGACGATCGCGCCCCAGAACGTGGGCGATTCGACCAGCAGCGGGCGGCCGGGGCCGACGAGCACGCGGAACAGGGAGCTGAGGCCGGTCTGGCTGCCGGGGATGACGATGACGTCGCCGGGCGTGGGCGGCGCTACTCCGGCGGGGGCGGTCTCGCCGAGTTCGGCGGCGAACCAGTGCTGGAGTTCGGGCAGTCCCGCGGCGGGCGGTCGGCTCATCGCGGCGTCGCCGCGGGCGGCGCGGGTGAACGCGGCGCGGACGAGCCGTTCGGGGAGCAGGTCGCGGTCGGGGTAGCCGGAGTGGAGGGCGATCACGTCGTTCCCGGCGGTCTTGAGCGCGGTCGGCAGGCGCGGGACGCGCGCGGGCGGTGCGCCGAGTGCCGCTGTCTGCCAGCGGTAGTCGCTGGGCCTGGCGGTGCGGACGGCGCGCACGAACGTGCCGACGCCGGGCCTGCGCTCCAGGAGCCCTTCGGCGTCGAGGGCCCGGAGGGCCTGCTGGACGGTGACGGGGCTGGCCGCGAATTCGGCGACGAGGTCGCGGGTGGAGGGCAGGCGGGCGCCGGGGGCGGCGCCGGCGATGCGTTCGCGCAGTGCCGCGGCGATCCTCGCGCTGCTATCGTTGACCATGAGAGACAACAGTAGCGCTACTGTCCTGGCGGCGCCACCGCTATCGCGGGCCCGGGCGGGCCTGTGGTGGGGCCTGCTCGGCGTCGTGGCGTTCTCGTTCACCCTGCCGCTCACGCGGATCGCCGTCGACGGCATGTCCGCCCTGTTCATCGGCGCGGGCCGCGCGGCCATCGCCGCAGTGCTCGCGGCGGTCGCGCTGGCCGCGACCCGCCAGCGGCTCCCGACCCGCAGCCAGCGGCGGCGCCTGGTGCTCGTCGCCGCGGGCGTGGTCGCCGGGTTCGGGCTGCTCACTTCGTTCGCGCTGGAGCACACGTCGGCGAGCCACGGCGCGGTCGTCGTCGCGCTCCTCCCCGCCGCCACCGCGGCGATGACCGTGCTGCGCACGAGGGAGCACCCGCCGCGGCGCTTCTGGATCGCGGCCGGTGCGGGCGCGGTCGCGGCGGTCGCGTTCGCCGCCTTGGGGAACGGCGGCCTCGGCTCCCTCGGCTGGCCCGACCTGCTCCTGTTCGCGGCGGTCGCCGCCGCGGCGGTGGGCTACACCGAAGGCGGCCTGCTCGCGCGGGAACTCGGTGCGTGGCAGACGATCTCGTGGGCGCTCGTCCTCGGCTCCCCCGTGATGGCGGCCGCAACTGCCTATGCGCTCGTCGACCAGCCGCTCTCGGCCACCCCCGTCCAATGGGGAGCGTTCGCGTACCTCTCGGCGGTGAGCATGTTCCTCGGCTTCTTCGCCTGGTACCGCGGCCTCGCCCTGGGCCCCATGGCGCAGGTGAGCCAGGTCCAGCTCGTGCAGCCCGTCATGACCATCGCCTGGTCCGCGCTCCTCCTCGGCGAACCGCTCGGCCTCCCCACGCTCCTCGGCGGCCTCGCCGTCGTCGCCTGCGCGGCCCTCGCCGTCAGATCCCGCCTGCCGCAATGAAAACGGCCCCCGCCGGGGAGGCGGCGGGGGCCGTGGTCCGCGGTGCTTTCCTAGTCGTTTTCGAGCGCGTGCCAGACCGGCTCGGTGTCGAGGTCGAGCACGAACGCGACGAGCTGGTCGGGGGTCACGTCGGTCTCACCTTCGAAGGCGCCGAACCAGGCCCAGCTCACCGAGCCGTCCTCGTGGAACACGGCGGCTTCGACGTAGGTGCCGTCGGTCGTGTAGGCGACCACGTCGCCGTCCTCGGTCTCACTGGTCTCGCATGCGGTGTCCGCCGCGGTGCAGCGGAGGAGGTAGTGCGCGTCGTACTCCTCGCCGCCGGTCGAGTCCTGGATGCCCGGAGTGATCCCACCGGGCAGGTAGATCCCGGCCTCAAGCCCGTCGTTCCCCGAGTCGCCCCAGAAGTCGACCTTGAACTTGCGCTGCACCGGGGTCTCGTTCACCCCGTCGATGTAGTAGTTCTGGAGCCGCGTGGCCTCCAGGCCCGCTTCACTGCCCCAGTCTGCGAAGTGCTCCGCGAGCGCCTCGTCGACGTCGGCCTGGAATTCGGCGGTGTACTCGTCCTGGACGAAGTCCCATTGCTCGGAGTACTCCCATCCCTCCTCGGGGATCTCGGTGTCCTGCGCGGAAGCGGCGGTCGCCGGAACGAGCACTGCGGCGGCCGCGAGCGCGGCGAAGGCGGTGCGCTTGGCGGTCTTGGCAACGTACATGAAGATCACCTTTCGGTCGAATCACACGTCACCGTCCATACGCCGCAACGGGTCCGGCGGGTTGCCCCGCCGGACCCGCTTTCGTCTACTTCAGCCCGAAGGACCGGATCGTGGTCTGCTCGACCTCGGTCCCGGCGTCGTCGGTCGCGAAGAACCGGGTGGAGACGGCCTCGGCGCCCTCGGGGAATTCGAGGGTCGCGGTCGCGGTGCCGCAGTCGAGGTCGATCGGGACGTCGATCCAGGTCCCGCCCTCGTCGTAGGAGACCTGGAACGTCATCGACTCGGCGGTGACCGGCTCAGCGCTCTGCTCGACGGCCAGGTCAAGGGTCACGTCAAGCGGTTCGTCGGCGTCGACGTAGCCGCTGTCGACGCCGTCGGCGCTCATCGCCACCACCGGCAGCGACGCCGAAAGGAATTCGTCCTCAGGGATCGCGGCCGGGTCGAGGTCGAACTCCCACGCGAGGGTGTTGTTGGTGCCGAAGGGGACCACGTCGGTGCCTCGGCTCGACTTGGACGTCAGCGTGTAGCGGCCGGCCTTCGGAAGTTCGGCGCTGAACCCCAGCGCCAAGTCGGTGTCGTCGACGCTGCCCAGGACCTCGCCGTCGAGGCTCAGCTCCGCTGTCCCCGTGTAGCCGATGAGGTCGACGGTCTCGCCGTTGTGGCCTCCGGCGGGCCAGAGGACCACCGATCCCCAAGTCGTGTCGCCGTCGTCGGAGAGCACCATCTGGGCGGTCCCTCCGCCGATCGGACCGAAGTTCTCGGCGGCGGCCGTCCTGCCCGCTTCGAGCACCCGGTCCTGGTAGTACCTGCTGAAGCCGTCCAGCATGTAGAAGTCGATCTCGTCGAAGGCACCGAAGTCGCTGTAGCCGCCCCAGGGGGTCTCGGGCCCGGCGGTCCGGTAGTTGGTGCGGGTGGAAGGGGCCGGTGTCGGGATCACGCGGCACCAGCCCCCGAAGGCCGACCCCGGGTTGCCGCTGTCGCAGGTCCTGCCCCTCGTCGCGATGCCGAGGTCGTTGTAGGTGGTCTCCTCGACGGACAGCTCCTCGTCGGCCACGGAGAGCGACAGATCGGCGGGGTAGCTGCCGGTCCCGCCGAACGCGAGGTTGTACAGATACGGCTCCGCCGCACCGTCAGGACTCGCGAACCGCGACTTGTAGACGAAGTCGGTCACATACCCCTCGGGCAGCTCCGGCTCGGGCAGGACGTAGGCGTCGGTGTCCGGACCGAGGAAATAGAGCACTCCCGTCCCGTCCCCCGGTTCATGGAACGGGCCCTGGAACCCGACAGTGATCTGGGAGCCGTCGAACACCGCGTCCGGCTGCTCGACTTCGCTGGTCACCGGAGAGACGTCCGAACCGCCGAAGCGGGTGTCGACCGGATCGTCCTCGACGGTCACGGGGAGGACGCCGGTGACCACCTCGGTCTCCGCTCCGGCCTCGTCCTCGTTCCAGACACCGCCGAAGAGCAGGTACTCGCCCGCGGGGAGCTCGACGGTCCCGGAGCCGGTCTCGTCGAACACGAAACGGCCCCTGTCCCCGGTGGCCGCGTCGTACCACTGGATGAAGTCACCGTCGGGGACGGCGTCCGCGGCGTCTGCGATGGCGACGGTGACCGGCTGGGTCTCAGCCGCCGACTCGGCATGCTCGCCTGCCGGGACGAGGCCGTCGTAGTCGCGGGGGTCGAGTTCGGCCTCCGGAACCGCGGCCGCATCGGTATAGCCGGCCGCCAGCAGCTGCGGCACGTTGTACCGTCGCGGGTCCTCCGCGCCGGATTTCAGCGCCTCGACCCGGTCGGTCGGGACCACGATGCCGTCGTCGAGCACGAGGTACCCGATGTCCTCGCGGCCCGCGGCGGGCTCGAACCCTTTGACGCCGTTCGGCGCCACGGTCACCCGGTCGCCGGTCGGAAGGACGACGGTCCCGGTGACCGCCGTAGCCGATGAAACCGCCTCGGCCGCCGCCGGCGGCCCGGGCTCGTTCGCGTTCGCGAACGGAGTCACGGCCAGCCCGGCCACCGCGAATCCGCCGACGGCCGCCACCGCCGCAATGCTCTTTCGTCTCCGCATGGAGAGTCTCCTCTGAATTGACAGGACGAGAAAGCGCGCACCGCTGACAAGACGCGGCCGATGCCGCGGACGGTTGCTCGGCTTTGCGGGAAATGTCTACATCGAGGACACGGCCGAGAGGGATTGCGGTGCGCGAGGGGGGACTCGAACCCCCACGTCCTAGGACACAGGAACCTAAATCCTGCGCGTCTGCCAGTTCCGCCACTCGCGCGAAGCGCGACGCGGCGGACCGGAAGTGCGGTCGCCGTTCGCGCGCCGGGCACGGGAGCGACCGGGGATGGGGGCCGGTCGGGTCGCGTGCCGGTGCTCTCATTTGAGCAGCAACTAGTGTGTCACACGCCTGTACGCTGCCGTAGGCTGGTCAGGATGACTCGACCTGACAAGCGCGCCGCCGATGAGCTGCGCCCCGTGAAGTTCACCCGCTCCTGGACCGATCACCCGGAAGGGTCGGTTCTGGTCGAATTCGGCCGTACCCGCGTGCTGTGCACGGCGTCGGTGACGCCGGGCGTGCCGCGGTGGCGGCGCGGTTCGGGCGAGGGGTGGGTGACCGCCGAGTACTCGATGCTGCCGCGCTCCACGCACTCGCGCTCCGACCGCGAGTCGATCCGCGGCAAGATCGGCGGACGCACCCATGAGATCTCCCGCCTGATCGGCCGGTCCCTGCGGGCCTGCGTCGATTTCAAGGCCCTCGGCGAGAACACCATCACCCTCGACTGCGACGTGCTCCAGGCCGACGGCGGCACCCGCACCGCCTCGATCACCGGCGCCTACGTCGCGCTGCACGACGCGGTCGACTGGCTCAAGGACCAGAAGCTCGCCCGCAAGCCCGACAAGATCCTCACCACCTCGGTGTCGGCGATCAGCGTCGGCGTCGTCAATGGCGTGCCCGTGCTCGACCTCCCCTACGAGGAGGACGTCGCCGCGTCGGTCGACATGAACGTCGTCTGCACCGGCGAAGGCGACTTCGTCGAGGTCCAGGGCACCGGCGAGGAGGCGGTCTTCAACCGCACCGAGCTGGACCAGCTCCTGGACCTGGCCCTCAAGGGCTGCAAGGAACTCGCCGGCCTCCAGGCCCGGACCCTCCTCAGCTCGTGAAGGTGCTCCTCGCGACCCGCAACGCGGGCAAGGTGGACGAGCTGCGCCAGATCCTCGCCGAAGCGGCCCCGCACGTCGAACTCGTCGGCCTCGACGCCGTGGACGAGTACCCCGAGACCCCCGAGACCGAGCTGACCTTCGCGGGCAACGCCCTGCTCAAAGCCCGCGACGGCGTCAAGCACACCGGCCTCCCCACGATCGCCGACGACTCCGGCATCGCCGTGGACGCCCTCAACGGCATGCCCGGCGTGCTCTCCGCCCGCTGGGCCGGGAGCAGGAAGGACGACGCGGCGAACAACGCGCTGCTGCTCGACCAGCTCTCCGACGTCCCCGACGAGCTTCGCACCGCCAAGTTCGTCTGCGCCGCAGTGATCGCCTACCCGGACGGCCGCGAGACCGTCGTCCACGGCGAGATGCCCGGACGCGTCATCCGGGAGCCCCGGGGCGCCAACGGGTTCGGATACGACCCGCTGTTCGTGCCCGACGGGTTCACGCTCACGAGCGCTGAGATCAGTGCAGCCGAGAAGAACGCGATCTCCCACCGAGGCAAGGCATTCCGCGAACTCGCGACAAAGATCTAGTGCAGAGGCGGCCTTCGGGCCGCCTCTTTCTACTTGCGGGCCTTCAGCAGCTCCAGGGCCTTGTCCGCGTGCGCGCGCATGTTCATCTCGCTCTTCACGACGCCGATGACCTCGCGGCCCGCGCCGATGATGAACGTCTTGCGCTTGGTCGGGACGATGGTGATCTTGCGGCGCACCCCGAACGCCTCGGCGATCTCACCGCCCGTGTCCGACAGGAGCGGGTAGCCCAGGGAGTGCTTGCGCGAGAACTCGGCCTGGCGCTCGACGGCGTCCGTGGAGATGCCCACCGGGGTCGCACCGAGTTCGCCGAACTCGGCGGCGAGGTCGCGGAAGTGGCACGCCTCGGCGGTGCAGCCGGCCGACATGGCCAGCGGGTAGAAGAAGAGCACGACCGGACCGTCGGCGACGAGGTCGTCGAGGCTGCGCGGCGCTCCCGTCTCGTCGGCGAGCGTGAATGCCGGGGCGGTGTCTCCGATGTCCATGGAGCCCAGTCTATCCACGTGGGGGACGCGGGGGACCGGTCCGATCCGCACCGACAGGGGGGGTGATTGCGCTCCGCGCCACAATATAGATACACTCGAATATAGGAATTCGCGTCAGCAGCAGTCCACAAGATCGCGCGCGGGCTCGCAGGGCCTGGTTGGGAGCGCTCCAGACCGGCAGAGGAGTAACTCCATGTCCACCACCGCCACGGCGGTGCTCGGCGGCAGACGCCGCCGCATCGCCGTCGTCATGTCGATGGTGCTGGCCGCAGTAGCGGCCATGACCATTTCGACGCTGTTCACCAAGAGCGACGCGGAGGCCCACGGCGCCACCGTGTTCCCCGGCTCGCGTCAGTACCTGTGCTACTTCGACGCGCTCGGCGGCAACGGAGCGCTCGACCCGTACAACGAGGCCTGCCAGTCCGCGCTGGACCAGGTCGGGCCCACCCCGTTCTACAACTGGTTCGGCAACCTCGACTCCAACGGCGCGGGAAAGACCGTCGGGTACATCCCCGACGGGCAGATCTGCGACGGCGGGGGCCGCGGCCCGTACGACTTCTCGGCGTTCAACGACCCCGGGAACTGGCCGAAGACCCACGTGACCGCGGGCGACACCGTCCAGTGGCGCTACAACAACTGGGCGCACCACCCGGGCCGCTTCGACCTGTACATCACCAAGGACGGCTGGGACCCGTCGCAGCCGCTGGCCTGGGACGACCTGGAGAAGTTCCAGACCTTCACCAACCCGGCCTCCAACGGCGGGCCCGGCAGCGACGACCACTACTACTACGCGAACCTGACGCTGCCGCAGAAGTCCGGTTACCACATGGTCTTCACGCACTGGGTGCGCTCGGACTCCAACGAGAACTTCTACGCCTGCTCCGACGTCGTGTTCGACGGCGGCAACGGCGAGATCTCGGGCGTGCGCCCCGGCACGGACTTCCCGGGCAACGACGGCGGCGTCGTCGACCCGCCGACCTCCGACGACCCCACCTCGGACGACCCGACCGACCCCGGCACGGGCAACCCGGCCGCGATCTGCGCGGCGACCGCGTCCGTCTCCTCCTGGAACGGCGGCGCGACGGTGAACGTCACCGTGAAGAACACGGGGTCCTCGGCGATCAGCAACTGGATGGTCCACTGGATGTGGCCGCCGGGCTCGGGGATCACGATCAGGGACCACTGGAGTTCGACGATCACCACCATGGGCGACATGCAGATGGCCGGTCCGGCCGCCTGGAACGGCACCATCAACGCGAACGGGACGGCGACCTTCGGCTTCAACGTCACCGGCACGTTGACGACGATGCCGGCGATGGACTGCATGCAGGGATGACACCGCGGTGATCGCTCCGGGTGACGTCCGCAGGGCCGAAACCTGAACGATCGTCGAAAAATCCTCGCTTCGGCTCCTCCCCCGGGTACCCCGCTGGAATACTCCATTTCAGCAGGTCTTCCGGGGGAGGAACCATGTCAGCAGCCACTGCGGCCGTCGAACCGGCCGCGCCATCGGGTTCCATGTCGGCGAACACGCGCGCCGGCGCCGTCATCCAGTACTACATCTCCAGCCAGGTCGACGCGCTCAACCGCGCGATCGCCGCCACCGAGCGGCACGCGCCGGGCTCCGCCGCGAGCGTGCGCGCCGTGATCCACCGCCTGCGCACGGCGATCCGCGGCTACCAGCACCTGTTCACCGCCACCCCGCACGGGGGCGTGCAGCTCGACCAGCTCCTGTCCGCGCTCAAGCACACCGAGGACCTGGAGCGCCTCCGCACCCACTTCGCCGACCGCTTCGACCAGCTCGGCCTCACGGTCGCCGAGTACCCGAAATGGTATGGCGCCCTTGACGAAGAGGTCCAGGAGTCCTACCGGCAGATCGAGCGCGTCCACTCGCAGACGTGGGTCGCGGCGCTCCTGGGCCAGGTGCGGATGTTCGCCGAGCACGCGAAGTTCACGCGCGACGGCGACAAGCCCGCGTCCTCGCTCATGGGGGTCGTCTCGAAGGCGAAGATCCACCTGCTCGACACGTACGTGAAGATGAGCCACGCGACCGACCTCGTCGCGGCCCGCGACCAGATGCGCACCGCGGCCCGCGACGCGCACTTCCTCGCCGAGGCCGCCGCGCCCGCGCTGGGCCGCAGCGCCGACGACGTCATCGTCCCGGTGTCCGATCTGGGGCATCTGCTGGTCCAGTACCGGCAGGCCGTCATCGCCCGCAACTGGCTCCTGCGCCTGCCCGGCGCCGACCGCGCCGACCGGCTCACCGCGAGCCTCGCGGACCTGGAGAAGGAGCACCTGCACCAGCTCGGCGAGCAGATCGACCAGGCCGTGGCGGACATGATCGACCGCTGGCAGTAAGAGGACGCGCGAACGGCGGGCGCTCGACAGAGCGCCCGCCGTCTGTCATGGCTACTTCCCGCGCAGCACCGACGCGAGGTTGTCGAGGCCGATCGGGCCCAGGTTCAGGGCCGCGGTGTGCCAGGCCTTGAGGTCGAAGTCCGCGCCGGCGGCGGCCTTCGCCTCGTCCCGAGCGGCGACCCACGCCCGCTCGCCCAGCTTGTAGCAGATCGCCTGGGCCGGCCAGCCCGCGTACCGGACGATCTCCGGGTGGGCCCGGTGCTCGGCGATGCGGCCGCGGGTGGTGAGCACGTCGAGCGCGACGTCGAAGTTCCAGCGGTCGCCGTGGCGCTTCGCCTCGGCGGCGGGCAGCGGCAGGTCCAGGTGCCAGCCGACGTCGATGACGACGCGGGCGGCGCGCAGCGCCGAGCCCTTGAGCATCCCCAGGCGCGTGCCCGGCTCGGTGAACCAGCCGAGGTCGTCGGAGAGCCGCTCGGCGTACAGGGCCCAGCCCTCGGCGTGGCCCGAGACCGAGCCGAAGACCTTCGCGAACCGCGAGATGCCGTCCCCGGCGACCTTGGACTGCCCGATCTGGAGGTGGTGGCCGGGCACGCCCTCGTGGAAGACCGTGGTCAGCTCGGCCCAGGTGCGGAACCGCTCGCGGTCGGCCACGGGCCACCAGGTGCGGCCCGGGCGCGACAGGTCCTCCGAAGGGCCCGTGTAGTACGCGGACCCGGCCGACGAGCCGTGCACGAGCTGCACGTCGAGGTTCATCAGCTGCGGGTCGATGTCGAAGTGGACGCCGTCGAGCGCTTCGAGCGCCCCGCGGTGCTTCGCCTGGAGCCACGCGAGGTACTCCTCGGACGTCTCCACGGCCTCGGTCGCGTCGAGGTGCGCGATGACGTCGGTGAGCCCGGCGCCCGGGAGGATCCGCTCGGCCTCGGCCTCCATCTCCTCCTCGATGCGGTGCAGCTCCTCCCACGCCCACGCGTACGCGTCGTGCGGGTCCAGGACCGCGCCGAGCGTCGAGCGGGCCGCGAGCAGGTACCGCTCCTCGCCCACGCCGTCGTTCGGGGCCGCGTGCGGCGCATAGGTCTGCTCAAGGTACTCGGCGGCCGACGCGAACGCGGCGTACGCGGCCTCGGCGGCCCCGCGCAGGTCCGCGGCCTGCGAGCCGTCGCCGTAGGCCTTCAGGTGCTTGTCGAACACGCGGGACTCGGCGTTGCGGCGGGCCTGCTTGGCGCCTTCGAGCGCCTGGCGCAGCGCCACCGTCTCGCCCGCGTCGATGCCGGCGTTCATCGTCTGGCGCCAGGTCGCGAGCATCTCGGGGATCGCGCGCATGCGCGCGGCGTTGAGCCGCCAGTCGTTCTCGGTCTCGCGCGGCGCGAGGTCGATGTAGCTGACCATGTTCTGGAGCATCCCGTACGGGACCTTCAAAGCGCGGCGCCACTCGCCCGCGTCGTGGCGGTCGACGAAGACCTGGAGGCGCTCGGCCATGTGCAGCCGGGCCAGGTCGTCGGCCGGGCCGGTCGATTCGAGGGCGTTGAGGCGGGTCAGGGTCTCGCGGTAGAGCCGCGCGCGCTCGGCCTCGGCGTCGGGTCCGTAGTCGGTGGCGACGCCGAAGTCGCCCTTGATGCCGGCGGAGCCGGCGAAGGCGGGGTCGAGCCGCGCGTACGAGGTGATGTACTCGTCGGCGAGAGCGAAGATCGGTGAGGTCATGCGCGCTAGCTTACCGCGCGGCTAGGAAGCGTTTGTTTCAAGATCGGCGTTCACCGTGACCTCGTCGAGACCGCCACCGCGCCCACGAGCGCCGCCAGCAGGAGCAGCGACAGGACCTCGAACGGCAGCACCCACTCCGAGAACACCGCCTCCCCCATCGCGGCCGCGTCCCCAGCACCGTTCGCGTCCAGGTCGGCCTTCGACCACCCGAACGCACCCGTGACGGCCGCCGCCAGCGCCAGCCCCACCCCGCCCGCGACCGCGGCCCCGGGCCAGCGCGCCCGATCGAGGTCCTCGGACGGGTCGGTCGGGGCCTTCGTCAGCATCGTCGCGAACAGCAGCAGCACCACGATCGCGCCGACGTACACGAGGACGAGCACCCACGCGAGGAACTCCGCGGCGAGCACGAGCGCGGCCCCGGCGATCCCGGCGAACGCGACGGCGAGCCACAGCCCGGCCCGCACGATCCGGTCGGTGGCGACCACGGCGAGCCCGGCGCCGAGCGCGAGGGCCCCGAACGCGGCGAGCAGCACGTCGGCGAGCGTCACGCGCCCTCCTCCCCGCGCGGCGCGAGGGGCGCGTTCGCGAGCCACTCCCCCAGGTGCTCCTTGTCGTGGAGCAGGTCGCGGATGTCGCCTTCGGCGTACGCGAAGTCGGGGGCCCAGAAGAGGGCGTCGAAGGGGCACACGTCGACGCAGATCCCGCAGTACATGCACAGCGAGAAGTCGATGTCGAAGCGGTCGAGGACGTTCACCTGGCGCGGCCGGGCCGCGCCTTCGACCTCGACGGTCTCCTTGTGGGAGTCGATGTAGATGCACCAGTCGGGGCATTCGCGGGCGCACAGCATGCAGGAGGTGCAGTTGCCTTCGTGGAGGGCGATGACGCCGCGGGTGCGTTCGGGCAGTTCGGGTTCGCGCTCGGGGTACTGGCGGGTGACGGCGCGGCGCGTCGCTGTGCGCGCGGTCGCGGCGAGACCGCCGACCAGACCGCTCCCGGGAAGCCTCATGTCCTCATCGTGGCAGACGGCACCGATGTTTTCCAGACCCGCGGGCCCGGCGTTGTCCGATTCCCGACTCTCCGCACGCGTTCCCGTTTTCCACAGAACCGCCTTGGACCGCGCATTCGAGCCATTACCGTGAGCACTTGACACGTCACATGGAGCCGGGGCGACCCGGCACCGTCCGAGGAGGAACCGTGCCATGCGAATGACGAAGCCCGTCCGCGGGACGCTCGCCGCGCTGGCGCTCAGCGCCGCGATCCTGCTGACCACCGCCGCCCCCGCGAACGCGGCCATCATGGTCACGCTCACGCAGACCACGGGCGTGCAGGGGACCCAGGTCGGGGTCCTGGCCTCCAACTGCAACGACAACGCGACCGGCGACATCGAGGGCGTCGACGTGAGCTTCGCGCTGGTGAAGAACAACAACAACGCGACCGGCACGTTCACCGTCACGGAGGCGATGAAGCCGAAGACGTACACGGTGAAGGTGACCTGCGGCGGGGACACGGCATCGGCGAACTTCACGGTGACGTCGGGCGCGGCGCCCGCGACGGGCGGCGGCGGCGCCGCCTCGGACACGGCCACGATCGTCCTGTGGTCGGGCGCGGCGCTGGTGCTCGCGGCGGCCGCGGGCATGTGGCTGCTGAAGCGCCGCAGCGGCGTCACGGCCGCCTAAATGGACACGGCGCCCCCAGAGGCCGACGAACGACCTGCACACCGGCCGGAACCCGCGTTCCGGCCGGTGGCCGCTGTCGTGCTCTCGATCGTCCTCGCCGGGGGCCTGGGCCTGATGCTCGGGAGCGTCGTGCCGGTGCCGTCGCTGCGCTGGCCGGAGTTCCACTCCCCCTTCAATGACGACCCGTTCGCGGTGGCCGACCCGGCGGGCGGCGACTGGCTGGACCGCTCGGAGCCCACGCGCGTGGACATCGACCGCCTCGACGTGCACGCCCCCTTGACGGCCCTGGGCCTGGACTACCGCGGGAACTTCGAGGTCCCGGCGATGTGGCGCCCGCAGGACGCGGGCTGGTTCGAGCCGGGCCCGACGCCAGGCGAGTTCGGGCCGACGGTGCTCATGGGCCACGTGGACACGAAGAAGGGCCCGGCGGTGTTCTTCGCGGTGAAGCGCCTCAAGGAGGGCGACGAGATCGAGGTGACCCGCGCCGACGGGATCATCGTGGTCTACGAGGTCGCCGATGTGGAGTCGTACTCCAAGCAGCGCCTCCCCTACGAGGACGTCTTCGGCGTCGCCCCGAAGCCCGTGCTCCGCCTCATCACCTGCGGCGGCGAGTTCGACCGCGAGGCGGGCGACTACACGGAGAACATCGTGGTCTTCGCCGACTACGCGGGCCGCCGCGAGGCCACGGAGAAGGACCTCGCCCGCCCCCTGAACGGCAGGGACGACTTCAAGGACCGGGACTAGGTCGTGTTTACGAAGTCGGTTTCCAGTCGAGGATGATCGCGACTTGGATGGTGGCCTGGTATCGGACGGCGAGTTTGTCGAACCTTGTCGAG
>NZ_PVTJ01000016.1 GCF_003002955.1 Glycomyces artemisiae
GCCCTGATAGGCTCGACACAGAAGCCTCCTATTGAAATCCGTTGCAGCACAACAGATTCAACAGGAGGCTTCCTCAGTTCGTAAACACGACCTAGACGGCGTTCCAGCCGCCGTCGCTGGCGAGGACGACGCCGTTGGTGTTGCTGGAGTCGTCGCTGAGGAGCCAGGTGATGGCGGCGGCCAGCTGCTCGGGCTGGGCCGGGTTCCCGGCGTTGACGAAGTACGGCTGGAGGCGCTCGATGCCGAGCTGGGACTTCGGGGTCGCCTCGATGTTCGTGGCGACGCCGCCGGGCGCGACGGCGTTCGAGCGGATGCCGTCCTTGCCGTAGACGACGGCGACGTGGCGGGTGAGGCCGACGACCGCGTGCTTGGAGGCGGTGTAGGCGGCGCCCGCGGCGGAGCCGCGGATGCCCGCTTCGGAGGAGACGTTGACGATGGCGCCGCCGCCGGAGGCGGTCATGACCGGGAGCGCGGCGCGGATGAGGCGCAGCGGGGCGGTGAGGTTGACGCCGAAGACGCGGTCCCAGGTGGCGTCGTCGACCTCGCCCGCGGGGAGGAAGCCGTCCATGATGCCCGCGACGTTGGCGAGGCCGTCGATACGGCCGTCGGCAGCCGCCACGACCCGGTCGATGACCTCGGCGGCGGTGAGGTCGCCCGCGACGGGACGGATCTCGATCTCGGAGGCGAGCTTGTCGAGGCTCTCCTGGTTGACGTCGGCGGCGACGACCGTCGCGCCCTCGGCGGCCAGGCGCAGCGCGGTGGCGCGGCCGATGCCCGATCCCGCCCCGGTGACGATGACGGTCTTGCCGGTGAAGCGGCCTTGCGTTCCCATGAGTCCCCCTTTGGTCCCTGCCGCCCGGCGGGGCGGCCCGTGTCGCAGTATTCCCCCGGGCCGGGCCCGGGGGCGGCGGTTCGCTCGATCCACCGTTTTAAGTCAACTGACTGACTTAAGATTAGCGCGGTCGGTGCAGGGGTGCGCAAAGGGGAAAGGCTATGAAATCAGTCATGCGGCCCCGGCGGGGACGGAGTCCGGGAGCGGGGCGCGGCGTCGCTTGAGGTGCAGGTAGCCGAGGGCGAGGGCCGCGATCCCCAAGGGCAGCAGCAGGTACCAGGTGAGGGCCGTGCCGATGAGGGCGGTGCAGGTCGTCGCGAAGACGGCGCGCTGCCGCGCGCGGCCCTGGAGGAGCTTGACGGCGGCGGCGCACGCGGTGACGGTGACCGCGGCGAGGACCGCGGAGGTCGCGCGCATCTGCTGGTCCAGGCCCAGGCCGAACGCGGTCGTCGTCGCGAACGCGGTGCCGGTGAACGCCGCGAGCAGGAGCAGCGCGCGGTGGGGCGTGCGGCCCGGCTCGTGGCCCCTCGCGAGGGGCGCGGGCATCGCGCCGTCGCGGGCGAGCGCCGCGCCGAGGCGGGAGGCCCCGGCGATGAACGTGTTCATCGCGCCGAGGCTCAGCAGCGCCGCGCAGACGGCGGTGAGCGGGGCCGCGGCCGGACCGAACGCGTACGCGAGCAGGTCGGTCAGCGGCGTCGCCGATTCGCCCGCGGAGGAGCCGAGGACGCCCGCGGTCGCGGTGGCGAGCGCCAGGTAGATCGCGGCGACGACGGCGAGCGCGAGGGCCGTGACGCGCCGCAGCTGCCTTGCGGGGTCGCGGAACTCGCCGGACAGGTGACTGGCGGCCTCCCAGCCGGAGAACGCGTAGAACAGGACCGCGGCGGCCGAGAGGATGCCCGCGATGCCGTTCGGGGCGAACGGGGTGAGGTTCGCGGGGTCGAAGTGCGGGAGCGCGGCGATGCAGGCGACGGCGAGGAGCGCGGCGAGGAGTCCCATGAGGACGAGCTGCGCGCCGCCGGAGAGGCGCAGGCCGATGTGGTTGGCGGCGAACGCGGTCGCGAGGAGGACCGCGGCGATGGCGACGACGGCGCCGTGGCCCAGCCCGGCGGCGTCGGCGATGTAGGCGGCGCCGACGAGCGCGGCGGAGCTGGCGCCGACGGGGATGACGCTGAAGAACCACCAGCCGCAGACGGCCGCGGCGCGGTCGCCGAACGCCGCGCGGGTGAAGGTGGCGACGCCGCCCGCGTCGGGGCGGCGGGCGGCGAGTTCGGCGAACGTCGCGGCGACCGGAATGGAGAGGAGCAGCAGCGCGACCCAGGCGACGATCGCGGCGGGCCCGGCGGCGGCGGCGGCGAGGCCGGGGAGGGCGAGCACGCCGGGGCCGAGGATGGCGCCGAGGTAGAGGGCGGTCCCGCGGGCGGTGCCGAGGGACCCGGTGGAGCGGGTGGTCATGTGGACCAACGCTAGACGCATGGTCGGCCGTTCGGCGGTCCCGCCGAACGAACGGCCGGAATCGGGTGCATAATCCGTGGATGGACGAACTTGACGCGTCGATCGTGCGCCTCCTCCAGTCGGATGCGCGGCTGTCGAACCGGGAACTGGCCCGGCGCCTCGGCGTGGCGCCCTCGACGGCCCTGGAGCGGGTCCGGGCGCTCACGCGCCGCGGCGTGATCCGCGGCTACGGCGCCGACGTGGACCTGAAGGCCCTCGGGCGCACCGCGGAGGCGCTCGTGTCGGTGCAGCTGGCGCGGCACCAGCGGTCGATCTACGAGACGTTCCGGGAGACCGTCGGATCGTGGCCGGAGGTGGTGACGCTGTTCGTGGTCTCCGGCGGCAGCGACATCATGCTGCACGTCGCGGTGCAGGACTCCGAACGGCTGCACGCGTTCCTGGTCGACCGGCTCGCGACCCGCCCGGAGGTGGCGCGGTTCAACACGACGATGGTGTTCGACCGGCACCACAACCGGGTCCTGGAGCCGCTCGCGGAGGAGTGAGCACGCCCGGCCCAGAATGTCCCCCATGAGTGTTCCGCTGCCGCACGAAGACCCCGACCCCGCGCGCCCCTGGCTCGACTACCGGGGCTCCCTCGAACTCGACCCGGCGCCGCGGCGCGGGTACCCGTCCGCGCGGGCGTACGAGCCGAACGCGGCCATGCCGGGGCACTGGCGCGAGGTCAGGGAGCGCGCCGCGGACCAGATCCTCGCCGCCGCCGACGCCGCCGTCACCGACCCCGCCATCGCCGCGGCCGTCCGGGCCTACCTCGGCGGCGAGCCCGACCCGCTCGGAGCGGCGGCCGCGTTCCAGACGGCGGCCGCCTGCTTGAGCCTGTGGGAGGTGACCCGGGACTACGTGCAGATGGACGCCTGGATCGCGGAGCACGGCGCCGACTTCGCGGTGGTCGCGCTCATGCGGCAGTGCGAAACCCGGATCGTCAACGCGGACACCGGGAAGAACTTCGTGTCCTCGCGGTACCGCCCGGAACGGCCCGCGCTCCAGTTCGCCCCCGCGCGTCCGTTCGGCGAGATCTGGGCCCGCGGGCCCGAGGCGCTGAGTCTGCGCACCATGCTGTCGACGCTCCCCGAACCGGAGTACCGGCACTTCCGGGAACTCTTCGAACCGTTCGGCCGCAACCACTACCAGCGGCTCGTCCGCGCCTACGCCATGCCGACCGAGCGGGACTGGGCCCGCGAGGTGTTCGCCGAATGGCCCGAACGCGACGAGAAGACCTGGTACTCCCAGAACCTGCTCGCCGCGATCGTCGACTCCCCCGATGAACTCGCGACGGCGAAGATCCACCGGCTCCCCAGCCACCGCGGCCAGGCCCCCGGAGCCGCATCGCTCGTGGAGGCGCTCGGCGCCGCGGCCGCACCGTTCCTCATCGGCGCCTTGAGCATCGACACTCACGAACACGTCGGGAAATCCTCGATGCACGCCGTGCTCGCCGGACTCCCCAGCGACGCGGCCGTCGAATACCTGCTCGCGAACATGGTCGCCGAACGGACCTTCCCGGACGTGCCCGACATGGCCGCGCGCTTCCCGCGCCGCACCCTGCGGATGATCGCGAAGCTCACGGATCGGGCCGAACCGTCCCTGCGGTCGCGCCTCGCGCACCTCGTCACGACCGTGCCCGAACTCGAAACGGCCCGCGAGACAGCCGAACCCGAAGTGGCGGAAGCGATCAAGCGACTCGTCAACCTCGCCGACGCCCCGCCCGAGACCGCCGCGCTCCCCGAGTTCCTGGCGAGCCCGCCGTGGAAGCGCAAGGCCCCCAAGCGGAAGAAGCTCGTCGTTGACGTCGCGCCGCTCGGCGAGGACGGGCTGCACTGGTGCGACGGCGAACGCGACCGGTGGCGCGACAGCGCCGACGCCGTGCAGCGGCGGCTCGCCGAGACCGAAGACACCGCTGAAGCCCTTGCGGCCCTGGCGAAATCCGCGAACGGCCACCGCGCGCTCCCGCCGCTCGCCGGACCCGCGGCGGCCCGCATCGCCGCCGACTGGCTCGTGCGCCTGCGCTCGACCCGCCTCAGCGTCGGCGACTGGCTCGACCGCCACGGCCTCGACGCGGCGCGCTGGCTCGCCCCCGACGCGGTCGGCAGGGCGGGCAAGCAGCGGAAGGCCGCCGAAGCGGTGCTCCGCGACACCGCCCGCAGGTTCGGCGACGCCGCCGTCCTCGCCGCGGTCGCCCCCTACGGGGAGGACACGGCCGCTTCGGTCGCCGAAATCCTCGCGGTCGACCCCCTCGACCTCGACGGCCGCAAGGCCCCCAAGCTCCCCGAATGGGTCGAGCCGGTCCTGAACATGCCGGTACTCCTGCGCGGCGGCCGGGAACGCCTGCCGCGCGAAGCGGTCGCGCACCTCGTCGGCGCGATGGCCCTCGACTCGCCCGCGATCCCCTATGCGGGGCTCGACATCGTCAAGGCGCACTGCGACACGGCGAGCCTGAGCGCGTTCTCGTGGGCCGTCCTCGAAGCCTGGGAGACCAACGACGCGCCCGCGAAGGACGCGTGGGCGATGACGCAGCTCGCGCGCTTCGCCGACGCCGACGCGGTCGCACGCCTCGAAGCGCTCATCCGCGCCTGGCCCGACCGCAACTACTCCAAGCGGGCCCTCAACGGCCTGGAAGTGCTCGGCGCTATCGAATCCGAGGACGCGCTCCGCGCCGTCCACCGCCTCACCCGGTTCCGCGGCTCGAAGGCCGTCAAGGCCGCCGCCGTGAACCAGGTCGAGCTCGTCGCCGCCGGACTCGGCCTCGACACCGACCAGCTCGCCGACCGCCTCGTCCCCGAGACCGGGTCCAACGCGGTCGTCGCCGAGCAGGCGGCGCGCCTGGAGCGGGCGATGGCCGACGGCCGCACCTGGACCTTGGACGAGTTCCGGGAACGCCTCCTCGCGCACCCGCTCCTCGGCACGCTGGCCCGCAGGCTGGTCTGGACGGCGGACGGGACGGCGTTCCGGGTGGCGGAGGACGACACGTTCGCCGACGCCGACGACGACGCGATCGACCTCCCCGCCGGAGCCGCGATCCGGCTCGCGCACCCGGTCCTCCTCGACGGCGCACTCGACACCTGGGTTCGCCACCTCGCCGACTACGAAGTCCTCCAACCCTTCGACCAGCTCGGCAGGCCCGCCCGCACCGTCACCGAAGCCGAGGCCGCCGCCGGCCGCCTCACCCGCTTCGAGGGCCGCAAAGCCCGCACCGGGCCCGTCCACGGCCTCGCCAAGAGCACCTGGGCCGCCGTCCGCGACGGCAGCACGACCGTCGGGATCGAACGGCGCTTCCGCTCCGGCGCCGTCCGCGTCGAATTCTCCCCCGGCTACGCCGGAGGGCCCTACTTCGACGCCGACGCCGTCCAGGTCGTCGACACCGTGCGCTTCCCCGCTGACCTCGACCCGGTCTCGCTCAGCGAGGCCGTCGCCGACCTGGAGAAGATCGCCAAGGGGTAGCTACTCGGCGGCGGCCTGCGCCGCGGCCCCCGGGAGATGCTCCAGGGCGGCCCCGAGCAGGCCGCCGACCGCCGTGATCCGGTCGGCCATCGACTCCGGGTCGAGCGGGTCCTCCCCCTCGGTCACCCACAGGTACACCATCGCCCCGAACCCGCCGGTGATGAACGCGGCCAGATCGTGGTCGAGCCGCCCCGGCAGCACGTCCCCGAACCGCGCCCGCATCGACTCGCTCCGCAGCGGCGACAGCAGCCCGCTGACCTCCCGGTTCAGCGCGAACGCGCTCGCGGAGTTGAACATCGCCCGGTAGAAGCCCCTGTGCGCCGCGAAATGCCGCGCCAGCGCGAGCGACCGCGCCCGCCCCACCGCCGTCTCCGGCGCGGCCCGCCACGGCTCGAACAGCTCCCGCCGGACCAGGTCCAGCGCCGCTTCGAGCAGCAGCCGGTCCCGGTCGCCGTAGTGGAGGTACACGAGCTGGCGGCTGACACCCGCCGCATCGGCGATGTCCGAGACCGGCACATTCGCGGTCCCGCGCTCACTGACCAGCGCAATGGCAGCACCGAGCAGCGCGGCGCGCGTTCGTCGCACCCGGCGGTCTTTGGCGGGCGAGGGAGGGTCGAAACTCACCCGACGAGGTTAGACACCTGTCAACCAATCGACAACTATTCGACGATTTGAGCAGCGCCCCGATCCCCTGTCGGACCCCGCGGGCATCTTTGAAGCCGGGGGCGCCACCAAACCCGAAGATCACTCACCGCCTACTCGAAGCCGAGGGCGTCCACGTAGAACCAGGCGCCGCCAAGCCGTTCGAAGACGCTGTTCTCGGTCTGGGAGCCGGGCCCGTCGGCGTCGGTGTAGCTCGCGCGGAAGCGGACGGTCCCGGTGGTGTGGAGCGGTGTGCCGCCGGTCGTGTCGAGGATGTCGAGGCCGGTCCAGGTGCGGCCGTCGGCAGCGAGGTCGAGCCGGTCGGGGCGCGTATCGGGATGCCAGGTGCGCAGCAGATACGCCTCGTCGCCGACCGCGAAGGCGCTGTAGCGGGACCGCATCAGGGCCTCAGCGGTCGGGGCCGCGGCGGCGCCGGTGTGGAAGCGGCCGCAGCAGGCGGCGTAGGTCTCGCCGGAGCCGCACGGGCACTTGGCGGGGCGGACGGGCTTGCGGGAGCGTCGCGGCATACCGGGATTGTCCCGGAGGGGCCGGACCGGCCCGGAGGCCGGTCCGGCGGAGAGAACGAGCGGCGAAGGGCCCGCCACGGGCCCTTCGCCATCCGACTAGCAGTCCTCCAGGTAGGGGGTCACGACCTCGGCGTACGCGGCCTGGCCGGCGGCGTTCGCGTGGAAGGACTCGACGTTGCCGGTGTACCCGAGGATCCAGGCGTCGGCGGTGCAGACCTCGTGGCCGACGAAGGCGTCGCGCACGTCGGCGAACGCGAAGCCGTGGTCGTCGGCGACGCCCGCGGTGGTGTCCGCGAGCAGGTCGGCGGTCTCGTTCAGGAGGGCCTGCTCGGCCGGGGTGATGGCGAGCGAGCCGGCGCAGGTCGCGCCGCTGAAGAGGCGCGGGTTGCCTACGACGGTGACGTCGGCCCACGGCGACAGGTCCTCGACCTGGGTGTACAGGTCGTCGAGCTCCGCCGGGAGCGAGGTGGTGATGATGTTCTGCGCGTTGGCGATCGCGGCCTCGCACAGGGCCGTGTCGGTTCCGGCGCAGGCGCCGAGGACCGAGGAGAAGCCCGCATCGTTGCCGCCGACGCCGATCGTGACCTCGCTGGTGCGCCAGGTCAGGTTGCCGAGCTGGTCGGCGACGACGTCCTCGACGCGGGCGCCCGAGCAGGCGTCGAACGACAGCTGCGCACCGGTCGCCTCCGCGGCGAGCACCGGGTAGGCGTTCGCGGAGCGGTAGCAGATGGTGTCCTCGTAGTCGCCGGCGCCGACGCCGGAGACGTAGGAGTCGCCGAGCGCGACGTACCGCGGCGTCCACCAGTCGGCCGAGGCCGGGCTGGCGAAGGCGGCGCCGCCGATGCCGGCGGCTGCGGCCACAGCGGCGACGCGGACGAGGATGCCGCGGGTCTTGCTGGGAGTTGCGGTCATTGGTCTCCTTCTGGGTGCCTCGCGGCGGTTGTCGGGTGGGGCCCCCGCCGCTGGTGCCGCCATTCTATGAGCCGAAGTCCAATGTGTGTGGCCGCGTTGGGCCGCAACGGGAACCGGCCCGCGGGGGTCCCCCGCGGGCCGGTCCGGTGCAGCGCTCTAGTAGTCGAGCAGCGGGAGGACGACGCCGGTGTAGGCGTCCTGCCCGGCGGCGTTCGGGTGGAACGACTCGACGTTGCCGGTGTAGCCGAGGATCCACGGGTCGGCCGAGCAGACGCCGTGGCCGTCGAAGGCGGCGCGCGGGTCGGCGAAGTCGAAGCCGTGGTCGGCCGCGACGGCCGCGGTGGTCTCGGAGAGGAGGTCGGCGGCGTCGTTCAGGAGCGCCTGCTCGGCCGGGGTGATCGCGAGCGCGCCCGCGCAGGCGGTCTCGGCGAAGAGGCGGGGGTTGCCCACGACGACGATGTCGGCGTCGGGGGCCTTGGTCTCGACCTGGGTGTAGAGGTCGTCGAGCTCGGCGGGGAGCGAGGTGGTGATGATGTTGCGCGCGTTGGCGATCGCGCTCTCGCACAGGGCCGTGTCGGTTCCGGCGCAGGCGCCGAGGACCGAGGAGAAGCCCGCGTCGTTGCCGCCGACGCCGATCGTGACGTGCTCGGTGTTGACCGGGCGGAGGTGGCCGAGCTGGTTGGCGACGACGTCCTCGACGCGGGCGCCCGAGCAGGCCTCGAACCAGAGGCGCTCGCCGAGGGCGGTGGCCGACTGGCTGGCGTAGGCGTTGGCGGAGCGGTAGCAGCCGTCGTCGGCGAGGTAGTCGCCGGCGCCGACGCCCGAGGCGTACGAGTCGCCGAGCGCCACGTACTGCTGGATCGTGATGTCGGCCGAGGCCGGGGCCGCGAGTCCGGCGACGCCGAGACCGGCGGCCGCGGCGACGGCGGCGATGCGGCCGAGCGCGCGGAGGGACTTGCCTTCCTTGAAGGACACAGGGTCTCCTAGTTGTCGACAGGGCCGGCGGGGCGCCGTTCGGACGGCCCCGCCGGAGGACCGCGTCATTATAAGCAGTGAAGTCCATTGTGTCGCAATAGAAACGGTGTGTGATGTAGCGTCCGGGGAGCGGGGTCCGGACGCCGTCTCGATCTCGAAACGGTTTCCTGTCGCCGGAAACTGTTTCCGGCGGGCGGCTATCATGTCGGTACACGACATGGACGAGGTGCACCACATGAGCGATCCGGCCCGCCCGCGCGCGACGCTGTCCGAGGTCGCCGCGCGCGCCGGCGTCTCGAAGGCCACGGCCTCCAAGGTGCTCAACGCCCGGCCGGGCGTCGCCGAGGAGACGCGGCGGCTGGTGCGCGAGGCCATCGCCGAACTCGGGTACGTGCCGACCACGGGGCCGCGCGAGACGCCCGGCGGGCAGTCGATCCACGTCGTGTTCGACACGATCCTCAACATGTACGCCGTCTACGTGCTCGACGGGATCATCAGCGGCGCACGGGATCTCGGCGTCGAGGTGGTCACCAGCTCCCTTGAGGAGGGCGGCCCGGGCCACCCGGTCCCGCTGGGCGCGGACCGCATCAAGGAGATCGCCGCGCAGGGCGCCGCGGGCCTGGTCGTGGTCACCGCCGAGCTCACGGCCGAGGAGATGACCGCCTGCGAGCAGGCCGACCTTCCGCTGGTCGTCATCGACCCCGCGAACCCCCTCGACGAGCGCGTCACCAGCCTCGGCGCCACCAACTGGGCCGGCGGCGTCCAGGCCACCCGCCACCTGCTCGACCTCGGCCACAGGCGGATCGGCTTCGCGGGCGGCCCCGTGCAGTCCGTCCCGGCCCGCGAGCGCCTCCACGGCTACCGCGAGGCCCTCGAATCCGCCGGCATCGACCTCGACCCGGCCCTCATGGGCTCGGGCAAGTTCGAGGAGTCCACCGGCGCCGTCCTCACCGACCGCATGCTCGACCTCGACGACCCCCCGACCGCGATCTTCGCCGCCAGCGACTCCATCGCGGTGGGCGTCCTCCGCAGCGCCCGCCGCCACGGCCTCGCCATCCCGGACGACCTCAGCGTCGTCGGCTTCGACGACACCTACAACGCAATGTGGATGGAGCCCCCGCTCACCACGGTCAAACAACCCCTGCGCCAAATGGGCCGCGTCGCGGCCCGCACGGTCATCGACCTCGCCGCAGGCAAAGTCCCCGACTCCCACCACGTCCAACTCGCGACCACGCTGGTCGTACGTGACTCAACGGCCCCGCTCCGCCACTGATCAGCGCGCAGCGCACAGCCCGCGACCACGCGTCGGAAGCCGTCTCCGTCCATCCCGCCCCGCTGCGCAGGGTCCGACCGCTCTTTCCCGCTGCCGGTCGAGCCGGCACCCCTTCGCAGGCGCGCCGCCCCTCGGCCACGCGGCTCGCGGCGCATCGGCCGCCGAGAGCGCTAATCGCCGTAGGACTCCTCAAGGGCGCGCTCGTATGCCACGAGCGTCTCCACGAACACGACCCGCTCCGTCTCGGTCAGCGGCGTCAGCGCCTTCCGCCAGGCGGCGGCGCTCCCTGCGAGCCACGCCTCGATGTCCGGGCGCATCTCGTCGGAGATCGAGACGATCCGCCGACGGCGGTCGGCGTCGTCCTCGCGGCGTTCGAGCACGCCCTTCCGGCTGAGCTCCCCCACCATCAGACTCACGGTCGTGGGCGCGACTTCGAGCCGGGCGGCCAGGTCGTTCACCGTCGCGGCCCCGTCGAAGAGCAGCAGCGCGAGCAACGAGAGGTGGCGCGGGCTCAGGTCGAGCGAGCGCACCTTCTCCGGCACCGGCAGCCGTTTCGCGCGTCCGACCATACGCGGCATGAGAAGCAGCAGTTCCCGGATCGCGTCGTCGACGCCCCAGCGAGCGGCCACGGTCGCACCCCCAAATCTCCCTCATCACCAAATTATCTTTGCTTTCAAAGCAAAGATGTATTACCTTTGACTTCAAAGCAAAGAGATTCCACTTTTGCTTTGAAAGCAAAAGTGTTCCACCCGCATGGTACGCGCGGGCGCGCCCTGCGCCCGGCGTTCGCATGCCCGAAACCAGGAGCGACACCCATGACCAACCTCGACGGCCCGATCCTCGTGACCGGCGCGCGCGGCAACATCGGCTCGCGCGTCGCGAAGGCCCTCGCCGCAACCGGACACGCCGTCAGGGCCTCCGCCCGCGACCTCACCGGCCTCGCGGTTCCCGAAGGGGCCGAAGCGGTCGCACTCGACCTCACCGACCCGTCCGGTGCGGCGGCCGCGCTCGACGGCGTGCGCACCGTCTTCCTGTATCCGACGCGCGGCGACCTCGGCGACTTCCTCGAAGCCGCCGTCAAAGCCGGGGTCGAGCACGCGGTCCTGCTCTCCTCCCCCGCCGCGTACGACCCGGTCGAGCACGCCGGGCCGATCGGCGCCGCGCACCAGGCCGCCGAGGCCGCCGTGCGGGAATCGGGCCTCGCGCACACCGTGCTCTACCCGTCCTGGCTGGGCAGCAACGTCTTCCGCGACTGGGCCGCGCAGGTCCGCGCCGGGCGGGTCTCGATCGCGTTCCCCGAGTGGCGGATCAATCCGATCCACCTCGGCGACGTCGCCGAAGTCGCCGCCGACCTGCTGACCCGCACGCAGTTCCGCGGGCGCAGCCTCGTCATCACCGGCCCCGAGTCGCTGTCGCAGCGCGAAGTCGTGGCCGCCATCGCCGCTGAGCTCGGACGGCCGGTGGAGGTCGAGGAGCTCACGCGGGAGCAGGCGCTCGCCGGACGGCCCGAGTGGTTCCCGGAGGCGATGTTCGACTCGCTGCTGGGCGTCGCGGCGAACCTCGGCGACACCCCGGCGACGGTGAACAACAACGTCGAACGCGTCCTCGGCCGTCCCGCGCGCACCTTCGCGCAGTGGCTCCACGACGAGCGCGCCGCGTTCGAACTGGAGTAACGAGCCGCGGCGCGCACCGGCTTCCTTCGATCCGAGCATCGGGCCGGGGCCGGGCGGAATCTCAGCGGGGATTGACTTCCTTCGATCGGACTCTACGATGTGGAGATGATCCTGGTCGAACGTGAGATCCGCACGGCCCCTGCCGAAGTGTGGGCCGTCATGAGCGAGCTCGACCGCTGGGCCGAGCTCCTGCCCACGGTCAGCGGCGTCGAACGCCTCGGCGACCCCGGCCCGATCGCCGTCGGCGCCCGGTTCCGCGTGGCCCAGCCGGGCCTGGCGACCGCCGTCTACAAGGTCACCGACTGGCGGCCCGGCGAAGGGTTCACGTGGGTCGCGTCGTCGGGAGGCGTGCGGACCGAGGCGGTGCACGAGGCGCGCGCCGACGGTGAGGGCCGCACGCGGCTCGCCCTCGGCATCACCTGGTCGGGCCCCGGCGCCTGGGTCGCGCGGGTCCTGTTCTCCGGCAAGGCCCGCCGCTACATGGCCCAAGAGGCCGAGGCGTTCGCGGCGCTCGCCGAAGGCCGCTGACCCAGGTCAGAGTCCGAAGCGCGGGCTATTCCGTGCGGGCGCGGGACAGACTGCGGCCGAACCGGATCGCCCGTTCACACCCGCCACGCCCCCGACTCGGATTGCGATCAGGGCCGCTTCAAGAACAGCCCGAGCACCACCGCGGCAACCGGCACGACGCACAGCACGGTGAACACCCCTTCGGGCCCGCGCGCCTCGGCGATCAGGCCGTACGCGGGCGCGAACAGGCCGCCGACGCTCATCGCCAGCCCCAGCGTCACCCCGGCGGCGGTCCCCGGCCGGGTCGGCAGGTAGTCCTGCGCGAGCTTCACGAGCACCGCGAACGGGATGTTGATCGCGATCCCCACGGCCAGCGCCACCCCAAGCGCGGCGTACTGGTCGGGCACGACGCGCAGCACGATCAGCAGCGGGATGATGAGCACCCCGCCGATCCTGGTGGTGCGCACGGCCCCGAACCGGTCGGCCAGCCGCCCGCCCAGCAGCGTCCCGATGACGCTTCCGAGCATGAACCCGGCCAGCGCGATCCCGGCGACGGCGTGGCCGGAGCCGAGGTGGCGGATCCAGTACAGCTCGATGAACGTGATGATCCCGACCCACAGCAGTGAGCGCACCACCTCGATCCCCGTGAGGACCGCGAACGGCCCCCACCGGTCGGCGCCTTCCCGCGGTTCGGCCGCGCTTACGGCCGCGCGGGTGTGCTTGCGCAGCATCACGAACGCGATGAGCACCGCGGGCGGGATGAACAGCGCGGTCGCGCCCACGCCCATCGCCATGAGCGCCGGTGTCGCGAGCACGGGCGCCAGGAAGAACCCGACGCTGCCGCCCGCGGCGAAGACGCTCATCGCGGCGGCGCTGTCCCCGGCGGTCTCGCGTGCGCCCTTCCCGGCGGCCGGGTGGAACATGGCGACCCCCAGGCCGGACAGGAAGATCAGTGCGAGCACCAGCGGGTAGGGCCCGGCGATGCCGGCCAGCCCGAGGCCGATCCCGGCGAGTGCGACCCCGGCGGGGGCGAACCAGTCCAGGCGTCGCCGGTCTACGGCGAGGCCGATGAACGGCTGCGGGATCGAGCTGCCGAGCGCAGCGGCGAGCGTGAGCCCGGTGGCGGCGACGTACCCGTAGCCGCGGTCGAGGACGAAGTACGGCACGACCGCGGGGACGAGCCCCTGGTACATGTCGTCGACCGCGTGGGCGGTGCCCCACAGCCACATGCGGCGCAATGGCGAAGCCGGTGCGTCCCTGGCTCGGTGTTCCTGAGGCGCCTCCTCTCTGCCCGATGGCGGTTGCGGCGGCGGTGCGTCCGCGGTCTGGTGCGGTGCGCCGTCGTCCGGCGGTCCGGCCACGGTAGCCGCGGGTACCTGAAGGGGACCTGAAGGCGTGGTCTGGGTCATGTCGGTGCTCCTTGTCCGTTCGGATCAAGGATTCCGAGGCCGCTGGGGCTCCGGCTAACGGTATTCTGCCGAATTATGTCGACAGACGGTCAGGTGATTCCGAGTTCGCCGATCCGGATGCTCTCGCACCAGGAGCGCATCGACTGGCACCGGCACACCGGCCACCAGCTGATTTATCCGAGACGCGGGGTGCTGCGGGTGTTCACGGCGGCCGGGGTGTGGGTGGTGCCGCCGTCGCAGGGCGCGTGGATGCCCGCGGGCACCGCGCATTCGCACCGGGCGTTCGGGGCGACGGAGATGCGGGCGATCCTGTTCGATGTGGATGGTGAGGGTCCGTTCCCGCAGCGGCCCACGGTCCTGGCGTTCACGCCGCTGCTGCGGGAGGCGGTGACGGCGCTGACCGACGACGCCGCGATGGCGCCCGACGTGCGGAGCCGGCTCGCCCGCGTCGTCCTGGATTTGCTGCGCAGTGTCGAAGCGCCGCAGCGGTTCCTGCCCGCGCTGGAGGACCCGCGGCTGCGGGAGGTCGTGGCGCTGCTGGAGGAGGACCCGGCGGACCGGCGCACGCTCGCGCAGCTGGGCGCGGCGGTGGGGGCGTCGGAGCGGACGCTGAGCCGCCTGTTCCGGGAGGAGGCGGGGATGACGTTCGCGCAGTGGCGGGGCCAGTTCCGGCTCCACCACGCGCTGGTGCTCCTCGCGAGCGGGCAGCAGGTCACACGGATCGCGGGGGCGTGCGGGTACGCGAGCCCGAGCGCGTTCATCGGGGCGTTCCGGGCGTCGTTCGGGACGACGCCGGGCGAGTACCTGCGGCGGGAGCCGGACCTGCGGATCTGAAGCGGGACGTGTGTCGGCCGTCTCCGGTTTCTCGGCTTGCGGTTGACGTAACGTCAAGCCGTACCTTCGATTCCGAAGGAGGCCGACATGCGCACATGGACCACGACCGAGGTCACCCGCCTCACGGGCGTGACCTCGCGGACGCTGCGCCACTACGACGCGATCGGCATCCTCGAACCGGTGGCGACCGGCCACGGCGGCCTACGCCGCTACGGCGAGGCCGAACTGCTGCGGCTCCAGCGGATCCTGCTGCTCAAGCGTCTCGGACTGCGCCTCGACGTGATCGCCGAGATCGTCGACGGGGCGCTCCCCGAAGCGGACGCGCTCAAGCGCCATGCCGAGCAGCTCGACGAGGAGCGCGAGCGCCTCGACCGCCTGGCCGACACGGTCGCCGCCACCATCCGCCAACTCGAAGGAGACCAGACCATGACACCCGAGACCTGGTTCGACGGCCTCGACGCCGGCAAGCAGGCCGAATACGAGGCCGAGGCGCGCCGCCGCTGGGGCGACGCGGCCGTCGACGCGAGCGACACCGCCGTCAGGGCGATGCCCGAAGCGGAACGCCGCGCGATCCCCGCCAAGTTCGACGAACTCCACCGCCGCCTCGCCGCGCTCAAGGAGGCCGGCGAACCCGCCGACTCGGCCGCCGTCCAGGCCGTCGTCGCCGACCACTACGCGTTCATCGCCAAGCTCTGGGGCACGGCCCCCACTGCCGAGGCGTACTCCGGTCTGGCGGCGCTCTACACCGACGACCCGGCGTTCGCCGCCACCTACGACGCCGTCGCCGAGGGCCTCGCGACCTACCTCCGCGCGGGCATGGACGCCTACGCGGCCGCGAGCCTGTAGGCACCGATGAATCGGAGCGCGCTCCGTCGTCACTACCGGTGCAGACCGAGCGAACTGAGGAGCGAGCGCACATGACCGGACCCGATGCCGATTTCAAGACCGTGACCGACCTGGTGGCCGGCCTCCTTGCGGGCGTGGACGACGAGCAGTTGGCGGCGTCCACGCCCTGCGGGGAGTACCGGGTGGGCCAGGTCGTCAACCACTTCCTCGGCCTGACGCTGGCCTTCACGGCCGCGGCCCGCGGCGAGCGCGGGCCGTACAACGACGCCCCGCCCGAAACGCCCGCGCCGACGCCGCCCGCGGAATGGCGCGCCCGGCTGGCGGAGCAGCTCGACACGCTGGCCGCGGCCTGGGCCGAGCCTGCCGCTTGGGAGGGCGACGCGACCGCCGGGGGCGTCACGTTCCCCGCCGCGATCATGGGCCTCGTGGGCCTCAACGAGGTCGCGATCCACGGCTGGGACCTCGCCAAGGCCACGGACCAGCCCTACGACCTCGACCCGGCCACCATCGAAATCCTCACCACCTTCGTCGCCCAGGACGCCGACGACCAGGAGGCCCGCGACGGCATCTACGCCCCGCCCGTCGACCCCGCCCCCGACGCCACCCCGCAGGACCGCCTCATAGCCCTCACCGGCCGGAACCCTGAGTGGCGCCGGTAGCGACCCGCGCCAGCACCGTGTCGAGCGAGTCGACGCCGACCACCGGGATGCCATACTGCCTCGCTTTGGACGCCTTCCCGGACATCGAGTCAGGGTCGGCGGCCACGACGAGGGCGGTCTTCTTGGTGACGTTCGGGGCGACGGTGAGACCGGCGGCCTCCAAGCGCTTGGCCCAGAACGACTTCGATTCGGCGAACGCGCCGGTGAGGACGGCAGTGTCGCCGCGCTTGAGGCGGAATTCCGTCTGCTGGAGAAGGGGAGCCGTTCCCTTCTCGGCCACGCGGAGCGCCGCATCGACGTCATCGGCAGGAAGGGACAGAAGCGCGGCGACCCGGTTCAGGTCGTCGCGTTCGGCGTCGGAGAGAAACCCGTCCTCTAGCGCGGCGGTCGCGAGCGACAGCAGGTAGCCGCGGTGCAGCTCGATCGCGGCCGCGCGCCCGATGCCGAGTCCGGACGCCAGCGCGACGAGCGAGTCCGCCTCGGTCGCGGAGATGTGCCGGTCGACGAGTGCGCGGTCGAGCAGGGCGAGGTACATGTCCGCCTGCGGCGGGTCGGGGACGCGCGGAATATGGTCGACGAGCCTGGCGAGGAACGCGCCGCCGTCGGACGCGCCGATGCCGCGGCGGACCGGTTCTGTCGCCCGCCTGGGGATCGGGGGCCACCGGGCCTCGCCGAGTCCCGCGGCGCGGTCGTCCCAGAGAGGCACCGTCCCCATGCTGTTGAGGTACAGCGTGAGGAGTTCCGCTGTGGCGAGGACATCGGACATGGCTTCGTGCGGGCGGTCGTTGGGGATGCCCGCGGCGAGGCAGCAGTCGGCGAGGCTGCGGCCGGCGTCGGGGAGGAAGTAGTCCGCCCACTGCATGGTGCAGACGCCGAAGTGGCCGAGGTTCGGGATCTCGCAGCCCAGCCGCAGGTACTCGTGCGCGAGCAGGCGGCTGTCGAAGGCGAGGTTGTGCGCGACCGGGACGCGGCCTTCGAGGAGTCCGGCGACGTCCCCGGCGATCTGGTCGAACGTCGGGGCTTTCCGCACGTCGGCGGCGCGGATACCGTGCAGCTCCTGGGGTCCGAGGTCGCGCTGGGGGTTGACCAGCGTCTCCCAGGTCGCGGTGACAGTGCCGTGCCGGTCGAGCTGCGCCACGGCGATCTCGACGATCCGGTCCTTGTTGAACAGGCCGGTGGTCTCCACATCGATGACCGCGTACATCGGATCTCCCGTCGCGTCGCGAAACAGAGACACAATGTAGCCGTTCACGGTCGCGTGCGAATCCTCTGAACGGTCGGGACCGCATGGCCTGCGGGGCGGCGGTGGCCGCCCCGCAGGCTGATGGTCGGATTAGGAGGGAGTGGCGCCGGTGATGGTGAGTTCGTAAGGGAACGGGTCGCCGACGCCGGTCTGCCACATCGTGTAGTTGCGGTGCACCGACGGGGTGGCCGCGACGACGAGCATCATGTGGGTCTCCCCGCTCTGGAGCGAGAAGTTCGCGGTCTGGCCCGGTGCGTAGAGCGGGCTGTAGCGGACCGAGAAGTCGGCCTTGACGGCCACGAGGCGGAAGCGCCAGTCGGCGCCGGAGAGGCTGGAGGCCCCGGTGAGTGCGACGCTGACGCTGGACGTGGTCGGGTTGAGCCGGATCATGCTGTGGCCGTACTGGTGCGGGGCGTCGGCGTTGCCGATCCGGTAGCGGTTCGAGCCGAGGCTCGTCAGCGGATCGGTGTGCAGCGGACGGTAGCTGCCGCCGCCGCGCCACAGGTCGGAGCGCATGGCCGCGCCCTGGTCGAAGTCGTAGACGACCTGCCTGGAGGTCATCTCGCCGATGAGCGTTGCGAATTCCTGCTGGTCGAGTTGCAGGACGCGCTTGATCGTGTCGATCGGATGCTCGCCCTGCTCGGCCTCGAACCAGAGCCGGTCGACGGCTTCGGCGCCGTAGAGTTCGGCGATCGTGTCGAACATCAGCCAGTCGCCGTAGTAGGTCTCCTGTGCGAGCCAGCGGAAGTGCTGTCGGTCCACATAGTACCCGGAGCCGACGACGACCTCGGGCCGCTGCATGCGCGCCATGTAGTTCGCGTGGGCCTCCCATACCGGCCCGGCGACGGGGTTGCCCGCGCCCCAGCCGCCGCCGTTCCCGTTGGCGATGTTGATGTCCACGGCGTAGGACTGGAGGATGTGGTTGAACTCGTGCGACTCGACCCAGTCGTCCCAGATCTTGTCGTACGGCAGGCACATGTGGCCCACGCCGATGTCGTCGGGCCCGGCCCAGTTCGCGGGCGGCAGGAAGCCGTTCGACCAGGTGCCGCACAGGTACAAGTTGATCCGGTACCGCGACCCGACACTGTGGTCGGCCGGGTTCACGAAGTCGACCTGGTCGACGTAGTAGTCGTAGATCTCCTCCATGTGGTCCGCGACCCACTGCGGGTAGTTCGCGTACCCGTGCTGCCGGCCCCACGCGACGGCGTCGATCGCATCGCCCCAGCGGACCGTGAAGTTCGCCGACTCCACGTAGTTGTCGGTCTCCGCGCCGGCCTCGATGAGGAACGACGGCGTGCGGGTCTGCTTCTGCTGCTGCGGGTTCCCGGTCGGCGTCTCGGTCGGCTCGCCGGCGGTCGGCGTCTGCGTGGGCGTCGAGGTGCCGCCGCACGCGGTCCCGTTGACCTTGAACCCGGTCGGGATCGTCCCGGTCCCGGTGACGGTCATGCCGAACACCTCGCGGGTCTGGCCCGCCGAGACCTGCGCGTTCCAGCCGACGTCCTCGCCGGTGAAGTGCGCGCCGGACACCGCGAAGTCCACGTTCCACGCGTTCTGCACGGACGACCCGCTCGGAAGGTCGAACTCGACCTTCCAGCCGTTCAGCCCGTCCGACCCGGCCTTGATCGAGACCGAGGCGTTGTGCCCGGTCCCCCACTGCGACGTGATCGCGTACTGCACCGAGTCGCACGCGGCGGCCGATGCCGGGCCGGCCGCGACGAACGCCAGCGACGCCGCCAGCAGCACCCCGCACGCCGCGAACACCGCTGCGGCCTTTCGCCGCAGCCGCACGCGCGCACGACCGTCCTTGGGTATGACTTCCATCGGTTGAGCTCCTCAAGATAGGGGGCTCAGCCGTCCCCGGTTGTCGAGGACCCGAACCCCCGCAACCGGAGGGCTCGTACGGACGACTGCCCAAACATTCAAGTAGATCGATATTAGGGCAAACATCCGCGCGAAGCAACCCGGCCCGGCCGCCGGAGCGGTCCCGTCGGCACCGGCCTACTCGACGCCCGCGGCCTCCTTCAGGAACCGCTCCGTGAACCCCCTGGTCCGCGCGAGGTCGCTCAGCCGCTGCTTGGACGATTCCGCGTCCGTCATCCGCTCCAGCCGCCCCACCATCAGGCTGACCAGCCGCTCGACCTCGTCGCGGTCCCATATCTTCTGGAGCAGCGCCTCGCAGTACCGCGTCGCCTTCGCCGGGCTCGCAGGCAGCTTCTCGCCGTTCGAGAACCGCGCCACGACGGCGGCCATGAGCATGAACCTGACGGGCCGCCACTTGGCCGCGACCCGGTTGTTCCGGAACAGCCATTCGACCTGGTACCAGGTCGCGGCGGCCGTGTAGTACGCGATGGCGTGCGTCTCCGGATGGAAGATCCTGAGCGCCGGGTCGCGCCGCAGTTTCGCGGTCCGCGACGCCTCGTGGACGTGCCCGCGGAACACTGACGCGTACGCCTGGACGAGCTGGTTCTGCCTGATGACCCGCGTCATGGTGACAGAGCGCGCCTCGTACTGGCCGCTGCGCCGCTCGTAGTACAGGTCCTTTCGGGTTTGGAAGAACGCCTCGATGTCCTTGTGGATCTGCTGGTCGGCCCGCAGGTCCTCGGGCGCGATCTCGGTCTGCCGGTTGGTGGCGACCGTGATGTCGCCCGCGATCTCGCTGTTCTCGGTCTCGATCACGATGAGCTTGACGTGCACGTCGTCGGTCAGCTTGTCGCGGTTCTCGAAGAGCACGTGCCCGGTCTGGCAGCCGTTGACGATCTGGAAGTCGCTCATGTGGCACTCGACGCCGGAGGTGTCGAAATGCTCGGCGAGGACCGTGATCCCGTTGTTGAGCACGGCGAAGCGCCTGCGCTTGGCAGGGTCGGCGAGCGTCAGCGCGATGCCGTCGTTGACCTCGTTCTGCGCGCCGAGGAACTCCCGCAGGTTGTCCTCGAACAGGAACTTCCGGATGCTGCCGCCCTCGTCGACCAGCAGGCTCTCCACGATGACCGAGGCCGGGATGGTGCCCATCCACGCCTCCTTGACGCCCTCCATCACCGGGATCGCGGTCCGGCTCGGCCAGTCGAAATGGACCTTCACCTTCCGGAGAGTGCGCTTGAACAGCCGGTCGAGCTCGCGCCAGCCGACTGCGGCGAACCGGACCGACTGGAACCGGCCCAACTCGTCGAGCGAGGCCTCCGCGGACCGGCACTTCTCCAGGAGATCCTCGTTGGGCTCCTGTCCGCAGTGGACGTACCGCACCTCCAGCCGCGGGCTGTGCTCGGTCAGCTTGTGCTGGTTGTCGTAGACGAGCCCCAGCGCGTCGTGCAGCTCGACCACCTCCGGCGACGCCGAGTACGAGATCGGCGGCCGCGCGCAGATCTGCCGCAGGTTGTCGGCGAGGTCGGCCACCACCTTGCCCTCGTAGGACCCGCTCGTCTTGGCCTGCACCACGATCACGACCACGTTCAGCTCGCGGCTCGCCTCCACCGCGTGCTTCACGCCGTCGAAGTCGTGGAACAGGTCCCCGTTCACGACGATGCCCCAGGCGTCCACGCCCAGGTCGTTCCCGCCGCCGGTCCGGTGGAGCTCGGGCTCGAACTTGTCCTCGTGGAACCGGTGGAGCACGCAGTACGCGGCGAACACCTCGAACAGCTGGGCGTCGTCCAGTCCGGGCAGGTCCTGGTCGCTCCTGAAGGCGGCCAGTCGCTCACGGATGACCTCGTTCATTCGCCCGCCTCCTCGCCGGACCGGCGGACCGCCGCCAGGATCTCCTCGGCGGTGGGCGCGGTGGACGGGTGGTGGGACAGGCACATCGGCACGTCCACGCGCTCGGTCGGCGACCCGTCCGCGGCGAGGTAGAACTGCCCGGCTGCGAGGTGCGCCAGGTCCACCGGCGACCCGCCCTTGCTCTGCGCGACCTCGGTCGCGGCCGCGATCTGCGAGGGCGCGTTGATCCTGCCGTACCAGTGGGTGGCGCAGTTCCCGACGATCCGGTTGTGGATGCCCTTCGGGGACTGGGTCGCGAACAGCATGCCCAGGCCGTACTTCCGTGCCTGCGACACCAGGGCCAAAGTGGAGTCGAGGCAGATCGTGGAGCCGATCGAAGGAGCCAGTGTCTGCGCCTCGTCGAGCACCAGCAGCCCCGAGAGCGGCACCCCGTTGTCGGCGGGATTCCGCTTCGCCCAGGAGAACAGCGCGAGTTCGAGCTGGTTCACGAACCCCTGCCGCTGCTCCTCCGTGGGCAGTCCCATGAAGTTCACCACGGAGATCCGCGCCCGCTTCCCCTTCGAGGGCGTGAGGAGCACCCCGGGGTCCAGCGGCCGCCCCGCGCCCGCGAACACCCGGTCGTTGACGACGGCGGCCCGCAGCGTCGAGGCGATCTGCGCCGCGATGTCGGCGGCCTTCCCGATCGAGCTCGCGCCCTCGGGCAGCTCCTCCAGGTAAGCGAGGAAGCCCGCGAAATCGGAGCTCCCGTCCCTCGCGTACGCCGCCAGCGCCTGCCGCAGGACCGCCCGCGCGTGGTCGTCCCTCGGCGTCGACTTCCCGATCCTCGCCCTCGGCACGAGCGAGGCGACGGCCGTGTCGACCGCGATCTCGAACTCGTCGTCGTCGGCGACGACCGCGGAGAAGTCGGGCAGCGGCTGAAAGCTCAAGGGCCGCCCGCGATTGCGCCCCGGCGTCCACACCAGGACCTCGACGGTGCGGCCGTACTCCCCGGCCCAGGCCTCGTCGCCGTCCAGCCAGCTGCTCGGGGCGTGGGGCCAGCGGTCGCCGAGACGGGACAGGTCGTTGTTCGGGTCGAGGACGATCGAGGAGACCCCTTGCAGCGCAGCGGTCTCGATGATCCGTCGGAGCAGGACGGTCTTGCCTGAGCCGGAGCCGGCGAACACGCCGATGTGCTTCGGCATCGCCCAGAGGTCGGCGTAGACGGGCCGGAGTTCCGGGGACCGCCCGATCACCGGGGCCTTCGGCGCGGGGGCCGGTGTTCCGTTGGCCGAGCGGGAGATGCGGAGCTGCCCGCGGCCCTCCTCGCCGATGGCGCCCACGTTGCTCGTGGCGCCGTCGCCGAGGGCGCCGACGTTGATGCTGCCGCCTTTCGCGTTGCCGCCGTTGGCGATGGCCGTCGCGCTGGTGAGCGGGACGTCGATGTAGACGCGGTGGTCGACGGTCTCGGTCCGCTTCACGTCGGGTCTGGTCTCGCCGGTGGGCTGGACGGGGATCGGCGGGGCCTGCTGCGCGGGCGTCTCGGGCGGGCGACCGAACAACGCCTGCATGAGGTTGGTGCGGGAGGCGGGGCGCCGCAGGCGCAGCCATTCGTCGAGATGCGGGACGCGCTCGGACTCCATGCGGGCGAGGGCGGCGAAGGCGTTGTAGTCCTCGTCAGAGGCGAGGATCTCCAGGCCGTCCCGCTGGACCTTCTCGATCCACTGCCAGGCCTTGGCGCTGGAGGACCACTTGCGCCACTTGTCGCGGGGCGCGGTCACCCAGAGGATGCCCTGGTGGCTCTCGATCGGGTCGTCCTCGCCGAGTTTCGCCCAGTTGCAGAACGAGCGGAGCCGGTAGAACACGCTCGTGGCGTTGTCGGTGGCGATGGCCCTGAACACCAGCCGCTTCGGGCGCTCGCCGGAGCGGTCGCGCACCTCCACGTGGTAGCTCTGGCTCTCCCCGGCCGAGGGACTCACCTCGAAGGCGTCCCGGTCCCTCCTCGCCTCGATCCGGTACGCGCGCAGCCCTGCGACCAGGAGCGGGCGGAGGTTCCTGAACTCCTCCTCGGGGCTGGCGCCTTCTTCGCGGACCGCTTCGTCGCGGTACTGCTCGTACTTCGCGTCGAGGTCCGCGAGCGGCTCGGTCTCGGCGCGGGTCCGGTCCTCGGTCGCCGGCTGGACGACGGTGTCGAGCCGTTCGAGCTCGGTGACCGCTCCGGCGGAGACGCAGGCGTGGATGTGGAGCGATGCGGTGCGCAGGAGCTGGCGGGGGCTGTAGTTCATCGCCTGGTCCAGCGCCTTGAGCGGGAACGGGTAGCTCGGGTACGGCGGCGTGAAGCCCGTCTCGCGGTATACGGGGGCGAGGACCGCGGCGAGGAGGTCGGCTGCGACCTCCGGGCTCGGCACCGCGCCGTCGAGGTACACCGGGGGCTCGAACCGCTGCGCGATTGTCGCCGTCGTATGGCTTGCGAACTCGCGCCACGTGTTCCGCAGGCATGCGACGAGGACGGTGGTCCTCCGCGTCTCGTCGCGCACGTCGACGAGGTTCACGCCGAGCATGTCGAGCAGAGCGCCGGCGCTGACCCGGCGCTTCTGGTCGGTGCGGTTGCTCGACGCCCGCACGATGTCGTCGACCTGGTCGACGGCGACCACCGTCGCGCCGCAGATCGACATGAGGCGGGACAGGTCCCGCACGGTGCCTTTGGGAGACGTGCGGTTCGCCGCGGAGAGTCCGAGCTCGTGGAAGACGTCCGCTTCGCCGCCGTTGAGGAACTCGTCTGCGGCGCTTGAGACGAACTCATCGCGGGAGTGGAGGTAGACGAGCGCCTTCAGAGTCCACCGGGCGCTGCCGAGGGCCGGGTCGAGTTCGCGGACCGCCTCGATGAACCGCGACGCAGATTCCGCATCGGGGCGGCGGTCGCCCAGGACCTGGCGCCGCACCTTGTCCGGGACCGACGCCTTGGCGGCGAGCGTTTCGAGGAGGTGGGCGAGGCCGGTGCGGGCGGCGCGGTGCGGCATGGTGAGCGCTTCGCGGTAGCTGCCGACGAGGTTCGGCCAGAACTGGTCGAGGTGCAGGATGCTGAGCCGGACGAAGAAGCCGCCGCGCATCTGCACGTTGATGCGGGTCTGGCCGAGGAGGTGGCTCTTGCCGTGACCGCCTTCGCCGAGCACCGGCAGGCCGTACACGCTCGACCGGCGGCTGCGCTCGGCGAGGTCGATCTGCGCCTCCACTGCGGACATCGCGGTCTGGTTGATGCCCTTGACATGCGGCCGCGAATGCTCGTCCCAGATATCCTCCGGCGTGACCGCGAAGTCGCTCGGGGCCCTGCGGAGTGCCTCCAGTGCGTCGCTCATCGCACCTCGATCCCTATGAGGTGGCGGGACTCTCCACCCAGCCAGAGGGCGGCGGCGCGGTCGGCGTCGGTGAGGGTCTTCTGGTTCGACTCGGGGATCAGCTGGATCTCCCGCAGGGTGTGCAGTTCGGCGAGGACCTTGTCGACCTCCTCCCTGACGGCGTCGTCGAGCCGCTCCCGCAGGGCGAGGAGGGGCACCCAGTCGGCGGTGTCGCCGGTCAGTTCGCGGTAGGTGGCGATGATCCTGTCGGCCAAGGTCTCGGCGACCGGTTCGGGCTCGGGGTAGATGTCCGCGAGTTCAATCTTGGCCCGGTCCATGTGGGCGGAGAAGTCCTGGATCACGGCCCAGAGGATGCGGGCGGTCTTCTGACTGATCTTGGCCGGAGCGGGTTTGGGAAGGAGCTCCCGCACCGCCAGCCAGCCCGGGTCGGTGAGCTCGTACGTGAAGGGCTTGGTGCCCCTGTCGATCGAGATCAGGCCCTTGTCGGTCAGCGATTTCTGCGCGGCGGGCTCCACCTTGTCGTAGCCGAACGCGATCTTGAACTTGCCAGTGGTGCCGCTTCCCCTCAGGTGCACGAGCGAGAGCAGCAGGTTGAACTCGGGGACGCTGAATTCGAGGTCGGACATAGGGAGGTCCATTCCATAGCGCATTGAAGGTGGGAGGAATACAGGCACAGTACCTTCCCGATCAGCGTTTGTCAGCCCTAGGACGCCCGCCGGGTCCGCTCCCCGAAGCGCGGTCGAAGTTGATCTTGACCTGCGAATGGATTACCATTCGACAATAATCGAACGCATGTATGACCGCACCTGATCGCGTCTGTCCGACCCGATTTCGACAATCCACTCCGAGACCACAATAGAGGTGAATTCGGAAGCACGGAACTGTAGTCACATGCACCCGAATTCACCTCTTCAACCGCTACCGGATGCGATATCGCGATTCCTGATAAGCGGCAATGGCGCGGTTTGCGGACTCGAATCGGTGGCGGAAGCCGTTGTCGCGGATGGATTCGGTGAGGTGCCGCAGGGTGATGCCGCGGCGGGCGAGGGATTGGGCGAGCCAGAGCTGCCAGTCGTCGGTGGCTTCGACGCGGCCGACTGTGCGGGCGCTCCAGAGCGGCATCGGGCTGCGGCCCTTCACGTGCGGGTTGGAGTAGTGCTTCTCGGGCCGGGGCAGGAACTCGCGGATGGCGGCCTCGGTCCAGCCGCGGGTCTTGAGGATCGGCTTGGTGATCCACACGGTCGACGGCGGGCGGTCGGTGCGGCGGGACGGTTCGGGTGCGATGCGGCGGGCGTCGTTGGCGTAGAAGCGGTCTCGTTCATCTGATGTGGAGGCTCGGGCGTAGCGTTCGGCCATTGTGGGGCGCTCGGGTCGGGTCAGGCGGCGCTGGATCTCGGATTCGTCCAGCACGACTCGGGTTCGGTTCTGCGGCTTGCACATGGTGTCCCCCGTTCAGGTGTTCTCCTGCGGGAGAGATTAGTTACCGATGAGTAGTTCGGGGTGGCGACACGCCGGGGTCAATTGACTCGGTCGGGATGCGTGTAGAGGTTGAACGCGCCGCCACGGACGAATCCGGCGAGGGTGAGGCCGGACTCGTCGGCGAGGTCGGCGGCGAGGGAGGAGGGGGCGGAGACCGCGGCGAGGACGGGGATGCCGGCCATGACGGCCTTCTGGACGAGTTCGAAGGAGGCGCGGCCGGAGACGGCGAGGACGGTGCCGCGCAAGGGAAGCAGGTCCTGCTGGAGGGCCTGCCCGATGACCTTGTCGACGGCGTTGTGGCGGCCGACGTCCTCTTTGGCGGCGAGGAGTTCGCCGTCGGCGGTGAAGAGGGCGGCGGCGTGGAGGCCGCCGGTCTTGTCGAAGATCTTCTGGGACTTGCGCAGTCGCGCGGGGAGGTCGGCGAGGAGGTCGGCGTCGACGACCGTGGCGTCCTCGGCGAGGTCCCAGACCGCCTTGGTGCGGACGTCTTCGAGGCTGTCCTTGCCGCAGACGCCGCACGCGGAGGTGACGGTGAAGTTGCGCTTGGCGGACTGCGCGGGCGGCTCGACGCCCGGGGCGAGGGCGATATCGAGGAGGTTGTAGGTCTGCTCGCCGTCGGCGTCGACGCCCGCGCAGTAGCGCATGGTCAGGACGTCGGCGGGCTTGGTGATGACGCCTTCGGAGAGGAGGAAGCCGGTGGCGAGGTCGAAGTCGTCGCCGGGGGTGCGCATGGTGACCTGGAGGGATTCGCCGCCGACGCGCAGTTCGAGGGGTTCCTCGACGACGAGCGTGTCGATGCGCCCGGTGCGCTCGCCGTCGGCGAGGCGGGTGGTCTTGCGGCGGACGGTCACGCGGCCCATGTGGTTCCTTAAATTGCCTTCAGGCGGCTTCAGCTTGGATTCAGGTGCTCGGTGGTTCTCTTGCCTGCATAGCTCGACGGGGGCCGGGGCCGCAAGGGCCGCGGTCGAAGGTCACGGCGAGGAGGACGCCGGTAAGGGGGCGGCGGGCGCGGCGGCGCCTTCGGAGGCGCTGTCGGGCTCGAAGCGGACGACGATGGATTTGGAAGTGGGGGTGTTGCTGAACTCGGCCACTGAGTCGAGCGGGACCAGCACGTTCGTCTCGGGGTAGTACGCGGCGGCGCAGCCGCGGGCGGTCGGGTAGTGGACGATCTTGAAGTGCGGAGCGCGGCGGTCCCCGTCGGACCATTCGCTGACGAGGTCGCAGTAGGTGCCGTCGGCCAGGCCCAGTTCGGCGGCGTCGTCGGGGTTGACGAGCACGACGCGGCGGCCGTCGTGGATGCCGCGGTAGCGGTCGTTGAGCCCGTAGATGGTGGTGTTGAACTGGTCGTGGCTGCGCAGGGTCTGGAGCAGCAGCCGGCCCGGCCCGGCCTCGGGCGAGGTCACCGGGTTGACGGTGAAGTTCGCTTTGCCGGTGGCCGTGGGGAAGGCGCGTTCGTCGCGCGGCGCGTGCGGGAGGGCGAACCCGCCGGGGACGCGGGCGCGGGCGTTGTAGTCGGCGAAGCCGGGGACGACGCGTTCGATGCGGGCTCGGATGCGGTCGTAGTCGGCGGCGAAGTCCTCCCAGGGCACGTCGTCGGCGTCGCCGAGGACGGCGCGGGCGAGTCCGGCGACGATGGCGACTTCGCTGCGCATGTGCGGGCTGAGCGGGGCGACGCGGCCGTGGGACGAGTGGACGATGCCCATCGAGTCCTCGACCGTGACGAACTGCTCGCGGCCGCCGGGCGCGTCGACGTCGGTGCGTCCGAGGGCCGGGAGGATCAGCGCGCGGGCGCCGGTGACGACGTGCGAGCGGTTGAGCTTCGTGGAGACGTGCACGGTGAGGCGGCAGCCGCGCATGGCGTCCTCGGTGGCGGTCGTGTCCGGGCTGGCGGACACGAAGTTGCCGCCCATGGCGAAGAAGACCTTGACGCGGCCGTCGCGCATCGCGCGGATGGTGCCGACCGTGTCGAGGCCGTGGTGGCGGAGCGGCGCGAAGCCGAACTCGGTGCCTAGGGCGTCGAGGAAGCGGTCGGGCATCCGCTCCCAGATGCCCATGGTGCGGTCGCCTTGGACGTTGGAGTGGCCGCGCACGGGGCAGACGCCCGCGCCGGGGCGGCCGATGTTGCCGCGCAGGAGGAGGAAGGAGACGATTTCGCGGATCGTGGGGACCGCGTGCCGGTGCTGGGTCAAGCCCATCGCCCAGCACACGACGATCTTGTCGGCGGCCAGGACCATGGTGAACAGGCGCTCGATCTCGACCGGGGACAGTCCGGTGCGGCGGACCGCCTCGGCGAGGACGGCCTCGTCGTCGCCGTCCGCGTGGTGGGCGGCGAAGGCGTCGAAGCCGTGCGTGTACCGGTCGATGAAGTCGCGGTCGATGACGCCGGGCGCGTCGGCCTCGGCGCGCAGGAGCATCCGGTTGAGGAGGCTGAACAGGGCGAGATCGCCGCCGACCTTGATCTGGAGGAACAGGTCGGTGAGGTCGGTGCCGCGCCCGGCGAGCCCGCGGGCGGTCTGCGGGTTCTTGAAGCGCTGGAGCCCGGCCTCGGGCAGGGGGTTGACCGTGGCGATCCTCGCCCCGGCGCGCTTGGCCTTCTCCAGGGCCGTGAGCATCCGCGGGTGGTTGGTGCCGGGGTTCTGGCCCGCGACGATGATGAGGTCGGCCTGGTACAGGTCGTCGAGGAGGACGCTGCCCTTGCCGATCCCGATGGTCTCGGCCAGCGCCGAGCCCGAGGACTCGTGGCACATGTTGGAGCAGTCCGGGAGGTTGTTCGTGCCGAGTTTGCGGGCGAAGAGCTGGTAGAGGAACGCGGCTTCGTTGCTGGTGCGCCCGGAGGTGTAGAACGCGGCCTCGTCGGGGCTGTCGAGGGCGGTGAGTTCACCGGCGATGAGCGAGAAGGCGTCGTCCCAGGTGACGGGCGTGTAGTGGGTGGCGCCTTCGGCGAGGTAGACGGGTTCGGTGAGGCGGCCCTGCTGGCCGAGCCAGTACCCGGACTTGTCGGCGAGGTCGGCGACGGGGTGGGCGGCGAAGAAGTCGGGGCCGACGCGCAGTCGGGTGCCTTCTTCGGCGACGGCTTTGGCGCCGTTCTCGCAGAACTCGGCGGGGTGCCGGTGGAGGGGTTCGGGCCAGGCGCAGCCGGGGCAGTCGAAGCCGTCGGTCTGGTTGACCTTGCGCAGGAGCGGGAGGCCGCGTTTGATTCCGGCCTGGGAGCCGACGACCCGGACCGAGTTGAGGACGGCGGGCATGCCGACGGCGTGGTCCTTCGGCGGGTGGACGGTGGGCGCGTCCTGCGCGGGATCGGTCTCTCGGGCGCGGCTCATCGGGCCAGTGTAGGCCCGGTGGATGCGGGCTGGCCGGGAACGAGGCCGCGGCGGGGACGCGGCGTCGCGGCGCGGTCCGCGAAGGGTGCAAGGCGCCTCGAAAGAGGTGACGAATCATCACGAGTGCGGATGAAATCCCAGTTCATCGGGTATCGGGGCGAATCAGCGCGGACCGTTCGGGCACTTGTGTGCAGGTAGGCTGAGCCGTGCGGATCGGCGCGCGTCCTCTATTGCGGACCCGCGAGGACGTCCTCATTGGAAGGCGGTCGGATGCACAGGTCGGAACCGGAGCCTCAAGGGAGGCTGCACGGGCGGCTGCTCCAGATCCTGGGGGCGTTCTCGGGCGTGGTCGCGCTGATCGCCATGTGGCAGCTCGGGGTGTTCGGCGGGGATTCGGACCGCGAGCCGGTGAGCGCGGTGGACGGGCCGACGACCGAGTGGCCGTCGGCGGCCGAGGACGGTTCGAGTGCGGCGGCGGTCGCGGAGACGGCGAGCTCGGCTCTGGAGACGCCGTCGGAGTCGGTGTCGGAGGCGCAGGTGTCCGAGTCGCCGTCGGAGTCGTCGACTTCGGATGCTCCCCCGCGGGATACCGAAGCGCCGCAGGAGGAAGAGGCGACGGTGGAGGGCGCGGCGTGCGTCGCGTACCTGAGTCTGGACGAGGAGTGGCAGGGGTCGATCGGCGTGTCGGTCGAGGTGGTCAACGTCGGGGACGAGCGGCTGGAGACCTGGGAGATCGACCTGGATCTGGACGATGTGGACATCTTTCACTACTGGAACATGGACGACCTCGGCCGCGGCTGGTTCGGGGCGAAGAACTGGAACGGGCGGCTCGACCCCGGCGAGGACGCGGTGACCGGGTTCCAGGCGGAGGTCGACGACCGCTTCGACCTGCCCGATTCGGTGCCCTGCACGGCCTACGAATAGGTTCCCGCGGGACCCCTTCTGACGCTACCCTCGTGCAAAGCGGTTTGGAGGCGGCTATGACCGAGTTCGAGCACGTCCAAGTGGTCACGACCACCGATTCTGCCGAGTCCGCGGCCTCGTTGGCGCGCACCGCCGTCGAGGCGAGGCTCGCCGCCTGCGCGCAGGTCTTCGGCCCCCTGTGCAGCATCTACTGGTGGGAGGGGAAAGTGGACACCGCGCAGGAGTGGCGGGTCGTCCTGAAGACCACCGCCGCCGCCTACCCCGAGCTGGAGGCCCACCTCAAGGCCGGTCACGGCTACGAGGTCCCCGAGGTCGTCATGCTCCCCATCACGGCCGGGAACCCCGAGTACCTGGAGTGGATCGACGCGGAGACCGCCGGCCGCTCCTGACCGGGATTGTCGTACCCCGCGGGCAGACTTGCCGCGACCGGCGGAAGCCGGGGACCGTGTCGCCGCCATGCGCCGGGCGGCGGCGCGGACGGAGGTCAAGCGGTCTGGAGTCCGAAGCCGAACGCGAAGAGGGGGTCATAGTCTGGATCACCGACGTTGAGCGGCTCGTCATCGGTCCGGTGCGGCCAGCTCACGGGGAGGCGCCCGTCGTAGGGGGTCGCGCCGAAGATCGGGTCCGCCACTCCGGCGCCTTCGCTCCCCGGGAGCCAGGCGGCGACGACGGCGTCGACGCCGTCGAGGTGCGGTTCAATCTCGATGGGGCGCCCTGAGACGACGATGACGACGCAGTCGACCGCGCCGCAGACGGTCGCGATGGCGGCGGCGTCCGCTTCTGAGACGGCCATGTCGTGGTCCCCTGCTCCTGCGTCGCCGACGCCTTCCGCGTAGGGGTCCTCGGCGACGACGACGATGCCGACGTCGGCGCCGTCGACGGGAGCGGAGGCGTCCTCGCTGAAGGTGACCGCGGCGTCGGGGGCGACCTCTTGGATGCCTGCGAGGATCGTGGTGCCTTCGGTGGGCGGGTCGAGCGAGCCCTGCCAGGAGGCGGTCCAGCCGCCGGTCTGGCGGCCGATCGAGTCGGCGCCGGACCCGGCGACGTAGATCGACTCCTGTCCGGTGAGCGGGAGGAGGTCGCCGTCGTTGCGCAGGAGGGTCTGCGAGGCGGCCGCGGCTTCGCGTGCGACGTCGCGGTGCTCGTCGGAGCCGATGGCGGCGGCGCCGCTGGTGTCGGCGTAGGGGTGCTCGAAGAGGCCGAGGGCGAACTTCTGGGTGAGGATGCGGGAGACGGCGTCGTCGATGCGTTCGACGCTCACGCCGCCGGACTCGACTTCGGCGAGCAGCGCGGCGATGAAGGCTCTGTATTCGACGGGGACCATGACCATGTCGACGCCCGCGTTGATCGCCGTGCGGACCGCTTCGTTGTAGTCGGTGCTGAGCTGGTCGATCGCCTGCCAGTCGGAGACGACGAACCCGTCGAAGCCGAGTTCGCCTTTGAGGACCTCGGTGAGGAGGTACTCGTCGGCGTGGACTTTGACGGCGCCGCCGCCGAGGTCGGTGGAGGAGTACGAGGCCATGACGGAGCCGACCCCGGCGTCTACGGCGGCTTCGAAGGGCGCCAGGTGGATCGCGCGGAGCTCGTCCTCGGTGAGGGTGGTGACGCCCTGGTCGAGGAGGTAGTCGCCGGTGGTCGAGGAGTCGTAGGCGGTGCCGCCGTCGCCGGCGTAGTGCTTGGCGGTGGCGAGGACGCTGGTGTTCGCGGCGAGGTCGTCGCCCTGGTAGCCGGTGACGACGGGTCCGGCGTACTCGTAGGCGAGGCCGGGGTCCTCGCCGTAGGACTCGTAGGTGCGGCCCCAGCGGCTGTCGCGGGCGACGCAGAGGCACGGGGCGAACGTCCAGTGGATCCCGGCGGCGCGGGTCTCGGCGGCGGTGACCGCGGCGGCGCGCCCGGCGAGGTCGGGGTCGTGGGCGGCGCCGAGGCCGATGTTGTGCGGGAAGACGACGGCGCCGGGGATCGCGGTGTTGCCGTGGACGGCGTCGATGCCGTACATGAGGGGGATGCCCAGGCGGGAGTCGAGCGCCTGGTCCTGGTGGCCGTCGATCATCGCGGCCCATTCCTCGGCGGTGTCGAAGAGGGCTTCGGAGCCGCCGTTGAGGAGGGAGCCGATGCCGTACTCGGCGACGTCGGCCGGGTAGGGGTCGATCGCGCCGACGGTCACCTGGGTCATCTGCCCGACCTTCTCCTCGATCGTCATGCGGGAGAGGAGGTCGCCGACGCGCTCGTCGATCGGGAGGCCCGCGTCGAGGTAGTCGCCGTTCCCGTCGGCGGGCCCGTCGTCGGCGCCGGGGACGACGAGGAGCACCGTGACGACGGCGGCCGCGAGGGCGACGGCCAGCGCGGACCAGAGGATCGGGGGACGGCGGAGGAGGGTGGGCAGGCTCGCGCCCATGTGTCGGCTCCTAGAGGGGTGAGCGTACGGACAAGTCCCAACCGTGTTCCACAGTAACGGAAGAGCGCTCCCACGTCTATGGCCGGACCGTTTCGAGGGCAGGGGCAGAGCCGAGCGACCCCGTTCGCCGGGCCCCCGGCACAAGAGTGCCTGGGGGGTGTGACAGCGGCGGGGGTTCGGGGTGTTGCTCTGGGTGAGGCGGGGCTGTTACGTTGGGGCTCCCAACTAACCCCTCGGGACCTGATGGGCCTGGTGGGCCCGGGGTTCCGGTGACCCTTGAGGAGCACCTGTGCGACGACGCACTTTTGCCGCTTCGCTCGGCGCGGCGGCGGTGGCCGCTGCGGCCGTTCCCGGCACTGCCGCAGCGAAGACGGGCGGGCGATGCGAGGACGGCTACGTCTGGCGCAATGCCGTCGTGAACGGCGGCGGCTACGTCCCCGGCATCGTCTTCAACGAGACCGAGGCCGGACTCATCTACGCGCGCACCGACATCGGCGGCCTGTACCGCTGGCAGGAGAGCGCGCAGACCTGGAAGCCGCTGCTCGACTGGGTCGGATGGGACCTGTGGGGCTACACCGGGGTCGTGTCGGTGGCGTCCGACCCGGTGGAGCCCAAGCGGGTCTATGCGGCCGTCGGGACCTACACGAACGACTGGGACCCCAACAGCGGCGCGGTGCTCTACTCGGACGACTACGGCGATTCGTGGGGCGTGGCCGAGCTGCCGTTCAAGCAGGGCGGGAACATGCCCGGCCGCGGGATGGGCGAGCGGCTGGCCGTCGACCCCTCCGACAACAAGGTCGTCTATCTCGGCGCGCCGAACGGGAACGGGCTGTGGCGGTCCGTCGACTTCGGACGCACGTGGGCGAAGGTCGAGGCGTTCCCGAACGCCGGGAACTTCGTGCAGGACCCCTCCAGCGACTACTCCGACGACAACCAGGGCGTCATCTGGATCGACTTCGACACCGCCGGGGACCGGATCTTCGTCGGCGTCGCCGACCCCGACGACCCGCTGTACGCCTCCGCGGACCGGGGCGCGACCTGGCGGGCCGTCGACGGCGCGGCCGCCGCGCTGGGCCGGGCCGACGGGAACCGGACCATCCCGAAGCAGGCCGCGGTCGACCACGAGAACGGCCACCTGTTCGTGGTGACCGGCTGGGATCCCGGGCCCTACAACGGCGCGCCGTCGGCGGGCCGCGGCGGGTCGGTGCAGCGCCTGTCGCTCGCGACGGGCGAGTGGACCGACGTGACGCCCGGGTACAACCCGATCGGCACGATCCCCGGCTTCGGCGGACTCACCGTCGACCGGCAGGCGCCGGGCACGCTCATGGTGGCGACCCAGAACAACTGGTGGCCCGACGAGATCCTCTACCGCTCAACGGACTCCGGTGCGACGTGGGAGACGAGCTGGGACTACGTGTGGGACGCGAACTGGTCGTGGCCGCCCGCGCGCACCGACCGGTTCGACATGGACAGCACCGGGAGCGCCTGGTTGAGCTTCGGGAAAGCCGACGACGGGCCCGCGTACGCGGTCAAGCACGGCTGGATGATCGACGCGCTCGCCATCGACCCGCACGACTCGGACCGGATCATGTGGGGCACCGGCGCCACGATCTGGGGCACCGAGTCGCTGACGCAGTGGGACGCGCAGGGCGCGCTCGTGGGCTGGGATTCCGAAGCAGGGCACCAGATCGCGCTGCCGGTCGAGCCGTTCACCGTGGCCGTGCGGGCCGAGGGCCTGGAGGAGACCGCGGTGCAGGACATCGCGGCGCTCGGCGGGACCCTCGTCTCCGCGACGGGCGACCTCGGCGGGTTCGTGCAGACGGACCTGGGCGAGGCCGGGGTCCAGATCCGGCGTCCCAGTTGGACGTCGGGGCGCAGCGTCGACTTCGCCGCCCTGAACCGCGACGTGGTGGTCGGTTCGGGCGATGTGGAGGGCGACGTCGACGGGCATGTCGGGGTCTCCGTCGACGGCGGTGCGACCTGGCTGACGACGACTCGGCTCGACGGCGTCGCGGGCGGCGGCAACGGCGGCACGGTCGCCGTCGGCGCGGACGGGGCGGTGATCGTCTGGTCCCCCGGGGACGGCGCGACCGCGCCGGTGTTCAGCACCGACCTGGGCCAGACGTGGACGCCGGTCGAAGGGCTCCCCGCGGGGGCGCTCGTGCGGGCGGACCGGGTCGACGCGAACCGGTTCTACGCGTTCGCATCCGGGGCCTTCTACGCGTCCGTCAACGGCGGGCTCGTGTTCGCGGCCACCGGGGCCGCCGGACTGCCCGCCAGCGGTCCGGTCGATTTCCGGGCCGTGCCCGGCAAGCGGGCGCAGCTGTGGCTCGCGGGCGGCGAGACCGGCAAGACGTACGGGATGTGGCGCAGCACCGACGGCGGGAAGCGCTGGACCCGCGTGCGGGACTTCGCCGAGGCCGACGCGGTCGGATTCGGCAAGGCGCGCACCAGGCACGGGTACCCGACGATCTTCGCGTCGGCGAAGGCCGGGAGCACCCGCGGCATCTGGCGCTCGACCGACGAGGGTCGCAACTGGGTCCGCATCAACGACGACGCCCACCAGTGGGCTTGGACCGGGAAGGCCGTCACCGGCGACCCCGACGTCTACGGGCGCGTCTACATCGCCACCAACGGCCGCGGCTTGATCTACGGCGACATCGAGGACTAGCACCGGGACGGTGAGTTCGCCTCCGCGCCTGACGATCCGCGTCAGACGCGGAGGCCGTCGAGCACGATCTCCAGGTAGCGGGCCGTCGCGTCGCGGCTCGCCTCCGCGCTCAGCTCCGGCATGCGGCAGGACACCAGGCTGATGAAATTGAGCAGGTCGGCGCCGTCGATGTCGGCGCGCATCGCGCCCTCGTCCTGCGCGCGGCGCACGGTCCGCTCGAAGCGGTCGAGCCAGGTCATCGTCAAGTCGCGCAGCTCGGCGTCGGCGTCGCGGTGCTCGGCGAGCCAGGGCCGCAAGGCGGAAGCGAGCGCGCCGAGTTCGGGCTCGCCGCAGAAGCGCACGAGCCGCACGAGCGCGTCCCACCCCGTGAGGCCGCCCGGGTCGGCCTCGGCGATGGCGATGCCGCGGCGGAACATGTCGGCCGCCAGTTCGCGGATCAGGCTGTGCCGGTCGGGGAAACGACGGTAGAGGGTCCCGACGCCGACGCCCGCGTGCTGGGCGATCTCCTCCATCGGCACGTCGGCGCCGCGCGCGCTGATGAGGGTCGCGGCGCCCGCGAGGAGGCGTTCGCGGTTGCGGCGGGCGTCGGCGCGCAGGGGCGGTGCTGGGTTCGCGGTCACCCGTCGATAGTACTGGACGATTTTCTTCCGCTTATGCTAGCTTCGATAAACGGACGATCTTCTTCCACTTGTATTGGAGACGGCAATGATCCTCGTGACCGGAGCGACGGGTTCCACCGGCAGGCACCTTGTCGCGCAACTGAAAGCACAGGGAGCGCCGGTCAGGGCGCTCGTGCGGGACGCCGCCAAGGGCGAGGACCTCGGCGTGGAGTACGCGGTCGGCGACTTCGACGACCCCGCGTCGCTCGCGGCGGCGATGGACGGCGTCGACCGAATGTTCCTGGCCTCCCCCGGCGCGCAGCCGGAGACGGAGGACGGCGAGCAGCCGATGGTCCGCTGGGAGCGGAACGCGATCGACGCCGCGAAGGGCGCGGGCGTGCGGTACGTCGTCAAGCTGTCGGTGCTCAACGCGCGCATCGGCGGCCGGATGTCGGAGGGCGGGCACGGAGAAGCGGAGGCGCACCTGAAGGCGTCGGGTCTGGAGTGGACGATGCTCCGGCCCGGCGGGTTCATGCAGAACTTCCTCAGTCCCGCAACGGTCCTGTGGGACGAGCAGGGCGCGCTGATCGGTCCCGACGGTCCGGGGCGGATGGCGTTCATCGACTGCCACGACATCGCCGCGTGCGCCGCAGCCCTGCTCACCGACAGGCCTGAACCCGGTGGGACGCTGCAGATCACCGGGCCCGAGGCGATCTCCTACGAGTGGATCGCGGCGCAGCTCAGCCGCGGCTGGGGCCGCCCGGTCGGGTTCCACCCGCATTCGGAGGAGGCCGTCGCCGCGCGGCTGCTGGGGTTCGGGCTCGCGCCGCAGCAGGCCGCCGAACTGGCGTCGCTCTACGGTTCGATGGGCAGCGGGGGCTTCCAGGAGGTCACCGGCGAGGTCGAGCGGCTCACCGGGCGGCGGCCCCGCACGTTCGCCGAGTTCATGGCCGCAAACCCCGAGGACTTCCCGGGCCTGGGGTAGTACAGTCCCCCGGTGACCTTCCAGACCCGCGCGCGGCGCGTACGCAATCCCGAGCTGCCCATGGGGCAGCGGTACACGGCGCTGCGGTGCGCGCTGGAGGACTACCGGCAGATGGGGTTCCATGCGTCGTGGGCGTTCCTCACCGGAGCGGATGGCAGGAGGAAGCTCGACGCCGAGACCCTCGTGCGGGCCCTGGACCGCTTGGAGGCCAGCCGGAACGCACGGATGGTCGAGCAGGAGGCGTTCGCGGCCAGGCGAATGGAGGCGAAGCGAGCGGGTCGACGGCAGCCCGAGCCGGACGAGGTCCGGTACCGGCGCGGGCGGCGCTGGCCCGGACCGGATGCGCACGAGGCGACCCGGTTCGCCGTCGCGTACGAGTGGCGCCGGATCGGTGATGAGCCGCATGAGCGGTTCGCGGCGGTCCGCGACGGCCTTGAGCGGGTGGTGACCGCCTATCTCGGGGCAGGTCTGGACCGGGAAGGCCGCCTGCTGCTCGCGCGGGTGCGTGCCGAGCTCGCCGAGGCCGAGCGGGAACTGCGCGATCAGTACCCGGCCTTCAGGTCGGGCTTCAAGCTGCGGCGCATCGCAGAGACCATCGAACTCGACACGTTCCCACTGGTGCGGCGCGGCTGGTCCGGGGACATCGACGCGGTGGCGCGGATCTTCTGGGCCGCGAGGAGCGGGATGCCGTACCTGCTGGCGCTGTACACGCGCGAGCAGACCGACTGGTGGGTCAGGGAGGTCATGGTGCCGCAGTCGGAGGTGCTGGTGGCCGAGCACCGCGGCGTGCCGGTCGGGTTCGCCGCGCTCGACGGGGACCTGCTCGCGCACTTGTACATCGAGCCGGGCTCGCAGGGCCGCGGGATCGGGGAGGCGCTGCTGGAGCGGGCGAAGCGGCGGCGGCGGAGCCTTGACCTGCGGGTGTTCGCGGCGAACACAGGGGCGCGTGCGTTCTATGCTCGGCACGGCTTCGCAGAGGTCGGCGCCGACGATGGCTCAGGGAACGAGGAAGGCCTGCCGGACCTGCTGCTGCGGTGGCGGCGCTGAGCGGCCCCGTCACCGGGGCCGCCCAACAGTATCCCTAGTAGACGCTCGATCCGATCCAGTCGTCGTAGCCGTAGCCGACCGGGTCCTCGTAGTTCCTTGCGGCAGGGGCGATCGCGCTCGCGCTCGTCCCGCACGAGGTCAGGACCAGCGACGATCCGGCCGCGGTGCCGTCGAAGCCGATGCACAGGTTCGAGTGGCCCGCAGGGTGGATGCCGCCCGAGCCGAACACGAACTCCTGGTTGAGGCCGCCGTGGCAGTCCCACAGCACGAGCGGGGTGCCCGCCTGCATGCGGCCGCCCTCCACGTCGACGCACCGGTCGTGCGACAGCTCCACGTGCAGCGACCGCGCCTCGTCGTCGTACCAGAACCCCTGGTTGCGCCCGCCGTGGCAGGTCCAGGAGACCAGGTCGGTGCCGTTGCGCGAGTCGTAGCCCTCCGCGTCGACGCACAGGCCCGTCGCGGTGTGCTTCAGGTCCTGGAACTCGAAGAGGCCCTCGTAGAGCACGGCGTTGTTCGTGCTCCCCGGGTCGACGCACGTCGAGGTGTCCCAGTCGGGATGCTCGTAGAACTCGGTGATGCACTCCGCGAACGCGCCGTGCCCCAGGAAGTTCGGGTGCAGCGACTGCCGGAACGCGTTCTCGGAGGGCAGGACCCCGACCTCGACGTACACGCCGCGCGCCCAGGGCTGCGCCTCGCACACGCCGTGGCCGTCGAAGAGCCGCTGCGCGTTCAGATATCGGGCGCCCTTCGCGAGCGCCGCGTCGCGCACGCCGTCCTCGAAGAGCGGCACGGCCTTGTTGCGCGCGAACGCCGCGTCGGCGAGGTAGAGCAGGCAGCCGCCGGAGTACCAGCCGGGGAAGTCGGGGTTGTCCTCGACGTCGGGGCCGCCGGGGCTCGGGTAGGACATGACGACCAGGTCGTAGTCGGTGCCGAGGTAGCCCGCGTCGGTCATGGTCTGGCGCACCGCGTCGATGGCGGTCTCCACGCCGTCCTGGGTGACCTCGACGCGGGCCTCCCAGTCCTCGGTGTGGTCGGGCCAGCAGGGGCCGAGGAACAGGATGCGGTTGGTGACGCACTCGGTGGCGGTGGGGCCGAATTCGATGCCGCCTTCGTCGTTGGCGCCCACGACGATCCACACGAGCTTGACGTGGGTGTTGCGGGCCTTGATGGCGAGGTTGTCGCCTTGGTTGAGTTCGTCCCACTGGTGTTCGCCGGAGCCTTCGACGAGGTGCGGTGAGGCGCCGCCGGAGCAGGAGACGTTGTACTGGACGTCGCTCTCGATGCCGGTGCGGAAGAGCGCCTGGTCGTAGGAGCGGTCGCACCAGTTGCCTTCGCGGTGCGTGTCCGGGTCGTAGTTGCCGACGCCTTCGCCGGAGATCTCGCTGTCGCCCATGGAGACCAGGGAGGTCTGGCGGTCTTCGAGCGGGCGGATGTCGGAGTCGCCGTACAGGGTTTCGGCCTCGGCGGCGCGGATCGCTTCGAGGTTCGCGGGGAGGGGGACGATGTCGGGGCGTTCCTGCGCTTGGGCGGGAACGGCCGCGGCGGACATGGTGAGGGTGGTCAGCGCCGCAGCGAGGATCGCTGCGGCCCAACGTCTCCGGGGTGAGGACATGGCAGTCTCCGGTTCAGAGGCATGGCCGAAACATGGATGGCCGTCAATGGCCTGTAGCCAGGAGACTACCGTTACCCGGCAGTAATGTGAAGCTTGTCTGCGTTGTCAGTTTTGGACCGCGGACGCCATCCGCTCGACCGCCTCGGTGACGATCTCCGGTGAGGTCCCGTAATTGAAGCGCACGTGGCCCTTGCCGCCGGTCCCGAACGGCAGCCCCGAGTTGAGCGCGACGCGGCCGCGCTCCAGGAACACCGCGGCCGGGTCGTCGCCAAGGCCCAGGGCCCGGCAGTCGAGCCACGCGAGGTACGTGCCCGGCTGCGGCCGGTACCTGACGGCGGGGAGGTGCTCGGCGAGGAGGCCGGCGAGCAGGCGCCGGTTCGCTTCGAGGCCGAGCAGGAGCGCGTCGAGCCACGGCCCGCCCTCGCGGAACGCGGCGGCGTGGGCGATCGAGCCGAGGTGGCTGATGCTGCTCGACATCTGCTCGGGCATCCGCGCGAGGTCCGCTTCGGCGGCGGTCCCGGCGATGGCGACGGCGCCGCGCAGCCCGGGGAGGTTCCAGCCCTTGGCGGCCGAGGTCAGCGCGAGGCCGGTCTCGCCGCCCGCGACGGTCAGGTACGGGGTGAAGCGGGTGCCTGGGGCGACGAGCGGCGCGTGGGCCTCGTCGGCCACGACGCGCACGCCGTAGTCGGCGGCGAGGCGCGCGACGCGTTCCAGTTCGGCTCTGGTGTGGACGGTCCCGGTGGGGTTGTGCGGGTGGCACAGCAGGTACGCGGCGCGTCCGCCGCGCCCGAGCGCGACCTCGAAGGCCGCGGCGAGGGCGGCGAAGTCGATGCGGTGGTCGGCGCCGAGCGGCGCTTCGATCACCTTGCGGTCGTTGAAGACCGGGAAGGTGTGGAACGGCGGGTACACGGGGCTGTTGACGACGATCGCGTCGCCGGGCCCGGTGACGGCCTTGAGCATCTCGACCACGCCGAGCATGATGTCGGGCACCGTCCGGATCAGGCCGGGGTCGAGGTCCCAGTCCCAGCGCTCGGCGGCGAAGGCCGCGACGGCGTCGGCGTAGCCGGTGCCGGAGGGGTAGCCGGTGTCGCCCGCGGCGATCGTGTCGGTGACGGCCTTGGCGATGGGTTCGGCCAGGTGGACGTCGAGTTCGGCCACCCACAGGGGCAGCACGTCGGGGTCGTAGTGGCGCCATTTCTCGCTGGTGCGCTGGCGCAGCTGGTCGAGGGTGAGCTGCCGGAGCGGGTCGCCGGGCAGGTCGGTCGAGGCATCGGTGGTCGCGCTCATGCACAGACGGTATCGGAGTTCTGGCGTCGTGTCACCTTGTGCGGCAGGGATCTCGGGCGGTGTCCGGGGTCACGCCGCGGCCGCTTGTAGTTCGTACTACGAACTATTATGGTTCGTAGTACGAACTACTTTTTCGGAAGAGGCACGATCATGACGCAGCAAGGCAGGACCGTGGCGGTCGTCGGCGGCGGGTACGGCGGCGCGGCCGTCGCGAAGGCCCTCGACGAGCACGCCGACGTGGTGCTCATCGAACCCAAGGACGCCTTCGTCCACGCCGCGGGCGCGCTCCGCGCCCTCACCCGCCCCGAGGAGTGGGCCGAGCAGATCTTCTTCCCCTACAGCGGGGTCCTCAAGCGCGGCAGTCACATTCGCGAGTACGCCGCCGCCGTCGACGCCGGGGGCGTCACGCTCGCCTCGGGCGGGCGCGTCGAGGCCGACTACATCGTCCTCGCGACCGGCTCGGCCTACCCGTACCCCGCGAAGACCCGCACCGACTCGACCGCGGAGGCGCTGGCCCACTTCAAGGAGACCCACGCCGAGCTGGCCGGCGCCGAGCGGGTGCTCATCGCCGGGGCCGGGCCCGTGGGCCTGGAGCTGGCCGGGGAGATCCGGGACGTGTGGCCCGACAAGCGGATCACGATCGTCGACCCCGCCGCCGAGCTGGTCCCCGGGTACGCCGAGGAGTTCCGCGCCGAGCTGGTGCGCCAGCTCGCGGAGCTCAAGGTCGAGGTGCGCCTGGGCGCGGCCTTCGACGCCGAGCCGGACGTCGCGCCCGGCCGGGCCGGGGACGTGCGCGCGAGCATCGGCGGCGAGACCGTCGAGGCCGACATCTGGTTCCGCGCCTACGGGGCGAGCACCAACTCCGGGTACCTCGGCGAAGGCCTCGCGCCGCTCAACGGGCGCGGCCAGATCGCCGTCACCGCGAAGCTCAATGTGGACGGGCACGTGAACGTGTACGCCGTCGGCGACCTCACCGACGTGGCCGAGGAGAAGCGGGCCGGGGCCGCCTCGAAGCACGCGGAGGTGGTGGCCGCCAACATCATCGCGCAGGTCAACGGGGAGGAGCCGGTCGAGGAGTACCGGCCGAACCCGATCCGGGTGATCCTGCTGCCGCTCGGTCCCGAGTACGGCGTGGGCCAGGTCCCCTCGGAGGACGGGCCGGTCCTCATGCCGACCGAGCAGGTCGCGCAGTGGAAGGGCCGCGACCTGATGAACGGCCGCTTCGCCGACATGTTCGGCGCGTCCTGACCTACGGCATCGCCTCCGCCGCCACCGGGCGGCGGGGGCTTCGCCGTGTCAGCACTCGGCGGACGGGCACGCGCCCTCGTCGGCGGCCGACGGGGCCCGGTTGCCGGTGACGACCCGCGCGAGCAGGCCCAGGAGGGTGTCGCGTTCGGTGTCGTCGAGTCCGGCCGTCAGTTCGGCGGTGCGCTTCAGGATCACCTCGTGCAGCTCCTCGGCGAGCTGGGCGCCCTTCGGGGTCAGCGTGACGAGGGAGGCGCGGCCGTCGCCGGGGACGGCCTCGCGGCGCACCAGGTCGCGCCGCTCGCAGCGGTCGACGAGCCCGGTGATGCTCGACTTGGCGAGGCCGAGGGCCTTCGCGAGCTCGAACATGCCGAAAGGCCGCGGGAGGATGATGCACAGCAGCTGGGACTGCGCGGTGGTGAGGTCGAACTGGCGGGCCGCGTCGGCGTAGACGGCGTCGACGAGGAAGGACGTGCGCACCAGCGCAGAGCCTATCTCGGCCGGCTCGCCCGCGTAATCCTCCATCCTGCAAGCATACTGCGAGGCCACGGCCGGTGCCGGTGTGCTCGCCCACCCTACGCCGGGGCTCCGACGGTCTCCCGTTCCGGAATCCGGCGGCGGGCGAGCCGGTCGATGACCGTGAGGCCCGGCGCGGTGAAGCAGGTGGTGGCGACCGCGACGACGACGATCATCGCGTACGCGGCCTGGTCGACGAGCCCCGCGCGCAGGCCGATGTCGAGGGCGACGAGCTGCATGAGCCCGCGCGCGTTCATGTAGCAGCCGATCCGGGCCGCGTCGGCCCACGACTCCCCCGCCAGGCGGGCCGCGGTCGTGCACGCCCCGAGCTTCCCGGCGAACGCGAGCGCCACGAGCGCGGCGGCCCCGGCGAGGAGGCCCGGACCTGTGATGAGCCCCAGATCGGTGTTCATGCCCGAGTGGACGAAGAACAGCGGCAGGAACAGGACCGTGGTCAGCGGCCTGATCCGCTCCGAGAGCGCCTCGGCGGCGGCCCCGCGCGGGACGGCCGCGCCGAGCGCGAACGCGCCGAACACGGCGTGGACGCCGATGAGCTCGGTGAACCAGGCCGCGGCGAGCAGCGCGAGCGCGGCGGCGACGAGGACGGCGTCGCGGCCCGGGTCGCGGGTGTCGAACCAGTGCCGGGCCCAGCGTCGGACCGCGAGGAGGACCGCGGCGAGGGCGGCGAGGCCGCCGAGCGCGATGAGCGCGGCCGCGTCGCCGCCAGTGCCGAACGCGGCGAGGACCGCGGCGAGGAGGATCCACGCGGCGGCGTCGTCGAGGGCGCCCGCGGTGAGCGACACCGAGCCGAAGCGGGTGGTCACGTGGCCGTGGTCGGCGATCATGCGGGCCATCACCGGGAACGCGGTGATCGACAGCAGCAGGCCGATGAACAGCGCCCCGATCCGGGGGTCGACGCCGCCGGGGAACAGCCCGAGGCGCGGCCCGAACCAGAGCGCGAATGCGAAGCCGAGCGCGAGCGGGACGACCATCCCCGCGCCCGAGACCGCGAGGCCGACGCGGGCGGTGCTGCGCAGCCGCCCGATCGGGAATTCGAGTCCGACGGTGAACATGAAGAGCACCAGGCCGATCTGGCTGACCCCGTCGATCACGGCCAGGAGCCCCGGCCCGAACAGGGACGCGTGCGCGCCGGGCGCGAGCGCCCCGAACAGGCTGGGGCCCAGGATGATCCCGACGAGGATCTCCCCGATCACCGGCGGCTGCCCGATCCGCTTGCAGACCGCGTGCGCGGCCCGGCAGGCGAGGACGACGAGGAGGAGCGCCAGGAGCAGGACGGCGGTGGTGCTCAACGCTCAGCTCCCGTCTGCGGCCTTGGCGGGGCTGGTCTCGACGATGTCGACGACGTCGGCGATGGTCTCGGCGTCGTTCATGCGGGTGTCGTCGATCGAGACGCCGAACTCCCGCTGGAGCCCGAGCGCGGCCTCCAGGCGGCTGAGCGAGTCGAGGTCGAGGTCCTCCAGGCGGGTGTCGGCGGTGAGGTCGGCGGCGTCGGCCTGGCACCACTTGGCGACGACGGCGGCGACGCGTGCGGCGGTGGTCATGTTGCGCTCCTTGGGTGTTGTGCGGTTCCGGGCCAGCGCAGCAGCGCCGAGCCCCAGGTGAACCCGCCGCCGAAGGCGGTCAGGAGGACGGTGTGGCCGCCTTCGAGGCGGCCTTCGCGGCGGGCCCGGTCGAGGGCGAGCGGGATCGACGCGGCCCCGGTGTTGCCGGTGCGGTCGAGGTCGACGAGGAGCCGGTCGTGGTCGGCGCCGAGCTCGTCGGCGACGGCGCGGAGGATGCGGATGTTGGCCTGGTGGCCGCAGATGCGGTCCACTTCGGCGGGTTTGAGGCCGGCGCGGTCGAGGGCGGCGCGGGAGGAGGCGGTCATGTGGGCGACGGCTTGGAGGAAGACCTCGCGGCCGTCCATCGCCATGTAGTACGTGGACGGGTCCGGTTGGGGGCGTTCGGTTCCCGTGGCCAGGCGGGCCCGGGATGCGGAGCCGGGGGCGATGAGGCTCGCGGCGCCGGTGCCGTCCGCGCCGAGGTCGAGGGCGAGGAGCGCCCCGTCCTCGTCGGGCTCCCCGGCGCGCAGGAGCACGGCTCCGGCGCCGTCGCCGAAGAGCGGATGGACGGTGCGGTCGCCGGGGTCGGTGAGCGTGGAGGCGGTCTCGGCCCCGGCGACGAGGACGCGGCGGGCGCCGGTGGCGATGAGCCCGGCGGCGGTGGCGAGCGCGTAGACGAACCCGGAGCAGGCGGCGTTGACGTCGAAGGCCGGGCAGGCGAGGCCGAGCCGGGCGGCGGCGAGCGGCGCGGTGGCGGGGATCTGGTGGTCGGGCGTGTAGGTCGCAACCAGGAACGCGTCCACTTCGGATGGTTTGGTGTCGGCGTCGGCGAGCGCGGCGCGGGCCGCTTCGGCGGCGAGGGCCGAGGTGGGGGTGGTCGCGTCGGCGAAGCGGCGGGCGCGGATGCCGGTGCGCCGCTCGATCCAGTCGGGGGTGACGCCGAGGCGCGCGGCGAGCTCGTCGTTGCCCACCTCCCGTTCGGGAAGCGCGCTCCCGAGTCCGATGAGGACGGCGGTCATCGGTCCTCCTCCGGGATCGGGAAGGTCGCGTACTGCCACGGGTAGTGCGGGAGGCGCACAAAAGTGGCGGTGTCGTCGAAGACGGCGGTCCAGTCGACGTCCTCGCCGTCGCAGAACGCGGCCCCGACGCCTTCGGGCGCGGGGGCGTCGCCGTCGGCGATGGCGAGGAGCGCGGCGGCGAGCCCGGCGCGGGTCTCGGCGTGGACGGCGGCGCGGTGCGCGTGGTGGGTGGTGCGCACGGCGGCGCTGTAGCAGACGTCGCGGAGGGCGTGTGTGGTGCCGGAGATCCATGCGGCGCAGTCGCGGGCGCGGTCGAGGAGGGCCGGGCCGGTGGCCGCGGAGAGCACGAACGGGTAGGCGCGGCCGTCGTCGGGGGCGGCCTCGCGGCGCGGGGCCTCGCCGAGGATGAGGTGCGCGTTCGCGGCGGAGATCCCCTGGCCGCTGACGCCCGCGAGGAGCGGGCGGCCCCGGCCGTCGAGGTCCACTGTGGCGGTGGGGACGGCGACGGGCAGTGCGGCCCAGTCGATCTTGGGGTTCGGGGTCTCGTAGTGGAGGCTCGCGGGGAGGCGGCGGTGCTTGAGCGACAGCGCGGTCTTGATGACGGCGGCGACTCCGGCGGCGCCTTCGGTGTGGCCGATGTTGGTCTTGACGGAGCCGACGAGGACGGGCCGGTCGGCGGGGCGGTCCTTGCCGAGGACGTCGCCGATCGCGGCGAACTCGATGGGGTCGATGAGGGGCGTGCCGGTGCCGTGGGCCTCGATGAAGTCGACGTCGGCCGCGTCGATCCCGGCGTCCTCGTGGGCGAGGCGCAGCATCTCGGCGTGGGCGTCGATCGAGGGCGCGAGGAGCGACCCGGAGGCGCGGCCGTCGTTGCCGAGGTTCCCGCCGAGGACGAGCGCGTGGACGGGGTCGCCGTCGGCGAGGGCCTTGGCGAGGGGCTTGAGGACGACGGCGGCGGCGCCGTCGGAGGGCGCGAAGCCGTCGGCGCGGGCGTCGCCGAACTTGCAGCGGCCGTCGCGGGCGAACATGCGCGCCTGGGAGAGCAGGAGGTCCTCTTCGGCGTTGAGCTTGAGGTTGACGCCCGCGACGAGCGCGGCCTCGGTCTCCCCGGCGCGCAAGGAGAGGCACGCGAGGTGGAGGGCGGTGAGCGAGGAGGAGCAGGCGGTGTCGACGGTGATGCTGGGGCCGCGCAGGTCGAACTCGTACGCGAGGCGTCCTGAGAGGACGGACCGGAGGTTGTAGATCACGGAGGGCGTGATCGCTTCGGGGCCGCGGCGGGCGATGACGTCCCAGAAGTCGAGGTTCATGTTGCCGACGTACACGCCGGTGCGGGTCCCGGCGACCGCCTCGCGGGTGAGCCCGGCGTCGGCGAACGCCTCGTAGGCGGCGGTGAGGAGGAGCCGCTGCTGCGGGTCCAGATAGGTCGCCTGCGCGGGCGTCATGCCGAAGAACGGCGCGTCGAAGTCGAAGGCGCGCTCCAGGTATCCCGATCGCTTCGCGATCACCTTGCCCAGGGCGGGCTCGGGCGAGTACATGGCCTCGGCGTCGTAGCGGTCCTTCGGGGTGGGCCCGGTGGCGTCGCCCCCGGCGAGCAGCAGCTCCCAGAGGGCGTCGGTGCCGTCGGCGCCGGGGAAGCGGCAGCCCATGCCGACGACGGCGATCGGTTCGCGGCGGTACTCCATGCGGCTCTCGATTCGGTGCGGAGGGAACGGGGTCGGCGGGGCCCGGCCGGGCCGGGCCCCTGGAAGGTCTACGCGTTCAGGTAGATGAGGACGCCCGCGACGGCGGTCAGGACGCCGAACAGCGGGGCCCCGGCGGCCTTGCCCGCCGGATCCTTGACGCGCAGGTGCGTCAGGAGCGCGCCGATCGTGAGCGCGACGATCCCGGCCGCGGCGGCGACGCCGACCCACCAGAAGTCGGCCACGAGCGCGCCGATCGCGAGGCCGGCGCCGCCGAGGAATTCGAGGACGCCGATCCCCTTGTAGGCGTTGTGCGAGATGCCGAAGCGGTCGGCGTCGGCCTTGGCCGGGGGCAGCGTGAGGATCTTGACGACCCCCGACGCCGCGAAGGCGACCGCCAGCAGCAGGGCAAGGACGATGGTGGCGATGTTCATCAGTTCTCCGTGTTGTCGGTTGTTGCGTGCATTCGGGCACCAAGGGGGCCCTCGGAGTCCCCAGGGGACCCCGCTCCTTCCCAGGTCTTGAAGCGCCGCAGGCCGTACAGGAGGGGGCGCGGCTCGCGGCGGGCGGTCACGCGGTCGACCGCGCCGAGGACGACGACGTGGTCGCCGACGGTGAAGGCGCGGTCGACGCGGCAGTCGGCCGTGGTGTGGGCGTCGGCGGTGAGGTGGGGCCCGCAGGGGCCGGGGCGCCACCTGACGTGCGCGAAGCGGTCCTCGGCGCCGGAGGCGAACAGCTCGGCGACGGGCCGGGCGCGGTCGTCGAGGAGGTTGACGGTGAAACTGCCGGAGGCGAGGACGGCCGCGGCGGTGGGCCCGTGCTCGCGCAGGCACACCAGGAGCGTGGGCGGCTCCAGTGCGACCGAGCACAGCGACGAGCAGGTCATGCCGATCGGCTCGCCCGCGGGGTCGGCGGCGGCGACGACCGCGACGCCGGTGGGGAACGCGGCCATGAGGGTCCGCAGGTCCCCGGTGGCGGCGCAGGTGCCGTCGCAGGCGTGCGGGGCGGCAGGCGCGGCGCTCATCGCGGCTCCCCGGTGCCGTACGGCGAGTCGGCGTCGAGCGCTTCCACGGTGAACCCGGCGGTGGACGCGTAGTCGTCGGAGATGCGTTGCAGCTCTTCGGCGGTGAACACGTCCTCGATGCGGTCGAACCCCTCGGGGGCGCGCTGCCAGGCGAGGTCGATGACCCGCTCGGGGCCCATGCGGCGGTTCGCCTCCTGGACGCCGCGGGTCGCGGGGAGCCGCTCGGACTCATAGCGGCGCAACGCGGTCGGCACGTCAGGTGCATCGTGAAGGTGCCACGCGACGGCGCGGCCGTCGATGATCGCCTGGGTAGCGCCGTTGGAGCCGACGGGGTACATCGGGTGGGCGGCGTCGCCGATGAGCGTCACGGGCCCGTCGTTCCAGGTCGGCAGGGGCGCGCGGTCGAGCATCGGGTACTCGTGGATCTGCGAGGCGGCGGCGACGAGCCCGGGGACGTCGGTCCACGGGACCTTCCAGTCGCCGAACTGGGCGAGGACCTCCTTCTTGCGGTCGGCGAGGCCCTGCGCGGCCGAGGGCCCGTCGGCGGGGCGGCCGGTGACCCAGTTGATGAGGGCGAGCCCTGACTCGTCGGCCGGGCGGATCGGGTAGACGACGAACTTGGCGCGGTCGTCGCCGAGCACGGCCATCGAAGCGCCCGTGAGGAACGGCGCGGCGCGCGAGGTCCCGCGCCACATCCACATCCCGTTCGTGTCCGGCTCGCCGTCGTCGGGGTGCATGGCGGCGCGTACGGCCGAGTGGAGGCCGTCGGCGCCGATGAGGAGGTCCGCCTCGACGTCCCCCGATCCCGTGTGGACGGTCACAGTCGTTCCGGAAGCACTGTCGTCGTGGACGGTGTAGCCGGTGACGGGGCGGCCGGTCTCGACGGTGCCGTGGCCGAGCCGGGCGGCGACGGCGTCGGCGAGGTCCTGCTGGAGGAGGCCGCGGTGCAGCGAGTACTGCGGGAACCGGTGCCCGGCGAAGCGCCCGCGCGGCTCGGACCACACGAGATCGCCGCGGCGCGTGTAGAACGCGAGTTCGGCGGTGGTCACGGCGTGGCCCTCGACGGCCGGGGCGAGGCCGAGCGCGTGGAGTTCGCGCACGGCGCTGGGCAGGATGTTCAGCCCGACGCCGAGCGGCCGCAGCTCGGCCGCGGCTTCGAAGACGCGCACGTCGCGGTGCCCGGCGGCGTGGAGCGCGAGCGCGGCGGTGAGCCCGCCGATGCCGCCTCCGGCGATGGCGATCCTCATGCGGCCCTCCCGGCGGGGACGAGGGACTTGGCGATGGCCGCGTTGTCGCGCGTCAAGTCCAGGATGGACTGGAGGAGGCCGATGGAGCCGCCGCCGGAGCCCAGCTCGTAGAGGCGCACCTCCTCCTTGTACGCCTTGCGGGCGATGCCGAGGTGGCGGCCGCGGAAGACCACGAGGCGGCGCATGACCCGGTGGAGGGCGGCGAGGTGCCGGGCCCACGGCTCGGGGTCGGGGGCGGCGGCCTCGCGCAGGCGCCGCACGATCGAGGGCCGGTCGCGCCACTGGCCGACCAGGGCCCGCCAGGCCGGGAGGGTGTGCTCGGCCGACTCTTCGAGGAACGCCTCGTAGGCGGGGTCGTTGTCGTCGGAGGCCCACAGGGCGAGGTCGGCGAGGTAGAGCGGGACGTGCGCGGCGGCAGGGCCGAGCCAGTCGTGCCCGGCGACGGCGACCTCCTCGTAGTAGGGGCGCATCCGCTGCGCGAAGAACTCCGGGGAGACGCGGGCGACGACGTCGGCGATCGCGGTCTCGAAGGCGCCCAGGGCGTCGGAGAGGTCGTCGAGGAGCGGCACGAACGCGGGGTCGGCGAGGTCGGTGTCGGCGAGGTCGTCGCAGCGCTCCAGGGCCCGGCCGAGCTCGGGGATGGAGGCGCGCGGCCCTCCCATGAGGACGGTCTCCTGGGGGTCGCCGGTGTACATGCGCTGGCGCTCGCCGAGGGGGTTCCACTCGGTGTAGTGGTGGACGGTGTCGCGCGGGATCATGTCGGTGCGCCGGCCGAGTTCGACCAGGACGGCCTCCAGGCCGGGGACGAGCGGCACGGGCTGGACGCCGTGGCGCTTGACGGAGCCGAGGAGGAGCCCCAGGTCGCGCATGGCGGCGAGGCATTCGCAGAAGTCGAACGCGGCGACCTCGGGGAGGCTGGGGGTGAGCCGCCGCAGGGCCGCGGTGAGGGCCGGGACGTCGGCGGCGGCGTTCATCTCGGGGACGGCGCGCAGGGGCGCGTCGGCGCCGAGCGGGTCGAGCCCGGCCGTGCGGGGCCCGTCGAAGCGGGGGTCGTCGAGGGTGGTGCCGTTGCGGTGCATGCGTTGTCGCCCTTCAGGAGTCGGGCCCGGCGGTGGGGGCCGCCGGGCCCGGCGGCGTGCTACTTCCCGTGCAGCTCGCGCAGGGACTCGTAAGCGGTGGGGAGGGTGCCGAGGAGCCGGTCGCGCTCGTCGGCGATCCCCGCGAAGACCTCGCGCGCGCCGGCGGCGTCGCCGGGGCGCAGCGCCTGCGCGGGGTAGACGTGGTCGGGGACGAGGTCGAGCCCGGAGAAGATGCAGTAGAAGCTGCCGTTGGTCCAGTAGTTGCGGAACTCGGCCTCGAAGTTCCCGTAGTAGGTGGACTCGTCGGCGACGGGCATGTTCACGGGCATCCCGGCCCGGTACATGTCGACCTTCTCCTGCATCCCGGCGTCGAGGACCAGGTGCTTGTTCTCCCTCCAGAAGGGAGTGTCGTTGCGGGGCGCGAACTTGAAGTGCGCCTGGATGAAGTCGCGGGAGTCGTCGAACATCGTCTCGATCTCGGCGTTGAAGCGCTTGGCGAGGACGGGGTCGAACCGCTTGTCGGGGAAGTGCTTCACGAGCTGGAAGATCGCCGCGTAGATGAAGTAGATGCCGGTGGATTCGAGGGGTTCGAGGAAGCAGGAGGCAAGGCCGACGGCGACGACGTTCTTGACCCAGGTGCGCCGGTTGCGGCCCACGCGGAACGAGATCTGGTTCAGGGCCGTGGAGTCGGGGTCGAGGCCCCACAGGCGGCAGAAGTCCGCGGAGGCGGTGTCGCGGTCGGTGAAGCGGCTGGAGAACACGTAGCCGGAGCCGAAGCGACCGAGCATGGGGATCTTCCAGGTCCAGCCCGACTTCATGGCGATCGCGGAGGTGTACGGCTCGATGCCGTTCGCCTCGTCGTCGTGGGGGACGGCCGCGGCGACCGCGCTGTCGCACAGGAGGTAGTCGCTCATGTCGAGGAACGGCTCGCGGAGGGTCTGGTTGATGAGCAGGCCGCGGAAGCCCGAGCAGTCGACGAACAGGTCGCCTTCGATGGTGCGGCCGGTCTCGGTCTTCAGGGCGGTGACGAAGCCGCGCTCGTCGCGCACGGCCTCGGTGAAGCGGTCCTGGATGTGGGTGACGCCGAGGGTCTTGACGGAGAAGCGGCACAGGAAGTCCGCGACGAGCTGCGCGTCGAAGTGCCACGCGTAGTTGGTCCAGCGGTTCCCCTCGCGGTCGCGCGGCGCGAGCTTCGCGTCCATCGCGGCCGGCTCGCGGTAGCACGCGTAGTCGAACTGGTCCTCGGTGCACCCGGCCTGCTTGTCGGCGAACCAGTAGTGCGACAAGGGGAGCCGCTCGTGGTTCGGGAGGATGCCGAACGTGTGGTAGAAGTGGTCGGGCTTGCCCTTGTGGGTGCGCGAGGCGGCCTCGCCCTCGCCCTCGGTGCGCCAGTTGACGAACTTGACGGCCATCTTGTAGCTGGCGTTGCACTCCCGCATCCACTCGTCCTCCTCGATGCCGAGGAAGGAGAAGAACGCCTTGTGCAGGTTGGGGACCGTGGCCTCGCCGACGCCGATCCGCGGCACCGCGGGCGCCTCCAGGACGGTCACGTTCACCGTGCCCTGGAACGCCTTGGCGACATAGGAGGCGGTCATCCACCCGGCGGTGCCGCCGCCGAGGACGACCACGTTCCGGATGCGGTGGTCGGTGGGAGAGGTGTCCATCTGCTGGCTCCTGTCCGACGCATCGCGCCGCGAATGCGTCCTGGTGTTCGAAACGGGTTCCGGCAAGAACGCTACGGAGCGTCACGGTTGTTGACTACTTCCGCGGTTGTTGCGCGACAAAGCAACCCGTGCGGGGGACGGCCGCCGCGTGTTCGCACCGCGAACATTGCCTGGCCTCGATACGATGAGACTTGTTCACCCGGAAGACCCGACCGGCACGGTTCCGAGGCGAAGAGCGAGGCCATGGGAAGACCTGAGCAACCGATCGACCCCGGGCGGGGTCCCCTGGAGCAGTTCGCACAGCGGCTGCGCGAACTCCGCGCCGCCGCACCGGGCAGTACCTACCGGGCCATGGCCGCCCGTGCGCACTACTCCGCGTCGACCCTCGCGCGGGCCGCGTCGGGCCGCGAGATGCCGTCGCTGGAAGTCGTGCAGGCGTACGCGTCCGCGTGCGGCGCCGACCCCGAGGCGTGGACGCGGCGGTGGCACCGGCTCCAGCGCGACGTCACGGGCGCGCCCGCCCGCAGCGGCCCGCGGGCCGCCCCGCTGCCGTACCAGCTCCCCGCCGACCTCCCCGACTTCGCCGGGCGCGAAGCCGAGACCGCGATGCTCCTGGACACCGTCCTCGACGCGCTCGACGAGCCGGACCGCCGCTCCCCCATCGTCATCGGCATCACCGGCGGCCCCGGGCTCGGCAAGACCACGTTCGCCGTCCACCTCGCGCAGCGGCTCGCGCCCGAGTTCCCCGACGGGCAGCTGTTCATCAACATGCGCGGCTTCGACGAGCGGCGCCTCGCCCCCGAGACGGTGCTGCGCCAGTGCGTGCGGACCCTCGGGCACCCCGACGAGCGCGTGCCCGCCGACTTCGACGAGCTCGCCAGCGCCTACCGGTCGCTGCTGCGGCACCGCCGGTGCCTGCTCGTGTTCGACAACGCCCGCGGCGAAGCGGACCTGCGGCCGCTCCTGCCGGGCACGCCCGGGTGCGTCGTCATCGCCACGAGCCGCGGCAGCCTCGTCGGTCTCGAAGGGGCGCAGACGCTCCGGCTGGAGCCGTTCAGCCCCGCGGAGTCGCTGGAGCTGCTCGCGCGCACCGCCGGGGCCGTGCGGGTCGCGGCCGAGCCGGTGGCCGCCGCGGAGCTCGCCGAGCAGTGCGGGAACCTGCCGCTGGCGCTGCGGATCGCGGGGGCCCGGCTCGCGTCGCGTCCTCAGTGGAAGGTGGGGACGCTGACGGAGCGGTTCCGCGACGAGCGGCGGCGCCTCTCGGAGCTCGAAGCCGGGGACCTCCAGCTCATGGAGGCGTTCTCCATGTCCTACAGGGCTCTTGAAGCGGGCGAGAGGCTCGTGTTCCGGCGCTTGGGAGCGCTGTTCCCCGGCTTGGACTTCGGGCCGCTCGTGGCCGCGCGACTCGCCGGCATTCCGGAGGCCGACGCCGAGGACCGCCTGGAGACCCTCGTGGACGCCAACCTGGTCGAATCCCCCGGGCCGGGCCGGTACCAGATGCACGACCTGCTGCGGCTGTACGCGGCCACGAGGTGGATCGCCGAGGACGAGCCCGACGACGCCGCGCGGCGCCTCCTCGCGTGGTACACCGGGACCGCGGCGGCCGCGACGCGGCTGCTCATGCCCGACTGGTTCGGCCTCGACGTCCCGGCGCTCCCGGACGCGTCGGTGACGACCGCGCGGGACGCGCTCCACTGGTACGAGCGGGAGCGGCACAACATCAACGCGCTCGTGCGGTTCGCGGCCGACGCGGGCGAGCACGACTACGCGTGGCGCCTCGCCTATGCGGCGGGCGGGCACTGCGTCCTCATGCGGCACTGGCAGTCCTATGCGTCGTCGGGCGAGACGGCGCTCGCCTCGGCGAAGCGGACGGGCGACGCGGGCGTGGCTGCGGCGCTCGCGGTGAACCTCGCGGAGGCGTACACGGAGCTGCGGCGGCCCGACGAAGCCGTTGCGCTGCTGGAGGACGCGGTCGCGCACTACGAGGGAGTGCGGGACGCGGCCGGGCTCGTGCAGGCGCTGTGCGGGCTCAGCCACGCGTGCGTGCGGCGCGGGCGCGTCGACGAGGCCCTGGAGCACGCGCGGCGCGCGTACGACAACGCCGAGCGGGCCGGGACGCCGTGGGGCGAGGGGTCGAGCCTGTGCGCGATCGGGCGGGCCTACGCGGGCGAGGGCCGGTTCGAGATGGCGCTCAAGATGTTCCGGGCCGCGCTCGACCGCTCGGAGGTGATCGGGAACCGGTGGGCGCAGATGCGGTCGTTCCAGGTGATCGCCGAGACGTGCCTGGAGATGGGCGACCACCGGCGGGCCGCGGACGCGTACGGGAGCGCGCTGGCGCTCGCGGGCGAGATCGGCGACCAGCTCAGCGAGGGCCGGTTCCGGTACCGGCTGGGGAACCTGCGGTTCGACCTGGGCGACTTCGCGGGGGCGCGGGAGGAGTGGCGCACCGCGGAGCCGGTGCTCGCGGCGCTCGGGGACCCGCTCGCGACGGCGGTGCGGCGGCGGCTCGCGGAGGGCGCGGCGCGGGTGCCGCGGCCGGTCGGGCGGCATCCGCGGCGGCTCCCGGCCTGACGGCGCGCGCCGGGTTCGGGGCGACCGGATCGTCAACGACCCCTTGGGGAGCGTCCCACGGGACCGGCGGTGCGATGGCGTAGGCTTGAGCCACGTCCCGCACCGGCGGCGGGACCGTCCGGGGCCGGGTGTCGACCGGCCTCACCGGATGCATCGCGCCCAGCCCGCCGTGACGCCCCGGATCCCCCTGTGAACTGCCCATTCATCGCCGATTGGATTGCCGTGAACGAAGCAGCCCCCGAATGGCCTCCCCCAGGGATCGACCCGGACGTGCCCTCGACCGCCAGGGTCTACGACGCGATCCTGGGCGGCAGGGACAACTTCAAGGCCGACCGCGAGGCCGCCGACGTCTTCATGCAGCACATCCCCCAGGCCCGCGAGTGCGCCCTGCTCAACCGGGCCGCGCTCATCCGCGGCGTGCAGTACATGGTGCGCTCGGCCGGGATCGACCAGATCCTCGACATCGGCTGCGGCCTGCCCACGAAGCAGAACACCCACGAGGCGGCGCAGGAGATCAACCCCGAGACGCGCGTGGTCTACGTGGACAACGACCCGATGGTCCTCTCGCACGGCCGGGCGCTGCTCGCCGACGACCGGACCACGACCGTGGTCACCGCGGACCTCCGCGACCCGGCGGGCATCCTCACCAATCCGGAAGTGCGCGAGGCGATCGACTTCGGCCGGCCCGTGGGGCTCATGCTCATCGGCATGATCATGCAGATCGCCGAGGACGAGCGGCCCGACGACATCATCGCGGCGCTGATGGAGCCGCTCGCGTCGGGTTCGCACCTGTTCATCACGTCCTGGCCCGACACGGGGGACCCGGCGCAGCACGCACTGTCGCGCGCGTGCCTGGAGACCCTCGGGAACGGCTGGTGCCGCCCGGTCGAGCGGATCGAGCGGCACTTCCTCGGGATGCCGCTGGTCGCGCCGGGCCTGGAGTTCGTGCCGCGGTGGTTTCCGGAGGACCCCGGGCGCGCCGTCCCCGAGGTCGCGGACATGGAGCCGTACGAGCGGACCCAGATGGCCGGCATCGCCGTCAAGCCCTGAAACGTCCCTGAAACCCTTGGGCGCGATCCGAACCGGTGCTTGACCTGGGTCACGCAGCCACCTTCGTCCGGGTCCTCACCTGCCGCGTAGGCTCGATGCGGACCGCCGGCGCACCACACGCTCCACCCGCTTGCAGCGTGTTCGAGAAGAGAAGAGACCGCCATGCCCATGCTCGAAATCCGACGGCACAGCAAGCGCAACGGCGACGAGGCCGTCCACCTCTCGCAGGAGGGGGTCGAGCTGGCGCGCTGGTCCGGGACCCTCATGGGGCCCTTCGAGACCGTCGCCACGAGCGTCGCCCCGCGGGCGAGGGAGACGGCCATCGCGATGGGCTTCGCGGTCACCGTCGAACTCCCCACCCTCCACAATGTGAACGCGTTCCTTCAGGAGTCGCAGGCCGCCAACCACGACGTCGGCGCCCCGTTCACGCGGCTCGCGCGCCTGGTCAGCCGCCGCGGCAGCGCCGTCAGCGACTACTCGCACGCGCTCGCCCGCCAGTGGTCCGAGCTCCTCGCCCCGCTCGGCCCCGGGGACGCGGCCCTGGTCATCGGGCACGGCGGCCACATCGAGTGCGGGCTCGTGGCGCTGTTCCCCGACGCGGAGCACGACGACTGGGGGCCCTTGTTCGGGTACATGGAGGGCGCGCGGCTCCACTACGACACGGCGGCGGGCCGCTTCCACGACATCGAGTTCGTCAGGAACTAGCGGAGGCGGACGGAGCGGGGGCCGAGGCAAGTCGGCCCCCGTTCCGCGTCTTCAGGGCCGGCCGGTGCGGATCGCCAGGCGCGGCAGGTACCAGAGCGCGAACGCGACCGCCGCGGCCGCATAGACGGCGAGGAGCGGCAGCGGGAACCCGTACGTGATGCCGGTGTGCTCCAGGTCGAGGTTCGACAGGGCGTAGACCATCACGCCGGAGCTGAGCATGTCCTGGAACGTCAGCTGCGTCCAGAACAGGTCCTGCACGTGGACCAGGAGCAGCGCCATTGCCGCCAGCAGCGCGAACGGCCACGCGGCCTTGGCGAACGCCCCGTTCGCGCTTCCCCGGCCTTCGGCGGCGAGCGCGCGGCGGCGGTCCTCCAGGCCCCAGCACAGGGCCGTGAACAGGAACAGCAGCGGGACCGCGATCCACGCCCGCGGCGGGAACGACCCGATCGTGACCCATTCGCCTTCGCCCGCGACGGCTTCGAGGTTCGCGGTCGCGAGCGGCCCGGTGCCGACGAAGAGCCACGGCGCGAACGGCAGCAGCAGCCACCGCGACGCGTCCCCGACCGGCCGCAGCGCCCCGATCGCGAATCCGCCGATCCCGGCCGCGACCAAGGCGATCGCGGTGGTCACCAGTGGCGGGCCCCAGGTGCGGCGGATGACGAACCACAGGTCCAGCGGCTCCGGCCCCCCTTCGGCCACTCGCGACGCCCACGGCAGCAGGAAGTAGCCGACCGCCCCGACCGCGGCGAGCAGCACCAGGACCCCGAGGACGACGGCCCCGGCGCGGACCGGGACCGGCTGCGCCGCACCGGACTCGCCCGACCTGGTCCGACCGCTGGACGGGGGCCCTGCCGCCGGGCTCGGCCCGCTGGGCGCCGACCCGGCCGCAGGGCCCGGGCCGCCGGGAGAGAACCCGGCCGCCGGGCCCGGGCCTCGTCCGCCGGGAAAGGCCCCGGACGCTCCGGCCACAGGGCGCGCCCCTTGTCCGCCTGGAAACGGCCCGGGCGTCCCGGCCGCAAGGCCCTGCTCCGGCGCCCGCTGGCCCGGCACTCCCGGTCCGGCCGCCTCCGGTGCGGCCGGACTGAACGCCGTCGTCCCGGACACGGTCGGCCCCGGGCCGAAGGCCCCGCGCGGGCCGAACCCGAACTCGCGGACCTGCTGCGGCTCCGGCCGCGGCGCGGCCTCGCGGCGCGCCCCTTCGCCGGGCACCACGTCGATCCGCACCCGCGCCGCGGCGAACAGGACCGCGGCGCCGACGCCGAGGACGGCGAGGATCGCCAGGAGCAGCATCGACTTCGCGGCCGCGCCGCCCACGTCGAACCCGCCTCTGATGCCCTCGTAGATCTGGCGCAGGGGCACGGGCGCGTCGGCGGGCAGGCCGCTGATCGTGCCGTAGGCGAACGTCTGGAGCCCGGCGGCGGTCAGGCCGATCGCGGTCAGGCCCGCGGTCGTGAGCACGGCGCCCACGCGGCTGCCGTCGCCGCGCAGGGCCGCGAGCCCGGCGAGCACGCCCGTGCCGACGACCACGCCGGAGACGAGCAGCGGCCAGTCGTACACGGTCGCGTCCGAACCGCGGCCGTCGGCGACGCCCGAGACCAGCCAGGCGACGGTCAGCGCCGCGGGCGCGAACGAGACCGCGGCGAGGGCCCACACGACGCGCGATACCGCGCGGACCTTCGCTCCGGCGCGGTGCAGCAGCAGCGCCAGCAGCGGTGCGACGACGGCCCCGCCGAGCACCAGCAGCGCGGTCGGGCCGATCAGGTGCGCCAGGCCGTTCAAGAACGCGCCTTCGTCGACCACCCGATCGTAGTTCGCACCCCCGACATGTTCGGGGTCGGCGAATCCGACGCCGCCGAGGCGGCTGAACTGGAACGTGCGGATCGTCGGCAGCACGTACGCGACGACCAGGGCCGCAATGGGAACGGCGAGCAGCGCGAACCCGCCGACGACGCGGGCGGCGTCGCCGCGCGGCTGCACCTGCGGCGGCGGGAACTGGTTGGCGGGAGGGGCGGGCAGGGGCCAGCGCGGCTGGAGGCGCTGGATCGGGAGGGTGGGGTCGTCTGGGGGCGGCGTCCCCGCCCCGGGCGGAAGGACCAATGCGGGCTCCTGCGATGGATGAGGGATGTAAGGAGAACTCTGTACCACGCGGACCTCTGCTGTGGACGCCCGGCCTTGTGACGCCGGAGGCGTCCGTGCGCGGAGTGTCACGAGGAGCCGGAGAGGCGTCGGTTCGGCAACGGGACGGCCGCGGCCGGAAATCGGCTTGCCGGCAGCGCGGCGCCGGTGCTTTGATCGGGGCATGACGGATACCGCGCACTTCCTGACGTTCGTCGCCGCTTCGCTCGTCCTGATCCTCATCCCGGGGCCGTCGGTCATGTTCACCGTGAGCCGGGCGCTGATCTACGGGCGGCGGCAGGCGGTCCTCACCGCCTGGGGGAACGCCGTGGGCACCTTCTGCGCCTCGGCCCTCGCGGCCGTGGGACTGGGGGCGCTCATCCAGGAGTCGGCGCTGGCGTTCGCGATCGTCAAGTACGCCGGGGCGGCGTACCTGATCTACCTGGGCGTCAAGTCGTTCCGGGACCGCGGCGGCATGCTCGCCACCCCCGAGGAGGACCGGGCGACGCCGAAGCGCACGCTGGCGACGATGGGCGAGGGCTTCATGGTCGGCCTGCTCAACCCCAAGACGATCCTGTTCTACCTGGCGATCCTGCCGCAGTTCGTGGACCCCTCCGCCGGTTCGGCGACCATCCAGATGCTCATCCTCGGCGGCACCTTCGCAGCCCTCGCGGCGGCCTGCGACACCGTCTGGGGCCTCGTCGCGTCGGCGGTCCGCGACGTCTTCAAGCGCCCCAAGCCGAAACTCGTCCTCGCCCGCACGGGCGGCACCGCGATGATCGGCCTCGGCATAGCCGCAGCAGCGGGCGAACGCGCCTGACCCGCCGCCTCCGAACCGCCCGGTGCTCTCACCGGGCGGTCTCACGTGCTGTTGGGAGCGCTTGCATATTGAAGATTGTGCATATATAGTGTGTGGACCCTCATCGCGATCCTCGTCCTTTTTCCTCCGGCTCGCGCGGTCCGTTCCGAGGGCCGCAAGACGCCCCCGGCAGCGTCCAGAGAGGTCTCCATGTCCACAATCTCCTTCCCCCGCATGCGGAGAGGACTGATGGCGGCCGCGGCCGCCGTCTTCGTCGCCGCGGCCGCGCTCATCGCGGTCATGATCCCCAGGCCCGCCAGCGCGGCGAGCCTCACCGAGATCACGAATTTCGGGACGAATCCGAGCAACCTCCAGATGTACCTGTACGTCCCCGACAACGTCGATCCCGAACCGGCCCTGGTGGTCGCGATCCACTACTGCACCGGGTCGGGCCCGGCCATGTACAGCGGCACCGAGTGGGCGCAGCTGGCCGACCAGTACGGGTTCATCGTGCTGTACCCGTCGGTGACGCGGTCGAGCAAGTGCTGGGACGTGTCGTCCGCGGCGTCCTTGGCGGGCACCGGGAGCGACTCGGTCGGCGTGAAGTCCATGATGGACTGGGTGGACGCGCGGTACAACGTCGACCCCGACCAGGTCTACTCGACGGGCATCTCCTCGGGCGCGATGATGACCAACGTGATGCTGGCGGTCTACCCCGAGGTCTTCGCGGCGGGCGCGTCGTTCTCAGGCGTGCCGTACACGTGCTTCGCCACGACCAACGGCTCGGAGTGGAACTCGGAGTGCTCGGGCGGGACGATCAACCGCACCCCGCAGCAGTGGGGCGACGCCGTCAGGAACAACAACCCCGGGTACTCGGGCCCGTGGCCGCGGATGCAGATCTGGCACGGCACCGCTGACGACACGCTGCGGTACCCGAACTTCCAGGAGCAGATCGACCAGTGGACGAACGTCCACGGCACCGACCAGACCCCCGACCACTCCGATGTGCCGCAAGCGAACTGGAACCGGACCCGCTACGGCGGCACCGGCGCCCAGGCCGCGGTCGAGGCGATCAGCCTCCAGGGGACCGGGCACAACCTGTACTCGTGGGGCATGGCCGCGAAAGCGCTGGAGTTCTTCGGGTACGACACCGACGTCGACCCCACGACCTCCCCCACGGACCCGGTCACGACGCCCACGGGCGGCCCGGCGGGCGGGTGCTCGGCGGCGATCAAGGTCGTGAGCTCGTGGAACTCCGGCTGGCAGGCGAACGTCGACGTCACCGCGGGCTCGGCGGCGATCTCCGGGTGGCGCCTGACCTGGACGTGGACGGGCGGCCAGACGATCTCCAGCAGCTGGAACGCCACCGTGACGAGCAGCGGGACCTCCGTGACGGCCACCGACGTCGACTGGAACGGCGCAGTCGCCGCGGGCCAGACGAAGACCTCCGCTTGGGGCTTCATCGGCACCGGCTCCCCCGCAACCCCGGCGGTCACCTGCACACCGATCTGATCCCCCACCCCCGACGCGTTCGGGGGCCCGGCGGCTCGGCCGCCGGGCCCCCGAACGGGTCCACTCGGGCGGGACTGTCGGACCCCCGAGGCACCCTTGTACCGGGGGCCCATCGGTCGCCGCGGCATCTGTGTGCCCTCCGAAGGTCAGCCGATGACCAGCGTCGTCACCGAGCGGGCCGGGAGGTCGATCGTCATGGCGCCGCCGGTGATCGCGGCGGTGCCGTCCGGGTGCGGGGTGCGGTCGGCGTCGGTGGTGCGCCAGACGTCGGCGGTCCCGGCGGCGAGCCCGGTGAAGTCGATGCCGGTGGTCGCCGCGGCCGTACCGGTGTTGACGAGGACGACGTTCCGCTCCCCCGTGGAGGCGAACACGTACAGGAGCGGGTCGGGGCTGGTGGTCGCGACCATGGTGGAACCGAAGGGGCGGAACAGGTCCTCGCCGGTGAACATGCCGATGCCGTGGTAGACCGGCAGCGGCTCGTTCATGTCCACGAAGTCCGCCCCCGTCCCCTCGCCCCATTCGCCGGTCAGGCCGAGGCATCCGTTCTTGTCGCCGTAGACGAGCGCGGTCGCGTCCGCTTCGAGGATCGTGCCGAGGACCGCAGCACCCCACACGGCCGGGAGGTGCGTGGTCATCGACGCGCACGCCGGGCTCGGATCGGCCCAGTCCATGTTCCATTCGCCGATCTGGATGCCGATCTCGTCGGCGCGGGCCGGGACGGTCGCGTCGATGAGCGCGCGCACCGCGGCGATGTCGGTCCCGTAGTCGGCGGCCTCCGCGAGCAGCTGCTCCGCGGGCTTGGCCTCGGTGCCCTTGCCGTAGTCGTGGTAGTCGACGAAGTCGACGTGGTCGCCCGAGCCGGTGAGGAACGTCGTCAGGTACGGGGTGTTGTCGTAGGCCGTCCCGGGCCCGCCGACCTGGACGGCCGGATCGAGGGCGTGGATGCCCGCGGCGATCCCGTTGAAGCGGGCGCTGTACGTCGCGGCGTCCATCTTGGGCGGATCGCCCGCGTCGAGTTCGTTGCCCACGACCACCTTCGTGATCGGCGCCTGGGCGTCGAAGTGCTCGAAGAGCGCGAGCGCGTCGCCGGGTTCTGCGGGGACCACGAGGATCGGCTCCGCGCCGAGCGACCGGATCGCGTCGATCCACTGGTCCCCGTCGTAGTCGGTGTGGCAGTAGTCGCCGCCGCAGACGATGCGGCTGGCGTGGTCGCCGGGGACGGCGTATTCGAGCTCGATGCGGAGCGCGCCGAAGCCCTGGGCGGCCATCGCGGCCCGGTGGGCGTCGCTGTTGACGATGTAGTTGAGGCCGCCGTAGCCGGTGATCGAGGCGCCGAGGTCGCCGGGTTCGAGCTGCGCGACGGGGGTCGTGAAGTCGACGGTGACTGCGGGCTCGTCGGCGCCCGCGGCGGGCGCGAGCCACAGGAGCGCGCCGCTCGCGAGGAGGACGGCCGTGGCGCCGATCGCGGCGGCGTTCCGGGTGCGGTGCAAGGCGGTCGCCTTTCGTCCCAAGGGAAGCGGAGGAGGATTCGCTGAGCGATCCTCTCATGGAACGTGTCCGAAATGCACGGGCGGAGGTGTCCGGCCGGTGAATTCCCGGGTGCGCCGGGGAGGATCTAGACTCGGCTGACGCCCCGGCCGCGACGATGCGGCCGGGCCGACGTCTGATGGGAGCCGCCCGACATGACCGAATTCCCGCCCGAGGTCCTCGCCCAGTTCGCTGGTGCGGGGATGGACCTCCAGCAGCTGTTCTCCGCCGGGGAGCTGGGCGCGCGCATGGGCATCGAGGTCCTGGAGGCCGCGCCGGAGCGCGTCGTCGCGCGCATGGGCGTCGAGGGGAACCGGCAGCCGTACGGGCTCCTCCACGGCGGCGCGTCGGCGGTCCTCGCCGAGACGCTCGGATCGGTCGGCTCGATGCTCCACGCCGGGCCCGGCCGCATCGCGGTCGGCGTGGACCTGAACGTGACCCACCACCGCGCGGTCCGCTCCGGCACGGTCACCGGCGTGGCGGTCCCGATCCACCGCGGCCGCTCGACCGCGACCTACGAGATCGTCGTCAGCGACGAGGACGACCGCCGCATCTGCACCGGCCGCCTCACCTGCATGATCCGCGACGCCCCGCAGGGGTAGCAGCTAGGTCGTGTTTACGAACTGAGGAAGCCTCCTGTTGAATCTGTTGTGCTGCAACGGATTTCAATAGGAGGCTTCTGTGTCGAGCCTATCAGGGC
>NZ_PVTJ01000017.1 GCF_003002955.1 Glycomyces artemisiae
CGGACGAGGCCGATGAGCGCCATGGGCTCCCTCTGTGTCTGGGAAACGGGTCGCGGTTGGTTGTTGGACATCGTTCCAGACGGACGGGATTGTCGGACGGCTGGGAGCGGGTTCGGGGCCGCCGCCGGCGGCGCCGGTCCGGATCCGCGAAGCGACCATTTGCCGGACAAGCACCGCGGCGCCCGCCGACGAGGGTCGCGGCCGCGGGGTCTGGCGCGGGTGCTGCGGCAACAGCGACCCGCGCCTTTCTCGTCCCGCACCAACGGTCGGAGAACGGGCTACGCGAGGGCTTCCCCTTCCAGCTTCGCTGCCGGGGCGCCGCCGGGCAACGCTTATCTGTACTCGCTTCAGGAGGCGGACAGGCTACGAACGCTGAGTGATCCGAGGCGAGCGGGCCGGACAGGTGGCTGGCACACTGGTGCCCATGTCGATCTTCAAACGCCCCGAGTGGGTTCCCGAAGGTGAGCTCGACCGGAGGGTCGGCTTGATGGTGGCGATCAAGCTGCGCCAGCGGCTGGAGCAGTGGCCGGTCGCCAAGCCCAAGGCCAAGCAGTGCGCGTTTGCCCGCGGCACAGGCGATGTCGCACGCAACGTGGTGTTCGAGTTCGGCGCTGAGACCTACACGCTGCTGCCGACCCTGACCTACCTCGACATGCTCGCGCTGACGCTGGCCGATCCGAAGGAGCCGGTCCTCAACGAGTACCGGAACGCGGTCGAGGTCGTCGCCGAACGGCTCGGTGAAGCCTCCGACCCCGGCCTCGGCGACGAGGCCAGCCGCCTCCAGCAGCTGCGGTGGGCCGAGGACGGCCTGGAGAACCTCGTCCGCCTGCCGGGGTGGACTCCCGATCCGGCCCGGAGCGAGACCACCGCGGCGCTCTCGCGGATGATCGGCCGGCGCCTGGCCGACTGGCCCTACGGGCTCAGCCTCGACGAGCAGCGTGCCTACGCCCGCTCCCTCGCCGCCGAAGCCGCCGACATCACCGGGGTCGACGCCGCGGATCCGAGCGACGCCGACTTCGCCCGCGTCGTCGACTTCCTGCGCGAGCTCTCCCGCAGCTACGCCGACCCGGACCCGCGCCGGGACGTGAGCCTGGGACAGTTCCGCATCGGCGTGGTGCGCCTGGCCGCGAGGCTCCTCATCGCCGCCGGACCCGCCGAACGCCAGTAGCGGCCGCTGCCTGCACGACGGCGGATTGCCTCGGTACCGATGTACAACCGTATCGATTCTTGAAGTGCGATACGGCCACCAAGGACCCGTCCACATGCAGGGATCCAAGCTGGGGCATCCAACAGGGCATCCACGGCCCCGTCCAGTCGATGCGGGGCGCGCACCCTCCGTTCGGGCAGGTCAGCGCCCGCGCACCCGCGCTGACCCGAAGCCCGAATATATACGTGTGTATATCCCCGCAGGGCCCGTCGGGCCGCTAGCGGCTCATGCCCATCGAGGGGCCGTTGTCGGGCCTGGGGTAGTGGTCGTAGCTGGGCGGGTGGATCCGCGCCTCCTGCTCGGCCTGGCGCTGCGCCTCGGCGCGGGCACGCTGCGCGGCGCGGACTTCGGCCTGGAGCTCGGACCTCGCGGCGGCGATCTCCTGCTCGCCTTCGGGTGTGGCTGCCCGGTGGGCGAGCTCGGCGGCCAGGCCCTGCTGCTTGGTCTTGGCGTTCGCGACGCGGGTGGTCGCGGCCGCGATGGTGGTGCGCGGGGCGTCGGGCTCGCGCACGGCTGCGACGTCCTCCTGGACGGCCTCGGCGCGGCGGTCCTCCCAGTGCGTCTCCAAGTCCTCGTGGGCGGTAAGAACCTTGGCGGGGTCGGGCCGGAAGTCGGTCCCGCCGGTGCCGCGGGGCAGGTCGCGCAGGGCCATGCCGAGCGCGTTCTGGGAGGCGCGGATCCGGTCGCCGGCGCCCTGCTGCTCGGCGGCGGCGGCGCGCGCGGCCGCGATGGCGTCCTGGACGATCTCGCGCTGCTCGTTCCGTGAGGTGCCTTGGATCCTGAGCTTGATCGGGTTCTCGGCGGCCCGGAGCCGGGCGTCCTTGGCGGTGCGGTCGGCCTCGGTCTCGGCCTGGCGCGCGGTCTGGTACCGGGCGATGTGCTCGACGATGTCGCGGGCGTGGCCGGCGGCGGCCGCGAGGTGTTCGCGCTGCTGCTCCAGGCGGGCGACGGCCGGGCCCTGGCCGTCCTCGGCGTCGGCCCGGTCGAGCCGGGCCCGGTTGAGGTCGCCCTCGTACCAGGCCTGGTACTCGCGGGCGTGGTCCAGGCGCTCCTCGGCCTTCTTGACGCCGCGGGCGGCCGCGACGGCGGCCCGGTACAGCTCGCGGGTGTCCAGGTCCTGCCACGGTCGTACCGCCGCGACGTCGACGTCGGCGGCCGCGGGTTCGACGGCCGCCTCGGTCTCGCCGCCGAAGAGTTCGCGCGCGGCCGCGGCCCGCTCGCGGGCTTCGGCGATCTTGTCGCCGATGGGCCGCTTCGCGTCAGTGCGGCGGTGCTCCAGGAGCCGGGCGTGCTCGGCGAGCCCCGCGACGGCGAGGCCGTCGGGCTCGGGCCGGTCCAGGTGCTCCAGGTAGGCGTCGACGGCGCGGCGGGCCCGCTCGGTGTCGTCGGCGGGCTCACCAAGGCGGGCGCGCGCGGCGTCGTCCTCCAGGACGTCGGCGGCGAGCCAGACGTCGACCCGTTCACGGTGGCGGGTGAGAACGGAGTAGGCGGCGTGGGCGTCCATGCCGGTCAGGGACGCGTGGACGGTCTCGGCACTCTGGCCCTGGGCGCGGTGCCCGGTGAGCGCGTAGCCGAGGGTGAGGTCCCCGAACCGCACGTACTGCTCGCGCACGGTCTTGGGGACCGGGACGGGCCCGTCAGGGCCGGCCTGGAGGATCTCGACGGTGAGCGTCCCGTCCTCGCCGATGCCGGTGACGACGCCGCGGTTCCCGTTCAGCAACCCGGCCGAGTAGTCGTTCGCCCTGGCGGCGACGACGTCGCCGACGTGGAGGTGGACGAGGGCGCCGCCCTCGATCCGGTAGTCGCGCCCAGCGGCGGGGTCGAGCTCGCCTTCGGCGATGCGGATCGCCTGCGCCGCAGCGTTGAGCGTCGTCACGTCCGCGTTGGTCGCGGCGATCATGAGGTGCTGGCGCAGGCGCTCGTGCGGGTCGCGCACGTCGCGGACGGTGGCCCACCAGGAGCCGATCATCGCCTCCCACACCCCGTCCAGGCGGGCCTCGGCGTGGACGGCGTCGCGGTCGGAGAGGGCGTCGAAGACGGCGCGGCGGTCCCCCTCGCGCCACCGCGCGAGGGCGGCGACCTCGGTCTCGTGGCGCTGCCGGCGGTTGTCGGTGAGGGTGAGTCCGTCGACGAGCTCGTGCACATCCTTGAAGGTCCCGCCCACGCCCGGGGAGCGGAGCTGGAGCGGGTCGCCGATGCCGATGATCTGCGTGCCGCTTCGCCCGGCAGCGTCGACCAGGCGGGCGGCCTGGCGGTCGTCGACCATCGCGGCCTCGTCGACCACGAGGACGTCGACGCCGGCGAGGCCCGGCCCGGCCTCGATCCGGCCGAGCCACGAGGCGATCGTCATCGCGGGGATCCCGGTCTCGGCCTGGAGGTGCTGCGCCGCGATCGCCGCGGTGGACGCGCCGGCGACGACGTGACCGGCCGCCGCGTGCGCGGAGGCGAGGGCCTCCATCAGGGTCGTCTTGCCCGATCCGGCGACGCCGATGACGGCGTCGACGCCGTGCCCGGCGGTCGCCAGCCGCTCGACCACGGCCCGCTGCTCGGGGCTCAACGCGAACCCGGCCCCGGCCTCGAAGGTCGCGATGGCGGCGTCGACGAGCTCGCCGTCGACCACGGCGATGTTCTGGTTCATGCGCGTCCGCGCGGCGGCGAGGATCGTCTGCTCGGCCGCGACGATGTCGGCCTGGGTGTAGCGCTGGGGGCTGGAGAGCGTGCCGGGCAGGTCGGCGTCCATGCGGACCGCGTAACCGGGGACGGCGAGCACGCGGTCGGCCAGGGCACCAAGCGCGGCAAGGTCGGCGACGCCGTGTTCGGTCTGATCGGCGACGGCGGCCAGGACGTCGGCGCGACTGACGACCTTGCGGTGCGCGCACAAGCCGGTGCCGGGATGCCAGACGGCGGCCGCGATGGCCTCGACGTCGGGGCCGGCCTCACGGACCGGGAACGCGGCCTGGAGCGAGCGGAAGGCCGCGGGGACCTCGGGGACCGCGGCGGCGGCAAGGCGGTCGGGGTCGAACCCGGCCGCTCGCGCCTGGTCGCGCCAGTCCTCGCGCAGCTCGGCGAGCGACGCGGTGTTCTTGCCCTCGCGGGAGGCCTCGGCGATCGCGTTGCGCACCGCGGGGGTGAGCGTCTTGTCGGACGCGTCCTGGACGGGTGCGATCTGGGCGTGCCGCTTGGAGAACGCCTCGCGCAGCTGGCGCGGGACGGCGGCGACTTCCCAGGCGCCGGTGCGCTCGTCCTGGACCCACGCGATCCCCAGCTCCGTGCTCGTGCGCGAGCGCACGCGCGCCTCCAGGAACGCGTTCGCGGCGACCGCGTGCCGGTGGAGGTCGCGGCCGCCGGCGCCGAGGGCCGACCAGCGGCCGTCCTTGCCGCGGATCATGTTGGCGATCGTCAGGTGCGCGTGGAGGTGCGGGTCGGGCATCGCCCCGTCGACGGGCCGCGCCGTGTAGTGGGTCATCGACCAGCCGAGCACGCCGGAGGACTCGATCCGGTCGGCGGTGCGCCCGCCGCCGTGGTGGCCGCGCTGCCCCCAGGCCGCCCAGGTCTCCACCGCGCCCACGGTCTCCCGCACCGACTCCCTGAAGATCGCGTCGAGCTGCTGCGCGAGCTCCTCGGGCGCGATCGCCTGCAACACCGAGTACGACTTCGGGACGTCCACCACGAGGTCGTAGCCGCGGTTCCCGACCGTCACGCGCTTCGCCTGGTGCTTGTGGGCCTCGGCGACCTTCGCCTCGCCGTAGACGACGTCGAGGTCGATCCCGGCGGCCGCGGCGACGCGAGACAGAAGGGTGATGCTCGCGAAGTGGCGGTCCTCGTTCCGGGCGACGCCGCGGGCGAGCCGCCCGAACTCGGCCGCCCGCCGGGGGTCCTCGAACAGCTCCTTCGGCTCGATCCCGGCTTCGGCGGCCGCGGCCGCGATCGCGTCGACGAGCGGCTGGGAGGCGAGCTTCGCGCGCGGGTCCACGGCTTTCTTGAGCGACACGAGGGCCTCGCCGGTGGACGGGTCGGCCCCGTCCATGAGCGCTCTCGCGGCGGCCTTGGCCTCCTCGCCTTCCAGGGGCGTCCCGGCCTCGATACCGACCTCGGCGAGGCCGCCACCGACCCACTCCAGGACCGTCTGGGACTCGTCCAGGCGGTAGTCGGCCTGGGCGTCGGCGACGACCTCGACGGCGCACCCGGCCGACTCCGACAGCCGGTACTCCACCTGCGCCGCGTCCGGACCCAGCGTCGTCACCCACGCCACCCGCACCACCCCCGTCCGTCCACAGTGCCTGTTGCCTCGGTGTTGCCCCGGCCGGGGCAACACCCCGCCCGCGTCAGCGGGGTATCGAAGATACCTGAGTGCATTAGAAGTTGATCTTGATGAAGGGTGCCATAAAAAGATCTTGGGAAAAACGATATCGTTTATTGACAGCGACAGAGAGGGGGCCTATCTTGGAATAAGCGATATCGGAAATTACTTGGAGGCATCCCATGACGAACACCAACTCGGTCGGTCGCCCCGCAGTCGGCGGCGCGGTCCACGTCCGCCTCGGCGACGCGCTCGTCGGCGAGCTCGACGCCTGGGCGACGGCCCGCGGGATGTCCCGCGCCGAGGCGATCCGCCACCTGATCGTCACGGGCATGGCCATCGGCGACGCCGCACGGACCATGGCCACGGTCGGGCAGGCCACGATCGAGAGCATGTTCCCCGAGGCCGAGGACCTGGAGGAGGCCTGGGAGCTGATCGAGGGCGAACAGATGGACTCCTTCGGCACCGTGGAGACGCACGACGACCGGCCCTACAACGTCACGATCGGCGCGACCCTGGTCCGCGGCAAGTGGCTCGTCTACTCGGAGCGGTTCGACGGCGGCGACTACGAGCACGTCGAGCGGACCGCGACCGTCCACGACAACCGCGACGGCGCGTACCGCGCCTACCTGGAGCTGCTGGTGAACACCACCGGCGAGCTGTGGTCCGAGGGCGAGGGGCCGCTGTGGGGCGACGGCATCTACGGCGACTGCATCGGCCTGGACGAGGACATCCTCTGGCGGGGCCTGATCCCCGACGCCTCGGTCATGGAGGCCGACGAGCTCGCCGCCGCCGCGGCCGGCCCCCAGGCCCTCGACGCGTTCCGCGCGAAGGCGGCCGCCGAGCTCGCCGCGTGGGAGGCCGAGCAGCGCCGCCCGGTCGACCCCGAGATCCTCGCCGACCGCCGCTGCCCCCGCTGCGACTCGAAGGGCATGGTCGTCGCCGGACGCCCGGTCCCCCACGTCTGCGCAGGCTCTAACCAGGTCGTCCCCGAGTCCGAGATGAACCCCAAGCACTACGCCTGATCCACCACGGTGGGGGAGCCGCGAGGCTCCCCCACCCGCACCCCGAGGGAGGCCCCGGTGCCCCTGATCGAAGTTCATCGCACCCACTGCCACCACACCCCGGTCGAGTCCGGCGTCGACGGCGACGCCGTGGTCCTGGACGTGCTCGACGCCTGGATCCGCGACGAGCGGGAGGCGCACCGCGCCGCCGACCACAAGGCCGGCCTCGCCGCCGCGGGGCTCGTCCCCACGGTCGCGGCCGCAACCGTCGCCGGAGCCTTCGCAAAGCTGCCGTCGGCGGCAGCCGTCCCCGGCTGGAGTGCCGCGGCGCTCGCGGCGGCCGCGCTCGTCCTGCTGGGACTGGCGGTGTGGCCGAGGATCCGCCGCGGCGCGGCCGTCGAACCCGCGCTCCTGCGCGCCGCGGCCGCGCGACACGTCGACGACCCGGCGGCCGCGGCGGAGGACCGCTCGGCCGAGCTGGCGAGCCTGAAGGCGATCACGCGCCGGAAGTTCCGCTTGACGCGGTGGGCGCTCGGCCTGACCGGCGCCGCGGCGCTCGCGGCCGCGGCCGCCGTCGTCCTCGCCGTCTGACCTGCACACACCACGGCCCCGGACCGCTCAGCGGTCCGGGGCCGTGGCTCGCCGTTAGCAGCAGCAGGGCAGGGTGGCGCTCCAGTTCGGGCAGCTCTGGCAGCGGGCGGGCACCTCCGGTGCGGGGGCGCGCTCGGCCATGGCCCGCCAGAGGGCGGCGGCCGCCTCAAGGCGCTCGATACGCATCTCGCCGCCGTCGGTGGCGACGCTCTTGCCATAAAAGCGGCGGGCCAGGTACTCCTTCTCCTCGGCCATCTTGAGCAGTTCGGCGCGGTTCTTACCCCGGGCGAGGTCGCGGGCGGCGGCGCGGACGTCGTCGAGCGCGTCGACCGTGGAGAGGGTGCGGGTCCCGTCTGGCTGGGTGTGGAGACGGGCCTCGAAGGCGGCGGCCTCGGCCCGGCCGGCGGCGAACTGCTCCTCGGCCGCGGCCGCGCACGCCTCCAGGTGTGCGGCCAGGCGCTCTCCGGTGTCGGCGCCGGGGCCGGCCTCGTAGTCCGCCCACAGGCCTTCGGCGGCGTCGCGCGCGTCGATCGCTTCGTGGCCGGTGCCGAAGCGCGGGTGGGGCTGGAGGCCGTCGACGGCGGTCGGGGCGGGGAGGGTCGCGGCCAGGGCCTGGACGCGGGAGCGGGCGTCGGCTTCGCCTGCGGCGAGGAACTCGACCTGCCACCGGGCCTTCCAGAACCGCAGCTGGGCGTCGACGCGCGCGGCCGGCGGCGCCGCCGGGGCCGGGGTGCGCCCGGCGCGGGAGGCGTCGGCGAGGGCGCGCAGGGCCGCGGTGTAGTGGCGGACGTGGATCTCGTGGCGGTCGGAGTAGTAGCCGTTCGCGGTCGAGCCGGGGTCGGCGTCGAAGGCGGCCTGGGGGTAGGCGGCGGCGAGGGCGGCGGCCTCGGCGGCGTCGGGGGTGTGCTCGGTGACGTGGTGGGCGACCTGGCCGTCCCAGTCGGGCAGTTCGGTGGCGATGAGGTGGTTCTCGACGGTGCGGTGGAGCGGCCGCTGCGTGTAGGCGCTGGTGAGGCATTGCGTGGCTTCGGCCTCGCTGGTCGCGGCGGCGCGCACTTCGATCACGGCCTCCCACAACCGGATCGGTCGGCCGGCACGGTGGTACTCCCACTCGCGGACGGCTTCGGCCTCGTCGCGGTCGAAGCCGGTGTAGATGCTGTAGGGGTCGCTCTCGCGGGCGGTGCGCCACTTCGTCTCGGCCTCGCACAGCTCGGCGCGGGCCTCGGTCTCGGCGAGGTGGTGCATGGCGGCCCAGGAGGCGACGGCGGCGGGGGTGGGCTCCCAGTCGGGGGCCGCGGCGGTGTCGGTGCCGCGGCGGACGATGCGGAGCGCCTCGGCGTAGGGCACGTGCTGGATCTTGGCGTAGGCGCGGGCGCGCTGCTGCTCGCCGCGGGAGACGGGCTTGGTGGACTCGGTCATGGTCTCGCTCCTCGGCGGTCCCCATGCGACCGCGGACAGCGAGGCTCATCGAGCCAGAGAGTCGGCGGTGAGACGTGTCTGCGCCCGGTGTTCGCTTGGCCCTGGTCGACGCGGCCGCATGGGTGCCGGTCTGGGGCGCGGGCGCGACACGTGCGCCCGGATCCGATGGTAGAGGCCGACCCCGACAGTGCGGGGCCGGCCTCGGTCGCGCTACTTCTTGCCGGGGACCGGCACGTAGATGGTGGTGCTGTTGCCCTGGGTGATGACGATCGTGGGACGCTGGGTCTGCTGCGCCATAGCGGCACTCTCCTTCGGGAGGTACCGGGCCCGGTCCCCGAGTTTTCGAGGCACGAGGGACTGGGCTCGGTGTGGCTGGACTCGTCGGCGGCCGGGAGCCACCCGCGGCCGGACGCCGGCAGGGCGCGGGCCCCGCCGGCGTTTCGCCTAGCTCCCGGAGCCGCCAGTGACGACGAGCGCGATCACGAGCACCAACACGATGGCCGAGGCGCACGCGATGATGACGGTGCGCTGGAGGCGCAGGTTCCCCGCGGCCGCCAGGGCCTTGCCGCGGGCGGTCTCGGCGGTCGCCAGGTCGGCCTTCGTGCGTTCAAGGTCGTCGACGGTGGCGCAGTCGGTGTGCTTCCGCTCGGCCGCCAAGTCCGCGCGCGCCTCGTCGAGCAGGGCGTCGGCGTTGTGCCACTGGGCGACGGCGGCCTTGTAGTCGTCCTGGGCGGCGGTGAGGTCGCGGCGGAGCTCGTCGGCGCCGGTGCGCAGGGCGTCGAGTTCGGTCCGGGTGATGCCGAGCTGGCCGTGGGCGGCCTCGGTCGCCTCGTCGAGCAGCTGGAGCGCCCGGTCGCGTTCGGCGGCGAACTTGAAGGCGAGGTCCATGGCGACGCCGTCGCGGGCGCCGGCGGTGATGGGGGTGCCGTCGCGGCTGATGCCCCACTGCCACTTGGCGAGGATCTCCTCCTGGCCGGGGTAGCGGCCGAAGGTGATGCGGGAGCATTCGATGCCGCGGTCGTCGATGACGTCGAGCCCGATCGCGCGGGCGACGTGCCGCTCCCACGGTTCGACCCACGGGCCCTCCGCAGGGTCGACGCCTTCGACGGCGGCGCGGGGGTGGTCGGACTGGCGACGCCATCCGCACGCGCACCGCACGGCGGCGACGACCTGGTCGGTGCCGCGCAGGTCGAACAGCTGGAGCGAGGCGTGGTGGTCGTCGGCCGCGGTGACGCCGAGGTCGGGCACCAGGGTCACCGGGCCGGTGGCGACGTGGTCCTGGCCCTCGCGGGCCTCGGTGGTGGTGGTGTTGTTCTGGCTGCTCATGCGGGTAGTCTCTTTCTGCTGGTTCTGGTCTCGACGGGTCGGGATTGGCTGTTCAGCGGCCCGGCCGAGTGGCTGCTCGGCCGGGCCGCACGTTCATCAGGCGGCGGGGGTCGGGTACTTCGCGATGGTGTCGCGGATGACGGTGCCGTGGTCGAACGCGATCGCGCCGAGTCGGCCGGCCAGGAGGTCGGTGATGTTCACCCACTCGGCGGCCGCGGCGTCGTCGTCGGCCTCGGGCTCGGCGAGGGCGTCCTCGCCGGTGAGGTGGACGTGCCAGGCGGTGCCGACGACGCGGCCGCGGGGGTCGCGTCCGGGCGCGTCGTAGACGTCGACGAACACGAGGTTGTCGACCTCGACGGGCAGGTGCGTCTCCTCCAGGCCCTCGCGGGCGGCGCCCGTGCGGCTGGTCTCGTCGCGGTTGACGTGCCCGCCGGGGAACGCCCACGCGCCCTTGAAAGGCGCCCATCGGCGGCGGATCATGAGGATCTCGGCCTCGCCGGTGACCGGGTTGCGGCGGGTGGCGACCAGGTCGGCGGCGTAGGCGACGAGGTCGCGGTCATCCTGGAGCTGGTGGGCGACCACGGCGGCGTAGGCGCTGAACAGGCCGGTCATGACGGTGGCGAGGACCGTCGCGAGGATCTCCATGGGGTCGGTGCCGGAGTCGGCGATGCGGTCCAGGCCCATCGCGGCCACGGCCGGGACGGCGAGGCCGAAGGACCAGGCCGCGGCGCGGTGGAGGCGGATCTCGCCGCGGGCGGGCACTCGGAGCTGCCCGTGGCCCTGGTCCTGGCCCTCGTTGCCGGTGTCGCTGGTGGGGGTGTCGTTGCTGGTCATGTGCATCCTTTGTGCTGGGTGATCTGGTGGAGGGCCCGGCCGGCGGATCCGTCCGGGCCCGGGTCTGGGTCAGCGCTCGCTGGCGGCGATCGGGTCGGCGGCGGTGCGGGCGAGGTGGACGTCGACGGCGAGGTCGACCACGAAGCGGGAGACCTCCAGGGCGATCTGGCGGTCGGTGACGGCGCCGCCGGTCTCCATGAACCGCACGAGCGCTTCAAAGGCGTGCTGGGCGCGGGAGGCGGCGTCGCGGCGGCCGATGCCGCGGGTGCGCTCGGCGTCGATCGCGGCCGCGGCGGCGTCCTCGATGAGCGCGGTGCGCGCGGCGGCCAGACGGTCTTCGGCCTCGATGGCGGCGAGGGCGATGGGCAGGGCGTTGTCGTCGGCACCGGCGGCGTTCATGAGGCCGAAGGCGCGCTCGGTGCGGGCGTGGCCGACCGGGTTCATGCCGCCACCGTCCACTCGGCCGGGTCGGCCTGGGCGTAGTCGCGGACGGTCACCCAGCCCATCTTGAGCAGGTCGGCGAGCTCCTTGTAGCTCATGCCGCGGCGGATCCCGTCGGCGACGGCGGCCTTCTTCTCGATCTTGGTGAGCTTGCGGGGCGCCGCGGCGGCGAGGGCGCGTTCGACCACGACCCAGTCGATGTAGGTCGGCAGATCGACCGGGGCGACCGGGTCGGGGGTGCGGCGGGCGCGGGCGGGCGCCTCGGCGACCAGGACGTAGCCGTCCCAGTCCTCCCAGCCGGGGACCTCGGATCCGGTGCGGGTGGTGTCGAAGGCGGCGGGGCCGGTGACGATGACGTCGGCCGCGGCCGCGAGGCCGGCGAGGGCGAGCTGCGCTTCGGCGATGAGCTCGTCGCGGGAGTACGTGGTGTCGACGACGGGCCAGACGGCGCGGAAGACGCCGCTGACGGGCGGCTGTGACATGATGCGGTCTCCTGATCTTGATCGTTGCGCGATAGGGATTGGGTTCTGCGGTCCGGCCGAGGTGCGAACTCGGCCGGACCGTCTCGGTGTCAGGCCGCGAGTGCGGCGAGGCGGTCGCGGAACGCGGCTTCAGCGACGCAGTCGTCGCAGGTGGTCGCCCAGGTGCGGCCCGGTGCGGCCTCGGGGCCGAACAGGGTCTCGTGCTGGACCGGGGTGGTCTCGACGACCTCCCATTCGAGGTCGGCCAGGGCCTGGAGGGTCCACTGGTCGAGGACCGGCTCATAGAGCTGGACCTCCGTGCCGCTCTCGCCGTCCGTGTAGCCGGCGGCGCAGGTCTCGCAGTGGACGGTCCAGTAGACGGTCGCGGTCAGCATCGCGACCGTCACCCACGGGTCGTCGTCGGCGACGACGTCGGCGGGCGTGCACTCGACGCACAGGAGCTTGCCGTCGACGACGGCCCACCCCGCCGCGGCCGCGGCTTCGGTGGCCTGCTCGGGGCTGTCGAACGACTCGGGTTCGTCGTCGCTGTAGTAGCGGCTGAGGTTCGCGTCGAGCAGGGCGGCCGTGCAGCCCGCCCCGCCGCAGGAGGCCTGGTAGTAGGTCGCGGTATCGAACATGGTGCTCCTTTCTCGCAGCCGGGGCCGCTAGTCGGTGACGACGCCGTCGAGGCGGGCGCGGAGCTCGGCGAGCTCGGCCTCCAGGCGGACGAGGGCCGCGCGCAGCTCGGCGACCTCGCCGGCCGGAGCCTCGCTGGCGAGGTAGAGGTCGTTGAGCATGTCGGCGTAGGTCTCGCGAGCGGCGAGCGAGGTGGACTCGGCCTGCATCTGCCCGATGAGGTAGGCAGCGAGGTCCTCGGCGACGTAAAGGTTCGCGGCGCCGTCCTTCCAGGCCCGCGCCGCGGCGTGGGAGTTCCCGACTTCGCTCACCGACGCGCTGCTGTAGCGGCGGAGGACATCCTTCGCCGCGTCAGTCCACTTCGCGTAGAGGGCGGCCGGGTCGATGGCGGCGGGGGCCTTGGTCTGAGTGGCCGTGGTGGTGGTCATGGTGATCCTTCCGGGTTGGCGGTGTTGATCTGGGTCGGTTGGCTGGTGTGGTCAGTCTTCGTCGGGTTCGAGGCCGAGGAACTCGGCGACGTGCGCGGGCATGTCCTCGGGGAGGTTGCCCGGGTCGTAGAACTCGGCGGGCCTTTCGGCCACGGCGTGGACGTCGGCGGCGACCTCGTCGGGGTTCTCGGGGTCCCACTCGACTGTCATCGTCCAGTCGACGGCGTGGATGGTCACCGGGAGTTCGCCGCCCTCGGGGGCGCCGACGGTGTGGAGCAGGTCGGTGCGCTGGGTGTCGGTGAGGTAGGCGGGGTCGGCGACGACGATGCCGCCGGCCTCGTGGAGGTGCGGGCCGAGGGCCTTCGCCACCTGCGGGTCGGTGATGTGGAACAGCCAGGGCATCGACATGTCAGGACTCCTCGTCCTCGTCGGTGGTCCCGGCGAGGACGCGCAGGGCGGGGTGGATCCACGCCCGGTAGGCGTCGGCCTGGGGACCGGTAAGGCGCAGGTCGGTGTCCGGGTCGTGGTGCCTCAGCGCGTTCACGAGGATCTCGGCGTGCTCGTCGACGTAGGGCGTGCGCTCCAGCAGGTGCATGATGCCGAGTGCGCGGCGGGCGTAGTCGGCGCCGCCGGTGGGGCTCTCGTTGATGTCGACGGGGCTGTTGTTCCAGGAGGAGGCGATCTCGTTCGCCGCGTCGGTGAGGTAGCCGCGGCCGCCGATGATGCGCTCGCAGATGTCGATGACGGTGTCGACGTCCTCGGTGGTGATCCCCTCGATCAGCCGGAGGGGTGTGAGCTCCATGTTGCCGTCCAGGAGGCGCCCGGCGTATCCGGCGGGGGCGGTGGACTGGGGGACCCATCGGCCGTCGACGCGGATCTCGGAGGGGGTGCGCGGGTCGGTCTGGGTCGGGCGGATCGCCGCGAGGATCCGGTCGACGGCGTCTTCGGCGGCATCCGCGGCGGCGGCCTCGGCGGGGTCGTCGAACTCCTCGCCGTCCTCCAGGGTGTCCTCGCCCCAGCCGGTCAGGACCTCGGAGAGCCACGACAGGGGGTGGGTGAGCTCGTCGACCAGGTCGGGGACCAGGCGGACCGGTGGGAGGTCTCGGCCGGCGGCGTCCTCGACGGCGCGGCCCAGGCCGGACGCGGCCAGACTCGCCGCGACACGCTCGGCTTGCTCTTCAGGGGTCTCGGGCGTCTCGTTCGGGTTGCTCATTTGGTCTCCTGGTGCTGGTCAGCGCTGGGTGCGCAGGTCGACGACAACAAGGATTTCGACGTCATCGAGATGGGTCAGTGCGGCCAAGGCGGCGTCGGGATCGACCGGCGTCAGCGCGTCGACGGGGTAGTGCACGACGGTGAGGCCCTGGCGGGCCAGGCCTGTCCAAAAGCGACGGGCCCGGTCCTCGTCCAGCGGCGAGGCGATGACGGACGAGAGGTGGACCTCGGCGTCGATGCGCCGTACGTGGAGATTGCGGTAGCCGCGGTCGGCGGCGATGAGGTCGCGAACGGCGGCGGCACGGCGGCCGGCGGCAAGCAGTTCGAGGAGCCGGTTGCGGCCGAGGCCGGGGATCCCGGTCAGGCGGCGGGCGATCTCGTTGGCGCCGGTGCCGTCGAGGTTGGCGTCGATCGCGGCGTCGATGACCTCGCTGCGGGCCTCGTCGTAGCGGTCGTAGGCGTCCATGAGGGCGCGCATCGCGGGTGAGTCATCCGTGGTCATGCACCCAACCCTACGCCCCGTCCGTAAACCAGTCAATACCTAAACCAGTTTCCATCTAAACCAATTCTGGCACACGAGACTAGGCCCGTAACTCCGTACTTACGGAGTTACGGGATGCTTTGAGCTGCGAGAACGCTAGAGGCCGCGACGCTCCTCGCCGTAGGGGGAACCGGCCGCGCCGGTCCGCTTTTTCGGCAGCGGTGCTCCAGGTCACGAGCGGCCATGAGCCCGTACTTACGGAGTTACGGGACTTCTGGGGCGCTCGCGCCGCCGCTCCACCACGTCGCGATCCGCCAGTCCTCGCTGGCGTCGAGGGCCGCGAGGATCTCGTGGACCTCCTGGGCGGCCTCCCAGTAGTCGAGTCCGTCGACGACGTGCTCCTCGCAGACGTCGGCGAGGGCCTGGAGGCGCACCCGCCACCGGTCCGCCTCGGCCGGGGTCACGATCACCTGGAGCCAGTGCTGCGGGGCCCGGGTGCTCCGCGCCATCCAGCACGCGACCGGCCTCGATTCGACTTCTTGCAACACGTGTACGAAGATAGATCATGCGGCGGTCGGGCCTTGCCGAAGCCGACGCTTGCGGCGGCGAGTAGCCCGGCCCGGTCGGGCGGTGGTGCCGCCGACCGCCACGGCGTCCGGGTACGGGGGTCCCGGACGCCGTCCGCGTCGGCCGCGAGGTGGGCGGTGCCGGAGTCGCGCCGGGCGCCGGCGGTGCCGGGGATCGCCGCGGCCGCGGAGCCGACACGGTCCTCGCCGTCGCTGCCGGGCGCCCCTGCGCCCACCCGGATCCGCTCGGGCCGGTGGTCGCCCGCGTCCGCCTGGCCCTCATTGCGGTTCGCGTCGCCCCAGGCCACCGATCTGTTTTCGGGCCGGTGGCGTCCTCCTGGCGCTCGTTCCCGTATCTCCGGAGTCCCGTACTTACGGAGATACGGGGGAAGCGGCGCCAGGGGTCGCCTGGTTCCGCCTGTCCGCTGACTGCTCGATGGCGGTCACGATCTCGGTGTAGGCGCGTTGGCGCCGGGCCGCGGAGGAGAGCTCGGCGGCGCGGGCGGCGTCGGCGTCGGCACCGACGCGGGCCGCGACGGCGATCGCGGTGGCCTCGGTGCCGTCCGCTTCGGCGGCGCGGGCCAGGTCGGCCAGGAGGGCGCTGCAGTGCCGGTAGGCGCGGGGGGACTGGGGCCACCGCTGCACTTCGCTGTCGGCCACGGCCAGGTCGGCGTTCAGGGCCCGCACCGCCGCGTTCAGGGTTTCGCTCATCGCCCCAGGCTCCCAAGCGCCGACGGCGCGGCCGCGCAGCGGCGTGTCGCGGACCGGCCCGTAAGCCCGTACTTACGGGGATACGGGAGTACGGACATGCGGGTTTAGGATCCGGGCATGGATGCTACGAAGGTCATCACGACCGCCAACTTGAAAGGGGGCACCGCCAAGACGACGAGCACCGTCTTCTTGGCGGAGGCCTTCCGCCGCGAGGGCTACCGGGTCAAGATCGCCGACGCCGACCCCCAGCAGTCCTCCCTGGACTGGGCCGGGCTGGAGACGCCGGTCCTCGGACTCGCGACCGCGACGCTGCACCGGCAGTTCTGGAACGTGATCGACCGCGACACGGTCGACGTCGTCATCATCGACACCCCGCCGGTGGAGGCGAACAAGGGCATCGTCGCCTCGGCGATGCGCGTCGCCACCGACATCCTCATCCCGATGGCACCGACGATGATGGAGCTCAAGCGGTTCGGGCCGGTGTGGGACACCATCGCCGACGCGGCCGGCTTCCGCGACGACGACCCCGACGTGGTCGTGCTCCTGAACCGGACCGTGGCGAATGCGGCCTCGACCGAGGTCATCCGCGCCACCCTGGAGGGCCAGCAGCGGATCGTCCTGGCGACCGAGGTACCGCGCCTGGAGCTGTACGCGCAGGCCTTCGGCCAACCGGTCCCCAAGGACAAGCACTACGCCGCGGTCGCCGACGAGTTCCTCGCCAGGTGGGGCTGGAAGGCCGTCGACGGAGAAGAGGAGGCCGTCCTCGATGGCGAGTAAGCCGAGCCGGGCGCAGCAGCTCGCGGCCCAGGCGGCGGGTGTCGCGGCCATTCCGCAGACTGAGGAGACGCCGCCACCTGCGGATACTGAGGCCCGTAACTCCGTAAGTACGGAGTCCCGTAAGCCATCGGTGGTCAAGAAGGCGGCGCCGAAGGCGGCCCAGCGGACAACCGCGGCGGCGAGGCCGGCTGCGGCGTCGACGCGGACGAAGCCGGTCAAGTTCACCGTCGACCTGGCGCCGGTCGAGCACCGGAAGCTGAAACTGTGGTGCGCTCAAGCGGCCGACCAGCTGGAGCTGCCGGAGGTGGCCGCTTCCGAGGTCGTGCGGGTCGCGATCGCGCGGATCCAGTCGGATCCGGTCTTCGCCGAGCAGGTCCTCGCCGACCTCGCCGCGAACGGCGGGAGCCGGCGCGGGTGGGCATGACCCACTCCGAGACTAACGAGACGGGCTCGGCCGACACGGCGTCGGCCGAGCTGTCCACCCTCGGTGCGCTCCTGGTCCGCACCGCCGCGGCCGCGGTCGAGGGTCGGAACCTGCGCCTGTCGGCGGCCAGCCGTGTCCATGCGGTGCCTGGAAGCGCTCAGCGGCCCCCAGGAGGCGTGAGAACACCCGGCGGGTAAGGAACCGCCCCCGGCGGCTGTGAGCCGCGCAGGGGCGATTCTGGGGTCAGGGGAGGCGGTTTCGAGCTGGGTCAGGCGGCGACCCGCAGCGGAAGCTGGTCGCGCTGCTCGTGCTCGTCGGTTTGAAGCCATGGCAGCAACTTGTGCTTCGGTCGGCTCTCGGCCCACCGCTGCGCGGCCTCAGCGGTCATGCCGAGCTCAGTGGCGCGGTCGGCCGCGACCGCACGGACCTGGTCGGTGGTCATGGCCGGAAGCACCGAGGCAACGCGGGGCGCGGGCACAGTGGGCTCGGCGAGGACCCCGGCGTCTTCGGCTTCGGTCCGGGCCTGGGCAAGGATCTCCTCGTCGATCTGGTCCATCCACGCCTCCACGGTGTGGAGCCGGGCCTTGTTGAGCCAGGTTGTGATGCGGGTGAGCTGCCAGTCCTGGTCGCGGAACAGGCGGTTGGCCCGGTCGATGGCGTCTTTGAGGATCCAGTTCTTGCCTGCGTCCGCTCGGCCGGTGGGCGGCTCCTCGGTCTCCAGGGCGGTGACGGCCTTGCCGAGGACGATGTCGGGCCTACGAGTTCCGGCGTTCGTGCGGCCTCCGAGGCGGGCCTTGAGCATCTCGTAGGTCCAGCCCGCGTCCAGCAGGATGGTGATCCGTGCGGCTAGGGCGTCCCGGTCGGAGCGGTCCAGCCGGAGGTCGGCTTCGGGGTCGATCGCTCCACGGATCACTGAGTGGGCGTCTTCGAGAAGCTCCTTCACACACACCGGGGCCTGATCCCCGGCGGGCGGCGGGTCGACCGCGGTGGCCGGGTGTGTGTGGCTTTCCCTTGTGTTGTCTTTCCCTTGAACTACCTTTGGGCCGGATTTTCCAAGCTTGGTTTTTCCAATCTTGGTTTTTTCCGTTTTGGCTCCGACCTGCGATTTCTCTTCGTTGACAGGGGTGTTTTCGCTGGTGGAGGCCAGATTGGCATTTTCCGGTTCTGGACTGCCCCCAGCAGCCGCGAGGGCGCGGGCGAGCTCGCGGAACTCCGGTGGTGGGATCAGCTCCCAGAACGCGTCGCCGAGTTGGCCGAGCTCATTACGGTCCCGGCGGCGGTTGAGAACATCGCGAGCCTCTAGGCGCTTGCAGATCGCGTTGATGCGGTCCACGCTGCACGACAGCCCCTTGGCCGCGAACTTTGCACTGAGCGGCTGACCGGGTTTGTGAGATAGCAGCCACGTTACGAGCCCGAGCTCCTCGGGCTTGAGGCTCATGCGCGCGTAGGGGTGCGGGACGCGAATGTGCATCCTGTTCAGGGTCTCCCAGTCGTCGCCTAGCAGGAGAGTGAACCCGGAACGATCGGTGGTGGTCATCATGTCCTTCCCGACATGTGCGCCGAAGTCGCGACCACCGATACACTGGGAACTGATCAGGTTCGGTTCGGTGGTCGTTGACGTCCATGTACTGAGCTAGCGGGGTCGAGTTCGCAGCTCGACCCCTCTTTTTGTGTGTGCTGATCGTACTCGTGGGCAGTGTGTCCTGCGTGTCTGGTGTGTCACTGCTCCGCTACTGGCGAGAAGTTGGGACTGTCCCTCGGGCCTGCGGGAGAAAACCCCCACAGACCCCTTCCGTTCGTTGGGGTGCTCATGAACTACTCCGTGAACTCCGGTTCCCGGAGGGCTTTAGCAAGGTAGACGAGCACCGGCTCGTACAACCCTGGCAGCAGCTCCTCGGCCTCGCTGAGCGAAACCCAACGGACCTCCTCAAGCTCTTCCTTGTCGCCGACCTCGACTTGCGTGCTCCCCACTGGGGCGCACGGCATGTAGATCATCGTTCGGCCGGTCTTGGGGTGGACCCGCTGGCCAATTGGGCCCGCCGCCGACACCATGATCGTCAGCTTTGCCTCTTCCTCGACCTCACGAATGACCGCTTCCTCGGCGGTCTCCATTGGCTCCACCTCGCCGCCGATGAAGGTGTACGGGGGCTTTCCGTCGTTGCGCTTGCCCACCAGAACCCCCTCGGCGCTGGTGATGATGGCGAGCACGATTGGGCGCTTTTCCACAGGCAGTCCTAGCTGTCGTCGCAGGTCATTGGGGTCCCATTTGATTTTCCCGCCAGGCGTTGTCCAGGTGGCCTGGACCTTCCCGGACTTCTGCCACCGCCAAAGGGTCGCTGGGTCGACCCCGATGAGCGCGGCAGCCTCCGGGGTTGAAAGCAGCTTCTCGTCTTCGTCCATGCCGCCCATCGTGCCACATGATGCAATCAAAATCCATCCTTGCGATTGCATTGACAGGCATTCGCGTGCATGATTACAGTGATTGCAATCAACGCAATTGCATCCGTGACGATCGTTGCGGGTGATGCGAGATACGAGAAAGCCCTGGTCAGGGCCGTTACCCCTGACCAGGGCGCGACATGAGGAACTGGAGTCCCAATGTCAGACGAGACCGTACAGGTTCTCGCCGCGATCGGCGCGGCTGAGGCTGAACACCTGGACACGTCCACTGATGACCTGCTGTTGCAGGTCACCTCGGAGGAGGCGCACTGCATCCCCCCGGTGAAGCTGCGCGCCGACAAGAAGCTCGAGTTCATGGACCGGTGGATCGCTCCGGAGGAGTCCCACCCGCACATGCTCCAGCACCGGTACGAGGAGCGGGTCGCGATGGTCGCCGCCCGCCTCTGCGCGCCGTGCGCGATCAAGACCGAGTGCCTGGCGCTCGCCGCGCGCCTGCCGGGCTACTACAACGGCTGGATCCGCGGCGGCCTGACGCCCGCGCAGCGCGCCCTGACTCTCGACGACCTGATCGAGACCGCCGGGGAGGGTCGATGAGCACCATGCGCCGCCGTGCCATCCCGGTGACCTGCCCCATCTGCCAGGGCCCGCACTACGCCTCGACCTGCACGTCGAAGGCCGACGCCCTGGCGGCGCGCGCCGCCGGCGGCGACACAGCCGCGCTCGGCGAGCTGTTCGCTGCCCTCCAGTACACGGTCCTGGACCTCGTCGCTGACCGCCTGCCCGGCCGATTCGGCGTCCACGCCGAGGACGCCGCGCAGGACGTGTGGGTCGAGGTCTGCGAGTGGATCGGCCTGGTCGAACCCGAGGGCTTCGTCGCCTGGCTCGTGATGCTCGTCGACGAGGTCGCCGAGCGCTACCTCCCGCGACCGGCCCCGGTCGCGGCCGCGCCGAAGGCCGCCAAGAAGTCCGGCCGGATCCCGAACCCGTTCGCGAGCCCGCTGCGGCTCGCCGGCCTGCGCCTGGCGGTGAGTGCGGCATGAGCGATGGACGCTTCAACCAGGTTGTCGCGGCCCTGAAGGACCGCGCGACGGTCCGCAGCACCGAGACCCTGTTCGGCCCCGACGCCGAGTCGGCCGAGTACATGGCGCAGATGCTGGAGAACTCCGGTCTGCTGGGCCCGGCCGACGAGCACGGCGGCCGCGAGGTCTGCCAGAGCGCGGTGCGGTACTGGCTGCGCGCGTACGACTTCAAGGCCCGGCTCGACGGTGAGCGGGTGCTCCACCAGTCCACGAGCAACGACCTGCGCTCCACCATCGACGCCCTGGCGAAGGTGGTCGGCGCCCACGAGGATGCGCAGCGCGAGCTGCGCCTGGCCCGCGGCGAGATCCTCAACCTCAAGCAGCGCCGCGACGCCGCGTACTGGTCGGCCCTGGCAGCCTTCGGCCTGCTGGTCCTGACGCTCACCGCGCTGCTCCTGGTCCTGCTGGGGGTGATCGCATGAGCCGCCGGTCCCGCAACGCACTCCTGGACAACGCCGTCGCGATCGTCGGCTGGATCGCCGTGGCCGCCCTGGTCGCCGCGCTGCTGGGCTACCGGCAGGCGTGGGCCGTGGTCGTTGCCTGCCTCGTCGTCCAGCTCCTCGCAGGGGGGCGGATCCGATGAACAGCAAGGCGAACCAGTCGCCGTTCGCGGGCACTTTCGTGCCGACGCCGCGCAACGCCGCCCACCGCCGTTCGATGCTCATCGACGCTTTGGCCTACCTGGACATGAAGGCGACCCACTCGCTCATCGTGTTCCACCACGCCACGCAGGGCGAGGTTACCGACGCCATCGCGCAGACCGAGCACACCGCCGACGAGGTCGGGCAGGCCCTGGCCGCCTGGCTCCAGACGGACGCCCCGTCCTACCTGGACTCCAAGACCCGCGGCCGCCTCATCAACTTCCTGACCCAGCCCACGCTCTTGGAGCTGTCATGACCACCGACAACACGCTGACCGGGCCGAACGAGCCCGACTTCGACTGGAGCGCGGCCGAACGCGACCTGGCGACCGGTATCGAGGCGCTGCCGCATCCGCGAGTCGCCCCCGAGGACGCCCAGGGCCTGGCCGACATGCTCGGCACCGACGTCGACGACGCGGAGGAGGTGTGCCTGGACTGCGCCGCGGAATCGGCCGAGGAGTCGCGCATCGCCGCCGAGGCGGCGGCCGAGGCCGCACGTGAAGCCGCTGCGGAAGCCGTCGCGGCCGTACGCGAGGCCGACGCCCTGGCCGAGGCCGTCCGGGACGTCGACGACGTCCTGGAGGGCCTGGACTCCGACGCCGACGCGCACCTGTGGCCGGTCATGGTCGACGAGAAGGGCCGCCCGACCACCGAGACGGCGATGCCGAACCCGGTCGCGATGCGCCTGGCGCGGCGCCGCGCCGAGGCGACCTCCGAGGCCGACGTCGACGCCCTGGCTGAGGCGATCTCCGAGCCGGAGGCCCGCGAGATCATCCACCGCGCTGCCGACCTGCGCGGTTTCGAGCGCGACCTGGACGCGAAGGTCGCGCGCCGCCGTGCCGAGCTGGCCTCGCGTGGCGCGCGCCTCCAGGCCGAGCACGAGGCCAGCGTCGCGGACGCGCGCCGCCGCCAGGAGAACCGCCTCCTGGCGGCCCTGGAGCGCCAGGACCGCGCCCTGGACCCGACCACGGCGATCGTGCGCCTGGCCGCCGCCGAGCGGTGGGTGCCGATGATCGCCATCCTCCCCGCGGTCCTGGCCGCGGTCCTGGGCGCGGTCAACGTCGGGGTCTCCCTCGACCACCTGTCGCCCTCGACGCACGTCATCAACTGGCTGCTGGAGCCGCTGCTGACACTGCCGGTCATCGCGATCCTGCTCGCGCAGGTGCTCGGCGCGATCGGCGACGGCGACAAGAACCCGTTCCGCAATCTCGAGTACGGCCTGATCGTCGTGGCCCTGTTCCTGAACGTGGGCCTGCACGTCGCCGTCGACGGGCTCACGCCCGCTGCGGCGGTCTGGGCGATCGTTCCGGCTGGGCTCGCGATCTCGGCGTCCCTGGTCCCCAAGCTCATCAGATCGCTCCGCCAGGCCCTCGCCGACGCGGTCGTCGAGCCGCCGGCCGCCGCGCAGAAGGCCTTCCGCACCGCGCCCGCCGCGGTGGCGGCCGGGGCCGAGTACACCCGGACTGAGGGTGTACTCGACCAGGTCACGCCCGAGTCCAGGTCCGATGAGGAACTGGTCGTCGAGCTTGCCGAGGCCGTCCGCGACGGCCGGATCGACCCGCAGACGGGCCGGGCGGTCAACCCCGCCTCGGCCGAGTCGATCCGCCGCACGCTCAACATCGCCAAGAAGCGGGCGCCGGTGCTGCGCGACGCCTACGCCAAGCTCGCGGCCTCCTAGCCGCACCTCCGTGGGGCCGGTCAGCTGCTCGACCGGCCCCACCATCTGGCGAAACCCGCTCCGGCGGGTCCGGTGAGGGATGGCCTCCCGCCGCTGAGGAGTCCAGGCCACGAAGGAGCACCTGACATGGGGAAACGCCCACAGCCGCGGACCGCCGCCGAGTACGCCGACACGGCGGCCGCCTACCTGGACCTCGCGCGCCAGCACATGGACGCGATCGGCGTCGGCGCCGACCGCGACGACGCCGAGGCCGGTGCCGCGGTGGTCGAAGCGGCAGTCGCCCTCGCCGGCGGGCACCGCCAGATGGCCGAGTACCTGACCGTCGAGGCCCTCCGCAGACAGCACATGGAGACCCAATGACCAGCATCTTCGCTGACGCGTGGCGCGACACCCGCCAGGACGCGCGCCGTGGCGCGCGCCGCTGGCTGCGCCGCCACCCGGCGACGAACCTCTTGGCGTGGGGCGCGGTGACCGTGTCCTTCACGCTCCCGAAGAAGGGCCTGGGCGCCGCACACCGGGCCGCCTACAAGAAGCGCGTCACCACGACCGGGAAAGCAGCCCCGGTCACCGCGACCACCACCACCACGACCACCGTGACCGCCACGACCAACGGCGGGGCCATCAACCAGACCACGACCACCACCAGCACGACCACTACCGGAACCAGGGTGATCCACATGTCCAACACGTCCCGCCTGCTCGGCAGCGGCGACCTGGCCCGCGCCTACTCGGGCATCATCGACCAGATCAGCGCCTGGGCGCCGACCGCCGGCAAGAGCGCCCTGTCGACCGCCGACGCCTGCGTCGACCTCAAAGACGCGATCGGCCTGGTCGCGGCCGGGATCGACGACCTGTGCCTGACGTTCAAGGTCGGCAACATCGACCAGCGGGTGCGCTCGCGGATCACCGAGGCGGTCAACCTGATCGTCTCCGCCAACGAGCACATGAAGAAGGCCGGCGACGCGATGACCCGCCACCACGTCGACCAGATCAACCAGGAGGCCTCCGGCGTGCCGATGGCCGGGATGCCCGTCGTGGCCGGCGGCCAGTACCCGCCGCTGGAGACCCGCGTCCCCGCCTCCCGCGCGGCCCTGCTCATCAGCGCCTGGCTCCCCGAGCAGGGCAACGTCGTCAACGGCGTGTGGACCCACCTGGCGACCAACAAGTTCGCGCTCACCCTGTGGGGCCGCGCCCTGGAGGACCTCGCCGAACGCCTCAGCCGCTACCAGGTCAACCGCCAGGTCTGTGACCACATCAAGGACGCCGCAGGCGAGCTCAAGTCCGCCGGCGTCTCCCTGTTCGGCGCCCAGCGGGCGTTCCTCGGCCTCTACCAGAACCAGGGCAACGCCGAGGCCTCCGGCGCCACGGTCATCCCGATCAACAGCTAGCGACACCACGGCCGGGACGAAGGTCCAGTTCGTCCCGGCCAAGCCCCAGCAGCACTTCAAGGAGCACACTGTGACCACTGCAAACTCTACGGCCAGCACGGCCAACGTCCTGCGCACCACGGGGCGCGCGGTGAAGACGACCGCGAAGGCCTCGGCCGCGGCCACGCGGTTCAACGTCCGCCACTGGCGGCGGCTACTGCCGGTCCACGTCATCGCCGCCGGCGGCGTCGCCGCGGCGGCCGCGAACGTCTCGGTGTGGGTCTGGGGTCCGTGGGCGTGGCCGGTCGTCGCGCTCCTGGCCGTGATGCTGTGGATCTGGCTCGACGGGATCATCGGCGGCCTCGACCACTCCGTCAAGGCCCCCGCCGCCGCCCAGCTCATGTTCGGGACCGTCTGCACCCTGATCTTCACCTTCGCCGCCGGGTGGCTTCCGGCCTGGGGTTTCATCCTCGCGGTCGGCCTGGTCCTGGCCGTGTGGTGGTGGGCCGGGGACACCGTGTTCACCCGCTACACCGCCTCCGAGCGCCGCGCCCGCTCCCTCGGCGCCGCCCTCCACGCCCTCGGCGCGTGCGACGCCACCCGCGTGACCAGCTCCTCCACCAACGCCAAGGGCGACGTGGAGTACGAGGTGTTCATCGGCGACGCCGACCGGCCCGAGAAGTTCAAAGGCGAGGACATCGCCCACCAGCTGCACGTCGACACCGCCCGCGTCATCGCCCGGCGCCACTCGGCCGGGAACTCCCGCCGCATGAAGGTCACCATCCTCCACGCGGCCGCCTCCGCCAAGCGGAACATCCCCCACCCCGCGCTCGACCCGGCCAACCGCGTCGAAGGCGCGGCCTGGGCGCCGGGCTCGCGCTCGGTCCTGGACGGCCTGGCGATCGGCCGCATCCTCGGCTCGGTGGAGGATGTGGAGTCGTTCGCGCGGATCTTCACCTCCAACCCCGACGCGAAGTGCCTGGGGATCTTCGGCGGGACCGGCTCGGGCAAGACGAACACGAGCTCGTCGCTGCTGCTGTCGGCCATCGCCTGCGGCGACCTCGTCGTCTCCGGCGGCGACCCGGTCAAGATCGATCTCGGCGAGTACCTGCGCGCCGCGATGCACCGCCGCGCCGAGACCATCGACGAGGTCATCGCCGACCTCGAAGGCCTCGAAGCGCTCTCCCGCGACCGCATCCAGCGGCTCAAGACCATGCTCGACGCCGAGGGGAACCGGATGCGCAACTGGATCCCCACCCCTGAGCGCCCGGCCTTCCTCTACCTCATGGACGAGTTGACCGTGCTGCTCAAGCAGGCCAACGCCCGCCAGTACGACAAGCTCATCACCCTCATGGAGTCCCTGCCCAAGCACGTCCGCCAGGCCGGGATCGCCATCGGCTTCATCACCCAGTCCATCAACGCCGCCGAAATCCCGACCACCCTGACCAGCCAGTACGGCAGCAACTTCATCGGCCACCAGGTGAAGAAGGCGCACGACGGTGAGGTCCAGGGCTGGGACGTCAGCGTGACCGAGAAGGGCCTGCCCACCCGCGGCCAGTGCTGGGTCGGCCACCCCGACGGCGGCCACCAGCCCAACAAGACCCTTGCCTACGACTCCGACACCGCCATCACCAAGCGCCAGAAGGAATGGGACGCCATGATCGCCGAGTACGCCGCCGCCCGCCCCGTCATCTCCGAGCACGAAGCCAAGATCGTCGGCTGGCCCCGCACCGCCGGCGGCGACCTCGAACCCGCCCAGGCCACCGAGACCGCGCCCGAGGCGGCCCCGCAGGCCGCAGCGGCGTTCATCGACGCCGACGAGCTCGACGCCGAGTTCGGCGAGGTCGACCTTTCCGACGTCGACGGCGACAGCGCCGAACTCGACGCCGAGGCCATCGCCGACGTCCCCCACGCCGCCCGCGTCGTCACCGTCCTCCGCGAAGCCCAGGGGCCCCTGCCGGTCGGCGCCCTGGAGGAGAAGACCAAGGTCCCGCGCCGGACCCTCCAGCGGCTCCTGGGTCGCCTGTCCCAGGACGGGCTCATCATCCGCGAGGGCGCCTCCACCGCCACCGTCTACCGCCTCGCCGCCTGACCAGTCTGTCCAAGGCCGCCCCTTCCGGGGCGGCCTTTTCCATGCCCGGACCCCGGTTTTCGTCACCGTCAGTAATTGGCGCGGGTGCGCGCCACCCGCGCCAAACCCCAGGTCACAGCCGTGGCGCGCACCCGCGCCATTGGCACGCACCCGTGCCGAAAATAGGCTGAAACAGGGATAAACCTCTGAGGTTTGGCGCGCAATCGCGGCCCCCATATCCCCCATGCCCTGGGTGCGCGCGCGACACGGGCGCGCTCGACGCGCGTACCCGCGCGAATGTCACGCTGTGTAACGAGCGCGCGGGTACGTATGAGGGTGCGCGGCGGCCGCAGGAGCGAGGGCTCGGGCGCTAATCGCGGAGGATCTCGCCGGTGGCGGGGTCGAGCAGCTCCAGGCGCATCGTGACCGTGCGGTGCACGCCCTGCTGCATCATGGCCATGGCGCGGTGGCGGCCGCCGATGTAGAACGGCTTGCCGTCCTTCCAGTCGGCGACGGAGCCGTAGTTGATTGGCTCGCCGCCGTCGATGAGGCTCATGACCGCCTCGCCGAACCACTTGGTCGGTGGCTCGATCTCCTGCACGGTCGCGGTGACGGCGTCGACGAGCTCGTCGCCGACGAGCCCTTCGGCGGCCTTGGCCTCGACCAAGCCGATCGCGGCCTCCGAGACCTGCGCCCACGAGCCGTCGTGGAACCAGCAGCACAGCGTCGGGGCCTTCGGGAGTAGCCGGCGCACCGAGCGCGCGAACGGCCCGATGCCCCGCCGGATGCACGGCGGGTGCTCCAGCTCGGCGGGGTCGGGGTAGGGCAGACGCCAGACGGGGGTGACGTCGTAGAACCACCGCTCGATGTAATCGGCCACGAAGGGACTCCTCGGGGTCGCAGGGGAAGGACCGCTCCAGGATCCTGGATTCGCACCGCGGCCGCGACCCTCGTCGGCGGGCGCCGCGGTGCTTGTCCGGCAAATGGTCGCTTCGCGGATCCGGACCGGCGCCGCCGGCGGCGGCCCCGAACCCGCTCCCAGCCGTCCGACAATCCCGTCCGTCTGGAACGATGTCCAACAACCAACCGCGACCCGTTTCCCAGACACAGAGGGAGCCCATGGCGCTCATCGGCCTCGTCCGCGTCAGCACCGACAAGCAACGCACCGCCCGCCAGCACGACGCCTTGGAGAAGGCCGGCTGCATCAAGGTCTTCGAGGAGAAGGCCTCGGGCAAGCTCAAGCTCGCCGACCGCCCCGACCTCCAAGCCGCCGTCGAGTACCTGCGCGAGGGCGACCTGCTCTGCGTCCAGGAGGTCGACCGGTTCGGCAGGAACCTGATCGACGGCCTCATCGTCCTGGAGGACCTGTTCAGCCAGGGCATCCCCGTGAAGGTCCTGGAGGGCATCGCCGCCGGTGAGCACACCGAGCGGAGCTTCGTGCTCGACCTCGCCTTCGCGATCGCCGAGGACCGCCGCCGCGACATCGTTCGCAAGACCAAGGACGGCCTGGAGGCCGCCCGGAAGCGCGGCAACCGTGGCGGCCGGCGGAAGGTCATGACCGAGGAGATGACCGTCTACGCCGCGACGCTGCGGGAGAAGGGCTACACCCTGCGCCAGATCAAGCCGCACCTCCACTACAAGACCGCCGACGGCAAGACCCGCGAGCCGAGCCTTACCTCCATCTCCGAGGCGCTCCAGGAGTACGACCGGAAGGCCGCCGAGGAGGCCGAGGCAAGCGGAGCGGCGGCATGAGCGACGACGCGGCCGCCGAAAGGCCGGCCTTCTTCTCCCCCGAGATCGACGGCCTGGCGGCGAAGGTACTGGCTGTGGGAGAGGCCCACCAGAAGGCCGGGCTCGACGGCGCCGACCCGGACGGCGCGGCCGTCCTAGCCGTCCTCGGGATCGTGCGCGAGGGCCTGGCGCACGTCGACGAAGACGAGCTCGTGGCGATCGGGACGGCGATCATGCAGTGGTGCTCGGCCTGCTACCAACTCGGGGCGACCGCGAAGCGGATCCGCAGGCGGGACTTCGACTCCGGGCGACGGCTCGGCCGAGCCGAGGCCGCCGAGGAGACCGCGCGCCAGGTCTGGCTGCTGCCGCTCGCCGCGGCCGCCGCGCGCGGTGCCTGAGCACCGCCTTCCGACAGCACGAAGGGCCAGCCGTTCGGCTGGCCCTTCGTCATTCCGGTCAGGAGCTGGTGGCGGCGTGGAGGACACGGACGATGGAGCGAAGCTGCTCATTGGTGGCCCGGCCGACGACGTCCTTGATGGCGCTCGCGGGCGCGGTGTGGACGGAGACTGGAATGGCAAACAGGTGCTCGCCGGCGGCGTCGACGCCGATGACATTGGGCCAGGCCTCGGCCATCGACTCCGAGCGCACCACCGTGGTAAGGATGACCGTCGAGGAGACGGTGTGGAGCATGTCGTTGGAGATGACAACGGCGTAGCCGCCGGTGTCGCCGCGGCGGACGATCGCGCCGCGCTCGGCGGTCACCGGGGCGTCTCGCCGGGAATGGTCTGGACGCTCGCGCGGTAGTCGGCGTTGACCGCGGCGTCGACGTCGGGGTGGGCCAGGACGTCGCCGAGGCCGGCGAACGGGTTGTAGGCGGCGGTAAGTCGCTCAACCACGTCGCCGAGACTCTCGCCGTCCTGTTTGAGGGTCTCCAGGCGGTCGCGGACCGTGGAGTCAATCCGAATCGTCGTTTGCATGTATACGAGCATACGGCGATTCGATCGCCACGGGAACCACGGATCGACGGACGAGGCCGATGAGCGCCATGGGCTCCCTCTGTGTCTGGGAAACGGGTCGCGGTTGGTTGTTGGACATCGTTCCAGACGGACGGGATTGTCGGACGGCTGGGAGCGGGTTCGGGGCCGCCGCCGGCGGCGCCGGTCCGGATCCGCGAAGCGACCATTTGCCGGACAAGCACCGCGGCGCCCGCCGACGAGGGTCGCGGCCGCGG
>NZ_PVTJ01000018.1 GCF_003002955.1 Glycomyces artemisiae
CAAGATCCTGGCCCTGCGCTACTTCGGCGACATGACCCAGACGCAGATCGCCCACGAGGTCGGCATCTCGCAGATGCACGTCTCCCGACTGCTGAACCGCACCCTCGGCGGACTCAGAGAGGAACTCGCCGAGACCATGGAGACCTGAGCGCCTCAGGCGGCGGGCAGCCGCAGGTAGCAGCGGACGGTGGTCCCGCGAGGGCTGGTGTGGACGCGGAGCAGATCGACGATCTGGTTCACGAACACCAGCCCTCTGCCGTGGAACTGGGTCTCGTCGGTCGGCATCCGGCCCGCGAGCGGGTCGGTGATATGGCCGGCGTCGCTGACCTCGCAGACCAAATGCGAGGGCTCGGTCCAGATCCGGAACGCGCCGGTGCCGCCGCCGTGCCGGATGCTGTTGGCGAGCAGCTCGGTGATGACGATTTCGAGGTCGACGAGCTGAAGGCCGGTCATCCCGGCGGCGCGCGCGTACGAGGTGACGAACCACCGTGCGTTGTCCAGTGTGGAGCTGTCGGCGCTGCGCTCGACGGCGTATTTCGGCGCCGGGTCCAGCGGCAGGTTGTAGGCGTCGAGGATGCGGTCGGGGTCGTACCGCTCGCTCGGGTGGCGGCCGGTGCGGTCGATGAGGAGCGGGTGTGTGGCGCAGGCGTCTGCGATGGCCTGCGCGCTCAATCCGTCGGTGTCGTAGGGGCACAGCTTGGTGACCGGGCGGCCGTCGAAGGCGAGGTTGAGCAGGGCCTCGTGCTGCACGCACGCCGGGTACTCGAGTTCGCTGCGGCCGGGCCAGATCGGCTCCCCGATGATGCGGATCCGGCGGCTGCCCTTGTTGGCGTCGACGAAGGAGCGCAGGACGCCCGGGATGATGCGGCCGGGGTTGGCGCCCGCGTCGGCCATGTCGACGAGCATCACCCGGTCGGCGGCGGAGCCGAGGGCGCGGCGCAGGGAGTCGAGGTTGTGCCGCGGGACGGCGGCGGCGACGGGCTCATCGGCGCTGAGACCGTCCTCGATGAACGGCACGGTGCCTTCGAGGTACTCGCTGCGGCCGGCGTAGAACAGGGCCGGGTGCTCGAAGCCGTCCTGGATCGCCGGGGAGCCTTCTGCGGCGATCGCGGTCATTGCCGGCCCTCGATCTCGATCGCGGCTCCCGAATCGGACCAGAGGACCTCCATGACGCGGTGCAGTCCGGGCGGCGCATCGTGCACGACGACGCGCTTCCCGCCGCTCAGTTCGTCCGCGATGTTCACGAGCATGGCGACTCCTCGAACGTCGATGAATCTGAGCCCGGCAAGGTGCACATGGGTCTCGCGCGTGATGCCGATGGACAGCCGCAACGCATGCTCCCATTGGGCGTGGCCGTTCAAATCTATCTCACCGAAGATGGCGATACCGCCCGCATGGCATTCACACTCTTCGATCCGCAACGGCCAGGTGTCGACCGCGGGTTCTGCCGTCACGACACCTCCCAATGGGTTCCTGATACTCCGGACGATGAAGCTGAGGAATGCTATCACCGCCGGTCGGGAACCCATTCGGAGTCGCGGCGCCGCTCACTGGTCGGGAGTGCGGCCGGGCGCTCAGCCTCGGCGGAGCCGGGTCTTGCCGTGCTCAGATTCGAGTCGCTGCTCCGACCGTCGCTCCGCCCGCTTCTGGGCGTGGTGGTCGAGGGCGTAGTCGAGCAGGGCCCTGGCCACCGCCAGCCCGATGGTCCATGCCAGACCCCTGATGATCGGCATCATCATGTCGAATCGCTCCTTCCGCCGTGCTGGCTTCCCTTCAGCGTTCCCGGGGCGACGGAGACGAAACCCGGGGCCGCTCCGCATGCGGGCGGCGGTACCCTCGTTGTCGCGGAAGTGGGGGGTGAGATGCGGGACTGGAACTGGCGGCGCATGCGCGAGCGCCATCGACTGGCGGCCGCCGCGCCGCGGCCGGACGCGCAGTTCGAGAGCCGCTTCGCCCGCGTCGACGGCGTGCGCCTGCACTGGCGGGCGACCCGCGAGGACCCGCCGGGGACACCGGTGCTGCTGGTCCACGGGATGGCCGTCTCGCACCGGTACCTCATGCCGCTGGCGGCGCGGCTGGCCGAGCGGTTCCCGGTGCGGGCGCTGGACATGCCCGGATTCGGGCTCAGCGGCGCACCGGACGCCCCCGCGGACGTGTCGGCCCTGGCGAAGTGGATCGCGGTGTGGCTGAATACGGTCGAGGAAGGGCCGGTCGCCGTCCTCGGAAACTCCTTCGGCGCGCAGGTCGCGACCGCCCTGGCCGAAGAGCACCCGGCGCTCGTGCGGAGCCTGGTGCTGGTGGGGCCGACCATGGACCCCGCCTACCCCACGAAGCTGCGGCAGACCTGGCACTGGCTGCGAGGCCTTCCCTCCGAGGATCCCGGGCAGCTGCCGGTGATCCTGCGCGACCTCGCCGACGCCGGTCTGCGGCGCGCGTGGCGGACCTTCGACATCGCACTCGACGACCAGATCGACCTGCGCCTGCCGAACGTGCGGGCGCCGGTCCTCATCACGCGCGGCGCGAAGGAGGCAGTGGCCTCGCAGCGGTGGATTCGCGAGCTCGACCGGCTGCTGCCGCAGGCCGACACCGCGGTCGTTCCCGGGGCGCCGCACGACGCGACGTACACGACGCCGGACGAGCTGGCCGCGCTCGTGCTGCCGTTCTTCGACCGCACCGCGGCCGGATGAGCAACCGTTCGGATTCTTCCCGCCCGAACAGGCGCTGCCGCAGCGAAACGCAAGCGGTGCCCTCCCTGTCGGGAGGGCACCGCTTCCATCGTGCGGGTCTACATGTATCCGAGGGCGTAGAGGGTGACGCCGACGACGGTCATGAGGAGGGCCGAGCCCGGGTGCATCCAGATGGAGGCGCGGATGTCCTTCTTCCACCAGACGAAGAAGATGCCCGGGAGGAGGAAGATGATCTTCGACGGGACCGTCCAGATCGCCCAGAAGTGGTAGATCGAGAACAGGACCGTGTTGAACAGCGGCGCCCAGCGGCCGAGCTGCGGGAGGCGCGGCAGCAGGAAGCCCCGGAAGTAGTACTCCTCGATGAGCGGCAGGAGGAAACCGGTGAAGCCCCCGAAGATGAGCATGGTGACGACGATGGTCGAGGTCGGGTAGGCGTCGAGGTAGCTGGTGCCGGAGCTGCCGGAGCCCTCGAAGGTCACCCAGGTGAAGAAGGTGTCGTACGTCCAGGTGTCGAGCGGTGCGAGCGAGAGCGACACCACCGTCATGTACAGCAGGAACCCGATGCCGATCAGGGTGATCTTGCCGCGGGAGAACGGCTTGTCGCGGTAGCGGACCACGCCGCCGCGCATCGTGTACTTGCCGGTCTTCTTCTTGCCCAGCCAGAACAGGCCGAACCAGAGCGGGAAGAGCACGACCATGAGGCCGATGGCCCAGGCCCCGAAGATCGGGAGCCCGACGGCCCGGGTGATCGGGGCGCCGATCCAGGCGTAGGCGGCGACGATGAGGGCGCCGGGGACGAGGTGGAGGGCGATGGAGAGCGGGACGGAGTGCTTGTCGGCGAGGAGCTTCGCGACGAAGCCGGTGGGCTGCTGCGCGGTGGCCGCGCTGTGCGTTTCGTTCATGACAGGAATGTTCGGGGGCGGCGCTGACACGGCACTGACACAGCGGTGACACCGCGGGCCGCGCCCTGTCAGCGGGACTGACGGGACGCGGCCCGGACCGGTTCAGCTGGGGTTACTTGCCGTTCCAGGCCCACAGGAACTCGGTGGGCATCTCCATGGTGCTGATCTTGTAGCCGCCCCAGGCGCGGTGCTCGCCGGCTTCGGCCCAGTCGAAGTTGCACCTCACCCAGGTGCCGTAGCCCTTGTTGTTGCGGCACAGGCGCGAGTTGATGCTGCCGTTGTCGTTGCCGATCTCGGCCATGGCGGCGTAGCCGTCGGCCTGGCCGTCGTAGACGTAGACGTAGTCGCCGTCGTACTTGATGCAGACCTGCGTCTTGTGGTAGGCGGCCGGGGCCGTCATGCACTCGCCTTCGACGAGGCCCACTTCCACGCCGGTCTGGCAGGAGGTGTCGGCGCGCGTACACCAGTTGAAGTAGTTGTCCTCGGCCATCGCGGCCGACGGCAGTGCGAGCATCGTGACCGCGACGGCGGCGATCAGGATCGCTGCGCGCCTTGAGGTTCGGCCGAGTCTATTGCAGATCGTTCTCATGAGAGGCGTCCGTTCTATGCGTGCGGATCGGAACATGCAATCATGAAACTCGTTGCCGCACAAGAGGAACGGTGAGACTCAGGTGCCGAAGTAGGCGGCTTTGACGGCCTCGTCGCCCAGGGTGTCGGCGCCGGAGCCGGAGACGGTGATGCGGCCCTGCTGCATGACGAAGGCGGTGTCGGCCTGGGCGAGGACGCCGGCGTTCTGCTCGACCATGAGGACGGTGGTGCCGCGCTGGTTGATGAGCTTGACGGCGGCGAAGACCTGCTCGGTGAGCTTGGGCGACAGGCCGAGCGAGGCCTCGTCGATGAGGAGCAGGCGCGGGGAGGACATCATGCCGCGGCCGATGGCGAGCATCTGCTGCTCGCCGCCGGAGAGGGTCCCGGCGAGCTGGTCGGCGCGCTCTTCGAGGCGCGGGAAGATCGCGTAGACCTCGCGGAGGTTCCCGCGCAGACGGCGGGCGTCCCGGCGGATCGTCCACGCGCCCAGGCGCAGGTTCTGCTTGACGGTGAGCGCCGGGAAGACATGGCGCCCTTCGGGGACGAGGACGATGCCGGCCCGCACCCGCGCGCCCGGGGGCCCCTTGAGGACCTCGCCGTCGTAGCGGATCTCGCCGCCCGTGACGGGGAGGAGCCCGGCGAGGGTCATGAGGGTGGTGGACTTCCCGGCGCCGTTGAGCCCCAGGAGGACCGCGTTGGAGCCCTCCTCGACGGCGAGGTCGACGCCGTGGAGGACCGGGACGGAGCCGTACCCGGCGCGCAGGTTCTCGACCTCAAGCAGTGCCATTGGACTTGCCTTCCGCCATCAGGGGCCATTCGGGGGGCTCGGAGGCGAACTGGACCGTGTCGTCGTCCGCCGCTTCGGGTTCGGCAGGGCTTTCAGCGGTGCCGCCGAGGTAGGCGGCGATCACCTCGGGGTGGCGCTGGATCGCTTCCGGCTCGCCTTCGGTGAGGAGCTCGCCGAAGTTGAGCACGTAGACGTAGTCGCAGACCTCGGCGACGAGCGGCACGTGGTGCTCGATCATGAGGATGGTGAGCCGCAGGCGGTCCCGCAGCTCGCGCAGCGTGGTCGAGAGGCCCAGGGCCTCTTCGGGGCTGAGACCCGAGGCGGGCTCGTCGAGCATGAGGAGCCTCGGGTCGGTCGCGAGGGCCATCGCCATGTCGCAGGTCTTGCGCACGCCGTACGGGAGCTCGCCGGCGCGCTCGTCGGCGACGCCGTCGAGGCCGAAGTACTCGATGATCTCGGCGGCGTCGCGGCGCAGCTCGCGCTCGCGGTGCCAGGTCCCGGCGAGGCCGAGCATCCCCGCGAGCGCGGAGTACCCGGCGCGCTGGTGCTGGGCGAGCATGACGTTCTCGGTGACGGTGAGGGAGTCGATGACGCCGAGGTTCTGCCAGGTGCGGGCCATGCCGCGGCGGGCGCGGCGGTGGGTGGGCAGGTGCGAGACGTCGCGCCCGTCGAAGTACACGCGGCCGCCCTGGGGCTGGTAGATCCCGGTGAGGCAGTTGAAGCACGAGGTCTTGCCCGCGCCGTTGGGGCCGATGAGCCCCACGATCTGGCCTTCGCGCACGGTGAGCGACAGGTCGTTCAGGACTTGCAGGCCGCCGAAGCGCAGGTGGAGTCCGTCCACTTTGAGGAGCTGCTTCACCGGTCGCCTCCCTTCGTGAGCCAGCGCGTGGCGGGTCTGAGGAGCTGGCCGAGGCCGCCGGGGAAGAACCGGAGGACGATCAGGAGCATCACGACGACGATGAACGGCGGCAGCACGTGGTAGACCGCCTCGTTGAGGAACGGCGGCTGCCACGGGAGCCCGGCGAGGAAGTTCGGGAGCGTCAGCGGCAGGAGCGCGAAGAACGCCGACGCGAGGATCACCCCGAGTCGCGAGCGCAGGCCGCCGACGACGGTCATGAGGACCCACACCAGGGCCACCTGGAACTCGAAGTCCATGGCCTGCACGACCTGGTTCCAGTGGGCGAACAGGCCGCCCGCGAGGCCCGCGGCGAGGCCGGAGAGGCTGAACGCGGCGAGCTTGTAGCCGGTGACGTTGATGCCGAGGGTGGAGGCGATGCGCTCGTCGTTGCGGACGGCCGCGAGGGCGCGGCCAGCTTTCGTGGAGACCAGGCGCCAGTCGGCGTAGAGGACGAGCGCGAGGACGCCGAGGCACAGGAGCGCGAACGCGTGGTCGGAGGACACGAGCGCGGGCCGGGGCGCGAACGCGCCTGCGCCGCCGCCGGTGAACTCGCGCCAGTTGAAGATCGTGGTCTCGGCGGTGAGGCCGAACGCGAGGGTGACGAGGGCGAGGTAGAGGCCGGTGACGCGCAGGGCGACCATGCCGACGATCGCGGCGGTGGCCATCCCGGCGAGGGCCCCGGCGGCGAGGCCGAAGCCGAGGGGCGCGCCGAGGCGCGACGCCATGAAGGCCGCGGCGAACGCGCCGATGCCGACGAACGCCTGGTGCCCCAGGGAGATCTGCCCGGCGTGCCCGGTGAGGGTGTTGATGGAGAGGCCGATGATCGCGTAGATCGCGGCGCGGCTGATGCGCTGGGCCCACACGTCGCCGCCGAGGAGCAGCGGGAGCGCGGCGAGGACGAGGAGCGCGAGGACGACGGCGACGCGCAGCGCCAGGCCGAAGCGGCGCGCGACCTTGATGCGGCCGAAGGTCATCGTGGCGGTCGCCATGTCAGGCCTCCTTCCCGAGGAGGCCCTGCGGGCGGATGAGGAGGACGAGCATGAGGAGCGCGAAGACGCCGAGTTCGGCGGCGCCGGGGACCTTGAGCTGCTGTCCGAGGAGGTAGATGCCGAGGTTCTGGACGACGCCGATGGCGATGCCGCCGACGAACGCGCCGGGGAGGCTCGTCATGCCGCCGAGGACCGCGGCGGCGAAGGCGGGCACGAGCATCGTGAGGGTCATGAACCCGGGCGTGAAGATGCCGACGGGCGCGTACAGGAGCCCGGCGATGCCGCCGAGGAGCGCGGCCATGCCCCACACGAGCCGCGAGATCGCGACGGGGCTGATGCCGACCACTTGCGCCGCACGGGTGTCCTGTGAGGACGCGAGGACGGCGAGGCCGAGGTCGGTCTTGAAGAACCAGGCCATGGCGGCCGCGAGCACGGCGAGGACGGCGAGGAGGATGAGCTGCTGCGGCAGGATGCCGGCGCCGAGGATGTTGACGCCGGAGCCTTCCACGAGCGGCGGCATGACGCGCGGGACGGGCTGGCCGAGCAGGACGATGATCGCGATCGTGAAGAGCGCGACGCCGACGAGGGCGACGAGCATGATCGTGCGGGACGCGGATTCCAAGGGCCGCACGATGACCCGTTCGACGGCGAGCCCCATGGCGACCGCGGCGGCGAGGCCGCCGAGGATGCCGGTCCAGTAGGGCAGGCCGAGGTTCACCACGAGGTAGAAGGCCGCGAAGGCGGCGACGCCGCCGAACTCGCCCTGCGCGAAGTTGAAGACCCGCTTGGCCTTGTAGACGAGGACGATGCCCACGGCGAGCAGCCCGTAGACCGCGCCCTGGAAGATCCCCAGTGCGAAGAAGGCGCCCATCTCAGAACCCGTCCACGAACGCGAAGTCGGTCTCGTAATGGCCGCCGCCGTCGCAGACGTTGCGCAGGACGCTCACCTGCGTGGCGCCGAAGGGCCCGTTCTTGTAGTTCAGATCGGGGAACACCCCCGTCGAGAAGCTCGAACCGGCCACGGCGTCGAGGAAGGCGCCTCGGTCGAGGTTCTCCCCGGCTTTCTCCAGCATCTGGTGCAGGACCTTCGACTGGCCCCACATCATCCACGTGACGTCGTCGGCCTCGATCCCGGCCGCGTCGACCGCGGCGAGGAAGTCGGGGTCGTACTCGCCCGCGTCGGCGAACGCCGGGGTCGGGTTGAAGAACCGGGCGCCCTCGGTGGAACTGGCTGCGCTGCAACCGGTCGAGGCGACCTGGTCGAGACCCATGGAGACGCCGACGCCCACGAACTGGGGGCGGCAGCCGGAGGCGGCGGCCATCTCCAGGTAGAACGTGGGGCTGGTGAGGACGAAGACCGCGTCGTAGTTGCCGACGGTGCCGGTGCAGAGGTTCCCTGCCGCGGAGGAGCCGCGCTCGTTCTTGTCGGGGCGGAAGACGTCCACGTCGCCGAACGCGTCGGTGAAGCCCTCGACGGCGTCGTCGAAGTTCGGGGTGTTCGTGACGACCGCGGCGACCCGGGACGGGTCGGTCACGCCCAGCTCGTTCTTGATGTACTCGGCGAGCATCGGGGTCTGCTGGTGGTAGGTCATCGACGCCGCGAAGTAGGTGTCGAGGGAGCCCATGCCGGTCTCGGTGACCCCGGTCGACAGGTACGGCACGTCCTCGCTCGCGGCGTACTGGGCGCACGCCTGGATCTGGTCGGTGCCGCCCGCGCCGATGAGCGCGAACGCCTTCTGCTCCTCGGCCATGGTCTGGCAGACCTGCCGGGCCGTGGAGGGCCGGTACTGGTCGTCGGCGAACACGGTCTCGACGGTGCGGCCGAAGATCTCCACGGGCTGCCCGCCGTTCCCGTACTGCCAGTACAGGTCCTTGCCGGTCTCGAAGGAGTCCTGGCGCAGCGGGGCCGCGCCGGTCAGGGGCGCGTGGATGCCGATGGTGATGGTCGAGTCGGTGACGCCGGTGGTGTCGCCGTTCCCGGCGTTCCCGTTGTCGTTCCCGCCGCCGCCACCGCCGCCTCCCCCGCCGTCGTCGGTCTCGCCGCCGGTGCCGCCGCCCGAGCCGTCGCCGGACGAGTCGGTCCCGTCGGCGCCGGTGCCGTCCTCGCCGCCGAGGCCGGGGTTCTCGCCGCCCGCCTCGACGAAGTCGTCGTGGACGCCGTCGTACTGGCCGCACGCGGGCAGGGCCAGGAGTGCGGCGGCCGCCAGGGCCATGGCGATGCGCTTGCGGCTCATGGGCGCTCACCCCGCCCGGTGAGGCGCTGCCACAGGCCCGCGGGGACGGGCAGGGCCCAGCCGCGGCGGTCGAGGTTGTGGGCGCGGATGCGGTCGATCGCGCCGCTGCCGCCCGCGGCGGCGCCGGAGGCGCCCATGACGGCGTACAGCAGGTACGCGGCGACGAGGCCCGCGGGGATGAGCGTCCACACGTACCAGGGTGCGACGGGCTCGAAGGGCTCGTACGCGGCCGGGGCCATCTCCTCCGCGGAGGTGGCCTCCTCGGTCGGGGACTCCTCGGCGCCCTCGCCGCCGCCTCCCCCGGAGCCGCCTCCGCCGCCGGAGGACCCGCCGCCGGTCGTGCCTGAACCGTCGGTGCCCGGGCCGGCCGCGCCGTCGTCCTCGGGCGTGCCGGGGATGTAGGAGAAGGCCGCGCCGAGGCGGTAGGCCGTGGCCTCGTACTCGTCGATCGGGGTCTCGGTGTCGTCGCGCAGCGGGAGCTTGAGGTTGACCTGCCACGTGTCGACCGGGGTGGCGTCGTCCATGACGGGCATGAACATGACGCCGTAGTTCGCGAACGGGTCCTGGCCCCAGTCCTTCGCCATGGCGGTGAGGTCGAACGTCCAGGTGGGGAGCGGGACCTCGACGACCTCGGGGCTCTCGCCGCCGTTCTCGGCGGCCTCCTGGGCGGCGGCGAGGAGGTCCTCGGCCTCGGCGACCGCGTCGGGGTCGGGCTCCTCGCGCACGCCTTCGACGCAGCCGTCGCCGACGGGCGGCTGCACGTCCCACATCTCGGCCTCGCCGGCGGACCAGGCCTCGGTGATGGGGCAGGCCTGGATGAGCTTCGAGAGGGGGTTGAAGGTGGGAGCGTCGCCCGCGTCGTTGCCTTCGGCGACGGTGAGGGTGAACGAGGTGACCTCGGAGCCTTCGGGGACGCCGCGCTCGGCGAGGTTGAATGAGAGGGCCGAGACCTTGGTGTTCTCGCCGAGTTCGACGGCCACCGGCATCGTGGTGGCGGCCTGGGGGTTCGGGAGTTCGACCTGCTGGGCGAGCGGGCCGAGTTCGAGGGTCTGGTCGATCTGGCGGGTCCAGTACCAGGAGGCGGCGTCGGCTCCGTAATCGAACTGGAGGTCCTCGCCTCCGGCGTCCTCCTGCGCGGCGGCCGGGGCGGGCCAGGCGAGGAGGGCGGCCGCGAGCAGGGCCGCGCCGGTCTTACCTGCGGTGGGACCAGATCGGGTGGGGATCATGGGGGGCACTCCCAGGGACGTTGCGTCGTTGCATCGAAGAGGTTAGATACACACCATAGGCGAAAGTGACGACCGTCTCTACCCGCGAGTAGCAAAAAATTCAGGCCAGACCCTGACCAAGCCCGTCCAATCATCTGAAAAGGACAAGGGGCCCAACGCTTTCGCGTTGGGCCCCAAGTGAATCTGGTGCGGAGGTGCTGCTAGTTGCGGTCCTCGGCGTCGCGGTCCTCGGACTCGTCCGAGTCGCCCTCGTCGTCACCGGCGGCCTCGGCCTCGGCGGCGGCGCGGCCCGGGAACAGGTCCTCCTCGCTGAGCTCGGTGCCGGACGCGTCGACGACCGACGCCTCCTTCACGACCTCTTCGAGGGCCAGCTGCTGGCGCAGCGAGGCGGCGATCTGCTGGAGGCCGCCGTTGGTGCGCAGCTCGTCGACGAAGCGCTGGAACTGGTCCTGCGGGACGCCGCGCTGCTGGGCCTGGCGCACGACCTCGGCGGTCATGAGCTCGCCCGAGACCTCCAGCTCGCGCTCGCGCGCGATCTGACCCAGGACGATCGACTGGCGCAGGTTCGACTCGACGTCGTCGCGCAGCTCCTGGTCGAACTCCTCGGCGGACTTGCCGACCATCTGGAGGTACTCCTCGAAGCCGCCCGCGACCTGCTGGACCTGCTCAAGCAGGTGCCCGCGGGTGTGCTCGACCTCGTCGGTGACCGTCTTCTCCGGCAGCGGCAGCTCGACGGCCTCGATGAGGGCCTCAAGGGTCTTCGTGCGGGCCTCGTTGGCCTTCGCGGTCCTGCCCTGGTTCTCCAGGCGCTCGCGGGTCGCGGTGCGAAGCTCCTCAAGCGTGTCGTACGGGCTGGCCATCTCGGCGAAGTCGTCGTCGAGGTCGGGGAGCTCGCGCTCCTTGACCTGGGTGACCTTGACCTCGACCTGGGCGTTCTCGCCCTCCTGCTCGCCGGCGAGGGTCGACTCGATGGTCTTCTCATCGCCCGCGGACATGCCCACCAGGGCCTCGTCGAGGCCGTCGAGCAGGTTGCCCGAGCCGACCTCGTGGCTCATGCCGGTGACGGAGCCGCCCTCGACCTCTTCACCGTTCTGGGTGGCGCGCAGGTCGATCTGCACGAAGTCGCCGTCCGCGGCGGGGCGCTCGACGGCCTTGAGCGAGGAGAAGCGCAGGCGCTGGGACTCCAGGTCCTTGTCCACGTCCTCCTCGGTCACGTCGCCGGCCTCGACGGTCACCTTCAGGGAGGCGAAGTCGGGGAGCTCGAACTTGGGGGTGACGTCGGTCTCGACGGTGAACTCGAAGGGCTTGCCCTCCTCGATGGGCTTCACCTCGGTCAGCTCCGGGCGGCCCAGCGCGTTCACCTCGTTCTCGGTGACGGCCTTGTTCAGGTTCGCCTGCACGGCCGGGTCCATCGCCTGGGCGTAGACCGAGTCGCGGCCGATACGCTGGTCGATCACCTGGCGGGGCGCCTTGCCCGGACGGAAGCCGGGGACCCGGATCTGCTGCCCGACGCTCTTGTACGCCTCGTTGATGTACGGCGCCAGCTCCTCGAACGGCACCTCGACCGACAGCCGCACCCTGGTCGGGCTCAGGGTCTCGACAGTGCTCTTCACAGACGTACTCCTCGATCAGATTTCGCTCAATTGCTTTCGCGTCGGCCGGGATGCCTGATCCGGGCCTGTGGGCCGCCGCCAGCGCTGCACGAACCCCCGCTCCGATCGAGTCTAGGTCGTCGGGGGGTCGCGGCCCCGCCGGGTGTGGTCGATATCGCCGCGCGTCACTGTTGAGCTGCGGCGCGGCCGCCCCGGGCGCAGGAGGCCGAGATCGCCTAGACTACGGCCTGCAATCGTTCTCCCGAGGAGTGCAGCATGGATACCCCTACGTTCCTGGTCTTCACGAAGACGACCGGATTCCGGCACGACTCCATCCCCGCGGGCGTCGACGCGCTGCGCGCGATCGCGGCCGAGCTGGGCGGGAAGGTCGAGCACACCGAGGACGCGGCCGTCCACGACCCGGTCGAGCTGGCGAAGTTCGCGGCCGTCGTGTGGCTGTCGGCCTCAGGGGACGTCCTCGGGGAGCTGGAGCGGGCCGCGCTCGCCGACTACGTGACCGGCGGCGGGGGCTGGATGGGGGTCCACGGCGCCTCGACCGCGGAGCGGTCCTGGCCGTTCTACAAGGAGCTGGTGGGCGCCCGGTTCATCGGGCACCCGCCCGGGTGCACCCCCGGAGAGATCGACGTGGTCGCCGCGGACCATCCGTCGACGGCGCACCTGCCGAAGCGGTGGGCGTGGACCGACGAGTGGTACAGCTTCGACGCGCGGCCCGAGCACGTCGAAGTGCTCCTGGAGGCCGACGAGTCGACGTACGAGGCGGGCGACCTCGCGATGGGGGCGCCGCACCCGCTCGCGTGGCACCGCCGCCTCGAAGCGGGCCGGTGCTTCTACACGGCGCTGGGCCACGACGTCTCCGCGTACGAGGACCCGGCGTTCCTGGGTCACCTGACCGGGGGGCTGCGGAGCGTCGTTCACGGCGAGTGATCCGAGCCACGCGAGGGGATGCGCTACACTTGTGGCCGTTCCGCTTCGCGCGGACGCGCGGGTGTAGCTCAATGGTAGAGTCTCAGTCTTCCAAACTGATTGCGCGGGTTCGATTCCCGTCACCCGCTCAGAGATGCGAGTACGACCCGGGCGCCGATCAGCGCCCGGGTCGTTCGCTGTCTCGCTCAGCCGTTCAAGAAGGCCGCGTTCAATTCGCGCTGGATCGCCTCGTCCGCCCACATCGGATGCTGCGGGGCGGCGTTGGAGCACACGATCGTGCCCCATGCGCCGACGCGGGCCGAGTGCGCGACGGCGTCGCGGCAGATCTGGGCGCCGACCGGGCCCTCCTCGAAGCGGCCGTCGCGGGGCGTGTAGCCGACCCAGCCCTCCCCGAAGTAGCAGGGAATGCCGAGGCGCTTCGCGTGGTCGGCGGCGGCGTCGATCCAGTCGCGGAGGCGGTTCGCCATGGCGATGCGGTGCGCGCCGTAGCCCTCGTAGAGGTACCGGTCGAACTTCTCGGGGTCGCACCAGTCGTGGACGTAGATCTCGGCGGGCTGCATGATCGAGGCCTTGAGTTTCCAGGCGCTCGACTCGGGCAGGGCCCATTCGGCGATCGGCGGGGCGCCGGCGCGCAGGAGCCGCTCGTTCGCCGCGTCCTGCGGGAACCCGGCGGGGGCGCGGCGGAGGCCGAACTCGTCGATGAGGTCGTCGAGGACGCCGTAGACGTAGGGGTGGAACCCGAGCGCGGTCGCGTTGCGGGGCAGGCCGCGCAGGGAGCCGATCGGCACGCCGCCGTAGTTCGGGGCGCAGGGGACGTCGGGGTGCCGGGCGAGGAAGGCCTCGATGCCGCGTTCGAGGCGGTCCTGGAGCTCCACGACCGCGTCCTCGGCGCCCCGGAGACCGGCGGTGAGGTGCCCGATCTGGACCTCGTTGTGCGGCTCGACGCAGGCGATGACGTGGGCGAGGCCGTGCTCACCGAGGAAATCGACCAGGTCGGCCTGGGCCTCCGCGAGGACGGTGAGCCGGTCCTCGGGGTCGACGGCGTGCAGGGCCTCGTACCAGGCCGGGTCGTCGGCGAAGGCCGGGCTCTGCTGGTACTCCCACGAGGAGGCGATGACCTTGACGCCGTGCCGGTCGGCGGCCCGGAAGAAGTCGAGCAGGTGCGCCTTCGCGTCGATCACGGTCGGTTCGCGCACGTCGTACCAGCGGACCCGCGAGCCGTAGTCGCCGCCGAGCGGTTCGAGCCGCAAGGAGCGCGTGTCGACGCCGGACCTGAACAGCAGGAACGGCATCGCGCAGATCCGGACGGCGTTGTACCCGAGGTCGACGGCGCGGGCGAAGGCGGCGTCGAGGTCCTCGAAGGGCTCGCCGGGGCCGGTGCGCACGTACCAGGAGAAGTCCCAGAGCGTCATGGCGAGGCGTTCGGTTGAACGGGACGAAATCGGCATGGGGTGAACCGTACGGGGGCCGTGACGTCGGCGTCCATGGCCGTTCCGGCGGACCGCATGGACGAATCGACGGCGGGCGGTCCCCGGAGGCGCGGCCTCCGGGGACCTTGAGTGCTAGACGCCGCCGAGCCAGGACTGCGGGCCCGCGTACGTGTCGAGCAGCGTCGGCAGGGAGCCGGCGCTGTCGAGGGTGTACGAGTAGTAGTCGGACGGGTTGAACGCCGAGCCGCTGGTGATGCGGTCGCCGGTGCAGTCGACGCAGATGCTGCCGGACTGGCGCAGCTGCGCGGTCGAGTCCGGGTAGTACGGGTCGTTCACGTTGTCGAAGTACGAGTTCTCCAGGACCATCTTCGTGGAGCCGCGGGAGTAGTTCCCGTAGCCGCTGATGTCCTGGAGGTAGTTGTTGTAGAGGTGCGCCAGCGCGACGTTGTCGGTGCTGGGGTTGCGCTGGCTCGTGCCGTGGATCCAGTTGTGGTGGATGGTGATCCGCGCGGTGACGTTCTCGGTCCAGCCGATGCCGAAGGACTTGTTGCCGGGGCCGAGCTCGTTCCAGGAGACCGTGAGGTTGGTGGTGTCCTTGCGGGAGTCGATGAGGCCGTCGTTCATGTTGTAGATGCGGTTGTGGTCGATCCAGACGTTGGAGGCGGTGTCCATCTGGATGCCGTCGTAGTCGTAGGCGTCGTCGCCGGGGTCGTCGTCGGCCATGAGGGTGTCGCGGATGGTGAGGTTGCGGATGATGACGTTGTTCGTGCCGGTGCCGAGGAAGAACCCGCCGCCGACGATCTGGCCGGAGGTGCCGACGCCGATGACGGTCTTGTTGGAGCCGACCCGGATCTCCTTGCCCTTGGGGCTGATGGTGATCGCCGCGGCGACGCGGATGGTGTAGGCGCCGGAGGCGGCGGCGTAGCGTTCGAGGTCGGCCTGGGTGGTGACGGTGACGGTGGTGCCGCCCTGGCCGCCGGTCACCCCTTGCCCGAAGCCTTCGAGCCGGTCGACGTTGGCGGGCCTGGTGCCGACGGGGATGAGTGTGAACTGCTGGTTGGTGGCACCGGTGGCCGTGTACTGGGAGATCCTGCCGCCGTTGGCGGTCGACCACTCCCACACATCGAGGGCCTTGCCCGAAGCGCGGTTCACGAACGTCGCGTACCCGCCGGACTCGGTGATCCGCCACTGCTGGTTCGCGCTTCCGGCATCGCCCCACTGCTGAACTTTGGCGCCATCCGCAGTCGAGCCCGAGGCGACATCGAGGACCTTGCCCGAATGGCGGACCTCGATCTTGTAATACCCGCCGCCCACATCGGTGAAGCGGAACTGCTGGTCCTGCGAACCGTTCGCAGACCACTGCACGAGCTCGGCACCGCTGTCCAGCGAGGCCGCACGGATGCCGAGCACCAGACCCGAGCTGCGGGACTGGAGGTTGTACCAGGTGCCGGTCTCGAAGGCTTCGGCCCTGGAGGTCTGCCAGAAGCTGAGGGACGCGGCCGCGAGGGCGGCGGCGAGGAGTGCCACCAGTGCGAGCGCGGAGCGGCGCGAGCGCACGGAGATTGAGGCCATGGTTGACGGTTCTCCTTGTCGGAGTCGGGATCACGGCCCGCGACATGCCGGGAATCGAAGGTCGTGAGTATTTACTTTCATCAATTTACATAACTGACGGGCGGACGCGCAAGGCGGCAGCCCGGCGGAGGCCGTCACCGGGGCGACGCTCGCGCGCGCTATACGGTTGAGGGAACGCCCGCTTCTCCTCCGAAGGACGCCCATGGACGAGCCCTCTCTCGCCGACCTGCCCGGATCGACGCGCGCCGCGGTGGTCGCCTTGTCGGGGCTGTGCGGGGCGGGGCTGCTGTGCGCGTGCGTGCTCGGGTTCGCCTTGGTGGCGCTCGCGCAGCTGCGGGCGGGCGGGACGGCGGTGCCCGCGGGGGCGGGGCCGTCGCTGTACCGGTTCGCGGCGGGCACGGCGGCGTTCGCGGTGTGCCGGGGCGCGCTCGCGGCGATGATCGTGCGGCGCAGCAACACTGCGCGGAAGCTCGCGGGACTCCTCGAAGCGGCGGCCATCGCGCTGGGCCTGCTGTCGTGGTACGGCGGGCCCGGGTTCGAGGGCCCGCGGGTCGCGGGACTCACCGTGGCGGCGGACGCCGCGTCGTGGTTCGGGGCGACGGCGGGCCTCGGCGTCTCGCTCGCGGTGATCCTGCTCTTGTGGACGCGCGCGTCAGAAGCCTGGTGCGCCCCTCAGGGAATGATCGAGTCGACGTAGCCGCCGTCGACGCGGACGGCCGCGCCGGTCGTCGCCGAGGCGAGCGGCGAGGCGAGGTAGGCGGTGAGGTTCGCGATCTCCTCGGGCTCGATGAGCCGGTGCAGGAGCGACTGGGGCCGGTGCAGGCGCATGAACTCGCGCTGCGCCTCGTCCCACGGCAGGTCCTTGTCGACGAGCTGGTACACGAAGTCCTCGACGCCGCCGGTGTGGGTGGGCCCGGCGATCACGGCGTTGACGGTGACGCCGGTTCCGGCGGCGGTCTTCGCGAAGCCGCGGGAGACGGCCAGGAGCGCGGTCTTGCTGGTGCCGTAATGGATCATCTCCTCGGGAATGACGATCGCGGAGTCCGAGGCGATGTTGAGGACCCGGCCCCAGCCGCGGTCGGTCATGCCCGGCAGGTAGGTGCGGATGAGGCGCACCGCGGAGAGCACGTTCACTTCCCAGTAGCGGCGCCAGTCGTCGTCGGTGATGTCGAGGGCGGGCTGGGCGCCGAAGATCCCGAGGTTGTTGACGAGGACGTCGACGGCGGGGAGCGATTCGGCGAGGCTCGCGGCGCCGTCCTCGGTGGCGAGGTCGCCGGGGGCCGCGAAGTAGTCGCCGCCGGTCTCGTCGGCGAGGCGTTCGACGGCTTCGGAGACGGTGGCGGGGTTGCGGCCGTTGACGCCGACGCGGGCGCCCGCGCGGGCGAGCTGCCTGGCGATGGCCTCCCCGATGCCCTGCGTGGAGCCGGTGACGAGTGCGGTCCTGCCGTCGAGGTCGATCGCGATCATGGCGCCGACTCTACCGCCGTGCCGGTCGCCTAGGGCGGGTTCGGAGTCCAGGGTCAGAGGCCGGGTTCAGAGGCCGAAGTCGCGGCGCGGGTCGCCGACCATGGTCGCGGGGTCGACGATCCGGTCGAAGTCCGCGGCGTCCACGCCGAGCGCGACGGCGGCCTCGCGGAGGGTCGAGCCCTCGTGGTCGGCCTTGTGGGCGATGGCGGCGGCCTTGTCGTAGCCGATGTGCGGGCTGAGCGCGGTGACGAGCATGAGCGAGCGGTCCACGTAGTCGGCGACGGCCTTCTCATCGAGCTCGATGCCCTCGACGGAGTGGACGCGGAGCGTCCCGCACACGTCGCCGAGGATGCGCGCCGAGTGGAGCACGTTCTGGATGACGATGGGCCGCATCGTGTTCAGCTCGAAGTTCCCCTGCGCGCCCGCGGCGGCGACCACGGAGTCCTCGCCGATGACCTGGAGGGCGACCATGACCGCGGCCTCCTGCTGGGTCGGGTTCACCTTGCCGGGCATGATCGAGGAACCGGGTTCGTTCTCGGGCAGGCGCAGTTCGTGCAGGCCCGCGCGGGGGCCGGAGGAGAGCCAGCGCATGTCGTTGGCGACCTTCATGAGCGCCACGGCGACGCCGCGGAGCGCGGCGCTGACGGCGACCATGCCGTCGAGGGAGCCTTGCGCGGCGAACTTGTTCGGGGCGGTGACGAGCGGCAGGCCGGTGAGTTCGGCGAGCTTCGCGGCGATGGCCTCGCCGAAGCCCTCGGGGGCGTTGATGCCGGTGCCGACGGCGGTGCCGCCCGCGGCGAGTTCGCATACGGCCGTGAGGGACTGCTCCAGGCGGGCGGCGGCGTCGCGCAGCTGCGCCTCCCAACCGGACCACTCCTGGCCGACGGTGAGCGGCGTGGCGTCCTGGAGGTGGGTGCGGCCGATCTTGACGACCTCGGCCCAGCGGCGGGCCCGGTCGCCGATGGCGGCGGCGAGGGCGAGAACCTGCGGGAGGGTGCCGTCGCGGACTTCGAGGAGCGTGGCGACGTGCATCGCGGTCGGGAAGGTGTCGTTCGTGGACTGCGCGAGGTTGACGTGGTCGTTGGGGTGGACGATGCGGTCGCGGCCCAGGCCCCCGCCGAGGAGCTGGCTGGCGCGGTTGGCGACGACCTCGTTGACGTTCATGTTCGACTGGGTGCCGGAGCCGGACTGCCAGACGTACAGCGGGAACTCCTCGTCGAGGGAGCCTTCGGCGACCTCTTCGCAGGCGTGGACGATCGCGGCGGCGAGGTTCGGGTCGAGGCGCCCGGCCTCGGCGTTGACGAGCGCGGCGGCCTGCTTGACGATCCCGTAGGCGCGGTAGAGGCCGACGGGCATGCGGTCGTCGCCGATCGCGAAGTGCTGGAGCGCGCGCTGGGTCTGGGCGCCCCAGTAGTGCTCGGCGGGGACCTCGACCTCCCCCATGGCGTCGGTCTCGATACGGACGCCCGCGGCGCCCGTGCCGATGGGGAGATCGTGGTCGGCCTTGGGGAACGGCATCGTGCACCTCGCGCGGACGGGTCGCCGCACGGGGCCCCGCGCGGGGTGCCGATCCTACCCCGCGGAGCGGGTGACGGACGTTGTGTATCGAAGTTGGTCAATGTATTCTGTGATGACCCTCACGGAAGTTCCACTGGAAGTTTCGGTTCGAGCGGTCTCACCGTTGACGCCGGCCCGTCCGGGGCCGCCCCGCACCGTCGATGATGGACTCGCCCCACCAGACAAGGACTGGCACATGGCATCATCGATCGCGCCCGGCTGCGCCCCGCCCTCCCCCGATCCCCTCGTCCATCAGCGCGCCCGGCACCGCCGCGGGCTGCGGTTCGCGCTCGTCGCCCTCGCGTCGATCGCCCTCGCCTCGGCGCTCGCGCTCTCGACCCGGTTCAGCGCGGAGGCGCAGGTGCAGGCACGCTCCGAATGGGACGGCGCGGACTGCGCCGTCGCGATCCCCGGCAGCTGGGCCTCCAGCTCGCTGCTCCCCGACCCGTTCACGAAGCTCGACGGCACCCGCATCACCACCCGCGACCAGTGGGAGTGCCGCCGCTCCGAGATCAAGGAGCTCGCCGAGCGCACGATCTACGGCGACAAGCCGCAGCCCGACTCCGTCACGGGCACGGTGACCTCCTCGCGGATCACGGTCAACGTCAGCGACAACGGCCGCTCCACCGGCTTCTCCGCTTCGGTGCAGCTCCCCAGCGGCTCCGGGCCGTTCCCGGCCGTGATCGTCTACGGCGGCTTCGGCGCCGACACGCAGACGATCCTCGCCTCGGGCGCGGCGGTGATCAACTACGACCCGGGCGCAGTCGGCGCCGAGGGCACGCCGCGCAACAACAAGCAGGGCGCGTTCTACACGCTCTACGGCGCGACGAGCTCCACGGGCGTGCTCATGGCGCAGGCGTGGGGCGTCAGCCGCATCATCGACGTCATCGAGCAGTCGGGCGGGTCGATCCTCAACAGCTCCACGGGCGTCACCGGGTGCTCCCGGTACGGCAAGGGCGCGTTCGTCGCCGGGGCGTTCGACCAGCGCATCGACCTGACGATGCCCATCGAGTCCGGCTCGGGCGGCGTCGGCGCGATGCGCTCGATCGCGCAGGAGTCCGGTTCCCAGCCGCTGAGCAGCGCCTACGGCGAGCAGCCGTGGCTCGGCGACGCGTTCAGCGCCTACACGGGCAACCCGGCGGGCCTCCCGGTCGACACCCACGAGATCGTCGGGATGATCGCCCCGCGCGGCCTGTTCATCATGGACAACCCCCACGTCGAATGGCTCGGCGCCCGCTCGGGCGCGGTGGCGGCCCTCGGCGGCGCCGAGGTCTACAAGGCGCTCGGCGCTGGGTCGAACCTCTCGTACCACTCGAATGTCGCCGACGGCACCCACTGCGCCACGCGAAGCGAATGGCGCACGCCGCTCCAGCAGTCCATCAACGCCTTCCTCAAGGGCTCGGGCACCCCGCCGGGCGTCATCACCATGCACCCCAGCAAGTCCGCCAACCTCTCCCAGTGGCGGAACTGGACGACCCCGACGCTCGGCAGCGCCGATCCGGGGTCGACGACGACCCCGGCGGAGACCACGAGCCCGGCCGAGACGACCTCGCCGCCGCCGACCGGTTCCGGCTGCACGGCCCGGGTCGAGGTAGCAAGCTCGTGGAACGGCGGCTGGCAGGGCAACGTCCACGTCACCGCCGGCAGCGCCGCGATCAGCGGCTGGCGCCTGACCTGGACCTGGCCTGGAGGCCAGCGCATCACCAGCTCCTGGAACGCCACGGTCACCAGCTCCGGAGCGACCGTTACGGCTGACGACGTCGGCTGGAACGGCTCGATCGCCAGCGGCCAGACCCAGAACGCCTGGGGCTTCATCGCCTCCGGCACCAGCACCACCCCGACAGTGACCTGCACGGTCACCTGACCCGACACCCACCGAGTGCGGGCCGGACGCAAGGCGCCCGGCCCGCACTGTCGTACCCACGAGGCACCCTTGATCCGGGGGCGCCCGTCCGCGCCCCGCCACTTGGGCTGCCCGAAAACTCCTCCCCCGCTCCCGTTGTCGTACCCGCTGGGCATTGTTGATCCGGGGGCGCCTATCGGTGCCGCCCGATCCGGCGTGCCCTCCGGCCGCCCCTCCCCCGCTACTTACCGGCCGACCGGTTCGAATTCGTCACATCCGGGTTCCGCGATGTGAGCTGGGGTCACCACTGCTTGATACGTTCGCGATTGTGTCCGAGCCTGCCCAGTCGACGATCAGCATGCGGCGCCTGTTCGTGCCGATCTACGGCCCGACCGTCCTGATCTCCATCGGCATGGGGGCGGTCGTCCCGCTCATCGCGCTCTACGCACTCGACCTCGGCGCGAGCGTCACGCAGGCCGCGATCATCGTCGGCCTCATCGGCTTCGGCCAGCTCACCGGCGACCTCCCCGCCGGGTCCCTCGCCCAGCGCTTCGGCGAGAAGCCCGTGCTCCTCGCCGCCTGCGTGGTCGAGGCCGGCGCGCTCGTCGTCGCCTCCCAGACGACCTCGCTCCTGGTCGTCTCGGTCTGCGTGTTCGCGATCGGCCTCGCCTCCGCGGTCTTCGGCCTCGCCCGCCACGCCTACCTCTCCGAGGCCGTCGCGATCGCCTACCGCGCCCGCGCGCTCTCGACCCTCGGCGGGACCTTCCGCATCGGCTCGTTCATCGGCCCGTTCGTGGCAGCGGCGCTCATCGCCCAGTTCTCGATCGGCGCGGCCTTCGCGTTCGCCGCCTGCACCAGCCTCGCGGGCGGCCTGCTCAGCCTCCTCCTCCCCGAGCTCCCCGGCGACGGCGCGCGGCGCAAACCCGCGCCCGAGGCCGAACCCGAAGCGCGCCTGAGCCTCTGGCAGGTCATCCGCGACCACCGCAAAGTCCTCGCGCACCTCGGCTCCGGCGTCTTCCTCATCATGATCGCCCGCGCCTCCCGGACCGCGATCATCCCGCTCTGGGCCGCCCACCAGGGCCTCGACGCCACCACCACGAGCATCATCGTCGGCATCTCCGCAGGCGTCGACATCCTGCTCTTCTACCCCGGCGGCGCGATCATGGACCGCTTCGGCCGCATGTGGGTCGCGCTCCCCGCCATGCTCGTGATGGGCATCGGATTCCTGGTCCTGCCGCTGGCGGACACGGCGGTCCTCGTCGGCGTCGTCGCCTGCGTCATGGGCCTGGGCAACGGCGTCTCCTCCGGCATCGTCCTCACGCTCGGCTCCGACGTCGCCCCCGACCTGGGCCGACGCCAGTTCCTCGGCGCCTGGCGCCTCTGCGCCGACCTCGGCAACGTCGCGGGCCCCGGCCTCATCAGCCTCGTCTCCCTCGCCTTCCCCCTCGGCGCCGCCGCCGTCGCCCTCGGCGTCATCTCCTGGTTCGGCGTCGGCTGGCTCGCCAAATGGGTCCCCGTCTACGACAGGTCCCGCGACGCCGTCCCCGCGAAGGTCTAACCGAAGCGGGCGGCCGTCCACTCGCCGATCGACTGCTCGGTGAGCACCACGTCGAAGGCGGCCTCGGCCGCGCCGAGGAGGAACGCGTCCGGGCCGAGCGCCGAGGCGATCACGGCGGGCGGGTCGTCGCGGCGGAAGCCCATGAGGCCCGCCTCGAACGCGGCGGCGAAGGCGTCGGGCGCCGCGCGGCGCAGCTCCGGGGCGAGGCCGCCGAAGGAGACCACCTCGGGGTCGAGGATGTTCGCGAGCCCGGCCGCGCCGCGGCCCAGGGAGGCCGAGCACTGCTCCACGGCCGCACGGGAACCGGGGTCGACGAGCGCGTCGATGAGGTAGGCGCGCGGGTCGTCGGGCTCGGGGCGGCCGAGCAGGCGCGCGACCGCGCGGCCGTCGACCGCGACGTCCCAGCAGCCCGTGGCACCGCACGGGCACGGCACCGCGGGGTCGCCGAACGGCGCGTGCCCGAACTCGCCGCCCGCGCCCGAAGCGCCCGTGACGGCGAACGCGTGGTCGACGAACACGCCGCCGATCCCGACCTCGATCGTCAGGTACAGCACGGACTTCCCGGGGTGGGCGAGGCGCGCCTCCGCGAGCCCGGCGAGGGTCGCGTCATTGCCGATCACCTGGGGCACACCGGGAAGCAGCGGCTCTACCTCGACGTCGCGCCAGCCGAGGACGCTCGACTGGCCGATGCGCCCGCGCCGCACCGTGGCCGCCGCCGAGACCGAGACCGCGCGGATGCGCGAGCCGTGCCGCGCGCTCAGGGCCTCCACGGCCTCGCGGACGGCGGCGAAGACCGGTTCGGGGCGCTTGGAGCCGTGGCGGCCGGTGGCCGGTTCGCTCAGCGTCCCTTCGAGATCGGCGACGGCGACGCGCCATTCGGCCTGCCGGATGTCAACGACGGCGACGAGGGGCCCGTCCGGGTGGGCGTGGAGCGTGGTCGTGGGGCGGCCGCGGCCGGTCGGCGGGGCGGGGTGCTCGGCGATCAGGTCGAGGGCGCGCAGGCGCGAGCAGATCTCGGTCGCGGTGCCGCTGCCGACCCCGAGGACGCGCGCGGCCTCGGCGCGCGTGACGCCGGGCCGGGCCCGCACCAGCCGCAGGAGGTCGAGCGCGCCGCTCCAGCGGGCGGCCTCGGCACGCCCCACTTTGATGGGTCCGGAGTCCGGGTCCGATGCTCGGGCTTGCGCCATGCCACCTCCAGCGTTTATCCTCGCGCTACGAGTTTAAATGATCCCCGGAGGGCTTCATGCGAAGCTACAGCAACCCCGCGGCCGTCCTGTTCGACATGGACGGCACCCTCGTCGATTCCGACGGCGCGGTCGTGCGCGCCTGGGCGGCGTGGGCCGCCGAGTACGGCGTGGACCCGCAGGTCGCGCTCGCCGACCCGCACGGCAACCCCGCCCCGACCACCGTCGCCATGCTGCGGCCCGACCTCGACGCGCCCGGCGTCGCCGCGGCCGCCGCCCGGCAACTGGAGTTCCAGTACGAGGACGTCGCCGACGTCGTGGCCGCCACGGGGGCGACGCGACTGCTCGCGGTCCTGGAGCGCTCCAGCATCCCGTGGGCGGTGGTCACCAGCGCCGACGACCGCCTCGCGAAGGCCCGCTTGGACGCGGCCGGGATCGTCCCGCCGCTGCTGCTCACCTTCGACGACGTCGACCGCGGCAAGCCCGACCCCGAGGGCTACGTGAAGGCCGCCGCGGCGCTCGGCGTCGACCCCGCCGACTGCCTCGTGGTCGAGGACTCCGGGCCGGGCCTCGCGGCCGGGCGTGCCGCGGGCGCGATGACCGCCGCGCTGCGGGGCCTCGAAGGTGATGTGTCCCTTCGGGATCTAGACGAACTCGCCGACCTCATCGAACGCAGCGCGCCGCCCGCGGAACACGCCGAACCCGCCGAACCCGCCGAACCCGCCGAACCCGCCGAACCCGCCGAACCCGCCGAACCCGCCGACAGCATCGAATCCGAGTCCCGGGCCGAACCCGGCCGCCGCCATGGCGGCTGACACGGCGGTTGCCACGCCGGACCGAGCGGTCGGCCGCGTCGTCGCGTTCGCGCAGATCGGCCTCGGCTTCCTCGTCTCCTCGTTCGGGCCCTACCTCGCCGGGATCGCCGTCGAACTCGACCGCCCGCGCGGCGAACTCGTCTGGCTCACCATGATGTTCGGCGCCGGGCTCGTCCTCGCGGCGGCGACCGGCTCGGTCGTGCTCCGCACGGGCGCCGGGCTCGTCATGCGCCTCGCGTGCGCGCTCATGACGATCGGCGCGGTCGCCATGGCCGTCACCCCGGACCTGCGCATCGCCGGGCCCGGCTCCGTCCTCGTCGGCGTCGGCTGCGCCGCCGTCGCCCTCGCGACGCCCCCGCTCCTGCGCGGCCCGGGCGCCGCCAAGCGCATCGCCGTCGCAGTCGGCGTCTCCAGCGCGGCCGGGGTCCTTGCGCCCCTCGCATTCGGCGCCTTGGAGACCGCGGGCACCGCGGGCCGCTGGGCGCTCCTCGCGGCGGTCCCGGTGCTCCTGACCGGGTTGGTGCACCGCACCGTGACAGGCGCCGGCGAAGCCGAGGAGGACGGCGGCCGCGTCCCGCTCGGCCCGGCGTCGGTCGGGTGGCTGCGGATCGTCCTCAGTGTCGGATGCGAGTTCTGCTTCGTGGTGTGGGGCGTCGCGCGTCTGGCCGACACCGGGGTCGCGCTCGGGACGGCGTCGGCGCTCGGTGCGAGCTTCGGGATCGGCATGGCGGCGGGGCGGCTGGTCGGGCCGCGGTTCGTCGACCGGTCCTGGGCGGTCGGCGCCGCGGCCGGGGTCACCATGGCGGGCACCGTGATCGTGTACCTGGGGCAGGACCCCGCGACCGTGACCGCCGGGATCGCCGTGGCGAGCCTCGGGATCGCGCCGCTGTACCCGATCATGCTCGCGGGCCTGGTGAACCTCCCGGACCTGACGCCGCGGCATTCGGCGTCGATCGCGTCGCTCGCGTCCGGGACGGCGATCCTCGCCGCGCCCGCGGCGCTGGCGTGGCTCGACGGTCAGATCGGGCTGCGGGAGGCGTTCCTGCTGCCGGTGCCGCTGCTGCTCGTGCTCATGCTGCTCGCAAGACGGGCGCACTGAAACTGGTACGGCCCCGGATCGTGCATCCTATATCCTATAGGATGCACGATCCGGGGCCGTGAGTGTGCTTACTGCTCGGGTTCCTTCTTCTTTGTCGCCGAGAGCGATCCGGCGTGCGCCTTCTCGTCGGGGTTGCCGCGGGTCTTGATGAGGCTCGCGATCGTGACGATCACGAGCACGCCGATGACGACGCCGAGGCTGACCGGGGTGGTGATCTCGGGGATCGACGTGTTCACGTCGACGTGCGCCCAGTGCATGATGAGCTTCGCGCCGATGAACAGCAGGATCAGCGAGAGCCCCAGCGAGAGGTACACGAGGCGGTCGAGCAGGCCCTTCACGAGGAAGAACAGGGCGCGCAGGCCCAGGAGCGCGAACGCGTTCGCGGTGAAGACGATGTACGCCTCCTGCGTGACGCCGAAGACCGCGGGGATCGAGTCGAGCGCGAACAGCAGGTCCACCGAGCCGATCGCGATGAGCACGATGAACAGCGGCGTGACGACCTTGCGGCCGCCCTCCTTCGCGAAGAGCTTGCCGCCGATGTAGTCCGCGGAGACCGGCAGGAACCGGCGCGCGCCGCGGACCATGAGGTTCGACTCGACGTCGGGGTCCTCGTCTCTGTGGCGGAACAGCTGGATCGCGGTGTAGACCAGCAGCAGCCCGAAGACCAGGAACATGAACGAGAACGAGTTGATGAGCGCCGAGCCGAGCGCGATGAAGATGGCGCGCATGATGAGCGCGAGCACGATCCCGAACGTGAGGACCTTGTGCTGGTGGTGGTCGGGGACCGCGAACGTCGTCATGATGATGACGAACACGAACAGGTTGTCGACCGAGAGGCTCTTCTCGATGATGTAGCCGGCGAAGTACTCCGTGCCGGCGGCGTTGCCGTACTGCATGCCGAACCAGACGCCGAACAGCACGGCGATGGCGATGTAGATCACCGACCAGGCGGTCGCTTCCTTGAACCCGACATGATGGGGCCGCAGGGCCGCCAGCAGCAGGTCCACCGCCAGTAGAACGACGATGAGTCCGATCGTCAAGGCCCAGGTGAGTGGGCTGATATCGAGCACGCTACCTCCGTCAGATTGCCATCATCACGACTGCGGGTTGACATCACCCCAGTGCCCCCGAATCCTAACGGCAAACCTTGCCAGCGGCCACGACAACCCCTCGCCATATTCGGGTCAGACGGCGTCGGCGCGGAACTCCTCCAGCGCGGCGGTCTGCTCCGCGGAGAGCGGGAAGTTCGCGTTGCGCGAGACCGGGTGGATCTCGGCCTGGTCCCAGTAGCGGGACGGGATGCTCGTGGCGACCCCGATGCGGCGCATCTCGGAGTGGAGCGTGTCGTACAGGCCCTGCGCGTCGAAGAGGTAGACGTGCTCGATGGACCAGGGCCGGTGGGCCGCAGCGGAAGTGCCGCGCGGGCCGGTGAGGACCAGGTACGTGTCGAGGTCCTCGGCGTCGGTCATGTCGAGCAGGCCCTGGTTGCGCGGGTAGTGCTTGATGTTGACGCTGCGGCCGGCGAGCGGCCCGGCCCGGAAGTAGCCGTCGATGGCGCGGTCGGCGGTCGGTTCGAGCGCGATGTCGAAGACCTGCGCGGCGATCCAGTCCGAGAGGTGCCCGTGCGCGGCAGGGCGGCCGACGACGTCGGCGATGCGCTCGTCGATGGCGTTGCGCGCTCTGAGCAGCATGGCGATCGCTTTGATCTCGGCTGAGGACATCGGTGCTCCTTGTGACCCGTCCTCATCGTACCGAGGGATCGCGGAGGCCGCCCGAATGCGGCCCCCGGACGATTGCCTCCGGGCGCTTCCCCTGGCAGGCTATGGCGATGAGCGACTCCGGCGGTGCGACGCCGCCGACCCCCGACGGCGCTCCGCCCTCCGGCGCGCCCGCGGGCCCGGCGGACCGGGCCTGGACGCTGTACTACATGACCGACGCCGAAGGGCTGGACCTCGCCCCGCCCGGCCTCGCCCCTTCCACCCCCGAACCCCCGGCACTGGGCATCGACCGCCTCGCCGACGAGCTGAAGGACCTGCTGACGGCCTCGGCGGAGCCGATGGACGGCCACGGTCACCTGGGGCACTTCGCGAAGGCCGCCGAGGAGGCCGCGAACGTGGCCGGGAACCCGAACCTCGTCGCCGGGACCGTCAGGTGGATCGTGACCGCCGGGTTCATGGCCGCCGGTGCGCCCCAGCCGTTCCCGCAGCTCGCCGGGTACTGCGCGTTCCGCACCGCCGAGCACCTGGCCGAAGCGCTCGCCACCGACGCGGACACGATGCGCGCCAACGCCGTCATGGCCTTCGCCGAGTCGCTGCACGTCGCCGACGCGCTCAGCTGCGCCAGCCGGGGCCTGCTCGACACGTGCGAGTCGCTGCGGGTCCTCCAGCAGCGCTATGACGACGGGCAGCTCGACGCGCTGATCGACGGCTTCACCCCCGACGGGCCCCCGGAGATCGACCTGCCGTTCGCCCCGCACGACCCCGCCCCGCCCGAGCCGCCCGCGGAGCAGCCGTGGAGCCCGTTCCAGCGGCGCGCCGACGCGCCGTCGCGGATCGTCAGACCCGCTGCGCCGCAGCCGGAGTACGCGGCCCCCGGGGAGGACGCCGGGTTCCTGTTCTTCCGGGACCACGAGCGCACCCACGGCGGGCGGCTCGCGCCCGGGTGCCTCGACCAGTGGTGGCCCGCGCCGATCCGCGTGGGCGGCAGGCGCTTCGCAACCGCCGAGCACTACATGATGTGGTCCAAGGCGAAGCTGTTCGAGGACGAGCTGGCCGCCGCGGCGATCCTCGCCGAGGACGACCCCGAGCGCGCCCGCGCCCTCGGGCGCACCGTCACCGACTTCGACCTGCGCGTGTGGGAGCGGCACCGGTTCCAGATCGTGGTGCGCGGCAGCATCGCCAAGTTCGGGCAGCGCGGCGAGCTGCGGAACTTCCTGCTGTCCACAGGAGACCGCATGCTGGTGGAGGCGAGCCCCGACGACCCGGTGTGGGGCATCGGCCTGGAGGCCGACGACCCGCGCGCGGCCGACCCGCGCACCTGGCAGGGCCAGAACCTCCTCGGGTTCGCTTTGATGACGGCGCGGCGGCACCTGCGCGCGGCCGGATAGCGGAACGCCCGCTCCGATGTGGTCGGAGCGGGCATTCGAGCCGGCCTAGGTCGTGTTTACGAAGTCGGTTTCCAGTCGAGGATGATCGCGACTTGGATGGTGGCCTGGTATCGGACGGCGAGTTTGTCGAACCTTGTCGAG
>NZ_PVTJ01000019.1 GCF_003002955.1 Glycomyces artemisiae
ACCAAGCAAGTGTCCCAAGGAAAAGACAGTCAAAAACAGTACCAACCAAGCACACCCCGAAACCCAGTTCCGAAGCGACTCAGCCAGCCCACACGCTGACCATCCAAACACCCTGTTGAGTTCTCAAACAACACGCCACAACAAAGACCTCATCCGATTTGGGATTCGTTCTCCGCCGGAGCAACCCGAACAACATTACTAGTCTCGATCTGCGATGTCTAACCGGGGGTGATTGACCCTGGTCACATGCGATTGAGCCTCTATGAAGCCTCAGGTGATCCCCGCGCTGCGATCCGGACCGCGCCTGGCTCTGAGAACCTGTCGCGTGCCTCCGTGATCTCCGGACCGGCTTTCCGGCCGTTCCGTTCCCCCGCGGGCAGAGACAAATATACACACCCCCGAAGGGGCCGAAACCAGGGGGGTCACCTGTCGTTCAACGTTACGCTTGACCAGCGAAGACGGAGGGAACTTCCGCGAACACGACGGTGGGTCGGCATGGGGCGGCCGCCGTCGCGGACCGTCTTCAGACGTCAAGTTCGACTGTTAGCCTGCGAGCGAAGGAACTCCGATCAGAGGAGAAGGCATGTCAGTCACTCGCAACGCACGCACCCGATGGACCGGCGGTCTCCAGGACGGCGGCGGTGTCACCAGCTTCGTGTCGTCCGGCCTGCCGGACACTCCGGTGACCTGGGCGTCGCGCGCGAACGACCCGGAGGGCAAGACCAGCCCCGAGGAGCTCATCGCCGCGGCCCACGCCTCCTGCTACTCCATGGCGCTCTCGGCTGGCCTGGGCAAGGCCGGCTACACGGCGGAGGAGATCGTCACCGAAGCCGGGGTCGACTTCAAGCCCGGCACCGGGATCACCGGCATCGCGCTGACCGTCCGGGCCGTGGTGCCCGGGATCGAGAAGGGCGAGTTCGATGAGATCGCGGCGGCCACCAAGGACGGCTGCCCGGTCAGCCAGGCGCTGAAGGCGGTCCCTATTTCGCTTGAGGCGACTCTGGGTTAGGGTCGTCACAATCAACTGAAAATTTCATATTTCACGCACAGTGTGCGCGAAAGCATCGGGTGCACCATCTGTGGTCGAAAGACCACGGAGCCGACACGGGCGAGAGCCCACGGAGGCCGGGTGAGCGTTGGTTTCGCGCACTTGTTTGTAACTGGGGCCCTGCCGAGCCGCGTTGCAGACCGCTACAACATCAAGAGGAGGGAGTTCTCGTGACTGCTCCTGAAAACGCCGGTAGGCGGTTCACCGCCTACACCATCCGTCATCTCGACGATCTGCTCCAACGAGCGCCGCTGTCGGAGGAGCAGCGGCTTCGCACCAGGGCCGTCGCGTCGGTCCTGCCGTTCAGGACGAACGCGTACGTGGTCGATGAGCTCATCGACTGGGACCGTCCGTTCGAGGACCCGATGTTCCGGCTGGTGTTCCCGCAGGAGGACATGCTCCCGGCGGAGGACGTCGACCACATCGCGGGGCTGCTGAAGGCCGACGCCTCCAAGCAGGAGGTGACGGCCGCGGCCAACGAGGTGCGGTTCAAGCTGAACCCGCATCCGGCGGGGCAGCTCCAGCTCAACATCCCGAAGGCCGGCGAGGAGCCGATTCCGGGGCTCCAGCACAAGTACCGCGAGACGGTGCTGTTCTTCCCGCAGCAGGGCCAGACCTGCCACGCGTACTGCACCTACTGCTTCAGGTGGGCGCAGTTCGTGGGGATCGCCGACCTGAAGATGGCGAACAACGACGTGGAGCAGCTGACCGGCTATGTGCGGGAGCACCCGGAGGTGAGCAGCGTGCTGCTGACCGGCGGGGACCCGATGATCATGGGCGAGCCCGTGCTGCGGCGGTACATCGAGCCGCTGCTTGGCATGGACCACGTCGAATCGATCCGCATCGGGTCGAAGGCGCTCGCGTACTGGCCGCAGCGGTTCGTGTCGGACCCCGACGCGGACGACACGCTGCGGCTGTTCGAGCAGGTCGTGGCGTCGGGGCGGAACCTCGCGTTCATGGCGCACTTCTCGCACTTGAAGGAGCTCGACTCCGACATCGTGCGGGAGGCGGTGCGGCGCATCCGGTCCACGGGTGCGGTGATCCGGACGCAGGCGCCGCTGATCAGGACGATCAACGACGACGCGGACCAGTGGGCGGGGATGTGGAGGACCCAGCACAAGCTGGGGATGATCCCGTACTACATGTTCGTGGAGCGCGATACAGGGCCGAGGGACTACTTCTCGGTGCCGCTGGCGCGGGCGTGGGAGATCTTCCGTGACGCGTTCAGCCAGGTCTCGGGCTTGTGCCGGACCGTGAGAGGCCCGTCGATGTCGGCCACGCCGGGCAAGATCGCGGTCGACGGGATCGTCGAGATCGGCGAGGAGAAGGTGTTCGCACTGCGGATGCTCCAGGCCAGGGACCCCCGGATCGTGGGGATCCCGTTCTACGCGAAGTTCGACGAGAACGCCGTGTGGGTGGACGACCTGAAGCCCGCGTTCGCGGACAAGTTCCCGTTCGAGTAGACCCCGTCCTCATCGGCTGGACGGTCGTCGACCGAACGGGAGGGCCGGAGCGGCTGCCGCCGCTCCGGCCCTTCTTGCCGCTCAGGCGATGTGGAGCGCGAACCCGGTCGTGCCCTCGGGTTCGAGGCCGGGCTTGAGGCGCTTGGCGTCGTCGTAGTCCTCCGCCTGCTTGCGGTAGGCGATCGACTCGGTCTCGTCGAGGGTCTCCAAGCGCGAGCGCAGGAGCTTGGCGGCGTCGGCGTACTCGGCGTCGCCGAAGCGGTGGACCGCGCCGGTGACGACGACCGGGGGCAGGACCTGCATGCCGGCGTAGAACAGGACGCCGTGCTGGAGCGGGAACAGCAGGTCGTCGATGGAGCCGTTGACGCCGCGGTCGGACAGGTGGGACTCGGCGGCGCCGGTGGTGACGACGACCATGGCGCGTTTGCCGGCGAGGACGCCGTCGCCGAAGCGGGGCCAGTCGCGGGAGGTGCCGTAGCCGAAGCCGTTGGTGAAGACGCGGTCGATCCAGCCCTTGAGGATCGCCGGGACGGTGTACCACCAGAGCGGGAACTGGAGGATGACGAGGTCGGCGGCGAGGAGCCTCTCCTGCTCGGCGCGCACGTCGGGGGCGACCTGGCCCTTGTCCCAGGCTTCGCCCGCGGCGGCCATGAAGTGCTCGTTCTCGGTGGGGCCGAAGTCGTCGTAATCGGCGACGGCCTTCCACTGCATGGCGTACAGGTCGGAGACGGTGACGGTGTGGCCGAGGCCCTCCAGGGTGGCGACCGATTCGTCCCGGAGCGCGGCGTTCAGGGACGCGGCGTGCGGGTGGGCGTAGACGATGTGGATCTGCATGGCGACCATGCTGCGGCGGATTCGGAGAGGCTGCCAGACGTCTGTTCGACCTGGGGTCGTTCGACCCTAGGACTGACAGACCTAGGCAGCGGCGGGCGGGCGCGGCGATACTTGCCGCGGAGGTTTGAGTGATGTCATCTGATGCGACCGGGATCCACAAGCTGGAGGACGTCGTCGACCTGGGGAAGTTCCTCCAGGCGAGGCGCGCCAGGGTGAACCCCGACGAGGTCGGGCTCCCGAACGACGCGCGGCGCCGGGTTCCGGGGCTGCGGCGCGAGGAGCTGGCGCTGCTGGCCGGGGTGAGCGTGGACTACTACACGCGCCTGGAGCAGGGCCGGGCGAAGCGCCCGTCGGATCAGGTGCTCGACGCGGTCGCGCGGGCGCTGCGCCTGGACGAGACGACGCGGGCGCACCTGCACCGGCTCGCCGGGAACTCGCGGCGCGACCAGATGCACGAGCGGGCCGGCGTGCGGCCCTCGCTGGAGACGATGCTCGCGGCGATCGACGGCTTCCCGGCGCTCATCTTGAACCACCGGCAGGACGTGCTCGCCTCGAACCGCCTGGCCCGGCTGCTGTACGGCGGGTTCGGGTGGGACCTGGAGGCGGGCCCGAACTTCGTGCGACTGCTGTTCGACGACGACTCGCGGGAGTTCTTCCCCGACTGGCAGGACGTGTGCTCGTACGAGACCGTCGCGCAGCTGCGGAAGATGGCGGCGCTGTTCCCCGAGGACGCCGAGCTGACGGCGCTCATCGGCGAGCTGTCGGTGGCGCACCGGGACTTCGCGGAGATGTGGGCGCGGGCCGAGGTGAAGGACTGCAACATCGGCTGGGTGCGGTTCGAGCACCCGATGGTGGGGCTGATCCAGCTGTACAAGGACCAGTTCCGGGTCGCGGACGGCTCCGGGCAGATGCTGGTGACGCTCACGGCCGCGCCCGGGACCGACGGGTACGAGAAGCTGCAGCTGCTGGGGGCGGGCGGGTAGTCCCCCGCCCGCCCCGGCGGTCACTTGACCGGCAGCTGGTCGATCACGCTGATCCAGTCGGCCCCGCCGCGGCCGGTCGCGGACAGCTCGTCGAGCTGGCGCATGAGCGGCTCCAGGAGCACGGCGCTGACGCCCTGCCCGCGAGCGGCGGTGATGAGCGATCCGATCGCGGCCCTGGTGAACTCGACGTCCTGGCCGCGGGCCGGGTCGAAGTCGCCGCGGTCGATCTCGGCGCCGAAGTGGTCGAGGTGCGGCAGGAGCGCCCCGAGCCAGCCGCGGATCTCCGCGGCGGTGTCGGCCGCGGGGACGCCGACGGTGCGCATCATCGCCGCGGCCTGCATGAACCCCGCGAACATCTGGTACATGGCGGTGAGCAGCGCCATGTCCTTGAGCGAGGCGAGCCCCGCGTCCTCCCCTTCGTAGTCGGCGGCGCCGAGGACCTCCAGGACCGCGCGGGCGCCGTCGTAGGCGGCGCGGTCGCCGGAGTAGAGGAGCCGCGAGACCGGGGTCCCGATCATGTCGGGGGTCGCCATGATGGCGCCGTCGAGGTAGGTGAGGCCGTGCTCGGCGGCCCAGGCGGCGGTGGCGCGGGCCTGGTCGGGCGTGGTCGTGGTCAGGTTGACCACGGTGCGGCCCTTCAGGTCGGCGGCGAGCGGGTCCAGGTGCTCGCGGACGCTCGCGTCGTCGAACAGGACCACGAGGACCGTGTCGGCGGCGGCGACGGCTTCGGCGGCGGTGGCCGCGGCGCGGGAGCCCGCTGCGGCGTGCGGCGCGGTCCTGGCGGCGGTGCGGTTCCACACGACGGTGGCGTACCCGGTGTCGCGCAGGCGCTCGGTGATCGCGGAGCCCATGGCCCCGAGCCCGAGGACGGCGACGGTCTGGTTCGGCATTTGCTTCCCTACCTTGGAATCGTGAGTCGGTCGATGATGCGGGGCCAGTCGTCGCCGCCGTGTCCGGCCGCGGAGAGCTCTGCAAGGAGCCGCTCGTGCGGTTCCAGGAGCGCGGCGCTGACGCCCTGCTCGCGGCTGGCGGTGATGATCGAGGCCAGGCCGCGGCGGTCGAAGTCGACGCTCTGGCCGCCGGTGTCGTAGGCGCCGCCGTCGACGATCGCGGCCACGGCCTTGCCGTGCGGGAGCATCGCGGTGAGCCACGCCTCCACCTCCCCCGCGGTGTCGGCCGCGGGGACGCCGACCGTGCGCATCATGGCGACGGCCTGGAGCTGGCCGAGCAGCATCAGGTCCATGGCCGCGAGGAGGGCCATGTCCTTGAGTGAAGCGACTCCTGCGTCGGTGCCGGTGAACTCGGCGGCGCCGAGGACTGCCAGCGCGGGTTCGGCGATGGCGTAGGCGTTCTCGTCGCCGGAGTAGAGGAGGCGGGCCTCGGGGGTGCCGATCATGGACGGGACGGCCATGATCGCGCCGTCGAGGTAGGCGATGCCGTGGGCGGCGGCCCAGGCGGCGGTGTCGCGGGCTTCGCCCGGGGTGGTCGTGGTCAGGTTGACGACGACTTTGCCGCGGAGGTGCGGTGCGGCGGGTTCGAGGTGTTCGCGGACGCTGGCGTGGTCGAGGAGGACGGTGATGACGATGTCGCCCGCGTCGGCGGCGTCGGGGACGGTGGCGGCGGCGCGGGAGCCCGCTGCGGTATGCGGGAGGGTTCTCGCGGCGGTGCGGTTCCAGACGGTGGTGGTGTATCCGGTGTCGCGGAGTCTGGCGGCGATGGCGGAGCCCATGGCGCCGAGGCCGAGGATGGTGAGGTTGCCGGTGGGCACGGGTGGTCCTTTCTAGTGGTCGCCGCGGAAGAGGCGGTAGACGGGGACGACGGTGCCGGTCTGTTCGCTGGCGTCGAGGGCGCGCTGGTAGTAGTCCTGGATGGTGCGGGTGAGGGCGGCGTCGACGCCGGCGTCTTCGCTGGCGTCGATGACGTGCTGGGCGCCGGCGTGCATCATCTTGAGGCTGGCGAGGTCGCCCCAGCCGCCCTGCTTGGCGGCCTGGGCGAAGTAGAGGGAGAAGTCGCGCTGGCTGCCGGCGTCGTCCTTGGAGAGTTCGAGGAAGGTGTCGATGTCGCCGCCGGAGCGCTCGATCATGGCGAAGGCCTGCTGGAGCGAGATGAGGTAGGCGTGGAACATGGCGAGTCCGGCCTGGTAGTAGAGCTGGGCGAGGCCGTAGTCGGCGCCGAGGTGGACGCTCTTGCAGAGGTGGTCGAGGAGGGGTTTGAGCTCGGTGTAGAGGTCGGCGGGGCCGCTGGTGTAGAGGGTGGATGCGGGGTGGGCGATGTCGTCGCTCTGGGTCATGTAGGCGCCGGTGAGGAAGCGGGCGCCGCGGTCGAGGACCCAGCTCGCGCCTTTGGCGGTGTTGGCGGGCGAGTCGGAGGAGAGGTTGAGGACGGTCTTGCCGGTGAGGTCGCCCGCTTGTTCGAGGACGCCGTACATGGCCTCGTAGTGGATGAGGGAGAGCAGGATCGTGTCGCTGGCGGCGACGGCTTCGGCGACGGTGGCGGCGGGCTTGGCGCCGAGTTCGGCGAGGGCGTCGGTCTTGCCGGGGGTGCGGTTCCAGACGGTGACGTCGACGCCTGCGGCGAGGAGGAGGCGGACGGTGGCGCGCCCCATCGGGCCGAGGCCGAGGACGGTGGCGGACTTGATGGCAGACATGTTGTGCCCCTTGGTAAGTGGCGGTTCCCTGTGCGTGTTGACGGGTTCCATGGTCGGTCGTGCCGGGTAGGCTCGGCAAGACCGCACTTCCAGGTGGGGTTGCTTACGTCGAGGTGAGAAATACGGTCGGGAGGCGTGCTGTGGAGACGATGGGTGACGTAGATCAAACCTGCGGGATGTCGCTCGCGATCGACGTGGTGGGCGGCAAGTGGAAGATGCACCTCATGTGGGTGCTCGCGGAGGGGCCGGTGCGGTTCGGGCAGATCCGGCGGAAGCTCGACGGGGTGAGCGAGAAGGTCCTCGCGGAGAACCTGCGGCAGCTGGAGGCGAGCGGGGTGGTGCACCGGGAGCTGTACGCGGAGGTGCCGCCGCGGGTGGAGTATTCGCTGACGCCGCTGGGCGAGTCGCTGAGCGTGGCGCTGAAGCCGCTGGAGGACTGGGGCGAGGAGCACCGCGAGGTGCTGTCGTCGCGGCGGTGAGGTGGTTTCGGTTGCGGCCGCGGGGGTTTGCCCCGCGGCCGCTGTCGTGTCAGTCGAGGGGCGGGGCTTCGCGGCGGCGGTATTCGCGGCCGCCGAGGGTGCGTTCGAGGAGGAGTTCGTCGACGAGTTCGCGGCGCAGGGTGAGCGGGTCGTCGTGGACCGCGGCGAGTGCGTCGGTGATCTCGGCCTGCGTGTAGACGCGGTCGAAGGCGAAGAGCCGGTCGGCGAGGTCGCGCAGGACGGCGACGCGGGTGGCGCGGCGGGTGGGGATGACGGTGAGGCGTCCGGCCGTGTACAGGTGGGCGACACCGGGGTCGGTGCCTTCGGGGGCGTCGGGGACGGTGGAGCGGGCGGCGGCCGCGGCTTGGCGGAAGGCGGTCGGGTCGGCGCGGAGGCCGTCGTCGCCGGAGGTCACGAGTCCGGCGCGGACGAGGCGCGGGAGGGCCCGGTCGGCGTCGGGGTGGTGCTCGCGCAGGTCCGCGAGGGCGGTGCCGGTGTCGCCTGCGAGGACGATCGCGGCGAAGACGCGGAGGCGGGCGGGGTCGGCGAGGGCCTTCACGATCTCGTGGCTCGGTTCCATGGGCCCACGATGGTCGGGATCGCCCAGGGCGTCAAGGCGGTTTAGGCGGCGGCGATGGCGCGGAGCGTGGCGAGGGTGACGCCGTCGAGGGTGGCGAGGCGGTGGGCCGGGATCGACTCGGGGAGGGCGACTTCGCTGGGGACGGTGAAGGTGACGGCGCCCGCGGCGAGCGCGGACTCGCTGCCGGACGGGGAGTCCTCGATGGCGAAGCTGCGGGCGGGGTCGACGCCGAGTTTCGCGGCGGCGGTGGCGTAGGGCTCGGGGTCGGGTTTGCGGGCCTGGACCTCGTCGCCGCAGATGATGACGTCGAAGTTCTCGGCGCCGAGGGTGCCGAGGAGGACTTCGGTGAGTTCGCGGGCGGTGGAGGTGACGAGCGCGGTGGGGATGCCGGCGGCGCGGACCTCGTGCAGGAGCTCCTGGGCGCCGGGCTTCCAGGCGGCGCCGATGGCGAAGAGGGTCTTCATGCGCTCGCGCAGCCACTGGACGTGCTCGGGGAAGTCCTCGACTGGGAGGCCGAGGTCTTCGAGGAGGAAGATGACCGAGGCGTCCTCGTTGGTGCCGACCATGCGGTCGCGCACTTCGGGGCGCAGGATGCCGCCGAGGACGACCGCGAGTTCTTCGAGGGCGACGTCCCAGAGGCGTTCGGAGTCGAGGAGCGTGCCGTCCATGTCGAAGAAGACGGCCTGCGGGAGCTCTGGAACCTCAGTCACGCCTAGAACGGTATCGGGGGCGCGGGTGCGATCGGCCGTTTCGCCCGTTCCGGGCGAGCAGGCTCACAGGCGTCACGCGAGTCCGGCGCGGTGGTGGCGGCGGCACAGGACGGTGTAGGAGTCCATGTCGCCGACTTCGACGAGGTCGCCGGAGAAGACCATGACGCCGTCGCGGGTGCGGGCGTTGTGGGTGCCGCGCTCGCCGCACCAGCAGTTGACGCGGACCGGGAGCTCCTCGACGCGGTCGGCGAGCTCGATGAGCCGCTGGGAGGCGGGGAAGAGGCGGCCGAGGAAGTCGGTCTTGAGGCCGAAGGCGTACACGTCGAGGCCGAGGCCGTCGACGGCGTCGGCGAGGTGGTTGATCTGCTTGGGGGCTTCGAGGAACTGGACCTCGTCGACGATGACGTACGGGGGCCGGAGCGCGGCGAGGTCGTCGTAGACGTCGAATCCCGGTTTCACTTCGCGCGCTTCGTGGTTGAGGCCGATGCGGCTGGAGACGACGCCTTCGCCGCCGCGGTCCATGGAGGTGTAGACGACGCCCTCGCCGCCGAGGGAGTGGTGGTACTGGAGGGCGAGGGTGGACTTCCCGGCGTCCATGACGCCGAGGTAGGCGACGAGTTCGTGCGACATGGCCCCTATGGTGCCGGGCGCGGGGCGCGGGCGTGAACGCGGTTCCCGGGTCGGTGCCCGGCGCCGCACGGACGCCGGGCACTCACCGGGGTCATTTGGCGTTGAAGTAGCTCGCCTCGGGGTGGTGGAGGACGATCGCGTCGGTCGACTGCTCCGGGTGGAGCTGGTCCCCTTCGGACAGTTCGACGCCGATGCGGTCGGCGCCGAGGAGCTCCACGAGGGTCGCGCGGTCGGCCAGCTCCGGGCAGGCAGGGTAGCCGAAGGAGTAGCGGCAGCCGCGGAAGTCGACGTCGAGGATGCCCTTGAGGTCGGCGGGGTCGGCGTCGGCGACGGTGCCGCCGCCGGGCAGGACCCATTCGCGGCGCATGCGGCGGTGCCAGTACTCGGCGAGCGACTCGGTGAGCTGCACGGTGAGGCCGTGCACTTCGAGGTAGTCGCGGTAGGCGTTGGCCTGGAACAGCTCGTTGGTGTACTCGGAGACCTTGGAGCCCAAGGTGACCAGCTGCATGCCGAGGACGTCGAGCTGCTCGCCGTCCTTGGCGCGGAAGAAGTCCGCGAGGCACAGGCGGCGCCCCTGGCGCTGGCGCGGGAACGTGAAGCGGGCGCGCTCGGCGTGGCCGTTCTCGTCGAGGACGACGAGCGTGTTCCCTTCGGCGTAGGCCGGGAAGTACGCGTAGGCGACCTTCGCTTCGAGGACGTTGTCGGTGGCGAGCCGGTCGAGCCAGTAGCGCAGGCGCGGGCGGCCCTCGGTCTCCACGAGCTCCTCGTAGGAGGGGCCGTCGGCGCCGCGGCCGGGCTTGAGGCCCCACTGGCCGAGGAAGGTCGCGCGCTCGTCGAGGAGCGCGGCGTACTCGGAGGTCTGGATGCCCTTGAGGACGCGGGAGCCGAAGAACGGCGGCACCGGGATGTCGACGTCGGTGGCGACATCGGAGCGCACCGACGTGTCGTTCAGGTCCGGGAGCGTGTCGGCGACCATCGTGGCCTGCTTGGCGCGGCGCTCGCGGCGCAGGGCGATCTTCGCCTCCTTCTCCGGATCGACCAGGGGCGTGCCGGTGCGGCGGGCGTTCATGACCTTGTTCATGAGGTCGAGGCCCTCGAAGGCGTCGCGCGCGTAGTGGACCTGGCCGCCTTCGAACATCTCGCGGAGGTCGTCCTCGACGTACGCGCGGGTGAGCGCGGCGCCGCCGAGGAGGACCGGCCACCTCGTGTGCATCGAGCGGGCCATCATCTCGGCGAGGTTGTCCTTCATGATGACCGTCGACTTGACGAGGAGGCCGCTCATGCCGATGACGTCGGCCTTGTGCTCCTCGGCGGCGTCGAGGATCGCGTTGATGGGCTGCTTGATGCCGAGGTTGACGACGGTGTAGCCGTTGTTGGACAGGATGATGTCGACGAGGTTCTTGCCGATGTCGTGGACGTCGCCGCGGACGGTGGCGAGGACGATGGTGCCCTTGTCGGTGGAGTCGGCCTTGTCCATGTGGGGTTCGAGGTGGGCGACGGCGAACTTCATGGCCTCGGCGGACTGGAGGACGAACGGGAGCTGCATCTGGCCGGATCCGAAGCGGTCGCCGACGACCTTCATGCCTTCGAGGAGGTGGTCGTTGATGATGTCGAGGGGCCGCTTGCCCGCGGCGAGGGCCTCGTCGAGGTCGGCGTCCATGCCGTTCTTGTCGCCGTCGATGATGCGCTGGGCGAGGCGCTCGCCGAGCGGGAGGGCGGCGAGGGCCTCGGCGCGGGCCTCCTTGGACCCGGCGAGGCTGACGCCGTCGAAGATCTCGATGAGCTTCTGGAGCGGGTCGTAGTCCTCGGTGCGGCGGTCGTAGACCATGTCGAGGGCGACCTGCTTCTGCTCCTCGGGGATCGAGGCCATGGGCAGGATCTTGGAGGCGTGGACGATCGCGCTGGTGAGGCCCGCTTCGACGCATTCGTTGAGGAACACGGAGTTGAGGACCTGGCGCGCGGCGGGGTTGAGGCCGAAGGAGATGTTGGAGATGCCGAGCGTGAAGTTGACGCCGGGGTAGCGGCGGGCGATCTCGCGGATGGCCTCGATGGTCTCGATGCCGTCGCGGCGGGTCTCCTCCTGGCCGGTGGAGATGGGGAAGGTGAGGGCGTCGACGAAGATGTCCTCGATGTTCAGGCCCCAGGTGCCGGTGAGGTCGTCGATGAGGCGGGCGGCGACGCGCACCTTCCAGTCGCGGTCGCGGGCCTGGCCGTCCTCGTCGATGCAGAGGGCGACGACGCCCGCGCCGTGCTCGGCGACGAGGGGCATCATGCGCTGGTAGCGGGAGGTCGGGCCGTCGCCGTCCTCGAAGTTGACGGAGTTGACGACGCACTTGCCGCCGAGGGCTTCGAGCCCGGCTTCGACCACGTTCGGCTCGGTGGAGTCGAGCATGATCGGGAGCGTGGAGGCGGTGGCGAAGCGGGAGGCGAGGACCTTCATGTCCTCGGCGCCGTCGCGGCCGACGTAGTCGACGCACAGGTCGAGGAGGTGGGAGCCGCCGCCGGCCTGCTCGCGGGCGATCTCGACGCAGCGGTCGAAGTCGGCGGCGAGCATGGCGTCGCGGAAGGCCTTGGAGCCGTTGGCGTTGGTGCGCTCGCCGACGTTGAGGATCGAGGCGTCCTGGCGGAACGGCACGTGGTGGTAGGAGGAGGAGACGCCCGGTTCGAGGACGGGCGTGCGGTCCTTGGGCTTGACGAGGTCCTCGGGGGCGCCGCCGAGGCGCGCGCGCACGGCGCGGATGTGGTCGGGGGTGGTGCCGCAGCAGCCGCCGACGAGGCTGACGCCGAAGTTCGTGACGAACTCCTCGTGGGCGTCGGCGAGCTCGTCGGGGGTGAGCGGGTAGACCGCGCCGTTGGGGCCGAGCACGGGCAGGCCGGCGTTGGGCATGACCGAGATCGGGACTGGCGAGTGGCGGGAGAGGTAGCGGATGCTCTCGCTCATCTCGTCGGGGCCGGTGGCGCAGTTGAGGCCGATGAGGTCGATGCCGAGGGCGGTGAGGCTGGTGAGGGCCGCGCCGATCTCGCCGCCGACGAGCATCGTGCCGGTGGTCTCGACGGTGACCTGGGCGATGATCGGCACGCTGGTGCCGAGCTTCGCGTTGGCGCGCTTGGCGCCGATGACGGCTGCCTTGGCCTGGAGGAGGTCCTGGGCGGTCTCGACCAGGAGCGCGTCGGCGCCGCCTTCGATGAGGCCGAGGGAGCACTCCTCGTAGTGGTCGCGCAGGAGCGCGAACGGTGCGTGGCCGAGGGTGGGCAGGCGGGTGCCGCCGCCCATCGAGCCGAGGACGAAGCGCGGCCATGCGGGGGTGGCGTACTCGTCGGCCTTCCGGCGGGCGAGCGAGGCGGCGGCGCGGGCGATCTCGCGCGCGCGGTCCTCGATGCCGTACTCGACGAGGCCGCCGTAGTTGGCGTTGAAGCTGTTGGTCTCGACGCAGTCGGCTCCGGCCGCCAGATAGGCGTCGTGGATGCCGAGGACGATGTCGGGCCTGGTCAGCGACAGGATGTCGGAGAGGCCCTCGTGGCCGTCGTAGTCCTCCATCGTCGGGTCGAAGGTCTGGAGCATCGTGCCCATGCCCCCGTCGGCGATGACGACGCGGCGCTTCAGGGTTTCGAGGAAAAGGCTCTGCTCAGACACGGGGTCAAGGGTACTTGCGCGTGCCGACAAGTGGGAAGCCGGTTTCACAGGTTGGGCACCGGGCACGGCGAAGATCACACTCGGACAAATAGGATTCGCAGTATGGATCTCCTCCTCATCGTCTTCATACTGCTCGGGCTCTACCCCCTCTACTGGGTGGTCCGCACGGGGGTTCGCGACGGGATCGCCGACGCGGACGAGCGGCGGCGCGAAAACGGAGGTGGCCCCGAGGACGGCTGAGACGTAGCATCGGGTCGTAATGGCACCCACGCGAAGGGAACCAGATGGACACCGCCAACACTCGCCTGTGGACCGAAGTGACCGACCCCGAGAAGCTCCGGGAGATCGTCGGGGAGGTCAAACCCCAAGCGGCGCAGAAGGAGCGGACGAAGCTCCATGAGCGGGACCGGGAGTGGCTGGCGGTGTCGCCGTACGTGGTCGTGGCGACCTCGGACGCCGAGGGCAACTGCGACGCCTCCCCGAAGGGCGACCCGGCCGGAAAGCTCGTGCACGTGCTCGACGACGGCACGGTCGCCATCCCCGAGCGCAAGGGCAACCACCGCGTCGACGGCTACCACAACGTGCTCGCCAACCCCCACGTCGGCCTGCTGTCGCTGATCCCGGGCCGCCGGGAGACGCTGCGGATCAACGGGCGCGCCCGCGTCGTGTCGGACGCGCCCTTCTTCGAGGACATGGTCGTCAAGGGCCACAAGCCGGTCCTGGCGCTCGTGGTCGAGATCGAGACGATCTTCTTCCACTGCGGCAAGGCGTCGATGCGGTCGGGCATCTGGAAGCCCGAGACGTGGACGCCCGACGCCCTGCCGAGCCACGCGCAGATGGTCAAGGAGACGCAGACGGTCGACAAGACCCTCGAAGAGCTCGTCGAGTACTACGGCGAGACCTACGCGAAGCAGCTGTACTAGTCCCCCGCTACGCCTTCCCCGCGTCGGCCTTGAGGCGCTCGATCATGTCGTCGTCACAGGTCTCCCAGAACTCGCCGACGACGTCCTCCAGGCGGTCCATCGACCCCGCGTCGAACAGCTTGTCCTGGTAGTGGGTGATGTCGTAGTCGATGGTGCCCATGGTGACCAGGTCGAGCGGCAGGATCGTCATGTCCCGGAACTCGTCGATCTCCCCGTACGAGGAGAGGATGCCCGCGCCGTACGCCTTGAGGCCGTCGGCCTCGCTGATGACCCCGAACTCCAGGGTGAACCAGAAGACGCGCGAGACGAATTCGAGGGCCTCCTCGGAGTGGACGCGGCGGGCGGCGTCCCCGGCGGCGCGGTACAGCGCGGCGAAGCGGGGCGCGGCGAGGGCGTTGGCGTGGCCGATGACCTCGTGGATGACGTCCGGTTCGGGCGTGTACAGCGGGACCGAGTGGTGCCGGATGTACTGGGTGGCGTGGAACTTCCCGTCGGCGAGCACCCCGTAGAACTCGCGCAGGGGCACCAGCCCCGCGGCGGGCAGGTAGCTGAACCCGGTCAGCGGCTCAAGGAGCTCGGAGACCTGGTGGAGCTGCGGGATGTGGTCGGCGGGGAGCTTGAGGCGCTCGGCGCCGTCGAGGTAGTCGTGTGCGGCCAGTTCCTGGTGCTTGACGGCCAGTTCCGCACTGACCAGCCGCCATATCTCGTGTTCGGCATCGGTGTAGGAGACCGTCGGCATGGGTAGGCCGGGGCTCCAGTCCAATGCGAGTGCCGCGATGGCGTTGCGCCGTTCGCGGTAGTCGGCGTCCGCGAAGCCCGGGTGGGTCTCACCCAGCTCCACGACGACCGTGCCGTCGGCGTCGGTGTTGACCGGCGCGAAGTACTGTCCTTCTTCGAACATGCCTCCAGTCCACCAGGTGGGACGCGGCCTGTCAACGCACTCCTGATATCAAGCGAAACGCAGTTTCGCGGGCGTCTCCGCGGGGGCCGATTTGCCCAGGAAGGCGCGCCGTTTCGCGTGGAATCCGTGCCGGTCGTCGAACATGTCGCGGGCCATCTCGGCCAGCTCAATGGTCCGGTAGTACGACAGCGGCTTGGACTCGGCGCGGCGGCGGGACTTCGCGGCGAACATGCGCCCGCGCGTGACCGGGTCGTTGTAGCCGAGCGCGACGGCCCGCAGCCAGCGCCCGAACTCGTCCCAGTCGCGGGGCCCGACGGCGCCGATGAGGCCGATCCGCTGGGCCTCGGTCGCCGAGATCGGGAGCTTGTCGCCGAGGAGGCGCGAGGCGACGGTGTCGCCGACGCGGTCGGCGACCGACCAGGTGTGCAGCTCGGAGCCGAAGATCCCCATGTCGTAGTAGGGGTTGAGGACGACGCCGTCGCGGGCGACGGTGACGTCGGCGCACAGCCCGGTCATGACGCCGCCCGCGCCCGCGCTGGCGGTGAACGCGGCGACGGTGAGCTGGTCTGCGGCGGCGATGGCCGTGCAGAGGTCGTCGATGGCGTTGATGTTGGCCCAGGCTTCGGCGGCGGGGTCTGGGGCGGCGTCGATGACGCCGAGGTGGATGCCGTTGGAGAAGGCGTGCTCGGTGCCGGTGAGGACGAGGATGCGGGTGTCCTCGGCGAGGGCCTTCTCGACCGCCTGGGTGAGGCGGCGGCACTGCTCGGTGTGCATGGCGCCGTTGTAGGAGCGGATCTGGAGGTAGCCGATGTCGCCCTCGCGGCGGTAGGCGGTCTCGGCGATGGCTGCGGGCGCGGCCCGGAACGGGGCGTCCTTGGGGTCGACGACCATCGCGGCCGGGAGTTTCGGGCCGCGGCGGCGGTCGAGGGTGGCGGCGTAGCCGACCCAGAGGGTGCCGCGGCCGGTGGCGAACGCCAGGGCCTCGGCGTCGCGGCCGACGATCGTGCCGGGTTCGGCGCCCGAGTGCTCGTCGGTGGCGGCGGCGTCGAAGAGGCAGTAGGTCTGGCCGTTGAGCTCGACGGGCGCGCCGGGGGCGCCGTCGGCGGCGGCGATGCGGCGGGCGAGGTCGGCGGCGGGGGCGCGCCAGTCGAGGGCGAACGCGGGGCGGCGCAGGAGCGGGAGCTCGCCGGTGCCGGGGACCGCGCGCGGGTGCTCGTCGGCGGGCTTGGGCCGGTCGCCGGCGGCGACCTTGCGGACGACGGCGGCGACGCAGTCCATGGCGGCGTCGGCGACGCGGCTGTTGTACAGCGCGGACTTGGTGATGCCCTCGGGGACGTCGAACGTGAAGGAGGCCCAGACCGGTCCCGCGTCCATCTCCTCGACCGCCGACAGGGCCGTGACGCCCCAGCGGGGGCTGCGGCCCAGGAGGGCGTGGTCGAGGGACGAGGGGCCGCGGTCGCCCACGGGCCCGGGGTGGACGATGACCGTGGTCCACCGCCGCCACACGTCCTCGGGCACGCGGTGCTTGAGGAACGGGCAGAGGATGAGGTCCGGGTCGATCCGCTCCACCGCGGCGGTCATGGACTCGGGGGTGTGCGCCGGCGCGAGTTCCACGCCGACGTCGTGCCCCTGTTCCCGCAGGGTGCACCACACGCGCTGAGTGAGACCGTTGAAAGCGGACGCAAGCAGCAGGATCTTCAATTCGACTCCAGGAGGATGGGGAGTCGGCCACGCTCAGTCATCAAGCGTACCGATACTCGGCATTTCGCACAATCAGCGCGTGCAGTCTATGCCGAGGATTCCTCCGATCGTGTCGCGGGCGAGCCCGGCCGCGGAGGGGTCGTCCCCACCTGCGGAGAGGGTCTGCTCGGCCCACGCGTCGACCGCCGCGAGCGCCCCCGGGGTGTCGAGGTCGTCGGCGATCCGCTCGCGCACGGCGGTGAGCATCGCCCCGGCCGGGACGGCCAGTTCGCGGGAGGCGGCCTCGCGCCAGCGGCCCAGGCGCAGCTCGGCCTCGGCGAGGACGGGCGCGCTCCACTGGCGGTCGGCGCGGTAGTGCTGGGACATGAGGGCGAGGCGCACCGCGGCCGGGTCGACGCCTTCGGCGCGGAGCTTGGAGACGAACACGAGGTTCCCCAGCGACTTCGACATCTTCTCGCCGTCGAGGCCGATCATGCCGGTGTGGGCGTAGATGTTCGCGAACGGCAGCCGCCCGGTGAGGGACTCGGCGTGCGCCGCGGAGAACTCGTGGTGCGGGTAGATCAAGTCGTTGCCGCCGCCCTGGACGTCGATCTGCTCGCCGAGGTAGTCGAGGGCGATGCAGGCGCATTCGATGTGCCAGCCGGGGCGGCCGGGACCGACCTCGGTGTCCCACGAGGGCTCGCCGTCGCGGGGGGCATTCCACAGCTTCGGGTCGAGCGGGTGGCGCTTGCCCTCGCGGTCGGGGTCGCCGCCGCGCTCGCGCGCGTAGCGGAGCATCGTCTCGGTGTCGTAGCGGGAGACCGACGCCGCCTCCGGGAAGCGCTCCGTGTACGCGGCGACCGAGTAGTAGACGTCGCCGGAGTCGTGGCGGTAGGCCGCGCCGGTCGCGAGGAGCTGCGCGACGGCCTTGCCGACCGAGGGGATGGACTCGACGGCGCCGATGAAGTGGCGCGGCGGGACGATCTTGAGGGCCTCCATGTCCTCGCGGTAGAGCGCGGTCTCGCGCAGGCCCAGGACCTGCCAGTCGGTGCCGTCGCGGTCGGCGCGCTCGAACAGCGGCTCGTCGACGTCGGTCACGTTCTGCGCGTAGTGCACGTCCAGGCCCTGGTCGAGCCAGTACCGGTGCACCAGGTCGAACGCGATCATCGTGGCCGCGTGCCCCAGGTGCGTCGCGTCGTAGGGCGTGATGCCGCACACGTACATGCTGGCGCGCTCGGCGTCGGGCGCGACCGTCTCGCGCGGGCCCGCGGTCGCGGTGTCGTGCAGGCGCAGGGCGGGGCCGTGGCCGGGCAGGGCGGGTACGTGCGGTGCGGTCCAGGATTCCATGCCCGCGATCCTATTTCGGAAACCGGCCGACCGGCCAGCGCGCGGGCGGATCGGGCCGTTCCCTCAAGCGCACCTGAGGCTTTCCCGCGATTGCCGTTCAATGTAACTTGTGAAGCCATGGAACGCCGACCACTTGGACGCAGCGGCATCGAGGTCTCCTCCCTCGGCCTGGGGACCATGACGTGGACCACCGATGAAGCGGGCCTTGAGGATGCGGCCGCGCAGCTCCAGACGTTCGTGGAGGCCGGGGGCACGCTCGTGGACACTGCGGACGTGTTCGGGCAGGGCATGGCCGAGGCGGCGATCGGGCAGCTGATCGGGAAGATCGTCGCGCGTTCGGAGCTGCACATCGCGACGAAGGCGGGCGTGCGAACGGACGGGGCGCCGCGCAAGCGCGACACTTCGCGCGGGTGGCTCATGCGGTCGCTGGAGGGGTCGCTGCGGCGGCTGGGGACCGATTACATCGATTTGTGGATCCTGCACGTGTACGACCCGGACACGCCGCTTGAGGAGACGATGTCGGTCCTGGATGCGGCCGTGTCGAGCGGGAAGGTCCGGTACGTGGGCCTGTCGAACCACACGGGCTGGCAGACGGCGCGGGCGTACGCGTGGCAGGCGGCGTGGCCGGGGCGGACCCCGGTCGTGGCGAGCCAGGTGGAGTACTCGCTGCTCCAGCGCGGGGTCGAGCGGGAGGTGCTGCCCGCGTGCCTGGCGATGGAGCTGGGGGTGCTGGCGTGGTCGCCGCTGGGGCGGGGCGTGCTGACGGGCAAGTACCGGTTCGGGCGGCCCGCGGACTCGCGGGCGGCATCGGCGCAGTGGTCGCGGTTCGCGGGGGCGTACCTGGACGAGCGGTCGGCGGGGATCGTGGAGGCGTGCGCGACGGCGGCCGAGGGGCTCGGGGTGAGTCCTCTGGAGGTGGCGCTGGCGTGGGTGCGGGATCAGCCGGGCGTGGCCTCGGCGATCGTGGGCGCGCGGAACGCGACGCAGCTGCGGGCGTCGCTGGCGGCGGAGCAGCTGTTCCTGCCGCCGGAGATCCGCCTGGCGCTCGACGACGTGTCGGCCCCGACCGTGGGGTACCCCGAGAGCTATTGAGCCGCAGGCGGACTCGCCGCCTGCGGCCCGGGTGGGCTATTCCTGGCTGCCCATGGAGGCGATCCACTCGTTCACGCGGCGCTCGCCTTCCTCGCGGGAGACGTCCTCGACGCGGGTCATGATCGACCAGCGACGCCCGAACGGGTCGGCGATGGAGGCGAACCGGTCGCCGGTGAGGAACACGGCGGGCTCCTCGCGGACCGTGGCGCCGGCCTCGACGGCCTTCGCGAACACGGCGTCGCAGTCCTCGACGTAGAGGACCAGCGACGCGGTGATGTTCTCGGGGTCGGGCTCGGCCATGCCGAACGCCGGGTTGACGTCGCCGAGCTGGACGATCGAGTTCCCGATCTGGATCTCGCAGTGCGCGACGGTGCCGTCGGGCATGTCGTTGCGGGACAGGACCCGCGCGCCGAAGACCTGCTCGTAGAACTCGATGGCCTTCGCGCCGTCCTTGACGACGATGAACGGCGTGACCGAGTGGTAGCCCTCGGGGATCGGATTCACGTTGGCGTCGTTCGAAGATTCAGTACTCATGTCCCCTAGTCTCGTCGGGCGGCGTGGCCTGCGCTTGTAAAAAAGCGACGGACCCCGGCGCTATCTTCGGGGCATGCACGGACCGACGGCGAGCGACAAGGGCATTCTGCGGCCGCAGGAGGCGGCGCGGCACATCGACCTGCGGCGGTACCCGGTGACGGGGCCGCTGGGGCGGTATGTGGAGCGGTTCTGGGCGGTCCACTGGGACCTGCCCGAGGGGTCCTCGTACGAGTCGGTGGTGGTCCCCCACCCGTGCGTGAACCTGAGCTTCATGCCGGTGCTCGGCGCGGAGGTCCACGGGCCGGGGCTGGCCGTGTCCCGGCATCCGCTCACCGGCCGCGGCCGGGTGTTCGGGGCGAAGTTCCGACCCGGCGGGTTCACGGCGTTCACGGGGATCGAGGCCGCGGCGGTCGCCGACTGGGTCGCGGGCGCGGGCACGGTCTTCGGACCGGAGGTCGACGAGCTGAACGCGGTCGTCATGAGCGGGGGCGACGAGGCGGCCGTCGGAGTCGTCACCCGGTTCCTGGCCGCGCGGATGCCCGAGCGGGTCGACGAGCGCTACGCGGAGCTGCTGCGGATCGTCACGGCCATGCTGGAGGACCGCGGCATCACCAGGGTGGACCAGGCGGCGTCGCGGTTCTTCATGACGCAGAAGGCGCTCCAGCGGCTGTTCCAGGCGTACATCGGGCTCGGCCCGAAGGCGCTCATCTGCCGGTACCGCATCCACGACGCGGCCGACCGGCTCGCCGTCGACCCGGACGTGGACCTGGCGCGCCTCGCCGCGCAGCTCGGCTGGTCGGACCAGGCCCACTTCACCCACGACTTCAAGGACCTCATCGGGTTCCCGCCCGCCGAGTACGCCGCGCAGTGCGCCTCGGCCGGGCGGGAGCTCGTCATGGCGCACCGCTGACCACTTGAGGGATCTTGTCCATCCCTTGCCGGATTGCGCTGAACGGCACTGATGTTCGTCTTGCGGGTGGGGTGGGGGTTGGGGTTCGTGCGGGCGGCGACGAGAGGGTGGACGGTGGGCCGGGGTGCGCGGGTTGCCTTGGGGCCGTGGGGGTCCGGGGAGGAACGTGAGGATGTTCCCCACCTGTGGGTGATGACAGTGGCACCTGGTGCGAG
>NZ_PVTJ01000020.1:0-3467 GCF_003002955.1 Glycomyces artemisiae
TTCATGTTTGGCGGTGTCCTGCTCTCCCACACCCCCTCGGGTGCAGTACCATCGGCGCTGGAAGCCGTAACGACCGGGTTCGGAATGGGACCGGGTGTGTCACTTCCGCTCTCACCACCAAACAAACCATCGAGACACTGTCCCGGCGATCTGCTCAGCCATGTGACCAAAGGCTGGCGATCGAGCCAACCAGTGTGTTGCCTCAGAATCGCATAGCGTGCGTGAATGTCGTTTCCATCTGACCCATGTGCCCCTGTCGGGGCGGGCCGCAGTGTTGTGTTAAGTTCTCGGCGGTTAGTACCCGTCCACTCCAAGCATTGCTGCTCTTCCATGTCGGGCCTATCAACCCCATCATCTCTAGGGCGCCTCACCAGCATCGCTGCTGACGGAGATCTCATCTTAGAGCACGCTTCCCGCTTAGATGCTTTCAGCGGTTATCGCTCCCGAACGTAGCCAACCAGCCATGCACCTGGCGGTACAACTGGCACACCAGCGGTTCGTCCATCCCGGTCCTCTCGTACTAGGGACAGCCCTCCATCAAATCTCCTACGCGCGCGGCGGATAGGGACCGAACTGTCTCACGACGTTCTAAACCCAGCTCGCGTGCCGCTTTAATGGGCGAACAGCCCAACCCTTGGGACCAACTCCAGCCCCAGGATGCGACGAGCCGACATCGAGGTGCCAAACCATCCCGTCGATATGGACTCTTGGGGAAGATCAGCCTGTTATCCCCGGGGTACCTTTTATCCGTTGAGCGACACCACATCCGTACGTCGGTGCCGGATCACTAGCCCCTGCTTTCGCACCTGCTCGACCCGTCGGTCTCACAGTCAAGCACCCTTCTACGCTTACACTCACCGACCGGTTTCCAACCGGCCCGAGGGCACCATTGGGCGCCTCCGTTACCATTTAGGAGGCAACCGCCCCAGTTAAACTACCCACCAGGCACTGTCCCCCGACCCGATCAGGGCCGCGGGTGAGACACATCATTTGATCAGAGCGGTATTTCACCAACACCTCCACCCGAACTAGCGTCCAGGCTTCCCAGGCTCCCGCCTATCCTACACAAACCAGACAATATGCCAATACCAAGCTATAGTAAAGGTCCCGGGGTCTTTCCGTCCTGCCGCGCGAAACGAGCATCTTTACTCGTACTGCAATTTCGCCGAGCATGTGGTTGAGACAGCGGGGAAGTCGTTACGCCATTCGTGCAGGTCGGAACTTACCCGACAAGGAATTTCGCTACCTTAGGATGGTTATAGTTACCACCGCCGTTTACTGGCGCTTCAATTCACCACTGCAGCCATAAGGCTTGATGGATCCTCTTAACGTTCCAGCACCGGGCAGGCGTCAGTCCATATACCTCACCTCACGGCTTCGCATGGACCTGTGTTTTTAGTAAACAGTCGCTTCCCCCTGGCCTCTGCAACCCCCCACCGCTTCCGAGCGCTACGCTCCACAGCAGAGGGCCCTCCTTCTCCCGAAGTTACGGAGGCAATTTGCCGAGTTCCTTAACCACACATCACTCGAACGCCTCAGTATACTCTACCTGACCACCAGTGTCGGTTTCGGGTACTGGCCGAGCACCACTCGCTAGAGGCTTTTCTCGACAGCACGGGATCACCGAATTCGCTCGAAAGAGCTATGCTTCAGCGCTCACCCCCGCTATTGAAAGCAGCGTTCCCGGATTTGCCTAGGAACGCGGGCTACCACCTTACCCCGCCTAATCCACCAGACGGTACGGCTACCCCACTGCGTCACCCCATCACTACGCTACACACGGAAAGGACCCCAACCACGCACCTGTGCCAGCACTCCCGAAGGAGCACCGACACCGGCTTGCAGCCGGTTAGCACAACCGCTATCACTCATACGCGGCACTCGGGTACCGGAATATCAACCGGTTATCCATCGACTACGCCTCTCGGCCTCGCCTTAGGCCCAGACTAACCCAGGGCGGAACAACCGTCCCCTGGAACCCTTAGTCAATCGGCGCACAGGATTCTCACCTGTGTTTCGCTACTCATGCCTGCATTCTCACTCGTACAAAGTCCACCCCATGGATCACTCCGGAGCTTCACCCCATGTACGACGCTCCCCTACCCAACCCAGACTGGCGAACCAATCTGGCATTGCTACGGCTTCGGCGGTGCACTTCAGCCCCGCTACATTATCGGCGCGAAACCACTCGACCAGTGAGCTATTACGCACTCTTTCAAGGATGGCTGCTTCTAAGCCAACCTCCTGGCTGTCAACGCGACCCCACATCCTTTTCCACTCAGCACACCCTTAGGGGCCTTAGCCGGTAATCTGGGCTGTTTCCCTCTCGACGACGGATCTTCTCACCCGCCGACTCACTGCCGCACTCAACACCATGGCATTCGAAGTTTAGCTGAGCTCAGTAACCGACACGGCCCATCACCCAACCAGCGCCCTACCACCACGGAGCAACATGCGACGCTGCACCTAAATGCATTTCGGGGAGAACCAGCTATCACGGAGTTTGATTGGCCTTTCACCCCTACCCACACCTCATCCCCCCAGTTTGCAACCTAGGTGGGTTCGGGCCTCCACGACCTCTTACAGCCGCTTCACCCTGGACATGGGTAGATCACCCCGCTTCGGGTCTACAACACACCACTCAACGCCCTATTCAGACTCGCTTTCGCTCCGGCTCCACCACACGGCTTAACCTCGCAGCATACCATAACTCGCAGGCTCATTCTTCAAAAGGCACGCCATCACCCGCCTACATGAACCGAAATTCACGCCGGGCTCTGACGGTTTACAGGCACATGGTTTCAGGCACTCTTTCACTCCCCTCCCGGGGTACTTTTCACCATTCCCTCACGGTACTCTCCACTATCGGTCACCGGACCTCTTTAGGCTTAGCAGACGGTCCTGCCAGATTCACACGAGCCTCCACGAAACCCGCGCTACTCGGGTGCACCATCCGAACACCACCAACAACCTTCACCTACGGGACTCTCACCCACTCCGGTCGGCTTTCCCACGCCGTTCGACTAGCTGCTGATGCGCGAACCTAGTTTCGGCAGAAACTAACGATGATGTCCCACAACCCCCGACCCGCAACGCCTGCCGGCTATCACACGAACCAGGTTTAGCCTCCTCCGCTTTCGCTCGCCGCTACTGACGGAATCACTCTTGTTTTCTCCACAGCAGGTACTGAGATGTTTCACTTCCCCGCCACACCACCACCCGCCCTATACATTCAGGCAGGCGCGACCGGCCATCAAGCCGGCCAGGTTACCCCATTCGGAAACCCTGGGATCACAGTCCAGTTGGCAACTCCCCCAGGCATATCGCAGCCTCACACGTCCTTCATCGGTCATCCGGCACCAAGGCATCCACCATGCGCCCTACACAACTTAACCAACACGGCCAAGTCAGATAGAAACAAAGACACTCACGCACACTATACAAATCTCAAACAACACACCAGCCCC
>NZ_PVTJ01000020.1:3550-5543 GCF_003002955.1 Glycomyces artemisiae
ATGACCAGGCTCCGAGACGTATTGCCTCAGAACCCCAACAGGGTGCGAGACCCGTCAGGCACGCCGACCGCGCTCGCGCACAGTCGACCTGACCAACAGGTCTCAAGGATGGAGGCGAGCTCTGCTCGCCCAGACAACGTGTAGTCGACACACCAATAAAACATTCAGTCCATACACACCCGCAGCAATCAAGGCAACCACACGGCTGCCAGGCCAGAGGCCCCGAAGGACACCTGGAGCGGATGGTTGACCACGGCGTTGATGCCGGGTCGGGACTCCTTAGAAAGGAGGTGATCCAGCCGCACCTTCCGGTACGGCTACCTTGTTACGACTTCGTCCTAATCGCCAGCCCCACCTTCGACCACTCCCTCCGGTAAACCGGTTAGGCCGCAGGCTTCGGGTGTTGCCAACTTTCATGACGTGACGGGCGGTGTGTACAAGGCCCGGGAACGCATTCACCGCAGCGTTGCTGATCTGCGATTACTAGCGACTCCACCTTCATCGAGTCGAGTTGCAGACTCGAATCCGAACCAAGACCGGCTTTACAGAGATTCGCTCCACCTCACGGTATCGCAACCCGCTGTACCGGCCAATGTAGCATGCGTGAAGCCCTGGACATAAGGGGCATGATGACTTGACCTCATCCCCACCTTCCTCCGAGTTAACCCCGGCAGTCTCCCGCGAGTCCCCAACTCAATGCTGGCAACACGGGATAAGGGTTGCGCTCGTTGCGGGACTTAACCCAACATCTCACGACACGAGCTGACGACAGCCATGCACCACCTGTCACCCAGTCCGAAGAGGCCCCCATCTCTGAGGGTTTCCGGGTGATGTCAAACCCAGGTAAGGTTCTTCGCGTTGCATCGAATTAATCCGCATGCTCCGCCGCTTGTGCGGGCCCCCGTCAATTCCTTTGAGTTTTAGCCTTGCGGCCGTACTCCCCAGGCGGGGCGCTTAATGCGTTAGCTACGGCACAGAACCAACCAACGTGGCCCCACACCTAGCGCCCACCGTTTACAGCATGGACTACCAGGGTATCTAATCCTGTTCGCTCCCCACGCTTTCGCTCCTCAGCGTCAGAACAAGCCCAGAAACCCGCCTTCGCCACCGGTGTTCCTCCACATATCTGCGCATTTCACCGCTACACGTAGAATTCCAGTTTCCCCTACTTGCCTCAAGCCCGCCCGTATCCACCGCAAAACCCCGGTTAAGCCGAGGCCTTTCACGGCAGACGCAGCGGGCCGCCTACGAGCCCTTTACGCCCAATAAATCCGGACAACGCTCGCGCCCTACGTCTTACCGCGGCTGCTGGCACGTAGTTAGCCGGCGCTTATTCAACCACTACCGTCAACCCCGCGAATACGGGGCCTTCGTGGTGGATAAAAGAGGTTTACAACCCGAAAGCCGTCATCCCTCACGCGGCGTCGCTGCATCAGGCTTCCGCCCATTGTGCAAAATTCCCCACTGCTGCCTCCCGTAGGAGTCTGGGCCGTATCTCAGTCCCAATGTGACCGACCGCCCTCTCAGGCCGGCTACCCGTCAAAGCCTTGGTGCGCCATCACCGCACCAACCAGCTGATAGGCCGCGGGCCCCTCCCCAACCGCAAAAACTTTCCACCCAGCACCATGCGGAGCCAGGTCGTATCCGGTATTAGCCGCCGTTTCCAACGGTTATCCCAGAGATGGGGGCAGGTTACCCACGTGTTACTCACCCGTTCGCCACTCGAGCACCCGCAAGCGGGCCTTTCCGTTCGACTTGCATGTGTGAAGCACGCCGCCAGCGTTCGTCCTGAGCCAGGATCAAACTCTCCAACAAAAACCTGTTGCGCACCAGACCCTGACGAGCCCAGCGACTTCAAATCATGTGTCGAAGCATGTCCTGACCGATTTTCACGAGACACCAAGCAAGTGTCCCAAGGAAAAGACAGTCAAAAACAGTACCAACCAAGCACACCCCGAAACCCAGTTCCGAAGCGACTCAGCCAGCCCACACG
>NZ_PVTJ01000021.1 GCF_003002955.1 Glycomyces artemisiae
CCTGAAAGCTCATGCAAAAGCCTCTTTCGAGTGACGCCGATACATCTGGAGTTTGAGCACGGTTTGCAGGGTCCGGTCGGCTTTGGGGAGGGGTCGCCGGTAGCCGGTCTTGAGGACTTTCCAGGTCCTGAGGTGGGCGATGCCCTGCTCGACGACCCACCGGCGGCGGTTGACCTGCCGGCTGAAGAGCAGTTCGGTGTCGGTGAGTTCGCGGTACTCCGGTTTCTTGACCGGGGTGAGCGGCACGACGCCGATATAGCCGCAGTCGCCGATCATGCTGGGGCCGTTGCCGGTCAGGTGGTGCTCGTAGGTCTTGGCCAGGCCTGATTCGCGGAAGGCGCGGGCGTCGTGGGCCGAGCCGGGCAGCAGGTTTCCGGCGTCGACCGGGCGCCCGTGCAGGTCGCAGACGACCTGCGCGTTCAGGCCCGGCGCACCGCGCTTGCCGGAGAAAAGTCCCTTCGGCGAGGTGAGGTCGCGGGTGGGGATGAGGAACCCGTCGACGACCAGGTCCGATCGGGCGGCGCGGGCCTGCAGGTCGATCGCGAGGCGGTCGAGGCAGCACGAGACCACCGGCTCGAGCGTCTCGATGTAGCGCGAGACCGTTGCCTGGGAGACGCGCGCTTGTTCGCCTATAGCGGCCTGGACGGTGTTGTGGCGCAAGTAGACCAGGGTCAGCACGATCGCCTCGAACAGGCCCAGGGCCTTGCGGCGCCCGGTGGCCGGCTGCCAGGAGCCGATCCGGGCGGCGACTTCGCGTTCGAGGTACAGCAGTTGCTCGTAGTCGAGGCCGGTCCTATGCTCGAATCGCGGCAGCGGCCGTTCCTTGATTCCTTGAGTGCTCACAACCTCGAGCGATCCACACGCCCGCTGCCGCTTTCGGTGCCTACCAGCCCATCCCGGACACGGGATCACCCGAACGAGACTCCATCAGGCTCTATGCGGGTTCTGCCGTCCATTGATGAACGCGGTCCGCGATGTTTGAGGCCATACACACCGCTATCACAGAATTTACTCATGTATTGGTCGGTTGAATCTTTTTCGGGCGTATGATCGAAGTATGGGTACAGTTCTATGGATTCTCATCGTCGTCTGGGTCCTGCTCGCGATCGTCGGCTTCGCCATCGAGGGCCTGCTCTGGCTGGCCGCCGTCGGCATCGTACTGTTCATCGGCACCATCGTCTTCGGACTCATCAGACGACGCGCCGGCCGCAGCACGGCCTGAACGTCGGCTTCGCAGACAAGGGCGGGGTTTCGCTCCGCCGCGAACGGGCATGCCTCCACCACCATCAAACGGAGGACACGGTCATGAACGCAGCGATCACACCAGCGAAGCCCCCTGGAACCCTTGCCGAGCAAATGCATGAGAAGGACTGGCGCGATGACGGACCCGGTAACGATCACGGCGAGAGGAGCCTCCTCCGGTCGGTGCTGCCCTTCCTCGCGGGGTCGGTCGCGGTCGGCATCGCGGTGGTCGCCCTCATCGGGGTGGAGCTCAACCGTAGGCGAAGATCGAAGTCGCTCCTCGGACGAGTCGCGACCAGGGCCGAGGACGCCAAGGATGCTCTCGCGCATGCCGCTGCCGGAATGCCCGATCGCGGCAAGGCCGCGGCGCGACGACTGTGGCGCTGACCAGATCGCTTGGCGCCCGTCGGCGTCCGTTCAAGTGATGAACCTTGCGACTCCAGAGCCTCCGAACCCCGTCCGCGCCGCGCCGCCATCGCTCGTCTGGAAGCATGCGGCTGCCGACCTCTATGCGGCTACGATCGACGGCGAGTTCGCCGGGTACATCGCCGCCTTCAAGGACACGCACCAGGCGTTCGGGCCCCACGCCCAGCACCTCGGTTCCCACCGGTCGTTCCGCGCCGCGTCGGCCGCACTCGACCGCTGGTGGACCCTGGCGGACGGCAGCCGCGCGTCGCCTGGGCTGTCGAGACCAGCGTTGTCGGCGAACGCAGGGGAACGACCGACGGCAACTTCCGCAGCATCGTGACCGAATCGGTATAGTCTGAATACGCAGCGATGTTGCTCGTGATGGACCTTCGCCGTCCCCGGCAAGACGAGCGCCGAACCGCACCGCGGATGTCAGCATGAGGGCCCTCCGACACCTGCCCCGTGAGTAACGCCCGCTCACCGGGCCGAAACCACTACACCCAGCCCGGGACTCCACGCCCGGCCGATCCCAAACCGGGCACACCGGTTTGCCAGCCGAACCGATGCAGGGCGGTGGCCTCATATGGCGCCCCAAGATTCCAGAAAACAAGGCCGCGACAACGCATTCGGGGAACTCGCGCCCTTGTTCGAACAGATGGCCGTGCTCACCGACAACGACTTCCGGCGGGAGGGCCTGCGCGGCCGGATCATCACCGGGTACCTGCCGCTCGCCGCCAACATCGCCCGTCGCTACGCGGGCCGCGGCGTGGGTATGGACGACCTGGTCCAGGTCGCCAACGTCGGCCTCATCCACGCCGTCGACCGCTTCGACCCCTTACGGGGTGTCGACTTCCTCTCCTTCGCCGTGCCGACGGTCATGGGAGAGGTCCGCCGCTACTTCCGCGACACCGCCTGGCCGGTGCGCCTGCCGCGCCGCCTCCAAGAACTGCGCATGGCGATCAACACCGCCGACGCCCACCTCTCCCAAACACTGGGCCGACCGGCCACCCCCGCCGACCTCGTCGAGCTGCTGGGCATCCCCGAGACCGCAGTACGCGAAGGGCTGCAGGCGATGCATTCGTTCCGGTCGGTCTCTCTCGACCAGCCGTCGCTCTCCGGCGGGCTTCCGCTGGCCGAGGCCATCGGGGCCGACGACCTCGCGCTCGGGTCGGTCGACGACCTCGAGTCCCTGCTCCCGCTCCTGCGGGCCCTGCCCGACCGCGAGCGCCGGATCCTCTCGCTGCGGTTCTTCGGAGGCAGGACGCAATCCCAGATCGGAACCGAGATCGGCATCTCGCAGATGCACGTCTCCCGGCTGCTCAGGAGCACACTCCTGGAGCTTCGCGGGCACATGCTCGCCGCACCGCAGGAGCGCGAGCGCATGGTCTGACCGCCTGCCGGTCGTCCGAGTCGCTCAACCCGCCGTGGCGCGAGTGCGCGGATGGCGCAGGGGTTCGCCGTTGCGGTGCAGCTGGGTCAGGGCCTCGCGCCAGGACTGGATGAGGCCGGTCGCGCTGTAGGGGATGCCCTTTTCAGCGCAGAACTTCTCGACGATCGGTCGCGCCCGTGCCAGGTTGACCGAGGGCATGGCCGGGAAGAGGTGGTGCTCGATCTGGTAGTTCAGGCCGCCGAGGGCGACGTCGGTGAACCAGTCGCCCTTGACGTTGCGGGAGGTCAGCACTTGCTTGCGCAGGAAGTCCAGCTCGGTGTCACCGACGAGGGTCGGCATGCCCTTGTGATTCGGCGCGAAGACCGAGCCCATGTACAGGCCCCAGGCCGCTTTGTGCACCACGATGAACACGATCGCCTTGCCAGGTGAGAGCACCAGGAACACCGCCGAGAGGTAGGCGACGAGGTGCGCTGCGAGGAATGCGGCCTCCCAGCTGCGGTGCTTCAGGCCCGCTGTGAAGATCGATCTGATGCCCGACCAGTTGAGGTTGAAGCCCTCGAACAGCAGGGCCGGGAAGAACAGCTGCGCCTGGTACTTGACGACGAACCGGCTCAGGCCCTGGGCCGCGCGCGCCTGGCGCTTCGACCACACGAACAGACCCGGCGCGACGTCGGGGTCGAGCTCCTCGTGGTTGGGGTTGGCGTGGTGGCGGTTGTGCTTGTCGGTCCACCAGCCGTAGCCCATGCCGTTGGCGAGGTTCCCGGTAAGCCAGCCGACGCGCTCGGTGGCGGCGCGACTGCGGATGATCTGGCGGTGTGCCAGGTCGTGGCCCAGCAGCGCCACCTGGGCACTGACCAGGGCCATGAACACGGCCATGAACATCTGGAACCAGGTGTCGCCGATGAGTGCGAAAGCCGTCCAGGCAGCGGCGAACACGGCACCGACGAGTGCGAACCGGAGCGTGTAGTAGCCGGGGCGACGGCGCATCAGACCTGCCGCTCGAACCCTGCGCGAGAGTTCGGCGAAGTCGCTACCGCCCGCCCGCGGACCCGGCGCGTCCTCCGAAGGAGCCGCCCCCGACCCTCCCGCTGGAAGGTGAGTTGAGCCCTTGAAAACCCGCGCTGAGGCATCAGCCACGGCACTATCTCCTCGCCAGTGACAATACGCGCTCTCAAACCTATCCCCCTCATTATGTCACAGGACACGGCGACAATGATGCCCTCGAAAGAGCCTTTTGCATGAGCTTCCAG
>NZ_PVTJ01000022.1 GCF_003002955.1 Glycomyces artemisiae
AGTCACGCTTCTGCAAGCTCGTCGAATTCATCGCCTTCAGGATGAAGGCCTGATAGCTCATCAAGGAAGAGAAGCAAATTTTCGCCGGCAATTTGCGCAGCCGCCCGCACAGAAGGTGAGTGCAATTCATCTACTATTACTATCGAAAGAACTCTATGAGATTCTTCAATCAAGCTGATTACATATTCATCATGCTCTACAGAAGAAACACGCCGCTTTGATTTCCTAATCTTTTTATACAAACCAGCCCCCGGTACATCTGTAACCGTCGAAATTTATCGCAGCGACAAAAGGCGAAATTCGAGAAGGATGCCCATAATGCCACGCGGCTGGCGACGACAAAAGAGAGAAGGAGATAGGCGAGAGAGAAGAGGAGATCGGAATCTCCGCCATCAGAACCGCCGCCCATAACAAAAGAAATAATTGCAAAGGCAACTAAACGCCGTTGGAAAACCTAGAAAAGAAGGCATCAGCGAAATGAATAAATACCCGATAATTCATCAATAAATCGAATATGTTGCAGCCGCAGCCGATCGGTGGCAAGATGCACGGCCTTTGTTGCGCTTCGCACAACAGGGCGCGCCCCGTCAGACGCCACATCTGACAGGGTGCTCAGAAATTCTTCGCGGTAGCCAGTCATCAGAATCTCAAGAGGACCCTAATAACAGAATGCACCCTATCTCAGACGCCCGTTTTGGGCAAGCACCGGCCACCCATTTGGCGATCATTTCGACTGCGATCGACCGCGTCATCGCCGCCGATCCGGCCCAAACCGAAATACCACTTCCCCTTCGCCCAGAAATCGCCTTATCGGAGATCGAATGGCATAAAGATCAATGTCTTAAATCTGGATCAGAGGCGGAGACCACAGCGCTACAGGAAACACCGGCACATATATGTTGTTGTGACGGAGAAAATAATCGCCCTCGTGGCAGACCTCGTGCACCATGGTGGCGATACGGTAGCGCAGCATGGCGAGACGTCGGGGCGACGAGAACCATCTCGTCGGCGCAGCGTCGAGATCTGCAAGCGGCTCATGGCCAAGCCGCACGGTCCGGTCGTCCGTTGAACGCGCTGCTGACGATCATGCTGCCAAACATCAACGAAGTCGAACCTGCCGAGCGATCAGCGGTGATCGCCCGCGAGGTGCACCGGATCCGGC